>JAXMCA010000001.1:0-985000 GCA_046349595.1 Planctomycetota bacterium
CCCGGTGCCTGCCGCGCACTACGAGGAGCCCGGCTACCTGCCGGAGGTCGAGCGCGGTCCGAAGCTGCTGCTCGACGCGGACGGCTCGCAGCTCCTCTACGTCGACGCCACCAGCCGCGACGAGGTCTTCGTCGCCGATGTCGCCGGGGTGCGCGCCACGACGCAGTGGACCGGAGACAACAACTTCCAACCCTACATCGGCGTGATCGTGCTGCCCTTCGCGATCAACCACACCTTCGTCGCGGGCATCGGTGATCCTGGTCTGTTCGACGTCTACGCGGCGACCTCCGGCGTTCCGTTGACGCAGAACCTGACGTTGACCGCAGGCAACCTCACGCGGCCGTACGGTGTGGGTGGCCTGTTGCCCTCGGCCTTCTGCGCGCTGCGCGACGGTTCGCTGCTCAGCTCCTTCGGTCCCAGCAGCGGCGGTCCCGATCAGGTCTGGCAGTTCGGAGCGACCGGTCCGGCGCAGCGTGGCTTCGCGCTCGATGCACCGCTGGAGCGCGGCGCCGCGTCGGGCCTCGGCACGCCCAAGGACCTGCGCCTGCCCTCGGCGTCCGGCGACGTGCTGCTCGACGGCTTCGACGGCCACCCGCTGGTGGTCGCGCCCGCCGGTGTCCGCCTGTCGACCAGCGTGCTCGGGCCCGGCCGTGCCTACCGCGTGTTCCTCGCCGGCGCCCTCGGACGCCGCGCGCTCTTCGTGCACCTGCCCGGCGCCGGCATCTTCGGCGTTCCGGCGGACGGCTTCGACGACGCGGTCCTGACCGCCGGCGGCAGCCTGCTCCTCGCCGGGCCGGACGCGCTGCTGGTGGTCGGTCCCTCCGGCTCGGCGACCCTGTCGAGCGGAACGCTCGATCGCATCACGCTGTCGGGCCAGGGCACCGGCGGGCTGTGAGCGCCGAGCCGGGCATCCCGCCTTTGTCGGCGGGACAGCCGACCGGCTACCGTTCCGCGCGATGACCCCGCACCTGAAGGGCGGCCTGTGCGCCGCCGTCCTCGTCCTCGCTTCCGGCCTCAGCGCGCAGCGCGCGCGAGCCTTCGGCCCCGAAGACTTCAAGATCGAGGTCCAGCTCGATCGCCTCCCCGCCATCTCGCAGGGCAACACCGGCACCTGCTGGTGCTTCGCGACCACCTCCTTCCTCGAGACCGAGGTCAAGCGCATCAAGGGCGAGCAGGTCGATCTCTCCGAGATGTACGGCGTCTACGAGGCGTGGCGCGAGAAGGCGGAGACCTTCGTGCGTCTCGAGGGACACGCGCAGCTCGGGCAGGGTGGGCTGAGCCACGACCTGATCGCGATGGCGCGCAAGTACGGCGTCGAACCGCAGTCGGCGTACACCGGTCTCCGCGAAGGTCAGCGTGGCTACGACCACGGTGAGCTGGAGAAGGTGATCCAGACGGTGATGCCGCTCTTCGCCAACGACAAGCACCCCGGCGGTGAATGGCGCGACGCCGTGCGCGGCGTCCTCGACGCCTACATGGGTCACCCGCCGGAGACCTTCGAGGTCGATGGCCGCACCGTCACTCCGCAGCAGTACGCGCGCGAGGTGCTCCAGCTCCCGCTCGACGACTACGTCGAGCTGATGTCGTTCCAGACCCAGGGCTTCGGCCACAAGACGCAGCTCCTGGTGCCCGACAACTGGATGCGCGACGGCAACTACTGGAACATGCCGGTCGCCGACCTGGTGGCGAACGTCGATCACGCGCTGCGCGCGGGATTCTCGGTCGCGATCGACGCCGACGTCAGCGAGAACACCAACGACCAGGCGCACGCGCTGTTCCGTCTGTCGCCGCAGATGGAGAAGCACGAGATTACCGACGATCTGCGCCAGATGCAGTTCGACTCGAAGGAGACCACCGACGATCACCTGATGCACATCGTCGGCCTCGCCACCGATCCCGACGGCGGCACCTGGTACCTCCTCAAGAACTCCTGGGGTCGCGGCGGCCCCTTCGAGGGTCACTGGATGATGTCGCGGGCCTACCTGTCGCTGAAGACGCTCGCGGTCATGATCCACAAGGACGGACTGACCGAGGCCACACGCAAGCAGTTCGGCGTCGCGGCGAAGTGAGCGGCGCCGTCACGGTGGGCGCGCACCTCAGGGCCGCGTGATTCAGGGCGACGGCTCGAGGTCGCGCGTGCGGAAGAAGAAGTGCCCGTCGTGCAGATAGTGCGTCAGCAGCAGGCTGAACGCGACCATGTAGTAGGCGAGCAGCACGGAGCCGGGTCGGTAGGCCTCCTTCCCGGTCGCCTCGTCGATCGGCACGATCGAGTGCCCGAACATCGGGAACGCGCCGCCGCTCTGGCGATCGATGATCCAGCCGACCAGCAGGATCAGCAGCAGCAGCACCACCGTGCCGCAGAGCGCGGTGGCGTAGAAGGCGCGGCCGCGGCCCGGCGCCGACAGCCGCGTGACGAAGTTGCCGTGGAGCGCGCCGCGTTCGTAGGAGATGCGGTTCCACAGCCAGACGATGCCGAGGTACTGGAACGAGTGCCAGGCGTTGAAGCCCTGGAAGGAGGTGTCGAGGTTGGGGAACAGCGGCACCACCAGCCCGACGAAGACCGTCGACGTGACCAGCGAGAAGCGCGGGCGGTTGAGGGTGCCGTCCTTCCACTCGCGCCACGCCTTGGCGAAGTACACCGCGAGGCCGACGAGGTAGAGCGCGCTGAAGGTCACCCAGAAGGCGTCGGCGGTGACGAAGTCGGGCAGGATCGGCGCGACGCGTCCGATGCGGAACACGTACTCGTCGGCGAAGGAATGGCTGCCGGTCAGCGCGACGACGATCTTGGTGGCGAGCGCGTCCTGGTTCGCGACGTGCGGTTGCGCCGGGTCGAGGATCATCGACATCCGGAAGAAGGCCACCGGATACAGGCAGCCCAGCATCACCAGGTAGTCGAGGGTGTTGCCGAAGCGGCGCAGCGTGGTGCGCACCGCACCCTGGCGCTGCTCGTAGACCGCGCACAGGTACGAGGCCTGGTGCACGATGTGCACGCCGGCCCAGAAGAAGAAGAAGGTCAGCACGTACTGGATCGGCGGATAGCCGCCCAGCTTGGCGCCGAAGAACGCGCTGGAGATCGCCGCACTCAACACGATGGTGAGCACCACGAACGCGCCGAAGAACAGCAGCGGCTCGCGCTTGCCGAAACGCGGTTGCAGGAAGGTGCGCGTGTAGGTCGCGAACACGTGCGGTCCGCCGACCAGGACCATCACGAACAGCGTGACGAGGTCTTCCGACGTCGACATCGCCACGCCCATCGAGCGCAGCAGGTAGTACAGCGCGATCGGGACGACGACGAGCAGGGCTCCGCCGGTGACGAATACGCGGTCCCAGGCCCGGCTCAGCAGCCAGGGGCCGTCGTCGCGTGAAGCCGGAAGGGAAACGGCCTGAGTCATGGGAGGCAGGGGGCGAGCAGGGGGAACTGTCCGAGCCGGAGTCGGATGTCCCGCGGGGTGCGCATTCTGCCACGGTGACGCGTGTGAATCAGCGTCGTGCGCCACTCTCCCGTCCTTCACAATCGCCCTCGATCCGGTGACTTCGGTCGCCACCTCGATCCCGCCATGGCCCACTTCACACGCTGTCTCCTCGCCGGTCTCGTGGCCCTGCTCCCGATCGGGGGCACGATCCTGACCGTCGCGTGGCTCGAGTCGACGATCCGCTCGGCCTTCTTCCGCGAAGCCGCCTTCTACTTCCCGGGACTCGGGCTGTGCGCGGTGCTCGTCGCGCTCTACGCGATCGGCTTCGCGGTGACCTCGATCGGCGGACGCTGGTTGTTCGGCGTCTTCGATCTGCTGCTCGAGCGCGTGCCGCTGCTCGGCATGCTGTACCGCTCGCTCAAGCAGATCCTCGGCTACGGCAAGGGCGATGACGCGCTGTTCCACCGCGTCGTGCTGGTGCCGAGCCACGAGACCGACGGCTTCCAACTCGGTCTCGTGACACGCGCGGCGAGCGTGAGCGACCCGCGCGCGCTGGTGTTCGTTCCGGGTTCACCCAATCCGGCCACGGGCCGACTGCTGATGATCGATGCGAACACGCTGCGCCCCGCGGGACTCGAGGTGCATCAGGCTCTCGAACTCCTCGTCACCCTCGGCAAGGCCTCGCACAAGCTCGCGGCGCAGGACCGGTGAGGTCGATGTGTACTCGCGTTCCGCGGCGTGCGCCCGTCGTCACTGGATCACGAAGCGCAGCGCGTCGGACAGGTGCACCGACAAGAGGGTGCAGGCCGGAGCATTCACGTCGACCGTCGCCCACTGTGTGAAGAGCGGCAGGCCGACCAGGGGTGACGCGGTGGGGATGGGCATGATCCGGACGGCGCTCCCGAAGACATCGGTGGTGGTCACCATCGTGATCGAGGTCGTCAGGTCGGGGATCAAGTTGCAGGATCCGCACTGCAGTCCGGCCTGACCGATCGAGAGGACGAGCACGACCGGTGCGCTCGGGAGCCCCTCGATCATCCGATGCGCGAAGAAGGGGTTGGGACTGCGTGCGCACCCCGTGTAGTTGAGGCCACCGCGTCCGCATCCTCCGCCGAGCGATGTGATGTCGCCGTCCACGGCCAGCCAGCGCCGGGCCACGATGTCGCCGTTTCCGGCGAGGGCCTGCTCCCAGGTCAGCAACACGTCTTCGCCGGTGCCGCCGCTCGCGTGCACGGAACATCCCACGGGCGGGCCCTCGACGCGCGTCGAGGCGCCGACGTAGGCCTGAGCCTCACAATCGGTGCATCGGAAGATGCTCCGCGAGGAGATTCCCGCCATGCTCGTCCCGGAGGCGCTCAGCAACTCCGCATAGCCGACCAGGCACGAGTCCGCGATCCAGACCACGCGTGGTGCGACGACGTCGTTGCTGACGCTGACGATCCGCGCGTCCCCCGTGGTCATGAGCTGACCACCTCCCTCGGGGCTGAAGGAGTAGGCGGCACCGGCGATGTACTCGATCTGGAAAGGGAACGGGATCGCTCGGTACGAGATCAACCAATTCGAACCGTCGCCGTCGACTTCGGGTTCGGGCGAGGCCGAAGTCGCATTCGGAACGAGCTGCGGGGGAGTCAGGGCAGCACCGCTGCCATCGATGAGCAGAAGGAAGGAGTCGACGAGGTTGGTGGGATTGGTGCGCTGGTATGCGATGGCGAAGCGATCGCGCCCCCGGTCGCTCTTGCACAGTCGTGGCCGACTCACGGTCGTCCCGCGGACCACGTCGCGGATGGGGCCGACGGTCAGGGAGAGCGACGGCCCGACGCCGATATTGGCAGCGCGAATGATGTGGTCGGTGCTCGGCGTGGCCGTGTTGCGCTGCCAGACGCACAGTGCGCTGCCGTGCGCCAGATCGGTGGCGAGACAGGGCGAGCTGTGCGACTCGGTGCGGACTCCGCCGCTGTCGCCGATCAGCGCCGCGGTACCCATGGTGAGGACGGCATTGATCGCGCGGCCGACGATGTCGGCGCCGCGCACGAAGACCACGACGTAGGCCCCGGTCGCACCGCAGTTGGCGATCTGCGGCGAGGTGGCGTTCGCCGTGCCCGTCTCGATCAGCAGGGCCGGACCGGTGGGCACGCCATTCCGCGTCAGCGCCTGGCCGTAGACATCGTGATTGGTCGCCGAGAGTGCCCGCTCCCAGACCACCAGGAAGCGGTCGAGGACGGGGTTGTAGGCGACGTTCGGATTGCGGTCGTCGCCACCACCCGTGCCGCTCACCGCGCTCGCGCCGCTCAGCAGCGGGTCCAGAACGAAGGGCAATGCCGCGCTGTCGACGAAGCTGGCGGGCAGCGACAGTTCGAGGACGCCGTCGGCATAGTGCAGTCGGCCCTTCACCTGCCGGCCCTCGGCATCGACGCCGATCACCCCGCTCATCGTGCAGTGGCCGACGTCGGGCAGCGTGAAGCGCAGGCCGTCGCCGTCCTCGCGGATCTCGAGTTCGGTGCGGAGCCGCCCGCGCACGACGAGGTCACCGCGGCCCGCGGGGCGCTCGGTGAACACGAAGCTCTGCTCGACGCCGTCGGCCCCGACGTCGTAGCGCTGGATCACGCGGCCACGGTCGTACTCGAGGCGCAGGCCGGCACGACGCGGCTCCGCGCCGGTCGGCGGCATCGCTGCACCATCGCGTTCGATCGCGACCAGCTGGTACGCGATCGGGAAGTCGTGCGGGGCGCTGTCCCCCAAGGCCGGGACGAACTCGAACCCGTCGGTTCGCAGCGCCACCTTGTAGCCGTCACCGACACCGATCCACTCGCCGTCCACCTGGTCCAGTCCCGCGGTGTGGCTGACGACGGTGGGTGGCGAGAGCACGGAGCGCGTCGACGGCGCCTGGCTCCGAGCGGGTTGAAGGATGGTGGGCAGAGCACCCAGGAGAAGACCGAATCGGAGACGTGCGTGCATGGCCGTGCTTCGAGGCCCACGGAATCCCCGTGGACTGTGTGCAGCGAGACGGAAGCGCGGCCGCGGACGTGACGCGGTTTCTGGTGTTCGGACCGGACCATCGGTCGATCGCAATCCGCGGATGGCGAACTCACCGCCCCGCCGGACGCCGCTTCTCAGCCGTCGATCGCGCGGTGGTACCGCCACGCGGTGACGGACGGGGCGCGACTCGGCCGCGTTGGGCAAGGGCGTCGACCGCGGCGCCCGCCCGCTGTCACTGGATCACGACGCGCAGCGCGTTGGACAAGTGCAACAAGAACTGGGGGCAGGCCGGTGTGTTCAGGTCGACCGTCGCCCACTGCGTGAACAACGGCAGACCGACCAGGGGTGAAGCCGCGGGGATGGGCGTGGGCACGATCGCGCCACCGAGGGCATCGGTCGTGGTCATCAACGTGATCGCCGTCGACAGGTCGGGGATCAGATTGCAGGATCCGCACGGAAGACCGGCCTGGCCGATCGAGAGGATGAAGACGATCGGCGCGTTGGCGAGACCCTCGAGCATTCGGTGCGCGAAGAGGAGGTTCGGACTGCGCGCACACCCGGCGTCGTTGCGTCCACCGAGTCCGCATCCCCCGCCGAGCGACGTGACATCGCCGTCCACGGCCAGCCACCGCCGCGCGACGATGTCACCGTTGCCGGCGAGGGCCTGCTCCCAGGTCAACAACACGTCTTCGCCGGTGCCGCCGCTCGCGTGCACGGAACAGCCCACGGGCGGACCCTCGACGCGCGTCGAGACGCCCACGTAGGCCGGACCTTCGCACTCGCTGCACCCAAGGCTGCTCCGCGAAGAGAGACTCGCCATGCTCGAACTCGTGGCGCTCAGCAATTCCGAGAAGCCGACCAGGCACGAGTCTGCGATCCAGACCACGCGCGGTGCGATGACGCTGTTGCCGACGTTGACGACCGACGAACTCCCCGTGGTCACGAGCTGTCCACCGCCCGCGAGGCTGAACGAATAGGCGGTCGCGGCGACGTACTCGATCGGGGGAGGGAACGGGACGGGTCGGTACGAGGTCACCCAATTCGAACCGTCACCGTCGACCTCGGGCTCGGGCGACGCCGAAGTGCCGGACGGCACGATCTGCGTGGGCGCCAACGCGTTGCCGCTGCCATCCATGACCAGGAAGAAGGTGTCGGAGAAGCCGTTGGAACGCGCGCGTTGGAACACGACCGCAAAGCGGTTGCGCCCCCGGTCGCTCTTGCACAGACGCGGCCGTCCGACCGTGGTCCCCCGGATCACGTCGCGTACGGGGCCGACGGTCAGTGCGAGCGACGACCCGACGCCGAGCGCGGCGGCGCGGATGATGTGGTCGGTGCTGGGCGTCGCCGTGTTGCGCTGCCAGACGCACAGCGCGCAGCCATGCGTCAGATCGGTGGCCAGACACGGCGAGCTGTGCGACTCGGTGCGGACCCCGCCGCTGTCGCCGATCACCGCCGTTCCTCCCACCGCGCCCGTCGTCGCATCGACCGCTCGACCGACGAGGTCGATGCCCCGCACGAAGGCGACGACGTAGGCCCCGCTCGAACCGCAATTGGCGATCTGCGGCGAGGTGGCGTTCGCCGTGCCCGTCTCGATCAGCAGCGCCGGGCCGGTGGGTACACCCGACCGGGTCAGTGCCTGGCCGTACACATCGTGATCGGTGGCCGAGAGCGCGCGCTCCCAGACCACCAGGAAGCGGTCGACGACCGGGTTGTAGGCGACGTTCGGATTGCGGTCGTCGGCACCGCCGGTGCCGCTCACCACGTTGGCGCCGCTCAGCAGCGGGTCCAGAACGAAGGGCAATGCCGCGCTGTCGACGAAGCTGGCGGGCAGCGACAGTTCGAGGACGCCGTCGGCGTAGTGCAGTCGGCCCTTCACCCGTCGGCCTGCGGCATCGACGCCGACCACGCCGCTCATGCTGCAGTTGCCGACGTCGGGCAGCGTGAACCGCAGGCCGTCGCCGTCCGCGCGGACCTCGAGTTCGGTGCGGAGTCGTCCACGCACGACGAGATCGCCGAGGCCCGTGGGGCGCGCGGCGAACACGAAGCTCTGCTCCACGCCGTCGACGCCGACGTCGTAGCGTTCGATCGCGCAGCCACGGTCGTATTCGACGCGCAGCCCGGTGCGCCGCGGCGCGTTGCTGGTCAGCGGCATCGCTGCACCGTTGCGCCCGATCGCGTCCAGCTCGAACTCGATCGGGAAGTTGTGCGGTGCCCGGTCCCCCAGAGCCGGGATGAACTCGAACCCGCCGGTCCGTAGCACGACCTTGTAGCCGTCACCGACTCCGACCCATTCGCCGTCCACCTGGCCCAGTCCCGCGGTGTGGCTGACGAGGGTCGGTGGCGAGAGCACGGAACGCGTCGACGGGGCCTGGCTCCAAGCGGGTTGGAGGATCGTGGCCAGCGCACCCAGGAGAAGATCGAGTCGGAGTCGTGCGTGCATGGTCGAGCTTCGAGTCCACGGAGTCCGCATGGACTGTGCGCAGAGAGACGGAAGCGCGGCGCCGGACGTGACGCGGAATCTGGTGTTCGGTCCTCGCCATCGGTCGATCGCGATCCGCGGACGGCGAATTCCGGGAGGCGCCGTCACACCGTTGTCACCGCGGTCGTTTCGCTGGAGTCATGACTCGTTCTCCACGCCGCAGCCTGTCTGCCGTAACCCTTCTGTGCTTGGCGTCGTACGCGACGAGCCAAGAGCGCGCCGCGCCCACTCTGCCGAACACCACCGTGTCGCTGAGCCGCACGGCGGGCCTGAACGAGCTCGACGGCGTGCTGTGGGGAGCCGGCGACGGCTACCAGCTCCGCTTCGAGTCGTGGGGGATCGAGTTCCTTCCGGCGCTGCGGTCCGCGTCCGACGCATCCGACGAACTCCATCAGAACGACGGCTTGGTCCTCCGGCTGGAGTCGATCGGGCGGGGCGCCGCGAGCGTCGCGCTGCAGCCGTCGACTCCGCGCACGTCACCCGCGCATGCCCTGCGCGTCGAGTACGACCGCGGCTTCGCCACGGAGCGCTACGACGTCGGCGTCGACGGCGTCGAGCAGAGCTTCGTGTTCGCCGAGCGGCCGAGCGGCGACGGCGACCTCGTCGTGCGCTTCGCGATGGCGACCGAGTTGACGGTCACCCCCGACGGCGACGGACTGCGCTGCGAGCGACCGGGCGTCGGCGGCTTCCGCATCGGCGGTGTCGTTGGCATCGATGCACAGGGCACGCGCGTCGCGGGCACGCTGCGTGTCGTCGACCACGTTCTCGAACTCATCCTGCCGGCGTCCTTCGTCGACACGGCGGCGTTGCCCTTCGTCCTCGATCCGCTGATCGGCGCCGTGTTCCGCGTGACCGGCTTGTCGACGGACACTGAACCGAGAGTCGCCTACGACGCCTCGACCGATACCTACCTCGCGGTCTGGCGCGCGGCGACCGGAGTCCACGGCCTGCGGATCAGCGCCACGGGGACACCGCTCGGAGTGCGGTTGATCCTGGCCGCGTCCGGCGCGACGCCAGAGGTCGCCAACATCGGCGCTCGTGACGTCTTCGTCGTCGTCTACCAGAAGGGCGGCGGAATCGAAGGCCGCGCCGTCAAGGCCGCCAACGGCACGATCGTGTCCGGGTCGTTCTCGATCGCGGGAACCCTGTTCAACCCGACCATCGGCGGCAGCCTTGGGGGGTCACCCTTCAGCCCTGGCCTGGCCGCGTTGGCCTTCGATGATCCCTTCGCGGACACGGTCCACGCTGTTTCGTTGGCGGTCGACCCCGACCAGCGACCCGTCTTCACCTTGGGGACCATCCGGACGGTGGCGCAACAGGCGAGCTACCCATCCATCTCGCGCCACGACGGGGGCACCGGGCGCTACGCCATCGTGTACGAGAACGGCGCGTCGGCGCGTCAGGAGGTCCGCGCCCGGATGCTCGACAGTAGTGGGCAAGCGGTCACGCCCGAACAAGTCGTCTCGGTCGCGACGGTCTCCCAGGTCCGGCCGGTAATCGGCGGCGACGGCATCAACTGGGTGGTCGCTTGGATGGAGATCCCCCAAGTCCACGCCCGCGGTCTCCGCTTCTCGTCGAGCCAGGGCACGATCAATCCGAGCACCCTGGACTTGGTTCTCGGCTCCGCGTTCACCCCCCAGCATCCTGTCTCGGTGACCTGGACCGGGGAGAGCTGTCTCGTGGGCTTCGAAGACTTCGGAAGCGCCGCGATCGTGCAGTCGGTGGACCTGCTGGGCTGCACCGCCTGCGAGGGACGGTTCACCACCGGGTTGGGCGCGTCGATCCCCTCGGGCTGCGGCAAGATCGAGAGCTCCGGCACCGCCGACGACGCGCTCATCGTCGGCCGCGACGGTCAGGGCATCACGGCGCAGTTCTTCCGCGCCGCCGACGGCACCGTCACCTCGCGCGGCGGCGGCTGCGGTGCCGGCGGAAGAGCCCACGCCTCGTGCGCGCGCTCGCCGAACCCGACGTTCGCCCACCGCCTCGTCGGCGCCCTGCCGAATGCGCCGACCATCTTCGTGCTCGCAGGCAGCGAGAGCCCGATCCCTTGCGGCACGTGCCGCCTGGTACCCGACCTCAGCGCGGCGATCGTGCTGCCATTGGCGACTTCGGCCGCGGGTGAGGCCAGCGTTCCCGTGCCGATCCCGGCCAACTCCACGTTGCGCGGCGTGCCGCTGGTCGAGCAGTGGGTGACGATCGACCTGGCCACGCCGGCGTGCACGAACTTCCAGCTCGACCTGTCCGATGCGTTGCGCGTCGTGATCGAGTAGGGCGATGCACGTGGAGTGAGCCTGCCGACCGCGTGCCCCGATCGAGAAGAACTGGCGTCACACCGTCGTCACCCCGGTCGTTTCGTTCGGGTCATGACTCGTTCTTCGCGCCGCTGCCTGTCTGCCGTAACCCTTCTGTGCTTGGCGTCGCGCCGTGAGCCAGGAGCGAACGGTGCCCACCCTGCCGAACACCACCCTGCCGAACACCACCGTGTCGCTGAGCCGCACGGCCGGCCTGAACGAGCTCGACGGCGTGCTTTGGGGGCCGGCGACGGCTATCAGCTCCGCTTCGAGTCGTGGGGGATCGAGTTCCTTCCGGCGCTGCGGTCCGCGTCCGACGCATCCGACGAACTCCATCAGAACGACGGCTTGGTCCTCCGGCTGGAGTCGATCGGGCGGGGCGCCGCGAGCGTCGCGCTGCAGCATTCGACTCCGCGCACGTCACCCGCGCATGCGCTGCGCGTCGAGTACGACCGCGGCGTCGCCACGGAGCGATACGACGTCGGCGTCGACGGCGTCGAGCAGAGCTTCGTGTTCGCCGAACGTCCCGCCGGCCAGGGCGACCTCGTCGTGCGCTTCGCGATGGCGACCGAGTTGACGGTGACACCCGACGGAGCCGGTCTGCGCTGCGAGCGACCGGGCGTCGGCGGCTTCCGCATCGGCGGTGTCACCGGGATCGACGCGCTCGGGATGC
This sequence comes from Planctomycetota bacterium, assembly GCA_046349595.1. GTDB lineage: Bacteria > Planctomycetota > UBA1135 > UBA1135 > UBA2386 > JACRLW01. Next base: position 11,833 of record JAXMCA010000001.1, read on the forward strand.
GTACCGAGGGCAGAGTGCGTGTCGTCGACCACGTGCTCGAACTCATCCTGCCGGCATCGTTCGTCGACACGGCGGCGTTGCCCTTCGTCCTCGATCCGCTGATCGGCGCCGCGTTCCGCGTGACCGGTGTGTCGACGGACACGGAACCGAGAGTCGCCTACGACGCCTCGACCGATACCTACCTCGCGGTCTGGCAGGCAGGGAGCGCGGTGCACGGCTACCGGATCAGCGCGACGGGAACGCCACTCGGCGTGCGGCTGATCCTGGCGTCGACGGGCTCGATCCCGGATGTCGCCAACATCGGCGCACGTGACGTCTTCGTCGTCGTGTACCAACACAGCGGGATCGAAGGTCGCGCCGTCAGGGCGGTCGACGGCGCCATCCTGTCCGGATCCTTCTCGATCGCGGGCAACCTTTCGGTCCCGACGGTCGGAGGCAGCCTCGGAGGATCGCCGTTCAGCCCTGGTTTGGCTCTGTTGGCCTGGTGGGACAGTGTCTCCGACACGGTCTACGCCGCATCGTTGACGGTCGATCCGGGCCAGCGACCCCTCTTCAGCGTGGGGACACACCAGGCCGTGGCGCAACAGGCCTCCTTCCCATCCGTCTCGTGCCATGACGGGGGCTCCGCGCGTCATGCCGTCGTGTACGAGAACGCCTCGACGGCGCATCCGGAGATCCGGGCCCGGGTACTCGACAGCAGCGGGCACGCCGTGACGCCCGAACAGACCGTGTCGGTCTCGACCCTCGACCAGATCCGGCCGGCGGTCGGCGGTGACGGCACGAACTGGGTGGCTGCCTGGATGGAGAACACCAGCACCGTCAAGACCCGCGGCCTCCGCTTCTCGTCGAGCCAGGGCACGATCACTCCCAGCACTCCCGTCGCCTTGCTCTCCGTTGCGGCGGCCTCTCAGCGTCCGGTCTCGGTCACCTGGACCGGCGAGAGTTGTCTCGTGGGCTTTCGCAATGGGAGCGGAGTCGTGCGGTCGCTGGATCTGTTGGGCTGCTTCACTTGCGAGGGCGAATTCACCACCGGATTCGGAGCGTCGGTGCCCTGGGGCGCAGGCAAGATCGAAAGCTCCGGTTCCGCCGACGATGCGCTCCTCATCGGCTCCGACGGCCAGGGCATCGTCGCGCAGTTCTTCCACGCGGCCGACGGCATCGTCACCTCGCGCGGCGGCGGCTGCGGCGCCGGCGGCACCGCGCACGTTTCATGCGCGCGTTCGCCGAGTCCGCTCTTCGCCCATCGCCTCGTCGGCGCCCTGCCGAATGCGCCGACCATCTTCGTGCTCGCAGGCAGCGAGAGCCCGATCCCTTGCGGCACGTGCCGCCTGGTACCCGACCTCAGCGCGGCGATCGTGCTGCCATTGGCGACTTCGGCCGCGGGTGAGGCCAGCGTTCCCGTGCCGATCCCGGCCAACTCCACGTTGCGCGGCGTGCCGCTGGTCGAGCAGTGGGTGACGATCGACCTGGCCACGCCGGCGTGCACGAACTTCCAGCTCGACCTGTCCGATGCGTTGCGCGTCGTGATCGAGTAGGGCGATGCACGTGGAGTGAGCCTGCCGACCGCGTGCCCCGATCGAGAAGAACTGGCGTCACACCGTCGTCACCCCGGTCGTTTCGTTCGGGTCATGACTCGTTCTTCGCGCCGCTGCCTGTCTGCCGTAACCCTTCTGTGCTTGGCGTCGTACGCCGTGAGCCAGGAGCGAACGGTGCCCACCCTGCCGAACACCACCCTGCCGAACACCACCGTGTCGCTGAGCCGCACGGCCGGCCTGAACGAGCTCGACGGCGTGCTGTGGGGGGCCGGCGACGGCTACCAGCTCCGCTTCGAGTCGTGGGGGATCGAGTTCCTTCCGGCGCTGCGGTCCGCGTCCGACGCATCCGACGAACTCCATCAGAACGACGGCTTGGTCCTCCGGCTGGAGTCGATCGGGCGGGGCGCCGCGAGCGTCGCGCTGCAGCCGTCGACTCCGCGCACGTCACCCGCGCATGCCCTGCGCGTCGAGTACGACCGCGGCTTCGCCACGGAGCGCTACGACGTCGGCGTCGACGGCGTCGAGCAGAGCTTCGTGTTCGCCGAGCGGCCGAGCGGCGACGGCGACCTCGTCGTGCGCTTCGCGATGGCGACCGAGTTGACGGTCACCCCCGACGGCGACGGACTGCGCTGCGAGCGAGCAGGTGTCGGCGGCTTCCACATCGGCGGTGTCGTCGGCATCGATGCACGGGGCGCACGCGTCGCGGGCACGCTACGTGTCGTCGACCACACGCTCGAACTCACCCTGCCCGCGTCCTTCGTCGACACCGCGGCGCTGCCCTTCACTCTCGATCCTCTGGTCGGCAACGTGTTTCGTCTGACCGCCACGACGACCGACATCGATGCGAGGGTCGCCTACGACGCCTCGACCGACACCTACTTCGCGGTCTGGCAGGCAGCCGGCGCAGTGCATGGCCATCGGGTCAGCGCCACGGGGATACCACTCGGGTCGAGGTTGGTCCTGGCCTCGAGTGGAGTCGCTCCGGACGTGACCAACCTCGACGCGACTCATGTCTTCTTCGTCGTCTACGTGATCGCCTCGACCGCGATCGGTGGTCGCGTCGTCAAAGCAATCGACGGCTCGATCGCGTCGGGTTCGCTCAGCATTCCGGGGACCTGGGGTTTCGTGACGATCGGTGGCCGCCGTGGTGGGTCACCGCTCGGTCCGGGTTCAGCCCTGTGCGTGTGGGCCGACCTCGTCGCGACGTCCGTGCATGCGGCCCCGATCACCGTCGATCCGAACCGCCGACCCGTCTTCACGGTCGGGACGATCCAGACGGTCGCACCAAACTCCCGCGCCCCCTCGGTGTCGTGTCACGACGCAGGCACGGGGCGCTTCGCCGTCGTCTACTCGCGCGTCCTCTCCGGGCCGCTTCAGATCCAAGCCCGGATTCTCGACAGCAACGGCCAGGCGGTGACGGCCGAGCAGACGGTCGCGATCACGACCGGGAACCAGACCCGGCCCTCCATCGGCGGTGACGGTGAGCATTGGGTCGCTGCCTGGGTCGACGGCAGCACCCGGTGTCTGGCGCGTGGTCTTCGCTTCTTGCCAGGCCAGGGCACGATCCTCCCCAGCACTCCGCTCCAGGATCTCGGCTCGGCGGCGAATTCCTCGGCACCCTCCGTGACGTGGATCGGGGAGAGCTGCCTCGTCGGCTTCTCCAATGGCTTCGGATTCGTGCGGTCGGTGGACCTGCTGGGTTGCACCGACTGCGAAGGGTTGTTCACGACCTCGTTGGACGGAGTCTCGGGCAGCGGCAAGATCGAGAGCTCCGGTCCCGCCGACGATGCGCTCCTCATCGGCTCCGACGGCCAGGGCATCGTCGCGCAGTTCTTCCACGCGGCCGACGGCATCGTCACGTCGCGTGGCGGAGGCTGCGGCGCCGGCGGAAACGCGCATGCCTCGTGTGCGCGCTCGCCGAATCCGACCTTCGCCCATCGCCTCGTCGGCGCCTTGCCGAACGCGCCGGCGGTCTTCGTTCTCGCGTCTCGCGAGAGCCCGATCTCCTGCGGCACGTGCAGCCTGGTGCCCGATCTCGGCACGGCGATCGTGCTGACTTCGGCGACCTCGGCGGCGGGTGAGGCCAGCGTCCCCGTGCCGATCCCGGCCAACTCGACTCTGCGGGGCGTGCCGCTGATCGAACAGTGGGTGACGATCGATCTGAGCACCCCGGCCTGCACGACCTTCCTCTTCGACCTGTCCGACGCCCTGCGCGTCGTGATCGAGTGAGCGCCGCGGGCCCGCGGCACCGGGCCCTGACCCTTCTCCGCTCGCGTCGACATCGGCAGGGCGTGTTCGGTACGCGCGCGCCGATTCGATGCCCAACCCATCGCGCGTGCGGATGAGACCGTGGGGAAGGGTGGCGCGTCGCGAGATGCGCTGCACGGCGCGCGACGTGGAGTCTTCCGTTTCCTCGCGACCGCTGTAGGGGGACACTGCACCTTGCGCGTTGTCAGCCGCGGCGCCGACCGTGCTCGGACTGGGATCCGCGGGCTCGACTCCGTCCGCGCTCCCGACGACGCGCAGCGAGACCAAACGCGATGAGCCTCTTCGTCACCCGCAGGATCCCCGCCGCCGGACTCGAGGTGCTGCGCGCCGCCGCGGTCCCCTTCGAGATCGGTCAGGACGACGACGACCTGCCGCTGGCGCACGATGCGCTGTGCGACGGCGCGCGCCGTCATCCCGTGCTGCTCTGCCACCTGACCGATCGCATCGACCGCGCGATCCTCACCGGCCCACCGCGACTGCGCGGCGTGTCGCAGATGGCCGTCGGCTACGACAACATCGACGTCGCCGCTGCGCGCGAACTCGGCGTGCCGCTCGCACACACGCCGGGTGTGCTCACCGAGGCCACCGCCGATCTCACCTTCGCCCTGCTGCTCGCGGTTGCGCGTCGCATTCCAGAAGCGCATCGCTACACGATCGAAGGTCGCTTCCGCGCCTTCGGCCCCAATCTCCTGCTCGGTGCCGCGGTGGGGCCGTCGCCGGACGGCACGCGCAAGACGCTCGGCATCGTCGGCTTCGGACGCATCGGCCGCGCGGTGGCGCGCCGCGCGCAGGGCTTCGACATGCGTGTGCTCGCCTTCGGTCGCGAGCGTGCGTTGATCGCCGCGGCGGGCGCGGAGCCGGTGACGCTGCCCGAGCTGCTGGCGCAGAGCGACTTCGTGTCGCTGCACGTGCCGCTCACCGGTGGCACACGCCATCTCATCGACGCCGCGGCGATGTGCGCGATGAAGCCCGGTGCGTACCTGATCAACACCTCGCGTGGACCCGTCGTCGACGAGGAGGCGCTGGTGGTCGCATTGCGCGAGCGTCGCATTGCAGGCGCCGGACTCGATGTCTACGAACACGAGCCGCGTATCCATTCCGGGCTCTTCGCGCTCGACAATGTGGTCCTGCTCCCGCATATCGGCAGCGCCACGCTGGAGACGCGCTCCCGCATGGCGGTGATGGCGGCGCACAGTGCGATCGCCTTCCTGCGCGGGCAGCCCAGCGAGAATCCGATCCCATGGTGAAGGTCGACAGGAAGGTGCGGGGCGCGGGCCACGATCGCGTGGTGCGAAGCCTGCCTGCCCTTGGCGCGCTGCTCCTGCTCGGTGGCTGCGCGATCTTCGAGCCGGAGAACCGGCGACTCCTCGAGTTGCTCGACGCCGATCTCGCGCCGCCGCCCGGCGCCGCCGCGATCGCGCTCACGCCCGTCACGCTGCCGGTCGGCGTGGTGGCCCTCGCTGCGGACATGGTGGTGGTCCATCCCGTCGCCTCGATCGACGACGCCTGGCTCGACACCCGCGACGTGCTGTGGCACTCGACCGACGAGACCTCCTTCCGCAAGGTGGTGATGGCCCCCGTCTCGGTGCTCCTCACGCCGGTGATCTTCACCGGCGATTGGCTCGGCCGCTCGCTCTTCGCGATCCCCGCGCGCAAGCCCGAAGCGAACAAGGAGGACGACCGGCGATGAGCGTCTCCCGCACCGTCGCCCTCGGCGCGCTCCTCCTCGCGAACTCCTCCTGCGCGTGGACCAACCGCGACAACCGTCCGGTCTGGAATGCCTTCGAGGAGAACCTCGTCCCCGACAACGGCACCGCCTTCGCCCTCACCCTGCCGCTGACCATCCCCGCCGGCCTCGTCGCGATCGCGACCGACACCTTCGTCGTCCACCCCATCGCCGTGGTCGACGACGCCCTCGACGACACCGCCGACCTGTGGCGCGACATCGACTGGGAGAAACACTACTACACCTCGCTCGGTGCCCTGCCGTTCCGCGTTCTCGCGACCCCCTGCGCCTTCGTCTTCTCCTTCCTCGGCCGCAGCGCCTTCGACGTCGATCCGCACCGCAGCCCCGAACAGATCGCCGCCGAGCGCGAGAAGGCGGAACGCGGGCTCGTCACGAGCATGAGGAAATGGCTCACCTCACTGCGCGACGGCGGCCACCGCGACCTGTACAGCGCACCGCCTTCGATCTGGTCCGAAGACCTCCAGCGCTCCTACGAAGACGCCCTCGCCCAGGCCAACGCGCTGGGCCGCGCGGTCCTGCTGCGCGCCGCACGCCACTGCGAACTACCCCCCTTCATCGCCGACCCATGGCGCGGGCTCCGCGATCCGGATCCGCTGATCCGCGCGCAGGAGCTCGAAGCGCTGCGCGATGCCAGCGCGGTGCCGGGGGAACTGCGCGATGCGCTGCTGCAGGACCCTGTCGAGTCGGTGCGGTTGATGGCGGCGGAGCGACTGCGACCGAAGCCGGGGCGTTGATTCGATGCGTGAGATCCGAATCCGGCCGCGGCGCAGCGGAAGTCCGGCGGGCAGATCGCGAGTGCATCGTCTTCGTCCGTGGGTCGTGCGGCGTGTGACGCAACGCCTCTGCCCGAAACGGGAGCACGGTGCGGGTGATGCGTTACACCAATCCGTGCGAAGCCCGGCCTGCTGACCGCCCCGTACGGATAAGCCCTGGGACGCAGGTCGGCGCGCTCGACCGTCGGGCTGCTGCGCCTCTCGCGAGCCTTGTGGCCTTGCGTCGGGATGCAGTAGAACGCGCGGCCGCGACGCTGGGCTTGCCGAAGATCCTCTCGATCGCCGATCCCGGCGGAGACCCTGGCGACCCCACGGGATGGCATCACCTCGTCGCGCCGCGCTCTTCACTCTCCATTCGGATCGTCGTCTGCACATGCTCGCTCGCTCGATCAAGGCCCTCGTCCTCTGGTCCCTCGCGAGCTGTCTGCCCGCTCAGATCGGCCAGGACCTCAACCTCTCCCCACTCAACGGCTCGCCCCTGTTCAGCATGAACAGCAGCACGGTGAACACGAGCGCGGAGTTGGTGCACGTCACGTCGACGGTCAGCCTTGCACCGGGGATCGTCTACGAACTCGCCGTCGGCAGCTCGGTGCTCAGCCGTCCTGCGACGGATGCGCCGACAGCCGTCCTGCGACGGATGCGCCGACAGCCGTCTGCGCGGATGGCCGACGGTCCGTCTCGATGCGGGGAGCTGCCCAATACGACCTCTCCTTCTCGAGCGCCTTCTCCGTGGTGTCGGTGATCCCCGTCAACGGCGGTTTCTTTGCCTCGGCCAGCGATCCGAGCGCGCCTCCGCCGCGCACGAGCTACCAGGCTCCCACGACGCTGCCGATGGTCCTCACCGCAACGCAGGCGCTGAACAACCACAACGGAGACCTCCTCGGGAGCAATCGTTGGGTCGCCAGCGCCACGTCCTCGCAGATCCAGATCTCGAACGACGCGCTCGCTTCGATGATCCGTGCCACTCCGATCGATTGCTCGGCGTGGTACGGTTGGTCTGCGTCGACCGGTGGCGGATGGGCCCTCCGCTTCAGCGTGGCCCAGGCGACCCAACTCGTAATCGATGCGACGCAGATCCTGGCGCGCGGAGGCCGCTCCCAAGCGTTGCCTCTGCTTCCGGACAACGGCCGCGGATTCACTCGTGGTCCCAGCGGCAACTGGTTCGACCCGCCGCTCGCCCTCGGCTTCGAGTTCCAGCAGTCCGGCACCTCGCTGTTCACGGACATCCTGTCGCTGCCGGTGGGGATCGATGCCGACGGCTTCTTCGAGGTCCAGGTCGGGAGCCAGAGCCTGGGGCGATTCGCCGAGGGAACGCGCGTCGATTTCCGCCATCTCCTCGTTGGCAATGGCGTGCCGTCGTTCCGCATCTTCGGAATCGACCCTGCCGTCGATTCGACCGATGTCCGCGCCTTCCCCGTGCAACTCGCATTCGACACGCCGACCGCGGACTTCACGATGACGCCGTTGACCTGGCGAAGGGTCGGTTCGAGCTGCACGCCGGCGGTGGCCTGCGCGAGTTGCCCCGCGGTTGCGATCGATCCGGTGGGAGACGCCGTGACGGGCAACTCGGCGTTCGCGCTGAACCTGACCGATGGTCCGAGCGGTGGTGTCGGGGTGTGTCTGCTGGGGTTCGGCGGAGCCGCAGTCTCGCCGCTCCCGATCTTGTGCGGCCAGTTGCATCCCAACTTGCCGCTGATCGACCTCGGTTCGGTCGCTCTGGCGGGAAGTGGGATCTGCGACGGTTCCGGCACCGTCCCGCTCGCGATTCCCAACCAATCGGGCCTCTACGGACTGTTCGTCACCGTGCAGTCAGTCTTCCTGTGCCCGGCAGGCGGCCTCGGTCTCACGCACGGTCTGGAGTTTCCGATCGGGAGTTGATCGGACGTGGTTGATGGCATGGGGCTGCGAAGCTCCTCGTCACGAGCCTGCAGCGCGCTCCGTCGCGCGACCCGTCAGTAGCCGAGGATTCCACGCGCCGCCTGCGTCATGACGATCCCCGGCGCATTGGCTGACGGATCGACCGCGGCGTGCAGGTCTTGGAACTCGAATCCGAGGAACGCCGAGACCGATGCTTCGACCTGCGTGCTCGGGCTCCGGCTCGGGAACCACCCGATCGCGGAAGAAGGCGGCGGGAGCGAAGGGCCCGTGATTCGTGGTGAGGTGCGCGCGAGCATCCACCACGGCGACGGCAATCACCCGCGCGGCCAGGAGCGGCTCGAGCACGGATTGGACAGGGTCCCTGAGCATCCGGCGGTTGAACGATGTTCCGCCAGCCGCACACCGATCGCCGGTGTGGGGGGCTGGGCGCGCGGTCGGCCGTCGGCGGGGTCTTGACGGTCCGGCTCACCTCCGCGATCACCATCAGCATGGGTCGGACGGCCGGCGATTCGCCGCACGACGACAACCTTGCATCGCGCGCCCGAACGCCTGCGCGACGCGAGCCCGTTCCCACCGCGACCCGGATGCGCGGATCCCGACCCTGGTCCCGCCACACATGCTCCGCCTCACCACGCTCGCCGTTCTCGCCGTCGGCACGGCGACTCCCAGCCAATCCCCTCCCTACGCGGTCGGCGTTCGCGACGTCGCCTGGTCGAACTCGACCGGTTCCGGTTCCGCGAGCCTGACGGCCCGCGTCCACTACCCGGCGACGCTCGCGGGCCCGACCACCCCGATCCTGCCGCGCACCGGAGGATGGCCCGTCGTCGTGTTCCTCCACGGGTTCGCCGCGGTCGGCAGCCTGTACGGATCCCTCGGCGACGCGCTCGCCTCGGAGGGCTACGTGACGGTGATGAGCAACACCGCTCAGTTCGACAACGTGGGACAGGAGCACGACGGTCGCGCGCTGTTCTCGGCGGTCGTCGCCGCGAACGGAGCGGCAGCGGGCCCGTTCGCGCATGCGTTGGACGTGACGCGCATCGGCCTTGCCGGCCACTCGATGGGCGGCGGCAACACCGCGAACGTGCTCGCGGCGAACCCTGGCTACCGCTGCGGCTTCACCTTCGCGCCGACGACCGCGCGCGGTTCGAACGCACGGCTCGTCACGGTGCCGTTCGGGATCGTCGTCGGCACCGGAGACTCGACCGCACCGTGGCAGACCTACGCGCAGCCGCTGTTCACGGGCCTGACGGCATTCACCGGACTGAAGCAGCTGCTCCTTCTCAACGGCGACTGCAATCACACCAACGTGGCCGGGCTGTTCGTCACGGGCGGATCGGGCGCCGAGGTCTTCGCGCGCGCGCGCGACACCGCGCTGGGCTTCTTCGCCCGCTACCTCCGCGATGAGGCTGGCGGACTCGAGGACGTCGTCGGAGGGTCGGTGCGCGCCGAACCCCGGCTCGTCTCGCTGTTCGTCTCGATCGAGACCAGCGAGGTCTGGCCTGCCGCAGCGATCCGCAGCGGCGCGCAGACTCGGATCTCGGTCGCGGCCGAACCGGGCCCCTGCGGTGTGCTCGCGGCGGCGGCCTTCGGATCGCTGCCGACGCCGTTCGGTGAGCTCCGGCTCGATCCGGGCAGCCTGTTCGTCGCGTTCACCGGCAGCGCGAGTGCCGAGCGGCGCTTCGACGCCACGCTGTCCCTGCCGGCCGACCCGTCGCTGATCGGCGCCCGCCTTCCGGTGCAGGCATTCGGCGCGACGCGCGCTGCGAGCTCGGCGCTCGGCTCGGCGACCGAACTCGTCGTCACGAACTGACCCCGCGCAGACGTCGACGCTGCCGGCCCTCGGACCTCCGCGTGAGGACGGAGGGGCCTGTCTCGCCCACCGCCGAGGGCAGGGATCGTGCGGTGCTGTCTCCCCACCCGCGCCGAGTCAAGATCGACGACTGCTCGGATCGGCGCGCGAAGCTGCGTGCTCGGGCTCCGTAGTGCATCGCCGAGCAGATCGCCGCCGAGCGCGCGACGCGGATCCCCGGACTGGCGCGCAGGAGTTCGAAGCGTTGCGCGATGTGGGTGAGATCCCTGGTGTCCCGCGCGAGGCGCTGCCGCAGTATCTCGTCGAGCCGGTACGGTCGCGCGCGCAGGAGCTCTTGAATCGAAGATGGTCTCGCGGTGGTGCGTGCAGTGTCAGCGGACCGGAAGCTCCTCTCGGCATTGTCGACGGGCGCAACCGGCCTCGCGATCGCCGGAGGCTGGCCAATTGCCGCGGTAGTTGCCGCGTCGCCTGTGGCGTTCCTCGTCGTGCGCAGCAGGGTCCGGGATGCCGTGCTCGAATCCCGCTTCCGACGCGTGCTCGCTCAGGGTCGCATCTCGTGTCGCGACGACCTTGAGCGACTTCCCGCGCTCGGCGAGTTCGATCAGGACAATCGGCTGGTGAGCATCGTTGGTCCGGTCCAGGGGATGGACGCGGACTTCGTCGATGGATCCGTCTCTCGCCCGCGTGCGCGCAATCGCGTGTCGGTCGTGGCGTGGGGCGATGGTCTCGCCGTTCGCAAGTCATTTCCACGAGGGCATGCGTTGAGGAAGGAGGTGGTTGCGCTGGACGCCTTGCGTGGACAGGCACGGGTTCCTCGCCTCGAAGCCGTCGACGAAGCGGGATGCTCGCTGATCCTATCCCTCCTCTCCGGTCGCAATCTCGGCTCGCTGATGGATGCCGCCGGATTCTCCACCAGCGAGCAGTTCCGGCTGTCCTGTGCGTACCCCGACATCGGTCGGTGGCGAGAGGCTGATGTCGTTCCCCTGCGTCAGCGCGCACTCGAAGTCCTCTCGCGAGTCATCCACCCGCGCAGCGGGACGAGATCCTCGCTCTCCATGCCGGTGTTCACGCGTCCGGCGTCGCGATCACGGACATCAAGTACGGGAATGTGCTCGTTACGCGGAACGGCTTGGCGCCTTGCGACTTCAGCGCGGCGGACGTCTTTGCCCAGGGTGCGCGAGCCCTGCTCAGGAGGGTCGGCATGGAGCGGGGTTGCCTCCGATTCCTGTACGGGGATCCCCACGCGTGAGTGCGATGTCAGCCGGGGTCCATCGAGACGCAGGCGGACTCACGCACGCACGGACCACGGCTCATCTCCCGTAGCGCCAGCGACTCGGAATGTGCTTCTGGGTGCGCAAGTCGTATCCGCAATGGCAGTTGGGACAGGCGAGCTGGAAAGCCGCTCGCGCGGCGGCGACGTGCTCAGGCGAGCCGAGGATCTCAGCGAGCCGCTTCTCGTGGAGGTTGCCCAGAGGAAAGGTCACGTAGCAGAGCTGCACGCTCCCGTCCGCGCCAATCCAGAGCATGTCGTACTTGTCGCATGGCACGCGCATGTCGCGGCCCTGGAGCAACCAGTCGGGAATGGCCCTCAATCCGATGGTCGAGTGCTCGAGCAACCACGGTTCCGCTCGTTGCACGGCGAGCAGTCGTTCCGAGATCCTGCGCAGTGCGGGTTCGTCCTCGGGTCGGAACTGGAGGCAGCGGTCCGGGCCTTCACTGAAGTACGGCAACGAGTAGTGGATGAGATCGATCTGTATCGCTGCGCGATGGCGCCGCGCAAAATCGAGCGCAGCATCGAGCGCCGCGTCGTTGGCCGTCGGACGCATCAACAGCCAATTCAGCCTCAGGCGCACCTCGTCGCCGTGGCGCTCGCGCACCGCGGCGACGCCTCGCTCCATGCGGGCGAAGGCCTTGCGATTGCCGGTGTACGCGTCGTAGGCCTCGTCGGTCCCGTAGAAACCGACGGTGATGGTCCGCAGCCCGGCGGCGAACAACTCGTCGATCCGTCGCTCGAGCAGCGTGGCGTTGGTGGTGACGTACGGCGAGAGCCCGCGCATCACCGCGTGCTCGACCATCGCCGGCAGGTCGGGGTGGAGGAGCGGCTCGCCGCCGTAGAGGCGGATCGTCTCGACGCCGGCGGTCGCGGCGTCGTCGAGGAGATCGCGCACCACGGCAAGGGGGAGTTGCTGGGAAGGCATGAAGTCGCGACCGTAGCGGCAACCCATGCAGCGCAGATTGCAACGCGCCGTGATCGCGACGGTCAGGTTCCGGGTGCGTGGTCGGATCAGCGCGGGGAACACATCCGACGCCGCATGCCGCAGTGCATCCAGTCCTCGTGCGCGTTCGACGACCCACGACTTCAACCGCGGGTGTCTGGCAGCGAATGGACGCAGGGTGTCGCGAGTGAATCGAGCGATATCCAAGTAGACCTCCAGGGCAATGACCCTCCTCGCCCTCGCGGAGGAGAACCGATCGGGATCCGCCGCGCAAGCATGACGCGCGCCGGGCGGCGCGCGTCGGGTCAAGGTCAGTAGCCGACGATGCCGTGGCCGGCGTTGGTGGTGGCGATACCCAGGGGGTTTGCTTTGGCATCGAACACTGCGGCTTGGTTGTAGAACGTAAGCGCCCGATAGACCCCACCCCCTGTCCTCGATTCGGTGACCACCGGGGCGGTCGATGGGCGGCGCTCAGCTCCGGCGAGCGGCGGCCCACAGCCGGGGCGTGAGCGTCGCGAACTCCGCGTCGGGCGTCGAGTTCACGCGCCGCAGCACGTCGGAGAGGTAGGCGTACGGATCGACGCCGAGTTCCCAGCAGCTGACGGTCAGCGAGTACAGCGTCGCCGCCCGTTGCCCGCCTTCCTCACTGCCGGCGAACAACCAGTTCTTGCGACCCACGGCCACCTGGCGCATTGCGCGTTCGCAGCGGTTGTTGTCGATCTCGAGTCGTCCGCTCTCGAGGAATCGTCCGAGCGCGTCGGCATGCCGGTCGAAGTACTTCGTCGCTTTGCCGATCGGACTCTTCGGTAGCGTGCGACTCTTCAGTTCCGCGATCCAGGCGCGGAGCGCGTCGAAGGTGCTCTTCGACTCCACCTGCCGCTTCGCAAAGCGCTGGTCGTTCGACAACTCGAGCGCCTTGCACTGGCGCTCGACATGGTAGAGAGCCTGGATCGCTTGCATCGCGGGCCTGGCGAACTCCGGTGCGGTGTCGAGCGCGTCACGGAACTTCCGACGCGCGTGCGCCATGCAGCCGACTTCGACGATGTCGCCGCTGCCGAACAGGTTGTCGTAGGCCGAGTACGCGTCGGCCTGCAGATAGCCCTTGAAGCCCGCCAGTACGCGTCTGGGGCCGTCGCCGCCCCGTCCGCGCGTGAAGTCGAACATCACATCGCCATGCTGCTCGGCGGCGTAGACCCACAGGTGAGCCGGCTTGCTGCCGGTCGCGCTCTCCTTGGTCAGCAGAGTCACCTTGGTGTCGTCCGTGCTGACGTAGCCCGAGGCAAATGCCTGCCGTGCGATCGCTGCGACGACTCCTTGCAGGACATCGCTGCCCTGACGGATCCAGTCACCCAGCGTCGACTCGGGGATGTCGACACCCTGGCGCGCGTAGATCCCGGCCTGCCGATACAGCGGCAGGTGATCGCGGTACTTCGCCGTGATCACCTGGGCGAGCATCGTTTCGCCCGCCAGACCCTTGTCGATCACCTGCGGCGGCAGGCTTGGAGTGACGACGCCCGCCTCCTCGTGTGCCTTGCACGCGAGCTTCGGTCGACGGATGACCCGGAGATAGCAGTTGGCAGGGCGGTACTCGAGCTTCTCGGTCTCCTCGTAGCCGATGATCGTGCGGGGCTCGCCGCAGCACGAGCAGCGCAGCTCGGCCTCGCTCGGTGCGACGTCTTCGATCACGCGATCGAGGTCGGCAGGCAGTCGCGGTGCGCCGCGCTTTCGCGGCTTGCGACCGCGCGGCTCCTCCAGCGGATCGTCACCGTCGGGAGCTTCGTCGACGTGCGGCGGAGGAGGTGGATCCGTGGGTTCGTCGAATGGAAGCAGGGGATGACCATCGTCGACGTAGCGCTCGCTGCGGCGACCGTAGATCTGCTTCAGGAGCGCATCGAGTTTCGCATTCAGGTCGTCGCGCTCGACTCGCAGGCTGTCCCTCTCGGCGAGCAACGCGTCGAACTGCACGCGCAGCTCCGCGAGTGCCTGCTCCGCCGTCTTGCCGATGTCCGCCACTCGATCAGCTCTACGAGAGATGCAGGGAAGAAGGCTCAGCAGGTTTCTGCTTTCGTCGGAACCAACGACGTCGACGCGCCGCCGTGAAGTCGAGTCCACCGAGCAATGCGTGCAGCTCGACCGCATCGAGACGGATCGCAGCTGCATCACCCTCGGGCCACGTGAAACTCCCCTTCTCCAGTCGCTTGTGCATCAACCAGTATCCGGACTCTTCCCAGTACAGGAACTTCACCGTGTTGCGCGCGCGGTTGCAGAACCCGAACAGATGCCCGCTGAACGGATCCAGCGCGAGAACGTGCTCGACCATCGACGCGAGGCTGTCGATCTGCTTGCGCATGTCGGTCGCTCCCTTGGCCAGGTAGATCCGGATTGACGGTGGCAGGCTCAGCATGACCGCATCACCTGGATCACGCGACGCAGGTCGTCCTCGACGAAACCCGGCGACACCCGGATCGAGGCGTCGGCGAACGCGATCTCGATCGTCGCACCGAGGGGGACCGTCGGCTGAACCTCGACGAGGTCGGCGCGCGCTCCGTCCTCGACACCCGACGTGTGATGGAACCGCTTCCGCCAGCCGTAGATCGTCCAGACCGACAGCCCGGCCTCGCGCGCGAACTCCCGGACCGACTGACCACTTCGCTCCAACTCCGAAAGCAGGTCGCGGATCTCACGCTCCTGCACCTTGGTGAATCTGGCCATGCTGGTCAGTGTCGGCTGCGCGGGAGCGATTCACAGATGGGGTCTATCGGGCGCCTACTGTAGAACTCGAAGCCGAGCAGGACTTGGAGGTTGGGCAGTCCAATGCCGATCGACTTCTCGTGGAGTCCCGCCTGTTCGACGAACGGCATGATCGTCGCATTGCGATGGGCGGTGTCGACGTTGATGAAACACCCCGGAGCCCCGATCACGCTGAGGCCGAAAGGAAGCGGCCAGTTGGGGTCCTGGAACAACCAGTGGTCGTCGAGGGTGAAGAACAAGACCCCAGAGAATCCCGTGTGGTCCGGGTCTGTGCTCGGGCAGATGCCGTCGATTCGTAGCGTGAAGGTGCTCCCAACGCGTGGCAACGAAAGCGCCGAGAGCCGGAGACTGCCGCAGTGTCCCGCACACGACAGCCGGTATTCCTCATACATCGTGGTTGCAGTGAAGGTCTGCACCTGCGCTGGGAAACTTGCGCTGGGGTTCTCCCAGACGACGAGACTGGTTTGGCTTCCGTTGTCGAAGGCGAATGCCGCCGCATCAGAACCGGAGTGTGTCGGGCCTGCGGGGACTTGTCGTTGCCAATCTGCCCCGTCCCAGGTCCAGGTGTCGTCGAGATCCCCGGATGACCCAGTGCCGCCTTGCAACACGGCCAAGTGTTCATGCGGCAGGTCGACGAACACGGGCGTTGAACGCGCCGGCGGCAAGTTGGCGGGGAACTCCTGGGTCCAGGTGATCCCGTCCCAGGTCCAGGTGTCGCCAGCGAGTCCACCGGACGTGTTGCCCCCGAACAACACGACGCGCTGACTGCCCGTGTGGTACGCCATCGCATGCCCGGAGCGGCCTGGCGGCGAGAGTGCAGGTGCGCGCTGCATCCAGTTCACTCCATCCCACTCCCACGTGGTCGCGGATTGGACTGCGCCCACGGCTCCGCCGAATGCAACCACGCGTCGTCGAGCAGCGTCGAAGGCGAAGCTTGCACTGGCCGGGGGTACCGGACCGGTCGACTGTGCGACTGTCCAACCGTGACCGTACCAGCGGAGAGTCTGATTGTTCGAGACCGCGATGACACCGATGCCATCGAAGACGATCTGGGACAGCGTTCGCCCCGGGAAGCTGGCGTTGATGTGCCAGACCTGACCATCCCACTCTCCCGTCTGCATGTTGGATGGTCCACCCACCACGACACCTACGCCACGCAGCGCATCGAAGGTTCCGCACGCACCTGCGAAACTCACCGGCGCGGAGTAGGGGGTGCTCCATCGCCATCGTGGCAACGCTTCGATCACGGCCGGGCGTGGGAAGTTCTGCGCGTCGTCCCACCGCCCGCTACCCGGCTGGAGCGCGACCCAGTGCTCGACGCCGCCGGTGTTGCTCGGTTGACCGGTTGCCCAGTTCGAATAGCTGGCGGCTTCTCCATTGCTCCAGGCCCAGACTCCGTTGTGCCCGAAATCGGAGAGACCGATCCACAGGCCGCCCAGATTGTTGGCCGCGAACTGCTGGACGATCCAGCTCTGCTCCGGCGCGTCGCGGATGGTCACGAGATGGGAGCCAACCGTCGTCGCGTAGGACTGGGCGGCATCCCACGTCATCGGAGCCGTCACCGCATAGAGGTGCCCATTTCCAGGATTCTGGATCCAGTTCTGTGCCGTCAATCCGGCAACGAGGGATAGGGCGAGGAGAGGCGAGAGCGGCGGCACGTGCATGGCGGTTTCCCGGTTCCTGATCCGCACCGGGCGAGAGACCTCCCGGCGGCAGTGCGCGGAACGACGTGGCGTGCAACGTGTGACCGCAGAACCCGGCGCAAGGAGCGGACGAGGTCAGGAGGCGCCGTGTTCGTTCCAGCCGCGTCGCAGTTCGGCGATCGCGCGCGAGAGGCGCTTGCGCGCCGCGACCGCCGTGATCGACAGGCGGGTTGCGATCTCCTCGTGGTCCAGACCCTGCATGCGCAGTTGGATCACGGTCGCGGATTCTGGTGGTAGCTCCTGCACGAGCCGGCGCAGGCGCAACAGGTCCTCGGCATCGACCACGCTGCTTCCGGGTGACTGGCCGCAATCGGCCAGGTCGAGCGTGCTCAGCGAGATCGCATGTGTCGCGCCATTGCGGCGCAGGCGGTTGTGGTGGCGCGCGAGATCGGACTTGCGCCGCTGCAGGATGGCGTCGAGGAACGCGTAGAACTCACCCCAAGTCGCGCCGCGGAAGTAGCCGACGTTGCGCACGAGGTCGAAGAGGGTCTCCTGCGTGAGGTCCTCGGAGTCGAGCGATCGTCGGAGGGTGTCGGTCGGGGACATGCGCACCTTGACCATCCCGCGGATGTGCGTCCTGATCTGTTCGAGCGCGGTGCGATCCGCATGTCCGCGAAGTCCCGACAACAGGTCCAAGAACTGCTGCAGGTCGGTGGGGCGCTCCGGCGTTGCGCTCACTTGGGCACCCGCTTCTCCTCGGAACGGTCGGCCACGAGCTGGAAGCAGGGCTCCAGACCGAAGAGCGAGTTGGCGTAGGCCGTCAGGAAACGCACGAACGCAGCGTACGGGAGAGCCTGCGTCGCGACCATGTCGCAGCGGATGCGAAGCTCCGAGATCCCCGGCGCAGGAAGACCGTGCAGCTCGATCGGGCAGTCCGAGTTCACGCCGAAACCATCCACCCCGTTCAAGGTGTATTGGGTTCTCGGGTTCACGGGGTCAACGATCGCGTCAAGACACTCATGCCACTCCTGATCGTCGACCTTCCAACGCAGTCGCATCGTGCTGCCGTGATGGTCCTCGCAGTGGACGGCAAGGGCTGCAAACACCGACCGTACGCGGTGAGGGAATCGGATGCGCAACTCGACCCACGCTTCTCGATCCGCGGCCAAGGGCGCGAAGGTCGTGTTGCGCTCTTGGTAGATGTAGCCGGTCTGAAGCCCCCTTCCTGGCTCGGGTTGCTCACGAACCTGGGCGGGACCGTCCAGGAACTTGTCGGCGACGCCGCCGAGTTCGAAAGAGAGCCCGGGGGGCGGCGTGGCGAGCACATTTGCCCACTCCATGCGGACATCTCCCTCCACGTCTCTCAGTCGACCGAGACGGAGGGCGCAGGATTCGATGCGTTCTCGTTCGATGAACACCGAAGTGGTGGTTCGCTGGCCGCCGTTGTCGACGAGGACGACCGAGTGCGGACCGCTCGGCAGACGGATCCGCGCGCGCCAGTGAGGCTGCGGGTAGCCGGGGCCCAACAGCGGCTTGTCGCGCCCCATGCTCAACATCCGGTAGCTGACGCCATCGACGAGGCATTCTTGCGGGGGTAGATCGACTCTTGTCATCAAGTCGAGCAGGCCGGTGTCCGGGTCGATGACGGTCCCCTGTTCCGGGCCGAGTTCGTCGAGCTCCGGTACCCGGTGGAGCACGTTCTCGCGAACGAACTCGCGATCGGCGACGATCCTTATCGGTATCTCCACACCGGGAAGTCGCGGTGAGGTGTAACGGAGATCGAACACGCTCCCACGCGGGACGCGCCAATCGACGACGGGAAGCAGGAGTGGAATCCGCGACCCATCGGAGTACGTCAGACTTCCATTCTGATCATCCTCCAATCCCATGATCGAGATCAGGGAGTACTGCGGCCACACGAGCCAGGCGATCAAGCTCAGCGCGACGGCGGCCAAGATCATCGCGGACGCACGCCCCTTCGGATCGCGGAGTGCGCGACGAATCGGGCCCGGCGCCCGCCGTGACACCGTTCCATCGCTGAGCCACGAACGCAGATCGACAGCGACCGCGCCGGCAGTCGCATACCTCCGTCGTGGCTCGGGCTCGAGGCACCCGTAAAGGATGCCGAGCATCGCGGCGTCGAGCCCGGCGCGATCGCTCGCGTCGAGGCGGAGTGGACCGCGGCGGTAGCGGCCGAGGTCGCGTAGGTTCTTGCGCAGCTCACGTCCGGTCAGCGCGGTGTGCAGCACCAGGCCGAGGGCGAATACGTCGGTACGCGGACCGATCGCGTCGAGATTTCCGTCGAGCTGCTCGGGCGCCATCCAGCCGACGGTCCCGACCACCGCGCCGGAGCGCGTCCAAGACAGTTCGCGGAACAGGTCGCGGCCGAGACCGAAATCGATCAGCACCGGTGACAGGTCGGCCCGAACGATGATGTTCGCTGGCTTGACGTCGCGATGGACGATGCCTGCGTCGTGGGCGCACGCGAGTGCGTCGGCGATTGCTGCCAGGAGGCGCACGATGCGCCGTCGATAGCTCGCGGTGGCGAACACACTGGACGTCTGGTCGATGCCGGCGGTCAGGGACTCTCCGATGTCGTCCAGAGCTTCGCCGGTGGTGAGCGCAGCGAGAAGTCGATCGAGGTCCGTGCCCTCGATGTAGTCCATGACCAGGAAGGCGCCGAACTCGGGACTCACACCGTGCGTCCGGTAGCGGACGATGTGCGCATGGTCGAGCGTCCGGAGGATCCGGCACTCGTTCTCGAATCGAATCTGGGCCGCTTCGTCGAGATGCCCGAACACCTTGACCGCCACGCGCTCGTTCGCGGCGTCTTCGCCGAGATAAGTGACGCCCATCCCGCCGGTGCCGAGGATGCGCAGCAGACGGACATCGCCTGCGCTGCGACCCTGCAGACCGAAGGCGGCCGAGGCGTCGGTGGTTCCGGGGCGGGCGACAAGTTCCAGCAGCGCGCGCCACGGATCGCTCCCGTCGGCATCGATGCGCTGCTCGAGTTCTGCGGCAAGGGTGGGCGGAGGGTCGGCAGGCTCTTCCATCGACATTGACCTCCGGACCAGAACCGGATGTCGGGACGGAACGTCGTCAATCCAAGGGCGTGACGTCCGATCCGGGGCGGGATCGCGAAGCCCCTTCATACATGAGTCGGTACGACCTCACCATTCTCGCCAGGCCGTGACGTCGCTCGGCACTCGCCCGTCCGCGCGCGCCGAGCTCGCTGCGTCGGGACGCAAGGCGGAGTCCGTCGATTGCCTGGACGAGCTCGGCTACCTCGTTTTGGATCAGGATCACCCCGTCCGGCTCGCCGGCGGCCGCAGGGATCCCACCGACATCCGAGGCGATGACAGGAAGTCCAGCCGCCATGCCCTCGAGCATGGCCAAGGGGAGGCCCTCGTGGTCGGAGAGCACGGCGAGCACGTCGATGTGGTGCAGGAATGCTGGGACGTCGATGACGGTGCCGCGCCATTCAGCGTGCGGCACCCTTTGCAAGGCGGCAAGGATCGGGGCGCGGTCGGGACCGTCACCGGCGATCGAGACGTCGATTGCAGCGCCTCGTTCTTCGAGTCGACGCGCAGCCTCGAGCAGCAGATCGTGGCGCTTCGGTGGCGCGAGGCGTGCCAGCATGCCGACGCGTAGCAGGCCCGAGTCACGATGGGATCGCGGAGCGAAGCGCTCGACGTCAACGCCGTTGGCGATCACTTGCGCATCGCGCACGTAGCCCGCTGCACGCAATCGCTCTCGCAAATCCTGTGAGACCGTGACGACCGCCTGCGCGTACCTGGCGGCCCAGCGCGCGAGCTGACGTGTGACCCAGCCGGCCGCGACCGGCGGATTGTGGTAGGTGGTGACCAGGGCAGGACGGCGGCTGCGCGGAATGCAAAGGCGCGCCAACGCCGCAAGCACCAGGGCGGTGGTGTTGTGGGCGTGCACGATGCGCGCGTGGCAACGCTGGAGTTCGCGCGCGGTTGCACGCACGAGCGATGCATCGAGCCGACGACGGCGCTGCACATGCGTCACCGGGACGGTGGCTGCGAGCGCGTTCTCCGGCTCTGCGTCGTCGCGCGCGTCGAAGGTCAGCACACGGTCGTCGTGGCCTTCTTGGCGCGCGGAGCGCACGAGGTCGACGACGACCTGTTCCAGTCCGCCGATGCCGAGCGTCGCGCAGATGTGGACGACGCGCGTGGAAGGCATGGGCGGACCGGGCGCCGTTCACTTCTTGCTTCGGCGGAACGGCGACGACCCCGGATCCACGAGCCCGCGGCGATCGGGGCCCTCCGGCACCGCAGGCCGCGTCGCCGGCGGATTCTTCTCCAGCTCCGTCAGCAGGTGGCGGATCGCCGCTTCGAGCACCGGTTCCTTGCCGGCGACGATCTGGGTGGGGTCGTCGAGGACTTCGATGTCGGGCTCGACGCCGAAGGCTTCGACGTCCCATTCGCCGTTCGTGTTGACGAAGGCGAAGCCGGGGACGGCGAGGCCGCCTCCGTCGACGAGGCCGGGCGTGCCGCTGTAGCCGACGAGGCCGCCCCAGGTGCGCTGGCCCATCAGGGTGCCGAGGCCGAGCTTGCGGAAGTAGAAGGGGAAGGCATCGCCGCCGGAGCTGGAGTAGCCATTGATCAGCATGACCCGCGGGCCGACGAAGGCGTTGTTGGGCGCGGCGGCGAGCTGGCGGTGACGGCGCGACCAGTAGTTCAGCACCGGTTGGCCGATGCGGAAGGCCATGTCGTCGGGGATGAAGCCGCCGCCGTTGTAGCGGTCGTCGATGATGAACGCGTCCTTGGTGCGCGCCTGCGCGAGCCAGCCCTCGTAGAGCTCGCGGTGTCCTTCGATCGCGGTGTTCGGCGTGTGCACGTAGCCGATCCGCCCGTGCGACATCTCGTCGACGATGCGCCGGTTGTGCTCGACCCAGGTGATGTAGCGCAGGCCCTGCTCGGAGCGCGCCGCGCGGACCTTCTCGGTGCGGGCGCCGAAGCTCAGCGGCTTGTCGTTGACGAGCAGGTCGACCATGCGACCGGCCTTGCCCTCGAGGAGGCGGTAGACGTTGTCGTCACCGCTCAGCTCGTGGCCGTCGACGGCGAGCAGGAAGTCGCCGACCTTCACGCTCACGCCGGGATCGCGCAGCGGATTGCGCGTGCCCTCGTCCCAGTTCGCGCCGGCGAAGATCGACTTCACGCGGTAGCGCCCGTCGACGATCTCGAACTCGCAGCCGAGCACGCCGGTGTCGACGCGGTCGACCGACGGCAACTGTCCCGAAGCGACATAGGTGTGGCCGCAGTTCAGCTCGCCGATCAGTTCGCCGAGGAGGAAGTCGAGGTCGGAGCGGTGCGCGATGTGCGCGACCAAGGGACGGTACTTCTCGCGCATCGCGACCCAGTCCACGCCGTGCATCTTCGGGTCGTAGAAGAAGTCGCGCATCACGCGCCAGGCGTCGCCGTACATCTGCGCCCATTCGGTGCGCGGATCGATGCGCAGGCGGATGCCGCCGGTCGGCAGCGGATTGCTGCCGGCTTGCTGACCCGGTGCGACATTGGCGAAGCAGAGCTGACCGCCGCTGCGATACAGCATCTTGCTTCGGTCGGGAGAGAACGATGCGCCGAACACGCTGCCCAGCACCGGGCTCGACTTGCGGCTGTCGACCGACCACTTCGAGAAGCCGGAGCCGTCGTGGTAGAGCACGCCGTCGTCGAGGCCGAGCGTGAAGCCGTAGGCGCCACCGCTCGGCAGCGGCAGCACGACGATGCGGTCGTGCAGGCCGTCGCGATCGATGTGCAGCTTCTCGTCGCCCTTCTTCGCCTCGTCCTTCTTCGCGCCTTCCATGTCCTCGCGCGGCGCGGTCGGGCTCTTGCCGTCCTTCTGCAGGATCACGGCATACAGACGACGGTCGAGGTGTGGCGCCGGCCCGTGCACGTAGTCGCGTGCGGAGCTGAACCACAGCCAGCGACCTTTCGGATCGAAGCTCGGCGCGCCGTCGTCCCAGTCGTCGTCGGTGACCTGGAAGGGCTCGGCCTTGTCGCTCGGGCACAGCCAGACCGCGTCGAGGCCGTTGGGCGATTGCTTGGTGTAGCACAGCCACGAGCCATCGGCCGACCACTGCATCTGTCCGACCGGCGCTTCGATGCCGCGGTCGAGCAGCGTGCGCGCGCGCGTGGCGACCTCGACCACGAACAGGTCGCCGGCATTGTCGGTGACCGCGATGCGGTCGCTCTTCGGCGACCATTGCGCGTCGAGGATCCACGAGCCGGTGCCGCGCGTCAGCTGCGTCTCCTGGCCGTGCTCGAAGTTGCGCACGAACAGCTCGTAGTCGTCGCCGGCCTCGGCGACGAACAGCACCTGCGAGCCGTCCGGCGACCACTGCGGATCGCGCTCGCGGCGCGACGGCGTCTGCGTGAGGTTCACGGCTTCGCCGTTCTCCTTGGGCACCGAGAACAGGTCGCCGCGGAACTCCACGACCGCACGCGCGCCCGACGGCGAGATCGCGAACTCGCCGAAGCCGGAACCGCCGTCCTTCCACTGCGGACGGGTCCAAGGTTCGTCGTCGGCCAGCGTGATCGACAGCTTGCGCACCTTCTCGGTGCCGCGCTCCATCAACCAGATGTCGCCCCCGTGCTCGAAGACCACTCCGGCGTCGCCGCGGGACGGGAACAGGCAATCGAAGTCGTGGAAGTCGGTGACCTGCCGCGTGACCTTGCTGCCGAGTTCGTAGCACCAGATGTTCAGCGTGCCGGTGCGATCCGAGGTGAAGTAGATGCGGTCGTCGACCCACATCGGCCAGTTGTCGGTGCCGGGAAAGTCGGTGATGCGCTCGGTGCGGTTCTGCAGCAGGTCGTAGATCCACACGTCCTGCGCGCGCCCGCCGGTGTAGCGCTTCCAGGTGCGCCACTCGCGATCGATCGGGTTGTAGGCGAGCTTGGTGCCGTCGGGCGACAGCGAGAAGGGACCACCCTCGGGGATCTGCAGCGGCTGCTCGAGACCCTTGCCGTCGGCGGGCACCAGGTAGTAGCGACCGTTGCGCTCGCTGTACGGCGTACGGTTGGTCTTCACGACCACGAAGCGGCCGTCGGGCGTCCAGTCGTAGGGCAGGTTGTCGTAGCCGCCGCGCGGCGGCATCGGGCCGACGTCGGGATACCAGGTGAGCTGACGCGGCGCGCCGCCTTCGCTCGACACCACCCAGATCTGGCGCGAACCGGAGTACTCGCCGCTGAAGGCGACCGTCTTGCCGTCGGGCGCGATGCGCGGCATCACCTCGAAGCCGTCGTCGAAGCTGGTCAGACGTCGCGCGACGCCGTCGCTCAGCGACGCGATCCACACGTCGCCACCCTTCACGAACGCGACCTTGCCGGCCTGGGCGTGGGGGAAGCGGAGGAGGCGGGCCGGGCCGTCCTGGGGGACGAGCGGTGTAGCGAGGGTGAGGGCGAGGAGGAGGGACCTGTTCATCGCGGAGGGTCGGAGTTGCGAAGCGGTTCGGATCGGGGTGGGTACCGATACGGCGCTCCTGCGCCGACTGCCAACGTCATCTGTGTTCCGCTAGGCTCCAGGCCGTGGTGGGTCGCGCGCGCGAGCTCTTGTCGTCGATCGCATTCCTCGACCTCGAGGTCGGTCTGGACGGCCGCCTGCGAGATGCCGGCGTGGTATTCGGCGACCGTGAGATCCGCATCGACTGCGGGGACGAAGGCAGCGCGATCGACGCGCTCGCGGATGCCGTGGGTCGGGCGCAGTTCCTCGGCGGGCACAACCTGCTCTGGCACGACCTCCCGAGGCTGGCCGCATTGCGTCCGCATGCGCCGATCCTGCGGATGCCGGTGCTCGACACCCTGCTCCTCTCGCCGCTGGCCTTTCCGAGGCGGCCCTATCACCGGCTGGTGAAGGACTACAAGCTGCAGCGCGAGTCGGCCAACGATCCGGTGGCGGACGCGCGCCTGTCCCGAGACCTCCTGCAGGACGAGATCGCAGCGTTGGCGAACTGTGAGCGCGGGTTGCTCGACGTGATCGCCACCTGCATCGCGCCGCAGATCGGTGGGATCGTCGCCGCGTCTGCTGCGGCGCAGCTGCGTGTCGCCGAAGCCGCTTCCACATACGGAGGCTCCGCGGAAGACGACGAACGGCCGTCGATCGCGCGTCGTGCGGCCGATGGCGGTGGTCACGCGCGGCTTCTGGAGTCGCTCGGCGCACAACCGTGTGCTACCGCGGCACTCCAGGCGTGGTTCGAGGCGCTGGAGGGGTGCTGCGTTCGTGCGCGACGCGGGCTCGTGGAGCGTCACCGCGCGAGGCGCGGTGATCCGCTCGAACTCGCCTTCGTCGCGAACTGGCTGGTCGAGGCCGCATCCGCGGACTCGGTCGGCTCGGTCCTGCCGGCCTGGGTGCGGCGCGGATTCCCCGGAGTGCGCGACCTGCTCACCGAGTTGCGCGACAGCGACTGCGGCGAGGCAGGCTGCGCCTATTGCCGGCAGATGCACGACGCCGACGCGCTGCTGCGTCGGCACTTCGGATTCGAGTTCCGCGAACGACCCGCGACCGCCGATGGCCGCAGCCTGCAACGCGCGATCGTGGAGTGCGGCCTGCACCGCGGATCGCTCCTGGGCATCCTGCCGACCGGTGGCGGGAAATCGGTGTGCTTCCAATTGCCCGCGCTTGTGCGGCACGAGCGCAAGGGTGCGCTGACCGTCGTCTTCTCGCCCCTGCAGGCCTTGATGCAGGACCAGGTCGATCAACTGAAGACGCTCGTCGGCGGTGCAGTCGCGATGATCAACGGTCTGCTCACCCCGCCCGATCGCGGCGACGCGATGGAGCGCGTGCGTCTCGGCGAGGTGGCGATCCTCTACATCTCGCCCGAGCAACTGCGGAGCCCGAGCTGTGCGCGTCTGCTCGACGGGCGCGAGATCGCCGCCTGGGTCTTCGACGAGGCGCACTGTCTCGCCAAGTGGGGGCACGACTTCCGCCCCGATTACCTGTACGCGTCGCGCTTCATCCGCGAGCAGGCCGAACGGCTCGGTGTGCCGCAGGCCCCGATCGTCTGTCTGACGGCGACGGCGCGCACCGCGGTGCGCGACGAGATCCGCGAGCACTTCCGCAAGGAACTTGGCATCGAACTGACGCTCTTCGAAGGAGGCGTGAGGCGCGACAACCTGGAGTTCGCGGTGGAGGTGGTGCCGCATGCGCACAAGCAGGAGCGCATCCGGGAGCTCGTCGAGGAGCAACTGCAAGCGGCCCTGACCGGTGCGGTGATCGTGTATTGCGCGCGGCGGCGTCACGCCGACGAACTCGCCGAGCATCTGACGCAGCGTGGACTCGAAGCCCTGTCCTACCACGCCGGACTCGATGCCGGCCTGCGTAAGGCGCGACAGGATGCCTTCGTGCACTCGGAGGCCCGGGTGATGTGCGCGACCAATGCCTTCGGGATGGGCGTGAACAAGTCCGACGTGCGACTGATCGTGCACGCGCAGATGCCGGCGAGTCTCGAGAACTACCTGCAGGAAGCGGGACGCGCCGGACGCGACGGACTCCCGGCCCGCTGCGTGCTCCTGCACGACAACGACGACGTGGAAGCGCAGTTCGAGCTGATCGCGAGTTCGCGCCTGTCGAAGTCGGACCTGGAGGCGATCTGGAGGGTGTTGAAGCGCAAGGGCAAGGACCAGGAGAGACCGATCGTGATCACCACCGGTGAGCTGCTGCGCGACGATCGGGCTTCGACCTCCTTCGACGCCGAGGATCGGCAGGCGTCGACCAAGGTGGTGACCGCGATCTCCTGGCTCGAGCGCGCGGGCTTCCTCCACCGCGACGAGAATCGCACCCGTGCGATCTCGGTCCGGCTGCGTGAACGCGACCGAGCCAAGGCACATGCGGTCATTGCGGCGCAGAAGCTGGAAGCGCCGGAGGCGGAACTCTGGCGCGCGGTGTGGAGCAGTCTCGTGCAGCGTCGCTTCGACGAGCGTTGCGACACCGATGCGCTCGCCGAGCTGCCGGAGTTCAGGCGCTGGGAGGAGGTCGCGCCATCACGAACCGCTCTCACGGCCAGCCAGAAGGCCTTGCGCGTCATCCACGCGATGGCGAAGGCCGGGTTGGTCGGCACCAGCACGACGATGACCGCGTTCCTCCGCGATCGCGTCGCCGATCCGTCACGCAAGCGCCTGGAGAACGCCGCTGCGCTCGAGCGGGAGCTCCTCGATCTCCTGCCGGAGCTGGCGCCGGATGCGGAGGACACCGATCCGAAGACCGGTCAGCGCCGCTGGCTGCAGATGTCCCTGCGTGCTGTGAACCAGACCTTGCGCGATCGCGACGTGACCACCGAACTCCGCATGGTGAAGCGGCTGCTCGCCGGTCTTGGGAGAGACGGCGAAGGTCTCGCGGCGACGACCGGGAGCCTCGAACTGCGCCGGCTCGATGCCGCGGAGACCTGGCAGATCCGCCTGCGACGCGATTGGGCACAGATCCGGGAGATCGCGGACCGGCGACGCGAAGTGGCCGGAGTCGCGCTGGACGTGATGGAGCGGCGCATCGATCGCGCGACGCAGCAGCGGAGCGCCAACCAGCTCGTCGAGTTCACCTACGAGGACATCGAGAAGGCGCTGGCGGCCGATCTCCTGCTCGGGCAACGCGTGAAGGACCGACTGGCCGCGATCGAACGCGCCCTGCTGTGGCTGCACGAGCTCGAGGTCGTCGTCCTGCAGGGTGGCCTCACCGTCTTCCGTCGCGCGATGACGATCGGATTGCGCGAGCGCGGCAGCGGAACGGTGACGCGGAACGACTACGGCCCGCTCGAGGAGCACTACGCCTCGCAGCAGGAGGGCGTGCACGTCGTCGCGCGCTACGCCGAGGTCGGCGCCGGATCGATGCGGTCCGCGCACGACATGGTGGGCGACTACTTCGCGCTCGCTGCGCCGGAGTTCAGGCGGCGCCACTTCGCGGGCGAGAGTGACCTGCTTCGCCAGGGCACCACCGCCGAGTCGCTGCGGCGGATCGTCGAGGAGCTGCGCAATCCGGCGCAGCAGGCCATCGTCACCGCCGACATCGACCGCAACCTCCTGGTCCTCGCCGGACCCGGTTCGGGCAAGACCAAGGTGGTGGTGCATCGCTGTGCGTGGCTCCTGCGCGTGCAGAGGGTTGCGCCGCGCTCGATCCTGCTGCTGTGCTTCAATCGGTCGACGGCGCACGAGTTGCGCCATCGACTGGTCGCCCTGATCGGCGATGCCGCGCGCAGCGTGACGATCGCGACCTACCACGGCTTCGCGGCGCGCCTGTGCGGGCGATCGTTCGCCGATCGTGGTGCGCGCAGTGCGGTGAGCGACAACGAACTGAAGGAGCTGCTCGAGGAGGCGGTACGCACTCTCGAGTTGGGAGCCGACGAACTCGACAAGGAGGCGAGGCGGGATGAGCTGCTCGCCGGTTACCGCTACGTGCTGGTCGACGAGTACCAGGACATCGATGACGTGCAGTACCGTCTGATCGCCGCGCTGGCCAAGGGAGGCACCGGCAAGGGCGTCGAGCGGCAGCAGCAGCTCCGACTGATGGCGGTGGGAGACGACGACCAGAGCATCTACGGCTTTCGCCACGCGAGCGTCGAGTTCATCCGCCGCTTCGAGGAGGACTACGACGCCGAGCGGCATGCGCTGACCGACAACTACCGTTCGTCAGCTGCGATCGTCGCCGTCTCGAATGCCGTGATCGCGGCCAATCGCGATCGCATGAAGGCGGAGCCCATTCGCGCGGTGCGTGCGCCGCGGTCGGAGGACCCCGCGGTCGAGGTCCTCGAGATCGCCGATGGCCCGTCGCTCGACGCGGCAGAGGCCCTGGCGGTGGTGGAGCACGTGAAGGGCATCCTCGGCTCTTTGCGCTGTGCAGCGCCGCGGGAGCTCGCCGTGCTGGTCCGGACACACGACACCCTGCACGCGATCCGGACCGCGCTCGAGCAGAGCCACATCCCGGTGCGCGTCGGGATCCGCGCGAGTTTCCCGCGCGCCCGCGTCGCGGAGGTGGCGGCCTGGCTGGAGCTTCTCGAGTCACGCGAGGCATCGGCCGGAGCGCTCGACGAGATTGCGCTGTGTGCGATCCGGGACACCGTCGTGGCCCGTCATCCGGACTCCCCTTGGAGCGAACTGCTCGATGGCATCGTCGCCGATTGCATCGACGAACTGGTCGGGGACGGCGCGGTCTCGGCCCGCGTCGTGCGGGACTACGTGCAGGAAGCGCTCGCCGAAGAACGGAGAGAGAGTGCGATCGGGCGCGGGGTCGAGCTGCGCACGATCCACTCGGCCAAGGGGCTCGAGTTCGACCATGTGGTGGTCACCGATCCGAGGTCCAGACCCGGTCAGACGGCGAGGCAGCTCGAGGAAGAGCGTCGGCTGCTGTACGTGGCGATGACCCGAGCGAAGCACTCGCTCGCCCTGATCGTGCGGCCCGATGCTCCGCAGCCGCATCTCGGCGGGCTTGCCGCTCCGCTGGTACGACGTCGGACCTTCGCTGTGCCTCTGCATGTCCAGCGGGTCCCGTCCCTCGGACTCCGCTACGAGGTCCTCGACCTCAGCGCCATCTGGCTCGACCACGCCGCCCTTCGACCGGCCGACGCGGCGATTCACCGCGACCTCGATGCGCTGCGGCCGGGTGCCGTCCTGCGAATGGCGGATGGCCCGTCGCGCATCGGTCTCGTCGATTCCTCCGGAGTCCGGGTGGGCGAGCTGTCGGCCGCGGGCACCGAGTGCTGGCGACCGAGGCTCGGGCGCGTGCGCGAGGTGCGGGTCGTGGCGGTGTTGCGTCGGGAGCGCGACGACGTGCGCCCGCGACCGGACGCCACCGGGGGATCCGAGGCGACATGCCGCGTGGACCGCTGGTCGCACCCGCTGATCGAGGTCGTGTGGGAGACCGGCTGATCGCGATCGGACAGCGGCTTCGTCGGTCCGATGCCATCGCCGGTGCGGGTGCGGCGACGACCGTGAGCCT
The DNA here is from genome assembly GCA_046349595.1 of Planctomycetota bacterium. Classification (GTDB taxonomy): domain Bacteria; phylum Planctomycetota; class UBA1135; order UBA1135; family UBA2386; genus JACRLW01. The sequence goes on from JAXMCA010000001.1 coordinate 41,396, forward strand.
TCCCTCACTCGAAGCGGCGTGACGCGGGGTCCGATAGTAGACTCCTCCGCCGACTTCGCGCCGCGAGCCCCGATCCGCGAAAGCCCAAGACCTTGCTCTACAACCTCGACCAGATCCGCAGCTACTACAAGAAGCTGATCGCGGGCAAGGACTCGGACTACTTCGAGCGCTTCGACCACTTCATGCTCGACAAGCGGCCCGAGGTGCGCGGGCTGGTGGAGAAGGCCTTCGAGCGGATGCTGCCGAACGATGCCGGGCGGCTGCTCGACGTGGGCTGCGGGACCTGCTTCTACTTCCCGCTGCTGAGCAAGCACGCGAAGGAGATCGTCGGGGTCGACGTCTGCATCCCGATGATCGAGCAGGCGCGCGAGCTGATCGCGGCCAAGGGTCTGACCAACTGCTCGGTGCTGGAGCACAGCGCGCTCGAGCTGCCCTTCGAGGACGGCAGCTTCGACACCGTGCACAGCTGGGACTTCCTGCACCACGTGCCGGACCTGAAGAAGGCGCTGGAGGAGATCGCGCGGGTGCTCAAGCCGGGCGGGCGCTACGTGGCGACCGAGCCGAACCTGCTGAACCCGTCGATCTTCTGGTACCACCTGCGACGGCGCGTCGAGTGGGGGCTGTTCAGCAAGAACCAGTTCCGCATCCCGGGCCTGTTGCGGCGGCACTTCGACGTGAAGGTCCGCTACGACAACACCATCATCAGCTTCCTCAACGCGCGCACCTGGAAGCTGTGGAAGGCGATCGACAAGTTCACCTCGATCTGGCCGTTCCGGCCGCTGTCGTTCCGCTACGTGGTCGAATGCACCAAGAAGGCGTGACGGGACGCGGGCGCTTCGCGGCGCTCGCCGTGTTCCTGTTCCATGCGGCGCTGGTCGCCTGGTTGCTGTCGGAGTCGCTGTTCGGCGGCAAGGTGCTGGCACAGCTCGACGCACTCTACCGCGTCGAGCCGTGGCACAGCGTGAACTCCACCGTCGTGCCGCAGAACGAGCTGCTGCTCGACCAGAGCATCGTGATGCTGCCGTGGAACGACTTCGCGGCGGAGCGTCTGCGCGCGGGTGAGCTGCCGCTGTGGTCGCCCTACAACTACGCGGGGGAGCCGATCGTCGCGGCGTGTCAGTCCGCGGTGTGGTTCCCGCTGCAGTGGCTCTACTACCTGTTCCCGTCGCTGCACACCTACGCGTGGATGGCGGCGATCCGGCTGCTGCTCACCGGCGCCTTCGGCTTCCTGTTCCTGAGGCGGCTCGGCCTGAGCGCCCTGGCGGGGGCCTTCGGCGCGACCGCGTTCATGCTCAGCGGCTTCCAGGTCGCATGGCTCGAGCATCCGCACAGCAACGTGGCGATGCTGCTGCCGGCGATGCTGTGGGCGGTCGAACGTGCGATCGCGACGAGGCGCGGACGCGACCACGCGTTGTTCGGCCTGTTCGTCGGGCTGCAGCTGGTGGCGGGGCACGTGCAGACCTCGATGCACGTCTCGCTGTTCGTCGCACTGTGGATCCTGTTCCGCGCGTTCGTGCCGATCGCAGGCGTGAAACTGTCGGGGCGCGGATTCGGCGGACTCGCCATCGCGGGCGTGCTCGGCGCGATGCTCGCCGCACCGCAGCTCTGGCCGGTCGCGGAATACGTCTCCCTCAGCCAGGCGAAGCAGGAGCTGGCGCGCAGCGACCTCATCGCACCCTTCGCCGCGAGCGACGCCGCGAGCCTGCTGGTCGCGCCCTTCCGCTTCGGCGCGCCGCACACCCACGACTGGACGGGACCGACCGGACCCAACCTGAACTTCAACGAGCTGTGCGGCGGATGGGTCGGACGGCTCGCGCTGCTCCTGGCGCTGTCGGCGCTGGGGTGGTTCGGCTGGCGTCGCGATCGTCGCGGCCTCGCGGTGTTCTTCGGGCTGTGCACGCTGGGGGCGGCCGCCGTCGCGTGGCAGATCGATCCGCTCTACGCCGCGGCGCGCGCGATCCCGGGCTTCGCGCAGACCAAGCTGCTGCGCGCTCTGCTGTTCGTCGCCTTCGGACTCGCCACGCTCGCGGCGATCGGTCTCGACGGCATCCTCGCGCGCCTGCCGCGACGGCGCGCGCTGGTCGCCGGCCTCGCGCTGGCGATCCTGTCCTTCGAGCTGTTGTCCTTCGCGCGGGGCTACAACCCGCAGGTCGATCCGGCGCTGTGCCTGCCGGCGACCAAGACCACCGACTTCCTCCGCGCGCAGGATCCGTCCTACCGCGTGCTGGCGGTCGACAACTCGGTGCTCAAGCCGAACGCGAACACCTTCTACCGCGTGCCGATGCTGTCGGGCTACGACTCGGTGGAGTACCGCGAGGTGACCGAACTCAGCCTGCGCGCCACGCGCACGCCGCCCGACTACGCCTTCGTGTCGCGCATCAACGCCTTCGACAACGTGCAGGCCCTGCCGATGCTGTCGCTGCTCGGCGTGCGCTGGATCCTGTTCAAGGACGCCCTGCCCCTGCCGCTCGCGCAGAAGGCCGAGGTCGACGTCTACGAGAACAAGAACGCGATGCCCAAGGCCTTCGCCGCGACTGCGCTCGAGGTGATCGCCGACCGCACCGCGCGCGTCGACCGCATCGCCCGCGGCGACTTCGACCCGCACCTCGCGATCCTCGAGCAGGACAGCGCAGAGGCAGTGGCGTGGCGCACGGCGCACGCCACCGCCGTCGCTCCACCCAAGGTCGAGCTCGACCACTACGCCCCGCGCGAGATCGGCATCCGTGTCACCGCCGAGCGCCCCGAACTGATCGTCGTCAACGACGCCTTCGCCCCCGGCTGGCACGCCAGCGTGCGCGGCAAGGACGGCACGCGCAGCGTCGCCATCGAACGCGTCGACCACGCCCTGCGCGGCATCTGGATCCAGCCCGGCGACGAGTCGATCACGCTGCGCTACGACCCGATGTCGACCTATGGGGGGCTGGTGCTTGCGGGATTGGCACTGGCGGGCTTGCTGTGGCTGTGCTGCTTCGCGCGGTTCGTGCGACGGGCGGAAGGACCCCTCGCGACCGGAGCCGTCGCTCCGCGCGCATAGCGGCGCGCGGCGAGCCTCCGGCCCGAGTGTTCATTGCACCACGGCGAAGCCCGGTGGACTGAGCTCGAACATGTTCTGCTGCGAGAGCGAGATGGCTTGGTAGAGAATCACTTCGCCGACCGGCAGCCAGTTTGGGATGGTGGTGTTCAGCACAAGGTCGCGCCGGGTGTCGACCGCACCAGCGCCGAGCAGCATGGTCGTGGCGGGGTCGAGCCAGATGTCGCCCATGTCCGTGACGATCGGCGGGCGCGGCGTCATGAGACTCACGAACAGGGCCATCACGGACTGCGTTGGGCCCACCAACGCGATTCGCTGTGATTGACCACGGATCGCATCTCCAGGGGAGACGACGGGCATCTCGTGGATGATCTCATGGCCCTGCGTGTATCGAGCCGTGTTGCTAATCGTCAGCGGGTCAAGCACAACCAGGTCTGTTGGCGCGATGACTCCCGGGTCGCCGAGCCAGATTCCTGTGTTGCGCTCGGTCCCGACATTGGATTGCCAAGTGCCACCGATGAACGACGATCTGCCACCGATGAAGACCTGGCTGTTGCCGAGTGCATGCAGTCCAGCATCGCCCCCGGTTCCGGGCCCCGAGTAGTTGCCCCCCTTGGCTCTCGTGTTCACGATCCATGCGCGACAGTTGCCGGTCAGGAAGATCTCGCCCTGTTGCCCCAGGAAGAACGGCCAAATGTAGTCGCTCTCCATGTCGCAGTCGAGGATGTAGACGTTGGAGTTGCCGGCGAGCACCGCAGGACAACAGCCGTAGTGCACATGACAGTCGGTCCAGATGAAGTAACCACCGGGCCCGGCGCCGCCCATTCCCCCGCCGTCCACGCCGGGGACATTGCCCTGGTAGAGCCGCGACAGCAGGAGGATGCCTGGGGAGCCAAGGTTCGAATCGATGACCCAACCATAGCCAGGCTGCGGTCCGCCGAAGCGGATGTTGTCGATGACGACCAAATCACCGGCGGGGACCGAGAAATGGCCGTTCGCCGCGACGATTGGGCTGACCGGTCCCGGCGCGACGATGCGTCGACTGCTGCGGATGTCGTAGTTGCACGTGTACACGCTGCCGTTGCCGGGTCGAATCAGGATGGTGTCGCCGCGCTGCGAGGCGAGCAGGGCCGGTTGCAGGTCGTAATACGGTCCGTTCGCGCTGTCGACGACCAGGGTGCGTTGCGCGGGGAGCACGACTGCGAGAAGCAGCATCACGGCCAGGCTTCTCAGCGCAGTTCCGAAGTCGCTCGGAGTCGATTGCCTCATCGTCGGTTTCCCGCGAAGACGGTCGTTGTCCTGCTCGATGCCGCGACCCTGCGGCGCCGGTCTGGACGAGGTCGCTCCCATGTTAGCTGCTTCGGATCGTCGAGCGTCTCGCGCTCGATCCCGGTGACCCGGTCGATCCGGTCGCGCGCATGTGCGGCAGGATCGAACCGACGACGGCCAAGTGAGTCGGCCGTCGCGTCGACTCAGAACGGATGCGGGCCCGGCGCCGCGTGGCCCGGGATCGCGCCCCAGATCGATGCGAAGGTCTGGCGCACGTGGAAGACGGCGGTGGCGTAGCGGCGGTCGAATTGCTGGCCGAAGGCGGTGGTGCCGTAGAGCTTGTTCTTGCCCGTGTGTTGGTCGACCGCGATCTCCTCGTGGTGCGGTGCGGCGGCGCAGCGCCAGAAGTCCTTGCCGTCGTAGACCTCGTCGGGCATCCAGGTGAAGCGCTCGAAGAAGCTCTGCGAGTCGTGCACGTGGGCGTAGCGGCCGCTGATCAGCCGGCCGTTCCATTCGACCGACGCGTCGGCGGCGTTCTTGCCGTGCTGCCTCCAGAGCGGGCCCTGGGTGAAGGTCTTCTTCAGGTCGAGGTTGCCGGTGTCGTAGCGCAGCGGGCGACCCATGTGCGCATCGAGGGTTGCGCCGAGCCATGCGGGGTCGAAGACCTCGACGGCCGGATGCCCACCGAGCACCGCGGGCCGCGCGAAGTGCGCATAGGTGGTGTGTGCATAGAAGTCGCCGATCGCGTGCGCGGCGCGTCCGAAGCGGTCGAAGTCCTGCTCGTCGCGGAACACCTGCAGGTGCTCGGCCACGCGGGCCCAGGTGGACTCGATGCAGCAGTTGTCGAAGTGGTCGCGCGGGTCGTAGCGCTGCGGCATGTCCGGGTAGTCGATGTACTGCCCGAAGGCGTAGGTGAAGCCGCGACGCACCTTGTCGACGATGTCGCTGCCGTAGCCGCCGATCGCGTCGTGGATCAGGGTCCAGTGAACCTTGCCCGCGAACTTCGGGTCGAGACGCGTCCACTCGCTGCGCATCGCGACCTCGGGGAACTCGCGCTTGCGTCCGCCGAGCACGCGCCACAGGTGATCGCCGTTGAAGACGAACTCCGGTTCGTACTCGATGTGCGCGGCGCACAGGCGTCCGACCCGACCGCCCGGACGCTTCTTGTTCGCGCCGCGGGGCTGCACCGGTGCGACCGGTTCCTTGATCTCCCAGGTGCCGTCCTCGCGCCGGTAGACCACCCAGGCGTGATCGAAATCCTCGCAGCTGCCGTCGTCGTGGTGGAAGCGCATCCGGCCGAGCGCGACGCGCACGTTGTAGGCGCTGATGCCCGAGGCGACCAGCAACGCCGCGAGCAGGATGGCGCGGTCCTCGCAGTCGCCGCTCTCCATGTGCAGCGTCTCGTCCGGGAACAGCCACACATCCTCACCATCGGCGCGGTAGGCGATGTTCTCGCCGATCCAGCGGGCGATGGTGTCGGCGCGGAAGTCGAAGGCGGTGCCTCGCCGCGCCTGGAACAGATCGGCCTCGGCGGCGGTCTTCGGCGTGATCTCCTCGTGCAGCTTCTTGCGGAGCAGGGCGTTGTTCTCGGTGACGAGGAACTCGCGCACATCCATGGGATAGCCGCCGCGGATGAGCCTGGTCTCGCGGCCGGGGACCAGCCGGTGCGACGGCACCACGGACTCGTGCACGATCACGTCGCCTTCCCAATTCCAACGCCGCGACTGCAGGTAGCGGGACAGACACATGGTTCTGGGTTCTCCTTCCTGGCGCGACGATGTGCGCCGCACACTCTCACTCGATCTTCGCTTCGCGCGCGGCGACCACCGCCGCGTCGGCGCGGAGCAGGCCGGCACCGTACACGCGATCGCGGCCTGATTCGCCGAGGTCCTCGCAGGAGCGCTCCATCAGCTCCTTCACCCTCCAGGGCGTGAGCTCGTGGTTGGCCGACAACATCAGCGCGGCGACACCGGCGGCGTGCGGACCGGAGAAGGAGTTGCCGCGCGGGCCGACGATCAGGCCGGTGCCGTCGCCGCCGTCGTAGGCGACCTCGATGCGGCGTTGACCGGGGAAGCTGGTCCAGTGCCACACCGGGAAGCCGCCGAAGCAGCCGGTGACGTCCGGTTTCTCGAGCGGATGTTCCGGTGGGTAGTCGAGGAAGAAGGGCACGTCGTTCCAGGTGCAGGGACCGCGGCTGCTCGCGCGCGGCGCCTTGCCGTCCTTCTCGATGCCGGCGGCGGCGATCACGCAGGGGATGTCCTTGGGGATGGCGATCTGATGCCCTTCCGGTGAGCTGATGCCGAAGTTGCCGGCTCCGCCGACCGCGACCACGCCGCACGCTGCGAGGTGTTCGTGTGCGGTGCGGAACACGCCGCGGTACGAGCCGAGCTCCTGCTCGATCCACATGTAGCTCAGCGACATCACGTCGGCGCCCATGCTCGCGGCGTACTCGTAGGCGCGCAGCGAGCCGGTGCCGCGCATCACCATCAGGCGCGCGCGCGGTGCCACACCGGTCACGGTGTGCATCGTCGGCAGCGGCCTTCCGGCGATGATCCCGCTGCACATCGAGCCGTGCGACTTGTCGCCGTCGCCGACCACGTAGGGTGTCTCGCCGAGGAAGTCCCATCCGAACAGGTCGTCGACGTAGCCGTTGCCGTCGTCGTCCTTGCCGTCGGGCTTCTCTTCGGGGTTGCGCCACAGCGCGTCGAGGAGCGCCGGCGCCGGGACGATTCCCGTGTCGAGCACCGCGACGACGACACCCTGGCCGAGAGCGCCGAGCTTCCAGGCCTCGTGTGCTCGGATGCGTTCGAGGTTCCACGGCACCTCGGCGGCTTCGACGTCGAACGCCGCCTCCTCGCCGCGCGCGTCGATTCGCTTCAACGCGTGTTCCTGGTCCTTGCGGCGCGCCTCGATCCACTCCTCGTCGCGTGCGCGGTGGTGATTCTGCGGCTGACCGGGCTGGGTCTGCAGGTGGACGAAGGCGACGGCGTCGAGAGCGCACAATGTCTTCACGGCCGCGGCGTCGGCGTCGCACGCGAAACCGTTGATGATCCAGAAGCGCTGCAGGTCGTGGATGTCGCCCGAGTCCGACAGCTTGCTCACCGTGTCGTGCACCGCGGCGAAGGAGGTGTCCGCGCGGTGCTTCAGGTCCTTCAGCGTCTGCGCGCGCAGCGTCGAGCGCGGGGTGGTGGCGTGTTCCGCGCAGAAGGCCGGGTAGGCCGCGGCATCGGGGAAGAGCTGATCGCGCATGCGCACGAACACGGCGCGCGTGCCGCGCATGCGGAGGAGCACCGCGTCGGCCTTCGGCGGCGCAGGCGCAGCTTCGTCCTGGGCGGCGAGCAGGGGGAGGAGCGAAGCAGCGACGGCCAGGAAGGGGGCGCGGAACATCGCCGCAGGATAGCGCGCTGCGGGACCCCTCCGATCCGCGCGCGGCGTCACCCTCCTCACCGGTAGGAAGTTCTTAGGGACGGATCAGGAAGCGCAAAGGATGTGGGCTTCGCGCGGGTGGCCGATGGTTCTCGCAACCGAGGAACAAGCAAGGAAACCAATCCATGACCCGCATCGATCTCTGTACCCCCGTCCACAAGGCCGTCCGCGTCCTGCTGTTCGAGACCACCACCCTGGCGGCCCGCACCGCCTTCGACGATGCCGGCGACATCGTCCGGCTCGCCGAGCGCGTGCGTGCGCTGTTCGGCTACCTGGCGGAGCACCAGGAGCACGAGGATGTGGTGGTGATGCCCGAGTTCCGGCGGCTGGCGCCGGCGCTGTTCGCGGAGCTCGACAACGAGCACAACCGGATGGCGGGGATGGAGGAGGAGATCCTCCGCGTCTTCGACCGCCTGGAGGATGCCGGGAGCGCGGAACGCGAGGCGCTCGGACGGAAGCTCCAGCACCAGTTGCACCGCCTGGTGTCGGCGCAACTCGTCCACCTCGAGCGTGAGGAGGTGGAGGGCAACCGCGTGCTGTGGGCGAACTTCGACGACGCCGCGCTGGCGGCGATGCACGCACGCGTGCTCGCGCGCATCGCGCCGCCGCGCGCGATGGAGTGGATGTCGATGATCCTGCCCGCGCTCGCGCCGACCGAGCGTGCGGTGATGCTCAACGACATGCGCGCCAAGATGCCCGGCGCGGCCTTCGAGGCCTTGACCGCCGGCGCTCGCTCCACCCTCGGCGAGAAGGCGTGGGAAGCCGCGCTGGCGGCACGCGTCGCCTGAGGTGCGTCATGGAGCGCTGCGCCCATCGCCTGCGAGCACCGGCCTTGTTGCTCGTCTGCCTCGCACTGCTGGCCTCCTGCCAGGCACGCCACTGCCGTGACCTCACGCTGTGCACGGAGGAGGGTGGGCGCGATGTCGCGGTCGTCGGGCGGAGTTCGTCGGGCACTCCTCGCTTCGTGCCGGGACTGTCGGGCGAGCAGGTGCTGCGTGCGAGCGGACGTCGCATCGCGTGCGGCCTCGAGTCCGTGCTGGTGCCGTCGACGGGGGTGCCGCATGTCGAGGAGGACCCTGCGCCGGCCCTGCGAGCACGGTCCGAACTCGTGGCGTTCCGGCACTGAAGCGACTGCCGCATCGGGCGGCCTTGTCGCTAAGCTGCCGCGCCCGTCGTGATCACTCCCGACCTGCAGCAGCTCCTCGAATCCGGCGTGTCGATGCTGGTGGGCACGCGCGACGCGCAGTGCCGACCGTGCTGCATGCGCGGCATGGGGGCGCGGGTCGCGGCCGCAGGCGCGGAGCTGGTGGTGTTCCTCCCCGATGCGACCTCGGCGGCCACGCTCGCCAACCTGCGCGACAACGGTCGCATCGCGGTGTGCTTCTCGCGACCGTTCGACCACCACTCGGTGCAGATCAAGGGACGGTTGTCGGATCTCGCTCCTGCGACCGCCGACGATCACGCCTGGATCGAGCGCTATCGCGGCGGTCTTGCCGAGTCGCTGGCCTTCGTCGGCCTGCCGGTGTCCACGACCCTGCGCATCGCACACTGGCCGAGCCACGCGGCGCGCTTCCGGGTCGAGCACCTGTTCGTGCAGACGCCGGGCCCGCACGCCGGACAGCCGCTCGAGGCCGGTCGAGGACCGTCGCGATGATGCCGCGGCTCGAAGACCTGCAGCACTGCTTCCAGGGCATCACGCCCTCGCTGATCGCCACCTGCAGCAAGGACGGCGAGCCGAACGTCACCTACCTCTCGCAGGTCTACTACGCCGGTCCGGGTCACGTCGCGCTGTCGCGGCAGTTCTTCAACAAGACGCAGCGCAACCTCGCGGAGAACCCCTTCGCCGCGGTCCAGTTCTACGACCCCATCTCGCTCGATGCCTACGAGCTGCAGCTCCGGTTCCTGCGCTCGGAGACCGAGGGCCCGTTGTTCTCGACGATGGCCGCGCGCATCCAGGTGATCGCAACGCACACCGGGATGGCCGGCGTGTTCCGCCTGCTCTCGGCCGACGTGTTCGAGGTGCTGTCGCTGCGTCGCATCGAGGCCTTCCTGCTGCCGCGCCCCGAGTGTTCCGAGGTGCTCCCGTCCGCAGCCGGTCCGCTCACCGAACTGCGCAGCCTGCAGGCGGTCAGCGATCGTCTGTGTCGTGCGCACTCCCTCGAGGATCTGCTCGGCGGCGCTCTGTCCACGCTCGGCGAACTGCTCGGCTTCCGGCACAGCATGGTCCTCCTGTTCGACGAGGCCTGCGGGAGGCTGGTCGCGATCGCGAGCCGCGGTTACGGCGACAGTGGCGTGGGTGCCGAGGTCGCTCTCGGTGCCGGCGTGATCGGCACCTCCGCGCAACACCGTCGCGTCGTGAAGGTCACCGGGATCGGCCGGGAGATGACCTACGGACGCGCGGTGCGCGCGCAGCTCGTGGAGCGGGGGATGGGTCTGATGCCCGAGGTCCCGCTGCCGGGACTCCCGGATGCACAGGCACAACTCGCCCTGCCACTGCAGATCGAGGATCGCCTGATCGGGGTCCTGGCGGTGGAGAGCCGCGATCCGCTCGCCTTCGACGAGTGGGACGAGGCCTTCCTGCAGATCCTCGCCAACCAGATCGCGCTCGGAATCGACCGCATGCAGGACGACGACGCGGAGGAGCACGCCGCGGGAGCGACGTCCACGGGCGCGGGGACGGCCGCCGGTCGCCGCGTGCGCAGCTTCGTGTTCTTCCGCAATGACGACTGCGTGTTCGTCGACGGCGAGTATCTGGTGCGCAACGTGCCCGGTCTGATCCTGTGGAAGCTGCTCCGTCAGTATCAGAAGGACGGACGCACCGAGTTCACCAACCGCGAACTCCGTCTGGATCCCGGCCTCCGCCTGCCGCCGATCAAGGACAACCTCGAGAGCCGGCTGATCCTGCTGCGCAAGCGGCTGCAGGAGAAGTGTCCGGAACTCGCCATGATCCCGATCGCGCGTGGGCGCTTCGAGCTGCGTGTCGACTGCGCGATCGAGATGGCCGAGAAGGACACCGGCTAGGGATTCAGCGGTGCTGTACTGCGCGCCACGCGGTCATCGATCGCGCGAGGTGCGTGCGCGCCGGAGTGGTGATGCCGAAGCCCTGCAGTCCGACCGGGCCCGCGAAGTGCAGCGTGTCGAGGGTCGCGAGGAAGTGGCGCAGATCGAAGTCGCCCTCGTCGAGCGGGCGGATCAGCGTGCGCCAGTCCTGGCCGTCGAGATCGGCGCCGTTGACGGTCACGGCGAACAGGCGTGAGCCGCAGCGCCCGAGAAGGGGTGTCGGGTCGGTCTCGTCGCTGGTGCGCAGGAAGTGGCAGAGGTTGAAGCACACGCCGAGTCGAAGGTGGGGGAGCTTCGTGCACAGGCGTTTCGCGTCGTCGGTGGTCTCGAGCCAGAAGCCGCTGTGCGGGTAGAGCGCGATCTCGACACCGGTCGCGTCGGCATCGCGCAGGAGCGCGGGCAGAACTGCGAGCGCCTTGTCGTCGCGAGTGGCGTCGCTCGGCCTCGTTCCCGGCTGCTGAAGCGCGAGCCAGATCATGCCGGGTCCGCCCTCGAGCGTGCGCATCGCCCCGCGGATCGGAGCGAGAGCGGCGTCGGCGTCCTGAGTGAGGTCGAGCACCGCATAGGCCGAGACGAGATCACCGCCCGCGGATTCGCACAGGGCCCGCGCGTCGGCGAGTTGATCGAGGTCCCAGGCGAGGCCGTCGAAGCCGATCTCGGCGGCGAGCGCGGCGCGCGCTGCGAGCGAATCGCCGGCGAGCGCGGTCTGCATCACGACGAAGTCGCGGTTCTCGCCGTGCGGGCTCTCGAAGGTGCCGGGAGCGCTCACCGCAGCGATCGACCAGCGACCCTCGGTGTCGACGGTGAGTTCGACCTCGGATCGCCCGGCGCGCAGCGGCGACCCGTCGTGCGCGGACAGCTCCGCGATCAAGCGGCCGCGAGGACCGGCGTGCATCTCGAAGCGCGCGTCCGCGGGGAGCGGAGGCAGGTCCTCGAGAGCGACCTGTTCCGCGCAGAAGGGTGCGACGATCGACGGATCGCCGGCCGCGAGTGCGGTCAGGAACCCACGCAGGACCTGACGCGGTGCGAGGCGCACATCCTTCTCGACCGGCGTGAAGGCCATCGCGTGCTGCCACGGCAATCCGTCGAAGGAATCGGTCATGGCGAATCCCGCCGCGGCGAGCTCCCGGACGACCTGGGCCTTGGTCATCTTGTGCTCCTCGTGGATCGGCACCTTCGGATCCTCGGCGCGGAACTCGACGAGCACCACGCGGCCGCCGGGCTTCAATGCCTCGCGCAGGTGCCGCATCACGCGCACCGGATGCGAGAGCTCGTGGTAGACGTCGACCATCAGCACGAGATCGCAGGACTCCTTCGGCAACTTGGGATCGTCGACGGTCGCTTCGATCCGCACGACGTTGTCGAGCGCGCGTTCCTCCAGCCGCTCCTTCAGCAGCTCGAGCATCTCCGGCTGCAGGTCGATGGCGAAGACTTCTCCCTCCGCGCCGACCGCCTCGGCGAGCGGCAGCGTGTGGTAGCCGTTGCCGCAGCCGAGGTCGCACACGCTCTGGGCCTTGCGCACGGCGAGCCACTGCCTCAGCCGCACGCCGTTCTCCTCGTCCTCACGCGTCGCCCGCATCAGCCAGTCCGCGCCCGACCAGTGCATGGTGTGCGCGATCTTGCGACCGAGGTAATGCGTACGACCGTTGGGGGAGAGCTCGGGATCGCCCTGGTCCTGCGGACGAAGGACCAGGGTGACGAGTGCGAGGGCGAGCGACAGCGCCATGCCGGCAGCGTAGACGGGGATGCTGCCGGCACATTGCGCCCGTAGGCCGGAGAATCGTCGCGCGAAGCGACGATTCGAAGGCCGAAGGGCCCCGGAGAACAAGGCAGCCTGGGCCTCCCTGGTCGGCGCGCAGCGCCGACGCGGCAACCCGAATGGCTTGCGGCCCAGGCCGCGATGCGCCGCGGCTCAGATCCGCTTCGCGTCCGGCGTCGCTCCCTTCCTCACGGGCCCGTGCGACGTCGCGGCGCAGGCCAGGAGCAGCACAGGCACGATCATCACCGCGAGCAGGCCCACCGCGATGCCCCAGTCCTCGCGATAGGACCACGCGATGACGAACACCGCCATCGCACACAGCGCCGCGCCGAGCCATGCCCAGCAGGAGAGGGAGAGTCCGCAGTGCCGCATCGTCGAAGGCACACCGACACGATCGATCTTCATGCGTTCGTCCTCCGCGGCGGATTCTCGCGTGGACACGCGAGGACGGGGAGGGGCTCGCACTCAGCGCGGATGCGCGTCGTGAAGGAACCTGCAGACCAGGTCCTCGAAGCGCGTGCCCTCGACCTTCCACGGCGTGGCGTGCCCGCTGCCCTGCGCGACATGGAGCGTCTTGGGCTCGCGCGCCGCAGCGAACAGTTCGCGGCCGAGCGCCAGCGGGACGATGCGGTCGTCTTCGCCGTGGATCACGAGGATCGGGCGCGGCGCGATGCGAGAAACCGCGTCGATCGGCTCGTCACCCGCGGAGACCAGCAGGGGGACGAGGAAGGAGAGCCAGGGCGCCTGGGCCGCGCCGGCCGCGCGCCAGGTCGGGAAGCTCGATTCGACGACGAGCGCACGCACCGCCGGTCGTCGTGCGATCGCGAGCGTCGCGATCGCGCCGCCGAGGCTGTGGCCGAACACGAAGGTGCGCTGCGGGTCGCGCTGCACTGCCGTGTCGATCGCACACAGCGCGTCGACCACGAGACCCTCGCGCGACGGCGTCCCCTGGCTCCTGCCGTATCCACGGTAGTCGAAGGCGAGCACGTCGTAGCCGCGTGCACACAGCCAGACGATCGAGGGCGCGTGCAGGCTGATGTTCGCGGCATTGCCGTGACAGAAGACCACCGTGCCGAGGTGCTCCCCGCGCCCGTGGAGCAGCCAGGCGTCGAGGGCGAGGCCGTCGGGCGTGGTCAGGGGCAGCGCTTCGAGCTCGACCCCGAGCGCGTCGCGTTGCCCGCGGAGATGGTCCTCGGCGTCCGGCCAGAAGAACCACGCGTCGGCGCGACCGTGCAGGAACCATGCGACGGCGCCGGCGACGAGCAGGATCGCCACCACGCGGCGCACCCGTGCCGGGATGCTTGGTTGCGATTCCGTCGCCATCGCCGGCATCATCGCTGATCGGCCTGCGGCGACATCGTGGTTGCCTCGCGCACCGCGCAAGGCGCATGATCCAAGGGCCCCGGAGGCTCCCGAGATGACCGCGACCAAGCACGCCTATCCCAAGCTGCACAACGCCACCTGGCCCGGACTCGTCGGCAAGGAGGAAGGAACCGACCATCCGCCGATCGGACTCGACCGCATGCTCGACCTGACCGCCGCCGCGCGGGTCGACGGCCAGAAGTTCGACGGCGTCGACCTGTTCCTCTTCGACCCGCACACCTCGATCGATGCGGGCGACGACGAGCTGAAGAAGCTCGCGCAGAAGGTCACGTCCCGCGGCCTCGTGATCGGGTCCCTGGTCGCGCCGGTGTGGGGGCCGACCGGCGGTGGCTCGGCGATGGGCGACGACAAGGAGCGGACCGCATTCCTCACCCAGGTGAAGAAGGCCTGCCGCATCGCGCGCAAGCTGCGCGAGATGGGTGTGCGACCCGACGGCATCGTCCGTATCGACTCGTCCTGCGGCGTCGGCGACTGGGCCAAGGACCCGGAGGGCAACCAGAAGAAGATCGCGAGCACCTTCAAGGAGGCCGCGAAGATCGCCAAGGACCACGGCGAGCACCTCGCCGCGGAGGGCGAGATCTGCTGGGGCGGCATGCACAGCTGGAAGCGCATGCTGCAGCTCCTCGAAGCGGTCGGCGATCCCGAGGCGCTCGGCTTCCAGGCCGACATGGCGCACACCCTGCTCTACGCGCTGGGCTACAACGCGCCGGAGGATGCGTTGGTGCCGAAGGGCTTCGACTGGAAGGACAAGGGCGCTTTCGAGTCGGCCTACAAGAAGCTGACCGATGCGCTGCGTCCCTGGGTCCGCGACTTCCATGTCGCGCAGAACGACGCCACGGTGTTCGGCTCGGGCTCGCACGACAAGACCGGTCGTCACTGCCTGCCGAAGGATCCCAACGGCAAGCTCGACATTCCCCATCACGCCGGCTTCTGGCTGCGTGGAGCGGACGGCAAGCCGACCCGCAAGGTGAAGCATCTGTGCTGGGACGGCTGCATGTTCCCCAACAAGGTGATGGAGGACCCGCAGACCTGGAACGACATCCTCGGGGCGATGATCAAGGTGCGCGATGCGCACGGCTGGTCGTGAGCGGAAGGGAGCAAGTCCGATGACCAAGAAGAAGCTCAGGATCGGTCTGGTCGGCACCGGCTTCATGGGCCGTGCCCACTCCAACGCGTACCGCAAGGTGTCGAACTTCTTCGACCTGCCGTACGAGCCGGTGTTGCAGGCGGTGTGCGCGCGCAGCGCCGACAAGGTCGCCGCCTTCGCCTCGCAGTGGGGCTACGCCTCGCACGAGACCGATTGGCGCAAGCTGATCGAGCGCAGCGATGTCGACGCGATCGACATCTGCACGCCGAACGACTCGCACAAGGAGATCGCGCTCGCCGCTGCGGCCAAGGGCAAGATGATCCTGTGCGAGAAGCCGCTCGCACGCACCGCGGCCGAGGGCGCCGAGATGGTGGCCGCGGTCGAGAAGGCGAAGGTGCCGAACATCGTCTGGTACAACTACCGGCGCGTTCCGGCGGTCACGCTCGCCAAGCAGCTCATCGACGAGGGCCGCCTCGGCAAGGTGTTCCACTACCGCGCCGTGTTCCTGCAGGACTGGACCATCGCGGCGAGCCTGCCGCAGGGTGGAGCCGGCCTGTGGCGCCTCGACGTGAAGGCCGCCGGCAGCGGCGTGACCGGTGACCTGCTCGCGCACTGCATCGACACCGCGATCTGGCTCAACGGCGGCATCGGCTCCGTCACCGCGATGACGGAGACCTTCGTGAAGGAGCGCATGCACAACCTGACCGGCAAGGTCGAGCCGGTCGGCATCGACGACGCCTGCGCCTTCCTCGCCCGCTTCGACAACGGCTCGCTCGGCACCTTCGAGTCGACGCGCTACGCGCGCGGCCACAAGGCGCTCTACACCTTCGAGATCAACGGCGAGCACGCCTCGATCCGCTGGGACCTGCACGACCTGCACCGCCTCGAGTACTTCGACCACGAGGACGAGGGCCGCGTGCGCGGCTGGCGTTCGATCCACGTGACCGACGGCGACCACCCGTACATGAACAAGTGGTGGGTGCCGGGTCTGCAGATCGGCTACGAGCACAGCTTCGTGCATCAGGTCGCCGACTTCCTGCAGGGCCTCGCGAAGGGCGAAGCGGTGGGCCCGACCTTCCGCGACGCTCAGGTCACGCAACTCGTCTGCGAAGCCGTGCTCGACTCGGCGAAGTCGAAGGCGTGGCGCGAGGTCGGCAAGCCCTGACCGCGATGCAACGCCGCGCGCTCGGGCGCACCGGGATCACGCTGCCGCAGCTCGGCTTCGGCACCGCCACGCTGGGCGACGTGTTCGGCGCGATCGACGCGCAGGAGGCGGAGCGCGCGGTGCACGCCGCGATCGACGCCGGCGTCGATCACTTCGACACCGCGCCGCTCTACGGCTTCGGACTCGCGGAGACGCGGCTCGGACAGGCGCTGCGCGGACGTCGCGACCGAGTGACCCTCGCCACCAAGTGCTGTCGCGACGGCTTCGATCGCTTCGACTTCTCCGCGGCGCGCGTCGCGGCGAGTCTCGAGGAATCGCTGAAGCGCCTGCAGACCGACCGCATCGACATCTTCCAGATCCACGACGTGGAGTTCGGCACGCGCGAGCAGGTGCTCGGCGAGGCGATCCCGGCGGCGCTGCGTCTCAAGGAGCAGGGCAAGGTGCGTGCAGTCGGCATCACCGGGCTGCCGGTTCGCTATCTGCGTGCGCTCGCCGAGCAGTGCGCGATCGACACGATCCTGTCCTGGGCGCACTGCAACCTGGTGGAGGACGAACTCGACGAGGAACTGGTGCCGCTGGCGCAGGCGCGCGGCATCGGCCTGATGAGTGCATCACCTCTCCTGCAGGGATTGCTCACCGAGCGCGCGCCGCCGGCGTGGCATCGCAGCCCGGCGCCGGTGAAGGCGGTCGCGCCGCGCATCGCCGCGCTGTGCCGCGAGGCCGGTTTCGACGTCGCCCAGGTCGCTGTGAACTTCGCCGCGCGCAACCCGCACGTGGCGACCACCATCGTCGGCATCGGCACGCGTGCCGAACTGCAGGCCAACCTCGCCGCGCTCGCGCTCGCGGTCCCCGAGTCCCTGCTCGCGCGCATCGCGGCCCTCGTCGCGCCGGTCAAGAACATGATGTGGTTCGAGGGCCGCCCCGAGAACAACCTGCCGCCGCGCGACCCGCGGCGCCACGTGCCGCGCGTTCCGGACACCACGCACTCCTGAACGCCGCCGTCCTCGGCGCGGGATCGGTGGCCACAGCAGCGGGATCAGCACGGCCGCGGCCGCGGTCATCGTGAGCTTCATGGGCAGACCGATCCGCAGGGAGTCGCCGACGCCGTAGCCACCCGGACCCATCGCCAGGATCGCTCGCATGGTCGAGTGACGGACGAGCGTAGATCGCGGTCCCAACCCCTCGCATCGGTCTCGGTCCGCTCGCGGTCCTCGTGACGGCCACAGCACGGTGCCGTGCCCGCACGCGGTGAGCCATAGGATCCGGTCGAAGTCCGGCGCGCGGTCTCTACGGCCCCCCGAATCGTCGGGCGGCGCGACGATCCTTCCCCCGCGCTTCGGGGAAGCTCCGGTCGTGCGCGCCGCGGCTCCAGGGTCGGGACAGCAATGGCGCACATCGCCTTCCCGGAGTGCCACGCGGCGGTCTACTCTCCGCCACGCCCGATCCCACATCCCTGTAGTCCCTGGAGTCCCACGCATGCGCGCTACGCTCGCCACCGCAACGCTCTCCCTCCTGCTGTCGACCGCTGCCCTCACCGCCCAGTCGAACACACTGCGTTTTCCGCAGTCGTACACCGGAGGCAGCACCGGTCAGATCATCCCGCTCGGCGTGCTGCCGAGCTCCGCGAACTTCGATGAGGGGCGCTGGCAACAGATCGTTCCGGCGAACTACCTGCCGAGCACCGGCGGACTGATCCTCGGCATGGAGGTCCTGTCGCAGGCGACGCTCAGCACGACCTACAACCGCCTTGCGATCACCATGAGCATGGTGCCACCCGGTGGAGCGCTCAGCACCAGCTTCGCGACCAATCTGCCGAATCCGGTTCCGGTCTACGCCCACCAGATCGTGACCCACAACTGGGTCGCGCAGACCTGGCAGCTGATCCCCTTCGACATCCCGTTCGTCTATGACGGGGTCAGCGACATCGTCGTCGACATCCAGAAGGCGATCGATCGCACGGCCACTCCGCCGACGTCGTTGGGTCACCACCAGACCGACGGCGATCCGGGTCGCAACGACCTGCCGATCGCACGCGACGCCTTCGGTGCCTTCGGCTCCGGGGCCTCGAGCGCTGCGGTCGCGACCAGCTCGTCGGGAGTGGTGCTCAAGGTCGGATTCCAGTTCGCGGACCTGCCGACCTTCACGCTGAACGGCCCGCGGGGAGGTGCCTCGGGTCGCATCTTCCCGATCGGCGGTTCCTTCACCGCGACGCTCAACGGCTACAGCGGCATGCCGTACGGCAGCCTGATCAGCTTCGGCTGGGCGGCTTCTCCGGGGACCGTGCCCGGCATCGGCGGACGCCTGATCCTCGATTTCGGCACGCTGGTCGCCTACGACAGCGGAACGCTGAGCGGTTCGGGTCAGGCCTCGGTCGTCTGGTCGATTCCGAATGTCGCGTCACTGGTCGGCGCACACGTGGCGTTCCAGGGCGTGTCGTTGACCTCCACCGCGTCGCTGGTGCTGACCAACGGCATCGACTGCGTGATCAACTCCTGAGCCGCCGGGAGCGGCTTGCTCCGTGACCGTCAACGCGTGTGCGGATCCCCGGTGGTCACCACGCGGACGGTGTCGTGGGCGATGAGCAGTTCCTCGTCGGTGGGGATCACCCAGGCCGCGAGACGGCTGCCCTCCGTGGACACGCAACCCTGCGCGCCTTCGACCAGGTGCGCATTGCGATCCATGTCGAGATCGAGCCCGAGCCAGCCGAGTCCGCGACAGATGCGCGCGCGGATTTCCGGCGAGTTCTCGCCGATGCCGCCGGTGAAGACGATCGCGTCCGCGCCGCCGAGTTCGGCGAGATAGGCGCCGACGTAGCGGCGCACGCGCTGGCAGAACATCTCGATCGCCAGCGTGACGCGGCGGTCCTGGTGTTCGCGTTCCTCGGCGAGCAGCTCGCGCATGTCGCCGGTGAGACCCGAGATGCCGAGCATTCCCGATTGGCTGTTGAGCAGCTTCTCGACATCGTGCGCGGTGCTGCCCTCCTTCTCCGCGAGCCACGCGATCAGCGAGGGATCGAGGTCGCCGCTGCGCGTGCCCATCACCAGACCTTCGAGCGGCGTGAAGCCCATCGAGGTGTCGAAGGAGTCGCCGGCCTTGATCGCGCAGGCCGAGCAGCCGTTGCCGAGGTGGAGCGTGACGATGTTCACGTCCTTGCGCTCGATCCCGCGCAGCCTGCGGTAGCGCCACGCGACGTAGCGGTGCGAGGTGCCGTGGAAGCCGTAGCGGCGCACGCCGTAGCGCCGGTAGTAGGAGTAGGGGATCGCGTAGAGGAACGAGGTCTCGGGCATCGTGGCGTGGAAGGCCGTGTCGAAGACCGCGACCTGCGGCACGCCCGGCCCGAGCAGGTCGGTGATCGCACGGATGCCGCGCAGGTTGGCCGGGTTGTGCAGCGGCGCGAGTTCGATCTGGTCCTCGATCGCGTGCACCACGTCGTCGTCGAGCCGCACCGACTGGCGGAAGCGTTGGCCGCCGTGCACCACGCGGTGGCCGACCGCGTGGATGTCGGCGAAGGAGCGTACCTCGTCGATGCCGGATGCGTCGGAGACGATCCACCGCAGCACGAATTCGAGAGCCGCGCGGTGGTCGCGCAGCGGGAGTTCGTCGACCGTCCGCGGTCGGCCCTCGCGCTGCATGCGGACGACGGCGTGTCCGCCGATCCGCTCGATGACACCGCGCAGCAGGCGGCGGTCGGTGTCGCCGTCGAGGGCCGCGGGATCGGTGGCGATGAGCTGGAACTTCAGGGTCGAGGAGCCGGCGTTGACGACCAGGACGCGCATCGCGCCCGAGCATGGGCGCTGCCCACCGGCGAGGGAAGCGCGGTCGGTGCAACGTCGCGTTCCGACACCGCGCGATTTGTCGCCGGATGCTCCGTGGTGCTATAGCTCCCGCCACAGATCCGCCATGAGCCACGCCGCCACCGCCCTCCGTCTCCTCGGCAGCGAGTCCATCGACCCTTCCGATCCGAAAGGTCCACTGACCCGCAACCTCGCGGTCGAGACGGTGCGCGTCGGCGACCCGGGGCCCGGCGAGGTGCTCGTCGAGCCGCTGTTCGTCGGCGTGTGCGGCTCCGACAACAGCGCGAGCCTCGGCAAGTCGAACTTCAACTGGGTGCAGCGTCCGCGCACCCTCGGTCACGAGTGCAGCGTGCGCATCGCCGCCTTCGGACCGGGCACCGAGGGCTACGGCGGCTTGAAGGTCGGCGACGTGGTCTGCCCCGTGCCGATGCGCGGCTGCAACGATCCGCGCTGTCGCGGCTGCCGTCGCGGCCGGTGGAACTACTGCCGTCGCAAGCAGATCCTCGGCTTCCACCGCGACGGCGCGCTCGCGCACCGCATGGTCCTCGAGGTCGATCGCTGCGTGCCGCTGCCGCGCTCGCTCACGCCCTTCCAGGGTGCGGTCGTCGAGCCGCTGTCGGTGGTCGCGCAGGGCATCCTGCGCAAGGTCGACATCCGTCCCGGCATGGACGTCGTGGTCACCGGTTGCGGGATCATGGGCCTGATGGCCGCCGAGCTGTGCAAGTCCGCCGGCGCGCGCGTCGCGGTGACCGGCATCGAGCGCGACAAGGACGTGCGCCTCAAGCTCGCCGCCGAGCGCGGCTTCACCCCGATCGTGCTCGGCAAGGGCGAACAGCTCCACGAGAAGCTCAAGGCCGGCGTCGAAGCCCTCGACGGCCGCCGCTTCGGCGACGACTTCGAAGGCGGACTCGTCGACGTGCTCGTCGAGTGCTCGGGGGCACCGTCTGCACTCGCGACCGCCGGTCTCAGCGTGCACCTCGAAGGCGAGATCTGCGTGATCGCGACCTACCCCAGCAACGTCCCCTTCGAAGCCACCGCCTTCACCCGCTCCGGCCAGCGCCTCTGCGGCGTGATGGGCAGCAGCCGCGAGGACTTCGAGAACGCGATGACGCTCATCGACCGCGGCGCCTTCGAAGTCGAGGCCTATGCGCGCCTGTATCCCTTCGACCGCGTGATCGAGGCGATGGACGACTCGATGGCCGCGCGCACGCCGAAGGCGGTGATGGCGGTGCACGGGAAGGTCTGAGGACTCGCTGAGTCCACGCGGCGCCTCCGCTCGCTACGCTTCCGGCCGTCGCAGGGTCGGCCATGAAGAAGTCGAGCAAGGAGAAGCGTGAGGCCCGAGGTGCGCCGCGGGTGTTCGTGTCGTCGACGTCGGAGGATCTGGAGGCGCATCGGCAGATCGCGAAGGATGCAGCGCTGCACGCCGACGTGTTCCCGGTCATGCACGAGTACTGGGAGGCGAAGGACAACGACCCCTACGACGAGTGCATGCAGCGCGTCGATGGTTGCGATGTCCTGGTGGTGATCGTCGCGCAGCGCTACGGCTGGGAGCCGCCGGATCAGCCGTGCAAGAGTGGGGAGGAGCTGAAGAGCATCACCTGGCTCGAGTGCGAACGCGCTGTGGCGAGCGGCAAGCAGGTCCTCGCCTTCCTGCTCGAGGACGGCGTTGACTGGCCGAAGGAGAGCAAGGACGCCGATGCGCTCGAGGTCGCGATGAAGCAGCACGGAGCTGCCTCGAAGGAGTTCATCGCCGCGGCCGTGGGGGTGGAACGCCGGATCCGGCGACTCGCCGAGTTCAGGCGATGGCTCGAGACCAGGGGCGTTCGCAGGACCTTCAAGGACTCGGCGACCCTGCGCCACGAGATTGGCGCACGCTGGCGGCTGGGGAAGCCGACGAAGCGCAGGTAGCGGTGCTCGGCGAGGAGCGCGTCGCGGTAGCGCATCTCGTTCTGCGGGAGCGTCGTTCTCGCCGCGAGTGGAGTCGCGGCTGGTCTGAGCCTGCGCCCTTCTCTCCACTGTTGCACCGCGTAGATGACGAGACGTACGACTCGGTGTCGTCCGAGAAGGTGCGTGCTGTGATCCCGGTGCCCGACAGGCGGCCCTTGAAGGTGTCGAGCATCTGTTGCCGGGCCCACCGATCCGGCATGGGGTCCGCGTCGACCTCCGGAATCATCGGCCGCTTGCGCGGATCGATCGTGAACATCAAGCGATCGACACCCGCGGCGTGCGCCGCATCGTGTTCGAGTTCGGTGATCGACTTCTGCTCGCCGTCGGGGATCCAGCCGTAGCGGTAGGCGAGGATGCCGATGAAGAGGTCGGCCTCGCTCGCACCCTTCCGACAGGTCTCGAGCGCCGGATGCGTGGTCGCCGTGAAGCGCTCCATCGCCACGCACTTCATGTCCTCGAAACTCTCGATCGCCGCGATGATGTGGCGCCGACGTTCCTCCTGGTCGAGGAAGGTCGAGGAGAGGAAGACCTTGTGCACTGTGCCCGTCATCGCGCGCGCTCGCGGTCGCACTCGATCCGCGGCGAGCCAAGGTGCCGCGGAAGTCGCGCGCGGAGGATCGACGACCGACAGGACGAGGTCAAGGAGCGGGCCGGTGGCCCGCTCCGCGGCGTGATCCGTCTCGGGCGCGAGCGCGACTCACTGGTGCAACACGACCGACCCGCCGCCCGAGGTCATCGTGCAGGCCGGATCCGTGGAGCGGATCTCGATGCGCGCCATCGATCCCGTGGTGTTCGCGGTGATCGTCAGGCGACCGGCGCCGAAGTGGAGGTCGAAGGTCTCCTGCACTCGGGGGGCGAGTTCGGTGGCGAGCTGCTGGTTGGTCAGGCCGGTGCCGCCGTTGCACGAGGCGCTGACGATCAGCGTCTCCATGAACTTGTCGAAGTGGTCGGGCGGGACGTTGTTGCCGCAGTCCAGATTGCCGTGCGCGTCGAGCTTGGCCGAGGAGTTCGGCGGATAGACGCCGCCGTTGCCGAAGGGGTAGATCGGGATGTCGACGTAGAGGACCTGTGCCGTGGTGTCGAGGACCCAGTGCACCGTCGAGGTCGAGGTGTCGGCCAGCGTGAACAGGCCGGTCGGAGCGAGTGCTCCCGAGCCATTGAGATCCGCGCCGCCCCAGCCCCATGCGGAGGGCGGTGCGACGAGGCAGCCGCTGCCGGAGGTCGGCACGGTGTCGCCGGTGCCGCGCATCAGCATCACGTGGTTGGCGATCTGGTAGGGCGTGTTCGCGGTCACCAACTTCGCGGTCACGACGTCCTCGCCGGTGTTCGGGTCGAAGACGATCGACTGCGCGCGCAGCAACGAGCTCTGGCCGGTGGCCAGGTCGAAGATGCGCAGGCAGAGATCGTCGGGGTCCTGCGTGCCGAGGTTGGTGACGCGCAGCGTGATGGTCTGTCCGACCGAGAGCGATCCCGAAGTCGGCGTGATCGTCCCGATCGACATCGCGGGCGGCACGGCCGCGATGCCGGCGACGGCTCCGCGCGAGGTGGAGAAGTGCAGGGTCGTGAAGTCGAACTCGAGCCACTGCGTGGTGACCTGGGCACCCGCGAGCGCAGGTGTCGACGGCATCTGCAGGACCATGCCCGCGGTGCCGGTCGCGCCGATCGGCGCCGACAGCACGGCGAGATCCGGCATGGTCAGCAGGAGGCAGCCCGGCGAGCCGACGAAGCCGAGGTCGAGCGGGGGGTTGAGCGGTGCGAGACCGAACAGCAGGAAGCCGAGGTCGCCGGGGACTCCGAGCGTCATCGCCAGCTTCATGCTGGTGCCCAGGGCCGGGAGGCCGAAGCCCTGCAGCGCGGGGCCGACTCCGGTCGCGTTCGGGCAGCCGGTGCCGAAGGGCGCGAGGAAGGGATGGGCGTTCTGGGCCTGGGCCGGCGCCGCGAGCGCGGCGAGCAGACCGGAGAGGGCGAGACGATGATGGGCGCGGAAGATGCGGGACATGACGACGGACTCCTGTGCTTGGGGGCTGGTGCAGGGCGCGGCTGGACGACCCACCCGCGCGGTTCAGGAGGAGGACTGCCGAACGCTCGCCGGGTCAGACAAGGAATCCGATCGTCGCCATCCTCGGCTTCGCTCCTGGGGTACGCCCGGTCGCCGGCGATGATGCCCACATGACCTTCCGATCGGTCTGGTGGTCCGCCGTCCTCCTGGGTCTCGCATCGCGGCCTGGGCCGCAACCCATGCGGGTTGCCGCGTCGCCGCTGCGCGCCGACCAGAATGGCCCAGGCCGCTTTGTTGGCTGGGGCCCTTCGGCCTCCGAATCGTCGCTGCGCGCGACGATTCTCCGGCCTACGGACCCATCGCGGCCTGAGCCGCAACCCATGCGGGTTGCCGCGTCGCCGCTGCGCGCCGACCAGAATGGCCCAGGCCGCTTTGTTGGCTGGGGCCCATCGGCCTCCGAATCGTCGCTGCGCGCGACGATTCTCCGGCCTACGGACCCAGGTCTGTTGCGCGCCCAGGCCCCCGCAGCGCTCGACGCCCATGACCTCGTGTGGCGCAGCCCCAGCCGCGATGCCTCCGGCTCGATGCCGATCGGCAATGGCGAGGTCGGCTGCAACGTCTGGGTGACTGCGGACGGTGTGCTGCACGCGCTGGTCTCGCGCACCGACTCGTTCAGCGAGGCTTCGCGGCTGCTGAAGCTCGGCAGTTTCGAGGTGCAGGTGCGACGGCCGGTCGACGGTGACGCCTTCGAGCAGCGACTGTGCCTGCGCGACGGCTGCATCCGTGTGACCTTCGGCGAGGGCGAGCGCCGCGTGAGCCTCACGCTCTTCGTCGATTCCGGCGCCGATGTCGTGCACGTGATCGGCGAGAGCGCGCGGCCGGAGCAGCTCGTGATGAGCGCGTCGACCTGGCGCAAGAGCGCACGTCGGTTGACCGGCGAGGAGCTGCGCTCGAGCTGGACCATGCAGGACGCGCCCGCCGAGATGGTGGTCGAGGAGTCGGCCGATCGCGCGGTGGCGCAGGACGGCGCGCCGCGCCACTTCGGTTTCTTCCACCACAACGCCGGCTCGGTGGTGCCTGCGACCTTGCACCACCAGGGACTCGACGCGGCGGCGGACAAGGTGCGCGATCCGCTGCTGCACCGCACCTTCGGACTGCTGCTCGGCGGTGATGCGCAGCCGGGCAGCATCCGCGACCCGCTCGAACCGGTGTTGATCACGCCGCGCGGAACACACTTCGCGCTGTGCATCGCGGCGCCGTCGGTGCAGGACGCGGATCCCGCGGCGTGGACGACG
Source organism: Planctomycetota bacterium (assembly GCA_046349595.1). Taxonomy (GTDB): domain Bacteria; phylum Planctomycetota; class UBA1135; order UBA1135; family UBA2386; genus JACRLW01. The sequence continues at coordinate 66,614 of JAXMCA010000001.1, forward strand.
CGCGCGGCCGCGCTGGTCGAGGCCGCGGATCCGCAGGTCGCGGCCACGCGCACCGCGGCGTGGTGGCACGAGTTCTTCGCGCGCTCGTGGATCCTCGCCGGCGAGAAGACCGCGACGAGCGACGCGGTGCCCGTGAATCGTCATCCGCTGCGCGTCGGCGTCGACAGCGGTGGCGGCAACCGCTTCGTCGGGACCATCGCCGATCTGCACATCACGCGTGGTGGGCGCGAGCTGTACGCGCGCAGCGCGATCGACCTGCCGCTGATCGATACCGATGCCGCTGCGCTCGACCTCGCCGCGGGCTTCACCCTGCACGCCACGGTGCAGCAGGATCCCGCGCATCCGATCGGACGCATCGTCGACAAGGTCACCGCCGGCGGCAGCGACGGCTTCCTCTTCGACACGCATCCGGGCCATGCGCTGCGCCTGATCGTCGGCGAGCGCCAGTTGATCGCCGCAGGTGCACTGCCCGCCGGCGAGAAGCACGAGGTCGAGGCGCGCTACGACGCCGTGTCGGCTCGCATGACCATCCTGCGCGACGGCGAGGTCGTCGCCGACAGCGGCGCGAACGCCGATCCCGCGCCACCCTCGCGACTCACGCAGGCCTTGCTGCTGCAGCGTTGGGTGCAGGCCTGCGGCGGACGCGGCGCGTTCCCGATCAAGTTCAACGGCTCGATCTTCACCGTCGAGCCGCGCTTCGCCGGTGGTCCCGACCTGAATGCCGACTGGCGTCGTTGGGGCGACTGCTTCTGGTGGCAGAACACGCGGCTGCCGTACCACCCGATGCTCGCGCAGGGCGACTTCGAGATGATGGAAGCGCTGTTCCGTCTCTTCGAGTCGGCGGTGCCGCTGGCTCAGGCGCGCGCCAAGATCTGGCACCGCGTCGAGGGCGTGTGGTTCCCCGAGACGATGACGCCCTTCGGCACCTATGCGAACAACGACTACGGCTGGGATCGCAAGGGTCGTGAGCCGAACGACGTGCAGTGCGGCTATTGGCGCTGGGCGTGGAACCAGGGTCCGGAGCTGCTCGCGCTGATGCTCGATCGCAACGACTACCACTCCGACGCCGGCTTCGTGCGCGCGCAGCTCCTGCCGATGGCCGATGCGGTCCTCGCCTACTTCGACTCGCGCTTCCCGCGCCGCGACGACGGCACCTTGCGCATCACGCCGACGCAGGCGATCGAGACCTTCTGGTTCGGAGTCGAGGACGACCTGCCGACCGTCGCCGGGCTGCACGACGTGCTCGAACGTCTGCTCGCGTTGCCGTCGGACCAGCTCGACGGCGAGCGCCGCGCCCGCTTCGCGAAGCTGCGCGCGATCCTGCCGCCGATCCCCACGCAGGATGTCGACGGCGTGCGCGTGATCGCACCGGCGGCGAAGTACGAACCGCGGCGGAGCAACGTCGAGAACCCCGAGCTCTACGCGATCTTCCCCTTCCGCCGCTTCGGCCTGATGCGCGACGGACTCGACGTGGCGCGCGCCACCTTCGCCCGTCGCGCGGAGAAGATGACGCAGGGTTGGACCCAGGACGGTCAGCAGGCCGCGCTGCTCGGTCTCGTCGACGAGGCGCGCGACAACCTGCTCGCCAAGGTGCGCAATGCCAACCGCGCCTTCCGCTTCCCGGCGATGTGGGGCCCGAACTTCGACTGGCTCCCCGACCAGGACCACGGCAGCAATCTGCTGATGACCGCGCAGTGCATGCTGCTCCAGCCGGTCGGTCGCTCGCTGCTGGTGTTGCCGACCTGGCCGAAGGACTGGGACGTCGCCTTCCGCCTGCACGCACCCGGCGACACGGTGGTCGAGGTCGAGTACCGCGGCGGGAAGTTCGAGCGGATCGAGGTCACGCCGAAGGAACGGCGCGCCGATCTGGTGTTGCCGCAGCACTGACCCGGACGCGGCATGATGCGCGCATGAAGCTCCGCGCCGCGGCGGCCCTCGTGCTCCTGGGCATGGTCACCCTGCTCGGGCTGCTCGGTCTGTTCGGCAGTTGCTACTCGATCGCCTCGCTGCGCGTGACCCAACGCGTGAGCAGCGGCGAGCAGTCCGCAGTGCTCGAGATGTGGGTCGATGCGCCGGGCCCGATGGAACCGAACAGTGATCCCTTCGGTCGCGTGGTCGCCGGCGTGTTGTTCTACCCCTTCGACAAGCTCTTCAGCCTGATCAACGCGGTGCATGCACCCTTCGATCCCGACATCGACATCCGCTACGGACCGCTGGGTGCACTCGCGGGGATCACCTTGCCCGAGATCACGCTCGTGCCCTTCGTCATGCAGGCGGACACCGGGGCGCGCGAAGTCGAACTGCCGTCGGACGCCTTCGCACGCCTCGTCGAGGACGCGCGTCGCGGCGAAGGGATCGCGACCTACCTCGAACTCGTGAAACCCGAGGACCGACGGGATCGCACGGCGGTCTGCCGGAAGCTCACGCTGATCGAGGTGTCGACGCAGCCGCTGAAGCACTGAGTCGCTGGCTCGCTCAGCCGAACTGCGCACTCGCCACCATCTCCTGGATCAGGGCACCGAATTGCGCGGCGATCTCCGCGGGCGCGGTGAAGGTGATCGCATATCCCCGCCGGTTGGCGACGGTGTAGACCTGCGTGATCTGCAGCGGCACGTCGGGGTCCTTCAGGCGATAGGAGCAGCGCAGCATCACGCCGGGCCGGCCACCGATGGTCGTCGGCGTCGGCGTCTCGGTGGTCAGGCTGATCTGGTTGCGCTCGAAGCTGTCGCGCAGCGCCTTCAGGTTCAGATCCGCATAGGCCTGCGCGGTCGTCCCCTCGGCCACGTCTTCGACCGCGACATTGGCATTGACCACGCCTTTCAGGGTGTTGATGCGCAGCACCAGCGGTCCCTCCGTCGGGGTCTCCTTGGTCCAGTTGCGCGGGCAGCGCAGGGTCAGGCCGTGACCCTGCAGAGGAACCGCCTCGAGCGACGCGATCGCACTGCGGGCTTCGGCGGCCGCCTCGTCGACGCCGGGGATGGAGGACCCGGTCAGATCGCGCAGACCGTCGCGGAAGGCGATCACGCCGACGACGAAGGCGGCGACGCCGCAGACGAAGAGCAGGATGCGTTGGGTGGGCTTGTTCATGGAAGGAGATGGCTGCAAGGGTGGGACCCCGGCCCTTTGGCGCGGTTGGACACCCCTTGCCCGTGTGGGCGTGAATCTGACAGCGGATCGACGCAGCGGCGAAGGCTCCTTCGCACGACGGGTGCACCCGGGGGTTGCGGACGCGCTTCAGCCGCCGAGTTGCTTCTCCAGGCGCACTTCTTCGACCTCGAGGCCCGACTCGTGCGCGTAGCGGCTGCGCGCGACCTCCGCGTATCCGCGCGATCGGTAGAACGACAGCGCGCGCGGGTTGAATGCGGCGCAGGTGAGCCATGCGGTGCGTTCCCCGATCGCGCGGATCCTCGACTCCCCGAACTCGAGCAGCCTGGTTCCCACGCCCCGTCCCTGGCAGGACGGGCTCACCCACAGCCCGTGGATCTCGGCGTCCTTCGGCTGCACGACACCGAGCAGACGGCCGCCGTCCTCGAGCACGAACATCTCGGGCCAGCTCGCTTCGTAGAGCCGTCGCGTGCAATCGCTGCGCGCCCACCAGTCGATCAGCGCGAGTGGCGCCGTCTGCGCGAAGGCGCTGAGCCAGGAACGGCGCGCGAGTTCGACGAGGGCATCGAGGTCGGCGTGGTGCGCGGGGCGGATGCCGAGAAAGCGATCGCTGGAGTTCAAGTGGGCTGTGCTCTCGAGGGGTGGACCCGTCGGGCTACCGGGCAACCGTTGAGCGGATCCGCGGCCAGGGCTCTGTTGCTCCGAGCATCGTCGCGCTCCGCGGCGACGCGGCAATCCTCGGGTGTGGCCCCGGCGGCGATCACCCGCGAGCATCGACGTCACTCTCGCCGGAGAAGCCGCATCGCTATCTTCCCGCGCCAATGGACGGCGCACCGCCCGGCTCCGAACCCCCTTCGTCACTGGACGCAGCCGACTGGGCTCGACTGATCGCACGGGTCCCGACGGACCTCATGCTCGCCAGCGTGAGTCTGCGGATGGGGCCCGTGCTCCGTCAGCACTTCGACGCCGAGGACATCTGGCAGGAGACGCTGATCCAGGCGTGGCGGGCTCGCGGACAGTTCCGCTCCGATGGCCCGGTGGCGCTGCGGGCGTGGCTCCTGGCCATCGCAGAGAACCGCATCCGCAATGCAATCGACGGCATCCGGACGCAGCGCCGAGGTGGGGGCAAGTCGCCGCGTCGACTCCGCGGGACATCGAGCGCGACGAACTCGGCCGCCGGGTCGTCGAGTCCGGAGCCGGAGTCCTGGAGGACTCCCAGTCGAGACGCATCCGATCGGGAGCGTGCGCATGCCATGCTCGCAGCCCTCGATGCGCTCTCCCCGGAGCTTCGCGATGTGGTTCGACTGCGTCTCTTCGATGCGACGTCTACCGAGGAGACCGCTCGCGTCCTGGGAATCGGTGTCTCCGCCACGAAGCACCGCCTCCGGAGGGGCCTGGAGTCCTATGTGCGCATTCTCCGACTGCGCCTCGGAGACACCGCACTTCCGGTTTCGTGGAATCCGTGAACCGACCGCCGCCCGATCCTTCTGCTCGGCCCATGCAGGACGACGCAATTCGCTCGATCGACGGATTGCCGGGTCCGGATCAGGACTTCCTCGACGACCTGGCATCCGCGGTGGTCGACGCCGCGGCGCAGGGTGACACGCTCGATCTGGGACCCTACCTGGCACGTCGCCCCGATCTCGAGGAGCAGATCCTCGCGACGTTCCGCTTCGCCGATTCCGCCACCTCCGTCCCGACGACGGCGCTGCCGACCATTCCCGGTTACGACCTGCTTCGGCTCCTCGGTCGAGGCAGCGCCGGCGAGGTGTTCCTCGCCCGTCGCGTCGCGGACGGGAAGCACGTCGCGATCAAGTTGCTGCGGGACGAAGCGCGGGGTTCACCGGGCCTGAGGAGGCGCTTCGTCGATGAGGCCGCGGCCCTGGCGAGGATCGATCATCCCCACGTGGTTTCGATCCTCGACACCTTCGAGTCGGCGGTGGCATGCGGCTATGTCATGGAATGGATCGACGGGGCCAGCCTCGCCCAGGTGATCCAAAGATGCGGGCGCGTGTCGGAGAGTGCCGGTGGATCCGCGACGCCCAGCATGCCGATCGACTGGTCCAGCCGGATCGTCGTGGCGATCGCCCGCGCTCTCTCTGCGGTGCATCGCGTCGGGCTCGTCCATCGGGACGTGAAGCCTTCGAACATCCTCATCGATGCGAGGGGCTCCCCGAAGCTCTCCGACTTCGGACTGGTGCGGGACATCGACGAACCGCACGGGACCAAGTCCGGATGGTTCGTCGGCACGGCACCCTACGCCGCTCCCGAACAACTCCGTGGCGAGCATCAGCGGGTCGACGCGCGCACCGATGTCTATGCGCTGGGAGCCGTGCTCTACGAATGCCTGTCCGACTCGCCGCCGTTCGGAATGGGCACGCCGACCGACATCCTGCGCGAGATCGAGCACGTCGGACTCAGGTCACTCCGACAGCGAGGTCGGCGCGTTCCGGCCTGCCTGGACGTCATCCTGGCCAAGGCACTCGCTCCCGACCCCTTCGATCGCTACGCCGGAGCCGATGAGTTCGCCGACGACGTCGAGCGCTTCCTGCGAGGCGATCCGATCCGGGCTCGGCGAGAACCCCTTCTGGATCGGTGGCAGCGCAGCATCAGGCGTCGGCCGCTCCGTGCGTCGATCCTCGCCCTGACGGCGATCCTCGGCACAGCGGGCGCCTTCTCCGCGGTGTACGTCCTGCCACGCGTGGAACTCGCACGCAAGGTCGAGCGGGAGGAGTCGGAACGCATTCGGACGATGCGAGCGTGGCAGGAACTCGGCGAGGGACACATTCGCGAATCCCTGCGGTGCTTCGAGGGGCTGCTCGCCGAGAACCCGACCGATCTCGTGGCCTTGACGGGTGCGGTCATCGCGACTTCGCAGGCCAAGGAGTTCGCAGAGGCAGAGCGGTTCATCGATGCAGCGTCTCGACTGCTGAACGACGACCCCTGCCTCGTCCGCCTTCGGATCTTCGTCCTTCGTTCCGCGGGGCGGTCGAAGGATGCGGATGCGCTGGCTTCGTCCGTGCCGGTCGCCGTCACCTCGACCGACTTCCTGATGGATGCCGAGCTGGCTCTGGCGTCGTCGTCGGGGGACGGTGCCGCAGCCGCCGGAAACGCGCTCCGGCTCGCGACCGAGGCGATCGCCCGCGCGCCGTCACCCTCGTTGTTCGCGCACCTGATCCGTTGCACGGCGGCCGCGCGCATCAAGGACCGAACGGTCCGTGACCTTGCCATCGCAACGGTGCTGCACCTTTGGCCCCGTTCCGCGGAGGCCCATGCCGGCGTGGGGATGATCCTCAGACGGGAGCACGAACTGACCGAGGCCGAACGGCTCCTCCGTGAGGCCGTGCGTCTCTCGCCAGAGTTCGTGGCGGCTCGGAACTCGCTCGGGAACACGCTGCAGGAACTCGGTCGCCTGCAGGAGGCGCAGGTCGAGTACCGCGCGATCATCGCCGCGAAGCCCGACGATGCGGCGGCACACTACAACCTGGGGAATCTGCTCATCCGGCTCGAGGCGTGGGACGAGGCGATCGCGAGATTCGAGGAGGCGGAGGCCCTGGATCCGACGCTGAGCTTCGCCAGGCTCAATCTCGGAGTCGCGTTGAGCGGTGCCGGGCGACACCGTGATGCGATACGGCAGTACCTCGCCTATGGAGGTTCCGCTCCGTCGCCGCGGACCCTGGTGAATCTCGCCTTGTCGTACGCACGAGTCGGCGATGCACGGAAGGCCAACGAGGCCGTCGATCGCGCGATCGCAGTGGTGGGGAAGCAGAGGGGCTTCGCACGATTCCTCGGCCATGACCTGCTGCTCCTCGGCCGATTCGAAGAGGCCTTGCCGTACCTGCGCATCGGTGTCGAGGTCGAGCGGACGGGGAACTCCGCGGATCGCAGTTGCTCGTCGTGGCTCGCCGACTGCGAGCGCCTGGTCGGCTGGGAGGCCGTGCTCGCCGATGCGCCTGCCGGCCCGGCCGCGGGTCGCGATCTCGTCGAACGCGCGCACGCTGCGGCGCGCATCAACCGTCATGTGACCGCAGCGCGCCTGTTTCACGCGGCGTTCCTCGCCGACCCCGGACTGACGTCCGATCCGTCGTCTTCGGTCCTGGTCTCCGCCGCGGCATCGGCGGCCAGCGGCTCGCGAGCCGATGCGGTGGACGGGGATGCGGCGGCGTCCGACGACAGGGCGCACTGGGCCACGACCGCGATCGGTTGGCTCGAGATGCGCATCCGGCAGTTGACGCAGGACGTCGGGGAAGCGGCAGCCGCCAAGGCGAAGCTGGCCTGGTCGCAGTCCGACGTCTTCGCCGGGATCCGCGACGAGGTTCACCTCGCGGAACTCTCGGCGGAGGCACGATCCAGGTGCCGCGAGTTCTGGCGGCATTGAGCGGTCCCGCGGGCCCCCGCGTCCCCAGGACCTCGGATCACCAGAGGAAGTGGCGCACCGGGCGAGTCGTGGTCAGCCCGGTGAGACCTGCCGTCGGATCGAACACGATCCCTTGGGTGGACACCGTGATTCCCTGAAGCGAGGGCGACGCGGGGATGGCGATCTGGTGGCTGAGCACACCGAAGGGATCGACCGAGGAACCGAACACGAAGATCGGATCGACGAACAGCAGGGGAGTGCCCGCGGGAGGCAGCGATGGCAGGAACACGGTCGAGAGATCCAGCGGCGGCACGAGGTGGACACCGAGAAGAACCGCGCCCAACGCGTTGGGCCGGAGGTTCGGGGCGCGAAGCGAGAGCAGTCCACCGACCGCGGGGAGCCCGGCCGTCTGCATCTCGCTGAAGCCCCGGGAACCGAAGGACGCGATGCCGAAGGCCGCGGAGAAGGGCGCGGTGCCGCAGTTGAGGTCGATGCGGATCTGCTGTGTGTTCGTACGGAATGCGAGGTCTCGGCGACCGTCTCCGTCGAAGTCGGCGAAGGCAACGCCACCCACCCCATTTCCGTATGTGCGTGAACTCGACCAATTCCCTCCTCCAGCCAGGGGGTTTGTCAGGACGTGCAGGCCACGGTCGATAACTCCGGTGGCGGTCTTGTAGCACGCGACCAGGATGTCGATGTCACCGTCCCCCTCGACGTCTCCGGTGGCGATGCGCGTCGGATCACATTGCAGGTTGGCGACGGTCTGCTGCGACCACGTCCCTCCCCCGAGATTGAGGAACAGGCGAACGGGAATCGGAGCCTGGACGAGCGGGTCGTATGCCGCATCGACCATGCAGATGTCATCGCGTCCGTCCGCGTTGAAGTCGGCGACAGCCAGATCCATGCCCTTGAGATAACCGGTGAACGACCCCCGGCTCACGGGAGCTGAGAAGATCCCGGAGCCGTTGTTGTCCATGAACCTGAGGCATGGGTACTGAGTGGAGCGGTAGCCGCGCCAACCGGTGAAGGCGATGTCGAGGTCGCCATCCGAGTCCCAGTCTCCGAGCGCGATTCCATAGGGCGCAAACCAATCGTTCCCGGACGAGACTTGCGGGAACACATACGGTTGGAAGGACAACAAGCCTGGCGCGGCAGCTCCACCATTGAGCCCGACCACCACCCGATTCGATGCATCGGTCGTGACCAGGTCGATGTAGTGGTCGCCGTTGACGTCGCCGAGATCGAAGTAGTAGTAGCCTCCGCCCCCCCCGTTTCCTCCGGGCGAGTGATAGACGCTGAGGACGGAGAACTGTCCCGCGCCTGTCCCGCGCCACGTGACGATGTCGTGTTGTCTCGTGTCGCTTGCGATCACGTCCGGAATCCCGTCCGCGTCGAGGTCGGCGACTCTCACCGAATAGAACTGCTGTCCGTTGTCGGGAGGAAGGGGAGCGGGAAGGAGGGAAGCGGTGGAGAAAGGGGGGATGGGTGGGTTGCTGTTGCTTCTGTTGAGGTATGCGCGGATGACGCCCGAGACCCTTTGCACTTCGATCAGGTCGAGATCGCCGTCCGCATCAAGGTCGGCGGCCTGCAGGTCGAAGGTGTCCAGGTTCGAGCCGGCCGTCCACGTGTTGCAGGAGACGAACTGCGCTCGGGATTCAGCGGCGATGAAGAGGGCGGCGGTCAGGCCCAAGGGGTAGAGCGGTCGGAGGCCGATTGCGTGCATGCGATGGATGGAAACGGGGAGGATGTTACGAGTGTTGAGGCTCACCTTCCTTGCAGAGAGGGAAGTCGTGCGCATCGGTTCACGAAATCGATGAAACCTCGAGTTCGTTCCTGTCCCCGGGTTCATCCGTGGGTGCTCCGCAGGTAGGCTCCCATCCCGGCGTCGGCGCGCAATGCAAGGTTTGCCGCGCCGTCGATCCCTGCCGACCGGGAGTGCACAGATCGATCCGCTCGCCTCGGGGCTTCGGCCCATTGCGGCGTGGGCCGCAACCCCATGCGGGTTGCCGCGTCGCCGCTGCGCGCCGACCAGGAAGGCCCAGGCCACCTCGTTTCCTGGGGTCCTTCGGCCTTCGAATCGTCGCTTGGCGCGACGATTCTCCGGCCTACGGACACAGCGCGAATGCCCTCTCCGGACCCGCCACCCGACCTGACCTGGAGCCTGATCGCGCGCGCTGCGTCCGGCGACGCGGGGGCGCGCGCGGTGTTCGGCACCACCTACCTGCCGGTGGTGCGCGCCTTCCTGGAGCAGCGCTGGCAGCGCACCCCTCTCGCCGGCGAGACCGACGATGCGGTGCAGGAGGTCTTCGTCGAGTGCCTGCGCGAGCGCGGCGTGCTGGCGAAGGTCGACCCGTCGCGCGGCGACCTCCGCGGGCTGCTCTTCGGGGTGGCGCGCAACGTCGCCGCCCGCATCGAGCAGCGCCGCTTTCGGCGCAACGAAGCGCCGTTGCGCGACTCGGTGGCCGAGGCGACGCTCGCGCCCGACCCGAGCCTGTCGGCGAGCTTCGATCGCGAATGGGCGCGCACGCTGGTGCGCATCGCCGCCGATCGGATGCGCGCCGAGGCGGGGCACGGCAGCGAGGCGGCGCGGCGCCGCGTCGAGATCCTCCAGCTCCGCTTCGGTGAAGGGCTGCCGATCCGCGCCATCGCCGAGCGCTGGCAGGTCGATGCCGACACCCTGCACCGCGCGTTGCAGACGGCGCGCGAGGAGTTCCGGCGCTGCCTGCGGCAGGTCGTCGCCGAGCACGTCGTGCGCAGCGAGGTCGACATCGACCGCGAGGTGGCGCGGGTGCTGGATCTCACCGGCTGAGGATTCCGGGTTTTCCCGGGTGGAAGCCGGCGCGCGGAGTGAAGTGGAGTCGGACCTGCCCATGACCGAACCGACGCCGACCGCTCCCCTGGGTGACGATCCCACCGACCCGCCCGGCCCTCCCCTCGACAGTGCCCTCGACCGCGCGCTCGGTCGTGCCTTCGGTCCGTCCGCGGACTCCCGCGCGAGCGTGCTGCGCAGCCTGGAGCAGCGGGTCAGCCATCCGCTCGGCGTGCACGTCGACTCGCAGGGTCTCGACGACGCGCCGGTGAAGATCACCGAGGACTCGCGCAAGCTCCGCGATCCCTCCGGTCGCTATCAGGTGCTCGGCGAACTCGGGCGCGGCGGCGTGGGCATCGTCTACAAGGGGCGCGACCAGGACCTCGGCCGCGACGTGGCGATGAAGGTCCTGAAGGACCAGTTCGCCGACAACCCCGAGGTGCTCGCGCGCTTCGTCGAGGAGGCGCAGATCGGTGGGCAGCTCCAGCATCCCGGGATCGTGCCGGTCTACGAGCTCGGTCTGCACGCGGGTGAGCGTCCGTACTTCGCGATGAAGCTGGTGAAGGGCGAGACGCTCGCGGCCCGGCTCGCGCAGCGGTCGGATCCCGGTCAGGATCGCCCGCGCCTGCTCGGCGTGTTCGAGCAGGTGTGCCAGACCATCGCCTATGCACACGCGCGCTTCGTCGTGCACCGCGATCTGAAGCCCGCCAACGTGATGATCGGCGCCTTCGGTGAGGTGCAGGTGGTTGATTGGGGCTTCGCCAAGGTCCTGGCGAAGGGTGGAGTGCACGACGAGCGGGAGTCGCTGCTCGCCGCCAGCGAGCGCAGCGTGATCCAGACGCTGCGCACCGGACCGGGCAGCTCCGGCACGCACTCGGTGGCGGGCTCGATGCTCGGCACGCCGGCCTACATGCCTCCGGAGCAGGCGCTCGGCGACATCGAACGCGTCGATCGGCAGAGCGACGTGTTCGCGCTCGGCGCGATCCTCTGCGAGATCCTCACCGGCGAGCCGCCGTATCGGGAGGCCGACGGCGACGTGGTGCGGCAGGCCGCGAACGGGGCCCTGGACGGAGCCCACGCCCGCATCCGCAAGAGCGGTGCAGAGGTCGCACTCCAGGATCTCGCGATCGAGTGCCTGTCGCGCGCGCGCGCGGCGAGGCCGGCTTCCGCCGGTGAGCTCGCGTCGCGGATCAGCGCCTGGCTCGCCTCGGTCGAGGAACGCGCGCACCAAGCCGAGCTCCGTGCCACGGAGGCGCGCATGAAGCAGCGCACCACCCTGGTGACCGTCGCCGCGGGTCTGTGCGTGATGCTGCTCGCCGGCGGCGCCTATCTGTGGTCGCGGCACGCCGCGGAGACACGCCGCGCACGCGCGATGCAGGTCCTCGATCCGGCGATCGCCGCGGCGACGGCCGCGCTCGGCAAGGCCCAGGCGAGCGTGCACGACATGGCGCTGTGGGGAGCCGCGCGGACCGGCGTCGACAATGCGGTCGCGCTCGCGCAACCCGGCGACGTCGATCCGGCGGTGCGCGGTCGCGTCGAGGAACTCGCCGCCCAGATCGTGCGCGAGAGCGAGCGTGCCCAGGCCGTCGCCGATGCACTCGCCCGCGACGCCGCGATGGTCACGCGCCTCGAGATCCTGCGCATGCCGCCCGACGAGAACGTGCGCGACAAGGACTGGCCCGAACGCGAACACCAGCGACTCGACCGCGACTACGCGTCGGCCTTCGCGATCTATCTCGGCGACGTCGACCTGTTCGGCACCGATGTCGAGCCGGTCCGATCCGCATTGCAGGGCGCGATCTCCGGCGAGCTGGCGATCGCGCTCGACCACTGGGGTTTCGTGCGCGATCCCTCGGCCCCCGGCGGTGGTTCCGCGGAGACCGACAAGACGGCGCGCATCCGCGCCCTGGCCGCGATGCTCGACGGCGGCGACGCCTGGCGCACCGAACTGCGCTCCCTGCTGCCGAGCGCCGCGCGCGAGAGCGAGCGCCTGCGCGATCTCGCGTCGCGTGCCGACTATGCACACGAGCCGGCGTCGGTCTTCCGGCTGCTCGCCGATGCGCTGGTGCGTGCTGCGAGTCCGGCCGTCGCGATCGATGTGCTGCGTCGCGCCGAGGAGGTGCATCCGCAGGACTTCGATCTCGCCTTCCGCCTCGCGCTCCAACTCGAACTGCTCGCCGAGCCGGACTGGCCCGAGGCCCTCGCCGCGTACCGGGTGGCGCGCGGCTTGCGCCCCGAGCGCAACGAGGTCCTGCACCGCATCGGGATCGTGCTCGAGAAGATGAACCGCGACGCGGACGCGCTGCGCATCTTCAAGCTGCTCGTCGCGCGTTCGCCGGGCGACGCGCATGCCGCCGCGCACCTCGGACAGTCCCTGCTCCTGACCGGAGACCCGCAGGCTGCGCTCGCGGTGCTCGATCCGACGGCAGGGCGCGACAGCATGTTCGTGCAGTGCGTGCTCGGCGACGCCTATGCCAAGCTCGGTCGCTTCGACGAGGCGATCGCCGTCTACACGCGCCTGGTCGAGACCCGAGGCGTCACCGCGGATCTCGTGCACAACTTCGGCTACGTCCTCCAGGGTGCGGGTCGCTTCGACGAGGCCATCGCCGCATACCGCCGTGCGTTGGCGATGGGGATCACTCCGAAGCGCACCTTGCTCGATCTCGCCGCGTGCCTGCAGAAGGGCGCGCATCTCGCCGAGTCGATCGAGCCCCTGGAGAAGGTGGTCGCGATCGATCCGCAGAACGGCTGGGCCCTGACGGCGCTCGCACACGCGGAGCACGCGGTCGGAGACGACGATGCGGCGATCCGGACGGCGCGTCTCGCGATCCAGGCCGATCCCGCGAACGGCGCGAATCACCTTCTGCTCGGCATGATGCTGACCCGTCGCGGCGAGTTCGCCGATGCCCGTCCCGTGCTCGAGCGGGGGATCGAGGTCGACGGCGAGAACGCCGGCATCTGGATCAACTACGGGGCGCTCCTGCTGTCGATCGGCGACCCGAAGGCCCGCGAGGTCTGCGAGCGCGCGGTCGCGCTCGCGCCGAACGACGCCGATGCCCTCACCAACCTCGGCAGCGTGCTCTCCCGCCGCGGCGACACGGCGGGGGCGATCGCGCGCTTCCGGGCTGCCGCGCTCGCGAACCCCGGGCATCGGCCGTGCCGCGAGAACCTCGCGCAGGCACTGATCAGGCAAGGCCAGACCGGCGAGGCGATCGCGGTGTTGCGCGAGGTCGTCGCGCTCGATCCGTCGATCCCGGCAAGTCACGCGGGTCTCGCCCGTGCCCTGCTGGCTGCGGGCAAGACTGCGGAGGCGGAGGCCGAAGCGGCGCGGGCGACCGAGCTGGATCCGGACGACTACCGCAACTTCCTGGTGAGGTCCGATCTCGCGGCCGCGCGCGGCGACGATGCGCAGACCTTCGAACTGCTGAGTCGCGCTCTGCAGGCCGCGGGAGACTCCGGCATGAAGGAGTCGGATCTCGCGGGTCTGCGGCGGGAGGCGGCGCAGAGGATCGGTGCGCTCGGGGCGAATCACGGAAGGCTCGGACAGCTCGACGAAGCCGAAGCGGCCTTCCGTCGCGCGATCGCCCTGGATCCGAACTTCCCCGAGGCGCACGTGGACCTGTCCCTGGCGCTGGAGCGGACCGGACGACCGAAGGAGGCGCTCGCCGAGATCGAAATCGCCGAGCGACTCTCCGCCGCGGACGACTCACCGGTGGCGGCGATGCGCACGCGCCGCCTCGCCGTCTCGCGCAAGCGTGTCGAGGTGATGCTCGACTACGAGTCGATCCTCAGCGGCAAGCGCACGGCCGAGGATCCCTCCGCCTGGAGCATCGCCGTGAAGTCCGCTCTGACCGCGGGTCGCTTGCGCGAGATCGTCGCCTTCACCGAAGCGACGCTGCGCGACCATCCCGAACTCGCCCGCTCCGAGGCTTTCGGCCTCTACGACCCGGCCTGCGCCGCCGCCCTCGCGGCCGGGTCGACCGCGGAACCGATGGACGACGCGGAACGCCGTCGCCTGCGTGGATTGGCACGGTCCTGGATCGGCGAGGTCTTCGAGCGTGCTCTCGCACACGACGGGGGGCGCGCGTCACCCGCGCGGCGCCGATGGATGCAGCACCTCGCGACCGATGTCGACTTCGCTTCGGTCCGCGGAGATGCGCTCGCGAAGCTGCCCGAGGAGGAGGCCAAGGATTGGCGTGAGTTCTGGGCGAGGGTGGACGCGGCTTCGCAGTGAGTCGGAGAGTGGCGGAGCCCCGACTTCAGCATGCGGGTCGCGGCTCGACGCGGACTACCATGGCACCATGAGCACCACCGCCGCCGACCCCATCCGCTACGTCAAGTCCTCGGCCAAGAGCGTGAGCCAGGCGCAGCAGGACCTCGAAACCGCGATCGCCGCGCGCAAGTTCTCGGTGCTGCACGTCTACGACCTCAAGAGCAAGCTGCACGAGAAGGGTTTCGAGCTGGCGCCCGAGGTGCGCGTGCTTGAGCTGTGCAATGCGGGGCAGGCGGAGAAGGTGTTGAAGGACGACATCACCATGAACATGGCGTTGCCCTGCCGCATCTCGGTCTGGCAGGAGGGCGGCACGACGCGCATCGGCATGCTGCGGCCGAAGGCGCTGCTGTCGATGCTCAGCTCCTCGCCGGCGCTCGCGAAGATCGCGGCGGAGGTGGAGACGGCGATGGTTGCGATGGTCGACGCGGCGTGCTGAGGCGGGAGATCTCAGTCGTCGAGCAGCGCGGCGGCGATCGCGAGGTACTCGTCGCGGAACTCGCCCTGCGCCGGTGTCCGGCTTGCGCGCCGATACCAGTAGCCGGCATTCGCCGGATCGCCCTCCTCGCGGTGCAGCGCGGCGTGCACCCAGGCGCACTCGGCGGTGTCGTCCTGCACGGCGTCGTGCGCCGCGGCCCATTCACCGCGGAGCGCGTGCCACACGCCGCGCAGCGGCGCCGACGCATCGGCCGGCGGCGTGATGTCGGCGAGGCTGCGGCGGAACGCGTCGAGGGCGCGGCGGGGCGACATGTCAGCGCGCCTCTTCACCCTCGCGCAGCATCGCCGCGATCCTGCGCTCGCCGAGCGGCTCGTCGCCGTCGTGCACGCGCAGGCTGTCCTGGAACTCGCGCGCGAAATCGCGCTGCAGACGCCGATTGACCAGCGCGGTGACCAGCATGGCGATGACCGCACCCAGTGTGGCGAGCGCCATGTCCTTGTGCGCGTCCCACTCGTCGCCCTGCGTGCCGAGGTAGCTCTGCCCGAGTTCGGGCGCGAACACCACCGTGACGGCCCATTCCAGCAGCTCGTAGAGCATGCTGGTCGCCATGGTGACGTCGAGCGGCAGGTAGTAGCCCCAGAAGCCGCGCACGCGCGCGACGCGCAGGAACACCTCGCGGATCGGATAGCTGCACAGCAGCCCGAAGGAGAAGTGCACCAGCCGGTCGTAGTGGTTGCGCGTGAAGCCGAAGGTCTTCTGGACGTCGAAGTCGGCCACGCCGAACCAACCGGCGACCCTGCGACACCAATCGGGATAGGGGACCTCGGCGTAGGTGTAGTGCGCACCCACCACGTGCAGACACAGGAACACGAACAGCAGCGTGTAGCTGAGGTTGCTGAGGCGGAAGCGGCGACGCGTCAGCACCAGCGCGGCGACCGCGAGCGCGGTGAGCACGTGCTCGAGCACGAAATCCCCCGGATGCGGCGGCCGGATCGCCCAGGCGGCGAACCACAGCGCGAAGACCGCGAGCAGCGCCCACGGGAAGCGCGGCGAGAGGAAAGCGCGCGACAGTCGACCGATGCGTGTTCGCATCACTGCCGGAGGATCTTCTCCATCGCCTTCCCCTTGGCCAACTCGTCGACGAGCTTGTCCATCCAGCGGATCTTCTGCATCAGGGGGTCTTCGATGTCCTCGACGCGGACGCCGCAGACCACGCCCTTGATTAGGGAGACGTTGGGGTGCATCGCCGGCGCCTGCGCGAAGAAGGTCTCGAGGTCGTTCTGCTTCTCGATCTGCTTGCGCAGGCCCGCGGCGTCGTAGCCGGTGAGCCAGCGGATGACCTGGTCGACCTCCTCCTTGGTGCGTTGCTTGCGCTCCGCCTTCTGGACGTAGAGCGGATAGACGCTGGAGAACTTGATCGCGAAGACTCGATTGGTGGCCATCGTCGTACCGGTGTCGAGACGATCGCCCGCGAGCGTCCCGATGTCGAGGCCGCGGGTCGGGTCCGTGCTGCGCGACCTTAGGTCCGTAGGCCGGAGAATCGTCGCGCGAAGCGACGATTCGGAGGCCGAAGGGCCCCAGCCAACCAAGCGGCCTGGGCCCTCCTGGTCGGCGCGCAGCGGCGACGCGGCAACCCGAATGGGTTGCGGCCCAGGCCGCGATGGGATCGACGCGCGGGACGTGGCGCGCGAGGCGCGTCACCGGGAGACTCCGTGTGCCGTGTCCTCGAAGCCTTCACCGTCTCTGCGTCGATCGCTGCTGCCGATCACCGTCCTGCTCCTGTGCTCGCTGCGACTCGCGGCGCAGGAGGAACCTCGCGACGCGGCGGCGCTGCGATTCCACGTGGGGCCGGATGAGCCGCTGGCCGTCGAGGTCCGCGTCAACGGCGAACCCGCCACCTTGCTGCACAGCCCGGACCAAGGCCTGTGGAGCGTCGGCTTCGACTTCGCGAGCGGCTGGCCGGGGCGCTGGGAGCACGCGAAGCCGAGCGCGGTCCGCGTGGTCGGGGAATGGACCCTCGTCGAGGGACGGCTCGAACTTCCGACGGGAACGCTGGAGCTGCGCGACGCCTACCGCGACGAAGGCGATCGCATCCGCGGTCTGCGACGCTTCACCTGGCGCGGCAAGGAGCCGCTGGAACCCTGCGTGCTCAGCGTGCGCTTCGTGGTCCCCGGCAGCCTCGCGGCCAAGCCCCTGCTGCCGGGCATCTCGTATGCGGGCAATCCGTCCGGCGGCCGGCATCCAGACTGCGTGCCGCTGCAGGTCGCCTCCCCGGGCACGGTGTCGCTCTACGAGGAGCACCGCTTTCCCATGCCCTTCGCGGCGCTCGAATGGCGACGCGGTGATGCGTTCGTCGGTGCGGCGCTGCACACCTTGCCGTCGCGCGTCGAGGGCGGACGTCACTCCGACCAATGGTGGTCGCTCGGCCTCTCGACCACCGCGGACGCGACCGAGCTGATCGCGTTCAGCGGTCCCTGCGCGACCAATGGCCGCCGCAACGTGGTGAAGGCCCTGCAGGGTGGGCTGATGGACTACCCGGCGGCGTGGGTCGTGCTGCAGCCGGGCGCGGTGGTCGAGAAGACCTTCTTCGTGCAGGGCTGGCAGGCGTCGCACGAGGGCGACGGTCTGCACGTGCCGGTACGCACGGCACTCGGCATCCACCGGCCCTTCGCCCTCGCCGACCTGCCGCGTGCCGCCGACATCCTGCGCGCGAAGGCGGACTTCGCGTGGACGCGCTTCCGCGACGGCGAGCGGCCCGGCTTCGAGATGTACCCGGCCAGCGTGCGCGGCACGCATTACGTGATGGGATGGTGCGGTCAGGCGGCGGCGCCCGGCTATTCCTTCCTCGTGCTCGCCGATCGGCTCGGGCAGGCCGAGGTGCGCGCACGCGTCGCGCGCACGCTCGACCTGCTCGCGACCGCGCCGGTCGACGTCGACGGCTTCCCCGTCCGCTACGACGCCGAGGCCGGAACCTGGAGCGCGCCCGATCCCGTGTCACAGGGTCAGGCGATGGAGACCTTCGCGCTCGCGACCGAGGTCGGGCGCGCGCGGCGGGACGTCGACACCGCGCCATGGGAGTCCTTCCTGCGCCGCGCCTGCGATGCGCACGCCGCGCGGATCCTGCGCGACGACTGGCGTCCGGTCTCGACCAACGAGGCCTTCCTCGTCTCGCCGCTGCTGCGCGCAGCGCGTCTGTTCGGTGAGGATCGCTATCGCGCTGCGGCGCTGCACGCGGTCGAGCACTACGCCGCGCGACACCGCGACCTGCGCGAGCCCTATTGGGGCGGAACGCTCGACGCGAGCTGCGAGGACAAGGAAGGCGCGTGGGCGGCATTGCAGGCCTTCCTCGCCGCCTACAAGGATTCACACGAGCCGCGTCACCTCGACCTCGCGCAGCACGCGCTCGACGTCGTGCTCAGCTATGTCGTCGTCTGGGACATCGACATGCCGCCGGGACGGCTGCGCGATCACGCCTTCCGTTCACGCGGCTGGACCGCGGTGTCGGTGCAGAACCAGCACCTCGACGTCTACGGCGTGGTGATGACCCCGGCGATCTGGCGCATGGGTGAGCTGCTCGGTCGTCCGGAGCTGCAGCGCCTCGCCGCGGTGATGTACCGGAGCTGCGGCCAGCTGATCGACCCCTTCGGCAGCCAGGGCGAGCAGATCCAGCAGACCAACTATGCGCAGCACGGCGACATGTCCGACGTGTTCCGTCTGCGCGGCGGGTACAGCGAGGGCTGGACGGTGTTCTGGATCACCGCGCACTTCCTGCACGCCGCGGCGAGCTTCGAGCGGATGGGTGTCGATCTCGATGCGATCGACGGGCCACAGGCGCGCATCGACTCACGCATCGCGCCTGCTCCGCTCTACCGCGACCCGGTCTTCGACGGCGCCGCCGATCCGGTGCTCGTCCACGACCACGCGCACGACGCGTGGCGGATGCTCTACACGCAGCGGCGCGCGAAGCTCGATCTTCCGGGTGTGCAGTGGTGCCACGGCACCGAGATCGGGGTGGCCGAGTCGCGCGACGGCGGGCGCACCTGGACCTACGTCGGAACCCTGCCGCTGAGCGCACCCGATGCGGGGCACTCGTTCTGGGCGCCCGATGTCGTCGAGCAGGACGGCGTGTTCCACCTCTTCGTCAGCTACGTGCCGGGCATGCACAGCGACTGGAGCGGCGAACGTCATGTGTTGCACTACAGCTCGCGCGATCTCGTGACGTGGCAGGCGCACGGCCGCGTGCCGCTGACCTCGGATCGCTGCATCGACCCGAGCCTGTTCCGCTTTCCCGACGGAAGCTGGCGCATGTGGTTCAAGGACGAGGGTCACGACAGCCGCACGCTCGCGGTCGAGAGCCGTGACCTCGAGCATTGGACGCCAGTCGACGACCCCGGCGTGTCGTCGCGCTATGGCGAGGCGCCCAAGGTGTTCCGCTTCGGCGGCTTCGCCTGGATGTTGAAGGACCCCGACTCCGGACTCGACGTCTACCGCTCCGACGATCTGCAGTCCTGGACCTACCAGGGCAAGATCCTCGCCGAACCCGGCCACCGCAACGACGACGGCGAGATCGGCAAACACGCCGACGTGGTCGTCCGCGGCACCCGCGCCTTCATCTTCTACTTCACCCATCCCGACGGGCAGCGCAACGGTGTGAAGGAGGGCGTGATGCCCTTCTCCGACCGCCGCAGCTCGATCCAGGTCGCCGAGCTCGAGGTCCGGGACGGACGGCTGTGCTGCG
Organism: Planctomycetota bacterium; assembly: GCA_046349595.1. GTDB lineage: Bacteria > Planctomycetota > UBA1135 > UBA1135 > UBA2386 > JACRLW01. The sequence continues at coordinate 86,332 of JAXMCA010000001.1, forward strand.
ACCGCGATTCTCCGTGCACGGTGGATCTGGCCTCGTCGCGGTAGGGGAGCGCGGAGCGTGTCGCGCGCCACGGGGCCCTTCGGCACCGCGCCCTCGATGTCCTAGACTCCGCCCCGCGCCGGTCGCCGCTGGCGAGACCCCTCGATGATCAGGAACCTCTGCTGCGGAGCGACCCTCCTTCTCCTCCTGCCGTCGGCGACGGCGCAGGATCCCGGCGACCGACCCGATGCGCGTCAGATCCACTGGCAGCGCAGCCTCGACGATGCGCTCGCGCTCGCGAGGGCCGAGGAGCGGCCCTTGCTGCTCGCCGTCAACATGGACGGCGAGAGCGCGAGCGATCGGATCGTGAACGAGCGCTATCGCGATCCGGCCTTCGTGGCGGCGACGCGCGATTGCGTGTGCCTGGTGGCGAGCTTGTTCCGGCACAATGCGCGCGACCACGACGATCAGGGACGGCGCATCCCCTGTCCGCGCCTCGGCGTGGTCACCTGCGGTGAGCACATCGCGCTGGAGCAGCAGCTCTGGGACCGTTTCCTGTCGGACGGCGAACGCGTGGCGCCGCGGCATGCGCTGATCCTGCCGGACGGCACGAAGGCCTGGGACATCTCCCTGGCCTTCGACATGCACGACATCGACAAGGCGCTGTTCGAGTCGGTTCGCGCGCTGCGCGAGGCGCGGGCGGATGAGCCGGTTCCGCCCCAGGGAAGCGGGGACGGGACCTGGGACGCGCTCGCGTCGCGCCGCGATGCGATGGGACGCGCCGCGCTCGAGGACGCGATCGCCCACGCGCCCGACGAGCGCACCCTGAGCACCGCGCTCGATGCACTCGGCAGGCGCGGCGACGGCGGATCGCTCGATGCGTTGCGCGTGTTCGTCGGTCGTTGGCCCGCTTTGTCGGATGCGCTGCGTACCCGCTGGGTCGAAACGGTGCGTGCGCTGAACCTGGAGACCGCGGCCGCGGGCGCATTGCGCGAGCGAATCCAGGCCCTCGACCCCGGGCCGACCGATCCCGATGGGCGCGCCGCCGCCGCCTGTCTCCCCTGGCTCGCCTCGCTCGACGGCGCGTCGGTCGCGACGCGCTCGCTGCTGCTCGCCTGCCGCGCCATCGGCGATCTCGGCGAACCGGCGCGCGCCGCGCTCGCGATCGCCTTCGGCGTGTCGGGTGCCGCGGCGATCGAGTCGGCGTGCACCGATCTCGGCGGGACCCCGTCGCTGCGCGATCTCCTCGACCGCGCCGCGCTGGTCACGCGCGCCGCGGCTCCCGGTGCACTGCCTCGCCACGGTGCGATCAGCGATGCCATGCCCGACGCCGACGCGCTGATCGCCACGCTCGGCGAGGTCGATGCGCAGATGAAGGGCAAGCGCGACGACGCGACGCTGAACTGGCGCTACGCGAAGGCCTCGCTCGATCTCGCGCGCCGTCACATGGAGAGCAAGCAACGCGACGTGCAGATCCTGCTGGAGGATGCCGAGCTGCACTTCGCGCATGCGCTCGCCAAGGAGCCGTCGCACGCCGAGTGGTGGATCGAACGCGCACGCACCGCCTACTTCATGCAGGACTACGGCAGGCAGGTCGACTGCGGTCGTCGCGCGCTGCAGCTCGCACTCGGTGAGTCGGGCAAGGATCTGCAGTCGTCGGCCGTGCTCGACGACGACCGCGTGATCGAGTCCCTGCGCTGGGTCGGCGACGGCAACGCGCGTCAGCTCGCCGATCGCGCCGGCAAGGATCCGGTGGCGGAACTGCGCGGCATCGTCGAGGGCGTGCAGGCGCTCGGTCTGGTGGCGGCGAGCCCCTTCGGCGACGCGACCGACTGGACCAGCTTCGCCTCGTTCTGCGGTGCGCTCGGCCTGTGGCGTGAGGAACTCGCGATCGCCGAGGCCGGGGCGCTGCGTCTGCCGGCGTCGGCGGAGGTGCGCGCGCGACTCAACGATGCACTGTGGAACGGCGGCGCGGTCGCACGCGCGCCGGAGTTCGCCGAGCGCATCGCGCGGCTGAGCGGACCCACGGCCGACGCGCTGTGGTTCTCCGGCTATGCGCTGGTGCTCTCCGGCGAGCAGTTGCGACGCGAGGAGCTGCCGCGGCGTGCGGTCGACACCTACCGCACCGCGCTCGACCGCTTCCGCACCGCGATCCTGATGCGCAAGGAACTCGCGTCGACCACCGCGTACTGGATCGCGATGGCGTGGCTCGGCCAGGGCATGGCGCAGGTGCGCGCCGGCGAGCGTGCCGCCGCAGCCGACTGCCTGGTCGCGGCGATCAAGGCGCAGGCCGAACTCGGCGAGGCCCGCGACGGCCTCGGCTACGACGTGCTCGACCTCGTCGACAAGATCTTCGAATGGCGCGAGAGCGGGGCCAGCCAGGTCGATCCCATCGCCCTGCTCGATCGCATCGATGCGCTCGCTCCCGACAGCGCCTTCTACGCGGTCGCGATCTCCGACAGCCTGTTGCGCGAGGCGCTGCGCGCCGACGGCCGTAACCCACAGCGTGCGATGCGCGACACCGTCGACGCCGGCGGCAAGCCGATCCGCATGCTGCTCGGCCTGCCGACCGAGGAGGGCGATGTAATCCTGCGCGCGTCGATCGCCGCCGGCCGACGTGCCGCGGCCCGCGCGAAGGACGACACCGATCGCCATCCGCTCGCGCAGTCCGACACCATCTGGGCGGAGCGCATGCTGGAGCGCGGCCGCAGCGACGGCGTGGCCGAAGCGCTTGCGGAGGCGACCGCTCTGCTCCACATGGAGCCCCCTGCCAAGGACGCCGACGTCGACGCGCAGAAGGCCGTCGCGGCGCACCTGCGTTCGCAGCTCGGCGAGGCGCGTCCGCGTCTGCGTCCGGGCCGCTGATCCCTCTCGTCCCACGACACCGATTCCATGGCCAAGCTCACCTTCAAGGGCAATCCCATCTCCACCGTCGGCAACCTTCCCGCCGTCGGCTCCAACGCACCCGCCTTCACCCTGGTCGGCATCGATCTCCAGGAGACGAAGCTGCAGGACCTCGCCGGCCAGCGCGTGGTGCTCAACATCTTCCCGAGCGTCGACACGGCGGTCTGCGCGACCTCGGTGCGCAAGTTCAACGAGCGCGCCGCGAAGCTGAGCGGCACCGTCGTGCTGTGCGTGTCGAAGGACCTGCCCTTCGCGCACAAGCGTTTCTGCGGCGCCGAGGGCATCGACAAGGTGCGCAGCCTGAGCTCCTTCCGCGGCCCCGACTTCGGCAAGGACTACGGCGTGACGATGGCCGACGGCCCGCTCGCCGGCCTCTTCGCACGCGCGGTGGTGGTGATCGACGGCAAGGGCAAGGTCGTGCACAGCCAGCTCGTGTCGGAGATCGCGCAGGAGCCGGACTACGAGGCGGCGTTGGCGGCGACTCGATCCTGATCTCCGACCCAAACGTGCACCTGTCGCGAGACGGCTTGCCGCGACGGTGGCCGTCTCCCTCGCAGCCTGCGCAGATCGATCCGATCGGAGATCCATGACCACGGCCTCCGTCTTCGTCGGCATCAGCGTCGACGGCTTCCTCGCGCGACCCGATCACACGCTCGACTTCCTCGACGCGGGTGGGGGAGAGCCGCACGGCTACGAGGAGTTCATCGCCGGCGTCGACACCATCGTGATCGGGCGGAGGACCTTCGAGGTGGTTCTCGGCTTCGGCGGGTGGGCCTACGGCGACAGGAGGGTCGTCGTGCTCAGCTCCCGGCCGCTGCCGTCGGTCCTGCCCGACGGGGCCAGGATCGAGCACATGCAGGGCGAGCCGAAAGCGATCGTCGCCGACCTCGCCGCGCGCGGGGCGCGACATCTGTACATCGACGGCGGCATCACCATCCAGCGCTTCCTGCGCGCAGGGATGATCCAGCGACTGGTGATCACGCGCGTTCCGGTTCTCATCGGGTCGGGGATCGCCTTGTTCGGGAACCTCCCCGGCGACGTCCGGCTCGAACACGTGGCGACGCGCAGCTACCGCGGCGGGTTGGTGCAGAGCGAGTATCGCGTCCTCGTGTGAGACGGTGCGGAGCTTGCGGGGCGGAGGCGGGATGCGATCATCCGATTCCCGCCGATGCGCCGACTTCGCGCGACCTTCCTGCTGCACCTCGTCGTGTTCCTCGCCGTCGTGGCGATCTGTGTCGGGACGATCCTGCTCGGTCTCGGCACCGCATGGATCGCAGGTGCCTGCGTGTTCGCGGCCCTGTCGTGGTTCGTCGGTGTCGAGCTCGGCCTGATCGAGCACCTGATCGTGCAACGCGCACAGCGGCGCGGCGGAGCCGTGTCCCGGATGTGGTTCGTCGACGAGGACGAGGAGCGCCGGCAGCGGCTCGATGCGTTCATCGAGGACACCGAGGACAACCCGACGATTCGTTGAGCGTCGCGCGCGCGAGCGAGTCCCACGGCTACCATCGCGTGCCCGATCGATGGCCGTCGACCGCACCGCACGCGATCCGTGGGTGATCCCGCGACTCTGGATCGTCGCCAACCTGGCTCTGGCGATCGCTCACGACTACGTGCTCGAGTGGTTGAGGGCCTTCCCCCTGGATTTGCTCCTGCTGGTCCTCGCCGTCGTCGTCTGCGTCGTCGCATGGGCGCGGGCGAAGACCTGGGCGCAGACCGGCGCCGTCACCCTGCTGATGGCCCTCGGCTTCGCCATCCACGGGACGGGGATCGGAGATCGCTTCTACCTGCTGCTCGAGGGCGCTCGCCTGCGCGCTTCGATGCAGGTCGCTCTGGCCGGGCCAGCACCGGTGCCCGGGAGTGACGAAGGGTCATGGAACGCGGAAGTGGTCGTCGACCGCCGTGACTCTCCTCCGGTGCGCGGCGCGTACTGCCTGTATCGCGACCGTGAGCACGCGGAGGGCCTCGCCTTCGATCCGACCGGCAGGATCGCGACCGAGAGCCCAGGTTCGAACCGCGACTGGTTTGGCTACGAATCGCTACGGCACGTGGCGGGACCCTGGTACCGCTTCGAATGATGCGCGAGGGCTCCCGAGCCGGCGCGCGGTCACCGGCTCTTCGCGCGAGCGCGCCTCACTTCTTCTTCTCGACGCGCTTGTTGTAGGTGATCTTCATCATGCGCATCTCCTTGCCGTCCGGGCCGGGAGCGAACATCTCGAAGACCTCGGTGTTGGCGTCGGTCATCGTCGACACCATGCGCATGGTGACCGGCTTCCCGTCCATGCCGGGACCGGTCATGGTCATCGTGAGCACCTTGCCTTCCTTGTCGAAGCCGCCCTCGGAGACGCCGAGGTTCGGGCTCATCGAGTCGATCCAGGTGCCGACGTACTTGCCCTTGAGCGGGTCGTAGCCGGTGAGGCCGTGGCCGACGAACTTCATGCCCATCATCTCGCCCTCGAAGTCGTCGATCAGGAAGAAGCCGCCGGCGGCCATGTGGCGCACGGACACGCCCTTCGAGGTCATCGGCTTGCCGTCCTCGCCCGTCATCTCCATCACGGCGTCCCAGGTGCCGACGCTGGCCTGGAGCTTCTGATGCTCCTTGCCGGGCTTGGGCATCTCGGGGGTGTCTTGCGCGGCGAGGGGGAGGGCGAAGGACAACAGGGCGAACAGGGAGACGAGTTTCATCGGGGACTCCAATCAGGAATGCGGCGCGCACCGGCGCGACCGCGGGGCGGCGATCATCGCGGCCGCCCCTCCGTGCGCCAGAGGTCGGGCGACACTCCAGCCCGACGTGCCTCCGGGGATCCTGTCCGGCGCCGCGCTACGCTTCGGCGCCGCGCCCGGCCAGGCGTGCGACCGCACCGACCGACATGGCTGCCGAGAACAAGACCAAGCCGACCAAGATCAGTGTCACCGCGCATCTCGCGGCGATCGCCGACGAGACACGGCGCGCGGACTGCAAGAAGCTCGCGGCGCTGATGAAGCGCGTCACCGGCTGTGCCCCGAAGATGTGGGGGGCGAGCATCGTCGGCTTCGACCAATACCGCTACCGCTACGACAGCGGCCGCGAGGGCGAGATGTGCGCGGTGGGCTTCGCGGCAGGCACGGCGCAGATCAGCGTCTACCTGATGATGGGTTTCGAGGACGAGGCGACCAAGGCGCTGCTCGGGCGGCTCGGCAAGCACAAGACCGGCAAGGCCTGTCTCTACATCAAGCGACTCGCCGACATCGACATGGACGTCCTCGAGCAACTGGTGGAGCTGTCGGTCGAGGACGTGAGGCGTCGCTACCCGGATGGAAAGGACTGAGCGGCACGAGATGACGAATGCGAATCCCACGGCACCACGCGTGCTGGTCACCGGCGGAACCGGCTGCATCGGTTCCTCGACGGTCCGCTGGCTGATCGATCTCGGCGCCGCCGAGGTGATCGCGACCTCGCGTGCCGCACAACCCGGCTCCTTGCCGCTGTGGTTCGAGTCGTGGCCGCAGCCGCGCGTGCGCGTCGCGGCCCTCGATCTCGCCGACGGCGCCGCGATCGACCGGTTGATGCGCGAGCACGCACCGACCCACGTCGTGCATCTCGCGGCGTTCCAGACCCCGGACTGCGAGGCGAATCCGCTCGGCGGCATGGACGTGAACGTCGGCGGCACGCTGCGCCTGCTCGAGGCCGCGCGCCGCGCCGAGCCGCGCGTGCATCGCTTCGTCTTCGCGAGCTCCGCAGCCGTCTACGGTCTGCGCTCGCGCTACCCGGGGCCGACGGTGCGCGAGAGCGACCCGCTGGCGCCGGTGAACCTCTACGGCGTGTGGAAGCTCGCCAGCGAGGAACTGGTCCGCCTGTTCCACGAGCGTCACGGGCTCGACGCGATCTCGCTGCGCCTCAACACCACCTATGGCAAGGGGCGCGACCGCGGCGCGACCTCGGGGGTCACGCGTGCCATGAAGTGCATCGCGGTCGGTGCCGCACACGGCAAGAGCATCCCGTTGCGCATGGCCTACGGCGGCCGCGAGAACTACCACTTCGCGGGTGACGTCGGCGCCGCCTTCGCGCGCGCGGCGCTCGATCCCTTCCGTGGTCACGCGGCCTTCAACCTCCGCGGCTGCACGGTCCCGGTGGCCGAGTTCCTGCAGCGCATCGCGTCGGCGGCGGAAGCGCTCGGCATGGCGGCGCACGTCGACCTGGGCATCCAGGACGGCGCCCGCGACAACCCCTTCGTCTGCGATCTCGACGAGACCGCGATCCTGCGCGCGTTCCCCTCGATGCCCCGCACCGCTCTCGAGGACGGTGTGCGCAGATCGCTGCAGGACTTCGCGGCGATGGCGCGGGCCGGGTCGCTCACGGTCGACGGCAACTGATTCGGTCGGGCGGGGCAGAGGCCGCGTGTGGTGCGGCGGCGATGCGGTACCATCCGCCCGCCTCGCTCCCGGGCCTCTCGTCGTTCCACCATGCGCATCCGTCCCCGGCCGTTCTCGTCGGATTCCCAGAGCGGCACGACCCGCCGCGACTTCCTCACGCAGGTGTCGGCGCTCGGAGTCGGTGCCTGGTTCGCACCGTGCCTTCCCTCCACCTCGCGTGACGCCCGCGCGCAGGGCGTGATCCAGGTGTTCCTGCACGGCGGACTGAGCCACATCGACACCTTCGACCCCAAGCCGGACGCTCCGATCGAGGTGCGCGGCGCGTTCCGTGCGATCCCGACCGCCGTCGACGGACTGCAGTTCAGCGAGCTGTGCCCGGAGCTCGCACGCGTCGCCGACCGCATGGTGGTGATCCGCTCGGTCACGCACACCGAAGCGGCGCACGAGCGCGGCACGACCAACATGCTGACGGGTTATCGACCGAGCCCGGCGATCGCCTATCCCGGCTTCGGTGCGGTGGTGAGTCATGAACTCGGCGTGCGCAACGACGTGCCGCCATACGTCGCGATCCCCGGGCCGGACGTGCCCGATCTCGGCACCGGCTACCTCAGCTCCGCGTTCGGCGCGTTCAGCGTCGGCGGCGATCCCACGCGCAAGGAGTTCCGCGTGATGGACCTCGCGCCGTCCGCCGATCTCGGCGACGCGCGTGGTCAGCGACGGCGCGAGATCCTCGACGCGCTCGACGGCGGCTTCGACCGCAAGGCCGATTCGATCGCGGCGACGCAGGCCTTCTACCGCCAGGCCTGGGACATGATCGGATCGCAACCGGCGCGCGAGGCCTTCCGCCTCGAACTCGAGGGCGATGCGATGCGCGACCGCTACGGACGCACCGCCTTCGGTCAGCGTCTGCTGCTCGCGCGACGACTGATCGAGGCCGGCGCGCGATTCGTCGTGGTCTACGCCGGTGGCTGGGACCACCACCAGAAGGTCGCCGACGGCCTGCGCGCGCAGTTCCCGCCGGTCGACAAGGGGGTCGCGGCCCTGGTCGCCGACCTCGACGAGCGTCGCATCCTCGATCGCACCATGGTGCTCGTGACGACCGAGTTCGGCCGCACACCGCGCGCCAATCCCGACGCCGGTCGCGACCACTGGCCGCGCGTGTTCAGCGTTCTCGCCGCGGGCGGCGGTCTGAAGCGCGGGCTGGTCTTCGGCAGCTCCGACGCGGGAGGCGCGGAACCGGATGCGGACCCGGTTCGCCCTGCCGACCTCGCGGCGACCATGTTCACGCAGCTCGGCATCGATCCGCGCAAGCGTCTGCTGAGCCCGGGCGATCGCCCGATCGACATCGTCCGCGACGGCGAGGTGATCGAGGAGCTGCGCGCGTGAACCGCCGTGTTCTCGCGGTGACCCTCGCGCTGCTCGCGAGTGCGGGCACGGCGCAGGACTTCACCCTCTCGCGGCCACGAGGTGCCGCCCCCGGCGATGCCCTCACCCTGCGCGTCTACGGCAAGGGTCTGAGTGACCTGTGCGGCGTGATCGTCTTCGAGCCCGGACTCGAGTTCGGGGCGATCAAGACCGAACGCGACGACCGCGCGACGGTGGAGCTGAAGGTGGCTCCGGACTGCCGGCTCGGCCATCACCTGATCGCCTTGCGCACCCTGCGCGGGATCACGCGGGCGAAGGTCTTCGCGATCGGACCGTTGCACGGCGAGTCGGAGACGCGCGGTCCGCACGCCGATGCAGCGACGGCGCAGCCGATCGCGCTCGACAGCACGATCGAGGGACGTGTCCTCGGTGAGGAGTCCGACTGGTACGCGGTCGACGTCCCGGCCGGCACGCATCTGCAGGTCGAGGTCGAAGGGCAGCGCCTTGCGGACACCGACTGGGATCCGATGGTCGAGGTGCGTGCGCCCGACGGATCGCTGGTCCGCGAGGCCGACGATTCGGCGCTCGGTCGTCTGGATCCGATCACGACCGTCGACTGCGCGGCCGCGGGCAAGTGGTTCGTCGTGGTGCGCGACGTCGCCGCACGCGGCTCGTCGCTCGCGGCCTATCGCCTGCACGTCGGAACTTGGAGTCGACCGCTCGGGGCTTTGCCGGATGCGCTCGCGGCCGGCGCCGAGGCCAGGGTGAAGTTGCTCGGCGACGGCGAACCCCGGGAGGCGACGGTCACCGCACCCTCGCACGACGGCGTGTTCGAGTGGTTCCCGCGCCTGGGCGACCGCGTGCCGCCCACATCGATCCCGATGCTCGCCGACCCGCGGCCCGTGTTCGTCGAGGGTGCGTTGCCCGCGGAACCGCCCTCGACGGGTTGCGCGTTCCACGGCGTGATCGCAGCAGAAGGCGAGGAGGATCGTTTCCCGCTGCGCGTGAAGAAGGGTGAGCGCGTCGAGATCAACGTGCTGGCGCAGGCGATGCGCTCGCCGCTCGATCCTGTGCTGATCGTGCGCGACGAGAGCGGCAACGAGAAGGTGAGCAACGACGACGGCCGCGGACTCGATGCGCGTCTGCGCTTCACCGCGCAGTCGGACGCGACGATCCAGCTCTGCGTGCGCGATCAGTTGCGCCGCGGTGGCGCCGACTTCGTCTACCGCATCGAGACCGGTTCCGTCGCGCGTGGCCCGAGCACCAGCGAGTCGGTGCCGGGGCGTCGTGCGGAGGACTTCGGCGTGTCCGTTCCGCAGGGCGGGCGCAACGCGACGCTGCTCGCCGTCGACGGACTCGACGCGAAGGACGGCATCGCGATCGGACTGCGCGAGCTTCCCGGCGGTGTGTCGGTCGCGCCGGTGACGATGGTCGACGGCATCGCGACGGTGCCGATCGTGGTCGAGGCGGCGGGTGATGCCGCGCCGGCTGCGTCGCTGTCGCAACCGACGGCCCGTGCCGAGCGCGGTGACGCGGAGCGTGCGGTCGTGCATCGCCACGAGTTCCCGCTGCTGCGCGTGCGCAACAACGAAGCGGTGGTCGACGGACGGATCGACGGCCTTCCGATCGCCGTCGTGGAAGCCTGTCCCTTCGCGATCGAGGTCGTCGAGCCGCATCTGCCGCTGGTGCGCAACGGATCCGCCGCGCTCACGATGCAGGTCGCGCGGCAGGAGGGCTTCAAGAGCACCCTGAGCGTACGGCCGCTGTGGATGCCGCCGGGACTGTCGATCGCCACGGTCAGCGTCCGCGACGGTCAGCCGAGCGTGAGCGTGGCGATCGGTGCGCGTTCCAACGCGATGCTCGGGCGCTTCCCGCTGGTACTGGTGGCGACCGCCGACGATCGCGGAGTCGTGCGCAGCGTGTCGTCGCGCGTGTTCTTCGTCGAGGTGCAGGAACCCTGGGTCGAGGCATCGCTGTCGCGTGCCAAGATCGAGCAGGGCGGTGAGTCGACGCTGCGCATCGACGTGAAGCGTCGCGCCGACTTCGACGGCGAGGTCGTCGCCGAACTCGGACGCCTGCCGACCGGAGTGGAGGCGAGCTTTCCGCAGATCCCGCACGACGGCGGAGCGATCGACGTGCAGCTCCGCGCGAAGCCGGACGCGCAGGTCGGCCGTAACCGCTCGGTCTACGTGAAGCTGAAGGTGATCACCAAGGACGGCGAGGTCGCGCAGGCCTTCGGCGGCGGCGAGATCCGCGTCGATCGCCCGATCACGCGACGGGCACGCAACAGCGGTGGAGGTGGACAGTGAAGACGGCGCTGTGCGCGTTCCTCCTCGCGATTCCGCTGTGCGCCCAGGACGTGTCGCTGCGCGCCTGGCCGCCGGTGGTGTCGCTCGACGCGCAGCTCGATGCGCATCGCGTGGTGGTGGTCGCCACGGACGCACATGCGATCTCGCGTGAGGTCACGAACACCGTCACGGCGAGCTTCGAGCCCGACGACGTCGCACGCTTCGAGGACGGCGTGCTGCGCCCGCTGCGCGACGGGGCAACCACGCTGACCGTGACTCTCGGCGCGCTGAATGCCCAGGTGAAGGTCACCGTGCGCAATGCCGGCACGCAGCCGCCGGTCAGCTTCCGCAACGATGTCGAGCCGGTGCTGATGCGAGCCGGATGCAACGCCGGTGCCTGCCACGGCGCGGCGACCGGCAAGAACGGCTTCGGTCTGTCGCTGTTCGGTTTCGACCCTGCACACGATCTCGATGCGCTCGCGCGCGAGCAGCGCGGGCGTCGCCTCGACTGCGCCGATCCCGACGCGAGCCTGATCCTCGCCAAGCCGACCGGCGAGGTGAAGCACAAGGGCGGCAAGCGTTTCGCACCGCACGACGCGGCGTGGACCACGCTGCGCGACTGGATCGCCGCGGGCGCGAGCGACGACGGCAAGGACGTCGCGCACCTGCGTGCCCTGCGCGTGGAGCCCGACGAGCTGGTGCTGGGTGGGCCGGACCAGCGCGCGCGCTTCGTGGTGACCGCGGAGTACGACGACGGCTCGCTGCGCGACGTGACCGACCTCGCGCTGCTGTCGAGCACCAACCCTTCCTCGGTGCAGCTCGACGGCGACCGCGTGGTCTCCGCCGCGCGCGGAGAATCGGCGGTGCTCGCACGCTTCGGTTTCCTCGCCGCTGTGGCGCAGGTGATCGTGCTTCCCGACGCGGAGCCGTGGATCGCGCCGCCGATGGACGACCGCAACGAGATCGACGCGCTGGTCCACGCGCGCCTGCGCAAGCTCCGCATCGCGCCGGCTCCGACCTGCGACGACGCCACCTTCGTGCGCCGCATCCACCTCGACCTCGTCGGTCGTCTCCCGACCGCCGACGAGGTGCGCGCGTTCTGCGCCGACGGTGCTCCCGACAAGCGCGGCAAGCTGATCGACACCCTCCTCGCGCGACCGGAGCTCGCCGATCTCCTCGCCGCGCAATGGGCGGAGCTGCTGCGCATCGAGCCGGGCCGCCTCGAGCAGAAGGGCGCGCAGGTCTACACCAAGTGGCTGCGCAACGCGTTCCGGAGCGGTGTGCCCTTCGATCGCATGGTCCGCGAACTGCTCACGGCCCAGGGCAGTGCCTTCGCGGTTCCCCAGGCGAACTACTGGGTGGTGGCTGCCGATCCGCGCGTGCTCGCCGAGAACTGCGCGCAGGCCTTCCTCGGCATCCGCCTGCAGTGCGCGCAGTGCCACAACCATCCCTTCGAGCGCTGGACGCTCGACGACTACTACGGCTTCGCGTCGTTCTTCGGGCAGGTGGGACGCAAGCGCGGCGACGACCCGCGCGACACCATCGTGTACGACACCGGCAGCGGCGAGGTGCCGAACCTGCGCAACGGCAGGGTCTCGCCGCCGCGGTTGCTCGGCGGTGTCGATCCGAAGCTCGAACCCGGCAGGGATCGCCGCGCGACGCTCGCCACGTGGCTGACCGACAAGGACAACCACTGGTTCGCGGAGAACGTCGCCAATCGGCTGTGGGCGCGTCTGGTCGGCCGCGGGCTCGTCGAACCGGTCGACGACGTGCGCGTCAGCAACCCGGCGAGCAATCCGGAACTGCATCGGCGCCTCGGCGCGATGCTCGTCGAGGCCGGCTTCGACCTCCGCGCGCTGCTTCGCACGATCTGCAACTCGCAGACCTATCAGGCCGCGGTCGTCGAGGGCGATCTGCCGGCCGGTTGCCTCGCGGGAGCGACGCCGCGGCGCCTGTCGGCCGAGACCTTGATCGACGCGATCGACGACGTCACCGCGGTCCCGACCAAGTTCCGTGGTCTGCCGCTCGGCACCAGCGCCGCGGAGATCGTCGACGCCGACCCCGACAACCGCTTCCTCGAGCTGTTCGGACGACCGCGTCGTGAGTCGGTGTGTGCCTGCGAGCGCCGCGAGGAGCCGACGCTCAACCAGGTTCTGCACCTGATCAACGGCGACACCGTCGAGCAGAAGGTCCGCAACAAGGACGGCCGCGTCGGCAAGCTGCTCGCGGCGAAGACCGAGCCGGCGGCGATCCTCGACGAGCTGTTCCTGTCGGCCTACGCGCGTCCGCCGCGCGACGACGAGCGCAACCGCATCCTCGCCACCGTGGCCGCCGCGACCGATGCGCGCGCGGCATGGGAGGACGTGCTGTGGGCGGTGCTCAACAGCAAGGAGTTCCTGTTCTGGCACTGAGCATGCGACCCATCCACGCCATCACCTTGTGTCTCGGCCTGCTCGCGGTGCCGGTGCGGAGCCAGGCGACGGAGGCATCCGCGCAGAAGGGCGGAGCCGAGCGTCTCGAGGCCCTGCTGACCGAACTGCGCGGGACCTCTGCCGCGGTCTGGGACGCGCGTCTCGTCGCGATGAAGGAGAGTCGCGAACAGGCGCTCGCCGCAGCGAAGGCCGCGCTCGAACTCGCGGCTGCGAAGCGCAAGGAGGCCGAGCAGCGCGACGCGACCGCCAAGACGATCGACACCGAGGCCGAGCGTGTGGCCCAACTGCGCGCGCTCGCGGCGACGCTGAAGTTCCGCGATGCGGGGCGGAACGGCGATCCGGCGCGTCTCGATCAACTGCTGCAGGAGCTGTCGCAGGTGACGGCCGAGAGCTGGGACGCGCGCGTGCGCGCGGTCGGCGAGGCGGCGGCGCGCGAACGCGAGGCGGGTCGACAGTTGCGCGAGGCGGCCGACAAGGCCGAGGCCGAGGCCAAGGCCAGGCAGACCGCCGCCGACGCGATCGCGCAGGAGAGCGAAGCCGTCGAGAAGCTGCGCGCCGCGCTCGCCGGTCTGCGCGAGGCCGCGCCGAAGCCGGCCGAGACGGCGCCACCGCCGGCTCCGCCGAAGCCGGCCGAGCCGGCGAAGGATCCGGCGCCCACCAAGCAGGAGAGCGCGTCGCCTCCGGCGATGGCGCCGATGGCGAAGACGGAAGCGAAGAGCGACGAGCGCCTCGTCACCTACGCCGACGACGTGTTCCCGATCTTCGAGGAGAACTGCATCACCTGCCACGAGCGCGGCGAGACCTCCGGTGGGCTCGATCTGTCCTCCCACGCCACCGCGCTGCAGGGTGGCGGTTCCGGACGCACCATCCGCCCCGGCAATCCCGATGCGAGCCGTCTCTACCTGCTCGTCTCGCACAAGGAGAAGCCGACGATGCCGCCCGACGAGCCGCGCATCGCGGGCGAGCTGATCGAGACCATCCGCCTGTGGATCGCGCAGGGTGCACCGAAGGATCGTGCGGAGGCGGAGCACCTGGCCGGTGAACGCGTGGTCGCGAAGGCGAAGGCCGATGCCACGGCGGAGGCGACGCAGCGTGCGCGGACCCAGGTCGAGAGCGTGATGCCGGACGCGACCAGGCTTCTCGGCAAGCACGCGGCGGCGCACTCGCCGGCTCTGCGCGCGATCGCGGTCGCGCCGGCGGCGCCCTTGATCGCCACCTCCGGCATCGGGCAGGTGCTGCTGCTGTCCGCCGACGACCTGCACGAGCTCGGCGCGCTCGACTTCCCCTTCGGCCAGGTCGAGCGTCTGGTGTTCAGCGCCGACGGCCGTCGCCTGCTCGCGGCCGGTGGGCGTCCCGGTCGCAGCGGCGCCGCGGTGCTCTACGACATCGCGACCGCGACCGCGTTGCGCACCTTCGCCGAGCAGCACGACGTGGTGATCGGTGCTGACCTGTCGCCCGACGGGACGCTCGTCGCGGTCGGTGGCACGCGGCGCAAGGTCGAGGTCGTCCAGGTCGACGACGGGAGTGCGGTGTGGGATGGAGCTCACGACGACTGGGTCACCGACGTCCGCTTCAGTCCGGACGGCACCATGCTGGCGAGCGCGGATCGCACCGGGCGCGTGATGGTGCGCGAGGCGCAATCGGGTCGTGAGGTGCAGGCGCTGTCGGTCGGCGAGGGCGCCGTCGACGCCCTGGCCTTCTCGCCCGATTCGACGCTGCTCGCGACCGGCGGGGCCGATCGCACGCTGCGTGTCTTCCGCATGTCGGACGGTTCGCAGTCCTTCAGCCAGAAGGTGCACACTGAGCGCATCACGGCCCTGTGCTGGTACGCCGATCGCAGCCTGCTGTCCGCGGGGGCCGACGGCCGCGTCTGGCAATGGCGCAGCGACGGCAACCGCGAGCGCGACCTGCCGCGTCTCGACGAGTGGATCTACGGATTGTGCGCGAGCGCCGACGGCAAGCGCTGCTTCCTCGGCGACTGGATCGGACGATTGAGCATGGTCGACCTGACCGCGCGCAAGATCGCAGCACAGGTCGCCCCGTTGATCGTCGCGCAGTAGGGCGTCAGCGCGCCTTCCACTTCGCGAGCAGATCCTTCTCGCGTTCGGCAGTCATCCCGGCGCGCCACGGCTTGTCGCCGCGCTCGTTCTTCACCCACATCGCGGTGTCGCGGATGGTCTCGGCGATCGGGCGGTACTTCGCTCCGGCTGCGATGGAGCGCGCGTTGCTGCTGTGGCCGTTCTTGTTGCGCGGCGTCCAGCAACCCATGTCGCCCCACGAGCTGACCTGGTTCTCCTCGAGGAACGCGTCGCTGACCCAGGTGAAGGTGCAGGTGTGGTTCAGCGTGCCCTTGCCGCAGTGCAGGAACTCGGCGGTGCTGATCGGGCCGTCGAAGCCGACCGCGTTGAAGGTGCCGGCGATGCCCTCCTCCACGGTGCGCACGAGCCACTCGCCGAGGTCGCGCACGTCGATGAACTGCAGGTCGTTGTCCATGTCGCCGGGTGCGAGACACTCGCCGCCGCGCAAGAAGCGCGCGGGCCAGTAGGTGAAGCGATCGGTCGGATCGTTCGGTCCGACGATGTAGCCGGGCCGCACCAGGGTGGCGTGGCCGGGGAATGCGGCCGCCGCGGCCTCTTCGCAGTAGCGCTTCAGCGCGCCGTAGTTGGCGTAGTCCTTGCCGAGGTCCTGCACGTACTTGTCGGAGCACTCGGCCAGCGGGCTGTTCTCGTCGACCGGCACCGCTTCGATCTCGAGAGACTTGTAGACGCTGAGCGAGCTGATGAAGACGTATTGCCCGACCCTGCCGTCGAGCACCTTGCAGATGTCCTCGACCTCGCCGGTGAAGTAGGCGCTGGTGTCGAGCACCGCGTCCCAGTTGCGGTCCTTCAACTGCTCGAGATCCTGCTTGGGATCGTTCGGTCGATCGGGACGCGGGCGTCGCCGCTGTCCGTGCAGCTTCTCGACGCCGGGAAACAGGTTCGGGTTGGTCTTGCCGCGGTTGAACAGCGTGAGTTCGTGACCCTTCGCGAGCGCGGCGTCGACGAAGGCCGGGCCGAGGAAGCTCGTGCCGCCGAGCACGAGGATCTTCTTCTTCGCGCGGAAGGTTGCGGCCATGCGCGGACGCGCGGCCGGCAGGAGCGAGGTGGCGGAGAGCGCGGCGGCGGCGCCGAGGAAGCTGCGACGGGTGGGGGAGGACATGGTTCGTCGTCTGCGAGGTGCGCGTGCTACGCGGCGCGGTCCTCGGATGCGAGGCGCTGGAGCGACCGCGCGCGAAACAGCGCCCCACGTCGGGCGTTTTCGTGGCACTCCATGTTCACGGGCTCACGTCCCTGGTTCCTCCCGTGTGGCCTGTTGCTGCTCGCCGCCTCCTGCGTCGAGGCCGAGCCCATCAAGGGTCACGCCCACGGCGAGTTCTTCCCGACCGCACGGGTCCACGTCGATCTCGGCGACGCGACGCCCACCACACCTCCCCCTGGCTTCGAGAGTGCGACCGGCACCATGGCCGTCGAGCTGGCCGCGACCGGTGCCCGTGGCGATCTGTCGATGACCAGCGGGGGACTGACGACGGGCGACTACGACCTGCTCGACACCTCCGCCACCTTCGACGTGGTGCTGGCCGGCGAGGTCTGGGATCTCGGGTTGAACGCCGGTCTCGGCTTCCACCGCTTCCACGCCAGCTTCGAAGGACCTGCCGGAGAGGCCGAGCAACGCGACGACTTCGTGTCGCTGGTGATCGCGCTCGAAGCGGCATGGTTGCCGGTCGAACCGCTGCGCGTGTACGGGAGAGTCCAACCCGAGCTGCTGTTCCCCGCGGCCTCGGTCACGCTGGCGGAGATCGGTCTCCAGGTACGCGTGGTCGACAAGACCCACGTGTTCGCGGCGTGGCGTTACTACGACTTCTCACGCGACGGCGTCGAGGGACCGTTGACGCACACGCGACTGCAGGTCGAACTCGACGGACTCGCGGTCGGCGTGGAGATGCGGTTCTGACTCACCCGAGGCGCTCGATCGCGAGACCGAGATCGAGCAGCGCGCGATCGGAGCCTCGCGGAGCGCAGCACTGAACGCCGATCGGAAGCCCCTCCGACGAGGAGCCGATCGGCATCGCGAGTGCGGGACCGCCGCCGAGGTTGAAGGGGCAGCAGAAGGCGGACTGTGCCATCGAATAAGGCACCGGCTGCCCGTCGACGTCGATCGGGCGTGGACGCGCGCGATGCGTGAACGCGGTTGTCGCGGCGCAGGGAGCGAGGAACAGGTCGAAGGCGCCGAGCCAGTCGTCGAGTCGGCGAGCGAAGTCCGCGCGACGCCCCTGCGCAGCGGCGAGGGCGCGTGCGCTCGAAGCCATGCCCCGCGCGAGCGCGCGGCTGAAGACGCTGCGGCCGACGACCAGCGCCGCCGGTCCGAATCGGAAGCCCTGACGCAAGGGCCAGGTGCGCAGCGGCCACGGCCAGCACTGCGCGAACTGATGACCGTTGATCGCTCCCCACAGCTCCAGCGGTGCCGTGCCCTCGCAAGCGGGTGGTGTCGCACGCACCACCTCGACCCCGTTCCGACGCAGGCGCTCGAGCAGACGATCGAGCGCGACACGCGTCTCGTGATCGGCGCGCACACCGCACAGGGTGTCGGTGAAGGCGATGCGACGCGGCATGCGTGCGCTCGGCGCGTGAGCGCTCGCCGTGAGCACGTCGAGTTCGAGCGCCAGGTCGTCGACACAGCGGCCCATCGGTCCGACCACCACCATGTCCAGGTGGACGCGCTGCGATTCGGGCGGCCCGTGACCCTCGACCGGCACCAGTCCCTCGCTCGTCTTCAGCCCGAAGGTCCCGCAGAAGTGGCTCGGCACGCGGATCGAGCCCGCGAGGTCGGCGCCGAGTTCGAGGCAGGTGAAGCCGAGCGCGAGGGCGACTGCGGCACCACCCGAACTGCCTCCGCAGGTGCGCGTGGGATCGAGCGGGTGGTTGGTCACCGCATGGCGAGGGTGGCGCGTCTGCCAGTCGTAGCCGGCGAGCGGAAGCGTGGTCTTGCCGAGGATCACCGCGCCGGCCGCACGCAGGCGGGCGACGGCGACGCTGTCCCGCTCGGGGCGGTGCCCGGCGCGCCACGGCAGGCCGTAGCTCGTGGTCAGGCCCGCCGTGTCGTGCATGTCCTTGATCGTCATCGGCACGCCGGCGAGCGGGCCCGGGTCCTCGCCGCGGGCGACGACGGCGTCGATCGCCGCGGCGTCGCGGCGTGCCCCGTCGGGATCGAGCGTGACCAGCGCATGGACCCGGGGGTCGTCCTCGGCGATGCGCCGCAGGCAGGTGTCGACCAGTGCGAGGCTGGACTGCCGACCCTCCCGCACCGCTTGGGCGAGGGCACGCGCGGACCGCTTCGGGATTGCAGGGGCCTCGGCCATCGGGGTGATAGAAAAGGCAATGTCCGCCCGATGTCGATCGTTACTGTCGCGCCGGGAACGGCTAGCGGCCGTCCCGGGGGATCGATCCCATGCTCGTCCGCTCCTCGATCGTCTGGTGTGCCGCCCTCTGCAGCGCGCCCCTGTGTGCGCAGAGTGATTGGGTGCGCGTCGTCGTCGGGGCGGCGCCGTCGCCGCGCGGCGAACATGCCATGGTTGCCGACCTCGCCCGCGGCCGGGTGCTCCTTTTCGGGGGGCGCGATGCCAACGGCACCGTGCTCGGCGACACCTGGACCTGGGATGGGACCAACTGGTCCCTGCGGTCCCCGGCCCACAGCCCTTCGCCCCGCCGGATGATGGCGGCGGCCTGGGACGCCGCCCATGCACGCGTGGTGATCTTCGGCGGAGACGATCCACTCGGGTCGACCCTCGCCGACACCTGGGCTTGGGACGGCAGCGACTGGGTCCATCTGGCTCCGGCACCGCAGCCTGCGCCGCCGCGGCGCGCCCAGGCCGGGCTCGCGGCGGGGCCGTCCGACGGCTCGCTGGTCCTGTTCGGCGGCGTCGACGACCTCGGCACCGCGCTCGGGGACACCTGGATCTTCGACGGCTCGCAGTGGGCGTCGCGGACCCCGCAGCACTCGCCTTCGGCGCGCTTCGGTCCGCGTCTCGCCCCCGATCTCGTGCGCCGGCGCAGCGTCCTCTACGGCGGCTTCGCCGTGGGGACCGGTGCGGCGGAGACCTGGGAGTGGGATGGGAACGACTGGTCCCTACGCGCCGCAGCGTCGGCACCGGGCCTGCGCATGCGGCACGGCCTCGCCTTCGATGCGGCGCGTGCCCGCGTCGTGCTCCACGGCGGGACCGACGGCGTCGCCTTCGCCCTCGGGGACACCTGGGAGTGGGACGGCCTCGCCTGGATCCCGCTGAGCACCTCGGCCTCACCCCGGCCGGTCGTCGATGCCGCGCTCGCCTTCGACCCCGGTCTCGATCGTCTGCTGCGCTTCGGCGGTTTCGACGGCATCACCTGCAGCGACGCCTGCTGGAGCCACGGCGCACTGCAACCGGCGCGGGTGGTCGCCTTCGGTGCGGGCTGCGCGGGCAGCGCCGGCGTGCCCCGGTTGCGCGTCGTCGAGTTCGGCCGGCCCTGGCTCGGCGACAGCTTCCGCCAGGTCGCCGATCGGATGCCGGCCTCGGCGCCCATGGTGTTCCAGGCGGGCTTCTCCCGCGACCTCTTCGGCGGTCAGCCGCTGCCTCTCGCGCTCGACTTCCTCGGCATGACCGGCTGCGTCCTGCACGCGTCGATCGATGCCCTCACCGTGGCGGTCGCGAGCGGCGGCGTCTCGCAGTTCGACATGACGGTGCCGACCAACTCCGCGCTGATCGGTGCGACCTTCTTCGCGCAGACCCTGGTGATCGATCCCGCGGCGAACTCCGCCGGCGTCACCGCGAGCAACGCGCTGAGCTTCACGATCGGGCGCCGCTGAACACGGTCCTTCGCGTCAGCGCGTGGCGAGGCGCAGGCCGAGCATGTCGTCGACGATGCGGCGCACCACCGGGAGCTCGTTGGCGCGCCATGCGGCGTGAGCGACTCCCGTGATCCACAGTGGGGCGGGACGACCTTCGCCGGCCTGACGGAGCGTCCAACTGGCGGCGCGCAGGCAGAGTCCGACGCGGGCCACGGCCGCCGCGGCGACGGCGGCCGTGGCGCGATCCTGGATGCGGCGCAGCGTGCGCAACTCGGCGGCGCGGTCGCTCTCCCCGAGTCGATCGAGCTGCAGTGGGGCGATGAAGCGAGCGACCGCGTCGGCCGCGATCCATGCGCGCTGCATCTCGACCTCGCCGTCGGCGCGCGAGCCGACCAGTCGCGGTGCGAGTCCGCGCAGCAGCCGATCGCGCAGCGCGGGATCGTGGCAGAGATCGTTGGCGGCCCGCACCAGCGCTCCGATCACCGGACATGCGCTGCGCGGTTCGTCGGTATGGCGTTCGCCGGCCAGCCAGGCGACGAGTTCCATGGTGCAGATCCCATCCAGCCGCGATTCGTGGCGACCACGACGCAGGGGATGGAGCGCGCGCAGGGAGCGGTGCGGGGCGACGGACAAGCGAGGATCGAGGGGTCACTCAAGGATGACACGCGATCGCAGACGACGGCCGCAGATGCCGTCGCGGGCCCAAGTCGAGGTCCGAAACCGCCGCGAGGTCGCACCTCGGCTGCGGCCCAGATCGGGACGCAACCCGCGATGGGGCCGGGCGGCCGGGGTCGGCGACGTCGTCGCGGCGGATAGAATCCGTCACCGCTCCGAGAGGGATCTGATGATGAGGACCACGACTCTTCGCGCGCTGATCTTGTCGACCTGGGCCGCAGTGCCATCGCTCGCAATGGCGCAATCGGTGCCCTTCTCGCTCAATCCCGATGTCACGGCCTTCGCTTCACGGGGCTCTCTCGGAACCTCAGCGGGAGAGATCTGCACGGGCTTCGGACCGTCGATCGTGCGCGGACTCGGCGAGTCGCCGCTGGGGAATCACGTCCGCGGATTGCTCTTCGTGGTGCAGGACTCCAACGGTGCGACTCCCGAGACCTATCACGTCGTGTTGCGCGGCGGCACCGAAGCGAGCGGTCCAGGCACCGGACCGGCATCCGTGCTGTTCGATTCCGGTGGGATCGCGACGCCGCCCTCGGGATCGGGTCCGGTCGCGTGGCAGATCACGCTGAGCTTCGCCTCGGACGTCGCGGTCCCGACCGACGGCTACTTCACCGCCGGGGTCGCGGTGACCGCGATCGGCGGAGGTTCGGACTCGCTCTACCTCCACGTCGGGATCAGCGGTTCTGCCGGCGAGCATCCCTCCACGCCGGACGTGACCTGGCAGATCAACTCGACCACGGCTGTGTCGTCGCACCCGAACAACCATCAGCTGCCGCGGCTGCGTCTGCTGCTCCCGGGTTCGTCGCTCCAGGTCGGGAACATCCCCGGGACGGGCACGCAGCCGCTGTTCGGGATCGGTGGTTCGTACCCCGACACGACTGCCGCCGGGCCGTCGACCCAGGGAATCGCCTTCGCGGTGAACCATCCGCTGGGCGGCGTGGCGCAGGCATTCGTGTTCGCGTCGCTCGCGCTCGACCCGCAACCGTCCCTCCTCCCGGGATTCGCGGGTCGGGTGCAGCTCGACGCCGCGAATCTGGTGCGCGCGGCCCTCGCCACCGGTCTCGCCAACGGCTCGGCGATCCCCTACATCGCGCCGGGGATCGGTGCGTTGCCGGTCGGGCTGAACGCGGAGGTCGTGATCCAGGCGCTGGTCGTCGATCCGGTGACCTCGACCTTCGAGTTCACCAACGCGCAGATCGTGCACATGTTGTGACGCGCAATTGCCTCGCGCGGGGCGAGACGCGATCCTGCCGACCTCACGGCGGTCGCTCCGGCCGTCCTGCATCGAGGTCTGCCCTTGCCCGAACTCCCTCTGGGTGGTGAGTCCCGGCCGCTGCGCGTCGCGGTGGTCGGTTCCGGTCCGTCCGGTTTCTACGCGGTCGAAGCGCTGTTCAAGGTCGGTGGCCTGACCTGTCGCTGCGACATGTTCGACCGTCTCCCCACGCCCTACGGACTCGTGCGCGGCGGCGTGGCGCCCGACCACCAGAACATCAAGGGAGTGGTCAAGGTCTACGAGAAGATCGCCGCATCGCCGCGGTTCCGCTTCTTCGGCAACGTGCGGATCGGCCGCGATCTGAGCGTCGCCGATCTCGAGACCTTCTACGACTTCGTGATCTGGGCCGTCGGCAACGAGAGCGATCGCAAGCTCGGCATCCCCGGCGAGGATCTGCAGGGCGTCCACTCCGCAACCTCCTTCGTCGGCTGGTACAACGGCCACCCCGACCATCGTGGGCAGGATTTCCACCTCGGGTCCTCGCGGCGCGCCGTGGTCGTGGGCAACGGCAACGTCGCGATGGACGTGACGCGCGTGCTGCTGCGCGACACCGACGAACTGGCGTCGACCGACATCGCGGAGGCGGCGCTCGACTCCCTGCGCTCCAGCGGAGTCGAGGAGGTGGTGTTGCTCGGGCGCCGCGGTCCGGCGCAGTCCGCGTTCTCGACCAAGGAGATCGAGGAGATCGCGAAGCTCGGCAACACCGATCTGATCGTCCCCGCGGAGGAGGTCGTGTCCGATCCGGTCACCGAGGCATGGTTGGCGGCGGGTGCGCCGCGCGCGGCCGCGCGCAACCTCGAGTTCCTCCGCGAGCAGGCCGCGCGGGCTCCGAGCGGACACGCGCGCCGCGCGAGGGCCGTGTTCCTGGCGTCGCCGGTCGAGATCCTCGGTCGCGAGGGCAAGGTCCGCGCCGTGCGCGTCGAGCGCAACGAGCTGGTGGCCGACCGCGACGGCACGCCGCGTCCGAAGGGCACCGGGCGTTTCTTCGAGATCGAATGCGAACTGGTCTTCGCCGCCGTCGGCTACCGCGGCGTGCCGATCCCGGGTCTGCCCTTCGACGACAAGGCCGGTGTCGTGCCCAATCGCGAGGGTCGCGTCCTGCGTTCCGCCGGCGGCGAAGTGCTGCCGCGGCACTACGTGGTCG
Source organism: Planctomycetota bacterium (assembly GCA_046349595.1). GTDB lineage: Bacteria > Planctomycetota > UBA1135 > UBA1135 > UBA2386 > JACRLW01. Next base: position 109,600 of record JAXMCA010000001.1, read on the forward strand.
GGTGGGCCAAGCGCGGTCCGAGCGGGTTGATCGGGACCAACAGCCCGGACTCGAAGGCCACCGTCGAGGCGCTGGTCCAGGATCTGTCGTCCGCGCGGGCGACCGCGCTCCCCGTCGACGAGCAGCGCGCCCTGCCGATGCGGCTGCGCGAGGCCGGTATCGACTTCGTCAGCTTCGAGGATTGGAAGCTGCTCGACACCTGGGAGCAGATGGAGGGCAAGCGCCGCAACAAGGTGCGCCACAAGCTCAGCGATCCGGCCGCGATGATGGCCGTGCTGCACGGCATGCGCAGCGCCGGGGCCTGAGGGAGCGGCGTCAGATCGCGGCGAGGGCCGCGGTCGACAGCGCCGCGAGCGCGGCGGTGATCGCCGCGACGAGGCCCGTGCGCCAGCGACGGCGTCCTTCCTCGACGGCGCCGAGGTGACCACGGAGGTCACGGGCGAGCTGTCCCGGGCTGGTCGTGCGGTCCGCGCGGTCGACCGCGACGGCGCGCTTCGCGATCGCATCGAGACCGCGGCGGAGCGAGCGCGTGAGATCGCGCACACCGGTTCCGCGTGCCGCGGCGATTGCGAGAGCTTCGTCGCCCGCGGCGCGGAGACGCTCGCTCGGGGACAGCGGCTCGCGGCTGATGCCGCGCTGCGGGGTCCCGGGAGCCGTCCAGTCGATCGGTGTGAAGGGCAGTCTCCCGATCAGCACCTCGTACAGCATCACACCGAGCGCGTGCACGTCGGCCCGGCCGTCGACCGCCTCGGGCGGGAGCACGAACTGCTCGGGGGCCATGTGCGAGGGCGTACCGCGGGTCACGTCGTCGTGGTCGGATCCGCGCGCGAACCGCGCGAGCCCGAGGTCCACCAGCTTGGGCACGGCCTTGCCGTTGCGTTCGACGACCAGCACGTTGTCGGCCTTGATGTCCTGGTGGTGGATGCCCAGCGAGTGCAGGTGATCGACGGCATCGCAGACCTGCGCGACCAGCTCGATGCGCTCCGCGACGCCGAGCTGCCGGCGATCGCAGTAGGCGAGCAGGCCCTCGCCCGCGACGTACTCCATCGCGAACCAGTCCTCGCCCGACGCGGAGGTTCCTGCTTCGAACAACCGCGCGATGTGGTCGTGGTTGGCGAGCGCGAGCGCCTGAGCCTCGCGCTGGAACTGCCGCCGTTGCTCCGGATCTGCGACCTCCTCCCGGATCACCTTGAGCGCGACCTGGCGCTCCACCGGTTCGGTCTGGACCGCGAGGTAGACCCGTCCCATCGCGCCTTCGCCCAGCGTCGCGACGAGCTGGTACTTGTCGATGCGGTCGCCCGTCGCGCTCCCCGCGGAGGCCGACGTCGCGAGCAGCAAGGGGAGGAACAGCGCGCGACGGGTTTCCGGAGTCATGGGCGCGCGCGCCTCGCAGTTCCCGTGCCAAGTGGTCCTCGCCGGGCGCTGCGCCGCGTTTCGTCCGCGCGACCTGCCGGGATGGCGCGAGGCGCGGGATCGGCGCTGCCGTTCTGGCGCGGCGCGCGATGCGGCGGAAAAGAACGAGGCCGCGCTCTTCCCCTCGAAGAGCGCGGCCTCTTTTGGCACGGACCTCACGTCCCTCTCTGCTCGACGCCTCGCTCACCGTGCCGGTGGGATTCGCATCCCTTGCGAGGCTTCGCGTTCTCTCGTTGCCGCTACAACGACCGAACCTTCCGCAGTGGCCCTCGATTCAGGAACAATTCCCGCTCCGCGGGTCGTGCTGGTCCGTGTCGTTGCGCGCGACCGGAGATTCGACGCCGACCGACCGGTGCTCTTCCTCTTCCCTTGTCGCAGTGGCGTCTCGCGCGTCAGCGGGCTCCGGCTTCGAGGATGTGGACGTCGACGATCGCTGCGTCGAAACCGCCGGCGCGCAACGCGGCACGACGGATCCCTGCATCGTCGTTGCGCAACCCGCCGAGCACTTCCTCGGTCGTCTCGAAGTCGCGTCGTGGTCCGAAGTCGACGTCCGGGACGAGCGTCGCGAAAGGCGTGAGCGCTGCGAGCCAACCGAGCGGACCCGCGACGACATCGACTTCTTCGGAACCGACCGCGTCGATCGCGACACCGGTCGACACGAGGATGTCGAACGGTTCCATCAAGATGCCGAGAAGGAAGTCGCCGATGCCGGCATCGCTGCCGCTCGGGATCGCGGATCGCGGGTAGCGGTAGCTGAGTTTCGCGGCCTGTGCAGAGCCCTCGGGAGTGCGCAGGATCACGTCGAAGCGCCGGATGAGCATCGGCGTGCCGCAGCCGGCGAGCAGGCCCAGCGCAGCGACGAAGGGGAGGGCGCGGTGCATACCGACCGCAAGTCTAGCCAGCTCGCGATCCGGCTCTGCTTGCGGTGGACCCGCCGTGACGCGTACGACGATCGCATGGCACCCCTGCGTCGCCTCGTCCCGCACCTGACGCTGCTCGGCTCGGTGTTCGTCGTCCCGGCGACGGTCGTCGCACAGGACGCGCTCCGCCTCGGTGTCCTGTTGTGGCACCAGTCCCCGAACGACCGCGAGGCGCTGGACGGCATCCGCAACGCGCTCCGGATCGCCGGCCGCAGCCACTCCATCGAGGTGGTGGAGGCCGATTCGGACAAGGACAAGGCGGCGTTGGGATTGGCGAAGCTGCGGCGCGACGAGGTCGACCTGGTCTTCGCGATGGGCACCGAGGCGGCGCTCGTCTGCAAGGAGCTCGTCACCGACCTGCCGGTGGTCTTCACGGCCGTCACCAACCCGGTCGAGTCGGGGATCGTCCCGGACTGGAAGGGCTCGCGCTGCAACCTGGCGGGCAACAGCAACTGGATCGAGTCGCGCACCGTCTTCGAGGTGTTCCGGCTCGCGGTGCCCGACCTGCGCGATCTCGGCGTGTTGCGTTCGGCCTCGACCGGCAGGGTCAGCGCGGCCGAGCTCTCCGCGATGCGCGAGATGCTCGCCGCGCCCGGTGCTCCGGATCTGCGTCTGAGCGAGCAGGTCGCCAAGGACGTCGACGACCTCACGGCAGCGGTCGACCGCCTCGCGGGGCAGGGCGTGCAGGCGATCTGGATCCCGATCGACTTCCTGGTCTACGAGAACATCGGTCGCGTTGCGGAGGCGGCGGCGCGTCACCGCATGCCGCTGGTGTCCTCGTCGCTGCGCGGAGTGAAGGAGGCGGCGGTCGCCGGGCCCGTCGTGGACTACGAGATGCTGGGAGAGCGCTCGGTGCTGATCGCCCTCGACATCCTCGATCGCCACGCCGAGCCCGGCTCGATCCCGATCGGACGGATGGCGGGCTACCAGCTCGTCGTGAATCTCGGTGCCGCGCGGCGCCTCGGCTTCCGCGTGCCGCTGCCGATGCTCGCCGTCGCGGACCTGCTGCTCGACGACAAGCCCGAGGAGAAGCGATGAGCCCGATGACTCGTCCACGGGGTCCGCTGCTCGCGCACAAGCTCGCGCTGGCGCTCCTGTGCGTGTCCGTCCTGGTCGGCGGATTGCTGGTGCTCTGGGTCGGTCCGTCGACCGCGGTCTCGCTGCGCGCGAGGAGCAACGATCTGGTCGACGGCAGCGCGACGGCGATGCGTGCCCTCGCCGCGGAGGACATGACGCAGCAGCGCGAGATCCTCACCCGCCTGATCGACGAGGTGACGCTCGCTCGCCAGCGGACACTGACCGACATCCCGCTCGAACTCTACGGCGGCGACGTCGGCCGTATCCGCGAGGCGCTCCGGGACCGCGATGCGTCGCGCGGCGCGATCTTGAGCAGCAACGTGGCGGTACTCACCGGCGAGATGGAGGCTCGCAACAAGGAGCGCATCGATGCGGAGGTGGGGCAGCTCGTCGCCCGTCAATCCACCCTCGCCGAGGTCATCGATCGCGACCTGAACCGACGCTTCCTCGGCCTGACCGCGATCGTGCTGGCGGTGTCGATGGGGCTGCTCGGTTTCGGTCTGCACCGCCTCGTCGTCGGGCCGGTGCGACGCCTCGGCGCCGCGACCCGAGCCGTGGCGCACGGCGATCTCGACGTGTCGATCCGCGCCGAGCACGCCGGCGACGAGGTCAGCGCGCTCACCGTCGACTTCGCGCGCATGGTCGACGAGCTGCGGGCGTCGCGCGCCGAGATCGACCGCAAGAACGCCGAGTTGCTGCTGTGGAACGAGCGTCTCGAGCAGGAGGTCGCGCGCAAGACCGCGCACCTCGAGCAATCGATGGAGGACCTGCGGCGCGCGCAACGCCGCCTGGTCCACGCCGCGAAGATGTCGTCGCTCGGCACCCTCGCCGGCGGGATCGCCCACGAGTTCAACAATCTCATCGGCGGCATCCGCGGCTGTGCGCGCGAGGCGCTCGCCTCCGAGTCGGATCCCGAGCGGCGGGAGACGCTCGGCGTGATCGCACGCGCCGCCGAACGCGGTGCGGAGGTCACGGACCGGCTGCTGCACTTCGCGAGGCAGCGCGTGAAACCCCAGTCCGAGGTCGATCTCGTCGAGGTCCTCCGCGAGGCGCGCCGGCTGATGGAGTCGCGCGCGCGTACGAGACAGGTCGAGATCCGCGAGGAATTGCCCGACACGCTGCGCCTGCACGCCGACGGCTCCGCGTTGCACCAGGTGTTCCTGAACCTGATGACGAACGCCATCCAGGCGATGCCGCACGGCGGAACGATGACGATCCAGGCTGAGCGCAGCGGCGACGAGGTGGTCGTCCGTGTCCGCGACACCGGTGTCGGCATCCGCAAGGAGGATCAGGACCGCGTCTTCGATCCGTTCTTCAGCAGTCGCGAGAACGAGCCCGATCCGGAATCGCGAGGTACCGGACTCGGCTTGTCGGTGAGCCACGGCCTCGTCGAAGCGCACGGCGGCACCATCGATCTCGACAGCGAGGTCGGTCGGGGCACGACCTTCACGGTGCGCCTGCCGGTGGCGCGGGCCGCCGACTCCACATCCTGATGGCGTGCCCGGACCCGGGCACGCGGCTCTGCTCAGTTCTCGGCGACGTTCTCGGCCCGGGTCCCGCGGCTCTTCGGACCGGTCGGCTTCGCCGCCGCCTTCCGGCTGGCACCGCCTTCGCGCTTGCCCCCGGTCCGGTGGCGGACGGCTCGACGGGCGCCGAGTGCGAGACCGCGGAACCGCATGCGCGTCTCGGCGAGCGTGTCGTGCTCGCGCGTGAAGGTGTCGTGATCGCGCTTCCTGGGATCGTAGAAGCCGATGTAGCCGCCCGGATTCACGCCGAAGGACTGCAGGGTCTTGCCCTCGTGGAGACGACCGAGGAAGTCGTTGCGCCCACCGAGTTCCTCACCGCCGGTGAAGTAGAGCGGGAGGACGAAGTTCGACACGGCGACTCCGTCGATCCGGTAGCTCTCGGCCTGTACGGCGTCGCACGCCTCGTACCAGTGGAAGACCTCGGCGTCCGGTTGCTTCGGGTGCGGTCCCTGCACCAGCAGGTTGACCTCGGGGTCCAAGATCGTCTCGAGCGCCTCGTGCGACAGCGTCACGCTCCACTCCTCCTCGTACTGCTTCACGATGTCGAGGAAGACGAAGCCGTACGGGATCCCGCGGTTGTTGCGCTCGTGGTAGCCGAGCGCGTCGTCGACGTCGGAACCGTCCCAGAGGTAGAGCACGGCATCGCCGCGCATGTCGGCGAGCTCCTGCTTCGCCGGCTTCTTGCCGGAGCGTCCTTCGAGGCGCAGGCGCGCGCCGAGGCTCCAGTAGGGTGCGAAGTCGCCCTCGATCTGGCGATTGATCGCACGGATCGCGGTCTGGACTTCCTCGTCGTTCAGCTTCCCCTTCGTGTGATTGATGACGGAGATGATCATCCTCTTCCTCTTCCGCGGTGAACGCGGGCGCGAACCCTCGGCCCGCACAGCGCCGGAGCATGAGAGGGCGGTGCCGTCCAGGGGTCAACCGCTAGCATTCGCTCCGTGCAGAGCCCAGCCGTTCCGCAGGTCCAAGCCGCGGCCAATTCCGATGTGGGTGCCCGCCGCGCCCGCATCCTCGTCGCCGACGATGAGGAGAGCGTGCGGCACTTCGTCGCGAAGGGGCTGAGGCGACTCGGCTACGAGGTCGACACCGTCGAGTCCGGCGACGCGGCGGTCGATCGCTTCGCGGCTCGACCCTACGACCTCTGCGTGTCCGACGTGCGCATGCCGGGCGGCGACGGCCTCTCGACCCTCGACCGCCTGCGCGCCCTCGATCCCGACGCGCTGATCGTGCTGATGACGGCCTACGGATCGATCCAGGGCGCAGTCGGTGCCATCCGTCGCGGAGCCTTCGACTACGTCACCAAGCCCTTCGAGATCGACGAACTCGCCGTCGTGATCGAGCGCGCGCTGCAGCACCGGGCCCTGCGCGACGAGAATCGGGAGCTCAGGAAGCTCACCGAGGTCCGCGACGGCTTCGCCGGGCTGGTCGGTCAGAGCCCGGCGATGCGTGGGATCTTCGCCACCATCGAACGCCTGCGCAGCAGCGACGCGACGGTGCTGATCACGGGCGAGTCCGGCACCGGCAAGGAGGTCGTCGCCCGCGCGTTGCACGCTGCTTCGCCGCGCTCCGGGTGCGGCTTCGTCGTGCTGCAGTGCGGCGCGATCCCCGAGACCCTGCTGGAGAGCGAGCTGTTCGGCCACGAGGCCGGAGCCTTCACCGGTGCCGTGCGGAAGAAGCGCGGCCTGATCGAGAAGGCCCACGGCGGCACCCTGTTCCTCGACGAGATCGCCGACCTCAGCATGCTCGCGCAGCAGAAGCTGGAGCGCGTGCTGGAGACGCGCGAGGTGATCCCGCTCGGCGGCTCCGAGCCGATCCGTGTCGACATCCGGGTGGTCGCCGCGAGCAACCGAGACATCGAGAAGGCGGTCGCCGACGGCGCGCTGCGACGCGAGCTGTACTTCCGGCTCGACGTCGTGCGCATGCACCTCCCGCCGCTGCGCGAACGACGTGAGGACGTGCCCCTGTTGATCGATCGGTTCCTGCACGCCTCTGCGGAACGCCTCGCGGTGCGTGAGAAGCGCATGGCCTTCGACGCCGTCGTCGTGCTCAGCCGTCAGTCCTGGCCGGGCAACGTCCGCCAGCTGCAGAACGTGATCGAACGCGTCTCGGCGCTGCGCCCCGACGCGGAGGAGATCACCCTCGCGGATCTGCCCGAGGAGATGCGTACGCAGGCCGGACGCGTGTCGCTCGAGGATCCGCGCGGACTGGGGCAACTGGATTTCGAGACGGCGCTGCACGCCTTCGAGCGCGGCTACTTCGAGGAGCTGCTGCGCAAGACCGGTGGCAACGTCACCGAAGCGGCTGCACTGTCCGGCATCTCACGCGGTCACCTGCACCGCAAGATGCGGCAGCTCGGTCTCGACGCCGGCAGCCATCGCGGGTGAAGCCCGGGTTGGCGCTCAGACCAGCGAGTCGATGAACGGCGCGGCCCCGGTGGCGCCGGGCACGACGACGAAAGGGATGAGCCGACCCTTGGCGTCGTCGTGCCGGGCCCGCGGATCGCGCGCTGGCATGGGGGGCTCTGCCGCGCCCTCGCCCGCGCTGCGCCGGAGGGCCGAAAAGCGGACCCGGGTGGTCCGTCGGATCGCCCGGACCCGAACCGACCTTGAACCGCTCGCAATACCAGATCCAGGCCGAAGTCCGCCGCGTCTTCGCGCGCCACTGGATCGACCTCGATCGCCTGCAACTCGGGGTCTACCGCGACATGGTGCGCGTGACGGGGGAGCTTCACGTCACCACGCCAGCTTCGCCCGGCGGCGACCTCTCGATCCTCGACGTCCTCCAGGGCGAGCTGATGAGGATCCGTGAGATCCGCTGCGTCGTCTTCGACCTCGCCAACTGGCGTCGGGAAGACGGGCGCTGGCGGGAGGCACGATCGCTGGGGCTGACGACGGCGAGCGACGGGGGAGAGATCGACGTCACCCAGCAGGAGCACACCAAGACACCATGAACGAGGCTTGCATCCGACAACTGGAAGAGGTGACCCGCGATCGGCCCCGCCACGCGGATGCCTGGTTCGTGCTCGGTGCCGTGCGGCACTCCGTGGTCGGGCCGGAGGCCGCACTCGTCGACTTCGAGACGGCGCTCGCCCTGAATCCGAACTACGTCGATGCCGCGATCGCGCGCGCCTTCGCCCTCGCCGAGATCGGACGGCCCCGGGAAGGGTACGCATCGCTGCGTCCCCTCCTGTGCGTCGCACCCGACGACTTCGCGCTGGTGTTCGGCAGCGGGATCTTCGCGATGCGCCAGGGGTGGCTCGACACCGGGGTGAGCCAGCTCCGACGGGCGGTGGGTCTGCTCCCCTCGGCCCCCTTCGCGCGTGCGTTCCTCTCGGCGGCACTCGCGCAGTCCGGTGAGGCCGCCGCGGCGGCCCAGTCGCGCGCGGAGTGCGAACGTCTGACCCTCGCACTCGATCGCGGTGCGGGCACCGACCTCGCCGCGTCCCCGCCCGACTACGCCTACATCACCACCTGGCCGGCACCCGATCGCATGCACGGAGCGCTCGCCGGTGTGCGCGCCCTCCAGCAGAACGGCGACCGGATCGGTGCCGCGCGTGAACTGAGGGAGTTGCACGCACGCTACCCGGGCCACCCCTACCTGCTCTGCGAGGCGGGGCGGCTGGCGGCGATCGTCGACGACGATCCCACCGCCGAGCGCTGTCTGCGGGCGGCGATCGCCGTTCACCCCGGATGTCACCAGGCGATGGTCGAGTCGAGTTTCATCCTGGCGCGTCTGGACCGGATCGACGACGCGCTGGGCATGCTGCGCGAAGCGGTGTCGTTGCGCCCGTTCTTCCCCGACTACCGCCGGCACCTCGGCACCCTGCTGCTCGACCTCGGTCGGACCGCCGAGGCGATCGAGCAGCTCGAGCAGGCCCACATCCTGAACCAGCAGGACGGCCACACGGCAATGCGGCTCGCGATGGCCTACATCGAGGCCGAACGCTGGGTCGACGCGCAGCTCATGCTCGACTCGGGCGAATGGCGCGAGTGGGTCGAGGCGCAGGTGCTGCAGGCCGACTCCAAGCTGCACGTCGGCGACGTCGACGGCGCACGCGATCTCCTCACCGCGGTGCTCGGCAGCGATCCGGGCCACCCCGCAGCGCTCGAATTGCTGGAAGCGATCCGGGTCTGAGCCCGAGGCGCGCTCCGGCTCAGGAGAACAGGTCGGCGCCGTAGTCCTTCTCGCGCAGCTTCGCCTGTGCGGCGGCGAGCCTCGCGATCGGGACGCGCGGTGCGGAGCAGGACACGTAGTTGAGGCCGAGGTAGTGGCAGAAACGGATCGAGTCGGGGTGACCACCCTGCTCGCCGCAGATGCCGACCTCGAGACCCGGGCGGGTCTCGCGACCCCACTGCACCGCCATCTGCATCAGACGGCCGACGCCCTTCACGTCGAGCACCTCGAAGGGGTTGTCGCGCAGGATGCTGGTCTCGTTGTACATCGGCAGGAACTTGTTCTCCGCATCCTCGCGGGAGAACGAGAAGGTCGCCTGCGTGAGGTCGTTGGTGCCGAAGGAGAAGAACTCGGCGTCCTTCGCGAGGCTCGCGGCGCGCACGCACGCGCGCACGACCTCGATCATCGTGCCGAACTTGAAGGTCAGCTTGACGCGCCGTTCGCGCTCCACCGAGCCCTGCACCTCGTCGACGATCTTGCGCACCGTCTCCAGCTCGCGTGCGGTGCAGACCTGCGGGATCATGATGCTCGGCCGCACGTCGACGCCCTTCTGCTGGCACTCGGCTTCGGCCTCCAGGATGGCCCGGATCTGCATCGCGTAGATCTCGGGATAGGTGATCCCGAGGCGCACACCGCGATGACCCAGCATCGGGTTGACCTCGTGCAGGACGTGCACCTTGTGGAGCATCGCCTCCTTGCGGCGCAGCAGCTCCTCGATGCCGTGCGAGCGCTGGTAGCGCGACAGCGAGCCGTGCAGGTGGTCGAGGCTGTCGACGAACTGGCGGTGCAGTTCCGGGTCGAGCAGCTTCAGCGTGTCCGGCAGCTCGCCCATGCTGCGGATCGCGCGACGCAGATCGCGCAGGTGACGGATCTCGTACTCGAGCTGCTCGGCGGTCGGCAGGAACTCGTGGATCGGCGGATCGAGCAGGCGCACGGTGACCGGCATGCCCGCCATCGCCTCGAAGATGCCGACGAAGTCCGCGCGCTGGATCGGCAGCAGGCGATCGAGGGCGTCGCGGCGCCGCGCCGGCGAGTCGGCGAGGATCATTTCCTGCACGATCGGAAGGCGCGACGGGTCGTTGAACATGCGCTCGGTGCGGCACAGGCCGATGCCCTTCGCGCCGAAGCGACGCGCGCGCTCCGCTGCGCCGGGCGTGTCGGCGTTGGCGTGGACGTGCAGCGTCGCGACCTGGTCGGACCACTCGAGGATGGTCTCGAGCTCGGGGAAGAACTCGGCTTCCACGGTCGGGATCTCGCCGCGGTAGACGTCGCCGGTCGTGCCGTCGATCGTGATCACGTCCTGGTCGGTGAGCACGTGGTCGCCGACCCGCGCATGGCGCTCGCGCGCATCGATCTCGATCGCCTCGCAACCGGACACGCAGGGCTTGCCCATGCCGCGCGCGACCACCGCCGCGTGCGAGGTCTTGCCGCCGCGGCTGGTCAGGATGCCCTGCGCCACGAAGAAGCCGTGGATGTCCTCCGGCTTGGTCTCCTCGCGCACCAGGATCACCTTCTCGCCGCCCTTGCCGCAGGCCTCGGCGGTGTCGGCATCGAAGACCACGCGGCCGGAGGCTGCGCCCGGCGACGCCGGCAGGCCGCGCGCGATCGGCTTCTCGCCGTGCGCGGTTGCGAGCGTCGGCACCAGCAGCTGCTCGAGCAGCGAGGGGTTGATCCGCAGCAGGGCGCGTTCGCGGTCGATCACACCCTCGCGTGCCATCTCCACCGAGGTGATGACGGTCGCACGCGCGTTCATCTTGCCGTTGCGCGTCTGCAAGCAGTACAGCCGGCCCTTCTCGATCGTGAACTCGAAGTCCTGGACCTCGCGGTAGTGGCTCTCGAGCCGATCGCGCAGTTCGACGAGCTGGCGGTGGAGGTCCGGCATCTCGTCGGCCATCGCCTGCAGCGGCTTCGGCGTGCGGATGCCGGCGACCACGTCCTCGCCCTGCGCGTTGACGAGGTACTCGCCGAACATCACGTTCTCGCCGTTCCCCGGGTTGCGCGTGAAGCCCACACCGGTGGCGCAGTCGTTGCCCATGTTGCCGAACACCATGGTGCAGACGTTCACGGCCGTGCCGTTCGCCATGTCCTTGGTGATCTTGAACTGGCGCCGGTAGTCGACCGCGCGCTTGCCCATCCACGAGCGGAACACCGCGGCGATCGCGATCTCGAGCTGCTCCTGCGGATCCTCGGGGAAGGCCTTGCCGGTGCGCGACTCGACGATGCCGAGGAACTCGGCGGCGAGCTCCTCCAGCGCCTTCGCGGAGAGGTCGACGTCGTCCTTCGCGTGGTAGCGGCGCTTCACACCCGCCATCGCGGCGTCGAAGAGTTCGTCGGGTACGCCGAGCGCGATCTTGCCGAACAACTGGATGAAGCGGCGGTGCGCGTCGTGCCCGAAGCGGGGATCGTCGGTGCGCGCGATCAGGCCCTCGAGCGTCTTCCGGTTGAGGCCGAGGTTGAGGATCGTGTCCATCATCCCGGGCATCGACATCGCCGAGCCCGAGCGCACCGACACCAGCAGCGGGTTCCTGCCGTCGCCGAAGCCCTTGCCGGTCTTCTTCTCCAGTGCGGTGACATGCGCGCGCACCTCGTCCATCAGTCCGGCCGGCAGACGGCTCTCGGCGAGGTAGGCGAGGCAGGCTTCGGTGGTGATCGTGAATCCCGGCGGGACCCGCAACCCGATCTGCGTCATCTCGCAGAGGTTCGCTCCCTTGCCGCCGAGCAGCATCTTGTTGCTGCCGTCACCCTCTTCGAACGCGAACACGAACTTCTTGGTGGCCATGTCTGATCGAGCACCGGATCGGGGCGCGGCGACGGCCGCACCACGGCGCACGATCAGGACGACGCTGCAAGCCCTGCACTCTTTCGCAACCTCAGGCCTTGCTGCGCAACACTGCGTCGAAGGCGCTCGGGGTCCGCGCCTGCAGCGTGATGCGCCGCCCGCCGTGGGGGTGCGGGAACTCGAGCAGCGAGGCGTGCAGCGCCATGCGGCGGTCGGAGGATCCGTAGCGCCGGTCGCCGACCACGGGGTGTCCGAGGAAGGCGAGGTGCGCGCGGATCTGATGGCGACGACCGGTCAGCAGTTCGACCTCGAGCAGGCTGCGCGACGGACCGCTCCTGCTGGTGCGGTAGCGCGTGCTCGCCGCACGGCAGCCCTCGTGTTCGCCGACGTGCACGTTGAGGCGGGCGTCCTCCCAGAGCGGCTGGTCGATGAGGCCCTCGGCCGGATCGGGATGGCCCTCCACGATCGCGAGATAGACCTTGCGCACTTCGTCCCAGTGCTCGCGCAGCGTCTCGCAGACCTCGCGCGAGCGCGCGAGCAGGAGCACACCGGAGGTCTCGCGATCGAGGCGGTGCACCGGCCACAGCTTCGCGGGACGCGCACCCGGCTTCGCCAACGCCTCGGCCGTCACGCTCAGCGCGGTGCGCTCGCCCTCGCGGCGTTCGTCGGTTCCCACCGTGAGCAATCCCGCGGGCTTGTCGATGGCGACCAGGTCGTCGTCGAGGTGCAGGATCAGCGGACCGCGCTCGCCTTGCGCCTTGCCCTCGCCGCGACCCTGCGCGAGCACCTCGACCTGGTCACCGCTCTGGATCGGGTCGTCGTGGCGTTCGGCGGTCACACCGTTGACGCGCACGCAGCCGAGTCGGATGCGCTGGCGCAGCGTGTTGCGGCTCCAGCCCGACAGGCTCTTGGACAGGAACTCGAGCAGGGCGCCATCGGCGTCGGCGGTGAGGCGTTCCGACATGGCGTGCCATCAGACGGCATCGCGATGCGCGACGCCATCCGCAGGTCGCGCGGTCGAGATGCCGATCAGCGCGCGAGGATGCGCGCCAGGGCGCCGAAGGCCGCGGCCTGGATCGGCTGGACGTCCAGCTTGCGCGCGGTGTCGAGCACCTGCTTCACGTTGCGTGCGATGACCCGCTCGGTCATCGCCTTCGCCTCCGCGACCTTGTCCGCCACCTTCGAGGTCATCTCGACATAGGCGGCGATGATGCCCCCCGGATTGGCGAGGAAGTCCGGCAGCACGGTCACGCCGCGCGCGAACAGGCGGTCGCGCGAGTCGCCGGTGCAGGGGCCGTTGGCGCCCTCGGCCACCAGCCGGGCGCGGATGCCGTCGACGTTGGCCGGGTGGATCACCTCCTGGCGCGCGGCGGGGAACAGCACGTCGACGTCCTCGAACAGCACCGCGTCGGACTCCGGAGCGTGCCTGCCGTGGCGGTGCAGCAGCGCGGTCACCGCGTGGTTGTCGCGCACCGCGATCTGCGCCACGAGTTCCCTGCGCACCGCGTCCGGCAGGTTGCGCGGCAGGGCGTAGCTGCCGCCGACGAGGGGATCGCTGACGGCGCAGAGCACGCCGCCGAAGCCGTCGAAGTAGCGCACGATGCCCGCGCCCATCGCACCGAGTCCCTGCACGGCGTAGGTCGCTCCGCGCGCCGAGCGACCCTCGTGGGCGAGCGCCTCGCGCGCCGCGACCGCGACGCCGAGCCCCGCGATCCCCTCCACGTCGTAGTCCGTGCCGCCGCGCTCGCGGGTCTTGCCGGTGAAGCGTTGCGGCATCCCGGTCGCCTCGATGAACCAGTCGGCGAACTCGGGCCGACCGCCGATGTCGTAGCCGAGCCCGCCGAAGGGTCCGCCGTTCTCCGGGAACAGGCAGGCGAAGCGCCTGGCGATCGCGACGAATCGCGTCTTCACGTCGACCGCGCGCGCGTCGGTGCGGATGCCGGACTTCGCGCCGCCGAGCGGCAGGCCGGCGGCGGCGTTCTTCAACGCCATGGTGCGCGCCAGCATCTTGATCTCGTCGATCGTCACCGTCGGTGTGACGCGCGTCCCGCCCTTGGCGATGCCGCCGGGCTCGAGCGTGTTCCAGACCACGACGTAGCCTTCGCAGCCGAGCGCATGGTCGCGCACGGTGAGCTCGACGAGCGGTTGCATGCGCCCGAACTCGGTCTGCATGCGGCCGAGCTCGGCGAGGAAGGTGTCGCGGTTGTCCGGAATGGTGGGGATGTTCATCGCGATGCGGGGGATGGGGACAGCGGCTTGATGAAATGGAACTCGGCCGTGTCCGAGATGTCGTGCAGCTCGCGCGTGGCGCCGGTGCGGCGGTAGCCGAGGTGCTCGTAGACGGAGTGGGCGAGCGTGAAGCGCGTGTCGGACCACAGCTCGACGATCGCTCGCCCGTTGGCGCGCGCATGCTCCTCGACCAGCGCGACGAGTCGCGTGGCCACGCGCTGACCGCGCAGCGCCGGATGCACGTAGCACTTCTTCAGCTCGACGCCGGGCCGTCGTCGTCCGTCGATCTCGACGTCGTGCTCGGTGCAGGCCACCGTCGCCCAGATGCGGTCGCCCTGCGTGAGGACCCAGAAGCGCGCGAAAGAGGTGGTCGGCGTGAGGAGCCCGGGTTCCTCGTTGTCGACGTCGAGCCAGCAGTGCGCGTAGGGCCTGAAGCACAGGCCGACCAGGGCGACGATGCCGGGCGAGTCGTCGTCACGCGCGAGGCGCAGTTCGCAATCCGCAGAGGTCGGGAAGGCCATCGGGGGCAGGGCAGGATGCCACCGCGCGGTGCGCCGTCAATCGCGGCGAGGAAGGTCGCAATGCCCGGCGGACCCCGGCGGGAGCAGTTGCCCGACGACCAGTCCGGCGATCAGGCTGAACAGCAGGGCATCGTGCAGTCCGACCGCGAATTGCAGGACCGCACCGACGATCAGGGCGAGGATCGCGACCGCGACCCGGCGGGGGGAGTTGAGGCTTCAGAGCATCGATGCAGGGACGTCGGCCGGGGAGGCGAATTGCCGGGGACTCATCGACCCTGCGGTCGCCGCGGCGCGGGCAGGAAGTGCACGCCGTGCTCGTCGCGCGTGTCGTCGACCGCGAAGGCGCTGCGATTGCGCAGGAACTCGCGCACGTCGCGGCTGGGGATCGCGAAATTGAGCCCCTGCATCCCGCGGTAGCCCGCGCTGTTGACCCCGATCACACTGCCGCGCAGGTCGAACAAGGGTCCGCCGGAGTTGCCCGGATTGATGGGGACGGTGATCTGCAACATCGTGTGGCCGCCGTAGGCGCGGTCGGTCACGCTGACGATCCCCGAGCTGACCGTGCGGTCGAGCCCGATCGGGGCGCCGATCGCGAACACCTCGTCGCCGACCTTCACAGCATCGCTGTCGCCGAGCGGGACGGGAGACAGTTCGAGGTCCTTCGGGATCGCGATCTTGATCAAGGCGAGATCGATCGTCGGATTGGCGGCCAGCACCGGGATCTCGTGGAGCGTGCGCGTGCGCAGTGCGTCGCCGTCGCGGAAGTAGACGACGACGTCGACCTTGGTCTCGCCTTCCACCACGTGGAAGTTGGTGACGATGTGGCCGTCCTTGCTGGTGAGGAAGCCGGAGCCCTGACCCGACGGGCTCTCGATGCGCACCACGGCTCCGCCGACCATGCGTGCGGCGTCGGCGACCGGGAGCTCCCGACCGCGGCGCGTGAACCACACACCGTCGTGTTCCTGCGCATCGGTGCTCGCGGCGGCGGTGTGGGCGTCGGACAGCGGAGCCCGCCGCAGGATCGCGCTGCGCGGGATGCGGACGACATCGAAGCCGAGGTCGAGGAACAGCATGCTCTCGGTCTCCTTGATCACATGCCCCTGGACCACACGGTCCGCACCCAGCTCGATGCGCTCGACCCGTGGGGTGCCGGTTGCGGCGCTTTGGTCCTGTGCGCCGATCGGTGCGAGCAGGATCGCGGTGACGGGGATGGACGCGATGCGCATCACCGCAGCATAGGTCGGGATCGGACCAGCCGGAACTTCACGCCGACCCTGTCCCTGTTCGCGCCCGACGCTACCCTCCGCCGGCCGATGCAAGAGTGGCTCCGCCGGAAGGTCGAGATCGGGTCCTGCGCCTGCGCTCTCACTGCGCTCCTCGCGGCGCAATCTTCGCCTCCGCCCCTGGATCCGGCATTGCGTGCGCGGTTCGGATTCCTGGGTCCGCGCATCGTGAAGGTCGCGTCCGACATCGGCCTGTTGCGCGTCGTCGATCTCGACCACGATGGTCGCGCCGAGATCCTCCTGCACGATGCGACGCACGGTCACGTCGAGCGCATCACATTGGATGGATCCGACGCGATCCGGCGCAGCAGCATCGACACCCGCGGAGCGATCGTCGGGCTCGCGGCAGGCGACGTCCGCGGTGCGGGCAGCGCGCAGATCGTGTTGCTGCGCAGCGACGGTCGTGTGGTCGTCGATCCGGAATCGCCCCACCCGCTCCAGGTCGAGGTCGGTCCGCCGCGCGGCGGTGATGCCTTGCGGCTCGCCGATGTCGACGGCGACGGCCGTGCCGATCCCGTGGTGCTGACCCGCGATGGACTGCGCTGCGTGACCGGTTTGCCCGATGCCCCGCAGGTCTCCCCCGCGATCGACGCCGGTGATCTCCCCTGGATCGCCTTCGAGGTCGCCGACGTCGACGGAGATCACGTGGCCGATCTGGTCCTCGGTGCCGCCGTCGACACGCTGCCGATCCGCGTGGCACGTGGCGATGGTCACGGTGGGTTCGGTCCCTGGCTCGCCTTCGGCACCGAGAAGATCACCGGCCTGTTCATCGGACCCGCGCTCGACGGGCTGCCGACGCTCGCGACTCTCGCCGGTGCGCGACGTCGCCTCGTCGTGCAGCAACTCCTGCGCAGCGGCGGCCGAGACGCGATCCAGCTCACCTCCCTGCCGGCGACCAAGCGACCCGCCTTCGCCTGGGCTGTCGCCGACTTCGACGGCGACGGCGACCTCGATCTCGCGCTGGCGCAGGCCGATCGCGCCGAGCTGACCTGGTTGCTCGACGACGGCGGGCGCTTCCACGCGGTGACGGTGCCGTCCTTCGTCGGCATCACCAGCCTCGCCGCGGGGGATGTCGACAGCGACGGCAGGACCGACCTGCTGCTCGCCAGTCCCGACGAGAAGGCGCTGGCCTGGCACAGCGGAGCCACCGATCTCGCCGCCTTCCCCGAGCGCATCGCGACCGGAGTGGGCGACCCGGTGACGGTCGGCATCGGCCCCGATGCGACCATCCACTGCATCCTGCGCGACCGCAGCAAGAACGCGGTCCTCGTCGCGATCCGGCGCCTGGGCGATGCGTTCGGCGAAGCCGCCACCGAGTGCAAGGTCGGGCGTGTGGGCAATGAACCGCTGCGTCTCCTGTTCGGCGAGTTCGATGCGACACCGGGCATCGACGTCGCGTGGGTGGTTCCCGGCGAGGGTCTGCGCCTCGCGCGCAATCGCGCCGCGGGCGGATTCCAGGACGTCGATCCGAAGTCCGACGAGGGCGCGTCCTTCGCCGAGCGGATCGAAGACGGCGCGTTCGGACTCGCTCCGCGCGAGGGCGCCACCGCCGCGATGCTCGTGCTCCGCGATCGCTTCGCGCGCATCTTCCGACTCGATGCGCGCGGTCAGCCGGAGATCTTCGCGCAGCGCAACGTGCCACCCGGAGCGGACGGCTTCGACGTCGGCGCGATCGCCGAGGATGGCGTGCTGGCCGCAATCGAACGCCGCACCAACCTGCTGCACCTGGTCGCGCGCGACGGGAATGCACGCTCGATCCCGTTGCCGCCGATCGGTCCGACCCACGTCCTGTGGATGGGCGAGGACATCGTCGTCCTCGGTCGCTCCGGCGTGGTGCGGATCCGCCGGGGTGATGCCTTCGAGCTGCGTGAGCGCGGAAGCCAGGACCCTCCGACCGACGACGCGCGTGCCCTCGACGGTGTGTCCGCCGATCTCGATGCGGATGGTCAGGACGACATCGCGCTGCTCGACTCCGACCTCCACGGCGTGCAGGTGCACGTCGGCCCGTCCTTCTCCCGCGGCCTCGCCTTCCCGGTCTTCGAGCGGGCTGGCAGCGACGCCGATCTCCGCGAGCCGCGCGCGGTCGCTGCCGGTGACGTCGACGGCGACGGTCGTGCCGACCTCGTGCTGATCGCCTTCGACCGTGTGCTCGTCTACCTGCAAGAGAAACCAGGATCCGATCGATGAACTGCGTCCGTCTGTTCTCCTGTTCACTGCCCTTCGCGCTACTGGCATCCGCGCCGGCTCAGGACCTCGCGAAGTTCCTGCCCAAACACGCCCAGATCGTCGCCGTGTCCGATGGTCCCAAGCGGCTCGCGGAGCGGTTCGAGGGCACCAATATCGCGCGCATGTTGTCCTCGCCGGAGGCGCAACCGATTCGTGCGATTCCGACGGTCGTCGTCGACTTCGTCGCCGGCCTGGCCGAGCAGAACGGCTCGAAGTTCGATCTGCACGGCCTGCTCGACACGCTGGCCGGCTACGGCGGGCGCGTCGGCATCGGAGTCGAGTTCGATCTCGCGGCATCACGCGCGTCGGGTTCGATCGAGTTCCTCCTGTCGGTCGTCGCGGAGCCGGACGGCTCGACCGATCTCGGCGCGCTCGGCGAGAAGATCGCCGACGAGGCCGATCGTGGGGGTGCGACGCTGAGCGAGATCGATGCCGGCCCGGGCTTCCGCGCGCTGATCCATCCCGCGGACGTCGACGTCACGTTGCCGCGGCTCGTCGACGGTCACCTCGTGATGTTCGTGGGAAGCCGACTCGACGACTCGCTGCCGCGCGGATTCGGTGCCGATGCCACCCTCGGTGCGAAGCTGCCGGAGACCGCGGCGGAAGCGGCGATGCTCCTGCACGTCGACGGCGGGATCGTCGAACTGCTGACGCTCGCGATCGAGATCGGCAACCGCAACGCACCGCGAGGCCGCTACGGCAGCAGCAGCTCGCGTCCGAGCCAGATGGACGAGAGTGTGTCCCGGCTCGTCCGGTCCTTGACGGAGCGGCTGTCGTTCGAGGACATCGAGGTCTCCCTGTCGCGCTCCGGGCAGTACCTCCGCACGGTCGGGGAGATCCACGGGGATGCGTCACGCGAGGGACTGATCGACCTGTTCCAGCCCAAGGCGAAGAGCACGCCGATCGGGCGTCTGGTCCCGGCCGGCAACCAGGACTGGCAGTACCTTCGCTTCGACATCGCCGCGGTCGCGAAACTGCTGATCACGGCACTCGAGGCGGAGCAGCCCGGCGTCGGCGGCCTCATCGGATCCGCACTCGAAGCCGAGGAAGTCGATCTCGATCGCGACATCCTGAACGCCTTCGACGGCCAGTTGCTGTGGCTGAGCGATCCGCTCCTCGATGTGCCGATGACTCCTGCCGACGAGGACGACGAGGAACAGTCGCCGGGGAACTTCGCCCTCGCCGTGGGCATGCGGGATGCGAAGGCGACCGAGGCCCTGGTCGAGAAGCTCCTGCGCTCCCACGGCTTGCACGCCGCCCGCAAGTCGGAGGACTACCAGGGCGCGACCGTCCGCCACCTGCCCCTGCTCGGCGAGTTCCGCTGGGTCTTCCTGCCGGATGCTCTGGTGATCGGTTTCGGCGCGGAGGGCAAGAAGATGCTGCAGGGCATCATCGACCGCAGCGTCGCCTCCGCGCGCGGCGAGCCAGCCCCCGAGTGGAGCGAGCAGGCGAAGGCGCGCCGCGACGCGCTGACGAACGGATGGCGTGATCTCGGGATGACCGACGCCAGCGGCTCGATCGGGACCGTGCGCAGCTACCTGAATCTCGCCTTCGACCAGATCCAGGCGGAGCACGAATCCGAGCCCGGCATGGACACGCTGGTTCCCGCCCTGCGCGAGGGACTCGACTGCTGGATGCGGATCGCCGGCCAATTCGATGTGCTCACCACGGTGAGCGCCATGTCCGTGACTCCGGGCCATCTCCGCAGCGAGTCCATCCAATGACGGTGCGCCGCGCGCGGGCCCGCCCCGGCGGTCTTCGCGTGCGGAGCGAAACTCCAGTGCGCGGCTCGCATTGCCGCGCCGTCCGATGCGCGCCGACGTCCTCCTCAGCGGATTCGTGGCCCTGTGCTGCGCGAGCGTTTCCGCGCAGCAGGACGCGCCCTACCTCGGCGACCCGATCCGCTACGAGGTGCCGACCGGCAACGACCCGGTGGCGAAGCTCGCCGACCGCCTCGGCAAGGGCGAACTCGAACTCGACCGCGACGAGCGCTTCGGCCTGCTGCCTGCCCTGCTGTCCGCGCTCGGCGCCCTGCCCTCGAGCCAGGCGCTGGTCTTCAGCAAGACCAGCTTCCAGAACGCGCTGATCTCGCCGCGCAATCCGCGTGCGATCTACTTCGGCGACGACGTCTACGTCGGCACGGTGCCGGGCAGCCCGATCTTCGAGTTGACCTCGATCGATCCGGTGCAGGGCGCGATCTTCTACACGCTGACCGACACGAAGGACGGTCCGCCGCGCATCGTGCGGCGCGACGCCGAGTGCCTGCGCTGCCATGCCCTGCAGTGGACCGACAACTGGCCCGGCAGCATGGTCCGCTCGGTGAAGCCCGATCGCGACGGGACGCCGATCATGCGCCTGGGCAGCAGCGTGACGACCAGCGACACGCCCTTCGACGAGCGCTGGGGTGGCTGGTACGTGACCGGCACGCACGGCGACGCGCGTCACCTCGGCAACCTCACGCTCGACGACGAACCCGCGCCGCACATCGACCGTGAGCAGGGTGCCAATCTCACCGACCTGTCGAAGCGTTGCGCGATCCAACGCCACCTCACGCCGCACAGCGACCTGGTCGCGCTGATGGTGCTCGAGCACCAGACCCGCGGGCACAACCTCATCGCGCAGACCGGCTATCGCACGCGGCTCGCGCTGCACCGCCAGCAGCTCGCCGACCGCGCGACCGGCAAGCCGACGCAGGGCCTGTCCGATTCGACGCGCGCCGTGCTCAAGGACTGCACCGACGAGCTGATCCAGTTCCTGCTGTTCCGCAACGAGTCGCTGTTGCCGGCGCCGGTCGCCGGCACTTCGAGCTTCACCGCCGATTTCGCAGCGACCGGTCCGCGCGATCGCGAGGGACGCTCGCTCCGCACCTTCGATCTGCAACACCGGCTGTTCCGCTACCCCTGCAGCTATCTGATCCAGGGCGAGGCCTTCCGCACGTTGCCCGTCGAGCTGCGCGACATGGTGCTCTTGCGCCTGCTGCGCATCCTCACCGGCGCGACCGGTCGCCGCGCCTATGCGCACATCGGCGACGAGGATCGGCGTGTGATCCTGCGGATCCTGGTCGACACCGTCGTGGATCTCCCGCAGGAGTGGCGCGACGCGGTCGGTCACTGACCCGGCGTTCTTCCCGGTGCGCGGATGGCCTGGGGCTCGGGCGTAGCCGCGGCTCCCTGCCCCCGGCTAGACTCTCCGCCCCTTCGCCCGACCAACGCGGCGCGAACGACCTCTCCCGTCCACTAGACCATGAAGAACTTCGTCCTCGGCCTCGCCCTCGCGGCGGGTCTCTCCCTCCCGATCGCGGCCCAGCAGATGGGCAGCATCAATGCCAATGCCCCGAAGCTCACGACCGCGATCGAGTTCGCCGATGGCGCGAAGATCTCGGTGACCTACCGCGCGCTGAACTTCGGTCAGGGCGCCTTCGTCGAGAAGATGAAGCAGGAGCGCTTCCGCACCATGTTGAACGAGAACGCCAAGCAGAACCCCTGCGGCAGCGTCACCGTCAGCAAGGACATGACCTTCAGCAGCGGCTTCAAGGTCCCGGCCGGCCAGTACGGCCTGCACTTCATGATCAGCGACCGTGGCACCTGGGTCGCGGCTCTGTCGACGACCGGCAAGGAAGGCGATCTGGAACTGAAGCAGTTCCCGCTGCGCCTGAAGGACATGGAAGCCGTGTCGCAGCGCCTCTCGATCCAGCTCGAGGCCGGCGAGGAGGGTGACTCCTGCATGCTCACCCTGCGCTTCGGCAAGCAGGGCGTGTCGGTCAAGGGCAGCGCCGACGGCGGCGACGAGAAGGAAGGCAAGGAAGGCAAGGACGGCAAGGGCGAGGACCCGGCCGCCGCGCCGGCCGCCGTCAAGCGCTGAGTCGAGGGGAACTCACTCCTCCGTGTCGGGCGCGCCGTCGCCGAGCGAGGGCGCGCGCCGCAGGATCGCGAGCGGCACGAAGACTCCGCGCCACCGCACGCCGCGGCGCACCGCGAGCCGCGCGCTCGTGAAGGCCAGCGACAGCACCTCGATCGGTGCCGACAGTGGCGCCAGCAGGCCGAGCAGCAGCGGCGCTCGCATCACCCGCGCGATCAGCACGCCGGGAATCGCCGCGCTGCACAGGCCGCCCGCCGCGAACCATCCCCAGGGATTGTCGGCGAAGGCTCCGTACACCGCGGTCCCGCAGGCGAGCGCATAGAGCGCCGTCACCAGGACCAGCAGCCAGGGTCGCAGACCGACACTGGCGAGCGCGCGTTCGGAGGTCTCCAGCAGATCCGCGAGCCGCAGGCGACGCAGCGCGGCGAACTCGTCCGAGCCCTGCGCCACGCGCACCGCGAGCCCGCGGCGACGACAGGTGTCGGCAATCAGCAGTTCCGGGACGGCCGCCGCCTTCGCGTCCGGCCGCGCGAGCGCGACGCGCAGCAGGTCGCTGCGGTGCACGGCCACGTCGATCGGCACGGCCAGCGATTCGCCGCCCCGATGGATCGCCGCGAGGGCAGGCAGCGCATCGGCGATTCCGGCCAGGACCAGCGGCCACAGCGCTCCGGGGCGTGGTCGGGGCAGCACCCACAGCGACGCAGCGCGTTGCACGCGTGCCGCGTGCAACAAGGCGGCGACGCTGTCGCGGCGCAGCGGCTGCACGGCTTCCTGGAGCACCAGCACGCGTTCGCTCCTTGTGGCGCCGAGCGCGACGCGCAGGGCATGGGGGAATGGCAGGGCGTCGGCCGGAACCGCGTCGATGCGGATCGCCTCGACCCGCTCTCCGGCCAGGGCGGCCACGGCGCGCGTGGTCGCCGCATCGCTGCGGTCGTCGACCACGATCACGCGCAGATCGACGTCCTGCTGGTCCAGCAGCGCTTCGACGCAGGTCGCCACCCCCGCGATGGGCCCGCGCGCGATCAGGATCACGTCGATCGGCTCGCGAGGCGCGGACTCGGAACGCGGACCCAGGAAGGGGATGCGCTCGAGTCCGACGCAGGCGAGCAGGGCGCGGCCGAAGAACACCGCGCCGACGCCGAAGAAGCCGAGGTGGAAGTCGCCGAAGGCCAAGGCGTGCACACTACGCGCGCGGCAGCGCGGCGGCGATCACCCCCGGCGATCGCATCACTGGCGGTACGAACGGATGATCTCGACCATCGCGTTGAGCACCGGCTCGTTGCCCTTGAGGCTCGGATCACCGGTCATCAGCGGGCTCTTGCCGACCGCGGCGCCGCCCTCGGCGATGATCTTCTTGATGTGCTCGTCGGTGACCGAGGCCTGCCAGGACTGGTCGGTGTAGGACCGCGGCTTCGGGTTCATCGCGGCTGCGGCGGCGCCGTCGCCGTGGCCGGTGAGGCCGTGGCAGGTCGCGCAGATGGTCTTGAACTTCTCCTTGGCGGTCTTCATCGCCTCGCTGTCGGTCGGCTGGGAGTCGAAGGAGATCGGGGCCTTGGGCTTGGCGGGTTCCGACTTGGTGCCGCAGGCGGCGACGAGCAGGCCGAGGCCGCAGGCGCAAAGGACGAGGAGGTTCTTGGTGTTCATGGGAGGGGTTCTCGGGTGTGGGCGCGAAACGACACCGAAGCGGGGTTCTTTCGCACCGAAGGGGTCGCCGATGTTCGGGTCCGACCCGGCCCGGCGCTATCCTCGTCCGCCCGAATCTCCCGCACTCCGCCGCGCCCATGTCCAACGCCCGCTTCCGCGTCCCGCCCGCCCAGAACGAGCCCGTCCTCGACTACGCGCCCGGCAGCGCGCCGCGGGCCGAACTGAAGGCCACGCTGAAGTCCCTGGCCGCGGACAAGCTCGACATCCCGCTGTGGATCGGCGGCAAGGAGGTCCGCACCGGCAACCTCGCGCAGGCGACCTGTCCGCATCGGCACCGCCAGGTTCTCGCCGACTTCCACCAGGGCGGCGCCGAGCACGTCGAGATGGCCGCCAAGGCCTGCCGCGAGGTCGCGCACGACTGGGCCAACATGCGGTGGGAGGACCGCGCCGCGATCTTCCTCAAGGCCGGTGACCTGCTCGCCGGTCCGTACCGTCAGGTGCTCAACGCGGCGACCATGCTCGGTCAGAGCAAGACCGCATTTCAGGCGGAGATCGACTCGGCCTGCGAGCTGATCGACTTCTTCCGCTTCAACGTGCAGTTCATGCAGGAGCTGTACGACGAGCAGCCGATCTCGCCGCGCGGCAACTGGAACCGCCTCGAGCAGCGCCCGCTCGAGGGCTTCGTGTTCGCGGTCACGCCCTTCAACTTCACGAGCATCGCCGGCAACCTGCCGACTTCGCCCGCGATCATGGGCAACACCGTGATCTGGAAGCCGGCGTCGACGGCGATCTTCTCCGGCTGGTTCATCGTCAAGCTCCTCGAGGAAGCGGGACTGCCCCCGGGAGTGATCAACTTCGTTCCCGGCGCGGGACGTTCGATCGGCGACCCCGCCTTCGCGCATCCCGACTTCGCCGGCGTGCACTTCACCGGCAGCACCGGCGTGTTCAACGCGATGTGGGAGACCATCGGGCGCAACGTCGGCAAGTATCGCGGCTATCCGCGCATCGTCGGCGAGACCGGCGGCAAGGACTTCGTGTTCGCGCACGCCTCGGCCGACGTCGACGCGCTGGTCGTCGCGCTGCTTCGCGGCGCCTTCGAATACCAGGGCCAGAAGTGCTCGGCCGCGAGCCGTGCCTACATCCCGCGGTCGCTGTGGGCGCAGGTGCGTGACAAGCTGGTCGCCGAGGTGAAGCAGATCAAGCTCGGTGCGCCCGAGGACTTCACCAACTTCATGAACGCGGTGATCGACCAGAAGGCCTTCCGCGACATCAACGGCTACATCACGCATGCGAAGCAGTCGACCGACTGCAAGATCGTGGTCGGTGGCGAGAGCGATGCCTCGGAGGGCTGGTTCATCCAGCCGACCGTGATCGAGACCAGCAACCCGCGCGCGAAGACCCTGGTCGAGGAGATCTTCGGTCCGGTGCTCACGATCTTCGTCTACGACGACGCGAAGCTCGACGAGACCCTGATCGCCTGTGACACCGCGTCGGCCTATGCGTTGACCGGCGCCGTCTTCGCGCAGGATCGGCGCGCGGTGGTGAAGATCGCGAATGCGCTGCGCAACACGGCCGGCAACTTCTACGTCAACGACAAGCCGACCGGAGCCGTGGTGGGCCAGCAGCCCTTCGGCGGCAGCCGGGCGTCGGGCACCAACGACAAGGCCGGCAGCAAGCAGAACCTGATGCGCTGGGTGACCACGCGGACCATCAAGGAGAACTTCGTGCCGCCGAAGGCCTGGCGCTATCCCTTCATGCAGGCCGAGTGACCGGGCGGCACACCGCGACGCTCCGCGGTGCCCTTCGGCTACCCTGCGCCGCGTGCGCCACCTCCAAGCGTCCGGTCCGTTCCTCCTCTCCGTCGTCCTGTCCTGCGCCGGACTTCGCGCGCAGGAGGCGCAGGTGCAGCTCCTGCGTGCCGACGACGACCTCGTCGTCCACGCCGACAGCCCGCAGCGCATCCGTTCGCTGTTCCGCGTGACCAACCTCGGCGCCGTGCTCGGCGACGACCGCGGCGCCGGCATCCGTGAGCGTCTCGCCGCCGCGCTGTTGCCCGACGAGGAGCACGGCTCGGGCATGCGCGCGCTGCTGCTGCGCATGCTCGACACGGACGCGAGCCTCGACTTCGCCGCGCACTTCGAAGCCGCGGAAGGCGGGACCGGCGATGCCGACGGCGTCGCGGTGCTCACGCCGGCCAAGGGGCTCGACGCGAATCAGCTCGCGCACGACATCGAGACGGCTCTGCGCGCGAGTGGCCTCGCCATCGGCAGCGTCGAGGTCGACGGCGTGTCCTACTCGACCGTGCGCGTCGGCGATGGTGCCCCGCTGCTCACGCTTCCGGTCCTGCACGAAGGCAAGCTGGTGTTCGTGCTCGGCGATCACCTGGACAAGGCCATCGCGCGCCGCATGGCGAAGACCACGATCGGGCCCTGGCCGCACGCCGACGCCGAATGGAAGGGTGCTTCGCTGGGTCTGCACCTCGACCTCGCTCGAATGACTCCGACCTGGATCGCCTACGGCCGGCCCAAGCAGGAGAAGGCCCTGGCGGAAGCCTTCGGCTTGGACAGCCTGCGCCACTTCCGTCTGCTGGTGCGCGCCGCGGGCCCCAACATCGAGATCGACGGCAAGCTCGCCTTCGACGAGCGCGGCCCGCGCGGCATCTTCGCGGGGGTCTTCACCGATCATCCGACGCCGCCGACCCTCGCCGGGCTCGCCACCGCCGACGCCGTCGACTGGTTCGCCGGCAAGTTCGACCTGCAGGCCTTCGCCGGCGCGCTGATGCGCATCGCCGCGATCTACTCGCTGCCGATTGATGGAGAGGGGGACCTCCAGAAGCAGATCGCCGAGATGCGCCGACAATCCCGCGACCTGTTCGGCGTCGACATCGAGTCCGAACTCGGCGCCGCCTTCTCCCACGAGTTCTTCGTCGGCGATGCACATGCCTTCGTGCCGGACGTGCCGGCTCCCGGCACCGTCGTCGACGGCGAAGCGGTCGAGACCGGCTTCGTCTTCGCGGCCACGGCGTCGGATGCGGAGTCGCTCGCGAAGTCGACGCGTGCGCTGTGCGGATCGTCCGTGGCGAACTGGCTCGACCTCGACGGCGAGGCCGCGATGCGCGAAGGCGTGGAGATCCACGGCACGAAGGATCCTCGGATCGCCTGGCTCTCCCCGACCTTCGTGTTCGCCTTCGGTCCACGGGTCGACGACGTGGTCACACGCGCCGCGCTGCGCGCCAAGGCGATCCGTGAGACCAAGGAAGTCCCGCTGCCGCGGATCCTCGAGCGCGTACGTCGACGCTTCCCCGCCGGCTTCCAGGGTTGCGGTGTGATCGACCTCGGCAGCGTCGCCTCCGTGGTCCTGTTCCAGCTCGGCGGTTTCGGGATGCTGGATGTCTCGCTGCCCGAACCCGACCAGTGGAAGGCCTTCGTCGAGGAGCTGCGTACGCCGCTTCACGCCCTCGAGCTCGACAAGGTCGCGATCACCACCGGGTACTCGGAGCACGCCTTCACCCTGCGCGTGCACTGGTGAGCCGATCGCGGCCGACGGCCCGGGCTCACCCCTCGACGTCGCGCCGCTCGCCCGGCCAGATCGGGCCCGGCTCGTAGTGAACCGGCGGTGGCGGTGGCGATGCCTTCGCGAGCAGTCCCTCGACGAAGCGCGCGAGACCGGCGAGGCCATTGGAGTCGGGGCGCTCGGGATCGCACCACAGGTGCTCGTCGCGCAGCAGCACGGTCGCGGCGCGATGTGCGGCCGCGGTGCGGCGTTCGCGTCCCTTGCTCTCGACCACACGTCCGAGTCCGGGCAGCAACGCGGACCATGCCAGTCCCTCGCGAGCGTACATCGCGCGACCGAGGCAGAAGGTCGGCGTGCCGGCGAGCGCGCCGATCGCAGCCTGCGGGTGATTGACCGTGATCACCACGCTCGCCAGTGCGGCGACGGTCGCCGCGGAGTGATGCGGTGCGACATGGACCTTGTTCATCGCGGCGAGCGCTGCGCGGTGCGACTGCGCGGGGTCGAGCACCGCGACGACCGTGTCGCCCAGGCCGAGGTCGGAGGTGATGCGACGCACCTCGGCGACCAGCTCGCGTGGATCGGGTGACGGACCGTCGACGTCGAGGCGGATGCGCGGATCGTCGGGCGCCTGCAGCAGCACGGCGACGAACGGCGCCGCCGGCAGATCGCGGACGGAGGCTTCCACGGTGAGCAGCGGCGCATCGGCCGCGTCCAACCAGGCCTGCATCCGTGCGCGTGCCGCGGGGCGGTCTTCGCTCGTGAAGCGGGCCCGCAACCGATCGAGGAGGCGCGGACGGAACACCACCCGCGGCAGCGCACCGACCTGCGGTGCGCCGCCGGCGAGCGCCACCGCGATGGCGCTGTCGACGAGCGCACGGTCCGCTTCGAGGGCACGGTCGTCGGCGTACGGAGCCCGGTCGCCGTCGATGCCCTCCGCGTCGTGCTGCAGCGTGCCGGGGACGAGTCCGCGACCGAGATGGGCCGTGGCGCAACCGAAGCTGCGCGCCGTCGCGTGGATCAGCCGGTCGAGTCCGCCGCGCGCATCGATGGTCAGGAGCAGATCGGGCAGGTCGCTCTCGAAGGCGCGCAGGAGCGGACTCAGACGCCTCGCGAGGAAGCGGCGCGCCCGATCGACCTCCGCGGAGGAGCCCGGCTGACCCCGAAAGCGCACCTCGCGCTGCGCGAAGTCGTCCAGTTCGCCGGACAGCCGTGGTCGCACGCGCGTCGGCGCCAACAGGCGGTGCGCCACGCCGTGTTCGAAGAGGAAGCGCGCGGTGATCGGGTCGGTGGCGAGCACGCTGACGCGTGTGCCCCGTCGCTGGAGCAGCCGGACCGTCGCGTCGGCGAGCGCGAAGTTCTCGATCCGCGGACCGGCGAGGAGGACGTGACCCATCGGCGAACCCCTCTGGATCGGCGCCGACGGCCCGCGCACTTCACTCGCTGGTGATGCGGACGATCCGACCGCCCGGACCGACGGCGAAGCCGATCGGGGCGTCGTCGGCGAAGGCCACCGCGTGGCAGGGCGGGCAGGTCAGCGGGGCCCAGGTGCGGCCGCCGTCGCGCGACAGGTCGGCGCCGCGCGGGCCCACGGCGAGACGGACGCCGGGGCCGAAGGAGGGGGCGCAGGCGACCGAGGAGCAGTAGCCGCGGGGACCGACCTCGGCGCGCTGCCAGGTGCGGCCACCGTCGACGGTGAAGGCGGCCGTGTCGGCGCGCGCCGCCTCGTCGAGGTAATCGCCGCCGACCAGCGTGCCGTGCAGGTCGTCGGCGAAGGTCATCGCGAAGGCGCCGGCCGAGACCTTGCCGGCACGCAGAGGCGTGCGCGCCCACGACCAGGTCGCCCCGGCATCGCCGCTGCGCAGCACGCGCGCGACGCTGCCGCCGGTGGCGATGCGGACGACCGGACCCGCCGCCTGTACCGAGCGGTTGCTCGCCGCGAACAGGGCCTCGCCGCGCTCCGCGGGCGGGAGACGGTCGAGTGCGTGCCAGTGCGCGCCGCCGTCGTCGGTCGCGAGCGCGATGAACTCGCCTCCGATCGGATCGCCGACCAGGTAGCCGTGCTGAGGGTCGGCGAAGGCGAGGGCGTCGAAGAAGATCGCGGGGCGGTCGTCGCGGTGCACGAGCTGCCACGAGTGGCCGCCGTCGCCGGTGGCGAAGACCCGCGCCGGGCTGCCGGCGGATGCGACCAGGGCGTGGTCGGCGTCGAAGGCGACCACCATTCGGTAGTCGAGGGGCGTGGTCCCGGGGAGTTCGAGGGCGGTCCAGTGCGCGCCGCCGTCGAGGGTGCGCAACACCGTTCCCTCCGCGCCGCTGACCCAGGCCACCGCGGACGACACCACGGACACGCCGCGCAGACTCGCGTGCACACCGCTGTCGAGCTCCTCGAAGTGTGCGGTGCCGAGATCGGGACGGGCCGCGGTGCAGGCGCACAGGCAAGCCAACGAGACGGACCACAGGAGCGCGCGGCGCATCGGCGAGAAGGGTCCGGTGCGCGCCGTGCGCCGGCAATCGATTTCCCGGCCAACTGAAGCTCCGCGCGGTCTGGATCCGGGCGCGACACGTCGACACGATGCGTCGGTGCGCTGGTTCACGACGCTCGTCTTCGCGTGTGTGTACCTCGGTCTCGCCGCCGGCCGCATCCCCGGTCTCGGCCTCGATCGGGCCGGCATCGCCTTGCTCGGTGCCATCGCACTCCTCGCCGCGGGAGCCCTCGGTACCGCGCAGGCCTGGGCTGCGATCGATGCACCGACCCTGATCCTGCTGTTCGGCCTGATGGCGGTGTCGGCGCAGTTGTGGTCGAGCGGCTTCTACGCCGCGATCACGCGTCGCCTGTCGGCTCTCGACGCCAGTCCGCAGCGCCTGCTCGCCTGGCTGATCGTGGTCAGCGCGTCGCTGGCGTCGGTGTTGATGAACGACGTCGTGTGCCTGGCGATGGCGCCGGTGCTGGTCGAGGTCTGCACGCGTCGTCGGCTCGACCCGGTGCCGTTCCTCCTTGCGCTCGCCGCGGCGGCCAATGTCGGCTCCGCGGCGACGCTCATCGGCAATCCGCAGAACGTGCTCGTCGGTCAGCGCATGGGGCTCTCGTTCGGCGGCTACACCCTGTTCGCCCTCCCCGCGGTCG
Source organism: Planctomycetota bacterium (assembly GCA_046349595.1). GTDB lineage: Bacteria > Planctomycetota > UBA1135 > UBA1135 > UBA2386 > JACRLW01. The sequence continues at coordinate 139,883 of JAXMCA010000001.1, forward strand.
TGGTCAGCCTGGTCGCGGTGCACGCGGTGATCGCACGGGTATGGCGGGGGCGCTTCGAGCGCGAACTGGTGCCGGTGTCCGCGCCGTCCCCGACCCTCGACCGCGGACAGGCCGGCAAGGGCCTCCTCGTGCTGGGCTTGCTGGTCGTCGCGCTGTTGATCGATGCGTTCCCGCGCGAGGTCGTCGCGCTGGTCGCGGCGGCCATGGTCCTGGTGTCGCGGCGGCTCCGTTCGCGCGCGGTGCTCGCCGAGGTCGACTGGCAGCTCTGCGTGCTGTTCATCGCCCTGTTCGTGGTGCACGCCGCCTTCGAGAAGACCGGTATCCCGAAGGATCTCCTCGAGTCGATGCGCGGCGCCGGTGTCGACGTCGGCCGCCCACCCTGGTTGCCGGTCGCGACGATCGCGCTGTCCAACGTGGTCTCGAACGTCCCTGCGGTGATGTTGCTGCTCCCCGCGACCGAAGGGTCCACGGCGGGTTATGCGCTCGCCTTGTTCAGCACCTTCGCGGGCAACCTGCTGCTGGTCGGCAGCATCGCCAACCTGATCGTGGTCGAGCAGGCTTCTCGTCTCGGGGTCCATCCGAGTGCCGGGAGCTGGTTCGCCACACACCTCCGCGTCGGATTGCCGATCACGCTGATCAGCGCCGCCTGCGCGGGACTCACCCTGGCACTGGCGGGTTGATCGCGCCGGTCTCGCGCCGGGACCAGCGAGCGTCGCAGGACTCAACGCTCCGGTGCGCACTGTCGATGTGGCCACCAGCCAGGAGGCGGGACATGAACCAGAAGGGCTTCACCCTCATCGAACTGATGATCGTCGTGGCGATCATCGCGATCGTCGCCAGCATCGCTGTCCCCAACCTGCTCGCGTCGGGTTCTGTGGCCAACGAAGCGGCGACGGCCGCCACCCTGCGCACGCTCGCGACCGCGGAGTTCCGCTTCAAGTCGATGTCGCTCGTGGACATCGACCGCAACGGCAGTTTCGAGTACGGCAGCTTCCGCGAACTGTGCGGCGCGGACCCGATCCGCGGCATCGCCGAGGTCGTGCAGCCGCCGCTCCTGTCGGCCTCGATGGGCGAGATGGACGCCAACGGCATCGTGACCAAGCAGGGCTACATGTACCGCCTGTACCTGCCGGATGCGGCGGGTCAGGGCTTGCCCGCGACGCCGGCGAACCTTCCGAGCGTCAACCCCACCAATGCCGAGTCGACCTGGGTCATCACGGCCTGGCCGGCGGTGCACGGCATGAGCGGTCGCACGTCGTTCTTCGTCAACGAACAGGGCGAGATCCTGAAGTGCGTGACCGCGCGCTACTCGGGGCTCACCAACATCCCGCCGCCGGGCGCCGCGCTGGTCGGGGTGACGCCCACGCAGATCGTCGGCGGCCGTCTCGCGACCGGCGGAATCGCGGCCGACGGCAACGTGTGGATCCCGCTGCGGTGAGCAACGACCCCTGGTCGCCTGCCCGACGAACCCGTCCGCCGGTCAGAGGACGCGGCGCGAGACCACGTTCGACTTGCGGCCGATCTCCATCGACTGGAACCAGATCGTGATGCCGCTGAGGAAGACCGGTGCGGTGATCTCGAAGTCGGCGACGCCATTCGAGCCGGCGGCTCCCCACTGGTAGAGCAGCGGATTGGCGAGATCGAAGGTGGTGCCGAGGCCGGTCTGGTACGGGGTCGTGGTGCCCGAACCGGTGAGCCAGAGGACCACGACCTGATTGGGGTTCGCGTTGGTCACGCGGATCGCCGAACTGCGACCGGCGAGGAGATCGTCGACCGAGAGGATCTCCTGGTTCGACGGCAGCATGTTTTCCCACACCTCGAGCGGCGGATTGCCGGTCCAGTTGGCGCCGACCAGATCGAGATCTCCGTCCGCGCCGACATCGGCGATCACGCCGTTGTGCACGCCATTCACATTGTCGACGACCTGCATCTGCCAGTTCGTGGCGGCGCCGTTGGTGTTGTAGAACACGCGCACGCCGGGCGTGCTCGACGTGTGCATCTGTCCGACGATCACGTCCTTGTCGCCGTCGCGATCCACGTCGGCGACCTGCAGGGTGTGGCAGCGGTTCGCGTTGGCGTAGATCACGTGGCGGAGCCAGCCATTGCGCTGCGGGTTGCCACCATGCGAGAACCACATCACGTCGGAGGTGTTCTCGGAGCTGGAGAACAGGATGTCGTTCTCGCCGTCGAGATCGACGTCCGCCACCAGCGCCTTGAAGGCCGGATCGACGAAGCTGCCCGCGTCGACGACATGGTGGCTCCAGTTCGCGCCGTTCCGCGCGGCATTGCCGCCCGGATTGCGCAGCCACACGCCGAACACGACCAGGTCGACGTTGCCGTCCTTGTCGACGTCACCCGAGGTCATGCCTTCCTGTCCCAGGTCGCTCGTGGTGATGAGCTGGCCGGACCAGGTGCCTGCCGAACCCTGGAAGAAGATCAGGCAGTCGGATTGCGAGCGGGTCGCGACATCGAGCCGACCGTCGCGATCGAAGTCGGCGAGTTCGATGTCCTTGCCCCACGAGCCGATCGATCCGATCACGTGACGGGTCCATTGGCTGGGCGAGAAGGGATTGCCGTCGGGGCGGCCGGCATTGCGCGCCGGATTCTCGAACCACAGCAGGTTGTTCCCGGACGAACCGTCGGGAACGACGATGTCCAGGTCGCCGTCGCCGTCGACGTCTCCGAGTTCACCGTCGGTCGTGAACTCGACCGCGGGCGTCGCGATGCGCGTCAGGGCCCAGCTCGGGTAGTGGTACCAGTTGAGTCCTTCGCTCGTGCCTCCGCCCAACACGACATCGGGTGTGCCGTCGAGATCGATGTCGCCGACGAGCTTCACGTCACCGGCATTGTTGGCGAGCTGGGTGACCTGGAAGGGGACCTGTGCGCCGGCCGCGCCGCACAGGGTCGCAATGAAGAGTGCAAGGTGTCGATTCATGGGTGGCGGAACGGGTCGGGGACGCTCGACCGATTCGTGGAGCCCGGAGGTGGGTGGAGCCGGACGGGTCGAGAAGGATAGCGGATCGGGTGTCGGTGGTGTGCGGAGGTGTCGATTCGAAGCGGTTCAGTGCAGGATCGCGGACCGGACGACTCGCGAAGCCCGCCCCGGCTCGCAGGACTGGAACCAGAGCTGCAGGCCGGCGAGCCCGGCGGGGAACACCAGGGGGAAGTCGGCGGCGCCGCCGGCATCGGCGATTCCGAAACCGACGAGGAGCGGATCGACGAGCCGGTAGTCGACGCCGAGCAGCGCAAGGCGATACGGATCCGCCGCACCGAGCACGCTCAGCCCGAGAAAGACGGGCATCCCGGCAGCTGCGCCGCCGACGTGCACGACGGCGGGCACGCCCTCGCGCAGCTCCGGTACCGCGAGGTCCTCCCGGATGTCCTGGGTCTCGTTGTTCCAGAGCTGCAGGGGCGGGTTGCCGGTCCAGGCGCTGCCGACGATGTCGGTGTCGCCGTCACCGTCGAGATCGGCGGCGACGCCGTTGTGGATGCCGAACTGGCTGTCGACCTGCACGGTCTTCCAGAGCAGCCCGCGACCGTCGAGGTTGTAGTGGACGTGGATGCCGGGGCTGCTCGACGTGTGCATCTGACCGAGCACGACGTCGTTGGAGCCGTCACCGTCGATGTCGGCGACCTGCAGGGTGTGCACGCGGTCGAGACCGGCGGAGATCAGGTGCGGCATCCACGCACCGGTCGCGGGGCCCGTGTGCCCGAACCACAGCACGTCGGCGATGTTCTCCGAGCTGGAGTACAGCACGTCGAGCACGCCGTCGCCGTCGACGTCCGCGCACAGCGCCTTGAAGTCGGGGTCCACACCGCTCGTCGCGATGACGGATTCGGTCCAGAGCTGGCCATCGCGCGCCGCGCTGCCGCCGGGATCGCGAAGCCACGCACCCTGGATCACCAGATCGACGTTGCCGTCGGCGTCCAGGTCACCCGAGGTCATGCCCTCGTGGCCGGTCGAGGCCGCGGCGATCTGCACCCGCGTCCACGAGGCGTTGTCCTGGAAGAACACGTACACCGAGGTGTCGTCGCGCGTGGCGACATCGAGCTGACCGTCGCCGTCGAAGTCGGCGAGCTCCACGTCCTTGCCCCAGCCGCCGATCGCGCCGATCACGTGCCTCTGCCACTGCACGCCGACGAAGGGATCGCCGGGCGGTCCCGAGGGCGAGCGCAGCGGGTTCTCGAACCACAGCAGGTTGTCGCCGTCCGGCCCGTCTGGCACCACGATGTCGATGTCGCCGTCGCCGTCGACGTCACCGCACTCGCCATCGGTCGAGAACTCGATCGCGGGTGTCGCGATGTGCGTCGAGGTCCATTCGGGGAAGTGGTACCAATGCAGGCCCTCGACGGGATCGCCGCCGAGGACGACATCGAGCTTGCCGTCGCGATCGATGTCGGCGACGCACTTCACGTCACCGGAGATCGCGTCGATCTGGCTGCGTGCGAAGATCGCCTGCCCGCGCACCGGGTGCACGAGCGCGCCCAGGGCGAGGGTCAGGGGGAGTACGGCGAGCGAAGGCCCGCGGATGGGGGAACGGACTGCGGGCATGGAGACGCGAGCGCGGAAGGCGACGCCCCTGGTGGAGGGCGAGCCGGCGGGCCCTACGCGGTCCCGGCGGCGGGTGGCTTTTCGAAATCCGGAGCCTTGCGGTCCGGCGAGTGGGGATTCTCAGCGCCGGGCCCGGTCGAGCAAGAGCGCATCGGCGAGGACCAGCGCGGTCATCGCCTCGAGCACCGGGATCACGCGGGGCACGATGCAGGGATCGTGGCGCCCCTTGCGTGCGACGTCGCCGATCGAGGACGCCGGCTTCACGGCGGCGAGCAGGCGCAGGTCCTCGCCGGTGCTGATCCCGCCGAGCATCCCGCCGAAATGCGTGCGGTCGGCCACGTACCGCGAGCCGTGCATCGTGGCGACCTCGAAGCCCGCCCCGTAGGCGAAGCCGTGCACCGCGCCCACCGAGAGGAAGGCCTGGGCGAGCCTCGCCTTGAGCTTGTCGAAGACCGGTTCGCCGAGACCTTGCGGTGTGCCGAGCACGCGCACCTCGACCAGACCGCCGATCGAATCGTCGCGGGCACGACAATCGCGCACGAATTCCTCCATCGCGACGGCGACCTCCGGATCGGCGCAGCGCAGCGGATTGGACTCGATGGTGTCGGGCAGGAAGCGCCGCGCGACGTGCGGACCGATCTGCAGTGCATGTCCGACGATCCGCACCGTGGGCGGCAGGATGCGGCGGGCGATCACACCGGCGATCACGCGCGCCACCGTCTCGCGTCCGGAGCTGCGCCCGCCGCCGCGGTGGTCGCGGTGCGCGTACTTGCGCGCCCAGGTCTCGTCGGCGTGACCGGGACGCGGCGTGTCGCGCAGCGCCGCGTAGTCCTTTGGGCGCGCATCGAGATTGCGCACCAGCACGGCGATCGGGGTGCCGGTCGTGCGCCCCTCGAAGACACCGGACAGGATCTCCGGCTGATCGGGTTCGCGTCGCGCGCTGGTCGCGTCGCTCTGGCCTGGTCGACGTCGTGCGAGTTCGGGCAGGAAGTCCTCGACGCGCAGCTCGATGCCGGCCGGGCAACCGTCGACGACCACGCCGAGCGCCTCGCCGTGCGACTCGCCGAAGGTCGTCAGGGTCAGCAGTTCACCGAAGCTGTTCGCCGGCATCGCTCTCCTTCCTCGTGTCGGTCTGCGGATGTGCGAGCCAGGGTGCGCGCAACCAGTCGCGCACCGCGGTGACACGCTGCGCCACGCTGCCGCCGTTGAGCACCGTGGTCGCGACCGCGGCGAAGGCGGGTTCGCGCCGGGCGAGGAGCGTGCGCACCTCCTCTTCGAGAGGCAGTTCGGTCAGACGGGGCCGATCGCCGCGCGCGAGGCGCTCGGTGAGCGTCGCGACGTCTTCCTGCAGCCACACCACCAGGGCGCGATCGTGCAAGAGACGCTCGGTGCCCGGCGATTCGATCGCACCGCCGCCGATCGCGACGACCTGCCCGGGCACGATCACGCGCGCCACGATCGCGGCCTCGTGTGCACGGAAGGCATCCCAGCCGTGGCGTTGCACGAAGCCGCGGATCGGACCGTGGTCGCGCTCGAACTCGGCGTCGGTGTCGGCGGCCTGCAGCGACAGGGCTTCGGCGAGCGCCGGCGCCAGCGTGCTCTTCCCGGCGCCGCGCATGCCGACCAGTGCGATGGCGCGCGGGAGCTGCGCGCACGAAGCGAGGTCGGCGAAGAAGCGCGGGTAGCTCTTCTTCACGCAGTCGACGTCGTCGATCTCGATGCCCTCGACCACGCTGCCGAGCACCGCGAAGGCCATCGCGAGGCGGTGATCGCCGTGGCTGCACAGCGCGGCGCCGTGCAGCGGTCGACCGCCGCGCACCGCGAAGCCGTCCGCCGTGGCGACCACGTCGGCACCCGTCTTCTGGAGCTCGGTCACGAGGCAGGTGATGCGGTCGCTCTCCTTGTCGCGCAGGTGGGCGCCGCCGCCGAGAATCGTCTCGCCGTCGCGGAACAGCGCGGCCACCACCAGGTTCGGAGCCTGATCGGGCGTGTCGGCGAGATCGACGACGAGGTCGCCGGTGTCGCCGAGCTGTTCGAGCAGCAGCGGCATCAGCCGGTCGCCCTGCGCGGAGTCCAGGGCGAGGTTGGCGCCGCGGAAGCGGCTGCGTGTGATGCGCGCGAGCACCAGGAACGCACCCGCCGCACTCCAGTCGCCCTCGATGCGCAGGTCGCCGGGGCTGCGCAGCGTCCGCGGCGCGATCGACCAGCGCTTGCCGCGCACGTCGATGCGCGCCCCGAAGTCGGAGAGGACGCGTGCCGTGAGATCGGCGTAGCCCGCCGAGACCAGCGGACCCGTGAGCTCGATGTCGAGTCCGCTCTCGATCCCGCTCTCGATCCCGCTGCCGAGCAGGCTGCCGATCAGCAGCAGCGCGGAGAGGTGCTGGCTCGAGGTCGATGCGTCGAGCGCGACCGGACCGCCGTGCATGCCGCCGCCGCGGATCGTCAGCGGGGCGTGGCCGTCGGTGTCGTCGAGCTGCGCACCGAGTTGTCGCAGCGCGTCGCACAGCGCCGCGATCGGGCGTTGCTGCAGGCGCGCGTTGCCGGTCAGAGTCCAGGTGCCGGGACACAGCGTGGCGACCGCGGACAAGAAGCGCAGCGGGGCACCGCCGGCGCCGCAGTCGATGAGCGCCGTGGCCGAGCCGTCGCCTTCCGGAAGGCCGCCCTCGATGTCGAGGATGCCGTCGTCCTGCGCGAACCAGCGGATCCGGAAGCCGAGCTTCGCGAGGCCGTCGACGAGGGCGAGCACGTCGTCGCAGGGTGTGGCATCGACGATCGTCGTGCGCCCCTCGGCGAGACATGCCGCGACGATGGCACGCAACGCCACCGATTTCGAACCGGGCAGTGCGATCGTGATGTCGAACGGCAGGCGCAGGGTGCGCACCCTCATCGGGCGCACATCGAAGCAGGCGACGTCGATTCCGGCGAGCATCGACCCTACCTTCTTCGGCCGCAGAAGAGCGACGACATGACCGATCTCGACCAGAGGCCAGAGTGGAGCGCGCTGCGTGCGTGCCGGGAGCGCATCGAGGCCACGACCCTGCGCGCGCTGTTCGCGGCGGACCCCGAACGGGCGCAGCGCATGTCCTTCGAGGCCGCCGGTTGGTGGGTCGATGCGAGCAAGCACCGCGTCGATCCGCACACCCTCGCCGCCTTGCGCGCGCTGGCCGAGGCGACCGGCGTGCGGCCGCGGGCCACGGCGATGTTCACGGGCGAGAGGATCAACGGCACCGAGGGCCGCGCCGTGCTCCACACCGCGCTGCGTGCGCCGCGCGGCACGCGCATCCCCGTCGACGGCGTCGACGTGGTGCCCGAGGTCCACGCCGTGCTCGATCGCTGCGCGGCCTTCGCCGATGCGGTGCGCGGCGGTGCCTGGCGCGGCCACTCCGGCGCGCGCATCCGCAACGTGGTGAACATCGGCATCGGCGGATCCGATCTCGGTCCGGCGATGTGCACCGAGGCCTTGCGGCACTATGCGAACCGCTCGATGTGCTTCCGCTTCGTGTCGAACGTCGACGGTACGCACCTCGCCGAGGCGCTGCGCGACCTCGATCCGCGCGAGACGCTGTTCATCGTCTGCTCGAAGACCTTCACCACGCTGGAGACGCTGCTCAATGCGCACAGCGCACGGCGCTGGCTGCTCGGCGGATTCCGCGGCGAGGAAGCGGCGATCGCGCGGCACTTCGTGGCGGTGTCGACCAACGAGGCCGAGGTGCGTCGCTTCGGCATCGACCCCGCCAACATGTTCGGGTTCTGGGACTGGGTCGGCGGGCGCTACAGCGTCGGCTCGGCCGTCGGCCTCGGTCTGATGCTGGCCATCGGTCCGCAGCGCTTCCGCGAGTTCCTCGCCGGCTTCCGCGCGATGGACGAGCACTTCCGCGATGCGCCCTTCGAGCGCAATGCGCCGCTGCTGCTCGGCATGCTCGAGGTCTGGTATCGAGGTGTGCTCGGTTGTGCCTCGCGCGCCGTGCTGCCCTACGACCAGTACCTGGCCCGCTTCCCCGCCTACCTCCAGCAGCTCGACATGGAGAGCAACGGCAAGCGCGTGACCGGCGACGGCACCGCCGTGCGCTGGGAGACCGGACCGATCGTCTGGGGCGAGCCCGGGACCAACGGCCAGCACGCCTTCTACCAGCTCCTGCACCAGGGGACGTCGACGGTGCCCTGCGACTTCATCGGCTTCTGCCGTTCGCTCAATCCGATCGGCGATCACCACGACCAGCTGATGGCGAACTGCTTCGCGCAGACCGAGGCGCTCGCCTTCGGCAAGACCGCCGACGAGGTCCGCGCCGAGGGCGTGCCCGAGGCCCTGGTCGCGCACAAGACCTTCCCGGGCAACCGTCCGTCGACCACGCTGCTCGCCGATGCGCTCACGCCGCACGCGCTCGGCGCCCTGATCGCGCTCTACGAACACCAGGTCTTCGTGCAGGGCGTGGTGTTCGGGGTGAACTCCTTCGACCAATGGGGAGTGGAGCTCGGCAAGGTGCTCGCCAAACGCATCGCCGCGGAGCTCACCACGACCGGCGCCTTGCGCCACGACGCCTCGACCAACGCGCTGATCGCGCGCTACCGCCAGGGGAGGAAGCGATGAAGATGCAGATCGGGATGATCGGACTCGGGCGCATGGGCGCGAACATGGTGCGTCGACTCGCGCGCGCCGGGCACCAATGCGTGGTCTTCGACCGCAATGCCGAAGCGGTGGCGTCGCTCTGCGCCGAGGGTGCGATCGGTGCAGACGATCCCGTCGACCTGCTCGCGCGTTTGCCCGAGCCGCGCATCGTGTGGCTGATGATCCCCGCGGGGCTGGTCGACGGCGTGATCGCCGAACTCGAACCGCACCTGCGTGCCGGTGACGTGATCATCGACGGCGGCAACACGCACTACCACCACGACATCCGCCGGGCCAAGGAACTCGAGCCGCGCGGCGTGCACTACGTCGACGTCGGCACCAGCGGCGGCGTGTGGGGACTCGAGCGCGGCTATTGCCTGATGGTCGGCGGCGCGACAACGACGGTCCTCGAACTCGCGCCGATCTTCGACGCGCTGTGTCCCGGCCTCGGTGCCGCGCCGCGTCTGCCCGGCGCCGAACGCCTCGGCACCGCGGAGCGCGGCTGGCTCCATTGCGGTGCCGCGGGCGCCGGTCACTTCGTGAAGATGGTCCACAACGGCATCGAGTACGGCCTGATGGCCGCCTATGCCGAGGGCCTCAACCTGCTGCGCCATGCCGACGCCGGCCACGCCTCGCACGTGCAGGACGCCGAGACCTCGCCGCTCGAACACCCCGAGCACTTCCAGTTCGAGTTCGACCTCGCGGCCATCACCGAACTGTGGCGCCGCGGCAGCGTGGTCGGCTCCTGGCTGCTCGACCTCACCGCGCAGAAGCTCTGCGAAGACCCCGAACTCGAACTCTTCGATTCGAAGGTCAAGGACTCGGGCGAGGGCCGCTGGACCATCGAAGCCGCAGTGCAGGCGGGCGTGCCGGTGCACACGCTGAGCGCCGCTCTCTTCGACCGCTTCAACTCACGCGGTCAGGGCGACTTCGCGGGCAAGGTGCTGTCGGCGATGCGGCGCGCCTTCGGCGGGCACTGAACTCGCGGCGAGGAGCGGGCGCCGATTGCGGACGACTCCGTTCGGTCTGCCGCACGTCGCCTCCGGCAAAGCGAGGACGGACGATCTCGTCGCGGGTCATCTCTTCGCCCGAGCCTTCCTTCAGAGCGGAAGTCTCGTCGTGCGTCGGATTCTGCATGCCTTGGGCCATCTCGCCGAGTCGTGCCGGCACCTGGTGAACTGGGCTCGGACCTGAGGCGCGTCGTCTTGCCGAGTGCGGCGCGATTCCTACTGTGCGCGCTCCATGAGCCGACCCTCGCCTCTCCGGATCCGGAGCATCCTCGGTGCGATGCTCCTGGCGTCGACCCTCCTGCGGGCCCAGTCGCTGCCGCGCTTCCATGCGCTCCAGGTCGAGGAGACCCAGGTGGATTGGACCGTGGAGCATGCCGTCGGCTTCAACGCGCGTGGCTCCTTCACCTACTACAGCACCAACGGCGACTTCGTCCGCTACTCCAACGGCACGGTGCAGTCCCTCGCGCCCGACCAGCTGGGTGACTACCAGAGCTACACCGGCGGCGGAATCGACGATCTGGACCGGGTCCTCGTCACGCAGTTGGTCCATCCGGTGCCGGGTTCGACGATCGGTCGCGCCGCGCTCCGTCACCCGGATGGCAGCATCACCCAGCTCCAGCCGTACTCCGAGAGCCATTGGAACGAGGTCGAGACCTCCGGTGCGAAGCTTGGTCATGCGGGTCACCTGATCAGCGGCCAGCGATGGCATTTCGATGCGCAATACCAGCTCGTGCTCATCGCGGGCTCTCTCGTCTGGGGCTACTTCTGTCAGGGCCTCGTCACGAACCTGCTCCAATACTCCGGCTTGCCGTCTTCGGCCCAGGTCTTCTGGATGTCGGGCAGGCCGAACGCCTTCGGGGAGCGGGGCTGCCTGGTGCTCGAGCAGGTCCCCGGCGGACAGAACTACCGGATCTACCGACTGACGAGTTCGGCGCAGTACATCCCGATGTACTCGGTGCTCCCCACGGCCATTCCGGCCGGCGGTGGCAGCGCCCAGTTCAATGACCGGCGTGAGTTCAGTGTCCTGGCTGCAGACCCGGCGCTGGGCCCCAATGTGTATTCGGGGACCTGCGTGTTCCAGCCGGATGGCACCAGCCGGTTCCTTAACTCGAAGGCCAATGGCAACATGGGTGTCAACCTCGAGGGGATCGGTCTCGGCCAAACCCCGTACACGCCGCCATCCGGCGGTGCGGGCTTCATCTACAGGTGGACCCAGACCCTGCCGACCCAGGCCTTCGCGATGCTCGACGGTCTGCTCGACGACAATGCGGGATATCGCCTGCAGCCGGCGGCCATGGCCGGTCCTTTGTTCATCAACGACGCCGGGCAGATCCTCGCTCCGGGCTACAACCCGAGCGGAGCGCCGCGCTATCTCCTGCTCCATCCCCGTGTCGCGCCGGTGCTCGCCCTCGACATTCCGACGTCGAGGCGCAACGCCCAGGCGCGGCATGACGTCTCCGTCGAGCAGGACGGCACGATCCTGGTGCGCATCGTCGGCGGCGAGCCGGGTCAGTACGGCGCCCTGTTCCTCCGGCTCGGGGCATCGATCTTCTACATCGAGAACACCCTCGCCATCTTCGACCCCGAGCAGACCCTCGAGATCCGCCTGCCGATCCCCGCGAGCGTCCGCGGCGCCTCGCTCGATCTGCTCGCGGCTTCGCTCGACAGCACCTACTCGATCCTGACGAGCCTCGACCTGCGGATCACGCTGAACTGACGGCTCCGGTCAGCCATCGTCGTCCATCGCCGCCGCCCACGCCGGATACGGCAGGGCACTGCCGCGCTGCGCGCGCCACAGGATGCGGTTGAGAAGGTCCTCGGGCGCGCGATCGACCTGCGCGAAGTCGAAGGTGGCGGAGAGCTCGGCGTCGCGACGGAGCTGCGGATCGGCGATCGCCGTCGGCGCGGGGTTCATCTGGTCGAAGGGGACGTTGGCCGCGCGCAGCCTGAAGGGCGTCGCGTCGGGGGTGTCGGTGAAGCAGTCCCACATCGGCGTGGCGCTGGCATCGAAGGCGTTCATCGGCGGGAGGCCGAGGATCTGTTCGATCGTGCGAAGGATGCTGGTGGTGTTGTATTGCGTGCCGACCGTGGTCCCGCGCTTCGCATAGGGGCTCGCGACGTAGCAGGTGGTGCGGTAGCCGCTCACGTGGTCCCAGCCCGCCTGCGGGTCGTCCTCGATCACGAAGATCGCCATCTGCGACCAGAAGCGGGAATGGCTGAGGCCTTCGACGATGCGTCCGAGCGCGTAGTCGTTGTCGGCGACGCAGGCGGCGGGCGTGGGGCAGCCGGCGGAGGTGCCGCTGGTGTGGTCGTTGGGCAGGCAGACGATGGTGAGCTGCGGGAAGGTGCCGTCGTGTTCGAACTGGCGCAGCTCGGCGAGGAAGACGTCGGCGCGGTACTGGTCCGGAACGCTCATCTCCCAGCCGACATAGTCGCGCGGCGTGAACGGGATCAGCGAGCGCACCACCGGCTCGGCCTCGAAGACCACGTCCTTGTCGCTGCCGCGGCAAGTGCGCCAGCAGGCGGCGAAGTCGACGTCGCCCTTCCGCGCGGGATCACGCCAGCGCACGCGCGGCTGGCAGAACTCGCCGTAGTTGCGCAGCGAGATGCCGCGCTCGACGGCGTGGTCCCACAGGAATCCCGAGGGCGCATAGGCCAGCGCGTCCTTCTCGTCCTCGCCCATGCCGTCGGGATAGGAGCGCGGGAAGCCGGCGAAGCTCTTCTCCATGTAGTCGGTGGCGAAGGCGGTCGTGCTCCATTGATGGCCGTCGGCGCTGAGGATCCCCGCGCAATAGGTGTTGTCGAGCAGCACCCATTGCTGCGCGATCGCGTGCTGGTTGGGCGTCTCGCGTTCACCGAACACGCACAGCGACGGGTCGCCGTTGCCGCGCGGGATGTCGCCGAGCACCTGGTCGTAGGTGCGGTTCTCCTTGATCACGTAGACCACGTGACGGATCGGACTCGGTTCGCCGATGCGCTCGGGGATGGCGCGCGGCGGCTGCCCCGCGCGCGGCGGCAGCAGGGCCTGCTCGATCGCATCGCGACGCAGGTCGACGTCGACCTGTGCGGTGAGCCGCGCGAGCGCCGACGCGTCCGGCACCGGCACCAAGGACAGCGAGCCGTGGTACTGGTGCGAGTTGAACTCGGCGCGGCCGTCGGACTTGCACGGGCGGCCGAAGCCGATGCCTTTCACGTTGGCGCAGAGGATGCGGTCGCGCGCGGCGTCGAAGACCAGCGCGCCGGGGAACCAGCCGACCGGGATCAGCCCGAGCAGTTTGCTGTCGCCGCGGTCCTCGGGTTCGAAGCGGATCACGCCGATCGCGTTCTGCGTGCCGTTCGCGACGAACAGCGTGCGGCCGTCGGCGGAGAAGGCCAGCGCATCGGGTGATGCGCCGAGCAGGTCCGACGGACGACCGCGCGCCCAGATCGTGTCGAGAACGTCGCCGCTGTGCGCGTCGAGCACGCTGAGCGTGTCGCTGGCGGCATTGGCGCAGACCACGTGGGCGCCGTCGGGCGACAGGGCGAGCGCCGAGGCGTGCAGGCCGGTGAGCGTCTCGCACACCAGTGCGCCGGTGTCGAGGTCGATCACGCTCACGCTCCCCTCGCAGGCGATGTCGGTCGACGGATCGACGCGCACCCGCGTGCCGCGACCGGCCGGGCCCGTCGCGTCGCCGTCGGCCGGGCGACGTCCGCCGAGATTGCTCACGAAGGCGCGGGATCCGGCGAGCACCACGTCCCACGGTGCGACGCCCACGTCGAAGCGCCGCAGCACGGCGCCGTTCTGCACGTCGATCTCGAGCAGGCGGTTCGACAGGTTGGCGCACACGAACAGACGGCGGTCGTCCGGCGACAGCGCGAGCCCGCTCGGGATCTCCTCTTCGCGACCCGGTGCATCGGCGCGCGGCAGCGGGATGGTGTGCGAGGGCGTGACCACGCCGTCGGCCGCCACGTCGAAGACCTTGATCGAGCCGCGCACGTTGCTGAGCAGCACGTGGCGATCGTCGTGGGAGACGATCAGGCCGGTGTAGGACAGCTGTCCCTTGGTGTCGGGTTTCAGGATCTGCGGCGAGACGCTGCCGGCGGACTCGCCGCGCGCGGCGTCGGAGGGCAGCGCCACGCGTTGCGCGATCGCGCCGCTGTCGGCGTCGAGCACCAGCAGCTCGGCGGTCTTGCCCGACACGTAGATGCGTTTGCCGTCACGCGACAGCGCGAGTCCCTGCGGACGCAGACCCTCGAGATCCACGAAGGTGCCGAAGGGGGTGAGGCGCTGGTTGACCGGTGTCACGGCCTCTGCGCCGGCGCCGCGTCCGACCGGCTCGGTGCTGCCCGCGGGCAGATCGGTTCCGGTGCCGCGACACGCGGATGCGGCGAGCAGGACGGCGAGACCGAGGCGACGGCGAAGGTGCGGGTGGGCGCTCATGCGGTGCGGGGATCTTGCCCGCGCGCCGCATCGGTTGCAGGAGCGCGTCGACGGTTATCCTCCGCACGCCCGCGCCGCGCCCCGTCCTCCACCCCGCGTCTCCATGTCCCTGCGCAGACTCTCCACCCTTCTCGTCCTGTGCTCCGCGTCGTGGCTGTCGCCCACGGCGCCGGGCCAGCAGTTCCCGCTCGACGTGCCGGCGGCGCGCCCCGCGTCGTGGAGCGTGAGCGTTCCCTACGCCGGCACCACCTGGACCCTCGACCTCGCCGCGAGCAGCGTGCGCAGCGCGGGCTTCGCCCTGCGCGTCGCGGATGCGAGCGGACATCTGGTCGAGGTCGCACCGCCCTCACCCCGCACGATGCGCGGCAGCGTGCGCGGACGCGGCGACTGCAGCGTGGCCGCCAGCGTGGAGCCCTCCGGACTGTTCGCGCGCGTGCACGGACCCGACGTCGACTTCGTGATCGAGCCCGTCGCCGGCGCACCCGGCACGCATCTGCACCTCGCCCACGCCTGCGCACCCCTGCCCGCCGGCGCCTGCGGCGTGGAGGCGCACGGCGTGCACCTCGAGCCGCAGGGCGGAGCACGCATCCAGTCCGGCACCGGCATGCCGCTGATGGCGGAGATCGCCTTCGACTGCGACTACGACTTCTATGCCTTCAAGGGCAGCTCGGTCGCGGCGGTGCTCGCCGACGTCGAGCGCACGCTCGATGCGGTGAACCTGTTCTACGAGCGCGACGTCGACCTCACGCACCGCATCTCGCACGTGATCGTGCGCACCAGCGAGCCGGATCCCTACGACGGCAACGACTCCGGGGTGATCCTCGGCACCCAGCTCCGCAACGAGTGGATCAACAACCAGCAGGCGGTGCCGCGCGACATGGTCCACTTCGTGACCTCGCGCGACATGGGCAACATCCTCGGCCTCGCCTACGTCTCGGTGACCTGCGATCCGAACTGGGCCTACGGGCTGTCGCGCTTCGGCACCGACTTCGGCACCAATGCGTCGGTGCTCGGCCACGAGCTCGGTCACAACTGGAGCTGCCCGCACTGCCTCGACACCTGCGACGTGATGTGCGGCTGCGGAGCCGCGGGCGGCTTCGGACCGAACGATCGCGCACAGATCGCGGCCTTCGTCGCCACGCGGGGCTGTCTCGATCGCCTGATGCCGCTGCCGCTCGCGCACTGGCAGCTCGACGAACAGAGCGGCAGCGTGGCGGCCGACAGCAGCGCTTCGCGATGGGACGGCGCCTTCGAGAACGGCGTGGTGCTCGGTGTGCCGGGCGCGACGCTCGGCACCGATCGCGCGGCGTCCTTCGACGGCGTCGACGACCGTGTGCACGTGGTGGCTCCGGGCACGCCACCGGCGCTCGCCCACGGCTTCAGCGTCGCGGCGTGGGTGCGCTTCACTCCGACGAGCGGCTTCCATCGCGTGCTGTCGAATGCCGCGAGCTGGTCCTTCGGCACCATCGCCGATCGTCCCGCGCTCACGCTGCGCGGCTCTCGTCACTACCTGTCGGCAGCGCAGATCACACCGGGTCGCTGGACGCACCTCGCGGTGACCTTCGACAACCGCATCACCGCGACCTTCTACGTCGACGGCCAGCGCGTCGACAGTTCGACCGGCAGCGTGCCGCCCCTGCCGCTCGGCAGCGACTGGTGGATCGGCACGTCGGACGGCACGCGCGACTTCTTCGGCGGCGACCTCGACGACGTGCAGCTCTACGACGGCGTGCTCACCGCCACGCACGTCGCGACCCTGTTCGCACACGGCGGCGTGCAGCTCGGTCGCCCCGGATTCACCAGCTACGGCACCGGCTTCGCGGGCTCGACCGGCATCCCGTCGTTCGCCGCCGAAGGTGTGCCGCTGGTCGGTCGCGAGATCACCTTCGTGATCGGTGGTTCGTTCACCTTCGTCAATCCGGGCGTGCTCGCCCTCGCGCTCGCGCCGGCGCAGATCCCGCTCGCCGGCGGCACGCTGCTGGTCGATCCGACCCTCGCGCTGACCCTGGTGGTGCCGCTGTTCCCCGGCCCGGTGAACCACTTCCGCGTCGGCACTCCGGCCGATCCATCGCTCGCAGGTCTGCCGCTGTATGCGCAGACCATCGAGATCGACAGCGGAGCCGCGGGTGGGCTGTCCTTCACGCCTGGGCTGCGGATCGTGCTCGGCGGTTGAGACCCCCGGCCGGGTCGCGATGTCCGTCCTGCGCGTGCGATGCGCGCGGTGGCCGCTTCGCGACGTCCACGAAGGCCCGGGCTCCTTGGCTCGCCGGCGCCCTTCGGCTTTCGCATCGCCGCGTCACGCGAGGAGCCTGCGGCCTACGGGCGGATCGCGGCCGGCCGCTGCGAGCTTGATCTGGCATCCCGCCGGCCGTAGGGTCCCTCCCGGTCGGGTCGAGTGAACTGTCGAAGTGGGGACCATCGGGGATGAGTGTGACTCCGAGGGTCGACGCCACGACAGCAGCCTTCGTCCGAACTCAGAGGATCTCGCCGGATCTCTCCGCGAGGCGCTCCAAGTCTCATGGTCATGTGATCGAACGCCCTGTGCCCTCAGGCCATCGCATCGCCGCGGCGCGCGACGACTCGAAGGCCGAAGGGCCTCAACAACGAAGTGGCCCGGGCTCTTACGGGCTGCCATAGGTCCAATGGGGGTGGAAGGATGAAGCACACGATTGTCCTGCTGCAACTCGAGCACCGAGCCATCTCGGCGCTGCTCTCGGCGCTGGAGGCGCAATGCGAGCGAATGGTCCTCGGTGAGCATTTCAGCCACGCGCTGATTCGGCTGATCATGGATTACTTCTGTGGCTATCCCGATGCATGCCACCACCCGAAGGAAGACGCGATCTTCCGACGCCTGAAGGAGCGAGCGCCCATGGCTGCGGATCGATGCCGCAGTCTCCTGCAGGACCATGAGAAGCTCGGGGTGGCGACGCGGGAGACCGCTTCGATCGTCGCGCAGAGTCGCGATGTTCCGCTCGCGGAGTTGGTCGCCGCACTGCAACTCTTCACCCGAAGCTACCGGGAGCACATCCAGGAGGAGGAGAGTCTGTTCATCCCGGCCGCGATGCGGGAACTCGGGCCTTCCGATTGGGATGCCATCGATTTCGCCGTCTTCGATCGGAAGGATCCGCTGTTCGACCGCGCCAGAGAAGGGCGATACGGCGAGCTGTACCAGTTGGTCCGCGACCTCGACGCCGACCTGCACCACCCGCCCGGCAACGATTGGTGACAGCCCGTTGATCGGCCTGCGCCGGCGGATTCGACGCGTGGGGCATGCCGCGGTACTCCTTCGCGGACCACTCTGCCATGTCCGACTCCTGCCGCGACGTCCGTCCTGCGCGCGCGATGCGCGCGTTCGGGTCTGTGTGCTGCCTCGCCGTCCTCGTCCTGTGCGCCTGTGGAGGTGGCGGCGGCGGTGGCGGCGGCGGGGGAGGTCCCACTCCGGCCTTCACGCGTCTGTGGGTTCCGCACTTCGACGCCGCGGAGCTGCGCGCCTTCGCCTACCAGCGCGCGCTCGCCGACACCGACGCCGCGCCCGACGTCGTGCTCACGCTGCCGGCCGGCACGCATCCCAATGCGTTGACCTTCGACGCGACCGGCGCCCTGTGGGTGACCGACAACGCCAACGCGCGGCTGTTGAAGTTCGACAAGGCGCAACTCGGGGCGGGCGGTTCGCCGACTCCCGCCGTGCACATCGACAGCGACGGCAACAGCCTGCAGAACCCGATCGGCTTCGCCTTCGACGGCTCGCAGAACCTGTGGGTCGCGGTGCAGGGCGGCCTCGAGATGTTCGTGCCGACCAACCTCGACGACTCGGGGCCGACCACGCCGAACCTCGTGCTCGACTGCGCGACCTTCGACATCCCCGCGGGCATGCTGTTCGACGCCGCCGGCGACCTGTGGGTGAGCAATGCCAGCTTCGCGCCGGCGAACAACGCGGTGCTGGTGTTCACGCCCGATCAGCTCGTCGCCGGAGGTGTGCAGACGCCGCGGCTCGCGATCACCTGTGCGGCCTTCGCGTTGATCGAGGGCATCGGCTTCGACGGCAGCGGCGGTCTGTGGGTGTCGAGCAACGACGGCCTCAACGTCACGCACTTCCTGGCGCAGGACGTGGCGCTGCCCGCCGTCGCGACGGTGCGCAACCTCGTTCCCGCGAACTCGCTCGAGGCCGACGCCGACGATGGTCCCTCCGGTCGCAGTGTGCGCAAGCCCGGTGGCCTGGTCTTCGACCGCGACGGCGACCTGTTCGTCAACTCCGAGCGCGGTGCGATGGGTGCCGACGACTCCGCGGTGCTGCGCTTCGCGAAGACCCAGCTCGCGGCGCTCGCCGGTGCGCAGGCGGTGCAGGCCGTGGCGGTGCACGCGCACGCCACGTCGAATCCCGGCTTCGGAGGTCTTGCCCTCGAGCTGCCGTGACACTCGACGTCGTCGGCGCAGAGCGCGTGCTGGGACCGGGCACGTCGTGATGCGATCATCCGCCGCCGATGCTCGCCCGACTCGTCGCATCGGCCGCCCGGCCGTTCTCCCTCGCCCTCGGATTCGCCGCGATGCTCGCGGCGCAGGACGCGCCGGCCTCGCCGATCGACCGCGCGATCGGCGCGCTCCACTGGCGCGAGGTCGGTCCGTACCGGGGCGGTCGCTCCTGCGCCGTCGCCGGGATTCCCGGTGATACCGACACCTTCTGGATGGGCTCCTGCGGCGGCGGCGTGTGGCGCACCGACGACGCCGGGCGCTCGTGGCGCAACGTCTCCGACGGCAGCTTCGGCGGCTCGATCGGCGCGATCGACGTGTGCACCGCCGATCCCAACGTGGTGTGGGTGGGGACCGGCGAGCAGACGGTCCGCGGCAACGTGAGCCACGGCGACGGCGTGTGGCGCTCGACCGATGCGGGGCGCACCTGGCAGCACGTGGGGCTCGCCGACAGCCGTCAGATCGGTCGCGTGCGCGCGCACCCGCGCGATCCCGACACCGCCTATGTCGCGGCGATCGGTCACCTCTACGGGCCGAACACCGAGCGCGGCGTGTTCCGCACGCGCGACGGCGGCAAGACCTGGCAGCGCATCCTGTTCGTGGACGATGCGACGGGCGCCGTCGACCTCTGCCTCGATCCGACCAACCCGCGCATCCTCTACGCCACGACGTGGCGCGTGCTGCGCTCACCGTGGAGTCTCGACAGCGGTGGTCCGGGCTCGGGCATCCACAAGTCGACCGACGGCGGCGACACCTGGGTCGAGCTCACGCACAACGAAGGACTGCCGAAGGGCACGATCGGGATCTGCGGCATCTGCGTGTCGCTCGGCGATCCGGACAACCTCTACGCGCAGGTCGAGGCCGAGGACGGCGGATTGTTCCGGTCGCGCGATGCGGGCAAGACCTGGAAGCTCGTCGACTCCGATCGCGAGCGCCGGCAGCGTGCCTGGTACTACTCGCGCGTCTACGCCGACCCGGGCGATGCCGATGGCGTGTGGGTGCTCAACGTGCGCCTGTGGCACAGCAAGGACGGCGGCAAGTCCTTCGCCGCGATCGCCACGCCGCATGGCGACAACCACGATCTGTGGATCGATCCGACCGCTCCGGCGCGCATGGTCGAGGCGAACGACGGCGGTGTGAACGTCTCGCTGGACGGCGGCGAGAGCTGGAGCCTGCAGGACAACCAGCCGACCGCGCAGATGTACCGCGTGTCGCTCGACGACGACTTCCCCTTCCGCCTGCTCGGCGGTCAGCAGGACAACTCCGCGCTGCGCATCCGCTCGCGCAACGTCGACGGTGCTTCGATCGGCCCGCGCGACTCCGATCCGACCGCCGGCGGCGAGTCGGGATTCGTGGCGGCCCAGCCGGGCAATCCCGATCTGGTGTTCGGCGGCAGCTACGGCGGCGAACTCGAGTGGCGCAACCATCGCACCGGTGAGCGTCGACATGTGAATCCGTGGCCCGACTCGGTGATCGGTCTCGGTGCACGCGACATCCGCTGGCGGTTCCAGTGGAACTACCCGCTGTTCTTCTCGCCGCACGACGCGAACCGCTTGTATGCGGCGGCGCAGTCGCTGTTCTGCAGCGACGACCTCGGGCAGTCGTGGCGCGTGATCAGCCCGGATCTGTCGCGCAACGCGCCGGACAAGATGGCGCCGTCGGGCGGACCGATCACCAAGGACAACACCGGCGTCGAGACCTACTGCACGATCTTCGCGGCCTGCGAGTCGCCGGCGCAGAAGGGTCTGTTGTGGTGCGGTACCGACGACGGACGACTGCACGTCAGCCGCAACGGCGGCGCGCAGTGGAGCGACGTCACGCCCCCCGATCTCCAGCCCTTCACGCGCATCAACAGCATCGAGGCGCATCCGCGTGCGGCGGGCACGCTGTACGTCGCGGCGACGCGCTACCAGTCCGACGACTTCCGTCCGATGCTGTGGCGCACCGAGGACTTCGGTGCGCATTGGACGTCGATCGTGGGCACCGGCATCGCGGCCGACCACTTCACCCGCGTCATCCGCGTCGACGCCGAGCGCGACGGGCTGCTCTACTGCGGCACCGAGCGCGGGCCGTACGTGTCCTTCGACGACGGCGCCCACTGGCGCTCGCTGCGCGCCGACCTGCCGATCGTGCCGGTCACCGACCTCGCGGTCCGCGACGGCGAGCTGATTGCGGCGACCCAGGGCCGCGGCTACTGGATCCTGGACGGCCTCGAGGCCCTGCGCCGCTTCGACCACATCGCCGACGAGCCGCAGTTGCTCGGCACCACGCCGGCCTACCGCGTGCCGATGGGCCACGCCGACAAGCCGCGCGGCGCCGGCGAGAACCCGCTCGCGGGCGTGGTGCTGCGCTACTGGCTCGACCGCGTTCCCGAGGCGTCGACGGAGTTCCGCATCGAGATCCGCAGCGCCGACGGCAAGGTGCTGCGCGCCTTCGAGATCAAGGACCGCGCGCCGAAGGAGCAGGGCCCGAAGGACCTGATCGACTCGCGCGACGCGCAGCGCTTCGTGCTCGAGCCGAAGGAGGGACTCAACACCTTCACCTGGGATCTGCGCGTCGTCGGTGCGCGGAGACTCGAGGGGCTCGCGATGTGGAACGGCAATCTCGCCGGGCCGCAGGTGGAGCCGGGCGAGTACCAGGTGCTGCTGAAGGTCGGCGCCGCCGAGCGACGCGCGCTGGTGGAGGTGCGTCCGGACCCGCGCGCGAGCGCGGCCGAACACCACGCGCAGTTCGTGTTCCTGACGGAGGTCGTCGCGAAGCTCGATGCGGTGCACGAGGCCCTGGCGCGTGCACGTCACCTGCGCGGCGAACTGCGCACGCTGGAGTCGCGCGCACCGGCGGGCGACGCCTTGGTGGCGTGGAAGAAGCAGAGCGAGGAATTGCGCACGCGCATCGACCGCCTCGAGCGCGCGCTGTGCCAACCGGACAGCAAGTCCGCGCAGGATCCGCTCAACTTCCCGGTCGGTCTGAACGATCGACTCGCCGCGCTCAACAACGCGTCCGGCGGCTTCGGCCCGACCGCGCAGGACCTCGCGGTGCGCGACGAGCTGTTCGCGGCGATAGAGACACCACTGCGCGAACTGGGCGCACTGCTCGACACCGACGCCGCGGCCCTGCTGAAGACCGCGCGCGAGATCGGCGTGCCGATCCTGCGCTGACGCTCACTTCTCGTCGAAGTGGATCGCGATCGGCACGTCGATCGTGAACGGGCCGTAGCGGAGCTGCAGCGTCGCGTCCTCGAGCTTCTTGCCGGCGACGAAGCCGAACTCGAGGGCGGCGGCGACCTTGTCGCCCTTCGCCACCTGGACCGGGACCTCGATGCCGCCCGAGGACTTGGCGGCCTGGAAGGCATCGAGCTTCTGTCCGCGGATCACCGCGGGGTCGTTGAAGGCGAGCAGGTAGTGGTCGGCGTCGCGGTGCTCCAGCGTGAGGTAGTAGGCGCCGGCAGGGATGTCCTGGCCGCCGACGGTCAGCGCGACGTTGGTGTCGAAGGTCGTCCAGAAGTCCTGGCCGCAGCGCCAGCGCTTGCCGAGCAGCTTCGGCGAGTCGATCAGTGCCGCGTATTCGTCCTTCCAGACCGGCTGCCCGTAGTCGAGGGCGAGTTGGCCGGGCGAACCTCCGGCGGTGAAGAACGCGAGCCGTGCGCCGCCGCGCTTGGTGTCGACGACGAAGGGGCGTGCCTTCTTGGCGCTCGGTGCCGAAGCCATCGACTTGACGAGCTTCTGGAAGCGGGCATCGTCGCGCATGCCGTCGAAGTCGGTGTCGCCGTCGATCTGGTTGCGGTCGGCAAAGCCCGCGGCGACCGCCTTCTCGAGGCACTCGATCGCCTGGTCCTTGTGGCCCTTCAGAGCGTGTACGCATGCGGCGTTGTACCAGCCGACCGGAGCCCAACCCTCGAAGCGGGTCGCCTGCATGTGCGCCTCGAGCGCCTCGTCGAGACGCTGCTGCGCGTGCAGCGCATAGCCGAGGTGATGCCATGCTTCGCCGTCGTCGCGCGCCAGCGTGACCACCTTCCGGTAGGCGTCGCTCGCCGCAGGCCAGTCCTGCTGTTCCCAGGCTTTCTGCGCTGCGGCGCGCGCCGCGCTGACGGAGGCCTTCTCGGCCTTGGCTTCGACGATCTCCTGCCCTGCCAGGCGCAGGGCGAGCACACAGAGGAGGAGCAGGAGGAGGACGTTCTTCATGGCGGTCTCCGGTTCGGGGCGATGCGCTGCGCCGACACCCGTGCCGGCGATCAGGCGGTGCCACGAGACGATGCCGTCCGCCGTTCCAGCCGCGGGAACGTCGGGATTCCCCGCGGGGTCGTCGCGCACCACAATGCCGGCCATGCGCTCCGCCCTCGCCTTGCTCGGTCTGCTCGCACCACTCGCGGCCCAACAGACCTGGATCGTCGACCGCCAAGGTCGACCCGGCACCGACTTCGCGGATCTTCCCGACGCGGTGGCGGCCGCCAACCCCGGGGACACGCTGCTCGTGCGGGCCGCTTCGATCCCGTACTCCGCGTTCGCGACGGGCAAGGGTCTGACCGTGCTCGGCGACGGCCATCCCGAGATCAACTCGTTCCGCTTCAACCCTGCGGTGCAGGTGATCGGCCTTCCGGCGAGCCAGCGCTTCGTGATGCACGGCTTCCGCACGCCGATCGAGCAAGCCTTCGAGGTCGTATTGCAGAACGACGCCGGACCGGTCGTGCTGTCCGATCTGCGCGCCATCGAACCGTGCAATTGCGGACCCGGGGTCGTGCTGCCGCCCGGGATGACCATCACCGATTGCGCCCAGGTGTCGGTCGACGGCTGCGACGAGTTCGGCAAGCCGGCGATCTCCTGCGTGCGCAGTGACGTGACGATCACGCGCTGCAATCTCGGCATCCTCCCGATCGGCGCAGGACTCGGCGATTGCCTCCTGGTCGACGGCGGACGCGTCGAGGTGGTGGAGAGCCATCTCGACGGCAGTTGGGCGATGGACATCAACGGCGTCACGCAGCCCGCCGTGCGACTCCTCGCCGGCACGCTTCGCCTCGGCGCGACCGCGGAGACCTTCGTGCAGGGCGGCACGCTGGGCGGCAACGCCAATCTGCGACCGGCGATCGACGCCGCGGGTGGCGTGCTCGAACTCGATCCCGACGTGCGGCTCAATCCACAACGCGGAGGCGGCATCGGGCTCGCGTTGCACGGCGCGTCGATCGCCCTGCGCCAGTACGCCTTCGCGCTGGTTCCTTCGGCTCCGGTGGGTGGTCCCTTGGAACTCCGCCTGCACACCAGCGCGTTCGCGCCGAGCCTGCTGCTCCTCGGTCTGCCGACCGCGGCGCTGCCCTCGCCCTTCGGTACCTTCCTGCTCGATCCCTCGGCTTCGATCCTCGTCGTGAGCGGTGCGCCGTCGACGGGTTTGCTCTCGAGCAGCCTGCCGCTTCCGCTCGGATTGCCGCGCGGATTGCAGGTCTGCGTGCAGGGCGTCGCCGACCTCGGCGCGGGGATCGAGGTCTCGTCGCCTGCGGTGGTCGTCCTCGACTGATCCGTCTTCGCCCGACCACAGTGCGGCGGGCTACGGCTGGAATCGGCGCGGTGCGGTGTCGCGCGCCTCGTCGTCGGCGACGGGGGAAGCGTGCCGCGCCTCCGGTTCCCATGGCTGCGCGCTCTCCCTTCCGCGTACGGCGCGAGGAAACGAACCCGGTCGCAGCCCACTCTCCCTTCGGGATCGGTCCCGCTAGCATCTGCACGCGTTCGCGCCGGCCCCGCCGGATGGCGTGGCCCGGTGCTGTTGCGTCCTCTCTTCTCTCATTCGCAACTGCCCCTATGCACAAGCTCTCGTGCGCGGCCTTGCTGGCGCTCTCTGCGCTCGGCTTCGCCCAGTCCCCACTCACCACTCTCTCCGGCGGTACCAATCTGGGCAACGTCGGCGGCGGCATCTACTTCGATCTGCACGTCAACACGACGATCACGATCACGCAGATCGACTTCCTGTGCAGTGCCAACACCGTGGCCGGCACCGGAACGCTCAACGTCTTCCTCGGGCCCACGACCTACATCGGCAACGTCACCAACCCGAACCTGTGGGCCGTGGTCGGAACCGCGACGACGGCGGTGGCGCCAAGCACCGTGGCCAACGGCGTGCTCACGCAGCCTTTCGCGCTGGGCCCCGGTGACTACGGCATCGCCCTGCAGTCGAACGCCTTCAGCCACGGCTACACCAACGGAGTGACCTGCACGAGCAACACGATCCCCGGGTCCTGCTCCAACTCGCTGTTCTCCAATGCCGAGCTGACGCTGCGCGCGGGCGCGGCGCAGAACGTGTTCCTCTCCGGTGGCATCTTCAATCCGCGCATCTTCAACGGGGCCATCCACTACACGCTGGGCGGCACGCCGGTCCAGGTCGCGGCCTGGGAGCCGTACGGCAAGGGTTGCTATGCGCGGTACCGCTCCTTCTACCAGCTCTTCCCCAACCCGGTCGGCTTCAACATGGGGAACACCGGTGGTGTCACCAACCCGGTGTCGGCGCTTCGCCTGCAGTTCGCCAACTCCGCCTACCACGTCGTGCCGAGCACCAACACGATCGTTCCGCCGATCAGTGCACCGGTGACTCTGAGCACCAACGACTCGACCTTCAACGCGACCTCGGTGCTCCCGGGCGCCGTGTTGCCCTTCCCGATCCCGCATCCCCTGAACGGCGGCGTGACCTTCGCCTTCGACCTCGGCATCTCGACCGACGGTTACATCGTGCCCGCGCCGGCCTCGATGGCGAACAATGCCACGGTCGCGGTCGCGACCTTCCTCTCGCAGGCCCCGCGCTGGTGCCCGCACTGGAAGAACATGGCTCCGCTCACGGCGGGCAGCGGCATCTACGTCGAGCAGGACACGAGCGGTGGTCCCGGTGGCCCACTGCTGGTGACGTGGAACAACGTCGCCGACAACGCGCTGACGACGACCAGCTCCTTCCAGGTCGCCTTCTACAGCAACGGTGACGTCGAGTACCGCTACGGCGTGATGAGCCAGAACGGCGGCGGCAGCCTGCCGGTGATCGTCGGCTGGACCGAGGGTGGCGGTGCGCTCGATCCGGGCAGCATCGAAATCTCCACGTCCCTGCCCATCGACACCTTCACGGTCGACAACCAGCCACTCACGCTCGGTCTCAACAACCGTCCGCTGCTCGGCGGTTCGGCGAACACCACGACCTCGGCCGTTCCGGGCGGGACCTCGCTCGGCGCGATCGCCTTCGGCTTCACGCAGCTGACCCCGGGCCTGGACCTCAGTGGCATCGGCATGGCCGGCTGCCGCATGCTCACGAGCTTCGACGTGACCGCGTCGGTGCCCGTCACCGGTTCGAGCTTCAACTTCTCGTTGCCGATCCCCAACATCACCGCGCTGAACGGCGGCCTGATCTACGCGCAGAGCCTGAGCGTGAGCGGGGGATACAACACGCTGGGAGTCCTGACCTCCAACGGCGTGCGCATGAAGCTCGGCTCGCTGTGAGCCAGAGGCCTTGAGTCGAGGGGACGTGGGCCGCAGAGCCCCGCCGTCCCCTCGACAAGCTCCTTGCCCGGGTCGCTGGGAGGCGAGGGTCCGACGGACAGACCGATGGCCGGGCGGGACTCGACGCCGAACCATCGTATGCGCTGGAACTGCGCGACTCCCGATGCGGGCACGCGGTGCGGCGTGCGCATCGTCGCCGGAAGACCAAGAGGCTTGCGTCGATCCTGAACAGGTGCCCGATCCCGGTCCCTCGTGTGCAGTGGTCGATCGCGCTCGCGGGTTCCACGCGCAGTGCCTATCCTCCGGCCTGGAACTCGTCTCCGCCGCGATGCGGCGACGCGTTCGCGATCCCTGGCGACCGGGTGGCGTGGGTCCATCTCGGTCCCAAGGGCACCCGCGTGGAACCGTGGCTGAGAGGGCAGTGATCCGATGGCGACCCGGAAGAAGGTGGCGACGAGGCGCGAGCGGATCGACCGCCCGTCGGCAACTGCACACCCGTCGCTCGAACTGCAACGCAGTCCGGTCGGCATCTACGTCGGCTGGCACGAGAAGAGCCCCGTCGGACACGTGCTCGCTCGCGCGATCTTCAGGTGGTTCCGGGGCGACCCGGACGACCTCGAGCGCTGCGCGACCGGCATACCGGTGCTCTACCGCTGCTGGGATCCCGGAGAGGACCCCGAGGAGATCCGCATCCTGGGGTCGCGTGGAGGACCGAGCCTGCGAGTGTTCGTGCCGTTGATCGACGACTACATGGCGGCGTGCACGGCGTGGCGTCGCGTGATCCACGAGATGACC
This sequence comes from Planctomycetota bacterium, assembly GCA_046349595.1. Classification (GTDB taxonomy): domain Bacteria; phylum Planctomycetota; class UBA1135; order UBA1135; family UBA2386; genus JACRLW01. The sequence goes on from JAXMCA010000001.1 coordinate 167,193, forward strand.
GGTGCTGCGTCCGCGTCGCGCTCCAAGGGAGAGTTTCTCCTGGTGCTCCCGGTCGCATTGCACGAAGGGGCGTTCCAGATCGTCGGGAGCATCTCGCGTCTCAACTTCATCCGTGGACAGCTCACCGATCGGCGCGAGGGCGAGGCCGATGCGGAGCGTGAGGATCGCCGCGCGCAGTTGGTGCTCGATCAACTCACCGATGCGATCGGACGCCTGATCCACGCCGACCAGAGCGGATTCTCGATCGATCAATTCCGGAAGTCGCCCGCGAAGATCTCGGTGTTCGTGAGCCACGCCAAGTCGGACGGTGCTGCGATCGCGGCGGAGGTGCGCGACGAACTGCGACGTCACGGCCAGCTCGAGGCCTTCTACGACGAGAGCGATCTGGCGCTGGGCTACGACTTCGCTGCGGGGCTCGAGGATGGGCTCGGGCACAACGTCGCGCTGCTCGTGGTGTTGACCGACCGCTATTCGAGCCGTCCCTGGTGCCGTCATGAGCTGCGCACGATGCGCAGACCGACCGTCGTCCATGTGTCCGGCGATGGACTTCGCCGCGTGTTGCGCCTCAAGCCGGTGATCGTGCTGGACGCACTCGGTCGAAGGAGCATCGACCACCTTCCGGACATCGGTCCCGCGTTGGTGTTGCGCCACGGGCCACTCGATGGTCGCACGCTGACCAGCGAAGTGATGCGGCACGTGCTCGGCTACGCGCACGACCTCGATCGCGCATTGGCGATCGCATCGGACCCCGATCTGTCCGACGAGACACCGACCTTCCTCATCAACGGGCCACCCGATGTCCGCACCGTGGCGGAGGTGCGCTCGCTCCACCCCGAGGGGCCGATCCACATCCTCTTCCCCGGTCCCGGTGTCACCCAGGACGCCATCGAGGATTGCGCGCGGCTCTTCCCCGAGGTCCGGGTCTCGCGCTTCGACGACGTGGGGGTCAACCGATGACGTCTCGAAGGATCGTCGCTCTCTCGATCTCGGATGCGCCGCGCCACGCGCGTCTCGGCTTCGGCCCCGAGCACCTCAGGGAGGCCGTGGTGCGGCTCACGCGCTTCGTGCTCCGTCGCGACTGGGACATCGCCTACGGCGGCGACCTGCGACCCGAAGGCTACACACACCTGGTCGCACGGGTGGTCCGCGCGGAGCGCGACGCGGCTTCCGAACCGGGCAATCACGACAAGGAGCGTTCCGCCGAGCGGCGCCGCCTCAGCGTGTGGCTCTGCGGCAGCAAGCGCATCGAACTCACCGTCGATCTCCGCGCCCGGTGGCTCGGCTTCTGTCGCTTCGTGCTGGTTCCGCAGGAGGAGTTCGAACTCGACGAAGGCTCGCGCGGCGTCGCCGACGCGCTGGCGTATTCGTGGATGCGTCGCCGGATGAGGATGGAGAGTTCGAAGGACTCTGACGGTCACGATCGGCCGGCCGTCTCCGCATGCATCGTCCTCGGCGGCAAGCTGGCTGGCTTCTCGGGCTTCATGCCGGGAATCGTCGAGGAGGTCGCCTGGGCGGCGCGGGCCGGCGCCGAGCACCCGATCTTCCTGCTCGGTGGGTTCGGTGGTGCGGCGGGTCTGCTCGCCGAGGGGATCGCGAGCGGCCGACTGCCGGCCGCGCTCCTGGAATCCGACGCCGCGACGAGATCGAAGGTCGAGGAGCGCATCCGCGTCTTCGAGACAGGCGGCGGAGCTGCGCTCGATCGATCGCGCACGGCAGGCCTGCGCCCGAAGGAGAACTGGGATGCGGTGCGATCGCTGTGCAAGGCGGGAGTCGCGGGACTCGCGCGGCGCTGTGGGCTCGAGCCACGCGATTGCGAGACGATGCTGCACGAGGGAGACCTCGCCGAGGTCCTGCGCGTGATGGCGCGATCCTCCTGGTTTCCGACGAAGCCCGGTCGCGACACGGGATCCACACGATGACCACACGCATCTTCCTCTCCCACAGCAAGGCCGACCGCGAGTGGACGCTGACTCTCCGTGACCAACTGTCGGCCGCGGGATTCGATCCATTCATCGACGAGGCGATCGCGCACGGCGACAACTGGCTCGCGACGCTGAAGGAGAAGCTGCGCGGCGCGGACTGGCTGTGCTTCGTCGTCAGTCCGGAGTCGATCGCCTCGCGATGGTGCCGGCAGGAACTCGATGCCTTCCAGGGCATGGGCAAGCTGAACCGCATCCAGGTGCTGATCCGCTTCCCGGCGCCGGTCGACGTCTTCACCGGACTGGTCCAACGGACTCGGGACCCGCTGACCCCCGAGAGCTACGGCACGGCGATCCACGAGATCGTGACCGCGATGGGTGGCAGCACTGCGGCCGCGAAGCTCCCGCAGCACCTGGTGAACATGCGTTGGGAGGAGGCGGGACGCCACACCGTCGCCGTCCACGCGAAGCTGCAGGCCCTGGTAGTCTCGATCCTGGGGGAGAAGTTCGCGGACGACGCTCTCGCCTCGGCTCTCGGCCTTCCCGGCGACTGGAAGGACTTCATCACGAGCGGCGCGGAAGACCGTGCCAACGCGCTGCTGGTGGCGTGCAAGGACCGGACGCAGAAGGATTGGCTCGAGTCCTCGCTCCGCCTGCTCGACGTCCTCGAGAAGGACCCGCGGGGATTCACCGACACCACGGAGAGGAAGCAGGCCGTCGTCGAAATGCGGAGCCTGCTGCAGCGCCGCATCGAGCAGCAGAAGTCCGCCGGGACGCTCACGATCAGCCGCATCACGGACGTGGCGGCCGACGAGGACCTGGTGTTCGGCGCCCTCGATGTCTATGGCCGCATCCCCGCCGACGAGCGCATCGAGAACGACGAGTTGATCGAACTCACGCGCAATCACGGTGCCCATGTCTACGGCGAGCACTGGGAGCAGTACTTCCTGGTCGCGCGCAGCGGCGAACGCATCGTCGGCATGCTGGTCGCCTACGACGACCTGAAATCGAACTACACCTTCGTGTCGGGCCTCGCCGTGCGCCGGCCTGGCGTCGAGGATCCCAGCGAGCATGACGTCGCCCGTCACCTGCTCAAGTCCCTGTTGAAGCAAAGGCGAGCTCACGGCGATGCGGCCCGCCCGGTGCGGATCGTCGCCGAGGTCGACGATCCCGCGCAGACCAAGGAGCCGAAGGAACGCCGCCGGCGCTGCTCGCGCCTGCGCCACTTCGCGACCATCGCCCAACTCGGCGGGATGGACCTCCGTGTCCCCGCATTCGAGTTCCTGCAGCCCGACCTGCGGGGGAGATACGACATCGAGCCGCGTCACCTGCTGCTGATCTACGCGGAGCCGCGACTCCCGCCGGTCCTGGCGCGCGACGCGATGAAGTCCCTCGTGTCCTGGATCTTCAAGGAGATCTACCCTGCCGACTCCTGTTCGTCGCAGGCGGAGCAGAGCGCCTACAAGCAGCACGCGAAGGCGCTGATGCAGCGCGTGCACGGCGAACTCACCGAACCGGTCGCGCTGCGCCGCGTGGCGGACGTGCTCGCAGTGGAATGCGACGGGCCGACGTGAGGGTCACGGCAACGCTTCGTGCAACTCCGCTTCCGTCCGATCACCCTCGGTCCGAAGGCCGGAGGACCAAAGCCAACGAAGTGGCCTGGGCCTTCCTGGTCGGCGCGCAGCGACGACGCAGCAACCTTTGGGTTGCAGCCCAGGCCGCGATCGGTGAACACTGTCTCCTGTGACCGATCCGGGTATTCCCCTGCGCGTGAACAAGGATCGACCCGTGCGCTGGCGCCGGGCCCTCCTCCTCGCCGCACTCGCTCCAATCGGCTGGCTGCTCCAGTTCGCGTGCAGCTTCGTGCCCGAACTCACCGAGCGGATCTACTCGCGCGGCGTCTATCCGAAGATCCGTCACGTGCTGAACGCCGTGGCGCAGCTCTCGCCGATCGCGATCGGGGAGACGCTGCTGCTGATCGCCGTGGGATGGGCCCTGGTGCGGGTGATGCGCGGCGGGCTCGCGTGGCGACGTCGGCTGCGCAGCCTGCGCAATCTGCTCGCGCACGCGGTGGCCAAGACCTTGGCGATCGGCGGCGTGCTGTTCCTGTTGTTCCAGGCGATGTGGGCGCTCAACCACGCGCGTCTGCCCTTCGCGACGCAGGTCGGCTTGCAGACCCGACCGGTGGGCAGGGCGGAGCTGATCGACGTGGTGCGCAAGCTCGCGGTGCGTGCGGCGGCGATCCGACCCGAAGGGCTCGATCCGCTGCACGGCCTGCCCGGTCACGACTACCGCGCGGCGGTCGCGGCGGCCTACGCGAGGGCAGGCACGGAGTGCGCCGCGCTCCGCGGTCCCGCCCCGGTGATCCGCGAACCCCTGATCTCGCCGCTGATGACCCTCGCGTCGATCACCGGCATCTACTCGCCCTTCACCGCCGAGGCCAACGTCGACGGCGAGGTGCCGCGCGTGGTCCTGCCCTTCACCGCCGCGCACGAGGTCGCACACCAGCGCGGCTACGCGCGCGAGGACGAGGCCAACTTCATCGCCTGGTGGGTGGGCTCGCGCTCCGACGACCCGCTGCTCGCCTACTCCTGCGAGCTGTGTGCGTGGCGCACCGCGCTGGCACAGCTCGCGGCCGTCGACGGGATGGCGTACTTCGAGGAGCGAGGCGCCGCGCCGAAGGCGATCCGCGACGACGACCGCGCCATCCGCGACTTCTGGCTCGGTCGCCCGAAGGCGGTCACCCAGGTGCTCACCAAGATCACGTCGACGACCAACGACGTGTATCTGCGCAGCTCGGGGCACAAGGAAGGTGTCGAGAGCTACGACCGCATGGTCGACCTGCTGATCGCCGCGTTGTGCCCGTGAGCTTCAGCGGATGGTCACGTCGAGGGTGTCGCTGAGGCCGATGTTGCCGAGACAGCTCCCGCCGCCGAGCGCGAAGGCCTGGAACGACACGACGCCGTTGATCAGGCCGTAGCTGCAGGGGATGTCGAAGGCCATCGTGTTCGTGACGTAGGCCGTGCCCTGCACGCCGAGCAGGCAGCCGGGGCAGGTCGGAACGGCGGCCTGGAGCGGAAGCCCGGCGAGGATGCCGAGCGTGGCGCCGCTGGCGTTGGCGTGGATCTCGAAGTGCACACCGAGCGCGGCAGTGCCGTCCGCGAGGATGCCGACGTTGCCGCAGCCGGTGGCCCGTGTCGCGATGTCGCCGGGGGTGCGCGCTTCGTAGGGCCGTGCTTCGACCGACCACGCAATGGCCGCGGTGCGATGCGCCCACGCCGTGCCGAAGGTCATGCGAGCCCCTCCGCCGCTGTGGCGCGCGACGATGGCGAGCTCGTTCTCGTCCCCGCTCTGCACGGCGAGATCGATGTGCTCCTGGAAGTGGAACACTCCTCCGGTTTCGTAGGTGGTGAGCGCTTCCGCGTCGTCGTCACCGTTCGCATTCTGGTAGACGGCGGCGATCGCGAAGCGGCAGCCGTCGCCGTCGACGACGGGGTCGCGGTAGACCCGCTGCACATCGGAGAGCAGCGCGGTGCTGTTGTTGAGCACCGTGCCGTTGCGATCGACGGAGGCGGCGATGATCCCGCCGAAGCCGGTCTGCCATCGCTCGACGATCACGTACTTGCGATTGCCGCCCAGGTCGTCGGTCGGCGAGGAGATGTCCCAGCCCTCGTCGATGTGGGATTGCGCGCCGTAGACCTCGAACGACGGTGTGCCGTTGAAGCTGCGCGGGATGCCGTTCCACGACACGATCCCGCAGCGGATGGTCATCTGCGTGGAGAGCGGAGCGAGGTTGCCCCACACCACGGCCCAACCCTGGGTCGCGAAGGGCTCGACTCCGTCCGACTTGGAGATGCGTGGGGACACGCTGATCGCACCGGTGTCGTCGAGCACCACCGGATTCGCGAAGCGGACCACTCCGGCGGAGGTCACCTGATTGAGCAGGATGTCCGCGTCGAGCGGAGTGACGGTCTGTTGCCAGACCACGCTGAAGTAGGTCGTTCCCGAAGCCGGATCTCCGCCCACGTCGGGATTGGTGCAGTCGCCGTTGGTGCGTCCGCTCGGCGTCGCGACGGCGATGTCGAAGGCTGGGTTCAGCGCCGGGGTCGGCGTGTGCACGACCATGCGCCCCCGGATCGAGAAGGGCGTGACGTTGCCGCTGCTGACCTCCGCCACCACGAGCTGCTGCGCGACGGTCTCGGTCGACGCGATCCTGCACTTGCGCCACGACACGACCGAGATGTCGACCGCGAGAGTGTTGCCCACGGTGTGCATCGTGGGATCGAGCAGCGTGACGTAGACGTCGCTGTCGGTCGCCGACCACACGCGCTCGTAGCAGGCTGCGTAGCGCTGCAGCGACTCCGACCAGGCGAGATCGACGGAGAGCGTCGGACGGGACAGTGTCCCGACCGTGGTCATCGGTGCGATCAGCGGATCGACGACCAGCGGCAGGCTCGCGTCGGCGACGAAGCCCGCGGGCACGACGAGCTCGATGCGATCGTCGAGGACACGGGTCTCGACCGTGCACGAGCGACCGGCGGAGTCGAAGGCGAGCGCGCGACCGTAGCGCACCCCGCCCTCCTCACCGGTGAACCGGACCTCGCCGTCGACGAGGCTTGGATGCAGTTCGCTCGTGGAGCCGAGCTGCAGGTGCAACTCACCGCGTCGGTCCAGGGCGGTGATGCGGAAGCTCTGCTCGAGCCCGTCGTCGCGCACCGCGTATTCCTCGACGATCGCGCCGTGGTCGAGGGTCACCCGTGTGTCGTCGCGTGCGACGGCGCCTTCGGTCAACGCGATGGGTCGATCACCGACGCGCGCGGCGTCGAGACGCAACGTGAGAGGCCAGTTGCGCGAGGCCTGCGAGCCGAGGAAGGGCAGGAAGGTCGTGCTGTCCTTCGCGAAGCTCGCCTTGAAGGACGGCGTGGCGACCCACAGGGTCGAATCGCAGCGGTCGAAGACCGGGCGGGCATCGGCAGCACCGGCGAGGTTCGCGGGTGCAGGGTCCTGGGACGTGAGCGCGCCGGCGCACAGCGCCAGCGCGAGGATCGGGTTGCGTTGCATGGACGCGTGATCCGGAAACGCGCCGCCGCGCTACCGACCGGTCAGCGCACGATCACGTCGAGCGTGTCGCTGAGGCCGAGGTTGCCGAGGCAGGTGCCGCCGCCGAGCGCGAAGGCCTGGAACGACACGATGCCGCCCATCAGGTGGTAGCTGCAGGGGATGTCGAAGCTCAGCGCGGTGGTGGTGTAGGCATCGCCGTAGACGCCGAGGCGGCATCCGTTGCAGCCGGGGATCGGTCCGTCGGTCGGCATGCCCGCGAGGATTCCGAACACCGAGCCCGTGCCGCCCGCGTGCACCTCGAAGTGCACACCGAGAGCCGGCGTACCGCTGGTGTCGATCGTGACCGTGCCGCAGTGCGTGTTACGCGTGGCGATCGCGCCGGGCTGACGTGCCGCGTAGCCGGTCGCCTCCACGACGGTGCTGCCCGAGCCGATGTCGCGGCTCCACGCCGCGGCGAAGTCCATGCGCGGACCGCCGCCGCTGTGCCGTGCGGTCACGGCGGGGGCCGACTCGCCCGTCGGCGACGTGGCGAGATCGGCATCCTCGACCAACGCGAAGATGCCGTTGCCGGAGTCGATCGTCGTTCCGGCGACGACGTCCTCGTTGCCTGCGATGTTGCGGACCGCGGCGACCGTGAAGCGACAGCCGTCGCAGTCGACCACCGGTGTGCGCATGGTCTCCGGTCCGAAGGGTGAACCGAGCATCAGGGTGCGTGGGCTCAGCACGTTGCCGCTGCGGTCGATGATGAAGCCCGCGATCGTCGTGGTCTGTGCGCCGGGTCGTTCGAAGACGACTGCGTAGCGGCGATCCCCGTTGCGGTCGTCGGTCGGCGACGAGACGTCCAGGACGGCCGGGAAGTACTCCGCCGCCTCGATCTCGAAGGTGGTCGAGCCACCGAAACTCCGCGGGATCCCGTTCCACGACACGTTCGCGCCGCGCAGGCTCGAGGTGTTCGTGGCCGGGCTGACGATGCGGTAGACGATCGCCCATCCCTGCGTGGCATACGGAGCCTGCCCGTCCGACTTCGAGATGCGCGGCGTGATCGCGATCGGGCGCGTGTCGTCGATCGCGACGTGGGTCGCGAAGCGCACGGCACCCACGGACGACACCTGGTTGAACAAGATGTCGGAGTCGAGCAGGCCGGTGCGCGAGGCCCACACGACACCGAACCAGGTGGTGCCGCTCGCGGGATCCCCGCCCACGTCGGGATCGGTCGCGTCGGGCTCGCCGAAGGCGTGAGCCGGACCGGCGATCGCGAAGGCCGGGTTCAACGCGGGTGCGGGTGTGTGGACGAGCATGCGTCCGTACACCGAGTACGGCGCGACGCCGCCGTTGTTGACCTCGGCCACGACGAGCTGCTGCGCCACGGTCTCGGTCGACGCGATCTGGCACTTCGCCCACGAGGTCGTGCTGGAATCGACGGTCAGAGCGACGCCGACCGGGTTCATCGCGGCATCGAGCAGCCGGACGTACACGTCGCTGTCGTTCGCCGACCACACCCGTTCCCAGCACACCGCGAAGCGCTGCAGCGATTCGGACCACGCGATGTCGATCGAGCGCGTCTGGCGCGAGATCGTGCCGAGCAGGTGGATGGTGCCGACCAGGGGATCGACGACGAGCGGCAGCCGTGCGGTCGCGACGAAGTCCGCGGGCACGGTCAGGGTGATGTCGCCGTCCGACCATCCGCTCTGGACCTCGCATCGCTTCCCGTCCGCATCGACGGCGATCGCGCGTCCATACCGCACGCCGCCGCGCGGTCCGACGAAGTGCAACTCGTCGTCGACCGGCCGGCCCACGAGGTCGCTGTCGGTGGCGAGCACCAGGCGCAGCGCGCCGCGCTGTGGGAGCGCCGCGATCCGGAAGCTCTGCTCGAGTCCCTCGCGCCTCACCTCGTAGTCCTCGACCACGGCGCCGCGCGCGAAGCGCAGGTGCGCACCGTCACGCGACGGCCGCACGTCGTCGAGCTGCAGCGCGAGGTCGCCGACCGTGACCGAGCGCAGATGCATGCGCAGTGCGGAGTCATGGGGTGCGTCCGAACCGAGGAAGGGCAGGAAGGTCGTGCCGTCCGGGTCGAAGCGCGCCTTCCAGTCGGGCGTGGACACGAGGATCGCGTCGGCGACCTGGTCGAAGAGCGGGGTGTCGTCCGTGATCGCGGACGGCGGGACGGTCCTCGCGTCCGTCCGGTGCAGAGGATCCTGGGCGAGCAGGGAGCCGGCGCAGAGGGCCAGCACGAGTCCGAATTCGCGGCGCATGGGGCGCGTGATCCGGAAACGCAGCGCGGTGTTACCGCGCGCGCCGCCGCGGTCTCAGCCGAAGCGCACGCAGCGGATCGGCGGAAGGTGCGCCGAGACCTCGTGCCAGTGGTCGCCGCCGTCCTCGCTGATCCACAGCCCGCCGGTGGTGGAGCCGAACGCGAGGCGCTCGCCGTCGGCGGCGAGGTCGAGGGCGTGGCGGTAGACCAGGTCGTAGCAGGGGGGCTTCGGCAGGCCGGAGGTCAGCACGTCGAAGGTCTTGCCGCCGTCGCGGGTGCGGGTCACCGACATGGCCGCGTCGACCGGGTAGCGGTACTGGTCCTTGGTCGCGGGCACGAACCAGGCGGTGTCGGGCTGCTGCGGGTGGACGACCACCGGGAAGCCGAAGACCGACGGACCCGCCTTCTCGAGTTCGATCCAGTTCCGGCCGGCGTCGTCGCTGCGGAAGATGCCGTTGTGGTGCTGCACCCACATGCGGTCGGGCGCGCCCTTGCAGCGAACCAGGCGGTGGGGGTCCTGCGAGTTCGGGTCGTAGGCCTGCTCCGGCGGGAGGTAGTCGTTGCGCATCCCGGCGCAGTCGTTCTTCCAGCTCGCGCCGTCGTCGGTGGTGTGCCAGATCCCGCCGCTGCTGACCGCGATCGTCAGCCTGCGGCTGTCGCGCGGATCGACGCTGATCGAATGCACGCCCGGCGCGTCGGCGCCGCCGCCCATCCACTGCTTCCGCAGCGGATCGTTCCACAGCGCCTCGACCAGCGACCAGGTGCGGCCGCCGTCGTCGGAGCGGAACACGCCGCCGGGGATGGTGCCGCACCAGATGCGGCCGGGCTGATCGGGGCCGCCGGGGACCATCTCCCAGACGTCGTGCAGGGTGCGCGGGATCACGCGGCCGAAGGGATCCTGCTCCAGCGGTGTGCCTTCGGGAACCGGCGGGTAGGCCGGCACGCCGACCTCGGTCCAGGTCTTCCCGCCATCGTCGCTGCGATGGAACTTGCTGCCGAAGTGGCCGAGCACGACCGCGGCGAGGAGGCCGCCGTCGCGCGGGTCGTGGCAGGTCATGCTGACCGGATTGCCGGCGAAGAGCGGCAGGTCGAGCGACCAGTTGCCACGGGCACGACGCTTCAGGATGAACAGACCCTTGCGGGTCCCGACGAGCAGGCGGTCGGACATGGGGTGGGAGCGGTGGGGACGTCGTGGGGCGGCGGATCAGCCGCCGGAGAGGGCCTGGACCACGAAGACACGCGCGTCCGCGGTGATGGTCTGGCGCAAGGTCCGGTCGGAGACCGCCTTGCCGTCGACGAAAATGGCGACATGGAAGCGCAGGCCGCCGTGCTCGTCGAGCACGTAGCCGCGCAGGCGCGGGTCGGCGCGGAAGCTCGCTTCGAGCGCCTCGCGCACGGTCGCGCCCTCCACGGTCTGCGGCGGGCAGGGCACGTGCGTCTGGATCGACTGGGCGAAGGTGACCTGAGGCACGGGCGGGGATCCTAGAGATCCGGGTCCCGGTCGTCTTGACCATGCCGCTCCACCTCCCCACAATCCTCGCCCCTTTTCGCCGAGACCGGCGAAGCCCCATGTCCTCCCCGCTCGCCGTCCTCGTTCTCGCCGCCGGCCTCGGCAAGCGCACCAAGGTCAGTCTGCCCAAAGTGCTTCTCCCGCTGTGCGGGCGCAACCTGCTGGGCACGGTGCTCGACGAGGTGCAGGCGCTCTCCCCGGCGAAGACGGTCGTGGTCTTGCACCACGGACGGGACCGGGTCCAGAAGGCGCTCGCGGATCGCACCGGACTGACCCTCGTCGACCAGGGCACGCCGCGTGGGACCGGTCATGCGGTCCAGGTCGCGATGGCCGCGATCCCCGATTTCCGGGGCGACGTGCTGGTCTGCTACGGCGACATGCCGCTGCTCACGACCGCGACCTACGCGGCGTTGCGCGCTGCGCGCGGGACCGCGGCGGCTTCGGTGCTGACGGCGGTGCCCGACGACCCAAGCGGTCTCGGCCGGATCCTGCGCGACGACCACGGCGCATTGCTCGGCATCCGTGAGGATCGCGACTGCGACGACGACGAGCGCGCGATCGAGGAGATCAACGTCGGCGTCTACTGCTACGACGCCGACGCGCTCCGCCGTGCGCTCACCACCCTGCGCACCGACAACGCCCAGGGCGAGCTGTACCTCACCGACACCATCGCAGCCCTGCTCGGCGCCGGGCAGCGGGTCGAGTCGCTGGAGCTCGAGGATCCCGACGAGGCGCTCGGCGTGAACTCGCTGCAGCAGCTCGCGCTGGCCCGCGCGGTCATGCAGGACCGCATCCTCGAGGAGCATCTCGCCAACGGCGTGATGATCGAGGATCCCGCGACCACGTGGATCGACCACGGCGTGCGCATCGGTCGCGACACGCGCGTGCTGCCGTGCACCGTGCTGCGGCGCGGCGTGGTGATCGGCGAGAACTGCGAGGTCGGCCCCTTCGCGCACCTGCGCGAGAGCGCCGTGCTCGAGGACGGCGCGGAGATCGGCAACTTCGTCGAGGTGAAGAAGTCACGGCTCGGCCGCGGCAGCAAGGCCAAGCACCTGGCCTACCTGGGCGACGCCGAGATCGGCGAGCGCGCCAACATCGGTGCGGGGACCATCACCGCGAACTACGACGGCAAGAACAAGCACCGCACCAAGGTCGGCGACGGCGCCTTCATCGGCAGCGGTTCGGTGCTGGTCGCGCCGGTCGAGATCGGTGCGCGGTCGGTCACCGGTGCCGGTGCGATCGTGCGCAAGAACAGCCCGGTCGGACCCGGCGAGACCTGGGTCGGCGTGCCGGCGCGTCGTCTCGACAAGGACGGCGACAAGCCGTCCGGAAGCGGAGGTGATCGATGAAGCGCGGCGAGCGACTGCGCGTGTTCTCGGGCCGCGCCCATCCCCAGCTCGCGCGTGACATCTGCGCGCACATGGGGATCCCGCTCGGCGAGGTGTCGATCACCGACTTCCCCGACGGCGAGATCAACCTCAAGGTCGAGTGTGACGTGCGCGGTGCGGACGTGTTCATCGTCCAGCCGACCTCGCCGCCGGTGCACGACAACCTGTTCGAGCTGCTCTCCTTCATCGACTGCGTGCGCCGCTCGTCGGCCGAGACGATCACCGCGGTGATCCCGTACTTCGGCTACGCCCGCAAGGACCGCAAGGACGAGGGTCGCGTGCCGATCAACGCGAAGCTCGTCGCCAACCTGATCACCACGGCCGGCGCCGACCGCGTGGTGGCCATCGACCTGCACGCGGCGCAGATCCAGGGTTTCTTCGACATCCCCGTCGACCACCTCTACGCGCGCCCCGTGCTGATGGAGAAGGTGCGCGAACTCGGCGCGCAGAACCCGATCGTGGTCTCGCCGGACGTGGGCGGCACCAAGCTCGCGCGCGCCTACGCGAAGGACCTCCGCGCCGACCTGGCGATCGTCGACAAGCGCCGCATCAGCGGCAGCGAGACGGTCGCCGAGAACGTCGTCGGCGACGTCGAGGAGCGCGACGTCGTGCTGGTCGACGACATGATCTCGACCGGCGGCTCGATCTCCGACGCCGCGCGCATCGTGAAGGAGCGCGGCGCGAAGCGCGTGTTCATCGTCGCCTCACACGCCGTGCTGTGCGGCGAGGCGGCCAAGCGCCTCGACGCCTGTCCTGCCGAATCGGTGCTGTGCACCGACACCATCCCGATCGGCAAGCTGCGACCGGCGAAGCTGGTGCAGGCCTCGGTCGCGCCGCTCCTCGCCCGCGCCATCGATCGCATCCACCGCAGCGAGAGCGTCAGCTCGCTGTTCGAGCCGCCTGCGCGCGAGTTCGAACCGCGCTGAGCCACGCGGCGATCCCCGTCATTCCCTTCGTCTTCGATCCCAAGAGTCCACAGAGGCAGTCATGGAAGTCACCACGTTGCGCGCGCACGCCCGCGCCGAGACCGGCAGCAAGGCGGTCCGTCACCTGCGCGCCGAGGGCAAGGTCCCGGCCGTGCTCTACGGCCAGGGCAAGGACCCGGTCAACCTGACCGTCGACGCGCACACGCTGTCGATGGAGCTCAAGCAGCGTCGCAAGGTGTTCACGCTGGACACCGGCTCCGGCAAGGAGTCTGCGTACGTGCAGGATGTCCAGTACGACGCGATGACCGACGCGCCGACCCACGTCGACTTCCGCCGTATCGACATCGACAAGCCGCTCCGCCTCGAGGTCGCGCTGAGCTTCATCGGTGTGCCCGAGGGCCTCAGCAAGGGTGGCGTGCTGATCAAGGACCGCACCACCGTGTGGGTGCACTCGATGCCGACGGCGATCCCGAAGGTGCTCGAGGTCAAGATCGCCGCGCTCGGACTCGGCCAGACGATCACGGCCAAGGACATCGAGCTGCCGCAGGGTGTCACCCTCGACATCCCGACGACCGCCAAGATCTGCCACATCCCGGCCCACGACTGAGATCCGGTCCGGGGCGCGCGTCGGGTCATGCCGGCGCAGCCCTTGGCTCCTGGTCGCAGTCTCGCTAGAGTTCTCGCCCCTTCCTCGCGGCGCACCCCCCTGGATCGATGGACTACCGCAAAGTGGTCCTGGGCATCGGCAACCCCGGGCCCGAATACGAAGACACCCGGCACAACGCCGGCTTCGTGGTCCTGGATCGGGTGGCAGCGCGGTCGGGGCTGACCTTCCGTCGTCTCGAGCGACGCGGGCCGGATGGCGCGCGCAGCTTCAGCGGCAAGGTCAAGGCCGTGGTCGCCCTCCAAGAGGGTGGACGCGGTCTCGGGCCGGACCCCGTCCTGCTCGTCAAACCTCTCACCTATGTGAACCTCTCGGGTGATGTCGCCGGTCCGCTTCTGCGGGCCGCGGGACTGACCCCGGAGTCGCTCTTTGTCGTCGTCGACGATCTGAACCTGCCGCTGGGCCGGATCCGTATCCGGCCGTCGGGGAGTTCGGGCGGACACAACGGACTGAAATCGATCGAGCAGGCCATGACCGCACTGTGTGGTGAGATCCGCGCAGGTGGTCAGATCCGCGCAGGCGGTGGCGACTCGGCGACGCGTCCTTTGGATCCGGCCGCTTATCCCCGTCTCCGTCTCGGTATCGGGCAACCCGCGGACTGCGATCCCCGTCACTCGGCACTCGCCGGCGACCGGGACACCGTGGACTTCGTGTTGGCTCGCTTCCTCCCCAAGGAACGGGAGGTTCTCCGATCGGTCGTCGAACGTTGTGCCGACGTGGTCACCGAGTGGTGCGTCGGCTCTTCGATCGAAACCCTGATGGAACGTCACAACGGTTTCGTCGCGAGTGCGACGGGGCCCGCGGGCGCTCCAGGAGATCGTGAGTCTTGAAGCGAACCTACGAAGCGATGCTCCTCCTCGACAATCGGGAGGTGCGCAAGGGCTGGCAGCCGCTCAAGGAGCAGGTCTGCGGTCTGTTCACCAAGCACGGCGCGGAGATCAAGTCCGCCCGTCGGTGGGACGAGCGCCGTCTCGCCTATCCCATCAACCGCCAGCTGCGTGGCACCTACCTGCTGGTCTACTTCGACTCGCCGACGTCGGCGCTGACCGGCATCCGCCGCGACCTGGAGTTCGCGGAGGTGGTGTTGCGCCACCTGACGCAGGCCGTCGCGGCCGTTCCGGAGACGGCCCTCGAGCCCGAGGCCGCCTTCGACGAGTCTGCGGTGCGCGTCGAGGACATCACGTCGCGTCGTGAGGCCGCGCTCGCCGAGCGCGAGGCCACCAGCCGCGCGCGCGCCGAGCGCGATTCGGCCGGGGACAAGGAAGCTGCGGCCAGCGAGCCTGCGGATGCCTCCGAGGGAGAAGCCGCTCCCGAGGCCAGCGACGACAGCAAGGGAGGGGAGTGATCCATCATGAGCGACTTCGATTCGAAGAACCGTGACTCGGGCGCCGGCGGTGACTCCGGCATGCGTCGTGGCGGTGGCGGTGGCGGTGGCGGTGGCGGTGGCGGCGGAAAGCGCGGCAAGTTCGCCAAGTTCGGCAAGCCGCGGAAGGTGGCCGAGCCCGAGGAGCCCCTCGACTACAAGAACATCGCCTACCTCCAGAAGTTCGTGAACGCGACCGGCAAGATCGTGTCGCGTCGTCGCACGGGCTTCTCCGGACAGAATCAGCGCAAGCTCGCCGTGGCGATCAAGCTCGCGCGTCACATGGCCCTGATGCCCTTCATCGGGAGGGGGTGAGCGATGCAACTCCTGCTCAAGACCAACATCGAGCATCTCGGCCGCATCGGTGACGTCGTCACCGTGAAGCCGGGATTCGCCCGGAACTACCTCCTGCCGCGCGGCCTCGCCGTGCCGGTCACCAAGTCCAATCTCGCGCAGATCGAGAAGGAGCGCGTCCGCGCCCTCGCCGAGGAGAAGGAGCGCATCGAATCGATGCGCCAGTTCGCCGAGAAGGTCGCGCAGACCTCCGTCACCATCGAGGGGCGCGCCAACGAGGAGGGTCACCTCTTCGGCTCGGTCACCGCGGCCTCGGTCGCCGACGCCCTGCGCGAACGCGGGCTGCCGGTCGACGTCAAGGCGATCCGTCTCGACCACCCGCTGAAGGAGATCGGCGTCTACGACGTCGTCGTCCACCTGCACGCGGACGTCAGCGCGACGGTCAAGGTCTGGGTCGTCC
Organism: Planctomycetota bacterium; assembly: GCA_046349595.1. Taxonomy (GTDB): domain Bacteria; phylum Planctomycetota; class UBA1135; order UBA1135; family UBA2386; genus JACRLW01. The sequence continues at coordinate 183,029 of JAXMCA010000001.1, forward strand.
AGGCCAAGCCGGCGTGAGGACAGCCGTCCCTGCGCCGCGCACCGCGCGGCCGGTCGGAGGACCGTGAACGAGGCGATCCGCGTCTGCCTGATCAGCCTGGGTTGCGCGCGCAACCTGGTGGACTCCGAAGTCCTCCTCGGCCACGTGGCCGAGGAGGGACTCTCGATCGTCCACGAGCCGGCGGACGCCGACGTGGTGGTGGTCAACACCTGCGGCTTCATCGAGGAGGCCAAGCAGGAGTCGATCGACACCATCCTGGAGGCGTGTCGCCTGAAGGACGAGGGCGGCGTGAAGGGCGTGGTCGCCGTGGGCTGCCTGGCGCAGCGCTACGCCGACGACCTCCGCAACTCGATCCCCGAACTCGACGCGGTGTTCGGCATCTCCGACTACTCGGGGGTGCCGGGCGTGGTGCGCCGCCTCGTCAACGGCACCGCGGAACGCATGGTCGCGACCGTCGACGGCGGACGCCCGAAGTCGGCGCGATCCGACGTCGGGCGCATGCTGCTGACTCCGAAGAGCTTCGCCTATCTGCGGATCTCGGAGGGTTGTGACCACACCTGCTCCTTCTGCGCGATTCCCGGCATGCGCGGTCGCAACCGCAGCAAGCCGATCGACGTGCTCGTCGAGGAGGCCCAGCAGCTCGCGGCGAAGGGTCACAGGGAGATCGTGATCGTCGCCGAGGACACCACGGCCTACGGCCTCGACCTCGATCGCAAGCGCAGCATCCACACCCTGCTCGCGCGCATCGCCGACACGGCGGGCATCGAGTGGGTGCGCCTGATGTACGCGTATCCGCACACGGTGCTGCCCGAACTGACCGCGGTGATGCGCGAGCACCCGAAGGTCGTGCCCTACCTCGACATCCCGGTCCAGCACATCAGCAGCGCGATGCTGCGCGGCATGCGTCGCGGGGTCTCGTCGGAACAGGTGCGCGGGATCCTCGCCCGTCTCCGCACCGAGGTGCCCGGCATCGCCGTGCGCAGCACGCTGATCGTCGGGTTCCCGGGGGAGACCGAGGCGGACCAGCGGGAGCTTCGGGACTTCGTGGCGGACTATCGCTTCGAGCGACTCGGCGTGTTCACCTACTCGCACGAGGAAGGCACCGCGGCCTTCGAGCGGACCGACCTGGTCCCGCACGAACTCGCACAGGAGCGCCGTGCCGAGATCATGACCCTGCAGAAGCAGATCCACGTCGCGCGCAACCAGTCGCTGGTCGGACGCCGCTTGCGTGTGCTCGTCGATGGCGCCGACCCGGCGTCGCCGGGAGCCGTCGCCCTGGCGCGCACTACCGCGGATGCGCCGGAGGTCGATGCCGTGGTCCGCGTGCTCGAATCGGGTCTGCAGTCGGGCGACATGCTCGACGTCGAGATCACCGGAGTGGACGACTACGACCTGGTCGCCCGCCGCAGTCGGGGTCCGGCGTGAACGTCCCCAATGCGATCACGCTCAGTCGGCTCGTGCTGACCGCGGCGTGCGTCGCGCTGCTCGCGCTCTCCGGGCCGGACGCGAGTCCCGGTCGGACGATGTGCTGGATCGCGTTCTGGTTGTTCCTGGTCGCGGCAGCCACCGACTTCGTCGACGGTTGGATCGCGCGTCGCTACGGGCAGGTCACGCCCTTCGGCCGCGTCGCCGACCCCTTCGTCGACAAGGTGCTGGTCTGCGGCGTCCTGATCGCACTGCTGCGCTTCCCGATCGCACGTGCCTACGTCGCCGACTGGATGGTCGTGCTGATCGTCGCCCGTGAGTTCCTGGTCACGGCCGTACGTGGGCTCGCCGAATCCCAGGGCGTGGCCTTCCCCGCCGATCGGCTCGGCAAGTTCAAGATGATCGCGCAGTCCTGCACCGCCGGTGCGCTGCTGACCCTCCTGTGCGGCGTGGAGTTCTGGCGCCCGGTCGCCGCGATCGGAATCTGGGTCACCCTTGCACTGACCCTGTGGTCGGGCGCGAACTACGTCTGGAAGGCGCGGCACCTGCTGCGGGCGTCGTGACCGGTGCCGTGCGCACCTGGGCCGACCGGCTGGACTGGCTCCTGCTGACCGCCTGCGGACTCGGCGCGGCACCGGTGGCCCCCGGGACCTTCGGGACGCTGGGCGGCGTGGTGCCCGCGGTGATCCTCGGCGCCCTGCTCGACGGCGCTCCCCTCGCGCTGACCCTGTCGGGACTCGCCGCTGTCCTGTTCGTGCTGGGATGCACGCGGACGGCGGCGATCCGTCGCCTGTTCGGCACCGAGGATCCCGGTGCGGTCGTTCTCGACGAGGTCGTCGGATACCTCGTCGTGATCGCGCTCGACACCGTGATCCACGGGCGACCGCTGCCGTGGACCCACGCTCTGGCCTTCGCCGCGTTCCGGGTCTTCGACGTCCTCAAGCCTCCCCCGGTGCGTCGTGTCGAGGAGTTGCCCGGCGCATTCGGGGTGATGGCCGACGACGTGATCGCCGCGGTCTATGCGGCCCTGGTCCTGACCCTGCTGCACGCGATCGGGCTGCCGTGATCCCTCCGGGTTCGCAGGCGGGCGTCCGCGACGCGCTTGCTAGACTCCGCGAATGTTCGTGACGTCGGAGCACTCCGCGTGAGCAAGCGCGGCGGTCGGAGCACCGGGAGGCTCGCACTTCGTCTCGCGCTGAGTTGCGGCGTCGCGGCTCTGGTCGGCGGAGTCGTGATCGTGGTCCTGATGGATCCGTCCGACTCGCGGCGCTGGATGTTCGGGGCGCTGATGTCGTTCGTGGTCGGGATCGTGGTCGCGATCGTCGCCTGGATGCAGGGTGGCAACGTCGGCTCGCGTCTCACCGATCTCGGGCTCGCGGTCAGCAAGCTCGGCCGTGGTGGCACCGAGGTCCGCGTGCGCGTCGCGGGGAACGACGAGGTCACCGCACTCGGTCGGGCCGTGCAGTACCTCGCCAACGACCTCAGCTCGATGATCGCGGAGATGGAGAAGGGGCGTGGAGCGTCGGCGTCGATGGACCCCGCGGTGCGCGAGATGCGCGACAAGGCGCTCTCCCCTCCCGCGCCGGTCGACGGCTACGAGGTCGACGGCGCGATCGGTGTCGGCTCCCGCGGCGGGCTCGACTACTACGGCTGCGGCAACGGCGTGATGTGGGTGGTGAGCGCGGAGGGCGCGAGCGCGATCTCGGTCCTCGCGGCCCGCATGGCGCGCGACGAACTCGCCCGCGCTCTCGAGGCCGGCGCGAATGCCCGCAAGGCGCTCGCACACACCAACAAGGTTCTGTTCCAACGACTGCCGCGCGGCGCGTGCGCCAAGGCCAGCCTGGTCGAGGTCGGCGCGGACGGCGCGAAGCTCTACCAGGCCGGCTACCGCGCGCCGCTGTGGATCTGTCGCGCGGGGCAAGTCCTGGAACTCGCCGCCGAGGGGCTCGCCCTCGGTCTCGACGACGGTCCGGTGTTCGAGAAGGGGCTGCGCTCCGAGAAGCTCGACGTGCAACCCGGCGTCCGCTTCGTGCAGACCAACGAGGCCGGCATCCGCATGCAGGAGCTGCTCGATCTCGTGCGTGCGCACTCGCCCAAGCACACCGCGCCGTTCATGAACCTCGTGCTCGGTACGCTCGAGGGCGACGCGGGCAGCGAGGGTCTCCGCGAGGATGTCCTCCTGCTCACCTGCAAGCGCATGGGCTGATGCGATGAGTGCGCCAACCGAGTCGTTCCAGGCGCTGATCGAGCGCATCTACCTGCAGCGCGATTCCGCGCGCGGCATGCAGGGCACCTTGCTCTGGTTCGTGGAGGAGGTCGGCGAGCTGGTCCGCGCCATCCGCCGCGGCGAGCGCCAGAACCTCGAGGAGGAGTTCGCCGACGTCTACGCGTGGCTGGCCTCGCTCGCGTCGCTGCACGGGCTCGACCTCGATGCGATGGGGCGCAGGAAGTACGCCGCCGGATGCCCGAAGTGCCATGCGGCTCCCTGTGCGTGCCGATCGCGTTGACTGGTCAGGATGGCCTGCCTAGCGTCGGGTCCATGGCGATCGAGACCGAGGGAGCCGGACACGGCCCCGATGTTCCCTCCGCCTCGCCCTCCGGGTCGAAACCCGGAACCCGACGCAGGCGGAAGCTGATCTTCGCGCTCGTTCCGCTGCTCGCCTTCACCTTGCTCGCCGAGGTCGTCGGTCGCTGCATCGCCTATCAGCGGCTGGGCAATCACAGTTTCGCGGTGGTCGGCCTGTACGACGCGATCGCCGACCGATTGATGCACTGGCGCGCGCAGTCGATCGCGCAGCAGATGCAGGCGGAACGCGCGGAGGAGCTGGCGCGATTCGCGGCGAATCAACGCCCCGGCGAACTCGAGAACGCCGACCGCTACACGATGATCTTCGATCGCTTCGCGGAGCTCTGTCGCGCCCAGGATGCGACGCTCGCCGTCCTGTTCGTTCCGAGCCCCGGTGGTCCGAAGCTGCCGATCAACACGCACTGCCGCGCGTTCTTCCGCGAGCTCTGCGAGAAGCGCAGGATCCCCCTGTTCGATGCGACGGAGACCTTCGCTCCCTACCGGAACGACGTCCTGTACCTGCTCCCGGATGATGGCCACACCTCGAGGTTCGGGAACCACGTCCTGGCCGAGGGACTCGCGACCTTCCTCGCACCGCTCCTATCCCATCGCAGCTCGGTGCACTACCGCGCGGAGCAGCGGCCGGCATTGCTCGGCGACCTCGAGCCGTCGAGGAACTACATCTTCGGCGACACGACACCCTTGCCGTGCCGCGTGATCACCAATGCGCAGGGACTGAGACGCACCGCCGAACTGGTGTTCCCGGCCCCGCGCACGCGGGTGCTGTGTGTCGGCGTTCCTACACCTTCGGGCACGGCGTCCACGACTCGCAGTGCTACCCGCAGCAGCTCGAGGTGGAGCTGAGAGACGCCGAGGTCGTCAACGCCGGGATCGCGGGCTACACCATCTGCGACGAGTACGCGTGCTTCAGCGAACGCGGGCGTTTCACCGAACCCGACGTCGTCCTCCTGCAGGTCTACCCCAACGACTTCGAAGGCCTCGCGCCGAGCCTGCAGAAGGTCTACTGCCGCGGCGGTGAGTTCTGTTCGGCGGGCCGCGGTCAACGTTGAGTGACCGGATCGCTGAACCCCGGCGGAGAATCGCGGGTTCACGTGTCCGGGGCAGGGGATCCCGCGTGGAGCCTGTGCGCCGCCCGGCAGCTCAGCGCCCGCGTCGCCGCGGGCGGTTCGTGCCGCTCGGCCGCGAGCCCTGCGGATCGCGCTCGTAGGCCGGCGGTTCGAGCATCTTCGGATCGAGGTCGTCGAGGGCCGTCTGCAGTCGAGCGGCGAGATCGCCCTTCTCGCGCTGCTTCAGGCGGGCGAGCAGCACCTTCGCGGTGTCCACCGACGACAGGTTGAGGCCGTCGAGGGCGTTGGCGGAGTCGGGCTTGCGCCGGAAGGAGGCGAGCACCTCGTCGAGCGCCTTCTGATCGTCGTCGGCCTCGAAGGCGATGCGCGCGAGTCCGCCGTGCGCGACGGCGACGTAGTGGTCGGCCGTCGCGCGTGTCGCCTCGTTGGCGACGATCCACTGCTCGTAGTGTGCGATGGCACGGCCGTAGGCGGCGATCGAGGCGTCGCGCTCGCCGGCGCGGCGGTGGAACTCCGCAGCGACCAAGGCGGCGTAGCCCGCGAACCAGCGCAGGTTCTTCGGTGCGTCGTTGCGCGCGAGCATCGCGTCGTAGGTCGATTCCAGGCCGTCGACGCCGCTGTCGGAGAGGATCTGGCTGCGCAGGCGATCGTGGAGCTCCCAGGACTCCGGGAAACGCGTGAGGCCGTCCTCGAGCACGCGCGCGGCCTCGCCGTAGGCGCCGAGGTAGACCAGGAAGTCGTGGTGGGAGACCACCTGGCGATCGGTGCCGAGCGGGTGACGGGCGAGCAGCGCGTAGGCCGCGTGCACGTCGCCCATCCACTGCTGCGGCCACTCCTGCTTGCCCTGCACGGCCTCGCGGATCGCGCGCTGGCGGCCCTCGGCGAAGACCGCGACGACCGCCATGGTCGTCCAACTGGTCGGGTCGGTCGGCAGGGACTTCATCGCCGCTTCGGCGCGCTGCATCGCCGTCGTCTGATCGCCGAGGTAGTAGGCGCTCAGCGCGACGGTCGCGTCGACGGCGAAGCCCTTCGCGCCGAGCTTCTCGGCCTCGAGAGCCTGATTGCGCGCGTCCTCCAGCGTGAGCTGCCACAGCCGTCGCGCGGTCGCCGACTCGGCGGCTCTCGGTCGAGCGGTCGAAGGATCGAAGGCCTGCGCGAGCAGCGCTTCGGCGAGGGCGGCGCGCGCGGTCGGATCCTCGGGGTTGCTCCGCGTCGCGGCCTCGCTGCGCTCGACCTTGGTGGCGGCGTCGAGCTGCTGGGCAGCGGCGGCGTAGGAGGCGCCGCCGCTCAGAGCCTTCGACCATCCCTCGACATCCACCGCGGTGACCTTCGACGCGAGCCCGCGGTGGACCACGGCGAGCGTGCGCGCGCGCGGCGAGATCGCACCGATGCGTTCGAGCGCCCCGACCAATCCCTCGCGCTCTCCGGACTCCATCGGCACGCGCAGCGCCTCGGCGATCACGTCCACCGAACTCTCCGAGTTGGCCCGTGCGAGCGCCTTGCGCGCGAGCTTGCCCATCTCGAGGTCGAGGCCGAACACCGCCTGGCGAAGCAGTCCGTCGGGTGCGGCCTCCGGATGGGCACTGGCCGCTTCGAGCAGGTTGCGACGTGTCTGCGCGTCCCCTTCGGAATAGGCCTTCTCCACCGCGTCGCGATCGACCACATCGCGGCTCGCCACCCGTTCCACGATCGACTTGTCACCGCGCACGATCGGCGGGGTCGGCACCGCGCGCTCGGCGATGCCGTCGCCGATCGCCTTGAACACCGAGTCGGTGTCCATCGCGTAGTAGATGTCGTAGGTCTCGCTGCCGTCGAGCTCGACCATGATGTGACGCGGCGCGATGCGGCGGCCGTCGAGGAACTTCTCGTAGACGATCGGCTCCATCGCGATGTGTTCGCCGCAGGTCACGCTGCCGAAGCGCGGGCAGAGGATGCGGTGGCCCTCGTCGTCGTAGTCGCGCGGGTTGTGGCGGTAGACCGACGCCATCACGCACACGTACGGCTCGTAGAGCTTCGCGATCTCCGGCTGGCGGTAGCGCACACCGGCGTAGTGTTCGCTCGCGGGTTCGCCGTCCATGTTGACGCAGACCAGGATTGGATGGCCGGTCGCGTGGGAGACCGCGACGGCGTCTTCCCAGGTGCGCTGGAAGGTGATCAGCACCGGCTTCTTCCAGTCCTCGGCGGTCGGCGGGTACCAGATGCCGGCGCGGCCGTTGCCCTGCTGACCCTGCGGGTTCCCGGGGTCGGTCGGGTCCTGGCCGTGCAGCACGGCGCCGGACAGCACGAGGAACACCGGAAGGACGACGGACCGCAGCTTCGGAAGCAGGTCTTGCATGAGGGGGCCTCGCATCGAGCGCGGCAAGTGTACGCGGCCATCTCCGTGGCGGGAGGCGAGCGTGGTCTTCGACAAGTGTGTTTCAACCGCACGCGACGCGCGCGCTATCCTCCGCCGACCCCTTCCGCGGAGACCCGAGACCTTGACCGACGTGAAAGCCGCCACGGCCCGCATCGAACAGGATGCAGCGTTCCTCGACGGGGTCGTGCGCGAGGTCGAACAGGTGATCGTCGGGCAGCGTCACCTGCTCGACGGCCTGCTGATCGGCCTGCTCGCCGACGGCCACGTGCTGCTCGAAGGAGTGCCCGGCCTCGCCAAGTCACTGGCGGTGCAATCGCTGGCGACGGCGCTCGGCGGCACCTTCCGCCGCATCCAGTTCACGCCCGACCTGCTGCCCTCCGACCTGCTCGGCACGCAGATCTTCAGCCCGAAGACCGGCGAGTGGACGGTGCGCGAGGGACCGGTGTTCGCCAACTTCGTGCTGGCCGACGAGATCAACCGGGCACCGGCGAAGGTGCAGTCGGCCCTGCTCGAGGCGATGCAGGAGCGGCACGTCAGCCTTGCGGGCGAGACCCACGCCCTGCCGTCGCCGTTCCTGGTCCTCGCCACGCAGAACCCGGTCGAGCACGAGGGCACCTACGCGCTTCCCGAAGCCCAGGTCGACCGCTTCATGCTCAAGGTCGTGGTCGGCTATCCGAGCCGCGAGGAGGAGGCGCTGATCGTGGATCGCATGGCGCGCAACGCGCCGCGGGTGCACGTGCGTCGGGTGGCCGAGCCGGCCCAGGTGCTCAGGGCGCGCGAGGCGATGGACGAGGTCTACGTCGATCCGAAGGTGCGCAGCTACGTCGTCGATCTGGTGTTCGCGACGCGCGATCCGAAGTCGGCCGGGCTCCCGGACCTCGCGCCGCTGATCCTCTACGGCGCCTCGCCGCGTGCTTCGATCGCACTCACCCGCGCGGCGCGGGCGCGGGCCTTCATGCATCGGCGCGGATTCGTCACGCCGCAGGACGTGAAGTCGGTCGGCATGGACGTGCTGCGCCACCGCGTGCTCACGACCTACGAGGCCGAGGCCGAGGGGCTCAGCTCCGAACACGTGATCCAGCGCGTGTTCGACAGCGTTCCGGTCCCCTGAACCGGGATGGAAGACGAGCGCGACGACGAGCTTGCCGAGCTGCTCGCGGAGGTCCGCCGCATCGAGGTGCAGGCGAACCGGCTGGTCCGCGGCGTGATGGCCGGCGGCTACAGCTCGGTGTTCCGCGGCGCCGGCATCGAGTTCGACGAAGTGCGCGAATACGTCCCCGGTGACGACCCGCGCTCGGTCGACTGGAACGTCACCGCGCGCGTCGGCCGACCCTTCGTGAAGAAGTACGTCGACGAGCGTGAGCTGACGGTGATGTTCCTGCTCGACGTGTCGGCATCGACGCGCTGCGGATTCGGAACCTGGTCGATGCGCCAGGCCGCGGCGCGCATCTGCGCGTGTCTCGCGATGTCCGCGGTGCGCAACGACGACAAGGTCGGTCTGATCGCATTCAGCTCGCGCGTGGAGCACCATGTTCCGCCGCAGAAGGGGGCCGGGCACGCGTTGCGCATCGTGCGCGACTGTCTGGCGCTGCGCGGTGAGGAGCCCGGCACGGACCTGCGCGCGCCGCTCGACTTCGTCGGACGGGTCCTGCGCCGCAAGAGCATCCTGTTCCTGGTGTCCGACTTCCTCACGCCGGGCTTCGAGCGCGAGCTCGGCCTGTGCGCACGTCGCCACGATCTGATCGCGGTGCGTCTGCAGGCCCCGGAACTCGCGGCTCCCGATGCGCGGCTGGTCAGGTTCCGCGATCCCGAGAGCGGCGCGGCCCGTGTCGTCGACTGGTCGTGCCCGCGCACCCGCGCCGGCTACGAGGAACGCGTCGCGACCTGGCGAGCGCAGACCGCCGACATCCTGCGCCGCGTCGGCGTGGACCTGATGGACGTCAGGGTGCCTCGTGATCCCGGCCGTGACGGCATCGCGAAGCCGATCCTCGAGTTCTTCCGCATGCGCGAACTGCGCGGGGAGAAGCGGTGAATCGGTCGTTCCGCGTGTGTGCGGCGGCGGCGGCCCTGCTCGCGACCGCGATCGCGCAGGAGCCGCGGCTCGACGTGCGCGCGGATGCCACCGAGGTCGCACTCGGCGAGCGCTTCGGCATCACCGTGATCCGGCGCACGGCGGTCGGTGACCAGCTCGGGGCGTGGGACGACCGCTGGCTCGCACCATTGACCCTGCGTCTGCGCGAGCGCAGCACGCGTGACGTCGATGGTCGTCGCGAGGAACTCTCCGTCTTCGATGCATGGGCCTTCCGCACCGGTGCGCTGGAGTTGCCCGTGCCGCCGGCCCGACCCGACGACACAGCGCTTCGCCTGCTCGTGAAGAGCGCCCTGCCCGCGGGCGACGACGGCCGCGCGGAACTCCCCGGTGGATTGCTGTTGCCGCCCTTCCCCTGGCTCGCGTGGTCGCTCGGCGCACTCGTCGCGCTCGCGCTGGGCTTCACGACGCGGCGCGTGCTCCATGGGCGCGCTGCGCGCGAGGTCGTGGTTCCGGAGCCGGTGGCAGCGGGACCGTCGGCGTTGGATCGCGCGCGCGTCCGACTCGCGGTGCTCGCGGAACGACCGGTGGAGGGGATCGCCGCGATCGATGCCTTCTGGGTCGAGGCGTCGGCGCTGCTGCGCGAGTACGTCGAGGAGCGGTTCCGTCTGCGCGCCCCGGAGATGACGACCGAGGAGTTCCTCGCGTCGGAAGCGACCGCACGCGTGCTGGGAGCCGGGCAGATGCGCGCGCTCGGCGCGTTCCTCGCCGAGTGCGACATGGTGAAGTTCGCGCAGGCACCGTCGACGGCTGCCGATTGCGTCCGGGTGATCGACGTGCTGTCGACCTTCCTCGCCGAGACGGCCCGCGTCGCGGAGGGTACCTCGTGATCGCGGCCCTCGCCGACTGGACCCTGCGCGGCCCGATGTGGCTGTCGTTGATCGCCGCGATCCCGTGGATCGCGATCCGTCGCGCGCGTCGCGGCGGTTCGGCGATCCCGGTCGCTTCGCTGACCTTCGTCCCGGAGCCGAAGCGATCGACCCTTCGTCTGCGGTTGCGCAGCCTGCCCGACGTACTCGCACTGCTCGGCGGCGCGCTGATGGTGCTCGCCCTGTCACGGCCGGTCGAGCGCGTGCCGCTGCCGCTGGTGGTGGAGGGCGTCGACGTGATGCTCTGCCTCGACGTGTCCTCGTCGATGGCGGCCCAGGACATGGACCCGGCGCGGAGCCGTCTTTCCGTCGCGAAGACGGCCGCGGCGCGCTTCCTCGCCGCTCGACCGCACGATCGCATCGGCCTGATCACCTTCGCGCGCTTCCCCGACCTGCGCTGTCCCACCACGCTCGACCATCGCGCGCTCGCGGAGATCCTCGACGGCGTGGAACAGATCGAGCATGGCGGCGACGAGGACGTGACCGGGATCGGCACCGCCGTCGCACGCGCGGTCGCGACGCTGCGCGGCAGCAAGGCGCGCTCGAAGATCGTCGTGCTGGTGACCGACGGCGAGGAGAACGTCGCCACCACGCAGACGCCCGACGAGATCGATCCCGGTGAGGCTGCTCGGCTGGCGCGCGGCTTCGGCGTGCGCGTCTACACCATCGCGGCCGGCATCGGTTCGCAGCAGCAGGATGGCCGCTTCCTGCCGATCGACACGCGTCAGGTCGAGAAGCTCGCGACCGACACCCGGGGGGCGTTCTTCGCCGCACGTGACGCCGCCGCGATCGATCAGGTCTACGCGCACGTCGATGCCCTGGAGAAGGAGTCCTTCGAGGAGCCGCGCTTCGTCTTCGAGGAGCGCTTCGTCCCGATCCTGCTCCTCGGGGTCGCGCTGTGGCTCGGCGGGTTGCTGCTCAGGGCCACCTGGCTCGAGGTGCTGCCGTGACGGAGCTCTTCCTCGTGCCCAAGGCCCTGCTGTGGATGGTCGCGGTGCCGGCGCTGTGGGTGCTCCTCGCGTGGCGCGACCGTCGTCGCACGCGTGCCGTGACCCGACTGTGCGGACCGCGTGAGCGCCGGCTCGCGGCAGAGGTCGATCCGCGGCGGCGCCGGCTCTCGATCCTGCTGAGGACCCTGGCCTGCGCCGCGCTGGTGCTCAGCTTCGCGCAACCGATCGCGGGCGACGACGCGCTGCGCGTGGACACACGGGGCGCGGACCTCGTCGTGTGCCTCGATGTCTCTCGCTCGATGTACGCACGCGACATGGACCCCGATCGCCTGCGCGCGGCGCGCCGCGAGATCCGTGCGCTGACCGAACGTGCGCACGAGGATCGTTTCGCGCTCGTGGTGTTCGCCGGCGAGGCCCGCGTCGCGGTGCCACTGACCACCGACGTCGCCGCCTTCCTCGACTTCGTCGAGCGAGCGGATCCGCTGTCGGTGCAAATGGGTGGAACCGATCTCGGTGCGGCGCTCGACCTCGCCATGCGCTCGCTGGAACACCGCGGCGATCGCTACGGTGCGATCCTCCTGCTCACCGACGGCGAGGATCCTCTGGATCGCGGACTCGTGGCGGCACAGCGCTGCGCGAAGGCGGGTCTGTGCGTGCACTGCGTGGGCTTCGGCACCGAGCGCGGCAGCCGCATCACCCTCGACGACGGCAAGGGCGGCGAGCGGTACCTGAAGGACGCGGCGGGCCAGGATGTCGTCTCCTCCTTGTCCCCTGCGGGGCTGCGACGCATCGCCGAGGCGACCGGTGGGAGCTACGTGGCCGCGGTCGAGCGGCCCCTGCCGCTGTGCGATCTCTACCAGCGACGCATCCTCGGTGCGGCGCGCAGCGCGCACCGCGATCCGAACGGCGACGCACGGGCCAACCGCTTCCAGATCCCGCTGTGCATCGCGGTGATCCTGCTGATGCTGCAGGCCTCGTTCAGCGGCGCAGCGCGGAGCAGGCCGCGCGCAGCGCACGGGGCAACGACGGCGCGAGCGTGAGCGTGAGGATGTGACGCAGCGTGTCGGCGGCGTGATGCACGCCTTCACGCCACGGCGGACGCGGCCACGCGACGGCCGGCGCACGCACCACGGTCTTGAGCGGATCGGCGAGCAGGTAGGGGTCGTGTGCGAAACCGAGTCCGCTGCGGCGGTTCGCGCCCCAGGGTGCCGACATCCAGGCGAAGGCGAGCGCGCCGAAGCCGCAGACGGCGACGGTGCCGTGCGCCAGCGCGTCGACCGCCTCGTCGATCGCGGCGCGATCGCGACGCAGGCCGTCTCGCGCGACCATCAGGTGCGCGACCAGTTCGCCCTCGAGACGCTGGTTGCAGAACCCGACCGCGCTGCGCAGGAAGGCGCACGGATCGCGATCACGCAGCGGGACCTCGAAGGCCAGTGGCCCGAAGCACTCGGTCCGGAACTCGGGCCGCTCGCTGTCCGGATCGACTGCTTCGATCAGCGTGAAGGGAAGGCGGTCGTCCTCGAGCGCGACCGAGGGGACCGCGGCGGTCAGGCGCTCGACACAGCCGGGGTGCCATGCGCGCCGACGACGAGCGCCGCGGAGCGATGTGCGCAGCAGATCGAGGAACGCCTCACGTTGCGGCCAGGCGCGCGCGGTCACGATCACGCGGGGCGTCGCGCAGTTGAAACCGCCGTTGATGCACAGCATCGCGGTCAGTTCGTCGACCGTCGCGCGGAGCTCCGCGCCGGTGAAGCGGCCGGGCACGACGATCACCGGCGTGACGTTGCCGAGCTCGGCGGTGACGGTGACGTGTGGGCGCGATGCGAGGGTCTCGCGCACCCGTGCGAAGGTGGCGCGTGATCCGGTGAGGTGCACGTGTCCGATGGATGCGTCGCGCAGCAGACGCTCACCCTCCTCCGCGCCACCGCACACGAAGCCGCAACCGAGGGCACGCAGCGGTGCGAACACCTGCTCGAAGAGCGGCAGCAGATGTCGGTGCAGCGGATGCAGCTTGACGAGGACCGACCGCTGTCCGCGCATCAGCGCGGTGAGCAGGTCGGCGATCGGGATCGAGGACAGGTTGCCCGCGCCGAGCACGAGGGCCGTGCCCTGCGGGGGGAGCGGCATGCGCTGCACGGGTCCGGGTCCGAGTCTCACGTCGCAGCGGTAGCCGCGGAACAGCAGGCGGTCGTAGGGCAGTGCCGGAAGCACGGAGAGCTCGCGCCGTCCGTGCATCGCGCGCACCGGACCCGGCAGCGGCGGCGGCGCGCCGCGCTCCAGCGCCGCCGTGCCGCGCACCGCGAGAGCGAGGGCCCGCGCGGCGGGGAGGGGACCCAGCGCGATCGCCTCGGCGAGTGCCGGGCCGACCGTCGCTCCGTCCTTCGCGACGGCGTCGAGTTCCGCCCATGCCATGGCCTGTCGACCGAGCAGGTCGAGGCACTCGCACAGGGACTCGTGCAGGGACGGCATCCGGTTCCCAGGACCTTACGCGGCGCGTAAGGTCCCTCGCCATGGCCGTCGTATTGCGCGTCCTCGCCGTCGTGCTCCTGGTGTGCGGTGCGCTCCTGCCCGCCCAGGAGGCGCCGCCTGCGGTGCCGATCGGCAGCCTCGTCGACGACCTGTCCTTCCTCGACATCCGCACGCAGAGGCGACGTCTTTCGGACCTCGGACCGTGCGAGGCCGTCGTGCTGTTCTTCGTCAGCAAGGACTGCCCGATGGTCGGCCGCGTGATGCCGAAGGTCGGGCGGCTGTGCTCGGAGTACGCGGAGCGGAAGGTCCAGTTCGTGGCGGTCGACGTCGGCCGCAGCGACACGGTCCGCGACATGGGCACGCAGGCGATCCTCTTCGATCAGCCCTACCCCTTCGTCCGTGACGAGGGCTTCCGCGTCGCCCGCGCCCTGGGAGTGGATCGCACCACCGCCGTCGTGGTGCTCGATCGCGAACGGCGGATCCGCTACCGCGGGCGCGTCGACGATCAGGTGCTCTACGCCAACGTGAAGGAGGCGCCCGCACGGCAGGACCTGCGCGCGGCACTCGACGCGGTGCTCGGCGGCACCGATGTCGCCGTGACCGAGACGCCGATCGAGGGATGCCTGATCAGCTTCGGTCCGGCGGCCGAGCCGAGCGGGAAGCGCACCTGGCATCGCGATGTCGAGCCGATCGTGCAGCGGCGCTGTCAGGACTGCCATCACGAGGGCGGCATCGCGCCCTTTCCGTTGCTCGACTACGACGACGCCGCCGACCACGCCGCGATGATCGGCGAGGTGGTGCGTCGCCAGCGGATGCCGCCGTGGCACGCGAGCGACGACTTCGGCGAGTTCCGCAACCACCTTGCGCTGACGGCAGGGGAGCGCGAGATCGTCGAGGACTGGGTGCGCTCGGGTGCGCCGCGCGGCGATGCCGCCGACGCCCCGCCCGCCCGCAGCTTCCCCGAGGAACGCTGGCGCATCGGCGAACCAGACCTCGAGCTGAAGGCCACCACGCCGACGCGGCTGCCCGCCGACGGCATCGTGCCGTACTCGTACGTGATCCTGCCGTACGTGTTCCGCGAGGACACCTGGGTCGAAGCGGTCGAGATCCTGCCCGAGAACGGGCGGGTCCTCCACCACGCCAATGTCGCCTGGTTCGACCCCAAGACCGGCTTCTCGCAGGACGGCTTCATCACCGGCTTCGTGCCCGGCGGCGATCCGATGATGCTCGACCCCGGCACGGCGATGAAGATCCCCGCCGGCTCGCGGCTCGGGTTGCAGGCGCACTACGTGACGACCGGCAAGCCCGAGGTCGACCGCATCCACGTGGGACTGCGGTTCCCTCGCACCAAGGTCACCCGGGCCGCCGAGGTGCTGGTGGTCACCAACACGCGCTTCGTGATCCCACCGGGTGCCTTCGCTTTCCCCGTGGGTGCGCGGCGCCGCGTGAAGGTCGACTCGACGATCATCGGTCTGTTCGCGCACATGCACCTGCGCGGGCGCGACATGACCTTCGTCGCGCACCCGCCCGCCGCCGAACCGACCACGCTCCTGATGATCCCCGACTACGACTTCGACTGGCAGCAGTCGTATCGCTTCCACGAGGGCAAGGTGAAGCTGGCGGCGGGGACCGTCGTCGAGGTGAAGGCGCATTTCGACAACAGCACGCTCAATCCCTTCAATCCGGATCCCACGGCCGAGGTGCGCTTCGGCGAGCAGACCTTCGACGAGATGATGTACGGCTTCGTGTTCCTGACGCGCGACGGCGAGACGCTCGCACTCGACATCGACCCGAAGAACGGGCGGGTGCTGGCGGGAGATCGGACGCCGCGATGAAGGGGCTGCTCGTCGCCACGGCACTGCTGCTCGTGCAGGACCAGGCCGATTTCGATGGCGCGGTCCGCGCCTACCGCGAGGCTCGCTTCGCCGACGCGCACGCCGCATTCGCGAGGCTGCGCGCCGATGCCGGGGATCGCGCGGCGCCCGAGCTGTCCTGGAACGACGCACTCGCGGCATTGCAGGCCGGGGACTTCCGCGCGGCGGAGACGGCCGCGGAACAGGCCGCGCTAAGGGGCGGCGTCCGCTTCGCGAAGTTGCGCGACTTCCTGCTCGGCAACACCGCCTTCGCCCGATGCGAACTCGCCGCGAAGCAGGCGACGGGTCCCGAGGCGGAGCCCTTCGCCTTCGACGTCGCGATCGCCTACGCGGAGACGGCGCGGCGGCAGTGGGAGCAGTGCGCGCTCGACGGGATCGAAGGTGCCGCCGCACGCCGCAACGTCGAGCGCGCGGTCGCCAAGGCCGACGTATTGAGGGCGGCGAAGCAGGCGATGATCGACAAGCGCAAGCACGACGCCCAGCCGCAGCAGAAGGAGATCGAGGCCGATCCGCAGAAGCCGCCGGAACTGGAACCGAAGGCGGACGAGGCGGCCACCGGGGTCGAGCCGAAACTCGCGCCGGAGACGATCCAGGCCCTGCTCGATCGTCTTCAGCAGAAGGAGAAGGAGAAGGTGGAGCTGCGCCGCGCTCAGCACGGTGCAAGGAACGCGACGCTGGAGCGCGATTGGTGAGCCTGCTCGGATCGCTGCTCACGCTCGCCGCACTGTGTTCGGCTCCGCAGGACGGCGATGCGGCGGGTGATCGCGGCTTCGTCGAGATGACCGTGGCGCGTTCCGAGGTCTACGTCGGGGAACGCTTCGTCGTGGTGGTCCGCTTCGGCATCGACCGCGAGTTCCTGCGCGACAAGGTCGTGCAACCCTTCCGACGCAAGCTCGAGGTTCCCGTGCACCTCGCCGTGCCGTGGTTCGACGACCCGAAGGGCGCCGTGCGCTCGGCGGTCGCGGAGGCCGAGGGGGCCGCGCGCTTCGCGCTCTCGGGCGATGTGGGCTCGGCGAATCCGCTGCCCGATCGCGCCGTCGACGGACGTGCCTTCGCGGTCTTCGAGTACCGCCGTGCGTTCGTCGCGACCCCCGGTGACTCGATCGCGATCTCCGCGCCGAAGCTGCGCTTCGCCTACGCGACCGAATTCCGCGACAGCCTGCTCGGCGACCGCGTGCCGGTCGATCGCCGTGAGGTCGAGATCGAAGGCAAGGCGACGAGTCTGCACGTCCTGCCCGTTCCCGAGAGCGGTCAGCCGGTGGACTTCGCCGGAGCGATCGGACGCTTCCGTCTCACGGCGAGCTGCGCGCAGACCACCGCGAGCGTCGGCGAGACGCTTCGACTGATCCTGCGCATCGACGGCGAGGGCGAATGGCGTGCGGTGTCCGCGCCGTCGCTCGGCACGCTGCCCGGCATGCACATGGTGGGACGCCTGCAGATCGACGATCCGACGGCGCAGGTCTTCGGCTACGACCTGATGGTCGATCGCACCGACGTGACGGCGCTCCCCGCGGTCTCTCTGAGCTGCTTCGATCCCGCACCGCCCGGAGCTTTCCTGGTGGTGCGATCCGAGCCGATCGCGCTGCGCGTGCGCGGAGCGGGAGCCGTCGCCGCACCCGGCGACGGCATCGACGACGGGGGCGTGTACCTGCCGCGATCGTTCACCGGACCGCGTCGTGGCGCGCGTGCCTCGAGCGCAGCGCTCCTCTCGGCGCTGATCGCGCCCTCGGCGTGTGCCCTGATGTTGCTCGGCTGGCTGCGCGCGCGCGAACGAGCGGCGCGCGACCTCGCCGGGATCCGCGCGCGCGGTGCCGCCGCGGCCTTCGCTGTGGCGCGACAGGGAGGCGACGTCACCGCGGCCTTCGCCGAGTACCTCGCCGCACACCTGCGCTGCAATGCGGCCGCGGTCGTCGCTGCGGATCTCGCCGACCGGCTGATCGCCTCGGGCATCGAGCGTGCCACCGCACAGCGCGCGGCGAGTTGGCTCGATGCCGCGGTCGCCGCGCGCTACGGAGCCGCGGCGGTCGACGTCTCGGTCGCCGCGTCGCTCGTCGAGGCCCTCGAACCGCAGTTCCAGCGCAGGGGGACGCCGGCATGAGGCCCCTCTGCCTGCTGTTGACGCTGTCGCTCGTCGTCGCGCCGGCGCGCGGACAGGTCGCCGACGCGCAGCGGGAGTACGCCGCGGGCCGCTATGAGGCGGCTCGACGGGCGTGGGCCGGAGCGCTCGCGGATCCCGCGGTCGATGCGGTGGCGTTGCTCCTCGCGATGGGGAACTGCTCGATCCGCCTCGGACGGCACGCGGATGCGGTCCTCGACTACCGTCGCGCACTGCTGCGCGACCCCAGCGACACGGCGGCGCTCGACGGCCTCGCCCTCGCGGAGGCTCGGCTCGGTCGCGATCCGGCGCGTCCCTCGCTCCTCTCGGCGTGGGACGGCGACGGCGCGCTGGGGTGGAGCGTGCTCCTGCAGGCCGTCGGGTTCGGCGCCGCCGTCGTCCTCCGCCGTCGTCGCGGCGCGTGCTGGTCGGGTCTCGTGGTCGGTCTGCTCGGATTCGCGGTTGCGGCGCGACTGACGCTGGTCGCGTTCCTCCCGGCTCCCGCGACCGGGGTCGTGTTGCAGCCGGAGGTCCAACTGCGCTCGGACCCCGGGTCGGACGGGCCCGTGCTGGCACGGCTCCATGCCGGCGAGGTCGTCGAGGTCGTCGAGCGGAGCGGCCCGGATCTGCGGATCCGCGCGGTGGGCCTCGAGGGTTGGACCGCGACGAACGGCGTCGGGCTCGTCGATTGAGGACCCCGAACGCGTAATCTGCGCGCCCGGATGCTCCTCCCGCAGACGACGATCTACGCGCTCCGCGCCATGGCGGTCCTGGCCAATCTCGCTCCGGGTGAATCGATCCGCAGCCGCGAGCTGGCGCAGCGTGCCGACGCACCCGAGCCCTACATCTCGAAGGTGATGCGCAAGCTGGTGGTCGCCGGACTCGTCGATTCGCAGAAGGGGCACCACGGCGGTTTCCGTCTCGCGAAGGCGCCCGATCGCATTCCTCTCGACGAGATCCTGCGTGCGACCGACGTCGATTTCGAGAGTGGCCGCTGCGTGTTCCACTTCCGGGCCTGCGATGCCCGCAATCCCTGTCCACTCCACGACGCCTGGTCGTCGCTCCAGGACACGCTCGGTCGGTGGGGGAGCAGCTTCACGCTCGATGTGACGCGGGGCCGACCGCAGAAGAGCTGAGGGCCCTGCCCCGTGCTGGTTCATGTCGAGCGTCTCCTGCGGCATGATCCCAGGTCATGCGCATCACCCGCGTCTACACGAGGACAGGCGACGGCGGCACGACCCGTCTGGTGGGCGGCCAGGAGGTGCGCAAGGACGATCCGCGCATCGAGGCCTACGGCACCGTCGACGAACTGAGCTGTGTGCTCGGTCTCGCGCGTACCTTCAACACGCGCAGCGAGGCGAAGCCGGAGGGCATCGCGGCGATCGACGCGGTGTTGCGTCGGGTGCAGAACGACCTGTTCAACGTGGGTGCGGATCTCGCGACGCGCGCAGCCGATCGCTGGCAGGGCATGTATCGGGTGGGCGATGCCGACGTGAAGCGTCTCGAGGCCTGGTGCGATCGCTTCAACGAGGAGCTCGGTCCGCTCAAGGACTTCGTGCTCCCCGGCGGCGGACCGGTGGGGGCGTTCCTGCATCAGGCGCGCACGGTGTGCCGGCGTGCGGAGCGCGTGCTCGTAGCACTCATCGCGCTCGAGCCGGAGGTCGGCGAGGGTTGCCTGGTCTACCTGAACCGGCTGTCCGATCTGTTGTTCGTGCTCGCGCGATGGGCGGCGAAGGCACTCGGCGAGACCGAGTACCTCTGGGAGCGTGAGCCGTCGCCGCCGGCGTCCTGATCGGACTACTCGACGTCCGGAAGGTACGCGAGCGCTTCGTCGATCAGCGCCAGGGCACTGCGGATCGCCTCGCGGTAGCCTGCGGCGCGCTCCTCCGCGGCCGCAGCGACTGCAGCGCGCAGCATGCCTTCGAAGTCGGTCGTGTCGATCGGAACTTCGCTGACCGTGGGACGCGCGACGGGGATCGACTCGGGCCGGAAGGAGAACTCGTCGCGCTCCTCCTCTTCGACATCGGACTTGCGGCGGCGGGGAGCGGAGGGGCGCGCCGCCTCGATGCCGAGCAGCACCTTGGCCTGATGGAGGCTGCGGCCGCTGAGCGGGATGTCGCGCAGCCGCGCTTCGCCCTGGATGTCACGGAAGTCGACGTCGGGGTCGAGTCGCACCTTGTAGACGCAGAACAGCGTGCCGATCTTCACGCCCGGGTAGCTCTGCATCAGCGAGGGGATCGACGCCTCCCAATCGTCGAGTCGTGCCGGGCTCGCCGGCACGCTGGGCTCGACTCCGGATCGCTCCGTGTCGGAGGGCACCGCGGTGCGCTCGGCTGCGTCGTCTTCGAACATCGCAAACATGTCGGTCATCAGTCGTTCGCTCCTGCGGTCGGTCGTGCCGACCGCGGGCTCATCAGTGCTTCGGGCGCTGGAAGATGTGGACGGCCATCTCGTGGACGGCTTCGGCCGCTTCCATCATGGCCTCGGGAAGCGTCGGGTGCGCATGGATCGTCGACGCGAGGTCGGACGACGTGGCGCCCAGCTCGATGGCAAGGGCGGCTTCGGCGATCAGCTCGGTCACTTCGGGACCGATCATGTGGACGCCGAGGACCTTGTCGGTCTTCTTGTCCGCCACGACCTTGACCCAGCCGTCGGGCTCGTTGATGGACAACGCGCGGCCGGACGCTCCGAAGGGGAACCGGCCTTCCACCGGTTCGAAGCCCTTGGCCCGCGCCTCGTCGGCGCTGAGTCCCACGCTCGCGATCTCCGGGTCGGTGAAGATGACCGCCGGGATGCACGCCGGGTCGTAGGCCGCGCCCTTGTCGCCGGCGATCGCTGCCGCGGCGACGAGCCCCTCGTGCGATCCCTTGTGCGCGAGCATCGGCTGCCCGGCGCAGTCACCGATCGCCCAGATCCCCGGCACGTTGGTCTGGCGCTGCGCGTCGACCGCGACGAAGCCCTTCGCGTCGAACTTCACGCCGCACTCCTCGAGTCCGAGCCCCTTGCCGTTCGGGCGACGGCCGACCGTCGACAGCACGACGTCGCAGGCGAAGGTCTGCACCTTGCCGTCGATCTCGACGTCGACGTGCAGTCCGTCCTTGTCGGCCTTGTAGCTCTTGGCCTTTGCGCCGAGGTGCACCGCGATCTTCTTCTTCTTGAGCGATCGCCCCATCTCCTTGCTGAGCTCGGGTTCCATTCCGGGCAGCACGCGATCCATGAACTCGACCACCGTGATCTCGGTGCCGAGGTTGTGGTAGACGAGGCCCAGCTCGAGGCCGATGTAGCCGCCGCCGATCACCAGCATGCGCTTGGGCAGCGACTTCGGTGCGAGAGCTTCGGTCGAGCTCCACACGTGCTTGCCGTCGAAGGCGAAACCCGGGATCTCGATCGGCGTCGATCCCACCGCCACCACGACGTGCTTGGTCTGCAGGACCTGCTTCTTGCCGTCCTTGCCGGTCACCTCGACCTTGTCGCGGCCCAGCACGCGCGCGGTCCCTTCGATCGAATCGATCTTGTGGTTCTTCAACAGGCCGGCCACGCCTCCGGTGAGCTTGCCGACGATGCCCTGCTTCCAGGTCACCATCTTCTCGACGTCGAGCTTCGGCGCACCGACCTGGATGCCCATCACGTCGGCTTCCTTGATCTTCTTGAAGGTCTTGCCGGCGTTGATCAGCGCCTTGCTCGGGATGCAGCCGACGTTCAGGCACACGCCGCCGACGTACTGCTTCTCGATGCAGGCGACCTTGAGGCCGAGCTGCGCGCAGCGGATCGCGCAGACATAGCCGGCGGGACCGGCTCCGATGACGATGACGTCGTGACTCATGGGACTCGCGGAGGGTTCGGGGAAGGGGCGTGGTGTGAGGAGGGCGTGGGCGCGGTCGTGGGGCCGCGCCTCACTCGCCCAGCGCGTCGCGCAACTGTTCGCGCAGCTGCGGAGTCGGCGTGGCGAACACGTCCTCGATCAGGCTCTGGGCCGGCACCGCGTGGGCGGTCTCGGCGAGCCGGATGGCTTCGTTGACGTCGCGCGCGATGCGGTCCTGGAGCTCCTGCTCCTGTTCCTTGGACCACAGACGGCGCAACTCGAGGTGGCGGCGCATCCGCTCGATCGGATCGCGCTTCTCCCACACGGCGACCTCGGCCTCGTCGCGGTAGCGCGACGGATCGTCGGACGACGAGTGGCCCAGCCGGCGGTAGGTCACCAGTTCGAGGAAGGTCGGGCCTTCGCCGCGACGGGCGCGCTCGACGGCGGCGCGGGTGGCGCAGTGCACGGCGAGCACGTCGTTGCCGTCGACGCGCATCGACGGCATGCCGTAGGCGTCGGCCTTCATCGCGAGCGTCTCCGACGCACTCTGCTGGCTGATCGGCACCGAGATCGCCCACTGGTTGTTCTGGCAGATCAGCACCACCGGCGCCTTGAACACCGCGGCGAAGTTCATGCCGCAGTGGAAGTCGTTGCTGCTCGTCGCCCCGTCGCCGAGGTAGCCGGCGATCACCACGTCGTCCTTGCGCTGCTTGCTCGCCATCGCCGCGCCGACCGCATGGCTGATCTGAGTGCCGATCACCGAGGACATCGCGTGGTAGTGACCCTCGCGGAAGGTGTAGTGGCACGGCATCTGGCGGCCGCGGCAGCGATCCATGTCGTTGCCGATCAGCTGCGCGATGGCGAGGTGCATCGGCAGGCCGCGCATCATCGCGACGGCGCCCTCGCGCAGCGCCGGGAAGATCCAATCGCGCATCTCGAAGGCCGAGGCGGAGCCGACCGTCGCGGCTTCCTGGCCGAGGATCGGACCGTAGAAGCCGATCCGACCCTGGCGCTGCAGGACCAGCATGCGTCGATCGAACTCGCGCACGAGGACCATGGTCTCGTACAGCTTCTTCAGTTCGTCCGGTGCGAGCTTGGGATCCTGGCCGGCGACGATCGAGCCGTCCTCGCGCAGGACGCCGAACAACGCGGCGCCTCCAGCCACGCGTCGCGCAGGCTCGGCATCCGGTGCGGGGCGGACCGGCTCCTTGCGCGTGCGTGGTGCCGGCGCGGCGGCCTTGGGCTTCGCCGTGCTGCGGGGCGCCTTGCCCGGCTTCTTGCTCGTCTTCGCTGCGCGCGTCTGGTGCTTGGCCATCTCGGCGTCGGGGGCTCGGCTCAGAGCGAGCCGAGCAGGAGTCGGTTCGGGTTCTCCAGGCAGTCCTTGACGACGTTCATCCAGCGGGCGCCGGTCGCACCGTCGACGATGCGATGGTCGATCGAGACGCTGAGATACATCACGTCGCCGACGACGATCGAGCCGTCCTCCGCGACCACCGGCGTCTTCTTGATGGCGTGAACCCCGAGGATCGCGACCTCGGGGAAGTTGATGACCGGCGTGGCGAACAGGCCACCGATGTTGCCGGCGTTGGTGATCGTGAAAGTACCACCCTGCAACTGGTCGATGCCGACCTTGCCCTCGCGGGTGCGCGCGGCGAGGTCCTGGATCTCCCAGGCGAGCTGCGCGATCGACTTGCGATCGACGTCCTTCACCACCGGGACGATCAGGCCCTGATCGGTGTCCGTGGCGATGCCGAAGTTGTGGTAGTGCTTGACCACCAACTCCTGCGTCGACTCGTCGAGCGAGGCGTTCATCATCGGGAAGCGGCGGTGCGCCTCGACGATCGCCTTCATCACGAAGGGCAGGTAGGTGATGTTCACGCCCTGCTCGGCGAACAGCGACTTGGCTTCCTTGCGCAGGGCCACGAGCTTCGTCACGTTGATGTCGTCGACGTAGGTGAAGTGCGCCGCGGTGTGCTTGCTGCGCGTCATCGCCTCCGCGATCTTGCGGCGCAGCCCGCGGAAGGGGATGCGCTCCTCGGTGGCCCCGCTGGGTGCGGGCGCGATGGACACCGGCGCGCGCGGCGCGGCTGCAGCCGGCTTGGCGGCGGGTGCCGACGCGGCGGGCCTGGCCGCGGGTGCGGCGGCCACGGCGCGGCTGCCGGCGAGGTGACGCTCGAGGTCCTCGTTCGTCACGCGTCCGCTCGGTCCGGTCGCCTGCACCTCGCGCAGATCGACACCGAGTTCGCGCGCGCGTTTGCGCGTCGCCGGCGCGGCGATCACCTTGCCGGGTTCCGCCTGCTCGAAGTCCGGGCCCTTCGGCTGCGTGCGTGGGGCCGGCGTGAGGACGGGACCGGGCGCGGCAGCCGACGCGGCCGGAGCCGCAGCTGCGGGCGCCGCGTGGCCGTGGGCCGCGGGTGCGGACGCAGCGCCTGCGCCGACCTCGAACACCGCGATCACCGACTCGACCGGGACGACGTCGCCCTCCTTGTACTTCAACTCCTTGACCACGCCGTCGTAGGGCGCCGTGATCATCACCGTCGCCTTGTCGGTCATCACCTCGACGAACTCGTCCTCCTCCTTCACCGGTTGCCCCGGCTTCACCTTCCAGGAGACGATCTCGCCTTCCGCGATGCCCTCACCGATGTCGGGGAGCCTGAATTCCTTGAGCGTCATGAGTGGAGTTCCTGTGCGCAGAGTGGGGTGCGGCGACCGCGCTCACCAGTTGAAGGTCTTCTCGATGCCGCGCAGCACGCGCCGTGCGTCCGGCATGTAGAGGTGCTCGAGCGAGTAGGGGAACGGCGTGTCGAAGCCGCCGACGCGGACGACCGGTCCCTCGAGATGGCCGATCGCTTTCTCGGCGACGATGGCGGCGATCTCGCTGCCGAAGCTGCAGGTCTTCGGGGCTTCGAACACCACGACGCAGCGGCCGGTCTTCTTCACCGAGTCGAGGATCAGCTTCTCGTCGAGAGGCACGAGCGTGCGCGGATCGATGATCTCCACGCTGCGCCCCTGCTTCTGCGCCTCCTCGGCGGCCTTCTCGCAGATCGCGACCATCGCGCCGTAGGCGACGACGGTGACGTCGGTGCCCTCGCGCACCACGCGGCCCTTGCCGAGCGGCACGACGTGCTCGCCCTCCGGCACCTCGCCCTTCACCGAGCGGTAGATGCGCTTCGGCTCGAGGAACATCACCGGGTCCTCGTCGCGGATCGCGGCGATCAGCAGGCCCTTGGTGTCGGCCGGCGTGGACGGGATGACGACTTTGAGGCCCGGCGTGTGGCAGAAGTACGCCTCGGCCGACTGGCTGTGGTAGTGACCGCCGCGGATGCCGCCGCCGTACGGGGATCGGATCACCAGCGGGCAGGTGTACTCGCCGCCGCTGCGGTAGCGCATCTTCGCCGCCTCCGACACGATCTGGTCGAAAGCCGGGTAGATGAAGTCGAGGAACTGGATCTCCGCGATCGGGCGCATGCCGTAGACGGCCATGCCGACCGCGGCGCCGATGATCCCACACTCGCTGAGCGGCGTGTCGAAACAGCGCTCGACGCCGAACTCGTCCTGGAGGCCCTGCGTGGCGAGGAACACGCCACCCTTCTTGCCGACGTCCTCGCCGAACACGACCACGCGGTCGTCGTTGCGCATCTCGGTGCGCAGCGCGTCGGTCACGGCCTCGATCAGGGTCATCACTGCCATGTCAGTTCTCCGAACTCCGTTCTCTCTCGCCCGCCTGGTTTCCCGCGCCGATCACAAGGGGAAGGCGCCGAGCTCGTCGGACTCCGGCCCGTCGAGCGACTTGAGCTCCGCACGCTGCTCGAGCAGCTGCGGCGTGAGGTTCATGTAGACGTCGTCGAACAGCGAGTCGAGCGATGGCCGGGGTCGTGCTTCGGCGCGCTTGATCGCCTCGTTCAGCGCGGTCTTGACGCGCTCGTGGATCTCGGCGTCCCACGCCTCGGTCCACAGCTTCTTCTTCTGCAGGTAGCGCTGGAACCGCTGCAGCGGATCACGCTGCTTCCACTTCTCGTACTCGGCTGCGTCGCGGTAGCGCGCGGCGTCGTCCGACGAGGAGTGCGATGCCATCCGGTAGGTGACGGTCTCCACCAGCGTCGGCCCTTCGCCCTTGCGGGCGCGCTCGACGGCCTCCTTGCACACGCGGTAGACGGCGAGCACGTCGTTGCCGTCGACGCGTACGCCGGGGATCCCGTAGGCGCTGGCCTTGACCGCGATCGATTCGCTGGCGGTCTGACCGCGCAGCGGCACCGAGATCGCCCACTGGTTGTTCTCGCACACGAACACCACCGGCGCCTTGAACACGCCGGCGAAGTTCAGCCCGCAGTGGAAGTCGTTGCTGCTCGTGCCACCATCGCCGAAGAAGGTCATGAACACGGTGTCGTCGCCGCGGATGCGCGCGGCCATGCCCGCGCCCGCGGCCTGGCTGATCTGCGTGCCGATCGGCGAGCTGATCGACACGAAGTTGGCCTGCCGGAAGCTGTAGTGGACCGGCATCTGGCGACCCTTGCAGATGTCGCCGTCGTTCCCGTACCACTCGTTGACGATGTCGTCGAAGGGCACGCCGCGCAGGATCGGAATCCCCGGCTGGCGGTAGGCGGGGAACAACCAGTCCGAGTCGCGGAGCGCGGCTGCGGCGCCGACGTGGCTGCCCTCCTGTCCGAGTGCCTGCAGGTAGAAGCCGATGCGGCCCTGTCGCTGCAGCGCGAGTGCACGCTCGTCCATCAGGCGTGCGGAGAGCATCGTCTCGTAGAGCCGGCGCAGCTGATCGGCGGACAGGTTGGGGTCCTTGTCCTTCTGGGCCTTGCCGTCGTTCTCGATGATCGAGAACGGCTGTTCGTCGCGTGCTGTGTTCGTGCTCATCGGCTGTCTTGGCTCATCCGACGTGCGTCGTCGCGTCGTCGCGCCGTCGCAGCATCCCGCTGATGAAGAACTCCGCCGCCTTGTAGGAGGACCGCACCAGGGGGCCCGAGGCGACGTACAGGAAACCCTTGCGCAGCGCGCGCTGCTCGAGGGCCTTGAACCGCGCCGGTGTGACGTGTTCGCGCACCGGCAGGTGGAGGAGGGAGGGCCGCAGGTACTGCCCCAGCGTGACCACGTCGACTTCGTGCTCGCGCAGGTCGTCCAGCGTCGCGTCGATCTCGCGGTCGCTCTCGCCGAGTCCGAGCATGATCGACGACTTGGTCACGATGCCCGGGCGCAGGCGCTTCGCGGTGCGCAGCACCTCGAGGCTGCGCACGTAGCTGCAGCGGCGGTCGCGGACTCGCGGGGTGAGGCGCAGCACGGTCTCCACGTTGTGTGCGAAGACGTCGGGGGCGCCGTCCAACACGGTCGCGATCTGCGAGGCGTCGCCACCGAAGTCGCCGACCAGGGCTTCGACCAGCATCTCCGCCTTCCGCGCCTTCAGCGCGCGGATGGTGGCGGCGACGTGTGCGGAGCCGCCGTCGGCCAGGTCGTCGCGATCGACCATGGTCAGGACCACGTAGCGCAGCCCCATGGCGAGGGCTGCATCGGCGACCTTGGCGGGCTCGTCCGGATCGACGGGATTGCCCTCCGCGTGGGTCTTCACCGCGCAGAAGCGGCAGCCCCGTGTGCAGGTATCGCCGAGCACCATGAAGGTGGCGGTGCCGTCCGCCCAGCACTCACCCTGGTTGGGACAGCGGGCCTCCTCGCACACGGTGTGGAGCTGGCGTGCGCGCAGCGTCGACTCCAGGCGGTGGACCGACGCGCCGGCCGGCACCGGAACCTTCAGCCAGTTCGGCTTCGG
The DNA here is from genome assembly GCA_046349595.1 of Planctomycetota bacterium. GTDB lineage: Bacteria > Planctomycetota > UBA1135 > UBA1135 > UBA2386 > JACRLW01. Next base: position 210,382 of record JAXMCA010000001.1, read on the forward strand.
GCCGGGCTGGACGCGGGCGAAGCGGCCACTGGACTTCTGCGCCATGCGGACGGGGGTCGGAGGGGCGGTGCGCGTCGCGCTCCGCGGGGGCGGGGATGCTAGGTGCTCGACCGGCCTCGCGAAAGAGCTGGCGTGTTTCGATACCCTCTGGTATCCATCGTATCGATACTGACGGGTATCGAATCCTTCCCGCCGGTGCCGGAGCCCGATCATGCCACGCGTACCCGATCCCCATCTGCCCTCCCGTCTGGTCGCCGCCGCCGTCGCCGAGTTCGCGCGCGCCGGCTACGCCCGCGCCAGCGTGGACGGCATTGCGCGCGCCGCCGGCTTGACCAAGGGTGCCGTGTACTCGCGCTTCTCGACCAAGGAGGAGCTGTTCTTCGCCGCCCTGGACGGCGTGCGGGCCGAGCTCCGCGAGGCGATCCGTGCGCCGCGAACGGCCGAGTCGACCGGGGCGGGTGAACTCACGGCAGTGCTCGGTGCCTGGCTCGGGTTCCACCTGCTCCGCCCGGAAGCCGCCCGTTTGCTCGCGATGACCCGCGCGGAGGTAGCGGGTCGGCCGACGGCGGAACTCCGCGCCGACGCTCGCGAGGACCTTCGCGCCCTGCGCGCACGGTTGCGTCAGGCCCTCGTGCGTGGAGCGGGGGACGGCACCCTCGACGTACGGGATCCGGTGCTGACCGCATTCCTGCTCACCGCCGGTCTCCAGGGAGTGCTGGCCCAGTGGCTCGCTGCGCCGGTCGACGTCGAGGCGCTCGGTTCGCCGGCGACCCTCGCCGATGCCCTGGTGGAGCCGCTGCGCACCGGTGCCGCACCCGGTGACCGCGGCGCGGGTGTCGGCTTCATCCCTCCGCTGCCGGGGTGAAGCCCAGGTCGGCTGCGATCCCCGCTGCCAAGGGCGGGTCGGCGACGTGCGACACACACGTCCCGCCTGAATCCTCGGGCGCGGATTGCCGATCAGCACCCTTGTGGCGCAGACTCTGACCACCGCGGCGGCCACCACCGCCCACCCAGCCTTGAGCCACCCCGTGTCCACACCGGAGGCGACCTGCGTCGCCTCGGCGCCGATCGCCGTCCCGGCATCGACCCCCTGGCCGACGCTCAGCGTGGTGATTCCGGTGTTCAACGAGGCACCGACGCTCCGCACCCTGGTCGGCCGGGTGCTCGCCTCCGAGTTCGTCACCGAGGTGCTGCTCGTGGACGACGGCTCGTCGGACGGCAGCTCGTCGATCCTCCTCGAGTTGGACGGGACTCCGCGCGTGCGTGTGCTTCGGCACTCCATCAACCGCGGGAAGGGGGCGGCTCTGCGGACCGGTTTCGCGCACGCCAGCTCGGAGGTCGTGGTCGTCCAGGACGCCGACCTCGAGTACGACCCGCAGGACTATCCGCGATTGCTACGTCCCTTCGTCGATGCGAAGGCCGATGTCGTCTACGGCTCGCGCTTCCTGCGCGGCGACGGCGTCCGCGTTCCGCTCGTGCATCACCGCTTTGGCAATCGGCTGCTCACCTGGTGCAGCAATCGCCTCACCGGCCTCGATCTCACCGACATGGAGACCTGCTACAAGGCGGTTCGCCGCTCGGTGCTCCAGAGTCTGCGGCTGCGCGAGGATCGCTTCGCGATCGAGCCGGAGTTGACCGCGAAGCTCGCGCGTGTCCCCTCCGCGCGGATGTTCGAGGTGCCGATCAGCTACGACGGCCGCAGGCACACCGAAGGGAAGAAGATCAGCTGGCGCGACGGATTCGCCGCGCTCTGGGCGATCCTCAAGTATCGCTTCGTGGACTGACGTCGCTCGCCGGTGTGTTCACCGGGCAGGATCCGAAGCGACCTTCGATGCACGCCATCAGGCTGCTCAGCCCCTGCTCGACGATGCGGTAGTAGATGCGGCGGCCACGGCGGTCGAAGTCGAGCAGCCCGCGGTCCTTCATCAGGCGCAGGTGCTCCGAAGCGACGTGACTCTGGATGCCGCAGGACTCCGCGAGCTCGCCGACGGTGAACTCGCCGCCCAGCAGCATCTGCACGATGCGCAGCCGATGCGGATGGGCGAGCGTGCGCAGGCACTCGGCGGCCTGCTCCAGGGCAGGTAGCTCGAGCAGTTGTGGGGTTGCAATCGTCTTCATGGTCGGTCTCCCGATGGGGCTTCGGAGGAGTGCCAGGTGACGACGCCCGAACCCACTTCGAGCCAGCCGCCGTCCGAGCAGGGCACCTTCGTACCCGAAGCCGGAAACGTCGTGTCGTCGCAATTGAGCACCTTCGTGCCCTCGCGATCCACCAGCCCCACCATCCGCGCCGGATTGCCGACGACGAGCGCATGCGCCGGGACATCGCGGGTGACCACCGCCCCCATGCCCACCATGCAGAAGCTTCCGAGTTCGACCCCGGGTCCGATGGTCGCGTTCGCCCCGATGGTTGCGCCGCGCCGCACGGTGGTGGACCTGGTGTGTGGGCCAGGCTCCGAATTCCGGAGCTCCCGAACCAGGGGATCGGTCGCGCGAGGTGTCGCGTCGTTCGTGAAGACGACGTGGGCCGCGATCATGCAGCCGTCCTCGACGGTGACGCCGGCGCAGAGGTACGCGCAGGCGTTGATCTTGACGAGATCGCCGACCACCACGCCGGGAGCGAGGTAGGCCTTCTCGCCGAGGATGCAGTCGCGCCCAACACGAGCTCCGCGGCGCAGGTGCGCGTGGTCCCAGATGGCGGTGCGCGCGCCGACGACGACGTCTTCCTCGATGCGTGCCGTCGGGTGGATGCGCGGCGCGTTGCCGATCACGGACGGATCTCCTCGCGGCGCACCTCGTCGAGCGTGACCCAGCGCTGCTCCTGCAGGGAGAGCTGTGCGGCGCGCACGAAATGCACCGAGTCGAGGGCTTCGCGCTCGCCGGGGCGCGGGTCCTCGGCGCCGCGCACGGCACGCACGAAATGGCCGAGCTGATTGCGGAACGCGGCGACCTTGTCGTAGCCGCGACCGATCGACTGCCATTCGGTGCTGCCACGGCGCCGCAGTCGGGCCATCTGCCAGCCGAGTTCGATCGAGCCCTCGCTGCCGTGCACGCGCGCGTAGGCGGGATCGCCGGTGAACACCGACCAGGAGAGCGTCGCCACGCCGACACAGTGGCGATCGGTCTCGAAGGTGATGCGCGCCGAGTCCTCGACCTGGAGCGGCTGTACCCGTGGACCGGCGGCGGCGAACAGGCGGGCGATGCTGCCGACCAGCACGCGCGCGAGGTCCGCCGCATGTGCGCCGTTGTCGATCACCACGCCGCCCCCCGAGGTCGCCGGATCGGAGTTCCAGCGCGCACGCATGTCGACCACGCTGCAGAAGGTGTTCTCGTAGAGGATCGGCTCGCCGATGTCGCCGGCCGCGATCGCACGGCGCGCGGACTCGACGTCCTCCACGAAGCGGAACTTGCTCGCCATCATCAGCACGCGTGCCTGAGCGCGTGCGTGCGCGAGCATCGCGCTCGCCGTGGCCGGATCGATGGCCAGGGGCTTCTCGCAGAGCACGTGTGCCCCGTGGCCCACCACGCGGTGGGAGATCGCGGCATGGCTCGCGGGCGGTGTCGCGATCACCGCCGCGTCGATCGACGTCTCGTGCAGCATCGCGTCCACGCTCGCGAAGATCGGGATCCCCGCCGCGGCCAGACGGTTGCGCGCCGCGGGGTCGCTCTCGACGAAGGCGACGGCGCATGCGTCCGGTACGTCCTCGAGGGCGCGACGCCAATCGTTCGCGATACGCCCGCCCGCGCCGATCAGGGCGATGCGGAGCGGGTCAACCACGCCCGGCTCCGACCGTCGCGAGCTCGCGGACGCCCTGACGCACCGCGTCCGCGATCTGCGCGACGTGCTCCTGCGTGTAGTGCTCGTTCCATGCGAGCACGAGCATCTCGGCGAGCGACGCGTACACACCGGGATGGGACTTCGCGTCGCCGAGAGGGCCTTCGAGATCGTCGCCGAACGCGAGTCGGGTCGGTGCGAACGCTCCGCGATTCCGGAAGACCGCGCACTCGAAGGCGGGCTTCTTCACGTAGTGCGGCGCGTTGCCGATGCCGCGCGCACCGAGGAGAGCGCCCAGCGCACTCGCACCGCCGCGGATCACGCGTGCATCGACCCGCAGCAGGAACCGCCAGTACGAGTGCGCGGTGCCCGGCAGCGGGTCGGGCAGGGCGATCCCGGCCAGCCCTCGCAGGGACTCGCAGAGCTGTGCGGCGCGCTCGCGACGGCGCTGCACGACGCCGTCGAGCTTCTCGAGCTGTGCGACGCCCACCGCGGCCTGCAGCTCGGTGAGTCGGAAGTTGAGCCCCGGGCGATCGTGATCGGGCTCGGCGTCGCCGTAGCCCCATCCCTTGTTGACGAAGCGCCGCGCGGCATCCGCATCGGCCTGCTTCGCGGCGATCACCATGCCGCCCTCGCCGGTGGTCATGTGCTTGCCCTGCTGGAAGCTGAAGCAGGCGAAGTCACCGAAGCTGCCGCACAGTCGCCCGTGGTCGGTCGCGAGAAAGGCCTGCGCGACGTCCTCGATCAGCGTCACCCTGGTGCGACGGCACAGCGCGACGATCGGCTCCATGTCGCACGGCTGTCCGAACAGGTGCGTCACGATCACCGCACGCGTCCGCGGGCCGAGGACGCGCTCGAGGGTCGAGGCGTCGACGTTGCCGGTCCGCGGGTCGACGTCGGCGAACACCGGCTTCGCACCCTCGTAGCAGATCGGCATCACCGCACCCATGTCGGTGATCGGTGAGGTGACGATCTCGTCGCCGGGGCGCACGCGCAGGGTCGCGATCGCGGCATGGACCGCAGCGCTTCCCGAGGCGCAGGCGACGGCGTGGGACACTCCGAAGCGCTCGGCGAAGGCGCGTTCGAGTCGCGGGCCGAAGTGGCCTGCCGTCGCGATCAGGTGTCCGGAGCGGATCGCGTGCGCGAGATGCTCCAACTCGGCGGCACCGAGGTCACGTCCGCTCGCATCGCGGTCGGACGGCAGAGTGAGCCGACGCGGGACGTCTTGGCTTGGCATGGACAAGGCGGGACAGGATACCCACCTCGCCCCGGGGTGCGAGTTCCCGGCTCAGGAGCGGACCAGCACGCCGCGGATCGGCATGTAGGGCGCCATCATGTTCCGCGTGTCGACCACGAGTCGCGCGTGATCGGCGATGGTCTTCCACTGGATCGCCTTGTGGTGCGTCACGATCAGCACGCAGTCCGCAGCCTCGAGGGTCTTCTGGTTGAGCGGCTGCGACTCGAGGTCGGCCAGGTCGTAGGCGCGCATGCGCGGGAAGACCGGCACGTGCGGATCGTGGTAGCTGACCACCGCACCGAGTTGCTGCAGCTCGGTGATGATCTCGGCCGCCGGCGTCTCGCGGATGTCGTCGACATCGGGCTTGTAGGCGATGCCGATGACGAAGACCTTGCTGCCGCGCATCGGCTTGCCGATCTGGTTGAGTCCCTCGGCCGTGCGGTGCACCACGTAGCGCGGCATCGCGCTGTTGATCTCGCCCGCGAGCTCGATGAACTTCGTGTGCAGGCCGACCTCCTTCGCCTTCCACGTCAGGTAGAAGGGATCGATCGGGATGCAGTGACCGCCGAGGCCGGGGCCGGGGTAGAAGGCCTGGAAGCCGAAGGGCTTGGTCGCGGCGGCGTCGATCACCTTCCAGACGTCGATGCCCATCGCGTGGAGCACCGGCTTGAGTTCGTTCACCAGCGCGATGTTCACCGCGCGGTAGATGTTCTCGAGGAGCTTCGCCGACTCGGCGATCTCCGCGGAGTCGACCGGCACGACCTGCGCCACGGCAGCTGCGTAGACGGTGCAGGCCAGCTTGGTGCTCGCATCGTCGAGTCCGCCGACGAGCTTCGGGATGGTGCGTGTGTTGTGCGACGTGCGACCCGGGTCCTCGCGCTCGGGGCTGAACGCGAGGAAGAAGTCCTCTCCGCAACGCAGACCGCTGCGCTCGAGGATCGGCTTGCAATCGCCGCGCGTGGTGCCCGGATAGGTGGTCGACTCGAGGACGATCAGCCGGCCGGGGCGCAGCCGCTTGCTGACCATCTCCGTCGACTTCTCGATGTACGACATGTCCGGCTCGTGGTGCTTCCCGAGCGGCGTCGGGACGCACAGGATGATCACGTCAGCATCTGCCAGGCGATCGGGGTCCGCGGTCGGCTCGAAACGCTTGCTCTTCGCGAGCGTGGTCACCATCTCGGTGCCGAGGTGGTGGAGGTAGGTCTCTCCACGCCGCAGCATGTCGATCTTCTTCTGATCGAGGTCGTAGCCGATGGTGTTGAATCCGCCCTCGTGCATCGCGTGCAGGAGCGGGAGCCCGACATAGCCGAGACCGACGATTCCGACGGTGGCGGTCCGCTTCTCGAGCTTGTCGAGGAGGGCCTTGGCGTGCGGGGGAAGGGGCGACGCGGTCATGGTGCGATTCGCCGGCGAGGCCGGCGCGTGGGGGGCGGTCGCGGACGCGGCAGAGTGGTCCATCGACCCGTTTTTCGGCGCGCGCGCGACCGGCGGTTGAGCGGGTCGCGGCACCAAGGGGTGAAGGAGGGTACCGGCCAGGGGGTCCGAGTCCAGGATGCCCGACCCGGGCCGGTGGATGGGTGCCCCACGCCGGGCTCGCCGGGCCGCTTCGGAGTTCCGGGCGACGCCGGTCTTCTTGTGGCACCCCATCCGTGGCCGAGGCGACGCCACCGATCGGGATCGTGACGATGGCAAGCCTCGCGACGACGCGCTCCTGGTCCCTGCTCCTCGCCGTCCTGGTGGTCATCGCGACCGTGGCGCTGATCGGAGGACGCGAGTCGTCGCCGTTGAGCTTCGCCACCGATCGGGGCGACCGCGTCCCGGAAGCCGACACGGAGGCGCGGCTGGCGTCGGCAGAGGTTCCGGTCCCCCTCACGGAGGTGCTGATGCGCGAGCCGGTCGCGGTCCTCGACACGCGGCCGGTCGTGGTTCGTGGTCGGGTGAGCTGGCCCGACGGCGTCGCTGCCTACGGGGCGATCGTCGCGCAGGATCTCAGCGGGCTCTCGCTCGGTGACGGCGCCGCTTTCAGCGAGGCGAAGGCGGCGATGGACGGGACCTTCGAGGTCCCGGTCCCGCGCGGCGTCTACCGACTCGTCGCGCACGCCGGCCAGGTCGCGAGCGAGGCCGTGCCTATCGACACACAGGGTCAGGCCATCCCCGAACCGGCCCTGGTCCTGCGCCGACTGCCGCGCCTGCGCGGACTGATGACCGATTCGAGCGGGCGCCCGGTGCAGGGCATGGTGCGGGTGATCAGCACGCGGCTGGTCGGCGGGATCGAGGCCGATCCGACCGACAAGGCACAGCGCGACTTCGCGGGCTGCGATCCGAGCGGCGACTTCCGTCGCGACTTCGACCTCGAACTCCGTCTCACGGTCCGCGGCTGGGCGAAGGGACACGCCCCGACGCGTACCGTGGTGATCGAACCGGGCGAAGTCGCCGACGCGATGCGCTTGGTCGCGCGCGAGATCGTCACGCTGCCCTTCAGCGTCGCGCACCCCGACGGCCGTCCCTGGCCGGATCTCGAGTTCGGCTACGGCGATCCGGAGTTCGAGACCATGACCCCGGACACGATCCTGTGGGGTGGCCACAGCGATGCGCGCGGCGACGTGGTGCTCGCCGGTGTCGCCGCCGAGGAGTCGTGCACGATCGTCGTGCGCGATCCGAGCTCGAAGGACTACGCCGTCGCCTTGCGGATCGACTCACGCGTCCCGGGCCAACGACTCGTGCTCCCCGACGATGCGCTGCAACCCGCCTCGGTCGACATCGCCCTCACGGGGGACGTGCCGGACGCACCGCACGGCTTCCGCGTCGTGCTCGTGCCGCTCGGCGGCTTCGCGACGCGTCTCGAGGTCGACGAGCAGAGCGGTGACCTGCACCTGGAGAACGTCCACCCCGGTGTGAGCTATCGCGTCCACGTGCTCCTGGCCAAGGCTCCATCGAAGGAGGCGACCGATCACCGCGCGAGCCGGGGTTCCGGGCGTCTGGTCGCGTCGAAGGGCGCGGACCACGCGCGCGCGGTGGCGACGGCGGAGTTCGTCGCGAGGTCGGGCAAGCAGCGCATCGAGGTCCCCTTCCGGCGCAGCGGCTCGTGTCTGCTCACCGTGCGTCATCCCGATGGTCGACCGGTGATCGGTGCCCGGATCGAGGTCACCGGGCCGACCACCGTCGGTGAGGCGGCGCCGTCCGGAGAGACCGATTCCGACGGCAGACTCACGATCCGCAACCTGCTCCCCGTCGAGCACCTGGTGCGGGTGATCGTCGGCGCGCGCACCGTCGCGCAGTCGAACGTGCGGGTCGAATCGGGCGCTGCGGTCGCGACCGACCTGATCAGCGTGCGCTGATCACGGCAGGAACCTGGCGGCGTTCTTCAGCTTCTTCGGCAGGTACTCGTCGATCACGAAGTTGAGTCCCCACTTGGCGAGAGCCTGCTGCTCGGCGCGCACGCCCATCCGCAGCATCTGTTCGATCGCCTTCTGCCACTCCTTGTGGGCCTGGAAGAAGGGGTCGTTCTTCAGCGCGTCCTTCGCGCGCTTGATGTCGACGTCGATCAGCTTGTGCGTCGCGTCCTCGAGCTTGAAGTCGAGGATGTCCTGCGGGGTCACCCCGAGGTAGGTCGCCTGTGGCACGCAGAAGAACTGGTTGAGGTGCGCCGCGTTGCCGGAGCCGACCTTGAGCGTGCGGTAGATGTTGCTGATGCCGTAGGGGTCGCAGTCGACGAAGGCGTAGACCGGGATCTTCCTGTGGTCGGCGAGTTTGCGGATGAAGCGGCGCGTCGCGCGGGTCGGTACCCCCGACATCTCGACCAGGATGCAGTTGTGCGAGCGCCAGAACTTGTGCGCGTTGAGGCGCTGCCACATACCGCCGGTCTCGATCGCCAGCACGAAGTCGGCCTTGGTCTCGAACTTCAGGTGCTCCACCGAGGACGGGATCGCATAGGCGCCCGAGGCGAAGGCGGTGCAGTCGACGCGGACCTCGCGATCGGTCTCCGGGTCGCGGTCGATCACGATCAGCTCACCGCCGACCGAGCCGCCGCGTTCCTCGGGGAAGAAGCGCAGGTGTTCGCGGCTGAGACCCTGCAGCGAGAACAGGGCCTCGATGTCGTCCATACAGGCATCCGACTCGGGCTGTTCGGCGAACTTGGCCGGACCCCAGTTCTTGCTGACGTAGTAGGCCTCTCGCTTGGTGGCGAAGTCGTCCTCCAGCACCATCTCCTTGCTGAGCGCCATCAACTTCAGGGTCTGGGCGAAGGACTTGACCGTGTTCACGGTCAAGGTGCGTTCCTTCCGTCCTCGCCCGAGTTTGAAGTGACCGACCCTCCTGTCGTAGGTCACGTTCGCGAGCGAACGCTGCGGAAAGCTGAGTTCCGGTTTGCCCCTCTTCTGGATCGTGTCGAACACCTTCTGTGCGGTTCCGTCGATGCTCTCGACGGTCAACATCTCGAGCTTGTCCAGCTTGTTCGACTTGCGCTTCTGGGCCATGGTGCTGCGGGGCGACGAGGCTTGGATCGGACACGAAGGAGCGATCCGCGCGCGTCGTCCGCGGCGGCCCTCCCGTGCTGCGCCGGAGCATAGGAAACGGCGGTGCATGGTCCAGTTCGGGACCTGCAGCGCGGCGCGTCTGCATCCGCGTCGTCCGCACAGCGACCGGGAACCGGGACTTCCGGTGCGACCGCACGCGGACTCCGCTAGGGTGACGCAGGAGGCAACAGCTTGAACGAACCAGCACAGCGACCCGGTCCCGACCGGCAAGGAACCGGACGCGACGGCGGCGAGCGCCGCGGACCCGAGCGACCCACGATGAATTGGTCGCGGATCCTGTTCATGTTGGTCCTCGCCCTGCTGCTGTGGTCGATGTTCCGGCAGGGTGCCGGGGGCGTCGAGATCAGCTACCGCGAGTTCCGGGACTTCCTCGCCGCCGGCGAGGTCAAGTCCGCGAGCATCGCGAGCGACCGCATCACCGGTGAGATCCGGCGCAAGGAGGTTCCGCCGGACGACAAGCGCGGCAAGGACTTCGACTTCCAGACCGTGAAGGTCGACGGCGACAAGGACCTGGTCGCCGATCTGCAGAAGCAGAAAGTCGATTACCGCGCGATCGCCGAGAACCCGCTCGGCGGCTTCTTCCTGATCTGGGTGCTGCCGCTGCTGCTGTTGCCGCTGCTGTTCCTGTTCCTGATGCGCGGTCGTGGCGGTGGTGGAGCCGGTCCGATGGGTTCTCCCTTCGGTTTCGGGCGCAGCCGTGCGCGCATGGTCGCCGACAAGGACACCGGCGTGACCTTCGCCGACGTGGCCGGCTGCGAGGAGGCCAAGGCCGACCTGCACGAGGTGGTGGAGTTCCTCAAGAACAGCGAACGCTTCGTGCGCCTCGGCGCGAAGATCCCGAAGGGCGTGTTGCTGCTCGGCCCTCCGGGCACGGGCAAGACGCTGCTCGCGCGGGCCGTCGCCGGCGAGGCGGGTGTGCCGTTCTTCTCGATCAGCGGCAGCGAGTTCGTCGAGATGTTCGTCGGCGTCGGCGCCGCCCGCGTGCGCGACCTGTTCGAACAGGCCAAGAAGACCGCCCCGTGCATCGTCTTCATCGACGAGATCGACGCCATCGGCCGGGCGCGCGGCGTGCAGATCGGCGCCGTCAACGACGAGCGCGAGCAGACGCTGAATCAGCTCCTCGTCGAGATGGACGGCTTCGAGCCCAACAGCGGGGTGATCCTGCTCGCGGCCACCAACCGTCCCGACGTGCTCGACCGCGCGCTGCTGCGCCCTGGCCGATTCGATCGCCAGGTGGTGCTCGACGCCCCCGACTTCGAGGGTCGCAAGGCGATCCTCGCCGTGCACGCGAAGGGCAAGCCGCTCGCATCCGACGTCGACCTCGCGCGCGTCGCGCGCGGCACGCCCGGATTCTCCGGCGCCGATCTCGCCAACGCGCTCAACGAGGCGGCTCTTCTGGCGTCGCGCCGCGGCGCGAGCCAGATCGGTCAGCAGGATCTCGAGGAGGCGGTCGAGAAGATCGTCGCGGGACCCGAGCGCCAGACCCGTCGCCTGCGCGACGCCGAGCGGCGTCGCGTCGCCTTCCACGAGTCGGGTCACGCGCTGGTCGCGCACCACTCGGCGCATGCCGATCCGGTGCACAAGATCAGCATCGTCCCGCGCGGGCGGGCTGCACTCGGCTACACCATGCAGCTCCCGCTGGAGGAGCAGTTCCTGATGACGCGGCCCGAACTGGAGGACCGCATGGTGGTCCTGCTCGGCGGCCGCGCGGCGGAGCAGGTCGTCTTCGGTGACGTCAGCACCGGAGCGGCCGATGATCTCGAACGCGCCACCGGAATCGCACGCCAGATGGTGTGCATCTTCGGGATGGGTGAAGCAGCCGGCCTGATGCGCTGCGCGCGCGACGTCGACAGCCCCTTCCTGCGCGGCCCGGGAGTCCGCCTGGAGCGCGACTGCAGCGAGGAGACGGCGCGCGCCATCGACGCCGAGGTCCGCAAGCTCCTCGACGAGTCCTTCTCCCGTGCCGTCGGCCTGCTCGGGACCCACCGCGCGGAGCTCGACACCGTGGCCAACACGCTGCTCGAGCGCGAACGCCTCGACCGCGCCGAGTTCGAGGAAATAGTCGGGGCGCGCAAGTCGATCGCCTCGTGAGTCGGTAGGCCGGAGACTCGTCGCGTGGCGCGGCGATTCGAAGGCCGAATGACCAAGGCAGCAGGACGGCCTGGGCCTTCCTGGTCGGCGCGCAGCGACGACGCGGCAACTCTTGGGTTGCGGCTCAGGCCGCGATGAGGCATCGATGAACCGGGTCGACGACATGTTGGCGTCGATCGAGAGGGCCTACCGCGACACCGCGTCGTGGACCGGGCTCTCCGAGCCGTCGCCGCGGGTGCTCGACGCCATGCGTCGCGTGCCCCGTGAGCGCTACGTGCCCTTCGACCAGCGCCGCTTCGCCTACGACGATCGCGCGCTCGACATCGGCCGCGGGCAGACCATCTCGCAGCCCTTCATCGTCGCCCTGATGACGGACCTCTGCGCCATCGAGGCGGGAACGCGGGTGCTCGAGATCGGCACCGGCTCCGGCTACCAGGCGGCGATCCTCGCCGAACTCGGCGCCGAGGTGTGGTCGATCGAACTCGACGAACCGCTCGGCAGATCCGCGGCGCACCTCCTCGACGAGCTCGGCTACCACATCCACCTGCGCATCGGCGACGGCCGCCTCGGTTGGCCGGAGGCCGCGCCCTTCGATCGCATCGTCGCGACAGCGGCCGGACCCACTTTGCCGCCGGCGTGGATCGAGCAGTTGGAGATCGGCGGTTCGCTGGTCGCGCCGCTCGGCCCACCCGGTGGCGACCAGATGCTCGAGCTGGTCGAGAAGCAGGGCGAGGGGCAGGTCGCGCGTCGCGTGGTGCTGCCGGTGCGCTTCGTGCCGCTGCGCCACGACTGACGCGCGGCGCCCTTTTCAGACCTTGCGGCTGCGCTCGAGGACGTCGGTGAGCTTCTCGACGCAGTCGCTGACCTGCTTGTCGTTCAGCCCGAGGATGTCGCGCAGCGCCTGACCGATGTGGGGGATGTAGGTCGTGATGTAGTTGCGCTTCTGGAACTCGCTCGCGAGTTTCTTGCCCTTGCGCACGTGCGTGCCGAGCTTGCGACCGCACTCCTGCAGCGCGAGCTTCAGCTCCTTGAGGATCTCGTCGTAGCCCGCGATCGCCTCCTTGGATTCGGAGGTGAAGGGGACCCACACCGAGGCGATGTGGACGAAGATCACCATCGCGCCGATCGGCAGGGCACCGCGAGGCTGGGTGAGACCGTAGGAGCGCCAGTTGGTGGCGATCACTGCCTTGGTGATCGCGCAGGCCGACTGCTGGAACAGCAGCGGCACGCGATTGGCGAAGCGGATCAGGCGCGCCGGCTCGTCGGCCTGCGCGAGCAGCTCCTCCTCGGCGAGAGCCTTGCGCTTCTTCTTCTTCTCCTCGTCGGCGTAGATCTTGCCCTGTTCGGTGACGTCGAGCGTGTCGCCCGGGCGTCCGTAGGCGAGTCCGACCTCGATCTGGAAGGGATGCCCACGGTAGACCACCGGTGCACGCGTGGTCGCCGTGTAGAAGTCGGCCTCCACCTCCTTCTTCAGGCCGTCGAGGATCCCGCTCTCGCCGATCGGCGCGATGCACGAGGTCGGCGGCGCCATGATCCGCGTCGCGTCGATCGCCTGCTTCAGTGCCACCGACTGTTCGCGCGCGACCTTCTTCGGGTGCGTCTTCTCCGAGATCTTGGCCTTGTCGCAGATCTCCTTGGCGACCTTCGGTCCGACGCGCGAGAAGTCGCGCTGCAGGAACAGGTGCAGGTGCTTCTCCTGCGTCTCCTGCAGCATCTTCATCAGGATGCCGAGCTCCACGCCGTGCGGGTGCGGCTTGATCTCGTCGGTCTCCTTCGGCAGCTCCTTGGTGCCGGCGTCGAAGACGATGGTCTGACCCTCCGGATCGAGGAAGGTCATCTTCACGTGGGGGTTGGCGACCGCGACCAGCTTGAGGAACTCACCGACGCTGCGTTGCCCGCGACGGAACTCGCCCTCCATGTCGATCTCGACGCGCGTGCCGTGGTCCTTGTCCTCCCAGTCGATCTCCTCCTCGGTGAACACCGGCGCGTTCTTCGCGGTGTCGATGCGGATCGTGAAGCCCCAGGCCTTGGCGCGCTTGCCGGTGCGCGACTTCACCCGCACCGGACGCCCGGTGGTGAGCTGCCCGTACATGCCCGCCGCCGAGATGCCGATGCCCTGCTGGCCGCGGCTCTGGCGGAGGCGGTGGAACTTGCTGCCGTACAGCAGTTTGCCGAACACGTTCGGCACGTTCTGCTTCACGATGCCCGGTCCGTTGTCCTCGACGGCGAGCGAGAACGCGTCCTCGCGGCCGTCGAGCTTCCTGATCTCGATGATCAGCTCGGGGCGGATGCGGGCCTCCTCGCAGGCGTCGAGGCTGTTGTCGACGGCTTCCTTGACCGCGGTCAGCAGCGCCTTGCGTGGCGAGTCGAAGCCGAGCAGGTGACGGTTCTTGGTGAAGAACTCCGAGACCGAGATCTCGCGTTGCTTCTTCGCCATGCGCTCCGCGGCGCCGCTGCTGGGATTGTCCCGCTCGGTCGGCTCGGCGGACTCACCGGCTGCCTCGCCGTCCGCAGGCTTCGCCGCCTTCTTCTTCTTGCCTGGGACGGCGCCGCCCTCCGCTTCGTCGAACAAGGTGCCCTGACCCTTCGCTTCACTCATGCTGATCCGCCTGGTGCTGACCCCGCCGCCCGCGGGGGAGGCCGGACCTTAGCGCGACAAAGCGGCCGAGGCCAACCTCGCGCTCCGTGCGACTCACACGAAGTGCGGTCGGCAGTCGGGACGGGCGAAGCCCCGCTCGGCCGCTTCACGGAGGAAGCGTTCGAGCCCCTCCAGTTCGCGCGGGCCGAGCGCGTAGTGCACGCGCGCCTCGTCGACACGGCGCGGCAGTGTGCAGCCTTCGGTGTGGGCACGGCGCAGTCGAGCGGCGACCCGCTCCGCGCCGGCGCCCGGTGCGATCAGCCACAGCGCGAACACGAAGGGCAAGCCGGTCCAAGCGGTCCAGCGCGCACCGAGATCGATCGGCTCGCGCGTTCCCGGATCGGCGCGGAGACCGTCGTCGCCGATCAGCAGGACCAGGTCGTGGGGGAGCGAGTCGGGTCGTCGCGTCGACGTCACGCGGTCGAAGCTGCAGTCCGGCGCCGCGAGTCCCTCGGCGTCGAGCAGGATGCGCAGCAGCGCCACCGAGGTCTCGCTCTCGTCGGTCAAGGCGACGCTCCGCACCGGTCCCTCGCTGCGACGACGGAACGCGCGCACGCTGTGCACCGGTCCCTCGCAGGCGATGCCGACGTCGCGCAGCGCGCGGTAGCCGGGTGTGCGCGCGCTCTCGATCGAGGACACCAGCGCGGCGTCGAGCGCACCTTCGCGCAGCTGGTCGATCAGCCGCGCCGGCGCCGTGCGGATCAACTCCACCGCGGGATCGTCGGCGAGCCCGCACAGCAGGGGAGCGCCGAGACCGTAGGGAACGCCACCGATGCGGAGGCGGGACAGCGGTGCGTCGGTGGGTGCAGCCAGGATCGGCGCATGTTGGCGTCACCAGGACGGCACGTCGACGGTGATCTCGGTGCCGGACTCGGGCACCGTGAAGGCGTGCGGACTGCCGGTGAGCGGCACCAGCTGGTAGCGTCCCGGACGCAGCGAGAGTTCCACGCGGCCCGACTCGGCTCGGGTCGGGAACACGGCGTCCAGGTGGACGCCGCGCTCGTCACGCAGGGTGATCGGTCCGCTCGAGTCCTTCGGGAGCACCAGGTGCACCCGCACGCCAGGGTGCCGTGCGAGGACCATCTCGCTCGTGCGTCCCGACGTGACCTCGACCTCGAAGGCTTCGTTCGCGAGCTCCGCGTCGCGCACCACCACGTGGTAGCGGCCGGACGCGAGCGGTTCGGAAGTGCCCACGCCTCGATCCAAGCGGACGGCTCCCGCATTCACGCCGTCGGAGGACCGGATCGAGACCCTGGTCCGCGCCGTGGTGCGCGCTTCCGCGTCGTCGATGCGCACGGACACGAAGCCCGGAGGTTCCATCACGATCGTCCCGAGATCCTGGTCGTCCTTGCCGACCAGGACGCTGCGGAACGCGGTGCCGAATCCGCGCGCCTCGATGCGGATGCGGTAGCGACCGGGCGGGCAGCGCTCGAGGCGGAATCGTCCGCCGTCACTGTCGACCGGGTGGATCGTGGTCGAGGTGATCGGGCCGTCGCGATGGGGCATCACCGTCGCGCCGATCACGCTGTGGCCGTCCCGGTCGACGACGCGCCCGAAGATCGAGGCCCCCTCGCCGGTTTCGATGTCGAGCGTGATCAGCACGTCGGTCTCGTCCCGGTCGAGGTCGACATGTCTCTCGGCGATCGCATATCCCGCCTGCTCGACGATCAGCCGCACCGAGTTCGCGGTGACCGCGTCGATGCTGAAGCGGCCATCCTCGTCGCTTCGCGCCCTGCCCGACCAGGTGCTCCCGGCGGCGTCGACGTTGCAATGGGATGCAGGCTGACCGCGTGCGTCGACGATCCGTCCGCGCAGCTTGCGCGGGGCAGGGAAATCGAAGTCGTAGCGCGTGTCGCTCGACGCCCTGATCTCGAGGTCCCGAAAGTCGACGATGCGCCCTTCCTGGTAGATGCGGGCCGACAAGCGCCCGATCGGGAGGTGTTCGATCACGTACCCGCCGTCGGCGTCGGTGGTGCTTTCGCCGGCGTCGAGTTCCCCCGCGATGGCGGCCACGCGGATGCCGGGAACACCATGCCCGCTCGCATCGCGCACGGTTCCCAGCAGACGGGAGCCGAGATCCATGCGCACGTCGAGGTCGCGCGTCCCAGCGACCTCGATGTCGAGCGCGAGGTACCACAGGGCGAAACCGTCGACCTGCACCCACACGGTCCGCTTCCCGGGCAGGAGCGGGGACAGCTCGAAGCGGCCCGCTCCGTCGCTGACGGCTCGCGCCTGCGCCGGAGGCATGCCGAAGCTCCCGTCGGGCAGAGGGAAGGTCGGGGAGTTGCGGTGGATCGAGCCGTGGACCTTCGCGCCGGCGACCACAGCGCCGTCGGGCCCGCGCACGGTTCCGGTCACCGTCGCGGGTCCATCCCCGAGGCGGAGTTCGATCCCGATCTCGCCACCGGGCTTCGCGAAGCTGGACTGCATCGGCGAAGGAACGAAACGCGGATGTCGCGCACCGACGTAGACCGCCTGACCGACGTCCGGGACCCGGAAGCGCCCGTCCGGATCGCTGCGGGCCACACGCCACGTGCGACCGTCCCCCGCCCAGGACGCCACGAGGATCTCCGCGTCAGCCACCGGTTGTCCGCGCGTGTCGACGACACGGCCCCTCACGACCGCACCGCGCGGCATCTGCCAACGCAGGGTCGTCACGCTGCCGGGGCCACCGACCTCGACCGATCTGCCGGCGCCGCAGCGGCCATCGGCGATCGCGGTGAAGTTCCGCTGATGGAGGTCCTCGAAGCGGACACGACCCTGCGCATCGGTGCGCGCGTGGCGAGCGTCGGCACCGTCGAACTCCCCTTCGGCGGTGCTCGACCTCAACTCGATCTCCATGTCGATGGCCGGCGTGTCGTCGGACCAGACGACGTCGATCACGACGGTGGCTCCGCGCGCCGGCTCGCGCGTGTCGCCGATCTCGAGCGCACTGCGGCCCTCGGCATGCGAATCCCGCGCGGACGGCGAGGACGGCTTCTCGACGACGGTCGCGACCGCGGGATCCGCCGGCCGTCGCGACGCATCGCGGTCGGACGGTGAAGCTCCGGCCTGCGCGAGCCACAGGCTGCCTCCGGTGAAGAGGATGACGAGCGTCGCCGCGACGAGGATCTTGGACTTGGTGGCCATGGTGAGCACCGAGAGCGAGCCGAGGCCCAGGAGGAGGCGGTCGAGCGCGCACAGGGCGAGGGTGTGAAACCGGCCTTGGAGACGCGCACGCAGCATGTCGAGACCGCGGCGGATGCGGGTGCGCACCGTCTCGACGGGCTCGTGCAGTCGTGTCGCGATCTCGCCCGGTTCGAGTTCTTCGAGGAAGCGCAGGATCAGTGCCGAGCGGTACGGTTCGGGAAGACCGACCAGGGCGTCGACGACGCGGCGTCGCTCGGCTTCGCGGTCGAGTGCCTCGGCGACCGCGGGCGCGGACTCCGGCCTCTTCATCGAGTCCTCACGGCGTGCGCGACGGATGCGCGCACGCACGGCCTTCGCGGCGAGTCGACGCAGCGCGGTGCGAAGCCAGCCGATCGCACTGCGTGGTTGCTCTCGCGCAGCCAGCGCCGCGATCCATGTGTCCTGGACGAGATCGTCGGCGAGTGCCGGATCGCGGGTCAGCGACTGCGCGAGCCGCCGCAAGCTGCGGTCGTGGGCCGCGAGGCTCGCCGGATCGAGGAGGATCTCGCCGTGGTCGTGTCGATCTCGGTGCACTTCGGGATCCAGGTGCCCGCGATCGGTCCGACCGGTTCGAAATTCCGGCGGGGTGCGCGCGGGCTGCGTCGTGGCAACCAGTCTGGATAGCATCTTCGGCCCCATGGTCGAACCGAAGTTCCGCGGCGAGGGCGTGCGTCGCTCGTCCGAGCCGCGTCGAGGCCTGCCACCCTTCCTGCGCCTGCTCATCGTGGTCGGCCTGGGTGCGGGGCTCTACTACGGCGTCACCTTCGGGGTGCGTGTCTACGTCGACCACCGGATCGCCGAGAAGGTCGGCACCAACGTGGTCGACTTCGCCCTGCGCGACACCGAAGGGGTGGTCTGGCGGTCGAGTGAACTGCGCGGCAACTGGATCGTGCTGCACTTCGTCCGCAGCCAGTGCCACGTCTGCATCGCCGAGCGGCGCACCATCGTGGACTTCGAGAAGCGACTCGACCCGGCGAAGGCTCGCCTGTTCGGCGTGTTGCTCGATCCGGTCGCCGGATACCCCGAGGAGATGACGCACCGCACGCTGGAACTGCTCGACTTCGGCTTCCCGGTGCTCCTCGCCGACGCCGACTTCGTCGACACCTTCCACGGCCAGGGTTGGACCCAGGTCACGCCGGTCACCTACGTGATCGACCCGACGGGTCGCATCGTGCACGCCCTCCGCGGCCGCCAGGATCTGCAGCATCTCCTCGACACGCTGCCGGAGTCGGTGCGCACGCACGGTTGAGGTCCGTCCTCCCGCCTGCGTCGCGGATAGCATGCCGCGCGATGCCCGCCGTCGTCCGACGTCTGCAGCTCCTCGCGCCCGTCGTGCTCCTCTTGATCGCCGGCTGCGGTGCCGGCGCGATCTCGGCTGCGGTGTTCGGCAGCAAGCGCAACAACGGCGGCGCGACCCAGGTCACGCTGACCGTGTCGCCGGGTTCGGGGCCGATCGCGGTGACCTCGGGCACCCTTCTGCTGCGCACGGCGGTGCTGCGGGGGCGGCGCATCCCCACCGGAGCGGATCCCGAGCTGCGGTTGTCGTGGAACGACGGCGGCACGGTGGTCGAGGACGTCCAATTGCTCGGCCGCATCGACACCACCGCGGAGGAGGTGTCGATCGACTTCGCGCTGACCACCACCAACATCGCCGCGCGCGCCGGCGATCCGCGCGCGCGCGACCTCGATGTCGAGATCCTCGCGCTCGGGCGCTTCCAGAACGGCAGCTCCGAGCTCCTGGCCCGCTCGCCCTACCGCCTGCTGCGACAACCCGCGCTCGCGCTGGTCCCGAATCGACCGGATCTCGGCGCCACGCTGGTGCCGGTGTCGGGTGGCGACATCGAGATGACCGTCGACGACCTGCCCACCGACGACGCACGCGACCTCACGGTGGAGGTCGTCACCCTCGATCCGAATCCGCCGGTCGGTTCGGATCCGCGCAATCCGCCGGTCATCCGCAGCCAGGCCACCAATCTGCGCACGGCGCCGGATGCCACGATCGCCAATCGGACCCGTCTGCTGTGCACGGCTCCGCCGGCGACGGTGGCGAACGCGGCCTTCGTGCTGGTGCGGCACAGCCTGGGTGGGCTCACCAATGCGATCGGCGACGTCTACTACCAGGCCGAGCTGACCGCGGTGGTCGCGCGTCGCGCATCGACCCGCGGCGGCGACCTGCTGACCTTGACCGGTCGAGCGCTGGTGCCCCTCGACTTCAGCGCGTTCCCGCCACGGCCCGACATCGGCCGCATCCAGCTGTTCGTGTCCCGCGGCGATCGCTCCGTGGCCGTGCCGCCGTCCGACCTCCGCCCCGCACTGTCGACGGTCAACTCGATCGTGTTCGTCGCCCCGCCGTCACCCGACGGACGACCCGGCCCGGCGCAGGTGCAGCTGGTCTCGCAGTTCCTGATCCCGATCACGACGACCGCCGACGGACTCCTCGCCTATGGCTCCGCGAGTGCCGACCTCGGTCCGCGCGGCATCGGTCTCGCCCGCGACGTGGCGGCCGCCGCCTTCGCGCGACGTGACGTGACGAACCTCGACCGCGCCGCGGACGCCGCGGTGGTGTTCTCCGACAGCTCGGGCGTGCCCTTCGTGCAGGTGCTCGAGGGGCGCGGCAACGGCATGTTCTCGACCCTCGGCGTCGAGACCATCGCCGGCGATCGGACCGATGCCGACCAGCGCCAGCCCCTCGACCTCGCATGGGGTGAGTTCCAGGGTGACGGCCTCTCCGACCTGTTCGTGTTGGTCGCCGGCGTGTCGCGCGCGGCGCACACGGTCCTGCGCGGCATCGCCGATCCCGGACACCCGCTCGGGTCGAGCGCGCTCGCGTTCCGGACCCTGGTGCATCCCTCGCGGGTCCTCGTGACGAATCTCGACGGCAATGGGCTGGACGATCTGCTGCTCGCAGGACGTGAGCAGGCGGATCGCACCACGGAGACGGCACGCGCGACGATCGGGGGAGGCTTCGTCGACGATCGCGTGTTCACCTCGGCGGTCGCGTCGATCGAGACGGAGACCGTCGCCGATCTCGACGGCGACGGCGTAAGCGACCTCGTGTTCGTCACCGCTGGACCCGCCGCGAAGCTCCGGCTCGCCTTCGGTGACGGGGTCGGCGCGTTCCCGGACCGGCGCGAGATCGACCTGAGTGGATGGCCGAACATCGCCACCTCGGTCGCCGTGGGTGTGCACGCGGTCGGCCCGCGGCCGGATCGCACGCTCGCGATCGTGTTCGCGGAGACCGGGCTGAACCATGCGATCGTCGTGCTCGCACCGATCGCCACGCGCGACTACGGCGCTGCGCCGACGTCGATCCCGATCGGCGCCTCCGACCCGGTGGCCACGCTCGCGGCCGATCTCGATGGTGATGCGTCGGAGGAACTGGTCATCGCGCGCAGGGGTGCTTCGCCCTCGCTCCATTCGTGGCAGGGTGGCGTCTTCGTCGAGTCACCCGGAGCGGTGCGCATGCCGGCGTCGGACGTCGGCGACGTCGTCTCGCTGCACTTCTGCCGTGCGACGGACACCCTGCGCGGAGCGCGCGACGCGGTGTGCGTGCTCCACCGCACCGCCGCACTCCGCACCGATCCCGTCCGCATCACCACCTTGATCGTCGGACCCGGTCCCGTCCTCGAGGACGCGCGGGCCGAGCGGGCGCTGATGGCGCCGGCGCGCAAGGTGGTGCTGTGGGCGTCGTCGATCGGGGCGAGCGCCTGTGACATCGCGATCGCCACCGACGACGAGATCGACCTGTTCGTCAACGACGGCCTCGGCTCGGCGACGCCGAGCGCGACCCATCCGATGCTGGGGTTGATCGAGTCGAGCCTGTGCGCGTGCGGGTCCGGCACCGGGCCGGCGACACGTCTGGCCTTCCTGCTCGAGGATGGACACGTCGGTCAGATCGATCCCGGGTCCGCGCCGGTGTTCTCGCCGACATCCCTGCTCCAGGGACTGGGAACCCTGCGCGCCGACTCGCACCTCGTCGCGGGTGACGTCGACGGTGACGGGGTCACGGATCTCGTCGTGCTGGTCGCCGTCGATCGACAAGGTGGTGCAGTCGATCGACAGCTCGTGCTCCTGCGTGGGACCACCTCGGGGCTCGATCCCTTCGCCTGGGAGCTGCCCGATCCTTCCGCGTGGACGGCGATCTCCGCCGAAGTCAGCGACCTCGTCCTCGGGGACTTCGCGCCGGCCGATCCCGCTCACCACCGCGAAGTTGCACTCGCCGTGCCGCGCACCGATCCGGCGCACGGTGTGCGCTTCTACCGCTATCTCGAAGGTGCCGCGTCCGACGTGTTCGGACTCGTGTCGTCGGTGGTCGGAGCCAACGATCCGGTGGTCGCCGCGGATCTCGATCCGCGTCTGCTCCGCGTCGCCGACGTCGATGCCGACGGCTTCGACGACCTGCTGGTCGCCTCGCGCAGCCTCGACCTGCTCACGGTCTTCCGCCAGACCGGGATCTCGGCACGCACCGCGGCGATTCCCCAGGAGATCGACCCCTTGGTCTTCGCGCGCACTGCCGACCTGTCGCTCCCGGCAGGTGAACCGGGCGCCCTGCAACTCGCCGACCTCGACGGCGACCTGCTTCCGGACGTGGTGGTCGAGGTGCGGAGGCGCAGCGCTCCCGACCAGCACGCCGTGTTGGTGGCATCGTCGAACGGACTCGCCGGATTCGTGCGCAGCTTCGAGCTGCCGGCGATCGACGTCGGCTGGTCGGGCCCGGATCTGTCGGCTTCGGTCGGCGATCTCAACGGCGACGGCCAGCTCGATCTCGCGCTCGCCTGGAGCGGAGACGGCGGCACACATCCGAGTCTGCTGCGCGCGCTGTTCGGCGTGCACCGCTGACCGGTGCACGCCGGGTCGCGCACTCAGTCCTTGGTCTTCAGCGTCGCGAGCTTCTTCTCGGCCTGCTCCAGCGAAGCCTTCATGCGCGGTTGCTTCTCCACCATGCCGCGCAGGTACTCGACGTACACCGCGTAGGCATCGGCATCGCGCAGCTGCTCGGCACCCACGGCGAGGTAGCGCCAGTAGGTGTTGGTGACGCGTGGGTCGTCGAGCAGGCGGCCCTCCTTGTGGATGCGCAGCAGCTTGGCGAGACCCTGCGCGCGGTCGGCGGTGAGCCGTGCGTCGTAGATCTCGATCATCTGCAGCGGCACCTCGAGCGCCTTGCGTTCGGCGTCGGTGAGCTCGAGCGCCTTGAACTCGGCCTTGGCCTGGTCCAGCGGCAGCGCCATCCACTCGACGCGCTTGCGGAACACCTCCTTGCGGGCGTCCTGCTTGCCTTCCTTGGCGGCGCGCACGGTCGACGCGAATTCGGTGGCCTGGGTGACGGCGTGCTCGAATCCGTCGACGGAGCGATCCTCGACCACGGCGAGCAGTTCACCGTCCTCGTCCATCACGACGAAGCTCGGGAAGCCGGCCTGTCCCTTGCGGAGGAGCAGGTCGTCGTAGGGGTGACCATCGAGGTGCGTGGTCACGTGCATGAACAACACGATTCGTTCGCCGAACTCGGCGAACCGAGGATCGAGAAGCGTGGACTTCTCGACGGCCTCGCACGGGCCTCAATACGCGTAGCTGCGGGTGAAGTAGGTGAAGAGGAGCTTGTGCTCCTCCTTGGCGCGCGCCCGCGCCGCGTCGTAGTCGGTCGTCCACTTCGACTTCTCGACGAAGGGCTTCGCGAGCTTCTCGTCGTACTTCTTCTGCAGTTCGGCCTGGGTCGGCTCGCCCTGCTGTTGCGGCGCTGCGATCAGACGCGCGGCTGCCGCGGGTTGGGTCGGTGCGGGCGCCGGCTTCGTGGTGCCCTCCTGCGCGGCGAGCATGCCGCACAAGGAGGAGGCCAACGACACGGCGAGCACCTGCGTGGCTCGGATCACGGTGTCCTTCCTTCGGGTTTCGGGGGGAAGCGCCGGTCGCATCGACCGGCGAGGGCGGGAGGATAGCGTTCCCGACCTCACCATGCTCAGCCTCGCGTTGGTCGCGCTCGTCTCCCTGCTGTCACCCCAGGATCCGTCGCCGGGCTTCGTGGTCCGTCTGCCCGCCGAGTTGGTCACGGAGTCCTTGGACGGCCGCCTGCTCGTGATGCTCTCGACCGACGACAAGGACGAACCGCGGATGCAGGTCGTCGACGGAGTGGCCTCGGCGCAGGTCTTCGGAATCGACGTCGACGACTTCGCCCCCGGGTCGACGCAACGCGTCGCCGACGACGCCTTCGGCTATCCGCTGCGAAGACTGCGCGATCTGCCGGCGGGGCACTATCGGATGCAGGCGCTGCTGCACCGCTACGAGACCTTCCGACGCGGCGATGGTCACGTCGTGAAGCTGCCGATGGATCGCGGTGAGGGTCAGCAGTGGAACAAGGCGCCGGGCAACCTGCTGAGCACACCGCGCTGGATCGACTTCGATCCACGTGCCGCGCGGCCGATCGAGGTCGCCTTCGACCACGCGATCCCGCCGATCGAGCCGCCGCAGGACACGGCGTGGATCAAGCACGTGAGGATCACGTCACCGAAGCTGAGCGCGTTCTGGGGGCGACCGATGGAGCTCGGCGCGTGCGTGCTCCTGCCCAAAGGCTTCAGCGAGCATCCCGATGCGCGCTATCCGCTGGTGGTCTACCACGGCCACTTCCCCGCCACCTTCGGCGGCTTCCGCGAGGTGCCACCCGATCCCGACCTGAAGCCCGACTACAGCGAGCGCTTCGGGCTCGCCGGCTACAACAAGATCCAGCAGGAGCAGGCTCATGAGTTCTTCCGGGCCTGGAACAGCGACGATTTTCCGCGCTTCGTCGTGATCGAGATCCAGCACGCGAATCCGTACTACGACGACAGCTACGCGGTGAACTCGGCGAACCTCGGTCCCTACGGCGACGCGATCCAGGACGAGCTGATCCCCTTCGTCGAGAAGCGCTTCCGTTGCATCGGGGAGGGCTGGGCGCGCTTCACCTACGGCGGTTCGACCGGCGGATGGGAGGCCCTGGCCGCGCAGGTGTTCTGGCCCGACTCCTACAACGGCTGCTTCGCGTCGTGTCCGGATCCGATCGACTTCCGCGCCTACTGCCTCGTGAACGTCTACGCGGACGCCAACGCCTACTTCGACATCGGACCCTTCCAGAAGGTGGCGCGTCCCGGGCACCGCAACTGGCTGGGACAGGTGCAGTCGACGTTGTTCTCGATGAACCAGCGCGAGCTCGCGCTCGGCACGCACGGTCGCTCCGGCCAGCAGTGGGACATCTGGGAGGCGGTGTTCTCGCCCTGCGGAGCGGACGGCTATCCGCAGCGCATCTGGGACAAGGAGACCGGCGTGATCGATCGCGCGGTCGCCGAGCACTGGCGCGAGCACTACGACCTGTGCCACATCCTGAGGCGCGACTGGAAGACGCTCGGCCAGAAGCTCGTCGGCAAGATCCACATCTACGTCGGCGACATGGACAACTACTACCTCAACGACGCCGTCTACCTCGCCGAGGAGTTCCTCGAGTCGACCAAGGATCCCTACTACGCCGGCCAGGTCGACTACGGCGATCGCGCCGAGCACTGCTGGAACGGCGACCACACGCGGCCCAACGCGATCTCGCGCTTGCGCTACCACCAGATGTACGTGGAGATGATGCTCGCGCGGATGCAGGCGACGGCGCCCAGGGGCGCGGATCTGCGGAGCTGGCGCTACTGAGGTCGAAGGCTGCGGACCTGCGGAGGAACAACCATGAATGAACCGAAGGGAATCGGCCGACGCGAGTTGCTGAAGCTCGGCGCGGCAGGAGTTGCGCTCTCGACCGGCGTCGGCGGTTGCGCGAGCACGGGTCGTGGTGGGATCGACACCGGGTTGGAGGAAGCGACCATCGCCGACCTGCAGGCGGCGATGCAACACGGGGATCTGAGCTCGCACGAACTGTGTGCGCGCTACCTCGCGCGGATCGAGGCGCTCGACCGACAGGGCCCGAACCTGCACGCGGTGATCGAGAACAATCCCGACGCGCTCGCGATCGCGTCGCGTCTCGACGAGGAGCGGCGTGCCGGTCGCGTGCGCGGTCCGCTCCACGGCATCCCGGTGCTGATCAAGGACAACATCGCGACCGCCGACCGCATGGAGACCACCGCCGGTTCGCTCGCGTTGGTCGGGGGCAAGGCGCCGCAGGACTCGACGGTCGCGAAGCGGCTGCGCGACGCCGGCGCGGTGATCCTCGGCAAGACCAACCTCTCGGAGTGGGCCAACTTCCGCGACAACGACTCGTCGAGCGGCTGGAGCGCGCGCGGCGGGCAGTGCCGAAATCCCTACGTGCTCGATCGCACGCCGTCGGGTTCGAGTTCGGGCACCGCGTCCGGCATCTCGGCGAACCTCGCGGTGGTGGGGGTCGGCACCGAGACCGACGGCTCGATCGTGAGTCCCTCGTCGATGTGCGGCGTGGTCGGCATCAAGCCGACGCTCGGCCTGGTCTCGCGTCGCGGCATCGTGCCGATCGCACAGAGCCAGGACACCGCGGGGCCGATGGCGCGCAGCGTGCGCGATGCGGCGATCCTGCTGCAGGCGCTGTGCGGTCGCGACGACGCCGACGAGGCCACGCACGACGCGCCCGCGCTCGACCTGATCGCTCCGCTCGCCGGCGCCACGCTGAAGGGCGCGCGCATCGGCGTCGCGAGGCGCGGGCTGTTCGGTTACCACGCGCCGACCGATGCTGCCGCCGACGCCGCGATCGCGCGCATGCGCGAGGCCGGCGCCGAGATCGTGGATCCCGTGGAGGTCCCGCACCTGCGCGACATCGGCCGCGCCGAGTTCGACGTGCTGCTCTACGAGTTCAAGGACGGCCTCGAGCGCTACCTGCGCGACTTCGCGCCCGCTGCGTCGATCCGCAATCTCGCCGACCTGATCGCCTTCGACGAGCGTGAGCGCGACCGTGAGCTCGCCTTCTTCGGTCACGACACCTTCGTCGCCGCGCAGCAGAAGGGGCCGCTCACCGAGCAGGCCTACCTCGACGCACTGGCTCGGTGCCGCACGCTCGCTCGCGAGCAGGGTCTGCCGGCACTCCTCCGCGAGCAGAAGCTCGACGCGGTGGTCGCGCCGACCACCAGCCCGGCACCGGTCGTCGACCTCCTGTACGGCGATCGCCACTTCGGCGGCAGCGCGCGCGCCGCGGCGGTGTCGGGTTGTCCGCACGTCACGGTCCCCGCGGGCTTCGTGCAGGGACTGCCGGTCGGCCTGTCGTTCATGGGCGCGCACTTCGACGACGCCCGCGTCATCGCGTTGGCCCACGCCTTCGAGCAGCTCGCCGGTGCGCGGCGTGCGCCGCGCTTCCTGCCCACGCTCGGCGCCTGAATCGGCTCAACGACGACCGGCACCGATCGGCGCGCAGAACGCGACGACGTAGCGCCACTCGTCGCTCTTGCCGCCGTCGGTGCTGACCTCGCACAGCCAGACCTTGTCCGGTTCGCAGATCAGTCCGACCGGCTTGAACACGATGCACGGCCCGGATCCGTAGCCGCCACCGGCGACGTTGAGGTAGTCGATCGCGAGCGGTTCGCCCTGCGGCAGGAAGTTCTCATCGAGCGCGCGGATGCGCACACGCAGGTCGTCCTTCTTCGGCGTGCCGCCCTTGAGCGGCGCGATGCTCCAGGCGATGTGCGCGCGGAAGAAGTCGACCGGCACCCAACCCGGCGGCGGGTACATCACCGCGTCGATCTCGCGCGTGCCCTTGCCGGAGCCGTCCATCGACCACATCGCACTGAACGATCCAGACGAGCCGAAGCCGGTCTTCTTCATCACCGGGTTCAGGCACCAGCGACGGTGACCGATGCGGTCGATGTTCGAGGGATCGGAGTCGTCCATGTAGTTGTCGACGGAGTAGATCATCGACGGCCCGACCGAGAGGTTGCTGTGGCTCGTGCCCTCGTAGGCGAGCTTGTAGCGCTCCTCGTCGAAGTCGTCGGGACGCTTCGGTGTGTGGTCGAGATGGCCGATGTGCGCGCACAGCGCCGCACCGGCGTCGCACAGCTCGTTCCAGCGCGGCTCGAGGCTCATCTCCTCGTAGGGCAGACGGCACAGCGCGCGGAAGGCCTGCAGGCGGCGCAGTGCCGCGAGGCGTTCCGCCTCGTGATCGAGAGTGTCATCCGGCGCCGGGCCGAGGACGGTCTCGAGCTTGCTGCGTAGGGCGTCCTCGCGCAGCGGGAAGGGATCGACGATGCCGTCGAGCTTGATCAGTTGGCCGTCGGCCCAGCTCTGCTTGCTCAGCGGCTTCCGCGCCTGGGTGATCTTGAGATCCCCGTGCAGCAGGCCCTTGCGGTAGCTGCCGGCGCGCTTCCATTGGCCAGTCTCGTCGAGTTCCTCGAAGGGGCCCTCGAGCACCCCGGCCTTCCAGGTCGTCAGCTCCTTGCGCTTGCCGTCCTCGTGGCAGAGCTCCTGGGTCCCGTCGCGCTGGTCGTCGCGCCAGTTGGACCGTTCGACGACCTGGCCGTTCGGCGCGAGCATCAGCCAGGTGCCCTGCTTGCGCCCGGCCCGGTAGCTGCCGCGCCAAACCGGCTTGCCGGACTCGTCGAAGCTCTCGTAGACGCCGCTGCGATTGCCCTGCGCGTCGACCGCATAGCGCTCACGCACGCTGCCGTCGGGCCAGGTCTCGATGTGATCCTGCTGCTGCGCCGGTGCGCGCAAGGCGCACAGCACGAGGCAGAGGAGTGCGAGGCCGGTCCGCGACATCGCGGCGCATGGTAGCGGACGCAGTCGTTACCGCTGCCCCACAGTCGTCGCACGACACGTGCCCCGGACAAGTTCGCACAACCCGGCACACCCGTTGCCCTGCGGCCGCGCTCGATCGAGGAACCATGATCACCCGCACCATTCGACCCCTCCTCCTGCTCGCCCTCGGCGCGGGGCAACTCGCCGCGCAGCAGGTCCGCGCGACGGCCGCGCGCATCGACGCCGATCTCGTCGACGGCATCGCCACCGTGAGGATGTCCCTCGACCTCCACAACGACGGCGGTCGCATCGGCGAGGCCGACTGGATCGTGCCCTTGCCCGAGGGTGCCGTGGCCGACGGCTTCACCACGCGCATCGGCGACGGCCCGGTCCTCGCCGGCGAGGTGCTCGACGCCGCGGGCGCGCGCGGGGTCTACGAGTCGATCGTGCGCCGTCGCCGCGATCCGGGGCTGCTCGAGTACGCCGGCCGCGGCTGTCTCCGCGCGCGCCTGTTCCCGATCGCGCCCGGGCAGGACGCGAAGGTCGAGGTGCGCTGGCGACAGGTTCTCCCCGAGCTGTCGGGACTCCTGCGTTGGACCCAGCCGGTCGCCGCGTGCGGCATCGACGGCATGCCTCCGCAGCAACTCGCCTTCGCGATCGACCTGCGCACCACGGCGCCGCTGCGCAGCGTGATCTCGCCGACACCGGGAGCCGACGTGCGCCAGTTCGACGAGCACCACGCGAAGGCGAGCTTCGAGACCGTCGCGGGGGCGCCGCAGCCCCGCGAACTCGCCCTCTACTACGGCGTCTCGCCGGAGGCACTCGGCCTGCACGTGATCACCCAGAGACCCGGCGAGGGCGACGACGGCTTCTTCACGCTTCTGGTCTCGCCGAAGCTCGATTGGAAGGGCGAGAAGGTCCCGCCCCGCACGATCGTGTTCGTGCTCGACGTCTCGGGCTCGATGGCAGGGGCGAAGTTCGACTCCGGCAAGCGTGCGCTGCACCAGTTCCTGCAGGGACTGCGAGACGTCGATCGCTTCGACATCGTGCCCTTCAGCACCGACGCGGATCCCTTCTTCGCTGAACCGGTCCCCGCCGATGCGGAGCATCTCGGGGAGGCGCGCAAGCGCATCGCCGACCTGCAGGCCCGCGGCGGGACCAACATCGAGGCGGCGCTGCGGCGCGGCATCCCAGGACACGTCGCATCCGGCTCCGACATCCCCCTGTGCGTGTTCCTCACCGATGGCCTGCCGACCGCGGGCACGGTCGCGATCGAGGAGTTGCGCGGTCTGGCCAGGACGCTGGTCGCCGAGCGCGACGCCCGCGTGTTCGTGGTCGGTGTGGGTGACGACGTCAATACCGTCCTGCTCGACGACGTCGCAGACCAGGGCCGCGGACTCTCGCAGTACGTGCGCAACGGCGAGGACATCGAGGAGAAGGTCTCCGACCTCTGCCACAAGATCGGCAGGCCGGTGATGACCGATCTCGCGCTCGCGATCGATGGTGTGGGCGCGAACCGGGTCGCACCGACGCGCCTGCCCGATCTCTTCGAGGGCCAGCGCCTGATCGTCACCGGGCGCTATGCGAAGCCGGGGCGACACGCGGTGCGGCTGTGCGGCAAGGTCGGCGGCATCGAGAAGGAGTTCGTCACCGAGGTCGAGTTCGCGGCGCAGGAGGGTGCCAACGACTTCGTGCCCAAGCTGTGGGCGACGCGACGTGTGGCGACTCTGCTCGAGGAGATCCGCCGCAATGGCACGCAGCAGGAACTGCTCGACGAGGTGCGACGGCTCGGCGTCGAGTTCCAGATCGTCACGCCGTACACCTCGCATCTCGTGGTGGAGGAGGCGCTCGGCGTGGCGCCGCCGCTGCCGGGCTCGCGGACACTCCATGGCCCGGGTCCGGTCGGTCCTGCGACGGCGGGCCCCGGCGGCGCCTACCGCGGACCGGGGGACCGCGTCCCGCCCGGGGGACCGGTCACCGGCGGCATCGCGCTGTCCGACTCCCGGGGTGCTCCGGCGAGCATGGATTCCATCGTGACCTTGCTGCGCGGTGCCGGTGGCCTGCCGAAGGACGCGAGCCAAGCTCAGGCCGAGGAGATGGCGAAGCGCATCGCCGGCGAGATGCAGCGATCCGCCGGCGGGCTCGAGGCCTTGCGCAATGGACGCGCGACCGGTGCAGGTGCCGTCGACGACAGCGTCTGCCTGGGACGCCTGCTGCGCAGCGTGTCCTCGACGTCGGACTCGGACGAGTTCTACCTCGGTTCGGGTACGCAACTGCTGTCCCCCGCGGCCGCCGACATCGCCGCGCTGTTCGTCCGCCGCATCGCCGACAAGGTCTTCGTGCTGCACGCCGGCGTGTGGACCGACCGCGCCTTCGACGCCGACCATGCCTACGCGAAGACCACCAGGGTCACCGCGTTCAGCGACGAGTACTTCGCGCTGTGCGCGGCCCGCAGCGAGATCCTGCGCTACGTCGCACTGTCCTCGCGCATGAAGTTCGTCCTCGGCGACGAGGTGATCGAGATCGAGCCGCCGGCGCCTTCGGCGGAAGATGCGCCGAAGGCGAAGGGCGGATAGTCTCGCCATCGCATGCCCGACCGCGAACTCGGTGAGTACATCCTCGGAACCGACGGCGACGAACTGCGCCGTCTGCAGTTCCAGCACGTGGTGTGGACCGAGCAGCTCTACGAGCTGATGCGGCGCGTCGGGCCGCGCGCCGGCGACCACGCGCTCGACCTCGGCAGCGGGCCGGGCTTCACCAGCGTCGCGCTCGCGCGGGTGGTGGGACCGCGCGGCAAGGTCTTCGCCTGCGACACCAGCCGGCGCTTCCTCGCCTTCCTCGAAGGCGAGAGCAAGCGTCTGGGGCTCGAGCAGCTCACCTGTCGCGTCGGCGACGTCGGCGCGCTCGAC
Source organism: Planctomycetota bacterium (assembly GCA_046349595.1). Classification (GTDB taxonomy): domain Bacteria; phylum Planctomycetota; class UBA1135; order UBA1135; family UBA2386; genus JACRLW01. The sequence goes on from JAXMCA010000001.1 coordinate 241,385, forward strand.
GTGCCGCCGTCGTCGATCGACTTCGCCTACGCACGCTGGCTGTTCTGCTGGCTGCCCGACGCGACGCCCGCGTTGAAGTCGGTGCACAAGGCCCTCAAGCCCGGTGGTGTGCTCGCCATGCACGAGTACCTCGACTGGTCGGCGATGACCCTGATGCCGCGGAGCCCGATCTTCGACCACGCCATCGACTGCTGCATGCAGAGCTGGCGGGAGGGCGGTGCCACCATCGACTTCGTGCGCGAGGTGCCGCGGCTCGCGTCGGCCTGCGGCTTCGCGATCGAGGAGCTGCAGCCGATCGCGCGCGTGGGGCGCGTGGGCTCGCTCGAGTGGCGCTGGATGGGCGAGTTCTTCGAGAGCTACCTGCGCAAGCTGGTCGGGCGTTCGCGCTTCGAGTCCGGCGACTTCGTCGCCTTCCAGGACGAGTGGAAGAAGCGCGAGCGGGACGGCAGCGGTTTCTGTCTCGCTCCGACCATGGCCTCGGTCGTACTGCGCAAGCTGCCGCGCGCCTGAGCCTCATCCGCCCGTCGCGCGACGAGTCTCCGGCCTACGGGTCCGAGAGGCGGACCGCGCGCAGCTCCTGCGCCTTGTCCTCGGGACGACTGTCGCTGAGGAAGCAGCCGCCGCCGATCTCGGGACCGGCGAGGTACTTGAGCAACCCCGGCCGCCGCAGCGGTGTGTGGAACTCGATGTGGAAGCCGAAGCCGCGGTGATCGCCGCCGTCGGTGGGCGCCTGGTGCAGCACCATCACGTAGGGGAAGGGGATGCCCCAGAGGCCGTCGAAGCGCCGCAGCGTGAGCCGTAGCACGGCGGCGAGGTCGGCGCGTTCGTCGTCGTGCAGATCGGCGATCGACGGCACGCTGCGCCGCGGTCCGACGAAGGTCTCGTAGGAATAGCGTGCGAAGTACGGCAGGAAGGCGAGCGCGTGCGGCCGGGTGTCGAGGACGCGGCGGCCGTCGTCGAGTTCGGTGCACACCACGTCGTCCCACAGCGTGCGGCCGTGCGCGGCGAGGTGCTCGTTGCAGTAGGCGACCTCGTTCTCGATGGTCTTGAACACGAAGTTGGTCGCGTAGATCTGGCAGTGCGGATGCGGATTGCTGACGCCGACCACCTCGCCGTTGTTCTCGAACACCAGCACGTGGTTCACCTCGGGCCGCGCGCCGAGCTCGCGGTACTGCTGCTGCCAGCAGCGCAGCAGGGCTTCGACTCCGTCGACGTCGAGATCGGCGAGCCGCAGGTCGTGGCGCGGGTGGTAGCACACCACGCGCGCGAGCCCGTCGGCGCGGCGGTTCCGGTAGATGCCCGGCGCCGGTTCGAGGTCGACCGGTGCATCGGGTCCCACGCAGGGCAGGTCGTTGTCGAAGGCGAACACGCCGCCGTAGTCGGGATTGACCCTTCCGCTGACCCGCGCGTTGCCGGGGCAGAAGGTGCACTTCGGGTCGTGCTGCACGCCGTGCCGGCGTCCGTGCTCGACCGTCTGGCCGATCCACGGCCGCTTGTCGCGGTGCGCGGCGACCACGACCCACTCGCGGCGGAAGGGATGCCAGCGTTGTTCCCAGGTGCCGGTCATCGCGTGCCTCGCGGCCAGCGCAGATCGAGGATGCCCGAGGCCGCGGCACCGGGAGAGCTGCCGTCGAAGACGCGCACGGCCTGCGCGGTGCGCGCGGCATGACGGCGCGCGACGCCGATCACCCGCTCGTGCGCATCGTCGCGCGCGAGGATCGCCACCGTGCCGCCGCTGCCGCCGCCGGTGATCTTCGCACCGAACAGGCCGGCACCTGGGCCGACGGCGCGCACGTCCTCGACCAGGGCGTCGGTCGCGGCGCTGCCGAGCCCACAGGAGCCGTAGCTCGCGTGGCTCGCGTACATCAGCGCGCCGAGCTGTTCCGCGACCGCAGGCTCCGCGGCGCGCGGCAGCAGTGCGGCGAAGCGCGTCACGCGGTCGTGCTCGCGGATCGGGTGCGCTGTCGCGGCGCGCAGCGGATAGCGGCGCTCGGGATCCACGCGCGTGACGTGGTCGGCGATGCCGTCGAAGAGCGCGAGGAACTCGCGGCCGAGCACCGACTCGGGCAGGGCCGACTCGAAACCGTCGAGCTCGTCCGGTCCGAACTCGCAGAGGTGGCGGCGCATCGACCAGTCGGCGCGTTGTGCGCACAGGATGCGCAGGCCCATGAAGGCCGCGGTGCGCACGTCGGCGTAGCTGTTGCCCGCCACGCTGTGGCGCGTGCCCGAGTCGATGCCGAAGAAGCGCACGCCGCCGGGGATCGCCACGTGGCCCTCGATCCCCGCCGGGCGACACAGGATCTGCAGCAGCCGGTCCGCGCGTCCGCACTGCGAAGTGATCTGGTCCATCGCTCCGCAGGGTGCTCCGGCGATCAGGTTCTCCGCGGTCTGGCAGGCGAGCGCGAGGCGGATCGGTTCGATGTCGTGCGCGAAGAACGCGCAGAAGGCATTCGCGCAGGCGACCTCGATCGCCGCCGACGAACTCACGCCCGCGCCGGACGGGACCTCCGACGTGATCAGGAGGTCGAATCCGAGCTGCGGATCGAGTCCGTCCTCGCGCATCAGCACGACCAGGGGACCGAGCGCGTAGCTCGCCCAATTCGAACCGCAGGCCGACAGCAGGCGGCGGACCTCCGCCGGCTCGGATCGCGCGGCGGCGCGGAACTCGTCGAGCAGCACCTCGCAACTGCGCCCGCGCTCCGGTCCCGCGCTCACCACGCGGATGCGCCGGTCGTCGCGCGGTCCGATCGCGGCGTGCGTGGCGCAGTCGAGCGGCAACTCGAGCACACGCGAGCCGCTGTAGTCGGCGATGCCACCCATGACGTCGAGCCGCCCCGGTGCGCGCGCGATGCGCACGAGGTCGGCGTCGCGGAAGCAACTGCAACGCAACGCCAGCTCCGGCAGCGATTCGACGAAGGCGCGGGTGTCGGCGAGGGTCTCGTGCATCGCGGGCTTCAGCGGGAGCCCTCGATGATGCGCCACTCGTGGATGCCGGTCGACAGCTTGTCGTGCTGCGTGATCTCGAGCCGCAGCGCATCGGTGGTGACCGGGCTCCAGGTCGCGTGGTCGAAACGGTCCAGCGTCACCGGGTAGTCGCCTTGCACCGCCACCGGCTTCCACTCGCCGCCTTCGCGGTAGAGCACGCGCCAGGACACCGGCAGCTCACATTCGCCGTGCGGGATGTCGCGCAGCCAGAACACCTCGCAGCCCTGCACGGACGCAGGCTTCGGGAACTCGTACTGCACCCACTCGACCCCGCCCTTGTGCGGCCAGGTGTGGAAGAAGGGTCGGCTCTTGTCGGCTGCATCGGCGATGTCGAACTGGTCCGACAGCGCGCCGACCAGGCCACCGTTGAACGACGCGCTCGCCTTGCTGCGGTGCGCCAGGGTCGGTCCCGGGGCAGGTTGCGCGGCACCGACTTCGGCGGCGAGCCAAACCGTCATCGGGCTGCGCCCGCGGTTCGCCCACAGCGCGTACGGGATGGCGCGGAAGGCGCGGGATCCCGTGATCGAGGCCTGGCGGCCGTCGCGGCTGACGAGGGCGGCGGTGCCGTCGAGCACGACGGTGCCACCGAGCACGCGCTCGTCGAAGTGCGCGTCGATCAGGGCCTGCGGTCCGACCATCAGTGCCGGAACGAAGTCGTCGCCGCCGCGCAGGTCGACGCCCTCGACGCAGTACATCAGCGGCCCGCGCTGCAATGCGAGCTTGCCGCGATCGGCCTCGACCTCGTCGCGGGCGCGCAGCTTGCGCACCGGCATCGGCAGATGGAGTGCGATCGTGTCGCCGTCCTTCCACTCGCGCTCGAGCAGCGCGTAGCCGTCGTCCAGGGTGACGGCGACCGGCTCGCCGTCGACGGCGAGCGTCACCGGCGCGGAGGGGCCGTCGATGAAGGAGTACAGCGCGCTCGGCACCGGGGTCTCGCGTGCCCAGCCGGGGATGCGCAGACGCAGGCGGAATCGCTGCGGCCGTGCTGCGCTGACGCGCAGCGAGATCTCGCCGTCGAGCGGGTAGCGCGTCGTGGTCTCGACCCCGATCTCACGTCCGCCGAGCGTCACGCGCATCCGTCCGCCGACGTAGAGGTTGACGAACAGGTCGTCGTCACCACGCGTCGCGGCGACGAAGCGCGCGATCGACGGCACGAAGCGCGACAGATTGCTCGGGCAGCACGCACAGCCGAACCACGCGGCGCGGTCGGCGCCTCCGAAGCTCTGCAGCACGTTGGGGTAGAAGAAGTGCGTGCCGTCGAGACCGATTCCGGACAGCACGTTGTTGTAGATCGAGCGCTCGAGCACGTCGACGTAGCGCGCGTCGCCGTGCAGCAGGAACATGCGGTGGTTCCACAGCGCGTTGGCGATCGCCGCGCAGGTCTCGCAGTAGGCGCTGGCGTTGGGTAGCTCGTAGGCGGCGCCGAAGGCCTCGCCCGCGCCGGTCGCGCCGATGCCGCCGGTGACGTAGAGCTTGCTGCCGACCACGTCGTTCCACAGGCGGTCGACAGCGGTGACGAAGCGCGGATCGCCGTCCAGCGCCGCGATGTCGGCCATCGCGGTGTAGAGGTAGGCCGCCCGCACGGCGTGGCCGACCGCGTGCTCGGCCTCGAGCACCGGAGCGTGGTCCTGCGCGTACTCGCCGTAGCCCGCCCGTCCCTCGGTGTGCCCGCGCTGCTCGACGAAGAAGCGCGCGAGGTCGAGATAGCGCTTCTCACCGGTCGCGCGCGACAGGCTCATCAGCGCGATCTCCAGTTCGGGGTGTCCGGGTGGGGTGTGACGTGCCTTCGGGCCGAAGTCCCGGTCGATCAGGTCGGCGAGCTTGATGCCGACGTCGAGCAGGCTGCGCTTGCCGGTCGCCTGGAAGTGCGCGACCGCGGCCTCGATCAGGTGCCCGGCGTTGTAGAGCTCGTGGCTCTGGCCGAGGTTGCTCCAGCGTTCGTCGCCGAACCAGCTCTTGAGGCGATCGCAGTGCAGTTGCCGCGCCGTGTACAGGTAGCCGTCGGGCTCCTGCGCCTTGGCGAGCGTCGCGATGATCGAGTCGAGGCGCGCATCGAGCGCGGGATCGGGGTGCAGCGCGAGGTGGTAAGCCGCGCCTTCGATCACCTTGTAGACGTCGGAGTCGTCGAAGGGATAGGCGCCCTCGAAGCCGCCGTCGCGCATCCCCGCGGCGCGTTCGAAGTTGCGCAGGCGCGCGTCGCACTTCTCGAAGGCGTGCGGGATGGTGTGGTCGTGGCTCTGCGCGATGCGCGGCGACCAGAAGGCGTCGTCGACCTGCACCTTGCTGAAGTCGACCGGGACGATGCCGCTGCCCTGGCCCTGCTTCGGAGGTTCGGACGGCTTCGCCGCATCGCGCAGCATCGCCGCGGAGACCCAGCGCGGTGTCGCGTGTGCGCCTCGACCGGGCAGGAGCTTCAGCGCCACGACCTCCTTGCCGCGGGTCAGCGCCAAATCGAGTGTGTGTTCGACGGTCACCGTCGTCGCGTCCTGACCCGCGGGCACCGTGCCGTGCGCGGCGGGCAGGCCGTCGAGCTCGATCTGATAGGCGGCTTCGGCATCGGCGCTCGCGAACTCGAGGCGCACGCGCTGTGCGGCCTGCGGATCGCAGCGCAGGTCGAAACGCAGGAAGGACGGCGAGCGCAGGGCGATCACTCCGCCCTCCAGCGTCTCCGGCGTACCGCGCCAGCTCTGGTGGTCGTGCGCGCGTTGCGACTGTGGATCACCGCAGCGGACCGCGTCGACGACGTCGCCGCGCGAGGCGCTCGCCTCTCCGGTCGCGACCCCCTTGCCGAGCGTGACGAAGGCCGCGTAGCGCTCGCCGTGCACGCGGTAGAAGGGCGCGAACTCGAGGTCGCGCGGATGTCCGACGCCTTGCCGCGACCGATAGCGTGGTGCATCTCCCGGGATCCGTTCGAGCCAGGCGTCGGGTGCGGCCTGCGGGTCGGCCGCGAACACCGGGACCGCGACGGGAGCGCCCTGCGTCGCCATGCGGTAGGCGTCCTGGCCACGGCCGTCGATCATGTCCGCGTTCATGCCTGCGGTGCCGAGCCGCGCCGCGAGCAGAAGCGGTCCGTACATCACCGCGACCTGCTGCGGCGCGTCGGGCAGCGCCTGCAGGTGCAGCGCCATCGGCAGCGTCAGTGTGACTTCCTTGCCCTTGGTCCAGGGTCCGCGGAGATCGATGTAGCCGGTGCCCTCACCCTGCCGGGCCCACGACGGCACGCGCACGCGCACCGTGACGTCGCAATCGGAGTTCGCGACGATCGTGACCTGCTGCTCGTCGGGGAAGCGCGTGCGCAGCTCGAACTCGGCGTGCTTGCCCGCGAAGGTCGCGCGCGACGGCACGAAGCCGGTGACCCAAACGCGTGCGTCGTCCTCCCACCAGACGCCGTCGCAGAGGGTGGCGAAGGATTCGATTCCGGTGCCGCTGCAGCACACGAAGGAGTGCTCGGCGGGGGAGTAGTGCCGGAACAGTCCGGGCAGCAGCGGCACGTAGTACATGATCGACCCCGCGTCGTCGGGGTGATGCGTGCCGAGGATGCCGTTCCACAGCGCGCGCTCCGCGTAGTCGGCGTACTTCCAGTCGCCGGTCTGCGCGAACAGGCGCAGCGCGAGCTTGCGCAGGTTGTGCGTCACGCAGTTCTCGGCGGTCTCCGGGCCGAGATCGGCGGCGAGCTCACCGGGTGCGCGGCGCCAGTACTCGTAGCTGCTGGTGCCGCCGGTCGGATAGCAGCGACCCTCGGTCACCAGATCGAAGAAGCGCGTCGCGGCCCGACGGTGTGCATCGTCACCCGTGAGTTCGAAGAGTCGCGCCTCGGCGAGCAGCTTGGGGATCTGTGTGTTGGCGTGCAGTCCGCGCAGCGGATCGCCGTCGGTCGCGAGCGGATCGATCACCCGCCGGTGGCGGAATCGCGACGCGAGCGCGAGGTGCCGCGGCTCCTTGGTGATCGCGTGGAGCGCGGCGAGCGCATCGGGCATGCCGCCGAACTCGGTGTCGAGGGTCTTCTGCATCGCCGCTTCGTCGAGACGGGCGGTGCGCGCATCGACCCAGTCGGCGAAGCGCGTGGCCACTTCCAGCGCGCGCGCATCGTGACAGCGCAGGTGCACGTCGATCAGTCCCTGCAGCACCTTGTGCAGCGTGTACCACGGCGCCCACACCCGCTCACCGCGTTCGAGACGGTCGAAGAAGCTCTCGGGAAAGGCGCTGAGATAGCCCTTGCCCAGCTTGTCCTGGCACTCCGCGAGCGCAGCGACCATCGCGACGGCGCGCGCGCGGAGCTCGTCGTCGCCGGTCGCCTCGAAGGCCTCCGCGCAGGCGCTGAGGTAGTGGCCGGTGAAGTGCCCGCGCAGCTCGCAGTCCGGCGCCTCCCATCCGCCGAGAGGCTTCGCATCCGATGCGATCCCGGCATTGACCCGGAAGTCGTGCAGCAGGCGCTCGGGATCGACCTCGTGCAGGTAGCGCACCAGCAGGTCCTGCGAGTGACGGAGCTCGCCGTCGAGCAGGCGGACCTCGGTCAGCGGGAGGGGACGCGGCCCGTGTGGTGCGTCCTGCGGAGCGACGAGAGCGAGCAGCGCGAAGGCGATCGGGAGGGCGGACATCGTCGCGCGAGTCTAGCGGTGCCGGGGAGCAGGTTCCGAGGGCGCATGCTGCGATCCCGTCAGCGCATCGCGGCTGCCTGGACCGGGCCCGCGCTCGCCCCGGCGACATGGCGGGCGATGGCCGACGACGCGCGGCCGTAGCGCAGAGCCGCCATGCCGAGGAGGATCGCGCAGAGGGCGAAGTCGGCGACGAGAAGTGCGCCGGCGATGCGCACCAGCGATGCGGCGAAGAGCGCGGTCACGCAGACGACGAGAGTCACCGCGTGCAGCGCGATCTGAGCGAGCGCTCCCGGCATCGGGAACAGGTCGTCCATCGTCGGCAGCAGCGGAATGGCCGTGGGCGTCTTCAGGCAGCGACGTTGCAGATGCGTGAAGCCGAGGAAGGCGAGGATCTTCGGCAGCATGCCGAGCACGACCGTGCTCGCGACGCCGAGGAGCGACAGCACGCCGAGCAGCAGGGTCTGCCGATGCGGAGGCAGCCAGGGAACGACGAGCGCGGGAGCGAGGGTCCGCACGAGGGTCAGCAGTGCGGTCGCGACGAGCACGCTTCCGGCGAGTTGCCACGCGAACACGGTCGCGTCCGAGCGCCGTCGACGGCGTCGCTTCAGCAAGAGGAGCAGGCTCATCGACCAGGCGAGACCTGCCGCCGCGATCGCGATTTCGCCGGAAGCCACCACGAGCGGCGTGGAGGCGAAGGCGAGCACGACCAGCGCAGCGAATGTCGCCGCACCGCAGCTGCGCGCGACGGCCGCAGGGAAGGGCGGCGTGACGTGGAACATCGGCACGACCTGTTGGCTGACGCCCATGATCATCAGCAGCACCCAGCCGAACAGTCCGAAGCCCGCGTGCACGTCGGTGACGTTGCGGTAGGCGATGCCGAGTGCCGGCCAGGCGATGCCGGCCGCCATCCACAGGCCGAGCGCGACAGTGCACAGCAGCGCGAGCACGGCAAACCGGATCGTGAACAGGGCATCGCCACCGCGGGCGCGTCGCAGCACGCGCCAGGCGAGGAGCGGCACGAACACGACGAGCGCGAGCGCGAGGGAGACGGCACCGAGCTCGACCAGACTGGGAGTCGGGCCACCGAGTCCGAAGGCGAGCGCCAGGGATCCGACGGTCAGCAGCGGATGCACGACCTGCGCGACCCGCAGGGCCGCCGGGATGCCGCGTCCCAGCAGGACCGGCACCACCTGGAACAGCGCGCCGATCATCACCATCAGCAAGAAGCCGAGCGTGAACAGGTGGGTGACCTGGATCGCCTGCGGTTGCCAGCGCGACAGCAGCACCGTGTCGCCCTGCACGAGCACGACGAGCCCGGCGATCACGCCGAACAGCGGCGCGGTGAGGAAGAAGCGCAGCGGGACGCGGAGCGGCGGCAGATCGTCGAGCGCGAGCGGCAGCGGCTTCATCGGTGGCGATCCGTCTCCGCACCGCGTGGTGCGTTCGGCCAACTCGCAGGCCAGATCAGGATCTCGATCGGGGGCGTCGCGCCGTGGTGCACCTGCCAGGCGAAGCCGAGCTCCTGCAACATCGGGTAGAGCGGGAAGGGCTCGCGACGGTGCTGCACGACCAGGTACTCGTCGGCGCCCAGCGAGCGCAGCGCGGCGAGGATCTCGGTCATGGGCTGCGGCGGCGGCAGTCCGCTCACGTCGAGGATCCGCGCGTGTGCCGTCACCAGGTCGACCTCATTCGGGACGGACGGCTTCGATCTCGCCGAGGACGCGTCGAGCGTCGTCGACCATCTGCTCCGACATCGGGTAGAGGATCTGCTCCTCCTTCATGTTGTGCTGCTGGATCAGCACCATCAGCGACTCGGTCAGTGCGAGCACGCGCTTCTTGTCGCCGGCGCGGACTGCCGCATCGATCTGCGCCATCGTCGTGCGCATCTGGCCGTGCTCCATGCGCATCACGGAGGTGGGTCCTCCACCGCCGCCGGTCGCCTGCTCGAAGGCCGGGAACAGCACGTCCTCCTCGCGGCGGAAGTGGCAGTGCATCGCGGCCTCGAAGGCGTGCCATGCGGTCCGTGCCTCGGGCCATCGCCCCGCCGCGGCGTGGTTCTCGAGATCGGCGAGCCGCAGGTCACAGGCGCGGTGATCGCCGGTCATGAAGGAGCTGATGGAGGCCATCGACGAGCAAGCATGGCGTTCGCGCGGCTCGCGGTCACGCCTCGCGTGTTACCCGACGGACCGTGTGCCGCGGATCCGCGGCGGGTGCCTGCCGCGCGAGCACAGGCGTGGCAGGCCCGCCACATCGCGGCGTTCCGCGATCCTCCCTCAGCCGCTCTTCACCGTGATCTTCGCGGCCGGCGTGGGCTCGAGCTTCGGCACCTTGATGTCGAGCAGGCCCTTCTTGTAGGTCGCGACGATCGCGTCACGCTCGAGGCGCACGTTCTGCGGCAGCGTGAACACGCGTTCGAAGTTGCCGAACCGCCGTTCGACGCGACGGTAGTCCTTGGCCTTCTTCTCGTGTTCCCACTTGCGCTCGCCGTAGATGCGGAGCTGATTGCCCATCAGCTCGATCTGGATGTCCTTCTCGTCGAGACCGGGGAGCTCCAAGGTCAGGTGGAACTCCTTCTCGGTCTCCGCGACGTCCATCGCCGGCACCATCTTGCCGCGGAACACGGCGGGCCACGCGGCTTCCGCGGTGTCCTCGAAGGGCTCGAAGAAGCGCTCGATGAGGTCGTCGAACTCCGAACGGAAGGCGACCGGATCGTTCCGCTTCGGGATCAGGGTCTTCATTGCATACCTCCGTCGCCGGGCGCCCGCCCGGCTCGCGATCAACGCCCGCCCCGCCGGTCCCATTTCAGGCGATGGATGCCGCGTTCGACGTGATTCCGCGATCCACGGGGAGTTCGACGCCACAGACGGAGGACGACGCGATGATCGACAAGCCTGCGTTCGACGAACTCGCTCGACGTCGTGGCAGATTGCTCGCCACGATCTACCAGCCGACGCATGCGGCAACCGGTGCCGCGCAGGAGGACCTCGTGCGGCTGCGGCATGTTCTCGAGGACATCGAGAAGCTCGCCAACGGCGGGCGCGTGTCGCATGCGATGGCGACGACGATCCGCCGCCGCGTCCACGAGCTCGACGAGACCGAGTTGTTCGGTCGTGGCGCCGGCTATGCGATCTTCGCGTCGCCGACCGACGTCCGCATCGTGCGGTTGCAGCGTCCGGTCGAGGAGCTGGTCTACGTCGGCGACCGCTTCTGCTTGCGCCCCCTGTTCGGCCAGCTCGGCGACGACTCGCGTTTCCACCTGCTCACGCTCAGCCGCAACGCGGTGCGTCTGGTCGAGTGCGAAGGTGGTGACGCGAAGGAGGTCGCCTTGGGCACGGTCGAGAAGGGTCTCGCGGCCCTTCCGCGCGTCGCCGAGGGGGGCAGTGTCCTTCAATCGCATTCCGCCGGTGCGCACGGCGGTCGCGCCGAGATGTTCCACGGGCAGGGCGGAGCCGCCGACCTCCACAAGGACGAGTTCCGGCGCCTCGTGCGTCGTCTCGACGAAGTCCTGATGGAGAAGGTCGGGGACAATCCGCCTCCGCTGGTGGTCGCGGGTGTGCGCTACGAGGCGGACATGTTCCGCCGCGCAAGCCGGCACCCGCGACTGTGCGCCGAGACCCTCGAGGGCAACGTCGATCACGACGATTGCACGGCGCTGTGCCGTCGCGCGCGCGAGATCGCCGCACGTTCGCTCGACGTCGAGCGAAGCTCCCAGGTCGCCCGCGTGCGCGATCTCCTCGATCGCGGTGCGGCGTCGACGGAGACCGCGGCGATCCTCGCCGCCGCGCATCGCGGCCGTGTCGGGACGCTGCTCCTGCGCACGCAGACACCGTTGTGGGGGACCTTCGACGCCGGAACCGGCGTCGCGCACCTGCGGGCTGAGCGCGCGCCGGGCGACGACGACCTGCTGGACCTCGCGCTGTCCTGCACGCTCGATCGGGGCGGACGTGCGATCGCCGTCGACGGCGCCGATCTGCCCGGTGGCGTACCGATGGCCGCGGTGCTGCGCGGCTGAGGCACACCGACGTCGTCGCGGCCGCATCAGCGCAGGCGCAGGGTCGCGATTGCGCTCAACGCGCCGAACCACGGCCGTGAGGAGTCGGTGAGGAAGGCCTGCAACACCGCTTGCTCGGGGAGCTTCGTGCCCGCGGGGACCTTGGACTGCGCGTGCCAATGGCCCGTGGCGTCGATCGTGGTGGTGAGCGGTGCGGGTGGCAGATGATCGAAGCGGAACGGCATGGTCGCCGGCGCGCGTTCCTCGCCGGGAGTTCCGGTGGCGAGGGCGAAGTCGCCGAAGCGCGTCGGGCGGGGCGTTGCGCGGAGATTCGCTTCGACCCACACGCCGACCTGGAAGCCGGCGGGACCCTCGCCTTCGGCGACGAGGTCGAAGCTGCCGTCGTCGTGGGCCACGGTGTGCACCGCCAGAGGCAGCGGCTCCACCCGGAAGCGGATCGTGCTGCGCCGCAGCCCGGTCGTGCCGCGCAGCTCCAGAGTGTGTTCACCGGCGGCCATCAGCGCCGGCAGATCGAGTTCGAGATGATCGTCGTCGACGGCGCGGAGCTGTGGGATCCATTGATCGCCGATCCACGCGCGGTCGATGTCGCGCGCGCCGGCGAGCCCGATGCGCAGCAAGCCGGCGCGCCAGGCCGGCAGGGTGCTTCGATCGCAGGTGATCTCGACCGATCCCACCTCCGGAGCGTCGCGCAACAGCAGCGGTCGCAGCGACTCCAGCAACATCCCGGCGATCAACTGGTGGCCGAACACCGAGGGATGGCCGACGTCGACGAAGCAGGGCCAAGGATCGTCCTTGCCGAACAGGTCCTGCGGCAGGCTCGCGACCAGGGAGTCGAAGCGCCGCTGAGGGTCGACGAGGGTGATGCCGGGCGAGTTCGCGAAGTCCCGCGTCGCGTCCAGCCAGGCGAGCCCGTCGACGTAGATCGCGGACATGCGTGGCGTGCGCGGCGGCAACACCGCGATCAGCGATCGGCAGCCGTGCTCCTCCAGCATCGCGCGCATCGCGTCGAGATTGCTGCGGTAGCGGTCGAGCGGCACGCGCGGATGCGCCACGTGACCACCGCCGACGAAGTCCTTCTGCGCCTGCGTGATCTCGGACTCGGTCTCGCGCGCGCGATCGAGGAGGCGTAACAGGTGCAGGAACGGAGGGTGTGCGCGCGCGAAGTCGTCCTTGCCGATCGCGGGCGAGTAGTCGTTGAAGAGGCCGGTGTAGAAGACGGCGACGTCGGGTTTCGTGCGCTGGAGCAGGCGACCGAGGAGCACGAGGTCCTGGTGCGTCGAGAAGCCGCCGAGTGCGCACAGCACGACATCGACACGGCGATCCGGCATCGCGCGTTGCAGGGCGAGTCCGAGCCGCGCGCCGTAGGTGTCGTCGTAGCGCACGCCGGCGCCGAAGGTGCAGGAGTCGCCGATGCAGACCACGACGAAGTCGTTCGTCTCGTGTGTGGCGGGAGGCAGCGGGCCACGCAGGCCCATCTCGTTCGCCGGCTCCAGCGGGTCCCCCGGCGCCATGCGCCAGTACAGCTCCGGGTCGGGCACGAACATCGACGCGTGCTGACCGAGGCTTCGCAGATGGTGGAAGTCACGACTCGGCGCCGGCAGGCCGAGGACGCGCAGGGCGGTCTCGGCGCACACCAGCGCGACGAGCGTGGCGCAGGTGACGGCGAGGAGACGGTTGCGGAGGGGGGTACGCGAGCGCAAGGGAGCGCGCGGAGCATAGGGGGAGGTGCGGCAACTGCCCTCGCCCCTGCAGCGGAGTGTCGGATCGGGATTGCGTCGGGCATGGTTTCGTGAGCCTGGGCACACTCTGCGCCATGTCGCTTCGCGCCCGACGGCGCTCGCCGCCACGTCCACTCCTCGCGTGGACGTCCCTGCTCGCACTCGCCGGACCGGTGCTGTCGCAGCAGACCGGCCCGCGCGCCGCGTATCTGGTTCCGCTCGGCGCCGATCCGGTGGCGAACGACACCGCCTACCTGTGCGCTCTCGCGGCAGCCGCGGCGCAGGGTGCGGCGCCGGTGGTGCTCGCCGTGCAGGCGGAGGCGCCGTGGCGACCCGAGCTGCTCGACTTCCTGCGGCGCTACGAACCGACTGAGGTGATCGCGCTCGGCGAATTGCCCCCCGCCACGGACCTGCGGGTGGAGACGATCGTGGCCGCGACCGGCGGGGATCTCGCGCGTGCCTTGGTGCGCCGCGCTTTCGCCAAGGCCTCATCCGCGGTGGTCTGCGACTTCGCCGACCGACGCGCCGGCCTGTCCGCCGGGGTGTTCGCGGCCCGCATGGGGCTGCCGCTGCTGCCCTTCGCATCCCCCGCGGCGGCGACGTCGTACCAGGACCTCTTCGGTCAGCTCGGCGTGCGCAAGGTCTACGTGATCGGTGCGCGCAGTGGGCTGCACATCGAGGGCGTGAAGGTCGTCGAACTCGTCGACGAGGTCGCGGTCGCGCGCGAGTTGGAGCGGGAGCAGCGGACGGTCGGCTATCTCGCCGCGGTCGCTCCCGACGATGCGCGCCGCGGTCACGTCCGCTCCTCTTCGCTCGCCGGGGCCCTGCTCGCGGCCGCGCGGGGCGGAGCGCTCGTCTTCTCGCCCGGCGACGCACACTTCAAGGAGTCGCATGCCACCGGCGTCGAGGCCGGCGATCCGCCTGTCGGTGCGCAGGCGTCGCGCGCAGGCCGTCGTCAGGGCTGCGTGGATCGGCCTGCCGGCAAGACCAGCTTCCTGACCGGCATCGACCCGAGGTCCGGCCGCGCCTTCGTGCAGTTCGACCTCGACGGCGACGGGCGCTTCGACGGCCGGGACGAGGCCCCGCACCACACCGGCGACGAGGTGGTGCTCGCCGGTCGAAGGGAGGCGATCGATCTCGACACCGACGAGGGAGCGCGCGGTGCGAGCCTGACTCTCACGGCGCCCGTGCCCCGAGACACTCGTGCGGCGATCGCGCGCGTGCGCGATGCCCTGAGGAACAAGCCGGACACCCTGTGTCTGTGCGGCTGGCCCGACGTGCTGCCGATGGCGATCGTCGGCGATGCGCAGCCGACCGACGCCGACCTCTGCTCCGACCTGCCGCTCGCGCAGACCGACGACGATCCCTTCGCCGACCTGTCCTTCGCGCGCTTCCTGGCCGAGGACCTGCCGTCCGCGACCATGATCGCCTGTCGAGGACTGGTCGAGCGCGGTTTCCGCGATCGTGCCTATGCGCACGGCTTCGCGAGCGCCGAGTGGGACGCCGACTCCCGTCCGATGCTGGAGGGGCTCGGCATGCGCTTCCTCGGTCACCACGGCGGCGGCAAGCCGATCACGCAGGACTCGCCGCTGACGCAGGCCGGGCTGATCACGCACGGCTCGCATGCGGCGTGGACGGTGCTTGGTGAGACCGCGCACTGGGACAGCCAGGTGCTGCTCGCGCCGTCTTGCATCGTGTCAAGCGGATGCAGCACCGCGGCGCTCGACATGGATCCGCAGCATCGATCGGTCGCACTGCGGCTGCTGCGCAATGGTGCGCTCGCCTTCGTCGGCAACAACCGCCGTGGCACGGCGCAGCAGGAGCTGTTCCGCACCGAGTTCCTGAACTCCCTGATCGACGGTTGCGCGCTCGGCGCTGCGCATCGGTGGGCGCAGAATCGCGTGATCGTCGCGATGCTGGCGCGGGGCGAGGGACGCGGCGGCGGACTCCGCTACCAGCTCCATGCGGCGACCGTGTTCGGCGACCCGGCGCTCGCCTTCGAACTGCTGCCGGCGCCCCTCGAGTCGGCGGCGCGCGTGGAGCTCCGCGGCGCCCGCGCGACCGTGCATGGCCCGGCGCGGTGGTTCCGCGCCGACTACGAACCGCTGGCCGAGTGGAAGTGTCCGGTCACGAAGCTCAGCACCTGGCGCGCGCCCGGAGTCGGGTTCGAGAGCGTCTGGGACGGGGTGCGGCATCGCAACCAGGACACCGCCGTGTTCACCGCCGAGGTCGTCACCAGCCGGCGGTACGCGTGTGTCGAGGCGGTCGGCTCGCATGACCCCGCGGGGGGCTTCGACGGCAAGTGCTTCGTCGACGAGCACGAGGACGGCACGCGCAGCCTGTTCTGGCGCGTGCCGCTCGTCGATTTCGACATGGAGAGCGGCACGCTCGGCGAGCCGCGCGAGAGTGCGGTGTTCCGCCTGCTCGCGCGCTGACCCGCCGAGGATCACCGGGATCAGGGGCGGGTACGGCGTCCGGGGACGGTCGCGCTCACCTCTCGATGGCGCGCAGCTCGCGCACGGTGTTGGCGAAGATCGCCATCACCCAGCCCGGATTGTGGATGCCACCGCTGCTGTCGTTCTCGATCATGTAGTAGTTCCAGTTGGCGCGCGCGATCACGCCCGCACTGGCGGCTGCGTAGTTGTTGGCGAGCAGCTTCCCGTCGGCGGTTCCGTCGGTGAGCAAGGTCACGTCGGTGTTCAGACGCACGCCGTAGACGTGGATCACGCCCGCGCCGTTGTCGATGTCGATGTTCATCGCGCCGCGACCGTGGCTCTCGGCCAGGGTGATGGGGCCGAGGGTCGACGTGGAACCGATCACGACCGTCAACGCGGCGCCGCCGGCGTCCGTGCCGGTGACGCGGACGTCGCGTCCGGCCGCGACGTGGAAGCGGATCTCCGCCGCGAGGGCCGTCGAGATCCGGCTGGCCAGGTCGACCAGTCCGTGCTCGGTGTTGCCCTTCACCGACTCCGCGGTGAACTCACCGTGGCAGTCCGCGCAGATCGTCGGACTCGCGGCGAAGGTGTGGTTGGTCCCGCCGAGCTGATAGCTGAGATCCGCGGGCGGAGGCGTCCGTTCGACGTGGCAGCTCGTGCAGGTGTCCTCGATCAGCGAGTGAGGCCCGCGCACGTTGTCGACGAAGAACGCGTTCTGGCCCAGCAGGACGTCGCCCTGCGCGCCGCGGTGTGGGACCTGATCCGGCGTGGTCGTGACCACGGCGTCGGCCTCGCCGCGTCGGGTGTTGTGGCACACGATGCACATCGCGCCCTTGCCGACACCGACCGCCTGGTACCCGGCGAGCAGCATCGGTGTATTGCCTTCGAGCCGCATGTGCGCGTTGCTGGCGTTGCCGGAGGTCGTGCCGACGTTGTGAGGATCGTGGCAGACCACGCAGGTGATCGGCTGTGCCTCCGCCGGATCGACGCTGACACCGGAGAAGCCCGGATCCCAGCCCGCTTCCGCCCAGGCGAGGTGACCCTGCGCCGTGTGGCACTTGGAGCAACTGCTGCTCGACTCGGAGATCGCGACCTCGAAGTTGGCGTGGCCGCTCCGCTGCCATTGCTGGTAGCGCGCGTGCCGCAGCGGTTCACCATGGCAGGTTCCGCAGACCGCCGCCGACACGCTGATGCGTCGATCGGACTGGATGCGGTGTGCGCTGCCGGTACCCGTCGGGCCGTGGCAGTTGTCGCACTGGATGTTGGCGAACTTGGCCTGTTCCGGCCAGTTGGCGAGCGTGTTGTCCCAGTTGGCGGCGTTCGGGTGGCTCATTCCACCGGGGAACATCGCGGACATGAAGTTCGTGAAGCCGGTCGTGCTGTCGAAGCCGCCGGTCTGGTAACCGACCGTGTGGCAGGGGAAGCAACTCGGTCCGTAGTGACCGCCGGTGTTGATGTTGTCGGTGAAGATCTCGGCGTGGCCGGTCCGTGACCAGTCGACGAACTTGTCGTTGTGGACGGTGGCGTGGCAGGCGAGCGCACAGCTCGTCTCAGGGCGTCCATTGGCGTCCATTCCGACGATGCCGGCCGCCCATTCGCCGGCGTTCAGCTCGATCATGACGTTCGAGTTGTTCGCGAGCTTGGTGACATTGACGGTGTAGATGCCGCCGACGTCGGGAACGAACCACGGGAAGCGGGTGTCCGCGTCCATCAGCGCGACCGTCGAGCCCGGCGGACGATTGAGCGTCCAGTTGTAGCTCGCCTGGTCGGCTCCACCGAGGAGCACCGGAACGCCGATCGGCAGGTTTCGCAGCCCCGTGCAGACCGCCGCGAACTCGAGCTTCGCGTGCACCTCGATGTCCTTGGTGTAGGTGCCGCTGGTGGTCGTGACGGCGCACTCGAAGGCGACCATCCCGCCCAACTCGAGCGCGTAGGGGTCGACCCCCAGGATCTCGAAGCGGTCCTGCACCTGCAGGTGGCTCAGCAGCGCCGCCTTGTACTCGGCGAGATCGCCGAGCGTGATCGACGGGGTCGGCGTGTTGTCACCGGTGATGGCTGCCGCCGCGGAGTGCGTCTGCGACCACGCGTAGGACTGGACGGTCGACCCGTCCATCGGTGTGACCGTGGCCGTCAGCGTGAAGGTGGATCCCGGGAGCGGGTCGCTCGGTCCACCGGCGATGTTGACGATCACGTTGGACACCGGGTCCAACTCCAGATTGCAGGTCTGGCTCACCGCAGCGAGCACCGACATCTGGGACTCGGCGGATTGGAAGTTGGCCGCCTGCGCCGTGATGACGTAGTTGCCGACCGGCAGCAGCACGCTGTACTCGCCGTTCGCGTCGGTCGTGATGGTCAGTCCGGCGATCGCCGGCGTCGTCACCACGCTGGCTCCGGCGACAGGGCTGTTCCCGTTCGCCTTGTTGGTGACCTGTCCGGTGAGGGTGCCCTTGCTGGTGCCGGCGGCACCGTCGGAGCCAGAGCAACCGCTCAGCGCGATTGCCGCGACGAGCAAGCCCGATTTCAGGACGAGCCCGAGAGATCTGCGAGTCATCGATTCACCTCGTTGGTGGGGGGATGTGGGGAGACCAGGGCCTGGTGGTCGGCCGTGCGCGGTGGGCGCAGGCGGTCGACCGAGGAGATGTGTTCCAGCTGCACGCGCGCCACGCGCCGCGGGTCGAGAGCGACCTTCTTCGCCGGATGACCGGCGTGCTCGACCAGCACCCAGGTCGGACCGGTCGCCGCGCCGCGCAGTTCGAAGCGACCGGCGTCGTCGGTCGACGTCGCCGTGCGCGCATCGAGCTCCTCCGCGGAAGGGCCGCGACGCCACGGCGTGAGCCGCGCGTCGGCCACGGGCAGACCGAGGTCGTCGACCACGAAGCCCGACACCGGCACACCGAGGTCGACGACGATCTCGCGCGTGAAGTCTCCGCTGCCGGGACCGATGTCGACGAACCCGGACCACGTCAGGATCGCGGGACTACGTGCGATCAACTGGTGACTGCCGGACGCGATGCCCTCGAGGACGAAGCTACCGTCGATCCCGGTGCGGATCCCTCGGTCGGCGTTGTCGTCGCCGTCCCACGCGATGGAGACGTCGGGGATCCGGCGCCCATCGCGGGCACGCACGATCCCGTGCAGCGTCCTGCAGCTGCCCGACTCGATGCGTGGCCCGGCCTCGATCGACGCGACGGCGCGCAGTGGTTCCCTGCGGACTTCCGATGACTGCGCTTCACTGCGCGATGCGAGTGGCGCATGGGCGACGGGCCACATCGACGCGATGACGGCGACGCTTCCCAGGCTGGCCGCGATGAGCGCAGCGAACTGCACTCGTCGAGAATCCAGGAACGCGCGCGAAGCCATCGATCGATTCCCGTGGCGGACGGGAGGGGCCCTGGAAATGCCTGCGATCGAATTCTGTTTCGCGTGAACTGACGTTCACGTGACGCGGCGCGATCCCGCGTGCATCACGCGACGCGACCGCAGACGCATCGACGGGATTCTTTCACGCGCCCCGAGTTTTTCTGCGATGGCGATCGGAAGCCGGCGGCAACGTGCAGGACGCGCAGCTCACCAGATGCGCACGCGCTCCGTCTCGTCGCGCCACATCGGGTCGCCGGGCTTCACGCCGAAGGTCGCATAGAAGCCGTCGACGTCGGCGAAGGGGCCGTTGACGCGCCACTTCGCGGGTGAGTGCACGTCGCTGAGCAGGCGCTGACGCAGTTGCTCCTCGCGCTGGTGTCCGAGCCAGCCGAGTGCATAGCCGAGGAAGTAGCGCTGCGCCGGGGTCAGGCCGCGGATCGACTCGCCCTTGCGGTACTGCTCGGTCTTCCTGAAGGCGTCGAGACCGAGGACCACGCCGCCGAGGTCGGCGATGTTCTCGCCGAGCGTCGCCTTGCCGTTGATGTGCATGCCCGGGATCGGTTCGAAGGCGTCGAACTGGCGCACCATCACCGCGGCGCGTTCCTCGAAGTTCCTCGCGTCCTCCGCGGTCCACCAGTCCGTGAGATTGCCGTCGGCGTCGAACTTGCGGCCCTCGTCGTCGAAGCCATGCGTGATCTCGTGGCCGATCGTGCTCGCCGCCGCGTAGCCGTAGACCACGGCGTCGTCGAGCTCGGCGTCGGCGAAGCCGGGGATCATGAAGATCGCAGCCGGCAGCACGATCTCGTTGTTGCTCGGGTTGTAGTAGGCGTTGTAGGTCTGCGGCGTCATCTCCCATTCGCTGCGGTCGACGGGCTTGCCGAACTTGGCGACGCCGTCCGCGAAGTGCCAGCGCTCGGCGCGCATCATGTTCTGCGCGAAGCTGTCACGCGCGACCTCGAGCGTCGACATGTCCTTCCACTTGTCGGGGTAACCGACCTTCTTGCCCATGCGCGCCAGCTTGTCGAGCGCCTTGCGCTTGGTCGCGTCGCTCATCCAGGTCAGCGTTTCGATGTGCTCGCGGTAGACGGTGCGGATCGCCTCGACCAGTCCGTCGTAGCGCTGCTTCGCGGCCGGCGGGAAGTGGTCGGCCACGAACAGGCGGCCGAGCACCATGCCCATCGCGCCCTCCTCGGCGTCGAGCACGCGCTTCCAGCGCGGTCGCTGCTGCTTCGCGCCGCGCAGGACCGTGCCGTAGAAGGCGAAGTTCTCGTCGTCGAAGGCCTTGCCGAGACAGGGTGCGTACTCGCGCAGCAGGTGGAAGCGCAGGTAGTCGCGCAGGACCGTGATCGGCGTGGTCTGCAGGGTTGCGTCGAGGGCGTTGAAGAACTCGGGCTGGCCGACGATCAGGGTGTCGGCCGCGCGCAGGCCCTGGGAGTCGAGCACGGTCCGCCAGTCGATCGACGGCGTGTGCTGGGCATGCAGCTCCTCGACCGACATCTTGTTGTAGTTCGCGTACGGATCGCGCAGCGCCTCGAGGGCGCGCGAGGCCGAGGCGAGACGCGTCTCGAAGGCGAGGATCGCCGCGCCCGCGTCGCCCGCCGCGGAGTCGTCGGCGCCGCACAGCTTCAGCATCCGCGCGATGTGGTGCGGATACTCGTTGCGCACCTTCACGATGCCCGGCTCGTCCTTCAGGTAGTAGTCGCGCTGCGGGAGTCCGAGTCCGCCCTGTCGGAGGTGCACGGCGATCACGTCGCTCTGCTTGGGGTCCTGGTCGACGTGGATCGACCACAGGGCGTGCACGCCGATCTGCTGGAGTGCGGACGCGACACGGACGGCATCGGCCGGAGCGGCGATGGCGGCGATGGCGTCGAGCCACTCCCGAAGCGGCGCGGTGCCCAGCGCGTCGGCCCGGGCTTCATCCATGCCGGCCGCCCAGAAGTCACCGATGCGCCGCTCGTCGCTGCCGATCGCCGCTTCGTGCGCGGCCGCCTTCTCGTTCAACGCGCGCTTGATCGCGTAGAGCTCGTCGTTCACGAGATGGCCGATGGTCCAGGCCGATTCGGTCGCCGGGATCGGATTGCGTGCGATCCAGCCGCCGTTCGCGTACTGGAAGAAGTCGACGGCCGGGCTGACCGACGGATCGAGGTTGTCGGCCACCGGGTCGCGCGGGAGCGGGTTCGCGCAGGATGCGAGGACGAGCAGTCCGAAGAGGAAGGGTGTGGTTCTGGACATCGCGGGGAGCGGGTTTTCGCGCGCGGCGGTGCACTTGTCCATTTCCCGTCCGGGACTCCGCATGTGGTGTCTTCATGGTGCGGGTGGCCGGGGCTACGCTGCGCGGCCCATGGTGATCGTGCAGCCGCAGTCGAAGTCCCGGTCCGCCACCACTCCCGACAAGAGCTCCCTGCGATTCGCGATGGTTGGGCACGCCTTCATGGGGCGCGCGCACAGCAACGCGATGCGGCAGGTGAACCACTTCTTCGACCTGCCGGCGTTGGTCGTGCCGCAGGTCGTGGTGGGGCGTCATCTCGAGCGGGTCGAGGCGGCGCGCGAGAAGTTCGGCTTCGCGGAGGCGTCGATCGATCTCGCCGCCGTGCTGGCGCGTGACGACATCGACGTGGTCGACATCGCCACCCCGAACGACAGCCACACCTCGATCGCGCTCGCGGCGTTGAAGGCCGGCAAGCACGTGCTGTGCGAGAAGCCGCTCGCGCTGACGCTCGTCGACGCGCGCAAGATGGCGGCCGCCGCGGCGAAGTCGTCACGCAAGGTGGGAGTGTGGCACAACTACCGTCGCTGTCCGGCGGCGAGCCTCGCGCAGCGCATGATCGCGCGGGGCGACATCGGTGCGGTGCGCCAGGTGCGCGCCGTCTACCTGCAGGACTGGCTCAGCTCCGCGGATTCGCCGTGGAGCTGGCGCAACGACCGCTCGGTGTGCGGCTCCGGTGCCCACGGCGACCTCAACGCCCACCTGATCGACATGACCCGCTTCATGACCGGCCTCGAGTTCGAGTCGGTCTGCGGGATCGAGCAGACCTTCACCAAGACCCGCAAGGACGGCTCCGGCAAGCGGCACGACGTCGACGTCGACGACGCCTTCGCCTTCCTCGCACGCTTCGACGGCGGCGCGATCGGAACCTACGAGTCGACCCGTGTCGCCCCCGGTCGCAAGAACCACAACGTGATCGAGATCAGCGGGGAGAAGGGTTCCATCCGCTGGAACCTCGAACGCATGAACGAGCTCGAGGTGTTCCGCTTCGACGATCCGAGCGACGGCCAGGGTTTCCGCAACGTGATGTGCATGGATGCCGTGCACCCCTACGCCGCGAACTGGTGGCCGGACGGCCACATCATCGGCTACGAGCACACCTTCGTTCACACGCTGGCCGACTTCGTGCGCTCGCTCGCCGGGTCGGAGCGCTTCCGTCCGGACTTCGCCGACGGCCTCGCGGTGCAGGCGGTGCTCGATGCGGCGCAGAAGTCGGCGACCTCCGGTCGCTGGATGAAGGTCGCGCGCTGATCTGGTCCTCGAACGATTCCCACAGGTTCTCCGATGAGCATGAAAGGTCCCGGCATCTTCCTCGCCCAGTTCATGGGCGACTCCGCTCCCTTCAACCGCTTCGACACAGCCTGTCGCTGGGCTGCCGATCTCGGCTACGTCGGCGTTCAGGTGCCGTCGTGGGATGCGCGCTGCATCGATCTGAAGCGGGCGGCGGAGAGCAAGGACTACTGCGACGAGCTGCGCGGCGTCGCCGCCGAGGCCGGACTCGAGATCAGCGAGCTGTCCACGCATCTGCAGGGTCAACTCGTGGCGGTGCACCCGGCCTATGCGGAGATGTTCAAGGTCTTCGCACCCGAAGGCGTGCGCACCCCGCAGGAGATGAACCGCTGGGGCACCGAGCAGGTGAAGCTCTGCCTCACCGCGTCGAGGAACCTCGGGCTGAGCGCGATGCCGACCTTCCCCGGCGCCCTGATGTGGCACACCGTCTATCCCTGGCCGCAGCGCCCGGCGGGGATGGTGGAGGAGGGCTTCGCGGAGCTCGCGCGGCGTTGGCGCCCGATCCTCGACCACGCCGAGAGCTGCGGTGTCGACTGCGCCTACGAGGTCCATCCCGGCGAGGACATCCACGACGGCGCCAGCTACGAGGACTTCCTGCGCCACGTGGGCGACCACGCCCGCGCGTGCCTGCTCTACGACCCGAGCCACTTCGTGCTGCAGCAGCTCGACTACCTCGAGTACATCGACCTCTATCACCAGCGCATCCGCTGCTTCCACGTGAAGGACGCCGAGTTCAAGCCGAACGGTCGTGTCGGTGTGTATGGCGGCTATCGCGGCTGGCAGGAGCGCGCCGGTCGCTTCCGCAGCCTCGGCGACGGCGATGTCGACTTCAGCGGCATCTTCACGCTGCTGACCAAGTACCGCTACGAGGGTTGGGCGACGCTCGAATGGGAGTGCTGCTTCAAGGACAGCCAGCAGGGTGCCGAGGAGGGCGCGCCCTTCATCGCGGCGCACATGATCACGCCACCGGCGCGGGCCTTCGACGATTTCGCCGGCGGCAAGATCGACCGCACCGCCGTGCGTCGCGCACTGGGGCTGGACTGATGATCGCGCGCGGGTGTGCCGCGAGCCTGATGTCCGTCGCGGCCCTGCTGGCCCAGGATCGTCCGCAGCGGATCGCGGACATCGCGGGCATGCGTGACATCGATGCGCGTGCGCCCGTCGTGATCGGAGTCCATGCACCGGCCGCGCTGTTCAGCGCGGTGCGCGGCGAGGTCGCGTCCTTGCTCGTCGAGGCTGCGAAGGAGCGTGTGGCGCGCGCCGACGACGAGAGCCGTGACGAGCTCGGGTTCCGTCTCACCGATCCGAAGGAGTGGCAGACGGTCGGTGTCGATCCGGCCGGCGATGTCGCGGTCTCGCTGTGCGACCCGGGTGGCTTCCTCGGTCTGCCGCGCGAGACCGTCCTCCTGTTCGATCTGCTCGATCGCGAGCGCTTCGCGCGCTGGTTGACCGCGAGGGTCGTCGAGAAGAGCGGGCAACCGCACGAGCCCCGTCACCATCACGCGCCCGACTACGACGTGCTGGAATCGATCGCCTGGGCGAGCTTCGGCAAGCGCTGCCTGCTCCTGATGCGCAACTTCGAGGAGGAGGAGGAGATCAGCGCGCGGATGGGTTTCCACGCCGACGGGATGGCCGGAGTCGAGTCGATCGGCGCGCGCGACGCCTTCCGCCTGGTGCGCGCGGAGCTGCGCGGTGTGCCTTCCGCGGGGTTCTACGTGCGTCCTGCGGAGTGGCGCAACGCCGACCACCAGGAGACGCCGCGCAAGGCCGAGGACTTCGAGACCATGGTCGCGCTCGATGCGGATGGACTCACCGTCGCGATGCGTGTCCCGCCCGAGGCCGCGACGGCGCTCGCCGAGCCGACCGACGTCGACCTGCGCCCGATCGTCGAGAGCTTCCCCGCCCCGCATCTGGTGTGCGCCCTGCGCGCGGACGACCCGGTCGCCGCGGCGAGCGCGCTGTTCGACTGGAACGACGTGCGCAGCGGTCTCGGCGTGCTCGGCAAGGCCTTGCCCGCTCCCGGCGAACTCCGCGGTGCCTGCGGGCTGTCGTGGCTCACGCCGTCCGCCAGCGGTGCGCCCTTCGAGTTCGCGATCGGGCTGGTCGCGCGCGACGACGCCGCGGCCGCAACCCTGTTCGGCCGCATGTGCAATGCACTCGGGGCTCTCGCCGCGGAGGACGCCGACGAGGCACACCGCGTGCGTCGCCGCTCCGACGTGCCCGAGGGCAGCGAGGCCCGCAGCGTGCTCGCCGAAGACACCTTGGTCACCGTCGGCCGGCGCGGCGAACGTGTGTTCATCGGCACCGCGACCGGTCCCATCCTCGCAGCGCTGCGCGGCGACAAGCTGCACGACAGCGCCCTGTCCTTCGACGCCTGCGCCGAGTCGGTCCTCGATCTCGCTCCGATCCTGCGGCTCGTTCCGCGCGGTCGTCTGGTCGAGGGGGCCCTGCCGGGCACCCTCCACCTGCGCGGTCGGATCGACCGCGGCCACGCCCTGCTCGACCTCCGTCGTGAGGGTGAAGGCCGCAAGGTCAGCGTGCTCGCCGAAGCGATCGCGCTGGGCCTCGCCTTCGAGTGAGGTTCCTGGCGCCGTTGCGATGCGGCGCAACGCGATGGGATTCGTCTTCCGTGCGCAGCTCCGAGCGGCACGGCCGCAGTCATCTCCGTTAGCATCCCGCCGCTCGCCTGCCCTCTCCGCCGCGACCTCGCCCCGGTCGCATACCCGCTCGGTTCCTGCACGATGAAGTTCCGACTCGACCTCGCACTCGCGACGCTGCTCGTCGCGGGCAGCACCTTCGCCCAGTTCCCGGCGCACAACGCCACTTTCGTCGGCCAGTTCGACGTCCCCGAATTCGTCAACGACGTGTGGGGATACGTCGACCCCGCCACCGGCAAGGAGTACGCGCTGCTGCTGACCTACAGCGGCACCTACGTGCTCGACTGCTCCAACCCGAGTGCACCGGTGCAGCGCGGCTTCTTCGCCACTCCCGCGGGTGGATCGGGCAACACCTGGCGTGATGCGCGCACCTACGGTCACTACGCCTACGTCGTGACCGAGGCGGCCCGTGGCATCCAGATCATCGATCTCGCCAATCCCGACAGCCCGGTGCTGGTGCGCAACTTCAGCCCGGCGACGCCGTCGAGCTGGGGGCACACGCACAACATCTGCATCGACACCCAGATGGGCCGCGTCTACTGCTGCGGCACGGCGGCCGGGATGCACGTGTTCGATCTCACCGCGAACCCGACCAACCCGACCTTCCTCGGCACCTACACCACGGAGTACGTGCACGACATGCAGGCGCAGGACGGCTACGGCTACCTCGCCGAGATCAACCGAGGCTACTTCCGCATCGTCGATCTCACCCGGCCGTTCACGTCGTGGACCCTCGCGGTGCTTCCGGTGACCTGGTGTCACAACGCCTGGGTCACGCGCGACAACCGCTACGTCGTCGCCAGCTCGGAGACGACCAACCAGGGCGTCACGCTGATCGACGTCGCCAACAAGTCGGCACCGGTGCCGCTGATCACCTGGAAGACCGGAAGCACCTCTGCGATCGTGCACAACGCCTACATGCGCGACGGCCTCGCGCACATGTCCTACTACTCGGAAGGACTGCGCACGCTCGACGTGACCGATCCGGCTCATCCCGTCGAGGTCGGCTGGCTGGATTCGAGCACCTTCACCAGCGGCTACGAAGGCGATTGGGGCTGCTATCCCTTCCAGCCCTCCGGGCTGATCTACATCTCGGACATGGACAACGGGCTCGTGATCGTCAGGCCCGCTGCCCAGTCGGTGATCTACGGCACGGAGTCGCCGGGGACCGGCGGCGTCGCACCGCAGCTCTACACCTTCGGCGCCGCGTTCACCGGGAGCCCGCGCTTCGCGTTGCAGGCCGAGTCCGCGCCGGCCGGCGCGACCTGCGTGTTCTTCTACGGTGCGGCTCCGCTGAACCTGAGCTACCTCGGCCTCACGCTGCTCGTCGACACCACCGTCGGCGGGACCGCCGCCGTCGCGGCCGACGCGGGCGGCAAGGCCTCGCTCGGACTGCCGGTGCCGAACAGTGCGGCGCTCGCCGGACTGCAGCTCTACGCGCAGGTCTTCGCGCAGGATGCCGGCGGACCGCTCGGCTTCGCCGCGTCGAAGGGGCGCCGCTTCGAGATCCTGGTGCCCTGATCGCACGCACGACCATCCAGATTCCCGCCACGACACCGCCGTGACCCAGCTCCTGCGTTGCTCCGCCGCGCTCGCGATCATCGCGGGCGCGGTGATGTCGCAGACGACGTCGCACAACGTCGCCCTGCTCTCCACCTTCGCGCCGATCGACACCTTCTCCGACATCTGGGGTTACGCCGAGCCCGGAACGGGTCGCGAGATGGCCCTGCTCACGAGTCGGCAGGGCACCTACTTCGTCGAGACCACCGATCCGGTGCACCCCGTGCAGCGCGGCTACATCAGCGCCGCGGCATCGGGTTGGTCACCGTCGACGTGGCGCGACGCGCGCACCTTCGGTCACTACGCCTACATCGTCACCGAGGGCGGCGGTGGCATGCAGATCGTCGATCTCGCGGTGTTCAACAGTCCGCAACTGGTGCGCACCTTCCGTCCGGCTGGCATCAACTGGAGCAACACGCACAACGTGTCGGTCGACCTGAAGACCGGTCAGCTCTGGGCGCTCGGCACTTCCGGCGGCGCCCATGTCTTCGACCTGAACACGAATCCGACCAATCCGAGCTACATCGGCAGCTACACCGCGGAGTACGTGCACGACCTGCAGTCGCAGGACGGGGTCGCCTACGTCTCCGAGATCAATCGCGGGTTCCTGCGCCTGCTCGACGTGCGTGCCCTTCCGGCGATGCCGCAGATCGGGGCCGTCGGGCTGACGGCGCAGCACCAGGCCTGGCCGTCGTGGGACGACACCTTCGTCGCCTCCGCGCAGGAGGCGATCGGCGGGGTGGTCACCATCTTCCGCACCTCGACGCCCGGTCAGCTCCCTCAACTGTCGCAGTACGTCTTCCCGGCCAACCCGCTGTCCTCGAGCGTGCACAACGTGTTCCTGCGCGACCGCGTGCTGCACTGCGCCTGGTACAACTCCGGCTACGCAGCGGCCGATCTGAGCGATCCGGCGAACCCCGTCACCATCGGCTGGTACGACGCCTCGAACGGGCTCTCCGCCTTCTCGGGCGTGTGGGGCTGCTATCCCTTCCAGCCATCGGGCAACGTCTACATCAGCGACATCCAGCTCGGCATGGCCGTGCTGCGTCCGCGCTCCACGCCGTCGCACTACGGTGCCGCGACGCCCGGCAACCACGCTTCCGAGCTGCACACCTTCGGCTCCGGCTGGCTCGGCAACCCGACCTTCGGCCTCGAACTGCGCGACGCCGCGCCCGGCTCGGCGGTGTTCTTCTTCGTCGGCACCGCACCGCTCTCGCTCTCGGCCTTCGGCCACACGCTGCTCGTCGACACCACCGTGGGTGGGATCGCGCAGTCGAGCGCCAACGCGAAGGGCTACGCGCGCACCTTCATCCCGCTGCCGAACGACCCTGTGCTCGACGGCGTGTCGATCCACGCCCAGTGCATCGTGCAGGATGCGGGAGGACCGCTCGGCGTGGCCTCGACCGACGGCCTGCGCTTCGAGCTGTTCGTGCGTTGAACTCCGTCGCGCTCCGTGCGGGATCAGTCCGCGCGGAGTCGGAAGACGTCGAGTTCCGAGCGCAGGCAGGGTGAGCCGGCCGATCGGTTCTGCGCGCGGAGCAACCACATCACCCGGTCCCCGCGGAGCTGGACGGCGAAGGCCTGGAGGTACTCGCGCACGATCGGCGTGAGCACGACCCGTCCCGAAGGGGTCACGCGCAGGGCGTGGATCGCCGCGCCGGTGAGGAGCACGACGTCGCGCTCGACGTCGTCCGCCGCCACATCGAAGACCATGCGCTGCTCCAGATCCCCGAGTCGCAGCGCGGCGCCTTCGAAGCGCAGGTCGGTGTGGAGTCGCGCGGCGACCCTCTGCAGGCGCAGTGCATGCACCCGGCCGGTGTCCAGTCGTGGAGCGAAGCCGTCGATGCGGATCGCGTTCGACTGCGCGACGAGCAGCGGTGCGTGTCGGCTCGCGTCGACGACGAACACGCGTTCGTCGCCGCGAACCTCGCCGCCTGAGAAGGGCAGCTCGACGGGACCGGAGAACAGCCCCTGCGACGTGGACCAGGCCAGCGAGCCGTGCGTCGTCGCCGCGTCGGTGTGGAGCTCGATCGCCTCGAAGCCGAGCGCGTCGATCGGCCGCGGCAGATGCACCACGCCGTCCGCTCCCGGAGCGAGCAGTTCCTCGGGCAGGTCCGTCCGCGCGATCCACTCGAGCTGCTGTCGCGCGTCGTTCCAGAACGCCACCGGACAACCGTGATCGAGCAGGGCGTGGATCGGCGAGGGGTCGCCGTAGAGGTCGGGCGTCGACGGGTCGGTGTCCTGGGTGTAGGGCTGCGGCTGGAGCAGGGCGACGATCGACAGCAGCGGCATCCGACGTGCGCCGAAGGGCGGTTCGCCGAGCGCGTGCGCCGTCGCCGCGTTGATCACGCCCGGGATTCCCTTCCACGCCGGCACCGAGAGGAGTGCGGCGGGATGGTCGGCATCCACCTTTCGAGGGGGTGCGGCGAGGTCGCGCGTCATCGCGGCCATTGCCTCGCGTGCAGCGTCGTAGCGCTGCAGTTGCCGGTCGGTGACGGGCCACGACGCCACGACGAGGAACGCGATTCCGCCGCCCATGGCGATGATCCGCAGGCTCGCGCGCCGGTGCCGCGACAGCAGACGCAGCGCGACGATCGCCAGCACGGGGAGTGCGCCGTAGACGAGCCGCGAACCGACCAGATCCGGGCTCAGCGTGTTCGCGAACGACGTGGCCAGCGGGCCGAGCAGCCCCAGCGCCAGGATGGCGAGATCACCGAGCGCGGCACGCGCGCCGCCGTGAGCGCGTGCACCGATCGCCGAGGCCGTGCCGAGCATCGCCACCGCGATCCATGCGGCCAGCACCCAGCGCGACGCGTCGGGCACGAACAGGATGCCGAGCTTCTGCGCAGCGAGGGAAGCCAGGTGACCGAGGTCGGGTGTCGCGCCGTCCAGCCCGGCGATCGAACCGAGGAGCACGCGACGCAGCCCGAGGTAGCCGACCCAGAGCGGAACGAAGCGCAGATGCAGGGCGAGGCGTGTACGCAGCGGCCGGCGGAAGCGATCGCACAGGTCGACGAGCAGGAAGTCGACGGGGAGTGCGATGGCGGACTCCTTGGAGAGGAGCGCCATCGCCGCGAGGACCACGGTGACGACGAAGGAGCGGCGTCGGTGATCCTGCAGGTGCGCTGCGAGCGCGCACAGGGCGCCGAGATGGAG
The DNA here is from genome assembly GCA_046349595.1 of Planctomycetota bacterium. Lineage (GTDB taxonomy): Bacteria > Planctomycetota > UBA1135 > UBA1135 > UBA2386 > JACRLW01. The sequence continues at coordinate 271,422 of JAXMCA010000001.1, forward strand.
CGCGACCTGGAGCGTGCTGACGCGCGCCGAGATCCACAGCACCGGTTCGACGGCGAGAGGGTGCAGTGCGAAGAACGCGCCGCCGAGCAGGGCTGCAAGGGCACCGCCACGCGACAGGCGGGAACAGAGGTGCGCGGTCGCGCAGGCCGCGGCGACGTGCATCACCAGATTGCCGAGCGTGAACGACCAGGCGCCGAATCCCAGCACGGCCGTGTTCACGCCGTAGGAGATCGGCACCAGCGGGCGCCAGTAGGCGTGCGAGAGCAGCCAGCGCTCGTGGAACTGGCCCCAGATCCGACCCCAGTCCGCCGTCGGCGGGTCGACGTCGCGCTGCACCAGCGAGAGCAGCGCGTAGTCGTCCGAGAGCCAGTGCGCGTCGTGCAGCGCGGGGAGGAAGCGGAGCGTCGCGAGGATCGCCACGCCGGCCAGCGCGACCAGCTCGAGGGTGCGCGCGCGGCGTCGGTCGATTCCGGGGTCGGACATGGGACGGATCGCGGAAGCGCACCGCGTCGCCGCGCGTCGCGCCGATCCGAGGATCAGCGCGTGCCGAAGCGATGCACGGTGGTCTGGCGGTAGACCTCGCCCGGCCGCAGGATCGTGCTGGGGAAGCGCGGCTCGTTGACCGAGTTCGGGTAGTGCTGCGCCTCGAGGCAGCAGGCCGAGCGCAGCGCGTAGCTGCGATCCTGCTTGCCGCGCTGACCGAACAGGAAGTTGCCGGAGTAGAACTGGATCGCCGGCTCGGTGGTCCAGATCTCGAGCACGCGACCCGAACCCTGGTGGGAGAGCACCGCCGCCTTGGCGAGCGGCCCACCCGGGCTGTTCAGCACGAAGTTGTGGTCGTAGCCGAGCGTGGGCGTGTCGACCAGCGAGCCGATGTCGCGGCCGATGGTCTTCGGCGCGCGGAAGTCGAGGGCGCGGGTCACCGGATCGACGGTGCCGATCGGGATCAGCGTGTCGTCGACCGGCGTGTAGTGCGCCGCGAAGAGCTGCAGCTCGTGGTCGAGCACCGTCGGGGCGCCCTGACCGGCGAGGTTCCAGTAGGCGTGGTTGGTCAGGTTGATCGGGGTCGGCGCGTCGGTGGTCGCCTCGTATTCGATGCGCAGTTCGCCCTCGTGCGACAGCGTGTAGGTCACCGCGACGCTGAGCGCTCCCGGATAGCCCTCCTCGCCATCGGGGCTGACGTAGGTGAAGCGCACCGACGGTCCCTCGACCGTGCTCCTCATCTCGGCGTTCCAGAACACCCGCGACAGGGCGCGCGTGCCGCCGCCGTGCAGGTGGTTGGGACCGTTGTTGCGCGCGAGGTGATAGGTGCGCCCTTCGAGCGTGAAGGTGCCGTTCGCGATGCGGTTCGCGACGCGCCCTGCGGTGCAGCCGAAGTACTGGTTGGCGTCGGACTCGTAGCCCGAGACGTCCTCGAAGCCGAGGATCACGTCGCCGAGTTCGCCCTTGCGGTCGGGGACCAGCAGGTCGACCAGCGTCGCGCCGTAGTCGGTCACGCGCGCGATCATTCCGCTGCGGCTGGTCATCTCGTAGAGGTGCGCGGGGTGACCGTCTTGGCTCGTGCCGAAGGATCGCTCGCGGATGTCCATCGTGGTGAGGAAGGGAACCTGACAGGCGCCGAGCACCAGCGCGGCGGCGAGTGCGGCGAGGCGGAACTTGCGGTTCATGCGGAGGAACGCGGGAGGAGAGCGGCGCATCATGGCCCGGGGCGGCCCGGGTTCCAGACGCGAACCCGCGGCCGCCTCGCGCGACGAAAAAGCAGGGCCGTGCGCCGAGGTCCGGCGCACGGCCCTACCACCCTCTCTGCTCTCGCTCTCTGCCTGCTCGTCCGGGCGAAGCCCGTCGCGGCGCCGCTCGCGCGTCGTCCGCACTGTGGGGGGACGGCGCTCGTCGAAAAACCTGGGTCGCCCGCGGTCGGCTCTGCGACGATCCCCGCCTCCGTGACGCCATGACACCCGTAGTCCTCGCCGCCCTGCTCTTCCCCCTGTGGACCGCCACGTCCGTCGCCCAGGACTCGACGGCGGTCGCCGACGCGACGCTGGAGCACGCCTTCGCGGCGGCCGGCGATCACGGCGCCGCGTTGCGTGCCGCACACGCCGCGCTGAGCGCGACCGAGCAACCGGTGTTCCGCTACCTGCTGTGCGGCATGCCGAGCGGCGACCTCGCCTCGCTCGATGCCGCGTTCCTCGTCGGCGAGGTGCGTCTCGCGCTCGAGGCGCGCGCCGCCGCGCCGTGGGGCGAGCAACTCCCCGACGAGGTCTTCCTCGACGCGGTGTTGCCCTACGCGCACGTCACCGAGAAGCGCGAGCCCTGGCGCGTCGATCTCCGTGCACGCTGCCTGCCGATGATCGAGGGCTGCACGACACCCGGCGAGGCGGCGCGGCGCATCAATGAGCGCCTGTTCCGCGAGGTCGGCGTGCGCTACTCGACCACGCGTCGTCGCGCCGACCAGAGCCCGTCCGAGTCGATCGAGCAGGGTGTCGCCTCGTGCACCGGACTGTCGATCCTGCTCGCCGACGCCTGCCGCTCGGTCGGCGTGCCGGCGCGGCTCGCCGGCATCGCGGAGTGGCCCGGCAAGAGCGGCAACCACACCTGGGTCGAGGTGTGGGACCTCGACGGCTGGCACTTCGTCGGCGCCGCCGAACCCGACCCGAAGGGACTCGACCGCGCGTGGTTCGTCGGCGATGCGCAGAAGGCGGTGCCCGGCGATCCCCGCCACGGCATCTGGGCGCTGACCTGGCGCCCGACGCCCTATCGCTTCCCCCTGGTGTGGGCGCGTGGCGACGGCGCTCATGCGGTCGACGTCACGTTGCGCTATCTGCCGAAGGAGTCGACTGCGGCGCACGCCGCACGGCTCGAGATCGACGTCGTCGACGGCGAGAAGGGGCCGCGCGTCCCGGCGCGCATCGAGATCCTCGAACTCGGCGAAGACGCGGCGGCCCGACTGATCGCGCGCGGCGTCGCCCGCGACGAGCGTGCCGACACCAACGACCACCTCGGATTCGACGTGCGTGAAGGGAAGCGCGTGCGCGTGCACGTCACCTTCGGTACGCGTGCCGTCGACGTCGAGGTCGGACCGACGACGGCCGAGGTGCTGCGCAAGGTGGTGACCCTGCCGTCGGGAGCGGAGGGTGAGTCCGGCTTCCGTGCCGCGGCCACCGCGTTCTTCGCGGCGAAGGACGAGGATCGCGCGAAGGTCGCGTTTCCGGGCGAGGCCGATCGCTTCGTCGATGCGCACGAGGCGGAGGCACGCGCGATCGTCGACGCGATCTGGCGCGCCGCCCCGCTGTGGGACGAGGCGCGCAACGAGTTCGAGGCCGATCTCGTGAAGACGGCCGATCGCCAGAGCGCCTACACGCAGAAGACCGTCGGCGAACGCGGTCCCGCCGGCTTTGCGCTGGTCATCGCGATGCACGGCGGCGGCGGTGTGCCGAAGGAGGTCAACGACTCGCAGTGGCGGCACATGCAGATCTACTACAAGGATCACCCCGAGGCCGGCGGCTACCGCTACGTCGCGCTGCGCGCGCCGAACGACGCCTGGAACGGGTTCTACGACGACGCGATCGCGCCGCTGGTCGAGCGCCTGATCCGCAACTTCGTGCTGTTCGGCGACGTCGATCCCGATCGGGTCTACGCGATCGGCTACTCGCACGGCGGCTACGGCGCGTTCGTCCTCGGACCGAAGATCCCCGACCGCTTCGCGGCGGTGCACGCCTCGGCGTCGGCGCCGAGCGACGGCGAGACCCTGGCCTGCAACCTGCGCAACCTGCACTTCTCCTTCATGGTCGGCGGCAAGGACACCGCCTACGGCCGCCTCGATCGCTGCAATGCCTTCGACGCCCTGGTGAAGTCGCTGCGCGAGAAGGACCCGGAGGGCTACCCGGTCGAGTACCGCATGATCGAGGGCAATCCGCACACCGGACTCCCCGACCGTGACATCCTTCCGGAACTGCTGAGACAGCGCCGCGACCCGGTGCCGAGCGCGCTGACCTGGCAACCGTCCGACGGCGTCCTCCACGACCAGTTCTGGCTCCACGTCGACGCTCCCGCCGACGCGCAGCACTTCGACCTGCGCTTCGAAGGCGACCGACTGCTCGTCACCGCACCCGAGGGCCTCGCGCTCGACGTCGGCTTGGACCACCGTCTGCTGGGCTCGCTCCGCAGCATCGACCTTCTGCGCGACGGCAAGACCACGCACCTCGACTACGCGCCGAGTGCGCGCACGTTGTGCAGCGAGACCTTGCGTCGCGGGGACGCATCACTGGCGTTCCCGATGCGGGCCGCGTCCCGCTAGGAGCCCGAGAAGGAATCCATGACACGGGCTCTCAGATGCTCACTGGTGGCCGCATGCGCAGCCGCGCAGAGTTCGAGAGACCAATTGTCTCTCGAGCTCTGAGTCATCAGCGCGCGCCGGGCTCCAGCGCCGCGATCGCGCGCGAGCGCCAGTCGCCGATCCAGGTGCCGGGATACAGCACCAGCAGCACCGCGAGGAACTCGAGGCGGCCGAGCAGCATGTCGGCCATCAGCAGCGCCTGCAGGCGTGGCGAGAGTTCGGCGAGAGGGGCGCCGGTCGAGAAGGCGCAGTTGGAGGTCGCGGCGACGACGGTGACCAGGGCGTCGAGCGGGTCCTTGGCCGCGAACACGAAGGGCAGCCACGACAGCAACACGGTGACGAAGAACAGCACCACGACGAGCAGGACGCGGCGGACGGCTTCCTCGTCGAAGCGCACGCCGGCGACGCGGAGGTCGAGCACGGCGTCGCGACGCAACGCGGAGCGCACGACGAAGCGACGGATCGCGGCGATCAGGATCAGGAGCCGCAGCAGCTTCATGCCACCGGTTGTCGATCCGAATGCTCCGCCGCAGGCCATGGTGACGCACATCGCGAGCTTGGAGCTCGGATCGAGAGAGTTGGGCGGCAGCGGCGCGAGGCCGAGCGTGGTCTGAGCGCTGACGGCGAGGCTCGCGGCGTCCCAGCGCGTCGCGCCGCTCTCGAAGGCGCCGAAGTGGTTCATCGACGCGGCGACGAACACGGTGGCGAAGCCGAGCACGCCGAGTCCGGCCAGACCCTGCCAGCGCGCGAGGCGACGCTCGTCGGCGTCGGCTGCACCGCTGAGCCAGATCAGGGGCACGGACCCGAGCAACGCGCCGCAGAGGATCGCGATGCGGGCGGCGGGGATCAGGTCGGTGAGCCCGCGGGGATCCGGCGCCATGCCGCCGGTGGACACCGCCGAGAACGCGTGCAGCAGCGCGCGGAGCGCGGGCAGCCCGGCGGTCATCAGCGCCAAGGTGGTGAGTGCGGTCAGCGCGAGGTAGGCGGTGCCGATGCGGCGCAGGCGACCGCGCAGCGACGGCATGGCCTGCGGCGAGAGGTCCACGCTCGCACCGGGGGGAAGCAGCACGCTCACCGCGAGCGCGACGGCCGTCAGACCTCCGATCCACGCCAGCCACGAGCGCGCGAACAACAGGGCGGGGGCGGCGCCGTCGGCATCCATCACCGACAGCCCCGTGGTGGTGAAGGCGGAGATCGACTCGAACAGGGCTCCGCGCAGATCGAGACGTGGGTGCGTCGCGAGCGGCAGGGTCATGCCGAGCGGAACCAGCAGGTAGAGCAAGGTGGCGGCGACGCGGGCCTCGCTGCGCCGCACACCGCTGGGACGCGCGCCACGGCAGATCCATGCGATCAGCAGGAAGAAGGCCGCCGCGGTGCCGCCGCGCGTGGCGAAGGGCAGATCGCCTGCGCCGAGCGCGAAGATCGCCGGTGCCGCGAGGATGATGGCCGTCGGCCACGCGGCGAGACCGAGCAATGCGCGGACCACGGACGGTCGGATCGGTTCGCGCAGCGCGCCTTCGGTCATCACCTGCATTGGAGCGGGCCGGCCGACCGCGCACCAGTTCATGACCGGGCTCGCGTCTCACCTCCGGATCGGTCGCTGGTTACGCTTCGGCCCGTGCGCAGCTCCGTGGTCTTCGGCGTCGTCCTCTCCCTGTCGATGCTGCTGCTCGCCTGGTGGGTGACCTTCCAGGTCCGCGAATCGAACGAACTCGAGCGGGCCGGGACGGCGCTCATCGCGGAGGACATCGACGGCGCCGCGCGCGCCTTCGGTGCCGATGACCGCCACGGACTCGCGGCCTTGGCCAGATCGCGGCGGCGGATGTTCTTCAGCGAGGCAGCGGTCTTCGCCGGGGTGTTGTTCGCGACCGGACTGCTGTTCGTCGCCAGCAAACGGGTGGAGCGGCGGGTGCTGCAGAGCCACGCGCGGTTCCTCGCCGGCGCGACGCATGAGCTGAAGACTCCGCTCGCCACCATTCGGCTCGGGCTGGAGTCGATCGCCGATCCGCGGGTCGCCGCGGCGGCGCGTGAGCGCTATCTGCGCGCGATGATCGGCGAGACCGATCGCCTCGAGCGCGGTCTGTCGAACCTGCTCGAGACGGCCGCCCTGCGTGCGGAGGGTGCGATGGTGCATCCGCGACCCGGTGATCTCGCCGATGATCTGCGCTCCGCGGTCGAGGAACTGCAGGCGCGTGCCGACGCGGCGGGCGTGAAGCTGCTCGGCGAGATCGACGGCAGCGTCACGCTGGCGCGCGATCCCAAGGCGGTCCGACTCGTGCTGCACAACCTGCTCGACAATGCCGTGAAGTTCTCACCGCGCGACGCCACGGTGCGCGTCGCGCTGCGCCCCGGCAGCGAGCGTGTCGAAGTGGTCGTCGCGGACTCCGGCGCCGGGATCCCCCCGGCCGACCTGAGGCGCGTCTTCGAGCCGTTCTGGCGCGGTGAGGGCTCGGCCGGCGGCGCCGGGCTCGGGCTGCACCTCGCACGCGAATTGGCGCGGGCTCACGGCGGCGACGTCGAGGCCCACAGCGCAGGCACCGGGCAGGGGGCGACCTTCGTGTTCTGGCTGCCGCGGAGGGAGATCGCATCGTGAGCCGTTCGATCCTGGTCGTCGAAGACGAAGGCCCGCTGGGCGAGATGGTGCGCGACAACCTCGCGCTGCACGGTCACGAGGTCGAGCTGGTGCGCGACGGCAAGGCAGCGCTCGATCGTCTCGATCGCGGCGGCATCGATCTCGTCGTGCTCGACGTCATGCTCCCGCGCATCGACGGCTTCGAGGTGCTGCGTCAGCTCCGCGCTCGTGGTGACGAGGTGCCCGTACTGATCCTCTCCGCCAAGTCGCGCGACGAGGACCGCATCCGGGGCTTGGAGCTCCGTGCCGACGACTACCTGACCAAGCCGTTCCACCTGCGCGAGCTCCTGCTCCGCGTCGATGCCCTGTTGCGCCGCGCGTCGGTGAAGCCGGTCGAGATCGACGAACTCGTCCTCGGCGGCTGTCGCATCGACCTGCGTGCGATGCGCGCGACCACCGCGCGCGGAGAGCAGGAAGAACTCACGGCGACGGAGACGCGACTCCTCCGTCTGCTCGCCGCGCGTCCCGGTCAGGTCGTGGCGCGTGCCGAGATCGTGCGCTTGCTGTTCGGACCGGCCACGCCGTCGACGACTCGCACGCTGGACAATCTCGTGCTGCGACTGCGCAAGCTGCTCGAGGCCGACGCCGCGGAGCCCGAGCACCTGCACACGGTGCGCGGGGTCGGACTGCGGCTCGACCCCTGATCCACTACTCTTCAGGATTCGCGCGGCACGCGCGGATTCTCCTGAGCAGTAGATGCCAGCAGGACCGACAGCGCGGCCGAGTGCCTCGGGGTGCGGTGAGCGAAGCGAGCCGCACCCCTTCGGTTGCGGCAGGAGGCCGCGCTGTGAGCCCGAGACGCAATCCATGATCCGGGCATCTCAGATGCGTGCTGGTGGCCGCATGCGCGGCCACTCAGAGCGCGAGAGACCAATTGTCCCTCGCGCTCTGAGTGCCGCACTCACTTGCCGGCGAGCGGCTTGCGGAGCAGCAGCGGTGCGAAGTCGATCGACGGGGTGCCCGGCTCCGGCGATGGGATCGCGTTGGCCTGCAGCTTCGCGACGTCGAGCCAGGAGCCGTACATCACGTTCGGCAGCACGAACCAACGCGTACCGAACCAGTCGGCGAAGTCGTCGACACGGTCGCTCCGCTCCTGCTCGAGTGCCTTGCCGTGCGCGCCGCGGATCTCCGCGGCGGCCCTCGACGTCGCGGGGTCCGGCCTGACGCCGGACATGAAATCGCCGAGGTCGTCCCCGAACAGCATCAGGATGCGGTGGCTCTGCGCGACGAAGGCGCGACGCGTGGTCTTGTCGGAGCCGAAGGACTCGCGCTCGTGCAGGGTGAGCACCACGTCGGTGTCGCCGTCGTCCTGCAGCGGGAACCCGAGGCGTGCGAGGTTGGCGCGTGTCTCGGGCTCGAGTTCGTGGTCGCGGTTGGTGACGTAGTAGATCGTGACGCCGAGCTGCGCGGCCTGGGTCAGGAACTCGACGGCGCCGGGGAGCGGGGACGCCTGCTTCTCGCGCACCCACGGGCCCCAGGTCTTCTCCGCGTCGAAGGCGGCACCGGTCGCGCACAGCCGGACCTGATGGGGGGAGTTGTCGAGCACCGTCTCGTCGACGTCGACGATGATCGCCGTGGGCAGCGAGTCCATGTCCTTCATCCCGCTCTGCTCGAGCGCCGCGGTCCAGGTCGGATCGTTCCGTGCGTCGTTCAGCACCGTGCGCGCGGCGTTGAAGACCAGACGGCACAGCGCGCGGCGTTCGGCCGCGTGCTGGGTCCAGATCAGCGCCTGCAGCGCCGGATCCCGTCCGGGATCGGCGGTCGGCGCCTGCGCCGTCAGCGGGACGCAGGATGCGAGGGAGGCGCCGAAGATGGTGAACAGGATCGGGCGATGGAGCATGGAGGGGGTCCTTCTGCGACGAGCGCGGCGAGGGTAGCTCGCCCGTCGTACGGCTTGCAAGCAGGTCGACCGGCTGCTGTCGTAGCCAGCGCATGCGCGTCATCGAGTGTGTCTCCGCCGACGAAGCTGCCGACCTGGTCGCAGGAGAGATCCTCCGCGCCCTGTCCCACAAGCCGGGCCTCGTTCTCGGTCTGGCGACGGGATCGACGCCGATCGGCGTCTACCAGCGTCTGGTTGCCGCCGCGCGGTCGGGCAAGGCGGATTTCTCGAGGGTCCGCACCTTCAACCTGGACGAGTACGTGGGCCTGTCCGCCGATCATCCGCAGAGTTATCGCTACTTCATGCGGCAGCACCTCTTCGATGCGCTGCGCCTGCCGCTGCACCACGTGCACTTCCCCCCCGTCGACGGCAAGGACATCGCCACGGCCTGTCGGCAGTACGAGAAGGCGATCCACGATGCGGGCGGTATCGACATCCAGTTGCTGGGGATCGGCAGCAACGGCCACATCGGCTTCAACGAACCGACTTCGTCACTGGCATCGCGCACGCGTGTGAAGACGCTCACCGACAAGACGCTCGCCGACAACGCGCGGTTCTACACCGATGGCGAGACGCAGCCGCAGCTCGCGACCACGATGGGAGTCGGCACGATCCTCGAGGCGCGGCACATCCTGCTCCAGTCCTTCGGCCAGAAGAAGGCGCAGGCGATCCACGCGGCCGTCGAGGGTCCCGTGTCGAGCTTCTGGCCGGCGAGCGCGCTCCAGCTCCATCCCGACGTGACCTTCTTCGTCGACGCGGAGTCCGCGTCGCTCCTCACCATGCGGGACTACTACCGCCGCGTGCGCGAGAACGAGCTGCGTCTGCGCGGCGGGCACTGAGCGCCCGACACACAATCCATGTACGGGCTCACAGCGCGGCCTCCTGCCGCAACCGAAGGGGTGCGGCTCGCTTCGCTCACCGCACCCCGAGGCACTCGGCCGCGCTGTCGGTCCTGCTGGCATCTACTGCTCACGAGAATCCGCGCGTGCCGCGCGAATCCTCCAGAGCAGTAGATCAGATGCTTGCTGGTGGCCGCATGCGCGGCCACGCAGAGCTCGAGAGACCAACGATCTCTCGAGCTCTGAGCGCCCGCCGCCGTCGCGCCCTCACTCGCCGATCACCATGCGCAGGCCGTTCGAGAACACCATGCCGAGCGTGTTGATCGCCGGGTCGACGATCGCGCACTGCGAGTAGAAGCGCGCGGCGACGAGTGCCGGGTCGGCCGGGATCGCGAAGAAGGTCGAGAACTGACCCGAGGCACCCGTGAACAGCACCTGCGAGATCTCGGAGCTGGTGAGCAGCGAGCAGCCGGTTGCGCCGATGCCGTCGAGGAGCAGTGGCAGAGGCGTGCCGCCGAAGCTCGTCTCGGAGAAGCCGTAGAACAGGATGCCCGGCGAGCCGGGTCTTGCCTGCGACAGGTTGAACTGGACCTGGCGCCCGATGAGGGGGATGCCATTGCCGGCGAGGCTCGGAGCTGCGGTCTGCAGCGCGCAGATCGCGTGCATCGCTGCGGTCGTGACCGCGGTCGAGCGAGTCCACGTGCCGGTGCCGAACGCGCCGCGCTCATAGGCGCCGGCGACGGAGCCGCCGACGATCTGTGCCGTCAGCGTGGTCTGCGCGCCGTGATCGACGCCGACCCAGAATCGACCGAGCGGGATGTTCACCGGCGCGGCGAAGGTTCCACGGTAGAAACCCGGCGTGGTTCCGATCGTGACCGTGGTGGTCGCGAGCGGCGTGGTCACCGGTTCGATCCCGGTCACTCCGTAGATCGCTGCGTTGACGGTGACCGGCGATCCCGTGTTCGACGCCGAGAACACCTCGAAGCCCTGGATGGTCAGCGGCGTCGTGGTGGTCAGGTCGTAGGCGACCTCGCTCGGACGGGTCACACCCGCGAGCGTGCCGCCGCCGGCATTGACGGCTGCGCACTGGCTCGGGATCGGGCCGCTGCCGACGCAGCCGGCGCCGTAGCTCTCGAACCGTCCGCCGACCGGGCTCTCCATCCACGCGAAGGCGAAGGGTTGCGAGGTTCCGCCGGAGATCGACACGAGGCGCGTGCGGATCGTGTAGTTGCCGGTCGTCGAGGTGGTGAAGCGCACCATCTCGTACAGGTTCCGGGTCGTGGTCGACGACGCGATCACCACGCCGTTGGGGTCGAGCACGTCGAGGTCGAGGTTGGACCACTGCGACGAGCCGACCGCCAGGCGATGCCAGGCGATCGCCACCGCATAGCCGTGGTCGGCCTGTGCCGGCAGCGTGAAGGTGTGCGTGGCGTTCGCGGTGGTGAGGGCGGAGCCGCCGAAGTGATTCGCGGCCGCGAGGTTGTAGGCGCGCAGGTCGTGCGACATGCCCATCCCGAACGCATTGCGATCGAGGCCGGCATTCGCCGAGGCGATGTCGATCGACGACGCCAGGAGCACCGCCTTGGTCTGCAGCGCGGTGAGCACCGGGAAGGTTCCGCGCAGCAGCGTCGCCGCGCCGCACACCTGAGGCGAGGCCATCGACGTTCCCGACGCGGTGAAGTCGCCGGCCTCGTTGTTGCGCGCGGCCATCACCGTGTTGACGCCACAGCCCGAGATGTCGGGGTAGTAGCGCTGCAGATCGCTGTTGACGGGACCACGCGTGGAGAAGCTCGCGACCGCATGGCTGTTGGTCTCGATCGCGGCGACGGCCAGTCCATTGGCTGCGCTCTGGCTCCCCGACGTCGAGCTCGCCGTCGGTCCGTTGTTGCCCGCGGCGACGCAGATCATGATGTCGGCGTTGAGCGCGGCGGAGTCGAGCGCCTGCTGTGCCGTCTCACGCGGATTGGGTGAACCACCGTAGGAGAGGTTCGCCGCCACGATGTTGTAGGTCGCCCGGTCGGCGGCCATCGATTGCCATGCCGAGGCCATCGTCGACGAGCTGCTCGCGCCGCCCGAAACCTGATTGGCGATCGCGTAGCCGGCGATGCCGGCGAGGGGGGCGTGGCCGTCGTCGGCACCACCGGTTCCCCAGTTGGCGCCCGCGACGATGCTCGCGACTCCCGTTCCGTGGCCGTTGGTGTCATCGGCCGACATCGCGCCGATCTGGCGATTGATCCGCAGGCGGCTCCCGCCGATGCCGCCGCCGCTGAGGTTGTTCGGATCGCCGTTCACGTAGTAGACGCGATGCGGACGACCGGTGCCGTTCATGTCCGAGTCCTGCCCGGTGTCCATGATGCCCGCGGTTGCACCGAGTCCCTTGAGACCGAGAGCCTGCACGGCATCGGCGTTGTGGTTCAGTGCGTTGGTCGACACCCTGATCGCGAGATCCCAGGGCATGTCGGGTTGGACGAAGTCGACGCCCGGAAGCGCGCGCAAGGCATCGAGGTGGTCCGGCGCGATCTCGACGGCGGCCGCGTTGACGATCCACCACTGTTCGGTGACCTTGCCCCCGAAGCCCTCGACCGCGCGCACGAACTCGCGCTGGTCTTCCTTCACCCGTCGTTCGAGGTCCGCGACGATCGCCGCGACCTCCGCATCCGGGCGACGCTGCGCGATCGCGGTGCGGAACGCGTCGAGGTCGAAGCTCCGCGAGCGGAAGTCGACGATCCAGCGCTCCGTGCCCGGAGCCTTGCCGGGCAGACCGTGTGCCGGTGAACCGTCGAGGACGGGGGCGAGCGTCGCGGGGGAGATGCGAACGGGATCCTGTGCAAGAGCGAGCGACGCCAGTGCACAGGCGAGGCCGAGGCCTCGCAGTCGGAGTTGCGCCATGGGATGGGAGTGCGGCCGGGAAACAGGACAGGGTGCGAGGCGGGCGAAAGGACGTTAGACGGCCGGAACCCGGCCGCAAGTCTCCCTCCGGTCCGCCGGTCCCGCTTCGCGTCGTCCAAGCGGCGCGCGATCCATCCGGCCTCCCGAATCGTCACGTCGCGCGACGACCTCATCGGCCCACGGGAGGAGGTCACGCAATCCCGCTGTCGCGGGGCGGTCGAGACGTTGCGATCAAGCGGAAGTCAGCATGGCCGCCGTGTTGAGCACAGCATGCGCAACCATGCAGGGCCAGACCGAACCGCCGTGCAGGCGAAGCCAGCCCAGGAACAATCCGACGAGGAAGCGGTGCGGCAGCTCGAGCAGCAACCCGCCGTTCTGCATGTGCAGCAGCGCGAACACCGCGGCGGTGACCACGACCGTCTGCGGCCTTCCCGCGATCCGCCGCACGGCCTGCCAGAGTGCCCCACGACAGAGGGCCTCTTCGAGCAACGGCGCGAGCAGGATCGCGCCGTACCACAGCAGACGTGGTGCCGATTCCCCGGGATCGTGCGCTTCCTGGTTGGAGAGGCGACCGAGGAACCACACCCAACCGGCGGAGACGGCGAAACCGACACCGCCGAGGATCGGAGCCGCGAACCACGCCGTGGCCCGCGCGCGGGTCGCGAAGGCGGCCGCGAAGGAGCCCCGTCCGAGGCAGGACAGGATGGCGACGATGCCGAGCACCTCGGCGGTGGACGCGATGACGACGGCGCGCGTGACCGACGGCGACTGGGAGTCTTCGACTTGGATCGCTCCGAGGATCCCGAGCACGGTCGGCACCACGAACGCGATGCAGATGGCCAGTGCCGCGCGAACCGACTGACCACGTTCGCCGCGCGATCGCGCGGCGACGCGCTCGTGGAGAGCCTCGGCGTGGCGCCGCGTGATCTTCCCGCATCGCGTGCAGAACCGATCGTCCGCCGCGAGTTCGGCCCGGCATCCAGCGCAATGGATGGTCATGTGCGACGGGATCAGCGCGTGGTGGGGGCGAAACGCGTCATGCGCCAACCCGGGTGCCAGTACTCCCAGCGCGTCTCGAGCAGGCCGCCCGCGATCTCGTAGTCGATCTCGACCGTCCCGTTCTCACGCACACGTCCGATGTCCGCCGACCGGATCGACGGGCGCTCCTCGATCCAGTCATGGCGCTCGAACAGGGTCCGGAAGCTCTGCTGCCGTCTCTGCAGACCGGTGTCGAGCAGCTTGATCAGCTCTTCGGTTCCGCGAGCTGCCCAGGCGTCTCGGAACGCCTGATCGGCCTTCGCCGGCATGCCCGCCCGGATCTGGGGGAGCTCCACGAAGGTCAGGTACCAGTCGTGCGCGTGGGGATCGAGGACGTAGTGCGCGATGAATCGACCCTCCTCGCTCGCCGCGGTCGCGGGGAGGTCGTACGCGACCGAGGCCGTCGTGTCGTCGATCCGTCGCTGCGAGAGCGCGGGCCGAGTGGACTTCCAACCACGCCTCTCGATGCTCTCGGCGAGGCGACCGCGCTGCGCCATGTCGCGGACCGAGTCGAGGAAGCCACCGAGATCCGCCGTCCACAGCCGCTCGAGGTCTTCGGCATGACGGGTGAGTGAAGGTGGGGCGGTCAGGGTGCGGTACGCGATCACCGCACCGACGCCGACCACGACGATCAACCCGATCAGCTGCAGCGCCCTCATCCAGGTGCGCCCACGCTGCTCGCGACCGCGCGCCAGGGCGCGACTGGTGACCCCACCCTCGACCTTGGTCCGTCGGCCGACCTTGCGGCGATCGACGCTCAACTCCTCGTGCTCGCGCATCAATTGCTGGGCACGGCTGGCCTGGACGACTCCAGCCCAGAACGAGGCTGCCAAGCCGATCTGGACGAAGTCCATCGGCCCGGGAACGACCCGTGCGATCACAGCGACCGCGACGATGAACGTGGCCCATAGCGACCAGATGCAGGCGAGCACCACCGCCCAAACCAGCGGTTGCCGCTTCACGCGGAGCGTGCCCGTGATCATCAGCAGCAGTCCGATGGTGGTGCCCACCAGGACGTACGGCTTCGCTTCCAGTCTCTCCCCGTCCGCGAGCGCAGTCCCCGCCAGGATCACCGCGAACAACAAGGCACCGACCAGGAAGGTCGCGCGCAGGAAGAGGATCGAATTGCGCGCGCGATTGAACTCCTGACGGATGCGGATCCGTTCGGCGCGGGACTCCGCATCGGCGGGGTGTTGGGAGTCCTTCGCGAATGGGGCGAGTGACGCACCGCAATGGGCGCAGAAGCGGGCGTGGTCGGGATTGGGGGTCGTGCAGGCCGGGCAGGGGTTGGTGGTGGGGTCGGGGGCCTCGGGGGGGTGCATGGCGGGGGAAGCATAGATCGTTCAGATCCCTGACTCCCTTCCCTGTTGGTCCTCGTGCTCGATCTCTTCGCCCGAGCGTGACTGGTCGAGGATTCCGGACACAGGTGTGCCCTGCACACCATGTTCACTCCTCCGCGCTGTCCCTACGACGGTTGTTCACAGCATCGCCATCCTCGACAGGGCTTCTGCACGCGCGCCGGGTCCTACTCCGTGAAGTGCCGTCCTCATCCTGTGCCGCGATTCCACTGCCGATCTTGCGGTCGAACCTTCTCGCGGCAGACCTTCCGGATGGACTATCGCGACCACAAACCGCATCTGAACGTCGCTCTCTATTCGCTCTGGATCTCCGGCGTCGGTCTCCGCCAGTCGGCCCGCGAACTGCGCATCACCTTGCGCAATGTGCAGAACAAGTTCGTGAAGATCGGTCGTCATATGCGTGACTTGCATCGCAACCTGATGCGACCGATCGAGCGCGAAGCGTCGTTCGCCTTCGACGAAGCGCAGACCTTCGAGGGTTGCCGCGACACCCGTCCGCTGACCGTGCCGTTCGTGATCGAGCAGAGCAGCTTCTTCCTGGTCGACGCCCGCTGCGGGCCCATTCCGCCCTCCGGTGGCATGAGCGTGCGACGGCGACGGGCGATCGAGAGGGAGCGTGAAGTGAATGGTCCGCGGCCGAATGCCTCGCGGGCGGTCGTCGGAGCGGCACTCGCTCGCGCGGCGGCGCTCGTGCCGGACCATGCCACGGTGCATGTCCGTTCCGACTTGAAGAGCACCTACGCCAAGCTGGTTCGCGAGGCGTTCGGCGCCGCCAGGGTCCTTCACCAGCAGGTGTCGTCGCGATTGCCGCGCAACACGAAGAACCCGCTGCACCGGATCAACCTGATGCTCGCGGTCGCGCGCGATCTGATGAGTCGCCTGCGGCGGCGCAGCTGGCTGATCTCGAAGCGTGCGGAGCGGCTGGATCTGCACCTCGCGATGTTCGCCTGCTACCGCAACTACCTGCGACCGAGATTCAATGGAGAGAAGGAATCACCCGCGCAGCGACTGGGTCTGTTGCGGCGTCGTCCGACGAAACACGAGATGCTCGGCTGGCGTCAGGATTGGCCGGCTGAGCGGTGTATCGGACCTCTCGAGACGGCGACGAGAATCGAAGTCGAAGCACTCGCGGGTTGATCGATGGACCAACAGGGAAGGGAATCAGGGATCTGAGTTACCTGGGCGCCACCACCGACCTCGGCGCCGCGTTCTTCACCGCCGGCAAGGAGTGCAGATACGCCCAGATCGCACGCATGTCCTCCTCCTCCAGGTTCCGCAGCGCCGGCACCGGCATCGGCGGCATCACCATCCGGTCTTCCTTCCAATGCCGGCCGGTCTTCCAACTCTTCACCAGCGCGTCGGCCGTGAGTTCCGCCATCCCGGTCGCGTCCGGGGTCAGGTTGGGAGCGATGCTCACGCCCCAAGGTCCGGCGTAGGCGGTGACGGTCGGACCGATCGTGGCGAGGTTGCCGTTCTGGAGCATCGAGGCTTCCCACTTCGGCAGGGGGGCGTCGGCGGGGTGTCCGGCGAGGTGCATGCCGGGGAGTTCGGCGCCGTCGGGGCCGTGCGGCGAGTGGCAGTCCGCGCAGCCCATCGCGTTCACCAGGTAGCGTCCGCGCGCGATCGGGTCGGTGGATGGATGGGTCGCGGGACGCTCGCACGCAGCGAGCACGAGTCCGAGGGCCGGGACGAGCAGGACACGGGGGCTGAAGTTCATGGGTGTTTCCTTGGCGCCGGGATGCCAGGTCCGGGGTGGGCGCGTTTGACGACAGACACGTCGTCGTTGCACGTCTGCCCTCACTGATCCGTGCGTTTTTCCTCCGCCGGGCAGAGCACCCTCGAGCGAAACAAGGGATGCGACCGCGGCGTCGAGCCAGGGGACGTCATGTCACCGTCGGTCCACAAGCCGGGTCGCGAGATCTGGGTGCGGCTCCTGCTCTACCCGGGGCACACGCTGCCCACCGCGGCAGCGCCGGTCGCAGTCGGGGCGGGTCTGGCGTGGCGGGACGGTGTCTTCGCCCCCGCCCCGGTGCTCCTCGGTCTGCTCGGCAGCTGGCTGATCCATGTCGGCGGCGTGTTCGCAGACAACCTGGAATTGCTGAGGCGGCACCCCCAGGTGCGCGAGCATCCCGAGTTGCTCGCGGCCGTCGCCGAGGGCTCCCTGAGCCTTCGGGGACTCTCCGCGGCGACGTTCGCCTGCTTCCTGCTCGCCCTGTTGCCGGCGCCGTGGCTGGTCGCGCGTGGGGGATGGCCGGTCGTCTGGATCGGCGTCGCGGGGATCGTCGCGAGCCACGGCTATGCGGGGCGGGGCATCACCTATGCGAAACGTGGTCTCGCCGACGTCGTGTTCCTCTTGATGTTCGGGGTGGTGGCCGTCGTTGCGACGTGGTGGATCCAGGCGGCGCCGATCGCGCCTTCCGTCCCCCCGGACGTGTTCCTGCTCGGCACGCCGGTCGGGGCGCTGGTGGTCTGCGTGCTGGTGATCGACGACATCCGCGACCGTGATCACGACCGTGCCAAGGGTTGGCGGACGCCGACCGTGCGCTTCGGTCTGCGCTTTGCGCGGACGGAGTTCACCGTGCTGGTGGTCTTCGCCTATCTCGTGCCCGTGGTGTGCTGGCTCGCCTTCGGCATGTCGGCGTGGGCGCTCTGCAGCTTCGCCACGCTGCCGTTCGCTCTCGCCGTCACGCGTGCGGTGTGGCGCTTCGACACCACGGAGGCCCTCCTGCGCATGTCGCCCCGAATGTCGAAGACGGCCTTCGCCTTCGCCTGCCTGTTCGCGATCGGGATCGCGCGCTCGCCGGCCTCACTTGCCTGAGTTGCGGTAGGCGCGCTCCACGTCGAGCGCGTAGTCGCGGTCGGCTTCGACGAGCTTGCTGCGCCACTGCTCGCAGAGTGTCCAGTCGCGCAGTTCGATGCCGATGTCGATCATGGTCTTCACCAGGCTCTGGGCGCGGCGATGGGCGTTCCCCTGCGCCCTCACCATCGCGCCGTAGGCGGTCTCGATCTGCTGTTTGGCCTCCGCGGAGCGTCCGATCGCGAGGAGTGCGCGTGCCAGTCGCTTGCGGAACTCGGCGACCTGCCAGTGCTCCTCGGGAAGCAGGGCGCGGAGGTCGGTGAGCGCGGCGTCGAGGACCGGGACGGCCTCCTCGTTGCGGCCGGCGTCGGAGAGCGTCACGCCGAGCGAGTGACGGGCAATCGCGGTGTTGAGATGGTGTGCGCCGAGCGACTCCTCGTAGATGGCGAGAGCTTCGCGGCCGAGCTTCAGTGCTTCGTCGTAGTGGTGTTCGTCGCGCTGCAGGATCGCGAGATCGCTGGTCACGCTCGCGACATCGGGGTGTCGATCGCCGAACAGCGCGCGGCGCATGTCGAGGGAGCGTTGCAGGCACTCTCGTGCTTCGTCGTCCTTCTGGAGACGGTGGAGGAGCCATCCGAGATTGCCCAGCGTCTGCGCCTCGGCCGGCGAACCACCGGGGACGACGCGGTGCATGGTCGCGATCGCGCGGCGGAAGAGTTGCTCCGATTCGCCGGTCTTGTCGCGTTCCTGGAGGATCTCGGCGAGTTCGCCGAGCACCAGTGCACAGTCCGGATGGTCTTCGCCGTGGATCGCGATGGCGAGATCGACGTTGCGGCGAGCGACCTCCTCGGCGCGCTTCGCCTCGCCGTTGCGCAGGAGCAGGGTCGCGAGCAGGCGATCGGCGCGCAGCACGCGCAGGCGACCGGTCGGGCCCTCGGCTTCGGCGCGTCGTCGGGCCTCGGCGAGCTCGGCCTCGGCTTCGGCGAAGCGGTTGCTGCGCTCGAGGACGTCGCCGAGCTGGATGCGGTTGATGGTCTGGACCGTCTCCATTCCGGCGGTCGAGTCCGCGATGCGGATGGCCTCGCGCAGGTGACGCTCGGCCTCGTCCAGGCGCGCTTCGAGCAGGTCGAGGGTCGCGAGTGCACCGAGAGCGTCGATGCGGTCGCGTGGGCCCGCGGCGAGCGTGAGTGCCTTCTCGATCACACCACGCGCCTCGGTGATGCGTCCGGTGCGCGACCAGACCATGCCGAGCGAACTGCGGATCTCGCTGCACTCCCGCGAACCGAGGAGGTCGGCGAGGGTGAGGGCGCGCTGGAGCTGCATCTCCGCGCCGGCCGGGTTGCCGACCGCGAGGTACGAGGTGCCGAGTGTCAGACGGAGCTGGGTCTCGATCTCCGGGGCGAGCTTCTGCACGTCGAGCTCGCGCGCGGCGTCGTCGAGGATCTGGCGCACGGTCACGTCGGCGCCGAGCCCGCGGTCGGGATTGGCGCTGGCGAGCATCGCGCGGAGGAAGTCCGAGACGCCCTGCAGCTTCTCCGCTTCGGTGAGCGCGACGGCCTTCGACTCGGCGGCGCGGCCGAGGCTGTCGATCGCGATCCGTGCGCCTGCCGCGAGGGAGACGACGGCGATCACGAGTGCGGCGCTGGCGACGCGATGTCGGCGGACCAGCTTGCGGAGGCGGTACCAGCGGCTCGGGGGGGATGCCGTGACCGGGCGATCGGCGAGGAACCGCGCGAGATCGTCGGCGAGTTCCGCGGCGCTCGCGTAGCGGCGCGCGGGCTCCTTCTCGAGTGCGCGCAGCACGATCCAGTCGAGGTCGCCGCGCACCGCGCGTGCGAGGACGGGGGAACGGTAGCCGGGGGTTTCGAGTCGCTCGACGATGCGGCTGCTCGGTCGCGGCGCGTCGTCGTCGCGGATGCGGCGATGGAGTTCGACGGCGTCGGGGGTGCCGTCCCTGTCCGGTTCGAAGGGCAGGGTGCCGGTCACCAGTTCGAAGAGCACCACGCCGAGCGCGTGCACGTCGGTGCGTGCATCGACGGCGTCGACGTCACCCCGCGCCTGCTCGGGACTCATGTAGGCAGGCGTGCCGATGATCGCGCCGGCCTCGGTGCGCGCGAGTCGCTCGCTGAGCGGGGACTCCAGTGCCTTCGCGACGCCGAAGTCGATCACCTTCGGCCGCGGTCGGCCGGCGTCGTCGCGGACCAGGACGTTCGACGGTTTGAGATCGCGGTGCACGATGCCGCGCTCGTGTGCGTGGTGCACGGCACGGCACACCGCTTCCACGAGGCGGATGCGGTCGGCGAGGCCCATGCGCGCACGGGTGCAGTGGGCGGTGATCGGTTCGCCCTCGACCAGTTCCATCGCGAACCAGGGTCGTCCGTCCGGCGTGGTCCCGGCTTCGTGGATGCGCGCGATCCCCGGATCGTCGAGCAGCGCGAGCGCCTGCCGTTCGGCCTCGAAGCGCGCGATCGCCGCTGCCGAGGCCACTCCCGATCGCACCAGCTTGAGGGCGACCACGCGTTGGATCGGCTCGCGCTGCTCTGCGCGCCACACCACGCCGAAGCCGCCCTCGCCGAGGTGCTCGAGGAGTGTGTATGGGCCGATCGTCTCCGGCGTGACGTCGCGCTCCGCGAGCAGTTCGAGTCCGCGTGCCGGCGTCTCGAGGAAGCGGTCGTCCTCGTGTTCGAGAAGGGACTCGATCTCCCGGCGCAGGGCCGCTCGGCCGCTGCAATGCTCGACCAGGAAGGCCGTGCGCTCGGCTGCCGGCAGGGCGCGCACCGCCTCGAACAACTCTGCGATCTCGTCGATGGAATCGCTCATGACGGCTCGACCGCGAGTGCCCGCTTCAGCCACGCCTTGCTGAACTGCCAGTCGCGCTCGACGGTCGCCTCGCCGATGCCGAGCGTCTCCGCGACCTCGCGGTTGGTGAGCCCGCCGAACCAGCGCAGTTCGACCACCTGCGCGCGGCGCGGCGACTGCTCGGCGAGTCGCTTCAGTGCGGCGTCGAGCGCGAGGATGTCGACGGCTTCGTGTTCGGGGCTCGCCGGGTCGGAGGTGAGCTCCACACGCTGCGCGCCACCGCCGCGCTTGAGCCGTTTTCGCGCGCGGGCGTGGTCGACGAGCACGTGGCGCATCGCCAGTGCGGCCGCCGCGAAGAAGTGATTGCGCCCGCGGAAGTCGACCTCGGTCTGGTCGACCAGTTTGATCCACGCCTCGTGCACCAGTGCGGTGGCCTGGAGCGTCGCGCCGTCGCCCTGGCCGCGCAGCCGCGCGCGTGCGAGACGGCGCAGCTCCTCGTAGACCTGCGGCACGATGCGCGAGACCGCTTCCTGGTCGCCGTCGGCGGCCTTCGTCAGCAGTCGCGTCACCGTCGCGCGCAGGTCGTCGGACATCGGGGGCGGAATCCTCGCCATGGCTCCGAACCCGCACAAGTCGCGCTCGCGCTACTTCGCGAGCTTCTCGCGCAGCGCGGCGAGCGCGCGCTCGAGGATCGGGTCGCGACTCTCGAGATCTCGCGGTCCGACCTGCACTTCCACGTCCGGTGCGATGCCCGTGCCTTCGAAACACGTGCCGTCCGGCTGGAGGTCCTGCCAGCTCGGGACCATCACCGTGACGCCGTTGCCGAGATCGCAGGGTTGCGGATTGCCGCTGCTGCCGCAGGTCGGCTGTCCGACGACGGTGCAGTCCGCGGCCTGCCGCAGCATCAACACGAAGGACTCGTTGCTGCTCATCACGTAGCGGCTGGTGAGCACGGTGATCGGGCCCGTGAAGCGTCGCCTCGCGTCGGCATTGCCCCGGATCACGCGGTCGTCGACCGGACCGAAGCCGTCCTCGGCGTCCTTGCGGCGCACGCGGTGACCCGCATAGACCTTTCGTCCCTCGACGAACCACGCGGCGATGCGGAGCGCGAGTCGCTCGTCACCACCGGCATTGGGGCGGGCATCGATCACGAAGGCGCGCGCGTCCATCAGCGCGGCGAGGTCGGCCTCGACGCCGTCGAGGTCGACGTCCTTGCTCCACGAACCGATCATCAGGTAGCCGATGCCGTCGGCCGAGCGACCGGTCACGGCGTTTTGGCCGACGGCGTGTGTCGTGAACTGCTCGCCGATCCGTGCGAAGCGGAACAGCGGGTCGACCGCCCGACGACCGGTGCCGAAGACCCGTTCGCCGCATCGGAAGTACAGATGGAGATCCGCGGTCGGTTCGAGCGCGCGCGCGGCGCGCGAGGCGAAGGCGGCATCGGTCGGAGCACCGAGAAGATCGGCGTGCGCCGATTCCCACAGCGCTTCCCAGTCGGTGACGCGCAGATCGCGATGTGAGTAGCGCGTGTCGAGTGCATCGATCAGCAGCGCCAGCGCCTTCTCGTTGCGTGCACGTTGCCGCTGCGCGTCGGGCAGGTCCTTCGGCAAGGTGCTGAAGTTCCACGGCACCGCCGCGAGCGGCACGCCCTGTGCGCTGCGGAAGCTCTGCGCCGTGGGGCAGTTCAGGCTCATGCGATAGTCGTGGTCGGGTTGCAGCTTCACCTTCAGGATCAGCGTCCGCTTGTCCTTCCAGCGCGGCGGGCCGTCGAGCGTGGGGAACGTCGGGCCGCCGCCACAGACCGAATGTCCGCCCTCGGTCATGTCGCGGTCGAAGACCACGATCAGCTCGTGCACTCTGCCGCTGTCGACGTCGCACGCGGCATCCGGTGGCGTCAGCGATGCGACCTGGGGCGGATCCTGCGCCGTCGCGATGCCGGTGGACATCAGCATGGCGATGAGCAGCAACGTGGTCCTGTTCATGGCACTTCTTCTCGCGGCGGATGATACGTCGACGCGGAGTGAGGAACCCATCGCGACCTGGGCCGCACCCATACGGGTTGCAGCGTCGCCGTTTTGCGCCGACCAGGAAGGTCCAGGCCGCGGTGTTGGCTGGGGCCGTCCGGCCTTCGAATCGTCGTGTCGCGCGGTGATTCTCCGGCCTAGGAACCCAGACCGTGGCGCTTGCGGTAGTCGTCGACCTGCAGGGACAGGGCTGCACCTTCGCCGCCGCTCGTCGCTCCGGCCGCCATCGAGGTCATGGCGTTCTCACCGCGACGGATCGCCTCCTCGGCTCCCGTCGCATCGCCGGATGCTCGCAGGCGTTCGGCGCGCAGTTCGTAGAGGTGCGCGACCTGCGAGTAGGCGCCCAGGTGATCGATCGCCTCGAAGATCACGCGCTCGGCTTCCGCGAGCTCGTCCTCCTTCTCGAGTTGCAGGGCGCGCAGCCACCACGCCGGTTCCTTGCGTGCGGGGATCGTCCAACCCGGGCCCGGCTCGGTGATGGCCTCGACGTACTGCATCAGGAATCCGCCGAGTTCGACGGCGCTGCTCATCGTGTCCGGCGAGGATGTGACGCGCATCTCCAGCACCAGGTCGTCCGGCATGCCGCGCAGCAGGTAGCACTGCTCCACCTGCTCGCCGTTGATCTCGAGGTTGCGGATCGCGAGGCACTCCCAGCCCTCCGCGTCGAAGCGGACCCATTCGAGCGTCGGCCTCTCCTCACGCAGGGCGACCAGCTTCTGCATCAGGATGGTGTCGTCGTTGCGGTCGCGGCGTGGGACCAGGTGCAGGTTCACCTGCGTGGTGCCTCCGGCGTCGAACACCAGGGTGCGCTTGCCGTCGTCGACGACGTGCCAGCCGAAGGGCACGCGCAGCGTCGCGCGCAGCGAGCCGGGTGCGAGCGTCGCCCAGCGTTCCTGCTCGTCGTAGTCGAGGAGGTTCGGGACGAGGCCCACGCCGCGGTCGCGCAGCCGCGCGTTGATCGGATCGTCCTGGTCGAAGGAGCCCATGCCGGCGGCGCGCGCGAGGCGCTGCGAGGCGGGCATCGTGGTCTTCGCCTCCGTCTGCTGCGGCTGCGGCTGTGGCTGCGTGGGCTCCGGGCTCGTCGCCTTCGGCACGAAGGACGAAGGCGGCAGCTCGTCGCCCTGGCTGCGCGCCGTGTTGGCACCGCGTGCCACCGTGAGTCGGAACGAGTCGAGCATCGCGCGGAACGCGACGGCGACCGAGGCCCACAGCGCATCCGGCGCGAGACAGGTCAGGGTCACGATCCGCGTGCCGTCCTCGAAGAGGGCGAGACGCGAGCGCATGACGACGCCGTCCTGCATCTGCCCCGACCAGCACCCGACCGCCGCGTGCGGGCCGACCTGTTCGCTCTCGATCGGACCGGGATCGAGGTTCTGCTCGCGCGCGACGTAGCCGAGCCAGTCGCTCAGCGAGCCCTCGGCGTAGGCGGGGCGGGCGGCGATCGAGAACACCACCGCCGCGTACGGCGCGGCGAGCATCGCGACCGGCGCGAAGGCCAGGGGGTTCTCGAAGTCGGGAACCTCGGGCGGCAGGTCGACCGGCTTCCAATCGGCCGGAGCCTCGATCGCGAAGTGCAACTCGGCGACGGAGGAGGTGACCTTCCAGGCGCGCATCGGGGGCAGGACGGTGCTCATGCCCTGGTCATCCGGAAAGGCCGGCGGATGCAACAGCGGATCGACCTGCTACCGTCGCGGCCCCTTGAGCGCGCCCCCGAGCGACGATCCCGCCGAGCCTTCGCTGCACGACCAGCACCCGCACACCAGCCGGGGGCGTTTCGGTTCCTTCCTGCATCGCTGGCGGACGGCGCCGGACAGCATCGATCGCCACGGGCCGACGCACCGCGCGCCGGCGGCGCCGATCCCGACACCCCGTCGCAAGGGAGCGGTGTGGCCGCGCTTCCGCGCCTGGTTGTGGCCGCGGCGGGGGCAGGTCGCGGTGGTGCTGGTCCTCGGCGTGATCGGCATCGGCCTCGACCTGCTGTGGCCGATGGTCAGCAAGCACCTCTTCGACGGGGTGATCCTCGACGGCACCCGCAGCGCCGCCGACCGCCGCGCCGAACTGCTGTGGGTCTCCGGCGCGATGGTGGGCGTGTTCCTGCTCGGCAGCCTCGCCGGATTCTGGCGCAACCTGCGCACCACGCTGCTGGTCGCGCGCCTCGCCTTCGACCTGCGCCGCCGGCTGTTCGACCGCATCCTGCACCTGCCGCTCGACGAGGTGCACTCGCTGAAGACCGGCGGCGTGATCTCGCGCTTGTCGAGCGACGTCGACAGCACCACAGGTCTGCTGCAGAACGCGGTGCTCAATCCGGTGCTCGCCGGACTGCGACTGCTCGCCACGCTGGCCGTGATGTTCTGGATGGAGTGGCGGCTCGCGCTCGCCGCGGTGGTGGTGATGCCGCCGGTGATGTTCGTTCACAGCCGCTTCATCGGGCGCGTGCGACCGATCTGGCGCTCGATCGGCGCCGATCGTCAGGAGATCGACGCGCGCGTCGGCGAGGCCGTGTCGGGTCTGCGTGTGGTGCGCGGCTTCGCACGCGAGCGCGCCGAGAACCGCAACTACGCGGTGGGTCATCACACCGTGATCCGCAAGCAGGTCCTGGCCGCGCGCACGCACGGCGCCGTCAACCTGGTGTGGGGGCTGATGATGCCGATCGCCACGCTGATGGTCGTCGTCTACGGCGGCTGGCTGGTGGTCGGTGGGCTGAGCACCGTCGGCACGGTGGTCGCGCTGCAGGCCTACCTGTGGCGCTTGCTCGAGCCGGTGATGGCGATCGCAAACTCGATCTCCGAGACGCAGCGCGGCTTCGCCGCGATGGAACGCGTGTTCGACCTGTGCGATCGTCCGGCGGAGAAGCCCGACCGCGAGGGGGCGCAGGATGCCCCGCGCAGCTTCCGTCGCCTGCGCTTCGAGGCGGTCGGCTTCGGCTACGGACAGGGTGCGCGTGTGCTGCACGACATCGACATCGATGTGCCGGGTGGCGCGACCGTGGCGCTGGTCGGCCCGAGCGGCGCGGGGAAGACCACGCTGACCGATCTCGTCGCGCGCTTCAACGATCCCAGCGAGGGGCGCATCACGCTCGACGGCGTCGACCTGCGCGACCTGCGCCTGTCGAGCTACCGCGCCATGCTCGGCATCGTGCAGCAGGAGACCTTCCTGTTCGACGGCAGCGTGCGCGACAACATCCGCTATCCACGTCGCGGTGCGACCGACGCCGAAGTCGAGGAAGCTGCGCGGCGTGCCAACGCGGACGAGTTCATCCGTCGCCTCCCGGAGAGTTACGACACGCTGATCGGCGAGCGCGGCGTGAAGCTGTCCGGTGGACAGCGTCAGCGCATCGCGATCGCCCGTGCGCTGCTCGCCGATCCGGCCATCCTGATCCTCGACGAGGCGACCTCGAACCTCGACACCGAGAGCGAGCGGCTGATCCAGGATTCGCTCGCACGACTGCTGCGTGGGCGCACCACCTTCGTGATCGCGCATCGCCTCAGCACCATCGCGCACGCCGACCTGATCCTGGTGGTGGAGGGTGGTCGCATCGTCGAACGCGGCACGCACGACGAGTTGATGGCCAGGCCCGGCCGCTACCGCCGCATGGTCGAGTTGCAGGCCGAAGGCGTGCTCGATCCCTGGGCCGAGAGCTGAGGCGGTCCATGCGAAGGGTTTCGACTCGGATCCTGTGCCTGCTGTCGGTCCTCGCCGCCGGATGTTCCGAGGAGGTGCCCGTGCCCGTCGCCTTCGGCAGCGTCGCCTGTTCGTCCTGCCGGATGCAGATCGATGCACCGGGCTATGCCGTGCAATGTCGTGCCGCGGACGGTTCGCTCGCCGTCTTCGACGACCCCGGCTGCCTGGTGATCGAGATCGAGACCGGGCGCCTGCAGCCGACCGGGGTACTCTTCCGCCACCGCAGCGAGGACCGGTGGATTCCCTTGGCCCGCGTCGGATTCGTCCGTGACGAGGGCACTCCGATGCGTTTCGGATTCGCCGCCGTCGACCGCGGTGCAGGAACGTTCAGCTTCGACGAGGTGCGGGCCGAGTTGCGGAGCCGCTTCGGGCTCATGCCGCTGCGGTCGAAATAGTCCCGGTGTGGATGTGTGGTTCGTCTCCGCATCCCGCTCTGCGAACGCATGGTCTCCCGTCTCAACTTCGCCGGTGTCCTGCTGTCCCTCGCCTGCTCCGCTCCCGCGCAGGAGCAGATCCGCTTCGACGCCGCCCGTTTCACCGCCCCGACCGGGTGGACGAGGGTCGATTCCGCCGGCCACCTGACCCTGCGTGCCGAGGCCGGTGACGCCACCATCGACGTGGTCCGCTCGGTCGCCATGCCGGTCTCCATCGAGGAGCGCGGCGGGGAGCTGGTCGAGGAGGCGAAGAAGCAGCCCGGGTTCCGCATGGAGATCGAGCCCGAGAGCGGGCGCCACCGAGTGAGCCGCGGTCGCTGGCACCGCTTCGTCTACAGCCGCACCGATCAGGAGCACGAGGGCAAGTTCATCTACGAGACCGTGCTCAGCGTCGCCGCGGGCGGGCGCTGCATGACCTTCCGCATGGAGACGGGAACCACCGCCGCCTACGAGGCGCATCGAGTCGAGTTCGGCGCGATGGTCGACGGTGTGGTGATGACCAGCGGCCAGCGCCTCGAGTCCGGCGAGACCCCGCTGACCCGCTACATGGTGGACGAGGCCGCCGACTTCCTCGGCTGGCTGGTGCAATCGCCGCTGACCGACGAACAGCGCGCGATGGTCGAATCCGAGCTGCGCAAGTCCTGGCGTGCCGGCGACCGCGAGGAGATCGAGGGCGCGAGGGACCTGCTCACCGCGCGCGACCAGTTGGCGCAGTTGCCCGAGGAGCAGCGTGAGCTCGCGCGCGAGGCGGTGCTGAAGGAGGCCCTGGATGCCTGGCGCGCCGACACCGAGGGCGAGGGTGCGAAGATGATGCTCGCCATCCACGAGGCCGCACATCAGCCGCTGTGCGCGGGAGAGCCGCCGTTGACGCGACAGGCGGTCGACGCATTCGCCGAGTTCCTCACCTTCGCCGCCGGGCGCACCATCGACTACGACGCGAAGCTCCCGAAGGAGATCCGTGACGAGCTCGCGAAGAGCGTGGCGGAGGGCTACGCCGACCTGCCCAAGGAACAGCGGGAGCTGATCGCCGGCATGCCGTTGACCTGGGCCGCGCTGCGCGTGGCGTGGCCGGACCTCCCGGCGGAGCAGCGCGATGCCTACGTCCAAGGTTGGAAGAACGACGCCGCGATCGCCAACCTCGCGAAGGCGCTCTCCGCGCAGAAGGCTGCTGCCGACAAGGCCCGTGAGGCCGCCGAGGGCTATCGCGACCTCGCGCACCGGCAGGCGATGCTGCATGCGTCGCAGATGCAGTTCCAGGCGATGCAGAACGTCATGCGGATGCAGATGGAGACCGCGCGCATCATGGCGAGCAACATGGGTGGCAACACGAGATGGGTGTACCGATGGTGAAGCGCTGGCGGACGCTGTCCGCGCTCCTGTTCGCGCTGGTGTTGTGCGCGTGCGAGACCGTCGAGGAGACCAATCGCGAGCAGCTCATCCTGCCGCTGTTCACCGACGACGTGATGAACTCGCTGGGTGTCGACGCCTACGCCGAGGCGACCGCGCCCTACAAGGTGATCGCCGGCACGCGCGACGCCGCGATGGTGGAGCGCGTCGGACGCCGTATCGCGCAGGCTTCGGGTCGCGACTACCAGTGGGAGTTCAAGCTGCTCGACGCGCCGGACGTGCTCAACGCCTTCTGTCTTCCGGGCGGCAAGGTCGCGGTCTTCACCGGCATCCTGCCGGTGTGCGGCGGCGAGGACGGACTCGCCGTCGTGCTCGGCCACGAAGTCGCTCACGCCACCTCGCACCATGGTGCCGAGCGCATGAGCCAGGAACTGCTGGCCGGAGTCGCCCTCGGTCTCGCCGAGGTCGGCATCGAACAGACCAAGTGGGGGCCGAAGACCAAGGAGTACGTGATGCTCGGTCTCGCGGCCGGCGCCCAGCTCGGCTACCTGCTCCCGTACAGCCGCGACCACGAGAGCGAGGCCGACGAGATCGGCCTGCGCTTCGCGATCCGCGCCGGCTACGACCCGTCGGAGGCCCCGCGCCTGTGGGAGCGCATGGCCGCGCTCGGCGGCGGAGGGCCGGTGTTCCTGTCGACGCACCCCGACTCGAAAGACCGCGCGAAGCGGCTGCGCGAACTCACGCCGCGCCTGGTCGCGGAGGAGGCGGCGCGGAAGCAGAAGGCGGGGGCGGGCAGAGCGACGACCGGGCGCTGAGGCACCGGTGGCGTGCGGGCCCAGGTCGCGAGGCTGCGACTTGCCGTGGGTCCAGTCGATGCCGATCCTCCGGCGCGAGGAAGCACCGCCATGTCCGATCCCGTCCATTTCGTCCTTCGCACCTCGCTCGCGCTGATCGCGCTCGCCCTCCTCGTCACGGCTCAGGAGCGCAAGGTCGTCAAGGTCTTCGTCCTCGCCGGCCAGTCCAACATGGAGGGCAAGGCGCAGAACGAGCTGCTCGAATCGCAGGCGAAGGATCAGAAGACCGCGGAGCTCTTCGCGCACCTGCGCAAGGACGGCCACTGGATCGTGCGCGACGACGTGTTCGTCAAGTTCCTCGAGCGCAAGGGTGGACTCACCATCGGCTACGGATCTCCGGACCGCACCGGCGTCGAACTCGAGTTCGGCTGGGTCCTGGGCGACCACTTCGAGGAGCCGGTGCTGCTGATCAAGACGGCATGGGGCGGTCACTCGCTGTTCCGGAACTTCCGTCCGCCGTCGGCCGGTCTGCCGAGCGACGAGAAGCTGGCCGACGAACTGGAGCGCGCGCAGAAGCGTGTGACGGAGCAGAACGAGAAGAACAAGCGCCAGGATCCGCTGCCGAAGATGGAGGAGATCGAGGCCGCCTACGGCAAGTCCTATCGCGACATGATCGCCGAGGTGCACGACGTGCTCGCGCACATGGGCTCGCTGTTCCCGGAGCTGAAGGGACGCGAGCCGCTGCTCAGCGGACTGGTGTGGCACCAGGGTTGGAACGACCAGTACGAGGGCGCGGAGACCGAGTACGCGTCCAACATGCGTCACCTGATCGACGACTTCCGCAAGGAGTTCGACACTCCGAAGCTGCCGGTGGTGGTCGCCGTGATGGGGCAGAACGGTTCGAAACCGGCGAAGGGCGCGATGAAGGTGATCCAGGACGCCCAGCTCGCGATGAACGAGGTGCCGTTCGTGCGCGCGGTCCGCACCGACGAACTGG
Organism: Planctomycetota bacterium; assembly: GCA_046349595.1. GTDB lineage: Bacteria > Planctomycetota > UBA1135 > UBA1135 > UBA2386 > JACRLW01. The sequence goes on from JAXMCA010000001.1 coordinate 301,263, forward strand.
TCGACCGCGCGGCCGAGGAGCTCTATCCGACCTGGAAGGAGCATCAGGAGCAGTGGAAGCTCGTCGGCAGCGACCACGGCTACCACTACCTCGGCAGCGCGATCTGGCACCTGCGCATGGGCCACGCCTTCGGCGAGGCGATGCTCGCGCTCATCGATCCGAAGTGAGTCGCGCCGCGCGTCGGGCTGCGCACGCGATGCTCCGCCCGATGGTGCGGCCGTTCCCGATACTGCCCGAGCGCCTGATCGACGCGGCTGGCCGTCCGTACTTCCTCTGGGACCGTAGGCCGGAGATCGTCGCGTGACGCCATGATTCGAAGGCCGAAGGACCCCAGCAAGAGAAGCGGTCTGGGCCATCCTGATCGTCGCGCGGCGACGGCGCGGCGACCCTTGGGCGGCGGCAGGGACTGCGACGGGGCCCGGACATGACGCTCGCCGAGCTCGAGATGAAGCCCCGCGAGGAGACTCGCGAAAGCCGCGCCCGCCCCGTCGGCAAGCCGCCGCGGCAGGAGAAGCCCGGCGACGTGTTCACCTTCGTCTCCGTCGATCGGAAGTCGCTCACGCGCGCGAGCGAATCGCCCATCGCTGCGAACCGCACCGACACCCTGTTGTTCATCCGGCCGGACGCCAGCCTGCTGGCGCCCGAGGACGAGGCGCGCGCGGCGGCGCACCGGCCGCGTGCGGGTCGTTCAGCTCGCCGCGCTCTCCTCCAGCACCTCGATCTCCTCGTAGGTGGTGGTGCGCTGCACCGGCATGTAGCCCGCCTCGCGGATCAGGCGGACCAGGTCGCTCTTGTTCATGCGCTCGGGTGCGGTGGTGCCGGCGTCGTGGGTGATCTTCTCCTCGGTCACCGTGCCGTCGATGTCGTTGGCGCCGAAGGAGAGCGCGGTCTGCGCGCTCTCGGGAGTGAGCATGATCCAGTAGGCCTTGATGTTCGGGAAGTTGTCGAGCATCAGGCGGCCGACGGCGATCGAGCGCAGGTCGAGCGCGCCGGTGGTGACGTGCCCGTAGTTCTCGAGGTCGGTGTGGTAGGGCCAGAAGGCGAGCGGGATGTAGGCCATGAAGCCGCCGCACTCGTCCTGCAACTCGCGCAGCTTGATCAGGTGCGTGACACGCTCCTCGGTGCGCTCGATGTGCCCGTACAACATCGTCGCGTTCATCTTGAAGCCGTGCTTCTGCACCTTGCGCGCGGTGTCGAGCCACTCCTGCGGGCCGAGCTTCTCGCGGAACACCGCCTTGTGGACGCGATCGACGAGCACCTCTGCGCCGCCGCCGGGGCAGCTGCCGAGCCCGGCCTCGCGCAGGTCGGCGAAGACCTCGTCCTCCGGCTTCCCCGAGATCTTCAGCATGTGGTCGATCTCGACCATGGTGAAGGCCTTCACGTGGATGTCGGGGCGCGCGCGCTTCGCGGCACGCACGACCTCGAGGTAGTAGTCGTAGCCCATCTTCGGATGGATGCCTGCGACCATGTGCACCTCGGTGGGGGCGAGGTCCTCGTACTCGCGCAGCTTCTTCTCGATGTCGGGTCCGCGCATCAGGTAGCCGCGCGGCTCGTCCTCCTTGGCGGCGAACGCGCAGAACTTGCACGAGTACTGGCAGATGTTGGTGTAGTTGATGTGCAGGTTGTTGTTGAAGTAGGCCTTCTTGCCGTGACGGCGCAGGCGCACGCCCTGCGCCATGTGGCCCACCGCGGCGAGGTGCGGCGTCTCGTAGAGGCGCACGCCGTCCTCGAAGGAGAGGCGCTCGCCGGCCTCGACCTTGTCGTGGATGTCGCACAGTCCGGCGCGCTCGATCAGGGTGCGCGCGAGGACGGGATCGAGACGCTGGCTCATGACGACGCTCCTTGCGACACGACCGCCTTCTGCCGCGGCGGCTGCCCGAACTTGTCGGTGGGCGGGGTCTCGACCGGCTGGTAGAGCATGTTGCGGCGCTGCGGCGTGAAGCCGGCGTCCTTGATGTGGCGCTCGATCTCCGCGATCGAGGTCGGGTGCGAACAGCCGGCGCTGCTGACCACGTTCTCCTCGAGCATCGCCGAGCCGAAGTCGTCGGCGCCCATCGACAGACCGACCTGGCAGGTCTTCATGCCCTGCGTGACGAAGCTCGACTGCAGATGGTCGACGTTGTGCAGGTAGATGCGCGCGAAGGCGAGCATGCGCAGGTACTCGGCGACGGTCAGCTTGGTGGGGCAGGTCGCCTGCAGCGCGGTGTGCTCGGGCTGGAAGGTCCAGGGGATGAAGGCGGTGAACACGCCGCACTCGGCCTGCAGCTCGCGCACGCGGGTGAGGTGCTCGACGCGCTCGGCATCGGTCTCCACGGTGCCGAACATCATGGTCGCGGTGCCGCGCAGTCCGAGCGACGCCGTCTGGCGCATCACCTCGAGCCACTCCTGTGTGGTCGCCTTCTTCGGCGCGATGATCTCGCGCACGCGCTCGACCAGGATCTCGGCGCCGCCGCCGGGGATCGAGTCGAGGCCGGCCTGCTTCATGTCGGCGATCACGTCGCGCACCTTGCGCTTCTCCAGCTTGGCGATGTGCGTGATCTCCGGCGGCGACATGCCGTGGATCCAGATCACCGGGTAGCGGCGCTTGATCTCGCGGAACAGGTCGCAGAACCAGTCGCTCTTCAGGCGCGGATGGTGACCGCCCTGCAGCAGGAGCTGGATGCCGCCCTGCGCGATGGTCTCCTCGATCTTCTGGAAGATCACCTCGCGCGGCAGCACGTAGCCCTCGGCGTCGCCCGGCGAGCGGTAGAAGGCGCAGAACCCGCAGTCGGTCACGCAGACGTTGGTCGGGTTCAGGTTGCGGTCGACGATGTAGGTGACGACGCGCTGAGGGTTCTTCCGGTAGCGGATCGCGTCGGCGAGCAGACCGAGTGAGGTCTGGTCGAGTCCGCGGTAGACGAGGAGTCCCTCGTCCGGGGTCAGCGGCTCGCCGCAGAGGGCCTTCTGGCCGAGTTCGGCGAGCAGCTTGGGGTCGGCGGCGGCGGCGGTCATTGCGGGGGGAGGAGGATAGGTGATCGCGGGGCGCCGACAAGCGCGGGGCGCGCCGGACGCCGTCATGGACGACCGCACCGCGTGCCCGTAGCCTGCTCGCCCCCCGCACTCCAGGCCAAGCATGTCCCAGCCCCTTCCCGATCTGATGGACCGCATCGTGTCGCTGTGCAAGCGGCGCGGCTTCGTGTTCCAGAGCAGCGAGATCTACGGCGGAATCAACTCCTGCTACGACTACGGACCGCTGGGCGCCGAGCTGAAGCGCAACGTGAAGGAGGCCTGGTGGCGGGCGATGGTCGTCGAGCGCGACGACGTCGTCGGCCTGGACTCGGCGATCATCCAGCACCCCGAGGTGTGGCGGTCGTCGGGCCACGTCGCCGGCTTCTCCGACCTGCTGGTCGACTGCAAGGTGTGCAAGGGCCGCTTCCGCTACGACCACCTGCCCGACCCCAAGCAGTGTCCGACCTGCGGTCCGAAGGGCGATCTCACCGAGCCGCGCGCCTTCAACCTGATGTTCGAGACGCACGCCGGTCCGGTGAAGGACTCCGCCAGCGTGGTCTACCTGCGGCCGGAGACGGCGCAGGGCATCTTCACCAACTTCCTCAACGTCGTGAACAGCGCGCGCATGGCGCCGCCGTTCGGCGTGGCTCAGATCGGCAAGAGCTTCCGCAACGAGATCACGCCCGGGAACTTCGTGTTCCGCACGCGCGAGTTCGAGCAGATGGAGATGGAGTTCTTCGTGCCGCCGGCCGAGGAGACCAAGTGGTACGACTACTGGCGCAAGGAGCGCTTCGCCTGGTATTCGCGCTACGGCGTGCGCGCCGAGAACCTGCGGCTGCGTGAGCATGCCAAGGACGAACTCGCGCACTACTCGTCGGGCTGCACCGACGTGGAGTACCGCTACCCCTTCGGCTGGGGCGAACTCGAGGGCATCGCGATGCGCGGCAGCTTCGACCTGACCGCACACGCCAAGGGCTCCGGCAAAGACCTGTCCTTCTTCGACGAGGCGACCAAGGCGCGCTTCGTGCCGCACGTCGTCGAGCCGGCCGCCGGCTGCGATCGCACCGCGATGACCTTCCTGGTCGACGCCTACGACGAGGAGACGATCAACGACGAGGAGAGCGGCAAGTCCGAGACCCGGACGGTGCTGCACTTCCACCCGTCGATCGCGCCGATCACCGTCGCGCTGTTCCCGCTGGTGAAGAAGGCCGGAATGCCGGAGCGCACCCGCGAGATCCAACGCGAGCTGATGGATGCCGGACTGCGCACCTACTTCGACGAGAAGGGCGCGATCGGCCGTCGCTACCGTCGCCAGGACGAGGTCGGCACGCCGTGGTGCGTCACCGTCGACGGCCAGACCGTCGAGGGCGACGGCACCGTCACGCTGCGCGACCGCGACTCGATGAAGCAGGAGCGCGTCGCGCCGCGCGAACTCGCGGCGATGCTGCTGCAGCGCCGCCGCGAGTGGAAGCGCGGGTGAGCGCTCAGTTGCGCATCGAGCGCAACTTGGCGATCGCGCCGAGCACGTTCTTGGTCGGCGCCTGACGGCTGCCCGCGATCTTCGCCGGCACGTCGTCTCCTCCCGCTGCGGGCGTCGCGCTCTGCGGTGCGGTTTGCGCGGGTGCCTGCGGGGCGGCTGCCTGGGGCGCCGGCTCGTGCGCGCGCGGTTCCGCGTGCGCGTGCGCTGCGGGAGCGCGCGCTCCGAGCCTCGCCACCGACGTGGCGAGTCCCTGCACCTCGGTCTGGACCCGCGACAGGGTCGCTTCGATCTGGTGCAGCGTGGTGTGACCCTGGGTCACCGTCTGCTTGTGCTCCGAAGCGCGTTGCTCGACGGCGTGCACCACCCGCTCCGCCGCGTCGGTGACGGTGCGGCGCGACTCCTCCTGGGTGTTGCGCAACGACTGCAGCACCTCGAGCTGACAGTCCTCGACCGCGCTGCCGGTCTGGCGGATGCCTTCGCGCAGCGACTCGCCGGACTTGCCGACGCTCTCGATCACTTCCTTCGCGGACTGACGCAGCGAGGTCAGCACCTCGACCGTCTTGTCGCGCACCGCTTCGATCGCGCGCGTCACCGGCGAGAGATCCTCGCGCGAGATCGCCTCGGCGGAGTTGAGCTGCGCCACGACCGACTGGAAGCGCTGGTCGATGTCGCCGACGTCCTGGAGGCGATTGCTGAGCTCGGCGACCTGGTTGCTGATCTCGAGCAGAGGCGTGCCGTAGAGCTTGGTCGCGCGCGTCAGGTTGGCGATCTTCTCGTCGAGGCGGTCGAACTCGACCTTGAGTGCCGGGAAGTCGCTGCTGGTGCCCTGCACGGCGGCTTCCCGCGGCTGGTCGGAGATCGACTGGCGCAGGCGACGCTCGAGCGCAGCATTGCGCCGCGCCTGCGCCGCGCTCGTCCGCGCCAGCGAGTTCTTGATCGATCCGACCGCGATCAGGGCCAGGCCGCACAGCAGCAAGGTCGACGCGCCGAGTCCCGCGGCGGCGAGCCGTGCGAGGATCTCGGCCGTCGGGCCGGTCAGGGTGGCGGATGCGGCACCGAGTCCCACACCGAGCACCAGCACCACCATTCCGATCGGCGTGGCGGTGCTGCGCGGGGCGTCGGTCTCGGCTTCGGGGGTGGCGTCGTCGGGTGCGACGTAGCCGGCCTCCTCCGCGTACGCCGGCTCTTCCGCCGTCTCCGCGGTGGGCTCGTCCATCAATTCCTCGATTCCGGCGGGGGAGTCCTGAGGAACGAGTTCGGCCCAGTTCTCGGTCTGATCGACGTCTTCCTGCGCTGCAGGCTCGGCTGCCTGGCGGAAGAAGGAACTCGTCAACCGGGTCGACTCGGACTCGGCTGGGGTGTGCTGAGGCTTGCGCATCTTCTTTCGGTCCCGATCGTCGACCTCTTCGTCCGGGTGCCGGTCCCGGCCTGAACCCCGAGTTGCAATCCTGGCCGCAGGGCGCGAAAACCCCGCGCGATGGCGCAGAGGCTCAAGGGCGTTTCCGCGGCCAACGGGATCGCGATCGCGCCGTTGGTCCACTTCCACGGCGATCTCGACTTCATCCCGCTGCGGACCCTGGAGCCGTCGGACGTGGTCGCCGAGGTGGCCCGCCTGCAGGATGCCATCGCGCAGGCCAGCAAGCGCCTGCTGTCGCTGCGCAAGAAGCTCGCGGCCGACCTCTCCGACCACGACGCGCGCATCTACGACGCCCAGCTCTCGATCCTGCACGATCAGGCCGTGGCGGTGGAGCTCTCCCGCACCATCGAGCAGAACCTGTGCAACGCGGAGGTCGCGGTCCAGCAGGTCGTCGCGCGCTACGAGAAGGTGTTCGAGGCGATGGAGGAGGCCGCGATGCGCGAGCGGAGCGCCGACCTCCGCGACGTGGCGCGGCAGCTCCTCTCCGTGTTGCTCGAGCGCGAGCGCTCGGTCCAGCTCGCCGAGGGCCAGGACTTCGTCTTCGCGGCGGAGGAGTTCCTCCCCAGCGACGCCGGCGTCGTCGACCGCGCGCATCTCCGCGGCATCGTCACCGCCCGCGGTGGCAAGTACTCGCACGGCGCGATCCTGGCGCGTTCGCTCGGGATCCCCGCGGTGGTCGCCGTGGAGGACGTGCTGCGCCGCATCCGCACCGGCACGCAGGTGGTCGTCGACGGCGACTCGGGCGTGGTGGTCGCTTCACCCACCGAGGAGGAGCTCGATCGCTATCGACGGCTCGCCGCGGAACGCCAGGAGGTCGAACGCCGGGTCTACGAGGTGCGCCTGCTGCCGGCGACGACTCCGGACGGCACTCAGGTCCGCCTGCTCGCCAACGTCGAGAGCTCCCGCGACCTCGATGCGCTCGAGTCCGGCATCGTCGACGGCATCGGTCTGTTCCGCACCGAGTTCGCCTTCATGGAACGCAAGCAGTTCCCGACAGAGGCGGAGCAGGTGGCGATGTACCGCCGCGCCATCGTGTGGGCGAAGGGCAAGGTCGTGACCTTCCGCACGCTCGACGTCGGCGGCGACAAGCCGCTCAGCTACCTGCACACCCCCGCGGAGCGCAATCCGGTGCTCGGTTGGCGCGGGCTGCGCATCTGTCTCGACTGGCCGGATCTGTTCTACACCCAGGTCCGCGCCATCCTGCGCGCGAGTGCGGGCGGCCACGCGCGCATCCTGTTGCCGATGGTCACCACCGTCGAAGAGGTGAAACGCTGTCGCGCGGTCGTCGACGAGCTGAAGCGGGATCTCGCCGAGAGCGGCGAGCCCTTCGACTCGGCGATCGAACTCGGCACGATGGTCGAGGTGCCCGCGTTGGCGGCGATCCTCGACAAGGTGCTGCCGCTGGTCGATTTCGTGTCGGTCGGCACCAACGACCTGGTGCAGTACCTGCTCGCCGTCGATCGCGACAATCCGCGCATCGCGCAGATGTACAACCCGAGCCACCCGGGAGTGATCCGCGTGCTCGCCGACATCGCGCGGGCCGCGCGCGCCGCCGGCCGTCCGGTGTCGATCTGCGGCGAGATCGCAGGCGATCACTACTTCACGGCGCTGCTGATCGGGCTCGGCTACCGCGAGCTCTCGATGTCCCCGGTGTTCCTGCCGCGCGTGAAGCTGATGGCGCGTACCTTCGACGTGGCGGAGTGTGAACGGGTCGCCGCCGAAGTCCTGGGAGCGGGCTCGGCGACCGAGATCCGAACCCTGGTGCGCGACCATGCCAAGGCGGCTTGGTCGAGCTTCCTCGAAGGAGCCTGAGGCCTGGCGCAGCGACGCGGAGCCTGGTCGAGCCCCGAACTCGCACGCCTGCGCGAGCTGTTCCCGCGCACGTCCACGGTCCGGCTGGCGCGATTGCTCGGTCGGTCGGTCGCGACGGTGAGCGCGCGTGGGCTCGCCATGTTCCGCGGGGCTCGCCGCCAGGGACCCTTCTCCGCCGACGACGATCGGGTGTTGCGCGAGGCGATCGGCGTGCACGACCTGCGCACCATCGCGGTGCTTCTCGGGCGTGGCGTCGTCGAGTTGCGTCGACGCGTCCGCGCCCTGCGGGCAGAGGTACGCACCGGACCCTGGTCGGCCGCGGAGTCCCGCGAACTCCGCCGTCGCTTCGGCACGCGGAGCCTGTCGGATCTCGCCACGATGCTCGCAAGGAGCGAGGACGACATCGCGGCCCGCGCCGCCGAACTCTGTCTCGGTCGTGACAAGGCCGCGCGCGATCCGTCGGACGCACCGCTGCGGATGCCGCGCTGGACGGCGGCGGAGATCAAGCGGCTGCGGCAGATCTACCCACGCACCGACAGCATCGAGGTGGCGCGTGCCCTGGGACGCAGCGTGTCGAGCGTGCGGAACAAGGCGTCGCAGCTCGGCTTGGGGAAGGGTGTCGCCGCCTTGGCCGCAATGGGTAGGCGCAATGTCGGACTGCGCCACAGCCGCCAGGATCCCTGACACCGCGGGGCCCGTGGCACGATGCTGCAAGGGCGTCGGGAGCGGGGATTCCGACTCAACTTCCTCGCGGCGCTGGTCGAAAACTCCGCAGACGTGGTGACCGTGCTGCGCACGGGCCCTGCACCTGGATCACGGAGCTGTCATGGAGATCGTCGGACGGAAGAGCGAAGGCCTGTCGGTCACGGTCCTGCACGAGGACAAGACCTGCATCATCTCCTTCCACGACCGAAGCCTGAACTTCTACGTCACCGACTCGCTCAAGGAGACGCTCAAGGAGACGGTCGCGCAGAAGATCGACGAGGGCATCCGTCATTTCGTGCTCGACCTGGAGCAGGTGAAGATCATCGACTCCTGCGGAGTCGGGCTGGTGATCGTCGCCAACAACGTCACGGCGTCGCGCCAGGCCAAGCTGTACCTGTGCAACGTGAAGCCCTTCATCATCAAGATCTTCGAGATCATGCGGATCTCGAAGCACCTCGCGATCTTCCAGACGGAGGACGAGGTCCTGGACGTGATCAAGGGCGCTCCGAAGTGAGCGTCGGCCGGACACCGGCCCCATTCCCGATCCGGCTCGAAGCGCGCCATGGACAGTCTGACGCACGCGACGCGACAGGCCATCGACGACGTGCGCAACGCGTCGCCGGCCGGCGCGCTGACCGATGAGCGCTTGCACGGCGAGCTGTGTGCCGCCTTCGACGGAGTGGTCGTGCTCGATTCCGACGGAGCGGTCCTGCGCCTGAGCCCGGCGGCCGAGGAGCTGCTGGAACTCCGCGCGATGGCGGTGCTCGGCAATCCACTGGCCGACGCGAGCGGAGGCGAGTTGCTCACCGCCCTGGTCGCCGAACTCGCGGCAGTGGGAGCATCGCGTTCCGTCAACCGGGTCGTCGAAGTGCGCCGCACCCTCGACCGTCCGCTCTCGTTCGTGCGCGTGCGCAGCCGTCCGACCCGTGACGCCGCCGGGCGTGCGGCCGGAACCTACGTCACGCTCAGGGACGTGACGGTCGAGCACAAGACCGACGAGCTCCGCAACCGCTACCTGTCGATCGTGGCGCACGAGCTGCGCACGCCGCTGACCGGCATCAAGACCTTCGCGACGCTGATGGCGAAGGGCTCGCTCGGACCGCTGTCGGAGCCGCAGGCCACGGTGATGGCGTCGATCAAGGAGCAGATCCTCCGCCTCGAGCACCAGATCGACAAGCTCGTGCACCTCGGCAACCTGGACTCGCAGGAGTTCGCGCAGGACCTCGGCACCTTCGATCTCGGCGAACTCGTGCGCCAGTCGGTCCGCTCCTTCGAGCGCGCTGCGGGCGATCGCCGCATCGACCTGCGACTCGACCTCCCCGGCTCCGCGTTGTCGGTCCGCGGGGATCGCGCGCAGTTGCGCCGGGCGCTCCAGGCGCTCGTCGAGAACGCCGTCAAGTTCTCGCGCGATGGAGGTGTGGTCGACGTCGCCCTCGCCACCTTCGGAGAGCGTCAGGTCGAGGTCAGCGTGGCGGACCAGGGCGTCGGCATCGATCCGCGCTATCACGCCCGCATCTTCGAGAAGTTCTTCCAGGTCGAGGACCCGCTCACACGGCATCACGGCGGATCCGGGCTTGGATTGTTCTTCGTCAAGAGCATCGTCGAGGCGCACGGCAGTGCGGTGCGGGTCGACAGCCGTCTCGGATCGGGAGCGCGCTTCAGCTTCGTCCTGGGTCGGGTCGATGAGGGACCCGGCATGCGCGACGGCGGCGACGGCGTCACGTCACCCGCCACCGATGAGGATGCATCCCATGGATAGAACGGTCCTGATCATCGAGGACGAGAAGCTGATCATCGTCTCGACGCAGATGGTGCTCGAAGCCGCCGGCTTCCGGGTCGAGTCTGCGGTCAACGGCGAGGAAGGCATCCAGAAGGCCCGCGCGGCCCGTCCCGACCTGATCCTGCTCGACATCATGATGCCGGGAATCGACGGCTGGGAGACCCTGACGCGTCTCAAGCGCGACCCGGAGACCTCCGGGATCCCGGTGATCGTGTTCACGGCACGTGAGCACGCACGCGGTCACCAGAAGTCGACGGAGATGGGTGCAGCGGACTACTTCCGCAAGCCCTTCGAGCCGGACGAGCTGATCGAACTGGTCGAGAAGCACATCGGTCAGAGCGTCTGACCTGCAGTCAGCCGATCCGTCGCAGGTGTTCGGCGACCGCCGGATCGTCACCCAGTGCGGTGACGAGCGCCTCGCGCACCTCGTCCGCCTCCGCGCCGAAGCGTCGCGCGCCACGGCCGTGTGCGATCAGTTGAGGCACCTGATCGAGCGCCGCGAGAGCCGTCACCGCGATCAGTTCGCGTTCGCGGGGCGGTAGTCCTGGTCGCGACAACACGCGACCGTACGCGGCCTCCAGCACGAAGTCGTGGAACTCGGTGTGGAAGCCCCGCAGCAGCGCGTGCACGGCGGGGGCGTTGCGGTCGTAGATCGCGTCGAACAGCGTCCGACCGGCGGCGGCCTGTTCGTCCTCGGGAAGGGCGCCGCCCGACGGCGCGGTCGCGCACGGCCAGTCCCTGCCGAGAACCTCGAAGGCGGACACGCAGCGCGGGAATCCGAAGAACAGCACGCCCTGCAACAGGGTCTCCTCGAGGTCGCCGCGCGTGGCGCCGTGTGCAGGTGCGCGCGCCGCGCGCACGGCCGCGGTGAGCAGCGCCCAGTCACCGCGCGCGATCGCCGAGGTCGCCACGGCGAGGATGCGCAGCCGCGGTGCGAGTCCGTCGCGAGACAGCAGGGCGTCGAGGTCGGTCATCGGCCCAGCAGGTGCGGGAGGACCTCGTCGATCCTGGTCTGCGCGGCCGCCTCTTCGCTGGCGTCGAGCTGCGAGCGCCGCACCTCGAGCCCGAGATCGCGAGCGATGCAGGTTGCGAGTTGCTCGCGCAGGTCGTCACGCACGCGTCCGACGTCGGTCTGGTCGGCGACGGTCGCACAGGCAACGCCTTCGGACGGCGGCGCCAGCACCAGCGATCCGTGCATCAGGAGCCGTGCCCGCGGCGTGCGCACGCGACGCATGGCCGATCCGCAGAGCTTGCGCCCGCAGGGGCCGATCAGGTCCCCGCGGCAGGGCCGCGCGAAACACCACGCGACGCGAGGGTCGCGGGGGCCCGGATGCGCCGGGCCTTCTCCCAGACGCGTCGCGTCCACGCCGCAGGTGCGCAGTGCGTGCAGGATCGCGTCGTGGACGCGTGCGTACCAGGTCTCCGAGTCGATCTGCACGTCGTCGTCGATCGCCAGGGAGTAGGTGAGCTCGTGCTCGTGCCAGATCGCGCCGCCCCCGGTCGGGCGTCGCACCATCTCGTGCGCGGTGCGCAGGACGGCGAACTGCGCGGGATCCTGGAAGCGACCGAGCGTGAGACCGGCCGGCCGCCAGCCGTAGATCCGCAGCGTCGGAACGAGGCCGTCGTGCAGCAGCGCGAGGTCGCGCGCGATCTGGAGCGCGGGGCGGTCGCCCTCGTCGACGACCAGGCGCAGCGCGGCTCCACGCCGGGCAGCCATGCTTCAGCTCTCGGTGGCGAGGTGCTTCTCGTAGGCCGACGCGTTCATCAGCTCGGGCGACTCGGCGGCGACGCGCACCTTGATCATCCAGCCCGCGGTCCACGGGTCGGTGCCGAGCGTGTCGAGTGAATCGGGCAACGCCGTGTTCGCCTCGACGACCTCGCCCGTCACCGGCGAGTAGATGTCGCTCACGGCCTTCACCGATTCGACCTCACCGAAGGGCTGTCCCGCGGTGACCTTCTTGCCGGGCGACGGCAGGTCGAGGAAGACGAGATCGGAGAGGTGCGACACGGCCCAGTCGGTGATGCCGATCGTGGCGATGCCGGCCTCGATCTTGCACCACTCGTGGGACTTCAGGTACTTGCGGTCGTTCGGGCGCATGGGAGGGGTCTTTCGGGGACGGGGCGACCGTCGGAGTGCCTGGCACCGCGTCGGTCGTCGTGATCTCGGGGTGAAGGGGGATCGGTCGGTGTCGCGGGACGCGGGCGGCGATCACTTCGCGCGCTTGTAGAACGGCAGCGCGCAGACTCGTGCGGGTTCGGACTTGTCCTTGACCGCGAAGGCCAGCTCGGTGCCGGGCTCGGCGAGTGCGTGCGGCACGTAGGCGGTGGCGATGTTGCAGCCGAGCGTCGGCGACGCTCCGCCCGAGCACACCTTGCCGACCACCTTGCCGCCGTGCAGCACCTCGTAGCCCTGGCGCGGGACGCGCTTGCTCTCGGTCGTGAGGCCGACCAGACGGCGTGCCGGACCGCCCGCGGCGCGGACGCGCTCGAGTGCGGCCTTGCCGACGAAGTCGTGCTCGTACTTGACGCCGAAGTCGAGGCCGGCGTCGAGCGGCGTCGTCGTCTCGTCGATCTCGTGGCCGTAGAGCGGCATGCCGGCCTCGAGCCTGAGGATGTCACGCGAGCCGAGCCCGCAGGGTGCGATCCCCTTGGCCTCGCCGACCTCGAGCATCTTGTTCCATGCCTCCGTCGCCTTGGCGTTGGGCAGGTAGATCTCGAAGCCGTCCTCGCCGGTGTAGCCGGTGCGCGACATCGAGCCGTCGACGCCGCAGACCTTGCCGCGAGCCCACGAGTAGTACTTGAGGGAGCCCAGGTCGATGTCGGTCAGCTTCTGCGCGATCGACTGCGCATGCGGTCCCTGCACCGCGATCATCGCCAGGTGGTCGGTCTGGTCGTCGATCCGCAGGTTGGAGTAGCCCGCGGCGAGCTTGCGCATGACGCCGAGGTCGCGCGCGGTGTTGCCGGCGTTGACCACGATGAAGAAGCCCTCGCCGGAGGGTTCGCGGTAGACCAGGATGTCGTCCTGCGTCAGCCCGTTCTCGTCGAGGATCATCGCGTAGCGGATCTTCCCCGGCGGGATCTTGCTCACGTCGTTGGTCTGGAGCCGTTGCAGCCAGGCCTCGCAGTCGCGGCCGGAGACGAACACGCGCCCCATGTGACCGAGGTCGAACAGACCGGCACGCTCACGCACGGCGCGTGCCTCGTCGAGGATGCCGGTGTACTGGACCGGCATCGACCAGCCGCCGAAGGGCACCATGCGGGCACCGAGGGCGACGTGGACGGACTCCAGAGGGGTCTTCTTGAGCGATTCCATGGTTGCTGCGGCGCGGTCATCCTCGCGCGCGGTGGCGGTCGACGCGAACCGGAAACCGGCAGGTGGACGGCACCGATCGGGCGCACGGCGGGGCGAGGGACCTTATCCAGAGCGGCGCGCCGCGCAAAACCTGCGGGCCGGAGCCCGCAGAGCGGACTGGGCCTTTCTGGTCGGCGCGCAGCGGCGACGCAGCAGCCCGCATCGGCTGCGGCCCAGCTCAACCGCAGAGGCGCCGCGCGAGTTCGTCGAGGTCCAGGGCGAGTAGTGCCTCGGACGGGATCGGGCCGAGTTGGCGGAAGTGACGCCGTTCGGCCTCCGAGATGCAGTCGTCGGTCCGGGTCCGCGACCGGTCGGTCGCCTGCGCCGCATCCAGCGATCTGCCGGTCGGTGCACAGGTGCCGATCCGGGGCAGCAGGTCGCCGGAGTCGGACCAGGACGCGTCCTGCGATGGATCCTCGGACTCGACGGTCGAGGCCGCGGAGCGGGCGCCGTTGCCCATCCTGATCTGGGTCTCGAACAGATCGAAGGGCTGGCGCAGGCGCGCGTAGCGGTCGGGCGAGGTCCGCTGGGCGTGGGCACATTCGCGCCTCCAGCCGGCGTAGTCGCCGAGCTTGTAGGCCACCCGACCGAGCCCGACGTAGGCCGAGAAGTCGTCGCCATCGACGCAACGCAACACGCGTTCGAAGTGCAGGCGGGCGCGCTCGAAGGCGCCGATCCGGTAGCAAGCCCAGCCCAGGGCCCGGTGCCAGGCGGCACGAGCACGGCGGAAGAGGGGCGTCGGTGTGGCTGCCATCGGCGGATCCGGATCCGGCGGACGCGGAGGGTAGGTGGGCCGGCCATTCCCGGCAAGTCACCGGCGCCTCAACAAAGTCGGGCCGGCAGGTCGATAGCCAAGGTGCGTCCGCGTCTGCCCGCCTCGGGAGACGGGACCTTGCCTCGCAACACGGACGAGCGGATCCATGGCTCTGAAAGGTGATCTCGCCAGCGTCGACCTCGCTCAGGTCTTCCAGATGCTGGCGCTCAACCAGAAGGTCGGGATGCTCTGCATCTCGTCACCGAAGGGTTGGCGCGCGCTCTACTTCGAGCCCCGCGGCGTCTGCCTCTACTTCGATGAACACGTCCTGCTGGACAAGGTCGTCCTGCAGGCCACGCGCTCCGGCCATCTGATGCCGGACGCGGCCCAGGAGGCGCGTCGCCATTCGGCGACCCACCACGTCGGCCTCGCCGACGCACTCCTCGCCGGCGGCTATCTGACCGAGCCCGAGCTGTCGAGCATGCTCCGCTCGGAGATGGAAGAGGAGATCTACGACCTCTTCTTCTGGACCGAGGCGCACTTCGAGTTCTACGAGGGTGCCAGCGCGGTTGAGGGGCGCGACGGACAGGTCGACACTCGGTTCTGCTTCAGCATCGACACCGTGATCATGGAAGCCGCTCGCCGCATCGACGAGTGGAGCTTCATCAAGGAGCGCGTCGCCGGTCCGCTCGAGATCTTCCGTCCGCGAGGCATGCCGACCAACATCCTCGACCTCGAGGATTCGGCGCTCGCGCTCTAT
This sequence comes from Planctomycetota bacterium, assembly GCA_046349595.1. GTDB lineage: Bacteria > Planctomycetota > UBA1135 > UBA1135 > UBA2386 > JACRLW01. Next base: position 316,311 of record JAXMCA010000001.1, read on the forward strand.
GACCTGGTCGACGGCAAGCGCAATGTCGCGCGCCTGATCGAGGTGACCGGTCTCCCGGCGTTCCTCGTCTACAAGGGCCTCGCGGTCCTGCTCGAACAGGGGCTGATCGAGGGCGTGCCGCGCGAGGATCTGGTCGAGGTCGCGCACGAGTGTGCGGCCGAAGGGCGCCAGCAGGACGCGATCAACCTCTACGAGAAGGCGATCTCCCTCGGCGTGGGCATCCCCGAGGCGCACCAGCACGCCGCGCGGGTCTACGAGTCGCTCGCCGAGTACGAACTCGCCGCATACCACCTCAAGTGCGACGCCGAGTTCCATGCCGGCGCCGAGGACGTCAAGCGCGCGGTCGAGACCCTGCTGCACGTCGTTCGGCTCCTGCCGACCGACCTCGCCGCGCGGGAGCGCCTGGTCGCGCTCACCGTGGGGCGCACCGACATCGCGATCAAGGACTTCGATGCGACGCGCACCGGCAAGGAGCTTGTCGATCTCTACCTCGAGATCGGCGAGATCGAACGCGTTCGTGCGATCCTCGAGCGACTGCTGCGCGACAACCCCTTCGACGTCGAGCTCAAGAAGAGCCTCGTCAACGTCCACACCAAGGCCGGCGACACCAAGCGCGTCATCGAGCTCTACGAGTCGATCGCCGAGGATCTGGTCCAGGACCGCAAGCCGCTCGAGGCGATCAAGTTCCTGCAGAAGATCCTGATGCTCGATCGGAGCCGCAAGGACGTCTCCGAGCGGATCCGGTCGCTGTACGTCCTCGACGAGCGTCGTCGCAGCCGTCGGCGCAGCATCATCGCATTGTGCGTCCTGGGCATCGTCCTCGCGGCCCTGGCCGGCGGATGGTGGTTCTACGAACAGCATGCGCGCAGCGAGCTGGTCGGAGTGGAAGCACGGGTCCAGAGCCTGCTCGAGACGAAGGACTACGACCACGCGATCGAGGAGTACCGCACCTTCGTGAAGGACAATCCCTTCACGCTGGTCGGACGCGACGTCGAGGTGGAGATCGCGCACATCGAGAGCCTCCAGGCGAAGCACCACGAACAGCTCGAAGCCGAGAAGCGGTCGCGCCAGCTCGACAACGATCGCACGCGCCAGAACTACCGCGCGGCGTGGGAGGTGTTCCAGTCGTACGTGCGCGCGAACGAACTCGACAAGGCATTGCGTCAGGTCGAGAGCATCCGCGATCTCGTGGAGCAGGTCGGAGAGCCCGTCGATCACAAGTGGGCGAACGACGTCGGCCTCGACCGCAATCTGCGGCACCTGAAGGACTACCTCGGCAAGGCCTTCGAGCTCGATCGACGAGCATGGGAACAACTGCGCGCCGGCGAGTGGAGCGAGGCGCGCAAGTCGTGGCTCGAGCTGGTCGAGCACTTCGAGATGTCCGACGCAGCCCGCGCAGCGCGTCTGCCCGTGCAGCTCGTGACGCACCCTGCGGGTGCGCTGGTGCTGCGCGACGGTCGTCCGATCTTCCAGCGTGAGACCGGCACCAACGAGCCGCTGCACACCCCGTGTGTCGTGCTGTGCGAACACGACAAGCCCGAGTCGCTGCAACTCCAGCTGGACGGCTACGAGGATTCGCGGCTGAAGGTCGAAGCGCGCCGTCAGGAGGTCTTCGACCTCGTGATGGTGTCGAAGCCGATCGGCTCGATGAAGTTCGAGGAACCGGCACGGGGCGAACTCTCGATCGGCAACGGCATCTGCGCCGTCGGACTGCGCAACGGGCGCGTGGCCTTCGCCGCGCTGGGTTCCGACACCCGATTCGTGCGGCAGCTTCCGGGCCTCGACGAGCTCGAGAGCCGTGTGACGATGACCTCGTCGCTCGGCGTGTTCCTCACGCGCGAGGGCAACATCGTCGCGCAATCGCTGGCGAACGGCCGCGTGGTCTGGGCGGAGCATCCGGCTGCACGGCCGCTGTTCCCGCCGAAGGTCCAGAGCAACCGGGTCGTCTACGTCGACGAGCGCAACCGCCTCGTCACGATGGATGCGGCCGTCGGGGGCAACCCGATCTGGTCGATGCAGCTCTACGAGGCGCCGGTCGACGCGCCGACCATCGACGGGCGCTCGATCCGGATCGCCACCCGCTCGGGTGACCTGCTCGCGATCGATCTCGCCGACGGCTCGGCTCTGGATCGCATCAAGGTCCCGATGCGCGTCGCGACCGAGATCGTGACCGTCCCCGGTGCTCTCCTCGTCGGCAGCGACGCGGGCAAGATCCTCGCCGTCGAGCCCTCGACGCACCGCACGGTGTGGGAGTACACGCCGCCGCAGAGCGGGCCGATCGAGAGCATGGTGCCGATGGGCGATCAGCTCCTCGTGCTCGGCTCCGGCGGTCGCCTGTCGTTGCTCGGGCTGCGCGACGGCGTCGCGCAGGTGAGCAAGCTCGTCGACGGGCAGGTCCTGTCCGGCCCGGTGGTGGGCGAGCGGATGGTGTTCGTCACCATGCGCCAGAAGATCGGTCGCGACACGACGGTCGACGTCCTGATCGCGCTCGACACCCAGAAGCTCGAGGTCCAGTGGGAGTACCGCGACGGCGGCCAGTTCTCGACCTCGGTCGCGACCTCGGGCGACGAGGTCCTCCTCGGCAACTCGCAGGGGGAGATTCTGAGATTCCGCTGATCTCGGACCTCAACGCGATGGATCACGGCAGTCGATACCAGTTGCGGTCGGGACCGCGCACTCTTGCCCGTTGGGACGCAGGATGAATCTCATCCAGAAGCTCAAGATCCGGAAGGAACTGAAGCGACTCGAGGCGCGGGTCCACGACAGTCCCTCGCCTTCGGCGTTCATCGATCTCGGTCAGGTCTACATCAACCTGGGCATGCTCGAGAACACGGTCCGACTCGCCGATCAGGGGCTTGCCCTGTTCCCGCAGTCGAACGAACTGCGCAAGCTGCGCAAGTTCGCGCGCAAGAACCAGCTCAGCGCGAGGATCGCCGAGCTGCGCGCCGCCGTGGTCAAGACGCCGTCGCCCAAGGCCTACAGCGAGCTCGCCGACGTGTATCTCGAGCTCGGCGACATGGACGCCGTGCACGGCCTCACGGAGGAGTGCATCCGGCGATTCCCCGACGACACCGGCGCCTACCTGGTGCAGGCGCGCGCGAGCCTGACCGCCTTCTACCGCGATCTGTCGGCTCGCGCGGGCATCGTCGCGGTCGAACTGGTGCGCAAGGCACTCAAGATCGATCCGCGCGACGCGTCGGCCCACAAGCTGATGGCTGACGTCTGCTTCAGGATCGGGGCTCTCGCCACCTCGCGACGCCACCTCGACGAGCTGAGCCGCCTGGGCGTGCGCGACGAGGAGTTGCGCGAGATGGCCGCATCCTGCGCCGATGCCTCCGGGGACGAGGACCTCGACGCCTTCTTCCAGCGCGCCGAATTCCGCGGCGGATTGAGTCGCGGCGCCGGAGGGGTGGGGGCCAGGGAGGCTGCTGATCCCCTGCGGCACGCGCGCGACGCCCTCACCTCTCTGGTCGAATCCCAGGGCATCGTGAAGGCCGTCTACATCGTCGGCGCGAAGGCGCTGGTGCGTGGCGACGTGCGGGGCGGCGACGATCCCTTCCTGCGCCTCGTTCGCGTGATGGCGCGCGCTGCACATCGTGCTGCACGACGCATGGACATCGGCAACTTCAACAAGGGTGTCGTCGACGGCGCCTTCGGCCGGATCTGCCTGTGCAGCTACGGCGAAGCGCTCGCCGCGGTGCAGTGCGACGATCAGTCGTCGGTCGAGCTCGTCCTCGAGCAGCTCCAGGAGCTGGTCGCGAACTCGCTGGTCGCCGGCGAGGGAGGTGAACGATGAACGCGATGGAAGCCGCGATCTCCGGCCTCGCCCAGTCCGATGGGGTTCGGGGCGCCGCCGTGATCACCGAGGACGGGATGATGGTCGCGAGCGCCCTGCAGGGGCGCTTCGACCCGGACGTCGTCGCCGGCCTGACCTCGTTCGTCATCGCCACGACGCGTCGCGTGATGCTCGCCGACGGCTACGACCGTCTCGATCGGTTCGTCGTGCATGCCACGCACGGGAAGTTCGTCCTGAGCGACATCGGCAACGCATTCCTGATCGCGATCACCGACCAGTTCGTGCAACTCGAACCGGTCCTCGAAGTGGTGGCCGAAGCGACCGAGAACCTGCGCCGCCTGGCGCGCGTCTCCGGCTGAGCTGCGGTTCCTTTGGGCCATCCCGATCCGGGACGCCCCCCGCCGCGCGACGATTCTGCGGCTCGCGGACTCAAGGTCGGTCGATCGGAAACCCGATCCCGAAGAAGTCGAACAGGGCTGTGCGCATCCGCGCTCGCGGTTCCTGGTCGCCAACGCGGTTCCGACGGAGACCGAAGCACACAGCGAAGCAGCACAGAGCCATGGTCCAGATCAACTTCGCCCTCAAAGAGGTCAACTGCAAGATCGTCTTCTATGGTCCCGGCATGAGCGGGAAGACGACCAACCTCGAGATCGTCCACCAGAAGGCACCTGAGGAGAACAAGGGTGAGCTGACGTCGATCTCGACGGACGGCGACCGCACGCTGTTCTTCGACTTCATGCCCCTGGACCTGGGCAACGTCGCAGGCATGCGAACGAAGTTCCAGCTCTACACGGTGCCGGGTCAGGTCTACTACAACTCGACTCGCAAGCTCGTCCTGCAGGGCGTCGACGGCGTGATCTTCGTTGCCGACTCCGACGCCGAGAAGATGCAGGAGAACATCGAGAGCTACGAGAACCTCATCGAGAACCTGCGCGAGTACGGCAAGGACCCGCGCGACCTGCCGCACGTCATTCAATACAACAAGCGCGACCACCCCAACGCGATGCCCGTCGAGGAGATGGACAAGCTCATGAACCGCTTCGGCGTGCCGACCTTCGAGGCGGTCGCCGTGACGGGCGAGGGCGTGTTCCCGACCTTGAAGGTGCTCGCCGGGATGGTGCTCGAGAGCATCGATCGCATGGACAGCCGTCGCGCTCCGGCGCGTCAGCCGGCCGCGCGTCCCGCGCCCGCCGCGGCCCCGGCCGCTGCAGCGCCCGCGCCCGCCGCTACGGCACCGGCTCCGGCGGCGCGCCCGGCACCCGGACGCACCGCGCCGCGCCAGGCACCGGCTCCGGTCGCCGCAGCTCCCGCTGCGCCCGCGCGTCAGCCGGCCCGTCCCGCTGCGGCTCGCTCCGCGACGGCGCGGCCGTCACCGAGTCGCGCCGTGGCCGAGGCGGTCCGCGTGCAGCACGCCGAGAAGCCCGGCAAGACCAAGCAACGCGGTCTCGGTCTCGCGATCACGTTGACCGTCTTCCTCGCGGCGGCCGTGGCCGGCGCGGTCTACTTCGTCATGAACCAGCAGGGGTGATCTCATGAGCCCATCCGAGAAGAAGATGAGCGCCAATGAGCGCCTCCGTCACGACCGCCTGACCTTCTACAAGGACGACATCGAGAAGATCGATCGACTCCTCGCCGAGTTCCTGCGGCTGTCCGGCGCGAAGTGCGCGCTGCTGATCGACAAGGAGGGCCACCTCGTCACTCGCAAGGGAGAGGTGCGCTCGATCGACATGGACACGATCTCCGCACTCGTCGCCGGCTCCTTCGCCGCGACCAAGGAGATGGCGCGTCTGCTCGGCGAAGAGGAGTTCACAGCGCTCTACCACCAGGGCACGCGCGACAACATCCAGCTCTCGCTGGTCGGAGACCGCACGCTGCTCACCATCCTGTTCGACGATCGCACGACCGTCGGCATGGTGCGTCTCTACGCCAACGAGACGGCGAAGAAGCTGGGCGAGGTGTTCCAGGACGCCGAGAAGCGCGGGCCGGTCGACGTCCAGCTCGGTGCCGACTACGGCGACTCCGCGAAGCGGAAGTTGGATCGCCTCTTCGACTGAAGCGCTGGAACGCGGCGTGTGGCCCGAGAGCCCGCCGCGCTCGCCTCTCGTTCCGCGCTGCCGCTCGGTCGGCAGTCGGTCGTCGCGTGACGCGACGATCGGGGAGACCGCCGGACCCAGACTCGCCTGGCGGCATGAGTCTCCCTGGCCGGCGTCAGGCGGCGATTCGGCAACCCTCGTGTGGTGGCGCGGGCCGCGCTCCTCGCGAGGTCCCGCCGGAGCGTGGTCGCTCTCCGTGATCGCCTCGCCGAGGCATCACGCCCCCTGGTTCTCCACGTCGGTGTTCACGGATTTCCGCGGGCGGCAGATCCGCTGTCGCGGAAGGTCGGGTGAGGGGCGTCCGCTGCGATCGGTGCTCGATCAGGGCTGCGAAGCCGCGTCCCGTTTCGAAGAATTCCCGCGCCGCGCTGGAGTCGCTCGGTGACCAGCCAACCTAGCCATTGTGCCAGTCAGAGAGCCAGAAGTTAGGAAGTCGCAAATGCACCGGCGCGCTCGGAATCGCGGTATCTCCGCATCCCATCGGGGTTTCCGCTGAATTTCGCCCGCGGTCTTGCCGATCTCTTGGTGACCCGAGCGGTTTCAGGCGCCAGGAGTCCACACTCCGCGCGAGCCGCTCCTCGAACGCAACAAAGGACACACGGAATGGCCGCAAAGAAGAAGGCTCGCAAGAAGGCAGCCGGCAAGAAGGCGACCCGCAAGAAGGGTGGCCGGAAGAAGGCGACCCGGAAGAAGGGCGCCGCGAAGAAGGCGACCCGCAAGAAGGGTGGCCGGAAGAAGGGCGCCGCCAAGAAGGGCACCCGCAAGAAGGCTCGTCGCGGTGGTCGTCGCAAGGCGGCGGCACCGGCGGCCGCCCCCGCCATGTGAGAGGTTTCGCGGAGGGCGGTGCGGCTGCGGCCGCGCGCTCTCCCGAAGGACGGACGAAACGGGTGAGCGCGCATGCGTGCTCGCCCGTTTTCGTGTCCGCGCGTGCCCGGGGTCAGTGCACGCGCGTGCCGTTCGCGATCGCCGCACCGGGTGCGAGCAGGCGCGGCTTGCCGTCGGCGTCGTCGGTGGCGAGGAGCATGCCTGCGGACTCGATGCCGCGCAGCTTGCGGGGCGCGAGGTTCGCGACGGCGATCACCTGGCGCCCGATCAGTTCCTGCGGCGCGTAGGCCGCGGCGATGCCGGCCACGATCGTGCGCTTCTCGAAGCCGAGATCGACACCGAGCACCAGCAGGCGATCGGCCTTGGGATGGCGCTCCGCGGAGATGACGGTGCCCACGCGGAGATCGACGGCACTGAAGCCCTCGAACTCGATCGTCGGCGCGAGAGCCTCCTGCGCCGTCGGCCGCGGTTCGGCAGGCGGCGCAGCCTTCGCGGGCTCGGATGCCTTCATCGCCTGTTCGAGTCGCGCCCTCTCGCGCGCCACACGCTCGTCCTCGACCTTGCGGAACAGCGCGGTCTTCTCGGCTCCCTTGTCGTCCTTGAACTTCGGGAACACCGCGGTCAGTGGTGCGGATGCGATGCCGGCGACCGGGAAGGGCCTCGCCGCGAGCGTGGCGTAGTCGAGCGCGATGTCGCTGCGCCCCAGCGCCTCACGCAACAGCCGCGCGGTGTCGGGCATGATCGGTGCGATCAGCACCGCGAGGACGTCGATCATCCGACAGCAGGTGTGCATCGCCTCGGCGGCGAGGGCGCGGGTGTCGTCCTTCTTGATCAGCGTCCAGGGCTGGCGGCCGTCGAAGTAGCGATTGCACTCGCCGCCGAAGGCGAGGATCGCGGCGATGGCGCGTCGGAAGCGGAAGCCGGCGAAGTGTTCGCGGACCTCGGCCACGCTGCGTTCCCCGGCGGCGATCAGCGCCGCTTCCTCGGCGCCGGGCGTGCTCGTGCCGGCCGGGATCCGGCCGTCGAAGAACTTCTCGACGAAGCGCAGCGTGCGCGTGACGAAGTTGCCGAGGTTGTCGGCGAGGTCGCCGTTGACGCGCGCCTGGAACTCGGTCCAGGTCCACTCCGAGTCGGCGGTCTCGGGCATCATCGAGCACAGGGCCCAACGCAGGACGTCGGTCGGATCTTCGGCGACGCTCTCCTCCGGCACGTACCAGCCGCTCGAGGTGTTGAACTTGCGCCCCTCGAGGTTGAAGAACTCGTTGGCGGGCACGTTCTCCGGCAGCACCCAGCCACGTCCCGTCCCCTTCAACATCGCCGGGAAGATCACCGAGTGGAAGGTGATGTTGTCCTTGCCGATGAAGTGGAACAGCTTGGTCGACGGATCGGTCCACAGTCGCTCGAAACGTTCGGGCTCGCCGCGCGACGCGAAGTACTGCTGGCTGATCGACAGGTAGCCGATCGGTGCATCGAACCACACGTAGAGCACCTTGCCCTCGGTGCCCGGCAGCGGCACCGGCACACCCCAGGGCAGGTCACGCGTGATCGGTCGCTCACGCAGGTCCTCGAGGTCGCCGAGCACGAAGTTCTCGACGTTCGGCTTCCACTCGCCGTGCTTGCCGCGGAACCACTTCTCGAGCCATTCGTCGCGCGCGCGGCCGAGGTCGAGGTACCAGTGTTTCGAGATGCGCAGAACGGGGCGTGAGCCGTCCAGCGAGCTGCGCGGATCGATCAGGCGCTTGGCGTCGAGGAACTTGCCGCACTTCGGGCATTCGTCGCCGCGCGCCTTCTCGAAGCCGCACAGGTAGCAGGTGCCCTCGATGTAGCGATCGGGGAGGAAGCGCTGCGAGCTCTCGGAGAAGTACTGCTCCTCCTCGCGGACCGTCAGCCAGCCGCGCTCCAGGAGGTCGGTGAAGAACTGCTGCGAGAGCGGGCGGTGGTAGGGGTTGCGGTGGTGGGCGGTGCCGGAGAACACGTCGAAGCGGATCCCGAAGCGCTCGAGCGTGGTGCGGATGCTGCGGTGCCAGCGGTCGACGTAGCTCGCGTAATCGACGCCTTCCTTCTCCGCCTTCAGCGTGATGGCGACGCCGTGCTCATCGGTCCCGCACAGGAAGTGCACGTCGTCGCCCTGCATGCGGCGGAAGCGCACGTAGACGTCGGCCGGCAGGTAGGCGCCCACCACGTGGCCGAAGTGGATCGGCCCGTTCGCATAGGGGAGGGCGGAGGTGACGATGACCGGTTCGCTCATGGAGTGGTCCGGCGCGGCTGCGCGCATCAGGGAGCGTCGACGGTAGCGCCGCCGCCATCCGAAGCGAGACGCGGGCTCCTGTCGAACCTCAGGTACTGCGCATGGGCGGCGACCGTCGCGGCGGGGAGCAGGAGGAGGATGTCGAACACCGGCAGCAGCGACCACACCTGGAAAGCGATGCCGAATCCGAAGGCGCGGGCCCAGTTGTGCCGCAGCAGCGCGAGATGTTCGCGGAGGGTCAGCCCGCGTCGCAGGCTCGGCAGTTCGAACCAGGCGATCGCGGCGAGCGATGCGGTGACCGCCGCGGCGAGCGGCGCGGTCGGGCGCAGGACGGCGAGTCCGGTGGTCAGCGGCAGGAGCAGCAACACGGTGGCGGGAAGTCGTGCCCCGCGGCGCAGTGAACCGAGGAGCGCGCCGATGCGGTCGCCGCCCGGAACTGCGGTGGGGGAGACGCCGTGCGCACGCTCGGTCGCCGTCCCGAGCTTCCAGAGGAAGGGGGCAGCGATCGTGAGCAGGAGCGGGGTGCCGACCTGCCAGCACAGCACCAGCACGACGAGTTGCGCACGCGGGTCGTAGACGAGCGGATCGACTTCGCGACCGAGCCACAGTCGCGCGACCCACAGGCCGAGGAGGGCCAGCGGCCCGATCACCGCCGACGCGAAGGTCGACGCCGTGATCGGCGCCGCGAGCTGACCGACGAACACCCGATCGGTGAACAGGCGCAGCGTGCAGCGCGGCAGCGCGACGAAACCGGCGAACAGCTCGAGCGGCCAGATGCGGTGCCGGATCGTGATCGCCTCGCCACCTTCCCAGTCCCTCAACCGCCCCGCACACGCCGGGCAGCGCGGAGCGTCGGACGGGTATCCGCAGGTCGCGCATCGGGACGGCTCCATCGCGCGGAACTTACCGCGCCGCCGCCGTTTCTCGCGCCGCTCGGAGCTGCAGCGAGTCGCTCTTTCCGCTGCGCAGCGGCGGGCCTATGGTGCGCCGTCCCGCCCTTTCCCGCCCGTTCCCATGAGCCAGTTCAAGGCAGCCGACTTCTATCAGATCGACGACCTGTTCACGGAGGAGGAGCGGATGATCCGCGACACCATCCGGGACTGGGTCGACGAGAACTTCATGCCGATCATCGAGGAGCACAATCGGGCGGCGACCTTCCCGAGGCACCTCGTCCCTCAGCTCGGTGAACTCGGCGTGCTGGGCGCGAGCTTCCACGGCTACGGCTGTGCGGGGCTGTCCCCCGTCGCCTACGGCCTGATCCTGCAGGAGCTGGAGCGCGGTGATTCGGGCCTGCGCTCCTTCGTGTCGGTGCAGGGCTCGCTGTGCATGTATCCGATCTACGCCTACGGGTCGGAGGAGCAGAAGCAGAAATGGTTGCCCGGCATGGCGGCCGGCAAGTTGATCGGTTGCTTCGGCCTCACCGAGGCCGACTTCGGCAGCAACCCCGGCGGCATGCTCACGCGCATCGAGGACAAGGGCGACCACTACCTGCTCAACGGCAGCAAGTACTGGATCACCAACGGCTGCATCGCCGACCTCGCGATCGTCGCCGCCAAGCTCGGCGACGAGGTGCACATGATCGTCGTCGAGAAGGGCACGCCCGGTTACTCGACCAACACCATCAAGAACAAGTTCTCGCTGCGCGCGTCGGTCACCTCCGAGCTGATCTTCCAGGACTGCAAGGTGCCGAAGGCCAATCTGCTGAAGGGCGCGATCGGCCTGAAGGGCCCGCTGTCCTGCCTCAACCAGGCGCGCTTCGGCATCGCCTTCGGTGCCGTCGGCTCGGCGATGGCGGTCTACGACGAGGCGCTGCGCTACAGCCAGAACCGCATCATGTTCGACCGCCCGATCGCCCGCTTCCAGCTGGTGCAGAACAAGCTGGTGTGGATGGTCAACGAGATCACCAAGGGTCAGCTCCTCGCCTGGCGACTCGGACGCCTCAAGGAGATGGGCAAGCTGCACCACAGCCACGTCTCGCTGGCGAAGCGCAACAACTGCTGGATGGCGCTCGAGTGCTGCCGCCTCGCGCGCGACGTGCTCGGCGCGAACGGCATCACCGACGAGTACCAGACCATGCGCCACATGTGCAATCTGGAGTCGGTGATCACCTACGAGGGCACCCACGACATCCACGCGCTGATCGTCGGACGCGAGATCACCGGCGAGAGCGCGGTGACCTGAGGCGGCTCAGCTCTTCGTCGCCGGCCCGAAGCGTCGCCCGATGTGCCCCTGATCGCCCTGCAGCGCCGTGCGCTGCATGTAGATCTCGAGCCCGCGCAGCCCGCCGAGTTCCTCGCCGCCGCCGGCCCGCCCGGGGCCGCCGTGGATCGTGAAGGGCAGCACCATGCCCGGCGCATAGGCCTGATCGGCGACCTTGTCGGAGCAGACCCACAGGCGTCCGTGCCAGGGTGCGAGACCGAGCACGACCTGCTCGGTCCAGCTCTTGTCGCTCGAGTAGACGCTCGCGACCAGGCTCCCGCCGCCGCGGTTGACGAGGCGGATCGCGTCGTCGGCCGAACCCGAGTAGGGGACGATCGTCGCGCAGGGGCCGAAGACCTCGAGGGTGTGCAGCACCTCGGCCTCGACGTCGTTCGCGACCAGCAGCGTCGGCGCGAGGAAGAAACCCGTCTCGCGCAGCTTGTCGGGTCCGCCGCAGGCGACGCGGGCGATGGTCTTCAGCTTGCGGATGCCGGCGGTCACGTCGGTGAACTGCGCACCGCTCGCGACCGGACCCATCCTGATCGATTCGTCGGCGGGGTCGCCGATCGCGATGCGCGCCAGACGATCGGTGAGCGCTTCGACCACCGCGTCGACGCGCTCGTGCGGCACCAGGATGCGCCGCACGGCGGTGCACTTCTGGCCGGTCTTCTGCGTCATGTCGACGACGAGGTTGTTGAGGAACGCGGCCCAGGTCTCGTGGTCGTCCTCGACATCGGGGCCGAGCACCGCCGCATTCAGCGAATCGGCTTCCAGCGTGACGCGCACGTTGGCGCCGACCATCCCCGCGTGGCCCTTGAGCAGCGCGCCGGTCTTCGCCGAGCCGGTGAACGCCAGCGTGTCCTGAGGGCCGAGGTGGTCGAGCGTGTCGCCGAGCGATCCGCACACGAACTGGAACGCGCCGGCGGGGAGGATGCCGCTGTCGACGATCACCTGTGCGGTGCGGAACGCGATCAACGCGCTCGGCGTGCCGGGCTTGCTGATCGCGGGCACACCGGCGAGCAGCGAGCAGGCGAGCTTCTCGCACATCCCCCAGGCCGGGAAGTTGAAGGCGTTGACGTGCACCGCGACACCGGGGCGCGGCACGCGGATGTGCTGGCCCCAGAAGCGCGCGGTGCGTCCGAGCTGGATGCCGTCGCCGTCGGGGAGGAAGTTGTCGTCGCCCAGCGACTCGGCGAGCTTGGCGTAGGCGGCGAGCGTGCCGGTCGCGCCGTCGAGGTCGAACTTGGCATCACCGCGCGTGCTGCCGCCGTTCTGCGCCGAGACCGCGATCAGCGGATCGCGCTGGGCGTGGATCGCCGCGCTGAGCGCCTTGAGCCACTTGCCTCGCTCGGCGAAGCCGACCTTGCGCAGGTTCGGTCCGCCGACCTCCCGGGCGAAGTTCACCGCACCGCGAAAGTCCAGGCCGGTCGAGTCGCAAGCCGCGATGTCGGTCTCGCGGGTGGGGTCCTGCAGGGGCCTGGGCCGGCCGGTGCCGCGTCGCCATTCGCCGCGAAGGAAGCTCTCGAGCGTGATCATCGCGGCGGAGGATAGCGCCTCGGTCGCGGCGGAGAACCGTGCGCTCGGCCTTCGCATCGGCGGGTGTTCGGCGTGCGGAACCCCTGCCTGATGTCGATCAGGACCCTCCTCTCTCACCCGCGGCCTTCGAGCGAGCAGACCACCGGAATCGCACGGCGCCCCGCAAACGGATTCTGCGGTGTGGATCGGGCGAGGCTTCCGCTTGGAGGGGCATGAACCAATCTGTCGCCCCTTTCCTGTCGGGATTGCTGGCCTCCCTCTGTCTGACCGCCGGGCTGCTGGCCCAGAACTGCCAGGTCCGCAGCTCGTACCGCATCGCCACCGGAGTCAACAACGCGCCGTCGACCGATGTGCACTACGACTCGGGCTGGCAGACCAGTGCGCCGTTGATGTCCGCGCACACCAGCATCAACTCGAACAACCTCGGCTGCCATACGCGGGGCGACGTCGCCACCACGGCCGACTACGGCTGGCTCAACTGCACCGGCACCGCGCTCGGCAACAACTCACCCGGCAACGGCGTCTTCCTGTGGGTCGACGAGTACATCGGCGCCGAGCCGAAGGCGCGCTTCCGTGATCAGATGACGATCACGTCGGCGTCCCTGCCGAACGGCTCGCCGGTGCAGGTGCAGTTCCGGGTCGACCTGATCGGTTTCGCCACCGTTGTGGATCCGAGTCCCGAGGTCTCCTTCTCCGCGGACGTGTTGGCCTGGCTCAACGGCTCACCGATCGTCGCGGTGCAGAATCAGGCAGGCAGCGGAGTGCTGACCGTTTCGAGCACGGTCGGAGCGACCTTCACCTTCGAGGGCAGGCTGTTCATGACGCTGCGTGCCCGCGCGATCCAGGGCGGTTCGCCGATGACCTCGTCGATGGCCTTCGACCTGCGGGCGCTGACGACCATCACCATGCTGACGGCCGGCGCCGACTTCACCACCTGCTCCGGACGGCGCTACGGCGCGCAGAGTGCGACCGTGCAGAACCTCGGCGGCGGATGCGGCCTCGGCGCACCCCTGCTCAGCAGCGGGCTCGCGACGATCGGCAACCAGTTGCCGCTGAACCTGAGCGGCGCACCGGTCAACCAGCCGGTCCTGTTCGGCTTGTCGCCGGCGACCAACGTGGTGACTCCGCTCGGTGCCTGCGCCTGCCTGCTCGATCTGCCCAGCGCGCTGATCGTCTCCGCCGGCAACACCGACGGCGTCGGCACCTGGAGCCTGTCCCTGTCGGTGCCGGGATCCCCAGCCTTGATCGGTCAGACGATGAACGCGCAGGACTTCGTGCTCTCGCCGGGCGCTCCGGTGTTCGGCCTGGCGACCTTGAGCAACGCCTTGCAGTTCCGCCTCGGGCTCTGAGGCGTGTCTGTCGAGGTCGATGGCCCCTGGGCGCCACCAGGGGTGCGCGCCGATCATTCCTTCGGCGCATCGGATTCAGTCGGAGAATCGGTCTGCGGAAACGACTCGGCAATGGGCTCCAGGGGGACGCGTCTCAGCGACCGAGCGTGAGCAGCACGCCGTTGCCGAGGTCGAAGCCGAGCGGCGCGTCGGTGGGGCCCATCACGGCTTGCAGGGCGAGCTGGATCCCGTCGAGGAGGGCGATGTCGGGGACGTCGAGCGCGAAGGTGAAGCGGCCGGCGGTCAGCCGGAGTGCAGGCAGCGCGACGAAGTCGGGCGCGACCTCGAGTCGACACGATCCGGTCCGCGAGAGGCGCAGCGGCGAGAGCGAGGGGAAGCCGAGCAGCGGCACCGCGAGGTTGCCTGCGGTGGCGGTGCCCTGCAGCTCGCAACGCGCGCCGAGCACGGGATCGGAGATCGCGGCGAGCATCGCGGCGCGCCCTGTCCCGCCGCAGGCGTCGCCGACCGTCTCGCCGACGGCGCCAATGTCGACGACGTACGGCTCGATGCCGGTGACGGGATCCCGCGCGGCGAACCACAGCCGTCCGTTCACGACGCGCGCACGGATCTGGCTCTGCTGCGTCGACGCCGAGGTCGACCAGGTTTCCAGCGTCTGGAAGCGATGCGTGCCGGAGGCGTGACCATCGGTGATCCACAGCTCGCGCTGCGTGCCGCCGCTGGGGTTCATCGCGAACAGGGCGTGACGCGCATCGAGCACCGCGAAGCCGGAGTCTGCGTAGCTGCCGCGTGAGACGCCCGTCAGCAGCTCGAAGCCGTTCGTCGAGCCGTCGTGACGGGCGGGCGACGAGTTGGTGCCTCCATCGACATCGAAGAGCAGCGTGTCGCCGAGCACCGCCGGCGGGGAATTCCAAGCGTAGGGAACATGGGCCGGCACGGGTGCCGCGACCGGTCCCACCGTGGGATCGTCGGCGAACCACAGGACTCCGTTGCCGATCACCCACAGGCGTGAGATCGAGGCGACGACGAAGAACGGCATCGGTGAAGACGGCGTGAGACCGAGGTCGCCGACCGGCACGGTTCCGGTGTTCGTGCCGTCGGTCGCGAACAGTTGCGGTACCGCATGAGCATCGCGATCGAGGTAGCACAGGCGGTCCTTCCACTGCACGAAGCCGGTGTCGCTCACCGCGTAGCTGGAAGTCGAGGCGAAGTGCACGGTGTGCGAGGCGGTGCCGTCGGTCGACCACAGATCGGCTCCAGACGCCGTGGGCATCCGGAACACGATGCGTTCGCCGAGGCGCGCCGCGGCCACCCGAGTGCTCGGCTGCGCTGCAGAGACCCGTGCGACGAATTGGGTGACGGTGCCGTCGCTCGCATGAAGGCCGGTCACGCCGAGCGACGTTCCCAGGAACAACACCTCGCCACCGAGTTCGCCGAGCAGTCGGTCCACGCCGCTCTCGGGGCCGGGCGCGAGATCCGCGACCACGTGGGTGGTGTGCGAGCTGCCTTCGCTGACCCACAGCTCGCGTCCCAGGGTCGTGGTCTCGGCGGCGAAGAACACGCGCGAGCCCGCGCTCACGATCGGGTGCAGGATCGACGTGAAGCCCCGCTGGATCGGCATGGTGCCGGCGGTGGTGCCGTCGCTGCCGATCAGCGCGTCGCCATCCGGCATGGTGGCGCGGAACACGGTCCAACCACCGGCGCGCACGTACTCGCTCGGCAGGCTGTCCGGTCCGCTGCCGGGCACCGGCGGCTGCGTGTTGAGGTCGACGAGGACGTGCGTCCCGAGCAAGGTGCCGTCGCTGATGCTCGGCTCGATGCCCGCTGACGTGTCGCTCGCGAACAGGACGTTGCCGGCGGCGCGGAGGAGCTGCGAAGAACCCGTCGCCGATGCCATGGCGAACTCCACCTGCTCGAGCGTGCGCGGATCGAGTGCTCGGAAGGACAACCGGCTCGTACTCGCGAGCATCAAAAGGCGCGACCCGAGAGCGACACAGTTCGCCGCCTCGCCACGGCTGTCGCCGACGTAGAGGAACGGCAGCACGCCGGCCTCCACGAAGGCACTCGCGCCGCGCTCCAGGCGGTAGATCACGTCGTTCAACGGCACGGGACCGACACCCCACAGTGCGTGGTCGACCTCACCGAGGAACTCGATGCCAGGCTGCGCGAGGCCGCCGGTATCGAGCGGGATGGTGACCGTGCCCGCGATCGTGCCATCGGTCGCGACAGCCATCGCGTCGCCTCTCGTCATGAAGAAGACGCGGCCATCGAAGAGGATCGGTCCGTGGCCGAGGCTCGACATCGGAAGTGACCCGACCATCGACGTGCCGGCCGCGGTGCCGTCGGTGCGCCAGATCGCGAGCTGATTCTGAGCAGCCGTGTCGGGCCCCTCCGCGAAGATCAGGCTGCCGTCGGGCAGCGCGACGGTCCTCGTGAAGATGGGTGCGAAGCTGACTCCGTTGCGGAGCGTGGCGCGCCATGTCGTGCCGGGCCCGGTTCCGTCGGTGCCCCACAGTTCGAGCGCTCCACTCCTCGTCACGGTGAACAGGACCTCGTTCCCCGACGCTGCGAGGTGCGACACCATGAAGCCGAGGACACCCGGCGTTCGTGATGCGCCGGAACCGGGCACGATGTCGGCGAGTCGGAAGGTCCCCGCCGCGGTCCCGTCGCTGATCCAGGGTTCGAAGCCCGAGATGGTGTCGTCGACGTCCAGCACCAGACGATTGCCGAGTGCAGCGCGTTCACCGAACGCGGGTCCGCGCGCTCCGGGCGCGATGTCCGCGACGAGACGGGTGCCCGCGGCGCCGCCGTCGGTGACCCACAGTTCGCGACCGTGGGTGCCGTCGTCGGCGGTGAAGAACAGGCGGCTGCCGACCGCGCGCAGGGCTTGCGGCCCCGACGACGCGCTGCCCGGCGCGATGTCGGCGACCAGCGCGGTGCTCGCTGCGGTGCCCAGCGTGCGGAACAGCTCGCGACCGTGCACGCCGTCGTCGGCCGCGAAGTAGCTCACCGCGCCGACCTGTGTGAGCTGATCGGGAGCCGAGGACTGCGACAGCCATCTGTCGAGGTTCAGGTCGGCCAGCAGGCGTGCCGGCGAAGGAGCACCCTGTGCCGCGAGCGCGGTCCATGAACCGAGGATTGCGACGAGGACCGGCCCCGTGCGGGTGACTTGTGCGCGGATCGAGTTCATCTTCCGTGTCCTCCGGGTGGGTGCCCGGAGAGAGCCGAGATAGTCCGCGAAGACCATCGACGTCACGCGACGGCTCTGCGGCGCAAGGCTTCGATCGCGGGCTGCGCCGCAACCGGAAGGTCGTACGGTCACCGTCTTGCGCCGATCCGGAAGTCGCAGGTCCTCGTGCAGAGTGGCCTCATGACCCCAACTCCGCCGGTGCGATGAACTGGAGGGTCTGATCGCCGTCGACGACGAGGCGGGTGCCGAGATCGACCATCGGCTCCGTCAGCTTCGCCCAGGGACCGGCTCGGGCTGCGCCCATTCGACGTGCCCAAGGCGAAGCTCGGCCTCGGCGGGGGCGCACCGCATCCGGCTCGTGTTGGAGCGCGACCGAGACCGTCACCGCGGCGAGCGGACGGCCGTTGCCGTCGACGCAACGTCAGGACAGCGAGGTGGAAGCGCGTTCGGCAGCGGCGGGTGCTCGCGTGAGCTCAGCGGTTTCGCTGTCCTTCTCCGGTTCCACCGCCGGCGTGGTCGCGGCGCGCGTGGTCGTCGCAGTCTCCGTCGACTCCACCTCCCCGGCGAGCGGCACGATCGGTCGTGGATCCGAGTGCAACAGCATCGCGGCGGCGATCACGACCGCGAGCACTGATGCGACGCTTCGGACGATCCGCTTCACCTTGCCTCGCACTCGACGTGAAGGAGGCATGGTATCGGTTGCACCGATCTCGTCCGCGAGCGTTCCTCCC
Source organism: Planctomycetota bacterium (assembly GCA_046349595.1). Classification (GTDB taxonomy): domain Bacteria; phylum Planctomycetota; class UBA1135; order UBA1135; family UBA2386; genus JACRLW01. The sequence goes on from JAXMCA010000001.1 coordinate 334,275, forward strand.
GGCTCTCGGGTCCGATCGGCCATCTCTTCCCCACCGAGATCGTCCGGCCTCTGGTCGATTCCGGAGCGATTAGCATCGGCACCTCCGAGGAGGTCTCCCATGCGCGTGTTGGATGCGTTCGTCCTGTGCGAGTCCCTGCTGCTCGGTGCACTCGGTGTGGCGTGGCTCCTGCGCACCACCGATCGACCCGATCGTTCCGCTGCAATGCCGGAGGGCATCTCGGCGCAGGGTGCAGGAACTGGTCGCGTCGCGGCCGTCGCCGATCACGCTCCGAAGGAACCCTCGGCCGCGACACCGCGCCGTAGCGTCGACACCAGCACCGGCAAGGACACGGCGGGCTTGATCGTGCTGCGCGGTCGGCTCCTGCCGGCCGCGGGGATGGAGATCCCGAGGGACCTGTCGATCGGCTTCCGCGCCGGCGGCAGGTACCGCGGCGCCGAGGTCCTTGGAGACCAATATGCGGTTGCTGGACTCACACCCGGTGATTGGATCGCGCGCCCGTATGGCGATGGAGTCGCGATCCACGAGGAGATCGTGACCATCACGTCCGCCGAGTCGCAGGTGCACGATCTGCATCTCCTGCCCACGTCGAAGGTGAAGGTCTTCCTGAAGACGCTCGACGGTCAGCCGCTTCTGGCCAAGAGCAGCGATCCGAGGACGGGGCAGTACTACTCGGTCCTCGCGACGCGAGAACCGCTGTACGGGAACCTGCCGGCGACCGACAGCAGCACCGTGGGGATCGTGGGGCTGGGCCGCTTTTCGAACGCGCACACCTTCGGTTCGAGGCAGGACTTCGGCGGAGCGGACGGCATCCTGCAACTCGACGAACCGCCGCCCCTGAACGCGGCGTTCCTGATGCGCCATGTCGTGCTGGCGCAGCAGGTGATTCCTGCCGGTGCAACGACCATCACCTTCGCCGTCGACCGCGCGGCGGTCGAGGCACGCTTCGCCACCGTGCGCGTGCGGTTGATCGACGGCGTCACGGGGCAGCCGATCCTCGCGGATGCTCACATCGGATTCACCACCGCCCAGGGTGGCGGTGTGAATGCCACGGTCGGGGACGGCGGCGTTTGGATGGCGACCGAGGTACTCCCCGGCATCACCCACATGGATCTCGGCGCGAAGGATCGCGAGAGCCTGTCGACCGACTTCCGCGTCGAGGCCGGGGCGACGGTGGAACTCGGCGACATCACGCTCCAACCGGAGGTGCAGTTGCGGGGAGTCCTGCTCGATCCGCAGGGTGAACCGGTCTCCGGCACTCTGCAATGGACCGATCTCGACATCCGCCGCGCACGCGGCACGACCAGCGATCGTCGCTCGACCTCGGCGGACGGCGACGGTGAGTTCGCGATCGGCGCCGGGCCGCACCGCTACCTCGTGACCGGGAGGGACCCCGATGGCGCCGTCGGCAGCGCGACGGTCGATGCTCGCAATGGCGCTCCGCCGCGCTTCGAACTCAGGCTCGCGGATCCTGTGCTGGTCCAGGTGGTCGCGAACGGTGATCCCCTGCGCGGATTCGCGCTCGAATTGACCGATGCATCCGGCAGGCTGGTGGATGCACGGCACATCGAAGCGCGTTGGCGCGAGACCGCCTTCCGTGTCGCTCCGGGTGACTACACCCTCGAGGTCTACGACGAGAGCGAGACCCTGCTGCGCAAGATCCCCGTGCATGCGCGCGGCGAACTCGTCCGCCTGGAGGTGCAGTGATGAATCGCAACGGGCTGCGGATGCTCGCGATCCTCGAAGGCGTGTCGATCGTCCTGCTCGGCTGGTCGCTGTGGTGCGGTCGGAGTGAGGACCTCGCCGATCCATCGCCGGCGCAGGCGGCGGCGAAGCCGGGGAGCGTCGTGCCGGAACCGGTCGACGCCCGCTCGCAGGCGGACCCCTCGATCGCGGATCGCGAGTCGACGCCTCCATCGCAGATTCGCGGTGAATCGACGTCGCCTTCTCTGGCCGTGTTGTTCGGCCGGATCCTCACCTCCGATGCTTCGGCGCTCGCTCAGGGCGCCGTGTCGATCACGCGGGACGACATGCCCGGAACACTGTCCGTCCGGATCGGCTTCGATCGATCGAGCCCGGAGTTCGCATTGCCCGAACTCGAACCCGGTCGCTACACCCTGACGGCCGGAGCCAGCGGCTGCCGTAACCTGACCGAGACCATCGAGATCGCCGCCGGCGTCGATCATCTCCGGCACGATATGGTGCTGAAGCGGACCTGGGATCTCCGCGTGCTGATCGTGACTCCTCGGGGAGAGCCGCTGCCGGGTGTCTTCGCCGCGTGGAAGAGTGAGCGCGGCGACCTGACGTCCGCAGAGATCAGCGCGATCGCGACGACCACGCCACCGCCCTCACCGATCCCGGACGTCTCCCTGCGCCTGCCGGACTTCGGCATCGGCCACTGGAACGGCGGAACGGAGCGGATCATGGACGGGCGCAGCATCTCGCCGAAACGCTACGCGGGTGTTCTCGAGCTGCCGGTCGACGTGCCGCTCTACGTCAGCGCGACGCTGCGCAGTGCGGTGCTCGCGACCGAGCGCGTCGAACCGGGTCAGAAGGAGGTGCGCCTGGTCGTTCCGCTCAGTCAGGTCACGGGCAGCCTGTGCACGGTGCGCGTGCGCGTGATCGACGAGGTCGACGGCAAACCCGCTGCCGGCGTGAGGGTGTCGCTCGACGATGGGCAGAGCGCATCCATCGGCAACCCGATGGATGCCGAGGGACGTGGCGAATTGCTCTCCCGGCCGGGACGACTGCAACTCGCCGTGTATGCCAAGGATCGCATGGCTCCGCCCTGGGATCTCGACCTGACGCCTGGAGCGAACGTCGAACTCACCGAAGTCGTGCTGCGCACGCCGGTGAAGGTCCGATTGCAGTGCGAGGGCGCACCTGCCGACAAGAAGCCGTCGGTGCGCATCAGGTGCCTCGATCCTCTGCCTCTGTCATTCCTGCGCGACAGTTGGCGCTCGTCCTGGATGCCGGACGGGGCGAGCAGCGTCGAGGTGAGCGTGTATCCGGGTCGCTACGCGGCACGCGCGACCGCAGGTTCGAGGATGGCGAACATGGAATTCGACACCGCGTCGCTCGGCGATCGCCCCGTCATGCTTCGTTTCGCCGAAGCCGCGGTGCTGCACGTGATCCCACCGCCGCTCGACCGACCGGTCGGTCTCGCGCTCACCGACGGCAGCGGCGCCTCGGTGTGGAATCGGCAGATCAGTTGGGAGGGCGCCTTCGACATCGTGGTTCAGCCCGGCACCTACACCGCGGCGATCCGTCGACCCGACGGGACCACCGAGCCGCGCACGCTGATGCTTCCGGTCGGGTCCACGGAACTGGATCTGCGATGACGGTCGACGCGACGGGTCGCAAGTTCGGACGTCGATGCCTCGCGCTGGGACTGGTGTCGCTTCTCGCACTCGGAGGCTGGTGGCTGGCCGCGCGCGACTCCGCGGTCGCGATCATCGCTTCGGTTGCCGTGGATCGCGGCGCGGACGCGCCGACGGCTGAAGGACGAACAGCGGAGATCGGCCAGTCGAGCGATCCGATGGTGCCCGCGCGCCGGGAGGTGGAACCGGGGAGTGGTCTCGACTCCGGGATCGAGTTGTACGGTCGATTGAACCTGTCGCACGGTGAGGTCGGACCGGATGAACCTCCGCTGACGCTCACCCTCATGCAACTCGAGCCCGTGCCTCGCATGCCAGTCGTGCGACTCACGTCCGTCGACTCCGCGTACAGCGTGCCCGGTCTCACCCCCGGCACCTATCGGGTCAGGGTCGAGGGAGATCGGATCGCGAGGTCAGAGACCACCGTCGAGATCCCCGTCGGCGTCACGCGCGTGCCGCATGACATCGAGCTGATCGCACAATGGAATCTGCTGGTCGGGATCGTGACTCCGGAGGGTCGGCCACTCCTCGACGTGATCGAGCAGGACCACTCGTTCCGCTGGCAGTCGAACGGTCTTCGCGTGGCGATCGTGGTGACACACCAGCCGCCGGCAAGACCGATCTCCCGGGTGACCGGGGCGGTTCCGGAGCTGGGGATCGTCCACTGGACGGGAGAGCAGGAGGGGCTCGGCGTCCGACCGGGAACCGCAAGACCACTCGACGTCCTCACCTGCAGTCTCTCCATCCCCGCCAGGGAGCCGGTCTACGTGAACGTGGTGCTGCGCAGTGCCGTGCTCGCCAGCGAGGTCGCAACGCCGGGGCAGTCGACGCTCCGCCTCGTCGTCGCGCCCGGGACCCTCGTCGCTGCTCTGAGCAAGGTGCACTTCCAGGTCGTCGATCTCGCGAGCGATCTGCCCATGTCGGACATGGTCGTCGGGACCAGCGGTGGTCTGGTCGCGAGTCCGGTCCCCCGATCCGACGCGGATGGACGCGTGAGCTTCACCTGTGCGCCTGGAGTGTTCACCCTCACCGTGACCGGTGAGGGTCGCAGCAGTCTTCCGGCGCAGTTCGAGATCGCGCCGGGGTCCGAGGTCGACCTCGGACGAATCGCGGTCACCGACCTGGTCAGGGTCCACTTCGACTTCGAGCAGGTGCCCTCGGGCGAGGTGGTCGCGTGCCGTGTGATCCCGCTCGATCGCCGCTTCACCGCCGGCGGCACGCCGAGCTGGCGCGACGTGAACATCGGCACCAAGGCGCGCTCAGGCCCTGCATGGCTCTTCCCCGGGCGCTATCTGCTGCTCGTCACCGCTGGGGTCTGCTCGGCCTGCTGCGAGTTCGCCGCCACGCCGGGCATCACGGATTCGGTAGTCGTCACCCTGCAACCGGCGGCGAGGGTGCGCGTGATCCCGCCGCGGGTGGAACTCGCGGTCGGTCTCGCCTTCGTGGACGCGCGCGGGATCGAGCATTGGAGTGCGGAGCGCGTCTGCGGCAATCCGCGCTTCGTCGAACTCGTCAGCGGCAGCTTCGTCGCCGAGATTCGTCGTCCCGACGGCTACGTCGAGAGACGGCCGCTGGTGCTCACGAGCGGCATCACGGAACTCGACCTGCGATGAACGTCTCGAACTGCCGGGCGCCCGACCTCGGCATCACGCGTTCCGCGGACCGGGTGCGCCGTGAGACGGGCCGAACTCGACCGCAACGCGCGAGCGGTCGTCGGTATCGAAGGCGGGTCCGCCAGCTCCGAGGGTCGCCGGTGGCTGTGTGGGGGCGAAGGAGGACTCCAGGCTGCGAACTCGGTCTCCGACAGGCTGCACCTGCAGAGCGCCGCTGTGGCGTCGACAGGTGTGCGCGCCTCTCGGCCCGCAGAGCGGGGTCGGCTCTGCGGCGCCATGTACGAGTTGCTGAAACTCCTGCTCGGTTCACTCTTCGACTTCATCGCTTCGAGTGCCGGATCCATGCTCTTCGCGCTCGCACTGCTGAGTTCGCTCGCGGGCGCGTCCTTCGCTTCGTTCGGGGAGTCGCCTCTCGCTGCCTTCGATCCCCTGCTGACCCGGATCGCGTTAGGTCTGCTCCTGGGTGCCGCGTCGGTCAGCCTGGCGATGGTCTTCTTTGCCGTGATCCTGTTCCGGGGGCTCTGGCGGTTCCTGCGACCGGTCGAAGAGCCTTCGATTGTGGTCACCACCGAACCCTGAACCGCGGCGCATCGCTCGGCCGCTGGAAGACCCGAGCGAACCCAGAGGTCTGGGCCTTCCTGGTCGGCGCGCAGCGGCGACGCGGCAACCCGAATGGGTTGCGGCCCAGGCCGCGATGGTCCGCAGGCCGAAGGATCGTCGCGTGAAGCGACGATCCGAAGGCAGAAGGACCCCGGGAACCCAGAGGTCTGGGCCTTCCTGGTCGGCGCGCAGCGGCGACGCGGCAACCCGAATGGGTTGCGGCCCAGGCCGCGATGTCGACGCGCGAGATGATCGCCGGCGGGCGATCCGCCCGACCCGACTCAGCGCGCGCGAACCGAGAAGGTCTCCGGCGAGGCCCAGCGCTTCGAGAAGGCCATCCTCTCGCCGCGCGTCCGTTCGCGGCGGTAGCCGAAGAGGTGGAAGATCTCGACCACCAGGTAGCGTGCGACGCGCGGATTGGCGAGCAGCGTGTAGCGGTCGTTGGGATCGCGGGTCACGCCGGGCAGGAAGCGCACCAGCTTGGAGAGGCGCAGGCGGCGCAGGACCGCCGACATCTTGAACCAGAAGCGGGGGATCGCGCGGGCGAAGAAGAAGCCGTCGTCGCCGAGACCCTGGTAGAGCGGCAGGAGCACCATGCCGCGCGACCGCGCGCGCACCGCACCCTTCTGGTCCTGCGCGAGCATGTCGCCCTTGGTGACCGGCTGGAAGCTCACGAATCCGGGCAGCATCGCGAAGCGGTCGGCCGCGGTGATCGCGTGGCGGTAGGTCACCTCGACGAGGTGCGGCGTGCCGCGTGCCGCCTTGCGCAGGCGCGCGCGGTGGTGTCCGAGGTCGACGTCGGCGCTGGCCACCACGCCGCTCGCGGCGAGGGCGAGCCAGATCGCCGATTCCAGGTTGTCGATGGTGGCGGGGTCGTCGTGCTGGCCGCCTTCGACCGCGACACTGAGCTGTCCGCGCTGGTTGAACCACTCCATCACCGCGCCGTCGATGCACTCCTCCAGGCCGAGGATCATCGGGATCGGCAGCGCGTCGGCGATGCGGCGGTTGGGCAGCGTGTCCGCCATGCACGAGAACGGCGAGCCGGGCGCCGAACTGGTGTGCAGGTCGAGGAACACCAGCGGACCGCGTCGCGTGCGCCAGCACTCCTCGTAGAGTTCGAGGAGCTCGCGCTGCTCGTGGTCCTCGTTGCGATCCTCACGCGGGTCGCGCGCCGACAGCCGCGCGATCGAGTCCGGCAGCCACTGGCGGTTGAGGTCGCGGTCGACGTAGCGCTGCTTGCGTGCGAGCGCGTTGAGGTTGCCGCGGCAGGCGACGATCCTGCCGTGGATGCGCAGTTCACGCCGGGCGATCTCGTCGAACACGCGCAGCAGTGCCGTCACTCCCGCGGGTTCGTTGCCGTGGATCCCACCCTGCGCGATGAAGGTGGGACCGGCCACACCCTGGTCGACCGTGCCGATCAGCCTCGGCATCACCGTCTCCGCCGTCATCACTGCACCCTGACCGTTCACGACCCACCCTGCTCCCTCAGGTGTTGCTCCAGCAGGGAGGCGGCCACGTTGATGAGGTCGCGCTCCGTGATGATGCCGACCAGCTTGTCGCCCTCCACGACGGGCAGGCAACCGACGCGATGCGAGCGCATCTTCTCGATCGCTTCGAGCGTCGGCGTGTCGGGGGAGACCGTCACCACCGCCGTCTTCATGATGTCCTTGACCAGCACCTGCGCGTCCTCGCCGGCGGCACCCTGTCCGACCAGGCGCAGGAGCGAGCGGTGCGAGACGAGACCGGCGAGCCGGCCCTCCGCGTCCTCGACCGGCACGTGGCGGATGTGCCGCCAGTCCATCAGGCTCGCCGCGAGATCGACGACGTCGCCCGGGTGCACGGTGAACAGGTCGGTGGTCATGAACTGACCGACCTTCTGGTAGCTGTGGCGCCAGCTCCCGGTCTCCTCGATCGACGCCAGCTTCCAGCGTGCGACCGGATCGCCCTGCTTCTGTCGCTCGCGTGCAGCGTGGCACAGCGCGCGCAGCCGCTGGTCCGCGGTGCCCTTGCCGGACATCGCGGCGAGCGAGTCGAGCATCCATTGCGCACCGGTGCGGCCGACCTTCACGCGCTCCTCGAGCACGCCGAGATAGCGGTCGATGTCGCCGCGGACGATGCCGCGGTGTTCGAGGCCCTGGCGTGCCAGCGGCAGCAGGTGCTCGAGGATCAGGTTCTGCGCGGTGTACTCGCGTCCACCGATCCAGGTGAACTGGGCGCGCAATCCCGATCGCGCGGCGGACGTGAAGTTGTCCTTGGCCACGTCGAAACTCATGACCTCGCGGATGTCGGGGTACTCTTCGGCGAGAGCGACCATCAGGCCGAAGAAGAACGCCGCGTTGGCCATCTCGTCGAGCACCGTCGGGCCGGCGGGCAGCACGCGGTTCTCGATGCGCAGGTGCGCCGTGCCCTCGTTCACCCCGTAGCAAGCGCGGTTCCAGCGGTAGACGGTGCCATTGTGCAGGCGCAGCGCCGACAGCTTGGGGATCTCACCGCGGGACAGCACCTTCTCCGGGTCCTCGTCGATGCGGTCGGCGAGCAGCACGCGGAAGCGCGCGACGTCCTCGCGGTAGATCTCCATCACCGAGTCGCGCACCCAGCCGTCGCCGAAGCTCACGCGCGGTCGCAGTCCGCGGGTCTGATGCGTCTTGCTGCGTGCATCGACCGACTGCTGGAACAGCGCGATGCGCGTCTCGTGCCACAGTCGGCGGCCGAGCAGGATCGGTGAGTTGACCGCGGCCGCGAGCACCGGACCGGTGATCGCCTGCGCGAGGTTGTAGAGCCGCGCGAACTCCTGCGGTCCGACCTGGAAGTGCACCTGGAAGCTGGTCGTGCACGACTCCAGCATCACGTTGTCGTGCGAGGTCTCGAGCTCGTCGATGCCCTTGATCAGGAAGTGGAACTCCCCGCCGCGCAGCGCCGACATCGCGTCGTTGAGACGGCGATAGCGCGGATTGGGCGTCATGTTCTCGAGGCCCAGGTGGCTCTTCTGCAGCGTCGGGAGGATGCCCGCGAGGACGATGCCGCCGCCCAGCGACTCGGCCGCGGTGCGCGCCTGCAGCAGGCGCTCCTTCAGCTCGGTCTCCATCCGCCGCAGGCAATCGGTGCCGAACTCGTGCGGAGTGAGGTTGGTCTCCAGGTTGAACTGCGCGAGTTCGGTCGTGAAGCCGACCTCGGGCAGCAGCGGCATGACCTCGCGGACCATGCTGCGCGGGCGGCACGCCTCGTCGACCAGGAACATCTCCTGTTCGGCGCCGATCCGCCGCACGCCGCTCTCGAGCAATCCGCTCTCGAGCATCCGCTCCAGTGCGCGGACGTCGGCGAGCAGTGCCTTCATGAAAGTCCGCAGCGCCGCGTCGTCGCCGGGACCCGTGAGTTCTTGTTGGCCCATGCGGTCGGAGGGCAGGCAGGATAGCGGTGAGGTGCGTCGACGGCGAATCGCCGCGCTTTTCGGTCCACGCGACCGCGCCGCGGGGATCGTCCGGGACTCCTCCCGAAGCGGCTCTCAGCGCGCTTCGCCGGCGAGGCGCGCACGCGCCGCGGCGGCGTCCTGCGTGCGACCTTCCGCATCCAGCAGGGCGATCAGCTCCTCGAGCGCTTCCCGGCGCGGACGGTGGTTCGCGACGATGTCGCCGCGCAGCGCCGTCAGGGCCTCCTCGAGCTCGGCCTCCACGCCATCGCTCCGGCCCATGCGGCGCAGACACCGCGCGTGGTTGAGGAGGAAGTTGCCGCGCCGCGGATCCTGCGGCTCCAGCGCGCGGCGGGCCCCCTCGCTCGCGATCCGGTAGTGCGGCTCGGCGTCGGCCGGGCGTCCCTGGTGGTCGTAGAGCGTGCCGAGGTTGTTCTCGACCCCCAGCACCGTGGCGTGGTCGGCGGCGAGGAGCGCGTGGAGCCGGGCGTTCGCCGCGACCAGGAGGGGCTCGGCCTCCTCGAATCGCTGCCGGTTGACCAGGAACTGGCCGAGGTTCGCGCGCGCGAAGGCCGTGTCCAGGGCATCCTCGCCGTTGCGCCGCACGCTCGACGACACCACCTCGCGGTGCAGCCGCTCGGCCTCCTCGGGCCGACCGAGTGCATCGAGCGCCTGCGCGAGGACGCTGCGCGCCGCATTGGTGTAGGGGTGGTCCGGACCGCGCGTCAGCGTCTGGTAGGCGAGGACCTCGCGGAGGTACGGCTCCGCCTCGGCATAGCGCTCCATCGACGCCAGCAGGCCCGAGAGATGCTGCAGGGCGAGCATCGCGTCCGAACTCGCGGCACCCTGGGTCCGACGCAGACCGTCCCAGCTCTCGCGCAGCAGGGGTTCGGCATCCGCGAAGCGACCCGCCGCCTTGAGGAGCGAACCCAGGTTCAGCTCCGAGACCAGGGTCTCGCGGTCGTCCTCGCCCCGCGTGCGTTTGCGCAGTGCGATCGCCTCGCGGTAGATCGGCTCCGCGTCGGCGATCCGTCCCAGGCGGCGGAAGGTGATCGCCAGGTCGTTCAACGCGTCCTGCGTGGGGATCGCCTCGCGACCCTCGCTGTGCTCGAGCAACTCGACCGCGCGCTGCATGTGCGGCAGCGCCAGCGCGGGAAGACCGAGGCTTCCGTAGGTGTTGCCGAGCATCTGGTGCACCGCGGCGCCGGTCGCGGGGTCGTCGCGGAAGCGCTCGTCGATGCGCGTCGCGGCCTGGTCGAGGGCATCCCGGACGGTGAGGTCGGGTCGCGAAGCGCGTCGCGGGTCCGCTGCGCCGAGCACGTCCTGCGTGAGGAAGGAGGTCACCGCCTTCGCCGTGCGGGCCGCCCGATCCGACTCCATGCGCAGCACCTGTTCGCGGTGCGCGGTCACCGCGAGCTGGATCACCGCGCCGATCACCGCCAGCACCACCACGAGCACCGCGACCGATCCCGCGCGATTGCGTCGAACGAACTTCCGCAGGCGGTAGCCGATGCCCGGCGGCCCGGCCTCGACCGGCCGATCGGCGAGGTGACGCTGGATGTCCTCGGCGAGGTCCTCGGGCGAGTGGTAGCGCCGCGTGCGCTCCTTCTCGATCGCCTTGCCGACGATCCAGTCGAGGTCGCCGCGCAGCATCCGGCGCAGCACGTGGCGCTCCACGCCGCGCTCGCGGAGGTGTTCTTCGGTGACGTCGTCGCGTCGCTCCACGCGCGTGCTCGGTCGCGGCGGTTCCTCCTCGGAAAGCACGCGCAGGATCTCGGCGAGGCCGGCGCTGCGGAGCTGTCGTCCGTCGAAGGGCTGCACGCCGACCAGGAGCTCGTAGAGCAGCACGCCGAGCGAATACACGTCGGTGCGCGTGTCGACGTCCTCCGCACGGGCCTGCTCCGGGCTCATGTAACCCGGTGTGCCGAGCAGCTGGCCCTGCTCGGTCATCAGCGAGCGGGCCGGGTCGTCCTCGGACAGCGCCTTGGCGATACCGAAGTCGATCACCTTCACGCAGGGTTCGCCGTCGACGCGCGCCACCAGCACGTTCGACGGCTTGATGTCGCGATGCACGATCCCCTTCTGATGCGCGTGCTGCACGGCGGAGCACGCCTGCAGGAACAGCGCGAGGCGCGCGCGTGTGTCGAGGCGGTTCTCGTCGCAGAAGCGCGTGATCGGCGGGCCGTCGACGAACTCCAATGCGAACCACGGACGCGTGTCCGGAGTCAGTCCCGCATCGAGCACCCGCGCGATGTGAGGGTGGTCGAGACGTGCGAGCACGTCGCGTTCGGCGTCGAAGCGCGCGACGACGCGGCGGCTGTCCATGCCGGGCTTGAGGATCTTGAGGGCGACGTCGCGCTTCACCGGCTCGGACTGGTGCGCGAGCCACACGTCGGCGAAGCCGCCCTCGCCGATCCTGCGCTGCGGGAAGAACGGCCCGAGCTGCGGCGGCAGCGGCTCGAGCGCGGCGCGCAGCGGAGAGCTCCGTTCCGGGGTCGAGAGGAAACCTCCGGCATCGGAGTCGGCTGCGAGAAGGCGCTCGATGCGCGTGGCGAGGGCCGGATCGTCGCAATGGGAGCGCAACCACTCGCCGCGGTCCCCGGTCGGCTGCTCACGGGCGCGGTGGAACAGGTCCCACATGCGATCCCAGGCGGGACCGTCCTGCGGAACCGATCCATCGTGCTTCGTCATCGGGCCTGTCCGTCGCCGTCTTGCTCGCGCAGTTCGTCGAACAGCCAGGCCCTCGCCGCGGCCCAGTCGCGGTGCACCGTCCGTTCCGACAGACCGAGCACGGATGCGACCTCCTCGACGGAGAGCTCGACGAAGTAGCGCAGTTTGACGATCGAGGCCATGCGTGGGTCGGCGCTCTCCAGGCGCACGAGCGCATCGCTGAGTGCCACCACGTCGGCGGAATCCTCCTCCTCCGACGGCAGCGCCGGGTCGAGTTCCTCGCGCTTCCGATCTCCGCCGCGCTTGCGCGCCAATCGACGCCGTGCCTGATCGACGAGGATGCGGCGCATCGCCTCGCCGGCCGCGGTGAAGAAGTGCGCGCGGTTGTCGAAGTTCTCCTGCGCATTGCCGAGCAGGCGCAGCCAGACCTCGTGGACCAAAGCCGTCGGCTGCAGCGTGTGGTTGGCTCGCTCGTTCGCCATCTGCCGTTCGGCGAGGCGGTGTAGCTCGGCATAGACGACGTCGAGCAGCTCCTCGGCACGGTCGCGATCACCGCGCCCGAGCGCCTGCAGGATGCGGGTCACGTCTCCGTCGTCGGAACTCACGGCGCGCACCATACGCGACGGGCAGGCGGCGCCCAGGCCGTCGATCTCAAGTGGGGCGGCCGGGCCGGCTGGTCGAATCGCTGCATCCGGATCGGTCCGTGCGCCATCCCACGGTTCCGGGGGGAGGCTGCCGTCCGCGGACGAGGCCAACATCGCCTTCGCCAAGCAGGCATTTCCGGTCCCCGGCGACGGATCGGCGCACCCCGCGCGCTCGGACACCCGACCGCGATCCCCCGCGAGACCCGAACCCAATGCAAGTCAGCGTGTCGCCGCCGCGCGACGACGCGTCTGGCACGAGTCGACCGCGGGGGGGCGTCATCCGTACCGACTGGAAGCCCGAACATGAAACGACTCTTCGCCCTCGCCCTTCCCTCCCTCTTCGCCCTCGCCGCGGGTGCGTCGTCGCCGGCGCAGCAGACCTGCTACGACCCGGACATCGGTGCCCTGATCGGCAGCGGCGACAACGTGGTCTTCCCGATCGAAGCGATCGGATTCACGTTTCCCTTTGCAGGTGCAACCTGGTCGGACATGCACATCAGCAGCAACGGATTCCTGTACCTCTCCAACGGAGGCGTGCCGGCTCCCGGAGGAGACGGTTGCTGCACGGCCGACCCCGCGGCGCTTCGCACCGGCTCGCCCCGTCTCGCACCGCTGTGGTCGGACGTGAATCTCGCTCCATCCAACGGCGGAGGCTGCTACCTGCGTCGTGATGTCGCATCGGGCTACACCGTGGTGACCTGGCTCAATGCACAGCTTCGGCCGTTCGGTGGCGCGAGTCCGTTCGGAGGTGCATTGAGCTTCCAATGCCAGATGCACTCCGACGGGACGATCAGCTTCGCCTTCGATCGCGACGCCGGTACATCCACCTCCAACGCGGTGATCGGCCTCTCCCCGGGTGGTGGCGCGGCGGATCCCGGTGCGAGTTCCCTTCTCCTGCTGAACAACAGCTTCAGCACGACCGTGCCGACGGTCTACTACGTCCACACCTTCGGTGGCGTGGCGAGCCTGAGGTCGATCGCCTTCCGACCCAATGCGGCAGGGGGCTTCGACGTGTCGAACTCGGCCTGCCAAGGGTCCAACGTCGTGCGGTACGGAAGCGGATGTCCGCGAGGTTGTGCTCTCGCCGAGGAGTTCGATGCCACGCACCCCATCGATCTCGCCAACCGATCGCTGCGGTTCACGCCGACCGGTGGTGGCAGCTACTTCGTCACCGACTGCGGGAGCTGCTGGGACCCCAATCTCGGCAACTCCCTGGGTTTCGGCGATGACGACATCCTGACGGGTGTCCAGCTCGGCTTCGACTTCCCGTTCTGCGGCGGCACCAGCCCCGCGATCGGGATCTCGTCGAACGGTCACGTGCTGATCGACGGGAGCGCGGTGTTCAGCACGAACGTGCGCGTGCACGCGAGTGGGTTGTTCGAGAGCTACTTCCTGCCCGTGATCGCGCCCTTGTTCACCGATCTCGACCCGAGCGCCGCCGGCACCGTCCATCTCGATGTCAGGCCTGGCGAAGCGGTGGTGACGTGGAGCGGCGTTCCCAATTACGGCGCGACCACTCCAAACGACGTCCAGCTCCAGCTCTTCGCGGACGGAAGCTTCGTGCTCGCCTATGGCGGACTCGACTCGGTCTACACGAGCTGGCCCGCGTACGCGACCGTCGGATACGCGGGGACCAATCAACCGTGGATCACCGACCTGAGCGGTCTGCCGATCCAGACCGGGAGTGGTGGTGGTGGTCTTCCGGTGACACTGAACCAGCTCAGCGCGCCGCGGATCGGCGGGGCCATGCAGTTCGAGATGCTGTTCCTGCCGACCACGACCACGCACGCGGCTCTGCTCTTCGGCCTGACACCTGCCGACACCGAACTCGCCCCGCTCGGTGCTCCGGGTTGCAAGCTGCTCCACGGCAACCAGCTCCCCTGGGTCGGTCAGGTGGCGGTGCCGCCGACGTCCACCTTCTCCCCGCTGCTCATCCCGGCGAGCAGCAGCCTCTACGGCGTCCATCTGTACGCGCAGGGAATGGCGATCGCGCCGACGGTGAACTCCCTGGGAATCGTGGTGAGCGACGCCCTCGACATGACCTTCGGCAGGTGATCTGGCGACGCGATGAGCATGGATCCGCGGTCCGAAGACTCCGAGGACGAAGAGGCAGCTGCGCTCCTGCAGGCGTGGTTGCGCGCGTCGGAGTCCGGGGAACCCGTCGATTGGGACGAGTTCGTGGTCTCGCATCCCCGGCATGCCGGGCGTCTGTGCTCGATGCGTGACGACCACCGCCGCGCCCGCGAACTCCTCGCGGCGTGTCGGGTGCGTGATGCCGGAACCGAGGGCAGCGACGACGCGGTCCTCGATGCCGCGATCGCCGACCTCGTTCGCGGCAAGCAAGACAGGGGACTGTCGCTCCTCGGCCCGATCGCGCGCGGCGGCATGGCGATCATCGAGCGGGTCTGGGACGGGCGGCTGGCACGCCCCCTCGTGCGCAAGGTGCTGCCGATGCGCGTGCAGGACGCGCGGGATTCCGCCTCCCGCCGGCGGCTCGCCCGCTTCCTGCAGGAGGCGCGCATCAGTTCGCGGCTGCAGCACCCCGGAATCCTGCCGATCCACGACATCGGCATCGAGGAGTCGGGTCGACCCTACTTCACCATGCCCATCGTGCGCGGCGAGCACTTCGGCACGGTGATCCGCGCCCTACACCAAGGATCGAGCGAATGGTCGTTCGCACGCGCGGTGCAGGCTCTCGTCGACGTCTGCGAGACGGTCGCGTATGCGCACAGCCGCGGCGTCGTGCATCGCGACCTGAAGCCGGGCAATGTGATGCTCGGAGCCTTCGGCGAGACCTTCGTCATGGACTGGGGGCTGGCCAAGGTGATTCGCGTGAGCGAGACCGAGGCGACCGCCGCCGGGGTCGATCGTGTGCTGGTGCCCGCGGGGCCGTCGGATCTCGCGTCCGCCGTTCCGCTCACCGTGGTGGGAGCGGTGGTCGGAACACCGGCGTTCATGGCTCCTGAGCAAGCAGTGGGAGTTCAGACCCCGGCTGAGCCGAGCGCGGATCAGTACTCGATCGGCGCGATCCTCTACGAGTTGCTCGGCAATCGTGCACCCTTCAGCGACTTCCCCGGGGTCGATACAACCGAGCAACTGATCGACGTGGTCGGTCGAGCGGCACCGACACCACTGGAGCGGCTCGCACCCAGGGCTGCCGTGGAGCTGATCGCGATCTGCAACAAGGCGATGCAGCGCGAACCGGGGCGACGCTATGCGAACGTGGCGGCGATGGCCGCGGACCTGCGAGCATTCCTGGACCTGCGCGTGGTGCAGGCCCACGACTCGGGGCCGGTCGCTGTGATCTGCAAGTGGGCGCGACGCAACCGCGCCGTCGCGCTCATCACGGCACTGCTGCTCCTGGTCGTGTTGGGCGGCATCGCGACCTACCTCGCGGTCGAGCACCGGCGTGGAGAGAGCCTGCAACGCGCCAATCGCGAACTCCTCACATCGCGCGGCGAACTCGCGGACCGGGTCGAGCAATTGCGCCGTGCCGCCTACCTCAACGATCTGGAATTCGCGCAGCGCATGCTGGCCGTCGGTGACGACGGCGCGGGCATCCTGCGTGTGCTCGATGCATGCGACACGGACCTCCGCGGCTGGGAATGGCGCTACCTGCGCGCGCTGGCCGACAGCAGCACGGTCTTCGCGGCGGGACAGGGTCCGATCGGCGTTTCGGCGAGCGGGCGCATCGTGGCACTCGGCGACGACGGCACCGAATACGGTGTCGTGGTGCGTGCCGTCGCCACGGGGGCGGAGTTGTGCCGCTATGGATGTCGGGGACCGGTCGATTGCATCGCCGTCTCCGACGATGGACGCTTCGTCGCCTCCGCATCGCGGGATCAATGCCTGCGCATCTTCGACATCGAAGAGCGACGGCTGGTCGAGGCCCTGGTGAGCGGCTCGGAGTTCCACGAGTCGGTGGCTTTCGTGCCCGGGCGCAGCGAGGTGATCGCGCGTCGCGCGCACGGCGAGGTGGTGTGCTTCGACGCGCGAACCGGACGTGAGATCGCCGCGCGTCCCGTCGAGGAGGCGATCTCGTCGATCGCAGTCGGAGCGGAGGGCCGCATCGCGATGGGTTGCAGCTCGGGCGCCATCCTGATCCTCGACGGACTCGCCCCCGACGCGGCACTCGCGACACATCACGTCGCCAAGGCTGCGATCTGCTCCGTGCGATTCTCCGCTGACGGCCGGTCGCTCGTCGCCCAGGACATCCGGCCCTGCGTCCACAAGATCGACCTCGCCACGGGAACTGTGACGAGCCAGCAGCCGCGAGCGGGGAACGGGCAGAGTTCGCGGCGCGGCGCGTTCGATCCGCGTTGCGAGCGATTTGCCATCCCGCGAAGTTGCGGCATCGATCTCATCGATGTCTCGACCGGCGAACTGCGCGAACTCCATGGTCACCGTGCCGAGATCAGGGGACTGGCCTTCCTTCCAGACGGCCGATTGTTGTCCAGTGCTCTCGACGGCTCCGTCAGGCTCTGGGCCAACGGCCGAGCTGCCGTGCGTCGCCGGTTCCACGTCCTGCGCGGCGAGGTGATCGACGTCGCGGTCTCACCCCACGGCGACACCGTGGCCGCGATCGGCGTCGGGGGACTCTCCCTCGTCGACCTCACGACGGAGCGGATCCTCCATGTGAATCCGGGGACCGGGGGGACGCGTCGTGTGGAATTCGCGCCGGATGGCGAGAGCATCTTTGCCGTCGGTGACGGTCGCGCGTTGTTCTCTTTCGATGCGCGTACGCTGGAGCCGTCACGCGCGATCTATCCGGCGATCGGAGGTGCGCGGGTGCTGCGCTTCCTGAACGACGGTCGGCTTCTCCACGGCGCCGACGACTCCGGGTGGGACAACATGGGCGTGACCGATCTCCGTCCCGGTGGGGGCACCCGGCCGTTCCGCGTCGCCTATGTGCCTCTCGATGCCGTCGCCGCGCCCCAAGGAGGGCGCTTCGCGATGGTCGGCGACGACGGCGCCCTGCATCTGCTGGACATCGACACGCTCGCCGAGACCCTGCGTCTGCCCCTGGGGGAGCGCGACATGCTCGCGGCGGCGTGGTCACCGGATGGCCGCCTGGTCGCGGCCGGTGGCTTCACCATCGACCGCAACTTCTCGATCCCGCTGATCGATCCCGATCGCGGAGTCGTGGTCGGTGAACTCCTCGGTTCCCACCGACAGGTCGTGGGACTGCGCTTCTCCCCCTGCGGGCGGCTCCTGTCGGCTGAGACCGCGGGTCCGATCCGGGTGTGGGATGTCGCGCAACGTCGGGCACTGCTCGACATCGCGCTCGATTCCGGTGTGAGCGCCAATTCGATGGACCTGGCGGGAGACGGGCGCGTGCTCGCGGTCGGCGCCCGTGACGGTGACCTCTATGTCTGGTCCCTGCCATGATCGGGAGACCGCCGAACGCGACGATTCCGCGTCCGATCGTCCGGATGTTCCTTCGACCGATGCGGTCCACGAAGCTCGCGCGGCACAGCCGAGGTCCCGGATGACGAACGAATTCGAGGACACCCTCGAGCTGATCCGCGGCCTGCGAGACGTGGCAGAAGACTCCCTGGCCTCACTCGCCGATCGCTACCGCGGTGTCTTGTTGCAGCGCGTGCGCCTGATGATGGGGTCGGATGCGCGACGCGTCGCGGACTCCTCGGACTTCCTGCAGGGCTTGTTCCTCGAGATGGCCCGCGACTTCGACCGAAGGGGGCCCATGGACGAGGCCGGCTTCCTGCGCTGGGCCACCGCGATCGCGCGCAACAACATCCGCGACGAAGTGCGCCGTCGCCGCGAGACCGCGCTCGACCGGTTCGCGTCCTCGCTCGACTGGCGCCCTGCTCTCGGAGATGCGTCGTCGACCGCCCCGCTCGATCGCATCGAGAGGCGGGAGCAGGTCGAGCTTCTGGTCGAGGCCTTGACCCGGCTCAGCGAGGATCACCAGCAGGTGATCGAACTCCGTCACTTCGAAGGACTGTCGTTCGCCGAACTCGGACGGCGGATGGGCAGGAGCGAGAACGCGGTTCAGATCCTGCACACGCGCGCCCTGGTGCGGCTCGGCGAGATCCTGAGGCCGGAGGACTGACTCGAAGTCACTGCGACAAGTGGAAGTCCTGCGTGACCGTCGCGCCCGCATCGACCTCGAAGGGCGGCGTGACGCTCAATGCACCGGACTCCATCCCATAGGCTTCGACCCGGTGGCCGCCCGGCTCGACGTCGAGGAAGCGGTAGCGACCCTCGTGGTCCGAGAGCACCTCGATCACGCTGCCGTCGATCTGCTGACCGGTCGACGCGTTCCAGTTGCGCAGCCAGACCCGCATGCCGCAGCGCGGGCGCCCCTGACCGTCGACGATGCGGCCCTCGATCACCCCGAGCGGCATCGCCTTGACGGTCAGGTCGGCGACGGTCTCGCCCGGCTTCGCCATGAAGGCCTCGCTCGCGGAGCTGTCGAGCGCGCCGAGCGAGATGCGTTGCGGCCGATCGAGGGGATAGACGCGGCGGAAGGTGAATCTCCCGTCGGCCGCGGTCGTGGTGCTGCGCACCGTCATCCACTGCGGCATCCGGTTCGGCGTCGTCTCCTGCAGCTCGACGCGGCGGCCGCGCAGCGGCTTGCCCTCGGCATCGACGGCGCGACCGGTGATGGTGGACGACGGGATCGCCGTCAGCGCGAGCGCAGTCGCCGCATCGACCAGGAACTCGTGCTGGCCCATGAAGCGTGCGTCCCAGCTCCCGTACTGCTCCTGGGTCTTCTCCTGCAGCAGGGTCAGGTCGGCGTCGACGACTTCGACGATCGCCTTCTCGCCGGCACCGAGCGGGGAATCGAACTCGAACTTGCCCTCGTCGGCGGTGACGACCTCGGCGCCGACGCCCATGTTCGAAGCCCTGCAGCGCAGTCGCACACCGGCCCGGGGCACGCCCTGTTCGTCGCGCAGCACGCCGTGCAGCCGCACCGAGGTGCGCGCCTTGGCGACGAAACGCGCGGATCTGGTCTTCGATCCGGGAGCCAGGCGGTGCTCACGGGGTTCGAAGACGAAGCCGTCGAGCGAGGGTGTGATGCGGTATTCGAGATCGGGAAGCCCGCTCTGCGCGAAGGCGCCGCCCTCGGACTTGCGTATCCCACCGGTGAGCCCGGGCACCGCGGTGTAGTCACCGGAGTCGTAGGGGTAGATCCTCAGCTCCGCCTCCTTGCCCTCCGGCAGTCCTTCGATCGCGAGCGCGAGCGAGACCCCGTCGCCCTTCGGCAGGGTGACCTTCGTCTCGCCGTGTGCATCGAGCCAGATGTTCGAGGTGGCGAAGGGCCTCCCGACGCCGCGCACCCGGATGTCGACCCCGCCCAAGGGGATCGCCGCGAAGTGGACCTTGCCTTCGCGATCGGTCGTGCCCTCGCCGTTCGGATCGAGTCCGAAGATGCGCGAATCGTGCGCGCAGGCGATCACGGTTGCGCCCTCGACGGCTCGACCCTCTTCGTCGACGACCGTGACGTCGACAGCTCCGGCATCCCACAAGCGCAGCGAGGACCAGCCCTCGGGGTTCGAAGCGCCGATGCGCACCCAGTCGCTGTCCGGACAGCGGCCCTTCGACTCCGCGACGATCTTGACGTAACCATTGGTCGCGTTCAGCGGCACCTTGCTGAACACGAACATGCCGTCGACGTCGCCGACCGTCTTCTGCGTGACGGTCTCGCCACCGACCTTCGCCTCGAGCCGCACCCGCGCCGCAGTCACCCCGTTGCCGAGCGCGTCGAGCACATGGCCGGTGATGCGGCCGGTCGGGGTCTCCTGTGCGGTGGCGATTCCCAACACGCAGAGGAACGGAACGGCGCTCGCGAATCGTCTTCTCATCGATGTGTCTCCAGATCCGATCTCAGGGTCTTGCCGGGTTCGAGGTGCAGGACATCGCTCTGGGTCAGGACCTTCCCCGCCGGTCCCATCACGCAGACCCGGTAGTCGTCTGCGCGGATGTCGGTGAAGCGATAGCGCCCCTCGCGGTCGACGCGCACCTCGGCGATGTTGTCGCTCCTGCGCCGGCCGCTGCCGGGATCGCTGGGCACCAGCAGGACCCTGGCGCCGCACACGGCTGCTTGCTCGGATCCAACGATCCTGCCCTCGATCTCGCCGTGGCGAGATGCGCGGATCTCGAGGTTCGCGATCCTCTTGCCGGGTTTCAGCTCCAACCAGTCACCGTGGTCTTCCTCGGGTCCGAGCGTGATGCGCACCGGTTCGTCGAAGGGGAAGACGTGGGGGAAGGTGAAGCTCCCGTCGCGCAGCGTGCGTGCATAGGCGGCGACGATCGGCACGGGCGTCGGCGCGCCGTGGAGCACATGCAACTCGAGTCTCCGATCGCGAAGCGGAGTGCCGTCCTCCTCGACCGCGGTGCCGCGGATGTCGGCGGTGCGGACCGCCACGAGCGTGTACTCCTTGCCCGCTTCGAGCGCGCATCGCGGGTGACCGAACTCGAAGGCGTTCCAACCGCTGCGTGCGGTGCCGCCCCTCAACGCCAGGTCTCCGCCGACGAGTTCGAAGATCACCTCGGGCTTGCCGAGGAAGGGCGCGGAGAGCGAGAAGCGGCCGTCTTCCGCGGTGATGGCCGTCCCACCGATCGAACTGCTCGACTCACGGCAGCGGATCGTCGCACCGGCGACGGGTGAACCCAGTGTGTCGCGGAGGATCCCGCGGACCTGCATCGTCTCGACCGGTTGCAGGGTGAACTCGACCTCGTGGACGCCCATGACCGGTTTCAGATGGCGCGCCCTCGGCTCGGACAGATGGCCGTCGAGGAGCGGATAGACGTCGTAGTCGAGAGCGGGAAGGGAGCTGAGCGCGAACGAGCCGCCACAGGTGACCGCGCCGTCGAGAGGTGCGGGGAGCAGCACGTGTTGAGCATTCGAAGATGGCCGGACGATCACCGCGCTCTCCCGTCCTTCCGGCAGGCCGCGGACGCGCACCCGGAGTTCCACCTCGTCGCCCGCCTTCAGGGTCAGGACGAGTTCGCCATGGTCGGACATCCAGAGCGTCGATGCACTGGCTCGGAAACCCGGCTTCCAGGTGCGCACCTCGAGGGCGCCGAGCGGGACGGCATCGAGTTCGAGTGCGCCCGCTTCGTCGGTGGTGCCCGTGCACTCGGGATCGGTCACGAGGCGTGTCTGCGGTGCCGCCGCGAGCACGGCGACACCCGGAATCGGAGCTCCCGTCTCGTCCACGGTGCGGATGCGCAGCGTGCCGGCATCCCACGAGCGCAGTACCTTCCAGGTCTCGGGGTGGTCGGGATCGAGGTCGACGTCGACCCGAGCGTGTGTGCGTCCCTTCGACTCCGCAGTGACCCGGATCGGTGACGAGCCGGGTGGCAGGGGAATGCTGCTGAAGACGAACATCCCGTCCGAATCAGTCAGCGTGTCGTGCGTCGCCATCTGACGGTCATTCGCACCGTCGAGCCGCACGCGAGCAGCCGCCACCCCTTCACCGAGCGCGTCGACCACGCGGCCGGTGATGCGCCCGGTCGGGTTCTCCTGTGCGTGTGCCGCGGTGAGGATCAGGACCGTCGGGATGATCGCAGCCTTGATGAGCATGGTTCTTCGCGCGAGTTGCTTCCCGCGGCCATCATCGCAGGTGCGGACGCCAGCCGCACTGGTGCCACTGGACCCGACCGACTAGTGTCCGGCGCGCGATGCGACGGACGATCCTCTCCCTCGTGTTCTTCCTGTCGGCCTGCAGCTCCGGGCCGTCCGTGCCGGCTACGATCCAGCTCTTCGACGGCCATTCCCTCGCCGGCTGGCACGCCGATGTGCCCGCCGCGGACGGCGGCAAGGAGGTGACGCCGTCCTTCGTGGCGAGGGACGGACTGCTGATCAGCATGGGCACGCCCGAGGGGCATCTGATCACCGACGCCTCGTTCCACGACTACCGGCTCACGGTCGAGTACCGCTGGCCGGGCGAGCCGGGCAACTGCGGCGTCCTCGTGCATGCGTCGGTGCCGCGCCGCCTCTACGGCATGTTCCCGCAGTCGATCGAGTGCCAGATGCACGTCGGCAACGCCGGCGACTTCTGGTGCATCGGCGAGGACATCGAGGTGCCCGACATGGAGAAGCGTCGCGGGCCGCGCGCGAAGTGGGGGGTCGACGGCGACAAGGCGCGGCGCATCCTCAACCTCACCGACGGCTCGGAGAAGCCGCTCGGCGAGTGGAACCGGATGGTGATCGAGTGTCGCGGGCACGACATCGACATCCGGGTCAACGACGACCACGTGAACCACGGCTCCAACTGCACCACCGACCACGGCCAGATCGCGATCCAGGCCGAGGGTGCGGTGTGCGAGTTCCGCAAGGTCGAGCTGGTCGAGCTGCCGCCGCGGAAGTGACGCAGGCTCCTAATCGAGCTTGCGCACTTCGACGTAGTAGAGGTCGGTCGCCGCGGAGAACTCGCTCCAGGCGATCGCGGTCGGCATCGCCGCGCTCCACTCGCGCGTCGGATGGACCGTGGTCCACTCGCCGGCCCTGCCGACCTTGATCGGCATCGCGAAGGCCGGCTCGTCGGCCTGCCAGCGGAAGGACACCGTCTTCGCGGCGGCGTCGTACTTCATCTCGAGGACCGGCAGCGCCGCGTGCCTCAGGTACTCGTCGAAGATCGGCGTGAGATCGGCGCCGAGCTGCCGGTCGACGAAGGCCACCAGCTCCTCGGTCAGGATGTTGTGGTAGGCGAAGTGCTGGAACAGGTCGTGCATCAGCGCGCGCCAGCGGGTGTCGTCGTCCACGACGCTGCGTAGCGTGTGCAGGAACAGGGCGCCCTTGAAGTACTGGTCCTGCGAAGGCTCGCGGTGCGCTCCGCGACGCAGCAGGATCGGCTCGCGGTTGGCGACCTTCGGCTTGTAGCCGTTGACGTAGCGCAACGCGTCCTCACGCCCGAACAGCTCCTCGACGTACAGGCACTCGAGGTAGGTGGCGAAGCCCTCGTGGATCCACATGTCCGCGGCGTCGGCCGCCGACACCGCGTTGCCGAACCACTCGTGCGCGCTCTCGTGGACGATGATGAAGTCGAACTTCGGACTCACCCCCACGCCGGTCCAGTCGCGACCGAGGTAGCCGTTCTGGAACTTGTTGCCGTAGGTGACCGCGCTCTGGTGCTCCATCCCGGAGTACGGCACCTGCACGAGCTTGTAGCCGTCCTTGGCGAAGGGGTACTCGCCGAACCACTTCTCGTAGGCCTGCAGCATCGGCTTGGCCTGCGCGAACTGCGTGCGTGCGCGTTCGAGGTCCTCGGGCAGCGCGTAGAAGTCGAGCGGCATGCCGTGCAGGCTGTCGCTGAAGTGCTCGTAGGTGCCGACGTTGACCGACACGCAGTACGGGTTGATCGGGTACTGCACGAGCCACTCGAAGCGTGACCAGCCGTCGCCGACCGCGGTCTTGCCGAGGAATGCGCCGTTCGACACGTCGACCAGCGGATCGGGCACCTCGACGCTGATCCGCATGTGTTCCACCTCGTCGCGCCACTGGTCCTTGCACGGCCACCAGCAGCGCGCACCCTGTCCTTCGCAGGCGGTGTAGATCCACGGCCGGCCCGCCGGATCCTTGCCGAAGCTGAAGCCGCCGAAGCGTCCGTCGGTGCGCGGCGTGCCGGAGTAGTAGAAGGCGATCTCGTAGGTGCGCCCGGTTCCGAGCGTCTCGGGGAAGTCGACCCACACCGTGTCGAACTCGCGTTCGACCTGCAGCGCGGTGTCGCCGAGCATCACCTTGTCGACCTGCAGGTCGGCGCCGAGATCGAGTTGGATCCGCTTGTCGTCGGCGAGCATGCGGAAGCAGATCCTGTTGACGCCCCGGATCCGGTGTTGCTCGGGATCGATGCGGATGTCGAGGTGATAGGCGACGAGGTCGTTGTTGGCGCGGTAACGCCCGTACTCGCCGCGCAGCACCTCGGCGCGGGTCGGCTCGCGGTTCGGATCCGGACGTTCACGCCGCTGCGCGGTCGAGGGCGCGGCGAGCAACAGGCACGAGGCGAGCGCGAGGGAGCGGAGGATCATGGGGAAGGCGGATGCTACTTCCAGCCCGCACGGGAACCTGCGGTGCACCAAGAGTCGCCACGGCCGGCACGGCGCGCGCCGCCTGCGGGCTCGCGTCTCAGTTCACGAACACGCGGGACGGTGTGCCCAAGGTCATCTCGCCGGATGCTCCGATCCGGATCGCCTGGAACACCAGCGGCAGCGCGGCCGGAAGTGATGGCGCGGTGTAGTGCCTGACCGTCGCCGTGCTGCCCGCCGGGATCGCCACCACGTCCAGGATCGGAGCGGAGGTCGTGATCCACAGCGAGCCCAAGGGAGTCGCGAGCGTCGGACCGGGGAGATCGAAGAGGACGAAGACCACGTCCTGTGCGGCGCCGTGCGTCCACATGTCGAATGCCGCCGCCGAGGTGATTCGACGCGGCAATTCGAGCTGCGGAACGGTCCGTGGGTCGACGCCGATCGTCCCCCTCACCGCGGTCCCCGGAGCGACCAACTGCACGCTCGGGTCGAGTCGCAGCAGCGAGTTGTCGCCCTCGATCGCGCCCTGCAGTCCCGTCTGCCCCGTACCCGCGGTGATGCGCGCGCCGCCGGTGATCGTCGCGTCCGAGTTCGTCATCCGGATCCCCGGCAGGGAGATCTGGCCGAGGTTGAAGTTCGAACCCGGCAGGGAACCTCCGGTGATCGCGAGATGCGATGCGTCCGCGAGCAGGGAAGCGATGCCGTAGGTCGACGGGACGGACACGCCGTCGAGGGAGACGCTGCTCTGGTGCAGGTCGAAGGGCGCGCAATTGGTGCAGGCGGAGACGGCCGTCGCGCTTCCAGTGACGGAGAACAACCAGCCGTTGCCGAGCGCGGACACGGCGGGGAAGACCGGGGATTCGATCGACACCGAAGCGGAGTTCTCGATCGAGATCGTGCCGCGGAGACCAGCCGCCTCGAAGGTGGGCGCGACCCAGGTCACCACGCCGGTGCATCGATGGATCTCCAGGCGCGAGATGCTCCCGGCCGCCATCACTCCGCCCCGGATGCTCAGCCATTGACCGGCGGGAACGCCGAAGATCCGCGATCCGCTGCCCAGGATGGCGTTGGCGTCGAAGCGGACGCCGACGTCGCATTCGATGCGCAATCCGCGATCGACGAGGAGCGCGTCGTAGTCGGCCGCGCGCACGATCAGGTGATCCCCTGGCGTAGCCTGCTGGATCGCAAGGTTGAGCGCAGGCCCGCCGCCGCGGACGACGACGGTCGACTGCCCGACGAGACCCACCATGGCTGAAGCGAAGACGGCCGCGACCCGACGAAGGTGCCCAAAGGACATGCGCGCAGCCTAGCGACCCGCGGCGTGCCCGCGGCGAGGCGACTTTCCGAGGTGGTGGAGCAGCGATGCGAGCAGCGGAATGCTCCCTGGCGTCTGTGGGATGGTGCGTTCACGCGACCTCCGCCTCGATCGCGTCGCCTCGTGGGGCCGGCTAACCTGCCCGCTGCATGAAGACCTCCACACTGCTCGCGGTCGCTTGTCTCGCGACGACGGCGTTCGCCCAGGATCGCCCGACTCTCTCCTTCGGTCGCCCGGTCGCGCCGCCACCCGACAAGACGATCTTCGCGCCGCTCGATCTGCCGACGCCGACGAGCCTGCGCACCGCGTCGGGTGCACCGGGCGCCGACTACTGGCAGCAGGAGGCGAACTACGCGATCCAGGTCGCGCTCGACACCGAGCATCGACTCGTGAAGGGACGCGAGCACGTGGTCTACGTCAACCACTCGCCCGATCCGCTGGACTACATCTGGGTGCACCTCGAGCAGAACGTGCTGCGCGCCGACAGCATCGGTTCGCGCATCGGCGGCGGGAACGCGGTGGGTGGTCCTTCGGAGGTGACCGACGGCGTGCGCGTGCTCGACGTCAGTGGGAGCACGGGTCCGCTCGAGCATCACGTCTTCGACACGATGATGCGCGTCGAGCTGCCGGCACCACTCGCACCGAAGAGCGGCCGTCTCGAGTTCGACGTGGCCTGGGAGTTCGAGGTGCCCAAGCAGGTGTTCCGCCGATACGGCACCTTGCAGACCTCGAAGGGAACGGTGTGGGAGATCGCGCAGTGGTTCCCCGCGGTCGCGGTCTACGACGACGTCCACGGCTGGAACACGCTGCCCTACATCGGGACCGGCGAGTTCTACATGAACTACGGCACCTTCGACGTGCGCATCACCGTGCCGCACGATCATCTGGTCGTGGCGACCGGCGTGCTGCAGAACGAGGACGAGGTCTACACGCAGGAGCAGCGCCAGCGCCTCGATCGTGCGCGCAAGAGCGAGGAGACGGTGATCGTCCGCGGCAAGGACGAGGTCGGCGACAAGTCCGCGCGTCCGGCCGGTGATGCGCCGATCACCTGGCACTTCCGCGCCGAGAAGGTGCGCACCTTCGCGTGGGCGTCGTCGGAGGCATTCATCCTCGATGCGGCCGCATTGGACGACAAGCTGATCCAATCGGCCTACACCGAGGAGGACGAGAAGACCTGGTCGAAGTCGACGCAGATGCTGCGCGCGGCGATCGCGGGCTACAGCAGGCGTTGGTTCCCGTACCCCTATCCGGTCGCGACCAACGTCGCCGGCGTCGAGGGGGGCATGGAGTACCCGATGATCATCTTCTGCCGCGGGCGCAACGAGCGCGGTCTGTACGGCGTGACCACGCATGAGATCGGGCACAACTGGTTCCCGATGACGGTGAACACCGACGAGCGTCGCCACGCCTGGATGGACGAGGGCTTCAACACCTTCATCAACGGCTACTCCGCGGCGGACTACTTCGGCGATGCGGGGCAGGCTTCGGGTCGCGGTCCCGCGGGGCGCGGGATGGGTCGCGCCGGTGCGATGCTCGTCCAGGTGCCGATCATGCGCGAGGCGGATCAGCTCACCGGCATGTCGCTCGGCATGCTCGAGTACCAGAAGACCGGCACCGCGCTGCGCCTGTTGCGCGAGTACGTCCTCGGCGAGGAGCGCTTCGACTACGCCTTCCGCACCTACGTCCGGCGCTGGGCCTTCAAGTCGCCGCGCCCGGCCGACTTCTTCCGTTGCATGGAGGACGCCGCCGGCGCCGATCTCGCCTGGTTCTGGCGCGGGTGGTTCGTCGAGGCCGCCAATCTCGACCAGTCGGTGGAGGGCGTGCGGCAGGACGGGAGCACAGTCTCGATGGAGTTCGGCAGCCTGGATCGCATGGTGATGCCGCTCCGCTACGAGTTGACCTTCGCCGACGGCAGCACCGAGCGTCACGAACTGCCGGTGCAGGCCTGGTTCGCCGGGGACAAGTTCACCGAGCGCGTGGCGATCCACCAGCCGGTGACCAAGGTCGTGGTCGATCCCGACCGCGTGCTGCCGGATCGCAATCGCGACAACAACACCTGGCAGGCCGGCGAGAAGGACAAGTGATCCGCGGGGGAGCGCCCTTGCGGCGCGGCGCTTCTCCGGTGTGGTCCTCGTCACGCTGCCGCTGAGAGGCACATGCCTGATCCGGTGTCCGCCAAGCCGCCCTCCGAGCCGACCGGTCGGAATCGGCGTCTCGCCTTCGCCGGTCTGCTCCTGCTGGCGATTGCGGGGGTCCTGCTCCTGCGCAACTGCGGCCACGGCCCACCCGTCGCGTTCGACTGGTTCCAGGCCAAGGCCGACGAGCTCGGGCGCGATCCCGCACGTGTCGCGAGGTTCCTCTCCGACGAGGTGCGCACGCTCGCCTTCCACGGCGATGTGAAGGGTGCCCTCGGCACGCTGTGGGAGGGGGCCGGGTCGCCGGAGGAGAAGCGCGCGCTGGAGGCGGCGCTCCTCGCCCACTGTCCCAGTGGGAATCCGCCGGCGGCCGACGGCTCCGCACTCACTGCCACGATCCTGCACCGCGGCGCGCGAGAGACGGTCGTCTACCAGGGGCCGATCGGTGATCTGGTCGGCGACGTGCACTCGATCGAGTCGGTGGCCGGCGGGAAGTCGCGCATCACGATCCGTGCGAAGCAGCCATCGGTCACCGAGGTCGACGCGGGTGCGGAGGGCGAGGACATCGTCTGGCGGGTACAGCGTCCCGGTGGGGATCCGCTCGAGGTCGATCGTGAACTGTGGCGCCGCGACAACCGCATCGGCGCGGTGTCCGCGGTGGCCGGGGATCGCCACGACTTCGTCGTGTTGCCCTGTCGGATCGGGCACCTCGTGCGCGAGAAGGAAGAGCAACGCCTGAAGGAGCACGGGCGTGACAAGGGGGACGAGGCCTGGGCCTACCTCACTCTGCTCGACTACTGCCTTCGCAGCGATCTCGCCCTCGCCGACCTCGAGCGCGACCTGAAGGTCCGCGCGCGCTTCGACCTTCCGCGCATCCTGGTGCTCTCGCGCGCGAAGGTGCCCAACCTCCCCGGCGGCGTGCTCGCGCTCGATCTTCGGCTCGATCGCGTGCTCTTCGACGGCGCATCGCCGTCGGACGCGCATCTCGCCGTGCAGGTCCGTTCCTTCGTCGAGAGCGGCCTCGAGCACCACTTCCTCCAGGAGATCACCGAGCAGCCGTGCACGTCGACATGGGACGTGTTCGGCAAGCTCGACGACGACGTGGCGAATTCCTACGACCGCCGCATGGGACTCGTGCGCCGCGCGCTGGATGCGCTCGGCGATCACGGAACCGTGACCTTCCGCGGGCGCAAGGACGGGCCGCTCGTCAGCGTCGCCAAGGCCGGTGATCGGTTCACTCTGACGGGCGGACGGCTCGACGAGCGGATCGTGCAGCAGCTCGCGCAGCTTCCGGATGCACCGAAGCTCGGATCGACATGCGACGATGCGGAGAGCACTGCCCTCGCCGTCGAGATCGCGTTGCTCGGCACCGGCCTTCCGCCCGACTTCCTGCTCGAGGTCGTCCGGATCGCGCGCGACGACGCGTCGCTGGTCGTCCCCGGCGCACGTTTCGTGTTCCACTGGGGCGAGGGCGAGGAGGCGACCGATCAGAGCGTCGAGGTCGCGGCGTGCTCGCAGGGCCTCGAGTTCTCGTGGCGCGTGAAGTCGGGCATCCGTCCGGTGCGCGGTGTGCGCAGCATCACCGCGCACGCGCTCGCCGAGGCGACGACGCACAATCCGTGGTACGCGGAGGAAGACGATCCGCAGGACGACGCCACCAGCTTCTGCGTGTCGCGGCACCTGTTCGCCGAACTCGCCGCCGGAAGGTCGGTGCCGATGGCCCTGTCCGACAAGCGCGATCCCAAGGCCGAGGACGGTGCGCCGCGACCGATCGCCTGGCGCGGCGAGGCGAAGCCCATCGGCAGGGCGACGCATCGCGTCCGCGTCAACGGCCGCGAGGAGGATCTGAAGATCCTGAGGCTGCGCGTCGGCGACCGCGAGATCGCGATCCTCGACGATGCGCGCTTCCCGGTCGGCATGGCCGACGCGCTGACCGAGATCCGCACCGCGATCCACGCACGTCTCGTCGATCTCTCCGGGGTCGGCATCTCCGATGCGCAGATCGCGATCGAGGGTGTGGGCGGCTTCCGCACCGGACCCGACGGGCGCTTCGTGCTGCCGCCGTCCTTTGGCAAGGTGAGGCTCGTCGTCCGCCGCGAGGAGCAGCCGATCGGCGAACAGGAGGTCGACCTGAGCGAGGTCGGTCGCGAGGAGGTGGTGGTCGCGATGCAGCGTCCGCGCGCCGAGATCCTGTTCGTGCGGAAGGACAACGCGCACGACCTCGACCCCTTGGCCCTGTCACCGCAGGCCCGGCGCCACGTCGATCGTCATCTCGACGCCGGCTACCAGATCGTGATCCCGGCCCACAGAGTGGAGGTCGACGGTGTCGACGTGGTCGCCTACTACGCGCACGACGTCGCATCGGGAGAGATGATCGCCGTGACCGAGGACGGGTTGCACGGCGCCACCGTCTCGTACGACCGTGCCTTGCAGAGTCTCGCACGCGATCTCGCCGAGGCCCTCGACAAGCCGCAGCCCTTCATCCACGTGCATGCCCTGCGCGGCGCGATCATCGCGTGGTGGATGTACGGCAAGGAGCGCGTCGGTGGCAGCGAGCACGAGGAGGCGATCCAGAGGATGCTCGACGAGATGGACGACTGGGAGAAGCGGTCGAACCTGCTGACCGGTCTCGAGACCATTCCGCAGGCACGCTCGGCGATGGGCGACCTGATGAAGAAGGCCGGTTGGGACATCGACAACGCCGGTGCGAGCGCGGCCTTCAAGATCGGCTACATCGGCGCCACGCGATTCCTCCACCAGGAGCTCGGCAAGTGATCACCGCTCTCGCACTCGCATTGTTGTTCCAGGTCCAGGAGATCCAGGAACAGGAGCCGAACGACAGCCTGGAGGCGGCGCATCAGGAGGTCGCGCCGGACGGCACCTTCGTCGGTTCCCTGCCCGAGGGCGATCACGACTGGATGTGGCTCGCGTGCCCGGAGGACTCGCTGTGCACGCTGTCGCTGGAGCTCGCGGAGGGCGGCTACGCGCGTCTCGAGATCCTGCTCGGCGAGGATCGGAGCTTCATGACCCGCGAGGGCTACGGGCTGGTCCAGATGCTCCGCTTCCGCCTTCCCAAGGGTCGCACCGCCGTGCATGTGAGCGGTACCTCCGCGCGCTATCGATTGCGCGTCGCGGCGGTCGTCGGTGGAGCACACGACGAGTCGGAACCGAACGACCGCGAGGAGGACGCGATCCCGATCCATGAGGGAGAGACCTGGCGCTGCTGGCAATCGGGCCACCAGAACGACCACGACTTCTTCGTGATGCAGGTCGCCAAGGACGGTCCGCGCGAGCTGGTGCTGCGGCGCGATCGACGACGCGAGAGTCCGGTGCGGGGTGTGGTCACCGTCTATCAGCCGGGCAACGATCGCGCGCACTTCGGCTACGGCGTGACTCCCGTGGCGGACGAGTTCCACTTCTATCCGGTCCTTTCGGCCGGGACCTGGTATGCGGACTTCATGCTGCTCGGCGACTCGGGGCCGGGAGAGACCTACGAACTCACCTTGCTGCCCTTCTCGGCGCAGGTGGATGCGGAGGAGATCACCGCGGCGCGCGCGGCGATCGAACGCGCGACGCAGTACCTGCTGAAACTCCCCGAGGAGCGGCATCCGACCGAGCGGGACATCGCTGCGGACGGCATGGTGCTGGCGGCGTTGTCCGAGGGATCGGGAGCGGCGGGGCGTCGCGATCAGCTGGATCGCGACCTCGTCGCGTGGCTCGCGGAGCGCTTCAGCAAGGTCGAGGGCGGCTCGTGGCAGGGGCACGACGTCTTCCGTGCGAGCGACAACATCTATGCGCACGCGATGGCCGTGCTCGGACTCGCGGAGGCGGCCGCGAACGGCAGCGACAAGGCACGCGAGTTCGCGACGCGTGGTGCGGAGTTCCTGATCGCGACCCAGAACACCGAGCGCAAGCCCGCGTGCTGGAAGGGGCCGATCGCCAGGGACGCGCGCGGCTACGGCGGATGGCGCTACTCACCGGACGACGACACCGCCGACCTCTCGATCCTCGGCTGGTGCGTGGTCGCCCTGACCGCAGCCGATGCCGCCGGCATCCGTGTCGACGGCACACGGGATGCGATCCCC
Organism: Planctomycetota bacterium; assembly: GCA_046349595.1. Lineage (GTDB taxonomy): Bacteria > Planctomycetota > UBA1135 > UBA1135 > UBA2386 > JACRLW01. Next base: position 366,114 of record JAXMCA010000001.1, read on the forward strand.
GCGGCGCTGACCTATCTCGGTCGCGTCGGCAACGAGCAGGGCTTCGGCTACGAGTTCGGCGGCACCCGGCTCAACCTGCACAACAGCATCGCGGCGCTCCTCCTCCTGCTTTACGACGAGCAGGCGCAGGGTTTCTCCTTCGCGCAGCAGCAGCTCGACACGCACCTCTGGTCGGCGACACAGGTCGACACCGGTGACGGCTACGCCTTCTACTACCTCTACTACGCGGCGCGCGCGCAGTACCTGCGTGGCGGCGAGGCATGGAAGCCATGGCGAGCCGTCGTGCTGCGCCAGCTGCTGCGACGCCAGGAGGCGGACGGCTCGTGGGCATCGTTCGATGCCGAGGATCAGGTCGGTCCACGTTGGACCACCGCGATCGGCCTGATGATGCTGCGCCTGTGCCTGAACGAGGCCCCGCGCTATCTGCGACCCGAGGTGCGCGGGTTCTGAGCGCGGCGGGCCTTGCCCGGTACGATGTGCCGCATGGTCACGCACGCAGCGGCGCGCCTCGTCGTGTTGTCGATGCTCGGCTCGGCCGCGTTCGCGCAGGTGAGCGTCGATGTCGTCGATCTCCCCGCGACCCTCGAACTGCCGATCGCGCCCGGTCACAACCGGATCCTCGAAGTCGTGGTGCACGGCTCGCCGCGCGAGGTGTGGCTCGCGCGCAGCGAGACCTCCGAGAGTCGCGCGCTGCTCGAGAAGGGTGATGGCGAGCGTTGGCGGATCAACCTGGCCTCGCGGGACGTCGAGCGTGCGTTGGTCGCCGGAACGTCGCCCGACGACGCGCAGGAGTTCCGCGTGTTCGCCGCAGATTCCCATGGTCGCGTCGGCCACAGCGTCGCGCTCACCTATGGCATCGCGCGGCGCGCGCTCGACACACTCCGCCTGCGCGTGCTCGACGGCGAGCAGCACCTTCTCGCCAGCGCATCCGGCTGGTCCGGTCGCGGACTCTGGGTCGATCCGCAGGACGTCGCCCTGCTCGAGGTCTCCGCAGACGACGCTCCACAGGCGACCGCGGCCCCCTGGCGGGGTTCCTTCGCGCGGTCGGCACCCGGCAGATGGTCGCTCCTGGTCGACGACGCCCTGCGCACCGCATGGCGGGACGCCGGACGACTCTGCGTGGAGTTCTCCGCAGGCCGCGGCGAACTCGTCGAACTCCGCGTGAGGCCGAACGGGTTGGATCTCGGCAAGCCGATCGTGGTCACCGTGAAGCAGCGCGAGTGCGCGCCGGTGTCCGGTTCCAACGGCTACCTGCGCCTCTCCATCGACGACGTCACCGGCGGGCAGGTGCTCGTCGAACTCCGCACCGTGGAGGGTGCGACGCTCGTCGAACGACGGTCGATGACGACAGGAACGATGGCCCGCTTCCCGCTCGGCGATCACCAGTACGTGCTCACCCTCGACAAGCTCGTCAACCTCCTGATCGGCGACGACTTCGCCGTCTTCACGGTGACGAGCGAGGCGAAGGTCGGACCACGCGTCGAGGATCTGCTGGGTTGGATCGCCGATGCGCCGCTGAAGTTCGTCCGCAACGGAGTCGAGTACGACGGTCGCACCGCGGCGTCGCACCTGCGCCAGAAGTACCAGTTCGCCGGAGCGGAGGTCCTCGGCGTCGACGACTTCATCGAGAAGGTGGCGAGCGGGTCGGCGACGACCTCCCTGCCCTATCTCGTCCGGCTTCCGGATGGGTCGGAACAGCCGCTGCGCGAATGGCTGCGCGCGCGGATCGGGGTCGAATCGCGGGCGAAGCGCTGACCGGATAGCCTCCCGCGACCGAGCCATGGATCCATTCACCCAGTTCAAGGAGACCCAGAAGCAGGTGTGGTCGACCTTCGCCCCGACCGAGCAGATCACCTGCATGCCGGCGGCGCGCCTGGTCGCCTTCGCAAGACCCTCGGCTGGGCAGAGGGTGCTCGACGTCGGCTGCGGCACGGGCGTCGTCGCGCTCGCTGCGGCGCGGACCGGTGCGCGCGTCACCGGTCTCGATCTCACTCCGCAGCTCGTCGCGCATGCGCGCGAGAACGCGGCGATCGCGGGGGTCGACGTCGAGTGGCACGAGGGTGACGCCGAGGCGATGCCCTTCGGGGACGGCACCTTCGACGTGGTCCTCAGCCAGTTCGGTCACATGTTCGCGCCGCGACCCGAGGTGGTCGTGAAGGAGATGCTGCGCGTGCTGAAGCCCGGCGGAACGATCGCGTTCTCGACCTGGCCGCCCGAGCTGTTCACGGGCCGGATGTTCGCCCTGCTGGGCAGCTACCTGCCACCGCCGGCGGTGGGGGCGGCGCCGCCGCCCCTGTGGGGCAAGCCCGAGGTCGTGCTCGAGCGCATGGGTTCCGCGGTGACGGACCTGATCTTCGATCGCGGGGTCATGCGCTCGCCGGCGCTCAGCGCGCCGCACATGCGTCACTTCTTCGAGCGCTCGGTCGGGCCGGTGATGAAGGTCGTGCAGAACCTCGCCGGAGAGCCACAGCGACTCGCATCGTTCCGACGCGAGCTGGATGCGCTCATCACGCAGTACTTCGACCCCACCGAGAACGTGGTGCGCCAGGACTACCTGATGGCGCGCGCCCGCAAGGTGTGAGGTCGCGCCTCAGCCGAGCGGGATCTGCGTCTTGTGGCGCGACAGCCAGGTCTCGAAGGACTGCAGCGACGGGTTCAGGCTCCGCGAGAACGCGATGTCGCGTGCGCCGCAGAAGCGATCGTTGAAGTCGCGCTTGAGCTGGAACATGTTGCCGAGGTCGTCCGCGCCGGGGAACCCGAAGCCGCGATACACCTCGGGCGTGACCTCGTTGTAGACCACCGTCTCGCCGAGGGCCTTCGAGAAGGCCGCGGCCATCTGCGCGCCGGTCAGGTGCTCGCCGGCGATGCCGATGGTCTTCCCGATCGAGTCCGCGCCGCGGCGGAACACGCCGAAGGCGCAGGCGCCGATGTCTTCGGCGGCGATGCCCGGCAGCTTCGCCTTGCCCATCGGCAGGGTGATCGCGAGCTTGCCGTCCGGTCCGCGCTTGGGGCCCATCCCGAAGTGGATGAAGTTGTCCCAGTAGAACGAGGTCAACAGGAAGGTGGTGGGCACGCCCGCGGCGGTGAACAGCGCGTCGGCCTCACCCTTCGCGTCGAAGTGCGGGACCTTGTACTTGCCCATCAGGGTGGGCATGCGCGTGTCGGCCAGCGGGACCCACTTGCGGGAGTCCTCGAGCGTCGACCAGATCACGTGCTTCACGCCCGCCGTCTTGCACGCGCGCGCGAGATTGCCGGCCTGGGTCGCCTCCTTCTCGGGCGAGAAGTGTTCCCAGTAGTTGGTGACGCAGAAGGCCCCGTGCGAGCCGGCGAAGGCGCGGGCGAGGGCCTTCTCGTCGTCGAGATCCGCGGCGACGACCTCGACGCCGAGCTTCGCGAGCGCCTTGGCCTTGTCGGAGTCGACCTTGCGGGTGACGGCGCGGCAGCGGTATGCGCCGGACTTGTCGGCTGCGACGGCGCGGACGAGTCCGCCGCCCTGGGCGCCGGTGGCGCCGATCACGGTGATGAGCTTCGGATTGGACATGGTGCGTGTTTCCGGACGGGGTGCGGAGCTTGGGCCAAGCACGCGTTGCGATCAAATCGCGCGCTACCAGGTGGCGGCGGCGGAGTCGGGGATCCAACCCTCGTACTGGCCTCCGGCGAGCACGCGGAGCCAGCCGTCGCGACGTTCCTCGATGCGCAGCTCGGAGCCCTCGCCGAGCGGCTGCTCGTAGCGCGGCTCGAAGGTCTCGCCGGGACCGGTGCGGAGCGCGGTGCCGTCGACGACGATCACCGCCCGGTCGCGCGCGCTGATGCGCGCATGGTCGAGCATCGCCGAGGCGAGGAACGCGACGCACAGCGCCGCGAGTGCGAGGGTGAGGATCTTCAGGGCCGGCTGACGTCGCCCGGACCACAGGCGCAGCGCCGCGACCATGAAGGCGAGCAGGCCGAGCGCGACGGCGAGGCCCATCTCGGCGCGGAACGACAACTGCCCGCGCCAGAACATCAGGTAGTCCAGGACGCCGCGATGATCGGGCGGCGACAGCGGGTGTTTGCGCGCATCCAGGGCGCGTCGCAGGTTCACCTCGAGGTTCGCGTCGGTGGGGATGAACAGGCTCGCGCGCCGGTACGCCGCGATCGCGCGTCCGAGCTCGCCCGCGCGCAGCCAGGCATTGCCGAGGTCGTAGAGGACGTAGCCGTTCTCGTAGTGGTCACCCAGCATCGCCGCGAAGCCCTGCGCAGCAGCCGTGAAGTCGCGCGCCTCGAATGCGGTCTGCGCGTGGGTGAAGGCCGCCGTGTCCTGGGCGCGCGCACCGCACGCGAGCAGGGCGAAGACCAGCAACAGGGCGGCGCCTCCCCGTCGCGCGACCTGCGCGACGCGCTCGAGTCCGTCGGTCAGGGCGAGGTCGTCGGCGCTGCCGCCGCCGTAGCTCACGGCCTCGACCGCTTCGCCGAGACGCTTCACCTGCGCCGCGAGCGCGGCATCGAAGTCCTGCCGCGCGAGCCAGCGGGCGAGTTCGTCGGCGGTCATCGCCTCCTCGTCTCCGCCGGTCAGATCGGCGGCGAGCCCGCGCAGCGCGGCGTGCGCGTCGAGCAGGGCCTGCTTGCCGCCACGCGACTTTGCCTCGCGCAGACGCGCGGTGAAGCGCGACGCCGCGCGCATGCGGCGTAGCAGCAGCGGATCCTCGCGCAGACGTCTGCGTCGTCCTACGAACCACGCCAGTGCGAACCAGATCACCGGCAGCACGACCAGAACGAGAAGGTACGGAAGCGGACGCGGCGACTGGTCGACCAGCAGGTTGAGGTCGGTCACGTTCGCCGAAAGCGCGGAGGTGGCGACGAGTTCGATGTCCTTGCGCGTTCCCTCCGCCCCGCGCGCGACCACCACGTCGTTCGCGGCGGCGCCGGCCGGCACGACCGTGATCGGCACCGCCGCGGTGCGAGCCGTGCGGTACTCCCTGCGCGTCGGGTCGAACCACGCGAACTCGATCTCGGGGATCGCCTTCAGCTCGGCCTTCAGCGGATAGAGCTTGAAGTCCCACTGGCGCCACTGCCCCGGTCGATCCGGGAAGCCCGGCGGCCGCGTCGCGCCCGGTGCGAGCGAGTCGGTGAGCCCGACGCGTTCGACGCGGAACGCGCTGCCGAGCTGCGACGCGAGGTCGAGATCGACGCCCTTGAGGAAGCCTTGCCCGGAGACGATCAGCGTCGCGTAGATCGCATCGCCGACGTGCACCTGCGTGGGCGTCGGCGGCGGCATCTCCAGGCCGAAGTCACCGACCGCGCCGCTGAACGACGCGGGGCGCCCTTCGGTCGGCGGCTCGAGCACGACCACGGTGAGCGGCGCGGAGCGGGTGAAGGCGTCGCGCCAGACCAGGCGCGAGCCGTCCTCGGCGACGAGCTTGCCCTGCAGCGTGACGGGCGCGAAGGAGTAGCTGCCCGCCGCCTCTCCACGGATCGGGAGCGCGAAGCGATAGCGCCGGTAGCGTGCCGTTCCGCCGCCCTCGACCTTGCGATCGACGTCGGCGATCTGTGCATTGTCGAGGAAGCGCCCGTTGACGCCGTTGATCTGGAAGCCCTGCCGCACGACGCGCGCACGCAGCCACTCCATCCGATCGATCGGCCCGAGCCCCTGCGGGGGAGTGTCGATCCACGGCAGGTCGAGCACCGGCGGCGGCGTGCCCTGGTCGAAGAGGCTGAAGCCGCTGCCGCGGTCGTAGAGCTCGAGCGGGTCCTTCACCTTGGCCGAGGTCGGCAGGTGACGGAGATACACGTCGACGACGATCCGGCCCTCCTGACCGAGCACCAGCGTGGTCGGCTCGGCGCGCAGATCGAGCGCGGAGCGCTCGTCGTGGGCCGCGTCCTCGACGATCAGCGTCTGCGCATCCCCGTTCCAGGTCTCGCCCTCGACGACGACCTCGGCCGCCGGGATCCGGAAGCGCCCGGTGCGCGACGGCACCACCAGGTAGTCGAAGGTGTAGTTGGCGGTCGTCTTGGTGCTGCTGCGCCCGTTGACGATCATCATCTGCGTGCTGCGGTCGGTGACGTCCGCGCTCTGCAGCTGGAAGGTCAGCCCGTCGACCTGCGGCGGCTCGTGCTGGGCCTTCTCGGTGTCGCGCGCCTGCACGAAGTAGTGGATCGGCTGGCCGAGGAAGGCGTGGTCGGGAGAGAGCTGAGTGAGCACACGCTGCGCATGCAGCGTGGTCGATGCGAGCGCGAGCAGCAGGGCGGCGCACAGGAAGCGGAGCGGACGGCTCACCAGTCCTCCTGCACTGCGGTGTGCGGGCTCGGCTTGTTCTCGCGCTTGTTGCGCTCGCGCACCGCCTGGAGGAGGCGCGCGAGTTCGTCCTTGCTCATCGCCTGTTGCGGTTGCTGCTGGGCCTGCTGTTGCTGCTGCTGCTGCTGTTGCTGGTCCTGCTGCTGCTTCTGCTGATCCTGTTGCAGCTTGTCCAGGATCTCCTTCAGCAGGCGGTGCGCTTCTTCCTGACGATCGCCGGCGTCGTTGAAGGCTGCGCTGTCGAGGTGGTGCACGGCCTGGTCGATCGCGGTGCGCGCCGCGGGCAGGTTCTTGCGGGCCAGCTCGATCGTCTCCTTCGACACGCCCGTGTTCGCCGGGGGCGACTGGCCCTGGGACGGGTCCGCACCCCCTTGCTTGGGAGCGGCCTCCGTCTGCGCCGCCTGCTGTTCGAGGACGGCCAGCTTGTCGAGCAGCGGAGGGATCAAGGCACCGGTGCGGGATTGATCGGCGGAGGCGCTCGGCGGTCGATCCGCCGCCGGGCTCTGCTGCGCGAACGCGCGGGAGCGCGCCATCAGGTCGGCCTCTTCGTCGACCGCGCTCTTCAACAGCTTCTGGAAGTCGCCGAGCTTCGCCCACAGCTCGCGTCCGGCCGCGAGCGCGTTCTCGACGGCGGCGACGTCGCGCGCGGCGTCCTTGCCGTCGAGCGCGTCCATGGAGGCTGCATGCGTGCCGACCACGGCCTCGACCATGCTGTGCAGCTCCTTCTCCTCCTCGGACTCGGTCTCGGGCACCGCGGGCGCGGGCGTTGCGCCGCCTTGCTGCTGCTGCTGCTGCTCACGCTGCGCCTTGGCTTGGTCGAGTTCGCGTTGCAGCGCGGCCGGCATGCGCGCCACGTAGCCGCCGACCTCGGCCTGCGCGGCGTGGAGGTCCTGCCAGCTCAGCGGCTGGTCGTTCTTCCCCTTCGACTCGCGTCCTGCCTTCAGTTCGCGCGCGATCGTGAGGAGACGGGCCTCCGCGTCGGCGACGCGCGTGGCGAGCTCGGTCAGCGGAAGGCGCGCGTCCTCGAGTTGCTTCAGCGCGCGTTCGAGCAGATCGGCGGCGCGGCGTTGTTCCGGCGCGGCGGCGGCGAGGCGCTTCTGCGCGTCCGTGCCCTCCGCCTCGTCGCTGCCGAGCTCCGTCGACGCCTTGCGGATCGCTTCGTCGGCGGGGGTGAGCAACGCACCGAGTGCCTGCATCGCGGCGTGTCGCGCCTTGCGTTCCTCCTCGTCGGCGGCCGAGGGCTTCGCCTTCGGATCCTCGCTGGATGCCGCAGGTGCATCGAGGCGCGCGGTCTCCGCGGCGAGCGACGTGGCGAGCACCGCGACCAGCTCGCCGGTCACGCCCTGCTCGCGGCACGCGACACGGTGCGCGAGCGCGAGGCCGGCGAGCGCGTCGTCCTTGGCTTCCGTCGCCGCGGCGCCTTCGCTCGCGGCGGCGAGCGTCGATTGCTCGTGGGCCGCCCGGCGCAACACCGACTCGAAGTCGCTCTCCGCGAGGGCGAGCGTGCGCAGCGTCATGCGCGCCTGCTGCATCGCGTCGGTGGCCTGCGTGCTCGGTGCGCTGCCGAGAGCGTCCTTGGCGCGGACCAGCGCATCGCGCACTGCTGCGATCAGGGAGTGCAGGCGCTCGCGCCGCTCCGCTTCGGCCTTCTGGTCGGGTGGGGCGGAGCCGTCGGGCTTGTGGGCGAGAGCCTTCTCGAGCGCGGGCTCGAGGTATTCGGCACGCGCGAGCTGGTCGATCTGCTCGCTGCGCAGCGGCGCCCAGGCGAGGCTGCGCTGGAAATCCTCGAGCATGCGCCCGAGGCGCTGCACCAGACCGTCGGCGAGCGGTGCGTGCACGAGCAGTGCATCGGTGCCGCGGAGGATCCCGATCTCGGCCTGCTCGAGCCGCTCGGCGAGCGCGGTCGGCGCGAGGCCGCTGATCTGCCACTCCAGCGCGAGGCTCTGCAGGGCCTGCCGTGCCCGCGTCGACAACACCACCGCCTGCGGACCGGTCGAGGCGATCTTCGTGCTCGCGGTCCCGATCTGCTCCGCGATCTCCGGCAGGCGTGCCTTGGCGCGCTCGACGCACAACGGCGACCACGCCGGGTCCACAGGTTCCACCGCCACGCGTCGCCCGAGGTTGACGACCGTCGCCTGCAGTCGCTTCGCGCGGTCGGTCAGCTCCTCCTGCGCGCGTGCCGCCACGGCGAGCTGCTCCGCATCCGCGCCAGCCGCTCCCTGCCGCATCGACGACAGACCGATCAGTTCCTCGACGAATCCGGACTGCTGCTGCGCCGCGCTCTGCAGCGCCTCGCCCGGGTCGGCCCACAGCACCCACAGGGCGCGCAATCGCTCTGCGGCGGCGCGGATCGCGCGGCCGGCCTCGTCGACCTGCGCGTCGCGCAACTGCGCCGCGATCGACTGCAGGGCCACGGCGATCTCGTCGATGCCCTTGCCGACCTCGTCGCGGAAGCTCTCGGCGAGTTCGGATCCCTGGTCGGCGAAGTGGTCCTTCGCCTTGCCGAGTTCCTCGGCGAGGTCGCGCTGGCGCAGCTCGACGTCCTCCAGGACCTCTTCGCCCTGCAGGTGGGAGAGCAGCCCCTCCTCGGCGGATGCGATCGCGCCGAGCCACGCGGCGCCCTTCAGCTTGTCGCGCTCCGCGCGCTCGGCGTCGCGATCGCGGCTGCGCCAGGCGTCCTCGATCACGCGCAGCCAGCGCGCGAGCAGGTCCTGGCGGCGTGCCACGTCCTGCAGCTTCGGATCGAGGTCGCGCGCGACCTGCAGGTCGTCGAGAGCGCCTTCGGCGAGCTTGCGCAGATCGTCGCGCGCCTCGCCCGACTTCGCGGTCGGATCGCTGCCGGCCGATGCGGCGAGCCTGTCGACCGCGAGCATCGCGAGGTTGACGTGCACGCGCGCGCGCAGCGCGCGATCGCCGCGGTCGAGCGCCTCGACGTAGCGCGCCCGCGCCTCGCTCGGCCGGTTGCGCGCCTCGTGTGCACAGCCGAGGTCGTAGGCGATCACCGGTTCGTCGGGATGCTCCGCGTGCAATGCGGTGAAGGCCTTCTCCGCGGCTTCGGCATCGCCGGCGGCGAGCTGCGCGAGGGCGGCGTCGATCGCGCTGCCGGTGCGGCTGCACGAGGTACACAGCACGACGGCACACAGCGCGAGCGCCGCGAGCGCGCCGGTCCCCGCGGTGCCGCGTCGACGCGGGTAGTTCGACGCACCAGCTTGGCACAGCAGCAGCAGGAAGCCGGCGACCAGGAACCACTGGAACTGCTCGCGATGCAGCTTCTCCTGCACCTCCTGGTTCTGTCCGCGTCGCGCGGATCCGAAGTGCTCCGCGTACAGCTCGGGGAGGCGATGGGCCGCCTCGGGAGGCACGTACATGCCCTGCGTCGCCACGGCGAGGTCCTTGAGCAGCGTGTCGTTGAGGCGTGCCGACACCGGTTGACCGTCCTTCTGCCGCACGACCTTGCCCTCGAGGATCAGGGGTGCTCCGGGATCGGCACGGCCCAGTCCGAGCGTGATCACCCGCACCTTCTTCTCGCGCAAGCGGTCGGCCGCGGCCTTGGGGAAGGACTCCTGGTCGCCGCCGTCGGTCACCAGCAGCACCAGCTTGTCGCGGTCCCAGGAGGTGTCGAGCATGCGTAGCGCTTCGTCGAGAGCGGGTCCGATCTTGGTGCCGCCGCGTCCGACCAGGGCGGGACCCGCGGCGTTCAACGCCGCGTGGAAGAAGCCGCGGTCCAGGGTCAGCGGACAGGTCTGCACGTTCTGGCCGGCGAACAACAGCAGGCCGACGCGATCGCCGGCGAGTTCGTCGGCGAGCCAGTTGATCGCCGACTTCGCGCGACCGAGCCGCGTGTCGCCGGCATCGTCGGCGAGCATCGAGCGGCTGACGTCGAGCGCGACCACCAGATCGAGTCCGCGTGCGACGGCGGGCCGATAGAACACGCCCCACGCCGGTCCGGCGGCCGCGACGATGCACAGCAGCAAGCCGCCGGTGAGCAGCGCGGTGCGGGTGAAGGGACCGCGTCCAGAGAGCGGCGGGAGCAGCCGCGGCGTCATCACCGTGCCGGCGAACTGCTGCGCCGCGCGCTTCACGCGGTGATGCGACCAGATCGCCGTGGCCACGAGCACCGGGAGCAGCCACAGCAGCCAGAAGGCCGGCGCGTCGTTCCAGACCAGATCGCTCACGGCAGGCTCCGGAAACGGGTGTCCAGGAGGAGGCGGTGGACCACGATCAGCGCGATGCCGGCGAGCAGGAACGGCAGGTAGCGCTCGCGCCACTGCGTGTACTGCTTGGCGGTGATCTCCGACCGTTCGAGGCGATCGATCTCGCCGTAGACCTTCTCGAGCCCCGCCGCATCGCGTGCATTGAAGTACTGACCACCGCTGATCTCCGCGACCTCCTTCATGGTCGCTTCGTCGAGGCCCTGTGACGGCGTGCCGATGCCGACCGTGTAGATCTTCACGCCGTCCGCCTTCGCGGCCTCGGCACCGGCGCGCGGGCTGGCTTCGCCGATGTTGCTCTCGCCGTCGGACAGCAGCACGACGACCTTGGTCTTCGCGGGGGCATCGCGCAGGCGGTCGACGGCGATCACCAGCGCGTCGCCGATCGCGGTGGCGACCTGTTCGCGGGCACTCGGGTCGCGCGGATCGACGACCGGGACCTGCACGTCCTTCAGCAGCTTCAGGACCGCTTCGTGGTCGAGGGTCAGCGGGCAGTGGCTGTCGACGTAGCCGGCGAAGCTGACCAGGCCGAGCAGGTCGTTCGGACGGCCCGGCAGATCGCCGCCGGCGTCGATGAAGTCGGCGACCACCTTGCGCACGACGTCGAGCCGCGTGAGCTGCTCGCGGTCCCACCGATCGGGATCGAGGTCGGTGGCGCGCATCGAGTCCGACTTGTCGATCACCAGTTCGATCGCGACGCCGAAACTCGACACCACGCTGTCCTCGCGTCCCGACTGCGGTCGCGCGATCGCGATCACCAGCGCGAGCAGGCCGAGAAGCTCGAGGAGGAACAGCTTGCCGCGCACCCGCTGCGCCAGCGTGCGGGGCAGGCGCTCCAGCTCAGCGACGCTGGAGAACAGCACCGTGGGGCGGCGCGAGCGACGGCGCCACATCAGCAGCAGCACCACCGGCACCAGGGCGAGCCAGAAGGGATCGGCGAGCCTCATGCGGCGGCCTCCCCGCTCTCGCTCCGGGCGGCGCAGAAGCGGCGTGCGGCCTGCAGCCCCTCGGCGACTTCGGCGGCGGAGGGGATCTGCGCGGCGTACTTCACCAGATCGGCCGCAGCGAGGAACGCGCTCAGCTCGGAGCGACGTGCCGGCGGGATCGCGGGGCTGCCGTCCATCGCGCGCAGGAACTCCTCGGTGGTCTGTTCCGGGGCGTGGATCCCGGTGGTGCGCTCGATGAAGCGGCGCACGATGCCGGTCAGGCGCACGTAGAACTCGGCGAAGCGACCCTGCTCGACGAGGCGCGCGGCGACCAGCGCGTCGAAGGCGTGCGCCGCCTCGACGGCGGGGTCCACCTCGACGGGCAGCCCGGCGAGGGGGGAATGGCGACGTCGCCACCACCACGCGCCGAGCGCGAGCACGAGCAGGCCGGCACCGCCGAGGATCCACAGCCGTCCCGAGTCGTCGAGTTGCACCGGCAGTGCGACCGGCGGCAGCGGTGCGCCGAGATCGGCGAGCTTCGGCTGCTGATCCGGAGTCAGTCCGGCGATCTCGACCTGGAACGCCGGCACCACCAGTTGCTGGTCGCTGCCCGCACCTTCGCCCGAGGCGACGCGGAACAGGATCGGCGGCAGGCGTCCGATGTTGGTCCCGGTGCGCTCCGCCTCGGCGGTGATCACCGAGCGCAGCTTGCCGCGCGCCGGGTCGCCCTCGTCCTTGCGGCCGCGGATGCGGAAATGGCCGAGGCGGGCACCGAAGGTCGGTTCCTCGAGCGTCGTGCCCTGCGCCGCCGCCACCTCGAACACGAAGCGGATGCGGTCGCCGAAGCGCGGCTCCTTGGGCTCCATGGTCAAGCTCGCCGACACCGGACCGAGCATCGACTGCGCGACGGTGACGATGTCGCTCTCGACCGGACCGCCCTCGCGCGCCCCCTTCGTGCAGCCGCACGGCACGCAGGCCAGGGCCAACCCCGCGATGCACGTCGCCAGTCGTCGCGATCGCGTGCTCATCGGGATGCCCGCCGCTCGCGCATGCGGAAGAAGCGGTTGAGGCTCGCGGAGTACGGCTGATCGGTGCGCACCGACAGCTCGTCGACGCCGCTGCGCCGCAGGCTGGTCTGCAGCGCCGCCCGTCGCGACGACGCGTTCTGTGCGAACAGCTCGCGCACGCGCGGATGACGGGTGTCGACCTCGATGATGCGACCGGTCTCCGGATCCTCGAAGGTGGCGAAGCCGACCGCGGGCAACTCGAGCTCGCGCGGATCGGACACGGTGAGAGCGACCACGTCGTGACGCGCGTTGGCGATGCGCAACGCGCGCTCGAAACCGCTGTCGAGGAAGTCCGAGATCACGAACACGATCGCCTTGCGGCGTTGCACGCGACACACGTACTGGAGTGCGCCGGCGAGGTCGGTCGCCTGCTCACGCCCGTCGCTCGGCGCGGTCGACGGTTCGGCGGCGACCAGTTCGCGGATCAGCCGTCGCGTCGCTGCGCGTCCCTTGCGCGGCGGGAAGTAGCCCTTGATCCCGTCGGCGAACAACAGCAGGCCGATCTTGTCGTTGTTCTTCTGCGCGCTGAGCATCAGCAGCGCCGCGACCTCCATCATCAGGTCCAGCTTGCTGCCCTGCTGGCTGCCGAACAGTCCGCTGCGCGAGACGTCGACCACGAACAGGATGGTGAGCTCGCGCTCCTCGGCGAAGCGCTTGACGTAGGGATGCCCCGCGCGCGCGGTGACGTTCCAGTCGATGGTGCGCACCTCGTCGCCGGGGGTGTATTCGCGCACCTCGTCGAACTCCATGCCGCGGCCCTTGAAGACGCTGCGGTAGGCACCGGCGAGCAGATCGTCGACCTGACGGCTCGCGACGATCTGGATGCGACGGACCTTGCGGACGATCTCGGCGATCTCGAGCGCCATGTCACGGCACCGGGACGCGGGCCAGCACCTTGTCGATCACGGCGTTGCTGGAGATCTCCTCCGCCTCGGCCTCGTAGCTGAGCAGCACGCGGTGGCGCAGGACGTCGTGGGCGACGTCCTTCACGTCCTGCGGCGTCACGAAGCCGCGGCCCTTGAGGAAGGCCTGCGCCTGCGCGGCCTGCGAGAGGTAGATGCTCGCGCGCGTCGAGGCGCCGTATTCGATCAGCGGTGCGAGGTCGGCGAGACCGGCGGCGGCGGGATCGCGCGTCGCGAACACCAGGGCCACCGCGTACTTCTTCACCTGCTCGTCGACGTAGATCATGCGCACCACGTCGGAGGCGCCCTTCAGGTCGTCGGGAGTGACCACCGCACGCACCGCGGTCTGGGTCTCGCCGAGTGCGCGGTTGACGACCTCGAGCTCCTGCTCCGCCGACAGGTAGCCGACGTCGATCTTCAGCATGAAGCGGTCGACCTGGGCCTCGGGCAGCGGATAGGTGCCCTCCTGCTCGATCGGGTTCTGGGTCGCCATCACCAGGAAGGGCGTCGGCAACGGGAAGGTCGTGTCGCCGATCGTGACCTGCCGCTCCTGCATCGCCTCGAGCAAGGCGCTCTGCACCTTGGACGGCGCGCGGTTGATCTCGTCGGCGAGGATGATGTTCGAGAACACCGGCCCCTTCTTGACCGTGAACTCGCCCTTCTGCTGGTTGTAGATCAGCGTGCCGATCAGGTCGGCGGGCAGCAGGTCGGGGGTGAACTGGATGCGCTGGAAGCCGACCTGGATGACCTTCGCCAGGGTGGTGACCAGGGTGGTCTTGGCGAGGCCGGGAACGCCCTCGAGCAGGACGTGACCGCGGCACAGCATCGCGATCAGCATCCGTGAGACCAGGTGTTCCTGGCCCACGACGACCTTGTGGACCTCGGAGCGGATACGGTCGACCAGGGCCGATTGCTCGGCGACCCGGTCCTTGATGCCTGCGACGTCGACACTCATGGCGGGGGGAGGATCATGCGGGCGCGGCAGCGCCCGGGCGAGAGGGTGCGCAGAAACGGGCGGGCGGGGCGCGATGCTCCCGGCAGGATCAATCCGCGGCGCCGCGATCGCCGAGTTCGCCGCGCTGCCAGGCCGCCAGCAGATCGAGCAGGTCGAGGCAGCCGACGGCGCGGCCGTCGGCATCGACGATCGGCACGCGCTCGACCTCGTGCGCCAGCATCGCCGCGAGCGCGTGCTCGACCAGGTCGTCGTCGCGGATCAACAGGCTGCGCCGCCGGGTGAGATCGCCGAGTTCGCGGACGCCGTGGTGCTCGAGGATCTCGGTGGCGCTGGCGCCGCGTCCGACCGCACGGAACACCGCACCGGCCAGCGTGCCGGCGTCGACCACCCCGCGCAGCCGGCCCTGATCGTCGACCACGTAGACCTCGCGCGCGGTGGGGCACTCGCCGAGCGCCGTGACCACGGCCTCGAGCGTGGCACTCGCGGGCAGCACCGGCGGCAGGCGATGCACGCCGGACGACAGGTCGCGGACCTCAAGGCGATCCATCGGTGAACTCCGGGGTCTTGGCCGTGGTCCGCGTCCGCGCCGGGATCTCCCCGGCCCGCGACACCGCGAACTTCACGAAGGGCGGTCCGATGATCTGGACCAGGAAGGTCGTCGCGGCGATCACGTTGACGATCAGCGTGCCGACGGCCCGTGCCTCCGGGCCCACGCCGTCGAACTCCTGCGCGATGGCCAGCGCCAGTCCCACCGCGACCCCGGCCTGCGAGAACAGGGCGAAGCCGAGCCAGCGCCGCACCACAGGCTCGGCGTGGACCGCGGTCGCCGCGAGCCAGGATCCCGCGAACTTGCCGGCGGTGCGCGCGGCGACGTAGCCGATGCCGATCATGCCCATGCTCGGCAGCAGTCCGATCTGCAGGCGCGCACCGACCAGCACGAAGAACAGCACGTAGATCGGAGGCGTGACGCCCTTGACCGCCTCGAAGGCCATGGCACTGGTCTTCGGCGCGAGGTTCACCAGCACGATGCCGAGCGCCATCTCGGCGAGGATCAGCGACAGGCCGAGCACGTGCGCGAGACCGGCCAGAACGAGGATCGCGGCGAGCGTCAGCACCAGCGTGTCGTCGCGCTCGCGCAGCAGACGGAGCACTCGACCGATCGACCAGCCGAACGCGGCACCGAGCGCGAGCGCACCGCCGATGCGCAGCGCCGGGTCGAGGAGCACGGTCTGGACCGTCAGCGCGCCGCCCTCGAAACGCGAGCGGGCGATCGCGATCGCGAAGGAGTAGAGGATCAGGGCGAGGCCGTCGTCGAGTGCGACGATGCCGAGGATGGTCGTGGTCAGCGGACCGCGCGCGCGGTACTCCCACAGCACGTCGACGGTCGCGGCCGGCGCCGTCGCCGAGGCGAGCGCTCCGAGCAGCAGCGCGACCGAGGGGCGGCCGTCGAGCAGCAGGACCACACCGCCGACCACGACGAAGGCGGCGAGACCCTCACCGAGCATGATCAGCACCATCTGGCGGCCGTAGCGCGCGAAGACGTCGCGCTTGAGTTCGCTGCCGACCAGAAAGCCGATCAGGGCCAGGGCGAAGTCGGTGAGCGGGGCGAGATCCGCCACCATCGTCAGCGGGATCAGGTTCGTGACCGAACTGCCGAGCAGCAGGCCGGCGACGATCTGTCCGACCACGCGCGGGATGCCGAGGAGCTGACACACGCGCGCCGCGGCGAAGCCGAGCAGCATCGCGAGCCCGAGCAGCAGGAGCTGATCGGTGAGCGGCATGACGAAGTCGTCGCGCGGCGACGATCCGCGCGCAACCGTTTTTCCGATTCGATGCACGACGGGGTACACCCTCGTCCATGCATCGCGTCGCGCTCGCGCTCTCCCTCCTCGCTCCGCTGACCGCCCAGGACGACGGCGTGCTGCGCTACATCGGCGCCAGCGGCCCGGGTGCCGGCAAGCGCATCGTGCTGATCGCCGGCGACGAGGAATACCGCTCCGAGGAGTCGATGCCGATGCTCGCGCGCATCCTCGCGGTGCGGTTCGGTTTCGACTGCGAGGTGCTGTTCCACGTCGATCCGAAGTCCGGGGCGATCGATCCCAACGACGCGACGCACGTGGTCCACCCCGAGCGCATCGACGGCGCCGACCTCGTGGTGCTCGATCTGCGCTTCCGCCGCTGGTCCGACGAGGACATGCGCCATCTCGTCGATCACGTCGCTGCGGGTCGTGCCGTGTTCGGCATCCGCACCGCCACCCATGCCTTCCGCTACGCGAAGGACGACACCAGCCCGTACGCCGACTGGTCCTTCGATCGCGACGGCGGCTTCGGCCGTCGCATCCTCGGCGAGACCTGGGTCGCGCATCACGGCGAGCACGGCAGGCAGGGCACGCGCGGCGTCGTGGTCGAGGCCTTCGCCGCCCATCCCGTGCTGCGCGGCGTGCGCGACGTGCACGGACCGACCGACGTGTATGCGGTGCGCGATCTGCCCGCCGATGCGCGGGTGCTGCTGCGCGGCGCGGTGGTCGAAGGACTGGATGCGGACGCGAAACCCGTCGAGGGCAAGCCCAACGATCCGATGATGCCGCTGTTCTGGTTGCGCGAGATCGCGCGCGACGGTGCCGCGCCGATGCGCGTCGCGTGCTCGACGATCGGATCGGCCGACGATCTCGTCTGTGGTGATCTGCGGCGCCTGTTCGTCAACACCTGCCTGTGGTGCACGGGACGCGCCGAGTCGATCCGCGCCGATGCCTGTGTCGATCCGGTCGGCGGTTTCCGGCCCTCGCACTTCGGGTTCGGCGGCTTCGTGCCCGGCGTGAAGCCCCAGGATCTGGCCCTGCCTGCGATCCCGCCGCGGTCCCGCGATTGAAAGTCACCGGCCGCGCCGGGCGTTTTTCGCCCCGTCGGCGGCGTCGGCAGGCGGACCCGATGGTCGAGCCCGAGGTCGTGTCGCCGACCGGGAGCTTCGCTCCCGAGGAGGAACCATGGCACTGCCTCGCAAGTTGTTGGCGTGGTGTGGTGCGACCCTCGCCGCCACCGCCTTCTCGATCGCCCAGGATCCGGTTCCGACCCGTGTCCATGCGGACCCCTTCGGCTCGGCTTCGGGCTCGCCCTTGCCGCTCGATGTCTCGCTCGACTTCCGTGTCGATCGTGAGCATGGCACGCGGCTGCGCATGAACGACGCCGCCGAGGGAGCGCTCGCGATCGTCGTGCTGGGACTGCGGGAGCAGCAGACGGCCTTGCCGTACGGCGCGACCCTGTGGGTCGATCCGCTCGTGACCCTGCCCTTCGTGGTGGGTCCGAGCCACGCGATCGAGATCCCGCTCGGACTCGCGGACCGCTCCTTCGCCGACCTGACCCTCTTCGCGCAGGCCGTGCAGTTCCGTCCGACGCCGGAGCTGTTCCAGGCGACGGCGGCGGTGGCGCTCGCGGTGACGGTCGGCAATCCGCAACCGCCGCTGTTCTACGTCGGCCCGCCCTTCACGCTGACCCCGGTCGCCAATGCGACGCGCATCGACGAAGGCCGCATGGAGATCCTGACCGCCGTCGAGGTCCCGACCTCGGGTTGGGTCCTCGACCTGCAGGCGGTCGCTCGCGCCGGTGACCTGACCAAGGTCTATCTCGTCCTCGACGAGCCGGCGCCGGACGAATACGTGATGCCGGTGATGGAGACCAGGCGCCTGGTCGTCGACCTCGGACCGCAGCCGAGCAAGACCGTGCAGTTCCTGGTCGAACGGCGTGTGCGCGGACTGCCGACTCTGCCGGCCTTCCTCCTCGCCGCCGAGGTGCGCACCGACTTCTGAGCGCGCTCGCGGAGCGCGCTCAGGCCGACAGGTGCTCGAACAGGATCTTCACCCCGAGTCCGAACAGCACCACGCCGCCGACGCGCTCCGCCCAGGGTCCGAAGTGCGGGCCCAGACGTCGACCGAGCGCGAGGGCCGGCACGCAGGTGAGGAAGGTGATCACGCCGATGCCCACGCAGCTCTCGCCGAGCGGGAACTGGAGCGAGCCGAGCCCCACGCCGGCGGCGAGGGCGTCGACGCTCGTGCCGAATGCGAGCGCGAGCAGCACGCCCGGGCGCAGCGGATCGCGCGGCGCGACCCCGGTGTCGCGCGCGAAGGAGGCCCGGACCATGCTGGCCCCGATCCAGGCGAGCAGACCGAAGGCGATCCAATGATCGACGTCGGCGATCCGCTCGCGCAGCGACGCCGCACACAGCCAGCCGAGGGCAGGCATGCCGGCCTGGAACGCGCCGAACACGACCGGGAGCCGCAGCAGCCGGGTCCACGCGATGTGCGGGTGACTCAGCGCGCTCGACACGCAGACCGCCGCCGCGTCCGCGGCGAGGGCGAGTCCGGTGAGTGCGATCGTGGCGAGGGTCACGCGGGGATCGGAGCAGGAGGGGTGATCCGGCGCGAGTGCGGAACGCGTGGAGGTCGGTCTTCAGGCTGCTTGCCACCGCGGCGTGAGACGTGCCGCGGGCTGTGATGTGAGCGCGCGGAAATCGCGCACTCGCGGACGAAACTGCCCAGGGACCCGTGGATAGGGGCGCGCCGAAGCCTCGATCCGCCGCGAGCCCGTGCGGATGTCCGAGGACCTTGGACCATG
Organism: Planctomycetota bacterium; assembly: GCA_046349595.1. Classification (GTDB taxonomy): domain Bacteria; phylum Planctomycetota; class UBA1135; order UBA1135; family UBA2386; genus JACRLW01. The sequence goes on from JAXMCA010000001.1 coordinate 385,054, forward strand.
CCTCTCTCCGGGTCCGCAGCCTGCACCGATCGCCCGTCGATCGGTCCTCGCGCCCACGAAGGCGCGCTCGCGCGCGCGGCCAGTTCGTGCCGCCGCTGCGGACTGCACCCGCCACCGCGCTGAGCCTTCCGCATCGCGCCCTGGATCCCCTCTGCGCTCCGCATGCGGGCAGCTCGCTCGCACGTGGCGCAGGCCTGTCCCCGCCGCGACCACGCTGTCCCTCCGCACCGCGGCCATTCCGAGGGTATGTCTCATGACCATCCGCCTCCAGTGTCCGTCCTGCAACGCCGTCTACCGGCTCGCCGAGCGTCCTGCTTGTTCGCACGTGAAGTGCCGCAAGTGCACGACGCGCTTCCCCGTCGATGCCGAGCCGAATCTCGGCGACGACGATCATGAGATCGCCGCCGAATCCGGAGTGTCGACTCGCGATCTCGCGCCCAGCGCGTCGATCTCCGCCGTCAACACCGCGTCGCTGCGCCGCACCTGGCGCGATCGTCCCGCGGAGCGATTCCGCGTGCGTCCGATCCACGTCGCCGCGCTGCTCGCGGCGATCGCCTGCCTGCTGATGACCTGGTACTGGGACGTCGGCCCGGGTGCGCCCAAGCACTGAGGCGCGTCAGGCAGTCTTCGGCTTCTGGCCTTCGAGGCGCCGCAGGATCATCTCCAGCGGGCAGAAGCCGGTGAACGCCGACTGCAGCAGGTTCGCGCCGACGAAGGCGGTGAACCACAGCCAGTTCGGCGACACCCAGTGCGCCAGCGCGAGGGAGATCAGGATGAAGCAGCCTGCGAAGGCGCGGATCTTGTTCTCGACGGTCATGCTGTCCTCGTCGGTTTCGATGCTCGGGCAATGCCGTGGCGCGGCGGTTCTTCCCTCGGCCGAGGTCCGGCGCCGCGGATTCAGACCTCGAGGGGCTTGCGCTGCCGTTCGACCGCTGCGGCGACGAAGCCGCGGAACAGCGGATGCGGCGTCTGCGGCTTGGTCTTGAACTCGGGGTGGTACTGCACGCCGACGAACCACGGGTGCACGTCGCGCGGCAGTTCGACGATCTCGACCAGATCGTGCTTCTCGTTCACGCCGGCGATCACCAGCCCGGCCTCGGCGAGTTGGCTGCGGTAGCGGTTGTTGAACTCGAAACGGTGGCGGTGGCGCTCGCTGATCAGGTCCTGGCCGTAGGCCTCGTGGCTGATCGTGCCGGGCGCGAGGTGGCAGGCGAAGGCGCCGAGGCGCATGGTGCCGCCGAGCTGCGTGATGGTCTTCTGCTCCTCCATCATGTCGATCACACGATGTTCGGCGTGCGGGGCGTACTCGGCGGTGGTCGCCTTCTCGATGCCGCACATGTGGCGTGCGTAGTCGACGACGGCCGCCTGCATCCCGTAGCAGATGCCGAGGAACGGCACCTTGTTCTCGCGCGCCCAGCGGATGGTGGCGATCTTGCCCTCGAAGCCGCGTTCGCCGAAGCCGCCGGGGACGAGCACGCCGTCGACCCCCGCGAGCAGGGCCTCGGGACCCTGATCCGCGACCTGCTCCGCCGCGACCTTGCGCAGGCGGATCTTCGCCTTGTTGGCGATGCCGGCGTGGGTCAGCGACTCGTAGATCGACTTGTAGGCGTCGTGCAGCTCGATGTACTTGCCGGCCACCGCGATCTCGACGGTGTGCTCGGGATGCTTGACCGTCTCCAGCAATTGGAACCAGTCGTCGAGGACGAGCTCGCGACGGGGCGTGAGCGCGAGCTTCTCGAGGATCTGGTTCTGCAGCCCTGCCTTGATGAGGTCGACCGGCACCTCGTAGATCGAGAAGTCGACATCGCGCTCCTCGATCACCGCTTCCTTCCGCACGTTGCAGAACAGCGCGATCTTGGCCGGCATCTCGGGCGACATCGGCTTCTCGGTTCGGCACACGAGGATCTGCGGCTGGATGCCGATCTCGCGCAACTTGCCGACCGACTGCTGTGTGGGCTTGGTCTTCAGCTCGCCGCTCGCGCGCAGGAAGGGCAGCAGCGTGAGATGGATGAACACGCAGTCCTGCGGGCCCTGCTCGAGGCTGAATTGACGGATCGCCTCGAGGAAGGGCAGGCTCTCGATGTCGCCGACGGTGCCTCCGATCTCGGTGATCGCGACGTCGGGCTGGCTCGACGCACCGCGCCGGATCGCCGCCTTGATCTCGTCGGTGATGTGCGGGATCACCTGCACGGTGCTGCCCAGGTAGTCGCCGCGCCGCTCCTTCTGGATCACCTCGCGGTAGATCTTGCCGGTGGTGTAGTTCGAGTGCTTGTCGATGGTCGCGTGCGTGAAGCGCTCGTAGTGGCCGAGATCGAGGTCGGCCTCGGTGCCATCGTCGGTGACGTAGACCTCGCCGTGCTGGAACGGCGACATCGTCCCGGGATCGACGTTGATGTAGGGGTCGAGCTTCTGCATCGACACGCGGAAGCCGAGCCGTTCGAGGATCCAGCCGGTCGCGGCCGCGGTGAGTCCCTTGCCGAGCGACGACACGACGCCGCCGGTGATGAAGATGTACTTGGTCATCGCGTCCCGCCTCCGCTCCGCACCGTCGTTGCGCTCCGCTTGAGGAACGCGTCGTAGTCCGCCCTGGTCTCGATGCCCAACGGATCGCCGTGGGCGTCGAGGACCTGCATCTGGATTCCGTTCTCGAGGAAGCGCAACTGCTCCAGGCTCTCGCAGGTGTCGAGGCCGCTGCTCTTCAGCTTGGGGATCTTGCGCAACACTTCGCGAGTGAACGCGTACACACCGACGTGCCGCAGGCGCGGCAGCGGCGACGGATCGCGTTGGTAGGGGATCGGCGCGCGGCTGAAGTACAGCGCCTTGCCGTCGAGTCCGCGCACCACCTTGACCACGTTGGGGTCGAGGAAGCGCGCGTCGTGTTCGGCATCACCGCTCTTCAGCGCGACGGCCAGCGTCGCGGTCGGTGCCTTGTAGGTGCGCAGGCACTCGACCAGCGCATCGAGATCGCGCGGTTCGACCTCCGGCCAGTCGCCCTGGATGTCGACCACGATGCCGTACTTGTCGGGGATCTGGAGGGCGGCTTCCGCGCAACGCTCGCTGCCGGTGCGCGGCGTGGGGCTGGTGCGCAGGACCTTCGCACCCTGCGCGTCGCATGCGGCCGCGACCTCGTCGCTGTCGGTCGCGACGAACACCGCCTCGAAGAGCTTCGCTTCGACGGCGCGCTGCCAGGTGTGGAGGAACAGCGGCTTGCCGGTCTCGGCGAGCATCGCCTTGCCGGGGAGACGTTGGCTGCCGAGCCGGACGGGGACGATCGCGACGGCGCTGCGCGGGGCTGCCGTCACGGTCGCTCCTTGCGCACTCCGGTGCGCTCGTCGATCAGGCGTTGCAGGCGCGCGTGCTCGGCGGCCATGTCGGTCTGCTCGCCGGCGGTGTGGAAGGCGTCGATGCTGTTGTAGACGTTCTGGAACCAGGCGAGGGCTTGCGTGTAGTCGCCGAGCTGCTGTTGCGGCGTCATTCCGCTCAGGCTCCAGCAGTGCACGACGCCGTCGATCTCGACCGAGATCGTCGAGGCAGCGCCGCTGTCGGGCTGGGTTCCCGCGACATGGAAGAAGCCACACTCCGCGAGACCGTCGATCAACACCTGGAGCTGCTGGTTGGTCGCGACCTTCGCGTACTTGTCGGAGCGCGAGTCGCTGTAGAACTCGCGAGGGTCGACGAGCTTGTCGCCCAGGATCGCCTGCCGCAGACCTTGCCGCGGCTGTTCGTAGTAGACGGCGACCTTGCTCTCGGTGCCGATGCGGACGCTCGACGACGGCCCCGATGCACACTGGCAAAGGGTGACGGCGGTGAGCGCGAGAAGGACTGTTCGGATGCTGCGCACGCCGTGGATGGACTCTAGCCGTCGCCGTGGTGCGCTCAAGTCCGGCGCGGTCACGTCCCGCTCGCGCGCCGCACCCGCGCGCTCACGGGGTGGATTCTGCGGCGCTCGGCCCTAGCATGTGCGCCACGTCCGGCGGGCGGCCGGGCAGTCGCGTGGGAGTGATCCCACGCGTGATCCAGCGCATCGAGGTCAGACGGTGCGTGTTCCGAGGTCTCTGGGAGGCGCGATGAAGCGCAGTGAATCGATCCTGGTGTGGGCCGTGACGGCCATCGTCGGCATCATCGTCCTGGTCGCGGTCGTCTTCGGCCGTGAGGGCAACGACACGAAGGCCGGTGGCGACGGCAAGCAGGGCGTCCAGGAACTGCTGGCGGGTGGCGACTCGGGCGCCTTCACGGACGCCAAGAACGACCCGAAGGTCGGGTCCGGCGATCCCAAGACGGAGCCCCAGGCCGGCGGCAGCGATCCGAAGCCTGGCAGCGACCCTGCGCAGGGCGCGGGCGTCACCCCTGACCCGAATGCCGCGCTGCGTGCCCGCACCCCCGAGGTGCGCACGCTGCTGGGCGAGTTCCGCCTCGAAGGCCAGCCCGACGGCAGCAAGTACCGCGTGGTCGTCGCCCGCTTCGGCGACTCCTTCGGGGAGATGGTCCAGAAGTGGACCGGATCGACCGCGACCGCCGACGAGGTGCGCGCGCTGAACGAGGGCCTCGACCCCTCGCGCCTGCGCAGCGGCGAAGAGGTCTGGTTCCCCTGGGTCGACGACCAGCTCCTGGTCGACGCCTGGCAGGCGCGCCACGACCGCGGTCTCGACCCGGTGCGCAACGCGCCGGTGGATCCGGCGCGCCGTCCGAGCGGTGAACTCGGCGCCCTCGCCAACCCGGTCCCCGCGAGCGGCAAGCCCGCCAACGCCGCAGAGGCCGCGCAGGGTGACTGGCGCACCGTGCGCCCCGGCGAGACCCTCTGGAAGCTCGCCGCCGACGCCGTCGGCCAGCGCCGCGCCCAGGCCTACATCGACGAGATCCTGCGCCTCAACCCGGCGATCCAGGATGCCGGCCAGATCAAGGCCGGTGACCGCGTGTTGATGCCGCGCCGCTGAGGCGCATGATGCATCGCGGCCGATCGGGACCGCGATGCACGACGTCTTCCTGAGCTACGCGTCGGCGGACAAGACCGTCGCCGACATGGCCTGCGCCGTGCTCGAGCGCGCCGGCGTGCGGGTGTGGATCGCGCCGCGCGACGTGCCTCCGGGGAGCGACTATCCCGCGCAACTCACAGCGGCGATCGAGGCCTGCAAGGTGCTCCTCGCGGTGTGGTCCGAGCACTTCGACGCTTCCGAGCACACCAAGCGCGAAGTCGAGATCGCGGTCTCGTCGGGCAAGCACATCCTGCCGCTGCGCATCGCCGACGTGCCGATGGGCGCATCGTCGCGCTACTTCTTCGCCGGCAAGCACTGGCTCGACGCGATCACGCCGCCGATCGAGGCGCATCTCGAGAAGTTGGCGGGGACGGTGAAGACCCTGCTCGGGCAGGAGCTGCCGCAGGTCCCGGTGCGCGATCGCCCGCGCGGTCGTGGTCGTCGCTGGGTGTGGTCGGCGATGCTCGTGGTGGTGCTCGCGTCGATCGGTGTCGGGCTTCGGTTCCTGCTTCAGACTGACGGCGCTCCGGATTCCGGTGGCGGTGGTCCGGTCTCGCAGCCGCCGTCGCCGCGCCACGATTCCACTGCTCCAGAGGTCGCAGAGTCCGGGCGCTCGGAGCCGACACGCTTCGACCCCATGGCGATGGCAGGACAGGTGCTGCGAGGCCAGGACCGCGCGCTCGCCGAGCGCCACGCGGAAATGCTGCAGTCGTGGGGGAACCCGAAGCGGGCGGCACCGCCCCGCCTCGCGGTCGCGTTGGCCGCCGCCCCTCGCATTGCCGCCTTCCCCTCCGGCGTCGCCCCCGAGCGCAACGCGATCGAGCAGATCGTGTCCGAAGGACTCACGGAAGTCCGCGAGTTGCTCAGGGTCGAGCGTGATTCCTTCGCGCAGACGTCGAAGTCGACTCGAGCTGTTCTCGACGACGTCCGGGCGCTTGCCGCGATGGACGCCGTGGATCCGCCCACCGTCGACGCAGTCGAAGCCCAGGCTCGCCGACTCGATGCGCTCGACGGCGCTCCGGGGTCGAGTCCGCCTTCCGTCGAGATGATTCGCGATGCGCGCGCGAAGGTCGCGGCGATCCGTGATGCGGCGAATCAGGAAGATCGGAAGCGGATCGAGGACTTCGCGCGCCGGCTCGACGCACTCGAACCGTCGATCGTCTCGATCGAGACTTGTGAGAACGCGATGGTTGCGCTGCGGGAACTCGACGCAGCCATCCTGGAGTTGCGCCGGTCGACGGTCGAGCCGCGGGCCGACGTACGCAAGAAGCTCCTTGTCCAGGGGGAGGCGAACCCGCTGACGAACCTGCGAAGGTCGGTCGAAGCGGCGGAGTCGATGCTCGCCTCGGCTGCGCAGTCGCCGACCGACGGCAAACCGCCGCGTGGGGCTGATCCGGCACCTGCGGTCGCGCCGGCGCAGGGCGGCACGCTGCGCACGCGAGTTGCGTCCTGGTCCGGTCGCACCATCCCGACGATCTGGATGCGTACGCTCGGAAACTCGCGCCGCCCCGAGCGCAGGGACTGGCGCGTCGATTCGCTCGACGGCGACGCGGTTGTCATCGCCGTGGAAGGCGACAACACGCGCGGCGGGATCGAGGCGAAGCTCGTCGACGACTTGCTGCAGATGCCGGTCCCGCGCTTCGCCGCGGATCCGCGCAATCCCACCCCGCTGCGATTCACGCGATCGGACCTGCCGACCGACATCAGCGCGGGAACGCTGTCCGGACACCTCACGCTCCTCGCCTCGCGCGCGCCGCGCGCAGCGTCATGGTTCGTCCTCGACGTCGAACCCGGCGTCGTCCTGCTGTCTTCCTCGGTGCGGCAGCTCCACGTCCCGAATGGCGAGGACGTGTTCATCGAAGGCGGCAAGTCCGGCCTCGACCCCTTCGTTGGCAGCGAGGTCGAGATCCCGATCAGTGTCATGACCAACGGTCACGCCTTCGTCCTGCACGGCTCGATGTGCATCGCCGATCGCCATCCCGTGCAATCGCGCAAATCCGTGGTGACAGTCGAGCTCGACGGCACCCAACGCTTCCGCGAGATCGTCGGCGAGCGCCGCCGCGTCGACTTCGCGATCGACGTCCCGGCCGGAACGCTCGCGATCCGCCTCGGCGCGAAGCCGGTCTCGGGAGACTCGTTCACGCCGCAATGGAACTGCGTGTGGCTCGAGCCCGCGCGCTGACTCCCGGCTCCGGGCCCCTCACTTCATCCCGTAGCGCTCGAACTTCTTGTAGAGGTTGCTGCGCTGGATGCCGATGCGCTCGGCGGTGCGCTTGATGTTGCCGTTGTTCTCCTCGAGCTTGCGGCGGATGAACTCCTTCTCGATCGCCTCGCGGAAGGCTTCGAGGGTGTCGATCGCGAAGAAGTCGCCTTCTTTGGGCGGGCGCGACGCGGAACTCGTCGACAGCGCGGCGAGCTGAGCGCCGGTCACGGTGTCGCCGTCGGTGAGGATGATCGCGGCCTCGCAGAGGTTGCGGAGCTGGCGCACGTTGCCGGGCCAGCTCTGGGCGCGCAGCCAGCCGGCGCCGTCGGCGGAGAGGGAGCGCGAGGTCACGTCGTTGCGCCGCGCGGCTTCGGCGAGGAAGTGTGCGGCGAGGAGCGGGATGTCCTCGGTGCGTTCGCGCAGCGAGGGCACGCGGATCGGCACCACGTGCAGGCGATAGAACAGGTCCTCGCGGAAGGCGCCTTCCTTGACGCGCGCCTCGAGATCCTGGTTGGTCGCCGCGATCACGCGCACGTCGACCGGGATCGGCTTGCTGCCGCCGACGCGGGTCACGCTGCGCTCCTGCAGCGCGCGCAGCAGTTTGGACTGCGCGTCGAGCGCCATGTCGCCGATCTCGTCGAGGAACAGGGTGCCGCCGTGCGCGGCCTCGAAGTGGCCCTTGCGTGCCGCATTGGCTCCGGTGAAGGCGCCCTTCTCGTGGCCGAAGAGCTCGCTCTCGATCAGGCTCGCCGGGATCGCGGCGCAGTTGACGGCCACGAAGGGCGCCCGCCAGCGCTTGCTCTGCGCGTGGATCTGTCGCGCGACCAGCTCCTTGCCGGTGCCGTTCTCGCCGGTGATCAGGACCTGCGCTTCGGTGGGGGCGGTGCGCTCGATCAGCTTGCGCAGCTCGGACATCGCCGGACCCTCGCCGAGCAGGCGGTGCTGGGCCGCCAGTTCGCCGCGCAGCGCCGTGTTCTCCTGCTGCAGGTCGGAGACGCGCAGCGCGTTCTTCACCGAGACGATCACCCGCTCGCTGTCGAAGGGCTTGGGCAGGAAGTCGAAGGCGCCGCGTTTGACCGCGATCACCGCCGTCTCGATGTCGCCGTGGCCGGAGATCATCACCACCGGCAGGGACGGCCAGCGCTCGCGCATCACCTCGAGCACCTCGAGGCCGTCCATGCCCGGCATCTTGACGTCGAGGAGGCACAGGGCGACGTCGCCCTCCTCGCAGCGGGCGAGCGCCTCCTTGCCGTCGACGGCCTCGACCGTGCGGTAGCCGTCGTAGCCGAGCGCGTAGGCCAGTTCCTCGCGGACGGCGCGCTGGTCGTCGGCGATCAGGATGCGGGGGGAACTCCGGTCCGGGGGGGTGGGGGCACGGCTCATGGCGGTCCGCGGTGCACGGTCGCGCGGCCGGGGGTCGCGGGCAAGCACCGAGCACGGCGCGGGGCGGCGCGATGCCGGATCGGGACTGCGCACGAGCCTCCGATGCGACGGGCGCGGTCCTCCCGAAAGTCGCCGGTCCCCGCCCGCCGGTGAACGAAGCCGCGCATCGGCTCGACCGCCGGGTATGCTTCTCCGCCCCGAAGACCCCGGACGAGCGGGCGATCCGCGCGCTTGACGGCTTTGGGGTGCCATCTAGGATGGTCCGGCCCCGCGCCGAGCCACGCTCATCGTCCGGCATCGCAGGTCCGGTCCCTCACCGGACTTCCGAACTTCGTCCCTCCCCTCTCGCACCGCCCAGCAGCGCAAGATCGAGTCACGATCGCTCCCCTCGCTACGGAGATTCGTCCATGGCCAAGCTTTTCGGCAAGACCCTTCTGAGCCTCGTCGCGGCCTGCGTCGCGCACGGGGTCACCCTCGCGCAGGACGTCGAAACCACCTTCCGCGAAGCGGTGCGCCTGGTCCGCATCAGCAAGGCGCAGGAGGGCCTCGAGAAGCTCCGCGAGTTGCTCAAGTCCGAGCCCGATCACGATGCCGCGTTGGCGCTGGTGCGCGACACCGATCCCGCGGTGTGGCAGCTGCTCCTCAACGAGGGTGGTGAGTTCGAGCAGATCACGCGTCACCTGATGTCGCTGGCGACGATCGCGCGCAAGCAGATGTCGCGCGACGACGCCGCGATCCGCACGCTGATCGGCAGCGCACTGTCCGGTGACTCCTCGGCGCGCCGCAAGGCCGCGATGCAACTCGCTGCCGACCACGGTGAGTTCGCGGTGCCCGCCCTGCTCGAGACGCTGGGCAACTCCGATGCGGGCAAGGAAGCCGACTACGCGACGGTCGCGCTGTTCCAGATCGGTCGTCCGGCGGTGATGCCGTTGATCGCCGCCCTGAAGAGCGACAACGACCTGCTGCGCCGCAACTGCGCCGCGGTGCTGGCCCAGATCGCCGATCGCCGCGCCGCCGCGCCCCTCGCGTGGCTCGCCGCCAGTGATCGCAGCGAGGCGGTCCGTGAGGTCGCGAAGAGCGGCCTCGCCCGCATGGGTGTGCCGGCCGGCGCCAGCGCGGTCGACATGTTCACGCGCGATGCCGAGGCCTACCTCTCCGGCGTCGGCGTGCGCGACGGCGATCGCTCCGACGTGGTGTGGGAACTGAAGAACGGCGCGCTCGCGCACGTCGACGTGCCCTCCAATCTCTACGGCCTCGAGCTGGCCAAGGCCTGGTCGCTCGACGCGGTGCGTCTCGAGCCGGCGAGCGAGTCGGCGAAGGCGCTGCTCGCACGCTCCTATCTCGCCGAGGCTTCGGCGATCAAGGACTCCGCCGCGGCGAACCCCGACGACGCGACGATGCAGGAGCTCAACAAGAACGTCGACCGCATCCGTCTCGTCGCGATGGCGATGGGCAAGGACGTGATGCGCGATGCGCTCGCCGAGTCGATCGCCGCGAACCAGGGCAACATCGCCCAGGAAGTCATCGAGACGCTCGGTGGCATGGAACAGGGTGGCGATCTGAACAGCTCGCCGCTGCTCGCCGCGCTCGACAACTCGGATGCGCGCGTGCGCTACGCCGCGGCCCTCGCCCTGGTCAAGGCCAGCGCGGGCGGCAACGTGCCGGCGGCCTCGAAGGTCGTCTCGATCCTCGGTCAGGCCGTGAGCGAGGAGGCGATCCGCTCGGTGCTGGTCGTCGACGCGCACCCGCTGACCGCGAAGGTCGTGCGTGAGGCCTCGGCGCGCCGCGGCGTCGCGATCCGCGATGCCTCGAGCGGCAAGGGTGCGATCGCCGACTTCTACGCCTTCCCGAACTACGACGTGGTGGTCGTCAGCGACACGCTGAGCGACATCCTCCCGGAAGACGTGATCAGCCTGGTCCGCGAGCGTTCGCCGGAGACCAAGGTGCTGCTCCTGTCGCGCAGCGCCGACTCGGCGTCGCGCCTCGAGGGCAAGGTCGACGGTGTGATCAGCGTCGAGGGTGAACTCTCCTCGGAAGCGCTGGTCGCGAAGGCCAACGAGATCGCCGGTGCGATCGATCCGCGCCGGGCCCGCGCCGACAAGGTCGCGGTCGCCGCGGCACACTCGCTGCTGGTCCTCGCCCGCGACAACGTCAACGTGGTGAGCGCGGCCGACAGCCTGAGCAAGCAGCTCGATCGCGGCGACGACGTGGCGATCCCGGCCGTGGCCGCACTCGGCGCCGGTGGCACGCTCGAACAGCTCGCCAAGGTCACCTCGCTGGTCACCGCCGAAGCGTCGAGCGCCGAGCTCAAGCTCGCCGCCGCCGAAGCGGTGGGTGGCATCCTCGCCCGCAGCAGCTCGGTGCCCGATGCGACCTTCGATGCCCTGCTCGCGATCGCTCGCGACGAGAAGGCGCCGCTCGAACTGCGCACCAAGCTCGCCTCGAGCCTGGGCCGCGGTCGCCTGACCCCGGGTGCGCGCGCTCAGCTCGCAGCCGCCCTCGCGGTGATCCCGCAGGTCGGCGGCGGTGACGGGTGATCGCGCACACGCGACCCTGACCGAGAGAGATCCGGCCGCGCTCCCGCGCGGCCGGTTCATTTCCACGCGCTCGCGCGTCGATCTTGCACCGGTCTGAGCCGGGCGCTACCGTCCCCGGCCCTCGATGCCCGAGTAGCTCAGTGGTAGAGCAACGCTTTCGTAAAGCGTAGGTCGTCGGTTCGAATCCGACCTTGGGCTTCATCAGAAACCCTTGTCGATCGCGCACTTGCGCGAACCCGCTCCGAGGCGAGCGGCGCGACACCCTCGCAGAGACCTTGGACAGTTCACGGCTCTGCTCGCGAGCTGCCGGGGGTGGGCGAGAGGGGCGCTTCGCGAAGCCGGCGACGATCACCGAAGCGCGGAAGGAAGGCGACCGGCAGGGCCTCCTTGTGGCACTCGGCGCAGGCCTGGGTGATCGATCGCGGCAGGCTTCGCCGCGCAGCGGTCGTGAGGGGGTGGACGTCTGCGGTGCGCAAGGTAGGAGTTCGTCACCAGACTGCAGCCTGCCCAACCTTCACGCGCTTTGAATCGGAGAAGTCGAGTCATGCGGAGAGTTGCCAAGTCCGCCTTCGCGGCGATCTCGCTCCTGCTCTCGTCTCGAGCCATCGCTCAGATCGGCGGCACCGGCGCCGACGGTGTGTTCCATCCGCAGGCCGATGTCACGCTCGACACCACGACTCGACCCGGAGGATGGGACTTCATCACGGTGACGATCCCACCCGGCGTGACCGTGAGACTCGTCGGCACGAACCCGGCCATCCTTCGCTCGCAGGGACCGGTACGAATCGATGGAAACCTCGATGCCGATGGCTTCCCTCCGATCGGCGGAATCGGTGGCGCACCCGGACCGGGCGGCTACGCAGGCGGTGACGCGGGCTCGCCTGGCGCAGGGCCAGCCGGAGGCGCCGGCGGTTCGTACTCGCCATTCGGGATCAGCGCGGGAACACCCGGCGGACACGCGACCCCGGGCTTCCGTCTGGGTGTCCCCTCGACCGGCACCTACGGCGATGACTGGGTGTTCGACCTGCGTGGCGGCAGCGGTGCGGGTGGTAACACCTGGCCGCTCTCATGGGGTCCGCCCTGGGGGGTCGGTGGTGGTGGTGGTGGCGGTGTCGTGGTCGTGCTGACCGACTCGACGCTCGACCTGGCGGGCTTCGTCTCCGCGCGCGGCCCGCAGCCGGCAACCTCGAGCCCCGGAGCCGCCGGCGGGATCTTCCTGCGTGCCCTCGATGTGGTGACGATCCACGCAACCGCGCGGATCGATGCTGCCGGCATCCAGGACCTGTTCGGTTTCTCAGGGTCGGGCGACGGCTATGTGCGACTCGACGGCTACGGCGCGAGCCCGGTGATCGCCGCTGGCGCAACGATCACCCCCGCGCCCTTGTCCCTCGCTGTGCCGGCGATGCGGCACGCGCAGCCGCCGCAGGTGGGCGTCGTCTACGTGGTCGAAGCCGCGACCGGGCCGGGCGACAACGTCGCGTTCTTCGTGGCGACCGGCAGCGCCAACATCCCGCTCCCACCGATCGGCACGCTCGAACTCGATCCCACCCTCACGCTGCTGCTCGGCACCGCGGTCGCGCCGAACGTCGCGCCGGATCCGCAGGCGACCTCCAGCCTGCTGGTGCCGAACAACCCGGCGCTGGTCGGTCTGCATCTCTGGCTGCAGTGCATCAACGCCCTCACGCCGATTGCAGCCGGTCCTCGGCTCTCCAACGCGATCGCGACGCAGATCCGCTGAGGCGCTTCCGCTCTGACCTCGCGAGCGGTGGCGCGCCCGTTCGCGATCAACCCGTCTCGCCGACGGCCTCCCAGTGCCGATCCTCGCGCAGGCGCGCACGGCCGTCCTCGACCAGCTTGTCGAGGCCGGCGATCAGCGAGCGCTCGGCGAGGCCGAACATGCGCGGGTCGGTGTCCCAGTAGACCTTGGGCACGAGGTCGTGCGCGAGGCAGGGGCCGGTCTCGGCGAGGGCCTTCAGCAATGCGGCTTCACGCTGTTGACGGTGGCGGACGTACTGACGCAGCAGCCGATGTCCGTCGCGCATCGCCGGACCGTGTGCCGGGTAGAGCGTCGACATCGGTTGCTCGAGCAGCTTGTCGAGGCTCCTCAGGTAGGTGCGCAGATGGCCTTCGGGCGGATCGATGACGATCGTCGAGACCGTCGACAGCATGTCGCCGACCAGCACGGCGTCGTAGCGCGTCTCGCGGAAGCAGAGGTGGCCGGGGTCGTGGCCGGGCGTGAAACTCGCGATCAGTTCCCAGCCGGGGCTGCCGTCGGGTGCACGGCCGAGCGGGATGCGTGCTCCGTCGCCGATGGCCTGGGTGCGCACGCTGCCCGGCGGCAGGTGCGCGAGCGTGTGCTCGTGTGCCAGGACCGGAAGGTCGTAGCGTCGGCTGGTCGCGACCACCGCCCCGACGTGGTCGCGGTGGTGGTGCGAAACCAGGATCCCCGCCGGAGGACGGCCCTCGCGCGCGAGGTCGTCGATCAGCTCGAAGAGCCGTCCCTGTTCGTCGGCGTGCGGCGTCGCGGGGTCCACGATCCACAGCTTCTCCTCGCCGCACAGGAAGCAGTTGGTGGTGGTGGCGGGCGGCAGGGTCGGCGTGCGCACGCTCGCCATCACGATGCCGGGTGAGAAGCGCACGTGGTGGAGCGCGCCGTCGGCGTAGCGCGCGGCGAGCGCGGCGGCGTCGCGTGCGAAGCGGTCGAGGTCGCCGTGGCGCAGGAGCTCGAGGAGCAGCAGCGCGGGGGGCACGATCAACATCTCGCCGCGTCGCCACGCCGCCAGCGCTTGCGAGGGACGCCAGAAGCGCCCCGCCACCAGTTCACCGGTCTCGATCGACGGTTCCTCACCAGGCGCGAGTTCCGCAGCGAAGAACACCGTGTCGTAGCGCTGCGGTGCGAAAGGCGGCGTACAGATGCGGCAGATGGCTCGCAGCTGCGCACGCGCGGGCTCGCTGCCGCGTGCGGCGGGCCAGGGCGAGGTCGCGTCCTTGCCGAGATCGAGGAGATCGCGCCGCATTGCGCTGCGCTGGGCGACGGTCCAGCGCGCGCGCAGGTTGGGATCGAGCAGGACGCCGGTCTCCTCGAAGAGCTCGCGCTCCGCGCAGCGCATCAGCGCCGACAGGTCCGGTTCCGGCTGCCCCGCTTCGTCGGGGCCGTCCTCGGCGCCGCGCACGCCGCCGACGAAGGCGTGATAGCCCCCGAAGAAACGCAGCTCGGTCGAGCGCTCGACCAGGAACACCTCGAGATCCGGCCCCTGGCCGCGGATCAACATCACGGCCGCGGCCGAGCGCGCGTTGGTCGGGGGACGGGTCATCGCATGGAGGGGCGCAGATCCTACAAACCGCCTCTGCGCGCTTCCCGCAGCACTTCGGAAGCACGCTGCGCTGTCGCGTCCTGCGACACCCCTGTCCCGGAACGGGATGGAGATCGCGCCACCAGATCCCCGTGACGTGGGCCGCGTCCGGATTCCGTTCGGCCCGCGCGAGGCTCACGTTCAGCGCCCCGCTGTCGCACGTCGAAACCACAAGGACGCGTGGCCGACCGGGAAGAGACGACTCCGCGGCGCACTGCCTCCATGCCGATGCGACACCAGCACCAACTCCGCGAGCGCGAGGCCGGTGCCAGCTACCTCGAGCTGCTGGTCGCGATCTCGATCGTCGGCATCGCGCTGATGGTGATGCTGCAGCAGCTTTCGATCAGCCACCGCGAGGCATCGCAGAACCACGACCGTGTGTTCGCCTACCAGAAGGGCCTGGCGATGCTCAACGAGCTGCAGGCGGCGGTGGAGCGCGGCGTGATCAAGACCGCGCATCAGCTCGAGATGACGGCGGACCTCACCGACTGCTTCGTGCTCACGACGCTGCGCGACGAACAGGGAGCGCCGCTGCCGCCCGATCACCCGAGCTCGGGGAATCGCAAGCGCGCGGGAGCATGGCTGTGGAGCCGCCGCATCCAGGTCGGCCCGCAGGTCGGCAATCCGCGGCTGCGGCGCGTCCAGGTGGTGGTCCGCAGCCTCGATGAACATGGCGTCACCCGCCACGACGTCGCCTCGATCGCGACGATCCTCAACCTGCCCGACGAGTCGGGGCCGACGACGCAGGACTACGACGTGTACGCGCTCGCACTGAGCGCCGTGCCGTCGACCTACATGGCGCTGCCCAGTCTGCGCAGCACCTTCGAAGCCGCCATCGACGAGATCGCGCAACGCTGTCCAGGACTGCGCTTCCGCGTGCACTGGATCACCGAGCTGGGCTACGGCCGCGACACCGGCTACGTGCCGTACTTCAACACGGCACAGGGCGCGACGGCCGCAGCGCCGTACGCGTACTGGTATCCGAGCCGCTGCGACCAGGTGATGCCCGCGCTCTTCGCCCCCGAGAACTTCGGCGCGCGTGTGCGCACCGATGCCGGGATCCTTCACGACCTCGATCTGGTCGCCAATCCGCTGCCCTATGCGGTGGCCGACCAGTTCAACCACGCGACCCGATTGCCCGAGGCGCGCAAGCTCTTCGAGATGCGCGTCGTCGCCGGCCTGAACAAACGCGACGAGCCGCCGCTGCAGATCCTGCTGCAGGACATGTGCGACGAGCCGTCGCGCTTCCGCAACGCGATCTTCATCGATCTGCACGGCGAGATCCTGCCGTTCCCGCCGCTGCGCAACTACGCCGACGCGGCGCGTTCGCCGACCGCGATGCCCGGCGTGCGTGTGGTCACGCATCCCGCGCGACTTCGTGCCGATCGCGATCCGGATGCGGATGGCGATCCGTCGGACTCGCGTCCGATCGAACTGCGCGTCCATGCCTACAAGGACCTGCCGACGGTCGGGCCGGTGCGTCTCGACGTGCCGATCACGCTGCGGCTCTTCGGCGTCGACCTGAGCGCGAACGTCAACGGCGTCGACCCCACGCAGCCGACCACCTTGGAGGTCCGACGCCTGCAGGGCGGTCTCGACGTCGACACCGGCGCGATCGACCCGGGAGCCGACTACGCGGGCTTCGACACGCCGACCGGTCTGCCTCCGCGACCGAGCACGCGCCTGCACCCGCACGAGATGGCCTTCGAGTGCGGATTCGTCGCGACGCCGACGCCGTACACCTGGATCCGTCTGCACGACACGCCACTGGTCGCGCCGTCGGTCGGCGGGCGCGGACTCGATTCGACCGGCCGGCTGTACGGGATGGACTACGTGCCCTCCCCGGTCGCGCGCAGCAGCGGCGGCGAGGACTTCCCCGTCGATCTCGCGACCGACGGAAGCGGGCCGAAGAACACCGCGCGCTGGCGCATCCGCATCCCCGCGGCGGCACTCGGCTCGGGCTTCCCGGGCGGTGGGCTTCCGAACAAGGACCAGATGCTCGCGTTCGACACGCGCATCGGCACCGATGTCGACACCGGCCGGATGTGGCCGGTCGCGCACGACCCCTGCAACCTGTCGACGACCTACGCCTGGTGGGCGCACGCTCCGGAGGCGGTGCCGCTGACCGAGCGCTACCAGATCCTCGGCGATCCGCGGCACAACCCGTACGCGGACCTCGTCGAGGGCGGCAACAGCTTCCCGGGCGGATACGACTGCTGCTTCGACGACCTGCGCGACGGCGCCGTCGACGCCACCACCGCGTGGCCCTGCCTCGACGCGACGCGGCTGCAGGACGGCTTCGGCGCGGGTGTGTTCTTCGACGTGCCGCGTGCGATGCAGGTGTGGCGCACCGCGCTGCTGCGCAGTGCGGTGGTGTTCGCGTCCTTCGGAGGACGATTCGCCGGCTCGATCTCGCTCGGTGCCGACATCTGCCTGCCGGCGGACGTCGGTGAGGTCGATCCCGGCGTCGTGCCGCTGCACGGAGCGTCGTACGGCATCACCGGCTACGCCGCAGTGGACACGCTCGGCATCGAGGATCTGGGATCGCCCGCGGCGCCCGGACCGCCGGCCACGGTTCCGAAGATCGGCGCGGTGCTGGTGCAGGATTCGACCGGCGCCTTCACCGCACGTCCTTGGCTCGGCGAACTCTGGCCGGATGCTTCTGCCGGCACCTGGATGTCGCAGGCCAACCTGTCGACCAACCCGATGTCGGGCGGCTTCCATCGCGTGCCGCGTCAGCAGTGCGTGGTGGGACAGGTGCCGGCCGGGACGACTCTCGAACTTCCCGGCGGCGGTCGCCTGGGGGCGCTCGGTGCGGCCACGCTGTTCCAGTGCGGTAGCGCATCGACGAGCTTCGCGCAGCGCCTGGAGCCGAACGGGACGACCGCGGCGCCGGTCGACTCGCTGCGCGATCTGTTCCTCGCGGTGGGAATCGGACTCGGCGAGAACGAGTCGATCCGCTTCACGAGCGGGCTGGCGGAGGTCCTGCCGACGACCCTTCCGCACCGCGCCTTCGCGGCGGACTACCCCGAGCACTTCTGCCAGGAACTCGAGCGGCTCGCGCGCGGACCCGACCAGCGCAGCGCGTCGTCGGTCCTGCGCCTGACTGCGCCGGACGGACACGATCGTGCCTACTTCGCCCTGGACGGCATCTCGGCGTCGGCGAGCCTGTCGCAGGATCACCTGGTGCGATCGACACTGCTGTTCGGCCTGCACTCCCTGTGGGTCGCGGCGCACCCGGCCTTCGACAACGACATCGCACCGGATCCGCGGCTCCTGATCACGTCGCCGGAACAGGGCGCCAAGTTCGACAACCCTGCGGCGATCCCGCTGCGCTGGCGCACCACCTTCGAGCGCTTCGACGGCGCGCACTACACGATCAGCTACCCGGAGCTCGTCAACGGCGACGAAGCGAACCTGCGCTACCGCGTGTTCTACTCGCTCGACAACGGCGTCACCTGGCGCGACCCGGAGACCGGTCAGGTCGTCGATCCGACGCAGCGGCTGTCGGCCGAGGCGATGATCCAGGATGCCGGCTTCGGCGACGAGAACCTGCTGCTCGAGGTTCCGGCCGAGTTGGTGCCGGCCGGCAACTGCATGTTCCGCGTCGTCGTGCACAACGCACTGCGCGATGCACACATCGCGTGGCACGACGTCTTCGTCCAGATCACCCGTCCGGAGGGTTCGGGAGGGAAGCTCGGCAAATGAACTCGCGCGCCGGTCAGGCCGGCTTCTCGATGCTCGAGGCGATCGTGGTGTTCACGATCGTCACCGCGCTCACCGCGATGATCACGCAGTCGCTGAGCTCCCTGTCGAGCAACCAGCGCTGGTCGGAGCGTCAGTCCGAGGCCCTCAAGAAGGCCCAGGTCTTGATGGACGCCATCGGCGACGACCTCGATCACGCGGTCCGCGTGTTCCCCGAGTGTCCACAGTCGCGTGCGCTGCTCGGCCTCCTCGACCTCGGCGGCATCGCGCCGTCGTCGACCTCGCTGATGCCGTTGGCGACCACGCGAGGGCACTTCGAACCCGATGCGATCGGCGTGCGCGAGACCGGGAACCTGCTGCTGATCGCGCGCGGCGAAACCCCCGTCGTCGTGCCGACCGGCGTGGGCACGCGCACGGCACGCATCGACCGCTACCGCTTCGTCCTCTACTGCCTCAACGCGCACGGCGAACGGCTCGACATCGATCGCTGGGAGAGCGCCACCGTGGTGCGGGCCGACGACCTCGCGCGCCTGATGGACCCCGACGAGCGCGCCGGCGTGATCATGAACCTGTTCCAGTCGGGGGTCGCCATCGCCTGGCGCCCCGACGAACCCGACTTCTCGCAGTCCCTGTTCGCGCTGACCCGCACCGGCACGGCGCCGCGTCTCCCACCGGGCGCGCGGATCCCTGCCGACGTCGCTCCGCCCAGGCGCGAGATGCTCTCGCATGCGCGCCTGCAGGTGGCACGCAACGGCAGCGGTGGTGGTGTGCCGGTTCCGCTCTACGCGCACGAGTTCCCCGACTATCCGCACGGCTTCGAGATCAAGGTCGACGGCAACGGCGCCGGGCGCCTGGTCTACCTGCGTCTCGTCGTGCGCTCGCCCGAGATGGTCGACGAGCGCCCGGTGCAAGCGGTCGTCGAGCGCGTGATCTCGGTGCGCGAGCCCTGAGACCGGCGTATCAGTCGCGTTCGCGCAGGTTCGCCAGCGTCAGCAGCGCGGTCGCCGTCGCATAGCTGCGACCGATCTCGTGGCTGTCGAGGTAGGTGCTGTCGACCTCGGCCACACGCTGCAGCAGGTCGAGGAACTTGCCGCGCGCATCGCCGCGCAGTTCCTGCGGCAGCCGCGCGAAGATCTCGCTGGCGTGGAACAGGCCGTGGAAGAACATGAAGCCGGCCAGCTCGCCGTCGGAGTGGAAGTCGTTGCGACGCACCTGCTCGATGCGGCCGATGTTCTTCCAGTAGTTGTCGAAGGCGAAGCGCAGGCGCTCGCCGTCGCTGCGGGCCAGCGCGAACAGGATCCCCTCGCACAGGGGCATGCGTTCGCTGGCGTCCTTGAGCGTCGATCGGCCGGTGCCCCCGTACCCGAAGGATCCGTCGTTCGCGCGTGCGCTGACCAGTGCCGCGACACCGCGCGAGAACATCTCCTCGGGCACCTCGGCGCCGCTCTCACGCGCCCGCAGCAGTCCCCACAGCATCGCGCCGGTGCAGAACGCGTTGGCGTACTCGTGGGCGAAGAAGCCGTTCTCGTCCTGCCGCTTGCGAGCTTCGCCGACGATGCCGTTCATCAGTCCGACCAGCCGCGTCTTCTCCGTGGCGTCGGCCTTGGCATGACGGCGCGCGAGATACAGCAGACGGTAGGTGTCGGCGTAGACGTCCTCGTTCTCGCCGCGGGCCAGATGGCTCGGATCGAAGAGGTAGTTCTCGGCACGGGCGACGGCGGCGTCGATCGTCGCGGTCGGGATCTGCTCCGGAGCGACGTCGCGGTACTCGAACAGCGCGGTCGCCGCGAGCGCGGTGATCGCGATCCACGCGTTCGGCGTGATCTTCGGGCTCGGCCAGTAGGCGTAGCGGCTGTCCTTGAAGCCGCCGTCCTTGCGCTGCAGCTCGAGCAGCTGCCGAACGCCGCGCACCGCGATCTCCTTGGGTTCGAGCGGCGGTCCGTGTCGCTCGGTGTCGCGCGGCAGACCCTCGTACGCGGCCGCGTCCATCCAGTGCATGGTCTCGAAGCCGGAGAACGCGGCGCCGACCGGGCGCTCGTCGTCACCGAGCAGCACGTTGGCGGCGGCACGCCGGCCGAAGGGCGAGTCGGGCCATTGCTTCGCGACCGCGGCGAAACCCTCGCGGGCCGCATCCTCGTCGCCGGCGCGGAGCGCGGCCAGGGCGAGGAGGTAGTTGCCCTCCGCGGCGCGCGAACAACCTTCCGGCACGCTCTTCGGCAGTTGCGCGTCGTGTCCGGCGAGCAGCAGGGTGCGGATCCTGTCGACGGCGATGTCGGCGGGTGCGTCGCCCGTCTTCGCCGCGGCATCGAACGCGCGTTCTGCGGCGCCGAGGTCGCGGAGCCGTCGCGCGAGCTGGGCTTCCAGGTAGGCCTTGCGACCCGGTGCGTTCCGCAGGCCCGAGATCAGGCTCGCGGCGCGCGCGTAGCGACCCTCGGCGAGCGCCTGTTGCGGGTCGGTGATCGCGGCGTCGTCGGCGCCCTTGTCGGACTTGTCGAGGACGCGGCGCATCAGTTCGACGAACCAGTGAGGATCGAAGGTGCGGATGCGCTCGACGAAGTGCACGACCGTGCCGCTCTGGTCGAGGAACACGATCGCCGGTTCGACGAACTCGAGCGGTCGCAGCCCGTAGCGCGCCGCGAGGGCCTCGTCGAGGTTGAGGCGCAGTGCGACGAAGCGGCTGCGCACCAACGCCACCAGATCCGGATCCTCGAACAGGAGCTGCATCGCGTAGGTGTCGAGGACCGGAGCGCGGTACATCTGCACGCCGTGCTTCTGTCCCTCGACGATGCGCGGGACGTACCACATCACGAGCCGGTGCGACTCCTTCGCACGCTCGAGTGCCGAACTCAGCAGCGCGCTGCGATCGACGTCGCGCCGGATGTTGCGCTGCGGCCGTGCCGAATCGACGAAGACCTCGGGATCCGCGATCCAGTCGATGTCCTTGCCGAGACCGAGGCTCTCGATCGGGGAACGCGGGGCCGCCGCAGGCTTCTGATCCTGGGCGACCAGCGACGGCAGTGCGAGTGCGAGGGATGCGGCGAGCGCGTGGAGCAAGCGTGCCATGGCCGGAAGTGTGCGATCCCGGCGTGTCGATCGCCAGGAGCGGCAGTGGACGGCCGTCGACCGCCGCGCGACCGGCTGGCATCATCCGACCCCATGAACAGCGGAAGAGCGATCGCGTTCGTCAGCGTCATCCTGCTCCTGGCCTCGTGCGGGTCTCTCCATTCGGGGACGACCATCACCGGGCTCTCCTCGGACTTCGAAGGCGAGGAGCCGGGCTCGATCCCTGCCGTTTTCACGGTGGCCGAGACCAACGGCGCGGGTCATTGCGGCACCTGGGGTGTGGCGTCGGGCGGCGCCGGAGGCAGCGGCGGATGCATGCGCCTGAGCGACGTGCACAACGCCGGTGAGACCTTCAATCTGCTGATGACGAAGGACGCCGTCATCGCCGATGCGAACATCGAGGTCGCGCTGCGCGCCGACGGCGGCACCGAGGACCAGGGCGGCGGCGTGCTGTGGCGGGCGTCCGGTTCCGACGACTACTACATCGCCCGCTGGAATCCGTTGGAGGACAACCTGCGCGTCTACAAGGTGCAGGGCGGCGTGCGCACCCAGTTCGCGACCGCGAAGGTGGTGGTGGAGCCCGGGCAGTGGCACACGCTCGGCGTGACGGCGACCGGCGATCGCATGATCGTCGTCTTCGATGGCAAGATGCTGCTCGATCACCGCGACACGACCTTCATGGGTCCAGGACGCGTCGGGCTGTGGACCAAGGCGGATGCGGCGACCTCCTTCGACGACTTCGGCGTCACGCCGATCTCGAAGCGATGAGCCTCACTCCTCGACCGCGCCGCGTCCACCGTGGCGCGCGATGAAGGCGTCGACGTCCTCGCGCATGCCGAGGACCAGCAACTCGCAGTTGTCGTGCAGCACCGAGTCGGCGGTGGGGAAGTTCCGGCGTTCACGACCGGTCGCGTCCTTCTCGAGGAGCACGAGCACCTGGATGCGGTGGTCGTCCCACAGGTCGAGCGAACCGAGTGAGCGGTCGACCAGGTCGTCGGGCACGCGAACCCGTTCGAGGACCGCGCCGGAGGGCAGTTCGAGCCAGCGCGACTCCTTGCGACCGCGGACGCGCAGTCGCGCGCGCATGCTCTTCTGGCCGAGCACCTCCTCGCTGAAGGTCGCCACCACGTCGCGCCTCGTGATGCGGCCTTCGAGCACCGGCTCGGTCCTGCTGCGCACCACCGGCATCTCGTCGAGGTCGGGGTCGTGGAAGTGCTCGAGGATGGTCGCCAGCGACTCCTCGGCGGTCGCGACCACGCAGGGCGAGACGAGGTCGGCCGCGATCATCACCATGCGGGTCGCGGGATCGTTGATGTACTGCTTCACGTCGTGCAGGAGCACGTGGCCCAGCAGATGGTCGTGCTCGCTCACCACGTAGATGGTGTCGTTGCGGGAGGAGTTGAACAGGTCGAGCACCTTCTCGAGCGTGGCTCCTTCGGTCACGCGCACCGGATCGCGCCGCATCGCGTCGCGCACGAAGGTCGTGTGCATCGCCAGCTCCTCGAGCCCCTGATCGACGCCGTGCCCACGCGCACGCAGACGTGCGGTGTAGATCGAGTCCGGATCGAGCATGCGCGCGGCGATGCTGGCGACGATGCTGCACAGCATCAGCGGCAGGATCAGCCCGTAGTCCTTGGTCATCTCGAAGATCAGCAGGATCGCCGTGATCGGCGCGTGTGCGGTCGCGGAGCACAGGCCTGCCATGCCGACCAGCGCGAAGTGCGTGTGATGGTCTCCGCCGCCGATGCTGTCGACGATCTTCGCGAAGGCTGCACCCAGCGCGGCGCCGACCACCAGATTGGGGGTGAACACGCCACCCAGTGCGCCCGAGCCGGCGGTCGCGGAGGTGGCGACGATCTTCAGCAGCAGGAGTACGACCAGCACGGTGAAGGTCGGGATCTCGCCGACGCGCGCGAAGATCTCGATGGTCGGCTGGCCGTTGCCCCACACCTCGGGGTACTGGATCCCGATGACGCCGACGACCAGTCCGCCGAGCGCCATGCGGATCGCCAGCGGCGCACGGATGCGCGCGAACAGCTTCTTGCCGAACTCCAGCGAGCGGCGGAAGGCGACTCCGCCGAACCCGCACATCGCGCCGAGCACGGCGGCGGAGAGCACGAGGCGCCAGTCCTCGAGCTTCAGGCTGCCGCCGACGCCGAGGCTGTAGAGCGGTTCGTATCCGAACACCGAGAGCGTGATCAGCGTGGCGATCACCGAGGCCACCACGATGGGCGCGAGCACGTCCATCGCGAAGTTGCCGAGCACCACCTCCATCACGAACAGCGCGGAGGCGATCGGCGCCTTGTAGGCACCGGCCATCCCCGCGGCGATGCCGCAGCCGAGCAGGACGGTGCGCGAGCGCTGTGAGTTCGGCACCAGCCGGCCGAGGAGAGCTGCGACCGTCGCGCCGAGCTGCGCATTGGCGCCTTCGCGTCCGATGCTGCCGCCGCTCGCGATGCTGAACCCCGACGACACGGTGTGCACCAGCGACTCGTGCGGACGGATCGTGCCCTTGCGCGTCGCGACGATCTCGACGGTGTCGCCGATGCCGAAGGGGCTGCGGCGATTGCCGATCGGCCACAGGCACAACCCCGCGAACAGGCCGCCGACCGCCGGGAACAGCACGCTCTGCCACCAGGGCAGGCGCACCAGCAGCGGCGCGCCCTCGCCCATCAGGAAGTGCTCGATCCAGTCGATGCCGACGCGGAAGCCCACGCCGAGCCCACCGCCGACGAGACCGATCACGGCCGCCTGCGCGTAGATCCAGAAGGAGTCGAGCTGGAGCGCGCGGCGCCCTTGCATGGGATGGAGCGGGAGAGGATCGCGGCGCGGGCCGGACCCGCGTGGCAGAAGGATCGCACGCGGCGACGCCGCGTCAACGACCGGGCCGTTCCTTTCAGCGGGCGAGCAGTCCCTGCACGAACGCGGCGTAGCGCGGCGCGGCGAGGGCGTGTGCGCGCGGATTGCCGTGCATGTCGAGCGGCGAGACCCACAGCGTGCGCGGGTCGAGTCCCAGGAACACGTCGAGCAGGTCGAGGAAGGGCATGCCCTCGGCCTTGCAGAAGGCTGCGACCTGGTCGTTCATGGGCGCGAAGGGGTGGTGGGCCCGGTCGCCGATCTGCTGGAGGAAGGGCCACAGGGCGACCCCGAAGCCGAGATGGCGCTCCTTGCACCAGTCGCGCATGCGGCGCAGGGCGTCCTGCGGCACACCGCTGTCCCAGTAGATGCGGCCCATCTGGCGCGCGCCGTCGGGGTAGCTCTCGGTCGGCAGGACCAGCAGGTCGTGCACCCAGTCGTGATCCGGGTCGAGGACCAGCGGATCGCGGTCGTGGAGGGTGCGGTAGAGCGAGGTCAGCAGAACCGAACGATCGAAGGGCGCCGGCAGTCGATCGTTGCGGTCGGCCATCGCCGCGGTGTTCAGGTGCGACATCCCGCCGTTGACCGGCAACAGGTCGTTGAGACAGAGAGTGACGAGCACGCAGTCCGGCTCGAAGCGCGCGAAGCGCGTGAACAGCGCATGGGCGTACTCGTCCGGCACCAGCGTCCCCGACGCTCCGCAGTTGACCATCCGCACCTGATCGTCGGTCTTGCGCAGGATGTCCTCCGCGCGCTGCGTCCAGCAGTCCTCGAAGCGCACGCCCCAACCGACCGTGGTGGAGTCGCCCAGGCAGACCACGCGCACCTGTCCGGCGGGCTTCTTCGTGCACAGCTCCTCGCGCTCGCGCACGCCCCAGGAATCGGTGCGCATCTCCACACAGCCGTGTTCGTCGAAGCCGTCGTGGCCCTGATAGCCGCGGTAGCAAACGTGGACCACGGTGTTCGGCTTGAAGGTCTGCCTGAATCGCGGCGCGTCCTTCACGACCTCGAGCACTTCTGCCGCGCGCGCCAGATCCTCGACCGTGGGCGTGACGGTGTTGATCTCGCGGTACTCGGCGTCCGCGTAGTACTGGTCGCCATGGTTGGCCGGGCGTTTCAGCACGCGCATGCCGATCTCCCCGCACAGGAAGGCGAGGACGGTCGCGATCGCGACCAGCGACAGGCGCAGAAGGGCACGCTTCATCGGTCGCATGCTAGCCCGAGGTCTCCGACGGACGCTCGACCTGTCGCGCGACACTCCATCGGCTCGCGCGTTCAGGTCCGATGGGTCTTCGCATCGTGCGGGTGCAGGCAGGCCGTCGCCGGGTGCCCGAGCACCGTCGCCGTCGGGTCGTGATCGTGCTCGGCGTCGTGGTGGCGTCGCAACACTCCGGCGATCCTGTGTTCGACCCCGTCGATGCGATCACCGATCGCGAACTCCGGGCTGTCGGCGGCCGGCAGGTCGTCGGGGCTGCCGTCCGCGATGGGGCGGACCATCGGGCGATCGACCGCCACACCCTGTCGCACGACCAGCGCCCGCGTCCCGTCGACCAGGAGCACACGCGTGCCGGTCGGGTAGATGCCGATGGTCTGCACGAAGAACGTGAACCACTGCGGGTCGAAACCCTTCGCCTCGCGGTGCATCACCGCGAGGGCCTCGAGCGGCGTGAGTTCGTGCTTGTACGGCCGCACCGCCGTGAGCGCCTCGAACACGTCGCAGATGCGCACGAGCTTGCTGATCGCGCTGGTGGCGAAGGGCATCTGGGGGCGTGGATAGCCGAGCCCGTCGGGACCCATGTGGTGGCAGTACGCGGCACCGATCGCCGCCGGATCGACGTCGCGCTGTTCGAGCAGGATCTCGGCGCCGAGGCGCGGATGCTCGGCCATCACCGCCCATTCCTCGGTGGTCAGTCCGGACTGCTTGAACAGCACCTCCTGAGGGATGAGGCTCTTGCCGATGTCGTGGAGCAGGCCGCAGGTGCCGACCCGCATCAGCTCGCGCTCATCCGCACCGGCCGCACGCGCCACCTGCAGGGCGAGCAGCGCGACACGCACCGAGTGTCCGACCGTGAAGCGGTCGATGTCGTCGTAGACCGACAGCGCGAGCAGCTCGCTCGGCGCGGTGTTCATCGACGCGACCGCGCGCTCGACCACACCGCGGGCGGCGTCGATGCCGATCTCGTCGCCGTGGAACGCGCGGACGTGGCTCTCCTGCAGCACGTCGGTCAGTGCCTGGTAGCGGCGCAGGGCACCGGCGTGCGACGTCAGCATCGAGGGTGAGCCGGGGACGTCAGCGTCCTTCGGCGCATCCCCGATCTCGATGGCGATCCCGCGGATGCCGTGCCGGCGCAGCGCGGCTTCGATCGTGTCGGGGCGGAAGGCATCGATTGCGTGCGGATCGCCGAGCAGCCGCAGGATCCCGTCGAGCGACGGCAGGTTGACGCGCGCGTCGAACGCGATCGAACGCAGCCGTCGTTCCTTGGCGAGCCGCAGCAGACGGCCGGCCTGCAGCGTCGCCGCCGCGAGCTCGCTGTCCTTCCAGCACAGGCAGTCGCCGCGGAAATCGATGCGCAGCGGCAGGTCGATCCCGCTGCCCAGCGCATGGCGCAGCGCGCGTGCGGTCGCGTCGAGGTTGTTGCGGTGGGTGGGGGATCCTTCGGCGTGCAGGGCGCGATCGAGCAGGGCGACGACGAAGTCGTGCGCGAAGGTCTCGACGCCTTCCTGCAGCCGCTTCGCACGCGTCGCGGGGCCGTCGTCGATCGGGCCGGTGCCGCTCACCGGGGCCCTCTTCCGTCGCGCAGCACGCGCTCGATCTGTGCGCGCACGCTCGCGCAGACCGACGACATCGCCGCCGGGTCGGCGAAGGCCTCCCCGAGTTCGCGCAGTGCGATTTCGCGGGCGGCGTCGGAGCCGTTGATCGAGAGATCGATCAGGATCCACGCGCGTTCGCTCGCGAGGTCCGCGCGGATCGACGGCGCCGAGACCTTGCCGCGGGCGCGGAGATCGGCGAGCAGCGCGTCGAGTTCGCGGGCGTCCACGCGGTTGCGGCGTTCGATCTCCGGGTCGATCACGGTGCGGCGGCCCGTTCCCTCGGCCTGCACGGTCCGCGTCATGTGCCGCAGGAAGATCTCGCCGACCTCGCCGGCGAGATCGCGTTCGATCTTCGACGAGCCGGTGCGGAACACGCCGCTCGGCAGCGACGAGGCCCGTCGCGCGCTGTCGAGGCCGCGCTCGATTCCGCTCCGGGTCGCGGTGCCGGTGTCGCGGGAGGGTCGATCCGCGTCGGATCCGCCGGGGAGAGGGGACGCCATCCTCGGCAACTTCGGCGCGTCCCGGTGCCGGACTGGAGTCCGTGTCGCGCCCACGGCAAGGGTGCATGGTGGGGCCAGGGCGCGGCAGCTATGGTCCGGCGTTCCGCGGCGGTTCCGCGGGCCCGCGAATCACCATGGAGCGCATCGCCATCGTCGACGCCGTCCGCACCCCGATCGGCAAGTTGTCCGGAGCCCTGTCCGCGCTCAGTGCCGTCGACCTCGCGGTCGCGGCGATGCGCGGTCTGCTCACCCGCACCGGTGTCGCGGCCCACGAC
This sequence comes from Planctomycetota bacterium, assembly GCA_046349595.1. Lineage (GTDB taxonomy): Bacteria > Planctomycetota > UBA1135 > UBA1135 > UBA2386 > JACRLW01. The sequence goes on from JAXMCA010000001.1 coordinate 412,713, forward strand.
GTCGACGAGGTGATCCTCGGACAGGCGCGGCAGCTCGGCTCGGGACCCAATCCGGCCCGTCAGGCGGCGATCCGCGCCGGGATCCCGGAGACCACCCCGGCCTTCACCCTGAACAAGGCCTGCGGCTCCAGCCTCAAGGCGATCGACCACGCGCGCGCGGCGCTGCTCCTCGACGGCCGCAGGATGGTCCTCGCCGGCGGCATGGAGAGCATGACCAACATTCCCTTCCTGCTGCCGCGCATGCGCCAGGGCTACCGGCTGGGGCACGCCGAGGTGCTCGACGGCAACTTCCAGGACGGCTTCACCTGCGGGATCCTCAAGGAGCCGATGGGGATGACCGCGGAGTACCTGGCCGACGACTACGTGATCCCGCGCCTGGCCCAGGACGAGTACGCGCTGCGCAGCCACCAGCGCGCCGCGGCCGCGCTCGCCGCCGGTCGATTCCGCGACGAGGTGGTCCCGATCGAGGTCAGCGTGAAGGGCAAGACCACGCAGGTCGTCGACGACGAGCATGTGCGCGCCGACGTCACGCTCGAAGCCCTGTCCAAGCTGCCGCCGGTGTTCCGTCCCAAGGTCGGCAGCGTGCACGCCGGCAATTCCTCGGGCGTGACCGACGGGGCATCCGCGGTCCTGTTGACCACCGAATCCGAGATCGAGCGGCGCGGGCTGACCCCGCTCGCCTGGTTGGGGGCCTCCGCGACCGCCGGCGTGCCGCCCCGCATCATGGGCATCGGTCCGGTGCCGGCGACGCGCAACCTGTGCGCGAAGACCGGGCTCGCCCTGAAGGACTTCGACCTGGTCGAACTCAACGAGGCCTTCTCGGCGCAGATGCTCGCCTGTCTGCGCGACCTGCCGATCGACCCGGAGCGGCTCAACGTCAACGGCGGCGCGATCGCGCTCGGGCATCCGATCGGAGCGACCGGCGCGCGCATCGTCGCCACCTTGCTGCACGAGATGCGCCGGCGCGGCAGCGCACGCGGGCTCGCGACCCTGTGCATGAGCGGCGGCATGGGCATGGCCATGGAGTTCGAGGCGGCCGGACGTTGAGCGCCGCGGTCGGCGTCCGTACAAGGTCCGCTTCGCCCTGACTCCCGCCGCGGACCCCGAGGTCCGCACCATCCGCGATGCTGCGATCCATCCTGTCGGCCTTCCTCCTCCTCTGCGTCCTGGTTCCGCTGACGGCTCAGGAGCCAGGCGGGGCGACCGACCAGAAGGTGCCGCTCTCGGTCCAGTTCGTCGCGACCGGCGGCGTGCTCCGCATCGGGCAACCCCTGGCGCTGGAGATGACGATCGGAGCGAACGCGGAGGTCGAGATCCCGGCCTCGGTGCTCAGCGGACTCGACCTGGACGCCGCGATCGACGGTCGCAAGGTCCCGACCGTCCACGAGGGACCGACCGGCAAGGTGAAGCTCGTCCCCGGTGTGGCTCTGCATCGCACCTTCTCCCTCGACCCCGCCACGCTGTGGAAGGGCTTCGACCTCGGTTCGGCGCGCCAGATCACGCTCGACTGGGTCGGGCTCGCCGGAGCGCATGCGAGCCTGCGCGTCGTCCCCGATCAGCACGACCTCGATCTCGCCAAGCTCGACCTCCAGAAGACCACCGTGCGGCTGATCACGAGCAAGGGCGAAGTGGTGATCGGCTTCATGCCCGACGTCGCGCCGAAGCACGTCGTGAACTTCATCACGCTGGCGAAGGACGGCTTCTACGACGGCACGCGCTTCCATCGCATCATCTCCGGCTTCATGGCCCAGGGCGGTGACCCGAACACCAAGGTCGGCGCGACCGGCATGCCGGGCACCGGCGGATCCGGACACACGATCCAGGCCGAGTTCTCCGACGTGAAGCATGTGAAGGGCATCGTTTCGATGGCGCGCTCGGCATCGCCGGACTCGGCGAGCAGCCAGTTCTTCCTCATGCACGGCGACGCCCCGCACCTCGACGGCAAGTACTCCGCCTTCGGGCGCATCACGCCGGACACGCTGCCGGTGCTCGACGCGATCTGCGGCACGCCGGTGCGCCCCTCGCCGCAGACCGGCGAACCGTCGGTTCCGACCGAGAACGTGTGGCTGTTCGCGGCGGTGGTCGAGCCGGTGTTCAAGCAGTGACAGGACCGCACTCCATGATCGATCCCGAAACCGCGGACCTCGCGCAGGTCGAAGCCTGCATCAGCACCGATCTCGGCGACCTCGTCGTCGCATTCCGCCCCGACAAGGCGCCGGCTCACGTCGCCAACTTCGTGCGGCTCGCCGCTTCCGGTTTCTTCGACGGCCTCGCCTTCCACCGGGTGGTCCGCAACTTCGTCGTGCAGGCGGGTTGTCCGAACTCGCGCGAGGGTTCGACCGGGATCCCCGGCACCGGCGGGCCGGGCTGGAAGGTGCACGCGGAGTTCAACGATCTCCCGCACCAACGCGGCGCGTTGTCGATGGCGCGCGGACAGGATCCCAACTCGGCCGGCAGCCAGTTCTTCCTGGTGCAGGCCGAGTCTTTGCCGTCGCTCGACGGCAGGTACACGGTCTTCGGCCAGCTCCGCGACGGCTTCGAGGTGCTCGACGCGATCGCCGCGGTCGAGTGCACGATCGGCCCGGGCGGGGAACGCAGCGTTCCCAAGGATCGGCTGGCCATCCGTTCGGTCACCCTGCGCGAGGCGCAGCCGCTGCCGGTGGAGGCGGCGGAGGCCGCGCAGGCGACGCCGACTTCCGAAGAGGACAGCGACCAGGAGCATTCATGAGCACGGTGCTGGTGGAGCGCGACGGCACGATCGCCGTCGTCACGGTGAATCGACCCGAGAAGCTCAACGCCCTCGACCACGACACGATCGCCGCGCTGCGCGCGACCTTCGAGGAACTCGGCGCCGACGCGTCGGCGCGCGCGATCATCCTGACCGGTGCCGGGGAGAAGGCCTTCATCGCCGGGGCCGACATCGTCGGCCTCAGCAAGCAGGGCGTGCTCGACGGCAAGGCCAACTCGCGCCATGGTCAGGCCCTGACGCTCGCGATCGAGAACACCGACAAGCCGGTGATCGCTGCGGTGAACGGCTTCGCCCTCGGCGGTGGACTCGAGATGGCGCTGGCCTGCGACCTCCGCTACGCGTCGCCCAATGCCAAGCTCGGTCTGCCCGAGGTGTCGCTGGGCATCATCCCCGGCTACGGCGGCACGCAGCGCCTGCCGCGCCTGCTCGGCACCGGCAAGGCGCTCGAGTTGATGCTCACCGGCGACCCGGTCACAGCCGAGGAGGCGCTGCGCATCGGCCTCGTCAACGGCGTGTTTCCGCAGGGCGAGTTGCTCGCGGGCGTGAAGGCGGTCGCGAACCGGATCGTCTCGCGCGGGCGCACCGCGGTGGCCTTCGCGAAGCAGGCCGCGCGCCGTGGTGTGCACCTGCCGCTGGTCGAAGGCCTCGAGCTGGAGTCCGACCTGTTCGGAATGATCAGCTCGACCGACGAGATGCGCGAAGGCATGCGTGCCTTCCTGGAGAAGCGCAAGCCGGACTGGAAGTGATCCGGTGAACGCCGGCGCAGTGTCCCCTCGGACCGTGGACCGATGAGGATGCGTCGCGAGGCGCCGTCGCGCGATCCTCTCGCCGAGCTGCGCGCGATGGCACCCGACGAGCCGGTGGTGCTGCTGCACTCCTGCGGAGCCGGCCCCAGCGACCTGTTCCGCGATGCGCGCGAGGTGCTGTCGATCGACGGCGACCCGACCTCGCTCGTCGGCGCCTTCGAGCGCATCGACGCCTTCCTCGACGCGCACGCCGATCATCACTGCGCCGGCTTCCTCGGCTACGACCTGCGCGACGCCGTGGAGGCGATCCCGCGGCGCATCGCCGACGACTTCCCGCAGCCCGCGGTGTGGATCGGCGCCTTCGCGTGCTGCGATCGCTTCGCACCGGTGTCCCGTGCCGCGGACTCCGCGCCGCAGGTCCAGGCTCGCCTGCTGCCGCTCGCCCTGAGCCGCGCCGAGTATCAGGCGTGCGTCGCGCGGGTCGTCGAGCACATCCGCGCCGGCGACGTGTTCCAGGCCAACTTCACCCAGCCCTTCGACGTCGAGGTCGATCCGCACGTCGATCCGCGCGCGCTGTTCGCGCGCCTGTGCGAGGTGAGCCCGGCACCCTTCGCGGCCTTCGTCGGGATCGATCGTGCGTCGAGCGTGCTGTCCTCGTCACCCGAGGAGTTCCTCGTGGCCGACGGTGCGCGGGTGCGCACGCGGCCGATCAAGGGCACGCGTCCGCGCGATGTCGATGCGGTGCGCGACGCGGCGCTGCTCGACGAACTGCTGCGCAGCGAGAAGGACAACGCCGAGCTCGCGATGATCGTCGACCTCTTGCGCAACGACCTTGGCAAGGTCGCGCGGGTCGGGAGCGTTGCGGTGGGCCCCTTCCCCGACCATGCGAGCTTCGCGCAGGTGCACCACCTGTTCGCGACGGTGAGCGCAGACCTGCGTGCGGGTGTGAGCACCGGCGAGCTGCTGCGAGCGACCTTCCCCGGCGGCAGCATCACCGGCGCGCCCAAGCTGCGCAGCATGGAGATCCTCGAGGATCTGGAGGTGCGTCGCCGCGGCGTCTACTGCGGCGCGATCGGCGAGTTCGCGACCGGGGCCGAGCTGCGCCTCAACGTGGCGATCCGCACCATGATCCGGCGCGGTTCGCGGATCCGTCTGCACGCCGGAGGCGGCGTGACCGCGGACAGCGTGCCGGAGCACGAGTATGCGGAGTCACTCCACAAGGCCTCGGGCATGCTGCGCGCACTCGGCCTGGACCTCGTGGGGACCCGGCGATGACCGTGGTTTTCGAGACGATGCGCGCGACGATCCGCGACGGCGCCTTGCGCATCGCGCTGCTGCCCTGGCATCTCGAGCGCCTGGCGCGGAGCGTGCGCGCTCTCGGCGGGACCGCGTTCGGCATCGCGGAGGTCGAGCAGCTGCTCGGCGATCTCCGACCGGACGACACGGCGACGTTCGTCCTGCGCCTGACGGCATCGATCCAGGACGGCGCGGTCGGACTCGGAGTCGAGCGGCGTCCGCTGGTCGCGCCTCCGCGACCGTTGCGCCTGCTGCCGATCGAAGACCTGCCCTCTCCCGTTGCTGGCCGCCGCGACCTGAAACTCGCCGAGCGCAGCGACTGGGATGTCGCCGAGCAGCGCGCCCGCTCCGTGGCCGCCGACGAGGTGCTCACGCTGCGCGCCGACGGCACGGTGGGGGAGACCTCCCGCGGCAATCTCTTCGCGCAGGTGGGCGACCGCTTCGTCACCCCACCGGCGGACGGCACGCTGCTGCCCGGCGTCGCGCGCACGGTCCTGCTGCACCGCCTCCGCAGTATCGGTGCATCGGTCGACGAGCGTCCGCTGCATGTCGAGGAACTCGACAGGGCACGTCTCTGGTCGACCAACGCGGTCCACGGTCCGCGGCCCGCTGTGCTGGTCGGACGCGAGTCCGAGCCCTTCGGGTCGGACCCGCTCGCCGCGCTGTGGTGAGGAGGTCGCGGCTCAGGAGTCCAGTGCGAACGGCGGAATGCCGATGTCGATCCCATGGCGACGAAGGTGAAGTCGGTCGAGGGTCGCGGCGCCGTGCGCGAGTCGGTGACGGTCGAGAAGTCCTTTCCCTGGCTGAGGCCGCTTCCGCAGGCGGTCGCGCTCACCGCCGAGGTCGAACAGGGGCTCGGCTATCTGCAACTGCTCGCCGGGGACGACGACGTCCTCGCCGCGCGCTCGCTGGTCCATTTCAGCTTCGGACTGCGCACGCCGGAGGGTTCGCTGTTCGTGCGTCCGCCGAGCATCAGCGTGCTGAACCGGCGCCGTCGCGCCGCACGCCTGTGGATCAATGCGGTGCTCGCCGGCGACGTCTCCCGCGAGTGTCTGCGCAACCTGACCACCGTCTGGCTTCCTCAACTCGCGGGGACCGGTCCGGATGCGCGGCGCGCGGCACGCCACGGTCGGACCCTGGTCGAGTTCATCCGCGGCACCCTGACCGCCAGCGTGATGGAGTCGACGCAGCCGAACCTGCTGCGCCACGCCAAGGCGCTCCACGCTCTCGACGCCGTGCTCGCCGGCCACCTGCTCGCCATCCGTTCGGTGGTGCAGCCGGTCCGTCGCTGATCCGGCACCCCGCGCCGACCTGCCGGCTCGCGGCGGGAATCGCCCGCTGCGGACTTGCTTGGCGAAGTCGCCTCGCTATCCTCTCGCGCCCTCACCGGCGGCGAGCCGGCGAGGTTCGACCTCGCGTACCCGTAGCTCAATTGGATAGAGCATCGGACTACGGATCCGAAGGTTGGAGGTTCGACTCCTCCCGGGTATGACCCCGCACGACCTCCGGCGCGCTTCGCGCGTCGGGGGTCGCTGTCTTTTCGGGGCGCCGTTCCGCGGCATCGGCGACGGGTCGAGCCATGCTGCCGACGCAGCGTCCGCGGGGCCGGTCTTGTTGCACGTCCGCGACGTGCGCCGCGGACGGGCTCGCTACAGTTCCGCGGACTTCATCGACGCCAGAACCATGATCCATCGCAGTCTCCTCGTCTTCTCCTCCGCCTCCGTCCTCGCGTTGCTGGCCACGCCGGCGCGCGAAGTCCTCGCTCAGCCTTCGTCCCTTCCGGCCGTGGTCTCCACGGTGGAGGAGCCGGCGACCAAGCTGGAGAAGTACATGGAGGAGATCAACAAGGGCTTTCGCAAGCTGCGCGCGGACCTGAAGGACAAGCAGAAGAACGACGAGTCGCTCGCGCTGGTGCGCACGCTCCAGGACACCGCGGGCAAGTGCCGCCTCGAGAAGCCCGCCAAGCTGGCCGACGTCAAGAAGGACGAGCAGGCCCAGTTCGTCCTCGAGTTCCAGAAGTCGATGATCGAACTCAGCCACCGTCTGCTCGACCTCGAGGAGGCGCTGCTCGACGGCGACAACGAGAAGGCCGGCCAGGTCCGCGACGAGATCAACCAGATGAAGTCGACGGCCCACAAGCAGTTCAAGGCCGACGACGACGAAGAGGGTGGCCGCGGCGAGGGACGCGGTCCCGGCCGCGGTGAGCGCGAGACGCCGCCCGAGGGTGGCAAGAAGAAGGGCTGAGCCGCGCCCCGCGACACGCCTACTTGCGCGTCGCCAGGAACTCGACCACGTCGCGGATCTCGCGCCGTGACAGCAGGGCGTCCATCTTCGGCATCGCCGAACCCGAGGTCGCCCGCGTCCGGATCGCCGCGACCGGCACGTCGACATCCTTGCCGTCGGCATCGCGCAGCACGACGTGCTGCGCATCCTCGCGCAGGAGGATGCCCGCGGCCGTGGAGCCATCGGTGCGCGTGATCACGGTCTGCGCGTAGCCCTCGGCGATGTCGTGGGCCGGATCGACGAGGGCCGTCAGCAAATAGCTGCGATCACGGCGCTTGCCGATGCCGTCCAACACCGGGCCGATGGTGCCGCCCTGGCCTTCCAGGGTGTGGCAACGCACGCACTGTGCGGCGGCGTGGGAGCGGAACACCTCGCTTCCCTTGGCCTGATCGCCACCCGACTCGCAGACCCGGAACGCGGCGAGTGCATCGTTCGAGGTCCTGGCGCGCTCGAGCCAGCGATCCGCGGCCGCGCGCGCGGTGCCGCTGCTGCGGCCGAGCCCGGCCTCGAGCGCATCGAGTCCGAGTTCAGCCGGCAACTTGTTCTCGCCGAGTTGCTCGATCAGCAGGGTCAGCGCCTTGTCGGCCGCCGGGGCGTCGACGCGCGCGAGGTTCTCGATCGCGGCGCGGCGCTCCGCGAGGTTGCCGTCCTTGGCGAGCGACGCGAGCAGGTCCACGACGGCCGCCGGGTCGTGTTTCGCCAGGATGTCGCGCGCGGCGCGGCGCAGAGCGATCGGAGCTTCGGGTGACACCGCGCGGGCCGCGTCGACCTGCTCCTTCGTGTCGCAGACCTCCGCGATCGCGTCGAGTGCGCGTGCGCGCGTCGCGGCACCGCGCTTGGCGTCGTTCGAGATCGCGGTCAGCGTCGCGGCCAGGTCGTGGCCCCGCAGGTTGCGGGCGGCGTCGATCGCCGCATCGAGCACGGCGTCGGGCGTGTCCGGTGAGGCCTGCAACGCGGTGAGGGTCGCGCCGATGACGGCGCGGGCCACCAGCGCGGGGCGTGCGGCGAGTGGGCGCCACAGTCCGAGCACGCGGTCCTGACCGTGCGGTCGCGGCCACTCGCCGGCGATCTGCAGCGCTTCGACGCGCATCGCCGCGGGCACATCGGCGCGTTGTGCATAGTTGAGCAGCGCGTCGAGGGCCTGCGTGGTCCCGAGGATCCGGCACGCGCCGAGGACGCGACGGATGAGCGCGATGTCGGTGAGGTCCTTGCGCTTGGTCCACGCGGCGAGCGCCGGCAACGCGCCCTCGATCCGTTGGTCGTGGATCGCGCGAGCCGCCTCGGCGGCGATCGACGGGTCCTTGTCGTCGAGGTACTCCGCGATGCGCGGATCCCGCAGGCGGCGCAGCACCAGCACCATGCCGCGACGGACCGCGGGCGAGGTGTCGTTGCGGATGTCCTCGAAGCGGTTCGCGGCGTGACAGCGCTCCAGGGCGACGACCGCGGCGTGCCGCACCATCGCATCCTCGTCGGCGTTGCGCCGCAGCAGCTCGAACAGCGGTGCGATCGCGAGCGGATCCTGCGCGGCGCCGAGCGCCTGCGCGGCGAAGAAGCGCACGCGGGGCGAGGGATCGCGACACAGCTTCTCGGCGGCGAGACGCGTCGTCGGAGAGGTCCGGTCGGACAGCACGCGCAGTGTCTGCGCGCGGATCTCGTCGGAGCCGTCGAACAGCAGGCGTTCGATCCGCCCGGCGATCGCCGGATCGGTCCGGCGCGCGACGATGCCGAGACCCCAGATCGCGTGGATGCGTGCGATCAGGCTCTGGCCTTCGCGCGACACCTTGTCGAGTGCGGCGATGCCGTCCTGCCCCCGACCGACGAGTTCGAACTGCGCGGCGAGCCGCACGCGACGGTCGCGGTGCTGCAGCCGCGCGACCAGCTCCTCGATGCCCACCTTGGCGGTTCCCTCGCGCAGCATGCGCGAGGTCTCCTGGGCGAGCGCATCGTGATCGAGGTCGTCACCGACCACGCGGTAGATGCGGCCGCGGCCGGTCAGATCCCAGCCGTCGACCCAGTCCAGGACGTAGAGTCCGCCGTCGGGACCGAACGCGCAGTCGGTGGCGCAGAGGTTCCAGAGGAAGGGCTCGGAGCCGAGCAGCTTGAAGCCGGCGCCGTCGCGCTCCACCTGCAAGGCGAGCACACCGCTGTGCGGCGGACTGCCGCGGAAGTCGCACAGGAAGAAGCGACCGTCGAAACGCGACGGCAACCCGGTGCCCGGATTGATCGCGAGACCCGAGGGTCCGTGCGCGATGTTCGCGATGGGCGGACAGATCCAGGCGGGCTGGCCGTCGAAGCGCGGCTTCCACAGCAGGTCCTCGTTCCACGCGCCGCGGGTCGAGAGCCACTGATAGCCGATTCCCCAGCCGCTGTTGCCGCCCTCGACGACCTGCACGAGCCGCGCCTCGTCGCCGCCGTCGCTGTTGTTGTCACCGGTGAACAGGTCGCCGAAGTCGTCGAAGGCGAGTTCCTGCGGGTTGCGCAGTCCGCGATGGACGACGCGCAGATCGGTGCCGTCGAGTTCGCAGGACAGCACGGCGCCTTCGTCGGGGTAGTCGAGGCGTTCGCCACCGAGTTGCGGCACCGAGAATCCGCGGTCGCCGATCGAGAACCACAGACGCATGTCCGGGCCGATGATCGCGCCGTGCATGTCGTGGCCGATCAGCGAGAAGTGCACGCCGTAGCCGGTGCTCAGCACCTCGCGCTTCTCGGCCACGCCGTCGCCGTCGGCGTCGGTCAGCTTCCACAGGTTCGGGATGTCGGTGAACCACACGTCGGCTCCGCGGGAGACCACGCCGGCGGCGATGCCGTCGACGAGGTCGTTGAAGCCGTCGGCGAAGGTCAGGGCGCGATCGATCTTGCCGTCGTGGTCGTCGTCGATCAGGCAGCGCACGCGCTCGTGCTGGGCGCGCCAGGCCGGCAGGTCGCCGGGGAAGTGCCGCAGGATCGCCGCGCGACGATCCTCGACCGTGCGGCAGGCGAGGTCCTCGTCGACCCAGTCCTTGTATTCACGCATGTCGATGACGCCGGCCTTCAGGCGATGCGTCTCGACCACGCGGATGCGCCCGTCGTCGCCGATCTCGAAGGCGACCGGGTTGGACAGCATCGGCTCGGCGGCGATCAACTCGACCTTGGTGCCCGGCGGCGCCTTCAAGCCGGCCATCGCGCGCTGCGGCGCGTCGGACGCGGGCTCCACGTGGGGCTGGTACGGCGGGTTGCCTTGCGCTGGGGCGAAGGCCGTCGTGATCGCGACGGCGAGCAGACCGAGGATGCGGGTCGACATGAGCGCGCGGATGATACGGCGAGGGTTCCGGATGCCGAGGAAGTCGTCGTGCATACGGGTGACCCGACCACGCCGAGCAGCTAGCCTGCGGCGCCCCTCGCCTGCCCGCGTCCCTCTCCGCGGTTCGTCGATGTCCCAACCGAAGTCCGATCCGCGAGGGCGACCCTTCGTCGCCCTCGTGCTCCTCGTCGCCGTCTTCGCCGGTCCGGCGATCCATGCCCAGGACAAGCGCGCCGACGAGGCTCTGTCGAGTTGGCTCGCGCAGTGGCAGAAGGGTCAGCTCGACCTCACCAAGCCGCGGATCACCAAGTCGGCGGTCGGGGTGCGGGCCGGCTACGTCTCTCCCGAGAAGGTCGGCGAGACCACGCACCAGGAGGAGCTGACGGCGATCTGCGATGCCGTGGTGAAGGCCGACTCCGCGCAGGCGGCCGATGCGCTGCTCGAGGTCTGCGCCGCCGGGCTCGATCCCGGCATGAAGTACGTGCTCGAGCAGCGTCCCGATGCCGTGCGCCGCGTCGGGGAGTTCGCGATCGATCGCCTGCACGGCAAGGAAGCGGTCGCGCAGATCGAGACGGTGGCCAAGGAGGCCGCCAAGAGCGGTCGGGCTGCCGCACGACGTGCCGCGGCGCTGCGGGCGCTCGGTCGGCGCCACGAGGACGGCTTCTTCGCGACGCTCGAAGCCGCCCTCGGCGACAAGGAGACGGTCGTGCGCCTCGCGGCCTGCGAGGCGGCGCAGGTCGCCGGCATCAAGGAGTTGATCCGCGGACTCGCGACTCTGCTGCGCAGCGAGAGCGACGCCGGCGTGACGGCCGCCGCGATCGACGCGATGCGCGCGATCCTGCTGCAGCACAAGACCGCGGTCGCCGAGGACCGGCTGAAGGCCGGCGTCGACGCCGCGGTGGCCACGCTCGGCAAGGGCGATTGGCGCAGCGACCTCGCCGCGGTCGAGTTCCTCGAGATCGCGCGCAGCGCGCAATCAGTACCGGCCCTGATCGAGGTGCTCGCGCGGCAGATGCCGGCGACGGGCAAGGAGGACGCCCACGCGACCGGGCTGCGTTCCGGCGAGCTGCGCCAGCGCGCCTTCGAGGTGCTGGTCTCGCTGAGCGGTGCGCGATTCCCGATGGAGGACGCCGACGCGTGGCGGCGCTGGTGGGACAAGGCGCGCGAGAACTTCGCCGTCGCCGAGATCGCCGAGAAGAAGGTCGACGGCGACGCGACCAGCACCGGTGGCACCTTCTTCGGTATCCCGGTTCGCGGCAGCCGCGTGCTGTTCATCGTCGACACGTCGGGCAGCATGCTCGAGGACATGCGCGCCGGCACGACGACCTCGAAGGACCTCGCCGGTAAGCCCAAGATCGACGCTGCCAAGCACGAACTTCTGCAGGTGGTGGACAAGCTCACGCCGGACTGCGCCTTCAACCTGGTGTGGTTCAGCAACGGCGCGGAGAGCTGGTCGAAGGACATGGTCGAGGCGACACCGGCGAACAAGAAGAAGTTCGCGAAGGTGGTCGAGGGCCTGCGCGCCGACGGTTCGACCAACCTGTGGGAGGCGTTGCAGCAGGGACTGAAGCTCGAGTCCTTCGCCCACGGCGCGCGCTACAACGTGCGCTACGACGAGATCTTCATCCTCTCCGACGGCATCCCGACCAACGGCGCGATCAAGGACCCGAAGGAGCTGCTGTCGATCCTGCGCGACTCGAACCGCTACTCGCGCATCACGATCAACACGATCTACATCGCGGGCGACCCGGAGTCCGAACGCAAGGCGGCGCAGTTCGCCGGGATGAGCGGCGCGGACTTCATGCGCAAGATCGCCGAGGACAACGGCGGGCGGAACGTCACGCTGTGACGATCAACCGCGGCGACGGCCCACGCCGCAGGCTGCGCGGGCGCGTTCGACCGTCTCGGTGATGATGCCGCGGGCACGCTGCGCGCCGTCGCGCAGCACGTCTTCGACGAGGTCGGGGTCCTTCTCCAGTTCGCGCCGGCGCTCGCGGAACGGCGTCATCATGGCGTCGACCTTGTCGAGCAGCGCCTTCTTGGCGTTGCCGAAGCCGAAGCCGCCGCGCTCGTAGGCGCTGCGCATCTCGGCGATCTCCGCCTCGGACGCGAACAGCGCGTAGAGCTGGAACACCAGATCCTCGCGCCAGTCGAGCGGATCGGCGAGCTCGACCAGGCGCGTCTCGATGCCCATCACCTTCTTCTTGAGGGCCTTGCCCTCCTCGAAGATCGGGATGGTGTTGTTCTGGCTCTTCGACATCTTCGCGGCGGTGCGCCGGCCGTCCTTGGTGACGAACAGCACGCGGTCGAGCTCGACGTAGAACTCCATGCCCACGCCACCCTCGCGCGGTGTGACGATGCAGTGTTCGCCTGGATGCACGGCCACGGTGCGCAGCGTGCGTTCGATCACCTCCACTCCGGGGAATCGTCCGCCGTGTTCCGCGGCGATCAGACGCTCCATCTCCTCGGTGGTGCGCAGCGCGTTCTCGTCGTGCTTCGCACACAGCGCGTTCACCATGCCGCGGAACTGCTGCACGTAGCCGTCGACGTCGACCAGCGAACCGTCGTCGCTGCGTCGCGGCACGATCGCCGTCGCCACGTGGAGGATGGTGCCCTTCTCGAAGGTGGTGCCCGGCACGCGCGGTGCCTCGCCGAGCAGCGCCTTCGGCAGGTGGAACACCGGATCGCCCGGGCAATAGGCGTTGTTGAAGAGCTGCGCCATGTCGCGCGTCATCTCGACGTGCTGGTCCTGGTCCTGTCCGACCGGCACCAGATCCGCCCGCGGCGCGAGGATGTCGGAGGCCATCAGCACCGGATAGGTGAACAGGCCGACCGACGCCGGGATGCCGCGCGCGACCTTCTCCTTGTAGGAATGCGCGCGCTCGAGCAGACCCATGCCGGTCACGGACGCGAGCATCCAGCTCAGCTCGGTGACCTCGGGGATGTCCGACTGCCGGTAGAACACCGTGCGCTTCGGATCGAGGCCGACGGCGAGATAGGTCAGCGCGACGTCGCGCGTGTTGCCGCGCACCGCGTCGGCGTCGTGCAGGCTGGTGAGCGCGTGGTAGTTGGCGATGAAGTAGAAGCACTCGCCCTCGTCCTGCATCGCAATGTGCCGCCGGATCGCACCGAAGTAGTTGCCGAGGTGCAGGGCGCCGGAGGGCTGGACTCCGGACAGGATGCGCGGACGGACTGTTGCGGCGGACATCGGGCGGGGCAGGTTAGCCGCAGCCGTCGCGCGTCGCGACCGCGCGGACCCCAGCCGACGAAGCGGCCTGGGCCTTCCTGGTCGGCGCGACGCGGCGACGCGGCAACCTTCGGTTGCGGCTCAGGCGGCGATGGGAGACGGCCGCTCGGTCAGGGCCGGTAGCCGATCACGCCCCGTCCGCCGTTCGACCACAGCGCGCCGGCCGCATTCGCACCGGGCGCGAGCGCGAGGCACTGCACCAAGAAGAACACCGCACCCGCGAACTCGGCGCTGCCCGGGGTGCTCTGCGGCTTCCACACGCGACCGGTCTCTTTCGCCGCCGATCGGATGTGATTCCATGGAACGTCCTCGCGAGCTGGATGGACTGTCGGCACAGTCGCGCCAATGCCCTACGCGCGCGCCCATTGGTTCCTGCTGATCGCGCTCGCGGTAATCGTGGTCGGTTTCTGGCCGACGTTCTTCCGCTCGCCCGGCCTGAACGATTCCGCCCACATGCTGCATGGCGTGACCGCAACCCTATGGGTCGTGATCCTGGTGGTGCAGTCGTTGCTCATCTCGAGGCGACGGCGCACATGGCACCGCCGGGTCGCCAAGGGTGCGCTACTGCTCCTCCCAGTGCTGGTCGTCAGCGGGCTCTACATGATCAAGGTCATGTTCGCCAACCAGCAGATGCCGGAGTTCATGCTACCCCTGCTGGCGTACATCAACTTCACAGCTCTCTTCCTTCTGCTGCTGCTGGTCGGCCTTGGGCTGTCCTCGGTGCGCCGGCCTGCTGCGCATGTGCGCTTCATGACGGCGACGGTGCTGCTCGCTCTGCCACCCGCATTGACCCGCCTCTACGCACGCGAGCTGGCGCCGACCATCGACTTCCCGACGGCGCTGCATCTCGGCTTCATCACCGACGAAATCGTCTGTCTGCTCCTGATTCTGGCCGACCGTCGCATCGGTGAACGGCATCTCGCGTGGCCGCTTTCGCTGCTGTTCACCGGTGCCGTGCACGCCTCGATGTTCGAGGTCTCCGCCAGCGATGCGTGGAGTGCCTTCACACGGTGGTACGTGAACCTGCCGATCTGGCTCTGATCCCCTCCCGAGCGAGGATTCTCGGGCCTCCGGACCCCTCCGCTCGATCACGAAGGGCTGAGTGCGCGCATCCGCTGCAGCCACGCACCCAGCATCTCCCACTGCCGGTGCAGATCCTGTTCCTCGCTGCCGATCGGCTGCTTGAAGAACACCGCGAAGTCCGCCATCGCGCCCTTCTCGCCCAATCGATGCGCGAGGTCGATCAGGCGCACGAGGTCGAGCACCAGCGGTGCGGCGAGGATCGCGTCGCAGCCCTGCCAGGTGAACTGCAGGGACATGCGGAAGCCGAGGAAGCCTTCGAAGTGGATGAAGTCCCAGGCGGTCTTCAGGTCGCCGAGCGAGGGGACGTAGTCGATGCCGACCTTGCTGTGCGGGGCATAGCCGAGCACCTTGGCGAGCACCTTGTCCTTGCTCTCGACCTTGGTCGCCTTGTTCTCGTCGTCGGCGAGGACCACGCCGTCGCGGTCGCCGAGCATGTTGTAGCCCTGCCACGACAGCACCCGCAGGTCGCGGTAGCGGAACAGCGGCGCGAGCGCGGTCTTGACCAGGGTCTCGCCGGTCTTGCCGTCGCGACCGGCGAAGGGCACACCGTTCTCGACGAACAGCGCGCGCGTCGCCGGGAGCAGCGCGGCATCGCTGGGCGTGAAGTGCACGAAGGGCAGGCCGAGGCGCGCTGCGGCCAGCGCGTAGAGCGTGGTGGGCCTCACCGCCTTGACCTGGTCCTGGTCGATGGCGCGTTCGAGTGCGGCGAGGGTCTTGTGCGCCGCGGCAGGCGCGAGCTTCGGCTCGGTCGAGCACAGGTTCACGCACACGCAGCGCGTGAGCTTCTCGCGCAGCATGAACTCGCGGATGTCGGCGATGACCGTGTCGAGCTGTTCGCGCAGGGTCTTCGTCGGCGCCTCGTCGCCCGCGCCGGCGAGCTTGCGGATGGTGCGGCCGGCGTTGGCGAGCGTGCCGAGCCGGATGCGCGCGCCATAGGCGTCGAGGTCCTTCTTCAGCGTCTCGACCACGGGCAGCGGCAGCGAACCGTTGCTGCGCGCGATCTCGCGCGCCGATTCGAGCGGCGAACCCTGCCGCACCTCGTGGCCGCCGAACACCAACTGGTCGAGCGAGGCGAGGGGGAGGCCGTCGACGAGCGGAGTGGCGGAGACCAGTCCACGGGCTTCGGCGAGTCCGCGCGCCATCGCGCGGGCGCCGGTCACCACGGTGGTGGCGAGGCCGCCGAGCGCGCCGAACAACCAGACACCGAGGCGATCGCCGCTGTTCTTCTTCACGCGTGGACCCGCAACACCTGGCAGGACCAGGTCGCTCCGGCGCCGAAGCCGACCAGCACGATGATCTGGCCCGGTTGGAAGCCCTGCTCCTCGTAGAGCCGGGCGAAGGCCATCGGGATCGACGCGCTCGAGGTGTTGCCCTTGTCGGTGATGTCGAGCACCACCCGCTCGCGGGGCACTTCGAGCGCTTCGGAGACGGCATCGATGATGCGGCCGTTGGCTTGGTGCGGCACGACCCAGTCGATGTCGGCGGTGGTGAGGCCGAGTTCCTGCAGCGCGTTGTGGGTCGAGTCGACCATCTGGCGCACGGCGGTCTTGAAGACCTCGCGACCGCGCACCTGCAGGTAGTGGCGGCGTGCCTCGACGGTCGCGGCCGAGGCCGGCTCGCGTGAGCCACCGGCCGGGATCTCGATCATCTCGGCGAGCGAACCGTCGGCGCCGTTCTCGGTGTAGAGCAGGTCGTAGCGGCCGTGCCGCGACAGCACCGCCGCGCCGGCGCCGTCGCCGAACAGGATGCACGACGCGCGGTCCTTGTAGTCGATGAAGCGCGACATCGCCTCGGCGGAGATGACCAGCGCGTTCTTGTGCAGCCCGGCGTGCACCATCGAGCCGGCGACCGTGAGCCCGTAGCCGAAGCCGGAGCAGGCGACCGAGATGTCGAAGGCCGGCACATTGACCATGCCGAGCTTCTTGTGCACCACACAGGCGGTCGACGGGCAGATGTGGTCGGGGGTCACCGTGGTGACCAGCAGCAGGTCGATGTCGCGGACCTGCAGGCCCGCATCGGCGATGGCGGCGCGGGCGGCGGCCACCGCGAGGTCGCTGGTGATCCAGTCGTCGGGCATCACCCGGCGCGACTTGATGCCGGTCCGCTGCGTGATCCACTCGTCCGTGGTGTCGACCATCTTCTCGAGGTCGGCGTTGGTGAGCTGCCGCTGCGGGACGTAGCGGCCGAGACCGCGAATCGAGCAGAGCGCGGGACGGTCGATCGCCTTGTCGGTCGGTGCGCGTGCGGTCAAGTCAGGATCGGCGGCGGTGCGGATGCGGGAGGGCCGGCTCGGCCCCTTTCGGCGCCACCGGGAGGTGCAACCGGAAGCATCGGCCGCACGAAGAAAAGGCGAGGATGATCGGGACCCGGCCGGCACGAGTCAACGCCGGCGGATCGCTCCGACTCGCAACGACCCGAACGCCGCAGCATCATGACCACGATGGACGAGGCCCGAAGCGACGCGACCCTCGACCCGACCGGCCGGGACGTGGCCCGGCGTGCGGCGCTCGACGAACTCAGCCTGAGGCGCGAGGGCGGCTTCGTGCCGCGCCGTCGTCGTCGGCTGCCCGGATGGCTGCTCCTCCTCCTGGTCCTCGCCCTGGCCTTCGGCGGCTACCGGGTCTGGCAGGCGGCGACCGCGGTGCCCCGGGTGCGGACCGCGCTGTCACAGCGCATCTCCCCGAACGTCTCGCGCGAGCTCACCACGGCCAACGGCTACGTCCGCGCGCGCACGCGGGCCTCGGTGGCGAGCAAGACGCAGGGACGGCTGGTCCAGGTCGCCGTCGACGAGGGTGACCGCGTGACCGCGGGACAGCTCCTCGCCGTGGTCGATCACGACGAGGTCGACGAACTGGTCAAGCAGGCCGACGCGCGGATCGAGGCGCAGGAGCGCGAGGCCGCGATGGCCGACGCCGCGATCGACGAGAGCAGCGCCGCCCTGACCTCCGCGCAGGCGCTGGTCGACGAACGCCGGGCGGCCCTCGACGCCGCGCGCGCGAGCCTCGCCCAGGCGGGGTCCGAGTACGACCGCGTCGAGGACCTGGTGCGGCGCGACATCAGCAGTGCTGCCGATCTCGATCGTGCCCGCGAGGCGCGCGACGTCGCGCAGGCCGACGTGCGGCGCGCGGAGGCCGCGGTGAACACGGCGCAGAAGGACGTCGGTCGCGCCGAGGCCGCGCGTGCGTCGTCGGGCTACGCGCGCGAGGCGGCGCGCGCGCGCGTCGCGATCGAGGAGGCGGAGAAGCAGCGCCTGCTCGTCGTGCGCAAGCAGTCCTTCATCGAGGCGCCCTTCGCCGGGGTGGTGCTGCGCCGCGAGGCCGAGCCGGGCGAGGTGGTCTCGCCGGCCAACACCGGGGCCGCCGGCAGCAAGACCGCGGTGGTGACGCTCGCTGACTTCGCGACGCTCGAGATCGAGGTCGACGTCTACGAGCGCGACATCGCGCGCATCTCCGACGCGACGCCGTGCCGCGTCACGCTCGATGCCTTCCCGGACAGTCCGCTCGCCGCGAAGGTCCGTCTGCTGCGTCCGACCGCCGACCGCACGCGCTCGACGATCCAGGTCTACGTCGCCTTCGACGCCGTGCCCGACTTCGCGCGCCCCGAGATGGTCGCGCGCGTGACCTTCTACTCCGCGGACACCGAGGTCCTGCAGAAGGACCGCGTGTTCGTCCCGCGCGAGGTGCACGCCGTGCGCGACGGCAAGGACGGCCTGTTCGTGCTCCACGGCGACAAGGTCGCCTTCGTCGTGGTCTCGCTCGGCGCGGAGAGCGACGGACGCCGCGAAGTGCAGGGCGGGATCGATGCCGGTGAGACGGTGGTGCTCGATCCGCCGGCGGTCCTGAAGGACGGCGACAAGGTCGTCGTCGAAGGAACCTGAGCCGCGCCGTGGCCGACGATCCCCTGATCGCGATCCGCTCGCTGTCGAAGCACTTCGAACGCGGTGGGCAGGAGGTGCGCGTGCTCGACGACCTGTCGATGGACGTGCGGCGCGGCGCCTTCGTCGCCCTGATGGGCCCGTCGGGTTCGGGCAAGACCACGCTGCTGAACCTGCTCGGCGGGCTCGACCGTCCCGACCACGGCAAGATCCTGGTGGCGGGGGTCGACATCGCGACGCTCGACGACGACGACCTCGCGCGCTGGCGCGCGACCTCGGTCGGCTTCGTGTTCCAGCTCTACAACCTGCTGCCGGTGCTGCGCGCGATCGAGAACGTCGAGCTGCCTCTGCAGCTCTTCGGCCTGCCGCGCCGCGAGCGTCGCCGTCGCGCCCGCATCGCGCTGGAACTGGTCGGGCTCGGTGACCGCGTCGACCACTACCCGCGCGAGCTGTCCGGCGGACAGGAGCAGCGCGTGGCGATCGCGCGGGCGCTGGTGACCGATCCGGAGTTCCTGCTCGCCGACGAACCGACCGGCGACCTCGATCCGCACAGCAGCCGGGAGATCCTCGATCTGATGCAGCAGCTCAATCGCGAGCTCGGCAAGTGCATCGTCATGGTCACGCACGCGCGCGAGGCCGCCTCGCGTGCCGACGAGATCGTCCACATCGAGGCGGGCCGCATCGCGGCCGGTGGCGTGTGATGGTGCCGCTGCGCCTGTTGTTCGCGCACGCGCGTGCGCAACCGCTGCGGTGGACGCTCACCGCGGGCAGCGTCGCGTTGGCGATCTTCCTGCACTGCACGCTGCGCACCATCGTGTCGAGCCTCGATCTGCTGGTGTCGGGCAGCGGTGGGAACCGCCTGATCGCGAGTTCGGCGGTGAGCCTGTTCCAGAACCTGCCGATCAGCGGCGTGGAGCGCATCCGCTCGGCGCACATCCAAGGTGTGCGTCACGTCGGATGCTGGACCTGGTTCGACGGCATCTATCGCGACCCGAAGGAGTTCTTCCCGCGCTTCGCGGTCGACGTCGCGATGATGCGCGCGCAGTACGGTGACCTCTCCGCGCGCCCGGCCGACTACCTCCTCGACACCACGACCTGGGAACGGTGGCTCGGCGAGAAGGCCGGTTGCATCGTCGGCCGCGGTCTCGCCGCGCGCTACGGGCTGAAGGTCGGCGATCCGATGGTGCTCGAGGGGACCATCTACCCCGGCACCTGGCGCTTCACGATCGTCGGCGTCTATGCGACGCGCAACCCGGCGTACGACGAGGAGACGATGTTCTTCCACTGGTCGTACCTCAACGAGGCGATGGGACGCATGGACCAGTGCGGCACCTACACCCTCGACCTCGACGACGGCACCGACGCGGCCGCCGTGTGCTCCGCGGTCGACGGACTGTTCCGCAACTCGAGCAATCGCACGCTCACGCAATCGGAGGCTGCGTTCCAGGCGCAGTTCCTGTCGATGTGGGGCAACGTCGGTCTGCTGTTCTCCTTCATCGGCGGCGCGGTGATCTTCGCGACTGCGGTGATCGCTCTGAACACCATGCTGCTCAGCGTGCGCGAGCGGGTGAAGGAGATCGGCGTGCTGAAGACACTCGGCTTCCGCAACGCCAACCTGCGTGCGCTGTACTTCGCGGAGTCCTTGGTGCTCTGCGTGGGAGGAGCCGCGCTCGGTGTGCTGCTCGCGTGCCTGCTGTGGCACGGACAACCGCTGCGCCTCGCGACGGTGATCTTCCCCTCCTTCGGCGTCGCCCAGCGGACCGTGCTGCAGGCGCTCGGCATCGGACTCGCGCTCGCGCTCCTGACCGGCATCGCTCCGGCGATCACCGCGTCGCGCATGAGCATCGTGCGCACGCTGAGGCAGGCATGAGCATCCCGCTGGCCTACAACCTGCGCAGCGCCTTCGTCCGCAAGGGAGCCACGATCCTTACCGTGACGGCGATCGGCTTCGCCGTTGCCGTGCTGGTGCTGGTGCTCGCATTGGCGCGCGGCTTCGAGCTGGCACTCGCCGGCACCGGCAGCGACCACAACGCGATCCTGCTGCGGGCCGGCGCGACGTCCGAAGGCGTGTCCGGCATCACGCGCGACCAGGCCCGCATCCTCGGCGTCGCCGACTTCGTCGCGCGCGATGCCGACGGCGTTCCCCTCGCGCAGCCGGAGGTCTACGCGGCCTTCAGCCTCGAGAAGGAAGGCGGCGGCAAGACCAACATCCCGGTGCGCGGCACCGGTCCGCGCGGCTTCGACCTGCGCGACGGACTGCGCATGGCCTCGGGCCGCATGTTCGTGCCCGGTCGCTACGAGCTGGTCGCGGGCAAGTCGCTGGTCGGACGTGTGCCCGGCCTCGAGGTCGGAGGCACCGTGACCCTGTCGGGCTATGCGTGGCGCGTGGTCGGCATCCTCGACGGCGGAGGGCAGGCCTACGACTCCGAGCTGTGGATTGACGTCGAGATCTTCCTGCGCGTGCTCGACCGCCCCGGCTTCAGCACCATGATCGTGCGCCTCGCCGATCCGTCGCAGCTCGCCGCGATCAACGCGCGTCTCGCCGGGGACCCGCGGCTGACGGTCGCCGGCAAGACCGAGCGGCAGTACTTCGTCGAGCAGTCCGGCACGCTCGCGATCGCGCTGAAGATCCTCGCCTGGTTCCTCGCCGCGATCATGGGCACCGGCGCGGTGTTCGGCGCGACCAACACCATGCTGGCGTCGGTGGCGATGCGCACCCACGAGATCGGCACGTTGCTCGCGATCGGTTTCCGTCCGCGTGCCGTCTACCTCGGCTTCCTCGTCGAGGCGAGCGCGCTCGCGCTGTGCGGCGGCGTGCTCGGCGTGGCGCTCGGCTGGCAGTGCAACGGCATCGCCACCGGCACCACCAACTGGACCACCTTCACCGAGCAGAGCTTCGCATTCCGCGTCACGCCGGACGTGGTCGTGCAGGCGCTCCTGCTCGCGCTGTTGATCGGTGTGGTGGGGGGCGCATTGCCGGCGCGCCGCGCCGCGCGACTGCCGCCGAGCGCTGCGTTGCGCGCGATGTGAACGGGATCCTTATGCGATCCTGATGCCGCGGCGCCGATTCCTGTCGGCGCGCAGATTCCGTCCCGCGCGAGGACGGTCGATCGTCCGGGGCCACGAGAAACGACCCTATCGCGGCCTGGGCCGCAACCCATTCGGGTTGCCCGTCGACGCTGCGCGCCGACCGGAACGGCCCAGGCCGCCTTGCTTGCCGGGGCCCTTCGGCCTCCGAATCGTCGCAGCGCGCGACGATTCTCCGACCTACGAACCCATGGACGATCTCCTTGCCCTGCTGCAGATCGCGGCCTTCGCGATCGCCACGCACGCCCTCATCGGTTGGCTCGACCGAAGGCAACACCGCGAGAGCGCGGGATCGGATGCCCGGCGATGAGCATCCGACCGAATGCGGGTCGCCTGGCGATCCTCGGCTTCGCATCGTGCAGCTGCGGTACGACGACGACCGATGCCGTCGCGGTCGCGGACCGGCCGGGATTCTCGGCGGCTCCGACGGTGGTGGGCGTGCGCGCGATCCAAGTCGAGGCAGGGGCCAACTGGACCCACGTCGATCGCCGTGACGCTTCGCTCACGCTGCCCGGCGCGATCCTGCGTGCCGGAGTGGATGGACGATTGGAGTTCGACGTCGGCGCCGAACACGTCACGGATCCGGCGCGAGGTGAGGCCACCACCGTCGCCGGCTGCGGGGCCAAGGTCCTGCTCCACGAGGACGACGGGTTCGCGATCGGCGTGAGCGCGATGTTCCGCCTGCGCGGCGACGACGCGCGTCGCGAACGCGAGGGCCAGTCCGATCTGCGCGTCCTGTCATCGGTCGACCTCGACGCGTCGACGACGGTCCTCGCCAATCTCGCGCTGTCGGTGGCGGTCGGCGCAGGGGACGACGATCCGAGCGCGGCAGCCTCGGTGTCGCTGGGGCGGGCGCTCTCGCCCACGTGGAGCATGTTCCTGGAGTGGTACGCGCTCGACCTGCCGCACGCGCGCGACCACTTGTCCTGCGGGGCCCAGCTCCGCATCGAGCCTCGCACGCTGGTCGACCTGAGCCTCGGCTGGGGTCTCGACAGGCAGGCCGATCGCGCCTTCGTCGGCATCGGCGTCGTCCACGCCTTCTGAGGGTCCGCCCATGTCGATCTTCCACATCGTCGCGCTCGTGGTCGTCGCCCTGCTCCTCGTCTATCTGGCGGTGGCGATGCTCTCTCCGGAGGTCTTCGAATGACCTGGGGTTCCGTTGCACTCCTCGTCGCATATCTCGCGATCCTGCTGGCGACGGCGATGCCGCTCGGGCATCACCTCGCGGCGGTCTACGAAGGGCGACCGACGCGTCTCGTGCGCCTCCTCGCTCCGCTCGAACGGGTGCTGCTGCGTGCCTGCGGTGTGCGGCTCGACGGCCACGGGCGACCCATCGAGACCGGCTGGCGCGAATACGCGGTGGCGATGCTTGGGGTGCAGGTCGCCGGTGTGCTGGTCGTCTACGCGCTGCAGCGCTGCCAGTCGTATCTCCCGCTCGACACCCGATCGCTCCCGGATGTCGCGCCGTCGCTCGCGCTGAACACGGCGGTCTCCTTCGTCACGAACACCAACTGGCAGAGCTACGGCGGTGAGACCACCATGTCGGACCTGGTGCAGGCGGCCGGCCTGTGCGTGCAGGGCTTCGTGTCCGCGGCGACGGGCATGGCGATCGCCGCCGCGATGGTGCGCGGTTTCGTCCGCGAGGAGGCGAAGACGATCGGCAACTTCCTCGCCGACCTGATCCGAGGCGTGGTGCACGTGCTGTTGCCGCTGGCCGCGATCGTCGCGGTGATCCTCGTCGCCTGCGGCGTCGTCCAGCACCTCGGCGGCGACGCGCAGGTCGGCAGTCTCGAGTCCCCGGAAGCGCTGGTCGACCTCCCGCTCGGGCCGGTCGCATCGCAGGTGGCGATCAAGCAGCTCGGCACCAACGGCGGTGGGTTCTTCAACGTGAACTCCGCGCATCCCTTCGAGAACCCCACGGCGCTGAGCAACTTCGTCGAGTGCCTCGCGATCCTGCTGCTGCCCGCGGCCTTCTGCTCGATGTTCGGCGCGATGGTGCGCGATCGCCGACAGGGGCGTGCCCTGCTGTGGGCGATGACCGCGTTGTTCGTGGTCGCGGTCGTGCCCCTCGTGGTGTTCGAGAGGCAGGCCGATCCGGCGCTGGCTGCGGCGGGCGTCGACGCGGTCGCATCGGCGCAGCAGTGCGGCGGCAACATGGAGGGCAAGGAGGCGCGATTCGGCGTCGACGCGAGTGCCCTGTGGGCCACCGCGACGACCGCGGCGTCGAACGGATCGGTGAATGCGATGCACGAGTCCTTCACACCGCTGGGAAGCCTCGTGCCCCTGCTGGCGATGCAGACCGGCGAGGTGGTCTTCGGCGGCGTCGGGTCGGGGCTCTACGGGATGCTCCTGTTCGTCTTGGTGACCGTGTTCCTCGGCAGCCTGATGGTCGGACGTACGCCCGAGTACCTGGGCAAGAAGATCGGGCCCTTCGAGCTGGGCAATGCCTGCATCGCACTCCTGCTGCCGGCCGCCGTCGTGCTCGTGTTCACCGCCGTCGCACTCGCCTCCGACGTGGGGCGCCGGGGTCTCTCCGATCCAGGCATCCACGGCTTCACGGAGGCGCTCTACGCCCTTTCCTCGACCGCGAACAACAACGGCAGCGCCTTCGCCGGTCTCGACGGCGGAGGTTGGACCTGGTCGACCCTGCTCACGACGGCGATGTGGATCGGCCGTTTCGGTGTCGCGGTACCCGTGCTGTCGATCGCCGGTTCGCTGGCGCAGCGCCGTCGTGTCGCGACCGGCACGGGAACCCTGCCGACCCACGGTCCGCTGTTCGTCGCCTTCCTGTGCGCGGTGGTCGTGGTCGTCGGCGTGCTCACCTTCCTTCCCTCGCTGGTGTTGGGGCCGGTCTTCGAAGAACTGCTGAGCGGAGGATCGCGATGAGCAGGACACAGGGCGGCGACGCGCACGCGAAGCGGCGCCGACGCGAGGCGTCGCTCGATCTCGGGGCAGCGTCGCGACAGGCGTTGATCCGTCTCTCGCCGCGCCATCAGGTGCGCAACCCGGTGATGTTCGTGACCTGGGTCGGTGCGCTGTTCACGTCGGCGCTGTGGACGGCCGGGATGGCCGGACTCGACATCGGCACGTCGCCCGGCTTCGCGCTGGCCGTGGCGGCCGTGCTGTGGCTCACGGTGCTCTTCGCGAACCTCGGCGAGGCGCTCGCGGAGGGTCGTGGCCGCGCGCAGGCCGATGCGCTGCGCGCGGCGCGCCGTGACACCAAGGCGCGTCGGCTGGCACGACCGTCGCCCGATGCCGAGACGGAGGAGGTGTTCTCCTCGACGCTGGAGCCCGGCGACCACGTCCTGGTCCGGGAGGGCGAGCTGATCCCCGCCGACGGCGAGGTGATCGAAGGAGTCGCCACCGTCGACGAGTCCGCGATCACCGGCGAATCGGCGCCCGTGATCCGCGAGTCGGGTGGCGACCGTTCGTCGGTCACCGGCGGGACGCGAGTCCTCTCGGACTGGCTCGTGTGCCGTGTGTCGGCGCGGCGCGGCGATTCCTTCCTCGACCGGATGATCGCGCTGGTCGAGGGAGGCCGACGGCGGATGACTCCGAACGAGCGCGCACTCGACACGCTGCTCGCGGCCCTGACCATCGTGTTCCTCCTGGCCTGCGTCACCCTGGTGCCGTTCTCGCAGTACGTCGCGGAAGCGACGGGTCACGGCCGTGCGGTGCCCCTGCCGATCGTCGTGGCCCTGCTCGTGTGCCTGATCCCGACCACGATCGGCGGGCTGCTCGCCGCCATCCGCATCGCCGGCATGGATCGCATGGTGCGGCACAACGTGGTGGCGCTGAGCGGGAAGGCGGTCGAGTCCGCGGGCGACGTCGACGTGCTGATGCTCGACAAGACCGGCACGATCACCTTCGGGGCTCGACAGGCGAGCGCGTTCCATCCCGCTCCTTCGGTCACCGTCACCGAACTCGCCGACGCCGCTCAACTCGCGTCGCTGGCCGACGAGACTCCGGAGGGCCGAAGCATCGTCGTGCTCGCCAAGCAGTTCGGGATCCGGGAGCGCGACCTGCGCGGGCTCGGCGGACACTTCGTGCCGTTCCGCGCCCAGACCCGGATGAGCGGCGTGGAGCTCGAGGGCCGCAGCCTGCGCAAGGGCGCCGCGGAGGCGGTGCGGCGCCACGTCGAGTCGCTCGGCGGACGCTTCCCGCGCGAAGTGGACACCTGCGTGCTCGAGGTCGGCACGCGCGGTTCGACCCCGCTGGTCGTGGCGGAGAGCGGGCGCGTGCTCGGCGTCGTCGAGTTGAAGGACGTGGTCAAGGGCGGCATCCGCGAGCGCTTCGCCGAGCTGCGGCGCATGGGCATCCGCACCCTGATGATCACCGGCGACAACCCGGTCACCGCGGCGGCGATCGCCGCGGAGGCGGGCGTCGACGACTTCCTCGCCGAGGCCACGCCGGAGACCAAGCTCGAGCGCATCCGCAGCGAGCAGGCTGCGGGTCACATGGTCGCGATGGCGGGAGACGGCACCAACGACGCTCCCGCCCTGGCGCAGGCCGACGTCGCCGTCGCGATGAACTCCGGCACCCAGGCCGCGAAGGAGGCGGGCAACATGATCGACCTCGATTCCAACCCGACCAAGCTGGTCGAGATCGTCACGGTCGGCAAGCAGATCCTGATGACGCGCGGCGCTCTGACCACCTTCTCGATCTCCAACGACGTGGCCAAGTACTTCGCGATCCTGCCCGCGGCCTTCGCCGGGATCGATCCGGTCTTCGCGCGGCTCGACGTCATGGGGCTGCACTCGCCGCGCTCGGCGATCCTCGCCGCCGTGGCGTTCAACGCCCTGATCGTCGTCGCCCTCGTCCCTCTCGCGCTGCGCGGCGTGCGTCCGCGTTCGAAGAGCGCCGCGGAAGCGCTGCGCGGAAACCTCCTGCTGTGGGGGCTCGGTGGCCTGCTGGTCCCCTTCGCGGGGATCAAGCTGCTCGACGTCCTGCTGACCGTGGTGGGGGTGAACTGATCATGCCGAGCAACCTGCTGGACCGGTTGGTGTTGCGACCCATGCGGCCGCTGCTCGTGTTGACCCTCCTCACCGGCGTGCTCTATCCGCTGCTGGTGACCGGCGTCGCCGTGTCGCTGTGGCGGGACGAAACCCTCGGTTCGATCGTGCGGATCGACGGCCGCGCGATCGGTTCGCGCTGGATCGGCCAGGAGTTCACCGATCCGGGCCACTTCTGGGGTCGTCCGTCGTCGACCCGGCCGCGCCCGTACACCGCGTTCGACGCCGCTGGTCCCTCCGGTTCCTCGGGCAGCAATCTCGGCCCACGGACCGCGCGTTTCCGCGAGCTGGTCCGGACCCGGGTCGACGTCCTGCGCGCAGCCGACGCCGCAGCGGGCGTGCCGGGCGACGCACCGATCCCCGTCGATCTCGTGACCGCTTCGGCGAGCGGTCTCGATCCCGACATCAGCATCGCGGCGGCGCGGCGTCAGATCGCGCGCATCGCAGCGGTGCGCGCGATCCCGGTCGCCGAGCTCGAGCGACTGATCGAAGGACAGGTCGATCGTGGTCCTCTCGCGTGGCTCGGTGCACCGGTCGTGAACGTGCTCGCGCTCAACCTCGAACTCGACGCGCGCCACCTCCGGCGGCGATAGTGGTGACGGATGACCGAGTCGCGGCCCGATCCGCAGGCGCTGCTCGCCACCCTGCCCGCGCCCAAGGGCGCGACGCGTGGCCGATTGAAGATCTGGTTCGGCGCGGCACCGGGCGTCGGCAAGACCTTCGCGATGCTCGGCGCGGCGCGGCGGCGTGCCCAGGATGGCCAGGACGTCGTCGTCGGCATCGTCGAGTCCCACGGACGCGCGGAGACCGCGGCGTTGCTCGAGGGTCTCGAGACCCTGCCGCGGCGCACCGTCGAGCATCACGGCCGCACGATCAGCGATCTCGACGTCGATGCCGCGCTGCGCCGTCGGCCCGGCTTGCTGATCGTCGACGAACTGGCGCACACCAACATCCCGGGTTCACGCCACGAGAAGCGTCACGGCGACGTGCGCGAGTTGCTCGACGCCGGCATCGACGTGTGGACCACTCTCAATGTGCAGCACCTCGAGTCCTTGATCGACGTCGTCGAGAAGTCCACCGGCGTCGTGGTGCGCGAGACCGTGCCGGACGAGGTCTTCGACCTGGCCGACGACGTCGAGCTGGTCGATCTCGCGCCGGAGGTCCTCCTCGAGCGGCTGCGTGCCGGCAAGGTCTACCTGCCGGAGACCGCCGAGCGCGCGCTGGAGGGCTACTTCCGCGCCGAGAACCTCACCGCGTTGCGGGAACTGGCACTGCGTCGGACCGCGAGATTCGTCGATGCACGTCTACGCGACCACCGGCGCGCGATCGGCGATCCGCGCGCATGGCCGGTCGCGGAGCGCATGCTGGTGTGCGTGGGACCGAGCCCGCTCTCCGCCACCTTGTTGCGCACCGCGCACCGGATGGCATCGGCGACCCGTGCCGATCTGCTCGCCGTGCACGTGCAGCCTCCCGGCGGTGACTTGCTCGATCCCCAGGCTCGTTCCCGAGTGTTCCGCAACCTGCGCCTGGCCGAGTCGCTCGGTGCGAAGACCCTCACGCTCGAGAGTCACGATCCCGCGGCGGCGATCGTGGCGGTTGCACGGCAACATGGAGTGGCGCGCATCGTCGTCGGCAAGAGCGGCCGCCCTCGGCTCGTCGAACGGGTGTGCGGTTCCTTCGTGCAGGACCTGATCCGCGCCAGCGGTGACATCGACGTGTTGGTGATCCGAGGTGCGGCGCCGGAACGGCCGTCACCGGCGGGGGAAGTCGAGAGGGATGCGGTCGTTCCGCAGCATGGCACCGGGTCCGGACCGCGTACGTGGTTGGCTGCCGCGTCGACCACAGCCGCGTCGATCGCGGTGGCGCTGCTCGCCTACCACCCGCCGGATCTCTCGGTCGAGGCCCTGGTGCTCCTGCTGGGGGTGGTGCTGGTCGCCCTGCGCCACACCCTCGCCCAGGTCATGGGCGCAGCCTTGGTGAGCGCGCTCGCGTTCAACTTCCTGTTCACCGAGCCGCGATTCTCCTTCGCGATCACCGAACCGACCTACGTCGTCGCCTTCGGCGCGATGCTGGTGTGCGGATCGGTGATCGGTTCGCTGGTGATCCGCGTGCGCGAACAGTCCAGTCTCGTGCTCGCGCGCGAACAGGAGACCGCGGCGATGTACTCGCTCACCCGCGAACTCGGTGGTCTGGCGTCGTATGCCGAGATCGCGCACACCGCTGCAGCCCATGCTGCCGATGCGGCGCTCGCTCGCGCGGCAGTGCTCCTGCCGAGCGGCGACGGAGCGGCGTCGCTCGCAGTCGTGACCTCCGACGGCGCCGTCGACTGGCTCTCGTCGCGCGACCTGGGCGTGGCGCGATGGGTCTGGGAGAACGGTCGTGTGGCGGGAGCGGGGAGCAGCGAACTCGCCGGGGTGCCTGCGTCGTTCCTGCCGATCCGGACGACGAAGGGGCGCGCCGGCGTCCTCGTGGTCCAGCCGCGGCGGGACGGTCGCGTGCGCACGGCGCGCGAGCGTTCGCTGCTGGAGACCTTGTGTGGCCTGACCGCTCTCGCGATCGAGCGCCTGGATCTCCTGCAGGAACGACAGATCGCGATGCGCGCCGCGGATCGCGAGCGATTGCGCAGCAGTCTCCTTTCCTCGGTGTCCCACGACCTGCGGACACCGCTCGCCACGATCTGCGGCGCCGCGAGTGCGATGGTCGATGTCGTGCCGGACGGCGTCGCGCCTGCAGCTCGCGAACTCGCGCACTCGATCCTCGACGAGGCGCGGCGACTCGAGGAACTGATCGGCAACCTGGTGTTCGCCACGCGGCTGGAGAGCGGACGCGTGGATCTGCGCGTCGAGTGGACCGCGATCGAGGACGTCATCGCTTCCGCGGTGCGTCGCGGTGAGGAGCGCATGCGCTCGCATCCGCTGGAAGTGCGCGTCACGTCGCCGCTGCCGTTGGTGGAGGCCGACGCGCCGCTCCTCCAACAGGCCTTGTCGAACGTGCTCGACAACGTCGTGCGACACACACCGGCCGGCACACGCGCCGTGATCGAGACGCGGACCACGCCCTCGGCCGTGGTGCTCACGGTTCGCGACGAGGGCCCGGGTCCACGCCTGAGCCCGGTGCATCGCGAAGGACTCGGACTCGGACTCTCGATCTGCCGCGGCATCCTCGCTGCACATGGCGGATCCGTCACCGTCGGTCCCGGCCCGCAGGGAGTGGGAACCGAGGTTGCCTTCACCATTCCGCGGCCTCCCCGGTCGCCGCAGGTCCCCAGGGAATGACGATGGGCAAGGCTCCGAAGATCCTGGTCGTCGAGGACGACCCCTCGATCCGACGTTTCCTGACGACGTCGCTGCCTCTGCACGGTCTGGAAGTCGTCGAGGCTGCGGACCTGCGTGCTGCGCTCGCCGCCGTGAGCACGCATCCGCCCGATCTCGTGCTGCTCGATCTGGGTCTGCCCGACGGCGACGGCGTCGACTTCGTGCGCACCGTGCGCGGATGGTCGAACCTGCCGATCCTCGTGGTGTCTGCGCGTGACGCGGAACGGACCAAGGTCGCCGCGCTCGATGCGGGAGCAGACGACTACCTCACCAAGCCCTTCGGACTCGACGAACTGCGCGCGCGCATCCGGGTGGCATTGCGACGCGCTGCCACCGCCGCGGACCCACGCACCGTCCCCTTCGAGTTCGAGGCGGAGGGACGGCGTCTGTCCGTCGATCCGATCGCGAACAGGGTTCGCGTCGCCGAGAGCGGCGGAGCATGGCGGGATGTGGCGACCACGCCGACCGAGTTCCGTCTGCTGACGGCCCTGGCACGGCATGCCGGCAAGGTGGTGACGCACTCGATGTTGCTGCGCGAGGTCTGGGGCGCCGCGCACGAAGCGGATGTGGCCTACCTGCGCGTGTTCGTCGGGCAACTCCGGCAGAAGCTCGAGGGCGACCCGCAGCGGCCGCAGTGGATCGTGACGGAGCTCGGAGTCGGCTACCGCATGCGTGAACGCGCCGAGTGAGCAGCTTGCGCGGGCTTCGAGCTGCACATGGAAGGGCCGCTCGCGTCGCATGGCCGAAAGCGGGATGCGGATCAGAGGATCTCGCGCGTACGAGCAGCGCTCGGGAACCGAGCGGTCCGGCAGGGAAGTTCTTTGCGCCTTGCGAGGACATCGCCGCGTCGGAACAAGACCACGCGTGATTGCGCGAATTGGCACCTCGACAAGATGCGTCGAACGGTCTACGAGCGTCGCTTCACGCGCAGACGGCGTGCACCCCCTCTCCTGATTCCCGCATGAAACGTTTCGCGTTCTTTCTCGCTCACTCCCTGCTGCTCGCGGCCCTCGTGTCCGCGCAGTCACCCACGATGCCCTGCACGATCCCGTATCAGGGTCGACTGACCCTGCAGGGATCGGGTGCGAACGTCACGGCTTTCCTGTCGATGACCTTCCGCGCCTACACGGTGCCGGTCGGCGGCGTCGACATCTGGAACGAGAGCCATGCACTCGTGCAGGTGAAGAACGGCCTGTTCAAGGTCGAACTCGGCAGCGTCAACGCCTTCCCGACCAACCTGTTCGAGAACTCGGAGCTCTACATCGGAGTGCAGGTGGGCGCGGACTCGGAGATGGTCCCGCGCACCAAGCTCACCGCGCAGGCCTTCGCGATGATGGCGAAGAACGCGTTGGACGTGCGCAACGCCGACATCCATCCCAACACGGTCACGATCAACGGCATCCCGGTGATCGACGCGAACGGCAACTGGATCGGCTCGCCGACCGGACTCCAGGGTCCGCCCGGCCCGCAGGGTCCGATCGGCGCGACGGGCGCACAGGGTCCGCAGGGCATCCAGGGTCCCCCTGGCCCGCAGGGCCCGATCGGCTTGACGGGTGCGACCGGTCCGCAAGGTCCGCAAGGCCCGATCGGCTTGACCGGCGCAACCGGTCCGCAAGGTCCGATCGGCGCGACGGGTCCGCAGGGTCCGCAAGGTGATCCGGGTGCGCAGGGCCCGATCGGTCCCGCTGGTCCGCAGGGTGCGCCGGGCATTCCGGCTGCGCGCTACATCGTGGACACCTCGCTGGCGAACGGCGCGACGCACACCAGCATCGCGGCGGCGATCAGCCAGGCGGTGACGGACGGCTACGGTGCGAGCAACCCGACGACGGTGCTGGTTCGTCCCGGCACCTACACGGAGAACGTGGCTCTGGTCGCGGGCGTGCACCTGACGGCGGTGGTGGGCGCGAAGTCCTTCGCGACGCAGATCACCGGGCAGGTGACGCACAGCAGCGGCGTGGTGTCGATGACGGGCATCGACGTGTTCGCTCCGGCCGGTGATGCGCTGACGATCGCGGGCGCAGTTGCGGGCACGCAGCTCTACCTCGCGAACTCGGTGGTGTATGCGCAGGGCACGGACAACGCGGCGGAGGTGAACGTCCCGACGGGCGGCAGCTCGGGGATCATCGTGGACAACGTGAACTTCCGGATCGTGGGAGGCGGCACCGGCGTTGCGGTGAACCTGCTCAGCGGCACGGTGCAAGGGCGCGGCACGACCTTCTGGCCGACGGTGGAGACGACGGCTTCGATCGCGATCAGCGGCACGGGCGGCAATCGCGGTCGTGCATGGCTTCGCGACTGCGACGTGTTCGGCAAGGTGACGGTGAGCGGCGGCGGCGAGTTGCAGCTCACGGCGTGTCAGGTTCGCTCGGGCGCCGGCGTGTGCGTCGACGACACGAGCACGGGCCCGATCCTGCTGCTGGACACCTTCCTGCAGCCGACGCCGAGCTTCACGGGCGACGTGGTGCTGAGCGACGGCAACCTGGTGTATGGGCAGCTGACCTACACCAATCCGCTGCAGACGATGCCGATCACGGCGGTGCTGCTGCCGGGCTCGGGCCCGACGGGTCCCGCCGGTCCGACGGGTCCGCAGGGTCCGCAAGGCGATCCCGGTCCGCAGGGACCGATCGGCTTGACGGGTGCAACCGGCCCGCAAGGTCCGATCGGCGCGACGGGTCCTCAAGGCCCGCAAGGTGATCCCGGTCCGCAAGGCCCGATCGGCTTGACCGGCGCGACCGGTCCGCAGGGCCCGATCGGCGCGACGGGTCCTCAAGGCCCGCAAGGTGATCCCGGTCCGCAAGGCCCGATCGGCTTGACCGGCGCAACCGGTCCGCAAGGTCCGATCGGCGCCACGGGTCCGCAGGGTCCGCAAGGTGATCCGGGTGCGCAGGGCCCGATCGGTCCCGCTGGTCCGCAGGGTGCGCCGGGCATTCCGGCTGCGCGCTACATCGTGGACACCTCGCTGGCGAACGGCGCGACGCACACCAGCATCGCGGCGGCGATCAGCCAGGCGGTGACGGACGGCTACGGTGCGAGCAACCCGACGACGGTGCTGGTTCGTCCCGGCACCTACACGGAGAACGTGGCTCTGGTCGCGGGCGTGCACCTGACGGCGGTGGTGGGCGCGAAGTCCTTCGCGACGCAGATCACCGGGCAGGTGACGCACAGCAGCGGCGTGGTGTCGATGACGGGCATCGACGTGTTCGCTCCGGCCGGTGATGCGCTGACGATCGCGGGCGCAGTTGCGGGCACGCAGCTCTACCTCGCGAACTCGGTGGTGTATGCGCAGGGCACGGACAACGCGGCGGAGGTGAACGTCCCGACGGGCGGCAGCTCGGGGATCATCGTGGACAACGTGAACTTCCGGATCGTGGGAGGCGGCACCGGCGTTGCGGTGAACCTGCTCAGCGGCACGGTGCAAGGGCGCGGCACGACCTTCTGGCCGACGGTGGAGACGACGGCTTCGATCGCGATCAGCGGCACGGGCGGCAATCGCGGTCGTGCATGGCTTCGCGACTGCGACGTGTTCGGCAAGGTGACGGTGAGCGGCGGCGGCGAGTTGCAGCTCACGGCGTGTCAGGTTCGCTCGGGCGCCGGCGTGTGCGTCGACGACACGAGCACGGGCCCGATCCTGCTGCTGGACACCTTCCTGCAGCCGACGCCGAGCTTCACGGGCGACGTGGTGCTGAGCGACGGCAACCTGGTGTATGGGCAGCTGACCTACACCAATCCGCTGCAGACGATGCCGATCACGGCGGTGCTGCTGCCGGGCTCGGGCCCGACGGGTCCCGCCGGTCCGACGGGTCCGCAGGGTCCGCAAGGTGATCCGGGCCCGCAGGGTCCGATCGGCCTCACCGGTCCGCAAGGTCCGACGGGTGCGACCGGTCCGCAGGGTGCGCAAGGTCCGCAGGGCGTGCAGGGTCCGACGGGCGCCACTGGCCCCATCGGTCCGCAAGGTCCGCAGGGTGTGGCCGGCCCGCAAGGTGTCGCCGGTCCGCAGGGTCCCGCCGGAACCGCAGCGGTGCGCTACGTCGTCGACAGCACGCTGTCCTTCGGCGCCACGCACACCAGCATCGCGGCGGCGATCGCGCAGGCCGTCAGCGACGGCTACGGCCCGAGCAACCCGACGACCATCCTGGTCCGTCCGGGCAGCTACACGGAGAACGTGACCCTCGCGGCGGGCGTGCACCTCACCGCGGCCGTCGCGGGCAAGTCCTTCGCGACCGAGATCCGTGGCAACGTCACGCACCAGAGCGGCGTGGTGTCGATGATCGGCATCGACGTCAACGCCACGGGTGGTGGTGACGCGATCACGGTCAGCGGCAACAACGTCGGCACGCAGCTCTACCTCAGCGACTGCGTCGCCTACGCCTACGGCACCGACCATGCCGCGCAGCTCGACGTCATCACCGACGGCAGCTCGGGCATCGTCTTCGACAACGTCAACTTCCGCGTGCTCAGCGGAGCGGGCGTGCCGATCAACCTGGTGCGCGGCACCATCCAGGGCCGCAGCGCGACCTTCTGGCCGGTGGCGGAGACCACGCCGTCGATCGCGATCCAGGGCGGCGGCACCTCGTCGACGCGCGGTCGCGCCTGGCTGCGCGACTGCGATCTCTTCGGCAAGGTGACGGTCACCGGCAACGGCGAGCTGCAGGTCGCGAGCGGGCAGATCCGCTGCGGCAACGGCGTGGCCGTCGAAGACTCCGCCAGCGGCTCGGTGCTGCTCGCGAACGCCAGCCTGCAGTCGACCATGACGGCGGGCGACATCGTGACGAGCAACGGCAACTGCTACTACGCGCAGCTCGTCTTCCTCAGCCCGCTGCACAAGATGCCGTCGACGGCGACGCATCTGCCCGGCACGGAGTTGAGCTCGGCGACGATGGTGGGGCGCGTTCTCGCCGGCGGCTTCGTCGGTTCCCTCGCAGGCGACATCGTTCCGTTCTTGGACGTCGCCGAGAACACCGCCTCCGAGGTGTTCGATCCCAGTGGTGGGCCGATCGCCATCCTGCGCCCCGGGCATGCGACGGTCTCCGTCCGCATGTTCAAGGACTTCGTGCCCACGGTGGTGGAGCGACTGGAGCTGTCCCGGGGCAACTTCAGCGATCCGGGTCGGAGCCTGGTCCTCGATCAGCAGGTTCTGCGCGCGGGTGTCGACGTCTTCCAGCACCATCTCTCGGGCAGCTGCGAGGTGATCCCCGGCGACTTCTTCGTGGTGCGGCGCTTCGGGTCTCCGATGGGCCTCGGTTGGTCCCCGGCCACCGACTTCTCCAGCCTGAGCATCCACTGGACCGGGGTGCGCTGATGCACAAGCTCCTGATCACCGCATCGCTCCTGTGTTGCGCGACCTCGCTGGTCGCGCAGCACAAGCAGAGCGGTTCGTCGAGCAGCCAGACCTGGTTCCTCTCCTGCATCGAACTCGCGAGCGGGGAGGAGCAGGACACGCTGCTCTACAAGTTGCGTCCCGCCCAGGGCGCCGGCGTGGTGCCGACGCCCTGCGCATCGTCGGCGACCTACGTCCTCGACGGCGGTTTCCCGGCGATGCTCGACGCGCCGGTCACCGGTCAGCCCTGGATGACCGCGGTCCGTCCGCAGTTCGTGCCGCAGCGCGGCAATCCCACGCTGACCGTGCACGGCACCGAACTCGATCTCGGTCCCACGCCGGGGCTCACGTTCGGCGGTTCACCCGCGACCCCCGGTCCGCGCCTCGTCGACTCCTTCCAGGTGACCTTGCCGGACCAGCCGGTGCCGGGCTACCAGCCGGTGGTGCTGACGAGTCCGCTCGGCAACTCGATCCTCAGCGAGGGGATCGGCGTGCTGCCGATGGTCGAGTTGTCCTGCCCGACGCAGACCAACACGCCCGACGGCATCCGCTTCCGCGGCACGCAGGGCGACGCCTTCGTCATCGGCCTGAGCTTCGGGCTCGCGCCGGTGCCCTTCGTGCTCGCGCCCTACGGCTACGAGTTCCAGCTCGACTTCGGTCTGCTGGTGCTCACACCCGGCGTGGTGCTCAGCAGCAGCGACACCTACGAGCTGGTGGTGCCGCCGCTCGCGATCACCGGACTGATGTACGTGCAGACCTTCACCTTCGCGACGAGCAACCCGGGCTACGCGCCGGGATCGTTCAGCAACGTCGTGCGGATCTGAGCTGCGCGCCGAGAGGGGGGACGGCGCTCACCCGCCGTCCTTCTTCTTCTTGCCCGGGAGCAGGCCCTCGATGCCGCCGGGGAGGCGCTTCTTGATCTCCTCCTCGGCCTTCTTCTTGGCTTCGGCTTCGGCCTTGGCCTTGGCTTCCTCGGCCTTCTTCTTCGCCTCCTCCTCGAGCTTGGCCTTGGCCTCGGCGGCGAGCTGCTCGGGGGTCTTGGTGCCCTCGACCAGGCCGCTCAGCGCGGCGCCAGCGCCGGGCACGCCGAGCAGGGCGTCGGCGCGCGCGCCGACCTCCTTGGCGAGTTCGCTGCGGCCGGCCGCGACCAGCGCGTCGCCGAGCTGCTTGGCGTCGATGCTGATCTTCGGGCTCTGCAAGGGGCCGCGCAGTCCGATCGGCACCTCGAGCTTGTCGATGCTCGCCGACTTGCCGCCGACGGCGAGCGTGGTGCCGTGCAAGGTGGCCAGCAAGGGCACGTCGAGGGAGACGCCGCCGGGACCGCCGAGCGCGAGCGCACCGTCGAGCTTGAGATCGACCGTGCCGCCCTGGATCGGCGAGTTCGACAGCGCGCCGGCGATCTTCTCGACCGGCAGGCCGTCGAGGTGGAACGAGATGCCCGCGCGGTCGGGCTGCTTCGGATCGAAGCTGAGCTCGACGCCGAAGGCTCCGCTGCGCGCCTTCATCGACAGCTTCGCCGGTGCATCGCCGAGCGCCGGACTCGAGGAGAGGTTGAGGCCCTTCACGTCGACCAGCTCACCGAGACCCTCGATGGTCATGCCGTCGAAGGCCAGCTCGCGCACGGTCACCGCCGGGTGATCGGCGCGCAGGTGCGTGGCGACCACGCCGATCAGGCCGAGCGTCTCCTTCTCCTCGGCGATGCGCTTGTTGCGCTCCTCCTTCGACTCCTTGGCGGCGGGGCCGCCGCCGGTGAGCCGGCCGATCCACTCGCGCGCGGTGTCGAGGCGGTCCTTCCAGACCTTGGCGTCCTTGAGGTAGTCGTCGAGCGTCTTGCCGGGGCCGGCCGGAGGCTCGGGGGGCGTGGGTTCGGGCGTCACGCGCACGCCGGGCTTCTCGCGCACCACGCCGCTCTTCGCCTCGCCCGAGACGAGCTTGTCGACGACGAAGCGACCCGACAGCAGGCTCGCGTTGGAGAGATCGACCTCCATCGCGCGGGCGCGGAAGGAGTCGTGGTCGAGCTTCTTCTTGTCGGCCATCGCGAGGCCGTCGAAGTTCAGTCGACCGTCGGCGAGATCCAGGCTCGCGCCGGCGAGGTCGACGGTCGCGCCGTTCCAGTAGGTGAGCGCGGTCTGCACCTTCTCGTGCAGCCACTTGCCGCCGAGCTTGTCCTGCGCGAACCACAGCGCGGCGAGCAGCACGACGACCACGATCAGGCCGCTGATGCGCACGCCCTTGCTCTTCTTGTCGCTCTCGGCGATCTCGCGCCAGGTCTTCTTCTTCGACTTGCCGCCGCCGAGGAGCACCCAGCTCGCGAGCTTCACCGACTTCTTCGACGACAGCTTCTGGTAGCGCTCGGAGCCCTCCTCGAGCTGCGCGAACTTGAGCCGCAGACGATGGAGCAGGAAGTAGACGACGAAGCCGGTGACGATCCCGATCGCGAAACCGAGCGTGACACCGCCGGTCGTCGCATAGCGTTCGAGTCCGAACCAGGCCGTGACCGGCGCGTTGACCAGCGTGCGGAACAGGCCTTCGGTGGGACCTTCGAGCAGGTAGCGGCCGATCGAGAAGGACAGCGGCACCAGCAGGAAGGACAGCAGCTTCGCGCCGACGGTGACGAGACCGAAGATCGCGAGGTTGGCGTCGAGCAGCAGGACCAGCGCGAAGAGCGCGACGATCAGCCCCGGTGCCTGCATGAAGCCCCCGCCGAGGTGGCCCGGCAGGAAGAAGCCGGGGATGAAGCCGAGCATGCTGCCCAGCGTGCAGGCGAGGACGATCTGCGGCAGGGATGCCGAACCACGGACGATGCTTCCGATCTTGCGCAGCAGGAACAAGGCTGACTCCGGGAGAGGGAGGCACGCGAGCGCGACGTCGCGCTCCGTGACCGAACCCACATCGTGCACGAAGTGACCCGCTTTCGCACGTCGGCGCGGCGACGCGGCTAGCATCCCGCGCCATGGAACGACGCACCTTGGCATCGGCTGCGGCGGCCTGGCCGATCCTCGTCGCATCCGCGCTGGCGCAGGACTTCGTGCACCTCCGCGAACAGCTCGACCGCGCCAAGCAGGCGGCGCAGCCCTGCGTCGTGGTTCTCTCCCAGGGCGACGCGGATCCGCAGATCCTGCAGGTCGGCACCTTGCCGAAGGAGGTCGGGGGCGAGCTTGTGCGCCTTCCGCTGGACGAACTCAGCCCCATCGCCCTGCTGTGCGTGCTGGAGCAACTCCCTGCCGATGCAGGCATCGACCTCGACAAGCCGATCGGTGCGATCGCTGCGCCCGGCTTCGCCGATCTCGATCTGCGCCTGCTCGAACCGAGCATGGCGCAGTTGCTCGCCGGTCACCTGCCTCACGCACTGCCGGTGTTTCGCGAACTCGGGGCGGACGATGAACGGCGTTCGATGGCGGAGTTCGTCGCCACGCACGCCTTCGCCACCCGCGGACCCTTGGAAGGCGAGTATCCGGGTCGTTCGGATCTGCCCGCAGCGATGGTCCAGCACGCGCTGGAGCACCACTTCGGTGTCGCCTTCGCGAACTGGTGCGGGAAGGCCGCAGCGAAGACCTCTCTGCCGAGCCTGCGCGTGGGTGGTGCCGCGCCACAGGTCCATCACGACAGCGAGGTCGACGCCGCGGCCGATCTGACCTTGGCGCTCGAGGATGTCCCTGCTCTCCTGCGCTGGCTGCGGGCGCCGACCGCGCCGGGCCGGCCGACGGGGCTGCACACGCTGTTCAACGGCGATCATCGTTCCGGAGCGGCCGGCTCCCGATCCTGCCTGCTGATGGAAGACGGCGATCTGCGCGTCTTCGCCTGGTGCATGGCGAACGGGGCGATCGACCCGTGGGACGTCCAGAGGGCGGTGGTCCACGACTTGGATCCGAAGTCCGATGAATCCGCCCTCGCTCTCGGCGGAGGGATGGGCGGATCGTTCACCCGCGCGAAGGTTCCCAAGGACGGCAGCTACCGTGCGTCGTGGGCCGACCTCGGCGGCACGCATGAGGTCGTGATCGTCCCGCTGTTGGGTTCACTCCGGATCCGAGAGCTTCCCGACGGCGAGCCGCAGCGCATGACGCGAGCTCTGTTCGGACACCAGTGCAGGTTCGCTCTCGCCAACGGAACGCAGGCGCAGATCGACGTGACCCCGGTCGACGACACACTCGAAGGCCACGTGCTCGTGCTCGACGGCGAGCGCTCCGCCCTGCCCTACCGCCTGCACTTCACGAAGTCGTGAGTAACGCGTCCGCGCTGCCCCGCGTGGCCCTGATCGGTCCGGGTGCGATCGGTCTCGTC
Organism: Planctomycetota bacterium; assembly: GCA_046349595.1. GTDB lineage: Bacteria > Planctomycetota > UBA1135 > UBA1135 > UBA2386 > JACRLW01. The sequence continues at coordinate 452,282 of JAXMCA010000001.1, forward strand.
GTCGCCGATGCCCTGCATCGTGCCGGGCACGAGGCGCAGTTGTGCGCGCGCACGCCCTTCCGCACCCTGCGCGTGGAGAGCATCGACGGCGAGAGCGTGTTCACGCCGCGCGTGATCGACGATCCGCAGGAAGCCTCCGCGGTCGACATCGTGCTGGTGGCGACCAAGACCTACGACGTCGCGGGCACCGAGCACTGGCTTGTGGCGCTGCGCCGCGACGACACCCCGGTCGCGGTGCTGCAGAACGGCGTGGAGCACGTCGCGCGCTTCGCGCCCTTCGTGCCGCGCGCCTGCATCGTGCCGGTGGTCGTCGACTGTCCGGTCACGCGCGTCGCGCCGGGCCACGCGCAGCGCAAGGGGCGGTTGCGCCTGACCTTCGCCGCGGACGACGTCGCGCGTCGCATCGCGGCCCTGTTCTCCGCGCCACCTGCGGAGGTCGAGGTGACGGACGACTTCGTCACCGCGGCGTGGCGCAAGCTGTGCCGCAATGCGGCGGGCGGCGTGCCGGCGGTGCTGAACGCGGGTGAGGACGTCGCGCGCGAACCGCGCGCCGCCGAGCGCATCCGGGCGGTGGTGCGCGAGACCATCGAGGTCGGTCGCGCGGAGGGAGCGCGACTCGAAGACGCCCTCGTCGATCAGATCGTCACCGCGATGGCCGCGGCCCCGGCCGGTCACCGCAATTCCCTGTCCGCCGACCACGCGGCCGGACGACCGACCGAGGTCGATGCGCGCAACGGTGCGGTGGTGCGCCTGGGTCGCGCGCACGGCATCGCGACGCCGCACAACCAGCGTCTGTGCGAGGAACTCGGACGCTGATCGTCAGTGTCGATCGCGCTGCCGCTTCGAGGCGCGTTCGAGCACGTCGCGCTCCTTGCGGGTCAACCCGTTGAGCCCGACCTCGCGGAGACGGGCGAGCACGTCGTCGAGCTGGCGGTCGAGATCGGCATCCTCCGCGGCACGGCGCTCGTCCTTCTTGGAGGGCTTCCGCGGCTGCGGCGCCGCGAAAGGATCGCTGCCGCGGCGCCAGGCGTCGGGATCGGACTCCCAGGGCGCGCGGACCTCGGCGGCCATGCGCCCGTAGATCGGCACGTGGCGCGCGGCGCGCCGCTCGTTGAGGCTGCCCGACACCACGCTGAGTCCGACCAGGAACAGGATGGTGTTCGAGACGTCGCCGCCGGACAGCGCGTAGGCGGCCATCAGCACGCCGCCGCCGATGCCGATCGCGGTCGCGATCATGGTGGCGCGGTTGGGTTGCATGCGCAGCGACAGGAGCGCACGCAGGGTGCGGCCGCCGTCCATCGGGAACAGCGGCAGCAGGTTGAAGCAGAGCAGGCTGAAGTTGGTGGTCTGCAGGAACCACAGCGCGAAGTCCAGCGGCGAGCTGACCCAGCCGCGGACCGTCACGAGATCGGCGGGCAGGAACTTGTAGGCGGGGGCCACGACCGCGAGCCACAGCAGGTGCACCGCCGGACCGCCGAGCGCGATCACCAGCTCGCTGCGCGGCGTGGGTGCTGCGGCACCCATGTGCGCGAGGCCGCCGAGCGGCGACAGCGTGATCAAGGGCGTGCGGATCCCGTAGCGGCGCCCCCAGAGGATGTGACCCATCTCGTGGGTCCACACCACGCCGAACAGCCCGACGACGGCGATCGTCACCAGGGTGATCAGCTCGGCGGTGGTCGCGCAGACCGGCGTCAGCCACCGCGCGAGCAGGAGCGGCGTGACGATCAGCGCGGCGGTGTACATCCGCACCTCCACGCCCAGCGCACGACCGAGGCGGAAGTTGTGCAGGAGCACGCGCAGGAGCTTGGCCGCGGGCGCGGTCGGATCCTCGAAGGAAGGTGCAGTCACGTCGCGCGGACCATACCACAGCGATCCTGCGCGTCGCCTTGAGCGAGGACCCCGCGTCGCTACGCTGCGCTCGCGTGACGCGCTCCGCACGCAAGCCGGTCAGGGCTCCGAAGTCTGCACGCCGCCACCCCCTCGATGCGATCTTCCGCCCGCGCTCGGTCGCGGTGGTGGGGGCGAGTCGCCGGGAGGGTGCGATCGGCCGTCAGGTGGTCGCGAACATCCTCGCCGGGGGTTTCACCGGGCCGATGTTCCCGGTCAACAAGAGCGCCGACGTGGTGCTGTCGATGCCGACCTGGCCGTCGGTCAGCAAGATCCCGCGCGACGTCGACCTCGCCGTGATCTGCGTCCCTGCGGCCGACGTGCCGAAGGTCGCGAAGGAGTGCGGGGAGAAGGGTGTCGGCGGGCTGGTGGTGATCACCGCCGGCTTCAAGGAGATCGGTGCCGAGGGCGCCGAGCGCGAGGCCGAGCTGATGCGCATCGCGCGCCACTACGGCATGCGCATCATCGGTCCGAACTGCATGGGGATCGTCAACAACGACCCGGCCTACCGGATCGACGCGTCCTTCGCGACCACGCGCACGCCGCCCGGCGAGGTGGCGATGGTCTCGCAGTCGGGCGCGCTCGGCGAGGCGATCCTCGCCGACGCCGCAGCGGCCGGTCTCGGCGTCTCGATGTTCGCGTCGATCGGCAACCGCGCCGACGTGTCGGCCGCCGACCTGATCGACTACTGGGAGCACGACGAGCGGGTGAAGATCATCCTGCTCTACGTCGAGAGCCTCGGTGACCCGCAGCACTTCGTGCAGGCGGCGCGTCGTGTGGGGCGCCACAAGCCGATCCTCGCGGTGAAGTCGGGGCGCAGCGTCGCCGGTGCGGCGGCCGCGGGTTCGCACACCGGCAGCGTGGCCGGCGCCGACGTGGCCGTCGACACGCTGTTCCGCCAGTGCGGTGTTCTGCGCGTCGAGTCGTTCCGCGAGATGTTCGCGCTGGCCGCGGCGCTGCTGCGCCAGCCGCTGCCGCGCGGCGATCGCATGGCGATCGTCACCAACGCCGGCGGGCCGGGCATCCTCGCCACCGACGCGCTGGATGGCAGCGGCCTGCGCATCGCCACGCTCGGCAAGAAGACCACCGCGGCGCTGCTGCGCGACCTCCCGCGCGAGGCCTCGGTGCGCAATCCCGTCGACCTGATCGCGTCGGCCGACGGCGAGCGCTACCGCAAGGCGTTGCGCGCCGTGGTGAAGGATCCCGAGGTCGACGGCCTGATCGTGCTGTTCGTGTCGCCGATCATGATCGACGCCGCTGCCGTCGCCGAGGCGATCGTGGCGGAGGCGAAGGGCGATCTGCCGGTGCTGGCCTGCATCATGGGAAGGCAGCGCGGTAGCGAGGCGCTCGACATCCTGAAGAGCCACGGCATCCCGGTGTTCCGCTACCCGGAGGACGCGGCGCGCACCATGCGCATGCTGGTCGAGCGCCGCCGCCGTCTCGGCCGCGAGCACGGCACGCCGCCGACCTTCCGCTGCGACACGAAGACGGTGGCCAAGGTCTTCGGTGCGGTGCGCAACGGCTGGTTGTCGAGCGAACAGGTCGAGAGCGTGCTGCGCGCCTACGGCATTCCGCTGGTGCGCAGCCGTCGCGTGACCACGCCCGGCGATGCGGTCACCGCGGCGCACGAGTTCGGCTTCCCGGTCGTGCTCAAGGCGGAGTCGCCCTCACTCCTGCACAAGACCGAGCACCGCGCCGTGCTCACCGATCTCCGCGACGGCGACCAGGTCTTCGCCGCCGCGCAGGACCTGCTCGCGCGTCTCGGCAAGCGTTTCGCGCCGCTGCGCCTCGTGGTGCAGGAACGCGCGCCGGGTCACCGCGAGGTGCTGATCGGCGCGACGCGCGACCCACGCTACGGCCCGCTCTTCGCCGGCGGCCTCGGCGGCACCAAGGTCGAGGTGCTGCGCGACGTCGGCTTCCGCATCGCGCCGATGGACGCAGAGGACCCCGTCGAGATCTTCGCGGGACTCAAGGGGGCGCCGCTGCTCGCCGCGTTCCGCGGTGATCCGCCGGCCGACGTCGACGCCGCCTGCGACGCCCTGCTGCGCATCCAGCAGTTGATGGCCGACTTCCCGCAGGTGCAGGAGGTCGAGGTCAATCCCTTCATCCTCGACGCCCGCGAGGGTGCGAAGCGCGGCTTCAGCGCCGCGGTCGACGCGCGCCTGCGCATCCAGGAGGAGTCGTGAGCGACGTCGAACCACGCTTCACGCTGGTCGTGCCGATCTTCGACGAGCGCGACAACGTCGGGCCGCTGCTCGACGAGGTCGTCGAGGTGCTCGGGTCGGTGCGCCCCTTCGAGGTGATCCTGGTCGACGACAAGAGCCGCGACGACAGCGTGCAGCGCATCCTCGAGTGGAAGCGCGAGCACGGCGCGGACTGGCTCCGGCTGGTCTGCATGCAGAAGAACGGCGGACAGAGCGCCGCCGTGCTCGCCGGCGCCCAGCACGCACGTGGACGCTTCGTGGTCACCATGGACGGCGACCGCCAGAACGACCCGCGCGATCTGCTGCGCATGCTCGAGATCCTCGAGAAGGGCGAGTCCGACGGCGTGACCGGCATCCGCGCCAACCGGCGCGACACCTTCGTGCGCCGCATCTCCTCGAAGATCGGCAACGGCGTGCGCAACTGGCTGACCGGCGATCGCGTCGCCGACTCGGGTTGCGGCATCAAGGGCTACAAGCGCGAGTTCTTCCTCGCCGTGCCGCGCTTCAACGGCATGCACCGCTTCATGGCCACGCTGGTGCGCTTCTGCGGCGGCAAGGTCGTGGAGATCGAGGTCAATCATCGTCCGCGCGTCGCCGGCAAGGCGAAGTACGGCATCGGCAATCGCGCGTGGCGTGGCCTCAAGGACTGCTTCGCGATCCGCTGGCTCAAGCAGCGCGTGCTGGTGTTCAAGGCCGAGGAGCACCGCGCCTGAGCTCATGCGCGTCCTGATCGCACGCCTGTCGGCGATGGGGGACGTGGTGCACGGCATCGCCGCGGTGCGTGCGCTGTGCGACGCGCGGCGGGATTGGGAGATCGCGTGGATCGTGCAGCCGGCCTTCGTGCCCCTGCTGCGCGGGATCGGCCTCGCCGAGATCCTCACCTTCGACCGTCGCGGCGGACTCCGCGCGCGGTTCGCGGCGCGGCGCGCGCTGCGCGCCTTCCGACCCGACGTCGCGCTCGACCTGCAGGGCAACTGGAAGAGCGCATCGCTGTGCCGGGCGTCGGGCGCGCCACGCCGCATCGGCGCCGTGCGCGCGCAGCGCAGCGAGCCGTTCAGCGCGCTGTTGCTCGACCAGCGCGTGACGGCGGACTCGCGCCATCCCGCCGACATCGCACTGGCGTTGGTGCGGTGCCTCGATCCGGAGATCCGGCCGCATCCCGTGCCGGTTCTCGAGGCCGATGCCGGGGCAGTCGACCACGAGGCGCAGGCGCTGCGCACGCTCGGGATCGATCCGTCGCGCCCCTTCCGCGTGCTGGTGGTCGCGGCCCAGGACGACCATCGCGCGATCCGCAGCGCGGCGATCGCCCGCGAGTGCGCGGTGTCGCGCGAGCCGGTGCTCGCGCTCGCCGGTCCCGATGAGGTGTCGATCGAACTCCCGATCGGCGTGCCGGTCCTGCGTCATGCGCGTGGTGAGTTGCCGCGCCTGATCGCACTCGGTCGGATCGCGCAGCAGGCCGGCGCGGTCGTGATCGGACCGGACAAGGGTGCGACGCACGTGCTGTGCGCGGCCGGCGCGCGCACGGTCGTGGTGCACGGCCCGACCGATCCGCTGCGCACCGCGCCGCGCGATGCCCACGTCCTGCGCTCCGCGTCGCCGCCGCGCTGCATGCCCTGCGATGCGCGCCGCTGCACGCACCGCGAGGGCGCGGTCTGCATGGACGTCGCGTCCGGCGACGCGCGCTGATCCTCACCCACCGAGGAGCTTCGCGAGAGTTCCCTCGATCGCGTCGGCCCAGCGGCGATAGCCCTCTGCGCTGAGGTGGAGGAAGTCGGGCATGATCGACTTGCGGATCGTGCCGTCGTCCTCGAGGAAGACGCGACCGATGTCGAGGAACCAGACGTGCTCGTCGTCCTGCAATCGCGAGAGCGCCTGGTTGACCTGCAGGATGTTCCCGCGCATCTCGTTGAACTTCTCGCCGCGCGGGAAGATGCCGAGCAGCAGAACCTTGGTCGTCGGTGACTTCTGCCGGATGCTCGTCACGACGGCGCGCACGCCTTCGAGGACCTGCTCCGGCGAATGGCCGGGCTTCTGACCGAAGTTGTTGGTGCCGATCATCACCACCGCGACCTTCGGTGCGATGCCGGTGAGGTTGTCGTGCTCGAGGCGCCAGAGCACGTGTTCGGTGCGGTCACCGCTGATGCCGAGGTTGACCGCGTGGCGCTGGTCGTAGCGCTGGGCCCAGATCTCCTTGCCCTCGCCTTCCCAACCCTGCGTGATCGAGTCACCGACGAAGACCAGATCGCAGGCGCCGGCGTGCGCCTTCACGTCGGCGACGATCTTGTCCTGTCGTTTCATCCAATCCGCTCCGCGCGGCATCGGCACCACCGCGGGATTCACCGGCTCCGCAGCGGGCGGATCCTGCGCGGACAGCGTGGGAGCGAGGAGGACGAAGAGCGTCATGAACCTTGCGAGCATGGCGCGCAGCGTAGCGTCGGTTCCGTGCGGGCAATCATCCCGGTTGTCGCGCGAGCCGCTCACTTCCCGCACCTCGTAGGGTCCGGCACCGGCACGGAGTCGGGTGGTCGGCTCTTCGGAGCATGCGCCGCGCGGCCCGTGCCACTTCGGAGGAACCACCATGAACACCCTCAGCGACGAATCCCTGCGCGCATCGATCCGTGTCGGAGCGCGACTCGTGCTCGCGATCACCGCGCTCACCTATGCCGCGCTCCATGCGCAGGAGCAGCCGAAGGCCGATCCGCACTGCACGCTTCGTGGGCTGCTCGGCGCTCCGGTGCGTCTGGCCGCGGAGGCGGAGGGACCGCCCGACACCGTGAAGGACGCGACGGCTCCCCAGAAGACGGCGCGCGCGTCCATCGCACGCATCGCGATCGACGTGGGGAGCGGAACGCTCTCGCACTTCGTGATCGACGTCGCCGCGCTCGACGGCGGACCCGAGAAGCAGGTCGCGATCCCGGCTTCCGCCATGCGCCGCGATGCGTCGGCTGTGCCGCGCGTCGCCTTCCTGCTCGACACCACCCGCGAGAAGCTCGCGACCCTGCCCGCCTTCCTCGCCAAGGACCTCGACAAGCAGGGGCTCGACACCTTGCTCGACCGCGCCGATGCGGCGTGGTCGGGCGGGACTGCGCAGGCCACCGAGGCGGTGGCGAAGAAGGCGGAGGGTGAGAGCGCGAAGGGCGAGGACCGGAAGCCCGGGACCGACGCGCCGCCGGCCGCGATCGCGCGCCATCTGCTCGCCGGATCGCTGCTCGGCGCTGTGGTGCTCGCGCGGAAGGACGTCTTCGGCCGCGTCGGCGAGGTCTTCACCGATGCCGCGGCGCGTCGCGCAGAGTTCGCGACGGTCCTCGCCGGAGACGAAGTCCTGCTCATGCCCTTCCCGGCCCTGGAGCCGATGGCGGGCGAGCGGGTGTCGACGCTGTGCGTCGATTGCAGCGCCGAGATGCTGCGCAAGGACGGCGTCCGCTACCAGAAGCCGGTCGACGCACTTCTCGACCCGAAGTCCTGCGAGGCCGCGCGCCGTGCCTTCGGGCGGACCTCGCGGTGAGGATCCGCGGGCGGAGGGCGGGGAACGATTCCGGTAACGCCGCGCGGATCGCGCGGATGACCGGAGCATGCGCCACATCGCACTCCTCTCCTTGTCCCTGCTCGCTGCGGCACCGATGGCCCGCGGCACCGCGCAGGATCCGCAGCCGTCGCGAGTCCTCCCTGCGGCCCCGTCGGGCTCGGCGTTCCGTCTCCCGCGGGCCGGTGAACAGCCGCTCGTCGATGTTCGGACCGACGGCCGGATCTTCGTGGGTGCCGAGGACTACAAGGCCGGCTTCGACCGCCGGGGCGCGACCTTCGTGCCCTTCCTCGGCTCGCAGGCGCCGCACGATTGGCCGGTGACTTTGCACGCGAAGCGCGTCACGGTCGGTGGCAAGGAGCTCGCGTGCACGGAGGCGGATCCGGTTCGTCGCGAGGGTGCGGTCGACTTCCCGCGCGGCGGACTGGTCGAGCGCTACCTGCTGCGTGGCGACGGCCTCGAGCAGACCTTCGGCTTCGAGACCCTGCCGCAGCGCGGGGAGATCGTGGTGAGCGTCGGTGTCGAGACCCAGATGGAGGTCGAACCCGCGGGTGACGGCCACCGCTTCCGCTGCGCCGACGGCTCCTTCGAGTACGGCGCCGCGACCGCGATCGACGCCGTCGGCAATGCCGTCGCCGCGCGGACGCGTTGGACCGGCGAGGCGATGGAGATCACCGTCCCCGAAACCTTCGTCGCCCAGGCCGTGCTGCCGCTGTGGATCGATCCCCTGGTCTACAGCGTGCACTCGCTGCCCACCGCGACGCGCGAACTGCGCACTCCCGACATCGCATGGGATGCCTCTGCCGACCGCGGGACCGTGTGCTGGGAACGCGTGTTCTCGGCGACCGACCGCGATGTCTACGTCGCCTTCTGCAGCCCCGTGATGGTGCAGATCGGCGCCACGCAGGTGATCGATCTCAGCACCAACGACTGGCATGGAGCGCGCGTCGCCGCGAACGAAGAGGCGGACGTGTCGCTGGTCGTGGTCCAGGCCGATCCCGTCGGCGGTGGGGCGAGCTCGATCCAGGGATGCCGGATCAGCGGCGTCAACGACCCGGTCGTCGGGGCGGCGTTCCAGATCGCCGCGAATGCGATCAATCCCTGTGTCGGCGGTACGCGGCACGACATCTTCAGCGTCGGCTTCCTGGTGGCCTACGAGTACCTCTTCTCGGCGACGGACCACGACATCCACGCGCAGTCGGTGACGGCCGCCGGAAGTCTCAACGGCAGCTTCGTGGTGATCGACGGCTCGACCCTGTTCGAGGAGCGTCCCGAGATCAGCACTTCGTGCGGCGATGGACCGCTGAATTCCGCCGCGTGGGCGATCGTCCACCGCCGTCGCACCGGACCTTCCTCGGGCGGCATGCTGGTGACGTACTTCGGCGCGACCACCGGTGTGCGGGTGATCAACGGGACCAAGAACTTCGCGATCCAGTCGCCGGTTCCGCTCGACGACCTGTCCTGGGCCGTCTCCTCGCCGACCGCGGACTCGCTCGGCCGCACGCACATGTTCGCGATGCAGTTGCCCGGAGTGGGAAGTTCGAAGGAGCTCCGCCAGCTCCTGCTCTCCTCGACCGGCACGATCGAAGCCGTGGTCACCAGCCACCGTGTCTACGACTACGGCAAGCTCGACATCGACAGCGACGGCTGCCGGTTCGCACTGGCCTACGAGACCCTGGATCACTCCACCGCGGCGCCGCTCGGCATCCAGCTCGAGACCTTCGCGCACACCGCCTCGGGCATCACCTCGCAGGACCTCGTCGTCCTCCCGAACACCGCGAACCAGCATCGTGCCCCGCGGCTCGCCGCCAAGCGCGACGGTGTCGATTCGCAGTACGGCGTGGTCTGGGCGGAGATGCCGGCGGCGTCCACCTGGCAGATCGCGATGGGCACCTACTCGGGAGTCCAGGCCGGACCTGTGTTCAGCCTGCGTCCGACGGGGTGTGGTCCGACGCCGATCTCCTGGAGCGCCTCGATCGGCACCTTTCTCGGCGGCACCCTGACCCTCGACGCCAGCCAGAACAACAACGGCTTCATCGGCTGGTTCGCCGGGCTGCCCGCGAACGTCCCTCTCGGCATCTGCCCGGGCTGCACGCTGGGCACCGACCTGATGCTCGTGCTCAGCGGTGACCTCCAGCAGATCCACGTGCCCTGCGACGGCAATCTGGTCGGCGGTTCGTTGAGCTTCCAGCCCTTCATGGTCTCCCTGCCGGGACCCGGGCTGTGCCTGTCGAACATCACGCTGGGCCACACGCTCGACATCACGATCCGCTGAACCGCGAACGACCGTGGTCGAAGCGCGCCCTGGATCCGCGAGCCGGGTCCAGGGCGCGCTCTGCGTCGATCCCCGGGGCACCGCGGCGCCGACGCGTTGCGAAAGCGGAGTAACGCGATCCGCACGGCCCGGATGACCAGGGCATGCGCAGCTTCACGCTCCTGTCCTTGTCCCTGCTCGCCGCGGCCCCGACGGCCCGCGGCCTCGCGCAGGATCCGCAGCCGTCGCGCGTCCTTCCCGCCGCTGCCAACGCCGGTTCGTTCCGCCTGCCGGGTGCGGGCGAGGCGCCGTTGGTCGAGGTTCGCGCCGACGGCACGATCTGGGCCGGTGCGGAGAGCTACAAGGCGGGCTTCGACCGTCGCGGCGCGACCTTCGTGCCCTTCCTGGGCTCCGACGCTGCGCACGACTGGCCGGCGACCTTCCGTGCGACGCGCGTGACCGTCGGCGGCAAGGACCTCGCCTGCGCGGAGGCATCGCCGGTTCGCGTCGAGGGTGCCGTGCAGTTCGCACGCGGGGGCGTGATCGAGCGCTACCTGCTGCGCGGCGAAGGTCTGGAGCAGACCTTCGGTTTCGAGACCCTGCCGGAGCGCGGCGAGATCGTCGTGACGGTCGGCGTGGACACGCAGCTCGAGGTCGCGGCCTTCGGCGACGGCCATCGCTTCACCGGGCCGAACGGTGGCCTGGAGTACGGCGCGGCGACGGCGATCGATGCCCTCGGCAAATCGCTTCCCCTGCAGACGCGCTGGACCGGCCATGGCTTCGAGATCACCGTGCCGGAGTCCTTCGTCGCCGCGGCCGCCCTGCCGCTGTGGATCGACCCCTTCGTCTACGCGAGCCACTCGTACGGGTCCTCGCCGCGCGAACTGCGCACGCCGGACATCGCCTGGGACACCACGCTGAACCGCGGCGCGATCTGCTGGGAGCGCGTGTTCTCGGCGACCGACCGCGACGTCTACGTCTCGTTCTGCGAGACGGTGATGACGCAGATCGGCACCGTCCAGATCATCGACTTCAGCACCGACGACTGGCACGGGCCGCGCATCGCCGGTCTCGAGGATCCGGATGTCCGTCTGGTGGTGGCCCAGGTCGAGGCCGCATCGGGTGCGCCGAGCGCGGTCTTTGCGCGCCGCGTCACCGGCACGAACGACCCCGTCGTCGACCCGGTGTTCCTGGTCGCGGCCAACGCGATGAACCCGGATGTCGGTGGTTCGCGGGTGCAGTTCGACGCGGTGCCGTTCCTCGTGGTGTTCGAGCGCATCTTCTCCGCGTCGGACCACGACATCGTGGCGCAGCGTGTCGACTCCGGTGGCGCCCTGCTGGGAACCACGATCCTCATCGACAACTCGACGGCCTTCGAGGAGCGCCCGGAGATCAGCAAGACCTTCGGTGATGGCTCGTCCGCCGTCTCCGCGTGGGCGATCGCCTATCGCCGGCGGACCGCGAGTAACACGGGCGACATGTACGTCTCCTTCTGCAACCCGCAGGGAGCGGTTCGGACCGTCAACAACAACCACAGCTTCCGCGTGCAGTCTGCGGTGGCGCTCGGTGACCTGACCTGGGCGATCTCGTCCCCGACCCGTCCCACTCTGGGGAGCTCCCAGTTGTTCGCGATGCAGTTGCAGAACCCGGGCGGCGGCATCCAGCTCCGCTTCATGCTGATCTCGTCGACGGGCACCATCCTCGCGGCGACCACCCGGACCAGCTTCATCTACGACTTCGGACGGCTCGACGTCGACAGCGACGGCTGCCGCTTCGCGATGGCCTACGAGACCCTGGATCTCAGCACCGCGGCGCCGATCGAGGCCCGGGTCGAGACCTTCGCGCTGACCGGCAACGTGCTGAGCTCGCAGGACCTGGCCTCGCTCCCAGCGGCGCAGAACCTGCACCGCGCGCCGCGCCTCGCGGCGAAGAAGGACGGCATCGACTCCCAGTACGCGGTGGTGTGGGCGGAGACCCCGGCCGCATCCACCTGGCAGATCACCGGCATCACCTACGCCGGCCACCGGGCTGGGAACCTCCTCAGCATCCGGAGCACCGCCTGCGGTCCGACCTACGTCTATGCGACGCTGAACGTCGGCTCCTACCTGGGTGGCCAGGTGTCGCTCGACGCCAGCCAGGGCAACAACGGTTTCGTCGGCTGGTTCGCCGGTCTGCCGGCGAACACGCCCCTTCCGATCTGTCCGGGCTGCACACTCGGCACCGACATGATGGTCGTCCTCTCGGGAGCCACCCACATCTTCTCCGTCCCCTGCGACGGCAATCTGGTCGGCGGCGTGATCGCCTTCCAGCCCTTCCTGGTCGCGCTGCCGCTTCCGGGGCTGTGCCTCGGCAACATCGCGCTGGGCGACAGCTTCGACGTCGCGATCCTGTGAGAGCGATGCGCCCGTGTCAGCGGATGACGCGGGCGCTCACCACGCCGGTGAGGTGCAGTCCGCGGCCCGGTTCGAGGATCGCGGCCTGTGCTGCGATCGCGAGTCCGTCGAGGGCTGCGACCGCGGGGATCGGGATGCGCACGCTCGCCGTCCCCGCAGGTGCCGTGGTGCGCGTCAGGAAGAGTGGAGCGGTCGTGCGGGGGTCGAGCCGCCAGGTGCCGATCGGTGTGGTCACGCCGGGCACCGTGCCGCAAGCGATCGCACCGAAGACCCACGCGTCGCGCGTTGCGTATCCCGGCGAGGCGCTGACCTCGAGAACCCAGTCCGCGCCGGTCTGAGGGAGGTACGGCGCACGCAGCTGCCGGTGGCCGTTCACGAACACGAGGTCGTGCTCATGGCGCACGTCACCGACGGCGAAGACGAGGTCGAGATCGCCGTCGCGATCGATGTCCAGCGGGACCACGTCGTGCTGGGCGGCGAACGCGTCGGGCTCGTCGATGCGCTCGAGGCTGGCGTCGGTGTACCGGCCGCGTCCGTCGCCGAGCAGCAGCGTGTCCGGCGTGATGCGGCGCACGAGGTAGAGGTCGACGTCGCCGTCGTCGTCGAAGTCGGCAGCGGCGATGTCGGTGCAGTGGTCCGGATCCACCGGCAGGATCTCGGCCGCGAAGCGCTGGCCGTGGAGGTTCTGCAGGATGCCGATGCCGGTGACGTTGACTCCGACGACGTCCAGGTCGTGGTCGCCGTCCAGATCGACGCTCGCCATCACGACGGTCCGGCAGTCGGAGGGCAAGCGCGTGGCCGTCTCGTCGACGAAGCGGCCGTCGCGGGTGCCGCGCAGGAAGTGCGTGAGGTCGGCGCTGGCCAGGATGTCGGGGAAGCGATCGTGGTCGAAGTCGCCGACCACGCAACCCGTGACCCAGCCCTCGACCGCCGGCAACCATGCGGCGCTGCGATCGACGAATCTCCCCTCGCCGACGTTCTGCCACAGCGTGAGGCCGCCCGCGCCGAACAACAGCAGGTCGGGACGGTGATCGTGGTCGGCGTCGAGGACGCGCACGCGGTGCTCCGCCATCTCCGCCGTCGGAAGGCTAGGACCGAGGACGAAGTGTCCGCCCGGTCGTCCGAACAGGATGCGACTCTCGCTGCCGAACACGGCGAGGTCGTCGAGCCCGTCGCCGTCGGCGTCGAGGACGGCGACGTCGTAGGCACGCTCGAGGCCCTCGGGCAGACGCGCGACGCTGTCGTCGACGAAGCGACCGGTGCCGTCGTTGACGTAGATCTGCAGACCGCGCGGAGGATTCGGATTCGCGGTGTGCGCTGCGAGCACCAGATCCGGGTCCCCGTCACCTTCGAGATCGAGGGTCGCGAAGGCATGCGACTCCGCACGGAGCATCGGCAGCGGCGGCGGATCGGCGATGCGGAACGCACCGCTGCGATCCTGCAGCAGCAACAGGTCCCAGGCGGCGGCGAGGATCAGATCGGCATCGCCGTCGCCGTCGAGGTCCGTCGCGATGTGGATCAACACGCCTTCGGGCGCGATCTGCGCGAGTTCGGCGCGCGGCAGGCGCAACGAGACGTCGACGAACTCCGCGTGACCGGTGCCGCGGAACAGGCGGGGAGCGTCGGGATCGGAGAAGACCAGATCCGCGATGCCGTCGCCGTCGAGGTCGCAGACCAGGATTGCGTAGGTGGTCCCTGTGTGCGCGGGCCAACCGGGGCCGTCGGCGCGCGTGAAGTGACCGCTGCCATCGTTGCGCAGGAGCACGTCGGGTTCACCGGTGGCGGTGAGCAGGATCTCGGCGGCGCCGTCGCCGTCGAGATCGGCAGTGGTCAGCGAGGAGAATCGCGAAGGGAGGGTCGGCAGGCGCGAGGCGGACTCGTCGACGAGGGTGCCGAGCGGTCCGTGGAACCAGACCCGCGGCTGACCGAGGCCCGAGAGTCCGACGACTTCGCTGCGGCCATCGCCGTCGAGATCGGCGAGGCTCGCCGACTCGGGGGGTGGAGTGCCCGCGGGCCAGTAGGTCGTGGTGCGGTCCGCGAATCGACCGGTGCCGTCACCGATCCAGACCCGCATCGAACCGGAGACCCGGACGAGCAGATCGGTGCGATGGTCGCCGTCGAGATCGCCCGCGACGGCGGCCCACCAGCCCGCGCTGGGGAAGGCACCGGCGGGGCCGACGGCGAAGTGACCGAAACCGTCGTTGAGAAGCCAGTGATCGGTGTCGTTCGCGGCGAGGTCGAGATCGCCGTCGCCATCCGCGTCGAGCATCAGATCGAAGCTCACTCCCGCGGGGAGGCTCGCCGCGGTGTCGTCGAAGAAGCGCGCGTGACCGAGATTGCGCCACAGGCGGGTTCCGCCGGTCATCAGGTTGCGGGCGAACAGGTCGATGTCGCCGTCACCATCGACGTCCCCTGCGACGGTGGCGTGCTCCTCGTAGAGGAAGGGCAGCTGCTGCTTCTCCGCGGGTCCGAACTGCACCTGCGCACGGAGCGCGCCGGCCAGCACTGCGCAGGACAAGAGGATCGACTCGAGCACTGTGGAAGCTGCCATGGCGACCTCGCTCTCCGAAGCCTTGGGGTCAACGCCCGGCACGGTCGTGGATCCGGCCGGCGCGCGCGCGCCGATGAAACGCCCGGGCGGGCGCGGTATGACTGCGCGCCGCCGCGTCGTCATGCTCGAGACCTTCCCCAATCCGAACCCGCAGCGGGCCTACGAGATCCGCTTCGATTGCCCGGAGTTCACCTGCGTGTGCCCGAAGACCGGGCAGCCGGATTTCGCGACCTTCCGCATCTGCTACTTCCCGGCGGCATCGTGCATCGAGCTGAAGTCGCTGAAGGTCTACCTGTGGAGCTTCCGCGATGTCGGAGCCTTCCACGAAGCGGTGACCAACCAGATCCTCGACGACCTCGTGCGCGCCTGTGCGCCGCGGTTCATGGAGGTCGAGGGCGATTTCAACGTGCGCGGCGGCATCCACACGGTGGTGGTCGCGCGACACGGTGAGCGACCGCCCCACTGAGCGTCGATCACGCCGTGATCTTCGCCTCGCTCGCCTTCCTGTTCGGTTTCCTGCCGCTGTTCCTGTGCGGCTACTACGCCGTGCCGCAGCGCGCATGGCGCAATGCCTTCCTCACGGCGACGAGCTACGTCTTCTACGGGTGGTGGCGCCCCGACTTCGTCCTGCTGATGGCGTTCAGCACGGCGATCGACTGGTTCTGTGCGTGGCAGATGGGCGGTGTCGACTCGGGTCGCGCTCGCAAGCGCTGGCTCGTGGTGTCGATGGTCACCAACCTCGGGCTGCTCGGCTGGTTCAAGTACGCGAATCTCGCCGTCGACGTGCTGCACGATCTCGGCACGGGCCCTTCGGTGTGGAAGGACGTCGTGCTCCCCGTGGGCATCTCCTTCTACACCTTCCAGTCGATGAGCTACACGATCGACGTGTACCGCGGTGAGGTGAAGCCGGTGCGCAGCCTGCTCGACCTGGCCTGCTACGTGTCGATGTTCCCTCAGCTCGTCGCTGGCCCGATCGTGCGCTACCGCGACGTGCAGGAGCAGGTGATCGAACGCGTGCACGCGGTCGCTCCCTTCGCGCGCGGCATCGTCTACCTGCTCATCGGTCTGGCGAAGAAGGTGCTGATCGCCGACAACGCCGCGCTGATCGCGGATCACGTCTACGGCCAGACCCATCACGGCCTGATCGACGGCTGGCTCGGCACGCTCGGCTACGCCGTGCAGATCTACTTCGACTTCAGCGGCTACTCCGACATGGCGATCGGGCTCGGGCTGATGATCGGCTTCCGCTTCCCGCCGAACTTCCTGTCGCCGTACCGCTCCGAGTCGATCACCGAGTTCTGGCGGCGTTGGCACGTGAGCCTGTCGAGCTGGCTGCGCGACTACCTGTACGTCTCCCTGGGCGGCAACCGTCGCGGATCGGCGCGCACCTACTTCAATCTGTCCGCGACCATGCTGCTCGGCGGGCTGTGGCACGGCGCGGCCTACAACTTCGTGCTGTGGGGTGCGTGGCAGGGTGCGTGGCTGGTCGTCGAGCGGGCCTGCGGCAAGCGGGCCCTGTGGTCCTTCCTGCCGCACCCGCTGCGACTGGTCACCACCATGGCGGTGGTGCTCGGCGGCTGGGTGTTGTTCCGCGCGACCGACGTCCCGGCGATCGGCGCGATGTTCCGCGGCCTGTGCGGCCTTGGTGGAACGGGTTCGATCCCGAGCGGCTTCTCGCATCCGACCGAGGCCTTCGCCGCCGTCGCGGGCGGCATGCTGCTGTGCTGGTTCGCGCCACGCACCGAATCGATCGCCGCACGCTTCGCGCTGCGCGACGTGGTGTTCGCGGTCGTCGTCGGGGCCGTCGCACTGGGGCAGCTCGCGTCGCGCGACAACTCGCCGTTCATCTACTTCCAGTTCTGATGTCACTCCACGTCGCCACCGATCCGTTCCAGCCCATCGCGCGTGGTCGCGCGATCGTGCTGATCGTCGGATTCGTGCTCGCGATCGCGATGGGTCCGGCGTTGTGGTTCGGGGGTGCGCGGGTGAAGACGCGCTCGACGCCGCCACCTCCGCAGTGGGACCGGAGCGCCTTCCTCGACGGCGATCTCACCGCGAAGCTCGACCGCTACCTGGTCGAGAGTTCGCCGGTGACCAGGACGATCCGCGATGTCTACGGCGACCTGTGGATGTGCCTCGGCCTCCTCGAGCCGAAGGGTGTCGTGTTCGGACGCGGCGGCTTCCTGTTCCTGCGCAGCACGCTCGGCGAGCCCTTCGCATTCCGTCGCGATGCGGCGTCTCGCCGTGAGGCGTTCGCGGACCTGCATCGTGAGGCCACGGAGCTCGGCGTGCACGTCCTCGTGCTTCCGGTGCCGGACAAGGCGCGCGTCTACTCCGACTGCCTGTTCCCGCAGGACGCGCGGGGCCCCGCGCGTGCTGCGCTCTACGGCGAGGTCCTCGCCGAGCTGCGCGGCGTCGGTTTCGAAGTCCTCGATCTCGACGCTGCGATGAGCGCATGGCGCAAGGCGCGTCCCGAGGAGCTGCTGTTCCAGCGGCTCGACACGCACTGGTCGTTGGAGGCAGGTTGGCGCACCGCGGAACTCTGCGCGCAGCGTCTCGACGCGCTCGGTTGGATCGCCGACATCCCGCGCGCCGATGTGGGGGGGCAGCCGGTGCAGCACAGCGAGGCCCACGGGGATCTCGTGTCCCAGACGGGCCTGTCGCGCGACGGCCTGTTCCACCGCCTGCTCCGGGAAGAGGTCCGCTGGTCGAGCGTGCTGCTGCGGCAGGCGGACGGCAGCGCGTCCCAGCCCGCTGCCGTTCAGCCCGACGCCGTGATCGCGATCGCGGGCGACAGCTTCGCGGAGGCCGGTCTGATGACCGCACTCATCGGGCGCGTCGGACGCATCGTCGATGCCGGCGGCGTGAAGCCCTCGCGGGGCTCACGCGAGGGTGTGACCGAGACGCTCGCGCGCATCCGTCGCGGTGAACTCCATGCCAGAGTGCTGATCTGGGAGGCGGTGGAGCGGTCCTTCGACGAGGGTTGGTGGGCGCCGCGCTGAGGTCGGTGCTCGGCGCCGTCAGTTCACGGTCGCGGTGATCGCGACGGTGAACGAGGGTCGCGCGGCGCCGAACGCGATCGCCTGCACCGACAGGCTCGCGCCGATCGGAATCGTGCCGGGGACACCGAACACGAGATCCTCGTAGCCCGGCGGGCAGGACAGGCAGGGCGTGGTCCGGGTCCGTAGGCCGGAGAATCGTCGCGTGACGCGACGATTCGAAGGCCGGAGCGACCGCAGCCAACCAAGCGGCCTGGGCCCTTCTGGTCGGCGCGCAGCGTCGACGCGGCAACCCTTGGGTTGCGGCTCAGGCCGCGAAGCGTCAGCACGAAGGTCGCCAGGGTGGCGAGGGGGCCGTCGGCGACGAGGCTTCCGCCGAATCCGGGGATCGGGATGCAACTGGTCGCGCTCACCGCCGCGAACAGCACGAAGGGCGAGTTCATGTCACCCCAGACTCGCAGGGTGACGGTCTCGCGACGCTGGGCCGCAACCGTCCGCGGTGTGCAGTCGGAGACGTAGCTGACCGCGGTATTGCCGGAGCTTCCGTACCAACCTAGGCCGGGGCCGGCACGCTGGGCCGACAGCGGCGCGACGGTGAACAGCATCGGGAACAGGGTCAGCGCACGCAGGATCGACATCGGGCACCTCCTGAGCGGAGCGACAGGGTACCCGACCTGGTTGCTGCACCACAGCGGCGCGGCGCTAGTCTTCCCGCCCTTCCCCTCCTCGCCTCCTCGGCCCGCACAGAGACATCAACCATGACAGTCGTGAACCTCGGTCGGCGCATGTACCTGCACAAGATGGGCAACGGCTACGCGCCGCGCGTGCTCATCACCGCCCACGGTGGAATCCAGGAGAAGGGCAAGACCTTCCAGTTGCCCAAGGGCGTGACGGTGCGCTTCTTCACGCCGCACGGCACCGTCCTCAAGGACCCTGGGGTCACCGCGATCCTGCAGGGCAAGGACGCCACCGAGACCATCACCGGCGGTGCCTGCTACAACTACGAACTGTCGAAGTACCAGGGCCGGCACGGCGGCAGCGAAGGCAAGCCCGCGGAGACCTACGAGTCGATCGGCAAGTCGATGGCCAACTTCCGCGAAGCGGAGGAGAAGTGGCAGGCGAAGGCGAATCCGGTGGTGGAGAAGGCGACCTACCAGGGTGTCGACTCGTTGAGCGGACCGGAGAAGGCGATCTGGAAGTGGCTGATGCGCAGCTACACCGACTACGGGCAGATCTACAAGGACCTCTGCGACGTGATCACGATCCGCAACCGCGTGCTGTCGATCGGAGAGATCACCCTGAAGGACGCGATCGCCGCCGCTCTGAAGGTGAACCCGAAGTACACGACCTTCGAGTGCTCGTTCTGCCGCAGCTTCATGTGAGCCGCGGGGTGCGGCCGCCGGGTCGCGGGGCGGCGGTGCGCGGACGTCGGCGCGCCGACGATGGGCCGATCCCCGCCGCGCCTGCGCGACGCCGTGTCGCATAGGATGCCGTTCCTGCGCCTGGCCAGGTATTTGCTTGGCGCGCGCGCCCCATCGCGGTCCGGGGCCGCGAACTCGCGGCTTCGGGTCGGGTCGCTCGTCACGGAACGGAGAATCATGCGTCAGGCCTTCCTCTTGGCTCTCGTCCCCGTCCTTTCGGCCAGCCTCGGGGCGCAGAACCTGCTGCGCGACATCAATTCGACCGTCGATCCGTCGCCGTCGTCGACGGTCTATCAGCGCGCGGCTTCGACCGGCAGTTCGCTGTTCTTCAGCGCGAACGATCAGATCTCCGGCGAGGAGCCGTGGGTGACCGACGGCACCGCGGCCGGCACGCGCCGCGTCGCCGATTGCGCGGCAGGAGGATCCCCTTCCTCGCCGGTGGACTTCACGCCCTTCCTCGGGGGCTGTGCGTTCCGCACCGCGATCCCTGCCGTGTTGTGGTGGAGCGACGGCTCCGCCGCCGGCACCCAGGTGTTGTGCAACTTCCCCGGCGCGGCGGTCCCTTGCGTGTTCCAGGGCAGGCTGTGGTTCTCCGCCTTCTCTGCGGCGAACGGCGAGGAGTTGTGGACGAGCAACGGGACTGCAGCGGGCACCGCACTCTTCGCCGATCTCGTTCCCGGCACGGTTTCGTCCCTGCCGCGCCATCTCACGTCGGGTGCCGGCGCCCTGTGGTTCGTCACCAACGACGGCAACCTGTGGCGCAGCGACGGCACGGTGACGAACACCAATCCCGTCGTGCCGGTCGGCGGCTTCGGCCAGGTCGTCGATTTCGCGGTCGGTCCGGCCGGCGCACTCGTGTGCGCGTTCAACGGAGCGATCGGCGAGGTGTGGTTCACCGACGGAACGGCGGCCGGTTCGGTGCGGCTCGTCACCGGGTTGCACGGCTACGCGAGTGGTCCCGTCGCCCTCGGCAATCGCTTCCTGTTCCACGCCGACGACAACCTGCACGGCCGTGAGCCCTGGGTCACCGACGGCACCCCCGCAGGCACGGCGATGCTCGCCGACATCGATCCCGATCCCAACGCGCTGCCCGGCCCGGGCATCCCGTTCGTCGTGGGCGGTCTCGCCTTCTTCCGCGCGCACGATCCGGTGCATGGCAGCGAGCTGTGGGTCACCGACGGAACCGGCGCCGGAACCCATCTGGTCGCCGATCTGTGGATCGGCACCGGGGATTCCTGGCCGTCGGGATTCGTCGCGCTCGGCAATCGCGTGGTGTTCGACGCCACCGATCCGCTGCACGGCTACGAGCTGTGGATCAGCGATGGAACGGCGGCGGGCACCGCCCTGATCGACGACGTCTACCCCTCGTTCCAGGGCTCGCAGGCTGCGCCGCTCGGCGTCGTCGCCGGCAAGGTCGTGTTCAGCGCCGTCGACGGCGTGCACGGCTACGAACCCTGGATCACCGACGGCACGACCGCGGGCACGTCGCTCCTGCGCGACATCGCGCGCATTGCCGTCGACAGCGTCTCTTCGTCGAACCTCTCGTTCGCGGGATTGGGCACGCGCTTCGTGTTCCCGGCGGACGATGGCGTGCACGGCGTCGAGCCTTGGATCAGCGACGGCACGACGGCCGGCACGCATCTGCTGGCCGACATCGCACCGGGGACCGACCCGTCCTTGCCCGGCGGTTTCTTCGAGTGGAAGGGTCGCCTGTGGTTCTCGGCGAACGATCCGGGCGAGGGTGCAGAGCTGTGGGTGAGCGACGGCACCACCGCGGGGACCTCGCGCTTCGCGACCTTCGATCCGGGCGTGAACGGCTCGTACCCGAACAACTTCGCGGAGGTCGGCGATCGCCTGTGCTTCTTCGCCAGCACGCCGACCGGTTCCGAGCTGTGGTCGACCGACGGCACCGCCATCGGCCTCGTGCATCTCGACCTCGACCCGTCCGACTCCGTGCCGAGTTCGGTCCTCGTGCCCTTGGGCGGAGTGCTCTGGTTCACCGGGCGCGACACGCAACACGGCACCTCGCTGTGGCGCACCGACGGCACGCTGGCCGGCACGACGATGGTCTTCGACATCGTTCCCGGAGCAGGCAGCGGGGCGATCTCCGGGCTCACCGCGAGCCAGGGGTTGCTGTGGTTCGCCGGCACGGACGTCGATTCGTACCTGCCGGTCGACATCGAGCCCTGGGTCAGCGACGGCACCGCTGCGGGGACGCACCGTCTCCTCGACATCGCGCCGGGCGCCGGCTCGTCGAGTCCGCGCGGGTTCGTGCCCTTCGCGGGTCGCACCTGGTTCACGGTGGCGAGCACCTTCGGGCGCGATCTGTGGGTCAGCGATGGCACCGCGGTCGGCACGACGCTGTTCCGCACTGGTCCGCAGATCGGCGATCAGCTCGTCGTCGCGGGCGATCGGATGTTCTTCGTCGAGGGCGGTGAGCTCTGGTCGACCGACGGCACCACAGCCGGCACCGCGAGGGTGATCGACCTCTACCCGGGACCGACGGGTGCCGATGTCGCCGGTCTGGTCGCTCTCGGCGACAGCCGCATGGTGGCCTTCACCGGGCAGGACCGCGCCTTCGATCACGAGGTCTGGATCAGCGACGGCACGGCGGCCGGCACGCACCGTCTGGTCGACGTCTGGCCGGGCACTTCGCCGAACGTGCCCTTCGCGCTCGCCGCCGTCGGTCCCAACCTGCTGATGGGCGCGAAGTCGCCGGGCGAGGGCGCCGAGCCGTGGATCACCACCTTCGCGGAGCTCGGTGCCACGCTCGCGCGCCGCTTCGGACAGTCCTGCGCCAGTCCGAGCGGTGCACCGACCATCGGTCGCATCGACCGGCCGAGCGTCGGCAGCAGCGGCTTCGCGATCACGCTCGACCACGCGCGACCGCTCGCGCCGGCGGCCTTCTTCTTCGGCACCACGCTGTTCCCCGACGGCGACCGTCTCGGCTGCGTGCCGCGCGTGATGCCGCCGGCGATCGCCGTCGGATGGGTGACCGACGCGACCGGTCACGCCGTCCAGCCGCTGGCGGTGCCGGCCGATCCCGCGCTCACCGGTCTGCACGCCTACACCCACTGGCTGGTGCTCGACCCCTTCGGCGGCTTCCTCGGCGCGACGACCCTGAGCGACATGCTCGAGATCGTGGTCGGGCGCTAGGAGCCGGAAAAAACCCGTCCACCGCGCGCGCGGCGCCGCCACCCGATCCGCGATCGCGCTAGGGTGGCGGGATGGCAGAGGAGCGCTATCCACCCGAGGTCGTGCGCGCCGCCTTCGAGAGGGCGCGTGGCCCCTTCGGCGGGATGTTTCCCGACCACCGCCCGATCTTCGTGCTGGGGCCCGCGCGATCGGGGACGACGATCGTCGGCGACGCGCTGCGCCTCGGTGCCGGGATCCCCGGATTCCACGAGGGCTTCCTGTTCACGACCGCCTACCAGTTCCTCTCCGCGCTCGACGAGCGCTGGGATCTGATCGGCCCGGCCATCGAACACTTCGGTCGCGACGGTGCGGAGTCGGAGTCGAGCCGTCGCGCCTTGAGCCGCTTCGACTACGACACCTTCCGTGCGCACGTCCTGCGCCACTTCCACGAGCTGTCGACCGCCGAGGGCGAGATCACCTGGGTCGCGAAGACGCCCGACATCCTGATGGTGCACGCGGTGCCGATGCTCGCCGCGGCCTATCCGGGGGCGCGCTTCGTGTTCGTCCGGCGCCACGGCATCGACGTGATCGCGTCGCGGCTGCGCACGCATCCGGAGATGACCTTCACCGAGAGCTGCCGCGATTGGGCCGCGATCATGCTCGATTGGCGCTCGGTGCGCCGGTTCCTCGGTGGACGCAGCTTCGACGTGGAACAGCATGAGATCGCGCGCGCGCCGCACACGGTCGCGGCGACGCTCGGGCGGTGGCTGGAGTTCGACGAGGAGCAGTCCGAGGGCATCGCGCGGGTCTTCACGACGCGTTTCCCGGCGCGCACCAGCGCTCGCGACCTCGCCACGCCGACCCTGCTGTCGGACACCGGCTGGTCGGTAGAGCAGGCCGAGGCCTTCCGCATCGAGTGCGGCGCGGCGATGGACGCCTACGGCTACGTGTTCTGATCGTCGGGAGCGGCGGCGATCGCCGCCCTGCTTCACGGCCGCGGATGCGCCGCGCAGAGTTCGGCGACCAGCGGCCGTTGCATCTGCGGATCGCCGCCCTTCACGATCGCGACCAGCACCTCCGCGAGACGGTCGAACGCGGCCTTGCCCATGCCGCGCGTCGTCGCGGCGGCGGTGCCGATGCGCACACCCGAGGTGACTCGCGGTGAGCGCGGATCGCCGGGCACCATGTTCTTGTTGACGGCGAGTTGCGCGACGCGGCAGCGCTCCTCGACGTCCGCTCCGGACAAAGCCTCGCTCTTCAGGTCGACGACGACCATGTGGCTGTCGGTGCCGCCGGTCACCACGCTCAGCCCGCGCTCCATCAGCCGCGCCGCGAAGTGGCGCGCGTTGTCGAGCACCGCGCGTGCGTAGCCCTTGAACTCCGGCGCCAGCACCTCGCCGAAGGCCACCGCCTTGGCGGCGATGGTGTGCATCAGCGGCCCGCCCTGTGCACCCGGGAACACGCCGGCGTCGATCTTCTTGGCGAGTTCGGCGCGGCACAGGACCATGCCACCGCGCGGCCCGCGCAGCGTCTTGTGGGTGGTCATCGTGACCACGTCGGCGTGACCGATCGGCGAGGGGAACACTCCGCCGGCGACCAGACCGGCGGGGTGCGCGATGTCGGCCATCAGGAAGGCCGAGACCTCGCGGGCGATGGCGGCGAGCTCGGCCCAGTCGATGGTGCGGGGGTAGCTCGAGGCGCCGGCGATCAGCACGTTGGGACGGTGCTCGCGGGCGAGCCGACGGATCTCCTCGTAGTCGAGCAGGCCGCTCACCGGATCGATCCCGTACTGGACCGCTTCGAACAGGCGTCCGGTCGCGCTGGCCTTGTGGCCGTGGGTGAGGTGCCCGCCATCCTTCAGCGCCATGCCGAGGATGCGACCGCGGCTGCCGGCCAGGGCCTCGAGCACGGCGAGGTTCGCGGTCGAGCCCGAGTGCGGCTGCACGTTGGCGTGCTCGGCTCCGAAGATGCGGCACGCGCGCGCGCGCGCGAGGTCCTCGACCTTGTCGGCGATCTCGCAGCCGCCGTAGTAGCGCGCGCCGGGATACCCTTCGGCGTACTTGTCGGTCAGCGCCGAACTCGCGGCTTCGCGCACGGCCGGGGAGCAGTGGTTCTCGCTGGCGATCAGGGTCAGCGTGTCGTTCTGCCGGCGGTCCTCGGCATCGAGCAGGGTGACGAGATCGGGGTCGAGTCGGCGGAGCAGAGGGAAGGGTTCGGAGCGCGTCGCGGCCACGTCGGCAGATTAGCGAGACCGGCGCTTCCGAAAAACGCAGCTGCATCTGCACAGCACGGGTTGCTCCCGCTTCAATGCGCGGCTTGCCCGCCGCCGTTCCGGCGGGTTTCGCCGAGGATCACGCCGTTGAGCAAGAAGACCGATCTCCGCTCTTGGAGCACGCAGGACAGCGCAGAGCTCTACCAGGTGCACAACTGGGGGAGCGGCTACTTCTCGGTGCGGCCGGATGGTCAGCTCGTCGTGCACCCCGGCGGTCCGGGCTCGGCCCAGGTCGGACTGCTCGATCTGGTCCGCGACCTCGAGAAGCGCGGCTACGACCTGCCGGTCCTGCTGCGCTTCTCGGACATCCTGCGGCACCGCGTGCAGGCGCTCTGTGGCAACTTCTCGGAGGCGATCGCCGCCTACGGATACCGCGGGCGCTACCGGCCGGTCTATCCGATCAAGGTCAACCAGCAGCGCGACGTCGTGGAGGAGCTCGTCCACTTCGGTCGCGACCTCTGCCTCGGACTCGAGGCCGGTAGCAAGCCGGAGGTGCTGGTCGCGCTCGCGCACATGGACAACCCGGACGCGCTGATCGTCTGCAACGGCTACAAGGACATCGGCTACGTCGAGACGGTGATGCTCGCGCAGAAGCTCGGTCGTCACGCGATCATCGTGATCGACCGGTTCGACGAGCTGGAGACGATCATCAAGGTCAGTCGTCGCTTCGACGTGCGCCCGCACCTCGGCGTGCGTGCGCGTCTCGCGGCGAAGGGCGCGGGCAAGTGGGTCGAGTCCTCGGGTGACCGCAGCAAGTTCGGGCTCACCTCGGCCGAGCTGATGCGCGTGGTCGAGCGTCTGCGCGCCGAGAACATGCTCGACTGCCTCGAGCTGCTGCACTTCCACATCGGTTCGCAGATCACCGCGATCCGCTCGGTGAAGGACGCGCTGCGCGAGGCGAGCCGCATCTTCGTCGAACTGCACGCGCTCGGTGCCGGCCTGTCGCTCCTCGACATCGGCGGCGGACTTGCGGTCGACTACGACGGCAGCAAGACCAACTGGCACTCGTCGTCGGACTACACCCTCCAGGAGTACGCCAACGACGTGGTGAGCGCCGTGCAGGAGGCCTGCGACCAGAAGGGCATCCCGCACCCGGACATCGTCAGCGAGTCCGGCCGCGCGCTGGTGGCGCACCACGCGTTGCTCGTCTTCGACGTCCTCGGCCATGCTGCACTGCCGATCGAGCCCGCGCCGCAGAGTGCGGCGGAGCATCCGAGTCCGCCGATCCGCGCGCTGTTCGACACCTGGAAGTCGGTCAGCAAGAAGAACTTCAGCGAGTGCTGGCACGACGCGCTGCAGCACAAGGAAGAGGCGTTGTCGCTGTTCAACCTCGGCTACCTCGATCTCGAGGGCCGCGCTCTCGCCGAGCGGCTGTTCTGGGCAGTGTGCACGCGCATCCTCAAGATCGTGCGCGAGCTCGACTACGTCCCCGAGGACTTCGAGAGCCTCGAGCGCGTGCTGGCGGACACCTATTACTGCAACTTCTCGGTGTTCCAGTCGATCCCCGACCACTGGGCGGTGAAGCAGCTCTTCCCGCTGATGCCGATCCACCGGCTCGACGAGGAGCCGCGCCGCCGCGCCGTGCTCTGCGACCTGACCTGCGACAGCGACGGCAAGGTCGACGAGTTCATCGATCTGCACGACACCAAGCGCGTGATCGAGCTGCACGAGCCCCGTGTGAACGAGCCGTACTACGTCGGCGCGTTCCTGGTCGGCGCCTACCAGGAGATCCTCGGCGATCTCCACAACCTGTTCGGCGACACGCACGCGATCCACGTCTCGCTCAATGGCGATCTGGGCTACGAGATCGAGCGCGTGGTGGAGGGCGACTCGATCACCGAGGTGCTCGGCTACGTGCAGTACGCGCGCGAGGATCTGATGCGGCGCGTGCGTCGCGCCGCCGAGAACGCGGTCCGCAACAAGCAGCTCAAGCTCGAGGAGCTCGCGCTCTTGATGCGGCGCTACGACGAGGCGCTGGCCGGCTACACCTACCTGTCCCGCGACGACGTGCCGCAGTCGGAGCCGACGGCGTTGGTGCGCGCGGAGGGCGGCGAGGTCGCCGCGAAGTGATCCCGCCCCGTCCCGCGTGCCCGAAGGGAACCCCACAGCGCCGATGAACGCAGCGGTCTTCGTCGACTTCGAGAACCTCTACCGCACCCTCGGCAGCCGCGCCGGCGCGCGTGATCCGGGAGTGCGCGACACGGCGCTCGCGGTCCTGCAGGGCGTCGTCGCGCGCCTGCGCGATTCCGGTCACCCGATGCTGATCGGCCGCAGCTACGCGGCCTTCGACACCTACCCGGGTTCGGAGGTGGCGCACGATCTCGCCTTGCTCGGCCTCGACCCGCAGTACGTCGTGGTCGGTCACTCGGGACGCGACTCGGCCGACGTGCAGCTCACCTTCGACGTCGCGCGTGTCCTGTTCCGCCGTTCCGACATCGGCCTGATCGTCGTGGTCTCCGGCGATCGCGACTTCCTGCCGCTGGCCCGCGAGGTGCTCGAGGAGGGGCGCGATCTGCGCCTGGTGTCGATCTCGGACGCCACCAGCGGGGACCTGCGCGCGCGCGTCGGCCAGGATCGCTTCTGGGACGCCATCGCGCTCGCCGGTGAGCTGCCGGCCCCGGTGGTGGCGGTGTCACCCGAACTGATCGCCACCGTGGAGGCCGCGGTCGCCGCGGCCGGCGACGTCGCGCCGATCGAAGCTCCGCAGGACGGCGCGGATCCCGCGTCGGCACACTCGGCCCGTGTGCCGCGGCGCAGTGCGCGTCCACCGGTGCGCGAACGCGCGTCCGCGGTGGTGGTGGGACGCATCCCGGTGACCTGGGCGAACGAGTCGACTCCCGCCGAGCACGACGATCAGCTGCGGCAGTGCGTGGAGCTGATGATCCGCTCGCGACTGCGTCACGGCAGCAAGGACGTGTGGCTGTCGCCCTTCCTGAAGGGCGCGATGAGCCAGCACTTCGCCCACATCGTGCATCCCGAGCGGCGCGCGATGATCAACGAGCTGCGCGACCGCGGCGTGCTGCGCATCGAGGAGCGCGAGAACCTCTACGCCGAGCACCCGTACTCGGTGATCGTCCTCGACGACGATCACCCGCTGGTCAAGGCGGCGTGGTCGCGGGTCCGCCAGGGCGCCGCGATGGACGCCACCGGCGAAGCGCTCGAAGGCGAGGCCTGAACGGCCTGCGTCACTTCAGCCGGCGCCACAGGTCGACGAGCTGCGCGCTGCAGCGGCGCACCCAGGCGTCGAGGTCCTTGCCGAGCTTCTCGCGCGTCGTCGCCCGCGTGCGCTTGGCGATGATCTTCGCGTAGGCGCGGCCGGCGTCCTCCTCGCCCGCGATCTCGCTCTCCCCGGTCCCGGCGAGCTCGGCGAGTTCGGGTTGCTCGCCGCCGATCCCGGCGGTCGAGAGCACGCGGTGCACGGTCTCGAGGTCGAAGCGGCCCGCGAAGTCAGGGTGGTAGACGCCGTGGTAGATCAGGCTGCCGATCTCCAGGAGCGGCGCCTGCAGCAGCGCGCGCAGCGCCGGCTTGAGCTCCGGGTCGAGGTCGAGCAGCGCGCGCAGCCGCTCGTCGTGGCCGGTGCCGAACACCACCACGGTCCCGGCATCGGACAGCTCCTTCACGAGGCTCTCGAGCGCGGGGCGGCGCGGGTCGTCGGGCGTCGCCGACACGAAGCTCTTGCACGCCACGTAGCCGGTCTGGCCGAGGCGGTGCACCGACCACGCGTAGGGGATCTTCAGCCAGGGGCGCGTCCTGGGCAGCCGCGGCAGGGGATCGAGGTGCCAGGCGATGTGCACGAAGGACAGCGGCCAGTCGATGTCGCGCAGCTCCTCGGGCACGAAGGGCTCGACCACGAGCGCCTTGCTCTGCACGGCGCGCACCACGCGGCGTTGCTGCAGCGTGAGCCCGGGCTGGTCGGCCTCGAGCTGGTCGATGGTCTCGAGCGCCTGCTCGTGCATGCGTCGTTCCTGCGCGGCGGTGAGCTGCGGCAGTTCGACCAGCGGGTGCGGGTTGCCCTCCGCGACGCAGCGGGCGAGGAAGGGGCAAGGCAACGGATTGCGGCACCAGGTCCCGGTCGGCAGCTCGAGCGAACTCTCGTCCTCGAGCGTCGACGCGAAGGTCGCGATCTGGTCGGTGACGCGGGGCAGCTGCTTGCGCGCGCGTGCCGTCACGTCGACGCTGCGGAACAGCTTCTGCGGCGGGTAGTCGGCGGAGCCGTCGTGGACGTACTTCGGGTCGAGGTGGAGGATCGAACTGCTCTTCACCGTGCTCCCGCCGGCCTCGATCGCGTGGATCTGCAGCGCGACGTCCTGCAGGTGTCGCGGCTTCACCGTGGTGCCGGCCTTCACCTCGAAGATGTCGACCTCGCCCTTCACCGCGCACAGCACGATGTCGACGCGCACCTCCACGCCGCCGCCGCGGAAGGCCGCGCCGAACAGCACGCCGGGCTTGCCCATGGTCAGGAAGGCCTCGGTCTTGCGCAGCGCTTCGTCGAAGTCGTCGCTCGCGAGGTCGATGCCCTTGGGGAAGGCCTGGCTCGACAGCTCGACGAGCCGCTTGCCGAGTTCCAGCAGCTCCTGCTGGTACTCGCTCGGCTCCGGTTTGATGCGCGGTTGATGGTGCTCGAGATACAGGCGCTTGCTGCACTGCATCCCGGCTTCGAACAGAGGCTTGGTGATGGCGGCTGGTTCGGTGGCCGCGGCCTTGCGGGTTCGTTTCACGTCTGAGGAGGACCGCCAGGCTCGGACCCGCCCTCGCGGGCCGACGGCAGTTGGTGTTCCGGGGGGCGACGGCGGAGGAAGCTGCGCAGGGCGAGGAGCGCCACCACGAAGATCCCACCGAAAACCGCCGCTTGCAGCAATGCATCACCGAGCTGTCCCTTCTGCCGCGGGGGCCGAGCGAATGTCAGGCTCGAGGCCATCGCCCGCAGCTTCGGTTCCAGCTCGTGCCATTCATTCTCCCACGCACGGAAGGAGAGGATCAACAGTTGCCCGCTGGTGCCGGTGCAGACGTCGAAGGAGCGGAACACCACCGTGCCGGCCGCATCCGCGCCGTGCACCTCGATCAGGACCGCCGGATGGTGGTCGGGGCCGATGGTCGAGAGCTGGAGCGAGTCGACCACGCGCCGCTCGCCCCGCGCCGTGCGCGGCGCTTCGTAGGTCTGGCGCAGCTTGTCCGCGAAGGCCTGGTCGATGGTCTCCTCCGGCTCCCAGCTCGCCACGGCGAGGGCGCCGCCGGCGAAGCCGTCCTGCTTCCAGCGGTCGACCGGTCCGAAGAGGGTCATCAGGGCCGAGCGGAGCTCCTCGGCGGGGGTGTCGAAGGGCAGGTTGCGGACATCGGCTGCCTCCTCGCGCCCCAGTTGCCGCCAACCCTCCGGCAGGTCGACGGCCCAGACCCGGTCGACGTGACGGCCGGAGGCGGCCTGCGACGGGTCCTGCGCGGCGAGCGTGGAGCAGGTCAGGACCGCGAACCCGACCGCGGCGAAGGCGAGGCGCATCCCGCCGATCATGGCGGCAGCGGGGCGCGGCGTCGCCTGTCAGGCGTGCGCGTGGGTCGTCGCTTCGCGGACCTCGCCCGGGCGCTCGAGCGGCGCCCAGGCGAGGCTGAACCAGAACACCGAGCCGAGGCCGGTCTCGCGCGGCCGGTAGCCGATCTCGCCACCCATGCTCTCGACCAGCGCCTTGCTGACGTGCAGGCCGATGCCCGTCCCCGACGCGTTCGACGACCCCGACTCGTGCACGCGGCTGAAGCGCTTGAACAGGCGCCGCTCCGCCTCCGGCGCGATGCCCATGCCGCAGTCCTCGACCTCGATCCTTGCGCCGTTCTCCATGCAACGGGCGCGCACCTCGACCGGTGCTCCGGCCGGCGAGTACTTCAGCGCGTTGCTGACCAGGTTGAACACGACCTGCAGCACGCGACCCGCGTCGGCCAGGACGGGTCGTTCGACCTCCGCGGCGATGTCGACGCGGATCGTGGTCTGCCGCGCGACCGCCGCCGGGGCGAGCAGGCGCATCGCGTCGCCGAGGAGATCCTCGACGAAGCACGAGGTCATCTCGACCCGCAGCTTGCCCGCCTCGAAGGCCGCGCGATCGAGCAGGTCGTTGAGCAGGAGCAGCATGTGCTGTCCCGAGGTGGAGGCCTGCTCGAGGAACTGCGTGCGCTCCTCGTCGGTCGTCGCGTAGCCGTCGCGGACCATCTCGACCGAGGCGAGGATCGCGGTCAGCGGCGTGCGCAGCTCGTGCGCGGTCATCGCGACCGCCTCGTCGCGCTGCCGCAGCGACTGCTCCAGTTCGCGCGTGCGCACGCGCACCTGCCGGTCGATCCGCGCGTTGATCTGCGGCGACGACAGGTCGTTCGCCACCGCGTCGGCGAGCAGGGTCAGGCTGCGCAGCGGCCGCTGGTCCGGCAGGACCGCGGCGATCCGTTCGATCGGGCGACCGAAACGACGGTGGGCCACGAATCCGGCGAGCATCGCGAGCACGGCGACCGGGACCGGCCACAGCGGCAGCGGAGTGTCGCTGTCGGGTCGTCGGTGCAACAGGACGACACCCTGCGACGTGCCGTCCGGGTTGATCAGCGGTGCGATGGCGGTGTGCGGCGCGACGACCGTCGCCAGGCCGACGCCGACGTAGCCACGCAGTGCAGCCGGCTCGCCCACGTCGCCCTCCGCGACGAACAGGTCGCGGGCGACGTCGTCCGCGCGCAGCCAGCAGCTCGCGCCGATCAGATCGTCGCGGGCGCGCAGCAGGCGTTGCAGGCACAGCCGCGCGCGCGCGAAGGCCTCGCCTTCGCCGGCCGACGGCATGCCGACCGCGAGCGTGCGTACATCGCGCAGCATCTGCTGGTCGCGTTCCGCCGCGCTGCGGCGGTCGCCCACGGCCAGTGCACCGACCACGCCGCCGAGCAGCGTGGCGATTCCGACCGTGGTGATCACTCCGTGGCTGGGTCGCAAAGGATTTCCCGCGAGGGTGCGTCGAGCTTCGTCGACGGAATCGACAACGCGGGGCGCGCGGGTGTACGCCGCGGGCGCGGTCGCGGACCGTGGTCGTCCGCACCGTCGGTTTCTCCGACGCCATCGCTCCCCGCGCGTCCCGCAACGGGACGCGGCGCGCTCAGCGATCGTCGATCAGAGCGTCGAAGGGCTGGTCGACGAAGGTCGGACCGTCGCTGGGCTTCCAGCCCACGCCGCTGCTGAAGCCCGGGTCGCCCTCGTAGGCGACGCGCCCCGAGCGGCGGATCAAGAGGAAGCGCGGCATGCCGAAGCCGCCGATCTTCACGAAGTAGCCATCGAGCGTGGTGCCGCGGTCGCGCGCGATGCGGGCTCCGGTCAACGGTTGCTTGGTCAGCGCCTCCTCCAGCGCACCGGGTTCGGTGCCGCCGTCGCACACCACGATGGTCTGCAGTCCCGCGGCTTCTCCCTTGTGGATCAGGTGCGCGATGTAGTCGGCGGTCGGGATGATCCGCTCGGAGATGGGGGTCCAGAACACCAGCATCACCGGGCGGCCGCGCAGATCGGCGAGCTTGGTGGCTTCGCCGCGCAACCATTCGACGTCGAGCTCCGGCGGCTCGAAGCCGGCGAAGGTGCCCGGCTGGCGCAGCGACGCGTCGGCCATCACCCGCTTCATCGCCAGCGCCCGTTCGACGCGCGCCGCCGGATCGAGCGGATCGCGGGCGAGCAGGCGGATCTCGCGGTACTCCGCTTCGCCCGGTCCGGTGACGAGCCCGAAGCCACCGCGCACCGCGTGCGGCGAGCCGAAGTCGATGCTGCGCACGAACAGGCCGTCGAAGTAGATGTCGACGGTGTCGGTGGTCACGTCGATCCGCAGCCGGTGCCACTCGCCCGCACCGGCCGGCACGCTGCGGTGATCGCGCACCTCCCACACGCCGCCGCGGTTGGTGGAGACGTCGAGGTAGCCCTTCGGGTGCAGCAGCACCGCCGAGTAGTCCTGGTCGCCCTTGCGACCGAAGCACAGACCGGCGAGACGCCCGCGCGCGGTGCCGTCGGTCTCGATCGGCACGCGCACCTCGGCCTCGAGCGAGTAGTCGGCGTCGAAGGCGACGTCGCAGACCAGCAGCTTGGTGACCATCGCACCGTCACCGGGATCGCTCACTTCGGCGCGGATGCGTGCCCCGTAGGCCTGATAGCTGTCGCTGTCGCCCGACCAGCCGCTCAGCGAATGCTCGTCGTAGGCGAGACGCCAGCGCGCGAGGCTCTTGCCGGTGCGCTCGGCGAGCGCGGTGTAGAAGGCGAGCACTTCGGGGATGGAGAAGCGCGAGCCGAGACGGCGCGCGATCTCGAGTCCCATCGTCGGCAGCCCCGCCTCGTCGTAGCGCCTGGCGAGCGCGAGGCCGTCCTCGGCGAACTTGCGCGCGACCTGCATGCGCTTCTGCGCCAGCGAGTCGAGGCGCAGGATGCGCTTCTGCGCCTCGGCCATGCGCGGGTCGTCGCCCTTGCCCTCGGCCTGGAGTGCGGCGCGGAACTGGCGCCAGGTCGCCGCGGCGCGCGCCTTGAGTCCCAGCTCCTCGAGCAGGTTGGCGGTGGTCTCGAGCAGTTCGGAGTCGGCACCGCGGTCGGCGAGCGCATCCTCGAGCAGCTCGAGTGCACCTTCCTTGTCGCCGCGGTCGATCGCGCGCTGTGCCCAGTCGAGGTAGCGCTTGCGGTCGTCGAGCTTGCCGGTCGCGCGGTCGCGCAGCTCGAAGATGAACTTCTTCCAGATCTCGTCGAGCTCGTCGACGTGCTTCACCGGTGAGTTCGGCGCCGCGAGCACCACCTCCTCGAAGTGCGCGACCGGATCCTGCGCCGCGCCCTTCTTGAACGAGGTGTAGTACTCGTGCATCGCCTGGCGCCACACCGGGCGGCCGTCGGCATCGCGCCAGTTGTAGAGCAGGTAGACCACGCCCCAGGTCGGCGCGTACCACGGCGGACCCCAGGCGTAGTTGCCCTCGATCACCATGCGGAAGGGCGGGGCCGTCGACGGGTCCTTGAACTGACCGCTCGCATCGGCCTTCGCCTGGTCGGGGCTCTTCATCCAGCCGCCGTCCATGCGCGTCGCCAGCGGGAACAGGCGTCCGGGCGGCGGCTGGTTCCAGCGCACGCTGCCGTTGCTGAGGATGGTGCAGCCCTCGAAGAACGACGCGTAGGCCTCGTTCAACCAGCCCGGTACGCCGGGTCCGGTCAGCGACACGAACTGGTGCGCGGCCTCGTGGAACAGCGTGCGGTACATGTCGCGCACACCTTCCTTGCCCTGCACGCCGCCGCCGACGAAGGTCTCGACCGCGTCGCCGGTGAACTGACCGCCCGACCACTCGACGGGGTGCTGCCCGAGCTTGAGGTACTCGTCGCGGTTCCTGAACACGCGGATCTCGATCTGCGGCGTCTTCCCGCCGTCCTCCATGTAGTGGAAGAAGCGGCGATAGAAGCGGTTCATCTGCTCCATCGCGATGGCGGAGGTCTCGAGCACCATCACGCCCGCGTTGGTGCGGTACTTGTAGTTGTCGGTCTCCTTGGTCCAGGCCTTCTCCCAATCGGCGTGCGCGAGATCGAGGGCCTCGCGCTCGCTCGCCGACATGCCGGCGGTGGGATCGCCGGCGCCGGCGAAGACGTCGTCGATCGCGACCTCGTTGCCGCCGGTGCGACGGATCTCGTCGATCGCGGACTTCGCGCCTTCGCGCGTCGGGTCGACCACCAGCTCGTCGAGGTAGACCTCGATCGCGCCGAGCAGGTCCTTGCGCTTGCGGTAGTCCTTGGCGAGCGCATCGAGTTCGGTGATCGCCTTCTGCTGCAGCTTGTCCCAGGCCGAGGCGTCGGCGTCGGAGGCGGACAGTCGCGTGAACTGCGCCTTGCGCACCGGGGCCAGCCTGCGGGCCAGGTCGCGCGAGGCCTTCGGCAGTGCATCGATCAGGTCGATGAAGGTGTGCAGGTCGTGCACCGCGCGGTCCTTGTCGCCCGTCGCCTCGGCGATCTGCGAGCTGAGCAGCAGGGCGTCGAGGTCGACCGCGTCGCGCTCCAGCGCCTTGTCGACCGCCTTGCGCGCGGCCTCCTGGTGACCGGCCTCGAGTTCACCTTTCGCCTGCGCGACGTAGGCCGCGACGTTGGTCGCCGGGTCGGGGTCCTGCCAGAGGACGAGGACGAGGGCCGTGGCCAGGGCGGTCGCGGTCATGGGTCGCGGAGCGTAGCGGGAGCGGGCCGATCCGATGGGGGAGCACTTCCCGTCGCGGTGCAGTCCTCGCGAGCTTTCCAAGATCCGGGACATCCCGGCCCGTGATCCGGATTCTGCCGCGGGCTGCTCCGCTTCGTTGACGTCGCCCTCAGGTGCGAACGAAGATCCCGCGCGCCCGCTCTCGTCCCCTTCCCCTCGTCCGGAGTTCCCTCATGAGTACCGCCGACGCTCCGTCCCGGAGCGATCGTCTCCTCTTCCTCGGTTGCTTCATCGCCCTGATCGCGACCGCCTTCGGGTTCGTCGTGCGCACCATGCTCATCGACGGATGGGGCGTGCAGTTCGGGCTCACCGACACCCAGAAGGGCGAGATCTTCGGCGTGGGCCTGTGGCCCTTCGCGATCAGCATCGTGCTGTTCAGCCTGGTGATCGACCGGATCGGCTACGGGCGTGCGATGGTGTTCGCCTTCGTCTGCCACGTGGCGTCGGCGATCATCACCATCACGGCGACGGGTTACTGGAGCCTGTATGTCGGCACCTTCATCGTCGCGCTCGGCAACGGCACCGTCGAAGCGGTGATCAACCCGGTGGTGACGACCATGTTCAAGCGCGACAAGACGCGCTGGCTCAATGCGCTGCACGCCGGCTGGCCGGGCGGTCTCGTGCTCGGCGGCATCCTCGCGGTGTCGCTCGGCAGCGCCGACTGGCGCATCAAGGTCGGCCTCCTGCTGATCCCGACGGTCGCCTATGCGCTGATCCTGATGCGCTGCCGCTTCCCCGTGCAGGAGCGCGTGGCGGCCGGCGTGTCGTACCGCGACATGCTCCGCGAGGCCGGCGGCCTCGGCATGTTCATCGTGCTCGCGCTGGTGTTCATGGAGCTGGCGCGCGACTTCGGCCAGACCTGGCAGGTCGCGCTGATCGCGGCGGTGGTGGTCGCCGCGCTGTTCACCGCGTCGGTGAAGAGTCTCGGCCGGCCGATGTTCGTCATCCTGCTCCTGATCATGATCCCGCTCGCCACCACCGAGCTCGGCATCGACAGCTGGAGCACCTCGCTGATGAACAGCGAGATGGAGAAGCTCGGCATCAATGCGGTGTGGGTGCTGGTCTACACCTCGGCGATCATGATGGTCCTGCGTCTGTTCGCCGGGCCGATCGTGCACAAGCTGTCGCCGCTCGGCCTGCTGATGACCTGCAGCGCGGTCGCCGCCGCAGGTCTCTACGCGCTGTCGAGCGCGAGCGGCGCGATGATCTTCGTCGCGGCGACGGTCTACGGCGTCGGCAAGACCTTCTTCTGGCCGACCATGCTCGGCGTGGTCGCCGAGCGCTTCCCCAAGGGCGGCGCGCTGACGCTCAACGCCACC
Organism: Planctomycetota bacterium; assembly: GCA_046349595.1. Classification (GTDB taxonomy): domain Bacteria; phylum Planctomycetota; class UBA1135; order UBA1135; family UBA2386; genus JACRLW01. The sequence goes on from JAXMCA010000001.1 coordinate 488,436, forward strand.
GGCGGCGTGGGCATGCTCGGCGTGGGCGTGATCGGCGCGGTCTTCCTCGGCCACTTCCAGGACACGAAGGCCGTCGAACTGCTGCAGAAGGAGAAACCGGCGATCTACCAGCAGGTCGCCAGCGAGAAGGAGTGGCTGCTCGGCCGCTACACCGCGATCGACCCTCAGAAGCAGGAGAAGCTGCCCAAGGAGGAGCAGGACGCGATCAAGGCGCTGTCCGGCACCGCGCAGAAGGCCGCGCTCGCCACCGCCTCGGGCTTCCCGCTCCTGACCTTCGTCTGCTTCCTCGGCCTCGCGCTGTGGTTCCGCGCGCGCGGTGGCTACCGCGCCGAGACGCTCGAAGGCTCGGGGCACGCGCCGTCGCACTGACGGCGCGCGCTCAGTTCCGGCCGATCACCCAACGCAGGCCGTTGGAGGTCAGCACCGACGCGAGGTTCACCCCCGGCGCGACCACCGCGGACTGCAGGTAAACGCTCGCGCCGAGCAATGCCGGTGCATTGGGCACGCTCAGCGCGAAGGACGCGCTGCCCGCACCGAGAGTGAGATCGCCGCTGGTGGCGGGGGCGACCGCGAGACGGCAGCCGGTCAGTCCCGCACCGCTCAGGTCGAGACCCGGATCGATCGCGGTGAAGCCGATCAGCGCGACGCCCGCGAGTGCGTTCGCCGGCAGGTTGATCGTCGCCGTGCTCGCGGTCCCGCCGAGCACCGGCAGGGCACGTCCCTGCAGTTCGAGCGCCGGTGAACCGCAGCCGCTCTCGTAGCGGATCGCCGCGGCCGAGCTCGCGCCGACCAGGATGTTGTCGAGGCCGTAGGTCGCGCCCTCGAAGTGCAGCCAGACCGCGTCCCACAGCGTGGCGTTGCGGGCGTCGAGCGCGCCGGGGTTCAGCCCGAGCGGGATGCCCTGCAGCCCGGGCGCAGGCGTGAAGAAGGTCTGGCCGGCGGTGATGTCCTGCACCCACAGCGAGCCGCTTCCGGCTCCGGCGTTGGCGGCGAGGTCCATCACCACGCGGATGCGCACCCAGTGTCCGCCGGTGATGCCGAGCGGCGCGAGTGGCGTCGTGGTCGCCGTGCCGTTCGCCGCGATCAACTGGAGCTGCACGGTGGAGTAGGTGCCGATCTTGAAGCGCACGCCGAGCTCACCGGTCTCGCTGCCGCGGATCGTGCCGTTGTTGTTGGTGTCGTGCCCGAGCGCGAAGACCCCACCCCAGTAACCGACCTTCACATCGGCCTGGAAGAAAGCCTGCGTCTCGGTGCCGGCAAAGGCGGCGTAGCCCCAATTGCCGTCGTTGATGCGCGACGCATCGCTGCCGTAGCCGGGCCCGACCTCCTGGAATTGCAGCGAGTGCGAGCCGTCCCACGACAAGGTCGCCGTCACACCCAGACGATTCGAAGCGTTGAAGGTCTGCTCGCTCCAGTTGTCCTGGCCGTCGAGCTGCGTGAAGGGACGCGTGTCGTTGCCGTTGAGCGCGTTGAAGTCGTAGACCGTCTGCGCCGGAGCGAGTGCGGCCACGGCGAAGGGGACGAGCAAGGTGGCGAGACGCTGGAGCTTCATGTCGGGACCTCGGAGGACGAGCGGACCCGGGATGGTAACGGCATCCCGGGTCACCGCTCGGTGACGAGGTCCGCACGCCTCAGCCCACGCACTCCAACTCGAACATCGAAACCCCACTCTCGCGCAGGACATAGACCCCGCCGCCTGCGCCGAGGAAGTGCGCCCCGAGGCGCTGGCGGTACCACCGGCCGGTGCGCAGGTGCACGTCGCCGTCGGTGCGCGAGCGGTCGCAGTTCTGCTCCCAGTCGGCCTTGGTGAGGGCTTCGAGGAACAGGGCGCCGCGGCAGTTGCGGGCCAGGTTGTCGATGGCGCGGGCGGCGTCGGCGTTGTCGAGATACTGCAGCACGCCGTGGCAGACGACGAGGTCGAAGGTGTCGTCGCCGCGCCAGTCGACGACCGAGCCCTGTTCCCAGCCGAGTTCGGTGCAGAGGTACTCGCTGTACTCCACGCCGACGTAGTTCGCGCGCGGCCGCAACTCCGCCAAGGCATCGCGCCAGAAGCCGAGCCCGCAGCCGAGGTCGAGCACGCGCTTGACCGGGATCTCCAGGCGGTCGAGGTAGGCGAGCACGAAGGCGCAGAGGCGGCGGACGTCCTTCAGGTCGTAGACCCGCGTGCGGGCGTTGCCGTAGAAGCGCTCGTAGTACTGCCGGTCGAAACGCGGCTGCGTCATGCGGGCACTCTCCAGGGAGACGCACCCCGGGTCCACCGCGACGCCGCCATCTTGCTTTCCCCGCGCCGATCGCCAACGCTGCGCGGCGGAATCAGATCGAGCTGGCATGAGCGGAACGAACACGACCGGGGCCGCGATCGAGCGGCGGATCGCCCAGGAATTGTCGGTGCGCGAGGAGCAGGTGGTCGCCACCGTGAAGCTGCTCGACGAGGGGGCGACGGTGCCCTTCGTCGCGCGCTACCGCAAGGAGGTGACCGGCGGGCTCGACGACGCGCAGTTGCGCCAGCTCGAGGAGCGCCTCGGCTACCTGCGCGAGCTGGAAGAGCGCCGCGCCGCGGTGCTCGCCAGCATCGAGGAGCAGGGCAAGCTGACCGACGCGCTGCGCAGCGCGATCCTCGGCGCCGACACCAAGCAGCGGCTCGAGGACCTCTACCTGCCCTACAAGCAGAAGCGGCGCACCAAGGCGATGATTGCGCGCGAGCGCGGGCTGGAGCCGCTCGCGAAGGGACTGCTCGCCGATCCGTCGCAGGATCCCGCGACGGTCGCGGCGGGGTTCGTCGACGCCGCGCGCGAGGTGCCCGACGTCGACACCGCGCTGGACGGCGCGCGCCAGATACTGATGGAGGACTTCGCCGAGGACCCCGAGCTGGTCGGGCTGCTGCGCGAACGCGTGTGGGAGGGCGGCGAGATCCGCACCACGCTCTCTGATCCGGCGAAAACCGCCGAGGCCGCCAAGTTCTCCGACTGGTTCGACCACAAGGAGCCGCTGGCCAGGGTGCCGAGCCATCGCGCGCTCGCCTTCCTGCGCGGCCGCAACGAGGGCTTCCTGCGCATCGCGCTGCGCACCCATCCGGAGGACCAGGAGCTCGCCGACGACGGGCGCGGCTCCTGCCTCGGTGCCGTGCTCCAGCGCTTCGGCATCCGCGAGCAGGGTCGGCCGGCCGACCGCTGGCTGCTCGAGACCGCGCGCCTGTGCTGGCGCATCAAGCTGTCGGCGCACGTCGAGACGCAGCTCCTCACGCGACTGCGCGAGCGCGCCGAGGAAGAGGCGATCACCGTGTTCGCGCGCAACCTGCACGATCTGCTGCTCGCCGCGCCGGCCGGACCCAAGCGCATCCTCGGTCTCGACCCCGGCCTGCGCACCGGCGTGAAGGTCGCGGTGGTCGACGAGACCGGCAAGGTCTGCGAGACCACGACCGTGTACCCCACGCCGCCGCGCCAGGACGTGGAGGGCACGCTGCGCACCCTCGAGGCGCTGATCCGTCGCCACGGCGTGACCATGATCAGCCTCGGCAACGGCACCGGATCGCGGGAGACCGACGAGGTGGTGGTGGCTCTGCTGCGCCGCGTCGCCGATCTCGGCGTGGTGCGCGTGATCGCCAACGAGGCGGGGGCGTCGGTGTACTCCGCGTCCGAACTGGCCTCGCGCGAGCTGCCGGAGCTCGACGTCTCGCTGCGCGGCGCGGTGTCGATCGCGCGCCGCATCCAGGACCCGCTCGCCGAGCTGGTCAAGATCGAGCCGCGCTCGATCGGCGTGGGGCAGTACCAGCACGACGTCAACCAAGTCCGCCTCGGCAAGGCGCTGGATGGCGTGATCGAGGACTGCGTGAATGCGGTCGGCGTCGACGTCAACACCGCATCGCCTGCGCTGCTCGCGCGCGTCGCCGGACTCGGACCGACGCTCGCCGAGAACATCGTCGGCTACCGCAACCAGCACGGGCGCTTCGCGCGCCGCAAGGATCTGCTCGAAGTGCCGCGGCTCGGCCAGAAGGCCTTCGAGCAGTGCGCGGGCTTCCTGCGCGTGCCCGGCGGCAGCGATCCGCTCGATGCCTCCGCTGTGCACCCCGAGGCCTACGAGGTGGTGCGGCGCATCGAGAAGCGCACCGGCCGTCCGGTGTCCGCGCTGATCGGCGACGGCGGTTTCCTGCACACGCTCGACGCGAAGGACTTCACCGACGAGCGCTTCGGTGAACCGACCGTGCGCGACATCCTCCGCGAGCTCGAGAAGCCGGGGCGCGATCCGCGTCCCGAATGGAAGTCGGCGAGCTTCCGCGACGACGTGCGCGAGATCACCGACCTGAAGCCGGGCATGCAGCTCGAGGGCGTGGTCACCAACGTCGCGGCCTTCGGCGCCTTCGTCGATCTCGGCGTGCACCAGGACGGGTTGGTGCACGTCAGCCGTCTCGCCGATCGCTTCATCGAGGATCCGCGCAGCGTGGTGAAGGCGGGGCAGGTCGTGCGCGTGAAGGTGCTCGAGGTCGACGTCCCGCGCCGGCGCATCGCGCTGACCATGCGGATGGGGGACGAGCCGGGGCAGCCCGCGCGTCGCGGCCCCGCGGAGACGGCGTCGCGCGAACCCGCGCCGCGGTCCGCGCCGCGCAAGCCCGAGCCCGAGGTGCGCAATGCCTTCGCGCGCGCCTTCGACCGGCTCGGCAAGGACAAGGGCACGTCGTCCCGCGGGAGCTGAGACCGTCATCCTCGCGCCGCGTCGTGATCTGTCTCCGTGCTCCGAGATGTGATGCGGCTGAGCGAACGGCGGCGGGAGCCGTCGATCCCCGGCATGGATCCGGATCTCGGCCCCCGGGTGCAAACGCGACCGACTCGCTATCCTCCCGCCCGCCCGGGCCGACACCCGGCCCCCGCGGCAACTCCTCCATCGAATCTCACGGACCATCCAGCATGCGTTCTCTCTCCCTGGTCTGCTTCGCCGCGATGTCGGCGGCCCTGTCGGCACAGACCGTGATCACCTCGCCCGCGGGTCTCGACGCCGTCGAGGGCAACACGGTGTTCTCCCACTGGAGCAGCTCGCGGCGCTTCCAGCAGGTCGACGCCAGCCACGAGGGCAACATCCTCCTGATCAGTGGCCTGGCTTGGCGCCGCAACGGCAACGTGACGCAGACCAGTGCCGGTCCGCGCACCTTCGACCTCACGGTCGACTTCGGCGACGGCAACTTCGGCCAGTTGAGCAGCCTTCTCGACGAGAACCACCTGCCGACAACGCGGCAGACGGTGTTCGGTCCGACCACCGTCAACTTCCCCGATTGGAATCCCTCGGCCGTTGGACCAGCGCCCTTCGACTTCGCCGTCACCTTTCCCGGTCCCTATGTCTACACCGGCAACCACGCGCTGGTGATCGACTTCTCGTACGCCAACAACACCTCGACCGCGCTCGCGCAGACCGACCGTGACTTCAACGGCTACACAACGCCGACCGCGGGGACCTCGCTCGGCACCGGCTGTATCGCGACGGGTCGCACCTCGGCGTTCTCCCACACGGCGAGCATGGTGAACCTCGCGAACACGCCGGTCGCCGATTACGGCATGCGCTTCCGTTTCGGCGGCGCCAATGCGCCCGCGTCGACCCCGGTGGTGCTCAACATCGACTTCGTCAACCAGAACCTCGCCGGCATCGCCTGCTCGACGCTGTACGCGTTCCCGACCGTGTCGGTGACGCGCATGTCGAGCTCGACCGGTGCGCTCGCGGATCTCGATTTCGGCTTCACCTACGACCCGAATCTGCTCGGCGCGACGCTGTTCACCCAGCTCCTCGCCTTCGACGCCGGCCAGTCGCCGCTGCCGATCGTCGTCTCCAACGGCCGCCAGACGACCATGCCGGCCACGCCGGGCTTCACCAACGGCCATCGCTGCGCCTACGCCTGGTACGGGTTGCCCAGCACGACGGGTACCGCCACCGTCTTCGTCGGCGGCGGCATGGTGATGCAGCTGATGTGATCTGCTCGGGCGCGCCTGCTCAGTTCAGTTGCCGAGCAGGACGCGCCCGTAGTTGGTCGTCGTCGCGCCCAGCGCATTGGCCGGCGGATCCCAGACGATCGCCGAGGTGTAGAGCGCGGCGCCGACCAGATTCGACGCCGACGGCACCACCATCGAGAAGCTCGAGTCGCCGCTGTTGTCCGCGACGACGACCGTGGACGCGACGATGTCGTGCCACAGGATGCAGCCCGGTGCACCGAAGCCGGCGAGATCGCGCGGGTAGAGCGGCAGCGCGTTGGAGATGCCCGCGGTGAAGATCACCGGCGCCTGCGCGGGCGCGCCATGGCACTGGAGCACCAGCGGCGTCGTGAGCTGCCCGGAGCCGGCGACGTCGAACTGCGGCGTTCCGGCCGAACCCGAACAGCCGGCTCCGAAAAGCTGGAGGTTCGCGTCGCCGCAGTGCAGCCGCATCTTGAACGCCATGCTCCCGGTGCTCGTCCCGGTCGGCTGGTTGGTGTAGCTGCCGAGGAAGACCCGCTCGTTGGTGCTCGCGCGTTGCACCGCGCCGGGGTCGCCCGAGGTCCCGAAGACCAGCACCTCGATCACCAGATTGCTGCTGCCGTCGTACGCGAACGGCCGCTGCAGGCCGATCTCGTTCCAGGTGTCGGCGGTCATCTGCCAGTGGTGGTTGCTGGTGTCGAGCACCGTGACCGCGGGACCCGGATTGCCGAGGTTCTGGGCGAAGGTGTGGCTCAGGGTCGACGCGGCGAGGTGCGCCATGCGGATGCGCAGGCTCGCCATCACGCGTGCCCCGGTCGTGCAGGGCGCGAGGGCGAGTCCCGAGATCACGCGCGGCGTGTTGCCGAGGTCGCCGGCCGTGACCAGGACCTGATAGCGCATGTCGGTCGTGTCGAAGGGGAATGAGTTGCACGCACCGGTGACAGGCGAGGGCGTGATTCCCGGAGGGACGAGCACGCTCTGGGAGCGAAGGTCACCGAGGATCGTGGTCGAGAGTGCGGCAATCGCCAGGCAGGCGACCGTGCGGGGCGGCTTCATCGGGAATGGGCCGAGCCCGGACTCCTTCGTCGGGCGCGGAGGAGAGAGAGTGGCTTTCGGGAGAACGATGCGCAAGGGTCGGATGCTGCAGCGTCACGGTGTGCATCGCACGCCGCACCGCACGTGGTGCGACGGTCACCCGTTCACAGCGCGAACGACAGCGCCGCCGTGGTCGTGTTCGCGAGGAGGGACGCCCACACCGCGCGGCCCCAGGTCAACCGCGTGACCTTGCGGTAGACCACCGCCTCGACGACCGGGACGATTCCCTCGACCCACCACCAGTTCATGCCGTGCTGGATCGCGAGCCATGCCAGGGGGTGTGTGAGCGTGTTGGCGAGGACCGCGTCGAGCGCGACCCCGCCGCGTCGCGCACGAGGACCGCAGGCGACGACGATCGGCACCTCGACCAGCAGCGTGATGGCGAAACAGAACGCCCAGGTGCTCATGCGACGATCGGTCGGACGGCGGTGGGGCCCACCGCACAGGCGAGCAGGAGGATCGGGATCTCGATCCAGGCGTGCACCGCTGCGAACACCCCGTAGAACGCGCGCGTGTCGGTGAAGGTCGCTGCGAACGCGACGCTGAACAGCGCGCCGATCCCGAGCACCGCGATCCGGAAACCGCGAGGGTTCGGCCAGCGCAGGCGGGAGCCGCGTGTCTCCTGGCCGCCGCCGAGTCGGGGCAGGACGTGCAACACCACCGCGTAGTGCATGCACTGCAGGAAGGCGGCGGCGCGGAAGAGGTCGAGGCCGAGTGCGTCGTTCCGCCAGACCTGCGGCACGAATGCACCGAGGTGTAGCTCCAGGTCCCCGACCCGGGGTGGGCCGGACTCGAGCAGCGCGAAACCGAGGCGTTCGCACCAGGCCGGTGCGATGCCGCTGCCGATCAACAGCGGGATCATCACGAAGACCGTCGCACACGCGAGCAGCGCCGAGCATCGATCCACACCGCGCAACCGCTCGGCGAGGAAGCCGATCGGCGTCAGGTTGTGGAGCAGCGCGAGCACCACGATCGCGTCGAGCGGCGCACGCCATGCGGCGAGGACGGCTGCCGCGATCAGGGCTGCGCCGGCGCTCGCGAGGACGGGCCCGCGCACAGCCAGCATCGGCAGCGTCACCGCCACGAGAGCGGCACCCAATCCGAGTTCCACGATCGCGCGTTGCAGCGAATCCCCGGCGCCGGCGAGTCCGAGGGCGCGGAGGACGGCCACCGCTGCGAGGAGCAGCGCGAGTCCGTGGAAGGTCGACGGCCTCAGCCTCGCACCGAAGCGCTCGTCGACGTAGCGCAGCTCGGTCGCGACGTGGGGGAGCCCGAACAGGGCGAGGCTCAGCGCATAGGTCCACAGCGGAACGACGCAGGCGGCGATCGCCGTCGCCACCACCGCGACGCCCGCGAAGCCGAGGCGCGCGCTCACGGCGTCTCGCCGGAACCGCTGGTGTTCTTCCCCTTGCGCAGCATGAACACGAACACCAGCGCGACGATCGCCGAGAGCGCGATCGCCGCGAGCAGGAACATCGGCGTGGCGTCCGGTTCGGGCTGGACGTCGGGCGGGATCTCGTCGAATCGGATCATGGGAGGAGGATGGTGGAGCCGGTGGTTCTGCGGCTCTCGAGCGCGCGATGGGCGTCGGCGGCGCGGGCGAGAGGGAAGGTGGTCGGCGGCGCGACGCGCAGCGTGCCGCTACGGATCACGTCGAACAGGGCGTGGGCGGCGGTGAGCAGCTCGTCGCGGTCCGCGACGTATTCGTGCAGCGAAGGTCGCGTCAGGAACAGCGAGTGCTTGATCGACAGCAGCATCGGGTCGAAGGGCTCCGGCTTGCCGGAGGCATTGCCGAACAGCACGCACATGCCGCGCGGGCGCAGGCAGTCGAGCGAGCCGAGGAAGGTCACCTTGCCGATCGAGTCGTAGACGACGTCGACACCGCGGCCTCCGGTCAGTTCACGGGTGCGCGCGACGAAATCCTCGCGATCGAGATCGATCACCTCGTCGCAACCCTGCGAGCGCGCGAGCGCGACCTTGCCGGCGTTGCCGACAGTTCCGATCACGCGGGCGCCGAGTGCGTGCAGCCACTGCGTCGCGAGCGAGCCCACGCCGCCGGCCGCGGCGTGGAACAGCACGGTGTGTCCACGCTCGACGGGGAAGCAGCGGCGGATCAGGTACTCGGCAGTGAGTCCCTTGAGCATCACCGCCGCGGCCATGGTCTCGTCGATGTCCTCGGGCAGGCGCACCAGACGCTCGGCCGGCACGACGCGTCGCACTGCGTAGGTGCCGCGCGGTCCGGAACAGCACGCGACGCGATCACCCGGCCGCACCTCGGTGACCTCGCTGCCGATCGCCTCGACCACCCCGGCGGCCTCGTTGCCGATCACGGCGGGCAGGGGCAGGGGATAGAGACCGCTGCGGTGGTAGGTGTCGATGAAGTTCACGCCGATGGCGACGTGCCGCACCAGCGCTTCGCGCGGACCCGGCTCGGGGAGGGGGACCTCCTCGTAGTGGAGGACCTCGGGTCCGCCGGTCGCGTGGATGCGGACCGCGTGCGTGCTGCTCATGCGAGGGCGCAGCTCGTCCGTTGCGCGAGTTCGCGGCGACGGTTGGCGAGGACGAGCAGACCCGCGCCGCCGATCCCGGCGAACAGCAGGAGCAGGAGCCCGTCGCGCTTCTTCTCCTCCGCGCCGGCGTCCTTCTTCACCGCGTTGCCGTCCTTGTCGAAGCTCTCGCTCGACGCCAGGCTCAGGGTCGGTGCCGCGTCCTTCTCCTGCGCGATGCGGTACACCTCGCTGCGCCGCACGATCGGATCGTCCTTCCGCAGGACGCGATTGGGGGTCATCGCGTCGAGCAGCGTGAGCTTGCCGGCCTGGCTGAGCTCGTCGATGTGCTTGCGCAGTTCCTTCGAGTCGCGACCCACCATGAAGTTGGCGAAGTCCTGCCGCGCGGAGCCGGCGACGAGGTAGATCCGGAGGTGACCGCGGCGCGGTGCGGCCGGAAGCACGCCGTCGGCGGGGAAGGGCACGGCCGACCAGCGCACCGATTGGGCCGGGTCGTAGTAGGCGAACAGCAGCTCCTGGCCCTCGACAGGAGCTTGTCGCGGCGGGAGCAGCAGCACCTGGCCGATGCGCAGCTTCTTGGGCTCGACGTCGGGCGAGAGGGCCGCGATGTCGTTCCAGCGCGACGCCGTGCCGAGGAACTGCTTGGCGATCGCCTCGAGCGTGTCGCCTTCCCTCACGACGTAGGCGGTGACGACCCGGTCGGCGAAGGGGCCGAGTTCGACCCGGGCATCGACCTGGATCACCTTCATCCCACCGGGGATCAGATCGGGGGCCGGATGGTTCGGGAACAGCGCCGCGACGGCGAACAGGCTCGAGATCAGGAGCGACATGGTTTCCTTCCGGGATCGGCGCGCATCATCGCACGCGGGCTCCGGCTCGGCGAACATGGACGCATGCCGAAGTTGTCCGGTTCCTTCGCCCTGCTGCTCTGCTTCGCACCCATCCTCCGCGCACAGGTCGCGCGCGATTTCGCCGCCGAGGACCGCGAGTTCACGGTCGCGGCCCTCCGCGCTCCCCTCCGTTTCCTCGCGCACGATCTGCTGGAGGGGCGTGGCCCCGGCACCCGCGGCGACGAACTCGCCCGTCTCTACCTCGCCACCGCACTGGAGGGCTTCGGCTTCCGGCCCGGTGCCCAGGACGGCTCCTGGTTCCAACCGGTGCCGATCGTCGGCGTGACGGCGACCATCGCGCAGCCGCTGACCGCCGCCGGCGGGGACGGCAACGTGCTGACCTTCACCGCTCCGGACGACTACACGGCGCGCGCCGGCGTCGCCGCCGAACACACGGCCTGGAAGGGCGCGCCGCTGTGGTTCGTCGGCTACGGCATCACCGCGCCCGAGTTCGCATGGGACGACTTCGGCGACGTCGACCTGCACGGCAAGGTCCTGTTGGTGATGAACAACGACCCGGAGGACGACCCCGCGCTGTTCGGCGGCAGGCAGCGGCTCTACTACGGGCGCTGGAGCTACAAGTACGAGGAGGCGGCGCGCCGTGGTGCGATCGGCGCGATCGTGATCCACACCACGCCGTCGGCCGGCTACCCCTTCCAGGTGATCCAGGCCACGCAGGGGATCGAGAGCTTCGCGCTCCCCGCGGTCGCCGGAGTGCCCGCGTTGCAGATCGAGTCGTGGTGCTCCGAGGATGCGGCGCGCAAGCTCGTCGCGCTCGGCGGCAAGGACCTCGATGCGCTGCGCGCCGCGGCGAACGCGCGCGGCTTCCGTCCGGTGGATCTCGGCGTCCGCCTCGATCTCGCCACCGACAACCGCGTGCGTGAGATCCGCTCCGGCAACGTGGTCGGCGTGTTGCCGGGCAGCGACGAGAAGCTGAAGGACGAGTACGTGGTGGTCAGCGCACACTTCGACCACCTCGGTCGCGGCCGCGAGCGCAACGGCGACGACATCTACAACGGCGCACTCGACAATGCGTCCGGGTGCGCGGCGGCGCTGCAGCTCGCACGGGCCTGCGCACATCTCGATCCGGCGCCGCGGCGCAGCGTCCTGATCCTGTTCGTCACCGGCGAGGAGTCCGGATTGCTCGGTTCGGAGTACTTCGCGAAGAACCCGACCGTGCCCGTCCGCGCGATGGTCGCCGACTTCAACATCGACGGCATCGACATCTGGGGACCGACCACCGACATCGAGATGATCGGCTACGGCAAGAACTCGTTGACGAAGCTCGCGCAGCAGGTCGCGGAGCGGCGCGGTCGCCGCGTCGATCCCGACAAGCAGGGCGATCTCGGGCTGTTCTACCGCTCGGACCACTTCTCCTTCGCGCGCGTCGGCGTGCCCTCGGCCTACTTCAAGGCCGGCTCCGACTTCCTCGAGAACCCCGAGGGCCGCCGTCGGCTCAAGGCTTCGTACACCGCCACGCACTACCACCAGCCGAGCGACGAGCTCGATCCGCGCTGGAACCTCGACGGCGCCGTCGCCGACCTGCAACTGACCTTCGAGTGCCTGGTGCGCTGCGCGGACGCCGAGGTCGCGCCGACCTGGACCGCCGACGACGAATTCGCACAGCGACGCTGACCGCTACTGCACGGTCACGCTGCGCGTCGGCAGGAAGCCGGGATCGAAGCGTTCGGCGAACTCGGTCAGCAGCACGGCTGCGTCGTCGCGCGGCGTGAAGGGCTTCGGACGGCCGTTCCAGGTCACGACCAGCTTGCCCTTGTCGTCGCACATCGACGGCGTGACCAGCAGGCGGAACTGCTTCACGAGCGAGGTCTTCACGCGGATGCGGCCCGCGGATTCGAGGGTCGCGTCGAGTCGCGCGGTGTTGTCGTCGAGCAGCTTCTGGACCTTGGTGCGCCGTCCGGCCTCGTCGAGCTTCTCCCACACGGCGGCGGGGAATTGCAGCGCCGGCTCCTCGTGAACCTTCGCGCCGTCGAAGGCGGTGATCTCGCACCAGAACGAACGCCCCTCGCCGCTGCGCGCCGCCGAACGGATCACGTGCGTGGGGCAGGGGTCGCGTCGCATGCCCCTCATCCACTTCACCCACTCGACACCCGAGAAGTCGAAGGCGTGGCCCAGGGTGGGGAACTCGACGAGCTTCGCATCGACCGCACCGAGTTCCTGCAGGCGGATGAAGGAGGCGCGCAGGTTGGCGACCAGATGTTCGTCGTCGAGGCTGCCCTGCAGGTCGCGGATCGGAATCGCGACGAGGTTGTCGAGGTAGCGCATGTTGTTCTGCGCCTGACCGGGATTGAGCCGCGGTGCGCCGATCATCGGTGCGATCCCGGCGAACAGATCCGGATGGCGCAGCGCGACGTCCCAGGTCAGATGACCGCCGCGGCTGATGCCGCTGAGGAACACACGGTCGGGGTCGATGCGGAAGCTGCGTCGGGCCCAGCGCACCGCGGACAGCGCGATCTGGCGCTCGCGCTCGGAGTACGCATAGCCCTCGTTCGCGCCGGACTCGGAGGGCGCGACGACCACCATGCCGAGTTCCTGCGCGACCGCCGCCCACAGTCCCGGTTGCCCCTCGCCATCCGCGCCGGTGCCGTGCGACTGCACCATCAGGCCGAGCGTGCGTTGCGGATCGACGTCCTTCGGGACGAACAGGTAGAGCTCGGTCTCCTCGAGCGCCTTGCCGTTCCAGAGCGGAGTCTTCAGGACCGCCTCGCCGTGCCAGGCATCCTCGCGCGGAGCGAGCGCGCGCGCGGCTCCGAGCCAGGCGTCGAGGGTCACGGGCAGCTTCGCGAGTTCGAGCGCACGCTTCGAGCGCAGCGCGGGATCGGGTTGGTCGACGAGTTCGCGCAGCAATGCAGCAGGATCCGGCTGCTGCGCGGGCACCATTCCGGTCGACAGGCTCAGCGCGAGCGACGCATGCAGGAGACGGCTGTGCATGGCGGCGCGCAGGATACGCCACCCTCGGCCGGTCTACCCGCCGCCGCTCCGCCCGCTGCTCGGCGGTTCGCTGCGGCGACCGCGTGTCAGCGCCGCGTCGCACTCCGAGATGCGGCGGCGCACGAACGCGCGGTCCTTGCTGTGCGGCGAGCGCTCGAGATAGGCCGACCAGTGCACGCGTGCCTCCGCGAAGCGGGAGATCTGGTGCAGGGTCTCGGCGAGGTTGAAGTGTGCGTCGGCGTAGTCCGGCAACAACGCCACGGCGCGGCGATAGGCGCGCACCGACGGTTCGAAGCGACCGAGTTCGGCGAGCGCGTTGCCGAGGTTGTTCCAGGCCTCGGCGAAATGCGCGTCGATCTCGACCGCGTTCATGTAGCGCTGCGCCGCCTCGGCGCTCCGGCCGAGAGCGTGGAGCACGTTGCCGAGGTTGAAGGCGGCCTCCGCGCGCGGACCACCGGCGAGCAGCGCTTCGTGGTAGTGGTCGGCCGCTTCCTCGAGTCGGCCGTCGGCCTCGGCGGTGACCCCTCGGTCGAACCACTGCTCGGCGGACGGCTCACGCCGGTGCAGGTGCAGACCGTGCGTCGCGGCACCGGTCTCACCCTCCTCGGCGAAGGCGAAGCGCAACTGGCCGGTCGGTTCGGCGAGCTTGCCGTCCTCGAGCGGCACCAGGAGGTCACCGCTCTGTGAGGCCGCCGCGATCTGCACGAGCGCAGCGCGCGCGCCGGGCAGCCAGCCGTCGAGCTGTCGCAGCGAGCGTTCGATCTCGCCGAGCCCGGCTCCGGAGTCGAGGAGTTGCTGCAAGGCCTTCGCGCTGGCGACCTGCGCGAAATCGAAGTAGCAGAGGCGGCGCACCACCCGGACCGGCTCGATCAAGCGGCGCCGGATCCAATCGCGCAGCCGGCCGATCGGTACCTGCAGCACGCGCGCGAGCTGTTCGATCGTGTAGAGACTCGCGAGCTCGTCGGCACGCTCGGGCAGGCCTGCTTCGAGGAGGAAGGTGGCCTCGTCGACGACCCGGATCGCATGGCCCAGGTCGCTCAGCTCCTTCGCACGCTCCAGGCTGCGCGTGGGCTTGCCGTCCTTCTGCAGGGGCCAGCCCTCGATGCCGACGACCAGCACCTGCGTGGTGTCACGCGGGGTCTCGACGTAGCGCGCACCGACGCGCCCGATCGCGGCCACGGCTTCCTCGCGCGTCATCGAGGCGAGCTTGCCGGTGATCGCGATCTCCAGGCCGTCGAGCGAGCGGGAAGAGGCACGCATGGAAGCGGCGCGGATGCTATCCGCGGACGCTGCGTTCACGCGAGACGATCACCGCCTGGGTGGATCACGAATCCGTCCTGCGCGTGGTAGGTCAGCAGGCGCTGACCGCGCCTTCCGCGGCGCCGCACGAGTTCCTGGAACAGCTCCTCCTCGCTGGGCCACGGGAACACGTAGACCACGTCGAAGTCGCTCAGGCGCACCTCGTCCCACGCACTGTGCGCGCCGTCTTCGCTGATCGCGAAGTCGGGATCGACCAGCTCCATGAGGTCGCGGTCGTCGGGGAGATAGGAGCCCTGTACGAAGCGCGGACGTGCGCGATGCAGTCGCGCCAGCTCCTCGGCAGCCTGCAGCAGGTCAGGTCGGATCTCGATGCCGCAGGCGTCGAAGCCGAGCAGGTCCGCCATCACGGTGATCAATCCGTGGCCGCAGCCGAGCTCCAGGAAGGACGTCGCGCCGTCGCGCAGGCGGAGCAGGGCCTCGTGCGCACGGTGCGGATCTGCGGTGATCAGACCCTCGAAACCCGCACCGGCCCCGCGCAGGTGGGGGCGCGCGATGCGTTCGGCATCGGCGGCGAGTCGTTCGATCCGATCACGGTCGAGTCCCTGGGACAAGGTCGAGCAGGATAGCGACACCGGTGCTCTCGCACCTCGCGGCGCTCCGCTAACCTTTCCGCGCTTGCGCATCCTGCGGTTCGAACACCTGCATCGTCCCGACGGTTGGCTGTCCCCGGGTTACCTGACGGTCGACGCCGACGGCTTCATCCGGAGCGTGGAGGCGGCGCCGCCGGCCGATCACGACGCGATCGAGTCCTTCGGCGGCTTCGCCGTGCCGGGGATGTCGAACGTCCACGGTCACGCCTTCCAGCGCGTCTTCGCGGGGCACACCGAGCGGGCGCGGCATCCGCGCGGAGGCGAGGTCGAGGACTCGTTCTGGACCTGGCGCGAGGCGATGTACCGCGTCGCTGCGGCGCTCGCCCCGGACGACATCGAGGTGATCGCCGCGCTGGTGCAGATGGAGGCACTCGAGTCCGGCTACACCGCGATGGGCGAGTTCCACTACCTGCACCATGCCCCCGACGGTTCGCCGTATCCGCAGCGCGCCGAGACCGCGTTGCGCATCCTCGCCGCCGCGGAACGGACCGGCATCGCGGTCAGCCTGCTGCCGGTCGCCTATCTGCACAACGGATTCGGACGCCCGCTCGCGACCACCCAGCGCCGCTTCGGATCGCGGGACGTCGACGACTTCCTGACGCTGTGGGGCGCGGCGCGTGACGGCGTGCACTGCGGTGCCACCCGCCATCGCATCGGTGTCGCCCCGCACAGCCTCCGTGCGGTGGCACCCGAGGAACTGCGGGCGATCGTCGGCGCCGTGCGCGAGGCTGCGCCGAACGCACCCGTGCACATCCACGTCGCCGAGCAACGTGCCGAGGTCGAGCAGTGCAGGGCGGCGCTGAACGCGCGGCCGGTCGAGTGGCTGATGGGGAGCGGACTGGTCGATCCGATGTGGTGCCTCGTGCACGCGACCCACGCCGAGGGCGACGAACTCGCCGCACTCGCGCGGTGCGGCGCCGTCGCCGGCCTGTGCCCGACCACCGAGGCGAACCTGGGCGACGGCATCTTCCCGCTGACGGCCTTCCTCGAGGCCGGCGGTCGCATCGCGATCGGCAGCGATTCGCACGTCGGCATGGACGTGGCCGAGGAACTGCGGCTGCTCGAGTACGGGCAGCGTCTGCGTGACGAGCGTCGCAACCGCGCGGCGGAATCGGGTCATGCGCTGCGACGCCACGTCGGGCGGCGCCTGTTCGACGCGGCGCTCGCGGGCGGAGCGCGCGCGCTCGATCAGCCGATCGGCGCCCTCGAAGTCGGACGGCGCTGCGACGTCGTGGTCCTCGATCGGGAGGACCCCCGGCTGGTCGGTCACGCGCCGCAGACCGTGCTCGACGCCTTCGTGTTCTCGCGGGCCGGGCATTCGCCGGTCCTGCACGTCCTGGTCGGCGGGCAGGTCGTCGTGCAGGGCGGTCGTCACGTCGCCCGCGAATCGATCACCGCCGACTTCGCGAGGGTCGCGGCCCGCCTCGCCGAGATCGCTCCATGACCGAACCCTTCATCCTGTCGCGACCGACAGCACCGGAAGTGCCGCTGCTGGTCAGCGTGCCGCACACGGGGGTCGCGTTGCCCGAGGGCGTCGCGGGCCGATTTGCCAGCGAGCGCGTGTGCGCACTGCCCGACACCGATTGGCATCTCGATCGGCTCTACGAGTTCGTCCCGCAGATCGGTGCCGTGCTGTGCTGTGCGCGGTGGTCGCGCTACCTGATCGATCTCAATCGCCCGGCCGACGGACACGCGCTGTATCCGGGCCGCGCCGAGACCGAGCTCGTGCCGACGCGCACCTTCGCCGGCGATCCGATCTACCGCGACGGCGAGGCTCCGAACGCCGCGGAGATCGCAGCGCGCACCGCGGCCTACTGGCGACCCTATCACGATCTGCTGCGCACCGAGTTGCAACGCCTGCGTGCCCGCTTCGGCTACGCGCTCCTGTTCGACGCACACAGCATCGTCAGCGAGGTGCCCCGATTCGCGAAGTCGCGCCTGCCGGGCTTCATGCTCGGCGATGTCGACGGCACCTCGTGCGATCGGCCCCTCGCCGACGCGGTGTTCGACGTGCTCTCCGGCAGCGGGATCAGCGCAGCGCGCAACGATCCGTTCAAGGGCGGTCACATCACGCGCGCCTTCGGCAGGCCGGCCGAAGGCATCCACGCCCTGCAGCTCGAGATGAGCCAGCGGCTCTACATGGACGAGGTGCCGACCCCGCGCTTCAGGGACGATCTCGCCGCTGGGCTGCGTGTCACGCTGCGCGCGGCGCTGCTGGCCTTCGTCAGTCGCCGACCAGCACGCGATTGACCTTCGGGCGGAGCGTCCGACCGAACTCGTCGAGCCCCTCGTCGACCTCGAAGCGTGAAGCGGGATTGGCCCGGATCCGATCGAGCAGCAGCAAGCGTGCAGGATTGCGGAGGTCGCGCAGGACCGGGACCAGCTCGCCGGCATTGGCGCGGTCGAGGATCGCGATGGTGTCGGGACGGCCGCGCTTCAGCATGATCACCGTGCTGCGACCGTCGCGGAACGACAGCGCCACGCACAGGCGGGGCAGGCCCAGGGTGGAAGACGATTCGACGACGTCGATCACCCTTGCGCGCGTGTTCACGCCGAGCGACAGGAGGTTGCGGCGCCGGCGGCGGTAGATCACGACGACGAGCAGACACGCCAGGGCCGGCAGCGGGATCAGGAGGTTCAGCAGTCCCAGCCGTGAACCGCGCGAACGCGTGGTGCCGGTCACGCGTGCGAGCGTGTGATCGGTCACCGAGTAGGTGATGTCGATGGGAGTGTTGGGGAGCGGCGGCGCCTCGCGCGAGAAGCTCGAACCGAGGAGCGGTTCGCCGTCGCTCGCCGTGAAGCGGAAGTCGATGCGCTGGACGACACCCGCCTCGGAGCGATCCGCGGGGAGTCCGCTGTCGGCCGACACCGGCTGCGAGCCGAGGGCGACGCCGGTGGCGATCGCCGTGTGTCCGAAGTCGAGGGCCAGGTCGTCCCAGAGACCCTCGGGGAAGCATCGCGCGACCATCGCGACGGAGAGCAGCATCGATGCGATCAGGAGGCCGATCGTCGCGGTCAGCGGGGTGCGCGGCAGGCATGCGCGACGGATCCCCGCCGTCAATGGACGCGGCGTCCGCTGACGGAGGAATTGCGCGAGTTCGACTTCGCTGACGGTCATGGCGGGCACCACAGACTAGCGCATCGATCCGCGTTCGCCGGGAATCGGATTGCGGCCTCTGGCCTTCCGGCCTCCCGAACGTCAGTGGGTCGGCGCGGCCGGGCCGACGCCCGCGACGCGCACCGGTGAGCCACGCATGCGGCTCAGGTCGACCAGGCCGGCGGCCGTCGACGACGGTCCGGCGGAAGTGATGCGCACGATCGGTGCTGCAGGATCTCGCGTCGCCTTGACCACGCGACCGACGTCGCCGTTCGAGAGCGTGACCTCTGCGCCCAGCGGCCAGATGCCGATCGCCTCGATCACGCGGCGAAGGAGTCCCGGGTCGACGGTGTCGGAGTGGCGTGCCAGGGAGCGCCAGGCGAGCGTAGGGGTCATCGGCGCGCGGTCCGCGCGACGTGCCGTCATCGACTCGAAGCGATCGAGGATCTGCACGATCTGGACGAATCGCGAGGGGCGATGGTCGTGCGGGGTGTCCGGGAAGCCCTGCCCGTTGATCGAGCGGTGATGGCCGAACACGACCTCGAGCTGCAGCGGGTCGACGTTCTGCTGTTGCAGCACGAGTTCCGCACCGACTCGCGGGTGCTCGCGCAGCGTGGCATCGGTGGACTCATGGTCGTCACCTTCCAGCGTGACGAGGTGGAGCGGCATGCGCAGCTTGCCGATGTCGTGGACCAGCGCGGCCGTGCCGAGACGCAGCACCAGTTCGTTGTCGCGCGTGAGGCCGCGCGCCGCGAGCATCGCGAGTCCGGCGACGCGCAGCGAATGCAGCACGAGCAGATGGTCTTCCTCCGGCTGCGTTCCGAGATCGATGGTCTCGGCCCCGGTGGCCGCGGCATCCAAGGTCGCGAGCAGCGACTCGACACAGCGTCGCGCCCGCACCATGTCCAGCGGTTGACCCGCGGCGATGCCGGTGAAGAGGGTCTCGGCGCCGTCGATCACCGCTCCGGCGGGCGAACGCGTCACGTGCTGTGCAAGGCTCGATCGCGGGGCCGTCGGAGCCGGTTCCGCCTGACTGCCGGGTACGAGACGGACGGCGAGCACACCGAGCTCGGCCATCGCGCGATTGACCGCGCTGGCGTCGGCGACGACGTGGTCCGGCGTGCGCAGCAGGATGCGGAACAGGGTGGCGAGCTCGGCGTCGGGAACCTCGGCGTGCACCTGCAGCCCGTTGGCTCGCCAGCGCCGCAAGGCCTCGACGAGACGCGCGGCCGAGATGTTCTGCGGGATCGGCAGCCGGCCCTGGAAGATCAGCGTCTCGCCCTGCACCGCGAGCGTGAACGCTTGCTCGCCGGTCTCGGCGCGCAGCTCGTGCAGTGCATCGCGGACCTGGCTCAACGCGGCGACGACCCGCGGGTGGCTCGGCTCGTGGATGCGACACGCGACGAGGCAGGCGACGAGATGCTCGGTCAGCGCGAGCAGGGCGCGGGGCAGACGGACCACGGCCTTCTGGGGAGGGTTCGTCATCCCTGCTCCTTGTTCGACTCGCGGATCGTCTTCAGGGTCTCCGACGCCGCCTGCCGCACCGCGCGCGACTCCTTGGTCGGTGCCAGCAGGCGTCCTTCCTTCGTGAGCTGTTCGAGGTACTGGATCGTCTCCGGAGTCGGCCAGTGCGCGAGGGCACGGATCGCGTAGAGACGACGATCGAGATCCCCCGGGTTCTCGGCGGTGTCGCGGATGTACTGCCGCAGCAGCAGGCTGGTGTAGCCGTGGAGTTTGAAGTTGCTCTTGCCGCGCGCGACGCACTCGCACAGGTCGGCGAGGTAGCCGCTCGGGAAGGTCGTGATCGGCTGGATGATCGACAGCGCGGCGGCCTCCTGGCGGGGGAGCTGTTGCCTGCGGAGGAAGTTGACCACGAGGGCACGCGTCCAGGCCGCACCGGTCGCCACGTAGGCGCGGGCGATGCCCGCCGCTCGGCGACCGCCGAGCTTCAGGATCTTCTCGGTGCGATGCGGCGTGAGCAGCGTGCCGTCCTCGATCAGGACGCGCGCGGCATCGATGACCGAATCCTCGCCGACCTTGTCGCACAGCTCGCCGAAGGTCTTCTCGCTCTGCGGGTCCTTCAGGTCGAGTCCGTCGAGGAATGCGACGAACTGCGTCGGGAAGGTCTGCACGACCTGATCGAGATCGAGGGTCTCGCGCGCAGAGAGCATCTGCGTGATGCCGTTGCGCTGCAGGAAGTCGAACAGGCGGTGATTCGCCTCGTCCTGTGTGCCGTTGGGGCCGCCTTCGCGGGCGAAGCGCAGCCAGCGGGCGAGCAGGCGACGTTGCCCCACGCTGGGTGCTCGCAGGATGGCCTCGAGCGCGCGCGCGACCGCTTCGACGATCCGCTGCCCCTCGGTCGAGTAGGTGAGGAGGTAGAGCGCAGCACCGAGCGAACCTTCGCCGAGCGCGGGGTCGCCGCCGTCGAGTTCGAGGTCGTTCGGGTACGGCATCGCGCGGAGCTCCTCGATCAGGAGATCCGAACTGTCCTCGAGTCGGGTCTGCGCGGTCGCCGCTGCCTGACTGCGGGAGACCACGTTGGTGCGCACGCCCTCGAGGAAGGACTCGAAGCTGTCGTCGCGGATCTGCGGCCGCGGCGTCAGTGATGCGGCGGTCGCCATCTCCGCAGGCGGCGGCAGCACCGGTCCGCGCGCGGTCGACGGCAGCGTCGGCGGTGGCATCGCGAAGGCGTCGAGGACGCGGTTGCGCTCGGTGGCCTCGGGTGCCCGCGGAGGCTCTTCGGGCGTGACCGGCACGCCGCGTCGCTCCTGTGCATCGAAGGGACTGCCGACCACGGTGCCGACCGGCAGGGGCGGCGGAGCGGGTCGCGGCGGCACCGCCGACTGCGGTGACGGCGCGGGAGCCGCGAGTTGCGGCGCACTCGCGCCGTCGAAGCGACGGCGTGCGAGCGTCGTCGCCATGTGCGTCATGCGTGTGCCGGGATCGTCCGGTCGCGCGAGCAGGAAGCCGTCGATCTGGGCGAGCAGCGCCTCCAGCACGGACTCGATCTGAAGCGTCGCGGCGTCGGGTCGAGCACACAGCACGCTCGGCAGTTCACCGACCACCGCTTCCAGCATCGACGAGACGTCGAGATGCGCCGCACCGTGGTACTCGGCGTCGACGCGCTGGTGCATCGCGGCGAGCATCGTGCGGGCGCGGTCGGAGCGGGCGAGGCATTGCAGCACGGCGTCCAGCGAGGCGCGCTGGATCGTCGGCACGGGGGGTGACGGTGCCTGCGCTTGCGCCACGCCCATCTGCGGCATGCCCGCGGGGAACGGGCTCGCCGCCGCAGGGACGTGTCCGCCACCATGCGATCCCGCGAAGGGCGCGGGGATCATGCCCGCGGGCGCGCCGCTGTGGAGCGGACGTGGTTCGGTCGGCGCGCTCGCCGCGCTCTGCGCCGTGGCGAGCAGTGGTTCCACTCCGTGACCCGAGTGACGCCACACGTCGGCGAGCGGCGGAGCGCCGGGAGGGAAGCACTGGCGCAGTCCGAACGCGAAGGCGGACAACGCGGCGGGATCGGGCCGGGCCGCGAGCCGCACTCCGAGCACGCGCGCGCGTGCGAAGCGCTCGCGCAGCCAGCCGACCGCCGGCTGTGAGGCCGGGATCTCGCGACCGAGTGCGGACATCCCGGTGGTGGTGAGCGCGATCTCCACCCCCTCACCGCGCGGGCTCGCCAGCGCGAGTCTCTGCTGCAGGACCACGATCGCCTCGCCGACGCGCGGATGGTTCTCGGGGAGCACCGAGCACGCCTTCAAGTACAGAGCGAGGGCGTCGACGAGGCCTTCGGCCGCATCCGGTGGTCTCCCTG
This sequence comes from Planctomycetota bacterium, assembly GCA_046349595.1. Taxonomy (GTDB): domain Bacteria; phylum Planctomycetota; class UBA1135; order UBA1135; family UBA2386; genus JACRLW01. The sequence continues at coordinate 510,631 of JAXMCA010000001.1, forward strand.
GGCTCGAGCTACGCGATTGGTCCAGCATCCTGCCGCTGGGGCACGTCGGTCCGATCCCTGTTTTCGATCCCCCGACGGCGTGACCCTTAGCGCGACCTGGAATCGATGGCGCCGGAGGCGCGAGCGCACGGCGCGGCCGCGGAGTGGGCCGCCGTGGTGGTACGCGGCGCCGGGTTTCCACATGCGGGATCGCGCGGCGGAGGGATGTCCCGGGACGGGCCGCGTGTCGGGTTCCGCTACAGCCCGGCGTCCGTGATGCCGATCCGGTGAACACCACGGACGGGAGACGACGATGAGTTTCGCAGGGGATCTTCGCGGTATCGGACTGGCGGACGTGTTCCAGAATGTCGCAGCCAACCGCATCACCGGCACGCTGTGCGTGCGGGTGCGCCGCGACGAACGTCACGTGCGTTTCGAGGGCGGCGCGGTGTCGGGCTTCTCGCTGGGGGCCGGGCGCGGACTGTGCGTCGTCGAGCATCTCTGCGAGACCGGTGCGCTCTGCGCCGAGGAGGTCGAACGCACGCTCGCACGCAACCGGCGCTCGAAGAAGGCGCCGATCGGTGTCCTCCTCGAGAAGGGCGTGATCGACCCCGACCGGCTCCGTGCCGCGGTCGCCGACCGCGTGCGCGAAGCCGTCTACGAGCTGTTCCTCGCCAAGGACGCCGAGTTCCGCTTCGAGGAGGGCTCCGCCCCCGCGCGCGTGTTCGACGCCGACCTGCTCGAACTCGACCTACGTCTCGACGTCGGTCCGCTCCTGATGGAGGCAGCGCGACGCCGTGACGAACTCGAGCGCATCCAGCTCGTCGTCGGCTCACCCGACGACCTGTTCGTGCTGCTCGAGGGCTACGAGGCCTTCCTCGAGGACACGGCGATCGCGGCGATCGCTCCGCACCTCGACGGTCGCACGACCGTCGCCGAGATCCTGCGTCGCACCGGTCGTTCGTCCTTCGTCGTGCGCAAGGCCATCTACGACCTGGTGCAGAACGGCGTCGCCCGCCCTTGCTCGGTCGAGGAACTGCTGGCACTGGCCGGCACCGCGGAGAGCGACGGCCGCGGCGAGGACGCGATGCGTGCGCTGGAACGCGCGACGCGATTGACCCCCGGCGATCGCGATCTGCGCCGTCGCCTCGCGGGTCTGCTGGAGCAGAACGGTCGTCGCGATGCCGCTGCCGTCGAACTCGCGCGGCTGGGTCACGACGCCACGCGCGATGGTGACCACCAACTCGCCATCGAGTGCTATCGCCACGCCGTGACGCTGGCGCCCGAGGATCTACCGCTCCAGGAGAAGCTGGTCGGCCTCCTCGAGCACCATGCCGACATCGACTCCTTCGTCGCGGCGATGCTCGAGTTCGTCGCGCGGCTGCGCGGCATGGGGCTCGCGGAGCGTGCGCGTCAGCTCCTGCAGGCGCACGTCGCCGAACGCGGTCCGCGCGCGGAGCCGAGCCTGGTCACCACGCTGGCCGACGTCGAATCCGACCTCGGCCACTGGCAGGAGTCGGCGCGCCTCTATCGCGCGCTCGGCGAACGCCTGCTGCCACGCGACGAGACGGCGGGTCTCACCTGCTTGCGTGCCGCACTGCGTCAGGACCCCCGCGACGCCGAACTCTCGACGATCGTCGCCGACATCGAGAGTGGTCGCGCGGCACGGCGTCGCGCACGCAGGCGACGCCTGGTGGTCACCGCCGCGTGTTCGCTGATCCTGGTCGGCGCGGGTGTCGTGGGTGGTGCGGAGCTGACCGCGGCACGGCGCGCATCGGTCGCCCTCGGCGCCAGCCTCGGCGAACTCGACGACGGCCGCGCCATCGAGGCGCTCGCCGCGCTGCAGGACGTGAAGGATCGCTTCGGCTGGACGCCGAGCGGCAGGCACGCCACGGCGTGGCTCGACCACCTGATCGACCTGCACCTGCAGTCGATCCGGACCGCCATCGAGTCCGGCGAGTACGACGGCGCGATCCTGCTGTGCGGACGTCTCGCCGAGGCGACGGAGCGCGGCGATGTGCGCGCCAGTTGCGGCGCGCTGCGCCTGCGTGCGGAACGCGAACGGGCCGCGCTCGACGTGGTGCAGCGCGCCGACCGCGAGGGGCTCACGCCCGCGGCTGCCGATCTCGAGGCCTTGCGTGCGCTCGGCGCGCCCGAACACCTCGACTTCCTGGTGCAGCACACTCCGCGGGTGAAGGACGCGCAGGTGCGCATCGTGTTGCTCGGCGCGCTCTCGACGATCGACTCGTCGCGCATCGTCGCGCCCGCCGTGCGCACCGCGTTGCGTCACCAGGACGGTCAGACCCTGGTCGCCGTGGACGCCGTTCTCGCACACCTCCCGGCCTGGCGCGCGGCCGGTCAGAGCGCGACCTGGGACGATGTGCGCGCGGAGGTCGAGGATGCCTTCGACGATCCGCCGCGCAATGCGGTGGCGCGTCGCATGCTCGCGGCGCTGTGGCCGGCGGAGTCGGGCACCGGCGGCGCTTCGCGCTGAGCCGGTGCACGGCGCTCAACGCTTGAGGCCCGCGAACAGACCCATCGTCGCGAGACCCGCCTGCGGCAGGCTGCCCGTGATGAAGGTCCGGAACGATCCAGCCTCCTGTTGGACGTTCTTCGCGAACACGTCGAAGGCGCTCGACATCGTCTCCCAGTGGACGGTGACCCACTGCAGGTAGGAGAGCCCCATCAGCGCGAGGATCTGCAGGCCGACGAAGATCATCGCGATGCGCAGGAACGAGCGGATGGCGAGGCCGGCGGCGAAGGCGGCGAAGAAGCTGAAGCCGAGCTTCAGCAGCGCCGGCGACATCTCGGGGTCCTGACCGACGACCTCGGGTCCACCCGTCCCCGCCGGCTGCAGCATCGCGCCGCCGCCGGATTGCGAAGTCGACAGCTTGTCGCTCCCGCCGAGTTCGAAGGGGAGCATCGCCAGTCCGCAGACCAGCAGCGCACCGGCGCCGACCACGAGGATCTTCTTCCAGCGCGGCAGCGCCCCGAAGCCTCGCTTGCGGGGTGCCTCGGCGATCTCGACGGGTTCCGGGGTCTCGGTCATCGGCGGGGCAGCATAGCCACGGTCGCGCTGCGTTCAGCGTCGTGGAGCGGTGTCACGGTCCGACCAGCTCGAGAACAGGCGGAAGCCGAGGAGGACGTCGCCCACCGAGTCGAAGTGGACGAGGTTCGGTGACGCGAGATCGAGCGGCAGGTCGTCGGTGTCGACGAGCACGGCGCCGGGAACAGTGCTGGCGACCTGCGCCTGCGCGGCCCGCAGCGTGGCTTCGCCCAGGCTGAACGCGCTGCGCGGGACATGGCGGTCGTGCATGCGCGAGATCACGAAGCGGGGCACGCCGTTGTCGGGGTCGATGCGCAGGATCGCCGCGCGGAAGTCGGCGATCAGTTGCGTGAGGTTCTGCGCGTAGCTCGGCGCGTAGCTGAGGCCGAGGTCGTACTCACCCTGGATCCAGCAGATGCCGCGCACCCGCGGAACCAGGCCCTGCTGGCGCAGTGCGCGTGCCGCCTGCTGCCAATCCGAGAGGATGGTGTCGAAAACCGTCTCGCGGTCGGGGCGTCGGCTGAAGGTGATCGGGGCGTCCGGATGCAGCGGGGCGATCGCGACGAACTTGAACAGGAACACCGGCTCGCCGAGCGCGCGCGCGGCGGCGTCACCGAAGGATGCCTCGGGTCCGAAGTTCGCCTCGTTCAGTTGGAAGTTGGAGTTGTTGATCGGCGTGAGCTGCCCGGTGCGGTAGTCCTCCCAGGCCGGCTTCGCGTTCGGGCGCATCGCGCTCGCGCCCTGCCACCAGATGCGCGTGAAGGACTGCGCCGCGAGTTGCGGCCAGCGGTTGCCCGGGGCGAAGGGATTGGCGAGCCAGAAGCCGTTGGAGCCGCCCGCGCAGTTCGACTGTCCGATGAACCAGAACACCGGCACCTCGCGCACCCGCTGGGCACTCGGCGGGATCACCGAGGAGGTTCCGTTCTGTGCCGGCGCCAGCGCGGCACCGCACAACAGGATCGACAGCGACAGCAGGGTGCGGAGCATGCAGGGCCGGCAGCGTAGCGCCGGATCCGCCCGGTTGGATCCGGTCGAGGCTCGCAAGGGGACAGCGATTCCCGGATGCTGCGCCGCCCGCAAGCGAAGCGACCATGCGATCGACCCTCCTCCCGTCCGTCGCCGTCCTGTTGGCGACCGCCCCCCTCTCCGCGCAACTCGCCCTGCCGCACGTGTTCGGTGCGCACATGGTGCTCCAGCGCGAGTCCACCGTCCCGATCTTCGGCACCAGCGCGGCCGGGGGTCGTGTCGAGGTCGTGCCGTCCTGGCCGGGCGCCGAGCGTGCCCACACCACGGCCGACGCCGCGGGGCGCTTCCGCGTCGACGTCAAGACCGGCCCGGCCGGTGGTCCCTTCGTCGTGACCGTCGCGTCGGGCAACGAGGCGGTCCGGCTCGAAGACGTGATGCTCGGCGAGGTGTGGCTGTGCTCGGGTCAGTCGAACATGGAGTGGCGGCTCCGCGATTCCGACGGCGGTGACGCCGCGATCGCCGCCGCCGACCGCCCGAACATCCGGCTGTTCCAGGTCCAGAACCGCGTCGCGGCCGGTCCGCTGTCGGACGTCGACGGGAGCTGGCGGCGTGCTTCACCAGCGACCGTGCCGGACTTCAGCGCCGTCGCCTGGCACTTCGCCGTCGAGCTCGAGCAGAAGCTCGGCGTGCCGATCGGCCTCGTGCAATCGGACTGGGGCGGCACGCCGGCGGAGGCCTGGACGCGTGCCGAAGGGCTCGCCGAGTTCCCCGAGTTCCAGCCCGCGCTCGCGCGCATGCAGGCCATGGCTGCCGATCCCGAGGCCGCCGCGCGGAAGCGTGCACATGCCGAGGAGGAGTGGGAGCAGGCGACGCGTGCGAAGGACGTCGGCTACCCCGCTCCGGGGCGTCCGCTCGGTTTCGCCGCCGTCGGCCTGGACGACTCGGCGTGGCGGACCCTGCCGGTGCCCGGCGCCTGGAACAACACGCCCTTCGCGTCCTTCGACGGCGTGCTGTGGTACCGCCGCACCGTCGAGATCCCGGCCTCCTTCGTCGGGCACGAGCTGATCGTCGAGCTCGGCAGCATCGACGACGACGACAGCACCTACTTCGACGGCGTCGAGATCGGCAGCACGCGCGGCTGGAACGTCGCGCGCAGCTACCACGTGCCCGCGCGCCTCGTGCGTGGCGGCACGACGACGATCGCCGTGCGCAACCTGGATACCGGCGGCGAAGGTGGCTTCGTCGGAGCCGCCGAGGCGATCCGCGTGCGCCGCGTGGAGGACGAGGACGGCAAGGACGCGGTTTCACTCGCCGGCACCTGGCGCGTGCACGAAGGTGCGTCGATGGCCGATCTCCCGCCGCGCCCGCGTTCCGACAGCGTCGGCCCCGGCGATCCGAGTTCGCTCTGGAACGGCATGATCGCGCCGCTCGCGCCCTTCGGGATCCGCGGTGCGATCTGGTACCAGGGCGAGTCCAACGTCGACCGCTTCGCCCAGTACCGCACGCTGTTCCCGGCGATGATCCGCGACTGGCGCAAGCAGTTCGGCCGCGGCGACTTCCCGTTCTATCTGGTCCAGATCGCACCCTTCGAGTACGGCGGCGACCACGGCCAGGCTGCGCTGCTGCGCGACGCGCAGCGCCGCACGCTCGACGTGCTGCCCAATGTCGGGATGGCGGTGACGATGGACATCGGCAATCCGCGCGACATCCATCCCCGGGACAAGATCGACGTCGGTCACCGTCTCGCGCTCTGGGCGCTGGCTCGCGACTACGGCCAGGATCTCGAGTTCAGCGGCCCGCTGTTCAGCGGCTTCAAGGTCGAGGGCGCGCGCCTGCGCGTGGGCTTCACGCATGCGAAGGGTCTGCGTACGCGCTCCGGTCAGCCGCCGCGGCACTTCGAGATCGCCGGGAGCGACGGACAGTGGCACGCCGCGACGGCGACCATCGAGGGCGAGACCATCGTGCTCTGGGCGGACGGTGTCGCCGCACCCGTCGATGTGCGCTACGCCTTCGGTGCCGCGGACGAATCCGACCTCGAGAACGGCGCGGGATTGCCGGCTTCGTCGTTCGTCGCCACGATCTGAGTTCCGCGTAGCGCGTCCACCAGCCGCTCCGCGTTGCGTTGCCAGGTGAAGCGCGCGGCGACCATGCGCGCGCCCGACGCGGCGCCCTCGCGCAGCGCGGCGCGCGAGCGCAGGGCGGAACCGAGGGCAGCGACCAGCGCCGCGTGATCGCGCGGCGGGACGATCGTCGCCGGCCGCGGATTCCCCTCCGCGTGCCACGCGGTGGCCTCGCAGGCGAATCCGCTGTCGGAGGTCGCGAGCACCGGAGTTCCCGCGGCGAGTGCCTCGGCGTAGACCAGGCCGAAGGCCTCGCGCCACGACGGCAGCGCGAACAGGTCGGCCCATCCCATGAAGGCGAGCAGGGCCTGCGGATCGAGGGGCGGTTGCACGTGGATGCGCGCTCGATGCACTGCGGACTGCACACAGCGGAGCAGCCGCTTCGGTGCGTCGACGACGAGTTGCAGCTCGGCGTCCGGATGGTCGGATGCGACCTCGTCGAAGGCGGCGATCAGCTCCTCGAGCCCCTTGCGCCGGTAGTAGTTGGTCGCGGCGAGGATCACGAATCGCCCGTCGAAGCGCGCGGGGCGCGCTGGCGGTGCGGAGCTGGAGAGATGCGCGCCGTTGGGCAGCAACTCGACGTTGTCCCAGCCCATCGCACGCGTGAGCCAGTCGCGCATCGGTGCGCCGACGACGAAGACCTTGTCGGCGGCGTGCGCCGCGGCGCTCGCCGCGCGACCGAGACGGCTCGCCGGACGCAGGCGGAAGACGTCGTCGGCGGAGTGCTCGACGAAGGCGCAGCGGATGCCGTGCCGACGCGCGGCGGCGGGGACGATCTGACCCCAGGGTTGGATGCCGTGGGCGAGCAGGGCGTCGGGTCGGAAGCGCAGGATCGCGGCGTCGAGTTCGCGTCCGATCGCGTGATCCGCCCAGTGCATCACGCAGCGCGGTGCGAGGCGCGCCAGCCTGCGTCGGACGAAGGGCGGGAAGGCGAAGGGGACGCGCGGCGCGTCGATCGCGACGCCGTCGACCTCGTAGCACAGCGGTCGCTGGGAGTGATCGCGCACGCGCCGCCAGAGGCTGCCGAGCGGGGCCGGGATCCACGGCCCCGGTCCGAAGATGCGCAGCTCGTGGCCGAGCCCGGCGAGGGCCCGTGCCTGATGCACGTGGAAGATCCCCAGGCGTGGCCGGCTGGGCCAGGGGACGGCGAGGGAGCAGAGCAGGATGCGCATGCGGCCGCCCTCGGCATCGACCGTCCCGGCACCGCGACCGAAGTCAGCGCCGGGCGCGGCACCGCGCGGCGGCGGCGTGACCGGCGAGCCCCTCGAGCTCGGCGAGCCGCGCCGCGTCCGTGACGGCCACGGCATCGGGTGTGTCGATCCGTAGCCAGGTGCGCACGCGCAGGAAGTCGAGGACCGACAGGCCCCCGCTCTGCCGTGCCGCGCCACCGGTCGGCAGCACGTGGTTCGGACCGATGCCGTAGTCGCCGAAGACCTCGGCGCTGTGCGCGCCGAGGAACAGCGCGCCGTGGTGTCGCAGTCCGTTCGCGAAGTCGGCCGGTGCGCGCGTCATCACCTGGAGATGTTCGGGGGCGAGACGATCGCAGAGCCACCGCGCCGCCTCCGCATCCGGTACCACGGTGGCCGCGCCGCGCGCGAGTGCGGCGCGCGCGACGGCCGCAGTCGGCAGCGTCGCGAGCCGCGCGTGCAGCTCCGCCTCGACCGCGTCGACCAGACCGCGGTCGGCGATCGACACGAGGACCGCACGCGCGTCGACGTCGTGCTCCGCCTGCGCGCACAGGTCGGCGGCGATCCAGACCGGGTCGGCGTGCTCGTCGGCGACCACGCACAGCTCCGAGGGACCGGCGAGCATGTCGATGCCGACGTCGCCGGCCACGATGCGCTTGGCTGCGGTCACGAAGCGATTGCCGGGACCGACCACCACGTCGCATCGACCGACCGTCGCGGTGCCATGGGCGAGCGCCGCGACGGCCTGTGCACCGCCGCAGGCGAGCACGGCGTCGGCGTCGGCGATGGCCGCGGCGGCGAGCGTGATCGGCGCAGGGTTTGGCGAGGCGACGATCACCGTCTCGACGCCGGCGACGCGCGCCGTGACCGCGGTCATCAGCACCGAGGACGGCAGCGGATGACGGCCGCCCGGCGCGTAGCAACCGGCGCGCTCGACCGGCACGACGCGGTGTCCCGCGACACCGCCCTGGACCGCGACCTCGATCTCCGCCAGCGCCGCTCGCTGCGCGCGCGCGAAGGTCGCGATGCGCTGCGCGGTGCGCTCGAGCACAGCGCGATCCTCGCGTGCCAGGGCGTCGCGGGCACGGTCCAGCACGCTCCGGTCGAGCAGCAAGGGGGCGCCGGGGGCGAGACCGTCGAAGCGCGCGGCGTACTCCCGCAAGGCCGAGTCGCCGCGCTCACGCACGTCCGTCACGATCGCGGCGGCGCTGCGCAGCGTGTCGGAGTCGATCGCGGTGGGGCCGGCGGCGCAGAGTGCCTGCGCGTCGACACGGGGGAGGATCCGCTCGGGGCTCATCGGGTCTCCTTGGCATCGCCCGGACGGCGGGTGACGGCGCGCGCGCGCCGGTCGAGTTCGCGTGCGACGTCGCCGAGCGAACACCCGGCTCCGGCCAGCCGCACCATGGTGAAGAACAACACGTCGGCGGCCTCGGCGACCACCTCCTGTGCACTGCAAGCCGCGGCGAGTTCACCGGCCTCCTCGACGAGCTTGCTGCGGAGCAGTGCCGGGTCGTCGAACAGGCGTCTGCTGTAGCTGCCCTCGGGCGCGCTCGCACGACGTGCCCTCAGGGTCGCCTCGAGCGCGGTCGGTCCGGTCGAAGGGCCGAAGCAGGTGTGCGTCCCCAGGTGACAGAAGCCCCGTCCGTGCTGGCGCACCACGAAGCGCAGCGCGTCGCGATCGCAGTCGAGGTCGACCCGGAGCAGGTCCTGCACGTCGCCGGATCCTTCGCCCTTGCGCCACAGGCCGCGGCGTCGCGAGTGGTACACACCGCGGCGTTCGCGCACGGCGGTGCGAAGGCTCTCGGCGTCGGACCAGGCGAGGCCGAGGGCGACGCCGAGTTCGTCGACGACCACCGTGGGCCACAGGCCGTCGGGACGATCGCTGCGCAGCGGCGCCGCGATCGCATCGCCGAGGTCCAAAGCGTCGGTGTACAGGGCCATTCCGACCTGCGCGTCGGCGCCCGCGGCGTCGAGTTCCGCGATGTCGCGCGCCGTCGTCACGCCGCCGGCGATGGTGACGCGTGCGCCGGCGGCGAGGTCGACCAGCGCGCGCACCTCGTCGAGGGGTGCCGTGCCGCGCATGCGGCCCTCGCGTTCGACGAAGGTGACGAGGAACCCGCCGCACAGCCCGTGCAACTCGCCCATCCGCTCCGACACCCTGCGACCGGTCGCGCGGGTCCAGCCGCGATCGACGACCTCGCCGTGACGCGCATCGAGGGCGACCACCACCCTCTGGGCGGGGAGCTGCGCGAGCAGCTCCGGCTCCGCCGCCGTGCCGATCACGATGCGTTGCGCGCCACGATCGAGCCAGCGCCGCGCGGCATCGAGATCGCGGATCCCGCCACCGACGCGACAGGGAGCGATGCGGCACAGCTCCTCGATCAGCGTGTGGTTGTCGCCGCGTCCGAGCGCCGCATCGAGGTCGACGACCGCGATCTCACCGGCGAGGGCGAAACGCTCCGCGATCGGACGTGGATCGCCGGCATCGATGCGCAGCGTCTCGCCGCCGACCAGTTGCACGGCGTGACCTCCCATGAGATCGATCGAGGGCACGATCACGGTCGCACCTCCAGGCCCGCTGCCGCGAGTTCGCGCTTGATGCGGGCGACGGTGGTGTCGCCGTCGTGCAGGATCGACGCCGCGAGCACGGCATCGGCTCCGGCCGCGAAGGCCTCGATCATGTGCGTGGTCGAGTCTGCGCCGCCCGATGCGATCACCGGCACGCTCACCGCGGCGGCGATCGCCCTGGTGAGCGCGAGGTCGTAGCCGCTGCGCGTGCCGTCGCGGTCGTGGCTGGTGAGCAGGATCTCGCCGGCACCGCGTCGCACCGCCTCGACTGCCCAGGCGCGAGCGTCGCGTCCGGTGCGTTCGCGACCGGAGCGGACGACCACTTCGGAGCGAGCGACGTCGAGCGCGAGCACCGTGCACTGCACGCCGAAGCGGGTCGCCAGCGCGGTGAGCAGCGTCGGATCGACGACCGCCGCGGTGTTGACCGCGACCTTGTCGGCGCCGCAGTCGAGCAGGCGCGCGGCATCGTCGGCGCTGCGCACGCCGCCACCGACGGTGAGCGGGATCGACAGCACCGCGCGCACGCCACGCACCGTGTCGAACGCGGTTGCGCGCTCCGACGGTGTCGCGGCGACGTCGAGCAGCACGATCTCGTCGGCACCGTCCGCTTCGTAGCGGGCGGCGAGTTCGACCGGATCGCCGGCGTCGCGCAGCCCGGCGAAGTTGACGCCTTTGACCACGCGGCCGTCGCGGCAATCGAGGCAGGGGATCACCCTCCGTGTCAGCATGTTCCGACTCCCCGGGTGCGTGCGACGAAGCTCTGCAGCAGGGCGCGCCCGAAGGCCCCGCTGAGTTCGGGGTGGAATTGGCAGGCGAGGAGCTGCCCGCGTTCGAGCGCCGCGACGAAGGGTCCGCCGTGGTCGGCGGATGCGACGCGGCAGTCCGCCGGTGCCTCGACGATGCGGTACGAGTTGGCGAAGTAGGCGAAGCCGGGGGCGAGCACGGTGCAGCCGGGCTCGGGAGTGACCCGGTTCCAGCCGAGCTGCGGCACGCGCAAGGGTGCGCGGAACCGCAGCGCGCGACCGTGCAGCACACCGAGCCCGGCGCGGCCGCGCTCGCTCTCCTCGCTGCCCTGGAAGAGGAGCTGCATGCCGAGGCAGATGGCGAGCGTCGGTCGATCGGCGGCGATGCGCGCGCGCAGGGCGTCGCAGAGATCGTGATCCTCGAGCGCGGTCATGCCGGCGTCGAAGGCGCCGACGCCGGGCAACACGACGGCCGCCGCGGAGCGGACCGTCGCGGGATCGGTGGTGAGGGTGGCACGTGCCCCGGCGCGCCCCAGTCCGGCGAGCACCGAGGCGAGGTTCGCGACGCCGGTACGCACGACGGCGACTTCGACTGCGGCGCTCACAGGACCCCTTTGGTGCTCGGTACCAGCGTGGTGCCGTCGCGCTGCAGCGCCATGCGCAGGGCGAGCGCCGTCGCCTTGAACGCCGCCTCGACGCGGTGGTGGTCATTGTCGCCCTTCTGCACGTCGACGTGCAGCGTGAGCCGCGCCGCGAGCGCCAGCGACGACAGGAAGTGCGCGAGGTTCTCGGCGGCGATGGTGCCGATCGCCGGACGCTTCAGGCCGAGATCGATCGCTGCGAAGGGTCGTCCGGAGAAGTCGACCACCGCGCGTGCGAGGGCCTCGTCGAGCGGGGCGAAGGCGTGGCCGAAGCGCGCGATGCCGCGCCGCTCGCCGAGGGCGCGCGCGAGCGCATCGCCGAGCGTGAGCGCGCAGTCCTCGGCGGTGTGGTGATCGTCGATCCACAGGTCGCCCGTGCAGTCGAGCTCGAGGTCGAAGCGCGCGTGGCGGCACAGCGCGCCGATCATGTGGTCGAGGAAACCGATGCCGGTGGTGACGCGCGCGTCGCCGCTGCCGTCGAGCGACAGCTTGCAGCGGATCGCGGTCTCCGAGGTCCTGCGTTGCACCGCGGCGCTGCGGGCGTCCTGCGCCGGCGAGCGCGGCCGATCGGCGATCGCGGCGAGCACGCGTGCGAAGGCCGCAGCGTCGCCGGGGCAGGTGATGCGCAATGCACCCTCGATGCCGCGGCCGGTTGTGAAGCGACGGACCGCGATGCCGTGGCGGAGGAAACGCTCGAACAGCGCCGAGGTCCCTTCGCCGCGGGCGAGCACGAAGTTGCCCTGCGAGTCGGGCGCGTCGAGGCCCGCGCCGCGCAGCGCCGCGGCGAGTTCCGTGCGCTCTTGCCGCACGCGCGCGACGAAGTCCGCCACCTGGGCTTCGCGTGTGCGCAGCACGCGCCGCGCGATCGCGAGCGACGGACCGGCCACGGTGTACGGGCTTCCGGCGCGACGCAGCGCGTCGATCGTCGCCGGCGCGCCGAACACCATGCCGATCCGCAACCCGGCGAGGCCGTGCGCCTTCGACAGCGTGCGCATCACCACGACGTTGGGCAGCGCGAGCGCCGTCGCCGTCAGGTCCGTGTCGCCGAATTCGCAGTAGGCGTGATCGAGCACGATCAGGGCGCGCGGCGCCGCGGCGGCGACCGCGCGCAGGTCGGTCGCGCTCGCCACCGCGCCGGTCGGATTGTTCGGCGACACCACGAACACCACCGCGGTGCGCGGCGAGAGCGCCGCGAGCACGGCATCGCGGGGGAAGGGTCCGCCGTCCCACGCGACGTCGCGGAGGATCGCTCCGCTCAGGCATGCGTAGCGCGGCAGCATCTCGAAGGTCGGCTGCGGCAGGACCACCTCGCGATCGCGGTCGCTGAAGGCGCGGAACACGCGGTCGAGTCCCTCGTCGGCACCGGCGGTGACCAGCACCTGTGCCGGATCGAGTCCGTGCAGCGCGGCGATCTCCTCCTCGAGCGCATGGTTGTCGGGGTACTCGCGCAGGCAACGCGGATCGACGGCGTGCAGCTCGCGCAGCAGGGCGAGGTCGACGGGCGCGCCCTCGTTGCCGTCGAGGCGCAGGTCGACGTCCGAGGGCAGGTTCTTGCGGCGGTACGGCGTGAGATCGAGGAGGCGCGGCAGGGGAGCGGGGGACGGGTCTTGCGGGGCCGGGTTCATGCGACGAGTTGCGCGATCGGGGTCACCACGAGGTCGGTCCCGCCGAGCGCCTTCAGCGCCGGCACCAGTTCGGCGAGTCGTGCGCGCGGCACCGCGGCCTTCACCGCGTAGCCGGCGCCGTCGTGGAGTGGGCTCACCGTCGGAGTGCGCATGCAGGGCAGCGCCTCGACGATGCGCGGCAGCGCAGCCGCCGTGCAGTTGAGTTCGAGCATCACGCGCGCGCGGGCGTCGAGCACCGAGCGGATCAGCAGCACGATGGCGTCGATGCGCGGGCGACGACGCGGGTCGTCGAGTGCTCCGCGGTTCGCGAACAGGCGCGTCGAGCTGCGCATCAGCTCGTCGACGACGACCAGTCCATTGGCACGGAGCGTGTCCCCGGTGGCCGCGTTGTCGACGATCACGTCGGCGTCCTCGGGCGGGAACACCTCCGTCGCGCCGTAGCTGTGCACGAAGGTGGCATCGAGCTCGTGCGCCGCGATCCAGCGTCGCGTCAGGTTCTCGTACTCGGAGGCGACGATCAGGTGTCGATCGCGCGGCAGTCGGCCGTCGACGAGCACCGCGGGGGGCGCTGCGGCCACGATGCGCACCGGATCGAGTCCGGTGTCGCACAGCTCGACGAGGTCGGCGTCGAGTTCGAGCAGCCAGTCACGTCCCGCGAAGCCGAGGTCGCGCGAACCGGCGACCAGCATCTCGAGGATGTTCTGCGGCTTGAGCAGCTTGGCCTCGATGCCGTCGAGGTGCAGCCGCGGGCGATAGTCACGGTCGCCGAGGCGCACCGGCAGGCCGGCGGCTTCGAGCAGGGTGAGGACGCCCTGCTGCATGCGGCCCTTCGGCAGGGCGAGGCGCAGCGGGGCGGGCGGGATTGTGGAGTCGGTCATCGGCTTCCTTCGCGGGAGCCGGCCGGGCGCTCGACGTCAGGTCCGGAAACGACGCGACGCCGGTCGATCGGCCGGCGTCGTGGTCTTCGGTGTCGCGGGTCTCTTCGGTGCGCGTTCCTCGACCATCAACCGGCGCGTCGGCCGTGATGATGGTGATGCGGATGCAGTGGGAGGCGCGCGAAGATCACAGGGCGCGCAGGATGGCGGGCGGGCCGCTGCGCGTCAATCACCGCGTCAGAATGCCGGGCCGAAGAACACGGCGTCGAGCAGGAGCCTTTCGCTGGCGCGACAGAAGCCGCGGAACACCGGATCCTCGGCGAAGGCGATCACATGGCCCTTGCCGTGCGGCTGCCGCACGACCCAGGCTTTCTGCGCGAGCTGGTCGAGCTTCTCGTTCCAGGCGAAGCCGCTCTGCAGCAGCTCGTTGCGCGGCGCGAACACGCCGACGTTGGTGCCCTGGTCGAGCTTGAGCGGCAGGTAGATCTCGCGCTCGGTCGACAGCACGTTCACCGCTTCGCCCGCGCCGAAGGCGACGAACTCGCGGGCATCGAGGACGACGCGCAGGATCGCGCCCGGCGTCGCCGCAGGCTGCTCCTCGTCGGGGAGGATCGCGCGTGCGTAGTCGAAGGGCTTGCGCGTCGGTGACGGGTTCGCGCCCTCCTCGGTCGGCTTCTCCGTGGCGGGCTTGTCCTCGCCGTTCTTCGCCTCGCTCTTCGGTGCCGGCCTGGCCTTGTCGTCGGACGCCGGCTTCTCGCGCTTCTCGGCCTCGGTCGCCAGCAGGCCGACGTCCTTGCCGCACAGCCAGCGCGTCGCACCGCCGCCGAGGGTGATCAGCGTGCCGCCGGCACGCACGAAGGCACCGAGTCGCTCCGCACCCGCCTTGCCGAGCGATTCGGCGTAGCCGCCGCCGTCGGGCAGGATCACCACGTCGAAACGAGTGAGATCCGCGCTGCGCAGTCGTTCGGTGCGGACGCAGGTGATCGGCCAGCCGGTGCGCGTCTCGAGCAGGTCGCGCACCGCGCCGGCGGAGGTCGCGGAGGTCGGCCGATCCCACGCCAGTGCGACCCGCGGCGGCCGGACCCACTCGACCTCGTTGCTGCCGAAGTTCACCCCTTCGTCGACCCACGAGCTGTCGCAGGGGAGGACGTCGAGGTCGAGTGCCGCATCGAGGGCGTGCACCAGCGCGTGGATGCGCTCCGCGTTCTCCGCGACGCGGACGATCAGCGCGCCGGCGTCGAAGCGACGGTCGCCGATCCGGAACGGCTTGCCCGCGACGTGCACGCGCGCACCGGCGCGCAGCAGCGCGGCGAGCGCACGCATGCTCGTCGAACGGATCGACGGCAGGACGTAGGCGACCTTGGCGTGGGGTGACTGCGCGAATGCGGCCTCGTCGACCTTCGGATCCGCGAGTTCGTCGACCTTCAGCAGTTCGGAATCACCCTCCGTAAAGGTGCCGGTCTCGAGGCAGGGCACGCCGAACAGCAGCGGCAGCGACCAGGCGCTGACGTCGTACATGTCGGTCGACTCGCGGCGCTTCTCCTTCTCGATCTGCTCCTTGATGAAGTCGGCCTTCATGTCCTGGTGCTTGCTCAGCAGCACGTGCGCCAGCCGCTTCGCCGGCTGGTCGAGACGCACCACGAAGCTGCCGGCCGGGATCGCGCGCGACGCTGCCTCGCCGGTCGCCCCGTGCTCGCGCACGGCCGGATTGGTGGTGTCACGCGCGATGCGGCGCACCTCGATGCCCTGGAAGGCGAGCAGGCGCGCGAGTCGTTGCGCGCCCGTCGGGTCGCGACCGGACAGCAACACGAACTCACGGGTGGGTCCGTCGCGACCCTCGGCGACCGCACTGCGCCGGTCGTCGGCGAAACGGCGCAGCACGTCGGCCTTGTTGCGTGCGGTGGTCTCGCAGGTGCCGAGGAAGGCCATCGCGTGGTGGCGCACCGATTCGCGATAGGTCCTGATGGTCTCGTCCTCGCGCCACACCACGAGCCCGCGCACCGACGCCTCCTCGAAGGTCATGCCCACTGCTCCCTGGTACGAGGGCCAGCCGTCGCCGTAGCCGGGGTAGAAGCAGTCGTAGACCTCGCGCGTGAAGTAGTCGAAGCCGTAGCGGTCGAACCACGCGGCGTTGTTGCGACCGTAGCGGCCGAGCCAGTCGAGCTGTGCCGGGGTCAACTCGGGATTGAGCGGCTCCGCGGGCGGCCCGAAGTAGAAGCTCGAGTTGCTGCCCATCTCGTGGGCGTCGACGTAGACGACCGGATAGTGGCGCAGGAAGGCACGCACGCGCGCGCGGGTCTCCGGCTGCGTGAGCGCGAACCAGTCGCGGTTCATGTCGAACAGCGCGTGGTTGAAGCGGCCGCCGGGCCAGGGCTGGTCGCGTTCTGCGGCGGACGGCTCCGCGCTCGGTTCCAGGCCGCGCGTCTGTCGCGCGCCGAACACGAAGCGCTCGCGGCCGTCGGGGTTCTGCAGCGGGTCGATGACGACGATGGTGTCGGCGAGGATCGTGTCGACCAGCGCGTCGCCGCGCGCCGACGCAAGGTGCCACGCGAGCCACATCCCGGCATCGGTCGGCGAGATCTCGTCGCCGTGCACCGAGCAGGCGATCCAGGTGAAGGCGGGAGTGGACGCGATCAACTTCTCGGCGGCGGCGTGGTCGGTTCGACGCGGGTCGGCCAGCGCCTGCATCGCGGTGCGGCAGTTGTCGAGGCGCGCGAGGTTCTGCGGCGAGGACACGAAACACAGCCAGAGGTCGCGCCCCTCGACGCTGCGGCCGTAGGTCTCGACGTGCACGCGGTCGGATGCGAGGTCCAGCGCCGACAGGAAGGCGGCGACCCCGCGGTGGTCGGTGATGTCGTCCCCGGTGTCGTGGCCGAGCACCTGGCGCAGGGTGGGCACGCGCGCGTCGCGCTCGACCGCGGGCAGGAAGTCGGCCTCCTGGGCGTGGGTGCAGGGGGCGGAGGCGAGGGTGGCGAGGAGGACGGTGCCGGTCCGGATGCGCATCGCCGAGACCCTTAGCCGGCGGCGCCCCACGGGGCCACGGCGCGTCGCGCGCGCGGGCGTGGCCTGCCCTGACCGCGCGTGGGAAGAACCGGGAGAGTCCCGCCGTCGGATGCGCGCCCGCGGCGATCCCTCGCGGAGCGAGCCGTCGCCTCCTACATTCCGCCGACCCATGAAGAACCGGCTCGAGAAAGCCCTCCTCCTCGCCGTCCTGGCGTGTCTGCCGGCCTGCGCGACCTCTCATCTGGTGCGCTGGTCGCGTTCCGAGCCGTCGATCTACGATCAGCCGGCGGCGGAGAAGTCCGTCTACGTGCGGGCCGGCGGCACGGTGCTGGCCTTCCCGGTGGTCCTGGCCTGGGACATCGTGACCTTCCCCTTCCAGTGGTTCTGGGACGTCTACCCCTACGGCGATCAGAACCAGCCCGACGAGGCCGGCGGTCGCTGAACCGCCCTTCGCCGAATGCCGGCGGGCGCGCGGTGCTCCTCGGGAGGGATCACCGCCTGTTCGGTGCGATCGCCACCGAGCACGGGAGTTCCGGCGACGTCGCCGCGGCGATCTGCGCTGGGGGCGTCCCCGACGAGCGTTTCTTCCGCAGCAAGGGTGATCCGGCCTTCCCCAACGAGGACGCCTGCTGCTTCGTCGACGACGGGCGCCGCCTGCTGCTCGCGGTCGCCGACGCGCACTTCGGGCGGAGCGCGTCCGAGCGATTCATCGAGGCGGTCGCCACGGCGCAGCCACCGGCAGATCCAGCCGCGTTCCGTGCCCTCCTCGCCGATCTCGACCGGCTCGCGCCCGAACCGCAGACCGCGTCTTCGACGACCCTGATCGTCGCCGTTCTCGACCGCACGACCCGTGAGGCGATGGCGGCTTCCTACGGCGACTCGAGTCTCCTGCGCATCACGGCCGGAGGTGCCACGCGTGCGGTTCCGCGCGGCGCGCGCTTTCTGGTGCCGGGCGAGGCGCTCGGCGAACCGGAGGGCTTGCTGTCGTGGCGGCTCCAGCCGCACGAGGTGGTGGTGCTGCACAGCGACGGCATCGACGAGGCCTTCGGCTCGCACGGCGGCGTGATGCCGAAGGACGTGGCACGCCTGTGCGCACTGTGCGGCGGTGACCCCGTGCTGCTGGCGCGTGCCATCGCCGCCGCGGCGCTCCAAGGGCCCATCGACGATCCGTCGGTCGATGGGGGCCGCGACAACGTCGCGGTCCTGGTCGCGCGGCCGTGATCGCGGGATCTCAGCTGTCGAGGTGGCCGCGCACGCCGTCGGGATTGGGCAGGTCTTCGCCGCCCTTGATCCAGTCGAGGAGTTCCTCGAGGGAGTCGATCGCGTCCTTGCGTGCGGCATCACGCGCGTCGGGGTCGTCGGATCGGTTCCACTCGCGACAGGCGTCGACGAGTTCGGCGAGGGTGCGGGTCGGATCGAAGTCCATGGCGGTGGGTCGCGGTCCTGGACGGCGCTTGCACGCTGCGCCCTCGGGCCGGTCGATCGTCGCGTCACGCGACGATTCGAAGGCCGCAGGGCCAAAGGCAACAAAGGGGTCTGGGCTTTCCTGGTCGCCGCGCAGCGGCGACGCAGCAACCCGTCCGGGTTGCGGCCCAGGCCGCGATGCGAGCAAGAGTGCGGATCATGCCGCTATCCTTCTCGCGCTGTCCACTCGAACCATGCTGCGCCCGGGTCTGACTGCGGAGCCGCGGCACCGAACCGTTCCCCGTACCTGATGACCCGACAATCCCAATTCGGCACGCCCGGCGGCAGCGGGGCCCACGCACTGCTCGGACAGGCGGCGGCCCTGCAGCGCGGCGGCGATCTCGTCGCGGCCGAGCAGCGCATTCGCGCCGCGATCAAGCTCGATCGCGGACTGGCGGAGGCCCATCACATGCTCGCCGGAGTGCACCTCGCGATGAAGCGCCCCCGCGACGCCCTCGACGACATCCAGCGTGCGCTGAAGATCGACGAGCGGCACCCGGCCTTCCACGCGACGAGGGGCAGCGTCCTCTTCACGTTGCAGGACTGGGCTCGCGCGAAGCAGAGCTATCTGCGCGCCGCGCAGCTCGAGCCGCGCAACGCGCATCTGTGGTTCAACGTGGGGCTCGCCACCGAACGCGGCGGAGATCGCGAGGGTGCGGCCGAGGCCTACCGGAAGTCGATGGAGATCGATCCGCGCAACGTGCGCGCCATCCACGCCCTGGCGATGCACGAGTTCGATGCCGGACGCTTCGCAGCCGCTCGCGAACTGGTCGAGAGTGCGCTCGCCGTGGCGCCCGGCCTCGCGGAGCTCTGGAACACGGCGGGCAACGTCGCGCGCGCCGAGTCCGACTTCGAGCGCGCGGCGTCCTGCTTCCGCAAGGTCACCGAGCTCGCGCCCCGTCACTACGCGGGGCACATGAACCTCGGGCAGACCCTGCGGGAAGCCGGTCATGTCGACGAGTCGGTCGCGGCGTACCGCGCGGCCCTCGCGGTGCAGCCGGATCAGCCGCATGCGCACGTCGTGCTCGCGCAGACCGTCAAGTTCGAGCAGCACGACGCCGAGGTCGAGTGGCTGGAGAAGGCGGTCGCGGATCCCAAGGCCTACGCCATCGAGGAGGACGAACTCGTCTTCGCGCTCGCCAAGGCCTACACCGACCTCGGCGAGGACGACAAGGCCTTCGATCTGCTCCTGCGCGGCAATGCCCTCAAGCGCGCCAAGATCGACTGGACGCTCGACGTCGCGCGCGAGCGTTTCGCTCGCGTGATGCGCTACCACGATGCGGCGACCGTGGCCCGCCTGCGCGGTGCGAGCCGCTGTACGGCGACGCCGATCTTCGTCCTCGGCATGCCGCGTTCCGGCACCTCGCTGGTCGAGCAGATCCTCGCCAGTCATCCGCAGGTGCACGGCGCCGGAGAGCTGACCGCCGTCGACGACGTCTGTGCGCTGCATCCGGAGCTGCGTGGCGACGACGGGGGCGATCCCTCGCGCATCGACGCCGAGCTGCTGACGCGCGCCGCGGAGGAGTACCTCGCACGCACGGTTCCGCTCGCCGAGGGCCGCCCGTACGTCGTCGACAAGCTGCCCGCCAACTTCCTGAACCTGGGCGCGATCACCGCGATGTTCCCGCGTGCGCGCATCGTGCACTGCATCCGCGATGCGCGGGACACCTGCTATTCGATCTTCCGCCAGAACTTCGCGGGCATCCAGGCCTTCGCCTACGACCTCGACGAGCTCGGTCGCTACTACCTGCTCTACGAGGAGCTGATGGCGCACTGGCGTCGCGTGATGCCCGCGGGCACCTTCCTCGACCTCGTGCACGAGCAGTTGCTCGACGACTTCGAGCCGCAGGTGCGTCGCCTGCTGGACCACGTCGGGCTGCCCTTCGACGAGCGCTGCCTGCGCTTCTTCGAGACCGAGCGCATCGTGCGCACGGCGAGCATCGTGCAGGTCAGGCAGCCGCTGTTCCGGACCTCGCTCGGTCAGTGGCGTCGTCACGAGGCGAAGCTCGCACCACTGCTCGCGGCGCTCGGACCGCGCTGACGGGCGTCACTCGGACTTCGACCAGTCCTCGATGAGCTTCTTGTCGGCGTCGGAGAGCACCCCGTCGCGGTGGATCCACAGGTAGCTCGGCAGCGGCATCTCGCCCTTGCGCACGCTCTTCCAGATGTCGCGCTTGAGGTCCTCGGCCTCGGAGTCGTCCCAGTCGGAGAAGTTGAGCTTCTCGCGGCCCTCGACGACATGGTCGGCGACGAACCACGAGATCGGGGCGACCCAGGTGTACCAGGGCCAGCGCGTCTCGTTGGAGTGGCAGTCCCAGCAGGCACGCTTGAGCACCGCCATCAGTTCGGGCGAGCCCTTGAAGGTCTCGATCACCGCCGGATTGGTCCGGTCGATGGTCTTGAACTGGATGCCGACGAAGGCGAGGAACAGGAGGATCAGGACGGTGCGCAGGGTGCGGCGCTTGGGCTTCGTCATGGCATGAGACCAGCGGAGGGGTGAGCCATCTTGCCCGCCGCAGAGGCGGATTCGAACAACCAGCATCGCAGCGGGGAGGCGCCGGGTCGGGACGGTGCGGGGGATCCGGTATAGTCCCGCCCCCCTCGGCCACGCCGCGGCCTGCCCCGGCCGTCGTGCGCACCCTCCTCGCACCCGATGTCGATACTCGCGCTGTTCGCAATCGCCGCGCTGCTCGCACCGCAGGATCCACCGCCCACCAAACCGGTTCGTGTCGACGAGTCGCAGGTGATCCCGCGCTCCAAGGCGAAGCAGGGTGGTGGCGGCAAGTTGATCCTGCCTCCGACGCGCCCGGCGAACAGCGCGACCGAGGGGCAGCCCTCGTCGCAGGCCACCACGCCGCAGGCGCAGGACGACGAGGTCTTCCGCAAGAGCCTCACCGATCTGCGCCGCTCCTTGCACCTGCCGTCGTCGAAGGAGGTCTCGCTCATCGAGCAGATCGGGACGCGCTTCCCCGACGCCTCCGCGCGGGCGCTGGCCGCCCTGCGCGTGTGTGACGCCGACGAAGCCTATGCCGCGCTCCTGGTGCTGCAGCGCTTCGGCGGTCGCAAGGAGGCGAGCGACCTGGAGTACCTCCTGTTGACGAGGTCGTTCGGCAGTGCGACCGACGTCGGGATCGATGCGCTGGCGGCACTCGCACAGGACGACGCGGCCGAGCGCCTGCTGTCCTGCCTGACCTCGAACCGAGCCCCGGTGCGCTTCCACGCCGAGCGCGTGTTGCTGTCGCGCGTGCGTCCGGGCGACGAGGCTCGTCTCCTCGACCTGTCGCGCGCGTCGAGCGGCGATGTGCGCATCAAGACCGTCCGTCTGCTCGGCAGCCTCCCCGCGACGCCCGCAGTGCGCGCGCGTCTGCTCGATGCGCTCGCCGAGGAGGCCCTCGTCGCCGACGCCGCGGTCGACGCGCTGGTGGCACAAGGGGTCGCGCCGACCGCGGATCTGCGTGCGATGTTGAGTCGGCCCGCCGTCGGTCGCTCGTTCGGCTACGCCGCGTTGGCGTTGTGTGCGCTCCACGACATGGAGCCGCGCACGGAGATCTTCGACGACACGATGACCGCTGCGCTCACCGCGGAGCTGGACATGCCCGACGCCTTCCAGCGTTCGGCGGTGGCCTGTGCGCTGGTCGACCTCGCGATGCAGTCCAGCGACCTCGGCGGCGAGAAGTTCCGCGATCTGAAGGTCGTGCAGGCCCTGGTCGACGTGGTCGCGCCGACTCAATTCATCGAGCACCTGGTCCGACTGAAGGCGCTGGCCCTGCCGCGTCTCGCGCGTTTCACGGGGCAGGACTTCGGTACCTCCACCCAACTGTGGCGGCGTTGGATCGAGCAGATCGGCGCAGGGCCCTTCGTGGGTGCGCGATCGGACCTGGAGCTCACGGCGGAGAACGCGGCCCTCGCGAGCCTGACCTGGCGCAGCGGTGACTCCACGATCGTGCTGCACGGCGAGAGGGTCGCGCCGACCGAGTCCGAGGATGCCTTCGACTACCTGCTCGCCGACGGCGAGATCGCTGCCCTGCTCGCGGAGCTGAGGTCCGCCGGGTTCATGGGGGGCGACCGCGGCGAGGTGCGCCTGCGCGAAGACCGCTCGCTGCTGCTCCAGATCGGCGTGGCGCGGGTGCGCACCGATCCGGAGACGCCGAGCGCCCTTCTGGATCGGCTCGGTGCGAAGATCGCGAACGCGAGCCGGCAACAGAGCTGGCAGCTGTGGCGCGATCCCTCGCGCGAGCCCGATGCCGCGGCCTATTGGCGCGCGGAACGACGCTGGCGCGAACAGCACACCGATGCTGCGGAGAACGCGGCGCGCGAACGGTCGCGTCTGCTCGCAGCGATCGCGCGGGTGCGCGGTGCGCGGCGTCCGATCGCCTTCGCGGCGCTCACCGCGCTCCCCGACCTGCGTGCTTCGATGACCGAGGACGAAGGCCGGCAGATCCTCGCCGGGGCGAGCGCGGTCACGCCGTGGGACGAGATCTCGTTCCAACTCGTCGAGTTCGCGCTCCTCGCTCCCGGCGAGCAGGTGTGGCGCGGTGCCGTCGATCTCGCGGTTGCGCACGACGAGGCGGACAGCGGCGCGGTCGCGGTTCTGCCACGCGTGTTCGCGTTGCTCGGTCCCGATCGCCTGATCCAGTGTCTCGACGCCGACAACCCCGCCGTGCGTCGCGTGGCGATGGCCGAGGTCGGGCGTCTGAAGGATCTGCGCGCCACCCCGAGCCTCCTGCATGCGGCGCAGGACCCCGCGACGGACGCCGCCCTGCGCGTCGCGGCAGTGCACGCACTGGGCGACATCCGTGCGCCGGATGCACGCGCCGCGCTGCTGTCGCTGGCGCAGGAGCATGACATCGATCCGGCCCTACGTCGCTCGACATGGGTCGCGCTGGGGCAGATCGGCGGCGACGGCGTGTTCGAGGCGCTGCGCCGCGCGATGGCGACCCCCGACGAGGCCGATCGCGTCGCCCTGGTCCGCGCTCTCGGAGCCTTGCGTCAACCGGAAGCGGCCTTCGCGCTCACAGAGGTGGTCGCCGTCCGCAAGGACGACACGCTCGGCTCGATCGCGCTCGAGATGCTGCGCTTGCAGGGTGATCAGCTCGCCAGTCCGGCGCTCCGCACGCACGTCAACGCGGCCGACCCGGTGCTGCGCGGGATCGCCGCGCTGGCTCTCGCCGACTTCCAGGATCCCGAGGCCCTCCCCGCGTTGATGACCATGCTCGACGGCGATGCGGGGCGTCTGCGCGTCGTTGGCGCCATCGCCGGCATCACCGGGCACGACCTCGTCCGCGAGAACGACCGTGCCGGTGCGATGCGCTCCTGGTGGGGTGTGAACCGCAACCGCTCGCAGCAGGACTGGTTCCTCCAGGCGCTCGCCGAGGAGAACGTCGCGACGACCCTGACCCGCGAGCAGCTCGCGCCCGACACGGGGACGACGGCGGTGCCGGAGTTGACCCGGCTCGTGATGGAGCTGGAACTCCCGCACCTGCGTGCGCTCGCCGGCAGGCTGCTGCGCACGACCACCGGAGTCGACTACGGCACCGTGCTCCCGTTGATGAACGAAGCGCAGCGCGCGGCGATCTGCGACCGCTATCGCCTGCTCGCCGAATCCACGCGGTCGGCTTCACGCAAGTGAGCGGCGGTCGACTGCTGCTCGCGCTGTGGGTCGTGTTCGTCGCGGCCTTCGCATGTCAGCACGCCCGGTCCCCGTTCCTGCGCATCGAACGTGAAGTCGAGGTCGCACGCGTGCTCGCGGAACGTCACGGCCTGCAACCTCAGGACGTGATGGCGCTGCGCGAGACCTGCGGCGTCGACATCGCGGGAGAAAGACTCGAGGCGCTGGTCGCCGGATTCGCCGCCGACCGTCCACGTCTCGGCGACCGGCTCGCCGCGATCGCGGCCTCCGGGGAGCGCCCCTTGGTCGACGGGTTGCTGGCGCAGGCGGATGGCGACGTCGCCAAGGCGGAGGTCGCGCTGCGTCCGTTGCCGCAGGCGATCATCGCGGTGCGCTACCTGGCGATGCGGGACCGCTTCACCGGACGCCTGCGCTGAACCGCTCCGATCAACCGAGAGGACGGAACCAGGCGATCGCGAGTGCCGCTGTGGTCAGCACGACGAGGCTCAGGGGCAGACCGAAGCGGACATAGTCGCGGAAGCGGTAGCCGCCCGGCCCCATCACGAGCACGTTGTTCTGGTGGCCGATCGGCGTGCCGAACGAGCACGACGATCCGACCACGACGGCGAACAGGAAGGGATCGAGCGGCGCGTGCATCGCGGTCGCCAGCCCGCCTCCGATCGGCGCCATGACCAGGGCCGTGGCCGCGTTGTTGACCACGTTGGACACGAGGCTCGTGACGGCCATCAGCATGCACAGCACACCGAAGGAGCCGAGGCCGGATGTGACGTGGAGGATCGCGTCCGCGATCCTGGAGGTCGCGCCGCTGGTCTCCAGCGCCTCGCCGAGCGGGAGCATCGCGGCGATCAGCACGATGACGGGCCAGTCGACCGCCTCGTACAGCTCGCGGATCGTGATCGAACGCGTCGCAATGAGGCCGAGGACGGCGATCCCGAAGGCGACGTGCAGCGCGAGCATCCCGGTGCTCGCGGCGACGATCGCGGCGACGAATAGCAACGCCGGCGGAGCTGCGCGCCGCGGTGCGCGCACGCGGAGTTCCCGCGCGGCGAGCGGCAGCAGCGCGTAGCTCTGCGCCGTCTCTCCCAGCCGCGGGCGGTCACCCTGCATCAGGAGCACGTCGCCGGCGCGGATCTCCACGTCGTCGAGCCGGCCCTCCGGGGGCCGTCCGCGACGGGCGATCGCGATCAGGTTCACCCCGAATCGCGTGTGCAGCATCAGCGTTCCCGGTGTCCGCCCCTCCAGTCGCGACCCGGGCGGCACGACCAACTCGCACAGCTCCTGGGTTCCGGTGCGGAGATGGCGACTCGCGAGATCGCGCTCGTTGCCGAGTTGCAGGCCGCCACTGCGGATCAGCACGTCGAAGGCGTGGGAGGCGGCGCGCACGATCAGCACGTCGCCCGGCCTCAGCGGCAGCCGCACGATCGAGTCGAACATGGTGACCTCGGAACGCACGAGGCCGATCAACTCGAGGTCTCCGACCACCGGCTCGACGAGGTCCGCCAGGGTCCGGCCGATCGCCGGTGAGTCGTGTGGGACGACCAATTCGGTCACGTAGCGACCGACGTCGAAGCGGATCTGGTCGATGGCCTTCGGATCGCGGCGGTCCGGAAGCAGACGCCTCCCGAGCGTGACCATGAATGTCAGTCCCACCAGGGCGACCGGCAGGCCGATCTCGGCGAACTCGAACATGCCGAAGGGCTCGCCGATCGCGAGCGCCCGGTAGCGCGAGACCACGAGATTGCCGGGCGTCCCGATCGCCGTGATCAGGCCGCCGAGGATCGCCCCGAAGGCGATCGGCATGAGCACCAGCGACGGTGACCTGCCGTTCTTCTCGCAGGCGGTGAGTGCGACCGGCATCACCAGCGCGAGGGCACCGACGTTGTTCATGAAGGCCGAGACGCCGGTCGCCACCGCCGTCAGTGCGAGCGTCTGCAACCCCGGGCGGTCGTCGAGGCGCGCGATGCGCTCTGCGACGACCTCGAGGGATCCCGAGAGCTGGAGCGCCCGGCTCAGGATCAGGACCGTCGCGATCGTGAACACGGCCGGATGGCCGAATCCGGTCGTCGCGGCGTCGGCCGGGACGACACCGCACAGCACGCCGAGCAACAGCGCGCCGAGTGCGACCACGTCGTGTCGCCACTTCCCGAGCACGAAGCAGCCCATCGCGACCGCGAGGACGGCGAGGGCGAGTGCTTGTCGGGTGTCCATCCGGGGGGCGGCGGAGGGGGGACCGCCGTGGCCTCCTCATCGGAATCGAAGGGCTGTGCCCTTTCGACGCCTGCTCCGACGTGCGAGGATCCGGCCTGAGACCGCGACCATGCCCAAGCCGGTGATCCTGCTGATCCTCGTCACGCTCCTGTCCGGCTGCTCCCTCGGCGACTTCTACGACAAGGAGTACGTGCTCTACGACGGGAACAAGGCCGGCGCGCCCGGCTCGCCGGCTCGGCCCGCGCAGGAGGCGAAAGATGCGGAGCACGCCGTGGAGCACTCCGATCCCGGTACAGCCGCGGCTCCGGCGAGGGATCCGCGCGCGGGCGAGGTGACCACCACCGCCGACGTCGATCGGATCTTCATGCTGCAGAACCTGCTCGACGAACTCGATCGGGCGATCCGGGACCAGGCTGGCGATGCGGCGCGGCTGGCGGAGAAGCGCGCGCAGGTCGAGGCCGAGATCGCGTGGCGCAGGGCCGAAGCGGGGCCTCTCTATGACCGGGCGAGGGCGCTCCGCCTCGAGCAGCTCGCGCGCTTCCCGATCGTGCTGAAGTAGCTGCTCCGACGGGGAGCGGGAAAGGGTGGCCGGACCCCGCTCCGGTCGCCTCTCTCACGCGTTTCCATCCCTGGGAAACACTCGCGGGGTCCGGCCGGGCGCGCACCAATGGAAGAAGCGTGCCGGGGCAGAAAAGCTCATCGCAGGTGTGTGCATTCGATGTGCTTGTTCCGGCGCGGGAACGACAAGGCGGGCGCTTGCTGTCCGGCGTCAGGCCACCTTGCTCGCGGGGATCCTGCTGCCTTCGAATCGTCGCGTGCCGCGACGATTCTCCAGCCTACGGATCTGTCGCGGCCTGGGCCGCAACCAGGGGTTGCCGCGCCGGCGCTTCGCGCCGACCAGGAAGGCCCAGACCGCTTTGCTTGCTGGGATCCTGCTGCCTTCGAATCGTCGCGTGCCGCGACGACTCTCCGGCCTACGGATCCAGGGGCCGTTCGTAGATCCTGTAGCGCCGGTACTCGTGGCCGCCGGCCGCGAGCAGCGCGCGCAACATCGCGTGGTTGTCCTCGAGGATCCAACTCGCCTCGCACTCGGGATAGCCGGCCGCCAGGCCCTGCACGATGAGCTGCCTGAGCAGGACCGCGTCGATGCCGGTGCCCCGCACCTCGGGCAGGATGCCCAGCGTGATGGTGCGGAAGCACCTGGTGCGGCGCAGCGTGGTGAGGAAGCGGATCCAGCCGAAGGGCAGGAGGTGGCCCTTGCACGCTGCGACGGCGCGATTGACGTCGGGGACACCGATGGCGAACGCGATCGGGGCGCCGTCCGACTCGCGTTCGATGATCACCGTGAGGTGCGGGTCGACGATCGACTTGAGGTCCTTGGCCTCGGCGACGAATTCGGCCTGACTCATCGGCACGAAACCCCAGTTGCGCTCCCAGATGCGGTTGTAGAGGCGCCACAGCAGGTCGATCTCGTCGGAGAAGCGTTTCAGGTCGAGCTGCCGCGTCCGCAAGGGAGTGCGTTCCCGGATCCGGCTGTCGAGACGGTGCATGCGCTCCATCTGCAGGCGGTCCGCCGTCAGCAGGAGTGCCACCAGGTCCTTGGCCTTGGCGAAGCCCTTGCCCTCGATCCACTCCGCGTAGCGCGGAGGGTTGTAGGGCATCATCACGTACGGCGCGCCGGGCTCGCCGCCGATGAGCAGGCCGCAGCGATAGTTGGTCGAGAAGTCGATCGGTCCGCGCGCATGGCTTGCGCCGTGCTGGTGCAACCATGCGCAGGCGGCATCGAGCAGGCAGCCGGCACTCTCGGCGTCGGCCGCTTCGAAGTGCCCGAAGGTCCCCATGCGGTCGCCGTGGAACTCGTCGTGCAATCGGTCGCGCGCGGCGCTGATGCGGCCCACGATCTCGCCGCGTCGTCGGGCGAGCATCAGGATGCCTTCGCCGTGCTCGAAGAACGGGTTCTTGCGCAGATCGACCTTCTTGCGGTCCATCAGGTAGAGCGGCGGGACGAAGCAGGGATCACCGCGGTAGAAGCGCTCCTGGCTGCGCAGGAACAAGCCAGGGTTGCTGCAGGTCTCGACGGTGACCGGATCCGACGGCGGCATGAGCGGGACCATAGCCGGCATCGAGCGCTTCGATGCATCGACGTCGCGAGGGTTGACGTCACGCGGACCCGGATGCGGGAAGGCGCGCGACGTCGACGCTGGATACAGTCCCGCGCGATGCGCGCGTCGTGCTTCGTGATCTCGTGCTTGCTCCCGCTGGCCGCCTGTGCCGGAGGCGGGCCGGGCAGGGACAGCGCGCCGATCGTGCGGATCGACGACGTCGGAGCGGGCCGCCTGTGGGTGACCCTGTGGCCCGAACTCCTCGACCCCGCGGCAGCGGACAAGCCGCTGCCGGTCGGCGGGTTCCCGGTGCGTCCCCTGGCGCGCGATCAACTCGATCGCCTGAAGCGAGCCGAACACCTGTGGCGCTCGAAGGACCCGGCTTTCGATGCGCAGGCCGAACGCCTCATGCACGACCCGGTGACGTCCTTCTGGCTCGCCCGGTTGTTCGTGAACGATCTGCTGTTCGCGACCGACCGCGGTTCGAGCGGCGTCTCGTCCCTGGTGGGTGACGCGCCGTGGCAGCGGCCCCTCCAGGCCCTGGTCGCGATGGGGGCCGAGGCCGCCCCCTGTGTGGTGCTCGACCTGCTGCGCTTCCCCCGTGCGGACCGCCGCGATCTCGGTGCCCGTGTCCTCGCAGCGATGGGGTCCGAGGCCCTCGACTCGTGGAAGCGTGTGCTCGGCGTGGACGATGCGCGAGGCCGTCGTGCTGCGGTCGATGCCGTGGCCGGCACCGGCCAGGGAGAGGCCCAACTCGCGCTGCTGAACGCCGCGCTCGAAGATGCCGACCTCGGGGTCCGCGCCCAGGCCTTGCGCGGTCTCGGCAAGCAGGGGGCACCCGGCAGTGCCATCCTGCGCCGGCGCGTGCGTGACGAGGCGGATCCCTTCCTTCGGGTGGCGGCGATCGACGGGCTGGGACATCTGGACGATCGCGAGTCCGCCGAGGAACTGGTGCAGCAACTCGACGCCGCACTGAGCCGCAGCGACAGCGATGCCGTCGCGGCCTGCCAGGTGGCGCTGATCCAGCGCTCCGGCATCCGTCGACCGGGGACCGTGCGGTCCTGGCGCGAGTGGTTGAAGTCGCTGCAGATCCCGTGATCCGAGACCATCGAAAATGAGCGAGGAATGGAAGATCTCGAGGGACCGTGGGCGCTGTGAAGAGCCCGGATGCCCTCTCGCCACGGCCGAGGAGTTCTTTGCCGTCCTCGAACTGCCGGATTGCAGGCGACAGGACCTGTGTGCGGCGTGTTTCCAGCGGGCGACGACCGCCGCCGGCAGGGAGCCCATCTTCTGGAAGGCGCGGCGTCGCACCGGACAGAAGCGCGGCCCGACCATCGACCTGGTCTCCCTGCGCGTCCTCTTCGAGCGCCTCGCCGAGGTGGAAGGCGACGAAGCGCGTGGACTGCGCTACTTCGTCGCCTTGCTGCTCCTGCGCAAGCGCGTCCTGAAGATGGTGAACCCGCAGAGCGCTGCGGAGGAGCGCGCCGACCTGGTGGTCATCGATCCCAAGCTCGAGTCGAGCCAGCGCGTGGTGCTGTTTGCGCCCGAACTCCAGGGGGACCGCATGGGTCGCCTCAAGGACGAGTTGCTCGCCGCGCTCGCCGAGCAGGAAGAGGCCAACAGCTCTTCCTGAGCGGGGACCTGCCGCATGCCGATCCCCGACGCGGAAGCGTGGTGTTCGGTGGAGGCCAGAGGCAGAGGCTGTAGCCGACTCGCGCTGACCACGTCTCCGCCCCGCACGCCGAGGAATTTTGCCTTGCGAAACCCGGTCCGACCGAACCTCTTCTTCGACCGCCCCAGCCCTGGTGGTGTCGCGTGGCTCTGGCCCCTGGTGGGAGTAGGTGGGTGTCCCGGTGGGGAAATGTGGAGTCAGGCCAGCGATCGGCGTCCCAAACTCGCTTGACGTGGAGTTGTGGGGTAGTATCGTGGGTGACGTCGCGAGCGAGGCGGTTCTCCTCGGTCGCGCGGATGGTTCTGCGGCATGTCAGGTCCACTCTTCTGCGGCGCCTCGGTGCATAGCCTCGACGAGAAGTCGCGGCTGATCGTCCCGAAGCGCTTCATGGACCTGATCGGCGAATCAAACGCCGAGTTCGTGCTCACCGCAAGCCCCGACGGGTGCCTCTGGCTCGTCGACCGGCAGCGCTTCGCAGCCCTCTCCGCGCGCTTCGAGGGTGACCTTCTCGATCAGACGTCCCGCCGGCGTCGTCTCCGTCGAGTGATCCTCGGTCATGCCGAGGTGTGCACGCTCGACAAGTCGGGCCGCGTCCTCATTCCTGAGGTGCTGCGCATCTACATGAATCTGGGGTCGAGTCGGGAAGTCGTGGTGGTGGGTGCCGGCGAGTTCATCGAACTGTGGTCGCAGAACAACTGGTCTGCCGACGTCACCAAGGCCCAACACGACAGCTCTCTGGACAACAACATCACGGTCGGAACGGCGGCAGGCTGAAGGGCTGGCCACCGTGTCGTCGAGGCGACGCTTTCCACCTCCGCAACGACGGGCGGTCGCGCGGAGGTGGACGTGAACGGTGCAGATTCGCGAGACGATCCCGCAGCCAACGAGCATGGACCGGTCAGGGTCCACGAGCCGGTGCTGCTGCAGGAGTGTCTCTCGGTGGTGGACCTGCAACCGGGCATGACGGTCGTCGATGGCACGGTGGGCGCAGGAGGACACGCGAGTGCGTTCGCGCGTGTGCTCGGTCCCTCGGGTCTGGTCGTCGGTCTCGACCGCGACGCGGAGATCCTGCCGCACGCCGATCGCGCGCTCGCTCGCGCGCGCGATGAGGGCGGCGCGCGGTTCCTTCTCCGTCATGCGTCGTACGCCGAGATCGCGGCCATCCTGCAGGAGGCGGGAATCAACTCCTGTGACAGGCTGTTCCTCGATCTCGGCGTCAGCTCACTCCAGCTCGACTCTGCTCACCGTGGGTTCTCGTTCATGCGAGAAGGGCCTCTCGACATGCGGATGGATGCCTCGCGCGATCGACCTTGCGCGACGGACTGGTTGCGTTCCGTGTCCGCAGCGGAACTCGAAAGGGTACTCGTCGAGTACGGCGAGGAGCGCTTCGCTCGTCGCATCGCGACGGCGATCGTGAGCGCACGTGCGCGTCACCCGATCGCGACGACCCAGGATCTGGTCGACATCGTCGTGCGGGCCGTGCCGGCACCCGCGCGCCACGGTCGTGTCCACGTCGCGACGCGTACCTTCCAGGCGATCCGCATCGCCGTGAACGACGAACTGGGCGAGCTGCAGCGGGGGCTCGAAGCCGGATTGGCGGCGCTCCGGGTCGGAGGTCGTCTGGCCGTGCTCACCTTCCATTCGCTGGAGGACCGCATCGTGAAGCACTTCCTTCGCGAACACTGCGAGTTGCCGTTCCGCAAGCCGATGGTGGCTTCGGCGGAGGAGTGCCGTCGCAACCCGCGGGCGCGCAGCGCGAAGCTGCGCTGCGGGATCAGGAGGTCGGCATGAAGTGGATGGTCGCAGGTCTCGCCTTCGCGGCAATCGTCGGACTGGCGATCGCCACCGCCGCGATCCAGGTCGAGAACGTCCGGAGCCGCGCTCGCATCGCGCGCCTCGCCGAGCGTCTCGACGCCGCGCGCGTCGGCTGCGAGGCGGATCGCATCCGCTTCCGTGAGGCGGCACGCGTCGATCGGCTGATCGCCCTCTGGCACCGATTCGAGGACGTCCTCGCGGAGAGGTCGGGCTCGTGAGCCGATTCGAACCGCTTCGGATCGCGATCGTGTTCGCGGCGCTGGGATTGCTCGGCGTCGCGGTGCTCTGGCGCCTCGTCGATCTCCAGATCCTGCACGGCACCGGCCCACGTGCGGCGCTCGCCAAGCAGAAGGTCGACCTGCCTGCTCCGCGCGGCGGACTCTTCGATCGCTTCGGGGGGCAGTTGGCCTGGGATCGCCCGGTCTACGAGGTCCGCGTGACCGCGGCGGACTTCGCCGACCTGTCGACGAAGGCTGATGCACCGGCCCCGGATCCCGCGCGTGTGCAGCGCGCGCGCGACCGGCTGGTCGCCGATCTGATGTGGGCCCTGACGAAGGCTGAATCGCAGCGCCCGGCGGCGGTCGCCGATCGTCTCCGTGTCACCCTCCGCGCGCGTGTCGATCGGGCGATCGAGCGCGCGATCACGCGGCGCAAGTCGAGCGTGGACGTCCTCGTCGACCACGACGTCGACGATCCCGCGGTGATCGAGGCGCTTCGTCAGCTCGACACCCGCTACGCCGCGCGTGCACCGCGGGGCGAAGAGGTGGCGTTCCACCCCTACTTCGATTTCCAGCCGCGTTGGGAACGCGAGTACGGCGTGGGCGACGCGCTGACCGGCCTGGTCGGGCGTGTGCAGCCGGGACCGCTGCGCATCGCGGATGCGACCGGAGTGGCCCGTCTGGTCGACGATCGCCTGCCGGTCTCCGGCCTCGAGAGACTCCGAGCACTCATCCCCGGCGACCCCGGCTATGCCGCGTTGTGCGCTGACGCGCACTCGCGGACCTACTGGACCGCGGAGCGCGTCGAGCCGGATGCTCCCGTGGGGCTGCACACGACGGTGGATCCCAGTCTGCAGGCGAGGGCCGATGACGAGATCGCGACCGCGGCCGAGGCGATCCGCGCCCACTACGGTACCCCGCCGGAGTGGGGTGCCCTGGTCCTGGTCGACGTGCGTGACGGCGCCCTGGTCGCCGCGGCGTCGTACACCGCCGGCAAGGACGGCAACCGCGACCGCAACGGCGCCTTCGCCCCGGCCCAGCGCCTCTTCGAGCCCGGCTCCGTGGTGAAGCCGCTCCACATCTCGATGCTCTACGAGCGCGGGCTCGTCGACTGGAGCCGCGAGGTCGACTGTCGCCGCGGCTACCTGGCGGGGTCCGACATCGCGGCCCCAGGGACGCGGCTGCCGCGTCGCGAGATCAAGGACGAGCATCCCAGCGACATGCTCTTGCCGCGCGATGTGCTGGTCCGCAGCAGCAACATCGGCGCCGTTCGTCTCGGTCTCCGACTCGGCGCGCAGGGCATCGAGGACTACCTGCAGGCCTATCGCTTCGCCGAGCGCACGGCCTCGTGCTATCCGGGAGAACTCGCGGGCACCCGTCCGGGACCGATCCCGAGCCTGTCCATGGCCGAGCGTCTCGCCTATGCCGGGCCGTCGGTCCTGTTCGGCTACCAGATCTCCGTGACGCCGCTGCAGCTCACGCGGGCCTACCTCTCGTTCCTGTCCGGGCGGCCGCGCGAACTGCGCCTGATCGACGCCGTCGAACGCGATGGCAAGCTCGAGAAGGTGCCGTCCGAGAGCGATGGCGAGGCCTTCCTCTCGATGTCGACGATGGCCGAGATCCGCGCTGCCCTGGTCGGGGTCGTCGAGGACGAGCACGGCACGGCCCGCAACGTCGGCAAGTGGTTGCGCGATCTGCGCACCAGGACGGGGCGAACCGATCTCGTCCTCGCCGGCAAGACCGGGACCTCTCAATACGTCGGCAACGCCACGAAGTGGGACGGCAGCAAGTTCCACGGTGACATCCGCACGGCGTCGTTCGCCGGCTTCACGCCGGTCGACTCGCCGCGCTTTCTCGCGGTTTGCGTGTTTCAGAAAGCAGGAGCTGGAGCCTTCTTCGGAGGAACCTATGCTGCTCCTGCTGCATCGCGTCTGCTCGTCGCCGCTCTCGATCGAGAGCAGACGGCATGGCGCACGATGCCGTCCGACGGGTCAGCGTCGGACGACATCGCGATCGGCCCGGAGCCGGGGGGCTCCGGACAACTCCAGAGGCGGTGATGACAGAACTTGCCTGGCCCTCGGGTCTCCAGCCGAGGCAGAACGGCATGCGTATCCGGGACCTCGTCCGAGGTCTCGACACTCTCGGTGCGTACCGGCTCGAGCCCTTCGCGGACGAGCCGGTCGCCGCACTCGCGTTCCACAGCACTGAAGTGGTGCCGGGGACCCTGTTCTTCGCGATCCCCGGGACGCGCGAGGACGGTGCACGCTACGTCGACGAGGCGCTCGATCGCGGTGCGATCGCCGTCGTCTGCGAACGGCCGATGAGCTTGCGCGTGCCGGTGGTCGTGGTCCGTGACGTGCGCATCGCGCTCGCCGACGCGGCGTGCGCGTTCTACGACGATCCTTCGTCGGAGCTGACGACGATCGGCGTCACCGGCACCAACGGCAAGACCACCACGACGCACCTGCTGCGCCACCTGCTGGAGACCGACGGTCGTCCGGCCGGCCTGCTCGGCACGATCAGCTACGAGTTCGGTGGTCGTCGCATCCCGGCATCGAACACCACGCCCGATCCGGTGCGTCTGCAGGGCTACCTGCGCGAGATGGCCGACCGTCGCGTGCAGGCCTGCGTGATGGAGGTGTCGAGCCACGCCCTCGAGCAGCAACGGGTGCGTGGCGTGCGGTTCCGTGCGGCGGTGTTCACCAACCTCACGCAGGATCACCTCGACTACCACGGGACGATGAGCGCCTACGCCAAGGCGAAGGCGAAGCTGTTCGCGTCGCTGCGTCCCGGCGGGCTCGCCGTACTGAACCTCGACTCCGACGCGACGCCGTTGATGTACGACGCGCTGCCCAACGGGATCCGCGTGATCGGCTTCGGCCGGCGCGAGGGGGCCACCGTGCGGGCGGTCGACATCCGATGCGACGCCGACGGCACCAGCTTCAAGCTGGTGATGCCGCAGGGTGAGCACGACATCCGCATGCCGTTGCCGGGGGAGCACAACGTCGAGAATGCGCTCGCCGCGGCTGCGACGGCGCAGGCGCTCGGCGTCTCCGAGATCGCCATCGCGCACGCCCTGGAGACCGCACCCCCGGTGCGTGGCCGCATGGAGCCGATCGGTGCCCGTGGCGGTGCGCGGGTGTTCGTCGACTACGCGCACACTCCGGATGCGATCGAGAAGGCCTGCGCGACGCTGCGTGCGCTCGGCGACGGTCCTCTCACCGTCGTCTTCGGTTGCGGCGGAGACCGTGATCGCGGCAAGCGACCGCTGATGGCGCGCGCCGCCGCACGCTGGGCCGAGCGGGTGTTCATCACCAGCGACAATCCGCGGAGCGAGGATCCGGAGCGCATCCTCGACGAAGTCGAGCGAGGCCTCCTGGAACTGCCCGCCGGCGGCGACTGGCGCGTGCGCGAGTACGCGCGCATGGTCGATCGCGCCGAGGCGATCGGGGAGGCGGTGCGCCGCGCACGCGGCGGCGAGATCGTCCTCGTCGCCGGCAAGGGTCACGAGACCTACCAGATCCTCGCCGATGCGGTGATTCCCTTCGACGATCGCGAATGGGCACGCAAGGCACTGGCCTCGAGGGAGTGACGATGGTGTCGATTCCAGATCCGGGTACCTCGAGTTGGCTCACTCCGGCGGCGATCGCCCAGGCGACGTCGGGCCGTGTTGCGCGGACCGGCAAGGCCGCCACGCGCGTCGTCACCAACACCGACGACATCCGCGGCGGCGAACTGTTCGTCGCCTTGAAGGGCGCGCGGTTCGATGCGCACGACTTCGTGCCGCACGCGCTACAGCGGGGCGCGGCGGGGGTGGTCGTGCAGCGCGTCCCGGAGTCGATTCGCATGGCCGCAGGTGGCCGGGCCGCGTCGGACGGATTCGTGGTGCGCGTGGAGGACACGGCACGGGCGCTGCTCGATCTGGCCCGCGAGCACCGTCGCCGTCACCGGGCGCGGGTGATCGGCATCACGGGTTCGTGCGGCAAGACCAGCACCAAGGACATGCTCGGTTTCGCGCTGGGTCGCGCGATCGAGACGGTTGCGTCCCCGAAGTCCTTCAACAACCAGGTCGGCGTGCCGCTGTCGCTGCTCGACATCGAGCCGAGCACGCGCGCTGCGGTGATCGAGATCGGTACCAACGCGCCGGGCGAGATCGGCCTGCTCGCGCGCGTCGCGGAGCCGGACGTCGCCGTGCTCACCTGCGTCCGCGAGGCGCACCTCGCCGGACTGCGCGACCTCGACGGAGTGGCTCGGGAGAAGTCCGCGATCTTCGACGGCATGCGTGCCGACGGACTGGCCATCGTCAACGGTGACGACCGCGCGTGCAGTGGTATCGCGTCACGCCTGCGCGTCCGCACCCAGACCGTGCGGCTCGAGCGCCCGTCCGACTGGTTCGCGACCGACGTCGGCTTCTGCGGTCTCGGCACCTCCTTCCGGCTCAACGGCGAGCGCCCGGTGTCGCTGCCGCGCATCGGCACGCACAACGTCTACAACGCCCTGTTCTGCATCGCGGCGGCGCACGAGCTCGGCGTCGACATCGATGGCGTGATCGACGCACTGGCCGTCCTTCCGCACAGCGCGCGTCGTCTCGAGCCGCGCGAGGTCGCGGGCATCCGCATCATCGACGACAGCTACAACATGAATCCGGCGTCGGCACGTGCCGCGTTGAACGCGGTGCAGTGCGTCGAGCGCGGTGCGAGACGGATCGTCGTGTTCGGCGAGATGCGCGAGCTCGGTGACCGGACCGACGAGTTCCACGTCACCCTGGGTCACGACGTCGCGGCGGCACAGATCGACGTGCTGGTCACCGTCGGCGCCGTGGCGGCGCGCATCGGTGACGGCGCCCGCGAGGCCGGGATGGCCGCGGATCGCATCCATGCGGTCGACGACGTCCACGAGGCGATCGGCCTGCTGCGCGGACTGGTCCACGGTCCGCAGGACGGACTCCCCGGCGACGTGGTGCTCTGCAAGGCGTCGCGGGCCGCGGCCCTCGACATGGTGGTCGACGGGCTGATCCAGGACCTCGGAGGTACGACCGTGATCGGGAGCGCGAACTGACGTGTTCTTCGAGCTGCTCTGGAACGGTGATGCGCCGCGTCTGGACCTGCCGGGGATCTGGCTGGTCAAGTTCATCTCGTTCCGGGCGATCGCAGCTGCGCTGTTCGCGTTCCTCCTCGTGTTGATGTTCGGTGGGCGCACCATCCGCTGGCTGACGCGCGTCAAGTTCGGTGAGGACACCGACAAGACCGACTCCGACGTGCTGCGCGACCTCCACAAGCAGAAGCGCGGTACGCCGACGATGGGTGGGATCCTGATGATCGGCGCCACGCTGGTCGCGGGGCTCCTGTGGTGCCGTTTCGACGGAGCCAACCGCTGGACCATCATCGGTCTCCTGCTGGTCGCTTGGTACGCCGCGGTGGGCTTCGCCGACGACTGGATCAAGCTCAAGGTCGCGGGACGCAACGGGCTGAGCAAGCGCAGCAAGCAGGGTCTGCTCACGCTCGGCGCGGTGCTCGCGGCGCTGTGGATGATCTCATCCGGCTTCGGCGGCGAGGACGGGCCAGGCGTGTTCGTCCCCTTCGTCAAGGAACCGGTCGCACGCCTCGGAGCGGTGGTCTTCGTGCTGGTCGCGATCGTCGTGCTGACCGGCGCTTCCAACGCCGTCAATCTCACCGACGGTCTCGACGGCCTCGCCACCGGTTGCGTGATCACCTCGACCATCGCCTTCGCGGGCATCTGCTACTTCGTCGGACGCGCCGACTTCGCGCAGTACCTGATGGTCGAGCACGTGCCGGGCGCCGGAGAGATGACGGTCATGCTCGGCGCACTGCTCGGCGCCGCGGGGGGCTTCCTGTGGTTCAACGCGCCGCCTGCGCGCGTGTTCATGGGCGACGTCGGCAGCCTTCCGCTCGGCGGCGCGCTCGGCTACGCCGCCCTGGTGTCGCGCACCGAACTCCTGCTGTTCGTGATCGGCGGCGTGTTCGTCGTCGAGGCGGTGTCGGTGATCCTGCAGGTCGCCTCGTTCAAGCTGCGCGGCCGGCGGGTGTTCCGCTGTGCGCCGATCCACCACCATTTCCAGTTCGCCGGCGTCCCCGAGACCCGGATCGTCGTCCGCATGTGGCTCGTCAGCGGCCTTCTCGCGATGACCAGCCTGGCGCTGTTCAAGCTGCGCTGACCCGTTCCGCTCCATGACCACCTACCAGAACCCGCTTCCCGAGCGCACCCGGATCCGCGAGCTCGACTGGCTGATGCTCGCCGTCGCCGGTCTGTGCTGTCTGGGGCTCGTGATGGCGGTGTCCATCCAGTCGATGGACCGCGGAGGTGACGTGCTGCTCGCGCTGAAATCGCAAGGCAGCAAGCTGATCCTCGGCGTGCTCACCTTCATCGGTTGCGCGACGGTGCCGCTGCACCTCGTGCGCCGCAACTCGGTCCCGATCTTCCTCCTTGCCGCCGCGGCGGTCTGGGCCGCGACCCTGTTCGGGACGGAGAGCCACAAGGCGCACCGTTGGCTCTCGATCGCCGGTTACAGCTTCCAGCCGGTCGATCCGGCGCGCGTCGCGCTGATCGTCGTCACCGCGGCCCTGATCGGCGGTGCCGGCGACCGCATCCGCGAGTTCGGCCGCGGGCTGTGCGTCGTGTTCGCGCCGGTCCTGCTCCTTTCGGCCGCCCTGTTCCTCCAACCGGACAACGGCAATGCGTTGCTCTGCCTCGCGATCGTCACCTGCATGGCGGTCACGTCGGGCGTCGGCATCCGTTGGCTCGTGCTCGGTGGTGCCGTCGCCATTCCCGCGGCGGCATTCGTCATCGGACGCCACGGCTACGTGCTCGAGCGCGTCACGCGTTGGTTGTCGGAGGATCCTCCCTATCAGGTGAAGCAGGGATTGATCGCGATGCAGAGCGGAGGATTCGCGGGGAGCGGCATCGGTCACGGTTGGCGCAAGATGGGCTTCGTGCCCGAGCCGCAGAACGACTTCGTGTTCACGATCATCGGCGAGGAGCTGGGCTTTCTCGGTTCCATCGTCGTGCTCGCTTCGTTTATGCTCGTCGGCGTCGTCACTTACCGTCTCGCGCGCCGTCTGAGCGATCCGTTCCATCGCTATGTGGTGTTCGGGTGCGGTTTCGCTCTCTGCGCCCAGGCCGTCATCAACATGCTGGTGACGACCGGGCTCGCGCCGGCGAAGGGCATCGACTTGCCCTTCGTCAGTGCGGGAGGGACGAACCTCGTCACGTCGCTCGGCGTGGTGGGATTGATCGGCAATGCGGTGCGTGCAGACGGTTGCTCTGCACGTGAGGCGGACCAGCGGTTGGGAGGCAGTTGAGATGGGTCAGCTCGAGAAGTACGGGCTCTATGTCCTCGTCGTCGTCATCGTCATGATCCTCGGCGTCGCCCTGATGGGCGGCGATCCGGCGGTTCCCCCGAGCAACGAGCTTGCGCTCGCGGACATCCGCGGCGCGAAGCCGTCCGGCGACGGTTCCGCGTCGACCGACCCGGGCTCCCGGGGATCCGGCGCGCAACCGAGCGGGCCGGGCAGCGTGCTCTTCCCGGTCGTCTCGATCGACGACGGCAATCTCGGCGGCGGCTTCATCGACGCGCACGAGGGTGACAAGGACAAGGCCGATCCGCGGACGAAGACCGATCCGTCGTCGGGGGGCTCGAACAAGGCCAAGACCAACGAGGACCCTGGCCAGGGCGGCGACAAGCCGATCGTCGACGTCGACAAGGGCCGCAAGGGCGAGTCGGCTCCCCCTGCCCCCGTCGAGCAGGCCCAGCGCAAGCACGTGATCGCGCAGGGCGACACGCCGTCCTCGATCGCGCAGCAGTACTACGGCGACCGCAATCTCTACCAGCTCATCCTCGATGCCAATCCCGGCCTCGAGCCGACGCGCATGCCGCTGAAGAAGGAGATCGTGATCCCGGCCCGCGTGGTGTCGCCCAAGACGACCAAGACCGTCGTCGAGGCCGACAAGAACAAGGGTTCGGCGCCGCTACCGCAGGGTGCGCGCACGCACACGATCGCCGAGAGCGACACCCTCAGCTCGATCGCGAAGACCTACTACGGTGCGGAGCGCTTCTGGCAGCGCATCAAGGACGCCAATCCGGACATCGACGAACGGCGCATGCCGGTCGGGCGCACGCTGATCATCCCGGCGGCGCCCGTGGAGGCGAGCGCGAAGGGGCAGGTCCAGCCGCCGGCACGCGACATTCCGAAGGATGCGGTGCTGCACCGCGTCGAGGAGCACGAGACCCTGACGCAGATCTCACGTCGCTACTACCACAGCGATCATCAGTGGCAGCGCATCCTCGATGCGAACCCGGGTCTCGATGCCAACCGTCTCCGTGTCGGCAGCGAGATCGTGATTCCCGCGGCCTCGGCCGATCGTTCGCGCTGACCAGGATGTCGCGCCGAAGGGTCGATGCCCGGCCCTTCGCACTCCCTCGGAGGTCGAGTCATGGTGAAGCGCGTGTGCCTCGTGAGCAGTGGGACCGGCGGCCATCTGTGGCCGGCGATGGTCCTCGGTGAAGCGCTGCGCACTCAGGGGCACGACACCCTGTTCCTCACCGAGGGTCGCGCCGTCGAACGCGAGCTCCTCGGCCGTGCGGGTCACCGCGCCGAGTGCCTCGATCTGCGCACCCGCAACGGGGGGCATCTGTCCGGCCTCGGTCAGCTCGTCGCGATGGCGCGGGGAACCCTTGCGGCGCGACGGCTGCTGCGTCGCGAGGGCGTGGATGCCGTGGTGTGCACCGGCGGGCGCACTTCGGTGGCCGCCGGTCTTGCCGGCCGCTCGCTCGGCCTGCCGCTGGCGGTGCTCGAGCAGAACGCGGTTCCCGGGCGCGGCAACCGTCTGCTCTCGCGCTTCGCGGACCGCGTCTACCTGGGTCTGCCGACCGTGACGGACGTCCGCCACGGCATCGTCACCGGCACGCCGGTGCGCCGCGAGATGGGCTGCAGCGATCGTGAACTCGCGCGACGCAAGCTTGGATTGCGCAGCGACGTCCCCGTCGTGCTCGTCACCGGAGGCAGCCAGGGTGCGAGCTTCCTCAACGAGAACGTGCCCGAGGCCCTGCTCGCCCTGCGCCGACCGCTCCAGGTGCTGCACCTCACGGGTCAGGGCAACGAGTCCGCCGTGAGGTCGCGCTACGTCGGTGGCATCGAGATCGGAGTCGATGCCGTGGTGCGGGAGATGGCCTTCGACATGGCGACGATGTACGGGGCGGCCGATCTGGTCGTTTGCCGCGGAGGCGGTTGCACCGTCGCCGAACTGGTCGTCACCGGCCGCGCCGCGTTCATCATCCCCTATCCGCACCATCGCGATCGCCAGCAGCTCCACAACGGCAAGGTGCTGGAGCGCGCCGGAGCGGCGCGGGTGCTCGAGCAGCGCGATCTGGATGGCGCGCGCCTGAGGCACGAATTGGGAGTGTTGCTCGACGCTCCCGAGCGCCTGCGCCTGATGGAACACTGCGCACGCACGCTGGATCTCGGCGACGCGTGCGATCGGATCGTCGAGGACCTCGAGACGCGCGTGCTGTCATGATGCGTTCCTCGGCTCCGACTCTTCGTCCCCTCGTCCGGAGGCATCGGCTGTGCTGAGGATCGGCAGCGAAAG
The DNA here is from genome assembly GCA_046349595.1 of Planctomycetota bacterium. GTDB lineage: Bacteria > Planctomycetota > UBA1135 > UBA1135 > UBA2386 > JACRLW01. Next base: position 552,098 of record JAXMCA010000001.1, read on the forward strand.
GGTGCATCTCGTTGGAGTCGGTGGCTCGGGTATGTCCGGGCTCGCGCGCATGTTGCATCGCTTCGGCACCGACCTCAGCGGGAGCGACGTCGGCAACAGCCCGATCCTCGAGGAACTCCGCGCGGATGGCTTCCGGATCTGGACCGGCCATCGCCCGGATCTGCTGCAGGGCAACAACGGCTACGTCGTGCGGTCGGCCGCGGTGTCGGAGGAGGATCCCGAGGTCCGCGAGTGCGTGCGGCGCGGATTCACCGCGATGCTCTACGCCGAGGCGGTCGGGCGGCTCTCGGAAGGACGGCGCACGCTCGCCATCGCCGGCACGCACGGCAAGACCACGACGACTGCGCTCACCGTCGCCGCCTGTCGGGGCGCAGGTCTCGATCCGTCGCATCTGATCGGCGGCGAGATCCCGGAACTCGGCGGCAACGGATACGGGGGCCACGACGACCTGTTCGTCGTCGAGGCCTGTGAGTTCAACCGCTCTTTCCTGAACCTCCGACCCTACGCCGCAGCGATCCTCAACGTCGATCACGATCACTTCGACTGCTATCCGTCGCGCGGCGAGATGCTCGAAGCCTATGCGCGCTTCATCGGCAACGTACGACCGGGTGGATGTGTGGTCGTCTCCGAGTCGATCCCGCTGTCGTTGATCGACGACACGTATGCCTCGGCGCGCGTCCTGCGCATCGGCACCGGCCTGTTCGCCGATCTGCGTGCCGTCGACGAGGCCGACGACCTCGGTCGCTACTCCTTCGTGCCCGTCGTCCAGGGGCGTCGATTGCCGCGGATCCAGCTCTCCCAGCCCGGGCGCTTCCAGGTGCAGAATGCCCTCACCGCGCTGGGGCTGGTCCACGCGGTCGGTGGCGATCTCGAGGGCGCCTGCGGCGGCATCGGGTCGTTCGCCGGCGTGCGGCGCCGATTCGAACTGCGCAGCGGTCGACGTGGGGGCCAGATCGTCCTCGACTACGCACACCATCCCGCGGAGCTGCGCGTGGTGCTGCGTGCGGCGCGCCGCCGTTTCCCGGCTCGCCCGATCTTGCTGGTGTTCCAGCCGCACCAGCACAGCCGCACGTTCCATCTGCTCGACGACTTCATCACCGTGCTCGCCGAGGCCGATCACTGTCTGATCGCCGAGGTCTACGCGGCACGCGAGAAGCCGGGCGACGTCGAGAAGGTGCTGGCCACACAGCTCGTCGCGGCGATCCGTGCGCGCGGGACACGTGCCGATGTCGCTTTGCCCTTCGAGTCCCTGCCCGAACAGATCGCCGAACTGGTGACGCCGCAGACGCTGGTCCTGGTCCTCGGCGCAGGCAACATCGACGCCGTGGTTCCGCCGCTGATGGAGCTGATCTGATGAAGGATGCGCCGCGCGCACTCGTCGGCCAACTGCGTGGTGTGGTGCGCGAGTCGGTCTCCCTCGCCCCCTTCACGCACCTGCGCATCGGCGGTCCCGCCGAGGTCTTCGTCGAGGCGCTCACGCCGGCCGACGTCGCAGCCGCTGTCCGCGTGTGCCGTGAAGAAGGTGTCCGTCTTCGCGTGCTCGGCGGGGGATCCAACGTCCTGATCGGCGACGGCGGAGTGTCGGGCGTGGTTCTGTCGCTCGATCGACTGCAGCGGATCGTCCGCGACGGGACCAGGCTGACGGTGGAAGCGGGAGCGTCGCTTCCCGGTCTGCTCCGCCTCGCCCGCGAACAGGGGCTCGCCGGACTCGAGGTCCTGACCGGAGTACCCGCCCAGTTGGGTGGTGCCGTTGCGATGAACGCCGGCACGCGCGAGGGCGAGACCTTCGATCTCGTGGAGTCGGTGTCGGTGGTGGACCCGGACGGCGAGATCCGGGAATTGGCGCGCGACGCGTGCCGACCCCGCTACCGCGACGGCGGATTTGCCGGTCAGGTCGTCCTGAGTGCCACCCTCGCGCTGCGGGAGGACGATCCGAAGGCGATCCGCGAGAGGTTCGAGGCCTACCTCCGCTACCGCAACGCCACCCAGCCGATCACCGAGCGGAGCGTGGGGTGCGTGTTCCAGAACCCGCCGGGGGAGGCGGCCGGCCGCCTGATCGAACAGGCCGGCTGCAAGCTGCTGCGGATGGGGGGCATCAGCGTCAGCGGCAAGCACGCCAACTACTTCGTCAACGACGGGAGCGGCACCTGCGCGGAGTTCGTGGCGATGATCGGCACGGTCCGCGAGCGCGTGTTCGCCGCGTCCGGCATCCGCCTCGAGCTCGAGGTCAAGCCCTGGGACATCCCGGAGCTGACCCCGTCCTGAGTTCCGACCTCCGACAGCCGGCGATCGGCGCACGGCCACAGTGCGACCCCTGTCCGGCGCCGCGCGTCGGGCGCGCGCAGCAATACTGGCTGCGCGGTTCGCAACGGAGCCCCACCATGTCCTCGATCACCATCGCTCTCGGTCTGGCGGCCGGACTGGCCGTCGCCCCCGTCCACGATCCCGACCAGGATCGCCGCCCGTCGTCCCTGCTGCCCCACACCACCCTGGCCTTTGCCGAGTTCGCCGGGCTCGGCGCCTGTAGGGATGCCGCGTCGGGCTCGGAGCTCTACGCGCTGCTCCAGCGCCTGGCGACCTCCCGGCTCGGCAAGAGTCCGGCGGAGCTGGTCGCCCAGCAGCTGCTCCCGCAGCTGAACCGCGACCTCGCCGAGGCCGGGCTCGACGCACGTGCACTCCGCGAACTGCTCAGCCATCCCCTGGCGTTGGCAGCCGGGCGCGTGGTGTCGTTCGACAACGACTTCATGCCTTCGGTCGCCCTGGTCGTGGACACCGGCGACGACGGTCCGCGCTTCGACCGGATGTTCGGGTCGTTCGCGTCGCGGCTCGTCGAGAACGGTGACCTGCGCGTCGACGACGAGCAGTTCGACGGCATCGCCCTGAAGGTGATCCGCCACGAGCGCCGGTCCGGTGACATCGCCTTTGCGCGCGTCGATCACTTCGCGGTGATGACCATCGGCATCGGCTTCATGCACGACATCCTGCGCACGGCGAAGGATGGCACGCACTCGATCATCGCGGAGCCGGTGGCCGTCGCAGGTCGCCGCTTCGCCGGGGCCTCTCCCCTGCTGTGGGGTTGCGTGAACGTGCATCCGATCGCGGAGCTCGCGCGGCTCTACGCACCCTACGAAGCCGACCCGATCCTGGCCGCACTCGGCCTCGATTCGGTCGACGGTCTCGTGTTCGGGACCTCGTTCCAAGGTGGGACCAGCGCGGACTTCGTGCGCCTGCTCGGCAAGGTGCGCGACGACGGTCTGCTCGCGGCGCTCGGTGGCGGTCGCGTGGATCCGTCCCTGCTCGCGTCGCTGTCTGCCGATGCGCTGCTGGTCGGTGGCTGCGCGATGGACACGGCGCGCATCGAGACTGCGGTTCACCGCTTCATCGCGGCTCTGCCGGCGATCGCGCGCCGGGAGATGGAGCGCGGCCTGGACCGCGAACTGCATCGCGAACTCGAGCGCCATCACGTGCCGGTCGCCGAGATCCACGAGATCCTGTCCTCGCTCGGATCCGAGGCCGCGATGGGACTCGCGCTCGCCCCGACCGGACTCGGGATCCCCACCGGCACCCTGGTGGTCCGCCTTCGTGACGGTCAGAGCGTCGCGGAACGCATCGCAGACCTGCTCGGAAACGCGGGCCTCGATCTCCGGTCGCAGGACGTGGGTGGGGTGACGCTCCGTTGGACGTCCCTGGAGGGTGTCCCGTCCGGTGTGTCGCCGGCCTTCGCGGAGAAGGACGGCAAGCTGTTCCTGAGCAGCGATGTCCGGACGCTCCGTCGCAGCCTGAGCGGCGAGGGGTCGTCCCTCTCGTGCAGCGAGGATTCCGACGCCTTCGCGACGATCCAGCACAGCGCCGGCTGGATGTGGTTGCGCGTGACCGAGAACGTGACCTCGTTGTGGAAGACCTACGGACCGCAGGTCGAGAACCTGCTCGAGGCGAATCCGGATGCGCCGATCCGCGCCGAGGACCTGCCTTCGGCGGAAGAACTCCACGCGGCGTTGCGCGACGTCACCATCGGCGCCGGAATCGACGCGCACGGGCTGGCCTTCCGCGCGACCTCCCCCGTGGGCTTCGGTGGATTCCTCGCCGGCATCGGTGCGATCTTCGATGCTGCCGCGGGGACCCGGTCGAAGCGCGACAACTGAGTCGCACCGGCTCGTTCAGCGGCGCAGCGATTCGCGCAGCGAGCGGCGCACGTCGCGCAGCTCGCGCTCGAGCGCCGGACGGATCACACCGCCGAGCTCGCGCTGCACGGTCGCATTGACGATGCCGCCGACGTCACTCTGGATCGCGGTGTGGAGGACGGGGTCGTAGCCGACCGTGTCCTCGCGCTGCGAAGCCGCGGCGCTGTCGCGAGTGGCGGCCGCTTCTGCGGCACGCACCTCGCGGATCCGCGCCATCCGTGCTTCGGCCGCCGAGCCCAGCATCACCCGGCGCTTCGCATCGGCCTGGGCCAGGGCATCCGCGCGGTCCTTCTCGATCTGCTCGATCTGCGCGACGGTGAGATCGGTCTTCTCGATCTTCCAGACCGACGCCTTCTGGAGCTGCATCTCACCACCCTCGACACGGATCACGTAGTTGTCGCCCTCCTCACGCAGCAGCACACCATCGACATAGTCGGCGGTGCCCTCCGTGATCTTCTGCGCGGTCTCCTTGGAGCCGAGATGGAAGCGGTCGGCGGAGGCGGTCGACGCCAGGCCCAGGGCGAACAGGACGGGGAGCACGAATCGGATCGACATCGGAACGGGTCTCTCGAGGGTTTCAGGGCAGTGTACGACACGATCGGTGACCCTGTCGGGGCTGCGCGGAACCCGCCTTGCGAACGCGGGATCGTCTCCCGGATCGCTCCGACCTCGCCGCGCAGTGCGCCTCAATGGCGCCTCAATGCGCATCGAGCCAGTTGCTGCCGCTGCCCATCGTGACCTCCAGCGGGACGGTGAGATCCGCGGCGCCGGCCATGCATTCGCGCAGCAGGATCCGCACTTCCGCGAGCTCGTCGTCGGGCACGTCGAGCACGAGTTCATCGTGTACCTGCAGGAGCATCCGCGCGCGGAGCCCGCGCCTCGCGAGCTCGGCGTGGGTGCGCAGCATGGCGCGCTTGACGATGTCGGCCGCGGTCCCCTGGATCGGGGTGTTGACCGCCATGTTCTCCGCAGCGATGCGCAGAGGGACGCTGTCGGCGTCGATGTCCGGGAGCGGGCGTCGGCGTCCGAACAGGGTGGTGACGAAGCGATCGCGTCGTGCCTGTTCGAGCGTCGAGTCGAGCCAGCGCTTCACGCCGGGGAAGGCCCCGAAGTACGAATCGATGAAGCGCCTGGCCTCGGCCGCGGTCATGCCGGTCTCCGCCGCCAGTCGTGAAGGACCCATGCCGTACACCAGGCCGTAGTTGACGACCTTGGCCTGCGCGCGCATCTCGGGGGTCACCATGCCCGGGAGCAGTCCGTGAACGCGCGCCGCGGTCCGGGTGTGGACGTCCTCGCCCGAGCGGAATGCCTCGATCAGCCCCTGGTCCTGTGCGATGTGCGCGAGGATGCGCAGCTCGATCTGGCTGTAGTCGGCGGAGAGCAGGCTCCAGCCGCGACCGCGCGCGACGAAGGCGCGGCGCACCTCGCGACCCCACTCGCTGCGGATCGGGATGTTCTGGAGGTTCGGATTGTCCGACGACAAGCGACCGGTCGCGGCGACAGCCTGATTGAAGGACGTGTGGATGCGTCCCGTGCGTGTGTCGACCATCTCGATCAGCGTGTCGACGTAGGTGCCGAGCAGCTTGCTGAGTTGCCGCCACTCGAGGATCGAATGGGGCACCTCGTGATGCGGCGCGAGTTCCTCGAGCACCGCGGCGTCGGTCTTCCACTGGCCGGTCCGCGTCTTCTTCGGTCTGAAGCCCGCTGCCTTGTGCACCTCGAGCTTCTCGAACAGCACGGTGCCGATCTGAGCCGGTGAGTTGAGGTTGAAGGCTTCCCCGGCCCGTTCGTGGATGCGCGTCTCCAGCTTGTGGATCTCGGCGCGCATGCGCTTGCCGAGCTCGCGAAGGTGATCGACGTCGAGACGGATGCCCTCGCGCTCCATGTCGAGCAGCACCGGCACGAGCGGCATCTCGAGTCCGTCGAACAGGTCGCGCAGACCGGCGGCTCCGAGTTCGGGCTCCATCCGCTCGCGCAGGCGCCAGGTGAAATCGGCATCCTCCGCCGCGTAGCGACCGGCGAGATCGATGTCGACCTGGTCGAAGGTCTTCTGTTGCTTGCCGGTGCCGAGCAGTTCAGTCGTCGCGATCTTCTTGTAGTCGAAGTAGCGCAGCGCGAGCGCATCGAGGTTGTGCGCCGCGATTCCGGGGACCAGGAGGTACGACGCCAGCATGGTGTCGAACTCGAGTCCACGGACCGTGATGCCCGCGTTGCGGAACACGTGCATGTCGTACTTCGCGTTCTGTCCGGTCTTGAGGAGCTCCTCGTCCTCCAGGATCGGGCGCAGCGTCTCGATCAGCTCCTTCCGTCCGCCCGGGAGGACCGGCGGATCGAGGTTGAACGGGACGTAGAAGGCGAGGCCGCTGCGCCACGCGAGCGACACGCCGACCAGTTCGGCCTTCATCGGGTCGAGGCTGGTGGTCTCGGTGTCGACCGCGAATCGCCGGGACCTGCGCAGTTCGGCGAGCAGATGCTCGAGCTCGGTCGCGTTGCGCACGATGCGGTAGTCCTGCTCGCCGACGTCGGGCTTGGCGTCGCCGACCTCTCGCGCCAGCGATTCGAACTCGAGTTCCTTGAACAGCGCGCGCATCGCCGCGGGGTCGGGGTGCGCGGGAGGCAGATCCGTCGCGCGGTGGTCGACGGGGACATCGGTGCGGATCGTGACGAGGTGCCGCGACAGGTCGGCGAGTTCGCGATTCTCCCGCAGTGACTTCTGGATCGACGGGGGCTTCACCTCGTCGAGGCGGGAGTACACCTGCTCGAGCGATCCGAACTCCGCGATCAGCTTGGCGGCCGTCTTCTCGCCGACGCGCGGCACGCCGGGGACGTTGTCCGACGAATCGCCCATCAGCGCCAGCAGGTCGATCATCGCCTCGGGAGCCACGCCGAAGCGCTGGCGCACCCCGTCGCGATCGATGATCTCCGGAGCGGTGGTGCTGCTGCGCAGGTTCCACAGCCGGATCCGGTCGTCGACGAGCTGCGCGAAGTCCTTGTCGCCGGTGACGATGAAGACGTCCATCCCGGCGTCGCGCCCCTGCACGGCGAGCGTGCCGATCACGTCGTCCGCCTCGTGTCCCTCGCTGTGCACCACCGGGATCCCATAGGCCTCGACGACCCTGCGGATGTCGTCGAACTGCGCGACCATCTCCTCGGGCGCCTTCTCGCGCGTCGACTTGTACTCGGGATAGATGCGGGTGCGCTCGAGGTCCTCGCGCGCGCCGTCGAAGGCGACGGCGATGCAATCCGGCTTCTCGCGCTGGAGCAGGGAACGCAGCGTGATGGTGAAACCGAAGGTCGCACCGGTGGGGTGGCCGTCCTTGCGATTGAGTCCGCCGCGGGAGCTGGACTGGAACGCGAAGAACGAGCGGTACGCGAGGGCGGTGCCGTCGATCAGGAACAGGCGCTTCCTGGTCGTCATCGCCGCGACCTCCGTCGGGCCGCTCCGGCTGTCAGTGATGCGCGTGGCGTGCCGCCCACTTCTCGAGGGCGAGGACCGCGAAGCCGGCGACCACGGCGCAGAGGACGGTGATCCATGTGCCCGATGATCCGAGGTCGGGCCACAGGTTGTCGAAGCTCTTGTGCTCGAAGTTCTCGATCTGCGGGGTCGCGTCGACCTGGAACGGCCAGATCTTCCGCAGGGACCCGAGCATGAAGCCGGCGAGCACGGCCATGGTCGGCGCGTGGTGGTCCCGCAACAGCCACTTGAGGACGCGGCTGAAGGACAGGATTCCGACCAACGCACCCGCGACGAACGCCACCACGATGCCGATGTCGTGTGCCACGAACTCGAGGTGGGAGAACTTCTTGAGCACGCCCGTGACCTCGTAGTACTCGCCGAGGATCAACAGGATGAACGCGCCGCTGATGCCCGGCAGGATCATGGCGCAGATCGCGATCGCGCCGCAGAAGAACAGCCAGGGCATGCCGCGCGGCGGGTTCTCGAACACCGGCAGTCCGACCAGCCAGTAGGCGAACACGCCGCCGGCGAGCAGCATGACGACCAGCTTGGCCGACCACCTGCCGACTTGGGCCGTCACCAGCCAGGTCGAGGCGAGGATCATCCCGAAGAACGAGGACAGCGTGCGTTCGCGATGGTGCTCGAGCAGGAAGTGCATCGTGCTGCCCAGCGCGAGCAGCGCGGTCGCGATGCCCGCGAGCAGGAACACGAGGAAGCGCAGGTCGACATGCACGGCAGCGCGCTTGAACTCACCCCTGGCGACGAGGCGCACACCCTGCATGTCGAAGCGGCTGATCGCACCGACCAGGCGTTCGTAGATGCCGAGGATCAGCGCGACGGTTCCCCCGGACACGCCGGGGACGATGTCGGCGCAGCCCATCAGGAGACCGCGCAGGAACTGAAGAGCGTCGGAGCGGGCGATCAAGCGATTGACTTCCTTGCGACTGCGCCTCGATCAGGACGAGGCGCGGCCCGGGTGGTGCTCGATCACGCGCGCGACGATGAGCTCGACCGGTCCGTCCTCGACGCGCATCGCGAGTCGCGGGCTGTGGATCAGATCGAAGCGGTCGGTCAGGTTGCGCACCATCTCGAAGTGGCGCTCGCCGGCGCGCATCCGCACCGGGCGCAGCGTCCCGTCCTGCGCGACCCTGAAGCGCAGATCGCCGGTGCGGCCGTCGAGCATCGGAGTGCCGACCAGGCGCACGCCGCGGGTGAAGAACAGCGGACGAGGGTTGCCGGTGCCGAAGGGTCCGAGCTGGTCGAGGCAGCGCACGTCGCGCGGTTCGAGCTCGGCGAGGGTGACCAGTCCATCGAGTTCGGCAGCCGCAGGTGGTTGCAGCACCTGGTCGGCGACCGCGTTGATCGCGATCCGGAACTCCTCGAGGCGATCGCGACGGATCTCGAGTCCCGCCGCCGCCGCGTGTCCGCCGTAGCTCTCGAGCAGGTGCCCGCAGGCGCGCATCGCCTCGCGAAGGTGGATGCCGCCCGGCGAGCGTCCGGAGCCGCGGCCGATCTCGCCGTCGAAGGAGACCAGGATCGACGGCCTGCCTGTTGCCTCCGCGAGGCGCGCCGCCACGATGCCGAGCACACCCGGGTGCCAGTCGTCGCCGCCGAGCACCAGCACCTTGTCGTTGCGCTCCTCCGCCTCGCGGCGCACGCGTTCGACCAGTTCACGCTCGACCTTGCGCCGGTGCTCGTTGTGGCGCTCGAGCACCTTCGCCGCCTCCTGCGCCTCCTGGTAGCCGCGCGCCGACAACAGCTGCACCGCCTCCAGGGCGTTGCCCATGCGGCCGGCGGCGTTGATCAGCGGCGCGATGCGGAAGGCGACGTCTTCCGCCTCGGGCGAGCGGTTCGACAGCCCGGCGCTGTCGAGCAAGGCCCGGATGCCGGGGTTGCGGCTGACGGCGAGCGCGCGCAGGCCGTGGAACACCATCGCGCGGTTCTCGCCGCGCAGGGGGGCGACGTCGGCGATCGTTCCGAGCGCCACCAGCGCCATCGAATCGACCAGGAACTGGCGGAACTCGTCGCTCTGGCGGCGGCCCTGTGAGAACACCTGGGCGACGGCGGCGGCGAGCCGGAAGGCCACTCCGCATCCGGCGAGGTCGCGATCGGGGTATCCGGCGCCCGGCAGGCGTGGGTTGAGGACCGCGTAGGCGGGGGCGACGTTGTCGGAGGTGCCGTGGTGGTCGGTGACCACGACGTCGCATCCCGCCGCCTGGATCCGCGCGATCGTGTCGCAGGCATTGGTGCCGTTGTCGACCGAGATGCACAACGTGAAGCCGCCGTCCTGGATGGCGCGCACCGAGGTCTCGGTGAAGGAGTAGCCGGCGCGGCGGTCGGGGATGTAGGCCCGCGCGTCGACCTCCATCAGGGCCAGGAACTGGGTCAGCAGGACCGTCCCGCTGATGCCATCGACGTCGTAGTCGCCGTGGATCAGGATCCGTTCGCCGCGGTGGATCGCGCTCCGGATGCGGTCGACGGCCCGCTCCATCTGCGTGAAGGTGAAGGGGTCGGCGAGCGAGGAGAGGTCGGGCCGCAGGATCATGCGCGCCCGGTCGATGTCATCGCAGCCGCGTGCGAGCAGCACGCGGGCGAGCAGATCACTCTGCCCGAGCGTCCGCGCCAGCGCTCGCTCGCGAGGGTCCGGATCGGGCACTCGGCACGGCAAGCGCTCCAGCGACATCGCGGCTATGGTAGCGACGTCGCGGACGATGGACAGAATCGAAGGTCACGACGTCGCCGACCGAATGCGGTCGCTTCCCGCGGTCGATGCGCTCGCGCGCGATCCGCGTCTCGCCGATCTCCCGCCACGTGCGGTGGTCCGCGAAGCGCGGGCGCTGATCGCCGGTTGGCGCGAGCGTCTCCAGCACGGCCACCCGGTCGAGACGGACGCCGTGGTCCCGCAACTGCGCGAGAGGATCCTGGCGTGTCTCGCCGTCCGGCACCGTCGCGTGATCAACGGCACCGGGATCGTGCTCCACACCGGACTCGGCCGTGCTCCCTTGTGCGATGCGGCACGCCGCGCGGTGCAGTCCGCGGCGGGGTACGCCGTGGTCGAGGTCGATCCGTCCACCGCTGTGCGCAACCAGCGCGAAGAGGCGGTCGCCGCGCTGTTGTGCGGGATCACCGGTGCGGGAGGCGCGCTGGTCGTCAACAACAACGCGGCGGCGGTCAATCTCACGCTGCGTGCGCTCGCGCGCGACCGGGAGGTGGTCGTCTCGCGCGGTGAGCAGGTCGAGATCGGCGGCGGTTTCCGCATGCCGGACGTGATGGCCGAAGCCGGCTGTCGCATGGTCGAGGTCGGGACCACCAACCGGACCCACCGCGCCGACTACCAGCGCGCGCTCGGGGGCGACACCGCGATGCTGCTCAAGGTCCATCCGAGCAACTTCCGGGTGCTCGGCTTCCACACGGCGGTGTCGGCGCGCGAACTCGTCGAGCTGGCGCATCCGCGCGGCGTTCCGGTGTTCGAGGATCTCGGCTCCGGTCTGCTGTGCGAGTCGCCCCCCGCGGCGCTGCGCGACGAGCCCACCGTGCAGGACAGCCTCGCCGCGGGTGTCGACCTGTGCGCCTTCTCGGGCGACAAGCTGCTCGGCGGTCCGCAGGCCGGGATCCTGCTCGGGTCGCGCGACCTCGTCGCACGGGTCCGCGCCCATCCGCTGTACCGCGCCTTCCGTTGCGACAAGCTGACCCTGGCCGCGCTCGAGGCGACGCTCGCCGTGTATCGCGATGGCGACCCGCTCGCCGAGATCCCCGTGCTGCGAGCCATTCATCGGTCGGTCGATGCGCTGCGGGGGGTCGCGGAATGCCTCGCTGCGGGGATTCCCGGCAGCACTGTCCAGGCGAGTGAGTCCTTCGCCGGCAGCGGCGCGAATCCCGCGCGTGCGATGCCGTCGTTCGCGGTCACGCTTGCGGATCGCGACGATCTCGCGCGTCGCCTGCGCCGATGCGGCGAGGTTCCGGTCTTCGCGCGTGTCGAGGGCGGCCGGATCTGGCTCGACGCCCGCACGCTCGCCGACGAGGATCTCGGCGAGGTCGCCGGAATCGTCCGGCGAGCCCTCGCAAACTGAACGACGACGAGATGGATGCCGACGACAGGCGACTCACCCGCTGGTCCTGCGCCGCGGGTTGAGCTGCAAAGCTCTCGCAGGAGGGCCTCGGTGAGGTCCTGGCGCGGCTCGGCCCGATGAGCCATCCGAACCTCCTCGCCGGCACGGACGGCTTCGAGGATGCGGGGATCTACCGTCTCGACGCGGAGCGCGCGCTCGTCGTCACCACCGACTTCTTCCCGCCGATCGTCGACGATCCGCGCTGGTTCGGTCGCATCGCCGCGGCCAATGCGCTGTCCGACGTCTTCGCGATGGGTGGCGAGGTGCTGACCGCGCTGAACATCGTGTGTTGGCCTGCCGAACTCGATCTCGCCCTGCTCGGCGAGGTGCTCGCCGGGGGACTCGAGAAGGTGCGCGAGGCAGGTGGTGCGCTGGCCGGCGGACACTCGGTGCGCGACAACGAGATCAAGTACGGCCTGGCGGTGACCGGGATCGTGCATCCGGAGCGCTTCTGGCGGAACGGTGGCGCGCAGGAGGGCGACGTCGTGATCCTCACCAAGCCGCTCGGCATGGGCACCGTGTCGACCGCGATCAAGAAGGGCATGGTCGACGGCGACGGCGAACTGGTGCGTCGCGCGATGGAGCAGATGGCGACGCTGAACCTCGGCGCGTCGCGCGCGGTGCTCGATCTCGTCCCGCATGCGGCAACCGACGTCACCGGCTTCGGGCTCGTCGGTCACGGTCGCGAGATGGCGGATGCGGCGCGGCTCACGCTGTCGATCGACGCGGGCGCCGTGCCGCACTTCCCGGGCGCGCTCGATCTGGCGCGCGCGGGCGCGGTGTCGGGTGGGGGCAAGCGCGCGCGTCAGGCGCTCGCGCGGCAGGTCGAGATCGATCCGGGCATCGACGCGGCGCTGCTCGACGCGCTGTTCGACGCGGAGACCTCCGGTGGTCTGCTGCTCGCCTTTCCGGAGCGCGACGTCGAACGAGCGGTGCAGCGACTGCGCGACGCCGGCACTCCATGCGCCGCGATCCTCGGCCGCTTCGAGCGTCGTGGCTCCGTGCCGGTGCGGCTGCGCGCCGCGGGCGGCTGACGTCAGCGCTTGCCGGCGACGCCGAGCAGCTTGCGCGCTGTGTCGTCGAGTTCCGGCGCGTCAGTCGCGCCGTGCTTGCTGAAGGTCACCTCGAAGTGCATCGCCGAGGTCGAGGAGTCCACGCCGCGCACCGGGAGACCGGACTTGTAGATGCGCTTGCCGTCGGCATCGCGCTCCTGGACCTTCTCCTCGGGCTGGTCGTCACCGGCGTCGGCGCCGTTGACCTGGAACTGAACGTTCCCCGGGACCTCGCTCTCCTGGTAGGCGCTGGCCTTGATGCGATTGCAGAGTCCGGTGGAGGTGTCGATCCACAGCGCGACGTCGACGGTGAGTTCCGGCAGGTCGGCGCTGCCGTGCGCGTTGCCGCCGCCGAGCATGATCATGCCGCCCATGCTGCGCACGTTCGGCAGGCCGCCGCCGAGCACCAGATCGCACGCAGCTTCGCCGGTGAAGGTTGCCGTGATCACGCGGCAGTCCTTCTCGCGCCACTTGGTGTTCTCCTCGCGGAGATCCGCTCCGTCGCCGCCGACCTCGGCGAGGCGGTCGAAGAACACCGCCGGGTCGAAGAGGAACGGCAGGCCCGTGCCGAGGGCATCGACACCGCGCCGCGGAAGCCACTTCCCGCCGCTCTCGCGAGCGACCATGCGCTCGCCGCGGATGACCACTTCCTGCTCGTCCTCGCCGAGCTTCGCGCCGAGCAGGTCGCCGACGCGTGAACCGTTGACCTCGGTCTCGCGGGCCGAGGCGGGCATCATCTTGGCGAAGCGGCGCGTCATCGCCGCGTCCTGCTCCTCGAAGCTCTTGAAGCTGAGGCTGCCGAGCGCCTGCATCTTCGACGCGACCTCGGCGAAGGGGTTGGTCTTCTTCGGCGCTGCGGCGGCATCGTCCTGGCCGGCGGCGAGCGCGGCGAACAGGGCGAGTGCGGAGACGGTGCGGAGGGTGACGGACGACGACGTCATGGTTTGCATGATGACCTGGAGGAATCGGTGGCGCCGCGGGACGGACAACAAGTTGTTTTACTCCGTGCACTCCACTCCCTCCCGAGCCCGGGATCGCCGGCTGGTTCGGGGCTCAGGGCTGTCGCGGCTGGTCGGGCGACTCCGGGGCGACTTCGGGCGGAGCCTGCGGTGCCGGGCGTTCCTCGCGCAGCTCCTGGAGGATGCTGTCGATCCGCATCGCGCCCTCGATGCCGTCGTCATGCACGAACTTGATGCGCGGCATGGTCCGGGTGCGCAGCATCGGGGCGACCTCGCGCTGCACGAAACCGGCGGCCCGCGCGAGCACCTGGGCGCTCTGCGTCTGCGCGTTCGGGCCGCCCAGCGCCGACCAGAACACGAGGCAGACCTGCAGGTCCTTGTCGACCTTCACACGCGTGATCGTGATCATGCCACGCTTCGGATCGGCGAGATCCTGGTCGACGATCTCGGCGATGCGCTCCTTGAGGAGCGACTCGACCCGGCGTTGGCGGCGTTCGTTCATCGGGGGCGGAGGATCTCCAGTTCGTGCTCTTCGAGGCGGGCGTCGCGGAACTCGTCGAGCCAGTCGATCAGCTTGTCGAGGGCGCCGTTCAGGTAGGCGACGTCGTTGCCGACGATCGATGCTCCGAAGGTCGCGGTGTTGCAGTCGTCGAGGTCTTCGACCTCGGCGATCGAGACGTTGAACTCACGGCGCATGCGGTCCTTCAGGGCACGCACCACCGAGCGCTTGTCCTTCAGCGATTCCGCGTGGGGGATCGCCATCGTGAACTGAAGGACACCGATGAACATGGCGCGAGCGCGCGTGACGGGCACGCGCGGCATCGGCGATCACTCGAGGGTGCGCTTCACCAGCTTGACGGTGAAGAACTCGAGCTGATCGCCTTCCTTGATGTCGTTGTAGTCCTTGATCAGCATGCCGCACTCGAAGCCAGCCTTGACCTCGCGCGCGTCGTCCTTCTCGCGGCGCAGCGAGGCGAGCGAACCGGTGTGGACCACGCGGCCGTCGCGCGACAGGCGCAGGGTCGCGCTGCGGCGGACCATGCCGTCGGTGACGAAGCAGCCGGCGATGTTGCCGAACTTGCTCGACCGGAAGATCGCGCGGATCTCGGCGTGGCCGATGACCTCCTCGACTTCCTCCGGCTTGAGCTTGCCCTCCATGGCGAGCTTCATGTCGTCGATCAGCGAGTAGATCACGTCGTAGAAGCGGATCTGCACGTTGGCACGCTCCGCGGCCTGACGCGCCGAGGTGTCGGCCACCGTGTTGAAGCCGACCACCATCGCGCCCGACGCTTCGGCGAGCGACACGTCGGTCTCGGTGATGCCACCCAGCGCGGAGTGGATCACGTTGACCTTCACCTCTTCGGTGTTGAGCTTGGCCAGGCTCTGGCGGATCGGTTCGAGCGATCCCATCACGTCGGCCTTGAGGATGATCTTGATCTCCTCGACGTTGCGTGCCTCGAGCTGGGCTCGCAGCGTCTCCGCCGTCATCTTCGAGCGCTCGGCGAGCGACAGCGTGCGCGCGGTGCGCTGGCGGTCCTCGGCGACCTCCTTGGCCTTCTTGACGTCGGAGATCACGTAGAGGCGATCGCCCGGCATCGGCAGCGAGTCGAGTCCCAGCAGCGAGACCGGCGTGGAGGGGCCGGCTTCCTTGAGCTGACGACCGTGGTCGTCGAGCAGACCGCGCACGCGCGAGAGGCTCTCGCCACACAGCACGTTGTCGCGCAGGCGCAGCGTGCCGTTGGTGACGAGCACGTTGACCACCACACCCTGCTCGGGGCTCTGACGCGATTCGACGACCACCGCTTCACCCGGGGCGTCCGACTTCGCGCTGAGCTGCATGACCTCGGCCTCGAGCATGATGCGCTCGACGAGGTCGTCGAGACCGGCGCCCGTGGTGGCGGAGACCTCGACCATCTGCGTGGTGCCACCCCATTCCTCGGGCTGCAGTCCCTTCACGGCGAGCTGCTGCTTGACCTGCATCGGGCGCGCGTCGGGGCGGTCACACTTGTTGATCGCCACCACGATCTTGGTCCCGGCGTCGGTCGCGTGGGCGATCGCTTCCTCGGTCTGCGGCATCACGCCGTCGTCCGCGGCGACGACCAGCACGACGATGTCGGTCAGCTTGGCACCGCGTGCACGCATCGCGGTGAAGGCCTCGTGACCCGGCGTGTCGAGGACGACGAACTCGGCGCCGTCGTGCCAGGTGACCTTGTAGGCGCCGATGTGCTGGGTGATGCCTCCGGCTTCGCCCTCGGTGACGTCGCTCTTGCGCAGCGCGTCGAGCAGCGAGGTCTTGCCGTGGTCGACGTGACCCATGAAGGTCACCACCGGCGGTCGCGGCTCGGCATCGACATCGACGTCGGCGTGCGCGGCCTGCAGATCGGAGAGCAGCTCGGCTTCCGCCTCCTGACGCTCGACGATCTTGATGTTGCGGCTGACCTCCAGTGCGATCAGCTCGACCTCGTCGTTGGTCAGGAACGAGTTGATGTTCTTGCCGATGACGCCGAGCTTGAACGTCAGCGTCGCGATCAGGTCGTTGACCTTCACGCCCAGCGCTTCGGACAGCGCCTTTACGGTGATCGGCGGCTGGATCTCGACGACCTTGTTCGGATCGACCGTCGAGGACAGGCTGCTGCCACCCTTGCGCATGGTGCGCATGCCGGGGCGAGCGCGACCCTGCGCGCCGCCGACCGGCCCGGGGCCGCGACGGACTGCGCCTCCGGGGCCCGAGCGCGGCCGCGGGGCCGCCGAGCGGCTCTGCGTGCTCCGCAGGGCCGCCTGACGGAGGTTGCGGTCGACGTTGCCGGGATTGCGCGACTGCGACGCGGGAGCGGAGCGGCGCTGGGCGTCGCGGATCGCCTCCGGCGGGAGTTCGATGCGCCCGAGTACCTTGGCCTTGGCCTCGGGGACCAGCAGGCGCTTGACGGGATCGCGTTGCGGTGCGGCCTCAGGTCCGGGCGTCGGACCGGCGGCGACCACGGGCTTCTCCGCGGCGGGTTCGACCGCAGCGCTCGGCGCGGCGGCGGGGGACTCGGCGGCCGGAGCGACCGGCTCGGGTTCGAGGACAGGCGCTTCGACGACCGGTTGGACCACAGGCGGTTCTTCGGGCGCGACCTCCACGATCGGTTCGACCGGGGGAGGCGTGCGGACTTCGACCTCGACGGGTGCAGGGATCTCAACGAGCTTGGGCTCGGGTGGCGCCGCCTCGACGGGTGCTTCCTCGTGCGTCGGCGCTTCGCTGACCTCGGGGGCGGGGGGCTGTTCGCCACCCGGGAGCGGGAGCTTGCGCAGCAGGGGCTTGGGAGCTTCGCGGCGCGGCGGCTCGGGGAGTCGCTTGCGATCACCCGGTTCCGGCAGCGCCTTGCGCGCTTCGGTGCCCGGCAGCGCCTTCTTGCGCAGCACTCCGGGCTCGGGTTCGGTCTCGGCTGCGGCTTCCGGTTCGGCGACGGCTTCCGCCGTGGCGCTCCCCGGTGCCTGGTGCGCGAGTCCCTGCGCCTCGATCACCGCGCGGACGTGCAGCTCCGTCGCGTCGTCGAGGACCGCCATGTGGGACTTCACCGCTTCGAAGCCCAGCTCCTTGAGCATCTTGGCGAGGTCCGGACCCTTCAGTCCGTACTCCTTGGCCAGCTCGTAGACGCGAACCTTGCTCAATCCAACTCCTGGTTCCAACCTGTGGGGTTCAGTTGCCCGCCGATGTGTCGGTCACGTCCCGGGTCTCACTCCCGGGGCCTGCCGGCGCGGTGTCCTCGACACCGTCTCCCGACGTGGGCTCCTGCTCGTCGACACCCGAATCGTCGGAATCGGGTCCATCACCGGCTTCGGCCTTCGCCGCATCCGATGAAGCTCCGCCGGTCGGTGTTCCGTCCTCGGCGAAGGACTGTTCGAGTTCCGCGCGGGTCATGATGTCGATCTCCCAGTGCGTGAGGCGACTGGCGAGACGGACGTTCTGACCGCGGCGGCCGATGGCGAGCGAGAGCTGATCCTCGTCTACGAGGACCAGCGCCTTCTTGCGCTCACCGTCGAGTTCGATGTGGGAGATCTCGGCAGGCTTCAGCGCGTTGCGGATGAGCTGTTCGGGATCCTCGGTCCAACGGATGATGTCGATGCGCTCGCCGTTGAGTTCGTCGATGATCGACTTGATGCGCGTGCCGCGCACACCGACGCATGCGCCGACGCAGTCGACCCGCTCGTCCGCCGAATCGACGGCGAGCTTGGTGCGATAGCCCGGCTCACGCTCGATGCGGCGCACCATGATCACGCCCTCGGCGATCTCCGGCACCTCGAGTTCGAAGAGGGCGCGCACCAGGTCGCGGTGGGCGCGCGACAGGATCACCTTGACGCGGTTGCCGGCCTTCTTGACCTCGAGCACGAGGGCGCGGATACGGTCGCCGACGTTGTAGTTCTCGCCGCGCACCTTCTCGGTCCGCGGGAGGATGCCTTCCATGTTGCGGCCGAGGTTGATGATGGTCGTGTCGCCCTCGAAGCGCTGGATGGTGCCCGAGACGATCTCGCCGATCTTGGCCTCGTATTCCGAGAACAGGACGTCGCGTTCGGCCTCGCGGAAGCGACCGATGATCGCCTGCTTGACGGCCTGGGCGAGGATGCGCCCCTCGGCTTCGAGATCGATCTCGTAGTTGCTGATGACCTCACCGCTGTGGCGATCGATGCGCATCACCAGATCCTCGACGCCGTACTTGCGCGCGATGGCCTGGGCGAGCGCCTGCTCGACTCCGGAGATCAACTGTTCGGGGTCGATCTCCTTGTCCTTTGCGATCGACTCGATGTAGCGAAGGATGTCGGAAGAGGCCATGGTCGGAAGGTCAGCAAGACCGGACCGACCGGGGACGCCGAGGTCACGGAACCAGGAGGTCCCGCAGCCGCGGAGGCCGCCAAGCCTGCCGGTCCGGAAACGAGGATCCGAGGCGTCCCGTGGGATGTCCTCGCGATGCGCCGAGCATCGAGACGATCAGCCCGAAACAGAAACGAGCGGGAGTCCCGCTCGCTCTGTCACGAAGCGCTGTGAATCCAGGGCGGCGATGCTACCGGCCCCCGGCGCATCGTCAAGCAAACCGGACGCCCTCGGGCGAGGGACGTGAAGTTCGTGGGGCCCGTCGCGGCCTGGGCCGCAACCCGTTCGGGTTGCCGCGTCGGCGCTGCGCGCCGACCGGGAGGTCCCAGACCGCTTTGTTGGCTGGGGTCGCTGCGGCCTTCGAATCGTCGCTTCGCGCGACGATCCTCCGGCCTACGGACCCGTCGCGGCCTGGGCCGCAACCCGTTCGGGTTGCCGCGTCGGCGCTGCGCGCCGACCGGGAGGGCCCAGGCCGCTTTGTTGGCCGGAGCGACCAGGAGCGTGCGCCCGAGCGCCCCGTCCCGCCTGCGGATCGATGCGGATTCTCTGAGCCGTGCCCCGTCGGAGCGCGGATAGCATGCGCGCGCCTTGGCGAGCTACGACCTCCGCTTCCGCCCCTTCCGCGCGACCGACGCGCCGCGCCTCGAGCGCTGGCTGCAGGGTGCCGGAATGCCGTTGCCGGAGAGCCTCCCGCGGCAGGTCTGGGCCCAGCGCATCGCCGGCGGCGACGCGCGCATCCAGGCCTTGACCGCCATGGCGGGACGGGTCGCCATCGGCTTCCTGCGCCTCGATCTCGCCCCCGACCGCAGCGCCGAGCTCACGCTGATCGTCGATCCTCGCCATCGCCGCCGCGGGATCGGGCGGTTGTTGGTGGAGAAGGCCCTGGAAGAGGCCCGCCGCCTCGGCCTCAGGCGCTTGTCGGCTCTGGTCCGCCCGGACAACGAGCCGGCGCTCCGGCTCTTCACCGAGACCGGCTTCGAGCCGTCGGCGACCCGGGTGGTGGGTTTCGAGTGCCTCGCGCGGGTCGTGCACCGGGCCGACCGCGAGCGTCCGCTCGAGATCGTGCCATGAGCGAGGTGCTGGCGAGCTTCGAGGTGCGCGGACGGCCGCTCACCATCCGGATCGGCGAGACGGCGGACGACCCCGCCCTGGTCGACTGCTTCAACGCCATCTTCCCCGTCGACCATCCCGGCGTGCCGCCGATGGATCTCGCCACCTGGCGCTGGAAATACCGAGCGCCGGGCCTCGACCGTCGCGAGATGGTGGTCGCCCTCCACGAAGAGGTCGGTGTGGTCGGCGCCTACCCTTCGCAGCCCCTGCGCGCCCTGCGCGAGGGTTCGCCGGTGCGGACCGCGCAGATCACCGACCTGATGGTGCGCCACGCCTGGCGCCGGATCGGCGAGCGGCCGGGCATCTTCGTCCAGATGGGGCGCATCTACTACGACCTGTTCTGCGGCGCCGGCGACGACCGTCAGGGCTTCAACTACGGCTGGCCGGTTCCGGCCTGGAGGATCGGCCAGCGCTACCTGGACTACGAGAACGTGCGCGACTGGAACTTCCTGGCGCGCGAGATCCCCGCCGATCTCTCGGCGCTGTGCGCGGTCCCGGCCGGTCTCGAGATCCGCGAAGTCGCACGCTTCGGGCCCGATGCCGACGAGCTGTTCCGCCGCGCCGCCGCGGGCGCGCGCTTCACCCTGGTGAAGGACCAGCTCTGGCTGAACTGGCGCTACGCCGACCACCCGTCCGGGCGTTACCGCATGTTCGAGGTGCGCGACCGCAGCGGATTGCGCGCGATCGGCGTCGACTGCCGCGGTGACCTGCTGCGGCCCAACACCTCGTTCCTGGTCGATTGCATCGTTCCCGCTGCCGACGGCGAGGCGCTGCGCGCGGTGGTCGCCGCGGCGGAGCGCCGCGCGCATCGCGACGGCACCGGCGCGCTCGCCGGGGTGTGGAGCCCCGCCGATCCGCGATTCCGTCAGCTCTGCCAGCTCGGCTACGACACCTGGGACAGCGGCTATTTCCTGGTCGTCGCCGCGTTCGTGATCGACTCGATGTTCCTCCGTGACGCCTGGCACTTCACGATGGGGGAGTCGGACCTGATCTGAGGTTGGCGTTGACCCAAGGACACGACCTCGCCGCCCGCCCCGCCCCGCGTCACCTGACCGCGCCGCCGCGCGGTCGCGTGCTGTGCTTCGCTCCGCATCCCGACGACGAGGTGATCGGACCCGGTGGAACCCTCGCGGCTCACGTCGCGCAGGGCGACGCCGTGCACGTCGTGATCGCGACCGACGGCGTCGCCGGCGATCCCGACGGCGCCTTCCCACGCGAGGGCTATGCCGCGCGCCGTCGCGCGGAATCGGTCGCCGCGCTCCGCGAGCTCGGGGTCCGTGCACCCACGTTCTGGGGCTACCCCGATGCCTGCGTGATCACCGAGGCCGACGTCGAGGGCATCGCGGCGCGCGCGCTCGACGAACTCCGCGCACACGCACCCGAAGTGGTCTACCTGCCGTGGGACGGCGAGCACAACAGCGACCACCGTGCGGTCGCTGCGGGCGTTCAGCGTGCACTCGCGCGCTGCACCTTCCGTGGTCACGCTCTCGCCTACGAGGTTTGGTCGCCGCTCGAGCCGGACGTCGTCGTCGACATCGACGATGTGCTCGCGCGCAAGCGTCGTGCGATCGCCTGCTATGCGACGCAGCTCCATTACGTCGACTACGCCCACGTGATCCTCGGGCTCAACGCCTACCGCTCGCTGCACTGCGGTCGCGGGCGCGGTCATGCCGAGGCCTTCCGCGACGTGGGGCGAGCATGAGCGACACGACGCTCACCGAGCGCGCCGCGACGCTCGCGCGCAAGGGCCAGATCTGGTTCTACGCCGACGACGCGCGCGTGCGTCCGTCGCGCGACGAGGCCGCGGGTCTGGTGCGTCTGCGCGACCCCGCGGGCCGCGATCTCGGCCTCGCGCTGTTCTCACCGCGCTCGAAGCTGACCTACCGCCGCTGCGGACCATGGCCGGGAGACGTCGTCCCCGAAGCTGCCGAATTCCTGCGCGCGCGGCTCGTCGCGGCCATCGCGCAGCGTGCGACGGCGGCGACGCCGCGCGCCGGTGTGCGCCTCGTCCACGGCGAGGCCGACGATCTGCCGGGACTCGTCGTCGATCGCTTCGCCGATTGCGTGGTCGTGCAGATCGGCACCGCGCCGCTCGAGGCGATGCGCGCGGAACTCGTCGACCAGATCGAGCGCCTTCTCGCGCCGCGCATGATCCTCGCGCGCAACGACATCGCGGTGCGCAAGCTCGAGGGACTCGACGACACCGTCCGCCTGCTGTCGGGTCACCGCATCGAGGAGGTCGAGATCGAGGAGGACGGCCTGCGTCATCCGGTGCGACCCTTCGACGGGCACAAGACCGGCTTCTATCTCGACCAGGCGCCGGCACGCGCCCTCGTGCGTGCGCACGCGCGCGGCCGCAGCGTCCTCGATACCTTCGCCTATCAGGGCGGCTTCTCGCTCGCCGCACTCGCCGGCGGTGCACGTGGTGCGCTCGCGCTCGATGCCTCGGCCCCGGCCCTCGAACGCGCGCAACGCGCGGCGAAGGTCAACGATCTGCACGGGCTCACGACCCTCGCCGTCGACGTCTTCGACCACCTCCGTGAACTGCGCCGACAGGAGCAGCGCTTCGACCTTCTGATCGTCGACCCGCCGGCCTTCGCGAAGACGCGCCGCGAACTCGAGGGCGGACTGCGCGGTTACCGCGACCTCAATCGTCTCGCGCTGCGCGTGCTCGCGCCGGGCGGCCTGCTCGTCACCTGCACCTGCAGCCATCACGTCTCGTGGCCGCTGTTCGAAGACGTGCTGCGTCAATCCGCCGCCGATCTGCCGTTCCGCGTGTTCCTCCGCCACCGCCTCGGCGCAGGTCCGGACCATCCGGTGTCGCTCACCGCGCCGGAGTCGGAGTACCTGAAGGTCGTGGTGCTGGAACGGGCAGGAGAGGATGCGCGTGACGGAGTCGTCAGCTCTGCGGATCCGTGACGCATGGCGGTCCGCGCAGCAAGGGACCGGATCGGGTTCGTCGAGCTGATCCAGGGCTTCGCGTTCGGTGCCGCGGTCGTGGTGTCGATGCGCTGGTTCGCCGTCGAGATCGCGGAGATCCCGACGCCCTCGATGCAGCCGACGCTCGTCGGCTCGAGCGAGGCCGGAGTCTTCGACCACGTCGTCGTCGACAAGCTCCGCTACCGGTTCGTCGAGCCACGGCGCTTCGACGTGGTCTCCTTCCGCAACCCGCTGCGCAAGACGGAGACCTGGGTGAAGCGCATCGTCGGATTGCCGGGCGACGTGCTGCGCATCGCCGGAGGGAACCTCTACGTCGTCGACAAGACGGACGCGCAGGCGGGAGACGACGGACTCCGTCCGTTGCGTCGCCCCGCGGACGTGCAGGCCGCGCATTGGCTCGAGGTGTTCCCCGCGAGGCAGGGATTGCACGACGGCTCATCCCTGCTCGGCGACTTCTTCCAGGCGACCGGGGGCGACTGGAGCGGCACCGACGCGACCCTGGTGTTGCGCAACCACGACGACACCTCGCCGTGCACCCTGACCTTCGTCGATGCGGTCGACGGCGGACTGGTCGATCGCGTGCACGACGGTCTTCCGATCGACGTCGCCCGCGTCGTCGTCCGGAACCCGCCGTACGAGCGTCCTCAGGCCGTGCAGGACCTGCGCTTCACGGTGACGCTCTCGCCACGTCGTGCTCCCGCTGCGCTCCGGGTCGAACTCGTCGTGCGCTCGGCGGAGCGCGCGGCGCTGGTCTTCGCGCTCTCGCTCGCGGACGGCGGGGCCCGCCTGCTGGTCGAGACCTCGGAGAAGGAACTCGCGACCAGTGCGGTGGTGCCTTTCGAGATCGCTCCCGGTGCGCCCCTGCGGTTGCGCTTCACGCACCTCGACGACCAGTGCGTCGCAGAGCTCAATGATGGCGCGATCGTGCGGCTCGACTGCGCGCGCTTCCGGACCCTGACGACCATGCGTCCCGCGGAGGGAAGCGGTGAATGCACCCTGCGCATGATCCTGCGCGGCGGCGGCGAGACGCGGATCGAGGGCCTGCGCATCGAGCGTGACGTGCATTTCCGTTCTTCGCTCGAGAGTACGCCGAGCGACGACGGCCGGAGCTTCGTCGTCCCGACCGACAGCTACTTCATGCTCGGCGACAATCCGAGCCAGTCGCTCGACTCGCGCGATTGGATCGTCACGACCCTCGGCGTCGACGAGGGGAATCGGCTCGTCGATCCGAACACCCATCCGTCGGTCCATCGGGTGCGTGGCGCTCTGCGCGTGGTGTCGCCCTTCGAGCCGATGGCGATGGACGAGAATCCGATCGTCCTCATGGCCGAGCGTCTCGTCGTGTTCGCGGACACCTGCGGTGAAGTGTTCACGCTGCGCGGTGGTGTCGACGCCAATCCGCACTCGGAGAGGGCCTATTCGAGCGATGCAGCTTGGTTCCTCGACGGCACGACGCCCTGGCTCGCCGAGCGGACCGCGGAGCCCTTCGTGGCGCGCTCAGCGATCGAAGGTCGCGTCGTGTTCGCGTTCCATCCACCGCTCGGACTGCGTCTCGTGCGCTGAACGGGCATCGCGCGGTCGATCGCAGCGGCATCGCGATTCGACGAAACAAGTTGCCGCGGCAGGCGGTTGCGCGGGGCAGAGCGAAGTGATCCGCATCCCGGGTCGGTGATTCCCTGCGCAGCGAGCCGATCGAGCCCAACTCGACGTAGCGACTGCGAGCGGAGGACACGTCGATTCGGTGTCGGATCACGCTCTTCCTCTCTCCACCCCTCTCGTCCAGAGGCCTGCCATGACCAAGACCAGGATCGTGTTCGTGCTCGTCCCCGCGGTGCTCTTCGCGGGTTCCCTCTTCTCGCGCGGCAGCGGCACCATCCCCGGTGTCAGCAGCATTCCCTCCGACGCCGCGCGCAACACGCCGTCCTGCACCGGGTGCCACTCGGGCACCGTCGGCGCGAGCGGCGCCGCCACGAGCATGACCATCGCCCAGGTGTCGTTGGCGATGAACGAGGTCGCGCAGGTCACGATCCAGGTCAGCGGAGGTCCGTCCGGAACGCGGGGCGGCTTCGCGGCGGAGAACTCCGGAGGGGCCTTCGCGGCGGGGAGCACCTCGCACATCAACACGACGGGCCGCATCGGCCAGTTCATCACGCACAACAACGCGTCGAACCGGACCTGGGCCTTCCCGTACACGGCATCCGCGACACCGGGTCTCTATCTGCTCTACACGGTCGGGATGGCGGCGAACAACAGCTCCTCGACCAGCGGTGACGTGATCGCCTTCAACGGTTTCGATGCCACCGCGACGGTGTGCACGCCGGTCTACGTCGGCGTCAACGCCACCGGCAACCAGCGCTTCGGGCAAGGCTGCCGCGGCAGCTACGGCAACTACCCGGTCCTCTACTCCGACGTCGTTCCGAGCGTCGGCAACGCCAGCTACGCCTTGAAGCTCGCCGGCGCCGCCGCGAGTTCCAACGCCTTGTTCCTGATCGGAACGCCTCGCGCGACGCCGCTCGATCTGGGCCTCATCGGCGCGACCGGCTGCTCCTTGTGGGTCGACCCTCTGGCCAGCATGAGCACCACGACCAGCGCCGGCCATCCGCAGCGCGGCGAAGGCACGGCGACCCAGGGACTCGCGATCCCGAACACGACCTCGTTGCGGGGTGCGATCCTCGCGGCGCAGTGCGCGATCGTCGATCCGGCCAACGGCCGCGGTCTCCCGATCACCATGAGCGACGGGTTGCTGTTCCAGATCCAGTGAGCGGCCCTGCAGGTCGATGCGCCGTGTTCGTGCGCCGCAGGCGCGACCCTGTGTGACGGCAGTTGCAGGTCCGCACGAACGGTGATGGGTGGCGCACGCCGCGGGGGCCCTTCCATCGGGGAGCCATCGAGCGGGCGGCCGGCGCGTCGTGCCGCCCCCGCGTCCCTGCTATCGTCTTCGCCCTTCCGACCCACGTGAAACCGGCAGACGAGCCCGACCCCTGACCGAGACTCCTGCAGATCCGCGCCCCGAGCTCCGCACCGTGGTCAACGGCGAGGAGCTGCGCGTGCCCGTGGGCACCACGGTGCAGGACCTCTGCACGCGCTTCCGTGCCGATCCGCGGCACACGGCCGTCGAGCGCAATCGTGTGATCGTCGCGCGGGCTGCATTCGGGACCACCGTGCTGCAGGACGGCGACGTGCTCGAGATCGTGACGCTGGTGGGTGGGGGATGAGCGAACGATGACCTGGCAAAGCCCTGACCAACCCCGTCGCGACGACCGTCCGCTGGTCGTCGGCAAGCACACCTTCCGCTCGCGCCTCTTCGTCGGCACCGGCAAGTACGCCGATCTCGAGGTCATGCGTACCGCGCTCGACGCCTCGGGCACCGAGTGCGTCACCGTCGCGGTGCGCCGGCTCTCGCTCGGCGTGCCCGCGGGCAAGACCCTGCTCGACTGGCTCGACACGAAGCGCTACGTGCTGCTCCCCAACACCGCCGGCTGCTTCGATGCCGATTCCGCGATCCGCACCGCGAGGCTCGGTCGTGAGGCCGGCATGTCGGACCTCGTGAAGCTCGAGGTGCTCGGTGATCCCGACACGCTGCTGCCCGATCCGGTCGGCACGCTGGAGGCGGCGAAGGTGCTGGTGAAGGAGGGCTTCACCGTGCTGTGCTACACCAGCGACGACCCGGTGCTCGCCAGGCGGCTCGAGGATGCGGGCTGCGCCGCGGTGATGCCGGCCGGAGCGCCGATCGGCTCCGGGCAGGGCATCCTCAACCCGAACAACATCGGCATCATCCTCGAGCGTGCGCAGGTGCCGGTGCTCGTCGATGCCGGCGTCGGAACCGCATCGGACGTCGCCATCGCGATGGAGCTCGGCGCCGACGGCGTGCTGCTCAACACCGGGATCGCGCTCGCGAAGGACCCGGTCGCGATGGCGCGCGCGATGCGGCTCGCCTGCGAGGCCGGTCGTCTCGCGTTCTGTGCGGGTCGCATGGGCAAGCGGCGCTACGCCAGCGCTTCGTCGCCGATGGCCGGGCGCATCACGGCACCCTCCGCCGGGATCGCCGGCGAATGACGCAGACGACGGGTGCGCCGACCGCGTCGTCGTCGCTGGCCGGCGCGGTGATCGTGTTCTTCGCGTGGCTCACCGCCGGATCGATGTTCGCGTCGCTGCTCGGCGCCGACGGCTCCGGCTCGCGCGCACACGTCGAGGCGATGATGCTCGGCCTGCTGTGCGGCGACATCGTCGCCTTTGCGGTGGCGATCGCCTGGCTGCGCCTGAGCGACCCTCTGATCGAGCCGCGCGCATGCGCCGATCGCCTGCGCGCCTTCGTCGGCCCGCGTGGCGACCTGCTCCGCACGCTCGGCACCTACCTCGCCTTCCTCGTGCTGTGGGTGCCCTTCGCCTTCGTGCTGGTCCCGATGCTGTGGCACGCCCTCGGTCTCGAGATGACGCCGCAGAAGCACCTCGAGTACTTCGCGCGCTTCGAGCCCACGCCGCGTGCGATCCTCGGCCTGCTCTCGCTCGGCGTGGTTGGTCCGCTGTTCGAGGAAGTCGTGTTCCGCGGCTTGCTGCAGGGCGGTCTGCGGCGACTGCTCGGGCCGGGTGTGGCGCTGTGGGGCACGGCGCTCGCCTTCGGCGCGATCCACATGCCCGACGGCAGCTACCTCCTCCTCCCGATCACGCTCCTCGGCCTGCTGTTCGGATGGCTGCGTGAGCGCACCGGGGGATTGCGCGCCTCGTTCCTCGCGCATGCGTTGCACAACTCGATCATGCTCGCGATCGTGATCGCGGCGCCGAACCTCCTCGATCGGACCTTCCAGAGATGAGCGACAGGGTCTTCCGCACCTTCCCCGACATGGTCGGTCGCATGCGTCGCGTCGGCGGCGCGATCGTCGCGGACAACGCGGCGGTGATGGGCGACGTCCGCCTCGGCCAGGATGTGTCGGTGTGGTTCGGCGTGACCATCCGCGGCGACGACGCCGCGATCGAGATCGGTGCGCGCACCAACGTGCAGGACAACACCTGCGTGCACGTCGACGTCGAAGCGCCGATGCGCGTCGGTGAGGGCGTCACCATCGGCCATGGCGTCGTGCTGCACGGCATCGAGGTCGGCGACTACTCGCTGATCGGGATGAACGCGACCGTGCTCGGCGGCTCGCGCATCGGCGCCTACTGCATCATCGGTGCGGGCGCGGTGGTCGGCGAAGGCATGGTCGTGCCCGAAGGCTCGGTGGTGCTGGGCGTTCCGGGGCGGATCCGCCGCCAGGTGACCGAAGAAGAGCGCGCGGCGATGCGTTGGCGTGCGGGGCACTACGTGCAGCGCGCGCTCTCGTACCTCGATCGCGGACCGCGCTGAACCCGACGCGCCGGCGCCCGATGCCATCGCGGACTGCGGCCGACCGCGTTTCGCAATGCGGCAGCGCGTGCTCCGGTGACGGCCGACGGTATCGGAGGTGCTAGACTCGCTCGTCCGGTGAACCCGAGGCGTGCTCTCCTCATGCGCTCCTGCCGATCGACCGCTCCCGCCCTCCTCCCCCTCGCCCTGCTCGCCGTTTCCGCCTGCGCGGACCATGGTCGCGGGAACCTCGGCAACCTGACGCCCCTGCGCTCGGTCGGCTTCGACTCGCGCATCCTCGTCGCCACGGGAACCACCTCCACCGTCAGCGCGGCGGTCGTCGACGCCGACCTCGACGGCCGCCGCGACCTGGTCGCGATCGGTCTCGACGACGCGCTCCACGTGGAACTCGGACAGGGCGGCACCAGCTTCGCCGAGGGTCAGGTCCTGCCGCTCGGCGGTCGACCCATCGCGATCGCACACGCCGACCTCGACCACGACGGCGACACCGACCTGTGCGTCCTGCGCGCCGACGGCACCGCCCTCGTGCTGCTCGGCGACGGCGTCGGCGGCTTCACCGCCACCACGCCCTTCGCGCTCGGCAGCGATCCGCTCGACATGACGCTCGGCGACATCGACGGTGACGGTGAGCCCGACATCGTGGTCACCGAACAGGCGCGAGCCGACGTCTGCGTGTTCCGCGGCGTCGGTGACGGCACCTTCCTCGGGCGCATCAGCCTCCACCCCGCGAGTCGCGGCGAGTACGTCGGCTATCCCCGCGTCGGCGACTTCGACGGCGACGGTCGACCCGATCTGGCGATGGCCGACTTCGACCTCGGCCGCGTCGACGTCCTGCTCGGCGATGCCTCCGGTCTCCCGGCCGTCGATGCCAGCGTCGACGTCGGAGCCAGCGCTTTCGGTCTCGCCGCCGGCGACCTGTTCGGCGATGCGCGCGACGACCTCGTGGTCTCGGTCTACGGCGAGTCCGCCGTGAAGGTCATCGCCACGACCGCGCCCGGAGTCCTGTCGGTGATCCAGTCCCTGCCCGTGCAGGGTCGACCGGCCGGTCTGTGCATCGCCGATCTCGACGGCGATCAGCGCCTCGACGTCGCGGTCTCGATCGTCGACCGCCACGCGATCGCGATCTTCCGGAACACCGGCGCGGTGCTCGACCCGGCCGCCGTCGAACTCCCGGTCGGAGGCTCGCTGCTGACGCCCTTCACCGCCGACCTCGACAGCGACGGCATCGCCGATCTCGTCGTGCCGGCCTTCGGCGCCGACTCGGTCAACCTGTTCCGCGGCACCGGCACCGGGCTCCGCGGCGGTCGCTTCCTGCCGGTGACCGGCCCCGCCAATCCGGCGCTGGTCGAGACCGGCGATCTCGACGGCGATGGCCGGAGCGAGGTCATGGTGGCGAGCTTCACCGGCAGCCAGGTGGCGGTGGCGGTCGCGCGCACCGCGACCGACGGTCGGGTGGTGCTCGATCCGCTCGGCAGCTTCGACGTGCTGCGCGCCGTGCAGAACCTGCAGGCGGCGGATCTCGACGGCGACGGTCGCCTCGATCTCGTCGTGCCGGTGGCCGGCGGCGTGAAGCTGCTGCGCAACCGTTCCGATCGCAACGGCTTCGCGCTCGAGATGGTGCCCGCGGGCGACGCGGTGCTCGCTCCCGGTTCGGGTCCCTTCGAGGTCGCCGTCGGCGACGTCGACGCCGACCGCCGCAAGGACATCGTCGTGGCCTACCACGTCGAGGGGCGCGTCTCCCTGCTGCGCGCCTCCAAGGTCGCCTTCGAGTACCTCCCCGCACTCGACACGCCGCTCAGCGGCCGCCCGCTCGGCGTCGCACTCGGCGACTTCGACGGTGACGGCATCACCGAGGTCGCGGTCAGCCGCCTGACCCAGGCGACGGTGACCATCCTCGAGGTCACTCCGACCGGGCTCCTGCCGGCGATGGACATCCCGGTCGGACCGGGTCCGAACTACCTGCGCGCCGCCGACTTCAACCGCGACGGCCGCAACGACCTCGTGGTGAGCGACGGGGCGAGCGACACGATCACCGTGCTGATGGCGCTCGGCGGCAATGCCTTCGACGTGCAGCAGATCACTACCGGCTCGGCGCCGACCGCGCTGCTGACGACCGACCTCAACGACGACGGCTTCGACGACGTGTTCGTCGCGTCGTTGCGCGGATCGGACTGCCGCGTGATCCTGGGCGATGGTCGTGGCGGCTTCGCGCCGGCCATCGTGTTCCCGGGCATCCACCAGGCGATCACGGCGGCGCTGGCCGACCTCGACGGTGACGGTCTCCGCGATCTGCTGCTCGGCAGCTTCGAGAGCCGCGCCATCGCCACCTTCATCAACGCGAGCCGTCGCAACTGAAGCGCGCGGCATTTCGCGGACCTGCAGACCAAGATCACAAGATGCCGACGCCGTCCCTCATGGGAGTGATCCTCGCTGCCGGCAAGGGCACGCGCATGCGCCCCTTCTCGGAGCACTGGCCCAAGCCGATCCTCCCGCTCGGCGGGAAGCCGCTCATCGCGCACCAGATCGAGATGCTGCGCGCGGTCGGCGTCGAGGACGTCGTGATCGTGATCGGCCACCTCGGCCATCAGGTCGTGCGCGAACTCGGCGACGGCGAACGCTTCGGCGTGCGCATCCGCTATGTCGAACAGGGCGAGACGCTCGGCATCGCGCACGCGGTCTACAAGCTCGAGCGCTACGTCGACCGGCCGTTCTTCCTGTTCCTCGGCGACATCTACTTCGAGACCGAGAACCTCGCCTCGATGCCGCAGCGCATGATGGGGCCGGGTGGTGCCGACGGCGTGCTCGCGGTGATGCGCGAACCCGATGCCGAGAAGATCCGCCGCAACTTCGTGGTGCTCACCGACGCCAACGGCCGCGTGCACCGCGTGGTCGAGAAGCCGCGCTTCGCGCGGACCGACCTCAAGGGTTGCGGCATCTACCTGTTCGACCAGTCGTTCTTCGACGCCGTGCGCCGCACCCCGCGCACCGCGATGCGCGACGAGTACGAGATCACCGACGCGATCCAGATCTACATCGACGACGGCTACCGTGTGGAGGCCGCCGAGGTCATCAAGGCCGACCTCAATCTGTCGTACCCGATGGATCTGCTGCACCTGAACCTGCGCTGGCTCGACGTGCACGGCGCGCGCAACCTGATCGGCCGCAGCGTGCAGATCGCCGACGGCGCACGTCTCGAGCGCTGCCTGATCCTGGATGGTGCCGTGATCGAGAAGCCGATCGCGATGCGCGAGTGCCTGGTGTTCCCCAATGTCCGTGTGCGCCACGAGCGCGACCTCGCGCGCGCGATCCTGACGCAGGAGACCGAGATCGTCGAGAACCAGCCCGAGGGCTGAGGCTCACGTCACGCGACGCACAGCACGATCAGGTTGTAGACCGCGTGCGTCGCCATGCTCGCCGGGAGCCAGCGCGTGTGCCGGTAGAGCAGTGCCGCGACCACGCCGACGACGAACACCGGCACCCAGGCCTGCTGCGGGTGGCACACCGCGAACACCGCCGCACTCCACACCACGGCGAGCGGTGTGCGCACCAGGCGCTCCATCGCCGGGAACAGCATCGCGCGGAAGATCAGCTCCTCGCAGAGCGGCGCGGCGACGACGGCGGCGAACGCCAGGATCACGAAGTCGGCCGAGCCCGCGACCGGGGTGACGCCCGCGAGCCAGCCGGCGCGACGCGCGAGCGCGAGGTAGCCGACGCCGAGCGCACCGAGTGCGATTCCCGCGAGGATGCCGAACGCGAGCCTCGGGAGGACCGCTCGACCATCACCCGGTGCGGCGAGGAAGCGATCGAGCGGGATGCCGCGTCGGCCGAGGACCACACCGAAGGCCAGCACGGTGAGGATCGAGGCGATCGCGGTCAGGCCGTACAGCCCGCCCGGCCCGACCCGTTCGAGGTCGACGCCGAAGGCGAACTTCATCAGCACGAAGCCGGTCGCGGCGATCACCGTCATGGTGATGACGGCGACGATGCCGTCCAGCATGTGGATCTCGGCATGTGGGACGGGCGACGGATCGAGCAGGCTCGGGATACGCGCGCGCACCCGCTCCCACAGCGCCGCGGCGAGCGTCGCCATGCCGAGCAGGACCGCGCCGCGGATCGCGATCGAGTCCGATGCCAGACCGGTCGCGTAGCTGCCCGCGAGGAAGAGGTAGGCGTAGTAGAAGCGTGCGCGGATGCGGCGCTTGTGGCCCTCGTTGCGCAGGTCGGTGCCGAGCACGCCGATCGCGGTCGCGATGCGGCCGGCGCACAGGACGCCGGCGAGCGCGAAGACGGCATCCGAAGCGAAGTCCGTCGGCTGGAGGCGTCCGCCTGCCGAGAGCGCGATCGCGGCGAGCGTCGCGATCGCGAAGCCGAGCCCGATGCGGACCCACAGCCGCGACTTCGCGAGCAGGGCGGCGTCGATCGGCATCGGCGACGCATACAGCAGCCACAGCGCACGGCGTTCGCCGACCAGCACCTGGAAGCAGCCGGCGCCGAGCGCATAGGCGCCGATGCCGTAGGCGAAGACCGCGGTGAGATCGGTCGCGGTGTCGGCGTCGAAGCGTGCCATCGCCGGTTGCGCGAGCCACTGGAACAGCACGAAGAAGGTCGGCGCGAGCAGGGTCTGCGCGAGGAACACGCGGTCGCGCAGCAGGAGCCGCAGCTCCTTGCCGAGCATCCCCGACAGCCGCGAGGGGCGGCTCCACCTCGCTGCGGCTCCGAGGCGCGCCACCGGCCCGCCGGTCGTCCGGACGATGCCGTGACGCAGTTGCCGCGTGGCGAGGATGTGGCATCCGGCGACCAGCGCCAGCAGGAAGGCCGCGGCCGGGAGCAGCGCGAGCGGGCCGAAGCGCACCAGTCCGGTCGGCCAGGTGAAGGGCGTGCACAGGAGCAGGTTGCTCGGCAGCAGGGTCGTGTCCTGGAGCCAGCGCGTCGGGTCCAGGCCCTTGCTGCCCATCAGGAACAGCAGGGCGAAGCCGCACAGCGCGATCAGCGAGAACCCCGCCTGCAGCGTGCGCACCCATTCGATGCGTAGATGCAGGCGGATCACGGTCTCCAACGCCACGCGCAGCGCGGCGGCCGACAGCGACACGCCGTATGCGCCGAGCGCCGCGAGCGGGATCGACCAGCCGCCGAAGCCTGCGCCGTACAGGAATTGCGCGTAGAGCGGCCAGCAGACGATCCAGCAGAACAACTGCAGGAACGACATCGCCAGCGTGCGCGCCAGCACCAGCGACGAGGTGGCGACCGGGAATTGGAACCAATTGACGAAGCTCCACTCCGGCTTGCCGAGATCCTCGTTGGCGAGACCGAGTCCGGTGGCGAGGGCGAGGAAGAGCAGCAGGATCGCGAGTCCCGCGACGGCGCGCTCGAATCGCTCCTCGCCCTGCGGCCCCGGCCAGTCACGCGGTGTGAACAGGATCCGCTCGGCGTCGCGTGCGCGGAGGACGCGTTGGGCGAGGTCGATCGGTTCGACGCCGGTGGAGATCCTCTCGGCGTCCTGCGCGATGCGTCGCATCTCGCGTCCCGCCATCTGCGTCGCGGTGAAGCCGAACAGGGGGATGCTGACGAGGATCAGCAGCAGCATCCCGAAGCCGGCGCGCGGCGGTGCGCCGCGCCGGCCTTCGCCGCTCTTCCGCAGCCGCGCGATCGCGGTGCCGCGCAGCAGGCGCAGCACCGAGGTGCGGAGCAGGATGCGCAGCACCGGGAGCGTGCCCAGACGCCGCGTCATGACGGTGGAGCCGCGTCGATCCGGCCGACGACCCGGAAGAACACGTCCTCGAGCGTGCCGCCCGGTGCAAGTTCGTCGCGGAGTCCGGTGGGTGTCCCGAGCGCGGCGATGCGGCCTTCGGCCATGATCGCGACGCGGTGGCACAGCCGCTCCGCCTGGTGCAGCAGGTGCGTGCTGTAGAACACCGCGCAGCCCGCGGCGACCTGCTCGCGCACCAGCGACAGCAACGCCTGCGTGGCGAGCGGGTCGAGCCCGTTGGTCGGCTCGTCGAGGATCAGCAGGCGCGGCTGATGGAGCATCGCGCACAGCAGGGCGAGCTTCTTGCGCATCCCCATCGAGTAGTTCACCGCGTAGTCGTCGAGCGCGTCCTCGATCTGCAGCCGGACGGCGAGGTCGTGTGCGCGCGCGACGATCACCTCCCGCTCCATGCCGCGCATCTCGCCGCAGAAGCGCGCGATCTCGCCGCCGCGCAGGTGGTCGGAGAACCACGGTTCGTCGGGCAGGTAGCCGACGCGCTCCATCACCTTCGGGCGCTCCGCGAAGCAGTCGAAGCCGTCGATGCGGGCGCTGCCCTCGCTCGGCGCGAGGATGCCCATCAGCATGCGGATGGTCGTGGTCTTGCCGGCGCCGTTCTGCCCGACCAGCGCGAGGATCTCGCCACGCGCGACCTCGAGATCGACCTCACGCACCGCGGTGAAGGAGTCGAAGCGCTTGGTCAGGCCGCGGATCGTGACGATGGGGGCGTCGTCCAAGTCGTCGCTCACTTCCAGGTCAGGACGTCGAAGCGACGCTGCCCCTTGGTCTCCGGGTTCTCGCGGACGATCACGGTCTCGGCGCGGCCGTCACCGTCGAAGTCGGCGGAGAAGGCGTCGACGATCTCCATGCCCTCGATCTTGTCGAGCGGCGCGCGCGCGTCCGCCGGGCGCTCTCCGGTGAGCGCGGCGTTGCGGGCGTCGAGGAGCTGCGCGGCGAGCTTGAGGATGCGCTCGATGTCGAACACGGTGTCGGGGTTCTCGAACAGCAGCTCGCGGAGACGGTGCTCCGCGGCGCGCTCCTCGTCGTCGTCGGCCTTCGGGCTGAGCCACAGCTCCACCGCGCTCTCGTCCTCGGTGCACAACGCGAGGTCGCGGCGGCCGTCGCCGTCGAAGTCACCGATCGTCGACCAGCGCAGCTTCGAGATCACCGACAGGAAGCGCTCGATGAGATTCGCGCTGTCGCCGAGCAGACGGATCAGCGAGGGCACGCGCAGCGTCAGCGTGCGGTTCCACTGCGCGCTCTTGTCGAAGCCGCCGTCGTCCGCGGTGCGATAGCCGAGCACGTGGATCGGCACGTCGATCGAGCTGATCAGGCCGAGTGCGAGCTGCACGCCGCTCGGCACCTCGAGCTTGAAGGTCACGAGGTCGGCGCGCACATCGTCGTCGAGTCGCATCAGGAACAGGCCGCTGATGTCCTCCGCGACGATGCGCGTGTCGGCCTTGACGAATTGCGGCCCGTCCTTCGTCGACAGGAAGCTCCACAGCTTGCGACGGTGCGCGATCACGTAGTCCGGGATGCCGTCGCCGTCGAGGTCGCCCGACTCCATGTGCTGGTCGTCGTCGAACACCAGGGTCTCGCCGAGTTCGACTCCGGCCTTCGGGGTGGTGTCGCGGAACATGGAGAGGTCGACCTCGATCGGCTTCTGCGCGAAGCGGCCGTCCGCTCCCTGCAGGAAGAAGCGCCGCCGCTTGCCTTCGCTGGCGCGCAGGTCGAGGCGGCCGTCGCCGTTGAGGTCGACGACGTCGAGGGCGGGCACCACCAACTCGTTGCTCCAGCGCTCGGCGAGGTGGCCGTCGCCGCTCGCGACGTGGTGCGTGATGGTCAGCGGAACGGTCTGCGCGCGTTCGAAGCGCAGGCCGGCGCCGTGGCCGTCGGCTTCGGCGGGTCCGTCCACGGCGAGCCAGATCTCGAAGGTGTCGGCGACCGGCAGCACGAGATCGGGGTGGCCGTCGCCGTTCAGATCGCGTGCGAGCTCCGCGAAGGTCGGCTTGCCGACGCGCAGGCGCAGTCGGCAGTCGTTGGTGATCGGGCGTGCGTTCGCGACGAATTCGCCCTGCGCATCGAGCGCGTGGGCCTCGACGCCGCGGTCGTCGAAGACCAGCAGTTCGGGTCGGCCGTCCCCGTCGAGATCGGCGAGCTGGAGCAGCGAGCGACTGGAGTGGGGAAGGGCGAGCGCGTTGCCCGAAGGCGCGATCGCCGTGGAGTCCTTCGCCAGGCGCCAGATGCGCACCTCGCCGTCGACGCTCGCGGTGACCAGCTCGGCCCGACCGTCGCCATCGAGATCCGCAGCGCGGAAGTCGGCCAGCGTGACCTCGGGTTGCAACGTGCAGAGCAGCCCGCCCTTGGTCTGCGCCGTGACCGCAGCGGCGAGTCCCAGGACGGCGGCGAGCGTGGCGCGGAGCAGATCGGTCATCGCTGCTCCAGGTGGATCACTTGCGTGCCTTCCACGACGAGCATCGCGAGCCGTCCGCCGTCGACGAAGGGCAGCACGCGGGCGCGCTTGTCGATGGTGGTCTGCCACAGCGCGACGCCGAGCTCGAAGCCGGAATCGGTGCGCATGGTGCGTCGGATCTGCAGCTTCTCCGCATCGGTGCGCTGCAGGAAGTCGCGGACGCCGTCGCCGTCCGCATCGAACAGCCAGGTCGCGAGCATGCGGTCGCGGAAGCGCCCGCGCATCACGTCGGTCGGGAGGAGGATGCGCTCGGCGAGCGACACCGGTCGCGCGAAGCGCGGGCGGTTGCCGCGGAACTCGTTGCGGAACACGTTGAGCTGCGCTTCGAGGTTGCTCGAACCGCCGTTGGCGAGCGCGCCGAGCACGTCGGTGCGCAGCGAACCGATCACCAGCTCCGGAAGACCGTCGCCGTCGATGTCGCACACGCGCGGGATGTCGACGAAGCCGCGCAGCAGGAGGCGGTCGGTGGGCTTGTCCGGGAAGTGTCCGTCGGGCTGCTGGAGGTAGACCTCGACGCGGCTCTCGATGTCGTCACCCTGCGCACGGCCGGTGACGGCGAGCAGATCGAAGCGATGGTCGCCGTCGAGATCGGCGACCTGCACGCTGCGCGAGGGATTGAGCAGCGAGCTGCCGCTGTCCTTCACCGTGAAGCGCAGCGAGGGTTCGCGTGCGTAGCCGTCGTTCCACGGCCACACGCAGAGCAGGTGGTCGATCAGTGCGACGACGTCGAGATCGCCGTCGCCGTCGAAGTCGCACAGCGCGGGGATCGGCACCGAGTCCTCGATCTCGACCACCGCGGCGAGTCGCGCCCGGTCCTTGTCGCGCACGCGGATCTGCAGCGAACCGGCCTGCGCGCGCAGGCGGGCCTGGCTCTTGTCGGTGGCGTCCGGCGGAGGTGTCGGCGTGACCAGCTCGAAGGAGAGGCAGGCGAGTTTGCCGTCGGCGTCGCGGCGCTGCAGCAGCGCGCGGTAGCCCTTGGGTTCCGGGATCAGCAGATCGTCGTGGCCGTCGTGGTCGAGGTCTGCGACGCAATCGGCGAGCAGGTAGGTGTGCGGCAGGTTGGCCGGCTGCCACAGCAACTCGATGTTCGCGATGCGGAACGGCCGCGCACCGCCGTCGCCGCACAGGTGCATGCCCACCGCGATCGAGGCAGAGCAGAGCACCAGCTCGCGACCGGGTTCCGGATCGAGATCGGCGAGGGCGAAGGCGACCACGTCGCGCGGCACGTCGATGCTGCGGTCGGGCGCGGTGGAGAACCCGGAGCCGTCGGCATGGCGCAGGAACAGCTCGATGCGGCGCGTGACGCCGTCGTCGCCCTCGGTCGCGACCAGGAGATCGCGGCGGCCGTCGCCGTCGATGTCCTCGAACAGGATGTCGCCGGCGCGACGTCCCTCGAGCTGCACGTAGTCGGCGTGGAAGTCCAGCGACTGCCCGTGCAGCGCGGCGGCGCAGACGAAGGGGGCCAGAGCGGCCCACCTCATCGATCCACCTCGATCAACTGGTCGGCGTCGCCGCGACCGAAGCGGATGAACCACAGCAGGCGGACGCGCCATGCCGCGCGGGTGTGTTCGTGGCGGAACAGACCGAGCAGGATGCTCGTGTCGGTCTTGCCACGGTCGTACTCGTAGTCGAACAGCAGCGGCACGTAGACCTCGCGCGTGTCGCGTGCGCGACGGGTCAACGGAGCGTCGGCGCTCAGTGCCTTGCCCTCGCGCACGTAAGCGACCGCAGTGCGGTCCTTGGCGTCGCGGATCGCGTCGAGCACCGCCTCGGGATCCGAGACGGGTGCGCCGTCGACGGCGGTGACCAGATCACCGAAGCGCAGCCCGGCATGCCGCCAGGGACTGCGCGCCGACAGGCCGACGATCACCGCACCGGCGCCGGGTCCGAGTCCCGCGGCGCGCGACTCGACCTCGGTCGCGGTGCGCAGCACCACGCCGACACGCTTCTCCTCGCGCACCCTGCGCACCGCGGTGCGCGCCGGCAGGTGCATGCGCGGAACCAGCGTGAGCGTGGTGCTGGTGTGGCGGTTGGCGCGGTCGAAGCTGATCGTGACCACGCTGCCGGGTGCGGCGTCGAGCTCGACCTTGCGCCAGTCGGACTCGGCGGTGAGATCGCGCTCCGAGCCGTCGGCGAGTTTCGCGTGCAGGAGCAGATCGCCGACCTTCAGGCCCGCGACGTCGGCCGGCGAGTTCTCGACGATCGCCTGCACCTGCACGCCGTGCGCGGCTTCGAGCAGCGACTCCAGCGAATCACCCGCCGCGCCGACCTCGCAACCGGTGAAGGAGCCGAGCGGCAAGGCGGCGCGTGCCGCTTCGTCGTCGGGTTCGGCGAACAGGCTCAGCGGTTCCTCCATGTCGGCGAGCGGGGGTGGCTCGTCGGGCAGCCGGCTGGCGCAGGCCTGCAGCAGGAAGGACATCACCAGCACGGCGTCGCGCATCCGCATCACGGCACGTGTCTCCGGTTCAGGACGAGGATCGCGATCGACGCGCACGCCGCGATCCAGCACAGCGGCGCGGCGATCGCCGACTTCGCGAAGTGGAAGGCGGCATCCGATGCGCCCACCGAGAGGTCGTAGAAGAAGGACAGGTACGAGGTGTGCTCCTCGGTGACGCCGGGGAGATGCGTCGACGGCAGCCAGGCCTCGAACCTTCCGGTCCGGATCACGCCGCGCACCGCGCCGAGCGCGACGGCCCCTCCGAGTGCCAGGACCAGCGCGAACACCGCACGCCGCGCGACCGCACCGCAGGCGAAGCCCAGCGCGGCGAAGGACAACAGCGGCAGGAGCGGCGACAGCAGGGCCTTGGCGAAGTGCGGCGCGACGTCCTCCGCGGCGACCCGCAGCGACGACTCCGGTTCGTCCTTGGTCATCTCGAAGCAGTCGCCGAAATCGAAGCTCGCCGTTGCGGCGACGGCCGCGGTCGCGGTCGCCAGCGCGAGGACCACGCCCGCCGCGACGGCCACGGCCAGCGCCTTGCCGATCACCACCTGCGTGCGCGTGGCGGGGCGCAGCAGCGCGTTGCGCAGCGTGCCGAGCGCGAAGTCGCCGGCGATCGACTGGCTGCCGAGCGCGACGCTCACCAGCACCGCCGCCGGCACCGCCGCGATCAGTCCGAGCGCGGTGGCCGACCACGCGGTGAGGTTGGCCATGCTGAACTGCGTGCCGGCCTTCAGGTGCTCGAGATCGCGCGCATGGCTCTGCGCGACCGCGACGACACGCCACCCGGCGACGACCGCGGGCAGGGCGACGGCGGCGAGCACGCTGGCGCGCATCCCGCGGCGCAGTTCGAAGCGCAGCACGCGCAGCACCGGGAAGCGCGGTGCGAGACGCGCGGGGGGATCGCCGATCGTGACCGGGGCCGTCCGAGTGGCCGTCGTCGAGGGGTTCTCTTCGCGGTGTTCGATGCCGAGGTAGACCTCCTCCAGGGTCATCGGGCGCGGCGCGAAGCGCTCCACGCCGACCTCGGCCTCGACCAGCGTGCGGACCAGTTGCGCGGGCGCGGTGCCGTCGAGGTCGACGAAGCGCGTCTTGTCCGCCGTCGCGCGGAAGGTGAGTCCGAGACTGGTCAGGCAGCGATCGGCGCGCGCCGCGTCGTCGACCGCGAGCTCGTAGCGCGAGCCGGCCGTCTCCATCAGCGAGGCCATGTCGGCCTGCAGCAGCATCCGCCCGCGCTTCAGCACGCCGATCTTGGTGCACACCGCCGCGACCTCGGCGAGCTGGTGGCTCGACAGCAGGACCGTGAGCCCTTCGTCGCTGAGGCGGGCGAGCACCGCGCGCAGCTCGGCGATTCCCTCCGGGTCGAGACCGTTGGTCGGTTCGTCGAGCAGCACGTAGCGGGGGCGTCCGAGCAGTGCCTGCGCGAGACCCAGACGCTGGCGCATGCCCTGCGAGTAGGTGCCGACGTCGGAACGGGCCTTCGCCGACAGCCCGACCTGCTCCAGCACGCGGTCGGCCTCGCGCCGCGCCGTCCTGCGATCCATGCCCTGCAGGCGCGCCAGCTCGATCAGGTTCCGCTGGCCGCAGACCCCGGGGTAGAAGCCGGTGATCTCGATCATCCCGCCCATGCGCGCGCGCGCTTCGCGCGGGTGGCGCGCCGCGTCGAAACCGTCGACCAGGACCTTGCCGCGGCTTTGACGCGACAGTCCCAGCGCGATGCGCATGGTCGTGGTCTTGCCCGCACCGTTGTGGCCGAGGAAGCCGTAGCGGTCGCCTTCCTCGACGGTCAGGCAGACACCGTGCAGGCTCTGGTGCCGCCCGTAGGCGTGGTCGATGTCGAGGAGCTGCAGCGACAAGGAGCCGGGGATGGTACCGGCGCCCGAGCGGAGGTCGATCCGGGGCCGGGGAAAGTGGAGGTGCCGTCCGGGCGTTTTCCGCCGGAGGCTTCCATGAACATGCTTCGAGTGGCGGCGATCGCCGTCGCGTTGGCTCCGTACGCGCTCGCACAGCGCCTGGTGTGGCGCATCGACGGAGTCGCGGCGGGCGATCAGCTCGGCAGGAGTGTCGCTGGGATCGGCGACATGGACCACGACGGCTGCGACGACCTGATCGTCGGCGCATGGCAGGGCGGCTCGGTCGGAGCCGGCCAAGCGCGGGTCATTTCGGGCAGGACCGGCACCGTGTTGCGGTACTTCGCGGGCGACAACCTCGGCGACGAGTTCGGCCGCGCGGTCGGAGCCGCCGGCGACTTCGACGGCGACGGCTACGTCGACGTGGTGATCGGTGCGCCCGGCGACGACGACGCCGCGACCGATGCCGGCTCGGTCAGCGTGTTCTCGGGTCGCACCGGCTACCTGATCGTGAAGTTCCTGCCGCCGACCTCGGGTGGCGCGGGCGCGATGTTCGGCTACCGCGTCGACGGTGCGGGGGATCTGGATGGCGACGGCTACGACGACATCCTGGTCGGTGCACCGCTCTTCGACACGGCCACACTCGTCGATGCCGGCGCCGCAATGGCCTACAGCGGCAGGACCCGCCTCATCCTGCGGCAGTGGACCGGGACCGAGGCGGGTGAGCAGCTCGGCCATGGC
This sequence comes from Planctomycetota bacterium, assembly GCA_046349595.1. GTDB lineage: Bacteria > Planctomycetota > UBA1135 > UBA1135 > UBA2386 > JACRLW01. Next base: position 593,340 of record JAXMCA010000001.1, read on the forward strand.
CTCGCGATCGTCGGCGACCTCGACGGCGATCTGCTCGACGACGTCGCGCTCGGCTCGCCGATGTGGGAGCTTGGCACCACCGGGGACTACGGGCGGATGCGCGCCTTCTCGGGTCGGACCGGCACACTCATCACCGAGGTTCGCGGCGCAACTACGAGCGAGTACCTCGGCTGGTCGGTCGGCCGAGCCGACGACATCGACGGCACGCTCGGCTCCCGCGTCATGGTCGGTGGACCGCAGTACGACTCGAGCCGTCGCGGGCGCGTCACCTTGGCTCCGGCTCCCTCGGTCGTGCTCTACGGCCGCGACCTCAACAGTGCCTTCTTCGGCTGTGCGGTCGCCGGGACCGGCGACATCGACGGCGACGGTTACGACGACATGATCATCGGCGCCTACGGCGACCGCACCGTGGCGGTCAATGCCGGGGCCGCCCACGTCGTGTCGGGGCGCACGCGCACCGCGCTCCACATCTTCGACGGCGCCAATGCGGAGGACTGGCTCGGCTACTCGGTCGACGGCGCCGGTGACATCGATGGCGACGGCGCCACCGAGGTGATCATCGGCGTGCCCTTCGACGATCACGCGGCGACCGATGCCGGCGCGGCCTTGATCTACGACTTCGATGTGCCGGGACCGACGGCGAGGACGGTTCGCTTCGGATCGCCCTGCGCGCATGCGAACCACTTCCTGCCGCGCGTCGGCTGGGTCGGGCACCCGATCGTCGGACGCAGCTTCGAGCTGCGTCTGCGCGCCGGTGCATGGGCTGCCCCGGTGGTGCTCAATCTCGGTACGCCGATCGACCTCGACCTCACGGGCTACGGAATGCCGGGTTGCCACCTGCTCGCCAACATCGACGTGATCAGCGTGGTCCTCACCGCGAGCACCTTCGGCACGGCGACCAGCGGTCCGATCGCGATTCCCGATGTGCCCGCCGCGATCGGCGTGCAACTCGCCGCGCAGTGGATCGCCGTCGACACGGCTGCCAATCCGCTCGGCTTCGTGCTGTCGGACAGCGTGCGCCTGACCATCGGCGGCTGATCTACGACTCTGGAGGATTCGCGCGGCACGCGCGGATTCTCCTGAGCAGTAGATGCCAGCAGGACCGACAGCGCGGCCGAGTGCCTCGGGGTGCGGTGAGCGAAGCGAGCCGCACCCCTTCGGTTGCGGCAGGAGGCCGCGCTGTGACCGCGCGCGATCGTCAGCGTTCGCCGACCTCGCTGCGGACGACGCTCCACACCCGGTCCTGGCGCGCGAAGCCGAACACGAAGTGCACTCCTTCGCGCGTGACTTCGCCGGCGATCTCCGCGCGGTCGCCGTCGACCTTGCAGCGGGTGATGCGCAGGGCCTTGCGGTCGCGGACCAGCTCGGGGGGCACGCAGGGGATCGCGCGGCCCTGCACGGTCGCCGCGATCGGGATCGGCAGGTGCGGACCCAGCTCGATGCAGGTGCGCAGCGGTTCGTCCGGGGCCCCGCGCAGCCAGGTGCGCAGCGACTCGTGGTCGACGGCTGCGCGCACGATCGCCGCGACGTCCGGATCGGCGCTGCGCGCCGCGTCGATGAGCTTCACGCCGAAGCTCTCGTCCCGGACGGCGAGATGTTCGCCCTCCCGCACCGCGCAGAGCAGCGCGCGGGCTCCCTGGAAGAACAGCTCCGGGCGCAGGAAGGGCTCGTGCGGGTCGACCAGGGGACTGTTCGCGACGAGCAGGTGGCCGACGCGGATCTCGCCCTCGAGCTTCGCGCCACAGACCACCTCGTCGACCCTCCACACCGCGATCTGCCGGGTCACGACGATGCCGCACCAGATCCCCGGGCTCCGCTCGAGGTGATCGAGGTGGGCCAGCACCACCGCGTCGGCCTCGTGCACGCAGCGCCATTCGCGTTTGAGCTGGGTGAGGCGCAGGGCGTCGTCCTGTCCGCGCTCCTGGGCGAGGGCGTGCATCGGCAGGAGCAGGATCAGGGCGACGGCGAGCGCGGCGTGCATGGCGGAGCATGATCGCCGATGCGCGGGTCGCGTTCCGCGGCGGGCGGGAATCCGCGTCGTCGCGCTCAGCGTCCGGTCTTCGCCGGCGGATCGTCCTGCGGCGTGAAGACCAGGATGCGGGCGTCCTGCTCGCCGCGGCGCGGAGCCGCGACGAACAGGCGATCGAGATCGGCATCGAAGAGCGCGGTGCGCGCGCCGGGTGCGGTCGGCACGCGGGCCCGCTCGGTCAGCGTCGCGCCGTCCCGCACGAAGACGTCGACCACGCCTTCGCCGCAGGCGGCGTAGATGCGACGACGCCGCGGATCGACGGCCAGGTCGTCGACGTCGCCGGCGAGATCGATCGCCGTCGCCGCGGTGCCGTCGGTCTTCGCGCGCATCAGCAGCTTGCCGGGCGTGCGACAGCCGGTCGCGATCCAGGCGCCGGCCTTGCCGTCGTCGAAGAGCGCGAGCGGGAAGTTGCCGCGGGCCTCGCGCAGGCGCCAGCGGTCGGCGAGGTTCATCTTGCGCAGGTCGCAGACCGCGATGCTGCGCGCGTCGGGCAGGTTCACGAAGGCGCGCTGTCCGTCGACGTCGAGCTGGAAGCCCTCGGGGTGCGCGTCGAGCGCGATCGAGCCGACGACCGTCCACTTCGCGGCATCGATCGCGGTCAGCGCACCGTGACCGCAGGCGACCCACACCAGTTTGCGCTCGCGGTCGTAGCGCAGGTTGTCGGCGTCGTCGTCCACCTTCACCGTGGCGATCGGGTGCAGGTCGTCGCCGCGCAGTACCTCCACGCTGCCGCTTCCGCCGCAGGCCACGACCACGCGGTCGACGTCGTCCAGGTAGAGGATCCCCTGCGGTTCCTCGAGTCCGGCGACGCGATCGCTCACGCGTGCGTGCTCCAGGTCGATCACCTGCACGCTGCCGTGCACCAGGGCGGCGACCAGCAGCCGATGCCGTGCGCGGTCGAGCGCGAGGTGGTCGAGACGGCCGGGAACGCCTGGCATCGGGATCGTGGCGCGGAGGACCAGAGGATCCGTCGGGGCGGTCTTGTCCTCCTGCGCACCGAGCGGCGCGAGCAGCGTCGTGACGAGGAGGCAGGAGGTCGTGCGCATGGTCGGCTCCGTCGGCGGCGCATGATGACCCGCCACGGACAACACGCCAAGGCGGGGCTTGTGGGCGTGCCGACTCGGAACCGATCATCTGGCGCGATGCCGGCCGCGAGTTCGGCCCTGGCTCTGATCGGAGCCGTGCTGTGTGCAGCGCGAGTTCCGGCGCAGGAGCCTTCGCGCAAGCAGGACGAGGAGCGTCGCGAGTTCGCACTGCGCGAGATTGCACGTGGTGCTCTACGTGGCGGCGAGGTGTCCGCCCTCGCGCTTTCGAGCGAGGGCACACTCCTCGCGCTGGGCAGTCCGAGCGGGGAGGTGATGGTCTTCGCGCTCGACGATCCCGCGCATCCTCGCGCGGTCCGCAGCCTGGCGAGCGGCGCAGGCGCCGTGACCTCGCTCGCTTTCGCGAGAGGAACCGGTCGGCTCGTCGTCGCGGGAGACGAGCTGCAGGTGGTGGACTGGCCAACCGGGCGATGCCTGTTCCGGGTCGAGCCCTGGTCACCGCCGCGGCTCTCGGCTCCGACCCCGATCCGCTTCGCGCTCGACCGAACCGGTGGTCGACTTGCGCTCCTCGGCGCGCGCGGTGGGGTCGACGTCGTGGCCCTCGACTCCTTCGCCGTGGAGCACCACGCCCTCGAGGATGGGGGCGGAGCCGGTCTGAGGAGTCTCGCCTTCTCGCCGAATGCCTCGCGGCTCTGGCTCTGCGATACCGAGGGCGGCACGCGCGTGCTCGACCTGCACCGCGACCTGCTCTTGCGTGCGTTCCCCGGAGCGGTCGCGCAGGAGATCGCAATCTCCGGGGGCGGCCCTCCTCTTCCTCGAAGCGAAACGTGCACTGTTCTGCGACGACCGCCGCATCACCCTGGACTTCGACGCGCACGCGGCCGCGCTCCGCGACGACGGCGCCGCGCTGTTCGTGCAGTCCGCGGAAGACGGTTCGCTGCGATGTCTCGACCCCGGCGGGGCCCTGTGCTTCGCGATCCCCGTGGACACGCCTCGGGATCGCCCGGTGCGCTTCGCCATGACCAGGGACGGTGCGCGTCTCACCCTGTTGACGTCGCCGCAGGTGGTGTCCTTGTTCGCCGACGAGCGCCGCATTGCGGTGATCGGAGAGCCGGGCCCGATCGCGACGATCACGCGGATGGCCTTCGCGCCCGAGGGCGACCATCTCATCGCGGGTGACGGCCGGCATTGGCTCGAGATCGACTTGCGCGACGGCAGCATGCGCGAGCACTCCGTCGGTGCGTGCCCCGATCCGCTCGGCGTGCACGGCGGGGATCGCGTGGGGGACCAGATCGTCGACCTGGTCTCCCGTGCCGAAGCGCGCTCCGCACGCGACGTGCTGCACGTGTCGACGCGCAGCATCTTCGTGCACGGCGTGCCGGCGCCGAACTGGACCTGGCCGGACTCACGGACATCTAATCCGCCGCCCGATCGTCAGGTCTTCGCGGAAGGCGCCGGATCCGGAAACGCCTTCGTCTTCGGATGCGGCGCGGCGAGCCTCGATCGCGACCTTCCCGGTGAGCTGTCCGAGATCACACTCGACGGCCACGTGCATCCGGTCCTGCCCGCGCTGAGCCGGGTGCCCTTCGACGTCGACCGCGAACCCGGGGGCGATCGCATCCACTGGACCGACGTCGAGGGTCTCCACACCGCCCCGGTCGGGACCTTCGGCTCGGATGCCGACGCGGCCACCGGCGCGCGCTGGTTCCGCTGCGTCGATCGCACGCTCGGCGTGTCGCACGACGGCCGTCGCCTGCAGTGGTGGGACCTGTGCGCCCCCGCGCGGCTGAAGTCGATCGACGGGCCGGGCGTCGATGGCCGGATCCAGTTCGCCGCGATGTCCTCCGCGCGCGAGCGACTCGCGGTGGCGACCGATCGGGGGATCGAGGTCTTCGCAATCGACCGGCGATGAGGAGCGATCGTGATCGCCGGTTGCGTGTCGGCGCCGTCGGCTTGCGGTGCCAGAAGTCGGCGACCAGAATGCGTTCCGCGAAGAGCGGAACCGATGGCTCTCCCCCTTCTTGTTCGAACCATGAGTCGCACTCTCCTCTCCTCGTTCTCCGTACTCGTATTCCTCTCGTTCCTCTCGTCGTGCGGGCACGACGCGGAGGGCTCCACCGACGTCACCGGACTGACGCGATCGGCGGAAGGGGAGGCGACGACCGCGTCGCAGGGACGCGGATCGGCGCGACAGGCGAGGACGGCGACGTCGGCCGAGAGCCTCCCTGGCACGGCACAGTCCTGGGTGGCCGTCGCCGAGAACGACATCCTGCGGTTCGTCGATTGCCTGGCCAAGTCGGGCGGTGATCCGGATGCCGAGGCAACGAGGACGGCGATCGCGGCGGCCGGAATCGAGGAGAAGGTCGCCGGTGAACTGGTCGGACTCGCGCGTCTCAGCCTGCAATGGCCAGCGCTCTCCGATCTCGCGCGCGATCGCCTGAGCATCGATCGCGCGGGCTTGCCGCGCGGCGTCGTCGACAAGGTCGTGGAGGACTGGATCAAGAACATGGGGGACTCGATCCCGATTCCTCCGGGACTCCGGAAGCAGGTGGGGGAGCAGTTGTCGGGCGAAGCGGAGAAGGCCAAGGGCATGTTCGCCGATGCAGACGACGAGATCGCCCGACACAAGCGAGCGCTCGCCACTCTTGCCGGCTTCGCCTCCGAGCGCAGGGAGGCTTTCGCCCGGCTCGACGCCGAACTCTTCGATCGCGGTCTCATCCAGCGCTGCGAGGATCCGGGACGCGCGACGTGGATCCGCCTGGCGGTGGCGAGTGGAGACGACGCCCGCGTGACGCGCGTCCTCGACGTGATCGAGAGGATGAAGCAGCGGCCTGACGGGGTTGCGATGCCGCTCACGGCTCTGCTCGACGGGGGGTCCACGGCGATCCGCCGGCGCGTGCTGTTCCTGCTGAGCTCCGACGAGGAGACCGAGTTGACCGGACCCTGGACTTTGCGCGTCCTCGAGTCGATGGCCGATCCGGACCAGCAGGTCTCCTTTGCCGCGTCCGCGCTGGTGCGTGCATGGGGTGGACGCGGGATCCCACCGCTTCTCGCGGCGCTGTCGTCGCAGCGCGGACCACGCATGCTCGTCGCCGAACGATTCGCCGACGCGGTGGAGCAGACGCGCGCGGCGTCGCCGGAGTGCCGCGCGATGGTGGAGACGCTGTTGAAGGACCAGGATCCAACGGTGGTCGCAGCCGCGCGTCGCGCGGCGCTCGCCGCCGGGATCGCGAACCGGGGTGTGTTCGACGAGGTGATGCAGCAACTGCGCTCGCAGGACCCGCAGACGAGGATGGCCGCGATCCGGCAGCTCGGCCAACTGGGTGATCACGCAGCGGAGCATGTCGACGCTCTCCTCGATCACACGAGCGATCCCGATCCGATGGTGTCCAGCATGGTCTGGGGTCTGATCCTGGAGTCCCCGGCCGCCCTGAAGGCTGCATTGCCGAAGCTCCCCGCTGCGGTCGCGACGCTCGCTCCTTCGTTCCGGCTCGGGATCGGGATGCAGCTCGAAACCAAGCTCGAGGAGATGGGCGCGCCGGCGAAAGCGGCCCTCGCGGCGGTGAAGCAGGCGCTCTCGACCGATCCGACCTACCGGCAGATGCAGGCGTTCCGCGCGATGATGCCCAAGCAGAACAATGGCGACCGCGATCGCTGATCGCGCGGACGCGCGGTGCAGATTCAGGGATCGAGCGGGAGCCTGGCGCAGGTCCTGCGATAGGGGATGGAGCCGATCAGCGTGTCCCACTCCTTCTGGCGCAGGTTGCGACGGCAGAGCATCTCGACCTGGGCCGCCAGGGTCGCGGCGTCCGGCGTGTCCCAGATCGTCAGCCGATCGTCGTCGCCAAGGGTGGCGAGATAGCGTCCCTGTGGATCGAAACTGAGGTCGGAGACACCGGCGTCATGGCCATCCAGCCTGGCAGCCGGCCAGTCCAGATGGTCGAGTCGATACAGCAGCGTTGCGCCCCCCGTCGGCGCGCGATCGCGGTCGACGGGCTGTTTGGATTGCAGCCCTTTCACGATCTCTCCGGCCGCCTGCTGATTGCTCATCACCTGCATGGCGATTGCGAGCAAGGGACCTCGAGGATCGAGGGCGAGGGCCGCCGGGCGCCCTTCGGCTGGCTCAATGGTCCGAACCAGCGTGGGTCGGTCAGCACACGACCAAAGGTGCACCTTGCGATCGTGTCCCGCGGAGCAGAGCAGGTCGCCCTTCACCGCAAGGGCGATCACGGCGCCCTCGTGAGCGGAGGGCAATTCCCAGATTCGAGTTCCCTCGGAAAGGCTCCACGCGGAGATCGCACCGTTCTCCGCTCCGCAGTAGGCGATGTCGCGCTCGTCCCTCGTGGCGACCGCGAACAAGGACCGCTCGCCTGTCGACCACTTCTTCTCGATGCGGTAGCCGTTGGCGGGATCGAGGACGGCCAGCGAACCGTCGGCGCACGTGGCGAGGACCCGCGCGGGTGCCGACAGCGCCGCAAGAGTTGTGACCTCACCCAGTTCGAGGTCCAGGTCGATGCGTTCGTCGCCGGGCAGAGTCCAGACGCTCAGTCGATTCGACAGCGCGCCGAGGAGGACGGCCGATTCCTCACCGGGCACGAAAGCCATCGCGTTCATCGTCGGTGTGAAGTCTCGGCTCTTGGCGGCGAGGATCCCGATCGTCCCCTGGAGCGCCACGTTTGGCTGTGACAGATCCATGGCGGAGTAGACCCGGCCGGCCACGCGGTCGACTCCCAGGTTCTGCTGATTGATGACGACCAACTCGCCATCCGCGGACAGCGCGAGTCGGCGCAGCCGGGAACGCAGACCGAGTGCGGTGAGAGCTCCAGCGAATCCCGGGGGGAGTTCGGGCGCCATCTTCACGACGTCCTTCGCCTGCAGCTTCACCGAGCGGAGACCCGATCCACCGGGGCGGAGGTTCCACGACGTGATCGCACCGTCGCCGTGCGCGGTGAGAACCCGGACGAGGCCGGCGTCGCCCGCGGCGGACAGCGCCACTCCGTGGCCGCAGCGATGCTGCGTCGCATTGGCGTCGCTGCCGAGCGGATCGATCAGCAGCAGGTTCGCTCCGGTGCCGGTCGCGTCGATCATCGGCACCAGGGCGGTGCGTCGACCTGTCGCATCGACGGCGAGGTGCCCGACCGCCATCGGAGACTTCGCGGTGACATCCTGGCTCCTCATTCGCGAGTCGGCGGGCACCCAACGTTCGACGCGGTCGCCGAGGTCGACGAGCAGCGTGTCGTGATCGTGGGCGAAGGCCGCGGAGTTCGCGTGACCCTTGCATTCGCCGGCCGGCACGAATGCCGCGCCTCCCAGGCCGCTGCGATGCCAGATTCGAGTCGTGTTCTCGTCAATGATGGCGGCGAGCCATCGGCCATCCGGCGACAGCGCCACGTGCTGCAGCAGCGGATTCGCATCGGGCGAGTCGTCGGGATTGCCCGGGCGCGAAGGTTTCAGCTCGGTCCAGGCCGGTGGATCCGCGAGCAGGTCGCAGATGCGAACGCTTCCTCTGCGATCCACGGTCGCGAGCAGCGCGAGCTTGCCGTCGATTGCGAAACTCGCTTCGGGCTCCGCGATGTGCAGATCGACGATCACCGCGTTCTGATTCGGCCGGTCGACGGCGTAGCGAAGCAGGCGACCGCGAGCGTCGACGGCCACGAGCGTCGCCCCGTCGTCGCCGAAAGCGATCCAGATCGGAGCCGATTCCGGAGCGGCCAGCGAGCGGGGCATCCGATCGCGCGCAAGCTCGTCCCAGAGCAGCACGTGGCCCGCGAGTCGGTCCGGATCTGCGACGTCGCGTGCGGAATCCCATCCCGCCGTGAAGATCGCGGCCGCCGCGTAGCGACCATCGGGACTCAGTGCGACCACCCCAGGACGTCCGTCAATGCCTGCCAGGTCGGCCGGAAACACCGGCGCGGAGAGCGCCAGTCGCAACGCTGCGTCGACCTCGGGATGCGCGCTGCCGTCGCCCTCCTCGTTGAACAGCCAGGCCTGCCGAGCGAGAAGTGCGGCGACGTCGAAGCGTCCCGCCTGGAACTCCTCCTGTGCACGGCGTGCGACGGTCTTCGCTCGTGAGGTAATGTCGGATCGCGACGCCGATCGCGAGGCGACCGCGTACTGCACCGCCATCCACGCGATGATCGCGCACAGCGCGGTGGTCAGCGCGAAGGCCATGCCCTGCTGTCGCCGCCGCCGCCGCCGATCGCGTTGGAACAGGTCGTCGAAGTCCACGCCGACGACCCGTGCCACGATCTTGAGCAGGACGATGCGGGACATCTCGGCGGCCGACTGTCCCGGCTCGGGCACGAGAGATGCCGCGAGCGGAACATCGGCCAGTTCCTTCAGCGCGGCGGGAAACGAGGTCTGCTCGTTGCCCTCGAGGATCACGGGGAGGAGCTGTCTGCCACGATCGATCGAACACCAGTACTCGACCTCCCGACCGACCCACGAGTTCGGATCTGCAGAGCGCGGCGAGCACACGACGATCAGCCAACGCGACAGGTGCAGACGCAGCTTGAGCTCGGTACTGAGATCCGGCGCGATCGCGAGTTCGCTGGTGTCGCGGAACACACGCCCGAGGTGGCCCTCGGCGAACTCTCCCGCGCCCATGCGCGCGGGCAGACGGAACTTCTCGATCGCCTTCTGCAGCCAGATCGCGAACTCCTGGTCGGGAGCCTGGTGCCGGTAGCTGATGAAGGCGAGGTACTTCTCCTCCTGGGTTTCGCGCATGGGGTCGATGCCTCGGCTGCAGGGTCGACGGAGGTCGCTTCGTCCGCACCTCCGCTTCTGGTCCCGGTGGATCGGCGTGGTGGAGACCTCGTCGACGGGCGACATCCAACGCTCGTCCGGGTGGGCGCGCAAGCGGCGGCCCCATCGGAGGAGGACCGATCGGTCGTGCGGCGATCGGGAATCCGGATTCGTCCGTCACGAGGCCAGGGCGTGGTTAGTCTGGCCTTCCGTCGGCATGCGTCGCTCCGCCGCTCCGGATCCGGATCACGCCACAACCGCATCTCACCACTCGCCATGGTTCGACTCCATGTTGCGTCGCTTCTGTGCTGTGTCACCTTCGGTCCTCTGCCTGCCCTTGTCGCACAGTGGACCTGCGTGGTCCTCGCTCCGAGCGGTGCGTCGACCTCGCACGCCAATGCGGCGGCTGGGAGCCGGCAGGCCGGCTGGGCTGTCGTTGGCGGCTCGTACCATGCCGCGCTGTGGAGCGCGACGTCGGCGTCCTTCGTCGACCTGAACCCCACCGGTTGGAGCGTGTCGCAGGTCCTCGGCATGTCGCCCTCCGCGCAGGTCGGCTACACCTACAACGGCGCGCCGCGAGCGGCTCTTTGGACCGGCAGCTCAGGCTCCTGGGTGAGTCTGCATCCGACGACGGCGAGCAGTTCCGCGGTCTATGCCACGTCGGGCAGTCTTCACGTCGGACGTGTCGCTGCACCGGGTGGCGATCACGCCGCCGCGTGGAGCGGAGCTTCCGCCGCGTCCTGGGTCGATCTCAATCCGCCGGGAGCGGCGAGCACCTATGCCTTCGCGGTCTCGGGCACGCAGATCGTCGGCTACTCCAACAGCGGATCGCCGGCACATGCGCATGCGATCCTCTGGACCGGTTCGGCGAGCAGCCATGTCGATCTCACTCCGGTGAATGCGACCCACGCGCGCGGTTTCGGTGTCGGCGGTGGGCAGCAGGTCGGCGAGGCGACGATCAGTGGCCAGTTGCACGCGGCGCTCTGGCACGGGACGGCCGCCTCCTTCATCGACCTCAATCCGTCGCCTTCGGTGACCTCGCACGCAAACGCCGTGTTCGGGGGCAAACAGGTCGGCTACGTCATCGTGTCTGGCGTCGGCTCGCGTGCCACCCTGTGGAACGGAACGGCATCGCCGATCGTCGACCTCCATGCCTTCGTGCCCTCCCCCTACACCGGCTCGATCGCCACCGCGATCTGGAACGACGGTTCGACGATCTACGTCGCCGGCTACGGCAGCCGCGGCTCCTTCGACGACGCGCTGCTGTGGACCACGCCGGCCACGCCGAGCACTCCCGCCGCCAACACCTCGATCGGCTCGGGCTGCAACGGCCTCACGCTCGGTGCGAACTCGCGCCCGGTCCTGGGCAGCAACTGGAGTCTCACGGTCAGCGGCATCCCGGCGACCGCGAGCTTCGGCGCGAGCTTCTTCGGCTTCAGCGATCCGGGTCTGCTGGACCTCGCGAACCTCGGCATGCCGACCTGCCAGCTCCGCGCGAGCCTCGACTGGGTCGCGGGTCCGTGGACGCCGAGCGGAGCGAGCCAGGGCTACAGCTTCCCGATCCCCGCGGGTTCGCCGTCGCTGCTCGGCCTGCAGTTCTTCACGCAGGCGATCGTGTTCACCGCGCCGCCGGTCAACGCCTTCGGCGCCATCACCAGCAACGGCATGATGGGCACGCTCGGCGATCTGTGAACGCCGCGTGCAGCAGGCTCAGTCGGACTCCTGCACCGACGGACGTCGACGCAGGCTCGCGGTGAGGTCGCGCAGCTTGCCGCGTTTCGCGCTCTCGAGCACGAGGTCGGGACCGAACCACAGCACGCAGCCGGGCTGGTCGAGCGTCGCGTCGTCCCACGAGAAGCTCGCTGCGGGTGTGCGCGGCGCGACGCTGTAGCTCATCCTGAAGCCGAACTTGGTGGTGTGCGACCAGGCCCAGGCGAGGGCCATGCCGTCGGCGCGGTATTCCCACACGTCGAGCGGTGCGCCGAGCGCTTTCAGTGCGGCGCCGAGATCGGTCGTGCCGGGCACCAGCGCATCGAGTTGCGCATCGCGCAGCGGCTCCTCGCGGTGCCGATGGGTGAGGCTGAGGTGCAGGCAGCCGGGGCAGGCCAGCAGCAGTGCGACAACGATCGCGAGCCGGTTCACTTCGCACCGAGGCCGGGACGCTCGGCATCGCGCGCCACATTGTCGGAGTCCTCGTGCACGTCCTCCCAGGGCAGCGCGTACTGCGTGCGGTGCGTGCCGTAGCTCGCGCCGTAGTGGGTGAGCACGTCGTGCTCGTCGAAGAACAGCCACACGCGGTCGCTGCGCTGATCCGCGGTGTAGAAGTTCATCACGACCAGCACGAGGCCGGTCATCTTCGTGGTCGACGCGTCGTAGCGGTACGCCGAACGCTTGCCGAGCTGCACCACCTCGGTCGGCGCCCCGAGCTTCTCGACCACCTCCTTCGCGGTGCTCACGCCGGGTTGCAGCGACGCGACAGCCCGCGCGTCGATCGGATCGTTGACGTCTTCCCGCCCGAGACCGCAGGCGCAGAGCAGAGTGGGGAGGAGGAGGGTGAGCAGGCGGAGGGAGGACATGCGGATCACACGGCGGTCGGTGGGACCGCGGTCGTGATCATCGTCGCGGTGGGGGCGGCGGATCAAACGACGCGCGGTTGCGGAGGTAGTGTCCACTTCGATCGAGACGCACGCGATCGATCGCAGCTCGAACTGCACACGGCGCATCGCGACTCCAGCCTTCAGCTCGAGCGGTGTCGCCTCGGTGATCTCGCGCAGTGGGCGCAGGACTTGGGTCCCTTGCCACACCGAGCCGTCCGTGGTGATCACGCTCAACGTCACCGACAGGTCCCCCCGCGCCGGGTTCAGCGGTCGTGCGCAGTACACCAGCGCACCCGGCAGCCGCGCCTGCAGTGCAGCGAGGCAGGGGCGCCGCGCGAAGGGGGCCGGTGGTTGCCAGTCGATCCCGTCGAGCGGTTCGTTCCAGTCGACGCCGTCGATCGGGAGTTGCGACGGCAGCGCGAAGGCGACGCCGTACATGGCGTGCAGTTCGAAGGGCACGACCATGTCGCCATCGATCGTGATCGTGCGCCCGCCGATCGCGCTGTCGACGCTGACGTAATCGGGATGGGCGACGTCGATGCGGTGCTTCCCCGCGGAGAGTGCCTCGAAGGTGAAGCGACCGCGTGCATCGGTCTGCCGCGGCGCGGAGCTGTCGTCGCCTCGACTCCCGTCGCACTCGACCGTCGCTCCTGCGATCGCTGCGCCGGCTTCGTCGACGACCGTGATGTCCACGCGGTGTTTGGTGACCGTCGCGGGCTGCACAGGCGCGGGCGCGTCCGTCGTCGCCGGCTCCCTGCGCACGACCGCAGGCGCACTGCCTTGCTCCATCGCAGGTGTCGCAGTCGCCTGGACTCCGGTCGCAGGCGTGGGGCGATCCCGCGGCAGCAGCGACAGCACCAGCACCACCAGCGCGACGACGATCAGCAGGATCTTCACACGCCCCATGGCGCGGGATCCTATCCTTCCGCCCGCAGCAATGGCCCGAGACGGAACTCCCTCCTCGTCGTCCGCCGCGCATGCGGTGAGTCCACTCCCGAGATGGTGACGGACTGATGGTCGCCCGCACGCTGGAAGCCCGCGCGTCACGACGGCGCAGCCATCCGATCCGGAAGGCCCTGCGCCTGTTGATCGCGCTCGCCGTGCTCCTGCTCGGCGCCTTCGCCGTCAACGGCCTGAGTTTCGCGAACGGCATCGTGCCCTTGGTCGGGGAGGAGACCGGGATCGCGCCGAGCGTGCCGTCGACGACGCAGGTCAAGGTGCTGGCCTGGAACCTCAACAAGTGCGGTGTGCACCGCGGCGGGCTGGTCTTCGCCGAACCCGAGGAGGTGCGCGCGCGCATCGCGCGCATCGCCGGCGTGATCCGCGCCGAGAACCCCGACCTGGTGTTCCTCTCCGAGATCGTCAAGGAGTGCGGCTTCTGCAACGTCGATCAGGTCCGCGAGCTGGCGCGCGCCTGCGGGATGACCCATTGGTTGTTCGGCGAGAACTACAACTTCGGATTGCCCTTCCTGCGGCTGGTCGGCGGCAATGCGATCCTCGCGAAGCGTCCCTTGACGGCGGTCGCCAATCCCGACCTCGTCGGTCGCCGGCCGTTCTGGATCACCACCAACAACCGCCGCGTCCTGTTCGGATCGGCCGAGATCGGCGGGCGCACCATCCTGCTCGCCGCGCTCCACCTCGACTCCTTCGACGCCGGGAACAATCTGCGGCAGATGGCGCAGGTCGCGGTGTTCGAGCTGGGCATGCCGCTGCTCGCTGCCGGCGACTTCAACGCGGAGCCGGACAGCAAGACCTTGAAGCTGATCCTCGACTCGGGTCGCGTCGCCGGCGCCGTCACCGGCCCTCCGACCTATCCGCAGGACGCTCCGAACCAGCGCCTCGACTACGTGCTCGGTCCGTCGGACTGGAAGCTGATCGACAGCCGCGTGCTCGACGATCACGCCTCGGATCACCGCGCCGTGGTGTCGACCTTCGCGTTCGGCCAGTGAGGCACATGACCACTGGAGACGCGCGGCGACGAGCACCGCGATCCCGTGCGAGCAAGGGCCGCAGGCAACCACCGATGTCGGCCTCGGACCGCAACTTCCTCCGCGATCTCGGCGCGGAACTCGAGCGCGAGGTAGACGGCTGGCGAGGTGACGGATCCCGGGAGTGGGACCGCATCCGGTTCGAGATCGTGGACGACGGACGCTTCGACGCCTCGGTGACCCGGGATGGAGCCTTGCCCGCCTACACCATCGCGATCCACTCGGGTCTCCCGGGCGGAGTCCTGCGGATTGCGCGGACACTGCTGCGTTCGACCGGCTCGATGGTCCCCGAGTGGCGCGGTCTCAGGCGTACGGAGGCGCCTCGCCGGGACCTGGCATCGCTGCTGCCCGATGGCGATTCGCGGTCGGAGCAGATCGAGTGGCTCGCCCGACACATGACCCGTCTCGCGACGCGCTTCGCACTCCATCACGAGCTCGCGCACCTGATCCGCGGTCATCTCGCCTACGAGTCGCGCATGGCGCGCCGTGCGAAGGCGATCTTCGGTCTCGCGGAAGCGAGGTTCGGAGCCGAGTTGTCCGCGCGCGCGCGAGCCCGTTGGCGCCACTTCGAGGTCGACGCCGATCGTGTCGGCGCCGACTTCTTCGCACAGACCACCGCTCTCGGCGGATGGCGTGAGGCGGAATTGCCGCTGCGGAGATCGATGTTCGCGCTCACCCTGTTCTCGGCGTCGCTCACATTCGCCCTCCTCGACTCGGGTCCCCCTGCGTCGCGCGACGGCATTCATGCCCGTGCATTCGTCCGCTATCTGCTGATCGTCGACCAACTCGGGGCTTCCCTTGCGAGGGCGATGCAATTGCGGTCCCGCGATGTCCGGCGTGCATCGACGACGGCAGTGTTCTGGCTCGCCGACGCGCTGCGCGCGGTGTCCGCGAGAGCGGCGCGGGCGGAGTGGCGCGTCGAGGATCCCGACGCATGGCGGCGCGCGCTCCGTGAGAAGGACCGCATCGAGCAGCGGAGCGACGCCGCCATGGAGCGCCTGCTCGACGGGAAGTCGACACTGCTGCCCGACGTGGGACGCGCCCGACCGGTCAGGCGTCGCGCGGGCCGTAGCCGCGGGTCCTGAGGATCGTGACCGGCACGCCGTCGACCTCGTCGGGGATGTCCAGGTCGCCGCGGCTCGCCGCCGGATCGACGTTCACGCGGAGCGCGAGGGAGCCGTCCTCGGTGCGCACCACTCCGACACCTCGGAACCAACTGCGCGAGCGCAGCGCCTCGAGGAGCTTCGTCTTGGCGCGCGATGCGGCGGCAGCACTGATCGGGCGGATCACCGGACGAAGTCTACTCCAAGCTCGGCGAGGACGTCCGGGATGAAGTGGGCGAGGGTGCGGTCGATGCCGCGTTCATCCGGCCCGCCTCCGTAGAGCAGCGCGAAGGGGCGCAGGGAATCGCGATCGAGGATCAGCGAACCGCTGTCGCCGGGCTGACTGAACGGTCGCTTCGAGTCGACGTGGACGAACTCCAGTTGGTCGTCGAAGGTGACGAGCAGCGGCGCACCCGGAGTGCCGTAGTCGATGACCACGCCGTCGAGTTCGAAGGCGCTCACCACGCCCTTGGTGACTTTGGTCGTGCGCCCGCGCTTGACCACGTTCTCGACCGCGTAGCGGTCGCGGATCGCTCTCGGGTCCATCTCGCCGATGCCCTGGTACCACCAGGGATGGAAATCCTCGAGGGAGTCGTCGAGGACGCCGATCGCCGCGTCGACCTTGCCCTTGTTCTTCCCGGACAGCCGAGCGAAGCGCGTCAACCGGGCGACCGTCCGTGGCTTGGTCCCCTTGCGCACGTCGACGGGTCCGGGCGCGTAGATCGGATCGCCCGCGGTCCCGGCGTCACTGTCGGCGAGGACGTGGTTGTTGCTGAGCACGTAGTACTCGTCCTTGTCTTCGACGAAGCCGCCGAGCGTGCCGGCGGTGATGCGGAAGTGGCCGCAGGAACCGCCGGCCGACAGGGTGCCTCCGGCGCGGGGGCTGTAGCGGACGCCGTAGGCCAG
Organism: Planctomycetota bacterium; assembly: GCA_046349595.1. GTDB lineage: Bacteria > Planctomycetota > UBA1135 > UBA1135 > UBA2386 > JACRLW01. The sequence continues at coordinate 609,750 of JAXMCA010000001.1, forward strand.
GTCGAGTTCGTCGTCGTGGAGGCGGGGCAGGCTCTCGAGTACCGATCCACTCAATGCCGATCCGCGACCGTAGACGCGGATCGCGATCCGGAACTCGCGCTTCCGGCTCCGGTGGGGCGCCACGCCGATGGCCATCGCGTCGACCGACGGTGTCTTGAACGCCGTCGCCGCTGCGCCGGGCGAGAAACCGGCAGCGACGGTTCGCAGCGCGCGTTCGGTGTGGATGCGGATGCTGCGGTCGCGCGCGAGGGCGACGAGATCGCGCTTCAGATCGAGTGCCGATTGCAGTTTCACGTTCAGCTCCTTCTCCTTGCAACGAGCGGCATCCGCGGCGTGCGGCATTCTTGCGCCCGTGCCGTCGATCTTGCCCGAAGCGCGGGATGTGTGAAGCCCCTGCTCGTTGCGTGGCGAAGTGTCGGAGGTGTGGCGCTGCGGTCCGAGCAGCGCCTCGCGCGCGTGTCGGGTGCGAGGGGCAGCGTTTGGGGCGCGACCTGATCCGCTGTAGCATCCGCGCCCTGCATGGTCGTGCGCGTCGGGCGGTTCGGTGCGGGCGAGGCAGCGACGGCGGCGCCGTCGCGTGCACACGCGTGGATCGAGGTCGACCTCGGCGCGCTGCGGCGCAACATCGCCATCCTGCGCGGTGGTCTGCCGCGTAGCTGTAAGCTGATCGCGGTGGTGAAGGGCGATGCCTACGGGCACGGTGCCGTCGCCGTGGCGAAGGTCGCGGTCGAGTGCGGGGCTGCGGCGCTCGCGGTCGCCAACGCCTTCGAGGGCGCGGAGCTGCGCGCCGCGGGGATCACGGCGCCGATCCTGGTGATCGGACCCAGCACACGCGACGAGTTCCCGCTGCTCCTCGCGCATGGGCTGGTGCCGGCGCTCGCCGACCTCGACAGCGCGCAGCGCCTCGATCGCATGGCCTCGGAGCCCTTCGCGGTGCAGGTCGAGGTCGACACCGGATTGCGGCGTCATGGCGTGGATGCGCGCGATGCGGTCGCACTGGTGCATGCGGTGACGGCGCTCCCGCGACTGCGTCTGCTCGGGACCTACACGCACTTCGCGTCGATCGGCCCGGCCGACGTCGATCTCGCCCGCGGGCAGTTCGCGCGCTTCGAAGCCGTGCTGCGCGGACTGCGCCAGGCCGGCCTGCATCCCCTGGTCCACGCCTGCAACACGCTCGGCTCGGTGCTGGTGCCGGATGCGCACCTCGATGCCGTCCGCATCGGCGGTGGCCTGCACGGACTCGGCGCCACCTCGCGCAGCCTCGGCCTCACGCCCACGCTCACCCTGAAGTCGCGCGTGGCGCTGGTGCGCAGTGCGTCGCGCGGCGACTGCGTGGGCTACGGCGGCGGGCACGTCTGCGTGAGCGACACGCGCCTCGCGGTGCTGCCCTGCGGCTATGCGGACGGCCTCAGCCGCGCGACCTGGACCGGACGCGAGGTCCTGATCCACGGTCGTCGCGCGCGCATCGCCGGACTGGTCAGCATGAACCAGATCATCGTCGACGTCGGCCGCATCCCCGAGCCGGTCGCGGCGGGGGACGAGGTGGTGTTGCTCGGTGCGCAGGGTGAGCAGCGGGTGCGCGCGGAGGAGGGACTGCCGGCGGGTGCGTCGTCGTACGAGGTGACCACGCTGCTGCATCCCGCGTTGCCGCGCATGTGGCACGACGCTTCACAGCGCCTGCCGTGACGCGCGGGGGTGGGGCTCGTCGCACGCGGAGCTGCGTGGCATCATCCCGCCACGATGGATCCGGGGTCGCAGTTTCCGGTGCACGCCGCGGTGCGTCCGCGCGTCCTGGTCGAGGGCAGCAGCACGCCGCAGCGACTCGACGAACTCGTCCGTGAGTGCCTGGATCAGGGTTCGCGACGCGTTCTGTGGCTGATTGGGGCGCGTGGCAGCGGCAAGACCACGGCCCTGCGACACCTCGCCGCGGTGCTTCCCGACGAAGCGCGTCTGCGGTTGATCGACGACGGACCGACGATCCGCACCGGAGCCGAGGATGGGCCGTCGGATTCCGGCGTCGTGGTGGTGGCCGCGAGGAGTGCTCCGCGCGAGGAGGTGAAGGTCACGCGATGTCGGCTCATGGCGTGGGACGACGACGACTGCCTCGACTACCTGGTGCATCACCGTCGCGAGAGCGCGACGAATGCCTTCGCTCGCTGGCGTGCGACTGGACAGCCGCATGACCTCGCCCGCTCGCCTCGTCTCTGCGCTGCCGTGCTGCAGTTGCTCGCCGAGGACGATGCGATTCCGGACGCGCTGGCGGCGATCGATGTCGCTGCATTGCGTCGTCATGGTGCCGAACGCTTCGAAAGCATGCGCTACCTCGCCTTGCTGCGGCATCTGAAGGTCCGGTATCTGGCGACGATGTTCGACACGCACGAGGTTGCGGATTGGTTCGTGTCGGAGTCCGTGCGTGCGCGTTGGGCGGCGGCCTTCCTCGTCGAGGCCCTGGAGTCGGACTGGGCCTTCAACCTCCTCATGCTGCGGCCGGATGCCTCGCTGCTCGCCGACGCCGGGAGGCTGTTGTGCGATCAGCCCGAGCGCCGGCGTCGCCTCCTCGAGCGGAACTCCTGCATCGAGCGGGAGCGGCTCGCCTGGTGGCTGATGGTCCTCAATCGATCCTTGCCCGGCTTCCGTCCGCCGTTGGCCGAGATCACCGACCTGGAGGGCGCGATCCTGCCCGGAATCGACGTCTCCGGGGTGGTGTTCCGCGGTGGACTGCGTGATTGCGATCTCCAGCACGCGTGCATGCGTGGCGCCGATCTCGGTGGAGTGCGAGCGGTCGATCTGGTGCTGAGGAAGATCGACGGCGTGGGTCTCATTGCGACGGGTGCCGAGCTGGTGCGCGTCGAATTGCGAGGCGCTTCTCTCGACAATTCGAACCTGCGCCATGTCCGGATGCTCGAGGTTCGGCTCGACGGCGCATCGCTTCGGGGAGCCGACCTCACCGGCGCGAACCTGTCCGGTGCGACCTTGGTGAACGCGGACCTGCGCGAATGCATCGCGGTAGGTGCGGATCTCGCCGGTCTCGATCTTCGTGGGGCGCTGTTGGACCGGGGGCGTTTCGACAGCGCCGATCTCTCTCGCGCCCGTCTCTCCCAGAAGCAACTCCGCGGATTCCAAGCCGAGGACAGCAACCTGCAAGGTGCCGATCTGACGGCGAGCTCGTGCTCCTTCGCGCGCCTGCGTGGCGCCTCGTTGGGCGGTGCTCGTCTCGCCCTGCTCGACGCGGAGGGCGCGGACCTCCGCGACGTCGACCTGCGCGGCGCGAGCTTCCACCTGGGCTCGTCGCGCAGTGGCCTCGTGCACTCCGATCTCGCCAGCGAAGGCACCCGCACCGGCTTCTGCACCGACGAGGCCTTGGAGGACTCCTTCATGGCGCCCGAGGCGGTGCGCAAGGCGAACCTGCGCGGCGCGGATCTGCGCGGCGCCCGCATCGAGGGCACCGACTTCTACCTCGTCGATCTGCGCGAGGCGCGGCTCGACGATGGGCAACGCGACTGGCTGCGGCGCTGCAGGGCGATCCTCGATCCCCCGCGTTGAGCGCGACGTCGCCCTTCAGCTCGTCTGCGTCGGAAGGGCACCCGCGACCCGCCCCGGCTGCAGATCCGCGAGCAGCGCGAGCACGCGCTTGCGGATCGGCAGCAGCAGCGGGTTCGCGGCGAGCTTGATGCCGCGCGAGACGATGTCGACGGTGTGCTCGATCAGGGCGCGCGTCTGCGCGCGGTCGGCGGACTCGTCGTGGATCCAGTACAGCAGGATGCCCATGCTGTAGGTCCACAGCAGCGTCGGCAGCTCCTTCCGGATCGCCTTGGGGATCCGCACACCGCAGTCCTTCAGCACCTCCGCGAACAGCTCCTCACCCTCGCGACGGATCGCCGCCGACGCGGGGTGGAAGGGGTTGAGCGGACTCTTCGGATCGGCCGCGCTGCGGAACATCAGCGCGCTGAAGTGGTGGTAGGGCTCGATCACCTCGAGCTTGGCGAGCATCACCCCGCGCAGACGCGCGTGGAGGCTGTGCTCCCTGCCGAGCACCGGCGCGGACGCGGCGACGTGTGCATCGTGGACCTCCTGGTAGAAGGCCTGCAGCAGGAGGTCCTTGCTGGCGAAGTAATAGTAGGCGTTGCCGAGCGACACGCCGGCCGCCTCCGCCACCGCGCGCATCGTGGTCGCCTCGTAGCCGTCGCGGCGGAACAGCTCGAGCGCCGCCTGCACGATGCGCTGCTTGGTGAGGTCACTCTTGCGGGGCGTGGCCGGCGCGCTCATCGGCGGCGAAGCTACCCTCGGCGATCGGGGACCTGAAGCTCTTGGTGCGCGCCGCGAAGCCGGCGACGAGCGCGAACAGACGCTCGGCCCACGGACGCCATGCCTCCGACGCGAGGCGCAGCGACCAGGGCCGGTAACGCCGCAGCGCCCACAGGCAGATCAGCCACGCGTTGGTGCCGTGGTAGACCGCGCCGTCGGATGCGGTGACGGTGACCTGCTCGAGCAGCGCGGCGGGCGTCAGCAGACAACCCCGCCCCTGCGCCGCCTGGGCCGCGACGCAGTGCAGCGGCAGGTACTTCGGCTGGCGCTGCAGCCACGCTGCGACGCGGCGGCAGAACGCGCAGTCGGCGTCGAACCAGACCGTCAGCTCGAGGTCGGCGTCGTCCATGGCCGCATGCACAGCGCGGCCTCCTGCCTCAACCGAAGGGGTGCGGCTCGCTTCGTTCACCGCACCCCGAGGCACTCGGCCGCGCTGTCGGTCCTGCTGGCATCGACTGCTCCCGAGAATCCGCGCGTGCCGCGCGAATCCTCCGGAGTCGTAGATCAGGGTGCCTGCGGCGCCGGCGGCGGGAGCATCGCATCGGGGCGCACCGGCCGCGGCGCGCGCTCGTTGCGCTTGCTCGCCCGGATGCGGCTGAAGACGTAGAGGTTGAAGAAGTGCATGCCGCCGAGCACGACCAGCACGAAGCCGACCTTGTTCGACAGGTTCTCGAAACCCTGGGTCGCGCTGGCCACCGGCGCGGCGAGCTTCAAGGCCAGCGAGATGTAGCCGAAGTTGATCAGGTAGAAGCCGACCACCAGCAGGTGGTTGACCGAGTCGGCGAGTTCGGCCCGCTCGCCGAACACGTCGACGAGGAAGGGCCGGCCGTTGCGATGGAGGGTGCGCCCGACCCAGACGGTCAGGGCCACACTGATGAGCACGTAGACGACGTAGGTGATGAAGGTCGCGTCCATGGGGATCCTGCGGGGGCGGTCTTGAACGCGTTCAACAATGGGGTCGTGGCCGCGGGATTTCAGGGCTGCCCTGGGTTTCCTGAACGCGTTCAAGAAGCGGGAAGGGGCGACCCTCCTCGCGCTGCCTCCGGGGCGCCGGTTCGGGAGGGGCGGGAACGCGCGCGCCGGGCGCGGTGTTGAATGCGCCGATGACCGGCGGTGCCCCGCACCCGATCGACGAGTTGCTGCGCCACGCAGGATTCCTGCGCGAGCTGGCGCGGGATCTCTGTGCCGACGCGACCCTGGCCGACGACCTGGTCCAGGAGGTCTGGCTGCACAGTCTGCGGCGTCCCCCCGTGCACCACTCTTCGCTGCGCGGCTGGCTGGCGACTCTCGCGCGCCGTCTGGCATCGAATCAGCGACGGGGCGAGCGTCGACGCATCGTGCGGGACGCGGCCGCCGACCCCCGGGAGCCGGTGCCGACCCCCGAACTGGTCGTCGCGCGCGAACAGATCCGCGAGCGGCTGGTGGGCGCGGTCCTCGCCCTCGACGCCCCATTCCGCGATGCCCTGCTGCTGCGCTACTACGAGGGCATCGAGCCCAAGGAGATCGCCCGCCGCCTGCGGATCCCCGCTGCGACGGTGCGGACCCGCATCAAGCGTGGACTCGACAAGCTCCGGCTGGAACTCGACACGCGCCACGGCGGCGATCGCAGCGAGTGGGTCGGAGCCTTGGCGCTCGTCGCCTCCTCCTCCGGTCCGACTTCGCTCGGCGCCGCATCCGTCCTGATCACGATGAAGAAGCTGCTCGTCGCTGTCGCTGCCGTGGTGCTCGTCGCCGTGCTGGTCGAACTGCGCATCGCGGATGCGCCGACCTCGGATCCACCGGTTGCACCCCGCGGGAGAGCGATCGCTTCGGACTCCTCGATCGGCACCGGCACAGCGGAGCCGACCGTGAGCGACGGCGACGCGCGGACGACGGTTGCGACCTCGCCCCCGCCCGCCTCCGACCTCCAGCCACGCGTGTTCCCCGCCGAACGCGGTGTCGGCGCGGTGCACGGCGTGCTGGTCGAGGAGGACGGGGCCTTCTGCTCCGACGTCGAGGTGCGCTGGCGCCCGCGGACCGGTCATTTCCCACCCGGCATGTCGATCCGTGACGACCGCGGCGAGGGTGCTTCGGTGCGAACCGGTGCACACGGCGAGTTCGCGTTCGCCTCCCTGCCTCGCGGGCCGATCCAACTCGAAGCGCGACGAGACGGTGCGCTCGCGCAGGCCCAGGTCGTGGTCGATGCTCTCGATCCGCTCGTGACCCTCGTCCTCGCGGCTGCGCAGGGCCGTGGTGACGACCTGCGTCTGCTCGTCGTCGACGGGGCAGGCGTGGCCGTGCCGGGCGCCTCGGTCCAGGTCTTCGCGTGGTCGACGCGCAGTGTGGAAGTCGATGCCGCGGAGCGCTCGCGCGAGCGACCGCTGTGCAGCGGGATCTCCGATGCACAGGGCTTCTTCGGCGTGAAGGGTGCGGCGATCGATTCGGGGGTCGCGGTCGCCTCGAGCGCCGATGGCCGCGTCGGCAGCGTGTCGCTGTGGAACCCGCGCGGCGGCACGCAGGAGATCCGCGTGACCCTCGGAGCTCCCGGGACGATCCGCGGTGAGATCCGAGGCGTGTCGGCCGAAGACCTGCGTGGCGCGGAGTTCGCACTCCATCAACTCGCCAGCTTCGAACCCTACTACACCTCCGGAGGTCGACGCATCGCGGTCGCTCTCGACGGCACGCACTTCGAACTCGTCGCCCTGCCCGCCGGAACCTACGGCCTCACGCTCGATGCTCCGCATCGCGATCCGGGTGGCGTGCGTCTGCTGACCAATCCGGCGATGTGGGGGAGCGACCCGATGCCGAACTCGATCGACATGCCGCGCGTGGAGGTGAAGCCCGGCGCCGTGTCCGAGCTCGACCTGCGTGCCACGGTCGCCGGCGCGATCCGCGGCGAGGTCCGCTGCGCGGGCCGACCCGTCGCCGGTGTTCGCGTGCACGCGGTGCTCGCACCGGCGACATCCAACTTCCCCGATGGCTTGTTGGTGCGCGGCGTTCCCCTGTGGCGCCTCGACACGCCCTACGAGAACGCTCCGCACAATCCCGTCTCGCACCGACTCACGCAGACCGATGCCAACGGGGTCTACGACCTCCGCGGCCTCGCACCCGGCGCCTGGCGCATCGAACTCAGCAGTCCGGCCCTGAGCTGGGACTGCCGCAGCGGTGTGGTGGTTGCCGACGGCGAGTCGGTCGCACTCCGCCACGATCTCGAGGAAGCCGGCGTGCTGCAGGTGGCGACGCTCGACGTCGGCTGGCTCGGCGTGGTGCGCAAGGGCGACAGCGATCCGCGCATGCTCGCGGTCACGCTCGATTCGATCGTCACCTTCCCCGGACTGCCTGCCGGCGAGTACACGGTCGCCGGTTTCGGCTCGGATCCGACCGCGGCGCCGCGCGAGGTCGGTGAGGTGACGGTGGTCGCCGGCCGCACCACCTGGGCGGACCTTCGGGATCGCGCCGCGCAGTGCATCGTCCGCGGTCGGGTGACCAGCGCAGGGGTGCCCGTCGGCAAGGCGGGCGTCTCGATCTACCCGGCGATGGCGACGACCCGGGACGACGGCCGCTTCGAGCTCAGACTCGGGCACGAGTTGTGGTTCCGCGACGGCGGGGGCGCGCTGCTCACGGTCGATCGGAACGGAGGCTCCTACCGATTCGTGCCCGCGGTCGCGGATCCGGTCCGCGACGCGAACGTGGAGCTGGATCTGGGAGCGGACTTCATCGACGTCGAGCTGCGGGACGCGCGCGGGGTGCCCTGCGGCGGGCGCGTCGAGGTCGATTGGCATCCGCCGGAAGGCCGGATCGGAGAGCTGCGGAGCATGCGCTTCGATCGTCGTGTCGGTGTCGATGGTCGTGTCCGGATCGGCCCCTTGCCGTCCGGCTTCGTGCACGGAGTGGTCGAGTCGGCCTCGGGGATGCGTCTTCCCGTTCACGTGGAGCTGCCGCGAGCCGAGCCCCTGCGCGTCGTCGGACCGGCGAGTGCCGAACTCGACGTGCGTGTGACGCGCGGCGGTGTGGCCGTCGCCGATGCGCGGATCACGACCCGCACCTGGTGCGGAGACGGCGCGCCGCCACCGGACACCGAGGCGTGGGGTCAGCAGGTGGTGTGGGGTGCTGGTCGGACCGATCGCGACGGCAGAGCCCGCATGCGGATCGCCGCCGGTGAGGTCCTGGTGGAGTCCGTGATGGGAGGCTTCTCGCTCCTCGCGCCCGCAAGGCAACGCATCCACATCTCACCGCACGGCAGCGCCGAGGTCGAACTCGTGATCGAGTGAGGCGATCCCGCCGGCTGGCATTCGCCCGCAACGGACGCGACACTGCTCCGCCTTCCGAAGCGGACGAGCGATGACGAATCCAAGCGATCCTGCCAAGCCCTATCCCGAGGTGCCCTCGCAGCCGGACTTCCCGGCGATCGAGCGGGCGATCCTCGCCTCGTGGGAGAGAGACGGCACCTTCGCGGAGTCGGTGAACGCCCGTCCTGCCGGCGACCGCGGGCGGAACGAATACGTCTTCTACGACGGCCCGCCCTTCGCCAACGGACTGCCGCACTACGGGCACCTGCTGACCGGCTTCGTCAAGGATGTGGTGCCGCGCTACCAGACCATGCGCGGCAAGCGCGTCGAGCGGCGCTTCGGCTGGGACTGCCACGGCCTGCCCGCCGAACTCGAGGTCGAGAAGCAGCTCGCGATCTCCGGACGCAAGGCGATCACCGACTTCGGCATCGCGCGCTTCAACGATGCGTGTCGAGCCTCGGTGATGAAGTACACCGGCGAGTGGCGTCGCTACGTCACGCGCCAGGCGCGCTGGGTCGACTTCGACAACGACTACAAGACGCTCGACCTCTCCTACATGGAGAGCGTGATGTGGGCGTTCAAGCAGCTCTGGGACAAGGGTCTGCTCTACGAGGGCTTCAAGGTGATGCCGTACTCGTGGGCCGCCGAGACCCCGCTCAGCAACTTCGAGACGCGCCTCGACAACAGCTACCGCGTGCGTCAGGACCCGGCGGTCACGATCGCGTTCCGCCTGCTTCCGAAGAACGGAGATCCCGGTCCGATCGACGTGCTCGCCTGGACCACGACGCCGTGGACCCTGCCGTCGAACCTCGCGCTCGCAGTGGGGCCGACGCTCGACTACTCGCTGGTGAAGAAGGACGGACGCTTCCTGCTGCTCGCGACCGCGGCGCTCGGTCGATACGTCAAGGAACTCGAGGGGCACGAGCTGGTCGGCACGTTCACCGGCGCCGAGCTGGTCGGGCGACGCTACGAGCCCCTGTTCCCGTACTTCGCGAACCATCCGCACTCCTTCCGCGTGCTCGCCGGCGACTTCGTGTCGACCGAGGACGGCACCGGCGTGGTGCACATGGCGCCGGGCTTCGGCGAGGACGACCAGCGCGTGTGCGAGCAGAACGGCATCGCGCTGGTCGTGCCGGTCGACGACTCGGGTCGCTACACGCAGGAGGTGAGCGACTGGGTCGGTGTGAACGTCTTCGACGCCAACAAGCCGATCACCGATCGCCTCAAGGCCGAGGGCAAGCTGTTCAAGCGCGCGACCGTCGACCACAACTATCCGCACTGCTGGCGCACCGACCAGCCGCTGATCTACCGCGCGGTCAACTCCTGGTACGTGAAGGTCACCGACTTCCGCGACCGCATGCTGCAGCTCAACCAGCAGATCCGCTGGATCCCCGAGCGCGTCAAGGACGGCCAGTTCGGCAAGTGGCTCGAGGGCGCGCGCGACTGGTCGATCAGCCGCAATCGCTTCTGGGGTTCGCCGATCCCGGTGTGGCGCAGCGACGACCCGCGCTACCCGCGCACCGACGTGTACGGCAGCATCGCCGAGCTCGAGCGCGACTTCGGCGTGAAGGTCACCGACCTGCACCGACCCTTCGTCGACGATCTGGTCCGTCCCAATCCGGACGATCCGACCGGCAAGTCGAGGATGCGTCGCGTGCCGGAGGTGCTGGACTGCTGGTTCGAGTCGGGCTCGATGCCCTTCGCGCAGATCCACTACCCCTTCGAGAACAAGGCCTGGTTCGAGAGCCACTTCCCGGCCGACTTCATCGTCGAATACGTCGCCCAGACGCGCGGCTGGTTCTACACGCTGGTGGTGCTCGGCACGGCGTTGTTCGACAAGCCGCCGTTCCGCAACGTGATCTGCCACGGCGTGGTGCTCGACGAGAACGGGCAGAAGCTCAGCAAGAAGCTGCGCAACTACCCCGACCCCGAGGAGGTCTGCGAGACGATCGGCGCCGACGCATTGCGCTGGTTCCTGATGTCGTCGCCGATCCTGATGGGCGGTGACCTCAAGATCGAGAAGGACGGCAAGGGCATCGCCGAGGTGGTGCGCCTGGTCGTCAACCCGATCTGGAACGCCTACTCGTTCTTCACCATCTACGCCAACGCCGACGGCTACCGCGCGAAGCTGCGCACCGACAGCGACTCGCTGCTCGACCGCTACGTGCTCGGTCGCACGCGGGCGATGGTGCTCGCCGTGCAGCAGGCGATGGACGCCTACGACGTCGCCGCCGCGTGCCAGCGCATCACGTCGTTCCTCGACGCGATGAACAACTGGTACATCCGTCGCAGCCGCGCGCGCTTCTGGGGCGAGCACGGCGAGGCCGAGCGCAACGCCGCCTACGACACGCTCTACACCGTGCTGGTCACGCTGTGTCGCGCCGCGGCACCGCTGCTGCCGCTGCTCACCGAGGAGGTGCACCGCGGGTTGACCGGGGCGCGCTCGGTGCACCTGCAGGACTGGCCCGACGTCTCGCACTGGCCCTCGCACGACGCCCTGGTCGCCACCATGGATCGCGTGCGCGACGCCTGCAGCGCCGCCCTCAGCCTGCGCGAGCAGAAGCGCCTGCGCATCCGACTGCCGCTGCGCTCCTTGACGATCGCGGGAGCGGACACCGCGCAGCTCGTCGAGTTCGCCGACCTGATCCGCGACGAGCTCAACGTGAAGGACGTGGCCGTGGCCGACGACATGGCTGCCTTCGGCGCGTTCCAGCTCGTGCCCAACACGCCGGTGCTGGGACCGAAGCTCGGTGCCGAGCTCAAGAAGGTGATGGGCGCGGTGCGCAGCGGCGACTGGAAGGTCCACGGCGACGGCACCGCGACCGTCGGCGGCGTGCAACTGCTGCCCGGCGAGTTCCAGTTCCGCCTCGTCCCCAAGGACGGCGTGACCAGCGCCGCGTTGTCGACCAACGACGCGGTGGTGGTGCTCGACACGCAGATCACTCCCGAACTGGAGCGCGAGGGTCTGGCGCGCGACCTCGTGCGCATGATCCAGCAGGCGCGCAAGGACGCCGGGCTGCAGGTCTCCGACCGCATCGCTCTGTGGACCACGCTCGGCGACGCCGGCCGCGACGCGCTCGCCGCGCACCGTGACTACGTCTGCGACCAGGTGCTCTGCACGACACTCGATGCGGGCGCGGCTCCAGCCGGGGCCTTCGAGGTCAGCGGCAAGCTCGGCAGCGAGAACGCGGCGCTGCGCCTCGCGAAGGTGTGAGTGTGATGGGGATCGACGCGCCGGGCGACGACCGGCGCGGAACTCCGGTCATGGGTCCGGCCGATCAGCTCACGCTGCGCACCCAGGCCTCGATCTGCGCCGGCTGCATCGCGCCGCTCTGGCGCGCGATCTCGCGGCCGTGGTGGAACACGATCACGGTCGGGATCGAGCGGATGCCGTGGGCGGCGGCGACCTCGGGCTCGCCCTCGGTGTCGAGCTTGACGAGGATGGCCTTGCCGCGCAGCGCCTGCTGAGCCTGGGCGAACCAGGGGGCCATCATGCGGCAGGGTCCGCACCATGCCGCCCAGAAGTCGACGACGACCGGCAGGTCGCTGCGCTGGGTGAGGGCGGCGAAGGTCTCGGCGTCGACATCGTGCGGCGGTCGGTCGAGGAGCTTCTCGTGGCAGTCCGCGCAGGTCGCCACCTCGGCGAGGCGGGCCGTCGGAACGCGGTTCAGGGTCGCGCAGGCGGAGCAGGGCACGATCAAGGTGTCGTTCATCGGAAGGTGAAGATGCTACGACGGTGCGGCCGCGAAGTGCCGCGGCTCTGAGGCGCAGGGGTGTTCGCGGCGCGGGCCGTCGCTAGGATCCGGCGCGGAATCAGCGAGGCCGGTCAGCCTCGTCCGATCGGCGGTAACGAATGAGCGCGAGCCGGGCCAAGGCGCCCAAGCTGTTCGTCCTCGACACCAACGTGATCCTCCACGATGCCGGTTGCATCCGGAACTTCGAGGAGAACGACGTCGCGATCCCGATCGCGGTGCTCGAGGAACTCGACAAGTTCAAGAAGGGGAACGAGGACATCAACTTCCAGGCGCGCGAGTTCCTGCGACGGCTCGACGAGCTCACCGGCGAGCTGATCTCCGAGACCGGGGCTCCGCTCGGCGAGAACCTCGGCAAGATCCGCGTGGTCCTCGGCAGCGCCTTCGACGAGCGCTTCGGCGACTCCTTCTTCGAGGACACCATCGACCATCGGATCCTCAACACGGTCCTCAAGCTCCACGAGGCCACCAAGAACCGCCGCGTGGTGTTCCTGAGCAAGGACACCAACCTGCGAATGAAGGCGAAGTCGCTCGGCATCCCGTCGCAGGACTACACGCACGACAAGGTCGAGAGCCTCAACAAGCTGTACCGCGGCAAACGCACCGTCGAGGGCGTGGCCGAGGCGGTGATCGGACAGTTCTACGAGGGCATGGGCATCGTCCACGCCGCGCAGGTGCCGGAGGTCGAGCGGCCGATGCCGAACGAGAACTTCATCCTGCGCAACGGGTCGCGCTCGGTGCTCGCCTCGTACCGGGCCTCGGATGGGGCCTTCGTGCGGATCCGCAAGCACTCCGCTTACGGGATCTCGCCGCGCAACGCCGAGCAGTCCTTTGCGCTCGAGGCGCTGACCAACGACGACATCAAGCTGGTCACGCTGGCGGGCACCGCCGGCACCGGCAAGACCTTGCTCGCCCTGGCCGCCGCGCTCGAGTGCCGTCGCACCTACCGGCAGATCCTCTTGGCCCGTCCGGTGGTGCCGCTGAGCAACCGCGACCTCGGCTTCCTCCCGGGCGACATCGACCAGAAGCTCGACCCGTACATGCAGCCGCTCTACGACAACCTCTCGGTGATCCGCAGCGAACTCGGCGACGAGGATCCGGCGGCCGAGAAGATCCAGAAGATGCGCGAGACGGAGAAGTTGCTGATCACGCCGCTGGCCTACATCCGTGGCCGCACCCTGCAGCGCATCTTCTTCATCGTCGACGAGGCGCAGAACCTCACGCCGCACGAGGTCAAGACGATCATCACGCGGGCCGGCGAGGGCACCAAGATCGTGCTGACCGGCGACATCCACCAGATCGACCATCCCTATCTCGACTCGCGCAGCAACGGCATCAGCTATCTGATCCATCGCATGGTCGGTCAGCCGCTCTATGCGCACATCACACTGGAGAAGGGCGAGCGCAGCGAACTGGCCGATCTCGCCAGCGCGCTCCTGTGACGGGGTGTCTCAGCCGGCGCTTGGCAGGCGCAGCGTGAAGACGGTGCCGCGGCCGGGTGCGCTCTCGACCTCGACCCGGCCGCCCAGCGCGTCGACGATCGCGCGGACCGTCGCCAGCCCGAGGCCGGTCCCCTGCCCCTTCGGCTTGGTCGTGAACAGCGGCTCGAAGACCCGCGCCTGGACCTGCGAGGACATGCCCTCGCCGTCGTCACGCACGCTCAGGACCGCGTGATCGCCCTCGCGCGCGGTGGCGATCTCGACCGTGCCGCCCTCGGGCATCGCGTCGCGGGCGTTGGCGACGAGGTTCAGCAGCACCTGCCCGATCGAAGAGGGCACGGCGCGGATCGACGGCGTGTCGCTCGCGAACTGCAGCACCAGCTTGCGTCGATCGCCGAGGAGGCAACGCAGCAGCCGGTCGAAGCGCGCGACCGCCTGATCGAGCGCGATCGTCTCCGGCTGCGAGTCGCCGCGGCTGAACTCGAGGAGCTGACGGGCGAGATCGGTCGCGAAGCCGATCGAATCGAGCGCGCTGGTCGCGATCGACTGCGCGACGGATCCGGCCGGCGCCTCGCCGAGCAGGATCTGGACGTAGCCCGAGATCGCCAGCAGCGCGTTGTTGAAGTCGTGCGCGACGCCTCCGGCGAGACGGCCGAGCGCTTCGAAGCGTTGCGCGGTGCGCAGGGCTTCCATCGCGTCGATGCGGGAGTCGAGAGCGGCTTCGCGTTCGGTCATCACGGGCCGGGCGCAGGATAGGTGGTCGCGCGTCCGCCGCAAACCGACAGGCCGCTTTGTTCGCCCGGGTCCAGTATCCTCCCCGCGCCATGCAACAGCTCACGCCCAAGGACAGGATGCGTCTGTTGGAGTTCGTCTGCTCCTTCGCCTGGACCGACCTGCGTGTCAGCGATGGCGAGCGCGCCCTGGTCCGTCGCATCGCGAAGGCGCTCGCGCTGCGACCCGACGAGGTCGGCAAGGTCGAGAACTGGCTGCGTGTCCCGCCTCGCGCGGACGAGGTCGATCCGACCGACATCCCGCACGAGCACCGTCAGCTCTTCCTCGATGCGGCGCGCGCCGTGGTCGAGATCGACGGCGTGAACCAGGCCGAGCTCGATGCGCTGTCGCTGTTCGAGGATCTCCTTCCATGACTCCGTCCTTCCGTCTCGCCCTCGCCGCTTCCTGCCTGGTCCTGTCCTCCTGCGCCAAGGAGGACAAGGCCGTCGCCCGCACCATCGCCGGATTCTCCACGCCGGAGTCGGTGCTCCACGACGCCGAGGCCGACGTCTACCTGGTGTCGAACATCTCCGGCGACCCCTTCGGACACGACGGCGACGGCTTCATCTCGCGCGTCTCGCCCGACGGCAAGGTGCTGGATCTCCGCTGGATCGACGGCAAGAAGGAGGGAGTCCACCTCGATGCTCCGAAGGGTCTGGCGCTGTCGGGTGACCTCCTGTGGGTCGCCGACATCGACCAGCTGCGCGCCTTCGACCGCAAGACCGGTGCTCCGCGCAAGGCGATCGCGATCCCCGGCGCGACCTTCCTCAACGACGTCTGCACCGACGAGGTCGGCACGATCTACGTCTCGGACAGCGGGTTCGGCCCGGGCTTCTCGGCGACCGGCACCGATGCGATCTGGGCGGTCAAGCTCGACGGCGACAAGGAGACGGTCGCGGCCTTGGCGCGCGGCGACGCGCTCGCCCATCCCAACGGGCTCGGCATCAGTCCGCACGGCGATCTGTTCTGCATCGATTGGGCCAAGGGCCGCTTCACGCTGATCGCGAAGGACGGCAAGCTCGACACCGCGCTCCAACTGCCCGCCACGCAGCTCGATGGCCTGGTGCGGCGCGCCGACGGCCACTGGCTCGCCTCGAGCTGGGAGGGCAAGTGCGTCTACGACATCGCACCGAAGGGCGAGATCAAGGTGCTGTTCGAGGGGCTCGAGCAGCCGGCCGACCTCGGCATCGACTTGAAGCGAAGCTGTCTGCTGGTGCCCTTGTTCGGGGCGAACGAGGTCCGCGTCGTCCCGCTGTGATCGACCCGATCACCTGCGCGCCGGCGTCTGCACCTTCTTCCCGCGCTCCTCGGCGACGATCTTCGGGATCAGCTCGGCGAGACGCTTCGCGCGGTTGTCGGGGTCGGGGTGGGTGCTGAAGAACTCGGGTGGGCGATCCTTGCTCGCCGCCGCCATGCGCGCCCACAGCTTCGGGGCCTCGTTGGGGTCGTAGCCGGCGCGGACCATGAAGCGCAGACCGATCTCGTCGGCCTCGCTCTCGTGCGTGCGGCTGAAGGGCAGGATCGCTCCGAGTTGCGCGCCCACGCCCAGCGCCTGCATCGTGCTCGCGCGCGCCGTGTCGCTCATCTTCGACCAGGACTGCAGCGCGAGATCCGCCGCCGACATCACGCCTTGCGCGATCATGCCCTGGGTCATGCGCTCGTTGCCGTGACCGGAGGTCGCGTGCGCGACCTCGTGGCCGATCACGCAGGCGAGGGCGTCCTCGTTCTGCGTGACCTTCAGCAGGCCCGAGTAGACGGCGACCTTTCCCCCGGGCAGGCAGAAGGCGTTGACCACGTCGGGGGCGTTCAGCAGCCGGAACTCCCACTGGTAGTTCCTCCCCGAAGCGGCGGCGATGCGCTCACCGATCCGCTTGACCATCTCGTAGTCCTTGCCGGTGGTGATCAGCGGGTACTTGGCCGTGGTCTCCGCGTCGTAGGCCGAAGCACCCATCTCGCTCATGTACGAGTCGGGGAACCAGGCGATGCGGTGACGGCCGGTCTCGGCGACCGTCGAACACGCGCCGATCAGCGCGAGCAGCGCGGCCGACAGCGGAAGGAGGCGGTGGGTACGCATGCTGCGCAACTTAGCGCGCGGGCTCCCGGTGGTGTACACCGGTGCACCGATGGACTGGCAACTGTGCTACGCGACCGGCGAGTCGCCCTGGGATCTGCGGGCGATGACGCCACCGCTGCTCGCGCTGCTGCGCGGCGGCGAACTCACGAGCCTGGGGCTTCCCGAGCACGCGGAGGTCGCGATCCCCGGCTGCGGACGCGGCCACGACCTGCGGGCGTGGGCAGGTGCCGGTCATCGCGCGATCGGTTTCGACATCGCGCCGAACGTGGTCGCCGAGGCGAAGGCCCTGCTGCGCCTCAACCGTGTCGAGGGCGCCGAGGTGTTGTGCCGCGACCTGCTGGGCATCGGCCACGAGTTCGCCGCGCGCTTCGACGCGGTCTACGACTACACCTGCTACTGCGCGTTGCCCCCGCACCTGCGCTCCGCGTACGGACGCGAGATCGCGGCGGTCGTGAAGGACGGCGGCCTGTGGATCGGGCTCGCCTATCCGTTGCGTCCGCGGCCTGCGCGTCCCGATGGCGCCGCGGGACCGCCGTTCCTGGTCCGGCGCGAGGACCTCGTCGAGACCTTCGCCCGCGACTTCGAATTCGTGGTCGACTTCGAGCCGGAGGACAGCGTGCCGATGCGCGCCGGCGCGGAACGCTGGTTCATCTGGCGACGCAGAGCGCGCGCGTGAGGTCTTCGGCGAGGGCGAGGGCGCAGGTCACGCCGAAGCCGCCGAGCCCGGCGATCCACGCCAGCCCGTCGATCTCCGGGTCGCGCCCGCACAGGGGTGCACGCGAGGGCGTGAAGGTCCGATAGCCGACCCAGCCGGCGCCGATGCCCAGATCGGCGAGCGTGGGGCACAGCCGTGTGAGCTTCTGCACCAGGCTGTCGCGCGCCTCCTCGCGGGGCGCACCGCGGCTGCCCGGACCTTCGGCCGGTGTCTCGTCGGTCTCGTCGCAGGGCGACATCAGGAAGCCGCCGGCCTCGGGGCGCAGGTAGAGGCCGGCATCGTCGATCCAACACCAGGGATGCGGACTCGCGGCGGCGAAGGTCGGGTGGGGCGTCGATTGGAACAGGTGGCGGGCGCGGGGCGTGAGCGTGCGCTCGACGCCGAGGCCGCGTGCGAGCGACGAGGACCAGGCGCCGGCGGCGATCACCACCAGATCGGCGTCCTCCGCGCCGTCCGACGTCGAGGCCCCGACGATCCGTCCGGCGCGCGCGTGCAGTCGCAGCACGCGCACGCCGAGTCGAAGACGTGCTCCGTGGCGCAGCGCGCCGCGCAGCAGACCCTGGCCGAGCGACCAGGCGTCGCAGGTTCCCTCGTCGGGGACATGGAAGATCCGTGCGAGCGGTGCTCCTCGCAGAGCCGGTGCGATGCGTGCGACACGCGACAGCGAGGGCTCGTCGACGGTGATCCCCCGTGCACGGAGATCGCGTGCCGCGGCGTCGAGGCGACCGTCGTCGTGCTCCAGGGCGAGCACGGCACCGGTCCTGCGGAAGGGAGCGAGTTCGTGCCAGTCGTCACCCGGCCCCTGCGGCAGCTCGCGGAGCCGCGCGTCGCTGCGCACCGCGAGCTCGCGCTCGTGATCGCCGATCACCAGGCGGCGCACCATCCCCGCGTTCTGCGCCGAGGCCTCGGCGAGCGGGTGTTCGCCCTGTTCGAGCACGGTCACGCGCGCGTGCGGCGCAAGGTGCCAGGCTGCGCCGAGTCCCGCGAGGCCGGCACCGACCACCAGGATGCGGGGACGCGAGTCGTGCATCTCAGAAGCGCAGTGCTCCGCCGAGGAACACCCCGTCGACGCTCAGGTCGACGGCGTCGAATCCGGGCAGCAAGGTGTCGGTGTCGCCGCGCAGGTTCCAGTGTCGATAGCCGAGCAGGGCTTCGAGCTTGTCGACGACCTTGAAGCCGAGGCCGATCTCGCTGCTCAGCGTGGTCGAGCTCGGCAGCATCGCTCCACCGGTGACGCGACCGTAGAGGCGCAGCGCGGGTGTGGCGTCCCAGTCGGCCTCGACACCGAGCGTGGGGCCGACCCAGAACTGGTGGTCGTCGTTGCGCGCCGCTCCGGTGCTCGCCGCGGTGCGCGTGGAGATCGTGTCGGTGGTGAGTCCCGCGAGGACGCCGAGGCCGAGGCTGCCGCGGCGCATCCCGTAGCGGACGGCGCAGCCGATCTCGGTCACGTCGTAGTGCATCTCGGCGCCGGCCGGCGTGCTGACGCGGGAGTCGCCGTCGAACCACGCTCCGCTGAACTCCACGCTGGTGCGCCGGTCGTCGCCCTCGACGTCGTCGATCGGGAGCTGCGCACGTCCGATCAGGAACAGGTTCTTGTCGCTGGCCTCGAGCGCGTGATCGATGGTGCACGCGGGCAGCACCATCAGCGCGGCGACCGCGAGCAGCTTCGGGAGCGGGGAATCGGGCGACGGCGACCCTTGCATGTCGGGCCGCGACCATACCCGCTGCGCGGGGTCAGAATCGATCGGCGCGGGCAAGGCTCCACTCGCGACGAAGCAGCGCGTCGTACTCGTCGTCGTCGCGAGCGCCGAACTCGTTGCGCAGCAGATCGCCGTCGCGCAGGTAGTCGAAGACCTCGGCGTAGGTGGCGATCCGGGTCGGCGAGACGCGGCGGAACACGTGTTCGGGCCGCAGCTCGTCGAAGTGCGAGAGTCCGGCGGCTCCGAGGATCTCCATCGCGGCGTGCACCGTGGACCGCTGGTAGCGGAACACGCGGACGCGCTTGTCGGCGACGTCGAGGCCGCGCTCGAGCAGCGGATCCTGCGTGGCCACGCCGACCGGACAGCGGTTGGTGTTGCAGCGCAGCGCCTGGATGCAGCCGAGGGCGAACATCATCGGACGCGCTGCGTTGCACAGGTCGGCGCCGATCGCGATGCGTCGCACGATGTCGAAACCGGTCGCGACCTTGCCGCTGCAGATCACCCGCACGCGATCCCGCAGACCGGTGCCGACCAGGATGTTGTGCACCAGCAGCAGACCCTCGGTCAGCGGGGCACCGACGAAGTTCGAGAACTCGAGCGGCGCGGCACCGGTGCCGCCCTCGGCGCCGTCGACGGTGACGAAGTCGAAGATCTCGCCGCTCTCGACCGCCGCCCTGCAGATGCCCATGAACTCGCGGGGCAGTCCCATGCAGAGCTTGAAGCCGACCGGCTTGCCTCCCGACAGGCGGCGCAGCTCGGCGAGGAAGCGCACCATCTCGAGCGGTGTGCGGAAGGCGCGGTGTGCGGGCGGGGAGATCACGTCCTTGCCGATCTCCACGTCGCGGATCGCGGCGATCTCGGCGGTGACCTTGCGTCCCGGCAGGATTCCGCCGTGCCCCGGCTTCGCGCCCTGCGAGAGCTTCACCTCGATCATGCGCACCTGTTCCTGTGCGGCGCGCGCGGCGAACTTCTCGGGATCGAAGCCGCCGTCCTTGGTGCGGCAGCCGAAGTAGCCGGTGCCGATCTGCCACACGAGGTCGCCACCCGGAGCGAGGTGGTGCGGGCTCAGGCCGCCCTCGCCGGTGTTGTGGTAGAAGCCGCCGAGCTTCGCGCCGCCGTTGAGCGCGAGGATCGCCGCACGGCCCAGCGAACCGAAGCTCATCGCCGAGATGTTCAGCACCGAGGCGCGGTAGGGCAGTTTGCAGCGTCCCTCGCCGATCGCGA
Organism: Planctomycetota bacterium; assembly: GCA_046349595.1. GTDB lineage: Bacteria > Planctomycetota > UBA1135 > UBA1135 > UBA2386 > JACRLW01. The sequence continues at coordinate 629,998 of JAXMCA010000001.1, forward strand.
CGCGCGGTTCGTCCTGCGGTGGCTCCTTCGCGGCGATCGAGTGCGCGATCAGTTCCTCGTGGTCCTCGTAGAGGTCGTGCACCGTGCCGAAGGGCCGCGTGTCGAGCGTGCCTTTCGCGCGTTGGTAGACCAGGCTGCGGATCTCGCGCGAGAAGGGGCGGCCGTCGGTGTCGGACTCGATGAAGTACTGCTGGATCTCGGGACGGACCAGCTCGAGCAGGTAGCGGAAGTGACCGATCAGCGGGAAGTTGCGCAGCACGGCATGGCGCGTCTGCAGGGCGTCCCAGGTGCCGAGCGCGACGATCGGTGCGAGCACCACGAGCGACCACAGGATCGGCGGCCACCACAAGGCGAGCGTGGCGACCGCGGCGAGCAGGAGGATCGACGTCGCGACGAACACGCGGAGGGGAGACCAGTGCATGGTGGGCGGCGCGCGCGAAGCGGCGCGCGCCGAGGGTGGCACCCTCCGCAGGGCGAAGCAACTGCGGATCCGATCAGAGGCCGCCGATCCGGCCGCGACCCTGATCGCTGAGGATCAGACCGAGGACGTTCGCGCCGGCGTCGAAGCACAGGGCCTGCTGGTAGAAGTCGAGACCCAGCAGCACGGACTCCGTGGGGATCGTGAGATTCCAGGTGGCGAGGTTGCCGGACACCGGCAGCACGAACACGCCACCGATGTCGTTGTAGAGCGTGCATCCCGGCATGCCCCAATCGCTCAGCTCGGCGGGCAGCGTGAGCGATCCGAAGTTCGTGTCGAGGAAACCGAGCAGGCCGACGGTCGCGCCATTCTCCGGCGACGGCACGTTCGAGATCGCGACGGTGAACACGTCGCCGAGGAAGGGACCGAGGTCCGCGGTCGACAGCGTCGGCGTACCCGCAGCACCGGCGCAGCCCGCGCCGGTCACTGTCCAGGCCGCGCGATCGGTCGGCCCGTAGAGCTTCACGTCGTCGACCAGCACGCCGGCCGCTGCGGCACCGAAGGATGCCATCACGACTCCGCGTGCTGCGTCCCAGACCATGCCGCCCTGAGCGCGCGGGCCCGGCGGGTGCGCGACCGTGCGTTGGGTCCAGTCGCCGTCGAAGAACTCCCAGGTGTCGCCGAGCCAGCCGCTGGTCGCGTTGTAGCCGCCGAACATCACGAGGCGTGCGCGCAGCGGATCGAAGGCGAGCCCGGAGTCGTGGCGCCCGCTGGGGCGATGCGCGCTGGTCACGACGGCCCAGGTCGAACCGTTCCACTCCCACATGTCGTCGTGGTAGACGGGGCCGACGCTGAGTCCGCCGAACAGGACGACGTGCCGGCGGTTGCCGTCGTAGGCCATCGTCGAGTTCTGGATGCAGCCCGGGTTGGGAGACGTCGTGCGGTCGACCCAGTTCGTTCCGTCGTACTCCCAGGTCTCGCTGCAACCGTTCGGCGTACCTCCGTACAGCACGATCCGCGCGCGTGCCTCGTCGTAGGCGAACCCGTGGCCGTTTCGACCGAGCGGCTTCGTGGCGAGCGTGCGCTGGGTCCATGCGGCGCCGTCCCACTCCCAGGTGTCGTTCATGCGCGTGCCGTTGGACTGTTCACCGCCGAACAGCACGCTGACGCCACGCGCGGTGTCGAAGGCCATCTTCGAGTAGCGACGTGCCGTGGGCGCAGTGCCGGGGGTGAACCGGGTCCAGGCCGAACCGTCCCACTCCCAGGTGTCGGCGAGATAGGTCGCGGTGGCGTCCACGCCGCCGAACATCACGACGTGCTGACGCAGCGAGTCATAGGCCATCGCGCAGCCGTAGCGGGCCTGTGGTCGGAGGGCAGGTGTCGCATCGGTCCAGTCGACCTGCGCGTGGAGCGACGTGATGACCAGAACGCTGCAAAGGGCGACGAGTGGAGTACGTGTCGTCATCGGAAGACCCTCGGTGGTCGGGCGCCGCCCACGCGGTACCCCGCAGTCGAAGGACCGCGATGGTGGAACGCGGCGCGTCGGATTCGGCGGAAACGCCCGAGCGGCTCGGGAATGACCCGTGTGCCTCCCGCAGCGGTCCGACTCCGGAACCGGAGGCAGGACGCAGCACGACGTCGTGCGGGGTGTCACCCCTCGCGCGGCCCGCATCGCCCGGACTTCACCGAGAACCCGCTTGACAGCGACCCCGATCAGCGCGTTTTGCTGACCTCTGCAGATGAACGAATCACCGCCCCGCATCGGTCTGATCATGGGTTCGCGCTCCGATTGGGAGACCATGCAGCACGCCAGCCGCGTGCTCGACGAACTCGGCATCGCGCACGAGTGCCGCATCGTGTCGGCGCATCGCACTCCCGATTGGCTGATGGAATACGCCGGCAGCGCCGAGGCGCGCGGACTCGAGGTGATCGTCGCCGGTGCCGGTGGTGCGGCCCATCTGCCGGGCATGGTCGCCAGCAAGACGGTGCTGCCGGTCCTCGGCGTGCCGATCGAGAGCGGCGCGCTGCGCGGCATGGATGCACTGCTCTCGATCGCACAGATGCCGGCAGGAGTGCCGGTGGGGACGCTCGCGATCGGCAAGGCCGGAGCGATGAACGCGGCCCTGCTCGCCGCCAGCATCGTCGGCGCGCGCGACCCCGCAGTTCGCGTGAAGTTGGCCGAGCGTCGTCGTCGGACCGCGGCCGAGGTGCTCGCGGCATCGGATCCGCGGCAGGAGTCGCGCTGATGGTGGTCGGCATCCTCGGGGGAGGACAGCTCGCGCGCATGATGGCGCTCGCCGGCACGCCGCTCGGTCTCCGCTTCCGCTGCCTCGACCCCGCGCCCGATGCGGTCGCGGGCCACGTCAGCGAGCTGATCGTCGGCGCCTACGACGACATCACCGCGTTGCAGCGCCTGTCGCGCGGTGTGCGGGTGGTGACCTTCGAGTTCGAGAACGTGCCGACCACGGCGGCCGCGTGGTTGCTCGACCACGTCGCCGTCGCACCCTCGCCCGCCGCGCTGGCGATCGGCCAGGATCGCGCCCGGGAGAAGGCGCAGTTCACGGCGGTGGGCATGGCAGTGCCCGAGTACCGCACCGCGGACACACGCGAGGAACTGCATGCCGCGGTCGCTGCGATCGGTGCGCCCTGCGTGGTGAAGACCCGTCGCCTCGGCTACGACGGCAAAGGGCAGCGACGTCTGCGTCCCGGTGCCGGGCTCGTCGCCGCCATCGACGACGCCTTCGATGCACTGCGCCCCTCGGACACCGGCGGATTGCTGGTGGAGCGCATGGTCTCCTTCGAGCGCGAGATCTCCGTGCTCGCCGCACGCTCGCGCACCGGCGAGATCGCCGTCTATCCGCTGGTCGAGAACGAACATCACGACGGCATCCTGCGGCGTTCGCGCGCGCCCGCCCCGGATCTCGATCCACGTCTGCAGCGCGATGCGACGGAGTTCGTCGAGGCGCTGCTGCGCCAGCTCGACTACGTCGGAGTGCTCGCGGTCGAGTTGTTCGTCTGCGACGGCCGTCTGCTCGCCAACGAGATGGCGCCGCGCGTCCACAACTCAGGGCACTGGACCATCGAGGGCGCCGTCTGTTCGCAGTTCGAAAACCACCTGCGTGCCGTGCTCGGACTGCCGCTCGGCAGCACCGCGATGGCCGGTGGCGGCTTCGCGACCATGGTCAACCTGATCGGCGAGCTGCCCTCGCGTCGCGATCTGCTCGCCCTGTCGGGACTGCACGTGCATGCCTACGGCAAGGCGTCGCGGCCCGGGCGCAAGGTCGGGCACGTGACGGTGGTCGAGAAGGATCGCGCCCGCGCCGATGCGACCGCCGCCCAGGTCCTGCGGCTGCCGTCGTCGACGGAGCCGGATTGGCCCTTCGGCGGTTGACGGCGTGCGGAAAACGCGGCGCTGACAGCGTCCGGACAGGATCTCCCTCCTCGCTTGCGGACCGGCGACGGCGTGCCGATCGTTCACGCCGATCATGACCGAGGCCGGACAGCTCTTCGCCTTCGACACGCCGCCGGCACCGCGGCGCTATGTCGACGTCGCGCTGAACCTGCCCCTGCGCACGACCTTCACCTACGCCCTGCCGGACGGCATCGATGCCGAGCCGGGCAACCGCGTGCGCGTGCCCTTCCGCGGGCGCGATTTGCCCGGCGTGGTCGTCGCCCTGCGCGACGACTCCGGAGACCTGCCCGCCGCCAAGGTGCGCGCGGTGCGTCAGGTGCTCGATCGAACGCTGGTGATGCCTCCGTCGCTGCTCGAGCTCGCGCGGCGCATGGCGACCGACTACGGCTGTGCGATGGGTGAGGCGCTCGACGCAATGCTGCCTTCGATCGCCAAGCAGCGTGGCGCGCGCAAGATCCCGCACGTCGAACTCGCCATCCCGCACGACCTCGCCCTGGCCGCGATCGACGAACTCGAGGAGAAGCACGAGCAGCGCGCACGCGTGCTGCGTGCGGTGCTCGAGTGGGACGGCCCGATGCCCACGCTGCAGCTCGAGCGGCAGACCAAGACCAGCTCGAGTCCGTGGAAGACCCTGATGAAGCAGGGCACGCTGCGCCTGCTCTCGATCGACGAGGAAGCGGAACCGCTCGAGCCCGATCTCAGCGCCGGTGGTCCGCCACCGCTCCTGAATCCCGATCAGGTGCGTGCCGTCGACACTGTCGCGGACGTCCTCGATCGGCGCGCACACCGCGTGTTCCTGCTGCACGGGGTGACCGGCAGCGGCAAGACCGAGGTCTATCTGCGGATCCTCGAACGCGTGCGGGCGCAGGGTCGTTCCGCGATCGTGTTGGTGCCGGAGATCTCGCTCACGCCGCAGACGGTCGGGCGCTTCGCGCAGCGCTTTCCCGATGTGGCGGTGCTGCATTCGGGTCTCACCGGTGCGCAACGCGCACGCGAGTGGCTGCGCCTGTCGCGTGGCGAAGCGCACATCGCCATCGGAGCGCGTTCCGCGCTGTTCGCGCCGGTGCGTGACCTCGGTCTGATCGTGATCGACGAGGAACACGAGAGTTCGTTCAAGCAGGACAGCACGCCGCGCTACCACGCCCGCGAGACCGCGATCGTGCGCGCCGAGATCGAATCGGCGGTGGTGGTGCTCGGCTCGGCCACGCCGACGCTCGAGAGCTTCGGGCGTGCACGTCGCGGTGCCTACCAGATGCTCACCCTGCCGAGCCGCGCCGGACAGGGCACCCTGCCGCGCGTGCTGGTCGAGGACCTGCGCAAGGAAGGCAAGGAGCAGCACGTGGGGGGCGTGGTGATCTCGCGCACGCTGCAGCTCCTGATGAAGGAACGCCTGGCACAGCGCGAGCAGGTGATCCTGTTCCTCAACCGACGCGGCTATGCGCCGGTGCTGATGTGCCCGAGCTGCGGAGCGGCGGTGAAGTGTCCGCACTGCGACATCTCGTTGACCTGGCACGTGCGCCGTGCGCGACTCGTGTGTCACTGGTGCCAGCACGAGCGACGTCGCCCTGAAGTCTGCGGATACTGCAGCCATCCGCGCATGCACGAACTCGGCGCCGGTACCGAGCGCGTCGAGGCCGCGACGCGCCGTCTGTTCCCCGATGCGATCGTCGCGCGGATGGACACCGACACCATGCGACAGCGCGGCGCGCACGAACGCGTGCTGTCGGCCTTCCGCCGCCGTCAGATCGACGTGCTCATCGGCACGCAGATGATCGCCAAGGGTCACGACTTCCCCGACGTCACCCTGGTCGGCGTGATCTCCGCCGACGTCGGCCTGTTCGTTCCCGACTTCCGCGCTGCCGAGCGCACCTTCCAGCTCCTGCACCAGGTCGCGGGGCGAGCCGGGCGCGGTGCCAAGCCGGGCACGGTGGTGATCCAGACCAGTTGCCCCGAGAACTACGCGATCGCGGCGGCTGCGGCGAACGACTACGAGCGCTTTGTCCAGCAGGAGCTGGCGTTCCGCCGCGTGGCCGGTTACCCGCCCTACTCGCGTCTCGTGCGCGTCGTGTTCGAGGCGCGTCGCGAGAGCGAGGCCAAGGATGCGGGTGTCGCCCTGCGTGAGGACCTGCGCGATCTCGACGACGTCGACGTTCTCGGCCCCGCGCAGGCGATCCTCGCCAAGGTCCAGGACCGCTTCCGCGTGCACCTGCTGCTCAAGTGCTTCACTCCCGATTCGTTCCAGGACGCGATGCGCCGACTGGTCGACGTGGAGGACCGCAGCACGCACACGCTCCGCGTGACGCTCGACGTTGATCCGATGTCGATGATGTGATCCTGCCCAAATGAGACCCGTCCTCCTCGTCCCGTTCGCTCTTCTCGCCTGCGCCCACGCGCCGTCGACGCGCGACGGAGCTCCCGCCGCGATCCCCGTGTTCCGCGCCGCCGACCCCCGCATCGGGACCGCCGGCTTCGTGCAGCAGACCTTGCGCATCCACGCGGAGCACGACGGCGTCCGCTACACGCTGATGGCCTTCGCCGTGGGCGACACTCTCACCCTCGGCGCCATGGTGCGCGGCTCGTTCCGCGGAGAGGTGCGCATGCAGGTGGGCGCGCACGATCTCCGCTGGCCCTTCGACGTCGAACATCCGCCGCAGGAGGTCGACATCGCAGTCGACGGCGGTCGCGGTGCGTCGCGCATCGGTCACGGTGCATCGTTCCGCGGCACCGCCTGGGTCAATGTGGAACTGCCGCTCTCCGCGTGGCTCCGCGACGGCGATCCGCTGCACCTCGAGTTCCTCCGCGACGACGGCACGCATGTCGACCTTCCCTCCGCCGACCAGCACTACGTGACCCGCTTCGAACCCCGTGCTCCGTGACCGCCATGCCTGTCACGCCCCGCGCCGCCGTCCCCGCCCTCGACCCCATCCACATCACCGTGCGCCGCTCCTCGGGCGCCGCGCCCTCCGCCGCCGGCATCCCCATCCTCACCCCCGATCCCGCCCAGCACTTCGCCCTCACCCCCTGACCAAGGCGTCACCCAGACGCTTGCCTTGGGCCCCATCCCCGCTACCCTTCCCCTCCCCGCGCGCCGACCCGCGCGCGGCCGCTGATTCCTGTCGGAGCGTGGCGCAGCCTGGTAGCGCACCTGCATGGGGTGCAGGGGGTCGCAGGTTCAAATCCTGTCGCTCCGAATCACTCAGCTCCTTGTGCAACCGCGTCGCTCGAGTGTCTCCTGGCCACCAGGCGGATGTCCGATCGCGGCCGGATCCGTGGCGGGGGTGTGGACGAGTGGCGCGTCGCGTGGTGCGCTCGGCTCGTGCGATGCATCGAGTGCGCCGGGCGGGCTGCGATGCATGCTCCCGGGTGTCGCGGCGCAGGGGGCACGATCGCGCCGGGGGTTCGCGCCCCTCTGACTGCTCTGCAGATCGAGCCAACCTCGCCGGAGTATCTTGCTCGAGATGAGTGACGTGACCAGGATCCTGGAGCAGATCCGCGACGGCGACACGTCGGCGAGCGAGCGACTCTTGCGCGAGGTCTACGACGAACTGCGTCGGCTCGCCGGCGGCAGGTTGGCGCGCGAACGCAGCGGCCAGACCCTGCAGGCGACGGCGCTCGTTCATGAGGCCTGGTTGCGACTCGCGGGTGGCGACGCCATGCCGCAGTGGAGCAATCGCCGACACTTCTTCGCTGCTGCCGCCGAGGCGATGCGACGCATCCTGGTCGAGAGCGCACGCCGCAAGGCTCGGGCGCGCCATGGTGGTGGTCTGCGACGGGTCGACCTGGAGTCGCAGTGTGACGTCGGTGCCATGCCGGAGGTGGACATCCTGGCTCTCGACGAGGCGCTCATGAAGCTCGGCGCCACCGAGGGGCAATCGGCGAAGGCGGAGGTCGTGAAACTCCGATTCTTCGGCGGTTTGACGATGCCGGAGGTCGCGGCGGCGCTCGACATCTCCCTTGCCACCGCGGAGCGGCATTGGACCTACGCACGCGCATGGCTGTACCGCGAACTGTCGGACTCGAAATAGGGGGAATCCCCGGCATGCCGTGAGGGGGCGCCGCGGGAAACGGCGCACGGATGGGGTGTGCGGCGCGGCTCTCGGAATCGCGTCGCCTTTCGGACCACTCGACATCCCACCATCCGCATGCGCCCCATGAAGTCCTGGCGTCTCCTCCTGTCCGTCCTCGCGACCATCCCCTGCTTCTCCACTTCCGGAGTCGCGCAATCGCAGCCCGTCGGCGCCATCGACGCCGCGACGCTGGTCTCGGCACCTCTCGGCAACTTCGGCGGCGTCGACTACACGCGCTACGAGGCGATGTTTGCCGGCACCACCTCGAACAACCGTCCATTCCGTGTGCCGTGCCAGTTCATCGCTCCGACGACTCCGGGCACGGGCAGCGGCACCCTGCTGTTCGACTGGTTGGTCGTGAGCACAGCCGCCACTGCGGTCGGGCAGGAGCAAGCGGACGCACGCTACGGGATGTCCGACGCGTTCCTGTTCGGGCTGGGCCTCAGCTACGCGACCGTGCGCTGCGATGTGACCTGTATCGGTCGTCAGTCGCCGATTCCGGACAGCACGCGACCTTGGTCCGACGGCTTGCTCGACAAGTCGAGTGAGTTCATCACCTCCCGCGGCGACGAGTACGACATCGTCGTCAGCTACGTGCGGGCACTGCGGACCGATCCGGTCGCGGCGCCGTTGCTCGGTCCGATCACCAGGCGCACTGGCTTCGGCTACTCGGCCGCGGGTAGCCGGTTGCGTGGACTGCTTCGCCTGCAGGCCGGTGTCGGTCTGTTCGACTTCACACTGGTCGGTGGCGCGGGCATCGGCGTCGACCATCCTGCGGGCAACGGGGTGGGGTACCGGAACGTGGAGCGGGAACCGCTGGCCGGTGCGGGGTTGGAGATCGACGTGCAGACCGAGACCGAAGTGGTCGCGTCCGGTGCGTCGAAGGCGTGGCACCAGGAGCCGAACTACCGCAGTTACGAGATCGCCGGTGCGTCGCACATTCGCGCCATCGATTGCGCCGAGTTCGGCCTCGTCGATCCGGCGGGTGCAAACCCGGCCGAATGGACGCCATTCCTGAGGGCGATGTTCGTCGCGGGTCTTCGCTGGTGCGATGGCGTGTCGCCACCCGCGACCCTGTGGCTCGGCGCTCCCAACGATGCGAAGATCCAACGCGACGCCAACGGCAACGCGCTGGTCACCCATGTCGGCGGCGTCGCCTTGGCCACCAGTGGCTTCCTCCGGCTGCCGGAAGTCGCTGTCGGCGAGAACCGGTACATCCCGTACGCACCACAGTTCAACGACGGCTCCTTCCTCGGCCTGTTCCGGTCGATCGGTGGCAGCCACGTCGACCTGACGGACAGCATCACGAGTCACGCCACCTACGTGGCACAGATCACCCAACACGCCCTGGCGATGCAGGCCGGGCGCTATCTGCTGCCAGCCGACGCCGCGGCGATCATCCAGCGGGCGATCCAGTCGAACATCGGCAACTGACCGGCGCGCCGCATCGGCGGCTCATCTCCCGGCGCGTGCGAGCAGTTCGTCGAAACCGGCTTGCTCGCGCAGGACGGCGACCGCCGGGTTCGCAAGCAGCCGTTCGAGGTTGCCCGGCTGCCGCAGATAGCCGCGTTTCAGCAGCAGTTCGAGCAACGTCATGGCGTGTCTGCAGCTCGCATCGCGAGTCTCTGGTTCCGCCACGTTCTTCGCGACCTGGCACAGCATGTCGACGCCGTGCAACAACGTGAGGTCGGGGGTCGTCGGCTCCGCGATGACGCGATCCAGTTCCTGGAACGCCCGGTCCGGGTCGACCCCGATCAGGATCTCGAATCGACCGAGACGGAGTGCCGCGCCGGCGTCACCCTCGCACAGAGGCAGACACCGGTCCACGTCGGCCAGGGCCTCGTCGATGCGCCCGACCATCGCCAGTGCCTGGTAGCGGCCCTCATAGCTGTTGCGCAGGAAGTTGCGCGCTGCGGCGAGATCGGGTTCGGCCGCCAGGACCGTGGTCAGCCGGTCGACGGCCTTGCCATACCACTCCAGCGATCGTTCGGGTTGCTGGCGCTGCATCAGGAAGCTATTGGCGTAGTTGCAGTAGCTGCCGGCGAGTTCGACGGAATAGTGAACGACTTCGGCGTGGGCCGAGGCGAGATCCTCACGGATGCGGATGGCCGTCCGGGACTCGTTGTCGGCGTCCTCCAGCCTGTTGGCGTCGAACAGCAGATTGCCGAGACTGTTGTGCGTGCTGGCCAGATCCTGGAGATGGCCGGGCACTTCAGGGAACTCGGCGACGAGGCGTGTCTGGATCTCGAGGGCGGCGCGGAAGTGTGCTTCGGCCGACGTCGCATCGACCTGTGTTGACACGATGCCGGAGTTGGCGTGGCTGCGGGCGAGTTCGACGCGGTACGAAGGCACCGCGGGGAAGTCGGCGACCAGTCGGATCTGCTGACGCAGGGCCTCGTTCAGCTGTGCCTGTGCCGCTGCCGGTTCGCCGCTGTCCATCAGCTTGGTGGCCAGGTTGTTGTGATAGCGGGCGAGTTCCTGGCGGCGATCGCCATCTTCCGGGGCCCGCGCGACCACACCCTGCATCAACTCCAGGGCCCGACGCTGTTCGGTGATCGCTTCCGGCAGGCGACCTTGCTGTTGCAGTGCGTTGCCGAGGTTCGACAGGCACATGGCCAGTTCGCGCTGCCGTTCGACATTCGGATGCGTCGAGGCCAGCCGCTCGAGCAGCGAGCGCGCCGCGGTCAGTTCGATCAACGCGCGGGCAGGTGCGCCCTGCGTCTGCCACAAGGTTGCCAGGTTCAGGTGGCTGAACGCGATGCTGTGCGGATAGTCGGGAACGTCGGGGAAGGTCTCGGCCAGGGATCGGGTGATCGCCAGCGATTCGTTCTCCATGTCCGACGACTCCTGCCACTTGCCGAGTTCGCGTAGCAGGATGCTCAGGTTGCTCAGCGCCTTCGCGGCGCAGAACCGGTAGTTCGGCTCCTCGGGATAGTCGCTGGCCAGTCCCCGGAATCCGCCGAGCGACGCGCGCAAGGCGCCGAGAGCCTGGTCGCGTTCCTCCAGTTGCATGTGCAGCAGTCCGACACGGAACTGGCCTTCGACGCGGATGGCCCGACTCTGTTCACCATCGCCCTGCTGCGCCGCGAATCTCTCGTAGCGGTTCAGCACGTTGCGCAGATAGTCGCGGTCGGCTGCGGTGAGCTGGACCTGCCGAGCCAGCAATCGCGCGAACATGCCGTCGGTCAACGTCGCCAGGGCGTCCAGTGCCTCCCTGGTCGCCGCTGCGGCCTCCTGGCGCGACGACTCCTTCTGGTGGCTCTCGCGTTGCGCGACGACCGCGAACCAGACGCTGACCACGGTCGCCGCGATCATCAACACGACGAATGCCGCGGCGATCTGCAACCGGATCCGGTGCTTGCGCGCGAACTTGCGCAGCCGGTAGGCCGCAGTCGGCGGGCAGGCCGCCACCGGCTCGTCGTCGAGCCAGTGGCGGAGGTCCGCGGCCAGCGCTCCGGCGGACTCGTACCGTTCGTCGGGGTCCTTCTCCAAGGCCTTCATGACGATCCAGTCCAGCTCACCGGCATGGCCGCTGCGAATCGTCGTGGTCGCATCCTGCGTCGATGCGGCGGGATGTACGGCGGCGAGACGGCGGCTCGGACGCATCGGCTCGTCCTCGCGAACCTGGCGCAGCACTTCGAGGAAGGGCGTCACCTCGACCGTCTGGCGCTCGATCGGCGTCGTGCCGGTCCACAACTCGTAGAGCAGGACTCCGAGCGAGTAGACATCGCTCCGGGTGTCGACACCGAGCGGATCCGAACCGGCCTGCTCCGGCGACATGTATTGGAGAGTCCCGATGACCGCGCCCGGTTCCGTCGCGAGCGTGGCGTGGTCGAGGTGGCGATCGAGGGCCTTGGCGACGCCGAAGTCGATCACCTTGGGAACGGCGACGCCGTCGTAGTGCGTCACCAGCACGTTCGATGGCTTGAGGTCGCGGTGGATGATGCCGCGCTGGTGCGCGTGCTGGATCGCGCGGCACACCGACAGCAGGAGTTCGACGCGCTCCTCGATCCTCAGTTCGTGCTGATCGCAGTACGCCGTGATGGGGACACCCTGGATCAGCTCCAGCACGACGTACGGGCGAGCATCGTTCGTCACCCCCGCGTCGAGCACGCGGGCGATGTTGGGGTGGTCCATCCCGGCGAGGATCTGTCGTTCGACCTCGAACCGGGCGATCGAGCGTTTCGAGTCACCGACGTCGCGCAGCAGCTTCAGCGCGACCTGGCGGGTCATCGGGCTGGTCTGTTCGGCGAGGTACACGACGCCCATCCCGCCCTCGCCGAGTCGCTGCAGCAAGCGATAGGGGCCGATCTGCGCGCCCTCGCGGTGGGCGGCCTCGGGATCCGCGTTCTCGATCCCGGCGCAGCACAGCGGTTGGTCGAGGAGGCCGGGCGACGCGTCGTGAGCCCTGAGCAGTGCCATCACGCGTGATCGCAGCACCTCGTCGGGCGTTGCCATGGCGAGGAACGCGGCCCTGTCGTCGGGTGGCTGCGCGAGCACCAGGTGGAAGAGGGCTTCTTCGTTCAAGCGGGCTTCCGGGCCGGGGGCATCTTGGGGGCGACACCCGCGCGGCGAAAGGTCCGGCACTTCGTGCTACGGGCCCGACGTCCTCGGAGTGGCGCTCGACCATCGATCCGAGGCAGCCTTCGCAACGGGGCTCAACGCTCCCGCTTCTGCCCTGCGAGCAGCGCGCCGAGGCTGGCCATCAGGGTGCCGGAGATCACCGTGGCCGCGGGCCAGAAGGTGACCTGGGGAAGGGCGAGGTTCATGAACAGCTCGTCGTGCGGAGGTGGCACGAAACCGGGGGCGAACTTCGCGTAGTGGACGTCCCAACCCTTGTCGATCGCGAGCTTGGTGACGACGAGGACGGGAATGCGCGCGAGGGCTGCATAGACCAGGAGCGCGAAGGCCGCGCGTGGCCAGGCAGTGAAGGAGACGATCGTCGAGAGCGCGAGGGCGGCGACGAGATAGGGCGCGCCGTGCGGCACGACGGGATGTTCCTTGTCCGGGAAGGAGACGAGGCCGGCTGCGGAGAGACCGGCCATCGCCGCGATCAGGACCACCGCGCCGGCCACGCTCAGCATGAAGGCGCGCTTGCGATTGGCGAGGGCGGCGGGACTGCGTTGCAAGCGGATGCCGAACCACAGGCCGAAGACGAACATCAGCCAGGTGATGGCGACATATCCGCCTTCACCGCCGCCTTGCCTCGTTCCGACGAGCATTGGCCCCCAGTCGTGGAGTTCCCCGTACACGCGCAAGCCCGTGACCGCGAGGGTGAGGATCGACGGGATCAGGACCAGGGACAGGACACTCGGGGCACTCTTGGTCATCACCTCAAGGCTATCGGGACATTGCCTCGCGATCTGCTGCCCGAGTGCCGGTCCACCTCGTCCGTCGAACGGCGCCGTGCTTCTCCCGGGGAAGGAGGTGGAACCCTCGCGCGACGACCATCCGACCGCTCCTGCGCGGGAGGGGCTACCACGCGCACCCCGCGCAGCACGCAGGATGGAGCGTCGGATGACCGAGATCGGGACGAGCGACGACGCGATCTCGAGACGTGCGATCCTGGCGAGTGCCACGGGATCGGCTGCGCTCTCCGCCTGCCAGTCGGCGAGTCCGCCGTCCGATGCGCGCAACGAGTCGATGCAGGGATTCGTCGGCGAGTGCGTCGCCGCGAACGTCGCCGGAGGTCAGCTCGCGGTCAGGGATGTGTTGGAGCGTGGCGTGCGGGACCCGGCTGCGATGCTGAAGTCCGTGGGTGAGCCGTCGCGTGCGGGTCTCGAGGTGTTCCACCGTTCGCCGTCGCTGACGATCTTCGCCGCGACCTGGACGCCGCAGATGAACCCGATGCCGCACGACCACCGCATGTGGGCCCTGATCGGCATCTACATCGGTCGCGAGGACAACATCCTCTGGCGTGCCACGGGCGGCCGCCCCGAGGCCTTCGGTGCGCGGTGCCTGTCCGAGGGCGATGTCGCCGCGCTGCCGGTCGACGCGATCCACTCGGTGACCAATCCCCTCGAGCGATTCACCGGCGGCATCCGCATCTACGGCGGCGACTTCTTCGCCACGAAGCGGAGCCAATGGAATCCCGAGACGCTCGCAGAGGAGCCTTCCGACGGCGAGGTGATCCGCGACCCGCGCGGACACTGCGCTACACCAGGATCTCGTCGATCACCCGTGCCGGCTCGACGCCGGTGAGCTTCGCGTCGAGGCCGCGGTAGCGGTAGGTCAGCGTCGTGTGGTCGATGCCGAGGCAGTGCAGCATGGTTGCGTGCAGGTCGCGCACCTGGACCGGGTTCTCGACGATGTTGTAGGAGAAGTCGTCGGTCCGTCCGTACTCGATCCCGCCGCGCACGCCGCCGCCGGCGAGCCAGACGGTGAAGCAGCGGCCGTGGTGGTCGCGTCCCGAGTTGGGGTCGCCGAAGCCGCCCTGGCAGTAGGCGGTGCGACCGAACTCGGTGAGGAAGAGGACCAGCGTGTCGTCGAGCATGCCGCGGGCCTCGAGGTCGCGGATCAATGCCGCGGTGGGTCGGTCGATGTCGCTGCACTGATTGGGCAGTTGACGCGACAGGGCGATGTGCTGGTCCCAACCGCGGTGGAACAGTTCGACGAAGCGCACCCCGCGTTCGAGCAGGCGCCGCGCGAGCAGGCAATTCGCGGCGTAGCTGCCGGGGCGCGCGACGTCGGGGCCGTACAGCGCGAGCGTCGCCGCGGTCTCGTCGCGAAGCTCGGTGAGTTCGGGTACCGAGGTCTGCATGCGGAAGGCCATCTCGTAGGCCGCGATCCGCGCCTCCGTCTCGGGATCGCCGCTCTTCTGCGCGTGCAGTGCATTGAGCGCCTCGAGGTCGTCGAGCATCGCGCGGCGGTGGGACCGATCGACGCCGTCGGGGTTCTGCAGGTACAGCACCGGGTTCGCGCCTGGGCGCAGGCTCACACCCTGATGGCTCGAGGGCAGGTAACCGCTTCCCCACAGCCGCGAGAAGATCGGCTGCCCGGGGTTCTTCCCCGAGCCCTGCGAGATCATGGACAGGAACGCCGGCAGATTGCGATTCTCGCTGCCGAGTCCGTAGCTGACCCAGGCGCCCATGCTGGCATGGCCGGGGATCTGGTTGCCGGTGTTCAGGTAGGTGACCGCAGGGTCATGGTTGATCGCCTCGGTCGTGACGCTCTTCACGAGGCACAACTTGTCGGCGACACCCTGCAGCGAGGGCAGAAGGTCGCTGATCCACGACCCCGATTCACCGCAGCGACGGCCGTCGCGGAGCGGCGGCACGACCGGGAAGCTCGACTGTCCCGAGGTCATCCCGGTCACGCGTTGGTTGCCCTTCACCGACGGTGGCAGGTCCTGTCCGGCACGCTTCCACAGCTCCGGCTTCTGGTCGAACAGATCGATGTGCGAGGCTCCGCCGCTCTGGAACAGACAGAGCACGCGCTTGGCGCGCGGGATCAGGGTCGGCCGACCCGTGCGTGCGCGTGGGTCCGGGTTGGACGACGCGGGCGACGGTGCCGACGTGCACGCGGACAGCCCGAGTCCCGCGGATTCGGCAAGCAGCGTCGAAAGCGCGAGTGCACCGAGGCCCGATCCACCGCGACCGAGGAAGGCGCGGCGCGACAGGAGGAGACGGCGGTCGTCGTCGGACGGACGGATGTTCATCTCAGGCATCGCCTCAGTTCCTGGTCACGGTCTCGCTGAGGTTGAGGAGCAGTGCTGCGAGCTGGGTCCACGCGGCATGTTCGCATCGGTCGAGCGTGGCATCGCGTGGTGACTCGCCCTGCGCGAGCAGCCGTGTCGCCGCATCCGGATCGGAGTCGAATACACCACGCTCGCGAAGCAGTGCGTGTTCCAGCACCGCGGCCTCGTCGCGGTCCGGTCGTCGGCCCGTGACCTCGGCGAACGCCCACGAGAGACGCGCATGGTCGTCGCCCGCCTGGTGCAGGATCCGCTCGGCGAAGGCGCGTGCGGCCTCGACGAACTGCACGTCGTTCAGGAGCACCAGCGCCTGGAGCGGCGTGTTGGTCACGGCGCGGTCGACCACGCAGGTCTCACGGTTCGGCGCGTCGAAGGTCGCCATGTCCGGCGGCGGGAGCGTGCGCTTCCAGTAGGTGTACAGGCTGCGCCGGTAGAGCTTGTCGCCGTGGTCCTGCACGAAGGACTGCGCCGTCGCCGGTGTGGAGCCGTAGTGGCTGATCTCACGCCAGGGGTCGCCCGGGGTGTAGGGGTTCACGCTCGGACCGCCGAGCGACGGGACGAGCAGTCCGCTGATCGCGAGCGCCTGATCGCGGATCAGCTCGGCGGGCAAGCGGAAGCGCGGGCCACGTGCGAGCAGACGGTTGTCGGGGTCGCGTTCGATGTCGCGCGGCGTGGTGCGCGACGCCGCGCGGTAGGTGCCGCTCGTCACGATCTGTCGCACCAGACGCTTCACGTCCCAGCCGTGGGTGCGGAAGTCGACGGCGAGCCAGTCGAGGAGAGCCTGGTTCGACGGCGCCTCGCCCTGCATGCCGAAGTCCGCCGCGGTCTTCACCAGGCCGACACCGAAGAACACCTGCCAGATGCGATTGACGGCGACGCGGGCCGTCAGCGGATTGCCGTCGGCGACCACCCACTGCGCGAGGCCCAGACGGTTCGCGGGCGCTCCGTCGGGCATCGGCGGCAGCGCGGCCGGCGTGCCTGCGCTCACCTCCTCGCCGGGGTTCGAGTAGACGCCGCGGTGCAGCACGAAGGTCTTGCGCGGGTCCGCGCGCGTGTCCATCACCATCGTGGGCCAGGCTTCGGTGCGCACCGCGAGGCGTTCACGCGCGTGCGCGAGTGCCGTGCGCACACGCGCGGTGGCGGGCGCGTGCTCGACGAACTCGCGACGGATCGCGGCGCGCTGCTGCTCGGTGCGGGTCTCGGGCGTGGTCGTCAGCGCATCCTGCATCTCGCGCGGCAGCTCCGAGTCGTCGTCCTCGCCGGTCACCACGAAGAACTCCATGCGCCGTGCGGTCATGTCGCCGAAGCGGCCGAAGTTGAGCTGTGCCGTGAGGAAGCGCGTCCGCTCCGGGTCCAGCGGCGCGGCGAAGCTGGCGGTGAGATGCACGGGGCCGTCGGCGGCGGGATCGGGGATCCACGCGTTCGCGCTGCTGGTCCCGAGCACGCCTTCGGGACGGTTCTCGCCGTCCCAGCCGCTCGCCGTCACCCGCCGCATCGGCAGCAGCTGGTAGAGGTTGACCTGATCGCCGGGGACCGGACCTCCGCTCACCGAGAGGCTGGTCAGCGCGAAGCTGCGCTTGCCGGCCTTGCCGCCGAATCCCCAGCCTTCCTCGGGATGACCCGGCGGCGTGTGCATCACCACGCGCAGGCCGGTGATCGGCGCCGACAGCGGCGGCAGCTCGATCGAGATGTCGAAGGCGAGCAGGCTCATGGGATGTGCCACCACGGCGAAGCGCTCGTCTTCGATCGCGAAGCCGCTGCCGCGATTGGGCGTGCTGATCTTGAGCAGGCGCACCGGATGCAGCTCGAGGTCGATGCCGCGCTGGGCGAGCGCCGCGCGTTGCGAGGACTCCCAATCCGCCAACGCGCGCTCGTCGACGGCCGCGAGCTGGGCCTCGAGCGCAGCGATGCGCGTGCGCAGTTCGGGTTCCTCCCCGGTGCTCAGCACGCTGCGCACCTGCGCCGTCGGCGGTGCATTGACGCCGCCGTCGCCGCCGTGTGCCGGCTCACTGGTCTGGTCGAAGAATGCGAACAGCCGGTAGAAGTCGCGCTGCGAGATCGGGTCGTACTTGTGGTCGTGGCACTGCGCGCAGCCGAGCGTGAGTCCGAGGACCGCCTCGCCGAAGGTGCGGACGCGGTCGACGTTGTAGTTGACGAGGTTCTCCTCCGCGATCGTGCCACCCTCGTGGGTGATCATCGAGTTGCGTTGGAAGCCGGTGGCCGTCAGCGTGCCGTCGTCGCGGTCGGGCAGCAGGTCGCCGGCGAGCTGCTCGACCAGGAAGCGGTCGAAGGGCTTGTTGCTCGCGAAGGCATGGATCACCCAGTCACGCCACAGCCATTGGTGACGACCGCCGTCGATCGAGAAGCCGTTGGTGTCCGCATAGCGGGCCGCGTCGAGCCAGGGCAGCGCCATGCGTTCGCCGTAATGCGGGCTGGAGAGAAGCCGGTCGACGAGGCGCTCATAGGCGTCTGCGCCGTGGTCCACGACGAAGGCTTCGACCTCCGCTCCGGACGGCGGCAGACCGGTGAGGTCGAGGGTCACTCGGCGTGCCAGTGTGGCGCGATCGGCTTCCGGCGCGGGCGACAGGCCCTCGCTGCGCAGGTGCGCACGCACGAACGCGTCGATCGGATGACCCGCGTCCGGCGGGACCACCGGCAGCACCGGCGGAACGAAGGACCAGTGTTCCGCATAGGCTGCGCCCTGCTCGATCCAGCGGCGCAGGATGTTCTTCTGCTCGGCGGTGAGCGGCGCGCGTGCCCGCGGCGGCGGCATCAACACCTCGGGGTCCTCGGAGGAGATGCGTCGGAACAACTCGCTCCCCGCGAGGTCGCCCGGCTTCACCGCGACGATGCCCTCCCGCTCCGCGTACGCCGACTCGCGTCGGTCGAGCCGCAACCCGGCCTTGCGTGCACCTGCGTCGAAGCCGTGGCACGCGAAGCAGTGCGAGGAGAGGATCGGCCGCACGTCGCGCTGGTAGTCGACCGCGCGCTGCGCCGAGGGGCCGCCCTGGATTCCGCAGGCGAGGAGAGCGAGGAGCGCGATGGTCGACATCGCGGGCAGGATATGGACGTCGCGCACCCGCGGGAAGCGTGCGCGACGTCGCGCTTCCGCGCTGCGTCAGGTGCCTGGAACGGACCCGCGAAGTTCGGAGCGACGTCGAGGCCCGGTCAGAACAGCACGAGCGAGACCGAACTCGACAGCCACGGTGTCCCGGGCGAGGGCGGCACGACGAGGTCCTGGAGCTGGAGCCGAGCGCCGCGCAGGTTGGGGTCGGTGGGCATCGGGATCGGGAACTCGGCGAACTCCGTCGCTCCAACCGTCTGCGGCCAGCCGAAGGAGACCATCGTCGCAGGTTGCATGTAGAGGTGGCCCAGGCTCTGCCCGAAGTCGATGCGAGCCGACTGCAGTCCGACCAGCAGGAACAGGATGCTGTTCTGCGGAGCGGTCTGGTGCAGCCGCAGCGTGTTGCCGAGGTTGATGGCCTGCGTGAACTCCGGATAGCGCCCGGTGTAGGTGAAGGATCCCTGGACCGAATAGACGCTCAGCTGGCTTCCGTGCGTGATGCTGCCGATCGAACTCGACGTCCGGAAGCTCGAAGGCGGGGCACTCAGCGGTTGTGCATACCACTCGCCCGAGGGCAACCCGAAGCCGAAGCCGGTGGAGCCGTCGTGCGCCATGAGGGTGTGACGCGAGATGTTGACCGACAGCGGCGCCTGACCGACGACACTCGCCCACCGATTGAGGCGGGCGTCGAAGACGTGACCGATCTCTCCGGCTCCGTCGAGGGCGAAGAAGATCGCTCCAGACGACGGCGCGTTGAAGTTGCCGGCGAGCGTCGTGGTCAGCGGGACCCAGGTGGAGTACCGCGCCGACAGCGCGTCGTAGCCGTCGGGACGCGCGATGACGACCGAGTCGCGCACCAGGGTGACGGAGGTCGGGTTGGCGGTGATCGACGGAGTCCAGGTGTTGGTGATCGGGCTGTACGCATAGCCGTTGGTCCCCGCGTCGGCGTACGCGATCGCGTCATTGGAGGAGATCACGAAGCTGCCGGCGATCGTCGGTCCGAAGTTGCCGGTGATCGCCGAGAACGGCGTGAGGAGTCCCTGCTCGTCCAGGATGGCGAAGTGGTATTCGAATCGGAACAACGCGCTCGGCGCGCTGCGCGGGACGAACTGCCCACTTCCCGATGCGTAACACACGACGTCCGGGCCGTCGAAGAAGCCGGCCACGCCCTCCGCGCCGCTGACTCCGCTGATCGGACTGTTCGCGACGAAGTTCGTCAGCGTCCCGGTCAGTCCCGAATACCCCCAGATCTGGTTGCCGTCCCAGGTGAGCGCATACTCGTTCTGCTGATAGGTGCTCGCCGTCGCCGGCACGGTTTGCACACCCCAGCGATTCTGCTGCGCGGAGAACGCGCGGAACACACCCGGACTGCTGGCGGTGCCCACCTCCGCTTCGCCGATGACGATCGGCGTGGCGAGCGGATCTGCCGCGACCGGGACGAAGGTGCCGTGGTGCGCGCTGAGTCCATGGACGGTCGACCCGTCGCGGAGCAGCCCGATCAGCCGATTGGTCACGATGGTCGGGTTGGGTTGGCCGAGTCCGAGGGTCTCCCATGCCCCGTGGAACGCGCCGAAGCCCCAGGCCTGCGTCCCGTCGACGACGATCGTGACCCAGGACGAACTCGATGGCCCGCTGACGATGGTGGGCGTGCTGCTCGGGGTCGTGATGGTGTCGACGCGCCCGGTGTGGGAGGCGTAGGCATGGATGAGGTTGCCGTCCTGCACGATGCAGTAGTCGTTCGCCTGGAACACAGGGCCCGGGTTGCTGACGGGTTGCACGGTCCAGCGCTTGGTGATGCCGGAGTAGAACCACACGTCGGTGGTCGTGGTCAGCGTCACGGTGGTGCCGATCTGGTTGGGACCCGAGACGAGGTTGGGGGGCAGGGTGATCGTGGTCCAGTTCGACGGCGCCTGCGCCGAGCCGATCGCCGCGATCACGAGAGCGGAGGCGAGAACGAGCGTTCGGGAGAAGGTGTGCATCGGATCGGAGTCCGTCGCGCGCCGCCCGGCGCGGAGGGACGACGCTCAACGGAGCCGCGCGGGGGCGGTTCACGAGTCCGGCGAGCCGGCGAAACGCGATCACCCGGGCCGGCGACGGCCCGATGCGACGCCGCTTCCCCGGAGCGCAACACCGGAGCGCGCCGGGCGTTTCCCGCCCCATGTCGCGCACACTCAGGTTGGCGCGGGGTTCGGCGATCGCGCTCGGACTCCTGTTCGCTGCACTC
Organism: Planctomycetota bacterium; assembly: GCA_046349595.1. Classification (GTDB taxonomy): domain Bacteria; phylum Planctomycetota; class UBA1135; order UBA1135; family UBA2386; genus JACRLW01. The sequence goes on from JAXMCA010000001.1 coordinate 650,876, forward strand.
CCTGCCCAGCAGTTCGGCCTCGACGCCGTGCGCGCGCAGCTCCCGGCGCTGCCCATCGACGGGCGCGACGTGGAGTTCGCCGACGTCGATGGCGACGGGGACCTCGACGTCCTGCTCGCCGACGAGTCCGGCACCACGCAACTGCTGTGGAACCGCGGACACGGTCGCTTCGCCGTCGCGGCGCCCGGTGTGGTGCCGGCGGGGCCCGGAGCGAGTCACCTCGCGCTGTGCGACATCGACGGGGACGGTGACCCCGACCTGCACGAGTGCGGCTACCCGGCGGAGCGCCTGCTGCGCAACGACGGCGGCGTGTTCACCGACGTCACCGCCACGCAATGGCCGAGCCTGCCGTACCACTCCTACACGATCGCCTTCGGCGACATCGACGGCGACGGCGACCCCGACGCCTGGGTGGGAACCTGGAGCTTCTCGCGTCTGCTCGAGAACCGCGGCGGCGTGTTCGTCGATGTCTCCGTGGGACGCGTCCCCTCGACCCTCGGTGTGACGCTCGCGGTGTCCCTCATCGACGTCGACGGAGACGGCGACCTCGATGCGTTGCTGAATGCCGATCGCACCAGGCTGTGCCTCAACGACGGCCATGGCGTGTTCACCGACGTGACCGACTCGCAACTGCCGTTCTTCGACGGTGCGGCGACGCGCTACCTCGGCGACGACTTCGACGCGGACGGCGACACCGACATCCTGATCCCGGTGACCGGCGGCGAACTGTCGCCCAAGCAGGACCACCTGTTCCTCAACGACGGCACCGGCCGGTTCACCGATGTCACCTCGACACACATGCCCGTCGAGTGGCGGGCCTGCGGGGGCGCCGCGCTGGCCGACGTCGACGGCGACGGTGACCGCGACGTGGTGGTGGCGAACATCTACGACATGAGTCCCGAACCGATCGCCAGCGTGTCGTACCGCAACGATGGCGCGGCGCACTTCACGATCGCGGCCGACTCCGGATTCCCGACCGAGATGCATGCGCTGTTCGACGTTGCACTGGGCGACCTCGACGGCGACGGCGACATCGACGCCGTGTTCGCCTGCTGGGATCCGTGCCCGGGCGATCCCTTCGGTTTCACGAAGCTGTTCCTCAACGACGGCGCCGGGCACTTCGTCGATGCGACGCAGCCGCGGATCCCGCAGCAGTACGGCTTCGAAGGAGCGATCGCCGCGGGAGACATCGACGGCGACGGCATCGCCGACCTGCTGGTCGCACGAGCGGGCCCGTACAGCGTGCTGCTGCTCGGCAACGGGCGTGGTGAGTACCGCGCGGCTCCCGATGATGCGATCGAATGGGTGGGTCGATCCGGCAACCCTGTGCCGATCCTCTTCGATGCCGACGGCGACGGCGATCTCGATGCCTACCTCGGGGGAGCGCAGCAGGACGCGCTGCTGCTCAACGACGGGACCCTGCACTTGCGCGATGCCACCGCGCACCTACCCGTGGAGCAGGACACCGCGCTGGCTGCTGCACAGGGTGATCTCGACGGCGACGGCGCGCCCGATCTCGCGATCGGAACCGATCGAGGGTTGCGCATCTGGCGCAATCGCGCCGGAGGGATCGCCGGGTACTTCGAGCCGATGCCGGGCATTCCGGTGATCACCGATCCGGTGCGTGCCATGCTCGCGGTCGACGTCGATCACGACGGAGACCTCGACCTCGTTCTCGGCGGCGATCTGCGCGACTGGCTCCTGCGCAACCAGGGCGCTGGGGTCTTGGTCGACGACCTCGCCGCCCTCCCGGTCCAGGGACCGCGCTACACGCGGAGCCTCGCCACGGGCGATGTCGACGGCGACGGCGATCCCGACCTGGCGCTGGGCGACTACGGCGACGATCGGCTCTGGATCAACGACGGCACCGGTCGCTTCCGGGACGAGAGCGCTTCCCGCATGCCGCCGGATCTGGCCGAGGCCCGGGCCCTGGTTCTCGCCGACTTCGACGAGGACGGCGATCTGGACCTGCTGGTCAGCAACGGCGCGGAGTACGCCTCCGAGCCGATGCAGTTGCGGCTCAACGACGGCCGCGGATTCTTCATCGACGCCTCCACGAACCGTATCGAAACGACCCGCGCGCGGGGCAGCGGAGCGCTCGCGCTCGACATCGATGCCGACGGCGACCTCGACCTCGTCCTCTTCGAGTTCCTGTGTTGCCAGCCGATCTTCTGCGCCCAGGGTCAGCCCCGCATCCTGGTGAACCGTCATCGCCAGCTCGCGGCACCCTTTCTGCCCTCGCGCGGTGGCGCGCTGGAACTGCAGCTCTTCGCGCAGCCGGGCTACGCGCAGGGCATGCAACTGGCGCTGCCCGCCCTCTCGCCGGCGGCGGGCGCGATGGCCGTGGTGCTGCCGGGACTCGGCACCTTCGCCCTCGATCCGAACGGGACGATCGCGCTGCCCTGGCTGGCCGTGACCGGTGCGCCTTCCACCCTGCTGGTGCCGGTGCCGGTCGACAGCGCGTTGTCGGGAGCGTCGCTCGCCTGCCAGGCGCTGTTCGTCGATCTGGTCGGCTCCGCGCCCCCGCATCTGAGCAACGCCGTGCGGACGCGCATCCTGGACTGAGCCCGGGCGCCCGCCTCGACGCGAGATTGACGTCGCGGGCACCCGAGGGCTAGGCTTGCGCATATGCAACTAGGCGCATACGACGATGCCGCAGTCGCTGCAGCGTTCAAGGCCGTCGCCGATCCGGCACGGGTGAGGATCCTGGCGACGATTCTGCATGCGGGCGAACTGTGCGTGTGCCACGTCGAGGGCGCGCTCGGGCTCACGCAGTCGCGCGCCTCGCGGCACCTCGCCACCCTCAAGCGGGCCGGCTTGATCGTCGATCGTCGCGAGGGTGCGTGGGTGCACTACAAGGTGCCGCCGCGACCCGATCCGATCGCGCGCGCCATCCTGAAGACGATCCGCGCGACGATCGCGGAGGAGCCGGAGATCCAAGCGGTCGCGACGCGCGCCGCGAAGCTCCGACGTGCCTCGGGCTGCGCGGAGGTGACGCGGTGACCGGGGTCGCTCGACGCCTCGGATTCCTCGACCGCTATCTCACGCTGTGGATCTTCCTGGCGATGGCGGTCGGTGTCGGACTCGGGTGGGCCGTGCCCGGGGTCGAACACTTCGTGCAGCGGTTCCAGGTCGGCACGACCAATCTCCCGATCGCGCTCGGCCTGATCCTGATGATGTATCCGCCGCTCGCGAAGGTGCGCTACGAGGAGCTCGGCGACGTCTTCCGCGATCGCGGCGTGATGGTCCTGTCCCTGGTCCTCAACTGGATCGTCGGACCGCTGCTGATGTTCGGCTTGGCGATCGTGTTCCTCGCCGATCGGCCCGAGTACATGGTCGGACTGATCCTCATCGGGCTGGCTCGCTGTATCGCGATGGTGATCGTGTGGAACGAGCTGGCGCGGGGCGACACGCAGTACGCCGCCGGCCTGGTCGCGCTCAACAGCGTGTTCCAGATGCTGTTCCTCAGCGTCTACGCCTGGATCTTCGTCACCGTGTTGCCGCCGATGTTCGGACTGCAGGGGACCGCGGTGGACGTGTCGATGGGGGCGATCGCGCAGAGCGTGGCGATCTACCTCGGCATCCCCTTCGCAGCCGGTGCCGTGACACGTTTCACGCTGTCGCGCCGCAAGGGTCGCGACTGGTACGAGACCCGCTTCGTGCCCCGCATCGGACCACTGACCCTGGTCGCCCTGCTGTTCACCATCCTGGTGATGTTCAGCCTCAAGGGCGAGCTGATCGTCACGATCCCCCTCGACGTGCTGCGGATCGCAGTTCCCCTGCTGATCTACTTCGTGGTGATGTTCCTGTGCAGCTTCTGGATCGGTCGGAAGGCCGGAGTCGACTATCGCAGGACGACCACCCTGGCCTTCACCGCCGCGTCCAACAACTTCGAGCTGGCGATCGCGGTCGCCGTCGCGGTCTTCGGAATCCACTCGGGTGTCGCGTTCGCCGCGGTCATCGGTCCCCTCGTCGAGGTGCCGGCGCTGATCGGCCTCGTCCATCTGGCGCTGTGGTTCGGGCGCCGGTGGTGGGGGGGCGAGCCGTCCGCCGCGTCACCTGTGGGAGTCGACGGACGATGACCGATGACGAAGCGATCCGTCTCTCGGAGGCGCTGCGACACTACGTCGAGTCGCGCAGCGCGGAGTCGCACCTCATCGAGCCGGTGCGGATGGGCCAGATCGATGAGCTGGCCCGAGCCACTGCGAAGCTGCTGAGGGATCGGGGATCCGCCGACCTCCTGTTCATCTGCACCCACAACTCGCGGCGGAGCCATCTCGCCCAGGTGTGGGCCGCGGTCGCGGCGCGGCATCGCGGCATCCGCGGCGTGAGCACCTTCTCAGGAGGCACGGAGATCACGGCGGTCGCGCCGGGGACGACCGCGGCGCTGCGGCGCTGCGGCTTCCTCGTCGCGGGCGAAGGGCAGGGCGGCAACCCGATCCAGGTGGTGCGTACGCACTCCGACGCCGAGCCGATGAGCTGCTGGTCGAAGCGGATCGGCGACGCAGCCAATCCCGATCGGGGGTTCGTGGCGGTGATGATGTGCACCGCCGCCGACATCGCATGTCCCGTGGTGGAAGGCGCTGCGATCCGGGTCGCACTGCCCCATGCCGATCCGAAGACCGCGGAAGGCTCCCCGGGTGAGACGCTCGCCTACGACCGCTGCTGTGCCGACATCGCTCGTGAGATGCTCTACCTGTTCGATCGTGTCGGCTGCGCTGCGCGCCCATGAAGACATCGCACGGATTCCTGCGACCTTCGCCTGCGACGGACGTCTTCGACATCGACGGCCGGAGTCGGCCGGTTTCGGCGAACGACCATGAACACCACAACCAGCGCCCAGACCTGCTTCCACCTCTCCCTCGACGTGCGCGACCTCGCCGCCTCGGTCGCCTTCTACCGTGACCTGTTCGGCGTCGCGCCCGACAAGCAGCGCAAGGGCTACGCGCGCTTCACGCTCGCGGCTCCTCCGCTGGTCTTCTCCCTGGTCGAATCGACCGGTGCCGTCGCTTCGACGGGTCGTCAGCGCGTCTCGCACCTCGGGTTCCGCGTCGACTCCGCGGAGGCGCTCGAGACGGCGCGCGAGCGTCTGACGGCCACCGGCCGTCCGCTGCGCGACGAGACCGCGGCGCGCTGCTGCTACGCCCTGCAGGACAAGTTCTGGATCACCGATCCCGACGGCAACGAGTGGGAGTTCTATCGATTCCTGGAGGACCTGCCGACGATGGGGAAGTCGTCCGGGAGCTGCTGCACGTGAGCCGTGCAGCGCACGGCACTCCGATGGAAGAACTGCTCGCGTCGCGCAGCGAGCTGCGGGCATCGCTCCGGTCGTACCTCTCGCGGCGCGTCCCCGCCTCCGACGTCGACGATCTGCTGCAGGAGTGCATGCTGCGGATCGCGCGGGGGGTCGGGACGCTGCCGGGGCAGGAGCGACTCGATGCCTGGATCTTCCGTGTCGCGGCCAACCTCGTCGTCGACCATCTCCGCCGACGCCGGCGCCATCCGCTGCAGCTCCAGGACGACACCGACCTTCCGGGGCGGGAGGGCGCGGACGAGGACGGGCAGACCCTGCGGCGGCTCGCACCATGGCTCGCCCAGGTCGTCGAGCATCTGCCCGAGGCCTACGCCAAGGTGTTGCACCAGGCCGATCTCGAGGAGATCCCGCACCGTGAGATCGCCGCGCGACTCGGACTCAGCGTGTCCGCCGTGAAGTCGCGTGTCTCGCGCGGGCGCGCGCTGCTGCGCGAGAGGCTGCTCGCGTGCTGTTCGCTGGAGCTGGACGGTCGTGGCGCCATCCTCGACTGCACGCGGAACCACGGGGTACGGTGTGGTTGCTGAGACCGGGCCGGATCATGGATCGGACGTCGACCGGTCGTGCGGCGAAACCCCCTGCAGCGAAACGATCCGAATCGGAGCAGCACGATGAAGACACGACAGCTCGGCCGCAGCGGACCCGAAGTCTCCGCATTGGGGCTCGGTTGCATGAACCTGAACTTCGGCTACGGCGACGGACTCGCGAAGGACGACGCGATCGCCCTGGTCCGCACCGCCTTCGAGTCGGGGGTGACCTTCTTCGACACCGCGGAGTCGTACGGACCGTGGACCAACGAGGAGTTGGTCGGCGAAGCGCTCGCGCCGATGCGCGACTCAGTCTGCATCGCGACCAAGTTCGGCTTCCGCGACGGCAGGTGGCAGTCCGGAGTCGACAGCCGTCCGACGCGGATCCGCGCGGTCGCGGAGGCGTCGTTGAAGCGCCTGCGTACCGACCGCATCGATCTGCTCTACCAGCACCGGGTCGACCCGGCGGTGCCGATCGAGGACGTGGCGGGCGCGGTGCGCGAGTTGATCGCGGAGGGCAAGGTGCGGCACTTCGGACTGTCCGAGGCCGGCGTGCACACGCTGCGTCGGGCCCATGCGGTCCAGCCCGTCACCGCGCTGCAGAGCGAGTACTCGCTGTGGTGGCGTGAGCCGGAGGTCGAGATCCTGTCGACCTGTGGGGAACTCGGCATCGCCTTCGTGCCCTTCAGTCCGCTCGGGCGCGGGTTCCTCACCGGGACCATCGACGCCACGACGACCTTCCCGAAGGACGACTTCCGCACCGGCCTGCCGCGCTTCTCGACGCAGGCGCGTGAGGCGAATCGCGCCCTCGTCGACGCCTTGCGGATCATCGCCGCGGGCAAGTCCGCGACACCGGCCCAGATCGCGCTCGCCTGGCTGCTCGCGCAGAAGCCCTTCGTCGTGCCGATCCCCGGCACCAGCAAGGTCGCGCGACTGCAGGAGAACCTCGCCGCCATCGACCTCGCCTTGACGAAGCAGGACCTGCACGCGATCGACGTCGCGCTGCAGGCGATCCCGATCCAGGGCGACCGCTATCCCGCGCAACTCGCTCGGCACGTGGACCGATAGCGCGGCCGAGGCTGCGGTCCCGGGGCACGAATTCACACCCGCACCGGGCGTTGCCCGCGCATGTTCCGCCAGCTGGTCGTCCTCGTCGCGGCCGTCGCTACGGCCGCGTTCCCGCTGCCCGCGCAGGAACTCGTCCGCGACGTCGACGCACGCATCGACAACGGCGATTCGTCCCCTGCAGGGTTCCTCACCCTCAACGGAGTCACCTACTTCGGTGCCCAGGACGGCGTGACGGGGCGGAACCTGTGGCGGACCGATGGCACCGCGTCAGGCACCTGGCTCGTGAAGGACCTCCGTGCGGGGAGCAGCACCTCGGTGGACATCACGGCGCTCACACCCTTCGCGAACGGCTTCGTGTTCCTCGAGCGCTACCTCTCGAGCGGCGCGTGGAACCTCTGGGTCAGCGACGGCACGGGAGCGGGTACCCGACTCGTGAACGCCGCGACGGGCATCTCCGAGTACACCGTGTCACCCCGACCGCTCGCGGTCGTCGGCGACAAGGTCTTGTTCTGCGCCTGGTCCAGCACCACCGGTCACGAACTCCACTCCTTCGACGGCACCTCGGTCACGCTGGTGAAGGACATCAACCCCGGCACCACGGGCAACGCGATCGACCACTTCGCGGTCGTCGGTTCGACGGCATACTTCGCCGCCGACGACGGAACGCACGGCACCGAGCTCTGGAAGTCCGACGGCACTTCGGCTGGAACGGTGATGGTAGCGAACATCGCCTCGGGGATCGCCGCGTCGTCGCCGGCGCAGATCACGACGGTCGGCTCCCGCGTGGTGTTCTTCGCGAGCGACGACAGCCACGGCTACGAGATCTGGCGCAGCAACGGCACGAGTGCCGGTACCGATCTCCTGCTCGACGTGGTCTCCGGTTCGTCGAGCGGATACCCCGCGGATCTCGTCGCTGCGGCCGGGAAGGCCTTCTTCGTCGCGGGACCGTCGTACGCCGGCAGCGGTCGCGAGCTGTACGTCACCGATGGAACGCCCGGAGGCACGCGCATGGTGGTCGACCTGGCGGCGGGCTCGGCGAGCGGGGTCCCGAGCGACGATCCGGGCACCATCGCGCCCTTCGGTTCGGGTGTGCTGTTCCGTGGTTCGGACGGCACGGTGTTCAACGAACTCTTCTTCAGCGACGGCACCGCCGCGGGAACGCGCCTGGTCGCCGACATCGCTCCCGGTCTCACCACCGGCTCGATCCCGATCGGCATGCGCGAGGTCGGCGGCGTCGCGTACTTCCAGGCGTGGGGGCGACCCGACGATCCGGAGATCTGGCGTACCGACGGAACGGCAGTGGGCACCTGGCGCGTGAAGGACATCCGACCTGGTGTCCATGGTTCCGCGCCCGCGGACTTCGTGGCGATCGGCAACTCCTGCCTGTTCTCCGCCCTCGAGCCACTGACCGGACGCGAACCCTGGATCACCGATGGCACGGAGGCCGGCACGCGGATGGTCGCCGATCTCGACGTCGTGCAACCGGTGCCCTGGTCGGGAACGCTCACCCTCGCGACCTCCGCTTCCATCGGCGATCGCCTCGTGTTCCTCGGCGACGACGGCATCACGGGTCGCGAGCCGTGGCTGAGCGATGGCAGCGCGGCCGGCACGATCCTGCTCCGCGACATCGACACGCAGGGTCAGCAGGTCGGCTCCGGCTTCAGTTCCTACGGCGGACGCGTGTGGTTCGCGGCGCGCGAGCCCGTGACCGGTTTCGAGCCGTGGATCAGTGACGGCACGACGGCCGGCACTGTCCTCCTCGCGGATCTCGTGCCGGGCAGCGGCGGCAGCGCCCCCGTCTTCCTGTGCGGGTCGAACGGCAAGATGTTCTTCTGCGCGCAGGATCCGACGACGGGCAACGAGCTGTACGTCAGCGACGGCACTGCGGCAGGCACGCATCTGGTGATCGATCTCCGGCCCGGGATCGACTCGGGCATCCGCGCCAACGATGTTTCGGCGGTTCCCCTCGGCGACGGCATCCTGTTCACCGGTGTCGATGCGAGCGCGCGCTTCGGCCTGTTCTTCACGGACGGCACGGCAGCCGGAACCCGGGTGGTGCTGAATCCCACGACGAGTCTGCTGAATCCGCGGGGGCTCGTGTCGTGGCGCGGGGAGGCGTGGTTCCAGGCCTCGGACCCCACGCACGGCATCGAACTGTGGCACAGCGACGGCACCACCGCGGGAACGACGATGGTCGTCGACATCCGTGCGGGCATCGGCTCCTCGACCCCCGAGCAACTCACCGTGGCGGGAGAACGCCTGTTCTTCACCGCCGAGACCGGCACCGCAGGCCGCGAACTCTGGTGCACGCTCGGCGATGCCGCGAGCACATCGATGATGGCGGACATCGATCCCGGCTCCGGCGACAGCAATCCGTCCCACCTGACGGCGGCGCGGGACCATCTGTTCTTCACGGCGAGCGACCCCGACGGAGCGGATCTCGGCACGGAGCTGTACTTCTCCGACGGCACGAGCGCAGGGACGCAGCTCGTCCGCGATTTCGCGCCCGGACCCTATTCCGGCTGCCGAGAGATCTTCGTTCCGCCCGGAAGCAGTCGCGCACTGGTGACTGCCTATGTCCCGGTCGCCTACGGCGAGTCGTTCTGGACCAGCGATGGTTCCCCGGCCGGCACCATCCTCTTCTTCGACCTCGAACCCCCCGGTGCACGCACTGCCGGCTCCGCGTCGTTCCTCGGACTCGCCGGCGACAAGCTCCTGTTCGCGGCGAGCGACGGCGTCACCGGTGTCGAGCTGCACGCCGTGTCGATGGGTGCGCTCGGAGCCCCGTACGCCGTCAACTTCGGTGCGGGCTGTGCCGGGAGCGGGGGACAGGTCCCCGCCATCGGTGTCGCGAGCCTGCCGTGGATCGGCAATCAGGCCTTCGCGATCACGCTCGCCCATGCGCGTGCGGCGTCGCCCTGCGCGGTGCTCCTCAACAGCTCGATCCTGCCGATCGCGCTACCGCCCTGCACCGTCTACCCGACCTTGCCGGCCACCGCGTTGAACGCCTTCACGGCGCCCGGAGGTGACACCAGTCTTCCCATCGCCGTGCCGGACGACGTGGCGCTGATCGGCGTGGTGTTCATCGCGCAGTGGGTGGTGGTCGACCCGGCCGGGGCATGGGGAGGACTGCTCGCGATGAGCGACGCGGTGGCCTTCCTGATCGGCCGGTGAGGCGGGACCGGGAATGCCTGCGGGCGGTCGTAGGCGCGCGTCCCGTCTGCGCGACGTTGCGGTCCGAGGCTTCGATCGGGTAGATGGAGCCCGCCACGGGATCCTCCTCCCGGGTCATCGGTCTCTCAGTTCGTCCCTCGAAGCCTCATGACCGTACTCAACGATCTCGTCGACCGACTCAAGAACGACCAGGACCCGATCGGCGCGCTGCGCGGCGTCATCCTGCTCAGTGGCCTCCTGAGGAACGCGGCGCAGAACAGCGTGGCGGAGGATCTGACACTCGTCGGTCCCGAGGACTGGCAGGGTTGGACTGGCCGGATCGTGGACGGCGGCGGTGAACGACCGGCTGCGATCGCCCAGGTGCGCAAGGCGAAGACCGGTGAGAACTCGTTCAAGGGCTACATCGCCGACTACACGCAGGGACAGATCACGAGCACGCGCATCGGTGCCGATGCGCAGTTCTGCTTCACGATCACGATGAACGGCTGCACCTTCGGGATCGGGAGCCAGGCCGGGGCGGCCGACACCATGCTGGTGTCGCACGGCAATGCCTCGAACACGACCGCGAACCCCAACAACATCCCGAAGGGCCTGCAGCAGGCTACCACCGTGGCGTTGCAGACGGCGACGCAGTACGCGTGGGCCCGCGACCTGCACGGTCAGGGCGCGACCGTGATCGAGCCCGAGCACTACCGGATGAACGCCTCGAATTGCACGACCATGGGCTATCGCGCGGCCGGCCAGCGCTGGGCCTTCTTCACGCAGCGCTGGGTCAAGAGCGGTTCGGTCTACACCTCGTACGGCCTGGAGAACGCGTCGACCAACTCGATCACGCCGCACAACGGCGTGTGAATCCGCGCGTGCCGCGCGAATCCTCCGGAGCAGTAGATCAGCGGAACGCGCTGACCGGCCGCGGCTCGACGCCGAGCTCCGCGTAGTCGAAGCCGCTGGTCGAGGGTGCGTAGGCGCCGACGCAGTCGACGTCGCTGTTCGCGCGGATGCGATCTTCCAGACCGAGGCACCAATAGGCCGCGTTGACGGTCAGGCGTCTGAGGCCCGCACTCTGGAAGTCGCGTGCGCTGCCCATGGTCTGGTGGAACACGCGGGCGCGCGCACCGGTGGTCGTGGTCCAGGTGCGCGTCCACGCGACCGGCAGGGGCGGCTTCTCCGGATTGGGCGCGTCGTCGTGCTGGCGGCCGAGCAGCGGTTGTCCGAGCAGCAGGGCCGTGCAGTCGGCGGGCAGGCCCTTGCCCGCGGGAAACACGCGGTAGACGTCGGATGGTCCCCACACGTCCTCGACGCCGCGCAGGATCGGATGATCGCGCGCCGACTCGACGACGATGCCGCGCGTCGAGTCGTGGTGCCAGTTGCCGTAGTGCTCGAGGAAGGTGCCGCCGAGCACGTCCTCGCCGAAGCGCACCGGCCTGCCGTCCTTCACGTAGGGGAAGTTCTGCAGGAAACCGTGGTTCGCCGTGCGGATCGCGAGGATCGGCTTGCCGGAGTCGAGGTAGCGCACCACGTGCGCGATCTCGTCGTCGGGAAGCGTGATCAGACGGCTGAACAGGATCAGCAGGTCGGCGTGGTCGAGCTGCTCGAGTCCGGGGATGTGGTGGACGACGGTCTTGTCCTCCCAGCGGATCTTCTGGGTCGGATCGACGAGGCCGTCCTTGTTCAGCGCGAACAGCACCGTGCAGTCGAAGCCGTGACGTTGCGCGAGGATCTTCGCGAGCATCGGCAAGGCCTGCTCGCTGCGGTACTCCTGGTCGGCGGCGATCAGCACGATGTGCTTGCCTCGACCCGGGCCGTCGCCGCCGTGGTAGCAGAGCCAGCGCGGATCCTCCACCAGCACGCTCTTCGGCGAGGCCGAGCAGGCACACAGCGCGAGCAGGGACAGGGACGACAGGAGGCGCAGCATCACTTCGGGATCCGGTTGACGGTGTAGTAGGCGTCGAGATGCAGCAGCGCTTCGCCCTCCGCGGAGCGCACGCCGGCGAGATGGAACTCGTGCACGTGGCCGAGCACCATGCCGTCGACGACCAGGTGCACGTGTCTGCCGTCGGCCGCGAGGTCGGCGCGCGTCACCAGCGGCACCGTGCGGTCGACCTCGGGACTGCCGTAGCTCTCGTGGTAGATGTGCGTGAAGGAGCCGAGCGTGTAGCTCGACGGTGCCGTCGCCGAGGTCGCATCGACCGGCTTGGTGAAGGTCAGGTCGAAGCCGTCCTTCGCGATGGTGATGCGCTCGATCTCGAAGGGCGTGCGCCCGGTCCACTCGACGCGTTCGAGGACGTAGTGGCGGTTGCCGCGCACCGGCCAGCCGCGGTTGGTGCCTCCCGTGATGAGGTAGCCCTTCGGCGAGAACTCGACCGCGAGGATGCCGGTGCTGAAGCCTTCGCGGAACGGATAGCACGCCCCCTGCCAGACGCCGTCGACCTGTTCCGTGGTGGCGCGCATCACGATCGACAGGCTGAAGTCGCCGAGGAACAACTGCCCGGTGAACGGTCCGAAGCGCCCCTCGCAGCGATCGACGCGGAAGGTGGTGATCGACTGACCCATGCGGCGGTACGGGAACACCACCGCGTAGGGCACGAGCTGTTCGACGCGCGCGCACTCGGTCGTGAGCCGCGACTCGTCGTGCGGCTCGATCGGCTTGGGTCCCATCGACTTCGCCAGCGGCCGGTCGTAGCCGGGGAAGCAGATCGGATGCCCCATGAAGCCGCCGGGCTTCAGTTGCTTCAGCGAGCAGGCCCCGTTCCACGGCCCCTGGCTCTCGACGTAGAACATCACGCCGCTCTCGTTCGGCGCCACGCCGCCCGCGCTGCGGATGCCGCTCGCGATCGGGATCGAGCGACCGTCGGCGGTGATCTGGAAAGCGAAGCCGCGGAAGTCGGCCTTGTAGTGGTACGACTCGCTGAGGCCGAGCACGACGTAGACGCTGCCGTCGGGCTGCACCGGCGAGCCCCAGGCGAACTCGTGGTAGTTGGCGAAGCCCCACACGTCGCTGAGGTTCTCGAAGCGGTCGGCGCGACCGTCGCCGTCGCGATCGGTGATGCGCGTCAGTTCGGTCTGCTGCATCACGTAGAACGCGCCGTCGTGGTAGCCGAGGCCGAAGACCTCGTCGAGCCCGCTCGCGAACACCGAGAAGCGCGGCTTGGGAACCGGATCGAACACGCCGTCCGCGATCAGGACCTCGCCGCGGCGTGTGCCGATCGCGAGACGTCCGTCGGGAAGGGTCAGGAAGCTGCCCGCTTCGAGCATCAGCTCCGGCGGCAGCGGCACGTCGACGATGCGGTAGTACGCCGATTCGGCGGGGCCGGTGCCCCACAGGTCGCCGAGTTCCTGGGCGTGGACGAGGCTCGCGGTCAATGCGACGAGGAGCGAGGTGCGGCGGATCACTTGGGGGCCTCCTGCCAGGAGTAGTCGAGGACGATCTCGGTCGTCGACGGCATCACGATCACACGCAGCTCGCGCGCGTCGTCGTTGCCGGCGATGCGCGTCTCGCCGCCCTGCACCGCGATCTGCAGCGAGCGGCCGACGCGGAAGCTGTGATCACCGAGGTCGGTGATCTCCTTGTCGAGCGCGGTGCGCAGGACCAACGTGTGGGCGTGAGTGCCGTCGAAACGCAGGACGCGATGCAGGCGCGGGCGCGCATCCGTCGGCGCTCCTTCCTCGCGCGCTGAATCGGTGACCGTCACGCCGTCGAGCGCGTAGCGGAACGACGGGCGCCGCTGGGCATCGAGGTCGTAGCCCAGGAAGCGCTGACCGAGTTCACGGCGCGACTGCGCCGGCCAGGGTGCAACGGGATCGTCGAGCGCGACCAGCGCGGAACCCTTGCCGAGCGATGCACGCGCTTCGCCGAGGATGCGCGCCTGTCCGCTGCCCTGATTGGTCCACACCGGGGAGGCGTCGAGGAAGCGGCCCCACCAGATCTGGTTCAGGGCCAGCGATTCGGCGTCGAAGGTGAAGTTCACGCCGCCCGGCAGACCGACGCTGATGCCGCGCTTGCCGGTGTCCTGTACAGCGCGCCGGAGGACCACCGCCTCCGTGCCGACGCTCAGCTCGATCGGCGGCTGGCGCATGCCGTCGGGCTTGCGCACGTTGCGTCCCTGCGCGAGGTAGTGCCAGATCGCGTCGATCTGGTGGTCGACGTCGCCGTCGCCGAGCTCCGGCCGCGTCGACTTGCCGTCGATGAAGAAACGCGGCATCAAGGTGTCGGGCTGGAAGCTCGGCGGCGACAGCAGGAAGGCACGGAACCACTCGGGGCGCAGTCGCCGTGCGGTGGTGTCGACGAGGTCGATCGAGCCCATCGTGCCCACGCGCTCGCCGGCGAACTCGTGGCAGGTGATGCAGCTCATGCCCTTCTCGCCGACCAGAGCACGGCCCAGGTCGAGGACGGCGCGGCGCTGGTCGTCGCGCTCCGGCAGGGGAGCAGGGGCGTGCGACGGCAGGGAATCGAGCTGCGTGAAGAGACCGGTGAGCGTGCGTGCCAGCGTGTCGTCGAAGGCCGGCATGCGCGTGCGCTGGTAGGGGCGCACGTCGGTGCCGTGCGCGATCGCGTCGGCGAGCCACTCGGACTGCAGCTTCGCGCCGACGCCGTCGAGTGCCGGCGGGATGCGGCCGCGGTCGCCGAGTGCCTCGTCGCGGCTTCGGAACAGGGGACGGCGTGCGGCGGAGGGCCCGCCGTGTCCGTCACGGGCATGGCAGCTCAGGCACTGACGCGAGGCGAAGAGCGCCTGCAGTCTTTGCGGCGCGTCGAGCTCCGCGGTGGCGCCGAGCGCATCGCGCTGTGCGGCGGAGAGCGCATAGCGCGGTGCGCGTGCGCTGGTCTCGGCCAGGCAGCCGCCGACCGGGAGTGGCGAACGCAGTGCCGGGGCACTCGGTGGGTGTGCTTCCCGTAACGACTCGTGGCGGTGACAGGCGATGCAGCCCCGCGAGACGAACAGCTCGCGGCCGCGTGCGACGAGCGCGCTGTCGGTGTGCAGTGGCTCTTCGACGATCGCCGTCGCACCGGCGAGCAGGTACTGCGCGAGGTCCTCGGCCTCGCCCGGCTGGAGGCGGAGATCGGGCATGCGTGCCGAGGGGCGTGTGTCGCGCGGCGCGAGCAGGAAGTCGCGCAGACCGGCGAAGCGGTACTTGATGCGCAGGTCCCAAAGCGGCGCCGAGTTCGGGAGCGGCGTCTCCGCGCCCCGCTCGTCACGCGGTGCGTGACAGGCCGCGCAGCCGATCGTGGCGAACAGTTCCCTGCCGCGCTCGGCCGCCGCGGGGTCCGGCGCCGGATCCGTCGCGGCTGCAGGAGTGTCGGCGAGCAGGAACTGCGCGAGGGCATCGACGCCGGCACGGCGCGTATCCGCGTCGAGGTCGTGGAGCACGTCGGGCATCACGGTGCCCGGTGCGACGTGCAGGGGATCGGCGAGGAAGCGCCTCAGCCAGTCGGTGCGTACGCGGCTCCCGATCGCCGTGAGATCGGCACCGCTGCGGGTGTCCAGCTCCTGGCTCCCTCCGTGGCAGTTCGCGCAGCCGAGTTCGGCGCGCAGCACGGCGCCGCGGATCGCTGGCTGGAGTTCCGTGAGGTCGACACCGGCGATCACCGGTGGCGTCGCGGGGCCTGAACCGGAACGGTTGCAGGAGGAGAGGAGAGGCAGCGCGACGCAGAGCGCGAGCACGCCGGAGCCGAGGAGAGGTCTGCGTGTCACCGTGATGTCCTGTGCAACTCGACCTGGTGGGCGCCGAAGGAACCGTCGTCGTCCCTCAGATCGACGCGCAGCGACGCGGGGCCCTCGTGGAGTTCGACTTCGAAGCGCGCCTCGGGCGCTCCCACGTCGAACGTGAAGTCCTGCGCGGTTGTGCCGCAGTGGAAGGTGCCGATGCGCGCATGGCGTCGCGCCGGTGTGCGCACCGTGATCCCGTAGCGACCCGCGGTGCGGACGTCGATCGACCAGGAGCCCTGCGCACCCCAGCCCTGGGTCTCGGGAGTCCGCCGCCAGTCCTGGCGCGTGAGTACGGTCACTTGCTCTGCATCGCTGCCGACGAAGATGCGCGGTGGTGAAAAGGGATCGGGGCGCGTCGCGGCGATGTCGTCGAACCAGGCGTCGTAGCGCTTGCGGAGATCCGCGACGAGGTCGGGGTGATCCTTCGCGACGTCGTGCAGCTCGTAGGGATCCGCCTCCATGTCGTAGAGCTCGGGCGCGAAGGGCGGCGGCGCGTCGAGTTCGCGGTCGAAGCCGGTCGCGTTGACGAGCTTCCAGCGCTGCGTGCGCAATGCGAAGTTGTGGTAGCGCAGCGGGGCATCGCCGCGGTTGGCCTGGATCACGAGTTCGCGATCGGACCAGTCGGCGTCCTTCTCGGTGAGCAAGGGCCACAGACTGCGTCCGTCGAGCCGCAGCCCCTGCGGGACGGTGACGCCGCAGGCATCGAGGATGGTCGGCATCAGGTCGACGTGCGCGGCGATGCGATCGCTGGCGACACCCGGTCGAAGGTGGCCCGGCCAGTACGCCCACAGCGGCGAGCGGATGCCACCTTCGTAGACCTGGGACTTCGCACCGCGGTAGCCGGCGAGCCAGCGCCGGCCCTCCGGTCCGTTGTCGCACAGGAACAGGATCAGCGTGTCGTCGAGACAGCCGAGTTTCTCGAGCCTCTCGATCAGACGACCGATGTTGTCGTCGACGTTCTCGATCATCGCGTAGGTGCGCGCGAGGATGTCCTCGTCGAGCTTGGCGGGGGCGGGTGCGCCCGCGGTCTCCGGGAAACGCGCCGGGGCCACGCCTTCGGCCAGGTAGCGGCGATAGGGAGCCTCCGGCACGTCGCGCCACGGCCCGTGCGGTGCGTTGGTCGGGAGGTAGCAGAAGAACGGTCGGCGCTGCTCGTTGCACTTCGCGATGAAGTTCATCGCCCCGTCGAAGAACAGGTCGGTGCACCAGCCCACAGACGGCTCCGCGACTCCGTTGTGGAACAGGATCGGATCGGTGTAGCGACCTTCGCCCCCCGGTGGATCGCTCGGCTGCCCGATGCCGCCGCCGCGGATCACCAGCGCCTCCTCGAAGCCCTGGTCGACGGCGCGCAGCGGGTAGCAGTCGCCGAGGTGCCACTTGCCGAAGATGCCGGTCGCGTAGCCGGCGTCGTGCAGCATCTCGGCGATCGTGACCTCGCCCGGGTCCATCATCGCGCGTCCGATGTAGGTGTCGAAGGCGCGCGTGCGCTGGCACCAGCGTCCGGTCATCAGCGCGGCGCGCGTCGGCGTGCACACCGGCGACACGTAGAAGTTCGACAGGCGCGCGCTGTGTGCAGCGAGTTCGTCGAGGTGCGGCGTGTGGATCACCGGATTGCCGGCGCAGCCGAAGTCGCCGAAGCCCTGGTCGTCGGTCATCACCACGATCACGTTGGGACGGTGGGCGGCCGGATCCTGTGCTCGAGCGAAGGCGACGGGCAGTACGACGGCGAGGACGACGAGGCGCACGCGCACGACGATAGAGGCATGCCGTGGGAACTGGCGACACTCTTGCCGGGGAGGTTCGCGACGTCGCGCCCGCTGACGGTCCCGACCCCCCGGTCCGGACTCAGGTCGCCCCTCGGGCGGTGCCGAAGTCTCCCGCAGGGGCGGGACGAGGACCGTCCTTGCCGATCCATGCCGACACCACTCGACCGCCTGTCCACGCTCGACTCGGATCTCCGCATCGCCGTGCTCGGCATCGGCTCGATCGGCCGTTGCCTGGTCCACCAGGCGCAGATCACCCCGCGCATGCGGCCGGTGGCGATCGCCGACGTCCGTCGTGAGCGGGCGGTCGAGTGCGCGACGATGCTCGGTCTGCCCTTCGCGCTGGTCGACGACGCGCGTGAACTCACGGAAGCGCTCGACCGCGGGGTGGTCGCGATCGCGGCCAGCGCCGACCTGCTGACGCACTGCGAGCGCATCGATGTGTGCTTCGAGGCGACCAATGCGACGCTTTGCGGCTACGTGCATGCGCGCGATGCGCTGCGACACGGCCAGCACGTCATCATGATGAACTTCGAGGCCGACCTGATGTTCGGCCTGCTGCTGGTGCAGGAGGCGCGGCGTCAGGCGCGGGTCTACACGACCTCGGACGGTGACCAGCCGACGGCGATCAAGCGCGTCGTCGACGACATCCTCCTGTGGGGCTTCGAACTCTGCGTCGCCGGCAACATCAAGGGCTACCACGACCTCTACGTGAACCCGACGACCATCGCTCCCGAGGCCGACAAGCGCGGGCTCGACCACAAGATGTGCTCGTCGTACACCGACGGCACCAAGCTGTGCGTGGAGATGGCGGTCGTCGCCAACGCGCTCGACATGGTCGCGGCGCGTCCCGGCATGCATGGCCCGCGCATCCGGCACGTGCTCGACGTATTCGAGCACATCGACATCGAGCGGTTGTGGCGCGAGCACGGCGCCTTCGTCGACTACGTGGTCGGCGCGGAACCGCGCGGAGGCGTGTTCGCGATCGGCTACACGGAGAGCGCGCTGCAGCGCCACACGCTCGGCTGGTATCCGCCGCGCATGGGGCCCGGCCCCTTCTACCTGTTCTACCGGCCGTATCACCTCGGGGCGATCGAGGCGATGAACTGTGTGGTCGAGGCCGTGCTCGACGGCACCGCACGTCTGCAGCCGCGCGGCATGAACACCAATGTCTTCGCCCATGCGAAGAAGGACCTGCGTGCCGGTGACCGTGTCGACGGGATGGGTGGCTACGCGGCCTACGGATTGATCGACAACCTCGACGTCCGGGGATCGCATCCGGGTCTGCCGATCCTGCTCGCCGACGACCTCGTGCTGCGCCGCGACGTCGCGAAGGACCGGCCGATCCTTCTCGACGACGTCGACTGCACCCGGTCCTCCGCGGGCTTGGCGCTCTACCGCGAGGCGATCGGCGTCGGAGCCGGGCGCTGAGTCCGCGCGCGCGCGGAGCGGCGCAGCAGCTTGTCGTGGAGACGCCGCAGCCGCAGCGCGAGAGCCGAGCATGCCGACGACGCGGCGACGCGCGGGCGTCCCGCGCGCAACGCGATGCCGGCGAGTCGCAGGCGTCGCGAGGGGTCCGAGGGTTCGAGGGTGCACAGCATCGCGGCGCTGTGCAGAGCGTCGCCGTAGCGACCTGACTCGCAGTCCATGCGGACGAGTTCGTCGAGCACCTCGCGGTGCCACGGATCGACCTGCCGCGCATCGCGGAGGACGTGCCTCGCGTCTGCTGGAGCCCCGATGCTCTCGTACAGGTCTGCGAGCTCGAGGCGGCTGGCGCAGGGATCGGGCCCGTGGTCGACGTCGGTCAGCAGCAGATCCACGGCGTCCTGCATGCGTCCGGCGGAGAGCAGGAGCTGCAGGAGGTCATCGCGGATCGGGCGTGCGTTCGGCAGGCGTGCGCGGGCCTCCCGGAGCTGTGCCACGGCGACCTCGGTCGTATCCGCCAGACGTGCGAGTTCGCGATGGGCCCCGACGCAGCGCGGCGCGCGCACGATGGTGTCGCGCAGTGCAGCGCGCGCTTCCGCGACCTGGCCACGGGACGCGCGTGCCCTTCCGCAGAGGAGCGGCGGACGCCACCAGTCGGCAGCCGATCGGTGCAGTCTCTCGACGTCGTCCGCGACCGCGGCGGGCCCGTCCGCGTCGGCACGCACCTCGAGACGCGCGAGCTGCATGCCCTGATCGGCCGCGGCGTCGACATCGGCGTGGACGCGAAGCGCGAGCGCATCGAGCTGCTCGCGCGAGCCGGAGCGCAGGAGACGGCGGGCTTCGTCGAACACGGCCTCGCGGACCAGCGCGTGGCGCGGCGGTTCCCTCAGTGCCGCGGCGGGTCGCGCCAGGAAGCCGTGGTCGACCAGCACGTCGACGACCTCCTGACCGCGCATGGCGTGGACGCCGAGGAAGTCGCCGGGGCGGTCGGACACGCGACAGGCGACCGATCCGCGCAGGAAGCAGGCCTCGGCGCCCGTCACGCCGCGGTCGAGCAGGTAGCTCGCGGTGGGGAAGTCGGAGCCGAGCTGCCACGTGGACTTGTGTCGCGGCGAGAAGAACACCAGGCGGAAGGCCGAACCCCAGAAGCCGAACACGTGGCGGTGTCTGTGCACGACGCGGATCTGCGTGGCGAGGTCGTGCTGCTCGGGGTGGAAGATGCGGAATCCGCCGGCGGCGAGCACGGCTTCGAACTCGTCCTCGCCGAGCGCGGTGCGGAAGTCGTCGCCGAGTGCCGAGCGCGACAGGTAGAGCGGCTGGTCGGACTCCGGTCCGTCGCTGAGTCCGAGACGCTCGCCGACGCGCAGGAAGCTGTCGCGGAGCGAGGAGTAGACGTGGTCGTAGAGCACGTGGCCGGGCGCGGGCACGAAGACCTTGCGCAGGCGCAGCGGCACCGAGGGGGCCAGCAGGCGATCGGGTCCGACGTCGAGCCCGCGCATCAGCGCACGCTGATGCGGAGTCTGCGGGAAGGAGATCGGCGGCGTCTGGCTGAGGTCGTGCATCAGCACGCGCCGGGGCATTCCGTCGAGCTTCAGCGCCCACGCGCGTGCCATCGTCTCGAGCAACAGGTGTCCGAAGTGTGCGTTCTGACCACCGAGGTAGAGCAGCGGCTCCGCGATCGTCGCACGCGGCCGGTGATCGCACGCGGGCAGGCGATCGCCGAAGAACACCACCTGGTCGCGCCTCAGCAGCGCCTCGTCGATCGGCGTGCCGTCGGAGCGGAACAGGCCACCGGTCACGCGCTCCTTGCCGTCGTGGATCTCGCGCCCGAGCGGCACGAACAGCGCGTCGTCGACCTCGACGATTGGGGGCAGGCCGTGGGTGAAGACCCTGCGTCCGCGCGTGACGCGGGCGAAGTGCCGCTCCGCGTCCTCGTAGTCGAAGAAACGGTAGTCCTGGAAGCGCAGCTCCGTCCCGACCTGACCTGTGGCCCTGGTCGTGACCTCGATTCCCGTGCTTGGACCCAATTGCTCCCTCGCGCTCCGCGCAGCCTCCCGCGTCGCGTCTGTTTCGACCATCGTGGGGGGAGTGCCGAAGCCGGTTCGCATCGCCGCTTCGATGTCTTGCGAGTCCTCCGTGCGAGGGGGCGGTCGGGACCGCCTCCGCCGGCGACTCATGCTGCGTCGGGGAGCGTGCAGCGGCTACAAGGAGGGCCCCGCACGGCCGCGGGTCCAACGAGGTGCGAGCTCCATGCGCGTCGGCATCAATCTCCTGCTGTGGACCACCAAGGTCATCCCGGACCACGAGCGTGAACTCGCCCTGGTGCGGAGTACCGGTTTCGACGGTGCCGAGATCCCGCTGTTCGACGAGGACATCGCGAACTGTCGCAAGCTCGCCGGTGTCCTCGACCGGCACGCCCTTCGGCGCACCGCCTGCACGGGACTCGATGCGGCGAGCAACCCGATCGATCCGGACCCGCGCGTGCGCCGTGCGGCCGTCGACGTGCTGCGTCGACGGATCGACTGCACCCACGCGCTCGGCGCCGACGTGTTGTGCGGACCCTTGCACTCGGCCTTCAAGGTCTTCTCGGGTCGCGGACCGACCGACGACGAGATGTCGCGCAGCGCGGACGTGCTGCGCGAGGCCGCCGAACACGCGGCGAAGGCCGGAGTGCTGCTCGCTCCCGAGGCGCTCAACCGCTTCGAGTGCTACCTGGTCAACACGCCGGAGCAGCTGCGCACGCTGTGCGAGCGCGTCGACCATCCCTCGGTGCGCGCACACTACGACACGCACCACATGCACATCGAGGCGCGCGACGCCGCCCTCGGCGTGCGCCACTGCGCGCCGGTGCTCGGCCACGTGCACATCAGCGAGAACGACCGCGGCGTGCCCGGACGCGGACAGGTCGACTGGCGCGGCAGCTTCTCGGCGCTGCGCGAGTGCGGCTACGACGACTGGCTCGTGATCGAAGCCTTCTCGCGTCTGAGCCCCGACTTCGCCGCAGGCATCCACGTGTGGCGCGACTACTTCGCGGCGCCGGAGGACGTGTGCACGGAAGGTCTCGCCTTCGTGCGCGCGCAGTGGGCCGCGAACGCAGAGCGGTGATGCCCGAAGCGACACGCAGTCGACGGGTCTGAGGCGTTCCTGCGGTTCCGGCGCGCGCGTGATCCAGGAGGGTGCAGGCTCCTATCATCCGCCGCCATGGTGCATCAGGCCTCCGCTGCGTCGGCGACCGCATTCCTCCTCGCTCTCGCGACCAGCGCGTGTTCGCTCGGCAGCCCGAGTGTTCCCGCCACGTCGACCCGCTTCGGCCAGGGGATCTCCGAGATCGAAGTGCAGGCCCTGGTGATGCAGATGGCCGACGACTACGACGCGGCCCTCGGCGAGGCGGTCTACCTGGTGCTGCGCAAGGGCGGGATCGACAGCACCGGCCGCTGGCTGTCCCTCTCCTTCCTGCGCAACGGGATGGGTGCGGCGCTCGACATCGCGTCCGGACCGAATCCCGACATCGGTCTGCTCGATCTCCTGGTGCTGGTGACGCTGCAGACGCAAGCCTTCGAGAAGCACTGGATCCCCGCAGGCATCGATGCGGGGCTCGGGGCCGCCGCCGTCGCGCGACTCCACCAGGCCGAGAACTCGGTGTGGGCTGCAGCGCGGCGCCTGCTGTCGGCGGAGCAGGAGCAGACGCTGCGGCAGTTGATCGCCGATTGGGTCGCGCAGCATCCCGATCAGACGGTGGTCGCCTTCGTGCGCTTCAGCGACTTCACCGAGGAGCGCAAGCAGATGACGGCCGGTGCCCGCGCCCAGGCCGCAGGACTGCTGCGCGAGATCGACGAGGCGACGGTGGCGGTGGAGCAGGCCCGTCTGTTCGGCGAACGCGCGCTGTGGTTCGCGAGCCGCTATCCGTACCTGCTCGGCCAGCAGATGGAGCTGACGGCGTACCGCATGGCGGACCAGCCGGAGGTGAAGGACGCGCAGCGCCTCGCCGCGGGTGCGACCAGTGCGGTCGAAGGTCTGGCCGATCGCGTCCGCGAACTCGTTCCGCAGTTGTCGTCTCTGATCGAGCAGGTGCAGGGTGTGGCGCGACAGACCCTCGACGACCTGCTTCAGCGCTTCGACGCGGAGCGCGCGCAGATCGCGAAGGAACTCGAGGATGCGCGCGGCAGGGTCGAGGGCACACTCGGCGGTGCGCGGGCGACCGCGGATGCGGCGATGGCGGCCGGTCAGGCTCTCGCGGCCGCGGCTACGGCGGCGGACAAGGTGCTGGGTCGCTTCGACCGCGATCCCGTCACCGGAGAGCCGGCCCTGCGGCTCGAGGACATGCGCGACACGGCCATCGCCACCCAGCATGCGGCCGAGCGCCTGGAGGGGGTGCTGGTGCGATTGCAGCAATGGACTGCCGAGGACGGTGCACCGCGTCTGCTCGCCGCCGTCGACACCTCCGGTCAGGAGATGCTGAACGGGCTGTTCGTGCGCGGAGCGGGATGGATCGGCGTCTTGATCGTCGGTCTGGCCCTGCTGCGTCTGGTGCCGTCGCGCAAGCGCTGACGTCGGCTGCCGATCGCCAGGTCGAGAAGCGCTACGTGCAATTCCGCAGCGCGCGTGCAGTCCATTCCCAGTCGCGGTGAGCCGCAGAACCTGCTCGCCGCGTAGTGCGATCCGCCTCGTGCGTGCAAGCCGCGCGCCCGGTCCGCATCGCTGGAACAAGCGCCATGCTTCATCCCTCTGGCCCGCTCCTCGCCACCCTTCCGCTCGCACTGCTGTTGTTCGCCGATGGGGCGCGAGCACAGTCCTGGCGCCTCGCCTCGCCGCCCACGACTCCGCCGGCGCGCGCCGGGCAGGTGATGGCGACCGATCTGTCGGCCGGGCTCGTCGTGATGTTCGGCGGATACGCCGGCGCGAGCTACCTGAGCGACACCTGGCTCTTCGACGGCAGCGATTGGTCGCAGCTCGTCGGCTCCGGACCCCAGGCGCGCATGCGCGGCGCGATGGCGTTCGACGAGAGCCGCAACAGCTTGATCCTGTACGGCGGAATCAACGGCACCGGGACCAGCAACTGGCTCGCCGGCACCTGGGAGCTCCTCGGCGGCGTGTGGTCGCAGAGGCCGAGCACGTTGTTTCCGCCGCGTCGCTTCGGACACGCGATGGCCTACGACCCGGTGCGCAGCCGCATCGTGATGTTCGGCGGACGCACCAACGCGGGCACCATCTTCATCCAGGACACCTGGGAGTGGACGGGGAACGACTGGGTCGCGCTCGCGCCGGTGCACAAGCCGAGCCCGCGCATGGGCCACTCGATGGCCTTCGATCCGAACACCAACCGCGTGCTGCTGTTCGGCGGTCTGCAGCTCGGCGGCCCGTACCAGGGCGACACCTGGGCCTTCGACGGCATCGACTGGACCCAGCTCTCGCCGTTGCACGCGCCGAGCCCGCGCGGCGATCAGGCGATGGCGACCGACCGCGGACGCGGGCGCATCGTGTTGCGCGGCGGCCATGACGGCACCGACCTCACCGACACCTGGGAGTGGGACGGAAGCGACTGGAAGCTCGTCGCCGCCGCGACGCCCGCCGATGCGCTGGCGCTCGCCGCGATGGCCACCGGTCCGAGCGGCTGGCACGTCGCGCTCTTCGGTGGTGAGGACCCGGGCGGAGTGGTGGCGTCGACCTGGCGCTTCGGCCAACTGGCGTCGAGTGCGAGCTACGGCACCGGCTGCGGCACGCCGCCGCTGGTCCTCAGTGCGACCGCCGGTAGCGACCCGGTGCTCGGTGCGAACTTCGGCAGCGCGGTGTCCGCGGTGCCGATCGGCGGGGTGGCGACCATGTCCTTCGGTCTGTCGAACCAGTCCCTCGGCGGCGTGCCGCTGCCGATCGACCTGACGCCGATCGGCATGAACGGCTGCCACCTCTACCACGACTTCGTCGCCGGTGGCTTCGCGATGAACTCGTCCGGCGGCGTGTGGTCGTACTCGTTGCCGCTTCCGCTTCAGAGCAGCCTGGTCGGTGTGCAGCTCTTCGAGCAGGTCGACGCTCTGGCACCCGGCGCGAACCTGCTGGGGTTGATCACCAGCAACGGGCTCGGTCTGAGCCTGGGCATGCGGTAGTCGTCACCGCCAGAGCTGAGCACGCAGCTCTGCGCAGCGCGCGCGCATGCGGAGCAGGACCTCGGTCTGGCCCGGGTCCGTCGCGAGGTTGTGCCGCTCGTGCGGATCGGTCGCGAGGTCGTAGAGCTCCTCCCACACCGGATCCTGCTCGTAGTTGCGCGCGTAGGCGAAGTGCTCGTCGCGCACGCCCTCGAACTTCGGGATGTCCGGATGGTCGAAGCGGTGTTCGACGAAGAAGTCGTGGCGCCAGGGCGGGGACTCGCCGCGCAGCAGCGGAACCAGGCTCGTGCCCTGGTAGCCGTCCGGCACCGCGACACCCGCCAGCTCGAGGATGGTCGGAGGGACGTCGACGTTGAGGGCCAACTGTGGCATCACGCGGCCACGCGGCCAGGCGATGCGTGGATCGCAGACGATCAGCGGCACGCGGATGGACTCCTCGTGGATGGTCCATTTGCCGGCGAAGCCGCGTTCGCCGAGGAAGCAGCCGTTGTCGCTGGCGAAGATCACCACCGTGTCGTCGGCGAGTCCGCGTGCGGCGAGTTCGGTGAGCAGACGACCGAGCGCGAGATCGATGCCGGTGACCATCGCGGCCTGCGCACGCACCATGCGCGCGCGCTTGTCGGGAGCATCGAAGCGCCAGCGCCAGCGGATGCGGTTCATCGAGCGCTGCTCGAAGGCGGGGGAGCGATCGAACAGGTCCTCGCCGTCCTCCGAAGGCACCTCGGGGATCGCCACACGGTCGTAGAGCCTGCTTTGGGCCGGAGGCGGGATGTACTGCGCGGGATCGTCGTCCTCTGCGTGCGGTGCGTTGAAGCTCACCATCAAACAGAAGGGCCGTCCGGGTTCACCTTCGCGCAGGAACTCGAGTGCGCGGTCGGCGGTGATGTCGGTGAGGTGACGGGTGTGGCCTTCTGCGTCGGTGCGCAGGTACGGCGGGGAGAGCGGCACGAAGCGATCCCACAGGTGCGCGGTCGCTCCGTCCTCGTTCTTCACGCCCCACTTGCCGACGAAGCCGGTGCGGTAGCCGGCGGCGCGCAGCAGGCCCGGCCAGGCCTGCTCGACGAAGGGTGCGGCGAGCGGCGGCGTGCCGAAGGTGAAGTGGTGGGTCGCCTCGTAGGCACCGCACAGGAAGGTGGCGCGGCTGGCGGCGCAGATCGGCGTGGTGACGAAGGCGTTGGCGAAGCGCGTGCCGCGCGCCGCGAGACCGTCCATCTGCGGCGTCTGCAGGAACGGATGGCCGGCGCAGGCCAACTCGTCGGCGCGCTGGTCGTCGGTCAGCACGAACAGGATGTTCGGCTGCTTGTCGCGCGTGCGTGCCGGCCACCAGCGGTCGACCGACGCCGCGAGGGAGCGCGCCTCCTTGGGATGCTCCGCCGCGAGATCCTGGGTCTCCAGAGGATCGGCGATCACGTCGAACAGCTCGCCGGACCCGGCGCCTTCGCCCTCGATCCACTTCCAGCGACCCTGAACGGTGAAGCGGCGCAGCAGATTGCGCCGCGGATCGGCGAGATCGACGAGGTCGTGACCGAAGGAGGCGCCGAACACGCCCGCGCGATCCGGCTTCGCGCCGGCGGCGACCGCGCACAGATCGATGCCCGGCCACGACGCCGGCACCTCGATCCCGCAGGCACGCAGCACGGTCGGTGCGATGTCGATCGTGCTCACCAGATCCGAGCGTCGTTGCCCTCCCGACTTCGCGAATCCCGCCCCGCGGAGCACGATCGGCGTGCGCACACCACCTTCGTAGGGTGAACGCTTGCTGCGCGCGGTGAAGCCTTCGCGCGCCGGGTCCTGCCGCCAGCCGTTGTCGCTGACCAGGATCACCAGCGTGTCGTCCTCCAGTCCCCGGCGCTCGATCAGGTCGAACACGACGCCGCAGGTCTCGTCGAACCAGGCGCAGCAGGCGAGGTAGCGCGCGACGCTCTCCGGCCGACCTTCCTTGCGGAAGTGCTGCAGCAGGCGCTCCGGTGCGTCGTGCGGCTGATGGGGCAGCATCGGCGCGTACCACAGGAAGAACGGCGTCTTGTCCTCGGCACAGGCGGTGACGAAAGACTCGATCGGCTCCATCGTCTCGCGCCCGATGCGCAGTCCGTCGTCGCCGTGACGTCCACCCTTCTGCGGATCGCCGTGCGTCATGCCTTCGGTGAAGCCGCCGCGACGGAACCCGCCTTCCCACCACTTGCCGGTCTGCATGCAGCGGTAGCCGTGCGATGCGAGGAGCTTCGGCAACGTGTCGAGAGCATCGATGCGGCGCAGCATCTCCTCGCGCGCGGCACCTTTCGGCGGATCGTTGCCGGTCACCCCGTGCTGATGCGGGTAGAGCCCCGTGGTCAGGGTCATCAGGCTCGGTCGGCACAGCGCGGTGGGCACGTAGCCGCGCTCGAAGACGACGCCTTCCTCGGCCAGTCGATCGATGCGCGGAGTCAGTCCCTCGCCATTGCCCATGAAACCGAAGTCGTCGAAGGCCATGTCGTCGGCGACGATCAACACGACGTTCGGACGCTGGGCGGACACCAGCGCGCAGCCGAGCAGGACGGCGAGGGCGAAGCGCAACATGGCGGCGAGTGTTTCGGACGCGCCGTCCCGTGTCCACCGCCTATGCTCCCGCGCCCCCTGCACGCGGCCAGACGACCATGAAGACCATCCTCGCCCTCACCCACGACCAGCTCGGCATCGGCGACCGGGACCTCGGCCAGAAGGTGCTCGCCACGATGCTGCGGAAGCTCCTCGGTGCGTTCGGCAAGCTGGAGGCGATCGTGTTCTTCAACAGCGGCGTGAAGCTCGCCTGCGAGGGTTCGCCGGTGCTCGTCGAACTGGGGCAGCTCCACGACGCCGGGGTCGAGCTGATGCCTTGCGGCACTTGTCTCGCGCACTACGGCCTGACCCCGAAGGTCGGTCAGGTCTCCGACATGGACAGCATCCTGCGCGAGATGGCGAAGGCGGCGAAGGTGGTCAGCTTCTGAGCGGCGCAGCGCTCACGACCATCCGCGGGTGAGCGTCAGTGCCTCGTGCTCGCGCAGCAGGTCCTCGCGGTCGGGGACGTGGAACGCGTGCAGTCGGAACGCCACCGGATCCGCGGGATGGAGCGGGAGCTGGATGCTCGCGAAGCGTCGGCGCAGGTGCGGCTTGGCCCGCACGACGCTCGAGTGGTCCGCCATCGAGCGGAGCATCCACACCTCGGCGATGTCGGCAGGGAAGTTCCGTCGCCAGTGCTCCTCGAAACGCGCCGCGCGATCCGCCGCCTCGGCCTCGTCGAGGCGCGCGTAGAGGCGGGTCGCAGCGTGCGACCAGTCGCCGAGTGCTTGACGCGCGGTCACGACGATCCCGAGCCCGTCCAAGGCGGCATCGAACGCGCTGTGCGTCTGCAGCCCGAGTGGAGTGACGACCAGGAAGGGTCGCGTCCCGTTCACCGCGGTGCGCTCAGCGGAGCGCGTGCGTCGTTGGCCTGCTGGTTGAAGCGCGCCGTGCAGTGCAGGCAGTAGCGGCGGCAGATCGGATCCGACAGGCAGTCGCCGCGCGCGACGAAGTCCGCGGTCCTGCGTCGCTGCAGTTCCTGCGGTTCGTCGATGTTGCCGAGCGGGCGGCCGCCTTCGCGCAGGTACACCGAGCAGGGGTAGTAGTGCACGCCGTCGACGGTGCGCTCGGTCAGCGGCACGTAGCAGCGCCAATCGCGGGGTTCCGGCGCACGCGCGGTGTCGAGCCCGATCGCGTCGCGGGCGAAGACCGTCTCCAGCTTGCGGCGCAGGAGCGGGAACCGCTCGATGGGTTGCGCGGTGAGGATCGCCTCGAGTTCGGCACGCACGCGCGGTGCCGCTTCGAAGTCACCGAGATCGTCGCGCTCGTCGACCGCCGTGATCAGCTTGATGTCGTCGGGGTGCAGGGCGAGCAACGTGCGCAGCAGCGCGGGAAGGCGCTCGCGATTGCTCCGCTCGACCACCGTGTTGAGGATCAGGAAGAAGGGATGGCCCTCACGTCGCATCTCGCCGAGGGTGCGGATCGTCGCGATCGCGCGGCCGAAGGGTGCGGGACGCAGCGTGGCGGGAGCCGGGCTCGCGGCGTGCGCGTCGTCGAGCGAGATGCGGATCTCGTCGATGCCGGCCAGCACCAGCCTGCGGTAGACGTCGGGCGTGCGCGTGCCGTTGGTGGTGATGCTGACGTGGCGCACGCCGTGCGCCTTGGCCATGCGCACCATGTCGGGCAGTTCGCGCAGCAAGGTCGCCTCGCCGCCGGTGAAGTGCAGGTGCTCGATCGGTGTCGCGCCGTGGCCGTCGAGCAGCGCGGCGAAGCGCTCACGGTCGAGCACCGCGGCGCGCTGCGGGCGATCGCGCAGCTCCTGCGGCGAACGCACGATGGTCTTGCAGTACGCGCAGTGGAGATTGCAGCGGTAGGTGACGAAGACCGTCACGCGGTGCAGCGCGGTCGTCGCATCGACGGCGTGCGGCTCGTCGAGCAGGTGGCGGATCTCGTCGACGCGCTGCGCGCACACGTCTTCGAAGAGCAGATCCGGCACCGGGCTCCGCGGCGGAGCCAGGAGAGGCGCGTGCTGAGGGGACACCTCGGCAGCATCGGAACTTCACGGCCGGGGCCTTGAGTCCGAAGGCGGGCGCTCTCAGCAGCTCTGCGGCGACGGCTGGAACAGCGCGAAGACCGCTCCGGTCGGATCGCTGAGCATCGAGAAGGCGCCGACCCCCTCGATCGGCTGGTTCTCCATCATCGGCACGGCGCCGAGCTGCTTCGCCTTGCCCGTCGAAGCGGCGAGGTCCTCGACGAAGAAGTAGACGATCCAGCAGGACGGCAAGCCGGGCATCGGGTGCTTCATGATCCCGCCGGCCTGCTTGTCGCCGAGCATCTGCACGCGGTAGACGCCGAGCGGCCCGATGTCCTTCGGCTGCTCCTTCCAGCCGGCGAGCGCGCTGAAGAAGGCCTGCGCCTTCACGTCGTCGGTCGAGTACAGCTCGTTCCAGCAGATGCGACCTGGCACCGGCAGGTCGGGGTCGAAGCCGGGAGACTCCGGCTTGCCCTGGTAGAGCGCGATGTAGCCGCCGGTGGGGTCGAGGACGATCGTGAATCGTCCGGTCCCGGGGATGTCGGTGGGTGGGACGAACACCGAGCCACCGAGCTGCTTCACCTTTGCGGCGGCGGCATCGACGTCGGACACGCCGAGATACGGCAGCCACGCCGACTGCGGGACCTTCGGCTCGTGGACGATGCCGCCGATCGGACCCGGTCCGCAGTGGATCATCCGGTAGGTGAAACCCTGCATCGGCACCGCGTCGACGTTCCAGCCGAGCAGCTCGCAATAGAACTGCTGGGCGCGCGCGCCGTCCTTGGTCATCAGGTCGTGCCAGACGAAACGGCCGGGCCAGGGGCCAGTGGGGTGGGGCATGGAGATCTCTCGGTTGGGGGGGGGCGGGCCGCGGACGATAGAGCGGTGCGCGGAGGGTGCCACGGGCGCGCGCGGGGAATCGGTTCCGGGTCGCTCCCGGTCGGCGATGGCCGGGTCGCGGACGCCGCCCTGTCCGGCGCGCGCACGAAAACGCCGGTTTCGGCACGTCGCGGGGCGTGGCACGCCGCCTGCACAGGGGTGGATCGCCCACGCACGTCGCATGGGCACAAGACCGAAACGATCGAGACCGAGAACCATGTCCCTCCGCCGCATCCTCCCCCTGGCCACCCTCGCGCTGACCCTCGCCCTCCCCTCGCTGCGCTCGCAGCAGATCCTGACCCTGCGCGGCGAACTCGACGAAGGTCGTTCGACCGGCTGCTACTACTGCCCGAACGTGCCCTACACGGTCAAGTTCAGCGAGACGCCGGTGCGCAGCTCGACGGTCAACCTCGCCTTCTACAAGGCGCAGAGCTCGCAGCTCGTCCTGACCGGTGTCTGGGAGACGTCGACCACGCCGCCCGGGCTCAACGTGCTGAGCGTGCAGGTCACGACCAACTCGCTGACCTTCCCGACCAATGCGCGCACCGGCAACACCGAGCGCTTCACCACGCACGCCGAGGTCGGCGCCTTCGCCGCCACGGTGATCTCGATCGGCAGCGGATTCGTCCCGCTCTTCGACACCGCGCTGCTCCTCAACCCGGCCGTCCTGGTCGTGATGGACGCCGGAGTCACCAATGCGCAGGGCGACTTCCGCATCGACTTCAACATGCCCTCGGATCCGGCGCTGATCGGCGCGCGCTTCTGGTCGCAGTCGGTGATCGTGCCGCCGACCGGCACGCCCTACACCTCGAACCCGGGCCGCACCTTCATCGACCGCTGAACGCTCGCCGGCTCACAGGTCCCAGAAGCGCAGGTCCGTGCCGAGCATCTGCTTGGTCCAGGCGTAGATCTGGTAGGCGTGCCCGGAGAAGTGCTCGAGGACGTGGAGGATCGCGCCGCAGACCTCGCGCTCGAAGCGTGCCTGGAAAGTGCGCGTGCCGAGCATCACGTCAGCCGGGGTGGCCGCGACCACCTCGGCCGCCGCGATCGCGGTCGTCGCGAGGCGATCGACCAGCTCGAGCGGTGACAGCCGCGATTCGCGCGCCGCGAACTCCGCGTCGCGCTGCCGTGAGTCCGGGTCGCCGCGGATTCCGCACAGGATCCACTGCCGCACGTTGCCCTCGAGGTGCAGCAGCAGGTTGCCGATCGAGTTGCCCTTCGCACCGTGACGCCGCCACACCTGCTCCGGCGTGAGCGCGGTCACGCAATGCCGGATGCGCGGCAGCGCCTCCTCGACGACGTGGAGTCGGAAGGCGCGGCCGATGGCCTGCGCGAGCGAGTCGGCGCGATCGGGCATGGATGGGAATCGTAGCCGTCCCCGGTGACGCGAATCGTGCGCGACCGCGTGTTAGCGTTGCTGCGCGCGATGCACTTCCCGACCGCCCGTGTGTGGTTCGCCGCTCTATCCGTGCTCGGAACGCCGGCCCTTTCGGCGCAGGACGCTCGCGTTCCGGAGCGGAGTCCCTTCGAACTCTTCGGCGACGTCCGCCTCCGCTTCGAGTCCGACTTCGACTCGCAGCGCAGCAACGGGGTCCCGCGCGCGGATCGCGATCGGTTGCGCAATCGCACGCGGCTCGGCGTGCGCTGGCATGCGAGCGACGAACTGACGGCGACGGTGCGCGCGCGTACCGGTCGTGCCGACAGCCAGCAGTCGCCGCATCTCACCTTCCACGACTTCGACGACGGACCCACCGATCACTTCCACGCCGTGCTCGACGAGTACTTCCTGCGCTTCGCGGAGGCTCCCTTCGACCTGTGGGCGGGTCGCAACGAGCTTCCGCTCGCCGCGGCGAACGACAGCGAGCTGCTGTGGGACAAGGACGCCACCGTGCTCGGCGGCGGCGGCTCCTTCAACGCGACTTCCGTCGTGAACCTGCAGGCGGCGGTCTTCGGTCTGCCCGACGGCGCCGAGCACATCCGTGGAGTGGGGTCGCTCCTGCAGGCGCGCGGCACGATCCACCCGGCGACCGACACCGCGGTCGAACTCAGCTCCGCGCTCCTGTCCCTACGCGGCGCGGATCGCACCACGCATCTCCTCGACGGCAACGGCCAGCGCGACTACGCGATCGGCATCCTCGGCGCGCGTCTCGTGCAGACACTCGGCACGGAGCCCACTCCTTTGCGTGCGCGCTTCGGCGTCGACCTGGTCCGGAACTTCGCGCACTACGCGGTGACCGATCCCGATCCGATCTCCGCGGCCTACCGCGACGACCGCAACGGCTGGGTCCTGTCGGCATCGCTGGGACAGCGCGCGAGCGGCAAGGCCGGCGAGTGGGAGCTGCGCTGGGCCTACGCCTGGATCGAGAAGCTCGCCGTCGACGCGTCCTTCGCCCAGGACGACTGGGTGCGCTGGGGCAGCGGCGGGCAGACCGACTCCTCGGACCTGCGCGGTCACGAACTCGGGGCCCGCTACTTCTTCGCCGACCGGCTGTCGGTCTTCGCCCGCTACTACGACGTCGCTTCGATCCGCACCGCCCAGGACGGCATGCGCTTCCGCCTCGACTTCGAGTGGAGCTTCTGAGCACCGTGCCGCGGTTCGATTCGAGTCGGCTCGGCGGTCCGTCCGACACAGACGGGCAGGCCGCGATCGACGCGCGGCGACCGCTCGCTACACTGGCCCGCCGATGTCCCGCTTCCGCTTCCTCACGATCTGGCTGCTCGCCGCGCTGATCCTCGGCGCGGGGATGCCGGTCGGGGCAGGAGTCGCGGAGAGTGCGGCGCGCAAGAGCTGCTGTCCGCAGGGTGCGTGTCACTGCGACGCGCAGGCGCCGACCGACGACTGCGGCTGCTCGCGTCCGGGGCGCGCGCCGCGCGAGGAGCGCGCCCCGCGGGCTCCGGCGCCACGCATCGAGCAGATGCAGTGGGTCCTCGTCGCCGCGCCGGATCCGGTGGTCTGGCCGCGGGTCGACACCGCGCCGCGCACGAGCGTGCGGACCGGGATGCCGCGGCAGCCCGGTGTGCTGCCGTCGCGCTCGCGCCAGGAAGTCCTCTCGGTCTGGCGCTGCTGACGGCCTTGGGCGGGGACAGTGCGTACCGAGCGACCCGCCCGAGGGCGTGATCGACTCGTGCACGTGACCGGAGCCCCGTCCGCACGAACGTGACCGCGTCCGCGCGGTCGTCTCCGTCCCGTTCGTCCGCCGTCCGCGAGGAACCATGTCCGGGTTCCGACTCCGTCCGCTCCTGTTGTCCCTGTCCTGCGCCGCTCTCCCCGGCTGCATCACCTTCCACACGCTGCCCGAGGACGTCAGCAAGCGCATCGACGAGGCCGCTGCACCCCTGCAGCCGCACGTCGACGACGACGCGGCCGTGCGTCGCATCGGCGAAGCGGCGACGCGGGGCGAGTTGCCCGCGATCGAGGACTGCACCCTGCCGCCGGCACCGGGCTGCGACGACTACGTCCGCCTCGCGCTGTTGCGCAATCCGCGCGTCCAGGCCCGCGTGCGGGATCTGCAGGCGCTGGGCTTCGCCGTCCCGCAGGCCGCCGCCCTCGGTGACCCGATGCTCGACTTCGTGCCGCCGACCCCCGGCATGCTGCAGACGGCGGCCGGACAGATGCAGTGGGGACTCGGCGTCACGCAGTCGATCCCGTGGCCGGGGAAGCTCGCCGCCGGCGGCGTCGTCGCCGAGCACGAGGTGCGCGTCGCGCTCGAGAGCCTCGAGGCGGAACGCCAGGCGGTGATCGCCGAGGTCAAGCGGGCCTACGCCGACCTCTTTGGAGCGCACGCCACGCTGCAGGCCTCGCGCGACATGGAACCGCTGCTGCGCAGGCTCCGCGCCGACGCCGAGTCGCGCGTCGCGGCCGGTCGCGCCGATTGGACCGCGCTCCAGCGCATCGACGACGAACTCGACACCGTGACAGACTCCTGCATCAGCCTCGAGCTCGAGTTGCGCACCGCGACCGCGCGTCTCGACGTGCTGATGGATCGCCCGATCGACGCTCCGCTCCCGGAGCCGACGGGCCTCGAAATCGAGGCCCTGCGCGACGACCCGGCGGCGCTCGTCGCGCGTGCGCTCGCGCACAACCCGCAACTCGCCGCGATGCGTCGGATGATCGCGCGCGATCTCGCCACCATCGATCTGGCCGAGCAGCAGTACCACCCGGACTTCAGCGTGGGTGGCATGTTCAACGCGATCATGGACGGGATCAGCCCGGTCGCGAACGGCAAGGACGCCTGGAACCTCAGCCTCGGAGTGTCGCTGCCGCTGAACTTCGATCGCCTGCGAGCCGGGGTGCTGCAGCGCAATGCGGCGACGCTCGCGAGCGTGTTGCGCTACCGCAGCGAGCGCAACGCCGTCCTGCTCGCGCTGCAGGAACTGACGGCGCGCGCCGACGCCGGCCATCGCCGCGCCGTGCTGTTGCGCGACGAGATCCTGCCGCGTACGCGCCGCAACCTGGAGGCGGTGCGCGCCCAGTACGAGGCGGGACGCGCCGACTTCGCCGCGCTGGTCGAGCTCAGCCGGCGCGTCCTGGAACTCACGTTGGAGGAGCGTCGCGCACGTGCGGCGCTGACCGGCGATCTCGCCGAGATCGAAAGGCTGACCGGAGGAGCTTCGGAGACCGAGGAGGTGAAGTCGTGAACGAACCCAACCTGCAGCGACGGGGACCGCGTCTGGTCGTCGTCTTTCTGTGGATGCTCTCGATCGCCGTCGCCGTCTTCGTCGGACATCGCTTCGGCGATGCGATGAAGCAGACCCTCGTGAGCATGCTCGACGACCTGCGCGGCGGCCGCGATGCGGCACCACGGGACGAGCGCCTCCACACCTGCGGCATGCACCCGAGCGTGCTGGTGCACGGGCCGGGGATCTGTCCCTTCTGCCAGATGGAGCTGGTGCCCGTCGATCCCTCGCGCATCGGACACGATGTGGTCGTCGACCCGCGCATCGCGCAGAACATCGGCGTGCGCACCGCGCTGGTCGGGACGGGGCCGCTGCAGCGGACGCTGCGCACGGTGGGAACCATCGGTTACGACGAGTCCGGGCTGCGCGACGTCACCCTCAAGGTGCCGGGTTGGATCGAGACGCTGCACGTCGATCGCCTCGGTGCGAAGGTCGCGGTCGGAGATCCGCTCTTCGAGCTGTACTCGCCGGACCTGCTCACCGCACAACAGGAGCTGCTGATCGCCCTGCGCGAGGGCGAGTCTGCCGCGGCCGCCCCGCGGACCCGTCTGCGCCTCTTCGACATCGACGACGCACAGATCGACGATCTGGCGCATCGCGGCGAGGTCGCGCGCACGCTCACGCTGCGCAGCAAGGTCGCCGGAGTCGTCATCGAGAAGGACGCGGTGCAGGGCATGCGCGCGGAGGAAGGCATGCGCCTGTTCCGCGTCGGCAACCTCGACCGCGTGTGGGTCGCGGTCACCGTCTACGAGTCGCAGATCCCCTTCGTCGAGGTGGGACAGGAGGCCAGGATGACGCTGGCCTATGTCCCCGGACAGGAGTTCGTCGGCAAGGTCACCTGGATCCAGCCCTGGGTCGATGCGCGGACGCGCCAGGTGCAGGTGCGGCTCGAGTTCGACAATGCGCTCGGACTGCTGAAGCCGGGGATGTACGCGAGCGTGGTGCTGTCGCGCACGCTCGCCGCAGAACGCACGTTGCTGCCGCGTTCCGCGGTGGTCGACACCGGACGGCGCACGCTCGCCTTCGTCGCGCTCAACGACGGCCACTTCGAACCGCGCGACTTGCGTCTCGGCGTGGAGACCGACGCGGGCATGGTCGAGGTCCTGGACGGCGTGAAACCGGGCGAATCGGTGGTGGTGAGCGCGCAGTTCCTGCTCGACAGCGAGAGTCGCCTGCGCGAGGCGATGCTGCGCATGGTCCGCGAGGGACTGGAAGGCGGCGCTTCCGCAGGCTCCGATCCGGTGGCGGAACTCGCCGACCTTCCCGAGGCGCTCGATGGGCACCTCACGACGGTGGTCCGGGCCTACCTCGGACTCGCCGACGCACTGACCCGCGATGCGCTGCCGGCCGCGGCGGACGCGCGCGGTCTCGCTGCGGAGCTCGACGCCGCGCTCGCGCTCCCCCTGGACGGCTTCTGGTCGCATCACGACGAGGCGGCCGTCGCCCGCGGCAAGGCGCTCGAGCTGATCGCTGCGCAGGACATCGAGACCGCGCGGCGTCTCTTCGCGGACCTCGGCGTGGCGCTGGGCACGCTGCTGCGCGCGACCGGCGTTCCGCGTGGTCTCGGCGCGGGTCTCGAGGAACTGCACTGTCCGATGTACCGCGAGGAGCAGGGCGGTGGCATGTGGCTGCAGACCGGTCCCGCGGTCCGCAATCCCTTCATGGGGCCGCGCATGCTCGGCTGTTTCGATCGCCGGCAGCGACTGCCGGCCGCACGCAGCGCGCAGGACACCGTTTCCCCGGCCCTGCCCGCGGAGTCCGTCGATCGCATCGCGGAGAGCTACCTGCGCGCCTCGGCGATCCTGGCCGCCGATGGCGTCGCCGGGCTCGACGAGCAATGGCATGCGATGGCTACCGCGCTGACCGCCTTGCATGCCGCGGCGAAGGGCGAGGCACAGACGCTCGTCGACAACCTCACCGGCGCGATCCCGAAGGACGGTCTCGACGTGGTCGCCGCACGCGCCGCCTTCGCCCCCTTGTCGACGGCGCTGATCGCCCTGCTGCGCGCCCATCCGTCCGACCGTGAGCTGGTGCGCGCGCACTGTCCGATGGTGGAGGCGTCGTGGCTGCAGCCCCCCGGTCGTCTCGCCAATCCGTACATGGGCAGCGCGATGCTGACCTGCGGCACCGTGGAGGAGACCATGCCGAGGGCGAAGGGTCGATGATCGGCAAGCTGATCGACGTCTGCATCCGCAATCGCGTGCTGGTGCTGCTGCTTCTGGCCTTCGGCGTGTTCGGCGGCGTGTTCGCGATGCGACACGTCAAGATCGACGCGATCCCCGACCTCTCCGACGTGCAGGTGATCGTGCGCACCGACTTCGCGGGTCAGGCGCCGCAGATCGTCGAGGACCAGGTCACCTATCCGTTGACCACGGCGATGCTCGCCGTGCCCTTCGCGAAGGACGTGCGCGGCTACAGCATGTTCGGCGCGAGCTACGTCTACGTGATCTTCGCCGACGGCACCGATCCGTACTGGGCACGCAGCCGTGTGCTCGAGCAGCTCAGCGCGGTGACCTCGCAGCTGCCGGCCGGGGTCGTGCCCCAGCTCGGTCCGGATGCGACCGGCGTGGGCTGGATCTTCGAGTACGTGCTGGTGACCGGTCGCCACTGTCCGAACCACGCAGACGGCGTGTGGGAGGATCCGCCGACCCGGCGCTGGTTCGGATCCGAGGCGCTCGCGACGCTCGACGATCAGGTGCGCGCGCGCCTCGTGCACCACCGCATCTTCGAGGAGGACGACGCGCACGAACGATGTCCGGTCGACGGCGCGCCGCTGGTCGCGTGCGACGTCGATCTCGGGCGACTGCGTGGTCTGCAGGACTGGTTCCTGCGTTTCGAGCTGACCGCCACCGACGGCGTGAGCGAGGT
Organism: Planctomycetota bacterium; assembly: GCA_046349595.1. Taxonomy (GTDB): domain Bacteria; phylum Planctomycetota; class UBA1135; order UBA1135; family UBA2386; genus JACRLW01. Next base: position 688,920 of record JAXMCA010000001.1, read on the forward strand.
CGCCAGCATCGGCGGCTTCGTGAAGCAGTACCAGATCGTCGTGGATCCGGTGAAGCTGCTCGCCCTCGACATCCCTCTCGATGCGGTGAAGACCGCGGTGCAGCGCTCGAACCTCGATGCCGGTGGCGGCCTCGTCGAGCTCAGCGAGCGCGAATACATGGTGCGTGGCATCGGCTACCTCGGAAGCCTCACGCAGGACGAGATCACCGCGGCGCGCTCCGCGGGCAAGCCTCTCGATGCGCTGCGCACGGCGCGCGTGCTCCACGAACTCGGGCGGATCTCGGTCGGCGTGAACGCGGAGGGCGCGCCGGTGTGGCTCGGCGACGTGGCCGAGCTGCGCGTCGGGCCGGAGATGCGACGCGGCGTGATCGACTGGAACGGCAGCGGCGAGGCTGTGGGTGGGATCGTGGTGATGCGCGCCGGCGAGAACGCGCGCGACACCATCGCCGCGGTCCGCGCCAAGCTGCCTCAGCTCGAACGCGGCCTGCCCGCCGGCGTGGCGATCCGCACCGGCTACGACCGCAGCGACCTGATCGATCGCTCGGTGCACACGCTGATCGGCACGTTGATCGAGGAGATCCTCGTCGTCTCGGCGGTGTGCCTGCTGTTCCTGCTGCACGCGCGCAGCGCGCTGGTCGCGGTGATCGTGCTGCCGACCGGCGTGCTCCTCAGCCTGCTGGCGATGTACCTGCTCGGCATCAACGCCAACATCATGAGCCTCGGCGGCATCGCCATCGCGATCGGCGTGATGGTCGACAGCTCGATCGTGATGGTCGAGAACGCGCACAAACACCTCGAGCAGGAGAGCGCACGCGTCGCCGCGGGCGGTGTGCCGCGCTCGCACACGGCGCTGATCGCCGATGCGGCGCGCGAGGTGGGACCGTCGCTGTTCTTCAGCCTGCTGGTCGTGACCCTCGGCTTCCTGCCGGTGTTCGCGCTCGGCGAGCAGTCCGGCCGCCTGTTCAAACCCCTGGCGTGGACCAAGACGCTGGCGATGACGGCAGCCGCCTTCCTCGCCGTCACCATCATCCCCGTGCTGATGACCCTGTTCGTGCGCGAGCGGATGACGTCGGCCGCGCGCGGACGTCTGCATGCGCTGTTGGTGCCGCTGTGCGCGATGGCGATCCCCGCGGCACTCCTCGCCTTCGTTCCCTGGCCGGCGCTCGATGCCCACCGCCGTGCCTACGTGATCGGCTGGATCGTGCTCAGCGGCGTGCTGCTGCTTCCGCAGCGGATCCTGTCCGAGGAGCGCAATCCGCTCAGCCGGCTGATGGAGCGCATCTACGACCCCTTCTTCGCGCTGGCGATGCGCCTGCGCTGGGCCGTCCTGATCGGGGCCGTGCTGCTCGTCGGGATCAGCGTGTGGCCGCTGAGCAAGCTCGGCTCGGAGTTCATGCCGCCGCTCGAGGAGGGCGACCTCCTGTACATGCCGACCACCGATCCCGGTCTGAGCGTGGACAAGGCGCGCGAGTTGCTGCAGCAGACCGACGCGATCCTCGCCACCTTCCCCGAGGTCGAGTCCGTGCTGGGCAAGATCGGCAGCGCCGAGACCGCGACGGATCCGGCGCCGCCCAACATGCTGGAGACGACCATCACGCTGCACCGCGATCCGCAGCGTTGGCGGCACAAGCCGGTCGACCGCTTCTACGCCGACTGGCCGGAATCGCTGCGCGCGCTTCTGCGGCCGCTGTGGCCCGACAGCGTGCCGATCACCTCGCGCGAGCTCGTCTACGGCTTCACCTGGGCCGACGGCACGCGCGTGCCGGGCATGAACGACGCGCTGCAGATCCCGGGATTGACCAACGCGTGGACCATGCCGATCCGCACCCGCATCGACATGCTCGCGACCGGCATCCGCACTCCGATCGGCGTGAAGGTGATGGGGCCGGATCTCGACGTGCTCGAGCGGATCGCCGTTCGTATCGCCGACTCGCTTCGCACCGATCCCGTCACCGGGGCCAACACCGTCAGCGCGTTTCCCGAGAAGGCGGTGGGCGGGAGTTATCTCGACGTGCGCATCGACCGCGAGGCGGTGGCGCGCCACGGCATCCTGCTCGGCGACGTGCAGGAGCTGATCATGGGTGCGATCGGCGGCATGAACATCGCCGCCACGGTCGAGGGTCGCGAGCGCTATCCCGTCAACCTGCGGTATCCGCACGAGCTGCGCGACAACCTGCCGGCGCTGCGGCAGACGCTCGTGCCCGCCCCCTCCGGGACCCAGGTCCCGCTGGGGCAGCTCGCCGAGCTGGCGATCCACGAGGGGCCGGCGATGGTGAAGAGCGAGAACGCGCGCCTGACCGCGTGGATCTTCGTCGACATCCACGGCATCGATCTCGGCACCTACGTGGCCCGCGCCAAGGACGTGGTGGCGCGCACCGTCTCCTTGCCCGCCGGCTACACGCTGCGCTGGTCCGGCCAGTTCGAGTACCTGGAGGCCGCGAACGAGCGGCTCGCGATGGTGTTGCCGATCACCGCCGTGGGGATCGTGCTGCTGCTCTATCTGGCCACGCGTTCGTGGCTGCGGGTTTCCATCGTGCTCCTCGCCGTGCCCTTCAGCATGGTGGGAGCCGTGTGGTTCCTGTGGTACCTCGACTACGAGATCTCGCTCGCCGTCTGGGTGGGCATGATCGCGCTCGCCGGGCTCGATGCGGAGACGGGACTCGTGATGCTGCTCTATCTCGAACGCAGCTTCGAACGATTCCGCGACGAAGGCCGTCTGCGCAACGCCGACGACCTGTGGCTCGCGGTGCACGACGGCGCGGTGAAGCGCATCCGCCCGAAGACCATGACGGTGCTGACCACCTTCGTCGGTCTGGTTCCCCTGCTGTGGGCCACCGGCGCCGGCGCCGACACCATGCGGCGGCTCGCCGCGCCGATGATCGGCGGACTCGCGACGAGCTTCGTGCTGGAGCTGCTGATCTACCCGGTGGTGTTCTACCTCGTGAAGCGTCCGGGACTCGCGACCCTTCGTGTGTCGGAGCGGGACGCGTGAACGCGCGGTGGCGACGGCGCGATCCGTCGCCGGTCGGGTGGTGTGGCACGGTCGGCCGTGTGGCCATGGCCGGCGGCGACCGCTGCGCCGTGCGCGGGCTAGGGTTCCCCACGACCGTTCACCTCCGACAGCACACTTCATGAAAGTCCTCGCAGCACTCCTCACGTCCTTCGTCTTCGCCGCGGCCATCTCCGCGCAGAACCCCAGTGTCCAGTCCTTCGAGGACATCGGGTTGTTCAGCGCCGGAAGCATCGACCAGCTCGACCTCAGCAACGCCCCGACGACCACCGGCGGTGGCTCCGGTGGGTCCGGCGGCAGCACCAACTGTGGCGCTCACCGTCGCGGTCACTGCGGACACTCGCACCGCGGCCGCCATGGCCGCTGCCAGTACTCCTGCTACTGGCCCAGCGTCGGCGGGATCGACGTCTGCTCGCTGCCCGTCGTCACCCCGGACTGCTTCACGATCAGCGGTCGCTGCCTCGACCTGATCGACGCCGTCTACTTCGGCTGCACGCGCCTCGACGAGGACGGCACCGTGGGCGAGGGGTCGTGGGAAGTGAACCGCGACGGCACGCAGCTCGAAGTCTGCCCGCCGCAGTGCCTGCCCGCCGGTTGCTACTCGATCTCCCTGTTCCGCAACGGTTGCCGCGTCGCGCGCTTCGGCGTGCGCCTCTTCGAGCCCACGCGCCCGATGATCGCCTGTGACGACGAACTCCACGTCGGCCAGATCCAGTGCGTCTACGTCCACGACGGCGGCCAGGCGCGTCCGAACCGCATCTACGTGCTGATCAGCCCCGACAACACCCCCTCGGTGATCCCCGGCCTGGTCTCGCTCGGCCTCGGCAACAACTTCACCAACTACATCTGCGGCGTCGGCCACGACGGCCCCTGCGTCACCGACTGCATCGGCGAGATCCCGCCGGTCGTCGCCGGCATCACCCTCTACTTCCAGGGCGTGATCTTCAACCCGAGCGGCAACTTCCTCCCGCTGCCGGTGACGGACGTCTGCTCCACGCACTACGTGCAGTGAGCCCTCGCACACCGACCCGCGGGACCTCCCGCGCGCCTTCGCAGGCCGGAGATCGCCCCGCGCGGTCCCCGGCCAGCTGCGTTCATGGAGTGCCCGGCGGATCCGTCGCGCTCTTGCGTCGCACGCCTCCTCCGCCGATCCTCTCCGCCCTCACGCGCCCGTAGCTCAATTGGATAGAGCATCAGACTTCGGATCTGAGGGTTGGGAGTTCAAGTCTCTCCGGGCGTGCACTCCGGACTGAAGCGACCAGGAGTTGGCATCGTCGCCTTCGAGCGTGCGTCGGTGCCGTTGTCGCCGGAGTTCGAGTATGACCCGAGGCGATGGCCTGCTGCGCCGCCGGTAACGCGTCCGAGGTCGCAACCGATGAGGCCGTCGAGGACATGGAGGTGGTCGCGGCGGTGATCGAGCGGAACACGCCTCATCGACCCGGCCCGGGAGTACCTGCGGCGCGCGCAGGGCTGCGGCCGGTCAGAAGAAGCGCAAGGTCAACGAGAGTCCGTCGCTGGTGACCGGAGTGAACGGACTGATCAGCGGATCGAGGACCACCCACTGGGCCAGGAGGACGACGCCGTCGAAGCCGGGCTGCGCGGGGAGCGAAAGGCCCGCAGACGCATCACCGGCGGGACCCGTGACCACGTTGGCGAGGGTGCCGAATTCGAGGCCGTTGAGGATGTTGCACCCCGGAGCACCCGGCAGCGGAAGGTTCGCCGTGCTGAGGCCGAGCAACAGGATCGCGAGCGAGTTGCCCGCAGCGCGGCGCACACCGATGCGGAAGTCGCGGTTCGGCAGGCTGGGCAAGCCCACGGCGATGCAACTGGGCACCCCGTTGGTCCCCGCACAACCGGTGCCGTAGTTGGTCGCCAGCCCGTTCGCAGCCTCCCCACCGATCTGCATCACGAAGGCGAGTGGCTGTGTAGTGCCCGTCGTCGCGCTTGCGCTGGCACCGAACACGCGTGCATCATCGGTCGTCAATCCGCTGGTCGTCTCGATCGCGATCCCCGAACCCGCTCGGTTGGTCACGACGATGTCCACCGTCAGATAAGGGTGTGCCACCGGGTCCCACAGGATGGGATGCTGGAGCTTCACTTCGATCGGGAAGTGGGGATCGTTCGCGACACGCGTCCCGAACGGCATCGAGAACTGGCCGTCGAACGCTCTCTGCCGGTTGCTGCCGTGATTCAGGTCGAAGGTCGGACTGACGGTGGCTGGCGTATTGGTCGGGTTCGAGAGGTCGATCGTGCAGGTGTAGGTGCACGGTCCGAACGTCGTCACCGTGCCCGTCGGCCGGAATCGCAGATGCCGCACGAAGGTCGGCTGCGCGATCCCGGCCTCCGCCGCGGAGAGCATCGCGATCGTGCGGCACGCAGTCGAGTTCCAGGGGAATCCCGTGCCGTTGGCAGGGGACGGATTGACTGCGTTGGCGAGCGAGGAGGGGATCACCGGCACCGGTACGCTTCGGATCGCCATGACCAATGCGACTCCCGGTTGGTTGCTCGTGCCGGTGGCGGCATTGGGGTTGGTGGTCTCCGAGAGCCGTCCGACCTGTAGGCCCTGCTGCGCGGTCACGTCGAAGTTGGCGCCGGTCGCGCCGGTGGAGTTTCGCAACTGGACGTCGACCGCGAGGGCGCCGTTGGTCGCGTCGTATTCGAAGGGTCGCTGCAATTCGCAGAACAGGTCGAACTGACCGAGGTCCGCGCTGGCCGGGCTCGCCGGCGCGACCAGGATGCCGTCGAACACCGTCGTCAGATCGCCGCCGTGGTTGGCGGCGAAGGTCGCACTCAGCGTGGCACCGGTGAGCGGGCTGGTCGACATCGAGATCCGGACGTCATAGCTGCGTCCGACGAACGCTGAACCGGCGTCGGTGCGCCAGGCCAGGGCGGTGATCAGGCGCCGTCCGGCGGGCATGACGGCGCTCTCGTAGAGATTGAGCGTGCGCATGCCCGAGCCGGCCACCCGGTTCCAAGGGAAACCGGTGGAGGTCTGACCCTCGATGGTCGCGAAGGCGGCAGGTGTGACGTCGCCGACGGCGACCAGACGCAGTACCGGCGCGGTGGTCAGAATCGCAGTCGCTCTCACTGCTGTGCTGCCGTCTGCCGTGATGCCGCCGACGACGCCGGGACTCACTTCGGCATCCCAGGCGCCGAAGGCCGGAGTGGCGGCGTTGTAGGCGAAGTCGAGGAGGAGTGGTCCATTCCGCGGATCCCACTCGAAGGTCCTGCTGAAGGGGATGCGGAGCGAGAACTCGTTCGGCGCCTGTCCGACGGCGGGCGCGAGTACCGCGAGGGGACCGCTTCGCACGACGATCTTGTCGCCGCCCTGGTTGTCCGCGAAGGTCGTCGACAGTGCGCCGGGCGCGTGCACCGCGGTCGAACAGGTGAGGCTGAAGTTGTAGCTGCCGGCGATCGACCCACCGGGAGTGTTGCCGTCGGCGCGCAGCTCGATCGCGCCGATGCGCATCGGTGCGGCATAGCCGATGCTCGAACCGTCGTAGGCGTATTGGACGTGACGCGACAGTGACGAGCCGAAGGGGAATGCGGTCGCGGCCGCTCCCTCGGTGTTCGTCGCGCTCGTCGGCGCGACCAGCGGGAAGATCGTGGGCGAGCTCTGCGCCGCGACGGGAATGGCGAGCAGGAAGGCGATCTGAAGCGATTGGAATGCGGTCATGGGGTTCGGAGCGCGACCGCCGAATCAGGTCCTGGGCGGGCCGGAGGCCTCCCAGGACTCTGCTTCACGCCGATCCGTTGGTCAATCGACTCCGCGTCCCGGCCGATCCCGCTGACCGCAAGAGGTGAGCTCGGAGCCATGCCTGTGGCTGTTCAGGCGCAATCCGGAACGGTTTTCCAGCAGGCGCTGGACGAGACGCTCGCCTGGGTGCGGGATCGGAACAACAACGTGCATCTCGCCCGTGCGCGAGCGAGATGGGATGCGGACGTTGCTGGCAGGATGAGGAGTGCGGGATTCGAAACGCGGAGACGACTCGCTGCATGCTTCCCGACATGCGTGTCTGCGAGCACACCGGTGGCGTACCAGGGCGTGACCCGGTGTGACACCGAGGTCTTCTGCGTGGATCGTCTCAGTCAAGAGGACCCGCTGTCCGACGGCCGTGTCCGGCAGCACGCGAACGACGAGCCAGGCGAGGGTGCCGAGCATGCGTCGCGTGCCGCATGAGATGTGGAACCACCGCCTTGCAGGAGAAGGCGACGAGATCGTCCCTGACGCAGGCCGTGCAAGGGGCATCACACGGGCCTCGCGCCAGAGTTCTGCAGTCGAGGAACGCGGAGTTCGCGTTCGACGAAGCGGGGGAGTGAATGGGTGTCAATCCGGGCGATTCGGTCGAGGAAGATCTCGACGTGTTCGGCGAGCACGTGGTGGAGCGGGGTTTGCTCCGGCTTCCTGCGTTGTCGGGTGTCGAGACGGAGTGCGTCCACGCCCGCGTGGTGGTTGGGACTGCCCGCGCGGTGAAGACGGCTTCATCACCGGAACCTCGCGATGAACCGGCACGACGACTCGGCCGATCCGAGCCTGGTGATGGAGACGCAGTCACGACCCGCTCGGTTGCCAAGCGTTGTGTTGCTGTCGCGGGGGCGTGCTTCGATCACGGCGGACGGGACACGGCACGCACCGGGTCCCCGCCCGGATTCCGGTGGAATGCGCGCCGTTGCACGCTGCTCACCTTGGCCGACCTCGCCCGCGCTCCGGCTGGATTGCCGAGCGGCACCTTCTCGCGCGGTGTCCCGAACAATCGGGTGAGGGTGAGTGCCGAGCCCTACGACCAAGCTCCCGTCGCCGCGGTCGGGATCAGCCACGCCGGTGTTGCGCTGACCGACGGCGTCGGGTTCGAGTCCTGCAGGGCCTATCACCTACCCCCCCGAGTTCGCGCGAGAATCGCCCGTTTGGGCGCGATCGCGAATTCGGGGGGTGGGAGTGTGCAATGGAGTGTGCAATTGGAGTGGTCGCACCGGGGCAGGACGTGGCACGGGGTGGCACGATCTGGCGTGGCGGCGTGGCGGGAGGCTGGCCTCGCTGGTTCGCCTGGGTGGCGCCGGAGCGACCGGACGGCCCCGGGTGGCGGGGCGGGGCAACCCGGGCGCGACGTGGGCGAACGTGGGCCACGTGGGACTGGGGTGTCCGTGACCGTCCGTTGGTTCGGCGACTCCGACGCGTCAGTCGGCCGGTCCGCCGGTCGCTGTCCCGGGAGCGCCAGACCAAGCTCTCGATGAACCCAGCCCGCGACGGCGGTCAGCAGGAGTCGGAGGGGCTGGAGGGACGGCACGGAGGGTCATCGTACCGGTGGGGCGCATCGACGTAGGTTGTTGGTGGGACATGCGTTCGAGATTTCGGACGGAATTGGGTCATTGCACCACGGCGAAGCCCGGTGGACTGAGCTCGAACATGTTCTGCTGCGAGAGCGAGATGGCTTGGTAGAGAATCACTTCGCCGACCGGCAGCCAGTTTGGGATGGTGGTATTCAGCACAAGGTCGCGCCGGGTGTCGACCGCACCAGCGCCGAGCAGCATGGTCGTGGCGGGGTCGAGCCAGATGTCGCCCATGTCCGTGACGATCGGCGGGCGCGGCGTCATGAGGCTCACGAACAGGGCCATCACGGACTGCGTTGGGCCCACCAACGCGATTCGCTGTGATTGACCACGGATCGCATCTCCAGGGGAGACGACGGGCATCTCGTGGATGATCTCATGGCCCTGCGTGTATCGAGCCGTGTTGCTGATCGTCAGCGGGTCAAGCACAACCAGGTCTGTTGGCGCGATGACTCCCGGGTCGCCGAGCCAGATTCCTGTGTTGCGCTCGGTCCCGACATTGGACTGCCAAGTGCCACCGATGAACGACGATCTGCCACCGATGAAGACCTGGCTGTTGCCGAGTGCATGCAGTCCAGCATCGCCTCCGGTTCCGGGCCCCGAGTAGTTGCCCCCCTTGGCTCTCGTGTTGACGATCCAAGCGCGGCAGTTGCCGGTCAAGAAGATCTCGCCCTGCTGCCCCAGGAAGAATGGCCAAATGTAGTCGCTCTCCAAATCGCAGTCGAGGATGTAGACGTTGGAGTTGCCGGCGAACACCGCGGGACAACAGCCGTAGTGCACATGGCAGTCGGTCCAGATGACGCGCCCGCAGTTCGACGCACTGACCATTCCGCCGCCGTCCACGCCGGGGACATTGCCCCGGTAGAGCCGCGAGAGCAGTAATGTACCCGGAGAACCGAGGTGGGAGTCGATCACCCAACCATACGGCGGCTGGGGCCCGCCGAAGCGGAGGTTGTCGATGACCACGAGATCACTGGCAGGGACCGAAATCACTCCGTTCGCCGCCACGATCGGAGTGACTGGTCCCGGCGCGACAATGCGCCGACTGCTGCGGATGTCGTAGTTGCAGTTGTAGACGCTTCCATTGCCGGGCCGGATCAAGATGGTGTCGCCCCGCTGCGAAGCGAGCAGGGCCGGCTGCAGATCGTAGTACGGCCCGTTCGCGCTATCGACCACCAGGGTGCGTTGCGAGAAGAGTGACGCAGCGGTGGTGCCGAAGACCACCGCCAACCAGCACCAGCGACCGAGGATCAACTTGGTAGTTGGGTTCATCACTGCCTCCACTTGAAGATGCCCTGCGAGCTGGCGACGTAGAGTTCGTTCTTCAAGTCCATGTCCATGTCCTCGATGAGGATCGAGTTGTTGGCCCCGAGCGCGGCATCGACCCAGGCGCGCACGATCGGCGTCGAGCTGATCGTCCCCGACACGATGGATAAGACGTAGAGGTCGCCAGCCAGGGTCGTCGCGACCAGTTCGGCCCCCGGATGGGTGCCGTCCTGGATGATGTCGCCGACCGCGAGCCCCGCGATCGCGAAGCCACCACGGGTGTCGGACGAGTCGGGATCGAGATGCAGTATGCCCATCGAGGTCATGCCGCCGGTCGAGCTACCGTCCCAGCGGAGCCAGCGGATCGTACTGCTCACGCCCGCCTTGTCAGCGGGGGGTAGCTGGGTGGGATCCGGGTAGCCGAAGCAGGTGCCGTAGAAGATGTCCAGCTTGTCGGTGTCACCGGGAACCTGGCGCAAGGCCAAAGCTGTGACTCCGTAGCCGTCGTCGAAGGCGGTGCTCGACCACAGCACGTCGCCGTGGTTGGTCAGGCTGGAGCCATGCGGGCGCAGCAGGACCACGCTTCCTCCCGAGGTGGACGCGACGACGACCCGACCAAGGGCATCGTGGCCGAGACGCAGTGATTGCAGGCTGTAAGTGGTGCCGAAGCGATCGGCGACCATATTGCGCAGGTCCTTGCACTGCGCGGGTCCGGTGCCGTAGTTGGGCACGCCAAGGGTGTCTGCCGACGTGTACCAGTTGCCAGCGATCGCCGCTCCCATGGAGTACGCGCCCTGCACGAGATTGGGGAAGAGGTCTGTGCTCCCGCCCCACCAGTGTAGTTCGTCAGCGAACGCGCCAGCGTCGCCACCGAGTTTCGTCGAGACGGCACCGCTGCCGGTGAGCGGAACGAATCCGTTGTGCACCAGCAGTTCCGGTGAAGCGGGCGCGTCGTACGTACCATTCACGACGGCCGGATCCTTGTACCAGCTCGGAGTGAGGTACCACGAAGTCTTGTTTTGCCAGGGCTTCGTGTTCAACCACCAGTCGCCAGTTGGTGCCGGTGGGTAGACGGGATTCGAATCGGATGTCCAACGGAATAGCTCCTGCGCTCCTGGCGCAATCCCGGACACCTGATCACCAACCCACGCGAGATCACGAATGGGTGACTCGGGCACAACGGCCGCGCGAATCGTGCCGCCCCCCGGATTCGGCGCCTCCCCGAGATGCCGCATGTCCGCCATCAGCGTCGACGCGCCCGATGTCGGATTCACTTCGTACAGCTCTCCGGCCTGGGTCGCCGCGTAGATGTGATGGTTCGGGAAAAGGTCGCCCTCGTCGGTCTCGGTCCAGTTCTCGCGCCACACCATGCCCCAGGTGCCGGCGAGAGTGTGGTTGGTGCGCGGGAAGGGTGGGGCCAGGTAGGGCGACGTTTGCGGAATCGTGGGTCGCAGCGTCCAGGGCTGGAAGCCCGCCGTGCCGGCGAACTCCGACTGGCGCAGCCAGACCAGGTGCCCGGTCAGCGTCGAGATCACCAGTTCCTCGGACGCGTCGCCTTCAAGGTCTGCTGCGTGGATTGCGATGGCGCGATGCGCGGGTGAGAAGGTCGAGACCAGAATCTGCCGAGCGGGCCCCGAAGTCGGCACCCAGCTGAGTCGATCGGAGGAGAGCATGGCGAACCCCGTCAGGTTCCCTGCGGCGTCGTGCATGGCTGCGATGTCCGAAGGCCATCCTTGGGCGTAGGCACCCGGGGAGTTGGGCAGTTGCTGCTTGCCGAGGTGGCCCCCGGCCGAGGGGGTCAGAGTGAGTGCATCGAACCGCTTGATCGGGAAGTCCTTCGACTGGTCGAGGGCGTATGAAGCAACAACCTCGACCGACGACGCCATGACCACGCGCTCGAGGTCGCCCGGTCCACCGTCCTCGCCGGCAGTCCAGCAGTGCAACTCCGCATTCGGTGCTCCGGGACTCGCCGCGGGATCGTTCAGCGTGATGTTGGCGAGGTGGCCGCGATGGGACAGCAGCGTGATGGGGACGTGGGAGCTGGTCGTAGCCCAGCTGTAGTCGGCGCCCTCATGCACCTCGAAGTCCTGAATCCCAGGCTCGCCCAGATCAGTGATGAGGTTGAAGAGACCATCGTAGACCCGCAGGTGTCCCTGAAAGGTCGTGACCAGGATCTCCTTGCCAGCGCGAGAGCCGAACACCTCGGCGATCGCAATCCGCCGCGGCCCTTCGTGTTCGAAGTCGAGACTTGTTGAACGCACGATTTGCAGCGAGAGCGGATCGAGCTGATACATGGCTCGCAAAGTGCCGACGATGACGGTCGTGGTTGTATTGTCAGGCTTGCCAATCGTTAGAGCGAATGCGCCGTAGCCGAGACTCGTGGAACGTGCTTCCTCGCCGAATGCCAGCGAGATGGGATCCAGGCTGAAGCGGTGGACGATGCCGTCGGCATCACCGGCGTAGACGTAGGTCTGGCCGTTGATGACCAGGCTCTTCAGCGACTCGTCGGCGCCGAGTGTGAGGCCGTTTCCTGGTGTGCGTCCGGGGTGGCTGGGGTCACCAAAGCTCGTGTCCAGGTGCAGGAATGGGCTCGATGGTCCGACCGGCTGAGGGCCACGGGTGAGGAAGCGAGCGTACGGGTCCTCACTCAGGTCATCGGGAACGGGAGAATAGGATGCGAAGGTCCCGTTGTGGTTTGCCAACCAGTGTTGATAGACGACGTTGACGAACTCCTTGTCGTTGTCTGGCGTGTAGGTGCTGGGGGCGTTCATGATCGCGGTGCGGAACTCGCCACCTTCCGCGTGGCAGCGCTTGTCGACGATCGTCCACCAGAAGTCCGCGGAGCCCTGCACTACGGTCGATGCTCCACGCTCGACCATCGATCGAGTGCCGCTGAGATACGGAATCCAGTCAACACCGCAGGTGACCGTGTCCTCATCACCCACGAGATACAGCAGAGGATGCACCTGTTCGCCTCGACGGCGACGGAGGATCTGGGAGCTGCTGAAATAGTCGGAGCCCTGTTGCCGGAACCAGGTAGCCCATTCGAGAGTGTCGAAGATCGTCAGCGAGGTCTCGTCGAGCCCCATGCCACTTCGGCGGCCGACGTAGTTCCAAGCAAACTGCTCACCCATCGTGCGGCGAATGGACGCGGAGAAGGCTCCGGCACTGCCTCCGTAGAACACGTTGGGGTAGTAGAGAGGGCCGAGTGCCGCAGTGAGGCCACCCATGGATCCACCTGCAAGGAACTTGGGTAGCGGTGTGGCTATGGAAGGGAAGTTCGGAGGAAGGAACGGAGACCCGGTCGCCTGAGAAAACATGAGGTCGATTGCCTTCGCCAGTTGCACGTAGCGCTGCATTTCGAAGACGAGGGGGCGGGGGAAGGTGCGTGGAACGATATGGGCGGCAATGACCTGGTAGCCGCTCGGTGGATGGTTCACCATGTCCACAAGGTTCGGGCCAGGGCGCGCGATCTGGTCCGCGTACGAGCCGCCGAGCACGAGCCCATCCGCGCGCTTGTATCCCGGATAGAGAAAGCGCCTTGGTGTGCTACCAGAGTAGATGGGATCCTCGGGTAGGCCGGCCGTAGACCACGTGCCGATCACGACCACGATCGGCTGGGAGGTGTTCAAGCTCAGTGGCGCGAGGATCTCGAACGCTGCGTCGTCCACGGGACCATTGGCGGGATAGGCCCCGAGCGCCGCAGGACGCAAGTATCCGACGAACCGCCGCAGATCCAGTCCGGAAGGCCCGTCGACGACGTGGTAGTGCCAGTTCAGGGGGCCCGAGGAGTCGGCGAAGGAGTGGACGTCACCGATTGTCTGCCCTGCTACAAAGTAACTGTTCTGCGACGTGCACCGGTTCCCAGCGGCGTTTCGAGGGCCGGCGGAGGCAACTACCTTCCGAAGGTCAGATCGCGGACAACGCTCTCGATGGCGATCTGCGAGCGCTTGGCTTCGGCGGCTTGGCGCAACCGTCGCCGCCATCCGCTGGGCGTGAGGGTCGCGACCTCGGAGGCCGGGATCGACGAGATCTCGCGGAGGGCGTCGGCGAGGTAGAAGAGCGGGTTGATGCCGTGCTCGCGGCATGACTGCACCAGCGTCATCAGGATGACGGCGGCCTTGGTCCCGCGTGCGGAACCGAACCACTGCCAGTTGTTCCTTCCGATCACCAGTTTCCGCAGTGCGCGCTCACAGCCATTGTTCGAGATCTCGCGGATGCGCCCGTCTTCCAGGAAGCGGATCAACGTCGGCCACTGGTTGAGCGCGTAGCCAACGCCCTTCATCAGCGGGCCACCCGGCAAGCTCGGTGGTTCGGCTTGGGCCTGATCGAGCCAAGCCTTGATCGCATCGACGATGGGTTTCGATTGCTCTCTGCGGAGAGCAACCAGATCGGCGTCCGTCAGCGCCTTGCCGGCGTCCGCCTGCTTCTTGGCGAGGCGCTCGACGGCGAAGAGCTTGCCGATCCAGTCGATCACCTTCAGCGCGTTCGTGTCGCCGACCTTCCGTGCCTTGTCGAAGTAGCGGCGTACGTGAGCCCAGCAACCGATCCTCGTGATGAGGTCAGGGTCCAGGCCATCGAAGCAATCATGCCCATCGCTCTGCAGCCGACCGCGCCGGCCACCGAGGATGTCCTTCGGGCCGTCCCGGTTGCGCGAGTTCGTGGCGCTGTAGAAGACGCCCGCGTGCTGATCACGGATCGCCCAGATGTTGACCTTCCGTTCGCCTGGGCGAGGTCCGTTGCGCTGCACGACTTCGGAGTCGTCGATCTGCAACACCGAGTGCGCCAGGCTGGCGAGGACCTCCTCGCGAATAGCTTTGTAGATCGGCTCGAGCAACTCTGCGCAGCGGATCGTCGAGTTGCACATCACGCTGCGCGACAGCGACAGTCCTTCGGCCGCGTACTTCGTCTCGAGCCGCGCGTACGGCATGTGGTTGGCGAAGCGCTCGAAGATGATCTGTGCGAGGAAGTTCGCTCCGAGCAGGCACTTGTCCAGCACTCGCGGCAAGCCCGGCGCGACCAGGATCTCACCTTCGCACTTCGGGCATGCGACCTTCTCACGGACCACCTCGTTGACGAAGGTGAACTCGATGCGCTCGAGCTCTCGGCTCGTCACCTCGCCGATCTTCACGCGAGTCGTCTTGCAGCACGGGCAGGGCAGATCCTCTCGAGGAACCCTGCACTCGATCCGCTTGCGGGGAAGGTGATCTGGGAAGTCGAGGCGACGCTTGGTCTTCTTCCGCGTGTGCTCGGGGATGGTGATCGCCTCGGCTTCTGCCTCGGTCTTCTTCGCCTCAGCCTGCAACTCCTCGATCTCCTGGAACGGCAGCAGACCCGTGGGGTCGAAGTAGCGATCCTTCTCCGAGCTCCTGCCGAACTTGCCACGACGCAGATCGGCGAGTTCGGTCCTCAGCAGATCGATCGTGTGCAGCAGCGTCGGAATGAGATCGCGCATCTGCGTCTCATCCATCTCCTCGACCCTCACCTGTTTCGGCTGCTTGCCCACCGCGCCTACCAATACGAATCGAACGCGCAAAGTGGCGCCGAACTTTCGCTTTCCTCAAGTCGATTCCTTCGAGCAGCATCATGAGCTGCGCGCGGTCGACCTTCACGTGTGTCTTGTCGTCGGTCGAGGGCTGCCAGTTGTCGAAGGTCCCGCTCTCGAGTCGCTTCGCCGCCAGCCAGAAGCCGTTGCCGTCCCACACCAGCAGCTTCACGTGACTGCGTCGACGGTTGAGGAACGCGAACACGTCGCCGCTGTAGGGATCGCGATGGAAGCGATGCTCGACGATCGCACACAGACCGTCGAACTGCTTGCGCATGTCGGTGACCTCGCACGCGAGGTAGACCCGCACCTGGGCAGGGATGCTCAGGACCACAGATCGATCCTCCGCAGGACGTGATCGACGACGCGTTCCGCCGCAGCACCTCGCAACTCGATGGCGAGACCGTTCGCGTGACGGACCACGATGTCTGCAGCTGAACCTCCGCCGACTTCCGGAGTCAGGGAAGGAGTCTCGCACTCTGCAACCACGAGCTCCGCGAACGCCGGACCCGACTCCGCCCGCAACCGGTGCGCCCACCAGCTCAAGGTCCCAACCGGGATCCCGGAGCACTCGGAAAGCTCACGCAGCGACAGTCCCTCGGACTCACGCCGCGCGAGAAGACGGGTCATCTGCCGCCGCCGTACCTCTCGACTTGCCATCGCGCCGATCCTCGCGGCGCGAAATCGCAAAACCAGATGTGGTTGGCGGAACAGTTACGCTACAAAGTCATCAGGGGCTCGGCCCGCGATGACTCCCGAGTTGTAACCACCTACGTCCGGAATCCCACCCACAGGGAAGCCCTCTCCATTGTTCCAGATCCCGTCGGGGATGTTCAGCAACGGTGTTGACGGCGGACGGCTGAAGTTGCCCGGCACCCCTGTGGACAGGGGTGCGATGTAGGGGTGGACTCCCAGTGCTTGTGCTCGCAGTCTGGTTCCAATGCAGAGCAGCGAAGTTGCGGTGATAGCGAGGGTGATCCCGCGCGTACTGCGCGCAAGGGTTACGCACTTCCCGAGAATCCTGGCCACGAGTTCCTCCGAGATCGGTGGCATGTCCGCAGCCTCAGCCGAGGGGTGCTGAGGTGCCACTTGGAGAGCGTCCGGCACCAGCTCCGCAGTCTCAGAATTCTCGCAGAGGGCTGGCAGTCGGGAGGGATTGCCTGGAGCCAGAGGCTGTGCGTTGGCGGGGTGGCACTCCGTACTCGGGTGGCTCAGCGTAAGCGCCCGATAGACCCCATCTGTGAATCTCCTCCGTGCCGCCAACACTGACCGGCATGGTCAGATTCACCAAGGTGCAGGAGCGTGAGATCCGCGACCTGCTTTCGGAGTTGGAGCGAAGTGGTCAGTCGGTCCGGGAGTTCGCGCGCGAGGCCGGGCTGTCGGTCTGGACGATCTACGGCTGGCGGAAGCGGTTCCATCACACGTCGGGTGTCGAGGACGGAGCGCGCGCCGACCTCGTCGAGGTTCAGCCGACGGTCCCCCTCGGTGCGACGATCGAGATCGCGTTCGCCGACGCCTCGATCCGGGTGTCGCCGGGTTTCGTCGAGGACGACCTGCGTCGCGTGATCCAGGTGATGCGGTCATGCTGAGCCTGCCACCGTCAATCCGGATCTACCTGGCCAAGGGAGCGACCGACATGCGCAAGCAGATCGACAGCCTCGCGTCGATGGTCGAGCACGTTCTCGCGCTGGATCCGTTCAGCGGGCATCTGTTCGGGTTCTGCAACCGCGCGCGCAACACGGTGAAGTTCCTGTACTGGGAAGAGTCCGGATACTGGTTGATGCACAAGCGACTGGAGAAGGGGAGTTTCACGTGGCCCGAGGGTGATGCAGCTGCGATCCGTCTCGATGCGGTCGAGCTGCACGCATTGCTCGGTGGACTCGACTTCACGGCGGCGCGTCGACGTCGTTGGTTCCGACGAAAGCAGAAACCTGCTGAGCCTTCTTCCCTGCATCTCTCGTAGAGCTGATCGAGTGGCGGACATCGGCAAGACGGCGGAGCAGGCACTCGCGGAGCTGCGCGTGCAGTTCGACGCGTTGCTCGCCGAGAGGGACAGCCTGCGAGTCGAGCGCGACGACCTGAATGCGAAACTCGATGCGCTCCTGAAGCAGATCTACGGTCGCCGCAGCGAGCGCTACGTCGACGATGGTCATCCCCTGCTTCCATTCGACGAACCCACGGATCCACCTCCTCCGCCGCACGTCGACGAAGCTCCCGACGGTGACGATCCGCTGGAGGAGCCGCGCGGTCGCAAGCCGCGAAAGCGCGGCGCACCGCGACTGCCTGCCGACCTCGATCGCGTGATCGAAGACGTCGCACCGAGCGAGGCCGAGCTGCGCTGCTCGTGCTGCGGCGAGCCCCGCACGATCATCGGCTACGAGGAGACCGAGAAGCTCGAGTACCGCCCTGCCAACTGCTATCTCCGGGTCATCCGTCGACCGAAGCTCGCGTGCAAGGCACACGAGGAGGCGGGCGTCGTCACTCCAAGCCTGCCGCCGCAGGTGATCGACAAGGGTCTGGCGGGCGAAACGATGCTCGCCCAGGTGATCACGGCGAAGTACCGCGATCACCTGCCGCTGTATCGGCAGGCCGGGATCTACGCGCGCCAGGGTGTCGACATCCCCGAGTCGA
The DNA here is from genome assembly GCA_046349595.1 of Planctomycetota bacterium. Lineage (GTDB taxonomy): Bacteria > Planctomycetota > UBA1135 > UBA1135 > UBA2386 > JACRLW01. The sequence continues at coordinate 706,700 of JAXMCA010000001.1, forward strand.
CGCTGGGTGACTGGATCCGTCAGGGCAGCGATGTCCTGCAAGGAGTCGTCGCAGCGATCGCACGGCAGGCATTTGCCTCGGGCTACGTCAGCACGGACGACACCAAGGTGACTCTGCTGACCAAGGAGAGCGCGACCGGCAGCAAGCCGGCTCACCTGTGGGTCTACGCCGCCGAGCAGCATGGCGATGTGATGTTCGACTTCACGCGCGGACGGGGCGGCGACGGCCCCAGACGCGTACTGGCGGGCTTCAAGGGCTATCTGCAGGCCGACGCGTACTCGGCCTACGACAACCTGTTCGGCAGCGGCGACATCGTCGAAGTCGGCTGCATGGCGCACGCGCGTCGGAAGTTCCGTGACGCGCTCGACACCGCACCGGAGTTCGCCAGGCCCGCGATGCAAGCGATCCAGGCTCTCTACCATGTCGAGCGCCAGTGCAAGGCGCTCGAGTTGTCGAACGACCAGCGCTTTGCGAAGCGGCAGGTGGAGTCGAAGAGCACCTTCGACGCGCTCCGCGCCTGGATCGCGGAACTGAAGAGTCGCACGCTACCGAAGAGTCCGATCGGCAAAGCGACGAAGTACTTCGACCGGCATGCCGACGCGCTCGGACGATTCCTCGAGAGCGGACGACTCGAGATCGACAACAACCGCTGCGAACGCGCAATGCGCCAGGTGGCCGTGGGTCGCAAGAACTGGTTGTTCGCCGGCAGTGAGGAAGGCGGGCAACGGGCGGCGACGCTGTACTCGCTGACCGTCAGCTGCTGGGAACTCGGCGTCGATCCGTACGCCTACCTCTCCGACGTGCTGCGGCGCGTGAACTCGACGCCCGACGCGGAGTTCGCGACGCTCACGCCCCGGCTGTGGGCCGCCGCTCGCCGGAGCTGAGCGCCGCCCATCGACCGCCCCGGTGGTCACCGAATCGAGGACAGGGGGTGGGGTCTATCGGTCGCTTACGGCTCAGCAGTCGATGAGTTGGCCGAGTGTGCAACGGAGTGTGCAATCGCCCCGGTCACAACCTGACACATCCTGGCACAACCTGGCACGATCGCCGGGTCCGCGAGGCGGCGTAACTCTCGCCCCGTGGCACACATGGACACAACCTGACACACCGTGGCACGACCTGGCACGATGGCGCGCTCACGGTTCGAGTCCTGCCGGGCGTGAACCCCCGCGCTCCCCGCGCGCGCTTCAGCCGTCGAAGCGGAAGGTGATGACGTAGGCCTCGATCAGCGGGTTGCGCGAGGGGCGCGCGCAGCCGTCGTGGCAGCCCAGCGTGTCGCAGTATTCGAGCTTCCAGTTGGAGAAGCCCGGGTCGCCGGGGGAGAGGAAGAGGTTGAAGGAGTGGCGGAAGCTGTTGGCGCCGGGGTACTGGATCGCGCCGAAGGGGACGATGCTGCCGGGATAGGTCTCCTGGAAGAAGACCGGGTTGCCGACGGCACAGGCGCGGGGTTCGTAGACCCAGAACTCGTGGATGACCACCTCGACGTGGCGCGTCTCGGGGGGCAGCAGGTTGCGCGCGAAGACCGTCGCGATGTCGCGATCACCGGGGATCGCCAGGACCAGCGCGAGTTCGCCCTGGTGCCAGGTCGTGAAGTAGGCGGCGTCGGTGGGGAAGCCGACGTCGTAGCCGCGCACCGGGAGGTAGGAAGGCACGGCCTGGGCCGGCGCGAGCGCGCAGCACAGGGCGAACGGCAGCGTGAACAACCGCATGGTCGGGAACTCGCGCGCCGTCGGTGACGGCGTCGGCAGGATGCTCGGAACTACGTCGATCGTCAATGGAACGGCTCTTCCTGCATGACCTTGTGCAGGTTCCGGTCGCGGGTCGACGGGACGGTCGCGGTCGGGCTTCAGCCGGGTGCGCCGGTCGGACGAAAGTCGCGAAACGGAGCACCGCATGGGAACGAGCACGATCGCGCTCGAGCCGACCCGTCTCGATCCGGGGGTCGCGCGTCGCGAGGGATTCGAACTGGCGGTCCGCGTGCACAGCGGGCGGGCACGCGCCTGGACTCCGTCCGACGACCGGCTTCTTGCGCTTGGTGCCCGCTTCGACGAGGTGCTGCGCTGCAACGAGGAGACGGCGCGCGTGCGCGGCGGGACCGATGGAACGGTCTTCGACTGGCTCGACGCCGACCCCGCCGATCCGCTCACCCTGGTCGCGCGTCATCCGCAGCGGTCGCTGTGCGCTCTCGGCATCTCGCGGTCGCTGCCCTCGCTCCTCGCCGACGTGCTCGGCGCCGCCTTCTGCGACCCGCACTTCCTGCCGGACATCGGGGCTGCGTCCAAGGAGATCGTGCGCATCGACGCGGGCGATCTGCTGCAAAGGGTCATCGCCGCGCGCTCGGGTGTGCCGGCCGCACTCGACGGCTTCCTCGACGAGTCGCTGCGGCCGCTCGACGACCGGCGCGCGCGCGCCGCGGAGCTGTGTGCGCGCCTCGCCCTGGAATTCGAATTCCTCCATCTGCTGCAGCACGTGCTCGGTGGCCACACCACCGACGCGGCGTCGCTCGGCGGTGCTGCACCGCAGGCGCTGTGCAACCTGCCGCGCGCGGTCGATGCGAATCGCCGACTCGAACGGCACCAGCACGAGGTGCATGCCGACACCTGGGCCGCGACCGCGCTCGCGCGCATGCTGCGCCGGGGACACACGATCCTCGTCGCCGCCGACGCGATCGCGCAGGCACCGCTCGATCCCTTGCGGGCGCTCGCGCTCGGGATCGGCTTCGCGCGGCGCATCGAGCAGGCGACTCCCGTGGCGATCGAACCGTGGGCCACATCGGATCACCCGACACCGCCGCTGCGCCTCGCGGCGATCGGCGAGGTGCTGGGCGAGAACCTCGCGGCGCTCGACCTCGAACTCGGCATCGCCGCGCGCGCGGCCTTCGACGAGTTCGGAGCGACGTCGAGCGATGCAGACAGCGTGGCGAGCGCATCTTCGGACGCAGCGGCGGTCCTCGCCTCGCTGCGCGAACGCACGCCGCGTCTGCGCTGGGCGCACCAGCTCGTCGTGCCCGACTGAGCGATCGCGGGCGTCAGACGCGCAGCAGGGCGTCGAGGTCGAGGACCCCCGCGCCGAGGTCGTGATCGCGCCCGCCACCGCGCCGGAAGGCGCTCGCCTGCAGCGCCGCGCGCGTGTGCGCGGGCGTGTCACGCCCGCGGCTCGCGAGGAGCAGCGCGATGGCGGCGGTGACCAGTGCGGCCGACGACGAGGTGCCGCTCTGCTCCATGTGTCGCGTGGCGCGTGGACGTGCAGCACCGTGGCGCTTCGGACCGAGCCCGGGATCGAAGTCGTGACCGAGCACGCCCTTCGCGATCGGCGCCGTCGACCAGATCCCCACGCCGGGCGCGGCGAGCGCGACATGCGCACCGGCGCTCGAGAACACCGCCACGCGGTCGTCGATCGAACTCGCCGCGACCGCGATGACACCCGGATGCGCGGCCGGCCACGCTGTCGGACTGCCGAGCACGCGATCATTGCCCATCGGTGCGACCAGGGCACAGCCGAGTTCGAGCAGGAGATCGAGAAGGGCCTGCTCCGCGAAGTGGGGCTCGCCGAGCGAGGCGTAGCCGAAGTCGACGACGTCGACGCGCTCGCGCGCGCATTGCGCGAGGGCCGAGAGCCACGCGCTCTCGTCGGCGAGGAAGCGGAAGCCGTCGCGCGCGGAGACCAGCGACGCACGCGCCTCGGCCACGCCGTGCACGGTGAGACGACAGCCGCAGATGCCGCGCAGTCCGAAGCGATTGCGTCGTCCGCCGAGGATCAATCCGGCGGCGTGGGTGCCGTGCCCCTCGGCATCGCGCGTGGCTCCGGAGCGCCGCGGTGCGTGGCGCTTCAGGTCCGGGTGCGTCGCATCGAGGCCGCTGTCGACGAGCGCCACGTGGATGTCGATCGCATCGCGGAACCCGGGCAGCCGGCGCGCCTGTCGCAGGCGGATCGCCTCGAGATGCCAGCCGCAGTCGAGACGGGCGCGGCGGCGTGCTGCGCAGGTGGTGCGCAGCGGAACGCGCGCGCTGCGCAGGATACCGGGCTCCTGCGCGAGTTCTTCGAGGAGCTGCTCGCAGGTCACGCCGTCGAGGTGCAGCACGCGCAAGGGATCGAGGATCGCGCGGAGACGGGCGTGCACGCGCGGATCGACGTCGACCGGTGGGACCTCGGTCGCGGTCCACGGCGCGTGAACTGCGGAGACCCCTCCATCCGCGCAGAGCGCCGCCAGCCGCGACGGCAGCGGTCGGCGCGGGTCGCGCAATTCGACGAGCAGGCGGTCGGAACGGAACGCGGGGCGGAGGCCTGGATCTCGCATCGCCAAGGGTCGGGATCCTAGCCCCGACCCCGGCGCGAGTCGGTGGCGATCCCGTCGATTGGCTATGGTGCGCGACCGATGCGCGGGTTCGGAAGTCTGCTGGTGTTGGCGGGATGGTTGTGCGCAGTGCCGGTCCATGCGCAGGGCGCTGCATTGCCCGCGCGTCTGTTCGGCGTCGTCCAGCTCCACGACGGTTCACCCTGGGTGGATGCGACCGTGTTCCTGTGCGAGGACCAGGTCGACGACGAGCTGCCGCCGCGTGCGGGGCGGATGCGATCGTCGCCGTGCGATGCGCAGGGTCGCTTCGCCTTCGAGGTGCCGCGCGGTCGCGGCTTCCGCGTGTGGGCGGAGGAGCAGGTCGAGCTGGGGCGTGCGCGGGCGTCGCAGGACGTGATCGTGGCGCAGTCCGGCGAGCGCGTGGTGCTGTGCGCGGACCCGGTATTGCGTGAACCGACCGTCCTCCGTGTCCTCGGAGAGATGGACGGCTTCGCTCGACCGCTTCAGCTCGAGTCGATCGAGCAGGCGACGCGTCGCGTGATGGTCTGGTCGGTGCCGGCCGACGGTGTCCTGCGACTGCCTGCGCGGATCGGGGGCTCGGTCCTGTGCACCCTGCGCGACGGCCACGATGCCCTGATCGCCTCGGTCACGCTCGGCGACGACGATCGCGAGATCGGCCTTCACCTGCCCGGGCGCGTGCCGCGTCGTCTGCGCTTCTTCGACGCGGTCACCAGGGCGCCGCTGAGCGGCATCCGCGTCGAGACCGAGTTCGAAGTCCACGGCCGCGTGCTCGGCGTGTCGGATGCGAAGGGGGAGGTCGAGATCGTGCCGGTGGTGCGCGCCGCGCTGCGGGAGGGCGCGGTCGAGGTGGCGCCCATGCGGCTGTTCGCCGTCGGCCCGGGGCGGATGCCCTTCGAACTGCGTCTCGGCGACGGTCCCGAGGACACCTTCACCTTGCCGCAGCCCTCCGCCACGGCGGGAGCGATCCGGCTGGTCGCGGCGCGGCGGGAGCTCGCGGCTGTGCGTGCCGTGGCCCGCGTGCGATTCGCAGAACCCTCCGCGCAGGGCACGAAGGAGGGGATCCGCCGCTACGACACGCGCTGCATCGAGACTGACGACGTCGGCCGGATCTTGTTCGATGCGCCGGTCGGTTCGCACGTCGACCTCTCGCTCGCGTGCGACGAGGTGATGCGTGCCTGTCTGCCGATGGCTTGGCGCGACAGCGTTCCACCGAGGATCAGCCTCCCGCTCGATGTCGGTTCGGTCGCGCAGGTCGTCGACCTCGTCGAGAGGGTGCGTCCGCTCGACATCGGTCTCCTCGCCCCCGACGGCACCCCGCTCGCCGATGCCGAGGTCGGCCTCGCACCGGATGGGGGGAGCGTCACGCAGTCGATGCGCGCCGACCGCGCCGGAGTCGTGCGTGTGTTCCTGCCGATCGGGTCCGAGCCCAGTCTGTTGCTCGCGACCGGTGCGCAGTCGATCGGCGCGGTGTGGTTGAGCCCCGCAGGCAAGCCGAAGGATCCGCTCGCGGTGGAGCGTCGCAACGTCACGCTGCTGCCCGCGCGGCGTGTGAGCGTCCGTCTCGATGCCGGTCTTTGGCCGAGTCTGCCGCTCGCGCCGCTCGCACACGCGCAGTGGTTCTCGGACGACAGGGTGAAGCGCGAGGAACTGCTGACGCCGAAGCTCGACGCCGCGACGAACGCGGTCGCGATGGTCTGTGATGCCGACGAGACCCTGCGCCATTTCCCCAAGTTCGGCATGCACCCGCGCATCGTGCAGGATGCCTTCGAGCTGTTCGTCCCGCGCGGCACCGGCCACCTCGATCTACGCGTGCGCGCCCGTGTCGGGGCGCGGGTCGTGTGGGCGCGTGGCAAGGTCGAGTCCACGAAGGGCGAGGGTCCGATCGTGAAGTCGCTGTCCTTCGGGAAGTGACCGTCGCGGTCGTCCCACCCCGCATCGGCGCCGATCACGCACCAGGGGGCCGCGCCACGAAGGCGACGAAGTCGTCGCCCAGCACGCCCTGCTTCATCAGCGCATCCTCGCGTTCGAACAGGCGCGCGAGCACCAGGTTGTGCTGCCAGTTGCGCGGGTCGAAGGTCGCGATCTGCTCCATCAACACCGGCTGCAGGAGTGCGCAGCCGGCGCCGGCGAGGCCTTCGATGCGGAAGCCGGCGTCGCGCAGCGTGGGCAGGAGTTCCGCGGAGCGCACCGCCTCGCTGGGATCGGCGGCGATCAGCAGGGCCTCGGGGATGCGCTCGACGTGGCGATGGTGGGTCTGGTGCTGCAGCGGCACCAGCTCCTTCAATGCGGCGCTGCCGGCGGCGATCTGTGCGTCGGTCCACTGGAAGCGGTTCGGACCGACGTACTCCTGCGCGAGCACGCAGCCGTCGGCGGTCAGTCCGTGGGCGACGCCGCTCCAGAAGGACTCCAGCTTCTGCACGTGGTGGATCGCGCCGAGGCCGAGCAGCGCGCGGAAGGCGCCGCGCTCGAGCTGCAGGTCGTTGAAGTCGCCGATCTGCAGCTCCAGGTTGGAGGGCCCCTGCGCGGCGATCTGCTCACGCATCCGCGCGACCGTCTCGTGGGCGATGTCGAGGCCGAGGAAGCGCCGGTCGGGGAGCTGGCGCGCGATCGCGATCTCCTTGGTGGCGGATCCGCAGCCGACCGAGACCACGCGGTCGCCGGGCCGGGTGCGGCTGCGCAGTTCGGCGACCACCACGTCGAGCTGGCCGACGATCTGGCCGAAAGCGCGCAGCGCCATGTAGGCCTGGACCAGGGAGTGGTTGAGGAAGTTGCCCTCCGCGTCGGCGCGCAGATCGAGCTGCCGCTCGTTCCAGAACTCCGCCGCCTTGCTCGCGCCCTTGCCGTCGGTCCTGTCGTGGGGATCGCTCACCGCGGGATCATCCCGGTCGGCGATGTCGCTGTGCAAGCACGCAGCGCAGGCCACGCGGCGGCTATGGTGTGCCGGCCTGGACGATCCCGCCCTCACCCTCGAACTCCTGCGCCGCCACGCCGCCGGCGATCGCGAGGCGCTCGCCGAGCTGCTGCACCGCGAGCTGCCGTGGTTGCGCGAGTTCGTCAGCAAGCGTCTCGGCGCGCACCTGCGCGCGAAGGACGAGACCATGGATCAGGTGCAGGACGCGATGGTCGACTTCCTGCGCGACGCACCGCGCTTCGTGGTGGGCGACGGCAAGCAGTTCCGCGCGCTGCTGGCGCGCGTGGTCGAGAACAACCTGCGCGACCGCGACGCCTGGTTCCGCGCGCGCCGTCGCGCGATGGCGGCCGAGCAGCCCCTGCCCTCCGAGAGCGTGCTGCAGATCGCCAGCGACTCGGTCACCACCCCGACGCAGGCGGCCGCGGACTCGGAATGGAAGGCCTGGGTGCGGCTGGCGATGGAACTGATGGATCCCGCCGACCGGCGGATCCTGGTGCTGCGCGAGTGGGACGACCGCTCCTTCGTCGAGATCGGCGAACTCGAGGGCCTCACGGCCAATGCCGTGCGCATGCGCTGGACGCGCGCCGTCGCCCGCCTCGCCGATCGCATCGAGAAGCTGCGGCGGGGTGAGTTCGAGTGAGGAGCCATCGGCCCGTGGTGCTGCGGTCGGCGTCGCCGGCTGCGAGTTGCGGCGAGCACGGACCCGGGGACGACTGGCACGGATGGTCCACCCGGCCTCCGGCCAGGAGGCGGAGAGCGGGCCTCCTCGACCAGACATCGGTCAGCGGCGGTTCGACTACCCCTTGGCCGGACCGCGGCGGGAACCCGATGGGATCGGGGGAGCGGAGCGATGGCACCCGAGGCGACGGTTGCACGGATTGCCAAGCGACCGTCGCGTTCGCTACAAGCCGTGCGCGCGGCTGAAGCGCCCTCCGCATGCAGAAGCTCGAACGCGCCCTCGCGGTCTACCTGGAATGGCTGGCGGACGAGCCTCGCTCGACGCCGGAGGAACTGCTCGCGCGCAACGAGGAGCTGCGCGAGTTCCTCGAGGCCATGCTCGCGGAGCGCGCGGAGGTCGAGGCCTCGGTGGCGGAGGAGCGCCGGGTCGGCGATTTCCGCATCGAGGAGGAGATCGGGCGCGGCGGGATGGGCGTGGTCTACCGGGCGCGGCAGCTCTCGCTCGACCGTGTGGTCGCGCTCAAGGTGCTGCCCGCGCACGTCACGCTGCAGCCGAGCGCGGTGGCGCGCTTCCGCCGCGAGGCGTCGACGGCGGCGAAGCTCGAGCATCCGGGCATCGTGAAGATCCACGCCGTCGGCAGCGACGGCGACGCGCACTTCTTCGCGATGGAGTTGATCGACGGCGGCCCGCTCACGCGGGTCGATCCGACGACCGGTGCCCCGCGCAGCGTGCGCGAGTGCGTGGAGATCGCTGCGGCGGTGTGCGACGCGCTGGAACACGCGCACACCCACGGCGTGATCCACCGCGACGTGAAGCCGTCGAACATCCTGATCGCGGCCGACGGGCATCCCGTGCTCACCGACTTCGGACTCGCGCGGGACCTCGATGCACCGGGGCTCACGCGCACCGGCGCCTTCGCGGGTTCGCCGCACTACGTGTCGCCGGAGCAGGCGCGAGGTCTCTCACAGGTCGATGCGCGTAGCGATCTGTTCTCGCTCGGAGCGACGCTCTACGAGCTGCTCACCGAGCAGAAGGCCTTCGACGGCGACTCGGTGCCGAGCGTGCTGTCGCAGATCACCGGCAGCGAGCCGCGCGATCCCTTGCGTCTCGTGCCCGACCTCGCGCCCGATCTCGCGGCGATCGTGATGAAGGCGCTCGAGAAGGACCCGGCACGTCGCTACCGGTCCGCGGCCGACTTCGCGGCCGATCTGCGCGCTTTCCTCGAGTTCCGTCCGGTCAGCGCGCGGCGGGCCTCGCCGTGGACACGTCTGCGTCGCTTCTGCGCACGCGAGCCCTTGCGCGCGACCCTGTATTCGGTCCTCGGTCTGGCGATCCCGACCATCGCCGCTGCAGTCGGCTACGTGGCGGCGAATCGATCGGCGATCGATGTCGGCACGCGCGAAATCGATCGGCGCCGCCGGGAGGAGTGGCTGGCAGGCATCACCATCGACTACGAGGCGGGTGACTTCGCACGTGCGCTCACCATCGCCAACGAGGCGGTCGCGGCGGCGCCGCGCGACGTCGAGGCCCGGGCACTGCGCGCCGTGGTCGAGCTCGCGCTCGGCAGACCCCAGGAGGCGCTCGACGAGTTCGCGACACCTGCCGGCGAAGAACCCCTCCCCGAAGGCGATCGCGGCCGCGTCTACGTGCTGACGGTGGTCGGTCGCGACGTCGAGGCCGCGGAGCTGGAGGCGCGTCTCGGCGAGCCGGTGACGCCCGAAGGCCTGTTCCTCGCCGGCATCACCGCGGGTTTCCGCGCACGGCGTGACAACGTCGACGTCGCGGGATGGCGCGAAGTCCGTGGCATCTTCGAGCACGCGATGCACGTCGCGCCGGCTCCTCGTCTGCACTACGACCTGCGCTGGCTCGACGCCACGCTGATGACGCGCGACGACGGCGCGGTGAAGCGCGGCGTCGCGACCCTCCAGAAGCTGTGGCCCGACTCGCCGGCCGCCTTGCTCTACATCGGCTTCGCGACGCGCCTCAGCGATCCGCGCCGCGCGGTCGATTGCTATCGCCGCGTGCTCGCGTCGGGCTACGACCACCCGCGCATCCACAGCACCATCGCCGACTGCCTCGAACGTCTCGGCGACAAGGAGGGAGCGGAGAAGGCGCGTCTTGCGCGCATCCCGAGCTACCGGGCGCGCGAGGCGAGCGGTTCGATGTCCTTCGACGATCGCGTCAACTTCGCGATCGCGCTCGAGAAGACCGGCTCTCTCGACGAGGCGGTCGCGAAGGCTCGCGACGCGACCGCGCGCGCACCGAAGATGCCGCGCGCCTTCGCGGTGCTCGGCTGGCTGCTCTCGGAGAAGGGCGAACATGCGGCCGCGGTGGCGGCGCTCGAGCGAGCGATCGAGCTGCGACCGGGTGACGTCGAATCGCTGGAGAGGCTGGTCGACGAACGTCGCGCGCTCGGCGACATCGCGGGAGCGACCGAGGCGATGGAGGATCTGGTCGCGCGGGATGCGAAGTCGACCCGGCACCTCGGGGAACTGGGCAACCTCTACTACGAACTCCACGAATTCGAGTCTGCGGTCGCCGTCTACCGACGCGCGATTGCGGCCGAGCCGGACCGCGCCGAGTTGCACTTCAACCTCGCGCTGGCTCTGGACAGCGAGGGCGCGTTCGCCGAATCCATCGCCGGCCTGGAACGCGCGCTCGAACTGAAGCCCGACTATCCGTCGGCGGCCGGTGTGCTCGCCTGGATACGCGGGCACTGATCGTCCGGGATCATCCGTCCCGCACGCTGGCGACGACTGCGGCGGCGGACTGCGGGCGGTTCGACGGCGTGCCCTTGTGCCTCCGGTGGGCCCTCGCCAGGATGCCGCCCATGCGTCGCTATGCGAATCTGCACTGGTGGATGCTGCTGCCGATGCTGGTGATGCAGCTGGGCATCTTCCAGGACTACTGGGGTGACTTCTCGGAGAACGCCTGGTCCGTGCACGTGCACTACTGGACCGGCACCGCGTGGTACGCGTACCTGTTCGCGCAGCCCTATCTCGCGACGCACGGCCACATGGCGATGCATCGCACCAACGGGATGATCGGCCTGTTCGTGGCGGGTGGCGTCTGTCTGACCGCGCTCGCGATGATGCACCGCGACATCGTGAATGCGCACCGGGCGGCCGCCGAGACGGCCGCGTTCGGCCCCTTCCAACCGTAGTTCTTCCACGGCGTGGCGGCGGTCGAGATCGTGATGATGGTCGCGTTCGGGGTCGCGATCGTCATGAGCATCCTGCGACGCAAGCAGGTCGAGGACCACGCCTGGTGGTTGGTCTCGACCGTGTTCCTCATCATGATGCCCGCGCTCGGTCGCGGGCTGCAGAACGTGCCGGTCGCCTTGCACGCGGCGGACTGGCCCGATGTCGACATCATGGCACCGCTGCATCTCTGTCAGGCGCTCATCCTGTCGATGATCGCGGTGGCCGCCTGGCACTTCGGGAAGCTCGGCCACCCGGCGACCTGGTTCGCGATCGGCGTCAACCTGTTCGTGCTGCTGCTCGAGCCGATCGGAAGATCGCAAGCGTTTCAGGGCTTCCTGGGTGCCCTGATCCACGGTTGAGAGGAGATCGCCGAGGGCGGTCGACGGCTCAGCCGTCCTGCACCGTCGCGACGATCGCGTCAGTGAACTGCAGGCAGTTCGACGCCGTGATCGTCACGCCCTGGATCGTCATCGAAGTGCCCTTCAGCACCGGGAGATTCAGCGTGCCGGTGAAGCGCGCCGGATTGCCGTAGAGCGAGACGTTGAGGAGCGGGTCGGGGAACAGTTGCGCGGCGAAGCACGCGAGCGGCGGGTTCAGCGTGAGCACCGGCGCGCTGCGCGGCGTGAAGTCGATGAAGATCGCCGCGAGTCCGAGCGGGCTCTGGAAGCGGAGGTCGAAGGCGTGTCCGAGCCGCGGCGGCGCGTACGAGGTGATCGGCAGACCACCGATCCCCGGGTGACCCGGTCCGACGTCGTCGATCGGCGCCAGCAACTCGAAGGTGTCGCCGAGCCAGGTGCCGATGCCGAGCCGGGAGGCGCGGAAGCCGCCGAAGAGCACGCTGCGGCCGCGGGCGATGTCGTAGACGAGCGCGCTGTTCTCGCGACCGACCAGAGTGGTGAGGGGGAAGCGCTGCGTCCAATCCTGACCGTTCCACTCCCATTGGTCGTTGCCGTAGATGTCACCGAACAGAGCCGGTTGCCAGCCACCGAAGACCACGACGCGGCCGCGCCCGCTGTCGAAGCAGGCCGTGTGGTTCTGGCGCACGTTCGGGAAGTGCGTCGGGAAGCGCTGCGTCCACGCGGTGCCGTTCCACTCCCAGGTCTCCGCGGTGCGTCCGACGCCGGCGATCTCGCCGCCGAACATCACGCAGCGTTGGCGCATCGCGTCGTAGCTGAGCGTGTGCATGCTGCGCGCGGCGGGCCCGCTGTTGCTGCGCAGCGACCAGTTGTTGCCGTCCCATTCCCAGGTGTCGCCGAAGACCTGACCGAGTTGATTCACGCCGCCGAACAACACCACGCGCTGGCGCACGCGGTCGTAGGCGAGGGCGTGGTTGTAGCGAGCGGCGGGGCCGGTGTTGGCGCGCAACGACCAGGTGTTGCCGTCCCACTCCCAGGTCTCGTTGTCCGCGCTGCCGGCGCGCAGTCCGCCGAACAGCACGGTGCGGCCGCGCGCGCTGTCGTAGGTCAGGGCGATGGCGCTGCGGGCCGCGGGTCCGGACACCGCGCGTGCGATCCAGCGGTTGCCGTCGAACTCCCAGGTGTCGGCGAGCTGGGCCGATGAGGTCGAACCGCCGAACAGCACGGTGCGGCTGCGCTGCTCGTCGTAGGCCATCGCGTGGTCCTGGCGCGCGGTCGGTGTGGCCTTGGCGATCGGGGTCGACCACTGCGCGCCGTCCCACTCCCACTCGTCGTTGAGCGCCGCGCCGTTGTGGATGCCGCCGAAGAGCACCACACGACCGCGCGAGGCGTCGTAGGTCATCGCCCCGTAGGTGCGACCGACCGGAGCCGCGGGTGCGCCGAGGAAGGTCCAGTCGCTGCCGTTCCACTCCCAGGTCTCGCTGAGGTCGGCATTGGCGACGTCGTTGTAGCCGCCGAACAGCACCACACGCTGGCGGAGCGCGTCGTAGGCCATCATGTGCCCGGTGCGCCGTGCGGGGTTGTTGGCGGGGGCACGCAGGGTCCAGTTGCTGCCGTTCCAGGTCCAGGTCTGGTTGCGCCATTCCGCGCCGGTGCGACGTCCGCCGAACAGCACGGCTTCGCCGCGCGCGGCGTCGAAGGCCATCACGCACTCGGTGAGGACCGGCGGCGAGGTGAAGGGCGACTGCTGGGCCCAGGACGAGCCGTTCCAGGTGAAGGTCTCACCGCGGATCGTCGAACCGGTCTGGCCGCCGTAGAGCACGCTGACCTGGCGGATCGAGTCGTAGGCCATCGCGTAGCTGGTCCGCCCCAGCGGCAGGCCGACGAAGCGATTGGCCCAGGTGGTGCCGTTCCACTCCCAGGTGTCGTTGAGGTCGCCGGAGGTGCCGCTGCCGCCGTACATCACCACCACGTTGCGTGCGCTGTCGAAGACGGCCGTCGCGAAGTCGCGGGCCGCAGGCACCGGGAAGGGTCCCGGGTTGCGCCAGCGCACGTCGGTGCGCAGCCAGGTCTCGTTGAGCAGGGTCGGGAACGCCGGTGAACCGCCGAACAACAGCGTCTGGCTGCGCGCTCCGTCGAAGGCGCATGCCGAGCCGTAGCGCGCACTCGGAGGCGTGGTGGCCGCGGCCTGGTCGGCGAGCGTCTCGCGCCTGACCCAGTTGTAGGCCGTCGCCACGCCGTACTCCCACACCTCATTGGTGTAGAACGCCGCATTGGTGCGGCCGCACAGGAACACTGCGCGCTTGCGTGCGGTATCCCACACGGCTCCGAACTCCTGACGGGCGGGGGGCACCACGTTGGCGGTGAAGCCACCCCAGTTGGCAGCGCTCGCGCCCGACGACCCCAGGCCGAACCAGTCGCTCCAGATGCCGAAGCCGTCGGTGCCGCCGAAGACCATCACGCGCTGCGAGTTCGGGTCGTACCACGAGCCGTGGAAGGCGCGCGCGCCGGGGGAGAAGGTCGTGGAGCGCGGCAGCCAGTTGGAGCCGTCCCATTCCCAGGTGTCGGCGAGCATCCCTGAGGAGCCGAGTCCGCCGAACAGCACGATGCGCTGGCGGATCGGGTCCCAGGTCATGCTGTGGCCGTAGCGCGGCGAGGGTGCATTGGCCGGGAAACGCGCGGTCCAGCCGACGCCATCCCATTCCCAGGTGTCGTTGACGAAGTTGAAGGCGGTCGCGCCGCCGAACAGGATCACGCGCTGGCGCACCGGGTCGTAGCACATCGTCGGTCGCTCGCGCGCGGTCGGGATCGGACCGACGGTGCGGTTGGTCCAGGTGTTGTTCTCGAAGGTCCAGGTGTCGTCGCGCACCGCCGAGTCGAAGCCGCCGTAGAGCACCACTTGTCGGCGCGCCTCGTCGTAGGCGAGGGCGTGGTTGGCGCGGGCCGGGGGAATGGTTCCGGCGGGAATCGAGGTCCAGCTGGTGCCGTCCCAGACCACGGTGTCCGCGAGCAGGGCGCCGGAGTAGCCGCCGAAGAGGACGGTGCGCCCGAGCGCCGAGTCGTAGCAGGCGGCGACGCTGTTGCGGGCGATCGGTGAGTAGCCGCGGTCGGTCCACTGGACCTGGGCAAGAGCGGTGGACGCGAGGAAGAGACTGAGGCCGAGGGAGAGGGGTCGATGCATGGCGGACGAGCCGGGTGACGGCCCATCAGCGGCATCCGCGCGGAATCCACACGGCTTCGCGGACCGGGACCGCGTCCGGGGGCCGGGGCCCGGTCGCGTGGCGGCGAATCGAGCGGCGGATCCGCAAAGGATCTCCCCTGTAGGATCGCCATGACGATGCCCGACGACGACGACTTCGACCGCCTCTTCGCCGTGGCGGTCGACCGTCTCTGCCTGTTCCTCGACCTCCGCATGGGACCCGCACTGCGGGCCCGGCTCGAAGCCGACGACGTCCTGCAGGACGTCTATCTCGAGGGCCGGCGCGCTTTCGGCACGGAGGCGCCGCGCGACGCGCGCGGCTTCTCCGCCTGGATGTGCCGGATCGTCGAGAACTGCCTGCGCGGCCACGCCGACCATTTCGGTGCGAAGAAGCGGCGCGAGCCTGGTCCGGCGATCCCGATCTCTGCGGTCCGCGACGCAGCGCGCCTGTCGGCAACCGGACCGGTGACCGCGGCGGCGCGCGGCGAAGCGCACGATCGCCTGCGGGCGGCGTTGCAGACCCTCGCCGAGGACGAACGCGACCTGGTGCTGCGGCGCTTCTTCGCCGAGCAGAACCTGGCCGACATCGCGACCGCGACCGGGCGCAGCGAGACCTCGGTGCGCCGCATCCTGGCGCGCGCGACGACGCGTCTCGGCGTCGAGGTCCTGTCCATCGGGGGGTCGCGATGAACCCGGCGGACGATGCACACAGCGAGATCCTGTTCGCGTTGCACGAGGAGATCGCGCGGTGTCTGCGCGACGGGGCGCCGATCGTGCCGACCGAACTGGCGGGGCGTTTCGCCCTGTCGCTCGACGAGGTCGAGCGCAGCATCGTCGGGGTGAGGGCGTTGCTCGCCATGGACCTCGTCGACGCGCGCGCGGAAGCGGCGGCGCCGCCGCGCCTGCCCGACGACTTCGAACTGCTCGGCGAGCTCGGACGCGGCGGCATGGGCGTGGTCTACAAGGCGCGCCAACGCTCGCTCGACCGCGTGATCGCGATCAAGGTGCTTCCGGCGAGCGATCTCTCCGCCGGCGACCTTCTGCGCCGCTTCCACAAGGAGGCGCGGAGCCTCGCGCGGCTGCGGCATCCGCACATCGTCTCGATCCACGAGGTCGGAGAGACCGAGGGTCTCCTCTACTTCACGATGGACTTCATCGACGGCGTGTCGCTCTCTGAGATCGTGCGTCGTGGCGAGATCACGCCGGCGCGCGCCGTGCGCCTGTTGCGCCAGGTGGCGAGCGCCATCGCCTACTCGCACGGTCAGGGCGTCGTCCATCGCGACCTGAAGCCGGCCAACATCCTGGTCGATCGCAACGGCGACGCCTTCGTCGTCGACTTCGGACTCGCGCGCGAGGTCGATGGCCGTGGCGACCTCACCTTGACCGGCCAGATCCTCGGCACGCCGGCCTACATGAGTCCGGAGCAGGCGCGCGGCGACGGCGCGCGGATCGGCGAGAGCAGCGACGTCTACGCACTCGGCGCGATCCTCTACGAGTGCCTGACCGGTGGTCCTCCGCACACCGGAAGGGGACTCGCCGAGGTGGTCCACGCGGTGTTGCACGTCGAGCCGATCGCACCACAGCGGGTGCGACCCGATGTGCCGCGCGATCTGGAGATCGTCTGTCTGAAGGCGATGGCGAAGGACCCCGCGCAGCGTTATTCGACCGCCAATGCGCTGCTCGAGGACCTCGAGCGCTTCCACGACGGCCGTCCGATCCGTGCGCGCGCGCCGAGCCTCGGCTACCGCATCGCACGTCTGGCGCGGCGTCACGCGCGTGCGCTCGGCATCGGGAGCGTGCTGGCCGCGGCCCTGATCGCGGTGTTCGTCGCCGTGGTACTGCCGCAGGTGCGTCCTGCAGCGGCGAGCACCCTGGCTGCTGCGAAGGAGCTGCTCGAGCGCGGCGAGCATCGCGCAGCATCGGTGCTGCTCGATCGCGCGCGGGGCCAGGGCGGCACACCCGAGGTGCTCGAGGACATCCACCGGAGTGCCGTCACCGCCGATCTCGCGTTGCTGCGCACGGAGCTCTCGTCGGCGGCTCCGGATCTCGCCGCCGGTCGCAAGCTCCTCGAGGACGCGACGACCGACGCGATCGCGGCGATCGGCGACGCGCCGCGCGCCGAGGTCGTCGAGCAGGCCTGGGCGCTCGCCGCTCGCGCCGCGGCGGCGAAGCAGGACGAGGTGGTGAAGGCGTCGACCGAGGTGGTCGGACGGATCCTCACCGCGCGCCGCGCGATCGATGCGGACAAGCCGAATCTGCTGCGCATGGCGATGGCGATGGCGACCAAGGACACCGGGGATCCACGCGAGCTGCTCGGTCGTCTGCTCCCTGCGCTGCGCGATGCGGCGGATCCGCTGCACGCCGTCGCGACGAACTTCGCCGTCGAGCATCTCCTCGATGCGTCACCGCACGACGAGGTCATCACCTGGCTCTGCGACCAGGCGCGACGCGATCCGGCGATCCTCAGGCCCTTCGTCGCGGAACTCGACGGACTGTCGGACGAGCGTCGCGATCCCCTGATCCGCATCCTGTCCGGCCGCCGCGACGACGACACCCTGGCACGCCTGGTGTTGTCGCGCGCCGTGCAGCCGCTCCTCGCCGGACTCGCCTCCGACACCGCGCTCCGACCGATCGCGCGCACTGTGGCCGCCGACCTGCTCGCCGCGAGCGCCGATCTCCCGGTGCGTGCGCCGCGGGCGGAGGAGTACGACGCGGTGCCGCAATCGGCGCCCGAGATCGCGGCACCGATCGTCGCGTTGTGGCGGGAGCTCGACGGCCTCGACCGCATCGCCGCATTCGAGCGCCGCGTCGCTGCGGCCGTCGCGGCTCCTCAGCTCGACAGCCCCGTGGTACGTCGGTGGCTCGACGACCACACGCTCGGCACGCCGGGCAGCGCGTTCCTGTGGGGCAGCGCCGCGCAGTGGCGACGGTGGTGGGAGAGCGCCGCCAAGGTCGATCCGCGTGATCGCCTCGCGCAGGGCCTCGGCCTGTCGACCGCGCAACGCAGCGATGTGCCCGCTCTGCTCGATCGCCTTCTGCATTCCTACGGCAGGGAACGCGCGGGCCTGCATCATCTGCTCGCGCTCACGATCCCGACCGACGCGACGGTGCCGTTCTGGCCCTGGTCCGATCGGGTGCCCGCCGACCTGCCGATGGAGTGGTGGCGTCTTGCGCGGGGCGATGCGGCGGTGCCGTCCTTCGCGTTGCACGTCGCCGCGATCGATTGGCGCGACGGCGACCCCGAGCCCACGCTCGCATGGGAGACCGCGCAGGTCGTGGCGCTCGGCGAGACCGTGCAGCCGCAGAGCATCGCGTCGCTCGCGCCGTTGTCGATCGCCTTCGACCCGCCGCGTGTTCCGGGTGTCGACGTCGACGCCACCATCGATCCGGGTCAGATCGAGGAGCGGATGCCGGAGCTGCAGGTGCGGTGGACCACGCGTCGCGAGATCGAGCTGGTGCCGCAGTCGCGCGATGCCGCGCTCCGGGTGCGTCGCATCCACGCCAGCATCAACATCGCGGCGATGGCACCGGTGCGCGAGGGTTCGGCGTGTGTCGCCCTCCGCACCGACATGCCGGTGTGGTTCGACGGCCGCGGGGGACAGCGTGTGCTGTGCGTGATGTTCGAGAGCGCCGCGACGGCATCGTCGCTCGGATTCGACGGCTGGCGCGCGCGTGTCGCGGCGAGCTTGCATCGCCTGCCCACCGACTTCTGGCGCGTGCCGCAGACCGACAACTGCGACTTCGGCGCGCTAGGCGACGCGGCCGACGCGGTCGAACTGGCGAGCCTGATCCCGGTGCCCGAGGCGCGCGACGACCTGCGTCGGCTCACCCTCGACGTCCCGAACCACAGTCCCATCGGCAGCGACGACTTCAGCCGTCGCGTGACGAGAGCGCGGCTCCTGCTCGGCGACGTGCAGGCGCTCGAACTCGATCCCGCGCATCTCGTGGCGCGGCTGCCGCGCGTCGACGCCGCGCAGATCGGCGCCCTGGCCGACACGCGGTATTGGAGCCATGTCGCGGGGCGATCCGGCGACGAGCGTCTGCGGAGCGAAGCGTTGGGAAGGATGCACGTCGGGTTGCTCCCCGAACGCCGCGTCTGGCTCGCGCCGGATGCGGTCGCGGTGCCCTCCCTGATCGCACTGGTCGGTGCGGCGATCGCGATCGGACTCGCAGCCGTCGCGGTGCTGCGCCGCCGTCGACCCGGACCCTTCGTCACCGGTTTCGTCGTCACCGCCGGCGTGATGACGGTGATGTTCGGCGTGCGGATCGACGGCATCGCCGTGCTCCCCGCAGCGGTCGGCTACCTGCTGTGCGCGCTCGGGCTGCGCGCCCTGTCGGACGCGCAGGGCTCGAGGCTTCGCATCGGTACCTGGCTGTTGCTCGCCGCTGCCGTCTTCGAAACCGGCGCGACACTGCGGCTTGCGCCGTCGCTGCTCCGGCTGCTCGCGACCTCCTGCTTCGCCGCGGCATGGCTCGGTCTGCCGTGGTCGCTCCGTGGCGGACGCGCCGCGCTGCCGCACGCGAAGCTCTGGAACGCGGTCGCCCTGCTCGGTCTCTGCGCCTACGCCTTCGGTGCACTGCCGAGTCTGTTCGGCGAAGCACGCGCACGTCTGTTCTTCGGCATGCCGGCCTGGAGCTTCTGGGGCGAAGCGCGGTGGCAGTGGGCGCGGCAGGCGGTGCCGCTGTGCGGACTGTGCGTGCTGCTCGTGCACGCGATCGCGTTCCGCACGGCGACGCGACGCGTCACCGTGCGGAGCTGAGACGGATCAGCGCACGCCGAGGGTGGCGCGCAGCATCCACATGGTCTTCTCCTGCTCGTCCGACCAGCCGTCGAGCAGGTTCGCGGTGGCGCGGTCGCGGACCTCGCCGGCTTCGTCGGAGAGCTTGCGCTGTGCCGCGACCAGGGCGCCCATGTCGGACAGCACCGCCTGCAGCATCTGCTCGGCGGACTTGGGTTCGGCGTCCTCCCTGAGGCGCGCGATCTCCAGCGCGCGCTTCAGCGTGGTCGGCGGACGGTGGCCGAGGGTCAGCAGGCGCTCGGCGAGGCCGTCGACCTTCTCGGCGGCATCGTCGTAGAGCGACTCGAACTTGGCGTGCAGGCCGAAGAACTGCGGGCCGGCGACGGTCCAGTGGTAGGTGCGGAGCTTCTGGTAGAAGACCTGGTAATCGGCGAGGAGGAGGCTGAGGTCCTGGGCGAGGTTGCTCATCGGGGTTCCTTTGGGTTCTGAGTGATGGGAGAACAATCGCGCGCCGCGGGCTTTTCCCTTCATCGCGAATGCCGATCGCTGCGATCGGCGACGCATCGCGGCCTGGGCCGCAACCCATTCGGGTTGCCGCGTCGCCGCTGCGCGCCGACCAGGAAGGCCCAGGCCGCCTTGTTGGCTGGGGCCCTTCGGCCTCCGAATCGTCGCTTCGCGCGACGATTCTCCGGCCTACGGACGCAGGGACCCCGACCGGCAGCTCACTTCGCCTTGAGATGGATCGCCTGGATCGCCTCGCGGGCGGCCTGGGCGATGTCGGCGTCCTGGTCCTTGGTCCAGTCGATCAGCAGCGCGAGGGGTTCGGGGGCACCGAGGTCGCCGAGTCCGCGGATCGCCAACAGGCGCGTCGCCTTGTCGTTCTTCGGCTGCGCGCGGTCGACCAGGGCCTCCGCGGCGGCCGCGGTGCCGATCTCCGGCTTGCCCCCGAGCACGCGGGCCCAGCGCGCCTTCTCGTCGTGGTAGAGGCGGATCGCCTGCAGCGCTTCGGCAGCGGCACGGCGGACGTTGTCCTCGCCGTCCTTCAGGGTCTCGAGCAGGGCGGGGACGGACTCGTAGTCGACGCGCGCCGCGAGGAACTTGCAGGCCTGCACGCGCACGTCGGGGCTGTCGTCATGGAGGAGCGGTGTGACGAGGTCGGTGACCGCTTCGGTCGACTCGCTCGCGTGCGTGAGGGCGAGTTCGCGTGTGCCGGGTCCCTTGCTCGCGACAGCGAGTGCAACGAGTGCGTGGTCGATCGCGACCTTCTGCTGGGCGAGCTTCTCCCAGGCGTGCGCGGCGACCAGGTCGTCGCGATCACCGACCATCGCGCGCACGCGCCGGAGCGTGGCCTCGTTCATCGGGATCTGCACGCCCTGCACGACTTCGCGCCGCACCAGGGTCGAGACCGCCGCGAAGGCCGCGCCGCGGAGTGCGGCGAGTGCGTCCTTGCGGCTGGGAGGCGTCTCCTCGTAGGCCGCAGCCCACAGGAATGCGTTCAGGCCGGTGCCGCTGGGATTGAAGGCGTCGTCCTGCGTGCAGCGTTCGCGATAGGCCGCGCAGATCGAGATGTAGACGCGGTCGGGGACCGGGAGCTCGCCGCTCTTGCCCTGGTAGGCGAGGGCACCGCTGCGATTCCAGGCGACGTCGGAGTAGCGCTCGTGACGACGGGCGAGGAGGAAGCGCCACACCATGTCGAGCTGCTCCTCGGAGTAGCCGTGCCACCACTTCAGCGCCTCACCCTCGTGGTAGGCCAGCGTGAGCCAGTCGTCGATGCGGCAGATCTGGCTGGCTTCGAAGCTGGCGGCGTCGGGGAGATACTCGGCGATCGGGATCTGTGTCGTCCGGTCGTTCGCGGACAAGGCATCGAGCTTGCCCCAGATCGCGGTGTCGCCGAGGCGGACGAGTTCACCGAAGGCGGCGACGCGCCACCGCGGTTCGACGCTCGGCGAGTCGAGCAGCTCACGGAGGAAGACCCGGCTGTCCTCGGTCCGCGCCCGGTGGGCGAGCTGGATCGCGGCGCGGGCCAGGGTCGTGTCGTCGACCCTGGGCGCCCCGGTGCGGAGTTCGCGCAACAACGCGAGGGCCTCGGGACGTCCGGTGCGCCCGATCGGGACCAGCAGTTCGTCGTACTTCCAAATCCGCGACTCCTCGGAGCCCCGGATCGCCTCGAAGGCGCTCAGCAACGGCTCGTAGTCGGACGACCGCAGCGGGGCCCTGCTCAGCCAGGACGACGTGGCGCACAGGGACGGAGTGCCGCCGAGCATCGCGATCACGGCTCCGACGTCGTCGGGTTGCGCGTTGTCGAAGAGCCATTGCGCGATCCAGGTGTCGAGACAACGGTGCTTCGCCAGTCGCAGCACGGGATCGAGAGCGGCGCGCTTCCAAGCCTTCTGACGCATCATGAAGTCGATGAAGGTCAGCAGGCTGGGGCGCTGCGGTGCGTCGGGACGGGTCGCGAGCGACTCCGCCGCATCGGCCAACAGATCTGCGCATTCGGCGTCGCCGTCGAAGTCCACGGTGCCATCCGGAGCGACGAGGTGTCCCGTGCCCGTCAGCTCGTCCCGAGCGATGCGTGCGGCGAGCAGCTTCCGTCCGGCGGGCGAATACAGGGCTGTGCGGCACAGGATGGCCGCGGCATTGCGCGCGTCTTCGGGAGACGTGGCGTCGAGTGCGGCGGGCAACACGGCGGCGACCCGTTCCGACAGCCGCGTGGTCTCGGCGTTCGTCCTGGGTCTGGGGATCTCCGCCAAACGCTGCAGCACCGCGATCAGTGCCCTGCGGCGCACTGCGAGCCTCCCGTCGGGGAGGAACCCCAGGAGTGCGTCGTCCGACTGGGCCCGTGCAGCCAGAGCGGCGATGACCACCGCCGGGCGCTTGTCCTGGAGCATCTGCCGCAGCAGGTCGCGCTTGTCGTCGACCGCGCGCGCGATGCTGTCCTGGCCGAGCACGCGCTCCTCCGATCCGCCCTGGAGAGCCCGCGTGAGGGCAACGGTGGCGACCTTGCCGCGGATCCTCCACAGGAGGCTGGCGGTCTGCTGGGCGCCCAAGGTGTCGTTCCGCTCCAACTGCATCTCCGCGAAGCGGAGCAGCGGCGCGACCGCAGCGTCGCCGAACCACAGGATGTCGGCTTCGCTCCCGCCCCTTCCACCGAAGAGCTTGTCCACGGCCTCCGTCGCCGCCGCCTCGAGGTGTTTCGCCCGTTCCACGTCCTGCGGTGCCGCGCCCAAGGTCTGCTGCGCGCGCCGTGCGACCTCGTCGTCGCCCTTGCCCGCGGACTCCAGCGCGATGCGCGCCGCAGCATCATCTCCACGCCGCTTGCAGAGCAGGCCGAGACGCAGCATCGCGTGTCGCCGGATCGGATCCGGCACCTCCGCGTCCTTCGCGATCGCGTCGTAGCGCTTCTGTGCCGTGGCGTCGTCGTGCTCGAGCTCCTCGACGGCGATCGCCGCGCGCAGCGCGTCGTTGTTCGGCAGCTCCTGCGCGAAGGCGAGGCCGGTGAGGAGCAGGGGGACCCACAGTCGCTTCGTGTTCATGACTCTCAGGACAGCGCGGACGGAGATTTCCTGGTCGCGCCCCGGTCGAAGTCCTGTCAAGGATCGGTCGAGGTGTTGGCTTCGAGCACCAGCCGATAGCCGATGCCGTGCACGGCGAGCAGATGGCGCGGCGCCTTCGGATCGCCTTCGATCTTCTGCCGCAGGTTGAGGACGTGCGTGTCGATGGTGCGGTGGGTGACCGCGGAGTCGCGGCCCCACACCGCATCGAGGATCGCGTTGCGATGCACGGCGCGGCCCTCGCGCTCGAAGAGCAGGGCGAGGATCGCCGCCTCCTTGGGCGAGAGCGCGATCTCGCCCGTCGGCGTGAGCACGCGGAAGGCGCCGAGGTCGACGTCGAAGGCGCCGAGACGGAAGCGCGCGAGCGCGGTCTCGCCCGCGGCGTCGAGACGTCCGGCGCGCCGCAGGTGCGCCCGCACCCGCGCGATCAGCTCGCGCAGGCCGAAGGGCTTGGTGACGTAGTCGTCGGCGCCGAGTTCGAGCGCGAGCACCTTGTCGCTCTCGTCGGCGCGGGCGGTGAGCACGATCACCGGCGTGCTGCGATCGCGCGCGCGGAGTTCGCGCAGCAGTTCGAGACCGCTCGGTCCGGGCAGCATCAGGTCGAGCACCACCAGATCGAAGCTCAGCGCGCCGAGCAGACGACGCGCGAGATGGCCGTCGGCGGCGGTCTCGGCGACGAGGTCCTGTCCGCGCAGCGCGAGCTGCAGGCCGTCGCGCAGCGTGGCGTCGTCCTCGACGATCAGGATGCGCGGCCGGTCGCTCACGATGCCTCCACGCACAGCGGCAGGCGCAGCGCGAAGCAGGCGCCGGTCGGCGTGTCCTCGATCCGCAGGCTTCCGCCGTGGCGCTCGGCGATCGCGCGCGCGAGGTGCAGGCCGAGACCCACGCCCGGCACGCTGCCATGCGCGTGCGCGGTTCCCCGACGGAAGCGTTCGAAGACCGTTTCGCGCTCGGCGGTCGGCACGCCGGGGCCGTGATCGCGCACACGCAGGACGGCGCTGTCGCCCTCGCGGACCAGACTCACCTCGATCGGCGGGGCTCCGTACTTGCGCGCGTTGTCGCAGAGGTTGAGCAGCACCTGCTGCAGCTCCTGGCGGTCGACCATCGACGGCAGCGGTCCGCGCAGGTCGCGATGCAAGCTCTGGCCGTCGCGCTCGGCGAGGGCCGCGACCAGCGCGAGCGTGTCGTCGCACAAGGCGGCGAGCTCGCAGCGCTCGGGACTGTGCCGCGCCTCGCCGCGTTCGGTGCGCCCGAGGTCGAGCACGTTCTCGATCAGCATGCCGAGGCGCGCCGCCTCGCCCTCGAGACGGCGCAGCCAGGTGCTCCGCTCCGCGTCGTCCTGCACGTGGCCGTCGGCGAGCAGCTCGGCGACCAAGCGCACGCCGGCGAGCGGCGTCTTCAGCTCGTGCGTGACGGTGGCGAGGAACTCGCTGCGCACGCGGATCGCGTCGCGTTCGCGGCGGATCGCGCGCAGGGCGAAGAGGCTGCCGCCGCCGCACAGGAGCGCGAGCGCCAGCGCGAGCAGTGCGTTGCCCAGCGGACCGGCGAGGTAGCTGACACGCGGGAGCGTCTTCGGTGTCAGGGTGAGCAGGCCCTCGGCGAGGGGGATGCCGTCGTCGACCGACGGTGAAGCGGCGAGCACCTGCGCGTCGTCGCGTGCGAGCAGCGTCGTGGCGAGCTCCACGCAGCGGCTCGCATCGAGGCACGCACCCTCTCCGGTCTGCGGCCAGAACAGCAGCAGGTGCGCGTCGATGCGCTGCGCGAAGGGACGTTCGGCGAGCAGCAGCACGTCGAGATGTGCGTTCACGCGCTGCAGCAGCTCGCGTCGCCGGAGTGCGCGCTCGGCCATGGCGAGCAGGTCGTGCGGCGGCGCGCCGACCTCGCATAGACGTGCGGCGAGATCGGCGACGACCGCGGCTTCGCAGCGCGCGGCGATGCGGCGCAGATGCGCACGCTCGGTGTCGGTCCAGGGTGCGGCGGGGGAGCGACGTCGCGACAGCAGCAGGGTGGAGGCGAGCGCCTCGGCATCGTCGTCGCCCACGCGTGTCAGCCAGGTGTCGCGCTCCTTCGTGTCACCGCCGCGTTCCGCGGACCACGCGAGACGCGCGGCGAGCCACGACTTCGCGCGCAGCGGCAGCGCCGCGTCGTGCCACAGCGGTTCGAGCTCCGCGGCGACCACCTGCGGATCCTCGTCGTGGGCCGCGCGGCGCAGGCGCTCCTGTGCGAGCACGTCGAGTTCCCGATCGGGATCGAATCGCGCGCTCGGTGTGAGCGAAGCGAGGTCCGCATCGATCGACAGGGCGCGCTCGCGCACGACGAAGCGATCCGACGCCGCGATGCGCTCGAGAACGCGCGGATCGAGCAGGGCCCGGCCGAGGTCGTCCGCCGCCGCCGCGAGCACCCGGCGGTGCGCGCTGCGCAGGTCCTGCTCGGCATTGGCGAGTGTCGCCGACATCTGCAGCGCGACCACCGCGATCAGGGCGAGGCCCGAGAGCGCGACGACGCCGAGCCAAGGCGTCCCCTTCGATGTGCTGCGGCGGGTCGGACTGCGGGTTGCGATGCGGCGAGGCTAGCCGGGCGCGGGCGGGGGCTGTCAAGGATCGGTCAATGTCGGGACGGCCGCGCCGCGATTGGCGCCCCGCGCGTGCCGGGCTAGCCTGCGTCCCGGCCGAACATGGACAGCCAACGCTTCGTCGAGCTCACCAAGGTGTTCTTCCGCCGCGCGATGCGTGGCGACTTCCAGTCCGAGCACGCACGCGACGACGAACGCGCCGCCCTCGCCGCGGCCGGCACGACCGATGCGCTGTCCCAGGACTACCTCGCCTGGCGTCGCGCGCTGCTTGCGATCGCGGCGGTGGCCCTGACCGTCACGGTGATCGTCGCCTTCGCGACGCACGTGTCGACCGAGGATGCGCTCGCCGAAGCGGTCGGCGGCGCCGCGGCGGAGGGCGGCAGGATGGACCCGGCGCAGCGCGAGCAGGCCCTGGAGCAGGTGCGCCAGGGCTTCGGCAAGAGCAACCTCGATCTGCTCGAAGGCATCAGCGCGATGCTGCACGTGGCCAACCTCGCCGGCGCGATCTTCGTCGCCTTCGCGGCGCGCGCCTGGCTGAACATCCGCAAGTCGCGCAAGCTCGCCCGCCGCGGTTGGCTGATCATGTTCGCCACGCCGCTCGGCCTCGCGCTCCTGCCCTGGGCCAAGATGCTCGAACTCGGGCATCTCGGCGCGGCGGAGGCGAAGGCGCTCGCCGTCGCCGTCGGCCTGCAGCTCGGCATCGGCTTGTTCCTGCACGTCGCGCCCAAGGCGATCGCGTTGTTCCCCGGCACGATCCGCTCGTCGATGACGCTCAAGACCCTGCTGCCCGAGCACGCCGCACCGGGCTGGGTCGCCGCGATCATCGGCCCGCTCTACGCGGTGTTCCTGGTGGCGATGATCACCATCCTGAACCAGATGACCGGCGACTTCGTGCTGCTCGGTGCGATCGGCTGCCTGATGGCCTCGCCCTGCGTGCTGCTCTACCGCGGCCGCGACCTGCTGCGCTCGCACACACCCGAGGAGGCGACCACGCTGGTCAAGGGCGTCCGCCGGACCTCCGGCCTTTTCAGCATCGCCGGCATCGCGCTGTTCGCCTGGTGGATCATCCAGCTCGACGCCTTCTCGGTCGGCGACGCGATCACCTTCGTGTTCTCGATGCTCGGCAACGTCATGCTGCTGACCGTCGTCGTCTCCGACTTCGTGCTCGCCCTGCTCAACGTCGGCTACCGCCAGACCATCGCCTTCCACGCTTCACCGCTGTCACCCGAGCTGACGCGGAAGTACGACGCGCTCACGGTCGCGGGCATCACCGAGATCCGTGGGCAGGCGCCGACGGCGTGACGGCGGTGAGTTCGTCGCGCTGGTTCACCCTCGCCTCCGGATTCGCCGATCATGCGGACGTCGATCTGCACGCCGTCGCGCGCGGCCTGCGTGGGCTCGGTCACGGCGCGCGCGTCCGCGAACACGGATCGAGCGCGTTCCCGATGGAGTACCTGCAGGTCGCATCGGAAGGCTCCGACTTCGAACGTGTGGTGGATCGTCTGCGCGAGTGCTTGCGGGAGGAGGCGGAGGACGAGGGCTGGAAGCGGGACCTCCGCGGGATCCTCGAAATGCTCGATCCCTGCGTGCCGCTGAGGTCGGGTCCCGCGCGGAGTCCCGACGATCTGCTCCCGCGGCTCTGCGTGCACTGGTGTTCGCCAAAAGAGGCTCGCCGTCTCGGCCCCCTGCTGGCGCGCGACTTCAACCTGCACTGGCCGATCGACGGCGGCGCGACGCGGGGCTGTCTCCTGGTACGCGCCACCGACGTCGATGCGGTGTTGGATGCGATCGCTGCGCTCGGTAGGTAGCCCACCGACCGCGCCACCGTCGCGCGGCGCATCCGCTCGCAGCACCGAGAGTGTTCAGAACAGGTACTCGGAGAGCGTGCACGACCACTTGTAGGTCGAGGTCGACGGATCGAAGGACACCGCCTGCAGGTGGACCATCGGGCACGCCGGCAGGAACGGGATGTTGACCGAGAGGCTCGCCGTGCCGTTCGCGGGGACCATCGTGACGCCGAAGTCGGCGACGAGGGGATCGATGCAGAAGCCGGGGAAGGGAGTGCAGCCGACACCCACACCGAGCAGAATCGCGGCGACGCCGAAGGGCGGTGCGTTCGAGATCGTGAAGGTCGCGGTGCTGCCGACGACCAGCGGCGTCGAGTCGAGGCCGAGCATGTCGTTCTTCGACGGGCCGGGCAGGAAGCTCGGGCAACTGGTCACGAGGTGCAGGTGGAGATGATCGACGAAGGTGTTCGCACCGATGGCGACGTCGAGCGCGCGTCCGGCATCGAGCCAGGGGCGCAGGTCGAGTCCGCCGGGCAGCGAGCCGAGGTCGAGCGTGGCGGTGCCGCTGATCGTGGTGCCGACCGGGGCGATGATCTGGCTCAGCGGGATGCGCCAGCACAGCGGGCCGGCGGCTCCGCCGTCCCAGGCGAGCAGGATCTCGTCGCTGAGGTTGTTCGCGCCGTCCACCGCCACGCTCAGGCTGAGTTCGGCGGTGACGATGCGATCGGGGAGCTGCGTGAAGGTGTGCGCGAAGCCGGTGAAGGGACCGGGAGGACCGTCGAACGGACGTCGACCGGCTCCGAGCCAGGCGGCGAGGGGCGCACGCGGACAGGCGACTTCGACCGGCGCCGGGCCGGCGGCGAAGGCGTCGTTCACGCCGGCCACGAAGTCGTGGCAGCAGCAGCCGATCGGTGCGTCCTTGCGCAGCATGGTGAAGTCCTGCCGCGGATTGACCGTCGAGCCGTCCCAGTCGGCGGTGGCGAAGTCGAGGTCGAGATCATCGTCGATGTCGGCGACGGCGAGATCGACGGGGCCGGGGCCGGTCGCGTAGCCGGCGGACATCGGGAAGGCGCCGGTTCCGTCGTTGGCGTAGACCACGAAGTTGACGCCCGGTTGCGACGACGCGGGACTCATCGTGATCGCGAGGTCGCGGCTGCCGTCGCCGTTGACGTCACCGGACACGATCGCCGACGGGACTGCACCCGTGGTGACGACGATCGGTGACGCCGCGGTGAATGCGACCGTCGCCGGCCATCCGACCGCTGCGATGCCGCGGTTGAGCAGAACGGAGAGGTCGCCGGAGCCGGCGTTGGCGGTTGCGACATCGTCGAAGCCGTCGCCGTTGAAGTCGCCGGTCGCGACGCCGACCGGGTTGGTCCCGGGCGAGAAGGAGATCGGTGCGCGCCAGCTCGGAGTCGAGAGACCGTCACGCGTCGCGGTGGTGTTGAGGTAGATCTCGCCATTGCCGACCCCCGCATAGACCACCGCGAGGTCTGGCAGGCCGTCGCCGTTGAAGTCGCCGGTCGCGAAGGCGTTGGGCGTCGCCGAGGTCGGCAAGGCGAGGGCCGAACCCGTCATCGTGAAGACTCCGAGAATGATTCCGTCGTTGCGGAGGATGTCGACCGCATTGGTGCTGCGGGAGAGCACGGCGAGATCGCGATCGCCGTCGCCATCGACGTCGAACTCGAGGATCTGGATCGGGTCGCCGCTGGTGGCGAAGGTCGCCGTGGTCGGTGCGGTGTAGGCGCCCGCTGCGGAGGTGCTCAGTCCGACCATCACCTGATTGATCCCGCCGCGTTGCGTCACGGCGAGGTCGCGGCGGAACAGGCCGTCGAGGTCGACGGTGACGACGTCCCAGGCACTGGGGACGACCCCGCTCGCGGTGCTGATGTAGGCGAAGCCGCCGAGGCCGTCGTTGTCGAAGATCGCCACCCAGCCGGTCGCGCTCTCGACCGTGACCAGATCGGGGAAGCCGTCGCCGCTCATGTCGCCGAAGGCCACCGCGGAGGCGCGGGCAGGCGTGCCACCGGCGCCGCGCATCGCCGAGGGAATGTAGGTTCCCACGGCCGGATCCTGGGCGGCGAGGGGGGCGGCGAGCAGGGCGAGGCCGAGGGTCGAGCGGAGCGCTTTGCGTGAGGTCGTGTTCATCGGAGTCGTCGGTTGCGATGGGTCGGGCGGGCCGAACCCTCGGCCCGCGGACCCATCGCGACGGCCCCGGTCGGTCAGACAGGAAATCCGGGCGCTTTCACGGCTCCCGCACTCCCCGGGCAGGGGCCGACCCCTTCGCCTGATCCCGCGCGATCCGTATCGCCGGTGCGGCGCTGATCCGGTCGATCCCAGTGTCGATGCTGTGGCTCAATCGCAACGGTTCGTGGTGACGCGGCGGTTGCCGAGCATCAGCACCGCCACCGCGAGCCCCGCCAACCCCGCCGCCACGCCGAAGGCCGCGTGCTCGTCGACGAACTCCCACAGCCCGCCGAACAGCAACCGCGGTGCGAGCGCGAGCACGAAGTAGTACCAGGCGAAGCCGATGCCGTGCGCGCCCTTGGGCGTGAGCATCGCGATCATCTTCTTCTCGGCGCCTTCGGTGGCGGCGGTGCGCGCTCCGTGCAGGAGGAACAGCGCGATCATGCCGGCGCGGCTGTCGACGAAGGCGAAGCCGAGGAAGACGGCGGCGTGGAGCACCCAGCCTCCGACCAGCACCGGACGCATGCCGATGCGGTCGGCGAGACGGCCGGCGGGGGCGGCGCAGGCGGAGCGCACCACGTGCAGCGCGGTCCACAACAGCGGCAGCGAGCTCCAGTCCTCGCGGTGCTCACCGAGGCGCAGCAGCAGGAACTCGTCGCCGGCGCTGCCCAGCAGGAAGATCGAGAAGGGGATCAGGAAGCCGCGCAGCTCGGGACTCGGGCGCGCGGTCTTCGGCTTGGAGGCGCGCTCCACGTCGGGCGGCAGCTCGCGCACCAGGCTCGCGGCGAGCATCACGGCGATCACGCCGGGGATCGCGGCGGCGATGAACACCGTGCGCATGTCGGTCGCGAACCAGGCCAGCATGGCGAAGGCGATCAGCGGTCCGATCGCCGCACCGAGGTGGTCCATCGAGCGGTGGAAGCCGAAGGCCCAGGCGCGGCGTTCGGGCGGGACCGAGCTGGCGAGCAGGGCGTCGCGGGGCGGACTGCGCAGTCCCTTGCCGGTGCGGTCGACGGCGCGGGTCGCGACCACGTGCCACGGCGCCGCGGCGAGCGCGAAGAGGGGGCGCGACAGCGCGGCGATCGCGTAGCCGGCGATCACGAAGGGACGGCAGCGGCCGATCCGGTCGGACCACGCGCCGGCGACGAAGCGCACCAGCGCGGCGACGGCGTCGGCCACGCCCTCGACCCAGGCCAGAGCCAGCGCACCACCGCCGAGCACGCCGCTGAGGAAGGCCGGCAGCAGCGGGAAGACCATCTCGCTGCCGACGTCGCCGAGCAGGCTGATGACCCCGAGCACGGTGACGTTGCGCGCGAGGCGGGGCGACGGTGACGAGGGTGCGGACGACATCCGCGGCGGACGATAGCCGCAGCTCCCTCGAGGTCGCACCCTCGCGATGTGCCTGCTATCTTCCCGGCCCGCATGGACATCCTGGAGATCCGCAGAGCTGAGCGGTGCCAGGAGTTCGAGCTGCTCGACGACGAGTTCACGGCCGGCTCGACCGACGTCGATCGGCTGCGCATCGCCGGCGTGCGCGGGTCGGTGCTGCGCTTCCTGCGTGGCGAGCTCGGCTACCGCGTCGAGGTCCTGCCGCCGACGCGATCCCTGCGCCTCAACGGTGTCGACGTGCAGAAGCGCGAACTGCGCCACGGCGACCGCATCGAGATCGGCGGTGTGATCATCGCCTTCCGCGAGGCGGGCAAGCCCTGGCCGGTCGAGCCGGAACCGGTGCGCACCGGACTCGACCTGAAGATCGGAGCGATCCCCACGGGAGCGAAGCGGACGACGGTCCCGTCGTCGCCGCGCGCGAACACCGCGCCCAAGGCCGCGCGCACAGCCGAGCGCGACGAGTCCGCGGCGCGCAAGGAGCGCGCACCGCTGCGCCGTCGCAAGACCCAGCCCTGGCTCCTCTGGAATGCGCTGCTCGTCGGCGGGGTGCTCGCGCTGATCCTGATCCGTTCGCTGGGCTCGCGCGGGATGCAGCCCAACGTGCAGGACCTGGTGTCGCTCGCCGAGAGCCAGTTCTCCCGTGCGGAATACACCGCTGCCCTGCAGACGCTCGGCTCCGCCGAGGAGAAGGCTCCCGACGCCGCGCTGCGCACGAGGATCGGCGAGCTGCGCCGCAAGATCGAGATCGCGGTGGCGCGCGCGGCCGACCTGCCCGCGGTGCGCGCGGCCGAGGCCGATCACCGCGAGATCCAGCGCT
The DNA here is from genome assembly GCA_046349595.1 of Planctomycetota bacterium. GTDB lineage: Bacteria > Planctomycetota > UBA1135 > UBA1135 > UBA2386 > JACRLW01. The sequence goes on from JAXMCA010000001.1 coordinate 738,405, forward strand.
TCGTCGACGTCAACCTCGGTGCGGGTGCCTCGCGTCCCGCCGCGCGCGAGCTGCTGCGCCTGACCGAGGCATGGTCCGGCCGACACGGCGCGCTCGCCGCGCGCCATCAGGAGGTCGACGCGCTGCGCCGCGAGGTCGAGGCCTGGCGCGAGAGGTTCTTCTCGCTGGCGGCGCCGGGCGAAGCCGACCGCGCCGAGGACGTGCTGTTCGTCGCCGACCGCTGCATGCGCTTCGAACGCCGCCGCTACAGCGAGGCGATCGCCGCGCTCGACGGCTACGTGAACGCGCACAAGGGCGAACCCGGAACCGAGGCGGTGGCGCGCAAGCTGTCCTTCCTCCGCGAAGACGGCGTGCGCTGGCTCGCCGATCACCGTGCCGCGATCGAGCGCATGGTGCAACGCGGCGAGACGGCGCGCGCCTGCGGCGAACTCCGCGCACTCCTCGGTGGCGATCTCGTGCCGAAGGACTGGCTCGGCGACGCGGCCGAACGGCTGCGCGCGCTCGAAGGGCGCTAGTCCGCGTCGCCGTCGTCGTCGTTCGCGCCGGACGTGAGCTGTCGCCCGCGCGCGAGCAGCCGCTCCGGCGTGGTGCGCCAGCGTTCGTGGAACCACGACCACTGCTCGGGCGCACGCAGGATCACCTTCTCGACCTCCGCGGACCACGCGCGGGTGAGGCGGTCGATCTCGGCCTCGCGCGGAGCCTTGCGGTCGGGTTCGATCGGTGCCGACGTGAGCAGCTCGAAGCCGCCGTCGGGCTTGCGCATCAGGAAGCCGCACACGATCGGTGCGCCGGAGGCGAGCGCGAGGCGTGCGGGACCGGTGGCCGTGTAGGCGCGATGCCCGAGGAAGTCGATGAAGGTGCCGCCGATGTTCTTCACGTCCTGGTCGGGAACGATCGCGATCGCGTTGCCCTCGCGCAGGTAGCGCAGCAGCCGCGCGCTCGACTCCTGGCGGCGGAAGGTCTCCATGCCGAGGCTCCTGCGGAAGTCGACGATGCGGCGGTCGAGCCAGGGGTTCGAGTGCGGCGTCGCCACGGCGGCGATCTCCGGGACCATCCCGGAGCGCTTGAACCAGCAGCCGAGCAGCTCCCAATTGCCGAAGTGCGCGGTCAATCCGACGAAGGCCGGACTGGGTCGCCCGCGCAGGTCGCGCACGATCGGCTCGAGCGCGCTCACGTCGGTGCGTGCTTCGAAGGGACCGGGGCCGTGCTTGAGGAGTTCGACCAGCTCGGCGATGCCGAGCACGAAGTGCCTCGAGACGGCGCGTGCGATGTGCCGGATCTCGGCGGCGTCCTTGCTGTCGCCGTAGACCATCGCCAGGTGCCGCTGCGAGGCCTTGCGCGTCGACAGGTGGAACAGCGGTTCCACGACGGCGCGCAGGAAAGCGCGCGTGATCGGCAGCGGGATCGCACGCAGCAGCGCGATCAGCGGCGCGAGGAGCAGGTGGTAGACGATCCAGCGCCGCGTCAGCCGACCGCGTCGGGCCCAGGTCAGCGGGCGCTTGCCTGCGCCTTGCGTGTCGCGAAGGCGCGGGCGCGCGCCGCGGAAAGTCGGCGCAGGTTCGGGTCGGGTCGCTGGTCCAGGCACTGGCGCGCGCGAACATAGCTGCGCCAGAAGGTGCGCACCACGCGCGCGGTCGCCGGATGCGCGTGTTCGCGGAAGGCCGCGAGCAGACGCCCGAGGTCGGCGGCCTGACCACGCGAGTCGTGCGGCGACTTGCGGCGCACGCCGTCGAGATCGACGGTCAGCACGGCGTCGGTCTGCGGATCGCGGATCAGGTTCTCGAGCTTCATGTCGCGGTTGCGGAGGCCGTGCGCGTGCAGGCGTCCGACCGCGTGACCGAGACTCCGCGCTGCGGCGTGCACCTGGTGTGGTGCGAGGGTGCCCGCGCGCAGCTCGTCGCGCAGCGTCGGGGCGTGGAGCCTCGCACTGAACACGCGGCCGACGCCGTGGTGCAGGTGCAGTGCGACCAGCGGCGGGATCGGCACCCCGGCGAAGCGCAGGCGGTAGCCGGCCTGGAACAGGCGTCGCGCGGCGGGAGCGCTGCGCTCCTTGATGGCGAGATCGGCGCTCAGCCAGACGGCGCCGCGGCGCCCCGACTTCAAGGGTGGGGGCGCGGGCAGGTTGGTGAAGGCGCGCGCGGCGGCGTGCAGAGCGTCCTGGTCGCTGCACAGGAACCAGGTGTGGTCGTCGGCCTCGCGCGCCACGCGCGTGGTGCTGCAGGCCCGGGTCGCGCGGCGCCCGAAGGCGACGAGCAGACGGGTGCGCAGCGCGACGCCGCGGCGTGCGGCATCCTCGATCAGCGCGGGCCACGCCGCGTAGCCGTGCAGCAGCGGCGCCGCGGCGGGGTCGCGCACGCCGGCGGGCAGGTCCTGGCAGAAGAAGGCCAGGCCGAGCGCGCGTTGACGGACGTCGAGCGGGTCGGACAGCCGCGCCGCGGTGAGGTCGCACAGCACCAGTCCGCCCTGCGGTGTGCAGAGCAGGTTGCCCGGGTGCAGATCGAGCGCGAGCAGTCCGGAGTCGTGGGCGCGGCGCAGGAGACGTCCCGCGGCTTCGGCCTGTGCGACGGGCAGCGCGGCGCGCGGCAGAGCGGTCGCGCCGTCGACCGTGCGCGTGATCAGGAACGAGCGGGTGCCGAAGCTGCCGCTGAGGTTGCCGGCCGCGAGCGGTTCCACGGCAGGCAGTCCGCGCGCACGCGTCGCGCACAGGCGGCGGAACTCGACCACGCCGCGTGCTCCGCCGAGCAGGTCGCGCGCCTTGTCGGTGAAGCGCAGCGCGCGGAACAGCTTGAGGTGGATGTCGAGGCCGGGCGCGAGCGTGCCGCACAGCACGCGGCGCACGGTCGACTGCTTCACCGTCGCGAGGTCGGCGAAGGGAAGCCCGGCTTCGGCTTCCTGCTCGAGACGCGACAGCAGCACCTCCTGCATGCCGGCGACGAACAGACCGGTGCAGCGCCGACCGCGGGCGGTCATGATGTCGCGCGGCGCGGTTCCGGGGTCCGGACGCGACTGCGGATCCTGCTGGCTGCCCTCGGAGACCTCGCTCATCGGCATGAAGAAGCTGCACCGATACTACCTGAAGGAGCTGTCGGTCAGCGCGCTGTTGTCGGCCGTCGTGTTGTTCGGGATCGTGCTGATCTCGACCGTCTACCGCGCCCTGGGACTCGCCCAAGGCTTCGGTCTCTTCGAGGTGGCGAAGGCCACGATCCTCTACGCGGCCGACACCGCGCAGCACCTGGTGCCGATCGCCTTCCTGTTCTCGACCGTGCTGACCTTCGCGCGCGCCGCACGGGATCGCGAGATCACGGCGATGCGCGCCGCCGGCATCAGTCCGCGGGTCGCGATGGTGCCGGCGATGCTGCTCGGGATCCTGGTCAGCCTGGGTTCGGCGCAGGTCTTCCACCAGATCGCCCCCGAGTTCCACTTCCAGAAGTTCCACGTCGTCGCCAACAGCATCCGCAACCTGATCCTGACCACCGGCATGCTCGGCGATCGCTTCGCCACCAGCGGCCTGGTGATGACCTGGGACCGCAAGACCGACGACAACCACTGGCACGACGTGCTGTTCCGCATCGATCGCGGTCGGCCCGAGTTCGCGGCGACCGGTGCAGGCGTGTTCCTCGCCGACGAGGCCTGGGTCGAGGTCCAGGGCGAGGATCTGCTGGTGCTGATCCTGAAGAACCCGCGGCCGGCGAACGGCGACGGCACTCTGCCGCAAGAGGTGCGCATCGGCGTCAGCATGCGCGCGATCGTGAAGGACCAGGATCTGCGCAAGGAGGACGAGAAGGACATGACGAGCGACCAGCTCCTGTCCGAGGTCTACCGCGGCGTGCACAACCGGCCGATCAACGCCCGCTACGTGGTCGATCGCCGCACCTGCTTCGCGTTGCTGCCGACCCTGCTCGCGCCGATCGGTTTCTGCATCGGCGTGTTCTCCCGCGAGCGTGGCCGCATGCTCGCGCTGGTCTTCGCCGCGGTCCCGGTCGTGCTGTTCTACCTGGTCGACTTCGCCAGCGCGGAGCTGGTGCGCAAGACCAGCGAACCCGCCTTCGCCTTCATGCCGGCCGTGGTGCTGACCGTCCTCGGCATCCCCTTCTGCTGGAAGCTGCTGCGCGTCTGATGGCCATCCTGTTCGGCGATCGCCTGGACCGCTACGTCGGCCGCAACGCGCTCGGCTCCTTCCTCGCCGCGTTGTTCTTCGTCGTCCTGCTGTTCTCGCTGATCGATCTGCTGATCAACCTGCCGAGCTACCTTCGCGAGGGTGAGAAGACCCATGTCGCGACGGTCGCCCTGTTCTGGAAGATCGTGCAGCTCCAGGTGCTGAGCGTGCCGATCGTGTTCGTCACCCTCGCGCCCTTCGCGACGGTGATCTCGGCGATGTTCGCGGTGTCGGCGCACTTCGCCGTCAACGAGATCGCACCGATGCTGTTCTGCGGACGCTCGATGCTCCGCATCCTGCGGCCGGTGCTGGTCCTCGCGATGTTCAGTGCCCTGTCGATGGCCGCCTGCTGGGAGTGGATCGTCCCCCGCGTCAGCCAGCCGCTCGCCAACCTGCGCGCCGAGCTGACCGGTGACGACCAGGAGCAGAAGGATCTCGTCGTCAAGCTGCGCGACGGCGTGGACCAGACCATCTTCGTCAAGAGCTACGACCACGACCGGCAGCGCATGGAGGTGGTGACCCTGGTCGATCGCGGCAGCGGCGCGAACGACGTGGTGACGATCACGGCGAGCGCCGCGCAGTGGGATCCGTCGCTCGGCGACTGGCGCCTCGTCGACGGTGAGCGCCGCGTGCCCGATGCGGTCCAGAAGCAGCTCACCCTCGGCGCGCCGACCGCGACCCCCGACCTCCTGTTCCAGCTCGGCAAGGAGGGGCGCGAGACCATGCAGCTCTCCTACTCCGAGCTGCTCGAGCTGCGCGCGCTGCGCCCCGGAAGGAGGGATCTGCAGATGGCCTTCCAGTCGCGCTTCACCTTCCCGCTCGCCAACCTCGTGCTGCTGATGCTCGCCCTGCCCTTCGCGGTGTCGTACGAGCGCGGCCGCCGCATCGAGCGCGTGGTCTTCGCGATCCTCCTGTGCGGGCTGTACCTGGTCACCGACCTGACCTGCCAGTCGCTCGGCAGCACGGTGATCCATCCCGTCCTCGCCGCGTGGTTCCCGACCATCGTCTTCGGTGCCTTCGGCGCGGTGTTCTTCGTCGGCGTGCGGACCTGATCCGGCACTCGTCCAAAGATGACAGACCTGAACCCGCGTGATCCAGGGAGCGGTTCGCCGCGCATCCCCGGTGCGATGCTCGTGCTGATCCTGCTCGCCGTCGTCGCCGCCATCGGCACCTACCTGTGGATGATGGCGCCGAAGAAGTGAGGCGGTCGCCGCACAGCGCGGCCTCCTGCCGCAACCGAAGGGGTGCGGCTCGCTTCGCTCACCGCACCCCGAGGCACTCGGCCGCGCTGTCGGTCCTGCCGGCATCGACTACTCCGGAGAATCCGCGCGTGCCGCGCGAATCCCCCGGAGTAGTAGATCAGGGCGACTCGCGCAGCGCCTCGCTCCACTCGGTGAGACGGCGCAGGGCGTCGCGCGGGCTGACCTCGTCGAGGTCGAGTTGACGCAGTTCGCGCAGCACGCGGTCGCGGGTGTTCTCGAACAGCTCGAGCTGGCGCGCCGCGGGACGGGGTTCGGCGACGTCCTGCACGAGCGCCTGCGGCACGCTGCGGCCGTCGTCCTCCAGGCGGTCGAGGACCTGGCGCGCACGGCTGATCACGTCCTGCGGTACGCCGGCGAGACGGGCGACGTGCAGGCCGTAGCTGCGGTCGGTTCCGCCCTCCTCGATGCGGTGCAGGAACACCACCTCGTCGCCCCACTCGCGCACCGCGACGCGGTGGTTCACCACGCCGGGTCGTTCCTCGGCCATGCGCGTGAGCTGGTGGTAGTGGGTCGCGAACAGCGCGCGGCAGCCGATGCGGCCGTGCAGGTCCTCGGCGATCGCCCAGGCGAGGGCGAGGCCGTCGTAGGTGCTGGTGCCGCGGCCGACCTCGTCGAGGATCACCAGGCTGCGGGCCGTCGCGTTGTTGAGGATGTTCGCGGTCTCGACCATCTCGACCATGAAGGTCGACGCGCCGCGGCTGATGTCGTCGGCGGCGCCGACGCGCGTGAACACGCGGTCGACGATGCCGATCTGGGCGCTGCGCGCGGGGACGAAGCTGCCGATCTGCGCGAGCAGCACGATCAGCGCGTTCTGGCGGATCCAGGTCGACTTGCCGGCCATGTTGGGACCGGTCAGCAGCACGAGCCTTCGCTCGGGCAGGTTCAGGTCGGTGTCGTTGGGGACGAAGGTGCCCGCGGCGTGCGTGGCCTCGATCACCGGGTGACGGCCGTCGACGATGCGCAGCGTGCCGGAGTCGTCGACCACCGGGCGGCAGTAGTCGCGATCGCGCGCGACGACGGCGAGACCGGCGAGCACGTCGATGGCGGCCACCCGCGCCGCGGTGTCCTGCAGGCGCGCCGTCGACTCGGCGATGCGCGCGCGCAGGCGATCGAAGAGGTCGTATTCGAGCTGCTTGCTGCTCTCCTCGGCGCGCAGCACCTTGGATTCGAAGTTGCGCAGCTCGTCGGTGACGTAGCGCTCGGCGTTGCGGGTGGTCTGGCGGCGCTGGTACTCGGGCGGCAGTTCGATGTGGCTCTTGCCGTGCGTGATCTCGATGTAGTAGCCGAACACGCGGTTGAAGCCGACCTTGAGGTTCTGGATGCCGGTGCGCTGCGCCTCGCGGGCCTGGAAGCCGGCGAGCCACGACTGGCTGTCGCGTGCCAGCGTGTGCAGCTCGTCGAGCTCGGCATCGTGACCGCTGCGGATCAGTCCGCCGTCGCGCAGCGTGGCCGGCGGATCGTCGGCGATGGTGTCGGCGATGGCCTGCTCGACGTCGCCGAGCGGATCGAGTCCTTCGACGAGTTCGGCGAGCAACGCGGAGTCGACGTCGCGAAGCGACGCGCACAGCCCGGGCAATCGGCTCAGGCTGTGACGCAACGCGAGCAGGTCGCGCGCGTTGGCGCGGCCGGTCGCGATGCGCGTGGTGAGGCGCTCGAGGTCGAGGACGCCGGCGAGAGTCTCGCTGAGCTGGCGCGCGCGCGAGGCGTCGTCGCACAGCGCGGCGATCGCCTGCTGCCGGCGGTGGATCGCGGCCGGCGTGGCGAGCGGCGCCAGCACCCATTCGCGCAGCAGGCGCTTGCCCATCGGCGTGCGGGTGCGGTCGATCACGGAGACCAGCGGCGTGCCCTGGCCGTCGCCGCGCAGGGGTGCGACCAGCTCGAGGCTCTGGCGGGTGACGGCGTCGAGCGTCATGTGCTCGGCGGGGCGCCAGGTCTCGATGCGACGGATGTGCGGCAGCGCGGCGAGCTGAGTCTCCTGGAGGTACGCGATCAGCGCGCCGGCGGCGCAGGTCGCGAGCGGCAGATCGTCGACGCCGAAGCCTGCCAGCGTGCGCGTGTGGAAGAACTTCGTCAGCGTGTTGTGCGCGGTGTCGCGGCCGAAGTCGTGCGGTGCGCGCCGCGTGATCGCTGCGCCGTGGCGGGCGAGTTCGTCGCGCAGCTCGGAGGCGTCCTCGCGCAGCAGGATCTCCGCGGGGTCGATGCGGCCGAGCTCGTCGCCGAGGCGCGCGTGCGCGGTCTCGGTCACGCGGAACGCGCCGGTCGACAGCTCGACCCAGGCGACGCCGGCGCAGCCGTCGCGACACAGCACGGCGGCGAGGTGGTTGGCCGACGCTCCACCGAGAAGGTCGTCCTCGGTCAGCGTGCCCGGCGTGACCACGCGCACGACCTTGCGCTCGACCACACCCTTGGCCTCGCGCGGGTCCTGCATCTGCTCGCAGATCGCCACGCGCTCGCCGAGCTCGACGAGGCGTCGCAGGTAGCCGTCGACCGCACGGTACGGCACGCCGGCCATCGGGATCGGGTCGTCACCCTTGCTGCGCGAGGTCAGCGTGAGGTCGAGCAGCTCCGCGGCGCGCTTCGCGTCGTCGAAGAACAGCTCGTAGAAGTCGCCCATGCGGAAGAACAGGAGCGCGTCGGGGTGACGCTCCTTCGCCGCCAGGTACTGCGCCATCGCCGGGGTGGCGCCGTCACGCGTGGGAGCAGCCATCAGCCGTGGGAATCGTGGCCGGTGCGGAGTCGCGCGCCGCGCGGGCTCGGCGCGAGGTCGAGCAGCATCTCGGCCTCCTCACAGAGGATGCGCATCGCCGCGTCGATCTCGTCGTTCGTGGTGTGCGGGCCGACCGAGATGCGCACCACCTCGCGTGCGGCTGCCTTCGACATCCCGATCGCGCGCATCACGTGCGACTCGGTGTCCTGGCCGGAGTGGCAGGCGGCACCGGTCGAGAACGCGACGCCGCGCTCGTCGCAGCGTTCCTGCAAGGTGTGACCGATGACGCCGGGGATGCGCAGCGACAGGATGTGGGGGAGGCGGCGCCCTTCCGCGCCCAACCGATGTGCATCGGGGAACGCCGCGCGCACCTGCGCGAGCGCGCGCTCGCACAGCGCTCGTGCGTGGGCCGCGTGTTCGGCGAGGTGGCTGAGCATCCACTCCGCGGCGCAGGCGAGGCCCGCCGCACCGGCGACGTTCTCGGTCCCGCCGCGCAGACCCTGCTCCTGTCCGCCCCCGGTCTGCAGCGGCGCGAGCTTCGCCTTGCTCGACAGCGCCAGGAAGCCGACGCCGCGCGGGCCGTGCAGCTTGTGACCCGAGACGGCGATCGAGTCGACATCGGCGAGGTCGAGGTCGAAGTCGATCTTGCCGTAGGACTGCACCAGGTCGACGTGCACGTGCGCATCGGGTGCGACGCGACGGACCAGCTCGACGAGCTCGTCGAGCCGCGTGAGCGTGCCGAGTTCGTTGTGTCCGTGCAGGATCGAGACCACGCGCACGTCCTGCCCGAGCTTGTCGAAGAGCACCTGCGGATCGACGTCGCCGTCCGCGGTCACCGGCAGCTCGACCAGCTCGTGGCGGCGGGCGGCGAGGAGCGGTCGCAGGGCGAGGACGGCGACGTGATCGCTGGCGGCCGCGAGCACCCGGCCCGGTGGGCGTGCGGTGGCGGCGCCGACGACGCCGAGCAGGTCCGCTTCGGTGCCTCCCGAGGTCAGCACGAGCGACGCCGCGCCGACGCTGCCCCGCAGGAACTCGTGGGCGTCGTCCAAGCGACGTCGTGCCGCACGACCGAAGCCGTGCGAGGACGAGGGATTGCCGAAGCCGTCCTCCATCACCCGCGCGCAGGTGTCGACGACCTCGGCCGTGGGGCGCGTGGTCGCAGCGTGGTCGAGGTAGATCGGGCGGGTGGGCGTGGAGTGCATGCGAGCAAGGCGCGGTGCGCGGCGCTCAGTTCGTGTCCGGTTCCGTCGGCGGGCGGCTGTCGCCGTCCGTCTGGTCACCTTGAGACTTCAGCGGGAAGCGCTTGAGCCACTCGTACAGCGTGGAGGACGCGATGCCGAGAGCCCGCGCCGCGTTTCGCTTGTTGCCGCCGCAGAGCTCGATCACGTGGTGGATGTGGTCCTTGGTCACCACTTCGAGGGTCGGGATCCTGCTCCGTGCCCGGATCGGATCGCGGACCTGCTCCTCGATGTCGTCGAGACGGATCGGCCGCCCGCCGGCGCGCATCGCGGCGCGCTCCACGACGCGGCGGTGCTGGGCGGCGTTGCCGGGCCAGTCGCACACGAGCAGCGCGTTGAGCGCGGCGGGCTCGATGCTCCGGGCGAGTCCTTGGGGGCCGGGTCCCAGCTCCGAGAGGACCAGCTCGGTCAGTGCCTCGATGTCCTGGGCGCGGTCGCGCAGCGGCGGGACGCGGACGGTGATCGCCTGCTGGAGCGCGGACTCCAGACGGGGCGACAGCCCGAGTTCGTGGATGTGCTCGGGCTCGCAACCGTGACCGAGCACGAAGCGCGGGCGCTCGTCGTCGGCCGACCCGAGTTCGATCTCGTGCGCCAGGCGGTCCTGCAGGTCCGGTTCGAGGAGCTCCGGCTCGTGCACGTAGATCGTCCCCGACTTCGCGCGGGCGACGCATTGCGATCCCCGCTGCTGCGCGGCGTCGTCGCCGAACATCGTCTGCTCGCTGCGCGTCGGCGGCAGGAGGCGGACGTAGCACTCGACGAAAGGCCCGTCGGCGAACAGACTCTCCGCGTGGAGGAACTGCGCGAGCTCCGACTTCTCGGTGCCCTCTTCGCCGCACAGGCGGACCGGCAGGCGCAGGTGGGCTGCCTCCGACAGTCTCCGTCGAGCGTCGGCGAGTCGCATGCTCGCGACGATCTGGCGGTACGAGTGGGTGCGTGCGAATCGCAGGCGCGCCACCTCGCGGACGGCATCGGCCGAAGCGATGCGGATGGCGTGGATGCGCAGGGCGGAGTCGACCAGAGCCCGGGCCAGGGCCAGCGCGGACTCCGTGCGCATCGCCCCCTTCGACGCCCGTCCGAGGAGCAGGACGCGTGGGATCTTGCCGGCGATCGGAATCGCGATCCGCTCGTCCTCCTGGCCGTCCGCACCGATCACCAGACCCGGCGTGCCGTCGGGGGCCGCGAGGAGCGCGGAGCGCGGGATCCGCAGGGGGCGCGTCGGATCGCCACGGGAAGCCTCGACGACCAGCGCGCCGTTCTCGATCGAACCGAGGACCGCGGCCGCGCGTCCGGTCAGCTCGACCAGTTCGACCAGCAGCGCCTGCCGGAAGGTCGCGTCATCGGGCTCGTGCGACATCAGGGAGTCGAGCGAGGCCGCAATCAGCCGGGCACATTGCGGCAAGGAAGAACCGGCATCCTCTGCAATCGACGGCGGGCGATCGATCACCACGGTGCGTGCGCTGCCGTCCTCGGTGAGGTCGACCTGAGGCATGTGATCGACCGGGTGCAGTTCGATATGCGTCAGTCCCACGAGCAATCGCGAACCGACGCGGAGCACGCCTTCCGGACAGCGTTTGCCGTCGAGACGGACCGGGTTGGTGTCGCTGAGCTCGCGGAAGCGGACCTCGCCGGGCGTGATCTCGAGTGCGACGTGCTTGCGGCTGACGCTCGGATCGCTGAGCACGATCTCGCAATCAGGCGCGCGACCAATGACGAAGTTGGGTCGATCGAGATCGATCCACCGCAGGGTGGAGGCGCCGTGGATGAGGAGCTGCAATCGGCCGCCGGGGGCAGGGTCGTCGAACGGCATCGCGTACCGGAAGGTTTTTCGGGGACGGGCGTGACCGCGACCCGGGTCGCGGGAGGACGCGGAATCCTACGCAGGTCGGGCGCCCGTGCCTGCCGATGGAATCGGCGTGAGCCGTCTTGCGCTGCGATCCCTCGGTGCAGCATGCCGCCGAGCTGCGAGTCGATGGATGCACCGTCGGAATCGGTCGGCGCGGGCGGCCGAGCGCTGGACGGACCGGCTTCGCCGCGACTTGCAGAGCCGCCACCCGGCGGTTGCGTGGCTGGGCTTCGTCCCGCACACCTCGACGGTGGTCCTGCGCATCGAGGGCCAGGAGACGCTGGTTCCGCTCGGGCGGCTGCAGCGACGGGCCGAGGTCTTCCCCGAGGCCTTCGAGCGGCTCGTCGATCAGTTGCTCGACGAGGCCCGCGAGTTCGGCAGCGAGAGGGTGTCGCAGCTCCGGTTCGAACGCGTCGCCGGCGACCTGTTTCCGCAGGTCCGTTCGCTCGACTGGCTCCAGGCCGGCGCGGGTCGATTCGGCGATCAGGGTCTGGTCGCGACCCCGCTGTTCGCCGATCTGGTCGTCGTGGTCGCCATCGATCGCGAGGACCGCCTGACCTTCGTGCCGCGTGGACTGGCGCGGCAATGGGATCGGCAGCCCGCGGAACTCGTCGGACTCGCGGTCCGCAATCTGCGCCGACGCCTGGGCGTGGAGTCGCTGCCGGTGGCCGAGGAGTCGGGCGTCGTCCTCGATCGCGGCGATGGCTTCGACGCCGCGTGCGCCTGCCTGCTCGACGCGCCCCGCCAGGAGGGACTCTGCATCGCCGTTCCCGACCGCGATCTGCTGTGGTACGGGCGACCCTCCGAGGACGCGGTGCACGAACTCGCGCGCGCCGCCGTCGCGCTGCATGCCGCCGCGAACCACCCGGTGTCGCCCGCGCTGTACCGCGTGCGCGGCGGACGGGTCGAGAGCGTCACGACAGCGGTTGGCTGATCGGGATCAGAGCGGTTCGCCCGCGACCTCGATCGGGCTCGGACTCGGGATCACGACTTCGATCGGGGTCTGCGATCGAGGCGCGAAGCCGTCGAACTCGACGCGGTAGCGCCCGGCCGGCAGCGAGGGGAGGGCGAGGTCGAGATCGGCGCTGCCCGGCGCGAAGCCCAGCGCGACCGGCGTGAGCATCGTGTTGCCCCAGGTCGGGTCGTCGACGCGGCGCAGGTGGGCGGTGATCGGTACGAAGCGACGGTTCGCATCGACGCGGGTCGCCTTCAGGCGCAGCACCACGCTCTGCAGTTCGGCCTCGAGACGGATCTGTCGCTCGCCGCCCGCAGCGACCTCGCTGCGGGTCAGCCACGCGAAACGCGGCGACTGATCGCGCGCGTGGAGCACGACCTGCAGGCGGGTGTCGGGGAGGTCGTCGAAGCGGATCGCGGACCCATCACCCGGGAGTTCGACGTCGCGCAGGGTCGCCCCGGTTCCTGCGTCGAGCACGGCGACGGCGAGTTCGTCGCGGCGCGAGTTCACGGCGACCTCGACCTGAAGCGGGGCGGTACCGGGGCGCATCGGCTTCGCGAAGCCGGCTTCGATCACCGCGGGGACCTTGGGAAGCGGGCCGCTGCGCGGCTTCTGCAGCGGCGCCGGGAGCGCCGGGTCGTGGTCGGCGCCGGCGATCGGGGGAGCGCTCTTCGGCCAGGCCTGCAGCCCGGCCCAGGCACCGACCAGCATCAGGGCGGTGAGGAGGGCGAGCAAAAGGACGGTGGTGACGGCGCGGATCAGGATGGGTCTCGTCGGGAGGAGTGCCGGTCGGATCAGCATAGTCCGAGCGCTCCCGCCGCTGCGAACGCCGTCCCGCATTGGGTCCGTGGGCCGGAGAATCGTCGCGTGACGCGGCGATTCGGAGGCCGTAGCGACCCCAGCCAACAATGAGGCCTGGGCCTCTCTGCTCGGCGCGAAGCGACGAAGCTGCAACCTGTCAGGGTTGCGGCCCAGGCCGCGATGGGTCCGTGGGCCCAGAGCCGACGAAGCGGCGTGGGCCCCCTGGTCGTCGAAGACGATGACTTGTGGCGGTTGCGTTCCGGTCCGATCCTCGCCGCCGTGTCGGACGGCTCCTCTCTCCTCGTCGAACTGCGCGCGGCCGGCGCCGACGAAGGCATCGGCCTGTTCGGCGTCGTCGACACCGGAGAGTTCGACGCGACGCAGCCCTGCGGACGGCGTATCGCCGAACGCCGCGCTTCCTGCGGCACGGTGATCGTGCTCGGCACCGGCGGTCCGGAGTCCTTCTCGCGCGTGAAGCGTCGCGCCGGAGGAGCGCTGCGCGAGCCGCATCCGCGCTATCACCCGATCGACGATTGGAGCCGGCGCATCGCCGAGGCGCTCGCGGCGCGATTGCGCGACGCGGGTCACGATTGCGAACTCGCGCTGCCGACCGGTCGCCGACCCCTGAACTTCCGGCAGCTCGCCGAGGCGGCCGGGCTCGGCGTGGTGTCGCCGGTGCTCGGCCACTTGCTCCATCCGCGCTTCGGCCCGTGGGTCAGCCTGCGCGCCGCGCTGCTCGTCGACGGCAGGCCCTTCGGTCGCGTGACGACGCCCGCGCTCGACTTCGCTCCGTGTTGCGGATGTCCGCGACCCTGCGTGACCGCGTGTCCGGTCGCCGTCTATCGCGATCCGGCACGGGCCGACCACGAGGGCTGCGCGCGTCATCGCATCGGCGGCGGTTGCGACGAGGGCTGCGCCGCGCTGCACGCCTGCCCTCTCGGGCACGAGCATCGCTATTCCGCCGAGGAGGAGCGCTTCCGCAACCGCTACGCCCTGTTCACCATGCGGCGTTGGCTGGGTGTGGGCGCGTGGCGACTGCTGCCGTCGCGTTGGCGTCGGCGTTGATCGCGATCACTGCAGGACCACCGGCAGGGGAGCACTCGAGCCGATCACGAGACCTGCGGCGTCGACGAATGCGGCCTGCGCGACGAAGGGCCACCGCACGCCGACCCCGGGGTTGGTGAGCGACACCTGCACCGTGCCGCGGATGTCGAGCGGGATCAGGATCGACTCGAAGGCATGGAACAGGTCGATGTCCCAGAACAGGGGTTGTTCGAAGCCGGCGAGGTGGAACGGGGTCTCCGCGCCGCGCAGGTCGGGTCCGAAGGCCATCACCGCGAAGCCCGACGCGGCGGCGCCGCGCAGATCGATCGCGAAGGGTCCGGTCGGGATCGGCGACACCGGCGAGGTCGAGAGGCGGGCGCGGCGCGGCGCGATGCCGAGCACCTCGGTGTTCCCGCTGATCCAATCGGTGTCGAGCACGAACAACCCCGGCGGCGCATCGGGTTGGAAGGGCTCGAACACCGAGCTGCGTGCCAGCGGCAGGAACTGCACCGCGACCGGGCTTTGCGCGGAGCCGGCGAAGTCGACGAGCACGTGGCGTCGCGGCGCGAAGCCAGGGTCGAAGTCGACCTCCCCGACGACGGCGTTGAGCCAGTCGACGTAGAACAGGTCGCCGTCGTCGTCGAACGCGATCGACGATGCGGTGTCGATGCCGGCGAAGCGCAGCGCAGCATCGGTGCGCGTCAGATGGGTGGGGCCGATCGCCGAGCGGAGCTGATCGTCGCGCAGGAACAGCACCTCGACGCTGCCGGGCGGGACCGGGAAGGCCGCGCTCGCGGTCGCGTAGACCACGCCGCCGGGCACGATCGCCAGCGGGCCCGACGCACCGGGCAGCACCGCGATCAGATCCGTCGTGTGCTGTGCGACGTCGACCAGATGGATCTCGTTGTCGGGCGCGGCGAAGCCGCCGGTTTTCGCGGAGACCAGGATGCGGCCGGGGGTCCACGCCACGGCGTCGTAGTTGAGCGGCAGGTTCGCGATCACCGTGCCGCCGCCGTGCACGAGATCGACCAGCCACAGGTCGCCTCGGCTGTTCTCGCCGAGCACAACGTGCATGGCATCGACCTGACAGAGGAAGGAGCCGAAGGTCAGCGAGGGGAAGGTGAGCAGGTTGCGCACCTGCAGGCCGTCGTCGGCGCTCAGGTTCAGGCCGTCGAAGCCGAGGCGCGCCGAACGATCGTGCAGCAGCAGCGTGACGCCGGTCGACGGCGGCAGCGCACGCACGGTCTGCGCGTAGCCCTCGGCGAGCGCTTGCGAACGCGGGGCGGAGGCGAGGACGACGCCGAGCGTGGCGACGAGGACGGAGTACGGGCCGGATCGGTGCATGGTCATGGATGCGTGGCGCCGTGCGGCGCGACTCAGGGCCGGAAGTTCAGGAACAGGCCGGCGGAGACGGCAAAGGGGTCGCTGCTGCGCGTCGGCGCGGCGATCGCCGCGACGGTAAGCGACAGGGGCGTCCCACCCGGATTCACGAGGTCGAGCAGCGCGTGTCCGCTCGCGTCGCAGAGGATCGGTGTGACGATCGGCGCGATCGCGAAGTCGAGGTCCGAGAACAGGGCGACGCCGTCGTGCACGACGATCACGCGTCGCGCCACCAAAGGGAGGAGATCGAAGAGCAGCACGCCGGCGGCGCGGGTCGCGCACCCCGACACCTCGATGCGGAAGGCGCCGGCGGGCACGGTCGTGCCGCGCGAGCAGGTGACGACGGGTGCCGCCGCCGTCACCGCATGGACCGTCGCGGCGGTGACGAAGTCGCTGGTCGTGCACAGCAGCGTGCCGCCGTCATCGGGCTGCCAGGGATCGAGGGTCGGTGCGGCGGCGTCGACGAACACGAGGTCGAGCGCGGCGCGCGGGTTCCGTGCGATCAAGGCGGGAGAGATGACCACACCGTCGGGAGCGATGCGGCGCACGTCACCGGCGAGCGGATCGCTGACGAGGAGTGCGCCGCGGTCGTCCTGCGCGAGGTCGTAGGCGCCGTCCAGACCGCCGCAGAACAGCGAGGCATCGCGGAGTTGCAGGGTCGGGCCGCCGGCGATCGCGGCGTCGAGCGCCGCGCGGGCGAAGCGCCGGATGGTCACGCTTCCCGGCGGGGCGGGTACGCCGGCACCGAACACCGCGCAGTACAGATCGCCGCTGACGCGATCGACGAGCAGGGGGCCGGACGGCCCGACGAGGTGCACGATCTCGCGCGGAGCGGCCCCCGGTGGCAGGAGGAACACGCCGCAGTCGGCGCCTGGTCCTGGCCACTGCGGATTCGCTGCGACCAGCACGTCACCCTGCGCGGTGGTCTCGAGGTCGAAGCTGTTCTGTGGGATCGCGCGCTGCGTCTCGGTGCCGCTCGGCAGGTCGCGCCGCACGAGGGTCGAGGACACGAAGTCGCTGTAGAACAGCGCGTCGCTGCCGCGGGGACGCACCACGAAACCCGCTTCGCCTCCGTGCGGCGTGATCGCGACCGGGGTCGGCGGCGAGATGCCGTCGCAGCGCAGCAGCGACGAGCCGACCGCGAAGTAGATCTCGCCGGGGGTGAGGCCGGGCGCGAGACCGTGCACACGCCAGGGTGCCGCGGTCTCGCTCGTCAGGGTGCGCGCGGCGAAGCCGTCGCGGAGGGGGAACTGCTGTGCAACGCCGCCTGCGGCGAGGACCAGGACGGCGGATGCGAAGACGCGGAGATGCGCGAGACGGAACAGCGAGGCCACGGGGTCTCCTTGCCACGAGAGACTTGGGATGGTCGACCGTTCCGGGCCGTCTTCTGGCTCGCGCATCAACCGGAACCCCGCACCTTCCCGGCTCGCGCCAGTGGCCGTCTCGGCTCGCGCTTCGACGTTGGGAGTTCCGTCCGCGCTCACAGCGGCGGGCCCGCGGAGGATTCACACCTCGCTTCCGGAACCCGGAACGGCGTGGGACCATAGCGCGCTCGGCTGCGTGCGCAAGCGCGGTCGGCGTCCGTCCTCGCATCGCCCATGTCGCGCTCCATCTCCGCTGCACTCGTCCTCGCGTCCCTGCTCGTGCAAGGCCACGCCCAGCAACCGTCGCCCTTCGCGACCCGCGTCGTCTCCTTCGACACGCACGGCAACGCGGGCGGCGGGATCTTCGCGCCGGCGAACATGCTCGGCGCACCGCAGGGCGGCGGACTCGCGCAGGGATCGCTGCACGTGCACTCGCTCGGCATCGGCGGCGAGGCGGTGCTCGGCTTCGACGTCACGATCGAGGACGGCCCGGGCAGCGATCTCCTCGTCGGCGAGAACGCCTTCTCCGCGGGGGGCTTCGACGTCTTCGCGGAAGCGGTCTACGTCGAGGTGAGCACCGATGGTGTGCACTTCGCGCGCTTCCCGTCGCGCTACGCGGGTCCGGCCTTTCCCGCTGGTTCGCTCGGCGTGCGGCCGCACGGCAGCTTCGCGGGGCTCGCCGGTCAGTCGCCGGTGTTCGCCGGGAGTGTCGCGACGCCGAACGCGGATCCGCTCGACGTCGTCGAGGCCGGCGGCGACGCCTTCGACCTCGCCGATCTCCTCGGTGACCCGCTGGTGCAGCAGGCGCTCGTCGACCTGCATGCGATCCACTTCGTCCGCCTGGTCGACGTGCGCTCGGGCATCGACACCGACAGCAGTGGCGTCCCGATCCTCGATGCGGAGTCCGGCTCGGCGGACATCGACGCGGTCACCGCGCTGCACTTCACCGGGGAACTCGATCCGCATGCGCCGCTCTGCGACGTGCGGGTCCGCGGCGACGGCACCTTCGACGTGGAACTCGCCGATCCCGACGGCCTCGCCGACCTCGACTGGGGTCGACTGCGTCTCGGCTTGTTCGGGCGGCCGATCGATCCGGGCGTGATCCTCGGCGCGTGCACGATCACCGCGCTGGGACCCGACCACGTCGTATTCACCTGGCCGTATCCGCTCCCGGGCGACCTGCGCTTCGGTCTCGCCGTCTCGATCGCCGACCGCGCGGGTCACCGCAGCGGCGATGCGCGGACGCGCTGAGTCCTTCACCCCCCGGCCGCGGCGATGCGAGCGCGCACGTGGGCGACGGTCGCCTCGACGTCTTCACGCGTCGTGCGGTGGTTGACGGCGCAGAAGCGCAACACGAAGCGGCCGGCCACCCGCGACGACGACAGCATCGCGAAACCGTCGGCGTGGATGCATCGCAGCAGCTCCTGCGTCGCGGCTTCACCTGCGGCGAGCGCGAAGGAGAACACCGACATGCGCGGCGGCGTGACGATGATCACGCGCGGATCCGCGGCGAGCAGATCGTGCGCGAGTCGGGCGTGCGCGGCGTCGCGGCGGATCGCGTCGCGGATCGCATCGAGTCCGAGTCCGCGCAGCACGAACCACAGCGGCACGGCACGCGCACCGCGGCTCAGCTCGGGTCCGCGCTCGAAGAAGTTGACCTCGTCGCGCGGGATGTCCTGGAGGTACGGCGCATCGCCGGTGAAGGCGCTGCGCAGGGCGTCGAGGTCGCGCAACAACAGGCAGCCGCACTCGAAGGGCGCGTACAGACCCTTGTGGGGGTCGATGGTGATCGAGTCGGCGCGCTGCAGCATGACGCGGAGATCGTCGCGTTCGGGCAGGACGGCGGACGCCGCACCGTAGGCTCCGTCGACGTGCAGCCACGCGCCTCGTCCGGCGGCGAGGTCGGCACAGCTCGCGATTCCGTCGACGGCACCGGTCGAGGTGGTGCCCATGGTGACCGTGATCGCGCCGGGGTCGAGACCACGCGCGAGGTCGGCGTCCACCGCGCGCCGCAACGCGTCGAGGTCGATGCGCTGATCGGCGTCGGCATCGATCGCGACCACGTCCTCTGGCGGGATGCCGAGCACGCGCGCCGCCTTGCGCAGCGAGTCGTGCGCCTCTGCGCCGACGTAGACCCGGAAGCCGCGTCGCCGCAGCGCCCGCGCGCGGGCACGCGCGGCGGCCAGCGCGGCGAGGTTGGCGAGGGAGCCGCCGCTGGTCAGCACACCGCCGACGCCGGTCGGCAGGCCGAGCGCCTGCCGGAGCCAGTCGACGACCTGGAGCTCGAGCTGGGCCGCGACGGCGCCGCCGAGCCAGGTCCCGACGAAGAGGTTCGCGGCCGAAGCGGCGAAGGCGCCGAGGGCTCCGGCGAAGCTGCCGGGACCGGGGACCCAACCGAAGAAGCGCGGATGGTTGACCAGCGTCGCGTGGGGGAGCAGGTCGTCGAAGAAGCGGCGCAGGCAATCGTCGAGCCCCGCTCCGGTCGTCGGCAGCGGCTCGGTGACGACGGCCTCGAGCTCCGGGCGTCGCGGCGGGGTGAAGACGCGTTGCGACCGCAGGCGGTCCAGGTGGTCGGCGACGCGAGCGCTCGCGTCGGCTCCGAGGCGGCGCATGGTCGCGGGATCGGGGTCCAGGCTCATGCCTGGCACCTGAGCGCGGGGGGCGTCGCGGGTCCAGTCGACTGCGACCGTCAGGTTTGACCCCCTGTCGGCGCAACCCTATCCTGCGCCGCCTTCTAGTCTTCGGGCCACCCCTCGAGTTCCGCGCCTTTGCATCCCTCGTCCCCCCCTCCGGAACCGCGCACCGTGCGGATCGATGCGTCGGTCCGTTTCGGCCCGAACACCTTCGCCGTCCTCGGCGGTCCCTGCGCGGTCGAGAGTCGCGAACAGCTGCTCGTGACCGCGCGTGCGGTCGCCGACGCCGGCGCGGTGATGCTGCGGGGCGGCGCCTACAAGCCGCGCACCTCGCCGCACAGTTTCCAGGGGCTCGGCGAGCGCGGGCTCGAACTGCTGGTCGAGGCGTCGCGCGCGACGGGGCTCCCGGTGGTGACCGAGGTGCTCGACCCCCGCGACATCGAGCGCGTCGCGGGCAGCGCCGCGATGCTGCAGGTCGGTTCGCGCAACATGCAGAACTTCGCGCTGCTGCGCGAGGTCGGGCGCTCCCGGATGCCCGTGCTCCTCAAGCGCGGCGCGGCGGCGACCGTCGACGAGCTGCTGTCGGCGGCCGAGTACCTGCTGCAGGAAGGCAACCAGGACATCGTGCTGTGCGAGCGCGGCGTCCGCGGGTTCGACCCGTCCACGCGCTACACGCTCGATCTTTCGGTGGTGCCGGTGCTCAAGCTCCGCTCGCCGCTGCCGGTGATCGTCGACCCGTCGCATGCGACCGGGCGGCGCGAGCTGGTCGTCCCGATGGCCCTCGCCGCGATGGCGGCCGGCGCCGATGGCGTGATCGTCGAGGTGCATCCAGAGCCGTCGCGCGCGTTGTGCGACGGACAGCAGGCGTTGCTGCCGGTGGAGTTCGCCGTGATGGTGCGGCGACTCGAGCAGCTCGCCCCGGCCGTGGGGCGTGAGCTCCTGCGGCGCGAAAGCGGCCGACAGGCTGCACTGAGGTGATCCGAACCCGCGGAGACAGTGCATGAAGGACGCGCGCAAGCCCTACATCGCCGGCAACTGGAAGATGAACCTCGACCGCGCCCACGCGCTCGACCTCATCAAGACGGTGAAGGGCCGGCTCGGCGACGGCAATGACCGCGAGGTCGCGGTGTTCACGCCGGCGGTCTATCTCGCCGACGTCTCCGCCGTCGCCCAGGGTTCACCGCTCGGGATCGGTGCGCAGAACCTCTGGTTCGAGAAGGATGGCGCGTTCACCGGCGAGCTGTCCGCCGCGATGCTCCGTGAGGTCGGTGCGGACCGCGTCCTCGTCGGGCACAGCGAGCGTCGCCACATCTTCGGCGAGAAGGACGAGTGGATGGCGCGCAAGCTGCGCGCCGCGCTCAACGCCGACCTGCTGCCGATCCTTTGCGTCGGCGAGACGCTCGACGAGCGCAAGGGCAACAAGACCGAGCGCGTCCTCAAGCGTCAGCTCGAGGCGGCCTACGCCGAGATCCGTCCCGAGGATGTGCGGCGCCTGACGGTCGCCTATGAGCCGGTGTGGGCGATCGGCACCGGCGAGACCGCGACACCCGAGCAGGCCGGCGAAGCGCATCGGTTCATCCGCAAGTGGGTCGCGAATCGTCTCGGCAGCGAAGCTGCGGAAGCGACCCGGATCATCTACGGCGGCAGCGTGAATCCCGGCAACGTGAAGTCGTTGCTCGCGGTCGGCGATGTCGATGGCGTCCTCGTCGGCGGCGCCAGCCTGAAGCCCGACACCTTCCTGCCGATCATCGAATTCGACCTCTCCAAATGACTGGCATCCTCCACGTCCTGCTCTGGGTCCTGTTCTTCGGATCCGCGATCGTGATGTCCGCGCTGGTACTCCTCCAGCAGGGCAGCGGTGGCGGGCTCGCCGAGGCCTTCGGCGGAACCGGCGCCGAGACCTTCGGTGTCCGCGCCGGCGGCGCGATCAAGGCGACATTCGGCGCGGCCACGGTGTTCCTGGTCAGCGCGATCCTGCTCCACTCGACCTGGAACGCGTGAGATGAGCGCGTCGCGGCCGAGATCGCAGGGCGAAGCTCGTCCCGCGCCCACGTGACGGAACCGATCGGTCGCGCATGAAGTCGTCCGACTCCGTCCCTGCGCCCCGTACGCCGAGCATGACCGGATCCGCCTGGGTCGCTCACCAGGCGGGCGACGAGCTCGGCGCCATCACCGTCGAGTTGCGCTCGGTGAACGGGCGTGGGCTCACGGTCAAGCAACGGCTCGCGCCGGAGCTGAGCGGTTGCGAGAGACGCCTCGAGGAACTCGTGCGCGGTCGGATCTCGCGCGGAACCGTCTTCGTGACGGTGGCGCTGGATCGCCCGACCTCCGCGGACGGCGCGATCGATGCCGCGCGCTTCGCGGCCGCGGCGACGGCGCTCCAAAGGTTCGCGTCCGCTTCGGGCCTGCCCGGTCCGACGGTCCGCGACGTGCTCGTGGTACCCGGCGTCTTGAATGCGTCGGCGGGCTACCGCGACGTGCGCGAGGGGCCGACGGACGAGGCTCCACCCGAATTGGTCGTTGCCTTCGAGAAGGCCCTCGATCAGCTCACGATGTCGCGCGCCGAGGAGGGGCGGGTGCTGGTCGTCGCGCTCGGCGAACATCTCGACGTGCTCGAGCGCGGACTGGAGACCGTGGCGCGCCGCGCGCCCGAGCTGGTCGGGCGACATCGCGAGCGTCTGCTGGCTCGTGTGCGGGAGTTCCTCGACACGCACGGTGCGCGGCTCGAGCCGGCCGACGTCGTGCAGCAGGTCGCGCTGTTCGCCGACAAGGTCGACGTGACCGAGGAGATCGCGCGGCTGCGTGCCCATCTCGACAAGGCCCGCGCGATGCTCGAAGTGGGCGGCGTGATCGGTCGCAATCTGGAGTTCCTGATCCAGGAGATGCTGCGCGAGGTGAACACCATCGGCAGCAAGTCTCCCGACGTCGAAGTGTCGCACGAGGTGGTCGCGATGAAGTCGACCATCGATCGACTCAAGGAACAGGTCGCGAACCTGGAGTAGGGTTCCCGTCATGCAGTCGTCGAGCAGCGGTCGTCTCGTGGTGATCTCCGGACCGTCGGGTGCCGGCAAGACGAGCGTGTGTCGCGAACTGAAGTCCGATCCGCGCGTCGAGTTCTCCGTGTCCGCGACGACGCGGCGTATGCGCGATGGCGAGTGCGACGGCGTCGACTACTGGTTCCTGAGCGACGACGAATTCCAGCGGCGGGAACGCGCCGGCGAGTTCCTCGAGAGCGCCAACTACAACGGCCGCCGCTACGGAACCCTGCGCGCGCCGATGGAAGCTGCATTGCGCGAGGGCAAGGTCTTCGTCCTCGAGATCGAGGTTCAGGGCACGCGCCAGTTGCGCGACAAGAGGGTCCCGGGGGTCTACGTCTTCGTCGTTCCGCCGAGCATCGAAGAGCTCCGGGCCCGGTTGCGGCGTCGCGCGCAGAACGCGCCGTCCGAGATCGAGGAGCGGCTGCGCATCGCGCAGGAGGAGATGAAGGCGCGCGATCTCTACGACCATGTCGTCGAGAACGTCGTCCTCGCCGACACCATCGCCCGCGTGCGCGAGTTGATCGGACTGGAGGCGCGATGAACGTGCTGCTCGGCGTGGGCGGGGGGATCGCGGCGTTCAAGGCCGCCGCGCTCGCGAGCATGCTGGTGCAGCGTGGCCACCGCGTGCGGGTTGCGCTGAGCCGCGATGCGGACAAGTTCGTCGGGGCGCGGACCTTCGAGGGACTGACCGGCTCCCCGGTCGTGGTCTCGCCGACGCAGATCGACCCGGACGGCACCGCCCCGCACATCACGGCCACCCGCGCTGCCGAGGTCATGGTGGTGGCTCCGGCGACGGCCGATCTCTGCGCACGACTCGCCGCCGGGGTCGCCGACGACGCCGTGACTCTCGCCGCGCTCGCCTTCGCCGGACGTCGGCTGCTGTGTCCGGCGATGAACGACGCGATGTGGAGCAGCGCGGTGCTGCAGCGCAACGTCGCGACGCTGCGCGATCTCGGCTGGCAGGTTTGTGGTCCGGTCGAGGGCTGGCTCGCCGAGGGCTACGCGGCGATCGGGCGCATGGTCGAACCCGACGCCATCCTCGCCGCGATCCTGGGCGGCACGTGATGCGGCGATTCCGTCTGCGCGGGATCGCACCCGACCTGGTCGCGGCGCTGGATCGGATCCACGTCGCCTGTGAGGTCGCGGGAGCGATCGAGGGCGACGACGAACTCGAGGTGTTCATCGCGGGCGATGCGCTCCCGCCACTCGACGACCTCGCGCTCGCGATCGAGGAGCTCGATGCCCAAAGCGACGCCGCGCGCACCGGCCTCGAGGACGACCGCGCGATCGAGGTGTCCGAGCACCTGCTGGTCCGCCCGCCCTGGATCCCGCGGCCCGATGGCTTTCGCGGCCTCGATCTGGTGGTGCCGCGGGGCATGGCCTTCGGCAGCGGCGAGCACGGCAGCACGCAGGCCGCCCTGCTCGCGCTCGATCGAGTCTGGCCGACGCCGTCCCCGCGACAGCTCCTCGATGTCGGCACCGGCTCGGGCATCCTCGCGCTGTACGCACAGCGCCGGGGAGTGGTCGAGGTGTCGGCCTGTGACGTGGAGCCGGAGGCCGTCGACGCGGCGCGCGAACTGCTCGGCGACGCGCGCGTGCGCCGCGGCGGACCTGAGGTGTTCACGCCGGAGGTCTTCGTGGCCGTCGTCGCCAATCTCGATGCGCGGCAGATCGACGACGCACTCGAGGCGATCCTCGCCCGCTGGAGTGGTTCCGGTCCGCTGGTCCTCTCGGGCATGCGCCCGCACGAGGTCGACGAACTGCGCGTGAGGATGCCGCGGAGCGAAGCGGTGCGAATCGAGCGCGGCGGCTACGTCGCGCTCGCCTGGCCTCGGCGCGGCAGCGGGGCGTAGACGTCGTAGCGCACCTTCGAGCCGCCGTGACGCGCGATGGGGCGCGATCCGAGATCCGGCGCGTGGGGCGGTCGCTTCACCACCACGCGGCGCGTGGCGATGCCACGCGCGACGTGCAGCAGTTCGGCTGCCTGACCGTCGTCCTCGCCGAGCAACGCGCGCAGCAGTTGCAGGTCGCGCTTGGGCAGTGCGGTCTTGCCGGTCGCCGGGAACATCGGATCGAGGTAGACGGCGTCGGGGTCGTTCCTCGCCCCGGGGAAGGAACGTGTGCGGAGCAGGGTGAGCGCGTCGCCCCGGCACAGCACGAGCCGCGATGCGGTACCCGGATCGAGGGTCGAAAGGCGCCGGTGCGCGTCGGCGAGCAGTTCGGCGAGCACGGCGTTGCGCTCGATCATCACGACCTCGGCGCCGGCCGCGGCGAGCCGCAGGGCGTCGCGGCCGAGGCCCGCCGTCGCGTCGAGGATGCGACGAACTCCGCGGTCGAGCCCCAGCGCGTGGGTGAGCAGCCGCGCGGCATCGCCAGCGCGGTGGGAGCCGACGCGGTCGGTCGACCAGTCGATGCACAGCGCGCGCTCGGGCCCCTCGCCCGCGAAGCCGAGTGCGAGGCGTTCGCGCCACACCCAGAGGATCGGGCGTGGGACGCCGTCCTGGTGCGCTTCGGGCGCCTTCGTACCGAGGCTCTCCGCGAGGGCGGACAGGCGTTCGCGTGCGTCGGGTTCGGCTGCCCGGAGTTCGGGGCCGCCGCGGTCGGAGGCGGCGCGTGGGGAGGGCTGTTCCAAGGACAGGAGGTCGACTTCGCAGCGCGGAGCTTGGCGTCCGGACCGGGTGGAGGGAACCTCCGGCGCCATGTGCAGCGTCGAATCCGCATTGCGATCCGTCGCAATCCTCTCGCTTCCCAACCCCGGTGGGGATGCGGCCGACGACAACCGGTGTTCCGATTCGAGCCTGCCGGATCCGGTGGATTTGACGACCTTCCGGGGTGGGTTACGCTCCTACGCACCTTCTTCCCCTTCGCTCCCCTGCCCTCAACTCTCCCAGGAAAGACACCGATGCGGCGACTCCACCTGAAGCTCTTCTACCTCCGGACGCGGTTCAAGCGGGAGCCGCAGGGGGTCACCGCACGCACCCTCGGCGTGCGCCCGGCCACGATGTCGCACCTGGAGCAGGGGCGATCCCTCCCGACGCTGCAGATGCTCGAAGCGCTCTGCCGCCACTACGACGTCACGCCGACCTACCTGCTGGACGACAACCGCCCGATCGAGCCCAAGCCGCGCGATCGCTGGTCGGAGCGCGACAGCGTGATCTCGCGCGGTGACTGGCTGGAGGTGCCGGAAGGCGCCGCCATCAAGACCGCTGATGGCGTCCTGCTCTGCCCGGTCATGGCTGGAGCCCGGTTCTATGCGTCGAGCGCCCAGGCGCAGCGCATGCTGTGCCATACCAAGGACGCCGCGATCGAACTCGGCGAGAGACTGGTCAAGTCGGAGCACGACGCCGACCTCCAACTCGAGGAACTCCTGCGCCGCGAGCTCACGGCCCAGCGCAAGCCGCGCACCCGCAAGAAGGCGGCCTCCGCCCGCGATGTCGGCGCCGCGCACGCCGCGCGCGGTTTCCGGCCCGGCCAGGAGATCGTCGCCGAGGCCTGATCCGATCGCGGCCTCGGCCGCAACCCGGAGGGTTGCTGCGTCGCCGCTTCGCGCCGACCAGGAGGGCCGAGGCCGCTTGGTTGGCTGGGGTCCTCCGGCCTCCCGAATCGTCGCAAGACGCGACGATTCTCCGGCCTACGGACCCGGTGCCGTGCTTGTCGGCGCCGGCTCCAGCACTTAGGGATGGAGCCGTGGGTCGCCAAGAGTACCTGCGCGTCGACGTCTTCACCGACCAGCCCTTCTGCGGCAATCCGCTCGCGGTGTTTCCTGCCGCGGATGGGCTGTCCACCGCGCAGATGCAGCGGATCGCGCGCGAGATGAACTTGTCGGAGACGGTGTTCTGCGTCGCCTCGGACAAGCCGCAGGCCGATGTCCGTCTGCGCATCTTCACCATCGATCGCGAGCTGCCGCTCGCCGGGCATCCCACGGTAGGGGCGGTCTTCGCCCTCGCGACCAGCGGACGATTCGCGGCGGGACCTTCGGATGCGGTCGTGTGGTGCGAACTCGGCGTCGGCGTGCTCCCCGTCGAGGTGGAGCGCGACGGCGATCGCGTGCGCCGTGTGGTGATGACCCAGCGCGAGCCGCACTTCGGCGAGCCCTTCGCGCGCGTCGACCAGGTGGCCGCGGCCCTCGGTCTCCCCGCGCGTGCGCTGTGTCCTGCGGACCTGCCGATCCGCGTCGTGGACACCGGCATCCCCTGGCTGCTCGTCCCCGTCGTCGATCTGCCGGCGATCCGGCGCATCCAGGTCGACGTGATGCGCTGCGCGGCGATCGCGCAGCAGTGCGACACCGACGCCTTCTATGCCTTCACGCAGGACGTGCTCGATCCGACCTGCACCGTGCACGCGCGGCACGTCGCCTTCGGCTCCCTGACCCCCGGCGAGGATCCGGCGACCGGATCGGCGGCCGGTTGTCTGGCGAGCTACCTGGTCGCGGAGAGCGTCGTCCTCGCGGCGCCGGATGCGAGCCTGGCCATCGAGCAGGGAGTCGAGATCGGCCGGCCGTCTCGCATCGAGGCGATGGTGGACGTCGAAGGCACGAGGCCGAAGCGCGTGCGCGTCGGCGGATCGGCCGTGCTGGTCGGTCACGGCGAGATCACGGTCTGAGTCGCGGTCCTGGATCGATGGAACCGACACCGGCGCCGACCTTCGATCGTCTTGGACGGCCGCTGCGCAGTCTGCGGCTGTCGGTCACCGATCGCTGCAACCTGCGCTGCACCTACTGCATGCCCGAGGAGAACTATGTCTGGCTGCCGCGGGCCGATCTCCTCGACTTCGACGAACTCGCGCGCGTCGCGCGGGTCTTCGCCCACCTCGGCGTCGACAAGCTCCGGCTCACCGGCGGCGAGCCGCTCCTGCGGCGCGATCTCGTCGATCTGGTCGCGCGACTCCGTGTCGTGCCGGGGATCCGCGAACTCACCCTGACCACCAACGGCATCCTTCTCGGTCCGCTGGCGACGGTGCTGCGCTCGGCAGGTCTCGACCGCGTCACGGTCAGCCTCGACACCCTGCGTCCCGAGCGCTTCGAGCAACTCGCGGGTCGTGCTGCGCTGCCCGCCGTCCTGCACGGGATCGCCGCGGCGCGCGCCGCTGGATTCCAGGACCTCAAGCTCAACACCGTACTGATGCGCGGCTGCAACGACGACGAGGTCGAGGCGCTCCTGGACTTCGCCGCCGCGTCGTCGGCGGAGCTGCGGTTCATCGAGTACATGGACGTCGGCGGCGCGACGCGCTGGGAACAGGGTCGCGTGCTGCCGCGCGCTGAACTGCTCGCAGTCCTCGGTCGTCGATTCGGGGCGATCACCGCCCTCGTCGAGGACGGCTCGTCGGCTCCTGCCGACCGCTTCGCCCTCCCCGACGGCCGCGTGTTCGGGGTCATCTCGTCGACCACCGAGCCCTTCTGCGGCGCCTGCGATCGCGCGCGGATCACCGCCGACGGGACGCTCTTCACCTGCCTGTACGCCCGCCACGGCGTGCAGCTTCGCGACGCGCTGCGGCAGGGGGCGGACGATGGCGAACTGGCGGCTCTCGTCGCAAGGGTGTGGGGCGCGCGTGCCGACCGCGGCGCACAGGAACGGCTCGCGCTGCAGCAGTCACGACGTGCGCTCGCCGCAGCCGACGAGCTCCGCGACGACCCTCACCTCGAGATGCACACGCGCGGCGGCTGACGGTGCGCGCGACGCGTCGTCACTCGTCGTCGCAGGGCGACGCGAACTCGGAGTACATCGTGGCGATCTCCTCCCGTCCGGCCTCGAGATCGTCGGGGGCCTTGATCGGGAAGAAGCGCGATGCCGTCCCGGTGCGCTTGACGCGCACGAACTGGCTGCGCAGGAAGCGCGTCATCTCGCCGACCAGGCGCTCGACCTGGACCGCCGTCCTGCCGTCGACCTTCTTCTCCACGTAGTACCAGCCCAGCTCGAAGTCGCGCTGCAGCGCCTCCGCCGAGAAGTGGAAGGTGTTGGTGTTGAACACGTCGACGATGTCCGCGTCGAAGCCTTCCGGATAGCGGATCTGTTCGACGAGCTGCAGCTTGCCACGATGGAGATAGGGCGAGCCGCCGACGTCACCGGGCCACTTCGGTGCGACCTCGACGGTGACCTCCGCGCGCGAGCGGATGTGCATGCCGAGGATCGCCGGACACACGCGCGCGCCGAGGTTGTCGACGTTGGCGAGGAGCAGGTAGCGTCCGCCGCGGGCGAGGAAGCGATCGAGCACGCCGCTCGCACGAAGCGCCGGCGCGAAATCGCCGTGGCCGGGACCGTGGGGTGAGATGCGGCCCTGCGCGTCCTCGAAGATGTCGCCGTCGGTCGTCATGCGGACCGAGATGAACTGTGTGAAGCAGGTCAGGTCCTCCGGCTCGCAGCCGAAGTTGTCGTGCTGGGCAAGATGCGCGCGGGTCGCTTCGTCGGTGGCGAAGCTGTTCATCAGGTAGACCGGCACGCGCCCGCCGAAGCGGGACCCCGCGGCCAGCGCATCGCGGATCTTCAGCTCGAGAAAGGAGCGGCCGTCGATCACCTCGACCACGCCCTTGACGACCCCGCCGAAGCGCGTCGCCATGCCGCCGTTGAGGATCACCACGCCGAGTTCACCGCGGCGGATCGCTTCCGCCCCCAGCTTCTCGATCTCCTCGCGCTCCGCGGAGCCGGTCCGCGGCAGGTCCGCGATCTGGTCCGGGGCGGGCGCGAGGAGGCGGTCCCGCACCCGGTTGTTCGCGACGGACATGCGCTTGTGGCGGACCGCGTCGCGCCAGCCGGCGAAGAGGCCGTCGTCGAATCCGAAGCGGTGGAGGAAGGCGAGGTCTTCGGCGCTGAGGTTCTTCAAGACGGTTCCCGAGGGGTGGATCGGGATGTGAGGGAGCGAGAGGTTAGCGAGCGGACCCGGCGCAGTCCCGCGCGCGCCGCGGGTCGGGTCGTGGATCCGCCGCCTTGAGCCGCGACGCCGGGCCCGCCAACATCGCGGCCGCATGGGCCGGATCGATGCGAGCGGGGCTGCGGCGCGGATCGTCGAGCGGGGTGCTCCCGCGACCGCCGTCGACGTCCATCCCGCGACGGCGCCGACCACGGTCCTTCGCGGCGTCGGCCCGGCCGTCGCGGCGCGCCTGGCCGCGGCGGGGATCGCCTGTCTGCGCGACCTGCTGCTGTTCTTCCCCAGTCGCCATCGCCACGTCGAGCGGATCGATCGACCGCGCGACGAGCTGGTCGGGCGGATCGTGTCGCTGCGCGTCCGCGTCGAGCAGGTGCGGCGAGCCTTTCTCGGTGGCGGCAAGAGCGTCGTGCACGTCGTGTTCGGGGCGGCGCAGGGCACCAGCCTGTGCGCCGCCTTCTTCAACCAGCCCTGGCTCGCGAAGAGCCTGGCGGCGGGCGCCGAACGCCATCTCGAAGCGCGGCTGCAGAGGAACGGCACGGTATTCGAGCTGTGCGACGTGGAGTGGCTCACCGCGCACGACGAGGAGCGCGGGTCGTGCCGCGTCCGCTATCGCGAGATCGACGGCGTGTCGAAGACGCGACTGCGCGCGCTGATCGCGCAGGCCCTCGCGCAGACCGATGTCCGCGATCTGCTGCCACGACTGCCGGCCGGTCTCGACGCGGAGGCTGACGGCGATCCGCGCGATCTCCTGCGCGCGATGCATGCGCCCGTCGACGTCGATCAGCACGAGCAGGCACGACGTCACTTCGCGGTGCTCGAGGCCGTCGAGCTGTTCCGGCGTCTCCAGGCTGCACGCCGGGACCGCATGCATGCGAGCGCGATCGCGGTCCCGCGTCGCGACGATCCGGGCACTCCACTCGCCGCATTGCTCGGATTCGAGCCGACGGCCGATCAGCGTCGCGCGATCGACGCCCTGCACGCGTCGCTGGCATCGGCGGTGCCGATGGGGACGCTGCTGATGGGCGATGTCGGAACCGGCAAGACCGCGGTGGCGCTCGCTGTCGCGCTCTCGGTGGTCGGCGCGGGGGCACAGGTCGCGTTCCTGGCGCCGACCGAGTTGCTCGCGGAACAGATCGCCCAGCGATTGACGTCGCGACTGGCGGAGCGCGGCGTCCGCATCGGATGTCTGACCGGATCGCTTCCGGCCGCGGAACGGCGAGACCTCGCGCGCGCGGTCGAGTCGGGTGCGATCGACGTGGTCGTGGGCACGCACGCCCTGATGTCGGAAGCGACGAAGTTCCGGCGCCTCGCCCTCGTGATCGTCGACGAACACCACCGCTTCGGCGTGGAGGAGCGTCGTCGCCTGATGCTCAAGGGCGCGGCACCGCATCTGCTCGTGATGACGGCGACCCCGATCCCACGCACGTCGGCCCTGGCGCTGTTCGGCGACCTCGACGCGCTCGAACTGCGCATGCGGCCTCGTGGCCGACCGCCGGCACCCGCAGTGTTCGCGCCTCGCGAGTCGTGGCCCCGCGTCCAGCGTGCGATCCTGCGGCACGTGCGTCGCGGCGGTCGCGTGTTCGTGGTCTGTCCGCGGATCGGCGAACGCGGCGAGAAGGGCGGAGCGCTGCGCATGTTCGAAGAGCTGCGATCCCTGGCGCGCTGCGCTCTCGTGCACGGGCGGATGCCTGCTGTCGATCGTCGTGCGGCGACGGAAGCACTGCGGGTCGGCGACGTCGACGTCCTGGTCGGGACGACCGTGCTCGAGGTGGGCATCGACGTGGAGGACGCGACCCTGATGGTGGTGATCGGTGCCGATCGCTTCGGGCTCGCGACCTTGCACCAACTGCGGGGGCGTGTCGGGCGTGGGAGGCGCCGCGGCCTGTGCATCCTGACCGGCGTCGCCAGTGCGCGGACCGCGGCCGTCGTCGCCACGCGCGACGGCTTCGAACTCGCCGAGCAGGACCTCCGCCTGCGCGGAGCGGGCGAGCTGTGCGGCATCCGTCAGAGTGGGGCGATCGACTTCCGCGCGCTCGATCCACTCGACGACTACGCGCTGCTGCGGAGCGTGCGCGACGCCGTGCGCGTGGAGATGGAGGTCGAACCATGCGCGTGATCAGCAGCGCGGAGGCGCGCGCGATCGATCGCGACGCCGTCGAACGACTCGGCATGCCGTCGATCCTCCTCATGGAGAATGCGGCGATCGGAGTCGCGTCCCATGCGCGCGCCCTCGGCGATCGCTTCGTGGTCCTGTGCGGGCCCGGCAACAACGGGGGCGACGGTCTCGCCGCCGCCCGTCATCTCGGCCCTGCGTGCGCGGTACACCTGCTCGCGGAGCCGGACCCGCAACGGGCGCCCGATGCCGCGCTGCAGTTGCGCATCCTGGTCGCAGCGGGACGGGCCATCCACGCGGAACCGCCGCAGGAAGCGGCTGATCCCGCCATCGTCTGGATCGATGCGCTGTTCGGGATCGGTCTCACGCGGGAACCCCGCGCCGAGGCGGCCCGCTGGATCGAGACGATGAACGCGGCGGTGGGTCCGAAGCTCGCCGTCGACGTGCCGAGCGGTCTGTGCTCGGACCGGGGAGTACCGCTCGGCGCGAGCTGCGTTCGGGCCGATGTCACGGTGACCTTCGCGGCCGCCAAGCAGGGTCTCGTCCTCGCGTCGGCGCGACCCTGGGTGGGTCGTCTCGAGGTCGCGTCGCTCGGCCTGCCGTGAGCGGCGAAGCGTATCGAGACGATCGATTCCCCGAGTTGGTAACGACCCTTTCGGCAGTGGGCGTGGATCGAGAGTGTCGCGACAATGCGCCGGCTTTCCCCCCTCCCTCGGACCACCGCCAGCATGAACACCCGCTCCGTCGTCCTCGCAGCCACCTGCTGTGCTGCTCCGCTCCTCGCGCAGAGCAACAACTTCACCGTGCCCTCCAAGGTGGCGACCTATCAGCCGGGCTCCGTCTACTACGACTCGGCGCCTCAGCTCTACCCCCTGTGGGGCAACACCGGAACCACCGTCAACTCGCGCGCCCTGTATCTCTACGACGCGGCGGACATCCCCGTGACCAGCGCGGTGCTCCAGGGTCTCAGCTTCCGTCCACCGGTCGGCTACCAGCTCCCGGCCGCGACCTACCAGACGACCGTGATCGTCTCGGGATCCAACACGCCGGTGACCGCGCCGCAGTCGAACTTCGCCGCGAATCACGGGCCCACGCCGACCACCGTGTTCAGCGGTTCGCTCAACGTACTCGCCAGCACCAACGGTTCGTGGCCGCGTCCGTGGCAGCCTGCGATTCCGTTCGCGACGCCGGTGGTGTGGTCGAACTCGTTCGCGAGCCTCGCCGTCGAGTTCCAGACCACGGGCAGCAGCAATGGCCAGATCTGGTCGCTCGAGGGGATCCGCGCGGAATGGGGCTTCAACACCAGTGAGCACTACCAGTCCAACTGCCGCAACTCCGCCGGCAACACGAGCGGGAGCTGGGGCTGGAATCCCTCGGGTCTGGTTCCCGGTGGCAGCTTCAGCCTCTACCTCTACGGCTACCCGCAGAACTCGAGCCTCTCGGCCAACGCGATGTTCATCG
Source organism: Planctomycetota bacterium (assembly GCA_046349595.1). Taxonomy (GTDB): domain Bacteria; phylum Planctomycetota; class UBA1135; order UBA1135; family UBA2386; genus JACRLW01. Next base: position 771,261 of record JAXMCA010000001.1, read on the forward strand.
GGCTGACCGGGCTCGGTTCGTCCTTCGGTCCCTTCGTCACGCCCTTCGCACTCGCGAACCTCGGTCTGGCCGCACCGGCCAACTGCCAGTGGTCGATCGGCATCCTCGGCGGTGCCGGCTACCCGATGAGCTACACGGCCTCGGGGACCAGCGCCTACCTGTCCATCACCGGGCTGTCGCTGCCGAACACGCCGTCCTTCGCCGGAGCGCAGTTCTACACGCAGGACATCGCCCTCGACCTCGATCCGAACAACGCGACGCCCAACCTGTTCCCCTCGGTGGCGTTGCGCTGGACCATCGGAACCGGCAACACGGTTCCGTGTGCGGCGGTGACCTCGGCGTCCTCGACGATGCCGACCTCGGGCTCCGCGCGTGCCAGCGAAGCGGCCTCGTTCCTGATCTCGTACTGATCGAGCAGACGGCGGCGCGCCCGCGCTTGCATGCGAGGGCGCGCGCTCCGATCCTGCTGCGATGACCAAGGAATTCGTGATCCTCGGCGGCGTGCGCACGCCGATGGCCGAGTACTCCGGCACGCCGGGCTACGGACTCTTCCAGGACCTCTCGGCGATCGAACTCGGTGCGATCGCCACACGTGCGGCGCTGGAGCGCACCCGTGTGTCGCCGCAGCAGGTCGACCAGGTCTTCTTCGGCAACGTCAATCAGACCAGCGCCGATGCGCTGTACGGAGCGCGACACATCGCGCTCCGCGCCGGGCTGCCGATCGAGACTCCGGCGCTCACCGTGAACCGGATCTGCGGCAGCGGCATCCAATCGGTCGTGTCCGCGTGTCACGCGATGGCGGTGGGAGAGGCACGCCTGTGCATCTCCGGCGGCAGCGAGAGCATGAGCCAGGCACCCTTCGTCCTGCGCGGGATCCGCAATGGCATCCGTTTCGGGACCCAGCCGCCGCTCGAAGATCTGCTCTACGCGGCGCTGTACGACCCCTTCTGCGGCTTCTTCATGGCGCAGACCGCGGAGAACATCGCCAAGAAGTGGAGCATCCCGCGCGAGGCGCAGGACGAGTACGCCCTGCGCAGCCATCGCCTCGGTGCCGCGGCGGTGAAGTCGGGCAAGTTCGCCGCCGAGATCACTCCGGTCACCGTGAAGAAGGGCAGGCAGGAAGTGACCGTCACCACCGACGATCACATCAAGCCCGACACCACGCTCGAGGTTCTGGCCAAGCTGCGGCCGGCCTTCGGCAAGGAAGGCACCGTCACCGCGGGGAATGCCTCGGGGATCGTCGACGGCGCCGCGGCGCTGGTCGTCTCGACCGCAGATCGCGCGAAGGAACTCGGGCTGTTCCCGATGGCACGGATCGTGTCGTGGGGGATCGCCGGTGTGCCTCCGGAGATCATGGGGATCGGGCCGGTGCCCGCGATCCGCAAGGCCTGCGAGAAGGCCGGCATCGCCGTCGGGGCCCTCGATCTGATCGAGATCAACGAGGCCTTCTCCGCGCAGTACCTCGGCTGCGAGAAGGAGCTGGAGCTCGATCGCGAGAAGTGCAACGTGAACGGCGGTGCGATCGCGCTCGGTCATCCGCTCGGCGCGACCGGCACGCGCCTCCTGCTCACGCTGGTCCGCGAACTCCACGACCGCAAGCTCCGCTACGGCTGCGCGAGCGCGTGCATCGGCGGTGGTCAGGGGATCGCGATGATCGTCGAGCGCATTCCGGGTGCGTGATCCCGCCCGCCGGGCTGCGCTGTTGACACCCCTCCGGCACCCGGCTTGGCTTGCGGGTCCGATGCTGCGGCATCCGGGCGCTCGCGGCGTGGCTCCATGCAGGACCTGCGTCGCGTGGGCGACCGGCCGGTACCCCGCGATTCCCGATGAGTGACACCAAGCAGAGCGTCCGCATCCGCGGGCGCATCCTCTATCTCACGCGCGACGAGGAACTCCTCCGGGCGCAGCTCTACGACGGCGTCGACCTCGACCACGATCCGTCCCGCGAGCTCATCGACAACATCTCCACCGACGAGCTCACGCCCGGTTGGGTCTGCTACTACTACGACGCCACGCTCGCCCGCTACTGCCTCGTCGGGCTGCGCGGTGGGGTGGTGAAGAAGGACGCGATCAAGGACGGCGGCTTCGGCGTGATCGTCAGCGGGCGATCGAAGGGCTGTGGCAGCAGCCGCGAGACGGCGCCGTACAGCGAACTCGGTGCCGGTGTGCAGCTCGTGATCGCGCAGAGCATCGAGAAGATCTACGGTCAGAACTGCCAGAACATCGGCCTGTTGACCTCCACCGACTTCGGCCTCATCGAGAGGATCCGCCGCGGCGAGGAACTGCCGATGTCGGAGTTCGAGAAGGGGCTCGATCCGATCTCGGCCGGCATCGTGCGCAGCGGCGGGTTGTTCGCCTACAACAAGCAGCGACTCGCGGGTCGGATCGCTCCGCCGCGGATCACCACCGCGGCGCGGCCGATGAACCTGTGCGAGAAGATCATCGCGCGTCATGCGATCGCCGACGCCAGTTCGGGTCGCACCGGAGTCGTCGCTTTGCAGCCGGGCGATGCCTTGTTCGCGCGCGCCGATCTGCGCTTCAGCCACGAATACGTCACGCCCATGGCCGAGTCGCTGTTCAAGCTCGGTCTCGGCGACGACGCGAAGGTGGTCGAGCCCGAGTCGGTGGTCGCGTTCCGCGATCACCTGACTTTCCTCGATCGCGTGATGCCCGAGGCGCACGTGAAGCTGGGGCTGCGCGAACAGGCCGCGAGCCTGGCGACGGTTCAGGCCGACTTCGCACGGCGCCAGTCCGTGAAGCTCTACGGCGAGGTGAAGCGCGGCGGCAAGGACGCCGGTTCCGCGGGCATCTGCCACAACATCGTGGTGGAGGAACTCGCGCTGCCCGGACAACTCGTCATCGGCACCGACAGCCACACCTGCATGGCGGGCGTGCTCGGTTGCTTCGCGTTCGGAGTCGGTTCGACCGACATGGCGAACGCCTGGTTCACGCGCGACATCCGGATCCGCGTTCCCGAGACGGCGCGGGTGCAGATGCGCGGCAGGCTCGCCCCCGGAGTCTCGGCGAAGGACGTGATGCTGTTCCTCCTCGCCGACGAGTTCTTCAAGACCGGCGCAGGCATCGGCAGGGTGCTCGAGTTCGGCGGACCCGGCGTCGCCGGTCTCTCGGTCGACGAGCGCGCCACGCTCACCAACATGGCGGTGGAAGCCGGCGGCTTCACCGGCATTTGCGAGGCCGACGATGTGACGCTCGACTGGTTGCACGGCGAGCGCGGCGTCGATCGTGCCTCGCTCCGCGAGCACTGCCTGCGGCCCGACGCGGGAGCGAAGTACTGCAAGACCTTCGATCTCGACCTCGCGCGCATCCGGCCGATGGTCGCGACGCCCGGCGATCCGCGGAACGGCATCGCGCTCGCGGAACTGCCGGCACCAGTGCGCATCGACATCGCCTACGGTGGTTCATGCACCGGTGGCAAGCGCGAGGACATGGACATGTATGCGTCGGTGGTGCGCAAGGCGCTCGACAAGGGCAGGTCCCTGGCTCCCGGCGTCCGCTGCTACATCCAGTTCGGCAGTCAGCGCATCCGCGACTACGCCGAGTCGATGGGCTACGTCGAACTGTTCCAGCGCGCCGGGATCGAACTCATCGATCCGAGTTGCGGCGCGTGCATCAAGGCGGGGCCCGGCGTCTCCGACCGCCCCGATCAGGTGACGGTGTCTGCGATCAACCGCAACTTCCCCGGACGCTCCGGGCCCGGCCAGGTCTACCTCGCCTCGCCCTATGTCGTCGTCGCCTCGGCCTTCCTCGGCGTGCTCGCGGCCCCGGAGGCGCTGTGAACCGGAAGCCCGCCGGAGCTCAGACCCGGGGCGGGTCGGTGATGGTCAGCCAGCGCTTGTGCGCCGGTCGGCTCCGATCTTGGGTCGCCGGAGTGGCCGTTTCGGCCTGGATAGTGCTCTCCCGTCCTGAATCTTGACGTTCGGTCATGGCGCGGCGCAGCATCCCCTCGCGGTCGGCTCGGATCAAGTCCCTATCTCCGGCACTGTCCGACCCGATCCGCCTCGAGGTCTTCCACCAGTTGCTGGCGGCCCTGTGCGAGGAGGCTGGAGCCGTGCTCCAGCGCAGTGCGGCGAGCCCGAACATCCGCGAGCGACGCGACTTCTCGGTGGCCTTGTTCGACGGCGCCGGCCGCCTCGTCGCTCAGGCCGCGCACATCCCGGTGCACCTCGGCAGCGCCGCGGACTCGGTGCGCGCCGTGCAGCGCGAACTCGATCTCGAGCCGGGTGATCTCGCCATCCTCAACGACCCCTTCCGGGGCGGGACGCACCTTCCCGATGTGACCCTGGTCCTCCCGGTCTTCGTCCGCGGCGACCGCGAGCCCGACTTCTTCCTGGTCGATCGCGCCCACCACGCCGACATCGGCGGTGCGACGCCGGGCTCGATGGCGGCGGCCGCCGATCTATGCGCCGAGGGTCTCGTCATCCCACCCGTGAAGCTCCGCGCGCGCGGCCAGCGTGTCTCCGACGTGATGCGCATGATCCTCGCCAACGTGCGGGGAGCGGACGAGCGGCAGGTCGATCTCGCGGCGCAGGAGTCGGCGTTGTTGCGCGGTGAGGAGCGGCTACGTGCCCTGGTCGGCGAGCACGGCCTCGACGTGGTGACCGCCAACACCGGTCACCTGATGGACTACGCCGAGCGCATCGCGCGCGGCGTGGTCCGCGCCTTCCCGCGCGGATCGTTCGCGGCGGAGGATCAGCTCGACGGCGACGGCCTGGGTTCCGGCCCCTTGCCGATCCGCCTCGAACTCTCCGCACAGCGCGGCCGCCTCCGTTTCGACTGGAGGGGGAGCGCCGATCAGGCCCGTGGCGGCGTCAACGCGAACCGCGGCATCGTGGTCGCCGCGTCGGTCTATCTGCTGCGTTGTCTGTGCCCGGAGCGTCTGCCGACAAACGACGGCTTGTTCCGCGCGCTGGAGGTCGTCACGCGGCCCGGCTCCGTGCTCGAGCCGCGCGCGCAGGCACCGGTCGCAGGCGGCAACGTCGAGACCAGCCAGCGTCTCGTCGACGTCGGACTGAAGGCCCTCGCGCGCGCGATGCCGGGTCGGATCCCGGCGTGTTCGTCCGGCACGATGGTGAATCTCACGCTCGGCGGTCGAGGTGCGCGGTCCTTCACCAGCTACGAGACCCTGCCCGGCGGAGCGGGCGCTGGACCATCCGGCGAGGGTGTCTCGGCGGTGCAGACACACATGACGAACACGCGCAATACGCCGATCGAGGACGCCGAACACCGCTGGCCGATCGTGGTGCGTGCGCTCCATCTGCGGACCGGTTCCGGCGGCGTGGGTCGCTGCCGGGGAGGTGACGGCATCGTCAAGGAGATCGAGTTGCGCGAGCCGGCGGTGGTCTCCTTGTTCGCGGAGCGTGAGCTGTCCGCGCCGGAAGGTGTCGAAGGGGGCGGGCCGGGGGCGCCGCTGCGTGTCGCGTTGCGGATCGGCGGCGGCACGCCCGAGTCCCTTCCCGCGAAGTTCTCGCGCACCCTGCCCGAAGGGGCACGCGTGCGCATCGAGACGCCAGGGGGCGGTGGCTTCGGGGCGCCGTGAGAACGGCCGCCTGGATGCTGCTGCTCTGCTGCTGCGCCTGTGCGGTGTCGTTCCATCCGCACGTCACGCAGCTGCACGCCGACGCGCGCGCCTTCGCCGCATGCCGTGATCAACTCCGGCTCCGCTTCGGGTCCCTGGAGGTCAGCGATGCCGACGGCTTCCGCCTCCAGACCGACTGGGTGGCGCACCAGGAGCCGGGTCGCGTCACGCGTCTCCGCGCGACGCTGTTCCGCGGCGGCGACGGCCTGATCCGGATCGTGGTCGAGGAGTCGCTGCTCCGCAGCACCTTGCTCGGCGATCCGGAGTGGAGTCCGCCGCGAGCTCAGCCCGAACTCGCCGCCGACCTCGAGGATGCGATCGCCGCCGTGCTCGGTGCGTAGCGCCGTGGGGCGGAGCAGGCGTCGAGGGATGCCACGAGGCGTGGCTCACCCCGGCGTCTCGCCAGCGCCCGCGCGAGCAGGGCGCGTGCGGCGTCGAGCTTGCCGCGCGCCTCGAGAAGTCGGGCGCGCGCGAGCGTGACCGGCACGGCGTCCGCGCGGAGTCGGCGCGCGCGGCGCAGCGAGCGTGCGGCGGCGCGCAGATCGGACGCCACGATCTCCGCCTCGAACCGCCACAGCACGATCCCCGCGTCGCGCGGTGCGAGACGGGTGGCGATGCGCAGCAACTCGCGCGGATCGAGGGCGATCGGCAGTTCGTCGGTCGGTGCGAGCACCAGTTCCAGTGCCTGACGCGTCTCCGGCGCCGGCGGCCTCAGCGCGAGCGCCTCCTTGATGCGGGCGAGGCGAGTACGGCACCGCTCGGGTTCGAAGCCGCGCCGGCTGGCGTCGTCCCACAGATTGAGCACGCCGTCGTCGCGGAGCCATGCGGCCGCCATCGAACACAGCGCCTCGGCGAGACGGCCGCGCCAGTAGGTCTCGCGCTCGTCGTCGTGACCGAGCGCCTCCGCGACGCGCGCGCGGAGTGCCGTCAACGCGTTGGTGCTGACGCCCAGACCACGTGCAGTCGCGCGCAGCGACATCCGGCCGTTCTTCAGGTGGTCGGCGCCGTCCAGCATGCGACGCAGCAGTTCCCGGTCCGGCTCGTCGAGCGGGATGTCGGGGGACAGATGGGACTCGATGACGATCGCGTCGAGTGCATCCTCGCCGGCGCTCTTCCGCGCGCTGCGTTCGCGCATCGCGTAGTGCACGCGCTGCACGATGCGGATCCAACGCGTGTGTCGATCGCGCTCCGGCAGGGCGAGCACCTCCTGCGGATGCGCGAGGCAATCCAGCGCGAGTTCCTGCATCGCGTCGGCAGCGACCTCCTGCTGGCCGCTGGCCTCCAGCCGCTTCCACACCGACATCCGGCGCAACACGCCGGGCAGCACGCGGCTGCGGAATCCCTCGAGAAGGGACAGGGCATGGGAGGTCGGATCGCGGTCCTGTTCCACCTGCGGGCTCGGATCGGTCATGGCAGGGACTCTTGCTGTCAGAGGTATCCGAAGGCGGAACTGTTCCGCAAGCGTCGGATCCGTCGTGGTCGTGCCTGCGGGTCCGGTTGGTCTTCGGATCCGCTTCGAAGGCGGGTCGAGCGGACTCGCGACGGGCTTTGGAGCCTCCCTCCCGGTAGACTCCTCCGCCTTTCGCTCGCACGCGGACCATGCCCACGACTTGTGTGATCGGCCTCCTCTGGGGTGACGAGGGGAAAGGCAAGATCATCGACCTCCTCGCCGCCGACGCCGATTGGGTCGTCCGCTACGGCGGGGGCCACAACGCCGGCCACACGCTGATCCACGGCGGACAGCGCCTCGTCCTGCACCTCGTCCCCTCCGCCATCCTGCGGCCAGGCGTCCGCAACGTGATCGGCAACGGTGTCGTGGTCGATCCCTTCCACCTGCGCGAGGAGGTCGAGAAGCTGCGGGGCCGCGGCGTGGCGATCGAGCTCGGCGGGAACCTGCTCATTGCCGAGGGTGCCCACGTCATCCTGCCCGTGCATCGGCTCCTCGACGCGCTCTCCGAGCAGATGCGCGGCAGCGCGAAGCTCGGCACCACCGGCCGCGGCATCGGCCCGGCCTATGCCGACCGTGCCTCGCGCTCCGGCGTGCGGATCGGGGACCTGATCCGGCCCGCGCGCCTGGACGCCGCCCTCCAGCGCCTGCTCGCCGAGAAGAACGCGATCCTGCGCGCCTTCGGTCAAGAACCGCTCGACGGCGAACGCCTCCGTGACGATCTCCTCGCGCTCGGTGAGCACTTCCGTGCCGGCATCGCCGACACCGGCGAGCTGCTGCGCGCCGCGCACCGGCGTGGCGAACGCATCCTCTGCGAGGGCGCCCAGGGCGTCCTCCTCGACGTCGACCACGGCACCTACCCTTTCGTCACCTCGTCGAGCGCATCCTCCGGCGGTGTCGCGGTCGGCACCGGCCTCCCGCCCCAAGCGCTCGGACGCGTGGTCGGAGTGATGAAGGCCTACTCATCGCGGGTCGGGGCGGGCCCCTATCCGACCGAGCTGTCGGGGGACTTCGCCCACCGTCTCCGCGAGGCGGGGAGGGAGTACGGCAGCACGACGGGGCGCCCGCGGCGCGTCGGCTGGTTCGACGCCGTGGCGGCGCGTCACGCGGCGGCGCTCGCGGGCGCGACGGAGCTAGTGATGACCAACCTCGATGTGCTTCGGGGTCTCGGTCCGCTGCAGATCGCGGTCGGCTACGAGCTCGCGGACGGTCGTCGCGTCGATCACTTCCCGGTCTTCGATCTGGACGGCGTCCGGCCGGTGTTGCGCGAGCACGCCGGCTTCGACGAGGATCTCACCGCCGTGCGACGTTTTGCCGATCTGCCCGCCGACGCCCGCAGCTACGTCGAGACGATCGAAGAGCTGGTCGGCGTCCCCATCCGCACGGTCTCGGTCGGACCCGGCCGCGACCAGGTGATCCCGCGCGACCGATGAGACTGTCGTGACCCAGCAGGCCAAGGTCGATCCGCAGATCCCGCCGGCTCCGCGCTCGGTGGCGATCATCATGGACGGCAACGGACGCTGGGCCCGGCAGCGCGGCTTCGAGCGCATCTTCGGTCACGAGCGCGGCATCCAGGCCGTGCGCGAGACGGTGGAGGAGTGTGCGCGTCTCGGTGTCGAAGGCCTCACGCTCTACGCCTTCTCCGAGGAGAACTGGAGCCGACCCAAGCGCGAGGTCGACATGCTGATGCGGCTGCTCGAGCGCTTCCTGGTCGAGGAGCGACGCACGCTGATGGACAACCGCGTGCAGCTGCTCCACGTCGGACGTCGCGAGAAGCTGTCCGCGGCCGTGCTCGACAAGCTCGACGAGACCATTGCGCTGACCGCCGCGAACAAGGGCATGAAGCTCGGCCTGGCGATCAGCTACGGCGGGCGCGCCGAGATCGTCGACGCCGTGCGCCGCATCGCCGACGCGGTCCGCGCCGGCACGCTCGATCCGATCCGCATCGACGAGGACTCGTTCCGGACCTTCCTCTACCACCCCGAGATCCCCGACCCCGATCTGTTGATCCGCACCGCCGGCGAGATGCGCGTCAGCAACTTCCTGCTGTGGCAGATCAGCTACGCGGAGCTGCACGTCGAGCCGGTGTGCTGGCCGGACTTCCGCAAGGATCATCTCCACGCCGCGTTCCGCTCCTTCGCGCAGCGCGTGCGCAAGTTCGGAGCAGTCGTTCCCTGAACGGCGCGACGAACACTCCGCCGGCCGCGGCGCCGTCTTCGCGGATGCGCGAGATGCGCATCCGGTTCGTGATCGGTCCGACGCTGATCGCCGTGCTCGCCACGGTCTACTGGCTCGACTCCACGGTGATGGAGCGCGCCGGTCACGGCGGCTGGCTCGTCGCTGGCGTACTCGGTCTGCTCGGGATCGGCGGCGTCTTCGAGTTCGTGCTGATGATGCGGCGGGCCGGTTTCGCGGTGGCGCGCATCTTGCTGCCGATCTACTCGGGAGCGCTGCTCATCTCGCCGTTCTTCTTCGGCTGGCACCAGCTCGACCACGAGCTCTATCCGCTGGTCATCGGCACGCTCGGTCTGCTGTTCCCGATCGCACTCGAGTCGCTGTCGCGGCGCCGCATGCAGCAGGGTCTCGAGCTGCAGGGCGCGACCATGCTGGGCTTCCTGATGATCGCCTGGCCGATGTTCCTGGCGCAGGGGATGGCGCTCCGCCATCTGCCCTCGGTGCTGTACGTCGCGCTGGTCTGCAAGTGCGGGGACATCGGCGCGTACCTGGTCGGCATGGCGATCGGCCGGCACAAGCTGATTCCGCACATCAGCGGGGGCAAGACGGTCGAGGGAGCGATCGGCAGCGTGGTGGTGAGCATCGGCTGCGCGATCGCACTGCGCGGACCCCTGCTCCTCCCCGATGTCCCGCTCGGTTTGACCGGTGCGATCCTGGTCGGGATCATGCTCAACGTCACGACCCAGGCCGGCGACCTGATCGAGTCCCTCCTGAAGCGGCGTTGCGGCGTCAAGGACTCCTCGCGTCTGCTGCCGGCCCATGGTGGCGTGCTCGACCTGATCGACAGCCTGCTGTTCTCCTTCCCCGCGTTCTTCCTCGTGTTGATTCGCCTGACGCCCTGACGGAAGCGCACTCGTGAAGGACGATTCCGCCGACGTCTCGCTCGCCCTCCAGAACCTCGACGAGGCCCGCTCCCTGCTCGGTCCGCTGGACGGCAACACGCGCCTGATCCGCGAACTGCACAGCGTGAACGTCGTGGCCCGCGAGGGTGCGCTGCGTCTGCTCGGTCGGAGCGAGGACGTCGAGCGCGTCCGCGAGCTGCTCGCCTCGCAGCTCGTCGAGATCCGCGGTGGCCGCACGGTGACGGCCGCCGACGTCGCGCATCGCCTCCGTGTCGCCGCCGGTGCGATCGAGACCGCGACGCCCATCTCCGCCGATCTGTCGATGCCGCTGCGCGTCGCGGGGCCGGTGCGTCCGCGCACGCCCGGGCAGGAGCGCTACTGGCGCGCCATCCAGGAGTCGGACGTGGTGTTCGGTGTCGGACCCGCCGGCACCGGCAAGACCTACCTGGCGGTCGCGGCCGCTGTCGCCGCGGTGCGCAGCGGTCAGGTGCGGCGCATCGTGCTCGTGCGTCCTGCGGTCGAAGCCGGCGAACGCCTCGGGTTCCTCCCGGGCGACCTCCAGCAGAAGATCAACCCGTACCTGCGTCCGCTCTACGACGCGCTGCACGATCTGCTCGACCCGGCTTCGCGGCAGCGCTACCTGGAGAGCGAGATCGTCGAGGTCTGTCCGCTCGCCTACATGCGCGGGCGTACCCTCAACGACTCCTTCGTGATCCTCGACGAGGCCCAGAACTGCACGGTCCCGCAGATGCTGATGTTCCTCACGCGCATGGGGGAACGCAGTCAGGTGGTGGTGACCGGCGATCCGACGCAGGTCGACCTGCCGCCGAACACGCGCTCCGGACTCGCCGACGCGGTGCGCCGCCTGGACGGCGTGCAGGGCATCTCGATCGTCCGGCTGCGCACCAGGGATGTGGTCCGGCACGCCATCGTGCAGCGCATCATCGATGCCTACGCACCGGACAAGGCGTGGACGGACCACGAGCCGAGGCCGCAGGAGTGAGTCGCCGCAGCGTCCTGCGTCTGACCATCCTCGACCGCTTCCGGCCGCGGACGGACCGTGAGCTGTTGCGGAGGGCGGTCCGCGCCGCGCTCGCCCTCGGTCGCCGCGAGGACCTCGAGGTGGCACTCCTGCTCACCGACGACTCCGGCATCGCGGAGCTGCACGGGCGTCATCTCGGCGATGCGACTCCGACCGACGTGATGAGCTTCCTGACCGACGACACCGCGGATCTGGTCGTCAACGTGCAGCGCGCGCGGCGCGAGGCGCGCCGGCGGGGGACCACCATCCGCGGCGAGGTCGCGCTCTACGTCATCCACGGTCTGCTCCATCTGTGCGGTTTCGACGACCATGCGCCACGCGCGCGTGCGCGCATGCGTGCCGCGGAGCAGGAGGTGCTCGCGCAGATCGGACTGCGCGTGGCGCCGGTCGATGCCGACTGATCGCGCGCGCATCGCGCGTCCGCATCGCTCGCACGATCGCAGCACGTGTGTCGTGATGCAGATCGATGCTGCGTGGAATCCCGAACACTCGACTGTTGCACGGCAGACCGCACGTCACATAGACTCCGCCGCGTTCCGATTCCGATGTTCGCATCCGGATCGCAGCGCAGCGCAGATGTGACGGTCAGCGACGTGGGTGCTCCGCGATGCGGATGCCGCGTGGTCCATGTGCGAGGCGGGTGATCGGATCGGGAGGGCGGATCGACATGACCGACGCTTCAGCATGACGTCCCGTGGCGTGATCCCCGGTTCCCGGGCGATCCCCGAGTCGCGTGCGGGCAAGGGACGGCGCGCGATGGAACTCCTGCGTCCGACCGAGGCTCCGCGCGATCGCGGCGCCAACACCGTCCGACGCTTCGGAACCGCGCGGGCATCGGAGCAGAGCGCGTCGAGCGAGAGGATCCTGGCCCGTTACCGACGCAAGCCGACCGATGCCCTGCGTGACCTGCTGCTCGATCGTCACCGGCATGACGTCGAGTCGATGGCGCGCAGTCTCGCTGCACGTCTGCCGCGTTCGGTCGACATCGATGACCTCGTGCACGCGGGCATGTGGGGCCTGATGCAGGCGATCGACAAGTTCCGGTCCGATCGCGGCGTCCCGTTCCGCCCCTTCATGCGCCCGCGCGTGCGCGGGGCGATGCTCGACGAACTGCGCACGATGGACTTCCTGCCGAGGCTGTGGCGCCGGCGTGCCCGTGCGCTCGAGCGCGCGGCCGCGGAGTTGCGCGGGGTGCTGGGCCGCGAGCCCAGCGACAACGAACTCGCCGCGCGCCTCGGCACCAGCGAGGCCTGGCTGCGCCGCGCACGGACGCGGGTGCAGGAAGGGCCCGTCGATCGCCAGGGCGACGAGATGGGTGGCTTCGGCGATCCCCTGGAAGGCCTGCCGGACGATCACTTCGAGAACCCGGCCGAGGCCCTCGATCGCCAGGACCTCCTCGCCAAGATCCAGTCCTCCCTGCAACCGGTCGAGTGGACCGTGCTGCGCATGCACTACCTGGAGGGTCTGTCGGGCAAGGAAGTCGCTTCGCGCCTGCAGCTCTCCGCCGCGCGCATCTGCCAGATCCACGGCAAGGTGCTGTCGCGCCTCAAGCAGCGCTTCGCCGCCCCGGCGGTGTGAGCCGCGCAGGCTTCGGCGAGCGCGCTTCCGTCGCCGCCGGCTTGTCGCGAAGATCGTCGCGCTTGACCTCGCACCAGACCTTCCCGCGCAGCGGGAGCCGGCACTTCCATCTCGTCGACGGCGAGTTGCACTGCGAGGGCGTCGCGATCGCCGACCTCGCCGCGCGCTTCGGCACGCCGCTCCACGTCTACAGCAGCCGCGAGATCCTCGATCGGATCGCCGAGCTGCGCCATGCGTTCGGGGCCGACGCCCGCATCTGCTACGCGATCAAGGCCAACCCCAACCTCGCGATCCTGCGGCTGTGCGCTTCGGCGGGCACCGCCTTCGACGTCGTCAGCGGCGGTGAACTCGCCCGCCTCTGCGCGGCGGGTGTGCCGACCGACGGCGTGGTGTTCGCCGGCGCGGCGAAGTGCGCGGCGGAGATCGGAGCGGCGCTCGACGCGGGGATCCTGCTGTTCAACGTCGAATCCGAGCACGAGCTGCCGCTGCTCGAAGCCGCGGCGCGCGGTCGCGGTCGACGGGCGCGCATCGCCGTGCGCATCAACCCGGATCTGCCGGTCGACACGCATCGGCACACACGAACCGGCGGCAAGGACGACAAGTTCGGTCTCGACTTCGCCTCGGCGCGACGGGCCATCGAACACATCCTGCGCAGCGATGCCCTGGAACTGGTCGGCCTGCACGTGCATCTCGGCTCGCAGGTGCGCAACGTCGAGCCCTATCTCCTGGCCTTCGACGCGGTGATGGACTTCGCGCGCGATCTGCCCAAGGCCGCCGCCCTGCGCTTCTACGACCTCGGCGGGGGCTTCGGGATCGAGTACGGGGACGGCAAGGGACGACTCGACGTCGCGACCCTCGGCTCCGTCCTCGCGCCGCGTATCCGCGCGCACGGTCTCGTTCCGATCCTCGAGCCCGGTCGAGCGCTGGTCGGCGATGCCGGGATCCTCGTGACCTCGGTCCTCGGACTGAAGGAGCGGCCCACGCACCGCTTCGTGCTGGTCGATGCGGCGATGACCGAGCTGGTCCGGCCGGCGCTCTACCAGGCCGTCCACCCGATCGCGCCGGTGCGTCACCCGGAGCGGGAGGCGGAGGGTACCTGGGACGTGGTCGGTCCGGTCTGCGAGAGCGGCGACTTCCTCGGCAAGGAGCGCGCACTGCCGCGCCTCGCCGCCGGGGAGCTGCTGGCCGTGCTCGCCACCGGTGCGTACGGTGCCGCGATGGCTTCGGGCTACAACACGCGGCCGCGTGCTGCCGAAGTGATGGTGGACGGGTCGGAGGTCCGGCTCGTGCGCCGGCGACAGCGAGTCGCCGATCTCTGGGCCGAGGAACTCCTGCCGTGAAGCGACGCCTGACCCGCCTGCTGTTGATCCTGTGCGCGGCCCTCCCCGCCTCCGGCTGCGTGTGGCTCCAGAACGAGTTCTTCGTCTACGACCGCGCGGCGCCGAAGGCGGTCGAGGTGCAGCAGGGCCTCACGCCGACCGCGCCGTGGTGAGCGAGGCCCTGCGGGCCCGGGCACGCGAGGCGCGCGGAGCCGGCGCGCTGGAGGGGTCGGGTCTGCGCTGCGCGCGCGTCGAGCACGCGGTGTGCGGTGACGAACTCGAGGTCGACGCACGGATCGAGGGGGAGCACATCGTCGCACTCGCGTGGCGCGCTCGCGGATGTCCCGCGACGCTGGCGGTCGCCGGATGTCTGTGCGAGGCGTGGCAGGGCAGCACCGTCGCCGGTGCCGGCGCGCGGCTGCGGGAGGAGTTGCAACGTCACGGCGGTCTGGCGGCGCACGAGCGTCACGCCCTGAATCTCGCCCTGGACGCGCTCGACCGCCTGCGCGGAGGGCTGTCGTGATCCCCGAGAGGTTCGCCGAGTTCGTCGCGCGGCTTCGTCGCGGCTCCGGTGAGCGCGACCGCGCTCGTCTCGCGGCGGTGCTCGAACTCAATCGTGCGCTGGCGAAGGCCGCCGATCGGCGCAGCCTGCTCGAATCGCTGCTCGACGAGGCCATCGCACTGTTCGGCGCGGAGCGCGGGTTCGTGTTGCTCGCGGCGAACGCGGAGCACGCCGCATCGCAGGTGATCGCCGCGCGCACGCTCGATCGCGAGGATCTGAAGAACCCCGAGCGCAAGGTGTCGACCACGGTGGTGGAGCGCTGTCTGCGCGACGCGCGCGCCGTGCTCAGCGAGGACGCGCAGGTCGGCGAGCTCAGTGCGTCGCGGAGCGTCGCGGATCTCAAGCTGCGCTCGGTGCTCGCGGTGCCGCTGCGCGCCGGTGCGCGCACGCTCGGCTGCCTCTACCTCGATCACCGATTCCACGCGAAGGCCTTTTCCGCCGACGACCTGCCTTGGCTCGAGGCCTTCGCCGACCAGGCCGCGATCGGTCTGCATCTGCACGACCTGCTCGAGCGCGTGCGGCAGCACACGGCGCAGGTCGAGCTGGAGAACGCGCGGCTCGCGAAGGAGGTCGCCGTCCAGGTCGAGCGCGTGGTCGAACTCGAGGCGGGACTGTCGCGCGGGGAGCTGCGCCATCCCTACGCCGAGATCCTCGGCGACGCGCCGGCCCTGCTGCGCATGCTGCACCTGCTCGATCGGCTCGTCGACGGCGACTTCCCGGTGCTGCTGGTCGGGGAGAGCGGCACCGGCAAGGAACTCGTCGCGCGGGCGGTCTGGGAGAACGGTCGTCGCGCTGCGGGGCCCTTCGTCGCCGTCAACCTCGCCGCGATGCAGCCCGACCTGATCGAGAGCGAACTGTTCGGCCACCTGCGCGGCGCCTTCACCGGCGCCGACCGGGACCGCGTCGGGCTTGCCCGCCAGGCGGAAGGCGGCGTGCTGTTCCTCGACGAGATCACCGAGATGCCCCTCGAGCTGCAGGCCAAGCTCCTGCGCTTCCTCGAGCAGCGCATGGTGCGGCCGCTCGGAGGAGATGCCGATCTCCCGGTCGACCTCCGCGTGGTCGCCGCGACCAATCGCGACCCGCGCGTCGCGGTGCAGGAGGGTCGCCTGCGCGAGGACCTGTACTGGCGGTTGTCGGTGGTCACGGTCGCCGTGCCGCCCCTGCGCGAGCGGCGCGCGGACCTGCCG
This sequence comes from Planctomycetota bacterium, assembly GCA_046349595.1. Lineage (GTDB taxonomy): Bacteria > Planctomycetota > UBA1135 > UBA1135 > UBA2386 > JACRLW01. Next base: position 787,069 of record JAXMCA010000001.1, read on the forward strand.
GTTCTGGTCGATGCCTTCCTCGCCGAAGCGGCGCGGGGTCGCGGCGCGGCACCGCGTTCCGCGAGCACCGCGCTGCTCGACGCCCTGACCCGGCGGAGCTGGCCCGGCAACGTACGCGAACTGCGCAACGTCGTGCTCCGCCTGGACGCCCTGGCCAGCGGGGACTCGATCGGACCCGAGATGCTGGAGCCCGAGGTTGCGGTCGGGTCCTCGGCCCTGCCCACCCTCGACCTCCTCCAGCTCGAGAAGCTCGCCCTGCGCGAAGCCCTGCGTCTGGCGCAGGGAAACAAGGCCGAGGCCGCGAGGCTCCTCGGTATCAGCCGTCGCTCGCTCTACGACCGGCTCGGCCGGGAGCCGGGCTGAGTCGCGCGGATGCGACCCTGTGCAAGACCTGCACAGCCGTCCGTCCGCTGCACTCCGACACGTCACGGCGCAAGAGCTTCAAGTCTCTGCCAATCATCGACTTGAGTTTTCTTCGGGGCGCGGCACGCGTCTTGACTCTCCGGCTTCCGTGCGCCTTCCCCTCCTCTTCGCCGCCCTGGTCTCGGTCGCTGCAGGACCGATGCCCCAGCCCGGCAGGACCGAGGACGGAGTGCGCCTCGCCGAGCGCGTGCCTTCACCGCTCGCGTATCTGGCGGTCGCGGCCGGCGACGCACCGCGGCGCGGACTCGAGGCCATCGAAGTCGATCCCGCGGCGCGTCTGGTCTGGTCGAGCTTCTTCGACGCCCGCACCACCGAGGCCCTCGGCCCGCTCCGCGAGCTGGCTTCGTTGGCGACCGGCGAAGTCGAGTTCACCCTCAATGCACTCCTGCCGCGCGCCGACGGCCCGGCCCTGCCGCTCCTGACCTGTCGCGTGGAGCTCAGCGACGACGCGGCTTCGAGGCTGCGCGAAGCCCTCGACCAGGGCCAGCTCGGCACCCGCAGCGACGATGTCGCCGGTCGTCCGACCTGGACGATGAGCGAGGCGCAACCCGCGGGCGCGCGGCCGGAACTCGGCCGCGAGTTCCGCATCGCGCTCGCCGGACGCGACCTGCTCGCCTCGAACAGCCCGAGTTCACTCGACGAGATCCTGCGCGGTGCAGCGCCCGGTGCGACCACGACCGTCCACCCCGACAGCATCGCTGCCGATCGCGTGTTCGCGACCCAGCGGCAGCTCCTCGGTGAGACGCAGGGTGCCCACGTACTGCACGTCGACTGGCGTCGCCTGCGTGAGCGCATCTTCGAGCGCATCGGCGAGGCGCCGAGCGTCGCCTTGCGGTCGCTCGGCCTGGATGTCGCCGAGCACGTGACCGTGGCGATGCGCGTCAAGCCGGATGCGATGCAGACCTCGGTCCTCGTCGATCAACCGCAGGGTCCGGAAGGTCTGCTCGCCGTCACGGCTCCGACCACCGCACGCAAGATCCTCGCGAACCTCGCACCGCTGTCGTTCGCGAGCCTGACGCTGTCGATCGATCCGGCGCGACTCCGCGAACTGGCCCGCACCGAACCCGGAAAGGCTCGGGGCGCCGGTTTCGTGCGCGAGCTCGTCGAGCGTTGCGATGTCTGCGGCGTGGACTTCCTCGAGCAGGTCCTGCCGCGACTCAACGGTTCCGGCAGTGCACAGCTCGTGCTTCTCGACGACCACGCCGACGATCAGGGCGTGGCGTTCTCGGTCGGGGCGCGCTCGGCGGCTGCGGCGCGTTCCCTGCTGGGTGAGGTGCGCGAGGCCTTCGAGCGCCACCACGACGGGCCTCCGGATCACCGTCGCGACCGCGAGCACGGCGAGGGTCACGATCACCCGCACTTCTCCCGACCGGATCGCATGGTTCGCGCGGAGAAGGACCTGTTGAGCTTCACCGGTCCGCGCGGCGAGGCCTCCCTGGGCGTCGTCGGCTCGGATCTCGTCTTCGCGAGCCGCACCGACACGATCCATCGCATGGGTGAGCTGTCGAAGCGCGGCGGGCGCGAGCGGCAACGCGCGCGCCAGAAGACCCAGGACATCTGCGATCGCGTCGTCGCGAACCGCGCGCCCACCGCGCGCGGTGCGATCGGCGTGGTGGCGATCGACAGCAGTGCGCTCGGCATCGAAGGCGATGCATCGAGCGCCGGCGGTCACGCCGGCGTGCTGTTCCTCGACGAGGGCACGCTGCGCGTCGAGTTCGTCAGCCCGCGCTGAGCGGCGTTCTTTCCATCCAAGACGTGTTTCAACGACGAGGTCGGGCGGCCTTCGGGCCGCGCGTCCCTCGTCGGATCCGGCGCGCGCCGGAGCGGAGTTTTCCGCGGGGGCCGTCCCGATTTTCTGGGGCAGGCAATGGGGCGGTCCCCGCACCTCTTTCCGACGCGCGCCGCGATCGTGTTTCTTCTCCCCGGGGGTCACCCGTTTTCTGGGGCAGGCAAGGGTGGCCTCCGGGGTTTTTTCTCGCGCGTCGAACCCGCGGCGTCGAATCGCCGCGTGCTCGCACCTGTGGTTCCTGTTGAGCAGACCGCAGCGCGGCGTAGCGTGGGGGCGATGTCCGAGACGCAGGATGTTCCGGGGCGCGCCATCCAGGTCGATGCCGAGGGGGGCAAGCGGGCCGCCCTGACCGTGGACGAGCGGGTTCCGACGACCCTGTTCGTCTTCCCGCTGCGGCGCTCGGTGCCCTTCCCCGGCCTGATGATGCCGGTGCTCCTCGAGACCCAGGACGCGCGCGCGATCGTGCAGAAGGCCGAGGCCGGCAACGGCCACCTGCTCCTGCTCACGCAGCGGGATCCCGACGAGGAGCGGCCACGCACGACGTCGTTCCACGAGGTGGGCGTGGTCGGCCGCATCCTCAAGGTCCTGCAGCTCCCCGACGGCAACGCCTCGGTGATGGTGCAGGGTCGTTCGCGCGCGCGGGTGGTGAAGTTCGTGCGCAAGGAACCGCTGCTGGTCGCCAAGGTCGCCGAGGTCGTCGACGTGCCGTCGAGCGAGAAGCGGACCGAGGCGGCCTTCCGGCAGCTCCGCGAGAGTCTGCGCAAGATCGCGGAGATGAACGAGCAGCTCGGCGACGACTTCGCGACCGCGGTGCTCAACATCGAGACGGCGGCGCAGCTCGCCGATTTCACCGGCGCCTACTTCCTCAAGGACACCGCCGATCGTCAGGGCATCCTCGAGACCGCCGACATCGGCAAGCGCGTCGAACGCGCCCTCGCCCTCGTGCTCGCCGAGCTCGAGCTCGCCGAGCTCGGACGGAGCATCGAACGCGAGATCCGCCAGAAGACCGAGAAGGCGCAGAAGGAGTGGTTCCTCCGCGAGCAGATGAAGATCATCCGCCGCGAACTCGGCGAGCAGGTCGATGCCCGCGAGGCCGAACTGCAACGCCTGGAGAAGGCGGTCGCCGAAGCGGGGCTGCCGGAGGGCGCCGCCGAGCGCGCCCGCGAGGAGCTGCAGAAGCTGCGCACCACACCGGTCGAGTCGGCCGAGTACGGCGTGGTCCGCAACTACCTCGACTGGCTCACCGCGCTGCCCTGGTCGAAGTCCAGCGAGGACAACGAGGATCTCGACGCCGCCGGCGCCGTGCTCGACGAGGACCACTACGGCCTGCGCGAGGTGAAGGACCGCATCCTCGAGTTCCTCGCCGTGCGCAAGCTCGAACCCAAGCACGCCGGCACGATCCTGTGTCTCGCCGGTCCGCCCGGAGTGGGCAAGACCAGCCTCGGGCGGAGCATCGCACGCGCGATGGGGCGCCGCTTCTGGCGCTTCTCGCTGGGTGGCATGCGCGACGAGGCGGAGATCAAGGGCCATCGCCGTACCTATGTCGGTGCCTTGCCGGGACGGATCCTGCAGGGACTGAAGATCTGCGGCACGCACAACCCGGTGATCGTCCTCGACGAGATCGACAAGCTCGGCTCGGACTTCCGCGGTGATCCGAGTTCGGCCTTGCTCGAAGTGCTCGATCCGGAGCAGAACCACGCCTTCCTCGACCACTACCTCGACGTCCCCTTCGACCTGTCGAAGGTGATGTTCATCGCGACGGCGAACGTGCTGCCGCAGATCCCAGCCCCGCTCCTCGACCGCATGGACGTGGTCGAACTGCCGGGTTACCTGCTCGACGAGAAGGTCGAGATCGCCCGTCGCCACATCCTGCCCAAGCAGGTCGAACGCCACGGTCTGAAGCGTGCCGATCTGGTGATCGCGCCGCCGGTGCTGCGCAAGCTGATCCACGGCTACACGCGGGAGGCGGGTGTGCGCGGACTCGAGAAGACCGTGCAGAAGCTCTGTCGCAAGGCGGCGACCGCCGTCGCGCGGGGCAAGCCGTCGATCGGCAAGCTCGCCTGGGACGCGGTGCCGTCGCTGCTCGGCCCACTGCGCTTCACCGACGACGACATCCGCAAGCAGCTCGTGCCCGGCGTGGTGAAGGGTCTCGCCTGGACCCCGCATGGCGGCGACGTGCTGTTCATCGAAGCGGCGGGTGTTCCCGGCGGCAGCGGTCTCACGCTCACCGGCAGCCTCGGCGAGGTCATGAGCGAGTCGGTCAAGATCGCGCTCAGCTTCGTGCGTGCGCATGCCGCCGAGCTCGGCATCGACGAGTCCGCGTTCGACAAACGCGGCTTCCACGTGCACTTCCCGGCCGGTGCGATCCCGAAGGACGGTCCATCGGCCGGCATCACGATCACCACCGCCCTGGTCTCGCTGTTGACCCAGCGCAAGGTGCCGGTCGACATCGCGATGACCGGTGAACTCACTCTGGTCGGCGAGGTGCTGCCGATCGGCGGCGTGCGCGAGAAGGTCCTCGCCGCCAAGCGCTTCGGCATCCGCCGCGTGATCCTTCCCGCGGAGAACCAGCGCGACGTCGGCGAGCTGAAGCCCGAACTGATCAAGGGCCTGCGCTTCGTCTACGTCGAGACCTTCGCCGACGTGGCGAAGGCGGTGTTCGGCCGACGCAGGGTCTGACCGCGGCGTCGGCTGGCATCTGCGTCGAGGGCCGGCGACAATCCGCTCGAGAAGGACGGAGTCGCGATCCGCGGCGAGGACGACGGACATGACCGATCCACTGCTCCAGCCGGAGGCGAAGCCCGCCGACGAACGAGTCAGGCGGGTGTTCATCAGCTACTCGACGAGGGATCGCGATCTTGCGATCGACGTCGCACGGGCGATCGAGAGCACCGGCTGGTACGTCTGGATGGATCGCTGGTCCTTGATCGGCGGCACGCGCTTCGAGCCGGAGATCCACCGGGCGCTCGAGACCTCGATGTGCACCGTGGTCCTGTGGTCGCGGAACTCCGCGGAATCCCGGTGGGTGCGTCCCGAAGGCGACGTCGCCCTGCTGCAGGGCACCCTCGTGCCGGTCCAGCTCGATGCAACCGATCCGCCCTGGAAGGCGGACGGCATCCACGTGATCGACATGCAGGGCTGGAGTTCGGCGGACCTCGGGCACGAGTCCTTCCGCACCCTGCTCCGTTCGATCGCCGCGCGCTTCGGGGACGTGCCGGTTCCCGAACCCGATCCCCGCAGGTTGACCTCGCATTTCCGGCGCCAGTACCGCGATGCGATCCGGCTCGGCGTGGTGGTCTTGCTCTGTGCGGGCATCCTTGCCTGGGCGACGACGACATTCGAGTGGCCTCCGGCATTCCTGGCCTTCCTCGCGGTCATTCCCGGCTTGCTTCTCTGGTTGCCGATCCCCGGGCGCGTCGCGGCAGTCGTCCACCGCACGCGCGAATTCGCCGTCTCCTGGACCGGTCAGGGCCTGTTGCTCGTCGCCCTGCTGGTCGTGTCCTGCTTCGGACCGGTCGTGGTCGAGTTGGACCCCGCGCATCACTGGACGCTCGAGTTCGGACTCAGCTCACCAGGCACCGCGGTCGACGTCGCTTCGGGCAGGATCGCGAACGACGATCCCCGTTGGCATGCAGTGCTCCCCAGCTCGCCTCTCGGTCGACGACTCGAGATCCACGTCGACGGTTACGAGACGGCTGCGGTGACCGTCGGTGCGTTTCGAGGCGCTCGCGTGGCGATTCCGGGAGACAGTCTCATCCCGCGTCCCGTCGTGATCATGCGCGTGCCACAGGTCGATCTGTCGAAGATGTTGAGGGCGAAGATCAGCGTGACGGGTGGCGGCCGCACGCTGGCGGAGGCGTCGATCGACACCGATTTCGGCGCCATCATCCTCGGCCCCGATGCGCTGTCCCGCCCCGATCTGCAAGACCTCGTTCCCGGTTGGCGTTCGAGCCTCGAGGGTCTGGGAACCGACACCCGGACGCAGGATCGAATCCTCGCGCGCTGGCAGCGCGCGCACGTCGTGAACTGGTCGGAACGCCCCGCGCTCGACGCCACCATCCAGGTTGCGATCGATCTCCCGGACGAAGAACCTCCCCTCCGCTACAAGACGGTGACCCTCAACGGCCCGCTCACAGATGTCCTACTGGCTCGCGAGTAGTGCGACCCGAGTCGTTTCGGCGGCTCTCCTCGTGCTGTGTGGATCCACGCCCTGTCCCGCGCAGGACATGAAGCTCGCCGCGGTGCAGGTCACCTTCGCGCTCCGCGACGGCGCGCAGCGCGCCGTCCTCGAGGAGTCCCAGCGTCTCCGATTCGAGAACACCGTCCTGACCGACCTGGTTGCGGTGTTTCGCAGGCGGTTTCCGATGTTCCGCTTCGTCGACTCGGCCGAGGGCGGGGCCTTCGTGCTGGAGTGTGCGCTCGGACCGCAGGGTCCGTTCCCCGAGGGACCGATCGAGCGTCCGCTTCTCGCCGTGCACATGCACTTCCGCTGCCGCCTACCCGACGGAGCCGTTCTCTCGACGAGTTGCGAGTTCCGACCGGGCGATTCCCTCGAACTGGAGAAACTGGAAGCGGAGCTGACCGCGGAGACCCGCGCGTTCGTCGGGGTGAAGGCGGACGGAACCGTGCTGTTGTCGGATGGCGACGTGAACGGACGCTACGAGCAGATCCTGCACGGGATCATCACCAGGATCCCGGTGTCCTTGCCGTCCCAACCCGCGCATGTGGTGACCACACCGCTCGTCACGACCGGATCCCTGCGGCGTGACTTCGGATGTTCGATCCCCGAAGACACCTGTTTCGACATCGATGCTCTCGTTCCGGAACCGGGCATGGACCCGCAACGGCGCCGATTCCGCGCCCGGGTCCTGTCGTTCGCGGAGATCGTGACGCGGACCGACGACGCCGTGCTGCGGAAGTCGCTGATGACGGCGGTCGAGGCTCCGGCCGGCGAGGGCACGAACGAGACGCACGTCCGCGATCTGCGCACGGTGACTTCGGCGGCGACCGTCGAGCGCATCGTGCACATCGACACGCTCGGACCGGTCGAGCGTCGGTGCCTGGAATTCAGACCTCTGGAATTCGATCTAGGTCCGGGTGAGGACGATGCAGCGGAGCTCGCGGTGCGCGCAGCACTCGCCGCGATCGAGAGCGCCGTCGACGCCGGACGGTTCGAGGAGGCTCGCCAACGGGTGGCGACCGCGGACGCGGATACCGGCAACTCCGTGCGTGCGCGCGTGACGGCGCGCTTCACCAAGGCATGGACGAACATGCGGGCCGGGATCTGGGAGAGGGACCCGGCGTCGACCGCCGCGGCATTCGATTCGGCGCGAGCCGGATATGCCGCGGTGCTGGAGGAGTTCCCCCGGCAACCGCAGACGCTCGTCAATCTCGCCTTGGTGCTGGAGCACCTCGGTGCCGTCGCGGAAGCGAGCGCACTGCTCTCCGCAGCCGTCGCTGCCGGAGCCACGGAACCGAGCGTCCATCTCGCCCTGGCAGACCTCGAGAGGGCGCAGGGCCATCTCGACATGGCACTCCACGTCCTGACCGTGATGACCGAAGCGGATCAGCAGAACCGCGCGGCACAGGAACGGATCGCCGTGATCGCGCGCGAGGGCGGATCGGAGCGGGCCGTCGCGTCGCTCGAGCAGGCCCGGACCATGGCCGCGCATGGTCAGGTCGACCTCGCCGAGTCGGTGTATCTGGGACTCGTCGAGACCTGCAGGACCCAGCGAGCGGAGATCGCCGAGCAGGCGCTGTTCGAATGGTCGGCCTTGAAGGTCGAGACCGGGCAGTTCGATGCCTCCACTCTCGATCAGCTTCCCACGACCGAGCAGTGGTCGGATCAGAAGCTCGCAGCCCTGCGCGCACTCGCAACCACCACGGACGACGCCAGCGAATGGTTGGCGGCATTCGGCGACGACGCGCGCTCGCGCCAGGTCGCCGCCGGGATCCTCGCGACCCGCTCCGAATCGGAGCTCGTCGCCGGGCACAGCCGACGGAGCTTCGATCTCGCGCGAACGGCGTGGTCCGTCGCTCCCGCTCTCGCGGAGTACGGTTCCGGCGCTGCACTCCAGGGGCAGTCCCCGGTCGGCGTGGTTGCCTCGAGCGTCGCCGCGCGGAGCGTCCTCGCGAGGCCCGGGTCGTTCGGGCGCGATGACCTCGATTCCCTGACCTCGGCCTACCCTCGTTCCATGTTCGCCGAGATGGCGAAGTTCGAACCCGAGCGGGCGCAGAGATCGCTGCAGTCGATCGGTGCCGCGATCGCGCTCCACGGCGACGGCGAGGTCGGTCGCGCCTATCTCGAGGACGTGCTCGACCTGGAGGCGCGGAATTCCAAGCGCAGTGGTCTGCCGCCACGTGTCCTGCCCAACATCCACGCGGTCACGGCAGATTCGTTCGCGCGCGACGGGCGGGAACAGGAATCGGCACGAGCGCACCTCGACGCCGCGCAAGGCTTCCTGCTCAACATGGATTCGAATCGTGCCCGCACCCAGCTCGACAGGGTCGACCGCTCGCGGCTGGAGGATGCGCAACTCCGTCAGGACTTCAATCGGCTCGAGGACGCGATCCGACTCGACCACGACCTCCCGAGGATCACACCGAGCGAAGCGGCGAAGCGACTGTCCGACATGGCGAGGGAGCAGGGGAGTGAACCCGGGCGAACGCCGCCGGACCGTTCCGCAGGTGCTTTCGGACCGTCCGATCCGTCCGCGGAGATCCTCGGCATCCACGCCGAGCGAATCCGGCGGCGGGCACAGGAGATCGGTGATCGCGCTGCACTCGACCGGATCGACGAGGTCCTGAAGGACGTCCACGTCGACCTCCACGAGCTTCACGGTCGCTTGGAGCGAGGTACCACGGTACGTCGCACGCCGCGATGAACGACGACCTCACCGGCGGGAATCGTCTGGAGTTGGCCGGCCTCGTCGTCGGCCTGTCGATCAGCGAGGGCGGCGATCCAGGCATGCCGCAGGTCCCGGGTGTGGACACCCTCGTGAGAACTGTCACGGATGCACTGCTCGCGCGTGGCTCCGGCGTCGTCCTCGGACACGACTGGCGACCGAAGGGTGGGATGGACGGTGCGTTGGAGGCGGCCCGAGTCCTGCGACGATCCGGAGACGTGCGTCACCGGCTGTTGCACAACCTGGTGCCGTGGCCCGATCGACCGGAGAGCAGCGATTCAGAGCGTCGCGAACTCGCCGAGGTGCTCGTCGTCGAATCGGCGGGATTGCCTCCGGCGCTCGCATCGCGCGGAGATCCGGTGCCGTCCCGGGACAGCGAGGAGTTCGTGTACCTCCGGGCGCGAGGGCTCACCTGGTTGCGCCGCCGCATGGTCGAGCTGGAATCAGCCCGCATCTGCATGGGCGGACGCATCGGCGAATCGTCGGGGCGATATCCCGGCGTCGTGGAGGAGGCGCTGCTGTCGCTGCGTGCGGGACACCCGGTCTACATCACCGCGCTCCTCGGCGGTGCGGCCGCGCGGATGGTCGCGGCGATCGAAGACGGCCGCGCTCCCGGTCCCGGGTTCGCACCGACCCGCAGGGATGTCGTCGCGGCCTTCGCCCGGAATGCAGCACTCTGGGAACCCGGCGAACCGGATGCGCGCATCGACGAGGGTGCCGTCGGCGAGGAGATCGCACGCTTCGACCTCGCGTTGCTCTCCCGATCCAACGGGTTGAGTGTCGACGAGAATCGCGCGCTGTTCCACGCGACGACTCTCGAGCAGGTCCTGGAACTGGTCATCCGCGGACTCGGGAAGTTGAAGTTGCAGGGCCGCTTCGACGCGCAGGGTCGCTGTCGCACGACGACGTGGCGCGGCTGGTTCGCATCGTTCGGGCTGGAGTACCTGGTTCCGCCCGACCTTGCGAAGCACCCGTGGCAGCCGACCGAACAGGACCGCGAAGCTGCCTGGCTGTTGTACACCGAACTCAGCACGCGCATCACGACGCGGGAGCTGCACTACCGATCGGGCGACGTCGGTGCCGCACTCGAGAGCGTCTACCAGCTCTTCCCCAAGACTCGGGAGATCCTCGCGCGACAGGGATCCGCTTGTGCCCACTTCGCCGGGCTGGCCCTGGCCGTCCTCGACGGGCGTGTCAGACGCTTCACCTCCAAGTGGCACGGACGCAAGACCGACGGAAAGCTGAAGCTGCTCGATCAGGGCAACGAGTTCCGCGCGGATCTCGAAGCGCTGCAGCCCACCTTGCAGGACTTCGAGCGGGCGCTCGGCGATCTCAGCGGGGCGAGTCCCCGCGTGCGGACGTCGAGCTCCGAGGAGGAGTCCAGGCCGCCGGATGCACCGGAGATGGGATCCGTGACCTGGTATCCCACGACCCGCGTCTGCGAGGAGGATTGGAACGGAGGTTGGCGCAAGAACCCTCCGCCGGGGTCACTGCTCGGGGAGGACGTGCTGAGGCTCGAGCGCGCGGCGATCGCGGCGCGGCGTCGCACCAAGAACGGGTCCGCCGCGGGGATGGTCGGCCTGGCTCTGTCCGGCGGCGGCATCCGCTCGGCGACCTTCTGCCTCGGCGTGCTCCAGGAACTCGCGGAGCACGACATCCTCGATCAGGTCGACTATCTGTCGACGGTGTCGGGCGGGGGCTACACGGGTTGCTTCCTGAGCCACTCGCTCGCCAAGACAACTCGCACCAGCGCGCGGACCCTGCTCGACGAGGGCAGCAGGGCGATGCGGTGCCTGCGCAAACGCGCCGACAACCACCTCCTCGGCAGCACGCCGACCGAAGGAGCCTTTGAACTGGTGTTCGCCCTGGCCCGCGGATGGCTCGTGCACGCCATCGCCCTGTTCGCCGTGCTCGCCGTTGCGGTGCGATTCGATCCGATCCTCGACGGGCTCTCCCGTGTCCTTCTCGAGGGGCGATCCGCGTGGTTCGGACTCGGGGTCGTGGCGGCTCTCGCGGTGGCAGCCGTGATGGCGCGCAGAGCGGCTGCCGAGCGTTGCCTGAGGACTACGGCGGCGATCGTCGTGTTCACCTTCCTCGGTGCCGTCACCTATCGCGCCGGCGAGTGGCTGTTCGACTCCCTGCTCTCGGCGTCGGGACCGCTTTCGACTTCGGTCTCGACGCTCGCCACCGGTTCGCTCGCCAGCAGGCTGTTGCCCTTCGTGCGACGCCGTCGCTGGCTGATGCGCGTCCTTCTCGAAGTCGCGGTCTCCCTGATCGTGCCCGTGCTGATCGGGCTCGCCTACTTCGGTCTGCGTGGCTGGCTCCCGACGCTGGAAGGGATCGAGGTGCTCGCCGTCCTCGCGGCCTGGGCAGCGGCGGTGTTCGTGGTGGTGGTCGTGCCCGTCAATCGCTGCGCACCGCACGCGGTCTATCGGCGTCGCCTCGTCGATGCCTTTCTGCGTCGGGGGAGGGCGGTCTCGTTGAGCTCACTCGCGCGACCGACGGGTCATGCGCCGGTCCATCTCGTCAATGCGACCGTCAATCTGCCGGGCAGTCGAGCGCTCGCGGCACGCGGTCGTCGCAGCGACGTGTTCGTGTTCAGCCCTTTCGCGTGCGGCAGCGCGGCGACCGCCTGGTTCCCCACCGCGTCGCTCGAGAAACAGGATCCGGATCTCGACCTCGGGACGGCCATGGCGATCTCCGGTGCGGCGGTGTCGTCGCACATGGGCAACGTGGCGCCCGCACGGCGCGCGTCCCTGCTCGCGCTCGCCAATCTCCGGCTCGGCTACTGGTTGCCCAATCTCGCGGCGAAGCGGCCCGGGGAGTTCGCCGGCCTGAACCTGTTGTGGAACGAGATCAGCGGCTCCATGCGCGAGGACGCATCCTTCGTCAACGTGTCCGACGGCGGCCATCTCGAGAACCTCGGCGTCTACGAGCTGTTCCGTCGCCGCTGCCGTTTCATCATCGCGGTCGATGCGGAAGCCGACGAGGGATTGCACTGCGACGGCTTGATCAAGGCTCTTCGACAGGTGCGCGTCGATTTCCGGGTCAAGGTCGACATCGATCTCGACGACCTGACGCGCGCGGCCGACGGCACCACCAGGACCCATTTCGCGTTGGGCTGGATCATCTATCCCGACAACACCCGCGGCTACCTGCTGTACGTCAAGGCTTCGGTGTCGGGCGACGAAGACCGAGCCCTGCTCGAGTACCGCAGGCGACATCCGGCCTTCCCGCACGAGTCGACAGGCGACCAGTTCTTCGACGAGGAGCAGTTCGAGTCGTATCGCCTGCTCGGGAGGCACATCGGGACGCGGTTGTTCGTGGAGCCCTTCGTGGAGACCGCTGCGGAGCAGCGCGCATCGTCCCTACCGGTCGATGCGTGGCTCGATCGTCTGCGTGCAAACCTGTTCCCCGAGGATCACCTCGATCAGGAGTACCGGTGTCGCGAACATCAGGTGGCGCGACCGGCGACGGACCACGAGGCGCCGCACTCCTCGCCGCGACGGTTCGCCGCGCCCGTGTCGGAGCGACCCCGAACCGATCCGCGACGGCTGCACCTCTGATCGCGATCGCCCCGTTCAGTTCCGGAGCACCACCCCGACTCCGTTGCCCATCTCGAGTCCGATCTGCGGCGGCAGCGCGACCGCCTGCATGAACAGCGACGCGCCCACCAGCCCCGGCTGGTTCGGCAGGGGCACCGTGAGATCGAAGGAGCCGGTGTTCACGATCGGCAGCGTGACCGCGATGTCGGGGGACACGTAGAGATTGCAGTAGGGGATGCCGATCGGCGCGAGCGACCAGGGCAGCGCACCGCCGCTCCAGGTGGTGTTGCTGGTGCCGAACAGCACGCCGACGACCGAGCCCTGCATCACGCTGATGGTGCGCAGCACGAAGGACCCGCCGAGGCGCGGCGCGCCCGCGGCCACGTCGGACATCGGGAACAGCGCACGCATCGAGCAGCCCCAGCCGAAGCGGTCGGCGAACTCGATCTCGAGCCAGGGCGCGAGTGCCGGATTGCCGTTCTCGCGGCTGTGTCCGAAGCCGGGGCGCGCGGCGCCCGCCGGCGACTCGCTCGGATCGCGCACCACGAAGCCGAAGTTGGGCCAGGTGCCGTCGAGCCAGCCCTGCACGAGGGCGGTGACGTCGAAGTCCTTCCAACCGTTGCCGCCGTTGCTGCCGACGCAGGCGGTCGCGACGACCAGCGGATCGAAGGCCGGCTGGTTCTGCCAGGTGACGGTCGTCTCGGCGAAGGGTGCGAGCAGGCGGTGCAGGCTGACGTCGAGGCACCCGGCCGGCGTCGCGTGGCTCTGGTACCAGTGGAAGGTCGCGCGCACCGGCACGCGCGAGACCGCCTGCGCCGGCCCGAGGTCGAAGAGCACGTGTCCACGCATGAACCAGACCTGGAAGGTCGGTGTCGAGGTGTAGTTCTTGCCGAAGGCGAGTTCGGCGGAGGTGCCGAAGTTGACCGTCGGCTGGCTCTGGTCGGTGGTGGCGTCGGCGACCGGCAGGAGCTGCAGCGATTGGGCGGGGAGCAGGGCGGACAGGCCCCACAGCACGGCGGCGAGCGAGCGCATGGCGCGGATGCTAGCGCCGCGGGTTCTGCCCGGTGCGTCGGCGCTCTATCCTCTCGCGGCCGTGCTCGCCTCCCGCTCGCTCCTCGCCGTCGCCGCCCTGGCGGTTCTCACCAACGCCCAGGGACCTGCAGAGGCCGACGCGCTCGCCCATCGCGTGCGCCCGTTGCTCTCCGATCGCTGCTTCACCTGCCACGGCTTCGATGCCAAGGCACGCAAGGGCAACCTCCGCCTCGACACGCGGGAAGGACAGCTCGCCGCGATCGAGGACCGCGTGCCGGTGGTGCCCGGCGACCCGTCGCGATCCGAGCTGATCCGTCGCATCGAGAGCGACGACCCCAAGCTGATGATGCCGCCGCCGGATTCGGGACGGCACCTCGACGCCGCCGAGAAGGCGCTGCTGCGCCGCTGGGTCGAGGCCGGGGCACCGTTTGCAGGACACTGGGCCTTCGAAGCGCCGCGCGAGCCGCGCATCCCCGAGGTCGAAGATCAGGCTTGGCCGCGCAACCCGATCGATCGCTTCGTGCTCGCGCGGCTGCAGGCCGACGGCATCACGCCCAACGGCGCCGCCGATCGTGCGACCCTGATCCGCCGCGTCACGCTCGACCTCACCGGCTTGCCGCCGACGCCGGAGCGGATCGACGCCTTCGTGAACGACACGCGACCCGATGCCTACGAACGGCTGGTCGACGAGCTGTTCGCGTCTCCGCACTACGGCGAGCGCATGGCGCAGATGTGGCTCGACGTCGCGCGCTACGCCGACACCAACGGCTTCCACCACGACAACGTGCGCACCGCGTGGCCCTACCGCGACTGGGTGATCGACGCCTTCCAACACGACCTGCCCTACGACCGCTTCCTCGAGGACCAGCTCGCCGGCGATCTGGTGAAGGATCCGACCGAGGCGCAGCGCATCGCCACCGGCTTCTGCCGGATGCACAACATCAACGACGAGGGCGGCGCGATCGACGCCGAGTACCGCGTCGAGGCGGTCGCCGACCGCATCGAGACCATCGCCACCGCGACGATGGGTCTGACCTTCACCTGCGCGCGCTGCCACGACCACAAGTACGACCCCTTCACACAGGACGACTACTACAGCCTCTGCGCGATCTTCGGCTCCGTCGACGAGCGCGGTGTCTACCCTGCCGAGTTCGAGCAGGCGCGTGCCTACCCAGCGCGGCTCCAGTACGCGGCACCCGATCTGCGCGACCGGATCGCGAAGAACGAGCAACGCCTCGCCGACGTGCGTGCACGCCTCGTGCAGGTCGAGCCCGAGGTCGCGCAAGAGCTGCGCGCGTGGGAGGAATCGCTGCGCGGGCGCCACGGCATCGAGTGGATGGCCTGCGCGCTGCGCACGGCGACCACCGCCGGTGGCACTCCGGTCACCAACGACGACGACGGCGCCGTGCATCTGAGTGGCCGGCCCGCCCAGGAGACGCTGCGGCTCGCGTTGCACACCGAGGCCACCGGCCTGCGCATGCTGCGCCTCGACCTGCTCGCGGGACCGGACGGCCGGGTCGGCCTCGCGCAGAACGGCAATGCGGTGGTCTCGGCGATCCGTGTGCGCGCGTCCTCGAGCGCGGACCCGAAGCGCGGCGAGGAGATCCCGCTCGACTGGGCCTGGGCCGACTTCGAGCAGCCCAACGGCGACTTCGACGTCCTCAACGCGATCCGCGGCGACGGCGACGGCTGGGCACTCGGCGGTCACCTGCGCGAGGGCGGTCGCACGGCGCTGTTGTTCTGCCGCGATGCCTTCGGTTTCGAGGGTGGCACCGAGGTGACGGTCGAGATCACCTGCGCGAGCCGCTACCAGGACCACGTGATCGCCGGCGCCCGCGTGCAGTTCGCACGCGCCGATGCCGCGACGCTGCAGGAGATCCCGCTGGTCACCTCCGACTGGTGGCGCGCCGGCCCCTTCCCCGCCGCGGACTTCGCGACGGCGTGGACCGCCGAGACGGGGCCCGAGCGCGCGACTTCGCTCGACCGGGGTGCGCGCTTCGGCAAGGTGTCGTGGCAGCACCGCCCCGACGACGACGCGAAGGTCGTGTCGTTGAGCGGGGAACGCTCGTCCTTCGACTACGCGCGCGAGCTCCGCACGCCGCGTGCGATGCGGGTGCCGATCGCGCTCGGCAGCGACGATGCGATCCGCGTGTTCCTCGACGGCAAGGAGCTCCTCGCCGACGAGGTGATGCGGCCTGCGGCTCCGGACCAGGAGAAGCTCGTGCTCGACGTTCCGCCCGGCGAACACCTGTTGGTCGTGAAGGTGGTCAACGGCGGCGGACCGGGCGGTTTCTACGGACGCTTCGATCGCGACGTCGATGCGCCCGAGCCGCTGCGTCCCTGGGCGCTGGTGCCGCCCGGATTGCGCGACGCCTCGATCGGCGCGGCGATGCTGCGCGGCTTCGGCATGCGTTCGCCGACCTACGCGGCGCTGGAGGGCGAGCGCAAGGCGATCGAGACCGAACGCGCCGCGCTCGAGGGGGAGAGGGTGCCGACCCTGGTGATGTCCGAGCTGCCGGAGCCGAAGCCGTACTTCGTGCTCCAGCGCGGGCGCTACGACATGGTCGACACCGCCCGCCCGGTCGGTCGTCGTCCGCCGCTCGCGCTCGGCGGCGCGTTCCCGGCGGGCGAGCCGCAGGATCGCTTGGGCTTCGCGCACTGGCTGACGCGGCGCGACCATCCGCTCACCGCGCGCGTGGCGGTGAATCGCCTGTGGCAGATGGTGTTCGGCATCGGGCTGGTCGCGACGACCGAGAACTTCGGCCAGCAGGCCGATCCGCCGAGCCACCCCGAACTGCTCGACTGGCTGGCTGTGCACTTCGTCGAGGGCGGCTGGAGCCAGCGCGAACTGCTGCGGCTCATCGTCACCAGCGCGACCTACCGCCAGTCGGCGCGCGTGCAGCCGGCGGTGCGCGCGATCGATCCCGACGATCGCCTGCTGTCGTCCTTCCCGCGACGCCGCCTGCCCGGCGAGTTCGTGCGCGACCTCGCGCTCGCAGCCTCCGGCCTGATGGTCGAGAAGGTCGGCGGACCGAGCGTGAAGCCCTACGAGCCCGAGGGGCTGTGGACCGAGGTCTCGATCGGCGCCAGCTCCAACACGCAGGTGTTCCAGCGCGACAGCGGTGATGCCCTGTGGCGGCGCAGCCTCTACACCTTCTGGAAGCGCACCTCGCCGAATCCGCAGATGGCGACATTCGACGCACCGACGCGCGAGTTCTGCGTGGTGCGGCGTGCGGCGACCAACACGCCGCTGCAGGCGCTGGTGCTGTGGAACGACGAGCAGTTCGTCGAGGCGGCGCGCAACCTCGCGCAGCGCGTGATGCGCGAGGCGGGTGACGACACGGCGCGGCTCGATCGCATGTTCCGCCTGTGCACCGGTCGCCATCCGAGCGCGCGCGAGTCCTCGATCTTGCGCTCGACCTTGCTCGACTTCCGCAATCGTTATCGCGGCGCGGCGACCGATGCCGAGGCCCTGCTCGGCCGCGGCGAGTCCAGACCCGATCCGGCGCTCGATCCGATCGAGTCCGCGGCCCTCACCATGGTCGCGTCCACCGTCCTCTCCCTCGACGACACCATCGTCCGCGACTGATGCCCTGGGCCTTCCGATGAACCCGCTCGAACAGTACCTCGCGAACCTCAGCCGCCGGCAGTTCTTCGGCCGCGCGGCGGGCACGCTGACCTCCGCGCTCGGCATCGGTGCGCTGTCGCGCCTCCTCGGTCCGTCGTCCGCGAAGGTCGACGGCCGCCGCAAGGGCGCGCTCGCCTCGCTGCACTTCGCTCCGAAGGCGCGCCGCGTGATCTACCTGCACATGATGGGCGGGCCGTCGCAGCTCGACCTCTTCGACTACAAGCCGAAGCTGCGCGAGGCGAGCGGCAAGGATCTCCGCAAGATGCCGGAGATCTACCACGAGCAGCGCATCACCGGCATGACCAGCGGGCAGTCGTCGCTGCCGCTCGTGCCGTCGATGTTCCGCTTCGACAAGCACCGCAACCAGATGGACGGCGCGTGGGTCAGCGAGCTGTATCCGCACACCGCCGGCATCGTCGACAAGATCTGCCTGATCCATTCGGTGCACACCGACGCGATCAATCACGAGCCGGGCGTGACCTTCATGCAGACCGGCAGCCAGATCCCGGGACGGCCGGCCTTCGGCGCGTGGCTGAGCTACGGACTGGGCCAGGCCAACGAGGACCTGCCGGCCTTCGTGGTGATGATCAGCCGCGGCTTCGGCAACATGCAGGCGCTGTCGGCGCGGCTGTGGGGCGCGGGCTTCCTGCCGAGCGAGCACCAGGGAGTCCGCTTCCGCTCCGCGGCGGACCCGGTGCTGTTCCTCAACGACCCGCCGGGCGTCACCCGCGCCGATCGACGGCGCATGCTCGACGCCGTGGCGGCGCTCAACGAGGAACAGTTCGACCGCGACCTCGATCCCGAGATCCATGCGCGTATCACGCAGGGCGAGATGGCGTTCCGCATGCAGATGTCGGTGCCGGAGCTGACCGACATCAGCAAGGAGGACGCGCGCACGCTGGAGATGTACGGCGAGGACGTGCTCAAGCCAGGCACCTTCGCGCGCAACTGCCTGCTCGCGCGTCGCCTCGCCGAGCGCGACGTGCGCTTCGTGCAGCTCTACCACCGTGGCTGGGATGCGCACGGCAATCTGCCGCGCGAGATCCGCGAGCAGGCGAGGATGACGGACCGCGCGCAGGCCGCGCTGATCGAGGACCTCGACCGCCGCGGCATGCTCGACGACACGCTGGTGGTGTGGGGCGGTGAGTTCGGTCGCACCGCCTACTGCCAGGGCGCCTTCGATCCGGGCAACTACGGCCGCGACCACCACGGTCGCTGCTTCACGATGTGGATGGCCGGTGGCGGCATCAAGCGCGGCATCACGCACGGCGAGACCGACGACTTCGGCTACAACGTCGCGCGCGATCCGGTCGCGGTACACGACCTGCACGCCACGGCGCTGCGCCTGCTCGGCATCGACCACGAGCGGCTGACCTACCGCTTCCAGGGCCGCGACTACCGCCTCACCGACATCGCCGGCGAGGTGGTGACTCCGATCCTGAGCTGATCAGGCGTTGGCTCGCGCGCGGAAGCCCTCGCGCATCGCGTGGTAGCTCTTGATCAGTTCGCGGCGCGTGAGCATCGCGATCACGCGGCGCGGCGTCTTCGGGTCGACCACCGGCAGAGCGTCGACGTCGAGCGAGACGAAACGCTGCAGGGCGACCTGCAGGTCGGTGTCGGGCTGCAGCGTGACGACGTCGTGGTTGGCCATGTCGGCGGCGATCACCACCGCGCCGACGTCGCGGTCGCTCACGAACTGCCGCACGTCGTTGGCCGACAGGATCGCCATCATGTCGCCGTTGCCGTCGACCACCGGGAAGTAGTGCTGCGTGGTGCGGCCGAAGACCTGCACCAGCTCGTCGAGCGGCATCGTCGCCGGCACCGTGACGAAGTCGCGCGACGTCGCCGACTCGTCCAGCAGCCGCGCGACCTTGGTCTGCGCGAGCAGGTCGACGAACATCTCGTGGCGGTGCGCGTTCGACTCGAGCCGCGTGGGGACCTGGCTGCGGTACAGCTTGAAGGGTCGACCGAGCAGGAAGCACAGCGACGAGACCCACAACGCCGGGACGATCATCCGGTAGTTGCCGGTCATCTCCGAAACCATCACCAGGGTCGAGATCGGAGCCTTGGCCGCGGCCGCGAAGAATCCCGTCATGCCGACCAGCGCATAGCTGCCGGGATTGGCCACGACGGTGGGGAACATCGATTTCGCGAGCACGCCGATCGAGCCGCCCACAGTGCCGCCGATCACCATCGAGGGACCGAACACACCGCCCGAGCCGCCGCTGCCGATGGAGATCGAGGTGGTGATCATCTTGCCCACGCCGAGCAGCAGCAGCAGCACGACCGGTGCGTTGCCGAGCAGCGCCTGCTCGAGCGTGCCGTAGCCGAAGGACAGCACGTCGAGCGCGCGCTTGTCCTGGCCGGCGAGTTCGTAGATGCCGAGTCCGACGACTCCGGTGACGAGCCCGCCCAGACTGGTCTTCAGCACCTTGCTCCAGCGCAAGCGCTCGCAGAAGTCGTGCAGGCCGTAGAAGACCTTCACGAACAGGGCCGCGGCCAGCGTGAGGATCACCGCGAGCGCGGTGTAGAGCAGCAGTTCGCGCGGATCGCTGAAGGCGTAGGTGCCCTGCTCGAACAGCGAGTGGAAGCCGGTGATCGAGGAGAACAGCGAGTAGCCGACGATCGTCGACACCGCGCCGGGGATCAGCGCCTCGGCCTCGATCTCCGCCTCCGAGTAGAAGATCTCGGCGGCGAACAGCGCTCCGGCGAGCGGCGCGTGGAAGATGCTGCCCACCCCGGCGCCCATGCCGGAGGCGAGCATCAGGCGGCGCTCCATCGCGCCGAGCCCGAGCTTCGTCGCGAGGAAGGAGGCGAAGCCGGCGCCGACCTGCGCGATCGGACCCTCGCGGCCGCCCGAACCACCCGAGCCGATGGTCAGCGCGGAGGCGATGATCTTCACGATCGGCACCCGTCCGTTGATGCGCCCCTCCTTGTTGTGGAAGGCGTCGATCGCCGCATCGGTGCCGTGGCCGCTGGCCTCGGGCGCCCAGCGCGCGACGATCCAGCCCGAGAGCAGTCCGCCGACGGCGGCGCAGATCGGCAGCAGCCAGGGGCGGAACGCCGAGTCCGAGTGGGGGATGAACTCGAACTCGCCCTTCGGGGTCGCCGGCCGGTAGCCGCAGATCCAGTCGAGGAAGACGTGTCCGACCAGTCCGCAGGTCAGGTTGAAGACGATCGCCGCGCAGCCGGCGACCACGCCGATCACCACGCCGAGCACCATGCGCCGTCCGACTCCGTTCAGGCTCAGCCCGGGCAGGAGGCGGTCGAGGAGGTTCGAAGTCACCGAGCCGATGCTATCGACGAGGGGACGAGATCCAACCGCGGGCCCGGATCAGGCTTCGATGTTCTCGCGCGCATCGCCGCGGAACTGCGCGAGGAACGTGTCCTTCCAGTGGTAGCCGTCGAGCAGCGATTCGTCGTCCTCGCCGAGGATCCGCTTGCAGAGATACAGCGCTTCGATCGACGCGAGTCCCGCCTCGGGGTCTTCGAAGATCCGGCTCTGGCGCGGATACGCGGTGCGCACGCCGCCGGGGATCGAGCGCCGGATCGGCGTGCCGGTGACGCAGCGCATCAGCGCCGCGAGATGGCGCCAGGTCGAGTCGAGGAGCAGGATCGGATGACCGCGGTCCTCGATCGTCAGCGGCGGAGCGTCGACGGCGAGCAGCAGGTGGCCCGTGGCGTCGAACCGCATGCCATGGCTCGCGCGCAGGAAGGTGAAGCCCTCGCGCCCGTGCAGCGTCCGCAGCGAGCACTTCGCGACGCGCTCCTTCGGATGACGGATGACGGTGACAGGGATCGGGGTCATGCGCTGGATCCGGGGCGGGCAGGTTAGCGGTCGCTCCGACGTGCCGCCGCGGCGGATCGGATTCCGCGGGACGATCAGACGGTTTCAACCCGGGTCACTCCGGGGGCCCCCTGCCGGGCTTGGCGGTCGGCACTATCCTGGCCACGGTTCCAGGCGACGAACTCGTGGTGACGACCCTGGCGGGCGACCTGTCCGTGTTCCAACGCACCAGCAATTCGATTGTGACTCCCGCGATGGTGCACACCTGGGTTCTCGGCACGCTCTCCGCCTTCAACAGCATCGTGATCGAAGATCTCGACTCCGACATGCGCAAGCGCAAGGAGTCGTACGGAGCCGGTTCCGAAGGCATCCGGAAGTGGAGGCAAGCATGATGTCGCTCGACAGGATCGGAGGGTGCGTCTGGCTCCTGATTGTCGCAATCAGCTCGGCCAGTCCCTCCCTCGCAGCGCACCTGGATGGTCGATGCTGCGAACGGTCCGGGCACAGACTTCAGCGATCTGCTGCCGGCGATGGATGCGGCCAGCTCCGGAGACACGATCCTGCTGCGGCCGCATCCGACGGCGCTCTACAACACTCCTGCCACGCGCGCCGAATTCATCTCCAAGTCACTGCGCAGCGTAGGGCTCGGCGCTTCACCAGTCCGCGTTTGGGGTGCGCTTCAGTTCCGAGGCGCCCCGGGCGACCACCTGATCGTGCTGGCCAACCTGGACATGTCGAACTCGTTGGTCGACATCCAGGACTGCCTCGGCCTGGTGATCTGCGACCGACTGATCTCGACCGGTGTGCCCGGAGGGTCGGTGCGACTGCTCGCAGATAGCGGCCGTGTCGTCGTCGCGAACAGCCGAGGCACCGTGTGGCGCGGTCCTGCGGTCTATCCAAACCGCGTCAGCCTGTGGCTGCAGAACTGCTACTACGAGGATCTCCATTCCAACCCCACGACCACGGTCCAGATGGCGACGCTGTACGCAGTCGAGTCCGAGGTCTGGTTGATCGGCACCGAGTTGCGCGGGGGAACTCCACTCAACACCTCGATGTGGGATCGGTACTACGACTGGGGCCTCGCCGTGGGTCATGTCTCAGCCAATCGACCGGGCCGCGCCTATCTCGGCCCCGGCTGCGTCATCGCCGGAGCTCCGCGACCAGGCGGCAGACAGACCAACACCTGCACTTCGCCCACCCACGAGAACAGCGTCAAGACCAGCCACAGCCCCTACAACTCAAGTTACCCGCCGGCATACCTCTTCTACGACCCGACCACCACCTTCGAGGGCTGCCGAGAGACCGGTGGCCACGAACTGGCGCACGAGTTCCCCGCCGTGCTGCCGGGTGAGGCGCTCCGCGGTCAACGCCAGAGCATCGATCTGTGGGGCCCGAGTACTTCGGTTCTCGCGGTGTTCGCGAGTTTCGCGCACACGGGTGACCCGATCGTGCTGCCCATCGGTGACGTCTGGCTCGACCCGGATCTCGTCGTGCACGTCGGCAGCGCGGCCGTCGACGCCAACCACCGTGCCACGCTTTCAACCACCATCCCTCCGTGGATCGCACCTGGAGAGGTGTTGGTCTACCAGGCTGTCGCTCTGTCTCCGGCACAGTCGTGGGAGATCAGTCCCCCGGGCATCGCGGTGGTGCGCTGACGAACTCGAGCCGCGAAGTTCCGCAGACAGGGATTCGAGAACGATCGCGGCCCGTCCGGTCCGGAAGCGCGAACAAGCAACGCCAAGAGAATCTACGGCGACGACCTGGTGCGCTCGGTCGCCACCTCGAGGGTGATCGCCACCGGCTGCGAAGCATCAACCACCGAATTCGACCTTCCGTACGTCGGTGACGAGTTCTGCGGCATCCGTCTGGTCATCGCATGAGGTCGGGCGCGGTGCAATCCGCGCGCTGCGCCGGGCGTTGTCCCCCTCGATTCCATCCGCAAGGAGGTCGACTTCGATGGCGGAGCCTCGTGCGATCCGGTTGCTCGCAACTTCGTCCCTCCTGGCGCTCGCCCTCCCGGCCCAGGTGACCTGGACCTACCTGTCACCCGCGCACTCGCCCTCGTCGCGTCGCTCCGAGGTCGTCGCCTACGACTCCTTGCGCGAGCGGGTGGTCCTGTTCGGCGGCCACGATTGGGAGACCGAGGCGTTCCTCTCCGACACCTGGGAGTGGGACGGGGCGGAGTGGAGCGAGCGCACGCCGATGCACGCGCCCTCGCCGCGCTACGGCGCGGTGATGTCCTTCGACGCCGCGCGCGGCGTGTGCGTCCTCTTCGGCGGTCTCGCCGCCGACAACACCCTGCTCTCCGACACCTGGGAGTACGACGGCATCGATTGGGTCCTCCGCGTTCCCGCGCATGCGCCGAGCGCTCGATTCCGCGCCGCGATGTGCTTCGACACCTGGCGTTCCCGCAGCGTCCTGTTCGGCGGCTATCGACAGCCGGTCACGGGACTGATCTCCAACGAGTTGTGGGAGTTCGACGGTGCGGACTGGATCCAACGCACGTCGACCAGCCCGTGGCCCGCCGCGTCCGCCACGCAGGGCATGGCCTTCGATGCGCGGCGCGGCCGTGTCGTGATGTACGGGAGCGCCATGGGATCGAGCAGCCCGACCTACGAGTGGGACGGTTCGCAGTGGATCAGCTCGGCGAGCAGTCCGCGCCCGTCGGCCGTGCAGTACGTGCCGATGGCCTTCGACGCGGCGCGCGAGCGGATCGTGCTCACCAAGGGTCTCGACGGCTCCGGAGCGTCGCGGGGTGAGACCTGGGAATGGGACGGCGGCGCCTGGACCCTGCGCTCGTCGGGCGAGCCGCAGATCGGCCGCACGGTGTGTGCGTGGGATGCACACGCGCGGCGACTGCTGGTGTTCTCGGTGGGGAGGACCTCCCTCTACGGACCGGTTCACGACGCGGAGCGCAGCACGGTCGGCGCGGGCTGCGCGGGGAGCGGTGGCGTTCCTCGGCTCAGCGTGCCCCGCGCGGGTCCCTTCGCCGGCGAGGACTTCGTCGTGCGCGCGGAGTCGCTCCCCGCGAGCCCCTTCGCCGCGAGCATGGGCATCCTCGGATTCGACACCACGCAATGGGGAGGTCTCGCGCTGCCCCTCGATCTCGGGATCCTCGGCATGCCGGGTTGCGTGCTGCGCAACGACATCGTGCAGGCCTGGGTCGTCGGCGTCGGTCGACCGACCCTCGAGTGGTCGGTGGCGATCCCGAGCGATGCCACGCTCTACGGCCTGCGGTTCCAGCAGACCGTCCTCGCTGCGGATCCCGCAGCCAATCCGCTGGGGCTGGTGATCGGCAACCAGGTCCTGGCCGAGATCGGGACCCGCTGACGCGCCGCGCGGCGTTCTCGCCGGTGATGCAGACGTCTAGCATCGCGCGGGTGAGAACACTCCCCTTCGCCGCCGTCCTCCTCACCATCGTCGCGGCCTGCTCCAGCGCAGCTTCGACGAAGTCCGCGGGTCATCGTGTGATCCTGCAGGGCAACGATCGTCTCGCGATCCTCGGCGCGAGCGGGGCCATCGAGTGGGAGATGCCGTGGGGCGGCATCCACGATCTCCAGATGCTGAAGGACGGTCACATCCTGGTGCAGCAGGGCGCAGCGAAGGTCGCCGAGATCGACCCCGCATCGAAGCAGGTGGTGTGGAGCCACGACAGTGCCGCCACCAACGGCAATGCCGGGCATCGCGTCGAGGTGCACGCCTTCCAGCCCCTGCCCGACGGCGGGTTGATGATCGCCGAGAGCGGACCGGGCCGGCTGATCGAGATCGACCACAGCGGAGCGGTCCGGCATGCGATCGCGCTGCACGTCGAGCACCCCGATCCGCACCGCGACACGCGGCTGGTCCGGCGTCTGCCGTCGGGCAACTGGCTGGTCTGCCACGAGGGCGACGGCTGCGTGCGCGAGTACGACGGCCGCAGCGGCACCGTGGTGTGGGATTACCCGGTGCCGCTCTTCGGCCACGAGCGCAAGGACGGCCACGGCCCCGAGGCCTTCGGCAACCAGTGCTTCTGCGCGCTGCGTCTGCCCTCGGGCAACACGCTGATCGCGACCGGCAACGGCCACTCGGTGCTCGAGGTCACGCCGCAGAAGGAGATCGTCTGGAAGCTCGACCAGCGCGATCTGCCGGGCATCGTGCTGGCCTGGGTCACCACGCTCGAGGTCCTGCCGAACGGCCACTACGTGATCGGCAACTGCCACGCCGGCCCTGGCCAGCCGCTGCTGATCGAGATCGAACCGCGCAGCAAGCAGGTGCTCTGGACCCTCGACCGCTACGACGACTTCGGCAATGCGGTGAGCAACGCGGTGCTGCTCGACGCTGACTCGCTGCGCTGAAGCTCAGCGGTCGTCGTCGTCATCGCCGTGATCGCTGCGCGTCCCGGCCGCAGGTGCACCCGGGCGCGCAGCCTCGACGAAGGCCTGCGCCGCGCCGTGCCGGTAGACCAGGGCTCCGCCGGCTTCGCCGACCTTCCAGCCGAGACCGAGCACCACGACGGTGCCCGCGACGCTCAGACCCTGCGCCAGGAGTCGCGGACCCCTGCTGCGAAGGAACAGCGGCAGCAGCGAGAGTCCGAGCACGAGGCCGGCGCCGAGCACGAAGACCTCCGCGGCCTCCTCGTGCTCCTCGATCGCGGATTCCGGCACGGCCCGCTCGACGCGTTCCTCGTCGGCCGAACCGCTGCGCTGCGCGCAGAGGGCCGTGACGAACAGCAGGGCCTGGCATGCGATCGCGAGGATCCACGCCCTGGGACGGACGGCGGAGCGCAGGATGGCGAACAGGACGCCGCCGGACACGAGCGGCATGAGGACGGCGAGCGCCATCGGCAGGTGGACGAGTTTCGGGTGCAGGGGGAGATCGTTCATTGGTCGTACCTCGGAGGAATGCGCGTGCGCCACTTCGCGCACCCGCCGCGTCCCTGATCGCCGGATGCCGTCGACGATTGCATCCTCCATCCGTGCGATCCGCCGGGCAGGCCGCCTCCCGGGCGACGCCTGCGACGAAAGACGGAACCGCGGTCGCGATTGGTCCGGACGACCGTGCACGACCCGAGCGCATCCGGACCGTCCGCCGCGGAGGAAGCCCCGCGCAGCCTGTTCGTCGCGATCGTCTTCGCCTTGGTCGCCACCTTCGCCGCGACCGACCTGCTCGCCGATCTGCGCGAGGGCACGACCTGGCGTCACACCGCCATCGAAGGAGGCATCATCCTGTGTGCCCTCGCCGGACTCGCCAGCTTCGTCGGTCGCTACGCCTCCTTGCGGCGGCGTGAGCGGGAGGCGCGCAGCGAACTCCGCGCGCTCGGCCTCCACCTCGAGACGACGCGCCAGGAGGCCGAGCGCTGGCGGGCCGAGGCCCGCGACGCCCTCGACGGCCTCTCCCTCGCCATCGACCGCCAGCTCGCACGCTGGGGACTGACTCCGGCGGAGAAGGAGATCGCGCTGCTGCTGCTGAAAGGTCTCAGCCACAAGGAGATCGCCGTGGCGCGCCACGTGAGCGAGACCACCGTGCGCCAGCAGTCGCGCGGCATCTACAAGAAGGCCGGCATCGAGGGTCGCCACGAACTCGCCGCCTTCTTCCTCGAGGACCTGCTGCAGCCGCCGTCGGCGGGTTGAGCGAGGGGGTCACCGTGCTGCTCCCGGAGACGTCGACGTCGCGGCACAGCGGCTTTCGTCGTCCGCTCGAGGGCGGATGGCCACGAACCGGACTTCGGGTCGCTCCCGCCGACTCGGCTCGATCAGTCGCAGTGCACGAATCGCAGCGGACTCTGGGAGCCGAGGGGGAGCCACTGGGTGACGTCGGTGAGCCGATAGCGCTCCTCCATCAGCTTGTCCCTCCGACCGACGAACGCGCGCCTTCCTTCGCGACCGGGGTCGTGCACGAAGTCCTTCGGATCGGGCTCTTCCCAGCGACGGATCTCGAAGACGGCGCGCACGACGCCCTCGAACACGGAGAAGGCCCAACTTGGACTGCCGGGTTGGCCCGGATGGCAGCGTCGCGCGTGGATCCGCCACCAGCTCCGTGTGACATCGTAGAGCGTCTTGTCCGCGATCTGCGGGTGGTAGTGGCGCGCGATACGGATCAGGACGACGGCGTGCTTCTTCAGGATGCGAGCCGGCCTCGCGCCGTAGCGCGCGTTCAGGTCCTCGACCAGCAAGCGCCCGCCGCGTTTTCCGATGACGCGGTTGGTGAGTTCGTCCAGTCCGAGGAGGTCGATGGCCGTGGACTCGATCGCCAGCGCGCTCTCCTCGTCGAGTTCGTGGCGCAGGATCTCGATGTGGACCCGTCCGCCTCGATCTTCGATGCGCCGGATGACATCGAGCTTCGCGTAGTTCCGCTTCGCGTTGCGTCGCGCCTCGACGAGATGGGCGAAGCATCGATTGCCGATCCCCTTGCCGACGTAGAACGGACGACCGGACCAGGGGTCGACCAGGAGATAGACGTAGAACCCGAGATGCTCGGCCACGCCGGGGAGCCACGCGGATTCGTGGTGCGAACGTCGTCTCGACCCCATGTGACCCATGGTGACGCGAGTGCGTTGCCGTTGCCAGACACGAAGCGCGCGGTGAACGGCGATCGACACGCGTTCAAGGCGCGTTCTCTGCTCGAAGCGAGGTCAGGACCGCATCGCGCACCGCCTCGACCTCGATGCCCAGCACACACTGCGGGGACGCACAGGTGCGACGCTTGCACGGGCGACACGGCACTTCGTGGAAGAGCACGCGGTTGTCTGGATGCCAGCGCGGGCCGTAGAGCGCGACGTCCTTCGGGCCGAACAAGGCGACCACGCGCGTGCTGGCGGCGGCCGCGACGTGGAGCGGGCCGGTGTCGGCGGCGACCACGAGATCGGCGTCGCGGTAGGCGGTGGCGAGGCCGAGGAGGCCGAGGCGCTTGCCGTCGAGCAGCACCGCGGAGCCGACGTCCTGCGCGACCTCTTCGGCGAGCGCTTCTTCGCCGGGACCGTGGCTGATCACCACCTGCACACCCTCGCGATCGAGCTGCGCGGCGAGGGCGCGGAACTTGGCGGCCGGCCAGCGCTTGAAGGCCGCGAAGGCGCTGGCGCCGGGGTGGAGCACGACGCGCGGACGGCGCAGGCCGGCGAGGGCCGGATGGGGCTGTGGATCGAGGGCGAGGCGCGGGCGCGACGGCTCGCCGCGCAGGCCCAGCGCGCGCAGCAGGAACAGCCCGCGTTCGGCGCGATGCGGCAGCGGCTTCGGCAGCGCGATGCGTTCCCCGTAGGCCAGATGCGCGCCCTCGCGCGCACCGCCGGCGTCGAAGCCGAGCTTGCGGTCGGCACGCAGCGCGCGCACCAGGAGCGCGCTCTTCAGCAGGCCGTGCAGGTCGAGCAGGACGTCGTAGCGGATCTTGCGCAGTTCGCGCAACGCGCGCAGGCGCGCGAGCTGTCCGCGGCGCGGGATGGTGCGCACCGCGGCGAGGTCGGGCGCGCCCTTCAGGATCGCCGCGTGGCGGTCCTCGACCAGGAAGTCGACCTCGACGTCGGGCCGCTCGCGCTTGAGCGAGGCGACCGTCTCCATTCCGAAGAGGACGTCGCCGAGCGCCGAGAGCCGGATCACCAGCACGCGTGCTCCTGCCCGTAGATCGACGCTTCGCGACACGGCGCGCGAGGGTAGCGCGGCGTCGCGCGGAACTCGACGCTCCCGATGCGCCCCGCTACCCTCCGGCGCCCGCCTCGCCCCGAGGACATCACCTTGAGCTACGACTACGCCTCCGCGGCCGAGAAGGTCGCCGCCGTCGCCGCGGAGCACGCGGCCCGCGTCGACCAGGAATCGGTCTTCCCCCGTGCCACCATGGACGCCGCGCGCGACGCCGGACTGCTCGCGCTGCTGAGCAGCAAGGAGGTCGGCGGCCACGGTCTCGGCATGCGGGCGGCGGGTCTGGTGGTCGAACGTCTGGCGCGGGAGTGCGGCAGCTCGGCAATGGTGCTCACGATGCACTACGCCGGCACCGCGGTGATCGAGGCGCACGGGCCGATCGAGGTTCGCCGCGACATCGTCGCCGGACGTCACCTGTCGACCCTGGCCTTCAGCGAGAGCGGCTCGCGCTCGCACTTCTGGGCGCCGACCAGCAATGCGCGTGCGGACGGCGACGAGGTGGTGCTCGATGCGCGCAAGAGCTGGATCACCTCGGCCAATGCGGCGACCGCCTATGTGTGGTCGAGCCGGCCGCTGCAGGGTGGCGAGGCGAGCACGCTGTGGCTGGTGCCCTCCAAGCGGCCCGGCCTGCGCGTGACCGCGAACTACGAGGGCATGGGCCTGCGCGGCAATGACTCCGCGCCGGTCAGCGCCGAAGGGCTGCGCATCCCGGCGAAGAACCGCCTCGGCGGGGACGGCGCCGGCTTCGGGATCATGATGCAGACCGTGCTGCCGATCTTCTCGGTGCTGATCAGCGCCGGGTCGATCGGCCTGATGGAGGCCGCCGTGCAGAAGACCGCGGAGCACGCCGGGGGGGTGCGCTACGCGCATCTGCCTGGTTCGTCCGCGCTCGCCGACCTGCCGACGATCCGCTCCTACATCGCGCGCATGCGCATCGACTGCGACATGGCGCGCACGCTCTGGAGCGACACGGTGACCGCGCTCGAGCAGGGTCGCGAGGACGCGATGCTGCGCGTCCTCGAGGTCAAGGCGGCCTGCGCGGAAGCCGCGCTGCGCGTCGTCGATTCGGCGATGCGCGTCTGCGGCGGCATGGCCTACCGCAAGGAAGTGGGTGTCGAACGCCGCTTCCGCGACGCGCGCGCCGCGATGGTGATGGCGCCGACCAGCGACCAGCTCTTCGACTTCATCGGCAAGGCGGTCTGCGGACTGCCGCTGTTCTGAGAATCGGGACGTGATGAGCGACACCTTCGTCCTCGGCGCCGTCGCCTACGACCCGAAGGTCGTGACGATCTGGGACGGCTTCAAGCAGTGGTTCGCCGAGCGCGGCTTCGCCTTCGACTACCTGCTGTTCTCCAACTACGAACGGCAGGTCGAGCAGCACTTCGCCGGTGCGATGCACGCGGCGTGGAACTCGCCGCTCGCCTGGCTGCAGGCCGAGCGCGTCGCTCAGGCGCGGGGCCGGAAGGCGCGCGCGATCGCGATGCGCGACACCGACATGGACCTCACCTCGGTGATCGTCGTGCGCGGCGATTCCGCGATCCGCACGCTCGCCGATCTGCGCGGACGACGCATCGGTGTCGGTGCGGCGGACTCGCCGCAGGCGACGATGATCCCGCTCCTGCACCTCGCACAGGCGGGGATCGAGCCGGGGCGCGACGTCGAGGTGAAGCGCTTCGACGTCCTGCTCGGCAAGCACGGCGACCACGTCGGCGGAGAGCTCGACGCCGCGCGTTCGCTGCTCCGCGGCGAGGTCGATGCCTGCTGCATGATCGACGGCAACCTGCTGGCCTTCGGGCGCAGCGGTGCCCTGCCCGCCGGAAGCGTGCGCGTGCTCGCGCAGACCGCGCCCTACGACCACTGCAACTTCACCGTGCTCGACGGCGCGCCCGAGCTCCTGGTCGCGCGCTTCACCGAGCTGTTGCTGTCGATGCGCTACGAGGATCCGTCGACGCGTCCGCTGATGGAGCTCGAGGGCCTCAAGGCCTGGCGCCCGGGTCGCACCAGCGGCTACGCGCAGCTCGCCGCGGCCTGCGATCGCTTCGGCTCGCTGCGCGAGTTCCTGCAGCGCATGCGCGTGGCATGAACGCGCGGCTCGACCTCGGTCTGCTCGGCTTCGACCGCGGTGCGCAGGTGGCGGTGCGGCGCGCGCTCCTGCCGCTGCGCGAGGGCGAAGTCCTCGAGGTCGTCGGACACGCGCCCGACCTGCTCGTGCACCTGCGCGCTTTCGCGCGCGCCGAGGGACACGGCTACCGCGACGGCGACGCACCGCACACCGCGACCCTGGTCAGCGGCGCGTCCGATGCGCGGCGTCGCGCCGGTGCGACGCGCGCCGGGCGCGCCGGTCCGGACGGTGTGGCGGAGCACGCCGAGGCGACCTGGGGTCTCGCCGCACGCGGTGCCGAGGTGCAGGCCGGCGGTCCGCGCTTCGACTTCGCGCTCGCCGACAAGGACCTGCTGTGGTGCGACGACGCCGGCGGGATGTACCGCGCCGCGGTCGCCGCGCAGTGGAACCCCGACACCGCGATCCCCTGGGATGCACCGCGCACCCACCCCGACGAGGTCGAGGACGCGCTGGTGCAGGTGCTGACCTACCTGATCGAGAACGAGACCGCCGCACTCCTGGTGCCGGCGCGCTTCTGCGCGCAGGTGCACCCGCACTTCCGTGAGGTGATGCAGCTCCTCGCGATCCAGACCGCCGACGAGGCGCGCCACATCGAGGTCTTCACCCGCCGCGCGCTGCTCGCGCGCCGCGAACTCGGCCTGTCGACGACCGGTGGTCAGGCCTCGCTCAAGACGCTGCTCGACGAGCCCGACTTCGAACTCGCGTCGTTCCTGCTGTCGGTGCTCGGCGAGGGCTCCTTCGTCCACCTGCTCGGCTTCCTGTGCCAGCACGCACCCGACGTCTGCACCGCCGAGATCATGCGTCTCGCCGCCGTCGACGAGGCGCGCCACGTCGCCTTCGGTCTCGCGCACCTGATGCGCCACGCGCAGCGCGACGCCACCCTGCTCGGCCGTCTCGCCGCCGCCATCGAGCGACGCCACGACGCGCTGCGCCACACCGCCGGCCTCAACGAGGAGGTCTTCGACGCCCTGGTCGTGCTCGCAGCCGGCGGCTTCGCGCCCGATGCGCTCGCGCGCGGCCACGCCGCGGTGCAGACCCTGGTGGGGCAGATGGACGCGGGACGGCGCCAGCGCCTGCGCCGCCTCGGCTTCGACGACTCGCGCGCCGCCGCGCTGAGCGCGCTGCACACGCGCAACTTCATGTGAGCGCGGTGCCGGACCCGGGAGTTCCGGGACGACCGTCGACCGCGGTCGACGGGCCCGCCATCCTGTGCCGCACCCTCGAACGAAACCGCATGAAGCACGCGTTGCTGCCCTGCGTCGTCCTTCTCGTCGCGATGATCCCGCTGCTCGCCGGTTGCGGGCGCGAAGGCGTCGGCATCGCCCCGGTCGTGGTGAAGCGCGCGAGCATCGTCAAGCGCGCCGTCGCCTCCGGCTTCGTCGAGTGCCGGCGCGAGACGCAGGTCAACACGCAGCTCGGCGGCTTCGTGCGCAAGCTGCATGCGAAGCTCGGGCAGCGCGTGGAGGCCGGCGATCCGATCGCCGAGGTCTGGCCGACGCTCACCGAGCGGGAGCTGCTGAGCGCGGAGCGTTCGCTGCAGTCGGCGGTCGAGGGCGAGGAGGCGGCCGAGGAGTTCGTGAAGGGTGAGCACCTGCTCGCGACCATGACCCGCTTCCTGCAGGGCGAACGCAATCTCGAGCGCATGGAGAAGGCGGCGCAGCGACGGCGACGCAGCGCCGAGGAGGAGATGCGGCTCCTGCGCGAGGGCAAGGTCGAGATCGACGGACGCGTGATCGACTTCGTGGTGCGCGCCCCGGTCGCCGGTCACGTCCTGCAACTGGTGCGCGAGGGCGATCCGATCACGCCCGCCAGCAGCTACGGCGCGGGCACGGTGATCGCGGTGCTCGGCGACCTCGACCATCCGGTGTTCCGCGGCGGCGTCGACGAGATCGACGTCGGACGGCTCCGCGAGGGCATGCCCGCGCAGGTCGTGCTCGGCCCCTTTCCCGACGCCCCGCTGAAGGGCACGGTCGCCGAGATCGGTCTGCGCGGTCGGCGTCAGGACGGCGCGACCACCTTCGACCTGCGCATCGAGCTGCAGGTCGAGTCCGCGGTGCCGATGCGCAGCGGCTACTCCGCGGTCGCCTCGATCGAGATCGCGCGCGCCGACGACGTGCTCGCCATCCCCGAGCGCGTGCTGCGTTGGGCGGACGGACATGCCTTCGTCGCCCTCGCGCACGACGACGGCAGCAGCGTCGAGACCGAGGTCGCGCTCGGCTTGTCCGACGGCATGCTCGTCGAGGTGCGCAGCGGCCTGACCGAGGGCCAGCGCCTGCACGAGCGCGGTGCTGCGACGCGCTGAACGCGAAGACCCGATGCGCACCCTGTCCGAACGGCTCACGCGCTTCCGTCTCGCCGCAGCCGAACTGCTCGCGGAGCTGCGACGTCACCGCACGCGCACGCTGCTGTCCTTGTCCGCGGTGGCGTGGGGGAGCTTCGCGATCCTGGTGCTGCTGGCCTTCAGCGTCGGCATGCAGGACCTGTTCGAGCGACGTTCGCGCGGCATCGGCGACGGTGTCGCGATCGCCTGGCCGCAGCGCACCAGCCGACCGTGGCAGGGACTGCCGGCCGGCCGTCCGTTGTCGTTCACCCGCGACGACGTGCTCGCGGTGGGTGCCGCCGTGCCGACGATCGACGCGATCAGCGCGGAGATCCGCGCCCAGGGTCGTGCGGAGGTCGCCGGTCAGGTGGTGCGGGTCGCGCTGTGCGGGGTCGAGCCGGAGTACGCAACGCTCCGCGCGCTGCGCGCGGCATCCGGCGGACGCTTCCTCTCTCCGGCCGACATCGACGAGCGGCGCCGCGTGGTCTTCCTCGGCGATGCCCTGGCGCGGCGTCTGTTCGGCAGCGGTGATCCGATCGGCAGGAGCGTGCGCTTCGGCGCGGCACCCTGGCTGGTGATCGGCGTGCTCGAGGCGAAGGAGCAGGACAGCGACTACGGCGGTCTCGACGCCGACCTCGCTTTCGTCCCGGTCACCAGCCTGAGCGCCGCGACCGGGACGCGTGCGGTGCGCGACATCGTGTTTCGCGCCGCCGATCCCTCACGGCAGGCGGAGTGCACCGCGCAGATCGTCGCGGCCCTCGCGGCGCGGGCCCGCTTCGATCCGCGCGATCGGCAGGCGCTGTCGGTGTGGGACACCACCGAGCAGCAGCGCATGCTCGGCGCCATCTTCCTCGCCTTCCACGTGGTCCTCGCGCTCGCCGGCGTGATCACGCTCGGGGCCGGCATCGTCGGCGTCGCCCACCTGATGTTCCTGGTGGTACGACGGCGCACCGCCGAGATCGGTCTCGCGCTCGCGGTCGGGGCGCGACCGGTGCAGATCCGCGGCGAGATCCTGCGGCAGACGGTGGCGCTGGTCCTCGCGGGAGGTGCCTGCGGCGTCGTGCTCGCGGTTGTGGCGGTCGCGGTCGCGGCGCGCGCGCCCTTCGTCAGCGAGACCGGTGAACCGCGCATCCCCTGGCTGCTCGGCGTCGGTGCCGTGCTGATCCTCCTGCTCGCCGGTTTCGTCGCCGGTGTCGTGCCGGCGCGCCGCGCCGCGCGCCTCGATCCGGTGCTCGCCTTGCGGGGCAGCGATGCGTGAGTTCCTCGAGATCGCGCGCGACCTGTGGCACGAGCGCCGGCGCTACCGCATGGTCGTGCTCGCGCTGACCTGGGGGACGCTCGGACTCACCGTGCTGGTCTCCTTCGGCAACGGCTTCGAGCGCGCGATGCGCACGGTGCTCGCCCGCTGCGGTGACCGCATGCTGCGACTGACCGCGGGCTCCACGTCCCTGCCGGAGCGCGGGCTGCCCGCCGGACGGCTGCTGCAGTTCGACGCGCAGGACGTCGACGACGTGCGCGGCAGTCCGGAGTTGCGCCGGGTCAGTGTCGAGTATGCACTCGGCCTGCGCGTCGCCGTCGGCGACACCGGCATGAACGCCAACGTGCGCGGCGTGGACCCCTGCTTCGCCGAGCTGCGCGGACTGCCGATCCGCGACGGCGGCCGCTTCCTGTCCCCGCTCGACGAGCGCGAGCGGCGCCGCGTCGCGGTGATCGGCGAGGATCTCGCACGCAGCCTGTTCCACGGCGCCGATCCGCTCGGTCGCGAGGTCCGCTTGGGTGACCTGCCGCACCGCATCGTCGGCGTCGTGCCGCGCCTGCCGATGGTCATGAACTACGACGGCGACGATGCCTACAAGCTGTTCGTCCCCGCGGGCACCCTGCGCGCGAACTACGCGTTGCGCGCGCCGTCGTACCTGCTGTGCGAGCCCTCGGATCCGCAGGCGAGCGTGGCCGTCGCGTCCGCGCTGCGCGCGCGACTCGCGCAGCGCATGGGCTTCGATCCCGCCGACGATCGCGCGGTGCCGGTGCGCGACTCGGCGGCCGATGCGCGGCGCATCCTCGCCCTGGTGCTCGGCACGCGGTTGTTCCTCACCGTGGTCGGCGTGCTGGGCCTGTTCGTCTGCTCGATCGGCATCGCCAACTCGATGATCGCCTTGACCGAAGAACGCATCGCGGAGATCGGTCTGCGCCGCGCACTCGGCGCGACGCGTCGCCAGATCATGTCGCGTCCCGTCGCCGAGGCCTTCGCCCTGGTCCTGTCGGGCGGCGGCGGTGGCTTCGTCGTCGCGAGCCTGCTGCTCCTCGGACTCGGCTCGCTGCCGCTCGACGACTCCGCGAGGGGCTACCTCGGTTCACCGATCCCGACTCCGGGGACGGCCGCCGCGGTCGCGGTCCTGCTCGGCGTGGTCGCCGCGGTCGCGGCGATCGGTCCGGCGCGGCGCGCGATGGCAGTCGAACCGGTGGAGGCGCTGCGCCATGACTGAGATCGTCGGCGAGTCGGCCGAGGTGGTGCTGCGCGGCGTCTCGAAGGTCTACGCGCGCGACGGCCAGCCCGTGACCGCGCTGTCCGCGATCGACCTCGACGTGGTCCGCGGCGAGTACCTCGCGCTCACCGGTCCGAGCGGTTCCGGGAAGTCGACGCTGCTGCACGTGATCGGCTGCCTCGATCAACCGACCGCCGGTTCGCTCCGCTCGCGCGGCGAGGACCTCGGCGGTCTCGACGGCGACGCCCTCGCACGCCGCCGCCGCACCCTCGGCTTCGTGTTCCAGGCCTTCCACCTGGTGCAGGGTCTGAGCGCCGTCGACAACGTCGCGCTGCCGCTGCGCTACGCCGGTGTCGATCCCGCGACCCGACGGCGCCGCGCTCAGGACGTGCTCGTGCGCGTCGGTCTGGGCGATCGCCTCGGCCATCGACCGAACCAGCTCTCCGGCGGTCAACAGCAGCGGGTCGCCATCGCCCGTGCGCTGGTGGTGGAGCCGCGCATGCTGCTGTGCGACGAGCCGACCGGCAACCTCGACTCGCAAGCGGGGGCCGAGGTCATCGAACTTCTCGAGGCGCTGTGGCGCGACGGCCGCACTCTGATCGTGGTGACCCACGACGAGGCCCTCGCCGCGCGTGCGCGACGTCGTCTGCGTATGCGGGACGGACGCATCGAGAGCGACGTCGCGCAGCTATGATCCGCGCCGTGTTCGTGCCCGACGGATTCGTGCGCCGCATCGAGAAGGGCAGCGTCGCGATCCTGCGCAATGAACTCAGTGGCGTCGACGACGAGGTGCTGTGGCGCCGCGCGGAGGCGCTCGGCGTCGACACCGGCCGGGGCTCGATCTGGCGCACACGCCTGGGCGACCTGGAGTTGGTGATGCGCGACTACCGCCGCGGCGGGCTGCTGCGCGCGCTGCTGCCCGACGTCTTCGCCTCGCCCAGGCGCGCCTGCCGCGAACTGGAGGTCAGCGTGCTGCTGGCGCGCGCGGGCGTGCCGACGATCGAGGTGATGGGGGCCGTGGCCCGGCGGCGGGGACCGGGGTGGCAGCTCCGTCTGGTGACCCGCCGACTCGACGGTGCGACCGATCTCGTCGCCTTCGCCGCGGAGCACCCGCGCCACCGGCACGCTGCGGTGCGCGCCGCCGGGGCGGTGGTGGCCGCGGCCTTCGCCGCCGGACTCGCGCACCCCGATCTGCATCCTGCCAACCTGCTCGCACGCCTCGTCGACGACGCGGTGCAGGTCGTGCTCATCGACCTCGACCGCACACGCCTCGTGCCGCGCATCGACGCTCCGCTCCGCGACGCCATGCTGGTGCGCATGGCGCGCTGGCTGCGCCGGCACGCGCAGGATCTTCCGCTCCGGCCGACGCGCAGCGACCACCTGCGCTTCCTCGCCGGGATGGGCATGGATCGCGCGGCGCGGCACGTCCTGTGGCCGACATTGGATCGACGTCTTCAGGCGGCACTCCAACGCCGTGGGTTGGCTGCGCGCTGAAGGTTCGACGCTCAGAGCTGCCTGCCGCTAGATTGCGCGCCCTCGATCCGTCATGCACGCGGTTCCGTCCGGTGATCCTCCGTCGCCCGAGCGCTGCCCGAGCTGCGGCGAGATCGTCCGTGGGAGCTTCTGCGGCGACTGCGGCGAGCGGCGTTTCGACGCGGTGCGCGACCACTCGCTCGCGCGGCTGTTCGCCGAGTTCCTCGAGGGGATCACCAGTCTCGACGGGCGATGGATCCGCTCGTTCCGCACGCTGCTGTTCCGCCCCGGAGTGCTGACCGCCGAGTACCTGCGCGGCGCGCGCGTGCACTTCCTGCGCCCGGTGCCGCTGTTCTTCGCGACCAGCGTGCTGTTCTACCTGTTCTTCACCAACGCCTACGCGGCTGAGTTCAACGATCTCGACCGCGCGATCCACGGCGGCAACCGCATCGCCAACGTGCTCGGCTTCGACGTGCTCGCGCGCCTGCACGAGCGGGCGACGGCGCAGGGACTGACCGTCGAGGTCCTCGCGGCCACCGTGCGCGAGCGGGCCGGCCAGCAGTCCAAGCTGTTCCTGGCGGCCTTGCTGCCGGCGTGGGGTGCGCTGTCGTGGCTGTGCTGTCGGCGACGGAGCCGCGGCTTCGTGCCGCACCTGGTCTTCGCGATCCACGCGCTGACCGTCTTCCTGCTCTTCGATCTGGTCTTCCTCCTCGTGCTGCAGAAGGTGCTCGGCTACCACAGCGTGTCGGACGTGATGTTCGCGCCGCTGCTGATCGCCTTCGCGACCTGGCTCGCGTTTGCTCTGCGTCGCACCTGGTCGCTCGGTTGGCTCGGCACGCTGGTGCGTGCGCCGCTCCTGCTCGCCGGCTTCATCCTCGCCCTGCTCGTCTACCGCCAGCTCGTCACGATCACCGCCTGCCTCGGCCTTTGATCGTCTTCGCTCCGGTGCTGCGTTCAGTAGCCCGCGCTCGCCGGAAGCTGCACCTCGATCGAGGTCGTCGGCCCACCGGCGAGCGACACCGAATGCGCGCGCCGGGAGGGCGCATGACCCGCCCAAGCCCAGGCTCGTGGACGATCAGGCGAGGAATCCTGCATTCCAATGGCGATCGGGGAGCGACTCCTTCGCCTTGCGTGCGCAGAGGGCACTGCGAAGTGTCGAGGTCGCGGTCAGAGCGACCGTTCCGAAGCCCTGAGTAGGCCGTGCGAGCGCACAAAGCGGGGACCGTCTGCGGGGTATTCCGTGGGAGGACGGGCGGGGATGGACGGCGCCTGGGCGATGCCTATCGTTCTGCGGTCCATCAGGGCTGGAAGCCCAGGAGGAACCCGTGACGGAGATGGCCATGACAGGGTCCACGACGATGCGAAGGGGCGTCGTCTCTCTCTCTCTCTCTCTCTCTCTCTGTATTCCGCTCGCGCTGACATGCGAGATTGTCGCGCAAGCGCAGGGTGTGCATCCGCACGTTGCCCCGATCAACAGTCAGGCACCCAATGCCGTCTGTCGGACGACGCCCTTCACCTCGCCGCTCATGAACATCCCCGACGGCCAATGGGACAATGGCGAGGGCTTCGGCTTCGGCAACTCGCCGACCAACCTGGTGCCTGATGTCGGCGGCTACCTCAGCGGTGCTCCGCACGGCACACCGGTCGACGACCACGTCGTCGGACTCACAGTTGGCGATGTCCACTCCTTCGGCGAGACGGCGAGTCCGCAGGTCTACTGGCACAACTTCAACTACGGCAGTGGGACCGTGCAGCGATTCCTCGGCTACCTGCGCCCGGTCTCTCTGGGGCCGTACCCTCTCGGCAGCCCGGTCCAGGATGCGGCTTTCGAGGTGTTCGCGCCGGTCAACCTCCAGAACAACCTGCCAACCGTGATCGTGATCGGCACCTGGTCGACCTTCGGCACACCGCGTGATCCATCCGTTCCTGGGCTCGGACAGAACCGCACTCCCGATCGCCTCAAGTACCCCGGTCACCGGCGTACCGACGGTCTGATCGACACTGGGCAGGCTGCGCCCAACGACATCTATCGTGCGGGTTTCGACATCGTGAACCTCGCGGCCAACTCGGCCTCGTCCGGGCTCCAGGTGATCAGCGCGTACATCGTTCCGCGGACCTCGGGCCGTCCGATGGTCTTCGAGATGCAGCGCTACCTGGAACTCGCGGGGGCGATCGATCTGATGCTCTCTGGCGCGGCCCCGGCGCGGTTGCGGCCGGTGGGGATGAATCCCGTTGCCACCAGCCTCCCGAAGTACATCTCGGGTGGCTCGATGGGCGGTTTCACCGCACTCGAAGCCGCGCTGCGCTTTCCGAACACTTTTCAGGGAGCGGGCTTCGCCGCGTTCTCTGGGTCGGTCCGCCGCACCATGGGCGAGCAGTTCACCTGGGACGCGATCGGCCGTCGGACCGGGATGGGCTACTAGAAGTGGTTTCGTAAATCGTACTTGTACTTTTTCCCGGATCATGGCATCAGCTGTCCATGATCCGGATCACGGATGAGCAGTGGGCTCTGATCGAACCACACCTGCCGAAGCTGCCTCGACGCAAGGACGGTCGTGGTCGCCCGTGGCGCAGCGATCGCGAGTGTCTCGACGGCATCCTCTGGATCCTGAAGACGGGCGCGCAGTGGAAGGCGCTCCCCAAGGAGTTCCCGGGATACGCGACGTGTTGGCGCCGGCTGCGGATGTGGGAAGAGCACGATGTTTGGAAGGACATCTGGCGAGCAGTGCTCGGCGCCCTCGACGAGAAGGGCCTCCTCGACTGGGAGGAGACGTTTCTCGACGCGACCTTCGTGGCCGCGAAAAAAGGGGCGACGCAGTCGGCCTCACCAAGAGGGGAAAGGGATCGAAGCTTGCTGTTCTGGTCGTCGGCGAGGGTTTTCCTGTCGGAGTTCAGCTGGCCGCGGCGAACGAAGGCGAAACGTCGCTCGCGCAACCGACGGTCGAAGAAGTAGCAAGACTCGCCGGTGACGATCCGACGTGCTGGCCGGTTCGTATCATCGCTGACAAGGGGTACGACTCCGACGAGCTCCGCGCCGCGTTCGCGAGTGTCGGCATTCAGCTGCTCGCACCTCACCGCTCCAACCGCACGGCGAAGTCGCGGTCCAACGACGGCCGCTGCATGCGCCGCTACAAGAGGCGCTGGGTCGTCGAGCGATTCTTCGCGTGGCTCAACGGCTTCCGACGACTCATCGTTCGGCACGAGCGTCACTCGCTGATGTACCGCGCCTTCGTTCATGTCGCATGCGTCCTCGTCAGCATGAGGGCTTTGTGAAACTGCCTCTACGAGAGTTCGCTCAATCTGCTCGACACGCTCGAGTGGGGTACCTGGCTGAGGCAGGTCGGCTGGGACTACTTCAACGCCTCCTTGATCACCCGCCGGCGAGCGAATCTGCAGTGGCGTCCCCTGATGGGAACCGTCGCCGACGAGGACACGGTGACCTGCGGTGTCGACTGGCTGCCGATGCTGACCGGAGTGCGAGACTTCGTCGAGCGCGGATTGGTCCCAGCCCTGGCGCAGCCTGGTCAAGGATCGTCGGAGTTCTACTGGTCGATCATCGACCGCCGGTGTCACGGTGAGGGAGGACGATTCAACACCCCGGTCAGTGGTACCAGCAGCACCTGGCTGCCGGACTCCGACAAGGAGATGCTGCCCCTGGTCGTGGCGCACGCCTCCGCCACCAGCAACTTCGCCTTCCCCGAACCACCGCCCTTCCTCACCGACGACGGCTCCGAGGATCCTCACGATGTCTTCCTCGCGCGCGGAGTACCGGGCACACCGCCGCCGGCCTACCTGAGCTTGGACACGAGCTTCGGCGAAGGTGGGCGCACGGCTGGTGCCGGACTGTGCCTGGGTGCGGACGAGTCGTTGAAGAGTGCTGTCATAGGGGGTGTCACCTACGTGTACGCCGGCGACGCCGATGGCATCGTGCATCGCTTTGCACTCGCGGCTAACCCGGTCGACAACCAGCGTTCCTTTCGCGAGGTCGATCGCAGCGAAGTGCTCGGACTTGGCGCCTGGGCACTCGCGGTCGGTAGCTTCGACGGGTCGGGGCCACGGGTGGTGGTGGGCACGCTGCGCCACCTGTACCAGCTCGACGCGGTCACCCTGCAGCGCATCCCTGGTCGCGAGTACGCGCTCGACTTCGAACACGAGCGGCCGCGGCGGCTACAGGTCGCGGAGGTACACGGCGGCAATCCGTATCCCGAGATCCTGTTCACGACCTTTCAGGGTCACCTGATGGTCTTCGATCATCAGTTCCAGCTCCTGACCGACCTCGGTGAGCCGGGCATCCAGGACTTCGTGGTCGGGACCGGCCAGAGCTTCGCGTGGGCGGGGACCAGCTCGCAGACGCCCATCCACCTGCTCTCGCATCGCGGCCACATCTCCACCATCACGGTGAGCGACAGGGTCGCCCAGCCGAACGCGCCGCTCGCTGAGCTGCACTACTGGACACAGGGTCAGAAGGGTTGGCCCTTCGACCTGGAGCTGGTTGCGGTGCCGGGTGGATCGCAGGTCGCGGCGAGCTACGACCTGGATCCGAGGTTTGACGCACCGATCAAGCGCTTCGATGCGGCGAACGTTTCATTGCCGTCTTCGGCGCATCTGGGCAGCGGCACGAACTACCAATCCCTCGGCTCGCTCATCGATCTCGAGGCGCTGTACGGCAGCGGCGGTGCGTTGATGGGCTTCGTGTCGACGGTGGGCAACTACCTCAACTTCGTTCCCACCGGTTCCTCGCCATCGGCACGCTGGACTCTCTTGTCGACCTTCTCCCCCGCGGATCGGCCTGTGGCGATGCTCGCCGTCGACTTGGTGCCCTCGATCGCGGGAGATCCGCAGGAGGAAATCGTGGTGTCGACGCTGGCGGGGCATCTGGTTTGGTTCAGGTTGTCGGAGATACCACCCTTCGGCAGCTTCACGCTGCCACGCCCGTCCCTCCCGCCGCCGCCCGATGCGCCACCGCCGTACCCGCGAACGAACCACTCGCTGGCCGGAGCTTGGGGACTGATCGCGCGCAAGACGTGGATTCTGAATCCCGACGGCGATCTCTTCCCCGACCATCACATCTACGCCGCGACCCAGGACGGCGAGCTTCACGACATCGCTCCGGCGACGGGAAACTCGAAGCTGCTCGCGGACATGCGGCATCTGAACGAGGCGCGACAACCTGGGCAACCGCCGTACTACGACGCCATCCAACCCGAGGCGCCGATCCGTGACTTGATTTGGGTGGATCCGAATTTGACCTCGATCGCGGCGGGACTGCCCGAACTCGTCAAACGGATTCCCCCACTTGGCAATCCCCAGCCTGGTTGGTGGCTCAATACCAAGCCCTGGCTCAATACGAATTTCGCTTGGTCTTCCCCTGTCTGGTACAAGGACCCGGACCCGCAACCCGGCCTGCCCAGCTTCGGCAGCGAGCCCTCGCCGGAGCTGCCGGTGTACGACGGCTTCGTGCCCTTGACCGGAGGAGGTGCGGTTGGCTCCTGCGTCGCAGGGCTTCCCTACACCGGTGAGCGCGACTTCCACTGGTGGCGCGGTGCGCTCGCCCTGTACCCCAACTTGATCCAGGGTGCTTGGTCGGGCAGCACCACCGTCAACGGCAATTGGTACAGTACCGCAGACACCCAGGGTGCCCCGACCTATGGGCGTGCCGAAGGCGACTGCAAGGACCTGCGGAGCATGATCTCGGACAGCAACGGCACTACCTACGGACTGCAGTCGCTTCGTCTGGGGCGCGATGCCGTGGGTCGCGTCATCGTTGCGTCGACTTCGGGCGGAGGCATCGTGCTGCTGCGGCCGTCCTTCGGAGATCACGGGAAGCACGGTGAGATCCTGTGGTCGAGCGAGGATCTGCTCCAAGGCCGTACCCAGGCGCTCGACGACGGCCATGGCGTGATGGCGCTCGCCGTGCGGCAGGTGCCGGGCGCCAGCCCACCGATGGTCGACATCT
The DNA here is from genome assembly GCA_046349595.1 of Planctomycetota bacterium. GTDB lineage: Bacteria > Planctomycetota > UBA1135 > UBA1135 > UBA2386 > JACRLW01. The sequence goes on from JAXMCA010000001.1 coordinate 830,139, forward strand.
TTTGCGGCGCGTGCGTCGGCTACCCCGATCCAGCGCAGCTTCCGCCGAGCGGCTACGCCTCGCATCCCAGCAGCACGATCCGCTGGCTGCGATGGGACGCCAACGGTTCCACCGGCGCGAAGATGACGCAGATGGGGACGATCCTGCACCTCGACCCGAGCGTCGGTGATGCGCGCGGAGGCTTCGGCCTGTGCGGACTGGCGCTGGGCGACATCGTCCAGGACGCGCAGCATCCCGGCGCCGAACTCGTCGCCACCACCCTCGAAGGCGACCTCTTCGTCTTCGACATCGCGTCGGGGAGCATCAATCCCGCTCCGCTGGTACGCACGTGGGTGCCGGGTGCGCTCGGCGCCTACAACGCGATCCTCATCGAGGATCTGGACTGGAACCCCGGCAACGAACTCTACGTCGCCGGTTCGCAGGGAATCTGGAAGTGGAGGCAGCCATGAAGGCGATCCTATGCAGGCTCGTCGATGCGGCGCTGGGCGCATTCCTCATCTGTGCGCTGCTCCCAGCGCAGCGCACGATCATCGTCGACCGTGAGAATCGGCCGGGGACGACCTATATCGATCTGCAGCAGGCGCTGGTGAACTCGCGGTCCGGTGACACGATCATCGTGCGTGCGGTGACGGCGTTCTCGTACATCTACTCTTGCAACTACAACATCACCCACAGCCTAAGGCTCGTGTCGGAGGGGAACCTCGCTCCGGTCATCTCCGCAACCGGCGTGATCAGTGCGCCGGCCGGATCACTGGTCGTGATCGATAACTTGAACTTCTACGACCCGAGGTGGGCGTCAGGATTCGTGGCATACGGGTCGCACGGTACGGTCCTGCTCTCTCGACTCACAAATGGAGTTGGCCAGGCGTCCGTCTGCGATCGGATCATCTGGACTGATTGTCGGATGCATTACGGAGTGGGTTCGGTGGTTTACGCCTCGGTAGCCACAGCCTACGTCCTCGACTGCGACATGGAGGTGGACTACGCGTGGGAGCAGTTCTGGGGAGGTGCCGGAAGCGTGTTACTGCGGGACCACTCGACGGCATGGGTGGTGAACAGCCGCCTGAAGGGCGGCAATGCGGGCATTGGCCCGCCGGATTTCGGCATCATCGCAACGTCGGGCTGTCAGGCGCTTTTCGCCGGCCGCAGCGACTGCATCGGCGGTCGCATGGGCACGATCGGCCCACAACAGCCGGGAATCTTCGGTGTGCCGTCGGTGAGTCCGAACTTTCCCCCGAGCTTCGTGATCCTCGATCCGTTCGTGACGAGTGCGGCACCGCGCTCGACTTCCGGCTTCGAGTTGGTCCGCGAGATTCCCACGGTTTCCCCCGGCGACGCGATCCGCGGGCAGACCCAGACCATCGACCTGATCGGCCCGAGCTCCTCGATCCTCGCCTTGTTCGCGAGCATCCTGACCGAGCGCCCGCCGATCGTCACCGACATGGGGGACATCTGGCTGGACCCCGCGACGACCGTCCTGCTGGGCCACGGCGCCGTCGACGCCAACCGCGACCTGCGTCTCAGCGCGCCGATCCCGACACAGCTCAGCCGCGGCGAGGTGCTGGTCTACCAATCCGCTTCGCTGTCGCCGCAGAACCTCTTCGAACTCAGCCCGCCCGGTTTCGCGGTCGTGCAATGAAGCGAACCCACGGCCTCGTCGGGGTGCTTCGCGCGGATGTGTTTTCGCGGGCGAACCCGTGACACCGACGGCTCAGTTCACCGGCGGCTGCACCCGCTCGACGTGCGCGAGGAAGCGTCTGCGGTATTCCGCCGGCATGCGGTCGATGGCGGTCGCGACCAGTCTTCCGGCCGCGCGGTCGCGCGCGGCGGCGCGGAGGATGAACAGGCGCAGGAGCAGCGGCACGCGGGCGCGGCGTTCGATGGTCGAGGCTTCGTGCAGGAGCGTGCGGGCGCCGGCTTCATCGCCGTCGCGACGACGGCGCAGCGCGAGCGCGCACAGCCACGACAGGTCGGCGAGCGGTGCGCCGATCGCGGGCGGTTCGGCGGGAGTCGGGATGCTCGGATCGGCCAGCAGCAGGCAGGCCTCGGCGTGGCCGAGCATCACCTGGTCGCCGGCGTCGCCCGATTCGCGGACGGCCTCGTGCAGCAGGACCTTGGCCTTGGCGGGCCGACCGGTGAAGACCTCGAGCTCGGCGGCGAAGAGGCGGGCGCGACCGCGAGTGCGTGGATCGCCGAGGCGCTCGGCGAGCGTGAAGGCGTTCTCGAGTTCGTCGCGCGCCGCGCGCGTCTCGCCCAGCGTGCCGAGCACGCGGCCGCGGTGCAGGTGAGCGCGCACCGTCGCGTAGGAGTCGCCGCAGCGCGCGGCGATGCGCTGCGCCTCCTCGAACTCGTCGAGCGCGCGCACCAGGTGCAGACGCAGCGCGAGCCAGCGGCCGTAGTCGATGCGCAGGTGCGCCTCGAGCTCGAGGTTGCCCTCGGGCAGCGCGCGGAGCGCCTCGCTGGCGAGCTTCATCGCCTGCAGCGCGTCGCCGAGGTAGGCGAGCACGCGCGCATGGATCATCAGGGCGCGCACGTGCACGACCTTGGATGGCGCATCGCCCGCGCCCTGCAGCATGCGATCGGCCGCGGACAGGAGCTGGATCGCCGCGAGGTAGCGTCCGGCGAGCTGTGCGAACTCGGCGAGCCCGACGATCGCCTCGGCGTGCTCGCGCGACGCCTGCAGATGGCGTGCGAGCAGGATCGCCTTGCGGAACGCGCGGGTGCCGTGCTCCTCGTCGCCGCGTTGCAGCCACGCGCGTCCGGCGAGATTCGCCCAGCGCAGACGACGGCGCAGATTGGCCTCGTCGCGCGGCAGGCGGTTGAGGTGCAGGCGGATTCGCTCGACGACGCGGACGGTGGTGCGCCGCACGTTGGCGCGCACCAGCTCGTCGAGGCCGTCGAGCAGCGGATCGAGGCAGGCCTCGTGCTCGGAGGCGCGCGACAGCAGCATGCCGACCTCGAGCGGCGCGCCGCCGCGATCCTCGCGCACCCACGCCGCATCGCGATACAGACGGCGCAGCGCGTCGGCCGGTGTCGCCGCGATGGTCGCGAGGCGGTAGGCGCGGTGGCGGAAGCGTCCTTCACCACCTTCGATGCCGGCGAAGCGGTTGTCGAAGGCGGCGAGACGGTCGAGCAGATCCAGGGTCGGACGCCCGGTGAGCGCCGCGAGGTCGCCGAGCGCGAAACGTTCACCGAGCACGGCCGCCGCCTGCAGCACGTGACGGCTCTCCGCCGGCAGCGCGGCGACCCGATCGCGCAGGCGCTGCAGCACCGGACGCGCCGGCTGCAGCTCGGTGACCGCGGGGTCGAGTCCGTGGAAGTCGCCGGGTCGTCCCGACAGCTTCCCGTCGCCCACGCATTCCTCGAGGCTCTCGATCAACGCGCGCGGCTGACCGCTGAGAGGAGCGTGCGCCGCTTGCAGCAGCTCGCGCGGCGCATCGCCGCCGCGGAACAGACGCACACCGAGTTCTACGAAGTCGTCGATCGGCAACGGACCGATCTCGAGATGCTGATCGGGCGCGCCCTGGCCGTCCCAGCGCGCCGTCGACACCAGGATCAGCAGCAGCGGCATTGCCAGCGCACGCTGCATCAGCAGGTCGACCACGCGGTGCGCGGTCGAACCCAGGTTGTCGGCACGGTCGACGCGCAGGATCGTGGCCGCGCTGCGACCGACCATGCGTGCGATCGCACGGGCGAGCAGGTCGGCGCGGGCGTTGGGATCCGAGCTGGTGGCGCGCACGTCGCCGGCACACATCTCGGCGAGCATGCGTGCGTCGTCGCCGTCGAAGCCGAGCTGCTCGCGGGCGCGTTCCTCGATGCGTTCACGCGCGTGGGGGGTGTCGTCGCGTTCGCCCTCGAGGAGCACGTCGCAGATCATCTGCGGGAAGGGCGTGCCGAGACGGCTCGCCGCGTCGCTGTCGCCGATGCCGCCGAGGAAGGACAGGTTGCTGCGGGCGTCGAGCCAGCCGTCGATGGCCTCGTCGAGGAGACGACGTCGTCCGCTGCCGGCGTGACCGATCACCACCACGGTGCGACCGCGTCCGCCGATCGCGTCGCGCAGCGCGCGGTCGAGCACGGCGCGCTCTTCGTCGCGACCGACGAAGGCGGTGTGCCGCGTGCGCTGCAACGCGAGCAGGCGACGACGCGAGGCGAGAGCCGGTGCGCTGCGCTCACGCGCTCGCCAGTGCGCCGACGACTCGCCGTCCGCGAAGATGCGCGCCAGTGCGCGCGCCGGCTGCGGGCGCTGGTCGGGGTCCTTGCGCAGCAGCTCGGCGACCATCGTCTCGAGGAAGGCGCTGACGCGCGGCTGCAGGTGCGAGGCGCGCGGCGGCTCGTCGTGGATCTGCGCGCGCAGCAGGTCGTCGGCGTCGATCGCTCCGGCGAAGGGGTGGCGCCCGGTGAGCAGCTCGAACAGCACCACGCCGAGTGCATAGAGGTCGCTGCTCGGCGAGGCCGACGCGCCCTGCAGCACCTCCGGTGCCGCATAGGCGAGGCTGCCGTGGAAGCCGCTGCTGCTGCCGAGCGGCGAGGGGCCGTCGTCGACGCGCGCGAGGCCGAGGTCGGTGAGACGGACCTCGGCATCGCCCTCGGTGATCAGCAGGTTCTCGGGCTTCACGTCGCGGTGGACGATGCCGGCGTCGTGCAGCGCGGCGAGTCCGAGAGCGGCCTGCTCGGCGATGCGCCGTGCGAGGTCGCCGACCACGGCCCCGGCGCTCTCGATGCGACCGCGCAGCGACCGGCCGCGCACCAGTTCGCTGACCAGGAACAGGATCTCGCCGCGCTCGTCGGCGACGGAGTCCGCGCCGAGGATTGCAACCACGTGCGGGTCGCGCACGCGTTCGCCGAGCTCGGCCTCGCGCAGCAGCGTGGCACGTGCGGTCTCGTCGGCGGCGAGTTCGGGGCGCAGCACCTTGAGCGCCACCTCGGTGCCCGCCGGCGTGTCGCGGAACGGCACCTTGGTCACCGCGCGCAACACCGCGCCGGAGGCGCCGGCGCCCAGGGTGTCGCCGAGCTCGAAGCGGTCTTCGAGCAGGTGGCGGACGCGGCTCAGGTCGAGGTGGAGCGGGGGGGGCACGGCGGGCGCGGGATCATGGCCGAGCGCGCGGGCGCCGTCACCACGCAGCAGCGGGCTTCATCGCACGATCACGAAGCGTTGCGCAGCGCGACTGAAGTGCCAGTCCTTGGCGAAGCGTGTGAAGCGGTCGTGAAGGAGGCGGGTCCGGCTGCGCAGTCCGGTCTCGTTGACGAAGGGATCGATCTCGTAGAGGTCCTCGAGGCGCGACGCGACCGAGGCGAAGGAGCAGCAGTTGCCGCACAGGGCGTCCTCCCAGACCGTCGGATCGGGACGCTCCTCGCCGATCGCCAGGGTCCACGCCGGCAGGTCGTCGACCCAGGGGTAGAGCTGGAGCTCGTGCGCGCGCTGCAACTCCGCGCGCGCCTCCGCGTCGCCGGCGAGTGCCAGCTCGGCGATCGCGTGGGCGTGGCGGAACAGTTCACGTGCGTCGCGCACCCGCGCGAGCCAGGCGAGCACCTCGGGCGTGGCGATCGTGCCGCTGCGCTCGAGGATGTCGGCGTCGGGCGCGCGGCCGGCGAGGTAGTGCGCGACGGCGTCGCGGCAGGTGCCGTGGATCGCACCGTGGAACAGCGCGGTCACCGCCGGCGACAGGCGACCGCCGGAGGTGAGGTCGCCCAGTTCGAAGAGCAGCATGCGCACCAGCGTCTCGTCGAGACCTTCGACTGCGGCGAGCGCGGCGAAGTCGCGGAGCGCGGCGAGCTCCGGCAGCGTGCGCGTCGCGAGGCGCTGCCGCAGCGTGTCGCGCAAGGCGTCGCAGGCACTGCGTGAGAGCAGCACCGGGTCGGACTCGGGATCCAGGTCGACCAGGGCGAGGATCTCGGCGGCGTGCGCGGTGTCACCGACCACGACGCGTGCCGAGGCGATGCGTCGCTTCAGGAGGTCGTCCTCACCGGCGTCCATCGCGCGCAGGTGTGCGGCGAGTCCGTCGTGATCGACCACGTCGAGCACGCCGAGCAGCGTGCGGTCGAGGTCGGCGGGGGCGAGGCTTCCGACCAGTCGTGCGCAGTTGGAGCGCGTGCGCAGCTCCGGCAGGTCGAGCAGCAGGATCGACAACGGGGTGCCGGTGAGGCCGGCCTCCTCGATGCGATGCGCGATCGCATCGAGGGCGGCGTCGCAGTCGGGGAACAGCGCGGCGACGTCGGGCGCGCGGCATTCGACCAGCAGCTTCGCCGCCGCTTCTCCGCCGGTCTCGGCGCACAGCATCGCGACGAAGGCATCGACTCCGGTCGGTCCGGTTGCGAGCAGACCCGCAGCCGCGAACGGGTCGCCGTCGCGCGTGCGCGTGACCAGCGTCTCGAATGCCTCTTCCGCGCCACGACGGGCGAGTTCGCTCAGCGCGATGGGGTCGAGCGCGCCATCGTGACTGCCGGCCTGCTCGTGCAGGATTGCGAGCGACTCCTTACCGCCCAGTCGGGCGACCACGCACAGCGCCGGCGCACGCGCATTGGGATCCTCGGCCCGCAGCAACTCGCGGAGCAGCGGCAGGTCGGCGTCGGCCGGCGTGGAGTCGAGCAGCCAGCGCAGTGCGAAGGGACGGAAGGCCGGGAGTTCCTCGCCGGTGATCGGCTGTAGGAACAGGCGGCGCAGCGTCGCCTGCAGCGTGCGCGGCAGCCCCTTGGTGTCGGCGGGCAATTCGATCGGTCGCGGCTTCGCGGGCACCGCGTCGCGCTCGGGGTCGATGTCCTCGGAGGGTTGCAGGTCCTCGTTCCACGCGAGGATCGCGAGGGCCACCGGATCGCGTCCTGTCTCGGCCGATTGCGCGACCAGCGCGAGGTAGCGGATCGCTTCGCGGCGCAGGAACCAGTCGTCGGAACGCGTCGCCTCGGCGAGCAGCGGCAGGTGCTCGCGGCGCAGCAGACGGTGGACCGCGCCGAGGTACTCCGGGACCTCGCGCGGGCGCGGCGGCGCGAGCAGCAGGTCGCGCGTGAGATCGGCGGGTGTCAGCGCATCGCGGAACTCGGCGAAGTCGAACGGCGAGGGCAGCACCAGGCAGCGCGGCGCGACGATGCGCGCGAAGCGGCGCGTCTCCTCCGGATCCAGCGTCGCCGCCGCGGCGATCATCGCGGCACCAAGGGCGACGTCGGCATCCTCGGACCACAGGCCCAGGCGCACGAGGTCGACGCGATCCCGCGCATCGAGTTCGGCGAGAGGGCGTTCGGCGTCCGCAGCCCGCGTGCCGCGCGCGAGGTCGCCGAGCAGCGCGACTCCCTTCGCGAGCCCCTCCGCACCGAGTCGGGTGCGTGTCGCCTCGGCCCACGCCGTCCGCTCGGTGGGGACTTGTGCCATGCCGGTTCCCAGGCAGCAGAGGGCCGGCATGATTCCGCCGAACAATCGCCCGATGCGGGCAGTGGATGCGCTCATGAAGAAGACTCCAGTGTGCACGACTCCCGCGTTCCTCGCACTGGCCTGCTTCGGTGCGATGCTCGCCGCGCAGGATCCACCCGAGCGCGCGCCGGGACCAGGAGCCAGTGCGCACGTGGTCTATCAATCGAAGTCCGACGGCGGGCTGCGCTACACCTGGACGGTGCCGAAGGACTACGACGGCGTCCGCAAGTGCGCGATGACGGTGATCCTGCACGGCACCGGCCTGGATTACCGCTGGGGGCATCTCAACAACCGCCCGGACACCTTTCGTCCCGACGACGTGGTGGTGTCCGTCGACGGCACCTCGCAGGGCCAGGGAACGTCGAAGCTCTTCCTCGGCGAGCGCGCCGACGGCGACGCCTTCCACACCTTCCTCGACGAGATGCTCGAGCGCTTCGCCGTCGACCACGTGTTCCTCTATGGACACAGCCAGGGCAGCTTCTTCGCGGTGTGGTACGCCGGCGAGCATCCCACCGACGTCGACGGCGTGGTTGCACACGCGTCGGGCGCCTGGAACTGGTCGAAGACCGGCAAGGACCTGCGTCGCGTGGCGATCTCGTTCATGCACGGCACGCGCGATCCGGTGGTGCCCTTCGCGCAGAGCGTCGCCGCGCGCGACCACTACCTCGGCGAGGGTCTCCCGCTGGTGCGCCTGCGTCGCCTTCCCTTCTACAACCACTGGCCCAACGGCGTGCGTGCCGACGAGGAGCTGAGCTGGTGCGAGGGCATGACGACGGGCGATGCCGAACGCGCCCTGGCGCTGGCGAAGCGCATCGCGAGCGCCAAGCCGGCGGACGAATACCAGTGGGTCACCGTCCCCGGGTTCGGCGCTGCGCGACAGATCCTGCGGCGGATCGAGACCGGAGAACCGCGCGCCTTCGACGCGCCTCCCGACGCGAAGATCAAGGCGGCTGCACACGAACTCGCGGAAGCCATCGAGCGGCACGCGAAGACCCACCTCGCCGCACTGCAGGCGCAGGTGTCGTCCAAGAAGCAGCTGGTCTTCACCGCCAAGAACGACTGGCTCGGCCACCTGGTCGCCTTGCGCGAGGACTTCCGCGGCGTCGACTGCGTGGAGGAGTACTTCCGCACGCTCGGCTGGGACAAGCTCCTCGAGCAGCACCAGAAGGAGGCGACGCCGATCGTCACGGCGCTCTACGGCGACGACGACCAGGCCGCGTGCCGCGCCACTCTCGCCGGACTGCCGAAGGCCTTCCTCTTCGAGGCCTTCCCCTCCGACTTCGCCGAGCGGATCGCGGCCTGGCGCGGCAAGGCGAAGGACTGGAAGCTCGGCAAGAAGGAGCTCGCTGCGCTCGATGTCGTCGAGCGGTGGCCGGTCGCGTGGACCGAGGGGGCCAAGGCCTACGAGGGCCTGTGGCGGAAGTGGGACTGAGAGCGGCGGGCGCGGCGAGCTATCGTCCGCGCCGTGCCAAGTCCCCTCGGGCGTCGTCCGTTCCGAAGTCTCGTGGTCGCCTGCTCCGTGCTCGTCGCCGCGGGCTGCAACCGCGGTCCTGCCGAGGCGAAGCCGGCGGGGCAGGGAGCGCCGCCGCGCGAGGTCACGCTGGTCGCCGCGACCGCCGAGTCGATCCCCGACGTGCTCCTGGTCTACGGCTCGCTCGCCGCGAACGACGAGGTCACGCTGTCGTTCCGCAACGCGGGGCGCCTGCAGACCCTCGACCTCGACGTCGGCAGTCGCGTCAAGAAGGGGGAGGTCGCCGCGGCGCTCGACCCGACCGACTTCGAACTCGGCGTGCGCGAGGCGGAGGCCGCGGTGCGGCAGGCGCGCGTGCAGCTCGGACTGCCGTCGGACGGCGAGAGCGACGACGTCGATCCGGAGACCACCGCCTCGGTACGCTCCGCGCGTGCCGTGTACGACGAGGCGAAGCTGACGCGCGACCGCGCCGCCGACCTCGTCGATCGCAAGTTGCGTCCGCCGGCGGACCTCGATGCCGCGAATGCCGAGTTCGCGGTCGCGGAGAGCCGCCTGCAGCAGGCCCTCGACGAGGTACGCGCGCTCCAGGCGACCCTGGCACAGCGGCGCATCGCGCTCGCCATCGCGCGGCGTGCGCTGAGCGAGGCTGTGCTGCGTGCACCCTTCGACGGCGAGGTGCTGGAGCGCCGCCGTCGCCCGCCGGAGTACGTCGCCGCGGGCGAAACGGTGCTGCGCCTGCTCGACGTCGAGACCCTGCGCCTGCGCCTGCGCGTGCCCGAGCGCGCCGCGTTGCACGTCGAACTCGACCAGGACGTGGTGTTCACCGTCGACGGTGTCGACGGCGAGTTCCACGGGCGGGTGAAGCGCAAGTCGCCGTCGATCGAGGCGAGCAACCGCACGCTTCTGGTCGAGGTCGAGGTCGGCAACGCCGAGCATCGCCTGCGTCCCGGACTGTTCGCCCGTGCGCGCATCGAGGTCTCGGCGCCCACGTCGCGCGTGCTGGTGCCGCAGAAGGCCGTGGTTTCCTTCGCCGGCGTGGAGAAGGTCTTCGTCGTCGCCGAAGGCGTCGCGCACGAACGCCACGTGCGCACCGGGCGCGAGCTGCGCGATCTGATCGAGATCGAGGACGGACTGAATGCGGGCGAGGCGGTGGTGCTCGTGCCGGGCGACCTGGTCGACGGGCGCAAGGTCAGCGTGACGACGGAGAAGCACTGAGATGAAGGGCCTCGCCGCCGTCTGCATCCGCCGGCCGGTGTTCGCGACCATGCTGATCGCCGCGCTGGTCGTCGCCGGCGCGACCGGCTACGTGCACCTGCCGGTCGATCGCTATCCCGCCGTCGACCTGCCCTCGGTGTCGGTGCGCACGCAGTTGCCCGGCGCATCGCCGGAGGAGATCGAGGTCTCGGTCTCGCAGCCGATCGAGGAGGCGGTCAACACCATCGAGGGCATCGACGAGCTGCGCTCGATCTCGGGGCAGGGCACGTCGATCGTGCTGATCACCTTCCGCCTCGACCGTCCGATCGACGCCGCGGCGCAGGACGTGCGCGATCGCGTGGCCGGTGTGATGCGCAACCTGCCGCGCGACATCGATCCGCCGCAGATCGGCAAGTTCGACAACGACAGCCAGGCGATCCTGACCTTCGCCGTCTCCGGCCGCCGCTCGATCCGCGAGCTCACCGAACTCGCCGACAAGCGCGTGGTGCCCTTCCTCGAGCGCAGCCCGGGTGTCGGCGAGGTGCGCATGGTCGGCGGCGTCGAGCGGGCCATCGACGTCCAGATCGATGCCGAACGCCTCGCCGCCTACGGCCTCACCATCCAGGACGTGCGCGACGCGTTGCAGCGGCAGAACGTCGACGTTCCCGGCGGCCTGCTCACCGAGGCGATCCGCGAGCGCACGCTGCGCACCATGGGTCGCTACGTCGACCCGAAGTCCTTCACGGACCTGGTGATCGAGACCCGCGACGGAGCGCCGATCCGGATCCGCGACGTCGGCACCGTCACGGACGGCACCAAGGAGGTGCGCACGCTCGCGCGGCTCGACGGCCAACCGACCGTGATCCTCGAGGTCCGTCGCCAGTCGAACGCGAACACCGTGGCGGTGATCGATGGCTGCAAGGAGGCGGTCGAGCGCCAGCGCGGCGCCCTGCCGCCCGACGTGAAGCTCGACGTCATCCTCGACCAGTCCCGCTACATCGACGCCGCCTTGCACGAGATCGACCTGCACCTCGTGCTCGGCTCGATCCTCGCCTCGCTGGTGGTGCTGGCGTTCATGCGCAGCCTGCGCTCCACGCTGATCGCGGCGATCGCGATCCCGACCTCGGTGGTCGCCACCTTCGGAGTGATGTGGGCGCTCGACTTCACGCTCAATGGCGTGACCATGCTCGCGCTGGTGCTGATGGTCGGCATCGTCATCGACGACGCGATCGTGGTGCTCGAGAACATCTTCCGCTTCGTCGAGGAGAAGAAGATGACGCCGATGGCGGCCGCGAAGGAGGCGACGGCCGAGATCGCGCTGGCCGTGCTCGCGACCACCCTGAGCCTGGTCGTGATCTTCGTGCCGGTGTCGTTCATGTCGTCGATCTCCGGCCGCTTCCTGTTCCAGTTCGGCATCACCGCCGCGGTGGCCGTGCTGGTCAGCCTGCTGGTCTCCTTCACGCTCACGCCGACGATGAGCGCGCGCCTGCTGCGCGTGAAGGTGCGCCCGCACGACGAGGTCGCGCGTTCGCGCGGCGGCTTCTACGGGATCATCGAGCGCAGCTACCTGTGGATGCTGCGGCTGTCGATGCGGCACCGCATCGCGGTGTTCGTGCTGTGTCTCGCGGTGATCGGCAGCTCTTGGCCGCTGTACGGCATCGTCAAGCAGGACTACATCCCGAGCGGCGTCGACCAGGGCGAGTTCGAGGTGCAGGTGCGTGGACCGGAGGGCGCCAACCTCGCGGCGATCGAGTCCGCGATGATCGACGTCGAGTCGGTGATCCGCGGCGTACCCGGCGTGGTCACGGTGATGACGCAGGCCGGCGGCAGCTTCCTGTCCGGCGTCAGCCGCGGCTCGTTCTACGTGCGGCTCGAACCGCACGAGAAGCGCGTGTTCTCGCTGCCCCGTCTGTTCAAGGCGCTGTGGGCCCTCGATCCCGGGGCGGCGTTCCGCGGCAACGTCTCGCAGACCGAGATCATGAGCGAGGTGCGCAAGCGGCTGCGGCGCTTCACGGATCTGAAGTGCGGCGTGCGTCCGCTGCGCTCCTTCAACATCGGCGGCGGCAACTACGAGATCGACTTCGTGCTGCTCGGGCCGGACCTGATGCAGCTCGCCGACTACGGCCAGCAGCTCGCCAGGCGCGCCGAGGAGGTCGGCGGGATCGTCGACATCGACACCACGCTCAACCTCGACTCGCCGGAGCTGCGCGTCGGCATCGACCGGCAGCGAGCCGCCGACCTCGGCGTGTCGACCGACGACATCGCCGGCGCCCTGCGCATGATGGTCGGCGGGGATCCGCGCGTGTCGCGCTTCCGCGACCCGCAGCTCGACGAGGAGTACGACGTCCAGCTCCGTCTCGCGCTGGGCGACCGCGACGACCCGCACGAGATCGGTGCACTGTCGGTGCCGCGGCGCGGCGGTGCGCCGGTGCGTCTCGACAACCTCGTGAAGGTCGACGACGCGATCACCGCGTCGCGCATCGATCGTCTCGACCGTCAGCGACAGAACAGCCTGCGCGCCTCGGTCGCGCCCGGCTACGCGCTCGGCGACCGCATCGAGGTGCTGCGCGAGGAGGCGAAGAAGCTCGGCATGCCGTCGACCTACACCACGCGGGTCAGCGGTCGCGCGCGCGAACTGGAGCGGACCTTCGGCGAGTTCGTGATCGCCTTCGCGCTGTCGCTGGCCTTCATGTACATGATCCTGGCCTCGCAGTTCGAGAGCATGGTTCACCCGCTGACCATCCTGTTCTCGCTGCCGATCAGCGTGCCCTTCGCCTTGCTCTCGCTGTACGTCACCGGCGACACGCTGAACCTGTACTCCGCGCTCGGCATCCTGGTGCTGTTCGGGATCGTGAAGAAGAACTCCATCCTCCAGATCGATCACGTCAACCAGTTGAGGCAGAAGGGCGTGCCGCGCGACGAGGCGATCCTGCGCGGCAATCGCGACCGCCTGCGCCCGATCCTGATGACCACGCTCGCGCTGGTCGCCGGCATGCTGCCGCTCGCGGTCGGCACCGGTCCGGGCGCCGAGGAACGCCGTGCCATAGCCGTGGTGGTGATCGGCGGGCAGACGCTCGCCCTGCTGCTCACGCTGCTGGCGACACCGGTGGTCTACTCGCTCTTCGACGATCTCGGCGGGTTCCTCGCGCGGCGTCGCCGGAGCGCGGAGGAGTCGTGAGGGGCACGAATCGGCGGTTGCGACGTTCGCTCTGCCCCGCGCCTGCGAGAGAGGATGCATGGATCGACCGACCTGTGTGATCGATGCCCTCGCTCGGACTCCGTCCGAGCGAGACCTCGACGACCTCGCCGCCCTCCTCGGTGATGCCGTCGACTCCGGCGCCGCGGTGAGCTTCCTTGCGCCGTTGCCGCGGGATGCCGCGCGCGCGTTCTGGCGTCGGACCGCCGCGGAGATGGGTGCGCGCAGCGTCGTGCTGGTCGCGCGTGACGGCCTCGGCATCGCCGGCACGGTCACCCTGCACGCGGCCTGGGCCCCGAACCAGCCTCATCGCGGCGAGATCGCCAAGCTGATCGTGCATCGGCGTGCGCGGCGTCAGGGACTGGGCGACCGCCTGATGGAGCGGGCCGAGCAGCACGCACGGGACGTCGGGCTCAGCCTGCTCACGCTCGATGCGAAGCGCGGTGCCGCCGCCGAGCTGCTCTACCAGCGACGCGGCTGGACGCGGGTCGGCGCGATCCCCGACTTCGCGGTCGATCCCGACGGCGCCGCGCTGCACGACACGGTGATCTACTTCAAGCGCGTCGGTGCCGGACCCGAGCTGCCGCTGCACAGGACATGACCCTCGATCGTGCCCGACTGCGCCGCATCTTCGATGCGGCCTGCGACCTCGATGCGGCAGCACGTGGCGTGTTGCTCGATCGCGAGTGCACCGGTGATCCGGAGCTGCGCGCCGAGGTCGAGGAGCTGCTGCGTCGCGACCAGGCCGCCGCGTTGCTCGCGGAGGAACGTCTGGCTGCGTTGCGTGGGCAGATCGAGAGCGGAACGGCGCGCCTGCCGGAGCGCATCGGACGCTTCCGCGTGCTCGCGCGGATCGGCGCCGGCGGGATGGGCGTGGTCTATCGCGCCCTGCAGGAGAACCCCGAGCGCGAGGTCGCGATCAAGGTTCTCGCTCCGGGCCTCGGCGACGACGCGACGCATGCCCGCTTCGCGCTCGAGGCGGAGGCGCTGGGTCGCCTCCAGCACCCGGGGATCGCCCAGATCCTCGAAGCCGGGTCGTACCACAGCGAGCACGGCGAGCAGCCCTACCTCGCGATGGAGCTGGTGGGCGGCGAGGCACTGAACCAGTGGGCGCGACGGAGGCAGCCCGCGGAGCGCGAGCGTCTCGCGGTGCTGCTGCAGGTCTGCGACGCGATCCAGCACGCGCACCAGAAGGGACTGATCCATCGCGATCTCAAGCCGGGCAATCTGCTGGTGGACGAATCTGCGCGGGTCAAGGTGCTCGACTTCGGCATCGCGCGGCTCCTCGATGCCGACCGTGATCACGGCCTGCGTACGCGGACCGGGCAGATGCTCGGGACGCTGTCCTACATGAGCCCGGAGCAGGCGAAGGGCGATCACGACGCCGTCGACGTGCGCAGCGACGTGTATGCGCTGGGTGTGATCGCCTACGAGCTGCTGAGCGGCGCGCTGCCGATCGACGTCGAAGGCCAGCCGCTCACCGTGGCGGTGCGTCGCGTGATCGACGACCAACCCGTGCTGCTCGGACAGCGCGACCGTCGCATCGCCACCGACCTGCAGACGATCGTGGCGACGGCGCTGCGCAAGGAACCGGAGCGGCGCTACGCCACCGTGCAGGCCTTCGCCGACGACCTGCGACGCTACCTCGCGTATCAGCCGGTGCTCGCGCGACCCGCGAGCTTCGGCTACGTCGTGCGCCGCTTCGCGCGTCGACATCGCGGCCTGGTGGTGGGGAGCGCCGCGGCGGTCCTCGCGCTGTGCGCGGGCACCGCGCTCGCCGTGGCCTGGGCACTGCGCGCGGCGCGTGCCGAGGGCGAGGCCAGGGAGGAGGCCAAGATCGCCGACGGCGTGTCGGACTTCGTCGAGCATCTCTTCGCCGGTGCGTCGCCTGCCGCCGCGAACGGTCGCGAGATCACCGCGAAGGAGCTGGTCCTGCGCGGCGTGAAGCGCGTCGGTGCGAGCCTCGCTGACGAACCGCTGTTCCGCGCCCGGCTCGAGCGCTTCCTCGGCACGGTCCTCACCGAACTGGGCGAGGCGAAGACGGCACGACCGCTGCTCGACGATGCGCTGACGACCCTGCGCGCGTCGCTCCCCGCCGACGACACGCGGATCGGCGAGGCGATCCTCTCGAAGGCCCGCAACCTGTTCCTCGGCCACGACGTCGTCGCGGCCGAGCCCCTGTTCGACGAGGCCCTCGCCTGGCACGAACGCATGGGGCGACCGCGCGACGAGTTCTTCGCGCGTTGCCACGAAGGACTGGGTGCCTGCGCCCTGGAGCGTCGCGGACTCGACGAGGCGCTCGCACACTTCGAGACGATGCGCGCGGTTCGCGCCGCCGATCCCGATCCGGCGGTGCGCGCGCGCGACCTCGTGCGCATGGCGAATCTCCGCCGTCTGCGCGGCGAGACGCAGCTGGCGGAGATGCTCTTCGTGCAGGCGCACCAGCTCGCGCAGCAGGGCGACGACGCGATGCTGCGAGCCAACCTCGCGACCAATCTCGGCGTGCTGCGCGCCGGCCAACAGCGTCTCGACGAAGCAGAGTCGCTATCCCGCGAGTCGCTCGAAGTCGGTGAGCGCCTGCTCGGCGTCGAGCATCCGCTGCTGGTGAGACGGCTCTGCAACCTCGCCGGTGTGCTGTCGCAGACCGGTCGTCAGGAGCAGGCCGTGCCGCTCCTCGAGCGCGCGCTCGCGATCGGCGCGAAGGCCGGAGCGGAGCAGGATGACGGTGTCGCCAGTGCGGCGACGAACCTGGGCAACCTGCGCGAGCAGCAGGGCAGGTCGGACGACGCCGTCGCGCTCTACGAGCGTGCGATCGCGATCTACGAGCGATTCGGCCCGGCCCGCAGCCGCGAACTCGCCGACACGATCGAGAACATGGCACTCGCCGTGGAGCACCTCGGCGACAAGGAGCGCGCTGCAGCACTGCGCGAGCGCGTCGCCGCGATCCGCGGTCGCTAGCGGATGTCGCGCTCGCCGTTGAGCTCGCGATCGGTCTGCTCGCCGACCTCGTCGACGAACTCGATCAACTCGCGGAGGACCCTCACGGTGGCGTCGCCCGCCTTGGGGGTCTCGGCGAGGTCGGTCGCGTCGAACTGCGTGCCGAAGCGGAGCGCCCAGGTGCCCTTGGTGTCCTTGAACAGGTAGTAGGCGCCGAGCTTCTTCGCGTTCGCGAGGACCTTGCGCATCGTCGCTTCGTCGGGCGGGCTGTTCTGATCGATCCAGACGGTGGTGTAGATGCTGTGCGTCACGAGGCCGCCGGGGCGACCCGGTGCGATCGAGACGAGCACGGTCTGCTGGCGGTTGCCGTCGTGCGTGAACGTGACCGTGTAGCTCTTGCCGCTCGTGCTCTTCTGGTAGGAGAGGCCGCAGACGCCCATCGCCGAATCGAGGCGCGCGGCGCGGGCCGCGTCGTCCGGGTCCTGCGGACCGCGGACGAGCAACGTGAGGATGAGGAGACTCCGCAGCAGGGTGATCACAGGCGGTCCTCCGCGTCGGGGTGGATCTCGTGTTCGAGGGAGTCGGCCGTGGACTCCACGAGGAGCAGATAGCGGGCGAGGCGCTCCGCGGACAGATCGCAGGGCGCGGCGACGCGGAAGCGGATGCGCCAGTTGGTCTGCGTCTCGCCGGGTTTCTCGAGTACCAGGCCGCCGATGGCCCAGCGCTTCAGCAGCAAGGTCTGCATCAGTTCGTTCGAGGGCGGGTCCTTCTCGTCGTAGCACAAGGAGAAGATCTCCTGCGTGCGCAACTCGCCGTAGGTGTCGACGCTCTTGCGCATGTAGACGTACTGCGCGCGCTTCGCCTCGGAATGGGTGTACCGCAGCCGATGGAAGGCGCCGACGTCGTCGAACTTCAGCGCGGTGGTGTGCAGCGTCGCACCGAGCGGATCGTCGGCGGCACCGGGCAGCGCGGCCTTCAGCAGCGCGAGGGCTTCGGCGTCCTCGAGTTCCTGCGCGAGCGAGATCGCCGAGCGCTTGCCGAGGAAGAAGCTGTTCCACTCCTTGGCCGGGTCGGCGCCGGCCTTCAGCAGGATTTCGATCGCACGATGGTCCTGACGGCGCACCGCGGCGATCAGCGGCGGATCACCGTCGGCCGGCGGTTCCTGATCGGCGGCGGCACCCGCCGCGAGCATCACCTCGAGGCAGTCGAGATGTCCGCTCACGATCGCGGCCTGCAGCGGCGGATCGAAGACGCCGGCGCGGTAGGCGAAGTCGATGCGGGCCTTGGCGTGCTCGCACAGCCAGCGCAGTCCGTCGGCTCCGCCCTCGCGCGCCGACTCGCCGACCGCTGCGCCGACCGTCTCGTCCTTGTGGACCTGCGGGAGCATCGCCTCGAGCACCCGCAGGTGCCCCTTCGTGGCCGCGCCGCCGAGTGCAGTCGCGAAGAAGTGGTCGAAGTCGGCATCGGCCCCGATCGCGAGCAGCGCGCGCACGACGGCGAGGCTCTGCGCCTCGTCCTCGATCCCGCAGGCCGCCAACAGCGCGTGGTCGACCGAGCGCTGATCCGCTCCCGCCTCGAGCAGGATCTTCAGCGTGTCGAAGTCGCCGAGGGCGGCGGCGGCCGGCAGGGGTGGTGTCTGCAGCGAGCGGTCGAAGCAGGGATCGGCGCCGGCCGCGAGCAGCAGGCGGACGCGCGCGGCTCGGTCAGGGAGGCGGCTGGCCGACGCGGAGGCGAGGGCGAGTCCGAGCGCATAGCTGCTCGGCTTGCTGTCCTTCAGGAGTTGCTGCAGCACCGCGAACTCGCCCCATTCGGCGGCGTAGGCGAGCGGCGTGGTCGGGCTGAAGCCGTTGCCGACCACGAGATCGACGCGGCAGCCGTTGCCCATCAGCTCGGAACACAATGCGACGTCGTCACGGCGCACCGCGGCGAGCAGCAGCGCGTGCTCGTCGTCGTGTGCATTGGGACTCGCGCCGGCCTCGACCGCCTTGCGTGCCGCGTCGAGATCGCCCTCGGACAGGGCCTCGCACAGGGCGCGATCGTGCTTGCCGGCGTCGACGGTCCACTTCTCGATGTCCGAGCCCTCCGGGGCATAGGCGTAGGGATCGTGGTCCGCGGAGTCCTTGCGATCGAGGCGCGCCCCGAGTCGGTGCAGCAGGCGCGCGAGATCGAGGTCGTGGGTCAGCACCGCGTAATGCAGCGGCGTGTGACCGGCGTCGTCGCCGATGTCGAGGAAGGCACCGCGCGCGATCAGCAGCTCGATCAGCTCGGGGCGCTTCGCGACCACGGCGTGGATCAGCGGCGTGCGACCCTTGGTGCTGTCCTCGCCGGCGCCCATGCCCTTGTCGGGGGACGCGCCGTCGTCGAGCGCCTTCCGCACGGCATCGAGATCACCTTTGTCGATGGCTTCGCAGAGGCGCTTGGCGAGCGCAGTCTGCGCCTCTTCGTCGGGCGCGGCGGCATGCGGCTTCGGCCGCGGCAAGGCGACGATCGCATCCTCCTGTGCCGGGAGTGGCGTCGCGAAGGGGAGGAGCAGCACGAGAAGGGCCGGCAGGCCGCGTCGGATCATGCGCACTCGTTTTCGGATGGCCCGGATCGGCGGGTTGAGCCGGCGCCCTGCCGGCAGTCGCGCCGCCGCGACCGGCGGGGTAGCGTGCCGCGCCGGGAAAGGAACGGCAATCGACCGCCGCCCTCGACTCGTTCTCGTCCGGGTATCCCGATGTCCGATCGCTTCGCGACCTCCCTGTTCCGACTGCTGGGCGTCCTCGGTCTGGCCTGTGCGCTGACCTACGCGCTGATCGGCGTGGCCGCCCCGGCCCTGTTCTTCAGAAGCCTGCCGGCCGACACGCCGAATCCCGCCCTCCCCATGGTCGGCATGGCTGCGATCGGCGCCGCGGTGTCGGGACTGCTGCTCCTGCTGAGCCGACCCCTCGGTCGCTTCGTCGCCGCAGGGGAGGGAGCGCCATCCAAGGGCCGCGAGGAGGCGCCGCACACGCAGGTCAGCATCCGCGCCGGCGACGCGCGATCGGCGCGCTGACCGCGGAGATTGCAGGAATCCGCCCGGAGTGCGTGTGGATCCGCGCGGGGCGGCGCTGTGGGATGCGCGCCGTCCCCCGCGCTCGCCGCCTGATGCACCGATCGCTCCGCGCTCCGACCGTCTTCTCCCTCGCGCTCCTCTCGATCGGTGCCGCACCACGCGCGCAGGATGCGCCGCCGCGCGAGGTCCTGACCTTCACCTGCAGCATCCTGGGTTCGGGTTCGGATCCGCTCCACGGTGCCGGCATCTCGCGGTCGGTGCAGAACTGGACCTATGCGCGCTCCATCACCGGCTGGTTCGAGGTCGAGTCGGTGCGCAGACGGGTCGGGCGCGGCCAGTCGGCGCACCAACGCATCGAGTTCCGCCTGCCGCGCGACGCCGCCCACCAGATCGCCGGCGTGAGGCACGACGAGGTCTACAACCGCTTCACCGAGTGGGGTGAGGGCGGCAGCTCGGCGACCTACTCCGCGATCGAGTCCGAGGACGCGGAGGTCGAACTCGCGGCTCCGGAACGTCCGTTCAATCTGGTCCTCGACGCCGCGACCGAGCCGAGCTGGGACGGGATGTTCGTGCCCTTCCAATGGCTGCCCGCGATCGACATCGCATCGCGCTACGAAGGGCACGCGCACTACGACCCCGTCAAGAACGGCGGCTTCGGCGAGGAATGGCGCTACCACATCGACGACCGCACCCTGCGCGAGAACGGCGAGCGCTACGTGCACGTGCGCTACACGCCGGCGATCCGCGGATGCCTGCCGTGCTCGCCGATGGATCTGATGAAGCGCTGGCCGGCGTGGTTCGACGGCAAGGTGGCGCGCGGTCACGTCGAGTTGGAGACGCCGCGCCCGAGTGACGCATCGGGCGACTTCAAGATGCGCATGATCCTCGACTGGACGGTGACCGCCGATCTCGACGACGTCGAGTTGGAGGTGCGCAGCCGCAACTACGGTTCATGGCGCCCGCAGGCGGTCGACGGCAGCGCCGACGAGATGCGCAGCCCCGGTCCGGTGCTCTACCTGTCGTCGGAACTGCGTGCGCGCGACAAGCGCAGCAAGAAGCCGCTGCCGAAGATCGTCGAGCTGAGCTGGCGCCTCGTCGACACCTCGCGCGAGCCGGGCATCGCGATGAACTGGCCGTACGAGAGCCACGACCGACGGCACGACCTCGAACTCGTGGCGGGCGATCTCACGCCGGCGCGAGACGACGAGAACCAGACCCTGGTGTTGCGCCCCGAGGGTCCGCGCAGCGAGGTGGTGGTGCAGCCCTTCGACTGGGGCGCCCATGCGGCCCTGCGCGTCGAGGCGCGCCTCGAGGACGGGCGCGTGATCGAGGGATACATGCTCGATCCGTCGGCGGGGCGCATCACGGTGATCCCGATCCCGGCGTCGCGACCCGGCAGCCACATCGCGCGCTCCTGGGTGTCTTCGCATTGCCCCGACTTCGGCGCGGACACCGACGACAAGGACAGCGAGCCGGAGGGTCGCGGGGACGGTGACGGCTTCTCGGTCTTCGAGGAGTACCGCGGCTTCTACGTCGACGGCGTGCACCTGTGCACGGAGCCGTCGCGCAAGGATCTGTTCGTGCGCGCCGGCCTGGTGCGCAATGCGGTGCCGGGCGCGCTCGAGCAGTTCGCGAAGCTCAGCGGACTCGCCGTTCACGATCGCGTGCGTGCGAACGAGATGGCGCAGCCCAAGCGCCTGATGAACGTCAATCACCGCAATGCGCCGACCGCGGGCCCGCAGACCGGACTGGTGCTGGAACTCGGCAAGGGGAGCTCGCGCCAGAACGATCGCATCCCGCCGAACGCGCGGCCGGTCGATGTTCCCGTGATCGAGGTTCCGGATCAGGGTGCACTCGTCGGGCTGTCCGCGGGCATCAGGTTCGCCGTGGAGTCCGGTGACGAAGACCAGCTGGCGCAGGCTCGACGCCACATGGTGGTGCAGGCGCTGCTGCAGGCCTGCGGCGTCGAGCGTCCCGGTCCTGCGGACCGCGAGGTCACGGTCCGCTTCGTCCCCGCCGACCCCGAGAAGGCGGTGATCGCGCACTATGAACTCGACGGCCGCCCGATCCACTACGACCGCGAGGACGGCACCTGCTTCGACGCGATCGCGCAGCGCGTCTTCGAGCAGCAACGCACGGCGGGTGTCGAATGGAGGCCTGAGCCGATGCGTCTCCTGCTCGGCGAGAAGGGCGGTGCGCACTCCGGGCCGGAGCGCTGCGTGATGCGCGACTGGTATGCCGACCTCTACGCGACCGACGCGGTGCGCGACGGTCTGCCGGTCTATCGCATGCCTCCGCGCCAGACACCGGGCACCGAGCTCGGCACGACGCGTCGCGGCACGGGCATCAACGCCGCGGGTCGCACGCCGGCTTCCTGCTTCGGCGACAGCGCGGTGACGACACCGGCGCGCAAGCAGCTCGCGGTGAAGGACGGTGCGCGATGAGGACGCTCGCTCTCTCGCTCTTTGTGTGTTGCGCGCTCCTGCCGTGCCGCGCGCAGGACGATCACGCCGCACCGGCACCCTGGCTCGGCCTGCGCGTGCAAGGCGCGGGCGACGACGGTCGCTTCGATCCGCAGGGCGGCCTCCTGCTGGTGGTGGAGATCCGGCATCCATCCTCGCGCGGGCCCGCACCCGACGACGACTTCGTCCTCGATCCCGACGGCGGCTTCGCTTCGGCGATCGACATCGTGGTGCGCGACGAGCGCGGCGCCGAGCGCACCTGGCCCTTCGTGCGGTGCTCCGCGGCCGAACCCAAGCCACTGCGTCTCTCGCCCCGCGGACGCGCGACGGTGATGTTCGAACTCGCGCCGAACACCCTCACGGGATCCGCCGGTCGCGTCCTGCTCCGCGCACGTCTGCACGCGACCAGCGGTTCCTTCCGCGACGAGGTGTGGTCCGACCCGTTGCTCCTCCAGGTGCTGGCCCCGTCCGCGCCGACCCTGCGCGTCGCGGCACCGGAGCCGGCGCTCGTGCATCGCGGCTGGCCGTGGCTGTTGCGCGTCGAACTTCTCGACGCGGGTCCCGATGCGCTCCGTGCGTCCCCGGTGTTGTCCTGGACCACCGAGGGGGGCGACACGGCACCGCTGCAGGCCGAGTTGCTGCCGCTCCCGGGCACGCTCGCGCCCGGCGAAGGCGTCACCTTCCGCTACCGCATCGCCGCCGACACCTCCCGCGCGATCCCGGCGGGCAGGCTGCGCATCGCGGCGCAGATCGAGGCGCTCGCCGTCGCGGCCGAAGCCGAGATCGTCTGCGCCGATGTGCCCGCTGTGCCGACGGCGGAGCAGGAGCAGGAGCGGGATCGCGCGCTGGTGCGCGATGCCATCTCGGAGGCGGAGCTGCTGCGCGCCGGGATCGAGAAGGGCGACACCGAGCGTGCCGCACGCGAAGAGGCGGTGCGCGAGATGGCGCGCGTGCTGCGCGCCGCCGACGCGAGGGCGACGGCGATGGTCGCCGCGCACCCAGAGGACGCCTCCGCGGTCCTGCTCCTCGCCGCCGTGTGTGCCGCGCAGTACGACGAGGACCGCGCGGCCGTCCTCCTCGGTGCGGCGGGTCGCGCGCCGAGACCCCTGCCCGAGCGCTACGCCACGCTGTTGCGCGAGAGCCTCGCCGGAGCCGAGGCCCTTCCTGCGCTGCCGACGGTCGATCCGAAGCCGGTGCCCACGCCGACGCCACCGGTCCCGACTGCAGCTCCCTCCGGCGCCGTCAGCACCGGCGAGGGGAAGGACCTCGACGCACGCTTCGCCGCCGATCCGCTCGGTCAGTGGGCGAGCACCGCGGAAGCGTCGAGTCAGTACTCGACCCCGAGCTGGGGCGCGACGCAGGTGATCGGCGCGCCCGACGTGACCAGTCCCCGCGACGACGGCCGCGCCTGGGCGCCCGGCGCCAGCGATCGCGGCGAGGAATGGCTGCGCGTCGGTTTCGCCGCAGCGGTGCGCGCGACCGGCCTGCGCGTGCGTCAGAACTTCCACCCCGGTGCGATCCGCAAGGTCGAGCTGCGCGGCGCTTCGGGCGAGAGCCTGGTCGTCTTCGCCGGTGTCGATCCGAACACCTACACCCCCGACGGCTTCGCGTGGTTCGTGCTGTCCTTCCCGGCCACCGCCTTCGCGGTCCAGGGCGTCACGATCACCCTCGACACCGCCGCGGTCCCGGGCTGGAACGAGATCGACGCCGTGCAACTGGTCGGAGCGGCGCACCGACCCTGAGCGCGGACTTCGGCTCCGTCGGCCTCGCGGCCCCTGCGCGGCCGAGCTAGACTCCGCCGCCTCGCTTCGCCCGCCGCTGTGCGTCGGGCCCTGTGGGAGCGGATCGGGGCTGGTGTCCTGCCTGGTCTTCAAAACCAGTGGGGGTCGCGCTCGACGCGGCCCCGGTGGGTTCGATTCCCATGCGCTCCCGCCATTCCACCTCCCCGGACCTTCCGATCCTGGCCTTGGCCCGTCCCGATGCGACCGATGACGCGATCCTGCAGCGGATCCGACGGCACGTCATCCTCGGCTGGCGCGACGGCCGCGCCGACGGTCTCGGCGACGACTCGCCGCTGGTGAGTTCCGGGATCATCGACTCGGCGGGGGTCCTCCAACTCGTCGATTGGCTCGAGCAGAGCTTCGGCATCCGCATCGAGGACGAGGCGGTGGCGATCGACAACTTCGACTCGCTGCGGGCGCTCTCGCGGATGGTCCAGGATCGCCTGCCCGGCGAATTGCCCTGAGCTGCCGCAGAGCAGGGAATTCACGCGGCCCGCTGGCTTTCGGGGACCACCGCGCACTCCGTACGTGACACGCGCGTGCCGGTCGCTACCCTGTTCGCCCTGATTCCCGGAACTTCACCGTGACTCAGTACCTGCTGCCGATCCTGCTGCTGGCCGTGCCGGTGCTCGTCGTCGTCGTGCTCGCCGTCGCGTTCGGCCGGAAGCTGTCCGGCTCCTGCGGCGGCGCCTCGCCGGACGGCACCTGCATGCGCTGTGGCAAACGCGCCGAGCCGTCGACCGACGGCGCGCGACGCGAAGGCTGCCGCTGAAGCGCGGTCCGTCCCGACCCCTCTCCCCGGAAACGGGCCCCCTCTCCCCGCGCCGACGGTCAGCCGCCCAAGCGCGGATCCGCCTCCGATGATCACTCACCAGATCAAGAAAGGCTTCGACCTCGATCTCGCCGGTGCTCCCGCGCGCGAACTGGTCGATGCGCCGGACCCGGTCGTCGTCGCCCTGCGTCCGAGCGATTTCCCCGGGATCAAACCGAAGCTGCTCGTCGCGGAAGGTCAGACCGTGACCACCGGTCAGCCGGTGTTCCTCGACAAGAACTCGCCCGGCACCCGGTTCTGCTCGCCGGCGACCGGCAAGGTCTCGGCGGTGGTGCTCGGCGAACGCCGCGCGCTGCTGCGCGTCGAGATCGTGCCGGGTCCGAAGGACGAGTGGGCGCCGCTGCCGCGCATCGAGTCGGGCAAGCTCGCGTCGATGCCGCGCGGCAAGCTCGTCGAAGCGGTCCAGGAGGCGGGGCTGTGGCCGCTGATCCGGCAGCGTCCGGTGGGTCGCATCGCCGATCCGGCGGTGACGCCGGTCGCGATCTTCGTCAACGGCATGGACACCGAGCCGCTCGCCGCCGATCCGGCCTTCGCGGTCGGCGGACGTGGCGAGGACCTGCAGGCCGGCATCGACGTGCTGCGCGCGCTGTCGGGTGGCCCGGTCTACCTCACGGTGCGCGCGGCCGACGCGACCAAGGAGTTCCGCGCGCTGCATGGTGTCGAGATGCACGCCTTCGACGGCCCGCATCCCGCCGGATTGGTCGGCACGCACATCGCAGCGATCCGCCCGCTCAAGCACGGTCAGTCGGTGTGGTACCTGAAGGCCCAGGAGGCCGCGCTGATCGGCGAGTGGGCGCGCACCGGTCGCTATCCGTGCAAGCGCGTCGTCGCGCTGTCGGGGAACGCCGCCGAGAACCGTCGCTACTACCGCGTGCGCCAGGGCGCGACGCTCGCCACCTTCACCGGCGGCAAGCCTGCACCGACTGCGGTGCGGCTGATCAACGGCACGGTGCTGAGCGGCACGGCCGACGCGAGCCCCGGCTTCCTCGGCTTCTACGCCAATACGGTGACCCTCATCCCCGAGGGGCACGACCATCGCGATCTGTTCGGCTGGGCCTTGCCGCAGCCGCGTCGCCTGACCTTCCACCGCGCGGTGTGGCCCTTCGGCAAGCCGCGCGGAGTCGAGGTCGATGCGCGCCTGAATGGCGGACATCGGCCGATCGTCAACATGGGTTCGTGGGAAGCGGTCACGCCGCTCGACATCCTGCCGACCTATCTGGTGCGCGCGATCCAGGCCAACGACCTGGACGAGGCGCTCAACCTGGGTCTCCTCGAGGTGACGGAGGAGGACGTGGCACTCTGCACGGTCGTCGATCCCTGCAAGATCGACGTCGGTGCGATCGTGCGTCAGGGCCTCGACCTCTACGCGAAGGAGATCTGAACCCGATGTCGTTCGTGAAGAACTCGATCGAGAAGCTGCGCAAGCTCTACGCGGAGCCGGGATCGCGCTTCCACAAGTTCTGGCCGGCGTTCGACGCGATGGAGACCTTCCTCCTCACGCCGTCGCACGTCACGCCGAAGCAGGGCCCGCACGTCCGCGACTACGTGGACCTCAAGCGCGCGATGACCATGGTGATCATCGGGCTGCTGCCCTGCCTGCTGTGGGCGATCTACAACACCGGCGCGCAACACTTCGCCGCGATCGGCGGCAAGGGTGGCGCGGACGCGGCGAACTACGCTGCCGGCTGGCTGCAGTCGATCTTCGCCCCGAACCTCGCCGCGCCGGGCCTGTTCGACAAGGTGATCTTCGGTCTGCAGCGCATGCTGCCGATCCTGATCGTCAGCTACGGCGTCGGCCTCGGCGTCGAGATGATCTTCTCGATCGTCCGCAAGGAGGAGGTCAGCGAGGGCTACCTGGTCTCGGGCATGCTGATCGCGCTGATCGTGCCGGCCTCGATCCCGCTGTGGCAGCTCGCGGTGGCGGTGATCCTCGCCGTCGTGCTCGGCAAGGAGGTCTTCGGCGGAACCGGGATGAACATCTTCAACCCGGCGATGCTGGTGCGCGCCTTCCTGTTCTTCGCCTTCGCGGCGCAGATGTCGGGCGACGCGGTGTGGGTCGCGGGCAACAACGCGGCGCACATGATCGACGGCTTCTCGCAGGCGACGCCGCTGGCGATCGTCAAGCCGACGACCGTGGTCGACGCCAGCGCGGAACTCGCCAAGCACTACTCGCACTGGCAGCTCTTCGTCGGCGACATCCCCGGCAGCGCCGGCGAGACCAGCAAGCTGTGCGTGCTGCTCGGCGCGGCGTGGCTCCTGTTCACCGGTGTCGCCTCCTGGCGCGTGATGGTGGGTGGCCTGATCGGCCTGCTCGGCGCGGCCTTCGCCATGAAGCTCGCGATGCCGTCGCACGGCGGGACGATGGGTCTCGCGCCCTTCGAACACCTGCTGGTCGGCGGCTTCCTGTTCGGTCTCGTGTTCATGGCGACCGACCCGGTCTCCAGCCCCGAGACGCAGCGCGGCAAGTGGATCTACGGGATCCTGATCGGCGTGGTGACGGTGCTCGTGCGCACCATCAACCCGGCCTACCCGGAGGGGACGATGCTCTCGATCCTGCTCCTCAACGCCTTCGCTCCGACCATCGACCACTTCATCGTCGCGGCCAACATCCGCCGCCGGAAGGTGCGCCTTGAACATCAATAGCAATGGCTACGTGCTCGGCTTCGCCGTCGGCGTGTGCGTGGCGATGAGCGCTGCGCTCGCGGTGACCGCGAACATCCTGAAGCCGGTGCAGGACGCCGCGGCCGAGTTCGACCGGCAGAAGAACGTCATGCTGGCGGCCGGGCTCGTCGTCGAGGGCGACCCGCGTCCGCGCAAGGAACTCGAGCAGCTCTACAAGGATCGCGTCACCGAACAGGTCATCGACATGACCAAGGGCGACGTCGATCCGAGCAAGACGCCGGGCGATGTTGCCGCGATGAAGGAGAAGGAACGCGAGGGTTTCCGCGTCATCGCTCTCGCCAAGGACGACAAGGGCGAGGAGGTGATCGTCCTGCCGATCTCCGGCAAGGGCCTGTGGAGCACGCTCTACGGCTACCTCGCGCTCGAGAAGGACGCCAACACCGTGCGTGGCATCACCTTCTACAAGCACGGCGAGACCCCGGGACTCGGCGGCGAGGTCGACAATCCCAACTGGAAGGCCCTCTGGAAGGAGGACAAGAAGATCCTCGAGGGCGGCGAGCTGGTGGGCGTCGCCGTCAAGAAGGGTCACGTCGACAAGAGTGTCGCCCGCGAGCGCGATCACATGGTCGACGGTCTGTCGGGCGCCACCATCACCAGCAACGGCGTGACCAAGCTCGTCAAGAAGGACCTCGAGGCCTTCAAGCCCTACCTCTCGAAGCGCTGGAAGCGCTGAGCACCGGAGTTACCCATGACCGCGACTTCCGCTCCCCCTGTAGCACCGGCGGCGCCCAAGGCGCCGCTGTTCGGCAAGGAAGAGATCAAGGCGATCAAGGACCCGCTGTGGGACAACAATCCCATCGCGTTCCAGGTGCTGGGCATCTGCTCGTCGCTGGCCGTCACCACGCGTCTCGACAAGGCGCTCGTGATGGGCATCGGCGTGACGCTCGTCACCGCGCTCTCGAACTTGATGATCTCGGCGATCCGCAACTGGATCCCGAACAAGATCCGCATCATCGTCCAACTCGTCGTCGTGTCGGCGGTGGTGATCGTGTTCGACCAGTTCCTGCGGGCCTACATGTACGACCTGAGCAAGCAGCTCTCGGTCTTCGTCGGCCTGATCATCACCAACTGCATCGTGATGGGTCGTCTCGAGGCCTACGCGATGAGCAATCCGCCGTGGCGCAGCGTGCTGGACGGCATCGGCAACGGCCTGGGCTACATGTGGATCCTGGCGGTGGTCGGCACCATCCGTGAGATCCTCGGCTCGGGTTCGCTGCTCGGCATCAAGATCGTGCCGCAGGCGTTCTACGACGCCGGCTACACCAACAACGGCCTGATGGTGCTCGCACCGGGAGCCTTCCTCCTGCTCGGCATCATCGTCTGGATCCAACGCTCGATCTCGGGCTACTCCGAGAAGCACTGACGAGGACGCGAGATGATTTCCATGCTGGCCTTCTTCTCCGACGAGCCCCTGGTCGGGCTGTTCCTCAAGTCGGTCTTCGTCGAGAACATCCTCCTCTCGTTCTTCCTGGGGATGTGCTCGTACCTCGCGGTGAGCAAGCGCGTCGATTCGTCGATCGGGCTCGGCATCGCGGTCATCTTCGTGCAGGTGCTGACCGTGCCGATGAACAACCTGCTGCAGACCTACGTGCTCGGCGAGGGTGCTCTCTGGTGGGCCGGCCTGCCCGACTCCGACTTCAGCTACCTGCAGTTCGTCACCTTCATCGCCAGCATCGCCGCGGTGGTGCAGGTGGTGGAGATGGCGGTCGACAAGTTCAGCCCGAAGCTCTACGCGGCGCTCGGCATCTTCCTGCCGCTGATCGCGGTGAACTGCGCGATCCTCGGCGGCTCGTTGTTCATGGTGGAGCGCAAGTACGACTTCGCGCAGTCGGTCGTCTACGGCTTCGGCTCGGGTGCCGGCTGGGCGCTCGCGATCGTGAGCATGTCGGCGATCCGCTGGCGCATGCGGACGGCGCACGTGCCTCCCGCGCTCCGCGGGCTCGGCATCACCTTCATCACCACGGGCCTCGTGGCGATGGCCTTCATGACCTTCAGCGGCATCTGACCAAGACAGGCGGCTCCTCATGTTCTCTACGGTTCTGATCGGCGTGCTCGCGCTGACCGCGGTGATCGTGGTCCTGGTGCTGCTGCTGATGTTCTGCGAGACCAAGCTGGTCCGGAAAGGCCAGGTCAAGGTCCTGATCAACGGCGACGACGCGAAGTCGCCGATGGTCGACGTCGGCAGCAATCTCCTGAAGGCGCTCAGCAGCGAGAAGGTCTTCCTGCCATCCGCCTGCGGCGGCAAGGGCAGCTGCGCGATGTGCAAGTGCCAGGTGCTCGAGGGTGGCGGCGATCCGCTGCCGTCCGAGATGACGCACCTGACGCGCTCGGAGGCGAAGGAGCACTGGCGTCTGGCGTGCCAGGTCAAGGTGCGCCAGCCGATGAAGATCAAGGTGCCCGACGAGGTCTTCGCGATCCGCAAGTGGGAGTGCACGGTGCGCTCCAACGACAACGTCGCGACCTTCATCAAGGAACTCGTCGTCGACCTGCCCAAGGGCGAGGTCATCGAGTTCGAGCCGGGCGGCTACATCCAGATCGACGTCCCGCGCTACGAGGGCATCAAGTACCGCGACTTCGCGATCGCGCCGAAGTACCACCCGGACTGGGACAAGTTCAAGATCTGGGACTACGTCGCGAACAACCCCGATCCGGTGTTCCGCGCCTACTCGATGGCGAACCACCCCGCGGAGGGGAACATGGTGATGCTGAACATCCGCATCGCCACGCCGCCGCCGCGCACGCAGGGCATCCCGCCGGGCATCTGCAGCAGCTACGTCTTCAGCCTCAAGCCCGGCGACAAGATCACCATCTCGGGTCCGTACGGCGAGTTCCACATCAAGGACACGCAGAACGAGATGATCTACATCGGTGGTGGTGCAGGCATGGCGCCGTTGCGCAGCCACATCTTCCACCTGTTCCACACGCTGAAGACCGGACGCAAGGTCTCCTACTGGTACGGCGCGCGCTCGCTGCGCGAGATGTTCTACGAGGAGCACTTCCGGGCGATCGAGCGCGAGTTCCCGAACTTCAAGTTCCACGTCGCGCTGTCGGAGCCGCTCCCCGAGGACAACTGGACCGGACCGAAGGGCTTCATCCACCAGGTCGTGCACGACCTGTACCTGAAGAACCACCCGGCAGTCGACGAGATCGAGTTCTACCTCTGCGGTCCGCCGATGATGCTCAGCGCCGTGCAGAAGATGCTGTACGACCTCGGCGTCGAGAAGGAGCAGATCGCCTTCGACGACTTCGGGTCGTGAGCGAAGTCGCGACGACCGCACCCCGCGCGCGTCAGGCGCTGTGGATCGCGCTGCTCCTGGTGTCCGCGGTCGTCGTGCTCCTGCGTGGAGCCTCGGACACCGAAGGCGAGGCCGGCATCGTCGACCTCGCCGGAACCGTGATGGGGACCGACTGGCACGTACGTGCCGTCGCGCCCCGCGGCGACGCGGAGCGTCTGCGCGAGGCGGTCCAGGGCGCGCTCGACGACGTCGATCGCCGCTTCTCGACCTACAAGCGCGAAAGCCTGCTGATGCGCTTCAACGCGCATCATTCGGCCGAGCCCTTCGCGGCCGATGCGGAGCTGGCGAGCGTGCTCCGCACCGCCCTGCGCATCGCCGAGGCGAGCGGGGGCGCCTACGACCCGACGATCTTCCCGGTGGTGGCGCTGTGGGGCTTCGCCGGGGGAGAGCGACGTGAACCGACGGAAACCCAGCTCGCGGAGGCGATGGCGCACGTCGGTTGGAAGCACCTCTCCGTCGATCCCGATGGTCACCTGCTCAAGCAGGACCCGCTGCTCGCCATCGATCTGAGTTCGATCGCCAAGGGCTACGGCGTGGACCGCGCTTCGGCCGCGCTGGTCGCCGCCGGATGCGCCGCGCACATGGTGGAAGTGGGGGGCGAAGTCGTGTGTCGCGGCGCGAAGCCGGACGAGAGCCCCTGGCAGATCGGCATCGAGCGACCCCATCCGGACGAGGCCGAGGACGACAAGCCGATCCAGGAGGTCATCGGGTTGCGCGATCGCGCGGTCGCGACCAGCGGCAGCTACCGCAACTGGTTCGAGGCGGGCGGCAAGCGCCGTCACCATATCGTCGACGCACGCACCGGACGCAACGCGGCGAGCGCCGTGGTCAGCGTCTCGGTCACGGCCGACGACTGCACCCTCGCCGACGGTCTCGCGACTGCGTTGATGGTGGTCGGGCCCGAGCATGCGCGCGACCTGCTGCGCGTGTTCGCACCGGCGCGGATCGGCGTGCTGTTCCTCGTGGAGGACAAGGGCACCATCCGTGAGGTGCCGGTCGATTGGCCCTTCGCGTCGCAGGCGAAGTGATCGTCACGCGGCGGCGTCCGCCGAAGGCCCCCGAAAAGAGTTCGCCCCCGGGGTGAGCGAACTCACCCCGGGGGCGCGTCCCTGCCACACAGTCCCACGAGGACTGCGCTCGCATCTCTGCTCCACCGTCGCGAGACGGAGCGAGAAGCGTGCCGTTGCGACGCGAAAGACCGCGGCGACCGACGGCTCCCGCTGGCATGCGGAGTTCGGCTCCGGAGCTCGGCCCACCATGGCCGCACGCTGTCGGATTCCGACCGGACGACGTCCGCGGTCCGTCGCCGGTGGTCGGTTGCGCGCTTCCCTCGCGCGGTGTGGGCAAAAGAAAACCCGGAGGAGGCCACCACCTCCTCCGGGTCGTTCCCTGCCACACGCGGGTCCGGGTGGACCCGCGGTTTCTTTCCACCGGGGCCGACCAGAGCAGATGCCGTACCAGCGCAGATGGCGGCGGACGCGGAATCGCGCAAACATCGCTGTGCCAGATGCTTGGGGCCACAGCCCCGCATGTCGCGCTGCCCCGCGACAGCCTCGGGCGACGCTCCGCCGTCGCTCGGGCGTCGGGGCTCCGACGCCCCCTCTCGCTCCTCAGTCCTGCCTGGGACGGCCCGGCTCGAGTGCACGCTTGGCCCGATCCCAGGCGGCGTCGAGTTCGCCGAGCGTCGCCTGCCCGAGGCGGTCGCCGAACTCGTCCTCCACCCGGCGGAAGCGCGCACTGAAGCGATCGATCGTCCCGCGGAGCGCGGTCTCCGGCTCGACCCCGAGATGGCGCGCGAGGTTGCACACGCTGAACAGGACGTCGCCGAGTTCGTGTTCGATCGCGGCGCGTTCGCCACGCGCGGCGGCGGCATCCAACTCCCCGAGTTCCTCGTCGACCTTGCGCCGCGGACCCTCGCGGTCGGGCCAGTCGAAGCCGACACGCGCCGCCTTCTCTCCGACGCGGAAGGCGCGGAGCAGGGCGGGAAGGGCGAGGGGAACGCCGTCGAGTGCGCCGCGCCGTGTGCCCGGCTTCTCGCTGCGCTTGATCTCCTCCCAGCGACGCAGCACCTGTTGCGCGTCGTCGGCCCGGGCGTCGCCGAACACGTGGGGGTGACGGCGCACGAGCTTGTCGGCGATGCGTCGCGCGACGTCGCCCGCGTCGAAGCGTGCGGCCTCACCTTCCATCTGCGCGATCATCAGGACGTTCATCAGCACGTCGCCGAGTTCCTCGCACGCAGCGCCCGGGTCGTCCTGGCGGATCGCATCCGCGGCTTCGAATGCCTCCTCGAGCAGGTGGGGGGCCATGGTCTGCGGCGTCTGTTCGCGATCCCACGGGCAGCCGTCGGGTGCGCGCAGGCGTGCGATGACGCCGAGCAGGTGGGCGAATGCCGGCAGGCGCGGATCTTCGAGTGGGGGGACCACCGCCGCAGGATAGGTGGGGCCGAAGCGGCCGGCGAGGGCGAGTCCGCGGGGAGCGCCGCGTTGCGCGGGCCCGCGCATCGCACCATCATCCGCGTTCCTCCCAATCGCTCCGTGACCTCCAACCGCAAGCGCAAGAAGACCGCCCAGGCCCTCGGACTCACCGACTCCGAGCTGGTCCTGGCCGAGCTGCTCGACGAGGTCCTCGACGAGCTGCGCTGGATGCGCATCCTCGCCTACAGCAACCAGTACCTCCTCAACCGCTTCGTCAAGGTCGACGCCGCGGAGCGCGATCGGGTGCTGGAGGCCGCGACGCGAGCGGTCGAGAAGGACCAGAAGCTGCACGAGTGGCGCGACAGGATCGCCCAGGTCACGGCGAAGGCGGTGGAGATCCGCCGACGCATGGGGCACGCCGTGCGCGACGTCGCGCAGCAGCCACGGTCGGGCAGCAATCGCAACGAACTGACCGGCGATGGGTGATCCGACGGCGCCCACTCCGCTGTCGGCGTGCGTGCTCACCTTCCAGGAGGCGGACCGCATCGAGGACTGCCTGCGCTCGCTGGACTTCTGCGATCAGGTCGTCGTGGTCGACAGCGGTTCCTCCGACGGCACGCGCGAACTCGCGCAGTCGCTCGGCGCCGAGGTGGTGGTGCGTGCGCCCTTCCCCGGTTTTCGCGCCCAACGCGAGGAGGCCCTCCGGCTGGCACGGCACGACTGGGTGCTCCTGCTCGACGCCGACGAGCGCGTCAGTCCCGAACTGCGCGAGCGCCTGCTCGCTCTCAAGCGGTCGGGCTTCGACGCGCAGGGCTACGCGATCCCGCGGCGCAACCACTACCTCGGCCGCGTGGTCCGTCGCGGACTGTGGTGGCCCGACCTCAAGCTGCGACTGGTCGACCGTCGTCGCGCGATCGTCGGCGGCGTCGACCCTCACGACCGCGTCGAGCTGCTCGACGGCGTGCGTCCGCGTGTGCTCGACGAGCCGTTGATCCACCTCAACTACCGCAGCTTCCGCCATCACCTGCGCACCATCGATCGCTACACCGCGGCCTCGGCGCGCGCGTTGATCGCGCGTGGTCGACGCGCGACGCTGCTCGACCTCCTGGTCCGGCCTCCGGCCGTGCTGTTCAAGAGCCTGGTCCTGAAGCGCGGCGTACTCGACGGCTGGCGCGGCCTGCTGATCGGCGTGATGGCCGCGTGGTACGACCTGCTCAAGTACTGGCGCATGTTGCGCTATCAGCGCCACGGAGGCGGAGGATGAGCGATCGTCCGCTGCGCATCCTGCACCTGTTCGCGAACTACAAGTGGACCGGCCCGGCCGATCCGGCGATGCGCGCCGCCCATTGGCAGGAGCGCCTCGGCCACGAGGTCACCTTCGCGATCGCGGGTCACCTTCCCGAGGGTGCCGAGCATCGCATGGCGCGCGAGCTGTGGAACGCGCGACTCCCGGTGATCACGGGTCTGGAACTGCGCAAGCACTTCCATCCGGGCAGCCTGATGCGCGATGCGCGGGCGCTCGCACGCCGCCTGCGCGACGAACCGCGCGACATCGTGCACACGCACCTGCTCTCCGACCATCTGATCGCGGCGCTCGCGCTGCGCGGACTGGGTCCGCAGCGTCCGCTCCTCGTGCGGAGCCTCTACGACGTCGACGCCCCGGGACGCGGCTGGCGCACCTGGCTGGCCTTCGGTGCGACCGATGGCTGCGTGGTCCCGACCGACGAGGTGGCGAAGGCGGTGACGCGGCGCTTCGGGCTGCCGCCCCGCGCCGTGTTGGTGCAGGATCCTCCGACCGAGACCTTCCGCGAACGGATGGACGGGGATCTTCGGACGCGCCTCGGGGTCGCACCCGACGCCTTCCTGATCGGGATCACCGCGCGCATCCAACCGCACCGCCGTTTCGATCTCTGCTTCGCGACCTTCGCCCGCGTCGTGCAGCAGGAACCGCGTGCGCGTCTCGTGTTGCTCGGGCGCGGCAACGCGCGGGACACCGAGGAACTGGTGCTCGCGCCGGTGCGCCGTCTGGGACTGCAGGACCGTGTGATCCTGCCGGGCTACCTGTACGAACCGGACTACAGCCTCGCCTTGCGCGGTCTCGATGCCTTCCTGTTCCTGGTCCCGGGAAGCGATGGCACCTGCCGGGCGCTGCGCGAGGCGACGGCACTCGGCATCCCCGCGGTGGCGCCGCCGCGCGGTCTGATCCCGGCTCTGCTCGGCGCGCACCCGGGGCTGCCGGAACTCGGACAAAGCGGCCTCGTGGTCGCGGAGGACGCGGCGAGCCTCGCCGATGCGCTGCTCGCCCTGATGCGCGAACCGGAACTGCGTCGCCGCCTCGGTGCCGCGGGGCGTGCGCGGGCCCATGGCCCGGCGGATCCGGAGCAGGCGGCGCGCGCCTTCACGACCTTCGTCCACGGGCTCGGGGCGGGCTCCGCGGCCGCGGAGCCCCGCGCGTGAGCGAGTTCCTCGTTGCCGGCCTGTCGACCCGCGACGCGGCGACACTCCGCCGCTGGCTCGACGAGTGCCGTCGTGCGCCCGGCGCGCTGCCGCGAGACGTGGTGGTGGTGCGCAGTCGCCTGATCCGTCGCGTCGGGCGCGGCGAGCTTCCCGACCTCGGACCTGCGTATGTGAAGCTGATGGCGTTCCCACGCTTCCGCGACCGTGTGCGCTACGCAGTGCGACCACTGCCGGCGGTGCACGAGGCGCGCATGTTCGCCTTGGTGCAGGAGCGCGTTCCGGACGTTGCGACGCCCCCGGTGCTGGCCTGGCTCGGCGAGCGCAGCCTGTGCGGGCCGCGGTTGTCGGTCCTGGTCACCGCGGCGCTGCCGCTGAGCGAGCCCCCGATCGAACCGGAGTTGCCGCGCGTGGTTCGGCTCGCGCATCGGCTCGCCGATGCGGGTGTGTTCCATCCGGACCTGCACGGTGCCAACACACCGGTGCTCGACGACGGCCGCCTCGCCCTGCTCGACCTGCAGTCGGTGCGCGCGCGGCGCCGACCGCTCGGGCGCCGCGCGCGCATGCGCATGGCCGAGAAGCTGGCCGCCCCGGGCCACGAGGGCGTCGCGGCTGCCGTCGCCGAGGGCGGGCTGGTCGACGCGCGCGATGCGGCCGCACTCGAGGGCCGTGCGCGGCGGCGTGCCTTGGGGGAGATCGATCGCCGCATCCGCCGCTGCCTGACCAACAGCACGGCGTTCCGCGTGCGCCGCGGACTGGCTGCGACGACCTACGAGCGGCGGGGCATCGGCGAGCAGCGCGAGGTGCGACGCGGTGGCGCCGAACTGCTCGCCGCCTGGATCGGGGACCGCGTGTGCGAGGTCCTCGGCGGCTCGGAGCCGCTGTTCGGCGCGCTGGTGCGCGATCGGTTGTGGCTCGGCGGACGGTGCCACCTCTATATTCCCCGCTCGACCGACCCGGAGGTCGTCGACCAGCGTTGGCCCGAGCTCCTGCAGGAGCACCGGCGCTGGCGCGCGCTCCGCGCCGGTCGGGAGACGGATCGTCGGGCGGTCGACCGATCCGTCGGGGTGCCCTGACCCACCAAGTGCATGCTTCCTGACGTCCCAAGAGCCCTGGACGGAACGCCTTCGGTCATCGCGCCGCTCGACCGCCGCTCCCCGCGCATTGCGCCGCTCGGCGCTCCGCCACGTCGCGTGCTGTTCTTCGGCAAGAGCATGTCGCGCACCCGCGCGACCGGTGGCCTGGTCGAGGCCCTGCGCGGCGAGGGGTTGCGGGTGCGCTGGCTCAACATCGCCAAGCTGCGGCGCTGGATCGGTCGACCACTGTCCTGGCGCTTCGTCGAGCGGAGCTACGAGTCCTTCCGCCCCGACCTGATCTTCGTGTTCTGCCGCGACCTGCCGCGGCCTCTGCTCGAGAAGTTCTGCACCCGGACCCCGGTCGTCATGTGGCTCGAGGAACCGCTCGAGCGCATCGAAGAGGGCTACGTCGACTACATGCGGCACCTGCACGCGGTGTTCATGACGAACCCCGCGCGCCTGCCCTGGCTGTACGACTGCGGGATCCGCCACGCCGCGTTCAACCTCGAGGGCTTCTCGCCGACCTGGCACTACCCGCTGGAGCCGCGTCCGCCGATCGAGCGCGACCTCGCCTTCATCGGCGGGCCGGGACGCGACGGCATCCGCGCCCACTTCCTCGCCGCGATCGCACGCCAGTTCCCGTTGCAGATCTACGGCAAGGGTTGGGAGTCCTGGCAGCGCCACTACCCCGCGCTCGACGTCCGCCGGCCGGTCGGTCCGCGGGGCTACCGCCGTCTGTGCGCCACGACACGCATCCTGCTCGGCATCAACCAGATCAACGACGACCCGCTGTACTTCTCGAATCGCACGCTGCTGACCCTCGCCTGCCGCGGCTTCCACCTGACGCACTACGTGCCCAAGCTCGAGACCGTGTTCCGCGACGGCGAGCATCTCGCCTGGTTCGACGACGTCGATTCCTGCCTCGGCCGGATCGAGCACTTCCTCGCGCGACCGCAGGAGTGCGAGGACATCGCCGCACGCGGTTGCGAAGCGGTGCGCCGCGAACACCAGTTCCGACACCGCATCCGTGCGATCCTCGCGCGGCTGACCGGCGAGGTCGGCGTCGACCCGTCCAGCGACGATTCGGACGCCCTGCCGATGCGGCTCGGCCGCGCCGCGGAGTGATCGCTTGCGCTTGCTCCACGTGCTCGCCGAAGCAGGCTGGTCGGGGGGGGAGGAGCAGCTCGCCCATCTCGTGCGCCATGCAGCAGCGCGCGGCCACGACAACCGCTTCGCCTTGCTCCCCGGCTCGCGCTTCGCGGAGTTCGTGCGTGGGCTCGGTGCCGTCAACCACGAGGTGGACCTGCATCGACCGATCTCGGGCGGTGGCTACCGCGCGATGCGACGACTCGCGCGCAGCGAGCCCTTCGACCTCGTGCACTTCGGCTGTGGTCGTTCGCTGCTCTGGGGCGGCATCGCGCTGCGCGGCGTGAACGGTGTCGCCAAGGTCGCGACGCGTCGCATCGACTATCCGATCTCCGCGGCTCCCTGGGGGGCGTGGCGCTATCGCGCACTGGTCGACCACGTGATCGCCAACTGCGACGCGGTGCGGCGCCGCGTGCTCGCCGCGGGAGTCCCCCCCGAGCGGGTCAGCCTGATCCACGAAGGGATCGACGCGCGGGAGTTCATCGGCCTGCCGCAGCGTCGCGCGGAGGCCAGGGAGCGGCTCCGCCTGCCGTCGGCGGCCCTGGTGGTGTCCTGCGCCGCCGCGCTGCGGCCGCGCAAGGGCCAGCGCGTGCTGATCGACGCCTTCGCACGCCTGACCGCGCGTTTCGCCGACGCCGTCCTGGTGCTCGCCGGCTCCGGCGACGACGCGCGCGCCCTGCGTGCTCGCGCCGTCGCCCGGGGAATCGAGGCGCGGGTCTTCTTCACGGGACCCCTGCCTTCGATCCGCGACCTGCTCGCCGCCTCCGACGTGTTCACCATGGCGAGCTGGCACGAGGGTCTCAGCAACGCCTGTCTGGAGGCTGCCACCGCCGAGTTGCCGCTGGTCGTCAGCGAGGTCGGCGGACTGCCCGAGATCGTCGTGAATGGCGAGACCGGCTTCGTCGTCCCGGCCGGCGACATCGGTTCCTTCGCGGACAAGATCGGTGCCTTGCTGGCCGATGAAGCCTTGCGACGCCGGGCGGGCGCCGCCGGTCGCGCGCGCGTCGAGCGACTGTTCACCGCCGAACGCATGGCCCGCGACACGGTCGACCTGTTCGAACGCCTCCTGGACGAACGCCGCGCCGCGCTCGCCGGACCGGTCGTGCGATGACTTCGATCCTGATCGTGAAGACCGCAGCGCTCGGCGATGTGTTGCGGACCACCTCGATCCTGCCCGGGCTGCACGCGCGCTACCCGGCGGCGAGGGTCACCTGGCTCACCGCGCCCGGTGCCGTCGATCTCGTCGCGCACCATCCGGGAGTCGCGGAGGTGCGGACCGTCGAGACGGGCGATCCGGCGTCGGTGGCCGGGGCCACGGCGGTGCTCGCCACGTCGACCTGGGATCTGGTGCTGTCCTTCGACGACGAGGAGCCGCTGTGCCGGCTGGTGAGCGCGATCCCCGCGCGCCGACGCAGCGGGGCCTTTCTCGATGCGGACGGTCGGCGCACCTACAGCGACGACGTCGAGCCGTGGTTCGGCATGGGGCTGCTCGCGCGCGACGGAAGGCAGGCGGCCGACAGGCGCAAGCGCGAGAACCGGCGGACGCACCCGGAGATCTTCGCGACGATGCTCGGTGTCGAGCCGGGACGGCCCGAGTTGCCGCTCGCCGTGGAGCGGCTCGACCGAGCACGACGGCGACTGACCGCCGCCGGGGCGAGTGCCCCCTGCATCGGACTCAACACCGGAGCGGGAGGGCGCTGGCGCACCAAGGCGATCCCGCCCGAGCGCTGCGTCGCCCTCGTCGGCGAACTCGCGGCGCGGCTCCGCGGCGCGCCGAGCTTCGTGCTGTTCGGCGGCATCGAGGAGGCGGAGCGCAACCGGGCGATCGCCGCGGGGATCGCAGCCCTGCCGTCGCGACCGAAGCTGATCGACACCGGCGTCGACAACGACCTGCTCGACTTCGCGGCGCTGCTCTCCTGCTGCGACCTGGTGGTCACGTCGGACAGCCTGGGCATGCACGTGGCGATCGCGCGTCGCGTGCCGCTCGTGGCCTTCTTCGCGCCGACCTCGGCGGCCGAGATCGACCTGTTCGGGCTGGGGGAGAAGGTGGCGAGCACCGCACCCGACTCGTGCAGCTACCGCACCGACGCGAACAACGACTCGATCACGGTCGAGCGACTCGCCGATGCATGCCTGCGCGTGCTGGCGAGCCGCGGCGTCAACCGCCGGTGACCTTCAGCAGGTAGCGGTCGGTCATGCCGGCGATGTGGTCGCAGACCACGCGGTGCGGGCCGTCGTGCTCGAGCCGCGCGCGCGCCGCGGGCGGCAGGCCGGACGGATCGGCGAGGTACTTGGCGAAGGCGCTGCGGATGCGCTCGGTGCCGTTCTCCATCACGTCGAGCACGCGACGCGAGCGGTAGAAGCGGTCGCGGAGGAAGGCCAGCAGCTCCTGCGCGAACACGGTGATCTCGTCGCTGTGGCTGATCTCCGGTCGACGATCCGCGCGCTCGCTCCACTGCGAAGAGGTGGTCCGCACCAGATCCTCGACGAGCACGCCGATCATCGCGCTGACCACACGGCCGATCGTGGCTCCAGGCCGGATCCGGGTCGCCGTCTGCCACAGGCGGAGCGTCG
This sequence comes from Planctomycetota bacterium, assembly GCA_046349595.1. Lineage (GTDB taxonomy): Bacteria > Planctomycetota > UBA1135 > UBA1135 > UBA2386 > JACRLW01. The sequence continues at coordinate 870,087 of JAXMCA010000001.1, forward strand.
CGCAGTCGGCCGCGGAGAACACGCCGGCGCGCAGGCCGTCGTCGAGGTCGTGACACAGGTAGGCGATGCGGTCGCAGAGGTCGACCACGCGGGCTTCCAACGCGACCGGTGCGTCGACCGCGCGCAGGTCGTCGGCGATCGGGAAGCCCTCGGGGACGCGTCCCTTGAGCAGTGCGCGCCGCATCGCGAAGGTCAGGTTCAGGCCGAGATCGCCCCCGCTGCGGTCCTCGAGGAGGTCGACGATGCGCGAGCCCTGCGCGTTGTGACGGAACCCGCCGTGCGCCGCCACCAGTTCGTCGAGAGCCGTCTCGCCGACGTGTCCGAAGGGCGGATGACCCAGATCGTGCGCCAGCGCGATCGCCTCGGCGAGGTCGGCGTTGAGGCGCAGCGCGGTCGCCACGCTGCGGGCCATCTGCGAGACCTCCAGCGAGTGCACCATGCGGCTGCGGAAGTGGTCGCCCTCGAAGGCGGCGACCACCTGGGTCTTGTGCTGGAGGCGCCGGAAGGCGGTGCTGTGGATCACGCGGTCGCGGTCGCGCTGGAACGCGGTGCGCAGGGGATCGAGCGCCTCGGCGGCGCGGCGCTGGGCGTCGCGGCTCTTCTGCGCGTGACGCGAGAGCTGGTGCAGCTCCTGGTCCTCCAGATCCTCGCGGCGGACGTAGCTCATCGGATGCGGGTGCGCGCGCGCACTCCGGCGGACCGGGGTCGCCGCGAAACGCGACGAGCCCGCCCGGCTTCGCGCCGGACGGGCTCGCGCATCGTGTACCCCCTAGGGGAGTCGAACCCCTGTCCCATGGCTGAGAACCACGTATCCTGGGCCTCTAGACGAAGGGGGCGTCTTGGGGGCGCAGAAGGTAGCCGGTCCCCGATCGCGGTCAAGAGCGGAGTGGCCCCTCGCAGCCGGGGAAGGACGAAGTCTCTGGCGTCGTTCCGACTCGGCGGGAAGATGCGCCGCCCGTGTCCTGTCGGATGCGGATCGAACCATGCGCATCCTCGTCACCGGCGGAGCCGGATTCGTCGGCTCGCACCTCGTCGATCGGCTCGTCGCGCGCGGCGACGAGGTCACCGTCCTCGACGATCTGTCCGGCGCCGTGGCGCCGCCGGGCGCGACGGGTCCCGCCCGGTTCGTCCGCGGCTGCGTGACCGATGCGCGTCTGGTCGAACGCCTCGTCGCCGATGCCGCGATGGTGTTCCACCTCGCCGCGGTGGTCGGAGTGCGCGAGAGCCTCGAGCAGGCGGTGCGCGCGTTGCGCGTCAATGCCGAGGGCACCGGGCAGGTGCTCGCCGCATGCGCGCGTCACGGCGTGCCGATCCTCTACACCTCGAGCTCGGAGGTCTACGGCGACGTGCCGGGGCCGGTCGACGAGGATTGCGCGGTCGCACCGGGACCGAGCACGCGCCTGCGCGGCGGCTATGCCTGCAGCAAGGCCTACGGCGAATGGCTCGCGCTCGCCTACGCCCGCGAGCAGGGCCTGCCGGTGCTCGTCACGCGACTCTTCAACGTGGTCGGTGCGCGCCAGAGTTCCCGCATGGTCCTGCCGCGCTTCGTCGACCAGGCGCTGCGCGGCGGTCCGATCACGATCCACGGCGACGGCTCGCAGCGGCGTTGCTTCGCCGATGTCGTCGAGGTGGTCGACGCGCTGATCGCCTTGAGCTCCACGCGAGTCGCGTGGGGACAGGTGGTCAACGTCGGCGGCGCGGTCGAGTGCTCCGTGCTCGAACTCGCCGGACTGGTGCGTCGCACGCTCGGTGTCGACGTCGTTCTCGCACACATCGCCTTGCGCGATGCCTTCCCCAGCGGCGGGACCGACATCGCGCGCCGCGTTCCCGTGCTGGATCGGCTGCGTCGCCTGATCGGGAGGGCTCCGAGCCGACCGCTCGCGGAGGTCGTCGCTGAGGTCGCAGCGTCCGCGCGCGCCGAGGGTCGCAGCGTGCTCGCCTGAGCGGGGGTCGAGAGAGTCGGTCCGATCGCGAGCCGTCGATCCCTGTCCCCGGGCCAGTGAGCGTGAAACCGGGGGGCTTCCGTCCGCCTCGAGCTGCGACTAGACCGGACGAGTGCAGCAACCGATTCGAAGCCTCGTCCGTCTCGCGCCGATCGCCCTGGTCGTGATGCTCGCCGGCTGTGGCGACGGCCCGCCCTCGTCGCTCGCGCGCGACAAGGTCGCGGTGGCGGTGCGCAGCTTCGAAGGTGATCTGCAATGCGGCGTCGAGTCGATCGACATCGGCAGCTTCGCGCGCAAGGAGGCGATGGGGCTCGTGGCATGGGAAGCGCCCTGGAGTGCGAAGCTGCGCATCGACGAGGACATCGCGGTCCTGCTCGACCGCGTCGCCGGGCGCAGCATCGTGGCCGTGCTCGCGCGTGCCGGTGAACGGCTCGCCTACGACGGCAAGCTGATCGGTGGCAAGCTCGGCGACCAATGGTCGGTCGATGCGGACACCGAGCACTCGGGTCTCGACGAACTCTTCGAGCGCGCGCGCAAGCTGCGCGACGAGTACCCCGGTGGTGCCGGCAGCGATGGCAGCGTGCCCGCGATCGGTCGGGCGTCGGTGCGCGCGCGGTCGAAGTTCGGCGAGTGCGTCGAGGCGGGCAGCGCCGAGGAGAAGCAGCTCCGCGACGAGGCCGTGGCCCGTCTGATCGCGCAGCAGCAGGCCCGGGAGCGCCAGCAGGAGGCGCAGCGTGCCGCGGCCGCGGCAAAGCAGAAGGCCGACGAGGAGGCCCGAGCGGAGGCGAAGCGCAAGGCCGACGAGGAGGCCGCCGAGCGCGCGCGCAAGGCCAAGGAGGACGCCGATCGCCGCACCGAGGAGGCGCGGCTCGCGCGGCTGATGCCGCTGCTCGCGCCCTTCCAGGGCGAACATGGTGTGGTGATGCTCGCGGGATTCCCCGAGGGACTGAGCAGCGTGGTGCTGCAGTCCAAGGTCGACGTCGAGGCGAAGACGGTGAACGGATCCGGCGTGGACCTCGGCAGCCTGCCGCCGCGCGACTTCACCTTCACGGCGACGGCGAACGACGCGGGCCGCGGCTCCCTCGCCCTGACGACCTCGCTCGACGCGGCACCCAAGACCCTGGTCGCCGGGGCCGACGGCGTGCTGGTGATGGGACGGGCGCTCACGCTGCGTGCGCTCGACGCCGACGCGCGTGCGCGTCTCGATCGCTGCATCGAGCGCGCGCGCACGCTCTCGACCGCGGCGCCGATCGATCTCGCGATCGAAGTCCTCGATGCGGGCACCTGCAAGATGCGCGAGGCCGCACTCGAACCGATCGCGATCGACGGCACGGTGCTGTTCCGCGGCGCGCCGTATCCGCAGGCCCTGCCGATCTTCGGCGCGGCACTGCTCGGCAAGCGCCCTCTGTCCTGGTCGCGGGAGACTCTCTCGATCCGTCTCGCCGAGCCCGCCACGGCGCGCGCGCTGTTCGTGAAGGGTGCGAACGTGGCGACCGACAACCTGCGCATCACCGTCAATGGCGTGCACCGGGTGAACCTCGCGGCGATCGCCGCAGAGGGCGGGGCGATCGTGACGCTTCCCGAGGGTCTGCCGGTGATCGATCTCCGCTTCGAGGCGATCGGCCGGGTCAGCACGCGGGGCATCGTCTTCCTGCGCTGATCCTCCCCGTGGCAGGGCGGGCAGGAGCTTCTTGTCAGACGCGCTGCTCTCCAGGCAATGACGGACCGAAAGCACGGTCCACACCATGACACTCCTGACCCATCGTTCCCCCTCCTCCGCGCTCCTCGGCCTCGCCGTCCTGGCGGCCCTCTCCGGCGCCGCGGACGGCTCGATGCTGTCCGCGCAGAACCCGCTGGCCCGCAACCGGCAGAACCAGGACCACCCCTTCGCCGGCCGCTTCGCGGGGGACGGCCTGCGCCTCGAACTGCGCTGGGATGCGCAGACCGCGGGCTACGCCGGCACGCTGACCTCGGACGGTCAGGCCTTCCCGTGCACCGCCACCGAGAAGGGTGGATCGCTCCGCGGCAGCTTCCGCTCCGGCGGCGAGGACTACGCCTTCTCGGCCTCGCTCGACGGAGACCGTCTCGCCCTCGTCAGCGACGGCGAGACCATGAACCTGCGCCGCGAGGGCGCTGCGCCGCGGCCGGGTGTGCCGAACGATCAACCGGCCGGCACGCGCGGCGGTGCGGGCATCGCGCTGCGGGTCAACGACGACCACGAGTTCGTCATCGCGCAGGTCGCACCGGCCGGCCCGGCGGCGCGCGCCGGACTGAAGCCGGGCGGCATCCTGCGCGCCGTCGACAGCAAGGACGTCGAGGGCATGACCCTCGAGCAGGTCGGTGCACTGATCAGCGGGCCGGTCGGCAAGATCGTCGTGCTGACCGTCGAGACCGCGGACGAGGTCCTCGACGTGATGATCGAGCGCGCGGTGCTCGGCGCGCCGCCGAAGACCGGAGCGGACACTCCGGTCGAAGGCGGCAACGGTGCCGGTCACGGCGGCATGGTCGCCGGTGACGACCGCGGTCTGCGCCCGGTCGCGAACGCGGACGCTTCGGGCATGCTCAAGCCGGGCACGCGCATCACCTGGTACCTCGGCTCGGCCACGCTCAACGGCGTGCGCAGCCAGCTCGTGCAGGACGACAAGGGCAACTGGGTCGATCCGCAGACCGGTCAGCGTTTCTCCGACCAGGAGAATCCCAACGCCGCCGGCGCCGGCTACCTGCAGTTCGACATCTCGACGATCGACGGCGAAGGCCTCGCCGGTGACGCGCGCAACTACCTGATGATGGATCCGGCGCAGGGTCGCCTGCTGTCGTCGACCTCGCAGGCGATGGTCGGCGACGCCCAGGCGCTCGGTGACTACTGGGTCAATCCGCGCAAGCTCGCGGCGATGCAGGAGACCGAGTCGCCCGGCTACCGCGTGCGCCGTCTGCGCTATCCGCTCGAGGGCCGCGAGTTCGACGCCATCGCGATCGAGACCCGCTCCGCGCAGGGCTTCTTCCGCAACACCTACGACCTCGCCTCGGGTCTCCTGATCGCGGGCTCGAGTTCGACGACCGGCGCGAACGTGCCGACCGTCGATCCGAACGGCAAGGTCACCGGCGGTGCCGGGGCCACCACCATCACCTCCTCGCGCCTCGTGAGCGTCCGGGATCGACGTCTGCCGTGGGGCGACATCGGCACGGCGGGATGTCGGGCCGGTCAGCACTTCGACTACTCCGGCACCCAGAGCACCGTGATCCCCGGGGTGCCCGAGATGCCGATGCAGTTCTCCTGGCAGGCGCAGGTGCAGTCGGCGCAGCGCGGCTTCGTGCTGTGCCGCACGCACTCGCGCCTGACCTCGGGCTACTCCGCGCCGCAGGAATCCGAGGCCCTGCGCGTGTTCGGCAACGGCTCTCTGTGCGGTCTCGTCGTGCCGCCGCAGGCGCTGCGTCAGCTCCGTCCCGAGCAGGTGCTCGACGAGGATCCGGTCACGCACTTCCGCACCGTCTTCGCCGGCATGCAGGGCGACCAGGCGATGATCGTCGAGCAGGGTCCGAGCGAGCAGACGCAGTACGTCTACGACCTGCGCAGCGGGGTTCTGACCAACTACGTGTTCCAGCAGAACGGCGGCGTCGGCACCACGGTGTTCCGCCTGCAGCTGCAGGGTCAGCGCTGAGAGCCCGAGAAGGAATCCATGATACGGGCTCTCAGATGCTTGCCGGTGGCCGCATGCGCGGCCACGCAGAGCTCGAGAGACCAAGAGTCTCTCGATCTCTGAGGCGGCACGTGCTCGGTGTGCGGCGGGGGGTTCGCTATGCTCCCCGCCGCCCGCGCGTACCGCTCCCTTGGATCTCGATCAGCACACCCTCGTCGTCGAAGACGACCTCTCCGGCACGCGCCTGTTCGCCTACCTCGAGCGCACCTGGCCGACCGCGGACCGCGCCGCATTGCGCGGACTGCTGCGCGACGGCGGCGTGACGGTGAACGGCGCCGACGCGCACGCGACGACGCGCCTGCGCGCCGGAGACGTGGTGCTCGTCGATCTGCCGGAAGACGGCCTGCGTGAGTACCGCGGCGAAGCTGCGCGCGAGGGCAAGGCGGCCGCGGTGCTGCCGGTCCTCGCCGAGTCATCCTTCGCCCTGATCGTCGACAAGCCGGCCGGACTGCCGTGCGTCCCCGATCGCTTCGGCCGCTCGCAGGGTGTGCACGGCATGCTCGCCGATCTTCGCCCCGGCGACGACCTGCGCATCGCGCATCGCATCGATCGCTTCACCTCGGGTTGCCTCGCGCTCGCCAAGGGTGTCGAGGGCGCGCGCTGGCTCGACCTGTGCTTCCGCGAGGGGCGTGTGCGCAAGGAGTACCTCGCGCTCGTGCAGGGCGTGATCCACGAGGAGCGTCGTGAGATCCGCCGCGCGCTCGGTCCCGATCCGCGACGGCCGGGCAAGGTGATGGTGATGGCGAAGGACGACAAGGGCGCGCGCGAGGCCGTCACCGTCGTCGAGGTGGTCGAGCGCTTCCGCGCGCACACGCTGCTGCGCGTGTTGCCGCAGACCGGGCGCGGTCACCAGATCCGTGTGCACCTCGCGAGCCTGCACCATCCGATCGTCGCCGACGTCGACTACGGTGCCGAAGGGCCGTTGCTGCTCTCGTCGATCAAGCCGGGCTACAAGACGCGCCGCGGTGTCGCGGAGAAGCCCCTGCTCGCGCGCTTCTTCCTGCACGCGGCCCTGCTCGAGCTGCCGGCACCGGACGGCGGCACCCCGCTCTTCGCGCACGCACCCCTGCCCGACGACCTGACGCTCGCCCTCGACAAGCTGCGACGCTTCGCGCGCTGAAGTGCGCGTGATCAGAGCTTGCTGCGCAGCAGCGCGGCGATCCGTGCGTGTCCGGCCGCCGTCGGCAGGCAGGTGCGGGGGAAGGTCGCGGTTTCGTCGAGTGCCAGCGGCACGAAGGGGACGACGAGTTCCTGCGCCAGCGTGCGATCGCCTTCGTCGAGCGCGGCGAGGGTTCCGGCGTGACCGACGATGACGACCTTCGCACTGAAGGCGCGCGCGACGGCCACCGCATCGCGCAGATCGCGTCGTCGCCGCGCGGACTGTTCGGGCGACGGCATCGACGTCTCGTACTCGACCGGGATCACGCCGGTGCTCCGGCCCTCGACGACGTCGAGTGCGGACGCGAGCGCGCGTGTGGCTTCGTCGTCGATGCCGATCGCGCCGAGTGCGGCGAGGCGCACACGGGCGAGGTCGAAGAGTCCCTCGCGCATCGCGCGCCTGGCGCTGGGCAGCGGCAGCGGGTCGTCCGCGTCGGGCGCGAAGGACATCGGTCCGCCGAGGATCGGACCGGCGAGGTCGAGGGTGTCGCGGTGGCGGAACCACGACAGCTCGGCGACGGCGTCCGGACCGAGTTCGATGGACAGCCGTCCGCCGTCGCTGTGCCACTTCACGCTGCGGTCGCCGAGGTGCAGCGTGCCATCCGGCGCGAAGTCGAGCAGAGTCACCCCCGACCGCCAGGCGCCGATCAGCAGCGCGGGATCGTGCTCGGCGCGCGGCAGCGCCGCCAGCGGCGGGAACCAGGGGCGTGCGTGTCCACGGCCGACGCGTGCCGCCTCGGACTCGAGCATCGGCGCGGGGCGGACGGCGTCGTCGTCGGCGCCGACCGACAGCAGCACGACCTCCGGATGGGTCTCCGCGAGCCATTGCGGGAGTTCGCGCAGCGCATCCTGTGCATGCAGACGCGGGGCGGCGCGCGACACCACGGCGCGGCCGTCCTGTGCGAGCAGTTCCGGCCAACTCGCGCCGCGGGCGACGCCGACGCCGAAGCTCGCGCTGTCGCCGACGCACAGCACGACACCGGCACGCGGCGCCGCGCGCGTTGCGAGCGGGTCCCGGCGTCGCGCCAGCTCATCGAGCAGATGCGGACCGACGGTGGTCAGCACGAACGCCGAGCCGACCAGCAGCGCGAGGTGTGTGCGGTTCACCGCGGTCCTCCCTGTGCTTTCGCCGCCGCTTCCCGCCACACGTCGTTGGCGATGCTGCGCTCGACGAACACGACCAGCACGACACGCGCCTGCGAGGCGCCGCTCTCGATGCGCTGCAGCACGTCGAGCAGGCCGCGCCACGGCCCGCTGCCCGGGCGTGCTTCGGCGGTGTCGAGCCGCCGACCCGACATCACCGCGAACAGCGAGGCGAAGTTGGTCACCGAGAAGCTGTCGCCGACCAGCGCGACGCGCGCATCCGGATGTGCGCCGAGTGCCGATGCGGCGACGGCGAAGCGGTGGCGCTCGCGCAGCAGTTCCCCGCCGCGGGTGCCTTCTCCCAGACCGAGCGTGCGCTCGACGAGGTCGGTCTGCGACACCAGCTCGGGTGTCATCAGGCTGTCGGTGTACGGAGGGCCGAGGTCGATGCCGGTCGCGCGGACCGCGTCGACGGCGATGCCGGCCGCGATCGCGGCGGCCGCGGGATTCCAGTGCGTGTCGCGACGCGCGTACAGCGGATCGGCGGGGAAGGCGCGCAGGTGCTCACGGAAGGCCTGCTCGACTTCGATCGCCTCGAGACCGGCGGCGCGGATCTCCTCCATGCCGCGGGCGAGGATCGCGTCCCGTGACGCATCGAGCGCATCGCGGCCGGTCGCTTCCCGCGGGTAGATGCGGGCCTTGTCCGGAGCGATCAGGACCAAGATGCGGACGCCGTCCTTCTTGCTGCGCGCGGCGACGGCGGACCAGAAGTCGCGACGGGCCGCGGCGAGCTCCGGACGGTCCACGGTCCGCAACGATTCGCCGTTGAACAACCAGCCCGGCGCCGCGCTCGTCACCTCGTGGTTGTCGACGAGGCCGAGGAGCCACTCGAAGTCGAGGAACTGCGTCCGCGCGAAGCGCACCGGCGGACTCATCTCCCGCAGCCACTCCTCCTCCGCCTTCTGCCAGCTCCCGTCGAGCACGTCGGCGAGGCGCAGTTCGGGCTCGTGCACGAGGGTCGGCGTGGTCCGGTCGATGAGGAACCAGCCGACCGGTCCGGTCGCGATCAACGCGACGAACAGGGCGGCCACCGCGATGCGCACGCGGTGGTCGGCCTGCGTCGGAGCCGGGAAGACGATCGCCATCAGAAGCGGAAGTAGAGGAAGGGGACGTGGCTGCGCGCGGCGAGCAGTCCGATCGACAACAGGAAGCACGCGCCGAGGAACAGGACCATCCCACCGTGGAAGCGGCGCACGACGATCCACGAATGCGGTGCGAAGAAGGCGAGGCCGCAGCCGAGACCCACCGCGGCCCACGCCTCGATCGCGTGGGAACTCGCGACCGGGACCTGTCCGGCACCGGCGACACCGAGCATGCCGCCCCACATGGCGAGCACGCCGTGCATGCTGCTCGCCGCGAACACGGCCCAGCCGCCGAGCACCACGGCGAAGGTCACCGCCACCCGGAGCGGGAATGGCAGCGCGTGCCACAGCGCGCGCTTCCCGGCCGCGCGTTCGACGACCAGCCATGCCCCCTGGTACGCGCCCCAGATCACGAAGTTGTAGGCCGCGCCGTGCCACAGACCGCCGAGCAACATCGTCGCCGAGAGATTGACGTAGGTGCGCACCGTGCCGCGCTGGTTGCCGCCGAGCGGGATGTAGAGGTAGTCGCGCAACCAGGTCGACAGGCTGACGTGCCAACGGCGCCAGAACTCGGTGATCGACTGCGACTTGTAGGGCGACAGGAAGTTGTGGGGGAAGCGGAAGCCGATCATCAGGCCGAGCCCGACGGCCATGTCGGAGTAGCCGCTGAAGTCGAAGTAGATCTGGATCGAGTAGGCGAGCGCGCCGATCCAGGAGTCGATCAGCCCGGGTGCGTGCGTCGCGAACACCGGCGTCGCGAGCAGTGCGGCATGGTCGGCGATCAGCACCTTCTTGCTCATGCCGATCATGAACAGCAGCACGCCGGCCGCGAAGTCGTCGATCGACGTGCTGCGCTCCGTGACCTGCTCCTGCACGTCGCGGTAGCGCACGATCGGGCCCGCGACGAGCTGCGGGAACATCGACACGTAGCAGGCCAGGTCGAGCAGGCTGCGCACCGGCTTCACCTCGCCGCGGTACACGTCGATCGTGTAGCTCATCGACTGGAAGGTGTAGAACGAGATGCCGACCGGGAGCACGACGTCCTTCCACACCGACGGCCCGGTGCCGAGATCGTGCAGCACGTCGACGCAGAAGTTGGCGTACTTGAACCAGCCGAGCAGCGCGAGGTTGGTCACCACCGACAGGATCAGCCAGGGCTTGCGCCGGCGACCGTCGTCGATCGCGCCCATGCGCAGCGAGCACCACCAGTCGAGCACCGTGCTGAAGGCCATCAGCAGCACGAAGTCGGGTCGCCACCAGCCGTAGAACACGAAGCTCGTCGCCGTCAGCACGATGTTCCTGGCCCGCAACCCCGGCGTGAGCCGGTAGGCCAGCAGGAACAGCGGCAGGAAGCCGAACAGGAAGACGAGCGACGAGAAGACCATGCCGGCGGTGGCGCGGGCAGAAGGGCGCGACGGGCATCGAAAGTCAAGCACGCCGCGCGCGGTGCGGTCGTGTGGCAGCCTCGTGGTGGAGGGCGGTTGCGGTCCGCCCGGCGGCATCGCGGTCGTGGAATGACGAGGAACGAACTCGCGCGCGCGCGGGAGGGAGGCGACGATGCTCCGCCCGACCTGCGACCATGAAGCTCAAGGACGCCCCCGGCGACTTCCGCGTGCGCGAGACGCTCGACTTCGTCGAGGACCCGCAGGGCCCGTACTTCATCCACCGCCTGCGCAAGGAGAAGCTCGACACCCTCGAGGCGATCCGGCTGATCGCCGATCGGTTGAGGATCGACCGCACGCGCATCGCCTTCGCCGGCCTGAAGGATCGGCAGGGTGTGACCGAGCAGTGGATCAGCATCGAGGGCGAGCGCCTCGACTGGCGTGACCGCGGCATCGAGGTCCGCTTCGTCGGTCGCTCGACCGAGCCGATCACCAGCAAGCTCTCGCGCGGCAACGAGTTCGCGATCGTGGTGCGCTCGCTCGGCCGGCAGGAGCACGAGCGGATGGAGGAGCGTCTGCCGGTGGTCGAGAAGCAGGGATTCACCAACTACTTCGACGACCAGCGCTTCGCCTGTCTGCGCCACGGTCAGGGCTTCCCGATGAAGGACGTCCTGCTCGGCCGCTACGAGCGCGCGCTGCACGCGCTGATCGCGACACCCTCACCGACCGCGATCACCGGCGACGTGAAGCTGAAGAAGCTGCTCGATCGCAACTGGGGCGACTGGCAGGCCTGCCAGGCGATTGCGCGCGGTCCGGTCTGGCACCGCCTGTTCGAGCACCTGCTGATCCGTCCCGACGACTTCCACGGCGCTCTCGAGCTGCTGCCGCAGCGCACCAAGCTGATCCACGCCTACGCCTACCAGAGCTACCTCTGGAACCGCGCGGTCGACCAGCTCCTCAAGAAGGACGTGCCGGGCTACCGGCAGATCCGCATCCGCACCGAGGCGGGGGCCCTGGTCTCCTTCAAGCGTCTCGCCGACGACCAGGTGCAGCGTCTCCAGCGCATGCGGACGCCGCTGTACGGGCCGGGCGGTGACGGCGCCGACGAGCCCTTCGCGATCGCGATGCGTCAGGTCCTGCGCGATGCCCATCTCGCCGACGATGCCTTCCTGCAGAACCGCGTGTCGGGAATGGTGCTCAAGGAGGAGCCGCGGGCCCTGCTGGTCCTGCCGCGGCACCTGCGCGTCTCCGAGCCCGAGCGCGACGAGAACTACGCCGGCAGGCGCAAGGTGGAACTGCGCTTCGGTCTGCCGCGCGGCAGCTACGCGACGATGCTCGTGAAGCACCTGTTCGCGGATGCCTTCGCACAGGATCGCAGCCGGCCGTCGCGTCCGGCGGCGGCGCGACGCCTGGCGCCGACCGGTTCGCGGCGCACTGCGCGGCGCTACTCCGACGACCAGGGGCGCTGATCCGTCCGGGCGACGGCTTGCGCCCGGTCCGGCCCCGCTCTAATACCGGCCGGTCGGTTTTGGCGCGGCGGCTGTGCGCAGCGCGTCCCTTCGAGAAGTCATGCAGGTCCGGAGCGAGAAGAAGCGCGGCGAGATCATGTCCGTCGCGGCACGCCTGTTCGCGAGCAAGCCCTTCCACGAGGTGCGGCTCGAGCACGTCGCCGCGCAGGCTCGTGTCGGCAAGGGCACGCTCTACGTCTACTTCAGCAGCAAGGAACAGCTCTACGCCGCGGTGGTCGCCGAGGGCATCGCCGCGCTCGCGGATGCGATCGACCTGCGGCTCTCCACCGGCGGTGGTGGCGAGGTGTTCGACGACATCACCCTGGTCGTCGAATCACTGCTCGATCACGCGGCGCGCCACCCGCACCTCTTCGCCCTCCTGCGCTCCGGTCATCCGATCGCGGCCGACGCTGAACTGCTGGCGCAGCGGGCACGGCTCGCGGCGTCGATCGAGCGGTCGATCCGCCGCGGCGTGGAGCGGGGCGAGATCGACGACCCGCACCCCGAGCTGACGGCGCACTACCTGCTCTCGATGGTCCGCGCGGCGCTGCTGTTCGGACCCGCGCGTCTTTCTCGCGAGGCGGTCGGCAGCCACATCCTCGGCCTCCTGCGGCGCGGTCTCGCGCCCGCGACCACGACGACCCGTCGCCGCAAGGTCGGAGCGTCCACCAAGTCACCTTCGCGCCGACGCGTTGCGCGGCCCACGGATTGAACGGTACTCGATTGGAAGCGCAGACAAGGAGCAGCCGCGGTCGCCGCGGACGCATCGTCCTCGCGGTGGTCGTCCTCGCGATCGCCGCCTTCGCCGGCTGGTACTGGATCTCGAACGCCGGTCGCGAATCGACCGACGACGCCTTCGTCGACTGCGAGGTGCATCGGGTGATGCCGAAGGTCGCCGGTCGCGTGGTCGCGGTGCACGTCGCCGACAACCAGGACGTCGAGGCCGGAGCGCTGATCGCGGAGATCGATCCGCGGGAGTACCGCTTCGCCGTCGATGCGGCGCGTGCGGCCTCGGCGCTCGCCGAAGCCCAGCTCCAGGCTGCGCTGGTCGAGGTCGACTGGACCACGGCCTCCACCGCCAGCGCGGCGACGCGCGCGCGAGCCGATCTCGCCGCTGCCGATGCGCGTCTGCTGCAGGAGCGCGCCGCCGTCGACGCGGCGCGTGCCGAGTCCGAGCGGGCCGACGCCGATCGTGATCGCTATGCGAAGCTCAGCGACCGCGCGGTGTCGGCGCAGACGCTGGACCGGATCAGGCAGACGGCGACGGCGGCCGAGGCCGACCTCCGCACCGCCACGACGCGCGCCGGCTCGGCCGAGGCCGAGGTCGCGGCTGCGAACGCGGCGGTCGCAGCGGCCGATGCGGACCTCAAGAAGATCGACGCGGCGAAGGCCGCGGTCGAGCGCTGGCGCGCCGAGGTCGAGCGGGCGAAGGCCGCGCTGGGTGATGCGGAGCTGGCATTGGCGGAGACGCGGATCGTCGCGCCCGCCGCCGGCCGCATCGCGAGGAAGGCGATCCTCGCCGGGGGTTTCGTGCAGCCGGGCCAGATGCTCTGCGCCGTCGTGTCGGGCGACGTGTGGGTGGTGGCCAACTTCAAGGAGACCCAGCTCCGTGATCTGCGCCCGGGTCAGCACGCCACCATCCACGTCGACGCCTTCGGCATCGATCTGCGTGGTCACGTCGACAGCGTGCAGGCCGGCACCGGCGCACGCTTCAGCCTGCTGCCGCCCGAGAACGCCACCGGCAACTTCGTGAAGGTGGTGCAGCGCGTGCCGGTGAAGATCGTCTTCGACGAGCGGCCGGATCCGGCGCGCTGGCGTCTCGGCCCGGGCATGTCGGTGGTGCCGGTGATCGACCTGCGATGAGCTCGGCGCAGCAGTCCCACGCCGCCTACCACGCGCCGCACAACCCCTGGTTGATCGCGGTGGTGGCCACGCTCGCGACCTTCATGGAGGTGCTCGACACCAGCATCGCCAACGTGTCGTTGCCGCACATCGCCGGCAACCTCGGCGCGAGCATCAACGACAGCACCTGGGTGCTGACCAGCTACCTGGTCGCCAATGCGGTGGTGCTGCCTGCGAGCGCGTGGCTGTCGTCGCTGATCGGACGGCGCAACTACTTCATGGCGGCGATCGCGCTGTTCACGGTCGCGTCGTTCCTGTGCGGCGTCGCGCCGAACCTCGAGCTGCTGGTCGCCTTCCGATTGCTGCAGGGTCTCGCCGGTGGAGGTCTGCAGCCGCTCACGCAGGCGATCCTGGTCGACACCTTCCCGCCGCACCTGCGCGGCATGGGCATGGCCGTGTTCGGCATGACGGTGGTGGTGGCGCCGGTGATCGGCCCGACCTTCGGCGGTTGGATCACCGACAACTACGACTGGCGATGGGTGTTCCTGATCAACATCCCGGTCGGTGCCGTCGCGCTGTGGTCCACGAAGCGCTGGATCAGCGACCCGCCGTTCCTGCGTCGCCGCACCGGAGCGGATCGCTTCCGCGGCGATTTCCTGGGTCTCGGCCTGATCGCGCTGGGTCTCGGCGCCACGCAGTTCGTACTCGACCTCGGCGAGCGCGAGGACTGGTTCGCGTCGAACTGGATCTGCCTCGCCGCGGTCACCGCCGCCATCGCGCTGACCTGGGGAGTGGTCCGCGCCCTCGCGCACGAGCGGCCGATGATCGACTTCCGCGTGCTCCGCGAGCGTGAGCTCACGCTCGCCTGCGTGTTCATGCTGATCTTCGGTGCCGTGCTGTTCGGCACGACGGCGCTGCTCCCGATGATGACGCAGACCCTTCTCGGCTACACCGCCGAGCTCAGCGGTCTCGTGCTGTCGCCGGGCGGGATGGTCGTGGCCGTGCTGATGCCGCTCGTCGGCGCGATGGTGTCGCGCACCGATCCGCGTCGCATGATCCTGTTCGGGGTCGTGGTGGTGTCGCTGTCGCTGTGGCTGATGTCGGGCTACAGCCTCGACGTCGACTTCGGCACCCTGGTCGCCGTGCGCATGCTGCAGGGCCTCGGCCTCGCCTTCATGTTCGTGCCGATCAACACCATCGCCTACGCGCGCGTGCCCGCGCACGAGCGCAACTCGGCCTCGGGCCTGATCAGCATCGCGCGCAACATGGGAGGGAGCATTGGCATCGGCATCACCTCGACCATGGTGGCGCGCACCACGCAGTCGCATCGCGCCGCGATGATCGAACACCTGACTCCGACCGACCCGGCGTTCACGTCGGCGATCGAGAACCTCGCCGGCGGGCTGCGCGCGTTCGAGCCGGATCCTGCCCACGCCGACCTGCTGGCCAACGCCCTGATCTCGCAGAGCGTCGACCGGCACGCCGCGATGCTCTCCTACATCGGACAGTTCGCGGCGCTCAGCGTCGCCTTCCTCCTGCTGTGCCCCGTCGTGCTCGCGATGCGCCGTCCAGCGCGTGCGATGCGCCCGCCCGTGGTGGCCGAATGAACAGCCGTGCCCGACGTCTCCCGCCGGTCCTGCTCCCGCTCGCCGTCTGCGCATGCACGGTGGGACCCGACTACGCGCCGCCCCCCGCGGAGCTGCCGGCCGCCTTCGTCGCTCCGCACGAGGACGGGACGGTCGGCGTCGACGGCGCCTTCTGGCGGTCGTTCCGTGACCCCGTGCTCGACGAGCTCGTCGAGAAGGCGCTGGCGGGGAGCATCGACCTGCGCGTCGCGGTCGCGCGGCTCCGTGCGGCGCGCGCGCGTGCCGGTCTCGCCACCGCCATGACGCGTCCGGAGATCGGCACGCATGCGAGCTACTCGAACTCGCGCTTCTCCGACAACGGCTTCATCAAGGGACTCGGGGGCGGCACGCCGGGCGCGGTGTTCCCCGGCCAGCAGATCGATCTGCACGAGGTCGGGCTCGACGCGTCGTGGGAGATCGACCTGTTCGGCGGCGGTCGCCGCAGCGTCGAGAGCGCGACCGCGGAGGCCGACGCGGCGCTCGCCGATCTGCACGGCGTGCGCGTCAGCGTGCTCGGCGAACTGTGCGTGGCGTACTGCGGACTGCGTGGGTTCCAGACCCGACTCGACGTCGCGCGCGGACTCGTCGCCGCACAGCAGGAGTCGGTCGACGTGATCACCGAGCGTGCCGGCGCCGGGATCGCCGACCCCCTGGACCTGGCGCGTGCGCAGGCACGGTTGGCGACGCTCCGCGCCCGCCTCCCGGAGTTGGAGGGCGCGATCCGGACCGCGATCCGCGGCATCGAGACCCTGCTCGGCGAAGCGCCGGGAGCACTCGATGCGCGACTCACCGCGCCCGGTCCCCTGCCGACGCTGCCCGATCCGCTCGCCGTCGGCATCCCCTCGGAAGTCCTGGCGCGCCGGCCCGACGTCCGCGCCGCCGAGCGACGGCTCGCGGCGGCGACGGCGCGCATCGGTGTCGCCAGGGCCGACCTGCTGCCGCGCTTCAGCCTGACCGGTTCCTTCGGTCTGCAGAGCCAACGCCTCGACGAACTGCCACAGCACGACAGCGTGTTCTGGCTGCTCGGTCCCGCGCTGCGCTGGCCGCTGCTCGACTTCGGACGGGTGAACGCGCGCATCGCCGAGGCCGACGCACGCACGGAGGAGGAACTGGCGCGCTACCAGGGCACGGTCCTGCAGGCCTTGTCCGAGGTGGAGGTCGCCCTGGTCGCGCTGGCGCGGGATCGGCGCCAGCTCGAGGAGTTGCGTCGCGCCGAGTCGGCGGCGGCCACCGCGGTGGAGCTCGCCGACGAGCGACACCGCGAGGGCGTGCTCGAGTACCTCGACGTCCTGGACGCGCGCCGCACCCGCGACGACGCGCGCGAGGCGGTCGCCGAGAACCAGGAGGCGGTCGCGGTCGACGTGGTCCGGCTGATCAAGGCCCTGGGAGGCGGCTGGCAGGTGCCGGCTCCGCGGCCCTGATCCCCGGCGCGGTCCGGAAGGCGAGGGCGACCGCAGGGTCGGCCGTGCTGCGCGCGGAATGCGCCCCTCCGGCCGGCTGGATCCGGACGTAGGGACGAGCCGATCGGCGTCGGAAACCGCCACAGGACTTCCCGGATTCCTCTTCGGTTCCACCCCACGTCCCGGCTCGAATCCGCGCCGATGGTCCTGCAAGGACTCGTGCGTTGGTTCCTCCCGCGCGAGGAGCGTTTCTATGACATGCTCGAGGAGATCGCGCGCCTCGCGCACGACGCCGCATTGGCGTTGTCGCAGTTCGAACGAAAGCTCGCACCCGAGGTCCAGGCGGCGGTCCAGGCGATCGAACACCAGGCCGACGACACCGTGCGTCGGATGGCGGAGACCCTGGCGATGACCTTCGTCACGCCGCTCGATCGCGAGGACCTGCATCGCCTCACGACCGAGCTGGACGACATCGTCGACCACGCGAACCTCACCGCGCGCGCCTTCCACCTCTACAACATCGATCGGCCGGACGCGGCGATGATCAAGCTGATGCAGCTCCTCGTGCAGGTCACCGAGGTGATCCGCGACGCGGTTCCGCATCTGCGCGCCCATCGCTACCACGAGCTGATCGCCTCCGGGCGCACGGTCCGAGCCATCGAGAAGGAGGCCGACTCGACCTACCGCGCCGCGATCAGCGTGCTGTTCCGCGAGAGCCACGGCGACTTCCGGCAGTTGCTCAGCAAGAAGGAGGCGCTCGACGATCTCGAGCGAGCGGTCGACCACTGCGACAACGTCGCGGATCTGATGGCCAACCTCGCTGTCAAGCATGGTTAGCCTCCTGATCCTGGTGGTCGTGATGGCCATCCTGTTCGACTACATCAACGGCTTCCACGACGCGGCGAACGCCGTGGCGACGGTGGTGTCGACGGGGGTCCTGCCGATCCGCACCGCGGTGCTGCTCGCGGCCGTGCTCAACTTCGCGGGTGCCATCACCGGGACGGCCGTCGCCAAGACGATCGCCTCGGGCTTCGCCGATCCGGCGGAGGTGACGCAGCTCGTCGTGCTCGCGGCCCTGTTCGGCGCCAGCGTGTGGAACCTGATCACCTGGTGGTTCGGTATCCCGTCGTCGTCGTCGCACGCGTTGATCGGCGGACTCGCGGGCGCCGTGGTCGCGCATGCCGGCGTCGGTGCCTTCCACTGGTCGGCGCTCACCGGGAAGGTTCTCGTGCCCCTGGTGCTGTCCCCGGCGATCGGCTTCGTGCTCGCGTTCCTGCTGATGATCGGCCTGATGTGGATCGCCCGTTCCCTGCGTTCGCAGACGGTCCACCGCGGCTCGCGCAAGCTGCAGCTCTTCTCGGCTGCGGCGATGGCCTACTCGCACGGCTCCAACGACGCGCAGAAGTCGATGGGCATCATCACGCTGGCCCTGGTCGCCTATGCGAGCAGGGGACACGCGCTGCCGTCGTGGGTGCCCGAGTGGGTGATGCCCGCCGACGCATCGAGCGTGCCGTACTGGGTGATCGTCGCCTGCGCCGGCGCGATCGCGCTCGGCACGGCGGCGGGCGGCGTGCGCATCATCAAGACGATGGGCACGAAGATCATCCGCATCACGCCCCTGCAGGGCTTCGCCGCGGAGACCGCAGGGGCGGCGACCATCCTCGCGGCGAGCCGCTTCGGGATCCCGGTGAGCACGACGCACTGCATCAATGCGGCGATCATGGGGGTGGGCGCATCCAAGCGCGTCTCCGCCGTGCGCTGGGGTGTCGCGTCGAACATCATCGTCGCCTGGATCTTCACGCTCCCGGTGTCGGCGGTGCTCTCCTTCGTGGCGTACGCGACGCTGACCCTGGCCTTCGGATCGCACGCGCTGTAGCCCCCGATCCGGTCGCGGATCGTGCGAGCTCGCGGCGATCGACGCAGGCGTTCGTCGAAGCTCCGGGCTACCATCCCGCCGCGCATTCCGCGCGAAACGACACCTGCGATGACCGACAAGACCCTGGGCATCATCGGCGGATCGGGTCTCTACGACCTGCCCGGCCTCGAAGACCGGCGCGAGATCACGCTCGAGACGCCGTTCGGCAATCCCTCCGACGCGATCGTCACCGGACGCCTGCACGGCGTGCGCTGCGCCTTCCTGCCGCGGCACGGTCGCGGCCATCGCATCGCGCCGCACGAGCTGCCGTTCCGCGCCAACATCCACGCGATGAAGCAGCTCGGCATGGAGTGCGTGCTCGGCATCTCCGCGGTCGGCAGCCTGCGCGAGGAGATCGTCCCCGGCGATCTGGTGTTGATCGACCAGTTCATCGATCGCACCCGCGCGCGCACCGAGGAATCGACCTTCTTCGGACGCGGCTGCGTCGCGCACGCGCACTTCGCCGACCCGGTGTGGGAGCCGTTGCGCAAGCTCGCCTTGGAGTCGGCACGCGACGCGTCGGGCGCGCGCGTGCACGACCGCGGCATCTATGTGTGCATGGAGGGTCCGCACTTCAGCACCCGCGCCGAGTCGCACCTCTACCGGTCCTGGGGAGCGTCGGTCATCGGCATGACCAACCTGCAGGAGGCCAAGCTCGCGCGCGAGGCGGAGATCGCCTACGCGACGGTCGCGCTGGCCACTGACTACGACTGCTGGCACGAGACCGAGGCCGACGTCGACGTCGCGGCGGTGGTGCGCGTGCTGCTCGCCAACGTCGAGAAGGCGAAGCGCGTGATCGTCGAGGTCGCGCGGCGCATGAGCACCTCCGCCGAAGCGATCTCCTGCCGTGGTGCGATGGAACACGCCTTCCTGTCGAGCAAGGACGCGATCTCCGCCGACGCGCGGCGGCGACTCGCGCAGATCGCGGGGCAGTACCTCGGGTGAACCCGACACGGTGCGCCTGCGCCGTGTTCCTCTGCGCCGCGGTGATCGCGGCGCAGGAAGCGTCGCTGCGCTCGCCGCGATTCTTCGACGCGGGCTGGAACAACGTCCATCGGGCGACGCCGGGCCGCATCACCAAGCGGATCCTCGACGATCTCGTGCAGTCCCCGGCTTCGGTGACGAGCGACTACGTGTTCCGTCCGGCCGATCACTACGCCGACGGGACCGCGCAGGCGGCTCCTGAAGGATTCGTGGGGGAGACCCTCAGTTTCCCCGTCGAGATCTTCGGCACCGGGGAACGCGCGCTCACGCCGTGGATGGCCGATGCGCTGCCGGCCGATTTCGAGGCGGCGCTCTTGCGCACGCGCACGATCGGACGCCACCTGATGCACCTCCGTCTGGAGCACAGCGTCGACGTCGGCGTGAGGCGTCGCGCCGACGGAACGATCGAGTCCTTCGCCGCCCAACTCGCCGTCGGCACCGCGAACGACCGCCTCCGCGTGCTCGGCGGCGACATCGACGAGGTGCTTCCGCCCGCCGATGCGCAGTTCGTCGCCGGCTGGCACGCGAGCTGGCTCGACCAGGGAGTCGACGCGCTTCCCGAACCGCTGCGCGAGATCGCGCGCGCGGCTCCGGAGATCCCCGTGGTCGATCGCATCGAGGCGACCGTGGTCGACACCTGGTTCGACACCGAAGGCCAGGTCGCGGAGCGCTTCGAGTTCACCCTGCGCGGCGCGGTCGCGGCCGACGGACGTTTCGCGATCGAGCGCACTGCCGAGTATCTGGACGAGGATGGGAAGCCCGTCCCCGTCACCTTCGAGGTCTCATGCGACCTGCGCGGCCTCTGCGTCGGGATCAAGGGCTGGCCGGTGCGCTGCGTCTGGCCGCGGAACCACGAGGACATCGCCGACGTGCTGCTCGATGTCGCGGGCCCGATCCTGCCGCTGGTCGGCTGGGCGCGCGATCCGTACTGGATGCCGCGGTCTTCGCGTACGGCGTGGTCCTTCGGGCAGGGGCCGAATGGTTCCACTTGGGTCGCGGCAGACTGGCCGGGCACGGGACTCGGAGGCTCCCTCGAGTACGTGATCGACGAGAGCACGAGCCCGCCGCGCGTCGTTCGGCTGAACTGCTTCGACGGATCCTTGACGCGTTTCGACGACGAGCGCGAACTCGCGCCCGGCTTCCGTCGGCCGATGAACCTGGTCACGTGGTGGGGGGAAGGCAAGTCGTTCCGCAAGCGAGAGGTCACGATCGCGAAGGCGCGCATCTCCAACGAACGCGCGGTGCCATCGTGGCGACCCGGCGGGACGGACACGCGCTGGTACCTGATGCGCTGACCCTGCGCCGTGTCGCACGATGCGGCGCGACGCACCGTGCAGGCGAACTTCTGGCCGCGTCCGAAGCGTTCCTCCGTCGCTTGGTGCGCGCAACCCGCGAGACGACGCCGTCGAGCTCGGCCCGCGTCGGCGGTGTTTCTTTCAGTACACTCCCGGTGCCAGGCAAGGAACCGCCATGAAGCCGATCGACCTCCTGTTCTGCACCCTGCTCCTGTCGCCCTGCGCCGCGACCCAGACCTTCCAGGTCGTGGTGTGCGAGACCCCGCCCGGGTCGGGCGGGTTCCAGCCGATCGAGCGCTACCTCGTCGCCGGCACCGGCGGCGCGCTCACGCGGATCTCCGACATCCCGCCGGCGGTCACCAACGATCCGGCCGCGCTGGCCTTCGACAACCAGTACGAGCTGTTCGTCAGCAATCGCGCCGCGCACAGCGGCAATGGCTCGGTGTCGCGCTTCGTCTTCGACACCGCCTTCGGTGTCTTCACGCCGAACGGCACCATCACCGGCAATGGGCTGGTCGACTGTGTGCAGCCCGCCTTCGACCCGGTGACCGGTGAGCTGTTCGTCACCAACTGGAACAGCCGACAGGTGTCGCGCTTCACCTTCGACGCCAACCGCAACGCGGTGGCCAACGGCACGCTGGCGATGCCGGACACGTCCAATCAGCTCGGCATCGCGATCCGCGCGCTCGACCAGCAGCTCTTCGTCAGCAGCTACACCTTCGTGCGGCGCTTCGCGCGCAATCCGAACGGCAGCTACACCTTCCTCGGCAACCTCACGATCCCCGGCGCGAGCCTGATCCACTTCATGGCCTTCCGCGGCGACGAGCTGTACGTCGCCGAATACAACGCCGGGCGCGTGCACCGCTTCCGCTTCGACGGCTCCGGCAATCCGGTCGCCAACGGCTTCGTGGCGGTGCCGAACGCGATCGGTGTGGCCTTCAGCCCGGACCGCAACGAGATGTTCGTCGCGCGGCACAACATCGGCGGCATGCAGCGGCTGATCTACGCGCCGGGCACCGACACCTGGACGCCGACCACGCTGCAGGCCACGCCCTCGCTCGGCGGCATCGCGACGACGATCCACTACTTCTCGATCTACGGTGCGGGCTGCTCCGGTTCCGGCGGGCTGGTCCCGACGCTGCAGGGCCTCGGTGTGCCGCATCCCGGCAACAACATCATCCTGAAGGTGCAGAGCGGACTGCCGAACAGCGCCGGCACCATCCTGCTCGCGCTCGCCCCCGGCAACACGCCGATCTTCGGCTGCACCTGGTGGCAATCGCAGTTCATCGTCAGCACGCCGACCTTCCCGCTGGATGCGACCGGCAGCTTCTCGCTGCCCATCGCGATGCCGGCGCAGATGCTGCCGGTCGACCTCTACTTCCAGGCCTTCCTGCTCGACCTCGGCGCGCCCAACGGCTTCCTCAGTTCGACGGCCGGCCTGCGCGCGTCGGTGCTGTGACGCGCGGCGTGCGGCTCACACGTCGCAGAGCTTGACCGCCTTGGCGAGCGTGCCGATCGGATCGGCCTTCGGCACGTACTCGTGCGCGACGAAGCCGTCGTAGCCGGTCTCGAGGATCGCGCGGCAGATCGCGGGGTAGTAGAGCTCCTGGGTGTCGTCGATGTCGCGACGTCCCGGCACGCCGCCGGTGTGGAAGTGGCCGATGTGCGCGATGTTGTCGCGGATGGTGCGGATCACGTCGCCCTCCATGATCTGCGCGTGGTAGATGTCGTAGAGGATCTTCACGCGCGGTGAACCGACCTGCTTGCAGATCTCGACGCCGTAGCGCATGCGGTCGAAGGCGTAGTCCTTGTGGTCGACCTTCGAGTTGAGGTACTCGAGGCAGAGCGTGACTCCGGCCTTCTCGGCCAGCGGTGCCAGGCGCTTCAGGCCCTCCACGCAGTTGGCGATGCCGGTCTCGTCGTCCTGACCGGCGCGGTTGCCGGAGAACACGATCATGTTCGGGATCCCGGCCTCGGCGATGCGTGGCAGCAGTCGCTCGCACTCCCCGACGAAGTCGTCGTGGTGCTCCTTGCGGTTGAGCCCGTGGTTGATCTGCATCTTCTGCGGGCCGTAGGCCATCGTGCAGGTCAGCCCGAACTTCTTCGGCGTCATCCAGTCGTTCGCGGTGAGGAGATCGATTCCGGTGATGCCGACGGCCGCGACCTTCTCGCAGAACTCCTCGAGCGGGATGCCGCCGTAGATCCAGCGGCACACCGACTGGCGGAGCTTGCGCTTGCCGGCGGGGGTCTCGCTGGAGGCCTTCTGCGGGTCTTGCGCCGAAGTCGTGGAGAGCAGCGCGGCGCCGGCCGCGAGGGTGAGCAGGGAGCGACGGTCGAGGGTCGGATCGGAGAGCGCCATGGCGGCATTCTGACGATCGGCGTCGTGACGCGCGATCGGGAAGCCAGAGCCGAGGTCCGCGACCCTCGAGTCCTCTTCGCGAGACCGAGTTCGAGGAAGGGCGTGACCAATCGGTCGGACCCGGCTAAGACGCCCGCCGCGCCACCTCTCACGCGTCGCATTGCGCTCGGAAGGGATTTCGATGAAGGCAAGCTTCGCCGCGACTGCTCTGTTCCTCTCCGCCGGCCTCGCTGCACAGCAGGTGCCCGAGGCGCCGCGGCTCGTGGTCGACATCGACACGCGACCGGCCGATCCGCCGTCGTCCTCGCCGAGCGACTTCACGCCGGTCGGACCCCTGACCTACTTCGTCGCGACCTCGCTCGACTCCGGGCGCGAACTGTTCGTGAGTCTGGGGTCGCGTCCGACCACGCGGATGGTGGCGGACGTCCGCGTCGGCTCCGCGAGTTCCGATCCGAAGACCCTGCGTGCCGTCGGCTCGCGGCTGTTCTTCTTCGCCGACGACGGAGTCCACGGCCGGGAACCCTGGCTCAGCGATGGCAGTGCGGCCGGCACCCGCATGATCGCCGACCTCACGCCTGGCCCGACGGGCAGCGTGCTGACCGAGGCCTGGGCGGTGAACGGTCGCCTGGTGTTCCTCTTCGACGATGGCACGCACGGCATCGAACCCTGGGTCACCGACGGCACGGCGCGAGGTACGCAGATGCTCGCCGACATCTCGCCGGGCGCGGGTTCGACCGTGGCGCCGCTCGCCGGCACGCCGTCCTCCGTCGCGCGGGATGCGCAGGGCCGCGAGGCGGTGGTCTTCGCCGCCTACAACGGGACCTCGATCGACCTGTGGCGCAGCGACGGCACCGTGCCGGGCACCTTCCGGCTCGCGAACTTCCTGCCCGCGGGGGCAGCGATCGGCGGTTGGGCGACGACGACCCTGCCCAATGGCCACGCGATCCTCGACGTCACCTCCCAGATCCTCTTCCAGAACTCGCGTCTCGACACCTGGAGCAGCGACGGCACCGTCGCAGGCACCACGGTGGTCGCCTCGGTCACGCCGGCTCCTTTCGTCAACTACGCACGCAACTTCGCGCGCAGCTTCGGCGGTGCGGCGGTGCTGCCCCGATCCGGGGATCTGCTGGTCACCGACGGCAGCAGCAGCGGCACGCGCCACCTCGCGCTCGGCGGGAGCTACTCGCTGTGCGAGGTCGCCGGCGAGGTGCAGGGCTCGCTGTGGCTGATCGCGCGCGACGCTTCGCAGCAGACGCGCCTGCTGCGTCTCGATGCCCAGGCGAACTCGACGGTCGACGTCGGTCCGCTGCCCTTCCTGCACGCCGGGCAACTCACGACCTCGCCGTCCCACACCGTGGTGGTCGGCAACCGCATCGTCTCTGGCAGCGCCACTTCGTTGCGCGGGCTGTGGTCGATCGACCCGCTGGCCGTCACCGCGATCCAGCTCGCGGAGGCGGGGGGTGTCAAGGAGGTCGTCGCCGGCTCCAACACCGTGTTCTTCCCCCTCGTCGACACCTTGCTCGGTGTGGAACTCGGGGTCACCGACGGCACCGCGACGGGCACAGCGCTCCTCGCGGATCTCGCCGTCCCGGTCGGCGGCAGTTCGACGCGCGGCTCCTTCCCCTCCAACTTCACGCGCTTCGGTCGTCGCGTCGTCTTCGATGCGGCGACCGCCAACGGCCGCGAACTGTTCGTCTCCGACGGCACCGCCGCCGGCACGCATTCGCTGCTGAGCGGGTTCCGCCGGATGCAGGGTGCCGTCGAGTCCGCCGACCGGATGTGGATGGCGATCTCCGCCGATGCGACCGGCTCCGAGCTGTGGGTCACGGACGGCACGGCTGCGGGGACGCGGATCCCCGCCGAGATCATCCCGGGACCGCTCGGCGAGGTGTCTCCGCCTCTCGTCGCCCTGGGCGATCGCGTGCTCTTCGTCGGCAACGACGGCAGCCACGTCGGCGTGTTCTCGACCGATGCTGCGGGTGCGATGCAGTTCCTCGCGACGACCACCTTCAGCAACGGTGTCGGGATCGCGCGGCTCGGTGAGCGTGCCGTGATCGTCGACGGTCGGCTCGCCTCCGGACTCGGGCAGGTCTTCGTCACCGATGGCACCAGCTCGGGCACGAGTTCGCTCGGCACCGTTCCTTGGCCGACCAACGTCACCGCCGGCTTCGACCTCGTCTCCGCCGCGGACCGCGTCTGGTTGCTCAATGCCGGCGCGAGCCATGATCTCCAGTTGACGCGCATCGACGGGACGCCGGGCGGAACGCAGGTCGTCGCGACCTTCGCCGGTACGGCATCGAGTGCAGGCGTGCGCCGTCTGGTCGCGTCGGGCGATGCTCTCTGGGCGACGATGCTGGACCGCGTCGAGCGCATCGACCTGCGCACGCTCGCGGTGAGCGAAGTCATGTTGCCCACGGGAACACAGTGGATCGGCACCGGATCGCCCGTCGCGGTCGGCTCGCGGCTCGTGTTCGTCACCACCCAGGCGCGCGTGCTCTTCGAGTTGTGGAGCAGCGACGGCACCGCAGCCGGCACCGGACCGATCGCGTCGCTGCCGACGAACGACGTGCTCGCGGTCACCGTGCCGGCGGGCGGCCGTTTCGCGCTGGTGCGCTCGGCACCCGCGGATGGTTCGGGTCGCTACCGGATCCTCGTCACCGACGGCACCGCATCGGGCACGCGCGTGCTGGCCCTGCTGGAGGCGGGTGACCTCGGTTCGATCGCCTCGGTGACCGTCGACAATCCTTCGATCGCCGCGGGTCAGCTCTGGTTCACGATGCAGGATCCGGTCGCCGGCTCCGAGCCGCATGTCGTCGAACTCGGTGCTCTCGCCGTCGGAAGTGCCGCGGCCTGTGGTGGAGCGGCGCGTGCGGCGAGCTTGCGTGCAGAGCAGCCTCCGCTGCTCGGTGGTCACGTCGATCTCGGGGGCCGCAGCAGCGTCGGTTCCGTCGCCTTCGTGCTGCTGGGATTCACCCCACCTCATCCGCTGCGCTTCCCGCTCGCCGGGGCCTGCGAACTCGTCGTCGATCCGGGTGTCGGCCTGGTGACCCCCGCGTTGCCGCTCGCCGGCGGCGCGTTCCGCTTCGGCTTCGACGTTCCGGATCTCACCTTGCTCGACGGACTCTCGCTCAGCGCACAGGCGGTGATCGCACCGACCGACGCCAACCTGGGCTTCGACCTGTCCAACGGTGTGCAGATGGATCTCGGGCGCTGAGCGTCGCTCCGCACAGTTCGGGATCGGAGACGGTCCGCTAGGATCCTGCGCGGCGGGTCGATCGCGTTCCCGATGAGCAGCAAGCCGTCTCCACTTCCTTCGCGACCGCGGCGTCGCCGTCTGCGTGTCCTGCTGGTGGCCGTCCTCGGGATCGTGATCCTCGACCAGGCGGCGCGCGTCGCGTTGCTCCGCAGCGGCAATCTGCTCGGCGTGCGCATCGCGCCCTTCGATCCTCCGCTGTTCTCACCGGTGCAGGTCGAATCCGTGGCGCGGTTGCGGCGCGAGGTCGCGGAGGGGACCCCGGCCGACGGCACCATCGCCTTCGATGCGGAACTCGGCTGGGACAACCGTCCGGAGTCCGGCAGCGGAGGCGAGCGCATCGACGCGCTCGGCGCGCGCGTCGGCTCACGCGTCCACGGCCGGCAGAGGCGCGAAGGCACGCGACGGATCCTGGTCTTCGGCTGCTCGTTCACCTTCGGGACCGAGGTCGCGGGTGACGAGGCCTGGCCGGACCGGCTCGAGGCGGCGCTCGGCGAGGACGTCGAGGTGATCAACCTCGGCGTGCCCGGCTACGGACTCGATCAGGCCTTCCTGCGCTGGCGCCGTCTCGGACCGACCCTGCGGGCCGACGAGGTGTGGCTCGGCTTCATGCCGGCTGCGGCAGCGCGCAACGTCAACCTCTACCGGCCGGCGCTTCGACCCTGGTCGCCGACCGTCGCGTTCAAGCCTCGCTTCGAACTCGATGCGCAGGGCGCCCTCCTCGCGGTGCCTCAGCCTTGCCGTTCCCTCACCGAACTGCTCGCCCTGGTCGACGATCCCGATCGCTTCGTCGCCGCGGTGGCGCCGCACGACGCCTTCGTCGCACGCTGGCCTTCGGCATGGGCGCGGCAGGGCAGCTTCGTCTGGCACTGGTCGGCGACGTCGCGCCTCTTCGTCACCCTGCTCTGCACGCGCAACCGCGATCCCCACGTGCTGCTCGCCGATCCCACCGGCGAGGTCGCGAAGGTCACCGCGGCGATCGGCGAGCAGATGGCGCGCGAGGTCCACGCGAGCGGAGCCGCGTTCCGCATCCTCTTGTTGCCCGACCGCGACGGCCTGCGTGCGCTCCGCGCCGGGGGGCACGCGAGCTGGCAGCGGCTGGTCGAGCGCTGGCGGGGCGCCGGGATCCGCGTCGACGACCCCGGCGATGCGCTCGATCCCGGCGATGCCGCGGCATGGTCCGAGGGCGGTCACTACTCCGCCGCGGGCAATGCGGCGGTGGCCCGGGCGCTCTCGAGCACGCTCAGGCGGTGAGCCAACGGCGAGGGGGAGCGCACTCGGCGGAGGCCGTCGCTAACCTGTTCGCCCCCGCATGATCTCGCTCACCAACGTCAGCAAGCGCCACGGCCATCAGGTGCTGTTCGTCGAGGCCTCGCTCCAACTCGACCCCGGCGAGAAGGTCGGCCTGGTCGGCCCCAACGGCGCGGGCAAGTCGACGATCTTCCGCCTGATCACCGGCGAGGAGCATGCCGACGACGGCGAGGTCTCGGTGCCCAAGCGCATCGCGATCGGGCACTTCCGCCAGGAGACCGCGGAGATGTCGGGACGCAGCGTGCTCGACGAGGTCACCATCGGCTGCGGACGTCTCGGCGACCTGCACGGCGAACTGCAGCAGCTCGAGGCGCGGCTCGCCGACCACGAGGCACCCGACTACGACCAGGTGATCGAGCGCTACGGTGTGGTGCAGGACGAGTACTCGCACCTCGGTGGCTACGAGCTCAATTCTCGCGCCCACGAGGTCCTGCACGGCCTCGGTTTCGAGGACGACCAGATCCAGGGCGACGTCGGGGCGCTGTCGGGCGGTTGGAAGATGCGCGTCGGCATGGCCAAGGTGCTGCTCGGCGCCTTCGACGTGCTCCTGCTCGACGAACCGACCAACCACCTCGACATCGAGTCGATCCTGTGGCTCGAGAAGTGGTTGCAGGGATCGCGCGCGACCGTGCTGATGACCTGCCACGACCGCGACTTCATGGACCGTGTGGTCACGCGCATCATCGACGTCGACGGCGGCGAACTGGTCTCCTACACCGGCAACTACGCGTTCATGGAGCGCATGCAGGAGGAGCGTCGCGCGCAGCAGCAGGCCGCCTACGAGAGGCAGGCCGCGATGATCGCGAAGATGCAGCGCTTCATCGACCGCTTCGGCACGCACGTGGCGAAGGCGGCGCAGGCGCAGAGCCGCGCCAAGGCGATCGCGAAGATCGAACGGCTCGATCCGCCGAAGCGTCGCGTGATCGAACCCTTCGAGTTCCGCAGGCCGCCGCGCATCAGCGAGGACGTCGTCAAGCTCAACGGCGTGCACAAGGGCTACGGCAAGCGGCAGGTCTACCGCGGCTTCGACTTCGAGGTGAAGCGCGGCGAGCGCTGGTGCGTGATGGGGCAGAACGGCTCGGGCAAGAGCACGCTGCTGAAGATGGTGTCGGGTGCGATCGAGGCCGATTCCGGCATCGTCAAGATCGGCGCCGGCGTGAAGATGGGCTACTTCGCGCAGCAGTCGCTCGACCTGCTCGACCCCTCGCTCACCGTCTGGCAGGAGCTCGACCGTCGCTTTCCGCTGGAGTCGATCGGCACCAAGCGCAGCCTGCTCGGCGGCTTCGACTTCTCCGGCGACGACGTCGAGAAGCGCGTCGAGATCCTCAGCGGTGGCGAGAAGTCGCGCCTCGTGCTCGCGATCATCCTCTTCGATCCGCCGAACTTCCTGGTTCTCGACGAGCCGACCAACCACCTGGATCTCGCCTCCAAGCAGATGCTGATCGGCGCCCTGAAGGACTTCGAGGGCTCGATGCTGTTCGTCTCCCACGACCGCACCTTCCTGCGCGGGCTCGCCAACCGCGTGCTCGACGTCAGCGCCTGCCCCCAGGGTGGTGCGCCCTTCGTGTATCCGGGCAGCTACCCGGAATGGGTGCACAAGACCGGCACCGAGGCGCCCGGCGTGCACGCCTGAGCAGGACCTCAGTCGAAGCGCAACTCGCGGCGACGGCAGGTGCGCTGATCGGGGTCGAAGACCAGGCAGGAGTCGTGCGGCTTCGAGTAGACGTGCAGCGTCACCGTCGGCTCGTCGCCGCGACCGAGCACCGGATTGCCGAGGCGGTGGATCGCACGGTCGCGATCGACGGCGACCACCGTGCCGGACTCGGTCGCGAGCGTGTAGGTGGTCGGCTCGAGGTCGACGCCGTGACCCACACCTTCGTCGTCGATGTCCACGCCCCCGAGATCGGCGTGGGCCGCACCTCCGGCATAGGCGAAGGCCTGTTCCTCGATGCGACCGCGCACCAGGCGGACCCAACCGCATTGCCCAGCGTGGTTGTGGATCGGGGTGTGCTGTCCGGGGCTCCAGCCGAGCACGATCACGTCGAAGGTCGCGCTGCGGTAGATCGAGGTGCGGGTGTAGCGGTCGTCGCGGAAGCAGGCCCGTCGCACGATCTCGTCGGCGTCGAGCCGGGGATCGGCGAGGACTTCGAAGACACGTGCCGGCTCGAGGGCTGCACCTTCGAGTCCGCGCAGGTGCGTGATCCAACGATCGAGGTTGATCCTGCTCACGGCGGGAGGGCATCTAAGCAGACCTCGACCGCTCCCGCTCCAGAAAGATGTCGCGTGCTCGCGATGGGAACGGACGAGTTCGCGTCGCGAAGGGCGACATCTTTCTCACATCCGTTTGCGCGACCGTGCCTTCGGAACGGCTAGTCGGCGCCGAGAGGTCGTCGTCGGCCGAGGTCGTTTCCGAGAGAGCGTGGGGCACGGGTCGCACTGCCGTGTCAGCGCCATCGACGCACTGATGACGGCGACGATCTCTCTTTGTCCGCTCTCTTTGCCCGCGGCCGAACCGGGATCATCCGCGGGAGCGCCGTGCGGGTGGCCGGCGGAGCCGAGGGGGCGGGGAGACGCCCGTGCGCAGGACCGTGTCGGAGAGGAGTGGGGCTTGGCGGATCCGGATCGCCGGCGATCATCCCGCGATCCCGAGGACCATTGTCCTCGTCTCTCCCAGCATCGATCCATGAGCAAGCTGCCTGCCCTCGCCTTCAGCCTCGCGTTGGTCGCGACACTGTCGGCGCAATCCGTCACTCTTCCCCCTGCCGTCGCCCAGGGCTTCGAAGGAACCTCTTCGACCGGCACCCTGTGGAGTTCGGGAGCATCGGCCACCGGTACCGGCACCGCGATGCACCACCAGTTGTTCTACGCCCGCGACACGCTCCCCGGCGGTGTCATCACCATCACGCGCTTGCGCTTCCGCGCCAACGGGACGTCGACGACCACCGTCCTGACCGGCGGTACCTGGTCCGGGGTCACGGTCCAGATGTGCACGTCGGCGACGCCGTACACCGCACCGAGCACGACCTTCGCCAACAACCTCGGCGGGGATCTCGCCGTGGTCTACACCGGCAACGTCGCGGTGGCGAGCACGGCCCAGGCCTTCCCCGGCATCGACTACGTCGACATCACGCTGCAGAACCCCTTCGTGTACACCGGCACCGGTGACCTGCTGATCGACATCAGCTGGGCGGCGGGCTCGTGGTCGCTGGGCACGGTGCAGACCACCGACTACCAGATCCCGAGCGGCACTCCTGCGGCGCGGCTCTACAGCACCACGGCCGGCGCGGTGACCGGCAGCCTCAACACCTCGGCGGGAATCGTCGTCACTCTCGACTACGTGGCGGATCCGACGGCCGCGTCGAAGAGCACCTACGGCAACAAGTGCTACGAGGGCACCTTCTACCAGTTCTTCTCGCCGTCGCGTTCCTGCGACCTCTCGAACAGCGCGATCCGCATGCAGCCCAATGCGCTCGGCGGCTACGACGTGTCCTCGATCCCGGTCAACTTCGTCGCACCGATCGCCGCTCCGTTCGCCGGAGCCGATGACGGACTCTCGGCCGCGCTCACCCTGCCCTTCACCTTCCCCTACGTGGGTGGCAGCACGACGCAGATCAAGATGTGCACCAACGGCTTCGTCTGGCTCGACGCGACCCAGACCTCGACCGACTTCTCGCCGTCGGCCTCGGAGCTGCTCACCCTGGCGCCACGCCTCGCTCCGGCCTGGACCGACTGGAACGCGAACCCGACCGGAACCGGTGGTGGTGGGACGTGGGGATTCGACATCGACCCGAGCAACACCGTGGTCTACTGCACCTGGAACGGGATCGGTGCGTTCGGGTGGTCCCCGGCGCTCGGCGGGCCCACCGCGAGCACCTTCCAGGTCAAGCTCTTCGCCGACGGCGCGATCGAGTACCACTACCTGACCATCAACCACCCCTACACCGTGCGTGAGATGCTGGTCGGTCTGAAGCCGGGTGCGGGAACCTACGCCGATCCGGGCAGCCGCGATCTCAGCAGCCTCGCCAGCTTCGGATTCAGCACCAGCTCGACGTCGGCCGCCGGTGTGTTCATGGACATGAGCGGTCGGCCGATCCTCGGCACTTCGCGGGACTTCACGGTCGCCAACATCCCGGCCACCGCCGCGTTCACCGCGGTCCTGATCGGTTTCGCCGGCCAGATCCCGCCCGTCGACCTGACCGGAGCCGGCATGCCGGGTTGCTCGAACAACATCGACCTGAGCACCGCGGTGCTCCTCGGTGCGATCCTCACCACACCGACCGGCACCCTGCCGCTGGCGTTCCCGTCCGATCCGACGCTGATCGGCGGCCAGCTGTTCTGCGAGGGCATCAGCGCTGTCCCCGGCGCGAACCTGCTCGGGCTGCAGACCTCGAACGGTCTGCTCCTGACCATGGGTCAGTAGGCCGGAGAATCGTCGCGTCACGCGACGAGTCGGAGGCCGAAGGACCCCAGCAAGCAAAGCGGCCTGGGCCACTCTGGTCGTCGCGCAGCGACGACGCTGCAACCCGTTCGGGTTGCGGCCCCGGCTGCGATGGGTCAGTAGGCCGGAGGACGTCGGCAACCGAGCGGGCGCTACACTGCGCGGCCCCTCTGGCCGCGCGGTGTCCCCCGATGTCCCATCGTCGCCTGTCCGTCGTCGTCGTCTCCCTGTTGGGTTCCTGCGCCACGACTCCAAACGATCTTGCGTGGCCGCAACCGGTGCCGGCCGAGGAGTGGTTCGCGGTCGACTACCACGGTGCGGTGGGACCGACCGAGGGCCTGACCGAAGCCGAGACCGTGCCGGCTCCGGCACCGGCGGGTGCGGCGGCCGGTCTCGCGCCGTTGCTCGTCGAGGTCTCGCTGTGGAAGGTCGATGCGGCCTGTGCGCGGGCCCTCCTGCGCGACGGCGCGACCGCGATCGAAGCCACCTTGCACGACGGCTGCGGCGCGATCGGCGGTCGCGTGAAGGCGAGCGACGTCGAGGCGGCGATGGCCGATCTCGTCAAGTCGGGCCGCGCGAGCGTGGTGCAGGAGCCGCGCTTCAACTGTGATCCGGGGCGGCTGACCACGGCGTCGATCGTCGAGTCGACTGCCTACGTGCGTGGCTTCGAACTGCGCAGCCGGCCGTCGGCGCTGATGTCCGATCCGGTGATCGACACGGCGCGCGCCGGCGTGGTGTGGTGGATCCACTGCGACCATGCGTCGACGGCAGCCCGAGCCGAGATCGATGTGAACGTCGGCATGACCCTGGTCGAGAAGATCGACCCGATCGCCGTCACCGGCTTCCGCCTGCAGCACAGCCCGGAGATCAGCTTGCAGACACCGCTCTTGTGCCGGCAGCGCGTCAACGCCAAGGCGACGCTTGCGGGCGATCAGGGTCTCCTGCTCGGCGGGCTGTTGTGCGTGGGCGAGGATGCGCGCTACGTCGCGTTGCTCACCGCTTCGAGCGAGAAGGCCGGGGCCTCGGTCCAGGTCCGCTGAGCGCGGTCGATCTCGGCCCGATCGAGGGCGTGATCAGGCCGGCGAGGTGCCCGCCTTCGTCGCCTCGGCCAGACGCCGCCGCTGCTTGTGGATCAGGCGCAGATTGCGCGCATAGATCACCACGCCGGTGGTCTGCCCGAGCACGCCGACCAGCTCCTTGCGCCACACGAAGTAGGTGAACAGCGCGACGCCGCCGAAGAAGCTCAGCCACCAGAAGATCTCCGGCACGACCGTCTCCTTGCGTTTCTCGGAGACGATCCACTGCGCGAACATGCGCAGGAAGAACGCGACCTGCCCGAGCAGGCCGAGCAGCACCCAGGCGAAGCTGCCCCAGCTCGTGATGTTGAACAGCTTGAACACGAAGTTCGGCTGGTCGAGGGTGAGTGCGGCGACCCGGTCCTTGCCGAACACGCGTTCGACGGTCGCGCGGTCGAGCACCGGCGACGACTGATCGGAGTCGCGGAACACCACGCGGAAGGTGTCGTCGGCCGGATGGTGCTCGAGCGCGCCGCGCATGGTGTCGAGACGCAGCTCGTGGGCCTTGGAATCGGCGCGCAGCGGCAGCGGGGCGTCGTCGCGGACGACGAGCCACACGCCGACCACGAGCAGCGCGACCATCGCGAACACGGCGCTCCACTTCATGCGGGGATCGGGTCCGATGCGGCCGCATCGGGGCGCGCATCATGGCGGGGGCGTGTGGCGCGGGCCAGCTTCGTGGTGCGGCTCACCTCGGACCCGCGGGAACCCGGCGCATCAGGAAGTCGCCGAGCAGCGAATAGAGGTGCGTGCGCGTGTTGCGGCCCTCGACGATCGCGTGCGTCCGGTTCGGGTAGGCGAAGAACTCGAACTGCTTGCCCTGCGCGATCAGCTCGTCGACCAGCCGCTCGCTGTTCTGGTAGTGCACGTTGTCGTCGCCGGTGCCGTGCACGAGGAGGAGCTGGTCCTTCAGGTCCTTGGCGAAGTTGATCGGCGAGCAGGTGCGGTAGACGTCGGGCACCTCGTCGGGCAGCCCGCAGTAGCGCTCCTGGTAGATCGAGTCGTAGAGCCGGATGTCGCTGACCGGCGCCACCGCCATCCCGGCGCGGAACAGCCCCGGGTAGCGGAACAGCATGTTGAGCGTCATCGCGCCGCCTCCGGACCAGCCCCAGATCGACAGACGCGCGCGGTCCATCCAGTCGTGCTGCGCGCACAGGGCGTCGACGGCGAGGCTCCAGTCGTGCGAGCTCTTGATCCCGATGTTCTGGAACAGCGCCTTGCGCCAGGCGCGTCCGCGCGGCGCCGGGGTGCCGCGCGCATCGAGGCTCATCACCACGTAGCCCTGCTGCGTGAGCCAGCGGTGGAACAGGTGGTGGGGGACGGCCCAGGAGTCGAGCACGGTCTGCGCCCACGGCTCGTTGTAGACGTGGAACACCACCGGCCATTTCTTCGCGGGGTCGAAGTCCTTCGGGTACATCGCCCAGCCGTCGATCTCGATGCCCTCCGACGTCGTGACGCGGAACATCTCGTTCCTGCCCTTGTCGAGCGCGTCGTTGCGCGCGTGCAGTGCACGGTTGTCGACCAGCATGCGCACGCGTTCGTGCGCCGGCAGCGTCACGAGGTCGATCACCGGCGGCGTGTCGAAGGCGGAGAAGGTGTGGATCGCGAGCGAGCCGTCGGTGCTGATCTCGTACTGATGCGTGCCCGGTGCGGACTTCGGTGAAGCGGCCGCGATCGGCTGCGGCTCGCCGCCGCCCGAGGGCACCGTCATCAGGTAGCGCTGCGTCGGGTTCGGAGTCGTGCTGACGTAGAGCAGGCCGCGATCGACATCGGCGTAGTCGACCGACATCACATCGTGGGGGCCGGAGGTCAGCAGTGCGGCCTCGCCCTTGCCCCAGGGCAGTGCCCAGGCGTGACGCCAGCCGTCGACGTCGCTGGTCCAGAAGAACGACTTGCCGTCCTGCAACCAGCGGAAGTCGTCGCGGACGTCGATGTAGGCCTCGTCGTGCTCCTCGTGCACCGTGCGGATCGCACCGCTCGCCGCATCGGCGGCGAGGACCTTCAGGTGGTTCTGGTGACGCGGGAGCCACTGCACCATCAGCTCCCTGCCGGACGGATGCCATTCCATCCGCGGCAGGTAGGTGTTGCGCGGATCGCCCTCGGTCTTCAGCCACACCGTCGCGCCGCCCTGCGCATCGATCACGCCGATGCGGCAGCTCGAGTTGGTGGTGCCGGCGAGCGGGTACTGCACCGGAACCGTCCTCGGGTAGAGCCCGCTCAGGTTGTCGATCATCAGGAACTCACCGACGCCCGAGCAGTCGAGCTGCCAGAAGGCGATGCGTGTTCCGTCGGGGCTCCAGCGGAAGCCGTCGCGACAGTCGAACTCCTCCTCGTAGACCCAGTCGAAGGTGCCGTTGATGACGGTGCGGCTGCCGTCGGTCGTGAGCTGCACGCGTGTGCCGGAGAACCAGTCCTCGACGAAGAGGTCGTTGTGTGCGACGTAGGCGACGCGCGTGCCGTCGGGTGAGAACTTGGCGAACATCAGGGTCGACTTCGGGAGGTCGCCGCCGAGCCGCTTGCTGCCCTGCCCCGGGGTGACGACGTGGTACTCGCCGCGCGTGTTCTGTCGCCAGACGCGTTCGCTGTCGCAGAACACCAGCCAGTGCTTGCCGTCGGGCGAGGGTTGGTAGTCCTCGATGATCAGTGCGCGATCACGACCCTCCGGGTGCAGATCGCTCGCGGTGATCAGGACGTCGCGGGCGTTGGAGCGGGCGTCGTAGCGCACCAGCTCGAGCGCGTTGCGCTCACGATTCGGCTCGAGGGTGGTGTAGTGCGCGCCGTCGAGCCAGCGCACCGGTCCGAAGGGGCGCGCCGCGAACTCGCCGCGTGTGAAGCGTTCGACCGTGAGGCGTGCGGGGTCGTTGTCCTGCGCGCACAGCGGGAGCGCGAGCGAGAGGAGGATCGGGAGGCGGGCCAGCAACCGGCGGACGTCGGGCATGCTCCCAATCTGGCCAGCGACACCGCCCTGCGCCAGATGCGTTCCGCCCGTTCACTGCGCGAACGCGGTGTGGACCACGAGTTCGAATCCCTCCACCGATCGTGGCCTGGGTCGCAACCCTCGCGGGCCGGATCGCGCGAAGGGGCTGCGCGCGACCGGAGCGGCAGAGCTTGGGGGTGCAAAGTATCGGTCGAGTCCGCCGCCCCATAGCATGCGCCCCCATGTCGGAGCTCCTCACGCGTCGTTCCCTGTTCGGCGCGGTCGCCACCGCCGGCGCCGTCGCCCCGCTCGTCGTTCCCTTCCACGTCCCGCCGCGGCGCCGTGCGCTCCGTCCGGTGGCGGTGTCGAGCCGCAACGGGCTGAAGTCTGTCGAGATCGCGGTGCAGAAGATGCTCGAGGGCCTGCCGCCGGTCGATGCCGCGGTGCTCGGCGTGGAGCCGGTCGAGAACGACCCCGAGGACGACAGCGTCGGCTACGGCGGTCTGCCCAACGCCGACGGCGAGGTCGAACTCGACTCCTGCGTGATGGACGGCCGCAGCGGTCTGGCCGGCGCGGTCGCCGCGCTGCGCAACATCAAGAACCCGGCGCAGGTCGCGCTCAAGGTGATGCGCCGCACCGACCACGTTCTGCTGGTCGGCGAAGGTGCGCTGCGCTTCGCGCGCATGCACGGCTTCAAGGAGGAGAACCTGCTCACCGAGCACGCGCGTCAGGAGTGGGTGAAGTGGCGCGAGCGGCTGAGCAAGGAGGACGACTGGGTCGATCCCGACGAGAACGGCGCGATGGGCAAGGAGTACGTGCGCAAGACCGGCACCATCCACGTCGGCTGCATCGACGCGAACGGCGACCTCGGCGGCTGCACGACGACCAGCGGTCTGGCCTTCAAGATCCCCGGCCGCGTCGGCGACTCACCGCTGATCGGCTGCGGCAACTACGTCGACAACGACCACGGCGTGGCCGGCTCGACCGGCCGTGGCGAAGCGGTGATCGTCACCAACGGCGCGCATCGCGTGGTGCGCTACATGGCCGACGGACTCGCGCCGACCGACGCCTGCCTCGCGGCGCTGCGCGACGTGGTGCGCTACACCAAGGTCAAGCGCCTGCAGAAGCCCGACGGCCGCCCCGACTTCCAGGTCAACTTCTACGCGGTGAACAAGAAGGGCGAGATCGGCGCGGCCGCGCTGTATCCGACCCAGCATTCGCGCTGCGACGAGAACGGCCCGCGCCACGTCGACTCGGCGGCGCTGTTCGGCTGAATCGTCAGCGGACCACGAAGTGGCAGGGATCGCCGAGCGAGACGCCGCTCGGACGCACGACCGCCATCTGTGCAGTGATCGCCGTGCCGGTCGGGATCGGCGCCGCGAGCGTGACCTGCGTGGTGACCACGTCCGTCTGGTGCACGAAGCCGCCGACCAGGATCGTCGAAGCGGGGTCGAGCCAGAGATCGCCGAGCGGCGGGAGCGCGATCGGTGGTGCCGGCAGGGAGACCAGAAGCCAGCTCGTCGCGCCCGACGTCGCCAGCAGCGTGAAGTCGACGCGCGGTGAGAGGCCGCTCTGCGCGGCGTCCACGACGTCGATCGAAGTCACCGTCGGCGGTGTCGAGGTCCGCACGCGTCGCGCCAGCACGCTGGTGCGCGGATCCACCGTGAGATTGCCGCCAGTCACTTCGAGATCGGGCACGCTTCCGCTCGAGCGGGTGACCACGCTCGAGACATTGCCGGCGATGCGGACGGTCGTCGATCGGACCGACATCGCCGGAGGGCCAGCGATGGGGAACGGCGTGAACCAGTTGTAGTCGAGCCCGATGCCGTCCCCGCCGCCGGTCAGGCGCGGATTCGTGAGATGGAGGACCGATCGGTCGGCG
Organism: Planctomycetota bacterium; assembly: GCA_046349595.1. Classification (GTDB taxonomy): domain Bacteria; phylum Planctomycetota; class UBA1135; order UBA1135; family UBA2386; genus JACRLW01. The sequence continues at coordinate 908,298 of JAXMCA010000001.1, forward strand.
GACAGTCCCGGACCACCTGGAAACGCGAGTTGGGTCAAGTTCGCGAAGTAGGGATAGGGCGAGGATCCAACGGAATACGTGTCCGTCAACGCGACGGTCGAGTCCGCGATGGTGATCGCCTGATTCGGGAAGCTGGAGCTCACCACCGTGCATCGATGAACGGCGACGTGAGCGGAGTTCATGATGCGAAGCGCGGTGTTCGACATCGTCGCCGAGGTGCCGCCGGATCGAACCATCGCGCAGGCGTCGAGCACGATCGGTCCCGGGCAAGAGTCGATCGTGACCCCGCTCTCGACGGTCAGGTTGGCGATCGAGACGCCCTGCGACACCGGCACCGCCTGGATCACCAGCACGCCACTCGTGACTCGCGCGCTCGTGGTCCCGACGATCCTCAATCCGAAGTTGATCGTCGTGCCGGTGTAGCTGCCGGCGCGCACGATCAGTCCGTCACCGGGTGCTGCCGCGGCCACGGCCTGAGGCAGGTCCGTGAAGTGGCCGCCACCGGTGGCGTCGACGATCCAATCGGTCTGTGCGACGAGGGGGACGGCTCCGATCCAAGCGAGCAATGCGATGTGGACTCCACGCATCATTGTCGGGCACTCCTTTGCCTGGGCAGGGCGCGACGATACCAGCGCGGTGCGGTGCCGTCCGACAAGAGCCCGACGGCCGTCGCCAGGAGCGTGTCGCGCCGGCTCGGGCCCTGCCGCACGGCACCCTGCCCGGTGCCTTCAGTCGCGCCCGCGTGCCAACCACAGACCGAGCCAGAGGTACTGCGGGACCCAGTGCTGCGTCGCGCCGAAGTCGCCGTCCCACAGGTCGCGGCGTGTCAGGAACGCGGCGGTGCGGGCGACGAAGGCCGCGCGCGCGCCGGGGTCCGTCGCTGCGTCGAAGGCGAGCGGCCAGGTCGCGGTGACGATGCGGCCCAGCACGTGGCAGTCGCCGATCGAGACCTTCTCGGGGAGCCGGATGGGGGGCGACGCCAGCGGTGCTGGGCCCTCATCGCGCAGCCGCTCGAGCAGCGCGAAGATCGCACGCAGGTCGAGAAAGTCGGTGGGCAGGCGCGCGACGTCGGTGCAGAGGCGCGGACGCCAGGGATCGACCTTCGTCGTCTCGATCGCCTGCAAGCGCGACGCGGATTCCGCGCCCACGGTGCCGGCGAGATGCAGGGCGAGGCAGGCGAAGAGGAAGGATCGGTAGGCGCCCTCGAAGACCGGGTTGTCGGTGTCCGAGCGGTTGCGTCCGTCGGGAAAGGCGGAGGACTCCAGGTGCCGCAGCACGCGGTTCTCGGTCTCGGCGCGGAATGCGCGCAGTTCGGCGGTGTCGCGGCCGTCGTGGCGGGCGACCTCCGCGAGGAGCAGCAGCAGCCAGGCATCGGCGAAGGGCATGAAGAAGGAGCGCGCGCCGCGCGTGCGTTGCGATGACCCGTCGACGTCATGCGCGTCGACCTGCGCGAACAGCTCGCGCTCGTGCTCGAGCACGGCGGGGCTCAGCCGGTCGAGGATGCGCGCTTCGATCGCGCGGTCGCGGAACACGCGGGCCATGCACAGCGCGGCCCAGTGCGCCGAGATGCAGGAGTGCCAGTCGTAGCTGCCGTCGAAGACCGTCTCGCCGCCGCTGCGCGTGATGATGTTCGCCGACGGCTCCGTGCGCTCGATGCCGGACATCAGCAGTTCGAGGAGCCGGGGGTACGCGGAGTTCAGCGTGGAGTCCGCGGCGGCGTCCGCAGCGGACGGGGGGAGCGCGTCCGGCGAGGCTTGTGCCCGGATCGCGCACAGGAGCGCCAAGGTGCAGGTCGCGGTCGGCAGGAGGCGGCCCAGAGCTTTCATGCGTGTCCGGGATTCTCCGCGTTGCCGCGCGTCCCGCTGCACTCGATCGCCCTGGATTCCGCACGGGCCGCCTTGGCCCCGCGAGCTTGAAAGCCCGAGGTGGCCGGGGATGCTGCTCGCCCCCAGGAAACGAGCCACCTCCGTGGCGGGGACCGAGACAAGATGGCTGCCAAAGCGAAATCAGGCACCGGCGCGTCGCACCGGTGGAACTTCTTCCGTGCGGGTGGTGTCGACCAGGTCCGCCTCGACACCGGTGCCGACATCGTCGAGCTGCACACCCTCGATCAGAAGCTGTGGGTCGCGTTGAGCTGCCCCACCAAGGGGCTCGAGTTCGACGAGCAGACCCTCAAGCTGCTCGACGCCGACGGCGACGGCTTCGTCCGCCCGCCCGAGATCCTCGCGGCGACGCGCTGGGTCGGTCAGGTGCTGAAGGACCCCGACCAGCTCGTCGACGAGCGCGACGGCGTGTCGCTCGGCAACGTGCGCACCGACACCGCGGAGGGCAAGGCCGTGCTCGCCTCGGCGAAGCGTCTGGTGCTCAGCCTCGGCAAGGAGAAGGCGACCGAGGTGACGGTGTCCGACGCCGAGCAGGCGGCCGGTGCCCTGACCACAGCGACGCACAACGGCGACGGCGTGGTGCCGCCCGAGAACATCGGCGACGAGGCGGCGCGCAAGGTCGCGACCGAGATCGTCGACTGCCTCGGCGGCGTCGCCGACCGCTCCGGCAAGAAGGGCATCGACGAGGGCGCGATCAACGCCTTCTTCGCCGACTGCGCCGCCTTCGATGCCTGGTACCGCACCGGCGAGTCCGACGCGAAGTCGGTCCTCCCGTTGGGAGATGGCACCGCGGCGGCGAGCGCTGCGCTCGATGCAGTGCGCGCCAAGATCGACGACTTCTTCGGCCGCTGCCGGCTCGCGGCCTACGACCCGCGCGCGCAGGCCGCACTCAATCGTGAGGAGAAGGCCTACCTCGAGCTGACCTCGAAGGACCTGAGCATCACCGCCGACGAGATCGCCTCGTTCCCGCTGGCGATGGTCGAGGCCAAGAAGGCGTTGCCGCTGGTCGAGGGCGTCAATCCGGCCTGGGCCGGCAAGCTCGCGACCTTCCGCAGCCTGTGCTGCAAGGACAAGGCGCAGCTCACCGAGGCGGAGTGGATCGCGCTGTGCGGCAAGCTCGACGCGCACAAGGCCTGGGCCGGCAGCAAGGCCGGGGCCGCGGTCGAGAAGCTCGGCATCAAGCGCGTCCGCGAGATCCTCGGCGGCAAGCACAAGGACGCGCTGCTCGCCGCGGTCGCCGAGGACAAGGCGGTCGCCGCTGAGATCGACGGCATCGCGCAGGTCGAGAAGCTCGCGCGCCTGCACCGCGACCTGCACAAGCTGCTGTGCAACTACGTCAGCTTCACCGACTTCTATGCGCGCCGCGGCGCGATCTTCCAGGCCGGCACGCTGCACTTCGACGGCCGCACCTGCGATCTCACCTTCCACGTCAACGACGCCGGCAAGCACGGTTCGCTCGCCGCGATGGCGAAGACCTACCTCGCCTACGTCGACTGCACGCGTCCGGGTGGGCAGAAGATGACGGTCGCCTGCGCCTTCACCGCCGGCGACAACGACAACCTGTTCGTCGGCCGCAACGGCATCTTCTACGACCGCAAGGGCAACGACTGGAACGCGACGATCACCAAGATCATCGACAACCCGATCAGCATCGGTCAGGCCTTCTGGTCGCCGTACAAGAAGCTGATGCGCTGGATCGAGGAGACCGTCGCCAAGCGCGCGGCGGCGGCCGACGAAGGCGCGTCGGCGCGATTGCAGTCCGCGGCGGCCGCGACCGGTGAAGCGGCGAAGACCGGTGCCGCGCCGAAGGACAAGCCCAAGTTCGACGTCGGCGTGGTCGCCGCCCTCGGCGTGGCCGTCGGTGGCATCACCGCGGCGCTGACCGGTCTGCTCGACGCCTTCTTCGGTCTCGGGCCCTGGATCCCGCTCGGCCTCGTCGGCCTGATGCTCGCGATCTCCGGACCGTCGATGCTGATCGCGTGGCTCAAGCTGCGGCAGCGCAACCTCGGTCCGATCCTCGATGCGAACGGTTGGGCGGTGAACACGCTGACGCGGGTCAACCTGCCGCTGGGTCGCTCGCTCACCGATCTGCAGAAGCTGCCGGAAGGGGCGTCGCGGTCGCTGGTCGATCCGTACGCGCCGAAGAAGAGCGTCTGGCCGAAGGTGATCCTGTTCCTGCTGATCCTCGCCGGCGTCGGCTTCGGGCTCTACCGCTTCAACTTCCTCAACAAGTGGTTCCCCGACTACATCCCGGCCTACGTGTCGGCGAGCTTCGACGGACCGTCGAGCGGCTTCGCCGGTGGCGATGCGCTGGTGATCAAGCTCGGCAGCGGCGCCAAGGAAGTGGCGGTCAGCGGACTCGAGGGAGTCACCAGCCTGCCGGTCGTGAACGGCGAGATCACGGTGCCGATGGCCAATGCCAAGGAAGGCAGCAAGATCACGCTGACCGACCAGAGCACCGCGCACTCGCAGGTGCACGACATCGCGGTCGTCAAGAAGCCGTGATCCGCGGGGCCGGCTCGCCGCGGCGCCTCACCGCGCCGCGACGCCGAGCCGGCCGTCCTCCGCACGATCCGCCGTGCGGAGGAAGTGCACCCACTCGTCGAACTGCGCGGCGGGGATCGTCGCGGGGCGGACGGTGTGGCGCCGGTCGATGCGCACCCCGCCGTCCTCGATCGTGTAGCGCAGGCTGAAGTCGGCGGCCGCGCCCTCCGCGACGAAGCTCTGCGGGATCGACGCGATCCGCCAGTGCGATCCGGGGCGCACCAGCACGCTCCAGTCGTCGAGCGACAGGCCGTCGATGCGCATCGGCAGCAGGCGCGGTCCCTGGTCGCCGAGGCGCTTGAACATCTCCGCCGACGGGAAGGGCAGCGCGAGCGCACGTTGGTCGCCGGACGGCTCCAGCGCGCCACGGCGCAGCATGCGCAGGTTGACGCGGAAGGTCTCGCCCGGAGCGACATCGGGGATCTCCGCGTCGCGCAGGGTCCAACCCCGGAACAGCTGCGCACCGATGTTGCGCGCGATCAGGCCGCGACGGCTGCGCTCGAGTTCGCGCACCTGCTGCGCGAACTGCAGGCCCCGCGCATCACGGAGGGTGAGTTCGACGTCGAGCTCGCCGTTGCCGTCCGCATCGAGCGTGAACACGCCGCGTGCGGTCCAGCCGGGAGCGCGCGCCTCGCCGCGCGGCAGGCGATCGAGGTCGCCGCTGCCCGCGCGCAACAGCATCGCGCCGGCGCGGGTCGCGGGGACGAATCCCAGCGGCGCATGGCGCGGCGTGTCGGCGAACAGCCACAGTGGCGCGCCGTCGCGCGGCAGCACCTCGACCGCGGGAACCTGCGGCGCGTTGTCGCAGAGGAACAGCGAGGTCTCGGTGGACGAGAGCTCGTCGGCCTCCGCGCGCACCGCCGCGTGCTGCAACGGCACACCGGCCGAATCGAGCATCGCCGCCTCGAGGAAGAAGCGCGAACCCTGTCCGCGCAGCAGCGTCGCCGTGGCGTCGGCGTTGGCCTCGACACCGATCTTGTCGTTCACGAAGGCGTGGATCGCGCGCGCACGGGCGAGATCGCCCTCGCATCCCGCGGTGACCCTCGCCGTCGCGGCGCGGATCGGTGCGGTCACGCGGGCGCGGATCGGCGCCGCGATCGTGATCAGCCGCACCTGCGCCGCGAAGGAGTCGTCCTCGCCCCAGGCGACCATCGGCACCAGATCGCCGACCGGCGGCGTGGCGCGCTCCTGCGGGAGGCGCGGTACCGCCTCGCGCACGATGCGCAGCGCGACACGGCCATCGTCGAGAGTGATGCGCTCCGGCGGTGCGTCGATGCCGCGCCCGCGCAGCTCGCCGCGGGCGCCCGGGGGCAGGATCAGCACCAGTTCGCTGTGCTCGAAGGGTTCGTCCTCGCTCTGGAACAGGAAGCTCGGTCCGTGCCAGGGGCCACCGTCCGGCGCATCGACGTGGCGACGCCACAGCTCCTCGACGAACACACCCGGCTCGAGGCGCGGCATCGCGTACTCGCCCTTCACCTTGCTCGGGACGAAGCTCTGCCCGTCGCCGGTGAGGGTGCGCAGGCGGAGCACCTCGTCGGCATTCGCGGCCTGGGTCGCCTCCTCGTTGGCCTGGACGCCCTGCAGGTCGTTGATCCGCCGCAGTTGCTGGACGACCTCGATGCGTCCGCCATCGGGCAGCATCTCGACGACCATGCGATCGACGAGCACGGTGGCGGGCGCACCGGCGTCGCGCGCGCCGGGCGCGAAGGCCTTCACCATGCGTTCGATCTCGTCGGCCGCGGCGAGGAAGCGGGCGATGCGCGGGAAGTCGTCGACGGCGCCGGACAGGCGCGCCAGCGTGCGCTGCTCCTCGATCGAGGCTGCGGGTCGCAGCGTGCACACGCGGCCGAGCAGGGTCCTCGCGCGGGCGTCGTCGCCGTCGCGCAAGGCGAGCGACGCGAGTCCGGTCAGGGTCTTCCGATCGGCGCGGGGATCGACGGCCAACGCGGACTCGAGCTCGCGCGCGCCGTCGAGGTCGCCGAGTTGGCGCGCGAGGTCCGCGGCATCGCGACGGGCGGCGAAGGAGTCGGGGTCGTCGGCGTGCAGCCGCGTCGAGGCGTTCCGCGCGACCTCCGCCCGGCCGAGTTCCGTGGCGAGCGAGAGCGTCTGGTGCAGGAGTGCGGGTTGGCCCGGTGCGAGGGTGAGGCCGTCCTGCAGCAGGCGCATCGCGGTGGTGAGGCTGCCGCGCTCGAGATGCAGGCGCACGATCGCGCCGCGGGCATCCTCGTCGAGCGGGTGCGTGCGCAGCCAGTCCTCACAGGTGCGCTCGGCGCCACCGGCGTCGCCGAGGGATCGCTGCACCGCGACCAGCCGGGCGAAGGTCGAACGGCCGGCATGGGCATCGCGGAGCAGGCCGGCGAGGAGACGCGCGGCGTCCTCCAGGCGGTCTTCGCCACGCAGCAGGTCGGCACGCGCGGCCTGCGCGAACCAGTGCCGGGGCGCGGCCTTCGCGGCGCGATCGACGATGCGGTGGATCAGGCCGTCACGCAGATCGCGCGGCATGTCGGGGCAGGAGCGCCAGGCCTCGCCGATCGCGAGCGCGAGGCGTGGATCGTCCGGGCCCTCGGGGTCGAAGGCGAACAGCAGGTCGGTGCCGCGATCGATGTCGCCGACGCGGAGCGACTCCAGCGCGGCCGCCGCGGCGATCGCGGGGACCAGCCTGCCGTCCTTGTCGCGCGCTTCGCGCAGCAGCACCTCCACACCGTCGGTGAAGACGGGCGGCGACGGGATGTCGTCGGGGACGGGACCGCCGAGCGCCGCGGTCCCCATCGGATCGAGTTCCTTCACACCCGCGAGCGTCGCACCACGTGCATCGACGTAGCGCAGACCGACCGTGTTCTGGTCCTCGAGCCCGGTCTTCACCACGACGCGATTCACACCGGCGCGCAGACGCACCGGCACCAGTGTGCGGCGCGGCACACGCAGCGTCGGGCGCAGGCGATCCGCGACGACCACGCCGTCGAGCCACAGCCGCCAGGCGCTGCCGCTCTCGACCTCGATCCACGCCGCGATCGCGCGATCGGACTCGATGCAGTGCGACGCGAAGAAGCAGCCGGAGCGATCGTCGCCGGGACGCACCAGCTCGATCTCGCGCCGGTCGGGGCGCCGCGTGACGACGTACGGCGACACCTCTCCGTAGCGTCCGCGCAGCACGGTGCCGGGTGCAGGGAAGCCGAGATCGGGCGCGTAGACGGCGTCGAGGAAGTGGTCGCCGTCGTCGCCGAAGGGCCCGATGCAGGCGAGCTTCGTCGCGTATCCCGCGAAGGGATCGAGATCGGCACCGTCGCCCGATGCTCCGAATTCGCGCAGCAACCCGCGGAGGGTGCGCATCGCCTCCTGGCGGGCGAAGCCGTGCACCTCGCCCGCGAGCAGGCTGCGCAGTGCGGCGATGTGCGGCTTCGGGTCGTCGACCTCGTCGAGCACGCCGGCGGCGTTCTGCAGCAAGAGCTCGGCGAGCGGGGAACGCGCGTTGTCGCGCGCGGCGTCGAGCAGGAGCGTGGCGAGACGGTCGGCGTCGTCGACGGACGGCACGCGCGCCTCGACCAGGACATCCGCGACCGCGGCGGTCTGCTGCGCTCCGATCGGTGCGAGCAGCAGCGCGAACATCGGGAAGCAGAGTCGCGTGCGGATCATCGCTCCTCCCTGCGGATCGTCACGGTGCGTCCGTCGGCGGCGTCGACGTGCGCGGCGAACTCGCGGAAGCGCGGGTACTCGGCCGGTTCGATGCGAGGCACTTCGATGCTCCGCGTCCGCTCCACGGACAGTGCCGTGCCGTGCACGCTCCAGCGCAGCGAGTAGCTGCCGAAGGTCTCCTTCATCTCCACGGGCTGCGGGACGTCGACGGCGTGGAAGCCCGGCGGCAGGCGGTAGGTGAGCTGCATGTGTTCGCTGGACGGCGTTCCGAGCAGGAGCGGCAGGGTCCGCGTGATCGAGGAGGTCAGGGTCTGTAGCGGTTCCGCGGTGGGCGCGGCGCGCAGGCCGAGCTCCTCGCCCTGCTGCGTGGCGAGATCCGCGCCGTCGAAGGACACCTCGAGCCGGATCGGCGTGCCGATGTCACCCGGGTCGCTGCACTTCAGGTCGCGCACCTCGATCTTGCCGAACCAGCGCGAGAGCAGGCGTTGCACGTTCTCGGTGCGGCGCGCCGGCTCGTTGGCGAGGAACTCGCGCAGCGGCACCGCGATGTTGCGCGTCGGCGTCGTGACGAACACCGCGTGTCCGCTGCCGTCGGCCGCGATGTCGATGGTGACGTCGGTGGACTCGAGGTTGTCGGCTGCGGCGACGTAGGGGATGTCGACCAGCTCGGCGCGCGGGCCGTGGACGACCAGCACCTTCGCGCCCTGATCCATGTCGGGCACGGTGTCGGTCGGGAACAGCGTCGCGGTGCCGTCGAGGAACATCGCCGGACGATCGCCCTGCGCGGGCAGATAGCTGATGCAGTGGTTGAACTGCTCGACCATCGGCAGCGTCAGGTCATCGGTGTCGCGATGCTCTTCGCCGCGGATCAGCACCGGCCAGGCCTCGATGCCGGCGACGCCGAGCATCGCGTCGAGCAGCAGCGCCTTGTCCTTGCAGTCGCCGTGTCGTCGCTCGTAGATCGTGCCGACGTCGTACGGCTTGTAGCCGTGCACGCCGAACTCCCAGGCCTTGTAGCGCACGTCGGTGGTGACGAAGCGGTAGATGGCGCGGATGCGCTCGGCGTCGGTGTTCGCACCAGCGATGAGTTCGGCGACCTTGGTGCGGATCGCGGGCGTGACCTCGCTCTCGCGCTTGACGAGGTTCCACCACCAGGCCGCGAAGGCATCCCAGTCGGACCAGGTCGTCACGCACACCAGCGGCGCCGTCTCGCGCCAACCCGGCGCGCGATCCTCGGCGACGTGGCGCGGCAGGTCGCGCATCGCGAAGCGCTCGACCAGCACGCCGGCGGGGTCCTTCGAGCTCTCCGCGGCCGGGGCACCGCCGCGGTTCTGGAAGCGGTAGTCGCGGCCGGGGTCGAGCAGCAGCACCAGCTCGGAGCGCGCGCAGGGCTGGCCGTCGGACGGCGTCATCGAGTGCATCAGGCCGAAGTAGGCGCCGAAGAAGGTCGGCGCGGTGTCGTCGACGCGGGAGCGCACGTCGATCAGGTCGCCGATCGCGAGCGGCGGCAGGCGCGTGAAGGCGCCCGACAGCGACGGTCGGAGCTCGCGGCCGTCGGCCTTCACGATGCGCAGCGACAGGATGCGCGCGCGCTGCTCCTCGTTGTCGTGGGGGACGTACCACTGCGTGAACTGCTGCACCGCGCGTTCGCCGAGCAGGCGCACGATCTGGTGCTCGTAGGTGCTGCGCGTGCCGTTGTGGTAGGCGCGCACCACGGTCTGGCGCAGGATCCAGAAGTGCGAGTCACCGGCCTCCGCGGCGTCGGCGGGCGGCGTGCCGGCGGCGGCGATCACCTGGTCCGCGTCGAGCTCGTAGGTGCGGTGGAAGGGCACCTGGTCGGCTTCGAGGAACTCCAGCAGGCGTGCCTCCTGCTTGCGGTTCGGGTTGAGCTCGAGCGCGGCGCGCAGCAGCTCGCGCTGCTGGTCGACGTCGCCGCGGCGACCGGCGAGGCGCGCGAGTTCGACGAAGGCGGCGTCGTCGTCAGGACAGATGCCGATGCACTCGCGCAGTGCGAGGGCGGCGCCGTCGAAGTCGTCCTGCTCCTCGAGGAGCAGGGCGACCTCGCGTCGCAGCGCGCGGTCGAAGGGGAACAGGTCGGTCGCGCGGCGCAGGGTCGCCAGGGCCGCGGGGTCGTCGCCGAGTCGCGCACGCAGGTGCGCGTCGGCGAGCGCGGAGCGCGGATCGAGGGAGGACTTGCAGAGCTCGGCGGCGACCTGCGCGGCGTCTTTCAGGCGCGATTGCCGACGCAGCACCTCGACGGCGCGCGCCTGAGCCTCGGGAGCGACCCGGCCCTGCGCGTCGGGGCGGATCGCGGCGAGGATCTCGCGCTGCGCGAGGTCGTCGAGGCCCTGCTGCGCGAGCGCATCGGCGAGCACCAGGCGCGCCGCCGCGTAGCCGGGATTCACCGCGAGGGCCTGGTTCGCCAACTCGATCGCGCGCGCGGCGAGGCCGCTCGAACGGAGCTCGAGTTCGGCGAGGTTGCGGCACACCTCGGCCTGATTCGCATCGAGTTCGAGCAGGTGCTGATAGGCGTCGCGGCGCGCGTTGTCGTCCTTCTCCTCGGCGGCGGCGACCTGGTAGAGGGTCGCGGCCTGCACCGCGAGCGCGATGCGATCCTGCGGAGGGGCGAGGCTCGCCACGGCGAGATCCGCGAACTCACGGTCGCGGTGTGCGCTCGGGTCGTACGGATGGTCGAGCAGCAGCAGCACGGCAGCGCGCAGGAAGGCGTCGCCGGCTCCGGCCTGTGCGGCCGCGAGCAGACGCTCCAGCGCCCGGGGTTGCAGTTCGATCCGGCCGTCTCTTGGCTTCGATGCTGCCGCGGCGACGAGGTCATCGCGCGCATCGATCGCGCGCACGCCACGCAGCGGAGCGCCGTCGATCATGCGCAGGCGTGCGCACAGGCGCAGCGGACCTTGCTGGACCAGCGCGGTCAGCACGAGCAGGTTGGCTCCGGCGTGGAGGCGCAGCGCGATGCGATCCTGGTCGCGGGCGAAGTTGCGCCTGGCGTCGCCGTCGGCGACGCGTGCGCCGTTGAGCGTCACCTTGAAACCGCCGTCGCAGCCGAGCCACAGCACCACGTCGCAGTCCTGCTCGGCGACCAGGGCGGTCGCGAGCACGCCCGCGACCTGCTCCTGCGGTTCCATCAGCGCGCCGAGGTCGAGGATGCCGCGCGGTGCCTCGGCGACCGGAAGCGTTCGCCAGCGCAGGGCGTGGCGCTTGCCCTCGAAGGTCGCGTCCGGATCGAAGGACTTCTCCGCGGCCAGCTCGCGCGCGAAGGCCGCGCCGCGTTCGTTGTCGAAGGGACCCGCGAAGCGGAACGCGCATACCACGCCGAGATCGCGTTGGATGCGCAGCACGGTCGGGAGGTCGCCGCGCTCGGCCGCGAAGTCGAGCGCGGTGCCGAGCAGGCGGTCGCGCAGCTCGGGCTGGGCGCGCGAACCGCTCTCCTCGGCCAGCGCCAAGAGACGGGGCACGAGGTCGCTGGCGCCGATGCGCTCGGCACAGAGCCGGGCCAGGGCGATCGCGAAGACGGCGCGCGCTTCCGCGTCGGGGTCACCCTTGGGGGTTGCGGTCGCGATGCCGAGGAAGCCCTCGATCGCGGTCGCGTAGTCGCCGCGGGACTTCGCTTCGAAGGCGGCGACCTCGGCGTCGGTCAGCTTCGACTGGGGGAGGGCCGTCGCACCCAGCAACAGGGTCGACGCCCACAGCAGGAAGGCTCTCATCGTGGCGATCCGACGCGGACCATCGCCGCGTGACGGAATCGCACAGCCTAGCCCCGCGCACGCGCCACCGCGTGCGAATCACGGCAGGGGTCTACTTCTTCTCCGTGCTCTGCTCGAGGCGACGACGCGCGAGCGCGGTCGCGGCGGCGAGTTCCGACCAGCCCAGCGTCTTCTCGTGGGAGCGGTCGGCGTCGAAGAGGATGCGCTGCGTCCAATTGGCGAGGGCCGGGTGGATGCGGCGCAGCCCGACCTCGAGCTCCGTCTGGTCGATCGCGCCGTCGAGGTTGAAGTCGAGCGCGCGGAACTGGTCTGGCATCGAGCGGATCTCCTGCTCGTGCGGCGCGATGCGCTGCCAGATCGCCGGCGCGAACATCAGGACCCGTCCGAATTCGCCGGGGCTCAGCGTGCCGCTGCCGTCGGTGTCGAGCTGGGGGAAGCGCTCGGCGACGTTCGGCTCGAGCTCGGCGCGTCGCACGAAGGCGTTGAACTCCGAGGGCGACATCAGGCCGTCGTGGTCGACGTCGAACTGTCCGATGATCTGCTCGGTGGGATCGGCGGCCGGCGGGGAGGTGCTCGGGTCGCGTACGTCGACGATCGGGTGCACCGGCCGGATGCGGACGCGAGCCGCGCGCTCGAAGAGATCGCGCAGACGCGCGTCGAACTCGTTCCACTCGACGAAGCCGCTGGCGTCCTTGTCCGCCCGCCGGAACATCGTCGGATCCCGCGGGTTCTCCAGGTCGACGAAGGCGACGCCGAACTCGAAGACGTCGAGGCGATCGTCCGCGTTGGCGTCGCAAGCCTCGAAGAGCGCGAGGCTGCGCGCTTCGCGGTAGGCGGTCTCGGTGACGATCGTCACCTGATCCTGGGGGGGCGTGGGCGTCGCTTTGTCGCCCGTGACCTGCGCGGCGCAGGGCGTCGCGGCGAGCACGCCGATCCAGAGGTTCAGGGTTCGAACAGACATTCGTCGCCGAGTCGGTGATGGGCCTGGACCAGGGAGTCGGCGCCGAGCTCCGCGTCGGTGAAGTCGGCCGATTCGACGCGCACGCCGGCGGACCTGAGCGCCCTTGCGATGGGCTCGAGGTCGTCCGCGGGTGGGATCAGGACCACGGCGTCGACCCGCGCCTGGAGGTTCATCGCGTCCACCGCGATCGCGGCGGGCAGGGCATTCATGCGCCGCACGGTCATCAGCTCGATGCCGTTGCCGAGGAGGAGCGATCGCATGCCTTCGCCGGCCTCGGCTGTGGCGTAGGCGATCGCGCGCACCACGTGGCGGCGGCGTCCGAGACTCGCGACGACGCGTCCGAAGGCGATCTCGGCGTCGCGTGCGCGCGCGCGCTCGAGCAGGAAATCGAGGTCGATCAGGATCGCGACGCGCGCTCCGCGTGCCTCGCCGTCCGAGGTCGGGATCTGGATCGGCGCGCGCGTGCTGGCGCGGTCCTCGGGGCGCGGGGACCAGGGGCGCGTCGGAGCCTCTTGTCCGCCACCGTGGGGACGCGGTCCGCGGAACTCCTCGACCCGCTCTTCGCGAGGCCGGTCTTCGCGCGGGCGATCTTCACGCGGGCCCTCCTCGCGTCCTCGCTCGTCGTCGCGGCGCCCGCGACGGCGGCGACGGCGGCGACGTCCTTCGCGCTCGAAACCGCGCTCACCGGGGGCTGCGGCCGTATCCGTGGCAGCTTCGCCGCCGAGGTCGTCTTCGCCGCGATCCTCGCGGTCCACGTCGGGGCTGTCTTCGTCGTCGCGTGCGTCCTCAGGAGCTTTCGTGGACTCGTCGGCCTCCGGCTCCGGGGCGTCGCCGGGGGCGCGGTCGAAGTCGTCGCTCCCGTCGTCGCTCTCGGACTTGGCCTCGGCCTCCTCGGGGCCGGCTTCTTCGGCCTCGCGTGCGTCCCCGCGTCCTCCGCGGCGGCGACGACGGCGGCGACGGCGGCGTCCGCCTTCGCCTTCGCTGGTGTCCGCCTCTTCGCCGGCCGGCGGGGCGATGGAGTCGGGCTCCGCCTCGGAATCGGGCTCCATGACGATCTCCACCGGCGCCGCTGCCGCCCGCGGCGGGGGCGGTGGCAGGAGGTCGTCCTCGAAGCGCGGGGGCGGGGCGTCGAAGTCCGCGACCGGGCCGCTCTCGGCAGCCGGCCGCGCCTGGGCCGTGTCCTCCTCGGCCTCGGCTGCCACCTTCTTCTTGCGCGGGGAGCGCTTCCGGGTGCGACCGGCGGCCTTGTGCGCCTCGTCGTCCGGATGGCTCGGGCCCTGGGGTTCGTCGAAGACGTTCGCGCCGAAGTCGCTCGTGTTCACCGAAGCCTACTGTGGATCCTTGGTCTGTGGGGCGACGCGAGGGCGTCGCTGCGCGCTGCGCTCCGCTCGGTTTCAGCGGCGAGCGGGGCAGGTTAGCTGCGGCGGCGGGAGCGTTCCAGACGGCCGCGGGAAGGAAAGTCGTGCGCGCTCTTGATGCGCCATGCCGCGCGCGGTTCATTCTCCACTCCCTCAAGCCCCTCTGGCGCCCGATTCGAGGCCCCTCCTTTGAACCTGCGCAAGCTCACGATTCCCGCGATCCTCCTGGCCCTGTCGCTCACCAGCTGCGGTACCGCGCGGCGCGCGGGCAAGGACCTCTTCATCACCGCGATCACCCCGGTCAACATGATCTACGGCGGCGGCACCGATGCGGTGTCGACGGCGGAGGGCGTGCGCACGGGTGTCAACGGCGGCGCTCCGACCGAAGTGCTGGCGATGGTTCCGGCCTTCGTCTACCACGCCGTGAAGCACGGCATCTACGGCATCATCCACGCCGTCGACTTCTGCCTCTTCCCGGTCTACGGCGCCGCGGACCTCCACCCCTACGGACCGGAGATCCAGCCGCTCGACTACTACACCGGCACCTGGTTCGACGAGACCAAGGGCGACCGCAAGGTCGATTCGGACAGCGGCGAGACCGCGCCGCACAGCGCGAAGTGATCCGGCGCGGCGCGCGGCCCGAAGCGGCGCGCCCCGGCCCTGTGGCGTCCCTGCCCCACTAGTAGGGCAGGGCGGCCAGCGCGCGCACGACGAGTGCTTCGTCGCCGCGCTGGCGCCACGAATCGATCGCGCGATCCAGCGCGTCGAGCGCCTGCAACTCGTCTTCTCCGAGACGGCCGCTGCGCCGCAAGGCCGTCGGATCGGCCGAGCTGGTCGCGGAGCCACCCGGTCCACGCAGGCGCAGCGCGAGTCGTTCGGCGCTCTCGAAGCGTTCGTCGGCCAGCGCGCGGATCGCATAGGCACGCCACGCCGCCATGCTTCCCGAACCGGTGCGCGGGATCTCGCGCTGGTTGCGGCCGCGCTCGCCGAACCACGCAATCGACGGCAGCAGGTTGCGGATCGTTCCGACGCGGTCGCGATCGGTCGACTCGAAGCGGTCGCGGAACGAATCGCGCGCGCGGGCGAGCGCCGCCTCTCGACCGACACCGTCGGGCATCGCCAGGGCCTGGGCGAGTTCCTCGCGCGGCAGATCGATGGAGTTCTGCAGCGGTGGCAGCCGACCGGCGACGCGGCGCAGCCTCTGCAACGCGGCATCGACCTCTGCGGTGTCGCCGCGGATCAGGTCGATCTCCGCGCGGCAGGCCAGCGCGAAGAGCCGCAGGTCCTCGCTCGGTTCGGTGCCGGACGCTTCGTCGTACGCAGCGCGTGCCCGCGCGACGTCGCGGTCGAGGTGTTCGATCAACCATGCCTTTGCGAGATCGGGGTGCGACTCGGGGGCCGAAGGGGTCGGCGTCGGGCCGCTGCCCTGGAGCGGCAACAGGCCGGAGATCACGCACAGGGCGGAGAGGGTGCGCAAGTTCACGGCATCAGCTCTCGTCGGGACGCGAGTCGAAGCGGTAGCCCAGGCCGTGCACCGTCACCACGTGGATCGGCGCATCGACGTCGTCCTCGATCTTCTTGCGCAGGCGCGCGACGTGGTTGTCGACCGTGCGCGTGTTCGGCACGTGCGTGTAGCCCCACACCTCGGTGAGGAGTTCGCGCCGCGTCACCACCTGGCCGCGCCGCGCGATGAGCATGCGCAGGATCTCGGCCTCGTAGCGCGAGAGCTGGTGTTCGACACCGTGGCGCACCACCGTGAAGCGCTTGAAGTCGACGGTCAGCCCGGGGAACTGCCACACGTCGCGCCCACCCGTGGCACTGCCGGTCTGCGTGCGACGCAGCACCGCACGGATGCGCGCCGCGAGTTCCTCGAGGCCGAAGGGCTTGGTGACGTAGTCGTCGGCGCCGAGTTCGAGGCCGCGGATCTTGTCGCGGTCGGCGCTCTTCGCCGACAGCACGATCACCGGCACGCGCTTGGCATCGCCGCGCAGTTCGCGCAACACGCCGAGGCCGTCGAGCTTCGGCATCATCACGTCGAGCACGACCAGATCGTGACCACCGGCGCGGATCTTCTGCAGCGCCTCTTCGCCGTCACGTGCGGTGTCGACGAGGAAGCCGTCGAGCGCCAGGTTGTGCTCGAGTCCCGCGAGCATCTCGGGCTCGTCGTCGACGACGAGGATTCGGGGTCGCATCGGTGCGGGGTCTGTCTTCATGAGGGGATCTCCGTGTCGTCGTGCGCCGGGAGCCGGATCCGCATGACGGTGCCGCCGCCCTCGCGAGCCAGGGCTTCGACCCTGCCGTCGTGGGCGTCGGCGAAGTGCTTGACGAGGGCGAGGCCGAGCCCGGTGCCGCGCACCTCGCCGGCGTTGCTCGCCCGGTAGAAACTCTCGAACACGCGCTCGCGCTCGCCTTCCGGGATGCCGATGCCGTCGTCCTCGACGCGAACCACGGCCGAGCCGTCCTCGCGGAGGACGCGCACCATCACGAAGGGCGGCGCGCTGCCGTCCTTCGGACGCGCGTACTTGCACGCGTTCTCGATCAGGTCGCGCAGCACGCTCTCGGCGGCACGCGGATCGACGTCGACCGGCACCTCGTCGGCGGCGAAGTCGGTGAACAGATCGACACCCCGCGCGGTCGCCGCCGGCCGCCACGCCTCGACGGCACGCTCCGCGATCTCGACCAGATCGACGCGCTCGGGCACGTAGCTCAGCGTTCCGGCCTGGCTGCGCGAGAAGTCCAGGATGCGGTCGACGGCGCGCGCGAGTCCGTCGGCTTCCCGGGAGACGATCCCGGCGAAGCGCGAGGCTTCCTCCGGTGTGCGTGCACGACCGCGTTCGAGCGTCTCCGCATACATGCGGATCAGGGCGAGCGGGGTCTTGAGGTCGTGGGTCACGCGCGACACCAGCGACACCTTCAGTCTCGCGAGTTCTGCCTCGCGACGCGCGGAGCGGATCAGGAAGGCCGCGCCGAACAGCGCCGTGGCCGACAACAGGATCAACAGCAGCGAGCGGTTGCGGATCTGGCTGCGACGCTCGGATAGGGCTCGGTCCAGGTCGAGTGGGACGGCCGAGAGCTGGATGCCGGCCGCCACCGTGCGAGATGCGCTGCGCTCCTCGCTCGGAGCGGCGTTCGAGCCGGGGACCAGCAGGCTGCCCTCGGCGTCGCGGATGCTGAGCGCGAAAGGGCCGTCCCCGGCGACCTGATCACCGACGGTGTCGATCAGCAGTTGATCGAGGTCGAGCCGCAGGCCGATCCACGCCGCGTTCTCCATCGCCGGCAGATGCGTGGCGGGGGCCTCGTTCTCCGCGGCGCGGCGCAGGACCAGCAGCGAGTTGCCGTCGGCGCCGGCGAACACGTGCTGCACCGGCGCGCTGCCGGCACGATCGAGCCGACGCTTGATGGTCTTGTCCATCGCCGTCTGCGCGAACTCGGCGGCGAAACGGCGTGAAGCGCGTCGTTGCGCATCGGTGCGCTGCAACGCGGCGAGGCGCGCCGCGGTCGGCGCATCGTCCTCGGCCACCGCGATCAAGCGTTCGAACACCGCGCCGAGCACCTCGTCGGCACACCGGTCGTGGTAGCCGTCGGAGATGGCGCTGGCGAGTTCGAGCGCACTCTGGCCGCCGCGACCACGCACCAGCGGGATCTCCGCGAAGCCGCACTCGACCAGCAGGTCGATGGTGGGCAGCTCCATCTCGTAGCGCGGGTTGCCCCCGAGCCGTTCGGCCTCGACGGTGGCCGCGAGATAGTGCGTGCCGGCCGCATCGAGCTGGTGCCGTCGCCGTTCGATCCCGCCGAGCGCGAAGTGCGCGCGGAGCAGCGTCTCGTGGTTGTCGGTGTCGCGGTTGTCGGTGACCAGGTCCAGCCAGGCATCGCGCGCGCCCTCGAGGTCGCCCAGCACCTCCAGCGTCTCGGCGCGTCGCGTGGCGTTGGTGGGCAGCTTGAAGGGCAGCGTTCCGGTCTGCGACGGCGAGCGCAGCGGACAGAGCAGGCGACCGGCGGCGTCGAGGGCGACGAAGCCGAGCACCAGCGGATCGCGGCCGTGCAACTCGCGATCGACGCGTCCCACGCCCTGTGTGGCGCCGTCGTGAGGGAGGGCCTCGACGGCGGCGAGCATCTCGTCGAAGGCGGCGATGCGTCGGTCGATCGCGGTGCGGATGCGGCTGTCGGCCGCGGTGACGAAGTTCTGCGCCTGTTCCTCGAGCAGGTTCTCCGCGCGCTCGGTCTGCCGCGCGAGTTCGCCGCTGCCGAACCAGGCGAGCGCGGCGAGCGGCACGAGCACCAGCAGGAGCGCGGTCGCGTCGATGGCGCGAACCTTCATCGTCCCGCTCCTTCCGTGATGCAGAAGGCGACCAGCCGGTGCGGTTCGAAGAGGCTGAACCAGCGCGGGTCGTCGTCGCCGCACAGCTTGCTGCGGAACGCGATGGCCAGGCCGAGCGATCTGCCGTCGCGCGCACCCCGGGGGAGGGGGATCGAGAGGATCTGCGTGCGCCCCTCGAGACGCGCGCTCACCGCGAGCCCGCGCGCGCGTGCCACGTCGGCGTGCGGCCACTGGGTGATGCTGCTCGCATCGACGCACTCGATCACGCGAGCGCGATCGCCGTGCGCGCGGATCCGGTAGTTGTCGGCGCCGGCGAACCAACCGTCGGCGTCGGCGTCGAGCAGGACCTGGACATCGAGATCGGCCGGCTCGTCGCAGGTCGAGCGGACCTCGAGCGTGTCCGCGGACAGCGCGAGCGCGCAGTCGACGTGCAGGCGCGGATCGTTCACATCGCGCAGGTGTGTTGGAGCCGCGCTGCGCAGCGTCGGCGGGAAGGGCAGCAGCGGGAGCGGGTCGACCGCGTCGCCGAGACCGTCGCCGTCGGTGTCCGCGTGGCGCGGATCGGGCAGCAGGGGAGGACCGAGCTGCGACTCGAAGCCGCTGTCGACGATCCAGCGACCGAGGCGGGACTCGGCGAAATCGTCGAGACCGTCACCGTCGGTGTCCTTGCGCGCGGGGTCGGAGCCGAAGCGGTCTTCGTCGAAGGGCAGGCGCGCATCGGCATCGGGTACGCCGTCGCCGTCGGCATCGGCGACGACCACGTCGGTTCCATGACGCAGCGTGTCCCACAAGTGGGTCGGCCACTGCTGCAGGATCCAGGCGTTGCCCTCCCAGTGTTCGCCGAAGAATGCGACGTTGCGCAGCGACGGCGCGAAGTGGTTGAAGGGGTATTCGGGCAGCCCCGCGATCTCGAACAGCGCGTCGATCTGATGGTGCAGCTCGTGGCAGAACAGCCACGAGACCATGCCCTGCGTCTTCGGCACGAAGAACCAGGAGCGGCCGTAGCCGGTGCCGTGCGCGCCGAGCGTGAGTCCTCCTCCGCCACCGATGCGACGCCACCCGCCGTGGCCGTCGCGCGTCTTCGCGTCCATCACCACGCAGAAGCCGGTGACCGCGTCGAGCGGCAGCTTCGCCTGCTCCGCGAGTGCGACGAGCAGCGCACGCGGTGGCTCGCCGTTGGGTTCGCCGCTGCCCGACAGCGCGCGCGTCGTGGTGGGCTCTTCACGGCGCACGAAGTGCGGCTCGAGCCAGAGGTGGAAGCCGCTGTGGTGGAAGTACCACGCACAGGTCGCGCGGATCTCGTTCTCGAGACGCGCGTAGTCGAAGGCCGTCGCCTGCGGCAGCTCGGCGCGTTCGTCGTCTTCGGCTGCGACGTTGCCGAACAGCCCGACGACGATGTCGAGGCGCCGGATGCGCATCGAGCCCGCCGGTGCCGGCGTGGTGAAGGGGATGCTGCGGAAGGCGAGATCCGCGGGCCACACGCGGTACTCCAGCGGCACCAGCAGTTCGTAGCGCGTTCCCGGTTCGAGTCCGGCGATGGTGCCGTCGGCACTGCTGCTACCTCCGAGCGAGCCGTCGGCCCGCCGCACGAAGCACGCGCGCGGCGGCACCAGCCGCACTTCGGTCGGGCTGCGGAACTCGAGTCGGTCGACGCCCTCGTCGCCCGCCGCAGGGATCGCGACCACGCGCGCCGTGCAGGAGTCGAGGGCGAGGACTGTGTCGTCGTAGTCGCGCATCAGCGCGACCGCGCGGAAACGCCCGAGCCTGCGGCCGACGAAGCGCGCTCCGTCCGCGAACTCCACGGCGCCGGCGACGATGCGTGCGCCGCGGATCTCGGTCGACGAATACGGCTTGCTCACCGGCGCGTCCGGATCGAGGGCCACCGGCGCTCCGCCGTCGCGCGGGAGCGCGAAGAGTCCGGTCATGCCCCGGAGGACGAATTGATCCGGCTGCGGCAGGAAGGCGTCCGGCCAGGCCAGTCGCGGGGCGGTCGCGTCGCCGATCGCGCTGACGCGATGGAACGCGACCCGTCCCATGCTGCCCTGCACGAAGACTCCGCCGAGCGCGGTGGCGAGCGGCAGGCCGGTCGCGATGCGCGTGCCGTCGACCCACAGGTCCATGCGCGCGCGGTCGGCATCGAGGTCGATGCGCAGTGTGGTCCGGGTGCCGGTGCGGATCGGGTGGGGCAGACTGACGCGGCCGGTCGCCTCGAACTGGCCGTCGGCGAAGCTGCCGTGCAGGACTTCGCCCGGGCCGTCGAAGCGCACCATCTCCGCGAACAGCGGCGCACGGTCGGTCTCGCGAGCGCCGAAAACCAGGCCGCCGCCGACCAGGCCGTCGAGGTGGGTCAGCTCCACCTGCAGGGTGGCGTGCGCGACCAGGATCCGGCCCACCGCGGCCGTGCAGTCGTAGCGGTCGGCGCTGCGCAGGATCAGGTCGTCTCCCTGCTTCGCGAAGTCACCGACCACCGGTTGCGCGCCGTCGAGCCCGACCTGCAGGGGCACCTGGGCCACCGTCGATTGGCTGCGCGGGGCGGATGCGCAGAGCGCGATCGCGACGGTGAGCGCCAGGGCGCGATGCATCGGGCGGGATTCTAGCCCTCGTGTCCCCGCATCGGATGTCGCGAGATCGACGCAGCAGCGCCGTGCGATGCGTCGCTGAGGGTCCTCGTGCGACCGGGTGACGATTCCGCGACCTCGCGCGCGCCTCACTCTTGCCTCCGGTGCGGCGCCGCGTTGCACTCCGCGCCCATGACCGGCCCCGATGCGGGAGCCCTGCGTGCGATCGGCGTGCCTCTGCGCACCGAGCGGATCCACTCCGCCTGCGGGGAGCTGCGGATCCGGATTCCACGCGCGGCGAACGACGTGCTCAAGCGATCGCCCGCCTTCGTCGCGGCAGCCGCCCGGCGTGAGCACCCGCACTGGGCGGAGCTGTGGCCGGCATCGATCGCCCTCGCACGGCAGGTCGCGCGCGGCCCGTCGCTCCAGGGGAAGGTCGCCTGCGACCTCGGCTGTGGGGCCGGGCTCGCCGGAGTCGCCGCCGGGGTGCGCGGCGCCACCGTGGTGTTCGCCGACCGCGCGCCCGAGGCGCTGGCGCTGGCGCAGATCAATGCCGCGAACAACCGGCTGACGGACTTCCGGCTGCGCGCCTTCGACTGGGCGACCGACGTCCTCGACGCCGATTGCCGTGTCCTGCTCCTCGCCGACCTCTGCTACAACTGGCGCGCGGTGCGCCCCCTGCTCCGTCAGGTCGACGAGGTGCTGTCGCGCGGAGGATCGGTGATCGCAGCCGATCCCTTCCGTCCGACGGCGAACGACTTCTGGTCCGGCCTCCTGGAGCGGGGCGCGACCTGGGAGACGCGTGATGTGACGGTGCGCGACGACCGCTCCGCGGTGCGCATCGCGACGCTCGGAGAAGGCGCATGAGCGGAGAGCCCGCGGTCGTCCTGCGTGGCGTGACCATCCGCTACGGTGACTTCGTCGCGGTCAGCGAGGTCGACGCCGTGCTGCCCAGCGGCTGCGTGGGCCTGCTCGGCCGCAACGGCGCCGGCAAGACCTCGATCCTCAAGGCTCTTCTCGGTCTGGTCCGCCCGTCGGCCGGTGAACTCCGCATCGCCGGGGTCGACGCCGCGGTCGCCCCGACCGAGCTGCGTGCCCGCGTCGGCTACATGCCCGAGCGCGACGGCTTCGTGCCCGCGCTCAACGGCTACGAGACCGTGCTGCTCGCCGCCGAGCTGAGCGGTATTCCGCGTCACATCGCCGCGCGGCGCGCCCACGAGGTGCTGTGGTACGTCGAACTCGGCGAGCAGCGTTACCGCCCGGTGTCGACCTACTCGGCGGGCATGCGGCAGAAGGTCAAGCTCGCCGCGGCGCTGGTGCACGACCCCTCCATCGTGTTCCTCGACGAGCCGACCAACGGTCTCGATCCCGATGGCCGGCGCGATCTCCTCGCCCTGATCGCCGCGCTCGCGCGCGACTTCGGCAAGACGGTGGTGCTGTCGACGCACATCCTGCCGGACGTCGAACGCGTGTGCCGCGAGGTCGTCGTCCTGGAGAGGGGTCGCGTGGTCGCCGCCGGCGAGATCAAGGAGCTCACGCGCGGTGTCGCGCGCCGCTTCCACCTCACCGTCGACGACCACTTCGAAGCGGTGCTCGCCGCGCTCCGGCACGCGGGTGCCGAGGCGCGCATGACCTCGGTCGATCGCCCGATGGAGGTCACGCTCCCCGAGGGCTTCGCGTTGTCCGCCGTGTTCTCGGCGGTCGACTCGGTCGGCGCACGGGTGCACGCCCTGGTCGAGCAACGGCGCAGCCTCGCCGAGGTCTTCCTCGGCGCGGTGGACCAGCACGAGGCGGTGACGCCATGACGGTGTTCGGCAGCGGCTACCGCGCCCTCGACTACCAGCCGACCTCGATGCTGCGCCGCCTGTGGGCGCTCGCGGTCCTCGACGTCCGCGCGCCGTTCCGCACCAAGTTCGGCACCATCCTGTTCCTGTTGTGCCAACTCCCCGGCTACGCGGCGCTGGTGCTGCTGCTGATCTGGTCCGGGTTCTGGCAGCTCGGCAACGCGCGCAACCAGGCGATGCACGCGACCGGTGCGATGTCGCCGACCGAGGTCGACTTCTACCTGAGCTGCGCGACCTCGCAGCAGGCCTTCCTCACCATCACCACGCTGGTGACCTTCACCGTCGCGCGTGCGATCGCGAAGGATCGTGCGAGCCAGGCGATCGAGATCCTGTGGACGCGCGGCATCACCCCGATCGGCTACTTCGCCGGCCGTGTGCTCGGCGCCGTCTGCCTGCTCGGGCTCGGTATCGTCGTGATGCCGGCGCTGCTGTGGGTCTTCGCGTGGATCAACGCGGTCGATGGCACCTTCCTGTCGAGCACCATCGCCTTCCTGCCGCGACTGTTCGCCGCCCTGCTGTTCCACACCGTGGCCGTCGCCTTCCTGGCCACCGCCATCTCGTGTCTGCCGCGGACCGCGAACGTGGCTTCGATCCTGTGGGCGATGCTCCTGGTCGGAGGGCGCAGCCTCGGCACGATGGTGACGCACTTCGCGTCCGATCCGGTCTACCGCGCGCTCGGGCCGTGGGACGACATCCGTCGCGTGACCGAGGCGATCGCCGGCGTGCAACCGGCGGTCGAGTTCCCGCTCGGTGATGCGGTGGTGGGGTGCATCGTGCTCGCCGTGGCCGCGGTGGTCGTCGTGTTCCGTCGCCTGCGCATGGTGGAGGCGATCGGATGATCGAGCTCGAGGGCATCAGCAAGTGGTTCGGTCAGGTGTCCGCGGTGGCCGATCTCAGCGCGCGGATCGAGGCGGGCATCGTCGGGCTGGTCGGTCGCAACGGTGCCGGCAAGTCCACCGTGCTCGGACTGATCGCGGGACTGCTCCGCCCGAGCAGCGGCAGCGTGCGCGTGCTCGGCCGCAATCCGACCGTCGCGCGGTCGCGCAGGGACCTGGCCTTCTGTCCGGACATCGACGCGTTCCCCGAGGATCTGACCGGCGAGACCTTCGTGCGCTGGATGCTGCGGCTGTCCGGCATCGCGGCCAGGGCGGCGAAGCAGCAGGCGCGCGACGCCCTCGAACGCGTGAACCTCGCCGACGCGATGCATCGGCCGGTGCGCGGCTACAGCAAGGGCATGCGGCAACGCACGCGTCTGGCGCTCGCCTTCGCGCGACGCCCGCGCATCCTGCTGCTCGACGAGCCGATGACCGGACTCGATCCGGTGGCGCGACGCGACGTGACCGCGATCCTCGGTGACTTCGCATCCAGCGGCGCCGCCGTGCTGGTCAGCAGCCACGTGCTCCACGAACTCGAGCAGCTCGCCAGGACCGTGCTGCTGATGCACCGCGGTCGGCTGGTCGCGGTCGGCGCCGTGCACGAGCTGCGTCGTCAGCTCGCCGACCGTCCCTATCGCCTGCTGCTGCGCGGTCCGGATCCGCGCGCGCTCGCCGCCGAGATCGCGCGGCTCGGCGTGGTCCGGGGTCTCCGCTTCGTGGAGGAGGGTGTGGAACTCGAGACCGATCGCGGTGCGGGGCTCTTCGATCACCTGACGAGCCTCGGCGCGTCCGGACGCCTGGACGAGATCCGTCCGCTCGACGACGACCTCGAGGCCGTGTTCGGCTATCTCGCCGGGAGCGGTGCGAAGGGGGTGCGCGCGTGACACCCCTGCTGCTGGTGATCGAGGTTGCGCGTCAGGCCGCGCTGTTGTTGCTGCGCAACCGTCTGCTCCTCGGCCTCGTCGCGCTGGGGCTCGCGATCGCCGCCGTGGTCGGCGTCCTGCCCGATCGGCTGTTCCGATCACAGGTCGGCGAGGATCTGTTCGGGATGCCGGGCTACGCCCTGCTGTTCCAGTTCGCGCTGCCGCTCGCCGGCACCTACTTCGGGCTCGGCGCGATCCACTCCGACCTGGTCGACGGATCGGCGAGCCATGTCTTCGCGGCGCCCGTGCCGCGCGTCTGCCTGCTCCTCGGTCGCTTCCTCGCCGTGACGCTGGTGGTCGGATCCGGCGCACTTCTCGTGTTGAGCGCGTACTGGCTCGCGCTGGTCCTGCCGGGTCACGCGTGGCGCAGCGGCTTCGCCCCCCGCCCGGCCACGTTGCTCGTCTACGCCCGCGGGGTCGCGCTCGCGGTCCCGGCCTACGCGGCGGTCGGGGTGCTGCTCGGCGCCGCCTTCAAACGCCCGCTGGTCGCGGCGATCGTGTTCGTCGTCGGCTGGGAGGTGGCGGTCTCGAACCTCCCGCCCGAGGCGGGAGTGCGCGGCCTGACCATCGCCGACCCGGTGCGGCGCTTCCTCTGCGGGCTCGTCCCGGAGCAGGAGGGCTCGCGCCTCCACCGCATGCTCGAGGGATCGAGCCACAACCGCGACATCTCGCGTCTCGGCGAACCGGTGTCCTCGGTGCTCGTGTTCGGGGCGGTCGCTCTCGGTCTCGCGCTGTGGATCTACACCCGCAAGGAGTATCGACTCCGGTCCCATGCCGACGAATGACGCGGAGCAGTCCGGACGCGGAGGGTCTGCGTCCGGTTCGGACGGCCCGTCGTCGATGCGTGTCGACACAGGTGGCTTCCTCCGTGGTCACGAGGGCGACCTGCTTCGCGAGCAGATCCGCTGGTTCAACCGCCTGCGGTTCGGCGCGATCCTCGGCATGGCGGTCCTCAGCGGCGCCGCGCTCGCCTTCCGCCTCGTGGATGCGACGGCGCCGCTGTTCTGGCTGACCGGCGCCACGTTGGTGCTGAACGTCTGCTTCGTCGTGTGGCTGTCGCGCCGCGACGTGCGCAACACGCGCGCATTGCGCACGCACATCGACGTGCAGATCGCCTGCGATCTCGTCCTCCTCACCCTCCTGCTGCACTTCAGCGGAGGAGCGGGCAATCCGCTGCTGTTCAGCTTCCTGTTCCACACGGTGATCGCCGCCTTCCTGCTCTCGGTCCGTGCGGCCGCGGTGGTGGGGACCTTGTCGGTGTTGTGCGCCGTCGCGCTCGCCATGCTGGAGCGATCCGGCCTGATCCCGCACCACCCCTTGAGCATGGGGTTGATGGACCCGGTGACCGTGGACCCGATCGTCCTGTGGTGCTGGCTCGGCACGCTCGCCCTGGTGCTGACGCTGTCGATCGTCCTGGTCGCTGCGGTGGTGCGTCAGATCGCACGGCGCGACACCGAACTCCTGCGCATGTCGCGCCAGCTCGCACTCAGCGAGAAGCTGGCTTCGCTGGGTACCCTGATCGCCGGCGTCAGCCACGAGATCAACAACCCGGTCGGCGTGATCCGCAGCAAGGTCGGCGTGTTGCGCTACCGCATCGCCGACGGCGACCCCTCCGAGGTGGTGCTCGCCGAGATCGATGCGATCGACAAGCATGCGCGTCGCATCGGCTCGATCACCGAAGGGATGCTGACCTTCGCACGCGAGCGTCCCTTCGAACTCGCGCCGGTGCGTGTGAACACCATCGCCGAGGAGGCGGCCGATCTGGTGCGCGTTCCGTACCGCACGGCCGGGATCGGACTCGACCTGCGACTGTCGCCCGACGACCCCTCGGTGTCCGGCTCGTCGAATCACCTGATGCAGGTGCTGGTCAATCTGCTCCTCAACGCACGCGACGCGTCGTCCGCCGACGCGCGCGTCACGCTGTCGACGGAGGCGAACCAGGACGAGGTGCGCCTCACGGTGGCCGACGAAGGCGAGGGCATCGCCGCCGAGAACCTGCCGAAGATCTTCGACCCCTTCTTCACGACCAAGGAGGTCGGTCACGGGACCGGCCTGGGGCTCGCGCTCAGTCACGGGATCGTCGACCGGCACGGCGGGCGCATCGAAGTCCAGTCGGAGGTCGGACGCGGTGCCACCTTCGCCGTGGTGATCCCGCGTCTTGGCGGCGAACACGGTGCCGAGCCAACTTCGAGCGGCTCGTTGTGACACGCGGTCTCGGACCACCACATCTTGGGGCGCCGTCGAAAAAGATCTGGATCGACTCCGCGCGAGCAGCTACGAACACACGCGCGCCGGGCGGTCGCACCCTCTGGGGAGACTCCAAGCGCCGCCGGCGAGGTGGTCAGACCTCGTCGGTGTCCGGTGCCGCTCCCAAGGTGGCACCTCTGTTCTCGGTGCGACAGCCGGTCCAGGCACGGGAAGGCTGTGCGCCGGATTTCGGAGCAGACTTGGCGCTGCCGGGGTCCTCGGGCCCCGGCAGCGCTTTTTTCTGCCCTGCCCTGCCCTGCCCTGCCGTGCTGCGTGCGGGCGGCGTCCGGGCCTCGATTTCCGAGGCAGCGGGGTGGGGGGCCAGCTCAGACCGGGTCGATGCGACCTTCGGGAGGGCGCCCGCCACTGCGGCGATGCGATCGACGCGCCCTTGCGGGGGCGCGGATCAGGCGATCTTGACGTCGACCACCTGGTCGACGTTGAAGTCGAAGCTGAGCTCCTCGTCGACGTTGATCAGTCGACCGGTGCCCTTGAACTCGTTGAAGATGATGGCGCCGGACAGCGAACTGCCGTCGTCCAGGTTCAGCGTCACCCAGTCAGCCTGCCGTGCGTTCATCAGCAGGTCGTAGATGCGGTCGCGAGAGGGCTTCAGCGTCTTGCGCTCGGCCATGCGTGGATTCCTCACTTCCTAGTACGGGAGAACGACCCTTCCGGTGAGTCGCGCAGATCTTCGGCTTGGCTGAGGGGGATCAGCGGGGGGCGAGATGGGGGATCAGCGCGGCTGACCACGATTCGAGGCGGGCGGCATCTTGCCATGCCTCGCCGGGGTCGGCAAGGCGCCGGAAACTGCCCTGCATCTTCGAGATTTCACGGACCTTCGGAGCTGCCTGATCCGGTCCGATCTCGAGCCGGTGCACCAGTCCGAAGTGCACCTGGCCGACCGGGTTCGAGTCGTCGTTGAGCAGTCCGATCAGCTCCGCCCGGGCGAGGAGGGCAGGGTCGATGTGCAGTTCCTCCTGCAGCTCCCGGCTCAGTCCGCGTGCGACGATCCCCGGGAGCGGGCCGTCCTCGGGTCCGAGGTGCCCACCCAGCCCGATCGACAGGCGCCCGTGCAGGCGGGTCTCCCCCTGCGTCGTCCGGCGTTCGACGCACAGCACCTCGCCCCGTCGGGTGATGGCGCAGTAGGGGATGCACTGCTTCCAGCGGGGCTCGTCCTCGGCGCGCTCACGGAGTTCGAAGCGGCCGCGAGTCTCGACGGTGGCGAGGATCCCCTGCGCGTCCCGGTGCCCGAGCGGTCGGTAGCCCTGGGGCCAGTCGCCCGAGAACAGATCGCTGCGGTCGATCACCAGGACGGCTTCGCGGTCGGCCATCTGCGCATCTTGCCCGAAACGACGCGAGGCGGCCTCAGACCGCCTCGCGTGCATGCGATGGGCACCGACGTCGACGCCGGTGCGCTCCGATCAACGCCACTCGATGTAGGCGACGTTGCTGCAGTAGGCGTTGCCGGTGATCACGTCGACGGCCACACCCTGCGCGAACAGCGCGCCCGGCGACAGGCCGGCGGGGATGGTCAGCGGGATCGAGTACTCGGCGTTGGCGGCGACCGCGTTCACGGACACCGTCGGCGGCACGCAGATGCTGCCGGCACCGTTCAGGCCGAGGACCGAGATCGGGATCGGGGTCGGCAAGGTGCTGAAGCCGATGTTGATCGCACCGACCAGGATCGAGCTGGACATGCTGAGCGGGAACATGCCGTTGAGCGTGCCGCTGCCACCGGTGGCCGCCCGGACCGAGATGCCCGACAGCGTGTTCATCTCGACCTTGAGCGGATCGCCGTAGGTCGACGCGGCGCGCGCGTAGTAGGCCGTGCCCTGGAGCAGCGCCGGGTTGGCGTCCCAGTTGCTGCCGTCGTTGTAGAAGCAGTAGCCGACGAGACCGAAGCTGCTCGCGGTCGGGTAGGCATCCGAGTTG
Organism: Planctomycetota bacterium; assembly: GCA_046349595.1. GTDB lineage: Bacteria > Planctomycetota > UBA1135 > UBA1135 > UBA2386 > JACRLW01. Next base: position 937,096 of record JAXMCA010000001.1, read on the forward strand.
GTGCCCGGGTAGTAGTAACCGTCGGAGCTGGAGCTCGTGTTGTAGGCGGAGAACACCAGCGCGTGGCTGACGTTGTTCGCGTCGTACTGCGGCGTCGGCGAGTGGCAGAACTGGAAGCCGGCCTGTCCGGTCAGAGGCGCGACCGCGGTCACGACGTTGGTCACCACACCGGTGGTGCGGTTGATGATGCCCGCACCGATGCCGCCGCTCGGAGCGGCGTAGTAGATGACGTCGTCGATGCTGCCGTTCTGATCGAGGTCGAAGCGGGCGAGTTGCGGGTCGTAGTAGCCCGGTGCCGGCGGGAAGCCGCCGCCGATGTCGCCGATCACCGTGAAGGGACCGCTGGGCGTCGCGCGCACCGCGATGATCGGGTGGTTGCCGATCGTCGAGTTGATGTTGCCGATGCCGGTGTCGAGGACCGTGACGAGGCCGTCGCGGCTGAGCGAGCACTGGAACTCGTCGCCGGTGCCGTTCAGCGCGTCGCAGTCGGTGGTGATCACCGGCGGATTGCCGGGACCGGCCCAGGTGAAGGACATCGCGTCCCAGTCGGTCCGGCTGAGCTTCTTGACCGTCGCGTGGCCGAGGTAGCCCGGGCCCGCGGGATTCGGGATCAGGAAGAGCTGGCCGACCTCGGTCACGTTGAACGCGAGGTTGTTCAGATCCGTGGTGGTCGCGGGAGTGCCGATGACGGCGGGCCCGCAGGGATCGACGACGACCTGCGCGGAGAGCGAGGCGGCGATGAAAGTGCCGGAAAGAGCCGCGATGAGGGCTTTCTGCATTGGGTTTCCTCGGGAGAGTTGGGGAACGAGCCCACTTCCGGACTTCCAATGCCGTGCACACGAGGCAGGGACCTGTGCGTCGGACCCGGAAGTGGTGCGCCGAGTCTAGCCCCACCCCCGGACCTGCCAAGCCCGGCCATCTCGCGGTGCGAAGGCGTCGCTTGCGGCCGACGGCCGCGCGTCACTCGGGCTTCGGCGTCTCCGCCGGGGCGTCCTCGCCGGCTTTGCCGAGCAGGGCCCGCAGTCCCGACAGCGAGCGCAACTCGCCCTTCTTGCCGAGACTCGATTCGACGGCCTTCTCGCTCTCGACCGTGTAGACGCGCGGTCCGCCGCTGGGCCGCGGGCCGCGGCGGAACTCGCCGCCGCGACCGCCCTCGTCCTCGTGCGGGCGTTCCCCGCGCGGCTTGCCGCCGCCGGCGCCGCCCGGTCGCTGACCGGGACCGCCGCGCCGTCCGCCGCGCTGTCCCTCGGGCGGACGAGCCGCACGCGACTGCATCTCGGGGCCGCCCTGGCCGCGGCGTTCACGCCGTCCTCCGCCGCCCGCCGCGAGACGCTCGCCGAGTGTGGCCGGACGTCCCTCGCGCAGGTGGCGCGGCTTGAACAGCGACAGCCCGACCTTCTTCTTGGCGGCGTCGAGGTTGAGCACGTAGACGGTGACCACTTCGCCGACGCGCAGCGCGCGATCCGGATCGCGCAGGCGCGCGGGTGGGATCTGGGAGACGTGGATCAGGCCGTCCTGCGCGATGCCGAGGTCGACGAAGGCGCCGAACTCGGTCAGGTTGGTGACACGGCCCTGCAGCTCCTGGTCGACCTTGAGGTCGTCGAAGCCGCCGACGCCCTGATTGCCGAAACCGACGATCGAGCCGCGCGGATCGCGCGTGCCGAGCTGGATCGCGTCGAGCGTGTCGCGCACGCGGCACGGGCCGATGCCATCGACGGCCAGCGCGGCGAGATCGAGGCGCGGCAGCGGATGACCGATCAGCTCGGCCGCGGGCTTGCCGACCATCGCCGCGATCTTCTCCACGAGACCGCGGTTCTCCGGCGGTACGCAGGTCGCATCGTAGGGGTCCTCGCCGCCGTGCACGCGCAGGAAGCCGGCGACGAAGCCGCGGCGCTGCTCGTCGAGTTCGGCGACGCGGCTCAGCTCGGCGAGGCTCTTGAAGGGGCCGTTCGCGGTGCGCTCCTTCACGATCGCCTGCGCGAGATCGCGAGCGATCCCGGGCACGCGCGCGAGCAGGGCGGGATCGGCGCGGTTGACGTCGACACCGATGCGCGCGAGGCACGAGCTGATCGCGGCGTCGAGCTGGCGGCGCAGCAGTCCCTGGTGCACCTCGGCCTGCTTCTCGCCGAGGCCGAGGCCACGGATGTCGACGCGCATCAGCTCGTAGAGCGGGTCGTGCACGCGGCGCGCGAGACTCAGCGTGGTGCGCAGGCCGGCGTCGCTGCTGCCGTGGCGGCGGCGCGCCTGCGCGCTGGTCGCCCACACCAACGAGGAGGTCTCGTCGACCGCGACCATCGTCGGCTTCGGCATGTCCTCGGGCAGCGCCGCGATCACCTGCTGCGCGATGGTCCGCGCCGCGCCCTCGCGACGCCCGTGCGGCACCACGACGAAGCCCGGCGGCTGCTCACGCAGCGCCTCGACGATCGCCGCGCGCATTTCACCCTGCGCAGCTTCTTCGTCGGGGATGCCGAAGGTCCGCTTCACCTTGGGTGAACCGTCCTCGGCGACGATCGCGAGCCACACGCTCTTGCCGGCGACGCGCAACGCCGCGACCGCCTTGTCGCCGCTGCCCGGCGCGCTGAGCTGCGCGCGCAGCGAACGCGAGAAGGCGCGCACCTGCTCGCGGTCGGCCTTCTCCTTGATCTGATGGCGCACGCGCTCCTCGCAGGCGCGGTGCACGTGGTGGTCGTAGGCGTGGCCGTAGACCAGGTCGAGGAAGCCGCCGAAGGCGGAGTCGGGGGCGACGTCCGGCGAGAAGCGCGCGCGGAACAGCTCGAGTTCGCGGCCGGCTTCGAGGCGCAGACGCAGCGTGAGGAAGCCCTCGCGCTCGGCGCGGCGCAGCGCGAGCATGCGGGGCGCGGGGATCTTGCGGACCGGTTCCTCGAGACCGGCGAGGCTCGCGTAGCGCTCGGCACCGGGTTTGGTCGCGGCGCCGTCGTTGGCGGGCGTGGCCTTCGCCTCGAGGATGCCGCGGGCCAGTTCGGCGCGCACCGAAGCGCGCAGCGACGGGTCCTCGCCGAAGCGTTCGGCGAGCGCCAGCACCACCTGCGCGAGCACCTGGTCGGAGTCGTTCAGGCCGCGCTCGGCGTTGACGTACTCCTGCGCCGCATCCTGCGGCAGCCGCTCGCCCAGCTCGTGGCGGAGGATCGCCTGGTACAGCGGCAGCAGTCCCAGCTCGCCCAGCCGCGCCTCGGCCTTGTGCTCGCGCGGGCGCATCGCGTGGTCGATGTCGTCGACGAGGTCCTGGTCGACCGAGTCGGCGAGCATCGCGCGCAGGCTGGCGGCGTCGATCACGCCCGCTTCGCCGGCCGCTTCGCGCTGCTCGGCGAGCTGCACGAGGCTGTCCTTGCGGCGCTCGATCTCGTTGAGGAAGCGCAGGCGCTCGTGGATCGCGACCAGCCGGTCCTCGCCGGGGTCGCCGGTCTCGTCGCGCCGGAACAGCGCGACGAACTGCGGGCTGGCGCCCGCATCGAGGAGGTCCACGATCGCCTGGAGTTGCGCAGGCGCGGTATCGAACTCGGCTTCCAGCCGACGAAGGGTGCTTTCGGCCACCATGGGCGAGGTCCCGGTACGGCTCGCGACGGACTGCGAGCGAAGAGGAGAACGGCGCACTCTAACCCTGGACGGGACGAGACGGCCAGCCTGCGCCGTTGTGGACCACCGGCCCGCCCCGTAGAGAGACCGCGTGCAGGCGGTGAACCGGATCTACGTGCGCGCGCCCAACTGGGTCGGCGACTTCGTGATGGCGACCGCCGCCTTCGAGCGCCTGCGCCGCGCCTTCCCCGCAGCGCGGATCACCTGCGCGCTGCGTCCGTACCTGCGCGACCTCTGCGGCGGTGCCACCTGGTTCGACGACCTGATCGACGCACCGAAAGGCGTCTCGCTCGCGTCCCTCGCCGGTCAGGCGCGCACCCTGCGCGGCGGCGGCTACGACCTCGCCGTGATCCTGCCGAACTCCTTCGCCACCGCGCTGGTGCCCTTCCTCGCGCGCATCCCGCGCCGGGTCGGCTACCGCCAGGGCCGTCCGCTGCTCTTGACCGACGGACCCCGCGCGCCGCGCGGCCGTCCCTTCTGGCGCCGGCACGGCCCGCGCCGGGTGCCCGAGCCGATGCCGGGCTACTACGCGAAGCTGCTCGACGGCCTCGGCCTGCCCCCCGGCCCCGACCGCCCGCGCCTGCACCTGCGTGCCGAGGACCGCGCCGAGGTCGACGGCTTCCTGCGCGCGCGGGCGATCGATCCGTCGCGCCCTCTGCTGCTGCTCACCGCCGGGGCTTCGTACGGCGCGAGCAAGCTGTGGGAGCCCGAGCGCTTCGCCGCGGTCGCGCGCCACTTCGCCGGCCGCGGCTTCAGCTCGATCGTGCTCGCCGGACCCGCCGAGGTGGAACTCGCCAAGCGCATCGCCGCCATGGCCGGGGAGTCCGCGCAGGCCGCCGTCGACCCCCTGCTCAGCCTCGGCGGACTCAAGGCGCTGTGCGCGCGCGCCGGGCTGATGGTCACCTCCGACACCGGGCCGCGGCACGTCGCGCTCGCCTTCGACGTGCCGATCGTCTGCCTGATGGGACCGACCGACTCGCGCTACACCGACTACGCGCTCGAGGGCCAGACCGTGATCCAGCGCAAGGACCTCGCCTGCGTGCCCTGCCAGCGCAAGGTCTGTCCACTCGGTCACCACGAGTGCATGAAGGGCATCCCCGTCGACCGCGTGATCGCCGCCGCCGAGGAATTGCTGTTGCGCCGCCCCGCCCCCGGCCGATGAGCGCGGCATGGCCGCGTTCACCTCGTCGTCCGCCGACGCGATGGCCGCGGTGCTCATCGCCGGCTTCGTGGTGAGCACCGTCGGGCTCGGGCTGTTCGTCTACGGCAAGAAGCAGCACCGCGCGCCGCAGATGGCCGGCGGGCTGGTGCTGATGGCCTTGCCGATGTGCGGCGTGAGCGCGCTCGCGGTGTGGGTGCTCGGGGGTGCGATCGTCGCGGGGGTCATGGGCGCGGTGCGGATGGGGTGGTAGTGCGGTGCGGGGTGGGCGGGGGCGTCGGATTCCGCGCCGAACCAATTGGCCGCCTTCGACTGGGGTCTTTCCGACATGCACGTCAACGTCAGCGAGTGGTGCGTTGACGAGTGGAAACCCGGTTCTGCTGAGCGCATGGCCCGAGGTGATCACTGGTTCGAGGACACGAGGACGTGGGTGTCGACGGCTGCCGGTGCATTCCTGCCCCAAGAGAGCAATGGAGTCATCGGCTTCGGCCCCTTCAGTTCGTCACTTCGCTGATTCGCCACTTCACCACCCCACCCAGCGCCCCGAGGAGCGGGCATGACGCGTCGCAGCATCGTCCGCGCGATTGCGCTTCAACATCCGGAGTCCATTCCGACACCGCAGGGACCTGTCGATGTGCGGCCGTGCGCCGACCCCGCACTCTGGCGCGATCGCTCTCGATCACCCCGGTCTTCCACACCAGCGACGCGTGCCACACACCTCGCGCCCGCCCTCGGGCAGCGCAACTTTGGGACACACCGGCCCCGATCCAGAGGCGGTGCGAACGTGGCTATCATCCGCCCTGCACCGGCGCACGGCCGGTGCGTCGCGTGGGGGAGAGGCCGGAAGCCCACGTCGCCATCATCGACGGCCTCGGAATGTCGTCATGCTTCCTCTGTTTCGGATCCTCAGTCTCGCTGCGATGGTCGTCGCGGCGCTCCCGGCCCAGATCGGTTGCCCGAGCTACTGCCGTCCCAGTTCGATCGAGTGCTGCTCGAACACGGGCACGCCGAAGGAGCACATCACGGGTGTGCAGTTCGCGAACCTCCTCGTCACGACCGACTACGGCGGTGTGTGCCCCGGGCTGGGCGGCTACATCGACTACACCGCCCGAGCCGCGACCGTGGGCCTCGGGAATGCCTACCAGCTCAACGTGACGGTTCTCGTGCCGCGCGTCTCGCTGTGTGCGACAAACGTGCCGCTCGCGCGCGCCTGGATCGATTGGAACGGCGATGGGGTGTTCAACGCGGATCCGAGCGAGGAGTACGACCTCCAGTTGCTCGCGCCGTACCGCGTGACGATCACCGTCCCCGCGAACGCGGTCGAGCGGACGCGCATGCGTGTCGGCGTCGCATGGCCGGGACGACCGGGATCGTGCAACACCAACCAGAATGGAGGCAGCTTCCAGGACTTCACCGTCCTCGTTCCAGGCGGTGCACCGATCGGGCTCTACCGCTACGGCTCGGGACTCGCAGGGACCTCGGGTGTCCCGGAGATCGGCGCCAACGGCACGGCGTCGCCCGGCAACGCCGGTTTCGCCGTGCAACTCGATGCGGCCACACCTCACAGTCCGGCCTTCCTCGCGGCCGGTTTGGCGCCCGGCTCCGCTCCGTTGTTCGGGGGGACACTGCAACTCGATCCGGCGCAGGTCCTCGATGTCTTCGGCAGCGTCAGCGACGCTGGCGGAGGAGCCGCGGTTGCACTGCCGATCCCGCCCGCGCCGAGCCTGGTCTGCACCAGCTTCTTCTTCCAGTGGCTGGTCGCCGATGCGGGCGCCGTGCAGGGCTACGCGATGAGCGGCGGGCTCGAAGTCGTCATCCGCTGAAGGGACGAAGCCTCATCGGTTGGGTTCGCGAGAGGTGATCCACCGGCCGGGCTCGTGATTCCCATCCGCCGTCCGATCCCTATGCTTCGCGCGCGATCGGGAACCGGCACGGAATGGCCTACGAGTACACCGTCTTCCTCAGCTATCACCGCGATCTACGGGTCGATGCGGTCGGTCGACAGTCCATGAGCGTGGTGGGGGAATGGGTGCACGAGGTGTTCCATCCCCACCTCAAGAAGTGGCTGGTCGAATTCGACCCGGACGCCAAGGTCGCGTTCGACGGGGATCTCGCCCAGGGCGCGCGGAGCGAACACCACGTCCGGGGACTGCTCACTCGTTCCCGCTGCATGCTCGTCGTGTTCTCCGCCCCGTACTTCGCGAGTCGCTGGTGCAGGGCCGAATGGCACTCGATGCTCGCGCGTGAGCAGCTGCGCGATGGCGGGGTCGAACTGGTGATCCCGGTCGTCTTCGCCGACGGCGACCATTTCGACGACCAGGCCAAGGACCGGGTGCAGGGCCGCGACGCCCATCGCATGCAGCCCTTCACGGTGCTCGGTCCGCGCAATCAGGATCACGCGAGCTTCCCCGACTTCAGGGCCGAGATCCGTCGACTGTGCGCGCAGATCTGCGAGTGCGCGCGCAACGCGCCTGAATGGCGAGAAGACTTCCCCTGGGAGTCACCCGAACCGCTCGCAGCCAGGCGCCCCTTCTCCCCACCCTCGCTCCAGGGATGAAACGCGGTTCCGTCGTCACCTTCTATTCCTACAAGGGCGGCGTCGGCCGCACCTTCGTGCTGGCCAATGCTGCGGCGGTGCTCGCGAGGTGGGGATTCAAGATCCTCTGCGTCGACTTCGATCTCGAGGCGCCTGGGCTGAGACACTACTTCCGGCTCGGAACGTCGGTGCCCGGCGTGCTCGATCTGGTTCTGGAGCCCGACTCCGCGTTGCACGAGTGGGCGAATCACACGCGCAGCGTCTCGCTGCCCGATGCCCGGGGTCGTCTCGATCTGCTCAGCGCCGGCGACGACGCGAGCGACGACTACGCACAGCGTCTCGGAAGCGTCGATTGGCGCCGTCTCTACGAAGAGCACAACCTCGGCCACCAGTTCGAGAGCCTGCGCGAGGCCTGGCTCGAGAAGTACGACTTCGTCTTCGTCGACAGCCGCACCGGCCTCACCGACGCCGGCGGAATCGCCACGGCGCAGCTCGCCGACATCCTGGTCTTCGCCTTCGCCCCGAACCAGCAGGGGCTCGAAGGTTCGATCCGGGCGGTGAAGAAGGCGCAGGTGCTGCGCAGTGCCCTGCCCATCGAGCGTGGAGCCTTCCTCGCTCTGCCGCTTCCGACCCGCTTCGACAACAACGCGGTCGGCTCGGTGCGCGAGAACTGGCTCCAGCAGTGCGTGCGCGATCTCGCGCCCTTCTATGACCAGTGGCGTCACAAGGACGCACAACCGGCCGCACTCCTCGACCTGCTGCGCATCCCGTACAAGTCGCGTTGGGCCTTCGGCGAACCGCTCGCGGTGCTCGAGGAACGGGATACGGATCCCGACACGGTGTCGTACGCGATCACGACCCTCGCGGCCTTCCTGGCGCGTCGACTCGACGGCAGCCACGAACTGGTCCGCTCGCGCGACCAGTATGTCCGCGGGGTCGAGTCAGAGAACCGCGAGCTGCTGGGCGAGGCTCGCGAGCACTTCGAGAACGACCTGTTCATCTCGTACCCGGGCACACGAGCCGCCCTCGCCGCCGAGTTGCGCGCAGAGCTCACGAGATCGAGCGCTCCCAAACTGACGGTGTGGATGGCCCATCGCGACGTTCCCGTCGGAACCGATTGGATTCCCCAACTCCAGCGTGCGCTCAGCACCGCCCGGCACATGGTGGCCGTCGTCGATTCAGAACTCGGAGTCTGGCAGCAGGCCGAGATCGCAACGTTCATGCTCGCCACAGGGCAGTCCGGGGATCGACGGTGCATCCCTGTGTGGTTGAGAGGCGTCGAGCCGCATGGTCCCCTGGCGTCCGTCCAGGGGATCCATGCAAGCGATCTGAGTCTTGCCGAACTCGCTGCGCGCATCCGCACCGAGATCGTGGGGAGCCGAACCGCGTCGATCGTCGACTCGGCGCGCCCTGCAAGTCCGATGACCGCGAGTGACCTGCGCGCCGAATACCTCGGCGCCGTGATCGCGCAGCACGAACGCCTGATCCCCTTCTTCCACGAGGACTCGGTGCGCGTGCTCGACGAGGTCTTCGTGGACCTGGACCTGATCGTGACCGCATCGAAGGACGGCGAACGCGAACCGGAATCCGTCGCGGCCTTCGAACGCCGTGCGATGACCCTGCGCGACCTCCTTCTCCCGGGATCCGCCGCGTCGGGTGCGCAGGCTCCGCGTCTCGCCGTCCTCGGTGAACCCGGGGCGGGCAAGTCGACCATCGCGCGGCACCTGACCCGCACTCTCGCCGCCGAGGACCGCTTCGCGATCTACGTCCCGCTCGGGCGTCTCGATCGCGGCGAGTTCGAGCCCTGCGCGCTGGCGGCGAAGGCGGCCCTGCCGGCGAATCCCGAGCGCATCGCCGATCTCACCGATCTCCTTCGCCACGCGGCACGAGACGGCAAGGCCGTGTTCCTCCTCGACGGGCTCGACGAGGTCGAACCGTCGCGCATCGACGCGCTCACCGAGCGCATCCAGCACCTCGCCGAACGCGACTACCTGCGTGCCCCCTTCGCCGTGTTCACGCGCCCGATCGCGCTCGAACGGCGCGAACTCGGCCGCCGATTCCGGATCGCCCACGTGCAGCCTCTCGACGACCGCCGCCGCAGCGATCTCCTGATCAAGCTGATCGGCGCCGACGACGCCGGGCGCATGGAGGGGGAGTTCCTCGCCTCTCCTTCGCTGAGTGAACTCTGCCGCAATCCGCTGATGGTCACCCTCGCGGCGATGGTGGTGCGCGACGCGCTGCTCGGCACCGAGGCACCTCCCACCAAACGGAGCCGTCTGTACCAGGCGGCGATCGACTTGCTGCTTCGTCGCGGCCACTGCGCCGACCCGCGTGGCGTGAAGGATCGCAACGCGGCCCGCGCCGTGATGCGACCGCTCAGCCTGAAGCTGCACGAAGGGGGAGGCGAGGCGTGGACGCGCGAGACCCTGTCCAATGTCGTCTGGGAACTCCGCAAGGCCGACCCGGATCTCAACTTTCAGGTCAAGGAGACCTGGGGCAGCAATGAGGTCTTCCTCGACGACCTCGGACACAACTCGGGAGTCGTCGGCCCTCACGACGGGCGGCACGTGCCGTGGCGCTACCTCCATCGCAGCCTGCGCGAGTTCCTCGCCGCCGAGCGTCTCGCGGCCATGCCCGAGAAGGACCTCCGGCGGCGGATCGGCACCTGGGTGGAGGAACTGCGCAAGGCAGAGCAGGTGCGCGCGACGCGCCGGCAGGAGGGCAAGGGCGTCCTCGACAAGCCCCAGCCGGAGCGCTGGGTGGAGGTGTATGCCTTGCTCTGTGGTCAGATGCGCGACCCCTTCACCGTGCTCGAGGCGATTCGGGACGCGAGCCCGGAAGTCGCGCTGCGCGCCTTTGCCTCCGTCGAGTCCCTGCCCCACGAGCCGGGTCTTCGCTTCTTGTTGGCAACCAAGGGTTGGCAGCCGTTTCACCTGTTCTCGGCCGTGGACGCCTGGGGGATTCCGATCGATGCCCTAACGCGTCTGCTCGTCGACGAGGCGTGTGGATCGCGTGTGGCGCAGGCCGAAGATCGCATCGACCAGTTGGGACGCATCCTGTGGAGCCTTCGCGTCCTCGGCGTCGCAGCGCCGAGCTTGATCGACGAGATCGGCTTGCCGTCGGAGCGGCCTTCGATCGACTGGGCTCCGATTCCGGCGGGTGAGTTCGTGATGGGACCCGCGCCCGAAGATCCGAATCGAATGCCCTGGGAAGGGGCGCAGCATCCGGTGCGCGTGCCGGCGTTCTCCCTGGCGAAGACTCCGGTCACCGTGGCGCAATGGAACGCGTTCCGGGGCGAGATCGCCCAGTCCCGACGAACGAGGTCGGATGCGGTCCCGGCGGTCGGGGTGAGCTGGTGGGAGGCGTGGTTGTTCTGCTGTTGGATCGGCGCGCGTCTGCCGAGCGAAGCGGAGTGGGAGTACGCATGCCGTGCGGGAACCACGTCGAGGTTCTGGTTCGGCGAGGACGAGAACGACCTCGCGAGGCACGGGTGGTTCGACGGCAACTCGGGATACGCGATCCACGCAGTGGGCGAGAAGCCTCCGAATCCCTGGGGCCTGTTCGATGTCCACGGCAACGTCTGGGAGTGGTGCGAGGACGCCTGGCGGGACAGCTACGAAGGCGCGCCGACCGATGGCAGTGCGCGTGTCGATCGCGGCTCTGCGGGTCGCGTGTTCCGCGGCGGCTCCTGGTCCGACACCGCGTGGAGGTGCCGCTCGTCCTACCGCAGCAGGGGGCCCGCCGCCGACCGCTACGTCGACCTCGGCTTTCGCCCCGCCAGTTCGTCACTTCCCTGATTCACCACTTCACCGCTTCGTCCGGCGCCCCGAGGCGAAGCCGTGGGGCGCGGGGGAAACAGGGCTCGCCATCGCATCCACGGCTCGGCACTCCGCTCGCACGCCCGATCGCCGAAGCGAGTCGCGTGCCGAGGTCGCGCGTGCGACCGCGCCGCTGCGACCCCGGCTCGCCCGCATACGCCCTGTGCCGCGGCAGGCGCGCACGGGCGGAGGCGGGCGAGCCCGCAGGCATCCGGTCTCGGCACATCGCTCACGCCCACGCGCCATTGCAGTCCTGTGTCCGAGAACCCCATGGCGTGGGATGCGGTCGGCGTGCTCCGCACTTTGCTACCCTCGACCTGCCGCGTCGATCTCGCCCTGACCGCCTGCGCTTCCTACATTCCCCGCCACCTTGGCGAAGGACTCCGACATCGCTCCCGCGATCTTCATCTCCTACCGGCGGAGAGACGAGCCCTACGCAGCACTGCTGCTGTGCCGCGAATTGCAGCTCGCGTTCGGCGGCGACCAGGTCTTCCTCGACGTCACCCTGGAACACGGTGACGCGTTTCCCGAACGCATCTCGCGTGCGCTGGCCGGTGCCAGGCTCGTCCTTGCGGTGATCGGACCGCGTTGGCTCGCCGAACGCGATCAGCACGACCGTCGGCGCATCGACGACGAGCGTGATTGGGTTCGACGTGAGCTCCGCTACGCCTTGCGTCGCGATCGTCACGTCCTGCCGGTGCTCGTCAACGGAGCAACTCGCCCTGCCCGCGATGCACTGCCGCGCGACCTGCAGTCCCTGTCCGACATCCTCGACCGAGCCGTCACGGTGGAGGGCTGGACGGAGCGACAGCGAGACGTGCTCCTGGACCGTGTCGCGGAACTCACGCGGCTCGTTCGGCGCGAGGACGGTGAACTGCCCTTGTCGAGCGCGCAGCTCCCGGAACGCTACTTCGCGGCGATCGCGCGCCGACACCAGCGCCTGCTCGGACTGTTCGCACGCTACGAGACCAGCGAGGTCTACGTGGAACCGCAGATCGGCCCCGAGTCCGGTTCCGTTTCGCGTGAGGAGTTCGGCGCGTCACCCACGCTGGCTTCGCTCTTGGCGGCGGCGTCCCGAGGGACGACCGCGAAGCGCTGGCTCGTCCTCGGTGAGCCGGGCAGCGGCAAGTCGACGGCGCTGCGCAAGACCTGCATCGATCTCGCGAGGCGTGGGGATCCGTCGGAGGTGCCGGTCTTCGTGGCCTTGCCCGCCTGGATGCGCGATCGAGATCGCTCGCTGTGGCAGCATGCCGCGGAACGCTCGGGGCTTCCGGAGACGGATCGCGACGAGGCCGCGCGCTGGCTCCAGGCTCGTCACGCCGAAGGCGCGATCCGCCTGCTGCTCGACGGCTTCGACGAGGTCGCACCCGAGCAGCAGCACGCAGCCCTCGATCGTCTCGATCCCCTGCTCGCCACAGACTCGATTGCGATCGTGACGAGTCGTCCGATCGGCAAGGGCAGCATCGTCGAGCGCTTGAAGCCCGGCCTCGCGCGCATGCAGGGCTTCGACGAGACTCGGCAGCTCGATTTGCTGAGCAAGCGCCTCGGCGCGGACAGCGCGACTGCCGTGTTCGCGGCGATCCGGGCCCGTCCCGCGCTCGCTCGACTTGCGCCGAATCCGCTGCTGCTCTCGCTGATCGCGTGGCTCGCCGCGAAGGATCCGCAGTCGCCACTTCCGGATCGCGCGCAGGATCTGCACGATCGAATCGTCGACGAGGTGCTCAAGGTCGGCTGGAAGGAGGGCGACGAAGGCGAGAGGGCCGGCATCGCCGAATGGCATCTCGCGAGCGAAATCCTGGTCGAACTCGCGTTTCACCTGCAGCAGTGCCGAGGCGACGACACCGTGTGGTCCGAAGGCGAGGTCCTCGAGGCGCTGAACTCCCTTCCCGAACCGATTGGTAGATGTCTCCGCGACTGCCGTGAATGGACCGGTGTGCAGGGTTTCGTTGCAGCGCTCGCGCGCACCGGCCTCTTGAGCGAGGCCGAGGGTCCGGGCGAAGGCTATCGCTTCCTGCATCGCACGCTCGGCGAATCCCTCGCGTCGCGTGCGCTCGTGGCGCGAGCCGCGGACGCGACGCGCAGGCCCGAGGTGATCCAGTTGGCCGGCTCGATCGCGGGACAGGAGGGTCGGTGGGCCGAGACCTTCGCCCTCTTCGCGGGACGTACCCCGGATGCGGCGAAGTGGCTCCGCGCGTTGAAGTCGGCGAATCCCGTGCTCGCCCGCCGCGCGATGGCTTTCGTCGACGCGCTCGACGTGGACACCGTGGCGGACGTGCTCGAACTGCCGGGCGACGACCTCGATGCGCGCTGCCAGCTCTTCCTGCGTGTCCCCGAACTGGTCGGCGATCCGCGCGGTGCCGCACGCGTGCTGGGCAGGCTGGCGGCGGTCAAGACCGACACGCAGGAGCTGTGGCACATCGCGAGTGCACTGGATGAGTTGAAGGCTGCGGCCGAGGCTCGCGAAGACGAAGGTGTCGCGGCGGAAGTCGAAGCCGTGCTGGCGAAGCAGCTCTTCGCAGCGCTGCCGCCATCCCCCGGGAGGGGAATCCTCGAGTGGTGCGAAGTCGCGGCCGACACACGCTTCGTCATGGGTGGCTCTCGCGACGATTCAGAATCCAGCGACGACGAGCGGCCGCAACACGAAGTGACGATCGCGCGCAGATTCGCAATCGCGAAGACTTCGGTGACGAATGCGATGTGGAAGCTCTTCCGACCCGATCACGCTGAGCACGCCGCTCCCGGTGGTAGAGACGCTCCGGTCGTCGAGGTGAGCTGGTACGACGCCGCGATGTTCTGTCGATGGATCGGCGCGCGTCTGCCCAGCGAAGCGGAATGGGAGTGCGCGTGTCGCGCGGGGACGACGACCCGATTCTCGTTCGGCGATCGCGAGTCAGACCTCACTCGGCACGCATGGTTCGACAAGAACTCTCGGGGAACGCCGCACCCGGTCAGCCAGAAGGCAGCCAATCCTTGGGGTCTCTTCGACATGCACGGCAACGTCTGGGAGTGGTGCGAGGACGCTTGGCAGGACGGCTACGAAGGCGCGCCGGCGGATGGCAGTGCGCGTGTCGATCGCGGCTCTGCGGATCGCGTGTTCCGCGGCGGCTCCTGGTTCGACTCCGCGTGGTGGTGCCGCTCGTCCTACCGCTTCGGGGGGCCCGCCGTCGTCCGCGGCGCCGTCCTCGGCTTTCGCCCCGCCAGTTCGTCACTTCCCTGATTCATCACTTCACCGCATCGCCCGGCGCCCCGAGGCGAAGCCGTGGGGCGCGGGGGAAACAGGGCTCGCCATCGCATCCACGGCTCGGCACTCCGCTCGCACGCCCGATCGCCGAAGCGAGTCGCGTGCCGAGGTCGCGCGTGCGACCGCGCCGCTGCGACCCCGGCTCGCCCGCATCCGCCCTGTGCCGCCGCAGGCGCGCACGGGCGGAGGCGGGCGAGCCCGCGCAGCCAGACGGGTGCGACGAGAAAAGGCAGGCGCCAGGACGCTCGGTCTGCCGCGCAGAGCGCGCCAGACCTACGAGCCCCGGCGCCCGCGGCGTTGTTCCGCGCGGGCCGATGCCCGCGCGCGGATGGCGGAGCGGTTCGTCACTTCGCACAGCGACCCGGTCGCGCGGGTGCGAGCGGATCGATCGGGCCAAGGTGTGACGAGCTGGCGGGGCGAAAGCCGAGGTCGTCGTTGCGGTCGTCGGCGTGCCTCCTGTTGCGGTAGGACGAGCGGCACCTCCACGCGGAGTCGAACCAGGAGCCGCCGCGGATCACGCGATCCGCAGAGCCGATGCTCCGTCACCCGGTGTTCATCCATCAGTCGAGTTCCTCCGCTGTGGCTCGAAGCCCGCGGAACCAGGCACGCCGCAGCTCGAGCGTGTCACCGTGCCGCAGGTGGGCGAGCAAGGACGCGACAGCGCGGCGGTAGCGCGTGGGATCGATGCGTTCGCGCGCACACTGCCACCGCAGCTCGCGAAGGCGTCTGGCATAGCGCTTCGCGTTTTCCGGCCGCAGGCGTGTGGTTCCAGGGAAGACCGAGAATCCGAGCCACGGCACTCCGCAGCCTGTGGGCATGAGTCTTGTGGCCGTCGGCTTCGCGACCAGACGCAGCTCCTGTTCCAGGAACGCACCGAGCGCTTGGCGCGTGTCGCGCAGGCGGTCGCGATCGTCGTCGAAACAGACGAAGTCGTCCATGTACCGCGTGTAGCCGCCTTGGCGCAGGACCTCGCAGGCATGGTGGTCGAGGCGGTCGAGCACGAGGTTCGCGAACCACTGGCTGGTGAGACTTCCGATCGGCAGGCCGAGCGCACCTCCGGGACCGTCATCGGGACCCGCGAGGATGCGGCGAACGAGCGCGAGAACGCGCCGGTCCTTCACGAGCCGCTCGATCGAGTCGAAGACGACGTCGTGGTGCAGCGAGGGGAAGAACGAGCGGACGTCCATCCGAAGGGCGAAGCGGAATCGGCGGACGAGGCGCTGCACTCGGGCGAGCGCTGCATGCATTCCCTTGTCCCGACGACACGCGTAGCTGTGCGCGATCATGCGTCGTTCGAAGACCGGCTCCAACGCGCCGATGAGGGCGTGGTGCACGACACGATCGGCGAAGGGCACCGCGGTGATCGTGCGCGGCTTGGGATCACAGATGGCGAAGGTGCTGGCCGGGCCGGGTCGCCAGGTGTCCTCGAGCAGTTCGCGCTCGAGGCGCAGGCACTCCGGCTCCAGGCGATCGAGGAAGCGCGCGGCCGATGCCGACCGGCGTTTCCCGCGCGCGGCACGGAACGCGGCCCTGCGCAGCGCGGCGAAGGTCGCGATGTGCCCGAACAATCCCTGTGCGCGCCTCATCGGGGCCCTCTCCTGTCGGCGATCGCCTCTCGCCAGCCGAACATCATCCGCCCGATCTCGTCGAGTGCGCGTGCTGCCGCTTCCAGCGTGTGCGGCGGACAGGCCGATGCGCCCTCGGCGAGCCTCAGCAGGAACCGCATCCGCTCCAAGGCCAGGTTCGCGCCCTCGAGTACGGCGCGTCGCCTCCGTGGCTCGTAGCGGGCGATCACCAGCGACTCCACGAGGTCGAGCGCGTGGTTCTCGAGGCGTTGAGTCAGGGTGAAGCGCAGGCTCTTCGGCCAGCGTCGCGTGCGATCGAGCAACCAGTGCGCGAAGGCCTCGGCGCGTTGGAGGACCAGGAGTTCGGCGGGTGCCTCCCGCGACGGCGGACGGAGGATGTCGGAGTTCATCGCGACGGCTCCGCGGTCGGCGCACAGTCGCCGTCGACTCCGAACAGGCGGAGGAGCGCTTCTCCGTAGCGTTCGACCTTGCGTTGGCCCACGCCGGGAACAGAACCGAGCGCACTGCGCGAAGTCGGCCGCGCGCGCACGAGACCCGCGAGTTCCCGATCGGTGAACAGGACGTAGGGCGGGACACCATCTTGGTGCGCCCGCTCGCGTCGCCAGGTCCGCAAGGTCTCGAAGAGCACACGCTCTTCTGTGCTCAGATCGATGCGCCCCTTGCGTGCCGGTGGGGCTTCGGTCGCAGCACCTCGCGCCGCGACCGTGCGATAGGTGATCAAGCAGGCGAGGTAGGGCAACTCGCGCACGACGAAGAAGTGTTCGCGCAGGTCGAGCAGTTCCTTGTCGGCGAGGAAGGTGTCGAGAGCGCGTGTGTCGAAACCGCCGAGGGACGGTGCGAACTGCAAGGTGAGGAGCCGGAGCTGCGTGCAGCGGGAATCGCTGTCCATGCTGCGACCCACCCCCCGTGACCCACCTGCACGCCTACCGTCAAGCACGATCTCGCGGAGTCGCGGGCGCGTCCAGTCCGCTTTCCTTGCGCCGTCGCCTCACACCATGCGGGGTCGTGAAGTGGTGAATCAGGGAAGTGACGAACTGGCGGGGCGGAAGCCGAGGGCGACGTTGCGGCCGTCGGCGGGCCCCCTGATGCGGGAGGACGAGCGGCACCCCCACGCGGAGTCGATCCAGGAGCCGCCGCGGAACACGCGATCCGCAGAGCCCGCCTCCGCCTCGTCAGCGCACCACTCCCAGACATTGCCGTGCATGTCGAACAGACCCCAAGGGTTGGCGGGCTTCTGCGCCACCGGCTTCGTCGAGCCGCCGCTGTTCGCGTCGTACCACGCGTAGTCGGCCAGTTGTCCCTCGTCATCGCCGAACCAGTACTCCGTCTTGCTGCCGGCTCGGCATGCGGACTCCCACTCCTTCTCGGTTGGCAGTCGTAGCCCGGCCCACTTGCAGAAGGCGACGGCGTCGTTCCAGGACACCTGGACCACCGGCTGGTCGTCTCCCGCGAAGCGCCGCTCGCGCCAGGCGGGTGACGGCCGGTGACCGGTCGCTTCGACGAACACCCGGTACTGCGCGTTCGTCACCGGCGTCGCGGCCATCCACAGTTCGCGGTGGACTGAATCCGCGTCCGGCAGACGGACCATCGTGATGCGTGCCGGCGAGACGATGCGATGCTCTGCGGCCGAACGCGGGGGCTTCGATGAGCCGATACGGAACCGATTCTCGAAGAGCACCTCGAGTCTCGTGGAGAGCGGAGGATCGACGTCCCTCAGCGACTCGATGCACAGTCGCGCGGTTCTCTGGGGAGCGGTTCGAACCAGGAACTCCGCGAAAGGAATCAGGCTGCGCGGGTCGATGCGTTGGACCGCGAGCAAGGTGCTGTGCACCCACTTGTTGTCAGGACCACGCTGCAGTGCTTCCAGGAAGGCAGCCGCGCTCCGCTCGGCCGTCTCGTCGATGCATCTTTCGATGAGGGCTTCGCAGCGCTCGAAGTCGTCGCGGCGCAGGACGCGTCGCATCAGTGCGTCGAACAGCGATGCGCCCTCGACGCGGAGCAGGAGCAGGATGACTTCCTCCCACCAGGGTTCGTGGAAGTTCCTCGCCAGGGTGTCGAGGGCCGCTTCGGCTTCCGCTCCGGGCGTCGTGGCCACGCGGTGGAACTCGCGGGCAGCGAGGTACTCCTGGAAGCCGAGGTGGAGGAAGCCGAATTCGTCCGCGGACCACCCGGTGAGGGCACCCGACTCATCGCGGATCTGCTCGAGGAAGCGGCCCGGCTCGATGTCGAGGCGGACGGCGGCAAGGCCTTCGCCGAGTGGAGTGGCGAGGTCGTCGCGACTCGCCCGAGTGCGTTCACGCTCATGCAACCAGCGCGCAACCGGTTGCAGCGCGCGCTTCGCATCACGCGCCGACCAGGTGACCTGGAGTTCCTTGGCCTCGCGCCACAGGCGCAGGAGGACGTCGAGGCATTCGTCGTAGAGCTCGGCGCGGGCGGTGGGAAGCTGGCGATTCCGATCGCGGTGAACCAGGCAGAGATTGGTCAACAGCAGCGGATTGGCGGCGAGTTGGTTCATCCGGATCGACGCGCGCGTCGCCCGGCTCAGCCTGTCGATCAGATCGAGCGCCCACGTCGCGGCTTCTGCGAGATCCGGCGGGTCGCCGATCGCGGACTCGACGTTGGCATACCATCGCCGGATGAAGTCCGCGGTCTGCTCCGGGTCGAGGGGTTGCAGGTGCGTGTCGAGGAAGAGGTTGTCGAGTTGCGTGGTGTCGCGGTAGCCGGCGTAGCGGCAGGTGACGACGTAGGTGTGATCCTCGCGCTGTGCTGCACAGGTCTCGATCCAACGTGCGGCGCGCGCGCGGAGTGCCTCGGGGACCTCATCGAGTCCATCGAGGAGGCAGAGCACGTCCGGTCCGGCCAGCAAATGGCGGGCGAAGTCGGCAGGCAACTGCGCATTGCGTGGGAGTTCGCGCTGCAGGAGTTCCTCGAATCCGGCCTGCAGATCGGACTCGAGCAGGCGGCGCAAGGGCAGGAACACCGGGATGGTTCGCGGATCGAGCCCGAGGTGGGAGGGAGCATCACGGAGCGCGGCGAGGGCCGTGAGCCGCAGGAGCGTGGTCTTCCCGGAGCCGGGTTCACCGAGGATCACCACACCGCGCTGGTTGCGAGAGCGCGCCAGGGCGAGGGCCTCCCTGAGTGCCATGCCTCGCTCGATCGCTCGTCCTGCCGTCCGCTCCGAGCCCGGATCGTGGAGCGGCGCATCGACGGTGCCGTGCATGCCGCGGTCGGGCACGATGCGGAGAGGTACGCAGAGATCCTCGGTGCGCATCGGCACCTTGACGCGGGTGGCGAAACCGATCAGCCGCATGCTCCCGTGCTGCGAGAGCGTCGCCTGCCTGTAGCGAGAGAGCGCGTCCGCGGCCGTGGGCACCGCAGGAGCGAGAGAGATGCTCGGGCGGGTCGGCGTGCGCAGGGCGCGCAGCTGGTTCCTGACTGCATGCAGAGCCGCCGCCGGGCCGGCGGGCAGGAACTCCGCTTCGATGCGATCGAGGAAGGAGAGTGCCTTTGGCTGGTGCTCGCCATCTGCGGTCCAGCAGACGAGGGACGCGCTCGCCCGTTCGCGGTCGTCCTGGAAGGGCGTGTGCCAGTCCTGCGGCAGGTTGAGCGCCACTTGCAAGGCTGCGCGCGCGTGCAGACTCGTCTCCAATTCGCCGGCGACGATGCTGCAGATCGATTCGCGCAGCTTGGCCGGCAGGCGGTTGGGAACTGTCCAGTGGGGATTCTCGAGCGACGTGGGCGTCGGGAGCTGGTCCTCGGCAATCCCGCGGATCGACGCCGCGACGCGGCGCAGGGTCGCCGCATAGTCCGCCGCGTCCAGACAGTCGACGTAGTGCGTGCGACGCCATGCCTCGCAGAGGTGGCAGCTCGCCCGCCGCACGATCAGGAGTCCCTTCCGCGTCGTGCGCTGTTCGTAGAGCTCCCTCTCGCGACGCACTTCGGGAGACGCGACAGACTCCGGCGTCGCGATCAGCAACATCTTGTCGGCATCACCCACCTCGCGTTCGAGGAAGGATCGCCAATCGTCGCCGGGATCGATCGCCTGATCCCAGAACACATCCCAGGTTCCTTCGAGATGCTCGAGAAGGTGCTCGCGGAAGCTCGCGACCCAACTCCGATCGATGCGGCTGTAGCTCAGGAAGACGCGTGGGTTCCCCATGGCGATCGTCTGACGCGGCGCGGAGAAGGCTGGCGCGTGCCGGTGATCCGGTCAAGAGAAGCACGGATCGGAGGCTGACGGGCTCGAGACCCGGTTGGTGTCCACAGGAATTCACGACTCGCGGGAGGCGAAACGGATCTCGCGGAGTCGCGGGCGCGTCCAGTCCGCTTTCCTTGCGCCGTCGCCTCACACCATGCGGGGTCGTGAAGTGGTGAATCAGGGAAGTGACGAACTGGCGGGGCGAAAGCCGAGGACGACGCCGCGGTCGACGGCGGGCCACCTGCTGCGGGAGGACGAGCGGCACCTCCACGCGGGGGCGTACCAGGAGCCGCCGCGGATCACGCGACCCGCAGAGCCCGCCTGAGCCTCGTCAGCGCACCACTCCCAGACATTGCCGTGCATGTCGAACAGACCCCAAGGGTTGGCGGGCTTCTGCGCCACCGGCTTCGTCGAGCCGCCGCTGTTCGCGTCGTACCACGCGTAGTCGGCCAGCTGTCCTGCGTCGTCGCCGAACCAGTACTTCGTCTGGCTGCCGGCTCGGCATGCGTACTCCCGCTCCTTCTCGAATGGCAGTCGCAACTCCGCCCAGTTGCAGAAGGCGACGGCGTCGTTCCAGGACACTTCGACGACCGGCTGGTCGTCTCTCGCAAGGCGCCGGTCGCGCCAGGCGGGCGACGGCGCGTGACCGGTCGCTTCGACGAACACGCGGTACTGCGCGTTCGTCACCGGCGTCGCGGCCATCCACAGTTCGTCGTCAGGCATGAGGATCATCTCGATCCCTGCGGCTGACACGATCCGTCGTCGCGCCGCGCTGTCGCGTGGCGTGCTCTCGCCGGGAAGGGTCACTCCGGTGCTTCGATGGTCCGTACCCGTCCGAGCATCGCGCAGCCATGTGCCCGGGTCCTCCTTGCGGTAGCTGGTGACGCATCGTGCGCTCCGCAGCCAATCCGGGAGGTCGAGCTTGTTCGAACTCCACTGCTTCGCCGCGTGCCCCTTCGCGAGTATCACCAGCGCGAGCGGCACCTCCTTGCGACGGAGCGCGACGCAGGCTGCGGCGAGATCCTTGTCGCGGAAGACGGTCTCCGGGGGCGAAGCCACCGCGATCGCTGCTGCGCGCACCTTGTTGCGCAGGTCCTGGATCGCCGCGAACCAACGCTCCTCCTTCCGCTCCACCTGTTCGGCGGCGAGCCAGGGCAGGATCTCGTGCTCGCGCAACCATGCCGCGAGCGGACGTGTTTCCTCCGCATCCTCGATGGTGTGGAGGACGAGCAGGTCGAAGTCGTGCGCGCCGTCGCCTGCAGCGCGAAGCGTGGCCTGCGCGACCAGATTGCGGGCGGCGTCGCCGAGTTCGTCGCTCCGATCACACAGCGGGCGCACCGCTGCGAGCAATCGGGGATCGCGGCGGCCGGTGATCACGCGCAGCAGCGTGGCGCGCAGTCGCACCTTGCGCTCCTGCTCCAGTTTCGCGACGAAAGGACCCGAATCGAAGGTTGTGCACGCGCGCACGCACTCGTCGAGCGTTTCGGTGTTTGCGCGCCACCGATTGCCCGCCAGGAAGCCGGTGAAGAAGGGGCCCGCGATGCTGCGGTTGGGGAGACCGAGCGCGAGCAGGGCCACCTCGCGCCACCAACGCTCGTGCGCGTTCTCGGCGAGCCTCGCGACGATCTCGGGCGTGCCGCTCCCGGCGTGGAGTGCCGCGAGGTACTCCTGCATGCCGAGGTGCATGAAGCCGAAGTGATGCGGCGTGAACTCCTCGATCAGGCCGGCGTCGCGCCACAGCCACTTCAGCAGGGCGAAGCCGTCGGCCTCGCGCCCCAGGCGCTCGACCTGTTCCTCGATCAGGTTGGCGAATTCGACGCGGTCTACATCGTCGCGGCGGCCTTCGAGGTGCAGCTTCCAGGCGATCGGCGAGAGCAGCGCCAGCATGATCTCGACATCGAAGGGCGGATCGCCGCGGCGTTGGTTCTGCGGCCAGCTCCCGAGCAGCACGCGCAGGCACTCGTCGAAGTAGCCGACGCGGCGGTGGGGGATCTGACCGCCGCGCAGCTTGACCACGCAGAGCAGCGTGAGGAACAGCGGGGTCGAGATCAGGTCGAGGACGCGCAGCATGTTGGCGTCGCGACCCTTCAGCACCTTGACCAGTTCGCCGGCCTCGGTGAGGCCCTGCTTCTCGGCGTGGTCGCGCTTGTCGGGATCGGGTTGCAGCGAGCGACGGGCGGCGCGCAGCCATCGCGTGACCAGAGCTTCGATCTGCGCATCGTCGAGCGCCTTGACCTCGGTGCGCAGGAAGCCCCCGGGCTTCTGCACCTTCCCGTCGAGTCCCGAGAAGCGACAGGAGACCACCAGGTGCGGCCGGTGTCGCTTCGCCGATGCGGTCTCGCGGGCGAGCCATGCGAGGGCGTCGGCACGCAGTGCGTCGTCGGCGATCTCGTCGAGGCCGTCGAGCAGGAGCAGGACGTTCTTCGTCCACGACGCGGCGACGATGCCGGCGAAGCGCTCGGGCGCGGAGTCGTCGCGTCCGATCTCGTCGACCTCGCGCTGGACGAAGTAGCGCAGCGGTGCGTCGAGGTCGGCGCGGGTCACGCGCCGCATGCGCACGAAGAAGGGAACGGTGTCGGCGGGCAGACCCAGGAACTCGGCGCCGTCGACCAGGCAGTGGTGCAGGAGCTTGCGCAGCGCGGTGGTCTTGCCGCTGCCCGGTTCGCCGAGTAGGAGGACGGCGCCGCGCGGAGCGCGACGGAGCAGGTCGTGCAGTTCGACGGTGTCGGCGATCTCCGCGACCAGTTCGGGTCTCTTCCCGTGGTGGAGGCGCCGCTCGCGTTCAAGCGCGAGCGTGCGCAGGGGGACGTAGACGTCGTCGAGGCTCACGCTGACGTCGCCCGCGCCGACGCCGAGCAGATCGAGTCCGCCGAAGTGCGTGCGGGCCCAGGTGCGGTAGGCCGCGACGCGATCCGCGATCTCGGAACCGGGAGCAGCGGGGTCCTGCACGGGTGCGACAGGCGGGTCGATGGACGGCTGCGGTACCCCGAGCCTGTCAGCGATGTCCCGGAGCAGCGGCGCCACGTCGTTGCGCATGGTGTCGCGATGGAGCACGCGATGATTGCGCTCGTGGAGGGCGCGCACCTGCGGTGGGAGGTCGCGCTTCGGCGGCAGCTTGTCCCGTTCGATCAGCACCGGGACGACGAGCAGGTCGCTGCCGCGTTCGAGTGCGGTGTGCAGCTCATGGGCGACGTCGTCCTCGTCGTTCCAGAGGCGGGGCACCGCGGCACCGTCGTCTCGCACCAGCCAATCCGGCCCGATGACGACCAGGCAGACGCGGCAGCCTGCGAGCGCGTCGTCGATGACCTTGCGCCACTCCGCCCCGCTTTGGATCGTCGCCGTGTCCTGGAACACGCAGCCGCGGCCGAAGGCCTGCTCGAGCCGCAAGGTCAGCCAGTCGACCCGTGGCTGCGTATCGCTGCGCCGGTAGCAGATGAAGATCGGGGGCGTGGCGCTCATCGGGTTCCTTCGGCGGCGGAGGATTCCCGGCGCGAAGGGCTGGGTCAAGAGCGCCGCGCAGGCGGGCGCGCGCTACAGCTCGATCCTCCGATCGAAGACCATCACCCGATCGACGCGCTGGTCCATCGACTCCATCACGCAGTCGAGGCTCGCGTGCGGCTTGCCGCGGAAGACCTCTTCGTCGCCGAGCTTGACCACGACGTCCTGCGCCACGTCGATCATCGACGGGTTGAGCCAGAGGGTGATGCCCTTGGCTCCGTCGTTGCGGCGCTGCACGTCGAGGGTGATCTCGTTGCCCTTGCGCGTCGCGCGGAGGCGTTGCGCGTCGATGGGGTCGCGGCAGCCGAGCCAGTACACCGCGTTCTGCTTCAGCCGTCCGACCGGGTCGTCGCCGGCGCGCTGCGGGTAGGGATCGGCGGCGTATTCCCAGACCACGGTCTGCGGGAAGGAGTCGCGCTTCCGAGTGGGCAGCCATTCGAGCAGCGCCTTGGGTTCGCCGCGCGGTTGCGCGTGCGCGAGGCCCTCATAGGTGCGGAAGCGGATGTTCGCATAGCCGCCGGGGTCGGCGGCGCGGAGCGCGTCGAGCATGTCGGCGACATAGAGGTAGCTGCCGGGCATGCAGTTCTGGTCGGCGAGGCCGATGTAGTAGTACATCGCCAGGTTGCGCACGTTGGGGACCAGGCCGTGCTGCACCGACTGCACCTCTTCCTTGGTCGCGAGCTGGCTCTTCGGCGAGGCCATCAGCACGCCGGCGCAGGGCGCGGCGCCGCCGAGCAGATCGGGATGACGGCCGGCGAGGAACCAGGAGCCGGTGCCGCCCATGCTGAAGCCCATCGAGTAGACGCGCTCGGGGTCCACGCCGAACTGCGCCTTGGCGATCTCGATCAGCGTCAGCGCGAAGCGTTCGCCGTGCACGGTGTTCCAGGTGTCGTGCACGAGGTGGATGCCCTGCGGATACATGCCGATGCAGTCGGGGCTCTGCCAGGTGTCGCGCGGTTCGTCGGCGGAGCCGGCGTCCTCGCCGCCGCCGTGCAGACCGAGGATCAGTCCTTTGTCGGGGCCGACGTCGTCGAGATAGAACCAGATCTCGCCGTACGGCGAGTCGAGCGTGACCTTGCTGCCGCCGCGTTGCTTCTTCAGCGGCTTGCCGACGGGCGGGAGCCACTTGGGGCGCTCGGGCTTGCCCTTCTTGTCGAGCTTCTTGGGCACGCCGGGTCCGAGTTCCTGCACCGGTGCCCACACCGCGGCCACGACTTCGGCGAGGCTACCCTCGGGCAGATCGATCTTCGCGGCTTCGGCGAAGAGCGCGTCGCGCTGCTTGCTGTCCCAGTCGACGAAGCGCGTGGAGGGCCGCGCGATCCAGAAGCGCCGCGCGAGATCGTCGATGCGCGCGCGCAGGGCCTTGTCGAGCGGAGCGGGCTTCTGCGCGCAGAGCGGTGCGACGAGGAGGGGGACGAGCAGCGAGAGCGACGCGCGACGCATGCGCGCGATCATGCGCCGCGCCCCTGCGACGCGAAGGGGCAATCTTCCCGCAGGGGACAGCTCGCACAGTCGGGACGGGTCCGCCGGCACAACGTGCGGCCGTGGCGCAGCAGCAGCAGATGCGCGCGCAGGCGCGCCGCGCGCGTGCGCTGCAGCTCTGCTTCGGCGGCCGCGAGCACCGAGCGCAGCGTCTTGGCGTAGTCGCGCGACTCCTCGCCGTAGCCGAGGCGCAAGAGCACGCGCATCCCGTTCGACTCCACGGTGAAGCAGGGCTCGAGACCGCACAGCAACACCAGCTTGTCGGTTCCCGGCTTGCCGATGCCGGGGAAGCGCGCGAAGACCTTGCGCGCGGCGGCGGGTGTCATCGTCGCGGTGGAGCGCAGGTCGTCGCCGTCGATCTCCTCGGCGAGCAGGGCGATCTCGCGGAGCTTGGCCACGCGCTGCTCGGGGAGCATGCCGCCCAGTTCCGCGATCCTGCGCAGCTTCGCGTCGGACGCGCGCAGGATCGCCTTCGCATCGAGACCGACCTCACGCGCCAGCGTGTCGAAGGCCACCTGCCGGCGCTCGTCGTCGATCAGGTAGCCGACGTTCTCCCAGAGGATCGCGTGCAGCGGCTGCACCGACGCCGGGACCTCGACGGCACCGCCTGCTCGTTGCAGGCGGGTGAGCAGGCGGGAGAGGCGCGAGGTCGACATGGATCGGGACTCCGTGGCGCGGGTTGTAATCCCTCCGTCACCGACCATCCGGACGCCTGTCGATCTCCGGTGCGGGCCCTACCGTCCCCGCCGTGGCGAACCTCCTCCTGACCGTCGCGCTGCTCCTGCAGCAATCTCCCGTCGCGCCGCAGGCACCCTCGGTCCCTCCGAAGAGCCCCTCGACCTTCAGCCAGGTCGTGGTCGAGCACTTCGCCGCGTGGGATCGCGACGGCAATGGCGAGCTGGGTGCCGACGAGATCGACGCGCTGTGCGTCGACCCGAAGATCACCGGCGAGGAGGCCGCGGCGGCGGCGGCGATCAAGCGCATCGTGCGCAGCGGCAAGTTCGCCGTGCCGACGCTGAACCTCGGGTATCTCGGCGCGTCGCCGAAGCCGGCGACGAAGCCGTCCACGAAGGATCCCGTCGCCGAGGGAGGTGCGGGGACCGAAGCCGGTTCGACGGGACCCGACGCTGCCAAGAGCCCCGATCCGCAGGATCGCCGCGACTCCGGCGAGCAGCCGGGCACGAGCCTGAAGACGCCGAACTTCCAGGCGAGCTACGTCAGCAGTCTGCGTCGCATCCGCAGCGCGAAGCGGGACCTGTTCCTCGACGACACGCCCGACCTCGACCACTGCCACCAGGGACCGCTCGGCGACTGCTACTTCGTCGCCGCCGTCGGCGCGGCGGTGCACCGCGACAGCGCGGCCGTGAAGCAGATGGTCCAGGCGCACGAAGGCGGCGGCTACGACGTCCATTTCGCCGACGGCAGCGCGATCCGACTCGCACCGCTGACCGATGCCGAGGTGGCCCTGTCGGGCACGACCGGCGACGAGGGTCTGTGGCTCCCCGTCCTCGAGAAAGCCCTGGGCTCGCTGCGGCACGAGTCCAATCCGAAGCGCTACGCGATGGAGAGCGCGACCGATGCGATCGCCAAGGGCGGTTCCACGGCGACCATCCTGCGCATGCTGACCGGTCACGAGACGACGCGCATCGCGTTGAAGAAGCGGCAGCGCGGCACCGTGCCCGGGCCCGACGGCAAGCCGGTGCCCAAGCCGCCGATTCCGGCCGGCGACGTCGACACGCTGGCCGCGAAGGTGCGCACCGAACTCGGCGCCGCGCTCGCGCAGAAGCGGCTCGCGGCATGCAGCACCGGCACGGAGAAGCAGCCTCCGGGGATCAGCGGCAAGCACGCCTATGCGGTGCTCGCCTTCGATGCCGACAAGGACGAGCTGACGCTGTGGAACCCGCACGGCAATCGCTTCCAGCCCAAGGGTGAGGCCGGTCTGGCGCACGGCTATGCGACGCGTGCGGGCGTGTTCGTGATCCCGGTGCGCGATTTCGTGCAGGTCTTCGGCGGTGTGGCCCTCGAGACCGATCGAGCGCTGACGGCGTCGAGCGAGAAGAGCGGGAAGAAGGGCTGAGCGCGACGGGAACCGCAGACCCCCGTCGTGGTTCGCGCGGCGCCCTCGATACAGTTGCGCCCGACCGTCCGCGCGTCGACCGCGGACGAACTGATCCGCCGCGGCTCCGTTTCCCCTCCACTCGCCATGCGCATCCGCACCCGCGTCCTCGCCGTCGGTTCCCTTCTCGCTCTCTCCATCCCCGCTGCGCTGCACGCCCAGGGCACCCCGATCGGCTTCGAGGAGGAGTTCGCCCTCGCCCCGGATCGCGCGGCGATGCTCGCCCGGCTGATCCCCGGCACCGAGGAGCACTTCTTCTACTCCTGCCTGCTCGCGCAGCACGAGCGACGACCCGACGAAGTGCCCCCGCTCCTGCGCGCCTGGATCGAGAAGCACGGCCGCACCGCGCGCGTGCAGGAGATCGAGAACCGCCAGGCCCTGCTCGACTGGACCCGGGCGCCGTCCTCGACCGTGCAACTCCTCCGGGACCGCCTCGGCCTCGGCTTCTCCGACCAGCGCGAGACCCACGGCGTTCCGCCGGACCTGCCGGTGCGCCTCGATGCCAGGCTGATCGACCTCGAGACGCTGACGCGCAACGCGCTGGATCGCCATTCGAACACCGTCGACGGCTTCGAGGACGCTGCCCTCCGTTCGCTCGCGACGCGCAATCTCAGCGACGAGCAACTGGTCTCGCTGCTGTCGCGCGTGCAGGTGCCCGACCTGCCGAACCTCGTCGAACTGGTCGCGCGCGAGCTGCGCCGCAAGGACTCGCGCGGTTTCGGTGCGTTCACGATCCACGCGCGCATGACGCTCGACCAGCTCGATGCGCTCGCCGCGCAGATGCCGGGGCTGATCAACGCGCAGCCCTTCGTCGATGCCTGCCTGCGTCGGCTCGCGCCGGACGCCGATGTCGACGTCGAGCGCGATGCTTCGGCACGCGACGCCTGGATCACGCGGCTGCAGACCTTCGCGGCCCGTCTCGGCACGGCGCACAACCCGCTGAAGTCCTTCGTGCTGCAGCACCGGCTCGCCTTCGACCTCACGCGGGGCAAGGTCGACACCGACGTGCTGCTCGCCTGGCTGCGCCTGCCGCGGCAGGCGTCGTGGGTGAATCAGGACTGGCTGCGCAGGCAGCAGCGCGCCGGCGAGGTCTTCGTCGCCGAGCAGGGCACCGGCTACGGCTTGCCCGCGACCGAGAGCGGGACGGACCTGCTGCGCTCCTGCCTGGAGAAGCTCTTCGTCGACGCCGGCTCCTTCGATGTCTACGCCGAGTACGTCGACCGCGCCTGGCTGTCGCGCGTGTTCGCCGAGACCAAGATCCTCAGCGGCATCGGCGACATGCAGCAGTGGTACGCCATGATCGGCAGCCCGGCGTACTACGAGCAGCTCCGCGACCGCGTGGAGATCGCCTTCCCGCGCACCGCGAAGACCGAATTCGGGCTCGGCGACAAGGTCGCGCTCGACGTCGACGTGAAGAACGTGAAGACCCTGATCGTCAAGGTCTTCGAGATCGACACCTTCAACTACCTGCGCGCGACGGGGCGCGAGGTCGACGCTTCGATCGATCTCGACGGACTCGTGGCGACGGAGGAGCGCACCGAGACCTACCCCGACGAACCGCTGCGCCGCGTGCGCCGCAGCTTCGAGTTCCCGGGGCTCGACCACGCCGGCGTGTGGATCGTCGAGATGATCGGCAACGGCACGTCGAGTCGCGCTGTGATCCGCAAGGGCAGCCTGCGCTACGTGGAGCACGCCGGCGCGGCGGGGCAGGTGCTGCGTGTGCTCGACGGCGAAGGCAAGCTCGCACCCGACGCCTCGGTGCTGTTCGCCGGGCGCGAGTACCGCGCCGACGAGCGCGGCGAGATCGTCATCCCGTACTCCACCGCACCGGCAACCAAGCCGCTGATCCTCAGGCGTGGCGAGTTCGCCACGCGCACCACGCTCGACCATCGCGGCGAGGACTATGCGCTCGATCTCGGCGTGTTCGTCGAACGCGAGAGTCTCCTGCCCGGGGGCAAGGCGAAGCTGCTGCTGCGCCCGACGCTGCGCGTCGGCGACACCAGGGTCGCGCTGTCGGTCCTCGAGGAACCGGTGCTCACGGTGACCGCGGCGGACCTCGACGGCTCGGTGTCGTCGTCCGACGTGCGCGGCCTGACCTTCTCGGCCGACGCCGAGACCGTGCACGAGATCCAGGTGCCCGAGCGGGTCGCGAAGCTCAGCGTGACGTTGCGCGGACACGTGCGCAGCCTGTCGCAGGCGAAGGACGTCGACCTCGCGAGCGCGTCGCGGAGCTTCGAACTCAACGGCATCGACGTCACCGCGGCGACCTCCTGTCCGCTGCTCGGTCGCAACGCCGACGGCTACGTGATCGACCTGCTCGGCAAGGACGGCGAACCGAAGGCGGATCGCGCGCTGCACCTCGGCCTCAAGCACGAGCTGTTCCGCGACCAGGTCCAGGTCACGCTGAAGACCGACGCCAAGGGACGCATCACGCTGGGTGCCCTGCCCGGCATCGAGAGCATCGAGATCGACGGCTTCCCGCAGGGCGGCGCGACCTTCGTGCTCGACGACCGCGCACGCACCCTGCCCGCGGCCCTGCAGGGCGCGGCCGGTGCCACGCTGCGCATGCCCTGGCCGGGACGCGCAACGGCACTCGACGCGTCGCTCGCCACGCTGCTCGAGACGCGCGCCGGTGACGGCGTCTACCTGCGCGACGTCAGCGACCACCTCGCCTTGCAGGACGGCTTCCTCGAACTGCGCAAGCTCGCCGCGGGCGACTACCTGCTGGTGATCGAGGGTTCGCGCTTCGTGCCGGTCCGCGTCAGCGGTGGTGCGCGCGTGGCCGACCTGCTGGTCGGACGTGATCGCATCCTCGAGGCCGCCGATGGCGCTGCGTTGCAGGTCACCGGCCTCGACGTCGACGACAAGGAGCTGCGCGTCGCGCTCGCGAACGCCTCGGCTTCGACGCGGGTGCACCTCTTCGTCACGCGCTGGCTGCCGGCCAACGATCCCTACGCGGCTCTGCTCGCGCCGGGGATGCCGTCGCCGGAGTCGGTGCTCACGTCCTTCCTGCCGTCGTCGTACCACGTCGGACGCGCGATCGGCGACGAGTACCGCTACATCCTCGAGCGACGCTTCACGACGCACTTCCCGGGCAACATGCTCGGACGACCGGGCCTGCTCCTGAACCCCTGGGCGATCGACGAGTGGAACACCGCGATCGGGACCGGCGGCGGTGCCGGCGGCAAGTTCGGGGGACGTGGGGGTGGTCGTCGTCAGTCGGGTGCGGGTGGCCCCGGTCCCGTCACCGGATCGGCGACCGAGGGTGGCGCCGTCGCCGACCTCGCCTTCCTTCCGCATCCTGCGGTCGTGCTCGCCAATCTGCGTCCCGGCAAGGACGGCACCGTGCGCATTCCCCGCGGCGATCTCGGCGACGGCCAGCTCGTCCACGTGGTGGCGCTGGACGACGAGAGCACCGTCTACCGCAGTGTGGCGTTGCAGGAGAAGCCCCTCACCCCGAGCCCGCAGCACCTGCGCCGTGCACTCGACCCGGAGAAGGACTTCGCGCAGGTGCGTCGCATCGACTTCGTCGACGCCGGCGGCAGTGCCGTGGTCGCCGACGTGCGCACCGCCGACCTGCAGACCTTCGACACGCTCGCCGACGTGCATCGCCTGTTCCGCGCGATCAGCGGCAACAGCGACCTCGACGAGTTCGCGTTCGTGTTGAAGTGGCCGGACCTGAAGCCGGAGGAGAAGCTCGAGCAGTACGCGCGACACGCCTGCCACGAGCTGCACTTCTTCCTGTTCATGAAGGACCGCGCCTTCTTCGACCAGGTCGTGAAGCCGTACCTGGCCAACAAGGCCGAGAAGACCTTCCTCGACGATTGGTTGCTCGGCGGAGATCTCGCCGGCTACCTCGAGCCCTGGGCCTTCGCACGACTGAACGTCTTCGAGAAGATCCTCCTCACGCAGCGCCTGGGTGGGGAGCGCGACGGCATCACGCGCCTGATCCGCGACGAGAACGATCTCGTGCCGGTCGATCCGACGCGCCTCGAAGCCCTGTTCGGCCGCGCGATGCAGAGCGGCGCGCTCGAGACCGAGGGCAAGCTCGCCGCCGCCTACAAGCAACTGCAGGCGGACGAGAAGGCGCGCGGCGATGCCGGTCGTCCCGAAGCCCCGGTCGCCGGCGGGCGATTGGCCCCCTCGCCGGCCGGACCCGCCACCGCCGGCCCCGGCGGACCGCCGGCCGCGCGACGTGCGGCACCGAACAAGGAGAAGGCTGCGGCCGACGAGCCGGCTCCCGCGGAGGCGGAGGTGGTCGAGGAACTCGCCAAGGACCGCGACAAGGCCGACGACGCGCGCATGGAGGACCAGCAGCGTGACGCCGAGCGTCGGAAGAATGCGCGTGAGCTGTATCGCGCACCCGATGTCACGCGGCGTTTCGCCGAATCCAACTACTGGCACCGTCGCATCCAGGAGCAGGACGCCGGTCTGATCCGCGCCAACGCCTTCTGGAACGACTGGGCAGTCGCCCTCGGTCGCGGCGGGCGCTTCGTGTCGACCCACGTCGCCGAGGCGACCGGCAGCTTCGCCGAGATGCTGCTCGCGCTCGCCGTGCTCGACCTGCCCTTTGTGGCCGGTGAGCACGAGACGGTGGTCGACGGTGCGTCGTTCACGCTGCGCGCGAAGACCCCGCTGCTCGCGGTGCTTCGCGAGATCGCGCCGGCCGCGCCGGCGCCGCGCGACGGTTCGCCGATCCTCGTCAGCCAGAACTTCTTCCGCGCCGACGAGCGCTATCGCTTCGAGGGCAGCGAGCGTCGCGATGCCTGGGTCACCGACGAGTTCGTCGTCGACGTGGTCTACGGCTGCCAGGTCGTGATCACCAACCCGACCTCGTCGCCGCGCACGCTCGATGCCCTGCTGCAGATCCCGCAGGGTGCGCTGCCGGTGCAGGGCTCCAAGGCGACGCGCGGGTTGCCGGTGCAGTTGCAGCCGTACGGCACCCAGGCGCTCGAGTACTCGTTCTACTTCCCCGCCGCGGGCGACGCGGTGCACTACCCGGTGCACGTCGCCGCCGATGGCGTGGCGGTCGCATCCGCCAAGGCGGTGACGCTGCACGTCGTGGCGCAGCCGACCAAGGTCGACACCACCTCGTGGGAGCACCTCTCGCAGGACGGCAGCGCCGACGAGGTCCTGCGCTACGTCGACAGCGCGAACCTGCTGCGCACCGACCTGTCGAAGATCGCGTGGCGCATGCGGGATCGCGACTTCTTCACCGTCGCGCTCGCGCATCTCCGCAAGCGCCACGTCTACGACGACCGCCTGTGGGCCTACTCGGTGTTCCACCGCGACGCGGTTGCGATGGGTGAGTACCTCCGCCACCAGGACGGCTTCCTCGGTACCTGCGGTCGTTACCTCGCGTCGCCGCTGTTCACCATCGATCCGGTCGAGCGGCGCAGCTACGAGCACGTCGAGTTCGATCCGCTGTTCAACGCCCGCGCACACCGCTTCGGCAGCGAGCGACGCATCCTCAACGAGGGACTGGCGCGACAGTACCTGGAGCTGATGGGGATCCTCTGCTACCGGCCGAAGCTCGACGACGGCGACTGGCTGCAGGTGACCTACTACCTCGCGCTGCAGGACCGCGTCGAAGAGGCGCTCGCCGCCTTCGCGCGCGTCGATGCGGCGAAGGTGCCGACCCGCCTGCAGTACGACGCCCTGCGCGCCTACCTCGACTTCTACACGGCGAACACCGCCGACGCGCGGACCATCGCCGAGCGCTACGCCGACCACCCGGTCGAACGCTGGCGCAAGTGGTTCCACGAGGTCGTCGCGCAGCTCGACGAGATCGAGGGCAAGGCAGTCGCCGGTGCAGGGACCGACGAACGCACCCGTCGCCAGACCGAACTCGCCGAGAGCGAGCCGTCGCTCGAGTTCGCGCTCGAGGGCAACCGCGGTGTGTTGCACCACCGCAACCTCGAGCGTTGCGAGGTGCGCTACTTCGCGATGGACGTCGAGTTCCTGTTCTCGACGCACCCCTTCGTGCAGCAGGGTTCGGACGCCTTCGCCTTCGTGCGTCCCAACCGCAGGGACATGCTCACGCTCGATCCGAAGAAGGCCGAGACGTCGTTCGACCTGCCGCCCGAGTTCGCAGGCACCAACGTGCTGATCGAGGTCGCGGCCGCCGGCATCACGCGACGCGAAGCGCATTACGCGCACTCGCTCGACGTGCGCTGGATGGAGGGCTACGGCCAGCTCCAGGTCACCGACAACGCCACGCAGAAGCCGCTGTCGAAGGTCTACGTCAAGGTCTTCGCGCGCGCGCCGGGCGGTGCGGTCCGCTTCCACAAGGACGGCTACACCGACCTGCGCGGTCGCTTCGACTACGCCTCGGTGTCGGGCAATGCCAACGACGTGGAGCGCTTCGCCGTGCTCGTCCTCAGCGACGACCACGGTGCGCAGATCCGCGAACTCGCGCCGCCGGCGCGTTGAGCGGGCCTGGGATTCACGCGAAGACGGCGCCGCAGAAGCTCACGCACTGCGCGCCGTCCGGGTCGGCCGCTTGTCCGTAGTGGAGCAGGTGTGCCGGCCCCTCGCAGAGGCGTGCACAGACCCAGATCGCGGTCGTGCTGCACACGCGGTCGGCGTTGTCGTCCTGCGCGATCGCTTCGCGGAAGCGCTGCGGGTCGCCGCGGCGCAGGTGCATCAGACGGGCCTCGTCGCGCTTCGCGAGCGCCGCGAGGGCGTCCTGGTCCAGCGGTCGCTCGTCGCCGAAGCTCGGGCCGATGTGCGCGAGGTCGGCACCGGCGATGAAGGTGATGCGGCGGCCGTCGGCGCGCGCGGCGTCGCGCAACGCTGCGATCACCGGTTCTGCGTCGTCCTCGGCGCAACGGAGGTCTCCGCACAGGAAGCCGGCGACGGCCACATCGCGATCGCCGAACAGGTGCGCGAGCATCAGCATCTGGAACTCGAGGCTGTGCTCGTCGCGGTGCAGCAGGATGTCCTGCGGGTGCGGATCACCGAGTGCGCGGTGAACGCGTTCGACGAAGTTCCGATCGGTGCGCATCCGACCGAGTGGCGTCTCCCAGTCGAGGGTCAGACCGGTGAGCACGGAGCGCGGTCCGCCGTGGCCGGTGCCGAGGACGACGAAGAGCTCGGCGGGCTCGTGGGACGCGAGCGCCCGATAGGCGGCTGCGTAGCCGTCCGCACCGCGACCGAGGTCGATGTGCGGCGCGATCAGGCCGCGGGCGGTCGGGGCCGTGACTCGGGGCGGCGGACCGAGCATGGCGCAAAGGGCCTCGCGACAGGCGTCGGGATCCTCGGGGTAACCGTGGGTGCCTGCGGAGTGTGCTGGGCGGAGTCCGGCGGCGAGGAAGGCGGTCGCGGTGCGCTCGATCGTGGTGTGCAGGACTTCGCCCTCCAGCAGCAGGCCCTCGTCGAGCTGGCGCAGCAGGTCGAGGAGGAAGCCGTCGGGCAGCGGATCGCCGGCCGCGGCGTACTCCTGTTCGATGTCGGCGGTCGTGCGGGTGCCGTCGAGCCTTGCGAGGACCGGCACCAGGTGCTCGGGCACGAACACCGCTCCTTCGATCAGTCCCAGCGGGTCCTCCAGCACCAGCCCGCGTCGCCCTTCCCATTCCGCGGGTCGCGCGTTGAGGGCACGGAGGACGGGTCTCGGCAGGGGATGGTCGGGCATCGCGGATCCCGCCCGAGGGCGGCGGCGCGATGCTAACGCAGCCTCATCGCGGTGGTGATCCGTTGCGCGGGGCGCGTATCCGACTAGCTCGCATGCGCCGTAGGATGTCCGAAGCGATGCAGCGAGCCGAGACCTTCCAACTCGTCGTCCACCGGGCGGGGGCGGCCGAGACCCACCAATTCGACGTCGACGCCGTCGTCATCGGCCGTTCGCGCGAGTGCGGGCTGGTGCTCACCGACCGCCTGGTGTCGCGTCGCCACTGCCGCATCGAGCGTCGGGCCGACGGCTTCGTGCTCGTCGACGAGGGCGCGCAGAACCCGGTCAAGCTGCGCGGCATGCCGGTCAAGGAGGCCGAGCTGCGTGCCGGCGACCGCTTCGCGATCGGCGGCTGCGAGATCGAATTGGTCGTGCCTGACGATCGCCCCTCGCTGGACGACACGCATCTCGTCGAGGACCGCCAGACCGCGCGTGACCTGACCGCCTTCATCGAGGTCGCACGTGCGCTCAACGACGAGCGCGACCTCTCGCGTCTGCTGACGCGCATCGTCGACGCGGCGATCCAGCTCAGCGGGGCGGAGCGCGGCTTCCTGATCGTCGGGCAGGGCGAGGCGTCGACCGTGGAGGTGGCGCGCAACTTCGCGCAGGAAGAGGTCAACACCCCCGAGTTCAAGATCTCGCGCACGGTCGCCGCGCGGGTGCGCGAGTCCGGCGTGCCGGAGCTGACCACCAACGCCCAGGAGGACGCACGCTTCCGCGGGCTCGCCTCGGTCGCCGACCTGAGGCTGCGTTCGGTGCTGTGCATCCCGATGCGCATCCGCGGCAGCGTGGAAGGCGTGCTCTACGTCGACAACCGGCTGCAGAACCACGTGTTCGAGGAGCGCGAGAAGCGTCTGCTGCTGTCGCTCGCCGACCACGCCGGCGTCGCGATCCACAATGCGCGCACGCTCCGCGAGCTGGAGGGCAAGCAGGCCGAGCTCGAACGCGCCCTGCACCGCATCTCTCAGCTCAACGCGCAGCTCGAAGGCCGTCTGCAGGAGCAGGCGGCGACCATCGACGACATGCGCCAGCAGCTCGACGAGTCGAGCAAGGGACTGAAGTTCGCGCACGACTACCGCGCGATCGTCGGCAACAGCCGGCGCATGCACGAGGTGTTCCGCCTGCTCGACAAGTTCATCCCGGCCGACGAGCCCGTGCTGATCCTTGGCGAGTCGGGGACCGGCAAGGAGCTGGTCGCGCGCGCGATCCACAAGCTCGGGCCGCGCAAGGACGGCTCCTTCGTCTCCGAGAACTGCGGGGCGATGCCCGAGGCACTGCTCGAGAGCGAGCTGTTCGGCTACGAGAAGGGCGCGTTCACCGGTGCGACCAGCGCGCGCAAGGGCCTGCTGGTCGCGGCGTCCGGCGGCGTTCTGTTCCTCGACGAGATCGGCGAGATGCACGTCGACCTGCAGAAGAAGCTGCTGCGCGTGCTGCAGGAGGGGGAGGTGCGACCGCTGGGGGCACGTGACACCGTCAAGGTCGACGTGCGCCTCGTCACCGCCACCAACCGCAACCTCGAGGAGATGGTGCGCGACGGCGAGTTCCGCGAGGACCTCTACTACCGGCTCGCGGTGTTGCCGATCCAGCTCCCGCCGTTGCGCGAGCGACGCGAGGACATCCCCGCCCTGGTCGAGCGCATCCTCTCCGAGCTGGCGCGCGAGGGACACACCAAGCGGACGCGCATCGGGCCGGAGGTGATGGATCGGCTGATCGCGCATCGCTGGCCCGGCAACGTGCGGGAACTGCAGAACGAGGTGCGGCGCGCCGCGATCGTCGCCGAGGGTGTCATCCAGCTCGACCACCTCAGCGAGCAGGTGCGCAACCCGAGGCAGCTCGATCCGATCGAGGACGCGCCCGGCGTGGTTCCTGCCGAGCGCGGCACGACCTTGCCCGACATGGTCAAGGAGCTCGAGGTCCGTGAGATTCGCAAGGCGATCCGGCTCTCGAACGGCAACAAGAGTCGCACCGCCGAGATGCTGGGTCTGTCGCGCTTCGCCCTGCAGCGCAAGATCGAGAAGTACGAGATGGAGCCCGCGGACGAGAGCGGTCGATCGACCGGCACCGACGATCCGTCATGAGCTTCGCCCAACCCTTCGCGAACTACGAGATCCTCGCGCGGGTGGGAGCCGGCGCGATGGGGACGGTGTTCAAGGCGCGGCAGAAGCACCTCAATCGCATCGTCGCGCTGAAGGTCCTCAAGCCGGGGCTGGCGCGCGACGCGCGCTACGTCGAGCGCCTGGAGCGCGAGGCGCGCACGGTGGCGCGCCTCAATCATCCGAACATCGTCACCGCCTACGACCTCGGCCACGAAGGCGGCTACCACTACTTCGTGATGGAGTTCGTCGAGGGCCGCTCGCTCCGCCAGCTCCTCGCCGAGTGGGGCGCCTTCCCCGAGAGCCAGGTGCTGCAGGTCGCCAACCAGATGGCGAGTGCCCTGGCGCACGCCTTCGAGTGCGGCGTCATCCATCGCGACGTGAAGCCGGCCAACATCCTGATCGACGGCGAAGGTCGCGCGAAACTGACCGACCTCGGACTGGCGCGGGCCGAGACCGACCTCGCGCTGACGCGCGACGGCGCCACGGTCGGAACACCGCAGTACATCAGCCCCGAGCAGGCGCGGAATCCGCACGACGCCGACATCCGCAGCGACCTCTATTCGCTGGGCGCGACGCTGTTCCACATGCTCACCGGCCAGCCGCCCTTCAAGGCGGATGCGATCGGCGAGCTGATCACCAAGGTGCTGCACGAGCGACCGCCGTCGGTCATCGACCTCGTGCCGGAGATCTCCGACGGCCTCAGCCTGATCGTGCGCAAGCTGCTGGCGAAGGACCCCGGCCTGCGCTACCAGACGCCCGCCGAGCTGATCGCGGACCTGCAGCGCATCGAACGCCGTGAGCGTCCGCACGTCGATCTCGCGCCGCTCGACGCGGAGACGTCGCCCGCGCGCTCGCCGCGGCGACGTCGCCAGGGCGCCGGCGTCGCCTGGATCGCGCTCGCCACGGCGACCTTTGGGCTGGTGCTCGGCTTCGTGGTCGGGCGGATGACGAGCGAGGGTCGACCCGGCGACGGCCGGGAAGGGATCGCCGAATCGCTGCTCCTGCTCCAGCCGGCGTCGGCGCGGTTCGCGCGACTCGCCCAGATCGCGAACGGTGCGCATCCGCCCCCGGTCGCCGAGGTCGAGGAACTCCGCAACCGATTGCTGAGCGATCTCGACGGCCAACTGGGCGAGGAGCTGGATGCCG
This sequence comes from Planctomycetota bacterium, assembly GCA_046349595.1. Classification (GTDB taxonomy): domain Bacteria; phylum Planctomycetota; class UBA1135; order UBA1135; family UBA2386; genus JACRLW01. The sequence continues at coordinate 975,235 of JAXMCA010000001.1, forward strand.
TCACCGGTCGGCGCAAGGCGGAGACCGAGGCGTGGTTCGGTGCCGGCGGCAGCTGGCTCGGCGCCGATGCCTTCATCCGCGACGTGGTGGTCGCGCGCCTCGATGCGACCACCGGCTTCCGACCCGAGAACATCCCCGACCCGCGTCTCCGCTTGCGAGTGACGGAGCGACTGCTCGCCCTGCGCGACCATCTCGACGAGCTGTGCGTCGCGCGCGATCGCGCGCTGGAGAACGGCTTCGAACGGAGCATGCGCGAGGAAGCCCTGCCCGGGGCGCTCGCGGTGGCGAGATCGGGTCGACCCGATCGTGCCGAAGTCGAGTTCCGCGCGGTCTGCGAAGCGCGACTCGGGAGGCTGCTGCCGATCCCGCAGGCCCGCCTCGAACCGGCCTTGCGCCAACGGATCGACGAGATCCAGGGCAAGGGTGTCACCGACCTCGCGGTCGAGGTGGGCAGGATCCGCGGCGAACTGGCGGCGCGCGGCCGCGAGCGGTTCGAGGTGCTGCGCGAGCGCTTCACGACGGTGGAGCGCGACGCGTCGTCCCAGGCTGCGGCGCCGTCCGTGCTGCTCGCGCAACTCGCCGACGTCGAGCGCGAGATCGAAGCGGTCGTCCCGGTGCGCGAGGCGCTGCGCGGCGATCCGCGCGACCCCTGGCCGGGCATCGACGAGTGGCTCGGCACGCACCGCGTCGAACTGCGCGCGCGCGCGGCGCTGTCGGTGACGCGAGCCTTCGAGCAGGCCCTGGATCTCGCCTTCGACGTGCTGCCCGATGGGGGTCCCGAGGTCGCGGCCCGGGCGCTCCTAGGCTTCGACGTCGCCGACGCCGAAGTCGGTCTGCGCGCGCGTCGGCATCTGGATTGGCTCCGCCGCGCCGCGGCGCTGCGCGACGACCTGTTCCGTGCCATTCTCGGCGATCGCGACGAGGTGCGCTTCCGCATCGACGGCACTCGCGGTCCGCAGGACCTCGTGCTCGCGCGAGGGCGCGACGGCCGTCTCGATCTGCATCGCGGCGATGGGCGGCCGGTGTCGTTCGGTGCGCTCGACGTCGAAGCCCTGCTCAGGCGCCCCGAGGTTCCCGTCGAGGTCCGCGAGCGACACGACGAGTCGACCGTTCTCTCGCGCGCGGTCTCGCTGGATCTGCAGGGGTCGCCGTCCAGTGCGGTTGCGATGCTCGACGGTTCCGCGTTGATCCTGTTCCGCGCCGACTGCGCACCGCGCCTCAAGACCTTGCCCGTCGACATCGACGCCGCGGAGGCCGCGGCGCGGGCCGCCTTCGCGCAGATCGTCGCGTTGCGCGACAAGGACGACGCTCTCGCCGTGCGCGACGCCCTTGCGCGCTTCGGTGAGGAGCATGCCGGTTCGGCGATCCTTCGGGGCAAGGCCGAGTACCTGCGGAGCCTGCAGGCCTGGGCGCAGCAGGGGGCGGCCCGCGCGGAACGTCGGCGCGACCTGCGTGCGAACCTGCCTGCGAGCCTGCGGGTGGAGATCGGCGACGACGACGTGGAGAGCGTCGCGGGCGAGTTCGGGAACCTGCCGCCGGAGTCCTTCACCGCGGGTTGGAGCCGTGACCGCGGTGTCGCCGAATTCGTGCCGCCCGACGGTCCCTCGGGTTCGTCGCGTGCCGTGCACTTCCGTTCGCCCTTCGGACGCTCGGTGATGGACCAGGCGCTCGATCTCGAGGTCCGTTTCGCGAGTGCGGGTCGCGAACCGCGTGCAGTGATGGTCGAGATCGGCGGTGTCGCCGCGGTGGTGCTCGTGCTGCCCCACGGTCAGGTCGCCGCGATCGTGCAGCCGGCGGCGGAGGTCGAGTGGAGCGCGCTCGGTGCGCGTCTCGCCGAGCCGGTGACCAGCGCCGCGCACGAACCGCCGCGCATCGTCGACGGCATCTGGCACCGGATCCGCGTCGTGCTGCGCCGCGAGGGCGGAGCCGTGGTGGCCGCCGTCGAACTCGACGGCCAGGACCGTGTCCCGCTGTGTCGTCAGGTGGTGCCGCCGGCCGTCGAGGGCGAGCCATCGATCGCGGTGCGATCCTCGCAGTCGATCGCGCTGCGCGAGTTCGTCGTCGTGCACCGTCGGGACTGATCGCGCGCGACGACGCGCACCTTCAGCGCCCCGGCGCGGCGAGCGCCTCGGTCCCGATGCCGGTCTCGAGCAGGTGTCGCGTCGTGTCGTTGCGGCGGACGGCGGCGACCTCGGCGGCCGAACGCGCGTCGGGTGCGTGCTCGGCGGCGAGCAGCGCGAGCGCGCCGCAATCCTCGCTCACGGCGACCCGGGCGACGGTGCCGGAGCCGACCACGTCGAGCAGACGGCGCGCGAGCCCTTCGGCGCGCGCGCGGTCGGCGCCGGCGAGTTGCCCGAAACAGCGTGCGACGACCCGCAGGCCGGCGATCGGATCGCCGCAGGCGATGGAGTCCGCGACCAGATGATCGAGGACCTCCGGGTCGAAGGGACCACGGTCGAGTCGATCGACGGCGTGCACGAAGGCCTCGCGGCGATGGCCTGCGGCCCGCGCGCGCTCGTCGTCGGCGATCGCCGACGACGGGATGCCTTGCACCCGCAGACGCGTCGCCCAGGCTTCGGCGCCGACCAGGTCGCCGGCGGCGAAGAGCTGCGCGGCGCGGCCTGCGATGGTCGCGGGATCCGGTCGCAACTCACCGCGGTCGGCGAGTTCCGCGATGCGCGCGCGCGCGGCGAGACGGAGCCGCGCGTCACCCGGCCCTTCGGCCAGGGTCGTCAGCCCGGTCTCGACCGGCTCGTTCGGGTGGGGGAATCGCGCGAGTCGCTCGTCGACGCGGGCGAGCAGCAGCGCATAGGCGGGCGCATTCCGGGCTGCATCGCGTGCGCAGTTCGCCGCTGCCCGACCTGCGGCCACGTCACCCTGCCGCACGCGCGCGGCGGCGAGGGCGCTCCACAGCGGCGCCTCGAGTTCGGTGACCCCGCAGCCCCTGTCGGGACGGAGACCGCACAGGATGCGATTGGCGCGCGCCGCAGCGGCTGGTGCATCGCCGGCAGCGAAGGCCGAATCGATGTCGCGCATCTGGTCGAGGAGGGCGCAGGTCGACGCCACGCGGTCGATCCAGGCGCGATCGACGGCGCGTCCGGCCACGATCAGCTCCACGCGGCAGCCGTCACGGAGAGCGCGGACGGTGCACTCGAGATGGCCGTCGCGACCGGGCGCCCTGGTCTCCGACGCGGCGGCCTGGAAGACCGGGCTGCACAGAGTGGTCCGTTCACCCTGCAGGAGTCGATGCGCGGGCGGTGCGAGGCGCCCGTTGCTGGCGAAGCTGGCCTGATCCCCGACCATCGCGAGTTCGAGGGCGAAGTCGCCGTCACCCAGCGCGCGGACCGGCACGCTGCTGCGGACCGGCATCGGGTCGGCGCCGGGCCAGCGGTCGAGCGCGAGCCGACCGATGGACCACGCAACGAGTTCCGCCGGTGCGGCGACGGTCGAAGCGAAGCCGACACCGTCACCCGGCGCGAACACGCCGCAGCCTGGCAGGGCGAGCAGGGTCAGCAGTGCGAGATGGCGTTTCCTCGCCTTGGTCCTCGGTCCGGGTTCCACGGGGTGTCGCGAACGGGTCGTCGGACTCTCCCGTCGTCGCACCGCACGTCGGTCTTGAGGGGTTGCGCTGTGAGGGTGTCGAGATCGCCGTCACAACGGATCCCGCATCGGGACGAACGTCGCAGGCGACAGCGGGCGGCCTCTTGCGTCGAATCGTCCGAGCTCGAAGCCGGCGGAGGTCGGCGCACCGATCCAGGTCTCGAGGCCGCTCCAGGCCGCGGCTCGATCGGCGGGGCTCGGTCGCGCGGGCCCCACTGGATGCGAATGGAACAGGGCGAGGACCTGGAAGCCGCGACGGCGGAGTGCGTGCTCGATGCGGGCGAACTCCAGCGGTTCGACCTGGAAGTGTCGCTGCGGATCGTCCGCGAGGTTGCGCAGCGGCACGGCGATGCAGCGCCGCGGTGAGCAGAGCACCAGCGCCACGGCTTCGCGCGGATGCGTGCGTGCCGCGAGGGTGCGCAGTTGGTGCAGCAGGGCGGGGGATGGCGCGGAGCCGACGGCCGGCATCGTCGTCGCATGCTCGCCGCGCCGGGCGATCGTGTCACGCGACCGTGGCGCTACGCTCCCGCCGATGGATCGCCCCTACGGCACCCCGCGTGCTCATGCCGCACGCCGCGGCCCACTCTCGCCCGATCTGTCCCGCGCGACGAGCCACGCCTTCGCCGACGCCGAGAGCATCCGCGCGCATGGCGAGCGACGGGTGCACGGACCCTTCTATCCGCGCTATGGCCATGCCAACGCCTGGGCCTTCGAGGCCTTCGTCGCCGAACTCGAGGGTGCGGAGGGCGCCGTCTCCTTCGCCAGCGGCATGGCGGCGATGTCGGCGGCGATCCTCGGACTGAGCAGCTCCGGCGATCGTGTCGTCGCGGCGCATCAGGTCTACGGTGGGACCGCGGGCTTGCTGCGGCACGAGCTGCCGCGCTTCGGGATCGGCGTCGATCGATTCGATGCGCTCGATGCCGGCTCGCTCGCGAGCGTCCTCGACCGACCCGCCCGACTGTGCGTGGTCGAGACGCCGGTCAATCCGACGCTGCGCCTGTGCGACCTGGCCGCGATCGCGTCGATCTGCCGGGCTCGCAAGGTCGCCCTGCTCGTCGACGGCACCTTCGCGCCGCCGCCGATCCAACGCGCCCTCGCACTCGGTGCCGATCTGGTGATGCACAGCGCGACCAAGTTCCTCGGCGGACACTCCGACACGCTCGCCGGCGTCGTCGCCGGTCGCCACGATCTGCTCGCGCCGATCGAGACCTTCCGCGCGCGGACCGGGGCGATCCTCTCGCCCGATACCGCATGGCTGCTGTGCCGTTCGGCCGAGACGCACGAGCTGAGGGTGCGGGCCCAGCAGGACGCCGCGGCCTTCATCGCGCGGGAGCTGGCGCAACGCGTGCGCCCGGGTGCTCCCCTGCAGGCCGTCGTGCACCCGCTGCTGCCCGGGCACCCCGACGCCGCGATCCGCGCCCGCCAGATGGACGGCGGAGGCGCGCTGCTCTCGCTCGTCGTCCGCGGCGGATTGGCCGCGGCGATGACGGCCTTCGACCGCTTCGAGGTCGTCGCTCGCGCGCCCTCGCTCGGTGGTGTCGAGACCAACGCGAGCCTGCCCGCGCACACCACGCATGCGGCGCTGAGTCCCGCCGAACGCAAGGCGCTCGGCATCGACGACGGCCTGATCCGCATCTCGGTGGGTCTCGAGCCCCGTGAGCGGATCCTCGGCGACATCCTGCGCGCGGTCGGTGAAGGGCGCGGCGCAGTGGAATGAGGCGCCGTCGGGCCTAAGATCCGCCGCCACTTCCTCTTCCAGGAGCGCTGACGATGAATCTCCGCGGACTGACTCCACGCTTCGGCCTTCCCGCCGCCTTCCTGCTCGGCATGGCGAGCATGCTCGCCGGACCGCGGATTGGCGGCGCAGCCGGCCCCACGACGGTCGCGGTGGTCGACATCGACGCAGTGCTCCGCGCCTACGCGCCGGCCAAGGAGCAGCAGGCCGCCTTCGGTAAGGTGGTGGAGGGGATCAAGGCCGAACTCGACGGCCTGAAGGGGCAGGTCGAGAAGGCTGCTGCCGAGCTGCAGAATCTCGAGAAGGGCAGCGTCGACTACGCCAAGGCGGCGATCGATGCCGACGCCTGGCAAGGTCGCTACGGCAAGATGCAGGAGGTCTTCGAGAACGATCTCGGACGGCGTCGCGTCGAGCTGTCGGTCCACCTCTACGAGGAGATCAACGCGGGCATCGCGGCCTTCGCCGCCGCCAAGCAGATCGACGTCGTGCTGCGCGCCCGCAATGCGCCGGCCAATGCTGCGATCAGCCAGCGCTTCGACCTCAACCAGGCGCGCGACGTTCTCTGGTTCGGCAATCAGGTCGACGTGACCAACGACGTGATCACCTTCCTCAAGGGTTGGACTCCGCCGGCGGCCGCCAACGCCTCGGCCGAGAAGCACTGAGCAGCCGGTGGTCGGACCGGGGACTTCTGCATTGACTGCCCGCGAAAACCCCAATCTTCGTGAGAACGGCGGTGTGCGCCCGCAGCGGACGCTGGCCCGGGAGGTCGAGATCCGCGGCGTCGGACTCCACACCGGCCGCGAGGTGCGCGCGGTCCTGAAGCCGGCCGAGGCCGGGACAGGGATCGAGTTCGTGCGCACCGATCTCGCCGGTGAGCCGACGGTGCGCGCATCGGGTGCCTACCTGAAGACCCGCGAGCGCCGCACCTGCCTGAATCACGGGCAGGCCGAGGTCTTCACGGTCGAGCACCTGCTCGCAGCGCTGTGGGCGATGCGGATCGACAACGTCGAGGTGCACGTCGACGGCGACGAGATCCCGGGGATGGACGGTTCCGCGCGCGCCTTCGTCGAGGCGATCCGTTCGGCCGGATCGGTCGAGCAGAAGGCGACGCGCGCACGCTACGTCGTGCGCACGCCGATCCACCTGCGCGACGGCAACGCCTCGGTGATCGTGCTGCCGGGCGAGGGTGGGCTGCAGATCGACTACAACCTCGACTACCCGTCGGGGGTGGGAGACCTCAGCGGTCGCCGCCAGGCGGTGTCCTTCGACGTCACTCCCGAGGTCTTCGAGTCGGAGATCGCGCCGGCGCGAACCTGGGTGTTCGAGCACGAGGTCGAGCCGCTGCGTGCGGCGGGGCTCGGCAAGGGTGCGACCACGTCCAACACCTTGGTCGTCGGACCGACCGGCGTGAAGGAGAACACCATGCTGTGGGGCGATGAACTCGCCCGCCACAAGCTGCTCGACCTGATCGGGGACCTGTCGCTGTGCAACGTCGACCTCGACGCGCACGTCATCGCGACGCGCTCGGGCCACGGCCTGAACATGCAGGTCGTGCAGAAGGTCGTCGAGCAGGTGGAGGAGCAGGAGAACTCCGGCGAATTCGTCCGCGACTCCGGCTTGGAGATCCGCGAGATCCTCAATCTCCTGCCGCACCGCTATCCCTTCCTTCTGATCGATCGCGTGATCGAGATCGACGGGTTCCGTCGCGCGGTCGGGATCAAGAACGTGACGATCAACGAGCCGTTCTTCCAGGGGCACTGGCCGGGCCAGCCGATCATGCCCGGCGTGCTGCAGCTCGAGGCCATGGCGCAACTGGCCGGCGTGCTGCTCCTGCGCAAGCTCGAGAACACCGGCAAGCTCGCGGTGCTCTGGAGCATCGACAAGGTGAAGCTGCGGGGCGCGGTCGTGCCGGGTGATCAGCTCCGCATCGAGGTCGACACCATCCGTGCGAAGCCTTCGCTCGGGCATGTCCAGGCGCGCTGCAAGGTGGGCAGCCGGCTGATGGCCGAGGCGCAGCTCAAGTTCACACTGATCGACGCATGACCGGGTCGCGCGTGCGCGTGGGTGTGGTGGGGATCGGGCATCTCGGCCGGCACCACGCGCGCCTGCTCGCGCAGAACCCGCGGGCCGAGCTGGTCTTCGTCTCCGACGTGAGAGCGGAGGTGGTCGAGAAGGCGGTCGCGACCTACGGGTGCCGCGGCACGACCTCGTACCAGGAGCTGTTCGGGGCCGTCGACGCGGTGAGCGTCGTGGTGCCGACCGTCGCCCACCGCGAGGTCGCCGGAGCCTTCCTCGAACGGGGAATCGACGTCTTGTGCGAGAAGCCGATCACCCCGCGCGAGCAGGAGGGGCGCGAGCTGGTCGAGATCGCCCGGCAGCACGGGCGGATCCTGCAGGTCGGGCACGTCGAGCGGTTCAATCCCGCGTTCGATGCGCTGCTTTCGCGTGGTGTCGAGCCGCGCTACATCGAGTCGCAACGCCTCGCACCCTTCTCGTTCCGCAGCACCGATGTCGGCGTCGTGCTGGATCTGATGATCCACGACATCGACCTCGTCCTCTCTCTGGTGCGAAGCCCGGTCCGGAGCGTGCGCGCCTACGGCGGCGCGGTGTTCACGCCGGCCGAGGACATGGCGAGCGCGACGCTCGAATTCGAGAACGGCGTGATCGCCCAGCTCACCGCGAGTCGGGTGGCCCTCAAGCCGGTGCGCAAGATGCGGGTGTTCTCGCGCGATTCCTACGCGAGCATCGACTTCGCCGAGCACTCCGGCGTGCTGATCCGCAAGAACGCGGGGTGGGACATCGGCAAGCTCGACGTGGGGAGCGTGGACACGTCGAGGATCGATGACCTCTGGAAGTACGTCTTCGAGGGTCTCCTGTCCGTCGACCGCTACCAGGTCGGGGATCGCAATCCGCTCGCCGAGGAGCTCGATGCCTTCCTGCGCTGCGTGCAGACGCGCAGCGAGCCGCCGGTTACGGGCGAAGACGGCTGCGCCGCGGTCGCTCTCGCCCATCGCATCCTCGAGGCGATCCGAGCCCACCCCTGGTGAGACGCATCCCACCGGACGGAGCAGTTGCCGTGCGCGCGCGGTGAGCTACTCTCCTCCGTCAGTGTTGCTCTTGCTGCGGTGCTCGTGATCGGACGCGGGCACAGAGGCGAACCAATGCATGCACCCCGGGGGCCGATCCCGGGACGGAGGCGGTGCCGGGAGGCGTGAGCCAGCCTGGCGTCCAATCCGCTCGGGGGGTCCCCACCTGGAACGCGGTGTTCGACCAGCTCGGTCGTCGCACGGCACAGGCGGCAGGAGTTCACTCACGTCCGCTCGCATTCGCGGGCGGCGTTCTGTACCCTGCGCCCCGCGTGCGCGCCCAGGTCAGTGGGACGCTCACGTTCCCGTGCGGCCCCGGGGCGGTCTCGATGGGTCGGGGGTCGTCGATCGCATCGTCGATCGGCGCGTCGGTTTGTCGGGTCTCTTGACGAGGGCGTCGCGATGGGTCGTTTCTTGGTGGGCGTGTTGGTGGCGGTTCTGGCGATCTGGGGCTACGACCGGGTGTTCGGCGACGGGCCCAGCACGCAAGCCCAGGGTTCGGGCAACCCTTTCGTCGACGGCAAGTCGTCGGGGGTCGCGGATCCCACCCGGCCGTCGGAGGGGGCGAAGGCGAACCTGCTCACGGACTCGGGGGAGGGCAAGGAGGTGCCGTCCACGCCTGCGGCCGACGACGGCAGCCTCGGGGCTCACGGCTCCCTGGCCGAGCTCGCGGGGATGGCAGGCGCCGAGCGCGACCGGATGCTGGCGTCGCTGCGGCGACGGCTGTCCTCGTCCTCGACCCTGGACGAGCGACTCGCCGTGCTCGGTCCGGACAACGGCTTCCTCAGGAGTCCGGAGGGGAGGGCGGCTGCCGTCGAGGTCGCCGACTGGATCGCGGGCCGGGAGCCGTGGGACGCGGTGCGCGGATCGACCCGTCTCCTCGAGTTGGTGACGAGCGGCAGGATCGGCAAGGAGGACGTCGAAGCCGTGGCGACCTTCGAGACCTTGAAGGGCCGGCACGATACCCTGGTACGGCGCACCGTCTTCGATCCGGCGGACCTGACCGGCGCCCAGCGCTACGTCGTCGGCTCCGGAGAGTCGCTCACCGCCATCGCACGCAAGCAGTCGAAGGCGCTCGGCGTGAAGTTGCAGACCGGAACGCTTCAACTCGTGAATCGGATCTCGAACCCCAACGTGATCCGTGAGGGGCAGGTGATCAAGATCCCTGTCCAGCCCGTCCACGCGGTGCTGTTCAAGTCGGCGTTCGTGCTGGGCGTCTACGTCGGGGACGTCATGGTGAGGGCCTACCGCTGTGCCCACGGCAAGGAGGGCCACGAGACACCGGAGGCGACCTTTGCCATCGGCGAGACGGTGGAGCGTCCGGACTGGCACTACAACGGCGAGT
>JAXMCA010000001.1:990000-3426021 GCA_046349595.1 Planctomycetota bacterium
GTCTCCTCCAAAAAGGTAACGGAGGAGCACAAAGGTACCCTCAGCGCGGTTGGCAATCGCGCATTGAGCGCAAAGGTAGAAGGGTGCTTGACTGCGAGACCTATAAGTCGAGCAGGTGGGAAACCAGGTCTTAGTGATCCGGTGGTTCCGTGTGGAAGGGCCATCGCTCATCAGATAAAAGGTACTCCGGGGATAACAGGCTGATCACGCCCAAGAGTCCATATCGACGGCGTGGTTTGGCACCTCGATGTCGGCTCATCGCATCCTGGGGCTGAAGGCGGTCCCAAGGGTTGGTCTGTTCGCCCATTAAAGCGGTACGTGAGCTGGGTTTAGACCGTCGCGAGACAGGTCGGTCCCTATCTGCTGCGGGTGCAGGATGGCTGAGGAGAGTCTTTCCTAGTACGAGAGGATTGGAAAGAACGGACCTCTGGTGCTCCTGTTGTCGCGCTAGCGGCACGGCAGGGTAGCCAAGTCCGGACCGGATAACCGCTGAAAGCATCTAAGCGGGAAGCCAACTCCAAGACGAGCCATCCCCAAAGACACCTGGAAGTCTACCAGGTTGATAGGCCGGCGGTGCAAGCACGGTGACGTGCTCAGCTTACCGGTACTAACCAGTCGATCGGCTTGACCATCACTTCACACGAAGTCGTCGTCTCACGAATCTCGCTCACACCCACTCTTCCCTCCCGCGCATCCCGCTTGGCCACAAGCCCGGCGTCCTGCGCGGCGACGGCAAGCGCTTCCCGGTGCCCATACCCGTCTGGAAATACCTGTTCCCATTCCGAACACAGCAGTCAAGCAGACGGGGCCGATGATAGTCGTAAGGCGAAAGTAGGTCAGTGCCGGGTCATCCTTCCGAGCCCAGATCGCTCCATGCGGTCTGGGCTCGCTTCGTTTCTGCGCCTCCCCAACTCCGGCTGCTACTCAGGCTGCACCCACCACCTCATGCTGACGACCAAGGCGCATCCCGAGGCCAAGGCCTGCCTCCGCGACCTCGCAGCTCACCCTCATCGCAGCCAGCCACAGGCCTCCGCGATCTGCACCGCGTTCAGTGCTGCTCCCTTCCGGAGCTGATCGCCGCACAGCCGCGCCTGCCGCGGTTGGGAAGGGTCAGGTCCGGGGCGCCTTCACGGCACCCTTGGCCAAGAGTTGGGCCACGGTTGAGGAGGCGGCACGGAGGCGGATCTCACAGCCGGCCTCGATGAAGCGTTCGTCGACGATGGTGGTCAGGCGACGCGCTTCGGCGCGGAGTGCGCCAGCTTCGTGGGGAATGAGCAGCACCACCTCCTCCTCGACGTGGGAGAGGTATTCGGTCACCGTGCGCTCCAAGTCGTCCAGCCCTTGGCGCGTGCGGGCCGATACGACGACGGAAGTTCCCCCATGAGCGAGCAGTGGGCTCAGCAGGGATCGGTCGTCGACACGGTCGGCCTTGTTGATGAGGTGGATTCTTGGGATGCGGTCCGCGCCGAGTTCGCGGAGCACCTCTTCGACGGTCACCAGGTGCTGGAGCGAGTCGGGGCTGGAGCCATCGACGACCACGAAGAGCAAATCGGCGTTGAGTGCCTCCTCCAACGTCGCGTGGAAACTCGCCACCAGCTGGTGGGGGAGCTTGCGGATGAACCCGACTGTGTCGGAGAGGAGGAGGATGCGGCCGCCTTGGATGCGCCACGGACGGGTACGCGTGTCGAGCGTGGAGAACAGACGATCTTCTGCGAGCACCCCGGCGCCGGTCAGGGCGTTCATCAAGGATGACTTGCCGGCGTTGGTGTAACCCACCAGAGCGACGGAGAAGCGCTCGTTACGGCTGCGCACCTCGCGACCCTTCCTGGACTCGATCTTCGCGAGTTCGCGCTGGATCGCGGCGATCTGTGCGCGCAACTCGCTGCGGTCGACGTCGATCTGCTTCTCTCCGGCGCCGCCACGCAAACCGATGCCGCCGCGCTGGCGCTCGAGGTGCGTCCACATCCTCTTCAGGCGTGGGAGCTGATACTGCAGCCGGGCGAGTTCCACCTGCAGGCGGGCCTGCGGAGTGCGCGCATGGATGCCGAAGATGTGGAGGATCAGCTCGCTTCGATCGAGGACGGGCACCTTGACCGCGAGCTCGATGTTTCGGCCCTGGGCGGGAGAGAGCTGGTCGTCGGCGATGACGATTCCGGCCTTGGTCTGCTGAACGACTTCGATGAGTTCGTCGAGCTTCCCTGCGCCGAGGTAGGTGTGCGGGTCGGGATGACGCCGATGCTGAGCGATGCAGCCGGCAACCACGAACTCGGCCGTGTCTGCGAGTTCGCTGAGTTCGGCGAGTGCCTCGACACCACTGCGTTGATCTCCGTGATCGACGACACCGAAGAGGATTGCCTCGAGCGGGGCGCTGTCGTTGTGGTGGAGGCGATCACGAACAGTCATGAGAGGGCGGAGTCGTCGTCGCTGGGGGTCTTCGGGGTGGAAAGTGTCTGGGCGATGCTGCCGTCGTCAGCCCGGAACTGGAGGACGTGTCGACACCATGTGCCGTCGTCCCGGGTCGGGAAGTCGCGACGAAAGTGCGTGCCGCGGGATTCAGTACGCGCGAGCGCGGCTCGAGCGATCAGCGCGGACACCGTCAGCATGTTCTGCAGTTCGTAGGCCTTGCGCGTGCGTGTGTGCGCCCGCCGCACGTACCGATTCCACAATCCGATGCGATCTGCGGCCGTGGCAAGACCTTCGCGGTTCCGCGCGAGCCCCACCTGGCGCCACATCATGCTCTTGAGGGAGTAAAGCACGTCGTCGAGCTGCAGCAGGGGGGCGTTGATCGTGTCTGTGCCGTCCGCGCCGTTGCTCGGCAGGGCGGTCAGCTTCGAGTCGTCCGCTGCCGTGGCGCCGGCAACCGCGCCGAAGACGGCGCCCTCGAGGAGGGAGTTCGATGCCAGTCGATTCGCGCCGTGGAGGCCGGTCGAGGCCACCTCGCCGGCCGCGAACAGGCCGGGTAGAGAGCTCTGGCCGCGCCGGTCGACCTCGATGCCGCCGATCATGTAGTGGGCGCCAGGGCGCACCGGAATCGGATCTTTGGCGATGTCGATGTCGAATGCGCGACAGATCGAGGAGATCGATGGAAACCGCGTATGCGGGTCGCCCTGCACGTGTGAGAGGTCGAGATAGACGTTGGTGTCGTCGGTCTCCACCATCCGATCGAGGATCGCCCGGCTCACGACGTCACGCGGCGCCAGTTCGGCGTCGGGGTGGACCGACGTCATGAACCGCGCGCCCTTGCGATCGCGGAGCTGTGCACCTGCTCCGCGAACGACTTCGGAGATCAGGAAGCGCGAGGCGCCGGCGATGTAGAGGACGGTCGGATGGAATTGGAAGAACTCGAGATCGCGGAGGCGTGCTCCTGCGCGAAACGCCAGAGCCAGTCCATCGCCGCCCGCGCCGCTCGGATTGGTGGTCTCCCGGTAGACCTGTCCAGCCCCACCGGTTGCAAGAATCACCGCTCCTGCGCGCACCGCGAACTCGCGATCTTCGTCGAGGATCACCGCGCCGACGCAGCGGCCATCGCGTACGAGGAGGTCGCGGACGAAGGGTCCCGTCTTGCAGATGATCCGCGGGTGCGCGCGCAGTGCTGCTGCAACCACGCGTTCGATCTCGCGTCCGGTCGCGTCTCCGTGTGCATGCACGACGCGGAACGTGGAGTGACCGCCCTCGCGGCCGAGAGCCAGGGCACCATCCGGTGCGCGATCGAAGGCCGCGCCGAGATCCTCGAGCCATCGAACGACCGAGGGGGCCTGCTCGACCACGTGTGCGACGACCGCCGATTCCGCCAACCCGGCGCCGACGCGGAGCGTGTCGCGCGCGTGAAGGGCCGCGCTGTCGTCGGCACGGAGCGCTGCCGCCACTCCTCCCTGGGCCCACGCTGTGTTTGCTTCTGCGAAGTCGGTCTTCGAAACACAAAGGACCGACGCTCCAGCTTCCGCGGCACGGAGCGCCGCAGCTCCGCCCGCGATCCCGGCACCCACGACGAGGACGTCGGTCTCGAGGACGGGGATGCGTCGGGCGTCGAAAGCGCCCAGCATCCGGGGAAAGCGCGAGTCCTCGTTCGCCGACAAGGACGTCACGATCCGGCGGGAGCGATCGGCGTCGACGGTGTCGTCGCCGCCGCGGTGCTCGACGCGTGGCGCTCCTCGCGCTGCCACAGCCACAGGACCAGCGGCGAGGCGATGAACACCGTCGAGTAGGTTCCGCTGATCATTCCGACCAGGAGCGCGAAGGAGAACCCTTCGAGAGCAGTGCCCGCGTGGAAGTTCACCACGAACTGCGCCACGATCACGAACATCGTGGTCAAGGTCGTGAGCACGGTTCGCGACAAGGTCTGGTTGATCGAGCGGTTGAGGACTTCGACGCGATCGACCTTCTGGCCGAGGCGCGCGGCGTCGCTCAGGTTCTCGCGGACGCGGTCGAAGATGACGATCGTGTCGTTGATGGAGTATCCGATGATCGTCAGGAACGCCGCGATCATCGAGAGGTCGATCTCGGCGTCGACGAGACCGTACGAGTTGAAGAGCACGACGAAGCCGAGGGTGACGAGCACGTCGTGGATCAGCGACGCGACCGCCGCGATGCCGTACTTGAACTCGTTGAAGCGTACGCGGATGTAAAGCACGATCGCGAACATCGCGATGAACAGTGCGTCGATGGCCGCGGTGCGCAGTTCGCCGACCATGCGGCCGCCGATGTCCGAGTACTCAGGGATCGGATTGCTCAGCAGGACCGGCTTGTTGTCGGGGCCCTTAAGGTTGCGCAGGCGCTCCTGCACCAGGTTCGGCAGGCTCTTCGGGTCGGTCTCCTTGGGCACGCCGAACTCGATCTTGAAGTTCCGCCCCGTGGCGGCGGTCTTGTCGTCGAGGTCGCGGACCTTCACATCGCCTGCGAGGCCGACGAGGGACTTCTGGAGGCTGTCGACTGGAACCGTGTCGACGAAGTGCAGACTGATCTCGGCGTAGTCCGAGGACCCGGAGTTGTTCCTGAACACCTCGATGCCGCTGAACGCCTCGGGGACGAGCAGGTTGCTCAGCGCGCGTTCGAGTCCGGTCACGTACGGCGGTTGATAGTCGGTCGGATTCGCCGCGCGGGCGGCGTCGATCTCGGCGCGGAGTGCGTCGGTGAGCTTCACGCGGATCGAGAAGCGCCGCGCCTTGCCGTCCTGATCCTGCGCAATCGTGTTGACGATCGGCGCGGGGAACTTCTTGTGGAACTCGTCATCCTTCGCGAGCAGGTCGCGGATCTGGTCGGGTGACTGGCTCTCCCGCAGCACGACCGTGAGGTTTGCTCCGCCCGTGAAGTCGATGGCGTACTTCTCGTCGGGGGAGGTTCGGGCGAACTCGATCAGCCCGAACAGGATGAAGACCACGCTGATGCCCACCCAGAGCTTGCGCTTCGACATGAAGTCGTAGTTCGCGTTCTTGAGCCACGCGGCGAAGCGCAGGCTGCCGAGAGCCTGGCGTTCGAGCATGTAGTGGAACATCAGGCGCGTGACGAAGTACGCCGTGAACAAGGTGGTCGCGATACCGACCATCAGGGTCACTGCGAATCCACGCACCGGGCCGACGCCGAAGATGAACAGGACCAGTCCGGCCAGGAAGGTCGTCAGGTTGGCGTCGATGATTGTCGCGATCGCGCGTTCGAAGCCTGCGCGGCAGGCTTGCAGCATTTCCTTGCCGCGTTCGAGTTCCTCGCGGATGCGCTCGTAGATCAGGATGTTCGAGTCGATGGCCATGCCCATCGTCAGGACCAGTCCCGAGAGACCCGGAAGGGTCAGAGTCGCGCGGAGGAACACGACGACCGCCATGATGAGCAAGACGTTCATCATCAGCGCCGCGCACGCGATCAGCCCGGCGATGCGGTAGTACCACAACACGAAGGCGAGCAGCACGATGCCACCGATCGCGATGGACAGTGCGGCGAGCTGGATCGAGCGAGCGCCGAGGGTCGCGCCGATGTCGCTGCGGATGTTGCGGATCGGCTTCACCGGCAGCGAGCCGGTGTTGAGGGTCTTGACCAGGGAGTCGACCTCACGCTGTGTGAAGGACTCCGAGGAGATCTCCGCCGGACCGGCGATCCGGTTCATGAAGGTCGGCGCGGAGAAGATCGTGTTGTTGAAGATGATCGCGCAGCGCTGGCCCTTGTACTCCCCCGAGAAGTCGGCGTAGGCGGTGACCGCCTGGGGCCGCATCTTGTAGTGGATCGCAGGCTTGCCGTTGTCGCCGATGCCGGAGCGCGTCGACGTCGGATCCAGGTCCTTGCCGGTGAAGGACCGCGCATCCATGTTGATCGGGAGGAACTCGACGAGGTAGGGGCGCGCGTCGCCGGACTTCATCGCCTCGGGGACGACCCCGTTGTTCCACTCTTCGGTGGAGTACGCGGCGACAGCGGGGCTCTCGTCACCTCCGAGGAGGCTCTCCGGCTGGTACCACTTGGTCGGGTCGTCGAGTCGGGGCGTGATGAGCTTCGGGAACCAGCGCAGCGACTTGCTCAGTGTTCCATCGCGGTTGAACTCGTTGATCGCCTGGGGGTCCTTCTCCACCAGCTTGCGATTCGCGAAGTCGTCGGCCTTGAGCCAGTCCTCGAGACGGGTGCGCTCCTGGCGGACGTTGAACTTGACGTCCGGATGCTCCTGGTTGACGTACTGGTCGTAGGCCAGCATCCGGAACTCGAGGCGACCGAGGCTCTGGATCTGGTTCTCGACAGTTGCGGACTCCGCTTCCGTCAACTTCGGCAACTCGATCAGGATGCCCCACAGACCGCGTCTCGTGACCACCGCCTCGCGCGTGCCCTGTGGGTCGATGCGCTCGTTGATGATCTGCACCGTGGTGTCCATCAACTGCGCGATCTGCTGATCCGTCGGGTTCTCCGGCAGGATGCCGTCCGCGACCACCTGGTGCGGATCCACCTCGTAGATGAGTTGGACACCGCCTTCGAGATCGAGCCCGTAGTTGGGCGACAGGAAGGACAGCAGCAGGATCGCGACGGTGACCGTCGCGATGACGATCATGAGCTGGCGACGTGCGTTCTCGAGCATGAGATTCGGGTCGACGGAGTTCAGTGCGTGCGGACTGCGGCGTGTGCAGCCGCGCCGGGCTCGTCGTGCCCGGCATCACGTCGGAGGCAGTGCAACGGCAATCAGGCCTTGGCGTCGCCCTCGGGACGACGGCGGAGGGAGCGGGTGCCTCGGACCTTGCCGAAGTTCGCGGCGAGTCGGACCGCCTTGCCCATGCGCTCGCGCAGGTAGTAGAGCTTGGCGCGGCGCACGCGACCGCGCGCCTTGACCTCGATGTTCTGCACGCGGGGCGAGTGGATCGGGAAGATGCGCTCCACGCCTTCGCCCGCGACGATGCGCCGCACGACGACGGTGCGACGGATGCCCGAGCCGCGGATCGCGATCACCGTTCCGGCGAAGATCTGCACGCGCTCCTTGTCGCCTTCGCGGATCAGGTAGTGGACGTTGACCGAATCGCCGACGGAGAAGTCGGGGACCGCGGTCTTCATGTTCTCGATCTCGATCTGTCGCATCAGGTCCATGGCAATCCTCGGACCCGCGGCATGTCTGCGCCGCGGGCTTGGGTCGTCGTGACGTTAGGGAAGTTCGGTTTCATCGGCCGCGGAGCGCGGACGATCGGCGGGAGAGGTCTCGCTGTCGGGGATGCCGACCGAGGTCGGATCGGGATCGAGGTGGAGACGTCGCCGCTCTTCGGTCAGTCGTCGGGATTCCTGCAGGCGCCACCGCGCGATGGCCTGGTGGTCGCCGGAGGTGAGAACCTCCGGCACCGCCATGCCGCGGAACTCGCGGGGACGCGTGTAGTGCGGACAGTCGATCAGGCCCTGTTCGAAGGACTCCTGCTCCGGGGACTGCTCGCAGCCGAGCACTCCCGGGATCAACCGGACAGCGGCCTCGACCACGCACAGCGCAGCGAGTTCGCCACCAGCCAGGACGAAGTCGCCGAGTGCGATCTCGTCCCATGCGATGCCCATGCGGATGCGCTCGTCGAAACCTTCGTAGCGACCGCAGAGCAGGAGCAGCCGCTCGACCTTGGCGAGCGCGCGCGCCTTCTGCTGTCCGAAGCGCTTGCCGCGTGGGCACAGGAGGACCTTGTGGAACGGGCCGAAGCGTCGCTCCGCATCCTCGACGGCATCAAAGATCGGTTCCGGTTTGAGCACCATGCCCGGGCCGCCGCCGAACGGACGATCGTCCACGGTCCGATGACGGTCGTGCGTGTAGTCACGCCAGTCGATCAGGTGGACCTGGAGCTTCCCTTGACGCTGTGCGATCCCGAGAATGCTCTCGTCCAGGTACGGCCTGACCGCGCCTGGAAAGAGCGTCAGGATGGCACAGAACATGGTGCTGGGCCGGAAAGTGAGCCGAGCACAGTAGGGGTGTGGTACCCCGAGGTCAAGCGAGGCAGTCGACGGTGTTCACGGGTCTGGTCCAGGGTGTTGGGCGGGTGCGCGCGTTTCGTCGGCTCGGCGGGGACGCCGAACTGGAAGTCGAGCTCGGGCCGCTGGGCAAGGGTTTGCGGCTCGGCGATTCGGTGGCGCTCTCCGGGGTCTGCTGCACCCTGGTCGGGCTCGATCCGGGGCGCTTCGTCCTGTCACCCGAGACTCTCGCACGCACCTGGTTCGCGGCGCTCGTTCCAGGCAGGCCCCTCAACCTCGAGCCCGCGCTCCGGGTCGGAGATCCGCTGGGTGGGCACCTCGTCCAGGGGCACGTCGACGGCGTCGGTGAACTCGTCGGTGCGATCGACCCTCAGCGGGGAGGGGACCTCGTGGTCCAGGTCCCAAAGGACCTCCAGAAGTACTGTGTCGAGAAGGGGTCGCTGACCGTCGACGGCGTGTCGCTCACGCTCGCCCGGGTGCAGGGACCGCGGGTGACCATCGCTGTCATCCCGCATACCGCGTCGGCGACCACGCTCGGGTCGGCGCGCGCCGGCGACCGGGTCAACCTCGAGGTCGACGTGATCGGGAAGTACGTCGAGCGGCTCCTCGCGGCGCGCTTTTCCGGTTGACCGGATCGGTGGAGGTCAGAACGCGCCGCTGAGCACGGTGAAGAAGGTCGCGACCGGCGCGGCTTCGCGCGCGTCCTCGATGGCGTGGCTGACCTGGTTGAAGATCCGCTCCAGCTGCGTGCCCATCTGCTCGTCGTAGATCAGCTTCCCGAGCAGGCCGCGGCCGGCGCGCACCTCAGCCACCGTGTCGGCGAGGTCGCCGACGATCCTCTCCGTCTTCTCGCGCAGGGTGGTGTCGCCGACCAGGGCGCCGATGGTGCCGGCCTTGGGGTCGTCAATTTTGGTGACCGCCGAGTCGATGTGGGTGATCGCGTTGTCGACTCGCCCGGCGAGGCTCTCGTCGACCAGGAGGCGGCCGATGGTCCCGCGCCCGGCGCGCAGATCTGCGGTGGTGGCGGCGAGGTCGGTGAAGATGCGGTTGCCCTTGTCGCCGAGTTCAGGATCGCTGATGAAGCGACCCAACAGGCCCTCGCGGTTGATGATCTTGGCGAGCAGATCGTCGAGGCGGCTCACGGTGTCGGCGACCGAATCGCCGAGCGCCTTGTCCCCGACCAGTCGGCCGAACACGCCCTCGCCCTTCTCGATGTTCTCGAGACTGTGGCGTGCGCTGCGCACCGCCGCGAGGAGGTCGTCGTGCAGCGACGAGTCGGTGAGGATCTTGCCGAGCGTGCCTTCGCCGCGGTTGGCGCGATCGATGGCCGTCCGCAGTCCTTCGAGGATGCTGTCGATGTCGGCCTTGAGCTTGCCGTCGGCGAACAAGTCGCCGATCGCCTCCAGGCCGCCGGCGCGGACCCGGCCGGTGAGAACTGCGCCCTCGGGGATCACGCCGGCCCCGCGACCCGGGTCGACTTCGACCTGCACGCCGCCCAGCGGGCCCGACGATTCGATCGTGATCGAGTAGCCCTCGTGGAACTCGATCGGCTGCGCGAACACCAGGCTCACGCGCACGCGCGAGCCCTCGTCGGCGGCGTCCGGGGTGACGGAGAGCCGACCGACCTGACCGAGTCGGTAGCCGAGGACGAACACGTTGTCGCCGGTCTTCAGACCCGAGCCGCGCGGGAAGACGGCCTCCCGGGTGATCGGGCGGCTGAGCAAGGACACCCCGGTCAACGCGATCGTCGCCCAGATCAGGATGCCGAGCGCGCCGAAGAACACGAGGCCGAGCACGAGATCCTGCCTGGTCTTGTCCATGGTGTTCGATTCCTTGTTCCTGCTCGACTCAATCGGCGTGTCCGCTCAAGAAACTCTGGACGAGGGGATGCGGGGACCGGCACATCTCCTCGACGCTGCCCTCCGCGACGATGCGACCCTCGTCGAGGACGCCGATGCGATCTCCGGTGTCCAGGGCACACTGCCGGCTGTGCGTGACCAGCAGCCCGGTCACGCCAAAGCGGTCGCGCACCTGCGCGATCAGCTCGTGGATCTGACGGGCCATGATCGGATCGAGGCCGGCGTTGGGTTCGTCATAGAGCACGTAGCGCGGTCGCGTCACCAACGCTCGTGCCAGACCGACGCGGAGCTTCATGCCGCCCGAGATGTCCGGCGGGAACTGCTGCGCGGCGTGGTCCATACCGACGACCTGCAGGGTCTCCATCACGCGGTCGTGCACTTCGCCGCGAGGGGTGCGCGTGTTCTCCACCAGGGGCAGGGCGACGTTCTGTTCGACGGTCAGCCAGTTGATGAGAGCACCGTTCTGGAACAGGTAGCCCATCTTGCGGCGGAGATCGGCGAGTTCGCGACGGCGGAGCGCCGTGACCTCCACGTCGTCGACCTTCACGCTGCCCCGATCCGGCTTGAGGATCCCGATCACGTGCTTGAGGGTCACGCTCTTGCCGGTGCCCGAGCGTCCCATGAGCACGTAGTTCAGCCCGTCCGGAACCACGAGATCGAGCCCGCGGAGGATCTCGCGTGTCCCGAGCTTCTTCCAGACTCCGCGCAGTTCGATCATTGCGGCAGCAGGAAGTAGAAGAACCACGTGATGGCGTAGCCGAACACGATGATCAGGATGATCGAAGCCATCACCGCCTGCTGCACCGCGCGTCCGACGCCGAGCGCTCCGCCCCGTGCACGCAGCCCGGCGCTGCAGCTCACCGTGGCGATCGTGCAGCCGAACACCACCGCCTTGAACAGGCCGACGTAGACGTCCTTCGGGAGGAGACTCGTGTTCGACGTCAGGGACTCGCGCGCCGAGATCCAGTAGATCGACTGCGTGATGCCGAGGTGGAAATGGCTCACGACCGCGCCGCCTGCGATGCCGACCAGATCGGTGACCGCCGTCACCGCCGGACACAGCAGGGTCATCGCCGCGACCCTCGGCAGTGTGATGTAGTTGGCGGAGTCGATCGACATCACGTCGAGCGCCGTGACTTCGTCGGAGACGGTCATCGTGCCCACCTCGGCGGCGATCGCGGAGCCGACGGTGGCGGCGAGGATGATCCCGGTCATGAACGGGCCCATCTCGCGGCACATCGACAGCGCGAGGATGCTGCCGATCAGGTCGCTCTGGCCGAGGCGTCGCAGTTCGATGCCGGTCTGCAACGCGAGGATCATTCCGGCGAAGAGGGCCACGACCAGCGACACCGGCAGCGCTTTCACGCCGGCTGCGTGCGCCGCGTCGAGGAAGAACCGCCGCCGTCGCGGGAGGAAGTGGATCTGCGACGCGGTCCGTGCGAGCAGTCGGACGGTGAATCCCGCCGCGGATGCGAATTCGTCGAAGCGAGCGCCGACGTCACGGATCGGATCGAGGAACGAGCGTCGCGGCGCGGATCCGTTCATCGTGGCGAGTCCTCCTGTGCCGTTCCGCCGCCGAAGGGGATCGGGATGAACTGGAACAGCCGCAGGGTAGATCCCCGGGCATCGCTCTCGTAGTTGAAGAGGAAGGGCACGCTGCTCTGCGTGTGGTCCTTGCGGGTGCGCGTGGTGAACAGGTTGGCCGCGAGAGCGAACGACGTGTCGTCGTGGGAACGTCGCTCGCCGCGCACGAGCGTCCAGGCCCAGCCCCACAGTTCGTCGAGTCCGAGCGCGTTGCCTGCGCGGTAGATCCACGGCGACAGGATGTTGAACCAGCTGCGACGGTCACCCTGGCCATCGCTGGTCGACGACCACTGGGCGAGCGGCCAGATCTCGCGCCAGTCGTCGACGCTGCCGTCGCTGCGCTCGACGCGGGTGTGGAGGTGGAACGGCAGCACGAATTCGCGCGTGTCGACCGCACGCGGATCGTGGTACTCGCTGATCCAGATCAACGGCCACAGGAAATTCCATGCCCACTGGTCCTCGGAGATGGTGCGGGCGATCAGCGGGAACAACCACCACTGACGGAAGGGGTGCTTCTCGTCGGCGTGCTCTTCGAAGCGGAAGATCGGCCAGAGCACATCCACCTTGCGGAAGTGGTCGCCGATCCGATTGCTCTGGAACAGCGGGAACAGCAAGGTCCAGGCGGCGACCTCGCTGTTCCACTGGCGACCGAACAGCGGCCAGACCAGCCAGCGACGGATCGGATCGTCCGAATCGAGGTTCTCGATTCCCCAACTGATCAGCGGCCAGAGCAGCGCGCGGTGGAAATGGCGCGGTCCGTCGACGAAGGACCAGAGCGGGATGAAGCGGTGCCAGGTGGTGCCGTCGGTGTCGTGGCCCCAACCGATGAACGGCCAGAGCAGGGTCGTGCCGACTCGTCCTTCCTTCTCCAGTCGCAGGTAAAGCGGCCACAACACGAAGGTGAATCGGCAGTAGGTCAGGAAGTCGGGGAAGTCCCCGAACAGTGGGAAGATCCCGACATAGTTCTCCTTGCCGTCGCTGCGCGATCCGCCCCACACGAAAGGGAACAGGAAGTACCAGTCGCTCTCCTGCAGCCCGAGGTCGTCCTGACGGGTGCGGTACCAGATCAGCGGGAACAGGCGTGCGCTCGACTCGCTGCCCTCGGTACGGGTGCGCCCGAGCGGCCACAGGAACTGGTACTCGATCGCCGGACCTCCGCTGACCGGCGACTGCGGCTCGGTCACGCGACGCCACAGCGGGCGCACGCGGAAGTCGTCTCCGCCGTCGGCGGTGCGCTCGTAGTGGAACACCGGCCAGAGCACGTCGTACTCGAGCACGGTGCCGTCCTCGGCGAGCCGATGACGGTAGAGCGGCGAGAGGTTGAGTTCGGACGGCATCCACGCGCAGCCGCACAGCAGCAGGCACGCGAGCACGATCCCTCCGCACATGCGGCTGCGACGCGCCGTCGCACCCGTCGCGACGACGCTGTTCCGCGACCGATGCCGGCCCTCACCGCTCATCGCGCGCACCATACTTCGCGGGAGGATCCGTTCCATGGCATCGATCGGAAGGCGTGTGCTGGTGTCCCGTCGGCGTGGTCCTGCTACCCTGCGCATCATGTCGATCGGAAGACTCCCGGTTCGCGGTCCGGGTCGTGGTCGGTGGTCCGTCGCCTTGGTCCTCCTGGCGGGGTGTGGTGGAGGACCGGCGGCCAAGACCGCGGATCCGGAGACCGTCGCGCGTCACGAGACCGAACTGCTCGCCCCCTTCGAGACGAACTCGACGGTCGTCGCCGACGACCTCGCGCTCGATCTCACCGCCAACTTCTGGGGCTCGGCACTCGGTCTGCCTGCCCTGCTGCCGGACTCGCAGACCCAATCCCGCAAGGCGCTCCCGGATGGCGGCGCGGAGTACCTGTTCGAGAACCGCGCAACCGGCGCGTCGATGACCTTCCTGCTCGGGTCCACGCAGATCCGCGTCAGGCACATGGCGCGGGTCCGCGTCCTCGGCGGCAAGCACGACTACACGCTCGACGTGGACGCGACCGGACGGGTCTCGGTGGTCGACAAGGACGGAAGGCGTGACGGCTCCAGATTCCGCGCGCGTGCCGGGAAGGCGGAACTCGCGCCGTGAAGCCGGGCGCCAAGGTCGCGGTCTTCGTCGCGCTCGGGGCGTTGGTCGGCTGCGCCAACGTGCAGTCGGTCCAGCCGATGGCGACCGACTACGAGACCTGTGCGAGTCCATCCTGGGTCGCGGCCCAAGCTGCGCTCGCGAAGGGTGATCGCGTGGGCGCCCGTTCGCTCCTCCTGGAGACGCTGCGCGCCTGCCCTGACTTCGTTCCGGCACACCTCGCGTTGATCGAGTCGGCGCGCGACGGCGACGGAACCGTGGAGAAGGAGGTTCAGCAGTTCTACCGCGACTTCCCCTGGCGGAGCGCCACGCCGGTCGCGGACCTGGTGCGCGCGCGCCTCTCCCGCAACGACAAGGAGCGCGTCGAGTCCCTCGAGGCGGCGCTCGCCAAGGACCCCTCGTTCTACTTCGCGTCCCTCGATCTGGGTGCTGTCTGGAGCGCGAACGATCGCATCAGCAAGGCCCTCGCCTCGTACGAGTCCGCGGTCCAGGCGAAGCCTGCGTCGTGGCGGGCGAACCTCGGTCTGGCGCGGGTTCTCCATCAGATCGGGCGCAGCGAGGATGCGGCGCCGTCCTTCGCCCGCGCTCTGAACGCGATGCCGGTCGACGCCGTCGAGCGGGCGGCCGCCGCGCGGGAGTTCGTTGCGCTCCAGCTGTACGAACTGCGGGACCCCAAACCCGCGGTGGTTTGGATCGACGAACTCCAGAAGGCTGCGCCGCAGGACGTCTCCCTGCTGATGGATCGCGCGGCCGCGCACTGGCTGTCCCGCGATCGCGACCAGGCTGCTGCGGTGTACCGCCGGGTGCTGGAGATCGAGCCGAGCGAGTTTCGTGCGGCGTTGTGCCTGGGAAACCTGTTCTTCGACCGCCCCAACCGAAGCGCCGAAGAGAAGCGACGCGACTGGCCGCGCGCGCGCCTGGCCTACCTGTACTTCCTCGACCACGTCGATCGCGCGGATGGTCCCGCCCTCGGGGACGGCTACGACCTGCTCGACCGCTACGTCGCCGTGCCCTGTCGACTGAAGATGATCGACGAGGCGGTTGGAACGCGTCCTGCGGATGCACCGCGTCCGCGCCTCGGGGATTTCTAGGGAGCCACGCGATCCAGGTCGCGGAGGCCACGCTCCAGTCGCGCGCGGTCGAGAGCTGCGAGACGATTCAGGCGACGACCCGGCGGCAGGCGCTGGAACCGCGGGGAGTCGATCTTGGCGATCCGGAAGCTGCCGTCGTCCCGCTGCGCTGCCAGGAGGTTGCGCGGATCGAGGTTCCGGTCGACGAAGCCGAAGGCGTGCAGGCGCTGGGCGAAGGAGCGCGCGGCCGCGGCCAGCGCCCGTCGCCCTGCCGGATCGAGTCTCCCGTACAGCTCCGCGATGCTGGGCGCGGGCCAAGCCTCGGTGACCAGGACCGCGCGCCTCAGCCAGCCGAACTCGCGCCATTCCAGCACGGCGAGCGGTGCGGGGCCCGGCAGGCCCTCGGCCTGGAGCAGGCGCAGAGCGGCGGCCTCGCGGCGCGCACGCCCCGGGCGGAGCCAGGTCGTGCGGAACGCACCCCGCAGGCGATCGCGGAGGGTCGGGTAGTCGTAGGTCTTCGCGAAGACCTCGATGGCGGCGACGGCACCGCGCCGGACCCAGGAGCTGCGATGGTCGGTCACCTTGGTGCCGAAGGACTTCGCGGCGAGCGCGGAAGGCGGAAGCCCGGTGCGCTCGAGCGCCTCGGCGAGTCGCGGCGCCAGCTCGACGACCCGCAGCCGTGCCCCGTTTCCTTCGTCGCCGGTTTCCACAAACCGCGATTCCACGCTACTTTCCGGCGATCGCCCGGCCGTCGGTCGAGGCGAACCACGCAGGCCTGCTGGCCCGGACCCCGCGGGATCGGAGGCGACGACGCATGAGGACGGTGACGAAGAAAGAACTCGTGAACCGCATCGCCGAGAGCACCGGCGTGACCAAGGTCGTCGCGAAGGATGTCATCCAGGCATTCCTGGACGCAATCATCCGCGAACTCGCCGATGGCAATCGTCTCGAGTTCCGCGAGTTCGGTGTGTTCGAGACCCGGGAGCGCGCGCCGCGCCGCGCACAGAATCCACGCACCTTGCAGCGGGTCGACGTCCCCGCGAAACGGATCGTCAAGTTCAAGGTGGGGCGCATGATGCGCGCGCAGGTCTCGGGTGACGACGTCGGACCACCGGAACCCGACGAGGACGACGAGGACGACCTGCCGCCGCGGTCCGGTTCCCGCGCGGCCTCGCACGACTGAAGGGCCGGTGCGACCTCAGCGCAGGATGCCGATCGCATCGGCGACGTCCTGACGCAGGTCCTCGATGTCCTCGAGGCCGACGGACAGGCGGATCAAGCCGTCTTCGAATCCAGCCTTGCGCCGTTCTTCCGGCGGGATGCTGCCGTGCGTCATCGACACCGGGTGGTCGACGAGGCTCTCGACGCCGCCGAGGCTCTCGGCGAGCGCGAAGATCCGGAAGCTCGAGGCGACGCGCTTGGCGTCGTCGACGCTCGCGTCGAGTTCGAAGGACACCATTCCACCTGCATTGCGCATCTGCCGCTTCGCGAGAGCGTGCTGGGGGTGGCTCTCCAGTCCGGGGTACCACACGCGCTTGACCCTTGAGTGCTCGGCCAGATCGCGTGCGATGCGCAGCGCACTCTGTGCGTGGCGCTCCATCCGCACGTGCAGGGTCTTCGTGCCCCGCAGGACCAGGAAGCAGTCCATCGGCCCGGGTGTCCCGCCGACGGTGTTCTGGAAGTGGGCGAGGCGCTTGTGCAGCCCGTCGTCGTTCACGATGAGGGCGCCGCCGACCACGTCCGAGTGACCGCCGAGGTACTTGGTCGTCGAGTGGATGACGATGTCGATCCCCAGAGCCAGCGGGTTCTGGAGGTACGGCGTCGCGAAGGTGTTGTCGCACATCGACATCACACCGCGCTTCCTGCAGATCGCCGCGAGCGCGGACAGATCGGCGAGGCGGAGCAGAGGGTTCGAGGGCGACTCCGTCATGCACAGTTTCGTGTTCGGTTGGATCGCGCGCTCGACCGCCACGAGATCCGACATGTCGACGAAGCTGAACGTGACGCCGAACTTCGCGTACAGCGTCGTGCAGATGCGGTAGGTGCCGCCGTACAAGTCGTTGCCGGCGACCACGTGGTCCCCGGCCTGCAACAGGTTCAGCACGCAGTTGATCGCGGCCATCCCGCTGCCGAAGCACAGACCGTGCTTGCCGCCCTCGATTCCCGCGAGGTTCTGCTCGAGGGCGCTGCGCGTGGGATTGCGCGTGCGGGAGTAGTCGTAGCCCTTGATGACCCCCGGTGCTTCCTGCACGTAGGTGCTGGTCATGTAGACGGGCGTCATGATCGCGCCCGTGGTGGGATCGGGTGACTGACCGGCGTGGATCGCACGCGTGCCGAATCCGGCTCGTTCGTTCATCGTGGACGTGAGTTGGGGGAGGCGCGGAGTCTAGCATTGGTCACGCGAGACCCGGCATGCCTCGCCGTATGCTCCGCGAGTGACTTCTCCGGTCCGCTTCGATCTCGACGCTCTCGAATTCCGCGCCGTGCGCGAGCTGCTCACCGAGCGGCTGGTGACCACGCTCGGGCGGCCCGCGGTCGAGGCCCTTGCGCCTTGCGCGGATGTCGAGTCTGCGAACCGGCTCGCGCGACGTGCCGACGATCTCGCCCGGTGCGCCGCCGCCGGCGAACGTCCTCCGGTCGGAGGTGCCGTCGAGGTGCGCTCCTGGCTCGGCGGGTTCTTCGGCGGCGTGCACCAGCCCGGCACGCGGGACCTCGCCGAACTCAAGCGCTTGCTGCGCGCGGCAGCGCGCTGCCGCGCCTGGCTGGCGATGCGCAGCGAGGCCCTGGCGGGACTCTCGCGCGAACTGCCCGCGATCGACGACGTCGCAGAAGAACTCGAACGCGTGGTCGACGACCGCGGCGAGATCCTCGACAGCGCGTCGGCGCGCCTGCTCGAGATCCGCCGTTCGATCGAGAGCGGCGAAGCCGCCGTGCGCGCGGTGATGTCGAGGGTCCTCGCGGACGAGCGGGTGCGGCGCTGCCTGCAGTCACCCGAGGCGGCGTGGCGTCACGGGCGGCCCGTGCTGCAGGTGAAGTCGGATCAGCGCGGCGGCGTGAGCGGCGTGCTTCACGATCGCAGTGCGTCGGGATCGACCTTGTTCATCGAGCCGGAGACCGTCATCGAGATCGCCAACAAGCTGGCCGATGCACGCGCCGACGAGCACCGGGAGATCCAGGTGGTACTCACCCACGTGTGCCGGGGACTGCGGAGGATGCGCACCGAGGTCGAGAGCGCGGTCCTGGGGATGGAACGCCTCGACGTCGCGATGGCTTGCGCGCGCCTCGTGCACGAGGACGGCTGGCGCGCCGTGCCGGTGACCGACGGCGGGCCGCTGCTGCTCCGCGACGCCCTGCATCCGATCCTCTTGCGAGCCGCGATTGCGCGCGGTCGCCGCGAGGAACTCGTGCCCCTGGATCTCAGCCTCGGCGAACCGCATCGCTTGCTGGTGGTGACCGGCCCGAACACCGGCGGGAAGACGGTCGTCCTCAAGACGGTGGGGCTGCTCGCCGCGATGGCGATGTGCGGAGTGCCGATCCCGGCCGGCGCGGGGTCCAGCATTCCCCTGTTCGACGGCATCTTCGCGGACATCGGTGACGAACAGGCGATCCAGCAGAGCCTCTCGACCTTCTCCTCGCACGTCGTGCGGATCGCGCGCTGCCTCACAGGAGCCGGACCGCGTGGGCTGGTGCTGCTCGACGAACTCGGTTCCGGGACCGACCCCGACGAAGGAGGAGCACTCGGGACCGCGGTGCTGGAGTCGATCGAGCGGGCGGGGGCGTGCGCGGTCGTCACGACGCACATCGGGCGCCTCAAGGACTTCGCCCACACCCATACCACGGCGGTGAATGGGGCGATGGGTTTCGACGGCGCGTCGCTGCGGCCGCTCTACCGGCTGGTGGTCGGGATCCCCGGAGCCTCGCACGCACTCGACGTCGCCGGCCGCGTCGGGATGCCGGAAGGAGTCGTCTCCCGCGCCCGCGAGCTGCTCGGGGAGCGCGACGTGCGGCTGGAGCAGGTCATCGAGCGCGTGGAGGTCGCGCGGCGTGAGGCCGAGGCAGGTCGGCGGCGCGTCGAGAGACTCGAGGAGGATGCGCGCCGGACCGGACGAGCGCTGGACGAAGAGCGCGCCGGGATCGAGCGGCGCCGTCAGTGGCTCGAGGAGGAGGCAGATGCGCTCGTCGATGAGCAGCTGCGCCGCGTGCGCGAGTCGCTCTCGGCTCCGCTGAAGCGCCTGGCCAACGCGCCGCGACCCTTCGACGGCGAGGTGAAGGAGATCCTCGCGGCGCTCGCGCAGGCGGGGGAGGGCACCAGCCTGCGACGCCGGCGGATGCGTTTCCTCGGGGCCTTGAAGAAGGACGACCTGGTGTACCTGCCTCGACTCGCGCGACGTTGCGTGATCAAGAAGCTCGACCGCGTCCGTGAGGTCGCCACCCTCGACGCCGGGTCGATGCGCCTGGAAGTGCCCTTCGACGAGCTGAGTTGGATCGTGCCCCTCGACGCGGGGGCGTGAACTCTCGGGCGCGCACTTCTCGCCGCCCGCAGCGAAGGCCATGATCGCCGCTTCGATGTCGTCACCCAGTTCCGGCCGCGTGCTCGTCGCCGACAACGATCTGCACGTTGCCCAAGTGCTCCGCATCTTTCTCGAGCGCGCCGGGCTGGCGGTCGAGCACGCCCTCGACGGGGGAGCCGCCCATGCGAGGATCGCCGCCGGAGGGGTCGACGCGCTGATCTGCGACCTCGACATGCCGGTGCTGAGCGGCGAGGCCTTGATCGCGCGCCTGGAGCGGGAGGCCGCCGGGGGGGTGGTTCCGCAGGTGTTCGTGATCTCGGGCTACCTCGACCACGCGCTGGAAGGCAGGTTGCGGCGGAGTCCGTTGGTGCGTGAGGTGCTCCGCAAGCCCTTCGATCTGGCGTCCTTCGCCCAGCGCGTCGTCGCGTGGGTGCATCCGCGGGACGCGGACGCGACGGCCTGCGAATGAGGTGCCGCGTGCGCAGGCGAGCGAGAAAAACCCGCCGGCGTCCTTGACCCGAAAAAGGCCCTCGCTATCTTCCCCCCTCCTTTCCTCGCCAGACCGTGCCGCTAGCGTAGCTCAACGGTAGAGCACCTGATTTGTAATCAGGTGGTTGAGGGTTCGATTCCCTCCGCTAGCTCCAGGAACGACAAGCACTTGCCGCGATGGCGCCAAGTCCTCGGGTTCCTCGGGCAGCGAACCGGACCCCTGCCGGCAGCCAAGCTCGCGGACGGTCGAAACGGGGAGAGGACGCCGACGAACTCGGCACCCCGGTCCGGGCGGATACCCAAGCGGCCAACGGGGCCAGACTGTAAATCTGGTGGCTCAGCCTTCGCAGGTTCGAATCCTGCTCCGCCCACATCACCGGAGCCGTCCGCGTCGGCGGGCGGGGGCCGCTCGTCGGTTCTCCGCGGGTGTAGCTCAATGGTAGAGCCCCAGCCTTCCAAGCTGGTGGTGAGGGTTCGATTCCCTTCACCCGCTCTCTGGTTCTTTCTCTCTCGGTTTCGTCACCCCACGCGCTGCTGTAGCTCAGGGGTAGAGCACTTCCTTGGTAAGGAAGAGGTCATGGGTTCAATTCCCATCAGCAGCTCCAACCGACGCTCCCAAGGACGGGATCGGTGGCGGTCTCGCCGGTGTCTTCGGATGCCGCCGGGTCGCCATCCTTCCGCACCGGGGGCCTCGACCACCCACGAGTAACCGTCCCACCTACGACAGCAGTCCACAAGGACAGCACCGAACCCGCCTCCTCGCGAGGCCCCTCGGAGTCCTCAGAGCATGGCCAAGGAAGTCTTCGAACGGAAGAAGCCCCACGTGAACGTGGGCACCATCGGGCACGTCGCGCACGGCAAGACCACGACGACGGCCGCGATCACGCGTACCCTCGCCGCGGTCGGTCTCGCGAAGGAGAAGCCCTACGCGGACATCGCGAAGGGCGGCACGGTGCGTGACGACACGCGTGTCGTCACCATTTCCTCGGCGCACGTCGAGTACGAGACCGACAAGCGCCACTACGCGCACGTCGACTGCCCCGGTCACGCCGACTACATCAAGAACATGATCACCGGCGCGGCCCAGATGGACGGCGCGATCCTGGTGGTCGCGGCGGACGACGGCCCGATGCCGCAGACCAAGGAGCACATCCTCCTGGCTCGCCAGGTCGGTGTGCCCGCGATCGTGGTCTACCTCAACAAGTGCGACGAGGTCGACGACGAGGAACTGCTCGAGCTGGTCGAGATGGAGGTCCGCGATCTCCTCAAGAAGTACGACTTCCCGGGCGACGACATCCCCGTCGTGCGTGGCGCGTCCTACAAGGCGCTGCAGACGCCGAATCCGGGTCGCAACAACCCGGAGAGCAAGTGCATCTTCGATCTGATGGATGCGGTCGACGCCTACATCCCGGAGCCGCAGCGAGAGATCGACAAGCCGTTCCTCATGCCGATCGAAGACGTGTTCTCGATCGAAGGTCGTGGCACGGTCGTCACCGGGCGCGTCGAGCGCGGGCGCGTCAAGACCGGCGAGTCGGTCGAGATGGTCGGCATCAAGGACACCCGTTCGACCACCGTCACCGGCGTCGAGATGTTCCAGAAGACGCTGTCGGAAGGGCTCGCCGGCGAGAACGTCGGTTGCCTCCTCCGTGGCATCAAGAAGGAGGACGTGCAGCGTGGCATGGTGCTCGCCGCTCCGGGCAGCATCACTCCCCACACCAAGTTCAAGGCGCAGGTCTACGCGTTGAGCAAGGAAGAGGGTGGCCGTCACACTCCGTTCTTCTCGAACTACCGTCCGCAGTTCTACTTCCGCACCACCGACGTGACCGGTTCGGTCAACCTGGTCGGTGCCGAGATGTGCATGCCGGGCGACAACGTCGAGATCGAAGTCGAGCTGATCACCCCGATCGCGATGGACGCGCACCAGCGCTTCGCCATCCGTGAGGGTGGGCGGACGGTCGGTGCCGGCCGTGTGACCCAGATCATCAAGTGATCCGACTCGGCATCCCCGCGCGCTTACCGCGCGCGGGGGGAGGTCGGCGGTTGCTGCGCCGCAGGCCTTCGCGCTTCAAGCAGCGTCTCGCAGGGCTGTAGCTCAATTGGTAGAGCAGCCGATTCCAAATCGGCAGGTTGAGGGTTCGAGACCTTCCGGCCCTGATCGCGAGTTCGACTCCCCGCATCAACCCTTATCTCCTCGACGATCGCCGTGGCTTACAGGAAGGACGAAGGTCGCTACGCCCGCATGTCGGCGTTCTGGTCTCTCTTCGCGCTCCTGGCGTTCGGCTGCCTGGGGGGAGCGGGACTCGCCACCACCCTGCGTGGATGGTTCCCCGCGCTCGGTTCCGCGTGGACTGATCCGCAGCCGCTGATCGGTGATGTCGATCCCGCGAAGATCATCACGCTCGTCGTGCTCTTCGCCGGGGCCTTCGCGATCCATCGGATCCTCAACCGCCCGAAGTACGCCGATCTGATGATCGCGACGGAGGAGGAGTTGAAGGGGGTCACCTGGCCCACGGCGGGAGAGGCGTGGTCGGGCACGGTCTCCGTCATCCTCACGGTGGCGGTCCTCGTCCTCTATCTCGCGCTCATCGACATCGTGCTGTCCAACGTCCTGCCGGCGTTCATGGGGGTGCGGGCGTGACCCTCTCCTGGTACTTCCTGCGCGTGCAGGTCGGCCGCGAGGAGCGCATCCGCAAGAGCCTCGTCGCGCGCGTGAAGCAGTCCGGCCTCGAGGACCGTGTGGCCCAGGTGATCGTCCCCACCGAGGAGGTTGCCGAAGTCCGCGAGGGCAAGCGCCGCATCCGCAAGCGCAAGCTCTACCCCGGCTACCTGATGATGCAGGCCGACCTCTCGGACGAGGTGTGGTTCACTCTGCGCGACACGCCCGGATTCGGCGACTTCGTCGGCGCGCGCACCGCGCCGACCCCGATGTCGGACGAGGAAGTCGAGAACGTGCTCGGGCGGATGCGCGCGAGCCAGGACCAGCCCAAGATGTCGGTGCAGTTCCAGAAGGGCGACCGCGTCAAGATCAAGCAAGGTCCTTTCGAGAACATCGACGGAGTCGTCGAGGAAGTGCACCCCGAAAAGGGCACCCTCGAGGTCGCCGTCACGATCTTCGGTCGATCGACCCCAGTGTCCCTCGGCTACTGGGAGGTGGAACCGATCTGAGTTCCATCGCATGATCGCCGGGATCGACACGGCGGCGTTCGCCGTGTCGTGGGTCGCTCCGGAGTGCGCGTCGACGCTGTCGGCCGTGATCCAGATGCGACCGCTCTCGAGTGTGGGAGGCGCAGGATGGTCCTGCGCCGTTCGAACCGCAGGGAGAACCAATGGCAAAAGAAGTCACCGCTCTCGTCAAGCTGCAGTGCCCGGGCGGGCAAGCCACGCCCGCTCCGCCGGTCGGACCCGCCCTGGGTCAGCACGGCGTGAACATCGGTCTGTTCGTGAAGGAGTTCAACGACCAGACCCGCGACCGCCCCGGGCTCATCATCCCGGTCGTCATCTCGATCTACAAAGACCGCACCTTCAGCTTCGTGCTGAAGTCGCCGCCGGCCGGTGTGCTGCTCAAGAAGGCCGCTGGCCTCGCGACAGCCGCAGCCACTCCCGGCAGTCAGGTCGCTGGCCAGGTCACCCGTGACCAGGTCCGCGAGATCGCCAAGATGAAGATGGCTGACCTCAACTCAGGCAGCATCGAAGCCGCGATGCGGGTCATCGAAGGTACGGCGCGTTCCGCCGGAATCCGGGTCGTCGACTGAAGGAGCAACCATGAGTCGCACACGTAGTCGTCGCTACCGGAGCGGGATCGCCAAGATCGATCGCAGCAAGTCCTTCGCACCCGCGGAGGCCATTGCGATGTTGAAGAGCTTCCCGGCTCCGAAGTTCGAGGAGAGTGTCGAGGTCGCCGTTCGCCTCGGCATCGATCCAAAGAAGACCGACCAGC
This sequence comes from Planctomycetota bacterium, assembly GCA_046349595.1. Lineage (GTDB taxonomy): Bacteria > Planctomycetota > UBA1135 > UBA1135 > UBA2386 > JACRLW01. The sequence goes on from JAXMCA010000001.1 coordinate 1,013,918, forward strand.
TGGTCCGCGGATCGGTCAGCCTGCCCAAGGGCACCGGCAAGTCGGTCCGCATCGCTGTCTTCGCCGAGGGCGAGAAGGCCCGCGAGGCACAGGAGGCTGGTGCTGACGTCGTCGGTTCGGCTGACCTCGCCGATCGGATCGAGAAGGGCTTCACCGACTTCGACATGACGATCGCCTCGCCCGACATGATGAAGTACGTCGGCAAGCTCGGTCGCGTTCTCGGCCCGCAGGGCAAGATGCCTTCGCCGAAGGCGGGCACCGTGACCCCGAACGTCGCGGCAGCGGTGCGCGAGTTCAAGGCGGGCAAGATCGAGTTCCGCACCGATGCCGGTGCAAACGTCCACGCGGCGATCGGTCGCCGTTCGTTCTCGGTCGGCGACCTCGAGCAGAACCTGCTCGCCTTCGTCGAGCACCTCAAGACCCTACGCCCGCCCCAGGCGAAGGGCACCTTCATCAAGAAAGTCTGTGTGTCGACGACGATGGGTCCCGGCGTCGTCGTGCAGGTCGACTGAGACCAGGAGATCGCACCATGCCGAACATCGTCAACGAGATCCTGTACCGCGAGTTGAAGACCGGGTTCAGCGAGATGGGCTCGTGCCTCGTGCTCGAGTTCGACAAGCTGTCCGTGGAGAACGACACGAGTCTGCGTCGCAAGCTCCGGGAAGCCGGCTTCGACTACGTGGTCGTCAAGAACCGTGTCGCGCGCAAGGCGCTCCAGGATGTGGCCAACGTCGACATCCAGGAGGCGCTGAAGGGCAAATGCGGCATCGTCTTCGCCAAGGAGGAGCGCGCGATCGAGGCTGCCAAGCTGATCCGCGAGATCCTCAAGGCGAACAAGAAGGAGCAGCCGTTCCGCGTCGTCGGCGGCGTCGTCGAGGGTCACCCCATCGTCGGTGCGGCCGCTGCAAGCATCGCGGACATGCCCGATCGCAACACGGTCCGCGCCCAGCTCGCCACCGCGATCGCTGGACCCGCGCGCATGCTCGCCACGGTCCTCGCCGCACTCCCGTCCGGCCTCGCGCGCTGCGTGCAGGCCAAGGTCGAAAAGCAATCTGCGCCGGAGGCGGCCGCCTCCTGACGCAGTGCCGCGCGGTGCTCGCCGCGCGGCTCCCTGACTCAACCGCGACGCGGCGCATCCGCTCCGCGTCGACCCCACCTCGAACGAATCCCAGCTAGCCGGAGAACCTGAAATGTCCGATCAGACCGTCACCCTCGAACCCGCCCTCGAAGAGATCTTCGCCAAGATCGATGCCCTGAGCCTCGGCCAGGCGTCCCAGTTGGTGAAGGCGATGGAAGCGCGGTGGGGCGTGTCCGCCGCCGCTCCCGCCGTTGCCGTCGCCGCGGCACCTGCCGGTGCCGCCGAAGCCGTCGAGGAGAAGACGTCCTTCGACGTCATCCTCAAGAGCGCGGGCGCCAACAAGCTCAACGTCATCAAGGTGGTCCGCGAGATCACCGGCCTCGGCCTCAAGGAAGCCAAGGCTCTCGTCGAGGAAGCACCCAAGCCTCTCAAGGAAGGTGTCTCCAAGGACGAGGCTGCGGACCTCAAGAAGAAAATGACCGAGGCCGGAGCCGAGGTCGAGATCAAGTGAGCTTGCGCTGGGCGGTGCTCCGCCCCGCGCCGGTTCGTGATCCGGACTGCTTCGCCCCGAGAGTTCCGTCGATGTCGCCGCAGGCATGCGGCGCCGCGTCCTGGGCTCCGCGGTGGCGGGCGGTCTATCTTCTTTCCACGGCGCACCGGATCGGCGGCTCCAGCGAGCCGCTGACTCGATGCGCCGAGGTTCCGGGGTCTCCTCGTGAGCTGCGGCAGTGCGGGGACTCCCGCAACGCTTCGCTCTCGGAGACGAGACTTCGGGATCGCGCCGTCGCGATCGCTTTCAGGCGAAGCTTGCAAGCGACCCCGGCGTGGTCTTAGTCTGCGCGTCCGCGCAGCGGTTCGATTTTTGCAGTGAACCCGCCGGGTGCGCGGCGGTCCTGTCCGACGGCGCGGACAGGTGAGTTCGAGATCCTCAGGTGCAGAGCATGCAGACCGTCACGTACGGGCGTTACCAGTCCGTCGCGGAGATCCCGGACCTCGTCGAGATGCAGACGAAGTCCTACGAGTGGTTCCTGCAGCCGAAGGCGCTGCCCAACAAGCGGAAGAACCAGGGGCTGGAATCACTGCTCCGCGAGGTCTTCCCGATCTACTCGTACGACAAGACGCTGTCGCTCGAGTACGTCAGCTTCGAGTTGGGGCGACCGCGCTACTCGCCCGACGAGTGCCGCAAGCTGCGCATGACCTACGGCTACCCGTTCAAGATCCGGGTGCGCCTGGTCAAGCCGGAGCCCATCGAGGAGGAGATCTACCTCGGTGAGATCCCGATCATGGTCGGCGGCGGTGAGTTCATCATCAACGGTAGCGAGCGCGTGACCGTGTCGCAGCTGCACCGCTCGCCGGGCGTCGACTTCTCGGTCGAGACGCACACCGGAGAGAAGAAGCTCCACTCGTGCTGGATCATCCCCGAGCGCGGCAGCTGGATCGAGCTCAACGTCACGAAGAAGGACGCTGTTGCGGTCCGCATCGATCAGTCGGGCAAGTTCCCGGCGACGACGCTGATCCGCGCCATGGATCCCAAGTACTCGACCGACGCGGCGATCATCCGTGAGTTCTACGAGGTCGAGAAGGTGGTCCGGAAGAAGAGCGATCCGGAGGCGAAGTTCGCCGCAGCGCTCAGCGGCGCGTATGCGGTGGGTGACATCCTCGATGAGGCGAGCGGCGAGCCCTTCGTCCACAGCGGCGACGAGATCACCGAAGAACAGGCCGAGGCGATCGCCGCCTCGGGGCTCAAGGAAGTCGAGGTTCTGCGTGATCCGGATGATCTCCTGATCCTCACCACGCTGCGTGAGGATGCGACGAGCAGCCACGACGAGGCGTTGCTGAAGATCTACAGCCGTCTGCGTCCCGGCAATCCGCCGTTGATCGAGAAGGCGCGCGAGCTGTTCAACGAGAAGTTCTTCGACGAGACCCGCTATCGCCTCGGGCGCGTCGGCCGCTTCCGTCTGAACCGCAAGTTCGGCACGACCGTGAGCGAGGACCAGCAGACCCTGCTGCCGATCGACCTCGTGCAGGCCGTGCGCTACCTGCTCGACCTGCGCGCGGGACGAGGCGAGATCGACGACATCGATCACCTCGGCAATCGCCGCGTGCGCACCATCGCCGAACTCGCGGGCGAGGAGTTCCGCAAGGGATTCCTGAAGCTGAAGCGCACCGCGCAGGAGCGCATGAACCTGGAGAACGCGGACAGCGTCACGCCGCGCAATCTCATCAACAGCAAGACCTTCTCCTCGGCCATCGACTACTTCTTCGGCCGAGGCGAGCTGTCACAGGTTGTCGATCAGACCAATCCGTTGTCGCAGTTGACCCATGAGCGCCGCCTGTCCGCGCTCGGCCCGGGTGGTCTGAATCGCAAGCGGGCCGGCTTCGAGGTGCGTGACGTGCACGTCTCGCACTACGGCCGTCTCTGCCCAATCGAGACCCCGGAAGGCACGAACATCGGTCTGATCTCGAGTCTCTCGATCTACGCCTCCCTCGACGACTACGGATTCCTCACGGCTCCGTACCGCCTCGTCAAGAAGGGCAAGGTCACCGACCAGATCGTCCGACTGCGTGCCGACGAGGAACACGGAGCCGTGCTCGTCCCTGCGGATACGCCGATCGATGCCAAGGGCATGCTGGTCAGCGAGGACATCACGGGACGCGTCATCGCGCGCATCAAGGGCGATCCCCAGCTCGTGGAGATCGAGACCGTCCAGTTCATGGACGTCTCGACGAAGCAGGTGGTGGGTGTGTCCGCCTCCCTCGTGCCGTTCCTCGAGCACGACGACGCCAACCGCGCGCTGATGGGTTCGAACATGCAGCGGCAGGCCGTGCCGCTGCTCGTGACCGAGCAACCTCTCGTCGGCACCGGGATGGAGGAGGTCGTCGCACGCAACTCCTCGATGGTGATCCGCGCTCGCAAGGCCGGCACCATCAAGTTCGTCGACGCGCAGAAGATCGTCATCGGTGACGAGGTCCATCGACTCCGGAAGTACGAGGGTCTGAACGAGCGAACCTGCCTCAACCAGGTGCCGCTGGTTCTCCCCGGACAGAAGGTCGAGAAGGGACAGATCATCGCGGATGGCGCCGCCACACAGGACGGCGTGCTCGCCCTGGGCCGGAACCTGGTCGTCGCCTTCATGCCGTGGGATGGCTACAACTACGAAGACGCAATCCTGATCTCCGAGCGGCTGGTCCGCGAGGACGTGTTCACGTCGATCCACATCGACGAATTCGAGATCGAGATCCGCGAGACGAAGCTGGGTCGCGAGGAGTTCACCCGCGACATCCCCAACGTCTCGGAGCGCGCCCTTCGCCACCTCGACGAGTACGGCATCGTGCGCGTCGGCACGCGGGTGAAGCCCGGTGACATCCTCGTCGGCAAGGTCGCACCGAAGAGCAAGAGCGAGCTCACTCCGGAAGAGAAGCTGCTCCACGCGATCTTCGGTCGCGCCGGCGAGGACGTGAAGAACGCCTCGCTCGAGGTGCCGATCGGTGTCGAGGGCATCGTGATCGCGGCCGAGAAGTACTCCCGCAAGGTCAACCTGACCGAACAGGAGCGCTCTCGGAACCTCCAGGAGATCAAGGAGGCCGAGATCCAGTTCCTCGAGCAATACCGCGAGTCGACCCGCACTCTCGTCCAAGAGGCAGGTGAGGCGCTCGGCAAGCCGCTGACCGACACCGACGGGAAGACCAAGGTCGAGGTCGGTGATGGCATGCTGATGCTCGATCTGCGTCGCATCCGCGATCACGTGCGTGCGCTCGCGGAGAGCCACGACGACGCCAAGATCCGTGCCGAACTGATGGGTCTGGTCCAGGCTCACACCGACAAGATCGAGGAGGCGGAGACCGACAAGAACAAGTTGGTCAACCGACTCTCTCGCGGCGACGAGCTGCCCAACGGCGTGCTCGAGATGGTCAAGGTCTACGTCTCCACCAAGCGCAAGGTCTCGGTGGGGGACAAGATGGCCGGTCGCCACGGCAACAAGGGCGTGATCAGCAAGGTGCTGCCGCTCGAGGACATGCCGTTCCTCGACGACGGCCAGCCCGTCGACATCGTGCTCAATCCGCTCGGTGTGCCGAGCCGTATGAACGTCGGTCAGATCCTCGAGACGCACCTCGGTTGGGCGGCGATGAAGCTCGGCTTCCGCGCCGTCACCCCGGTGTTCGACGGCGCCTCCGAGACCGACATCGAGGACGCGCTGCGCCGCGCCGGTGTGGCGACCGACGGCAAGAGCCGACTCTACGATGGCCGCACCGGCGAGGCCTTCACGCAGCGCGTCACGGTGGGCTGCCTCTACATGATGAAGCTGCACCACCTGGTCGACGACAAGGTGCACGCCCGCGCGACCGGGCCGTACTCGCTCATCACCCAGCAGCCGTTGGGTGGCAAGGCGCGGTTCGGCGGGCAGCGCTTCGGCGAAATGGAAGTGTGGGCGCTCGAGGCCTACGGCGCCGCGCACATCCTGCAGGAGCTGCTGACCGTCAAGTCCGACGACGTCGACGGCCGCACCAAGATCTACGAGGCCATGGTGAAGAACGAGAACGTCCTCGATCCCGGCACGCCGGTGTCGTTCGGCGTGCTCTGTCACGAGATCAAGGGGCTCGCTCTGAACATCGAGCTCCACAAGCGCGGTTCCGCCGAACAGGTGCTCGGGGCCTGAGCCCAGGAGCACCTTCGGACCGCAATCACTCCCCCGGAATCGCAGACCGCAACCTTCCCCGCAGAGGCACGATGGTCGAGACCATCTACGACAAGATCAACGACTACGCTTCGGTCACCATCCGGCTCGCATCGCCGGAGGACATCCGCGCGTGGTCCTTCGGTGAAGTGAAGAAGCCGGAGACGATCAACTACCGCACCTACCGCTCCGAGCGTGACGGCCTGTTCTGCGAGCGCATCTTCGGTCCCGAGAAGGACTGGGAGTGCGCCTGCGGCAAGTACAAGGGCATCAAGCACAAGGGCATCATCTGCGACAAGTGCGGCGTCATGATCACGACGTCGCGCGAGCGCCGGAAGCGCATGGGGCACATCAACCTGGCTGCCCCGGTCGCGCACATCTGGTTCTTCAAGGCGATGCCGTCGCGCCTCGCGACCCTGCTCCAGGGCGTGAACTCGGACGTCAAGGCGTCGAGCCTCGAGCGCGTGATCTATTTCCAGGACTACCTGGTCATCGATCCCGGCGACACGCCGCTCAAGATGTTGCAGTTGCTGACGGAGGACGAGTTCCGTCAGGCGCGGCAGAAGTTCGGCAACAGCTTCAAGGCCGGGATGGGGGCCGAGTCGATCCGCGAAGTCCTGCGCGGGCTCGATCTCGCCGAGCTGAGCGAGAAGCTCCGTGAGGAGCTGCGCCAGCACGCCGGCAAGCAGAAGGTCAAGGACATCATCAAGCGGCTCAAGACCGTCGAGATGCTCCGCGACTCCGGCAACCGCGCGGAGTGGATGATCCTCGAGGCCGTGCCGGTCATTCCGCCGGATCTTCGTCCCCTGGTGCTGCTCGACTCGGGCAACTTCGCGACGTCGGATCTGAACGATCTCTATCGGCGGCTCATCAACCGCAACAACCGCCTGAAGAAGCTGCTCGACCTCAATGCACCCGAGGTCATCATCCGCAACGAGAAGCGGATGCTGCAGCAGTCGGTCGACGCACTGTTCGACAACGGGCGGTGCCGTCGTCCGGTGCTCGGTAGCAGCAATCGTCCGCTGAAGTCCTTGACCGACATGATCAAGGGCAAGCAGGGTCGCTTCCGCGAGAACCTGCTCGGCAAGCGCGTCGACTACTCGGCGCGTTCGGTGATCGTCGTCGGCCCCGACCTTCGCCTGCACCAGTGCGGTCTTCCCAAGATCATCGCGCTGGAGCTCTACCAGCCGTTCATCATCCGCCGCCTGAAGGAGCTCGGACACGTCGACACGATCAAGTCGGCGAAGAAGATGCTCGAGCGGAAGGACGAGGAGGTGTGGGACATCCTCGAGGAGGTGATCCAGGGTCACCCAGTGCTGCTCAATCGCGCGCCGACCCTGCACCGCGTCGGCATCCAGGCCTTCGAGCCGGTGCTCGTCGAGGGCAACGCGATCCGCATCCATCCGCTGGTATGCGCCGGCTTCAACGCGGACTTCGACGGCGACCAGATGGCCGTCCACCTGCCGCTGAGCTTCGAGGCACAGATCGAGGCCTCGACGCTGATGTTGTCCATCAACAACATCTTCTCGCCGGCCCACGGTGGACCGATCATCGCGCCGAACCAGGACATCGTCCTCGGCTGCTACTTTCTGTCGCTCCTGCGCTCCGGCGAAGAGGGCGAGGGCAAGATCTTCGCCAGCAAGGACGAGCTGTGGCTCGCCTACTCGCTCGGCAAGGTCCACATCCACGCGCGCATCCAGCTCGCCATCCCGGCCGGCGTCGAGGTCCGTGAGCGCGATCGTGTCTGGACCACCGATGGCACGAAGCTCCTCGAGACGACTCCCGGTCGCGTGATGTTCAACGACATCCTGGCTCCCGGGATGCCGTACTACAATCACGACCTCGACAAGAAGGCGCTGTCGAACATCATCGCCGACTGCCACCTGATCTGCGGGCGCTCGCCGACCCTGGTCCTGCTCGACGATCTGAAGGGCATCGGCTTCCTGTCGGCGACGCGCGCGGGCCTCTCCTTCGGCAAGGACGACATGCTCGTGCCGCCGACCAAGGAGAAGATCATCGCGGCGACTCAGACGGAGGTCGAGAAGATCCAACTCGCGAACGCGCGCGGCATCATCACCGAGGGCGAGCGGTACCTGAAGGTCATCGACGCCTGGACGCACGCGCGCGAGCGCATCGGTGAGGACATGCTCACCGAGTTGCGCAACGACACGCGTGACGGACGACCCTACGTCAATCCGATCTTCTGCATGGTCATGTCGAAGGCGCGTGGTTCGGTCGAGCAGATCCGTCAGCTCGCCGGCATGCGCGGCCTCATGGCCAAGCCGTCGGGCAAGATCATCGAGGCGCCGATCAAGGCCAACTTCAAGGAAGGCCTGCGCGTGCTCGAGTACTTCTCGTCGACGCACGGCGCCCGCAAGGGACTGGCGGATACCGCGCTCAAGACCGCGGACTCCGGCTATCTGACCCGCAAGCTGGCCGACGTCGCGCAGAACGTGGTCATCACGACTCTCGACTGCGGTTCACCCAACGGCATCGAGAAGGGCACCGTCTACCAGGGTGAGAAGGTGGCCGTGACCTTCGTCGATGCGGTGCGCGGCCGCGTGGCGCGCCAAACCATCGTCGACCACGTCCTCGACGAAGTGATCGTCGCAGAGAACGAGATCATCACGGTCGAGAAGGCCCGACGGATCGAGCAGGTCATCACGTCCGAGCACATCATGGTGCGCTCGCCGCTGACCTGCGAAGCCGCGCTCGGCGTCTGTGCGCGTTGCTACGGCATGGATCTGTCGCGGAACCAGATCGCGGAACCCGGTCTGGCGGTCGGCATCATCGCCGCTCAGTCGATCGGCGAGCCGGGCACGCAGCTGACGATGCGCACGTTCCACATCGGTGGCACGGCGTCGAAGAAGGTCGAAGAGTCCGAGATCAAGTGCAAGCGCGCCGGCCGTGTGCGCTACGCGAACCTCGAGATGATCGTGCGCAAGGACGGTGCCCGCATCGTCCTCAAGCGCAAGGGAGAGATCATCCTCCTCGATCCGAAGGACCGCGAGATCGACCGCTACCCGATCCAACTCGGCGCGAACGTCCTCGTCGACGAGGGATCCGAGGTCAAGGTCGGCACGGTGCTGTGCTCGTGGGACCCGCACCACAATCCCATCCTCGCCGAGGTCGGCGGCATCGTCCGCTTCGAGGACATCCTCGAAGGCAAGACGATGAAGCTCGAGCGCGACACCGATTCGAAGGTGGCTCGAAAGGTCATCATCGAGCACAAGGGTGACCTGCACCCGCAGATCATCATCGAGGACGACAACGGCAACCGCGCTGCGATCCACCCGCTCCCGGAGAAGGCCTACATCGAGGTCGAGGACGGTCAGAAGATCGAAGCGGGCACGCTGATCGCCAAGACGCCTCGCGAGATCCAGGGAACGCAGGACATCACCGGTGGTCTCCCCCGCGTCACCGAGCTCTTCGAGGCGCGTCGTCCGAAGGATCCGGCGGTCCTGGCCGAGATCGAAGGCGTCGTGGAGATCGGCGAGAAGCGTCGTGGCAAGCGCACGATCATCGTCCGTGGCGAGGGCAACGTGGATCGCGAACACCTGGTGCCGCAGGGCAAGAACCTGCGCGTCCACCGCGGCGATCGCGTGGTCGACGGCGAGCCCTTGTGCGACGGTCCGCGCGTGCCGCAGGACATCCTCGCCATCCAGGGTGAGAAGGCGGTGCAGGATTACCTGCTCCGCGAGATCCAGTCGGTTTACCGCGCACAGGGCGTGACGATCGACGACAAGCACATCGAGATCATCCTGGCGCAGATGATGCGCAAGGTTCAGGTCGAGGATCCGGGTGACTCCGAGTTCCTGCCGGGTGCAGTCGTCGACCGGTTCCGCTTCCGTGGTGCCAACGAGGAACTCCTCAAGGCGCGCAAGAAGCCGGCGACCGCCTCGACCCTGCTGCTGGGCGTGACCAAGGCCTCCCTGCAGTCGGACTCGTTCATCTCGGCCGCCTCCTTCCAGGAGACGACCAAGGTCCTCACCGAGGCGGCTCTCGCCGGCAAGCGCGACCTCCTCGTGGGTCTCAAGGAGAACGTCATCCTGGGTCACCTGGTCCCGACAGGGACCGGGTTCCGCGAACACCAGCGCACCCGCGTGCAGAAGAACGTCGACCTGCAGGCCGCGGCCGAGGAGATCGGTCGCCTGAGCCGTCAGGGCTACGTCGATGCCGGTGGGCCGGTGATCCGACTCGAGGGCGAGACCGAGGTCGGTCGCGCCGAGTGAGCCTGGGATCTGTGGTGCAGCCACGCATTGCGGGGCTGCGCCGGTCTTGCATTCGAAACCCCGTCCGCTACCATCCTCCGCCCTTCCCGTCCCGGGTCCGCTCGACAGCGCACCCGCACGAAACCGCCGGTCGAGCCGGCCTCCTCCGCATGCCCACGATCAACCAGCTCGTCAAGAAGGGACGCGCCCGCGTCCGCTACAAGAGCAAGTCGCCGGTGCTCGACAAGTGCCCCCAGAAGCGCGGTGTCTGCCTGCAGGTCAGGACCATGACGCCGAAGAAGCCGAACTCGGCTCTGCGCAAGATCGCCCGAGTGCGGTTGTCCAACGGCAAGGAAGTGACCGTCTACATCCCGGGGGAGGGGCACAACCTCCAGGAGCACTCGATCGTGTTGATCCGCGGTGGTCGCGTCCGCGACCTGCCGGGCGTCCGCTATCACGTGCTGCGTGGCGTGCTCGACGCATCTGGTGTCGACGGCCGCCGTCAGGGTCGTTCCAAGTACGGCGCCAAGCGCCCGAAGAGCTGATTCCGAAGGACCGCCGACTCCACCCGATCTGACGTCGCAGCCGACCCGCCGAACCTCGACCGACCATTCCGATGCCGCGCTCGTACAAGTCGACCCAGGTGTTCCTCCAGCCGGATCCGAAGTTCGGATCGCGTCTGTGCTCGAAGGTGATCAACAAGGTGATGCTCCACGGCAAGAAGAGCACCGCCCAGCGCATCCTGTACGACGCGCTCACCATCGTCTGCGAGAAGGTCCAGGCGGATCCGGTCGAGATCGTCCAGAAGGCGATCGACAACGCGAGCCCGCGCATCGAAGTCCGTTCCCGCCGCGTGGGTGGTGCGACCTACCAGGTCCCGCGCGAAGTGCAGAAGCGTCGCTCGCAGAGCCTGGGTATCCGCTGGATCGTCGACGCCGCTCGTGCCAAGCGCGGCAAGCCGATGGCTCGTCGCCTCGCCGAGGAGATCTTCGACGCCTTCAACAACCAGGGCGCCGCGGTGACGAAGAAGGAGAACGTGCACAAGATGGCCGAGGCGAACTCCGCCTACAGCCACTTCGCGTGGTGAGCCGCGTGGCCGGCTGGGTCTGAGGCCGGCCGAGATCCCGCGGGATGCCCCGCGAGGGAGTGCCCGTCCCTGCGATCGGCGCGCGGGTCGTGGAGCCCGCGAGTTGGGTTCCTGCGCTCGAGGTCCATCTTGCGCGTGAGGGGGTTCCCGCGCGCATCTGACCCCGGAAGTGCGACTTGCGCCCGCCTCCGGAGTCGCTCTGTCGTCGCCGTGTTGCCGGTGGGTGCGCGCCTGGTCTCGTGGGAGAATCCCGCTCGCTTCCGTGCCGATGAGTTCCATCGATCCAGGCACCCCGGACGTCGATCGCATTCGCAACCTCGCGATCGTCGCGCACATCAACGCGGGAAAGACCACGCTGACCGAGCGCATCCTGGTCGTGTCCGGTCGGCAGAGGAGCTTCGGCGAGGTCGATTCGGGGCTTGCCGCCATGGATTGGCGTCGCGAGGAGCAGGAGCGGGGGATCTCGATCCACGCCGCTGTGACACAGGTCCAGTGGCGGGGATTCCGGATCCAACTCGTCGACACTCCCGGGCACGTCGACTTCGCCGCCGAGGTGAACTCGAGCCTGCGAGTGGCCGACGCTGCGATCGTCGTGATCGACGGCGTGCGTGGAGTCGAGCCGCAGACCGAGGCGGTTTGGCGACGACTCGACGAGGAGGGTCTCCCGCGCCTCGTCTTCGTCAACAAGCTCGATCGAGCGGTCGCCGATCTCCAGGCCTCGCTTCGCTCGATCGAGACGAGATTCCGTGTGAGATGCGTGCTTCTCGATGTCCCTCGCCGCGACGCCGACGGAACGCTCGAGAGCTGCGTCGACCTGCTGGACGAGAGAGCCGGCGTCGGAGCGTGTGCGTCGCTCCCCCGCGAAGAACTGCTCGCGTTGCTCGGGGAGCATGATCCGGATCTGTGTGCGGCCTACGTCGAGGGACGGATCCCAGCGCGTGACGCCGTCCGCGCGGTCCTTCGTCGGGTGACTCTCGCCCGTGATGTCGTGCCCGTGCTGTGTGGCTCGGCTCTGCGCGACGTCGGCGTCGGTCTTCTCCTCGACGCAGTCTGCCAACTCCTTCCGTCTCCTCGCGAGCGGTCGGGAGCGGTGAAGGCGGCGCTCGGCACCGCCTGCGGCGATCGGAGCGCGAGCGCCGTGGCCCTGGTGTTCTCGACGTCGGGTCCCTCCGGAGACGGGGGAGTCGTCGACGGCGGCGCCCCGACCGTCCTCGCCCGGGTCTTCGCCGGCTGCATCCGACGCGGCGACATCCTGGAGGCGTCTCCGTCAGGACCGGTGCGGATCCTGGGACTCGCCGAGGTCCACGCCGCGGAATGCGAACCCGTTGAGTTGGCGATGCCGGGAGAAATCGTCGCCGTCGTCCTCGATCACCCTGTGCCGGCGGGCGCGACGCTGCGTGCTCCGGGAAACCCGATCGAGTTGCAGCCGGCTCGTCACCCAGAGCCGGTGCTGCGTGCAAGCCTCGAGCCCGAGCAGTCCGACGAACGCGACGCCCTCGAGGCCGCGGCTCATGCCCTGGCCTCGGCGGACCAGGTGGTGCGCGTGGCGTCGGATCCGGTCGGTGGGGAACTCGTGGTGGAGGTGATGGGTGAGCTCCAACTCGATGTCTTCCGCGAGCGACTGGAGCGACTCCATCGGCGTGCGTTTCGACTTGGCGAGCCCCGGGTCCTGCGGCGCACGGTCCCGACCGGTGTGGCGGAGGAGGAGGCCCGCGTGGAGCGCGTCAGCGACGGCGGCACCTCGGCCGCAATGGCGCGCGTCCGCATCGAGCCGATGACCGATGCGGGGTTGCACCTGCGCTGGGCCCTGCCGGAGGATGAAGCGGCACGCCTCCCGGGCTCTCCCGAGGAGATGCGGCGAGAGGTTCTCGCAGTGCTCGACTCGGTCGCGCGGAGTGGTCTCGGCTCCGGTGCGCCGCTCGTGGATGGCGCGTTGGGAGTGACCGGCGCGCACGCGATCGGCTCGGCCGCCGAGCTCGTGCTGCAGGAGGCGGTTCGCGAAGCGGCGGAGCATGCCTTGCGGAGCTCCGGAATCCGCGAGCAGGAACCCCGTGTTCGCCTCGAAGTGCGGCTCCCCCGCGACGCACTCGGCGCTGTTCTCGCGGATCTCCAGGCCCGCGGCGCGGTGGTGGAGGAGGTCGGCGACGAAGGCGACCAAGCGGCAATCCAGGCGAGCGTCCGCCTGGCGAGGGTTCTCGGTTGGGCGACGGTGCTGCGGTCGCGCACCCGGGGGATGGGGTCCTTCGTCCTGTGGCCGGACGGATGGATCGACGCGCAGCCCGCCTGAGAGCCCGAAAACGGCCGCTCGCGAACTTGACCGTGATCGGCACGATCGCTACGATCTTCCTTCCCTTGTCGGCCGAAGGCCCCAGGATCGACGTAACCCCTGTATTTTCCAGGAGTTACGACGCCGGGCCTCGCGAGCCGCTCAAGGGGTCGCGACTCTCTCTTCGAGACGTACAACCCCGCACCCGGCACGAAGTCCAAGCGCAGCAGGTCCACGAGCAATGCAGGAACGCATCCAGATCCGCATGGAGGCCTACGACTACGAGGCCCTCGATCAGGCTGCCCTCGACATCGTCGAGACTTCGGTCCGAACCGGTGCGCGCGTCGCGGGTCCGATCCCGCTGCCGACGCGCATCGAGCGCTACACGGTGCTGCGGTCTCCGCACGTCGACAAGAAGAGTCGTGAGCAGTTCGAGATCCGCACGCACAAGCGGCTGATCTTCATCTCCGAGCCGACGTCCAAGACGGTCGACGCGCTCAGCAAGTTGAACATGCCTGCGGGCGTGGACATCCGCATCAAGGCCTGAGGCCGCCGCGGTTTTGCGCGGGGCCAAGCCGGTCGCGCGCGAGTTCCTCTCGAGTTCTTCGTCAGGCCGATCGCGATGCGGTCGGCAACGGTGCGCCGCGCGGCGCACTGGTCCGGAAACCAACACGACAATCGCGATGGCGCAGGTCAAGGTCTATCGAAGTGGTTCGGTGAGCACGACGGACGTCGATTCGTCGTTGTTCGGCGAACGCGTCCTCGGGCGCACGCTCAAGGAGGCCGTCGTGATGTACGAGGCCAACAAGCGCGCCGGCACCGCGAAGACGAAGACCCGAGCGGAGGTCGCCGGTCCGAACCACAAGCTGTGGAAGCAAAAGCACACCGGTCGCGCGCGCATGGGCACGGAGAAGGCCCCGCACTGGACTGGTGGTGGCGTGGCCTTCGGGCCGCGCCCGCGCGACTACTCCTTCCACATGCCGAAGAACTCGCGCCGCGTCGCCCTGCGCAACGCGGTGTACTCGAAGTTCGCCGACGGCGAGGTGTGTGTCGCCGAGGGTTGGCCCAGTGACGCGCCGAGCACCAAGCAGGCCGTTGCTGTCTTGCGGGCGCTCGGAATCGAGAGGGGCGCATTGGTCGTGACCGCCGAGATCGATCGCGTGCTTTGGAAGTCGCTGCGCAACGTGCCGCAGGTCGACGTTCGCCCGCTCGCCGACCTCAACGCGCGCGATGTCCTGCTGCGCCGCCACATGGTCCTCACCCCCGCCGCGCTCGACGCCATGAAGGCGCGTCTCGGTCGCTCCGCCTCCTGAATCCCAAGAGCTCTCCGATGGCAAACCCGCAGCTCTACTACGGCCTGATCGACAAGCCCGTCGTGACGGAGAAGACGACGCTCCAGCAGAGCGACCACAACAAGTACTCGTTCCGCGTCGCGCCCGAGGCCAACAAGACGGAGATCAAGAAGGCGGTCGAGACGCTGTTCGGCGTCAAGGTCGAGAAGGTCAACGTCCTCAACCAGGTCGGCAAGTTCCGCCGCATGCTCGGCCGCTACGGCCGCACGCGCGACTGGAAGAAGGCCGTCGTCACGCTCCGCGCCGGAGATCACATCGAGATCGCCTGAGCGCGATCGAAACCATCCTCGAGATCCTGAGCGATGCCCGTCAAGACCTACAACCCGACGTCCGCCGGCCGACGCAACTCTTCGGTCCTGGACTTCTCGCATCTGACGAAGAAGCGCCCGGAGAAGTCGCTGGTCGTCCGTCTGAAGAAGACGGGTGGTCGCAACGCGCACGGGCACGTCACCAGTCGCTTCCGTGGTGGTGGTGCTCGTCGCCTGTACCGCATCGTCGACTTCAAGCGCCAGAAGGATGGTGTCCCGGCGCAGGTGATGGCGATCGAGTACGACCCGAACCGAAACGCGGACATCGCGCTGCTCCGCTATGAGGACGGCGAGAAGCGCTACATCATCGCCCCCAAGGGGCTGGCGGTCGGTGCCACCGTGGTGTCGGGTGAGCGAGTCGAGCCGGACGTCGGCAACGCGATGCCGCTCGGCGCGATCCCGCTGGGCGTGATGATCCACAACGTCGAACTGCAGCCCGGCAAGGGTGGCCAGATCGCGCGTTCGGCGGGGCTCGCGGCGCAGCTGCTGGCGCGCGACGGCGATTACGCGATCGTCGTGATGCCCTCGAGCGAGTTGCGCAAGATCCACGTGCGCTGCAGGGCCACGATCGGTGAGGTCGGCAATGCCGACTGGCAGAACATCCGCTGGGGCAAGGCTGGGCGTGTCCGCTACCTCGGGCGTCGGCCGCACAACCGCGGCACCTCGCAGAACCCGGTGTCGCACCCGATGGGTGGTGGCGAAGGCCGCACCGGTGGTGGTCGTCACCCCTGCTCCCCGACGGGCAAGCTCGCCAAGGGTGGCAAGACGCGCCGCGACAAGACGCGGTCGACGCAGTTCATCATCCGCCGCCGCAAGGCCGGCAAGCACCAGGCCACCGTCTGATCGGAATCGCGGAACCTTCGCAGCGCCGGAGATCGATCCATGAGTCGTAGCATCAAGAAGGGCCCCTACGTCGACCTGAAGCTGTTCGACAAGATCAGCAAGCAGAACACGGCCGGCACGAAGAACCCGGTGAAGACCTGGGCCCGCGCCTGCACGATCCTTCCCGAGTTCGTCGGGCACACCTTCATGGTGCACAACGGTCGCGTGCACATGAAGGTCTACGTGACGGAAGACATGGTCGGACACCGCCTCGGCGAGTTCGCTCCGACCCGCACCTTCCGCGGCCACTCGAAGAAGGAGGCCTGAGCGATGGCAAGCGAATACCGAGCCTGTCACCGTCACGCGCACATCGCGCCGCGCAAGGCGCGTCGGGTCATGGAGTTGATCCGCGGCATGTCCGCGGGAGCAGCTCTGGACACCCTGCGCAACGACAAGCACCGCGCGTCGGTGATGATCCACAAGGTCCTCGCGTCTGCGGTTGCGAATGCACTTCAGAACGAAGATGTCCGCGCCAACCGACTCGTGATCTCGCGTGCGGTGATCAACGAGGGGCCGCTGCTGATGGGGCGTGCGCGCTTCCGTCCGGCGTCGATGGGTCGCGCGATGCCCTACAAGCGCCGCACCTGCCATATCCACGTCCACGTCGCGGACCCCGGTTCCCCCGGGCGTGAGAGCTCCGCCGCAGGAGAGAACTGATCCATGGGTCAAAAGGTCCATCCCACCGGCTTCCGCTGCGCGATCACCGAGCCCTGGCGTTCGCGCTGGTACGCGAGCAGCAAGGACTTCCCTGCGCTCCTCCTGCAGGATCAGAAGATCCGTCGTCACATCCGTGACAACTGGGGCTTCGCCGCGATCCCGAAGGTCGAGATCGAGCGTGCCGGCGACGTCGTGACGGTGTTCATCCACACCGCGCGTCCGGGCGTGCTGATCGGCAAGAAGGGCGCGAAGGTCGACAAGTTCCGCGAGGAACTCGAGAAGATCACAGGCGGCGCTGTGCGCCTGAAGATCATCGAGATCCACCGCCCCGAACTCGAGTCACGCCTCGTGGCCGAGTCCGTGGCCGAGATGCTCGCCAAGCGCATGAACTACCGCCGCGTCCTCAAGAAGGCGGTCGATCAGGCGCTCGCGTCGGGCGCGCTCGGTGTGAAGATCGTGGTGAGCGGACGTCTGGGCGGCGCCGAAATGGCGCGCGTCGGAAAGGTGAGCAAGGGTCGTGTCCCGTGCACGACCTTGCGCGCGAAGCTCGACTACGGCTTCGTCATGTCGCGGACCAAGGCCGGCGCGATTGGCGTGAAGGTCTGGATCTTCAAGGGCGAGTACGGGCCGGGTGAAGTCACCCACGGCCTGCTGCCCGTGGAACGCAACACGGAGCGCGGCGCGGTCTGAGACCGCCGATCGATCGAGAAGCCAAGCGGAGGAATCCGCTCCTGGCGGTGTTTTCGAAGCAGCGAAACTGATACCGAGCGAGAGACCAACCCATGTTGATGCCGAAGCGAGTCAAGTGGCGCAAGCAGCAGCGCGGTCGCATCCGCGGCAACGCGACGCGCGGAACCACCGTGGAGTTCGGTGACTTCGGTCTGCAGTCGCTGGAGCCGGGTTGGCTGCCTGCTCGGACCATCGAGGCCGCGCGTGTCGCAGCGAGCCGCGCCGCACCGGAAGGGCGCGTGTTCATCCGCATCTTCCCGCACAAGTCGGTCACAGCGACTCCGGCCGAGACTCGACTGGGCACCGGCAAGGGCGACATCGAGTACTGGACCGCCGTCGTGAAGCCCGGCACCGTCCTCTTCGAGATCGGCGGAGTGACCGAGGAGCTGGCCAAGAAGGCCTTCAACCGGGTGGCACACAAGCTGCCGGTGAAGGTGCGGATGGTCGCGAAGCGCCCGATCTGAATCCCATCGACAACCACATCACCCATCCGAGGACGACGTGAACATCGCTGACATTCGCGGCAAGGACTCGCACGAGCTCCACCTCGACCTGCAAGCCCTGCGCAAGGAGATCTTCGATCTTCGTTTCCGCGTGGCTGCCGAGGAGGTCGCCCACACGTCGCGCTACCGCGATGCGCGGCGGACCATCGCCCGCATCCTCACCGTGCTCGGCGAGCGTGAGCGAGCCGGCGCTTCCGGCAGCTGAGACCTGCCGAATCCAGTGAAGTCCGAGTGCCTTCGAACCGCTCCTGACGCGAGACGCCCATGACGACCCAAACCGCGAACCAGACCAACGCGAAGCCGCGTGGCCGACGCATGACCCTGCAGGGGATCGTGACGTCCAGCAAGATGAACAAGACGATCACCGTCGTCTCGGAGCGGCACGTGAAGCACCCGCTGTACGAGAAGTTCGTCCCGCGGCGTACCAAGGTCCATGCGCACGACGAGAACAACGAGGCGCGCCTCGGTGATCTGGTCGAGGTGGTGGAGACCCGTCCGCTCTCGAAGCTCAAGCGGTTCCGTCTGCTGCGCGTCGTCCGGCGCGCCGAGCAGGACTGAACGCAACCCCAGGCCGATCGTCCGAACCTTCCATCCACGACCAGCCGACCGGAACGACACGCACGACCCGGGCCTGCTAGAGGAATCCAGATCCCATGATCCAAGAACAGACCATGCTCGATGTCGCCGACAACACCGGCGCCAAAGAGGCGATGTGTGTGAAGGTGCTCGGCGGCAGCGGTCGTCGCTATGCCTCACTCGGCGATGTGATCATCGCTGTGGTGAAGAAGGCGCTCCCCACCGGGGAGGTGAAGGCGCACCAGGTGGTCCGTGGTGTGGTGGTGCGCACGCGACGCGAAGTGCGCCGCAGCGACGGCAGCTACATCCGCTTCGATCGCAACGCACTCGTCATCATCGACAAGGACAACAACCCGCGCGGCACGCGCATCTTCGGTGCGGTCGCCCGTGAGCTTCGTGATCGCAACTTCATGAAGATCGTGTCGCTGGCGGAGGAAGTGATCTGATGAAGGTCCACGTGAAGAAGGGCGACAAGGTCGTTGTCATCTCCGGCGCTTACAAGTCGGAGGAGCCGCGTGAAGTCCTCGCCGTGCACCCGGCCGACGGGCGCGTCATCGTCCAGGGCGTGAACATGCGCTGGAAACATCACCGCCGCACGCAGCAGAACCCGCAGGGTGGGCGCGTCCAGCACGAGGCTCCGATCGATGCGAGCAAGGTGCTGCTGTGGAGTCAGAAGGCGGGCAAGGGCGTCCGCACCCGCGTCGAGGTCGTCGACGGCAAGCGCGTCCGCGTGGGAGTTCCCTGCGGAACGCGGTTCGACTGAGTGTGAAACAAGACGGATTGTGATCCCGCGACCGACCAGCGAGAGACGAGCGACATGACCACGACAGCCCCCGAGCGCGTCATTCCGCGCATGCTGCAGAAGTACCGGACAGAGGTGGCTTCGGCCCTCCAGGCCCAGTTCGGCTTCAAGAACCCCATGGAGATCCCGCGGCTCGTCAAGATCGCGCTCAACATGGGCGTCGGGCGCGCCGTCGAGAACAAGGCTCGCATCGAGCACGCCCAGCGCGAGCTCGCGGCGATCGCCGGTCAACGCCCGACGGTTCGCAACTCGCGACTCGCCATCGCAGGTTTCAAGCTCCGTCAGGGATACCCGGTCGGTTGTGCCGTCACCCTGCGCGGCGCGCGCATGTGGGAGTTCTACGATCGACTGGTGACGATCGCGATCCCGCGCATCCGCGACTTCCGTGGGCTTCCCAAGAAGTTCGACGGGCGCGGCAACTACACCTTCGGTCTCGCGGAGCAGAGCTTGTTCCCGGAGATCAGCCTCGACAAGGTCGAGTTCGTCCAGGGCATGGACATCACCATCGTGACGACGGCGAAGACCGACGAGGAAGGCCTCGCCTTGCTCGAGAAGCTCGGGTTCCCCTTCCGTCGCTGATCCACCCAAGTCCTCGTCCTGATCCGACTGTCTCGAAGCTCCTGCTAGCCCCGGTAAGCCCGCCATGATGACCGACCCGATCGCCGACCTGCTGACGCGGATCCGCAACTCGAGCCGCGTGAAGGCCGAATCCTTCACGATCCCCGGCAGCGCGATGAAAGTCCGCGTGCTCGACGTGCTGAAGCGCGAGGGCTACATCCGCGGCTACGAGATCCACTCGGACGGACCGCAGAGCCAGATCCGCGTGGAGCTCAAGTACGGCGCGGACGGCCAGTCCGTCGTCACCACGATCGATCGCTACAGCAAGCCCGGCTGCCGTCGCTATCGCCGCGTCGTCGACCTCCCGAAGGTCCGCGGTGGTCTCGGCATCGCCGTGGTGTCCACGAGTGTCGGCGTGCTCTCGGATCGGGAGTGCCGCGAGAAGAACGTGGGTGGCGAAGTGCTGTGCGTCGTCGCCTGACCGGAAGTAACCCGCACCAACCAACCCTGTCGGACACCCGAGAACCGAAACGAGAGCCCTGAGCCATGTCGCGGATCGGAAAGCAGCCCATCGCCCTCCCCAAGGGAGTCACTGTCACGTCGGCCTCGCGTCGCGTGACCGTCAAGGGCCCCAAGGGCGAACTCACGATGGACCATCGCCCTGAAGTGGGTGTTGCGATCGAGGGTGGGGAAGTCACTGTCTCCAACAACCGGCCGGCGCGGGACGCGGCGGCCAGGGCCTACCACGGTCTGACCCGTGCGCTGATCAACAACATGGTGGTCGGCGTCACGAAGGGCTACGAAAGGAAGCTCGAGATCGAGGGTGTCGGCTACCAGGTGAAGAAGGCCGGGACGAAGCTCGTCTTCGCGCTCGGCTTCGCCAATGAGATCCCGATCGCGGTGCCGAAGGGCGTCGATGTCGACGTCACCTCGCCTACCGCATTGATCATCCGCGGTTGCGACAAGCAGGCCGTGGGGCAGCTCGCGGCGCGGATCCGCAAGCTCCGTCCGCCCGAGCCTTACAAGGGCAAGGGCATCCGCTACGAGGGCGAAGTCATTCGCCGCAAGGCCGGCAAGGCCTTCGGCTCGGCGTGACCATTCCTTCGTGAATCCACCGGAGACATCCAACTTCCCCGTCCGCCCGAGAACGATCGTCGTCGACCGATTCGCGTCCGGAATCGAACCATGAGCATCCAAGTCCTGAAGCAGGTGCGCCGCCGCCGGAAGTCGCAGCGAGTGCGCAACCGGCTGCGCACCGGAAACACCCGGCCGCGCCTCTCGGTGTTCCGAAGCCTGAGCAATTTCTATTGCCAGGTGATCGACGACATGGCCGGTCGCACGCTGGCCTCGGCGTCGTCCAAGGACAAGTCCCTGCGCGTATCGTTGTCCGGTATGCGCAAGTCGGATGTCGCCGCGAAGGTCGGCGCCGCGATCGCCGAGCGTGCCAAGGCCGCCGGCGTGACGAAGGTCGTCTTCGATCGCGGACCCTACAAGTATCACGGCCGCGTGAAGGCGTTCGCAGAAGCGGCGCGTGCGGGCGGACTCGAGTTCTGAACAGCCCGGAGCCCACGACAGATGGCGAAGCCGAAGTATCCCCCGATCCCGATCGACGAGGCGCTCCAGGCGGAGATCCGAGACGACGTGATCGCGATCAATCGTTCTGCTGCGGTGGTCAAGGGTGGCCGCCGCTTCTCCTTCAGCGCGTTGTCAGTCGTCGGCAACGGCGACGGCCTGGTCGGCATCGGTTACGGCAAGGGCCGTGAGGTGCCGAACGCGGTCGAGAAGTCGGTGAAGGATGGCCGCAAGCGCCTGATGCGCGTCCTGCGCAAGGGCACGAGCATTCCGCACCAGGTCGAGGCTTCGTTCTGTGCCTCGCGCGTGCGCCTGATCCCGGCAGCTCCGGGGACCGGCGTCATCGCCGGCAAGGCCGTGCGCAAGGTGTGCGAGTTTGCCGGCATCCACGACATCCTGACCAAGGTGTACGGCTCCACGAATCCCCTGAACGTGGTCAAGGCCACGCTCGCAGCGCTCGCGCAGCTTCGCGACCAGACGACGGTCGAAGAGGTGCGGGAGGTGAAGATCGGATGAACCTCGCTGAAGCGAAGCAACTCGGACTGAACTACGGCACGCGCAAGCGGGTCGGCCGTGGCACCGGTTCGGGTCTCGGCAAGACCTCGGGTCGCGGACACAAGGGTGCGCAGGCCCGCACGGGCTGGAAGGCGCGTGTCGGTTGGGAAGGTGGCCAGATGCCGCTGTTCCGCCGGCTCCCCAAGCGCGGCTTCAACAACAAGAACTTCCGTCGTTCGTTCACGACGATCAACGTCGAGGACCTCGACAAGTTCGAGACCGGAGCGGTGGTCGATCTCAAGGCGGTCCTCGAGCGTGGAATCACCTCGAAGACGCGCCACACCGAACTGTTCAAGATCCTCGGCGACGGCCAGGTCACCCGCTCGGTGACCGTGCGTGTCGACGCGATCACGAAGTCGGCGCAGGCGAAGATCGAGGCCGCCGGCGGCCGCGTCGAGATGCTCCCCAAGGTGGATCGTCGTCCGAAGTTCGTCCGCAAGGGACAGTCGGAGCCGACCCCCAAGCGCATCCGGATCCAGAAGAAGCGGTGACGTTCCAAGCTCACCCGCAGGCAATCACGAACCCGCAGACCCGGTAGCCATGGCCCTGTCGATCGGCAACCTCTTCAAGGTGAAGGAGATCAGGAACAAGATCCTGATCACCCTCGGTCTGCTGTTCTGCTACCGCATCGGCTTCTTCATCCCGCTGCCGGGTGTAGATGCCCAGCGATTCATGGATCCGGGTGGGGCCGGTTCCGGACTCGGACGCCTGTTCGACATGATGAACATCCTGACGGGTGCTCGTCTGCAACAGGCCTCGGTGTTCTCGCTAGGCGTCATGCCCTACATCTCGGCGAGCATCATCCTCTCGCTGTTGGTCAAGGTTGTGCCGTCGCTCGAGAAGCTCTCCAAGGAGGGCCCCTCCGGCCAGCGCAAGATCAACCGCTACACGCGGTTCCTCACGATCCCGATCTGCTGGATGCAGTCGTTCTTCGTGCTGTTCGGGACCCTCGCCCAGGAGGAGCGCCACATGCTGCACAACGGAGTGCACAACTGGTGGCTGCTCTACTGCATCGTCGTGATCGTGTGTCTGACAGCAGGCACCCTGTTCATCATGTGGCTCGGGGAGCAGATCACGGAGCACGGCGCCGGCAACGGCATCTCCTTGATCATCATGGCGGGAATCGTGTCCCGCCTGCCGACGGCGTTCAGTGCGCTGTTCCACGGAAGCGACGGCGAGATGTCGACGTCGAGCTTCCAGCTGATGCTGATGTTCCTCGGCGCCTGGGCCGTGGCCGTGGTCGCGGTCGTCTACATCACCAAGGCGCATCGTCGTATCCCGATCCAGCAAGCCAAGCAGACGCGCGGTCGGCGGGTCTACGGAGGTCAGCGGCACTACCTGCCCTTGAAGGTCAATCACGCCGGCGTGATGCCGATCATCTTCGCCTCGGCGTTGTTGATCGTCCCGCCGATCATCGGGCAGTCGCTGGGCATCTCGTTCCTGGAGTCCTTCAGCCAGCACACGGGCTTCTGGTACATCCTGAGCTATGCCGCGCTGATCTTCTTCTTCTCGTTCTTCTGGACCTCGTTGATGTTCCAGCCGAACGACATGGCCAACAACCTCAAGGAACACGGCGCGTTCATTCCGGGGATCCGCCCCGGGAAGGCGACCGCCGACTTCCTCGAGGGGACCATGGTCCGCATCACGCTTGCGGGTGCGGCCTTCCTCTCCGTGGTTGCGATCTTTCCCTCGCTGGTCAATGGCAGCTTCGCCGGCCTGGACCCGACCCTGGTCTACTTCATGAGCGGCACCTCGATCCTCATCGTGGTGGGCGTGGCACTCGACTTGGTCGAGAAGCTCAACGCGATGCTGATCATGAGGAACTACGAGGGCTTCATGAAGGAAGCGACGGGCGCCGGGAAGGGTTGGGGGCGTCAGGCGTGAGCGCCGCGACCTTCCGCGCCGTGTTCCTCGGCCCGCCCGGAGCGGGGAAGGGGACCCAGGCCCAGGAGCTGGCGAGCCGGCTCGGGGTCGGCCACCTCTCCACTGGAGACATGCTTCGTGGGCATGTCGCGCGCGGGACTGAGCTCGGTCGGAAGGCCAAGGGCTTCATGGATGCCGGGCAACTGGTGCCCGACCAGCTGATCATCGCGATGGTGGAGGAGCGGCTGGGCTCCGATCTGGCCAACTCGGCCTGGATCTTGGACGGCTTTCCCCGTACCGTTCCGCAGGCCGAGGCTCTGGACAAGAGCCTCCGGACGTCGGGACGCCCGCTGACCCACGTGATCTACTTCGCTGTCGCGAAGGAGGATCTGATGAAGCGGCTCACCGGCCGCCGCACCTGTTCCAAGTGCGGTGCGATCTGGAACGTGTACAGCAAGCCGACCCGCGTCGAAGGTGTCTGCGACACCTGCGGTGGAGTTCTCGCTCAACGTTCGGACGATCGACCGGAGGCCGTTGGCCAGCGTCTCGTCGCGTACGACAATCAAACCAAGCCCTTGCTCGAGCACTATCGGGCGAAGGGCTGCCTGCTGCAGGTCGACGCCGGTCGCCGGCCTCCGCAGGTCCTCGAGGACATCGTCACGGCCTTGCAGCGCAAGCCGGCCTGAGCCATGGCGACCCTCCTCGTCGAACCCACTTCCCCCCTGACTTCCCTCGGAGCCCAGCCGATTCCGTCCACGAATCCCTCGCAACGCACGACGACTCGCATCCCGCACAAGGAGCCTGCCGTCGTCCTCGCGCCGCTGAAGAACCGCATGGTCCTGGTCGAGACAGCCGACCGGAGCCGCGTTGCGGTGCACGCGGCCGGGACGATGCGTGTGCTTCTCGTCCGCTTGGTTGCGGGCGATGCCGTCGTGATCGAGCGCTCGACCTTCGACCCGACCAAGGGACGAATCGTTGCGCTCGACAGTGCGTTCCCCGAGCACCAGCGCCGAGCTCCGAATCCCCGCCGCATTCCCGATTCCGACTGACTGGAGAAGACCCGTGAAGGTCCGAGCGAGTGTCCGCAAGATGTGTGAAGGTTGCCGAGTCGTGCGCCGCCGCGGTGTGGTGCGCGTGATCTGCAAGTCCGATCCCCGCCACAAGCAGCGTCAGCGCACCCGATGACGCCGTCGCATGCCCGCGCCCCGCTGAGCGCGTCCTGCCCACGACTGTTCGTGAGCAGGACCTGCAACCGTGGAGTCGGTCACCTGCGAATCCAGAGCTCCATCCGCCGTCCGTCTCCCTTCTGTCACCGACTTCCTTCCTGAATCACCGCCATGCCACGCGTTCTCGGCGTCGACATCCCCAATGACCGCAAGGTCGAAACCGCGCTGACCTACATCTATGGGGTCGGTCGCTCGACGGCGAAGAAGGTCGTCACCGACCTGTCGTTGAACCCCGATCTCCGCGCGAAGGACCTGACCGACGAAGACGTCGCCCGCATCGCGACGCATCTCGAGGAGGTCTATGTGGTCGAGGGCGCCCTGCGCCGCCAGACCATGGCGAACATCAACCGATTGAAGGAGATCGGCTGCTATCGCGGTCTCCGTCACCGTCGCGGTCTGCCTGTCCGTGGGCAGCGGACCCGTTCGAATGCACGGTCCCGGAAGGGCCCGCGCAAGACCGTCGCGAACAAGAAGATCGCGAAGAAGTGATCCAGACCGAATCCGTCGACTGAACGCAGCGACGACCGCGACACACCCTCACTGACAACGACCCGAGCAGAGACCCGAGCAGAGACCCGGCTCCGACCCGACCATGGCTGAAGCGATCACCAAGAAGAAGGCGCGCAAGAACGTCGGCCGCGCGATTGCCCACATCAAGGCCTCGTTCAACAACACGATCATCACGGTGACGGACGCTGCCGGTCAGGTGATCGCGTGGGATTCCGCCGGCACCATCGGCTACAAGGGCAGCCGCAAGAGCACGCCGTTCGCCGCGCAGCGCGCCGCACAGAAGGTCTCCGACAAGATCCGCAAGATGGGTGTGTCGGAACTGGAAGTTCTGGTGCGCGGGCCGGGCTCCGGCCGCGAATCGGCGATCCGCGCGCTCGGCGGCGCAGGGATCGAGATCAAGAGCATCGAGGATCGCACACCGCTGCCTCACAACGGCTGTCGTCCGCGCAAGCGTCGCCGCGTCTGACCCGAACCGGAGTCGAGCGAGCGATTCACCCAGAGTTTCCGAAGAACAACACGAGCAATCGAGCCAGGCGAGATGGCGAGGATCAACGGCAAGGTGTGCAAGTTGTGCCGCCGGGAGGGCATGAAGCTCTTCCTGAAGGGACAACGCTGCTTCTCCGAGAAGTGTGGCGTCAACCGGCGTGACTACCCGCCGGGAATGCACACCCGTCCGCGAAAGACGACGGACTACTACGTCCAGTTGCGCGAGAAGCAGAAGGCGAAGCGCATCTATGGAGTGCTCGAGCGTCAGTTCCAGCGCTACTTCACCATGGCGTCCCGGCAGAAGGGCAACACCGGTGAGAACCTGCTGGTGATCCTGGAGCGTCGCCTCGACAACGTCGTGCTGAGCCTGGGTCTCGCGTCGTCTCGTTTCGATGCGCGCCAGATGGTCTCGCACGGCCACGTCAACGTGAACGGGCGCCGCGTGAACATCCCGAGCTATCTCGTCAATCCTGGAGACGAGGTCGAACTCGCGTCGCGCGATCGCATTCGCAAGAAGGCGGCCGAGGCCGTCGACGTGAACAAGGGCCAGTCCGTCCCGGCTTGGCTCGAGGCCTACCCGGCCGATCTGCGCGGCAAGGTGGTTTCGCTGCCCAAGCGCGCCGACGTGCCGCACCCGATCAACGAGCAACTCATCGTCGAGTTGTGCTCGCGCTGATCCATCCCGGCCGCGTTCTCGCGCGCGGCCGTTCCTGATCGAACGATTTCCCTGCTGGCGACGCCCGTTCGCCAGTCGCTTCAGACAGAGAGCACGCATCGATGCGCATCCGCTGGCGTAACTTCGAGCTTCCGTCGCAGGTCCGACTGGAGTCGGAGACTGCGACCGACACTTACGGCAAGTTCATCGTCGAACCCTTCGAGCGGGGTTTCGGCGCGACGATCGGCAACGGGCTGCGCCGCGTCCTGTTGTCGTCGATCGAGGGCACTGCGGTGACCTCGGTGAAGATCGACGGTGTCGTCCACGAGTACTCGACCATCCCCGGTGTGCTCGAGGACGTCACCCACATCGTGCTCGCGCTCAAGAAGCTGCGCGTCCGCATGCACACCGATGCGCCGTCGACGCTGCGCATCGACGCCAACAAGAAGGGCGTGATCCTCGCCGGTTCGATCGAGACCGATCAGAACGTCGAGATCGTGAACCCGGATCTGAAGATCTGCACGCTCACCGACGACGTCCGCTTCTACGCGGAGATTCAGGTGCGTCGCGGCCGTGGCTACGTCACCGCCGAGGACAACGTGGCAGAGGAGCAGGAGATCGGCACGATCCCGGTCGACTCGATCTTCAGCCCGGTCTACCGCGTCAAGTACACGATCGAGAACACGCGCGTCGGCAAGTTCACGAACTACGACAAGTTGGTGCTCGAGATCTGGACCGACGGCACCGTCGGCCCGGAGATGGCGTTGGTCGAGGCCAGCAAGATCTACCGGAAGCATCTGAACCCCTTCGTCCAGTACTTCGAGCTCAAGGACGACATCGCGATCGAGGGTGGTGGACTCGCGCCGGAAGGCGACGAGGCCGCGAAGCGTCGCGAGCTCGACGACCTGCTCTCGAAGTCGGTCGACATCCTCGACCTCTCGAATCGTTCCAAGAACTGCCTCGAGGCCGAGAACATCCAGACCTTGCGTGAGCTGCTCTCGATGACCGAGGCCGAGCTGCTCAAGGTCCGCAACTTCGGGAAGACCTCGCTCAAGGAAGTGAAGAGCAAGATCTCCGCGCTCGGATTGACCCTCGGCATGGTCGCCGGCGAATCCCGCCCTATCTGAACTCCCAGCACCTGGCGCACCAGCCATGAGACACCGCGTCCACAAGAAGAAGCTCGGCCGCACCACTGCCCACCGGCAGTCGATGGAGCGGAACATGATCTGTTCCGTGATCAAGCACGAGCGCATCGTCACGACTCTCGCGAAGGCCAAGGCGATCCGCCGCAACCTCGACAAGATCATCACCCTGGGCAAGCGGCGTGATCTGGCGCGGTTCCGCCGCGCGATCTCGTTCCTGCGCGATCGGGATGCCGCCCACAAGCTCTTCGAGGTGCTCGGCCCGCGCTACGCGAGCCGTCCGGGTGGCTACACCCGTGTCATCCGCCTCAACAGCCATCGGATCGGTGACGGCGCCTCACGCGCGATCCTGGAGCTCGTCGACAACGACGTGCTGGCGCGCGCGCTGAGCGCGCAGAGCGAGGCCGCCGAGGCCTCCTCCTCGGAAGAGGAGTGATGCGGTTCCGGGGCGCGGCATGCCTGCGCCCCGTTCCGCCAGGTCCCGACTCCGGGTAGCGCATGCAGAGCGCGAGCTGACCGACGGAGGTCGGTCGCCGGCTGCGCACGCCCCCACGAGGTCGACTCGCGCCGCGGTCAGCGCCGTGTGAACAGCAGGTTCTCCGGGCCGACGAGAGTCGCCAGGTCGTCGATCAACTCGTCGCCGATTCGAACGGAGTAACGCGAATCGGCGCGCACCATGTGCAGGCAACCGTTCTCCTCGACCTCGAGCATGAGTCGATGGTCGCCGCGGGAGCGCAGCGCGGCGTCGGCGATACCCTCGATGAGGCGCTCGGTGGGCATGGCGGAGGGCAGGCGGACCACGAGATTCTTGACCTCGCGGGAGGCGATGTCATCCGCACTGTCGACGAGATCGCAGAGCAGTCCGACTTCCTCCGCAGACTTCTCGACGCGTCCGGTGACGAAGACGATCGCGTCGTCCTCGATCTTGTGACGGACCTTCTCGAAGGTCCGCGCGAAGACGACGACATCGATGGCCCCGTGGAGGTCTTCGAGGCGGAAGCGCGCCATCTTCTGACCGGCGCTCCTCCCTGACTTCACAGTGAGAACCCGGAGCGCGGACACCATGCCGGCGAGGCGGACCTCTGTGCCCGCCTCCTTGCTGCTCAGGTCGGCCGTCGTGCAGCCGGCGATGCGCGCGAAGAAGCCGCCACGGCGCTCGAAGGGATGACCCGACAGATAGAAGCCGAGGGCTTCCTTCTCGTAGGTCAGACGCTCCATCTCGCTCCATTCCGCGGCACGCAGCTCGCGTCGATCCGTCGGCGCCGGCGGCGGCTCGGCCAAGTCGAAGAGGTTGCGTTGGCCTTGCTGCTTGTCGCGCCGCACCTGCGCCGCAGCACGGACCGCGGCGTCGAGACCGGAGCTGGCGGCCTTGCGCGTCGCCTCGATGCGGTCGAATGCGCCGGCCTTGACGAGCGCCTCGAGCGCTCCCTTGTTGACGAGTTGCGTATCGAGACGCTCGCACAGGTTCTCGATGGAAACGAAGTCGCCGTGTGCGCCGCGTTCGGCTTCGATCGCTTCGGCGAAGCGCGTGCCGACACCCTTGATCGCCCCCAGCCCGAAGCGGATCGCATTCTGTTCGACGCCGAAGCGCAGTCCGCTCGCATTGACATCGGGTTGGAGGACAGCGATCCCGACTCGTCTGGCGTCGTCGACGAACTCCTTCAGCTTGTCGGAGTTCGCACTCTCCACCGTCATGTTCGCGGCGCGGAACTCGACTGGCCAATGGGTCTTGAGCCAGGCGGTCTGGTAGGTGACGAGTGCATACGCTGCCGAGTGCGACTTGTTGAAGCCGTATCCGGCGAAGTACTCCATCGTCTCGAACAACTCGCGGGCCCACTTCGCGTCGTGGCCCTTCTGCGCCGCGCCGCTGACGAACTTCTCCTTGAACTTCGCCATCTCCTCGGGCTTCTTCTTGCCCATCGCCTTGCGGAGCGAGTCGGCTTCGTTCATCGAGAAGCCGCCGATGATGTTGGAGATCCGCATCACCTGCTCCTGGTAGACGATGACTCCGTAGGTCTCCTGGAGGATCTCGCGGGTGTCTGGATGGGGGTACGCGACCTCCTCTTCGCCGTGCTTGCGGCGGACGAACATGTCGACCATCCCGGAGCTGAGCGGCCCCGGTCGGTACAGCGCGAGCACGGCGATGACGTCCTCGAAGGTGTCGGGCTTCAGTCGTCCGAGGAGGTCGCGCATTCCGGACGATTCCAACTGGAACACGCCGAGCGTGTCGCCGCGGGTCATCAGCGCGTAGGTCGGCGGGTCGGCCAGGGGAAGGCCGTCGAGATCGATCTCCTGTCCGTGGTTCTCGCGCACCAGGCGCTTGCATTCCTCGAGGATGGTGAGCGTCTTGAGGCCGAGGAAGTCGACCTTGAGCAGGCCCACCTGCTCGAGCTCCGTCATCTGCCACTGCGTGGTGACTTCGTCACCGCTGCGGCAGAGTGGGACGTAGTCGCGCAACGGGCGGTCGGCCACGACCACGCCCGCAGCGTGGACGGAGGTGTGGCGCGCGAGGCCCTCGAGCTTCAACCCGAGGTCGAACAGGCGCGCATTGGCCTCGCTCGCCTTGCGGATCGCGTCGAGTTCGGGATCGGACTCGAGGGCCTTCTGCAGGGATGCGCCCGGACCCTGCGGGACCTTCTTCGCGATCTTGTCGATCTCACCGAGATCGACCTCGAGGACGCGTCCGACGTCGCGTAGGACGCCGCGGCTCGCCATCGTGCCGAAGGTGACGATCTGCGATACGCAGTCCTCGCCGTACTTGTCGCGGACGTAGCGGATGACTTCGTCACGCCGTTCACCGCAGAAGTCCACGTCGATGTCCGGCATGCTCACGCGCGAGGCGTTGAGGAAGCGCTCGAACAGCAGGTTGTAGGCGAGGGGATCGAGGTTCGTGATGCCGAGCGCGTAGGCGACGATCGAACCCGCCGCCGAACCGCGGCCCGGGCCGACCGGGATGCCCTGGGAGCGCGCGTGCGCGATGAAGTCGGCCGTGATCAGGAAGTAGCTCGCGAAGCCGAGCTTGCGGATGACGTCGATCTCGTAGTCGAGCCGCTTGCGCACGTCGTCACGGGCCGCTCCGTAGCGGGCGAGTGCTCCCTCGCGGCATTTGCGCTCGAAGAGTTGGTCGGGCGACTCGGCGGTGCCGGTCTCGAACACCGGGAGGTGGTAGACGTTGAAGGGGATGTCGACGCTGCAGCGTTCGGCGATCTCGACCGTGGCCTGGATCGCCTGCGGGACGCCTTCGAAGGCCGCCACCATCTTCTCGCGCGGCTTGAACCAGAGTTCGCGTGACGGCACCCGATAGCGCTCCGGATCGTTGAGCGACTTGCCGCTGCGGATGCAGGTCATGATGTCCTGTGCGACCCAATCCTCCGGGTGCACGTAGTGGACATCGTTCGTCGCCACGATCGGGGTGCCGATCCTCTGATGCATCAGCACCAGCGCCTCGTTCACGCGACGCTGCGCGTCGACACCGATCTCGAGGATTTCGAGGTACACGTTGCCCCGGCCGAACATCTCCTCGAACTCGTCGACGACCCTGCACGCCGAGGGAGTGTCGTTCTGCTGCAGCAGTCGCGGCACCTCACCGGAGGAGTCTCCGGTCAGGGCGATCAAGCCCTTGCAGTGTGCGGCGAGGACCTCGCGATCGATACGCGGTCGGTAGTAGAAGCCCTCGAGGAACCCGATCGTCGACAGCTTCTTGAGGTTGTCCCAGCCGGTCGCATCGGCGGCGAGGAGCGTGAGTTGGAAGTTCGGATTCGCAGCGGAGGTCGGCTCCCTGCGCGTCTTGCCGGCGAGGAAGGCCGTCATGCCGAGGATCGGGCGGATCTCGGCGGACTTGCAGGCGCGGTAGAACTCGATCGCGCCGTAGAGGTTGCCGTTGTCGGTGAGCGCCAGCGCGCGCTGCCCGTCGGCGACTGCGGCCTTGACCAGGGCCTTCACGCGTGCCGGCGCCGTGAGCAGGCTGTAGTGGCTGTGCGTGCGGAGGTGGACGAAGTCTGTGGCCGTCATGACGCGCACTCCGGCGTGACCTCGGCGTCCGCACGATTCGACAGGACGACCGCCTCGCGAGGACCGCGCCGGTGGCCTGCGATTATGCACACGCGCGCGGCGCCGATGAACCGGTCTCGCGCGGGAGCGGCCTCAGGCGTCGCCGGCGGCTGAACGGCGTTGCGCTCCGGCGGTGGTACCCGGACCGATCAGTCCCGTGCGCCGACCGGTGTGAGCGAAGATGTCGATCACGCGGTCGCACTGCGCCTCAGTGTGGGCCGCCATGTACGAGGTGCGGATCAGGTCCATGCCGGGGGGCACGGCCGGCGTCGTCACCGGATTGGTGAACACTCCGCTCTCGAAGAGTTGCTTCCAGAACCCGAACAAGCGGTCCTGATTGCCCACGATGACGGGGACGATCGGTGTCTCGGAACGTCCGACCTGGAATCCCAACTCGGTGAGGCCCGTGCGCACCTGCGTCGCACGATCCATCACTCGGGTGCGCAGTTCGGGTTCCGACTCCATCACGTCGAGTGCCGCCAGGGCCGCTGCGGCCGCGCTCGGCGGGATCGAGGCCGAGAAGATCAGCGAACGGGCGTGGTGCTTGATGTAGTGCACCACCGGCTCCGGCCCGGCGACGAAGCCGCCGAGGCTCGCGAAGCTCTTGCTGAATGTGCCGAGCACCAGGTCGACGTCCTTCTCGACCCCGCAATGCTCGACGGCTCCGCGGCCGTGCGTCCCGAGGACTCCCACGGAGTGGGCCTCGTCGACGAGGATCCGCGCCCCGTACTGGCGAGCCAGCTCGCTGATGCGCTGCAAGTTGGCGATCTCGCCCATCATCGAGAACACGCCATCGACGATGATCAGTTTGCCGCGGACCTCAGGTCGAGAGGCGGCCTGGAGCTGGCGCTCCAGGTCGTCCATGTCCTCGTGCCGGTACTTGCGGAGTTCCGCGAAGCTCAGGCGACAGCCGTCGAAGATCGAGGCGTGGTTCTCGCGATCGCAGAGGATCACGTCGTCCTTCCCGCACAGGGCGGAGATCACGCCGAGGTTGGTCTGGAAGCCGGTCGAGAAGCAGAGCGCGGCTTCGCGGTCCAGGAAGCGCGCGAGGCGGCGCTCCAACTCCTCATGGAGTTCCAGCGTGCCATTGAGGAAGCGCGAGCCGGTGCACGACGACCCATAGCGCTCGACGGCATCCCGCGCCGCAGCCACCACATGGGGGTGGTGCGTCAGGCCGAGGTAGTTGTTGCTGCCGGCCATGATGAGCCGGCGGCCGCCGATCTCGACCTCGGTGCCTTCGCTGTCGGTGATCGGGATGAAGTACGGGTACATCCCGAGCGCCTGCACTTGCCGTGCGCGGGTGAAGCCGTAACACTTCTGGAAGAGGTCCAACGGTCGTCGAGGTGAGGGCGGGCTGATCCGGTCGCCCGCGACGGGACCGACCGATTGAGAGCGGAAGGTTAGAGGTGGCCGCATCCCCGGACAATTCTTTCGCCTCGACCGTGGCATCGCCGCCCGCGGAACCCGTGCTGATCACGGGTGCGACGGGCTTCATCGGCAAGGCGCTGGCGCTTCGCCTTGCGGCGCTGGGGGGCGGGCTGCGCTGCTTGGTCCGGAACCGGACTCGAGCGGTTTCCGCGGGTCTCCCGGAGTCGAGTTTGGTCGAAGGAGCGCTCGAGGACCCCGGCTCGCTGGCCCGTGCGGCCGCGAACGCGCGCTGCATCGTCCATCTCGCGGGAGCGACCCGCGCCTTCACCGCGGCGGACTTCCTGGCGGCGAATGCCGCCGGGACCGCCGCGCTCGCCGCGGCCGCCCCGAACGACTGCCGCTTCGTGCTGGTCTCCTCCCTCGCTGCAGCCGGTCCCAGCCGCGACGGCGACGGCAGCGCTGCGGCTCCCGACCGGTGCCATCCCTGTTCGCACTACGGGGCCAGCAAGCTCGCGGGCGAGAGGGCCCTGCTCGCGCATCGCGAACGCCTGGACTGGTGCGTCATCCGACCACCGATCGTCTATGGGCCCGCAGACGACGCGACCCGTCTGTTGATCCGTCAGGCCCTCGGCCTGCTCGCACCCGTGCCGTTCCGACGCCGGCCGCTGTCCCTGATCTTCGTCGAGGACCTGGTCGACCTGCTGATCACCGCGATGGCCAAACAGGGTGGGGGAGGCTTTGTCCCCGCCGAGGGAGCCGAGCGTTCGGACACGCATGGGCTGCCGCGGGCGATCGCGGAGGCTGCGGGAAGGGCGGCGCGGCTGCTGCCCGTGCCGATGCCCCTCGTGCGTTGCCTGGGTCCGCTGTTCGACCTCGTCCAGCGTGTGCGCGGCAAGCCAGGCTTCCTCTGCAGCGACAAGCTGCGGGAGGCCAGCGCGCCGGGCTGGGTCGCGGACGGGGCACCGGCGCAGGAGCTGTTCGGCTTCCGCGCGCGCACCCCGATCCGCGAGGGCTTCCGGATCACCCTCAGCCGAGCAGGAGTGTGAGCAGCGCCTTCTGCGCGTGGATGCGGTTCGCGGCCTGGTCGTAGATCACCGAGCGCGGACCGTCGAGGACGGCGTCGCTGGCGCCGACGCCGCGACGCACCGGCAGCGGATGCATGAACAGGGCGTTGCGCGTCCGCTGCATCGCTGTCTCGTCGATGATCCAGTTCTGCAGCGAGCGCTTCACGATCGACTCGCGCTCGGGATCGTCCCAGTACTTCGGCGAGCCCCACGAGCGCGCATAGACCACCTCGGCGTCGCGCATGCCGTCCTCGAGGCTGTTGACGACCTGCAGTGATCCGCCACGCGCACGGGCGGTCTCGGCGGCCGCGGCGACGATGTCGCCCGCCGGCTCGAAGCCGAGCGGGTGGCAGAGGGTGATCGACATGCCGAGCATCCCGGCGGCCCGCAGCAGGGAGTGGCACGGTCCGATGTTCTTCGGCTCCGGATTCGTGGTCCACACCACCGCCAGCTTGCGACCCTGCAGGCGCGTGAGGTGGTCCTGCATGGTCATCACGTCGGCGAGGGCCTGGCAGGGGTGCTCGATGGAGGTCTCGAGGTTCACCACCGGCACCGTCGCGTAGCGGGCATAGGACCTGAGCAGCAGCTCCTGACGGTCCTTCTCCCAAGAGCCGGTCCGGCCGAGGTGGCGGATGCCCAGCGCATCGCAGTAGCGCGACAGCGTGCGTGCCGCGTCCTTGACGTGCTCCTCGGCACGACCGTCCATGACGATCTGTTCCTCGGGCTCGAGGTCGTACATCTCGTCGGCGAAGACGTTGACGACGTGTCCACCGAGCTGCACCGCGGCGATCTCGAAGCTGACGCGGGTGCGCAGGCTCCGGTCGAAGAACAGCAGTCCGATCGCCTTGCCGGCCAGGACCTGCGAACTGCGCTTGCCGCGCGACCGCTGCGCCAGCTCCAGGAGGTTCTCGAACTCCTGCGGCGAGAGATCGCCGGCGGAGAGGAAGTCGCGCTTGGTCAAGATGGAGTCCTGTGGGTCGGGAACGGCGTCGGCGCGTGCGGAGCCGCGACTTCGGGTCGCGGGCCGCGGCCCTCCCGCAACGACGCTCGATCCTGTGGATTGCGATCCCGGCCGCTGTCGGCCGAGGAGCGGCGGATGATAGAACCCGCGTCGTGACGGGCACAAGCACGACGACGGGCGACGATCAGGATCGCTTCGCCATGCAGCAGTGTCTCTCCCTGGCACGCGAGGCGGCGGAGCACGGCGAGGTGCCGGTCGGCGCCGTGGTGATGCGCGACGGGATCGTGCTCGGCCAGGGCCGCAATCGCTGTGAGGAGCGCCGTGACGCGACCGCACACGCCGAGATGGAGGCCCTGCGGGCAGCCATCGCGCGTGTGGGGGAGGGGCGCATCCCGGGTGCGACGCTGTACTGCACGCTCGAGCCCTGTTTCATGTGTGCGGGCGCGGCCCTGCATGCGCGGGTCGCGCGGATCGTCTTCGCCGCGCGTGACCCGAAGTTCGGTGCCTGCGGCTCGCTCGCCGAGCTGCCCGCGGACCGTCGCCTCAATCATCGGTGTCCGGTCGACGAAGGCTGCGGTGCCGAAGAGAGCGCCGAGCTGCTGCGCAAGTTCTTCCGTGCCTTGCGCCGATCAGGGAGCTCCCCGGACGGCGGTTGAAAAGGCGCGGGCTCGCGGCAGAATCCTCGGCCCCGTCGCTCGACGACGTCCCCTCGCGGAGAGGTGCCGGAGCGGCTGATCGGGACAGTCTCGAAAACTGTTGTGGCCGCAAGGTCACCGGGGGTTCGAATCCCCCCCTCTCCGAAATCCCCGCCGCGCGCCGGTCGATGACCGACGCGCGGCGGTTCGTCCCGATCTGCTCCGTGCGTCTGCGTGACCCGCAGCACGCACGCGCCGGTCGTGGCGCCTGTTCTTGACAATCCCAACACGCCGCCGATCGCAGGGTCGGACGGTCCCCGTCGCGAGGTTCGCGGCCGCGTTCGAGGAGAGGTGCCCGAGCGGCTTAAGGAGCTCGCTTGGAAAGCGAGTGTGGGTCAAAAGCCCACCGCGGGTTCGAATCCCGCCCTCTCCGCCATTCCTCCCGCGCGAGCGCGGAGGTCGTGGTCCGCGACGATCGCGGGGACCCTCTTCGACCCTGGCAGGTGGGGACCGTCGGGTCCCGCGCGAGGGCACGGTGCGAACCTGGTCAGGCCGGGAACGGAGCAGCCATAAGCATGCGGTGTTCTGTGCACGGGGTGCCGGACGATCTCCACCTGCCAGGGTCGAGGCGTGTCGGGGAGAGTCGTACCCGCGGCGCGGCGAAGCCGGCACCGCTATCCTCGCGCCACGATGTCGACCCCTTCGGACCCAGGACCGGATGCCGCGGCTTCCGCGGCTCCGTACCAAGTCGTCGCGCGGCGTTTCCGGCCGCGCCGCTTCGAGGAGTTGGTCGGCCAGGAGGCGGTGGTCCGCTCGCTCGGGAGCGCCCTCTCGGCGGGCCGTGTGCCGCATGCCTTCCTGTTCTCGGGGAGCCGCGGCGTCGGCAAGACGACCTCGGCGCGGATCCTGGCGCGTGCGCTGAACTGCGAGCGCGGGGTCGGACCAGCCCCCTGCGGCGAATGCGCGACCTGCCGGAGCATCCTCGCCGGCAGCAACCCCGACGTCGTCGAGATCGACGCCGCGTCCCACAATCTCGTCGACGACGTGCGTGAGCTGTGCGAGCGGGTCGGCGTCGCATCGATGGGCTCGCGCTACAAGGTCTACATCCTCGACGAAGTCCACATGTTCACGCGGAACGCGTTCAACGCGTTCCTGAAGACCCTCGAGGAGCCGCCGCGCAACGTCGTGTTCGTGCTCGCCACGACCGAACTGCACAAGGTGCCGGAGACGGTCCGCTCGCGCTGCCAGGTCGTGCTGTTCCGCCGCATCGACGAGCGCGACGTCACCGAGCGCCTGCGCGACCTGTGCGCGCACGAGGCGGTCGACGTCGCCGACGACGTGCTGCAGGAGATCGCACTCGCCTGTCGCGGCGGCATGCGCGACGCCGAGACCTCGCTCGAGCGGATCCTGCCCCTGGCACGCGAGACGAAGGGGACCTTCGGCGTCGCCGACTACCGTCGACTCACGCAGCGGGTCGGTCTCGATCGCGCCGTCGATGTCGCACTGAGCCTCTGCGCCGGATCGGCGAACGAGGCGCTGCACTTCGCGGAGGAGGTGGTCGGCAGCGGTGTCGACGAGCGCGAGGCACTCGGGGAGCTGCTCGACGTCCTCCGCAATCTCCTGCTGCTCAAGATCGATGGCGACGCCTCGGGGCTCGTCGCGCTCGGCGGGGCACTGCGGGAGCGCCTGATCGCGCTGGCGCGGGAGACCGAGGTCCATCGACTCGATGCGATGATCCAGGCCGGCCTCGCCGCCCGGGACCGCATCCGGCGCGCGGAGGATCGACGCCTGGTCCTCGAACTCGCGCTGGTGCGCATGGCGCAAGCCGGCAGCCTGCCGACCCTGGGCGACCTCTGCGCCGTGGTCGAGAGCGGTGTGCCGCTCGGCATCCCGGCGACGGTCGGCGGGGGAGCCGCGACGCCGGCCACACCGTCGCTCGTTCCGGCCGGATCGCTGACCGCGGCTTTCGTCGCCGCCGTCCGTCACGAGAAGCCGATGCTGGCGCCGACAGCCGCCGAATGCTCGGTGGAAGGGCCCGACGATCAGGGCGTCGTACGCGTCGTGCTGCGCACCGACCGCAAGATGCATGTGGACCGATTGGCGTCACCCGAGGTGCGCACCCTGTTCACACGGGTGTTGACTGCCGCCTGCGGCAAGGACGTGCGGGTCGAGTTCGGCGCGCCGTCCGTGGCGGCGCAGGCTACCTCCGAATCCCACCGTGCGCCGCCCGGCGCGCGAGTCCAGAAGGTCCGCGAACGCTTCGACGGAGACCTGATCGAACCCGAGGGAGGTTCGCGCTGAACCCGCATCGCGCCGCGGCGTTGCCTCGGCGTCGCACCGATCCATCCTGCTCCGCACCGTGACCCGCAACTCCGCCCTGCTCGCCGTCCTCCTGCACGCCGCCGGCATCGGTGCCGCGTGTCTGGTCGGCGGGACCTTTGCCGCGGCCGAGCGGACCGACGCGCGCTGGATCGCCGTCGAGCTACCGAGCGACGCGGCGACGCCGGAAGCCGCGGAACAGCGCGAGCCGAAGCCGGAAGTCGCCGTCGCTCCGCCCGTCGAGACCTTGGAGTGTGTGCCGGAGCCCGAGGCTCCCTTCCCCGATCCGCCGCCGGCACCGACCCGGCAGGGCGACCTGCGCCGTCCCTTCGATCAGGTGTCGGACCAGCGCATCGTGCCGCCGGCAGCTTCTGCGGAAGAACCGGCGCACGCCGAGGTCGAGCCGGTGGTGGTCCCTGCGACGAACCAGCCGTCTGCCCCCAGCGCGGTGGACGTCGATCCGGCCCCGATCGCAGCGGTCAACGAACCGCCGGTCTACCCGTACATGGATTGGCGCCGGGGACACCAGGGCACCGTCGTGCTCGAGCTGTCGATCGACGCTCGGGGGCGCGTCACGGCGGCGCAGGTGGTGCGTTCGTCGGGTTGGCGTGGTCTCGACGGCGCCGCGCGCGACAAGCTCTCCGGCTGGCGCTTCGAGCCGGCACTCCGTGACGGCAGGCCGGCGGCGACGGTGTTCCGGCAGTCCGTCGAGTTCCGCATCGTCACCGATGGATCGGCTCCATCGGCCGGAGTCGTGACCGGCGGCGGCACGCACTAGACTGCGATCCGCGCCCGGGCGGTGCCGTCCCACAACCGCAACCAGAGACCGACATGTCGCACGAGATGAACCTCCTCAAGCAGGCCCAGGAGATGACGCGGCTCCTGCGCGAGGTGAACAAGGAACTCGGCGAGCGCGTCGTCGAAGGCAGCGCGGGGGGAGGCGCCGTGCGCTGTTCGGTGACCGGCCAGCTCGAGATCCGCGCGATCCGCATCGACCCGAAGGTGGTCGATCCGGAAGAGGTCTCCGTGCTCGAGGATCTCGTCACGGCTGCCGTGCGCAACGCGGTGAAGGCCGCCCTCGACCTCAAGAAGTCGAAGGTCGACGAGGTCACTGGCGGGATCCTCCCCGACATCGGGTTCTGAATCGCAAGGCCGACGTGAACCGACCGCGCGCCGTCGATCGACTGATCCGCATCCTCGGCACCCTGCCGGGTGTCGGCCCCAAGACCTCGGAGCGCCTCGCCTACCACGTGCTGCGGGCCGACCCTTCGGTCGCGCGCGAGCTCGCCGAGGCGGTGATCGCCGCGCGATCGAGCACGCGCGTGTGCAGCCGCTGCTTCAACCTGGACGAGACCGACCCCTGCGCGATCTGCGGGGATCCGTCGCGTGAGCGGCGCCTGCTGGTGGTCGAGGACCCGCGCGACGTCGCCGCCTTCGAAGCAGCCGGACATCGTGGCCTGTACCACGTCCTGCAGGGTCGGGTGTCCGCGCTGGAAGGGATCGCTCCCGAGGACCTCACCCTCGCGGCGTTGATCGAACGCGCGCGCAGCGGATTCGAGGAGGTCTGTCTCGCGACCAATCCCGATCTCGAGGGAGAAGGCACGGCGGAGACCATCGCGCAGCGGCTGCGCGGACTCGGCGTGAAGGTCACGCGACTCGCGCGGGGGATCCCCGCCGGGTCGACGATCACGCAGGTCTCGAGCGCGATCCTCGCCGACGCGATCGAGGGACGCCGTCCCCTCGGCTGAGGCGCGCGCGCCGATGCAGAGCCTGCCCGTCGATGCCATCGTCGCGGACGCCGTCGCCGCGTTGCGCGAGCGGCACGGCTTGGTGATCGTCGCGCCGCCCGGTTCGGGGAAGACGACGCGCGTGCCGGCGGCACTGGTCGACGCCGGGATCGAGGGCGAGGTCGTGGTGCTCGAACCTCGTCGACTCGCTGCGCGCAGCGCGGCGCGGCGCGTCGCGAGCGAACGCGGCGGCGAGGTCGGCGATGAGGTCGGCTACCAGGTCCGGCACGAGACCGTCGCGTCGTCGCGCACGCGTCTTCGCTTCACGACCGAGGGTGTGCTGGTGCGGCGCATCGTCGCCGATCCGTTCCTGACCGGCGTCGCCGCGGTCGTTCTCGACGAGTTCCACGAGCGACACGTCGAGACCGATCTCGCGTTGGCGATGTTGCGCGAGGTGCGCGAGACGGTGCGCGACGACCTCGCGCTGTGCGTGATGTCGGCGACGCTCGATCCACAGCCGGTCGCGCGCTTCCTCGGCGACGCACCGATCCTGCACGCGCAGGGGCGTGTGTTCGACGTCGCGATCCGGCATCGTGGTCGACCCGGTCCGCGCGAGAGGCTCGAGGATCACGTGCGTGCCGCGGTCGTCGACGCTCTCGACGACACCACCGGTCACGTCCTGGTGTTCCTGCCTGGCGTGGAGGAGATCCGACGTGCGGCACGTGCACTCGACGAGGTCGCGCGCCGTCGACGCGTCGAACTGCATCCGCTGCACGGATCGCTGAGTCCAGAGGAACAGGACCGCGCGATCGCACCCGGTCCCGCGCGCAAGGTGGTGCTGGCCACCAACGTCGCCGAGAGCTCGGTCACCATCGACGGTGTCACGGCCGTGGTCGACAGCGGACTCGCGCGGATCCTGCGCAGCGACCCGTCGCGCGGACTCGATGTGCTGCGCATCGAACGCATCTCACGCGCCTCCGCGACGCAGCGCGCCGGCCGCGCCGGTCGTACCGCTCCCGGGATCTGCTACCGGCTCTGGTCGCTCGCCGACGAGCGATCGATGCCGGCCTTCGAGACCCCCGAGCTGCGGCGCGCCGATCTCGCCGGTCCGGTGCTGACCGTGCGCGCTTTCGCCGGCCGTCCGCCGCAGGATTTCGGCTGGTTCGAGGCTCCGGAGAGCGCGGCGCTCGAGGTCGCCGACCGCCTGCTCGCCGACCTCGGCGCGCTGGATGCGACGGGCCGCGTCAGCGCCGCGGGGCGCCGCATGCTCGAACTCCCGCTGCATCCGCGCCTGTCGCGCGCGTTGGTCGAGGCGCGTCGGCTCGACTGCGTCGATGCGGCCGCGGCGGCGATCGCCGTGCTCGCCGAACGCGACTTCGTGCGCCGTCCGCACCCCGGAGAGCCACCTGTGCCGATCGACCTGCTCGGTCGTGTCACGGTGCTCGACCGCCTCGCGCGCAGCGACTTCTCTCCTGCATCGTGTGGCGCGGAGGGAGTCGATCGCGGAGCCGTACGTCACGTCGAGCGTGCGCGCCGGCAGCTCGCGCGCGGCGCGAAGCCCAGCGCCAGGGATCGCCACGAGACCGAGGAGCGCGTCGCACGCTCTCTGCTGTGCGGCTTCGGAGACCGCGTCGTTCGACGGCGTGCGAGCGGTGCCGACGACGGTGTGATGGTCGGTGGTCGCGGCGTGCGCTGGCCGGCCGGTGCGCTGCACGACGACTCCGATCTGCTGCTCGCGCTCGATCTCGGCGATCGCGAGGAGACCGGTCAGGCGCGCTGGTCGACGCTGCGTCTGGCGATCGGGATCGAACGGGCGTGGTTGCATCGCGACGGCCTGCGCGAGGAGGTGAACGTCGAGATCGACGACGACGCGGGGCAGATCGTGGTCCTGCGTCGCGAGACCTACCGCGACCTGGTGCTCGCCGAACGCAGGGTAGGACCCGATCAGGCCGGTTCGGACCTGCGTGAACGGCTCGCAGCCCTGCTGCGCGCCGATCCCTGGCGCTGGCTCGGCGAGCAGCGCGATTTGCGGCAATGGCTCGCGCGTCTGGGATGGCTGCGCCGCGTGCGTCCCGATCTCGAACTGCCGCCGGTCGACGGGGAGATGATCGCCGCAGCGGCCGCGACCGCACTGGGTTCGCGGCGGTCCCTGCGCGCGCTGGCCGAGGTGAACCTCCTGCCGCATCTGCTCGGCGAGCTCCCGCCGCGCCTTGGGTCCGACCTCGATCGCCTCGCACCCACACATCTCGCGTTGCCGTCGGGACGCCGCGCGCGCATCGAGTACGCCGAGGGCTCCGATCCGTTCGTGGCCTCGCGGATCCAGGACTTCTTCGGGATGCGCGAAGCACCGCGGCTGGCGCAGGGTCGCGCGCCCCTGGTCCTGCACCTGTGCGCGCCGAACCAGCGGCCGGTGCAGATCACGTCCGACCTGGCGAGCTTCTGGTCGACCCACTACCCGAAGCTGCGGATCGAACTGAAGCGTCGCTATCCGCGTCATGCGTGGCCCGAGGATCCGACCACGGCAACGGAGCGAGGCGAGTCTCCGCCGCGCCGGGGGCGCTGAAGCGGCGAAGTCCGCTCAGCTGTCGGGCGGCGACGACCGATCCAGCCGGTGCGCGCCATGGGCACGATGCGGAACGGAATCGTCCAGCACCAGGAGCAGCGGATGGCGCTGTCGCCGTCCTTCCTGCAGGCCCTGGAAGTGCTCCAGCTCGGCGCGGTCGATCTCGTCGCCCAGATCGAAGCCGAGTGCGAACGTAACGAGACCCTGCGGGTCGCGAATTCCCCGCGACTGGTGCGCGGTGACAGCGAGCGGCGCCACGAGTTCCTCGAGCGTGTCGAGGCCCGGCCGCCCGATCTGCTCGAGCACCTGCGCCACGAACTCGGATTGCTCGATGTCACCGAATCGCTCCAGGCCAGGGTCCTCGAACTCGCTGGCCGACTCGACGCACAGGGCTACCTCGGCGAGATCGAGGGCGAACTGGTCGATCGCCTCGGTCGCGACGGTCTCGATGAAGCACTCGCGATCCTGCACTCCCTGCCGCCGCGCGGACTCGGTGCGCGCGGTCCCATCGACGCGATGCTCCTGCAACTCGAGGACGACGACCCCGATCGCCCCGCGATCGAGGCGATCCTGCGCGGTGGGTTGGCTGAACTCGCACGCGGCGAGAACTGCGCGGTCGCCGATCGCCTCGGCATCGACACGGACGAATTGACCGGTCTGCTGTCGCGGATCCGGAGGCTCGATCCGCGGCCCGGTGCGCGCTTCTGTCGCGCCGCACCGACCCCGCGCCTCCCCGATCTGGTCCTGCGCAGCGACGGTGGTCGCCTCGTCGTCGAACTCGCGGACGGGAGCTTGCCCGCGCTCTCCATCGACGATCGCATCGCGCGCATCGCGGCCGATCGCAGCGTGCCGACGTCGACCCGTCGCCGGATCGCGGTGCAGGTCGGTCGTGCACGTGGACTGATGCGCGCGGTGCAACAGCGCGGTGAGACCCTGCTGCGGATCGCACGCCTCGCGCTCGCGTCGCAGAGGGAGTTCGTGCGGCGCGGCCAGAGCGGTATCCGTCGCCTGCGGATGCAGGACGTCGCCGCGGAGTTGGGTCTGCACTCGTCCACCGTGAGTCGTGCGGTCCGCGACAAGACGATCTGGACCTCCTTCGGATTGGTCACCCTGCGCGAGTTCTTCGAGGTGGGAGGGAGCGGCCCGACGCTCTCCGAACGCGAGGCCCTGACCGAGGCCATCCGCGCCTGCCTCGCTGCGGACGACCGATCGACCGATGCCGCGATCGCCGACCGTCTCGCCGCGCGCGGCCTCGTGGTGGCGAGGCGAACCGTCGCCAAGTACCGTGCGCTGCTCGGTGTGAAACGCCGTTCGCGACCCGGGCGCGACGCCGACTCCGGAACCTGACCCGACCGTGCACGGCTACCTGCTCACCATCGCCTACGACGGAAGCGCGTTCGCCGGCTGGCAGCGCCAGGAGGGGTTCGGCACGGTCCAGCAGGCACTCGAGGACGCGATGTTGGCGATCCTCGGCGAACCGGTGGTGGTGCACGGCGCGGGGCGCACCGATGCCGGAGTCCACGCGCTGCGTCAGACGGCGCACATCCGGATCCCCCGGGACTTCGTTCCCGACCGTCTCCTCGCCGCGCTCAACGGCAACCTGCCGTCGCCGGTGCGGGTGGTCGCGGTGCGCCGCATCCCCCTGCAGTTCCACGCCCGATTCTCCGCGGTCGGCAAGCGCTACGTCTACCGCACCCTGGTGTCCCGCATCGCGCCCGTCTTCGAACGCGGCCGCCGGCACTGGGTGCGCCGCTCCTGCGACGTCGACCGCATGCGGCGCGCCGCGCGGCACCTCCTGGGCGAGCACGACTTCGCGGCCTTCGCGACGAATCCCGGCTACGAGCGCAAGCGGGGAACCGTCCGCCGCATCGACCACCTGCACGTGGTCCGGCGCGGAGTCGGCTTCGACATCGCGGTCCAGGGCAACGGCTTCCTCTACAACATGGTGCGCGCGATCGCCGGGACGCTGATCGAAGTCGGCGTGGGCAAGCGCGAACCGGACGAGGTTGCCGCCATCCTGGCATCCCGCGATCGCCGTCGCGCCGGCGAGAACGCGCCGCCCGAGGGCT
The DNA here is from genome assembly GCA_046349595.1 of Planctomycetota bacterium. Lineage (GTDB taxonomy): Bacteria > Planctomycetota > UBA1135 > UBA1135 > UBA2386 > JACRLW01. The sequence continues at coordinate 1,058,368 of JAXMCA010000001.1, forward strand.
TGTATCTGTTGCGCGTGCTGTATCCTCGGCACGCTTTCCGTTTCGCGGATCCCGGCGACCCCTTTGCGCCGGAACCGCCTGGAACCGAGAGAGAAGTTGGTTCTCGATGAGCCGCCACGAAAACCCCCAGATCGACTTCGTCAACCGCCACGGTCACATCTCCGACCGCATGAGTGAACACGCGACCAAGAAGGTCCAGAAGCTCGTGCGCTACAACGACCAGATCTCGCGCATCGAGGTCATCGTGGATGGTCCGCACGACTCACCCGAGGTCGAGGTGATCGTCCACGTCGACAACCACGACCCGATCGTCGCGCGCGATCGCAACGAGCACTTCAGCGCGGCGATCGACGGTATCGTCGAGAAACTGGAGAAGCAGTTGATCAAGGCGAAGGAAAAGCTCAAGGACCGTCGGAGTTGACCGCGGGCCGAGTGGATTCGCACGCCACTCCCCGCTCCCTACCCAGCCGAGAAGACGCATGATCCGAGCGATCGTCGAGTCGTCGGTCCTGATCGAGAACCTGGCCGCCACCACCAGCAACGCCGTCGTCGACGAATTGCTGGGCGCCGTGGTGGCCGCGGGGAAGATCGCGAAGCCGAAGCTGGCTTCCATCAAGAAGAGCCTCGCCGAGCGCGAGTCGAAGGGGAGCACGGGCATCGGTAACGGCGTGGCCGTGCCGCACGTGAAGACCGATGCGGTCTCCGCTCCGGTTCTCGCCTTCGGCCGCTCCAACGACGGCATCTCGGATTGGCATGCGATCGACGGACGGGACGTCCATCTGGTGTTCCTGATCCTCGCCCCGACCCACTCCGCCGAGCAGCACCTCGCCCTCCTGCGCTGGATCTCGACCCTCGCACGCGACGCCGATTTCCGTCGCTTCGCGCGCGCAGCCGAGGATGCCGATGCGCTGCGCGAGTTGATGCGCGAGATGATCCGCGACTGATCGAGCCATGCCCTCCGTGCGCGTGAAACTCGTCAATCGCAACGGACTCCATGCCCGTCCCGCGAGCATGTTCGTCCAGACCGCCAATCGTTTCGCGGCCAGCGTGTCCGTGAGCTGCGGCGGACAGCCGCCCGTCAACGGCAAGTCGATGATGAGCATGATGATGCTCGCCGCCGAACACGGCACGGAACTGGAGATCGTCGCCGACGGGCCCGACTCCGAGGCTCAGTTGCAGGCGCTCCGCCTGCTCGTCGAGGGCGGTTTCGGCGAGGAGTGACGCCGGCACGGCGTGCCGTGCCGTGTCGATCGGGGGACTCCGGAGCCTGGTCCCGCTGTGCCGATGGACCGCTTCGTGCCGGGTCTCGAGGACACTGCATCCCTTCCGTGTGGGTCGAGCCCTGGCGGCCGGCCCGGCAGGCCGGAAGACGGTCGGCTGCACGGGTCGACGGTCGTAATCCATGGTCGCGCAAGTCGTTCTGGTGTGCGGCCAACAGGGAAGGGTCGCACTTTCCTCCTCGGATTGGTCCTGATCTGCGGGTGCAGTGCCCAACCCGCCGTCGTCCCGGTGCCCCTGGCTCCGCCGAGCTACGCGTGGCGCTGGCCTCCCGTTCCGGATGGCCGGGGAGTGGGCGACCTGGAAGTGCCGGTTGATCTGGCTGCACGGATCCGCGCTCTCGAGCAGGCCTGCGCGCAGTCCGAACTCGACGCCGCCGACCGTCTCTGGCGGGACATCGCGGCCGACCACGGGCGCCGAATCCTCGTGGTGCCCGAGGCTTTGGGGCGACGTCTCACCCTCGTCGGGCTTCTGCTCGGCCATCCGCCGGGCGCCTTCGCGGCGGCGCCTTCACGCTGAGTCCGGATCCTGGACGGGACAGATCGGGGTCTGGTCTCAACCCGATGCCGCCGGTCTCCCGATACACGCGACGGTGCGCTGGCGTGGCTTCCCCCGCCGTCGACCTCGAGGAGACCCATGCTCAAGCAGCGGAAGAGCATCGTCGGACTGGACATCGGCAGCAGCTCGATCAAGGCGATCGAGCTCACCCATGACAAGTTCGACTACATCATCACGGCGTTCGCGCAGATGGACGTCCCGAACGAGCAGGCGCGGCGCGACGCGCTCGCCGACATGTTTCGTTCGGGAGGTTTCCGGACCAAGCGCATCAGCACCTCGGTGAGCGGCAAGAGCGTGATCTTCCGCTACATCAACATGGCGCAGATGTCGACGGAGGAGATGCGCAACGCGGTTCGCTTCGAAGCGGACAAGTACATCCCCTTCGACGTCAACGAGGTCCAGATCGACACCCAGAAGCTGATGGACATCGGCGGCTCGGGTGACGCGGCCTCGACCGAGATGAAGGTGCTGCTGGTCGCGGCGAAGAACTCGCTGGTCACCGACCAGGCGGAGATGCTGATCCAGCTGGGTCTGCAGCCGGTGAGCGTGGGGGTCGACGCCTTCGCCCTGGGCAACGCCTACGAGCTGAACGACATCGTCAGCCCGGGGCTGCAGGGGTCGGATCACACGGTCGCGCTGGTCGACATCGGCGCATCGAAGTCCTCGATCAACATCCTGCGCAACAACGTCTCCTACTTCGCGCGTGAGGTCGCGGTCGGTGGACAGGACATCACCAACGCGATCACGCGCCGATTCGGAATCGAGTCCTTCGAGGCGGAGGCGCTGAAGCGCGATGCCGGTGAGCAGATCGGCGACGTTCAGGACGCCGTTTCGCCGGTGCTCGACGACCTCGGGAACGAGATCAACCTCTCCTTCGACTTCTTCGAGAACCAGTTCGAAGGCGAAGTGCAGGAGGTGTTCCTGTCCGGCGGCTCCGTGCTGCTGCCGTTCCTCGAGGAGGGCCTCGAGAAGATCTTCGAGAAGCGCACCCGCGTGTGGAACCCGATCGAGGGTCTCAAGGTGCGTTCGGACAACGTGGACATCGACGCCCTGAACGGCTCGGCACCGCAGCTCGCGGTGGCGGTCGGTCTCGCGGCGATCGTCGGGTGAGAGGGAAAGGCCAGGTACGTCACCATGATCAAGATCAACCTTCTTCCCGAGGAGATGCGGCGTGCGGAGCGCACGTCGCCGAAGGTGTTCGCGGCGACGATCCTCAGCGTGATCGTCTGCTGCTGCTCCGTCGGGTGGTTCGGCTACGAGTACTTCGGCACCTACCAGGAGCTCGAACTCGACCACAACCGCACGCAGGAGCAGCTCGCTTCCATGAAGGAGCGGGTCGTCTACCACGATGCCCTGCTGGTCGAGCAGAAGGACTTCGGCGAGCGCAAGCAGACGATCCAGCAGATCGGCAAGGAGCGCGTGCTGTGGACCAAGATCCTCGACGAGGTGATCGACGTCGTGAACAACGACGGCGACATCGATCGTCACCGGTCGTGGTTCCGCAGCATGACCGTGAAGGACGGACGCGGACCCAAGGAAGGTCCGACCATCGCGATGCCGGGCTGGGTGCAGGGTGACTCGGTCAGCCGCGTCGCCGACTTCCACGACGACATCCAACGTGCGCCCTTCTTCAAGAACGTGAAGAAGAAGTCCTTGCCGACCGGCAAGAAGAACGAGGACCCGACCCGCAAGCCGGCCGAGGCGCAGTACTTCAGCCTCGAACTCGAGTTCCAGCCGCCGGAGAAGTGGAGCGAATCCGCGACCAAGTGAGGTCGAACCGCCATGGCAAAGCTCAACGAAAAGCAGAAGATCCTCGCCATCGTCGGCGGCGGCCTCCTGGTCAGCCTCGCGGCGGGAGCCGGGATCTGGTGGACCCAGGGCCTCGTGGACGAGGTGACGGGTCAGATCGAATCCGACCAGAAGTCGATCGAGGAAGCGCAGAAGAAGATCGACAAGATCAACGACCTCGAGTCGCAGGTGATCGTTCTCCGTGAGAACGTCGACACCTACTCGAAGATCCTGCCCGACGACTCGGAGGTGACGGACTTCGTCCGCATCATGAACCGGTTCGCCACGGCATCGGAGATCGAGCTGAACGAGTGCGTGCCCGGTCCTGCCGGCAAGCGCGGCAAGTACAGCCACTACAGCTACCGGATCGACATGTCCGCGACGCTGTGGCAGTTCCTGAAGTTCATCAACCAGCTCGAGAGCTACGACCGGTTCATCCGCGTCGTCAGCTTCAATCTGAAGTCCGCCGACCGCGACGACGTGGCCTCCGCGCAGCAGAAGGGCGTCGACGCCGCGCACAAGATCTCGCTGGTCGTGGAGACCTACGTCTACGGCGGCAAGAATCAGGCGAAGAACGTCGAGATCCCGGGCTACGGCAAGAAGCGTGAGCGTCTCGAGGCGGAGATCGCGCGTGGCGCACAGGCCGTGTCGCTGGGTCGCTACGACTACGTCGAGAAGGTCGGGCGCCGCGACATCTTCATCGATCCGCGTCCCACCGTCGGTGGCAGCGGGCCGAGCGATGTGGGTCGCGTGCCGCAGCAGAAGCTGGTCGACGACTTCGTCGCGAAGATCGCCGAGGTGCGCGAGGTCTACACGCGCTGGCAGCAGCCCGACCTCGACTACGTGACCAAGGAGACCTTCGCCCGTCGCCTGCGTGAGTCGCTGACCGCGATCGAGCAGGATGCCGGCCCGGCGACCTCCAAGATCAGCACGCAGTCGCTGGTCACCCGCTGGAACAACGAAGTGCTCCAGCCGGTGCGCGAGATGTGGCGCGGGTTGCGTGGCGATGCACGCGATCCGGCGCAGAACGCCCTCACCGAGGAGCGTCTGCACGCCATCCTGGCCGAGATGACCGGTGCGGTCTCACGTGGTGAGTTCGAGCAGGCCATGAAGATCCACGACGACAACGCGGATCGCCTGCGCTTCCCCGACACCGATCCCCGGTTCCTGATCGCTCTCGAGATCAAGAAGGTCCGGGAGGCCGTGCAGGCCGCGCGCGAGTTCAACGACATCCCGATGAAGATCGAAGGGGTCGTGGTCGTCGCCAGCGGACGCTCGGGCATCCTCCTCAACGGCCGGGTCTACGAGGAGGGCGACTACCTCGACGACAACCTGCTGCTCAAGTCGGTCGGCGCGGAGCAGGCGGACTTCGTCTACCGCGGATTCGTGCTGCGCCGGAAGTGGTGAACGGCGCGAGCTGACGGCGCGTCCTCGCGTCGACGACGCCCGGCCCGATCCTCGGATCGCGCCGGGCGTCGTCGTTTCCGGGTCGTCCCGATCGCGGTCGTGAGCAGCCGCGATCCCCGCCGTGCCTGGTCCGCATGGCGCGGCGGGAAGGAGACATCAAGTCCGCACCGCCCATCGGTCGATGAACCGGGAGCAGGATCGCGGGTCCGCACGGACCCGTCGGCGCATCGCCAACCCCGCAACGGGGGCAAGAGGAAATCGGAAATGCAGGCAAGGATCATCCAGATCGTCGGAGCGCTCGTGCTGGCCTTGGGCCTCTGCGCGACGGCTCCGGCTCAGAACCCGCCCCAGCCGCAGCAACCGCAGCAGCAGGGTGGTCAGGACGAGCAGGGCGTGAACAGCGAGACGCAGCAGGGGGACCGTGCATCACGGCTGACCCTGCGGCTCCGCGATCGACTCCTTCGCGACGTCGTCAGCAGCATCCGCCGTCAGGCGGGTGTCAACATCGTGATCGACCAGGCGATCGAGGATCGCGTGACGATCGACCTCGACGACGTCGATTGGCGTCGTGCACTCGATCTCGTCGCCGAGGCGGCGGGCTGCGTGGTGCTCGAGGAGAGCGGCGGCATCCTCAAGATCGAGAAGCCGGCGCGCGTGTTCTTCTCCTTCGAGGACGCCGATGTCCGCAAGGTCATCGACACGATCGCCAAGATCTCGGGCGCGAACATCGTGGTCGGTCCCGAGGTGCAGGGCACCGTTTCGCTGCGCCTGCGCAACATCCCGTGGCGCGACGCACTCGAGGCGACGGTCAAGACCCTCGGCTACGTGGTGGTCGAGGAGGCGCGCGGGATGCTGCGCGTCGTGCCGCCGTCGAACATGGTGCAGGACCTCATCACGCGCGAGTTCCAGCTCCGCTACGTGCGCCCGCCGTCGGCGTACATGCCGTACCTCCAGTCGGAGTACGTGCAGTACATGTACTCGACGCAGAAGCTGAATCCGAAGGAACAGAACTTCACGCTGATCCAGGCGCTCCAGAGCCTGGTGACCCCCGAGGTCGGCTCGCTGCAGTACCACGCCGAGCAGAACCTGATCGTCGTCAAGGACACCAAGCCGGTCATCGAGCAGATCGCACGGATCCTCGAGAAGATCGACGTGGAGCCCGCGCAGGTCTTCATCGACGTCAAGTTCGTCACGACCACCGACAGCGACATCCTCGACGTCGGCATCTCTCCCGGCAGCGACGGTTGGACCGCGTCGGTCGGCCTCGGCCAGATTCCGACGCGTCTGCCTTTCAACCTCGGCCCCGGTGGGTGGGACGACAACCTGATCGCCAACGACCTCGGCCAGGGCCCCTTCGCGGACAGCAACTCCAATCCGACCGGCAACACCGTCGTCCCCGACGTGGTCTTCGGTGCGCTGAACTTCCAGCAGGTCAGCGCGGCGCTGCGTCTGCTCAAGAAGGATCAGAACAGCGAGATCGCGCAGTCGCCGAAGCTGATCGCCCTCGATCACCAGATGGCGACGATCTTCGTCGGTGAGACCATCCGCTACGCGCAGGCTCGTTCCGAGCAGGGACAGGCCGGCGGTCTGCAGCTGGTCGTCGAGGAAGCGCCGAACTCGCCGGTGAGCACCGGCTTCCAGCTGCTCGTCATCCCGCACGTGGTGCCCGGCACCGACCGCGTGATGATGGACGTGATCCCGAAGTCGGAATCGCTGGCCGGCACCGGCTCGAGCACGCTGGCTCCGGCGGGCTTCGACGTCTTCAACGTCGGCGCCGGCAACGGCGACGGTTCGATCGCGCTGCCGCGCATCGCGTCGAGCACGATCGCGACCAAGGTCATCCTGCGCTCCGGTCAGACCGCGGTGCTCGGTGGCCTCGTGACCGACACCGATTCGATCACCGAGACCAAGCTGCCGCTGGTGGGGGACATCCCGGTGCTCGGTTGGCTGTTCAAGAACCGCGTGCAGTCGAAGACCAAGCGGACCTTGATCGTCTTCATCCGCCCGGACGTGATCCGCAGCCCCGAGCAGGTCGAGGAGACCCGCAACCAGGTGCTGCAGGAGCGCGCCGAGGCGCTGCGTCGCGCCGAGTTCGAGGCGATGGGCGGAACGCGCAAGTGAGCGGCCGGGCCCGGCGTGCCGGGCCCGCGATCCTGTTCCTCGCGCAGGGTGGCACGACCTGCCGCCCGCGACATGTCGGTCATTGGAACCGGCATGTCGCCGATCTATGCTCCGCGCCCACGCCGCGCGTGGTCGCGGCGGATCTCCCCGCAGATGCCGAGGTCGTGAGCCGAATCCCCATCGCCCTGCCCGTGCGATTCCCGGAATCCGGCCGGCCCCATCCCTTCGCCGCAGCACGGAGCGACGCACGCCTTCAGGTGTGTCGTGACGACCTGCGGCGCGGCGTCGCGATCCATCCCAAGGAACAGGGGAGCCCGGTTGCAGGCGCAGCCGGTCGAACAGGATTCATGGCCGGAGTGGGTCGCGCTCGCGCGTCCGACAGCCGGCCCTTCGTGCATCGGTCCCGCTGTGGTCGGATCCCGGTCGTCCCGCTCGCTCGCGAAGCGAAGGACCGGGTGGCTGCAGTCGTCCCGCCCCTCCTGTTGCGTCCGGAGTCCCGCCAGCCGCGCTCCCCTGCGTCGACCCGCATCGCCGGGTCCCAACGCAGAGGAACATCAGCTTGAAGCGCATGCTCATCAACGCCACCGATCCGGAGGAAGCGCGGATCGCGGTGGTGCAGGACGGCCTCTTGACCGAACTCCACGTCGAGGTCGCCGGTCGCGAGGCCTATCTCGGCAACATCTACAAGGGCCGTGTGGTCAACGTCGAGCCGGCAATCGGCGCGGCCTTTGTCGCCTTCGGCGGAAGGACCAACGGTTTCCTCCACGCTTCCGACATCCTCCCCGCCTATGCGCGCGACGACTTCGTCCTCGATGACGTGGTCGAAGGCCGTGCGCGTGTGACGGGCGACGAGGGACCCGAAGCGGTCCGCGCCATCCTCGCCGACGCCGCCGCCGACGAGGAGGACGGCGAAGAGGGGGTGCACGCGGATTCCGTTCAGGGCGGAGATTCAGCGGGGGACGCTTCCGACGGCCACGCCGCGCCGCAGCAGGTGGTGACCAGCGGCACCGACGACGAGTTCAGTCCGCAGGCCTCCCAGGATCACGACTCCGATGGGCCATCGGCCGAGGATGGCGCGGTGCTGGCCGCCGAAGAGGGTGACCACGAGGACGCCGACGAGGACGACGACGAGGACCAGGACGGTGGCGGAGGGGGCGAAGCGGAGGAGCCCGCCGCCGACGAGGAGTCCGCCGAGGGGCCTGACGCCGCGCTCGGAACGGCGGAGGAAGCCGCGCCGCGGACCAAGAGCCGGACGCGCCGCCGCCGTCAGCAGAAGAAGGAGAAGATGCGCGGTCGCGCGACCGTCGATCAGCTCCTCAAGAAGGGTCAGGAGGTGATCGTGCAGGTCACCAAGGAAGGTATCGGTTCGAAGGGGCCCACGTTGACCACCTTCGTGTCGCTGCCCGGCCGGAGCCTCGTTCTCATGCCGAGCCTGCCGAAGTGCGGTGTGAGCCGGAAGATCGAGGACCAGAAGGAGCGGCGTCGACTCAAGCGCATCGTGCGCGAACTCGACGAGACCGGTCACGGTGGTGTCGGCTTCATCGTGCGGACCAACGGCATCGAGAAGAGCAAGCTCGACCTCCAGCGTGATCGCGACTACCTCAAGAAGATCTGGGAGCTGATCGCGCAACGCGTGAAGGTGACGCGTGCCCCCGCTCTGCTGTATCAGGAGTCCGATCTGGTCCTGAAGGCGATGCGCGACCTGTTCTCGCCCGAGATCGAGGAGGTCGTCGTCGATTCGCGTGACGTGTGGCTCCGCATCCGCGATTTCGCCGAGAAGCTGATGCCGCACATGGCGGATCGCATCAAGCTCCACGAGTCGCACACGCCGCTGTTCCACTCCTTCGGCATCGAGAAGGAGGTCGAGAAGCTCTACCAGCCGCGCATCGAACTCCAGAACGGTGGCTCGATCGTCATCGAGCAGGCCGAGGCCCTGGTCGCGATCGACGTGAACTCCGGCCGCTTCAAGCCCGGCACCGAGCTCGAGCAGACGGCCTTCCGCACCAATCTCGAGGCGATCCCGGAGATCGTGCGGCAGCTGCGGCTGCGCGATCTCGGCGGTCTGATCATGATCGACTTCATCGACATGAACGAGGACCGCCACCGGCGTCAGATCGAACGCACGATGGTCGAGGCGCTGCGCGGCGATCGCGCGCGCATCAAGGTGGGCAGGATCAGCGCCTTCGGTCTCCTCGAGGTGACGCGCCAGCGCGTCGGACCGGGGCTCAAGCACACGGTGTTCGCCGCCTGCCGTCACTGCGGCGGATCGGGGATGGCGCGCACCGTGATGAGCAAGGCCCTGGCGGTGTTGCGCGAGGTTCGCGCGATCATCCATCTCAAGGGCTTCTCGGTGCTCCAGGTCTTCGTCGCGCCCGCGGTCAACGACTACCTCGTCAACTACAAGCGCCGGCCGCTCCTCGACCTGGAGGAGGCGATCGGCAAGACGGTGGTGGTCCGCGGCGAGCCGAGCTACCCGGTCGACATGGTCCACTACCGCTTCCTGACCGCCGACGGTCAGGAGGCCCGTGTCGCCATCCCCGCCGGGCTCGGCGTGAAGGTCTGAGTCGAGGGCGCGGAGCGCGCCCTTGACTCCGGACGACCCCCGGCTACTTTCTCCGCCCCTCCGTTCGGCACCACGAGTCCGGATCCCGAGGACCAATCCAAGCATGTTCGCCGTCGTCGAAGACCGCCGTCAGCAGTACCGCGTCGCCGCAGGCGATCGGGTGCTCATCGCGCGCGTGCCGGGGGCCGAATCCGGCCAGAACTACGAGTTCGGCCAGGTCTGCCTGGTCGGCGGTGAGGGCCAGGCCCGCATCGGTACTCCCTACGTGAGCGGTGTCCGCGTGACCGCCAAGGTCGTGCGGCAGGATGTCATGGGCCCCAAGCTCGTGATCCAGAAATACCGCCGCCGAAAGAACTTCCGCAAGCGCACGGGCTTCCGCGCGCGATTCACAGAGATCCAGATCGAGGCGATCCATGGCGCATAAGAAGGGTCAGGGCTCGACCAAGAACGGTCGTGACAGCAACGCGCAGCACCGCGGGGTGAAGCGCTTCGGCGGCGAGCGCGTGACCGCGGGCACGATCATCGTGCGCCAGTGCGGCACGCCGTTCCGCGCCGGTCGCAACGTCAAGCGCGGCAACGACGACACGCTGTTCTCGCTCATCGAGGGCGTGGTCAGCTTCCGCGACAATCGCTGCGTCGACGTCGACCCGCTGGCTAGCTGAGTGCAGTTGGCCAGCTGAATGCAGTTGGCCAGCTGAGTGCGGCGAGCTGAGTTCGCCGGGCGAGTCGGGTCGCGCGCGGGTCGCACGATCGCCTGACCGTGCGACGTGGTTCGACCTGTGTGTCCGCCGTCGGGTGTGCCCGCCGGCAAGCCCCTTCCGCCCCGCGAGCAACCGATGTTCCTCGACGAGATCGAGTTGGTGTTCCGAGGCGGCCGGGGAGGCGACGGCTGCGTCTCCTTCCTCCGCGATGCGCGGCAGACGCGAGGCGGTCCCGACGGGGGTGACGGCGGGGACGGCGGCGACGTGGTCCTGCGCACCAGCGTGCACGAGAACACGCTCTACCACCTCGCGGGGAGGCGCGTGCACGAAGCGCGCGCGGGGCAACCCGGTCGCGGCTCGAACATGACGGGGGCATCGGCCGACGATCTCGTCATCGACGTCCCGGTCGGGACGATGGTCCTCGATGCCGAGCGCGGCAATCTGCTGAAGGATCTGGCCGAACCCGACCTGAGCTTCGTCGTCGCTCGTGGAGGCGCCGGCGGTCGCGGCAACGCTCGTTTCGCCAGTTCGACCAACCGTGCCCCGCGCCAGCGTGAGGTCGGGCAGGCCGGCGAAGAGCGGCGTGTGCGCCTCAGCCTGAAACTGATCGCCGACGTCGGCCTGGTCGGTCTCCCCAACGCGGGCAAGTCCACCCTGCTCGCCACGATCTCGCAGGCGCGCCCCAAGATCGCGGCCTATCCGTTCACCACGCTCGAGCCTCACCTCGGCATCGTGCCGATCGACGAGACTCACAGCGTCGTGGTTGCGGACATCCCCGGATTGATCGCCGGAGCGAGTGAGGGGCGGGGACTCGGAGTGCAGTTCCTCAAGCACGTCGAGCGGACGCGTGTCCTGCTGCACCTGGTCGACTGTTCCGAACTCGCCGATGTCGAGCCGGCGGAGGCTCGGCGCGTCGTCCTCGAGGAGTTGCGCGGCTACTCGCGCGAACTGTCCGAGCGGCCGCGGCTGCTGGTCGCGACCAAGGTCGAGGACGACGCTTCGCGTCAGCGCGCCGACGTCCTCGAGCGCGAGGCGGGCGAGCCGGTGTTGCGGATCTCGGCAGCCACGCGGGAGGGCCTGCCGCGGCTCTTCGCCTGGCTCGCGCAGGTCGCACGCAGTCGCTGAGGGCAGACGGAGCGGTCCAACTCCCCAAGCGAGCGGCCGCTCCCGGCGCGGCGCGCTCCTGGACGGACGTGCTTCATGCCCCGGCGCCCATCGGTCGATAGGAGCGACGAGGCTCACCGTGGACCACCCGCCGCTTCAAGACTTCCTGCGCATCATGGTCAAGGAGCAGGCATCCGACCTGATCCTCAAGACCGGGAGCTGTCCGGCGATCCGACTCGCCGGCGCGATCCGCTTCCTCGGCGACCAGCCGCTGCTGCACGAGACCATGGTCTCGTACGTGGAGACGGTCGTCGACGAGAGGGGACGCACCGACATGGAGCGCGCCGGCGCGTGCGACTTCGCCATGGCGGTCCCCGACGTCGGTCGCTTCCGCTGCAATGCCTTCCGTCAGGGAGGCGATTACGGATTCGTGTTCCGGCGCGTGAACACGGAGATCCCTTCCTTCAAGGACCTCAACCTCCCGGTCCAGCCGCTCAAGCAACTCGCGTCGCTGAAGCGCGGTCTCGTTCTCGCCACCGGCACGGCCGGCTCCGGCAAGTCGACGACGCTCGCCGCGATGATCGAGTACGTCAACCGCAACACGCAGAAGCACATCGTCACGATCGAGGACCCGATCGAGTTCAAGTTCGAGGACCGCTTCTCGATCGTGAACCAGCGCGAGATCGGCAGCGATTGCGAGTCCTTCGCGTCGGCGATGCGTCAGGCAGTTCGTCAGTCGCCCGACGTGATCCTGATCGGCGAGATGCGCGACCGTGAGACCGTCGAAGCCGCGATCTCCGCGGCCGAGACCGGCCACCTGGTGTTCTCGACCCTGCACACCGTGAATGCGGTGCAGACCGTCGAACGGATCATCTCGTTCTTCCCACCGCACCAGCACGACCTGATCCGTCTGCAACTCGCCCTGAATCTCGCCGGGGTGGTGTCGCTGCGCCTGATCAAGAACAAGGAAGGTCGCTCGATGGTGCCCGCCGTCGAGCTCCTGATGAACACTCCGACCGTGCGGGAGCTGCTCGAGAGCGGCCAGACCCGCATGCTGCCGAAGGCGCTCGCGGAGGGTGCCTACTACGGCACCATGACCTTCAACCAGTCGCTGATCCGGCTGTTCGAGGCGGGCAACATCTCTCTCGACGACGCCCTCGCCGCATCCGACAACCCCGACGAGCTCAAGATGCAGATGCGCGGGATCACCCAGGGTGGCCAGCAGGCGATCGGCGTGGGAGCCCCAGGCTTCGGCGTCCCGGGCGCGGCCCGACCGCGGCGCGGCTGAGCTTCCCGGAGTCGCCGGGAAGGAAGGCGGCTCGGGGGCCGTCGATAGCGGGTCCATCATCCGCGGCGCCGGCCTTCGCTCGGTTCGGATGCGAGCCCTGATCGGCTGCCGCTGCTAGACTCCGCGCCCGATCATGACGCGATTGCCGCTCAACTCCCTGGTCTGGCTCCTGGCGCTCGGCCTGTTCGGCGCCAGCGCCTGGCAGTTCACGCAGGCCTACAAGGAGCGCAAGGCGAACGAGGAGCAACTCGCGGAGAAGACCGCCAAGGAGGTCTTCGACACCCGGATCGAACTCGGCAAGTCGAAGGCCGGCAAGGTCGCGGTGGGGCCGAACTACGCCGAGCCGAAGGCCTTCTGGGATGCGGTGAAGTCCGCCAACTTCAACGGCAAGGAGCCGCCGAAGCCGGTCGAACAGACCCCGGTCAATCCGGTCGACAGCCAGCCCGTCGCGCCGACCAAGACGCCGCTCGACGACATCTTCGTGATCTCGCTGTTGGTCGCCGACGGCCCCGAGTCACGCGTCGTGGTGCGTTACCGTCCGGCCGCCAACGTCACGCCCCCGGCAGACGCGGTGCCTCCCGCCACTGCCCTCGACTCGGTCCCCTCGCCGGCTGCGGCGGGCGGCGCCCGTCCGATCGCGATGCCGACCGCCGGTGACGGTCTGGGGCCGGTCCAGCACCTGATGATCGGCGACCATCTGTGGCGGCCCTACGAGAACATCAAGCTCAAGCGCGTCGACCAGAGTGGCGACTTCGCGGTCTTCGTCCGCGAGGATCCAAAGGTCGAGGAAGCCAAGTGGGAGGAGGAGAAGCTCTACAAGGCGGTCCTCGAACTCCCGCAGTCGGTGATCCAGAAGCTGATCGAGATCGGCGCGGCCAACCAGTCGGAAGTGCGTCGTCCCGAGGATGGCTCGCATCCGGAGGTGACCTCTCAGGCGAGTGGCTGGATCGCCGGCTCGGAGACGCGTCAGATCGATGGCCGCATCTACATCGGCACCGGTGATGCCGACCGGTTCAATCGCGATTCCTCGCTGTTCACCGAGCAGTTCGGTACGCAGAGCTACCGGAGCAGCTACGGCGGCATGACCGGCGTGCGCATCACGCGCGTGCCATCCGAGTTGCGCTCCTACGGCGTGCAGGAGAACGACATCGTGATCGCAGTGAACGGCGAGAAGGTCGCCGGCAAGCCCGAGGCCCTCGCGCTCGGTCGACGACTCTACGACCGCGGAGTGCGGAACTTCGAGGTGCGCATCCTGCGCCAGGGATCGGAGACCACGCTGACCTACGTCGTGCCGGAACGACGGTGACCGCCGATCCGGTCGACGTCGTCCTCACGATCGATCGCGGCAACTCGACACTCGACTGCCGCGTGCACGCTGCGGGGTTGGCACGTCGGGAGCGGCTCGATCCGGCCGATGCGTCGGCCTTCGCCGCCTTTCTCGGGGACCTGCACATCGACCGCGCCGCGGGCTGCAGCGTGGTCGCGCGCGGGCTCGACCTCGCGCGGACGGAACTCCATCGTCGCGGCGTGCGATTGCGTGTCGCCGGTGCGGAGCTCATCTGTCCGCTCTCGATCGGCTACGACGATCCACGCGAACTCGGACACGATCGCTGGGTGGCTGCGGTGGGCGCGCGTCAGGTGTTCGGGGACGCGCTCATCGTCGACTGCGGAACCGCGGTGACCTTCGGCTGCGTGTTCCGGGACGGCCGCTACCAGCCCGGACCGATCGGCGCCGGATTGACGACGACGGCTCACGCTCTGGGCGGTCGCGCACCGGCGCTGCCTGCCTTCGACGGTCAGGTCGCGCGGAGCTGGCCTCCGCGGGGAACCCTCGACGCGATCCGCGCGGGGGTCGGAGGGCAGTTCGCGGTCGCCGTCGAGGCGACCGTCGCGCGCCTCCTCGATTCCGTCCGTCGCGAGCGGGACGAGGCCTGGCAGCCGACCCTGGTCGTGACCGGGGGTGACGCCAACGGCTTCCTCGCCTTCGCCTCCCTCGACTGGCGTACCGCTCCCGAGCTCGTGCACGAGGGTCTCCGACACCTCGATCGCGCATGCGCCTCGTCCTGCTGACACCCGCCGGCTCCGGTGGGGTTGCGGTGCTGCGAGCCGAAGGCGCGGACCGCTTCGAGGTCCTGCTCCGGCATCTCCGGCGTCGCGACGGCTCTGCGGCGACACGGCACGACCTGCGCGCGGACCGTCCGACCCTGCTGCGGCTCCAGGTCGAGGCCGAAGGCATCGACGAGGTCCTGTTCGTCGACCGGCCGTCGATCGAGGCGAGCGAACTCCACGTGCACGGATCCCCCGCGGTGCTCGCGCGGATCGGCGATGTGCTGCAGGTGATCGACCAACCGATGCCGGCATCGGTGGTCGAGCGCCTGCTGCTGCGTGCCGGGAGCGAGGAGCAACTCGCCCTCGCGCTCGAACAGCTCGCGCTCCGCGGCCCCGGCGAACTCGAGCCGTTCCTGAGGGCGCGCGTCCCTGCGGAGGCCGCGCGCGGGTGGCTCCACGAGATCCACACCCGATCGGTGCTCGCGCGTGCCCTGGTCGAGCCGCAGCGCCTCGTCCTCTTCGGTCTGCAGAACGCAGGCAAGTCGACGCTGTTCAATCGCCTCCTGCTCGCGGATCGCGCGCTGGTGGCTCCGCTCCGCGGTTCGACGCGCGATGCGGTCGTCGAGGACACCTTCCTCGAGGGATACCCCTGTCGGATCGTGGACACGGCGGGGGAGGGCCCGGCGCCCGAGGCGATCGATCGCGCTGCGCAGGATCGCGGCCGGGCGCTGCGTGCCGACGCGGTGCGTGTTCTCGTGTGCGATGCGAGCCAGCCGCGAGAGGTCGTGCCGGCTGCGCTGTTCGCCGCCGCGCATCTCGTTGTCCTCAGCAAGATCGATCTGGGTCGGCATGCGCAGTGGCGCGACCTCGACCAGGAGGCGATCGAGGTCGATGCTCGCGACCCGCGCGATGCGCCGTCGATTCGTGCGCGAATCGGTCTCGCCCTCCGTGTTCATCGCGGGTTGCCTCCCGCTCCGCGCGGGGTCGGCGGAGTCGCGGCTCTCGAAGTCGATGAGATGGAGTCGCTGCTCCGTCTGGGTCGTGAACTCTTCTGATCGCGCAACCGGACCGTGGCCGAGCTAAGCTCGTCCCCTCGATGCGCCCAGCGAAACGGGACCTCGTGTCGATCGATGATCTCACCACCGAGGAGATCATGGAGCTGTTCCACCACGCGAACGAGTTCCGCGAGGACCTGCGCGCGTGGTCCCACCTGTGTCGTGGCTCGATCATGGCGACGCTGTTCTTCGAGCCCAGCACGCGCACGCGCCTGAGCTTCGAGTCGGCGATGCTCCGCCTCGGCGGCGGTGTGATCTCGGCGGCCGATCCGCAGACCACGAGCTTCGCGAAGGGCGAGTCACTCGCCGACACGGTGCGCGTCGTCGGTGGTTCCTACGCCGACATCCTGGTGGTGCGGCACCCGCAGGACGGCGCCGCGCGCGTCGCCGGTCACTACGCGAAGGTGCCGGTCGTCAATGGCGGCGATGGGGCGCACGAACACCCGACGCAGACCCTTTGCGACCTGTACACGCTGTGGCGCGAGAAGGGCGGACTGCGCGGGCTCGACGTCGTGCTCTGCGGGGACCTGCGCTATTCGCGAACCGTCCATTCGTTCGCGTACGCGCTCGCGAGGTTCGGCGCCAACATCATCATGACGCCCTACCCCGGCTTCGAGATGCCGCAGTTCGTGCTCGATCGGTTGAAGCGCGAATTCGCCGTGGAGACCAGCATCGCGAACTTCGGGGAACTGCCGGGAATCGCAGGTGGAGCCAATACCGCGGCCTATCTCACCGCGAGTCGACCGCACCAGCTCGCGTTGTTCACCAGCCTCACGCCGGTGCACGTCGAACGCATCGACGCGATCTACATGACGCGTGCCCAACGCGAGCGGCATCGCGGGGAGAGCACCGCGAACTACCCCCGCATCTCGCGCGCGTCGATGGCATCCGACGTGATGCGCGACGCACGTGTGATGCATCCGCTGCCGCGCGTCGACGAGATCGACTACGACGTCGACGATGATCCACGCTCGGTCTACTTCCAGCAGGCAGAGCTCGGCGTGCCGATGCGCATGGCCTTGATGGCCTTTCAGCTCGGCGCGATCCGTCTCGAAGCGAAGCAGGCGACGACGACGCGGATGCGCGCCACCGTGCGTGGCATGCGCTGCCGCAACGAGCGATGCATCACCAACGGCGAGGGGCGCAACTACCTCGCCGCGGAGTTCGTCCTCACGGTGGAGTGGCCGCCCCGCCTGTCCTGCGCCTTCTGCGCGCAGGAGATCGACGCCCAGTTCGTCGCCAGTGCCACGACCGAGCGTGCCCACCGGCACGACGATGCCGATGCCCGCCGCATCCGCCCCGAGAACCGGGTCTACTTCGAGACCGAGGAACAGGTGCGGGTCGCGGGCTTCCAACCGGATGCTCCGGCCGGCTGAGCGCGGCGGCGCGCCGAAGTCGACCCCGACCTGACGAGCCCTTCTCCGCGCGCGGTCGAGCGGATCCGCACAGACCAGGCCGCGGCTCGGCGGAAACGCAGCCTCCGGCGGCTCGGACCGGAGTGCCCAAGCGACTGTCTTACAATGACTTATAGCGGTCGGTGCCGGCGGCTGGGTGCGCGGCACGGGATTTGGTCAAGAGCGGCTGGTCCGCAGCCGGTTCCGATCTCACGACGGCCCACAAGTCCCTGTCCCTGAAGTCGGCCCTTGGCTAAGGTTCCCACGCTTCTGACTGTCCGAATCCGTCCGCGGAGCCGCCGGAGACCTCGTCCGGTCGGTGTCGAGAGGACTCTGCATCGATGAGCACTGAGCTGACCCAAACCCTTGATCGTGCTGGATCTAGACGGATGGTGAGCCGGCTTTCCCGGCACGCGGCGTTGCGCTTCGCCGTCCTCGCGATGAGCCTGCCGCTCGGCCTCGTGCTCGGCGGTTGCAATGGCAAGGGGAGTGCGACGGGGAGTTCGGGTTCACAGGTCACCGGAAACGCGCGACTCCAGTCGGTCGCCTACGGTCGCCTGATGGACGTCTACGGTCTGCGCACCGCATCCACGGGTGGGACTGTCATCGAGCCGTACCGGAGCGATGTCTTGGTCGGGCCCGATATCCAGGACGAACGTCCCGCCGGCTCGACTCTGGGGGACTCCGAGATCCTCTACGACTTCATCGGGACGAACCCGGACAACCTGCAGGGTCGCGTCCTGATCACACGCGAGATCGGCTCGGCGGAGTTCGATGCGGCCTTCAGTGGTTTGGGAGCACGGCTGCGCGAGGTTTCGGCGGGGGTCTTCGGCCAGAACGCGAGCGCGCGTCCGTTCTCGGTCGTGCCGCGCAACGCAGCGCTCGAACTGCGCTTCTCCGACAAGCTCGGCATCACCGAGGATTTCTTCGTCGCACGCGACGCCACCGGAGCGATCACCGGGATCCGCAACACCGAAGCCGTCCAACTCCTCGAGATCCAGGGTGATCCGAACGACAGCAATCCGGCTGGCGATTTCCGGGTCATTCCGATCCGCGTCGTGGTGCGCGAGAAGTCGCTGATCCTCGATCCGGTCCTGCTCGGCTCCGAAGGTGCGCGCTACCAGGTCCGCAACAACGCATCCGGCCTGCCGGCTTCGTCGGACCAACTCGGCGCGAACATCCGGCTCGCGATTGCGCTGGAGGGCCCGCTCCGGATCCGCGGCATCGCCGGCGACCTCGCCTCTCCCTACGTCGGGACCAACAACCAGGGCGAACAGTCCGTCATCCGCGACTTCCGCTCGGGCAATGCATCCGACAACTCCGCGGACATCGCACGTGGCTTCGTACGCGATCCCGAGCGCCCGCGCATCGTCGGCGAGATGCTGATGTACGTCGCGAGCGTCGAGCAGGTCGACAGCGGCACGCAGATCGTGCGCCTGTTCAAGGGCGACGTCGACCACAAGATCGACATCGGCGACGTGGTCCGCGCGATCGATCCGGCGACCAACGACGTGCTCGGAGCCGGCGAGATCATCCAGGAGCCGGATGACCCGATCCCGCCGCCCGGTACGCCGACACAACGCATCGTCCGCTGTGTGATCCGTTCGATTCCAGGCTTTGCCGCGCTCGATCCCAGGACCCGCCCCGACTATCCGGGCAACGGCGCGGGTCTGGAGGCCTGGCTGCTGCACAACGCGCCGCACGCGGTGTTGATCGCCGAGTTCACGGCCAGCCGCGTCGACAACACCACGGGCTTCGAGTACCGCGACGATCCGGTCAACTTCCTCGAGTTCTCCCCGACGCCGCTGCCTCTGCTCGATGGCACGCCGAGCCCGTCGAACCAGAACGTGTCGCCCTATGCGGAAGCGATCATCCGCTTCACCAAGCCGGTCGACATGGACACCGTGCGGGCGCACGACTCGTTCTTCTTCGCGACCCGCAACGTCCTCGACCCCGACGTCATCTCGGCCGAGTTCATCCAGCCGCGCAACATCGACCCGGCTCGATTCAGTCTCGACAAGTTCAAGACGCCCCACCTGATCGCGTCGCGCGTGATCGACGAGGACGGCTCGCAGACCTCGATCCGGCTGCAGTCGCTCAACGGCCTCTACATCGACGAGGAGATGCGCACCGCGGACGAGGGTGTCGCCTTCGACCAGAAGCGGTTCCGCTACTTCCTGCACGTGCTCGGTGGCATCGAGGGCATCCGCGACCTCACCGGCAATCCGGTCGACTTCCAGGCGCTCTCCGCGGTCCGTGACTTCCTGGTCGTTCCCTTCAGCATCGACACCCGCAAGGACGCATCGAACATCCCGTTCTATGCGGACAACCTGACGATCAGCGTCGTCCGTCGCGTCGCCACGCGCGATGAGGACGAGCAGCCCTCGCTCTACCGCGACGCCGAAGCGCCGCGCCTCGACCCGAACAACGGTCAACCGCTGCCGCAGACGATGGAGTCCTACCCGCTGGACGATCTGTTCGGCGCGGTCTCCTACCTCTCGGACGGCCGTCTGCAGGCGCGTCTGACCGCGCGCGCCAAGAAGGTGGTGGACGACGTCAACCAGCTCTCGCCGCCGCCGCAGACCTCGATCTTCCGCTACTGCGCGGAGCGCAAAGCCGCGGAGCCGCTGATCGCGTCGGCCACCGCGAGTGTCCGTTTCGGGACTGGCATCCAGAACCCACTGAACCCCTGGGGTTGCCGTCTGCAGACCCTGTGGCGCGAGCTGGACCTCAGCCTCTCGCGTCTCGATCCCCTCGACTTCAATCTCGACGTCGAGCAGATGTGGTGGGCGCCGTTCACCAACTCGGCGATCACCTACGACGTGCTGGATCGGGTCAGCCTCTACCTCGGTCACGCGGAGTCGCGTCCGGAGCCCTGCGTCGGATCGTTCAGTGCACTTGCCGAACTGCCGAACTCGGGCTTGATCCCGTCCTTCCAGGACAACTACGTGCACAACCGTGCCGTCGGCACGGGGACGCGGGAGAACACGCCGCCTCCGTTCGAGGCCTACGTCGACCAGCAGCTGACGATCGACCAGGGGCTCGCGGTCTTCGAGCCGAACCAGGTCAATCGATTCCTGCCCTTGCCCACCTTCCAGAAGCCGTACTTCGTCTATCGCGACGAGACGGTCATCGCGCAGGGCGGCAACTCGCACGAGGGCGCCGATCAGCCGAACGCGAACCAGAGCGTGCCGCCGTACCTGATCTCGCCCTTCCTCGGTGGCTTCGGGCGGTCGGTCACGCCGCAGACCGGTGGCGGTTTGGCCTTCGCTCAGGACTCCTGGTACAACCTCGAGAACTACCACCTCAATCCGTCCCAGCGCTCCACCGTGGAGACCTTCACCGACGGTCTGGTGGGCACGGTCGCGCTCCCGCTCCTGGCCGACTTCTGGACCTACTGCGACGACCCGGATCTGCCGGCCGGCAACGGCTTCCTGGCGACCGGTTTCAACGGTTGGCAGATCGCGCTCACGGTGCAGTCGGGTCCGCAACCGAACTTCCGCAACTTCTCGGCGGGCTTCGCCGGCACCTCGACGCGCCGTCCGATCTGCGTGAGCCCCGGCTCGACGGGTTGGAACACGGGCACCGGCGGCTACACACCGACGGGAGGAGCCGTTCCAGGACAGGACAACTCCATGTATTGGGTGATGGTCGACTTCCTGAAGCGGCAGACCGTCGTGACGGCCGGCTTCGTCGACCTCTTCAACCCGCACCGCATGCCGGCGCGCACGCCCGGCACCGGCGACCCGCGCCTCGGCCCGTACCTGATCGATGCTGGCGGCAACTCCTCGCTGCCGCAGGGCTGGCTGCCGAGCTACTCGTGGTTGCTCGATCCGCCGACCGAGTCGCTGCCGGCGGGCACCGCGGTGCTGCCCGAGTTCCGCGCCGCCGGACCGATCGACTCGGACCCCTGGGCCTACATCGCTCTGCGCGGCATCTACAACCCGCCGCGCAACTCGACGGCCAACTTCCCGGCGCCCGACGCCGTGAACTTCCCGCTCGATCCGCTGAAGGCGGGCGATGCCCACATCCGCAAGTACGACGACCGCTTGGTCAGTGGTCAGAGCCGCGAGTGGTGGACCTATCTCTACAACAAGAACCTCACGGAGTACACGCGTGATGTCGGCGACCTGCGTTCCGACGCCTTCGTCGGTCGCTACGCCGGCCCGCGCGATGTCTTCCTGGCCCGCGACGTCCGCTACGTGAATTGGCGCTTCCTGATGCGCAACAACGTGGACGCGAATCCGCCGGTCTCACCCGCCATCGATTCCTTCCTGTTCACCTACCGCTTCGAGCGGCTGAGGTGAGCCAGGCTCCGGGGGCGGTTCGATCCGGCCCCGGTTCCCCGCACGAACTCCCGTACCGCATTCCGACTCGGCTCCACGGCCGCAAGTTCTGTCCCTCTCTGCCGGACCGGCGTCCTGCCGGTCCGAGACCATCAACGCGATGAACCCGAAGACAGTCACGCGCAAGATCCGGTGGGTCACGGCCTCCGCCCTCGCGATCGTTCTCGGAGCTTGTGGCTCCAGTTCGAACAGCGGTGGGGGGACCTTCCTGGTCCTTCGCACCACGCCGCCGAACAACGGCAAGCTGTTCCTCAACGAGTCGATCCGCATCGACTTCACCGGTGCCGTCGACCTCAGCTCGGCCGATCTGAACACGGTGAGCTTCCAGGTCTTCGACCAGAACGGGACGGCGCTGACGGAGCGACCTGCCGGCACCTTCTCGCTCGCGGCCTCGGCCGGTGATGCCGACGTGGGCAGGCAGCTGGTGTTCACGCCGCGCTTCCCGACCAACAACACCTACGACAATGGTGGCTTCCGACCGGGGCGCACCTACGTGGTGCAGTTGGTCTCCGGTGATCGCCGCAACAACACCGTGCTGCGCGATCAGAAGGGCCATGCGTTGACGCAGGCGGTGTCCTTCACCTTCCAGACCGCGGACGGCACGACCCCCTCGCAGTTGTTCAGCGACACCCGTGCCGGCGGACCGCGCGTGACCTCGGTCACGGTGACTCCGCGCGACAGCCAGGGCGTGGCGCTGAACCGGCTCGGGCGTCAGCCCGTCGAGGTCCGCCTCCGCTTCGATCAGCCGCTGAACCCCGCAGACACCAACGTGCCGGTGAACATCAGCGCCGATCCGCTGGTCCGCCTCCCGGCGGATCGCGGCCGCGTGTCGCTGGAGTTCACCGACCCGGCGGTGCCGGGCCTGCCGGTGTGGTTCCCGGCGACGGTGGATCTCGAGGAGAACACCCGCGCCGGCGCGACCGTGGTGTTGCGCCCGCTCGGCATCCTCCCGAACAACGCCACGATTTCGGTGCGCGTCGAGCGCTCGGTGGAGGACATGTCGGGTGAATCGAACGTGCAGAACGCCGCCTATGAGCCGGTGGTCTCCAGCTTCGACACGCGGCAGGACTTCGAGCCGCAGTACGACTCGATCATCGAGTCCTTCGGAGCCGACTCGACGATCGACACCGAGGCCGCCTACCTCGAGCCTTCGGCGACGCTGTCGGCAGGCAAGCTCACGGCGAGCTTCGACTTCGAGGGCGGCGAGTCGCGGTTGACCTACCGTCCCGCGCAGCGCGAGGTGGTGCTGGACACCGACCTGACGCTGATCAGTCCGGAAAACGGGCCGCCGATCAACGTGGCCGGTGGCGTGTTCAACTTCGCGCGCGTCGAGATCCCCGAGGGTGTCGTCGTCCGTGGAGTCGGCACCCGCCCGATGCAGTGGCTGGTCACCGGCGACTTCATCGTCAACGGCACGCTGACCGTCGATGGTGGTGACGGCGAACGCGTCAACACGCTCAACTCCGCGAACTTCCCGACCGGCGGTGGCATCGGTCGCTGCGGTGGTGGCAACGGTGGTCTCGGCAGCCCGAACGCGGTCGGTCGGAGCGCCTCCGGTCAGCCGGGCTTCGGCCCGAACCAGAAGCCGGCCGTCGGTGGCGCCGGTGGACTGTTGAGCTGCACCGCGACCTGCGGCCGTGGTTCCGGCGGTGGTGGTGGGAGCTTCTCGACGCAGGGCGATCCGTACTATCCGCCCCCTGCGCAGGCCTCTCGTCCGCCGCAGGCGACCGGTGACGGCGGCGTCGGTTGCACGACGACCGCGGCCGTGCTGCCCGGTGGTGCGCCGGGCCCGCGCGGATTCGAAGACACGCGCAACGACAACGACTTCTGGGGCAACGGCGTCAACGTCTTCCGTGGCATCCGCGTCCATGGCGAACTGCTCGCCGTGCGCGGTGGCGCAGGTGGCGGTGGTGGCGGTGACAAGTCGACCTCGGGCTGCACCATCAACGACTCGTCGTTCATCAACGACACCAAGGGTGGTGGCGGCGGTGCAGGCGGCGGCGTCCTGATCGTGAAGTGCCTCGGCACCATCCGTATCGGCGCGCGCGGTGTGATCTCCGCGAACGGCGGCAACGGTGGTGGTGGCGAACAGGCCGGTGGCAACACCGACGGTGGCGGCGGTGGTGCGGGCTCCGGTGGCATGGTCGTCCTGATGGCCGGCCAGGGCATCGAGATCTTCGTGCACGGCACGTCGCCGTTGACCACCGCGACCTATCGCGAGCGCGACTACAGCTTCGCGGTCTCCGCGGACGGCGCCACCGGTCAGCAGGGTGAGTTCGGCGGCACACGCATCGACTCGAAGTATCCGCCCGTCGCGTATCCGGCGCGTCCGATCGGCGGCTTCGGCGGCATGGGTCTCGTGCAACTCCTCGTTCCGCCGGGTGACGACCAGCAGGACAACACCGGCAACCGTCTCGACGACAACATCCGCTTCGTCTACTTCGACACGACGGGCGTGAAGACCGAGGTGCCGCCGACGCGCAAGAAGCAACTGCTCGCCTGGCGCGGCTGGCTGGAGTCCAACGGCACGCGCATCGACGATCTGGGCAACACCATCACCTTCGAGAACGGCGAAGGTGACATCCGTCCGAGCCCGATCCTGCTGCCGTCGCCCTTCGCCTCGCGCTCGCGCGGTCGTTCGCGCTGGATCGAGCTCGGTGCGGCGAACCGCCAGCGCGTCGACACCGCCCCGGCGCCGAACACGCCGCGCGTGGTCGTGGCCGCGGCCGGCAGCGAGCCGCACCCGGACTTCGGTGACCCGGACCTGGGCTACGGTGGCACGACCACCACGACCGACAACCTCGGTTACGCCGCGTTCGACAGCACCGGTCAGCTGACCTTCCCCGCGGTCACGATCGGCGGCGCGACGAGCTTCCCGGTCGCCAACGTCAATCCGTCCGCTACCTTGGACGGCGCGGCGGCCTACCTGGTCGAGCTGTCGAGCGGGAGCAGCCTCGGCACCATCGGTGATCGCTACGTCGGCTATCGCCTCGAACTGCGCGATGCCAACGGTACGGCGCTCGGTGACTACCGGATCCTCAGCCACAACGAGCGCTTCGTGTTCCTCGCGCCGGATTCGGCTCTGCAGACCGGAGCTGTCTCCGCTCGCGTCCTGGCCAAGTTCTTCGACGTCGTCACCGATGGCAACCCGGGCCTCGGCCCGACCTACGCCATCGATCAGCAGGGCAACCAGGCACCGATCGCCAACGTGCGCATCGGCTTCGCCTTCTCGACGAGCCCTCGGACCGGATTCGGCGCCGAACGTTGGCCGAGTGGCCTGTCGTCCACCGACGAGCCCTTCGAGTTCGACCTGCGCAACCCGGCCTTCCTGACCTGGCTGCAGACGCATCAGCCGCGCTATGTGCAGTGGGACGTGCTGTTCAACACGACCTACTCGCCCTTCGCCGGCAACTCGAGCGGTCAGGGCCTGACGGCGACGACCCCGCGTCCCGCGGTCACCTTCCTCGGTCTGCCCTATCGGTTCTGATGCGATCCTCACGGGGGTCCGCGCACCGCGCGGAACTCCCGGCCGCGGCAGCGATGCCGCGGCCGACCGCGGAACGGTGCGCCGTTCGCGTGCTCGCGACAACGACAAGATTCACCGGGTGGTGACGGGACGCCTGCCTCGCGCTACCCACTTCTGGATACAGCTTCTCGAACAGTGATGAGCGACATGGCTCCAAGCAAGTTCACGAAGAAGGGCGTCCTCTCCTGCGCCCTCGTGCTCGCAGCCGCGGGATGTGGTGGCGGCGGAGGCGGTGGTGGAGGTGGCGGACAGCAGACCTCCGGTGCGCGACTCGAGCGCATCACCTACGGTCGACTGGTCGACGTCTACGCCTACCGCCGCGTGGGTGCGGCCGGCGCGGACCGCCGCGACGAACTCCACCGCGAGCCGGTGCTGATCGCGAAGAACGTCGTGGTCTCACCGATCATCGAGACCGATCCGCTCATCGACGCGGTCGGTGAGGTGCGACCCGGCGCCAACTTCCGCTTCCTGCCCTTCGATGTGAGCGTCGGCCACGAGGAGTTGATGATCCTCTGGGACGACGTCCAGGAGCGCGCCCAGTTCGATGCCGCGCTGTCGATCGCGCGCTCGGGCGTCGTCGAACTGAGCCCGGCGTACCGCGACCAGAACGTGCTCACCAATCCGATCCCGGTGGTCCCGCGCAATGCCGCGCTCGAGCTCAAGTTCGATCGGAGCCTCGGGTTGACGACCGAGTTCTTCCAGAACAACCCATCCGCGATCCAGTTGCTGCGCTTCCGCGACGACCCCAACGTCGTCCCGGCGCCGGTCGCCTTCGAACCGGCCACGGTGCGCGTCCTCACCGACGGCGGCGACTCGGTCGTGATCGACACGACGCTGATCGGCGGGGAGACCTCGCTCAGCCGCACGACCAACGGTCTGCAGCAGAGCCTCGACCAGCTCACGGCCAACTACCGCATCGCGATCCCGACCCAGGGCATCGCGGCCACCCTGTTCAAGATCCGTCCGGACGTCGTTCCGCAACTCAATGGGGTCGACGCGATCGGTGACCCGGCGACGATCCGCGACTTCCGCTCGGGCAATCTGCTCGACGGTCGCGTGGGCGCGCTCGACGACTTCGAGCGTCCCCAGCTGATCACCCAGAAGCGCATGGGGATCACCGCCATCGACACGTCGACGCGCACCCTCACCGTGACCAAGCGCGGTTCGCACGTCGCGGTGCGCGGTCGCCTGCCGTTCGTCGACGGTCTGATCAGCCGCGACTCCGGCCTGCCGAAGGGTCCCTCCGAAGTCCCCACGGTCGACGAGAACGGCACCGCCTTCCCGCTGCGCGCCGGCGACTTCCTGGTGCAGAACGTCACCAGCCTGAACACCGGCGAACTGGTGCGGATCCGCGCCGAGATCATGCAGGTGCTCGAGGTCGGAACGGTCGAAGGTGACGGCAACTTCACGGGCCCGGGCCTGACCGCCACGGGGACCGACGGCGGCGATCTCGACGTGTTCAACGTGGTCGTCTCCACGCTGCGCGGCTTCGACTCCGCAGGCAACGAGGTGCAACTCGAGGCCGCGGCGAACAACGGCGCGGGCGCCGACTGCGACGTGACGGTGCGCTACTACGAGTACCTCCGCTACGGTCCGGCGATGGGTTCGGGTGCGGTCAGCGACGCTGACCGTCGCGTCGAGTTCGCGCTGATCGACCCCGATCCGGTCTCGCTGCCCGCGACTCCGCAGGGTGCGATCGTGATCCTGCCGGACGCGTCCATCGGCTTCCGCTTCAGCGAGCCGGTCGACGTCGAGGCGGTGAGCACCTTCGACAACTTCCTGCTCTCGCAGCAGGAGTGCCACGTGGGGAACTTCCCTGCGGTGCTCGCCACGCCGAAGTCGGCGTCGCTCGACTTCCTCGTCGCGCGTCTGATCGACCGCCGTGGTGACGGCACTCTGCTCGAGTTGCAGCCGCCGGCCGGTTTCCACCACGTCGCCGGCCAGACCGAGCGCTACTGGTTGCACATCGATCTGGGCACCTCGGGCGTGCGTGACCTCGCCGGAAACCGCCTCGACATCGTCGATCGGCGCCAGCCGGACACGATCACGTCCTACGGTCAGAGCGTCGACGTCCCGCTGGCCAACTTCTCGATGCCCTTCGACATCTCGGCGACGGCGCTCGACAGCTGGATCGGCAACCGCGTGTTCCGCTTCGCCGCGGGTGACGAGGACGGCACGCGTCCCGGTTCGCTGGACTACTTCGGCCAGTTTCAGCTCGACAACGGCACCCTGCGCGCTGCGCCGGTGACCCGCCGCAGCAAGACCGCGGACTCGGCGAACCTCGCCTCGATCCAGCGCTGGCAGTCCGGTCAGTGCGTGGCTCCGGCCGTCGCCGCGACCCCTGGGCCCCCGCCGACCCCGCGCATCCCACCGACCAACATCCAGCCTCGCGCTGCGCTGGGCGGTGGTGTGCTCTACCAGACGCCGAGCATGGTCGCGGTCCAGCCTGCACCGCCGCTGGTGTTCCAGCCGCCGCAGGGCCCCCAGCCTTTCGGTGGCATCGTCGAGCCGCACACGGCCTTCGGTTGCCGGATGCAGATGACCTACCGCGAGGACGACTTCGGCCTCAGCTACCACGACACCTCCGACCTCAACATCGACGTCGAGCAGATGAACTGGGCGCCGTGGAACGACGCGGTCGTGCTCTTCGACCGCTTCGACCGCTACACGATGGCGCTCGGGCACAGCAACAAGCGGCCGGACTACCTGTTCCGGCGCTTCGACCCGCCGATGGGACCGTCGACCTGCGAGCTGAACTGCACGTCGTTGTTCAGCGGCATCTCGCCGGTCTTCGCCGACAACCCGCTGCAGGGTTCCTCGATGGTCGAGGTCGTGAAGGACCAGTCCTACGTGATCAACCCCAACGACGCCTTCCGCGCCGCCTCGGGGATCAAGTACGTGCCCTATCCGAAGTTCTCGCACACCTACACCTGGCGTGACTCGCGCCACGTGTCGTGGGACATGGCGCTCGATCGGGCGATCGGTCTCGGTGGCGCACAGGATCCTGTCGATCCGCCGCCGGTCGGCGATTCGACGACCGACATCTCGTCCCCCTGGTGTCAGGACAACGTCGCCACGGCGATGCTCGGCATCAACAACGACCGCGACGGCTGGGTGCACGACCGCCTGGTCCGCGATTTCGGAGACTTCAACGGACTCCGTCAGCGCGATCACGACCCGATCGCCTTGCCGCTGTTGGTCGACATCTCGGTCTGGCCCGACGACACCCGTGCCGTCGCCAACGCCGGCAACCTGTTCCACATCGCCTACCTCGGGCCGATCTGGACTCCCGCGGGCCCCGGTGGCTACTACAACCAGGGCCCGGGTGTCACGACGCCGAACCCCTGGCAGTGCACCAACATCGATTGGCCCTTCTTCCGCGTCTACAGCTTCGGCGGACCCGATCCGAACAACCCGAGCACGTTCACGCGCGTCGATCCCGATCGCGAACTCACCGCGCGTGGTGGTGTGATCAAGGACCTCGGACTGGGTGACCCGATCGCCGGGCTCGCGCAGACCAAGGCCGGCGACTCCACCTTGCACTGGTCGCAGATCGATCTCGTGCGCAAGGTGTCGATGGTGACCTTCGGGTTCTTCGACACGCTGCGCCCGAACGCGCACGACCTTCTGACCCAGACGCCGGCCCTTCCCGGCTTGCCGCCGGTGACCGGTCGTCCCGACCTGCTCGCGACGCCTGCCGGTCCCGACATCCGTCTGCAGGACATGGTCGCCGTGCTCGATCCGCCGCCCGCGCGCCAGCCGGGTGGCACGAGCATCGCCGTCGAGTTCCGTGGTCTGAAGACCATGACCAACGCGACGCTCTACAACCCGCTGACCCAGGACCGCCCCGACCATCGCGGCAACCTGCTCAATGCGAACTATGCCTGCGAGGCGTACCGCTATGCGATGGTGAACCCGGGCGATGCGCCGATCGATCCGCCGGTCACTCCGGCCGATCCCTTCCCCACGGGTGCGCGCGTCCCGGCCGAGGGCCTGACTCCGTACGTCACGGAGACGGACCTCGACCTGATCCGCGATCCGGCGAACAACCTGCTCCCGCGCTTCATGAACTTCCGGCTGATCATGGAGAACAACGTCTCCGCGACTCCGCCCCAGTCGCCCGCGCTGCGCGGTGTCGGACTGGTGTTCCGCGCGGTGCGCAGCAGCTGAAGTCCGCCGCATCGCAGGCGCTTCACCGAAAGGCGCTGCCGGACGATGATGGGTCCGGCGGCGCTTTGCATTTCGAGGGAGCCGCGTCCGATCCGCTTCGTCTGGTCCGACCTTGCGCGCTCTTGCCCCTGTCTTCTGCCTCGTCACGCTGACGGTCGGCTGCGACCGTCCAGCAGATTGGCTCGACGTCGAGCGCGTGGAACCCGGCGGATCGCCGTCCGCGCCCCCGATCGCCCTGAACCAGGCGCTGACGGTCTACTTCAGCGACGCCATCGACCCGCTGTCGGTCACCAGCGAGTCGTTCCGCGTCGCCGACGAGAGCGGTCGGACCGTCGACGGCTTCCTCGAGGTCGGCACGCGTTCGGTGCGCTTCCGGCCGCGAACTCCGCTCACCACGAGTCTCGACGACGGCTCGTTCCGCCCGGGCATCAGCTACCGGCTGGAGGTGGCGGGGATGCCCGCGAGCTTCGCGCTGCGTTCCCGTTCCGGAAAGCTCCTGCGCCGTGGCGTGGCGTGTCGTTTCACCACCGCTTCCACCCCCGAGCAGCTCGGGATGCCGAGCCTGTTCCTGCCGGCGGGGATCGGCGACGAGGAGTTCCAGGTCGATCCGCAGTCCGGAGGCAGTCTGCGCGTCGCGGCGGACGATCGACGGTTGACGATCCGCCTGAACATGCCGCCGTTGCCGAGTTCATCGCGGCCCGAAGCGTTCCGGTTGTGGCGCATCGTCACCGGTGCGTCGGCGCCGGATCAGGTCGCGATCGACGAGGTTTCGGTGCGATGCCCGGACGAGAGCCGGCCCGGAGGCTCGATGGTGGCCGCTATCACGCTGCGCATCGCGAGGTCGGTCCCGCTCGAAGCCGGGGACCTGCTCTACCTCGAGTTCGCCAAGGGTGAGGAGGGCGGGCTCGTCGACTTCCGCGGTCGTGCCTTGAGTCTCTCGGCGGCGCTTTCCGTGAAGGTCGACGCGGGCGTGCGTGTCCGCGCGCGCGACGTCGATCCCGCCACGCTCGTCTTCGAGCCCGATCCGGATGCGGGCCTGTCCTTCGAGGTCGTCCACGGACGCATCCAGCCGCGTGCGCGGCGCGAGGCCGGGACCGGTCGCTCGGGTCGGCTGGTGGTCCCCGCGGGTTCGCGCCTGCAGTTGAGCAGCCCCGATCTGCTCGACGACCCGAGCCGCCGCACCTCGCCCGGCGGAGATGTGTCCGCCGACTTCACGTCGATCGAGGTGGAGCAGGGGGGCGAACTGGTGCTGAGCGTGGGCAAGACGCCCCTGCTGATCCGGGTGACTCGCGATCTGGTGGTGCGTGGTCGTGTCACCCTCGAACACAGTGCACGCGAGGTGCCGTGGCGCGCCGGGCGTTCTCCCGGCGTCGAGGAACTCGCACGGGCTTCGGGAGTGTGCCTGGTGATCGGCGGTGATCTCCTCGTCGACACCTCAGGTGAGATCCGGACGACGACGGAAACCGGCTCGCCGGTCACCTTGATCGTCGGGGGAACGCCGACGCTCGAGGGGCGGATGCCACCCGGTGTCACGCTCGCGCTCCCGGCCCAGGTCCGCATCCAGGGGGTTCTCGAGGCCCCGATCGTGCTGCCCTCGGAGCTGACACCCGGCACACCTCCCGGCGCGGCTCTGCGCGCCGCCGCGGCCACGCAGTGGATGCCGCTTCCCGTCGATCACGGCGCGGCCGTCGACGTCGAACTCGAGGATCTGCGCGGCGACCTGCGCGTCTACCTCGAGGTCGCGCCGCCGGACGTCGCTCGCCCCGATCGCCCGCGGGCCGACGTGGAGCACATCCTCGCGCCGATGCGCCTGCCGTTGCGCCAACCGCTCAGCGTCCCCGCCGGCGCCTACTTTCGCCTGCGCTTCGAAGCCGAACTCGACGCCGCGGAGTTGCCGTCGCTCGGCGGCTTCTCCATCCTGACGCCCTGATCGCGGTCGCCCCATCGACGCGTGATGCCGCGTGCGTGCCGTGGCGCTGCGCGATCTCCGCGAAGCTCCGAGCGCGTGCTGGATCTGCTCCGATGCGGGAGATAGTCTCCGCCGCGCGGTTTCCAGGGAGCGCGGGCTCCCATCCACGATTTCAGGGAGGCGGTCCGTCGCAGACAGTCTGCTCGGACCCGATGATGATCTCGAGCTCACCAGAGGTGGTCAGCCTCGTCGGTGCGGCCGTGCTGGGCGCGGTCGTCGGCTCCTTCCTCAATGTCGTCATCCATCGACTGCCGCCGCGTGACGAGCAGAAGTCGACGGGCAAGCGCTCTGCGTGTCCGAAGTGCGGCGCCCCGATCCCCGCTGCGCTGAACCTGCCGATCGTGTCGTGGCTGTTCCTCCGCGGCCGTGCGCGTTGTTGCGGCGCGCGCATCAGCGTGCGCTATCCGCTGGTCGAGGCGTTGACGTCCCTGGCCTTCTTCGCGCTCGCCGCGTGGCCACCTTCCGGACTCTCGCCGAGTTTCGCGAGCTTGTGGTCGGCCGCGTGGTTTGCGTTCCTGTGCCACGCCTTCCTCCTCGCCAACCTCATCGCCAACAGCTTCATCGATCTCGAGTTCCGCATCCTGCCCGATCGCCTCACCAAACCGCTGATCGTCGCGGGTCCGATCGCCGCCGCGGCCCTGCCGATCCTGCCGCCGCTCGAGCCGATGAAGGATCTGCTCGAGATGCCTCCCGCCGCGCATGCGCTGGTGGTGAGTGGGATCGGCGTCGGCACCGGATTCGGATTGACCTGGGCCGTGCGTCGCGCTGCGCAGATGCTCACGGGCAAGGAGGCGATGGGTTTCGGCGACGTGAAGCTGATGGCCGGCATCGGAGGCTTCCTCGGCTGGAAGGGAGCCCTGACCACCTTCTTCCTCGGATGCCTGCTCGGCTCTGTGGCCGGCGGGATCCGCTTCCTCTTCGTGCGCGATCCGTACGTCGCCTTCGGGCCGTTCCTGGCCCTGGGCGCCGTGATCTCGCTGTTCCTCCTGGGCGACATCGTCGATTTCCTCACCGTGACGTGGCCGCAATGGCAAGCGGAGCACGTCGCGTCGCCTTGGTATGTCGCCGGTCTCGGACTGCTCGCGATCGGCGCCCTGTTGCTCCTCCTCCGTAGACGAACCACCTGACTCCTGAGCCACCATGAGAAAGCTGCTCTCCCTCTGCTGTTGTGCCTACCTGCTCGTCGCAGGCGGCTGTGCGACCCGTTACCAGGACCTCCTGCGCGACCGCGACTCGGAGATCCGTGATCTGCAGGCACGGCTCGCCAGTGCGAAGGCCGAGAGCGAGGACCTGCGTCGACTCAAGGACGAGGCCGAGCGCAAGCTCTCCGAATCCGCATCGAAGCCGGTGGAGGCCTCGGCGACGGGAACCGATTCGGATCTCTCGCGCGTGCAGGACGCCCTGCCCGAGCTCGATGTCCGCCGCAAGTTCGGACGCATCTCGATCGGCATCGAGAACACCGTCACCTTCGATTCGGGGAGCGCCACCGTGAAGTCGGGCGCGTCGTCGATCCTCAACCGCGTGGCCACGGTGCTGTCGCGCGACTTCGCCGACCGCCGGATCTACGTCGAAGGTCACACCGACACCGACCCGATCAAGAAGACCAAGGGGACCTTCCGCAACAACCGCCATCTTTCGCTGGAGAGAGCGGATGCCGTCGCGCGCTGGCTGGCCGACAACGGTCGACTGCCCGAGCGGCGCATCGCGGTGGTCGGCTACGGCGAATACGACCCGCGGGCTTCCGGCAGCAGCGAGGGAGACAAGGCGCGCAATCGCCGCGTCGAGATCGTCGTCGGCGAGCCGCTCGGGTCGCAGTGACCGACGCTCGCATGCGGTCGAGGGTTGCGCACCGCCTCAGGGCGTGATGCCCCTTCGACCCGAGGTCGCGGCCGACGGACACCGATCGTTGCCGTGGTCGTGGGATCGCGTGCGCGTATGATCCGCCGCGTTCCCCTCTTCCGGCTGCGCGCGGCCGCAGAGCCGCGTGCACCGTGTCTTTCAGAAGAAACGACCTGCACATGGCTCACCGTTCCGCCGCGATCCGCAACCTGGCACTCGTCGGCAGCAGCAGCTCGGGCAAGACCGCGCTGATCGATGCGCTCGCCTTCGTCACGAAGGACTCGAACCGTCACGGCAACTCGCTGGAGGGCACGAGCGTGAGCGACACGCTGCCGGAGGAGAAGGAGCGCAAGCAGACCCTCAACGGGCACGTGTTCGGGTTCCACTGGGAGGACACGCTGCTCAACGTGATCGACACGCCGGGGCACGCAGACTTCCTCGCCGACGCCCTGGCGAGTCTCGACGTGGTGGAGGCCGCCCTGCTGTGCGTGAGTGCATCCGGCCGTCTCACCTTCCACGGTCGGCAGCTCTTCGACGCCGCCAAGTCGGTCGGCATCGGCCGCGCGGTGGTCGTCACGCATCCCGACGGCGAGAACGCGCACTTCGAGGAAGTGCTGATGTCCTTGCAGGAGGTGTTCGGCGACACCGTCGTACCGGTGACCTACCCCGACGCCGACGGCCCGACGTTCTCCTCCGTGCACGACGTGCTGCACGGCGATGGTCCGCGCTGCAAGGAGTACCGCGCGCTGCTCGAGGAGCGCGTCGCCGAGGCCGACGACGACATCCTGGCGCAGTACCTGGAGACCGGCGAACTCTCCGACGCGGACTTCCAGAAGTACCTTCCGATCGCCATCGCGAAGGAGAAGGTCACCCCGCTGTTCACGGTCTGTCCGCCGAAGGAAGTCGGCCTGCGCAAGTTGTGCGCCTTCGTGAAGACCTACTTCCCCTCGCCGGGCACCTTCGGCCCGCACAGCGCTTCGAAGCCCGGCAGTGACAAGCTCGATCAGGTGATCGAACCGGATCCCGATCAGCCCTTCGTCGCACGCGTGTTCAAGACCATCGTCGATCCCTACGTCGGCCGCGTCAGCTGGCTGCGGTGCTTCCGCGGTTCGGTCTCCGCCGACCAGGGCTTCCTCAACGTGCGCACCGGCAAGCACGAGAAGGTGATGGCGCTGCAGGTGCGCGAGGGTATCGAGAACAAGACCGTCGATCGCGTCGTCGCCGGCGACCTGTTCGCGGTCGGCAAGATCGAGAGCCTGTCGTTCGGTGACACCATCACCGCGGACGGACACCCGGTGGTGATGCGCTCGATCAGCTTCCCCTCGCCGACATTCAGCGTGGCGGTCAATCCGGCATCGCGCGGCGACGAGCAGAAGATCGGCCAGGGCCTCGAGAAGCTCGCGGCGGAGGATCCGACCTTCAAGGTCGAGCGGGACGCCAACACCGGCGAACTCATCGTGTCCGGCATGAGCCCGCTGCACGTCGACGTGCAGCTCAAGCGTCTGGAGAAGCGCTACCACTGCGCGACCCACACGCATGCGCCGAGCATCCCCTACAAGGAGACCATCACGATCCCCGCGGAGGGCCATCACCGGCACAAGAAGCAGAGCGGTGGCCGTGGCCAGTTCGGCGAGGTCTACCTGCGCATCCGTCCGCGTGATCGCGGCCAGGGCTTCGAGTTCGTCGACAAGGTGGTCGGCGGTTCGATCCCGCGCCAGTTCATCCCCGAGGTCGAGAAGGGCATCCGCCACTTCCTCGAGAAGGGCTTCCTCGCCGGCTGCCGCGTGGAGGACGTGGAGGTGGAGGTCTACGACGGCAAGTACCACGACGTCGACTCCGACCAGATCTCCTTCCAGCTCGCCGGCGAACGAGCCTTCGCCGAGGCCTTCGAGAAGGCCAAGCCGATCCTGCTCGAGCCGATCATGAACGTGGTGATCCGCATCCCGGAGCGCTTCACCGGCGACGTCGCCAGCAACCTCGCGACGCTGCGCGGCCGCATGACCGGCATGGAGATGACCGGCGGTCTGCAGACCATCCTCGCGCAGGTGCCGCTCAAGGAGATGCAGGACTACACCACGCAGCTCCGCTCGATCACGGCGGGCGAGGGCGGCTTCAGCATGTCGGCGGCCCACTTCGAGCCGGTGCCGCCCAACGTGCAGCACGAGATCGTCGCTGCGCACAAGCGCAAGCAGGAGCAGCCGGCCAAGCACTGAGAGCCCGAGAGGAAACCCAGGATACGGGCTCTCGGGTGCTCACTGGTGGCCGCATGCGCGGCCACTCAGAGATCGGGAGACCCATTGTCTCTCGATCTCTGAGTCGGGCGCGCGGCATGCGCGCGTCGGCTCCTGGGCCGGCGCCGTTCAGACGTGGAGTTCGCTCAGCGTCTCGCCCGCGACGACCTGGCCCTTGTCGTCGCGCGCGAGACGTGCGACGGCGACCTTGGGGTCGTGGGTGAAGAACAGCGATCCGCGGCGTGCGACGAGGTCGTCGAGGAGGCGCGCCTTCTCGTCGATCAGCAGCTCCGGGAAGCGGTCGTAGCCCATCGTGATCGCGCGGCGCACCCAGGGCACGCCCGGTACCAGGTCCGCGGCGAAGACCAGCGGTCCCGTTGGGGTCGCGACCTCGAGCAACCGCATTCCGGGAGTGTGGCCGGAACTCTCGTGCAGCCGGTAGTCCGGGCCGAGCGTCGTGCTGCGATCGCCTTCGACGATCTCCAGCCGACCGCTGCTCTCGAGCAGCTGATTGAGTCGTGGAACGAAGCTCGCGCGATCGCGGGGGTGCGGATGGCGCGCCCGTTCCCAGGCCGTGCGCCCGACGACGAAGCGCGCGTTCGGGAAGGCGAGCTCGGGCTCGTGATCCGGGCGATGCGCGGTGAGTGCGCCGCCAGCGTGGTCGAAGTGCAGGTGGGAGAAGACGACGACGTCGACGTCCTCCGCGGCCACCCCGAGCGCGCCGAGGTTGTCGAGCAGCACGTGTCGCTCCTCCTGTACGCCGAAGCGTTCGCGCAGCGCCGGCTCGAAGAACGCGCCGATGCCGGTCTCGCAGAGCACGGTGCGACCCGCTTCGCGGATCAGCAGGCAGCGACAGGCGAGCTCGATGCGATTCTGCTCGTCGGGGGGCGACCAGGTCGACCAGAGTGCGCGGGGGGCGTTGCCGTACATGGCTCCGCCGTCGAGACGCTGGGAATTGCCGAGGACGGAATCGAGGCGCAGGGTCATCGGAAGGACTCGTCTG
The DNA here is from genome assembly GCA_046349595.1 of Planctomycetota bacterium. Classification (GTDB taxonomy): domain Bacteria; phylum Planctomycetota; class UBA1135; order UBA1135; family UBA2386; genus JACRLW01. The sequence continues at coordinate 1,094,758 of JAXMCA010000001.1, forward strand.
TCGGTGCCGGTGCAGAGCATGGTCCAGGTGACGAGGACTTCAACGGCCCGTCCGCGGATCCTCCGCACGCCGCGCTTTGAGCCGTCGTGATCGCGTGGGACGATCTTCACCATGACCCGACTCGTTCCCGTGGACCGTCCTGCGAACGCCGTGACCGGAGCCGGCGGATTCGATGCGGTGGTGTTCGTGCGTGGTGAGATCGACGGCGAGGTTCCGGCGCCCTTGACCGCCCTGCTCGGCGCCCTTCGTGCGGCCGACGCCAAGGCCGACGCCCAGGTCGGGATGATCCCTGCACCCGGACTCGCGGGCGGGCGCTTGATCGTCGCCCCGACCGGTCCGCTGCGCCGCGACCACGACGACGTGCGCCGCTTCGCCGATGCCGCGCGGGCCGGATTGCGCCGCGCGCGCGACGCCGGCGCGCGCTCCCCGCTGTTGTGGATCGGACCCGCACCGGACGACGCGCGCTACCGGCGATCCGTGGAGGTCGCGATCGCGGGGGCGCTCGGCGGATTGTGGGAGCCGCTCGAGGCGCGCGAGGCGCTCGGTGTGGAGGTGTGCGAACCGGTGGCCCAGATCGGCTGCGTCGCCGCGGGCAAGCCCGTCGACGCGGCCATGCTCCGGCGCGTCGCCGAGGTCGAATCCGGACTCCGTCTCGCCCGCGATCTGTGCGGCACCGAGCCGGAACGGATGGCGCCGCCGCGTTTCGCCGAGTTCTGCGTCGAGGCCTTCGCAGGCAGCGGTGTCGAGGTCGAGGTGGTGGAGGACCGCGACGTCCTCGAGCGCAACTACCCGCTCGTCACGGCGGTGGCGCGGGCCTCGCTCGGCGTCGAGCGCCATCGACCGCGCATCGTGCGCCTCGAGTACGCGGGTAGCGGCCCGATCGAGAGCACCCTGCTGTTCGCCGGCAAGGGTCTCACCTACGACACCGGCGGTGCCGACCTGAAGGCGGGCGGCGTGATGGCGGGCATGAGCCGCGACAAGGGCGGTGCGGCGGCCGTCGCCGGCTTCATGCTCACTCTGTCGCGTCTGAAGGTGCCCGGCGTCCGCGTGATCGCCGAACTCGGCGCGGTGCGCAACAGCATCGGTGCCGACGCCTACGTGTCGGACGAGATCATCCGCAGCCACGCCGGCACGCGCGTGCGGATCGGCAACACCGACGCCGAGGGTCGCCTGGTCCTCGCCGACCTGCTCTCGCACCTGCGCGAGCGCGCCCTGCGCGAGACCGATCCGAGGCTGTTCTCGGTCGCCACGCTCACCGGTCACTCGATGCGCGCCGCGGGTCTCTACAGCATCGCGCTCGACAACGGGCCGGCCCGTGCGCTCGGTGTCGCGCAGTCGCTCTCGGATGCCGGCGACCTGCTCGGCGATCCCTTCGAGGTGTCGCGTCTGCGCCGTGAGGACTGGGACTTCGTCGCGCCGCGCAGCCGCGCCGACGACGTGTTGTCGTGCAACAGTGCGCCGTCGACGGCGACCAACCGCGGTCATCAGTTCCCGATGGCCTTCCTCGCGCTCGCCGCTGGACTGGCGCAGCACGGTGCCGATGGCGCGCGGCCCCTGCCCTTCACGCACATCGATATCGGCGGCAGTGCCTGCGAAGGCGGGGACTGGCAGCACGGTCGTCCGAGCGGTCGCCCGGTCGTCGCCATGCTCGGCGCGCTGACGCCGCGCGCGCTCGGCTCGTGACCGGGCATCGTCTCGTTCTGGCCAGCACCTCGCGCTACCGGCGCGAACTGCTGGAGCGGCTGCGTGTGCCCTTCGAGACCTGCGCGCCGGGCGTCGACGAAGATGCCCTGCGCGATCCGGGTGCCGGACCGCTCGAGGTGGCGACGGCCCTCGCCCGACACAAGGCGCTTGCCGTCTACGCGTTGCGTCCCACGGCGGTGGTGATCGGCAGCGATCAGGTCTGCGCGCTCGACGAGGAGGTGCTCGGCAAGCCGCACGACACCGCGCGCGCCGTGGCGCAGCTCGGCCGTCTTCGTGGTCGCTCGCACCGCCTGATCACGGCGGTTGCCATCGCGCATGCCGGCGGGGTCGTGGCCTTCGCCGACGTCGCGACCCTGACCATGCGCGCATTGCACGACGACGAGATCGAACGCTACGTCGCGCAGGACGAGCCCTTCGACTGCGCCGGCTCCTACCGCATCGAGGGACAGGGCATCGCGCTGTTCCAGCGCGTGGCCTGTGAGGACTGGACCGCGATCGTCGGACTGCCCCTGCTCGTGACGGCCCGCGCACTGCGCGAGCTCGGCTTCGACGTGCCGTGAACCGTGCCGACCTCGCGCTCAGCGCGCGACGTGGCCGATCATCGCCAGGAACTCGCGCCGGGTCGACGCATCGTCGCGGAAGGCGCCGAGCATGCGGCTGGTCACGGTGACCGCACCGGGCTTGCGGATGCCGCGCGTGGTCATGCAGAAGTGCTCGGCTTCGACGACCACCGCCACCCCGCGCGGCGACAGCACGTGGTCGATCGCATCGGCGATCTGCACGGTCAGCCGCTCCTGCACCTGGAAGCGCTTCGCGAAGCCCTCGACGAGGCGCGCGATCTTGCTCAGTCCGACCACGCGCTTGCGCGGCAGGTAGGCGACGTGGGCCTTGCCGAGGAAGGGCACCATGTGGTGCTCACAGTGCGACTCGAGACGGATGTCACGGACCGTGACCATCTCGTCGTAGCCGTCGACCTCCTTGAAGGTCTTGGCGAGGATCGACTCGGGATCCATCGCGTAGCCCGAGAACAGCTCCTCGTAGGCGCGCACGACCCGCGACGGGGTCTCGATCAGTCCCTCGCGACGTGGGTCCTCGCCGGCCCAGGCGAGCAGGGTGCGCACCGCGGCTTCGGCTTCCTCGCGGGTCGGGCGTGCCGGCTCCGAAGGCGAGCGGGAAGTGGCACCCGGCGATTCACCGCGGCGCAGGTCGGTGCTGGAGTCGGGTTTCATGGCGTGCTGATCCGAGCCGCGGCTCTAGGACGGTCCGGGTGCCGGGCAAAGGGCCGGATCATAGCCGCGGGGCTGCGCGACCGAAGGCTGCGTTCAGCCACTGGGGGCGCTCTACGGCGTGGCGCAGCGCGCGTCCCGTCGGCTAAGTTCGCCTCCCGAATGACGATCCGCGTCTACGACTCGCTGTCGCGCCAGAAGCGCGATCTCGTCCCGCTCGAGCCAGGTCTGGTGCGGATGTACCTGTGCGGGCCGACGGTCTACGACGACTCGCACATCGGGCACCTGATGGGGCCGGTGCTGTTCGACACCATCGCCCGCTGGCTGATCGCGCGCGGCTACCGGGTCAAGTTCGTCATCAACATCACCGACATCGACGACAAGATCATCCAGCGCGCGCAACGCAGCGGTGAGGACTGGCGCGCGATCGCCGAGCGCTACACGACGCAGTACTTCGCGCTGCTCGACGAGCTCCGCGTCGTGACCGTCACCGACAACCCGCGCTGCACCGACTACGTGCCGCAGATGCTGCACTTCGTGCACGATCTGGTCGCCAAGGACCGCGCCTACGTGACCTCCGACGGCGTCTACTACGACGTCCTGCGCCAGCCGGGCTACGGCAAGCTCTCGGGACGGCGCGTCGAGGACATGATCGCGGGAGCCCGCGTCGAGGCGAGCGAGGAGCTGCGGCATCCCGCCGACTTCGCGCTGTGGAAGGCCGCGAAGCCCGGCGAGCCGACCTGGGACAGCGAGTTCGGCAAGGGTCGACCGGGCTGGCACCTGGAGTGCTCGGTGATGGCGAGCGAACTGCTCGGCGAGACCTTCGACATCCACGGCGGCGGCGACGACCTGAAGTTCCCGCACCACGAGAACGAGATCGCGCAGAGCGAGGCGCACGGCGATCACTACGCCCGGTGCTGGATGCACAACGGGCTGGTGCAGTACGGCGGCAAGAAGGTCGCGAAGAGCGATCCGCGGATGAAAGATCCGCAGTTCGCCTTGCAGTTCCAGGGGCGCTGGCTGCTCGATCACCACGGCGCGCCGACGATCCGCTTCTTCCTGCTGCGTGGTCACTATCGGCGGCCGATCGACTTCGAGCCGAAGAACGTCGATGCGGCGCGCACCGGATTGATCCGTCTGCTGCGGCAGCTCGGCGCGATCGCCGAAGAGCCGGGGCAGGCGACCTTGGCGGAGATCGAGGCGCGGGATCTCCCGCCGCAGGCGGCCGCGCATCGCGCGCGCTTCGTCGCGGCGATGGACGACGACTTCAACACCGCCGAGGCGATCGCGGAGATCTTCGCGATGGCGAATCTCGCCGCAGGTCTCGACGGCGACGCCCGCGTGCAGGTGCAACGCGCCCTGCGCGACCTCGGCCGCCTCCTCGGTCTCTTCGCTCCGGGAGATCTCGCGCGTATCGACCGGCAGCGTGACATCGGTGCGGCAGGACGGCAGGTCGTCGCCGCCGTCGTCGATCTCCGCAACCGCTTCCGCACGCAGAAGGACTTCGCCGGGGCCGACGCGCTGCGCCAGGCGCTCGCCGGTGCCGGCATCACCGTGAAGGACGGCGCGACGGGAGCGGAGATCGCCATCGAGAGCGACGACGCGGTGTCGGTCCTGCTCGACCGCCTCGTCGCGCTCCGTGACGCCGCGCGTGCGCGCAAGGACTTCGCCGGCTCCGACGCGATCCGCGACGCGCTGACCGCCGCGGGCGTGAAGCTGAAGGACGGCGTCGACGGCACGCGGTGGGAGCTGTGAGCGCGGCACTTCGATTCGTGGCGATGTCGGGTCTGGTCCTGATGGCCTCGTGCAGCACGGTCCGATTCGGCGATCGCATGCACGCCGACGCTCCGCCGCCCGCGAAGGCGCCCGTCACGGCCCAATCCGCTCCGACCGCGACGACCACTCCGTGGAGCGTCTTCGGTCACAGCGTCGAGGGACGTCCGCTGCGCCGTCGCGAGCTCGGAACCGGACCGATCCGCGTCCTGTGGATCGGGGGCATCCACGGCGACGAGACCGAGGGTGCGCTGGCGACCGAGGAGCTCCCGGCCGCGTTCCTCGCCGACCCGCTGCTCGTCGCGGCGGTCACGCTCACCCTCGTGGAGGACCTCAATCCCGACGGCCGCGCCGCCGGCACGCGGCGCAATGCGCGGGGCGTGGACCTGAACCGCAACTACCCCGCGAACAACTACCGGCCCGGTGGGGACCGCGGCGGTGAGGCCCTCTGTGAGCCGGAGGCGCGGGCCCTCTCGGAGCTGGTGCGTGATCTGCATCCAGCCCTGGTGATGGTCATGCATTCCTGGGGGCGACGGCCGACCGGGCCGAGCGCCTTCGTCAACTTCGATGGCCCGGCCACCGCGGTCGCGGACGTCTTCTCGGGCGTCTCCGGTTACCCGGTGGTGCCCTCGGAGGACATCCATGGCACGCCCGGCTCGCTCGGCTCCTGGATCGGCATCGACATGGGCATCCCGATCCTCACCGTCGAGTACGAGCGCGGACGCGATCCGCGCCTGTGCTGGGAGCAGACCCGCGCGGCGATCCTCGCCGTCCTCCGCGACGTCGCCTCGCGTGACCGCGGCTGAAGGGCGCTGCGGTTACGCTGACCGTCCATGGGGCCGCGCTCGAAACGACGCCTCGCGTTCCTGATGCTCCTGCCGCTCGGCGCGGCGGTGGCGCATCCGGGACCCTCGGTCGGCATCGAGTTCCGCGTCGACGAGCACGCGGTCGTCGCACGCGTGCTCGGTGAGCAGGCCACGCTCGCGCGCTGGCTCGACAAGGCGGACCCCGAGCGACCGTGGGTCGCGCCGCTCGACCCGACGGAGACGGCGAGGCTGCGCAGTGCGATCGAGGCGCTGTTCCGCACGCGCAATCTGGTCGAGGTCGACGGCTGCACGCAGCCCTGCGAGTGCGTCGCCGTCGAGGTTCCACCGCTCGACTCGACCGGCTACGGCACGCCGGCTCTGCAGTTCGACCTGCGCTACCGCTGCACCGCGCGGCCGCAGTCGATCCATCTGGTGTGGAAGGTCTTCGAGCACCTGACCTGGTTCAACGAGATCAAGCTGCCGCTGATGTTCCGCGAGTTCGGCGAGACCTCGCTCGGCTACGTCACGCCGGCCGAACCCGAGTTCACCTGGCATCCGAGCGCGATCGCACCGCGGACGGTCGAGCGACCCGCGGAGATCAGCGGGGCCGCAGGGATCTACGCACTTCCGCTGCTGTCGCTCGGCGTGGTGCTCGCGGCGTTGATCGCCCTGCCCTTCACGCGCCGGCGCAGCACGCGTCTGTCGATCGTCGCCAGCGCACTCGCGACCGCCTTCTTCGCGCGGGATCTCGGCACGCTGCGGGTGGCATCGCCGTTCCGCGTCGACTCCCTGCCGACCGATCCGGCGCAGGCGACGGCGATCGTCGACGGACTGCTGCGCAACCTCTACGCGGCCTTCGATGCGCGGCGCGAGGAGGAGATCTACGACGCCCTCGCGGTGAGCGTCGTCCCCGAACTGGTGAGCGATCTCTACGGCCAGATCTACGAGAGCCTGATCCTGCGCAACCAGAGCGGGGCGGTCTGCCAGATCGAGAAGGTCGACATCGAATCGCGCAGCATCGATCTCGCGGCTGCGGTGGAACCCTGGGACCTGTTGCCCGCCGAGCGCGCCGCAGGCATCCACTTCCGCGCCGAGTGGGGCTGGACGGTACGCGGCATGGTGAGCCACTGGGGCCATCGTCACACGCGCACCAACCGCTACGACGTGAAGATGTGGATCTGCCTCGATCGCGGGAGCTGGCGTATCGGGAGCTTCGAGGTGCAGGATCTGAAGCGCACCGACTCCGATGGCTGAGCCCCGTTCCGCAGCCGTCGCGCTGCAGGCGATCGAGTTCGCGCACCCCGGTGCCGAGTTCGCGTTGCGCGTGCCGGAATTGTCGATCGCGGCGGGGGAGGCGATCGCGCTGGTCGGACCGAGCGGTTCCGGCAAGACCACCCTGCTGCACTTGATCGCGGGGATCGTCGTGCCGCAGCGCGGCGAGGTGCGCGTGGGCGGAGACGTCGTCACGGCGATGACGGAATCACAGCGTCGCGCCTTCCGTTGTCGTGGAGTCGGGCTGGTGTTCCAGGAGCTGGAACTGCTCGAGCATCTCGATGTCACGGAGAACCTCGTCCTGCAGTGCGTGCTGCGCGGCGAGAGCGCCGGTGCGCGCGGCGATCGACTGCGGGAACTCGCTGCGGCCTGCGGCATCGAGGGGCGGCTGCGCCGCAAGCCGCGCGCGCTGTCGCAGGGCGAGCGACAGCGGGTCGCCGCGTGCCGCGCGCTGCTCGGAGAACCCGCGGTGATCCTCGCCGACGAGCCGACCGGGAATCTCGATGCCGCGAATGCGCGCCGGCTCGTCGACCTTCTGCTCACCGATGCGCGTGCGCGTCGGGCCACACTGCTGGTGGTCACGCACGATCAGGCCTTGCTGCCGCGCTTCGATCGCACGCTGACGATGGAGGCCCTGTGTCGCTGAAGGCCTCGCTGTGGCTCGGCTGGCGCAGCCTCGTGCACCACCGCACGCGGTCCCTGCTCCTGTTGCTCGCGACCACCCTGATCGCGCTCCTGCCGCTGGTCGTGTCCCGCCTCTTCACCGCGGTGGAGGCGAAGGCGCAGGCGCGCGCCGAATCCACGCCGATCGTGCTCGGTCGCAAGGGCAGCCGCTTCGACCTGGTGCTCGGTGCGCTGTGGTTCCGCGGTCGCACGCCCGAGGCCTTGCAGTTGAAGGAGCTCGATCGCGTGCGCACCGACGGGCTCGCCGAGCCGGTGCCGATGCTCGCCCGCAACACCGCGCTCGGTCAGCCCCTGGTCGGGACGACGCCCGACTACTTCGCGCGCCGTGGACTGCGTTTCGCGTCGGGCGACCTGCCGGTGGGCCTCGGCGAGTGCGTGGTCGGCGCGGACCTCGCGGCCATGCACAAGATCTCGGTCGGCGACGCGATCCTCAGCGACCGACGCAATCCGCTGGCGATCGACGAGGGCTATCCGCTGCGCATGCACGTCGTCGGCGTGCTGGCGCGTGCTGGCACCGCCGACGACGGCGCGATCTTCGCCTCGCTCGAGACCCTGTGGGTCGTGGAGGGGATCGGCCACGGTCACGGCGAGGCGGAGGAACAGCCCGCGGCGCGGGTGATGCGGCGCGAGGGCGACAAGGTCGTGCTCGACTCGGGGGTCGTGCAGTACCAGGAGGTCACCCCTCAGAACCTGGCCTCGTTCCACTTCCACACCGAGGCCGATCAGCTCCCGCTGACCGCGGTGCTGGTGTTCCCGCGTGACGCGAAGGCGTCGGCGATGCTGCTCGCGCGCTACCGAGTGCTCGACGACGTGCAGGCGATCGAACCGCGCGCGGTCGTCGACGAGCTGACCGGCTACGTGCTCGGCCTCAAGCGCTTCCTCGACGTGCAGACGGCGATGGTCACGGCATCCACCCTGCTCCTTCTGCTGCTGATCGTGATGCTCACGCTGCGCTTGCGCAGCCGCGAGATCGAGACCCTCGGGCGGATCGGCGCGCCGTCGTCCGTCCTGTGGGGTGCCTTCGGATTCGAGTTCGGATCGGTGATCCTCGCCGGCTTCGCGCTCGCTGCGGTGCTCGCGGTCGCCGGTGTCGCGCTTCTCCAGGAGACCTTGCCATGGCTGTGATGCGTGTCCTTGCCTGTTCATCCCTGCTCCTCGTCCTCTGTGCGTGCGGCGAGAAGCCCGCACCGGTCGTCGCCTCGGGCTCGCCCGTGGTCTGGACCGCGTCCTGGCCGCTGTGGTCGATGGCGCACCGCATCGGCGGCGAGCTGATCCGGTTGCAGTCGGCGCTCCCGGTGGAGACCGACGTCGAGGGCTACGAACCGCCCCGCGAGACCGTGCTCGCGCTCGCCAAGGCCGACCTCGTGCTGCTGAACGGAGCCGGACTCGAGGCCTGGACGACCCGCGCCGGTCTGCCGCTCGGCCGCGTTGTCGACGCCAGTCACGGCTTCGCCGGCGAGTTCGTGCAGTTCCCGCACGCGATCACGCACACCCACGGGCCGGGCGGGGCACATACACACCAGGGGACCAACCCTCACGTCTGGCTCGATCCGACCTTCGCCGAGCAGGAAGCGCGCGCGGTGCACGCCGGACTGCTGGCGCTGCTCCCCGCGCACCGCGCCGAACTCGATGCAGCGCTCGGCACCTTGGTCACCGAGCTGCACGCGATCGATCAGGACCTCCGCACGGTGAAGTTCAGCGACGGCGAGGTGCTGGTCACTTCGCATCCGACCTGGGCCTACCTGGTGCGCCGCTACCAGTGGCCCGTGATCGACACCAACCTGCATCCAAACGAGGCGCCCGATCCCGTGGCGATCGCAGCGCTCGCCGAGGCCTGCAAGGGCAAGCGCGTGCGCGCGGTGCTCTTCGAGGAGGCCCCGATCCCGGCGGTCTCGGAGGCGATCCGGACCGCGGTGTCCGCGCCCTGCGTCACCTTCGATCCGGACGTGCGTCGCGGGAAGGACGGCGCGGCGCGCGACACCTTCACGCTGTTGCGCGCCGGGGTCGACGCGCTGCGCAAGGCGCTGCAGTGACGCCGTCCGGCGTCACTTGCGCTTGATGTTGCCGCCCTTGAACCAGTCGATCCAGGCGGCCTCGAAGGCGGCCATGTCGACACCGGCGAAGGCGGCTTCGACCGCCTTCTTCTCGCTCTTCGTCTCGAGGGCGACCTTGCCGTAGGTCGGCACGATCTGGCTCCACTTGTCGTCGAACTTGCTGCCGAGGCGTTCCTTGCCGCGCATCAGGAAGTCCATCATCACCCAGGCCTGGGCGTAGTGGGCCGAGGCATTGGCCCCGTAGAAGGTCGGCTTGTCCCAGATCACGATCTCCGAGGTCGGGACGTAGGTCTTCGAGTTGACCAGCGGCTGGAACTCGGAGAGGCGACTGCGATGCGGGGTGTACTCCTCCGACTTGCCCTTCACACGCAGGGCGCCGAAGTACTCGGCGAGGCCCTCGTCGAACCAGCGGTGCAGGTCGACGCCCGGCCAATACTGATCCGAGTACTGATGCCACGCCTCGTGATAGGCGATCGACAGCATCTGGTCCTCGTTGTTCACCATCTCGTGCTGCTTGTCGTAGTAGATCACGAGTTCCTTCGAGCCGGGGCTGAACCAACCGACGACGCCGTACGGGGTGTCACCGTACTTGCGGAACTCGTCGTAGTTGCTGCACACGCGGATGATCGAGTAGTTGGTCGTCATCGCGTCGTGGGGCGGATAGCGGTCGCGGAACATCGTGCGCGCGTCCTCCAGCTTCTCGCTGGTCCAGCGCGCGAACTTGCGCATCTCCTTCTTCTGCTCCGGCTTGCTCCACGAGTAGGTGATGATGAAGTCCGGAGTGGTGAAGTAGTCCCAGTTGTCGAGGTTGCGGATGTTGTCCTTCAGGACCTTGAGGGACTCCTTCTGCTTCTCGGTGACCGCGAACTTGTCGCGGGCCGCATCGGTGTCGTCGGCGTCGGGGTCCGGTTCGACGTACTCCAGACTGGTGAGCATGCGCTTCACGATCTGGACCCACTTCTGGTCGGGCTTGTCACCCTTGACCGGGATCGACACGACCAGCCCGATCTCGCGTCCGTCGGGCAGCGGATAGGCGGCGGCCGAGGTGTACCAGACCTGCTCGAACTGCTCGCCGTAGCCGTTGTGCATCGCCTGCGACTCGGTGTACTCCCACCAGGTGTAGCCGAGCTTCTTGCTGCTCCCCTTGTTCTCCTTGCCCTCGACGATGTAGCGGCGCTTGGTGTCGGAATTGCGCGGGTCCTTCACCCAGTCGACGAAGGTGCGCGACCTCAGCCGAGCGACCGCGTCCTTCCGTGCGGCTTCCTCGGCCTCCGCCTTCGACATCGGCTTGCCGTTCTCGCCCGTGTTCGGCGTGGCGGGTTCGGCCTTGCTCCCCGCGAACTCCATCACCAGCAGGTCCCACGAGAACCTGCCGTAGCGACCCCAGATGTAGTCGCCGTCGTTCTGCGGCTCGAACTTGGCGACGACGTTCGCCTCCTTCGGCGAGATCGCGCCGATCTGCATCGGCACCTGGGCGAGCTTCTTCGAGACCTGCAGGCGCACGTGCTGGTTCTCGAGGTTCTGCCACTCGTACTCCTGGGCCGCGACGGTCGCCGTCAGCGAGAAGAGCGCGAGGGAGAGGAGAGCGAGGTTGTGTCTACGCATGGCGTTCCGTCGATCCAGGTTCGGGGATGGTGCGGACCGTTCTCCGGAGGGCGGAGGATAGCCCCGATGCGACGATCGGGCACCGGGGCGCGTGTGACGAATCGGTGCAGCGCGTGTTCCCGGCGACCCTCCCGACCTCAGGTCGGAGGGTTCCGGTCGGCCGGTTCACCGACCCACTGCACGCCGAGGCCCGGTGTGTCCGGGAATGCGATCGAACCGTCGTTCCGGACACGAACTCCGTGCGCCACGTCGTCGGCGAGCAGCAGGGCACCGTCCATGTCGACCCAGTCCAGCAGCGGCAACAGGTGGCCGATCGCCGAGATGCCGACCGTCGATTCGGTCATGCAGCCGACCATCACCTTCATGCCGAGTCGATGCGCGTGGTCGATCATGCGCCGCGCCGGGGTCAGGCCGCCGCACTTGGTGAGCTTGACGTTGATGCCGTGGAACCGGCCCGCACAGTCGGCGACGTCCTCCTCGCCCTGGCAGCTCTCGTCGGCGACCACGGGCAGTGCGCAGCGTGCGAAGACCTCGGCCTGACCCGCGCGATCCTCGGGGGGCAAGGGTTGTTCGATGAACTCGACTCCGAGCCCGCGCAGAGGACCGGCGAGGTCGAGCGTCTGCGCCGCAGACCATGCGCAGTTGGCGTCGACGCGGAAGGTGGCCCGGGTGTGGCGCCGCAGCTCGCGGATCACCGCGAGGTCGTCGCCGCCGCCGAGCTTGATCTTGTAGATCGGGAAGTCGGGGAACTCGCGCAGCTTGCGGACCATCTCGCCGACCTCGGCGATGCCGATGGTGTAGTCGCTGCACAGCGGTGGGGGCGGGGCGAAGCCGAGCAGCTTCCACACCGGTTGCCGAAGCCGCTTGCCCCACAGGTCGTGGGCCGCCGAGTCGAGGGCGCAGAGTGCGAAGGGGTCGTCGGCGAGGGCGGGTGCATGACGGGCGAAGAAGGCCTCCGGGTGATCGACCCGGTCGCTCTCGATCGCCGCGCGCACCCGCTCGAGGTTGGAGGCCATGCCCTCCGCCGAGTTGCCGTAGTAGCCGACGGTCGAGGCTTCGCCGAAGCCGGCGTGCACGCCGTCGCGCAGCTCGACGATCAGGTTGTGCTGCAGGACGGTCGATCCATGCGCGATCGTGAAACGGTGGCGCAAGCGGAGCGGGACGATGCGCAGGATCATCTGCATGCGCGCAGCTTCGCGCCGCGCGCTGCGGGCGTCGAGCGCGCTCCGCTACAGGCAGCGGCGCAGGGCGTCGAGCAGTTGCTCGAGGTGATGCGCCTCGTGCGTCGCGAAGACCGCGATGCGCAGCGCCGTTCCGTGCAGGCCGCCGTAATCGCTGAGCACGGGAACGAGGATGCCGGCGCCGCGCAGCGCTTCGTGGCGGCGTTCGCCTTCCCTTGCGTCGCGGCACGGCACGGCGAGGATCGGGGTCGGAGCGGCGGGAAGGTTCATGCCGAGAGCCGCGAGGCCCGCGCGCAGCGTGGCGGTGTTCGCGTGCAGGCGGGTGCGGCGCTCCGGCTGCGTGCGGACCAGTCCGACCGCGGTCGCGGTCGCGGCGGCGACCGGCACCGTGGGCGGGGTCGAGCCGGCGTGCCAGGGCGAGCGGATGCGCGCGCGTTCGACCGTGGCGGCGTCGTCGGCGAGGACCCCGCCATGCCCACCGAGCGCCTTGCTCGCCGTCCCTGCGACGAGCAAGCGGCACGGGCCATTGTGGGCGTCGATGCCGAGGTGCTCGAGCGTGCCGCGTCCCGCACCGCCGAGCACGCCGAAGCCGTGGGCGTCGTCGACGCACAGCGCGCTGTCGCCGTGCGCGGCGAGGACGGCGCGGTATTCGACGAGGGGGGCCAGCGCGCCGGTGCCTGCGAACACGCCGTCGGTCATCACCAGCGGGGACTCGCCGGCCTGTAGTTCGCGGTGCAAGACGGCGCGCAGATCCTCCGGGTCGCGGTGGACGAAGGCGTGGCAGGGCAGCCCGAAGGCGTGCAGGGCCTCGCGCGCGCTGTCGTGGCACGACGCGTCGTGGAAGGCCCGCCATCGCCGCTCCGGCAGGGCGGCGAGCATCAGCGCGCCCGCGGCCCATCCCGAGGCGACGTGCAGTGCGGCTGGCGTGCCGAACAGCGCGCAGAGCGCCGCTTCGGAGTCGAGCAGCGACGGACTCGTGCCGTATCCGGCGCGGGCACTGCCCGCGTGCAGGCCGTAGCGCGCGAGCGCATCCTGTGCGGCCCGGATCACCGCGGGATCCGACTGCAGTCCGAGGTAGGCGGTGCCGCCGAACCACAACAGGTGTCGACCGTCGACCGTGACCATCGGACCGACGGGGCTCTCGAAGACGCGTCGCGACGTCGGCTCAGCCATCGCTGCGCTCCCGGCGTCGCGGAACGACGAGCGGTGAGGCATCCGTGCCGGGGAGCCGGCCGAAGTGCAGATGCGGACCGAAGACCGCGCCGAGGACCTCGGCGCGCAGGATCTCCGCGGGGGTGCCCTGTGCCACGATGTGTCCCCGATCGAGGGCGACGATCCGCTGCGCGAACTGGGCGGCGAGGTTGAGGTCGTGGGTCACGAGCAGCACCGCGCGGCCGTCGCGCGCGGCGTCGGCGAAGAGTTCGAGGATCGCGATCTGATGCCCGGGATCCAGCGAGGCCGTCGGCTCGTCGCCGAGCAGGATCGGTGTGTCCTGTGCCAACGCGCGCGCGACCAGCACGCGCTGGCGCTCGCCGCCGGACAGGGTTTCCAACGCGCGGTCGGCGAAGGCGGTCATCGCGGTCCGCTCCAGCGCGGACTGGACCACGGCGCGTTCGAGGTCGGCAGGAGTCCCGTGTCGGTGCGCGTAGCGACCGCCCTCGACGAAGGCGCGGACGCGGAACGGCGGGATCGCCTCGAGGCCCTGGGGCACCATCGCCACGCGGCGCGCGCGCTCGAGGGGGCGGAGCCGCGTCAGGTCCTCACCGACTGCGTGCGCAGTCCCCCGACTCGGGGTCACCAGTCCTGCCGCGACGCGCAGCAGCGAACTCTTGCCCGCGCCGTTGGGCCCGATCACCGCGACGATCTCGCCGCGCGCGACGTCGAGGTCGACGTCCTCGAGCACCATCGCCGACCGCGCTGCGTAGCGCAGGCCGACCTGCCGCAGCTCGAGCGCCTTCACCATGCCGGTTGCCTCCGCAGGTGGCGGACGAGGAGCCACAGGAACAGCGGGCCGCCGATCAGCGACATGACCGGTCCGGGGTGGAGGGGTCGATCGCCGAGCGCGATGCGCTGCGTGACGTCGGTGAGCAGCACGAACACCGCCCCGCCGAGGATGGACAGAGGGAGCAGCGCACGATGGCTGGTGCTGACCGCGAGGCGGAGCAGGTGGGGGACGACCAGGCCGACGAAGCCGATCTGCCCCGCGGCGGCCACCGCGCAGGCGGTGGCGAAGGCGGCGGCGACCAGGGCGAGACGGTGCACGCGGTCGGTGTCGACGCCGAGGCTGCGCGCATCGTCCTCACCGGCGGAGAGGAGGTCGAGTTCGCGCGACACGCGTGGCGTCAGGGCGGCTGCGACGACCACGCCGATGCCGACCAGTACGCACTGGTACGGGCGTCGGTCGTCCAAGGTGCCCGTCGACCAGGTGAGCAGCGCCTTGAGGGTGTCGAAGTCGCTCCGTGTCGCGAGCAGGTCTTGCACCGCCGCGAGCGCTCCGGCGATGCAGGTGTTCACCGCCACACCGAGCAGGAGCAGCGTCGCCACCCCGCGGTGCAGCGAGAGTCTCCGTCCGACCAGGACGACGCCGGCGCCGACCACGAGCGCACCCACGAAGGCGGCCGCCGTGGTCAGCCAGGGCCCGGCATCGGTGAGGCCCGCACCGACCAGGGCGTGCGTGTAGCCACCGAGTGCGAGGACGGCGAGCGCCTGGCCGAAGCTCGCGCCGGCCGTCACGCCGATCAGCGACGGCGACGCGAGCGGATTGCGGAACAGGCCCTGCAGGAGCGCACCGGCGACCGCGAGGCAAGCACCGACGCCGGCCGCTGTCAGCGTGCGCCACACCCGGAGCTCGATCCGCGGCTGTGCGAGTTCGCCGAGCGGCTCGCCGAGACCGAGCATCGCGCGCAGTCCACGCAGCACGTCGCCGAGGCCCAGCGTGTCGCGTGCGCTGTCGCCGAGGACGACCTCGAGCGAGGCGAGCAACAGCAGCGCGTAGAACAGCGCGAGCGCGACGCGGTGCGTACGTCTCGATTCGAGCGTCGCGGCGTCGCGCGCCGGAGTCAACGGTGTCCCTTGCGGGTGCGCGCGAGCATCTCGTCGGCGGCGCGCGCGAGTTCTTCGGCGGCGGTCACGATCTCGATCGACGAGGTCGAGAACAGACTCGGGTGCAGCGTGACGATGTGACCCTCCTTCACGGCGCTGAGTCCGCGCAGGGCCGACTCCTGGCGCAGCAGCGTCAGCGTGTTGCCATCCTCTTCGCCGACGGCGGCGGGGACGACGATCACCTCGGGATCCATCTCCAACAGCTCCTCGAAGGACACTCGCGAAGTGCCGATCAGTCCGGCGCGTGCCGCTGCATTGTTGAAGCCGGCGAGCCGGAGGATCTCGTCGGCCGGAGTGCGTGCGCCGCTGCTCCAACCCTCGCTGCCGTCGTGGACGAAGAACAGGGCCGAGAGCCCGGAGCGCTCGCCGACATCGTGGGCGATCGCTTCGCTGCGCGCCTGCAGCGAATCCTGGGCAGTCTTGTCGTCGACACCGAGTGCCTCCGCGATGCGCGCGAGGTCACGTCTTGCGTCGTCGAAGCTCTCCGCGTTCGACATCCGCAGTACCGGCACGTTCGCGGACTGCAATGCGGCGATCGTCTCGGGGGAGCTCTGCTGCGAGCAGATCACCAGATCCGGAGCCAGGCGGAGCATGTCTTCGGCGACGAAGCGCTCGAAGCGCGGCAGCTCTGCGAATTCCTTGGGTCGGCGTGCGGCGGCCGACCAGGTCATCGCCTGCACCGGGACCGCGACCAGACGCTTGGGAGGCCAGACTGCGATCACCGTGTCGAGCAGCGAGGCGTTGGCGACCAGCACGCGGCGCGGACGGTGCTCGAGATGGACCGAGCCGCCTTCCTGCATGTCGACGTCGCGCGGGAATCCGTCGTCGCCCTCGGGAACCACCACCGCGGGCCGCCCGGTCGGTGGGGCCGCCTTTTGGGGATCGCGCCGCCCGTAGGTCAATGCGATCAGGGCGAGAGCGACGATCGGGGCGAGCCAGGCGAGGATGCGCAGCGGCGACATGGGTTTTCCCTCCGGCCAAAGGATCGGCTATCGGGCTGTCCGGGTCGAGCCGAGCGGAGGGACCGATCCCGGTCCGACGCTCGAGCGGCGCGCGCGACCGTCAGGAGTCCGCGGATCCCCGACGTGGAACTCACCAGTTCGCAGGGACCCGCAGTTCCCTGCCGCGAAACTCACCAGCTCGCCTTGCGCACGCCCGGCACTTCCGCGACCAGGGCGAGTTCGCGGAAGGCGACGCGGCACAGGCCGAACTTGCGCAGGTAGGCGCGCGAGCGGCCGGTCAGATTGCAGCGATTGCGGATGCGCGTCGGCGAGCTGTCGCGCGGGAGCTTCATGAGCTTGCGACGCGCCGCGTCACGCTCCTCCATCGACAGCTTGTCGTCACGGATGAGGGCGACGAGCGCTTTGCGCTTGTCGCGGAGCCGCGCCGCGAGCATGCGGCGGCGGGTGTTCTTCTGGATCGCGGAGGTCTTCGCCATGGACGCGCGGGCTTGGTAAGGGGCGGGGAGAGTAGCGTCCAGCCCCGCGCGTGGCGAGAGGATTCCCGCTCAGGACTGCCCGCGGACCGCGCCGAGCTGGCGTGCGGCCCGGGATCGGATCGCGGCGAAGTCGCCCTTCTCGAGATCACCCGGCTGGAACAGGCTTCCGACGAATCCGACACCGAAGGCGCCGGCGGCGAGGACCTGTGCCGCGTTGCGCTCGTCGACCCCGGCCGTGGGGAAGATGCGCAGGAAGGGCAGTGGCCCGCGGCAGGCCCGGACGTAGCCGGCGAGGTCGTCCGGGGCGGGGAACAGCTTGACGACCGCCGCCCCGGCCCGATGCGCTGCGACCATCTCGGTCGGGGTGAAGGCCCCGGGGATGCACAGCAGGTCGAGTTCCCGGCACCAGCCGATCAACGCCGGATCGGTGACGGGGGAGACCAGGAAGCGGGCGCCCGCATCGGTGGCGCGCCGGGCGTCCTCGAGGTCGAGGACGGTTCCGGCTCCGACCACGAGATCCTCGACCTCGGCGAGGCGCGCGATCGTGGCGAGGGCGCCTGGGGTGTTGAGCGTCAGCTCGACGATGCGGAAGCCGCCCTCGATCGCGGCGTCGATCGCCGGGTCGACGGCCGCCGCGTGCGGAGTGCGCAGGATCGCGGACGCGCGCTGCCGAGCGAAGGCGGCGAGCACGGTGTCGATGCGCTTGGTCACGGCGGGACGGTACCCCTGCCGCTCAGCGCTTGCCATCCTCGGGCGGGGGTTGGTCGCGCACGGCGCGGATGATCACCCCCTCCAGGTCGCGCCCGGCGACGGTGATCCGCTCGGCCCCGTGGAAGCCGACCCACTCGTCTTTGTCGGTCTGCATGTTGATCTGCGCCTCGAACTCGCCGTCGGAGAGGTCGTCGACCTCGAAGGAGCCGTCGTCCTTCAAGCGGGCGTAACCCCCGCGACCGGAGGTGCTGCCGCGCGGCTGGAGCCACAGGTAGGCCTGTTTGGACTTGTCGACCCCCAGTCCGCTGAGTTCGACCCGGCCGTGGAGGTGGACGGTCGGCTTGAGCACGATGTCGACGTTGCTCGTGGGGGTTCCGGCCGAGACGTCGACCTCTTGCTCCGGCGACCGCCCGGCGCCGGATTTCTCGGCGGAGAACGACCAATGTCCCACCGGCAGGTTCGCCAGGCGGAAGCGCCCGTCGGACTCGCTCCGGGCCATGCGCCAGAGATTGCCGCCGCGGCGTCCCTCGGAGCCGAGTCGACCGTTGGCCCGGATGTCCGCTCCGGCGACGGGTTCGCCGGTCGGCGTCCGCACCACGCCTTCGATGGTGCTGGTCACGACCTCGATGTCGAGTTCGAGGTCCTTGCCCTCGACGCACTCGAAGTTCGACTGCCACAGGTCCAGCGGCCGTCCACCCGATGCGAACAGGTCCTCGGGTGGGGGCTGGCTGAGCGTGAGGTAGCCCTGTCCCACCGGCACCTGCTCCACGGTGTAACGGCCGCTGTTGTCGACGACGATGCGCTGCCGCGCGTCCCGGCTCCACACCGTGATGACGTGACCGCGCGCGAGCCGGCCGTCGACCGTCACGTTGCCGGACATGCGCACGGTGGGGCCGTCGATGCGACGGCCGATCCCGGTGTCGAAGCTGAGGTTCGCGGTCTGACCGGCGACGATCGTCACGCTCTCGCTCGGCATGTCGTCGTCGAACCAACTGGCGCGCACCAGGTCCATCACACCGCCGGGCGAGCGGAGTCCGCCGAGCGCCTTGGCGACGCCGACGCGGTAGTCGCCCGGAGCGAGCGCCGGGAAGCGGAACTTGCCCTCGAGGTCCGGTGCGGCGATCAGCGGGATCTGGGGGACGGCGGAGCCGCGACCGCCGCGCTGCGAGGCGTAGATCATGAACTTGCCGGGGGTGGGTGCCGCTCCCTTGTCGAGCACCACGCCGTTCAGCGAACCCGGCGCGGCGAACTGCAGCTCGGCGGGGGTCTGCAGCGGCAGTTGCACGTCCCCGGACACCAGCCCGTAGGCGGGGTGCTTCGCGGTCAGTTGCGCTCTCGCGCCCGGGGGAACGTCGACCGCGACGTGACCTTCTGCATCCGCGCGGCCCGCGTGCAGGGGCACGTCGGGCGCGCCTTCGGCGCGCGGGTGCACGAACAGTTCGGAGCCGATCGCCGGCGTGCCGTCCGGACGGCGGATCGTGACCGTGAAGGTCGCCTTCGGCTTGAGCAGGATCTCCACGCTGGTTTCACCGCTGAGTTCGACGCGCTGCATCGCCGTCGCGTGGCTCGGACTGTCGGCGAGGAGCATGTAGTGGCCGAGCGGCAGGTCCGTGACGATCACCTCACCGTGCTCACCGCGCTTCTGCCGCTTCGCCAGTGAGATCGGCGACGCGGCGCCGAACATCGTCATCGCGATGAAGGCCTCGTCGCTCCCGGGCGAGAGCTGGATGCGTGGCTCGGCGACGATCGCGTGCTGCTCGTCCACGCACTTCACGGTCAGGGTTCCGTTGGCCGGGAGCGTCACCAGGAGGTCGCGCGACACCGGTTGCCACTCGGAGAAGAACCAGGGGTCGCCGGGGGAACGTCGCGCGGCGGCGATCACCTCGCCGGCCGGCATGCCGGCGAGCTCGAACTTGCCCTCGGCATCGGAGACGGGGGCGAAGGTGGCGAAGTGGACCGGGGCGGCGAGGGAGCGACCGGCGATCAAGACCTCGGCTCCGGCGACCGGCTTGCCCGCGGCGTCCTTCACCTTCCCGACAGCCGTCTCGCCCTCGGCCATGCGCACGCTGCCGAGGTCCTTCTCCTCGCCCGCGCGCACCACGACGCGCTGCTTGAGGTGTGGCAGCAGCGCGTGCTTCGTGACCGCGAACAGGTTGCCGCCCGGGTGCACGCCGCGCAGACGGAAGCGGCCCTCGCCGTCGGTGCGGGTGTGCGGGATCGGCAGGTCGTCCATGCGCGTCTCGACCCAGTCCGGCATCGTGATCGCGCGGTGTTCCGGCACGTCGGCGAGGATCGCACCCTTCGGATCGAAGCGCTCGAAGGGCACGAAGCTCAGCACGGTTCCCGGCAGATCGACGGCGCGGACCAGAGCATCCGCGACCGGCTGATCGCTCTCGTCGACGACGACGCCGGTGAGCACACCGGCGCGTTCGAGGACGATGTCGCCGAGGTCCGCGATCTCGCCGGGGCCGACGGCCCGCTCGACGATCCGCCAGGTCGGCGCGTCGCCCTCGGCATCCGCGCACAGCACGAAGTCGCCGTGCGGGAACACGCCGGGGATCAGGAAGCGCCCGTCCGAGCCGCTCTTGGTGCGCCCGACCACCGGATCGGGTGCGTTGACCTGCGCGCCGGCGAAGGGGCCGACACCGGGCGAGAACAGGAAGTCGGCCGCGATGCGCAGGAGCTTCACCGTCGAGTCCGGGACCGGACGACCCTCAGGATCGACGATGCGTCCGCTCAGTCCGCACAGCGCCGCCTTGATGCTGGGGTCCAGGTCCGACTGCGAGTCGGACGGCGCGGTCGCGGTGGTGCGTTGCAGGGTGGGGGCAACCTCCCTGGTCTGCGTCTCGGCGGAGGTGGGGACGGCTGCGGTCTCGGTCGGTTGCTCCTTCGCCGAGGCCCCGATCGGGGCCAGAGGTGCGGAGCGTGTCGAGAACAACTGGTAGACGCCGAATGCGGCGAGGGCGAGGACGACGACGGCGAGGACGACCTGGGGCTTGCGCTGCATCGTGGCGGGGCGTGTGGACGGTGACTGCGCGGAACTGTCGGCTCCGGCTTGGCGGAAGGGCGCCGCATCGGAACGATCATGATGTGCAGGATTCGCGAACCGCGCACGGTGCTGAGCCGGCTTCTCCTTTCGTCGCGCGTTGCGCCGCCTTCGCGAGGCCCGGGGCCTCGGTCCTCGACCTCGCCTGCGGCCGAGGTCGTCATGCGCGGTTGTTCGCGGAGCGTGGGCACGGGGTGACCGCGGTCGATCGCGATGCACTCGCGCTCCGCGACCTGGACACGATCGCGGGCATCACCACTCGCTGCCTCGATCTGGAGGACGGCGATTGGCCGCTGGCCCAGGTCACGTTCGGCGTGGTGGTCGTCACCAACTACCTGTGGCGGCCTCGCTTCGCCGAACTCGTGGAATGCCTCGAGCCGGGTGGCTTGCTGATCTACGAGACCTTCGCGGTCGGGCACGAGAGATACGGGCGCCCGTCACGTCCGGAATTCCTGCTGCAGCGCAACGAGCTCTTCGAGCGACTCTCGCCGGTGGCCGACGTGATCGTGTTCGAACAGGGAGATCGCCGTTTCCTCGACGGAGACGGATATCCGGCTGCCTGCGTGCAACGCATTGCATGCGCGCGTCGGTGAGGTGATCGCGAAGACCCCGACCTGCGGTCATCCCTCGGGAGGCAATGGCGTGTCCGGATAGGACTTCCTTTCTCCGTCGCAGACATAGACCCAGTAGAGATTGCCCGCATCGTCGTATTCGGAACCGATGAGGGTGCAATCGGGGTTGCTCTCGCAATCGTTGATTCTCGGCATGGCGTACCGCGCAGTCCGAGGTCATGGAGTGCGCTGCGTCGGCCCGGGGCGAGGGGCGCGCGGTGCATCTCAATGCTCGATGTGCGGTCTGACGGCCCGGACCTGGATCCGGGTTCCATTGGCGTCGCGCGGGACATTGCTGTCCCTCGTGCTCCTGAACGGCGCCTGGGGTTGCGTGTCGAAGGCCGTCACACTGAGCCAGCAGGCTGCGTCGTCCGGCGGCTCGATCTCGGGATGGGCGCGCACGGCGGCCTGCCACTCGACAGAGGTCGGCAGGCGACACCCGAGCCATGCGCAGATCCGGTGGGCGGTCCAGAAGTCCATCCCGATCGGATCGTTGATCGTCTCCTTCTGGACGGCGATCTTCCTGCGGAGGAACGAATCGAGGAACTCCGCGGGTTCGGAGGGATGGGCGAAGACGCGGCGGGCAGCCGGGTCGCGCGGATCGCGCCCCAGCTCCTCGAAGTGGTAGTGACTCAGCACATTGGCCGAGATGGGCACGGCGCTGATCTCGAGAGCCGTGCTCTGTCCCGGGATCCGGAACTCGAGGAACTGCTGCAATCCCGCCTGGCCGATCAAGCGTGCGGCACCGATCACCGGTTCGAGTCCGGTCGACACCGGAACCCTCAGTGTGGTGGGAGTGGGATCCGCGATCTCGTCGAACGAGGGCAGTCGAACGAAGAGGCATTGGGCGAAGGCCGATCCGTCGGCCCAATCCTGGATCTTGGTCCTGTCCTGATGCACGTACACGGCGTGCGTGCGGTTGGCCTCGAGCACCCGCAATCCGACCTCGTCGAGCGCCTGGAATTCCGAGAGGCGCGCAGGTGCGCGGTGGTGAAGGTCGGTCTCGGATTCCACGGGCGTCACGTACCACAGGCAGTTCGCGGTGTCCTCGAGCCGGAGCACGCCGCGCCGGGACCGGAGCAGGGCCGAGACGATCGCCTGCGAGGCAGCGCTGACGTAGTGATCCTGCGTGAGTTGCGAGAGCGCCCTGCGCACGCCCTCCGGCATCGCCTCGATCGATCGACGTGCCCCGACGACATCGCCGGTCTGGACCGTCTCGATCAGTTCTTTCAGCGTCGCGGCCAACTGGCCTGCCGTCGGAGTCGACGACCCTCGTCGCCACTCCGACCAGGCGTACCACGCGCCGGCCGCGGCCACGGTCGCGGTCGCGATCATCGAGCGTCGGGAGAGTCCGCCGAAGGGCCGCTCTCTCGACAGCGCGAGCAGCGCCGTCAGCACGTGCTGGGCGGACGGATAACGATCGCCCGGATCCTTCTGCAGCAGGCGGTCGACGATCGCCGCGAGCGGCGACGGAACGGCAGGGTTGAGCGACCTCACCCGCGGCGTCGGCGTGTGACGCACGGCGTGCACGACCTGCGACAGCGAGTCCCCGGAGAAGGGGGCCCGACCCGTCAGCAGGAAGAACAGGGTCGCACCGAGCCCGAACAGGTCGGTCCGCGCGTCGGGCTCGACGTCGAGTTGACTCTGTTCCGGGGCCATGAACGCCGGAGTGCCCTCCAACACCCGGCCGCGTTCGTCGACGGTCCAGCCGCGTCGGCTGATGCCGAAGTCGATGATCTTGGCCCGCTCACCGACCAGCATCACGTTGGCCGGCTTGACGTCGCGGTGGGTGATGTTCGCGTGGTGCAGCGCATCCAAGCCCCTGCAGACCTGGATGCCGAGATCGACGGCGTGTGCGATCCACTCCGCATCCCGCAGCGCTGCCGGCGCGAGACTGCGGTCGACTTCGATCTGCACCGGAGTCGCAGTGGCGGTGGCCTCGAGACGCAGGGTGGCCTCCAACTCCGGTCCCGGCTCGATGCGATGCGTCCGCGAGGCGTCGGGCGCGGGGAAGGTGTCCGGGTTGCGTCCGATGCGCTTGCGGACGACGGTCTCGAGGTCGTCGCCGGCGAGGTACTCCATCGTCATGTAGACGAACCCCGGGCCGCGGCCGTGGCCGTACACCACGACCACGTGGTCGCCGTTCAGGCGCGCGATCGCCTGGGCTTCGCGGAGCACCCTCTCGCTCGCCGAAGCGCCCATGCGATCGGGGACGATCTTGATCGCGACGGGTCGCTCGAGGTCGAGCTGGATCGCCTTGAAGACGAAGCCCTGGGAGCCGTGGCGGTCCAGTCGCTCGACCAGTTCGTGTCCCGGCACCTGGAACATGTGGCGTGTCATTGAACCGCGCGATTGCAGTCACGCAACGCCGCGCGGCGCCGCGCGGCGCTTGCATCGCCGGCCTGCTCCTTCTATGCCACTGCACCGAGACGATCCCAGCCCAGAGACCGTGAAGCAACCGAGCGCAACCTCCGACGTCGTGACCGACGGCATCCGCATCCGCGCCGCCGCGGAGTACCGGACGGAAGAGTCCGATCCCGATCGCCCGAGCTACGTCTTCGGCTACCGGATCGAGATGTCCAACGAGGGGACCAGCGCCGCCACGCTCGAACACCGCCATTGGATCATCGTCGACGGCGAGGGCCGTCCTTCGGAGGTCCGCGGTGGTGGCGTGGTCGGGGAGTTCCCTCGCCTCGCACCAGGAGGTCGCTACGAGTACTCGAGCCGTTGTCCGCTCCCGACCCCGTGGGGTTCGATGGAGGGCAGCTACCGCTTCCGCCGCGACGACGGCCGCACCTTCGAGGTGAAGGTGGGTCGCTTCTTCCTCGCGACCAACCTGCCGACCATCGCCGCGCAGACCTCCGATCCCGAGCGCGCCGCCCGCGCCGAGTGAGCGGTCGTGGAACCGCGATTCGACCTCGCCGACGACCTGGAGTTCCGCGTGCGCCCGGTCGCGGTGCTCCGCTCGCCCTATCGCGTCCACGAGGGCACGCCGAGACAGCCGCGCGTCGGCGAGGAGGTCGAGGGATTCGTCGTGGTCCGGCAGGGACTGCAGAACCTGCTCAAGGACCTCGACGGCTTCAGCCACGTCTGGCTGATCGCGTGGATGTGCTTCGCGCGCGGTTGGAACGACCTCGTCGTCCCGCCGCGCGACATGTGCAAGCGCGGCCTGTTCGCCACCCGCGCACCGCATCGCCCCAACCCGATCGGCCTCTCGTTGGTCGAACTGCGCGGCATCGAGCGCCGCGTGCTCCGCATCGGGGCACACGACCTGCTCGACGGCACGCCGATCCTCGACATCAAGCCGTATCTCGACTACGCGGATTCCGTCGAAGGGGCGCGGCACGGCTGGGTCGACGAACTCGGTGAGCAGCCGGGCCCGGACCACCGCTCGTGGCGCGTCGAACCGCCTCGGTGACCCCGCGCTGCCATCGCGAAGTCCGCGGCGCGGTGCGGATCGCCCTGCGCGCTGGCCGATGGCGGTTGGAGGCTGCGTGGGCACGATCGTCCGAGAACCAACGGTCGCGACGGCGGGAGAGACGATCTCCGACCGTTCCGTTCCGTCCGTCGTCCTCGCGCGTCACGCGTGGGCAGGATCGCCGGCCGCCGAGTTCCTGCTGAGGATCTCCGGGCTGCTCGCGGTGCTCGTGCTCGCCGGCGCGCTCGCTCCGCGCGAGATCGCGATCGCCGGCGTGGTGGTCGCCGTCGGAGCCGTGATCGCGGAGGCGACGGCGCGTGCGGTGTTGCGAGGTGCCGGTTCGGTCTTCGACGAGCGCGCGGGTGCAGATCTCGCACCCGTGATCGTCGCGATGAGCCTCTCGGCGCTGCTCATCGGCGGCGCGCTGGCGATGCGTGGACAACTCGCTGAACTGCTCGACACCTTCGAGGTTGGGCGCACCCTGCAGTTCGCCGTGCCGCTGGCCGGTGCGGGCGCGGTGGTGCTGGTCCTCGCACGCGAGGTCGACGGCGGACGTCCCTCGCCGCGCACCTTCCTCGTGACGGCAGTCGCTCTCGCCGTCGCGCTGTACTTCGTCAGCGTGGGCAAGACGATCGGTGCCCTGCTGTCGGGCGCTCTCGCCGGCGTCGCCACCGAGGGCCTGCTGCGCCTGCGGCGCGCGCGTCTTCGTCCGTCGCGCGGGCTCGTGACGGGCTGCGTGAGGAACCTGCAGCGCGCGCTGCGCCAACTGCCCGGGTGTCTGCTTCGGGCCTTCGTCCGACATGCCGACCTGTTCGTCGCGATGGCCGCGCTCGGTGCCGAGACCGCCGGTTGCTGGTGCATCGCCCGTGCGATCACGCTCGACCTCGGCTGCATCCCCGCCGGTCTTCGTCACGCCTGGCGACCCGGTACGGCGCCCCGCGATCCGCGACGCGCGGTGGAGCTGGCCCTGCTGCCGTGGTGGATCGGCATCGCGCTGGTCGCCGGGGACACGCTCGCCGCAGTGCTCGGTCCGCGCTGGGCCGACGTCGCCGTCGCCATGCCGTGGCTCGCGATCGCCGCAGTGCCGATCGCCATCGCCACCGCGCTCGGTCGTTCGGTCGGTGGTTCCTCCGCGGGTTCCGAGTTGCGGGTCGCCGCCTGTGCCGCGTGTGCGGCGCCGCTCGGCTTCGGAGCGATGGTCGTCTGTGTCGCCGTGGTCGAATCGGCGATCGGCGCCGCTTCCCTGGTGATGAGTGCGCGACGCCGACCCGAAGCGATTGTTGGTCTGCTGCTCCCGACGGGGATCGGCGTGGCGGTGGTCGCGCTCGCGGTGAGCGGCGCGCGGGATCTGCTGCTCGCGCTCGGACGCAGCGGCGGGGAACTGTTGCTCGCGACCCTGTCGGTGGCGTCGATCGTGCACGTGGCCGTCGCCGTCGGATGCGCACCCTCGGCGCCGGCGCCGCGGTCGGGTGAGCTCAGGGTCGGGGCATGAGCCGCGCGCGGCGTTGCGTCCTCCGGGCGGACGCCCTGCGCGTCGCCGCGGCAGGCACGCTCGCGCTCTGGCTGCTCCATGCGGGGATGCGACCCTGGCTCCTGGAGACGGCGCCGGTCGGGATCCTGCAGCGCTTGTCGGACGGCGCGCTCGCGCTGAGCGCGAGTCCGGCGTCGCACGCCGCGGGTTTCGGTCTGCTCGGCGCGCTGCTCGCCCTGCGTCGGTGCGCACGCACCGGCGATGCGATCGCCACCGGCAGCGCGGTCGCCCTCCTCGTCGAGATCGCACAGGTGTTCGCCGTCGCGCGGCATGCACGGGTCCTCGACCTGCTGCTCGACGTCGTCGCCGTGACCTGCGGCGTCCTGTTGGTGATGCCCTGGCGTCGCGCTCTGCGCCGCGTGGTCGGTCGCGGCGCGACCGCCCTCACGGCCGTGTCCTGTGCCGCGATCCCGATCCTCGCCGTGTGGGCGCTCGGCGACGGCTTCCGCGGCACCTCGCTCGACGGTTTCGATGCGCGCTTCCCGATCACGGCCGGACGCGAGGCCGACGGCACGCGTTCCGCGCTTGGTGCGATCCGTGATGTCGTGGTCCTGCCGGTGGCCGTCGACGCGGAGTCGATCGCGCGCGACGACCTCGCGCGACGCGCCGACGTGCTCTCGCTCGACGACGGTCCGGCCGCGACCGCGCGGATGCGCGCCAGCGAGTCGTTCACGGTCGCGCTGCGCTATCGGCCCGATCCGGTCGAGCAGTGGGGCGGCGTGCGTCTCGTGACCTGTTCCGAAGCGGCGTGGCGTCGCAACTGGACCGTCGCGCAGCGTGGGCGCGGAATCGAGTTGCGTGTGCGCTGCGGCTGCACCGGTTGGAACGGTGCCGATCACCCTCTGCGCTGGGACGGCGTCTTCACCGGCGAAGGCGAGCGTGCGCTCGCGGTGACCTGGGATCACGGTCTCGCGCGGCTGTTCGTCGACGGTGCGCCGATCGGCCCGCCGCGCTCTCTGCTGGAGGATGCGCGCGGCGACCGACTCGTCTCGGGAGCTCCCGGTGCCCTGCTCGGCCTGCTGTTGCTCGCGCCGGTCGGGGCCTTCGCGCGGGCGATCCTGTCGCGGCGCGTCGCGGTGGTCGTCGTGCTGGTCGCGATGGTGCTGGCCTGCGTCGTCGAGGTCTGCGGCGCCCTGCGTCTCGGGATCGGGATGCGGGCGACCACGCTGGGCGCGGGGGCCGGACTCGCGCTCGTCCTCGCTCTCCGCCCGCTCGGACGTGTCGCGCACCGCCGTCCCCGGCGAGCGCCGCGATTCCCCGTCGACCCCGTCCGCGGCACGATTCCGCACCGTCTGAACCGATGAGCCTCCCGACCTCACGCCTGCTCGCGATCACCTTCCTGTGCGCCGCCGGTCTGTTCGCCTCCGGACGACTGGCCCGGGCGACGCTCGGTTCCGGTGAACTCGTGTTGTTCCATGCTCCCGCGGTGGTGACGCGCAAGGCACCGCCCTTGACCGCGAACATCACCGGCATGTGGTCGGGTGACGAACCGTTGCGCTACCGAATCAACGGCGGAGCTTGGGCCGGGCTGACGCCGCAGCCGCCCCGCATGACGCGACCCTGGTTCACGATCGAGCTCGATCCGCAACTGCTGTCGCGCGCGGGCGAGAACCTGCTCGAGGTCGAGGCCGGGACGCGGCGCGAGTCGGTGACCTTCCGCTACGACGACAGCCCGGTGCAGCTGCCGATAACCATCGACTGGTCGCGCCGCACCGGACGCGACCTCGAGGCGCAGGACGGCGTGTGGGAGACCGTGCAGATCGACGGCGAATGGCGCGTGCGTCCGGTGCCCGGTGCCGAGGGCTACGACCGTCTCCTGTGCCTCACCCCGTCGTTCCGCGGCGGCCGCCGCATCGAGTGCGACATGTGGCTGCGCCGCGCGACGCAACCCGATCTGCTGATGGGTGTGGGAGTGCTCAGCATGTGGGCCGGTCACCCTGACGATCCGGGCCACCGCCCGCGGCGCGGCTGGAGCTTCGCGATCGGTTGGTACTACAGCCAGTACGACGCGATCGGCATGGAGTTCTCGCACAAGCAGGGCGGTGAGGGCTGGAAGTGGATCAGCACCTACCGCAACGAGGCGATGCAGCCGAACGTCGGCTACCACATCGTCATGGAGTCGTGGGCGGAGCGCGACGCGCAGGGAGCCTTGCTGCGCTATCGCTCGCGCATGAAGTGGTGGCGCAAGGACGGCGCGGAACCCAAGGTGTGGCAGGAGCTCACCGATCGACCCGGCGGCGAGCTGTTCGAGGAGGAGTACTGCGTCGCGCTCAACGCGCACCGCTGCCAGGCGGAGTTCGGACCGGTGACCATCTCCGCCGTCGACGACGTGGTCGTGCGTTGACGTCGCGACGGATCAGCGGCGCCACAACGCATAGGCGGCGCCGAGCACGACCAGCGTGATCGCGCCGACGCCGAGCATGGCGAGGTGGCCGCTCGACGGCATCGGCAGCGTCTTCGGCGCCTCGTAGACCTCGATCTTCGCGAGGTCGACGGCCTCGACCGTGGTCTCGGCGCTCAGATCACGCGGTGCCGCGTCGCCGCGCGCCGGAGCGATCTCGATCGCCGTCGCCGTGCCGACCATCTGGCCGCGACCGACGTCGTCCGAACGCGCGCCGACCACGATGCGGTGGGTGCCGTCGGCGAGGACCGGACCGAGGTCGGCGAGCGAGAACCCGAACTCGCCCTTCGGCGCGTCGCCGTACAGGGTCAGCAGTGCGGTACCGCTCTGCGCCGAGAACAACCGCGCGGTGCCGCGCTTGTCGTCGGCGGCATCGCGGTTCTCGTTCGGTGCGGTGATCCACAGCTCGGGCTCGCCGTCGTGGTCGTAGTCGTCGGTGCCGAACACGCACCAGCCGAAGCGCGCGCCGGGCTGCGATCCGTCGATGCGGCGGATGCGCGTGCCGCTCTTTCCGGAGATCAGGTAGACCGAGCCGCAGTCGGTGCCGCCGAAGTCGGTGAAGGGGGCACCGATCGCGAAGTCCGGCGTGCCGTCGGCGTCGATGTCGCCGAGCGCGGAGACCGACCAGCCGAAGTGGTCGTCCTTGGCCTCGCCGTCGAACTGGAACAGCTTCTCGCCGCTCTTGCCGGAATGGACGCGCACCAAGCCGGGCAGGCCGGTCGGGTCGTGCGGACGCACGTGACCCGGAGCGCCGATCGCGATGTCGGCGTGACCGTCGCCGTCGAGATCACCGACGTTGCGCGCGTTCCAACCGAACTGACCGCCCTGCACGTCGCCGCGCAGCACGCGGATCAGCGCGCCGGTCGCGCCGTCGTGGATCTCGAGCTTGCCGTGGTCGCGGCCGCTGCCGTCGTCGCCGGGGCAGCCGATCGCGAACTCGGCGTGGTGGTCGCCGTCGAGGTCGAGCAGACCGAAGACCGAGAGGCCGAAGTAGTCGTACCAGTCGCGGCCGACGAAGGTGTAGAGGCGCGCACCTGTCTTCCCGGAGTAGACGCGCGCATTGCCGATGAAGGAGCGCTCCGGACCGACACCGCCGAGCACTCCGCACAGGATGTCCGGGGTGCCGTCGCCGTCGACGTCGCCCGCACCGGCTCCCGCGAAACCGAGTTCATCACCCTTGCCGGGTCCGAGCCAGGTGCGGAGCAGCGCCATCGTGCGGCCCGAGCGCAGCTCGAGCGCACCCGACTTCTCGGTGGTGCGGTTGTCGATCGGGGCGCCGACCAGGAAGTCGGGGCAGCCGTCGCCGTCGACGTCTCCGGCGACCGTGATCGACGAGCCGTACTGCGCGTTGGGCGACTTGCCGACCAGCACGTGCCGATTCGGGTGCTGAGCGGAGATCGGGGCAGCGGCGCAGAGCAGTGCGAGGGTGCGAAGGACGGTCGACATGGCGAGAGGATCGGCAGCGGATCGAGGTCGGCTCCCGACCCGACATCGCAGTCTAGCTCGCGCCGACGCAGGCCCCGCGACGATGCGATGACCCGGGCGGGCGTGGCGGGGATGGCGCGCTGGCGACGCGGCTTGCGCGCACGCCCTTTCTCCCGTGCATGGACTCGACGGCGCGCCGATCATCCCGGCCCATGTCCGAACTCCGCGTCGTCGCGACCGACCGCGCTCCTGCCGCCATCGGTCCGTACTCCCAAGGGATGGTCCACGGGGGCCTCGTGTTCTGCTCCGGCCAGATCGGTCTCGATCCGGCGACCGGAGCCCTGGTGCAAGGGGACGTCGCCGCACAGGCCGACCGCGTGATGCGCAATCTCGCGGCGGTGCTCGACGCGGCGGGCAGCGGACTCGGCCGCGTGCTGCGCACGACGATCTTCCTCGCCGACATGGCCGACTTCGGCAAGGTCAACGAGGTCTACGCGCGGCACTTCGGCACGCATCGTCCGGCGCGCGCGACGGTGGCGGTGCGCACCTTGCCGAAGGACGCGCTGGTCGAGATCGACTGCATCGCGGCGGTCGGCACGTGAGGTCGACGAGCGGTCCGCGCCGCGGGCTCGGGGGGATCTTCGCGCTCCTCTTCGTCCTGTTGCCGGCGCTGAGCGCCGGAGCGGGGATCGAAGGACCGGCGCGCCCCGGCGAGATCGAGCGTCTCGCCGCGGCGGTGCGCGCACGCGACGCGCTCGAGTCGGGTGCCGACCTGATGTGGATCGGTCTCTTCGGAGGTACATCGCCCGCGGAGCCGGATCTCACGCAACGGCTCCCCCTCGCGCGGCTCGCGGCTCCGCTCGCGATCCTGGTGCTCAGCGGACTGACCTGGACGACGCTCCTGCTCGCGAGAGGTCGCTTCGTCGCGGCACTCGCCTGCGTCGCGCTCGCCGCGCTGCCGCCGGTGCGCTGCGACGGCCACGTCCTGCGCCCGGAACTCGCGGTGTCCGTGTTCGGCGCCCTCGGCCTGCTGCTCCTCGTCGGATTGCCGCAGCGCCTGCGCGCGGCACGACGCGAGACTCCAGGACGTGCGTGGACCGTCAACCTGCTGCTCGGGCTCGCGGTGGGGACGGCGATCGGACTGGCCGTCGCCGCCGGTCCCACCTACGGCGTGTTGCTGTTCGTCGCGCCTCTCGTCGCCGGGATCGGCGCGCTGCGTGACGGCCGTGCCTTCCTGCGCGTCGTGCGGCGCTTCCGCGGGCTGGTCCTGCCGTTCCGCGCCGTGACGCTGCGCACGCTTCCCTACGTGTGGCCTGCCTTCGCATCGTTCTGCGCGGCGTTGCTGTTCCTGTCCGGATCGCGGTCGATCCCTGCGACCATGGGGGACCAGCCACTCTTGCCCGATTCCTTCCTCGCCGGTTTCCCGCTCCTGCTGCTCGCGGTGATCGGGGCGGCGCGCATGGCGACGCGCGTCGCCGTCGACATCGCGCGGCGGCGTCGTGTCGAGGGGCGCACCGTCGTGGCGATCTCCACGGCTGTGCTGATCGGTCATCGCCTCGTGCGCGGCACGGCAGTGGACGCGCTCCCGGCGGCGGCCGGGCTCTCGGTCCTGTGCGCGGAGGGTGGCTTCGTGCTGGTGCGGGCCCTCACCGCACGACTCGCGAAGGGCTGAGCGCCCGACAAGGAATCCATGATACGGGCTCTCAGAAGCTTGCTGGTGGCCGCGTGCGCGGCCACGCAGAGCTCGAGAGACCAGTTGTCTCTCGAGCTCTGAGCGCTCACTGCGCCGCGATGCAGTCCGCGATGGCGTCGTGCAATTCCGCGCGACCGGTCTCGTCGTCGAGGAAGCAGCGCAACGCCGCGACCTTGCCCTTGCGGTTGATCAGCAGGAAGTCGGGCAGTCGTTCGATGCCGTAGCGAAGCGCGACATCGGTCTGCATGCCGCGTCCGTCGAAGAGCTGGGGCCAGTCCCGGCCGCTCTGCTGCGCGGCCGCCTTCGCCGCCTTCGCGTCCTCGAAGGCGGCGACGCCGACGAGCTGCAGCCCGCGTTCCCCGAACTCACCCTGGAGCTTCTGCAGGAATGGCGCCGCGCGTTCGGTTCGCTCGCCCCAGAACTCGAGCAGCACGACCTTGCCGCGCAGATCGCTCAGCGCGAGCGGCTTGTCGTCGAGAGTGCGGCCGGAGAAATCGATCGCCGTGTCGCCGACGTGCAGGTCGAGTGCCTTGCGCAGATCGCGTGCGACTCCGCCCCAGTAGGTCGACGGCCACTCTTTGGCGAGTTTCTCGAGGGCCTGGATCCACGCGTCCTCCTCGAGGTCCTCGCGCGAGCGCAGGCACAGCACCCGGAACCACGCCACGCGGGCACGCGCCTCGTCGTCCTTCGCCTCCTTCGCGGCATCCTCGAAGATCGCGTCGGCACGTTGGATCTCGACCAGACGCGTGGCGAGGAAGATGGCCAATGCCATGCGCTGCTCGAAGGGTGCCTTCGCCGCGACCGCCGCCTTGACGTACTCCTCGCGCGTCCCGTTCGCGCCGACGCGAGCCGCGAGCTCCGCCGCCGCGACCAGTGCGAGGGGCGGTGTCGTGGCGGGATCGAAGCCGGCGAGTGCGGCCTTCACCTTCTCGGAGGCGCCGACCTCGAGCCAGACGTTGGCGAGCATCAGGCGCGCATTGGCCGCGTCCTCGCCCTTGGCCTCGGCGAGGAACTTCTCGAGCTTCGCTGCGGTGGCGTCGGCGAGCTTCTTCACGTCGTCGAGACCGGGTCGACCGTGCGCCGCCTGCACCATCGCGTCGCGGTCGGCGTCGAGTGCGCGCCGGAGCGCCGCGAAATCGTTCTGCGCGCACAGGCTTTGGTGCGCCCAGAGGACGAGGACGGTCGGAAGGGCGCGCAGGGCGCCGAGGAGGAACTGCTTCATGCACGCGCTTCCCGCGGTCGCACGGCCGCGATGGGGCCGGTACTCTAGCGCGCCGCGAGGTCGCCCAGGACCGTTCCGGTTCCTCGGTGTCCGGCGCGCGCGCCGATGGACGATCGCAGCACAGACCGGACCGACCGAGTGCCCGCCGATGGCGTCGCGCTCGACATCGAGGATCTCGTGCTGACGCGGGCGAGCGGCTTCTCTCTGCGGGTGCCGCGCCTCCGCCTGCCGGAGGGGACGATCGGCGTGGTCGCGGGGCCATCCGGCAGCGGCAAGAGCACCTTGCTCGACGCCATCGCCGGCGTGCCGCGCAGCGGCGATCGGCTGACGGCGCGCGGCGCGATCCGCATCGCGGGGCAACCGCGGCCCGCGCCCCGGACTGCGGCGTTGCGCGCGCTGCTCCGCGAACGCGTCGTCGTCCTGCCGCAGGACGCGATCTCCGCGCTCGATCCTCTCCAGCAACTCCGCGAGTGGCTCGCGACGCGCACCGGTGCTCCTCCGGCCGCGCTGGCGGCGGCGTTGCGCGAACTCGGCGTCGACGATGCGGACGCGCTGCTCGCGCGCCATCCGCACGCGGTCAGCGGTGGTCAGGCGCAGATGGCATTGCTGGCCGTGGCGCTGTGTCGCCGTCCGGCCCTGTGCCTCCTCGACGAACCGACCGCCGGGCTCGACTCGCGGCGCGTCGACGACCTGCTCGCCGCACTCGCGCGGCTGCGGGCGCGTCACCCGCGCTGCGCGATCCTGATCGCGAGCCACGATCCGCGGTTGCGCGACCGCCTCCCGGTCGAGTCCTTCGTGATCGGAGACGGCGCGCTGCGCAACGCCGTGCCGGAGGTGGGGCCGTTCCCCTCGGCGGGGCGCGCGCAGCCCGGCGGCGAGATCCTGTTGCGCGCACGGGGTCTCTGCATCGCGCACGGTGGCCGCGACGTGCAGCGCGGCCTCGACGTCGAATTGCGCGCCGGCGAGATCGTCGTCGTGCTCGGGCCGTCGGGCGTCGGCAAGACCTCGCTCGCGAGGGTCCTCGCCGGACATGCACGCGCCGCGCGAGGTTCGATCGAACGCATGGTCCCGCGGACCGCGGTGCAGATGCTGTTCCAGGATGCGCGCGGTTCGCTGACGCCGGGCGTGTCGATGCGCAGGCAGTGTCGCGAGGTGGCTGCGTCGGGTGTCGATCTCGACGCCGACGCACGCGAACTCGGCCTCGATCCCGAGCTCCTCGACCGCTCGGTCGAGGGCGTGTCGGGAGGCGAGTGTCGACGCGCCGCGTTGCTGCGCGCCCTGTGCGTGCGTCCGCGCGTGCTGCTGCTCGACGAACCGACCGCGAACCTCGATCGCGAGGCGGCATGTGCCGTCGTCGAACTGCTGCTGCGCGTGCGTTCACGACACGCGGTGGCGATGCTGTGGATCACCCATGACGACGATCTCGCCCGCGCGGTCGCCGATCGCGTGCTGCGACTCGTCCCTCTCGTCGCCCGAGAACTGCCGACCAAGCCATGATCGCGAAGCTCCTGCTCTGCGCCGCGCTGTTCCAGGATCCCGTCGCGGTCGTCACTCCTGCCGGCGACCCGGTCGCGTTGCGCGTCGAGGCGATTCCCGGCGTGAGGGTCCGCGCCGCGTGGCTCGCGTTGCCCTTGGCTCCCGCGGCCGACATCGACGGCGCCGCGATGCGTCGGCTGTTCGCGGAGTGCCTGCGGGCATCGCTGCCGCCGGCGACCGCCGTCGAGCCGACGCGGGTCATCGCGGTTCCGAACGGGGTCTGGGTGGGACGCGTGTTCGACGACGGCGCACTCGATGCGGTCGTCGCCGACTGCCGCGCCTGGCTGCAGGGCGAACTGCGCTGTGACGACGCGACACTCGAACTGGCGCGCGATCGCGCCGTGCTCGCGGCCGACGACGACACCGTGATCCGTCCCGGCCCGATCCTGCGCGGTCGTGCGTTGCGCGCCCTCGGCGACGAGGACGATCCCGGAGCGCTGCGTCCGGAGAGCGTCGCCGCGGTGTACGCGCTGCGACCTGCGGACCTCCGCGCACGCTTCCGAGCCGCGGTGCACACGCGTGGCGCTGCGGTGGTGGTGCTCGGTGGCGAGGACGTGGAGCCGGCGCGTTCGCGGCTCGCCGCGATGCTCGGCGAGATCGCTCCGCGCGAACCGGGTACGGTCGTCGCAACGTCGCGTCAGGAGCAGCCGCGCGAGTCGGTGCACGAGCGGGTCGATGGGCCCTTCGTCCTGGCGGCCATCCCCTTGCCTGCGCAGTCGGACCCCGACCATGTTCCCTTCCTGGTCGCCGCCGAGGTCCTGCGCGCGCGTGCGGTGATCCCGCTCGGCGATGCGCGCGGCAACGAGGCGGGCGCGGCCTTCCCCCCGGTGGTCTTCGATCCGCTGGTCGACTCGACGGCGATGTTCCTCGAGCGCCGGGGGCGCAACGGAGCGGAACCCGATGCGGCGCGCGCGGAGATCGACGCCCTGCTGCGCGGGTTGTCGTCGCGACCCCCGGACGATCGGGAGCTGTCGAGCGCCGTCGAAGCCCTGCGCATCGCGGCGGCGCTGCCGCCCTACGACGAGCGCATGCGCGATCTGCTCGCCTCCAACCACTCGGTGCTGCTGTCGCGCGCGCGCGTCCTGCTCTGCGACGGACTGCGGCGGATCCCGACACTGTTCACCGATCCCGATGCAGCGATCGACACGGGCGCGGTCCGCGACGTGATCGCCCGGCGCTTCGCGCCCCCCGTCGTGCAGTGGTTCACCCTGCTCGCGGCGCCGTCGGCTCCCCATCGCTGAGCGCGCTTCGGTCCGGTCCGCCCCCTGGCCGATCTACGCCGGGGGCCTCGCGCGTCCGGACTGCGACATGGGATTCATCAACCTCGCCGAGAAGACGATCAACGCCAAGCTCGTCTACTACGGCTGCGGGATGGGGGGGAAGACCACCAGCCTGCAGGTCGTGCACGAGATCATGTGTCCGCGCAACGAGGTGCGGCTGGTCTCGATCAAGACCGAGGAGGACGCGACCCTGCTGTTCGACTTCCTGCCGATCGATCTCGGCAACGTCGAAGGCTTCACGGTCCGCATCCAGGGCTTCACGGTGCCCGGGCAGCCGAAGTACCGACGCATGCGGCGCTACGTGCTGTCGGGTGCCGACGCGGTCGTGTTCGTCGTCGACAGCGAGGCGAGCCGTCTCGACGAGAACCTCCAGTCCTTCGACAGCCTGCTCGAGAACCTCCGCGAGAACGGGCTCGATCCGGACTCGATTCCGCTGGTGGTCCAGTACAACAAGCGCGACCTCGACGACGTGCTGAGCGAGGAGGAGCTCGACTCGCGCTTCCTGGTGCGCCCCGACGTGGTCGCGTTCCCGAGCGTCGCGACGCGCGGCAACGGCGTGTTCGAGGCCTTCGTCGAAGCCGCCGGTCAACTCGTCGAACAGAAGATCCGGACCTACGGCCTCGGCCGCGGGCAGGTCGACCCGACGCAGGTCGCCTCGGGAGCGCGTGCGCGTCTGTGGGAGATCTTCGACCGCTCGGAGTTCGCGTTGCGCGTGCGCGGCGAGGCCGCGACCACCGCACCGAGCGTCGAGCTGACCATCGACGATCTCGGCGGCGCCGCTCCGGCCGGGATCGCGGAGACGGCGGTCGACGATGCGGCGATCCTCACCGAAGAGGACCTCGCCAGCGCCCTGCCCGCTGCGTCGGTCACGGCCGATGCTCCGGATCCGCAATCCGACGACCAGAGCGCGCTCCGCGTCGACGACCTCGAACCCCTGCCGGAGCTGCTCGACGCGTCGGTCGCATCCAACCTGGAGCTGGTGCAGCGATTCGGCGAACTCGATCGCTACCGGACGCTCCTCGAGCAGAAGAACCGCGAACTCGTCGAGGTCGCACAGGACGTCGTCCACGATCTCAACCGGCCCCTGTCGGCGTTGCGGCTGATGCTGTCGTCGATGAAGAAGGGCTACTGCGGCAAGATCGACGAGACGGCGACCAAGGCGGTCGACAACGGCCTGCGGGCCGTGCAGATGATGGACCGTCTGATCCAGGATCTCCTGGAGAGCTCACGCCTCGAATTCGACGGCATCCGTCTCGAGTTCCGCGAGGTCGATCTCGATGCGGTCGTCGCGTCGGTGCTCGACACGCTGCAGTACGAGATCGAGGAGAAGGGTGTCGTCGTCGACGTCGAGCGGTTGCCGCGCGTGCGCTGCGACGAATGGGCGATGACGCGGGTGTTCGCCAACCTGCTCGGCAACGCCATCCAGTACTCGAGCCCGGAACGCTCGCCGCGCGTGCACGTGTCGATCACCCGCGACCCGGGGCGCTGGCGTCTGATGGTCAGCGACAACGGCATCGGCATCCCCGCCGGCGACGTCGATCGCCTGTTCCAGCGCTTCGAGCGCGGCTCGAACACCGGCGGCATCAGCGGCACCGGCCTGGGACTGCACATCGTGCGCGAGATCCTGCGCGGGCACGGCGGCGAGGTGTCGGTCGAGAGCGTCGAAAGTTCCGGGACGACCTTCTTCCTCGATCTGCCGCTCGAACCGGTGCAGCCGCCGCACAGCCGCGTCTCGGACGCCGCCGATCCGGCGTTGCAGCCGGCGTCCCCGGCGCAGGCCTGACGCGCGAAGCGCGGATGCGCGGTTCCGGGAGGTGCTCACGCGCGTGGCGATTACCTCCACTAGGGCTCGAACCTAGGACCCGCGGATTAAGAATCCGCTGCTCTACCAACTGAGCTATGGAGGCGTCGATGCCGCATCACGAGGACGGACCGCGCGATGC
This sequence comes from Planctomycetota bacterium, assembly GCA_046349595.1. Taxonomy (GTDB): domain Bacteria; phylum Planctomycetota; class UBA1135; order UBA1135; family UBA2386; genus JACRLW01. Next base: position 1,132,420 of record JAXMCA010000001.1, read on the forward strand.
GACGGGCGGAGGAGGTTAGCGAAGGGTGAGGCGACGATCAAGCGCGCGGCGATGCGTCGTGCGACCAACGACGCCGGGCGCGAGCGGGTCGCGGGTCGCACGATTGACGTCGCCCCGACGCGACGCCACAATCCCCGCCCCCCGTCCGGCGTCGCCGCGTGCGACGCCTGCATGGTGGCCATAGCTCAGCTGGTTAGAGCACGTGGTTGTGGTCCACGGGGTCGCCGGTTCGAATCCGGTTGGCCACCCATCCTCGAGCGCGCGGCGCCTTCGGGCGTCGCGCGCATCGTTCTCCGCGCGGTGTCGGCGCTCGAGCGGGTCCCGGGATCGCGATCGGGTCTCGTGCGCGGAGCGCGCCGACCGGCCGGGGCAGTCAGGCGATGGAAGATCCGACCGATCCAGTCAGCGCACCGAGCGGCGTCGAGCCCTCCGTGCAGGGCCACGGGCCGATCCGCGCCGAGGAGCGACTCGATCCGCGGGTGGTGCCCTACTGGCTCCTATCGGGTCTTCTCGGCAGCCTCGTGCTCGGAGCCCTGCTGTTCGGAGCGCTGGCCGCCTTCGGGGGACGCCTGCCGGGAGCGCCGACGGTGCAGTTCGTGCTCGCCGCCGTCCTGTTCGCCGCCCAGGTCGGGTGGACCCTCGTCTCGGCCCCGCTCGGGCACCGTGTCTGGCGCTTCTCGATCGACGACCGGCTGCTGGTCGCGCGCTACGGGATCATCGTCCGCCAGGAGAAGGTGATCCCCACCAATCGCCTGCAGCACGTCGACCTGGTGCGCGGCCCGATCGAACGGCTGTTCGGCCTCGCCACCCTGGTGGTCCACACCGCGGGGACCGAGGCCGTCGCCTTCCGCCTCCCGGGTCTGGCGCTCGACCGTGCCCAAGAGCTGCGCGACCGGATCCTGCGCGCGCGCGGAGTCGACGTGGTGTGACGACGCTGCCCGTCGACCCCACTCCGCGCGTGCTCGCCGCGGGTCACCTGAGCCCGGGCGTGCTCGTCCTGCGGCTGATCGACTCCCTGCGCCAGATCGTCCTGCCGATCGCGATCGCGGTGGTGGCGCGCTCGCCCTGGCTCGCGATCGTCGCCGCGGTGCTCGCGCTGCTCGGCCTCGTCTTCGCCGTCGCGCGCTACGTCACGTTCCGTTACCGGCTCGACGAGCACGAACTGTCGACGCGCGAGGGGATCCTCGAGCGGCAGGAGCGACGCATCCCCGTCGACCGGATCCAGGACCTCAGCTTCGAGTCCACGGTGCTGCGCCGTCTGCTCGGCCTGGTGGTCGTGTCGGTCGAGACGGCGTCGGGCAAGGGAGCCGAGGCCCGCCTCGACTCGCTGACGCGGCGCGACGCCGAGCTCCTGCGCGCGGCCCTGATCGGACTGCGCAGTGCGCGTGCGGCCGGCGCCGAAGGTTCCGCGCGTGCCGCGGAGCCGCGCGAACGCGTCCTGCAGAGGACCGGCTTCGGCGAACTCATCCTGCTCGGCATGACCAGCAACCGCGCCGGCGCGATCGTCGTCGCGGTGCTCGGCGTGCTCGAACTCGCCGACGAGTTCGGTCTCGGTCGGACCGTCGGCGGCACCTTCGGCGCAGCACTCGATCGGCTCGCCTCCGCGGGTTCACCGGTGCTCCTGCTGTTCTTCCTCGCGATCGCGGTGGTGGTGCTGGTGCTCGGCGCACTGGTTGCCACCATCGCCGCGGTGGTGGTGTACGGCGATTTCCAGCTCAGCGAACGCAGCGGCGTGATCTCGCTCCGCCACGGACTCCTGACGCGGCGCAGCCAGAGCCTGCCGCGGCGGCGCATCCAGCGCGTCCTGCTCGAGGCCAATCCGTTGCGCCGCCTCTGCGACGCGGTGGTGGTGCGCGCCGACTCCGCGGGGGCGGACGCCTCGGACCAGGAGAGCGCGCGGCGGGCGCGCGACGTCGTCGTTCCGCTGTGCAGTTCGCAGCGCGCCGAGATCCTGGTGCCGCACCTCCTGCCGGGGCTCCCGCACGCTTCGCCGCGGTGGCACCGCGTGTCGTCGCGGCTGATCCTGCGCCTCACCCTGGAGGGCGTCCTGCTCGCGCTCGTGCTGTGGGCGGTGTTGTTCCCGGTCGCGGGCAAGCTCGCCCTCGCGACGATCCTGCTGCCCTTCATCACCGGTTGCCGCGCCGCCCTCGCCTACCACAACCTCGGCTTCGCGCGTCTGCCGGGTCACGTCGCCTTCCGACTCGGCGTGCTGACGCGCATCCGGGCCTTCATCCCGCTGCGCAAGGTGCAGGGCGTCGCGCTGGTCGCCGGCCCGATCGACCGTCTGTTCGGACTGACCCGGATCACCGTCTACGTCGCCGGTGGATCGCCGACCCGACTCGGCCATCTGCCGCGTGCGGAGGCGGAGCAGCTCCGCGATGCGGTCGTGCGTGAGGCGGCGGCGTCCTCCTTCGTCTGGTAGCGTCGTGAATGAATCGGGGCGCCGTGCGCAACGGCGCCCCGCATGAGCATGACACCCGCCGCCACCCTGGTCGTCGCCGTCCTCGCCTCCGTCGCTGCTTCGAGCGCAGCGGTCCTCCTGTTCGCTCCGCGTGCGGCCGACACACCCGCACCGACGGTTCGGGATCCCGAGGTCATCGCCCGCCTGGACGGTCTTGCGGCGCGCCTCGAAGCGATCGAGAAGCGCCCGTCGCCCGTGCAGGCGAGTTCGCCGCGCAACGAGGCCGGCGTGACGCGCGAGGAGATCCAGAAGATGGTCGAGGCCGCCGTCCACGGCACGGCTGCGGGCAAGCCGGCGGACACCGCTCCCGACACGGCTCCTCCGCTCGACCTGCAGAGCACTCTCGCCGAGCTGACCGCCCCGCAGAGTCGCGAACGCTTCGAAGCGCTGTGGGCTGCGGTGCGCAAGAGCGGTCGCGTGAAGGAGCTGCTCGATCTGTTCAAGGCGCAGGCCGAGGCCGCCCCGCAATCGACTGCCGCCCAATGCGCGTACGGACAGGCCTGCATCCAGGCGCTGGTCGCCACCGAGGACTTCGTCGAGCGCGCCAGCCTCGCGCAACTCGCCGACAAGGCCTTCGACAAGACGCTCGCGCTCGACCCGAGCCACTGGGAGGCGCGCTACACCAAGGCGGTGTCGTACACCTTCTGGCCCGACTTCCTCGGCAAGAAGAAGGACGCCATCGCCAACCTCTCCACCCTCGCCGATCAGCAGGAGAAGGGGCCGGTCGAGTCGCATCAGGTCGACGTCTACCTGACCCTCGGGAACCTGCTCTCCCAGCAGGGCAAGGACGCCGAGGCTGCGGCGGCATGGGAGCGCGGCCTCGCGCGTTTTCCGAATGACGCGGCGCTGCGTCAGAAGCTCGGACGCTGAGTCCGCAGGCCGGAGAATCGTCGCGTCACGCGACGATTCGACGGCCGGAGCGACCCCAGCCAACAAAGCGGCCCGGGCCCTCCTGGTCGGCGCGTCGCGACGAAGCGGCAACCCTTGGGTTGCGGCCTGGCCGCGATGGGTCCCTGTCCGCCGCAGCGGAGGAGGGGCTGCGCGACTCGGACTCCCTGCTCCACCCTGCTGAAAACAGTTGCACGGGGTCGCGGTTTCGGCGACGAGGGAAGGATGCGGGACACTTCCCAGGGCAACCGCGGTCACGCCGCGCTCCTCCTCGACGTCGAGAGCTTCCTTCTCGGTCGCGAGGAGCGCCTGCGATCCGGCGGTGAGGGCGCAGGTTACGAGGTCCAGGTCGACCTCGAGGCCCTGTTGCGGTTCGCGAACGACATGGCCGAGGGCCGGCGTTTCGTGGTGCGGCGCGCCTACGCCGACTTCAACGCCGCGCGGCGGGTGGAGGACCGCTGGGACTACTACCTGCGTCCCGCGGCGAAGGCGTCGATGGAGCTCGGCATCGAACCGGTGCAGTGTTTCCGTTTCCCCGGTGCGGGGCGACGCAGCGCGGTCGACGTGCGGCTCGCGATCGACGCCATGGATCTCGCGCGTTCGGATGCCGGGGTCGACACCATCGTCTTCGTGACCGGCGACACCGACCTCGTCCCGCTCGCCATCGAACTGCGGGCCACCGGCGTGGAGGTGGTGGTGATCGGCGTGACCGAGCACACCCGTGATGTGACACAGAGCTACTGCGACGTGTTCGAGTACTTCGAGGACCTCCTCGCCGCGCAACCGACCTCGGGTCCCCCGGAGCTGATCGATCGCGTGCGCGTCGCCGTGCACGCGCTCCTGGCGCGGAAGGGTTCACTGCTGGTCGCCGCCCTGCGGCCGATGTTGAACCGCGAACTCGGGCAGCGCTTCGATCCGGCGCGCTTCGAGTGCGAGGACCTGCCGCAGTTCCTGGACAAATTCGTCGATGCGCTGGGCATCCAGCTTCGCGGTGAAGGCGCCGATCTGCGGATCGAAGTCGCACCGGCCACGGGATTCGCCACCAGCGCGCCCTCGATGTCGGCGGAGCCGCGCATCGCACGCCACGACCCCTCGGAGTATCGGTGGCTCCTTCGTCTGCGTTCACCCAAGGTGCACATCGTCGATCACGACGACTGGCTCCGCATCACCGGGTTGACCTTCGAGCGCTGCGTCGGTCAGGACGGCGAACCGATCCGCGTGCAGCACGCGAGTCTGGTCGAGGACATCACGCAGCAGTGCGTGCAGGAGGGCATGGAGGCCGCCGAGAAGAAGGTGCAGTCGGTCGCCTTCCAGCTGTTCAAGGCCGGAGTCTTCGTGTGCGTGGGTGCGACGGGCTCGGGCACGCGCGACTTCCACTGGTCCAAGCCGGCGCGGCTCGGTCCGGAGGTGCGCAGCGTCGCGGACATGCGCCGCCTCGCCGCCCAGTTCGTGATCGGCATCCTGATCCAGCGCCTGCGCGAGGAGTATGCGACGGACCAGATCGACTCCGACGTCCTCGCCGAGGTCCTCGAAGGACCGGCTCATGGGGCCGACAGCGTGAAGCGCATGTCCGCGCTGGTCGCGGCGGTCCGCGACGGCGGCACCCCGGCCCCGGTCTGAGCGACCGGGAGGGAGACCGGATCCCGCCTTCGGGGTGCCGTGCAGAGGCCGCCTTCGTGGCTGCTCAGCGCGGCGGACGCGCCGGTGCACGCAGGCGTGCCCGTCGCTCGATCACCACCTCGATGTTGTCGCGCTCGTGGCGCAGCACCGCGAGCGCGCCGGCATCCGCGGCGGCCAGTCCGGCGTCGGCACAGGCGCGCGCGATCGCCGGAGAATCGATGTTCACGCAGGTCCATGCACTGCGCAGCCAGGCACCGGGATCTCCGGTCGCCGACACGAAGGCGGCGATCAGCTTCCTGGCCTCGGCATCCGGGATCCGCGTCGCGAAACGGACCAGGCGGGACTCGACCTGCGACCGCTCGGACCGCAGCAAGCAGGTGTGCAGGATCTCGGCCGCGGTCTCCGGATCGGAACTGCTGGCGCGGGCGATGCCGTCCCAGATCGCCACGGCTTCGCGCATGCCGGCGTCGCCGTCCCGGGTCTGCACCAGGGCACGACCCGCCCGCTTCGCGATGCGGATCATGGCCTCGGGGGATCCCGCGTCTCCGCATCGTCCGCTCGCCATGTCCTCGAGGAGGGGGAGCCAGCAGGTCGCGTCGTTGTCGAACTCCTTCCACACCGAAGGGTCCGACAGCGGCGAGGCGGTGCCGGGATCCAGCGCGCCCGCAGCCTCGGCGATGAACGCGGCATCGCGCATCTGCAGGCGCAGCGAGGTGAAGGTGGCGTCGACCGCGAGGCCCTGCGGCATCGCTTCCGTCGCCGCCTGGATGCGCGCGAGCCATCGCGCGGCGGACTCGCGGGTGGGACCCTCGGGTGCGGTCGCGACGAGGGAGATCAGTCCGACCACCAGGGCGCGGGCGTTCGTCGCGGTCGTCGCGTTGGTCTGGGACTTCGAGCTGGAATGCCAGGCTTCGCACGTCGGCAGCAGCAGGTCGAGTCCGAGGTCGGTCCGTCCGGCGTCGAGCAGCCGCATCGCGATCCCGGCCACGGCGAGAGCGGTCCGGTCCGCCGCGTGTTCGTCGTTCGGGTCGCCGGTCGCGAGATCGCTGCGCACCGTCTGAAGTCTCTCCGCCACCGCGGACTCGTCTCCCGCGGCGATCGCCGCGAGGAGGGATTCGACTGCCAGCGCGAGTCGCGTCGCAGGCATCGAGCTGAGATTCCTGGTGCGATCGAGGAGCGCCAACGCGCCGCGCGGTTCGCCGGTCGACAGGCGCAGTCCGGCGAGGCGATGGACGATTCCGGTGTCGATCGTCGAACGGGCGTGTTCGATCTCGTCGCTGAGGAAATCGGCAGCGGTCGCGAGGCGACCGGCGTCGAGGTAGGCGAGCACCTGCCGTTCGACCCGCGCGTGATCGGCGTCGATCAGCGATTGCACGTCGGTGAGCTCGGCGACGGCGATGCCGCGTGCATCGATCCGTGTCCCGAGGACCCAGGTCGGGGCCGCCAGGCTCCCGCCGGGGAACGACGGCGATGCCGTCGCCATCGCTTCCTCGATCGACGCCGCTTTCACCGTCCGCTGGAGGGAACGGGACAGCAGTTCGAGCCGCACGCCGTCGGAATCGGTCTCGGCCCATGCCGCCACGAGATCGCCGGGAGTGCCGAGTGCGACGCCGCGACGCCCCTGGCGGGCGAGGACATCGAGCACGAGGTACACGGCGTCGTCGTCGCCGATCGTCATCACGCCACCACGGAGCGTCGCGCGTGCGCGTGACGGATCTAGGTGAGCGGCGACATCCGGCTTCGTCGAGGGCGCCTCCGTCAGCAGACGCAGGAGGAGCTGCAGCCTTGCGCCGTCGCCGAGCAGGTCGGCACAGTTCTCCGTGAAGTCGTCGTCCATCGATGCGGAGCGGATCTCCGCGGGGATGCGCAGCATCCCTTTCGCCGTACACAACGCGACCAGATCGCCGCACGGGTTCTCGATCAGGATGTGGGGTGGCGAGGGGTCCTTCGACTCCTTCCGCCACGTGGTGGCGTTGCACACGAACCCCTCCGCGGGATTCGATCGCGCGACCGACTGTCCGCGCCGGAACAACTCGACGGATCGGATCGCGTCGGCGTCCCATGCGCTGCACGGGTCGGTTCCGGCTTCGAGTTCGACGACGACCGAGCACTGCGCCGGCTCGGCAGCGTCGAGTGCGACACGGGGCGCGGCCGCGCTGCGGTCGATCTGGAGCGGTGTCCCCTCGTTCCTGTTTCGCACCTCGACCGCGAAGCCCGGGCCATTCCATCGCTCCGACTCGACCGCTGCACAACCCGCTTCGACGGTCTCGGCGACCGCGCGTGACTCCGGCGTGTCGCCGCAGAGTTCGACGAGTTCACCGTGACGGACACGCCGCTTCGCCGAGGCGGTGCGCGGCCCCGGGGTGCGGAGCTCTGCGATCAGCGTCTGCAGCAGCTGCCCGTGCTCGGCGTCCGCACCGCTCGCGGCGAGCAGGGCGTCACATGCCGAATCGAGTGCGGCGCGTTGTTCGGCCTGGTGCGCCTCGTCGGCCGCGATCCTCGTGCGCGTCAGGGTCCCGCGTGGGACGACCACCTTGTCGGGGGTGACGATCGCGATGCGGAACAGGGGGTCGAAGCGCGCCTCGGCGTGCGCGAAGGTCGGGTCCTTGGTGGGAGCTGCGCCGTCGGCGAGTTCGGCGCGGCGCAGCAGATCGATCACTTCTTCGAGGCGACCGCGCGCGACGAGTTCGCTCCGGACCGCGATGCGCAGCCCTTTCACGAACACGATCGGTTCGCCCTGTTTCGTCGACCCGACGACCTCGAACATCCTCTTGCCGAAGCGGATCACGCAGTGGTCGTCGACGACCTGCGCCGCCGGAAGCAGACGCGAGATCGCGGCCAGCGTGCGTTCCGCCGGCTGGGCGGGCCAGCCCCCGGGCTGGGTCTCGAATTCGCCGCGGCCGCAGGCCGCGAGCACCGCGAGCAGTGCGCCCGTTCCCAGGACGCCGAAGCGTCGTCCTCCCCTCTCCATGCCTCTTGCTCTCCCTCTCGTCCGACTGTGTTCCGCGCGACGCGGCCGTGATCAGGTCACGGCCGGTCGGTGGGTCATGAATTCGATCAGATCCAGTTTGGTCAGCAGACCTCGGATGCGCTTGTCGTCGTCGATGACGAGCGCGACCTCGCCGCGCTCGAAGATCGCCGGGAGCATCTGCGCAGGTGCATCCTCCGCGACCGTCGACACCTGTCGGTGCATGACCTCCGCGAGCGCCGTGTCCGCCGAGGCATGCCCTTCGAGCAGGACGTGCAGTACGTCGCTCTCGGTCAGGATGCCGGCGAGCTTTCCGTGGTCGGTGACCGGGATCTGCGAGAAGCCGCGCTCCTTGAACAGGCGGACTGCCTCGCGCAGCGGTTCGCCGACCTCGAGCGTGACCACCTCGCGCGGTGTCATCGCGCGCAGGACGTCGGCGACGGTGCCGACCGCCCACTCCTTCTCGTCGAAGCCGTTCTCGCGCATCCAGCGGTCGTCGACGAACTTGGTCAGGTAGTTGCGGATCGAATCCGGCAGGAGGGTGACCACGCGGCTGCCCTTGGGAAGATCGCGCGCGACCTGCATCGCGGCCCACACGGCGGAGCCGGACGAGCCGCCGACGAGCAGCCCCTCCTGGCGGATGAGCTGACGCGCCACGCGGAACGAGTCGCGGTCGTTGGACTTGATCCAGCGGTCGACGAGCTTCACGTCGAGCACGTCGGGGATGAAGTCGTAGCCGATGCCCTCGACCTTGTAGCTGCGGATCGGTCCCGGCCCGGCGAGGATCGAACCCTCCGGATCGACGCCGACCACCTGCACCTTGGGGAGCGCGCGCTTGAGACGGCGCGCGATGCCGGACAGCGTGCCGCCGGTTCCCGCCGTCAGCACGATCGCGTCGAGCTTGCCCCCGCACTGCTCGAGGATCTCCTCGGCGGTTCCTTCCTCGTGCGCGAGCGGATTGCTGGGATTGCCGTACTGATCGAGGATGTGCGCGTTGGGGATCACCTCGCGCAGACGACGGGCGACGCCGATGTGGCTCTCGGGCGCGTCCCAGGCCGCCTCGGTCGGCGTGCGGATGATCTCGGCGCCGAGCGCCTCGAGCACCACCTGCTTCTCGCGGCTCATCTTCTGCGGCATCGTGATGATCATCCGATAGCCGCGCACGGCCGCGGCCATCGCCAGGCCGATGCCGGTGTTGCCCGAGGTCGGCTCGATCAGCGTGTCGCCCGGCTTGATGCGGCCCTGGGCCTCGGCGTCGAGCAGCATCCGGACGCCGATGCGGTCCTTGACCGATCCACCCGGGTTCATGAACTCGCACTTCGCGCAGATCTCGGACGGCAGGTTCCGGCCGAGCCGCCGCAGGCGGACCAGCGGGGTCTTGCCGACGGCGGAAAGGATCGAGTCGTGGATCTTGGTCATGGATGGAGCAGCCGGGTTCGCCCAAGGGTCGCGCCGGTCCTGTGCGGAGGGCGGACCATTCAAGCAGGACCGCGCGGCCGATCCCATGGCGCCGGGTCGTACGCGCGGTCGTGCTCTCGTCGTTCCGTCGAAGGCGGACTGGCTCTACATTCGGCCAGATCACCCGAGGAACTCGTGAACGAAGACCGACCGACGGAACCTGCAGCCGACAGCACGCCGCCCGAGCTGGCCCGCCCCGTGTCCAGCGAAGGGCGCGCCGACACGCAACCGGGTTCCGGGAACCCCGCCGAAGCTGCCGCGGACGGCGTGGACGGGGCGTCGCCCGAGCGCCGCAAGCGCCGTCGTCGCCGTCGCCGCGGACCACGAGCCGAAGGCAATGGTGAAGGAGTCGACAGTGCGGCGCCGGAAGGTGCGACCGAAGTGTCGGCGGACGCGACGGAGGCACCCTCCGCGGACACGACCGCGGGTCCGGGCAAGCGCCGTCGCCGGCGTCGCGGCAAGAAGGGCGAGCGTGCGCCGGAGCCGGCGACCGCTTCCGAGTCACGGCCCCCGCGGGAGCGGCGCGAGCGTCCCATCAAGGGACCGACGCAGCTCGCCTCCATCGCGGTGCGGGCCCTGTCGAACATGGCCGATCGTCTGCTCGACGTCGAAGGCGTCGACCTGGTCGGACGGCCGCGTCACATCGAGGTGCGTCTGAAGATCCCGCTCGACGCCGCACGCGACGGTGCGCGCGCGGCGACGCAGGCGGTCGAGCAGATCGTCGCGCGGGTGCGCGACGTGCGTGAGCACGAGGCCGCGCTGCAGCCGGGCGCGGTGTTCTGCTACTTCACCGGATCGGCGACCGCGCCGCACTCGCGGCCGCCGTCGACGCGTCAGGTCTTCGAGGGCTACGGATCGACGGGACGTCCGACCTACGCGGAGTTCGTCACCCTGGCGATCGAACGCCGCGCCGAGGCGATCGATCGGCTGGTCGCCGGCGACGACCTCGTCGTCACCTACGTCAGCATGGGGCGCGTGCTGCGCACGCAGCAGCTGCACGAGTTCGGACAGACCTCGACCGTGTTCCGCATCCTCGGACAGGTCGACGCCGGGCTCTATCCGCTGGTCGGTTCGGCGGAGAAGGCGGCGTTCAGCTTCCAGCTCCTGCGCGCGCAGACGCTGGATGGCCTGATGCGTTTCCGTCTGCACTGGGTGGGCGCCGCGGACCTGCGCGACATCGCCGACCCTTCGGTGCTCGCGATCCTCAAGCGCTTCCAGCAGAAGCTCGACCACGAGTCGCTGCGCTACCAGGGACTGCAGGCGCACGGCAAGACCGTCGACGACGAGGAGTTCGTGCAGCCCTTCCTCGCCGAACTCGCCAAGCAGCTCGCCGGTCGTGCACGTCGCGCCTCGCATCGCACCGAGCACGCGATGGAGCGGGTCGAGGACGGCCAGCGTCCGACGACCAAGTGCTGGGACGACGCCCAGGAAGCCTCCGACGAGCGCATCCTGCGCGACGACGAACAGGGCACCCTGGTGGTGGTGGGGCCGAAGAACCGCGTGCACGTCTTCGCGACCGATGCACGGCACGTCACCAGCTTCGTGCTCTCGGGTTCGCAGGTGCAGCGCCGGCTCGGCGAAGGGCGCTGGCATCCCTCCGAGCCGGAGGACCGCGGCATGTTCCGCATCGCGTTGCGACGTCGCATCGGGGACGGCACGGCCACGACCGCGGAGGAGACGACACCGGACGAGCTGAGCTGAGGTAGGGCTCTCGTGACCGTCGTCGCGGCGGGCTAAGTTCGCCCTCCGCGCCATGACCTCAGAGCTCCTCCGTCCGCTCCGGTTCGCGTTCGCCCTGTCCACGCTGCTCGCGAGCGCCTCCGCTCAGGAAGGTGTCCCGCCGCCGCCCGGTCTCGTGCCCGAGAAGGTGTGGCCGGCGCCCACCGCCGAGGACTGGGCGAAGCCCTGCCTGATCCAGTGGCAGCGCAACTGGGACGACGCGGTCGAGATCGCGCGGCAGACGCATCGCCCGATCCTCGTCTGCATCAACATGGACGGCGAGATCGCCAGCGAGCACTACGCCGGCGTGCGCTATCGCCAGCCCGAGATCACGGCACTCTACGAACCCTACGTGTGCGTGATCGCCTCGGTGTACCGGCACAACGCACGCGACTACGACGATGAGGGCCGTCGCATCCCCTGTCCGCGCTTCGGCACGGTGACCTGCGGCGAACACATCGCGATCGAGCCGATCCTGTTCGAGAAGTTCATGGAGGGCAAGCGCATCGCGCCGCGCCACATCATGGTCGACCTCGACGGCGAGGGTCAGCCGAGTGCCAAGACCTTCGACGTCCTCCTCACCTGGGACACCGAGTCGGTGTTCAAGGCGGTACACGACGGGATCGCGAATCGCAGCGAGAAGCCGCTGCCGATCGTGAAGGGGGACCGGTCGATCCTCGAGCGCGTGGCGAGCCGTGACAGCATCGATCGCGCCGCGGTCGAGTCGGCTTACGACGCGGCCGACACCAACCAGCGCAATCGCCTGCTCGACGCGGCTCTCGGTCTCGGTGCCACGGCGCCGGTGGAGATCCTGCGCCGGGCGATCAACGGCTTCGATCTCGATCTCGCACGCAGGGCACGCGAGGGCCTCGCGCACACCGACGATGGCGCCTCGGTCGACCTGATCGCCGAGACGCTGCGCATGCCGCTGGATCCGAAGGAGAAGGACACGCTGATCGCCGCACTCGACCGTCTCGGTGCACATTCGCCGCGCGCACGCACGCTCGCGGTGGTGCAGCGCGGACTGACCTCCGCGCGCGGTGTGCTCGACGTGACGACGTGGAGCGGCGCGCTGCGCGGTGCTGCGACCTATCCTGCGCCCGACGGTGATCTCGCCGCGGCGTCGCGCCTCGATGCGGCGGCGGAGGCGCTGAAGGCAAGGGCCGCGGATCCGCTCGCACGGGTGGCGCTCGCCGAGGCACTGGTCGGCAGGCTGCTCGAAGTCGCGCCTACGGATCCCGGATCGCGCACGCATGCGCGCCTCGTCGAACTGCAGTGGCAGGACGCCGAGCGCGCGGCGCAGGAGGCCGAGCGACTCGGCGCTCCGGACTGGCGGGTCAGCACGGTGCTCGCGCTGTGCGCGCAACGACGCGGCGACTTCGACGAGACCTACGCTCGGGCCGCGCGCGCCGCGAAGGGCATGCCTGCGGATGCGACGAGCCACGCCGCCGCGGCGGTGCTGCAGCTGTTCGCGGAAGCGCGCCAGGACGCGATCGCGACCGCGGCGAAGGCCAAGGAGGTGTGGCCCGCGGAGTGGGTGTCCGACGTCGATTCTGCCTACGGAATCCTCGAGCGGCATCCGTACGGTCGCGATCTGCACTTCGCCAACCACTACGACTTCCTGCAGTACTTCGGTGCCGGTCAGGCCGAAGCCGTCCTCGAAGCGGGCCTCACGCGTTTCCCCGCGTCGGCGTTGCTGCACGAACGCCTGCGCCATCGCGTGCTCGGCGAGCGGGGAGCCGCGGCTCTGGAGCGCGACTACGACGTGCGCGCCGGACGCGAGGGTGCTCCCGCCGCGATGCAGTGGTTCGCGGGTTACGCCTCGTTGTGCGTGGCGGAGGTGTGGCGCAAGGCGCGCAACGACGACGAGGCGCTCGCGGCCTATCAGCGCGGAATCGCGCGCTTCGAGCGCTCGATCGAGATGGACCCGTCCACCAAGGCGAGCTCCGACCACTACGTGGCGATGGCGCTCGCCGGTCGCGCCCGCGTGCTGCTCGACGCGGGTCGACTCGACGACGCGCTCCATGCACTCGAGGGCAGCTTCGCGAGATCACCGACTTCGGCCGCCACGCTCGATGGCCAGAACGTGTCCGGTGTGGCCACGGCGCGCATGCTGCGCGCGCGTTTCGAGAAGGCCGAGCGTGCCGATTCCGTCGCGCGCGTCGACGCGGCGCTCGGTGCGCTCGACCCGAAGATGCTCGAGGCGCCGGAGTTCGAGCGCGCGGTCGATGCACCGCCGCGTCGGCGTCGCGGCTGAGCTGCTCAGCGCAACACGCCGAGCAGCACGAGCACGCCGAAGAAGATCGAGGCGCCGGTGAGGTCGGCGATCGCGGTCACCGCCGGCGTCGACACCATCGCCGGATCGCGACGCAGCAAGCGGGCGACGATCGGCACCGCTGCCCCGATGGTCGCCGCACTCATCACGTGGACGAGCATGGCGAGCGCGAGTGCGCCGCTCGCGAGCAGCAGGGGGTGGGTGCTGTCCTCGTAGGACTTGTCGAAGTTGCCGAGCAACAGGCCTTCGACGAACACGATCCCCGCCAGGATGATGGCGATCCCCGCGGACACGCGCAGTTCCTTCCACAGCACGAGTCCGGGCTTCTTGTCGTCGACCTCGCCGACCGTGATCGCGCGGATGATCAGCGAACTGGACTGGATCCCGACCGAGCCTCCGCTGGCCATGATCATCGGCAGCAGCGCGACCAGCATGGTGCCGGGAAGGGTCTCCGCATGGGTGGCGATCACCGATGCGGTCAGCACGTAGAACGCCGCGAGGAAGGCGATAATCGGTACGCGGCGGCGGATCAACTCGAAGGTCGAGGCGTCGACGTAGCGCTCCGCTTCGCTGGAGCCAGACAGACCGGCCATGCGCTCGATGTCCTCGGTCCCTTCCTCCTCCTGGATGTCGGCGGCGTCGTCGTAGGTCACGATGCCGACCAGGCGGCCGGTGTCGTCGACGACGGGCAGAGCGAGCAGGTCGTACTCCCGGATCACGCGGGCGGCCTGTTCCTGGTCGGCGGCGACGTTGATGGAGACCGGTTCGGTCTTCATCAGCTTGTCGATGGTGTCGCGGTCGCGCGCGGTGATCAGGTCGCGCAGCGACAGGAAGCCGACCAGCTTCTTGTCCTCGTCGACGACGTAGAGGTAGTAGATCGTCTCGCGGCTCGGCGCCTGTCGGCGCAGCTCGGCGAGCGCCTCGACCGCGCTCATCTGCGGTCGCAGCGCGCAGTACTCGGTGCTCAGGAAGGAGCCGACCTGGTCGTCGCGGAACTGCTCGCGGCGCAGGTAATCGAGGCGCGCGGCCTGCTCGAGCAGAGGCACGAGGCTCGCGCGCACGCGGTCGTCGAGACGTTCGAGGAACTGGTAGCGCTCGTCCGACGGCATCGCGCGCAGCAGCGTCTTCACGCGTTCGCGTCCGGATCCGACGACGATCTCCTCCTGGATCTCCGGATCGAAGTACGAGAACACGTCGCGCTCGAGCGGGACGGGCAGCGCACTCAGCACCTGCACGATCTCGTCCGGCGCGAGCGGCGCGAGGTAGGCGGCCGCATCGTTCGGATGCAGCTCCTCGATCAAGGTGCGCAACTCGTCCGAGCGCCCCTCGGCGAGGAGCTCCCGCAGCTCGGGTGCGAGGAGGTGGTTGCGCATCGGCCGTATCCGACCTCGGCCGCGGGGTCGGGGCAAGGCAAGGCCGGGTCCCCGGTCGGGACCTGCCCGAAGCCGTCGTTGACCGGGCTGTGGGGCGCCGCTACTTTTCCGCGCCCGCCGCATGCCGGCGGACTGCAAGTCACCCTGTCGGGGCGTGGCTCAGCCTGGTAGAGCGCTGCGTTCGGGACGCAGAGGTCGGAGGTTCAAATCCTCTCGCCCCGACCATCCACGCACCCGGTCCGCACGGCGGGCCGGGTGCGTTTTCGTCGGTGCCGGGAGCCTGCGGCGATCGGTGCGAAACGCATGCGGCGGTCGCCGTGCGGAGCACGACGACGGCCGCGTGAAGGCGATGCCCCATCGCGGCCAGGGCCGCACCCGAGGGTTGCCGCGTCGTCGCTGCGCGCCGACCAGGATGGCCCAGGCCGCTTGGTCGGCTGGGGTCGCTCCGGCCTTCGAATCGCCGCTTCGCGCGACGATTCCCCAGCCTGCGGACACGAGCAGCGTCGAGCCGGCAGGCGCTCAGAGCTCGAGAGAAAGTTGGTCTCTCGAGCTCTGCGTGGCCGCGCATGCGGCCACCAGCAAGCATCTGAGAGCCCGTATCATCGATTTCTTGTCGGGCTCTCAGTTCTGGATGTTGATATCCAGCGCCGGCGTGACGGCACCCGAGGACCCGAAGACGAGACCCTGGCAGTAGACGTGCCCACCGGCGAGGGCCGGCGTGTTGGGGATCGGCAGCGGGAAGGGGTTGTTGGGGCCGACGCCGACGACGAAGGCGGCGAGGTCGGGGAGCGTCTCGGCCTGGCAGCCGGCGCCGAACAGGAAGGACACGTCGAGCGGACGGTTGCCGCCGTCGACGGCGAGGACACCGATCAGGATCGCGGCGACGCGACCGACCTCGGTGTTGTTGATGTCGACCGTGAACGAGCCGTTGCCGACGCGCGGCACGCCACCGCTGCCACCGATGGTCGGGATTCCGCCCGGACCGGCGCAGCCGGTTCCGAAGGTGCTGGCCGCTGGCTGTTCGCTGATCGCCATGCCCAGGAGTTCGGCTCCGGTGAGCGCCCGGCCATACATGCGGAAGTCGTCCATGTCGTAGCCGGTCGCCAGGGTGCTCGTGCCACCGGTGCTGATCGCACCGACCGCGAGGATCGTCGTGCTGGTGTAGGCGAAGGTGCCCGGCGCGAAGGAGACGCTGGTCGCGCTGGGAACACCGTTGTTCCACCAGCGGGCGATGCCGGTGCTGTTGTCGATCACGACGGCGACGTGCTGCCACACACCCGGCGTGCCGTTCACGGTGAAGCCGCTGTCGACGTTGCCGATCGCGGAACCGCGGAAGGTGATGCCGGTGCCGGCGGCACCGCCGACGAAGGAGCGGAAGGTCCCGTTGCCGAAGGCGTAGCCGAAGGGCGTGGCGACGGCGGCGGCGTTCTTCCGCATCCAGAAGCCGATGGTGAGGCTGCCGGAGAAGGAGGTGACGGCACCGGTGTTGACCCAGCCGGCGCTGCCATAGCGCAGGCAGCCGAAGCCGGGCTCGTTGGCGCTGAACACGTTGCGGTTCGGATCACCCTGCCAGGTCGTGTTGTTCATCGTGCCGAGCGCGCTGCCGAGCGACGACGTCGCGGTGTTGGCGGTCTTGTTGCCGCGCGGCTCGTTGAACTGGTACTGCAGGATGTCGGGCGTGCCCGGGTCGACCGGCAGGCCGGTGGCGTAGATGTAGTCGGTCTTGGTGATCGTGCTGGACTGACCGCTGTTGCTGACCGTGAGCTTGACCGTGTACTGCCCCTGCGCGGCGTAGACCCAGCTCGGATTCTGCAAGTTGGAGTCGGTGGTGCCGTTGTTGTCGAAGTCCCAGGCCCAGGAGGTGATCGGCCCGGTCGAGAGGTCGGTGAAGTTGACGATCAGCGGTGCTGCGCCGAGGGTCGGTGTGCCGCTGAAGTCGGCGGAGACCGGGTCGACCGAGATGTAGTTGGTCTTGGTCAGCGTGGAGCTGGGATTCGCGGTGTCGGTGGTGGTGAGCTTCACCGAGTAGAGACCGGGCGCGGCGTAGACCCATTGCGGGTTCTGCAGGTTGGAATCGACGGTTCCGTTGTTGTCGAAGTCCCAGGCCCAGGTCTGCACGCCGTTGGGATCGGACGTATAGGTCTGATCGGTGAAGTTGACGATCAGCGGCGATGTGCCCACGGTCGGGCTGGCGCTGAAGGCCGAGTAGAGGCCATTGGCCGGCGTGTAGTGCAGACAGCCGTTGAACACGCGCGGCGTGTTGACGGTTCCGGTGAAGAGACCGGCGACGGCTGCGCCGAGGGAGAGCGTCATGAAGGCGTCGCTGACGCTCTGATTGCTGCCGTTGCCGTTGGTGTAGGTCTGGCCGGAGCCGATCACGCGGATGCCGATGCCGTAGCTGCCGGGCGTGAGGATGAGCGGCGTGGCGAGCGGGAAGTTGGTGGCCTGTCCAACACCTGCAGTGACGACACCACCGGCGTCGGTGGACACGAGCGTCCACGCCCCGGCGTTGGTCTGGCTGCCGACGTAGGTGCCGGGCGTCGTGTAGACCTCGAGTGTGACGGCCGTATTGGCCGCACTCGAGCAGTTGCAGTCGATCGAGTTGATGACGAGGCCGGCGGTGGCGTTGATGTCGTACATCACCACCCAACCGGAGCTGCCACCGTTGCCGCCTGGGAAGGGCGTGGGGAAGGTGCACAGCTGAAACTGCGCTGTGGCTGTGGAGGCCAAGGCCGTGAGAGCGGCTGCGAGCGATAGAGAACGAATCATGAGTTGGTTCGAGTGGATGAGAACGAGTTCCGAGTGGTCGGTGCACCCCGTCCCGGGGTGCGAAGCGCGGCGAGCATAGCCAGCCGTCGGCAACGTGCCTTGCCTCCCGCTGAGGTGCTGAGGGGGTGAACGCGATTTGGATGCTCAGCCGATACGTCGTCCCGTACGGGTCGGATCGATGGATCACGTGGCGGGGCGTGCTCGCGCATCGACGTCCGAGCCGTTCGGGATCGAACGAAGCGCTCGGGCCGGTCTCCTCGCGGTGTTTCTCCCCGATCGGGCATGCGCGGGACCGCGCACCTGACTGTCGACATCTCGTCCCACGAGAGGGGAGCGCCGATCCGCCACTGCGAGGGCTCCTACGCCCCACGCGAGGGACAAAGCCGCTCCAGCAAGGTCCGCACCTGACCCGGCGTGGCGACGCTGTGCGTCGCGTGCTCGCTGGTCCCTCCGACCTGGATCACGTAGGAGCCCGACGGCATCGCGCGAAACATGTCCTGATCGGTGCGGTCGTCGCCGAAGGCGCAGAGGAAGGTCTGCGGCAGGTCGCACTGGGCGGCGATGACGCGTGAGACATAGGTGCCCTTGTGCACACCCGTGGGGCGCACTTCGACGACGCGGATGCCGTGCACGATCTCGACCGGCAGGCGGGTGAGGGAGCTCTCCAACTCGCTGAGCAGCTCGCGTGCGCGCCACGGACCGTAATCGGGATCGGCGAGTCGGTAGTGCCAGGCCAGCGCGCAGGACTTCCGTTCGACGCGCGTGCCGGGCACCTCGCGGCACACGCGCTGGAGCAGGCGCTCGACATCGTCGATCCAGGAGAGGTCGAGACCGGCGATCTCCGTCCAGGCGCCGCCCTCCGCGGCGCGCCATGCGAAGCCGTGCTCGGCGCACAGGGCGACACCGAGATCGCCGAGCCAGCGTTCGAGATCGGCACGACGCCTTCCGCTCACGACGTGAACCGCAGTGCCCGGAAGACGACTCAAGTTGCGGAGGAGCTCGCGCAGCCGCGGACCGGGCACCGCATCCTCGGGTGTGCGGGTCAGCTCGCGCAGGGTGCCGTCGTAGTCGAGGAAGAGAATGCGACGCCGGGCGCCGTGGAACGCGATGACCAGATCGTCCGCGGCAGCACCGCGCAGGGGGGTGCTGTGCGGGCCGCGGGTCTTGGATGCGGTCCTGTGGAGGCGCGTGAGGAACTCCTGGGACCAGGCGTGGCAGTCGAGATCGCGAACCCGTTCGGCCATCGCCCCCATGCGCTCGTCGCGCTCGTGCTCCTGTATCTCGAGCGCGGCTTCGAGCGCCCGCGCCATGCCCGCCACGTTCCAGGGATTGACCAGGATCGCGGTGGGAAGGATCTGCGCCGCGCCCGCGAACTCGCTGAGCACCAGCATGCCGCGCGCAGGGTCGAGATCGACGCGGGCCTGCTGGCACAGCACGAACTCCTGCGCGACCAGGTTCATGCCGTCCCGCAAGGGAGTGACGAAGCCGACGCGCGCGAAGCGGTACAGCGCCGCGAGTTCGTCGACCTCGAGGGAGCCGTGGATGTACTCGATCGGGGTCACTCCCGGTCGCGTGAAGCGACCGTTGATCCGTCCGACCATCTCCTCGAGTCCGCGTTTCAGCCCGGCATAGTCGGGGTTCATCAGCCGCGAGGGGACGATCACCTGGAGCAGCGTCACGTCACCGACCAGATCCGGTCGCTGCTCGAGCAGGCGTTCGAAGGCGAGGAACTTCTGGGCGATGCCCTTGGTGTAGTCGAGACGCTCGACCCCGAGCACGAGCCGGCGATCGCCGTAGCGCTCGCGCAGTTCGTGCAGGCGCGATGGGAAGCGCTCGTCGCCGAGCGCGTCGTCGAAGCGGTTCACGTCGATGCCGATCGGATGCCCGCCGAGTGCGACGCGTCGGCCGTCGATGTGCACGGCATCGCGTTCGGTCTCAAGTCCGAGGACCCGCACGCAGGTGGTGCGGAAGTGACGCACGTAGTCGAGGGTGTGGAAGCCGATGAGGTCGGCACCGAGCACGCCGCGGAGCAGCTCCTCACGGGCAGGGAGCAGCCGGTAGATCTCCGACGACGGGAAGGGGATGTGGAGGAAGAAGCCGATCTCGAGGTCCGCGCGCAACTCGCGCAGCAGGCGCGGCACGAGCATCAGGTGGAAGTCGTGGATCCAGACCCGTGCGGCATGCGGGGCCTCCCGCGCGATGGTCTCGGCGAAGACCTGATTCACGTCGGAGAAGTGCCGCCAGGCCTCCTCCTGGAAGTCGACACGCTCGGTGAAGTAGTGGAACAGCGGCCAGATGGCCTGATTGGACAGGCTGTCGTAGTAGCCCTGCTGTTGCGGCGCATCGAGGAAGACCGGCGTCAGCCGCGACTCCCCGAGGATGCCGGCGACGCGTGTGCGGAGCGATTCGTCGACGACACACCCCGGCCAGCCGATCCAGCGCAGCTCGCACTCGGCAGCGACCCCGCGCAGTGCGGCCGCGAGGCCACCGTTGCTCGGCTCGATCGCGATCGCCTCGCCCTCGATCCGCACGACCACGGGGAGCCGATTGCTCGCGACGATCAGCGTGGACGACGGCGCATCCTGCTCTTCGCGCTCCACGGCATCGGACTCCATCGCGGCGTCGACCCTAGCGCAGGCCGCAGGATGATGCGACCGCCGATCGCGGTGTTCGACGATTTCGTCGACTCGGCACTCGATCGCAGCACGTCAAGTCCTACGGTCGGGAGCGGATCATGACCGAGGACATGCGCTTTGGGATCATCGGCAACTGCTCGTTCAGCGCGCTGGTGCGCGACGGCGACGTGCAGTGGCTGTGCTGGCCGCGTTTCGACAGCCCGAGCGTGTTCGGTGCGATGCTCGACGCCGAGCGCGGCGGATCGTTCCGGATCGAACTGGTCGACGCCGAACGCATCGAGCAGGAATACGTCGAGAACACCAACGTGCTGCGCACGCGCTGCATCGGCGGCAGCGGCACGCTCGAGATCCTCGACTTCGCGCCGCGCTTCCGGCTGCACGATCGCTCGTTCAAGCCGACGATGCTGTGCCGCATCCTGCGGCCGGCGTCCGGCGAACCCCTGGTGCGCGTGCGCTGCGATCCGCGCGCCGACTACGGTCGTGCGTCGATGGGGGCGTACTGCGGGAGCAACCACATCGAGTACCTCGGGGCCGGGGTTCCGCTGCGGCTGACAACCAATCTGCCGCTGACCTACGTGCGCGACGGTACGCCCTTCGTCCTGACGCACCGTCGGCACCTCGCGCTGACCCATGGCGAGCCCCTCGAGAGCGGACTCGAGGAGACGCTGGAGCGCTTCCTCGAGCGGACCATCTCCTACTGGCGACGGTGGGTGAAGCACACCCGTGTGCCGCGCGACTACCAGCGCGAGGTGATCCGCGCGGCCCTGGTGCTCAAGCTCCATCAGTTCGAGGACACCGGTGCGATCATCGCGGCGACCACCACGAGCATCCCGGAGTTCCCCGGTTCGGGTCGCACCTGGGACTACCGCTACTGCTGGCTGCGCGATGCCTACTTCTCGCTGCACGCCTTCGAGCGGCTCGGCCACTTCGACGAGATGGAGGGCTTCCTCGGTTGGCTGCGCAACATCGTCAGCCGCTACGGCGGTGGTCGCCTGCAGCCCCTCTACGCGATCAACGGCGACGCGCAGGTGCACGAGAGCATCCTCGAGCACCTGCGCGGACGTGGCGGCGACGGCCCGGTCCGCATCGGCAACCAGGCCTACGAGCACATCCAGAACGACGCCTATGGCGAGATGATCCTCGCCATCTCACGTCTGCTGCTCGACACGCGCTTCCTCGGCGTCGACCACCTCGACGGCATGCTCGCACTGGTCGACCGCATGCTGGTGCAGATCGAGGACCGCCTCGAGGAACCCGACGCCGGGTTGTGGGAGCTGCGCAACACCAGACGGCTGCACTCGTTCACGCTGCTGGCGCACTGGGCCGGTGCGATGCGTGCGGTGGAGATCGCGCAGGTCCACCGCCAGGATGCCATGCGCCTGCGGGCCGAACGGGTCGCGAGCCGGGCCCGTGAGCTGCTCGAGACCCGCTGCTTCGACTCCTCGCGCGGCGTGTTCACGCAGGCGGCGGAGGCGGAGAACCTCGACGCCTCGATGCTGCTCGCACTGCACTTCGGCTTCATCCGTCCCGATGAGGATCGGGCACGCTCGCACGTGCGCGCGATCCAGCGCCAGCTCCAGGTCGGCCGCCTCGTCAAGCGCTACGACGTCGCCGACGACTTCGGCGAGCAGCACGCATCCTTCACGGTCTGCTCGTTCTGGCTGGTCGAGGCCCTCGCGATCCTGGGCGAGAAGGACGAGGCGCGCGAGCTCTTCGAGTTCCTGCTCGCACACCACAACGGCCTCGGCCTGTTCAGCGAGGACATCATGCCCGGCACCGGCGTGCTCACCGGCAACTTCCCGCAGACCTACTCGCACGTCGGCTTGATCAACGCGGCGTTCCGCCTGTCGCGGAGCTGGGATTGAGGGTGCTCAGCGTCTCGCATGCGGCGCGAGATCGTCGCGCGGAGCGAACACCGGATCGTCGAGGCTGCCGGTCTCGAGTTCGATCGGCTGCGGGCGTTGCTCGCCGGGCACGAGTTTCAGGAAGCGCAGGTGCACCGGAGCACCGGGTGCCGTGAACACGGCGAAGCTGCCGTCGGGAGCGGTGCGTTCACTCGGGGTCCCGTCCACGCTCACCAGCGCTCCGGCGAGCGGCGCGCCTTCGGCATCGCGCAGCGTTCCACGCAGTGCGGCCGCATCGGCGAGTTCCACGACGACCCCCTCCGCGCCCGCCTCGACTTCCAGATCCGCGGCGAGGTAGGGCCTGGAACCGAAGGGTGCGGCGTGGAGCAGCCAGCGTCCGGGGCGCAGACCGGTGAGGGTGAAGCGGCCGTCGCGATCGGTCGGCGCGACTTGCGAGGAACCGGCGACCGAGGCGTCGTGCGGCGCGCGCACCAGGATCGACGGGAGGGGAGCACCGGTCGTGCTGCGCACCACGCCGCGGATCGACAGCCCGACGTCGACGACGAAACGCAGATCGTCGCGATGCTCACCGCGGTGGAGTTCCAGTGCGAGGGACGCTCGGACCGGGCGATTGATGGAGAGCCGATGCGGTCCCGCGGGGACACCGCCGAAGCGGAAGCGTCCCTGTGCGTCGGTCCGCGCATGCTGCGAGCTGAACATCCGGCCCGGGCCGTGGAGCGCTCGGTTCTCACAATGGAGGTAGAGAGTCTGATCTGCGATCGGCTGGCCCGTGCGGTCGGTCAGCACGCCGGCGATGGTCGCGGCGGGCACGAACTGCAGGGTGCCGAGTTCGAGCGTGCCGCCCTGTTCAGGCGGCTTCTGCATCGGCAGCGCGAGCAGCGCCGCATCGCGTGCTCGGATCACGAGGTCGTAGTCCGCGTCGGGTGTCAGTCCTTCGAGCACGAAGTCGCCGCCGGGTGAGCTCCGGACGCGGATCTCGTCGTCCGCGACATGTGCCGCGGCGATGTCGAGTTCGGCGGTGCACAGCACGTCGGCACCCTCGCAGGGACGGCCGTCGGGAAGCAACACGACGCCGTGCGCCTGCGCGCCCCGTGCGAGCCGGACCTCGACCCGGCGGTGGTGGTCGACCGCGGCGAAGGTCGTCAGATCGAGGAATCGGGCGGCGTATCCGGCGGCGCGGGCCTCGAGATCGAAGGGACCCCCGGGTCTGAAACCCACGAGCCGGAAGCTGCCGTCGGCCGCGCTGCGCGTCACGCGCTCGGCGAAGGTGTGGTCGGCGATCACGGCACCCTCGATCGGTCTCCCGCTGCCGGCGTCGGTGACCCGTCCCTCGATCCGCGCCCCGCGGGTCAGGCGGATCACCACTTCTTCGCCCACCATGCACCGGCGTCGCTTCGCAGAGGTGAAGCCGGTGGCGCTCACGTCGATGCGGAGCTCCCTCGCCTTCGCAGCGGCGAAGGCGAAGCGCCCTGCAGCGTCGGTCGAGGTGCGTGCGAGCGTCGGCGCGCGATCCTCCTCGCGGTCGAAGCCCGCGAGGTGCCCGCCCTCGTCCTCCGCCAGGGCCACCTGTGCACCGACGATGGGCGCGTCGTCGATGTCGACGACCCGGCCGCGCAGACCCTGTGGGTCGGTGTCCGTCGTCGCCGCCGGTTCGACGACCTTGCGCACGATCGCCGGCGTTCCCCGAGGCTCGACAGGCGTGCCCGGCGTGGCGTCCCTCGACGCGGACGTCGTGCGTTCCGTCACCACGTCGCGCCCACGCGTCAGCACGAGTACCGCTCCCAGCGCCAGCACCGCCGCCGAACCCAGGATCGCGGTGCGACCTTTCAGCGCCTCAGCGCCTGGGCCCCACCCCGCCGATGGGGATGCGCGCGAAGCCGGGGATCTCCGGCACGTCGAGCTCCGCGTCCGGCGTCGAGGGCAACACGAGCCGGCGATCGAAGCTGCGGTTGTTCTCGACCAGCACGAGATCCTTGTCGTCGACCCTGCCGAAGGGCGTGCGGTAGAAGGCGTTGCCGACGACGCGGCTGCCGAGGGGACGGCCGAAGGACTCGGTGAGCGTGAGCTTCACCTGCGGGTAGCGCGAGGCCCAGGGTTCCTGGTCGAAGGGGATCTCGCGGAGACGCTGGTGCAACGTCGAGGTCGCGGGATCGGCGATGTCCTTCGCCATCCAGGTCGTGCCGCGCGCGTCGAAGCGGATGCCCTCCTTGCAGTCGACGAACAGGTTGTTGATCACCTTCACGTCGCGTCCGCCGCCGATCAGCATGCCGAGGTTGCAGCGCTCGACGACGTTGCCCTCGACGGTGATGCCCGAGGCCATGTCGTCGAGGTAGATCGCGTTCTGGTAGCGCTCGGTGCTGCCCGGCAGGTCGTGGATGTGGTTGTGTCGGATCACGGTGCCGTGCATCGCCCAGTCGCGTCCGCAGTAGATCGCGCCGCAGTCGCCGCACTCGCGCAGCACGTCGTGGATCTCGTTGTCCTCGATGCGGTGCTCGTTGCCGGAGAACAGGATCGCGCAGTGCGGGGCGTCGACGAAGAGGTTGTGGCGCACGATCTGGCCGACGCCCTGGATCGCGACCCCCGGTCGATAGGTGCGTTCGAGGCGCGCGAAGCCGATGAAGAGGCAGTCCTCGACGACGTGGCCACCCGGAGTCAGCGTGCGACGGTCGCCGCCCTCCAGCGTGACACCGCTCGCGCCGTTGGTCCCGAAGGCGCAGCCGTGGACCAGGTGACGCGTTCCGCGCAGCACCGCACCGTGGCTGCCGGTGGCGCGGATCGAGCAGTCGATCAGGCGCACGTCCTCGCCGCCGTCGACGCGCACGCCGACGCCGCGGGTCGCGCCGATGTCGAGCCCCTCGATCTCGACGTGCGAGGCGCCGTCGACGTGCAGCAGCGCGTCGCGCAGCACGCTGACCAGCAGCTCGTCGCCGCGCTCGCTGTTCGCGGGTGGCCACAGCAGCAGCTCGCCGCGCGCGAGGTCGAGCCGGTAGGTCCCGGGGCGATGCAGATCGCAGAGCGCGTTCAGCACCGCGAAACGCCCGCCCTCGCGCACGCCGTAGCCGTGACCTGCGCCGAAGCTCAGCGTGTGTGCGGCGACGTCGACCTTGGCCAGCGGGACGAGGGCATCGGCCCAGTCGTAGCAGGGGTAGGCCAGGACCATCAGCCCCTGCTCGGACGCCCAGTTCTCGACGCGCGCGTCGTCGAAGGCGAAGGTCGCGCCGTGCCCGCTGTCGGCATCCTTGTCGCCGGGATCGACCACGCGCCCGATGCCGGCGAAGCCGTCGTCGGGCCAGCGCGCCATCTGCAGCACGCGCCCCGACCACAGCGGTTCGAGCGGCGCCGGGCGCGAGGGCAGTCCCATGCCGCGCACCTCGATCGGCCCGGGATCGACGCCGAGTGCGCGCAGGTCGACGGCGATCACGGCGTCGCGCGCGGCGTCGCTCGGCAGGAGCGCGCGACGTGGATCGCGCGGCTCGAGCGCGCGGCGCAGATGGCGCGGCACGGCGACCGCGCCGAGCAGGCGCGTTCCCGGTGCGGTGCCGCGCAGCACCGTGCAGGTCTGCGCGTCATGACCCTGGACATCCGCGCCGAGCGTGAGGGGCGCCGCGAGCAGGTAGGATCCCGGCGCGAGGATCACCTCGATGCGGCGCGCAGCGACCTCGCCGCGCATCTCGCGGGCACGCTCCTCGCGCAGGCGTGCGAGCGCGTCCTCGAGGTGCAGGTAGGGGCGTGCGCGCGTGCCGTCCCCGCGGACCTCTGCTGCGCGTGGGGCGGCGACGTGTAGCAGGAGCGCGCCGTCGGTCTCCTGCTCGACCGTGATCCCGCGGTCCTGGGCCGACAGCGTCGCGACCGACACGCACAGGGTCGCGACGAGCAGCGCGGCGGCGAGGGGGGAGGTGCGTGCCACGGAGCGGATGATCGGCAATGGCTGCGGTCGCGTCGAGCGATGCCTCGGTTCAGACGCCCTGGCGCGCGTCGAGGATCATGATCTTCTGCCAGATCTTGCGGCTGAGGCCGGTGGTGAGGTCCTCGACGTCGTCGACGGCGGCGAGCGCGCGGTCGTCGTCGAAGCCCTGCACGTACATCGCCGCGACCTTGCCCATCAGCGAGAGCATCTCGCTGCAGTAGTCGAGGTAGCGCACCAGCTCGGAGCGCGTCAGGCCGCGCTTGGGCGAGCTCGCCGTGTCGGGCAGGGCCGGCTCGACCTCCCGCACGTGGTCGGGGTCCTTGGTGAGCTGGTGCATGTCGACGATGTGTGCCATGGCGCGCATCTCGTGGATCGCCGCGAGGCAGCGGCTGCGCTTGGCGCGCGCCTCCAGGGAGGCGAGGTAGAGGATGCCGGCGCTGAGGAAGAACAGCATGCCGAGGCCGGCCTCGAGGGTCTGGATCACGTCGGACCACTGCCAGTCGTCGCCGAGCTGCGGATGGACCAGGGCCACGGTGCCGATCAGCGCGCCGAGTGCCAAGAGGATCAGCAGTCCCGACAACAGACGCAGCGGCAGGATGCGCCGGCGGATCTCGACACTGCGTCGTGCGAGATCCCGCGCGACCTGAAGGAGATCCTCGGCGACCGCGCCGAGGCTGGCGGCAGGGAAGCGCTCGCGGATCCGGTCACGCAGTCGCGCGATGGTCGCCACGACCTTCCCGGGGTCGAGTTGACGGTAGCCGCTGTTCGCCATGACGGAGCGTGGGTGTAGCGCACCATGCGGCAAGAGGCGAAGCGTTTCGTCCAGGGCTGGGCCGTGCGTTGGCGCGATGTCGCGGGAACTTCGCGAGCGGGCGCCAGGGAACGCGACCCGCACGACCGGTAACCGCCGCTGGATGTGATCTAGTTCTGGCGTCGCGGCGTGCATGGCGCCGTGACGACGAGACGAGGTGGGTTCCCTGGCCGGGCACGAACAGCGACCCTCTCCTTCCTCCTGACGATCCCTTCGACGAAAGACCGATAGGCCCGGCCAGGGAACCTCTTTTTCTTCCGCCGCGCACGAGCGTGGCTCACGCGAGGGTGGCGAGGCCGCCGCGGGCGTCGAGCGCGCAGAGGTCGTCGAAGCCGCCGAGCGGCGTGCCGTCGATCACGATCAGCGGAACGGTGCGGTGGCCGGGCTTGATCGACGCGGTGAACGCACGGCGATCGGGGTGATCGTCGAGTGCGATCTCGGTGAAGGGGACGCCGCGCCGGAGCAGCAGATCGACGGCATCGATGCAGTACGGGCACCCCTGGATCCGGTAGACGACGACACGCGGCTTCGGGCTCGTGGACATGCGCGCAGTCTGATGCCCCGACGCCCTCTCGCAAACTGTGCGCTTGCGCGGCGTGCGTGGGCCGGGTGCTGTGTGCCGATGCTCGACTTCGATCCCGACGCCGCGGCCGCACCGGGCTCCGGAATCTTCGGTCTGCCCTGCACACGCGCCCAGTCGGCGTGCGTGCTCGTCCCGGTTCCCTTCGACGCGACGACCTCGTACCGCGACGGCACGCGCGACGGCCCCGCCGCCATCCTGCAGGCGAGTCATCAGGTCGACCTCTTCGACCTGCAGACCGGGCGACCGTACCGCCGCGGCATCCACATGCAGGAGGCCGATCCGCGCATCGTGGAGCTCGCCTCGAGTGCACGGCGCGCGGCCGAGCCGATCATCGAGAAGGGCGGGGCGGACGACGGCGACGAGCAGGCTCTGGGCGAGGTCGAGGCCGCGGGCGTCGAGGTCGAGCGGATCGTGCACCGGGAGACCACGGCGATCCTGCGCGAGGGGCGCCTGCCCGGCATCGTCGGCGGTGACCACTCGGTGCCGCTCGGGGCGATCCGCGCCGCCGCCGAGCACCACGACGGCATCGGCATCCTCCACTTCGATGCGCACGCGGATCTGCGCGTCGCCTTCGAGGGCTTCCGCTACAGCCACGCATCGATCATGCACAACGTGCTCGCCGAGGTGCCGAAGGTCACGCGCCTCGTGCAACTCGGCATCCGCGACTTCGGCGAGGCGGAACTCGGCGCGATCGAGCAGAGCGGGGGGCGCGTGTCGACCTTCTTCGATCTGCACTGGCAGCGCCGCAAGCTCGACGGCGAGGCCTTCGGCGCGCTGTGCGACGAACTCCTGCGTCCGCTCCCCGCGCGCGTGTGGGTCAGCTTCGACATCGACGGCCTCGACCCGGCGCTGTGCCCGCACACCGGCACCCCGGTGCCCGGCGGCCTCGGCTTCGCCGAGGCCTGCCTCGTCCTCGATGCCCTCGCCCGCTCGGGTCGCCGCATCGTCGGCTTCGATCTGGTCGAGGTCGCACCCGGCCCGGACGGCGACGAGTGGGACGCCAACGTCGGCGCGCGCCTGCTCTACAAGCTGTGCGGCTTCGCGTTGCTGACGAGCTGAGCGTGCCGCACTACTTGCGCGGCGCCGCGAAGTCCTGGTTGGCGAAGGTATTGGTCGTCGGGCGCGTGACCACGTTGAACGCGAACTCGGTCGCCGCGTGGCAGCCATTGCACGACGCGGTCAGCGCGTCGAAGGCCTGCTCGAAGCGCTCGCGCGACTTCGATTCGATCGCGGATCGCAGTGCAGCGATCGGCGCGTCGGCGAAGCGTGGGATCGCGGTGGTCAGTGGCTCCGGGGAGGTCTTGTGCGTCGGGTGGATCACGACCGCGTCGGCGAATCCTTCCCCGATCTCGTCGGTCTCGTAGGAGGCGAGCTCCCAGTTGCCGGCCTCGCCCGCGAACCACAGCTTGGCGTGGCGCATCTGCTGCAGGGTCATGAGCTCGCCCAGGCCGGGCGTGAAGTTCGGGGCGGAGTGCGAACAGGCGGCGGCGCACACCGCCGTGCACAGGACGAAGGCGAAGAGCATCACGCGCATCGAAGTCGGCCCTGCAGGCCCCGGCCTGCGCTGGGTCAGGGGGTGGGAGAGGCGGAGGGCTGCGTCGCGCTGTCGCGCCGAAGCACGCGGTCGAGGATGCCCCGTCCCCAGTTGCTGAGGTCGTCGAGGAAGACGTAGGCCAGGGGGACCGCGAAGCAGGTGAACACGGTCGAGAAGGTCAGCCCGCCCGCGACCGCGATCGACATGCCGACGTAGCTGATGCCGCCCTCGCCGGACTCGCCGAAGATCGCCATCGGCAACAGACCGGCGACCGTGGTGGTGGCGGTCATGAGGATCGGACGCAGGCGGATGCGCGTGCCCTCGAGGATCGCGGTGCGGCGATCCTTGCCCTCGTGGCGCAGGCGCTCGATGCAGTCGAGCAGCACGATGCCGTTGTTGACCACGACGCCGGCGAGCAGCACCACGCCGATGAAGGTCATCGGGTCGATCGAGCCGTGGAACCAGCGCAGGGTCCAGAACGCACCGCACACCGCGAAGGGGACGGTGACGATGATCGCGGTCGGCAGCACCAGCGACTCGAACAGGATCCCCATCAACAACAGGATCAGGACCACCGACAGGAAGCCGGCGTCGACGAGTTCGCTCATGTCCTGGTCGGCGTCGTTGCTGGGGCTCGCCTCGCTCCACGAGTAGCCGCGCGGCAGCACGGTCGACTCCATCACGTTGCGCAGGATCGCCGTCATCTCCTGCGGGGCGACTCCCGGAGCGCGCTCGCCGACGATGCTGACCTGGGTCTTCCCGTCGATGCGGTTGATCGAGCCGAGCGAACGTTGGAAGCGGATGTCGACGACGTTGTCGACGCGCTGGAAGCCGCCGGTCCCGGCGAAGACCTTGGTCTCCTTGAGGTCCCACAGGCTCGGCTTCTCCTCGGCGTCGAACTGCGCGATCAGGCGGATGTCGCGATCGGCCTGCTCGAAGCGCGTGAGCTCGGTGCCGCGCAGCCCGGCGGACATGGTCCGCTCGACCGACTCGGGCCGGACCTGCAGATCGCTCATGCGGTCGCGGTCGACGCGCATCACGACCTCCTCGGTGCCGTCCGACTGGTCGAGCTCGACGCGGGCCACCTGCGGGAGGCGTGCGAGCTGGTCCTTCACCTCCAGCGCCTTGTCGGCGAGGAAGTCGCTGTCGGGGCCCCACAGGCGCATCACGAAGCGTCGCGCATCGGAGTCGTCGGCGGCCGAGCCGCCGCCCATCGAGGCGCCGCTGTCGCGGAGGGTGAGCTTCGCGCCCGGGCGTGCCGGCCAGCCGGCGCGGATCTTGTCGGCGATGGCGCGGTAGTCGGTCCGCTTCACCGCGGGGTTCATCACGATGTCGAAGCGGATCGAGGTGCGGCTGAATCGGCTCGCCACGTTGTCGATGTGGAGCTCGCCGCGCAGGCCGTCGAGGTGCTTCTCGTAGCCCTGCACCTCCTCGGCGACGTCGCCGAGCGTCATGCCGCGCGGTACCTCGAGGTTGATGGTCACGTCGCCGCGCCTCATCGGTCCGCGGCCGCCGTCGCGGCTCAGACCCTTGGAAGCGATGCCGGTCGTGAGCAACACGGCGAGGGCGACGAGCGCCACGATGCACCTCAGCCAGAACGGGCCGAGCACCGGGCGCAGCAGGGCGTGATTGAATCCGAGCAGGGCGCGCACCGGCGACAGACGGCTGAAGCGACCCTCGACGAGTTCCGCCGGCTTCACCTCCAGGCCGAGCCGGCGGACCGCGGAAGGCAGCATCCACAGGGCGACCACGAGGCTGCCGAGCAGGGCGATCGAGAGCGGGACGCCGAGTGCCCCGAAGATCACGCGCGCGGTCCGGTTCGCGCTCATGAACAGCAGCGGAGCGATCACCACGACCGTCGTGAGCGTCGACATGGTGACCGGCATCACCATCTCGCGAGTGGCCTCCACGCAGGCGGTGCGCAGGTCGGCGCCCTCGCCGCGGCGGCGTCGGATGTTCTCGAGCACGACCACCGAGTTGTCGACCACCATGCCGACGGCGAGCGTGAGTCCCGCCATCGACACCAGATTGAACGACGCGCCGGTGAAGTACATCCAGCCGATCGCCATCACCATCGCGAGCGGCATCGAGAAGGCGATGGCGAGCGTGAGGCGCAGATTGCGCAGGAACAGCCACAGCACGATGGTCGCGAGCAGGCCACCCTGGAGCGAGGTCGAGAGCAGCGTCTGCAGGCTGTCCTCGATCATCGAACCCTGGTCGAACACGAAGCTGAAGCCGATGCCGCGCAGCTCCGGATCGTTCTCCATCTTCGCGGTCGCCGCACGCAGGTTGTGGCTGGCGTCGACGGGATTGACGCCGGCGGCGAGGCGGACGATCGCGGTGTAGGTGTACTTGCCGTCGAACTTGGAGACGCTGTCGCGCACGGTCGGCACGTCGAGCACGCGCGCGACGTCGCCGATCACCAGACCCGCGCGGATCGGCCAGTTCTCGATGTCGGTGCGCGAGTGGAACTTCGAGTCCACGCGGACCAGGTAGCGATCCTGACCATCGTCGATCTCGCCGACCGGCTTCGCGAAGTTGTCGGCCGCGAGGCGACGGATCACCTCGCTGTAGTCCACGCGGTGTGCGACCAGCTTGTCGCGGTCGAACCAGATGCGCAGGGTCTCGTCGAGCAGCCCCCAGATGTCGGTGCGGCCGACGCCGTCGACGGCCTCGATGCGCGGGCGTACCACCTGGTCGATCTTGAAGTCCCACTCGGCATCGCGATCGGGCGTGCGGATGCGGACGAAGGCGAGCGGCGCGCCGCTCATGTCCTCGCGCCACGAGAAGTACTGGTCGACCTCGGCGGGCCATTCGAGACGCGCACGCTGTGTGCGGTCGCGGATCTCGGCGGATGCCAGCGTCGAGTCCATGCCGCTGTCGAGTTCGATCCGCACGAACACGCGATTGCTGCCGCACTCGCACGAGACCTGCTTGATCCCGGGGATGGTGCGGAGCTGCTGCTCCAGCGGACGGGCCACCCGCTCCTCGACCTCACGCGGCGGCATGTCGCGGCGGATCGGGACGTACATGTTGATGGTGTCCGCGGTCAGCCCCTCGGGGCTGAGCTGCAGCGGCATCTTGGTCACCGACAGCCCGCCGATCGCGAGGATCGCGATGGTGACCATCAGCGTCAGGATCGGACGGTCGACGAACAGCGCGACGAATCCGCCGCGCTTCCTGCCGGTTGCTCCCTGGTCCATCTCAGGCCCTCCGGTCGGTGCCATCTCAGGCCCTCCGGTCGGTGAAGGAGTAGACGCAGGGGATCACGAACAGGGTGAGCAGCGTCGACGTGCTCAGTCCCGACACCACGGTGATCGCCATCGGCGCACGCAGCTCGAGTCCCTCGGTGCCCGAGCCGAGAAGCGGGATGCCGGTCAGCCAGCCGGTCAGCGGCAGGAGCCCGAGCACGGTCGTCAGCGTGGTCATCAGCACCGGTCGCAGACGCGAGCGCGCACCCTCGACGATCGCCGCAACCTTCTCGTGTCCCTCGACGCGGAGTTGGTTGATCTGGTCGATCATGATGATCGCGTTGTTCACCACGATGCCCGCCAGGACGATGCCGCCCAGCATCACGATCACCGAAACGGGCGTGTGGGTGAGCAGCAGCGTGAACACCACGCCGATCGACGCGAGCGGCACGGTGCACAGGATCACGAAGGGCTGCACGATGCTCTCGAACTGGCTCGCCATCACCACGTAGACCAGGAAGATGGCCAGCGACAGCGCGAGGAACACGCTGTCCATCGACTGCGCCATCTCCTGCTGCTGCGCGCCGAGCCGGATCTCGGTTCCCGGCGGGTGCGGGATCCCGGCCAGCGCCGTCTCGACCTCGCGCTGTGCGGCGCCGATGCCGAGTCCGCGCACCGCGGCCTGGATCTCCGCGCCGCGCGTGTTGCCGAGCCGACGGATCTCGCTCGGTCCCTCCAGCACCCGCACCTCGCCGATCGACTGCAGCGGGATCGGCGGCGTGCCCCTGGGATTGACGTTGAGATCGAGCAGGGCCTGCACGCGGTCGACGTCCTCGCGCGGCATGGCGACGCGCATGTCGATGCGGCGGTCCTGCTCGGGGAAGCGGGTCGGCACCAGACCCTTGACCTTGGTCTCGAGCATCCGCGTGACGGTGCCCGAGTCGAGGCCGAGCGCCGTCATCTTCTCACGGTCGAGCTTGAGCACGACCTCGGGGTTGCCGCGCTGCTGCGTGCTGCGCACGTCGCGCAGTCCCGGCAGCTCGGCGAGGCTGCGCTCCACCGCGTTGCTGGTCTCGCGCAGCGCGATCAGGTCGCGGCCGACGATCTCCACGGCGAGCGGTGCGGTGAAGGCGAGCACGCTCGGCTGGGCGAAGTGCGGCGGCTCGGCCAGTTCCGGCAGGCGGCCCCATTCCTTGAGGATGCGGTCGCGCACCGCGCCCTCGGCCGCGGCGATGTCGGTGGTCTTCTTGAGGCGCACCAGGATCTTCGCCGAGTGTTCGCCTTCGCGAGCGTCGTTGAGTTCGTCCTTGTCCACACCGACGGCGAGGAAGGTCTGCTCGACCTCGGGCATCGCGCGGATCGCGCGCTCGATCGGCGAGGCGACGGCGTCGGTGCGCTCCACGGTGGCGTCGCGCGGCAGGAACAACTGCACGGTGAACTCGCCCTGCGCGACCTCGGGGACGAGATCGGTGTCGAGACCGCCGGCCGCGATCCACGCCGCCGCGCCGAGCCCGAGCGCGACCAGGATCACCAGGACCCGCACGCGCAGCGCCGCCGAGAGCATGCGCGGATAGGCGGCGTCGCAGGAGCGCCACAGCAGATCGAATGCGGCGAACACCGGCCAGACGATCAGCCCGACGAGGCGCCCGACGAGCGCCGCACCGCGTCGCACGACGCCGCCGAGCCACATCGTGCCGCGCTGGGTCGCACGACCGAAGCCGGACGTCGGCACCGTGGGTTCGCGCTGGAACCACGCGTCGGGATCGCGACGCGTGGCGAGCATCGGGATCAGGAACAGCGCGACCAGGAGCGAGACCAGGAGGCTGTAGACGACGGTCAGCGACTGGTCGCGGAACAGCTGGCCGGCGACGCCCTCGACGAACACGATCGGGAAGAACACGGCGACCGTGGTGAGCGTGCTCGCCGTGACGGCTCCCGCCACGCGGCTCACGCCGAACACCGCGGCCTGGCGGATCGACATGCCGCTCTCGCGTGCGCTGGTGATCGCCTCGAGCACGACGATCGAGCTGTCGACCAGCATGCCGACGCCGAGCGCGAGCCCGCCGAGCGACATCACGTTGAGCGTGACGTCGGAGAGGAACATCGGCGCGAACGACGCGATCAGACTGATCGGGATCGACAGCGCGAGCACCAGCGTCGGGCCGAGTCGGCGGAGGAACAGCAGGATGATGACGATCGCCAGCAGACCGCCCTGCAACGCGGAGTTGGTGACGTCGTCGATCGCGGAGCGGATGAACTGTGACTGATCCTGGAGCAGCGCGATGCGCGCCTTCGAGTCGCGCAGTTGCCATTCGAGGAAGTCGGTCATCTGCCGGTGCAGTGCCAGTCGGCGCATCTCCGCGCCGCGCCGCGTCATCTCGTCGAGCTGCGCCTCGGCGGCCGGTGCCGGAGGCGCAGCGCCGTCGGCACCCAGCTTCTTCACGTACGCCTTCTGCGCTTCGCTGCCGAACACGCGCCCCTGCACGTCGGTCGACAGTGCGACGAGGTTGGCTCCGGCGGCCTTGTAGACGTCGATGAGCACGCACTGCACACCGTCGACGCGACTGATCACGTCGCGATCCTTCGGCTCGCGGTGCACACGGGCGACGTCGCGCAGACGGATCGGCGCGCCGTTGCGGCGTTCGATCACGATGTCGGCGATCTCGTCGAGGTTCTGGAATTCGCCGCGCATGCGCACCAGGAACTCGGTGCGACCCTCGTCGATCGTTCCCGAAGCGGAGTTGACGTTCTCCTTCTGCAGACGGTCGGAGATCGTGGCGAGGTCGATCTTGAGCTCCGACAGCGCGGCCTCGTCGACGTCGATGCGGATCTCCTCCTCCTCGCCGCCGCGCACCTTGACGGCCGCGACACCTTCGACCTTGGCGAGTTCGCGTTCGATCTCCTCTTCGGCGATCCGGCGCAGTTCGGTCAGCGGGACGTCGCCCGACAGTCCGAAGGTCAGCGCGGGGTCGAGGCTCGGGTCGTAGCGCAGCACGAGAGGCTGCTTGGCCTCGGCGGGGAGGCGCACGCGCTGCAGGCGCTCGTTCACGTCGGGCACCGCGGTCGCCATCGCCGTGCCCCAGTTGAAGTCGAGCACCACGTCGCTGACCTCGGGTCGGCTGATCGACACCACGCGGCGTACGCCGGGGGTCACCGACACCGCCTCCTGCACGGCTTCGGTGACGCGCTCCTCGACGTCCTCCGGGCTCGCGCCCGGGTACTGCGTGCGCACCGTGATGGTCGGATAGCTGAGGTCCGGCAGCAGGTTCACCGGCAGGCGTCGCAGGCCGACGTAGCCGAACACCACGATCGCGATCACCATCATGGCGACGGCGACCGGGCGCTTCGTGGTGAACGAGAAGAAGCTGCGGTCGGGGTCGAACGGCGCGCGCGGTTCGACCGGCGCGGGTCCCTCGGCGGGGGGCTGGGTCACGTCTTGCTGACCTCGACCGCGGTCTTGTCCTGCAGACCCTGCTGGCCGCTGACGACCACGACGTCGCTCTTGCTGAGTCCGTCCTCGCCGAGGTTGCGTGCCTCGAGGAACTCGCGCTCCTCGATGCCGGGGTCGAGCACGACGCGTCGCGCCACCCCGTTGCGCACCACGAACACCGCCGAGACGGCGCCTTCGTTCAGCACCGCTGCCTTCGGCACCAGCAGCGCCTCGCGCTCGTCCTCGGCGAGGATGCGTGCGCGGATGAACATGCCGGGGCGCAGCAGGTCTGCCATGTCGTCGTCGCGGATCACGTGGACCTGCGTGACGAAGGAGCCCGAGGCCTGGTCGACCACCGGGATGATCACGGCGATCTCGGCGCGGAACTCGTGGTTCGGCACCGCATCCGTGGTGAAGGTCACCAGCTTCGCGCCGCGGATCATCGGCAGTTCGCGCTGCGGCCGCTGCAGGTCGCAGCGCAGGTTCTGGTCGTCGACGACCTTGAACAGCGGCGTTGCGCTCGATGCGGTCGACGCAGCGGGCGAGATGGTCTCGCCGCCGAAGATGTTCTGTTCCGACACCACGCCGTCGAGCGGCGACACGATCACGTGCTCGGAGACGCGGATCTGCGCGGCATCGACCGCGGCCTCCATTTCGGCGATGGCATTCAATGCCGCGGTGACCTCGATCTCGGCGCGGCGCTTCTCCACCTCGGCGATGCGCAGCGCCTCCTCGGCGCTTTCCAGTCCGAAGCGGCTGTCGTCGAGGTCCTTCTGCGGGATCAGCGCCGGGTCGATCGCCGCGTTGCGCTCGTACTGTGCCTTCGCCTTCTCACGTTCGATGCGGGCCGCTTCGTAGCGCCGCGCGGCGGTGTCGGCGGCGAGCTTGGCGAGGTCGTGCTTGACCTTGCGATCGGCGAGCTGCACCTCGGACTGACGCAGTGCGCTGCGCGCTTCGCGGTCATCGAGCCGGGCGAGTACCCGCCCCGCTTTGACGCGCTCCCCGCGCTTCACCTCCACACTGAGCACGCGGGCCGAGACCCGCGACTGCACCAGCACCTCGTGCATCGACTGCAGGTAGCCGCTGGTCTCGATGGTCCGGCGCACCTTGCGGAGTTCGAGCGGGGCGACGCGCACCAGCGGCGGTGCCGTCGGGCCTTTCTGCTCCGCGGCCTTCGCCGGCTGGGCCGACGGCGAGCAGGCGCCCAGCGCGAGGAAGAGGACGAGCGCGACGGGCGTACGGAGGGCGATCAGCGGGTGGCGATTCACTGAGGACTGCGGGGGCAGGGGGAGGCGGGCTGGGACCGGGATGGGCACGGCACCCGACGGGAGGCTGCGACTCGTCGTTGCGTGGCGCGCGCGAAGGGGCAATCTACGGCAACCCTCGCCGGGCGGCGAGACGGGCCGCTGCGGTGATCGCAGCCGATCCCGCGAGGGATTCCCGCGATGAGCACGCCGATCGAACTCGAGGATGCCGAGCGACGCATCGCTGCGCAGGACCTGCCGTCGACCGCGGTCGAAGCGGTGGACCTCGGCGCCGCGGACGGGCGCACGCTCGCCGCGGATCTGCACAGTGACGGCCCCTGGCCGGCGACCGACCGCTCGGCGATGGACGGCTTCGCCCTCGCCTTGCACGGCGAAGCCAGCGCGTCGCGCGAGTTCGCGGTGGTCGGCGAGGCCTTGGCAGGCAAGCCCTTTCCCGCGGCGCTGCGTCGCGGGGAGGCGGTCCGGATCATGACCGGAGCGGTGGTGCCTCCCGGTGCGGACGCGGTGGCGAAGGTGGAGGACAGCAGCGGCTTCGGCGGCATCGAGGGCGACGCACGGCGCGTGCGGATCCTGACCGACCTCGCGGTCGGCGCGAACATCCGGCGCCAGGGCTCCGAGATCGATGGGGGCGCGAAGGTGTTGTCGCGCGGCTGCCGTCTCTCCCCCGCGGAGATCGGCGTGCTCGCCGTGCTGGGGGAGGTGCACGTGCCGGTGTTCGTCGCGCCCCGGGTCGCGATCGTGTCGACCGGTGACGAGGTGGTCGACGTGGGTGCCGTGCCTCTGCCGCACCAGGTGCGCGACAGCAACTCGCACGCGCTGGCGGCGCAGTGCCGTGCGCGCGGGGCGGAAGCGATGCGGCTCGGTATCGCTCCCGACGACGAGGCCGGGCTGCGCGGCTTTCTCACACGCGGCCTGTCGGCCGACGTGTTGATCACCATCGGCGGGGTCTCGAAGGGCACCCACGATCTGGTGCACGGCACCCTCGCGGCGCTCGGTGTGCGCGAGATCTTCCACGGCGTGAAGCTCAAGCCCGGGAAACCGACCTTCTTCGGCCGCTGCGATCGCGACGGCCGCAGCACCTTCGTGTTCGGACTGCCGGGGAATCCGGCTTCGACCTTCACGACCTTCGAGCTGTTCGTCGCGCCGCTCCTGACGCGGATGCTCGGCGGCGCCGCGGTCCGCGCCAGCGCGCGGCTGCGTGGCGCGCCGCCGCCGTCCGATGCGCGGCAGCAGGCGATTCCCGCGCGCCTGCGCACCGACGACGAGGGCCGGCTCTGGGCGACCCTCGCCGCAGTGCGTCCGAGCGGCGATCCCTTCGGCCTGACGGGTGCCGATGCGCTCGCATTGGTCCCCGCGCGCGCGACGCTCGCGGAGGGGGATCTGCTGCGCGTCGTGCCGCTGAGGCCGTCCTTCTCATGAGGGGTCCGCGTCGGCCCCTGCTGCTCGCGGCCCTCGCCGCCGCCGGACTCGGTCTCGCTTCGCCGTCGTCGCTCCCCTCGCTCTGCGGCCTGCTCGTGCTGCCCGGACTCGCGGCGCTGTTCCTGCTGTGCATGCGCGAGCGCTGCGCCCTGTGGGTGTGGCTCGCGGGTGTGGCCGAGCTCGCCTTCGTGTCGCGGTCGCTGGTTCACGTGGTGGGGCCGGGCATCGTGGCCATCGCGATGGTCGGGGCTGTCTATTGGCTGTGCGTGCGCGGCTTCGTCCGTGCCTTCGCGCGCGCCGGAGCCCCGGCGCTCGGCTTCGCATGCGGTGTCGCCGTCACCGAGTGGCTGCGCGCGCACATGCCGGAGATTCCCTACCCGCACGCGCAGCCCTGCCACGTGCTCGCCGCGTGGCCGCCCTTGCTCGGTCCGCTGCGCTTCGGCGGCGAGCCCTTCGCCAACTTCCTGCTGGCGTGGATCGCGGCGCGGGCCGTCACGGCGGCGCGACGCCGTGCCTCGCTGGCCGTCGGTGTCGGCGGCTTCGCGTTGAGTTGCGTGCTGTTCTGGCTCGGAGGCGGCGCGCCTTCGGATCGTGCACCGTCGTTGCGGGTCCAGCTCTGGCAGTCCCAACAGCCCCTTCCCGGTCAGGGCGAGGACCAGCGCCGCAGCGCCTACGCCGCACTGCAGGACGCGACCGCCCAGGCGCTCGGCGGCGCCGGTGCGTCGCTCCCCGATCTCGTGGTCTGGCCGGAGTCGAGCCTGCCGTCGGCCGCGTATGGACCCACGCCGCGTTTCCGGCCGCAACTCGCCCTCGGCCTGCCACCCGCGACCCGGCTGCTCGCCAGCTCGGTCCGGGTCGACCAACACCGCCTGTGGGCGATCGCTGCCCTTTGCGACGGCCGCGGCGCCCTGCTCGACTGGCAGGAGAAGCGCGTGCCGGTGCCGGTCGGAGAGCGCATTCCCGGGCTCGGCTTGCTCCCCGAGGCCTGGGCGGAGCGGCTCCTGGACTGGTGCACCGGGGTGGTCGGCTTCCGGCCCGATCTCGAGCCAGGCGGGGCGCGTCCGCCGCTGACGGTCGGCGACGGTGTGCGCGTCGGGGCCCTGATCTGCTTCGACAACGCCTTCGACCGGGTGGTCCGCCGCGAGGTCGAGGCCGGTGCACGCCTGCTGGTCGTGTTGTCCAACGAGTCGTGGTACGAGGACGGCGTCGAACTCGACCAGATGCTCGCGATGTCCGCCTGTCGCGCGGTGGAGACCGGCACTCCGCTGCTGCGCTCGACCGTCGACGGACTGACCTGCGCGATCTCGGCGCGCGGCGAGGTCCTGGCCCGCCTGCCCCGCGGTCGCACCGGCGCGCCCGCGAGTCTCGGAATGACCGTACCGCTGGGTCCCGGCGCGCTTCCGCCGCTGGCATGGCTGCACGACGTCGTCCTCGTCCTGCTCTTGTCCAGCACCCTGTTCGCACTGGCGCAGCGCTTTCGGCGATGGGGTAGGCTTGCCCCGTCGCACCCAGCCGCGGACCTCCCTGTCCTCGACCCGGGAGCACTGGATTCGAGTGCGCCGCATCGGCGGCCTTGACCATGCGAGACCGACAGTTAGGATCCCCGCCGCTTCCTCGGCGGTGCCCCTCGCCGTCGACCGCTGGTGCCCGGATCCAGTGTCCGGACCTGGCTGCGATCCCCTCACGCACCCTTCGTCCCTCTGACCGGCGGGCACCGCCGGACCGCAGACCTTTCAGGAGTACCCTGGCACGATGAGTTCCGTTGGTCGCATCTTCATTGTCATCAACCTGCTCCTGGCGGGTTGCTTCATCTACTTCTCGGGCGTGTTCCTCCAGAACCAGGCCGACTACAAGGCCAAGTTCGAAACCGAGGCTGCGTCCCACAAGAAGGACAACGACGACAACGCCGCGAAGCTGACGGCGGCGAGCGATGCGCTGACCCAGGTCGAGCGCAACCTCACGGCCGCCCAGACCAACGCCGGCAATCTCGACACGCAGCTCAAGAAGGAGCGCGAGATCAACGAGGCGAACGACAAGCGTCTCGCCGGACTCGCCGCCGACCTCTCCGCGCTGCAGTCGAGCTCGGCGACGGTTGCCGTCACCCTCGAGCGCAACACCAAGGACGCCGAAGACGCGCGCAAGGTCGCCATCGAGGCGAACCGTCAGCGTGACGAGGCCGTCCGCGCCAAGGAAGTCGCCGTCGCCGATTCGCGCGACAAGGCCGACAAGATCGCCGCCCTCGAAGCGACCGTCTCCAGCAAGGACGAGATGATCGCGAAGGTCGAGGCGACCGTCCGCGAGCAGGGCGTCAAGCTCGAGTGGTTCCAGCAGAAGTTCCCCGGAGCGATCGTCAACGCGTTGCCGAAGCTCGCGGGCACCATCCAGCGCGTCGACGCCGGTGGCGATCTGGTGACGATCCTCGTCACCGACGACCCCAGCGAAGTCGGCGTGAAGCCCGGCTACAACTTCGCCGTGTTCAAGGACGCCACCTACAAGGGTGAGGCGACCGTGACCGACGTCGACGGCAAGTTCGCCTTCTGCCGCATCACCCGCTCGACCGGCAAGCCGATCCAGGTCGGTGACTCGGCGTCCACCCAGACCAACTGATCCGGGAGGACCCTGAACATGGCACGCAAGGAAAAGGCTGAGAAGCCGGTCAAGGCCAAGAAGGCCGAGGTCCGGACCATCGACGCCGACGGCGTCGAAGAAGTGAAGGGCGGCCTCGGTTTCGAGGACGGCATCATCCTGACGACCTTCATCGCACTGCTCGGTGCGGTCGTCATGCTCTTCATGGCGCTGAGCCGCTACCCGCGCTGATCCGAGAAGGGTTCACCGCAGCGCGTTTGCGCTGCGGTGAGCGCGAGCCCGGCGCCTAGCGCTCAGGACGCGTCAGCCAGGGTGGTCCCGGCGCACACGCAGGGCTCCGCTCCGCGCGACTCACGAAGGCCCGAGAGGCACGCCTCTCGGGCCTTCTTCAATTCACGCGATGCCGTTTCGCGCTGCGTTGCAGCAAGCTGAAGAAAGGCGTGCGTTGGCGCGAACGTCCGGTATCTTCGGAGCACGGCTCCGTGGCGTCGTGGCGGTCAGCGCGACGCAAGGCAACGCGGGGCGAGTTCTCCCGGAGGGGCGATGTTCAAGCCGCTCGA
The DNA here is from genome assembly GCA_046349595.1 of Planctomycetota bacterium. Classification (GTDB taxonomy): domain Bacteria; phylum Planctomycetota; class UBA1135; order UBA1135; family UBA2386; genus JACRLW01. The sequence goes on from JAXMCA010000001.1 coordinate 1,173,738, forward strand.
GTGGGTGGCGAGCCGGTTCGCGGTCGACATGGGTATCGACCTCGGCACGGCCAACACCCTGGTTGCGATCAGAGATCGAGGAATCGTGCTCGACGAGCCGTCGGTGGTGGCGGTCCGCAAGGGCACCAGTGAAGTCTTGTTGGACGGCAACGCCGTCGGCCGCGCGGCGCTCGAGTACCTCGGGCGGACTCCGCCCGGCTTCCAGGCGGTGCGTCCGATGAAGAGCGGTGTCATCGCCGACTTCGAGATCACCGAGCGGATGCTGCGCTACTTCATGCGCAAGGTGCAGCCCGGGCGTCGCTTCGTGAAGCCGCAGGTGGTGATCGCGGTGCCGTGGGGCATCACGATGGTCGAGAAGCGTGCGGTGATCGGTTCCGCGGAGCGTGCCGGTGCGCGGCGCGTGTTCCTCGTCGACGAGCCGACCGCGGCCGCGATCGGTTCCGAGTTGCCCGTGCACGAACCGTACGGCCACATGGTCCTCGACATCGGCGGCGGCACCTCCGAGGTCGCGGTGATCTCGCTCGCGAACGTCGTCGAAGGCGAGTGCCTACGCGTCGCCGGTGACGACTTCAACGAGGCGATCCAGCAGTACATCCGCAACAAGTACAACCTGCTGGTCGGCGAGATCACCGCCGAGAAGCTGAAGATCGCGGCGGGCTCCGCGATGCCGCTCGAGCAGGAGATCGATGTCGAGGTGTGCGGGCGCGACTCGCTGACCGGATTGCCGCGGCGCACCGTGGTGTCGTCGATCGACGTGCGCGAAGCCCTCGCCGAGCCGGTGCGCAAGATCGTCGACGCCGTGAAGAACGTGCTCGAGCGCACGCCGCCGGAACTCGCCGCCGACCTGGTGCAGGCCGGCATCACGATGTGCGGCGGCGGCAGCCTGCTGCGTGGTCTTCCCGACCTGCTCCATCGAGAGACCGAACTGCCGGTGCGTGTGGCGCCCAATCCTCTCGAGTGCGTCGCCCGGGGAACCGGCATCTTCCTCGAGAACCTCGATCTCTACGCACGCTTCCTCGAGGGCGGCGACGACCTGACGTGATCGTCGCAGCCGCCTCGGCGTGCGGCGTGCGCACCCTGTCCTGAACCCGGAGCGCGTCGATGCTCCGTCGTCGCAGCGAGAGTTCGTTCCCCGTCTCCCTGTGGGGCAGCCTGCTGCTCGCGCTCCTCGCGCTCACGCAGCCGGAGACGGTCCGCACGCTCGAGTCGATCGGCGGGCGCGTCGTCGTGCTGCCCCTGCGCTTCCTCTCCGCGCTGGCGCCGAGCACCGCGCTCGGGGCGGCGACCGACGCTGCGCCCGATGCGTCCGCGCGCGACGCCCTGCTCGACTACCGACGCCGCACGCTGGCGCTGGCCTGTCGGAGGCCCGCGGGCATCGATCTCGATCTCGTCCCGGAAGCGGTGCAGGTGATCGAGCGCACCGGCAACAACCACGGCGAACCCGACGAGCTCGTCCTCGATCGCCGTCGTGCCGATCTCGGCGATTGCGCGTCCTTCGTCACGCTCGGCGACGTGCTGCTCGGCTTCCTCGCCCCCGATCCGATCCAGGACGATCCCGCGCTCGCCGGACTCGCGCGCGTCGAACTGCTGCCGCACGCGACGCGCGGTCGCCTCCCGCGCCGGGTTCCAGCCCGCGTGTTGCCGGCGGACGGCGGACCGCTCGCCTTCCTCGTCGAACCCTCGAGCCCGGTCGACCGCTGGCCGCTGCGTTGCACGCTGCTCGATGATCCGTACCGCGCCGCGCGTCTCTCGCCCGGCGAGTACCCGGTGCTCAGCTCGGGACTGCTTCAGGATCCGCTCGGTGCACTGCCGCGCGATCTGGTGATCGGCGATCTGCGCGTCTTCGGCTACCGCGAGCGCGGTGGCAGGGTCCTGCCGATCGGGTTCGAGGTCGAGCCGCGCCGTGTCGCATCCTCGCTCGACGTGGTCACGCTCTGGCACCACGCCGAACGCGAGGGTGAGGCTCCGCGGGCGGTGCGCGCGACGAGCGTCGCGGTGCGCATGCTCCACCTGCCGGTCCCCGCGGCCGGGCGCGTGCGCTACCTGGCGACGCCGACAGCCGGCAGCGCGACCTTCCGCGCGGGCGCGGCCGTGCTCGACGGCGCCCGTCTGTTCGGGATCTGCGAGGAGGGCGGCCACGGCTTCGCGATCGTCGCTCCCTTCGGGCAACCGGGCCGCGACTGGGCGCTGCAGTTCGTCCCCTCGGATCCTGCGCAGGATCCCGTCGCGCTCCGTGCCCGTGCACTCGGACGTGATGGCGACGAGGCCTCGCTGCGCATCCTCGGCGGGTCTCCGGAGCCCGGTCGAGGTTCGCTGTTCGTGTCCGCGGTGTCGCGCGACTTCCCGGCCGGAGCCCTGGTCGGAGCGGCGGAGATCGACGAAGAGGGGCGGGTACGCGTGCAGTGCACGCCGGCCCGACCCGGCCACGGCCTGCAGATCCACGTCTTCGGTGGACCCGCCAAGGAGCAGCCGTGATCGCCTGGGCGCTGTGGTTGCTCGTCACGCCGCTGCTGGTGGTCGTCGACGGCTTCCTGCTCGAGACCATGCCGTTCCGCGTCGACCTGTGCGCCGCGGTGGCCACGTTCCTCGCGTTGTTCGCGCGCAGTCGACCGCTGCCTGCATTGATCCTGGCCTTGGCCCTGGCGCGTGCGGTGCTCTCCGGCGGCGGACTTGCGGCCCAGTACCTGGCACTCGCGCTGCCGATCGCCCTGGTGCGTCCCTTGCGCGCGGTGCTCGACGAACGATCCGTGCTCGTGCAGTCCGCAGTCGCTCCGCTGATGGCCTATGCCGTCCCGCGCGGACTCGAGCTGTTCGCGCGGCTCTCCGGGCAGCCGATCGACGTGTTGCCGGCCGACACCGGGTCGATCGTCGCGGCATTGCTCCTGATGCCGTTCGTCGTGCATCTGCTCGGCGCGCTGACGCCGCTCCGGGTGTTCTCGACGCGTGCGCGACGCCGCTCGCGAGGTGACGCATGAGTCGCGCACGCATCCTGCGCATCGCGCTCGCCTTCATCGCCTTCGCAGCTCTGCTCGCGATCGGTCTCGCACGTCTGTCGCTGGTCGACCACGACGAGTGGGTGGAGCGCAGCCTGCGCAATCGTTGGGCGTTCCGCGACGTGCCCACGCGCCGCGGCTCGATCCTCGATGCGCAGGGTGTTCCGCTCGCCTTCGACGTCCCGGGCTTCGACCTCGAGCTGCGCTACGCGACCTTTCGCCGCGGACATCCGCTGGGCGCGTGCGTCCACGGCGGCAATCTGTTGCGTCGGGCGCGCGGTCTGGAGGCGATCTGGAACCTGCGCGAGCCCGAGCGAGCCTCCGGCGCGCTCGCCGAGTTGCTCGAACTCCCGCTCGCGGATCTGCGCGGCAACGCGCACTGGCAGGGCGCGGCGACGCTCGATCCGCCGATCGACGACATCGCGCGGGATCTGCGCTACTACGTCGGCACGATCGTCGCGTCGTTGACCGGAGCGCCGCGCGCGCGCTTCGCGGTGGCGCTCGCGGCCGAGGTGCGCGGCGGTGGGGCGGGGAGCGTCGGCGACGCCGTCGCGCGCATCGCCGCGGCGGGTCGCGTGCAGGGTTTCCCGGCGACCTACGCGCGCGCGGGCAATGGTGTCGAGGTCGGGCTCGTGTTGCGCGACGAACTCGAGCAGCGCATCAGCGAGCTGCGCACGCTGGACGCCCGGCTGCGGGTCGCGCGCGCCGATCGGGACGGCTTCGATCTGTTCGCCTTCCTCGAGGATCGCCGCTCCGCGCAGATCGACGCAGCGCGCCTCGCCGAGCTCGCGCCAGAGGAGATCGACGCGCTGGAGGACGCCGACTTCTGGTCGTTCCTTCGCGACTCCGGCACCGACTGGCGGAGCTGGCCCGACTGGCGCGGCTGGCTGCAGCTCCCGGTGGCGCAGCGCGTCGACTCGATCCGCGGATTCGACGCGGAACGCGCGCGGCGCATCGAGCAGCGCGAGGACCTCCTCGTCGACCCGAAGGCCACGATCGCGCCGCTGTTCGCACCCCTTCCGGAGGGTTGGAAGGCACCGCGCTTCGAGGACGAGGAGCGTCCCCGCCGCGTGCTGGCGCGGCTGCCCCACGAGCTCGCCTCGTGGCTCGCCATGCTCGCCGAGCGGCACCCGGGCTTCGTCCTGCGCGCCTCGGTGCTGCGCGCGAACGGTCGTCTCCCCGGTCGCGACGATCTCGGCAGCCTCGGTGTCGTGGTCGGCCGGGTCGGCAGCTACGACGTGCGCGGGCGCACCCCCGAGCAGGACGCCGCGGAGCGTCTCGCCGCCGAGGCGGATTTCGCGCGACGAACCGACGACAGCCTCGCGGGCGTCGAGCTCTCCGACGCGGTCGAGGATTCGCTGCGCCAGCGCGCGGAGGCGGCGCTGCGCGCGCACTTCGGCCGACTGGGGCGGATCGGTCGCAGCGGTGTCGAGGCCGCGTGCGGCGATCTCCTCGCCGGACAGCCGGGGCTGCGCTTCGTCGAGCGCGACAAGCAGGCCCGTGAGCTGCGCATGTTCGAGAGCCTCGACGTCGCTCCCGGCGAGGACGTCACGCTCACGCTCGACGCCGAGCTCCAGGTGCTGGCCGAGGACGCGCTCGGCGAAATCGAACCGGGCCGCGAGAAGGCCTTCGTCGTGATCGACGCGCAGAGCGGAGACGTGCTCGCCGTGGTCGCACGGAGCTGGCGCAGCGAGGCCGCGCAGCCGGGCTTCGGAGTCGGCGCCTGGGCGCCGTCGTTCACGGCCTATGTCGGTTCGGTCGCGAAGCCGCTGGTCGCGCTCGGCTTCCTCGACGCGCTGCGGAGCGATCCTTCGCTCGCGTCGCCCGACAGCTTCCCCGCATGCGGCGGGATGCACGACCCCTACGACCGTGCGCGCCATCTGCGCTGTGGCGAGTCGCACGGGGCGGGTTCGCGCGACACCGTGCATGCGATCGCCGAGTCGTGCAACGTCTACTTCTTCCGCGTCGCGGACGAGATCGGCGCGGAGCGTCTGCGCGCCTGCTTCGCGCGGTTCGGTTGGGATCCCGGAGCCGGTCCCGAGCCTTCGCCCGCGACCCCTCGCGACGTGCCGGGACTGCCGCGCCGCATGTGGCGGACCCCGTCGCTCGCGGGCGACGGTTTCCAGGTGCCGATGCGCGCGATCGGCTACGGGCTGAACGTCTGGCCGCTGTTCGTCGCGCGCGCCTACGCGGGGATCGCGACCGGGAAGCTCCCCGATCTGCGCTTCGTGCGAGGCGAGCCGCCGCGCCGTCTCGCCCTGCCCTTTCAGACCTCCGACTTCCGCACCGTGCGCGACGGCCTGCTCTCTTGCGTGCAGGACGGAACCGCGCGCGCGATCCGCGGGACGGCCGAGCGCGTCGCGCGGGAGTCGGGCTGCGGTCTGTACGGGAAGACCGGCACGGCGGAGGTCACGACGGATCACCGCCTCAACAACGCTTGGTTCGCGGGCTTCGTCGGGGAGGACGCCGACGCGCGGATCGCCTTCGCGGCGGTCGAGTACCGCACCGACGATCACGGCGGCACCTCGGCGGCGCCGATCGTCGCCCGATTCCTCGATGCGGTCCTCGACCGTCCTGCACTGCGCGAGCGCGTCCTGGCGAAGCGGGGGCGGCGATGAACCGCAGCGAGACCGCAACCCGCAGCATCGATTGGTGGGTGGTGTTGCTCACGCTCACGCTGGCCACGCTCGGCGTCGCCTTCGTGCACTCGGCGACGCTCGGCACCGACGAGGAGGGACTCGCGCGCCGGCAGGTGGTGTTCCTCGGCGCGTCGGTGGTGGGTGCGGTGCTGGTCGTCGTGCTGCCCTATGCCCGCTTCTTCCGCGCATCGTCGTGGCTGTACACGGCGTGCGTGGTCGGGCTCGTCGCGGTGCTCGTGATCGGCAGCGTGATCAACGGCGCGCGTCGCTGGATCCGCATCCCGGGGGCCGGCTTCCTGCTGCAGCCGAGCGAGTTCGCCAAGCTCGGCACCGTGCTCGCGTTGGCGGCGTGGTTCCGCTTCCGCGACCGCACACGCACCTTCGAGGGGGTGGTGGTGCCGGTGTTGATCACGGCATTGCCGGCGCTGCTGGTCTTCAAGGAACCTGACCTCGGCAGCAGCCTGGTGTTCTGGCCGATCCTGCTGTCGATGTGCTACGTCGCGGGCGCGCCGCGTCGCAGCCTGATCGGATTGGTGTTGCTCGGTGCGGTGATCCTGGTGGTCGCCTGGTTCACCGTGTTCCACGACTACCAGCGCGCGCGCATCGAGGTTTGGGCCGACCACTTCTCGTGGGACCGCAGCCGCGTCGACGGCGATCCCACGGTCCGTGACGTGCTGCTCCGCGACGGCTACCAGCCCTGGCAGTCGCTGATCGCCATCGGCAGCGGCGGGGCCTTCGGATTCGGCTACCTGCAGGGGCCGCAGAGCCGCTTCGACTTCCTGCCGTACCGCGCCGGTGACTACATCTTCGCGGTGGTGGCGGAGGAGACCGGATGGGTCGGTGCACTCGGCCTGATCCTGCTCTACCTGATCCTGGTGCTCGCTCTGCTCGGCATGGCGGGACGGACGCGCGAGCGATTCGGTCGCCTGCTGATCGTCGGCGTCGCGACCTGGCTCGGCACGCAGGCCCTCCTGCACGTCGCGGTCTGCGCATGGCTCCTACCCGCGACCGGGTTGCCGATGCCCTTCCTCAGCCAGGGCGGGAGCGTGACCCTCGCCGCAGCGCTGGGCATCGGGCTGTGCCTCAACGTCGGTTCACGGCGCGAGCCGGTGCTCGCCGCCGACGGATTCACCTGAGCAGCGCGCGGGCTTGACTTCTCTTCTACAGTTGTCGTAGATTCCTTCGACATCTGTCGAAGAGCCAGCCCGTGACGCCACGCAAGACGACCCGATTGACCGACGCCGAGTGGATCGTGATGGAGGCGATCTGGGCGGCGCCCACCGCGACCGCGCGCGAGGTGCTCGAGCGCGTCCACGACGCCACCGGCTGGTCGTACTCGACCGTGAAGACCCAGCTCACGCGCCTCGTCGAGAAGGGCGTGCTGCGCGAGACCATGGAGGGGAACACCGCGGTCTACACCTCCCTGCTGAGCCGCGCGGATGCGCGACGCACCGCACTGCGTTCGCTGCTCGATGCCGCCTTCGGGGGGCGGGTGGGGACGCTGGTCCAGCACCTCGCCGACAGCGAGAAGCTCTCCACGCGCGACCGTGAAGCGCTGCGTGCGCTGCTCGACGAGCCGGAGTCCCGCGCATGAGTGCGATCGCGACACTGGCGCCGGTGTTCGCCTACCTCGCGCCGCGCGCGATCGCGTCGCTCGGCCTCGGCGTGCTCGCCGCCATCGCCGATCGGCTGCTCCCGCCGACGCGGCTGCGCGCACTCCGTGCCAGCCTGTGGTGGATGCCGATCGCGGTGTTCGCGGTTCCCGCACAGCAGGGCGGCCTCGCCGTGAGCGTCGGCCTCCCGCATCCAGGCGGAGACGATGCGACGGCCGGGATCGCCGGACTGCTGTGGGCGAGCGTCGCGTTCGCCGCGTTGCTGCGGCTCTGCCTCCACGCGGCCGCGGAGCGGCGCCGCCTGCGACGCTGCTCGCGATCGGTCTCCTCACCGCGGATCGAAGCGGCCCTGGCGGCGGCGGCGATAGCGGTGGGCCTGCGGCGTGCGCCGCCCTGGCGTCTCGCAACGGGGCGTGGCGCCTGCGTGACCGGCATCCTCGCGCCGCGCATCCAGGTCGGGCGCGGACTGGGCGCGATGTCGCCGTCCGAACTCGACTGCGTGCTCGTGCACGAGTGTGCGCATGTCCGCCGTCGCGACGCCCTGCGCGCCGCGGTGGTGGAGGTGCTGCGGGCGCTGTTGTGGTTCGCGCCCGCCGTGCACCTCGCGGCGCGCAGGCTGCGCGTGCTGCGTGAGGTCGAAACGGATGCGCTCGCGATCCGCTCGCTCGAGCCCTCGCGCATCGCCGACTACCGCGGTGTGCTCGCCGATGCCGCGCGCGAACTGCTCACGCGGGCCTCGGTCGCCTTCGGCGAGGCCGGCCTCGTCACGCGCCTGCGCGTGCTCGCGCAGCCGAGCACGAGGGTGCGGCGAGTCGAGAAGGTCGCGTCCTTGTCGTGCGCCGCGCTCCTCCTCTTCGCCACGGCACCGCGCATCCCGATGTCCGCCGCGGTTCCAGAGCCCGGCTGTCTGCGCACCCACTACGCCGTCCTCGCGGCTCTCGCCGCCGACGGTTCCGACGACCTCGATCCATCCTCCCCGACCCCGGAATCCCGATGAAGACCCTCGCACTGGCCGCCGCGTTGTGCGGCGTCGCCGTCCTGCCCTCCCTGCGCACCGCGCCCTCGTCCCTTCCCCAGGACCCGCCCTCGACCGACATGAAGGCGATGCAGGAGAAGGCCGCGCGCCTGATCCGCCCCGGTCCGAACCACAAGATCCTCGAGCGCTTCCTCGGCACCTGGACGCACGAGATCCGCTTCTGGATGGGCGACAAGCCCACGCCCCCCGAACGCGGCGAGACCACCTTCTCGTGGTTGATGGACGGGCGCTGGATGAAGGGCGAGAGCCGCGGCCAGATGTTCGGCAAGCCGACGCAGAACTTCTTCCTGATCGGCTACGACAACTTCAAGCAGAGCTTCGTCACCACGTCGGTCAGCAGCGTCGATACCGCGATGCTGCACTCCGAAGGCGACATGACTCCCGACGGCAAGGCACTGATCGCCTACGGCACGCTCGACGAGTACCTGACCGGCGAGCACGACAAGATGGTCAAGTACGTGTGGCGCTTCGTGTCCGACGACGAGATCGTGCAGGAGGTCCACGACCTGCCGATCGGCGAGACCAACACCAAGGTCGTCGAGATCCGCTACCAGCGGAAGAAGTGACGTCGGCGTGGCCGTCAGCTCGCGCGGGCTTCCGCGGCGATGCCCGGATAGCCTGCGGGGATGCCGAAGTGCCTCGTCGTCTGGTCCGCCCTCCTCGCGCTGACCTGTGCTTGCTCCAGCTCAGCGACGAAGCCCGACATGGACGCTTCGATCACGGCATTGATGGCCCGCGCCGAGCAACCTGACGCGAGCGTCGAGCTGCAGCACGTCTTGATCGCCTTCAAGGGGTCGGGTGTGCCCACGGCGACGCGCACCAAGGAGGAGGCCAAGAAGCTCGCCGAGCAGGTCTACGCGGAGGCGATCGGCGGCGCCGACTTCCTCGGTCTGGTGAAGAAGTACACCGACGACTCCGCGCCCGGCATCTACCCGATGACCAAGGCCTCGCGCGCCGGGTTGGTGCAGGCCTTCGGTGACGTCGGCTTCCGCCTGAAGGCCGGCGAGATCGGCGTGGCGGGCTACGACCCCACGGTGAGCCCCTTCGGTTGGCACATCATCAAGCGCCTCAAGTGAGCGGTTCGGACGAAGGAGCGCGGGTGCGCTGGCCCGTCGAGCGGCGCATCTTCTGCAATCGGACGCTCAACATGCGTTCGATCGCGGCCGTCGGCTTCGACATGGACTACACCCTGGTCCACTACGACGTGCCGTCGTGGGAGGAGCGGGCCTTCGAGCATGTTCGCGAACGCCTGCTCGCGGAGGGGCATCCCGCCGACGACCTGCGCTTCGACGCCCGCGCATTCGCACGCGGGCTCGTGCTCGATCTCGAGCGCGGCAACATCGTCAAGGCCAACCGCTTCGGCTACGTGACGCAGGCTGCGCACGGCATGCGCATGCTCTCGCACGAGGAGCAGCGTCGCGTCTACAGCCAGGTGTGGGTGGAACTCGGCGAGCCGCGCTGGGTGTTCCTCAACACCTTGTTCTCGTTGTCCGAGGCGTGCCTGTACGCGCAGATGGTCGAGCTCTGCGACGCCGGTCGTCTGGACGGGCTCGACTACCCCTCGCTCTACCGCCTGATCGGTCGCACCATGGATGCGGCCCACCTCGAAGGCGAGCTGAAGGCCGAGATCATCGCGGACCCCGACCGTTTCGTGGTGCGCGACGACGACCTGGTGCGCGCGCTGCTCGACCTGAAGGACGCCGGCAAGCGGCTGTTCCTCGCCACCAACTCCGAGTGGCACTACACGCAGCCGATGATGAGCTACGTCTTCGACCGCGAGCTGCCGCGCGGCGGTTGGAGGAGCCTGTTCGATCTGGTCATCACCCAGGCGCGCAAGCCCTCGTTCTTCGAGGGCGGGTCGCCCTTCCTCGAGGTCCGCGCCGACGGCACCACCGCGCCGTGGACCGGTGCTCTGCGGGCCGACGTCGTGCTGCGCGGCGGCAACGCGGAGGCGGTGCAGGAGCACTTCCGGATCGCCGGGGAGGACATCCTCTACGTCGGCGACCACGTCTACGCCGACGTGCACGTGTCGAGCCAGATCCGCCGCTGGCGCACCGCGCTGGTGCTGCGCGAACTCGAGGACGAGGTCCGCGCCGAGCGGGCCTTCGCCCAGGGGCAGGCCGACCTCGACCGGCTGATGCGCGAGAAGGCGGAGCGCGAGGAGGAGCAGGCGATGCTGCGGCTCGCGCTGCAGCGTCATGCGCACGGCGAACCGATGCCGGCCGGAATCGCGCGGTCCGTCGGTGAGATCCACGAGCGTCTGCGCGAAGTTCGCGCCCTGGTCGACGCGCTGGATCAGCGCATCGCGCCGCTCGCGCGCCGGGCGGCCCAGCTCGGACAGGAGCGCTGGGGTCCGCTGATGCGTGCCGGCAGCGACAAGAGCCGGCTCGCTCGGCAGATCGAGCGGCACGCCGACGTGTACACGTCGCGCGTCTCGAACTTCCTGTACCTGACGCCCTTCGGCTACCTGCGCGCGGCGCGCGGCAGTCTCCCGCACGATGCGGATGCGCGGGAGGGTGAGGTCTCCTAGCTCACACAGTCGAGCGGCACGCGTTCGAGTCCCAGGTCGCGCATGGTCGCGGCGATCTCGTCGCGGTAGCGCGGATTCATCACCAGCAGGAGGTCGGGTCGCTCGCGCACGAGGGACTTCGGCGCCACGATCCGGCAGCCGGTCCCGGCGATGTGCAGGCCCTGCTTGCGCGGGTTCTGGTCGACCACGCAGACGATGCGGTCGGCACCTTCGATGGCGTTGAGGAAGGTCACGGCCTTGCTGCCGGCACCCCAGGCGGCGACGCGGAGGCCGCGCGCGGATGCCTCCTGCATGCGACGGCTCCAATCCCGGAGGACCGACGCCAGTCGCGCGGCGAAGTCTCCGAACAGGTGCGCATCGGGGGCGGGTGTGTGCCACGAAGACGCGGCACCCTGGCCGCAGAGGGCACGCAGGAACTGGCCGCCGAAGGCCGTCTCGATGGTCTGCGGGACGAGTCCCGCGCGCAGCAGCAGCGCTTCGAGCGCGCGCGGCGTGAAGTAGCTGCAGTGCTCGTAGATCAGGTCCCACACGCCGCCGTCGCGAAGCGTCCATTCGCCGCTCGGCACCTCGACGTAGACCTGGCCCTCCGGCGTCGTCGCCGCGCGTAGCACCGCCGCGAGCGGCAGCGGATCGGACAGGTGTTCGAGGACGTGGCGGCAGATCACCAGATCGCCGCGCTCGGGATCACGTGTCGGGTCGAAGTCGCGTGCGCGCAGATCGAGGCCCGTCGTGCCGGAGAGCGTGCCGTCGTAGCTGCGGTCGAAGCCGATGCAGCGTCGGTCGGAAGCCTGCAACAGCGCCAGGAACTCGCCGCGGCCGCAGCCGATCTCGAGGATCGTCGCGCCGCGCACCGGGAGTGAGCGCTGCAGCGCGGCGACGAGGCCTGCGGCGTAGTCGCGGAAGGACTGCGAGTGGTGGAGCGAGGTCTCGTAGGCGGCGTCGTAGACGAGCTTCCTGGGATCGAAGGCGCGGTTGAAGAGCAGGCCGCAGTCCTCGCAACCCCACAGTTCGAGCGATGCGCGGGTCACGCCGCGCGCCGCTTCGGCGCTTCGCGGGTAGACGTTGCTCGTCACCGGCAGGGCGACGGTCGCGGCGACGGCGCGGAGGTTCTTCCCGGCGCAGGCCGGGCAGACCGAGACGATCGTCATGCCGGTGCGCTCTCGTGACCGAGCGCGACGATCTGCGGCGAAAGCCCGAGCGCCAGCAGGTCGGCGCGGACCTCGCGCAGGTAGATCGGGTTCATCACCACCACGCGGTCGGGCCTGATCTTCGCCAACTCCGTGGGGGGAACGATCTCGTGACCCGAGCCGGGGACGAACATGCCGTGCCGGTAGGGATTCACGTCGGTCACGCAGAGGACGTCGCGTTCGAGATGCAGGGTGGTCAGGAAGGCGACTGCCTTGCTGCCCGATCCCCACAGCACCACCTTCTCGCCGTGCGCTCGGGCGTCGGCGAACCACGATCGCCAGGCGCCGAGCGCTTGCGGCACCGCGTGGCGGAAGCGCTCGACCTGCTGGAGCGTGCGGGCGAGATCCGCTTCGGCCGCGAGCGGTGCACCACCCGTGCCGTTCACGTGGGCGTCGATCAGCAGGTATTGATCGCCGTAGCACTTCTCCAGTCGATCGACGCGGAAGCCGCAGCGGCGGAACAGCCGCGCGAGCGAGCCGAGCGTGAAGTAGCTGCAGTGCTCGTAGTACACGTCCCAGAACGCGCCCTCGACGAGGATGCGCTCGAGGTCGGGGAGCTCGAAGGCGACCACGGTGTTCGCATCGCGCGGAGCGGAACGGTGCACGGTGGCGACGAAGTCGTGCACGTCCTGGATGTGCTCGAGCGTGTGGCGGCACAGCACGAGGTCGGCGTGGCGATGCGCGTGACGCTCCCCGTAGAAGTCGACGATCCACTCGATGCGGCCGCCGGCGGCGTCACGCACGCGTTCGGGTTGCAGCCCCGGATCGATGCCGACTCCGCGACATGCGCCCATCTCGCAGATCAGCGCCAGGAAGTCGCCCTTGCCGCAGCCGATCTCGAGAACCGTCTTCGGCGCGTAGCGCTGCAGGTAGTCGGCGGCGAGTTCGCGGGCGAAGCGGTTGAAGGTCCCCGAGAAGGCCTGGCTCTCCTCGCAGCGTGGCGAGTACTCGTGCACCTCGGGGCGGAACAGCCGGTTCTGGACGAAGCCGCAGGCGTGGCAGACCGCCAGCGTCAGGTCACCGCGCGGATAGCCGATCGCCTCCGCGCGCGTGCGCATCAGCAGCACGCAGTGCGTGGGGATGTCCGCGATCTCGTAGAAGTCGTGGACGTCGTGCGAACCGCACGCGAAGCAGGGCTGGTCAACTCGCGTCATGGAGTCCGACGATCCGCGGCTTGGGGATGGGGATGACGAAGCGTCCCCCGGCTTCCAGGTAGGCGCGTTGCTGGCCGACGATCTCGCGTTCGAGGTTCCAGGGCAGCAGCAGCGTGTAGTCGGGGCGGCGGCGCAGCAACTCGGCGGGGTCGAGGATCTCCACGTCGACACCCGGCAGGAAGCGACCCTGCTTGTGCACGTTGCGGTCGACGCAGAAGTCGATCACGTGGTGGTCGAGTTCGGCGTAGTTGACGAGGATCGCGCCCTTCGCCGCCGCGCCGTACGCCGCGATGCTGTGGCCCTTCGCCTTCAGGCCGAGGACCAGCTCGCGCAGCTCCTCGCGCAGCGCCCGCACCCGTTCACCGAAGTCGGCATAGAACTCGAAGCGGTCGACCCCTGCCGCGCGTTCCTGCGCGAGCATCGCCTCGACCGAGCCGTCCGGCTCGGAACGGTGTCCGGCGTGGTAGCGCAGCGATCCGCCATGGATCGGCAGCTTCACCACGCGATTGAGGTGCAGTCCGTGACTCGAGAACAGCCGCTGCACGGCCGTGACCGAGAAGTAGCACAGGTGTTCGTGATAGATCGTGTCGAACTCGCAGTGCTCGATCAGATCGCGCACGTAGGGCGCCTCGATCGACGTCGTGCCACCTTCGCCGAGCAGTTGCGCGACGCCGGCGACGAAACCGCGGAGGTCGGGGACGTGCGCCATCACGTTGTTCGCGACGATCACGTCGGCCTTCGGCCCCGCTGCGGCGAGCTCCGCGGCGAGCGTCTTGCCGAAGAAGGCATGACGCGTCGGGATGCCGCGCGCGCGCGCCGCCTCGACCGGCCCCTTGGCCGGGTCGATGCCGAGCACCGGGATGCCCTTCTGCTTGAAGTACTGCAGCAGATAGCCGTCGTTGCTGGCGATCTCGACCACGAAGCTGTTCTGGCCGAGTCGGCGATCACGGACCAGCGCCTCGACGTTGGCGGCGCTGTGTCGCAACAGCGAGTCGCTGAACGAGGAGAAGTACGGGTAGTCGTCGCCGAACAATTCGGTGGGAGGGACCTCTTCGCTGATCTGCGCCAGCGTGCAGTCCTCGCAGAACGCCACGTCGAGCGGGTAGCGCTTCTCGGGTCGGCCGATCTGGTCGCGGCGCCGCAGACCGTCGGAGAGCGGCATGCGACCGAGGTCGAGGAAGGGACGCAGGCGGCTGCTCCCGCAACTGCGGCAGCCGTGCGTCACGTTCCGCCACCCTTCAGGTCGAGACGGCGCAGGTCCGCACCGAGCTGTCCGCGCTTCTGCGCCGAGAGCACGTGCTTGATGCGGAACCAGCGGTCGCCGAGGAAGGTCTCGGCGTCGAGGTTCATGCGGCGATAGGCATCGCGCAGCTCCACGATGCCCTGCCGCACGGTCCACTCCGCGCGATAGCCGAGCACGTCGCGGATCTTGTCGCAGTTGACGTTGTAGTTGCGCACGTCGGGGCTCGCGCCGGCTTCGAAGGCGACCGTGCTGCCGGGGACCTCGGCGGCGACCAGCTCGGCGACGTCGCGGATGCGGTAGTTCTCGGCGGTGGCGCCGACGTTGAAGGCCTCGTCGTGGACCTTCGCGCGCGGGGCCTCGATCGCAGCGAGGTAGGCGCGCGCGATGTCGGCGACGTGCACGAGCGGACGCCAGGACGTGCCCATGCTCTTGAGCAGCACACGTCCGGTGGTGCAGGCGTAGCCGGTCAGGTTGTTGACCACGAGGTCGCCACGCAGGCGTGGCGAGACGCCGTATGCGGTCGAGGCGCGGAGATAGGTCGGCGAGAAGGAGTCGTCGGCGAGGGCGTGCAGATCCTGCTCGACGCGCACCTTGGAGATGCCGTAGGGCGTGACCGGGTTGAAGGGCGAGTCCTCGTACAGCACGTCGTCGCCCGCCGCACCGTAGTTGCTGCACGACGACGCGAACACGAAACGCGGCACGCCGGCGGCCTTCGCGAGCTTCGCCAACCGCACCGAGGCGAGGTGATTGATGTCGTAGGTGATCTGCGGCGCCAGATCGCCGAGGGGATCGTTCGAGATGCCGGCGAGGTGGAGCACCGCGTCGAAGCCGCGCAGGAAGTCGCCCTGCGCGTCGCGCACGTCCATCACGCGCGTCGGGCAGGCCGAGCGGTCGTCCTGCACCGGGAAGGCGCAGGCGTGGAACATCTGGTTGTCGAGCCCGACCACCTCGTGGCCTCGCGCGCGGGCCATCGGCACGAGCACGCAGCCGATGTAGCCGTCGTTGCCGGTGATGAGCAGCTTCATGCCTTTCGTGCGTCCTTCTGCGTGCGGCGCAACCAGGGGGCGTCGCCCGACTCCCACAGCTTCTCGAGGATCTTCTTCTCGCGCAGCGTGTCCATGCACTGCCAGAAGCCGTGGTGCTGATAGGCCATGAGCTGGCCGTCGCGCGCGAGATGCTCGAGGGGATCCGTTTCCCACATCACGTCGTCGCCCTCGATGTAGTCGAAGACCTTCGGCTCGAGGACGAAGAAGGCGCCGTTGATCCAGCCTTCACCGAGCTGCGGCTTCTCCGTGAAGGACTCGACCTTGCCGTCGACGATCGACAGGTGCCCGTAGCGCGCCGGAGGCCGCACCGCCGTGATGGTGGCGAGCTTGCCGTGGCTGCGGTGGAAGGCGAGCAGGCGGTCGAGGTCGATGTCGGAGACGCCGTCGCCCCAGGTCACCATGAAGGTGCTGTCGCCGAGGTACGGGGCGAGGCGCTTGATCCGGCCGCCGGTCAGGGTCTGCGCGCCGGTCTCGACCAGATCGATCTGCCAGGGCCGGGTGCGACGACTGTGGTTGCGGACGGTGCCCTGGCCGAGGTCGACCGACACGCTGCCGGAGAGTTGGCAGAGGTCGGCGAAGTAGCGCTTGATGTAGTCGCCCTTGTAGCCGAGCGCGACCGCGAACTCGGTGAAGCCGAAGGCCGCGTAGATCTCCATGATGTGGACCAGGATCGGCGTGCCGCCGATCTCCACCATGGGCTTGGGGCGGATCTCTGTCTCTTCGGCGAGCCGGGAGCCGAAGCCGCCGGCGAGGATTCCGACTTTCATGGGGCGGGCTCCAGCAGGGGGTCAGGATTCGAGGTGGGACGGAGTTTCATACCGTGGCCGTATCCCGGGATGCTAGACGGCACCGGGGCACCCGCCGAGGGTGCGGGTGAGGCACGGGGTGGCCGGGTGATCCCGTCGTCGCCCCTGGCACCGCGCGCCGTGCACATGCGAGGGTTCGTCGCGGTCGAGCGGTTTGCAGGATTCGAATCCCGTGCAGTACCTGCTTCGACCTCGAAGTGTTCGGCCGGATCCGACATGCGCCTCCAAGGCGGATTCGAAGGGGCTTCGCGGGAGGGAGCAGCCCACACCTTCGACGCGATCGGCGTTGCTCCGCAGCGGTCAGTGGTCCCGGGACGTCGCGTCGTTCGACGACGCTCGCCTGCGGGCGTCTGCGCCGGTCGCGGGATGCGGCCGACGCGATGCGCGGAACAGTTCGGCAGGGACCACACCGCGCAGCGAATCGGCGAGTTCTGCGCGCGCGCGATCGATCTCGCGCGATTTCCATCGGAGCAACTCGCCGACCACCTCGCCGAACGACGTGAGGTAGGAGACGAACTGCTGTGCGGTCAGGACGCCGAGTTGCCTCAACACGCGATCGAGGGCGAGCGGCACGCGAAGGCCATCCTCGCTGATGCGGACACCGAAATGCCCGGGCCGGAGCTCGAGCGCCGGGTCCTCGACGAGTGGTAGGTCCTCCATTTCCACGACTGGATCGGCACCGTTGGGCAACTCCCTTGAGCCCATGCCATGGGCGTGCCTGGTGACTTGCTCCACTTTCTAGGTGCGGCTGTCCCGCCGCAACCGGAAGGGTTCAGCGAATCTCCGCCAACTCGATCAGCCAGCGATCCACGAAGGAGGCCGAAACGCGTCCGTAGCCAGGGATCTGCTGCGGATATGCCGGATCGGGCAGATCCCATGCCCAGCGGGGACCCCAGGAGTTCCGGAACACGAAGTAGCCGCCGCAGGGTTCGACCGGATCGGCGACGAACCCGGTCACGCAGACCGCGTGCGCCGACCGCACCACGGCCGGCATCCTCGAGGGGGGTGGGTCGGTCACATGTCCCTTCTTCAGGGACAAGGGGGTGGTCCAGTTGCTGACGGCGCGGCTCCTGCTTCCGAGTTGGACCACCGGCAACGAGACGACGGCGAGGCCACCACCCGCCAGGATCGACCAGACCTGCTGCGCTGCCGTGGTGTAGGGGTGGATCCGGTGCTGCCTACGAAACGCGAGAGCATCCCTTTGCGCCGTCGAGCTGGGTTGGGGCGGAGGCGGTGACGTCGTGGCATGGGTCACATTGCCACGGATCACGCGGCCGTCGTAGATCCACTTCGGTTCCAGACAGACGCCACGTGTCGCCACGGAATCCACGGCGTACTCGATCCGCGTTCCGTCCGAAGCCGGTCGTGGATCGATGCCGCCCGTCTTGGTGGCCCAGAACAGGAACTGCGGCGAGAACTCGAACCCGGATCCACCCGAGACGCTCTGGTGGGCGGCGGCCATCGCGAAGGCGACGCAGGTGCCGCGCTTACCCTGATCGCGCACGGGCCACGAGGCGAAACGCGAGACGGTCTGCGGAGTGCTGATCGCATGGGCCGCGGGCAGATTCACGATCTGCGCATTGGAGATCGACGGCAGCTGGATCCGTTGGAGGCGCTACCTGGGCGAAGGGCTGCCCGCGACGCCGGAGGGCGCAGCGCGGAGCAGAGCGGCGCCGATGATCGGAGTCCGATAGGGGTCGGCCCCGAGACCCGGATGTCGCGCGGGCGGATCGAATCCGTCTCCTATCCCTGCCATCGCGAGCACCTCCGGATCGTGGCGCACGGCATCCCGGACCAGACGTGGCGCATCGATCATCTCCGCGAGTTCCTCCGCACTGGTCAGCAGCGAGACGAGCTCGGTCGCGTTGTGTACTCCGCAGGCGTCGAGCAGCGCGACCTCGAAGCTGCTCAGTCGGAGTCGGCTCCTCAACTCTCTCAAGAACGCCGACCCCTGGGGTGCGGAGTCGGATTCGAATTCCATTCCCTCTTCCACGCGGTCGTCCTCCTCTTGGACGTGGCTTGCGCGGGGATGCTAGGCGTCAACGCCGCGGGACGCTAGGCCGCCCAGCACGCACCCCGCGTCCCGGAGCTCACCGACTCGCCGGTTCCGGTGTGTCCACCTGCAGCAGGCGGTTCATGCGCCGTCGACCGGAGCGCCCGACCGGCTGGTGCTCGAGGTGGAGGATTCATCTGCGATTCGACTCGAGTGGCGGGGTGAAGTAGGAATGGGCGAAGCATGGCCACCTACCTCGCGAAGATCACCACCGACATGAAGGCCGCGATGAAGAGCGGCGACAAGCCGCGTCTCGAGGTCCTGCGCATGCTGATCAGCGAGCTCAAGCGCAAGGCGATCGACCAGCAGGTCGACGACCTGCCCGACGACGAGGAGGTCGCCGTGCTGCAGAAGGCGGTCAAGTCGCGCGCCGACACCGTCGCGCAGGCGCAGGCCGCGGGACGCACCGAGATCGCGCAGAAGGAACAGCACGAGATCGAGGTGATCACCGGCTACCTGCCCAAGCAGATGTCTGCCGACGAAGTCCTCGCCAAGGTCCGCGCGCTCGCGTCCGAGATCGGCTACGCCGGCGGCAAGGACACCGGCCGCTTCATGAAGGAATGGATGGCGCGTCACAAGGGACTCGCCGACGGCAAGGCGGTGCAGGACGCCCTGCGGTCCCTGGGCGGTTGATCCCGACCCGCCGTGCCGCTGCGCGGGGACTCAGCGCAGTCCCATGCGGAGCGCGAGTCCCGCGCTCAGTGCGAGACCGAAGGGATTCGCCGCCGGATCGAGCGCGACACCCTGCGCGAAGAGTTCCGCCCCGGCGAGCGACGCGCTCGCGGGCAGGAAGACGGACCACGCGCGCGTCGTGGCGCCCAGCGGCGGCGTGAGCAGGAGGATCGGTTCGGCGAGGACCGTGCATCCCGGCGCACCCGCGGCGTCGAGCGCGAAGGGCAGTCCGACGCTTCCCCAGCGACGATCGGAAGCACCGACGAAGACCGCAGCCGCGGCGAGGTTCGGCACCGGAGTGATCTCGCCGTGGAGCGTGTCGCCGAGCCATGGGCGATCCGCGACCGTGAGTGCGAGCGGACCGAGACTCGTCGCGCAGGCGACGCCGTAGGCGGTGACTCGCGCCGGCTGCGGAGTCCTCCAGACCCACAGACCGCGATCGAACCACGCGAGCACCTGCTCCGAGAGCGGGTCGTGGATCATGCGGAGCGTGAGCGGGCCGACGCTGCCCGAGCGCGGGTCACCGAGCGCCATCCGCGTCCAGGTCGTGCCGTCCCACTCGAGAGTTTCGCGGTCGAGGGAACTCGAGTTCGATCGTCCCGCCAGCACGAGGCGCGCGCGCACGACGTCGTCGCACAGCGATTGTTCGAACAGCGGTGCGCCGGTCGGTGCGATGCCCGGCGTCCAGTCGACGCCGTCGAACTCCCACAGATCGCCGAGGGTCCCATTGCCGTTGCCGCCGTAGAGCACCATGCGACCGCGCCGCGCGTCGAAGGTCAGCGCCGCATCGCGACGCGGCGACGGCGCGTGCGCGGTGACGATGTGCGTCCATCGGCTGCCGTCCCACTCCCAGGTGTCGTCGAGAGGCACGGAGCCGCCGAAGGGTCCGGCGCCGTAGCCGCCGAACAGCACGAGCACGCCACGCGACGGATCCGCCGCGAGACTGCCGCCATAGCGCGGTGTCGGACGTACCGCAGGTTGCAGGTCGGTCCAGGTCGAGCCGTCCCACGACCAGGTCTCGTTGCCGTAGAGCGACGCGGTCGTGCTGCCCAGGGCGATGGCGCGCTGGCTCGCTGCGTGCCACGCGAGTACGACGAAGCGGGTGATGCCGAGGGAGGACGGCCCCGCGAGTTCCTGGAAGCGATGGCCGTCCGAAGTCCAGGTGCGGAAGCCGCTGCCAGGGACACCGACCGATTCCAAGCCGAGCATCACCGCGCGCGCACCGTCCCAGGTCACCGCTTCGAAGGACTGCGGTGCGCCGGCGCCGGGGCGACGCCACTGGTCGGTAACGTCGCGCAGCCAGGTGGCGTCGGCGGGTTCGATCAACCAGTCGCCGCCGAACACCACGAGTTCACGGCGCAGGGTGTCGAACGCGGCTCCGAGTCCGATCGCCGGAGACGGCAGCGATCCGCGCGGCGCCCAGTCGGTCCCGGTCCACTCGAGGATCGCCGGGTAGGGCGTCGGATAGGGCGAGAGAGGGTCGGGGCCCCCGTAGCCGATGTCGCTGCCGCCGAGGATCTGCAGGTGATTCCGCATCGGGTCGAAGACCAGGGTCGCCGCGGAACGTCCGCCGGGGGTCACGCTGGGGATGCGACGGGTCCAGCGCGTGGCGCCGGCGGAGAGCGTCCAGGTCTCGTCGAAGGACCAGGGCATCGGGTTGGGATAGCCGACGACCGCGTGCCCACCGCACAGCACGAGGTCGTAGCTGACGGGATCGGCTCCGAGCGCGGGTGCGATCCGGCCCTCGCTGAGCCCGGGAAGTCGCGACCAGGAGGTCCCATCCCACGCCCAGATGTCCGCGAGCGCGGTGCCCCAGGGCGAGTTCGCGGTCGACGTTCCGCAGGCCAGGACCACCGCGCTGCGCGTCGCGTCCCAGGTCATCGGGAACAGGCAGCGCGCACTCGGACCGCTCTGTGTGGTGAGCTGCCAGCTCGTGCCGTCGAACAACCAGGTGTCGTGGAACACCTGCGTGTGCGCGAGATCGCGACCCCCGAACAACACCAGCCGATCGCGCAGGGGATCGAAGGCGAGTCCGTGGGCTTCGCGCGGCGAGGGACCGCCGGTGGCGATCAGCTGCCAGCGCTGCCCGTCCCAGGCCGAGGTCTCGAGCACGCCGTCTCGCGCAGCGACCGACCATGCCAAGCCATGGTTTGCATCCCACGCCAGGGGACCCGACACGAAGCGCGCAGCCACCACCTCACTCCACGTCGCCTGCGCGACGAGTTCCCATTCCAGGGACAGGAGCACCAGCGCGACCGACACGATCGAGGGAGCACGGGCCATCTCGAAACCTCCGGATCGCGCATTGTACAGCGGCGATGCCTTGCTTCCGGGACGCTGCAGAAGGCTTCTCCTCGTTCCGAGTTCGACGCCCGAAATGGGACGGAGGTCCCGACCATCGAGTCGTGTGGCTCGGGCCCCCGCGTGCTGACACTGCGTGTGGTTCGGGAGCCTCCGACCCCTGGAGCGCGCGGTCGAGCTCTGAGACGATGCGCTGCCATGGCCAGACGCGGAGACCGCATCACCTCTGTCCGGATCCGCGGGTTCCGTTCGCTCGCGGACGTGAATCTGGACCTGCAGGGTCTCTCCGTGCTGATCGGCGCGAACGGAGCGGGGAAGAGCGCAGTGATCGAGGCTTTCGAGTCCTTGCGGTACTTCGCGGGAGCGGGCGCGACCGTCCCGGAGTACTTCCGCGAGCACACTCGCCCGATCCGGTCGGGCTCCGGCTCGTTCGCATTCGAAGTCGAGATCGAGGGTGAGGCCCAGGCCCCGCGCTTGCGGTACGAACTCGAGGTCTATCAATCGGGCGACGGCAGCGTCGGGGTCGAGAAGGAGACGCTCGATGTGGGGCCGATCGGCGATGCGAAGGAGCCGCGGCGGTTGATCGACCGCACCCGCGGTCACGGCCGGGTGCTCGATCGAGCCAAAGGCAGGCTCGTCGAGGTCAATCGGGATTCGTCGTCGCTTCTCCTCGGACGTCTGGGTCACGCACCCGCTCCGGCCTCGGAAACCGCGGTCGAACAAGTCGCCTTCCGTCGCGCTGCAGAGGCGCTGCGCAACATCGAAGTGCACGTCCCCTTCGAGGTCATGTCCGCCTGGGCGGCGCGGCGCACCGGACGGCGGTCGGCGAGTCGCGAGTCGAACATGCTGCAGCCCGCGTCGCGTCTCGAACTCCTCGCGGCCAATCTGGGCAACGTCTATCACGGCCTCAAGAACGACCACGGGGCCGCGCACTGGGCCGAGACCATGGAATACGTGCGCCAGGGCCTCGGTGGGGATGTCGACGACGTCGCCGCGAGTGCCGATGCATCAGGAGGCCAGCACGCGATCTCGGTGCGCTACCGGTCCTCGGGTGCGATTCCCGCAGCCGCGCTCTCCGACGGCACTCTGGCCTATCTCGCGTTCGTCGCTCTGCTCAGACTTCCCACCGAGAGGACCGTGCTCGCCTTCGACGAACCCGAACTGCACCTGCATCCAGCATTGCTGCTGCGGGTCATGAGCATGTTCGAATCGATCTCGCGCGACAGCCCGGTGGTGCTCGCGACCCACTCCGATCGCCTGCTCGACGCGCTGCTCGACCCTGCGGCCTCCGCAGTCCTCTGCGAGCTCGACGAATCGCGAGCCACGCGTCTGCTGCGTCCCGACCGCCAACTGCTCGGCAAATGGCTCACGGACTTCCGCGATCTCGGCGATTTGCGATCCGCCGGGCTGCAATCGGCGGTGATGGAACCTCCCGGGCCGAAGGAATGACGAAGATCCTCGTGATCTACGAGGACGCGCGCGCCGCGGCGGGGGAGTTCGGGCCGCACGAACTGATCCTCGGCTGTGTCGGCGATGAGGTGGGCAAGCGCGTGCACGAACTCCGGCAGCACGTTCGCGGGATTCCCATGAATGGTGTGCCCAAGGTGCTGGCCGCGCTGACCGACGCCGACCGTCTGCGCGGGCTCGCGCCCGGCGGGATCCCCATCCTCGCGCTGATCGACGCGGACCGGATCCGGAATCACATCCCTCAGGGGCTGCGTCGCGCCGCCGACCTCGAGGCGGCGTCAGGTCGCGCTTCTCGGAGCCCGAGCGGCTGACCGTGGTTCTCCTGGATCGCAATCTCGAGACAGTGATCGTCGCAATCGGTGACTGTGACGAGCGAGAGCGAGAGCTCGTCGAAGAAGCTCTCCGCAAGGACATCAACGCACGCGATCGGCTCCTCGGCAAGCTGGGCAACGACCCGGTTCGGCGACCCATCCGCGATTGCGTGCGCAAGGCGGTTCCGTCCTTCGATCGCGCTGTCGGAGTGGTGCGCGACGCACTTCGCTCGTGACGCGCGCCGCGGCGATCCCGGCGCGGGTCGAGACCTCGACCCACCGCTCAGCGCGCGCTGCTCGGGCGGATCAGTCCCTGGGCGAACGCGATCTCCGCGATCTCACGTCCGATCTCGAGCGAGGCCGTCGCCGCCGGTGAGGGCGCGTTGAGCACATGCAGACGGCGCTCGCCCTCGATCACCAGGAAGTCGTCGACGAGCGAGCCGTCGCGTTGCAGCGCCTGTGCGCGCACGCCGGCACCGGCGGGCAGCAAGTCGCCGGCGCTCACCGCGGGTCCCAGGCGTGCCAACGCGCGCGCGAAGGCCGCGCGGCTGAGCGAGCGCCACATCTCGCCGACGCCGGTGATGAAGTGACGACGCGCGAGGCGCCAGAAGCCGGGGAAGGTCGCCGTCGCCAGCGTGTCGCGCAGCGAGAAGGAACTGCGGCGGTAGCCGTCGCGGCGGAAGGCGAGCACCGCGTTCGGTCCGCATTCGACGCCGCCGCCGACCATGCGCGTGAAGTGCACGCCGAGGAAGGGGAAGCGTGGGTCGGGCACCGGGTAGATCAGGCCGCGCACGAGGTGTTCGCGGTCGTCCCGCAGGCGGTGGTACTCGCCGCGGAAGGGCACGATGCGCACCGCGGGCCGCACGCCGTCGACGCGATGCGCAACGCGGTCGGACCACAGACCGGCACAGGTCACGAGGCTGCGCGCGCGGAGTCGCCCCTTCGTGGTGTCGAGCGACCAGCAGTCGCCGTCGTCGAGGGCGGCGCGCAGCGCAGTGCCGAGCATCAGTTCGCCACCGCGCTCCCGCACGTCGCCGGCGAGGGATTCCGCCACCTTGCCGTAGTCGACGATCGCCGCGCCCGGCACGTGGAGTGCCGCGACGCCGCGCGCATGCGGTTCGATGGCGCGCAGTCGATCGGGATCGAGGCGTGCGAGGCCGGCGACACCGTTCGCCGTTCCGCGTCGCTCCAGTTCCTGCAGGCGCGGTAGCTCCGTCTCGTCGACGGCGACGACCACCTTGCCGACCACCTGCAGCGGCAGATCGCGCTCGCGGCAGTAGGCCATCATCCGTGCGGCGCCGGCGACGCAGGTGCGCGCCTTGCGTGAACCCGGCTTGTAGTAGAGACCCGAGTGCACGACGCCGCTGTTGTGTCCGGTCTGGTGCCGTGCGACGCCGTCCTCCTTCTCGAGGACTAGCAGGCGGATGCCGGGTGCCGCGGTCTGCAGCGCGGTCGCGGTCGCCAGGCCGACGATCCCGCCGCCGACGATCGCCAGGTCGAAGGTCGAGTCGGCGCGGGCGCCGCTGCGCGCGTTCGTCATCCGCGGGGATTCTGGTCGACATCCAAGGTCGCGTCGAGAAGTGCTTTCCTGCGCTGCCTCCGCTCGCTTCACTCATCGCCCACGGCCTGGGCCTCTTGGCCTCCCGAGCCGTCGCGTGATGCGACGCGTCTTCGGCCCACGGCCCATTCGAAGAAGCGACGGCATGGGTGAGATCCTCTTGGCGTGTGCGGATCCGCGTGAAGGCGGCGCGATGGAGACCTTGTGCGGGCGCAGGCCCTTCGTGCTCGGCGTGGGGAAGGCGGCCGCTGCCTGCAGCGTCACGAGCCGGCTCGCGCGCCACGACGTCGGCGCCGTGCTGCTGTTCGGCGTCGCCGGCGCCTACCCGGCGGTCGATGGTCCGCCGCTGCAGGTGCTCGACCTCGCGCTGGTCGCCGAGCAGGTGTTCGGCGACGAAGGCGTGGCGACTCCCTCGGGCTTCCTCGGTGTGGGAGAGCTCGGGCTCGCCAGTGAACTGCCGCTGCGCAACGACCCGGCGCTTCTCGATCGCGCCGCAGCGGGCCTCTCCTCCACGCGTCGAGTCCGCTGCGCGACGGTCAGCACCTGCAGCGGCATCGACGCTCTCGCGCTCGAACGCGCGAAGCGCACCGAAGCCGCGATCGAGACCATGGAGAGCGCTGCGGTCGCCCTCGCCTGCCGACGCTACGCTGTCCCGCTCCTCGAGGTGCGCTGCATCTCCAACCGCACCGGCGACCGCGACCGCGCCGGTTTCGAGTTGATGCGGGCCTGCCTGCGTGCGCAGGAGGCCGCCGCGCAGCTCTTCGCCGCACTCCCGGAATGGCTCACGCCACGCTGAAGCTCGGCTTCTCGCCCTGCCCGAACGACACCTTCATGTTCCACGCGCTCGTGCACGGGCTCGTGACGGTGCCGGGCGTGTCCTTCGAGCCGGTGCTGTGTGACATCGAGGAGCTCAATCGACGCGCGTTGTCGGAGGACGGCGCCACGCGCCTGCCCCTGACCAAGATGAGTGCAGCGACCTTGGCGCTGTGCGCCGACCGTTACGTCGCGCTGTCCAGCGGCGCCGCGCTGGGTCGTGGGGTCGGGCCGCTGGTGGTGGTCCGCGCCGGGGATCGCCGTCGAGGTCTCGAGGATCTCGCCGGTGCGCGGGTTGCGATCCCCGGACGGCACACCACGGCGAACCTGCTGCTCTCGGTGCTCGTGCCGCGCGCTCCGACCACCGTCGAGATGCGCTTCGACCTCGTGATGGAGGCCGTCGCGAGCGGAGCCGTCGACGCGGGCGTGGTGATCCACGAGAGCCGCTTCACCTACACCGCGCACGGCCTGGCGTGTCTCGCCGATCTCGGCGTCCTGTGGGAGCAGCGCAGCGGCCTGCCGCTCGCGCTCGGCGTGATCGCGGCCGACCGTGGGCTGCCCTCGGAACTGCGACGGAACCTCGCGCGCGGCATCGCGGACTCGGTTCGCCATGCCTTCGCGCAGCCGTCGGCCTCGCGCGACTACGTGCGCGCGCACGCGCAGGAGATGGCGGAGGACGTCTGCGCGCGCCACATCGCGCTCTACGTCAACGAGTTCAGCGTCGGACTCGGCGACGAGGGCCGCCGCGCGCTGCGCGAACTGGTCGCGCGCGCGCGGGAGCGTGGCTTCGCGCCCCTCGGTCCCGATCCGCTCGGCGACTGAGGCCCGCGCCGCTCACTTCTTCGGCAGTCCGAGCTTCGCGCGGAAGGAGTCCGGGTCGGCGTCGAACTTGGCCTTGCACTTGGTGCAGCAGAAGGCGACGCGCTTGCCGTCGATCTCGGAGAACACCGCGGCGTCGACGTCCTTGTCGGAGACCGGGCACTTGGCGTTGATCGCGGCGACCGCGGCCTGACCGAGTCCGAGCTTCTCGCGGAAGGCGTTGGGGTCGGCGTCGAACTTCGCCTT
This sequence comes from Planctomycetota bacterium, assembly GCA_046349595.1. Lineage (GTDB taxonomy): Bacteria > Planctomycetota > UBA1135 > UBA1135 > UBA2386 > JACRLW01. The sequence goes on from JAXMCA010000001.1 coordinate 1,200,225, forward strand.
GCACTTCTCGCAGCAGAAGGCGACGGTCTTGCCGTCGAGAAGCGAGGTGAACTTCGGATCGACGTCCTTGTCGGACACCGGGCACTTGGTGTTGATCACCGCCTTCGCGGCCTCGGCCTCCGCCTTGGCCTGTGCCGCGGCGGCGAGCATCTGCTCCGCCTCCTTGCCGAGATCGATGCGCGTGCCGGGGAGCTGCTGGGCGAGCTGCGTCGCGCCGGCTTCGGTCGCCGCGCTCTGCCAGAGGAAGAGCTTCTCGATGCGCTTCAGGCCGGCGAGCGACGGCAGGCCCGCGTCGCTGACCTTGGTGCCGTAGAGGTTGAGATACTCGAGGTCCGACAGCCCGGAGAGCGCTGCGAGGCCCGCGTCACCGACCGCGGTGTTGGCGAGGTTGAGACGGCGCAGGTGCGGGAAGCGCTTCAGGCGTGCGAGACCGGCGTCGGTCACCTTGGTGCGCGACAGGTTCAGCCAGACCAGGGTCGGCTCGAGACCGTCGAGCGCGGCCAGGGCGGCATCGTCGATCTTGTCGCCCTGCAGCGAGAAGTTGACGTCGACCGCCAGGGTGTTCGCCGCGATGCGCTGGGCCAGCGCGCCGGTGGCACGAACCGCTTCGAGAGCCTTGCCCTCGGCGACCTTCTGCGCGTCGTCGAGCGCCGGCAGTTCGATGTTCTCCCGCGAACGACGGTGCGCCTCGCGCTCCTCGATCGCCTTGTCGCCGGCATCGGGCCAGTCGGCGCCCTCCTCGATCCAGCGCTGCAGCAGCGCGATCTGCTCGGCGTTGAGCTTCTCGCCCTCGTTGGGCATCACGTCCGGGTCGTCGGCGGGCAGCTTGACGCGGACCAGCGCCTCGCTGTCGTCGGGCTTGCCGGGGACGAACGAGCCCTTGTCCTCGTCGAAGGCGAAGCGCCGCAGGTCGAGGCGCAGCTTGCCCTTCTGCTTGTCCGGCCCGTGGCACTTCACGCAGTGGTCGCGCAGCAGGGGTCGGATCTGCTTCTCGAAGTCGACCTTCTGCGCGGCCGTGCCCGGATCCTGGGGGGCGGGGGAGGCGGACAGGAGCGCGCCCAGCGCGAGCAGTGCGGAGAGTGCCATGGCGGGGAGGGATGATCCCATGCCGGCGCGATGGCGTCCATCGCGCGCCCCGACCGGATCGCGATCAGCGCGCGCCGAACACGCGCACCGTGAAGCCCAGCTCCTGCGACAGCGCGACCATCTCGCCGAAGACGTCGCCGTACGCCACGGCGACATGATTCGACATGTAGTGCGCCATCAGCGTGTCGCGGGAGACACCCATGTCGGCGGCCATGAAGGGCCACTCGCGCGTGGTGCCGTTCCACCAGGCGTCGCGGACCGCGGGCGGCAGCTTCACGACCTCGCCGCGTCCGACGTCCATCCACAGGCGGTCGCCGCTGCTCCAGGCGCGCGCCCAGGTCATCGCGCCGGGCAGGCTCTCGCCGGCGAGCGACCCGCCCGGGGTCGGGAAGTACAGCTTCGGCTGGCGGTAGCTGTGTGCGCCGTTCAGCGTCGACGGGTCGTGATTGAAGGCGTACGCGCCGCAGGAGCCGGAGTTGAGCAGCACCCAGAGGAAGCGGCCCTCGTGCTCCGCACCCCAGCGCACGTCGTGGAACATCACCGCCTGGTGGAGGCCCTTGTCCTTCAGCAGGCGCTTGAGCATCTCCATCGGCACGGCGTTGCCCTGGTCGGCCTCGGTCGCGCAGGCGATGGTGTCGCCGTTGCTCTCCGGTCGACAGGCCGAATTGAACAGGCCCTCGCTGAGATCCGACGGCGGTCGCAGCGGGATCATCCCGAGCTGGTACTGCCAGCCCAGGCAGTCGGCCTTGAACTCGTCGACCATGTCCTTCACGACCAGGTAGTCGCGCAGCTGCTCGCGCGAGCTGTCGGGGGTGAAGTCGTCCGCACCGTTCTCGCCCCAGTGGAAGCGGATGCCCTTCTGCTTCACGAAGTCGAAGGCGGCATCGATGCGCCTGGCGGCGACATCACGTCCGCGTGCGACGATCCAGCACTGGTCGATCTTGTGCTCGGCGAAGCCGTGGCGCGCGAGCAGGCGCGGACCGAAGTAGCCGTTGATCATCCCCATCGAGGTGTCGCCGAGCATCAGCAGCAGGGCTCGGCGGTCCTTGAACTGCTTCGCGATGCGGCGTGCACGCGCGGCGGCGTCGGAGGAGATGGTGGCGTGGGACGAGATCTCTCCGTCGTCCCAGGCGATGCGTCCGGTGCGGCAGAAGGACTCCAGGCGCTGCATGAAGGCGTCGTCCCGGGTCCAGTCGGCGGCGTCGGTCCACACGCGCGAATGCGCGCGGTCGAGCATGCGCAGGCAGGCGCCGGTGTTGAGCAGTCCGACCAGCCCCGGCCAGCGGCCGGAGAAGTTGCTCGCCAGCAGCAGGGGGTTGTCCTTGCCGACCACGCCGTCGGTGGTGTGCGGGCCGTAGAACCAGTGCACGCAGATGCCGACCATCGGGTCCTGCACGGGTCCGAGCTTCTCGATTGCCTCGTGCGGCTTGCTCAGGAAACCGGGCACGCGGTACGGCGCGCAGCCCAGCGCGCGCAGCGCCGCTTCCATCTGCTGCGTCGCCTGCTCCATGTTGGGCTCGGCGAGTTGGTTCGGAATCGCCCGCGCGTCGCCGGGCCAGAACAACGCGATCTTCTGCGCCATGGACGCGATCAGACGGCGCGGGCGGCCGCCGTGCAACGGCAGCCGCTACGCTGCGCGCCGATGGTGTTCCGCAAGTCCTACCGCTACCGCTTCGGCGACATCGACGACGCCGGTATCGCCTACTACCCACGCCTGCTGCACTACTTCCACTGCGCGATGGAGGACTGGTGGGCCGACGGGCTCGGCAAGAGCTACCGCGACGTGATGTACGAGGAGCACTTCGGACTGCCCGCGGTGAAGCTCGAAGCCGAGTTCTACGAGCCGATCCGCTACGGCGACGAGCCGGTGGTGCACATCGGCGTACTGCGGATCGGCACCACCTCGGTCGAACTCGGCTTCTGGATGACCCGCGGCGACGACCCGCGCCGCGCGGCCTGCCGGGCGCGGATCGTGACCGCCGGCGTCGACATGCGCAGCTTCGCGCCGAAGCCCGTGCCCGAGCACTGGCGCGCCGCATTGGCACGCTATGCCCTGGCCGAGGCCGACTTCCCCGGCCGTCCCGGCAAGGAGGAGAGGCCCGATCCGGGACCGTCGCGGCCGGCCGGAATGCAGCCCTGACCGGCGTGGCGCCGCGAGGTATGCTTCCGCGCCCGGTGGCGCAATGACATTGCGGTTCCTCGTCTCGCTCGCGGTCGTCACTGCCGCATCCCTGTCCGCGCAGGAAGGCGCCGACAGCGGCCTCGGCTTCCTCGACGCCCAGCGGTCCATCGCCCTGCAGTTCGGTGTCGAGCACAGCGGCTTGCTCGGGCTGGCCGTCGATGGTGCCGGCCACTTCTGGGTCTCGGCGCGCCGCCCGACCAGCGCCGATCCGCACCGCATCTTCGAACTCGACCGCCAGGGCAATCTGCTCGGCACTTTCGCGGCGCCGTCCGCGACCGCCGGGTCCGCCTTCGGGTTGCGCGACGGAACCTACGACCCGGCGACCAACCGCATCTACTGGGGCATCGACCCCGCCGGCGCGCCGCAGTCGAACGTCTACGCCTTCGACGTCGCGACCCGCCAGTTCACCGCCGCGCACGACATCCACGCGCAGGTGCTGACCACGACGATCCGCGGCCTCGCCTTCGACGGTTCCCGATTCTGGACCGCCGACTTCGCCGGTCCGATCACCGCCTTCGACGGCAGCGGCACCCAGGTCGCAGCATTCGCGTCACCCTCCGACACGGTCTACGGCCTCGCCTTCCATCCGCAGCGCGGCACGCTGTGGCTCGCGTCGCAGACCGGGTTGGGCGACGCGACCACGCAGGGTGGGCCCAATGCTCCGGGTGTGCATCTGCTGGAGATGGATCCGCTCACCGGCGCGCTGACCGGCAACCGCTTCCGCGCCGACTACCTGCTGCCCTTCGGCACCACCGGCGTGAGCGGGGGAGCGGCGATCCAGAGCCGCGGCAACGGTTTCGTCATCGACGTGCTCGTGCAGGGCGCACCCCACGACGGCATCGTCGAACTGATCGTCGACTCCGAGATCGGCGTCGGCTGCGGCGGCCTGCACCTCGCCTACGCCGGCGGCAATGCCTTCGCCGGCAACAACAACTTCACGCTCACCCTCGCCGGCGCCAATCCGCAGGCGAGCTGCGCGATGCTGATCGGCTTCGACACCCTGACCAGCACGATCCCCGGCATCACCTCCTGCCCGCTGATGACCAACTTCGCCGGGGCCTACGGGATGGCGGGCTCCGGCAGCTCGCGCTCCCTCGCACTGCCGGTCCCCGTGGACGTGCCGCCGATCGGCATCGGCTTCCAGGTCCTGCAGTTCAACGGCGCCTTCCCGCTCGACCTCTCGCAGCTGCTCTGGATCTCGCTGGTGCCGTGAGGGTGTTCCTCGCGGTTGGACGCGCAGCGATGCGCGAACTCCGCGCGCGCGTCAGGGCTGCAGGCAGGTCGGCGTGAAACGCGGCAGGTCGACGGCCAGCGCCTCGACGTACTTGAAGGCCGAGCCGGTGTTGAACAGCACCACGTCGTCGTGCGCACGCAGGCGACCGCTGCGCAGCGCGGCGGGAATCACACCGAGACAGGCCGCGGCCTCCGGACACAGCGCGACGCCCTCCTCGCGCAGGACCAGATCGCAGAGCGCGATCAGCTCGCCCTCGTCCGCCGCGAGCGCGGCGCCACCGGTCTCGCGCACGGCGCGCAGCACGAGGAAGTCGCCCAGCGCCTTCGGCACGCGGATGCCGGCGGCGAGGGTGTGGGCATCGGGCACGTCGGCGCCCGCAGCAAGACCCTGATCGAAGGCCTGCGCGAGCGGCGCGCAACCGGTCGACTGGCAGGAGAACAGGCGCGGTCGCACCGGCGAGTCGAGCCAGCCGAGCTCGCCGAGTTGCTGGAACGCGAGGTGCATGCCGATCAGGCCGGTACCTCCGCCAGTCGGGTAGAGGATCGCGTCGGGCAGCGTGAAGTCGCACTGCGCGGCCAGCTCGAGGCCCATCGTCTTCTTGCCCTCGATGCGGTACGGCTCGCGCAGCGTGCTCATGTCGAACCAGCCCATGCGCTCCTGGTTCTCGCGCACGATGCGCCCGCAGTCGTGGATCAGCCCGTCGACGAGGATGGTCTTCGCGCCGTGGCGTGCGGCTTCGATGCGATTCACCAGCGGCGTGTCGGAAGGCATGAACACGAAGCACTCCATCCCGGCGCGCGCCGCGTAGGCTGCGAGCGCACCACCCGCGTTGCCGGCGGTCGGGACCGCGACACGCTTCACGCCGAAGCCCTTGGCCATCGACACCGCCATCGCCATGCCGCGGGCCTTGAACGAGCCGCCGGGCAGACGCGACTCGTCCTTGATGCGCAGGCGACGCAGACCGAAGCGAGCTGCGATGCGCGGGCAGTCGAGCAGCGGCGTCTCGGTCTCGCCGAGCGAGACCCGGTGCGCCTGGTCGCGCAGCGGCAGCAATTCCTTCCAGCGCCACAGGTCGGCGGGGCGCGCGAGCACGGCGTCGCGCGTGACCGCGCGGCGCACCGCGTCGAGGTCGTAGCGGACCAGCAACGGCTTGTTGCCGTGGGTGGTCTGCAGGCGATCGGCGGGCAGACGGGAACCGTCCGACGTGGACTCCAGGTGGGTGACGAAGCTCATGGCGGGAACTGCAGCGCGAGCATCTTCGAGTCCGGTGGGCGCCGCGTCGATGGAGCGGCACTTTGGCGTGTCGCCGTCCGGGGCCTTGGGGTACTCCTGCGTTCCGCGTGAACCCCGCGCCGAGATCCGCTCCGAACCCGGGCGCCACCGCCACCCGCGCGGCGTGGACGAGCCTCTGTGTGGGCGCCAGCGTGCTGGGGCTGAAGTTCGTCGCCTGGTGGCTGACGGGATCGGTCGCGCTCTACTCCGACGCCCTCGAGTCGATCGTCAACGTGATGGCGGCCACGGTGGCGTTGTTCGCGGTGCGCATCGCCGCGCGACCGGCCGACGACGATCATCCCTACGGCCACAGCAAGGCCGAGTACTTCTCGTCGGTGCTCGAGGGTGCCCTGATCGCGGTCGCCGCCGTCTCGATCGTGATCGCCGCCTCGGAGCGGCTCCATGCCCCGACGGCCCTCGAGAGTCTCGGTGCCGGTGCGACGGTGTCGATCCTGGCCTCGCTCGTCAATGCGATCCTCGCGGCCTGGCTGGTGCGCGTCGGTCGTCGTCTGCGCTCGCCCGCGGTCGAGGCCGACGGCCTGCACGTGTTCACCGACGTCGCGACCTCGGTCGGCGTGCTGGTCGGCATCGCGGTCGCGGCCTCGACCGGCTGGTGGATCCTCGATCCGCTGATCGCGATCGCCGTCGCCCTCAACATCCTGCGCGTCGGGTGGCGGCTGGTGCGCGACTCGCTCCGCGGCCTGATGGACGCCGCGTTGCCTGTCGACGAGCAAGCGCGCATCAAGGCGATCCTCGCGCCCCGCATGGGGGCGGCCCTGCAGGCGCATCATTTCCTGTCGCGTCGCGCGGGTCATCGCGTGTTCCTGCAGTTCCACCTCGTCGTTCCCGCGTCGATGACGGTCGGCGCCGCACACGAGATCTGCGAGGCACTCGAGCGGGCGCTGGAGGAGGAACTCGGCGAGGTCGACGTCTCGATCCACGTGGAACCAGAGGACGAGGCGGTCGCGCGTCCCTTCGTGGTCGGCGAGCGGTCGTGATCGCGGGAAGCCTGGTCGGCAACACGGTGATTCTGCGGATGGTCGACACCGGTCCGACGCGCCGCGTGACGATCCGCTGGTGAGATCCTCGCGGCGCACTACGCTCTCGGCCCCGCATGTCCGACCCCGCGTCCCGCGCTCGCAGCCATGGCCCTCGGACCTCGGCAGGTCGGGGATCCCGCGGCTGGTCCGCGGTCATCGCGATCCTGCTCGCATGCGCGAGCACCGCCTGCGAACGAACGGAACGACGGGCCCACGCTGCGGTGGTCTTCGCCGCCGCGTCGCTGAGCGGTGCCTTCGAGGAACTCGCGCGTGCCTTCGAGGCGGCGCATCCCGACCGCCACATCGAGCTGCACTGCGCCGGCACGCCGCAGCTCGTGGTACAGCTGCGCGAGGGTGCGCCGGCCGACCTCTTCGCGTCGGCGGACGAGGCGAACATGCAGCGGCTGACGGCCGCGCGGTCGACGCTCGGTGCGCCGCGCACCTTCGCGCGCAATCACCTCTGCATCGTGGTGGCGCACGGCAACCCGCAGGCCGTGGCTGGACTCGCCGATCTGCGTCGCGAGGGACTGAGGGTGGTGCTGTGCGGACCCGAGGTGCCCGCCGGTCGCTATGCGCGGCAAGCCCTCGGCAAGGCCGGTGTCGCGGTGCACTCGCTGTCCGACGAACCGAGCGTGAAGGCGGTGGTCGCGAAGGTCGAACTCGGCGAGGCCGACGCCGGCATCGTCTACGTCACCGATGCGCGCGCCGCGCACGAGCGCCTCGACCTCGTGGCGATCCCGCCGGAACACGACGTGGAAGCGCGCTATCCGCTGGTCGTGCTCGACGGCAGCCCCGGTCGCGACCTCGCGCAGGACTTCGCCGCCTTCGTGCTGGCCGACGACGGTCAGGCCATCCTCGAGCGCTGGGGATTCACGCGCGGATGAATGCGCCGCGTCGTCTGCCCGCCGCCCTGAGGGTGTTGGTTCTTCTCGCGGTGGCCTTCTTCCTGTTGCCGCTGGTCGGACTGTGCTGGCGCGTGCCCTGGTCGCAATTGCTGACGCACCTCTGCAGCGCGGGCGCGGTCCAAGCGCTCGGCCTCTCGCTGCAGTGCTCGCTGTGCGCGGCACTGCTCTCCGTGTTGCTCGGTCTCCCGCTCGCAGCATGGCTCGCCGAGGGCAACTCGCGGCTGCGCACGCTGGTGCGGGTGCTCGTCACCCTGCCGATGGTGCTGCCGCCGGTGGTCGCCGGCGTCGCGCTGCTGCTCGCCTTCGGTCATCGCGGCATCCTCGGCACCAGCCTGCCCTTCACCGCGCTCGGCGTGATCGTCGCCGAGACCTACGTGGCGATGCCCTTCTTCGTGCTGACACTCGAAGGCGGTTTGCGTGGTCTCGATCGCCGCTACGCAGACGCGGCCGCCACGCTCGGCGCCGGTCCCTGGCGGATCTTCCGCGCCGTCACGCTGCCGATGCTCGCGCCGAGCCTGCGTGCGGGTCTGCTCGTCGCCTGGGCGCGCGCGCTCGGCGAGTTCGGCGCGACCATCACCTTCGCCGGCAACCTCGCCGGACACACGCGCACCATGCCGCTGATGGTCTACGTCGCGCTCGAGACGGAGCCCGACGCCGCGATCGCGCTGAGCCTCTTGCTCGTGCTGCTCTCCGGCACCGTGCTCTTCACCCTGCGCCGTCAATGGTTCCCGGTGCGATGAAGCTCTGCGCCGATCTCGTGCTGACGCGCGGTGCGCTGCGGATCGCCGCCTCCTTCGAGGTCGACGCGGGACAGACCCTCGCGCTGGTCGGTCCGAACGGCGCGGGCAAGTCGAGCTGTCTGTCGGCGCTCGCCGGACTGCTGCGCCTGTCGGGCGGCAGCATCCGTCTCGGCGAGCGCGTGCTCGACGGCGGACAGCCCGGGAGCTTCGTGCCGCCCGAACGCCGCGCCGTCGGCATGGTGTTCCAGGATGCGCTGCTGTTCCCGCGCACGAGCGTGCTCGACAACGTCGCCTTCGGTCCGCGTAGCCGCGGTGTGGGTCGCAGCGCTGCCCGCGGGACCGCCGCGGCGTGGCTCGCGCGTGTCGGCATCGCGCCGGCCTTGCACGCGTTCCTGCCGGCGGCGCTCTCCGGTGGTCAGGCGCAGCGCGTCGCGCTCGCACGCGCACTCGCGAGTGCGCCGGACCTGCTGCTCCTCGACGAGCCGCTGTCGGCGGTCGACGCCTCGGGTCGTCTCGAGCTGCGCCGCACACTGCGCGAGCACCTGCTCGGCTTCGCGGGACCGCGCGTGATCGTGGTCCACGACATCGCCGATGCGCTCGCGCTCGCCGACCGCATCCTGGTGCTCGAGGACGGCCGTCAGGTGCAGAGCGGCACGATCGGCGAACTGCTGCGCCAGCCGCGCTCGCGCTACGTCGCCGACCTGATCGGGCTGAACTGCTTCGTCGGAGTGTGTCGGGATCGCGAGGTCGCGATCGGCGATGCACGGCTCACGGTCGCCACGCCGCAGGAAGGCGAGGTGCTGCTCACCCTGCACCCGCGCGCCGTCGCGCTGTTCCTGCAGCGGCCGGACGGCTCGCCGCGCAACCTGTGGCGCGCGCCGGTCGTCGCGCTCGAGACGCAGCTCGACCGCGTGCGCGTGCAGCTCGGCGGCGCGCTGCCGATCGTCGCGGAGGTGACTCCGGCCGCGGTCGCGGCGCTCGATCTGAAACCCGGCCGCGAGGTCTGGGTCGCGGTCAAGGCGACGGAGATCGCTGTGGTCGCGCGTTGAGCGCGGCTCGGCGTGGGGGATCCCTGCGCCGCGAGGGAGTAGGCTTCCCGCGCAGAGCGCCGCGTGTGTGGCGCCCGCCGTCCGCTCCGGAGGATCCCGATGTTCCCGCTGTTCTCGCTGTTCCAGTCGATCGTCGCGTTGCTGGCCCTCTCCTTCCCGCATCCCCACGTGCCCAAGGCCATCGTGATGCAGGGTGCCGGCGGCAAGACCACGCTGATGTACTTCACCGTCCCCTACAACCCCGAGCAGGTGAAGAACCTGCCGAACGGCACCGAGTGGCACCTCGGCTACGCGGCTCTCGAAGTCGGCATGCCGATGATGGCCGGCACCACGCGCATCCCGGTCGGCACCTACAAGTTCAACGTGCTGCACGACGCCGAGGGCGGCTTCACCAAGTTCGTGCTCGTCCCCGCCGACCTGCTCGCCGCGAGCCGTGCGCCGCGCGGCCAGCAGCCCGACGCCCAGAAGCTCGCCGCGGTCAAGGCGGACCTCGCCGCGAAGGGCATCCCCGAGCGCATCGAGTTCGCGTGCGAGACCGTCCCCGGCAAGGACGCCGAACACTTCGGCTTCGCGATGATGACCGAGGGCTACGAGGCGACCAAGCGCGGCAGCGCCGAGCCGAAGGGCGGTGCATCCTTCACCCTGTTCGCGAACTTCGGCAACCTGCACCGCTCCGCGGAGCTGGTCGAGGAGTTCCCGGTCAAGGAGACGGCGAAGGACGGCGGGCGCTGAAGCACGCCCGCGCGCCGTTCACGCCTCCGTCGCGGTGAGCCCGTCGCCCGCCGTGAAGATCGACGGATCGATCGCAACCCCGTCGCTCGGCGGGATGCGCACCAGACACGCGCGCAGGTCCTCGGGCAGCGGATCGACCAGCTCCATCCACTCCCCGCTGCGCGGATGACGGATGCGCAGCCGGAAGGCGTGCAGGAACAGCCGCGGCAAGCCGAAGCTCTCGCGGAACCAGGCGTTGATGCGGCCCTTGCCGTAGTTCGAGTCGCCGAGCACGTGGTGGGCGAGATGGGCGAGGTGGCGGCGGATCTGGTGCATGCGGCCGGTGCACAGGCGTGCGACGCACAGGCTGCTGCGCGACAGGTGCGCCAGCGTGCGGAACTCGGTGCGGGCCGGTTGCGGGTTGTCGTTCTCGTCGGTCAGCGGGCGGTCGCTGACGAACTCGGGCGGGGTCGTGCCGCGCACCAGCACCAGGTACTCCTTGCGCGCGTCCTCGGCGTGGAGGTTGACCTGCAGACGGGCGGCCATCTCGCTGCTGAGGCCGTAGGCGACGATGCCGGAGGTCGGGCGGTCGAGGCGGTGCACCGGGTAGAGGTGCTTGCCGATCTGGTCGCGCAGCGTCTGCAGCAGGACCGGTTCGTCCTTGCCGATGTTGCCGCCGCGGTGGACGGCCATGTGCGGCGGCTTGCTCACCACGACGAGGTCGTCGTCGAGGTGCAGGATGCGCAGCGGCACCGGAGGCGGTGCGTCCGGTGCCGTCGCCTCGCTCACGCGTAGCTCTCGATGGGCGGGCAGGTGCAGACCAGGTTGCGGTCGCCGTAGACGTCGTCGACGCGCGACACCGTGGGCCAGTACTTGTGCGCACGCAGCCAGGGCGCGGGGAAGGCGGCCTGCTCGCGCGAGTACTTGCGGTCCCAGTCGGCGCGCAGCACGTCGGCCATGGTGTGCGGCGCGTGGGCGAGTGCGCTGTCGTCGTGGCCGATCTCGCCGCGCTCGATGGCGCGGATCTCGTTGCGGATCGCGATCAGCGCGTCGCAGAAGCGGTCGAGTTCCTCCTTCGACTCGCTCTCGGTCGGCTCGACCATCAGCGTGCCGGCGACCGGGAAGGACATGGTCGGCGCGTGGAAGCCGTAGTCCATCAGGCGCTTGGCGATGTCCGACACGTTGACGTGCGTGCTCTTCTCGAAGTCGCGGCAGTCGAGGATGCACTCGTGCGCCACGCAGCCCTGCTCGCCGCGGTAGAGCACCTCGTAGTGGCCCTCGAGACGCTTGGCGATGTAGTTGGCGTTGAGGATCGCGACCTCGGTCGCCTGCCGCAGACCGGCCGGGCCCATCATGCGGATGTAGGCGTAGCTGATCGGCAGGATCGCCGAGCTGCCGTAGGGAGCCGCCGAGATCGCACCGATCGCCTGCGGGCCGCCGATCTTCACGACCGGGTGACCGGGCAGGAAGGGCACGAGGTGCTGCGCGACGCAGATCGGACCCATGCCCGGACCGCCGCCGCCGTGCGGGATGCAGAAGGTCTTGTGCAGGTTGAGGTGGCAGACGTCGGCGCCGAGATCGCCGGGACGACACAGGCCGACCTGCGCGTTCATGTTCGCGCCGTCGAGGTAGACCTGTCCGCCGTGCTCGTGCACGACCTTGCAGATGTCCTTGATCGCGCTCTCGAACACGCCGTGCGTCGACGGATAGGTCACCATCAGCGCGGCGAGCTGGTCCTTGTGCTGTGCGGCCTTCTCGCGCAGGTCGGCGACGTCGATGTTGCCGTGCTCATCGCAGCGCACCACCACGACCTGCATGCCGGCCATCACCGCACTCGCGGGGTTGGTGCCGTGCGCGGAGCTCGGGATCAGGCAGATGCTGCGCTGCTCCTGGCCGCGGCTGTGGTGGAAGGCGCGGATCACCAGCAGGCCGGCGTACTCGCCCTGCGAGCCGGCGTTGGGCTGCAGGCTGCAGCCGGCGAAGCCGGTGACCGAGCACAGCCAGTCGGAGAGGTTCTTGTTGAGCGTCGCGTAGCCCTTGGCCTGATCGAGCGGCACGAAGGGGTGGAGGTTCGCGAAGCCGTCGAAGGTGACCGGGATCATCTCGGCGGTCGCGTTGAGCTTCATCGTGCACGAGCCGAGCGGGATCATCGACGTCGTCAGCGACAGATCCTTGGCCTGCAGCTTGTGGATGTAGCGCAGCAGCTCGTGCTCGGCGTGGTAGACGTGGAAGGTCGGGTGCTCGAGCAGCGTGCCGGTGCGCAGCGCCTTGTTCGGCAGCGCGGGGATCGCCTTGGCGAGCGCGGCCACGTCGAGCGCGTTGCCGTCACCGCCGAAGCAGGCGACGAGGTCGCGGACGTCGCGCTCGGTCACGGTCTCGTCCAGCGTCACGCCGAGCGTGCCGTCGCCGCGGTCGCGCAGGTTGATGCGCTTCTGCGCCGCTGCGGTGAGCACCGCCTTGACGTCGCCCTTCGGCTTCACGGTCAGCGTGTCGAAGAAGGTCTCGTTGACGACCTTGCAGCCGGCCTTGGCGAGCGCACCGGCGAGCACCCCGGTCGCGCCGCGCACGCGCCGCGCGATGCCGCGCAGGCCGGACGGTCCGTGATAGACCGCGTACATCGAGGCCATCACCGCGAGCAGCACCTGCGCGGTGCAGATGTTCGAGGTGGCCTTCTCGCGGCGGATGTGCTGCTCGCGCGTCTGCAGCGCCATGCGCAGCGCGCGACCGCCGCGCGCATCCTTGGTCACGCCGATGATGCGACCCGGCATGGTGCGCTTGTAGGCGTCGCGCGTGGCGAGGTAGGCGGCGTGCGGACCGCCGTAGCCCATCGGCACGCCGAAGCGCTGCATGGATCCGACCACGGCATCCGCGCCCTGGCGACCGGGAGCCTCGAGCAGCACCAGTGCGAGCGGATCGGCGGCGACCGCGATCAGCGCTCCGGCGGCGTGCACCTTCTCGGCGATCGCGGCGAGGTCGTCGAGACGTCCGCCGCTGCCGGGGTACTGCACGAGCACGCCGAACACGTCGTTGCCGACCTGCCAGGTGCGCGGGTCGCCGGTCTTCACGCTGAATCCGAGCGGCAGCGCGCGGGTGCGCACCACGTCCAGGGTCTGCGGGTGGCAGTCGTCCGACACCAGGAAGGTGTTGCGTCCCTCGGCCTTCGAACCGAGCACGCGATGGAACATCGTCATCGCCTCGGCCGCGGCGGTCGCCTCGTCGAGCAGCGAGGCATTCGCGCAGTCGAGACCGGTCAGCTCGAGGACGACCGTCTGGTAGTTGAGCAGCGCTTCGAGACGGCCCTGGCTGATCTCCGCCTGGTAGGGCGTGTACTGCGTGTACCAGCCCGGGTTCTCCAGGATGTTGCGCAGGATCACCGGCGGCGTGAGCGTGCCGTGGTAGCCCATGCCGAGGTAGCTGCGCCAGACCTGGTTCTGCTCGGCGAGCGACCGGAGCTCCGCGATCGCCTCGGCCTCACCGGCCGCCGCGGGGACCTTCAGCTCGCCGTTCCAGCGGATCGAGGCCGGCAGCGCCTTCTTCACGAAGTCCTCCATGCTCGCGCTGCCGAGCGACTTCAGCATCGCGGCGAGGTCGGAAGGGCGCGGGCCGAGGTGGCGGTGGGCGAAGGAGTCGGAGCGGGGGAAGAGACCGTCGAAGGTGGACGTGGTCATCGAGGGGCCGAGGGAATGCGGGCGACCCTTATAGGGCGGGGGTCGATCCGGCGCGAAGACACCCGGCGACGGGCGGTCTTTCAGCGGCCGGCCGCACGGAAGAAGGCGAAGACCTCGGGCAGCGCCGCCTGCACCACCAGCATGTGCTCGGCCCGGGGCAGGTCGAGGAAGGTGACGCGATCGATGCCGGCGCTCCGCAAGCCGCGGCGCAGGGCAAGGGCGCCGGAGCGGGCGAAGTCGCGCTCCGCAGTGCCGATCAGCAGCGGCAGATCGCGGAACACCTCGGCCTTGGTCAAGGCACCGCCGCCGCCGAGCAGCGCGACCTTGGCGAAGCGCGCGGGGGAGCGTTGGGCCGCGGCCAGCGCGGCCGCGGCGCCCATCGAGTGGCCGACCAGGAAGACCTGCTGAGGGTCGAAGTCCCAGCGCTCGCGCAGGGCGTCGAGCAGGGCCGGAGCGTCGGCGGGATTCAGGCTGCGCGGCGCGCACAGGATCCAGCCGGACTCCGCGCAGAGCTTCTGCGCGAGGCCGTCGCCGTAGCCGTCGAAGAACAGGTTCTCGCTGCCGCCCGCACCGTGCAGGGCGAGGACCAGCGCGCGCCGGCGCCCCTCGAGCGGGGCCGGCACGAACAGGCGGACGATCGTGCTGCGCGGACCGGTCGGCACGCACAGCCAGGTCTCGCCCGGCTTCGCGTCGCCGAAGAAGGGGCGGCCGGCGTCGAGCGCGGCGGCGACCTGCTCGGCTTCGGCGAGGAGTCGGGCGACGGGGAGATCGGTCTCGGCGCTGCGGCCGTCGACGAGGGTCGCGAGGTCGCGCAGCCGTCGCGCAGGGTCAGTCGTTCGAGCGCGGGCGCGGTGCCGTCGCGCGTCGCGATCGGCTGCAGGGCCTGCACGCGTGCGCCCGCGTCGTGCACGCGCGAGACAGTCAGCTCGGGGAACGCCACCGCGTCGTCGCCGCAGGTGAAGCGCGCGCGCACCTCCAGATCGGCGTCGGGTCCTTCCGGGACGAGCCAGTCGATGTGGAAGGGCTGCGTCTGCGGTGCGGCGAAGTCGAAGCCGCGCCGCGTTCCGGCGATGTCGAGATCGAGGTGGAAGCGCGTCGCGGTGTCCGTGTCGTCGTCGGCTTCGAACCCGTCGTCGACCACGACGTCGAAACCTGCGGTCGCACCCGGTGCCACCACGTGCGACGCGGCGCGCGGGGTGAGCGCGAGCAGCCCGCGCTGCACTCCGCGGTCCCGACCCGGCTGCATCGCGAGCACGCCTTCGTCGAGCGCCCGTCCGACGCCGGCCAGGTTCATCGAGAAGAAGCCGGCCACCGCGCGCTGCATCGCCTCGACCGCAGCTGCGCGCGCAGGCGCATCCGCAGGCAGCGCCGCGAAGTCGCGCTCGAAGCGCCGCAGCCGCTTGCCGAGCTCGTAGCGGACGGTGGATGCGTCCTGCGCGATCAGCGCGGCCGACGACATCAGGGTGGCGAACAGGGTGATCGTCGTGGTGCGGCCGGTCGGCATCGGGTGCGCGAGAATAGCCGCCCGCGCACCGGACTTCGCTTCGGTCAGTGGACCGTGACGATCACCGGATTCGAGGTGTTCCCGGCCAGCGCCACGCTGCTGAAGCCGGCGGCCTGGAAGGCGAGCTCGAGTCCGAGCGGGATGCCGGTCGGCAGCAGCAGGTCGACGTTGCCGTTGGCCGGCCACTCGACCGACACGAAGGGCAGGGCGAGCTCGACGAAGACCTCGCCGAACTCGAGCACCGGGATGCTCGACGGCGCCGGCATCCCGATCAGCAGCAGGGCCGGACCGACCGCCGCGCTCGACGCGGTGTGGACCGTGATCACGTTGCCCGGTCGCGCGTCGCCGGTCACGAGCAGCTCGATGTTGTCGAACTCGTGGGCGCCGATGTCGACGACCCGCATGCCTGCGAAGCGCCCGTCGAGGAACCGCGGGAAGCCGTACGGATCGCGGCCGGCGACGTGATCGCCCGGATCGCCGGCGTCGATGCAGGGCGAGGTTGCGCGGAGCCGCAGGTCGCCTGCACCGGGGTTGAGGAACTGCGGATCGACGTCGCGGTTGCCGAGGCCGCCGACGATGCCCGAACCGTCGCAGAAGTTCAGCTCACCGGCCGCGAAGCCGGCGAAGCCGCTCTGCAGGTTGCCCCACGCGAGACTGCTTCGCACCCGACCGGTGAACGCGCCGGTCTTGCGGATGCCGTTGCCACTGTCGTAGGCCGCGGTGCAGCGCAGCAGGTCGAAGCTGCCGCCGGCGAGCTGGATGCCGTCGCCGCCGACCAGGAAGGTGACGAGGTCGGTCGCCGCCTGCGCCGCCGAGAGCACGAAGCCGCCGTGACCACCGAGTTCGGCGCGGCAGCCGTGGAGGATGATCTGCGGCGAGTCGCAGGTGAAGGCGGGGATGAAGGCGTAGCCGCTGCAGCGGACCAGCGCCCGTTCGAGTGTGCCGGTCGATCCCGAGTGCAGCGCGATGCCCATCCACTGATCGAATCCCGGTCCGGTCAGCGTGCCGTCGCCGTTGGTGTCGCCGCCGTGCTCGTCGTCGGAGAAGGACGTGAACACGGTCGGTCCGTCGACCTCGAGTCGACCGTCGACGACCACGATCAGACCGCCGGCCGCCTTCACGACGACACCCGGACCGAAGCGCAGTGTCGAGCCGACCGGAACCACGAGGTGCACGACCGCGACCATCACGCCGTCCGGGCAGTTGCGCGCCTCGATCGAGACCGGCACCGACGCGAGGCCGTCGTCGACGCGCAGGAAGCCGAAGCCGGGCGACTGCTCGACGGTGTTGTCGAGGAAACCCGGCACTGCCGCGATCGCGCCGCCGTGGATCGCCGGGTTGCCGGCGATGCGCACGAAGCGGCACGACTCGATGCGCGGGCGTGCGGCGCCGTCGAGGAACACGCCGCCGTAGCCGCAGTCACGCCAGGTGCAGTGGTCGAGCAGCACGTCGGCGGAGAGCACGCGCGTCGCGGCCCAGTAGGCATAGCCGGTGTAGCGCAGCTCGCAGCGGTGCAGCGCGCTCGCGTCCGCGGTCGCGCCGAACTGGATGCCGTACCAATCCACCGGTGCCGGGGTGGTCGCCGCACCGTCGCCGTTGGTGTCGCCCGCGACGGTGTCGTCGCGGAAGCTCGTGAACACCACCGGGTTCGCCTCGGTGCCGTTGCAGGTCAGGGTCCCGTCGACGAGAACGGCGACACCACCGACCGGCTTGAACACGACGCCCTCGCCCACCGTGAGCGAGGTGCCCTGCGGGACGCTGAGGTGACCCGGGTGGACCAGCACGCCTCCCGGCAGGTTGTCGACGACGACCGTCGCGTCGGTGTGCACCAGCCCGTCGTCGACACGGAAGTAGTTGCCGCCGCTGCAGTCCGTCGCGGTGTTGGCGTGGAAGGCCGACAGGGCGTCGATCGAGATGCCGTGCGCAGCCGGTGCTCCGCTGAAGCGCGCGAAGGAACAGCCTCGGATCGTCGGTCGTGCGGCGGAGCTCAGACGGACACCTCCGGACGAACCGTCGGACAGCCGGCACGCGTCGAGCAGGACGTTGGCATCGACCAGGTCGATCGCCGGCCAGTAGGCATAGCCGGTGAAGCGGACCTCGCAGTGCGTCAGGCTGGATGCCGCCGCGGTCGCGCCGAAGTGCACGCCGTACCACTGCGCCACGGCGCCGCTCGTCGCGTTGCCGTCGCCGTTGGTGTCACCGCCGGCCGTGTCGTCCTGGAACGAGGTGAAGACCACGGGCGATGTCGAGGTGCCCGCGGCGATCAGGGTGCCGTCGACCACCACCGCGGTGGGTGTCACTGGCTTGACGACCAGCCCCGCGTCGAGACGCAGCGTGGTGCCCTGCAAGACACCGAGGTGCGCGTTCACGACCAGCACGCCGCCGGGGCAGTTGCGCGGTGCGATGGTGCGCGAACCCGAGGTGTTGGCGTGGTCGACGCGCAGGTAGTTGCCGCCGGTGCAGGCCGTCGTCGTGTTGTCGAGGAAGCCCGGCACCGCATCGATCGCCGCGCCGGAGATCGCCGCGTTGCCCGCCACGCGTTCGAAGGCGCAACGCTGCACGACCGGCCGCGCGGTGCCGTCGAGCGACATGCCGCCGTTGCCGCAGTCGGTGATCGCACAGTCCGTCGCGTGGATGTTCGCGCCGCTGACGATCAGCGCTGGCCAGTAGGCGTAGCCGGTGCAGCGGATCGCCGCGTGCGCGAGCGTGCTGGCACCCGCGGTCGCGCTGAACTGCACGCCGTACCACTGGTTCGGTCCCGGCAGTGTCGCGTTGCCGTTGCCGTTGGTGTCGCCGCCGGCGGTGTCGTCGTCGATCGAGGTGAACACCACGGGATTCGCCGTGGTGCCGTTGCACAGCAGGGTGCCGTCGACGAGCAGCGCGGTGCCGCTGAACTTGACGATCGCCCCGGGTTGCGCCGTCAGCGTCCGCCCCGCGGGCACGCTGACGTGACCCGTGGCGTGGTAGACGACGCCGGAGAGGAGGGGCCCGCCGGAGCCGTCGTAGATCGAGCCGCCGATGGGGGTCTGGGCGCCGGCGAACGCGCCGAACAGAAGCGCCGCGGCGCAGAGTCGTGTGTGAAGCATGGATCGCTCCCTGGACGTGCCGGAGACGGCGATCGCCGCTACACCGTGCGATCCACCGTTCGCGGTGGAAACAGCTCGTCGATCGGCGCCGTCGCGTGCGAGGGCATCACGCGGTCGTGTCCCGGCCGCGCTCGCTCCACCCTGGTGTGCTGGTCGGGGATGCGGTCTCGGCTCTCGCGAGCGCGCGAGGATCGACGAGCGAAGAGGGAAACGCCTGGCGGCCGGGCTCATTTCGGTGCCGGGTCCGCACGCGGCCGCGGAGTGGCAAAGCGATGCGCGTCGCGCCAAGCTTCGCGCTCCTCGGAATGAGCGCCGCCGACCACAACGACGAATCCGACGCGAAGCAGGGCCGTGAGCGCGGTCGCCGCGTGCGACGTTCGTCGCGTCCCCCGCGGCGCCGCACGCGCCCCGGCCAGTCTCCCGGTGTGCCGGTGGTGGATCCAACGGCGTCGCCGCCGCGCGTCCGCGCCGTCGCCTACGGTCCCGCGGGCACCGCCGAGATCGATCCCGAGGCCGTCCTCCGGGAGGGCGGGGTGTCGCCGGACTTCCCCGTCACTTGGGTGCACGTGCAGGGTCTCGGTGATCGCGAGCTGCTCGCGCGCATCGCGGCCGCCGTGCAGATGCACCCGCTGGCGCTGGAGGACGTGGTTCACGCGCACCAGCGCCCCAAGCTCGAGGCCTACGACGAGCACATGTTCATGGTGGTGCGGGCGCCGGGCAGCGATGGTCTGCACGAGTCACGTCAGGTCGCGGTCTACGCCAGCGGCAGTTCGCTGGTGTCCTTCGAGGAACGGCCGAGTTCGCTGTTCGACCCGATCTTCGAGCGGATCCGGCGCGGCACCGGTCGCATCCGCCGCGACGGCACCGACTACCTCGCCTATGCGATCCTCGATGCGGTGATCGACGCCTACTTCCCGGTGGTCGAACAGGCCGGCGACCTGCTCGACGAACTGGAGGCCGACACCACGCAGGCGGCCAAGGAGAGCACGCTGGCGCGCGTCTACGAGCTCAAGCGCGACGTGGCCATCCTGCGCCGCGTCGTCGCGCCGCACCGCGACGTCGCCAATCGCCTCGCCCGCGGCGAGTTCGAGGTCGTCGACGAGGAGACGCGCGTGTTCTTCCGCGACTGCCACGACCACGCGGTGCAGTTGCTCGACCAGTTCGAGCAGCTGCGTGAGGTCGCGATCGGCCTGATGGAGCTGCACGTCTCCCTGGTCGGCAACCGCATGAACGACGTGATGCGCGTGCTGACGGTGATCGCGACGATCTTCATCCCGCTGACCTTCGTGGTCGGTCTCTACGGGATGAACTTCGATCCCAACTCCTCGCCCTTCAACATGCCGGAGCTGCGCTGGCGCTACGGCTATCCGACCGTGCTCGGAATGATGGTGACGCTCGGCGTCACGATGTACCTGTGGTTCCGCCGCCGCGGCTGGCTCGGCGGTCCCCGTCGCCCGTGGGAATGAGTGATCGCGCGATCGACGCGAAGTCGAGGTCGAAGCGGGCGAGGTACTTGCGCAGGCGGTCGGCGTCGTTGGTGGTCGCCCGCTTGCGCAGCGAGACCGCGAACAGCGCGCGCCCGGCATCGCTGAGCGAGCGGGCGCGCCGGCAGGTGCGCACCACCTCGGCGAGCTGCACGCGATCGAAGCGATCGAGCGCCTGGGTGCGGTCCGCTCCCAGGACTTCGTTCAGCAGCGTGTCGTCGTCCTCCGTCGTCGCCGTCGGTGCCTCGTGCATGCGCCATGCCCGGCGCAGGCGCAGGATCTCGGCGTCGACGACGTCGACCGCGATTCGACCGCCGGGGGCCAGCGTCGCCATGCGCGTGATGCTCGCGTTGAGATCGCGGAAGTTGCCGCTCCAGTGCGCATCGGCGGATTCGGCGAAGGCGAGGTAGCGGGCGCGCGCCTCCTTGTTGAAGGTGACGCGCCGGCCGCTGCGCTCGGCGAAGCGGTCGAGTTCGAAGTCGAGGTTGGGCGCGAGGTCGTCGATGCGATCGCGCAGCCCCGGCAGTTCGAAGGTCCACAGGTCGATGCGTGCGAGCAGGTCGGCGCGGAACCGGCCTCTCGCGACCTCGATGCGCAGGTCGCGGTTGGTGCCCGCGACGAGCTGGAAGTCCGACTCCACCTCGTGGTCGGCACCGACCGGCAGGAAGCGCCGCTCCTCGAGTGCACGCAGCAGCATCGCCTGCTCGTCGCCGCCGAGCTCGCCGATCTCGTCGAGGAACACGAGGCCGCGGTCGGCGCTGCGCAGCAGTCCGGGTCGCGCCGCGACGGCGCCGGTGAAGGCTCCTTTCTGGTGCCCGAACAGGGCCGAGGCGGTGGCGTCGCCGCGGAGCGTCGCACAGTTCACCTCGACGAATCCGCCGTCGAGCTGGTGGCGCTGCTTCTTCAGCGC
Source organism: Planctomycetota bacterium (assembly GCA_046349595.1). Classification (GTDB taxonomy): domain Bacteria; phylum Planctomycetota; class UBA1135; order UBA1135; family UBA2386; genus JACRLW01. The sequence continues at coordinate 1,221,096 of JAXMCA010000001.1, forward strand.
GTGGATCCGCCGCGCGAGCTGGGACTTGCCCGCACCGGTCGGTCCCATCAGCAGGATCGGGTCGCGCGCGGCGAGCGCGACCTTCTCGATCAGGTCGATCTGCGCGTTGAAGGCGACATTTCGGGTCGCGATGCCCGACTTCAGGAACGACACCGCGTCCTGGTGCTCCTTCTCGAAGCGGCGCGCGAGCGCGTCGTAGCGGGAGAGGTCGAGGTCGACGATCTGGTAACTGCCGACGCTCGATCCGTCGTTGGCGCGCGGAGGTGTGGTCTGCACCAGCCGCGCGGGGAAGTGCCTGGTCTCGCTGAGCAGGAACAGGCAGATCTGCGCGACGTGCGTGCCGGTGGTGACGTGGACCAGGTAGTCCTCGGTCTCGGTGTCGAAGGGGTAGTCGCGCGCGAAGGCGAACAGCCGCTCGTAGACCTCTGCGAAGTCCCAGGGGTCGCGCAGCGGGAAGGCGTGGCGACGCAGCTCGGTCTCCGGTGCCACGCTGTGCAGATCGCGTTCGACGAGTCCGGCCAGCTGCGCGAAGCGCGGGTCGTGCCAGAGTTCGAAGCGGTGGACGATCAGGTCCTCCTGTTGGCACAAGCAGAGGGTGGGGCGCCACTTGCTCCAGCGCTCCCGCATCGGGTGGGAGTCGAGCTGGGAGCCGAGGAAGCCGAACACGACGGTGCGTCGAGCCTGCGCCATGGAGATCAGAACTTATCGCAAAAGATAAGATCGGGCCATGTCGGGCTCCGGTCCTGGATCTACGCCGCGGATCCAAAGTCCTGTTGCACAAGAGGTTGAGGGTGAAGGCCCAGAATCCCGAGCCGACGGCACACGTCGTGCTCTCGTCGCGCAACCCGCGGTCGACCGGCCGCCACCCAGGGCCGAGCCATGATCTTCCGACGCCTGTTCCCGACCCGTGAGAGTCAGCGGCTGCCGATCACCGACGCGCGCAACGCCGAGGGTGCGCCGGCCTACCTCCGCTCGCCACAGGCGGCACTCGCGCAGTACGCGGCGACCGGCTGTCTCGGCGGAACCTTCTACGCGACCGCCGCGGAACAACTCGACCGGTCCCTGGCCCTTGCCAGGGAGGTCGCACAGGAGGATCCCGAACTGTGCGCGAAGGTCGCCCTGTGGGCGCGCCGGCGCGGCCACATGAAGGACCTGCCGGCGCTGCTGGTCGCGTTCCTGCTCGTCGACCACGGCGAACTCGCGGCGCGCATCTTCGACCGCGTCATCGACGACGGGCGGATGCTCCGCAAGTTCGTGCAGATCGTCCGCTCGGGAGCCGTCGGCCGGCGTTGCTTCGGCACTCGTCCGCGTCGCCTGATCCGGCAGTGGCTCGCCCGGCGCAGCGATCGTGAACTGCTCTTCGCGTCGATCGGCGAGCAGCCGTCTCTCGGGGACATCGTGAAGCTGGTCCACCCGAAGCCGGAATCGGCGTCGCGACGCGCGCTGTTCGGATGGTTGACCGGTCGTGACTTCGTGCTCGACGACGCACCGCTCGAACTGCGCGACTTCCTGGCCTTCCTGACCGTTCCGGGAGCCGAGCTTCCCGACGTCCCCTTCCTCATGTTGTCCGGTCGACCGCTGTGCACGGAGCACTGGCGCGCGCTCGCACGCCGCTGCACCTGGCAACAGCTCCGGATGAACCTCAACAGCTTCCTGCGCCACGGCGTCTTCGACGACGCCGACACGCTGGATCTCTGCGTCGAGCGTCTGCGTGATCCGGCGGAGATCGCGGCGACTCGCACCTTCCCGTACCAGTTCATGACAGCTCTCGACAACCTCGACGACGGCATGCCGGAAGCGATCCGCGTCGCGCTGATGGAGGCGATCGAACGGGCGACGCTCAACGTCCCCGCTCTGGATGGTCGCGTACTCGTCGCGGTCGACGTGTCGGGCTCGATGCAGTCACCGATCAGCGGCCGCCGCGGCAGCGCGACCAGCAAGGTGCGGTGCGTCGACGTCGCGGCCCTGTTCGCGGCGACGATCCTGCGCCGCAACCAGGCGGCCCAGGTCCTGCCGTTCACCTCGGAGGTGATCCCCTTCTCTCACGACCCGGAATGGACGGTGGCACAGCTCAGCACGGCTCTCGCGGCCCTGCCCTCCGGCGGCACCAACTGCAGCGCACCGCTGCGCGAATGGAACCGCCGGCGCGCCGGCGCGGAGCTGATCGTCCTGATCTCCGACAACGAGTCGTGGGTCGACGCCGGCGACGGCGGTCGGGGCACGGCGACGCTGGCGGAGTGGCGGGTGTTCCGCGCCCGCAATCGCGGCAGCAAGCTGGTCTGTCTCGACCTCCAGCCATCCTCCACCACCCAGGCCCGCAACGAGGACGCCGTCCTCAACGTCGGCGGCTTCTCGGATGCGGTGTTCGACCTGATCGACGGCTTTGCGCGCGACGGCCACCGTGGCGCGACCTGGCTCGATCGCATCCGTGCGCTGTCGCTCGACGCGACCTCCGTCCCCTGATGGGGTCGCCGCTTCCCACCATCCCTCCAGGTTCCTCTTCCCCGGTCCCGTTCCCATGCGCTTGACGAATGCACGCGGAGCTCCTCGGTCGCGGGTTCGAATCCCGCCGGCGCCGATCGCGGTCGGCGCCGTAGCTCAGCAGGTAGAGCAGGCTCCGCAGCTCTCGTCGTCACGCGTGTGCTTCCTCGGCCGCGGATCGCCGTCCCGGCCATCCGGCCAGCCGATCCTCTCCTTCCAGGGGCGAATGCCGCGCGCGACTCCATCCGAATGTTCCGTCGCCCGCACTTCCTCGTCGCCCCGTTCCTTCATCCCCCCGCGGCGAATGCCGTCCGGGCTCCTGGTCTTCGCGGGTTCGAATCCCGCCGGCGCCGACCATCGGTCGGTGCCGTGGCCCGGACCGGGGGAGCGTCTACGCTCCGCACCGCTCGTCGTCGCGCCTTCTCTCCGTCTTCTGCAACCGAACGAGTGATCATGTCCGGCTACGAACGCATCAAGACAGACCACGTCCCGATCAAGGCGTGGGTGCGCGGCGTCCAGGTCGAGGACGAGGCGTTGAAGCAGCTCCGCAACGTCGCGCAGCTGCCGATCGTCGGCCCCTGGATCGCGGCGATGCCCGACGTCCACTGGGGCATCGGCGCCACCGTCGGCAGTGTGATCCCGACGCGGTCCGCGATCATCCCCGCCGCGGTCGGTGTCGACATCGGCTGCGGGATGATGGCGGTGCGCACCTCGCTGCGCGCGGAGCATCTTCCCGACGACCTCGGCGCACTGCGCAGCGCGATCGAGGCGGCGGTGCCGCACGGCCGCACCGACAACGGCGGGCGCAACGACCGCGGCGCCTGGAGCGACCGCATTCCGACGCGCAACGAGACGGCGTGGGAGCGGTTGCGCGGCGGCTACGAGGCGATCGTCGCACGTCACCCGAAGCTCGACCGCGGTCGCCACGTCGGCCAGCTCGGCACGCTCGGCACCGGCAACCACTTCATCGAGATCTGCATCGACGAACAGTTGCAGGTCTGGCTGATGCTGCACTCCGGCTCGCGCGGCGTGGGCAACCGCATCGGGACGTTCTTCATCGAGCTGGCGAAGCGCGACATGCGCCGGCACATCGCCGATCTGCCGGACAAGGATCTCGCCTGGTTCGAGGAGGGTGCGCAGCACTTCGACGAGTACGTGTTCGCCGTCGGCTGGGCGCAGGACTTCGCCCGCACCAACCGCGATCTGATGATGGCGCAGATCCTCGAGGCGCTGCGCGCGACCGCCCTGCTGCCGCCCTTCTCGGCCGACGCGATGGTCGTCAACTGCCACCACAACTACGTGCAGCGCGAGACGCACCAGGGCGAGGAGTTCTGGGTCACGCGCAAGGGTGCGGTGCGCGCCGGCCTCGGCGAGCTCGGGATCATCCCGGGCTCGATGGGGGCGCGCAGCTACATCGTGCGCGGCAAGGGCAATGCCGAGAGCTACGAGTCGTGCAGCCATGGCGCCGGCCGCGCGATGTCGCGCGGCGAGGCGAAGCGCCGCTTCTCGCTCGACGACCACGCGCGCGCGACGGCCGGTGTCGAGTGCCGCAAGGACGCCGACGTGATCGACGAGACGCCGATGGCCTACAAGGACATCGACATGGTGATGGACGCGCAGCGCGATCTCGTCGAGGTCGTCGCCACGCTCAAGCAGGTCGTCTGCGTGAAGGGCTGAGCCGTGCACGCACCACTCCCGGAACAGGCACGGACGCCGGTCGAGATCGACGGCAGCTTCGGCGAGGGTGGGGGTCAGGTGCTGCGCAGCGCGCTCGCGCTGTCGCTGTGCACCGGACGACCGCTGCGCATCCATTCGATCCGCGCGGGGCGCAGCAAGCCCGGCCTGATGCGCCAGCACCTGACCGCGGTCGAACTCGCGACCGAGGTCGGTGATGCGGAGGTGAGCGGTGCGGAGGTCGGGTCGAAGGAGATCCGCTTCACGCCGCGCAGCCCGGCCCGCGCCGGGTGCTATCGGCGCGCGATCGGCACCGCGGGCAGCACGACCCTGGTCGCACAGACCGTGTTGCCCGCCCTGCTGTGCGCCGATGCGCCGAGCGAGCTCGTGCTGTCCGGCGGAACCCACAATCCGCTCGCGCCGCCCGCCGACTTCGTCGAGCGCAGCTTCCTGCCCGCGTTGCGGCGCCTCGGCGCCGATGTCGACTTCGAGCTGCGTCGACACGGGTTCCACCCTGCGGGCGGCGGCGAGATCGTCCTGCGGGTGCGACCGAGCGCTCTGCGCCCGGCGGAGTGGTCGAGGCGCGGCGCCGTGAAGGCGATCCGCGTCTGTGCGCTCGTCGCCGGACTCGCGGAGCACGTCGGGCGGCGCGAGGTCGACGTCGTGCGCGACAGGCTCGGACTGGCCGCGGACCGCGTGCAGGTGCGAAGCCTGCCGAATGGCCCCGGCAATGCGCTGCTCGTCGATGTCGAGTGCGAGAGCGGCACCGAGGTGTTCTGTGCCTTCGGACGCCTCGGTCTGCCCGCGGAGCGCGTCGGCGCCGAAGCGGTGCGTGCGGTGAAGGCCCATCTCCGCCACGACGCGCCGATCGGCGAACACCTCGCCGACCAGTTGCTGCTGCCGCTCGCGCTGGCGGGAGGCGGTTCGTTCCGCACCGCACGGCCGAGCATGCACACCACGACCAACGCGCGCGTGATCGAGGCCTTCCTGTCGATCGCGGTGACGATGCGCGAGGACGGCGACGGAACCTGGCGCGTCGACGTCGCGCCGCGCTGATCACTCGGCGTGATGGGTCGGGATCTGCCCGGGCAGTCCCTCGATGCTGCGGACGTGCACGTCGCGCTGCGGGAAGGCGATCTCGATGCCTTCGGCCCGGAACGCGGCGTCGATCGCCTCGTGCAGCGCGGTGATGGTGACCGACCAGTCGTCCATGGCGTGGAACACGCGTACCTCCAGATCGAGCGTGCTGTCGCCGAAGCCGCGGAACACCGCGTCGGGCGTCGGATCGGGGAGGATCGTGCGCACGCTGCGCGCAGCCTCGAGGAGCAGCTCGCGTGCGCGATGGGTGTCGGTTCCGTAGGCGACGCCGACCTTGACCACCAGGCGCACCACCGGACTGCTCAGGCTCCAGTTCACGAAGTGTCCGGTGATGAACTCGCGGTTGGGCACGATCAGCTCCTTGCGGTCGAAGTCCATGATCGTGGTCGCTCGCATGCGGATGCGCGTGACGCGACCGTCCACGCCGCTGACGGTCACGAGATCGCCGACGCGCAGCGGTCGTTCGAACAGCAGGATCAGGCCCGAGACGAAGTTGGCGAAGATCTCCTGCAGGCCGAAGCCGAGGCCGACCGAGACCGCAGCCGCCATCCACTGCAACTTGGACCAGCCGACGCCGATGCCGGTGAAGGCGATGATCGAGCCGATCAGCACGATCACGTAGCGCATCACGGTGGTGATCGCGTAGCGCTCGCCGGCGCTGACGCCGAGGTGGCGCAGCACGAGCAGCTCGAACAGGCCCCCGGCGTTGCGCGACAGCACCCAGGTCGCCCCGAGCACGACCAGGGCGAGCAGCAGATTGGCGAGCGTGACCGGCACCTCGGTGACCTGCACCGCGGTGTGCGTGCCGGCGACGTCGGTGGTGGTCACGGTGGACTGGACCGTCTCGGTCCACAGCGAGACTTCGCGCAGGATGCCGAGCGCCGGCAGCACGTCGACCCAGATCGCCCAGGCGCCGAGTGCCAGGGCCAGCAGAGTGGTCAGCCCGAGCAGGCTGCGCGTCTGCTGGTCGAGGCTGACCAGGTCGACGACCGGTGCCTCGGGCTCCTCCGGACGCGTCTCGGCGCCGAGGGCTTCGCTCTCGGCCCCGCTCTCCGCGGCACGGCGTCGACGTTCGCGCGCCTGCTGGATCGCGATCGCGCGCCGCGACAGCAAGAGCCAGCGCTGCACCAGGGCGACCACCAACGACACACCGAGGACCAGCACGGCGGTGCGCTCGAGCCGCACCGACAACTCGCTCGCGGTGAACACCCAGCCGAGCAGCGTGAGCAGCGCCAGTCCGAGCGGCACCCCGATGCCGGCGAGGTAGGTCAGGACGCGCAGCTTCTTGCGCGTCGCGAACGACGGCGACGTCGCCAGCGCGCCGCGGGTCGGGTGCAGGATGCCGCGGAACAACCACAGATAGGTGAACAGCGCGACGAGCAGCGCCAGTCGACCGAGTGTCGCCGACAGCTCGTCGTCCTCGGCGTTGAGCGTCGCCTCTGCGGCGCGCGCCGCGACCAGCAGGGGTGCTGCGATGCGCAGGTCGCGGCGCACCACGCGCACCGCGCGCTCCTCCCAGCCGAAGTGCACGAGCGCGAGGCCGTCGCTGCGCAGGGCGGCGTCGACCACCGCGAGCGTGGTCGCCAGTGGGACGATCGCACGCAGCGCGACCTCGACCGAAGGCGCCTCGCCGGCCGCGGCGGACAGGCGGGCCAGGGCGAGCGGCAGCACCAGCGCCGGTGCGGCGAGCAGCGCCGTGTCGACGACGGCGAGCAGCGTGGGGGCGAAACGCGTGGCGGCTCGCTGGCGGGCGTCGCGCGCGTGCACGGCGAGACGCCGCAGGAACAGCGGGCGCATGCCGAGCAGGGCGACGAGCAGCAGCGCGAAGGCGATCGCCGTCGCCGGCGCGGCGACGACCTGGTGGAGCACGCTGCGGGTCGCGTCGACCCACAGCGTCGCGACCCGTGTCGCGGCGTCGGGCACGGTCCTGAACGGCTGGCTCCACACCGGTTGACCGCTCGGGATCCACAGCACGCGTTCGTCGACGAACTTCGCGGTGCGTTCGGCCGTGGCGAGCAGGGTCTGCTGCTGTGCGTCCGCACTGCCGTAGTCGCGGGTCAGTGCGCTGTAGCCCTCGGCGAGCTTGCGGAGGAGCTTGCGGCGGGAGTCGAGGAGATTGCGGACCTCGCCGCGCAGCGTGGGGTCGGCGACGTCGAGCTTGAGCGAGCCGAGCGTTGCATCGACGACCCCGGCCGGATCCTCGAGACGCCGCAACTCGTTCTCGAACTCGTAGCGGGTGGTGTAGGCCGCGATCTGGTCGGCGTGGAGCGCGCGGTTGGCGCGCCGCACCGTCTCGAGGTCCGCGAGCTGGCTGCGCCGCAGTTCGCGCAGCTCCAGACCGATCGCCTCGGTCAGGCCGATCTGCTTCTCGCGCGACTGCGAGGTGGCGAGATCGCGCTCCAGGCTCTCCTGACGGCGCTTCGCCGCTTCGATGGTGACGTCCAGATCGCTGCGCTGCTTGGCGAGTCGCCGCAGCTTCTCGACGAGTGCGACGTTGCTCTCCGCGAGACTGCGCAGGCGGGGATCGGCTTCGGCCACCGCCGTGTTCGCGGCGCGCTCGGCGGAGTCGATCTCCTGACGCCGCTGATCGGCGGTCAGCTTCTGCACGTTCTGCACGCGTGTGGCGGCGGCGTCGCGTTCCAGCGTCGCTCCGTCGCGACGCGCCGCGTACAGCGCACCGAGCTTCTCCAGCGAGGACTGCTCGAGCTCGAGTTCGGCGATCTGCGCCTCCACCCGCATCATGCGCGCGCGCTGGCGCATGCGCCGCGCGTTGACCATCGCGGGGTTCTCGTCGGGGGCGGGAGCGGCGGCGAGCAGACCCTGCACCTCGGTGCGCTCGGCCCGTGCCGTCGCCATCGCGCCGGGCAGCTCGGTGCGTCGGGTCTCGAGATCGTTGATCGCCTGAGTCGCCTTCGCGAGCTCCTCCGCCGCGGTCCGACGATCCTGCTCGGCCTTGCTCTGCGCGGCTTCGAGATCGGCGAGACGGGTGCCGATGTCGAAGGCGCCGGTCGGCTCGACGCTCGGGAAATCGATGTCGTGGTGGATGCGGGCGATCTCGGCGTCGGCGCCGTCCAGCGTCGCCTGCAGTGCCGTGCGTCGTGCGCTCCACTCGTCGCGGCGCGAAAGGTGCGAGCGGGCCTCGTCGAGCATCGCCAACGCCTGCTTGCGCAGGTCGTCGCCGAGCGCAGCGTCGGCTTCGATCGACTTGCGCAGCGCGTCGATGCGGTCCGCATCGACGGGGTCGCCCTGAAGGCTGGGTGGCGGACTCTGGTCCTGGCACGGGGCCGGCGCGGTCGCGAGCAGCGCGAGTACCAGGGCGAACAGCAGCGCGAAGGTGTTGCGCCTCGCGCGTCGGCCCCGGGATCGGTCGTCCGCCATCGCGGGCGATGCTAACCGCGCGCCTTCATCCGACGCAGCACGTCGAGTTGCGCGAACAACGCGGTCACCGCGGTCTCGACGCGCAGCGGGTGCGGCCCGGCGTGGACCGGAGCGAAGCGGTGCGCCTCGAGCAGGCGGCACTCGAAGTCGTTGAAGCCGCGCTCGGGTCCGATGGCGAGTGCGATCGGCTTCCCGGCGACCGGCGGCACCTCGAGCAGATCGCGTGGGGCGCGCGGATCGGCGAGGTAGCACCGGGCGTCGCCGCACAGCGCATCGAGGCGGTCCTCGACGAAGGGGCGGAACAGGGCTTCGACGCGGATCTCCGGCCGCATGGTGCGTCGTGCTTGTTCCAGGCCGGCGAGCACGCGCGTCTCGAGATCCGCCTCGCTCAGGGCCGTGCTCGACAGGTGGCTCTTGTCGGTGAACCAGCTCCGCACCAGCACGATCGATCCGAAGCCGAGCGCCGTGGCGTGCTCGATGCAGCGACCGAGCACCTTCGGCCGCGGCACCGCGAGCAGCAGCAGGTCGGCGCTGCGTGGCGGCGCGGGTTCGTCGAAACGGCAGCGCAGCCTCACCTCCTCACCGCGGATCGCGAGCACCTCGGCGTGGCCGAGCGCGCCGTCCAGCAGGCCGGCGCGCAACATGCGCCCTTCGGCGACGCCGAGGACCTCGCGCAGATGGCGCGCGCGACGATCGGAGAGCGTCGCGCAGTCGTCGGCACCGACTTCGTCCTGCCGCAGCAGGAGCAGATTCATCGCTTCTTCGGTGGCGGGGGAGCCGGGTCGTCCGGCGTGTACAGCCAGCACTGGTTCTTGCCGCGCCGCTTCGCCTGGTGCAACGCCTTGTTCGCGCGGGTGCGCAGGTCGATCGGATCGCCCTCGCCGCGGCCCTCGAAGGTGTCGATGCCGATCGAGACGGTGACCCGCTGCGCGTAGCCGCGTGCCTGCACGGTGGTCTCGGCGATGCGCTTCTTGATGCGCGTCGCGGTCTGCACCGCCTCGGCCGAGGTGGTGTGGGGCAGCAGGAGCACGAACTCGTCGCCGCCGAAACGCGCCGCGTAGTCGGTTTCTCGGATGTTGCGCTTGAGGGTCTCCGCGACCTGCCGCAGCACCACGTCACCGAAGGCGTACTCGGTGGTGTCGTTGATCGACTTGAAGTCGTCGACGTCGATCAGCAGCAACGACAGCGGCTGCAGGTGGCGCTGCGCGCGCTTGAACTCGATGTGCAGCGCGTTCTTGAAGTGCCGCTCGCTCGACAGGCCGGTCTTGAAGTCGATGGTGACCTGGTCCTCGAGTTCGGAGGCCCGGCGGCGCAGCAGCGCGAAGGCTTCGCGACGGCGCAGGGCGAGGTCGATGCGGTGCAGGCACTCGTCGACCGACGGCGGCTTGAGCAGGAAGTCGGCGAGGGGCAGTTCGATGCGCCGCGCCTGCTCGACACCGCGCAGCGCGTCGACCAGCAGGATGACGGGCACCGGGAGGCCGTCGTGCTGCAGTGCCTCGACCAGCTCGAGTTCGACGCCGCCGGGCTTGATCACCAGCGGGTTGAGCAGGACGACGTCGGGCTGGACCCTCTGCAGCAGGGCCTGGGTCTCCGCGAGGGAATCGGCCTGGGCCACCTCGTGCCCGCGCCGCACCAGGGCGGAGATCAGCTCACCCAGCGCATCGCGGTGGTGGTTGAGCAGCAGGACGCGGGCCGCGCGCGGGCTTTGGGCCGCCGGGGTCGCGGCTTCGATTTCGTCCGGTTCTTGCATGGCGCGCGCGGCGTCCTCCCGGGCCGCCGATCCGTGGCGAACGGAGTCTGCGCGGGGGTGCAGCCGGTTCAAGGCTACCTCAGGCGGGAGGGTCGGCGGGCTGGATGCGGGGCGGCGCAACGGAGGAGTCCGGGGATTGGACGACGCGTGCAGGACTGCGGCGGATGCTAGCCAACACGCCAGCCTCACGCCCGCCGCGATCGGCGCATCGCGGGACCGCGGAGGTGCGTCGCGCGCCCGCTTCGCGCGTGGTGCGGGGGGGGTCGCGGCGCGTGTCGTTCCGACGGGCGCTTGAACCGCGCGGACGCGTCCCTAGAATCCCCGGCCCTCTTCTGGGCCCGTCAGGCCCATCCCCGCGATTCGATTCGAAGGTTCGGAGTCCACGTGACCGTCGTCACCGTCCAGGAGCTCATCGACGCCGGTGTCCATTTCGGACACCAGGCGCGCCGCTGGAACCCCAAGATGAAGCCATTCATCCATGGGAGGCGGCACAACGTCCATCTCATCGACCTCAAGGCGACGATCCGCGGATTGATCCAGGCGCAGCACTTCGTGCGCGCCCTGGCGTCCACCGGCGGGCAGGTCCTGTTCGTCGGCACGAAGAAGCAGATCCGGTCGGTGGTCGAGGCCGAGGCCAAGCGTGGCGGCATGCCGGCCATCACCGAGCGCTGGATCGGCGGCACGCTGACCAACTTCGCCACCGTCCGCGAGCGCCTCGCGCGTCTCAACGACCTCGAGGCGATGGAGGCCGATGGCACGATGGAGCGCCACAAGAAGAAGGCCCAGTCGATGCTGCGCCGCGAGATGCGCAAGATCCAGCGCAACCTCGAGGGCGTCCGCGAACTGTTCGGCATGCCGGCCGCGATCATCGTGGTCGACCCGCGCCGTGAGGACAACGCGATGAAGGAAGCCGCGCGCATGAACGTGCCGGTGATCGCGATCCTCGACACCGACTGCGATCCCGATCTCGCCGACATCCCGGTCCCGGGCAATGACGACGCGGTCGCCTCGGTGCAGCTCCTGCTCGGCAAGCTGACCGACGCCCTGCTCGAGGGGCGCGCGAGCGCCGATGACGCTTCCCTCCACGAGGCCAAGCGCCTCGCGGCGGAAGATCCCCGCACCCGAGAGGTCTCCGGACGTCGCGGGAGCTCGGGTCCTGCTGCGGCCAGCGCGGGCGGCGGACGCGACGGTGGAGGACGTGAGGGCGGCGGCGGTCGCGGCGGCGGCGGCGGCGGGGGTCGCGGCGGTCCGCGTCGCAACGACGGCGGTGGCCGTCTCGGCCGTCGTGCGTCCGGGCGCTTCGCCGACCGTGCCGGTGGACACTCCAGCAGCGTGTCGGTCGGCGGTGGCTCCGAGCAGCCCGAGGGCAGTGCCGGTGGAGCGGGCTCCGGGGACGCACCCGCGAGCGAGTGAGTCACGAGGCGCGCGGCACGGTGCTGCGCGCGGGACCGGTCCACCCGACGATCGCGCGGCGCGCGAGGGTTCGACCGGATCCGACGAGGTCACGCCGTGTGGCGTGACTTCGCGCGTTTTCCGGCGCGTCCGGTCGACGGACCGTGATGCGCGCTGCCTGGGCGCGAGAACGCGCCCTTGGAACCCCGAGAAACCAACACCACACCGGTCCGAAGGTGGCCGGAGCAGGAGATCGAGATGGCGGAGATCGATGCCAAGATGGTCGGCGCGCTGCGCAAGCGCACCGGCGCACCGATGATGGACTGCAAGGAGGCCCTGATCGAGTCCGGCGGCGACATGGAGAAGGCCGTCGACATCCTTCGCAAGAAGGGGCTCAAGGCCGCCGACGCGCGCGGTGAGCGCGAGGCCACCGAGGGTCGCGTGTTCAGCTACGTCCACCACAACGGCAAGCTCGGTGTGCTGGTCGAACTCGGTTGCGAGACCGACTTCGTCGCCCGCAACGAGGAGTTCAACGCCTTCGGCCGCGACCTCTGCCTGCACGTGGCCGCCTTCCGCCCGCGCTACCTCGACGCCTCGGCCGTACCGGCGCAGGAAGTCGAGCGCGAGCGCGCGATCGTGCTCGAGCAGACCCGCACCCAGATGGCGGGCCGCCCTGACGACGTGATCCAGAAGGCCGTCGACGGGCGCATGCAGAAGTTCTTCGCCGAGCAGTGCCTCGTCGATCAGCCTTGGGTGCACGACGACAAGAAGTCGGTCGGCACGGTGGTGAAGGAGTTCGCCGGCAAGATCGGCGAGAACATCCGCCTGCGCCGCTTCTCGCGTATGGAACTCGGAGGCTGAGCTTGGCCGTCGGCGTCCCGACCCGCATCCACCGCGTGCTTCTCAAGCTCAGCGGGGAGAGCCTGGCTCGCCCCGGCGAGGTCGGCGTCGATCCCGCCGTGCTGAGCACGCTCGCCGACCAGATCGGCGGCGTGAAGCGTCTCGGCGTGCAGGTCGCGGTGGTGGTGGGCGGCGGCAACCTGATCCGCGGAGCGGCCTTCGCGGAGTACGGCACCAGCCGCGCGACCGCGGACCAGATGGGCATGTTGGCGACCGCGATCAACTCGCTGGCGCTGCAGGACGCGCTCGAACGCGCCGGAGTCGAGACGCGTGCCCTGTCCGCGATCCCGATGAACATGGTGATGGAGCCTTTCATCCGGCGCCGCGCCGTGCGTCACCTCGAGAAGGGCCGTGTCGTGATCCTCGCCGCGGGGACCGGCAATCCCTACTTCACCACCGACACCGCGGCTGCGCTGCGCGCCACCGAGCTCGGCGTCGACGCGATTCTCAAGGCGACCAAGGTCGACGGCATCTACACCGCGGACCCCAAGCGCGATCCCGCGGCCAAGCGCATCGATCGCACGACCTTCCGCGAGGCCCTGGCGCTGGATCTGCGGGTCATGGACCGCACCGCGTTCACGCTGTGCATGGAGAACGACATGCCGATCATGGTCTTCGACATGTTCGTGCCGGGGAACATGGAGCGGGCGGTGAAGGGCGAGCCGATCGGCACCTGGGTGGTCTCCGGCTGACTCCCGGATGCGGCGCGGAGTGGCGCCGGACCACGCCGTGCGCCTATCGTGGAGGCCAGACACGCCATGGACGGAAAGACCCATTCGATCGTCGCGCAGTTCGACGACCGCGCCGAGAAGACGATCCATCACCTCGCCGACCTGCTCGCGGGCATTCGCACCGGTCGCGCTTCGCCGGCCCTGGTCGACCACATCCGGGTCGAGGCCTACGGATCGATGTCGCAGCTCGCGCACGTCGCCCACATCCAGGTTCCCGAGGCGCGCCAGCTGGTCATCAAGCCCTTCGACGTCTCGATCCTCAAGGCGATCGAGAAGGCGATCCAGACCTCGGACCTCGGGGTGAATCCCTCGGTCGAGGGCAAAGCCATCCGGCTGAGCCTTCCGCCACTCTCCCAGGAGCAGCGCAAGAAGCTCGGGGCTCGGGTCAAGGATCTCGCCGAGCAGTCGCGCGTCGCGCTGCGCAACGAGCGTCGCGACGCCAACAAGGCTGCCGAGCACGCGATGGCGGCACACGAGATCAGCGAGGATCTGCTCGAGGAGGCGAAGACCGAGATCCAGGAGCGCCTCAAGCACTTCGAGAAGCAGATCGACGAGATCCTGCAGAAGAAGACCCACGAGATCATGACCGACTGACGGGACGGGTCCTCGCCGCAATTCCTGCGGTGCGGATCCGCCGCCGGCTTTCCGGGGGCGTAGCTCAGTCGGCAGAGCAACGGATTTTTAATCCGTCGGTCGCAGGTTCGATTCCTGCCGCCCTCACTCGAGCAGATGACGATGGAAGCACGCGGACGCGGTGCGGCGCACCGCGCCATCCGCGCCCGCAGACCCGACGACCCGCGAGAACCCGATGCCCCTCGACGCCTCCTTCCTGGCGAAGCTCCGCGCTCCGCGGACCCTGCATCCCCTGCGTCTCGCGACCGCGGTCGAGATCGAGGCCCTCAACGCGGCGGTGCGGAGCGGTGGGCTGTGCGACAAGGGCGGAACGAAACGGACGCAGCCGCTGATCGAGGCCCTGGTCGACGACGTGGATCGGGTCGCCTTTCCGGTCGACGACGGCATCCCGGACCTCCTCTCGACCAGCGCCCTGCCTCTTTCCGGGACGCGCTGAGTCGCTCCGCGCGCCCTCGCCAGGGAGGTGCGCCCGCCTCTGTAGTGGTTGCGGGGTGAGAGCGCCGCGCCAGACCGTGAGTTCGCTTGCGCTTCACCGCCCCGCCTCGCCCAGGCGCTGACGAGGATCTGCCGGCGCGGGCTTCGAATGACCGGTGTCGCGCGCTAACCTGCTGCGCTCTTTCGACCTGGGTCCGATCCGTCGCATCGACCTCCCGTCCGGAGGCGTGCGCCGCCGCACCGTCGTTCCACGATGGACTTCTTCCGCAAGTATCAGCGCATCATCCTCTACACGGCCGGCATCTTCGCGCTGGTGAGCTTCTCGATCAGCGGGCCGATCCTGACCTTCTTCGCGAGCCTGACGCAGCGCAGCCAGCCGATGGCGTCGATGAAGGTCGAGGGCCGCGACGTCGCCGTCACGGTGGACGACATCGCCACCGCCCAACGCCTCGTCCAACGCGGCGAGCGAGGGCGTTCGGATCTCGTCGTCGTGTTGCCGACCCTGTTCGGTGCGGAAAGCACCGACTCGAAGGTCGACGTCTATGCCGCACTGCGTCGCCTCGCGATCGAGTACGGCCTCGAGTACTCGGACGACGAGGTGGACCGCGCGATCGACAACGCGCTGCGTATCGGCAACGCCGCGGGCCTCACCTCCGTGAACGACCTGTGGCGCGGCCGCTACGAGTCCCTGTCGGAGTTCCGGCACATCATCGGCGAGAGTCTGCGCATCAGCACCTTCGTCCGGTTGCAGGCCATGGCGATCGACACCTCCCTGGCTTCGGTCGCCGATTCGCTGAGCCGCGACCTCGAGCGAGTCACGCTGGATGCCGCCGTGCTCGACGAGAAGGCGCTCCAGACCGCGATCGAGCAGAAGGACGTCAGCGACGAGGACCTCGGCGCCTGGATCGCCTCGCTGACCAAGGCCGAGCAGAACAGCCACGGCTTCCTCGATCAGAACCGCTACAAGATCGACGTCGCGTCGCTCGCGAACGCCGATTTCGATCCCGCGAACTTCGCCGAGGAACTCGCCGGCAAGACCTTCTCGGACGACGAGGTGAGCTCCTACTACGAGCTCAACAAGTTCCGGCTGTGGCAGAAGCCCAAGGCCCCGGATGCCGCGGCCGACGCTCCGCCCGAATACGACCCGCTCGACGACGCGCTGAAGGTGACCATCCGCCAGCGCCTCGGCGCCGAGGCCGTGCTGAAGGCGATCTGGGACAAGGTCACCGAACGGCTCAACGAGTCCATCAAGGCCGAGGTGGCCGTGCGTGACGCCGCGATCGCCAAGGTCGACGAGGCGCAGAAGGGCGTCGAGACGGCCTCGGTGAGGGGCAATGCCGCCGATGCGACCGAGGCCGAGAAGAAGGCACTCACCGACGCGATGGCGGCAGTCACCGCGGCGAAGGAATCGGTGACCTCTGCCGACAAGGCCGTGGCGGACAAGCTCGCCTCCTTCGACAGCAAGGCCGCGTTCGAGGAACTGGCGAAGGGTCGCAAGGGCCTCGCCTACGCCTCGGCGCCGGAGCAGTCGATGACGATCACCCAGCTCGAGTCGATCGAGCCGGTGAAGCCCTGGACGGGCTCCGCCGCGGTCGCTGCCCTGACCCTCGCGCAGCCCCTGACCACACAGGTCCAGCGTTCCGCCGGCTTCTCCTTCCACGTGCGACTGCGCGCGATCGAGGAGACGCCGCTGAAGCCGCTCGCCGACATCCGCGACAAGGCCCGGACCGACTGGTTCACCATGAAGGCCGGTGATGCCGCCAAGGAGCGCACGACCGGCTTCGAAGACGATCTGAAGGCCCTTTCGCGCGCCAAGATCCCCGAGCGGATCGCGGAACTCGAGAAGGAGCGCGACACCAAGCTCGAGACCAAGGTCGCCGACTGGAAGGCCGACATCGAGAAGCGTCTCGCCGAGGAGAAGACGCAGCGCGACTTCCACCAGAAGCGCGATCCGGACAGCCAGGCCTTCCACGGTCACCAGGCGCAGGTCGACAAGCTCGAGGCGGAGCTCGCCAAGCTCGAGGATCAGCGCAAGCTCTTCCTCGAAGGGCTCCAGAAGGAGTGCGACGACGCGATCGCGAAGGCCGCCAAGGCGCACTATGGCGAGGTGCTCGCCGAGGCTGCGGCCAAGCACGAGTTCACCGTCTCCTCCTTCGGCCCCTACCCGCGGGAGCTGTTCGTCGCCGGCCGTTCGCGCGATGCCTATCCGGAGGCCGTCCAGTTCCTGTTCGGCAATCCGACCGTGCGTGGACTCGAGCAGGGTGACGCGACGGACGTCCTCCCCGACGCGGCGCATCGCAAGCGCTACCTCGCCGTCTGCACCAAGGTCGAGAAGGGCGGCCTCGCCGACATCACGCGGCGGCAGTTGCTCGATGGCCGCGAATCGGCGGAATACACCCGGATGTCGGATGGCGTCGAGCAGAGCTTCAGCATCGAAGCGCTGACGGCGCGCTGGGACTGGCACCAGCCCAATCGCGTGGAAGTCCGCGAGGGCAAGGGCGACAAGTGATCGCCAGGGCGTGGCAGCGCTTGCCACGCCCGCAGTGAGCGATCGGCCCGTCCCTCGCGCTCTCGCTCGAGGTGGGCCGGGGCGATCAGGCGAAGTTCTTCGCCGCGTAGGCCCAGTTCACGAGCTGCCAGAAGTGCTCGACGTAGCTCGGGCGCGCGTTGCGGTAGTCGACGTAGTAGGCGTGCTCCCACACGTCGCAGGTCAACAGCGGCTTCTTGCCGGCCGAGGTCAACGGGCAGCCGGCGTTCGAGGTCGATTCGATCGCCAGCGAGCCGTCGGCGTTCTTCACGAGCCAGGCCCAGCCGCTGCCGAAGGTGCCGATCGCGCAGGCCGTGAACTCCTCCTTGAACTTCGCGAAGGAGCCCCACTTGGCCGTGATGGCCTGGGCCAGGGCACCGCTCGGCTCGCCACCGGCCTTCGGCGCGAGGCAGTTCCAGTAGAAGGTGTGGTTCCACACCTGGGCCGCGTTGTTGAACAGGCCGCCGGCGGGGGCCTTGCGGATGATGTCCTCGAGCGACATCCGCTCGTAGTCGGTGCCGGCGATCAGCTTGTTGAGGTTGTTGACGTAGGCCGCGTGATGCTTGCCGTGATGGAACTCGAGGGTCTCGGGCGAGATGTGGGGCGCGAGCGCGTCCTTCGAGTAGGGGAGTTCGGGGAGAGTGAATGCCATGGGCGGGGTCTCGTCGTGGTCTGACGCGAACGCGACGGGCGAGCCGATCGCGCATCTCCCCCTAACATGGGCCGAGGAGGGGCTCGGTGCAAAGGCGCGTTCGGACGATCGCCCTCAGCTCCGGGCGATCGCGATCAGCGAGTGTCCGAAGGGGAACTCCATGTGGCGGAGCAGCCACCTCTCGGCGCTCATGAACCAGGCGAACAGGCCGTTGACCGGCCGGCTGAACTCGTGGCTCAGGTTGGTCTGCCCGTCCGGCAGCCCCAACAGGCGTTCCTTGAGCTTCAGCACCATGACCGCCGGCAGGATCAGCGGGAACAGGAAGGTGTTGAAGTAGGTCAGCTTGCGTGGTGCGAAGCGCTCGGCGGACAACAACTTCGCGAGCTGACCGCGGGTGTAGCGACGCTGGTGATGCACCAGCCGGTCGTTCTGCGAGAACAGGAACTGGTAGGCGGGGACCGAGATGAACACGAGTCCGCCCGGCTTGAGGATCCGCTTCACCTCGGCCAGCGCCTGACGGTCGTCGGGGATGTGCTCGATCGCATCGAACAGGGCGACGACGTCGAAGCTGCCGTCGGCGAAGGGCAGCTCGGTGCCCGAGCCGGTGACGACGTCCGGGAACCCCCGGTGACGACAGTAGGCGAGAGCGTCGTGTGCGATGTCGAGTCCGTGCACGTGCCCGAATCGCGCGAGTGGCGACAACATGCCGCCGGGTCCGCAGCCGATCTCGAGGATCTCGAGGTCGTGGCCGCGGCCGCTGAGTTCGCGCGCGATGAGGTCGAAGAAGATCGCGCGCCGTCCGCGGAACCAGAAGTGACGCTGCTCGAGCTCTGCGAACTGATCGTAGATGCGGGCATCCATCGCTCAGGCCGCTCCGGCACCGGGTCTCGGCTTCGCCACGACGACGAGTTCGTCGTGGAAGTTGAGGTAGACGTTCGCACGCCGCAGCAAGGCCAACGGCTTGAGGAGGAAGCTCACCACCTTGTTCAGTCGCGATGCGCGTTCGGCGATGAACGAGAAGGACACGTACTTGCCCGCGTACGACGAGGTCATCGACTCGATCTCGAAGCCGGAGTCCTCCAGCACGCGACGGATGGTGCCCGCGTTGAAGTGGTAGATGTGCTCCTCGTGCTTGAAGTGGTGCCAGCGTCGACCGAGCAGCCGCGCGAAGCGGCTGTCGATGTTCTGCGTCTCCACGATCAGCCTGCCGTCCGGTCGCAACATGCGCCGCGCCTCGCGCAGGAGGTCCTGCGGATCGGGCACGTGCTCGATCACGTCCCACATGGTGAGGAGGTCGAAGCTGCCGCGGGCGCAGCCCGGCCGCTGCTCCGGCAGAGACTGCAACGTGCCGACCCACACGCGGTCCGCACCGAGGGCGCGGATGGCCTCCTTGCTGATCGCAGTCGACACCTCGACGCCCTGCACGTCGTGTCCGTACTCCTGGGCGATGCGGAGGAAGTAGCCCGCGGCGCAGCCGACGTCGAGGATGCGACCACCCTTCGGCACGTGCCTCTCGATGAAGCGCATGCGCCTGCGGAAGGTCTTCAGGTAGAGCGCCGATTCCTCGGCGTAGTTGGCGTAGCCCTTGGTCTTCGGGCTGCCGCTCTTCCAGTACTCCTCCTCGTACACGGCGTGGATCGCGTCGTCGCTCCAGCGCGGCGACACCCACACCATCTTGCAGGACGGGCAGCGCAGCACGCGGTACGGCGCCTCTTCGAACTCCAGGGTCGGGTTGGCGCCGCCGCAAACCTGGCAGCGCGTGACCTCGACGAAACCCTGCGTCACCCGAAGTACTCCTTGCCGGTGGCGACGCGCATGTGGTCGGTGAGTTCGCCGGTGGCGAGCTCGAGACCGAGCTTCCGCCCCATCTCCACGGACTGGTCCATGTTGTTGTAGCGAAAGTTGCCCTGGCGGCCGGTGGTGTGGATGCCCGAGAGCTTGCCGACGAAGTCCATCACCGGCTGCAAGTGGGTGCGGTACTTGAGGTCGTACACCGGGTAGGCGAAGGGGATTTTGCGCACCGAGGCGCCGAGCACCTCACCCGGCTTGATCAGCCCGACGCTGACCAGGTCCTTCTCCGCGATCTTCTGCAACTCCTCGGCACTGGCGCGCCAGATCTCGTCGCCGCGCCGGCAGGTGATCTCGGCGCAGATCAGCGTCTTGTCCTTCGGCGCGCAGTGCGGGCTGAAGTTCTTGAACTCCGAGATGCGGTGCACGGTGAGGTGCTTCTCGGGCAGGTAGACCCAGGAGTCCGGGCTCACGCTCGGTCGGTTGAGCTTGAGGTACACGAACACGATCGACACGTAGTCGAGCGAGTCGGCGGCTGCGAGCACCTCGGGCGGGGACTTCGGCGACAGGCACTTGGCGAGCGAGGTGACCGGGATGGTCGAGACGTACTCGTCACCCTCGATGACGTGGCGCGAGTGCTTGCCGTACTCGATGCCGACCACGCGCATGTCGTCGCGCAGCACGCGCACCGCGGGTGCGTTGGTCAGCACGACCGACTCGGTGCCGGACTGCTCGATGCGCCGCGCGTAGCCGCGTGCCAGCTCGCCGATACCGCCGAACTTCGGGTAGATGAAACTGCGCACCAGGGTGCGCGGCGTGTCGCCGGCCTTGGGGCGAGCGAGCGTCTTCTTGATCGTGTCCCACAGGCTCAGCAGCGTGATGCGCTGGCTGGCCCAGTCGGCGGAGATCTGACTGGGCGGCATGCCCCAGGCCTTCTCGGTGTACTGGCCGAAGAAGACGCGGTAGAGCGTGCGGCCGAAGCGGCGCGTCACCCAGCTCTCGAAGTCGAGGTCGGAGAAGCGGCGCAGGCGGGTGGCGTCGAGGAAGCGCACCCACATGTAGTCGAGCATCGCGCGCACCAGCAGCAGGCGCGGCATGTTCTTGAGCACGTTCTTCGCGACCAGCGGGTAGTCGAAGAACTTGTTGAACAGCACGATGCGCGAGAGGCGCTGCGCGGTGACCACGTTGTCGCCGAGGATCTCGCGCACGTGCTCGATCAGGTTCTTGTCCTGACTGTGGAAGCGGTGCGGACCGAAGTCCTCGGTCCAGTACTCGTCGCCGTCCTCGATGAAGGAGGAGGCCATGCCGCCGACGTGCGGCTCGCGTTCGAGCACGGTGACGCGGTGCCCGCGTTGGACCAGTTCGTAGCCGCAGGACAGCCCTGCCAGGCCACCGCCCAGGATGACGACGTGCTTCTTCATGACGGGGGTGCGGATCCGAGGTGTGCCGTCCGCCGGGCCGCTGCAGCTCCGATCGATCCCTTCGGATCGACCGATCGCCGGTCTTTTGGCGTCCTGACGGACATGTGTCGTGGGGGAGTCTAATCGCCCGTCGCAGGGCGCGGTTCGCCGGTCACCTTGGGTGACGGACGGGGCCCGAGGAAGCGCATCCGGCAGATGGTGCGGAACATCTTCCACGCGGTCTTGGCCTGCCGGCCCAGGGTGTCCGAGTGCTTGGAGTCGCCACCCGCCCTCTGGCGGTAGGTGATCGGGATCTCGATGACACGCCGCCGTGCGCGCAGCGCGGCGCACATCATCTCGGGGGAGAAGGCGGGACCGGCTTCGCGGAGCATGCCGCGGATGGCCTCGAAGGTCTGGCGCGTCAGCGCGCGGTAGGTGCAGCCGACGTCCGTGAAGCGCGGCTCGGCGGGACGCATCCAGAGCAACTGGAGGTACTTCGCCATGAACACGTTGCCCCAGCGCAGCAGGAAGCGCATGTTGGCGCCCTGCTCGACCATCTGCCGCGTGGTGCGCGTGCCCATCACCATGTCGGCGTCGTCGAGGTAGACCAGCAGCTTGTCCACGTCGCGCGCGGCGAAGGAACCGTCGGCCTCGGTGAGCACCAGCACGTCGCCGCGCGCCTCGCTCATGCCGCGCATCAGGGCCGAGCCGTAGCCGGGCTTGCTCTCCTGCACCACGCGCGCGCCCGCTTCGCGCGCGATCTCCGCCGTGCGGTCCTTGCAGTTGTTGTCGACGACGAGGATCTCGTCGATCTGCGGAGCCTTCTTGAACTCCTCGACGACGGCACCGATCGTCGCCTCCTCGTTGTAGGCGGGGATCACCAGGGAGACCGTGCGGTCGCGATACATGGATGTGCGGTCCGGACGAGGTGTGACGAGATCGACGGCGGGGAGACGAGAGGCGCGCAGAGCAGCGAGGGCGGGGAAGGATACCGTCCGTTCGGCCGAGAGTATGCTGCGCCGATGCCCGAGCTGCTGCCGTGGTTGCGAAGCGCCGTCGCCGTCGCGCTGATCTCCGTCCTGCCTTCCGCACAATCTCCATCCGGGACCGTGCCTAGGCGTGCGGAGGCCGGACACGCCGCGACCGAGGCCGCGGCAAGACCGATCGTGGCGGTTCTCGGCGCCAGTGTCAGCGCGGGGTTCATCGATCCCATGCGACGTCCCGACGGAGAGCCGAACTCGACCGTCAAGCTCGCGCAGGCGATCCAGGTCCTCTGGCCCGAAGACGCGATCGAACTGCGCGACCAGAGCGACGCCATGCTGTTCCTCGATCCGATGACCGCGGGTGGCCGGCAGATCGAGCGCACGGTGCAGATGAAGCCCGCCCTGGTCGTCGCGCTCGACTTCCCCTTCTGGTTCGGCTACGGCCAATTCTCCGCGGCGACTGCGGACAAGCGCACGGCGGCGCGGCTCGAGCGTCAGGATCAGTGCTTCGGGTTCTTGGAGCAGGTGCTCGCAGGTGGTCCGGTGCCGATCCTGATCGGCGACTATCCGGACATGCACGGCGCGGATCCGCAGATGCTGCCGCCGGGGCTGATCCCGAGCGTCGAAGAGCTGCGCACGCTCAATGGGCGCCTGCGCGATTGGGTGGCGAAGCACCCGACGGTCACCCTGTTCCCGCTCGCCAACTTCGTCGAGGAGGCCCGCGGTGCCGGCATCGCGATGGACTTCGAGAAGGCGGAGCATCGCTTCACACCGGAACTCCTGATGCAGAGCGATCGCCTGCACGCGTCGCGCACCGGAGTCGCGGTGCTCGCGCTGCGGCTCACCGCCGCGTTGCGGCGAGTGCTCGACGCGAAGAACCCGCTGCGTCCGCGCGATGTGACCTTCGCCGAACTCGTCGAGCGCTGCGGCGCGACCTTCGAGATCGAGGACTGGATCGACGCGCAGGCCAAGGCGCCGAAGAAGGAAGACGGCGCCGCCGAGCGCAAGAAGCAGCTCGTGCCGCGGTGAGGATCAGTTGCCGGTGCCGGCGAGGGCGTCGCGCCAAGCCGGCAGTGCCGTGAGTCCCTGCGTGACCGGTGCGAGGAGGCGTCGCGCGGAGGAGGACAGCGCTGCGTACGAGGTCGCCAGAGCCTCGGCCTCGCCGCGCCTGCCGTCGGCCATCGCCTCGTGAGCACGCAGGACCTGCGCGCGTGCATCGTCGGTGCGGGTCAGAGCGGTGAAGGCGTGGATCGCATCGCGGGTCGCGGCACCGGTCGGGTCCTTCGCGCAGGCGTCGATCGCCCGGACGAAGGCGGCCTCGCGGGCATAGAGAGCCCGCGCAGCGGTGTCGTCCTTGACCTCCGGAGCCGTGCCGAGCGCGGTGAGCGTGTCGGCGAGCCTCTGCCGCAGGCGCGGGTGGGGGTCGGCGTAGAGCCTGTCGATCGCCTCGGCGTGCTTGCCCTCCTGGAACAGCAGCACCGCGGCGAGCATCTGCGCGCGCGGCTCGCGGGGATCGAGGCGCAGGATGCGGGTCAGCGCTTCGCGTGCGACGTCGCGCAGACCCGCGCCCTGCGCGAGCTGAGCGGTGAGGAACAGCGCGTTGGTGTTGTCGGGATCGAGGACGGCGAGGGCGGCGAGGTCGTCGCGGCAGGCGGCGTACTCGGCAGCGGTTCGCTTGCGCAGCGTGCCGTCCGACTCGAGCCCGCCACAGCGTGCCTCGATGCGCAGGCTGCGGTAGCGCGGCTCGCTCGGGTGGAGTGCGATCGCCGAATCGAGAGACGAATCGACGGCGCCGTCGAGCCACCAGGCAGCGTTCTGCGCGGCGTACAGTGGCTGCCAGCACAGCCAGATCAGCGCGCAGCCCAGCACCACCAGGGCGGGGTGTCGCCGCGCGCGCGGCTCGATCGGTTGCCGTCGAGCGGCCAGCGCGCCGAGCCACAACGCTGCGAGCAGCGCGGCGGGCGCATTGCCGAGCGGCGAGCGGAACAGCGACGGCACCGCGAAGGCGAGCAGCACCGCGCAGGACGCGAGATCCGCACCCCGCAATGCACGACCCAGGAACCAGACGATCAGCGCAACCCCGACCAGCCCCAGTTCGGCGGCGATCTCCAGCGGATCGTCGTGCGCCGACTCGACCACGGTGGGGAACTGCCGCCCGAAGCTGCTCGCCTCGATCTCCTCCTGCCTGCGGTAGCGGGGATAGACGAAGCGGAGCTGTCCGGTGCCGTGACCGAACATCGGCGCGTCGGCGACCATCGCACCCACGCCGCGCCAGAGGGCGAGGCGCACGGCGATGGTGGAGGGGGTGAAGGCGACGGGGTCGGCGCTGATCTCGGTCCGCGTCGGCGCTTCCGTCGCGGGACTCGTCCGGTTCCAGCGCGGAACCAGGGTCGCGACGATGCAGACCGACGCCGCGAGCAGGAGGCCGTACCGATCCCGCCTGCCGAGCACCAACCGGATGGCGATGGCGACCAGGAGCGCGCCGAGCATCGCGGCCCGCGTGCCGTTGGCGGTGAACACCAAGGCGAGCGCGAACAAGGCGACGGCATTCCAGCGTGGCGCTCCTACGCCGTGCAGCCAGGCGCTGAAGGCGAAGGCGATCGCGAGCACCTCGCCGGAAGCGTTGCGATTGCCGAGGGTGCCGACCGGATCGAGCGGACTCCCGCCACACCAGCCGACGAGACCGAGCGACTGCGCCACTGTCACGCCGGCAAGCAGCAAGCCGGTCGGCAACGCCGCCTGCGCGATCGAACGCCGATCGAACTGCGCGCCCGCGAACACGGTGATCGCCAGCGTGATCCACCACGCCGCACGCAGGATCGCCTCGCCGACGTTCACCGCATCGATGCAGCGCAGCGCGGCCCAGCCGCAGAGCAGCAGCAGCGGCAGTCCGCCGCGGATGCCCTGCACGCGACCCGGCCGCCAGGTCAGCAGCAATCCGATCCCGACCACCACACCCGCCAGCGCACGCCGCGTCGCCTCCGCGTCGATCCAACGGGTCTCGAAGAGCAGCGTGATCGCGGCGATGCCGAGGGCCAGTGCGATCGTGGCGCCGCGCATCGCGAGCCTCAGACTTCCGCGCGCGAGCCCTTGTCGAACTGCAGGATCGCGTCGACGAAGCCGGTCGCGTCGAAGGGTTCGAGGTCTTCGATGCCTTCGCCGACGCCGATGAACTTGACCGGCAGCGGCACCTCCTCGCGGATGCCGAAGACGGCGCCACCCTTCGCGGTGCCGTCCATCTTGGCGAGGATCAGGCCGGTCACACCGGCGACCATTCCGAACTCCTTGGCCTGGCGGATCGCGTTCTGGCCGGTGGTGCCGTCCAGCACCTGCAGCACCTCGTGCGGCGCGCCGGGGATCTGCTTGCTCACGACGCGCACCACCTTGCCGAGCTCGTCCATCAGGTTCTTCTGCGTGTGCAGGCGACCCGCGGTGTCGAGCACCAGGTAGTCCACGCCGCGCGCCTTGGCCGCGGCGCAGGCGTCGAAGGCGACGGCCGCCGGGTCCGCGCCGGGACCCTGCTTGACGATGCCGATGCCGAGCCGCTCCGACCACAGCGTGAGCTGCTCGACGGCCGCCGCGCGGAAGGTGTCACCCGCGCCGAGCAGGACCTTCTTGCCGTCCTTCTGCAGGCGTCGCGCCAGCTTGGCGATCGAGGTGGTCTTGCCCGAGCCGTTGACGCCGACGACGACGATCACCGTCGGTCCCGACGCCGCGCGCGCCAGTGTGCCCTCGCAGCCCTGCAGCCGCGCGAGCAGCTTCTCGCGCAGGAAGGCCGGCACCTGCGCGGTCTCCTGGACCTCGCGCTTCTTCCAGGACTGCTTCAGCTCCTCGACGATCTTCGTGCCGGTCGGGCCGAGGTCGCTGGTGTAGAGCACCTCCTCGAGTTCATCGAGGAAGTCCTGGTCGAGCTTGCGTCCGCCGCCGAACAGGCGTGCCAGTCCGGCCGCGAGTTTCTCACGCGTCTTGCGAAGGCCCGCGAAGAGCTTGCCGAACACCATGGCGGAAGGACTTCACCCCGCGTGCGCGCGGGTGTCAACGACGGCGCTCATCCCTGCGCCGGATTGCTCGCGCCACCGTTGTCCTTGCTGACGCCGTTGTCCTTGCTGACACCGTTGTCCTTGTCCCCGCTGCCGCCCTTGTCGCTCTTGCCGCCCCTGCCACCCCGGTCACCGCTCTCGCCGAGCTTGTCGATGCGGATGCGGTCGAGGATGCCGTTGATGAAGGCGCCCGAGTTGGCCGTCGAGAAGCGCTTGCCGAGCTCGATCGCCTCGTTGATCACGACCTTCGGCGGCACGTCGGTGCAGTGCAGCATCTCGAAGGTCGACATGCGGAGGATGTTGCGGTCGACGGCCGCCATGCGGCGCAGGTCCCAGTTGCGCGCCACGGCGCGCAGGATCGTGTCGATCTCCTCCTTGTGGCGACGCGTGCCGAGCGCGAGGCGCTTGCAGAACTCCTTCGCGTCGGGATCGCCCAGCACGCCGTCCTCCACCGCCTGCTCGAGGAACTTGTCGAACTGCTCCCAGGTCTCCTCACCACGCTGGTCGACCTGGTAGAGGAACTGCATCGCGGTCTCGCGAGCCTTGGTGCGGCGGCGCATGGCGGAATCGGGGCGTGCGGCAAAGAGCGGGGCGGGAAGCGTAGCGTCCGTCGGCGTGCAGACAATCGCCCCGGGCCTCAGGCCCGGTGCAGGCTGCGGCGCAGCGCGCACATCTGCAGCGCCGCGAGAGCGGCGTCCTCTCCCTTGTTGCCGGCCGAGCCGCCTGCCCGGGCGAAGGCCTGCTCCGCAGTGTCACAGGTCAGCAGTCCGAAGCCGATCGGCACGCCGGTCTTGAGCTGCACCCTCGCCACGCCCCGCGAGGCCTCGCCGCAGACATAGACGTAGTGGTCGGTGTCGCCCCGGATCACCGCCCCCAAGGCGACCACGGCGTCGAAGCGCCCGGTTCCGATCACCATGCTGCAGGCGAGCGGCAACTCGAAGGCGCCGGGGATGGCGAAGGACTCGATCGCGTCGGGCGCCACACCGCTGGCCAGTAGGGTGCGACGGGCTCCCTCGCACAGCTTGTCGGTCGCCTCGTGGTTGAAGCGGGCGGTGACGATCGCGACGCGGAGACCCTTGCCGTCGACGGGCGCGGACTGGTCCTGGGACAGGCGCATGCCCCGCTTGTAGCGGTCGCGGGCCGTCTCCGGAACGCAGGCTTGTCGTGCTTGTGGAGGCCGTTCCTTGGCTCATGATGCCGCCCACGCATGGTCGGCCTGTTCTGGATCTGCTTCGCCGCGACCCTCTTGCTGCTCGGCCTGACCCTGCGGACCGGATTCGCGGGTCGGCGTCGACCGCATGTCGCCCTCGCCCTCGCGACGGTCGCGATGCTCACCGTCACCGTGCTGCTCACCGAGGCTCTGCTCCGGGCCGTGGTGTTCCCCGAGAAGGAGATGGGCATCCATCTGGTCTTCGCGAAGAGCGGAGCCCTCCTCGTCCTGCCGGTTGCGCTGACCGGCATCGCGACCTGGAAGCGGCGCGCCTTCCTGCGCTGGCACCTGATCGCCGTCCTGCTGTTCCTGGTCGCGGCCGTGACGGCGACCGGGACGGGGATCTGGGTCTACTCGCTGTCGACCCCGCGCTGAGGACCGCCGTGGTCCGACTGCAGCCCGGCGCGGCGCGCGGCCGATAGCCCCTGGGTGCAGACGCTGACGCCGCCCTCGCGGCCGCAGCTCGGGGAACCGCGCACGGCGCCGCTCCCCGCCCCGCGGCCGGAAGCTCGCCTGGAGTCCGGAGCGCCGTTCGTGTCTGCCGCGCAGCCGCCGGCCCGGCGCCGGCGCTCGTTCTGGCGCGACGCCCTCTCCGGCTTCCTCCTGGTCGCGATGCTGCACGCCTTCGTCGTGCAGGTCTCGGTGGTGCGCGGTCATTCGATGGAGCCCTGCCTCCACGACGGCGACCGCCTCGTCGTCGACCGCGTCGGCGCCGACCTCGTCGGTCTGTCGCGCTTCGACGTGGTGGTGCTCGGCAATCCGCGCGACCCCTCGGTCGACTACGTCAAGCGCATCGCCGGCCTGCCCGGCGAGCGCGTCGCGTTGCACGACGGCCATCTGTGGGTCGACGGCAGGGCGATCGACGAGCGCTTCGGACCGATCGCCGACCACGCGGAGTTCCCGACCCTCCTCGTGCCGCAGGGCCACGTCTTCGTGCTCGGCGACAACCGGCCGATCTCCTGCGACTCGCGCGAGTTCGGCCTGGTGCCCGTCGCCCTGCTGCGCGGGACGGTGCGCGCACGCTTCTGGCCGATCGATCGGATCGCGGTGTTCTGATCGCTCGCGCAGGCACGCTACGCTGCCGCGCGTGGACGGCGATCGCATCCTGGTGACCGGTGGACTGAGCGGCATCGCGCAGGGCGTGGTGGCGCGCCATCCGCAGCGCTGCGTGGTGTGGTCGCGTCGCGCGAACGGTGTCGATGTCACCGATGCGTCGAGCGTGCAGCGCGCCGCCGAGGGATTCCTGCGCGAGCACGGTGCGCCCTTCGCGATCGTGCACGGGGTGGGGGACTTCGAGGAGCGTCCGCTGCTGCAGACCGACGACGCGCTGTGGCGACAGATGCTGGACGGCAACCTCACCAGCGCCTTCCTGGTCGCTCGCGCGCTGGTGCCGGCCATGTGCACGGCGCGGCGCGGTCGCGTGATCTTCTTCAGCGCCGCCGGCGCCGAGGATCGCACCGCGAAGACGCGCGCGCCGGCCTACTTCGCCGCGAAGGCGGGCCTGACCTCGCTCGCGCGCTCGCTCGCCAAGGAGGTGGCGCCGCACGGCGTGACCGTCAACGTCATCGCGCCGGGCATCATCCGCCACGACCACAGCCACGCGGCGAGCCAGGATCGCATGCAATCGCGGGTGCCGCTCGGCCGTGCGGGCGAGGTGCGTGATCTGCTGGGCGCGATCGACCTGCTGCTCTCGGACGCAGGTAGCTATGTCACCGGCGACGTGTGGACCGTGGACGGTGGGCTCTCCCTGTAGCCGCAGTCAGTTCGCCGGCTCGATCTCCCGCACCACCCGATTGCGCAGCAGGCCCACGCCTTCCAGCGTGCAGGTCATCACGTCGCCGTGCGCGATCGGGCCGACGCCCTCGGGTGTGCCCATCGCGATCAGGTCGCCGGGGCGCAGCGTGGTGTGGCGGCTGAGGTATTCGATCGCCTCCGCGACGCCGACGACCATCAGGCTGGTGCGGCTGGATTGGCGATGCGTGTCGTTCACCCAGCAGTCGAGCGCGAGGTCGGGTCGGTCGCCCAGAGCTTCGCGCGGCACCACGAAGGGGCCGAGCGGACAGAAGGTGTCGAAGGACTTGCAGCGCAGCCAGGGGCGTTGATTGCCGCGGTCGTCGCCCTGCATCTTGCGGGCGGTGACGTCGTTGAGCAGCGTGTAGCCCGCGACCAGCGCCATCGCGTCCTGCGCGCGCACGTACTTGCGCCCGCGACGGTCCGGGTCGGAGAAGCCGAGCACCACGCCGAGTTCGACCTCGTGGTCGATGCGCGTGTCGACCCAGTGCGGCAGCACAACCTCGCCTTCGTGGGGCAGCAGCGTGTCGGGCAGCTTGGTGAAGAAGATCGGCTCCTCGGGGACCTCGGCACCGAACTCGCGCGCGTGCGCGACGAAGTTCTTGCCGAGGCAGAGGATCTTGCCGGGGCGGGCGAGCGGCACGTCGAAGCGGATCGACTCGGGCGCCAGCGTGCGGCCGGTGCGGATGAAGCGGTCGACGTCGCCGAGGTCGAGCGAACCGGCGGCGAGCAGCGAGGATTCGTCGAGTGGGCCGATGTCGACGAAGCGTGACTTCGCGGGGTCGAAGACTCCGAGCCGTCGCCCGGTGCCGGACCGATGCGCGAACCAAGCGGGGGACGACGGCGACAGATCGCGCGGCGGAGTGCTGCTCACGCGCGCATCAGATCACTGCGCGCGCTGCAAGGCGAGCAGCACGTAGATCGTGCAGAGGGTCTGCTGGTTCTCCCACCAGCGACCGTTCTTCTGGTTCAGCCAGGAGCCGTCGGGGCGTTGGATCGCGGTGAGGTGCGTACGCAGCTCCTGGCGCCAGTCGATCTCGACGGTGCTGTCGGGCTTGTCCTTCGCCGGCACGTGCAGCTTCCCGACGTGCGCGGCGTCGAGCGCCTGGGCGAGGACCATGTAGTAGTAGAACAGGCCGGCGAACCTGGCCTTCTCGTCGGCGGGGTCGGTGCCCGGGTTCTCCTCGAGGGTCCAGTGCTGCTCGATCCAGTGGATCGCGGCGGCGACGCGCGCATCGCTGGTCGGGATCCCGGCCAGCGTGTAGGTCTTGAGCAGCGCGTAGGTCATCGAACCGTAGCTGCGCGGCACCTTCTTGCCGTCGGAGAGCGTGATGTAGCCGGCGGCGGAGTTGCCCGGGTAGTAGGCCGATCCACCGTCGTCGCCCGGGGTGACCTCCATCCACTCGCCGCTGTCGTCGCGGACACGGCCGGAGAAGTCGTTGACGGCCTTCAGGTTCTGCGTGCGCTGCAGGAACACGACGGCCTTCTGGATCGACTCGTCGTCGGGTCCCGCGCCGGCGACGCGCAGCGCCTCGATCGCGAAGTGCAGGTTGGACAGGTCGCCGCGCTGGCTGCCGCCGTAGCCGATCGACCCGTAGTCGCGGTCGCCGCGCGCATAGCCGCGCGACTCGACGTTCTGGATGCCGACGACGTACTTGCGGGCCTTCTTGATGGCCGGCTCGAACTCCTCGCGACCCGAGGCGTGCAGCGCGAGGACCGCGGCGCAGGTCGTGTAGTTGGTGTTGCGGTCGCCGATCGACCCGTCTTCCTTCTGGGCGTCGACCAGGGCGTGCAGGCCCTCGTCGA
Organism: Planctomycetota bacterium; assembly: GCA_046349595.1. Lineage (GTDB taxonomy): Bacteria > Planctomycetota > UBA1135 > UBA1135 > UBA2386 > JACRLW01. The sequence goes on from JAXMCA010000001.1 coordinate 1,251,765, forward strand.
TGACCTTCTTCTCGATCTCGCTGCGTGCGGCGGCCGGCTTGGTCTGCAGCGCACCGAGAGCGAGGGCGCTCAGCCCGAGGTCGGGGAGCATGCCTTCCTTCATGTACTGCATCAGGAAGTCGACGCCCTTCTGCTGCGACTCCGACCACGCGCCCTTCGCGGCGGCGGCCTTGTCCTGGTCCTGGTCGAGGCGGCGCGCCGCGACCTGACAGGCCACCATCCGCGCGAGCGGTTCGACGAGCTGCTTCGCGGTCACGTCGGACTTGGCGTAGCCCTGCTTGACGAACTGCGCATCGGCCTCGCCGAAGGCGTGCGGATCGGACTTGCGCTGGGCCGTGGCCTCGAGCACGTCGCCGACGAGCGCCTGGAACCCCGCGTGCACGAGCAGGCTCTGGCGCGTGAGCCACTCCTTCGCCTTGTCGATGTCGGCCGCGAAGTCCTTCGGCGCCATGACGCTGAGCGCATCGATCACCCAGGTCGTCGTGGCGATGCGATCGGCCAGCGCGCTGTCGCCGGCGTCGGCGAAGGCGCCGTCGCGGGTGCGGAAGGTGAAGAGGTGGCGCACCGCGTCGCGGACGTAGGGCCCGTCGTCCATGAAGTAGAAGCGGTGGCAGTTGCCCATCGCGCACAGCACCATGGCGGTCTGGCGGCAGGAGCCGTCGCCGAGGCCGGCGCCCTGGCGTGCGTCGCGAATCACGCGGATCGCGTCGTCGACTTCCCCGCGATGCACGGTGCCGTAGCGGCTGGCCTGCGCCTCGCCCTCGTCGTCGTCGTCATCGTCGTCGTCCGCCTTCTCCTGATGGGCACCCTGCGCCTCGTGCGGCGGGTGCTGGACCTGGGCGGCGAGTCTCTGCGGGCTCAGCAGGCCGAGGAGGACAAGGAGGAGGGGAGCGGTGCGGACGTGGGCGAGCGCCGTCATGGTCGGGGATCGGGGGAGGGGCTCGAGGGCAAGGCCGGAAGCGTCGGACGAACGGTGCGCCGACACAATGGTTCAGACCCCTGCCGGGTGGATCGCGGCGCCCGCAGGCGCGGTGCTGGACACCCGGCCGGATGAAGGCCAGAACAGGGTCTTTCCGGCTCCCAAGAGACCTCCACCCATGCTCCCACGCCCGATCGCACCTGCGTTGCTGGCCGTGCTCCTCCCTCACGCGCTCTTTGCCCAGTGGTCGACCAATCCCGCGACCAACTTCGCCGTCGCCGACGGTCCGGGTGAGCAGGCGCTCCCCAAACTCGCCGCGCGGGGTGACGGGGGCTGCTACGTCGCGTGGTTCGACAGCGCCTCGGGGAGCTACGCGGTGCGCATGCAGCGCCTCGACGCCGCGGGCGTCGAGCAGTGGCCGCACGGCGGGATCCTGGTCAGCGGCCATCCGCAATCGACCTCGCTGGTCGATTGGGACCTGATCTGCGATTCGTCGGGTGCTGCGGTGCTCACCTTCACAGACACGCGGGCCGGCGGTGATCTCGACGTCTACGCCTACCGCGTCGACGCCGCCGGCGCGATGCAGTGGGGGAACAACGGAGTCACCCTGACCAACGACGGCGACTACGAGGCGAATCCGCGGGTCGTCGAGTCGAGCTTCGGCAACTTCGTCTTCGCCTGGTCGCGTGGCTTCAATGCGGGAGGCGGCAGCCTCGAGGTGCAGAAGCTCGACATCGCCGGCAATCCGCTGTTCGGATCGACACCCCTGTCGATCCCGGCGGATCCCGGCGCGACTCCGGGCTTCCACGCGCTGGTCGCCTCCGACGCCGACGGCTTCATCCTCGCGTGGATGCGCGACATCTCCTTCCGCGGCAACCGCTACATCTACGCGCAGAAGTTCGATCTCGCGGGGGCCCCGCTGTGGGGAGCGTCGCCGCTGTCGCTCTTCGACGGCAACTCCCTGCCGATCGCGCACCAGTTGAAGCTGCAGTCGGACGACGCGGGCGGCGCCGTGCTGTGCTGGCACTTCACGCCCCTCAACGTGTTCAGCACGCGCATCCAGCACGTTGCGGCCAACGGCACCGAGATGTTCCTGCACAACGGCATCGACGTGTCCGCCGAGGCGAACGTCAGCAAGCTCGATCCCGCGTTCTTCTTCGCGCCGTCGAGCGGCGAGACCTTCGTCGCCTTCAACGTCCGCAATCCCACGCAGTCGCAATGGGGTGTGTCGGTGCAGAAGCTCGACTCCACCGGGGCGGTGGCGTGGGGACCCGACGGCATCCGGGTCGAGCCCCTGGATGCGGTGAACGAGTCCGCGCAGCGCATCGTGCCCTTCGGCGACGGTGCGATGGTGTTCTACCTCCAGCAACCGGGTGCCACGCCGCCGGCGTCGATCCGCGCGGTGCGCATGAAGGGCAACGGCCAGATCGCCTGGGGCGCGCCCGCGATCCCGGTGTCGAACGCCGTCGCGGAGAAGCTGTGGCCGGTCGTCCGCGTGAATGCGAGTGGCGTGGCGCAGATCGCGTGGACCGATCGCCGCGTCGACTCCGGCGACGTGCTGGTGCAGAACCTCAATCCGAACGGCACTCTCGGCGCCGATCTCGCCGCGGTGACCGCGTACGGCTGCGGCGTGAATCCGACCGGGAGCATGGCGGTGAGCGGCTCGGCCGCGATCGGCGGGCACCTGACCTTCGCGCTCGACAATCCGCTCGGCACCCAGTCGCCCGCGCAGAGCTTCGTGTTCCTCGCCCTCTCCTTCGGCGCCGCACCCGGCTATCCCTGCGGAGTCGCGCTGCCGGGTTTCGGCATGGCGGGCAATGGTACGGCGGGCGAGTTGCTGCTCGATTTCGGCCTGCTGGCGGGACCGGCCTTGCCCGTGGTGCCTTGGCTCGGGACCGGCCAGCCGGCGACCCTCGGCCTCGACGTCCCGCTCGACGCCAACCTCGCCGGCGCCCTGCTCCATGCGCAGGGCGCGATCGTCGACCTCGCGCCCGGTGCGATCGCACCGATCGGGATGACGGACGCCGCGCGGATCCGCATCGCGTTCTGATCGGCGCGCGGGAGTGCGGCAGCTCCCGCTCAGCCGCCGACGTGGATGCGCAGGCCGTCGGAGGAGCTGAGCGCACCGAAGGCCGCGCCGTTGGGGTCGAGTAGCCACCATTGCACGAACAGCTCGCCGCGCAACAGTCCGCGATCCAAGGGGACGCCGAGCGGGATGCTCGCGGCGCCGGTGGCGTCGCAGCCGGCGACCACCGCGAAGGGATTCGGCTGTACCAGCAAGGAGCATCCCGAGGCGATCGGGATCGCGGCCGGCAGGACGCTGATCAGGAGTACACCGGCGGAGAGCGGTGAGCCGAGCTCGACACTGATGCCGAAGCTGGTCGCACCGAGTTCGGGCAGCGATCGCCACAGCGCGCGTGGCACGCCGAGAGTCCCAGGGCAACCGTAGCCGAAGCGCGTGACGAAGGCCGGGATGCGGCCCCTCCAGATCGAAAGTTCTCCGCTGCTCGCATCGCTGACGACGACATCGTCGGCCGCATCCCCGGTCAGCTCGCCGAGTGCGACTGCCTGCGGGTAGTCGTGGTCGAACAGTGTCTCGTGGTACGGCGCGAAGGGCGTCGGAGCCGGCTCGAAGGGTCCGTAGGCGCGCACTTCGCCGAGCGCGGGGAGCGCGACGACGAGACGTGCACGGCCGCGATCGCCGACGTCCGACGACGCCATCTCCGCGGGTCCGAGAACGATGTCGACCGCCGTCGGACCGAGTAGCGATCCACCACCGCTGTTGCGGAACAGCTCGATCGTCGTCGTCGCCGGCGCGGCGAGGAAGGTGAAGCGGGCGACGGCGAGGTCACGATCGCCGAGGCCGTCGAGGTCGATGCGGGCGAGTGTGGCATCGATCACGGGTCCGAGATCGGTCGAGGCGACGCTCATCGCGCTGAAGCTGCCGCCGCCGAGATTGCGCCAGATGCGTAGTCCGGGGCCGGCGCGATCGGTGTCGTAGGCGACGACGTCGAGCCGCCCGTCGGCGTTGAGGTCGACGAGCTCGACGTCGGTCGGTTGCACGGCGCCGGTGAGGCTCGTGCGCGTGAACGCACCGTGGCCGTCACCGAGGAACAGGTCGACGCCGCCCGGGGCGAACAGATCGCCGGCGCATGCCACCACCAGATCCGAGCCGGGTTGGCCGTCGAGGTCCGCGGTGCGGATGCGCAGCGGACGACGTGCGGTGCTCGACGTCGACTGCGGGGTGAAGGAACCGGTGCCGTCTCCGGCGAGGATCCGGATGCGATCCGCGCTCTCGTCGACGACGGCGACGTCGAGATCCCCGTCACCATCGAAGTCGGCGGTGGCGAGGGACACTGGTGTGCCGGTGAGCGGCACGTGGATCGCGGTCGCGAGTCCCGATGGAGTCTCGCGATAGACCACGAGTTCCTGCGCGAGGTCGGCCACGACGAGGACGTCGTCGAGGAGATCGCCGTCGACGTCGGCGATGCGGATCGCGCGACCGCGCAAGGGGCCCGCCACGCTGGTCTCGGCGACGATCGAAGTTGCGGGCGAGGTCGTGACGGGTTGCATTGCGATCGGCGCGAGCTGGATCAGCGCGCCGCCGCCGATGCCGTTGCCGGGACCCTGGCCGTCGAACTGCGGACCGCCGGGCAGGCCCCAGAAGCACGACGCGGCGTCGAAGGCGGGCACCGAGGCGTGCAATGCGATGTCGGCGAGAGCGCCGTTCTTCCAGCCATTGCCGACGAAGGAGCAGTCGTGGGCATGGCAACCCGTGCTCGCCCCGACGACCGCCAGTCCGCCGAACTCGTTGCGATGCAGCGAGCAGCCGTCGAGGTGCACGTCGTCGCTGTCGGCGATCGCGATGCCGAACAGCCCGTCGTAGAGCCCGTAGGCGGCCGCGGCTCCGAGGTACCCACCGCAGTCCTCGACGAGGATGCGCGAGAGCGTGGCGCGGTGGGACAGACCGACGAGCGAGATCGCGCCGCGCTCGTCCGACGGCGAGAGCGACGACAGCGGCGTCGGCAGTTGCGCGGAGCGCGAGATCCGCGCATCCGAGAGAGCGAGGTCGGTGGACGCGATCGCCAGCAGCGCGCTGTGTCGCAGGTCGACGAAGCTGCTGCGGCGGATGACTGCGCGTGGCGATGCGACCAGGACGATTCCCAGGTCAGCGTCGGCGAAGGCGCAGTCCTCGACCAGCAGATCGGTGGTGCCGTCGCAGCGGACACCGCTGGGTGGGATGGCGCCGGCGAGCCTCGCGAAGCGACAACGACTCAGCCTGGGGTTGGCCGTGGGTGATCCGGTGATCTGCACTGCGTCGCCACCGAAGTCCGCGAAGTCGCAGTCCTCGACGACCATGCGATCGCAGGCACCGAGAGCGCGAACGCCGATCTGGGTGGTGGCACCTCGGAACCACAATCCGCGCAGGACGACATCGCTCGCATTCGCAAGGGTGAGGACCGCGCCCGGATCCGGCCGTGGGCCCAGGATCGGGTGACCTGGACCGATCGCCTCCAGTGTCACCGGCATCGGGATCGTCGCCGCAGCCGGGTAGCTGCCGTCGAAGAGACGGATCACGCCACCGGGATCGACGACGCCGAGAGCGTGGTCGAGTGTGCGAAACGGACTGCTGGCGCTCCCGTCACCGGTCAGATCGCTCCCCGCGGGGCTGACATGGACGACGGGGTCGGCGCAGAGGGAAGCTGCCAGCATCGAGATGCAGGCGATCGAGTGCAGCGTGGTCATGCCTCTCCCGGAACGATGGATGGCACGCACGATCCGGTCGGTGATCCGATGCGTGGCGCGAGACGATGATCGATCTGATCCGTGCGCGGGTAAAGACCGCGCGCAGGTTGGAATCGTGACGCTTCCAATGCTGGCGGCGGCACGCTGATTTCGTGAGCAGTGCTCCGCTGCGTCGAGGTCTCGGGGCGTGCGAACCCCGTCTCGGTGCTGCGCATCATGAATGCGTTCGCCGATCGGAGTGGAGTCGCACATCGTCCGCTTTCCGGAGAACGGGATCCGCCCACACGCAATATGGCGCGCATGGATCGTCCGTCGTGGCGTCTCGATCTCGCGTGGGTTCTCGGCAATGCGCGTCACGGTCTTCGCGTTTCAACGTTCCTCGTGAAAAGCAGACCGAGATGAATCGTTGTGGGCGCGCCGAGCGGAGCTTGCACGATCCGATCCGGGCTCGGAATCTCGACACGCTTCCCAAGGGTCGAGGATTCGACCGGCATGCTGCCTGATCACGTGTGAGTGCAGTCGTGCCGCTCCGCCCAAGATTCGTAGAACACAGGAGACACCTGATGCGACTCGCTCCACGTCGTCCGTTCCGAGGCTTGTCCATCTCCGGACTCGCCTTCCTCTGCTTGTCCTCATTGACGAATCCCACGCAGGCTCAGACCCAGATCCACGTCAGCCCTTCGGGTAGTGACGTCGGTGGCGATGGTTCGAGCGGGAATCCGTACAAGACCATCTCCCACGCCGCGTCCGTGGCGCCGAGTGGCGCAACGCTCCTGTTGTCGTCGGGGACCTTCGGCGACGACGAGCAGATCCTCCTCGGGACCAAGGATCTGACCATCGTCGGGTCCGGCACCGGATCGACCGTGGTGCGGCCGCACCCGACCCTCGTTCATGCCTTGCCGCGCGGTTTCCCGAGCGCGCCGTTCCTCGAGGATCACCGCTGCGTGTTCACCGTCGAGGGTGCGCATCGGGTCGACATCCGTTCTCTCACCGTCGACTGTGCGTTCCGCACGCCTTCGACCGGGCGGCTCACCGGCATCTACTACCGCGACGGCGCCGATGGCACGGTGCAGGACGTCGAGATCACCAACTGCCGGACCAACCCGCTCAATGGCATCCAAGGGCCAGCGGCTGCGATCGTCCGTGGCGACGGAGTCGGCGACACCTGCAACGTCACCTTCCGCCAGTGCTTCGTCCACGACTGGGGCAAGGGAGGGATCGTCGCGTACTTCGACACGGCGCTGACCGTCGAGCAGTGCACCGTCACGGGGATGGGGCGCCTGGACGTGCCGCTCCCGGCGCAGAACTGTCTACAGCTCACCTACGGTGCGGTGGGCCTGATCCGCAACAACACCATCTCGGATTCGAGCTATATCCCGAACACCTACGGTGCGTCGGGGATGTTGCTGTTCGACGCGGGCGCAGGCACGGTCGTCGAGGGCAACGACGTGGTGCGCTGCGAAGGCAGCATCTGGGTGGTGTCGAGCGTCGCATCGACCACGCCGATCACGATTCGCGGCAACACCGCGACGGCTTGCTACGGCGGCGGGTTGTGGGTCCAGGACACCTCGGGTCTCGTCGTCGACGGCAATACCTTCGGCATGAGCCTGTCGACCGACATCCCGGTCTACGACGACGCGTCGCCGCCCAATGCCTGGAGCAACAACCGCTACTCCGACAACCCGAGTGGTGCTGCGCCCTACGCCATCGACGGCGGGACCAGCAGTGATGCGACTGCGGTCGCCGGTTGCCGTGGGTTCGGCGCATCGTCGAGCACCGCGCTCGGCACCGTGCCGGTGGAACTGGTCGCGCTGCAGCTCGACGGCAGCGGTGGTCGGGACTTCGTCACCGTCAACGAGGGCAGCACGCCGAGTCTGTCGGTCGGCCTCGAGTCGAGCGGCAGCTACGCGGTCAGCAGCCTCGCCTTCGGGAGCAGCGGCGGTCGGGCGGTCTCCATCGTCTCCGGTCAGTTCGACGGCAGTGGCGGCACCGACATCGCCGTGCTCACCGTGAACAACCCGCCCGCCACCGGTGAGAACAAGGTCTACGTGTTCTCCAACACGGGTGGCGTGCTCGGTCTCCTGCACACCGAGACGCTCTCGTCCGTGTTCGCCTCGAGCGACCTGGCCGTCGGCGACATCGACGGCGACGGCGTCGACGACCTTGCGGTTGCGGATCTGGGGACGATCGGCGTGCCGGGCAGCGTGACCGTGCTCCTCAACGGCGGCACCGGCACCTCGTGGTCGTCGAGTTCCGTCACGGGTTTCACCACGCAGTGCGTCTGTGTCGGCACCGGTGATCTCGACGGCGACGGGCACTGCGATCTCGCGGTCGCCGAGGGCAACGGCAGCACTGGACGCGTCCACACCCTGCTGGGAGATGGCGCGGGCAACTTCTCGGCCTCACCGCTGGGAGCCGTGACCATCCCGTCGAATCCGAGCGGCCTCGCGGTCGCGGATCTGGATCTGGACGGGCGGCCCGACATCGTGGTGTGCAGCTATGGCGCGGCGCTTCCGCTGGATTCGGGCGCCGTCACCGTGTTGCGGAACCGGCTGCCGTCGTCGTTCGCCGTGTCGATCACGCCGACGGACCGCGGGCCGGTGCACGTCGCGATCGGCGACCTCGATGCGGACGACGATCCGGACACCCTGCGCCGCGATGCGGTCGTCACCGACTTCGTCGGCGGCACCGTGACGGTGTGCGGCGAATACTCGTCATCGAGCAACTTCTCCTCCGGCATGGTCTGCTCGGTCGGTTCCAATCCTCGCGCGTGCGCGCTCGCGGACATGGACGGCGACGGCTTCGGCGACCTGATCGTCGCGGATGCCGGCGCTCAGGCGGTCCTGGTCGTCCACGGCTCAGCGACGGCACGCGTCGATCTCTATGGCGCCGGCTGCGCGGGTACCGCGGATCGCATTCCGGTCATCGCCGCAGTGGGCGCCCCGGCGCTTCCGCAGCAACCGAATCCAACCTTCGGCATCGAGTGCCGTGACGCGCGTCCCCTCTCGGTCGGGGTGCTGAATGCATCCTTCGCTCCCGGCCCGTCCCTGTCGGCCTGCAACCTGCTGCTCGCCTCCATCGACGTGAGCTGGGTTCAGTTCACCAACTCGGTGGGGACCGCGCGGGTGTCGATCCCGCTGCCGTCGACGCCGCCGGCTCTCCACGGTGCCGCGCTCTACTTCCAATGGGCGATCATCGATCCGCAGGGCGACCTGTTCGGATTCATCGCCCTGAGCAACGGTTTGAAGATCCGCATCGGAAGCTGAAGACCGTGGAGCGGACGGTGCGTGTTCACGCGCCGTCCGGCACGACGCGCACCGCGGTGCCGTAGACGAAGATCTCCGCGGCGCCGCGTGCGATGCGGCTCATCTCGACGCGCAGGCCGACGACGGCGTTGGCGCCGACGCGTCGCGCGTCTTCGCGGAGCCGGTCGAGGGCCTGTTCGCGCGCCTCCGCCAGCATCTTTACGTAGTGGTCGAGTTCGGCGCCGACCACGTTGCGCAGCCACTCGACGAAGTCGTGGAAGACGTGGCGTGTGCGGATCGAGGTGCCGCGGACGATGCCGAGGTGCTCCACGACGCGGTAACCGGCGATGTGCTCGGTCGAGGCCAGCAGGATCTGATTCATCGCATCACTCCCCGATAGCGGTCGAAGCGCAGCTGGATCCGTCGTTGCCTGAGGATCGACCAGCCGAGGATCGCAGCTCCGGCCATCGTGCTGAGCAGCGCAGCCTTGACCATCGTCGACAGCGTCGTCGAGATGATGACCTCGTAGATCCCGGCCGCGAGCAGCACGGCGACACCCCCGAGCAGCAGCGACCAGCCGAGTTGCCACTCGGCGCGGTTGTGGAAGCGGGCCCAGAAGCGCCGCATCTCGCGTTCGGTCGGCTCGAGCGAGTCGGAAGCCTTGCCCATGTCGAGCATGGTGCGGTAGTCGGCGACCTCCGCCGCGAGCGCGGGGTCGTCGGCCATCATCGTCTCGAAGCGACGGCGGTCGGCGGGAGCGAGCTCGTCGTCGACGTAGCCCATCATCAGCGCATCGCGCTCGGACAGCGGCGGATCGTGCTCGGTCGAGTTCATCGATCCTCCGGGAGCCATTCCTTCAGGAGCTCGCGCAGCTTGCGTCGCGCGTGGAAGAGTCGGGACATGACGGTGCCGATCGGGATGTCGAGCACTTCGGCGATCGCCGCGTACTCCAGTCCTTGCATGTGCCGCAGCAGGATGATCTCGCGGTGGGCGAGGCTGAGCTGCTGCAGCGCCGCCTGGAAGGCATGGCTCGATTCACGACTGTCCACGAGGTCCTCCGGGCGGCGCCCGACCGGGTCCGCGAGATCCCAGGCCGGAGCATCCTCGTCGCCGACCTGATGGATGGAGATCGCCTTGCGGGTCCGCCGCCGATCGAGCCAGCTCAGACAGGCGTTGCGGAGGATGCGGAAGAACCAGGGAGCGAAGGGTTCGCCGTCGCGGAAGGTGTGCAGCGCGCGCCACGCCCGCATGAAGGCCTCCTGGGCCAGATCGGCGGCGTCGTCGCGGTTCCGCACGTAGCCCATCGCCACACCGATCGCCTTGCCGTGATAGCGCTCGACCAGGTGCTCGAAGCTCGTTTGGTCGCCGTTCTTGGCGCCAAGGACCAGGCGGATCTCGTCGACGACGGGCAAGGTCGGCGGGCTACCGGTCCGTGGAGAGGGCATTCACGGCGCATGACAGGGGATGCCCCGTCCAGGCGCAATGGCGAGCTTGCTCTCCGCGATGGCGGTGCCAAGCTGTCCGCCCGAATGACCGACGCTCGACTCGAGCGCACGCTCGCCGACACCCTGGAACTCGTCTCGATCCGCAGTCCGTACGGACAGGAGCGGGCGCTGTGCGACCGTCTCGAAGGGCGCTTCGCGCGCAGTGGGGTCCACGAGATCCTGCGGGCCGACGATTCGCTGTGCGTCCTGCCGCGACCCCTGCGACCGGGACATCCGCGCATCCTGCTGTGCGGGCACCTCGACACCGTGCCGGAGCTGTCGCCGAATCCGCCGCGGCGCGCCGGGGGCCGGCTGTTCGGCCTCGGAAGCTCGGACATGAAGGCTGCGGTGGCGTTGATCGCCGCGACCGTGGAGCGCGCGATCGAGCGGTCCCCGCGGTTCGACGTCGTCGCGATCCTCTATGCGCGCGAGGAGGGGTCCTTCGAGGACAGCGCCATGCCGTCGATCCTGTCCTGCGCCGGCGAACGTGCGAGCGGGTTGGACCTCGCCGTCTGCATGGAGCCGACCGACCTGCGCATCGAACTCGGTTGCATGGGGACGGCGCAGGTGCGCCTCGTGTTCGAGGGTCGCCGTGCGCACGCGGCGCGTCCGTGGCAGGGCGACAACGCCATCCACAGGGCCGGACCGCTGCTGTGTCGGCTCGCCGAGCGCGGCCGTCGCGAGATCCAGGTCGGGGGCTTCACCTGGTACGAGGTGGTCAGCGCGACGACGGCGGCCTTCCGCGGCGCGATCAACGTCGTGCCCGACCGTTTCGAACTCGGCCTGAACCTGCGCTTCGCACCGGGTCGCGACCGCGGCGAGATCGAAGCGGACCTCGCCGCGCTGATCGCCGGCGAGGCGCAGTTCGCGATCGAGTCGTTCTGGCCCTCGGGCTCCGTGGTCCTCGGTCATCCCCTGGTCGAGCAGCTCCGCGTCGCCGGCGGTGGGCTCGAGGTGGGACCGAAGCAGGCCTGGACCGACGTCGGCCGCTTCTCGCAGCTCGGCACGCCCGCGATCAACTGGGGACCCGGTGCGAAGAGCCAGGCCCACCAGGAGGGGGAGTACGTCGAGGAGCGCGCCATCGCCGCAGCGCTGACCACGCTCGACCGATGGTTGTTCGCGGAGGAGGCACGCTGATCAATCGCTCTTCTGCGGCCACACGCGGAGGTCGTCGAATCGCGACGATGCGTCCGACTTCGTCCACAGACCGACGGCGCCCGCCTCGGTGAAGGTCTTGTCCTCGCACTCGAGCGCGATCTTGCCGTCGAAGCGGATCAGGATCCGCTCCCCGTGCGTCTCGACCTCGATCAGGTGCCAGGCGTCGGGAGCGCCGTCGACCTGCGCGCTCTCGAGGGGCAGCGAGCGCTTGCCGTCGATCACCGTGTAGACGCGCAGGTTGCTCTCCAGCGGATTCCAGCGGGCGATGTAGTAGTTGTCCTGGTCCTTCGCACGCCAGTAGACGCCACCGCCTCGATCCTCCTCGCCCGTCACCGCCTGGATGCGCGTCGACAGGATCAGGTCTGGGCCGACCTTGCCGCGCCGTTCGAAGAGATTGAAGGTCCCTTTGGTGTTGTGGGCCTCGACCGCGAGCACCTGTTTCCCCGACGGCGCGTCGTCGATCGTCTGCACGCTCCAGGACGCAGGTGTGCCCTTGCCCGCCGTCTCGCCCACGATGAATCCGCCGGGGAGTCCGTCGTCCTCGAAGGAGAAGGACATCTCCCCGGTGCGCAACGCCGCGCGCAGCTCGTGATGCGCGGAGCGCACCACCTCACCGGACAGCGCGTCGATCTCGACATCGCAGAAGGTGTCGCCGTCGAGCAGCTCGATGCGGTAGCGCGGGACGAGCTGTCCACCGACACGCGTGCGCTCGAAGGCGGCGTGGATCGGGGTGCCGTGCGCGTGATCGACGGCCCTGCCGATGGCGTCCTGGAGCGAGACCTTGGTCTGCTCCAGACTCCTGCGCATCACCTGCGCGTCGGTCGTCTTCGGCGTGTCCGGAACGGAACGCTGGGCGCACAGGGGCGCGAGCAGGATGCCCAGCGGAAGCACCAGGGAGATTCGGGCCATGGACATGTTCGGCTTCTTCCAGGTTGTCGGGCGTGGGGTTCAGACGATGGTCGACTGGTAGCCGTCGGTCAGATAGACGGCCATCGTGGTCGGGTCGAAGACGATGCCCTGTGCGTAGAGAGTGACGCCACGCAGCGACGGCACGTCGGGGACGGTCAATTGGAGCGAGGTCGCGCCGTTCGCCGGGATCGGCAGGGTTGCGAAGGCTGCTGCGGCCGGATCGACCAACAGGGTTCCGAAGGGCGTCGCGAGATGGGTCGGCAGGAGACCGACGGCGAGCGTCGTTACCGAACCGGGCTCCGCGGACAGCGTGTAGGCGAGACGACCGCCGCGTGCGCAGAGCCGCCAGTACTCCGGCATGTTCGACCACTCGGACACCTGCGAGCTGCCGCTCCACACGTGCACGACGGAGCCGTCGAAGACCCAGGCGCACTCGTCGCGCAACTGCTGCTGTGTGCTCTGGCAGGCATGCGCCGACCATTCGGGCTGATAGACGCCGTAGGCGTAGACCTGCTGTCCGTCGTCGGCGAGGACCGCCATGTCGAAGCAGGTGATGTTCGCGGTCGCCGCGGTGGTGGTGGTGACCCAGGCATTGTCGCGGCCGTTGAAGGCGAGCAGGCGGTTGCCGTCGCGTGCGCAGAACATCGCCTGGCTGACCACCGCCGCGTCGAGCGAGGCGATCTGGGTGCTGCTCCATTGCGCGTGGTTGGCGCCGAAGCCGTGCAGCTGTCCTGTCACGTCGTAGAGGACGGCGGCGTTGAAGGTGGTGTAGGCCCCGACATAGGTGCCGGGCGGCATCGTGGCCCAGGAGTTGGTCATGCACGAGAACGCCGCACAGGGCTCGCTGCCGAGCGGCATCGCGAGCGCCACGCCGGTGTTGGCGGTGACCGAGTACGAGCCCGGGAGCGGCGGTGCGAAGCGGCCCTCGACGAGGCCGAAGGCGGAGACCGCGGTGCCGTCGTTCGCGACGATCAAGCCGCGCTTGACGTCGACCGTCTGCCAGGAGGTCGCTGTCGTGACGGCGTCGATCGTTCCCGCGGCACACGAGTAGGCGAACAGGGTCGTGCCGTCGCTCACGGCGGCGACGTCCTCCTGCACCTGAAGCGTCGCGTTCGGCGAGTGGAACAGGACGACCTGGTTGTCGGTCAGCGCGCTGTAGAAGTTCATGCTGTTCGCCTCGCGGATCACCAGGTAGCCCGCGCGGCTCGGCGGTGTGACCAGGGTCGAGGACGCACTCGCCGGCAGGCTGCGCCAGCGGTTGCGGTAGGCGCTGAACACGTGCTGCCAGCCGTTGGTCCGTGCCGCGCCGCAGCAGCCGACCGCGGTCAGGTTGGAGACCCCGCCGAGGCCGAGGACGACCGGAGTGCCGAAGTGCGCACTGAACGCGACGGTCTTCTGGCCATCCGACAGCACCGCAACCATGCGCCCGACGCGGGCATTGGGAGTGGCGGTGAAGTCGGCGCTGCTCCAGTTGCCGAGCAGGCTCGAGAAGACGTGGGCTCGTAGGCCGTCGATCAGGGCCGTGACCCACACCGCACCGCTGTTCGGAGCGACGACCAGGGGCGCACCGCTCAGGGGCTGCGAGGTCCAGTGCGCCGTGCGCGACGTGAAGGCCCAGGCGGTGTTGCCGTCGACCACCACGCAGTGGTCGTCGTAGCCGTAGAAGTTGCGGCTGGCGCTCACCGTGAGGTCGGACCAGGTGCGTGTGTAGGAGGAGAAGGCGTGCAGGCCGCTGCCGTCCTCGACCACCACGATGGTCGACTCCGCCCACAGCATGGTCGGCGAGGAAGTCGTGCGGGTGACCCAATCGGGTAGCTGCGCGACGGCGGCGGAGCACAGGAAGGTCGGGGCGAACAGCAGGGCTGCGAGGACTGGGTGTTTCATCGGGATCACGTCGAAGGCTCTGGGCGATGCCGTGCGCGCAAGGCAATGTCCGTGCCGCATCGCGGTGCCGAGCGAAGTCGCGTCGCGCGTCGTCGCGGCGATGCACGCGACGGTTTCCATCGCGCAACGCGTGCCGTACGCGGGTGACGTCGGAGCGCGGTCGGCACGCAGCATGGTTCCGTTCGAAGCCGATCTCGTGCCGTTCTCCTGTCGCGGCGATCGCACATCGGGTTGCGGATGCGTGACGCGATCACCGCCTCGATCGACCTCGATCGCGCTCGACGACTCGCGGCACGTCGCTTGCCCGGCATGTCGCCGCTCCGCCGTCGCGGTCCATGGCCGATGTCGACCCCAAGCATCCTCAGCGTCGCTCTCCTGTTCCTGATCCCGTCCGTGCGCGCGCAGCAGCCGGCGCCGACGCACGAGTTCCGCGTGCACGACGAGCGCGCCTGGCTCGACGGCGTGCCCGTCGACCTGTGGGGCATCCACTGCGGCAATGCACTGAAGAGCCGGCCGCTGACCGAGCGCCTGGTGCGCGGTCTCGATGCGATGGCCGACCACGGCGTGAACCTCGTCTCGGTCCACCTGCAGGCGGCCAACGGCGGTCATCCGGACCGCATGGCCGGGGCGAACCTGTTCAGTCGCCGTGGCGAGCTCGATCCCTGCGCCGCCGACCGCCTGGAGTGGCTATGCCGCGAGGCCGATCGTCGCGGCATGGTGGTGATGGTCCACGTGCTGTGTGGTCTGTGGGACCAGGAGCTCGAGGACGAGACCGCCGTACGCCACGCCATCGAGACCACGGCGCGGACGCTGCGGATGCGCGGCCTGCGCAACGTCTTCGTCGACCTCGCCTACGAGTTCGACCACCCGACGCGCATCGATCACGAGATCTACCGAGAGCCCGACGGCGCCGCGAAGAAGGCGCGCATGGCCGCCTGGTTCCACGACCTCGCCCCCGACATCGCCGTCGGCGTGACCACCGCTGCGGAGTCGAAGGGATCGAGGGACTTCCCGGGCATGGACGTCCGCATGATCCAGAAGGGCGACCCGATCCCCGCGCAGGGATTCGTGGTCGACACCGAGCCGGGCGGCGGGGATCGCTTCAAGGACGACGGCGTGTTCACGGCGGACCAGCGCGCGGCGGTCGTCGCGACCTGCGAGACGTACCGCGGCCTGCCGCACGCGGCGATGATCTGGAACAGCGGCTTCGCGCAGGGCATCACCGGAGCGAGCGGGACGGCACCTCACTTCGAGATCGGTGGGAACGGGACAGGTCAAGACGATCGCGGCGTGCGCGTCTACTTCGACTGGGTGCAGGAGCACGTCGGACGGTGGCGTGATCTGCACCACGAGCCGGCGACGGACGTGGCCGCCGTTCAACCCGAGGCGCCGCGCCCGTTCCGGGTGGTCGGCGGCGCTCCGCAGCTCGGCGACGTCGAGTTGCATCGCTTCGGGCTCGCGGTCGGCAACGCGCTGTGCAGCGAAGCCGTGACCGAGCGCTTCCTGAACAACCTGTCGAACCTGGCCGGACATGGGTTCGGGGCCATCCAGGTCGCGCTGACGGGAGACGACTCGGCGGGGACGCCCGTTGCGTCGTGTCGCTCCGCCTTCACCACCGCGGGTGCGCTTCGCGAGGACTTCGCACGGCGTCTGGAGCGGCTGGTCCGCGCCGCGGATGCCGAGTCGATGCTGGTGGTCGTCACCGTGCTCGGTTCGGCTCGTGATCGCGAACTCGACGGCGCGGTCGCCGTGCAGCAGGCGATCGAATCGACCGGACGGTTCCTGGTCGAGAATCGGCTGCAGAACGTGGTGGTCGAACTCGCGACGCATCTCGACGACGCCACGCGCGGTCATGCCGTGCTCGGCGCATCACCGTCTGCACGACTCGAAGTCCTCGTGCGCTGGTTCCGGGGCGTCGCGCCGAACATCCTCTGCGGTGTGATCCTGGATCCTCGCGAGCCCGCGCTCGATGAGCAGGGCCTGGGCTTCGCGGCCGGACCCGATGTTCCCAGGGACGGAACCTGGATCGTCACCGGCCTCCCGTTGCTCGACTGCGCCGACTGCGACGGCTGCTTCGACGACGCCGCGCGTGCGCGCATCGTCGAGTCGATCCGACGCGAGGCGCGCAGCCCCAATGCGATCTGGATCCTGCGCAGCGCCTACGCGATCGGGATCACCAACGGCAGCGGAAGCGGTCCGTACGCGGAGATGGGCGGCTACGGCTCTTCGCCCGACGAGATCGGATTGCGTGCATGCTACGAGGCGGTCGCAGCGGCCGCCTCGGCCGGGGATCCTCCGCGCTGATCCGCTACAAGGAGGCCATGCGTCCTTGGCCGTGCATCGCGATCGCCGTTTGCCTCCTCGGATCGATTCGCCCACAGGATGCTCCCGAGGTCGCGACCGACAAGGGCCGCGTACGCGGGGAGACCATCCAGGTCGGTGAGCAGAGCGTCGCGGTGTTCCGCGGTATCCCCTTCGCCGCGCCGCCGCTCGACGCATTGCGGTGGCGCCCGCCGCAGCCGGTGAAGGAGTGGGATGGCGTACGCACCTGCGGGCATTTCGCGCCGGCTTGCCCCCAGCCCTCCGAGCTCTCCTACGGCCTCTCCTTCACGGAGCAGTCCGAGGACTGTCTGTATCTCAACGTCTGGAGCGCCGCGACCGATGCGCAGGAGCGCCGCCCGGTCATGGTCTGGATCCACGGCGGCGGGAACATCATCGGCGGTGCCGCTTCGCCCTTCTACGACGGCCGTCATCTCGCGACGCGCGGCGTGGTGGTGGTGACCATCCAGTACCGCCTCGGCGTGTTCGGCTTCCTCGCGCATCCCGCATTGACCAAGGAGGCCAAGGAGAAGGACGGCATCGCCGCGAGCGGCGACTACGGACTGATGGACCAGATCGCGGCCTTGCAGTGGGTGCAGCGCAACATCGCTCAGTTCGGCGGCGATGCCGGACGCGTGACGATCTTCGGCGAATCGGCGGGTGCGGTCGACGTCAGCCTGCTGATGGCCTCGCCGCTCGCGAAGGGTCTGTTCCACCGCGCGATCGCCGAGTCGGGGTCCTACAACCGGAACACGCCTTCGCTGAGCGAGGGCAGCGGGCTGATGCAGCCGGCGGCACATCTGACCGGGCGCAAGGTCGCCGAGCGCTTCGACATCGAGGGCGAGGACGCGGATGCCCTCGAGGCGCTGCGCGCGTTGAGCGTCGAGAAGCTGTTGACGGTGCCGGTCTCGATCGGCTCGATCGGCAGCGGCAGCGCTTCGGATCGCGCCTTGAAGATCGGGCCCTGCGTCGATGGCCGCGTGTTGACCGAGGCCCCCGGCAAGGTGTGGCAGGAGGGCCGGATGCACCTGGTGCCCTTCATCGCCGGCAGCAACCTCGACGACGGCTCGGTCTTCAGCCGCGCATCACCGATCCGCCGTCTCGGCGGCTACCGCCTCGCCGCGCGTGGCCTGTTCGGTCGCGATGCCGACGAGGTGCTCGCCCTGTTCCCCGCGGCCGACGACGACGCGGTTCCGCAGGCCGTCCACGAGCTGATCACGGTGATGTCCTTCGCGGCCCCTGCGCGACGCATGTGCCGTGATGTCTCCGCCGCCGGCGGGCGGGCCTGGCTCTACCAGTTCACGCAGCCTCCGCGGTGCGGCCGCGACGGCAAGCAGCAGGTCGTGCACGGCGCCGAGATCCCCTTCGTGTTCGGCACCTTCTCGGCGCTCGGCGACGACGAGGCCCGCGCCGTCTCCGATCAGGTCATGCAGCGCTTCTGCGCTTTCGCCCGCGACGGCGATCCGAATCCGAAGGGACTCGAACCGATCTGGCCCGCCCACGATGCGAAGGACGATCGCCATCTGCAACTCGGCACGCCTCTGGAGGTCGGCAGCGGCCTGGGTCGTGAGGCCTGCGATCTCTTCGATGGCATGGCGCGGCAGCGCTGACCGCTGCCTTCGTGCTGGTTCAGCGACAGTCGACGCGCAGGCCGTTCGAGGTCGTGATCACCAGATCGGTGCCCACGAGGTGAACCGGCACGAACTGGTGGAAGGTGGTTCCGGTCAGCGTCGCGGGAATCACCATGGTATGCGTCGCCAATCCCGCGGGGTCCGCGGTGCCGAGCGTGGCGATGTCCAGCGACGACAGCAAGGCGCAGTTGCCGGGCAAGGGCAGGTTGATCGCGTGCGCGCCGGTGATCGCGATCACCGGTTCGTGCGGGAACGCACCGGTGGTCAGGAAGGTGACCACGCGGCTGGTGCCGATCACCGCGTCGCTCGCCGCGGCCTGCGGGCCGCAGCCGGTGCCGTAGGAGGTGATCGTGCAGGTCGCCGTGAGGTCGGGACGGAAACCGACCCAGATCTCGGTCCACGCCGATTCGTAGCTGCCGGTGCCGGTGCCGACGACGCGGCAGTCGTTGGACACCAGGACGTCGACCGTGCCGGTCACGCCCATCACCCAGGGGAACTCGCGGGTCGCTGTCGCGGCGGTGCTGAACTCGACGGTGCCGTCGTTGCCGATGTCGATCGCACCGCCGACGCTCCCCGTGCTCCCCACGCTGCTGCGGAACTGGAACACGATCCTGCCGCGCCGCCCCGGTGCGTTGCCGAGCGTGAGCAGGACCGCATGCGGTCCGAGCTGCGCGCGCGCGACGGTCGGCGACGACGAGCTTCCGCAGGACTCGCTGATGCCGGCGCGCGCATAGGCACGCTCGAAGAAGTTGAAGCCGATGCCGTCCTGGGACGGCTGCGTGGGATAGCCGAGCGTGATCGCGTGCAGGTAGGTGCCGGTCGTGATCGAGGTGTCGAGATCGAGCGTCGGCGAGCCCGATCCGATCGGTGTGCCGGGCGCGACGTGCTGGAACGAGGTCACCCCGCTGCCGAGGGCGGCCGAGGACAGGTCTCCTGCGGCCTGCGCGGTGATGGTGGTCTGCTGGGCATGGGGGAGAGCTGCGACGAGCAGCGCGGCGAGCGAGAAACGCAGGAGAACCATGGCCGCGGATCATCCGTCGACGGGGCCCGCCACGGGAGCCGCGAGATCACAATCCCCGGCCGCGGGCGTGGATGCCGACCCGGGGAATGTGCTTGCCGGACCGCCGGCCCCGCGCGACGAATCGCACATGAGCTCGCGCACCTCAGAGTCGTCCCCGACGCCGCGCACGGCCCTCGTCACCGGCGCGAACCGCGGCATCGGTCTCGCGGTCGTGCACGGCCTCCTGGCGCGCGGACTGCGCGTGGTCGCCACGGCCCGCCGGCTCGACGACGCCCGCGCGCTCGTCTCCGTTTCGCGCAACCCGTTGCTGATCGATCGAGAACTCGATCTCGCGCGCGAGGAGTCGGTCGATGCCTGCGCGCGGTCGCTCGCCCAGGACGGCATCGCCATCGACGTGCTCGTCAACAACGGTGCGGTGCTCTTCGAAGGCGACGTGCTGACGACCTCGAGCGACGAATTCCGCGCCGCGGTCGACGTCAACCTGCTCGGTGCGCTGTGGACCACGCGCGCCTTCCTTCCGGGGATGCTCGCGCGCGGTTTCGGTCGCATCGTCAACCTGTCGTCGGGGTGGGGGAGCTTCGCCGAGGGATTGAGCGGTCCGGCGTCCTACTCGATCACCAAGGCCGCGCTGTGTGCAGCCACGCTGGTGACCGCGCACGCGTTGCGTGGCGACGTGAAGGTCAACGCCTGCTGTCCCGGCTGGGTGCGCACGCGCATGGGCGGCGACGACGCCGAACTCTCGCCCGAGCAGGGCGCGGACACCGTGCTGTGGCTCGCGACGCTGCCGGAGTCCGGCCCCAGCGGCGGATTCTTCCGCGAGCGTCAGCCGATCCCGTGGTGAGTCGCGGCTCCGATCACTTCCGCCGGCAGAAGCACGACGAGGTGATCGCGACGTCGGCGTGCGCCGCCGCGTGCTGCAGCGTGGTCTCGATCGCCACCGCCTCCGCGATGCGGTCCTGCCGCCGCAGGCACTCGGCGAGGCCGTGCAGCGACCAGACGTTGTCGGCGTGCTGCTTCAGGTCCTCGCGGTAGACGGTCTCCGCCTCGGCGACCCGACCGGCCTCGAGGAGGAGGGCGCCGAGCGAGTGGCGGATCGGCTGCATCCAACCGGGCGGTTCCGAGTACGGCATCGCGTCCTCGTGTGCGATGCCGTCGCGCAGCGCGGCGAAGGCCTCGTCCTGACGGCCCTGCCGGAACAGGATCTCGCCGTTCATCATGCCGCGCGCGGCGCCCATCAGATGTTCGATGGTGGCGCGGCGCACCCGGCGGTCCTTGGGGATCGTCGCCACCACGGTCTCGAAAGCCGCGGCCTCGGCGCGCGCCTCCTCGATCCGCTCGGTGTTGGCGAGCGCGATGGCGCGACCGTGGTGCCACAGCGCGGTCGCGACCGTGAAACGCTCTCCCGGCGCCCGTTCGCGCAGCATCTCGTCCCACATGCCGAAGCGCATCATCACGTGCATCGGCACGAACAGGTACGACTCGTACGAGATCGGCAAGTCGCCGAGC
Source organism: Planctomycetota bacterium (assembly GCA_046349595.1). Lineage (GTDB taxonomy): Bacteria > Planctomycetota > UBA1135 > UBA1135 > UBA2386 > JACRLW01. The sequence continues at coordinate 1,272,587 of JAXMCA010000001.1, forward strand.
GCGTCGCGGAGCTTTCCGACCATCGCGCGCGCGGCGTCGAGCGCGATCTCGCGGGAGCCCTGGAACAGCGCCGCCCAGACCAGGAAGTGGTGGTTGTGGGCCCGGTAGCCCTGATAGGTCCCCCGCGAGGGTCGCAGCGCGAAGAAGGCATCGTCCTGCGCGACGGCCGCGGCATTGCACTCGATCGCGTCCTGGTACATGCCGAGACGGATGTAGATGTGCGACGGCATGTGCACGAGGTGCCCCGATCCCGGCACGAGGGAGCCGAGTCGTCGCGCGGCGTCGAGCGCGCGTTCGGGATGATCCGAGGCTTCGACGGCGTGGATCCACAGGTGGTTCGCGCCGGCGTGCTCCGGATGCGCGGTGAGCACCGCCGCGAGGGTCGAGAGGATGGTCGGCGTGTACTCGCCGCGCGTCGTGTCGGTTCCCCACTGGCGCCAGTTCTGATCGATGTTCATCAGGGCGTCGGCGTAGAGCGTGCCGACGTCGGCGTCGTCCGGATGGCGCGCGAAGACCTCGCCCATCGCCTGCGCATAGGCGCGATCGAGGTCGCCGCGGTCCTTCGGCGGCGGGTCGGCGTAGCGCGTCTGCATCGCGGTGATCAGCTCGCGCTCGACCGTGGTGCATCCGCCGTCGAGAGCGAGCGCTTCCCTGGATGCCCGGTAGGCGTGCTGCCACACCGCCTCGTCGCTCGGTCGCGAGTTGAGGTTGGGGCCGAGCGCGAGGGCGATTCCCCACTGCGCCATCGCACAACTCGGATCGAGCCGCAGCGCCTGTTCGAAGGAGCGGACCGCCTCGTCGTGATTGAAGCCCCAGCACAGGGTCAGGCCCTGGTCGAACCAGGGCTGCACCGCGGCCGAAGCGGCGGTGACGGCGCGCGTGCCGTGACCGAGGTTGTCGTAGAGCGGCGGTGCGCTCGCGCAGGACGCGAGGGCGAGGGGGAGGAATGCAAGGAGCGCGCGTGGCTTCATCGACGAGTCGCGGGTGGAGCGATGCATCCACGATAGTCGGCGCATCGCAACCCGCGTCGCAATCAGCGGTCACGGTGTCGCGCGCCACGGCACCGATCGCGGACCGGGCTACCATCCTCCTTCTCCTCCATGCTGACCCTCTGCCTCGCCCTCGCTCTTCCACAGGATCCGGCTCCGGCGCGAGCCGAAGTGCTTCCCGAGCCGCAGCTCGTGACGGCACGGACGCTTGCGGACCACCAACGTCTCGACACACTTCAGCGACCTGGTGTGGTCCTGTTCCGCGAGGACTTCGAGTCCGACGACGCCTTCTCGCACTTCTTCGAGGTGCGTGGCGAGGAGGACGGGCGTGCGGTGCTGACGCGCGATCCGCACCTCGCGCATTCGGGCTCCGGCGCCTTGCAGCTCACGGCGCCAGCACGCGACGGCGCCTCGTCGGGTGCAGGCGTCAGCGGCTGGCTCGGCGGCGATCCGCAGCGGCGTCTCCATCTCCGCTATTGGCTGAAGTGGGCCGTGGACTACGACCAGGGTGACCTCAACCACACCGGCGGTTGCCTGGTCGGCGTCGCCGGCGACGACAAGTGGGCGGGGATGGGAACCGCCGGCATCCGACCGAAGGGCGATGACCACTTCAGCGCGTCGTTCGAGACCTGGATCGACTGGCGCCGGCTCGCGGCCCCCGGCTACGCGTTCCTCTACACCTACTGGATGGACATGAAGCGCGACCGTGACGGTCACTTCTGGGGCAACCTGCTCTCACCCGAGCCCGAGGACCGCGTCATTCCGCGGCGTGATCGCTGGACGTGTTTCGAGCTGATGGTCAATGCGAACACGCCGGGAGCCTTCGACGGCGAACTCGCGACCTGGATCGACGGCCGCCTCTACATGCACTGGCAGGGGCTGCGCCTGCGCAGCACCGCTGCCGTGACGCTCCGTCGCATCGGGCTCGACATCTACGTGCACCACGCGCGCCGGGACAACCGCGTGTGGTTCGACGACGTGCTGGTCTCGACCGGTTACATCGGCATCACCGATCCGCCGCGGGAGAGCCCCGCGGAGCTGCGCCCGCCGAAACGCTCCGGTCAGTAGCCGAGCCCGAGGGCGACGCCGCCGGTCGCTTCGAGCACCGGCTGCGGCGCGAGGATCAAGACGAGTCCCTGCGCATAGAGGTCGAGGCCGGCGAGGTTGGCGAGGATCGGGATGCCCAGCGGGATCTGCACGGTTCCTCCGCCGAGCCCGCCGCCCGCCGAGGTCAGGGTGTCGGTGAGGATCCAGCAGCCGGCGGCGATCGGACTCAGGGTTCCGGCGTCGAGTGGCAGGGGGGTCGCACCGCCGATCGAGCAGCGGCTCAGCCCGATGTTCAGCGCAAAGGAGCCGGTCGCGGTGGTCGAGAGGTGCAGGGTGTAGCCGGCGTTCCCGAGATACGGGGCCGTGCCGTTGCCCGACAGCGTCGCGGTGCCGCACTGACTCGTGATGCCCGAGGAGAAGCGGCCGTCACCGGCGTGTGCGCCGTGCGCGAGGCTCAGCACCTCGGCGGCGCTGTAGGCGCGCCTGCTGAGCAGGAACTCGTCGAAGGCGTAGTACGAAGCCGTGCCGGAGTAGCCGACGTGGAAGGGGCCGGCGGCGACGATGTTCGCACCGCCGACGACGTTCTGGAGCTGCATGACCGACACGCCATTGACGTACCAGTCGGCGGTCCGTGACGTGGCGTCGACGACCATCGCGATGTGGACCCAGCCTCGTGCTGCCAGGGTCTGCACGTCGGTGGTGGTGGCCGGCAGATAGAAGTCGTTGGCGATCGTGGCGTTGATGCCGTTGCCGCCGCTGGCGAGCAGCACGCGTTGATAGAGGCCGCGGCCTGCCACACCGTTCGTGAACAGGCGGAAGCCTCCGCTGGGCGCACCCATCAGGTAGTTCGCGGAGGACGTCGGCGCGGTGGTCTCCTTCATGAAGAAGGCGATGGTCACGTCCCCGGTGATCGGCTGCGTGCTCGGGTCCCATCCGGTGCGCACGCGGTTGTAGGAGCTGCTGCTCCCGCCGGCGAGCGCGGAGCCGAAGCGTCCGGCCGTCCACGGAGTGGTGGGCGTCGTGGTCTCGAGCTCGCCGTTGTTCGGCAGCGCCTGCGCACCGCTGGCGTAGTTGATCACCTCGTTCGTGCAGCCCGAATCGAAGCGGTAGTAGATGAAATCCTGCGCGGCGAGGGACGCGCCGAACAAGAAGGCAGTGACGAGCGTGAGGAGCGAGCGCATGTCGATGAGGCCCGTCGTGGGGGCGGAGCCACGGTGTCTTCTCCCGCGCAGAGGCCGTGGTCAAGCCATGCACCAAGGCCCGCTGCGGTCGACCGTCAGCGGAGTCCGTCGGCGGGCGTGACGCGGCTCACGAGAACAGCGGCCAACGCCGGCGTGCGGCGAGGTCTCGCAGGGCCGCGGTGCGATGGCCATCGACATCGCGGGTCAGCGGCCGGCGATGACCGGGGCAGATCAGCGCGGCGTCGAGTTCGAGCAGGCGGCGCATCGAGGCGTGGGCCGCAGCCACGTCCTGTGTCAGCGCGCGTGACATGTACGAGATCCGACCGCCGCACACGGCGAGGGCATCCCCGGCGAACAGCACGCGCTGTGAGGGCCACCAGAAGCTGAGGTGCTCGATCGAGTGGCCAGGCGTCGCCAGAACCTCGATCTCGCCTGCGACGACGTCGCCTTCGTCGATGTGGCCGGTGATCGCGAGTGGTCGCGGCGGCGCCTGCCCGACGATGCCCTTGAGCAGCGCGAAGGGTCCGAACTCGGGGATGCGCTCGGCGATCCGATGACGCAGGCGACGGCGCCCCGGCGTGAAGTGCTCCAGCGCACGCGGGGCGTGCAGGACCGCGGCCCCGCTCTTCGCGGCGAGCGCCGCCGCACCGGCGGTGTGGTCGTTGTGCCAGTGCGTCAGCAGGATCCAGCGCAGGTCCTCGACGCGTCCGCCGAGCGCCTCGATGCCGGCGCACATCGGGGCGCCGTCGACCGCCATCCCGGAATCGATCAGCGCGAAGCCCAGCTCGGTGCGCGCGACGTAGCTGCAGGAGAGGAAGGCGCGATGCCGCACGCAGGCGACCCGCGGATGGACCACCTCGATCGCGCAGAGTCGCATCGCGTGGTCCCGTCTCCGCGCGTCCTCAACCGGTGACGCGTTCCTTGAATTCGAGCGTCTCGGTGTCGATGCGCACCTTGTCGCCCACGTCGGTGAGGAGGCCGACCTTCACCTTCACGCCGTTCTCGAGCACCGCCTCCTTCTGGCCGGTCGCGCCGCCGCCGCGCACCGGCGGGGCGGTCTCGGTGACGGTCAGCACCGAGGTCTTCGGCGGGTTCACCGAGAGGAGCTGGTCCTGCACGAAGAAGCCGATGTAGACCTCGGACGGCCACAGCAGCGCGTCCTCCGCCGCGGCGACCGGGCAACGCACCTCGTCCCCGTTCTCGGTGAAGAAGACCTCGTCGATGCCGTCGCGGTACGAGTGGGTGAGCTCGATCTCCTCGTTGTCGAGCACCTCGTACTTGGTGTCGGGGCTCTCCTTGATCTCGCTGACGCGCCCGGTCTGGATGTCCTTGACCTTCAGTTGCACGAACTGGCGGCGGTCGTTGCGGAGGATGTTCCACCACGTGACCTTGCACATGCGGCCTTCGTAGCGGACCAGGAAACCGGGACGGAGATCGAGGGCGGCGAGATGCATGGGCGGGGTCGTCGTGGTTGGCGGGGCGGGGATGATAGCGGCCGATCGGATTGCCGCGACGGTTTCCGGAGGACAGCGTCCCACGGTGCGGTTCCGATGCGCGCGTGACCCGGAACGAGCAGCGCCTGAGGACCGCCTTCCTGGAGCGGGATGCGCGTCGGGAGCGGCACTTCGTCGCCGGCGTGACGACCACCGGGATCTACTGCGTCGCCTCCTGTCGTGCGCGCCGGCCTCGTCCGGAGCACCTGCGGATCTTCCGGGACGGCCGCGAGGCACGCGCCGCGGGCTTCCGCCCCTGCCTGCGCTGTCGACCCGACGAGGTGCTCGCCGGCGTCGATGGCGAGGCGGAGCAGGTCGACCGGATCCTGCGCGCGCTCCGCGAAGACCCGGCGGCCCTCCCGGACGTCCCCGCGGTCGCGCATCGCTTCGGGCTCGGTGCGACGCGGCTGGAGGCCTTGTTCCGCGGCCACCGGCACGACAGCGTGGCGCGGAGCCTGCGGCGATTGCGCGTGGAGCGCGCGATGGACCTGCTGGGTACGACGGATCGCGGCCTGCTCGATCTCGGACAAGACCTCGGCTGGGAGAGTGCCTCCGCCTTCCACGCCGCCTTCCGCACCTTCACCGGGACGACGCCGGATGCGTGGCGCCGCCTGCTGAACGCCGATCGCTTCGAGCTGCAGGTGCCCCGCGAGCTGCGCGTCGAAGCCCTGTGCTCCTACCTCGCGCGCGATGTCGAGAGCGTCAGCGAGAGGCGTGAGGGCGATCGCTTCCTCCAGGCCGTCGAGCTCGACGGCTCGCCCGCGGTGTTGGAGCTCGACTTCTCGCGCCACGGGAGGGTCGGCGTGGCCCTGGAGTCGGCGCGAGCGTTGTCGCCGGCGATGCGCATCGCCGCCCATCGCGTGGTCGTACGCCTGCTCGGTCTTGGCGCCGACGACGCGGGCTTCGCGCGGCGGGCCGCGGCGCTCGGTGAAACGGCCGGTTGGGCGCGGCGATACCCGGGTCTGCGTGTGCCGTGCACGGCGACGGTCTTCGACGCGCTGGTGCTCGCCATCGTCGGGCAGCAGGTGAACCTCGGCTTCGCGCTCGAGCTGCGCCGCGAACTGGTGTCGATGTGCGGGGCCAGCGCACCGCGTGGACTGCGCGCGCTGCCGTCGCCGTCCGCGGTCGCTGCGCTCACGGTCGACGCGTTGCGCGACCGGCGCTTCTCCCGACAGAAGGCCGAGTGCCTGATCGCGGTCGCACGCGCGATCGAGGACGGCACGCTGGATCTCGACGCCCTCGAACGCGGCTCGGCGCGGACCGCGCGCCGCAGGCTCTGCGAGATCCGCGGGCTCGGCCCGTGGTCGGCGGAGTACGTGCTGATGCGCGGCTTCGGCCATGCGGATTGCGCTCCGGCGGGAGATGTCGCGCTCGCCGTTGCACTGCAGGCGGCATGCGGCACCGAGCAGCGGCCGACGTCCGCCGAGGTCGCCGCTGCACTCGCACCGCTGAGTCCATTCCGCAGCCAGGCCTGCTTCCAGCTCTGGCAACGTCTGCGTGAACCGACATGAACAAGGCCAGGATCCACGTCACCGTCCTCCGCACGCGCCTCGCCCCGCTCCTGATCGGCGTCGACGAGAGCGGTGATCTCGTCGCGATGCGCTTCCTCGATCCCGCCTCCGCCGATGCCGAGCTCGAGGCACAGCGCGAGACCTGGCGCGAGCGCGGTCATGCGGTGGTCGACGACACAAGGGCCTGTGGGCGCGTCGCGAGCGCGGTGAAGGACTTCCTCGCCGGTCGATCGACCGCCCTGGATCTGCCGCGTGCGAAGCAGGGCACGCCGTTCCAGAACAGCGTGTGGAAGGCGGTCGCGCGCATCGGCTACGGCAAGACCCTGAGCTACAAGGAGCTCGCGCGACGTATCGGGCGGCCGACCGCGGTGCGTGCCGTCGCGCGCGCCAACGCCACCAATCCCTGCGCGCTGGTGATCCCCTGCCATCGCGTGATCGGCAGCGACGGCAAGGCCACCGGCTACAACGGCGGCATCGGGGTGAAGGAGGCGCTGCTCGCGATGGAGGCGCGCGGTGCCCCTTGACTCAGCCGCGCACGATCGGCAGTCCGGCGGCGATCCAGTTCGCCATCCCGCCGGTGAGGTTGCGCAGCGATGCGAAGCCGAGGCCGTGCAGATAGTCGCAGGCCATGCGGCTGCGCACGCCGTGTTCACAGGTGACGAGGTAGCGGGCGCCGCGGTCGAGTTCCAGAAGACGCATCTGCAACTCCTGGATCGGGAGCAGCACGGCGCCCTCGATGCGATGCATGGCGAACTCCATGGGCGTGCGGACGTCGAGGACGATCAGCTCGGGATCGGCCTTCAGTGCGGCCTGACCTTCGGCGGGGGAGAGGTGGGGATAGCTCATCGCGGGGAGGGTGCGGGATCGAGGTGTGCGACGTCGGAGTCGCCCATCGCCACGTCGCCGCGCGGGAAGTACTCGCGCCAGCGGCGAGTCACCGTGGCGGCGGTGGTCTCGTCGCAGAACAGCTCGCGGGGATAGGACGCCTTCATGCGCGCGTCGAGCACCAGTGGTCCCTCGTGGACCACGTGGTGGCGCTCGATGCGTCGGCTCCGCGTGTGCAGGTCGGCGGCGGGTTCGAAACGGGTGAAGGTCGTCCACAGGAAGCGCGGGACGCTGCTCGCCACCTTGGCGGCGTCGTCGCACAGGACGACCAGCGGCCAGGCGTCGAGGGCGCGCCCCTGCGCGAGGCGCGCGGCGGCGTCGGGTTCGCGCTCATGGCTCGGGCCCTGCACGCACAGACATCCGGGGCAGAAGGGGATCGCGGCCGTGAAACCGGTGCCGAGCGCAGCGCCTTCGAAGCGTTCGGGAAGTGCGCGGATCGGCTCACCGAGTCCGCACAGCACGCCCTTGCTGCCCTCGTTCACCTTCGGACCGGTGTAGTCGAGCGTGTCCATCGACAGGTTGGCGAACACGTACAGGTCGGTGCGCAGGTCGGCGCGCGCGAGCACGTGCGCGAGCGTGGCCTTGAAGTCGCGCAGGTCGACGGCGCGGTCGGTGAGCAGCAGGAACTTGGTCAGGGCGAGCTGGCCCTCGCCGAGGATGCGGAAGGCCGAGGCCATCGCTTCGCGGCGGTAGCGCTCGCGCACCACCGCTGCGGCGAGGCTGTGGTAGCCGGTCTCGCCGTACGACCACAGGTCGACGACCGCCGGCATCACCAGGCGGATCAGGGGCGTGAGCAGCTGCTGCAGGTAGTCGCCGAGGAAGAAGTCCTCCTGGCGCGGCTTGCCCACCACGGTGGCGGCGCAGATCGGATCGCGACGGTGCGCGAGCGCGTGCACGTCGACGCGCGGGTAGTCGTGTTGCAGGGAGTAGTAGCCGTAGTGGTCGCCGAAGGGACCCTCGGGGTGACGCGCACCGGGCTTCACTTCGCCGAGGATCGCGAACTCGCTGTCGGCGCACAGCGGCAGCGCGCTGTCCGGCGTGCGCGTGGTGCGCAGGCGTTCGCCGAGCACCAGCGAGGTGAGCAGCAGCTCGGGGACGTTCTCCGGCAGCGGGGCAATTGCGCCGAGCATCAGCGCAGGTGGGCCGCCGATGTGGATCGCGACCGGCATCGGGATCCCGCGTGCCTCGTGCTCCGCGAGGTGGAAACCGCCGCCCTTGCCGATCTGCACGTGGAGTCCGCAGGTGTCGTCGGAGAAGCGCTGGATGCGGTACATCCCGAGGTTGCTGCCGAGGCCGGCGGGGTGCTCGGTGAGCACCAGGGGCAGCGTGACGAAGGGGCCGCCGTCGAGGGCCCAGGTCCGCAGCAGCGGCAGGCGCGACAGGCGCGGCGGTCGGTCGATCACCTCGGTGAGCGGCCCGCGCCTGCGACGGCGGAGGCCGGTGCGCAGCAGCGCGCCGACCAGGTCGCGCTGCCCCAGCAGGCGACCGAGGCTCGGCGGCATCAGCTCGTGCGGCAGCGCCGCGAGGCGCTCGACCAGCACCTCCGGGCGCGGACCGAAGGCGAACTCGATGCGACGAGCCGTGCCGAAGAGATTGGTGACCAGCGGCCACGGCGAGCCCTTCACGCGGCGGAACAGCAGCGCCGGCCCGCCGGCTGCGATGGTGCGGCGGTGGATCTCGGCGATCTCGAGGTCGGGGTCGCACTCGACGTCGATCTCGACCAGCTCGCGCTCGCGGCGCAGGATCGCCAGGAAGGCGCGCAGGTCGGCGACTCCGGTGCGGCGCGGCAGGGTTCGGCTCACGTCCGGCTCTCCTGGGCGCAGGCGAGGCCGTCGCACAGCAGACGCGCGGCGCGGGTCGAGGCACCCGGTTCGCCGAGTCGTGTGCGCAACGCATCGAGGTCGGCGAGGGCCTGGGCCCGGCGCGGTCCGTCGCGCCACAGTGCGGCGAGTTCGTCTCCGGCGCGTTGCCAGTCGGCGGTCGACTCGATCGCGATCTCCGGCTGGACCTGCCGCGCCATGCACAGGTTGGCGGAACCGAAGAAGGGCACGGTGAGGAGATGGCGGCGTACGAGCCGCGCGACCGGTCCCTGCACCACGTAGACGATCACGCTCGGCACCCGCGCGAGCGACGCTTCGAGCGAACCGGTGCCGGACTTGACGAGGCAGGCGTGGGCACGCGACAGCACGCGACGGGGTTCGGTGTGCAGCACCTCGACGAAGTCGACATCGTGTGCTCCGGCGAGCAGCGCGCGGATCGCTGCGATGCGCCGCTCGTCACGGTGGGCCACGATCACGCGCATGTCGGGTTCGAGCGCGCGCAGGCGACGCGCGACCTCGACCATCGGCAGCAGGTGCAGCGCGATCTCCTTGCGACGGCTGCCGGGCAACAGCAGCAGGACGCGCGCGGGACCGGCGAGCGCCTCGTGCGGCGGGTCGCGCGGTGCGTCGAGGAGCGGGTGGCCGACGTACTCCGAGCGCAGCCCGACGCTTTGGAAGAAGGCCGGCTCGAAGGGCAGGATCGTCAGCGTCGCGTCGACGGCGCGGCGGTAGCGCTCCATGCGCCACGGTCCCCAGGCCCAGTACTGCGGCGCGACGTAGTGCACCACCGGGATGCCGCGACGGCGCGCCGCCTCCGCCATCACCAGGTGCAGTCCGGGATAGTCGACGAGAAACACCAGATCGGGGCGCTCGTCGCGGAGGATCCGCAGGTATGTCGCGAAGGCGCGCAGGATCAACGGGATGCTCGCGAGCACTCCGGCGATTCCCATCACCGCGTGATCGGCGAGCGGGAAGCGCAGATCGACGCCGCGTGCCTGCAGTCGCGCACCGCCGAAGGCGAGGATCTGCGGAAGCGGCCGCCCGGAAGCGGCGCAGCGCAACGTTGCGGCGTCGAGCAGGCGCAGGGTGAGCTCTTCGCCCGAGGCCTCACCGCAGGACAGGAACACCCGGTGCGGCGGCGTGGGGGCCACGACGAGCGCGACACCGGCGGTGGGGCGCGATCCACCCTGCAGGGCGTCGCGCGCGCCGCGCAGGTGGCGTCCGCGTCGCGGCAGGAAGGCGAGCAGATGGAAGGGCAGCGCGACCACGCGCAGGATCTCGCGCAGCGCGACGAGCAGGATCTCGACGCGGAGCGGCATCGTCACAGGCCGGACTTCCGGAAGGTGCGATCGGCGGCGAAGTAGGCGGCGCCGGCCACGACGAGGAGCCAGATGGTCTTGTCGAGGAACAAGGTCATGGCCGGCACGTTGCCCGCCATCACCGGCCCGTAGACGTAGAAGTCCGACAGGCGGAACGCGCTCGCGGCGTTGATGCCCTGCACGAAGTAGGTGGTCGCCTCCACGAGGACCACGGCGCCGATCCAGAACGCGGTGGAGACCTGCGAGCGGCCCAGCACCGAGATCAACGTGGTGATCGCGAGCACGGCGAGGACGAAGGCCGAAGCGTGCACGCAGCAGATCGTGACCACGTCGAAGGGGATGTCGACGGCCACGCTGTCCACCTTGCTCAGCGGGATCACCGTCCACGAGGTGACGAAGATCGGCACGATCAGGATCAGCGCGACGACCCAGAACTTGCCCCACAGGATCCGCGAGCGCGAGATCGGTCGCGACACCAGGAACTCGAGCGTCTGGTTCTCCCGCTCGCGTGCGATCAGTCCGGTGCCGAGGAGGACCGCGCCGGCGATGCCGACGATATTGGTGCCCTTGAAGAACACCTGGACGGCGAGGTACGCGCGATAGGCGACGTCGTCGTCGGGGCTCATCATCGCGTTGAACGCGTCGCGCAGGGAACGCATCGGCATCAGGCGCACGAGCCCCGAAAGGCCCTGCTTGACGTCGGGCCACAGCAGCACCGCGGGGATCAGCAGCAGCTCGAGGATCACTGCGTAGGCGATCGCCATGCCGCGGATCTCGCGCCAGGTCTTGCGGGCGATCACGCTGAGCCCTCCGTGGGTTCCGAGAGGACGCGGTAGAGGTCTTCGAGCCGCACGCTGCCGACTTCGATGCGGTCGACGGCGTCGCTCGGGAGGCGCGCCAGATAGCTGAGCGGATCGCCGCGGACGCGCAGACGCCAGGTGCCGTCCTCGTCGCGTCGTCGGCTCTCGACGCCTTCTGGCCATTCGATGTCGCGGCGCAGATGCAGACGGATCTCCGCGCGCAGCAGCTCGCGGGCATGCCGCACGCGGTCGGGATCGACGGTGCGTCCCTCGAACAGGAACACCGAGCGGTCGGTGAGCGCTTCGACCTCGCTGAGGTGGTGCGAGCTGAGCAGCACGCTGCGGCCCTCCTTGCCGAGGTCGCGGATCAGTTCGCGCAGCACGAGGCGCGCGCTGGCGTCGAGGGCACGATCGGGCTCGTCGAGGACGTAGAGCTCGACATCGGGCTGCAGCGCCGCGAGCAGCGCGAGCTTCTGCTTCATGCCCGCGGAGTAGGTGCGCACGCGCCGCTGGAGCGGCAGGTCGAACATCGCTGCCGACTCGTGCGACAGACGCCGTGTCCCCTGGTGGAAGCTCAGCGCGAAGTCGAGGTACTCGCGACCGGTCATCGACGCGTACACGCTGGTCTCGCCGGGCAGGTAGCTGCAGCGGTGACGGATCGCCAGGGAGTCGGTCGCGGGGTCGAGCCCGAGCACGCGCACCTTGCCGCGATCGCGCGGCAGGACGCCGACCAGCACGCGCAGGCAGGTCGACTTGCCGGCGCCGTTGGGGCCGACGAAACCGAGCAGTTCACCGCGCGCGAGTTCGAGATCGGCGTGGGTGACGACGGTCCTGTCACCGAAGTCCTTGCCGAGCCCCTCGATCTGCAGGACGGGGCTCATGAGGCGAGGCGCAGGAACGCGCCGACGAGCTCGGCACCGAGTTCGGTGCGGAACGACTCGGGATGGAACTGGACACCGTATGTCGGTCTGGTCTCGTGGCGCAGCGCCATCACCACGCCGTCTTCACTCCACGCATCGACCACGAGCTCGGTGGGCAGCGAGTCCTCGGCGACGCACAGCGAGTGATAGCGGCACACGTCGAACCGCGGCGGCAGGCCGCGGAACAGGCCGCGATCGGTGTGACGGATCGCGCGCGTCTTGCCGTGGCACGGCGCGGTGCGGTCGATTCGTGCACCGTGCGCGAGTCCGATGGCCTGGTGTCCGAGACACACGCCGAGGATCGGGATGGTCGCGCCGAGCACTCGGATCACGTCGACCGAACAGCCGGCGTCTTCGGGACGGCCGGGACCCGGCGAGATCAGGATCGCATCGGGACGCGTCGCGGTGACCGTCGCGACGTCGCTGCGGTCGCTGCGCACGACCTCGACGGAGACGCCGAGCCCCATCGCGAGCTGAGCGAGGTTCCACACGAAGGAATCGCGGTTGTCGAGGAGCAGGGCGCGCAAGGACCGGAATTGAAGCGCGCAGGTGGGGAGGATCCAGACCGGGAAACGACGTTCGGCAGGACCCGCGGATGGGCTAACCTGCTCGCCGGCGGAATGCCGCCGGCAGCACATGAACATCCTCGTGGTCGGACTCGGAGAGGTGGGCAGCCACCTCGCACGTGTGCTCGTCAGCGAAGGGCATGCGGTGACGGTGGTCGATGCCGACCTCACCCGCCTGCGGCGCGTCAGCGAGGCCCTCGACGTGCACGCCATCCACGGGGACGGCTCGCGCCCCGACATCCTCGATCGGGCCGAGGCGGACTCGATCGACCTGCTGCTCGCGGTGTCGAACGACGACAACGTCAACATGCTGAGCTGCTTGTTCGGCAAGCGCATCGGCGCCCGGCGCACCGTGCTGCGGGTGAAGGACATGACGCCGTTCCAGCGCTTCCGGACCTTCTTCCGCAAGAACCTCGCCTTCGACCAGATCCTGTCGCTGGAGTCGCTGGCGGCCACGGAGGTCGTGAAGGTGGTGCGGCAGAACCAGGCGGTGGGCGTCGAGAACTTCGCCGACGGCCGCATCCAGATGCGGCGCGTACGCCTGACCGAGGACTCGCCGCTGGTCGGCGTGCCGGTCCGCGACCTGAAGATCCCGAACAACGTGCTGATCACCGCGATCGATCGCCATCACGATGTGATCGTCCCGGGCGGTGACGACGTCTGTCAGGTCGGCGACGAGGTGCTCGTCCTCGGCGACGAGAAGGGCATCGCGGCCTTCGAGAAGAAGTCCGGATCGGCGCCCACCAGCGTGCGCGACGTGGTGATCTTCGGCGCCACCGGCATCGCCTCGCAGGTGGCCCAGTCGATGCGCAAGATGCGCATCGCGGTGCGCGTGATCGTCCCCGATCGCGATGACGCGGAGCGGCTCGCCGCGACGCTCGACGACGTGACCGTGCTGCACGCCGAGGGCACCGATCTCGAACTGCTCCGCGAGGAGCATGTCGGTGACTGTGACGCCTTCCTCGGCCTGTCCGACGTCGACGAGGTCAACCTGATGTCCTGCCAGCTCGCGCGCACGCTCGGCGTGGAGCGCACGATCGCGCTGGTGCACAAGCCGGACTACGTCTCGCTGTACGAGAAGCTCGGCGTGTCGGTCGCGGTTTCGCCACGTCTGCTGTGTGCGAACGCGATCCTCTCGATCGTGCGCGGCGGCAGCATCAGTCGCATCGCCACGATCGAGGAGGGCAAGGCCGAGGTGATCGAGCTCGAGGTGCTCCCGGGCAGCAAGCTGGTCGGCAAGAAGCTCAAGGACGCGCGCTTCCCGCGCGGCGCGGTGGTGGGGGCGATCGCGAGGGAGAGCGGCGAAATCGTCATCCCGCGTGGCGACGACGTGATCGAGGCGCTCGACAATCTCGTCGTGTTCGCGCTCGCCGACGTGCTCGAGAACGTGCTGGCGATGGTGCGCTGAGAGCCCGGGAGGAAACCCATGACACGGGCTCTCGGATGCTTGCTGGTGGCCGCATGCGCGGCCACGCAGCGCTCGAGAGACCAATTGCCTCTCGAGCGCTGAGCGCGGCGGGGGTTACTTCTTGTCGCCCTTGTCGACCTCGCGCGGCGGCGGCTCGACGATCCAAGTGCTGTCCGGGCGATACTTGATCTGCGGTGGGGTCGACGTGCGCTCAGGGACCGCGAGTGCCTCGGCGAGTCGATCGGGTCCGGTGAACAGCACGAAGCGCCGGCTGCCGAGCGAGGCGTCCTCGAGGTCGGCCGTGGCCGCCACGAGCCCGACGAAGTGCAGGCGCCCGTCCGCCTCCTTGAACACGCCGGTGCCGAGTGGAAGCTCGACATCGGGCGCATCGAGCACGTCGCCGTCGACCGCGACGTCGGTCGAGACGCGGACGTCGATGTTCTCCACGTCGCCGCCCCGCCAGCGCTGCGCGATCAGGCCCTCACCACGCTCGAGCTTGCGGGTCCAGACGGGGGCGGCCTCGTGCTTTCGATCGATGACCGCGCGGGAGTAGACACCGCCGAAGCCGTCGATGCGTCCGTCCTCGACGATCGGCTGTCCGCCGAGGAAGAGGTGCACGCGGCAGACTCCCTCCTTCGCCGTGCGACCGAGGAACAGGATCCCTTCCGAGGTCGCCACGCCGCACTCGGCGCCGGCCTTCGTCTCGATCAGGACGACCGGCCGCGAGCGATCGGGGTACTGGATTCCGGTGAAGAACCAGCCGGTGCAGCTCGTGGCGAGCAGGGGCAGCGCGCACAGGAGTCGCCGTAGCGAGGGGATCACCACCATGGGCACGCAGGATAGCGCGGCGACGATCTGCGGCATCAACCGGGAGTGTGCGACGCCCGGATCAGGACCCGCTCTTCGGTTTCGGCGCCGGCTTGCTCTCCGCGGGCTTCGCGGCGGAGTCGGAGCTGCCGCCGTCCTTCTTCGCGGGTTCCTTCGAGCCGGCGTTGTCCGTCGAGGACCCGTCCGACTCGCGGCCCTTCGACCCGCTGCCCTTGTAGTCGGTCTGGTAGAAGCCGGAGCCCTTGAAGATCACTCCGGCGCCTGCACCGATCAGGCGGGCGAGCTTCGGCTTCCCGCACGACGGGCACTTGCGCTTGACCTTGTCGGTCATCGACTGGAACAGCTCGAAGCCGTGTCCACAGGCTTCGCACTCGTAGCGGTAGGTCGGCATCGCGGTGTCGACGATCGTCGAGGGTGGGGAGATGCTGCTCTCAGCCGGATTCGCCATTGCGTGGCGTCGATGCGGCGTCGGTCGATCCGGCGACGATCACACGACTCGGACGGAGCACGCGCTCGCCCAGTCGGTAGCCGCGGGCCATGACCTGCACGATGCGTCCTGGCGGCGCGCCGGATCCGGAATCGACCCCGACGGCCTCATGGACGTTCGGATCGAACTCACAGCCGTCACTGCGGATCTCCGAGAGACCGTGACGCTCCAGCACGCCTTCGAGCATGCTCTTCACCATGCGCAGCCCGTCGACGATCGCGTCGGCGTTGATCGCGCCGGTGGCGGCTTCCTGCTCGCTGCGCGCGCCGAGCGCGAGGTGGAAGTTGTCGAGGACCGGGAGCAGTTCGGCGGTCAGCCCCTCCAGCGACTTGCGCCGGGCCTCCTCGATCTCCTTGTGCATGCGCTTGCGCAAGTTGGCCATGTCGGCGAGTGCGCGCTGCAGCTGCAGTTCGAAACGCGAGCCGCTCTCCGTGGTGGCATCCACGTTGGCGTCGTCGTCGCGCGCCTCGTCCTGACCGGGTTTCGTGTCGCTCATGTTGCTTCCTCGTCGACGCAGATGTGCTTCGTAGGTTGGTTCCGGTCACTGCCCGTGGAGCATGTCGCGGACCTTTTCGAAGATGCCCTTCTTGCGCGTGCTGCCGGTCTTGCGCTTGGATTCGACCTCGTCGAAGCGCTCGAGCAGCTCCTGTTGCTCCTGGCTGACCTTCTTGGGGACGTCGATCTGCACCTCGACGTACAGGTGGCCGCGGCCGTAGCCGTCGATGCGGGGGAGTCCTTGGTTGCGGACGCGCAGCTTCTCGCCCGGCTGTGTTCCGGGTGGAATCTTCAGCTGCACGGTCTCCCCGGTGATGGTCGGGATCTCGACCTCGTCGCCGAGGACCGCCTGGCGGAAGCGGATGCGCGACACGGCATGGAGGTCGTCGCCGTCGCGGCGGAAGTACTCGTGGGGACGGACGTGGACGACGACCACCAGGTCGCCCGGAGGTCCACCGCGTTCGCCGGGCTCGCCTTGTCCCGCGATCCGCTCGGCGTGGCCTTCCTCGATGCCGGCCGGAATGGTCAGGGAGATCGGAACCTTGCGCGCGATCACGCCGCGGCCCTTGCAGCCGGTGCAGTGCTCCTCGACCCAGGTGCCGGCGCCGTCGCAGCGCGGGCAGGCCTGACGGAACGCGACGAATCCCTGGTTGTGGGTGATCTGACCCGAGCCGCCGCAGGTTGCGCAGGTCTTCGGCGAGGTGCCCGGCTTCGCGCCGCTGCCGCTGCACTGTGCGCAGGTGTCGGGTCGATTGACCTCGATCGAGCGCTTGGTGCCGCTGGCGACCTCCTCGAGGGTCAACTCGATGTCGGCACGAAGGCTCGCGCCGCGGCGCTTGCCGCCACGACGACCGCCACCGCCGAAGAGTTGCTCGAAGATGCCGCCGCCGCCGCCGCCGAACAGATCGCCGAAGGCGGAGAAGATGTCCTGGACGTTGCTGAAGCCGCCTCCGCCCATCGCGGCGCCATCGACGCCGGCGTGGCCGAAGCGGTCGTAGCGCGAACGCTTCTCCGGATCGGAGAGCACCGCGTAGGCCTCGGCGGCTTCCTTGAACTGGCGCTCGGCCTCGGCGTCGCCCGGATTGCGGTCGGGGTGGTACTTGAGGGCGATCTTGCGATAGGCGCCCTTGATGTCATCGGCACTGGCGTCGCGCTGGACGCCGAGGACCTCGTAGTAGTCTCGCTTCGCACTCATCGATCGGACTCCCGAGGTCCCTCCGGTTGGGTTCACCCGGCGCCCGCGCGCGTCGCGTGTGTCCACGCCGCGCGCAGGCGACCTTCGGCGATCACCGCGTCGCGCCGTGCACCGCCGACTCGTCCTCCTTCAGGGAGGTGACCAGCGTGTTGGTGGTCAGGAGCAGGCCCGCGATGCTCGCCGCGTTCTGCAGCGCCGTCCGCACGACCTTGGTCGGGTCGATGATGCCGGCCTGGAACATGTCGACGAACTTGCCGCTGACGGCGTCGAAGCCGTCGTTCTTCTTGGTCCGCGACTGCGCCTCGTCGACGACCACCGCGGGGTCTTCGCCCGCGTTCTCGGCGATCTGGCGGATCGGGGCCTCGCAGGCGCGCTTGACGATCTCCACGCCATAGCGCTCGTCGCCCTTCACGCGGAGCTGATCGAGGGTGGCGCTCGCGCGGAGCAGCGCCATGCCGCCGCCGATCACGACGCCCTCGTCGACCGCAGCGCGGGTGGCGTTCAGCGCGTCCTCGACGCGCTGCTTCTTCTGCTTCATGTCGGCTTCGGTGACGGCGCCGACGTGGATGACGGCGACACCGCCGGTCAACTTGGCGAGGCGCTCCTGGAGCTTCTCGCGGTCGTAGTCCGACGTGGTGCGCTCGATCTGGGCACGGATGCTGTCGGCCCGCGCGGTGATGTCGGCCTTCTTGCCGGCGCCACCGACGATCACCGTCGACTCCTTCTTGACGACGACCTTGCGCGCCGAGCCGAGGTGCGTGCCATTGACGCTCTCCAGCTTGATGCCGAGGTCCTCGCTGACGCAGGTGCCGCCGGTGAGCAACGCGACGTCCTGCAGGATCGCCTTGCGGCGGTCGCCGAAGCCCGGCGCCTTGACCGCACAGACGTGCAGGATGCCCTTGAGGCGATTCACGACCAGCGTCGCGAGCGCTTCGGCCTCGACGTCCTCGGAGACGATCAGCAGCGGCTTGCCGCTGCGGCTGACCTCCTCGAGCACGGGGATGAGGTCGCGCGCATTGCTGATCTTCTTCTCGAACAGCAGGATCTTCGCGTCCTCGAAGACGCACTCCATCGTCTTCGGGTCGGTGATGAAGTACGGCGACACGTAGCCCTTGTCGAAGCTCATGCCGTCGACGTATTCGACCTCGGTCGCGGAGCCCTTGCCCTCCTCGACGGTGATCACGCCCTCCTTGCCGACCTTCTCGACCGCTTCGGCGAGCAGGTTGCCGATCTCGGTGTCGCTGTTGGCAGAGATGGTGCCGACCTTGGCGATCTCGTCGCGACCCTTGATGGGCTTGGTGCTGGCCTCGAGGTCGGCGACGACTGCGGTGACCGCCTTGTCGATGCCGTTCTTGAGGTCCATCGGATTGACGCCCGCGGTGAGGAAGCGCTGGCCGATGGTCACGATGGCCTCGGCGAGCACGGTCGCGGTCGTCGTGCCGTCGCCGGCGACGTCGTTGGTCTTGCTGGACACCTCGCGCACGAGCTTCGCGCCCATGTTCTCGAAGGGGTCCTCGAGTTCGACTTCCTTCGCGACGGTGACACCGTCGCGCGTGACCTGCGGGCCACCGAAGGACTTCTCGATGATGACGTTCTTGCCTGCGGGGCCGAGGGTGACCTTGACCGCCTTGGCGAGCTTCTGGACTCCGTCGACGACCTTACGGCGTGCGACCTCGTCGAACATGATCTGCTTGGCCATCGATCAGCCCTCCAGCTTCGCGAGGATTTCGCTCTCACGAAGGATCTTGTAGTCGTGGCCGTCGAGCTTCACGTCGGAGCCCGAATACTTGCCGTAGATGACGACGTCGCCCTTCTTGACCTCGAGGGCGATGCGCTTGCCGTCGTCGAGGAGACGACCTTCGCCGATCGCGGTCACCTTGCCGCGCTGTGGCTTCTCCTTGGCGCTGTCGGGCAGCACGATGCCGCCGGCGCTGACTTCCTCGGCGTCGAGGACCTTCACGACGATGCGATCGTCGAGCGGACGGATGTTGGTCATGTGTCGGTGTTCCTGTGCGATTGAGTTCTCGGATGTCCTGAGGGGGTGGGAGGGGTGGCTGTGCGCGTGAGCGCGCTTCAGAAGCCGCCCATTCCTCCCATGCCGCCCATGCCTCCCATGCCGCCCATCCCACCCATGCCGCCGCCGGGCATCGCCGGCTTGTCGTCCTTGGGCTCGGGGATGGCGGCGATCACGCAGTCGGTGGTGAGCAGCAGCGCCGCCACCGAGATCGCGTTCTGGAGCGCGGTGCGCGTGACCTTGGTCGGATCGACGATCCCGGCCTCGATCATGTCGCCGTACTCCTGCTTCAGCGCGTTGAAGCCGAAGCTGTTGCTCTTGTTCTGGAGGATCTTGCGCGCGACCACACCGCCGTCGACGCCGGCGTTCTGCGCGATGGTGCGCACCGGCATCTGACCCGCCTTGCGGACGATGTCGACGCCGAACGCCGCGTCACCCTGCAGCGACAGCGAGTCCAGCGCGCTCAGCGAACGCAGCAGCGCAGTGCCGCCGCCGGGGAGGATGCCCTCGGCGATCGCGGCGCGCGTGGCGTGCAGCGCGTCCTCGAACAGCGCCTTGCGCTCCTTCATCGCGGTCTCGGTCTGCGCGCCGACCATGATCTCGGCGATGCCGCCGGCGAGCTTCGCCAGACGCTCCTGGAGCTTCTCGCGGTCGTAGTCGGAGGTGGTGCCCTCGATCTCGCGGCGGATCTGCTCGATGCGGCCCTTGATCTCCGCGGTCGAACCCTTGCCCTCGACGATCGTGCAGGTGTCGTTGTCGATGATGACCTTCTTGGCCACACCGAGTTCCTTGAGCTTGACCTTGTCCAGCTCGATGCCGAGATCCTTGAAGATCGCGGTACCGCCGGTCAGGATCGCGATGTCCTGCATCATCGCCTTGCGGCGGTCGCCGTAGCCCGGCGCCTTCACCGCGCAGACCTTGAGGATGCCGCGCAGCTTGTTGACGACCAGGGTCGCCAGCGCCTCGCCCTCGACGTCCTCGGCGATGATCAGCAGCGCCTTGTTCGAGGTCTTGAGCTGCTCGAG
Organism: Planctomycetota bacterium; assembly: GCA_046349595.1. Taxonomy (GTDB): domain Bacteria; phylum Planctomycetota; class UBA1135; order UBA1135; family UBA2386; genus JACRLW01. The sequence goes on from JAXMCA010000001.1 coordinate 1,292,570, forward strand.
CAGCGGCAGCAGCTTCTGGATCGACGACAGCTTGTCCTCGTGGATGAGGACGTAGCAGTCGCGGAACTCGACCGACATGTTCTCCGCGTCGGTGACGAAGTGCGGCGAGAGGTAGCCGCGATCGAACTGCATGCCTTCGACGACCTTGACCTCGGTCGTCGTGCTCTTGCCCTCCTCCACGGTGATGACGCCGTCCTCACCGACCTGCTTCATCGCGTCGGCGATGATCTTGCCGATCTCCGGGTCGTTGTTGCCGGCGATCGTCGCGACCTGCTGGATCGCCTTGGTGTCGTTGCCCGGCACCTTCTTGGCCATGCCGTGCAGCTTCTGCACGATCGCCTCGCCGGACTTCTTGATGCCCTTGATCAACTCGGCGTGGTTGGCACCCGAGGTCAGGTACTTCATGCCTTCCTCGAGGATCGAGCAGGCGAGCAGCGTGGCGGTGGTGGTGCCGTCACCGGCGACGTCGCTGGTCTTGCTGGCCGCCTCCTTCACGAGCTTGGCGCCCATGTTCTCGTAGGCGTTCTCGAGCTCGATCTCCTCGGCGACGCTGACGCCGTCCTTGGTGATCGTGGGGCCGCCCCAACCCTTGTCGAGGACGGCGTTGCGGCCGCGGGGGCCGAGGGTCGAGATGACCGCCTTCGCGAGCTTCTGCACGCCGCGGAGGACGGCTTCGCGGGCCTCGCTGTCGAAAGCAAGTTGCTTGGCCATCGGATGGATCGTGGTCTGGGTTCCGATGCGGAACCGCGTTTCGGTTGTGGAAAGGGAGTGACCGGCGCGAGAGCCCGGCTTCGGGCGCCCGCAGGACCGGGAGGAAGACTGCGACGGCGCGTGAGGAGGCGCCGAGGGCGCGCGCGCCTAGCAAAGACGGTGCCGATCTCGGCCCGCGGGGTGCCCGCGGCCGAAAGGCCCGCGACTTCGGTTGCCTTCGGCGGCCTCGAGGCTTCTGCTTGCCGCCGTCGCCGCGCGGCGCCACGACCGCGACCGCGAGCGCACTCCGTCAACTTGGCAGAGGTCGTCGCCCGGCCCGGCGCGTCGTGTGTCAATTCGACATGAGCCTGCATCCGAACCCCGCTCGCGCGCTGCTCCTCGTCCTCGCGTCGCTCCTCGTGTCGAGCGCGGTTCCGCGGTCGCAGGGCACCGCGTTCAGTCTGGTGCGGCGCGACGGCAGCGTCGTCCTCGGTCAGCCGAGCGCGCTTGCCGTCAAGGACGGCGGTGCACGCCTCGCCTTCGCCACGCCGTCGGGAGTCGTCGACCTCGCGTTCGGCGACATCGTCGCGATCCACGCGGCCGGCCCGGACGCTGCGGGCAGCGCCGCCGTCCTCGCGGTGCTGGTCGGCGGCGAGCGGATCTCTGGTGATCTCGAGGGCGGGGATCGCGAGGGCGAGCACTTCGTGGTGCGCTCGGCATCGCTCGGTCCGGTGTCGATCGCCGTCGACCGACTCGAGGTCCTGCTGTTCCTCGCTCGCGCGACCGAAGCCGACCTGCCGCGGCTCCGCGTGCCCGCGAACGCACCCTTCGACGAGAGTTGCTCGGTCCGCGCGCGCCGCGGCTTCGACACCACCTTCGGCGAGATCCACCGCTTCGAGCGCGACGGCCTCGCCTTCGCCGTCGGCGGAGGAGAGGCGGTCGCGACGCGGCGCTACGACCAACTCGCGGCGATCGCATTGCGCGGCGGGGCACCTCGCGAGAAGCCGGGCACCTGCCTGCTGAGCACGCGCGCCGGCGACGCGATCGAAGTCGACTGGCTCGCGCTCCACGACGATGCGCTGCGTATCCGGCTCGAAGGGGGCAGCGAGATCGACCTGCCTCTGCACGAGGTCGCCGCCATCACGCCGCACGACCCGGCGACGCGCTTCGTCTCCGATCTCGATCCGGTCAGCGTCGACGAGCGTTCGTACTTCGCCGAGAACGCCGAACCTCTCTACGCCTTCCGCCGCGACGGCGCGGTCGCGGGTGGCCCGTTGCGCGCGGCTGGTCGGGTGTACGCCAAGGGGCTCGGCGTGCACTCGCAGAGCCATCTGGTCTTCGTCGTGCCGGCCGGTGCTGCGGCGCTGGTGGGACTGGTCGCGATCGACGACAGCGTGCGCGATCTGCCCGTGCGCGGCGACGTCGCGGTGCACGTGTCGGTCGACGGCAAGGAACTGTTCGGCCTCGATTCCCTGACCACCGCCCTGGGTGTGAAGTCGCTCGGACGCATTGCCGTGCAGCCCGGACAGCGCGTCGAGCTGCGCGTCGACTTCGGTGCCGGTCTCGATCTGGGCGATCGCGTCGACTGGCTCGACCTCGCGTTCGTCCGTTGAGCTACGCTGGCGATCCGCGACATCGGACATGACGGCCGACTCCGGAGGTGAGCGCGCAGATGCATGCGGAGGTGGGGTGGCGGCGCCCGGTCCGTCGCGGCGCACCTGCGCCATCGCCGTGTCGATGCTGATCGCGCTGCACCTGGCCCTCGTCGTGCAAACCGGCGCCCACGTCGCCTGGACCTCCGACGAGCTCAACTACCTCGGCGCCGGCCACGCGCTCTGGAACGACTTCGGCTTCGTCACCCCGGTCGAGCGTTTCCAGGGGCCGCTGCCGCTCCTCGCCAACCACCTCTTCGTCGACGCTTCGAAGCAGCTCGATCCCGACGCGGTCCGCGGCTCGGCTCGGCTCGGCATGTTGGTTTTCAGCCTGCTGCTGCTTGGCGGAGTCGCGGGCTTCGCACGCGAGCTGTGGGGACGTCGTGGCATGCTCGTCGCGCTCGCGCTCGCGGCGTTGTCCCCGGCCTTGATCGGCTACGGCGCGCTGCTCGCCGTCGACGTCGCCTTCGCGTCGTTCTCGACGCTCGCGCTGTGGTGCACATGGCGCCTCCTCGCGCGACACGGCGCGAAGCGCGCGCTGCTCTGCGGCGCCGTCACCGGCGCGATGCTGGCGACCAAGTACCTCGCCGTGCTGCTGGTGCCGTGCATCGCGCTCGCGGCGGTCGTCGCCGGCTGGCGGCACGCACGCCTGCGCGGTGCCGCGGGAACGCTCGTGCTCGTCGGGCTCGGTGCGTGGATCGGATTGCAGTGCTGCTACGGTCTGGTCACGCCGGGCTTCGCCGACCTCGCTTCACTGCGCTCGGGACCGTTCCAGGCGGCCGCGAAGCTCCCGCTGGTCCCGGGACTGCTCCGCCTGCTGCCCTCACCCTTCGTCCAGGGGATCGACTACCAGCTCGCCGCGGCGGGTTCCTACAGCGGGACCTTCCTGGGCCATCGCGGCGGCCACCCGGCCTACTTCGTCGTCAGCCTCCTGACCAAGACACCGCTGCCCGAGCTGTTCCTGCTGGCGGTCGCATGCGCCGTGCGGGTACCTCGCGTCCGCGGCGTGCGCCTCGCGATCGGCCTGCCGATCCTGGTGATGCTCGGCTACCTGAGTCTGTCGCGCATGCAGCTCGGCATCCGCTACGTGCTGCCGGTCGTGCCCTTGCTGCAGGTGCTCGCCGGTCGCATCGGCGCGTCGCGCTTCGCCGCCGGTCGCATCGGCGCGGCGACCGTCGGAGCGGCGCTGCTGCTCTCGCTCGGCGATCGCCTGATCGATCATCCGCACCACCTGAGCTTCTTCAACGCGCTGGTCGGACGCGAGGGTGGGATGGCGGTGTTCGGCGATTCCAACTGCGACTGGGGTCAGGATCGCGAGCAAGGACGTCGCGTGCTCGCGGAGCGCTGGCCCGGCATCGAGTTCCTCGACCACGACGACAGCCCGCGATTCGGGCTCGTCGCCGTGCACGTCGCTGCGCGGCATCGACAGCCCGACGCGGCGCATGCCGGGTGGAGCAACGACTGGCTCGATCGCTTCGCGCCCATCGATCACTACCTCGCGGCCTGGTCGGTCTACCGCGTCGATCCGACGGACTTCGAGGATGCCATCGCGCACGGCGATCAGCACGCCGCCCGTGATCTGGTGCTCGCTCACCTGCGCGCCGACGACGTCGCAGCGGCGCGTGCCGTGCTGCCGCGCGTCCTTCCCGTCTCGTGGCAGGCGGGGTTGAGCGCCGTGGCCGATGGACTCGAAGCGGTGCGCGCGCATCCGGACGATCCTGCGGTCCTCGTCCCGTCGATCCAGGCCCTGATGTCGTTCGGGCTGATGGCACCGGCTGCCCGCGCGGCGATGCGGCTGCCCGCGGCGCAGGACCTCCTGCGCTGGCAACTGCTGATGTCGATGGGGGAGATGCCGACGGTGTACGACCGTCTGCGCGCGGCGAAGCGCGATCGTCCGCTCGGGTTCGAGGAGCGTTTCCTGCTCGCGCAATGCGCGTACTGGTCGGGTGACCACGCGATCGCCGTCGCGGAACTCGCCGCGGAACCGCAGCCGGAGCCCGGACCGCTCGCGACCAACTGGACGACCTTGCGCGGCGAGGCCGAGACCGAGGCGCTGCACTCGCGACGGCTGTTCGGCCGCTGACTCGCGCGTATCCTGCCGTGACCTTGACCTTCGAGCCGAGCGCCCTGTGCGTGCCGATCGGCGTCGCGGCGATCGCCGCGGCCGGCGTCGCGATCCTGCTGCGCCGATTCGACCGCGCGATCGTGCGTGTCGCGGGAGCATGCGTCGTCGTGCTCGCGGTGCTGGTCAGCTTCGACTGGCCGCGTCGCGTGCGCGAGGAGCTGCCCGCGCAACTGGTGGTCGCGAGCGACGCTCCGGCCGATGCCGCGTGGCGTGCCGATCTCGCCGATCGTGCGCGCGCCGCACACGCGACTCTGCGTTTCGTCGAGGGTCCGCTCGACGTCGCCGCGCTGGTCGCCGCGGTGCGCGCCGACGACGGTGCGGTCTCGGCGATCGTCCACGCAGGGTCCTTCGACGCCGCGCGCGCGATCCCCTTGCGCGCCGTGGTCGACGGTGCCTTCCTGACCGCAGCGTCCTGGCCCTTCGACGCCGACGATCTGCAACTCAGTCTGCGTGGTTCGGCGCAGCGCGATCGACCGCTCGCCGTCGAACTGCGGCTCTCCGCGCGCGCACGCGCGGCTCTGCAGGCCGGGGCGCACGCGGAACTCACGCTTCGCGCTGCCGACGGACATGAACTCGCGCACGTCGCACAGGCCGTCACCGACGGGATCATCGCGGTCGAGTGCGTCCCCACGGCGAGCGGCACGTTGTCGGTCGAACTGGATCTTGCGCCGGGTGACGCGGCGCGGATGCTGCGCTGGGAGGGACACGTCGCGGTCGGCCAGGGGCAACAGGTCCTGCTGCTCGGTGCGCGCAGCGACACGCTGGTCCATGCGCTGCAGGCGCAGGGAGTCCGTGCCGAACGCATCGACAGCCTGCCCGCCGAACTCGACCCGCGGGCGGTGGTCGTCGCGCTCGCTGCGGTGCCGGCCGCCGATGCGCTGCGCCTGCAGCGGTTCGTCGACGACGGCGGCGGGCTGTTGCTGGTCGGCGCCGAGGGCGGCGGTGCCTTGCCGCGCGAGAGCGACGCGCTGGCCGCGCTGAGTCCGCTGCCGCGCCTGCCGGATCCGCCGCCGATCGTGCCGCCGTCGGACCAGGGGACAGCGCCGACGCGCCAGGCCGTCGATGCACCGCCGGAAGCGCTTCCCACGCCGCCGTCGAAGGCTCCGGGTGAGGACGTGTCGGGAACGCTCGCCGGCCAGTCCCAGCAGCAGTCCACGGAGCGCGACGCGGTGGTGGAGCGGCGCGCGGTGGCGATGGTGCTCGTCGTCGACTGCTCGGGGAGCATGAGCCTGCCGGTCGGCGGAGTCGGTGGCCGAGCCAAGATCGAACTCGCGCGCGCGAGCGCGCGTGCGACCGCCGACCTGCTCGAAGCGGGGGACGAACTCGGCGTGATCGGCTTCGGCATCGAGACCCGCACGATCCTGCCCTTCGCCCCCTTGCCGGGCGCCGCGGCGCTGGAGCAGGCGATGGCAAGGATGGACGCCGTCGACCCCGACACGCTGATCGGTGGGGCGATGAAGCGGGCCGAGGAATGGATCAAGGACTGCAAGGCGCCGGTGCGCCACGTCGTCGTGATCACCGACGGCGAACTCCAGGATCCCGTCGACGCCGCGCTCGGCCAGTCCGTGGCCCGTCGACTCGGCGAATCCGGTGTCCAGGTCAGCGCGATCCTGGTGGTTCCCGACGGCGAATTCACGCGCGCCGACCGCCTGCATCGGATCACCGAGCTCGGGCGCGGTCGCTTCGTGCAGGAGGCGAAGGGCGACAGCATCCCGCGCTTCGTCGCCGACGTGACGACCACCGCGTTGCGCGCCGCGGGTCGTCGGCCGGGTCCGGCCTCCGACGCGCCGCCCAAGCCGCCGGACCCCGAACCGGAGAAGCCGCCGAAGCCGCCCGAACCGGAACCCACCCCGCCACCTCCGGTACCTGTGCCACCGTCGCTGCCGCAGCCGATCGAGGTGCTGGTCGTGGAGGACTCTCCGCTGCTGCGCGCGTCCGGTGCCGCGGGGTTCCCACCCCTGTTCGGGATCACGCGCGTCGTCGCCGCGGAGAATGCGACCGTGCTGCTCGCCACGCGCGAGGGCACGCCTCTGTTCGCGTGGCGCCATTTCGGGCTCGGTCGTGTCGCGGCCTTCGCGAGCGATCTCGATGGGCCCTGGTCGTCGAAGTGGCGCGAGGACCCGGCGTTCCCTGCGCGGCTCGCGACCTTCGTCACCGCGCTCCGACCGGCGTCGACGGAAGCCGGAACTTCACTCGCTCCGGACGCGGTGCACCTCCTGCCCGAAGGAGCGAGAGCCGCGGAGGTGGATTGGCTCGTGCGTGCCGCGCGCGCGGGGCGTACGCAGCCCGTCGCCGCGTTGGAGATCCCGCAGCGACGCTCGCGCGAGGTCGTGCAGGGCCAGGCCCAGGATCACGCCCTCGCGCTGATCGCGGCGCTGGTCGGACTCGCCGTGCTCGAAGCGCTGATGCGGCGGCGTGCGTGACGCGACATCGGCGGCACGGTCCGGCATGATGCGCGCGTGCCCCGCACCCTCCTTTCGACCGCGTTCCTCCTCGCGTCCGTTCTCGGCGCCTGCTCGAGCTCGGGTTCCACCACAGAACAGGACAAGCCCATGCCCGATTCCCCGTCCACGATCGAGTGGCAGGGTCCGACGGTGCACGCATCGGTTGCGACCGGCATCGGCGCTCCGAAGATCGACGTGCAGATCACCGTCCCCACCGGCGGCTACGAGTTCTCGATCGAGAGGGTCGAGGCCAAGGGCAAGGACGTGGTGGTGGAGGCGAAGCTCGTCCACCCCGGTGACGACGAGATCGTCACCCAGGCCCTCGTGACGCTGCGCCAGCAGGCGACCGCACCCTTGCCGACGGGTCGCGTGCTGGTGCGCGTCGCGGAGTGGAAGCGCGGTGTCCAGTACCTGGTCGCGCCCGCGTCGCAGCTCGCCGCCGTCGTCAGCTACTGAGCGCATACATCCGGACGCACATCCGGACGATTGCGCGACACGGCGGGGGGCAGGCCTGCCTATCCTGTGCGGCCTCCGTCTTCCGCATCGAAGAGGTCGCCGATTGATCCGTCCGTCGATCCTGGTCCCCGTCGTCGTCTCCTTCCTGCCCGCGCTCAGCGCGCAGGACGCATCGAAGGCTGCGCCCGTCTTCAAGGACGGCGAGGCGCAGGTGGTGCCCGCCTTCTCCGAACCGGGTGATTGGATCCAGGAAGAGCTTTGGGTCGAGAGCAGCTTCGACTCCGACGGCGACGGCAAGCCCGATCGGATGCACGTCGACGTGACGAGGCAGAAGCAGACCGAGACCGAAGGCCTGAAGGTCGCGGTGATCTACGAGACCAGTCCGTACTTCTCGGGCACGGGCTCGACGCGCCCCGAGTTCTTCTGGGACCCGCACCAGCAGCTCGGCAGCAAGCCGAAGCCGCGCGGTGAGATGCCGCCGATCCCCTTCGCGAAGCAGCACAATCCCATCTCGGGGGACCTGGTCCGCACCTGGGTTCCGCGTGGCTTCGCGGTGGTCCACTCCGAGTCGCCGGGCACCGGTCTCTCGCAGGGTTGTCCGACGATCGGCGGCCAGAACGAGGCGCTCGCCCCGAAGGCCGTGATCGACTGGCTGTGTGGCCGCGCGAAGGGCTTCACCACCATCGACGGCACCCAGGAGATCAAGGCGACCTGGTGCAGCGGCAAGGTCGGTATGACCGGCACCTCCTACAACGGCACGCTGCCGATCGCGGCGGCGACCACCGGTGTCGAAGGGCTCGAAGCGATCATCCCGGTGTCTCCGAACACCTCGTACTACGAGTACTACCGCAGCAACGGACTCGTGAAGCACCCGGGCGGCTACATGGGTGAAGACGTCGACGTGCTCTACGACTTCATCAACAGCGGTGACCCGGAGATGCGCGCCTTCTGCAACCAACACGTCAAGGAGGAGGTGCTGCACGCGAACCAGGATCGCGTCACCGGTGACTTCAGCGATTTCTGGGCGGGTCGCGACTACAGCCTGCAGATGGCGAAGTGGCACGCGGCGACCTTGATGGCGCACGGCTTCAACGACTGGAACGTGATGCCCGACCACACGGTCCGCATCTACGCGGCGCTGAAGAAGATGGGCATCCCGTGCATGGCCTTCTTCCATCAGGGTGGCCACGGCGGTGATCCACCGTTGCCGCTGATGAACAAGTGGTTCTCGCGATACCTCTACGGGCAGCAGAACGGCGTCGAAGGCGGGCCGCACGCATGGATCGTGCGCGAGAGCGACCGTCGCACGCAGCCGACGGCCTACGCGGACTACCCCAATCCCGAGGCCGCGGCGGTGACGCTCTTCCCGCAGAAGGGCGGTTCCGCCGTGGGCGGTCTCACGGAGTCGCGCGAGCCGTCGCAGGGCCGCGAGACGCTCGTCGACGACGCCTCGATCACCGGCGCCGCGCTCGCCAAGGCGGAGCAGTCGGAGCACCGTCTGCTCTACGCGACCGCCGAGTTGAAGGAGCCGCTGCACCTGTCGGGCACGGCACGCTTGCACATCCGTCTCGCCGCCGATGCTCCGGCCGCCAATCTCTCGGTGTGGCTCGTCGCCCTGCCGTGGACCGGCGGGCGCAATCCGAACGACGACATCATCACGCGTGGCTGGGCCGACCCGCAGAACCACGCCTCGCTTCGCAAGGGCGAGCCGCTGAAGCCCGGCGAGTTCGTCGAGCTGGCCTTCGACCTCAAGCCCGACGACCAGATCGTGCCGGCCGGCCAGCGCATCGGCCTGATGGTGTTCAGCAGCGACCACGACTTCACGCTGTGGCCCGATCCGGGGACCAGGTTGACCGTCGATCTGGATGCGACCTCGCTCGACCTGCCGGTGGTGGGCGGGGCGAAGGCGCTGCACGCCGCGCTCGGCGGCAAGTGATCGCGCGGCCGCTCAGCGGCCTGCGAATCCCACCGAGTCGCGGATGCGTCCGTCGGGTGCGAGCTGCACGACGTTGACACCCTGCGCGCGCGGTGTGCCATCCGGACCCGTCATCGCCCAGGGCAAGAGCGCGGTGCCCTGACACTGCCGCACCGCGCCGTCGCGGCGGATCGAGATGCCGGTCATGTGCATCTGAGCCTGCGCGATGTGCCGATCGAGTTCGTCGCGACCGCGACCGCAGGACCAGGCGTCGCGGAACGCGACTTCGCCGGTGGTGCACCGTGCCAGGAGCTTGAGCCGCGCGGCGCCCTCGACGGTGTTCCAGGCCTCGAACCAGTCGTCGGCCACACCCTCGACCTTCTCGTGTTCGACGGCCGCTGCGACGTTCGCGAACAGCGCGAGATGGAACCGCCATCCGGCGACGTGGTCGTCGCGCACCTCGGCGTCGTGGACCTCGTGGCGCAGCCGCAGCAGGGTCCCGTCGGGATGCTCCTCGAGCGCGATGCGCACGCGCGAGCCTCCGGGCGCGATGGTGGCGCCCTCGTACTCGTAGCCGTAGCTGAACAGGATGCTCGTCTCCGGTTCGATCGCGAGCACCTGGCCGGACGCGATCTGCCCGTTCGGGTAGACGATGCGCACCCCACCGCCGACGCGCGCCTCGATGGTGGATCCCGCACCCCACCAGCGTGCGAAGAGGGTCGACTCGGTGAAGAAGCGGAACACCGTCGTGCGCCGCGCGCGGATCACGAGGTCGCGGTCGAGGCAGAAGGGCAGATCGCTCATGATTTGGTCCTGTTGCGGCTCCTCTTCGCGCGCGGGCCGCGGCGCGCCTCTTCGAGCTCGGCCTCGAGCTTCAACGCGTAGAGCGCCGAGTCCCACATCGCCTCCAACGCCTTGCGCATCGGCCCCAGGGCGTCCTTGCGGGTGCGGTAGAGGCGCTGGCGGCCGTCGCGACGCACGCCCAGCAGACCGGCGTCGCTGAGCACGCGGAGGTGCTGCGAGATCGCCCCGAAGGTGACGTCGCCGAAGGCGGCGTGGATGCGGCCGGCACTGACCTCGTCGTCCCAGCACAGGCGCAGGATCTCCCGGCGACGGGGAGCGTGCAGCGCGCGCACCAGGACGGCGGCATCGGTCGGGGCGACCATGATTAAGTGCAAACTAAACTAATGGACCGATGCGGTCAAGCCTGCGAATTGCGACCCTCGACCTTCGACCTGGGACGGCGGGGGAGGGCGACCCCCTCCTCCGGTCTGCGGCCGGTCCTCGCCTGCCCGTGCGCCGCCCGTCATCATGGGCGCCCCGCATGACCCGATCGTTCCGCCGGACTCCCTCGTCCTGGGCCGAGGCGATGCTGCCCGTGATCGACGAACTGCTCCTGGAGCAGGCGCATCTCGAGAAGAAGGCGGCGTCCGGCGCGCTCGGCTTCCTGTTCCGCTACCCCGACGAGGCCGACCTGCTGCAGCCGCTCAGCGCACTCGCGCGGGAGGAACTCGAGCACTTCGAGCAGGCGACGGCGCTGGCGATCGCGCGCGGACTGCGACCGCGTTCGATGGTCCCCGGCCCCTACGCGGAGCGGCTGCTGCGCTGTGTGCGCGTCGGCGAACCGGAGCGCATGCTCGACCAGATGCTGGTCTGCGCGGTGATCGAGGCGCGCAGCGCGGAGCGCATGCACCTGTTGTCGACGGCGCTGCGCGAGCGCGATCCCGAGCTCAGCGCCTTCTACGGCGGACTGGTCGCGAGCGAGGCGCGTCACCAGTCGCTCTACCTCGATCTCGCGCGGGCGCGGTTCGGCGCGTCGGTCGTCGACGAACGCTTCACGGCGGTCGCGGCACACGAGGCCGAGGTGCTGGCGCGCGCGACCGGTGCGGCGCGGTTGCACGACGGCCCGCCCCTGACCCGAGCCGCGGGCGACTCCGCGTGAACCTCGCCGCTCCGGTCGACTGGCTCCTCAACGTCGGCACCACGCCGTACTGGCCCGAGTTGCGCGCCGAGACCTCCACGCTGTGCGTCCTGCAACACGGGCTGATCCGGTCGGCCTGTTCCCTGGTGCGGCTGCAGCGCACCCTGCTCCGTCACGGCTACGCGGTCCTGAACCGCTCGTACCCCAGCGTGTGGGACACCATCGAGGCCCATGCCGAGCGGCTGCACGCGTCGCTCGAGCGTCGCCTGTTCCGCGACGGCACCGCGGCCCAGCCGCCGCGCCTGTGCTATCTCGGTCACTCGATGGGAGGCCTGGTCGTGCGCGCCTGCCTGGCCCGTGCCGACGCTCGCGCTGCCGACACCTGCCTGTTCCTGGCGACGCCGCAACGCGGTGCCGCGCTGGCGCGGGTCCGCCACTCCTTTCCCCCCTTGCGCATCGTGCTGGGGCGCAATGCGCCGCGGCAACTGATCCCCGGTGACCCGCTCTACGCGCGCCTGCCCGCGGTCACGGCGCGGCGGATCGGCGTGATCTACGGTCGGCGGGGTGACGGCCGCGGCTGGAACCGGCATCTCGCGGGCGACGACGACGGCACGGTGGCGGTCGCCGAGGCGCTGCTGCCCGAGGCCCACGATCAGATCGGCCTCCGCTACGGACACACCCGGATCACCACCGCGCCGGCGGTCCTGAGGCAGGTCCTGGTCTTCCTGCGCCACGGTCGCTTCGAGCACGCGGACTGAAAGCTCTTGCCCCGGGCTGCGTTGCGGCTTCGATGCTCGCCGCCGCACCGGCTGTGCGCGACCCCACTGGCATGTCCAAGATCAGCCGCTTCCTGACGTCGACGATCGGCGCGAAGGTCGCGATGGCCGTCACCGGCCTGCTCCTCTCGCTCTTCGTCGTCGCTCACCTGCTCGGCAACCTGCTCGTCTTCAAGGGGCGGGAAGCCATGAACGACTACGCGCAGATGCTGCAGCACCTCGGCATCTGGTTGTGGGTGGCGCGCCTCGGCCTCCTGGCCCTGTTCGCCACCCACATCGCGCTGGCGATCCGGCTCAGGGCCCGCAACCAGGCGGCGCGACCGGTGCGCTACGTGGCGGAGCACACCATCCAGGCCAGCTTCGCGTCGCGCACCATGATCCTCAGCGGACTCCTGATCCTGGCCTTCGTGGCGATGCACCTGATGCACTTCACGCTCGGCTGGCTCGAGCCGTCGAAGTACGCGTTGCACGAGACGGTGAAGCAGAACGGCGTCGAGGTGGTCCGCCACGACGTCTTCGCGATGGTCGTCGCCGGCTTCCACAACGATCTCTTCGTGCTGCTCTACCTGGTCTGCATGGTGGTGCTCGGCCTGCATCTCAGCCACGGCCTGAGCAGCCTGTTCCAGTCGCTCGGCCTGCGCCACCCCGCCTACGTGAAGGGTGTGCAGCTCGGCGGTCGCCTCGTGGCGGTCGCACTCGCGGTCGGCTTCTCCCTGATCCCGCTCGCCGTGCGCCTCGGCTTCTGCGGCGCGGGAGGCGCCCAATGAAACTCGACGCCAAGCTCCCCGGTGGTCCCATCGAGAAGTCGTGGGACTCGCGCCGTTTCGAACTCAAGCTGGTCAACCCCGCCAACAAGCGGAAGTACCGCGTGCTGGTGGTGGGCACCGGCCTCGCCGGCGGATCCGCCGCGGCATCGCTCGCCGAACTCGGCTACCAGGTCGAGGCCTTCTGCTTCCAGGACAGCCCGCGCCGCGCGCACAGCATCGCCGCGCAGGGCGGTATCAACGCGGCCAAGAACTACCAGGGCGACGGCGACAGCATCTGGCGCCTGTTCTACGACACCGTGAAGGGCGGCGACTACCGCGCGCGCGAGCAGAACGTCTACCGCCTCGCGCAGGTCAGCGTGAACATCATCGACCAGTGCGTCGCGCAGGGCGTGCCCTTCGCCCGTGAGTACGGCGGCATGCTCGCCAACCGTTCCTTCGGTGGCGCCCAGGTCAGCCGCACCTTCTACGCACGCGGTCAGACCGGCCAGCAGTTGCTGCTCGGCTGCTATCAGGCCCTCGAACGCCAGGTGCAGGCCGGCCGCGTGCGTATGCACGCGCGCAAGGAACTGCTCGACGTGGTGGTGGTCGACGGGCGTTGCCGCGGCATCGTCACGCGTGACCTCGTCACCGGGAAGCTCGAACGCTTCGCCGGCGATGCGGTGGTGCTCGCCACCGGCGGCTACGGCAACGTCTTCTACCTGTCGACCAACGCCAAGGGCTGCAACGTGACCGCGACCTGGCGCGCGCATCGCCGCGGCGCGGGCTTCGCGAATCCCTGCTACACGCAGATCCATCCGACCTGCATCCCGGTGTCGGGTGACTACCAGAGCAAGCTCACCCTGATGTCGGAGTCGTTGCGCAACGACGGCCGCATCTGGGTGCCGAAGAACAAGGGCGACAAGCGCGCGCCGAAGGACATCCCCGAGGGCGAGCGCGACTACTACCTGGAGCGGAAGTACCCCTCGTTCGGCAACCTCTGCCCGCGTGACATCGCGTCGCGCGCGGCGAAGGAGGCCTGCGACAAGGGGCTCGGCGTGGGACAGACCGGGCTCGGTGTCTACCTCGACTTCGCGGACGCGATCCGCCGTCTCGGGGAGGACGCGATCCGCGAGCGCTACGGCAACCTGTTCCAGATGTACGACAAGATCACCGGCGAGGATCCGTACAAGGCGCCGATGCGCATCTACCCGGCCGTGCACTACACGATGGGTGGACTGTGGGTCGACTACCACCTGATGACGACCGTCCCCGGCCTGTTCTGCATCGGTGAGGCCAACTTCTCCGACCACGGCGCGAACCGACTCGGCGCGAGCGCCCTGATGCAGGGTCTCGCCGACGGCTACTTCGTGCTGCCGTACACGATCGGTGACTACCTCGCGCAGCAGAAGCCCGGCGCGGGCGACACCGGTCACGCGGCCTTCGCCGAGGTCGAGTCCGAGGTGCGAGCACGCAACGAGAAGCTGCTCGGCGTGAAGGGCTCGCGCACGGTCGACTCCTTCCACCGCGAGCTCGGTGCCCTGGTGTGGGAGAAGTGCGGCATGGCCCGCAACGCGGCCGGACTGAAGGACGCGCTGAAGCGCATCCCCGAGCTGCGCGATCGCTTCTGGAAGGAGGTGCGCGTGCCGGGCAGCGGCGCCGAACTCAACCAGGAGCTGGAGAAGGCCGGCCGCGTCGCCGACTTCCTCGAGTTCGGCGAGCTGATGTGCCGCGACGCGCTGGTGCGCGAGGAATCCTGCGGCGGTCACTTCCGCGAGGAACACCAGACCGAGGACGGCGAGGCGAAGCGCGACGACGAGAAGTTCAAGCACGCCACCGTCTGGGAGTTCAAGGGTGTCGGCCAGACACCTGCGGAGCACCGCGAAGCCCTGGTCTTCGACAACGTCAAGCTGGCCGTGCGGAGCTACAAGTGAACCTGCGACTCACCCTGCACATCTGGCGCCAGAAGGGCCCGAGCGACACGGGCGCGATGCGGACCTATCAGGTCCAGGCGAACTCCCACATGTCGTTCCTCGAGATGCTGGACGTCCTCAACCAGGACCTGATCCAGAAGGGCGAGGAGCCGGTCGCGTTCGAGCACGACTGCCGCGAAGGCATCTGTGGCTCGTGCAACCTGGTGATCAACGGCAAGCCGCACGGCCCGTGGAAGGGCACCACCGTGTGCCAGCTCCACATGCGTGCCTTCAAGGACGGCGACTCGATCACCATCGAGCCGTGGCGCGCGAAAGCCTTCCCGGTGGTCAAGGATCTGGTCGTCGACCGCTCCGCCTTCGATCGCATCATCGCGGCCGGTGGCTACGTCTCGGTGGGGACCGGTTCGCCGCGCGACGCCAACGAGATCCCGATCGGCAAGGCCGACGCCGACGAGGCCTTCGAGTACGCGACCTGCATCGGTTGCGGCGCCTGCGTCGCCGCGTGCAAGAATGCGTCGGCGATGCTGTTCGTCGGGGCGAAATTCGCGCACCTCGAGAAGCTCCCGCAGGGACGCGTCGAGTCCGACCGCCGCGCGCTCGCGATGGTCGAGCAGATGGACAAGGAGGGCTTCGGCGCCTGCACCAACCAGTACGAGTGCGAGGCGACCTGTCCGAAGGAGATCTCGGTGCAGTCCATCGCGATGCTCAACAAGGCCTGGCGTCGCGCCGCACTCAACGAGAAGCCGGCCCGTGCCGCCGGCGGCGAGGGCTGAGGTGGAGGGCGCACGGCCGCGCATCGGCATCCTGACGATCAGCGATCGTGCGAGCCGCGGGATCTACGCCGACGAGTCGGGACCCGCGATCGAGTCGGTGCTGCGAGAGTTCATCGCCACCGACTGCGAGTACCAGCGGCGGATGATCCCGGACGAGGTTCCGGAGATCGTCGCCGCGATCCGCGCCTTCGCGGACGCCGGCTGCGCGCTGATCTGCACGACGGGTGGCACGGGGCCGGCGCCGCGTGACGTCACCCCCGAGGCGATGGAGCAGGTCTGCGAGAAGCTCCTGCCCGGCTTCGGCGAGGAGATGCGGCGCGCGTCGCTCGCCGCGGGCGTCCCGACCGCGATCCTCTCGCGGCAGACCGCGGGCATCGTCGCGCGCTCGCTGGTCGTCAACCTGCCGGGCAAGCCGGGTTCGGTGCGGGTGTGCCTGAACGCGGTGTTCCCGGCGATCCCGTACTGCATCGAACTCGCCGGCGGACCGTCCTTGCAGGGCAACCCGGCGGTGGTGACGGTGTTCCGCCCGAAGGCGAAGTGATCTCCGGCTACGGCTTCAGTCGTTGCGCAGCGACACCGCGGGGTCGTGACGTGACGCGCGCCACGCCGGGATCGCGGAGACCAGGGCGCCGATCAGGATGGCCGATCCGGAGACGACCCCGATCCACTGCGGGTCGAGTTCGTGCGGCACATGGCGCAGGTTGTAGACGCGCACCGGGAACAGGTCGATTCCGAAGCTGTGCTTGAGGAACTCGTTGAAGCCATCCAGGCCGAGCGCGGTGGCGCATCCCGTTCCGACTCCGAGCACCGCACCGAGCGTGGCGATCGCGACGCCGTTGACGAGGAACAGCGTGAGGATGCCGCCGCGCTTGCCGCCGAGTGCGGCGAGGATGCCGATGTCGTGCTGCTTCTCCGTCACCGTCATCGACATCGTCGCGTAGACCTGGAACGCGGCGACGACCATGATCACGAAGAGCACCAGGATCAGCAGCGAGCGCTGGTGTTCGAAGTTGGCGAGCTGTGGTGCGTTGGCCTCGGCCCAGGTCCGCACCAGGATGTGGCCGTAGTCGGGATCGAACTCGGTGTTGAGGATGCGCTGCAGGCGCTGAGCGGTGCCCTCGGCGTCGCCCTTGTCGATCAGTCGGATCGCCAGCTCGTTGCACCAGTCGGGTCCGAGGTCGGGCTGATCGTCGTGGCGGATCTGCGCGCGCAATGCCTCGATGTCGATCAGGACGTTGAGGCTCTCGAATGCGGCGAACGACGACTCATAGGCTCCGGCGATGCGGTACTCCTCGGGTGCGGGTGCGGACAGGCTCTCGTGTCCGCGTTCGGCCACGAGGCGTCCGGTGGTGATCTTGGCCCGCGCGCCGCGATGGAGATCGTCGATCGCCATGCGCGATGCCCCCATCAGGATCGCGGCCGGGCCCGAGTCGGACGCGAAGGGATGCTCCGGATCGGCGACGCGTTCCGCGGGATCGGACGCTCCTTCGATCCAGGCGCGGATGCCGCTCACCGCGTCTTCCGCGGCGAAGTCGACGCCGAGCAGCGTGACGTAGGGTGTGGGGGCGCCGAGCTCCGCGACACCGACGGCCGGCGGCGCCTTCTGCTGGGCGCCCGCGAGCGGGTGGACCAGACCCTGCCACACGATGCGTGGCGCGACGGCGGCGACGTTCGGATCGCGGCGCAGCACCGCTGCCATGCGATCGAAGCTCGCATCCGGCGGGAGACGCGCTGCGGTCATGTCCGCCGTGCTGCTCTGCAGGTGTCTCGAGATCTCGTGGATGTAGCCCGAGAAGATCGACACCACGACGATCAGCGCCCATACGCCGAGCGTGATCGCCAGCACGCCGAGCAGGTTGATCGGGCGCGTGAACAGCCAGCGGAAGGCGAGGAACCAGCGGTACATCGTCAGCGCGCGATCGCGCCCTCGCTGAGCCGAAGCACGCGGTCGCAGCGGCGGGCGACCGATTCGTCGTGGGTGACCAGCAGGAGCGCCAGTCCGCGCTCGCGCCCGATCGAGAACAACAGGTCGAGCACGCCGCTCGCCGTGTGTGGATCGAGGTTACCCGTCGGCTCGTCGGCGAGGATCACCGCCGGCTCGGCGATCAGGGCGCGCGCGATGGCGATGCGCTGGCGCTCGCCACCCGACAGCTCGGCGGGACGGTGCGTGCGTCGCGCGCTCAGTCCGACGCGTTCGATCAGCTCGCCGGCACGCGCGGCGAAGTGCTTGCGCTCGCGCCACCACGACAACATCCCGCGGTCCATCATGCTTCCCAGTCGCACATTGTCGTATGCGCTGAGCTCGGGGATCAGGTGATAGAACTGGAACACGAAGCCGATGCGCCGGTGACGCAGACTCGCGCGGCGGTCGATGGAGAGGTCGTCGACGCGGGAGCCCTCGAACCAGACCGACCCGGAGCTCGGGGTGTCCAGCAGGCCGAGCAGGTGCAGCAGGGTGGACTTGCCGGTGCCGGACGAACCCACCAGAGCGACCTTCTCGCCGAGTTGCAGCGCGAGATCGACGCCGCGTAGCACCGGGATCGCGCGCGAGCCGATGCGGTAGTCCTTCGTCAGTCCGCGAGCTTCGAGGAGGGGCGCGTTCATTCGTAGGCGAGGGCGCGGACGGGGTCCATGCGCGCGGCGCGGCGTGCCGGCAGCCACGCGGCGATGAAGGCGATCAAGAGTGCGGCGATCGCGACCTGCGCGACCCACAGCGGCTCGATGAGGTAGGGGACGCGATCGAGCGCGTAGATGTCGGTGGGGAACAGCTCGAGGTGCAGTTGCCGCCGCGACCAGTCGTTGAGGTCGTTGAGGTAGATCGCGCTGAAGATGCCGCTGACGATGCCGAGCAGGCAGCCGACCACGCCGACGACCAGACCCGAGAGCAGGAACAGGTGCTGCACGCCGCGGGGCGAGGCACCCATCGAGCTGAGGATGCCGATGTCCTTGACCTTCTGCATCACCGACATGTGCAAGGTCGCGTAGATCAGCGACGCCGCGACCAGCATCACCGCGAACAGCACCAGCTTCATCATCGCGCGCTCCTGGTCGACGGCGCCCAGGTACACGCTGTTCTGCTGCTCCCAGTCGAGCGCGCGACCTCCGAAGCGTTCGCCGAGCCGTGCGGTGAGCCGGGCGCCCACCGCGCGGGCGTCGACGCCGTCCCTGACGCGGATCGCGACGTCGCTGACGACGTCGGTCGGTCCCGTCGCGAAGGGATCGTCGGTCGGCAACCCCAGCAGATCGCGCAGGGAGTCGATCGACACCATGGCGACGGTCTCGTCGAAGATGCGGTGCTTGGTCTCGTACACTCCGCTGATCGCGAAGATGCGGCGCACCGCGAGCAGATCGGCGTCGCTCTCGCCGTACCAGAAGCGGCCGGTGAGGATGTCGATGCGTTGCGCGCGCGACAGCCGACTGCTCTCGAAGCGGCGCTTGCTGAGCACGATGCCGGGCGAAGCCGACAACAGGGGGCCGGGGCCGATGGCATCGCCCGACTGCATGCAGCGGGCCTCCTCCTCGGCGACCTGGACCCGGAAGGGTTGCTTCCGGTCAGTGACGCGCTCGGTCTCGAGGTCGATCGCCGCGAGCCATTCGTCGAAGCGTGTGGTCGCACGTTCGCGCTCGGGATCGACGCCGAGCAGCTCCAGGTAGTCGAAGGTGAGCTGGCTCTGCGGCATGCCGCGTGTGGTCTGCAGCCACTGACCGCGCCGCCCGTGCGGGAAGTACATGCCGTGGTGGCGCAGCCGCGGGGCCGTG
The DNA here is from genome assembly GCA_046349595.1 of Planctomycetota bacterium. Lineage (GTDB taxonomy): Bacteria > Planctomycetota > UBA1135 > UBA1135 > UBA2386 > JACRLW01. The sequence goes on from JAXMCA010000001.1 coordinate 1,311,758, forward strand.
GCGACGACGTCGCCGTCCTCGTGGATCGCGGCGTCGATCGCGGCGAAGGAGGTCCCCGGCTTGAGTCCGGCGAACAGCAGGTCGGGTGTCGCGCGGTGGGTGTTGTCGCGGATGTCGGATACGAAGCCCGAGAACACCGCGATCACGACGATCATCGCCCAGACGCCGAGCAGGACGCCGAACATGCCCAGCAGGTTGATCCACCGGGACAGCAGGTAGCGCAGCGCGAGGAAGGCGGAGAACGCGCGGATCACTTGGATTCGGCGGAGGCCGCGTCCGGTGCGGTGGCGTCGCCGCTCTCGAGGCGACGCAACAGCGGGAACAGCACGACGTCGCGGATCGTCTCGGAGCCCGTGAGGAGCATGGTCAGACGATCCATGCCGATGCCGAGACCGGCCGCCGGCGGCATGCCGTACTCGAGGGCCGCGACGTAGTCCTTGTCGACCTCGGAGGGCGACTCGTCGTCCTTGTGTTCGAGCTGCGCCTCGAAGCGGCGCTCCTGGTCGATCGGGTCGTTCAGCTCGCTGAAGGCGTTGCCCATCTCCATGCCGCACACGAACAGTTCGAAGCGTTCGGCGATGCGCGGGTCGTCGGGGCGTGCCTTGGCGAGCGGACAGATCGCGACCGGGTAGTCGTGGACGAAGATCGGTCCCTGCAGAGCATGCTCGACCGTCGCCTCGAAGACGTCGCCGGCGAGCTTGAAGTGGCCTTGTCCGGGATCGGGGATGCCGAGCTCGCGCGCCCGCGCGCGCACGCCGGCCTCGTCGAACCAGTCGAGTCCGCCGTTGTGCTCGGCGAAGAGATCGAGATAGGTGCGGCGCTGGAAGGGCGGACGCAGGTCGAACTGCTTGCCGCGGAAGGTCACCACGCTGTTGCCGCCGAGCACCCTCTCGCAGAGCCGGCCGAACAGGCCCTCGACGCGCTCCATCACGTCGCGGTAGTCGGCCCAGGCCTCGTAGCTCTCGAGCATCGTGAACTCGGGATTGTGGCGCGTGCTGATCCCCTCGTTGCGGAACACGCGACCGACCTCGTAGACGCGTTCGAGACCACCGACCAGCAGGCGCTTGAGGTACAGCTCCGGCGCGATGCGCAGGTAGAGCTGCATGTCCAGCGTGTTGTGGTGGGTGACGAAGGGCCGCGCCGTCGCGCCGCCGAACAGCGGCTGCAGGATCGGCGTCTCGACCTCGAGGTAGCCGAGGTCGTCGAAGTAGCCGCGCACCTCGCGCAGGATCGCTGCGCGGCGTGCGAACAGTGCGCGCACCTCCTCGTTGACCTGCAGGTCGACGTAGCGCATGCGCGAGCGTGCTTCGACGTCCTGCAGTCCCGCCCACTTCTCCGGAGCATGACGCAGCGCCTTGGTGGCGAGCACGACATCGCGCGCCCACACCGTGGGTTCACCCTTCTGCGTGGTGCCGAGTTCGCCCTCGATCACCACCAGGTCGTTGGCTTCGATCAGCTTGCGGTTCGGCCAGAACTCCGGCAGGCGATCGCGTTCGAAGCCGACCTGGATGCCGCCGCTGCGGTCGACCAGGTGCGAGAAGCGCAGCTTGCCGAAGTCGCGGATCTGGGTGAGGCGTCCGCCGACCACCACGGCCTGGCCCTGCCGCGCCGCGAACCGAGCGAGCAGCGGACCGATCGGCTCGGGGCGCGGCACGCGCGGCGGATAGGTCGGGATGCCCAGTTCGCGCAGCTTCTCGAGCTTCGGCAGACGGTCTTCGGAGATCTGGTCGGTCAAGCGGCCTCCGGCGCGGTTCGCGCGGGGCGCGGAGGATAGGGGATCGGTGCGGCGAGTCCCAAGCTCGCCGGGCCTTTCCGCGGCTCAGCTCCGCGTTGGGAGACCGACCTCGAGCTCGCCGTCGCGGAGGCGGATCGGAACGCTGCGCGCCGGTCGCTTGGGCACCGCGTGGCACGCACCGCTGCCGATGTCGAAGGACCAGCCGTGCCAGGTGCACTCGATGGTGTCGCCGTGGCGGATGCCGCTGGCGAGGGGGCCGCCGGCATGCGGGCAGGAGTTGACCAGGGCCTTGTAGCCGTCGTGCCAGGGGAAGACCGCGATCTCGACGCCGTCGGCGACGACCACCGCACCGGGATCGAAGTGCAGGCTCGAGGGCGCGCCGACGCGGAACCAGCGCAGCTCGTCGGTCACGGCGTTCCCACTCCGGCGTGCTGGTCGCCGGCGAACGCGACGGTGCGGAAGGCGAAGCGTCGGATGGTGCGTCCCTCGGCGACGTACTTGCGCTCGAAGTTGGTCGGCGAGAAGGCGTGGCCGGGGCCGAGCGCGGACAGCTCGCGCTCCGCGTCCTCGTCGCGTCGCAGTCCGGGGAAGGCGCCGAGCACGCGCGCGATCTGCCCGGCGTAGCAGGGGTTGTCGGTGGCGACGCACAGCAGTCCACCCAGGCGCAGTGCGCGATGCACGACGACCGGGCACTGCTCGGTGAAGAAACGCCGCCCGCGGTGGCGCCGCTTCGGCCAGGGGTCGGGGAAGTAGACGTGCAGGCGATCCACCGAGCCCGGCACCACGCGATCGCGCAGGAACAGGCTGGCGTTGTCGACCAGCAGCAGCGCGTTGTCGTGGCCGCCGTCGCGCAGACGCGCCGCCGCGTAGCTCGCGTAGCTCTGTGCGGCCTCGATGCCGAGGAAGAAGGTCGTGCGGGAGGTGCCCGCCGCAGCGCAGAGGAAGGCACCCTTGCCGGAGCCGACCTCAATCTCGACGCGCCGGAACCGCGCCGGCACCAGCTCCCGCAAGGGTGGCGGATCGTCACCGCCGTCGACCATCGGCAGCGGACCGCCGTCCTCGATCGGCTGCACCCGCCTGCGGAAGGCCAGGCGTCCGCCCACCGACATGCGTCGCGAGCGGCCGAGGATCTCTTCGGAGGGGTCCGAGGGCGTCATGGGCGGCGCAGCATAGCGAGGCGGGTTGCGCGGCCGATCAGCCGCCCTCGCGCACCAGGTTGACGTTCCAGGTCGGGATGCGCGCGACGATCAGGCCGCCGCGCGGCAGGCGCACGATGCGGGCCTGGCAGCCGAGGCGGCTGTCGAGGCCGAGGTCGCGGGCGGAGTCGAGGCGGTCCTCTTCCTCTTCGCTGGCTTCGCTCAGCGCGTCGGCGCCGGTCGGCACGCGCACGTGGCAGGTCGAGCATGCGCACACGCCGCCGCAGGCGTGGTCGAGAGCGACCTCGTTGCGCAGCGCGACGTCGAGAAGCGAGTCGCCGATCGTCGCCGGGAACTCGCCGAGGCCCTCGAAGCGCACGGTGCAGGCAGAGTCGGCGCTCATGACGGCTCGCGCTCCTCGCGCAGTGCCTTCTCGACCGCGGAGCCGATCACGTCGTCGGCGATCTGCGCGGTCAGCTTGGAGAGGTCGTCGATGGCGGCACGCAGTTCATCGACCGGTGCGTCGGCCTGACGCAGGCGCTCGACCTTGGCGACCGCCTTCTTCACGCCAAAGGTCTGGTCGGGGGGCAGCTCGGCGAGCTCCAGTGCGCGGCGCGTTCCGCGCGTCATCGCATCCGCCTTGTTGCGCAGCTCGATGCGCTCGCGCTCGACCATGTCTTCCTGCGCGTGCTCGATGGCCTCGCTCATCATGCGGCGCACCTCGTCGCGGGTCAGTCCGAACGACGGCACGATCTGGATCGAGGACTCCACGCCGGTGCGCTCCTCCTTGGCGGTCACGCGCAACACGCCGTCGGCATCGACGAGGAAGGTGACCGCGACGCGCGGCAGACCGGCCGGCATCGGCGGGATGCCGCGCAGGCGCAGCGTGCCGAGCTTGCGGCAGTCGGCGGTGCGCTCGCGCTCACCCTGGTAGACGTTGATGTCGACCCCGGTCTGGCCGTCGACTTGCGTGGAGAACATCTCGGTCGCCCTGGTCGGGATGGTCGCGTTGCGCATCACCAGCTTGCTGACCACGCCGCCGAGCGTCTCGATGCCGAGCGAGAGCGGGATGACGTCGAGGAGCAGCAGCGCGCGGTTGCCGCCGGCGAGCACGTCGGCCTGGATCGCTGCGCCGAGTGCGACGGCGAGGTCGGGGTCGACGTCGACGCGCGGCGTGCGTCGGGTGAGCTCGGCGATGCGGCGACGCACCAGCGGGATGCGCGTCGAACCGCCGACCAGGACCACGTCGTCGAGCTGGCCGACGTCGAGTTCCGCGTCGGCCAAGGCGCGACGACAGCATTCGATCGCACGTTCGACGAGCGGGCCGATGCGTGCCTCGAAGTCGGCGCGGGTCGCGCGCAGTTCGCGGCGGGCGCCGTCGTGCAACTCCAGGGTGAGGGTCGCCTGCTCTTCGCTGCTGAGCCGGATCTTGAGTTGTTCCGCGGCGCTGCGCAGCGCCTGGCGCACGAACGGATCGTCGCTCACCGCCTGCGCGGACGCCGCAGCGCGCAGGTCGTCGGCGAGCAGAGCGTCGAAGTCGTCGCCGCCGAGGTGCGTGTCGCCGGCGGTGCTGAGCACCCGGAACACGCCGCCCTGGATGCGCAGGATCGACACGTCGAAGGTGCCGCCGCCGAGGTCGAAGACCATCACGGTGCCGTCGCGCGTGCCGTCGATGCCGTAGGCCAGCGCCGCGGCGGTGGGCTCGTTGACGATGCGCAGGCACTCGATGCCGGCGAGCTGTGCCGCGTCGCGGGTGGCGAGACGTTGCGCGTCGTCGAAGTAGGCCGGCACGGTGATCACCGCGGCATCGATCGGGCGGCCGAGCGCGGCGTTGGCGCGGTCGCGCACGGCGCTGAGCACCATTGCGGAGATCTCCTCCGGCGACCAGTCGCGGCCGTCGATCGACACGCGCGCGAGGTCGCGCTCGCCGCGGTGCACGCGATAGGGGAGCAGGTGGGCTTCGGCGTCGACCTCCGCACCGGCGCGGCCGATCAGCCGCTTGATCGAGTGCACGGTGCGGTCGGGCAGCTCCAGGGCGTGGGCCTTCGCGGCGCGGCCGACGACGCGCGTGCCGTCGGGACGGAACGTCACGACCGAGGGCAGGAGCGCCTCGCCGTCGGCGTCGCGCAGCACCCGCGGTCCCTTGCGCGTCATCACCGCGCACAGGCTGTTGGTGGTGCCGAGGTCGATGCCGACCACCAGCTTCTCCGTCGCGAGGTCGTTCATGCGCCGATACGTGCGCGCAGGTCGCTGCGTGCCTTCTGCCAGTAGCGGGCTTCGTTGAGCTTGCGCGCCGCCCGTCGCGCGTCGCCCTGCGCGAGTGCGGTGCGGATCGAAGCGAGGTCGTCGCGCAGCCGGCTCTCGATCCTGGCCTCAAGACCTGCCGCGCCCGCGGGTGTGCAGGAGTCGACGGTCTCGGCGAGTTCCATCGCCTCGATCAGGAAGTTGCCGTCGAGCGACTTGGTGGCATCGAGCACGCCCGGTTCGAGACGCTCGGCGAGTGCGCGCGCCCGCCGCCAGGGGTCGCGCAGTTCGCGGTAGGCGTCGTTCAGCTCCGCACTGCGCGCCATCGCGGCCACCTGGGCTTCGACGTCGCTTCCGGCATGGTCCGGATGGCTCGCGCGTGCGAGTCCGAGGTAGCGCGCCTCGAGGTCGGCGTCGTCGATGTCCATCGTGGCCGGCACGCCGAGCGTCGCGAAGGGGTCCTTGGTCACGGGCGTGGCTGCGCTGTTTCGGATGTCGCTCAGGCCGAGAACGACGTGCCGCAGCCGCAGGTGCCGGTCGCGGACGGGTTCTTGAACACGAATCCACGGTCGAGGAGGCCGTCGTTGAAGTCGAGCGTGGTGCCGCCCATGAAGAACTCGCTCTTCTTGTCGACCACGAGGTGCACGCCGTGCTCCTCGTAGCTGAGGTCGAACTCGGTCGGCCCGTTCGGATCGAAGTCGAGCACGTAGCTGAAGCCGGAGCAGCCGCCGCCCTTCGCGCCGATGCGCACCCAGGTCGACGCGATCGGCATCGAGTGCTCGTCCATCACGCGAAGGATCTCCTTCGCCGCGCGCTCGCTGACGTGGACGCCGCGACGCGACTTCGGGTCGGTCTTGGCCTGCGTTCCGGTCGACTCGCTCATCCCTGCCTCTGCTCGCCCTCGGCCTTCGCCTGGCGGTTGCGCTCCTGCTTGCTGCGGTAGTCGGCGATCGCCGCCTTGATCGCGTCCTCGGCCAGCACGGAGCAGTGGATCTTCACCGGCGGCAGCGCGAGCTCCTCGACGATCTGTGTGTTCTTGATCGACATGGCCTCGTCGACGGTCGCGCCCTTGATCCACTCGGTGGCGAGTGACGACGACGCGATCGCCGAACCGCAGCCGTAGGTCTTGAACTTGGCGTCGACGATGCGGCCGTCGGCGTCGACCTTGATCTGGAGCTTCATCACGTCACCGCACTCCGGCGCGCCGACGATGCCGGTGCCGACGTCCTCGGCATCCTTGTCGAGGGCGCCGACGTTGCGCGGGTTCTGGTAGTGGTCGAGGACCTTGTTGCTGTAGGCCATCGCGGTGTCCTTGTCGGGAATGCTGTTGGTTCGATCGTGGCTGTGTCAGTGGACGGTCCACTTCACCTTCGAGAGGTCCACGCCGTCCTGCACCATCTCCCACAACGGGGACATGGCGCGCAGGCGTTCGACCTCGCGCGCGACGAGATCGACGACGAAGTCGACCTCCGATTCGGTGTTGAAGCGACCGAGCGAGAAGCGGATGGAGCTGTGCGCGAGCTCGTCGCCGAGCCCCAGGCTCTTCAGCACGTAGCTCGGCTCGAGGCTCGCGGAGGTGCAGGCCGACCCCGACGACACGGCGACCTCCTTGATCCCCATGATCAGCGACTCGCCCTCGACGTACGGGAACGACAGGTTGCTGAGGTGGGGCAGGCGGCTGTCCGCATCGCCGTTGACGACGACCTCGCGGACGCGGGCCAGCAGGCCCTTCTCGAGGCGGTCGCGCAGCGCGCGCACCGCGGCCACTCCGCCGTCGAACTCGACCCGCGCGAGGCGCGCGGCCTCGCCCATGCCGACCACGCCGGGCACGTTGATCGTGCCCGAGCGCATGCCGCGCTCGTGGCCGCCGCCGTCGAGTTGCGGGGCGAGGCGCACGCGCGGCGCCTTGCGGCGCACGTAGAGCGCGCCGACGCCCTTCGGTCCGTAGAACTTGTGCGCCGACATCGACAGCAGATCGATCTGCTGGGCTTCGACGTCGAGTTCGATGCGACCCGCGGCCTGGGTGGCGTCGGTGTGGAACAGCACGCCGCGCTCCTTGCACAGACGGCCGATCGCCGCGATCGGATGGAGCGTGCCGATCTCGTTGTTCGCCGCCATCAGCGACACCAGCACGGTGTCGTCGCGGAGTGTCGCGCGGAGTTCGTCGAGGTCGACGTGGCCCCTTCGATCCGCACGCAGGAAGGTGACCTCCGCGCCCTGCTGCTCGAGGTGCTTCAGCGGATCGATCACCGCCTTGTGCTCGGTGACGCACGACACGAAGTGGCGCCCCTTCGCGGCGTACATCTCGGCGACGCCCTTGATCGCGAGGTTGTTGGCCTCGGTCGAGCCGCTGGTGAAGACGATCTCCTTGGGATTCGCGCCGATCAGGGCGGCGACGTTCTCGCGCGCCTCGTCGACGGCGGCCTCCGCGCGCCAGCCGTAGGCGTGGTTGCGGCTCGCGGCGTTGCCGTAGTGCTCACCGAAGTACGGGAGCATCTTCTCGACGACCCGAGGGTCGCAGCGCGTGGTCGCGCTGTTGTCCATGTAGATCGGCAGGTCGGAGCGGTTCATCGCAGCGCCTCCTTGCGCAGCGGAGCCTCGACCTCCGGCGCGGTACCCTGGCGGACGCTCGCGCAGGACGGCAGCCCGCTCAGCTCGGCGAGCGAGAGCCCGCGGAGCATGTTGATGATCCGCGCGTGCAGCACCAGCAGCGGACCGCGGGAGCCGCACAGCGGCGACAGCGTGCACTGGTCGTGGTTGTGGTGCCCATCCGCGTGCTGTCCGTTCGCGTGGCTGTGCTGCTCGATCTCCAGCCGGTCCTGTGCGCACTCGACGAAGGTGAAGGGGCCCTCGACGACGCGCAGGATCTCCTCGAAGCAGATCTCGGTGGCCGGCCGCGCCAGGTGGTAGCCGCCGCGCGCGCCGCGCACGGAGCCGAGGATCCCGGCCTTGGTCAGGTCCTTCAGCAGGTTCGCGACCAGCGACTTGTTGAGCGAGCTGAGCGAGGACAGTTCCTGCGCCGAGACCAGATGCTCGAGCCCGTGCTGGTCCGCCTTCTGCGCCATGTAGGCGAGGATGAAGACGGCGTAGTCGGCCTTCTTGGTGATCCTGAACATGCGTGGACTCGGTGGTCGGGTCGCGCGACGGCCTCCGGGTTCGCATCTCCGGAATGCCCTGCGAATCGCAGTCTTGCGCGCGGCGCGGGAAAATAGATGCTTCTTGGGGCTCTTTCAAGCGTCGGCACTTCGGCCGCCGCCTGCCAAGTCGCCTCACGCCACGTCCGCACGATGAACGCCAACCTCCCTCCGCAGGGGCTGCTCGACCAACCTGCCCGCTTCCTGTTGCCGGCCGTGGGTGGCTACCGCCACGACACCGCACGGGGGTTGGTCGAGGTGCGTGGGCTCGACGCCGTCGATTTCCTCCAGCGGGTGTGTTCGCAGGACGTCGCCGCGCTCGAGCCCGGCGCCGCGGCGCCGACCGCGTTCCTCAGCAACAAGGGGAAGCTGGTCGCCACCGCGGTCGCGATCCGCATCGAAGACGGCATCCTGCTCGACACCGCCGCGTCCCACCTCGCCCTGCTCGGTGAACTCTGCGAGCGCTACCACTTCAGCGAGAAGCTGCGGATCACGCGGCGCGAGGGGATCGCCGTGGTCGAGCGCGTCGGCGGTGGTGACGACCTCCCGACCTCACCCTGGCATGCGGTCCTCGGCCACGACGAACTTCGCCTGGTGCTGAGTCGAGGGGGGCTGACCCGCGAGCGGGTGTTCGCACCCGCAACGCGCGCGGCGACGCAGTTCGCGGAGCTGCCGTCGCTCGAATCGTGGCGCGCCGAATGCGTGCGCATCGGCAGCGGTGAGATCGAAGTCGGCCGCGACACCGACGAGCGCACGCTCGTGCTCGAAGCCGGGCTCGACGACCACGTCTCGACCGCGAAGGGCTGCTACGTCGGGCAGGAGATCGTCGCGCGCATCCACACCTACGGTCACCTCAACCGTCGGCTGGTGCGTCTGGCCCTCGCGACCACCGCTCCGGTCGCGGACGGGACCGAGCTGTTCGACGTCGAACTCGGCGAGGCGGTCGGGCGGGTGACCTCCGCTTGTGCGGTGCACGGAACCGAGTGGAGTCTGGCGCTCGGCTACCTGCCCGACGCCTTCCTCGCCTCGCCCTCACCGCTCGCCCTCGGCATGAGCGGGGGGCCGGCGGTGCATCACGCCGACTTGCTTCCGGCGTAGACCGCGAGCACGTAGCCCCGTCCGGACACAAGACGCAATTCCGGCGGTGCGAGTGGATCGCAGCGCATTGCGCAGGGCGAGTCGGCGGCGGACAGCTCGTGACCGTCGATGGCGAGGATGCCGTCGAACTGCAACCACAGCGCGCACTCGTCCGGGTAACCCGGCGTCCGCGGCGGTTCGGCGCTGAAGGGGATCCCCACTTCGAGCGCGGCCTCGTCGACGCACAGTCCGCGCGCCTTGTAGTCGAGGTCGAGGATGCGTTCGAAGGGAGCGCCCCGCGAGGTGGTCATCCGTGCGATGCGTCGCGGCAGCAGTGCCTCGGGCGACTCGGGGAAGGACTCGCGCGTCTTCCACTCCCCGCTGGTCGGATCGAAGGCCTTGCCGCTGCCGAGCAAGGGCAGCAGCGGCCTGCGTGCGGCGGCTTCGCGCAGGTCCTCGGCCTGCGTCTTCTGCGGCGGGATCACGCTCGCGACCAGCAGTTCGCCGTCGCCGGCTGCGCTGCCCCAGGGGGTGTGCGGCGGCAGGTAGAGCGCGACCGGCCGACCCTCGAAGGGGCTTTGCCGGACGCCGCGCCGCGCCCAGCTCCCGCCGCCCGCGTGGAGGTCGTGGGTTCCGGACAGCACCACGCACAGGCTCTCGACGCTGCCGTTGCGGAGCGTGGGAGTGGCGCCGCGCACGGAGATCCGGCGGAGTTCGTGCAGCCAGCGGCTGCCGGAGAAGGCAGCGACGAGGTCGTCGCCGTCGCGGTGGATGGTCGTGCGCTCGTTCACCGGACCATCTCGATGTGGGCGGATTCGAGCAGCGAGGCCAGCCACTTCTCGCCCGCTTCGTCGCGAAGCCTCTCGATCAGTTCGTCGTCCTCGGGCGGGGGCAGGATGGTGTCGACGCGGACGATCGCCATCCCGCCCTGGATCGGCAGTGGATCGGAGATGCCGAAGAGGGGCAGCGCGAAGGCCGCCTCCACGATGTTCGCCGGCAGATCGTCGGTCCTGTGGGGGAACTCGCCGAGTGCGCCGCCCTTGACCTTGCTGCGCGGGTCGTCGCTGTGGATGCGGGCGAGTTCGGCGAAGGGACGGCCCTTCCGACACTGCTCGCGGAGGGCGAGCAGGTCCTCCTTCGCCTTGTCCGGAGTGCGCTTGATCAGCTCGTTCGGCGTGTCGATCGCGCGCAGCAGGATCGCCGAGAGGGCGCGCTTCTCGCCGAGGCGCTCCAGCACGTCCTTGCGATCCTTGTCGAGCATGGCGCGCAGCTCCTCGACGGGGTGCTGGAGTTCGACGATGCGCCGCTGTTCGACGGTCGCGCGCAGGTGCGGCGAAGCGGCGAACTCGTCCACCGTCACTCCCTGGGTCTGCATCAGCCAGTCGTCGTAGGTCGCGCCCCGGAAGCGTGGGTCGGCCTCGATGCGCTTGCGCCGCCGCGTGATCTCGTCGCGCAGTTCCTGCTCGTCGACCTTCACCAGCAGCCGCTCCGCCTCGCGGTGGATCAGGTCGCGCAGCACGACGCGTCGCACGTGCTTCTGGCGGTTCTCGGCACTGACGACTCCGAGCAGCATGCCGCCGAGTTCGGCGAGGTGGATCGGCTGTCCGTCGACGGTCGCCACCACGTCGCCCGAGGCGGCCGGCGCGTCCTGGCAGTAGCGCTTCTTCGCCTGCTGCAACCACAGCTTGGTCAGCTCCGGCGTGACGGCCTTCTGGTCGTCGGTGCCGAGCCCCTTCATCACGAGGTGGTCGCGCAGGATGCCGGCGCGCAGACCGCGCTCGAACTCCTTCGGATCGAGACCGATGTCTGTCAGGTAGGCCGCGAGGGTCTTGTCCTGCGCGTGCAGCGCCTCGTCGATCTGCGCGCGGCGGGCCTGGATCTCGGCCGGTGTGACCTCGATCTGCGCGTCGCGCGCGGCCGCGTCGATCACGTGGAGTTCCACGATCTGGTCGAGGGCATCCTTGCCCTCCTGGGCGTGGCGCATGCGGAACGCCATCTCGGCGGCGAGGTCGCTGCGCAGGACCGAAGCCTGCCGGCCGTCGGCGAGCTTGTAGGTGGCGACCACGGGGTCGTCCTGCGCGCGCGCGCACGGCAGGCACGCGAGCAGGAGCAGTGAGCTTGGGACGATGCGCATCGATCGGTGGCGTCGGAACGAGGGGCGGAGAGGCTATCGTGCGCGCGGTCGATGCTGCCAGCCCCGCCGTCGACCGAACCTGGTTCCCGCCGTGCAACGCAGCGATCTCTGGCTGATCCGCACCCAGGCCGTGATCGGCGCCCGATGCGTCCTGGCGGTCGCGCTCTCTGCAGTGCTGCTCGCTCTCGCCGCCGTTCCGGGACCTCTCGTCCCGGTCCTCCTGGCGTCGACAGTGATCGCCCTGCCGCCGGCCTTGGCGATGGGCGCTCCCCTGGCCGTCGCGTTGCACGTCGACCTGCTCTCCCGCAACGGCGAACTGCGTGCACTCGCGGCGATGGGCGTCCGGCCGGTGCGCGTCGCGGCCTTGCTCCTTTCTCCGTGGCTCCCGTTCCTCCCCGTGCTCGATCGGATCGAGCACGAGGCCGCGCCGGCGGCGCGTCATGCGCTCGCCGACCTCGCCCGCGCCGGTGTCCTCGCCGACCCCTTCGGGGCCGCGTTGCCGCGCGCCGCCGGGGCCGTCGCCGCGAGTCGGGTCGCCGACCGCCTCCGCTGCCTGGCGGCGTTCGGCACGGAGGCGCTGGCGATCGAGGCGACAGTCGACCCGCGTTCGCCGGCGACCTTGCGCGCGGGGCGGGCGGCCCTGATCGCGGCGGACGGCCGCCGCGATGCGGTGCACTTCGGTGATGCCCGCTTCCGCGTCGGGGGCGATCCGCGTCCGCTCTCCGACTGCACGGAGACCGAGCTGTCGACGGCCTTCCTCCGGGGTGGATCGGCGCGCATCGTGCGCAGCCGCCAGGGTGAGGGACCGCCCGGCATCCTGCTCCGCATCGAACGCGAGATCGCGCGTCGGGCGGCGACTTGGCCAGCCCTGTTGCTCGCGCTGCTGGTCGCGTCGTCCGCGATCCGCGACGGACTCGCGGTCGCGCAGGGTCTGCGTCGCGTCCGGTTCCTGCTGCCCGCCGTCGTGCTCGCGTCGTTCGGACCACGACTGTGGGTGGCGGTGAGCTGCGGAGGTGCATCCTGACCGGCACCACGCTCGGTCGACACGTGGCCGGTCGCTTCGCCGTCGATCTCGCGGTCTGCCTGGCACTCGCATCGGTCCTGTGGCTCGCGCTCCGCGAGAGGATCGGTGCCGGATGGTCCGGACATCCGGTGTGGAGCCTCGCGACGCCGCTGTGTCTCCTCGCCGCCGAGTGGACGAGGTGGTCGCTCGATCGCGGCGGTGAACGCGTTGCGGCGTGGCATGCGGGCGTGCATCCGGTCCGCCTGGTCCTTCCCGCGGCCGGTCTCGCCCTCTGGTTCGTGCTCGTGGTCGCCGTGTTCGGGAGCGGATCACGCGCTGTCGTGGTCGCGAAGGATGCGCGTGTCCGCGCCGTGCTCACCGACGACGGCGGCCTCGCGTTGCTCGGTGAGCGCGTGCGGATCACCTGGTCTCCGGACTCGGCGTGGCCGGCCGCGCGCACGGTGGATCGCGGAGTCGGACATCCCGAACCGATCGCCGTGTCGTCACCGCATCAGGCCTTCCTGTTGCGGTCGCCCCTGCACGACGATGGCGACGGACTCTGCGTGCAGCGCATCTGCTGGTCGCTGCTCGGCCCGCTCGGCGTGCTGATGCTGCTCGCCACGCGTTCGGTGGTCATGCGCGTCGCGCCGTGGTGCGGGCTCTTGGGCTGCGTCGTCGCGCTGTGAGCGCCGCCGCGCGTTCCGCGATCAGCGACGAACGCGTTCCGCGATCGGGGCGTCGCGCTTGTTGGTCTCCATGCTCGCAGCCGGTGCGCGCTCGACGGGCTCGGCAATCGTGCGTGCGAGAGGCAGGCGCACGACGAAGCACGCGCCGAAGCCGGCGAAGTGCTCGAGGCCGATCGATCCGCCATGGGCCTCGACGACGCGCCGTGCGCGCGGCAGTCCGAGCCCGATCCCGGACGGCTTGTCGGTGAGCGACTCGTGATGCTGTGCGAAGGGCTCGAAGACGTGCTCGGAGACCTCCTTCGGGATGCCCGGACCCTCGTCGAGCACGCGGATCTCGGCGTGATCGCCGACCGCCCGCAGGTCGAGTTCCATCGTTCCGCCACGCGGTGAGAATTTGACGGCGTTGTCGAGGATCGCGTCGAGCACGGCGTGCATGCGCACGTCATCGACCTCGACCTCGACCGCGCGGTCGTCACCGCGCATCAGGATCTGGATGTCGCGCTCGGCAGCTCGTGCGGCGATGCCCCGTCGCGCACTCTCGATGAGGGTGCGCAGGTCGGTACGCGTCTTCGTCAAGCGCACCGGAGTGGCCTCCAGCTGAGCCACGTCGATGATCTGCTCGATCATGCCGAGCAGGCGACGCGACTCGTGACCGACGATGTTGGCGAACTCGCGGCGATTGGTCTGATCGACCTCCTCGTGCGAACCGAGGATCTCGGCCGCAGCGACGATCGAGGTCAGGGGCGTGCGGAGCTCGTGCGTCACGTTGGACAGGAAGGTGTCCTTCGCGACGTCCAGCGTCCGCAGTGCCGCATTGGCCCGTTCGAGCTCGGCGGTGCGTTCGAGCACGCGTCGCTCCAGCTCGGAGGCGTGGGTCCGCGTCGCCTCGCGGGTCTGTTCCAGCGCGCGGGCCATCAGGTTGAAGTGGCGGGCCACGATGTCGAGCTCGCCTCCGGCGAGGGGCTCGATGCGACAGCCCGATCTCTCGTTCGTCACCTGCTGCATGACGCCGGCGAGATCGAGGAGGAAGCGCCGTTCGCGACGGCGTGCACGATCGATGGCGAAGCCGACGAAGACGGCGATGACGGCGAATGCGATCGAGACGAGGTAGCGCAGGCGTGCGACCATCGCCTGGACGTCGTCGAGCGCGCGCACGATGCGCACGACACCACCGGCGGGCCCGCCGAAGGGGACGTCGATGACCAGCAGGCTGCGGCCGTCGATCACCGTCTCGTGCGACTCCGGACCGCTCGGGGCGTGGGAGAGCACGACGGGGAGCGCCGTCTCGCCGAGCGTCGCACCGCGGAACAGTCCGAAGGTCGTCGTGCTCGGTCGATACACGCCGCTCGCGACCGCGTGCGGCGCGACCGCGAAGCAGAGCCCGAGCCGTGCGTCGTCGTCGCCGGCGGAGTTCGCGACCTGTTCGATCGAGGGAGGCAGCGCCTCGCGGATGCCGGCGATGCGCTGGCTGCGCAGGAGCAAGCCGAGCGAGACGGTCACGACGACCCCGAGCACGAGAACGGCCAGGGTCGCGGCGCTCGCGGTCGCGAGTCGCGTCCCGATCAGCGGAGGATGGCCCGGGGCCGAAGACATGACGATCCTGCTCATCGACCCGTCGCGAGTCCCGGCTTGATCCCGGCTCCCGCGAAGGGACCTCGTGAGATCAAGCGCTCTCGACCAGTCCGCCGCGGCGGGTCTTCGGCGCGCGCACGACCTCGATGTTCGCCCGTCCGGAGCGCATGCGCACGTGCAGGCGGTCGCCGGTACCGAGGTTCTCTCCCAGGATGAGATCGGTGAGCGGGTCCTCGATCTTCCGCTTGATCAGACGACGCAGCTCGCGAGCCCCGTACTCCTCGGAGAACCCCTCCTTGGCGAGCTGGGTCTTCACTCCGGACGCGAACTCCACGCACAGGCCGCTGCGCGACAGGAGATCGGAGACCTCGCGCAGCATCCGGTTCGCGATGCGGACGCACACGCGGACGTCGAGCGGATGGAACACCGCGATCTCGTCGATGCGGTTGACGAACTCGGGGCGGAAGGCCTCCTTGAGGGCGTCGATGGTCGCCTCGCGAAGTTGCAGACCCCCGACCGCGATGCCCTGCGTGCGGCCGAAACCCATCCGCGTGCGCAGTGCGTCGAGCTTCTCGACGCCGAGGTTGCTCGTCATGATGACGATCGTCTCGGCGAAGGAGACCTGCTGACCCTTGCTGTCGGTGAGGATGCCCTCGTCCAGCAGTTGCAGGAGCAGGTTGTGCACCTTCTGGTGCGCCTTCTCGATCTCGTCGAACAGGACGACGCACTGCTTCTTCTTCCGCACCGACTCGGTGAGGTAGCCGCCCTCGTTGTGGCCGATGTAGCCGGGCGGCGAACCGATCAGCTTGGCGTACTCGTGGGGCAGCGCGTACTCCGAGCAGTCGATGCGGATCAGGCGGCCGGGCTCGTCGAAGAGCGACTGTGCCAGAGCCTTCGCCAACTCGGTCTTGCCGGTGCCGGTCCGGCCGACCAGGAGGAAGGTGCCGATCGGCGTGCCGGGACGCTTGAGGCCGACCGCGGCCTTCTTGACCGCGCGGACCATACAGTCGATCGCGTCGTCCTGGCCGACCACCTGCGACCGCAGGGCGCGCTCGAGCCCCAGGGCGCGGCGCTGCAGGCCCGAGTGGCTGATGGCACCCGCCGGACGCAGCGCGCTATCCTCCGCGGCCTGTCCCGCGACGCGTTGCGCCGGGAGGCTGACCTGATGGATCTCGAGACCTGGATTGACGTCGATGCAGAGCTGGTAGAGCAGCTCCTCCACGACCTCGGGGTCGTGTTCGTCGTCGAGTCGGCGCAGCGCCGCGCGCACGTCACTGCGGTACTCCGGCACGCACGCTTCGACGACGCGGGAGCGATAGCTCGCCTTGTTCGTGATCTCGTGTCGCAGGAGCTCCGCGACGACGTCCTCGGCGCAGCAACGGATCCTGATGAACTCGTCGATCAGGTCGAAGTACTTGATCACGAAGCCGTCGTCTTGGTGCTTCAAGGATTCACCGTGGTCAATGCAGCCCGCGGAGGTATCGGTCCGCTGCGGAGGGTCGCTTGAGGCGCACGCGTCCATCGCGCGGGGTGGGTCGCGCGGTCCGATGAGCGGCACGCGACCGGTCGCACTGCTGGCCCTGCTGGTCCACCGCGGATTGTTGTCCGCCGACGCCGCGCAGCGGGCCCTCGCCGCCCCGGATCCGGGCGCCTTCCTGGTGCAGAACGGCTTCGCCACGCCGCAGACCTGGCGCGAATGGGTGGAGACCGAAGCCGGGACGCGTCCGCGGCTGTCGCGCTACGAACTCGGTGGCCTGCTGGGTGAGGGGGGGCAGGCCCGGGTCTTCGCCGCGACCGACCGCACCGACGGCCGCGCGCTCGCCCTGAAGATCCTGAAGCCCGAGCTGGTCCGTGACCCGATCGCGCGTGAGCGCTTCGTGCTGGAGAGCCGCCTCCTCATCGATCTGCAGAGCCCGCACGTCGTGCGCGGCTACCGGGTGGCGAGGGAAAGCGAGGTCTACTTCTGCGCGATGGAGCGGATCGACGGCGAGTGCCTCAAGGACCGCATCGAGAGGGAGGGGCCGCTCGACGAGGAGGAAGCCCTCGACGTGGTGCGCCAGATCGCGTCGGCTCTCGCCACACTCCACGATCGCGGATTGGTGCATCGTGACGTGAAACCCGCCAACGTGATGCTCGACAAGGCGGGACGCGCGGTGCTGATCGATCTCGGCTTCGCGGTGCCGCGCGGCGAGTCCTCCGCGGCGGACACCACGGTCGGCACGGTCCACTACATCGCGCCGGAGCAGGCCCGCGGTGCCGGCGATCTCGACGTCCGGGCCGACATCTACGCGCTGGGTGCGACGCTCTACCACCTGGTCACCGGCTCGCTGCCCTTCACCGGTCAGGACAACGACGAGGTCCTGGCCAAGCAGGTGCTCGAGTCGCTGTCGGGTGAGCGCATCCGACAACTCGGGCTGTCGCCCCAGCTCCACTGGTTCATCGAGAAGATGATGGCCAAGGAGAAGGAGTTCCGCTTCCAGGACCCCCGACACCTCGCGCGCGAGATCGAGAGCTGGCTCGCGCGCCGTCGCGAGGAGGAGCGGCAGAAGGGCGCCGAGGATCCGTCGCGTTCGCGTCGCCGTCGGAGGCGCTGGCTGTGAGCGCGCGGTCGGAGGACTGGCCGTTCACCTTCTCGTGCCGCCGATCCGGGAACTGCTGCGCGCGCCCCGGAGGCGTCGTGCGCGTCGATTCCTTCGAGGTGACCCGGATCGCCGAGCACCTGTCGATGAGCGAGGCCGGCTTTCGCGCGCGGTATCTGGCACCGACCGGTGACCGACTCCGCGACGGCGACACCTCGCGCTGTGTGTTCCTCGCCGAGGGTGCGCATGCGGCGTGCACGATCTACCCGGTGCGGCCGTCGCGCTGTCGCACCTGGCCGTACTGGGACGAGCTGCGCGACGATCCGGAGGCGCTCCGTCGAGCGCAGCGCATCTGCCCCGGCATCGTGATCCGAGATGGCGACGGAGTGCAGGATGGCTGAACGGGGCGGTGCGGTGGGTGTCGTCGCGAGGTCCGTCCTCCTGCTGGCGTGCGTCGGGGAGTTCGCCGCATCGCAGGACCCGGTCGCCGCCTGGCTCATCAACGGCGGTGGTGAGATCGGCGCCGTGCAACGCAGGGGCGATGCGGACGGCGTCACCGGTTGGACCGTGGTGCGCGGCAGCTGGATCGCACAACGGGCGCCCTGGTCCAAGATCGAGGCGAGCGCGGGGAAGGCCTTCCTGCGTCCGATCGCCGGCGATGATCCGGAGCTCGAGCAGGTCGT
Organism: Planctomycetota bacterium; assembly: GCA_046349595.1. Classification (GTDB taxonomy): domain Bacteria; phylum Planctomycetota; class UBA1135; order UBA1135; family UBA2386; genus JACRLW01. The sequence goes on from JAXMCA010000001.1 coordinate 1,329,741, forward strand.
CGGGCTCACCGAAGGTGGAGCACCGCGGCCGCGCGCGCTGCTGCTCACCGCGAGCCTGCGCACCTCACGCGGCAAGGATCGCGCCGGTCTGCGCCTCGAACTGCTCGACGCGGCCGGTGACGTGATCGCAGCCATCGACAGCGGTGACCGCGCTGAAGCGACCTGGACCTCGGTCACGCTGGCCACCGGCGTGCCGAAGGAGGCGGTCGGCGCGCGAGTCGCCCTGCGCGGCGTCCGCAACGACGGCGAGTTCGCCGATGCCCTGTTCGACGAGGTGGAACTGTGCGACTTCGGCCCCGGTCGTGCTTCGGGCTTCGCGGGGTTGCCTCCCGAGCGCCTGCTCGGCTTCGTCGACGGCGACGACGCGCCGGCGCGCCGCGCCGCGGCGCGGGCCCTGGCGATCGATCCGCGCACGCAGCGCCCACTCCTCGATCGGGCGCGGGCGACGACCGACCGGGCCCGCAAGCGGGACCTCACCGGTGCGCTCGCGTTGTCCGGGAGCACTCTGGCGGCTGAGCCCCTCGCCGCTCTGCTGCAGTCGCAGGACGACGGCGACGTGGAGTTCGCGCTGGCGCTCCTGCCGGTGGCAGGTGTCGACGCCGGCAAGCTGGTCGCACCGCTCCTGCAGGCCGGCACCGCCGCGCCGATGCGCAAGGCGGCGATCCGCGCTCTCGCCACCATCGGCAAGGGCGACGCGCTGCGCGCCCTGCAGAAGCTGTGCAAGGGAGATGTGCCGGACCGCGTGCTGGTACTCGGCGTGCTGCGCGAGTCGCACGTCGCCGTCGAACCCCTGTACCGCGCCCTGATCGTCCCCGCGCTCGCCGACGACGCCGAAGCGCCGGTGCGTCGCGAGGCGATGCGCGTGCTCGGTGAGGCCCGGGACGCGCGCTTCATCACGCACTTCGCGCAGCTCGCCCGCAGCGAGGACTCGCCGGAGGTGCTGTCGCAGTGGTTCCGCTTCGCCGCGGCGATCGACGGCGAGAAGGCGATGGCGACCATCGTCGAGCTGCTCGACGTCCGCACCGCGCTCGCGGAACGTGCCCTGTTGTCGGCCGCCGCGAAGCTGTCGGCCAAGGCGGCGCGCGAGTGGGCGCGCCGCAAGGGCCTCGCGGACGAGAGCTCCAACCTGCGTCGCGCCGCGCTGCGCATCCTCGCCCGCGAGGCGGCGGCGAGCGATCTGCCGGCCTTCGTCGCGGCGTGCGGCGATGCCGATCCGATCGTCGCCGTGGAGGCCGTCGACGCGGTCGTCGCGTGTCCGGGCGAGGTCGCACGTCAGGCGCTCGATTCCCTCGCCGAGCGTGCTCCCGGTGTGGTCGCGGCCGCCGCGCTGCGTGGACTGACCACACGTGGCGAGGGCGCCGCGTCGCTGCTCGCGCGGCTGGACACGGCGCTGTCGCGGAGCGATGCCTTCGAGGTGCGTGTCGCGGCCGTCGAGCTGCTGCCGCTCGACGACGTGCAGCGCGCGCTCGCGGTCCTGTCGCGAACCCTGATCGACCCGCAGTGGCAGGTGCGGGCCGCGAGCTCTCGTCGGCTGTCCGCGTTGCGCCGTCGCGAGAGCGTCGAGCTGCTGATCGGACGCCTGGAGCAGGAGTCCGGTCCGGCGACCACCTACCTGTGCGATGCGCTCGCCGCGCTGTGCGGCGTCGACCAGGGCGACGATCCCGCGGCGTGGCGGCGCTGGTGGGACATCGTGGCGAAGGACTTCGCGGTCGCCGCGGAGCCGCCGAAGCAGAAGACCGCGCGGCCAAGTACCACCACCGAGTACTGGGGCATCCCGATCCGCGGGCGCAATCTGGTGTTCGTGCTCGATCTGTCGGGGAGCATGAACACCGCGCTCGACGGCAAGACGCGCCTCGCCGTCGCCAAGGAGCGGCTGGTGGAGGTGTTGCGTGCGCTCGACGCGCAGCAGCGCTTCGCGGTCGTCGCCTTCGGGAGCGAGGTGGAGCCTTTCGAGCGGGAGCTGCTGCCGGCGAGCAAGGACAACGTCGAGCGCGCCGCGAAGTGGATCGACCGGCTCGCGGTGCACGGATCGACCAACATCTACGACAGCCTCGAGTTCGCGCTCGCGATGGCGGGAGTCGAGGCGGTGTACCTGCTCACCGACGGTGCGCCGTCGAGCGGCAAGTTGATCGACATGGACGAGATCCGCCGTGCGGTGCGGTCGCAGAACGCCGAGCGGCTGGTGCGCGTCAACACCATCCAGATCGGCGGCGGACGGCGCGAGACCTCGTTCCTCCGCGGACTCGCCGCGGAGAACCACGGCGAGTCGCGCAGCCGCTGATCGTTCCGGAATGCGCCTGCGGGATTGTCCGCGGCGCGGGACGGCACTAAGCCGGAGCGCGATGGAAGCGCCCGCCGACTTCTTCGACCCGCAACGTCCTGCACGCGCGGTGCGCGATCCGGTGTGCGGGATGACCGTCGATCCGGCGACCGATCCGGCGCGCGCCGAGCACGACGGCCGCGTCTACCTGTTCTGCTGCGGCAAGTGCCGCGTCCGCTTCCTCGCCGATCCGGCGCGCCACCTCGCCGCACCCGGACAGGCCGGCATGGTCGCTCCGGCACATGCCCCAGCGCCGCCGCCGCCGGGTACGCGCTTCACCTGCCCGATGCACCCGCAGATCGAACAGGACGGCCCCGGCCCCTGTCCGCTGTGCGGCATGGCGCTCGAACCGATGACGCCGTCGATCGACGAAGGGCCGAGCGACGAGGAGCGCGACATGGTGCGCCGCTTCCTGGGCGCCGCGGTGCTGACGTTGCCGGTCGTCGTGTCGATGCTGACCGGTGTCCCGGCGCACGGTGCCGTGCTGCTGCAGGGGCTGTGCACGGCCCCCGTCGTGCTCTGGGCGGCGCAGCCCTTCTTCGCGCGGGCCGTCGAGTCGCTGCGCGCGCGCAGTCCGAACATGTTCACGCTGATCGCGCTGGGGGTCGGCGCGGCCTTCGCGTGGAGCGTGGGCGTGACCGCGCTCGGGCTCGCGGCACCGGTGCACTTCGAGGCGGCGGCGAGCATCGTCACGCTGACCCTGCTCGGTCAGGTCCTCGAGCTGCGCGCGCGGCGACGCACCGGCGACGCGATCCGCGCGCTGATGCGCCTCGCACCGGACACCGCTGTGCGCGTCGACGCCGACGGGGTCGAGCGCGAGGTGGCGCTCGCCGAGATCGTGGTGGGGGATCGCCTCCGCATCCGCGCGGGTCAGCGCGTGCCGGTCGACGGCCGCGTGCTCGAGGGTCGCAGCGCCGTCGACGAATCGATGCTGACCGGAGAGCCGATCCCGGTGGCCAAGGCGCCCGACGACGACGTGACCGGCGGAACGCTCAACGGCGAAGGTTCGATCCTGGTGCGCGCGCAACGTGTCGGCGCCGATGCGACGCTGGCGCGCATCGTGGCGCTGGTGGCGCAGGCGCAGCGCAGTCGCGCACCGATCCAGGGCCTCGCCGACCGCGTCGCCGCGTGGTTCGTCCCCGCGGTGGTGGCGGTCGCAGCCGTGGCGCTGATCGCATGGTTGCTGCTCGGATCCTCGATGGGCGCCGCGCTCGCGGCCGCCATCGCGGTGCTGGTCGTCGCCTGCCCCTGCGCACTGGGTCTGGCCACGCCGATGTCGGTGACCGTCGGCATCGGCCTCGGCGCGCGTCACGGTGTGCTGGTCCGCGATGCTGCCGCGCTGCAGACCCTCGCCGAGGTCGACGTGCTCCTGGTCGACAAGACCGGCACGCTCACGCAGGGCAGGCCTGTGCTCCGCGGGTCGTGGTTCACTCCGGCGGTGGACGAGGTGGAGATCCTGGCCGATGTCGCCGCACTGGAGCGTGCCAGCGCGCATCCGCTCGCCGGTGCGATCGTCGCCGCCGCCGAGTCACGCGGCGCGCCTGCGGTCACTCCGGCGGACTTCACCTCGATCCCCGGGCAGGGTGTGCACGGCCGCTGTCGCGGCCACGACTACCTGATCGGTTCGCCGCAGTTCGTGCGCGGACGCGGCGTCGACACCGGGGGATTCGAAGCACGCATCGCCGAGCAGCAGGACTCCGGCTCCACGCTGGTCCTCGTCGCGCGTGACGGCGAGGCGACGCTGCTGCTCGCGCTCGCCGACGAACTGCGCGGTTCCAGCGCCGAGGCGATCACGGCCCTGCGTCGCGACGGCCTGCGTGTCGTGATGGTGACCGGCGACACGCGCGCCGGGGCGCGGCCGGTGGCGCGCGCGCTCGGCCTCGACGACGTCGAGACCGAGGTCACACCTCAGCGCAAGGCCGAGGTGGTGACCCGCTGGCAGCAGCAGGGGCACCGCGTCGCGATGGCCGGCGACGGAGTGAACGACGCGGTCGCGCTCGCGCGCGCCGACGTCGGCATCGCGATGGGTCAGGGCAGCGATGTCGCGATCGACGTCGCCTCGATCACGCTGGTGCGGAGCGATCTGCGGGCGATCGTGCGCGCGCGCGTGCTCGCGCGCGCCACGCTGCGCAACATCCGCCAGAACCTCGTCTTCGCCTTCGCCTACAACCTGATCGGCGTGCCTCTGGCGGCGGGTCTCCTGCAGCCGCTCACCGGCGCGGTCATGTCGCCGATGGTCGCTGCGGCTGCGATGAGCCTGTCCTCGGTGTCCGTGATCGCCAACGCGCTGCGCCTGCGTCGCGTCCCTCTGGACGCCGCGGACAGCGCGTGACCACGTGCAGGGTTCAGCGGCGCGTCGGAGGTGTGCCGCCGTTGCCGCGCGGCGGGGCGTTGCGCGCGGGCCGGGGCTGGGTGTGTTCGCCTCCACCCTGGGTGCCGCTGCCGTCGCCTTCGGGCTTCGGCTGACGTGCACGCGGAGCGGGCTTCGGATCCGCGTCGCCGTCGCTGGTCTCGGGCTTCGGATCCTTGCCGGTGTGCGCGGCCTTGCCGTGCTCGCCGTCGGAACCGCGTCCCTCGCCGACGTCCTTCATCGTCGCGAGCTTCGCGCGGACCAGCGCGACCAGAGCCGCCTTCTCCGCGGGGCCGAGCTCGCCGTCGCCGTCGACGTCCGCGCGTGCGCGCAGGTCCGCGGCGAGCTTGGGGTGCTCGTCGAGGAAGGTGCGCATGTGCTCGCGCTCCTCGCGCTGCTTCTGGTCCTCGCCGTCGCCGTCGCGGCCACGACGGGTCTCGCCCTTCGGCGCGGGGGTCTGCTCGCCGGAGGCGGCTTCACCGTCCTTGCGGGGCTCGGCACGCGGGGCACGCGCGGACGGCGACTCGGGTTGCGTGGCGACCGGCGGGCGCGGCCGCGGACGGCCGGGCTGGTTGTCCTGGGCCCCGAGGCCCGAGCTGAGCATTGCCGCGAGCGCGGCCGTGACCGGAATGGCGAACTTCATGACTTCGATCCTCTCCTGCAATGGGGGCTTGCGCCCTGTGGTCGACTCCGGCGTCGTGCATCGACCGTTCGCATCGGCGCTGCCCAATCACCGCGGGCGGGGCGTCCCGGAACGAGACGCCGACCTCGCCCTCAGCGCCCCGTCGCCGCAGGCTCGACGCGGAAGTTCAGGAACTCCGGCGGCTCGCCGCTCCCCGCTGCGAAGAGTCCCAATCGCGGCGTGGCGGCGCGATCGGCGAGCTGGACCGACAGGGGCTCCGCACCGCGCAACAGGACGCGCGCCGTGTCGCCGTCGAACTCGATCTCGAGATGGCACGCCGCCGCTTCACCCTGCTTCGCTGCCGGTCCGAGCCGGGTGTCGGACAGCGTGTAGTTGCCGGCGTAGTAACGCACGACGCTGAGCCGGATCCGGTCGCGCACGCGATCGACGATCGCGATCGCCAGGTCGTGCGCGCTGCGCACGTCGAAGGCGACCCCGACGCGTGCGTCGGCGGTGTCGGACAGGACCAGGTCGGCGCGCACCTTGCCGTGCTTGGGCGCGGCGCGCTTGCCGGCGAAGATCTGCTCGCCGGAGCCCGACGGAGCGCGTGCGCCCTTCGGGCCGAGCACCCAGCCGGCGTCACCGAGCAGGGTTTCGCCGCCGTCGAACCAGGCGAGCACGTCGCAGTCGGTCGCCACGGGCAGGGGCTCGGTGGGAGGCGGAGCGAGCGCCTTCGCCACCTCGGCACGCAACTCGGCGCCCGCCTCGGGATCGAAGCGCGTCGCCTCGTGCAGCGTGAACGCGGCGAGGCGCGGCAGCTTCTGCTCGAAGTAGGCGTGCGCTTCGTCCACGCGACGGCCGGCGCGCGCCGTGCGCAGCGATTGTCCTGCCTTCGCGAGCGGGTCGAGGTCGGCGACGGCCTGTGCGAGTCGGATCGCGAGGGCGGTTCGCGTGCGATCGTCGGCGACGTCGTCGAGGCGCGCCCACAGCGAGTCGAGCGTCATCAGGTCGTGGTCGAGGTCGATGCCCGGGATCGCGTCGAGCGCCGCGCGCACCGGATCCACGTCCGCGTCGCCGCTCGTCGCCGGGGCTTCCGCCGGCGTGTCGCGCGTGTCCGCTCCGGACCCGGGCGGCGCGTCCGGGGGCAGGGGCCGAAGGAGCAGGCGACGGAAGCGCACGGGCGCGGTGTTCGGACTGTTGCCGGTCACGAAGAAGCCGACTCCGCCGTACGGATCGGTGGGGGCACTGCAGCGGAGACTGCTGCGATCGCCCAGCCCGGCGGAGAGCGCGCGGCCGCGGATCTCGATGGTGACCGTGAGCCAGCCGGCGCGCTGTTGCGGAGTGAGATTGAAGGACGCGCGCGCGAGCTCGATCGCCTTGTTCTCGGCGATCCGATGGATCGAGAGGTTCGAGTAGCGCCCGGTGCCGTCGTCGGTCTGGTGCAGCAGTTCGACGATGTAGTAGGTGCTCGCATCGATGCCGCCGAACATCAGCGCCGCGGAGCCGTCGACGTCGCCGATCAGCATGTCGACCGAGATGCGGCCGTCCTCGTGGGTCGGGGCCTTGCCGACCAGGTACGCGGTGTCGCCGTCGAGCCGGGGGCTTCGGACCTCGAACTTCTGGATGTCCCACGCGCCGTAGCTCACGCGGGGCACGAACTCGGGCATGCGGTCGGCGAGCGGGGGCTCGGCGTCTTTGGCCGGCGGATCGACCTCCTTCGGCCTCGTCGCGGGCTTCGCCGGCCGGCGCGACGCGATCTGCTTCTGCGCGTAGCCGAGGACCGGCTCGACGGTTGCGCGGTCGAGCGGCAAGGCGTCCTCGAGGAGCGCGAGGGCCCTCTGCGGCAGGTTGCGGCGCAGGCACGCACGCGCGAACTCGACCGTGTCCTTCGCGTCGGCCTTGTCGCGTTCGGCGTGACGGTTGACGAGCGGATCCGCCCGCGCGAGCAGGTTCGCGATGCCCGTGCGGGTGAGCTCGCGGCGATCGCGGTCCTCGATCGCATCGAGCGCAGCACGTGCGCGCCACAGCAACAGCGTGGCGTCCTCGCGGTGTCCCCCCTGCAGGAGTCGCTCGGCTTCCTGGGCGAGGGCGACGGGATCGGGACCCGTGCGTTGTGCCGAGAGGGTCGGCGTCGCAGCGAACAGGACGACGGCGGCGAGCGTCGCAGGTCGGGCGGGCTGCATGTCCGCAGGATAGGCCGGTCCCGCTGCTGCGTCGCGCCACCTTCCCGCTATCGTCCTCGCCCCGGGTGACGGACCGTGTCCGTCCCGAAACCTCGCCCATGACCCAGAACGAGCCCAAGGAGCACCTGGACTTCATCCGCCAGGTGATCGAGCGCGATCGCGCCGCCGGCAAGCACGGCGGCCGACTGCACACGCGCTTTCCCCCCGAGCCGAACGGCTATCTGCACGTCGGCCACGCGAAGGCCATCTGCCTCAACTTCGGGCTCGCGCAGCAATACGGCGGCAAGTGCAACTTGCGCTTCGACGACACCAACCCGCTCGCCGAGGAGCAGGAGTACGTCGACTCGATCATGGACGACATCCGCTGGCTCGGCTTCCAGTGGGACGAACTCCATTTCGCGTCCGACTGGTTCGAGCAGCTCTACGCGCACGCGGTCCAGCTCGTGAAGGCGGGCAAGGCCTACGTCGACGAACTCGACGCGGAGCAGATCCGCAAGTACCGCGGCAACCTGTTCCAGCCGGGAGAGGACAGCCCGCACCGCGATCGCCCGGTCGCGGAGAACCTCGCGTTGCTGGAGAAGATGCGTCGCGGTGAGTTCGCGGACGGCACGGTCGTGTTGCGGGCCAAGATCGACATGGCGCACGCGAACATGAACATGCGCGACCCGCCGCTGTACCGCGTGCGGCACGCGCACCATCACCGCACCGGGGACAAGTGGTGCATCTACCCGATGTACGACTGGGCGCACGGTCAGTGCGACAGCTATGAGGGCATCACGCACTCGCTGTGCACGCTGGAGTTCGAGATCCACCGTCCGCTCTACGAGTGGTTCATCCAGAACCTCGGCATTCACGCCCCCCAGCAGATCGAGTTCGCGCGACTGAATCTGACCTACACCGTGCTCAGCAAGCGCAAGCTGCTCGAGCTGGTGAAGGGCAAGCTGGTGTCCGGGTGGGACGACCCCCGCATGCCGACGATCCGCGGCATGCGACGCCGCGGATTCACCGCCGCGGCGCTGCGCGCGTTCTGCGATCACATCGGGTTGAGCAAGTTCAACTCGGTCCACGAGATCGAACTGCTCGAGCACTTCCTGCGCGAGGACCTCAACAAGCACTGCGAGCGCCGCATGGCGGTCCTCGACCCGGTCGAACTGGTCATCACCGACTGGCCGGCGGGCAAGGTCGACATGGTCGACGCGCTCGACAATCCCGAGGACCCGGCCGCAGGCAAGCGCAAGATCCCTTTCAGCGGGCGGCTGTACGTCGAACGCGACGACTTCCGCGACCCCTGTCCGAAGAAGTGGTTCCGCCTCGCGATCGGCCAGGAGGTGCGCCTGCGCTACGGCTACTTCGTGACCGTGCACTCGGTCGAGCGGGACCTCGAGGGTCGGATCGTCCGGCTGTTGGCCACGCACGACCCGCAGTCGCGCGGCGGCGACTCGCCGGACGGGCGCAAGGTGCGCGGCACGATCCACTGGGTCGATGCGAGCAAGGCGATCGACGCGGAGGTGCGCCTCTACGATCGGCTGTTCGCGGTCGAGTTTCCGAGCGATGTGCCCGAGGACGTCGATTGGAAGTCGACCCTAAACCCGCAGTCGCTCGAGATCCGCCGGGGCTGCAAGCTCGAGCCGAGCCTCGGCGACAGCGCGCCGGGGGCACAGTACCAGTTCGAGCGTCTGGGCTACTTCGTCGCCGACGTGGTCGACAGCCGTCCGCAGGCCCCGGTGTTCAATCGCACCGTGCCGCTCAAGGACTCCTGGAGCAAGCTGGAGAAGAAGCTCGGCAGCGAGGGCTGAGCGCCCGAGAGGAACTCCAGGATACGGGCTCTCAGATGCTGGCTGGTGGCCGCGTGCGCGGCCACGCAGAGCTCGAGAGACCGATTGTCTCTCGAGCTCTGACTTGCGCTCCGACGTCCAGCGCGGTTCCGGGTGCGACGAGCGCGGGACAGCGTCGTTCGGGGTGGTGCCCTAGGATCTGCGCGACGCGCCCTTGGCGATGCGCGTCGCGCGTTCCTCCGCCGTCGCGTGGGGATGCGAGCCCTGTCCGCCTTCGAGGTCTCCATGCGCTGCCTGCTCGCTCCGTCTCTGCTACCCGCAGCCCTGCTCGTCACGACGTCCCTGCTCTCCGCGCAGGGAGTGGTGCCGCCGTTCCAGCTCTCGCAGCTCAACCCTCGTCCGAGCCTCGGCACCGGCGTCGTTCCCGGGACCGATGTGCAGCAGGTCCACATGGTCCACGTGGCGGGCGATCCGCCGAACATCTACCTGTGCGGCATGACCGTCACCGCGTTGCCGGCGGCGAACGGCGGCGTGGGTGGAACGGATGTCCTCAGCGGTCGCTATGACGCGGTCACCGACACCTTCACGCCCGACCTCTTCGCGGCGGCCTTCAACACGACGGGTACCGAGTTCGGGTTGACCTTCGATCCGACCGGGTTGCACGCGGTGATCGACCGTCTTCCTGGCTTCCCGGTCATCGCCTCACGTCCCAACACCAACTCGCCGTTCGTCATCGTCGGCAACGTGTCGGGACTGCCCACGCAGTCCTACTACGACCCGTCGCTGGCCTACTACCACGGCGTGCCTCAGCTCCTGCACGTCTTCGGCACGGACATCGCGATGAGCCCGATCTCGCTGACGACGGCGGCCCTCACCGGTCCGTCGGTGACGGTCGTGTTCACACCGGTCGCGGGTGCCACGGCGAACTCGCCGACCCCGGTTTGCGATTCGCAGGGCGAGATCATCGGGATCTCGCACCACAGCGTGCTTGCTGCGGACAACGACCACTACATGTCGCTCGACCTCAACCCTGCCACCGGCGCGGTGTTGATGAACAACACGACCACGTGGACCAACAACGGCGGGTTCTGCGGCGGGCGGTTCTTCGATGCCGAGTACACCCCGGCGCCCTATCACATCTTCTCGATCGACACCTTCTGGTGCACCGGCGGTCGCGCGCCGGTCGGCGGATCGATGGAGGTCCGCGCCATGACTCCGCCGACCGCGTCGGCGTCGCTGTTCCTCTCCTATCTGCTGATCGGTGGGGGCTTCTCGGCGGCGGGGACACCGATCACGGGGATCAACGGCTTCTTCGGCCTGAGCTCGGTCTGGGTCGCCGCGGCGATGCCGTTGCACGACAACAACAACGGCGAGTCGTTGCTCACCTTCGCCGTGCCGAACACTCCCTCGCTGAACGGGGCCGTCCTGGCGTGCCAGTCGCTGACCGTGGATCTCATCGGCGGTCAGGCCACCTTCGGCAACACCGCGGCGATGGTGATCAACTGATCGGCTGTGGGGCGACGCCGAGCGCCCCTCGGAGCAGGACGCCATCGACCGCAGCCGTCGGACCGCGCAACAAGAGGACCCTGCGGTGAAACTCCGCGTCGTGATCGTCGGACGGCTCCGCGATCCGGGGCTCGAGAGCTTCGTCGCGGAGCTGGTCCAGCGTTCCCGCGCCTTCCTGCCGATCGAGATCCTGGCCGTCCGCGACCTGTCGAGTTTGCGGGAGCGGGCCGTCCGTCCCCAAGTGCTGCTCGACGAGCGGGGGACGCAGATCGACAGCCCCGGCCTCGCCGCCTGGATCCGCGACTGGCGTGACCGGGGGATCCGGCAGGTCGACTGGCTGATCGGGGATGCCCATGGCTTCGACCCACAGGATCGCGACAGCGCCGACCGCGTGTTGTCCCTCTCGCGGATGACCCTTCCGCATCGCCTGGCGATCGCCCTGCTGGTGGAGCAGCTCTACCGCGCCGGGACCATCCTCGCCGGTCATCCCTACCACCACGGCTGAGGTGGCCGCTCTCGCCCGGGGCCACCCTTCTTCGGGTCTCGTGCCTTCGGTCCAACCACGGCGAGTCGGCTCGCCCCCTGCCGATCCGGCCGATAGGCTGCGCGCCTCGTCGCGCCGGGGCCAAGGTGAGTTCTGCCCTGCCTCCGCGGATCGGACGGATTTCTGAGGCGCGGGACGCCCTCTTGGACCCTACATGGCCGGACCAAACTTCGACCCCCGAGCCGAACTGGAGTTCGTCCGTCAGGTGATTGCCCGCGTTCCCCAAGCCGTGGACCGCTTCATCGAGCGCATGCGCTGTATCCCCCGTTTCATCGGGTACCGGTGCATCGGTCGGCGCTGGTTTCGCGCACCGGAGATCGAGGACCTCAGTCAAGAGGTCACGAGGATCGTCTTGGAGAAGCTTCCTGAGTTCCGGGCGCAGTCCCCTCTCGAGCTATGGGTGCGGCGCATCTGCGAACTCGAGTTCCACAACATGCAACGGTCACGCCGCAAACGGGAGAGAGAGACGAACTGGAACGGAGAGGAACTCGAGGACGTCGTCCCCGAGTCGGCCATCGACGGCGAGAAGATCCGCGGCGCGATCGCACGATTGGGCGGCTACGAGGCCGAGATCATCGACCTGCGGCACTTCGACGGACTCGGTTTCGACGACATCTCGGAGATCAAGGCCAAGCCTGTCGCAGCGATCAAGTCGGCCTACTACCGGGGGATCCGTAGATTGGGTCGGATACTGGAAGACGAAATGGGATCTGAAGAAGGAGTCCAAACGTGAATGCCGAAATCGATGACATCCTCGAGCGCGTCCTCTGCGGGGACCTCTCGGAAGACTCGCCAGAGTTCCAGCAGGCGTGCTCGAACATTCCTGATCTCCGGGCCCGCCTCGCGCGTCTGAAGGAAGTCTGTGCGACCTTGGACGCGGCGGCCGTCGAGGAACGCGCCGGATTCGCGCGCGAACTCGCAGACACCCGGTTCGAATCCGCGGAGCGCGCCTATGCCGACTCGCTCCGCGCCCAGATGTCCGTGCGTCGCGGCTCGCATCTCGCGCGCAACTTCGCCATTGCAGCGGCGGCGGCGGCGATCGTGACGGTGAGCTACTTTGCGCTGCACGACAGAGGATTCGCGCCAACGAGCCCGGGGGCACGGGGCGTAGGTGATATTCCGACGAGACCTGGTTCAGGAACCCTCGGCAATGCCGACGAAGTCACGCCCAATTTCCACACCGTCCAGGATGAGTACCGGATCTTCGACTGGTCCCGTCTGCGTCCCAAGGGCGCGTTCTACATCTTGACGGTCTACTCCGATGATGGTCGTGCGCACGAGATCTGGAGATCGGAGGAGCTGGAAGACATGACCTGCACGCCGCCCGTGGACAATGTGCGAGACTGGCCGGATCACATCTACTACGCGCTCGAGGTCTTCGACGGTGCCGGGAATTCCTGGCATCGGTTCGGCGAAGCCGTGCGTTCCAGGTAGTTGCCGTGGCTCGGTCGCTCGACCTGCGGCATCTTGCGCGGATTCTGCTGTTGGCGGCTCTTCAAGCCGCTCCTGTGCACTCACAGACGACACCTCCGGGAGAATCGAAACCCACGGCTCCATCGGAAGCGGATCCCGACAGGATTCTCGCAGAATTGGAGCGCATATGCGGAGACGCAACCTACGCGGAGAGCCTGAGCACCGACACTCTCAGTGATTTCGTCTTCTGCGTGTGTGAAGTGATTCAGGAGCCGTCCGATGCCAACCTGAACGATCAGCAGAAGACTCGATTCAGGACGAATCTCGACCGACTGATGTCGCTCACGAATCGGATGCATGAGAACCGCGCCGAACGTCTGCTCTTGTCGGTAGCGCGATTCCGGCTATTCGAAATGGACACGGTCGGGGCGCGGATCGCCCTCGATCGGATCGGACAGGACTGCCCAGATTTGGAGGAATTCCTCGTCTTCAGAATCGTCACGCGCGTCATGCTCGAGACGCTGGAGGGCAATTCGGACGCAGCGATGTCCGAAATCCGCAACGGGCTCGGCAAGGCGCGCGGGCCGGCGGATCGCGGCGAGTTCCTGGTTCTGCGGTGCAACTTGTTGATCGAGCGGGGGCTCGCCGACGTGGCTCTCGAGGACATCCGAAGTCTTCGCGAATTGGTCGGGGAGTTGAGGGAATCGAAGGAACTCTGGGCGGACGAGAAGCTTCTCAGCGCCGCTCAGTGTTTTGCCACAGGCGATGTTGCTCGCGCACGACGTTACCTCGAGTCTGACGGTTGGCTCGAGCAGAGTCCCGGAGCTCGCGCAATTCGGGATGCCTATGCGGCAGCGGCAGATGTCTCCCGATCGATTCATGGATCGGAGGTGCGCCTGGAAGCCGCGCTGAATGACCCTCTGCTGCACGACAGCTTCCGGTCTGCGATCGCGGTCAGACTCGCTCGCATCGCGTGGGAGGAGCGCCGAGATGTGGAGCGTGCACGTGAGCTCCTGGTCAGAGCAGGCGCCTTCGCACCTGCGGCGGTCACGTTGGAGTCCGAGATCTGTCTGGCGCAGGAGTCCGATACCGGGGTGATCATGCGGCAGTTGTCGATGCAGGCCGAAATCGTCGATGAGATGATGCGCGCCTGGTCTTCGGTGCCGGAATTGCAGTCGGGTACAGCATTCCTTCAGTTCGACGATCGGCGGCGAGCGTTGCAGGTCTTGCTGCGACTGCGAATGAAGGCCCAGCCAGGGGAAGACGGTATTGCAGCGGCATTCACCGACTTGTTGCGCGCACAGTCGCAGAGTTCATTGGCGCGGCGTCACCAGCTCGGTGCTGTGACCCTCGAGGCGGTCCGCAACATGCTGGGCCCGGACGGATGTGGGATCGCCTATCTCCCCAGCAAGTTGGGGATCGATTGTTTCTACATCGATGCGGATCGCCTGGAGTGGTTCGGCTCGGACGAGGTCGAAATCCTCGATCAGACGATTGGACACTTCAAGTCACGACTGGAGCTGCTCGTCGCTCAGCAGTCTGATTCCAAAGCGGATGCGGATGCATTCGAGGCGGAGAAGGACGCCGAGTTGCTCGGGAAGATCTTGTTGCCCGACGCGATGCGTGAGCGGCTGAGAACCCGAAATGCGGTATTCGTGACCGGGAGTTCGTTACTGCAGGATCTGCCGTTCGAAGCCGTCGCCCTGGGAGGCGGCACGCCGCTGGGCGTCTCTCACGCTGTCCAGTCCCTGGGGTCCATCCCCCTCGGAGTGTGGCTTGCGGCATCCAAGGTAGGGAGCTCGGAGCCCGGTGTCTCATTGGCTGCCGTGCTGGCTCCAGAGAACTGGGATTTCAGCGGGGCGGCTCTTCCGGAGTTCGACGCCTCGGAAGTGACGAGGATTCTCGGGCGCCCACCCGGCTTGACCGACCTGCTCGGAGAGCGGTGCACGCCTGCCGCCTTGACGGAGCTTCTCGCCCACTCCGCGGGTCTCGTTCACATCTTCGCCCACGGCGTCGATCGCGAAACGAACGCACATGGAGGCATTGCCCTGGAGTCTGGGTCGCTGTTCCCGGAGTCGCTCCCGACGGACTCCATCTCCGGGGTGATCTTCCTGTCGAGTTGCTCGGCCTCCCGGCGATCGTTCCGACCGGGAGACGATGATGCGGTTGGTTCGACTGCCGGTTGCTTCCTTCTTGCTGGTGCGCGTGCGGTCATCGCCCCGACCTTCGATGTCAGCCTTGCCTCGCAGGTGGCATTGGCTTCCCGGTTTCATCTCGCATATCGAGCGAGTGCATCACCTGCGGAGAGTCTGCGACGTGCCCGACTCGAGGCTGCAGGGGACAATCGTGCAGCGCGTCTCGCTTTCTGCACGGTGCGACTGTTCGGCTTCGGCAACTGATCTACTCCTCCGGAGGATTCGCGCGGCACGCGCGGATTCTCGTGAGCAGTCGATGCCAGCAGGACCGACAGCGCGGCCGAGTGCCTCGGGGTGCGGTGAGCGAAGCGAGCCGCACCCCTTCGGTTGCGGCAGGAGGCCGCGCTGAGAGAGGGGTCAGTGAGGACGAGTCGCCGGGCCGACACTCGGCGTCGATGGGGGGGACCCGGAGCCGACCGGGAGACGGCGCAGGATGACCGAACTGCCCAGGCGAGACCCGCCGGGTCGTGCGACTGGCCTCTCCGTCCCGCTCCCATGCTCGGTGTGATCCCGCACCGGTCCCATGTAGACCGACACCGCTTCGCCCGCCTGACTGTTCATCGCCACGGCGATCACGTGGCTGCGCGTGGCGGCGATCAGGTTCCCGAAGGAGTCCAACTGCACGAAGCGCACCTCGAGGAAGTGCGTGTGCCCGTGGTCCCAGTACTCGCTGCTCTCCCCGGTGACCACCGGGACGTCGTAGTGACCCTCGTAGCCGCTCACGCCGTGGAGCGCGTGGTAGCGGTCGGAGCGCGCGGTGGACTCCATCTGCGAGTCGCCGAGTGATTCGTCGAAGTCGCCGGCGTAGTCGACGACTTCGACGTGGGTCATGCCGGTGGCGAGGCTTCCGACGTCGAGCTTGAGTGCCAGGGTCGGGTCGGTGGTGGAGATCGTCGAATCGATCGACCAGGTGGAGTCGACGGTGGCGGAGAGGATCGAGGGATCGACGGCGTTGGGGTCGTCGAAGGCGATGCCGACCTTGACGGCGACGGAGTCGACCGAGGTCAGGCCGGCGACCAGGTCGGCGTGACCGTCGCGGTCCATGTCGGTGAAGGCGGGTGGCGCGAGGTCGAGCGGGCTGCCGGGATGGGTGCCGTCCCAGACCGTGAAGGCCTTGCGCGTGTTCGCGGTGTCGGCGAACCACTCGGTGGCGGGTGATCCGCTGTCGGTCTGACGGAGCAGGACCACCGCGTCGAAGCTCGCGCGCTGGGTGATCATGCAGTCGGACAGGCCGTCCGCATCGAGGTCGGCGCAGGCCATGCCGCTCGGGTCATCGATCGAACTCAGGCTGACGTCGTCCTCGGAGCCGCCCTGCCGGAAGACCTTGAGGGCGAAGCCGCCCGTGACGGGGTGGAGCCAGCACAACCGGTCCGCTGCGTCGCCCTTGTGCAGGGGTGCCAGGAAGCTCCCCATCGCCGAGGTCGCGAGCTGGGTCGCCGTGCCGCTCGGCGGGACCAGGAGAAGACCATCGGCCGCGGTGGCGACGGCCACCGAGACGCTGCCGTTGCCCTGCCAGTCGAGCAGTGCGAGATCGACGACGGCCGACGAGAGGCTCAGTGTGCCGACCGCGGAGACCGTGCCCGCGACATCGGTGGCGTAGAGGAGCGTGTGGCCGTCGGCATGGACACCCACGAGCGCGCGACCGCCGTCGACCTCCGCGCACAGCACGCGCTGGGCGCCGACCCAGGCCCCGGTGAGCGCGAGCGTGTCCGACATCGAGCCACTGCTCGCCTGGTATTCATCGACGTGCAGGCCGTCGTTGCCGACGACGTAGATCCGCGTCGGCGCTTGGGGAGTGGCGTCGCTCGCGGCGAAGTCGTGGGCGTAGAAGCCCGAAGCCGTCTGGAATCCGAGCGGCTGTCGGGTGACGACGGCGGAGCGGAATCCGCTGAGTGTGCCGTCGCGGAGGGCGATCACGTCGGCGCGCAAGTCGCCGTCGACGTCGCAGGCATCGACGCGGGTGTAGCCGTCGTACGGCGGGGGCGGCGTTTCCTCGGGCGGCAGATCGTAGGTGTATTCGGTGGCGCCCTGGTCCTGTGCGAGGAGCGGCGCGACGAGGAGCGAGAGGAACGCGGCGAGGGGGACGAGACGGACGAGGGGGAACATCGAGCCTCCGGAGCGTTGAGCGCGCGCGAGCGATGCGCGACTTGCCCCCTGAGGGTCCGCACGGCGACCGGAGGTTTCGGAAATCGCGGGGGCGCTGCGACCGTCACGGGCTCGCGACGTGTCGCCCGCGTGGCGCGCCGCTCAGTCCGTGTCGGTCGCAGCGCCGCGGTCGGCGTCGCGCTCGAATCGCGCTCCCGTCTCCTCGAGCACGAGCCGACCTCGACACGCGGATCCGGTTTCATCCGTGAAGCCCGAGGCGACCCTGGTCTTGCCCTGGGCGATCAGCGTGGCGAGCGCCGCCTTGGTCACCGCCTTGCCGGCGATCGTCTTCCAGACCACGAAGCGGCAGCCGTCGCGCCAGCCCGAGCAGCCGTATCCGCGCTCGCCGACGACGAGCGGCCGACTGCATCGCGGGCAGGCCGGCATTGCGGTGCCGCGCACGGGCGGCGCCTTCTCCGCCGGTGCTTGCGCTCGACCCTCCTGCGCGGCCCGCGTCGGAACGGCGACGTCGATGACCATTCCCTGCTCGGTCATGCAGAGGATTCTCGGTCCCACTTCCGCCAGCGCCTTCGGTCGCAGGAGCACGCGCCGCGTGAGCAGTTCCGCGGCCTCGCGCGGCTCGATCGTCGCCCCGCGGTACTCGCGCCACAGCACGAAGTGACAACCCTCCTGCCAGCGGCTGCAGCCGTAGCCCTGGCGACCCTGGATCACCGTGGCGCGGCAGCGTGGACACCGACCGAGTTCGTCGCGTGCCAGGGCCACGGGGCCCGCCACGAGCTGTCGCGCGTACGCGCCGATCTCGGCCATGAACTCGGACCGTGAGCGTCGCCCGGCTTCGATGTCCTGCAGCTTCTGCTCCCACTCACCGGTCAGCTCTGCGGACTTGAGCTGCGGATCGACGACGCTCGCGACCAGGAACCGGCCCAGGTCGGTGATGCGGAGAGCCTTCTTCTCGCGCTGGACGTAGCGTCGCGCGATCAGCGTCTCGAGGATCGAAGCACGCGTCGCCGGGGTGCCGAGTCCTCGCGCCTTCAGCGCTTCGCGCATGGCCTCGTCGTCGACCAGGCGACCCGCGGTCTCCATCGCCGCGAGCAAGGTGTTCTCGGTGTAGGGTCGTGGTGGCTTGGTGCTGCCCTCGTGCAGGTCCGGGACATGTGGACCGGACTCGCCGACGACGAAGGGCGGGAGTTCCTGACCGTCGTCCTCGCCGTCGTCCGCATCCTCGCCGCCCTTCTTGCCGCGCTTGCGGGACTTCGGTTCCAGGGCGCTCCAGCCGGTCTGTACGACGCGTGTGCCGCGTGCCCGGAACGGCACGGCATCCGCGCTGGCGAGCACCACGGTGACGTCCTCTTCGCGGTCCGGCAGGAACACCTGCACGAGCCGCGTCGCGACGGCGTCGAACACGCGGCGTTCGTCCTCGCCGAGCGCCTGCGGCACACGCCCGGTCGGCACGATCGCGTGGTGGTCGCTGACCTTCTGGTCGTCGAACACGCGCCGGGGCCGCGGCAGCACGTCGATGTCGAGCAGGCTGACCGCCTTGTCGTTCCACGGTCGCAGTTCGCGCAGCGCGCGCGCGATCTCGCCGTGCATGTCGCCGGTGAGATGGCGCGAGTCGGTGCGCGGGTAGGTCAGCAACTTCTTCTCGTACAGTTCCTGCGCGATCTTGAGCGTGTGTGCCGCGGCCAGGCCGTGGCGCAGGTTCATGTCGCGCTGCAGCGCCGTGAGGTCGTGGAGCAGCGGCGGCTGCTGCGATTCGCGTTTCGTCTCGAGGTGATCGATGTGCAGCGGATGGCCGCCGGCCCGGGCGAGTGCGGCCTCCGCGGGTTGCCGTTCGGTGAAGCGTTCGCCGGCGAAGCGGAACAGCACGTCGCGATAGCGCGTACGCAGCTCGAAGAAGGTCTCCGGACGGAAGGTGCGGATCTCGTCGTCACGCCGTGCGACGAGCGCGAGCACGGGCGTCTGCACCCGGCCGACGCTCCACAGCACACGCTCGCGTCCGAAGGCGCTGCCGTGGCGCACCGTGTGCGCGCGCGTGCCGTTGATGCCGACGATCCAATCGGCTTCGGCGCGGCTGCGCGCGGCGGCGTGCAGGTTCTCGTACTCGCTCGACGGCCGCAGTGCGGCGAATGCGGTGCGGATCGCGGCGTCGGTCAGCGAGCTGAGCCACAGCCGCCGGAAGGGTCGCTCCGCGCAGCCGGCCAGATCGAGCAGGTAGCGGAAGATCAACTCGCCCTCGCGCCCGGCGTCGGTCGCGCACACGAGGTCCTCCGCATCGCGCACCAGCTCCAGCACGATCTCGAGTTGTCGGCGCGCCGAGGCGTCGCCGGTGGGACGCAGTTCGAAGTGCTCGGGGACGAAGGGCAGCGTCTCGAGGGTCCAGCGCTTCAGCTCGGGCGCGTACTCGTCCGGCGGCTTGAGCTCGGCGAGGTGGCCGATCGCCCAGGTCACCGTCCACTCGTCGCCGCGCAGGCAACCCTCACCGCGCCGATCGGCGCGCAGGAAGCGCGCGAGATCGCGGGCCACGGAGGGTTTCTCGGCGACGAGGACGCGGCGTTGCATCGGGACGATCCCAGCTTCTCCGTGCAGCGGGCACAGGAGAAGTCCGAAGGCGGAGGGCTGGTGCGAGGGGGATTCCGGTCAGCCGGTCACGGCGTGCCAGCGGATGCGGCGGAGGTCGAAGCTCAGCGAGCGCAGGTCGCGAGCGCGTTCGACGTCGACGCGCACCCCGCGGCTGGTGCGGTGCACGCGCTGCACCGCACACAGCCCGTGGCCCTGCACGTCGATCCAATCGCCGCGCTTCAGGGCGCCGTCGGCGTCGTCGACGCCCGGCGCGGAGCGCGGGACCGGCCGCCGCGACGCCGGGTCGAGGTGCTCCGCGATCCACGCTCCCGGCTCGACCTCGCCGTCGCACGCGCCGCAGCCGGCCGGAAAGGCGTCCTCGAAGCCGAAATACGCGTGGATCGCGCGCTTGCGGCAACCCGGTTCGCGCGCGTAGCGGTACATCGTCAGCAGCGCGCGCAGGTCGCGCTCGCGCTTGTCGTCGGGGAGCCAGGTCGCGATCTCGTCGGCGTCGGGGGTGCGCAACCAGCGGAAGCTGCCGCGTCCGAAGTCGCCGTCGAAGCAGCCGGCGGTGCGCAGCAGGCGCAGGCAGGTGTCGCTGCGCCCGTCGCGGCGGTTCTTGACCAGCAGTGCGGCGCGCAGGTCGTCCTGGTCGAAGGCCTGCGCGCGCTCGCCGAGGTGCGCGAGCACCTGCACGACCTGCGCCATGAACTCGGCGGTCGGGTTGGCCCACTCGGTGAACTCGCGCTGCACCTGCAGGTCCTCCTCGAAGGACAACAGCTCGCACAAGGCGGGTCGGCCGTCGCGCCCCGCGCGGCCGATCTCCTGGTAGTAGGCCTCGAGCGTGCGCGGCAGTTGCCAATGCAGGATGAAGCGGATGTCCGGCTTGTCGACGCCCATCCCGAAGGCGTTGGTCGCGAGGACGATCTGGTCCCGTGACTCGATGAACCGCGCCTGCTGCTCGCGGCGCTCGCTCGCGGACAGGTCACCGTGGTAGACGAGCGGGCGGAAGCCGCGCCGCTGCAGTTCGCCTTCGACCGCGCTCAGCTCCTTGATCAGGGCGAAGTAGACGATGCCCGGCCCGCCGACGGTCTCGATGACCTCGAGCAGGCGTGGCAGCTTGTCCTCGCTGCGGTCCACCTCGCGCACGCACAGGAACAGGTTCGGACGCTCGATGCCGGTGTGCCACAGCGGCGCGTCCTGCAGACGGAGCGTTCGGCGGATGTCGCCCTGCACGGCCGGTGTCGCGGTCGCGGTGAGCGCCAGCGTGGGCGGATCGCCGAGCGCGCGACGCACCTCGCCGAGGCGCGCGTAGTCGGGACGGAAGTCGTGACCCCACTGGCTCAGGCAATGCGCCTCGTCGATGGCGAGCAGCGCGATGCGCGTGCCGCGCAGGCTGTCGAGGAAACCCGGCACGCGGAAGCGCTCCGGCGTGCAGTAGAGGATCTTCAGTCCGCCACGCCGCGCGCGTTCGAGTCGTTCCTCGCGCACGCGCCGCTCGAGCAGGCTGTGCACGCAGCTCGCCGCGATGCCCCTGCGCTCCAGTGCCGCGACCTGGTCGTCCATCAGCGCGATCAGAGGCGACACCACCAGCGTGAGTCCGTCGCACAGCAGGGCGGGAAGCTGATAGCACAGCGACTTGCCGTCGCCGGTCGCCATCACGACCAGCGCGCTGCCTCCGCCGACGACGTGCCGGCAGATCGCCTCCTGCGGTCCGCGGAAGGCCGTGAATCCGAAGTGCTCGGCGAGTGCGTCGTGCAGGGGGTCGGACATCGGGTGCGGCAGCGCGTGCCGTCGACGCACTCATACCACCTGACGCGAACCACGCGACCTCGCGATCAGGCCCCGCCGCGCGGCGGTTCGACCTCGGCGAACAGGGCCTTGAGATAGCCGAGGCCCTCGCTCTCGGGGTGATCGGACGGATGACCGGTGGTGGCGATCTCGCGCAGCCTTCGTCGCTCGCGCTCTGCGGCTCCGCGGACCGTGGCGAAGAAGGCCTCGCGGTCGACACGCGCCGAGCACGAGCAGGTCACCAGCACGCCGCCCGCGCCGAGCAGGCGCAGCCCGAGCGTGGTCAGCTTCGCGTAGGCGCGCAGCGCGCCGTCGACCTCGCTGCGGCGCTTGGCGAAGGCCGGCGGGTCGAGCACCACGAGGTCGTAGCGCGAGCCACGGGCGGCGAGGTCGGGCAGCAGATCGAAGGCGTCGCCACACAACACGGCGTGGGTGCATGCGGCGATGCGCGGGTCGTCGCGATTCAGCGCGAAGTTGGCATCCGCCTCCTGCAGTGCCGGAGCGCTGGCGTCGAGCGAGTCGACCCGAGTGGCGCCACCGCGTGCGGCGTAGAGCGAGAAGCCACCGGTGTAGGCGAAGGTGTTGAGCACGCGGCGTCCGGCGGCGAGGGCTTCGACGCGCGCCCGGTTGTCGCGTTGATCGAGGAAGAAGCCGGTCTTCTGGCCGCGCACCACGTCGGCGCGGAAGCGGATCCCGTTCTCGCGGAACACCACCGCCTGATCCGGCAGGGTGCCCGCGAGCGCGCAGCCGTCGGTGAGTCCGTGCAGCGCGTCGGCTTGCGCGGCGACCAGGCGCGGCAGGCGCAGGACGACCCGCGAGGCGCCGGTCTGCTCGAGCAGTGTCGCGACCGTGGACGAAAGCCAGGGGACCCACGCTGTCGTGTACGGCTTGAGCACCAGCGAGTCGGCGTAGCGGTCGACCACCAGGCCGGGCAGCGCGTCGGACTCGCCGAAGACCAGGCGGTGGGCGTCGGTGCGCGCATCGGGCGTCGGGCGCGCGGCGATCGACCGCGCGATGCGTGTGGCCAGCAGCGCGGCATCGATGCGCGTCGGTTCGAAAGCCAACGCGCGGAACGCGATCTCGCCCAGCGGATCGAACAGTCCCACCGCAGCGAAGCGCTCGCGGTCGTCGAAGACGACGGCGACGTCGCCGGGGGCGGCATCGAAGCTGCGCGACAGCACTTCGCGTCGGAATACCCAGGGACGCCCGTCGCGCAGGCTGCGCAGGGCCGCGGCGGACACGTGCAGCGCGACCCGTCGCGGGTTCGGCGCCGGCAGTCGCAGGAGCGACGTCGACACCCCGGCATTGTGACGGCGTGACCGATCGCACGCACGCGCACACAGGACGCGGCCATGGAAGCCCAGGGTTCCTGCCACGGACCGCGTGAGCGTCTGCTGCTGCGCGGTGAAGCGCGGCTCTCCGATGCCGAGTGCATCGCCTTGTTGCTGCGCACCGGCTGCCCCGGTCGGAGCGCCGAGCAGATCGCCTCGGACCTGCTGCATCGCTTCGGCGGGCTGAGCGGGCTCGCCGTGGCCGAGGTGCGCGAGGTCGCCACCGTCAGCGGCATCGGCACAGCAAGGGCACTCGCCCTGCAGGCGGCCTTCGGGCTGGCGCGCCGTCTCGCCGAGGCGCGGCTGACGCCCGGCATGCCGGTACGCTCGGGCGGCGACGTGGCGCGTGTGGTCCGCGAGGCGACCCGCGGCCTCGGGCGCGAGAGCTTCTGGAGCCTGAGCCTCGACATCCGGCATCGCGTGCTCGGCCTCCGACAGGTCAGCCTCGGCAGTCTCGGCAATGCGCCGGTTCACCCGCGCGAGGTCTTCGCTCCCTTGATCCGTGAGCGGGCGGCGGCGCTGGTCGTCGCGCACAACCATCCCAGCGGTGATCCGAGCCCGAGCGCCGAGGATCGTCTGGTCACCGAGCGCCTGCGCCAGGTGGGGGAGCTGTGCGGCATCGAACTTCTCGACCACGTCGTGGTCGGGGACCTGCGCTACTTCAGCTTCGCCGACGAGGTGGAGCGGGAGATCACCTGAGCGATGACTGCTCCATCAGGCCAGGAGGCGGGCGAGGCCGACCAGCGCTGCGGTCTCGGTGCGCAGGGTCAAGGCGCCGAGCGACACCGCCGTGAACCCGGTGGCGAGGAGCGCGGCGACCTCGTCCGGAGCGAAACCACCCTCGGGCCCGATGCACAGCAGGGTCGGCTCCGCGGCGCGGCCGAGTTCGATCCCCGCATCGGGCAGTGCGACGACCCGCCGCGGGGGGAGCTGCGGGTCCGACAACAGCTCGTCCAGGCCGATTTCGTCGTCGACCGCCGGCAGGCGACTGCGGTCGCACTGCTCGCAGGCGGCGATGACGATGCGCTCCCAGCGCGCGCGACGCCCCTCCGACCCCGCGCTCCGCGAACGCCCGGTGGCGATCGGCCGGATGCGGGCCACGCCGACTTCGGTGGCGTGCTCGAACAACCATTCGGCGCGGTTGCCGCGCGGCAGCGCGACGGCCAGCTCGATGGCGACCCTCGCGACACGCACCGCGTTGCGGAGCGCGCGGATCTCGACCTCGGTCGTCCGGCGATCGACGCGGATCACCTGCACCTCCGCCTCACGATCCTGCCCATCGAACAGGATCAAGGGGTCGCCGACGCGTACGCGCATCACGGCGAGGTGACGGGCCACCGCATCGGGGAGCGTGAAACGACCCAAGGCGGGCAGGGACGGGACGAAGTAACGACGCGACAAGGCTGCGAGGGGGACGCGGGACGATTGACAGTGCGCCGGACCGCCATAGCCTACGCCGCGTGCGCAGTCGTCTCTCCGATTCCGCGGGTGGCAGGCCCCGGCCGCCCGCGGCGCCACGTGTCCCACGTGGCGCGGGGGACCCTGAACAGGTTCGCCCGACTCCGTCCGACGTCGTGTTCCCGACTCGCACCGCGCGATTCCGCGCGACGGGTGCACGCCGCGGTGGGAGGATCCCGACCCTTCGCATGCCTCTGTCCCGGCGGGCGCCGGGTCTGGGGCTCGTCCCTCGAGTTGTCGTGAATCGCGTTGCCGGAGCGGGTCCGCGTGGTTGATGCGCGCACCCGTCCCCTCGCAGACCCCTGGCTGAAGAGCAGATGACCGACTACGTCCTGGAGATCCTCGACGGGGACCAGGCCGGAACCATCGTCGAATTGCGCGGCTCCAAGCTGCGCATCGGCAGGCGTCCGGACAACGACCTCGTCATGCGCGACGAGAAGTGCTCCGGTCACCACGCCGAGGTCGTGGTCGAGGACGGCCGGCACGTGCTCCGCGACCTCGGTTCGACCAACGGCACGATGATCGACGACCGTCGCATCACCGAGATCGCACTGACGGCGGGAGACGTCTTCCAGCTCGGTCGCGTGCGCGTCGCCTTCCGCGTCGCCGGTGAGGCGGTCGTGCCGATCGACGGCGATCCGGTCCTCGCGGTCGGCACCGTCGACGTCGGACGCCTGCAGCGCAGCCGGCGCCGCAAGGGCTCCCTGCTCTTCGGTGCCCTGGTCCTCGCGGCGGTCGTCGGTGGCGGCGCGTTCTTCTTCCTGTCGCGGACCGGCGGTGGCGGCGCCGTGGTCGGCAGCAAGACCACGCCGCCCCTGCGCATCGAGGGCAACAAGATCGCCGCCGGCGTGGGGGACTTCGAGGGCGACAGCGGCTGGGACACCAAGGTCGCGGTCGACGCGCTCGGCTTCGAGATCGCCGTCGATCGCCTGCGTGCTCACTCGGGGACGGGTGCGCTGTCGGCGACCTGGTCCAAGTTGGACAGCGGCGCGCGATTCGCGCTGGCCCGCCTGCACGATCCGATCGTCGCGAGCGTGCACGAGACCCTGCACGTGACCGCGCATGCGCGCACCTCCGGTCGTGGTCGCGTCGGGGTGCGAGCCCTGTTCTCGACGGCGAGCGGCGACCTGCCCGAGATGCGCACCGGCAGCGCGCCGGTCGCATCCGCCGAGTGGCAGGAGATCGGCTTCACCTGCCGGGTCCCGCGCGGAGCCGACCGCGTGGCCGTCGAGGTGCTGGCCCTGCTGGAGGGTGACAACGACGAGGTGCTCGTCGACGACGTCGCAGTCCGCACCGAGGGCGAGGCGCCGGAGATCCAGGCCAGCGTCGGTGGCGTCTCGGCGATCGGCGCCGGGGCGAGCGCGCGCATCGATGCGGCGAAGGCGCCGATCCTGCTCGGCGTCGAGCCCTTGCTCCAGGACGGACCGCTGGCCGACCTCGCACGTCGCGGCCTGCTCGCGATGTCCGACCTCGGCGCGGAGTTGAGCGTCGGTGCGGACGAGCACGGCTTCACCTTCGAGTACCGCGGGGGAACCGTCGACGGTCTCCGCCTCCTGCTCCCGGCGGAGAGTGCCACGCCGCGCGTGCGCGCCGGCAAGGGGCCCTTCCAGCTCGGCGACACGAACTTCGACGTCGAGGGCGTGACGTCCATCCTGGTCGGCGGCAGCGACAACCGCGCGCTGTTCGGCTTCGACTCCCCGGTGCACGCACTGGGTCGCCCGCACACCGGCGCGTGGTCGATCGAGATTCCGCAGGCGCGACGCTTCGCCGTGCAGGTCGTGTTCGGCCCGGAGGTGCTGCAGGCCAACGCCTTGCTGCGCGATGCACGCGGAGCGTGGCTGGCCGGCAAGCCCGGAGAGGCGCTCGACAAGCTCGACGGCCTGATCGGCGGTGTGCCGCACGACGTCGAGATCCTGCGCAACGCGCAGACCCTGCGTTCGGAGCTGCTCGCGGCCCAGGAGCGCCGCCTCGACGATCTCCTGAGGGACGGCGACGACGCCCGTTTCTTCGAGTCGCAGGCCGGCTATCGCCGCGTTCTCGACGGTCTCGCGGCGCTGCAGCGCGACTTTGCACCGGGCGGCCTGGTGCGTGCGGCAGCGGCCACCGCTCTCGCCGAGCGCATGCGCGAGGGGCTCGCGGCGGTGCTCGCGCGCGCCGCGCACGACAAGCGTGAACTCCTCGATGCGATGTCGCAGGCCTTCGAACAGGCCGGCGACGCGTCGTTGGCGAAGCTGGTGCGCGACTTCCAGGAGCGCACGGCCCCGAAGACCGAGGGAGACAAGTGACCATGGCAGGCAAGGCCACAGCGATCGATCTCGGTTCCAGCACGGTGAAGCTCGCCGCCGTGAAGGCCGGCAAGCACGGACTCGTGCTCACGCGCTTCGCCGCGTTCCCGAACGAGGAGGCCGCGCAGGGCATCGCCGCTGCGGGGATCCCGCTCAAGTCGTCCGTCGCCGGTCTCGCCGGGCGCGACATGAACCTGCGCTACACGCAGGTCCCGCCGTCGCCCGACTGGCAGCTGCGCAACCTGATGGATCTCGAGATCCAGGACATGGCGACGCAGACCGGCGGCTCGCTGTCGGCGGACTACAACCTGCTGCCGGTGGTCGACGAGGAGGGCGGGACCGAGACGGTGCTGCTCGCCTTCGCCCGCGACGAGGCCCTCGCCCGAGCCGCCGAGCTGGTCGCGCGGGCGGGCGGCTCGATCGAGGCGCACGTGCCGAACTGCATCGCGCTCTACAACGCCTTCGTGCGCTGTGGGCCGGTGGAGGAGGACACCACGACCTGCGTGGTGAGCCTCGGTCGCGAGACCATCGACCTCGCCATCGTGCGCGGCGTCGACCTGCTGTTCGCGCGCAACCTCAGCAACGGCGGCAAGGTCTTCGACGACGCGATCGCGCAGTCCTTCAACGTGAGCGAGCGCAAGGCCGAGTCGCTCAAGAAGGAGCTGCTCGACCTCGACCCCTTCAGCCGCGGCCGTTACGCGTCGGGGCAGGCGGAGAAGGTCACGATGGCCGCGGGCGGAGCCGGCTCGGCGATCGTCGCCGCGATCCAGAGCAGTCTCGCCTTCTGCCGCTCGCAGACGCGCAATCCCTCGCTCGCCCTCGACAAGGTGCTGATCTGCGGTGGCACGTCGCGGGTGCGCGGGATCACCGGGATGCTGCGCGAGGCGTTGCGTTGCCCGGTCGAGGCCTTCGATCCCTTCGAGCGCGTCGACCTCTCGGCGTTGCCGGCGGAGGACGTCGAGGCCCTCGAGCGCCATCGGACCGAAGCGGTGATCGCGCTGGGCCTCGCCGCCGGTCGGGTCGACGACAGCCTCTACCAGCTCGAGATCCTGCCCGAATCGGTGCGTCGGCGCCGGAACTTCCTGCAGCGCACCATCTGGAACATCGCGGCTGCGGTGGTCGTCGTGGCGGCGCTGGCCGTGCTGGCGACGCGCACGCGCGATCGTGCCGAGGAGGCGCGCACCGCGGGCGCGAAGCTGCGCGCCCTCAAGAAGAGCATCACGGAGGTCGACGACGCTGCGACGGAGAAGGCGGCGCAGAACGACCAGCTCCGCGCGGTGATCGAGACCGTCGCGGAACGCGCGGTGCCTCTCGACAGCGTCCTGCTGACCCTGCGTGCGATCTCTCGCTGCAAGCCCGACGAGATCTGGATCACCGGCATCGAGCTCAAGCGCGATTCCGTCAAGCCCCAGGGGCGGACCGGCGACGGCGGCGCGGTGGTGGTGATCAAGGGCAAGGGCAAGGACCTCACCGGCCGCGACACCATCGCTGCGTACCAGTCCTTCCTCACCGCGTTCAAGGCCTTCAGTTACGACGGTGTGTCGCCGGTCGTGACGCCCAGCGACTTCCGCGAGGATGGGCTCGGCAATACCACCTTCACCTGGACCGTGGACTACCGGCCAGAGCCCGCCGCCAAGGCGGACTGATCAGGATCGGAGACGACGTGGACGTTCAAGAGTTCTGGCAAGAGAACAAGCGCTGGGTGCTGGGAGTGCTCGCCGGTGGCGTGTTGTTCGCGGTGGCGAACAGCAGCATCGAAGGCATCTTCGGCGCCCACGGGCTCGTCAACGCCGCCCAGGTTTCCGCGAGCGGGATCAAGGGCATGTCCGTGTTCGCGCAACCTGCGCTGCAGAAGCTCCGCGAGGAACACGACAAGCTGTCGGCGATCGCGAGTTCGGTGCGCGCGCGGGTGGGCTTCGTCCCCGACCCCGACTTCGTGCTCGCCGGCAAGGGTGGTCCCGACACCTACTTCCCGGAGATCGCGCGGCGCGTGCGGACGCGGGTGATCCGCGCGGCGCAGGAGAACGCCGTCGACTTCGCCGAGAGCAATCTCGTGTGGGCGTCGGCGAGCGGACCGGAGGAGATCGAGACGCGCCTCCTCGAACTCGGAGTCCTCGAGGCCGCGGCGATGCGGTTGTTCGATGCCAGCATCGAGGTCCGCGCCGCCGAGCCGGATGCGCTCGGCCTGCAGTCGATCGAATCGATCAAGATCGAGTCCGGTCGGCGCGGCACCGCGCTGCGGCCGCGCAAGACCAAGGAAACCGAAGTGCCGATCGTGGAGTACGACGTCAGCTTCCAGTTCCGCTGCGACGCCGCGACCCTGCAATCCTGGCTCGAGCGCCTTCGCGCGCAGAAGCCGGTGCTCGGGATCGCGCTCGACCCGCCGCTGCAGGCGACCGCGGGAGAGCAGATCGGTGATCCGATCCGTGTGAAGTGCACCGTGCAGGCCCTCGTGGTCCGGGAGTCGTGACGAGATGAACCTGCGCAAGGAACCGATCCTCTTCGCCTGCGCGCTCGCGCTCGCTGCCTACGTCCTGTCCGGCGGCACCGCGACGAAGCTGCCCACCACGGCGAAGCCCAAGGAGATCAAGGACGCGCCGGTGACGTCGGCGCCGGTGGTCGTGCTCGCCGATCCGGGCGCCCATGTGGCGTCGGTCGAGCTGTTCCGCGAACCGACCGAAGCCGTGCCGCTGCCGCCGACCGAATTGCCGTTCCCGGTCTTCGGACGGTTGCCCGAAGTCGCGCCGCCCCTGCCGATGGGGCCGATGCCCGGCTCGTACTGGCTGCATCGTCTGCCCGGCCAGGAGCCCACGCCGCACGAGTTCCCGCCCGCGAAGGCGGACGGCGATGCGAACGGCGGCGCGCCGCAGGGCCCGGCCCCAGTGCAGTCGCGCGGCTTGAGCGATGCCGAGCTCGCGCAGCGCTTCGACCGGGTCTGGCAATTGCCCGGGGGCTCGCCGCAGTGGGGTTTGATCCTCAACCCCAACAAGCTCGCCCTGCGACCGACCGGACCCTTCACCGATCCGCTGCAGTTCCAGACCGTGTCCACCGCGACCGGCCAACCGATCGGGGCGCCGCGCACCATCGAGGCCGCGAAGATCGACAAGATCCAGTTCGCCGACAGCATCGAGAACCGCATCGCCCTCACGCGCCGCGAACTGTCCCGTGCGCAGGAGTCGGTGCCGCGGCGCATCGAGTTCATCGGCTGGCTGATCGACGAGGCGCGCAAGGACCCAGCGATCTGGAGCGAGGCCGAGAAGGAAGGCCAGGAGCTCGTCGCGATCACCGGGAGCGAACTCGGCTACCAGCAAGTGGTGCGCGTTCTCCGGGCCGAGGGCGATCTCGGCAAGGAACTCGCGCTCTATCAGGGGCTGCCCGGGGAGTTTGCCGACAGCGCGTTCCGCTGGCGTGAACAGGGTCGCCTCGAGGCACGTCTCGGCCTCGATCTCGACGCCGAGGCCCATCTGCGCGCCGCACTCGAGCGGCGCCCCGCCGATGCGGCCAGCAACCACGCGCTCGCGAGCTACCTGCTGTCGCGCGGCCGCGCCGAGGAGGCCCTGCCCTTCGCGCAGCAGGCCGAGCGTTCGACCTCGCAGGCCTACGAGCAGGATTCCGATCCCGGCTATTCGTCGACGGTGGCGTCGATCCTGCTCGCGCTGGGTCGGGTGACCGAGGCGGCGAGCACGCTCGACAACTCGCGTGCGTCGTCGGCGGCCCTCGCTCCGGTGCGTGGTGTGCTCGAGTACGCACGCGGCAATCTCGACGCCGCGGCCACGTTGTTCAGCGGTCTGGCCGAGAAGGACACCGGGATGTCGGCGACCTACGCGCTCGCGGCGGTGCGCCTGCGCCAGGGACAGTTCGACGAGGCTCGTAACCTCTTCGAACGCGTCCGCGCCGGCGCTCCGGCCTTGCGTGCCCGCGCGCTCGGTGGACTGGCGCTGCTCTACGAGCGCACTGGCCACGTCGATCTGGCGGCGCCCTTGCTCGAGGAGGCCGGCCGCACCGACCCCAGTGATCCGTGGATCGCCTACCTGCAGGGGCGCGCCGCGCGCCTCACGGGCGACCTCGATGACGCGATCGTCCACCTGCGCGACGCGACGCGGCTCGGCGACGACTTCGTCGAGGCGCTCGCCGAGTGCGGTCTCGCGTTGCGCGCCAAGGGCATGTCCGGAGGTGGTGACGCACCCGAGTCGCTCGCGCAGTCGGTGCGCTACTTCGACCGCGTGGTCGCGCTCGATGCGTCGCGCTCGAAGTCGACGCTGTTCGTCGAGATCCAGGGCGAGATCCTCGCCCGGGTGGGAGACGTCGCGCGTGCGCGACGTGCCTTCGAATCCATCGTCGAGAAGAGCAGCGACTTCGCGCGCATCGGCCTCGCCATCCTCGACTATCGCCAGAAGCGCAGCAGCGAGGCACGAGCCGCGCTCGCGGTGTTGCAGAGCGACACCAGTGGCGCTCCGCAGACGCGCGAGGTGTCGCGCCAGTTGATCGACCTGATCGACGACAACGCGAGCAAGGAACAGGTGCGCGACGGCTTCCAGCGCGAGTCGGTGGGCCAGGTCTGGAAGGTGCAGGGCGCGCTCGCGCCGTCGATCAAGGACGGCGAGCTGCACTTCAAGGGCAACAGCGGATCGATCGAGACCGAGACTTCGGTGCGCCGCACCCTGAAGCGCGCCGGATCCCTGTTGCGTTGCGAAGCCACCTTCCAGCTCCACTCGATCTCGCCGGTACCGGCCGCGGTCGGGTTGCGCGTCGTCAATGCGGCGCGGGCGGGCGACTTCTGGGTCGAGGTCGGCCTGTTCCGGCGGAGCAACGGCCTCGTCCCCGAGCTGCGCGTCCACGACGGGCAGCCGCGCAGCGGAGAGAGCGAAGACCCGATCCGCGTCGAGAATCTCGAACTCGACCTGACCGGGCGCCAGAGCGTCGCCATCGAACTGATCCCCGACGCCGACCGCTCCTCCCATCGCTTCGACCTGCGCATCGAGTGGAACGGACGCGTCGTGCTCGAGCGTGCCGGGTTGCGCCAGATCAACGATGCCTCGAGCTTCGAACTGGGCACCGACCTGTTCTGCTCGGGCAAACCCGTCGACGTGAGCTTCGACGACTACCGGCTGGTGCGCCGGAAGGAGACCAAGTGATGGCCGCACGACCGGCTCCGCGTGACGCGGGGTTCACCCTGATCGAGATCCTGATCGTGATCGGCCTGATCGGGCTGATGGCCGGCGTGCTGATCCCGAACCTGTTCAGCAGCAGGGACCGGCAGAACGTGGCCGTCACCAAGGCGCGCATCGCCGAGCTGATGGTGATGATCGACGGCTACAAGGGCGTGTGGGGTGACGTGCCGCCGGACGACTACAGCCTTCTCGGCGGCGAGTCCGGTGGGCAGGCGAAGTGGCAGTTCGGCACCGACAACGGCAAGAACACCGGCATCGAGTCGCTGGTGATGCACCTGTCGATGCAGGCCAAGGGCGGCGGTCGGCTCGATGCGCACGAGGAGTGGTTGTCGAACACCGACAACGACAAGGCTCCGGCGCTGATCGAGTTGCTCCAGACCAGGGAGCGCAAGGAGATCCTCGACGCCTGGGACACGCCCTTCGCGTACTTCACCGGCTCGATCGGCAGCGGCTACGGCAAGGCCCAGAAGATCGTGCCGCGCGGTCCGGACGGCGATGCACTCGACGAGGTCGAAGCCAAGCCCTGGCAGAACGCGGACGGTCGTCCGATCAACCCGCGCGGTTTCCAGCTGATCTCCGCGGGTCCTGACCGCGTCTTCGGCAACGAGGACGACGTCGCCAACTTCGAGATCCCCCGCAAGTGAGCATCCGCAAGACGTCGTACCCGAGCCGACCGTCGCAGGAGTCCTGCGCAGGCTTCACGCTCCTCGAGATGCTCATCGTGATGGGCCTCGTCGGCATGCTGATGGGCATCGGGCTCGGCGCGATGCGTCGTCGCGGCAACGACCTCGACGTCGCGACCGCCATGGTGCGCGACGCCGTGCGCACCGCCGCCGAGTCGGCGGCGACGCGGCACCTGCCTTCGGCGGTGGTGATCGAGCAGGGTGTCGACGGCGGGCCGCCGAGCGTCCGTGCGCGCGTCCTCGAACCGGTCACGAACTGGCATCTCGACCGCAGCGAGGCGGACGATGCACGCGCCGGCATCCCCACCGACGTGGTGGGAGAGATCGTCCCCGGCCGTTTCGGCATGGCGCGTCGCAACGACGCGAAGGTGAAGGCGTCGATCCTGCGCGCACAGGTCGGGGGACATCCGGTCTTCGACCTCCATTCGGGATTCGCGATCCGCGCCGAGGTGCGTTTCGACGGTCAGGGCGAGGAGGCCGTGCTGTTCCGGCTCGGCACCGCGCTCGAGCTGCGCCTCGATGCGTCGCTGGTGCCGTCCCTGAAGTTCGTCGGCACCGAGGGGAAGGGACCGCGCGGCAGCACGACGATCGCGGCCAGGACCCCGCTGCGGAAGGACCGTTGGATCACCCTCGAGGCCGTGCAGGAGGCCGACCGCTTGCTGCTGCGCGTCGACGGCATCGAGGTCGCATCCGGACGCGCCGATCTCCCGTTGTGGCAACCCGGCGACGAGAGCTTCGAGATCTCGCCGGGCGACCGGCCGATCCAGGGTGTCGTCGACGAAGTCGCGGTGTTCGCGTACGCCTTCGCGGAGCAGGAGAGCCTTCCCACGGGTCTGACGGTGAAGGGCGAGCCCCCGGTGATCCGCTTCGACAGCGATGGTGATCTCGAGGGCACCGCGGTGATCCGTCTCGGTGGTCTCGACGACGAACGCGTGCTGCGTGTCGGCCCGGGAGGGCGCATCGAATGACCGGCATCCACCGTCCGAACGCCGTCACCAAGGTCATCGCAGGGCGAGGTCTCGCGCTGATCGCGGTGCTGCTCTCGCTGGCCTTCCTGTTGTCGATGACCCTGCCCTTCGTGCTCAGCATGGGGCACGGCGAGCAGCGCGTGCGCGGAATGGTCGACGAGACACAGGTCGACTGGGCGGCGAAGTCGGCGCGCGACCTGCTCCTGCAGACGGCGGCGCTCGGTGCGACGGCGATCGATCCGACGCCGATGACCGACGGCCGCGACGAGTACCCCGCACAGCTCGCGATCCCCGAGGCCTTCGTCCCGGTCGAGGGACAGGGTGTCGATCGCAACGTGCTGCAGGGCGAGGTGGAGGATCTCTCGCGCCGACTGGAGATCGCCTCGGCGACACCGCTGTGCTACGCGAACCTGCTCGGCCTGTTCGCGCGTACGCGCGTGAAGGCCAAGCTCGACGCGACGGAACTCGAGGTCGACGGTGACCTCTCGCACTTCCCCGACTCCGGCTATCTCTACGTCAACCGCGAGGTGATCCGCTACGGGCAGAAGCTCGGCAGCAGCTTCACGCAGCTCGAACGCGGGCAGTGGGTCGAACTCGGCTACTTCCCGGCGACCCTGTTCCCGGACTACGAGATCGCCGAGGAGACGGCGGTCTTCGATCTGCGCTGTGTCCTCGCGGTTCTGCTCGGCATCGACTTCGACGGCAACTCCTCGACCTTCCACGTGCTGGGTTCGGTGGGGGAGCTCGGCCGCCTCGCGACGCTCGGCCTGCCCGCGTTCAGCGCGGAGGAGATCGATCGGCTGTCGCGGCAGATGTCGGGCACGCAGTTGCGCGAGACCTCGGCGCGCTTCGGGCGCGCGGAGCGCGTGTTCGCGATCGATCTCGACGAAGCGCAGCGCCCGCGCATCCTCGCGGTGAAGTCCTCGGTCGCGCTCGGCGCCGGACGCCTCGTGCGCATCCGCAGCCGCGACGGCAAGCTCGTCGAGTACGACCTCGTCGCCGATGCGCTGCCGCGCGGCCAGACCGGCGTCTACGACTACGGCAGCGGCGATCACGTCGCCCTGGTGCGTCCGCTGACCCAGCCCTTCGATCCGGTCGACACCTTGATCGAGCCGCTGGTGCAGGCGCCGGTGAACATCAACACCGCCGACCTCGAGCTGTGCGCCGCGCTGTTCGCCAATCTGCGCCCGCCGGCGCCTGGTCGCCAGCGCGACGGCGATCACCAGCAGGTCGCGATGCCGCCGTCGATCTCGCCTTCCTTCGCGCACGAGCTGGCACAGATCCTGTGCACGATGCGCGGCGACGGCGGCCTCGACCGCGAGGCGGCGCCGGCGGGCGTCGAGATCCGTCCGATCGACGGCTGGGAGGACGTCTGCAAGCGCTTCGTGCCCCTGCTGGTCGGTGACGAGGGTGCCGATCCGAACGGAACGCGCGCTCGCCGCCTCCTGGCGATGGCCGTGTACGACGCGATGCAGCTCGGCTGCCCGCGCTCGCTGGAAGCCGGCACGGTACCGGTCGCCTTCCACTCCGGGCAGCTCGTCCACTACCGCGCGAGTGCGTCGCGCCAGCGCGCGAACGGCCGAGAGGTCGCACGCCGCGAGTACACCGGGACCGCGCTCGCGCTGCCCTCGCGCCAGCTCGCCTTCGGCGCCGCGACGCAGGAGACGCTCGACGAGGCCTTGCGTCTCGACCGTCGGTCCCCGTACTGGCAGACCGGTCCGATCAACACCTCGGCCCTCGCTCCGGCGCACCTCAACGACGTGCCGGTGACGCACACGCCGGCGCATCTGCTCGCCACGCTCTTCCCCGACGCCGGCTTCGGCAATCCGCGCTACCCCGACCGCAGCGGAACCGAAGGTGTGTTGCGCCCGCAGCCGGCGACCACGCCGCTGACCCTGCCCGACAACGCCTACCAGCGCGACAGCTTCCTGAACGCGCAGAATCCCGAGGGTCGCGACCTGCGCAAGGAGGGCGTCTATCACGGACAGAACAGCGGACCGCACGCCGGCAAGACGCAGACCCAGAAGCCGTCCTTCGACCACTCGCGCATCGTCTTCCCGATGACCGGGCCCGGCGGTCTGACCGTCGCCCACGCGGTGTCGTTCTGGGTGCGGCTGGACGCGACCGGTCCGCAGGCGCTCTACGACCTGGCGCGCGCCGACGGCGTGCCGGAGCGCAACCGCATCCACGTCGAGATCCGCGAGGGCAAGCTGGTCTTCGAGGTGATCGACGAGGCGGGGATCGATCCCGATCCCGGTGTGTCGAAGTACGCGCCCGAGCGCAGCGCGGGCACCTGGGAGGTGGCGCTGCAGGACCTCAACTTCCAGAGCGGGATGTGGTACCACGTCTCGCTGACGGCGCACGGC
The DNA here is from genome assembly GCA_046349595.1 of Planctomycetota bacterium. GTDB lineage: Bacteria > Planctomycetota > UBA1135 > UBA1135 > UBA2386 > JACRLW01. Next base: position 1,365,367 of record JAXMCA010000001.1, read on the forward strand.
ACACGGCCGGGGCAGATGGCGCTGTTCATCGACGGCGTGCCGCACGGCGAGCCGAAGATGCGCACCTACCTGAGCACGGCGCTGCAGACCTACAAGCCGCAGTCGGGACAGTTCCTCCGCGAGAGCGAGCGCTTCGTCGACGTGCGCGTCGAGAGCACCGACGGCTTCCCGGCGCGCGGCATCCTGCGCATCGGCCTCGAGTTGCTCGAGTACACCCAGAAGGACTCCAACTCCTTCCGCTGCAAGTTCGACGACTCGTCCGGCGGTCGCCGCGCGCGCGCGGCGATGCACGAGTTCCAGGTCGAGATCCCGCGCGACGAGAAGGGCAATCCGCGCGAGGACCTGCTCAAGACGATCAACGGCGACCTCGACGCGACGGTGCCCGACCATCCGGCGGGTGCGGCGGTCGAGCTGTACGGCTACTCGATCCCGGTCTACCCGGCGACGGCGTTGCAGCCCGGATCGGCGACGCTGCCCGAATCGATCGGTCCCTTCGCGGTCGCGCGTCCGATCAACAGCAGCGGCACGCGGCCGATCGTGATCGCGACCAACCGCAACCCGATCACCATCGGCACCGGCTTCGACACCAACTGGACCGGCGACATCGAGCTCGGCGATCCGGTGCCGAGCAAGACCTTCCCGCCGGGTGCTGCGTCGAACGAGATCGCCTCGGCCTTCCCGCAGAGCGGCGGCTATGCGCTGCTCGTGCAGCGCCGCATCCAGTTCCGCCTCAACACGCTGGATCCGGGTCAGACCTCGGTCCCGGCCGACGTGGGAGGCGTGGAGATCATCCGCTTCGAGTCCCGCTCGGGCACCAAGCTGTCCAACGTGACGCGCGCCGCGACCATTCCGGGTCTCACGCTCCAGGGCGACGCCAACGAGTTCTTCAAGGCCAACTCGAACCGCCAGTTCGTGCTCGAGTGGGATCCGCGCCTGCGCGTGCCGAACACCCAGATCACCTTCAACGAGCTGCCGCTGTACATGTGTTTCGTGGTGCCGATCTCGATCCCCTTCGGTGGGATCGGCATCAACGATCGCTCGACGCTGGTCGAGTGGGTGCAGCTCCGCGCCAAGAGCGGCGACGACACCGACACCGAGTGGGTGCGCTACAACGCCATCGTCGAGCGGCGCTGGATCGTCCGCGCCGAACAGCAGGCCTTCGATTCCCTGCGCTATGCGCTGACCACGCAGAACCGGCTGGAGGCAGTCGGTCTCGACCAGGGCAACGGCGTGGTCGATCCGATCACGTTGGAACTGGATCCCTGGAAGGCCCCGATCGACGACGGCGTGCGGCGCATCGGCTACATCGAGCAGATCGAGCTGCAGAACCCCTGCATCTACGCAGCGCGCGTCGCGCTCGCCTTCCGCGGCGACACCTTCCGCGGGCTCGGTGATCCGTCGATGGCGACCTCGTCGCACGCGCACGGCGCGAGCACGCCGATCCTGCCGGTGCATCGCATGGAATTCGGCTGGCAGGAGTACGGGCTCGGTGCGCCGCGCGCCGGCCGAGGCGATCGCATCGCGCTGGTGCAGGGCACCGTGCGTGACGACGCCAGCGGCACGCCGCAGGTCGAGTGGCACACCGTGAACTGGGCGGTGCGTCACTATCCCTACGACCAGCTCGACACCGAGTCGACGCAGGTGCGGCAGGCGGGTCAGGGCCGCGAGCTGCTCGGCAACTTCCCCTTCCAGCTGGTCGCCTTCCAGGACGAGGTTCGCAACGCCTTCCTCGGTGCGGCGGGTCCGAGTCGCTCGCCGGAGAACCTGCAGGACAGCCGCCTGCTCGATCGGATGGTCAAGTTCCCGAGCGGCGAGCTGCCGGCGATCGACGCGGAGGAATGCACCTTCGGCGAGTCGATCTTCAACGACGCGGCGGCCGCGCGCGGCCTGCTCGACGAGGTCGAGATGGTGCAGCGGCGCGCGCTGGTACATCCGCTCGATCAGCAGCTCCAAGAGCAGGCGCAGAGCTTCTACCTTCGTCCGAACGCGGTGGTGACGGCGACTGGCCCGATGGTGAACGCGCGTCCCAAGCAGTGGCCGACCTACGGCAAGTTCGACGAACTGCCGCAGGAAGGTGGCCTGCTCGCGATCGACGGCGAGATCTGCGCCTATTCGGCCTTCGATCCGGCCACCGGGCTGGTCACGCTCGCCAAGAACGGCCGTGGTCTGCTCGGCACGCAGGTGCGCGCTCACGACGAAGGTGCGTTGATCGAGTACCTCGATCACCGTCCCTGCGGGATCCTGACCTCGGGCGTCAGCGAACGCGCCGACGAGATCCCGCTGCAGAGCATGCTCGGCTTCCCGGCGGCGGGCGGGACCGTGCTGCTCGGCACCGAACTCGCTCACTACACCTGGCGCACCAGCAACAACTCGCTCGGCATGCCGAAGTGGCGCGACCCGGAGAAGCAGGAGACCAAGGGCCTGTTGCGCGGTCGCTACGGCACCACGCCGCAGTCGGTGCCGAGCGGTTCGCCGGTGATCCTGTTCCCGTTCCGCTACTGGGATCGCCAGCACGAGCGCGCCGAGGATCCCGAACTCGCGCCGCTGCAGATCTCCTTCGAACCCGGCCCGGTGTTCTTCGACGGCTTCGGCTGGCGGACCGAGGAGGAGAACGCACTCGTCAAGCTGCGCTGTCTCGCGCGCGTTGACGAGCGTGCGCCTTTCGACGCCGATCCCGCGCAGCAACCCGACCTGCTCCTGTTCGAGAAGGGCGAGATCGAGGGCAAGCCGAACCCGGTGCAGCGCCATGGGCAGCGCTTCGAGGCGCGCTTCGAGCAGGTCTACCGGCCCGGTTGTTTCGACGGCACCTCCTTCCTCGCGCAGGACTGGAAGCGCGCGATCACCATCAAGTGGTTCGTCGGTTCGTACGACGGCGAGACCCGGATCCTCGAAGAGCGGGTGACGGCGCGATGAGCTCACTCCGCAACGACATCGCGGCGCGGGACGGCGGTTTCACGCTGATCGAGATCCTGGTCGTCTCCGGCCTGCTCGCGGTCCTGCTCGGGGCGCTGGTCGAACTGACCAGCCGAGGCGCCGAGCTCTTCGACCGCGGCACCCGCGGCCAGGAGCTCGCCGACGAGGCGACGGTCGCGATGCGGCGCGTGCGCGAGAGCCTCGATGCGCTCGCCGGACCCTTCCCCGGCTGGCGCGGCAGCGATCTGCCGGAGGCCCGCCTGATCGTGAGCGAGGCTCCGCTCGGCCTGCGCGACACCCTGCCCGGCGCGGGCGAGGCGGCCGCGGCGCACCCGGCCCCGCGGCTGCAGGTGCTGCGCAGCACCGTGCAGCTCGAGCCGCGGCACGAGGAGGCGCTGCTGAAGACCGCCGTCGCCGACTTCGTCGAGCGCACGCAGGGACCTGGCGTGGCCGAGGAGATCGTCGCGCAGCACCTCGCACAGTGGCCGCGTCGTGGTCGTGGCGAACTCCTGCTCCTGCCCTGGCCGAGCGACAGCAGCGGCGTGTTCATGGAGTTGCGCGTCGGCGAGCGCCTCGCCGACCCCGAGCTGCGCCCCGAGGGCAAACTCGCGATCACCGACATCGCGACCGTCGAGGAGCTGGCGCTCGATCCGAAGGAAGTGGTCGCGACCACGCACGCCGTGCTCGGCGGTCTGCTCCACTTCGAGATGGAGTTCTGGTCGCAGCGCACGCAGAGCTGGAACGCGAGCGGAACGCGCGGCGGATCCGTGGCCTGGGACAGCGCGCGTGCCGGGCTCTTCGTGGTCGAGCAGGGCCGGGATCCGCTGTTCGCCCTCGATCGCGACCCCTCGAGCCTGGGCGATGCACGCGACGACGTGTGGCCGCGCTTCGTGCGCGTCACGATGGTGGTCTCCAGCGGCGCCAGCACTTCTCCCGAGGCCTATCTGGTCGGAGCGCTCGGTGCGAGCGACACCGAACTGCGCGTGTCGCGGGACGACGAACTCCCCGATCCCGCCGAGAACCCCTGGCTGAAGGTCGGCGCGGAGTGGGTCAAGTTCGGCGAGGTGTCCGGGCGGCGCGTCGGAGGTCTGGTGCGCGGTGGGCGCGGCACGTTGCCGGCCGAGCACAAATCGGGTGATCCGGTCCGCATCGGCCGGCAGGTCGTGACCGTGATCCCCTTGCGGTGCGGGAGGGACTCCGATGACTGAGCCACGCCGCGATCCGTCAGGCGAGAACGGCTTCACGCTGCTGGAGGTGCTGGTCGCGCTCGGCATCATGACCCTCAGCCTGACCGCGCTGCTCGGCGCGTTGTCGCTGGCAGTCGGCACGCGACGCGGCGCCGAGATGCGCGCGCGGGCGGTCCTGCTCGCGGAGAGCGTGCTGCAACAGGTCGAGCAGACCTGGCTCGCGGAGCACCCGGTCCCCGAGGACTGGCAGGACGCGAAGGACCTGGTGATCCCGCCGGTCGAGCGGTCGCCCAGTCCGGACTATCCGGGAATGCAGCAGTCGGTGAGCTTCGTGGTCAGTCCCGACCGGCCCGACATGGTGCTGGTCAAGGTGGTCGTCGTCTGGCGTGACGACGGCGAGGACGACGGCGAGACTTTCGTGAGGATCCTGCCGCGCGCGGTGCCCTTGGCCCGCCGCGTGGCGCAGAGGAGGACGTCGTGATGATCGAGTCGATGGCTTCGGGCCTGCGCGGGGCGCGCAGGTGCTTCTCTCTCCTGCTCCTTGGTTGCGTCGCCGTGATGGTGCTCTGCGGCACGCCCCGCGCGCAGGCCTTGCAGTTGAAGAACGGCGAGATGTTGGTCGGCGAGATCCTCGACGCCAACTCCGAAGGACTCAGCTTCCGCCGGCTCGACACCGGGGGCGTCCTCGACCTCGAGTGGAGCGACCTCTCGCCGCTCCACGCGGCGCGCATCAAGCGACTGCAGGGGCTCGTCACCGGCGACGAGGAGGAGCCCCAGGTGGAGGCCGACGCGATCACCTTCACGAACGGCGCCGGAGCCGCGGAGGAGGTGGTGGGGATCATCGAGAAGATGACCCCTGGTACCTACACCCTGCGCCGGAAGACCGGAGTGATCGACATCAAGCGCCCCAACATCAAGAACCAGCGCCGCGTCGAGGTGCCGGCGAGCGAGTTGTTCAACGCCGACGACTGGTACCAGCGCAAGCTCGCCGAGGTCGCTCCGGGTGACGACGCCGACAAGCACATCGCGCTCAGCGAGCAGATGCGGCTCGCGCGCAACTGGGACAAAGCCGAGTTCCATCTGCTGGAGGCGCAGCGGCTCGGCGGGGGACGACAGGCCGCCGTTCTGCCGCAGATGCTGCAGCGCATCCGCACGCTGAAGGAAGCGGCCGGCGAGCGCGAACTGCTCGGTCGCATCCGTTCGATGCGTTTCCGCAGCGAGTTCACCCGTGCCGACGCCCTGATCGAGGAGTTCAAGCAGTCCTACCCGCAGTCGCGCATCCAGTCGGAGTTCGAGGCGGAGGTGAAGCGCGTGGCCGAGGCGCGGGAACGCGATCTGGTCACGCGGCTGCGCCAGGACTGGGATCGCACGGTGCGCGCGGTGGTCGTCGACAAGGTCGCCGAGAAGGGACTCACGCTCGCCGCGGCGCGCACCTACGCCGACGAGAAGATGGCCGACGAGGTCTACACGCGCCTCGGCAAGTCGCTGTCGATCACGCCCCAGGAGGCGAAGGCGCTGTGGGCGCGTCGCGTCGAACTCGGCAAGATCACGTCCGACCTCTACACCTACGGTCTGGGTTCCTGGGTGCTCGGTGCGGATCGCGTCGTGGCCGGCAGCAAGGTCGAGGGCAAGGGTGCCGACAAGACCAAGGGCGCTCCGCAGGACGATCCCGAACTCGATCGCGTGATCCGCCGCATGCGCGATGCCGCCGACCGCGCGAAGCGCGCGGCGCAGTCGCGCGCGGCCCGCAATCAGCAGGGCCAGGGTCAGGACCAGGAGGAGACCGACGAGCAGTGGTGGGCCGATGCCGACCACGACGACAAGGAGTCCTGGTTGCGCGCCTACTTCGCGGAGTTCGGCGGTCAGATGGAGGTGGTGCTGGCGATCGCCTCGCCCTGCCACAACTGCTCGGCGCGCGGGACCATCACGGTGGTGGGCACCACCGGCCGCGAGCAGCAGGAGCCCTGTCCGGTCTGTCACCGCACGCGCTTCGTGCGCTCGTTGCGGGCGCGATGAATCGCCTGCCGTGCGCGGTCGTGTGCGCGGTGCTCGCGGGTTGTGCGGCGACCTCGCCCGCGCCCGCGCCCGTGCCGCGTGCGCCCGCGCGCGACGACTTCACCCCGCGGGTCGCCGCCCGGCCGCTCCTGGTGGAGCCCCAGGCGACCGCCGGCGAGGACCCGCTCGCCCTGCCGCGCGCCGAGGACCTCGAACTCGCCCGCGTCGGCGACGACGTGATCCGCAAGAGCCAGGTCTTCGACCGACTCGCCGAGCTCGATCCCGGCCTGGCGCAGACGCTGGTCGACAGTTGCGTCCTCGATCGCGTGATCGCCGCCGCGGTGGTGCGTTTCGCGATCGTCGTCACGACCGACGAGGTCGAGAGCCGCGCGAAGCTCGAGGAGACGACGCTGCGCGTGCAGGAGGGCAAGGGCACGGCGCTCGACGACGCGTCCTTCGCCACCTTCGTCACCGGCCGCTTCGGGACCACGGTCGAGGGTTACCGCGATTCCCTGCGTCGCGAAGTCCTGCGCGTGCTCCTGCGCAGCTACGCGATCCGCTACCTGGCGCTGCGCGAGGATCGCGCGGAGGTGCGCGTGATCGTCCACCGCGACGCGGGTCTGCTCGCCGATCTCGCCGGGCGCGTCCGTGAAGGTGCGGACTTCGCGACGCTCGCACGGCGCTACTCCGAGGATGCGAGCGCGAGCGACGGCGGCTCCATTCCGCCGTTGCCGCGCTCCGACACCCATCCGATCGCGCGTGCGGCCTTCGCCCTCACGCCGGGCACCTGCTCGCAGCCGATCGCCCTCGACGGCTCCGGACGCCATGCCCTGGTGTTCTGTGTGTCGCACCAGAGCGGTCGCGATCTCGCCTTCGGCGCGGTGCACGACGAGATCGCGCGTGCGCTCGACACGCGACCCATCACTCCCTCCGAACAGAACGCGTTCGTGATGCGCTACTGCCGTGGCGTGTCGAACGCATCGACGGATTCGCTTGACAGTGTGCAGCCTGCTCGGTGACATCCCGCGTCGATGGGCGACATCTCGCGCGAACCGCTGCCGGGGGGGCAGCGCAAGGGCGGCGGTCCCGGCAGGGCGCCGTCCGATCTCATCCGCTTCGAAGAACTCGGAGCGGAGTCCGAAGGCGTGCCTCGCGCGCGCGATGCGTCCGAGGATCCGGATGCAGCCCATCCCGTGGCGACGGTCGCGGAGCAAGGTCTGGAGCCCGGTGAGCGGATGAGCACCGAGCCGCAGGACGACGACCCCGGCCAGCCCGACCCGCGCGAGGGATCGCGACCGGAGTTGCGCGCCGCCGAGTTCCTCGCCCAGCGTTTCGTCGATCCCGCGATCCCGCTCGAGGTCGACCCCTTCGGCGTCCAAATCGGGGGCACCGAGAGCGATGGCACCGACAGCGAGGGCACCGAGAGCGAGGGCACCGGCAGCGAGGGCACCGAGAGCGAGGGACCGGTTGCCGAGGCCGAGACCGCGACGCCGGACCGCGTCGCGTCAGCGCCGAGCCTCCCACACGAGGCCGTCCCACACGAGGCCGTCCGACACGAGGCCGTCGCAGCCGAAGGCGAGGACGAGGAAGCCCCTGCCGTCCCAACCTCCGACGACGAGACCGCACCCAGCGAAGCCGAACTCGCCGCCGACCTCGGCGTCGAGCGCGAGGCGCCGGCCGTGGCCGTCGCCGTGCTGCCCGAGATCGAGGATGCGGGTAACGATTCCGCGCCGGCTCTCCACGACCCGCACGAGATCGCGCGCGTGGCGCTCGCGGTGCTCCTCGCTTCGCGCGAGGCCATGAGTCCGACGCGCCTCGCCGAGGTCCTCGACTCCACCGCGAAGGAGGTGGAGGCCGGTCTCGCGCAACTCGCCCAGGACCTGCGCGCGCAGGGCATGCCGCTCGAACTGCTCGCCGTCGACGACGCCTACCGCATCGCGACCGCGCCGGCGGTGTACCCGTATCTCGTCCGCCTCAAGAAGCTGAAGAAGGCCGAGCGCCTCACCCCTGCGGCTCTCGAGACCCTCGCGGTGATCGCCTACCGTCAGCCGGTGATCCGCGCCGAGATCGAAGCGATCCGCGGCGTGAAGGCGGGACCCGTGCTCAAGAGCCTGCTCGACCACAAGCTCGTGAAGGCCGTCGGTCGCGCCGACGTGCCCGGCCGTCCTCTCCAGTACGGCACCACGCAGACCTTCCTCGACCGCTTCGGTCTGCGCTCGCTCGACGACCTGCCGAGCATCCAGGAGCTGCGCACCCTCGGTTGAGCTCGGCCTGCGCGTGCTCGACCGCTGCGCATGCTTGACCGGCACGATGCGAAAGCCGATCATCCCCGCCCCCGCAAGCGCGGGGGGACGCGTCCCGTTCGTCTAGGCCGGCCCAGGACACCAGGTTTTCATCCTGGTAACAGGGGTTCGAATCCCCTACGGGATACCAGCACGCGGCCGCGGGGTCCTTCGGATCTCGCGGCCGCGGTCGTTTCGCATCAGGCGAATCCCGGCGAGGAGGCCCGCGCGCGTAGCGCCGCCCAGAGCTGGTCGAAGTCGCGCGCGAAGCCGGCGTCCTGGTCGCGGAGCTGCGCGACGCCGTCGGCGAGGGCTACCGGGCGACGGAGGCGGTGCTCCATCCGGCGCAGAGTCAGGTGGATGCCGTCGAGGTCGGCGTAGGAGGCGAGCCAGCGCTCCGCGGTCAGGCGCGGCAGCAGGGCGCGCAGCCGCGCGGGGAGGAGCGGGAGGTGTTCGAGAAGCTCGGCGTGCACGAGGTCGACGAAGCCATCGAGCCCCGAGCCGGGGCCGAGGCTCTCGAAGTCGCGGGCCAGCAGATGGTCGAAGAAGACGTCGCAGAGCACCGGGGCCCAGCGGCGCAGGGGACCGACCACCCGGGCCCTCGCGGCCCGCATCGCCGGGTGGGCGTCGGCGAAGGCGTCGAGGGCGCGGTGCGCGAGCACGGCGGCGCGCAGCTCCGGGATCAGCGTGTCGATCTCGCGGCCGCGCACGAAGTCGCCGGCGAGCTGTCCGACGCGCGCGATCGGTTCGTCGCCAGCGAGGACCAGGTGCGCGAGCCAGTTCATGCAGGGGGACCGTAGGGCGGGTGCGGGTCCGCCGGGCAGTCGACTCCGCACGAGATCCTGCCGAGTCTCCGCTCTGGAGTCGGGCTCCGGTTTGGCGCAAGAGTTAGCATGCGCCCGCGCGGTCGCAAGGCGCGGTCGGGCCCGGGGCAATTCATCTCCTGCAGTCGAGTTCGTGACGCTGTTGAACAGGACCCTCCGCATCGCGACCCCGGTCGCGTTCCTCCTCCTCCCGCTCGGCTGTGGTCCGTCGGACCGCCGCGTCGAGGTCGCCGAGTCGCGCCCCGGCACGCATCCCGGTGTGAAGCTCGACCTCAGCAGCAAGGACCGTTTCGGCAGCCCCTTCGCCAACCCCGGGCAGGGTGCGAGCGGTGCCGGGACCGGCGGCAGCGCGGAGGAGCCGCTGGACTACGCGCTCCCGCCCGGCTGGGCCAAGGCTGCGCCGGCGCAGTTCCGCGACATCAACCTCACCGCTCCCGGCGGCGTCGAGTGCTGGGTCTCGGTCCTTCCAGCGGCCGCCGATGCCCTCGCGCACCTCGCCCGGTGGCAGCGGCAGCTCGGATTGGCCGAGCCCACGCAGGCCGATGTCGACGCCCTGCCCCGCGTGCCCCTGCTCGGTGCCTCGGCGTACCGCGTCGACCGCACCAGCGCCGACGGCGCCAAGCGCATGGTCGGCTCGATGCTCCTGCTGCCGGCACGGCACGTGTTCGTGAAGATGCAGGGGGCTCCCGCCGCGGTCGCCGCGCAGCTCGCCGCGCTGTCCGCCTTCGAAGCCTCGCTGCGCATCGGCGGTGCTTCGAGTGGGGGCGGAGTCGCGCAGGAACCTGCTCCTGCGGGCAGCGGAGCCGGCGACGGCCCGATCCACTGGACCACGCCGAAGGGTTGGACCGACAAGGGTCCCGCGACGATGAAGCTGGTCGAGTTCGAGACCCCCGACGGCGCGCGTGCCTGGCTGACCCTGCTCAGCGGAGATGGCGGTGGCCTCGTCAACAACGTCACGCGTTGGTGCGGCCAGATCGGGCGCGATCCCATGTCGACCAGCGAGATCGACGCGTTGTCGCGCTGGAACGTGCTGGGTCGGCCGTCGATCTACGTCCCGCTGCTCGGCACCGGCAAGGCCGACGGACTGCTCGGCGTGATCGTCCCGCTCGACCAGTCGACGCTCTACATCAAGATGACCGGACCCTCCGACGTGCTGCAGGCGCGCGAGGGTGAGTTCCGCGCCATGTGCGAGGGATTGAAGCAATGACCGTCCGCAGCGTCCTCGGCGCGATCTACCGAACGCTCGGGAGCCTGAAGCTCTCGGTCGCGATCCTGATCGGTTGGTTCGCCGCCACCTATCTCGGCACCTGGGCCCAGATCGACATCGGCCTGTTCCGCGCGCAGCGGATCTACTTCGAGTCGATCTACTACACCCTCCCGCGCGAGCCGTACTTCGGCTGGCTCGGCGTGCCCATGCCCGGCGGCTATCTCCTGATGGCCCTGCTGGTCGTGAACCTGTTGATCGGCGGCATCATCCGGCTCCGCAAGACCTGGAGCCGCGCCGGCATCCTGATCATGCACTTCGGCGTGGTGTTCCTGATGCTCGCCGGCTGGGCGAAGTTCGCCTTCTCGCAGGAGGGCTACGTCAGCTTCTATCCCAACGAATCGCGCGGGGTCTACACCAGCTACCACGACTTCGAACTGTCGATCGCCGAGGTCGGACCCGAGGGTGCGACCCGCGAGTGGGTGGTTCCCGACGTCGAACTCGCGCACGCCGCCGGCGAGAACACGGTCACCGTGCACGTCGTCGGGCTGCCCTTCGAGGTGCGCCTCAGCGGCTTCGTGCGGAATGCCAACGTGATGCCGAAGGGGCCGATGTTCAGCGCCCCGACCCCGGTGGTCGACGGCTACTTCGTGCAACCCGAGGATGCTTCGACCGAAGCCGAGATGGACATGGCCGCCTGCTACGCCACCGTTCTGCCCGTGGGCGATGCGCCGCAGAAGGGCATCCTGTGGGCCGGCGCGATGGACTTCCGCACCGAGGAGCGCAAGCCGTGGACCGTCCACGTCGCCGGGCGCACCTTCCTGCTCGACCTCGCCAAGCGTCGCTGGCCGCTCGACTTCGACGTCGAACTCAAGCAGTTCACTTTCGAACGCCTGCCGAACTCGATGAAGCCGAAGCGCTTCCAGAGCGACGTCGTGGTGCGCGCGCCCGGGCAGCCCGACCTGCCGGCGATGATCCGCATGAACGAGCCGCTGCGGCGCAACGGCGTCACGCTCTACCAGAGCAGCTATGGACCGAAGAACGCGCAGCCCGGCTCGCGGATGTTCTCGGTCCTCTCGGTGGTGAAGAACCCCTCGGATCAATGGCCGCTGTGGTCCTTGGTCGTGATGACCCTCGGCATGGCGATCCACTTCCTCGCCAAGCTCGCGCGTTGGATCGCGCGGGAGACCGCTGCGACGAAGCCCGCGGAGGCGCGATGAGAACCTCGAATCCCCGACTCGTTGTCCTGCTCCTCGCCCTGCTCGTCCTGTTGGCCTCGCGCCTGACCGCGCAGGACCAGGCCGCGCCGCGGCGCTCGACGCCCTACGACGCCGCACTCGTCGACGCGATCGGTCGCCTGCCCGTGCAGGAGGACGGCCGCATCAAGCCCTTCCGCGCCGTCACCGACTGGCTGCTCGTGAGACTGAACGGCCGCATGTCGTTCACGCTGCCGAAGGAGCCCGAGTTCGGCGCGCTCGCCGGGAACAAGATGTCGTCGGTCGAGTGGGCGCTCGACATGATGCTCTACCCCGAGCAGGCCGCCGACTACCCGGTGATCGTGGTCCCCGACCGCGAGGTGCTGGACCTCATCGGCCTGTCGGAGATCGCGAACACCAAGCGCGGTCGCCACTCCTGGAACGAACTCGAGCCCGGCTACGACAAGCTGCTGGAGATCGCCCGGCGCTTCCACGACCAGGGCGAGACCAAGGACAAGTCCCACATCCAGGAACTGGTCGAGAGCCTCAACGAGAACCTCTGGGAGTACAGCCGTCTGCGCTGGGAGTTCGAGGGCCTGCGTCGCAAGATCCCGCTGCAGAAGTCGGCCGTGTTGGATGCGGCTTTTCCCGGGCATGGCGATTCGGTCGGATTGAGCGCCGCGCTCGCCAAGTTCTCGGCCCTGGCGGTCAACTACGCGCAGCTCGATCCGTCGCGTGATCCGAACGGCAACGTGGATCCGGCGACGACCGCCGAGCGCAGCGCGGTGGAGCAGGTGCTGCGCGCCATCGATCGCAACACGGCGAGCGCGGACTCGATGATCTGGTTCGCGCCCGACGACGCGAAGGTGGTGGAGTGGAGTCCGCTCTCGAAGGTGGCTGCCGACCTGGGCATGCACGGCCCGGACAGCAAGCCGGCCCTGATGCTCTCGGTCGCCCGCCTGCAGGACTTCCTCGATTCCGCGGGGAATCCGGCCGCGGTGACCACGACCGGACTCGAGTTCGCGAAGGCGATGAAGACGCTCAGCGACGGGCGGGGCGACGTCGCGAACATCGACCTCGAGGTCAGCTACCTGAACGCCGATTGGTTCGGGAAGGCGCAGTTCCTGTTCCTCTTCGCGTTCCTCGCGGTCGCCGTCTCCTGGTTCAAGCCGCGGACCTCGCGCTGGTCGTTCCGCATCACCTGGGCGCTCGCCATCGCCGCGGAGGTCCTGCTCGTCACCGGCATCGTGCAGCGCTGCATCCTGATCGCCCGTCCGCCGGTGGCCACGCTCTACGAGACGGTGCTCTTCATCACCGCGATGCTCGTGCTCGTGGCGTTCGTGATCGAATGGATCGGCAAGCGCCGCATCGCGCTGCCGCTGGCGACCGTGCTCGGCGCCGTGGGCATGTTCCTCGCCTACAAGTACGAGATGCACAAGGAGAAGGACACCATCGAGGAGGTGCAGGCCGTGCTGCGCACCAACTTCTGGCTCGGTGTCCACGTGACCACGGTGACGATCGGCTACGCGTCGACCTTGCTCGCCGGCTTCATCGCGCACGTGTTCCTGCTCGGCAAGCTGTTCGGCCTGCGCCGTGACCAGGGCGGCTTCTACCAGTCGATCGCGCGCATGACCTACGGCGTGATCTGCTTCGCGACCTTCTTCTCGACCTTCGGCACCATCTCGGGCGGCATCTGGGCCAACGACTCCTGGGGTCGCTTCTGGGGTTGGGACCCGAAGGAGAACGGCGCATTGATGATCGTGCTGTGGAACCTGCTGATCCTGCACGGGCGCCTTGGCGGTCTGTGGCGCAACTGGGGCATGAACATGCTCGCGGTGGTCGGCAACGCGGTGGTCGCCTTCTCCTGGTGGCACGTCAACGTGCTCGGCGTCGGTCTGCACTCGTACGGCTTCGACGCCGGCCTCCTCGCCGGGACCCTGACCTTCTACGGGATCGAGGCCCTCGTGCTGATCCTCGGCATCGTCGCGTGGCTGCGCGAGACGACTTCGGTTGCCGACCGCAAGACCGCCGACGTGAAGCAGGACGCATCGCACGGCGGCCCGTCGGCTGCGGTGCGGCCGGCCGAGAGCTGATTCCGGGGTCGCTGGGCCCGGCGCCACGGACCTGATCTACGACTCCGGAGGATTGGCGCGGCACGCGCGGATTCTCGGGAGCAGTAGATGCCAGCAGGGCCGACAGCGCGGCCGCGTGCCTCGGGGTGCGGTGAGCGAAGCGAGCCGCACCCCTTCGGTTGCGGCAGGAGGCCGCGCTGTGCATCCGCGGCGCCGCGTGGTTGCCTGTCGGGCGTCGATCCGCATGATGCGCGCTCCGCCTGCCGGCCGGATCCACCCTCGCTCCCCTCATGCACAGAGTCGCCGTCGGCCCGCGCCTGGCCGTGATGATGTTCCTCCAGTTCTTCGTCTGGGGGAGCTGGTACGTCGCCGGTCCCTCCTATCTGGCGAAGATCGGTTTCTCGGGCGGGGACTTCGGCTGGATGTACGCCGTCGGGCCGATCGCCGGGATGATCTCGCCGCTGTTCATCGGGCTGGTGGCGGACCGCTTCTTCGCGGCGCAGCGGCTGCTGGGCGTGCTGCACATCCTGGGCGCGATCGCGATGTGGTACGCGACGCGATTGATGAAGAGCGAGCATCCGTCACCGGACGCGATCAACGTCGCGTTCTTCGTGCACATGCTGTGCTACTTCCCGACGCTGGCGCTGACCAACACGCTGTCGATGCGCAACCTGACGGACACGGAGAAGCAGTTCCCGCTGGTCCGCGTATTCGGCACGCTCGGCTGGATCGCGCCGAATGCGCTGATTGCGTGGGTGGGTTGGAGCGCATCGATCGAGATGTTCCAGCTCGCCGTCGTGACCTCGGCCGTGCTCGGCGTCTTCGCCTTCCTGCTCCCGCACACGCCGCCGGTCGCGACCGGTCCGATGAGCGCACGTCAGGCGCTGGGGCTCGATGCCGTCGAGCTGCTCAAGGACCGCAGCTACGCGATCTTCCTGCTGTGTTCCTTCCTGATCTGCATCCCGCTCGCCTTCTACTACCAGCTCGCCGAGCGCGCCGTGCAGACCGCGGGCATCGAGCAGGCGACCTTCAAGATGACCTACGGCCAGATGTCCGAGGTCTTCTTCATGGCGGTGATGCCGTTCTTCTTCGCGCGGCTCGGCGTCAAGTGGATGCTGGCCGCCGGCATGCTCGCGTGGGTGGTGCGCTACGCGTTGTTCGCGATCGGCGTCCCGACCGATCAGGCGATGCTCGTGTTGATCGCCGTCGCGCTGCACGGCATCTGCTACGACTTCTTCTTCGTCACCGGTCAGATCTACACCGATCAGGTCGCGCGCAAGGAGATCCGCGGGCAGGCCCAGGGTTTCCTGGTGCTGTGCACGCTCGGCCTCGGCATGTTCATCGGTGCCAAGGTCGCGGGCAGCGTCGAGGCTGCGGCGACACCGCCGGCTGCGGCCGCGCTTCGGGACCAGGCCGGAGAGAAGCAGGCCGAGATCGTCCGCATCGACGTGGAGCTCGATCGCGGCGTCGACGACGCGCGGCGCGTCGTGCTGCAGGCCGACCGCAAGCGCCTCGACGAGGAGGCGAACACGCTCAAGCTGCAGGCCTTCGAGAAGATGGACTGGGCCATGATCTGGAAGTGGCCGGCGATCGGCGCGGGCGTGGTGCTCCTGCTGTTCCTGGCGATGTTCAAGGGCCCACGGCGGGCTACGACGGCCTGAACGCGATGCGCACCCTCGTCCTGATGCGTCACGCCAAGTCGGACTGGGCCGACTCCGGACTCCGCGATCACGATCGTCCGCTCAACCAGCGTGGCGAGAACGCGGCGCCTCGCATGGGGCGGCTCCTCGTCGAGCAGAAGCTGACGCCCGATCGCATCCTGACCTCGACCGCGATCCGCGCGAAGCGCACCGCCGATCTGGTGGCCGGTTCGATCGGTCTCGCCGAGAGCGAGATGACCGCGCTCGAGGACCTCTACCTCGCGCCGCCGTCGGTACTGCTCGACGTGGCCCAGCGCCGCGGTGGCGACAGCGACACGCTGCTGGTCGTCGCGCACAACCCCGGCCTCGAGGAATTGGTGGCCCTGCTCGCGCGACGCCCGGAGCCGGTTCCCACCGCCGCGGTCGCCGCGTTTCGGCTCGGCATCGATGCCTGGAGCGAGGTGGCGATCGACATGGACGCCGAGTTGATCGGCGTGTGGCGCCCCAAGGAACTCGACTGAACCCGCGCAGCGGGTGGACGGAACATGCCCATGACAGATGTGGTCTCCTCGGGCGGCCTGTCGCGCCGCTCCTTCCTCGCCGGCTCGGGTCTCGCTCTCGCCGGCTCGCGCGTCGTCGCTCCGATCACGTCGCCCGCGTTGCGGCGATCGGGTGAACCGCGTGTCTTCAAGAAGGCCCTCAAGATCGGCATGGTGCAGATCGAGGGTTCGCTGACCGACAAGTTCAAGAAGCTCAAGGAGATCGGCTTCGACGGCGTCGAACTCGACAGCCCGGGTGGTCCGAAGCCCGACGAAGTGCGCGCGGCCTGCGAGGCGAGCGGACTCGAGATCCCCGGCGTGGTCGACTCCGCACACTGGGGCAAGCCCTTCTCTCACCCCGATGCGAAGGTACGCGCCGAGGGTGTGGAGGCGCTGCAGACCGCGCTGCGCGACGCCAAGGCCTACGGCGCGACCTCGGTCCTCGTGGTGCCCGGCGTGGTCAACAAGACCGTCTCCTATGCCGACGCATACCGCCGCGCGCAGGAGGAGATCCGGAAGGTCCTGCCGCTGGTGCGCGAGACCGGTGTGCGCCTCGCCTTCGAGAACGTCTGGAACAACTTCCTGCTCAGCCCGCTGGAGATGGCGCGCTTCGTCGACGAGTTCGAAGAGCCGCTGGTCGGTGTGCACCTCGACTGCGGCAACCTGGTGCGCTACGCGTGGCCGGAGCACTGGGTCGAGGCTCTCGGGCACCGCGTGTTCAAGATCGACGTCAAGGACTACAGCCGGAAGAAGCAGAACGACGTCGGGCTCTGGAAGGGCTTCGAGGTCGAGATCGGCGACGGCGACACCGACTGGCCGGGCGTCGTCAAGGCGCTCGACGGCATCGGCTACGCCGGCTGGTACTCGGCCGAGGTCGGCGGTGGCGGCGTCGATCGTCTGCGCGACATCGCCACGCGGATGGACCGCTTCCTGAAGAGCTGAGCCGCGATCAGTCGTCGATCGCGTCGTCGTCGCGCCGCCCGCGCAGCAGCGCGGCGAAGCCGCCGGACACGCCACACAGCGCGCAGGTGGCAGGCACCCAGCCGAGCAACTGGACCGATGCGAGGTAGGCGAGGCGATCGAGCTTCGCCTCGAGGGTGATCTCGGTCGGCAGCGCGTCGAAGTGCGTGTTCCACGCGAAGAACACCGCCGGCACGGTGATCAGCACCACGGCGACGCGCACGAGCAGCGCGTAGCGGAAGGTGTAACGCAACAGCTCGGGCCAGGCACGCCAGGTGAAGCCGAGCGCGACCACGGCGCCGACCGCGAGGCCGATCGGTGTCATCGGCCACGCCAGGCTGCGGATGCTCAACATGCTCGCGCCGATGATGGCGAGCGCACCGAGCGCCGACAGGGTCATCGCCAGTCCGGGTCGGTCGGGAGCGTGACCTCGTCCGGCGATCACGAAACCCCAGATCAGGCCGAACAGGGGGATCAGCCAGACGACGCCGACCGCAGCGAGACTCGGCCCTCCCTCGGTCGCGAAGAAGCGGTGATCCCAGCCTTCGAGTTCGCCGGCGAGCCGGACCGCGAGCACCACGACACTGAGGATCACCGGCCAGCGGATCATCCGGGAGACGGCGGGCAATGCGGGCGGTGTCGGCTTGGTCATGGTTCCACCGCGCCCCTCAGGCGCGCTTCTGCGTCGGCTCGACCGCCTCGTAGGAACCGGACGGCGCCGCGAATCCGTCGTTCAGCTTCTGCACCAGTCCGGTGGTCGCGGCGAGCACGCGTTCGACCTCGCTCTCGGCCCGCCGGGTCCAACCCGACGGTCGCGACGCGAACATCGAACTCGGCAGCCGCGTGCTGCGCATGAAGGCCTCACCGACACGCATCGTCGGCATGGTGTCGCGCGGCTCCGCCTCGAGGCGCCCACGCACGTAGCCGGCTGCCAGCGCGCGGAAGCGCGTGTGCACGAACAGCAGCGCGCAGAGGCCGACGACGATCTTCAGGATCTCGATCCCGACCGCGCCCAGGCCGAGGTCGGTGGTGGGGAAACTGCGCCAGGTGTCGACCAGCTTGGAGACGCCGTGCTGCGAGACCAGCACGCCGAGCGTGATGCCGATCACGCACAACAGCAGGAAGTCGAGCGTCAGCACGATGCGACGCCAGCGCGCGCGTGCCGCCATCACCCGCGGCAGGGCACGCTCGCGGATCTTGATCGCGGTCTGCTCCAGGGTCTCGACCACGCGGTAGGCGCGACCGACCTCGACCGCGCGCATGCGGTCCTCGATCTCCTGCAGGTCGCGATCGCGCTTCTGCTCGTAGCGTTCGCGTTGCTCGGAGTCGGCGATCGGGAAGGCGCAGTCGGGGTTGTAGATCGCGTAGAAGCGGCCCGAGGTCACGCCCTTCTCGGCGAGCGCGCGCTGCCATGCGGCGAAGACCTCCTCGGGGTTGTCCTCGCGCGCGGTGGTGTCCATCTGGTTGAGGATGAACAGGAACTTCTCGCTGTCGGGGCGCTCCTGGATGTTGCCGACCAGGTGCTCGAGCGTGTCGCGCATCGCGCCGGGTTCGGGATGGCGCGCGTCGAAGAACAGCAGCAGCAGGTCGCAGCGGTCGATCAGGTACGAGGTCAGGCGCAGGATCGACGCGCGCTGGTGGTCGGCGTCGAAGCCGGGCGAGTCGATCAGGATCTTGCCGCGCAGCTTCTCGCTCGGGCAGGTCTTGAGCTGCAGGAAGCGATCGGCGTGTGCGCCCTCGCCGGGGACCAGCCGCGCGATCTCGTCGTTGATGCCGTAGAAGGGGAAGCGAGGATCGGCGTCGAGCGCGGAGCCCGGCAGCGTGCGCGGTTGCGCGTCGGTCGAGTGGCAGATCACCGTGAAGCGGTCGTCGACCGCCTGGTTGCCGGTGCGCTGCATGCGCTGACCCAGGTACCAGTTGACGAAGCTCGACTTGCCCGCCGAGAAGGTGCCGAGCACGCCGATCATCGGCCACCAGGGCACCTGATAGGCGAAGGACTCGTCGCTGCGCAGCAGGCCGATGCGGTGCACGACGCGATCGAGGGCGCGGAACTCGTGCACCACCTGGAGCAGCGTCGGGTTCTCCCGGCGCAGGTGTTCCTCGAGTTCGCGGAGGCGACGATTCGACTCGGTGACGGCCTGCTGCATGACGGGCGCAGTTCGTACGCGACCGCATGGCGCCGCACAACGACGGAGGCGGAATGCCCGCGGTGGCGATCAGGGCGCGCGGCCGAGCAGCAGGATGTCGCGTGAGCCGACGCGCCAGCGGGCGAGCGTCCGCGAGCCGTCGCGTACCACCTGCGGCAGGCGCGGCAGGTCGCGGGTCCAGACCAACGCGAGGAACTGCTCGCCGTCGCGGAGCAGGGCCGGGCCGATGCGCAGCGTGTCCTGATCGGCCACGGTCGGCAGACCCGCGAAGAAGCGGTAGGCCTCGGGGCGCACGCCGACGCAGGGGATGCTCGACGGCTTCTCGGGCCGGGCGGCGAGTTCGGCCGCGACGGCGCGCGAGCACTTGAGCGTGTCGAGCGGGGGCAGCACCAGCACGGCGATCGCCGTCGACGAGAGCGCGAAGCCGACGAGTTCCGCGCGGAGCACCTGCTGCGGTGGACCGGCCCGTCGATGGATCCAGAGGAGCACGAGTGCCGTGCCGACGCCGACGACGGCGATCGCGTGCAAGGGGATGTCCACGCCCGGTGCCGCGGTCGACAGGGTGACGTGGAACAGCGGTGTGATCACCAGCGCCGTCGACCAGAGTCCGATCACGACGAGCGTGAACCGACCCGCTGCCACGGGTCGCGCGATCGCGACGCGTGCGGCGAGGATCGCGAGGAGCGGGTACACCGGCAGCAGGTAGAGCTCGCGCTTGTCGGCGACGACGCTGAAGAAGGCGAGCGCCGTCAGCACGAACCACGTCGACCGGCGGGCGAAGGAGCCGCGCGGGGATCGCAGTCCGTCGATCACGCCGCGAACGACGAGCGGTGTCCAAGGCAAGGTGAACACCGACAGCTCCAGGAGCGGCTCGTAGACGGGCGCCGGGTGGCTGCGCGCGGTGAGGATGCGACCGAGGTGCTGCTCGAACAGGAGTTCGCGCGCCAGCGAGGGCTCGCGCAGGAGTGCGAGCGTCGCCCACGCCGCGAGCGGGAGCACGGCGAGCGCCGACGCCGCGAGGTACGAGGAACGATGTCGATGCACGTGCGTGCGGACGACCCCGCGTCGCAGCAGGAGCCAGACCGCGATGAACAGCCAGGCGATCGGACCCTTCGCGAGCGCGGCGAGTCCCGTGCATGCGCCGGCGATCCACGGCGC
Organism: Planctomycetota bacterium; assembly: GCA_046349595.1. Classification (GTDB taxonomy): domain Bacteria; phylum Planctomycetota; class UBA1135; order UBA1135; family UBA2386; genus JACRLW01. Next base: position 1,385,484 of record JAXMCA010000001.1, read on the forward strand.
CTTGCCGGTCTCGATCGCGGTGATCGCGGCCGTCGTGAAGGCGGCGAGGAGCGGGTCGATCTGCAGACGCCCGCCGAGATGCAGGACCAGCAGGGTGGTGAGGTGGAGCGGTGCCGCGAGGAGTGCCGTCTCGGAGTCGTGGTGTCGCAGGGCGAGGCGCGCCACGCACCACGCGGTCAGCAGACTCGCGAGCAGGGTCGGCAGTCGCAGGGCGAAGGCGGCGAAGCCGAAGGGTGCGCCCGCGAGTGCGGCGAACAGGAAGGCGAGGGGCGGCTTGTCGGGGTACGGGTCACCGCACAGCGTGAGGTGCACGAAGTCGCCGCGCGCGAAGCTCTCCAGTGCCACCTCCGCGTAGCGCGGCTCGTCCGGCGCCCACAGGTCGCGTACCGCCGCGATCGCGAGCATCGGTGCGAAGGCCGCGGCGAGGACCAGCGCACGACGGAGCCATGGAGGAGCAGGGATCAAGTTCCGTCGCGAGGGTAGCGGTTGGCGTGCGGTGCGGCGCACCTCGGTTCCGGATGCATGGGCCCATGTCGGGACGCCTCCCGGGCGACGGCGGGGCCCGGCCTGGCCCTCGCGCTAGACTCGCGGCCCCACCATGCGTCGCGTCTCCCTCCTCCACCTGTCCGCGACGATCGTCACGCTGCTGGCCGTGGCGCGCTTGCTGGTGTTGCCCTGGTTCCACGACCGCAGCGGTCGCGGGGACTACCTGTTCGGGCACTACTCGCTCGAGGAGATCTACGTCGGCTTCCCGCTGCTCGCGCTCGCGGTGGTCTTCACGCTGCTGTGGCTCGTGCCGAAGGTGCGGCGGCGTGTCGTCGGTGCGCGCATGGTCGGTCTCACGATCTCCTGCCTCGCCGCCGTCGCGTGCTTCGACCTCGGCTATGCGCTGCTGCTCCGCGGTGCACTGAAGCCGCAGTACTGGCTCGACACCGGCCACATCTCGCGCGCCGACAACGATCCCGACGCCGACTTCGGATTCGTGCGCAAGCCGCATGCGCAGTGGAAGGGGCGCGTGCCGGGCACGGACCGCGTCGTCGAGTACCGCGCCGACTCGAAGGGCTTCCGGAACGACGTCGAACTGACGCATGCCGATCTCGCCTTCGTCGGCGACTCCTATACGGAGGCCGCGCAGGTCGATCGTGACCAGAGCTTCGCCGCACTCGTCGGCGAGAAGCTCGGCAAGTCGGTCGCCAACCTCGGTCGCGGTGCCTACGGCCCGCAGCAGGAGGCGCTGGTGATCGAGCGCTTCGCGCTCGCGCTCGGACCGGAGTGGGTCGTCTGGCAGTTCTTCGACGGCAACGACCTCCACGACGCGCAGGAGTACGCCGACTGGAAGCGGGACGGCGGCCCGGTCGCGCCGCTGCGGGAGCGCTACTTCGGCAACTCCTACTTCGAGCCGCTGCTGCAGGAGACCTACCTGTCGAAGAAGGGCGACTTTGCGCTTCTCCACCGCGACGACGGCAGCGAACTCCCCTTCACCGTGCGCTATCGCTGGATGCCGCACCAGACGCGCGAGCGCAGCCGCGGATGGGAGGAGACCGAGCGTTCCTTGAAGCACAGCGTCGAGATGTGCCGCGCCGCGAAGGCGAGGGTGCTCGTGGTGTTCGTCCCGGTCGCGGCGCGGGTCCTGCGCAGCCGCATCGAGTACCGCAAGCCGAGCGACGCCGAGGTCTACGCTCCGTCCGATGCTCCGACAGGCGACGACTTCGCCGCGGCGATGGCGCGGAGCTGCAGCACGCTCGGCGTCGACTTCCTCGACCTGACCGAGACGTTCGAGGCGGCGCTGCAGGGCGGCGCCGACGGCATCTTCATCCCGCGCGACGAGCACCTCGACCTGCGCGGGCACCGTCTAGCCGCGGACGCGATCGCGGCCTGGCTCAGCGCTCCGCGCTAGTGCGGCAGCTTCGCGCCCTCGCGCACCCACACCGAGAAGGTCGTGCCCTGTGGGTCGAGCCGCGTCCACTTGGACCGGTACTGCTCGAGGTAGGGGAACACGAACTGCGTGGTGATCTCGGCGAACTGGCCGCTCTCGACGGTGATCAGGTAGTCGACCTCGTAGTGCTGGATCACCGCCTCGATCGCCTCCGGCGTGTCGAAGGGCGTGTCGACGCTGCGCAGTCCGGATACGTGACGGTAGACCAGGGCCTCCTGGATCATGACCACCGCGTCGGTGTCGAGGTGCTCCCGCGACCACTTGGCCGCCGCGTGCAGGGCGAGGTCGGGCTGCTCGACGAACTGTCGGCCGGTCGCCACGTCGCGCGCGAGTTCCGCTCCGCCGGGGATCGCGACGATCGCCGCGAGCAGGAGCGCGGCGCGCCCGGGCGTGGCGACGTGGTGCTCCAGGATGTTGCCGAAGTCGGTGCGTCCGAAGCGGCGGACGAAGGAGTCGACGAAGGACCAGTTCAGCGCGACCACGACCGGCAGGACCGGCAGCAGGTAGCGGTAGAAGATCGCGAACACGGCCGACAACGCGCCGAGGTAGAGCACGATCCAGGCGATCGCTGCGGCGGCGTGGCGGCGCTTCCACAGCGACATCAACGCGAGCACGAAGAGCCCACCGAAGGCGAGCGGGCCGTGCACCACCGCGATCTCGTAGACGTGCAGCAGGAAGCGCTTCACCACCGGACCGATGCCGTAGGCGAAGTAGCTCGAAGCCAGCCCCGGACCGCTCTGGCCGTCGCCGAACCAATGCACCCTGCGGATGTCGGTGTAGACGAACTTCGGATCGTTCGCCGCGGCCGTCAGGTGCATGTTGCCCGAGTAGAGGTACGAGCCGAACAGCGCGTGGTTGCGCAGCAGCCAGGGCAGGCAGGCGACCACGAACACCGCGCCGAACACCGCGAGGCGGACGGCGGCCTGACGCAGCGTCTGTCGCTCGGCGAGGCACAACGCGAGTCCCATGCCCGGCAGGAACAGCAGCGCGGTCGGCTTGAGCCAGAACGCCGCGGCGAGGAGCAGCCCGCTCCACAGCGCGGGCAGAGGGCCGCGCTTCAGCGACACGAGCAGTCCCGCCGTGACCGCGGTGGTCAGCGGCAGGTCGGCCATCGCTTCGTAGGCGTGGTCGCGGATGGTGATGTCGAGCATCACCGAGACCGCCGCGACGAACGCGAAGGGCGGCCCCGCACCGAAGCGGCGCGCGAGACCGAAGACGATCAGCGGCAGCAGCAGGCAGGCCATCAGCGCCGACGGGAGCGCCGAGACCGCGTCGCTGCGCCCGAACACCTTCCAGGCCGCCGCGATCAGCGCGCCGTTGCCCGGTGGATAGAAGTCCTCGGGGTGGTGGATCGAGGGCGGGTACTTCTCGTGGAAGTAGCGCACGAAGCCGACGTCGAGCGAACCGTTGCGCAGCAGCGAGTCGGCCTGTTCGCAGTACGAGGCCTCGTCGGGGTTCTTGATCGCGGTGCGGTGGCGCAGCACCCACAAGGTCGAGAGCAGAACGGCGCCGCACAGGCCGAGCGTGAGCCAGAACCAGCGTCGCGACTCGCCTTGAACCACTGCGGGGACTTCAGCGGACATGGCCGGAGGTGGCGGGGCGGAGGGACTTGAGCACCGGTCGTTTCCCGGATGCTTCGAGCGGGATGTCGTCGACGAACTCGGTCACGATCTGCACTCCCGGACCGGTGATCTCGGCGAGGGCGTCGCGCAGCTTCGCGGCGAGTTCCTCGTTGGCCTCGCCTCGCGGCACGAGGCGCAGGCGCAGCAGGTCGAGACGCTCCTGGAGCACCTGGTAGAGGCGGATGCGGTCGGCGAATGGACCGACGACGAAGAGCATGTGACCGACGGTGCTCGCGTCGAGTTTGCGTCCGCTCGGCAGTTCGAGGATCTCCTGCGTGCGTCCATCGAGCCGCCCCATCACCGGGAAGGGACTGTCCGGTCCGGCGCGACGTCGCGTGGCGAGATCGCCGGTGTCGTAACGCAGGAAGGGCATCACCTCGTTGTGCAGGTTGGTCAGCACCACGCGGCCGGTCTCGTCCTCGGCGGCGGCGCGGCCGTCGGCGCGGAGCGTCTCGAACACCACCAGCTCGGGATGCACGAGGAACCGCGACGGGTCTCCGAGGGGGCTCTGCGCGCACCAGAACTTGAACTCGCGCTGGCCGTAACGGTTGGCGATCGGCGCGCCGAAACACTGCTCGATCACGCGGCGACGTTCGGGGGTCAGCGTCTCGGCGATGGTGATCACGCAACGCAGCGGGCGCGTCGGACGGTAGCCGATGCGCAGGTACTCCTCGGCGAGCACGGCGAGCGTGGAGGTGTAGCCGAGCAGGTAGACCGGGCGGAAGGACTCGAGCGTCGCGCGGATGCCCTCGGGCGTGACGTCGAGCGTGACGAGGCGTCGCTGTGTCAGCCGTTCATAGGTGCGTTGCACGCGCTTCTGCACCACGGCGGCGAGCTTCGCGCGCAGCGGCGTGCTTTGCGGCATCGGCGGTTCCGCGGCGGGGCGTCCGAGGATGCGCACGCTGGTGTCGAAGGGATCGAGCCCGTACCAGGAGTCGAAGAACAGGTGGCTCGCGAACACCGTCGGCATCGACGCACGGTCGAGCACGAACACGAAGGGATCGCCGGTCGATCCCGAGGTGGTGTAGGGGATGCGGCGGTGTTCCGGCACGCCCTCGGCGAGGAAGTCGGACTGCGGCCGCGAGCGGAACACTTTCTTGTCAACGACGGGCAGCCGCACGAGATCCTCGTTGCCGCGCACGTCGCCGGGTTGCATGCCCAGCGCGCGTGCCGCGTCACGCCAGAACGGCACCTTGGTGATCGCGTGACGCACGATCTTCTGCGTCAGCACGGCCTGTCTCGCGAGCAGTTCGTCGGCCGACATGCTCAGGCTCGCGCGCAGGTGCGCGAAGCCGCGCGTGAAGCGCCGTCCGACCAGGGCGCGTGCGACGGCGAGTCCCGCGCGTGCGGCGAGGCCCGGACCACGGGATCGCGGTGTCGAGGGGGCGGACGGCGAGGACATGCGGACGGCGAGGCGGCGCGGAGACTATCCGTCTATCGGCTCGCCACCGCTGTCCGCTTGCTCCGGTGGGACCGGCGCCGTCAGGCGCGGTCCAGCAGGGCCTGCAGGGTCGAGGGAGGCGGCGCGTCGGGTGCGCGGTCGAGGAACAGGCGGGCCCAGACCTCGGCCATCAGCATCGCCCAGATGCGGAACGACCACACGCGGTGGGCGATGAAGGCGGCACCGCGGCGCGGGCGCCCCTGGCGCAGCGCGCGCACCCGGGCGGGGTCGAAGAAGCCGCGGGCACGCACGCGGTCGTCCGGCAGGAGGCGGTCGCAGAGCTGCTGCAGCGTGTCGACCAGCCGCTGGTCGAGGTGCATCTGGAAGCCGCGTTTGCGTCGATCGACGATCGCCGCGGGGAGCAGCGGGCGCAGCGCCTCCCGCAGCACCCACTTCTCGACTCCGGCGCGCCGCGACAGGTCGCCGTGGAAGGTCGCGGCGAGCTCCACGACTTCGCGGCCGAGGAAGGGCACACGCAGCTCGAGTCCGTGGGCCATGCCCATCGCGTCGGCGCGCTTCAGCGAGAGCTCGTGCAGGTAGGTGCGCTGGTCGTGGTTGAGCGAGCGTTCGAGCGCGCGCTCGCGCGGCAGACCGTGGATCGGCGGTTCGTCGGCGCGCGGCGTGGGGTCGGCCATCGGCGAGGCTGCGAGGCGGCCGAAGGCGGCGCGCGACAGCAGTCCCGCGAGCAGGTGGCGCGGCTGGCGGTCGGCGTACATGTAGACGCGCTCGTACAGCGCATTGCGCAGTCCGGGCGTCAGCCTGCGGCCCTTGTCGAACAGCTTGTAGCGGTCGTAGCCGGCGAACAGCTCGTCGGCGCCTTCGCCGACCAGCAGCACCTTCACGTGCTTCGATGCCGCCTCGTAGTTGAGGTACATCTGCGCCGACTCCATCTGGCCGAGCGGTTCCTCGAGGTACCACATCACGCGCGGCAGGAGGTCGGCGACGTCCTCCGACTCGATCATGATCTCGTGGTGCTCGGTCCTGCAGTGCTCGGCGACGACGCGGGCGGCGATGAGATCGGGATCGTCCGGGCCGTGTCCGACGGTGTAGGTGCGCACCTTCGCGCCGCCCTCGGCCATCAGCGCGACCACGCCGCTCGAGTCGAGTCCGCCGCTGAGCGCGGCGCCGAGCGGCGCGTCGCTGATCATCTGCGAGCGCACGGTGCGTCCGAGGACGTCGCGCAGCGTCCTGGCTGCGTCGGCCGGCGACCAGGTGCGCGGGCGTGGCTCGGGGTAGTTCCAGTAGCCCGAGACCTGCGCGCGGCCGTCCTGCCACACGAGCTTGCGGCCCGGTGCGAGTTTGTTCACGCCGGCCAGCATCGACTCCTCCTCGAGGTTGCACGCGAAGCGCATCGTCGAGCGCAGCGCGCGGCGACTGACCTCGGAGACGAAGCCGGGGAGCAGGCGGAATGGTTTGAGTTCGGAGGAGAAGGCGATGCCGCCGTCGTGGTGGTGCCAGAACAGCGGCTTCACGCCGGAGCGATCGCGCGCGAGCAGCAGGCGGCCGGCGACAGCGTCCCACAGACCGAAGGCGAAGATGCCCTCGATGCGCTCGAGGATGCCGTCACCCCACTGGCGGTAGCCGAGCAGGATGACCTCGGTGTCCGAGTGGCTGCGGAAGCGGTGACCGAGCTGTTCGAGCTCGGCGCGCACGGTCGGGAAGTTGTAGATCTCGCCGTTGAAGACGATCGCGAGTTCGCCGTCGTCGGTGAGCATCGGCTGGTGGCCGAGCGGCGAGAGGTCGAGGATCGACAGGCGACGGTGACCGAGCACGACGTCGCCGTCCTGCCAGATGCCCTCGTCGTCCGGTCCGCGGTGCGCGATCAGCTGCAGCATGCGCCGCACGATGTCGCGGTCGGCGAGCCGGATCGCACCTACGATGCCGCACATGCCTGCCGCCTCCGCTCGGCTTCGATCGCTCGCCGCACCAGCACGAACAACGCGACCAGTCCGGCGGTGCCGCCGATCGCCTGCGCGATCCCGGCGCCGAGGTCCTGACGTGCGGGGATCAACCACATCCCGCAGACCAGGATCGTGGCGGCCCGCACGCACAGCGCGAGCAGTTGCAGCTGCGGTCGCAGCAGGAACTGGCAGGTGACACCGAGAGGGGCTTCGAACATCAACACGATCACGAAGATCGACAGGCCGAGGAACGCGGGTCCGAAGCCGACCAGGCCGGGGCGGACCGACTGCAGGACCATCGGCACGATCGATGCGCAGAGTGCAGCGCCGACGGCGCAGACCAGCGCGAGCTTCACCGCGGTGCGGAACCCGTCGCGTAGGAACACCGGCAGCGAGTCGAGTCCGCCGAGGCGGGCGGCGCGCGGCAGGAGCGACTGGTAGAAGGCGAGGAACACCGCCAGCATGCCCTGCATCAGCTGGAGCCCGAAGGCGTAGCGCCCGGCGGCGTCGGCGAACTGACGCGACAGCAGCACGAACAGGCCGACGTAGATCGACAGCACGGTGGCGGCGTCGGACATGCCGATCCACTTGGTGTACTGCAGCTCGCGCCAGAACATCGCGCGGCCGGCGTGCCAGCCGAAGCGTCGCGCGACGGTGACGAGCAGCACCACGCCGGCGGCGAAGGTCGCCGCACTGAAGGCGATGCTCGGCAGCAACGAGTCGTCGTGCGTCGCCACGCACGCGGCGAGCGTGACACCGAGCCGGATCGTCGGCATCGCCGCGGTGAGAAGTCCCGCGGCGCGGTAGCGCAGGCGCGCGAGGACGACGGCGCAACCGAGGTCGAACCAGGCCGAGCCGACCGCTCCGAAGGCGACGGCGAGGATCAGCTCCCAGCGCATCCCGCGCGGCTGGGAGGGCGCGAGGATCGCACCGAGGAGCAGCGCCGCGAGGCCGAGCGTGCCGGCGATGCTGACCGCGGCGCGAACCGGCTCGATGCGGTCCTGGGCTGCGGTGTGCAGGCGCACCACGCTGGAATCGAGTCCGAGGAGCACGCCGCGGCTGAGCACGAGCTGCGCGCCGATGCAGGTCGAGAACACCCCGAAGGTGGCCTCGTCCATGAACACCAGCGCGCACAGCAGCATGAGCGCCGCGGTGGCCGCGGTCATCGTCAGCCGACCGATCAGCATCCAGGCCAGACCACCCGGACCGTGTCGCGGTCGCGCCTGGGTCATGCCGGCACCGCTTCTCCCCGGAGCGGGAGCGGGACACCGACGAGAGCGCTGCGCCGCTTCACGCCGGCAAGCGACAGGATCGCTCGGGCGGTGTCGAGGATCGAATCCAGCCTGCCGTGCGTGTGCTCGGCGAGCAGGCGGCGGGACTCCGGCAGCCGGCCCTCGCGCACGAGGTGCTGCACGACCTTCCACTCACATGCATCCAGCCCGAGGACCAGTTGAGGTTGCATCGGATTCGGCGCGAGCCACGGCCCGCGTGCGTCGCGGCCGTCAACCGACGGGTGCGGGCTTCGCATCAGCGACGCGCTGTGGCTGCTTGCGATCCATGGTCTCGTGGTACTCGGCGTCGGCGTTGACGTTCCACACGTCGTTGCGCTCGCCGAGCACGTTGCGCGCCGCGAGCACCGCGGTGAGCATCGAGTGGTCCTGGTTGTTGTAGCGGTGCTGGCCGTTGCGCCCGACCTGCTGGATCCCCTGCAGGCTCCCCAGGTAGGCCCTGAGCGTGTCGACGGCGGCCTGGAACTGCGCGTCGTAGACCGGATAGGCCTTCTCCATCCGCACGACGGAGCCGTCCTGCACGTCCTTGCGGCTGGCGAGTCCGAGCTTCTCGATCTCGCGCGCGCCGAGGTCGATCAACGCCTGATCGGACTCGTTCCACAGGCCCTTGCCCTCGAACACGAAGTACTCGAGCCCGAGGCAGGTCTTGCTCGCATCCGGCACCATGTGCGGGCTCCAGTTCTTGAAGTTCTGGATGCGGCCGAGCTGGACGTCCGGCGAGTGCACGTAGATCCAGTTGTCGGGGAACAGGTCCGGCGAATCGATCACCAGGCTGACGGTGAGGAAGTCGCGGTAGCGCAGCTTGTTCGCCGCGTCGAGGATCGCCGCCGGCGGGCGCGGGTCGAGCAGGCGCACGACCTCGGAGAGCGGCATGCTCGAGATCACGTCGGTCGCGGGCAGGCGTTCGAGGTTGCCGTCGGCGTCGACGATGGTCACGCCCGTGACCTTGCCGTCGTGCAGGTGGATCCGGTGGATGCGGTGACCCATCACCACGCGGTGGCCGCGCTGCTGCACGATGTCACGGCAACGCTCCCACATCTGGCCGGGGCCGAGGCGCGGGTACTCGAACTGGTCGATCAGCGTCTTGACCGAGGCGTCGCCCTTCTTGGGGAACAGCGCGTTCTTGATCGCCTTGCCGAGCGAGAGGTTCTGGATGCGCTGCGCCGCCCAGTCGGCACCGAGTTCGGTGCACTTCATGCCCCACACCTTCTCGGTGTAGGTCTTGAAGAACATCGAGTAGAGCTTGAAGCCGAAGCGGTTGCTGACCCACTGCTCGAAGTTGAACTCTTCCTTGCTGGGGAAGAGCTTCGCCCACAGGTAGCTCGCGACGCAGTGCGCGGTCTCGATCGGCCCGACCTTGAACAGTGCTTCGAAGGGCCGCAGCGGGTAGTGGAAGAACTTGTTGTTGTAGTAGATGCGCGAGAGGCGCGGCCTCGAGATGAACTCGTCGGTCAGGATCTCGTGCCAGATCCGATTGACCTCTTCGCTCTTGGTGAAGAAGCGGTGACCGCCGATGTCGAAGCGGAAACCCTTGTAGACCACCGTGCGCGAGATGCCGCCGACCGACACCGGGTCCTTCTCGACGACGGTGGTCCCGACGCCGTGCTTGCTCAGCTCGTAGGCCGCGGTGAGACCCGCGGGACCGGCACCGACGACGACGACCTGGCGATCGCTCATGCGCGCTGGCTCCAAGGCAGACCACCTTCCCGCGGGAGCGGGGGCAGTTCGCGGAGCGCGGGACCTTCCGACGACGCCTCGGCCCGGCGCAGGTCGCGCCGGTGTGCGAGCGTGCCGAGCGGGACGCTGGCAGCGCAGCAGAGCTGGAACAAGAGGTGCATCGGGAGGACCGCGACGGCGAATGCGACCGACCGCTTGCGGGCGAAGAACCCGTAGAGGTCGAGGTGGCTGAGTGCGAGCGCGGCGAGCAGGGTCAGCGGGATGACCGCCTTGGAATCGCCCACCGCGAGCGCGCTCAGGACCGTCAGGGTGATCGGCGCCGTGACAGCGAGCGCAGAAACCGCGGCGGAGCGGAGCCGGGTCGTTTTCGAGACCAGGGCGGTGGCAAGGAGCAGTGCGAGCGCCGGCAGGGTGGCGGCGGCGTGGCCCGCCAGCGCGAGCAGCGGCAGGGACAGCACGAACAGGCCGGCGAAGACCGTCGCCAGCTTCGACTTGGCGCTGAGGTTCAGGTCCTTGGGGTCGTGCTTGTCGCGCAGCATCAGGGCGATCCACGGCACGCCGCGCAGCATCACGTCGGTCCGGATCAGGCCGAAGAGCTGCCAACGCTTGGCGTGGGTGGCGAGCATCGTCTTCTCGAGGCGGATGCGGTCGCCGCGCTTGTGCAGCCGGAAGCCCAACTCGATGTCCTCGATGCTCGGCTTGCGGTAGCCCTCGTTGAAGCCGCCGATCGACATGAAGGCGTCGCGCCGCACGGCGCCGCAGCCGGTCCAGAAGGTGCTCGCCTCCGGCTTGCTGTTGTGGTGGACCCAGTGGTGGAACAGGTTCTTGTACTGGGCGATGAAGTGTGGGTCGGCCGGCGTCTCGTCGTAGCTGCCGATCACGGCGGACAGCCCGCTGTCGCGCTCCAACCAGTGCATCGCGATGGCGATGGTGTCGCGGTGGACGCGTACGTCGGCGTCGGTGAAGAACAGCACCTCGCCACGCGCGACCTCCGCACCACGGTTGCGCGCGTAGGCCGGGCCGCGATTGGTGTCGAGGCGGATGGTGCGCGCCTGGAACTCGCGCGCGACGGCGAGCACGTCGTCGGTCGACGCGTCGTCGACCACGATCAGTTCGTGGACCGGGAGGGTGGAGGCACGGATCGCGGCCAGGCAGGCGCGCAGGTCGTCGATGCCATTGCGCACGGCAATGACGACCGAGACGCGGAGCGGCGTTTGGGGGCGTGAAGCGTGCGCGGAGGTCATGGGGTGTGCGGCCGAGGTGCGAGGCGGGCGGTGCGCGGTCGGGACCACGCTCTGGACGTGACCCCGATTCCGATGAACCGGGCAAGTGTAGCGCCCCTGCCGAGGCCGTCTGCGGTCGCGTCGTTCGCCGTGCCGCAAAGTGAGCGGGCCGCAGCGTATCGCGGCGCGGATCGTGCGCCAGCAAGGCGCGAATCCAGGCTGGTCCCGATCCAGGAGCAACTCGCGTCCCCGCGTCGACATCCCGGAGCGGAGCGATCGCGGTTCAGTTCTGACCGCGCAGCAGGTCCTCCGGCGCACCACGCGCTCGCGCCAAGGCCGACGTGCCGTCCTCGCAGACCACTTCCGCCGGCGTCGGATGGCCGAGGAACATCGTCGGGCTGAAGCTCAGGCCGTAGGCGCCGGCGTTGAGGATCGCGAGCAGGTCGCCGGCGGTCAGCGCCGGCAGCAGCAGGTCCTTGCCGAAGCGGTCGGCGGGGGTGCAGAGCGGACCGCCGAGCGAGATCGCTTCCTTGCCCTGCGCCCGCGGCTGATCGGCGCGCACGATCGCGTAGGCGCGGCGCATCACCGCACCCATGCCGGCGGCGGCGCCGAAATGGTGCATGCCGCCGTCGAGGATCGCGTGGCGCGCGCCGCCCGAGGTCTTCAGTTCGACGACGCGGGTGAGGTAGACACCGCAGCCCGCCACCAGATGGCGGCCGAGTTCGATCGCGTGTGCGCGACGGCTGGCGTGCCGATCGAGCAGCGCGCACAGACCGCGTCCCGCGGCGTCGAGGTCGAAGACGGGGTCGCCGTCGTAGACCGGCCAGCCGAAGCCGCCGCCGAAGTCGAGCGCGCGCAGCGGTTGCGCGATCGTGCTCTCCACTTCGCTGGCGAGATGCAGCAGATCGTCGCAGGCGGTGAGCCAGGACTGAGCGTCGAAGGCCTGCGAGCCGCCGTAGGTGTGCAGGCCGATCAGATCGCAGGCGTTCTCGGCCACGATCGCGCGCGCGAAGGCGACCACCTCGTCGCGGTCGGTGCCGAAGCGGCTCGACGCATCGGCCATGCGCAGCCTCGCGCCTCCCTGCGCGACGTTCGGATTGACGCGGATCTGCACGCGCGGGCGACGACCCGACGCGCGCGCCAGGTCCGCGAGCCGGCGATGCTCGCGCGGCGACTCGAGGTTCACGCACAGTCCGACGCGCAGCGCCTCCTGCAGATCGCGTTCGGACTTGCCGGGCCCGGCCATCTGGATCTGCGTGCCGCGGAAGCCCGCGGCCTCGGCGAGCAGGATCTCGCCGGCGGACGCGACTTCGGCTCCGGCACCCGCCGCGCGAGCACGCCGCGCGAGCGCGAGACTCGGATTGGCCTTGAGCGCGAACAGCACCTCGACGCGGCCGCCGAAGGCGTCACGCACCGCGTCGATCCGTCGCGCGAACGCGCCGCCGTCGTAGGCGAACAGCGGCGTGCCGTAGTGCGCGGCGAGGTCCGTCGCGGTGCAGCCGCCGATCTGCAGCGGGCCGTCACCCTGGCGGAGGGCGCCCAGCGCGGCGTCGCGAGCGGAGGCGGATCGCGGGTCGGACATCTTGCGGGAGTGTTCCCGTCCGACCGACGGCCGTCGAGTCCGCGTTGGCGTCCCGAGTCGGGACCGCCGGAATCCGGACGATGCTCGCGGTCCCGCGCGGATGTCGATCCAGGTCGATGCGCCGGCGGCTCGCCGGCGCGCGCGGCCAGGCCGCCGGGAAGAGGGAGCTCGGATGGAACTTCACTGGGGGACGACCGGACCGGCGACGGAAGCGCCGCGCCCTGCCTGGCGCGAGGCGCCGCCGACCGACGCATCAAGGGTCTCCGCGTGGCTGTCGCGGGCCATCGAGGAGTTGCCAGAGACCCTGGTCCGAACCTTGATGGTCGAGGTCTTCGACGAGCTCTGCGAGCTCGCGGTGGCGATCGAAGCGCCGGCGGCGCTGGTGCGCTTCCTGTGCAGCCCGACCGACGTCCACCTCGAGCAGGCCCGCTGCGCGTGCCGTAGCCGCATGCCGGGCGCGATCGACGTCGCCGAGTTCCTCGGCCTGTCCGCGCTGCTCCACCTGCCGCGCTTCGACATGCACCGTGCGCTCGACAGCGCGATCCGCGTCACCGCGCGCACCCGCGCGCTCGACCTCGCGGCGCTGATGCAGCTCGGTCCCGACGGCGACGGTCCCGGCGACCTCGGCGAGCGCTTCATGATCGAGTTGATGCGCTTCGCTCTGCTCGTGCATCGGCGCGCAAGCGGCGTGGGCGATCCGGTCACGGAAGCCTGATTGGGGTCGAAGGGGCGTACCAGGTGCGCGCGGCGCGTGCTTCGCGTACACCGCGCGACCATGGTCCGAACCCTCGCCGCCTCCTTGCTCCTCCTCGCACCGCTGGCCGCGCAGGACGCCGTGCTGCGCATCGATGCCGGGCGCGAGTTGCACACCGTCGATCCCTCGTTGTTCGGCATCTTCTTCGAGGAGATCAACCACGCCGGGGAGGGCGGACTCTACGCGGAGCTGATGCAGAACCGCGGCTTCGAGGCGCCGCTGCAGGACGGCCGGATCCCCGGCTGGGCCCTGCGCGTGTTCCCCGACAGCGACGCCACGATGGCGATCGTCCGCGAGCATCCCTGTCGGACCGAGGCGCCCGCGTGTTTGTCGCTCTCGATCCGACGCGGAGCTGCCGGCGCGGTCGGCGAGGGACACTTCGGCGTGCCCCTGCGGTCCGACGAGGACTACCTGCTGCGCTTCGACGCGCGCCATCACCTGCCGCAGGGGGCCGCGATCGACGTGATGCTGGAGAGCGAGGAGGGCAAGGTCCTCGCGCGCGCGCAGGTCGAACTCGGCGACGGCGCGTGGCACCGTCACGAACTCACCCTGCGCCCGGGCGCGACGGCCGCGCACGCGCGGCTGGTCCTGAGCACGAGGGGTCCGGGCGAACTCGCGCTCGACACGGTGTCGCTGTTCCCGGCACGCACCTTCCGCGGCGAACGCTTCGGCCTGCGCCGCGATCTCGGCGAACTCCTCGCCGCGCTGAAGCCCGCCTTCGTGCGCTTCCCCGGCGGTTGCTACGTCGAGGGCGGCGATCGTCTCCGCGATGCCTTCCACTGGAAGCAGACGCTCGGCGACATCGCCGCACGCCCCGGACACCTCAATGCCAACTGGGGCTACTGGAGCACCTGTGGTCTCGGCTTCCACGAGTACCTGCTGCTCTGCGAGCAGCTCGGGGCGGCGCCGATGTACGTCGCCAACTGCGGGATGAGCCACAAGGAGCTGGTGCCGCTGGCGGAGCTCGGCTCGTACGTGCAGGACGTGCTCGATGCGATCGAGTACGCCAACGGCGCGGTCGACTCGACGTGGGGGAAGCGCCGCGCGGAGAACGGCCATCCCGCGCCCTTCGGCCTGCGCTACGTCGAGATCGGCAACGAGAACGGGATGTTCGGCGGCTTCGGCGGGACGCGCGCGCAGTACACCGAGCGCTACAGGGTGTTCTTCGACGCGATCAAGCGCGCGCATCCCGAGGTCCTGACGATCGCCAACACCCGGCTCGACGCGCCGATGGAGATCGTCGACGACCACGATTACCAGTCCTGCGCGTGGTTCTGGCAGAACGAGGCGCGTTACGACAAGGCCGACCGCAAGGGGCCGAAGATCTATGTCGGTGAGTACGCGGTCACGCAGGATCCCGGGCTCGGCAACCTGCGCGCGGCCCTCGCCGAATCCGCCTACCTGACCGGCCTGCTGCGCAACAGCGACATCATCACCATGGCCAGCTATGCGCCGCTGTTCGTGCACGCGCAGGATCGACGATGGAATCCCGATCTGATCGTCTTCGACGGTCTGCGCAGCTACGGCACGCCGAGCTACCACGCGCAGGCGCTGTTCGCGCAGAACCGCCCGCACTCGGTGCTGCACACCGAGGTGCCGGAGTTCCGCGGCGAGCCGGGTCACGGTTCGATCGGGCTCGGCACCTGGAACACGCGTGCGGAGTACGCGGACCTGCGCGTCGAGATCGACGGCAAGCCGGTCTTCGCCAGTGACTTCGCCACGGGCACCGAGGGCTGGCGTTTCGTCGACGGAGCCTGGAGCACGGTCGAAGGCTCTCTGCGCCAGGACCGCGAGCGCGAGAACCAGTGGTGCTGGCTCGACCTTCCGCAGCTCGCGCACACGGCCGACTACGTGCTGCGTTGCCGCGCCCGCAAGCTGTCGGGCGCCGAAGGCTTCCTGCTGATGTTCCACGTGCAGGGTGCAGCGGACTGGTGCTGGTTCAACGTCGGCGGGTGGGGGAACCACGAGCACGCGATCGAACGCATGAGCGGTGGAGGCAAGTCCTCGGTGGGTGCGCACGTCGCGGGGAGCGTGGAGACCGGTCGCTGGTACGACCTGCGCGTCGAGTGCAAGGCCGGACACATCCGCACCTTCGTCGACGACCAGCCGGTGCACGATGTGGAGGATCGCGGTGCCCGCGACTTCGCGGCGATCGCGGGGCGTGCGGACGACGGCGCGCTGGTCGTGTTCGCGGTCAACGGTGCGGAGGTCGAGCGCGCGCTGAAGCTGGAGGTGCAGGGCGTGAACGCCACCGCCTTCGACGTCGAGGGCACCGAGCTCGGCAGCGCCTCCTTGCTCGACGAGAACACCCTCGAGAACCCGCTGCACGTCGCGCCCCACGCGCTCGCCGCGCGCCGGGTCGAGGCCGCGCCGACCTGGCGCTTCGCGCCGCGATCGCTCACGGTGTTGCGTCTGCGCGCGGTGCGGTGACCGCGCGCAGAAGGGCGACGAGCAGGCACAGCGCGCCGATCGGCACCAGCAGGATGCCGAGGGAAGGGTCGCCCTCGCGATTGAGTACGCCGCCGGCGAAGAAGCCGAGCGGCATCACCACGGCGCCGACGCGCAGATCGCGCAGCATCCGCGCGCGTCGCGTCGCATCGGTCGCGATGCGCTCGGCGAGCGAGGCCATCACCAGACAGAGGATGCCGAGCAGGGTCCCGTGTGCGTGGGCGAGCGTCCACAGTTCGCGGCGCATCGCCGAGCCGAGGTAGACCTGGACCTTCAGCGCGTGCAAGGCCTCGAGCGTCATGCCGGCGGGCAACGCGACCAGCAGCAGCCAGAGTCCGCAGCGCAGGGTCTTCGGGTCGGCGTTCACGGTCATTCTCCGATCGAGATGGCGCGGCGCGACTGCAGGCGCAGCAGGGGCACGATGCGGTCGAGCACCGGCTGGAATCCGGCGTCGACGAAGGGCGAGGTCGGTGCCGCGAAGCGGTCGCGTGCGGTGGCGGCGAAGTCTCCGAACAGTGCACGCGCGGCGTCCTCGCGCCTCTGGCGCGGAGCCAGCGGGTCGAAGGCGGCGAGCGCGTCGCGCAGGTCCGCGGGGCCGTCGTGTTCGAGTCGCAGCAGGCTCTCGCGCGTCAGCCAGCGCAGTGCGGGATAGGCGTCGAACAGGGTCGCGATGCCGAGCACGTGCATCTCGGCACGGTGCGCGTCGTCGGTGACGACACCATCGCGGCAAAGTGCCGTCGCGTACATGGCGCGTTGCAGGGGGTCGCCGCACAGCAGCGAGGCGACGGCGTCGGGCAGTTCGAGCGGAGCACCGTCGGGGCGCTGCTGCGGTGCGCGGAAGCGGCGCGTGCCGTGGCCCCAGATGCGGTTCATCGCGTCGGCCGACCAGCTCAGGGTCTTGTCGACGTGGCACAGCGTGCAGGCGTGGGGACGTCCGTTCTCGCCGTCGCGCGCGGGATCGGGCACCTCGATGCGGTGGCTGCGGTGCACCGACAGCACGCCGTAGACGATGCGCGGCATGTGGCAGTCGAGACAGCGAGAGCCGGGGCCGTCGGCGCGATGACCGGTGTGCTGCGCCACGTCGCGCGCGATCGCCGCGTGGCACTGCGTGCAGGCGCGGTCGCCGCGCATCGCGTCGTCGATCATCCCGCGCGGATCGCCGCCGTGTGCGAGGTGACACGACGAACACGACAGCTCGCCTCGCAGGTAGCAGGGCGAGGTCGAGACGCCCTGGTACTCGTGCGCGGTCAGACGCGGGGTGCCGTCGCCCCAGAAGCGGTTGCGGAACAGGTCGGGCTGCTCCTCGGTCAGGGGCGGCGTGTCGCGCGAGATCGGTGCGACGTGGGCGAACAGGTCGTCGCCGGGGCGGAAGCTCGGACCGCCGTGCAGCCACTGCTCGATGCGATCGCGCGGCTCCGGCAGGCGTTGGCCGTGGCACTGCGCGCACAGCGCGGTCGAGCGCTCGTGATCCAGCCTGCGCGGCGCCACGCTGCCCTTATGCGCCTCGCCGAAGTAGCGGTGCAGGGGATCGCGGTTGCGCGCGACGTGCTCCGCACCCGGACCGTGACAGGTCTCGCAGGCGATGCCGAGTTCACCGACCGCGGAGTCGTAGGTGCGTCGCGTGCGGTCGGCGCGCTCCTCGAAGTTGAGGATGCCGGGCTCGGGCGCGGTGGTATGGCAGAAGATGCAGTTCTCGTTCCAGATCGACGCGTGCACCGACCAGTCGTCGTCGTCGGGTTCGAGGAACACGCCGTTGAGGTGCATCCAGCGTCCCTCGCCGATGTGCCACAGGAGCGGCAGGCGACGGAAGCAGGTCCCGGCGCCGCGTCCGATCTTCTCGAAGTACTGCTGGTAGCGTCGCGAGCCGGTGGCGAGAGCGACCTCGGCGATGCGCGTGCCGCCACCCTCGGCGGGCAGTTCCAGGAAGAAGCGGTCGCCGTCGCGGAACGGACGCGCCGTGGCGCCGAACAGCGTGACCGGTCGGCCGTCGAAGGCGCCGCGCACCGCCGTCGGTGTCGGCCGCTGGGTCATCGTGCGGTGGAAGGTGCGCGACCAGCTCGCGTGGTGATCGGGATGGCAGGTCGCGCATTCCGCGGAACCCACGTAGCCCTCGGTCCCGCGCGGGGCGAGCAGGGCGTCGGTCCCCTGCGTGCCCGAACCGGCGGCGAGCAGGGCGAGGAGCAGCGCGAGCGGCGCGGCGAGCAGCGCGGCGACGACGCGCAGCAGCATGCTCAGACCGGCTTCTTCCCCGACAGGATCGCCGACCACCAGCCGGGCAGGGACTGGTCGGTCGACGAGTCCGCCTGGCCGACGCGCGTGGTGGCGTTGAAGTAGGCCATCTGCCCCGAGCGCTTGCCATTCGCGACGAACAGCAGCTCCGCGCAGCTCGCGGTGCCGATCGGCGCGTCCTTGGCGAACGAGCCGCTCTCGGGATCGACCGGGAACGCGGTCTGGAGGTGGATGCGGTTCTGGGTCGAGTCGCGACGCAGCACGATGCAAACGCTCGCGGCCCCGTACTCCGTCATCACGTTCATGCCCGCGAGGATGGTCTTCACGCGCATCTCGACCTGACCCGGCGAACAGTTCGCGGTGATCGCGGCGCTGGCGAGGGAGGCGTCGTCGCGGAAGGTCTTGAGCGCGTAGCGCCCCGCCAGCGAGGACAGCGCCGCCTGCACGCCGACCTCGGCCATCGCCTTGCTCGCGAACAGCGAGTGCGCCGTGCGGTCGAGGTAGTCGTCCTGGAGGTTGGTCATGTCGTTGTCGGGGCTGACGACATGCTGGTCGAAGTGCGCCGGCGGCGCGCCGTTCACGGACTTGCCGTCCGACTCGAGCATCAACTGCTTGACGATCGACAGATGCACGATGCCGTTGCGGATGCTGTCGAGGATGTCGGAGGCGTCGAGTGCCATCGGACCGTGGACCTCTCGCGGGTGGACGACGGGTCGGGGGATCGGGGTCGGCGAAGGCTAGGGCGCTGCAGGCTGCGGAACCAGGGGAGCCCGGGCGCTACGATCCCGCGCCCCGTGACGCCTCCCACCCCGTTGCCGCGACCGCTGAAGCCCGATGCGCGCGATGCGCTGATCGCAGCGGCACGGGACGTCGCGCGCCGCGCCTACGCGCCGGCGTCGCGATTCGCCGTCGGGGCCGCCCTGCTCACCGAGGATGGCCGCATCGTCGCCGGCTGCAACGTCGAGAACGCCAGCTACGGCCTGTCGATCTGTGCCGAGCGCAGTGCCGTGTTCCGCATGGTCGCCGAGGGGCAGATCCGCGTCGTCGCCATCGCGGTGTGGACTCCGCTCGACCCGCCGGGATCGCCCTGTGGGGCGTGTCGTCAGGTGCTCAGCGAATTCGCCGGCCCCGAATGCGCGGTGATCCTGTGTGGCAGCGGCAACACGGTGGTGGAGCTGTCGCTCGGTGCGCTGCTGCCGCGTCCCTTCTCCTTCCGCGACCTGAACGGTCCGAACGCATGATCCAACCCGTCGACTTCCGCGTGCCGCCCGTGGACGCGGTGGCACTCGAGACGCGCGCCGCGGAACTCGCGACGCGCTCGATCAAGAAGGAGTCCAAGCGCCAGGGACTCGAGATGGTGGTCGCGATGACCGACCTCACGACGCTCGAGGGCATGGACACGCCCGGCAAGGTGCGTGCGCTGTGTCGCAAGGCGCTTCGGCCGCTCAGCGGTCATCCCGGGATCGGGCCTTGCGCCGCGGTGTGCGTGTACCCCGATCTGGTCGGCGTCGCCGTCGACGCACTGCGCGGATCGCCGGTGCAGGTCGCGTCGGTCGCGACCGCCTTCCCCTCGGGTCGCGCGGAGCCCGGCGACAAGCTCGCCGACGTGCGCAGCGCCGTCGCGGCGGGAGCGACCGAGATCGACATGGTGATCGATCGCGGTGCCTTCCTCAGCGGACGCTACGGCCAGGTCTTCGACGAGATCTGTCGCGTCAAGGAGGCCTGCGGCGGAGCCCATCTCAAGGTGATCCTCGAGACCGGCGAGCTGCGCACCTACGACAACGTGCGGCGCGCGAGCCGCATCGCGCTGCTCGCAGGCGCCGACTTCATCAAGACCAGCACCGGCAAGGTCAGCCCGGCGTCGACGATGCCGGTCGTGCTGCTGATGCTCGAGGCGGTGCGCGACCATTACCTCGAGACCGGGCAGTTGGTCGGCGTGAAGGCGGCGGGCGGCATCCGTCAGGCCAAGGATGCGCTGCGCTACCTCGTGATGGTGAACGAGACCTGCGGCGACCATTGGCTCGACCCGCGGCTGTTCCGCTTCGGCGCGAGTTCGTTGCTCAACGACGTGCTGATGCAGTGGGTGCGTCTGCGCACCGGCGTCTACCAGCGGCCCGAGGACTTCAGCAAGGACTGACGGATGAACCCCCAGGACACGCAACCCCGAGCGACCGCACGCAGCGGCATGGCGCGACCGAGCCTCGTGTTCGGACAGAAGTGGAACTACGCGCCGGCGCCGGAGGCGACCGACGTCGCGCGCATCGCGCCGCGCCACGAGCTGTTCATCGCGGGTGAGTGGGTCACACCCAGGGCGGGGGGCTACTTCCCGACCCTCGAGCCGGCGACCGAGCTGCCGCTCAGCGAGATCGCGCTGGCGACCGAGGACGACGTGGATCGCGCCGTCGAGGCGGCGCAGGACGCCTTGCCGGCCTGGTCGGCCCTGCCCGGCGAGCACCGCGCGCGCTACCTGTACCGCATCGCGCGCGTGCTGCTCGAACGCGCCCGCGAGTTCGCGGTGCTCGAGACGCGTGACGGCGGCAAGCCGATCCGCGAATCGCGCGACGTCGACATCCCGCTCGCGGCGCAGCACTTCTTCTATCACGCCGGTTGGGCCGACAAGCTCGAGCTCGCCTTCCCCGGTCGACGGGTGCGCCCCGTGGGCGTGGTCGCCCAGGTGATCCCGTGGAACTTCCCGCTGCTGATGGCAGCCTGGAAGCTCGCGCCCGCGCTCGCCTGCGGCAACACGGTGGTGCTCAAGCCGGCGGAGACCACGCCGCTCACGGCGCTCGCGTTGTGCGAGCTGCTCCGCGACATCGGCCTGCCTCCTGGCGTGGTCAACGTGGTCACCGGCGACGGCACCACCGGCGCAGCACTGGTGCGTCATCCCAACGTCGACAAGGTCGCGTTCACCGGCAGCACCGCGGTCGGCAAGGAGATCCAGCGCACGTTGGCCGGCACCGGCAAGCACCTCACGCTCGAACTCGGCGGCAAGGCCGCGCACATCGTGTTCGAGGACGCCGCGATCGATTCGGCCGTCGAAGGCGTGGTGCGCGGCATCTTCTTCAACCAGGGTCACGTGTGCTGCGCGGGCTCGCGGCTGCTGGTGCAGGAATCGATCGCCGAGCTGTTCGTCGAGAAGCTGGCGCGGCGCATGGATCGCATCCGGGTGGGTGACCCGCTCGACAAGAACACCGACCTCGGTGCGATCAACAGCAGGGAGCAGCTCGAGCGCATCGAGGCGCTGGTGCAGCGCGGCGTCGAGGAGGGTGGGCGGCTCGTGCAGTCCTCGTGCGACGTTCCCGCGCGCGGCTTCTGGTTCCGTCCGTCGCTGTTCCTCGACGTCAGCCAGACCGACACCGTGGTGCGCGAGGAGATCTTCGGCCCGGTGCTGACGATCCAGACCTTCCGCACGCCCGACGAGGCGATCGAGAAGGCCAACAACACCGCCTACGGACTGTCGGCGGGCATCTGGACCGACAAGGGCGCGCGCATCCTGTGGATGGCGTCGCGGCTGAAGGCCGGCGTCGTGTGGAACAACACCTTCAACCGCTTCGATCCCGGCGCGCCCTTCGGCGGTTTTCGCGAGAGCGGCTTCGGGCGCGAGGGCGGTCGCCAGGGATTGTGGGGCTACGTGGAGACGGAAGGCGGACTGGTGCAGGGATGAACGACTCTCCTCGCAATGACGGCGGCGCACCGCGTCCCGAGGTCCGCAAGACCTACAAGCTCTACATCGGCGGCAAGTTCCCGCGCACCGAGTCGGGGCGCAGCTACGTGCCCGAGGGCGCACCCGGCGTGCACGTCTGCCGCAGCAGCCGCAAGGACCTGCGCGATGCGGTCACCGTCGCGCGCAAGGGACTCGAGGACTGGTCGTCGCGCACCGCCTACAACCGCGGCCAGATCCTCTACCGCCTCGCCGAGATGATGGAGTCGCGCAAGGACGCGCTCGCCGCCGAGATCGTCGCGGGTTCGAGCGTGGAGCTGCGCGAAGCCGTGGCCGAGGTCGAGACCGCGGTCGACCTGTGTTGCTGGTACGCGGGTCTGCCCGACAAGCTCAATGCGCTGCTCGGTTCGCAGAACGACGTCAACGGGCCTTTCTTCGCCTTCTCGACCGTCGAGCCGACCGGCGTCGTCGGCGTGATCGCGCCGGAGGGACCGGCCCTGCTCGGACTGCTCGCCCTGTTGCTGCCGGTGCTCGCCGGCGGCAATGCGGTGGTGGCGCTGGTCTCCGAGGCGCAGCCGCTGGTCGGGCTCGCCTTCGGCGAGGTCTGTGCATCGAGCGACGTTCCCGCGGGTGCGATCAATCTGCTCAGCGGGCTGCGCGACGAGTTGCTGCCGCAGTTCGCGTCCCACCGCGACATCGACGGGCTGCTGAGCGCCGGTACACCGCAGCGCGAGCTCGGAGTCGCCGCCGCGGACTCGCTGAAGCGTCTGCGCTTCGCGGATCTTCCGAGCGACGACTGGGGCCATCCGCTGCGCCTGCGCCGCATCGACTGGGTGGAGCCCTTCGTGGAGGTGAAGACGCTGTGGCATCCCGTCGCGTGGTGACCGTCGCGCTGCCGTGCTCCTGCGATGCGTTGCATGCCTGAGCTGCGCGCGCCTGTGAGCTGCGTCGATCTTGCAACGACGTGCAGGCTCGGGCGATTCCTCGCCTGAACGGGCAAGAAGTGGTCCGCCCCGGGCGTTGTCGGGACCTCGCGCGGCGTGTCGTTCGGATCGCGCGTCGGTCGTCGATGCGCGTCGCATGCCGGGCGGGTCCTACCACGACTCGGGGACGCCATGAAACAGGCACGACCTCTCTTCTCCATCGCGGCCGGCATCGCCCTGCTGGCTCCCTTCTCGCTCGCCCAGAGCGGCGACGGCATCGACGCGCAGCGGCCGTCGACTCCGCAGGTCGGCACCACCGCGATCGCGCTGCCCGCTCCGGCGACGACCCGCAGCATGCAGCCGCGCCCGATCGCGGAGGACGCCGGCGCCTGGCGCGTGCCGATCCACACGCAGGCTGCCGATCCCGTCGGTGGCGCCTACGGCTTCTGGGCCGCGGGGCTGACCTTCAAGGCCTCGTTCCACGACGGCTTTGCCTTCTATCCCTTCCTGGGTCCGAGCTACGAGCACAACCTGCCCGTGCGTTGGAGCACCGAGTCGGTGAGCACCGGCGGGCATGAACTGCTCGTGCCGGGCACCTCACCGACGAGTTGGCACGACGCCTGGCACTGGGAGTACCGCAACGGCGCGGTGACCGAGGCCTACGAGGTCCGCGACGACGGCGTCGAACAGACCTTCGTCGTGCAGCGCCCCGCAGTGCTGCGCGGTGACCTCGTCATCCAGGGCAAGATCGGCAGCGAGCTCGTCGGACCGCGCGATGCGGCGAACGCGGAGCACCGAGCGCTGATCTTCGCGGACGAGAAGGGCAGGCCGATCGTGTCGTACGGCGCGGCCTTCGCCGTCGACGCCGCAGGCAATCGCGTGGACGTGCCGACCAGCTATGAGAACGGTCGCGTCCGGCTGACGGTCGACGGCGCCTGGCTCGAATCCGCCGTCTGGCCGATCACGGTCGATCCGCTGCTCGGTCGCGTCACGGTCGCCACCTGGGGTGCGACGACCTACGGCCTGGTCTCCTATCCGGAGGTCGGTCGCGACGACGAAGCGCTGACCGCGAACGTGATGACCTTCTATGCACGTCAGTTCTCGGCGACCGACTTCGACGGCTACGGCCGTCTGACGAACGACGATTTCAGCAGCACCACCCTGGTCTTCACCGACGTCACCACGTCGTGGAGCACCGGTCGAGCCGGCGTGTGCTATGTGGCAGGAGCCGACCGCTGGGCCATGTGCCTCGAGCGGGACTTCCCCTCGACCGGCGGCAACACGGTGCGCGTGCGCATCTACACCCACGCATCGGGGAACACCACGCTCAACAGCGGCACCTTCGCGTTCCACGATCCGGCGGGCGGCGAGACCAACCGCTACCCGGCGATCGGCGGAACACAGAGCTTCACGACCGGCAGCGACGCGCTGCTCGTCTATCAGGCCGACGTGACCGCGACCAAGTCCAACACCGCCAACTCGGTGGTCTACGGTGTGCTGTTCGACGCGAGCACCAACACCTTCGACACGCGCTTCGACGTCGACACCTTCGGCGTCAGCGACGACTGCGAGTTCCCGGACGTCAATCCGGAATCGGATGGCGGCACGGCCTCGTGGATCGTGGTCTACCAGCGCTACGACAACACGATCACCGCCGACGACTGGGACGTGCAGGCCAACCGCGTCGACACCACGGGTGCCGTCGCCTCCAGCTACTACATGGGCCAGGCGGGTGGATCCCCGACCCACAAGCGCACCCCGATCGTCGCCGGCCGCGCCGGCCGCTATCTGGTCGCGATGCTGCGTTCCGACGCGACCAGCGGGTTCGGCTCGGAGATCGTGGTGGAACGCTTCAACTGGGCCGAAGGGGCGGCGACGCCGGTGAAGCTCGGTCCGAAGACGATCCTGTCCGACAGCGTGACGCCCGACTTCGTCCTCGGCGGCGTCGCCTACGACAACAACACCGACTCGCACTGGGGCCTCGTCTACCAGCGCGGCGGCTACACCACGGGTGACACCTTCGTGGCGCGGCTCGGATACTCCGGTGGCATCACCGAGCACGTCGCGCTCTACGACGGCCCGAACGGGTCCTGGTCGCCGAACATCGCCTTCGACGACGACTACAACGACTTCCTGTGCGTGTTCGCCTCGAACGACAACCCGCCGACGGGCCTGCCGGTGTACGGCGATCGCCTTGCCTACAGCACGGATGCGATCAACGTCCTCTACGGCAGTGGCTGCGGATCGGGGGCGATCTCGGCGAACCGTGCGCCGAAGGCGGGCGACGAGTACTACGCGCTGCGCTTCACCGGCATGCCGGACGGCACCCTCGCCGGCCTCCTGCTGTGTGCGGCCCCCGGCGCCTACAACCTCGGCTTCATCGGCATGATCGGCTGCACGCTGTCGGTGAACCCGAACACGCTGATCATCTCCGCCTCGGGTGTCGTGAGCGGCGGCGTCTATCAGTTCAACCTGCCGCTCTTCGACAGCCCGGTCGTGATCGGCGATCTCGACTCGGTGTTCGCCTACGTCTCGCCGGGCCTCAATCCGGCGGGCCTCGGTGTCACGCGCGGACTGCGCACGCAGATCCGCTGAGTCCGCTCGGCGCGGGCGGGGTTCCGGTCACGGTCGGGATCCCGTCCGCTCAGTTGTCGCGCCGCTCGATCACGACGCGCGCGCCGTCCTCCCGCTCGAAGATCCACAGTTCGCGCGCGCCGCTGCGTCCGAGGATGGTCAACCGCAGCTGGTCCTTGCGACCGATCAGCAGCGGAGTCCTCGCACCGTGCTCCGGATCGCGCTCGCCGCGCTTCGTCTCGAGCAGATCGGCAAGGCGGCTCACCGCGTCCTTGCCGTCCTTCCCACCCTGGTGGTCGGATCCCTGGTACAGCCGCAGACCGATCCTGCCGTCGCGCACCAGGCCGTTCTCCTCGCGTGTGAGTCCGGCGCCGTCCTCGACCACCCGTTCGACCGTGAAGCCGAAGCGGAAGGACTGTCGCACCGTGTCGAGGGCCTCCGCTTCGGCGGGCACCACCTCGAACACCCCGACGCGCACGCTCGGCACCGGTGGCTTCGTCGCGGGAGTCGGATCCTGGGCGGTGATCAGGGGAGCGAGAGCGGACAACAGACCGAGGAGCCGGATCGCGCGTCGCATGCCGTGCGAGACGGGGGGCGTGGAGCCGGCCTTCCCTGATTCCGAGACCTGCGGAGATGTGTCGTTCCAGGGCGGGGGATCCTGCTCCGCCGCGACTCACTGCACCAGCAGGACGATCGAGTTGCTCACCGGCTGCGGTCCCTGCTGGGCCACCGTCGCCGTGCTGGGCGTGGCGAACAGCGCATTGCACAGACCGGTCGGCCCGAGCGTGCTGGTGACCACGTTGGTCGTTCCGTAGTCGGAGGGGAGCTGCGGGTTCGGCACGCGTGGATGGATCGCCTGGGCGCTGAGGCTCAGCCAGGTCGAGGGCAGTGGAACCCCGAGGCTCAGCGTGGCGACGCCGCTCGCGTTCGCGAGAAGATTCGCGGACGCGATCGGCGCGAGACCGAACCAGCAGTTGGGGAAGCCGTACGGCGTCATGTCGATCGGCAGCGGGACGCCGTTCAGCGAGACGTGATCGAGGCCGAAGTCGAGGGCGACGGGCACACCGGCCGGGAGTCCGCTCGCCGTGTAGCCGAGCACGCCGGCATTCCAATTCGCGCTCAGCGTGCCGCCGCAGCTCGCGCGTCCGGCGAGGTGCAGGGTCTGCAAGCTGCCCGCGCCCATCACGAAACCGTCGTTGGGCACGGTGGTCGTGGTGGTGCCGACGCCCGCCTTGAAGTCGACGACGAGCGCGTTCGACACGTGCACGAAGGGCGCGTCGCCGGGGAACCACGCGCCCGCGAGGTTGGGGTCGCCGGTCGGCGGCTGCGTCGTGAAGTTCACCGTGCGGTTCGCGAAGAAGGTCACCGGCGACGCGCCGAAGTTCTGCGCGAAGCTCGGCACCAGCTGCGTGAAGGTCACCGGACTGCTCGCCACGGTGATCTCGATGCTGCGCGAGGTTGGCAGCGTCGCGGTGTTGCGCGCCACGCGGATGCCGATCGCGTTCAGCAGGTGCACCGCGGGCAGGTTGTCGGGTGCGAACCAGTACTGCGCGCGGAAGCTCGCCTGGGGGATCGAGAAGGTGGTCGCGCCGCCGAAGGCGTCGGTGGCCTGACGCGGCAGCGCGCGCACGGCCTGGGCCGGCAGCACGGGGACGAGCAGCGCGGAGACGGAGCAGAGGGCGAGGGCGGCATTCATGGTCGGCGTGCGCGGCGGCCCGGGGAGGATAGCCGCGCCGTGGTAGGCTGCGCGGCCGTGACCCTCCGCCGCCCTCGTCGGAATCCGCGGCTCGTGCCCGTGGCCCTGGTGCTCGCGCTCGGCACGCTCGTCGTCGCGGCGCGCGTCACCTTGCGGGGCAAGGAACCGATCGACGTGCATTGGGCGCGGGTGACCTTGCGTGTCCCCGACCTCGACTGCCGCTTCTGGTGCAGCGTGAAGCTGTCGACGATCCTCGAGGCGATGCCCGGTGTGCGAGTCGAGCACTTCGACGCCGACACGCAGAGCGCGGTCGTGCGCTACGACGCGACGCGGGTCGGCGAGGGCGAAGTCCTCGATCGCCTGAAGCTGCGCGGAGTCGTCGCCGAGAAGGTGACGGAGTCGGGGTCGTGATCCCGCCCGCGCCGCGACGGCGGCGACACCACGCGGACGTCGACGCACCGATCGGCGTGATGCGGTCCTTGGGGCGCGCCGTGTTCTGGGCCTTCGGGATCGCCGCGGCTTCGTACGTGTTCCTCGCGGGATCCTGGCTCCTGCTGGTCCTGTCCGGCTCCGGCCCCGATCCGGGCTTCGTCGGCCTGCACGATGTCGAGCACAACCGTCTCCAGCATGCGCTGATCTGGTTGGTGGGCGTGCCGGTGCTCGCCGTGCCCTTCGTGCTGATCGTCGCGGTGTTCGCAGCCCCGTGGATCGTGCTCTACACCGTTCTCGATCTCGCGTTGAGCGCGTCGCTCCGCCTCGAGATCCGCCGACCATGCCATGCCTCCTGGGCCGGCGTGATCGCGGTGCTGATCGGCCTGCGGCTGCTCAAGACTTCGACCCTCGAGTGGATCGATCCGCTGACGCTCAGCCTGTTCGTCGTGCCCGCGTCCGTGCTCCTCACGCTGGCGTTGTTCGGCCGCCGCGTCGAAGTGGACGGGCATCTCCGGCGGCAGCGGCAACTCCACGCTCAGCATCGCCCGCGTTGTGACGCGCGATGAGCGAAGAGGGGACAATCGATGCGAGCGGGGCCCGCCGCAGCGTGAGGGCGTCCGGCGGCCTGCAATCTTGTGTGCAGGGCTTCCTCATCATGTTGGGCAGCGGCGTGGCCACGGTGGAGATGGTGGCGTGGCAGGGGTCGGGCTCGGTCGCGAGCCCGCTGCTCGGCGAAGCCCTCGTGACTCTGCTGCAGCTCGCCGTGATCGCCTCGCCGGCGGGATTCCTCGCAGATCAGTTGGCCCGTCTCTTCACCGGGCGCGAGCTGCGCTTCCCGCGCGCGCTCCTCTCGGGTGGACTCGGCGGCGTGGCGGCCATCGGAATCGTCCGTCTCGGGGATGGGCGGTTGCATGACGTCGCGGCCCTCGTCCCGTTCGTCCTGCTCCCCTGCGTGGCGCACGTCGCGTTGGTGGCCTACTTCGGACAGCCGATCCCCGAAGTCCCCGTCGTCGGCGAGGACGAGGTCGCACGACCCGATCCGACGCGACCCGCGGTGCGCGCCGCCCTCG
The DNA here is from genome assembly GCA_046349595.1 of Planctomycetota bacterium. Lineage (GTDB taxonomy): Bacteria > Planctomycetota > UBA1135 > UBA1135 > UBA2386 > JACRLW01. The sequence goes on from JAXMCA010000001.1 coordinate 1,413,942, forward strand.
ACGGCAGCCTGCGTCGCGCGCTGGCCTACGGTGTCGGAGTGGGGACCAGCACGCTGATCCTGAGGTCCATCGAAGCGGCGAGTACTCCTGTGTCGGACTTCCCGATGTTCCCGCTCGCGGAGCCAATTCTCGCGGTGTTCCTCGCAGTGTTGCTGGTCCCGGTCGCGGCCACTCTCGGCTTCGTGCTCGATGCGACGCTCGCGCGCACCCTGCAGCGCGGTCGGGGGCGCAGAGGGTTGGCGCTCGTCGTCGGTCTCCTGCTCGGGGTCGTGCTGCACTTCGCCTTCCGCGTCCTCGGCGAGCGCGATGCGGCAGGGCTCGCGGTCATCACGCTCGGCATCGCCGCACTCCTCGGGGTCGCGCTGGTCGTCGCCGGAGCGCCGCGCGTCGCGACCGCGGACTGAGCGCGCCGCACATCGCGTGCGAGTTGCGCAATCAGCCCCGATCACGGGCTCGGCAGCATGTCGCCGTGCTGCAGCCGGAAATACACGCAGGATGATTCCCGTTCGGATCTCGTCGCCGCCGTTGTGGCCGCACCTCGAGGTTTCCCATGACCAGCCGCAAGGATTCGGGGCGCAAGAGCGAGCAGAAGGTGCTCGCCCAGCATCGCGCCCTCCGCGAACAGATCACCGCGCTGCGGGAGAGCAAGGACAGCAAGGCGTTGCTCGACCAGCTCCGCAGCTTCCGCGGTTCGCTCTCGGAGCACTTCTGCGTCGAGGAGGCCGCCGGCGGCTTCTACGCCAGCGTGATCCTGATCGCACCGCGCCACCAGTCCGTGCTCGACGGCCTGTGCACCGAGCACCAGGAGCTGCTCCAGGACACCGACGAGCTGATCGCGCGCATCACCGACGACGGCGACGACTTCGTCGCGGTCAGGAAGGATGCGTTGCACATCTGCGAGCGCCTCGAGAAGCACGAGGCGCAGGAGAACGAGATCCTCCAGGAAGTGATGAACACCGACATCGGGGTGGGGGATTGATGGACGGCACGCAGCGGGCGGAAGCGGTCGCCGAGAAGGTCAGCCCACCGAGGCGGCTCGAGGAGCACACCATCGAGATCGTCAGCGACTCCGGCGAGGGCGCGCAGAAGGCCGGCCAGGCCTATGGCGCGATCAGCGCCAAGATGGGCAACGGCGTGTGGACGGTCGAGATCATCCCCGCCGAGATCAAGCCGCCGGCGCGTTCGCGCGCGGGCGCGAGCGGCATCCGGGTGCGCGTCGGCAGCAAGCCGGTCACCAACATGGGTGACGAGGCCGATCTGGTCGTCGCGCTCAACGAGCAGGTGCTCTACGGACGCATCGAGCAGGACGCCTACCGCAAGGGCACGGTGGTGCTGCTCGAGAACCGCTGGGCGACCGATCCGCAGGACAGCGTGCGCGAGCAGTACACCGAGGCGGTGGCCTCGTTCCGCGCGCGCGGTCTGGTCGTGCACGAACTGCCGCTGGAGGAGGCCTGCCGTGAGGTGACCGCCGATCCGAAGCTCGGCAAGAACATGTTCGTGCTCGGCATGCTCTGCGAGATCTGCGGGCGCTCCACGGAGAAGGCGCACGAGGAGATCGCCGCCGTCTTCGGCAAGAAGAGCGGCGACGTGGTCAAGCGCAACCAGGACCTCTTCGATGCCGGCCGCCGCTTCGCCGCCGCCCAGGTGCCGTTGCGCGTCGAGATCCCGCCGGTGCCGACCGACAAGCGGCTGGTCGTGATGAACGGCAACCAGGCCATCGCGCTGGGCGTGATGGCGGCTGGCATGGAGATGGTCGCGATGTACCCGATCACTCCGGCGACCTCCGCCTCGCATCACCTCGCCGGGGCCTTCCCGCGCGTCGGCGGTTGCGTGCACCAGGCGGAGGACGAGATCGCGGCGATCGGTTTCGCCGTCGGTGCCTCCTATGCGGGCAAGACCGCCTGCACGATCACCTCGGGTCCGGGCCTCGCGCTCAAGACCGAGTTCCTCGGTCTCGCCGTGATGGCCGAGGTGCCGCTGGTCGTGGTGGTGGTGCAGCGCGGCGGGCCGTCGACCGGATTGCCGACCAAGGTCGAGCAGGGCGATCTGCTCGCCGTGCTCTACGGCGAACCGGGCGACGCACCGAAGATCGTGATGGCGGCCTCGACCATCGAGGAGTGCTTCCACTTCCCGATCACCGCGCGCCGTCTCGCCGAGGCCTTCCGCACGCCGGTGATCGTGCTCACCGACGCCAACCTCGCGACCGGCGTGTCGCCCTTCGTGCGTCCCGAACTCGAGGAGGACTGGCTCGCGCCGGATCTCGACCTCTCGCCGTGGGACAAGAAGGTCAAGCCCTACGACTGGGACGCGCAGACCGGCATCTCGCCGCGGCCGATCCCCGGCCAGCGCGGCGGCGAGTACGTGCTCACCGGTCTCGCCCACACGCGGCAGAGCCGCGTCGCCTACGACCCCTTCTCCAACCAGACCGGTTGCGAGATGCGCAGCCGCAAGCTCGCGGCGCTGCGCAGCACGCTGGTGGCACCGACCGTGGAAGGTGATCCGAGCGGCGATCTGCTGATCGTCGGCTGGGGATCCACGCTCGGCGCGATCCGCGAGGCGGTGCAGCGCGCACAGCGCGAGGGCATGAAGGTGTCCTCGCTCCATCTGCGCTTCCTGTCGCCGCTGGAACCGGGCCTGCAGGAGATCTTCGCGCGCTTCCGCAGCGTGATGACCATCGAGATGAACTACAGCGACGCGCCGGATGCGCCGGGCGTCGGCCCCGAGTTCCGCCGTCGTGCGCAGCTCGCGACCCTGCTGCGCGGCGAGACCCTGTGCGACATCGACTGCTGGTCGAACGTGCACGGGCAGCCGCTGCGTCCGGGTCTGATCCACGCCGAGATCGTGCGTCGCCTGAAGGGAGGAGCCGTCTGATGTTCGGACTCAAGGACGACTGGGCCTTCGAACTGCCGGATCGCTACTTCACCCTCGAAGACTACGAGGGCGGCGTCGCGCGCTGGTGCCCCGGCTGCGGCGACCTCGCCGTGCTCACCGCGGTGCAGAAGATCCTGCGCGACGAGCAGATCCCACCCGAGCTCACGGTGTGCGTGTCGGGCATCGGCTGCAGCAGCCGCTTCCCGCACTACATGAAGACCTACGGCTTCCACGGCCTGCACGGTCGCGCCCTGCCGGTGGCCTGCGGAGTGAAGTCGCGCCGACCCGACCTCGACGTGTGGGTCGCGACCGGCGACGGCGACTGCTGCTCGATCGGCGCGGGGCACTGGGTCCACGCCATCCGCTACAACATGGACATGGTCGTGATGTTGTTCGACAACAACGTCTACGGCCTCACCAAGAAGCAGTCGTCGCCGACCAGTCCGAAGGGGCTGAAGACCAACACCCACCCGATGGGTGCCTGGCTGCCGCCGCTGGATCCGCTCAGCGTGGTGCTCGGCATCACCAACGCGTCCTTCGTCGCGCAGACGGTCGACTGGAACCCGATGCACCTCAGCGCCACCCTGCGCTTGGCGCATCAGCACGAGGGCCTGTCCTTCGTGCGCATCCTGCAGCGCTGCCCGACCTACACGGCGACGGTCTTCGAGGACCTGCAGAAGGACCCGACCAAGCTTCTGCTCCTGACCGGCGAGGGTCAGCCGGCGCTCGACGCGTCGGTGGCTCGGATCTTCCCGAACCAGGCGGCGCACGATCGCCGCGATCTCGGCGCCGCGCGTGCGGCGGCCGAGGCCGGTGGTCCGGTGCCGATCGGCGTGCTGTTCCAGGACGAGTCCAGACCTCGCTACGAGGACTTCACGCAGCAGGGGCTCGGCATGAGCAACAAGGCCAAGCTCGCCGCGCTGGGCAAGGAACTCGACCGCTTCGCCGTGTGAGGAGATGCAGGTGAACACCCCCGTCGTGCCGCGCTCCGCGAAGGAAACCGCTCCGGACCGTCGGCAGCTCCTGACCGATCTGCGCCGCTTCCACTTCGGCGATCCCGATGCCCAGGAGCGCCTGGCTCCGGCCGGGAACGACCTCGTGCCGTTGCTGCTGCACGCCTACCGCGACGCACGCGGGCTGCGCTCGGACTTCCCGCTGCTGGTGCAACGCGAGCCGGTGTTCGCGGCGACCCCGCTGAGCGAGGTGTTGCGCGAAGCGGCGGAGACGGCGCGCAACGCGACCGGTGACCTGCGTCTCGTCGCCGACAACCTCCGCCGCGTCGAGCGCATCGCCGCCGAGGTGCTCGCCACCGCGGGTGGACGGCTCGCGGCGAAGGTGCTGTTCGAGGAGGCGGGACGTGCCCTCGAACTCGAGCTCGACCTCGCCGCCGCGCCGCGCGAGCAACTGCGCGCGCAGTGGTCCGCCCTGTGTGCGGCTGCACCGCAGCAGGGTGAGTTCATCGGCCTCGATGCCGACACCGGACTGCGCCTGTTCGTCGCCGCGGCACTCGCCGATCACGACGCGCGCCACGCCGATCTGCTGCGCGAGGTGCAACGGCTCCACGACCTGCTGCGCGTCGTCCTCGAGCAGGAGCAGCGCAAGGACCACGGGCCGCTGGGATCCGACGCGGGGCCGTCGCTCGGGCGCATGTTCGACACGGGCGCGCTGGCGCGCGTCGTCGGTCCGCACCGTGGAACTCTCCGCCTCGACGAACGGCGCCGCGCGCGCGTGGGCGAGGCCCTGGCCGAACTCGGCCGCTTCCTCGCTCAGCACCGCGAGATCGCGCTGCACCTGGTGCATGCGCCGGAACTCGGCGTGGTGGTCGACGATGCGCAGGTACGCACGCATCCGGACGGCGATCCCTGCCGCGCCGCGCTGCAGGTCTTCGCGCAGGAGTCCGATGCGATGGCGCGCACCTTCCGTGCGCTGCGCCTCGCGGCACTCGAGGTCGAGGGCGCCTACGACCCGGACCGTCACGACGCGTGGTTGGCGGCTTTCGGCCCCGGCTCCTTCTCCGTCGACGAGCTGCTCGCCTGTCCGCGGGTGATCGTGGTCGAGACCGCGGCGCGTCTGTGCGGCTCTTCGATGGCGCGCCTGTCGCAGGTGCTGCGCAGCGCGCGACCGGTCCAGGTCCTCGCGCTGATGTCGACGGCGGCGGTCGATCTCGACGAGTACCGCCTGGAGCCCGGCTACCTCGGCATCGCGCACCGCGAGGCCTTCGTGCAGCAGTCGATGGTCGCCCGCCCGCAACACCTCGCGCGCGGACTGGCGCGTGCCCTGCGCTGCGCGTGCCCCGGGCTTCACGTCGTCGCGACGCCTCTCGACGAGGAGCGCTCGATGGCGCGACGCCTCGATCCCTGGCTCGATGCCGGGGCGGCCGTCGAGGGTCGCGCGCATCCGCTGTTCCGCTACGACCCGACGGCGGGCGTGACCTGGGCGAAGCGTCTCGACTTCGAGGGCAACCCCGCGCCGGCGGAGGACTGGCCACAGGGCGAGACCGTGGTGCGCGCGGCCGATGGCTCCGGAGCGACCCTCGCCGCACGCTTCACCTTCGCCGACCACGCGCTGCTCCAGAGCGAGGTGGCGCGCGAGTTCGCGATGGTCGACGTCGCGCTCGACGGCTCCGGACCCGGCGAGGATGCACTCTGTCCGATCGAGGATCTGCTCGCGCTGGAGCCCGAGGTCGCCCAGCAGCGCATCCCGTGTCTGCGCGCCGTGGACGGCGCCGGGCGCGTCGTGCGTCTGGTGATCTCGCGACGTCTGCTGCGCGCCTGCCGCGACCGCCTGGACTTCTGGCGGACGCTGCAGGAGCTGGCGGGGGTGCGCAACGAGTACGTGCGCGAGGCGGTCGCGCGTGCGATCGAAGCCGCCGAAGCGAAGGCATCCGCGGCGCGCGCGGAGCTCGAGGTCGCGCATGCCGCGGCGCTCGAGCAGGTGCGTGCGACCTGCGTGAACGAGGCGATGGGAGCGCTCGCCGATTCGCTGCTCGAGCTGGGACCGGCGCCGCTGCTGTCGGCGGTCGTCGCGACGACTCCGCCCTCGCCCGGGCCGGTCACCCCTGCGGTCGCGGGACCCGCACCCGTCGCGGCGGCCGCCGTCGCCGTCGAGGCCAAGGTCGAGTTCGAAGAGCCGTGGATCGACACGCCGCTCTGCACGAGCTGCAACGACTGCCGCAACCTCAATCCGCTGCTGTTCGTCTACGACGCCAACAAGCAGGCGAAGATCGGCGATCCCCGCAAGGGCACCTACGCGCAGCTCGTGCAGGCCGCCGAGAAGTGTCCGTCGCGTTGCATCCACCCGGGTCTGCCGCTCGACCCGAACGAGCCGGGAGCGGCCGAGCTGATCGCGCGCGCGGCGCCCTTCAACAGGTGACGCCATGTTCCTCGCGATCTCCGGCAGCAGCATCGCGACGGCCGCGATGATCATGGGCGGACTCGGGCTCCTGCTCGGGGCCGTGCTCGCGATCGCCGACCGCTTCCTCGCGGTGCAGGAGGATCCACGTCTCGAGCAGCTCGAGACCATGCTGCCCGGCACCAACTGCGGTGCCTGCGGCGAGCCCGGCTGTCGCGGGTTCGCCGAGGCGCTGATCCAGGGTCGCAAGCCGCCGAGCCGCTGCTCGGTGTCGAGCCCCGCCGGAGTCGAGGCGATCGCGAGCTTCCTCGGCGTCGCGGCGGGGGAGCGCGTGGTGCGCGTCGCGCGACTGCATTGCGCCGGAGGACTTGCGCAGGCCCGACAGATCGCCGAGTACCAGGGCCATGCGAGCTGCCGCGCCGCGGCGGTCGTCGCCGGCGGTGGCAAGGGTTGCTCGTGGGGCTGTCTCGGTCTCGCCGACTGCGAGGTCGCGTGCACCTTCGACGCGATCCAGATGAGCCGCAACGGATTGCCGGTGGTCGACGTGGCCAAGTGCACGGCCTGCGGCGACTGCGTGGTCGCGTGCCCACGCGATCTCTTCGAGATCCTCCCGCTGTCGCAGCCGCTCCTGGTGCAGTGCCGCGTGCCGCTCGCCGGCGAGCAGGCGCGCGCCCTGTGCAGCGTGGCCTGCGACGCCTGTGGTCGCTGCGTCCAGGACGCCCCGACCGGACTCATCCGCATGGTCGGCAACCTTCCGGTCGTCGACTACCAGAGCGAGGTCGCAGCCGGGCCGGAGGCGACCTTCCGCTGCCCGACCGGTGCGATCCGCTTCGTGCCGCGCAACCAGTTCGAGGGCGAAGCCCTCGTGGAGAGCAAGCGATGACCGACGCCCGCGACCTGCGCAGCGTGCTCGACGACGTCGACCGTTCGATCTCGCGCGTTCTCCGCTGCGACGGCAGCCCGCGCGTGGCCTTCGCCCATGCACTGGGTCGTGCACGCGGCGGCGAACGCGTGACGCTGCACCTGACGGACGACGACCTGCTGGCCTGCATCGACCTGCTCCGCGAGGCGGTGCGGACGTCCGCGCCGCTCCTATTGCGCGTGGATGCAAGGGTCGATCACCGCGTGCTCTGGCACGCGGCCGAGCAGGGTGCGGTCGCGCTGTTCGCACGCGATCCGCAGGAGGCCGTCGACCTCACGCTGGTGGCGCGACGGATCAGCGAGTTCGCGCTGGTGCCGGTGGTGCTCGGCGACGACCTGGGCGAGCCGCTGTGCGCGGTCGAGGTGCCGAGCGAGATGCTGCGGGCACGCACCGTCGGCCGTGCCGACGACTCGATCGGCACACCGACCCGGACGCAGAAGCTGCTGTTCGGTGAGCGGCGTCGACGTCTGCTGCGCAGCTTCGATCTCGATCGTCCGGTGCTGCTGGGCGCATCCCGGTCGAAGGCCGTCGAGGCCCTCGCCGATGCGGCGCGTGCCGCGTACCGGGAGCAGGAGACGGCGGAGATCTGTGTGCAGTCGCTGGCCGAGGTCGCGCGGGCGACGGATCGCCCGCTGTCGACCCTCGACATGCACCGCGCCGACGACGCGCGCGTCCTGATCGTCTGCGCGGGACACGCGGCCACGCTCGCCGTGGCGGTCGCGAACGAACAGCGTCGGCAGAAGCACGCCGTCGGCGTGGTCACGGTGGCGACCCTGCGACCCTTCGACGACGCAGGCCTGCGCGATGCGTTGCGCGGTGCGCAGGATGTCCTGGTCGTCGACCGCGCGCGGATCCCGCAGGACGGCGGCTCGTGCCTGACCCGTGAGGTCGCAAGGGTGCTGCGGGGGAACGAGAGGCGAGGTCTGCTGTCGCGCGGTGCCGCGCCGCGCCTACGCACGGCCGTGTTCGGGCCGGCGGCAACGGCCGAGGATCTCGCCGCATTCGTCGACGCGGTGCAGAAGGGCGATGACCGCGACACCGTCTTCCTCGGCGTCGACTTCGCGCCGCGCGATCCCGGTGCGCCGAAGCGCCAGGCGCTGTTCGATCGCCTGCGCCGTGATCACGAGGGCCTCGATCGGCTCGGGGTGAGGGCTGCGCGCAAGGCCGTCACGGCGTCGCGAGCGCCTTCGCGTGCGCCGCGCGGCTTGCAACCGCTGAGTCGGCCGAGTGACGCGCACGACAGCCTGCCGCGCTTCTGGGACCAGGTCGGTGCGATGGTCCATGCCGACGACGCCGACGCGCTCGCACCCGATCCCTACCTCGCGCACGGCAGCGTGCCGCCGGCGAGCGCCGTGCTGTTCGGCGACACGATCACGCGAGGCACTCTGGTCTCGGTCGACACCTCGCTGTGCACCGGCTGCGGTGCCTGCTGGACCGCGTGCCCCGACGGCGCGCTCGCTCCAGTGGCGATGCGCGCGCGTGCGCTGCTCGAGGCCGGGCTCGATCGCGCCTCGCGCTCCGGGCGATCCGCGGATGCCCTGCGCATGCTGCTCGGCAAGCTCGCGCAGCGCTTCGATCCGCGCGGTCACGCCGACGTCGGTTCAGCTCTGCGCGCGGCATGGAACGAGGTCGCCGCGAAAGCTGCGCCCGATGCGGAGCGCCGCGCCGCGCTCGATTCCGCCTTCGATGCCCTGCTCGAAGCGGTCGGTGCGCTGCCCCTCGCCGGTGCCGTCGACGGCTTCGGCGACCATCTGCTCGGCTTGGCGCTCGATGCCGATGCCTGCAAGGGTTGCGGACTGTGCGTCAGGGTGTGCGACGCGGGTGCGATCCACGACGCGGCACGTACCCCGGAGACGGTCCAGCGTGCGCGCGCCGGTTGGTCGTGCTTCGAGGAACTCCCGGACACCGAGGGCGCGACGATCGAGGCCCTTCGCGGCGACGGCAAGCTGGGCGTCGCCGCCGCGAGCAACCTGTCGCGGCACGTGCTGCTGCCGATGGCGAGCGGCGATGCCGCGGAACCCGGCTCGGGTGCGCGGCTCGCGCTGCGCACCCTGCTCGGCGTGGTGGAGATCCACGGCCAGCCGCGCCTGCGCGAACAGATCACGGCCTTCGGCGAACTCGAGGAGCGCTTCGGCGCGCGCATCCGCGAGGAACTCGGCAGGGCGCTGCCGACCGGCGACCTCGCCGCGTTGCAGGAAGGACTCGACGCGCTCGGGCGAGCCGACGTCGCGCTCGCCGACCTGGCGCTGCGTGTCGATGCCGCGGTCGGCACCGGACGGGTCGACGGCACGAAGCTCGGCCGTCTGGTCACCACTGCACGCGAACTCGCCGATCGACGCTTCGCGCTCCAGACCGGAGCGCAGGGTCTGGGGCGTGCGCGCTGCGGCATCGCGCTGTTGCCGGAGATCGAGACCGAGTGGGCGCGGCGCTTCCCGGCGAATCCCTTCGTGGCGCCGGTCGCCGTCGTGGGGCCCGCCGAAGCGCGCGGTCTCGCCGAGGGCATGGTGGAGGAGTGGCTCGACGATCAGCGTCTGCTGCGGCGCGCGCGGCTCGAACTCGACCGTCCCGGTGAGGCATTGCACGCGGCGACGCGATTGCACGACCTCGGGCTGCGTGACCTCGATGCGAAGGAGCGCACCGGCGTGCCGCCGCTGGTCGTGGTCGGTACCGCGGCGCGCCTGCTCGGCGACGAGCTCGGCGCGACACTCGCGCTGCTGCGCAGCGAGTTGCCGGTCGTGGTGGTCGCGCTCGCCGGTGCCCGCGGCTCATGTGGCGATGCCACCGCCGTCGCTCTCGCCGCGCGCGAACGCTTCGTCGCGCAGAGCAACGTGGCCGCGGTCGAGCACCTGTTCGGCGCGATGGTCGCTGCGCTGCGACGCGCCGAACCCGCGCTGCTGGTGGTGGGTGCGCCGTCGCCGTCGGCCGACGGTCACGAGCCGGCGCGGATGCTCGAGGTCGCGCGTGCGATGGTCGACGAGCGCAGGCTCCCGCTGTTCACCTTCGACCCGGCGCGCGGCGCGCAGTTCGGCGCCCGTTTCGCGCTGGACGGCAATCCCGAAGAGTCCGCGTCGTCCTCGACACCGGCGGACCTCGCACGCTGGCGCACGCTGCTCGAACTCGCCGGAGTCGAATCACCCGCGACGGACCGCGTGCGCGCGGAGCTGCGTGCGGAGGCCGAAGCCCGACGTGCGGCGGAGCGGCTGCAGGAGCGCGTCGCGGTCGAGCGCGAGCTCGCCGGGCGCTTGCGCGACAAGCTCACCACGCTGGCGCTGCGAGGACGACGATGAAGCCGCTGTCGAGCTTTCGTCACGGCGTGCACCCGCACGAGCACAAGGACCAGACCGAGCATCTGGCCGTCGAGCGGATGCCCTTCGTGGGCAACTACGTGTTGCCGCTCGGACAGCACGGCGGCAAGCCGAGCAAGCCGATCGTGCGCGTGGGCATGCGCGTCGCGCGCGGTGCGCGCATCGCCGAGGCCGACGGCTTCATGTCGACCTGCCTGCACGCGCCGGTCGCCGGCCGCGTGACCACGATCGGACCGCAGCGACACCCCAACGGTTCGCTGGTCGAGGCGATCCAGATCGAGGCCGACCCCTACGACCCGCAGGTCCTGCCGCAGGGCGAGCCGATCGACGTCGAACGACTCGGGCGCGACGAGTTCGTGCGTGAGGTGCAGAACGCGGGCATCGTCGGGCTCGGCGGTGCGGCTTTCCCTGCGCACGTGAAGTACGCGGTGCCGGCCGGCAAGCGCGTGCGCGAGCTGGTGATCAACGGTTGCGAGTGCGAGCCGTACCTCACCTGCGACCACCGCACCATGGTCGAGCGACCGGCCGAGGTGGTGCGCGGCGTGCGCATCCTCGCCCGTCAGCTCGGCGTGGAGCGTTCTTCGATCGGAGTCGAGGCCAACAAGCCGGATGCGGTGGCGACGCTGCGCGCGGCGATCGGCGACGACCCCGCGGTGCGCGTGGTGCCGCTGCAGGTGAAGTACCCGCAGGGCGCCGAGAAGATGCTGATCAAGGCGATCTTCGGCGTGGAGGTGCCGGCCGGGAAGCTGCCGCTCGACATCGAGATGGTGGTCAACAACGTCGGCACGATGGCTTCGCTCGCCGACTGGTTCGATCGGCGCATCCCGCTGATCGAGCGCGTTCTCACCGTCGCCGGACCGGGAGTCGAACGTGCGGCGAACCTGCTGGTGCCGATCGGCACGGCGATCGGCGAGGTGCTGCGTCACGCCGGCGGGCTGCGCACGGAGACACGCGAGGTGGTGCTCGGCGGACCGATGATGGGGCAGTCGGTCGCGAGCCTCGACGCGCCGATCCTCAAGGGCACCTCGGGCGTGCTCGCCTTCACGGACAACGAGGTCGTCCCGGAGAACGAATACACCTGCCTCAAGTGCGGGCGCTGCCTCGACGCCTGCGCGAACTTCCTCAATCCCTCGCGCCTCGCGCGGCTGGCGCGCGCCGGTCGGCTCGAGGAACTCGAACACGCCTACGTGATGGACTGCATGGAGTGCGGCGCTTGCTCCTTCGCGTGCCCGTCGAACATCCCGATCGTGCAGTTGATCCGCGTGGCGAAGTCGTCGATCCGCAGCCGGAGGAGCAAGTCGTGAACGAGGTGCGTCCACGGCTCCTGCTGCAGTCGGCGCCCTTCCTGCACGGCAGGTTGAGCACGCCGCGACTGATGCTCGAGGTCACCCTCGCCGCGGGCGTGGTCGTGCTCGCCGCGACCTGGTTCTTCGGCCTGGTCGCATTGCTGCTCTGCGCGACGGCGACCCTCGGCGCGATGCTCACCGAGGCCTTCTTCGCGCGTGGCGCAAGGAGCACGCTGCGCGACAACAGCGCGCTGCTCACCGGCGTGCTGCTCGGCCTGACCCTGCCGCCGGCGATGCCGCTGTGGATGGCCTTCCTCGGCGGCGTGGTGGCCATCGCCTTCGGCAAGGCGGCGTGGGGCGGGCTCGGACACAACCTGTTCAACCCGGCTCTGGTCGGCCGCGCCTTCCTGCAGGCCGCGTTCCCGACCGCGATCACCACCTGGACGCCGCAGGGCGGCGGCTTCTTCGCGGTGCCGTCGACCACCTTCGCCTGGCCGCTGATGCACGCCACGCTGGACGGCTCCACCATGGCGACTCCGCTCGCGCGGATGAAGTTCGACCACGCGGCGACCGCGCTGCAGGCGCTGTGGAGCGGCGACGTGCCCGGTTCGCTCGGCGAGACCAGCGCGCTCGTGATCCTGCTGTGCGGGCTGTGGCTCGGGCTGCGGCGCGCCTTCGACTGGCGCATCCCGGTGGCGATGCTCGGCAGCGCGCTGCTGTTCGCGCTCGGGCTGTGGCTCTACGACGACACGCACTTCGCCTCGCCGCTCGCCGCGATCGCGTCCGGCGGTCTGCTGTTCGGCGCGGTGTTCATGGCCACCGATCCGGTCAGCTCGCCGGTCACGCCGCGCGGCGCCTGGCTGTTCGGCGCCGGCATCGGCTTCCTGGTGATCCTGATCCGTGCCTTCGGCGGACTGCCGGAGGGCGTGATGTACGCGATCCTCCTGATGAACGCGGCGACGCCGCTGATCGAGCGCATCGCGCAGCCGCGCGCCTTCGGGCGCGAGAGGACGGCATGACCGGCATCACGGCACCCCACGCGGCCGGGGCTTCGGCGCAACGTCTCGCCGGCACGCTCGGCGTGGCGGGCCTGCTGTCCGGCCTGATGCTCGTGCTCGCCTACGAACTCACCCTGCCGCGCATCGAGCGCAACCATGCCGAGGCGCTCGAGCGCGCCGTGCTGCTGGTCGTGCCGCAGGCCAAGGCGATGCAGAAGCTGGTGTGGCGCGACGGCGCATTGACGGTCGCCGACGGCAAGGAGTCCAAGGACACGCCCGCGATCTACGCGGCCTACGGCGAGGACGGCGGCTTCGTCGGCTACGCGATCCCCGGCGCTGGACAGGGCTTCCAGGACGTGATCGAGCTGCTGTTCGGCTACGACCCGCGTGCCAGGAACATCGTCGGCTTCCGCGTGCTGCAGAGCCGCGAGACGCCGGGCCTCGGCGACAAGATCTACAAGGACGCCGACTTCCAGCGCAACTTCGAAGCGCTCGCGGTCGAGCCGCGCATCGTCGCGGTGAAGAAGGGCGCGCGTGCGCACCCCGGCGAGATCGACGCGATCACCGGCGCGACGATCAGCAGCAAGGCCGTGGTGAAGATCCTCAACGCCGCGTGCGGCGAGTGGCTCGCGCGCCTGCCCGCACCCGGCCAGGAACCACCGCTGAAGAAGGGAGAGCCGCGATGATCGATCCGGAGAAGGGACGCACGGCGCTCGCCGAGTTCCAGAAGGGCATCTGGAAGGAGAACCCGATCTTCGTGCAGGTGCTGGGCATGTGCCCGACGCTGGCCGTCACCAACAGCGCGATCAACGCGCTGGCGATGGGGCTCGCGACCATGGCGGTGCTGATGGGCAGCAGCTCGGCGATCTCGGCCCTGCGCCGCGCGATCCCCAAGCAGGTGCGCATCTCGACCTACGTCGTGGTGATCGCGACCTTCGTGACGGTCGCCGACTTCGTGCTGCAGGCGCTCGCTCCGGACGTCCACAAGGAGCTCGGCGCCTTCATCGCCCTGATCGTCGTCAACTGCCTGATCCTCGGCCGGGCCGAGGCCTTCGCCTCGAAGAACGGCGTGTGGTGGTCACTGTGCGACGCCGCCGGCATGGGGCTCGGCTTCACCATCGCGCTGCTGTGCATGGGCTCGCTGCGCGAGATCCTCGGCAATGGTTCGCTGTTCGGCGTCCAACTGCTCGGACCGCACTACGAACCCTGGGTCGTGATGATCCTCCCTCCCGGCGGCTTCATCATGCTCGGACTCATCCTGCTGGGCTTCGCCGCCGCACGCGAGCGCAAGGACCGCCGGCAGAAGGCGCAGGAGAAGGAGGCGGCGTGATGCAGAACCTGCTGTGGATCTTCATCAGTGCCCTGGTCGTCAACAACTTCACGCTCTCGTACTTCCTCGGCCTGTGCCCCTTCTTCGGCGTGTCGAGCAAGCTGCAGACCGCGCTGCGCCTCGGCCTCGCCAGCACCTTCGTGATGGTGATCACCTCGATCAGCGCGTGGGCGCTCGAGCGCTTCGTGCTGGTGTACGCGCCGTACCTGCGCCTGTTGGCCTTCATCCTGGTGATCGCCAGCGTGGTGCAGTTCGTCGAGATGGTGATCAAGAAGGTCAGCCCCGCGCTGTTCCGCGCGCTCGGCATCTACCTACCGCTGATCACCACCAACTGCGCGATCCTGGGCCTCGCGCTGTTCCAGCAGAGTCGCGGCTACGGCTTCCTCGAAGGCCTCGCCTTCGCACTCGGCGGCGGCGGCGGACTCACGCTGGCCCTGGTGCTGATGGCCGGCCTGCGCGAGGAGGCCGAACTGTCCGACATCCCCGCGGTGATGCGCGGCACCGCGCACAACCTCATCATCGCCGGCATCCTCTCGATGGCCTTCATGGGCTTCGCCGGCCTGTTCAGCGCGGCAGGTGCGTGATGCTCAACGAAGTCCTCGCCATCCTCGGTCTCGGACTCGGCTGCGCCGCGTGGGTGATCGTGCAGCTCTGGATCGGCCGCCGCGATCCGGCGCAACCCGGCGTCGAGCGCAGCTGCGACGGCCACGGCGGCTGCGGTGGCGGCGGGCACTGCGAGGGCAAGGGGCGCGCGGGCGGCGGGGGTTCCTGCAGTCGGCATTGACGTCGGCGCGCTGATTGGCGTCGTTCGCTGCTCTCAGCCTCTCACGCTTCGGAGCCTCGGGCGAACCTGGAGCGCTTCAGCCGCCGCTGCGCAAGGCGGTGGATCCTCAGTTCCCCGACGAGGCCCCCGCACTGCGGCAGAAGCAGGAGCCGTGGTCGAGCTTGGTGTCGGCGTGCGCCCAGGCGACGGCGAAGCGTGCCTGCACCGCGTTCTGCTCGTCGAGTTTGCCCTGCTTGCCGAGGCACTCGCTGAGTCCGTGCAGCGACCAGCCGTTCTCCGGGTTGTGTGCGAGGTCGTCGCGGTAGACCTGTTCGGCTTCGGCGATCCGGCCCTGCTCGACCAGCAATGCGCCGAGCGCGTGGCGCACCGGCATCATCCAGGGTGACGGCTCGTCGTAGCGGAGGTCGTCTTCCATCTGCACGCCGCGGCGCAGGGTCGCGAAGGCGTCGTCGAACTTGCCCTCGCGGTAGAGGGTCTCGCCTTCGAGCACGGTTCGCGCGATGTCGATCACCGGCAACGCGTCGTTGATGCCGAATTTGGCCTTCTGGTCGACGCCCTTGGCTGTCGCCTCGAAGGCCTGCTGCTCGGCGCGGGCCTCGGCCACCTTGCCGGTCGCCGCGAAGGCCACGCCGCGCGCGTAGTGGCGCATGGTGTTGGCGAGTGGCAGGTTGTCGGCGTAGGCCGGGTAGGCGAGCAACTCGTCCCACTTGCCGAAGCGGACCAGCACGTGCAGTACGGCCGGAAGGTAGCCGTCGACGAAAGGGGCGAGCTCCGTGGTGGCGTTGGGAGGCAGATCTGCCACGAGATCATGGGCCGCGAGGCGCGCGATCTCGAAGCGGCCGCCGTACATCGCCGACCAGGCGCGGAAGTGATGGTTGTGGGTCAGGTAGAACAGGTAGAAGCTGGTCTCGGTGTGGCGCGCGAAGAAGGCGCGGTCGACCTCGACCGCACGTCGGTTGCACTCCTCGGCTTCGTAGTAGCGACCGAGCCGATGCAGGGTGTGTGCTGGCATGTGCACCAGGTGGCCTGCACCCGGAGCGAGCGCGGCGAGGACGCGCGCCGACGGCAGGCCTTCCTCCGGATGCGGCGACGACTCCGTGACGTGGATCATGAAGTGGTGCGCGCCGGCGTGGTCGGGATGTTCGCGCAGCGTCGAGCGCAGCGTGGCGAGCGCATCGGCGACACCGGCCTTGGGCGAGCCGTCCTTCTCCCAGTAGTCCCAGGGTCGCGTGTTGAGGATCGCGTCGGCGTAGATCGCGGCGATGTCCGGATCGTGCGGGAACTGCTCGTGCGCCTTGCCCATCGCCGTGGCGAAGGCGGAATCGAGTGCGGCGCGATCGGCCTTCGAAGGATCCTCCGCGTAGCGCGTGAGCAGCGCATCGATCAGCGCGCGCTCCTCGCCGCTGGCCCTGGCATCGTGGGACTTCGCGGCCTGCGCCGCGGTCCACGCCGCCTTGGCGACCGCGGGGTCCTCGAGCGGGGCGTTGATGTTGGGGCCGAGCGCCCAGGCCTCGCCCCAGTAGGCGAGCGCGAAGTCGGGGTCGAGGCGCTGTGCGGTCTTGAAGCAGCGGATCGCCGCGTCGTGGTTGAAGCCGTAGGCCCACTGCAGACCGCGGTCGAAGAACTGCTTCGCCTCGGGAGACGAGGTGGTGGCGGGGCGGCTGTAGGCGCCGACGAAATCGGTGTCGTTGGAGACCGAGCGATCGCCCTGCGACGCGCAGGCGGACAGCGCGGCGAGCAGGGCCGCGGCGAGGGGAGTCTTGTGCATGGGGCGGACCTCGGGCGGGATTCTGCGCTGTGGCGCTGCCGGGCGCCAATCGCGGGCTCCGGATGCCGCTTTGCGCCCGCGGCAGACCCTGCGACGCTTCCGCCATGCAGCACCACCCCGCCCGGTTGAACCAGAAGAAGCGCGACGGCGGCGCCCTCGACCGCGAGGAGATCCGCGACTTCGTCGCCGGCGTCGTCGACGGCTCGCTCGGCGATGCCCAGCTCGGCGCGATGCTGATGGCGATCTGCTGCCGCGGCATGGATGCCGAGGAGACCGCGCAGCTCACGCTCGCGATGCGGGACTCGGGGACCGTCCTCGACCTGTCGTCGATCGAGGGGAGGAAGGTCGACAAGCACAGCACCGGAGGCGTCGGCGACAAGGTCAGCCTGTGCCTCGCACCGCTGGTCGCGGCGTGCGGAGTTCCGGTGCCGATGATCTCCGGACGCGGCCTCGGTCACACCGGCGGCACCATCGACAAGCTGCACGCGATCCCCGGCTTCCGCACCGACCTGCAACCCGAGGAGATGATCGCGGTGCTGCGCGAGTGCGGCTTCGCGATGGCGGGGGCGAGCACCTCGATCGCGCCGGCCGACAAGCGGATGTATGCGACGCGCGACATCAGCGGCACCGTGGAATCGATCCCCTTGATCACCTCGTCGATCCTCAGCAAGAAGCTCGCGGAGGGCATCGACGGGCTGGTGATGGACGTCAAGTGCGGCCGCGCGGCCTTCATGAAGGACCATCGCAGCGCGCGCACGCTCGCGGAGAACCTGGTCCGCGTCGGCACCGCGGCCGGCGTGAGGGTGACGGCGCTGATCACCGACATGGATCGCCCGCTCGGACGTGCGATCGGCAACCACATCGAGGTGCTCGAGGCGGCGCAGGTGCTCAAGGGCCAGGGGCCGCCGGACCTGCGGGAGATCACGCTCGCGCTCGGCGTGGAGATGCTGCTGCTCGCCGGCGAGGAGTACCCGGCCCGCGCGCGCGCGAAGCTCGAGCTCGCCATCGACAGCGGGCGCGCGCTCGCGAAGCTGCGCCACAACGTGAAGCGGCAGGGTGGCGACCCGCGCTTCCTCGACGAACCGAAGGCGCTCGGCGCCGCACCGGTCCGGCTCGGCGTCGCCAGCCCGCGCGACGGCTTCATCGTCGACATCGACCCGCTGGCGCTCGGGCTGTGCGCGATGGACCTCGGCGCGGGCCGCAAGCAGCCGCAGGACGACGTCGATCCGCACGTCGGCATCATGCTGATCGAGCAGTGCGGTGCGCAGGTGAAGAAGGGACAGCCGCTGGCGATCGTGCTGGCGCGTTCGCAGGAGGAGGCCAATGCCGCGCTGCCGCGCGTGCTCGACGCGATCCGCATCGACGACGCGGCACTGGCGACCCGTCCGCTGGTGCTGGAGCGCCTGACCGCGGAGGACCTGTGAACTGGGCGATCCTGGTCGTCGCCGGGCTGTTCGAGACCGCCTGGGCGATCGGACTGAAGATGTCCGACGGCTTCACCCGTCCGCTCGCCTCGGTGTTCACGGTGATCGCGCTCGCGCTGAGCATGCTGCTGCTCGGCATCGCCGTGCGCAGCCTTCCGATCGGCACCGCCTATGCGGTCTGGGTCGGCATCGGCACGCTCGGCGCGGCGATCCTCGGCGTGGCGGTGCTCGGCGAATCGATCTCGGTGGCGCGCGGTTGCTTCCTCGCGCTGCTGCTGGTGGCGATCGTCGGACTCAAGCTCACCACGCCGGGGCCGACGACCTGAGCGCTCACATCCGCGCCACGTAGTCCTCGACGATGCGCTGGAAGTCCTGCGCGAGGTGCGCGCCCTCCAGCGTCGCGATCTTCTCGCCGTCGACGTATACCGGCGCACGCGGCGCTTCGCCGGTGCCGGGCAATGAGATGCCGATGTGCGCGGCCTTGCTCTCGCCGGGTCCGTTGACGACGCAGCCCATCACCGCGACCTGCAACTTCGCGACCTGCGGCTTCTGCTTGCGCCAGATCGGCATGCGCTCGTGGAGGAAGCGCTCGATCGACTGCGCGAGCTCCTGGAACAGCGTGCTGGTGGTGCGGCCGCAACCGGGACAGGCGGTGACCTGCGGCAGGAAGGGCCGGATGTCGAGCGACTGCAGGATCTGCTGCGCGACGCGGACCTCCTCGGTGCGCGGGTCGCCGGGGCGCGGCGTGAGCGACACGCGGATCGTGTCGCCGATGCCTTCCTGCAGCAGCAGCGACAGCGCGGCGGTCGAGGCGACGATGCCCTTGGTGCCCATGCCCGCCTCGGTGAGACCGAGGTGCAGCGCGTGGTCGGTGGCCGCGGCGAGCTTGCGGTAGACGTCGACCAGCGCCTGCACGCGGCTGATCTTGCAGGAGATCACGATGTGGTCGGGCGGCAGGCCGAGTTCGACCGCGGCCCGCGCGGACTGCACCGCGCTCTCGACCATCGCGTCGCCGAGGATCTCCTCGGCGTCCTTCGGTTCCGCGGCGCGCGCATTGCGGTCCATCAGGCGCGCCAGCACTTCCTGGTCGAGCGAGCCCGCGTTCACGCCGATGCGCACCGGGCGATCGTGTTCCTTCGCGACCTCGATCATGGTCGCGAAGTTGCGGTCGTGGCTGTTGCCCTTGCCGACGTTGCCGGGGTTGATGCGGTACTTGTCGAGCGCGCGGGCGCAGTCCTCGAACTCGCGCAGCAGCAGGTGGCCGTTGTAGTGGAAGTCGCCGACCAGCGGGACGTCGACACCGCGGTCCTCGAGTCGCTTGCGGATCTCGGGGACGGCGGCCGCCGCTTCGCGCGTGTTCACCGTGATCCGCACGATCTCGGATCCCGCGTTGAACAGCTCGGCGACCTGCTGGGCGGTCGCGACCGCGTCGGCGGTGTCGGTGTTGGTCATCGATTGGACGACGACCGGAGCACCGCCGCCGACGACGACCTTGCGGACCTGGACCGGGATGGTGTTGCGACGCGACCGGCTGGACATGCGGGGCGGAGAGTCTAGCAGAGGTTCGGCGGTGTCCGCTGCGGCTCATGGATCGGGTCGGAGCCCGGCGATTCGAAGAGTCTCGACCGTGGCGCACCCGCTGCTAAGGTCCGCCCTCTGGCCGATGACGGGCTCTCCGACGACGGGTGCGGCACAGGACCGCGTGTTCACCGGTGCACCGGCACGCGTGCTGGGTTTCTGCGCGCTCGGCTGGATCTTCGACTTCCACGACCTGGTGCTGTTCGCCTTCGTCAAGGAGGCCCTGCGCGGCGAGCTCTCCCTGTCGACGGCGCAGCTCGCCTGGGTCGACGGCATCACCTTCGCGGCGGCGGCGCTCGGCGGCGTGCTCGCCGGACGTCTCGCCGACCGTCGCGGGCGTCGTCGGGTGATGTCGCTCAGCATCCTGTTGTTCTCCACGGGAGCGCTGTTGACCTCCACTGCCGATGGCTTCGTCTCCCTCGCCCTCGCGCGCTTCGTCACCGGGCTCGGCGTCGGCGGCGAGTGGGGAGTCGGTCATGCTGCGGTGGCCGAGAGCTATCCGCCTTCCCTGCGGCAGAGGGCCGCGGCGGTGCTGCAGGCAGCATCTCCGGTCGGTCTCGCTCTCGCTGCGCTGAGCGGATGTCTGCTCGCACCGCACATCGGCTGGCGCGCGGTCTTCGCGTGGTCCGCGCTCCCCGCGGGGCTGGTGTGCATGGCACGCTGGGCGATGCCGCACGAGGACGCACCGCGAAGCGCGCAACCGACGCCCTTGCGTGCGCTGTGGGACCCGGCACACCTCGCGATCAGCGCGCGGCTCCTTTGCGTGCTCGTCCTGCACATGACCGGCTTCTGGTGCTGCTTCGCCTGGCTGCCGAGTCTGCTGCTGCGCGAGGGCGGTGCGAGCGCGGGATTCGTCGCCGGATTCCACGTCGCGCTCGCGGTCGCGCAGATCGTCGCCGATCTGGTGTTCGCACCGCTCGCCCTGCGCTTCGGGCGACGCCGCACCTTCGTCGGTCTGTGCACGATCTCTGCGATCGGCCTCGCCGTGATCGCCGTCGCCTTCGCCACCTTGCGCGGCAGCCTGCTGCTCAGCGGTGCCGCGTTGTGCTGTGTCGGTCTCGGCTCCGGTACCTGGTCGGCCTTCGGCACCTGGTTCGCCGACCATTATGGACGTGAGCTGCGCGCGACGGCGGCGAGCACGCTCTACAACCTCGGGCGCGGTTCGCAATTGATCGCGCAGCCGCTGCTCGCCGCGGCGGCTGCGGCCACCGGAACGCTCGCCGTCGGACTGTGGGTCGGCGTCGCCTGTGCACTGGGTTCCGCCGCACTCGCTCCCCGGGAGGCGAGGGCATGAGCCGGGAGAAGGAACTCCGCACTGTGGTCCTCTGTGCGCTGGCGATGCTCGCCTTCGCCGGCAACTCGCTGCTGTGTCGCACGGCGCTCGCCTCGCGCACCATCGATCCGGCGAGCTTCGCGCTGCTGCGCACGGTCAGCGGCGCCGTGCTGTTGTCCGCGCTGGTGCTCGTCGAGCGCCGGCCGCGCGCCCTGCGCATCGGCGGCAGCCTCGCCGGAGCGATCGCGCTGACGGTCTACATGTGCGGCTTCGCCTTCGCCTACCTCGGCATGGGCGCCGGCACCGGAGCGCTGCTCCTGTTCGGCTCGGTGCAGATCACCATGCTCGGCTGGGCGGTGAAGCGAGGCGAGCGGCCGAGCGTGTTGCAGGGGATCGGGATGCTCTGCGCCGTCGGTGGACTGGTGCGCCTCGTCGCCCACGGTCTGAGTGCGCCGCCCCTTCCCGCCGCGCTGTCGATGATCGCGGCCGGCGTGGCATGGGCGGTCTACACCCTGCTCGGACGCAGCGGCGGGAATCCGCGCTTCGAGACGGCCGGCAACTTCCTGCGCGCCTCCGTGCTGTGCGTGCCGGTCGCGATCCTCGCCTGGCTCGTGAACGGCATCGCGCTGGGCGTACAGGGCGCGTTGCTCGCCATCGCGTCGGGTGCCGTCGCCAGCGGCCTCGGCTATGCGATCTGGTATGCGGCTCTGCCCGGGCTCACGCGCATGCGCGCGGCGATCGTGCAGCTCACGGTGCCGGTGCTCACCGCCTTGCTCGGCGTCTTGCTACTCGACGAGATGCTCGGACGCGACCTGTTGCTGGCGATGGTGCTGGTGCTCGGGGGCGTCGCAGCGCAGTTCACGGTACGGCGCGGCTGAGTGGGTCGACGCTGCGGCTCACAGCGAGCGGAAGGTGTCGCGAAGCCGATGCGCGAGGAGAACCGCCACCGTGCGATGCCCGGCTGCACCGAGGCAGCCGTTGCTGCGGTAGACGTCGGCCCCTTCGGTCTTCGCGAGCGCATCGAGCGCATCGACCCAGCCCACGTGCACGCGCTCGCAGGAGTGAGCCAACTGTTCGTGCAGGTCGCGCGCGACATCGTCGTGGAGCTGCGTGCGCAGCGCGTCCGGCAGGATCGCCGCGACCTCGGTCGGCCGTGCGAGATCGGCGGGGGGGACGAGACACAGGAGGAGACCGCCGCGCGGCGCCGTGGTACGCGCCCAGGCGATGCAGCGGTCGAGCAGACGGGGCAGGCGCGCGACGAAGTCGGGGTGCGCGGCGGCGTACTCGCGCTGGGCGAGCCCGCGCACCCAGAGGCCGGGCGCCGAGGGAAGGACCTCCATCGCGCGACGGCCCAGACCGAGCACGTCCTCGGTGGGCACCGCGTCGGCATGTTCGACGTCGAACGTCGGGCCGAGCCAAGGTGAGCTGCGGTCGACGAAGGCGACGAGGTCGTCGCCGGTGGAGACCACCAGGATCACCACGTGCGGTCGGTAGAGCTTGACGAGGTCCGGCAGACGGAGCGTGCGATGGAGCAGCGAGCTGCGCGGACACGAGGCATCGATCACCGTGGCGTGCGCGAGTCGATCGCCCTCCGCGCGCAGCGCATCCTGCAGCAGCGTGGCGACGCGCGCGCTCTCGTCGACTCCGGCGAAGACCTGTTCGTCGCCGCACAGCAGGATGCGCGGACCGTCGACGAGCTGCAGCGCATCGCCGCTCCGCATCAGGCCCTGCGCATCGCCGTGCCAGGTCGTCGTCGTCATCTCGGTCGGACGGCCGAGCGGCGCGCTGCGCTCCGCTCCTTCGGCGTGGCGCCGCAGACGGAAGCCGGCGTGCGGATCGAGGACGAGGCGGGCGCTGTCGCCGTACGGGGTCTCGTCTCCAAGGAAGGCGCTCGCGGGAACCTCCCAGCGATCGACCAGGCGCCGCGCCGCGACCTGCGCGTAGCGTGCGAGCAGGGCCGTGATCGCGATCACGGCCGCGAACCACAGGATGCGACGTCTGCCCTTCACGGAGTCTCCAGTCGACCCGGGTCGCAGTAGACCTGCGCGCGGTCGTCGCGCACGAAGCCGAGCAGCGTCGCGCCGGCGGAGCGGCACAGGTCGAAGGCGAGCGCGGAGGGAGCCGAGACCGACAGGATCACGGCGATGCGCAGGCGCAGGCACTTGAGCACGAGGTCGAAGCCGGCGCGCCCCGACAGCATCGCGACCGCGCGATCGAGCGGATGCCCCGCGCGCGCCGCCATGCCGATCGCCTTGTCGAGGGCGTTGTGACGGCCGACGTCCTCGCCGTGTCCCCACGGTGTGCCGTCCGCGCCGAACAGCACCGCGCCGTGGCTGGCGCCGGTCGCGGCGAACAGGGGCTGCTGCGCGGCGAAGCGGGTGCGGAAGCCGTCGATCGCGGCGCGCGTGATGCGGGGCACTCCGGGCAGGAGGGGTGGCAGCTCGTCGAGCATCTGGTCGGCGTCGACCAGGCCGCAGATCCCGCAGGAGGGACGGATCTCGTGGGTGCGTGTCAGGCGACCGGAGGTGCGTGCGCGGGCCGGTTCGGACAGCGTCACGCGCAGTGTGTCGGGGCGCAGCGATGCCGGGTCGCCGGCGGCGAAGGTGGTGGAGGCGACCCGGGCGAGGCCGTCGATCACGCCCTCGGAGAGGAGGAAGCCCAGCGCGAGGTCCTCGTCGTGCCCCGGCGTGCGCATGGTCAGCACGCGATCGCCGTGGACCTCGATCCACAGCGGCTCCTCGCGGACGAGCAGGTCGTCGCGACCGTCGGCGCGGGTGCGGCGCGTGGCGCCCGGTTCGATCGGCTGGTCCTGCACGCGGCGCGAGCGTAGCGCGGGACGTCGCCGGCGGACATCGACGTGGCGTCTCCGGTCGGCTTCGTGTTCGATGCGCCGCGCATGCTTCGCCTCGTCTCGCTCGGCGGCATCCTGGTCCTGCTGGCCCTGTGCTGGCTGTTCTCCGTCGATCGCCGCGCGATCTCCTGGCGGCTCGTCGTCACGGCGATGATCGGCCAGTTCGTGCTCGGTGCGGTGTTCCTCTACTGGGATGCGGGCAATGCGGCGCTGCAGTCCTTCGGCAACGGCGTGAAGGACTTCCTCGGCCTCGCCGCGGCGGGATCGAAGTTCGTGTTCGGGGACACGCTCGGGACCGGGGCGCCGCTGACCGTGGTGCCGCCCGAGGGCGGGGCTGCGGGAGCCCTGCCGAGCGTGAAGCTCGGCTTCGTCTTCGCCACGCAGGTCCTGCCGACGCTGATCTTCTTCTCGTCCTTCATGTCGGTGCTCTATCACCTCGGCGTGATGCAGTTCGTGGTGCGCTACATGGCGATCGTCACCACGCGCCTGCTCGGCACGTCGGGCGCCGAGTCGCTGTCCGCTTCTGCGAACGTGTTCGTCGGCCAGACCGAGGCGCCGCTGCTGGTGCGGCCCTTCCTCGGCAAGATGACGCAGAGCGAGATCCACGCGGTGATGACCGGAGGATTCGCGACCATCGCCGGCGGTGTGTTCGCGCTCTACGTCAGCTTCGGGATCGACGCGGGGCATCTGATGGTCGCGAGCGTGATGGCGGTCCCCGCCGGCCTCGTGTGCTCGAAGGTGATGTTCCCCGAGCTCGGTGAGCCGGAGACGCGCGGCAAGGTGCACGTGCCCGTCGAGCGCAACGCGGGCAATCTGGTCGAGGCCGCCGCCAATGGTGCGCTCGACGGCCTCAAGCTCGCGCTCAACGTCGGCGCCATGCTGATCGCCTTCCTCGGTCTGGTCGCGGTGGCCGACTGGCTGCTCGATCTCCTCACGGGACCGTTCCAGAGGCTGTCGCTGCTCTCCGCCGGACAACACCTGTCGCTCGACTGGATCCTCAGCCGGCTGTTCGCGCCGATCGCCTGGGTGATGGGAGTGCAGTCCGGCGAGGTGATGCCGCTGGCGCAACTGCTCGGCAAGAAGATCGTGCTCACCGAACTGGTCGCCTACGCGGACCTCGGCCAGATGAAGGCGACGCTGTCGCCGCGCACGGTGATGATCGCGAGCTTCGCGTTGTGCGGCTTCGCCAACCTCGGTTCGGTCGCGATCCAGATCGGTGGTCTCGGAGCGATGGCTCCCGAGCGGAAGGGCGACATCGCGCGCCTCGCCTTCCGTGCGATGTTCGCCGGCGCGATCGCGACCTGCATGACGGCATGCCTCGCCGGGGTGATCCATGTCCAACGCGGTTGAGTTCCAGTCCGACGAGGAGCGTCGTCGGGTCGAGGATGCCGCCGGCTTCCTGGTCGGCGTCGGTCTGCACGAAGCGCGCGTGGCCCTGGTCCTCGGCAGCGGCCTGCGGGGCTTCGGCGCCCTGCTCGCGGACGCGACCGAGATCCCCTTCGGTGCGGTGCCGCACTGGCCGGTGCCCAAGGTCGAGGGGCACGGCGGCAGCCTGCTGCTCGGCCGCGTCGATGGCGTCGCCGTCGCCTGCCTGACCGGACGCGTCCACCTCTACGAGGGCTGGGCCCCGCGCGAGGCGGTGCGTGCGGTGCGCTCGCTGGCGCGCGCCGGTGTGCGACGCTTCCTGTTGACCAACGCGGCGGGTGGAATCGGCGCCTCGCTTCGCGCCGGCGACCTGATGTGCATCGAGGATCACCTCAACCTCACCGGTTCCTCGCCGCTGTGTGGACCGCACGAGGCGGCCTTCGGTCCGCGCTTCCCCGACCAGTCGCGGGTGTGGGACACCGATCTCCGCCAACGCCTCCTGCGCATCGACCCGTCGCTCGCGCGCGGGGTCTACGCCGGTCTGCTCGGCCCGAGCTACGAGACGCCCGCCGAGGTCCGCATGCTGCGCACGCTCGGTGCCGATGCCGTCGGCATGAGCACCGTGCACGAGGCGATCGCGCTCAATGCCATGGGCGCCAAGGTCGCTGGCGTCTCGCTGATCAGCAACCTCGCCGCGGGGATCTCCGAGCAGCCGCTCAGCCACGCCGAGGTGATCGCCGCGGGCAAGGCCGCGGAGAGTCGCTTCCTGGGGCTGCTGCGCGGATTCTGCGCCAGTCTCCGTGATCTGCCGGACGAAAGTCCTTCATCGTGAGCGCTCCCGAATACGACATCCGTCCGTACCGCAGCGGCGACGAGGTCGGCATCCTGGCCTCCTTCAACCGGGTGTTCCGCGAGGTCTGCGGTCCCGGCTACGTCGATCGCGATCTCGGCTACTGGCGCTGGGAGTACCTGGGGAATCCGGCGGGGCACCGCATCACGGTCGGGATGTGCGGAGACCTCGTCGCAGGCAACTACTCCGGCACGCCGCAGCGCTTCCGCACCGAGTTCGGTCCGCGCACCTTCGTGCACGCCGTCGACAGCTTCGTCGTGGCCGAGCACCGCGCGGGACTGAAGCGCCCGGGCCTGTTCATCTCGATCGCCGAACCCTGGTTCGACGACGTGCAGCAGCGCGGCGACGCGATGGTCTACGGCTACCCGGTGAAGCAGGCCGAGCGGGTCGGCAGCCGCTACCTCGGCTACCGTCGCGTGCGCACCATCGAGTACCTCGCGCGCGCTGCCGGCGAGGGGTCGACCGCGATCGCCGGCGATCTCGAGCTGCAGCGCGTGTGCGTGCTCGGCGAGGAGGTCGACGCGCTGTTCGAGCGCTTCGCTTTGGGGAAGCGCTGCGTGCTGATCCGTGACCGCGCGTATCTGCAATGGCGCTGGCTCGACATCCCGCACGGCGCGCGGGACTTCGAGGTGTGGCAGGTGCGCCGTCGCGGCGAACTCGCGGGCCTGATGGTCCTGAGACCCCGGCACGAGCTGATGCCCGGTGCCTGCACGATCGCCGACTGGTGCGTGCCGATCGACGACCGCGACGCGGCTCAGGCATTGCTCGCCCGCGCCACGCTCACGGCGCGTGAGCAGGGGCGCGGCGAAGTGATGGCCGTGTTCGCCGAACCCTCGCCCGAGCACGCCATGCTGCGAGAGAACGGGTTCCGCAGCGAGTCCTCCGCGAAGTGGCACGAGCGCATCCTGATGCACCGCACCTTCGACGCTACGCTTGCCGAGGATTGGTTGATCGAGAACTGGTGGTACACGATCGGCGACAGCGATCTGGTCTGAATCGGGACCGGGCCGAGGTCCTGCTGCTGGCGGTCGTCGCGATCGCCGCGCTGGCCACGCTGCGCTGGAGCATGCGCGACGTCGCTGTGCTGCACACCGACCTCTACCGCGACGACGCCTACTACTACTTCGAGTTCGTCCGCAACCTGCTGACCGGTCGCGGTCCGGTGATCGGCGACGGACCTCCGACCAACGGCGTGCAGTTCCTCTGGGTGATCTGTCTTGCTCCGCTGCACTGGATCGGCGGTGACGCGCTGCTCGAGGGTGGTGCGCGCTGGCTCGGGCTGGCCTGTCTGCTGCTCGGTGCGGTGGTGCTCGGGGGGAGCTTGCGTCGCGAGGGTCTGTCGGCGCGTCTGTCGTGGTCGGGTGGGCTGCTGCTCTGCGCGATCCCGCTGCTGGCGATCGAGGCGCAGAACGGACAGGAGAGCGGGCTCGCGGTGCTGGTCACCGTCCTGCTGCTGCGCGCACGCGACGCCCACCCCGGCTGGTTCCTGCTCGCCGCACTCGCCGCGGTACTGACCCGACCCGAACTGCTGCTCCTCGTCACGCTGCTGGCCTCGGTGCGGCGCGAGTCGTGGACCATGCGCTGCGCGGCGCCCGCCGCTTCGCTGTGCGCCTACGGCGCGATCAACCTTCTGCTCGCGGGACACGTGACTCCCGACGCCGGCTGGCCGATGGCCTTCATGGCGCACGACAAGTTCGCGGCGACGCGGCCCGACTTCGCCGCGTGGTTGCGGCAACTGTGGTGGTGGGGCCGGCCCGCGCTGCTCGGCGGACCCTTCGCGATCGCCGGCGGCGTCGGTTGCGCCGCGCTCGCCGCGCTGGCGGCGCCGCGGTGGCTCCGACCGTGGCATGCGCTGCTCGGCTTCCTGCTCACGCTCTGTGCCTGGGCCTTCGGGCGTCAGGACCTGCTCGTGCCGCTTGGCGCCTTCGCGATGCTCGGCTTCGCACCTTCGCGCGACGCCGACACCGTGCGACTCGCCCGTCGTGTGCTCGTCGCGGCCCTCGGCATCGTGGTCCTGCACGATCTCGTGCGTTGGTCGCCGCGCGACTACTACTGGGTGCCGATCGGTGTGGTCGGTGCCTGGGCGCTCGTGCGCGTCGCGTCTGCGTTGCCGACCCGTGCGCTGGCCGTGCTCGCCTCGGCGCTGGTCGTCGTCCATTCCGAGGCCTTGCACAGCCCGCCGCGCCGCTTTTCCTGGCAGGCGGATCACCGGGTGGCGTCGCAGTGCATCGGTGCGATCGTCCCGCGTGAGGCACGCGTGGGAGCCTTCAATGCCGGTCTGCTCGCCTGGCAGTGTGACCGCGCGGTCGTGAATCTCGACGGTGTCGTCAATCCCGCGGCCTTCGCAGCGATGGTCGACGGCGACCTGCACGGTTACCTCGAGCGCGAAGGCATCGACTGGTTGTGCGACGATCCTCGCGAGTTGCGCATCGGTCCGGACCTGCACGCCCGCGGCAGCTACCTCGCGCCACAGGGTGAGTTCGGGCCGCGGTTCGAGGAGGTGGCGCGCTTCGTCGATCTGCGGGCTCCCGAAGCGGATCGCGAGGGCTGGGGCCGCTGGACCTCGCTGTGGTTCCGCGGCGATGCCCCGGAGCGGCGCCCGCGACCGCGGGATTCCACCTTCGATCTCGGGGATCTTCCCGGACTTGGACGGCTGTTCGGCGTGCGCAGCCGCGGCGACGAGGCGCTGGCCCTCGTCGGCGACGGCGCGACGCCGCGGACGCTTCCGCGCGCTCCACAGGGGGTGGTGCAGTTCTTCGCGCTGCCGGCGCCGACCCCGGGCTGCAGCATGCGCCTGTTGCGCGGAACGGAGCAACTGCTGGAGTACCGCTGAACAGCCGCACACACTCTCCTCCGCTCGCGCCATGACCGACTACGTCAAGCACCTCACGCTCGCCGACCTCAACTTCCGCGACCAGGGTTCGCGGGGCGCATCCGGCGAACTCTCGACGATCCTCAATCGAGTCACGCTGGCCGGACGCCTGATCGCGAACAACGTGCTGCGCGCGGGACTGGAGGGACGTCTCGGCAAGACCGGTGACGTCAACGTGCAGGGCGAGGAGGTCAAGAAGCTCGACGAGGTCAGCAACGAGATCTTCCGCGAGGTCTTCGAGCGCGTCGGCGTGGTGGCGGGACTCGCCTCGGAGGAACTCGAGGAGCCGCACATCTTCGACCACAAGGATGCGAAGTACGTCCTGCTGCACGATCCGCTCGACGGTTCGGGCAACGTCGACGTCGACGGCTCGATGGGCACGATCTTCAGCGTGCATCGCCGCCGGGACGCTCACAAGGCGGTCGGCCTCGAGGACTTCCTGCGCCGCGGCAGCGATCAGGTCGCCGCGGGCTACCTGCTCTATGGGCCGGCGACGATGTTCGTCTACACGGTCGGCGGTCCGGTCAACGGCTTCACCCTCGATCGCGCGGTCGGCTCCTTCTTCCTCACGCATCAGAACCTGCGCTTCCCGCAGAGCGGTGGTTCCTACTCCGTGAACGAGGCCAACCAGCGCAAGTGGACGGAGGACACGCAGCGCATGGTGCGCAACTTCCGCGAGGGCCACACCGCCTGCGGCGTGCGTTCGGCGCGCTACGTCGGCGCGCTGGTCGCCGACTTCCACCGCACCCTGATCCAGGGCGGCGTCTACATGTATCCCGGTGAGGCGAAGAAGCCGGAGGGCAAGCTGCGGCTGCTGTTCGAGGCAGCACCGCTCGCCTTCGTCGCACGTCAGGCCGGCGGTCGCGCCACCAACGGCGAGGTCGACATCCTCGACATCGAGGCGACCAAGCTTCACCAGCGCGTTCCGCTGTTCATCGGCACCGCGGGTGACGTCGACGAGGTGATGCGGCAATTGCGGGGGAGCTGAACGCGTTTGGGCGGGGCTTGACGGGTCGAACGTCTCGCCTAGCGTGCGCGCCTGGCTGGTGAAGGGAGGGCCTGCGATCGGAGGAGAGCTTGGTCTTCAGCGAGCGTTCGGTCTTGACCCTGGCGCACGGAATGCGCTTCCGCAGCGACAGTCTGCGGTCGGTCGGGATCCATGACGGCGGACAGTGCTGGGCGGTCTGGACGCCGATGCACGAGGACCAGGACCGTGGTCCGAGCAGCACGGGATCGCTCGGCCGCTACCACCTGGTGATCTCCCCGTTCCACCCGGTCTCTTGGCCCTTCCTGGTGCGCATCCGCATCCGCCTGACGGACAGCCTCGGGGTCCTGGCCCAGGTCTCGGCCGGGCTGCGTCACATCAAGATCGCCGACCACCTGCGCGCCAGAGGGAGGAACGTCTCCGACGGCGCGAGGGACGGGCTCAACATCCTCCATCAGGACCAGGCGCCGACCGGCTTCGGTCACTGCACCTGGACGATCGTCGCCGAGGTCATGGCGGTGCGAGCCATGCACCAGCGTAGGAAGGAGGAACTGGATGCGCACCATCCCGAGCCTCGTGGACAGCAGAGCGGTGAGCGTGCCGGGGACGATTCGGTCCACTCGCGTGCTGCGGCATTCAAGGAGGAGTTGTCGATCGACATGCAGTACGCGGTCGATGCGATCCGCAGGCACCTCCGTGCGTTGGCCAAGGCCAATCCGGAGTACCTCCGCGTGGGTGCGCACCTCCCCTCGGGGGATTCCCTCGGCGAGATCCAGGCGGGCGCGGGGGATCGCGACCACCGCATCGCACGCATCCGCTGGCGGGCGATGCACATCCCGAAGGCCTTCCACGTCCGCGGTCTGTACGAGTTGCCGTTCCACGCCGTCTACGGCGGGGGGAGCGGGGCTCCGTTCGGGATGCGGTATGTCGGGAGCAATCGCGAATTGCGGTTCGACCGCGCGATCGACTACCCGGGCGCTTCGGCGCAGCGGCAGGTGTTGCTCCCCGACAAGCCTCATCTCGCGATCGCGACCTTCGATCCTTCGGAACACCTGCTCCGCGTCGTGCCGATGCCGGACGAGTTGCGAGATCGCCGGGCGATCGTGGTCGAAGTCGACTACGACATCCGGGCGAGGGGTGTGAGCTGGCCGGGGTTGTCGAAGGGTCTGGTGAACGCGGTCGCCGAGATCGCGCGAACCTACGAGTTCAGCATCGTGAGCATCCTCAACAAGATGCTCGAGGTGTCGACGCGCGAGGAGCGAGGCACGCTCCGGATCGTGGCGGTCTGCGCCACGCCGATGGAGCGTCCGAAGCACGTGCGCCGGATGATCCGTGAGGCGATCGAGAAGATCGGGCGCCCTGACGACGTGCCACGAGCGAAGATGGATCGACGCGTCCTCCACGATGCTCCCGCAGCGGAGAGTCGCGATGCGACGTCAGCTCGGTCCGATCAGGCCGCCTGCGAAGCGCAGAAGCCCGTCTTCGACCTGAACAAGTGCTACGTGACGATCAAGGCCCGCTGCACTGCGCCTGCCGTTCACCAGTTGTTCATCAGCATGAACTTCCGGCATCGGCGTCACGAGAACATCGCGCAGCTGATCTCGAAGGCCTGCGGCGCGTGCGGCTTCGAGCCGGTGTTCGCGGAGTCCTACTCGGACACCGCGACCAGTCTGGTGCTCAAGAAGATCGAGAGCTGCGACGCGTTCCTGCAGCTGCTCGTCGAACCCCGCGACGACAAGCCGCGGCGCCGCAGTTGGCTGGACTTCGAGTACGGGGCGGCATGTGGGCGCGACCTTCCCCGCATGCGTCTCGTCGACACCTCGGTCCGGAGCTACGAGAAGTGGTCGGAGATCATCGACATCGATCGGGATCGCTACTGCAAGGACATCGACCTCTCGCTCGGCGACAAGGAACTCCTCGAGGCGTTCAAGCGTGCGATCCGTGAGATCAGTCGGCGCTCGGCGCGCGGGTGATGCGCGCGGCGCTCCTCACGGCGGCCGGGTCGCCCTACTCGCTGCGCAGCGCGTAGTAATCCGCGTCGAGGACGTCCGGGTCGAGGTCCTTCCGCAACAGGATCGTGCGCACCGCCCACAGCTCCTTGAAGACCCGGTACGAGAGCGCCGTGCGGTCGAGGTAGTCGACACCGTCGCTTCCGCCGGTGCCGACGCGGCGGCCGATGATGCGTTCGACCATCCGCGCGTGGCGTTGACGGAACACGATCATCGCCTGCTCGGCGGCGACGACGGCGTCGATCACCTCGGCGGCCCAGGCGAGGAGGGGGAGATCGCGGTTGCTCTCGATGAAGAGCATCGCGGCGCGCAGGCGGCGGATGCGTCCGCGGTCCGCTTCGGCGACGTCCTCGGCGCACAGGTGGCGGCGCGTGCCGGCGAGCTCGTCCTCGTAGCGCTTGCGCAGGCGTGCGGTGTCGGACTCGGTCAAGGCCTGGTGGGCGAGCACCTCGCGCACGCGTTGCTCCTGGCCGATGCGCTGCTGGTCGAGGAAGTCGTCGACGTAGCGTGCGACCTTGGCGTCGTCGCCGGGAGCGCCGGGACCGCTGCCCTGGATCGGCGTGCGCGAGAGCCAGCGGTAGACCGCGTCCTTGAGGCTCGGCAGGTCCTTGCGTCGCCGCTCCACGCGGGCGAGTGCGGGCGAAGCGCCCCCGCCCGGTCCGCGCAGCGCCATCATGTAGCTCTGCTCGTGACCGAGGGGGATGCGCTGCCCGTCGTCGAGCCCGAACAGGACCTCGATCTCGCGCAACTGCGCCGACTGGAAGCCGCTCGCCGGGGAGAGCTTGTCGCGGAAGTCGAGGTACTCGCGGGTGCGCATGGTCTCCATCAGGCGGAAGTGGTCCGCCATCAGTTCGAAGAGCAGCGACACGCGACGGAGCCCGGCACACGCGGCGTGGAGCTGCGGCTCGGTCACGAACTCCGCGGCGAAGACGTCGCGCGCCGTCACCATCTCGCGCAGGACGAGCTTCATCCACAGCTCGTCGATCTGGTGGATCACGATGAAGCGGACCTCGTCGTCGCCGAGGCTCGACTCGTCGTGTTCGACACCGCCCTGCAGGGCGAGCAGTTCCTCGACGCGGATGTAGTCCCAGTAGGTGGGCGCAGCTTTCGGCGCGTTCATGCCGGCGTTGTAGCGCGCCGCGCGCTTCGCGGCGCCGTCGATCCGCTCGGTGTGCTCCGGCCCTCCGACCTACGGACTCATTGCGAGCGGATCGCGAAGTCGAGGTTCAACACCGGCTGGCCGGTGACGATCTCGAACTCCTGCTTGGTCTGGTTGTAGTCGACGACCATCAGGAAGGGGTTCCCCTGGCGACCGGCGGTGGCCTGGTAGCGACCCGGCGGAACGCGCTTGGGGAAGGTGAAGCGACCGTGCTCGTCGGTCACGGTGTCGCTGGTGAACATGCCGCGGCCGTCCTTGCGGTTCGGATCCGGCGCGGTGCTCATCTGCACCTTGACCTGCGGGGAGGGTACCCCGTCGACGAGGACGGAGCCCGAGATCACCGTCCCGGGGACCATGATCACCTGCGGGACATCGGTGTGCTGGCCCTCGACGATCTGCACGTCGCGCACCGAGGTCGTGGTGTAGTCGGTGTGCTGGAAGATCAGCTGGTAGGTTCCCGGCGTGAGCTTGTCGAGACGGAAGGCTCCGTTGTCCTTCGTCTTGATGTTCATCAGCGAGATCTTCACGGGGATCATCGCGCCGAACATCCCCATGATCGCGTTGTCCTCCCAGTCGTTGTTCTGGGTCTGCACGCTGACACCCGCGATCGGCGCGCCGTTCAGCCCGACGACGGTGCCTGACAGCGAGCCGCCTTCGAGCATCTGGACGGTGACCTCCGGATCCGCGCCGCCGACGGTGATGTCGAAGGGTTGCGAGAAGGTCATCGCGTAGCCGACGGCGTCGATCTGCACGACGTAGGTTCCGGGATTGAATCCGCCGAGCGTGACCGCACCGCCCTCGAGATCGCGCGGATTGACGCGCATCACCTCGTGATCGAAGAGGTTGCCGGGCGTGTTGTTGATCCAGGACTTCGGCGTGCAGATGAAGCGGTCGATCAGGCGGCCGTTCTTCGCCACGACCTTCACCTTCACGCTGCCCTGCTTCTCGAGGACGATCTGTCGATCGGTCTCACCGGCCATCACCGGCTGCGCGTTCTTCCGCGAGTAGCCGGGTGCATTGACGATGATCTGGTAGGGGCCCTCGACCACGCCGAGGATCTCGAAACGACCCGAGCTGTCGGGGCCACCCTGCACGCTGATCGGGTTCTTCGGCGCCAGCGACAGGCATTGGTAGGAGGCGCGACCGACCGGGGCACCGTCCGCATCGATGATCACGCCGCGGATCGACATGCCGGGCGCGAGCGAGAAGTCGAAGGTGTTCTCGGCCTCGGCGCGGATCAGCGCCGGGGTCTTCTCCTGGCGCGCGAAGCCCTGGGCGTAGGCGACGATCGTCGCCTGTCCCGGCGCGGCGTTCTCGAAGCGGTAGCCGCCGGCCGCATCGGTGGTCGTCGACGCGCCGGGACCGTGCGGCACGGTGTTGAAGCCGAAGCCCTGCGTGACGTTGGTGAGCTCGACGGTCGCGCCGGCGATCGGTTGACCGCCCTGCTCGGCGACGACGTGGCCCTGCACGACCAGGCCCGCCGTGAGCTTGATCTGACCCACGTCCCAGAAGCGCCCGCCGAACAGCGTGATGTTGCCCTGCGAGTACTCCGCGTGGCTCTTGCCGTGGACGTGCAGCTCGTAGACCTTCCCCTCGGGGATGTCCTTCAGGCCGAGCTTGAACGCGCCGTGCTCGTCGCTCTTCGTGGTCGCCAGCGGCTGAGGCACGATGCCTCTCTGCATCGCCAGCATCTGCGACATCAGGTCCTTCGGCGTCGAGCCGGCGTAGAGCTCGCAGACCGAGTCGGCGACCGCCTGCCCCGCCACATTGACGAGGGTCCCGCGCAGGCCCTGCCCGTAGTCCTCGCCGGACGGCGCGACCTGCTCGACCTGCGTGCGTGTGGGGTTCTGGGTCTGCACGACCGGATCCACGGTCCGCTCGACGACCGGCGGCGGCTTCTGCGGCTCGGGCTCCTTCTTCGGCTCCTGCGTGGTGATCGGCGGCGGCGTGTCGCCTCCGCCGCTCAGAACGGCATACAGGCCGTAGCCGAGCGCTGCGAGGGCGACGAGCAGCAGGAGGGTCTTGGGTCCGGAGTTCATGGCGACGGTTTCGGGTCGGGGGTCAGTTGCTCTGGAGGGCGAACTGCAGGCGGAGCTGCGGCTGGCCTTCGCTGATGGTCACGATTTGCTTGGTCTTCTCGTAGTCGAGGACCTGCAGCAGCGGTGTGGGCACGGTTTCGCGGCGTGCGCGCGCGACGTAGCGGCCGCTCGGCATGCGCTTCTCGATCCGGAACGCGCCTGCGTCGTCGGTGACGGCGTCGGCGAGGATTTGCGGCAGCAGGGTCGCGCCGTCGGCGTCGATGGCGACCAGGCTCACCTTGATCTGGCCGGCGGGGTGGCCGTCGAGCGTGGCCGTGCCGACCACCTCGGTGCCCTGGCGCAGGGTCACGACGCCGAGATCGGTGCTGCGCTCGTCGTCCAGCTTCAGCTCGGCGGTCCAGGTGTCACAGAAGTCCGGGTGGGAGAAGCGCAGCCGGTAGCTGCCCGCAGCCAGACGGTCGAGCTGGACGCGGCCGTCCGCTCCCGTCTCGGCGTGCACCTGCGAAGCGCGCGAGGGCACCACGCCGGTCAGCATCTTGAGCAGCGGGTTGTCGTCGGCGAACTCCGGCAGCGTGTCGACGCGCACGCCGGAGCGTGCGTGTCCCTCTGCATCGCGGACCTCCGCGCGCAGCGATGCGCCGCGGCGCGCGACGACGCGGACGTCGACGCGCTGGGCATCGGCGCGGACCTCGAAGGGATCGGAGAAGGACTTGGCGAAGCC
This sequence comes from Planctomycetota bacterium, assembly GCA_046349595.1. Classification (GTDB taxonomy): domain Bacteria; phylum Planctomycetota; class UBA1135; order UBA1135; family UBA2386; genus JACRLW01. The sequence continues at coordinate 1,449,683 of JAXMCA010000001.1, forward strand.
CTTCGCCTCGACCTGCAGCACGTACGAACCGGGATCGGCCCCGCCGGCGGCGAAGCAGCCGCGCTCGTCGAGATCGACGGGCAGCACGCGGGCGATCTGCGCGCCCGGGACCCCGCTCAGGTTGTCGCTCTCGGCGCGCCAGCGCAGGAGCAGCAGGTCGTAGGGTGTGACCGACGCTCCTGCGGGATCGACGACCTGCACGGACAGTCGGGGCTGCGGCGCGAGTTCGACGATCACATCGCGCGCACCGGCGCGCACCGGCTTCTGCTCGAGGGGCACGTGATCGCGCGCGACGACCTCGAGTGCGTAGGCTCCCTCGAGCAGGCCGATCACCTCGAAGCGGCCGTCGGTGTCGCTGCGTGCGATCGCGCGCGGATGCTGCTGGTTGACCAGGGGGCGCGCTTCGATGGCCGCCGATGCGAGGGGCGCGCCGCCGCGGTCGCGCACCGTGCCGGCGATCGACATGCCGCGCGGCAGTTCGATGTCGCAGCTGTTGTCGACGTCGAGACGCAGGTCGACCGTCGGTCGCATCACGCGCGCGAATCCAGGCGCGACGGCGGTGACCTGCGTCATGCCCGGCGGAAGCGCCTCGAAGACGTAGCGTCCCGCGGCGTCGCAGGCGACCGTGCGACCGTCTTCACGATCCGCGGTCGGCGCAGCGAGCGGGGTCAGACCGACCGGGCGGACGGTGACCGTGGCGTCGGGCACCGGGAAGCCCTCGGCGCCCTGCACGGTGATGCGTCCGACCAGGCGCACGCCGCGCTGCAGTTTGATGTCGCCGAGGTCGCTGTAGCGGTCCTCGAAGAGCGTGACCTCGCCGAGCACCGTCTCGGCGTAGCCGGCGGCGTGCACGCGCAGCGAGAAGGTACGCGCCGGGCGCATGCGCGCGCCGATGCGGAAGCGACCATCGGCTCCGCTCTGGGCACGCGCCGCCGGCGGGACGACCACGCCGCGTTCGGCGATCACCAGCGCATCGAAGGGATTGCCGGCGAGCCCTTCGAGGAGATCGACGGTCGCGCCGGCGATCGGTGCACCGGCGGCGTCGACGATGCGGCCGCGGAGTCCCTGGGGGAGATCGGAGTTGCCCTCGGGTTCGCGCACCGGGACGCGTTGTTCCGTCGGAGATGCACCCTGGCTCGGTGTGACCGTCGTCGGTGCACGCGGTTCCGCGGTCGAGGGCGAGGTGCCGGTCGCCGGATCGCTGCGAGGGCCCGAGGGTTCGCCGCGCAGGTTCCACAGCGCCGCGGCGAGGCCGACCGCGATCAGCGCGGCGAACACGGCGATCCGCTTCATCGGAGCTGCACCTCGAGCGGAGCACCCTGACCCTCGCGGAGCACGACCCTCTGCGGAGCGCTGCTGCGGCCGTCGTCCGTCCACGCGCTGACGACATGGGCGCCCGGCGCGCGGGGCGGGAAGGCGAAGCGGCCGTCCGCCGTCGAGCGGACCTCGACATACATCGCCGCGGTGCGCGGCTCCGGGTCGGCGCGCAGGACCACGCCCCCGAGCGGGTTCCCCTCGGCGTCGCGCACGGTGCCCGAGAGGCTGCAGCCATCCCCGAGGCGCAGCGCAGGGGCCGCGAAGCGTGCGAGGTCGGGCGGTGTCGATTCGATCGGGCCGAGCATGTCGGCGTGCCCGGCCGTGTGCGCCCACAGCCGGAAGCGCGGCGCGGTCACCGGCAGTCGCGCGATGCCCCTCGCGTCGGTCGTCGCCCTGGCGCGATGCGACCCGCCGGCGGCGCGGCAGAGCATCTCGGACAGCGCGGTGCCCTGGTGATCGGCGGGGAGCATTTCGACCTCGGCTCCGGGCAGCGGCCGGCCCGCCGAGTCCATCACCGACACCTCCACCTCGGGCGCGGGCCTCAGCAGGAAGGTCGCGTCGCTCGGCGGGTCGGCCTGGGACTCGAGCGCGTCGCTCTGGCCCGGGGCATGTCTCTCGGACGTGAAAAACAGGCGGAATCTTCCCGGCGGAAGACCCTCGACCCGGAACGAGCCCTCGCCGTCGGTGCGGGTCGTCGCGCGTGCGATGCGACCGGCGCGTACCAGCGGGGAGCCGTCTTCGCTCCGCGCCTCGACGTCGACGCCGGCGAGCGGAAGGGCGCTGCCGATCTCGACGACCCTCCCGGCGAGAGCGAACCCGGCCTGCAAGCGCAGGTCGAGGCGATCGTCGCGCGGCAGCACGACCGACTGGCTGCACACCATGGAGGTCTGCGACGCCTCGGCCCGCACCCGGATCACGCCGGCGGGGAGCCCCAGCGCGCGGAACTCGCCGCCGACACCGGTGCGCAGACTGGTCGTCACCGGGCTCTGCGCGTCGGGCACCAGGGTGACCAGGGCATCGGCGACCGGATCGCCGCGCGGACCGAGCACGCGGCCGGCGAGGCTGTGGCCGGGGTCGAGCGCGATTTGGATGCCCGGCGCCGTCCGCAACTCCGCGGCCTGGTGGTGCTCCCGCTCCGCGCTCGCGAAGCCGTCGGCCTCGACGCGCACACGCCAGTCGCCCGCCGGCAGGCCGTAGAGGACCGCGTGGCCGTCGGCGTCGGTGACGGCGAGGCGCCGCGGTGCCGCACCGCCGAGGAAGGGGTCGAAGACGAGCATGCTCGCGGCGACCCTCGCACCCGCGACCCGTTGCTGGTCGGCGCGTCGCTTCACGTCGACCAGCAGTCCGAGGCCGGTGCGCAGTTCGATGTCCCCGAGGACACGCGTGCCGCCCGGCGCGGGTGCGGCGAAGGACAGCACCACCGGCGGGAGCCGCGGGTGGGTGAGCGAGAGCACCAAGGCGTCCCGGCGCGGCACGCGCAGCTCGAATCCGCCGTCGGTCGCGGTCTGTGTCTCGGCGAGCGGCGCGTCGCTGCGCCCGTCGTCGAGCCAGCCCGACTCGACGGTCCCGCGGATGGCCACACCCACGCCAGCGAGGGGACGCCCGGCGCCGTCGACCGCGCGACCCTTGACGGTCACGTGGAGTGCGGCGTCCGGGGTGAGCAGCTTGGTCATCGGCATCGCGTCCGTCGTCCGGGACACCGAAGGGCCGAGCGGGACCATCTCGACGGTCTTTGGTTCACGCGCCTGCGGCCGGGTTCCGCCACCGCCGAGCGACAGCCAGAGGGCGAGGGTGAGTGCGGCCAGCAGGAGCAGCGCGGCCAGGGCGAAGCGTCGGGTCATGGCCGGGGTCCTCCTGGTGCGCATCGCTCGATGAGGGCGAGTAGATCGAAGCGGCAGGTCCCGCAACCGGTGCCCGCGCCGGTCGCCTCGATCAGGGCCGCGAGCGTGCGATGTCCCGCGCGGATCGCGCGCAGCAGCGTCGCTTCGTGGACGTGGCGACAGAAGCACACACGCGGACCTTCGGCTCCGGAGTCGTCCTCCATCGGCGGATCGGGGTCGGGGTCGGACAGGCTCGGGCTTCGCACGCTGTGATCGCGCGTCTTTACGACGTCTCGCGGCCGCCTAATGTAGCGCGCCACCTCGCACCCTCCGTCATCCCGCCGTGAAGAACGACCTCGAGATCGCGCGCGCTGCGCAACTCCGCCCCCTCACCGACGTCGCACGCGTGCTCGGCCTCACCGAGTCCGATCTCGAGCCGTACGGCTCGACGATGGCCAAGGTCAAGCTCGACGTGATCGACCGCGAACCGATCCGCGATCGCGCCCGCTACGTGGTCGTCACCGCGATCAATCCGACTCCGCTCGGCGAGGGCAAGACGGTCCACACCGTCGGCCTGTCGATGGCGCTCAATCGCATCGACAAGCGCGCCGTGTGCGTGATCCGTCAGCCCTCGATGGGACCGGTGTTCGGCATCAAGGGTGGCGCCGCGGGCGGCGGACACAGCCAGGTCGTTCCGCCCGAGGACTTCAACCTGCACCTCACCGGCGACTTCCACGCCGTGGCTGCGGCGAACAACCTGCTCGCGGCGATGGTCGACACCTCGCTGCTGCTCGACAACCCGCTCGACCTCGACCCCGAGCAGGTGACCTGGCGTCGCGTGGTCGACATGAACGATCGCGCGCTGCGTGACATCCAGATCGGACTCGGCGGGGACAAGAACGGCGTGCCGCGCCGCACCGGCTTCGACATCACCGCGGCGAGCGAGGTGATGGCGGTGCTCGGCCTGTCGCGTGACATGGCCGACATGCGCGCGCGCCTCGGCCGCATGGTGGTCGGTTTCACGAAGGGTGGTCAGCCGGTGACCGCGGAGCAGTTCAAGGCGGCCGGTGCGATGGCGGCGATCCTGCGCAGGGCCCTGATGCCGACGCTGATGCAGACGCTCGAGGGCACGCCCGCCCTGGTGCACACCGGACCCTTCGCGAACATCGCGCACGGCAACAGTTCGATCGTCGCCGACCAGATCGGCCTGCGCTGCGCGGACTTCGTCGTCACCGAGGCCGGCTTCGGCGCGGACATGGGCGCGGAGAAGTTCTTCAACATCAAGTGCCGCGTGTCCGGTCTGCGCCCGCACGCGGCCCTGCTGGTGTGCACGGTGCGCGCGCTCAAGGTGCACTCGGGTCGCTTCGACGTGGTCGCCGGCAAGCCCCTGCCGGAGGGACTGCTGCAGGAGAACCTCGACGCGATCCGCGCCGGCGCCGGCAACCTCGTCAAGCAGATCGAGAACGTCCGACTGCACGGCGTGCCGGTGGTGGTCGCGATCAATCGCTTCCCCGCGGACACCTCTGCGGAGCTCGAACTGGTGCGCAAGCTCGCACTCGAGGCCGGCGCCTTCGACGCGGCCGTCACCACGCTGTTCGGCGACGGCGGCAAGGGCGGCGAAGACGTCGCGCGCGCCATCGCGCGGGCAGCGGAGGAGCCGCAGACCTTCCGTTTCCTCTATCCGGAGACGGTCTGCCTGAAGGAGAAGATCGAGACCATCGCCACCAAGGTGTACGGCGCGGGCGCGGTCGAGTTCAGCAAGCTCGCGGAGAGCAAACTCGCGCAGTTCGAGCGCAACGGCTGGGGGCGCTTCCCGATCTGCATGGCCAAGACGCAGTACTCGCTGTCGCACGACGCGAAGCTGCGCGGTCGCCCCGAGGGCTTCACCTTCCCGATCCTCGACGTGCGCGCCTCGGTCGGCGCCGGCTTCGTCTATCCCCTCGCCGGCGAGGTCATGACCATGCCGGGCCTCGGTCGGACCCCCAACGCCATCCACATCGACCTCGACGAGAACGGCGACATCCAGGGGCTGATGTGACGCAGACTGCCGCGCCGATCCAGGATCGGGACGGCTGACCCCGGGCAGCGCCGACTTTTCCCGCGGCGACTCCGGTCGATGGTGGGTGCCTGCCGATGCAGGCGATGCCGGTCGCCGCGATCGGCAGGAGCACCCGATGACCGACCGCGCACCCGCCGATCCGCGACCCGTCGAAGACGCCTTCGCCCCACGCAGCTTCGTGGAGGCGACGGACTCGAAGGTCGAGGAACGCCGGCGCGAGCGCCGCGTGGTGATCGAGCGGCCGATCCGCTACCGCTTCCCGACCATTCCGGCGGCTTCCACCTGGGCCCACGGCCTGTGCGTGAACCTGTCGGAGTCCGGTGGCGCGTTCCTGGTCGACGGGGCGTGGGACCTGGTCGAGCGCATCGAGAACGAGGAGTGGGTCCCGATCGACGTGGAGTTGCCCTGCTTCAACGAGGGCGACGAGACCCTGCGCGTGCGTGCCGAGGTGATGTGGGTGCAGCCCGACGGCGGCGGTGAAGCCGGCGTCGATCGCGTCGGCGTGTCCTTTGTCATCGAGGACGAGGACCGCACGCAGCTGCGCGAGATCATCGCGCGGCTCGATGCCAGGTGACGAGTTCACGGCGACCGCAGCACAGCGCGTCGCCGACCGGCGCGAGCGCGAAGACCGGCGTGCCGTCACCCGCGAAGAGCGTCCGCATACCCTGCGCGTCGTGATGGCGCAGCGTGCCCTCCGCATCGGCGCTGACGAAACCCCCGGTCTGTGGTGAGGCGATCAGCGCGAGGAGGCGTGCGCGGATCGGATCGCTCGCGCGGAGCAGTCGCCCCTCGCGCGCGAAGGTGCGCACGCGGCCGTCCAGGCAGGCCGAGGCCAGCTCGCTGCCGTCGGTCGACCACGCCAAGGCTTCGATTCCCGCGGCGTGCGCGCGCAATGCGCGCGGCTCGGCGTCCCGCGGACCGAGGAGCAGCGCGCCGTCGAGACCCGCCGAGGCCAGGATCCCCTGCGACAGCGCGAGCGCGCGGACCGCGCCACCGTGGCGGCGCAGCACGCGACGCAGCGCGAGGCTGCCGGCATCGAGCAACAGCACCGCGCCGTCGGCTCCGCTGCACACCAACGTGTGATCGGTCGCATCGAAGACGATCGCCGTGAGCAGATCCGCGGCGATCTCCGCGCGCGCGACCTCGCGGCCGTCGCGCCATGCGACCACGATGCCGTGCTCGCCCGGGATGCCCCCGGCGCCGAACAGCGCACCGTCTCCCGTGGTCAGCGCGAGCACCCGGAACCCGGGGTTCGCGAAGGGCTCGACGCGGTCACCCTCGATGCACGCGACACCCGACTGCGACGCGCACAGGAGCATGCGATCGTCGCGCAGGATCGCGGTGACCGGTCCGCGCAGGACCGGCGTGGGTGCGTGGACCGCGGTGCATCCGGATCCCAGGAGGGTGAGCGCGAGTGCCGGGATCTTCACGTGCAGATCTCGCGGATCACTTCTGCGTCGGGCGCGACGACGCGATGGGGTCGACCGGCGGAGGTGTGCAGGGGCGAGGAGTCGATGCCGAGCCGATCGACCAGGGTCGCGAACAGGTCCTCGGGCGCGAGGGCGCGCTCGACGGGTTCTTCGCCGCGCGCATCGGTGCGCCCGACGACGACACCCTCGGCGATTCCCGCGCCGGCGATCAGCACCGACTGCGCGCGCGGCCAGTGATCCCGTCCACCTGCGGGGTTGATGCGCGGCGTGCGGCCGAACTCACTCGCGACGCAGAGCATCGTACGACCGGCCAGCGGACCGTCGCGAAGGTCGTCGAGAAGCGCCGAGATGCCCTCGTCGAGCGCGCGCAGCCGCGGCGGGAAACCGGTGGTCAGCTCGCGTGCGATGTGCTGGTGGTGGTCCCAGCCGACGTCGCGTACCAGGACCACGCGCGCACCGTGCCTGACCAGTCGCGCGGCGAGCAGGCAGGATTGGCCGAGACGATGGTGACCGTAGCGGTCGCGTCGCTCCGCCGGTTCCTTGGCCAGCGCGAAGGCCTCGCGCAGTTCCGGCTCCGCGCTCAGTCGCGCCGCCGCGCGCACGTATCCGTCGCGCGCGCGCTCGCCGTCGCTGCGCGGTGTCCCGTCGGCGGCGTCGAGCAGATCGAGGAACGCCCTGGCTCCATCGACGTCGCGCGGTGTGAGGTCACGCACGCGGAAGTCCGGACGCGCGGGGTCGCCGCCGACGGCGAAGGGTGTGCAGGTTGCGGGGAGGAAGCCGGCGCCGCCCTCGGCGGGGGCGTCGGGCACCGCGATGTAGACCGGCAGCGCATGGCGTGCACTCGCGGTGCGTGCGGCGACGATCGAGCCGAGAGACGGTGCGCGCAGCACGGGCGATGGATGCGCTCCGGTCAGCAGCAGGTTCGACCCGCGGTCGTGGTTGCCCTCGCCGTGTGTGATCGAGCGGATCAGTGTCGCACGATCGAGTCGCGCGGCGATGCCGGGCAGCCCCTCGGCGAGGAAGGTGCCGTCGGTCGCACCGCGGATCGAACGCAGGTCACCGCGGATCTCGACGGCGGCCTCGGGCTTGGCGTCGAAGGTGTCGATGTGCGACATGCCGCCGTCGAGCCACATCAGGATCAGGCTCTGAGCATCACGACGCACCGCGCGGAGGCGCGGCGCCGCGGTCAATGCGGCGCAGCCGGCCAGGAAGCTGCGTCGGGTGGTGGAGCGACCGATCGAAGGAGTCATCGCGCGCGCCGGGTTTGTAACCGAACCACGCGCCGTGGTCAGGGTTTCAGCAGCAGCGAGCGCGAGGTGCCGTCCTGGAACTGCACCGTGGCCTCGATCCGCGTCGGCACCGCCATCCGGCGACGCAGGGCGAAGCCGTCGCCACCGCCGGCGAAGCGGTCGTCGACGCGGTGGCCGTGCGCCGGTGCGCCGTCGATGCGGTAGTGCACCGCGGCCACCTTCGACACCTCGCCCTCGTCGCCCTCGATGCGGACGACGGACAGCATCGGTGTCGCCCCGTCGAGCGTGTGCGCCCGATCCAGGCGCAGCGCGAGCGGGCCGTGGAAGGCGCCGGCGATCTCGAGGGTCTCTGCGGCGAGGTCCACGGGCCTGCGGAACACGAGGCTCTGCGCAGGCATCGCATGGCTGCCGGACGGGAGCAGGAAGCGCCGCGTGAAACCGCGGTGCAGCGGCACCTGATCGCCGCGTTGCTGCTCTCCGTCGACGACGACCGGACACCACGCATCGCGCGGCGTGCACGAAAGATCCAGCGCATCGCCGATCGGATGGATCTCGACCTCGTAGAGGCCGTCTGCGAAGGGTCGCACCGCGACTCGCCTCGTGACCTTCGCACGTGCCGGCTCGGGCCCGACCGCGATCCTGCGCAGGTGCCCGTCGGCGAACTCGATCTCGGCGTGTCGCGGCAGCTCCGTGCCGGGAGCCAGCACGCATGCGAAGCCGGTGAGATCGCCGTCCTCACGCGACGGAGGCGCGCAGATCACCGAGCCGTCGTCCCGCAACCACTTCACGCCCACCACGCTCTGCATCAGCCCTTCGACGCCGACCACGCAGGCGACGCGTTCGGGTCGATCCGGGTCGGGGAAGGGGCGGAACAGGATCTGCGCCGCGAGATCGTCGATCACCGGAGCGTCGGCGTGGATCCGTGCTGCACATCGGGTGGTCGACCCGTCGTTCAGGTGGAAGGTGCACTCGAGTTCGGTGGGCTCCCGGACCATCAACTCGAGGGTGTCCTGGGCCTCGCACCGCAGTTCCTCCTCTCCCGCGTCGGTTGCGTACGCCGGTCGGGTCCGCGCCTCGATGCCGCTCACCGCACCGATCGCCTCGGCTCGGCCGACGAAGCCGATCTTCGCGCGCCATACCGGACCCTCGTCGTCGTGACCTTCGTACTTCTCGCGGACGCGCAGCGAGAGTTCCGCCGGAGCCGTTCGGACACGGGTCGGGTCGAGCATGCACTCGACGTGCTCGACGAAGCCGTCCATGGTCGTGACGAGCGCGGACAGGCGGGAGCGCTCGGTGACGACCGTCCTCAGGTCGCAGAGCCCCGGGTAGTTCAGCCACGACGACTCGATCGTCTCGCGCTCTTGCCGGCCGAACAGCGTGTGTCGCCACTGCACGCCGACGATGCGGTTCCGTTCGCGGTCCGGCATGCGCACCGTGGCGAGCAGCGACTTCGCGTACGCCGGACTACCGTGCTCGCGATCGATCGTGGTGTCGACCTCCTCGGCCTGGGTCAGCCCGACCGAGATGCGGTCGTCGACCTCGCTGCGCGGCCGGTGCCCGATCTCCAGGTGGCGCGCCCGGCCATCGAGGAGGAGGTCGACGGTGACACGGCGCTCACCCTTCTGGTCGAGCGTGAGCGAGGGGCCGAGGCCGTCGGTCGGCTGGCGCTTCCAGGTCGCGGACCGGCCCTGCCAGTCCGAACCGAACACCACGTCGCGCACCTGCGCGATGCGCGCACTGTCGCCGACCAGGCGGAACGTGGTGCGGAACACCGGCTCGCCATCGATGCGACCGAGATAGGAGTCGTCGGCACGCAAGGCGAGGTGATCGTCGTCCGCGTAGCGCGCGTCGGCTCCGAGCTCGATCCAGCTCTCGATCCCCTGCTTGCGGCCGTCGGTCCAGCACAGGGTCGCGCGGGCGCGGAAGTCGCGGTCGCTCTGGCCGTGGATCGACCACTTGAAGGTGCCCTGGTTGTCGGTCTGACGATGTCCGGCCAGCCAGGGATCGAGCTCCCAGTCGACGTGATCGATTTCCAGGCGGTGGCGCCGGGGAAGGTCGACGCCGAGCGTGAACGCGTAGAGGGTCCGCCCGTCGGGGGACGTCCCGAGGGCACGGTACTCCGACTCGATCACCGGCTCGTCGCGCACCGCGTCGTCGAGGGTCGGGGCGAGGGACACCGTCTTCACGCCGCCGTCGCTGTAGTGGATCTCGGCTTCGAGCCGATCGGTGACATCGGTCATGCCGAGGGCGCGCTCCTGCCAGGCGGGACCGTTGAGGCCGCGACCGACCTGTTCCGGCCAGGTGCGGCTCAGCTTGCCGACCTGCCAGCGCACCTCGGTGATCTGGGCGCGATCCTGGAGCGGGACGTCGAGTTGCGCGGACCACTCGAAGAGGGGCGTCGTGCCGTCGCCGTCGAGTCGGCCCCAGTACTCGTCCTCGAAGCGGATGCCGGCGCTGCGGAAGTCGGCCTTCGGCACCGGCCCGGCGAGCGCGCCGTCGAGCTCACGGGCCTCGCTGCCGTCGCGGAGGAACAGACGGGCATGCACCGGCGACGGATTCAGGTTCGTGCTGCCGACGATGCCGAAGGAGTTGGCGCGCGTGTCACAGTCGACCGCGCGCGGCTTGCCCTCCGCGTCGGTCCAGAACCAGCGCACCGAGCGCACGGCGTCGAGCGCCGCCGTTTGTCCGCGCAGGTCGGCGACGAAGGTGTAGACGTAGCCCTTGCGCGCCGGATCGAAGTCGATCGCATCGCAGAAGCCGCGCACCGACAGCGTGCCGAGGTCGAGCGGCAGGGGCCTTCGGAGCCCGTCGTCGCCGCGGGCGACCTTCTCCTCGACGTCGAGCAGCGTGACCGCCCAGTTGCAGAACACACCCTCACCCGCGGCCGCGATGCGGATCTCGTCGAAGAGCTCGTACTGCAACCACGCGTAGCCGTGCTCGCACCAGCGCGGGCCCCAGGAGTTCTGGATCAGGAAGCATCCCGCCCTGTCGTCGTAGCCGACGATGCACATCGCGTGCTTGCCGTGGGGCTGTCCCGGCTGGCGCATCGCCTCGTCGCGCGCGAACGCAGCCGGGTCGTACCGCGTGAAGCGCCCCGACAGGAACAGCGGGCCGACCTCGGCACCGAACACCACGACCTGCCGGCGCTGCAGCGCGCGGCGGATCGCGATGCGATCGGCGCACAGGAAACCGTCGACGATGGGAAACGCTCGGGCCTCGGCGAACGCGACCTCGTCGGGTGCGCCGAGAGGATCGCCGGGCCGGTACGGCGAGGTCGCCAGGGTTGCGGCGCCGATCTCCCGCATCACGCGGATCGCGTCGACGAAGCTGCTGCCCCGATCCTCGCCGTGATTGATCTGGTTGTAGAGGAAGCGCGGCGAGAACAGATGTTCGGGGGTGTCGGGTCGCCAGCCCTGGTCGCGTGCCTCGAGGTAGCTCTTGGCCGCGTAGCCGATCGCCCAGCAGGTGCAGTCGTTCATCCGCTGCTCACCGACCGCGGGCAGCCAAGGGCGCAGGTCGACGGCGCCCTCCTCGATGAGCTCGATGCGCGGGGCGACGAAAGGTGCGATCGAGTCGAGCTGCGCCGGGGTCGGATCGATGCTGCCGGTCTGCGCGGTGAGCGTGGCCGCGAGCGCCAGCACGGCGACGGCGCGGATCGGTCGGAGTGCTACGGATGCGATCTCGGGCATCGTCCGGCTTCATCGGCCGAGGCCAGGGTCCACGTTCAGGCCGGCGCGGAGATCAGCGCAACGACGAGAACTCGCGCGAGAGCAGCATCGCATGGGTCAGCGAGCGCAGCGCGGCGGTCCGATCGTCGGCCGCGGCCAGGCGGGCGCGGAGCGCCTCCTCCTCCTCCGGCCCGGCTTCCCGGCCATACAGCAGGTCGAACAGCGATGCGATGCGCTCCCGGTCGTCGTCGCGCAGCGCAATGAGGTCCAGGGCGCTTCCCGGCGTGGTCAGCAGTGCTTCCACTTCGGCGCCGTTCCACAGGGACAACCACAGCGCGAGCGGGGAGGGGGACGGCGGCGCCGGCGTCCGATCGCGGATGCCCAGGGCCAGGGCCGCGGCGTGCCGCAGCAGGGGCTCGGGCAGCGGTCGCGCCTCGCGTCGCGCGAGATGGATCCGCTCGGCATGCAGACGCAGCGGATCGCCCTCGGGCTCGTCGCTGTCGACCGACCACATCGACGACAGCAGGACGCGTCGGATCAGCGGACGCAGGCGCAGGTCGTCCCGGACGAAGCCGTCGACGAGCAGTGCTTCCACGGTGGGAAGCACCCCCGGATTGGTGAGGCGGTGGTCGTCGACCGGTTCGACGAAGCCGCGTCCGCACAGGATCGCGACCACGCGGTTCACGACGTTGCGCGCGAACACCCGGGGATTCGCGAGGAGTGCCGCGCGCAACCGACGGCGCGGCGGTCCGTCGCGCGGATCGGTGCCGAGCAGGGCGAGCATGCGCGCCGGCACGGCGTCTCCGCTCGCCGGGTCGAACAGCTGACCGTCCTGCATGCCGCCGTCGGCCGCCGGTCGCGCGTCGACGAACAGGGCCGAGAAGCCGAGGTGTTCCGGGCGCGTCCAGCGGTCGAGGGGGTGATCGTGGCAGCGCGCGCACGACAGGCGCACACCGAGCGCCGCGCGGGCGAAGAGTTCGGCACGGTCGCGCGGATCCGGCAGGCGATCGAGCAGCGGACGTCCCGGGGCGAGCTGTGGATCGAGAGCGGCCAGCAGCGAGGTGTCGCGTGCCCCGATCCGATCCAGCTCGTCACGCAGCAGACGGGCATCGGGCGGCACCTCGAACCAGTCGGCGATCCAGCCCCCTGCGACTCTCGCGAAGTCGTCGCCCAGCAGCAGGGAGTCGACCAGGTCGGCGAAGCGCCGCTGCGGATCCGCGCCGAGGAATGCCGCGCGCTCTGCGGGTGTGGGCAGGCGTCCGGCGAGCAGGAGGAAGGCGCGGCGCAGCAGCCGCTCCGGCGACGCGGGCTCGGCCGGAACGAGTCCGAGTTCGTGCAGATCGGAACGCCAGGCGCGATCGAGCGGGTCGTCGTCGGATGCTGCGTCCGACCCGATCGCTGCGAAGGCCTCGACGCAGCGCAGGCTCGCGTCGCGGCCCGCGAAGCGTGCCGTGATCCATGTCTCGCCTGGACCGCGCCGGGTCAACCAGCCGTCCGGATCCACCGCGAGCACGTCGCCCGCCGTCGAGTCGAACAGGCTGCGCGCGGTCACGTCCTCCGCCGTGAGGCGCGGCGTGCCCGCGTCGTCCCAGCGGATCGTCGCGATTGCGCGCACACGATCGCCGTCGCGGGACAGGTCCAGCGATTCGAGGACCGGCGCATCGGCTGCGGAGAACGGCGCGCCGAGCGCGATCCATGTGCGCAGCGCGGACTCGGCAGGTGAGCCGCGCGTGAGCCGACGTCCGCCGCCGTGATCGAGCTCGTGTGTCGGCTTGCGGAGCAGGAGGCTCTGCGCGGGGTCGACGAAGTCGACGCGTCGCGCATCCCGATCGAGGGTGATCGCGCGGTGGTCGAGCGCCGGATCGCCACCGAAGAGGGAGAGCTTGAAGCCGCCGCGCCCGAGCGCGCCGCCGTGGCACTCGGCCGCCGCGCAGGAGAGGCGCGCGAACCACGGGCCGACGTCCAGGCGGTAGTCGAGCGGCCGTTGCTGCGCGCCGGCGACGGCACACAGCGCGAGTCCGGCGAACACGCTGCGCCGACCTGCGCTCACCTGTCCTTCTTCCACTCCTCGAGTTGTCGGCGTGCGCGCACCTTGGCGTCCTCGGTGCCGTAGTCGAGACCGAGCATCAGCTCGAGCATCGACACGGCCTGCTGGCGGAGCGCGTCCGACTCCGCGGCGCGTGCGCGGATGTGTGCGAAGGTCTCGTCGAGTTGCTTCGCGTCGGCGTCGCGTCGGATCGCGGCGCGCAGCAGCTCGCGCAGGCCGTCGTCGGTGGGTGCCTTGCCGGCGGTCGACGGCTGCGGCGCGCGTGCGGCGTCGCGCATGCCGTCCCTCGGCCGGTCGGCCTGTTGCTGATCGCGACGCGAGCGATCCTCGGCCTCCTCGGCATCGCGCTTGTTGCGCCAGTGCAGCTCGAGCGCGAGATGCGCGGCTCGCGCCCGCAGTTCGGACTCGGTCGACGGCAGCCGTCGCATCGCAGCGTCGCGCAGTTCGCCCGGAGTCGCCGGAAGGGCTCCGGTCACCTCCTCGACGAGCTCGCGCAATCGCGTGAGATCCTGTCGTCCGGTGTCGGTGAAGGCGGTGCTGCGCACGACCTTGCCGTCGTTGCAGGTGACCAGGGTCAGGCTGGCCCGACGATCCAGTGCGAAGGCACCGGGGCCCATCGCTCCGTCGATGCTGATCAGCATCGGCCGCGCCATGCGCAGGCTGCGAGAGGCGGGATCGACGCGGCGTTCCGCCTCGTTGCGATCCTCGGCGAGCACCACGATGCCGACGGTCAGGCCGAGCAAGGCGTGGCTGTCGCCGAGCTGATCGAGTCCGCGCACCAGCGGCGCGACGTTGCGCGTCAGCTCGTGCACGAACAGCACCGCGCCAGGTCCCTGTCCGATCGATGTGCTCAGGTCGAGCTCCAAGCCCGCATCCGGGCCCGCCGGCGCATGGACGCGCAGCGCGGGGAGTGCGGTGCCCGCCGTCGGCCCCGAAGCGACGGGTTCACTTCCGGATTCCTGCGCGAGCAGATGCGCGGTGAGGGTGATGGCGACGACGGCGAGGGAGCGGAGCACGGCGGGGAGTGTAGCGGTGCGCCGCGCAGCGCGGCTTCCCGCGCGGTCTCAGCCGACGATCGCACGCACCTGATCGGCGACCGTCGCCGGCGAGAAGCCGAACTCCTCGGCGAGCACCTCGGCGGGGGCGGAGAGGCCGAAGCGCTCGACCCCGATCACGCGGTCGATGCTGCCGGTCAACATCACCCAGTGCTCGGGGCGGCCGAGTTCGATCGCGATCACCGGTACGCCCGGGGGCAGCACCGCCTCGCGGTAGGAGCGCTCCTGGTCGGCGAAGAGCTTGATCGACGGCATCGACACCACGCGGACGTGGAAGCCGTCCTTGGCGAGCAGTTCGGCCGCGGCGACCGAGAGCGCGACCTCCGAGCCGGTGGCGACCAGCACCGCGCAGGGGCGATCGGCGTCGCGTACCACGTAGCCGCCGCGCAGCACGTCGCGCGGCTGGAAGCTCGCGGGACGCTTCAGGCAGGGGAGATCCTGGCGCGTGAGCAGGATCGCGGTCGGTCCGTTGCGACGCGACAGCGCGTGTGTCCAGGCGGCGGCCACCTCGACGCCGTCGGCCGGTCGCAGCACATAGAGCTGCGGCACCACGCGCAGCGTGGTGATGTGCTCGATCGGCTGATGGGTGGGGCCGTCCTCGCCGACCATGATGCTGTCGTGGCTGAACACGAACACCGTCGGCAGCCCCATCAAGGCCGCGAGTCGCATCGGCGGGCGCATGTAGTCGGCGAACACCAGGAAGGTGCTGCCGGCGGGGAGGAAGCCGCCGTGGAGCACCATGCCGTTGAGGATCGCACCCATCGCGTGCTCACGGACGCCGAAGTGCAGGTTGCGCTGGCCGTAGTCGCCGGCCTTCACGCTGCCCGAGGCGGTGAGCTTCGTCTTGGTGGAGCCGTCGAGATCGGCGGCGCCGGTGACCAGTCCGGGCAGCAGCTCGGCGGCCTTCTGCAGCACCTTCCCCGACAGCGCGCGTGTCGCGCCCGCGGAGTCGCCGACCACCGCGGCGAGCTGCTCGAGCAGATCGGAGGGCACTTCACGCGACAGGAATCGCGCATGCAGCGCCGCGCTGTCGGGGTGCTTCCGCGACCAGGTCGCGAACTCCGCACGCCAGCGCTCGGCGGTCGCGATGCCGCGCCGTGCGGCCGCGGCGAACAGCGTGCGTGTGGCGTCGGGGACCCAGAAGGTGGTCTCCGGCAGGCCGAGCGCCGCCTTGGTCTTCTGCACCTCGTCCTTGCCGAGAGGCGAACCGTGTGCGCTCGACTTGTCCTGCTTGTTCGGGCTGCCGTAGCCGATGTGCGTGCGGCAGGTGACCAGCGTCGGCCGGTCGGTCGCGGCGAAGGCCTCGCGCAGCGTGGTGCGGATCGCTGCGACGTCGTGGCCGTCGGCGAGTTCGAGCACGCGCCAGCCGAGCGCACGGAAGCGGGCGGGGACGTCCTCGCTGAAGGCGAGATCGGTGCTGCCGTCGATGGTGATCTTGTTGTCGTCGTAGAGATAGACCAGGTTCGACAGGCGGAGGTGACCGGCGAGCGAGGCCGCTTCCTGTGCGACACCTTCCATCAGGTCGCCGTCGGACACGATCGCGACCACGCGGTGCGCATCGAGCAGCGGGCAGCCGAAGCGTGCCGCTTCCATGCGCGCGGCGAGAGCCATGCCCACGCCGTTGGCGAAGCCCTGGCCGAGCGGTCCGGTGGTGGTCTCCACACCGGGAGTGAGCCCGTGCTCGGGATGACCCGGGGTCTTGCTGTGGAGCTGGCGGAAGCGGCGCAGGTCGCCGAGCGAGACCTCGTGGCCCGTTAGATGCAGCAGCGCGTAGAGCAGCATCGAGCCGTGGCCCGCCGACAGGACGAAGCGGTCGCGACCGCGCCAGCCCGGCTCCTTGGGGTCGAAGCGCAGATGGTCGAGCCACAGCGCGACGGCGATGTCGGCCATGCCCATCGGCATCCCGGGGTGACCGCTGTTCGCGGCCTGGACCGCATCGATCGCGAGACCGCGGACGACGTTGGCGGCGTCCTTGATCTCACGATCGGTCGGGAGGGAGGACGGGCCGCTGCCGGATTCGCGTGGGGGCTGCATCGTGGAAAGGGTCGACTCTATCTCCGTGCCCCGCGCGTCGGAACCTTGCATCGTCGACGCTCCGGGTTGGTGCCGCGGAGCATGCGCAGTAGCCTGCCGCCCCTCATGCGCGCCCGTTTCAGTCGTCGCGGCTTCCTCGGCCTCTCGGCCGCCGCCGCGGTCCTGCCCGGCTCCCTTCCCCGCAGTGCAGCGCCGCAGCCGGTACGCGGGCGCAAGCTCAAGCTCGGCGTGGTCGGCGTCGCCAACCGCGGCGGAGACAACCTGAATGGCGTGAAGGGCGAGGACATCGTCGCGCTGTGCGACGTCGACGCCCGCTACCTCGACGGCGCCCACAAGCAGTTCCCCGCCGCGAAGACCTTCCGCGACTGGCGCGACCTGCTCAAGGTCGACGGTCTCGACGGCGTGGTGGTCAGCACGCCCGACCACCTGCACGCCCTGGTCACCGCGGCGTCGCTGCGTCGCGGTCTGCACGTCTACTGCGAGAAGCCGCTCGCCCACTCGATCCACGAGGTGCGTGCGGTCACCGAGCTGGCGCGCGAGCGCGGGCTGATCACGCAGATGGGCACCCAGATCCACGCCTTGCCGAACTACCGCCGCGTGGTCGAACTGGTGCGCGCCGGCGTGATCGGCAAGATCCAGGAGGTCGACGTGTGGTGCGGCACCGGCGCGTGGGGCGGCGTGCCGTCGCCTGCCGGAGCCGACAAGGTGCCCGACTGGTTCGACTGGGACCTCTGGCTCGGTCCGGCGCCGCAACGCCCCTTCGTCAACGACGCCTACCACCCGGCCAACTGGCGTCGCTTCTGGGACTTCGGCGGCGGCAACCTCGCCGACATGGGCTGCCACTACATCGATCTGGTGTTCTGGGCGCTCGGTCTGCACGCGCCGGAGACGGTCGAGGCCAAGGGTCCCGCACTGGATGGCGACGTCGCGCCGAAGGGTCTGTCGGTGACCTGGACCTTCCCGGCGGCGAACGATCGTCCGTCGGTGACGCTCACCTGGCACGACGCCGGTCTCAAGCCCGCCATCGCGAAAGACCTCGGCGTCGACGGCTGGGGCAGCGCCGTGCTGTTCCGCGGCAGCGAGGGCTTCATCGTCAGCGACTACAACAAGCACGAGATCGGACCCAAGGCGCGCTTCGAAGGCTTCAAGGCGCCCGAGCCGTCGATCCCCGATTCGATCGGCCATCACGAGGAGTGGTGTGCCGCGATCCGTGGCGAGGGACGTCCGACCTGCGAGTTCGGCTACTCGGGTCCGCTCAGCGAGTGCGTGCTGCTCGGCAACGTCTCGTTCCGCCTCGGCGGCAAGAAGCTGATCTGGGAGCCCGAACGCCTGCGCGTGCGCAACGCGCCCGAGGCCGCCGGTTTCCTGCAGCGTGCCTACCGCGACGGCTGGAGCCTCTGAGCGTCCGCACTCCCTTCCTGCGCACCCCGACCGAAGGACTTCCATGTACCGACTGCACGTCCCCGCCGTCCTCTCCCTCGCCCTGACCCTGTGTGCGCAGGAGAAGCGCAAGGAGCCGTGGAACGAGATGGACTACGGCCCCTGCCTGTCGCAGACCATCGAGGGCTTCACCGGCGACAACTTCGCGTTGAAGGGTCGCGTGGTGTTCCTCGGCGACGACGCCGGCGTGGTCTTCGACAGCGAGTTGCTGCGCGTCGCGACGATGTGGACCAAGGGCAGGCTGCAGTTGCGCGGCACTCCCTTCGACGGCGCGCACGGTCCCTGCTCGCGGGTCTCCGGCCAGGAGGTGTTGTCGACGAAGCAGGCCCCTGGCTGGGCGAAGGACGGCTCCTTCGCCGATCCCCGCAAGATCCCCTTCGGCACGCTGCCCAAGGACCACGCGCGCTTCGACGGGCACTGGATGATCGGCAGGGACGTGGTGATGCAGTACCACGTCGGGGCGC
Organism: Planctomycetota bacterium; assembly: GCA_046349595.1. Taxonomy (GTDB): domain Bacteria; phylum Planctomycetota; class UBA1135; order UBA1135; family UBA2386; genus JACRLW01. The sequence continues at coordinate 1,468,267 of JAXMCA010000001.1, forward strand.
GCCGTGTGCTCGAGACCTACGAACTGGTGCCGTCGACCGACAAGGTGCCCGCGGGCATCGCGCGCGTGTTCGAGGTCGGGCCCGGCGACGAGATCCGCACCGTGCTCGCCGATCTGCCCGGCTCGCTCGGTGAGACCAGGCTCGACCTGAACGGAGGATCGGGGTCGATGGTCGTCCGCTGGTCGCGAACCCGCTCCGGCAAGGACCGGGCTGCGGAGCAGAGCGCGAGCTTCGACACCCGCTTCGCGGCGTTCGCACCGCGCGGTGCACTCCTGACCGGCAACGCCGGCCGCATCGAGATGACGATCCCGTCTTCCGATCAGTCGACCTTCGTCCGCGTGGTGACCTGGACCGCGGCCGCCGGAATGCTCGAGGCGGAACAGCCGATCGACCAGACCACGCGCGACATCTCCGGCATGACGCGCGGCGGTGCGCGCCGCGAGCCGCAGACCGTCACGACCGAAGCGAGGCTCGGTGAGGGCAAGGGGCCCTTCGTGGTCGACACCTTCACGTTGCCCAGCGACAACCCCTGGCACTCCTGGCTGCGTTTCGCCGCCTTCGACTTCGTCGATGCCGACACCGCCGCGCTGTGCACCTGGAACGGCGACGTGTGGCTGTGCGACGGCATCACCGCGCATCCCGGCAAGCTGACCTGGTCGCGCTTCTGCACCGGACTCCACGATCCGCTCGGTCTGCGCGTCGTCGACGGCGTGATCTACACGCACGGACGCGACGGGCTCTATCGGCTGCGCGACGTCAACCACGACGGCGAGTGCGACTTCGTCGAAGTGTTCAACAACGACGTGCAGATCACGCAGGGCTTCCACGAGTTCGCCTTCGACCTGCAGACCGACGCAGCGGGCAACTTCTACTTCGCCAAGGCCGGCCCCGTGAACCCGGGTGGTCGTGGCTTCCAGCGGATCGTCGACGACCACGGCACGGTGATGCGCGTCTCCGCCGACGGCAGCAAGCTCGACGTGATCGCGACCGGTCTGCGTGCTCCCAACGGCATCGGCGTGAGCGCCGACGGCGTGGTGACCTCGGGCGACAACCAGGGCACCTGGATGCCGGCGTGCCGCCTGAACATCAGCACCAACGGCAGCTTCTGGGGCTGCGTCGACACCGCGCAACGCGATCCGAAGCCGACGACCTACGACCAGCCGATCTGCTTCCTGCCGATGAACATCGACAACAGCAGCGGTGGCCAGGTGTGGATCCCCAAGGGGACCTGGGGCGCGCTCGGCGGCATGTTGATCCACCAGAGCTACGGGCAGAGCACCGACTACCTGGTGCTGATGCAGCAGGACGGCGGGCGCACGCAGGGCGGCGTGGTGCGGATCCCGGCGAGCTTCGAGTCGAGCCAGATGCGCGGGCGCTTCCATCAGGGCGACCTCTACACCGTGGGCTTCCAGGGTTGGCAGACCAACGCGGCCAAGGAATCGGCCTTCCAGCGCGTGCGTCGCACCGACGCGCCGCTGCGCATGCCGCTCGCCTGCAGTTACTGGAAGGAAGGCATCGAGCTGACCTTCAGCGACTCGCTCGATGTGAAGCTCGCCCAGGACCCGCAGAACTGGGACGTCGAGATCTGGAACTACAAGTGGTCGGAGGACTACGGCTCGCCGGAGTTCGCGCCGAGCCATCCCGACAAGAAGGTCAAGGAAGGCGAGAAGAACCGCGACGTGCTGAAGGTCGTGAAGGTCGAGGTGTCGCCGGACGGGCGCCACGTCTTCCTCGCCGTCGACGGCATGCAGACGGTGATGCAGATCCGCGTCGCGTGGTCGGTCGACGGCGCCGACGGCGAGGCGATCGACGGGGAGATGAACGGCACGATCCACTTCCTGCTGCCGCGTCCGGAAGGCAAGTGATCGCGCGCCCGCTCCGCGTCGCGCTGGTCGCCGCAGCGCTGCTCGCCGGTCTTCCGGCGCAGGCGACGGCGCCCGGTCTGGTGCTCACGCTGACGCCGCGCGCGCCGACCGAGGGTGCGCTCGCGCGCGATCTGCGCATCGCGCCCGCGCTCGCGCTGTACGTCGGTCGTGACGAGGCACCGTCCGCCTTCCTCGGCGAGGGTCTCTTCGATGCGACCTTCCAGGGCGAACTCGACGTGCCGGCGCGCGACGACTACGTGTTCTCCTTCACCGGCGTCGGCAACTTCACGCTGGAGATCGACGGCGAGGTCGTGCTGACGGGCCCCGGCAAGGGCACGCAGCCGCTGAGTTCCGAGCCGAAGCGGCTGCGCAAGGGACGGCGGGCGCTGCTGGCGCGCTACCGCACACCGCTGTCGGGTCTCTGCGAACTCCGCGTGGCGTGGGAGGGCAAGAAGCTGCCGCTCCAGTCCATCCCACCGAGCGCCCTGTTCCACGATCCCGGCAGCGAGGGGCTCGCCGACGCGCTCGCGTTGCACGACGCGCGCATGACGCTGGCGACCGGTCGCTGCACCGCGTGCCACGTGCTGCCGGTCGGGACCCAGGCGGTGATGCCCGAACTGGCGATGCGCGGGCCGTCGCTCTTGGACGCCGGCGCGCGCTTCGAGCAGGCGACGCTCGCGCGTTGGATCGCCGATCCGCGTTCGATGCGTCGACACGCACGCATGCCCCGCGTGCTGCGTGGTCCGGATTCCGAGAAGGAGGCCGCCGACATCGCGGCCTTCCTGGTCACGCTCGGTGCGGACGCCCCGCTGCCCGCGATCCCGGGCGATGCACTGCGCGGCGGTGTGCTGTGGGCCCGTCTCGGCTGTTTCACCTGCCACGCGACGGATGCGAAGGATCAGGACGCCTGGATCGAGCTCTCGCACGCTGCGGTGATGTATCGACCGGCGGCGATCGCGGACTTCGTCGCGCGGCCTGCGGCGCGCGACCCCTTCGTCCGCATGCCCGACCTGAAGCTCGTCGGGCAGGAGGCTGCCGACCTCGAGGCCTTCCTGCGATCGCGCCTTCCTGCGACCGGCGGCGGTCGCTCTTCGGGTGACGCGGCGCACGGTCGCGAGTTGTTCGCTGCGCGCGGCTGCGCGAACTGCCACGACGCCGGCGTGACGAGCACGCTGTCGGCGCGCGCCCTCGGCGACGTGTTGCGCACGGGTGCCGGTCATGGCTGTCTGTCGACCGAAGACGCTTCGCGCGGTGGTGCACCCGACTTCGGCTTCGCTGTGGGGGACGCGATCCTCCGCGCGCTCCCCGTCGACGTGCTGCTCGATTCGCTGCGTCGCGACGCGCGCGCCGAGTTCGCCGACCGGCAGATCGAGGAGCGTCGTTGTGTGGCGTGCCACCAGATCGGCGATCGGACCTCGACCTGGACGACGCGCGAGGATCTCGTCGCCGATCTGCTCCCGAAGCCCGAGCCGGTCGAGGGCAAGGTCGAGGTCGCGCAGAACCGACCGCCGTTGACGGTGGTGGGCGAGAAGCTGCGCATCGATTGGATGACGCGCTTCCTGCGCGGCGCGGCGCCGTCGCCGCGGCCGTGGCTGCACGCGCGGATGCCGCGGTTGTCGGATCCGCTCGCGGAGCCGCTGGCGCGCGGCCTCGCGGCGCGTCACGGCTTCGGCACCGATCCAGCTTCCCCGTCGATCGATCGAGGGCAGGTCGGCATCGGCCGTGGGCTGATCGAGGCGCAGGGCGGCTTCGGCTGCGTGAACTGTCATGCCGTCGCCGGACGTCCACCGGCCGCGCTGTTCGAGGTGCAGGGCATCGACTTCGCGCGCGTCGCGGAGCGCCTGCGTCCGGAGTACTACGCGAGCTGGATGCTCGACCCGACGCGCTACGACGCGGCTTCCAAGATGCCGCGCTTCGCCAACGAGGACCTGCGCACCGCGCTCGAACCGCTCGGCGGCGACGCACGGGCGCAGTTCGGCGCGATCTGGCAGTACCTGCAGGGCGCCGACGAGCTGAAGGAGAAGCGATGAGCGAAGCGCCCGCGATCCCACCGGCGACGGCACGCGAACGCTTCGCCTGGTGCATGTTCGACTTCGCGAACAGCGCCTTCGCGACGCTGGTCGTGACCTTCGTCTACGCCGCCTACTTCAGCAAGGCACTGTCTCCCGAGCGCGGTGACGTGCAGTGGAGCCAGGCGCTCACGGTTTGCGGCATCCTCATCGCCCTGCTCTCGCCGGTGCTCGGCGCGCGCGCCGATCAACGTCGCGGCGGCAAGAAGCGCTGGCTCGTCGGGCTCAGCCTGTCGTGCATCGCGGCGACCGCGGCTCTCACCCTTCCGCACCGGATCGACGGCGCGGCAGCGGACGCAGCGTGGGTGTGGATCGCACTGTCGACCTTCGTGGTCGCCAACGTCTGCTTCGAACTGCTGTACGTGGTCTACAACGCCTTCCTGCCCGAACTCGCGCCCGACGAGCACATGGGGCGGCTGTCGGGCAAGGCCTGGGCCACCGGCTACGCCGGCGGGCTGCTGTGCCTCGCCGTCGGCCTCGGCTTCGTCGGCATCGAGGGCACCGGCTACGGACCGTGGTTGCCGACGGCGGACGGCTTCAACGTGCGCGCGACCAATCTCCTGGTCGCCGGCTGGTTCCTCGTCTTCGCCATGCCGGCCTTCCTGTGGCTGCGCGATCGCAACCTGTCGCGAGCATCCGCGACCGAAGGTGGCCTGCGCGGAACGGTGCGCGAGGTGATCCGCACGCTCGGACATCTGCGCAGCTATCCGGACATGCTCCGGCTGCTGATCGCGCACCTGGTCTACAACGACGCGGTGCTGGCGATCATCGGGCTGGCCGCCGTCTACATGGACAAGACGCTGGGCATGGGCTTCGCCGACATCATGGTCACGGCGATCGGGCTCAACGTCGCAGCCGGACTCGGGTCCTTCGTGTTCGGCTGGGTCGAGGACCGGGTCGGGGCGCGCACCGCGATCGTCGGGAGCCTCGTGCTGCTGCTGGCCGGTGCGATCCTCGCGGTCGCGATCCCGACGGCGACCGCGTTCCGCGTCGCGGCGACACTGGTCGGCCTCGGCCTCGGTCCCAACCAATCGGCGAGCCGCAGCCTGATGGCGCGCTTCGCGCCGGCCGACCGGCGCGCGGAGTTCTTCGGCATCTTCTCACTGAGCGGGAAAGCGACGGCGTGGGTCGGGACGGCCGCCTTCGGCCTGCTGCGCGATCTCACCGGCAGCCAGCGCGTCGCGCTCGCTCCGCTGGCCTTGATGCTCGCCGTGGGTCTCGTCCTCATGCTCGGCGTCGACCAGGCGCGCGGCGAGGCGCGGGCGAGAGCGGTGTGATGGAGGCGCGTCCGCTGGTGCTCGCGGATCTCCTGACGCGGATCGAGGCGCGGTCCGAGACCTTCGCGCGCTCGCGCAGCACCGAGTGCAGCGGCAGCGCCTTCGCCTCGTCCGCGCGGCGGCTCGGGCGTCGACTGCGCGCGGTCGGCGTGCAGCCGGGCGCGCGCGTGTGCGCCTACCTCGAGCACGACGTCGAGCTCGCACAGTTCCCCTTCGCCTGCGCGGAGGCGGGTGCGGTCGCGGTGATCGTCAATCCGCGGAGCAAGGATGCGCAGGTGCAGCACGTCGTGGCGGACAGCGGTGCAAGCCACGTGCTGACCACCGCCGCCAAGGCCCTGACGCTCGCCGATCCGCGGACCGCCTTCGGCACCGCACGGGTGCTGGTGGATCGCGGTCCGGTGCCGGCCTGGGCCGAGGCTCTGGGCGAGGGCGAGCGTGACGGCGTGCGCGACCACGACCCCGATGCGCCGGCGATCCTGCTCTACACCAGCGGCTCCACCGGCCGCAGCAAGGGCATCGTGCAGTCGCAGCGCAGCCTGTGCGACGGCGCGCGCATCGTCGCCGGCTATCTCGCGCTGAACCAGCGCGACGATCTCTGCGCGGTGCTGCCGCTCAGCTTCGACTACGGCCTCAACCAGGTGCTGTCGGCGGCCTTCGCCCGCGCGCGCGTGACGCTGACCGATTACCTCACGGCCGGTGACTTGCTGCGGAGCATCGCGCGGAGCGGATGCACGGGATTCGCCGGTGTGCCGGAGATCTTCGTCGACCTCGTCGCCGCGCTCGACGGCGGCAAGGTCGATCCACGGTCGGTTCAGACACTGCGCTACGTGACCAACAGCGGCGGGCGACTCCCCGAGCGGGTGATCCGTGCGCTGCACGCGCGGCTGCCGTGGGTGCAGGTGTTCTCGATGTACGGATTGACCGAGGCCTTCCGCTCGAGCTTCGTGCCGCCCGAGATGCTCGCGTCGCGACCGCGCAGCGTCGGACGCGCGATCCCGGAGGTCGAGCTGCTGGTCGTCGATCCGGCCAGCGGACGCGAGATGCCTCGCTCGGAGATCGGCGAGCTGGTGCACTGCGGAGCTTGCGTGGCGCGCGGCTACTGGAACCGCCCCGAGGACACCGCGCGGCGTTTCCGTCCGCATCCGATCCTCGGCTCCGCCGGCGGCACCTGCGTGTTCTCCGGCGATCTCGCGCGGATGGACGGCGACGGCTTCGTCGAACTGGTCGGGCGCGCCGACGAGCAGATCAAGGTCGGCGGCTACCGCGTGTCTCCGGACGAGGTGGTGGACGTGGTGCGCCGCGTGTCCGGGGTGCGCAGCGCGGCCGCGGTCGGTGTGCCGCACGGTCCCGACGGCATCCCCGCGCTGGCCGTCGCGTTGGTCGCGGACGACCGGGCGACGGACGCTGCGACGCTGTGCGAAGCGGTTCGCAACGAATGCCGGCGCGTGCTCCCGCCGTGGATGGTCCCCGGGCTGCTGCGCGTCGTCGCGGCCTTGCCGCGCGGTCCGAACGAGAAGATCGATCTCGCGGCAGTGCGCGCGCTGTTCGCGTCACGGGACGAGGTGCGATGACCCAAGACTTTCGCGAACTGGCCGGGCTGCTCGTCCGCTACCGCGATCTGTGGCGTGATGAAGTCGCGGTGATCGACCGCTTCGAGGCGCTCCTCGCCCGGCGTCAGGACTGTCTCCTGCGCACCTGTTTCGACCCGGGTCACATCACCGCCTCGGCGTGGGTCGCGTCGCCCGATGCGTCGCGTGCCGTGCTGCTCCACCACGGCAAGCTGCACAAGTGGCTGCAGCCCGGTGGGCACGTCGACGGCGAGGATCGCGTGTGGCTCGCGGCGCGGCGCGAGGTCGAGGAGGAGACCGGACTGCGCGCGCTCACGCTGCATCGGCACGACGGTGTCCTCGTCCCCCTCGACCTCGACGTTCACCGCATCCCCGCGCGCAAGGACGAGCCCGAGCACGAACATCACGACGTGCGCTTCCTGTTCGTCGTGGACCCGTCCGCCGCGGTGATCCGCAGCGACGAGTCGCACGAGGTGCGGTGGATCGAGACGGCGCGCATCGGGGAGTTCACCGCGGAGGAGAGCGTGCTGCGCCTGTTGCGCAAGGCACGTGCACTGCTGCGCTGATCAGCGCGCGGTCCGTCGGCCGTGCGGGTGCGCCTTGTCGTAGACCTCGCGGAGCCGTCGCAGCGTGACGTGCGTGTAGATCTCGGTGGTGGCGAGGTTCGCATGGCCGAGCATCTCCTGCACGGTGCGCAGGTCGGCGCCGCGGTCGAGCAGGTGGGTGGCGAAGGAGTGGCGCAGCCCGTGCGGCGACAGGCGCTTCTGGATCCCGGCGCGCGTCGCGCTGCGCGCGACGACCTCGAGGATCCACCGCGCCGAGAGTGCGCGCCCGCGACGGTTGAGGAACAACGCGCCTGGATCGGACACCTGCGCGTCGCGCAGGGTCTGCTGCCGCTGCGGGAGGTAGGCCTCGATCGCGCGGCGTGCGGCGCCGCCGAGCAGGCACAGGCGCTCCTTGCGTCCCTTGCCGAGGACGCGAACCGCACCCTCGGCGAGGTCGACGTCGCGCAGCCGCGTGCCCGCGCATTCGGCGACGCGGCAGCCGGTCGAGTACAGGAACTCGAGGATCGCGCGGTCGCGCGTGCCGCCGAAGTCGGCGGCGAAGTCGAGCGACAGCAGCTTGTCGACCTCCTCGGCGGTGAGGAAGCGCGGCACGCGTTGGCGGACCTTCGGTGCGCGCACCAGGCGCGTGGCGTCCTCGGCGATGCCCGCGGTGTCGCGCAGGTGGCGGAAGAAGGAGCGGATCGCGGCGAGCTTGCGCTGGATCGACGACGGCGCGAGCTCCTGCTCCTCGAGCTCCACGAGCCAGCGGCGCATGTCGCGCCGGTTCGGCGTCAGTGCGCCGTCCGGCAGCCAGGTGACGAAGTCGGCGATGTCGCGGCGATAGGCCTTGATGGTGTTGGGCGAAGCGTGGCGCACGTCGCGGAGGTGCGCGATGTAGGCATCGAGGTGCGGCCAGAGCGCCGTCGCGGTCACGACTTCACGCCACGCAGCGCGGCCAGCAGGGCGTCGAGGCGCTGCAGCGTGTGGTCGCCCATGTGACCGACACGGAAGGTCTCGCCGGCGATCTTGCCGTAGCCCTTGCCGAGGGTGAAACCGCCCTTCTTGCCCGCGGCGACCAGAGCGTTCGTGCGTGCCGCGTCGGCGCGGAGCGTGGACACGGTGGGCGAGCGGTGGCGCGCGTCGGCCACGAAGGGCGCGTAGCCCTCGGCCTGTGCCCAGGCGAGGGTGCGATCGCGGAGTGCGAGGTGGCGTGCGTGGCGGACGGCGAGCGTCTCGGCGGCGATGCGTTCGAGCTGGCGCGCGAGGGCGAAGACCAGCGGCACGCAGGGCGTCGCCGGAGGTTCGGCCTTCGCGAAGCGCGCCGGCGTGTCGGCGAAGTCGAGCAGGAAGCCGCGACCGGCGACCTCGGCCGACTTGCGGATCGCACGCTCGCTGAGCGCGAAGACGGTCAGGCCGGGCGGAAGGGCGAGGCACTTCTGCGTGCCGGCGAAGGCGGCGTCGAGGCCCCAGTCGTCGAAGCGCATCTCCGCGCCACCGACGCTGGTCACCACGTCGGCGAGGATCAGGGTGTTCGGCGCGACCTCGCGCACCGCGGCGGCGATCTCCCCCAGCGGCGAGAGCACGCCGGTCGAGGTCTCGCAGTGGGTGATGCACACCGCCTCGTAGGGGCGATCGGCGCGACGCAGCGCATCGCGCGCGACGTCGGCGGTGACCGCGCTTCCCCAGGGCAGGGTGACACAATCCGGACGTCGGCCGCACTGTTCGCTGATCTTCGCCCAGCGTTCGCCGAAGGCGCCGCAGGCGAGGTGCAGCACGCGCTCGTGCACGAGGTTGCGGATGGTCGCCTCCATCAACGCCGTCGCCGGCACGTTCTCGAAGAAGGCGTGCTGCGTCGTGCAGAAGAACGCGCGCAGCATCGGCAGCATCCGCGTGATGCAGTCCTTGGTGGTCTGGCTGCGATGTCCGAGCGCGGGCATCGCCATGATCTCGCGCAGTTCGGGGTCGACTTCGACGGGTCCGGGGATGAACAGGACGGGATGCGTCATGCGCGCCGCATCATTCCAGGAGCAGCGATGCGAAGCGAGGATCGCGACGAAGCGTGTCCTGCTCTTCCCGTGTCAGCAGGAAGGGGAGCGTGCTCGACAGGCCGGGTCCGTCGGCGAAGCACGTCGCACCGGCGACCACGGCCGCGCGGCGCGCGACGCCGCCGAAGCCGACGAAGCGGTCGACGACGCTCGCCGTCTCGAGGTCGGTGCTGCCGTCGCCGACCATGGCGAGCGGACGCTCTACGGAAGGGCGCGCCGCGAGAACGATCGGCTTGCCGCCGCTGCGCGCGAGCGGACTCGATGCGTCGAAGCCGGCGTAGCGGCCATCCGATCCGAAGGCGATGCCGACGGCGAGCACGCGTTCGCGTGCGACACCCAGTGCGGTGGCGAGTCGCAGCACCGGCGGCAGCAGCCCGCCGCTGACGATGCCGACCGACTTGCCGAGAACGCCGAGTGCCGCGATCACGCGCGCCGCATCGGGAAGGACGCGTTCGACGTAGAGCGCGCCGATGCGATCGCATTCGTCGCGGGTCGGCGCGATGCGAGCGAGGCGCAGCCCGTAGACCGCTTCGAGCGCGATCTCGCCGGCCATGGCGCGTTCGGTGAGGCGGACGATCTCGCCGCGGATCCCCTCGTCGCGCAAGGCCGCGAGTTCGTCGATGCCTTCGATCGCGGACAGCGTGGAGTCGCAGTCGAACCACACGCTCCGGAAGGCGAGGCGCGGAGTCACTTGCGACGGCGATTGCGCGTCACCCATTCCCGCCACTGTTCATCGAGACGGTCCGGATCGCAACCGAAGACCTCCTCGATCAGCTTGCGCTGCGCGGCGCAGACCTGCTCGGGAGACGGTGCGGCGCCGCGCGCGTCGACCAGGCCCTTCATGCCACGCAGGAAGGCGGCGAAGCGCTCGGCGGGGAACTGCGACAACAGGAAGTCGACGCGCGACCAGCAGGTCATGTGGTCGACGAGGTCGAAGTCGTCGCAGCGGAACCGATCGCCGATGTCGTGGAGCGGTCGGACCAGCCCGTTGCCGACGCGCTGCCGCACCTTCTCCGGCCAGTCGAACACGGTGTAGGCGCGCTTGTCGGTCTCCTTGATGGCCTCGAAGTCGTTGTGCTCGGGGCAGTGCTCGCGGCGCAACCAATGGCACAGACCTTCGCTCCACCACACCGGGACGTCGTAGGAGTAGCCGCGCAGCGCGTCGATCAGGCAGTGGGTGACGTTGTGGATGACGTGCGCGTACAGCGCCTCGTCGTCGCGGTATGCGCCGTCGGCGAAGTCGATCGCGGTGGCGAAGAGGGCGGCGTCGGACTTCTCGAAGTACCAGCGCGTCGGCGAGTCCCGCCCGGCGCCGGTGAAGGTCGACAGGTAGCGTCCGCAGGTCGAGGTCTTCCGGAACAGGGCGACCAGGAACTTGCCGCGCTGACCGAGGAAGGGGCCCCGTCCCATCCACGGATCGCGCCAGCGCGGTGGCGCGTCGCCGCGGAAGTAGAAGGTCTGATCGGCCGGCGGAAAGGCCGCATCCTCCACGCCGGCGATGCGGGCGAACTCGGAATAGAGGTCCTCGAGTCGTTGGGCGAAGAGGTGCGCGCGCAGCCAGGGATCGACGCTGCGCAACTTGCGCGGATCGAGCTTCGGCAGCTTGCGGGACAGCGCCTCGAGTTCGGGCAGCAGCCGCGCGCGACGCTCCTTGTCGCGCGGCATGTCGAAGGCCGGCAGCTCGCAGCAGAGGCGGAAGTGGGCGGTCTCGACGAACAGAAGCGGCAGCTCGCCGAGGTCCTCCTGCATGCGCACCGAGTCGTGCCCGTCGCCGAAGGGGATGCGGCCGACGGCGACGTAGCCGAGGCGCGCGAGTGCGCCGTCGTCGTCCTTGATCCACGGATCGGGCTCGGCCCGACGCGGTTCGTCCTTCTCCTGGGCGAGGACCAGCCCACCGCACAGGGTGAGAACGCCGCAGGTGACGAGGAGGAGCGGCAGGCGCGTCACGCGGCGCGCCTCAGCCCCTCTTGGCCTCCGCGGCGGACGGCTTCGCGGCGGCCTCGTCGTCCAAGGGGCGCAGGCCGAGGTCGCCGAGCTTGTCCTCGCGGGCCTTCAACTGCTCGCGCTCGCGCTGCAGCGCGTCGATCTTCTTGCGCAGGTCGCGCACCTTCAGCGACTTGTCGCCGTCCTTGTCGATGGTCTCCTCGAGGCGCACGCGCAGCTCGCGCTCGCGCGAGTCGAGCGCGTCGTAGTCGTTGAGCAGGCGCAGCAGACCCTTCACCGCGGTGCGGATGTTGCCCTGGTACTCGCGGGCGACCAGCGCCTCCATCGCGTCCCAGAGCTGGGACTGGGTCTGCTCACCGAACAGCGCGACCGGCTCGCTGCCGTCGTAGCGGCACAGGAAGAGGTGCGGCGGGTGCTCGCCCTGGAAGAGGTTGCGGTACGGGTGGTTGTCCTCGAGCACCGTGTTCGGGAGCTTCACGCACCGGAACCAGCGCGTCATCAGGATGGTCTTCTCGTTGTCGAGACGACGATCCAGCAGCGCGTCGTCGGTGCCCTTGCAGCGATCGCACTCGCGCACGATCAGCAGGGGGCGTCGATCGGTCGCGCGCACCTCGGCGAGCGCCGCGTCGCGAGGCAGGGCGGCGAGCACGCGACCGGTGGTGGTGCGCCCGTCGTCGACCGGCTTCGCCGCGAGGTCCGGCGCATGCACCGGGAAATGCCAGTCGATCTCGAGCAGCTTCTTGCTGGTCTCGAGGCGGCGGAAGTCGAGGACGATCCCTCCGAAGCCGCCGCCGGACGGCAGCCCCGGGAGTTGGGGTCCTGCAGACGGCGCATTGACGGTGACCGAGCCCGGACCGGGCCCGCTCGAACCGCCTCAACACTGCGCGGTCAGGGATTGGATCGGGAACACCGCGGACAAGGCTGCGAGCAGCATCGCCGGCGGGACGAAGTGGCGTCCGGTCATCGCGATCTCGGAAGAGGGCCTGGTGAGGGCGGGCGCGCGGATGATAGCGCGCAATCCATCCCTGTCCCGGGCCAGATCCCGGGAAGACTCAGACGATCTGCACTGCGGTGCGCACCACCGGCAGGTCGCGGACGCGCGCGAGGTCTGCCTCGTCGAGCGGGCGATCGAGGTTGAAGATTCCCAGCGCCGGGGCCTGCGCGTCCTTGCCGCCGCCGAGCTCCATGCGCTCGATGTTGCGGTCGAGGCTGCCGAGCAGGGTGGCGATGGCGCCGAGCACGCCGGGGCGGTCGTCGTGCCGGGTGACCAGGAGCGGCGGCTCGGGGATCGCGTCGAGCGCGAGGCCGTCGTACTCGACCAGCCGCGGATGACGCTGGCCGAGCACGGTGCCGGTGACGTGGTGGCGGGCGCCGTCGATCAGTGCCTCGACCCGGATCAGGTGGAGGAAGTCGCGCTTCAGCGTCGAGGTCTCGCTGTGGACGCGGATCCCGAGGTCGGCGGCGATCCGCTCGGCGTTCACGGGCGTGACCGGCCGGTCGACGGCGCGGCGCAGCGCTCCGCACAGCACCGCGACGGTGAGCGGTCGTGCGGCGTTCTCCGTCAACGCGCCCTGCAGGGTGACGCGCAGCGACTCGATGCGGCCCTCGTGCATGCCGCACAGGAATGCCGCGAGACGGTGACCGAGGTCGAGGAAGGGTGCGAGCACCGAGGCTTGGCTCGGCGAGATGCGCGGCACGTTGACGCCGTTGAGCACGATGCCGCGGCGCAGTGCCATCACCACCTGACGGGCAAGGTCGACCGCGACGTTGCGCTGCGCCTCGTGCGTACTCGCGCCGATGTGCGGGGTCAGTACCACGTTCGGCAGCGAGCGGAAGGGGTGGTCGACCGGCAGCGGTTCGATCTCGAACACGTCGAGCGCGGCGCCGGCGAGGTGGCCGGACCGCAGGGCCTCGAGCAGGGCGACGTCGTCGACGATTCCGCCGCGCGCGGCGTGGATCAGGCGTGCGCCCTTCCTCAGCGAGGCGAGGCGTGCGGCGTCGAAGAGATGCCGCGTGCTGTCCATCAACGGCACGTGGATGGTGACGAAGTCGGCGCGCGCGCAGAGTTCGTCGAGGTCGACCATCCTCACGCCCGACGGCGCGCGCTCCTGCGGCACGAAGGGGTCGTAGGCAATCACCTCCATCGCGAGGCCGGCGCCGCGGTCGGCGACGATGCGACCGATGTTGCCGAGGCCGACCACGCCGAGCGTCTTGCCGGTCAGCTCGACCCCGACGAAGCGCTTCTTCTCCCACTGCCCCGACTTGAGGTTCTGGTCGGCCGCCGGCACGTGACGCGCGAGCGAGACCAGCAGCGCGATCGCGAGCTCCGCGGTGGTGACGGCGCCCGCGTCGGGGGTGTTCATCACCACGATGCCGCGCGCGGTGGCGGCATCGAGGTCGATGTTGTCGACGCCGATCCCAGCGCGGCCGATCAGGGCGAGGCGGTCGCCGCCCTCGAGAGCGCGCGCGGTGACCTTGGTCGCGGAGCGGACCACCAGGGCGTCGTGACCGGCGAGCGCCGCGCGAAGGCGGGTCTCGTCCATGCCCGTCGAAACGGTGACGTCGCCGACCTCGCGCAGCAGGGCGAGACCTTCGGCACCGAGATCGTCGGCGCAGAGGATGGAGAAGCGTTTCATGGCAGGGAAGGTGCCGGGGCGACCGCCCGCGTGCAAACGACCCTCGCGGTCCGGGCCCCGATCCGGGAGCCGAAGGGCCCCAGCAAACAACGATGCCTGGGCCTTTCCGGTCGTCGCGCAGCGGCGACGCCGCAACCAGAATGGGTTGCGGCCCAGGACTCGATCGGACTCAGCGCGCGCCCTTGCCGAACAGGATCACCCCGACGGTGCGCAGGATGATGTTCAGGTCGAAGAGCGGGCTGATGTTCTTCACGTAGTACAGGTCGTAGCGCAGCTTCTCGGCGGCGTCCTCGACCGAGGCCCCGTAGGGGTGGTTGACCTGTGCCCAGCCGGTGAGGCCCGGCTTCAAGGTGTGGCGGAGCGGGTAGTACGGGATCTTCTGCGACAGCTCCTCGACGAAGACCGGGCGCTCCGGGCGCGGACCGACGAAGGACATCTTGCCGGTCAGCACGTTGAGCATCTGCGGGATCTCGTCGATGCGCGACTTGCGCAGGAACCTGCCGATGCGGGTCACGCGCGAGTCGTTCTTCGACGCCCACTGCGGGCCGGCGGCCTCGGCGTCGGTGCGCATGGTGCGGAACTTGTGGACGTGGAAGGTCGAGCCGCCTTCGCCGACGCGCTCCTGCGAGAAGAAGACCGGGCCCTTGCTGTCGAGCTTGATCAGCAGCGCGGTGACGAGGCAGATCGGCAGTGCGAGCAGCAGGCCGATCACCGAGATCAGGATGTCGATGATGCGTTTGGCGACCACCGCGGAGGTGTGCTTCTGGAAGCCGCCGCCGAAGATCAGGTAGGAGGGTCGCAGGCTCTGCACGGCGATCTTGCCGGTGATGCGCTCGTACATCGCCTCCTTCTCCTCGACGAGGATGCCGGCCATGCGCAGGGCGAGCAGTTGCTGCACCGGCAGCGTGCCGCGGCGCTCTTCGAGCGCGACGACCACGCGGGCGACACGGTGCTTGTCGGCGAGCGCGACGAGATCGCAGGCGCGCCCCAACACGCGAGAAGTCGGCGGGGCCAGTGCGTTCTCCTCGGGATCGGGCTCGGGGTCGGACTCGGTCCTCACCAGGCCGATCAACTCGAAGCCGGCGAAGGGACTCTGGTGCACCATCGTCGCGATGGTCTGACCCTGCGGACCCGCGCCGAACACCAGCACGTGCTCGCCGAAGTTCCACTTGTAGAAGAACCAGTGGAACGCGCGTCGCCATCCCCACACGACGACGAAGGCGAAGCCGATCAGCGCGATGATCTTCCAGGTCGCGCCGTCGGACTGCGTCAGTCCCGGGAAGCGGAACAGGGAAGGCAGCGTGAAGGCCGCCAACGCGATCATCAGCAGCGCGTAGCCGGCGGCGTGGATCAGGCGGTTGGGCAGCTCCGCGCGGTTCTGGGCGACGCGCCAGTCGTAGAGATCGTTGTAGCTCAGCGCCATCTGGCAGAGCAGCGCGAGGGCCGCACTCGTCAGGAGCCCGCGCCAGAGCTGCGGGTCGTCGAGCGTCATCTCGAAGGCGTGCGTGCGCAGCGGCGGCAGCGAGGTGCCGAGGAAGACGACGCCGATGAAGATCGCCGTCTCCGACAGGATCAGGAGCAGCTTGCGCCGCGGGATGATCTGTTCGGAGAGGGTGGGCATTGTTCGGCGGAGGGACCGGCGATCAGGCGCAGGGACGGTGGAGCATCGATGTCATCGACCTTCCACCGCCGTGCCCTTCAGCACGGAGGAGGATCGAATTCGCGTCCTGGGAAGTGCAGGAGATCGTGGCTTCGATCGGGTCGGATCCGCACGGCGACCACGTCGACGCGCATCCGCTTCGGTCGTGGTCGCAGCACCGCACCCAGAGCCGCCAGCGCGCGCGTGATGCGCAGCCGCTGCTCCTCGCGGACGGCGCGCTCGGGTGCCTGGTCGTGGCGTCGCGTCTTGACCTCGACGGCGACCCACAGGCCGCCCTTGCGCACGAGCAGGTCGATCTCTCCATCGCGGGTCCGCAGGTTGAGCGCCTCGATCCGGAATCCCTGTTGCTGCAGCGTGGCGGCGGCGAGGGACTCGCCGATCTGCGCCAGCTCACTTCTTGGGTTCGGCCTTCGCGGCCTCGGCGGCGGCGCTGTCATCGCCGAGCACCCGCTGCACGGTGGCGCGGTCGAAGACCAGCTTGACGTCGCGGTCGACCTTCAGGGTCACCGTCTGGTTGTCGAGGCTCAGCACCTCGCCGTGGATGCCCGAGGCCATCACGACGCGATCGCCGCGCTTGAGGGCGTTGTTCAGCTCGCGCCGCTTCTTCTCCTGCTTCTGCGCGGGGCGGATCAGCAGGAAGTAGAACACTGCGACCATCGCCAGGATCATCCAGAGCTGATCGCCGCGGAAGCAGGCCATCGGGTCGGTCGCACCCGCAGGCTGCTTGGGATCGCCGCCCTGCGTGCCGGTCGGTGCCGGGGCCGCGCTCGGGTCGTCGCGACGCACCGCCTTGCCCTCGCCACCCTGCTGGACGACGGGTTGCGCCGTGCCCTGGTCCTGGATGACGGCGAGCGTCGTGGTGGAACCGTGGACAGGAGAAGGGACGACCAGCAGCAATCGGGTCATGCGGGCTCTGCGCTCCCTCACCGGCGGGAAGGCCGGCTTGTGGGGGCGAGGAGTATAGAATCCCCGCCCCCCGATCCCACCCCGAAGCGTCCTTGAGAGTTCTCTGCGCGATGTCCGGCGGAGTCGACAGCAGCGTGGCCGCGCTGCGCCTCCGCGAGGCCGGCCACGAGGTGGTCGGCGTGTTCATGAAGAACGGCGTCACGCAGAAGGGCGACGCCGCCGCGGAGAAATCCTGCTGCTCCGCTTCCGATGCGCGCGATGCCGCCGTGGTGGCCGAGCGCCTCGGCGTGTCCTTCTTCGCGGTCGACTACGCCGCCGAATTCGGCCGGATCATCGACTTCTTCGCCGACGAGTACCGCCGCGGGCGCACGCCGAATCCCTGCGTGTTGTGCAACTCACAGCTCAAGTTCGGCCACCTGCTCGAACTCGCCGACGACGTCGGCGCCGAGTGCGTGGCGACCGGTCACTACGCCCGTGCGGTCGACGGCCGGCTGCTGCGTGCTGTCGACCGCCGCAAGGACCAGAGCTACTACCTGTTCGGGATCGAGCGTGCGGCGCTCGCGCGGGCCCTGTTCCCGCTCGGCGACTCGACCAAGGCCGAGGTCCGAGCCCAGGCGCGCGCCGCGGGCCTGCGCACCGCGGAGAAGCCCGAGTCGATGGAGATCTGCTTCGTCACCAGCGGCGACTACCGCGACGTGGTGCGCGCGCGCGGCGGGCTCGGCCGCCCGGGGCGCTTCGTCGATGATCAGGGCGCCGATCTCGGTCCGCACGACGGCGTCGGCCAGTTCACGATCGGCCAACGCCGTGGACTGCCGGCGCTCGGCGCACCGCGCTACGTGCAGGCCATCGACGCGGCGGCGGGGACGGTGGTGCTCGCCGAGGCGGTCGCGCTCGATCGGCCGCAGGCGCGCCTGGAGGCGGTGCACTGGCTGGTCGAGCCGGATGCCCCGCGCCTGCAGGCCGAGGTGCAGATCCGCGCGCGGCACGAGGCCGTCCCGGCCGTCGTGGTGCCGGACGTGGCCGATCCGCGCCGGGTGGTGATCGAGTTCGCGGCGCCGGTGCGGGCGGTGACCCCGGGACAGGCGGCCGTGATCTACCGCGGCGACCTGGTGCTCGGCGGCGGCTGGATCGTCGGCTGAGCTTCCCCGAGCGCCGAGGGCGACCTGCATCCCGCATGGCAGGCCGGGTCCCGGGCGCTCCGTTCTGGACCTTCGGGTCGCACTGCCTAAGATCCCGCGCGTTCCGCCCGAGCCGGGCGGGACGGCGAACCCTGACCCCAGCGAGGAATCATGAACAAGGCGGAGCTGATCGACGAAGTCCAACGCACCCTCGGAGCCGACTGCTCGAAGGCCCATGCGGAGCGGGTCGTGAACTCGGTGCTCGCTTCGATCGGCAAGGGCCTGCGCGACGCGGGCCAGGTCCAACTGGTGGGCTTCGGTACCTTCCAGGTGAAGGAGCGGGCGGCCCGCACCGGGCGCAACCCGCGCACCAAGGAGGAGATCCACATCCCCGCGAGCAAGTCGATCGCCTTCAAGGCGGGCGCCAAGCTCAAGGAAGAGGCGACCACCGCCGCCGAGTGACGCGGGTCGAGCCGTCGCGGCTCCCCGCGTGCCGAATTCTCGGACGCGCGCTCAAGCTCCCGGCGCCATCGCGCCGATCTCGCTCCGTGACATGACCGGCGATCGACCCGGTCGCACGAGGAGCCATCGATCCGATGAGGAGCGCCGCGTTCATCACCCTGCTTTCCCTGGCTGCCTGCGGCACGACCAGCGACCACCAGAGCGAGTTCTCCCAGCCCAACAAGCTGATGGGCCAGGAGATCCAGCGGCGGATCGACGAGATCCGCTATCAGCACCGCGACGTGCTGTTCAACAACCTGCTGTGGCTCGCCCAGGCCGGTGAGCAGGCCATCCCGGCCCTGCTCGACGGCCTTCGCCACGAGGACCCCAAGGTGCGCTCGAACTGCGCCTGGGTGCTCGGCGAGATGGGCGACTCGCGGGTGATCCAATACCTGAAGCCGCTGGTCCAGGACCAGGTCGAGTCGGTCCGCCTCGAAGGGGCGCGCTCGATGGTCGCCCTCGGCGACATGAACCAGGTGCCGGTGTTGATCGAGGGCCTCGACTCGGAGCGCATCCAGGTCCGCTATCTGTGCCACGAGGCGCTGAAGACCGCGACCAAGCGCGACTTCGACTACGACCACCTCACCGACGACAAGCTGTCGCGCAGCCACGCGGTCTACCGCTGGCGCCGCTGGTGGTCGGAGCAGAGCCAGGATCCCTTCTTCGCCTCGAGCTACGCCCAGGCCCACGGCATCCGCGCCGAGGACGAGGCGCTCGGTCAGCCCGCCGCACCCGCCGGCGAGACCAACGGCACGCAGCCCCAGAGCAGCGAGCCGAAGGTCGAGACCACGACGCAGCCGGTGAAGAACGACGCCCAGCCGCAGGGTAGCGGCAGCGACGGTCGCTGAGCTGCCCGCGAGGGTTCGCGAGGGAGGCTGACGGTCGGGCGAGGGTCGCGCTAGAGTCTTTGCGCCCCTCACCCAGACTTCGCCCGATCCATCCGCGATGCAGAGCAAGCGTCAAGCCGGCTTCACCCTCATCGAGATCCTCGTCGTCATCGGCATCATCGGCGTGCTCGCCGCCGTGCTCCTGCCGAACATCTTCGCCGGTCAGCAAGGCGGCCTGATCGCCTCCGATCAGGCCAATCTGCGTTGGCACTACCAGACCTTCCTCGCCTTCGAGTCCGGCCAGAAGCGCCTGCCGACCGGCACCGGGGCGAAGTTCATCCTCGACCCTTGGGTGAAGGGGACCATCCAGCGCACCGAGCAGAACCTGGAGCGCTACTTCATCCCGAGTTCCAATGACGACCGGAAGATGGAGCTGAGGGAGAAGGACCCCGAGACCGTCTGGCGGAATCTCGACGAGATCACCAGCGTCGACACCAGCTACGCCGGCCCGAACAAGGAGGGCAAGGCACAGCCGCAGATGCTGACCAACGGCAAGGTGTCGTTGATGGCCGATGACAACGAGTTCGCGCCCGCCTTCGCGAACCACACCATCAATGTGTTGCTGGGTGGGGGCGCGGTGAAGGAGCTGAAGCTCGACCCCGACCTGATCGGGGCCGGTTTCAACCCCGACGAGGAGAACGCGAAGTTCGAGGTCCCCAACCCGAACATCCCGATGCTGAAGAACCTCGAGCGCTGAGAGCCCGAGAACAAATCCATGGTACGGGCTCTCAGATGCTTGCTGGTGGCCGCATGCGCGGCCACGCAGAGCTCGAGAGACCGATTGTCTCTCGAACTCTGAGCCTGTCGATC
Source organism: Planctomycetota bacterium (assembly GCA_046349595.1). GTDB lineage: Bacteria > Planctomycetota > UBA1135 > UBA1135 > UBA2386 > JACRLW01. Next base: position 1,488,098 of record JAXMCA010000001.1, read on the forward strand.
GCGGGTCGCGCGCTTCCGGAGCCGGGTCGGCGATCCTAGACTTCGCGCCCTCCCGAGATGGCGCGCGCACCCCGCTACCACCTGACCAGCTACGGCTGCCAGATGAACAAGCTCGACGCCGAGCTCGTCGAGAGCCGGCTCGTCGAAGCGGGATACGAGCGCGCCGAGCGCGACGACGAGGCCGACGTCGTCCTGCTCAACACCTGCTCGGTGCGCCAGCACGCGGAGGACCGCGTGTGGAGCCGTCTCGGCGTGCTGCGCGCGCGCAAGCGGCAGCGCCCCGACCTGGTGGTCGGCGTGCTCGGCTGCATGGCGCAGGAGCACAAGCGCACCATGCTCGCGCGCATGCCGCACGTCGACCTCGTGGTCGGTCCGTCGGCCTTCGGCGACATCGACCGCAAGGTGGAGGATGCCCGCGCGCGCAACGCCCTGCGCGAGCCGGAGTCGACCCGTGGAGCGCAGGTGCTCGCCGTCGACGAGGGCGTGTCGGGCGACGCCATCCTGCGCAATCCGCGCGTACGTCCGCACCGCTCGCAGGCCTGGGTCTCGGTGATGCGCGGCTGCAACATGCCGTGCAGTTACTGCATCGTGCCGAGCACGCGGGGCGCGGAGGTCAGCCGTCCGATCGAAGTGATCGTCGACGAGGTGCAGCGCCTGTGCGACGACGGCGTGACCGAGATCACCCTGCTCGGGCAGACGGTCAACGCCTACGGGCGCGATCTCGGCCGCGACGTCACGCTCGCCCGCCTGCTGCGCGCGCTGCACGCGATCCCGCCGCTGCGCCGCATCGCCTTCATCACCTCGCACCCGAACTTCCTCTCGCCCGACCTGATCGACGCGCTCGCCGAGCTGCCGCGGGTCTCGCGCTTCCTGCACCTGCCCGCGCAGTCGGGCAGCGACCGGATGCTGCGCGCGATGCGCCGCGGCTACACCGTGGCGCGCTATCTCACGCGCATCGAGCAGCTCCGCGCCAAGGCGACCGACGTCGTGCTGCACTCCGACTTCATCGTCGGCTACCCCGGTGAGACCGACCAGGACTTCGCGGCGACCGTCGAGCTGATGGAGCGCGTGCGATTCGCGCAGAGCTACGTGTTCAAGTACTCGCCGCGCCCCGGCACGCTGTCCGCCGAAGCGGTCGACGACGTGCCCGACGCGGTGAAGGCCGAGCGCAACGCGATCCTGCTCGAGGTCCAGGAGCGGCACATGCAGGAGCAGGCGCAGGAGCTGATCGGCGCGGTGCAGGAGGTGCTGGTGGAGGGGCCGAGCAAGGTCGAGGGACGCTTCACCGGGCGCACCGTGCACCACCGCCTCGTGCACTTCCCGGGCAACGATCGCGTCGCGGCGGGTTGCTACCTGCCGGTGCGCATCGTGGAGGCGCTCGGTCATTCGCTGCTCGGCGAGGTGCTCGCCGAGGACTGGGCCTACGCCGGCGCGGAGGGGGTGCACGGATGAGCCGTCAGCGCAGCCAGCACGAGTTGTGGATGCGCGAGGCCATCGACCTCGCGTTGCGCGGGCGCGGCGACGTCGAGCCCAATCCGCGTGTCGGTGCCCTCGCGATCGAGGGCGGTCGCGTGGTCGGCCGTGGTTGGCACCGCGTGTGGGGTGGCGCGCACGCCGAGATCGACGCGCTCGCCGATGCGCGGCAGCGCGGCGCGCGGCCCGACACCGTGGTGATCACGCTGGAGCCCTGTTCGACACCGCTCGGCGTGGGTGGCAAGAAGACTCCGCCCTGCAGCGCCGCGTTGATCGAAGCCGGCATCAAGCGGGTGATCGTAGGCGCGGCCGATCCCGATCCGCGTCACCGCGGCGCCGGATTCGCGGTGCTCGAGGATGCCGGAATCGAAGTGATCGACGGCGTGCTGGCCGAGGAGACGCGCGCGATCAACAAGCCCTTCGAGCGCTGGCTCGGACTCGACCGGCCCTGGACCATCGCCAAGTACGCGATGACCCTGGATGGCAAGACCGCCGCACCGACCGGCGAGTCGCGCTGGATCTCGGGGCTCGACGCGCGGCGCAAGGTGCACGAGCTGCGCACGCTGGTCGATGCCGTCGCGATCGGCTTCCGCACCGCGCGCGCCGACGACCCCGAACTCACCGTGCGTCATGTCGAGGGACCGCAGCCGCTGCGCATCGTCGTCGACCCCTTCGCGGAGCTCGATGCCGAGAGCAAGCTGGTGCGCACCGCGCCGGACATTCCGCTGCTCCTGATGGTGCTCGACCATGCCGACCCGGTGCGCGTCACCCGGCTGCGCGACCTCGGCGTGCAGATCGAGACGGTGAAGCCCGCCGACCAGGGCCGGCGCATGCACCTGCTCGACGGCTGGCGCGCGCTCCGTCGCCGCGGCGTCCGCCGCATCATGGTCGAGGGCGGCGGTGGCCTGATCGCGCAGTTGCTCGGCTGGGACTGCATCGACCAGAGCCTCGCCTTCGTCGCGCCGAAGATGATCGGCGGGCAGTTCTCCCCGACCCCGGTCGGTGGCGAAGGGCGTCCCTTCATGGCCGAGGCCTGGCGCTTCGACGAGATGTACTGGTACGCCTGCGGCGACGACCTCGCGATCGGCGCCTTCCGCAGCGCGGAGTGAGGGGCATCGGGGCGCGAATCCGCGCGGAGTGTTTCCCGGGCCGCGGCGCGGGACACGGCGCGAGGTCGGCGCCCGGCAAGCGGCCTTGCCATGCGGCGGTGGGAGTTCTCCACAGCTTCTGCAGACAAGTCCACTCTTCGACGCCGGGCCCAGCGCTGGGTGTCGCGCCCCGGTTCGGACCACCAGGGATGCGCAGGCGGCGGGCCTCGTGCTTGCGCCAGAGGAGCGATGCGCTTCGATCCCCGCGCGCGGCGCTTCCGGAATCGAAGTGACGTCGCACTCTCGCGCTCCTCGTCGTCTGGCGGTTCGACATGTCACAACCGGCGCGAGTCCGGACTTTCTCGGTCGGACTCTGTCTCTCTCTCGTCGCCCCACTCCTGGCCCAACAGGGGGAACCCGAGTCCTGGCGGCTCGCGGTCGGGCTCATCCAGCGCGGACTCTTCGCGGAGGCGGCCGACCAGCTCCGCGCCTTCCTGAAGGAGGCGCCGCGCGATCCGCGGGTGGTGGAGGCGCGCTATCGCCTCGGCGTCTGCGAGCTCGAACTCGGGCACACCGAGCAGGCCGTCGATCTGCTCGGGCAGGCGGCGCGCGACGAGTCCTTCGCCCTGCGCCCCGAGTGTCTCTACCGCCTGGCGGGTGCGCTCCAGAAGCTCTCGCGGCCGGCCGAAGCCGCCGTGCGCTTCGAGGAGATCCTGAAGGTGACAGGCGAGGAGCACTACCTCGCCGCCGCGGCGCACTACGGAGCGGGAGAGGCCCTGCGCGATGCGCACCAGGACGCGCGCGCCCTGCCACACTTCGCCGCCGCCGCGCGGAGCAAGGACGACGATCCGCAGGGCTATGCCTTCGCCGGCGCCTATCAGGCCGGCTACGCGCAGCTCCGCTCCGGCGACGCCGCCGGTGCGCTCGGCACCTTCCGCGGCGTCGTGAAGCGCTGGCCCGCGCACGAGGCGCTTCCCGAGCTGTGGTACCTGATCGGCGAGGCGGCGCACCGCGCGCACGACGACGAGGCCGCGACGGAGGCCTGGCGCAAGGCCGCCGCCGCCGGTGGTGAATGGGCCGACGACGCGCGCAGCGGACTCGCCTCGCTGGCGCGGGGACGTGGAGACCGCGACACGGCCATCGCCGAACTGCGCAAGCTGTGCTCCGAGACACCCGAGGGTCCGCTGGCCGACGGCGCACGCGTCGAACTCGCGCAACTGCTCGAGGACGGCGGCGCGCACGACCAGGCGCTGCGCGAGACCGAGGCGGTGCTGAAGCGCGAAGCCCTCGCACCCGCCCTGCGCGCCCACGCGATCGCGGTGCGCGGCGATGCCCTGCGCGGGCTCGGGCGCATCGACGATGCCCTCACCGCCTACGCGCAGGCCTTGCAGACGAGCGAGGGCGACGCCGCCGCGCGCATCCGGATCGCGCGCGGCGAGACCCTGCTCCAGGCGGGTCGCGCGAAGGACGCGGTCGCCGACTTCGACGCGGCGGGCAAGAGCGAGGATGCGGGATTGCGTGGCGACGCGCTCTACGGTCTGGTGCGCGCGCTGCACGCGCAGGGCGAACACGATCGCTCGATCGCGGCTGCGCAACGGCTGCGCAAGGAGTTGCCGTCGCACCGCCTCGCGGTGCATGCCGCCTTCGCGATCGCGGAGAATCTCTACGCGAAGGGCGACCACGCTGGCGCGCGTCGTCAGTTCGACGCCATCCCCGCCGAGCACGAGCTCGCGGCGCCGGCCCGCTACAAGGCGGCGTGGTCGGCGTGGCTCGCGGAGGACGCCAAGGACGCGCTGCGCCGCTTCACGGCGCTGTGCGACGACAAGGCGCAGGATGACGCACGTCGCGAGGAGGCACTGTCGATGGTGGCACTCGCCGCCGCGACTGCGAAGCAGCCCGACGACGCGCTCGGCGCCGCGGACCGCTACGCCGCGCGCTACCCGAAGGGCACCTGGCTCGCACGCACCGAGCGTGTCGCCGCCCGCGTGCTCCGCGAGCGCAACGATCTGCGCGGGGCAGCCGAGAGGCTCGCGCGCGCGGAACGCAGCGAGAGCGGCGACGGTGCCGCGAGTCTCGCGCTCGAGCGCGCCGACATCGCCTTTCAGGCCGGCGACTACGCGGCGGCGGGGAAGGGCTATGCGCAGCACGCCGGCCGCAAGGACGCGCTCGGCGCGCGTGCGCTGGAAGGCACCGCCTGGTGTGCCTTCCAGCTCGGCGACGATGCCGCCTGCCTGCGCGCCATCCGCGCGGGTGCGGCGCATCCGGCGGCCGGCGACGTGGCGCCGTCCTTGGGCGAGCTGGAGGTGAACCTGCACCAACGCGCGCAGGATCACGTCGCTGCTGCTGCGGCGGCGAAGCGATTCCTCGAGACCTGGCCGGAGCATCCGCGCGCTCCCGCGATGGAGTTCGCGCTCGGCACCTCGCTCGCGCGTGGTGGTGATGCGAAGGCCGCACGGGTCGTCCTGGAGCGCGTGGTCAAGGCCGCGCGTTGTCCGCGCGTCGACCTCGCCGAGTACGAGCTGGCCTGGGCCTGTCGGCGCGGCGACGACGAGGAGGCCGCGCGTGCGGCATTCCTGCGCGTCGCGAAGTCCTCGCAGGACCCCGAACTCGCCGACGAATGCCGCGTGCTGGTCGGCGAGGCGCTCGCGAGTGGTGCCGACCGCAAGGCGGCACGCGATCTGCTCGCGCAGGTGACCCACGAGAAGCACGTGGCGCGCGCCCGCTACCTGATCGGCCAGAGCTGGCTCGCCGACGGCGACACACAGAAGGCGGCCGCGGCCTTCGAAGCGGCGGCGAAGTCACCGCACGGCGACGCGATCGCCGCCGACGCGCTGTTCGCGGCCGGCGAGACCGAGCACGACCGCGGACGATTCGCGGAGGCGAGTGCCTCGCTGCAGGAGCTGATCGAGAAGCACCCCGATCACGCCCGGGTGGCGCGTGCACGCCTCTACCTCGGAGAGTGTCGCGTGCGCGAGGGGCGTCCCGCCGATGCGGTGCCGCTGCTCGAGCAGTACCTCGCCGACGGTGCCTCGGCCGACGGCGACAGCGGCAGGGCGCGCGGTCATCTGTGGCTCGGTCGTGCACAGCAGGACCGCAAGGACCTCGACCGCGCCGAGCGCGAGTTCGTCGAGGCCGCGCGTCTCGCCGAGGGGTCGATCGGCGCGGAGGCGACCTTCCGCATCGGCGAGGTGCGTCGCGCGCGCGGTGACCAGTCCGGCGCCGCGGAGGCCTTCATGAAGGTCGCGATCCTGTTCTCCGATCCGCAGTTCGTGCCGCCGGCCTTGCTCGAGGCGGCGCGCTGCTGGATCGAGAGCGGGCAGGCGGAGAAGGCCGACGGCGCGCTGCGCGAGCTGCGCGAGAAGTACGGCGATTCGGAGGCGGCGAAGCAGGCGCGTTCGCTGTCGAAGCCGGTGGGTCAGGGGCGCCGCGGCAACTGAGACGAGTGCGACGGAGACGGAGCGATGACCATGATCTCGAGTCTGATCCTGCAGGCCGGCGAGGAGACCGGCCGCACCTTCGGTGAGTTCCTCAAGTCGGGCGGCGAGCTGATGATCCCGATCGGCGCGTGCTCGGTCGTGATGCTCGCGCTGACCATGGAGCGCCTGCTGGCCCTGCGCTGGTCGCGCCAATGGAGTGCGAGCACCGACGAGGCACTCGCCGTGCTTCTCGGCGGCGACTTCCAGAAGGCGCGCGAGCTGACCCAGGGAGACAAGACCTTCGCGTCGCGCGTGCTCGCCGCGGGACTGCGCCGCGTGCGCTATCCGATCAGCGACGTCGAGGACGCGATGGAGGACCAGGCGCAGAAGGAGATCGACAAGCTGCGACGCAACATCCGTCCGCTGACGCTGATCGGCGCCATCGCACCCCTGCTCGGCCTGCTCGGAACGGTGCTCGGCATCTCGGAGGCCTTCCATCAGGTGTCGCGCAGCGGCATGGGCAAGCCGCAGGCGCTCGCCGGCGGCATCGAGGTCGCGCTGACCACGACGATCGCCGGCCTGTTCGTCGCGATCCCGGCGATGGTGATCGCGACCTGGCTGCAGAACCGCATGCGACGCCTGGTGTCGCGCGTCGACGAGAAGCTCGCGCCGTCCATCGAGGCGATCGCCGCCAGGCCGGCCGGCGTCGCGGCGGAGGAGACCCATGCGGCTTGAGCTCGACGATCCGCCGGAGGAGGGGCCCAACCTCACGTCGCTGATCGACGTCGTGTTCCTCCTGCTGGTGTTCTTCCTGGTCGCGACCACCTTCGCGAGCGACGAGGTCGAGATGGACCTCGAGCTGCCCAAGGCGCGCACCGGCGAAGCGCAGCGCGAGTCGCATCCGATCATCGTGCACGTCGATCGGGACGGCTCGCTGCACGTCGACGGACGTCCGATCACGCGCGAGGGCCTGGAGCAGAAGCTGCGCGCGGCGGCGTCGCGCGACAAGTCGCAGGAGGTGCTGATCCGCGGCGACACACAGGTGCACCTCGGGCGCGTGGTGGAGGCCTTCGACGCCTGCCGCGCCGCCTCGCTGACCAAGGTCGCGATCGCGGCCGCTCCCGACGAGACTGCGAAGGGGCGCTGATCGATGCGGCGCACGACACGCTTCGTCCTCGCCGGCCTCTGCGCCGCCGTCGCCCTGGCGGCGGGGACCAGCCTCGTCGTGCTCAGGCTCGGGCGTCCGCTGTGGTACAGCGACGGACGAGCGCTGACCCGCGCCGACGATCTCGCCGATCGGCCGATGCAGGTCTTCGACACGCCGCTCCCGGAGGTCGAGCTGCCGGGACCGGTGCGCGGTCGTGCCGCGCGTCTGCAAGACGGCCGCATCGTCTACGGCCGCGCGCGCAGCGACCAGCGCACCGACCTCGTGTCCTTCGATCCGCGCCACCCCGAGGTCGAACCGGTCGCGTTGTCGATCAACAGCGACGGTCACGATCTCGCGCCGTGCATCGCACCCGACGGTGACCTGCTGTTCGCCTCCGATCGCAGCGGTGGCGCGGGGGGCTTCGACATCTGGCGTGCCCACGCGCTCGGCGACGGACGCTTCGCGCCGCCCATCCATGTGCCCGAGACCGTCAACGGTCCCGCCGACGAGGTCGATCCCGCGCTCTCGCCCGACGGTGTCACGCTGGTCTTCGCCCGGCGTCTGCCGGAGGAACGCGCGGCGAGCCTCTTCGTCGCGCGCCTCGACCGCGACGGCGCGGCGCATGCGCTGTGGCCGACCGACTCTTCGGATGCGATCGCGCGCCTCGAGCTGGTGATCGATCGCGAACCGGTGTTCACGCCGGACGGCGCGTGGCTGTACTTCGTGCGCGAGCGGGCCGCGCGGGGCATGCGTCTGTTCGGCACGCCCTTCCACGACGGCGCCTTCGGCGGTCCGCTGGAGGAGAACGTGCTCGGCGGCAGCGGTCGCTTCAGCTCGCCGATCCCCGACGGCTTCGACGTGCATCTCCTGACCGCGGGCGCGCAACCGCTCCTGCACCGCGCAACCGCACGTCTGCTGTGGCCGTACTGGGAGGGCCAGCTCGCGCTGGAGCGCCTGCTGCTGTGGGTGCTGTGCATCGCGCTGTTGCTGCTCGCGTTGCTGTTGCTGGGCGCAAGGTGGCGTGCGCTCGACATCGTCACCTGGTGCCTGCTGATCTCGCTGGTCGTGCACTTGCTGCTGTGGTGGCTGTTCCACGGCGTGCTGATGGCGGAGCCGGAGCTGCCGATGCCGTCCGACGGCGATCGCATCGCGCTCACCATGCTCGAGGGTGACGCCGAGGCGCAGGAATCCGCGGGCGGCGCCGGCGCGGCCGAGCAGGCGATGCGAGCCGAACGTCCGGATCGCGCGGCGTCGATCGCCGCCGTCGCGCCGAGCAGCGAACTCGCGCAGCGGTCGGACTCCTCTGCGCCTTCGGCGGTGTCCGCCGATCTGGCGCGAGCGGAACCGACCGAGGGCGAAAGGGCAGCGAGCGAGCGTGCGATGCAGGACGCTCTTCCGGTCTTCGCGCCGAACTCGGGTGCCGACGCGCTTCCGGCGAGCGATCTGACCGCGCAGGCGAGTGCCCAGGACACCGCGCGCGCTGCGGATCAAAGCGAGCGCGCGGCGACCGCGACCGAGGCGGTGGTGGTGACGGCACCGTCGTCGCGCGCGCTGCCGGTCTCGAGCGGCGGAGGTGCGGCAGCACCGAGCGGTAGCGCGAGCGAACTGCCGCGCGCGGAACCGACTGCCGCGCGCGGCGCCGCGCCGCTCGGCGCGCTGGCCGATGCGGTGCAGGTCGTCACCCCGGACTCGCGCGGCGCTGCGACGCTCCCGGCCCTGGCCGCGTCTTCGGAGGGCCACGCGGCGCAACCGCGCGAAGCCTTCGTCGGCGAAGCGGCGCGACCGACCGCGGCGTCAGCCGACGCATCCTCGGCGCGCGAGGTCGTGCACGCTCCGGGCAGCGCGCTCGGTGCGCCGTCGGTGACCGAGTCGTCCGCGGCTTCGATGTCGACTCCGGTCGCGCGCGCCCTGCCCTCGGGTGCGGCGCGTCCGATGCCCGGCACCGCGATGCGCGACGGACCCGCGACGGCCGCCGCTCCGGCATCCGCAGCGCGCGCCGAAGCAATCCTCGCGTCGGCGACGCCGTCGCTGACGGGACTCGAGGCGCACCCGATCGAGGCGAGCGCGACGCGTGGCTCCGCAACGCCGACACCGGCGAGCGGCGGATCGGCGGCGCCGGGCTCGGCTCTCCCCGCGGCGTCGCTCCCGAACTCGTCGTCCGCGGGGACGGGATTCGAGGCGTCGGCGCGTCCCGTTCCGACGGCGCCACGGCGAATGGGACCGGTCGCCGGATTGCACGACACGCTGCGCAGCGAGTCGCCTGCACAGGGAGTTCCGTCCAATGCCGCGTCGCGGTCCTCGGGAGCGTCGCCGTCCCTGACTCCGCTCGGACCGCGCGCCCTGGTCGCCGAGCTCGTGCGTCCGGGGTCGGGGGCTTCCCGTGGAGCTGCGCTCGTCGCCACGGCGCCGGCCTCGAGTGTGCCCGCTGCACCCCGCGGTGCCGAGCAGCCGTCCGCGACCGCGAGCGCGCGTCCCGATCTCGCCGCGCTCTACGGCAACCGCTTCGGACCGCGCAAGGCGCAGGCGATCGAACGATTCGGCGGCAGCGTCGAGACCGAGCGTGCGGTGCAGAGCGGTCTCGCCTACCTCGCCTCGATCCAGGACCCGCGCGGGCACTGGGGCAACAAGGACCACGAGATGCAGAAGTACGGCGAGGTCTGGGTGGGCAAGACCGCGCTGTGCACGCTCGCCTTCCTGGGCGCCGGACACACGCCGCGTTCCAACACCCGCTACTCGGACAACGTGCGACGCGCACTCGACGCGCTGCTCGATGCGCAGGGCGAGGAGTACGCGCACTTCGGCGACACCTCGTCGTACTCGCACGGCATCGCGACCTACGCGCTCGCCGAGTGCCTCGCGATCACCGGCGACGAACGGCTGCGCGACCCACTCGCCCGCGCCGTCGCCTGGATCCTGCGCAACCAGGACCACTCACGCGACCGGCGCAACCGCGGCGGCTGGGGCTACTTCTCCGCGACGCGACGACCGGAAGACGGCTACGCGCGCACCTCGACCACGGTCTGGCAGGTGATGGCCCTGGAGTCGGCGAAGATCTCCGGCATCGAGGTGCCCGACGGCGCACTCGACGATGCGCGCCGCTTCCTGCGCGGCATGTTCGATCAACGTCTCGGAGCCTTCCTCTACAACAAGGACCAGAGCCGGTTGTCCTCGAGCTGGCCGACCTTGCCGGCGTCGACGCCGGCCGCGGTGTTCTGCCTGCTCCTGCTCGGCGACGATGCCGACGACGAGCGCATCCAGGCCGGCCTGCGCTTCACCTTGCAGAGGCGGCCGAAGGCGTGGCGCGAGGCGAGCCAGGACGCCTTCGTGCTGCGCGCCGAAGGTCATCCGTACTTCTGGTACTGCGGTTCGCTGGCGTGCTTCCTCGCCGGCGGCGACGCGTGGCAGCAGTGGAACGAGGCGCTCAAGCAGGTCTTCCTGCCGGCGCAGAACCGCGACGGATCGTTCACTCCGATCGGTGCCTACGCGGAGTATGCCGATGACCGACCCGAGCACGCGGCGTTCACGACCGCGCTCGCGGTGCTCTCGCTCGAGGTCTACTACCGCTACACCACGCCACTGCTGGAGGGGCGTTGAGTGGCGGTCATCGCACCGTGATGCGCAGCGCGCCCGGCGCGGTCTCGGTGTCGGCGAGCACGCCGGCGGCGGCGGCACCGCGGCTGGCGTCGAAGGTGATGACCAGCACGGAGCCGGAGTGCACGGCGGGTCCGAGGCTGAAGGGCAGGCGAAGCAACTTGCCGGTCGGCAGGGGGTCGCCGGCCTTCGAGCTCGCGTCGCCGACGACCAGGCGGTAGCGACCCGGCGCGACCAGGCGACCGTCGAGATCGGCGACGGCCGCGATCGCGGTGGGTGCGGCGAACACCAGGCTGCCGGCATCGAACAGCAGGTCGACCTGGGCGAGCACCGGCAGCGGGGCATCGCCGAGCAGCGCGATCTCGAGCGCGCCCTGGCCGGCGGCGGCCGCGACCGTGACGTCGCTGCCCGCGAAGCGCGGCACCACGCGAGAGGGTGAGCCGCCGCCTCCGCCGCCGCAGCCGCAGAGCAGGATCGAAAGTGCCAGGGCGAGGAGACGCTGCACGAGGGCAAGCATAGGCCGCGCTGCGATCTGCGGCGCGTCCGCCGTGCGCGATGCCGGGGCGGAATCGCGTGCACGCCTTGCCGCGGGCGCATGTCGGCGTATGGACTCGTCCCGATGCGCGTCCCCTCCGCCACCCTCGCCTGCGCACTCGCCGCCTGCGGTGGCAGCCCGTCTGCCCAGGACAGCCCGTTGAACCACCTCGCCCACGAGACCTCGCCGTACCTGCTCCAACACGCGCGCAACCCCGTCGACTGGTATCCGTGGGGCGAGGAGGCCCTGGCGCGCGCGAAGAAGGACGACAAGCCGATCTTCCTGTCGATCGGCTACGCGGCATGCCACTGGTGCCACGTGATGGAGCACGAGAGCTTCGAGGATCCGGCGATCGCGAAACTGCTCAACGACAGCTTCGTGTGCATCAAGGTCGATCGCGAGGAGCGTCCCGACCTCGACGAGATCTACATGGCCGCAGTGCAGGGGATGACCGGCAGCGGCGGCTGGCCGATGTCGGTGTGGCTCACGCCCGATCTCAAGCCCTTCTACGCGGGGACCTATTTCCCTCCGAACGAGGGACGCGGCATGCCGAGCTTCCGGCGCGTCAACGAGCACGTGCTGCGGTTGTGGAAGGACCGCCGCGACCTGGTGGTCGACCAGGCGCAGAAGGTCACCGAGTACCTCGCCGAGCAGCTCGCGCCCACCCTCGCCGCCGACGATCCCACGCCCGCGCTCTTCGACACCTTCCTCGAGCAGAGCGCGCGGCACTACGACCCGGAGCACCCCGGCTTCGCGTCGCCGCCGGGCTACGCGCCGAAGTTCCCGCACGCTTCCGAGATCCTGCTGCTGCTGCGCCGCTCCCTGCGCAGCGGTGATGCACGCGGCCGGGACATGGCGCTCGCCACGCTGCGGGCGATGGCCGACGGCGGCATCCACGATCAACTCGCCGGCGGATTCCATCGCTACGCCGTCGATCGCGAGTGGCTGGTGCCGCACTTCGAGAAGATGCTCTACGACAACGCGCTGCTCGCGCAGGTCTACTGCGAGGCCTTCGCATCGACCGGCGAGGAGTCCTTCGCCGCGGTCGCGCGCGACACCCTCGACTACCTGGTGCGCGAGATGCAGGATCCGGCCGGCGGCTTCTGGTCGTCGACGGACGCCGACAGCGAAGGCGAGGAGGGGCGTTTCTTCGTGTGGTCGAAGGCGGAGATCGACTCCGTCTGCGGTGACGATGCCCGCGCCTTCTGCCTGCGCCACGGCGTGAGCGAGGCCGGCAACTGGGAAGGGCACAACGTCCTGCTGCGCGCCCGCGGTCTGGATGCGGTTGCCAAGGAACTCGGTATCTCCACACAGCAGGCCGCGGCCGCGGTCGAGCGCGCCCGCGTGAAGCTGCTCGCGGTGCGCGGCAAGCGCGTGGCGCCCGCGACCGACGACAAGGTCCTCGCCGCGTGGAACGGAATGGCCATCGCGGCGCTGGCGATCGGTCACCAGGTGCTCGGCGAGGAGCGTTGGCTGCGCGCGGCGCAGCGTGCGGCCGGCTTCGTGAACACCTCGTTGCGCGACGGCGACGGTCGCCTGCTGCGGAGCTGGCGCCGCGGCGTGGCGCGGCTGCCCGCCTATCTCGAGGACTACGGATTCGTCGCCGATGCGTTGATGCACCTGTTCGAGAGCGATGGCGATCCACGCTGGCTCCTGTCGGCGAAGGACCTCGTGCAGCGCATGACTCGGGAGTTCGGCGACGAGGCGAGTGGGAGCTTCTTCTTCACGGCCCACGATCACGAGACGCTGCTCGCGCGGACCCAGAGCGTGCAGGAGTCCTCGACGCCCTCGGGCATCGCGATGGCGGTGGAGTCCTTGCTCCGGCTGGCGCTGCTGTGCGGCGACGATGCTCTGACGCAGCGCGCGCAGAAGGCCCTGCGCGCACACCACGCGCTGATCCAGCAGTGGCCGATCTCCTGTCCGTCTCTCGCGCTCGCGGCGGATCACGCGATGTCGGATCCGCGCGAGGTTGTGATCGCGGTCGAGGGCGATCCGTCCGCCGCGGCCCCGCTGCTGCGTGCGGTGTGGCGCACCGCGCCGCGCGATCACGCGGTGTTGCTGTGCACCGCGGCGAACCGGAAGGAGCTGGCGGCGATCACGCCGCTGGTCGAGGACAAGCAGGGGCGCGACGGCGTCGCGCTCGCCTTCGTCTGTCGACGGGGTGTCTGCGAAGCGCCGACGGCGGATGCCGCTCGCCTCGCGCAGCAGTTGCGCGGTGCGCGGGCGCGGTGATGCGCCGGACTCAGGCCGCGAGCCAGTCGCGGTAGCGGTCGACGAAGCGCTGCAGGCGGTCGGCCGTCGCGGTGTCGAGATCGCGCAGCGAGGCGGCGCTGCCGATGCCCTCGCGCAGGTCCGAGAAGGGCGGCGTCTCCAGCAGGAAGGCGGGGAAGCCGGTGCCCGGAACCGGCGGCTCGACCAGGCGGGCGAGCCGCGGCAGCCAGGTCGACTGCTGGCGCTGGTAGGCGTGGCGCAGGGCGCGCCGTTCGGCCGGCGTCAGCGACCAGGGATCGAAGCCGAGGAGGCGGACCAGTCCGGCGATCTCGTCGGCGGACAGCGAAGAGGCGATCGTCGCCATGCGTGACATCCGAGTGCGCGGGCGAGAGTGAGGGCGCCCGCCCGTTGCCGATCGACGCCTCGAGCGCGAACCTTGAGCCCGCGTGACCGACCTTTCGCCGACCTCCCTCTGCCGCGTGCGCCGACCCGACCAGGGCGCTGCCGCCGAACTGGCCCGGCAGGCCGGGGTGACGGGGATCTACGTCGCGAACGCCCTGCTCGCCGGCGACGACGGCACCGCCGACCTGCGCGCCCTCCGGGCGCCCGGCGGTGCCATCCGGACCCTGTGCTGGGTCGGTCGGCGCGGCAATCTGGTGGTCGTCGGGGAACTCCCCGACGACCCCGGTCTCCTGGCCGGCGAGCTGCTCGGACTCGACAGCGCTTGGCGCATCGCCCTCGGTCCGCGCCTGCTGGTCGACGCCCTGCGTGCCCGCGACTACCGCCCGCCGCTGGTCTGTCGCACGCAGGTTTTCCACGCCGCGCGCGCCGGCGCCGAAGTGTCCGACGAGGTCCGGCCCGCACTGCGCGAGGACGTCGCCGCACTGTGCGAGGCTGCCATCGAGCTCAACGAGTACGACCTTCACGTCCCGCGCGCGCGGGTGCACCTCGGCTGGTTGCAGAAGACGGTACGCCGACGCCTGCGCGACGGGCGGACCTTCGTGATCGGTCCGCGCGGAGCCCCGCAGTGCAAGCTCGACGTCGGCAGCCGCGGTCCCGCCGGCGCGGTGATCGAGGGCGTGTTCACCTTCCCCGCGTCGCGTGGGCTCGGACTCGCGACGCGTCTGTGCCGCACCGTGGTCACGCGTCTGCTCGAGGAGCATCCGGTGGTGTGTCTGCACGTCGACGTCGACAACGCGCGTGCGCGCGCCGTGTACGAAGCCGCCGGCATGCACGCCGAGGGTGAGTGCGGGATCATCCTGCGCGACGGTTGACGCGAGCGTCTAGCGCGCGGCGACGAAGGCGAGCGCGCGCGAGGGCGACAGCAGCGGATGGAGCATCGCGCCGCGCACACGGATCGCGAACATGCGCTGTGCGTTGGCGTCGCGCAGCGTCTTCGCGTCGTCGCGACGGCCGAGCGCGTCGAGCACGTGGGCGAGGTCGGCACGATCGAGGGTTGCGTCGGCGAGCTGGATCGAGCGTGCGAGTTCGCGTGCTTCGTCGTCGATGAGACCGGTGCGTCGCGCGCGCGCGGCGCGCAGGCGTGCGGCTTCGACGTCCTGCTGCGTCGACTCCAGCGAACGGATCGCGAGATCGCCGCTGTCGACGTCGCCGAGGGCGAGTGCGACGAGGCCGCTGAGGTAGGCCATCACGCTGCCCATCGCCCGCTGGCGGATGGGGAGCGCTTGGAAGGCGTCGATCCGCGGCTGCAGCTCGCGTGCGGCGCCGAGGCGGACCAGGCTCTCGCCCGCATCGACGAGATCGTCGATCCGCGATGCCAGCATGCTGGGGCGTGCGTGCAACCACTGCAGGTCTTCGAGGAGCAGGCGCACGGCGTCGCTGCGGCGACCGTCGAGGATCGCCAGCGCGGCGCGCATGCGCAGCACGTCGTGATGCCAGGTCGAGTCCTCGGGATCGCGGGTGCCCAGGCGCACGAGGATCTCGTCGAGCTCGGCGGTGTTGCCGGAGCCGAAGAGCGCGAGCGCGCGTGGCAGCAGCAGAGCCTCCTCGGGGAGCCCGCGGGCGCCGTCGTCGAGCGCGCGCAGCGCGTCCGCGGGCCGATGGGCGCCGAGCAGCGCGAAGGCGTGGTAGTAGCCGACGAAGGGGACCTTCGGCCAGCGCTGGGCGAGTGCTTCGAGGTCGGGCAGGGCGGCGGCGAAGTCACCGAGGTCCACGAGGGCGACGGCGCGCGAGTAGCGCGCGTGCAGATCGAAGGGGCGTTCCTCGATCGTGGTCTTCGCCAGTTCGAGGAGCTGGCGGTCGAAGCCCGCGGCGCGCACGGCGTCGGCTCCCTGGGCGCGGGCCAGCAGCAGCAGTCGCGCGAGGCGATGGCGCGTGGTGGGGCCGAGTCGCGCGGACAGCAATTCCAGCGCCTGGCGTGCCGTGCGCTCGGCGTCCTCGGTCTTGCCGAGGGCCAGTTCGAGGGTCGCCGTCGCGAGCCAGGTCAGCGGTGAGCCGGGGTCCGCACGCCGTGCCCGATCGACCTGGTCCTGCACGCCGATCGTGCGTCCGCGGGCGAGGGCGGCGAGCGCGCGCTCGGTCGAGGCGACGCAGTCGGAGGACTTGCTGTACAGCGAGGTCGAAGACGGTCCCGGGCCGTCCGAAGCGTCACCGATGGCCTCGCGGACGGCGGCGATGGTCGCATCGACCGCATCGCCGATCGCGCCGCTCCGGATCGGCACGGCGCACAGCGGCAAGGGTGCCGCGTCCTCGCCCTTGCCCAGCAGAGCCATCGCGAGCTGCCCTGCGGCGGCATCGATCTGCGGGATCAGCTCATAGTCGGCGGGGCCGTCCTCGAGGTCCGCGACCACGTAGAAGCGCGCGGTCTGACGCAGGGATTCGCGGAGCAGGGCATCGACGAACTCGCCGTCGAATCGGTCCCCGTCACCGTCGATGTGCGTGGGCCTCAGGCGGAGGGTGATGCCGGCTGGCAGCGGATGGGAGACGGCACGCGCCGCGAGCGGCTGGTCGGTCGACCCGGTCGGCGCGGGTGGGTTCGGCGTCGAGCACGCGACGAGTGCGCCGAGCGCGGCGATGGCGATGCGGACGCCGGAGAGCATCGCCGCATGCTATCGGCCTGCGCTCGCCTATCATCCCTCCGCCTTGAAGCACCACGCTCTCGGACTCGACTTCGGAACCTCGTCCTGCCGGGCGCTGATCGTCGACGCACGTGACGGCCGCGAGATCGGCGTCGGCGTCGTCCCCTTCGCGCACGGCGAGGACGGCGTGATCGTCGACCGCGACGATCCCGATCTCGCACGCCAGGTGCCCGACGACTGGCGTTCGGCAGCCGTCGGCAGCATCCGCCAGGCGCTCGCCGACGCCGCGCGTCACGGCGTGCGAGCGGAGCACGTCGCGGGCATCGGTGTCGACGCCACGGCGAGCACGCCGCTGCCGGTCGACGCGCGGTTGCGACCGCTCGCCGACGATGCGCGACACCGCGACGATCGCGCCGCTCTCGGCTGGCTGTGGAAGGACCACACCGCGCAGCGCGAGGCTGCGGAGATCAGCGCCCTGCTCGCCGAGCACGCACCGCTCGCGCTGTCGCGCTGCGGGGGCAGCTACTCGTCGGAGTGGTTCTGGGCCAAGGCGCTGCGCTGTGCGCGCGTCGCGCCGCAGGTCTTCGCGGCGACCCATCTGTTCGTCGAACTGTCGGACTGGGTCCCGGCCTGGCTGTGCGGGATCGGCGATCCGAACCGGCTGGCGCACAACGCCTGTGCGGCGGGCCACAAGGCCCTGTTCGTGCCGGAACTCGGCGGCTATCCGGCGGCGGCGCTGCTCGATCGCCTGCAGCCGGGCTTCGGCGCTCTCGCTTCGCGGATGCCGTCGCGTGTGGTGCACATCGAGAACCGCATCGGAGGTCTCGACACTGCGGTCGCTTCGGCCTGCGGACTCGTCGCCGGCACCGCGGTCGCCGCCGGCGCGATCGACGCGCATCTCGGTGCGGTCGGCTCCGGGATCCAGGAGGGCGATCTCGTCAAGGTACTCGGCACCTCGGCCTGCGACATGGCGGTGGTGCGTAGCCGCGAAGCGCCGCGCGCCGAAGGGCTCAGCGGCGTGGCGCGCGACACCATCCTGCCCGGCGCCTTCGGGGTCGAGGCGGGTCAGGCGGCCTTCGGCGACGCCTTCGCCTGGTGCGCGCGCGAGGTCGGCGGACGGGATCTCGCCGCGCTCGAGCGCGATGCCGCGTCGCTGCGCCCGGGCGAGAGCGGTCTGCTCGCGCTGGAGTGGCTGAACGGCAACCGCAGTGTGCTCGCCGATCCGGCGCTCAGCGGAACGATCGTCGGGCTGAACCTGCACACTCGCGCGCACGAGGTCTGGCGCGCGATGGTCGAGGCCGCGGCCTTCGGCGCGCGGATGATCGTCGAGCGCATGGTGCGCAACGGCGTTCCGATCCGTCGCTCGATCGTGTGCGGCGGGATCGCGCACAAGAGCGAGTTGGTGGTGCAGATCCTCGCCGACGTGCTCGGCTGCGAGGTCGCGGTCGCGGCGTCGGCACAGACCTGTGCGCTCGGTGCGGCGATCGCCGGAGCGGTCGCCGGCGGACTGCATCGCGATGTGCACACCGCGCAGGCTGCGATGTGCCGGGCGCCGGTGCGCGTGTTCCGTCCCGATCCGGCGGCGGTCGCCGTGTACGAACGCCTGTTCCGCAGCTATCGACTGCTCCACGATGCCTTCGGCGGCGTGGCGACGGTGGAGTTGGCAACGGTGATGAAGGACCTCATCGGCCTGCGCGCGCAGGTGCGGGGCGCGGGGGATCGATGCGGGAGCTGATGCGTGCCTTCGTCCGAAGGCGGATCGTCGCGTGTTCGATCGTGTTGCTCGGTGCCTGTGCATCGACCGTGCCGCACGATCTCCCCGAGCTCTACTCCGGTGTGCCCCGGGTCGATCGCGAGATCGACGCCCTGGTCGCGAAGGCGCGTGCGCTGTCCGAATCGGGCGACGATGCGGCCGCCCTGGAAGTCGTCGATCGCGCCATCGCGGGCGACGAGCACCAGATCGACGGGCAGCGCCTGCGTCAGGACATCCTGCGCCGTCGCGGGCGCCTCGGCCTCGTGCTGCACGAAGCCGACCAGCGCATCCTCGAGTGGCGGGACGCCGAGGCTCTCTATCTGCGCGGACGCGTGGAGCCGGTCGACGACGAGAAGCAGCGCTGGTTCGCGCGCGCCATCGAGCGCGACCAGCACTCGTTCTGGGGCTGGTTCGGCATGGCCTACACCTTGCGCGACAGCGATCCCGAGCGTGCGCTCGGCATCTACCGCGCGCTGTGGGCCGCCGACGCCAGGTCGACGGTGCTCGCGCAGCCGATGATGAACCTGTCGCGGCGCATGGCTGCGGACGATGCGCGCGCCTTCCACGCGTCGATCCGGGAACGCGAACCGGAGTCGGGCCTCGCCGACCTAGCCATCGCGCGCTACGCATCGGCACACCAGCGCGCGGTCGGTGCGTGGGCGCCCTTGCTCGAATCGCTGCGGCGTCGTCCCTTCGACGAGGACGTGCGCTTGCTGCTGCAGTCGCGCATCACCGCGGGCATCCCCGACGATCAGGTCCTGCAGATCCTCGACGTGCTCGGCGAGTCGTCGATGCGGCGAGCGACCTTCGTGGCGGCGGGTGGAGCCAGCCTGCTCGCCTGGCTCGACCAGCGCGCGGGGCGTCCCGAGGAGGCGCTCGAGGTCCTGGCGCACGCGCGACCCACCGCCGAGGTGCGCCGCGTGATGCGACGTCTTCGCCTGCAGAGCGGCGATCTGTGCGGATTCCTCGACGCCCTCGCCGCGGACCTTCCGCAGGCGATCCTCGCCGACGAGTCGAACCAGCTCCGCGGACTGTGGGGTCGCGTGCTGCACGGACCCTGGGCCGGGACCGCCGATCCGCTCGCCGACGAAGAGCAGGCGGTCGAGCTGTGCGCCGCGTTGATCGGCGCCGGAATGCTGGAGGAGGCCGAGTCGATCGCGACACGGGCGCGCGCACGCTGCGCGCCGGATTCGACCCGCATCGCCCGCTTCGATGCCCTGCGCGACGAGGCGCGGCGGGAGCACGCCTTCGAGTCCGGTCTGCGTCGCATGCTCTACCTCGGCTACGGCCGCGAGCCGAAGCCGATCGACGAGTTCCTCGACGAGGTTCGTGCGCTCTCGCAGCGCATCCTCGACCGCGACGTGGTGGGCACTCCCGCGACCTACCACGTGCCGCTCGTGGGTGAGCTGATCGATCCCTTCGGCGAAGGACTCGCCGCACACCTGCGGCGCTACAACCGCCACCTGATCCTCGGACAGCGCGCCGGTCGTCCGCCCGAGGGGATGATGCTGACGCGCCTGTCGCTGCGCGATCTCGACGACGGCGGGCCGCTCGCGCTCGCCGGTCGCTCCTACGAGATCATCGGTGACGATCGGCAGATCGAATCGCTGCAGGGCCTGCTCGGCGGCGATCTCGCCGGCGTCGCGCTGCTCAACAACTACGTGATCGACCACGACGCGGTCGTCGACTGGGCGCTCAACCTGCAGGAGCGGCGCGCGATCATGCACGCCGACGGCGATGCGATCCTGAGCGATCCGCTGCCCGCGGACAGCGGTCCGCTGGACCCCGTCGATGTCGCGTGGCGCCTGCTCGCCTTGTCCCCGGTGGAGGACAAGGAGCTGCCTGCCGCGGTCCTCGACCTGGTGCGCTGGCACGAGCGCGCCCATCTCGTCGACGCCTTCCGCTACCTGCCGCCGGAGCAGAATCTCTGGCGTGTCCTCGGTCTGATCGCCGGCAGCGGCTTCAGCGCAGCCTCCGTCGAGGCGGAACTCGAGGGACGTGCCGAGACGGCGGCCGTGGCCTTCAGCGCCCACCCCGAACTGGCGCTGGCGCACGTCGCGAGCTTCCTCGAGGCCGATGCGGGGACCTCGGCGCACGCCGCCGGCTTCCAGAGGCTGGCACGGAGTTTGATCGAGGAGACCGAGCACGACGGCGCGCCCGACCGCGCGCCCGACCGCGCGACGGTGGCCAACTGGTTCCGCATGGATCCGGGGCGTCTCCGATCGGCGGCGCGGGCGATCGCAGCGCGGCAGTGGCCGTGAGCCGGTGTGCTGAACTCCCTTCCCCTCGCTCCGACCGACCGTGAACCCAGGATTGCGCTCTCTGCCCGTCGTCGCCCTGCGACGTCACGAAGCGAGGAAGCTTCTCCTGCCCGTTTCGCTGGTGCTGAGCGCAGCCGCGCTGGCCCTGCTGCTGTGGTGTGGCGAAGATGATCACCTTCCTCCCCTGGGCGTCGCGCGATTGGAGCACGCGGAACCGGCTTCCGTCTTCGCCGTGAAGGTGGACCGCACGAAAGCGCCGACAACTCCCCTGGATCCGACCATGATGAGCATGCCGTTCCGTTCCCTCTCCGCCGTGTTGGCCGCCTGCCTCCTGCTCGGCACCGGCGTTGCCCAGGACAAGGAGAAGTCCAAGCCCGAGAAGCAGGACCCCGCGGTCGCCGAGAAGCTCAAGGAGCTCGACAAGGCGGTCAACGACCGCAAGATGGAGCACGACGTCGACGCCGCGCGCATCATCGACGACCTCGCCGGTCAGTACGAGTCGATGCACGAGAAGGACCAGAAGGACGTCCGCTCGGGCTTCCGCAAGGTCTTCGATGCCAAGGAACGCAAGCCCGACAACCCCGGCCTGTACCGCGCGACCGTGTTCGCGCTCGGCAAGATCGGCGGGCCGGACGCGGCGGCGATCCTGGTCAAGCTGCTCGACAACAGCTCGCCCTTCCACGATCGCGACTGGATCTCGATGCAGCAGGACATCCTCGAGAACATCGGCAAGACCAAGGACGTGAAGCAGATCGACTTCCTGTTGAAGACGGCACTGCGGGCCGCGGAGGACCCGGTCAAGGGCGCGGCCGGCAAGGCCCTGCGCTACTTCGAGGACCAGCCGCTGGGCAAGCGCCAGGAGGTCTTCGTCAAGATGCTGGTCGACTACGAGAAGATCTACGGCGAGGCGATGAGCACCGACTCGGGCAACGAGGTCACGCAGACGCGCAAGCGCACGCTGAACACCATCCAGGACCCGTGGAACGGCACGCTCGGCGCCCTCTCGGGTCAGGCCTGTGGCACCGCGGTCGAGTGGCGCAAGTGGTACAACGACCACAAGGACGACAAGAAGGCGTGGAAGTGAAGGGCCTCGGGGGGCGTCGGAGCCGCCCGTGAAGCGCGCGCTCCTCCGGCTCGTCGTGATCGCCGCCGCAGCCCTGTGCTGCGGCGCGCTGCTGTACTGGCGCAGCGAGGCGATGCGCACCTCGGGCCGCATCCGCCTGCTCGACCGGGAACTCGCCGAGGCGCGAGCAGATGCGCAGGCGAAGGCCGCGCAGATCGGCGTGCTCGAGCAGGAGCGGAAGGCGCGCGATGACCGCATCGCCACCCTCGAGGGACAACTCGCCCAGGCGCTGGGTCAGGTGAAAGAGGTCAACGACGCGCTCGCCGCGCGGCGCCGGGAGATCGAGGAGGAGCGTCGCCAGTTCGAGGATCGTCGTGCGCGGGCTGTCGCACCGATGCCGGAAGGGGTGCGGCGCGCGGTGGGGGCCTTCGAGGAGTGCCTCGCCGCCGACGGCTACACCGGCTTCCGTCTGCTCGACGCACGTTCGCTGCCCGAGCACGGCTTCGGCGACGTCGAGATGCTGGTCGCGGGTCAGGAGCGCGAGCCGTCGGCCTTCTGGTTCGCGCACTCGCTGCGGCTGGTCCTCGATCGCGCGCAGGGTGTGCTCGAGCTGCGCTTCGTCGGGGGACGGGTCATCCGCAACGGCGCCG
Organism: Planctomycetota bacterium; assembly: GCA_046349595.1. Lineage (GTDB taxonomy): Bacteria > Planctomycetota > UBA1135 > UBA1135 > UBA2386 > JACRLW01. The sequence continues at coordinate 1,510,324 of JAXMCA010000001.1, forward strand.
TCGAGGAGATCCCGGCCGACGGCTCGGTCCTGCGTCTGACTGCCGTCGACGGCCGCACCTGGGAGCGTCGCCTGCCCACCTTGGTCGAGGCCGTCGGCGAGTATCCGGAGGAGGGTGCGCGCCGCGCGTCGTCGCATGCCCTCGACCCGTGGACGATGGATAGCTGGCGCATGCGTCTCGCGCGCCTGCTCGATCGCGCCGGCACCGAGTTGAACTGGGACGTCGGACGCTTCCGCGATCTGGATCAGGGGCGCTTCTGCGATGCCTCGATCCACGGCTACGGGAAGGACGGCCTGCTCGCGCAGAGCGCCAGCGTGAAGCACCTCGCGGTCGAGGTCGATCGCACCGCGCGCATCGTCTACCTGCTGCTGGAAGACGGTGTCTTGCGGAAGGCGGGGGGCGACACGACGATCCCCGCCGCGGGCTATCGCCTGCTGCTTCCCGGCGTGTCGCCGGACGAGGCGGTCGACGCGATGCTCGGCATGGTGGTCGAGAAGCGATGACCGAGTCGTCTGCCGCAGGTGCGGGGGCCTTCGCCGCCTTCGCGGCGCACTGGGCGCCCCGCGTGGAGAGGGTGCTCGACGAGCTGGTTCCCGGTGCCGAGGTCGAACCCCGGCGCCTGCATCAGGCGATGCGCCACTCGATGTTCCCCGGCGGCAAGCGCCTGCGTCCGCTGTGTGCGCTGCTGGCGGCGGAGGTCACCGGTGGCGATCCGCAGCGGGCCCTGCGTGCGGCGGCGGCGCTCGAACTGGTGCACACCTACAGCCTGGTCCACGACGACCTGCCGTGCATGGACGACGACGCGCTGCGCCGCGGCCGTCCGACCTGCCACGTCGCCTTCGACGAGGCGACGGCGCTGCTCGCCGGGGACGCGCTCCTGACCCTGGCCTTCGAGGCCGTCGCCGAGGGTGGCGTCGAGGCGGTGCGCGCTCTCGCCCGCGCCGCCGGCAGCCTCGGCATGGTCGGTGGGCAAGTCGGCGATCTCGCCGCCGAGGGGCGCGCGGGTGACGTGCGCCTCGAAGAGCTGCAGTGGATCCACGACCGCAAGACCGGCGCGCTGATGACGGCGAGCTTCGAGGTCGGTCTCTTCGCCGGCGGGGGGCGTGTCGCTGCGCTCGAGCCGCTGCGCGCCTATGGGCACGCCGTCGGGCGTGCCTTCCAGGTCGTCGACGACTGCCTCGACGTGACCTCCACGGCCGCCGAACTCGGCAAGGCCGCCAACAAGGATGCCGCGCGCGGCAAGGCGACCTATCCGGGCCTGCTCGGTCTGGAGCGCAGCCGGCAGATCGCAGATTCCCTCGCCAAGGAGGCTGCGGCGCTCGCCCCGCGGATCGCCTGGTCCGGAGATCCGGCCGCACTGGAATCGCGGCGCGGCCTGCTGGAAGATCTCGCGCTCCGGATCGTTGCGCGCAAGACCTGATCTTGCAGTGACTTGTCCTGGGCTTTGCCCTGGACGATCCGATCGCGGCGGTCGCCCTCGGCCGTCCAAGCAAAGCGCCAGGCATGTCGACGACCCCGCTGCTCGACCGCATTCACTCCCCGACGGACGTCAAGGCGCTGACCCGCGAAGAGCTTCCCCAGCTCGCCGCGGAGATGCGCAAGATGATCCTGGACATCGTGACGGTGACCGGCGGTCACCTCGGCTCCGGGATGGGGGTGGTCGAGCTGACCATCGCTCTGCACCGCGTCTTCGACCTCGAGCGCGACCGCCTGGTCTTCGACGTCGGTCACCAGGTCTACCCGCACAAGCTGCTGACCGGACGGCGCGAACGCTTCCACACCTTGCGCCAGAAGGACGGCCTGTCCGGCTTCACCAACCACACCGAGTCGCCCTTCGACGTCTACACCATGGGCCACGCCGGCACGGCGGCCTCGGCCGCGCTCGGCATCGCCGCCGGCGACAAGCTCGCCGGCACGCAGCGCTACTCGATCGCGCTGGTCGGCGACGCGGCGATGGGCGCCGGTGTCGCCTTCGAGGCACTCAACTTCGGCGGCTCGCGACCGGGCGAGCGCACGCTGATCATCCTCAACGACAACTCCTGGTCGATCAGCAAGACGGTGGGCGCGCTGTCGCGCTACCTCGACCGCGTGCGCAGCGGTCCGGTCTACATGCAGGCGCGCAAGCGCATGCACGAGATCCTCAAGGCGATCCCGCTGATCGGCAACAACCTCGACGAGACCGTCGAGCACGCGATCGAGAACGTGCGTCGGCTGGTGCTGCCGGGGCAGATCTTCGAGGAGCTCGGCCTGCAGTACTTCGGGCCCATCGACGGCCACGACGTCCACGAGTGCATCGACTACCTCGAGCGCGTGAAGGACCTCGAGGGACCGGTGCTGCTGCACGTGCGCACCAAGAAGGGTCACGGCGTCCCCGGTTCGGAGACCGCCTACGACCGTGCGCACGCCGCGAAGCCGAAGGTCAAGGAGCCGGAGAAGACCGAGCCCTGCGTGATCCTCCCGGCCGAGCCGCGCAAGAAGAAGAACGCGAAGTCGTGGACCCAGTGGTTCGCCGATTCCATCGAAGCCGCCGCCGCGCGTGATCCCAAGGTGGTCGCGCTCACCGCGGCGATGCCCGACGGCACCGGCCTGATGGACTACGCCAAGAAGTTCCCCGAGCGCTTCTTCGACGTCGGCATCGCCGAGCAGCACTGCGTCGCCTACGCCTCGGGACTCGCGACCGCGGGCCTCAAGCCGGTGTGCGCGATCTACTCGACCTTCCTGCAGCGCGCCTACGACATCGTGTTCCAGGAGGTGCTGATCCAGAACCTGCCGGTGATCTTCGCGATGGACCGCGCCGGCGTGGTCGGCGAGGACGGCATGACCCACAACGGTCTGTTCGACATCGCCTACCTGCGCACGCTGCCGAACATCGTGCTGATGGCGCCGAAGGACGGTCCGGAACTCACCGAGATGCTCGACTTCGCGCTCGAACTGCGTCGTCCGGTCGGCATCCGCTATGCGCGCGGCAACGCACCGGGTCTCGGCGAGCTGCCGGGCATCGGCACGCGTCGCCAGCCGCTCGAACTCGGCAAGATGGAGATCCTCCGCGAGGGACGCGATGGCGCGATCCTCGCCTACGGGCACATGGTGCAGACCGCGCTCGAGGCCGCCGAGTTGCTCGCCCAGAAGGGCGTGTCGATCGAGGTCGTCAACGCGCGCTTCTGCAAGCCGCTCGACGCGCAGGGCGTGATCGCGCTCGCCGAACGCCACGACCTGGTCGTGACGCTGGAGGACCACAGCGTGGTCGGCGGCTTCGGCTCCGCGGTGCTCGAAGCGCTCGCCGCCCACGGCCCGGTGCGCGCGCAGATCCAGATCCTCGGCGTGCCCGACCGCTTCCTGCTCCACGCCGGTCGCGGCGAGACGCTCAAGGAACTCGGTCTCGATGCGCCGGCGGTGGCGGCGCGCTTCCTGTCCAACCAGACCGTGCGGGTCTGAGTCGGGGCGGCGTCCCATGGCGCGCGTCTTGATCGCCGGCGACGAGCGCAAGGGCCAGGCCCGGGAACTCGCCCGCGCGCTCGCGGCGCAGTTGCGCGCGGCGCAGCACGACTGCGTGATCGAGATGGACCGCGACGCCTCGCTGCGCGGACGCGGCGCGGACCTCTGCGTCGTGCTCGGTGGTGACGGTTCGCTGCTCGCCGCCGCGCGTCGCATGGGCGACGACCAGGTGCCCGCGCTGGGCATCAACCTCGGTCGTCTCGGTTTCCTCACCGCCTTCGGCACCGATCAGGCCTTCGAAGGCGTGCAGGCCGCGCTGAACGGCGAACTCGTCGAGGAGCCGCGCATGATGCTCGCCGTCGCCGTCGGCACCGACGACGGCCGGGTCCTGCACGAACCCGTGCTCTGCCTCAACGACGCGGTGGTCACGCGCCCTGCGCGCGCCGGCATGATCGCGGTCAGCGCCTCCCGCCCCGACCGCGAACTCGCGACCTACCTCGGCGACGGACTGATCGTCGCGACCCCCGTCGGCTCGACCGCCTACTCGCTCGCCGCCGGCGGCCCGGTGATGTCGCCGCGCCTCGAAGCGATCGTGCTCACGCCGCTCGCGCCGCACATGCTCACCCTGCGCCCGCTGGTCCTCCCGGTCGGCGAAGGCGTCGACCTCCGCATCCGCGAGACCAACGGCGACGAGGACTGCACGCTCACCATCGACGGCCAGGTCTGCATCGACCTGCGCTGCGACCAGGTCGTGCACATCCGCCCCACGCCCGTTCACTTCCGCCACCTCACCCGCGGCCCGGCGAGCTTCTTCTCGGTGTTGCGCGAGAAGTTCGGATGGGCGGATCTGCCGCGGCGGGGGAGCTAGATCGCCGCGGTCTGGCCCGTTCACCCAGGGCTCAGCGCAGCTGCGTGCCGTCCCGATCTCACGCAGCCGTCAGGATGATCCTATGCCGGATGCGGATCACGACTCGCTGGCGGACACAACGGCGATCGAGGTCTGGGGCTCTTTCGCGTCGCGATCGACCTTCTGACATTCAGCTTGGGAAGGTGGGGCTTCGATGCCGCGCGGCCTCTGCCAGGCTGCTCGCCTGGATGTCGAAAGCCATGGCAATGCAACAGGTTGTGTTGGCGTTGAGCGATCTCGTTGCTAGGCTGCCGATCAAGCGAAACGCCTGCGATTTCCAGGCTGCGAGTTACAACGCCAGTTACAGCCGTTCCGCGCTGCCAAGCCAGCAACGATCGGAGCTGACCGAGCGGGTTGGCTCGTGAGGAACAGGCTCTCCGGAGCGGGCGATGCCAATCTGGTTGCGTAACCCAACGATGTTCGGTAGTTTTCGCAAGCAGAATGGCTTCTGGCGCCTTGGCTGCGGACGTGCCGATCGCTGCATGGGTCGACTCCCTGCAGGCCGCAGGTCGCTACACGTTCACGCACCGTGACCTGCGACAGCTCGCCGGCCGCAGTGCGGTCGCCATCGATGCGGCCTTGCGTCGCCTGAAGCAGAAGGGACGCATCCAGGCTCCGCGCCGCGGCTTCTTCGTGATCGTGCCCGTCGAGTACCGGGCCGCCGGATGCCCGCCGGCAACATGGTTCGTTGCGGACCTCATGCGCTTCCTCGGCCAGCCTTACTACGTCGGCATCCTGAGTGCAGCGGCGTTGCACGGTGCCGCGCACCAGCAACCGATGGCCTTCCAGGTCGTGACCGACCAGTCAACGCGGCCGGCGAACGCGGGTCGCGTGCGCATCGAGTTCCACATGAGCCGCGTTCTGAAGCGGACGCCCGTGGTCGAGATGCCGACGGATACCGGGACCATCCGGGTCGCAACCCCTGAAGCGACTGCCTTCGACCTGGTTCGCTATCCGGCCGCAGCCGGCTATTGGAGCAACGTCGCCACGGTGCTCGGCGAGTTGGCGGAACGGATGCAGCCCGACGCCCTCGACCTCTGCGCCACGCACCAGGCCACGCCCGACGTGCAGCGACTGGGTTACTTGCTGGAGCGCATCGATCGGCAGGATCTCGCCGACCTGCTGGCGACCCGACTCGCTGGGCAGCGAGTGCGTTCCGTTCTTCTCGCAAGCAAGCACAAGCCAGGTCGCGCCAAGCCGCATCCGACCTGGCGGGTGGTGCCAAATGTGAAAGTCGAGGTGGATCAGTGATCCCCCGCGCGCATGTCACGGCGTGGCGCGAGTCAGCACCTTGGCCAGCGGATGCGCAGGTCGAGCAGGATCTCGTTCTGTCACGCGCGTTGGTCGCGCTCTATTCGCTGCCTGAGGTCGCCCAGACGTTGGCCTTTCGCGGTGGGACGGCCCTGCACAAGCTCGTCCTGCCGCGGCCGGGGCGGTACTCGGAGGACATCGATCTCGTGCAGATCGCGCCGGGCCCGATCGGCCCGATCTTGGATGCGGTTCGTGAGGCTCTCGATCCATGGCTCGGCGTGCCCGGGCGCAAACAGACGGCAGACGGCGCCACGTTGGTCTATCGATTCGAGAGCTCAGGGCTGCCGGTGCAGCCGATGCGTCTGAAGGTCGAGATCAACACCCGCGAGCACGGCAGCCAGGCGCCGATGCGTCGTCAAGAGTTCGTGGTCGGTAACCCGTGGTTCGAGGGCGCCGCCGCCGTGATGACCTACACCGCGGAGGAGCTGCTCGGCACCAAGCTTCGGGCGCTCTACCAACGCAAGAAGGGACGCGACCTTTTCGACCTCTGGCAGGCGCTCTCGCTGCTGCACGTCGATGACGGTGACATCGTCGCGATGTTCGGCGAGTACTTGCAGCGGGAAGGGACGCGGATCACGAGGGCGCAGTTCGAACGCAATCTGGCTCAGAAGGAAGCCATGCCCGAGTTCCTGGGTGACATCCTGCCGCTGTTGCCCTCCGGATCGGGTTACGACCCGGCGGAGGCGCTCGGGTTGGTTCGCGCTCGGCTGATCGAGAAGCTGCCAGGCAGGGCCTGGCGCGCACCGGACCAGGGGGAGCCGTGACCAGAGATCTCGCGAAGGTGCGGGCCTACCTGCGGAAGATGCCGCACCATTTCGTCTTCGCCATGTTGGACGAAGCGGTCGGGATGTTGCCAAGAGCCAGGCTGGATCTGCTCGTGCGTCGCTACATCTCCGCCGAAGGTGTGAAGAAGGAAGTTCTGCCGTCGAAGACCCGGCCGCCCCTCCGGGCTCTCGTGAAGGACTTCGTAGATCGCAGTCGCCGCGGGTACTACTTCGAGTCCTTCAACGTCAACTCGAAGAACTGCACCGAGCAGTCCAACGGCACGACCGCGTGGATCGCGGACTGCAATCGCCTGCTCGACCGGTGTGTTGCTCGAGCCAAGGTGAAGCGTGGCCGCTCCGAGGCTCTGGAGGCTCTCGAGAGCTTGTTCGACATCATTGACCTCGCGGCGTCCTGTGAGAGGGACGTCGTTTTCTTCGCCGACGAGGGTGGGCTCTGGTCGTTCGGGATTGACTGGAAGGTCGTTGTCGAAGCGTGGACGACCTGTGCTGCCCACGTCGAGGTCGCCGACGGCGACATTGAAGCGCGTGCGACCAAAGTGCTGGCGAGGTTCGGCAAGGCAGGTGCGGGGATCGGGAGAGCGGCTGCGGCACGCAGAGCTCGGGCCGCAGAGGAGAACGCATGAGCGAGTATCAGTACTACGAGTTCTTGGCCGTGGACCGCCCGCTCACCAAGAAGGAGATGGGTGAGTTGCGGTCCTACTCGACTCGCGCGCGAATCACGACAACGGGGTTCGTCAACGAGTATCAGTGGGGGAGCTTCAAGGGGAATGAGGATGCGTGGATGGAGCAATACTTCGACGCCTTCCTCTACGTCGCGAATTGGGGCACGAATAAACTGATGCTCCGGCTACCCTCAGCAGCCTTGCCCGTGAAGGTTGCGAAGGCCTACTGCAGGTCTGACGCCGCATCGGTTCGTGCCAGGGGAGAAAACACGATCCTCACGTTCCTCTCCGAAGACGAGAGCGGAGACGAGGAGATCACGGGTGAGGGGCTGCTCGCCACACTGGTGTCACTACGCGCAGATCTGATGAACGGGGACCACCGCCCGCTCTATCTCGCTTGGTTGCTCGGCGTGCAGGATGGAGCCGTCGATGACGACCAGATCGAGCCGCCAGTCCCCGCAGGCTTGGCCGAACTCACGGGGCCCATGGGTGCGTTCGTTGAGTTCCTTCGCATCGACGGAGGCCTCGTGGCCGCGGCGGCGCAGCACAGTGCTCCTCCCGGAAAGAAGAAGTTCGCCAAGTCGGCAGTCGCGAAGTGGATTCGTGGCTTGCCAGCGAAGGACAAGGATCAGCTGCTGACGCGCATCGTCACCGAGGACGCGCAAGCGGTCGCGCTCGAGATGCGGCGTGACATCCAGGTTGCCAACAGCCCGCGGGCGTCCGCGGCCGCCGCCGAGCGGCGGAGTGTGGGTGCGTTGCGTCGCGCCGCGCGCGACTTGGGCAGCAGCTTGCCGTGAAGTTCATCCCCGCTCCTTGATCCAGAGGCGGTAGGCCTCGATCCACTCGGCTCCGGCCGGTTGTTGCTCAGGTAGTGGAAGATCGGGAAGTACGATCACTTGCCGCTGGCGGCCACGTGTGCAGACGGCCACGAGGGCGTCGTCTCGATGGATGTCGATCTTCACGACCTTCATCTCCACACCAAGCACCGTCGTCGCGAACGGCAGCGTCAGGTGTTCTTCGATCTTCGTGAGCCAACCGGTCGCCTGTTCGGAGCTCGTGAAGGCGTCCACGGTTGCTTCCTCGATCATCGCCGCCAGGTCTTTGCGTCCGAGCCGACTTCGGTGCCTGTGACGTGACGTGCGGGCGCGTCTGTGGCCAATCGGTGTCCTCAGGTGCCCAGATCTTGGTCAGCCATGCCGGGAATCGAGCCTTGTTCGTACTCGACTCGACGGTTCTCGTGGTCGTCCGTTCCTGATCGAAGAGCGACTTCCCGCGCCGCGAGCGAGTAGCCCATCGAGCGGTAGCCGGACATCCGCTTCGTGAACATCCGAGCCAGCATCGGAACGCGGCCATCCACGTAGTCGAAGATGCGCACGTCGACCTTCCCCGCGGATCCCCGGTGCAACCGCCCCGCGTACTGTACCAGCGTGCCCTTCCACGAGACGGGCATCGCCAGGAACAGCGTGTCCAGGCGCGCGTCGTCGAACCCTTCGCCGATGAACCGACCCGTCGCGAGCACCAGGCGTTCCTCGGATGCTGGGACGTCAGCGAGCCGCCGTTGGCAGTCGAGCCGCTGCTTCCGGCCCATGCCTCCGCGGAGGATCAGGAGGTTGCGAACGACACCCCGCAACTGGCCCTCGAAGTACTCGAGATGGTCGCGACGCTCGGTCAGCACGATCGGGGAACGGCCCTGCTCGACGGCCTGGATCACGTCGTCGACGATCAGCCGGTTGCGTACGGCGTCCGAGGCCAGCTGTCGGTAGATGTCCTGGATCTTCGGTTGTGCCCCTGTATCCGCTGGACACCAGGCAGTCTCGCGGGCCACCAACTGCCGGGTGATCTGGCGCTGGCCTGCGAGGCCCTTCGGGTGGATCGCGTGCCGAACGGGTCCCAACTGGAACTCGAGAATCGGATGGTGCCCGTCGCGTCGATGAGGCGTCGCGGTCAGCCCCGTCACGTAGCGGGCGTGGACTTCCCTCATCACCTGTTCGAATGACACGGCCGACACGTGGTGGCACTCGTCGACCAGCACGTGGCCGTAGCCGGCAACCAGATCGTCTACCTGCCCACGTCGCACGAGACTCTGGATCATCGCGACGTCGAGTTGACCGGTAACCTTGCGCTTGCCGCCGCCGATGGCGCCGATCTGCTTCTTGTCGGTCCCGAGAAAGATCGAGAGCTGCGTTCTCCACTGGTCGAGCAGTTGGGTGCGATGGACGAGGACGAGCGTGTTTCGGCCGCGGGCGGCGATCAGGTGAGTACCGATCACCGTCTTGCCCGAGCCCGGCGGGGCCACCAGCACGCCGACATCATGCTGCATCAAATCGTGCGCAGCCTTCTGCTGGGCAGGTTCCAGGGTCCCCGTGAATGCGGCGGTCAGCGGGACGCCAGGTGTCCGCTTGTCCTCGAGGGTCAGGCTCACATTGTGGCTGACCAGGAGCTCCTCCAGTTCGGCCATGCAGCCACGCGGCAAGGCGAGATGCTGCGCTGTTTCCTCCGCACACCCGATCACGCGCGGGGTCAGCGATGTCGACAGGCGCATTGCCTGCTTCTTGTAGAACTCGGGATTCTGGAAGGCCGCGAGGCGCTTGATTTGGCTTAGCAGGGCCGAGGGCACACCTTCCTTCTCGACGAAGATCTGCTGGGCGAGCACAGCGTGCATCTTGGCCGGCAGGGGAACCGCGATCGGCGCAGCTGCGGCTTTGCGCGAAGGTGGGCGGAGCCAGGGCGAGGGGGCTGCCTCCGCAGGATCTTCGGCAGAGCGCGCGCCGATGACTCGACCCTGTTCCTGGGCCTCGCGGGCAAGTGCGTGGGCCTTGGTTGGCGCGACTCGGGGGAAAGCCGCCAAGAACCTCCACTGGTCAGCGTGCGGTAGCCAGTTCGTGTCGACGAACACCGTGTTGCCCAGCTCGCGTGCTTGGTACTGCAGCGGCAGCGCGATCAGGTTGCCGAAGCCGCCGCGCGGCATCGTGTCCTGGTTGGGGAAGAAGCGATCGTAGGAGCTGAGCGGTAGCTCGTGCCGCCGCGCCATCGTCTCGGTCAGCAGGTAGCAGCCCATGGTTCGCGCGACGGCCGCGGGTACGGGAGAGGCGAAGAAGATCCAGACGTGGGCGCCGTTGCCCGACCGTGACCGCTCGACGGCTGCGGGAACGTCGAACTCGGTGCAGGTCGAGACGAACGCCGTGACGTCCTGCATCCACTCGGCCTTGTCAAAGTCGGCGGCCAGGAACCAGCAGGTCTCGTCCTCGAGCATCGGGTAGACCCCGATCACGTGACGACCCTGAAGGTGGCCCAGGATCACATCGTCGTCGATCGCGAGGAAAGCCTGGTGCGTGCACTCACCGCATTTCACGCGCGGCTTCTCGCAAACGCCGCGGACCCACTCGTTCCTGCAGGCTGGGCTGTATCCCCTGGTGCCCTTCTTCGTGTTGATCCACAGCCGTGGGAACACGTCACCGCGTCCGCGGAAGAGACTGCGAAATAGGCGGATCTTCTCGGCTGGGCTGGGTCCGGCTTCTGGATGGCCCGCCGGCGGGCGTGCGGCGAGTGGCGCGGCCTCGTCCGCCTGTCTGCGCAAGTTGTCGACGAGCGCCTGAGCCTGCTGGTGCTGCGCCGTCAACTCGGCGAGCCGGGCCTCGGCGGCAGCCAGCTTGGGCAGCAGTTCGTCTCGCCGGTTCAATCTCAAGGGCCTGGGGTCGCAACGTTGCGAGCCGTGGCAGGATACCGACGAGCGCCGCGCCTTGGGCTGAGGCGCCTGCCAACCCGTGCCGGCGCCGGCGGAGGTCTCGATGCCGGAATGCCCTGGCTGGCGCAGACCCTCTCCCGCTGTTGCACGGTGCAAGTGGAGTCGGTCGCACCGAGAGCCACCGGCGGCTCCTTCAAGCCGGGCTTCACGCAGGCAGCTTCAGGGGCGAGCGTCAGCTCGGAACTCTGACTGCGATCGACGCAACTGCCTGCTGCACAAGGGGTCTTCGGCCCCGTTTGCGTGACCGTTGTAACTGCGATCGTGAAGATCGAGCAGCTTGCCGCGCGAGCATGTTGCGCAAAGCGATGTCGGAATGGAGGTTATGGAGCGGGTGATGGGGATCGAACCCACGACATTCAGCTTGGGAAGCTGACTGACGAGCCGCACGCGCTCTTCTCCCCTCACCCCAACTCGAACTGCCGCTTCGCATCGACCTCGTCGCGGTTGACGAGCACGATCGCTTCCTCCAGTCGATCGGCGAGCGGGTAACCCTTGCCCAGCGCTTGCCGCAGCTGGCGCATCATCTGGATCGCCATGCGCAGGGTGCGGACGAAGTCGCCGCCGTCGCAGCCGGCGGCGTGTTCCGTCTTGCGCATGTTGGCGCCCTGGGCCCAGGCGAGCACGCCGGTGGAGAGGCCGAAGTCGAGGGACTTGATGGTGGTGCGGAAGCCGTGGAGGACCTCGATGGCCTGGAAGCGGCGGATCGCGGTCTCGGCGCGGCGGGCGACGGCGGCTTGGACCACTCGACGGCCCTCGGCGGAGTCCTGGCCGCGGCGCGATTCGTGGACCACGGCGGTGAACATCACGGCGAGGTGGGCGCGGTCGAGGGTGTCGAGGATGCCGTCGAAGAGCAGCTCGGTGATCTGGATCTCGTAGCCGTTGATCGTCTCGGCGATGCGTCCGCGGTCGAGGAGCTTGCCCTCGGCGTCGAGGTAGCCGGCCTTCTCGAGGACCACGATGCGGGCGCGCAGCGCGGAGCGTGCGTGGCTGCGCGCGCGCTCCTTCTTCTTCTGGCTGCCGGTCGCGGCCTGGAAGGCGGCGAAGGAGCGGTCGTAGGCGTCGAGCAGCCCTTCGCCCATGCGGTCCCAGAGGTTGACGATGGTCGAGTAGGAGAGGTTGAAGCGCGACTGGATCGGCTCGACCTTGCCGCCGAAGAGGTCGGTGAGCGGTGCGTCGACCAGCGCTTCGTCGTCGAGGATGGAGACGACGAGTCCCTCCTTGTCGATGCCCTGGCGCCCGGCGCGCCCCGCCATCTGCATGTAGTCGCGCGCCGGCATGTAGTCGAAGGTCACGCCGTCGAACTTGCGCAGCGAATCGAAGACCACGGTGCGCGCCGGCATGTTGATGCCGAGCGCGAAGGTCTCGGTGGTGAACAGCAGCTTGAGCAGGCCCGAGGTGAACAGCCGCTCCACGACCTCCTTGTGGATCGGCAGCATGCCGGCGTGATGGAAGCCGACGCCGCGCAGGGCGCGCTCGAGGATGGCGCGCAGCACTGGATCCTTGTCGGCGCTGAGCTCGAAGCGCGCGCAGACCTCGTCGAAGAGCTCCTGCATGCGGTCCTCCTGCTTCGGCGACAGCAGGCGGCGATGCAGGTTGCGCTCCGCCTTGATCTCGCACTCCTTGCGCGAGAAGCAGAAGAACAGCACCGGCAGGAGCTCGCGGCCCTGCAGGTGGTCGAGCACGAGCTGCGAGGGGTGGGGACCGCGCGGCGCGCCACGTCCGCGTCCGCCGCGGTCGGCGTCGCGTCCGCGTCCACGTCCGCGCGACGGCGGCCCCTGCGGTCGCTCGCGATCGCGCAGGCGCTTCACCACCTGCTGGACCTTGCTGCGCTGCGCGATCTTGAAGATGCCGAAGTCGGCGTGGAACAGCTGCTGGTCGAGCGGCACCGGGCGACGATCGTGACGCACGATCTGCAGCTCCTGCGGCCGCACCTCGCCGAGCCACTTGCCGAACTGCGCGAGGTTGCTGATGGTCGCCGACAGTCCGACGATGCGCAGGTGGTCGGGGGCGAAGATGATGCTCTCCTCCCAGACGGTGCCGCGCTCGGGATCGTCGAGGAAGTGGATCTCGTCGAAGATCACGTGCTCGACGTCGTCGAAACGCCGCGGGTCTTCGAAGATCGCGTTGCGGAAGATCTCGGTCGTCATGATCACGACCTGCGCGCCCGGCTCGAGCGTGAGATCGCCGGTCGACAGGCCGACGTCGAGTCCTTCGCTCTGGAAGTCCCGGAACTTCTGGTTGCTCAGCGCCTTGATCGGCGCGGTGTAGATCACCCGCCGGCCGAGCTTCACGGCGCGGTCGATGGCGAACTCGGCGACCAGGGTCTTGCCGGAGCCGGTGGGAGCGGCGACCAGCACGTTGTGACCGGCCTCGATCGCGCGAGCCGCGTCGACCTGGAACTCGTTGAGGGTGTAGCCCTTGAACCGCATGCGGGACCGCGATCGCCGCCGCACCCGCCCGGCGCCACCATCCCTGGGGCTCGCGCGCGCGCCGTTGCAACGACCCCTTGCGACGGTATGCTCCGGCCCGCTCGGAATCCACGTCGGGTCAATGCGGCGTGGGTCCCGGGTCCGGGCGGTGAGGGCATGGCCCTCTTGGTCTGCGGACCGTCGCGCACTCGCAACTGCTGCCGAGGCACCGGTGATCGTCTCGATCGCCGCGGTGGTGGACGGGAGACCGACGTGCTGCGCCGTCCGGTTGCATGCGACCGTTCTTCCCGAGGCCTCCCATGGAAAAGACCGAGACCAACACGACCAAGTTCGTGCACCGTCACCTTTCGCAGCTCAAGGTCCTGTCCCGCCTGCTCGAGCACGAACTCGATGCCAGCAAGGGCGCGGCCGAAGTCTCCCTCGACCGCGAGCTGTTCGAGAACCTGCTCGACACCGTCGAGATCTTCGTCGAGGACGTCGAGCGCGAGAACGGCGGCCGGAGCGCGGTCGCGGCCGCGGCGCAGAAGCCGGTCGAGAAGCCGGCGGTCACGCGCCTGAACTGATCCGCGACGATGGTCGCACCGCACCGGCGGCCGGTGCCGCCGGCGAGTCCTCGTGGCGAGCGTGATGGGATCGCGAGACGGAGCCCAGAGCCCTTCTGCAGACCGTGCGAGCCGCTGGCTCGTGCGCGTCGTGATCCTGTCGGCGCTCGCGGTCACGCTGGTGATCGCCGGTCCGCGTGCGTGGCGCGTGATCGAGAGCCGTCTCTCGATGCAGACGGCGCAGGCCGCCGCGCGGAGCCCCTTGGTCGCAACCGACCGGCTCGGCTCGATCGATGCGCCGGCCTGGCTGCGCGGCGAGGTCCTGCACGCCTTGCTCGAGGACTTCGAGCCGCGTCTGAAGGGTGCCGTGCATCTCCTCGACGAAGCCGGCGCGCTCGCGCTGCAGGACCGCCTGCGTCAGTCGTCCTGGGTGCGTTCGGCGAAGCTGTCACGGGTCTACCCCGACCGCTTCAAGGTCCACATCGAGTTGCGGCGCCCGGTCGCGCGCATGGTGGGCGATCGCGGTCACGGCTTGCGCACCCTGGTCCTCTTCGACGAGCAGGGCTTCGCGATGCCAGCGCACGAGGTGCCCCTCACCGAACTCCCCGAGATCACGCTCGACGGCGCGACCCCGTCCTTCGACTTCGCCGCGCTGCGCGGCGGTGAGCCCTGCGCGGATCGGCGCGTGATCGCGGCCTGTGCGGTCGCCGCGGAGTGGGATGCCCAGGTGGCGCCGCAGGTGCACGACTGTCCGCGGCTGCGGGCCATCGACCCGCGCAACCTCGACTACCAGTTCGCCGCGGACAGCGCGCAGTACGCGCGGATCCTGGTCGGCCTCCAGCGCAGCGATGGCCAGGTCGCCTGGTTCCACCACGGTCTCGCCAGCATCCACGGCGGATCGGTCGATCCGAAGACGCGCGCCTCGGTGCTCCAGAAGATCCTCGAACTGCACCCCGGGCTCGAAGGCATCGAGAGCGGGGATTTGCGCCTGTCGAACCTGTGGCGAAACTACCTCGTGCCCGGGACGACCGGCGTCCGCTGATCTACTCGATCGGCGGCGGCCGTCCGTGCCGCGCATCGCGGATCGACCGGCGGCGTCCCCGTGGCGCGTCGATCACGAAGTCTCCGGACCGATGAAAGTCTGCCTCACCTGCGAGGGTGTGATCGACCGCGACGATGCGACCTGTGCGCACTGCGGTGGTCCGCTGATCGAAGCGCGCGCGGTGGCGGTCCCGCGGCGACGAGGCGACGACGAGGCGCACGGACCGCTGATCGGGCGGGTGATCGACGGCAAGTACCGCGTCGTCGGCGTGCTCGGCCGCGGCGGCATGGGCGTCGTCTACCGCGCGCTGCACGAGGTCTCGTTGATCCCGGTCGCGCTCAAGGTGCTGCACCCGCGCTGGTCGATGCGGCCCGACTTCCGCGGCTGGTTCCTCGCCGAGGCGCGCAAGGCCGGTCGCGTGCTCCACGAGGGATCGGCGCGCGTGCTCGATGTCGGCGCGGCGGTCGACGGCACCGTGTACCTCGCCGTCGAACTGGTCGAGGGTCAGACCCTCGCCGAGTGGCTCGCGACGCACGAGCACGTGGATCCGGCGTGCATCGTCGATCTCTGCGAGCAGGTCGCCCGCGCGATGGCGGCGGCGCACGCCGCGGGGGTCGTGCACCGCGATCTCTCGCCGCGCAACGTGATGGTGTCGGTGCGCGACGGTCGTCTGATCGCGAAGGTCCTCGACTTCGGTATCGCGATCGGTGCGCCTCCGACCCCGCGCCTCGGAGCGAGCGACGAAGCACCGGAACTCGCACCGACCGGCTTCGCCAATCCGCCCTACAGCGCGCCCGAGCACCTCGCCGGGCGCGACGTCGATGCGCGCGCCGACATCTACAGCCTCGGGGTCATCCTCTACGAGGCCCTGTCCGGACAGCTCCCGGTCGCCGGTTCGACGTCGCGCGAGTTCGCGCGCGAGACCCTGGAGGGCCGCATCCGACCGCTGCGGCCGCGGGTGCCGGTGCCGCGTCCCTTGCTGCGCCTGTGCGCCGCGATGCTCGATCCGGACCGCGAGCGACGACCGGCGTCGGCGCAGGTGGTCGCGGAGACCCTGCATCGCCTGCTCCATGCGCGCAACCGCCTGATCGCGCCCTTGTCGGTCGCGGCGCTCGCCGTGTCGCTCGTGGTCTTCGCGCTGCCGTTCTTCCGCGAACCCTCGTCGGTGT
Source organism: Planctomycetota bacterium (assembly GCA_046349595.1). GTDB lineage: Bacteria > Planctomycetota > UBA1135 > UBA1135 > UBA2386 > JACRLW01. The sequence continues at coordinate 1,526,351 of JAXMCA010000001.1, forward strand.
TCCTGCGCGCCCGACCCAACGGCATCGATCTCTTCGAACCGGTCGATCCGCCGGCGCTCCTCGAGGTGCAGCCGCTGCGGACGGTGAAGCTGCTGGGCACGCGCTTCGACTTCGGCGGGTTGTCACCCGAGCAACTCGTCCTGCACGTGTCGCGCGACGGCGCCCCGCTCTTCCACACGCCGCTGCACGACTTGCTGGTCCAGGACGGCGAGGTCCTGCGCTTCCAATCCGCAGTCGCGGTCGCGGCACGCATCCGCGAGGTCTGTGCCCACGGACCCGTGGTGCTGGACTTCGTTCACGAGTCGGCCGGCACCCTTGCGCAGGCGCGCGTGCTCGTCGACGACACGCCGCCGGCTCTGGCGTTGCACTGGGATCGTGCTGGAGCGAATGGCGTCGCACTGACCGGAGACGATCGGCTCGACGTCACCATCGAGGACGCCGGCGGCGTGCGGAGCGCCTGGCTGGAGGTCGACCTGCTCCGTTCGGGTGCGGGTCCGCGCGGTCGTGAGAAGGTGATGGTCCCGTCGCACTCGCAGAGCGCGACGGCACGCGAACTGCTCGGTGCCTTGCTCGGTGACACGCGCGGGTTCGGTGCCTGCGAGATCCGTCTCGCCGCCGTGGACCGCGCCGACAACGAGGCGCGTTCGAACACCCTCGAGTGTGCCACCCTCGATCTCGCGGTTCCGGACATCGTCGAGGTCGGACCCCCGGGCGGCGGATCGGTCTGCGTGCAGGACGGTCGCGGCGTCGCCCTCCGCGTGCGCCTCGCAGCGCCCGAGCCGGGCGTCGAGGTGTGGGTTGCCGAGCCGGGCTCCGACACCTTCGTCGCAGCAGCGGTCGCGTCGGTCGGCGGGGATGCGGGCGAGCGGCTCGACCTGTTCCTGCCGCCGTCGAAGGATGGCGCCCTGCTGCCCTCGGGCACCTGGCACTTCCGCGCACGCGATGCGGTCGGCAACCAGAGCGCGAGCCACGCCGACGAACTGGACATCCGCAGTGCGGATCCGCGTCCCGAGCTCCGTCCGGTTCCGCGACCGGAGACCGCCGATCGCGGCATCACCGAGTTCCTCGGCGATTTCGTCGCCGACGGCGGGCCCTGGCGCCTGCTGCTCACGGTGGACCCGCTGTACACCCCGCGGCGTTGCATGGTGACGCGAGCGGACGGTGCCGTCGTCGAGGCGCGGCTCGAGCACGAGCGCGACGGCGCTGCGGAGCTGGTCGTCGATCGCATCGACTCCGGTGACTGGCAGCTCGCCGCCGAAGTCGCCGATCGGCGCAACGGAGCGGTGATGTCCCTGCCGGTGCGCAAGGTGCGCGTGCTGCGCGACCCGCTCGAGCTGCGCATCCCGGGCTCGGAAGGGGCGGTGTTCCTGCCGCAGCTCGTCGAACGCGCGATCCTCGACCTGCGCGGCGATCAGCTCGCGCAAGGTGCGGGATGGCAGTTGCGCCCCGACGATCCACGTCTGGTCCGCGGCCGCATCTGGACCCGACTCGGCGACACCTCGGTGGTCCGAGCGGTGGCCACGGGCGATTCCGCGGAGCACGCGATCCTGCCTCCCCTGCCGATCGCGCGCGGTTGGCACGAGATCCTGCTCGGACTCGAGGATGTGCTCGGGCGTCCGCTGCGCATCCTGCTCGGCGATCAGGAAGCGCGTGCGATCCCCGTCGACGGCGGTGAACGCGCGGTGCTGGTCGCGAGGTTCTTCGCGCACGATTCGCCGGTGCATGCGGCGCAGGTCGCGGCGCCCTTCGAGTTCGGTCAGCCCCTGCGCATCGCCTTCACCGTCGACCTGCCGAAGGTGGACGGCTTCGCGTGGAAGCTCTCGGTGCGCGATGCGGTCGTCCCGCCCCAGAAGATCGAGTTCGAAGCGGAACGGCAGATCCTGCACTTCTCGCTGCCCTTCGAGCTCGCCGTCGAGGCGGCCGATCTGGGCGGCGTCGATGCGGCGGGTTTCGCCGGCGGTCGCGACAGCCGCATCAGTGCGCGGCTTGCGACGCCGGCCGGTGCCTACGACGTGGTCGCGCCCGTGCGCACCATCCGCACCACCCTGCGCGCGGTGCAACTCGGCGATCTCCGTGCCGATCTCCCGGCGGAGATCGCCGCGATCCGGCTGGTTCCGATTCCCGGACCTGGTGTCGGCAAGGTGTTCCACGATCCGGTTCCGCGCAGCGTCCCCGGTCGCGAGCGCTTCCGATCGTCGACCGCGGTCGACGTCCGCAACCTCGCCGACTTCTATCTGCAGGACCGCGAGCTGACGCGTGCGCAGTACCGCGCCATCGTCGCGGCCGGACTGCACCGCGCGGAGATCCTCGATGCGCCCCATCGCGCCGCGCTCCGTGCGGTGGGTGATCCGCTCGGCAATGCGCGGCTGACGGCCGCAGCACTCGCACCGCACGGCGTGGCGCCGGACGCGACCGCGTCACCCGAATCCCTCGAGCGCGCGGTCAGCGGCGTCGACTTCCACCAGGCCTTCGCGATCAGTCGTCTGCTCGGGCTGCTCCTCGCCGACGACCCGTCGTTCCTGCGGCTTCCGCTCGGCGTTGAGATGGAGGTCGCGGCCTTCGGGAGCTCGGACCGCGCCACGGTCGCACTCAACGGTTCCGCGGTACGCGGTCCGGGTGTCGATGCACGATTGCTCGCGCAGGAACGGGTGACGACCGCGCCGCTCGGATGGCCGCCGGACGCGCGCCGCTGCGGCGAACTCGGCGACCAGGTCGTCACGGATCTCGGTGACACCGTCTACGGTCTCGACTCGGGCGTGCGCGAGTGGGTGCTCGATCTGCCGGTGGTCGACGGCGATCCGCGCGGCGTCTCGGTCCTCGACGAGTGGCGGACCGACTTCGTGCGCCACCTCGAGCGCGCCTTGCGCCGCGTGGACGGCGAGGTGGAACTCGATCCGGCGATCGTGCGCCGCGCGGTGTTGCGCGGCATCGGTGCCGGCGAGGAGTTCCCGCTGCGCGGTGGCACCGACGGCCGCCTCGGCGCGGACTGGCCCGGTGTGGTGCGCGAGCTGCAGATCCGCCGCGACGGTGCCGGTCTGGTCCCGGGGACCGACGACCCGTACCTCGCCCTCGCCGGGTTCCGGCTCGTCGGCGGTGATGCTTTCGTGGCGGAGGTGCGGCGGCGATGAGATCGGTCGCGGCGTCGCTCGTGTTCCTCGTCCTCGCCGCCTGCGCGAGCAATCAGGCCGGTGAAGGTGCGAACCTCGCCGAGCAGCCACCCCTGCCGTACTCGGTGCTGGTGGCGGGCGGAGGGGTCGTCGAGGCGACGGTCGAGACGGGCGTGACGGGTGGGCCCTACGCACGCACCTTCGCCGCCCTGGACGACACCGTCGCCGTGACGGCCGACGACCTGACGCGCGCCCTGCGCGAGACCCGCGTCTTCACGCGTGTCGCCCCCGATCCCTCGGGCGATGCGCGCATCGGCTTCGCGATGCGCGATCTGCGCGAGGGCCTGCCGCTCGATCGTCCCGAGATCGTGGCACTGCTGTCGCGCGCGCGCGCGGAGGGGCACGACTACGTGCTGTTGCTGCAGCGACTCGTCGATGGGCCGATCGAGGAGTGGGGCATCAACGATCGCTGGCCGCTGACCCTCGCCACCTGGTTGCTCGTGGGGCTCGGCGTCGTGGTGCAGGATCACACCTTCGAATCGCGAGCCTCGCTCGAGGCCGCCCTGTTCGACGTGGAGGACGGCCGCCTGATCCACCGCTCGATCGGTGGCGGTGCCGTCGTGGAACTCGCGTTGATCGGTCGGGGCGGGTTCTGGAGCATCGCCCAGTCGATCGTGGTGCCGCCGTTCTGGGTCGCGAGCCAGGAGGACGACGTGGTGGCGAGCGTGCGCGAGACCACCATGCCGCGCCTGGTCACTTCGTTGGCGCGCGACCTGAAGGGTGTCGCATGTCGGCGCGACATCGCCGAACATGCCCCGGCAGAGATCGACGTGCAGCAGATCGGCGACCGGATCCACGTGCGTGTTCATGGCCGCGAGGCGGTCGGTTCGGTCGCCGTTCGCACCGACGGCGCGGTTCTCGACCAATCCGAACTCGATGCCTTTGCACGCGCCCTGCTCGACGGCCAGCGCGACGGTGGCGCGTCGGCCGCTGTCCTCGCCGAGGCCGACTTCCGGGCTCCTTCGGCAGGGCGACTGCTGCAGGTCCTGGTGCGCACCGTGACCGGCAGCGTGGTGTCGACCACCGTGGAACTCGAGCGCCGATGAGCACCTTGCGCCTGGCACCGGGTGTCGAGGTGGGCGCGGCGACGCACACCGGACACGTGCGCAGCGACAACGAGGACGACTACATCATCCTGTCGCTGCCCGAGCAGGATCTGCTGCTGCTGGCGGTGGCGGACGGCATGGGTGGTCTCGCCGGAGGTCGCGATGCGAGCCGCGCCGCGGTGCGGGCGCTCGGCACGACCTGCGCGGCGCGCGTCGCGGACCGCGACGGCGCGGCGGTCCTGCGCGCCGGCTTCGAAGCTGCGGCGGCGCAACTCGCCGCGATCGCCCAGAGCAACCAGCGCCTCGCCGATCTCGGCACCACGCTCACGGCCTGTCAGTTGCGCGGCGACGGTTCGTTCCTCGGTCACGTCGGTGACTCGCGCTGCCTGCGGGTGCGCCGCGCCGTCGTCGAGCAGCTCACCGAGGATCATGCCCTCGAGGAGCCGCGGCACATGTTGACCCGCTGTCTCGGCGCCGGGCAGAGCGGCGCCGACGGCGACTTCTTCCCGCTCGAAGTGCGCGGCGAGGACGTCCTCGTGCTGTGCACCGACGGTGCCTGGAGCGTGCTCGGAACCGAGGAGATCGCCGCGGCCTTCCGAGGCCGATCCCTGCAGACCGCCTGCGAGACCCTGCTCCGCACCGTGCTGTCGCGGGGTGCCCCGGACAATGCGACGATCGTCGCGGTGCGACGCGATCCCGCGGCGCAGGGCGCGGTGCGCAACATCGATCTGAAGGAGGGCGAGATCCGTCCGCCGCTCGAGGCCACCGCCGCGGGCAATCTGCGCCGTCCGCTGTGGCCCTGGCTGCTCCTGATCCTCGCGTTGCTCGTGGCGATCTTCGCCTGGTTCCGAGGGCGCCACGGCTTCGGTCTGCTCGGGTCCCTGCTCGGTGGGTGAGGCGTGCGCCGCGTGACGACCGCGCGGAACGTCCCCGCTGCGCTTGCCGGATCGGCGTGACCCCTGCACGATGCGCCGGCCCCGGCGACCTCCCTCCAAGAAGATGGCGAAGAAGCTCCAACGCAAGGTCGTCGCGAAGCCCGCGACGACCCTCCCGGCCGAGGCCGCGGCAGGCAAGGAACGCGCGTCCCTGTTCGCGAGCCGTCGCGTCGCCCCGCGCGCACTCGCCGAGTTCACCACGCAGCTCGCGGTGCTGCTCGACGCGGGCATCTCGATCACCAAGGCCCTGCGCATCCTGGAGGGGCAGATGGCACCGGGACTGCTGCGACGGACCGTGGCCGAGGTCCTCGAGGACGTCGAGGGCGGAACCTCGCTGTCGGAAGCCTTCGCGAAGCACGACGGCGTCTTCGACGACCTCTACACCAGCATGGTGCGCGCCGGTGAAGCGGGCGGTGTGCAGGAGGAGATCCTCGGGCGACTCGCGTCCTTCATGGAGAAGGCCGAGGACATCAAGGGCAAGGTGCGCGGGGCACTGGCCTACCCGATCTCCGTGATCGTGGTGGCGATCCTGGTGCTCGCGCTGGTGTTCATCCTGGTGATCCCGCGTTTCCAGCAGATCTTCGAACAGCAGTTCCGCGGCGAGAGTCTGCCGCCGACGACGCAGTTCCTGATCGACGTCGGCGAGCACCTGAAGAACCGGTGGTGGGCATGGCTGCTCGGCATCGTCGCCGTCGGCACGACGCATTCGCTGTTGCTCGCGAGGGTGCCCGCGTACCGGGCGTTCCGCGACCGTCTGCATCTGCGCTTCCCGATCACCGGACGGCTGACGCAGAAGGTCCTCGTCGGGCGCTTCACGCGCACCTTCGGCACGCTCATCCAGAGCGGTGTTCCACACCTGCGTGCGCTCGAGATCGTGCAGTCGTCGATCTCCAACGTGCACATGAAGGGCGCCGTCGCCGCGATCCATTCGAGCATCCGCGAGGGCTCCGGCATCGCGAGCCCGATGGGGCACTCGGGCATGTTCGACGACATCGTCGTCAACATGGTCGAGGTGGGTGAGCAAACCGGCGAGCTCGATCGCATGCTCGCACGCATCGCCGACCGCTACGAGGTGGAGGTCGACCGCGCGGTCGCCATCGCCCTGCGTGCGCTGGAGACGGCGATCATCGTCGTGCTCGCGCTGTTCGTCGGCTTCATCGTCTACTCGCTGCTCGCGCCGCTGCTGAAGCTGATGCAGAAGCTGGGGCGCTGAGATCGAGAAGAAACCCATGATACGGGCCCTCAGATGCTTGCTGGTGGCCGCATGCGCGGCCACGCAGGGCTCGACAGACCAGTTGTCTCTCGAGCTCTGAGGCCGCGGTCCCCGCCGTGTCGCTCCGCACCCGATTGCTGCTCGTCCTGGTGATGGTCAACCTCGCGCTGCTCGGCGCGGCGCAGCTGACCTCTTGGGGGCTGCAGCGTCGCTGGCTCGACCAGAATCGCCGGGTCTACGAGGAGCGCATCCACGATCGCGTGCTGCGGTCGGCCTTCGCCGCGGATCACGCCGGTCCGGGGACGACGCCGAATGCGTTCCTGCGCCGCCTGCTCACCGCGAGCATGCGCGACCAGCTCCGGCCGTACTTCCGCGACGCGATCCTGTCGGCGAAGGCTGCAGACGGTTCGGAGACGGAGATCGCGCCACTGGGGGCGACGCTGCGTGATCCGGCGACCTTCCCGCTCGCCGAGATCCGTCGCGGGATCCAGGACGCTGCGGGGAGCCGGAGCCTGGTGCGCGCCGGTTCGGGCTTCTGCCTCGCGATCGTGTCCGCCGGTGAGGTCGTCGGGGGAGCGTGGTTCGAACCGGTCCTGCCGCCGCCGCCGCAGATCCCGACCACCGTGTTCGCGTTGCCGCTGCTGTCCGGCACCGTGCTGTTCGGGCTGTTCGCCTACCTGCTGATCGGGCGTCAGGTGGCTCGCCCGCTCCGGGTCTTCGGGGCGACGGCGAAGTCCTTCGGCGAAGGGCGCTACGACCTGCGCATGCCGACGCCGCGCGATCGCGAGCTCGCCGTCTTCAGCGATGCCTTCAACGCGATGGCCGCCCGCATCGAGGGACACCACGACGAACTCGCGCGCGAGGTGCAGCGCGCGACCGAGGACGCGAAGCGCGGCGAGCGTGCCATGCTGCAGTCGGCGCGGCTCGCGGCGATGGGCACCCTCGCCGCCGGCATCGCGCACGAGATCAACAACCCGATCGGTGGGATGCTGAACGCGGTGCGCTGGCTGACGGCCCGTGAGGGTCTGTCGGAGAAGGAGCGCACCTATCTCGGCCTGGTGAAGGATGGACTCGAGCGCGTCGCGCGCATCGCGCGTCGGGTGCTCGACTTCTCACCGAAGCAGACCGAGTCGGTGCCGTTCCGCTTGCTCGATGCGGTCGACGGCGCGCGGGCCCTGGTCGATCACCGCATGCGGCAGGTCGGCGTCGAGTTCGTGCTCGACGTCGACCCGGCACTGCCGTCGATTCCCGGCGATCGTCACGAGTTCCAGCAGGTGCTGCTGAACCTGTTCCTCAACTCGCTCGACGCCTTCGAGGGCCACAAGCCGCCGTACCGCATCCGTGTACACGCCTTCGACGACGGGACGCGCATCACCATCGAGGTCGGCGACAACGGCCCCGGCATGCCCGCCGAACTGCTCGCGCGCGTGATGGACCCCTTCTTCACCCGCAAGCAGCGCCCCGACGCCTCGGGTCTGGGCATGTTCATCAGCTACTCCATCGTTCGGAACCAGGGCGGCGAGATGGAGGTCGAGTCGCGGCCCGGCGAGGGTTTCCTGACCCGGATCCGCCTGCCGCGACCGAACTGACGGGCGGGATCGATCGCCGGTCGCTATCCTCTGCGCCCTCGCGCGGCCGACCCCGTCGCGCGGATTCCCCCGTGGAGCCGTCACGATGAAACGTCGTGTCCCGCAGATCCTGGTCGTCGCCGTCCTCGTCTACCTGTCTTTCCTGGTCGGGCGCGGGGCCGATCCGTTGTCCGCCCAGGACCGCACCGGCCCGGGCGATCGCAAGCCGCCGGCGGTGACCTCGGGTGGTCCGCCGGCCAACCAGCCGCTGATGCTCGGCGACGACGGCGGAGTGGCGGCTTCCGCGAACGGGATCCTCGCCGTCACCGGCAGCTACGGGGTCGGGACCTCGGTGCTCTACGTGATCGACACCAACACCAAGCAGCTCGCGGTCTACGAGGCGCGCGGCGGTACGGAGTCGATGCGCCGGATCACGCTGGTGGGCGCGCGCCGCATCGACCTCGACCTGATGATCGAGGGCTACAACGACGAGTCGGAGTACTCGTACGACGCGCTGCGCCGTCGCTTCTCCGAGTCCGGGCACGCCGCGATCCCGGCCCACGCGCCCGCCGGGAGCGGCGAGACGCCGACCCGTCGCTGACAAGGCGGACAGAGTGCAGGACCGCGTGGGCACGAGGTTTTTCGATCCCACCTCGCGCACTCCGGGCTAGACTTCCGCACCCGAATCCCTCATCCCCTTCCATCCGGCGGAACATCCCCTCCCCCCGCCGCTCCGGAGGTCCAAGACCGTGTCCCAGCAGAACGACGACTTCATCTCTTTCGAGAAGGCCCTGCGCGACCTCAAGATGCAGAGCGAGGAACTGCGCAAGTTGGTCTCCGAGGGCGACATCCGTGCCTTCCGTGACGGCGATTCGATGAAGTTCCGCCGCGAAGACCTCGACGAACTGCGCCGCAATCGCAGCGGCGAGCTGGTGTTCTCGGAGAACCTCGAGGACGACACCGGCATGGTCACCGAGGAGATCTCGGCCGACGACACGCTGCTCGAGGACGACGAGGAAGTCGTCGCCGAGGCCCCGCGCGCCGCGACGGTCTCCGCGAGCTCCTCGCGTGGTTCGCGCGTCCGCAGCGCGGGCGCCGAGAAGGAAGGGGAGCCGGGCTGGGTGCTCGCGGCGGCGATCGTGACCGCGGCGCTGATGCTCTTCGGCTTCGCGCAGGCCTACTGGATCAACTCCGAGCTCCCGCCGACCGGCATGATGAGCATGTGGGCGAAGTGAGCGCCGGGTCGCCGCACGGATCGCGGTGACACGACCTTGCACGAGACGGCCGCCTCCGCGCGGCCGTCGGCACGTACCGGCGCCGCGATCAGATCGTTCTCGCGGTGGCGCGGACGTGCTACCCTCCGCGCTTCCGGGTGCCGGGCGGCTCCCGGATCCTGCCGTTCGCCAGCCGTGTCCTTCACGGCGCGCCATCCCTGGAGGGGTCCCGTGATCCGTAGCCTTCTCGTCCTCATCGCGTCGCTCTCGCTGTTGTCGTTGCTCGGCTGTGTCAGCCAGGAGCAGTACCGCCGTGCCCTGAACGACAACGACAACCTGCGCATGCAGCGCGACTCGCAGCAGGAGTACCTGCGCAAGCTGGAGGCCGAACGGGGTGACCTCGAGCGCCAGCTCAAGGACCTGCAGGCGCGGGTGCCCGACGCGGAGTGGGTGAAGGAGCAGCGCGCACGGATCGAGAAGATCCTCGCCGGTTTCCAGGGCAACCTGCCGACCGGTGTGAGCGTCGAGAATTCGGCCGAGGGCATCGTCTTCACGGTCGAGGGCGAGATCCTGTTCGGTTCCGGACAGGCGCAGATCACCGCGGAAGGCCAGCGCCTGCTGAAGCAACTCGTCGGCACGCTCGGTGGACAGAACAAGCGCCTGCGCATCGAGGGCCACACCGACAACGATCCGATCAGTCGCAGCCAGTGGCGCACCAACCTGCGCCTCTCGACCGAGCGCGCGCTCGTCGTGGCGGAGGCCCTGATCGCCGACGGCATCCCCGCGGATCACGTCGGTGTCGCCGGCTACGGCGAGCACCGTCCGAAGACCTCCAACGACAGTGCGGAAGGCAAGCGCCAGAACCGGCGCGTGTCGATCCTGCTGCTGAACGAGTGAGCGGAGCCCGACGCGCCGATCGTTGCTCCCGTGCCATGCTCCGGCGTGGCGTCGGCTCCGCGATCGTCGTCGTCCTCGCGGCGTGCGCGCGCTCGCCCGAGGCTCCGCGCGTGCTCGCGCGCAGCGAGCGATTCGGGATCCTGCGCGACCTCGTCGTCGTGCCGCGCGCGGTGCGCGCGGGCGGCCCGTACTTCCTCGATCGCTTCGAGACCACCTGCGCCGACTACGAGGCCTGGCTCGACGTGCGCGCCGCGGGTCCGGAAGTGCGCGCCGACTTCGCGCGCTGGAACGCCGGTTCCGATCCCGAGCTTCCGGTGATCGGCATCGATCTCGGCACGGCACGTCGCTACGCACGATGGCGATTCGGACGCCTGCCACGCGCGGACGAGTGGCGCTTCGCGTCGAGCGTCGGCGGGCGGCACGTGCTCCCCTGGGGCGACGCTCCGCGATCGACCTGGGCGAACAGCGAGGAGCTGGGGCTGTGGCGACTCGCGCCGGTCGGGGCCTTCGAGTCGGGGCGCGCACCCGACGGCCTCTACGACCTCGTCGGCAACGCCGCGGAGTGGACCGAGTCGGTCGCGCAGACCTGGTCGGACATCAGCCTCTTCTCACGCGGCGAGGCGCTGCTGCTGCAGGGTCCTCTGGCCGCCCATGGTCCGGGTGCCGCAGCGTCGCGGGCGCGTCGCCTGTTCGCGATCCGGCCGTGGATCGACCTGCTGGTGCCGAGCTCGGTGCTGATCGGTATCGAGTCGCCGCATCTGCCGCGTCTGGTGGTGCGCGGCCTCGATGCAGGTCTGCCCCGGCCCCGTCCCGGGGATCCGTCGCAGCTCGTCGAGTCCGACGTCGAGGTGCGCATGCCCGCCGACCGGAGTTGGGTCATCGGCCTGCGTGTCGCGACCGACCCGAGCACGCTGGTCGAGTGTCTGGTGGCCGAGGCGACGGCACCCGACGACGCCGAGCGGGAGGCGCTCGTCGAGTTCCTCCGCCGGAGCGACGTGCGCGAGCTGCTCCGCAGCGAGCTGCGGCAACGACGTGGTCGTGCGACGGTCGAATCACCCGTGGCACGCATCCTGCGCGAGGAACTCGGCTCGTGAGCGGCGCCGATCCACGCGCTTCCTTCGCGAGCTACCTCGAGCGCCTGTCGGCGTCGGGCTTCCGTCCGAGCCGGCGCTTCGGGCAGAACTTCCTCCTCGAACCGGCGCTGCATCGCGCGGTGGTCGAGGCCGCCGAGGTCGGCGCCGACGACACCGTGCTCGAGATCGGCGGTGGTCTGGGTTTCCTGACGCGGGAGCTCGCAGCGCGCGCCGCGCGCGTGGTGGTCGCCGAGATCGATGAGCGCCTCGCCGACCTGTTGCAGGAGGACTTCGCTTCGCAACCGCAGGTCGAGGTGGTGCGCGGCGATGCCTGCGGTCGGGACGACGCCTTCGCGGAACCGCTGGAGCAGGCGCTCCTGCGTGCTCGCGCGGCCGCACCGTCCGGCCGGCTGCGGTTGGCTGCCAACCTTCCCTACGCCGTGGCGGGTCCCCTCCTGGTCGCCGCCGCGGTGCGCGAGGGTGCGGAGGCGATCGCGGCGATGGGTGTGCTGGTGCAGCTCGAGGTCGCCGAGCGCATCGCGGCGGCGCCGCACACCGCCGAGTACGGAAGCCTGCCGGCCCTGCTGCAGTCCTTCTACCGCGTGCGGCTGCTGCGCCGCGTCGGCCCCGAGGTGTTCCGACCGCGACCCCGCGTCGATTCGGCGATCCTCGCATTGCACGCGCGCGAGGTCGTCCATCCGGCGGTGATCCACCGACGGCACGACTACGCGCGGTTCCTGCGTGCGCTGTTCGGCAACCGTCGCAAGACCCTTCGCCACGCCTTCGACCGTCTCGTGCCGGACTGGCGCGCGCGTCCCGCGATCGACGCGTCGCTCGCCACGCGGCGCGCCGAGGAGTTGGATCCGGACCAGCTCGCGGCGCTCTTTGCCGCCGTCGGCGAAGGAACGGTGGGGGACGGCGGTGCGCTTGAAACACCGCCGCGGCCTTCCTAAGGTCCCCGCCTGCTCGGGGACCGGACACGCCCGTCCGGCCCCGGATCCTGACGGCCTGCTCCATTCCACTCCGCTCCCCACGGCCATGCGCCGGGTGCCGGGACAAGGCGAGCAGCGAGCCCATCGATCCCACGGTGAGGGCGTGGTGCGACGGCGTGGTCGCGTGCACGACGGGTGCGGCGTGTTCGCCCGCGGACCCCGCGTGTGTCAGCAACGATGGATCGGTTCCAGGAAGCGAAGCTGCGCATCAAGGAGCGCGTCGACCTCGTCGAACTCGTGCAGGGCTATGTCGCCCTGACGCGGCGGGGGCGCTACTTCATCGGCCTCTGTCCCTTCCACAAGGAGAAGACGCCCTCCTTCACGGTCTACGCCGAATCGCAGCACTACAAGTGCTTCGGCTGCGGCGTCGCAGGTGACGTCTTCACCTTCGTCGCCCAGCGCGAGGGTCTCGGCTTCAAGGAGGCCTTCACCCTGCTCGCCGAACGCGCCGGCGTGTCGCTCGAGGGGGTGTTCCAGCGGGGGGAGCGCAACGACGGGCCGCGCCGCGACGACGTGAACGCCACCCTGGGCGCGGTGCGCGACTTCTTCGAGGAGCAGCTGTGGTCGCCGTCGGGCACCGTGCACCGCGAGTACCTCGAGTCGCGCGGGCTGCTGCCGGCGGTGGAGGAGTTCGGGCTCGGTGCGCATCCGCCCGCGGGTGCCCTGCTGCGCTTCGCGCGCGAGCGCAAGCTCTCGCGCGAGATCCTCGGGCAGGCAGGACTGCTCGGCGCCGACGACTACGAACCCTTCGCGGGTCGCGTCATGTTCGCGATCACCGACGAACGCGGCGGCATCGTCGGCTTCGGCGGTCGCGTCCTCCCGCAGCAGGAGACCGGGGCTTCGGCTCCGCGCGCCAAATACCGCAACTCACCGGAATCGCCGTTCTTCAACAAGCGACGCCTGCTCTACGGACTGCGGCAGGTGAAGCGCGCGGCGACGCGGCGCATCGTCGTCGTCGAGGGCTACGTCGACGTCATCGCCTGCCATCTCGCCGGCTTCACCGGAGCGGTCGCGACGCTCGGCACCTCGCTGACCGCGGAACACTCGCGGCTGCTCGAGCTGTACGCGACCGAGGGTGTCGTCCTGCTCTTCGACGGGGATCAGGCCGGACGTCGCGCCGCGGATCGCGCCTTCCGCGAGCTGGTGCACACCAAGTTGCCGGTGCGGGTCGCCATGCTCCCCGAGGGCCGGGACCCCGACGACCTCGCCGGCGTGCGTCCCGGTCTGGATCCGGGAGAGGTGGCGGCGGGGCGCACGCAACTCGCGCACATCCTCGACCACTCCCGCGACGTCCTCTCCGCCTGGTTCGACCTCAAGCGACGGGAGATGGATCTCTCCGATGCGGGTGTCGTCAGCCGACTCGCCGGCGAGTGTGGCCGCATCCTCGCCGAGGTGGAGGATCGCGCCCGACGGGAGCGCTTGCGCAGCGAGATGGCGCGCCACCTGGGCATCAGCGAGGCGGGCGTGCCGATCGTCACGCGCCAGAAGGCCGTGCCGGAGGAGGCGCCCGCGGAGTCCGTCGCGCAGCCGGCGGCGCCGCGGCGCCGGCCGACGCCGCAGGAGGTCTCCGATCTCGATCTGCTGGCCTGCGTCCTGGTCCAGCCCGACCTGCTGGAGGAGGCCGTGGGGCTGCCCGGCGATCGCAGTCCGGCCTTCCAACGCGTGCTCGACGGAGTCGCCCAGGCCCGCAAGAGCGGGGCGGCGGATCGCGCGGCGCTGCTTCGCGACCTCTTCGCCCGCTTCCCGGGTGAGTCTGCTTTGTTGGACTTCCTCCACGAAGCCAGCGAGCGCGCCGCGCGCATCCGCGATGTCCGGGATATGTTTTCCAGGCTCCGACGCGATCGGGAGTTCCATTTCGCTCGGGAGCAAGCCAGACGCACCCTACAGCAAGTCAAGCAGGCCCTCGCCGAAGGCGACTCGGCGCGGGCGGATGATCTGACCCGGAAGTACCAGGAGCTCCTGCGCCGTTCGCAGGCCACGGCTCCGGGCTGATTCCCTTCTTTCGCGTACGCCGACGACATCCCACACTCTCGCACCCCCCGACGACGCCCTCTCCCGGTCTGGATGAGATCCCCCGACCGGCTGCCGACCGACCCTCCCGTCACGCCATCCATGGAGAAGCTGCAAAGCGCTGTCCAGAAGCTGATCAAGGACGCCCGCAAGTCGGGCTCCGTGTCTCTGGCCCAGATCAACGACGTGTTGCCGGACGACGCGACGTCGCCGGAGCACATCGAGTTCGTGATGGCGCAGATCGAGGAGGCGGGGATCGACATCGTCGAGGAGGTCCGCGGCGCGAAGAACCGGCGCGGTGCTGCCGGTGCTGCGCCCGGTGCCGGCGGAACCGCCAAGAAGGCCGAGGACGATCCCTTCGCCGCGCTCGGTCCGGCCGACGAGGAGGAAGGCTCGGGTTCGGAGAGCGTGCTCGCCGAGCGCGACTTCGAGGAGAGTGTCGAGGTCGACGCAGTGCGCGCGTCGATGACCGAGATCACCGAGAAGATCGACGACCCGGTGCGCATGTACCTCACCCAGATGGGTGAGATCCCGCTGCTCACCCGCGAAGAGGAGATCAGCCTCGCGCGCAAGATCGAGCTGACCCGCAAGCAATTCCGTCGCGATGCGCTGAGCTCGGGCTTCGGCATGGCCAGCGCGATCGAGATCCTCGAGGACGTGGTGCGAGGCGAACTGGCCTTCGATCGCACGCTGAAGGTCAATCAGCAGGATCCCGAGGTCGGCAAGGCCGATCTCTCCGATCGTCTTCCCGGCAACATCGAGACGCTGCGCCGGCTCTACGACGCCGCGAAGTCCGATCACGAAGCGCTCGACGTGCTCGCCGGCCGCGCGAAGTCGATCGTCGACCTCATCCGCCTGCGTCGGCGCATCCATTCGCGTCGTCGCAAGTCGGTCCTGCTGATCGAGGAACTCAACCTGCAGGGCAAGAAGATCCGGCCGATCATCGATCTGCTCGAGAGCCGTCTGTCGGAGATGCGTCGCCTGCACAAGCGGCTGCAGACCTACCGCGGCGCGCAGATCAAGAACCCGGTCGCGCAGGAGATCCGCGATCGTCTCACCGAGCTGCAGCGCGACGGTCTCGAGACGATGGAGGCGCTCGAACGTCGCCTCGATCACGTGCGCACGGCCTACGCCGCCTACGAGGATGCCAAGCGCAAGCTCTCGTCGGGCAACCTGCGTCTCGTGGTTTCGATCGCGAAGAAGTACCGCAACCGCGGGCTGTCGTTCCTCGACCTCATCCAGGAGGGGAACACCGGATTGATGAAGGCGGTCGAGAAGTACGAGTACCGCCGCGGCTACAAGTTCTCGACCTACGCGACGTGGTGGATCCGTCAGGCCATCACCCGCTCGATCGCCGACCAGGCGCGGACCATCCGTATCCCGGTCCACATGATCGAGACGATGAGCAAGCTGCGGAACGTCACCAAGAAGCTCATCCAGGCGAAGGGCCGCGAGCCGTCGATCGAGGAGGTGGCGGAAGCCGCCGGCATCAACGTCGACGAAGCGAAGCGGGTGATGAAGATCAGCAAGCACCCGATCTCGTTGGATCGCCCGATCGGCGAGTCCGACGACTCGTACTTCGGCGACTTCATCGAGGACGAGAGCACCGAGTCGCCCTCGTTGTCGGCGAGCCGCGAGATGCTCAAGGAGCGCATCGAGAGCGTGCTCGACTCGCTGACCTTCCGTGAGCGCGAGATCATCAAGCTGCGCTACGGCATCGGCGACGGCTACACCTACACGCTGGAGGAGGTCGGCCGCATCTTCCGCGTCACGCGCGAACGCGTGCGCCAGATCGAGGCCAAGGCCGTGCGCAAGCTCCAGCATCCGGTGCGCGCGCGGCGTCTCGCCGGCTTCCTCGACGGCGCGGTGGACATCGAAGCCACCTGAGGCACGGAGGGCGCCCGCCTGGCAGCGGTGGGCGCCCGGTGTCCGCGCACGGTGGGGAGCGCATGCCGGGATCCGCGCTTGTGCGGACCGCGTCGGCCGCTATCCTGCCTGCCCCGATCTCCCAATCGCGCCGGTGGGGCGAATTTGCATCCGGACGTCCGCAAGCTTCTCGAGGTCCAGAAAGTCGATCAGTCGATCGCGAAGATCCAACGCGATCTCGATTCGGTTCCTCGCGAGCGCGCGCGCCGCGAGGCCGGGCTGGATCAGGTGCGCCGCCGGGTCGCCGAACTGAGCGACCAGTGCAAGGTCGCGGAGGTCGCGGCGAAGAACAACGAGCTGTCGCTCAAGCAGTCCGACGAGGAGATCAAGAAGCTCGACGGCCGGCTGAACGCGGTGCGCAACAACGCCGAGTACCAGGCGACCCTGCTGCAGATCGAATCGGTCCGCAAGGAGCGCTCGCGGCTGGAGGAGGAGGGCCTCGGATTGCTCGATCGCATCGAGGCACTCAAGGCCGAGTTGGGTGTCGCGAAGGAGAAGCTCGCCGAGGCCGAGAAGGTCTTCGCCGACTTCGTCCAGGAGGGCGAGGCGCTGCTGACGAAGCGGCGCGCCGACCTGGCGCGCGTCTCGGTCGGCCGCGACGACCTGGCGGCGCAGGTGCCCTTGGACCTGATGGCGCGCTACTCGCGCATCTTCGGTGCACGCGACAGCACCGCGGTGTGCGCCGTCGAGGGTCACACCTGCACCGGTTGCTACACGACCATCCCTCCCAATCTGCTGGTCAAGCTGCAGGCGGGCAGTTCGATCGTGACCTGCAACTCCTGTCAGCGCATCCTCTACATCGCCGAGTGAGGGATCTGATGCGACCCGCCCCGCGTCGTCTCGCTGCGGGAGTTTCGCGGTGAGTCGCGCGATCCTGCCGGTGATGGTCGGGACCGCCGGCCACATCGACCATGGCAAGAGCAGCCTGGTCCGCGTGCTGACCGGGATCGATCCCGATCGGCTGAAGGAGGAGAAGGAGCGCGGTCTCACCATCGACCTGGGCTTCGCGCGCTTCACGCTGCGGGACGGCCGCCTTCTCGGTCTGGTCGACGTCCCCGGTCACGAGCGCTTCGTCAAGAACATGGTCGCTGGGAGCACCGCGCTGGACATCGCGCTGCTGGTGATCGCGGCAGACGACAGCGTGATGCCGCAGACCATCGAGCACGTCGAGATCCTGCAACTGCTCGGCGTGCAGCGGATGATCGTGGTGCTCTCGAAGATCGATGCGGTCGATGCGGAGACGGCCGAACTCGCCGAGCAGGAGATCCGCGAACTGCTCGCGCCGACGCCGTTCGCGGAGGCGACCATCGTCCGGGTCAGCTCGATCACGCGGCAGGGGATCGACGAGCTGCGCGGACTCCTCGAGTCGACCGCGCTCGGGGTTCCTGCGCGCTCTGCGGAGGGCGCGTTCCGCATGCCGATCCAACGCGTGTTCAAGCTGGAGGGCATCGGCACCGTGGTCACCGGGATTCCACTGGCTGGTTCGATCCACAGCGGCGAGGAGATCGAGTTCCTGCCGGGTGGCGAGACGGTCCGCGTCAGGGCCCTGCAAGCCTTCGGAGGCGCGGTCGACCGCGTCGTCGCTGGCCATAGTTCGGCGTTGTCGGTCCCCGATGCGCGTGACCTCACGCTGCACCGCGGTCAGGTCGCTGCGGCTCCGGGCGTGTACCACGCCGGTAGCCAGATCGACGTCGATCTCAGCGTGCTCGCGAAGGCCCGCGCGATCCGGCACCGCGATCCGATCCGCTTCCACACCGGAACCGCCGAGCTGCGCGGCGTGCTCTCCGTGCTCGAGGGCGACGTCATGGAGCCCGGTCGCAGTGGCGTGGCGCGCGTGCTCCTCGACGAAGAGGTGTGCTGCGCTCCCGGGGATCGCTTCCTGCTCCGTGCGATGAACCCGCCGCGCACCATCGGCGGTGGCCGCGTCCTGCAGGTGGTGTCCGAAGGCGGGCGTTATCGCCGGCAACGCATCGCCGAGCAGGTGCGCTCGTTGATCGAGGCCGGTACGGATCCAGCGCAGCGGGCCTTCGAGATCGTTCGCCACGCCGGTCCTGCCGGGATGACGGGGAGCGACGTCGCACGTGCGCTCGCCGTCTCCGTCGAGTCCGCCCGTGACCTGCTCGCCGGTCATCCGGAGATCCATTGGCACGCGCGAACCCTGCGTGCCTTCGCGAAGGACAGCCTCGACGACGGCCGCGCCGCCGTGCTGGCCTCCGTGGACCGCATCCTGCGCGACAAGCCGATGGCGGCGTCGGTGCTGCGCTCCGCGCTGCGCACGACGCACGACTTCCCGCCCGAATTGAAGGAGGCGGTGCTCGACCAGATGGTGGCGGAGGGGAGGGCGCGCTCGACCGCCGACGGCAAGGTGATGTTCCTCGACCGCCTGCGTCCCCTCGCGGCGGAGGACCAGATCGAGCTCGATCGCATCGTCTCCGCCTGCGAGGCCGCAGCGTTCCGCCCCCCGACTGCCGCCGAGTTGGCGAGTTCGCTCGGAGTGCCGATGGCGCGGGTCGAGGGGCTGCTGGCGCGAGGGGTCGACGAGGGCCGCATCGAGAGGGTCGGTGAGCACGCCTACGGCGCCGGCACCATGCGCCGCGTGCTCGTCGAGATCGCACGCAACGCGCTCGCGCACGGCGAGGTGCTCGACATCCCCGCGCTGCGCGACGCGCTCGACACCAGCCGCAAGTACCTGATCCCCTTGCTGGAGCACGTCGACGGGATGGGGCTGACCCGCCTGCGCGCCGGCGAGCGTCGACTGCTGACCTCTTCGGACGCCTTCGCGGCGCTGCGATCGGAACCCGGCCTGTCCTGAGTCATGGCTCCGGGCGAAGCCGTCGTCCCGAGTTTGGACGGCGCGCAGCTCCGCGGCGCCGATCCGACGGCTGCACCACGCCTGCGGCGGTTCGCTCGAAGCGCCCGACGGCAGATCCCGCGAGGATCGCCGGTCCAACGGTCAACCCGCGCCGACACGCTTGCCGATAGGACCGGACGAACCTGTTCCAGCGGGAGCCTCGATGACCGGGGATCGATTCGAAGAACACGACGAGCATCCTCATCCAGAGGACATCCAGGCCCGCAGGCCTCAGTCCGAGGACCTCGAGTCCGCATCGCGCGGTGTCGACGACGACGAGTTCCTGATCGAACTCGACGAGTTGGACGCGGATGCGGGATCGACCCCCGAGCCGTTGCTCGATGCGCCGTCGAAGCAGGCTGGCGACGGCTTCGGTCTCGACGGCTTGTTCGGGACGGCCGGTGGCGCCGACGCGGAGTTCGTCGGCGGCGACGCGGAGCTCGACCAGCTCTTCGCGGGCGGCGGTGCGACGGCGCCGGGTACCAGCTTCGCGGGCGCCAAGCCTGTGCCGGACTTCGTCGAGGACCACGCCGGCTGGCTCGGCGACGACGTCGACCTCGGAGCGATGCTGGGCGAAGTCCAGCCGAGCGGGCAGGGTGCCGCCGAGGAGGCCGAGGAATTCGAGGAGGATCCCTTCGACCTCGCCGCGATCGAGGTCGAGCAGGTGGAGGGCGAGGCGGAGCTGCAGGAGTTCGTCGTCGACGACGGCTCGCTCGGAGTCGTCGCTGCCGCCGCGGAGGCCGAGGATCTCGGCGTCGTCGAAGAGACCGTCGAGGGTGCACACCGCGACGACGCCTGGGCGCCCCTCGCCGCGCAAGGTGAGTCGAATCCGCTGCTCGCCAGCGAAGCCCAGGACGACCTGCAGGACATCTTCGCCGAAGAGACCGCGGAAGAAGCGGCACCGGCCGCATCCTGGCAGGGCGGCGATTTCACGCGGGAGGCGGAGCCGGAGGCAGAGGTCGACGCGAATTCCTTCGCGGCGAGCTTCGGGCTCGGCAAGCAACGCGGGCAGGAGGTGGACTGGACCAGCCCGCAGGGAGCGACGCAGGCCGAGGACGTCGGCACCTGGTTCGACCAGAGTGCCGAGGCGGCGGAGTCGCCGGTCGAGGGCGAGGACGAACTCGACCCGATCTACGGCGATCTCCAGGAGGGTGATCCCGCCGTCGCCGAGCAGGCTGCTTGGGATGCGGAGGCCGCGCGCGCCGAGGACGCGCAGGCCGAGTTCGAGGAGACGCTGACCGAAGCCGTCGCGCCGCAGTTGCGCGTCGTCGGCAGCGGTCGCTCGGATGGCTCGCGTTGGCGGCGCTACGCCGCGGCGGCGGCCGTGCTGGTCGGACTCGCGGGTGCGGGTGTCATGCTCGAACCGGAGTGGTTCGGGATGGGGTCGGACGTGTCGACCGTGGAGCGCGTCGAAGTGGCGCGGCCCAAGATCGATCTCACGGTGAGCCCGCCGGTCACGCCGGTGAATCCGACTCCGGTCGAGGTTCCGACTCCGACCAAGGACCCGGTGCCGGTTACGCCCACCGATCCGCACGCCACCGACCCGCAGCCGGTCGATCCGACCCCGGTCGAGCCGACGCCCGTCACTCCGCCCGTCGAACCGACTCCGGTCGGAACCGATCCGGTCCCGCACGTCGATCCGACGCCGACCACGCCGGTGACCCCTCCCCGCACCGATCTGCGCCCCAACTTCTCGCCGCTCGTGATCGGTGAGTCGCTCGAGGTCGTCGCTCCGGTCGAGGAGGCACAGGCCGGCTCCGGTGGGGCGCTGCCGATCGGCACGCGCGCCATGGCGATGATGCGCAACGACGAGATCTTCATCGGCGTGGTGCGCAAGATGGACGCGAACTTCGTCACCCTCGATCTGGAGCCGGGCGAGGTGTCGCTCGACGTCGCCGCACTGACGCGGATCGAGCCCTTCGCCACCGCGGGCAGCGACGAGCTGACGGAGGCCGAGCGCGGCTTCGTGCGCCTGAACAACTCGACGCGCTTCTACGGGCGGATCCTGCGCGATCCGGAGAGCGGCGCGCTGATCGTCCAGGAGGATCACCAGCGCATCGTCCTGCCGAAGGACCAGGTCGCGAACTACGGGTCGTCGGGGGCAACCTCGACCGCCGTCGTCCTCGAGGGCGACGACGACTGGCTCAACCAGCGCGTCCGCGATCAGCTCAAGCAGTTCGGCAACGGCGGCAAGCCTGCGGATGCGCCCGGCACCAGCCCCAACGGTGGCGCGGTGGTTCCGCCGGCGCCTCCGGGTCGCCGCTGACCCGCGGGTGGACACCGCGGTCGCCGGGCTGACGCTATAAGTTCGCGGGCGAACCCCTAGCCCGCGAACCGATGCTCCGCTCCATCGCCGTCGTCCTGATCGTCCTGCTGTCGCCGATCGTCGCGCCCTTGCACGCGCAGGCGACCGCCGCAGAACGCGCCGAAGCGCTCAAGGAGTTCCGGCGCTACTTCAAGAAGTTCAAGACCGTCGAGGAACAGGTCGAGGCCATCAAGACCCTGGAGGGGATGGAGTCGGTCGACGCCTGCGACGAGCTGGTCGGCCTCCTCGATCATCCGACGCCGGAGATCGCCAACACCGCGCGCACGGTGCTCGCGACCTACCACGACGCCGCGAGCTTCGCGAACCAGACCGAGGCCCTGCCGAAGATGAAGGACCAGGCGCGCCGCGCCGGTCTCATCGACGTGCTGGGCAAGGCCGGCATCCGCGACGCGATGCCGCTGGTCGTCGACATCGCGCTCAACGACAAGAAGGCCTCGACCGAGGTCCGCTTCGCCGCGGCCCGAGCGGTCGCCGCCGCGGGCTGGCACGACGGCGTGGTCCCGATGCTGACGCAGCTCTTCGCCGACTCCGATCCACTGGTGAGGATGGGGGCCGCCGAGGCAGCGGGCGTGCTGGTCGAGAAGGAACTCGGCGCCGGACTGGTGACCCTGCTCGACGACAACGCGTGGCAGGTCCAGGTCGCCGCGGTGAAGTCGGTCGCCGCGGTGCGCGAGCCCACGGCGGTGCCGAAGCTCATCGAGCTGATGCGCAAGGGTGGACGCCTCGAGGAGGAGACCGCGGACGCGCTGTTCCGCATCACCGGCTTCGACTTCGGCCGCGACCCCGACGCCTGGAAGACCACCTGGGACCGCCTGATGGCGATTCCCGGCTGGCGCATCCCGACCGACGACGAGTTGGCGAAGGCCGCGGCGAGCCGCAAGAAGTACGACGCGCTCTACGGCAAGGGTGGCGACGCCCCGACCTTCGGAGGCATCGCGACCACCTCGCGTCGCCTGCTGTTCATCATCGACGTCTCGGGATCGATGGCGGACCTGGTCGTCGAGCGTGAGAAGTTCGACTCGGGCTACCGCAACTACGAGAAGCTGACGATCGTCAAGGCCGAGCTCCAGCGCACCATCGACTCGCTCGGCGATGACGTGTCCTTCAACATCGTTGCTTTCGCCAGCGATCTGCGGCCGTGGAAGAGCACGCTGGTGCGCTCCAACGTCGTCAACCGAGCGAGCGCGAAGAGCTGGGTCGATCACCTCGAACCGATCGGTGGTCCCGAGGCCCAGGCGATGGCGGGCGCCGGACTGACCGGGACCGCGAACCTCGCCGCCGGCAAGACCAACACCTACCGCGCGTTGATGTTCCCCTTCGGCGTCGACCCGGACCAGAAGGGCAAGCCCGGCTCACCCGAGGCCAATGCGATGCGCAACGAGGTCGACACCGTGTTCTTCCTCAGCGATGGCCGACCCTCGACCGGCAAGTACACCGACACCGCGCAGATCCTCGAGGAAGTGCATCGGGTCAATGAGCGCTTCCAGATCGTGTTCCACGCGCTGGCCATCGGCGAGTTCGAGAAGAACTTCATGAAGGTCCTCGCGGAGTCGAACGGCGGCGTGTTCGTCGACCTGGGACGCTGACTCAGCGGGTGCGCGGCATGCGCAGCATCACCAGCACGGTCGCAACCAGTGCCGTGGTGCCGAACACGCGGTAGGCGGTCGAGACGTCGTCGAGCGCCATCGCCAGGGGAAAGATCGCGGCGAAGGCGATGCGTCCGGTGAACGACAGCAGCGAGAGGAGCGTCGCGCGCGCCGTCCCACGGATGCGGTGATTGACGTAGTTGTGCACGATCGCCCAATGGGTCCCGAAGGGGATCTGGTGCAGGAAGAACAGGCTGATCCCGAAAGCATCGAAGTGGCCTGCCATCGCCAGCAGGGACAGCGCGATGGTCAGCGGCATCGCCCAGAACAGCCGCCGCTCGCCGACGTGCGCGACCAACCAAGGGGTGATCCGGCTGAACGGTGCGGCCACGAGGTTGAGGGCGCAGAACAGGGCACCGACGAACACCGGATCGTGGGCGCCGGCCTCGGACAGGAAGGGCTGGTAGGTGTGGAAGGGGAAACGCAGCAGGCAGAACAGGACGAGGTAGTAGACCACCATCCAGCGCACGTCCGGTGAGCGCATCTCGCGGCGCGCGGAGGCGAGGATCGGCGATCGCGCTTCGCTGGGTCCGGTGCGCTGGGAATCGCGGGTGAGGCTGCCGATGCAGGCTCCGATCGTGCACAGCACCGCGGTCGCGACGATCGCAGCCGGATGGCCGTGCCAGGCGACGAGCGCACCGCCGAGCAGGAAGGCCATCCCGGTGCCGAGCAGGCGGATGGTGTTGGCGACGGCCTCCTGGCGGTGGTACTCGGCGCCGCGTCCCTGTGCGTCGAGCGCATCGAAGAGCATCGCCGCCGGTGCGCCGGACAGCACCGAATGGCCGAGTCCGAGGAGGCCCTCGCCGATGCAGAAGCCGAGGAAGTCGGTGCGCAGCAGCACGGCGAGGAAGCCGGCGGAGAGCAGCAGGGGTCCGAACACCAGCATCGGTCGTCGTCCGAAGCGGTCCGCCAACAACCCGGTCGGCACCTCGGCGACGACCATCGTCACGTAGTAGACGGCGATCACCGTCCCGTAGTGCGCCGCGTCGATGCCGTGGTCGTGGAACCAGAACCACAGGAACGGCACGCAGGCGAACGGATAGGTGAACGCCGCGAAGGCGCGCAGCGCGCGGATCTGCCGCCTCAGCCCGGGGTCGCCGTGCATGGTGGGGCGGGCACGATGCCACCACGCGCGCCGTGATGCCACGGCACGACACCTCCGCCGTGGATCGCGCCCGTGCAGGGCGGCAAGATGCTCGCCCCGTGACGCCCGTCCTCGCCGACTTCCGCAGCGACACCCTCACCCGTCCGACCGCCGCGATGCGCGCGGCGATGGCGGAGGCCGTCGTCGGCGACGACGTCTTCGGCGAGGACCCCA
The DNA here is from genome assembly GCA_046349595.1 of Planctomycetota bacterium. Taxonomy (GTDB): domain Bacteria; phylum Planctomycetota; class UBA1135; order UBA1135; family UBA2386; genus JACRLW01. The sequence continues at coordinate 1,550,533 of JAXMCA010000001.1, forward strand.
CCGTGCGGAGCCTCGAGGAGGAGGGTGCCGGACTCCTCGGGCAGGAGGCCGCGCTGTATGTGCCGTCGGGGACGATGGCGAACCAGTGCGCGATCCACGTGCACTGCCGCCCCGGCGACGAACTGATCTGCGAGGAGCGCAGCCACGTCTACGTGTTCGAAGGCGGATCGATCGCGCGGCTGAGCGGCACGCAGGTGCGTCCGTTGCGCGCCACCGACGGATTCCCCGACCCCGCGGACGTGACGGCCGCCGTGCGCAGCGACGACGTGCACTTCCCGCGCAGCCGTCTGCTGGTGCTCGAGAACACGCACAACATGGCGGGCGGGCGGGTGCTCGGCGCCGAGCGCTTCGACGCGTTGGTCGCGACGGCGCGTGCCAGGGGACTGCGCATCCATGTCGACGGTGCGCGGCTGTGCAACGCCGCGGTCGCGGCGGGCGTGCCGGTCTCCCGGCTCGCGCGCGGTGTCGACTCGGTATCGCTGTGCCTGAGCAAGGGGCTCGGCGCCCCGGTCGGCTCTCTGCTCGCGGGCTCGCGCGCCTTCGTCGCGGAGGCGCGTCGTGTGCGCAAGGCCTTCGGCGGCGGCATGCGGCAGGCCGGCGTGATCGCCGCGGCCGGTCTGCTCGCGCTGCGCGAGGGACCACGACTCCTGCCGCGCGATCACGCGCGCGCGTCGGAGCTCGCCGAGCGTCTCGGCGCGATCCGCGGACTGGCGCCGGTCCGTCCGGAGACCAACATCGTGATGGTCGACGTCGACGGCGGCCGTGCCCGCTCGCTCGTCGATCGGCTCGCCGTCGACGGGATCCTCGCGCTCGCGATCGGACCCGCGCGCGTGCGCTTCGTGACCCACCGTGATCTCGACGACGCCGCCGTTCCGCGCTGCTGCGACGCGGTGCTCGCGTGGTCGCGAACCTGATCGGCTCTCCTCTCCTCCAGGCACACCGTGAGCATCTTCAAGGCCTACGACATCCGCGGGACCTACCCGGACCAGATCGACGAGAACACCGCGCGGCGCATCGGCCACGCCTTCGCCACCTTCCTGAAGGCGAAGCGCCTGGTGGTCGGGCGCGACATGCGCACGATGGCGCCCTCGGTGCAGGATGCGGTCATCGACGGCATCCTCGATGCCGGTTGCGATGTCCTCGACATCGGCCTGGCCTCGACGCCGGCGACCTACTACGCGATCGGCAAGTTCCCGTGCGACGGCGGCCTGTGCGTGACTGCGTCGCACAATCCGAAGCAGTACATCGGCTTCAAGCTGTGCCGCGAACACGCGCGGCCCCTGTCGGCGGACTTCGGCATCCCGGACATCGAACGGCTCTGCAACGGTCCTGCGCCGACGCCCGCGAAGGCGCGCGGCAAGCGCGATCAGGTCAGCGTGACGAAGGACTTCGTCGATCACATCGCCGGCTTCGCGCGCGGCATCCGACCGATGAAGATCGCGATCGACTATGCCAACGGCATGGGTGCGCACGAGGGGCCGGCGATCTTCCGGAAGATCCCGGGGCTCCAGGTGTTCCCGATCTACGACACGCTGGACGGCACCTTCCCGAACCACGAGGCCAACCCGCTGAAGGAGTCGAACCTCGACGATCTCCGGCGCAAGGTGAAGGAGGTCGGTGCGGATCTCGGGCTCGCGTTCGACGGCGACGCCGATCGCTGCGCCTTCGTCGACTCGGAGGGTCGCACCGTGCACGCCGATCTGATCACGGTGATCATCGCGCGCGATCTCCTCGCCCGGAATCCGGGCAAGGGGATCATCTACGACCTGCGTTCCTCGAAGGTCGTGCCGCAGGAGATCGAGCGGATGGGGGGGCGGCCGGTGCGCGAGCGCGTGGGCCACTCCTTCATGAAGGAGACGATGCGGCAGAAGGACTGCATCGGCGGCGGCGAACTGTCGGGCCACTTCTACTTTGCCGAGAACTACTTCACCGACTGCGGCGTGCTGGCCGCGATCATGGTGCTCAACCAGCTCAGCAAGGAGGGGCGCAAGCTGAAGCCGGCGGCGGACGAACTGCGGCGCTACTTCGGGACCGGCGAGATCAACTTCAAGGTCGCCGACAAGGATGCGCTGATGAAGGCGGTCGAGAAGAAGTTCGCCGGAGGGAAGATCGATCATCTCGACGGCGTCACCGTGACCTTCTCCGACTGGTGGGTGAACGTGCGACCGAGCAACACCGAGCCGTACCTGCGCATGTGCCTCGAGGCGGACACGCCGGAGCTGATGGCGAAGCGTCGCGACGAGTTGTTCGCCATCCTCGGCAAGCCGGTGTGATCGGAGATCCGACGTCGCATAGCCATGGTCGCCCTCGCCCCTGCCAACGGCATCGTCACGCTCACCAGCGACTTCGGATCGTGTGATCCGTACGTCGCGCAGATGAAGGGCGCCGTCCTGTGTGCCTATCGGCGCGCGCAGCTCGTCGACGTCGGCCATGACATCGCGCCACAGGACCTCGTCGCCGCGCGCTTCTTCGTCGCCGCCCTGCGTGGCCGATTCCCGCCAGGGACGGTGCACGTCGTGGTCGTCGATCCCGGCGTGGGCACGGATCGCCGCGCGCTCGCCGTGGCATCCGGAGGCTGCTACTGGCTCGCGCCCGACAACGGCATTCTCTCGCCGGTCCTCGTCGACCAGGACGCGCTCGCGCTGGCGATCGATCTCGAGGCGCTCGGGGTCGTGCCGGGTTCGAACACCTTCCACGGTCGCGATGTGTTCGCACCGCTGGCCGGACGTCTCGCCGGCGGCAGCATGGGATTCCGCAGTCTCGGTCTCCCCGTCGACGACGCCGTGCGTGCCGAGGTCGCGGTGACCTCGCGCGTCGTCCATGTCGACCGCTTCGGCAACTTGCTCACCGACGTTCCGCTGCGTGGTTCGGACCCCGCGCCCACCTCGGTGCGGATCGCCGGACAACCGGTCCCCTTCGTGCGCTGCTACGCCGAAGCTGCCCCGGGGTCGTTGCTCGCGCTGCGGAGCTCCTTCGACACCCTGGAGATCGCGGTCCGCGACGGCAACGCCGAGCGCCTGCTCGGGGTCGGGGTCGGGGTCCGCGTCGACTGCCACTGACTTGTCGGCGGCGGGTCCGCGAGCCGATACAAGAGACCCGGATCGCGGGTCCCCGATCGGACGCGGGACGCGAAGCCACAGGAGCAACATGAGAGGACCGCTGTCCCGCAAGGTGCGCATCATCGGGGTGCCGATGGATCTCGGCGCCGACCGGCGTGGCGTGGACATGGGGCCCTCGGGGATCCGCATCGCCGGTGCCGCGGAGACGCTGCGTCGCCTGGGCTACCAGGTGATCGACGACGGCGACGTCTCGATCCCGGTGCCGGAGACGCGGGATCCCGGTCCCGCCGGTGCCAAGTACCTCACCGAGATCCGCGAGGCCTGCGAGACCCTCCGCGATCGCGTGCGCGGTGCGCTCTGCGCCGGCGAGGTGCCGGTCGTGCTGGGCGGCGATCACAGCATCGCGATCGGCACGGTCGGCGGCATCGCCGAACACTACCGCGAGCGCGGCGAGCAGATCGGTCTCATCTGGGTCGATGCGCATGCCGACATGAACACGCCGGAGTCGAGCCCGACCGGCAACGTCCACGGCATGCCGCTGGCCGTGATCCTCGGCATGGGAGAGGCGAGCCTGGTCGGAATGGGCGGCTTCGCACCGAAGGTGCAGCCGCACCACGTCGCCCTGATCGGGATCCGCGACCTCGACGAGAAGGAGAAGGAGATCGTGCGACGCTCCGGGGTGAACGCCTTCACCATGCGCGACGTCGACGAGCGCGGCATGAGTGCCGTGATCCAGGAGGCGATCGCGAAGGTGTCCGCGGGCACCGTCGGCTTCCACGTCTCCTTCGACCTCGACGGCATGGATCCGGCGGTGGTGCCCGGGGTCGGTACACCCGTGAAGGGTGGCATCGACTGGCGCGAGGGCAATCTGCTGCTCGAGGCGGTCGCCGACTCGCGGCGCATGGTCGGCTTCGAGATCACCGAGCTGAATCCGATCGTCGACGTGCGCAACGAATCGGGACGAGTCGCCGTCGACATGATCGCGTCGGCCTTCGGCAAGTCGATCCTCTGATCGACTCAGTCGAGCAGTCGGGCGAGGTCCCGGTCGAGATGCGCGAGGGTGGCCGCAGGTGGAGACGGCCATACCGCTCGACGCCAAGCACGCAGAACCACGAGGGCCTTCGCCCGTGCCGGCGCGTCCGCGCGAGCGAGTGTGTCGCGCGCCAGGCGCGAGGCGAGCTTCGGATCGACGCGGCCGATCGACTCGATGCCGAGAGCGAGTCGTGCCGGTTGATCGGCGGGCAGACGGCCGAGTACATCGAGCGGATCCACCGCCGTCGAGTAGCGAAGAAGATCGCGGAGGGCGTCGGCGACGAGTCCAGGGTCCTGGGCGCGCCGCGCGAAGTCGACGAGCATCGCTTCGGCCCGTGGCTCGCGAGCGGAGGCGAGGATGTGAAGGGCGAGTGCCTCGTCGTCCGCGCGCCGGTCCTCTGCCGTCGCGAGCGCGAGGCTCGATTCGACCAGACTCGACGCGGGAATGCCGACCCAACCACGCAGCACCGCGACCACGATCGACGGCGTGGCGGTCCGGATTCGCGCGGCCGCCTCGGAGCGGTCTTCGGCGCCCGAGGACGTCGACAGGACGGTCACCGCGGCCTGCACCGCATCGGCGTCCTCGGTTGCGAGGGCGCGCTGCGCGAGTGAACGCGTCTCGGCGTCGATGTCGAGCCCGGCGAGTGAGGCGAGTGCGGCCGCGCGCACCTTCGGGTCGCGATCGCGACGTGCGATGCGTTTCAGCTCCTCGTGCAGTTCCCGCGACGGTGCGACGGCGTGCTGAACCGAGCGCAGCACGGCACCGCGCAGCTCCGCATCCTCGAGACCGAGCATGCGCCGGACCTCGGTCGACTGAATCCTGCCGCCGCTGCGGATCAGCGATTCGAGCGCGATCGCGAGGAGGTCAGGGTCGCGGATCGACGAGTCGTGGAGGATGGCTCCGATCTGGGCGCGACGCGATGGATGTGCGGCGCGCTGCATGCCGGCGAGCAACGCGGCGATCGCGTCACGGTTGCGCTTGGAACTGCCCCCGTTGCTGCGCCCGAGGAACTCGTCGATCGACGGCGCGGCGCGCTCGTCGGGCAGCGATCCGAGCGCGTAGGCAGCGGCCTGCTGCAGGATGGCGGGCACGTCGCGGTCCGTCAGGAGCCGGCCGAGTTCGGTGTCGGCGCCGGGTGCGTCGAGCGCGCCCAGCGCGACGATGGCGCGGACCCGCACGTCGATCTCCCGGTCCAGCGCGAGCTTGCGCAGCACATCGCGGGCCCCGTCTTCCCTGAGGGCGCCGAGCAGGAGAGCAGCCTCGCCACGGACCTCCGCGTCCGGACTCGCGGCGAGATCGGCGATCCGCAGCGCGGCCTCCTGAGCGACCGCGATGGAGGCCAGGGCCACCCCGATCAGGACCATGCGCACGCCGGCCCGAAGACCTCCGCGATGCGGCAGGTGCTGTGCGGGATCGCTCGATCGACGTGCGGCCATGACGGTGTCCTTGCTGCGGGAGCGCGCTATCGTCCGTGCCACCGGCGGTGGCGCGGAGACCTCGCGGCGTGCCGGAGCCGGACGCAAACCCCGTTCCGACCCTTCTCTCGGTCCATGCGTATCGCCGTCTTCGACTGTCCCAGCGGCATCTCCGGAGACATGTGGGTCGGCGCCTGTCTCGACGTCGGACTTCCCCTCCGGCTGCTCCAGGATGCGGTGGCTCCGCTCGGTCTCGGGGTGGAGTTGCGGGTCGAGACGGTGCTCCGGGGAGGTCTGAGAGGCTGTCGCTTCGGGGTCGAATGCGCCGCGCGGAACGAGCCCGAGCGGCACCTCGCCGAGGTCGAGCGGATCCTCGACCGTGCGGCGGTTTCCCCCCGGGTGCGTGCCGACGCTGGCGCCGTGTTCGGCATGCTGGCCGACGCGGAGGCGCGGGTGCATGGCACCTCTCGCGAGGCGGTGCACTTCCACGAAGTGGGTGCGGTCGACACCATCGTCGACGTGCTCTGCGGCTGTCTCGCGATGGAAGCCCTGCAGGTGGAGGCCGTGCACGCGACCAGCTTGGAGACCGGCCACGGTCGGGTGTCGACCCAGCACGGCTGGCTCCCGGTGCCGGCGCCCGCGACCGCTGAACTGCTGCACGGCTTCGTGCAGCGGCGCCAGTTGCGTGGCGAGCGCACCACGCCGACCGGTGCCGCGCTGCTCCGTCGTTTCGTCGATCCTCGTATCGAGTGTCCCGTGCACCGATCGTCGGCGTGTGGCTACGGCGCGGGTGCCCGGGACGAACCCGGCGAGCCGAATCTCGCGCGCATCACGCTGGGAGAGACGGCGAACGGTCCAGAGGCGCTGTTCGAGCTGACCTGCAACCTGGACACCGCGGACGGCGAGACCATCGCGTGGCTGATCGACGGCCTGCTCGCACGCGGTGCGCGCGATGCCTGGTCGGTGCCGATCACGATGAAGAAGGGGCGGCCGGCGCAGATGCTGGGGGCGCTCTGCGATGCCGCGGCGCGAGGAGCCTGTGTCGCCTTCCTGCTGGAGGAGTCCTCGTCGCTCGGTGTGCGGTGGCGCGAGATCGCGCGCGAGGTGCTCCCTCGCTGGGAGGAGTGGATCGACGGCCCGCTCGGGCGCGTGAAGCACAAGTGCGCGCGCCTGCCGTCGGGGGTCGTGGTGCGCCGTCCGGAGGACGACGAGATCCGGCGCCTGTGCAGCGAACGCGGTCTGGGTCGGCGCGAGGTGCTGCGGCTCCTGCTCGAGCGCGGCTGAATCCGCGCTCAGAGTTCGAGAGACAATGGGTCACTCGAGCTCTGCGTGGCCGCGCATGCGGCCACCAGCAAGCATCTGAGAGCCCGTATCATGGACTTGTTCTCGGGCTCACAGCGCGGCCTCCTGCCGCAACCGAAGGGGTGCGGCTCGCTTCGCTCACCGCACCCCGAGGCACTCGGCCGCGCTGTCGGTCCTGCTGGCATCGACTGCTCACGAGAATCCGCGCGTGCCGCGCGAATCCTCCGGAGTAGTAGATCAGGCGCGGCCGAGGAACTCACCGGTCTCGGTGTTGATCTTCACGCGCTCGCCGACCTTGATGTGTGCGGGGCCCTTGGTCTCGAGTCCGGTCGACAGCTTGATCATCTTCTGCACGTTCGACACGGTGTCGCCGCGCGCCGCTTCCTCGGCTTCGACGACTTCGAGGATCACGGTCGGCGGGAGCTGCACGGTCAGCGCGGAACCTTCGACGAACAGCACGTCGATCGAGTCGTTCTCGCGGATGTACATCATGGTCTCGCCGAGGATCTCTTCGGACAGGTGGAACTGTTCGAAGTTCTCGTTGTCCATGAACACGTGGCCGCTGGCGTCCTTGTAGAGGTACTGGCAGCTGCGCTGGTCGAGGAACACCGGCTCGATCTGGTCGGAGGTGTTCATGCGCACGTCCTTCTGACGGCCGGTCTTCAGGTTGCGCAGGTTGAGGTGGTGGATCGCACGCCAGTTGCCCGGGGTGACGTGGTCGTACTTCGCGATCTGGTACAGCTCACCCTCGTAGCGGATGACCATGCCCTTCTTCGCTTCGGTGACTCGGATCGCCATCGGTGGTGGGGTCGGGGGACGGGAGGGTCGAGCATCGTGCCGCGCCGATGCGCGGAACGGAAGAGGTGGGGAAGCGCGCGCGGCAGCGCGCTTCAGAACGCGCGGCGGCGGTTCGACGATTCCAGCCCCAGCGCCTTGCGGTACTTGGTCACCGTGCGGCGGGCGATGTGGATGCCGTGTCGACCGAGCTCCTCGACCAGTTGGTCGTCGGACAGCGGGTTGTGCTTGTCCTCGGCATCGACCAGTTCGCGCAGCTTGTCCTTCACGGCGCGCTGGCTGACCATCTCGCCGCTGTCGGTCTGCGTTCCGCCGGAGAAGAAGCGCTTGAGCTCCATGATCCCCTGCGGGGTCTGGATGTACTTGCCGGAGATCGCGCGGCTGACGGTCGAGATGTGCACGCCGACAGCATCGGCGACGTCCTGCATCTTCATCGGCCGCAGCTCGCGGATGCCGCGCCGCAGGAAGTCCTCCTGGCGCGACACGATCTCGCTGGCGATGCGCTGGATCGTCGACTGGCGTTGGTGGACGGCTTCGATGAACCACTTCGCGGCGTCGATCTTGCGGCGCAGGTACTCGTAGACCTTGGGGTCGTTGCGGGCTTCCTTGAGCAGGTTCTTGTAGGTCGCGGAGATCCCGAGCTCGGGGATCGAACCGCGTTCGGTGCGGACCTCGAAACGGCCCTCGATCTCGTCGACCACGACGTCCGGCTTGACCACGGCGTTGCGGCTGTCGTGGAAGGCGGAACCGGGGTGGGGATTCAGCTCGTCGCGCAGGAAGGCCCAGCTGTCCTTGACCTCCTCGATGGTCGCTCCGGTGTCGCGGGCGATCTTCGGCAGGCGGTTCATCGCGAGGTCGTCGAGGTGCTTCTCGACGATCACGCGGGTCAGCGGCCGCACGTAGGTCATGCGGTCGAGCTGCATCAGCAGGCAGTCGCGCAGGTCACGTGCACCCACCCCGGCGGGGTCGAGTTCGCGCACGATCGTCACCGCGCGCTCGGCGAGGGGGATTGGCACCAGGAGGAGGTCGGCGATCTGCTCGGCGGTCTCGCCGAGCCGGCCGTCCTCGTCGAGGGAGAACACGACGTGTTCGACGACCCGGAACAGCGCCGGATCGACCTCCATCATCCGCACCTGGGCGAGCAGGTGGTCGGGGAGGGAGACGCCGCCGGCGGGGGTGTTGTAGAGCGCGTCGAGGCGTCGGTCGGCCTCCTCGTCGCTGATCGCCGGGCCGCGCGCGGCGGACCCCTCCGAGCGGCGCTCGAGGTTCTCGAGCTCGTTCCAGAGCTCCGCGGTGGCGTCGTCGGCGTCCTTGCGGTCGTCGGCCCGATCGCCCTCGGGAGTGGTTTCCGAGTTCTCGCCGGCCTCCCCCTCGCCCTCCTCCTTCACCTCCAGGAAGACGTTCTCCTGCAGCTCCTGGTCGATGGTGTCGATCAACTCGGCCATCGGGCACTGCAGGACCTGCATCGCCTGGATCATCTGAGGCGACTGGATCATGCGCTGCTCGGCGCGCAGCTGTTGGGTCAGTCCCAGTCGCATGGAGGCAGGTTCGGCAGCAGGGGCGTTTCGGGGAGCGGGGAGTATAGCTCTGCCCTAGCGCACGACTACGCCGCGCATCGGATCCGTCGCTCGAGCTCCGATGTCAGCGCTGCAGGTTCGTGAACAGGCCGCCGTAGAAGTTGAGGGCGACCAGCAGGACGACGAGAGCGGCCGACAGGTAGGCGAGCGATCCGAGTCCGCGCGCGAGTCGTCGGCTGCGGATCGCGCACATCTCGCGGCGCCGCGCGACGGCGCGTGCGAGGGCCTCCTCGAGCGTGCCGTTGCGCTCGGCGTGCGCCAGCAGCTCGATCGATTCCGCGCCCAATGCGCCGTGACTCGCCAGCTCCTCGACCAGCGGACGACCGGACTCCACACCGCGCGTCGCTGCAACCATTCGGGCGCGGGTCGCGGCGAGCGGCACGGTGCGCGTCGCGATGCGATGGGCCTCGTCGATCCGTACGCCGGCACCGTGCAGTGCTGCCAAGGCCTCGAGATAGGGGATCTCGGCGGCATCGCTCAGAGCCGCGCCGAGCGCCGGCCAGCGCCGCGGGTCGACTCCGGGGTCGTCCTGGGCTCGCCGCATGCGGAACAGCGTCCACGTGATCAATCCGGCGGTTGCGAGCACCACTCCGGCGAGCGTGATCCCGAGGGTGCGTCCGGTCGGGACCAGGGTGAAGCACAGCAACAGGGCGAGGGCCCACAGCAGTGCCGGATAGGCGAGTGCTGCGGCGAGGACCTGCTGGCGCTCGCGCCACGCGTTGCGCGATTCGGCGAGACGGCGGAGTGCGGGGGGCAAGCGTCCGGCGCGCTCGCAGGCATCGAGGAGTTCGAACTCCGCCGCCGTGAGGGCGAAGTCGGCACGGCGCAGCGCCGAGGCGATGCCGTGCTGCACGTCGGCAGCGACGCCGATCGAGCGCAGCGCACTCTGCGGAGGGAGCCCGGCGTCGAGGGCGGATGCGAGCTCCACCGCACGGTCCGCGGTTCTGCGCGCGCGACTCCAGAGGACCAACTTGTTCATGCGCCCGGCTTCGACGGCGCAGGATCCGTGATCTTCGAGCCCACGTCGAGTGACGGCCGGCGCGGCCTCGCGCTAAGTTGGCCGCGATGAGCGACGACGCGCGTTGTTTTGCCGAGCAGGACCCCACGGTGGCGCGAGTCGCCGAGACCTCTCTGCGGATGATGGCGGGCGCCGTCACGCCGCCGACGCGCAAGCGCATCCGGGCCATGGCGGAGGGCGCGTCGGCTGCCTACCCCTGGACCGAAGTGGTCGAGGCGGTCCTCGCTGACCCGGTCGATCCGTCGGTCCTCGTCCAGAAGGGTCTCGCGGCGCAGCGCGACTGGGTGGTCCGGGGAGGCGGCGCGGTTGCGGCCGCGTCGGCGCCACCTCCGCGCTCCGCGCCGGGGCTCGGCTACCGGTTGAAGCGCTTCCTCGCGGTGAACCTCGCGCGCCTGCTGTTCCACGCGGTGTTCGCGGTGGCGCTGATCGTGCTGCTCATCCTGATCCGCAAGACCTGGCCGGCGCTGGACATCTACGCCCTCGCCGATCGCGTGGTGGAGTTCGCGCGGTCGCTGGCGCGCTGAGGAGCGCTCGGCTTCCGGTGGGTCCCGCTGCGGTTTTCCCCATGGCACCGCGGGGCATGTGAAAAACTCTGAACGACTGTTGAAAGTCGAGCCGGGTGTGGGGCATACTTCGACGCGTTCGCGGGTCGGCCGACGTGCCTTTCGACCGACAGAACCGCGGACGCGTTCGATGCCGGGGTGACCCGGCGGTCGCATCCGAGAACAGAACACCACGTGGGTCGAGGCTGTGGGGTGGAGATCTGATTCCCCCTCCCTAACCGCCCTCTCCATCTTGCAGCCTTCCCCGACTCTGTGGGCCTCAGCTCTGACCGGCTGAGGCCCACTTTTTTTGGTGCCTGTGGCGGACGATGAGCTAGGACGGCAGCCCAGCGCAGGGGACGCGGACCGAGGCGGTCCCGCAGACCCGGGTGCGCGGGTCCTTCAACCAAGGGATGAGACGTGAGCACGAGACCAGCCTTTCGCAGGTCGAGCATCGGGGGTGAGCGTGGTGCGGATGCGGGTGCGGCGCGGCGTGGGACCGCGGCCGGCGGCAGGGTTGCTGCTCCCTTCTCGCAGTCGCAGATCCTCCAGTTGATGAAGTCCGAGTTCGGTCGGGCGCGACGACTCGGCCAACCGCTCGCGTGCGTGGTGATCCGCATCGAGGGACTGTCGCGGGTCGCGGAGTTGGTCGGGGGCGCGGCGCGCGACCAGATCCGCGACGTGCTCACCGACCTGGTGCGCGAGAAGACGCGCGACTACGACCACCTCGGCCTGGTCGGAGACGATGGCTGCCTGCTGGTCCTGCCGCAGACCGATGCCGAGGGGGCGAAGGTCGTGGCCGAACGCATCCGTCGCGGCTTCACGGCCGTGGAGCCTGCGGCGTCTCTCCTCGACCGGGCCGGTGCTCCGCAGCTCCGCACCAACCTGAGCCTCGGGATATCCGCGGCGCACTCCAGCGAGACCTTGTTCTTCGACACGCTGCTGGCGCAGGCGGAGCATGCCCGCGACGTGGCGAGCGCCGCGGGCGGTGATCGGGTCGAGGTCTTCGATCGCGACCGCTTCGTCGGCGATCCGCGTGCGCGCGACTGAATCCGGTCGAGACGCGGAGTCCGAACTCGCGGGACGACGATCGCGGCGCACCGTGCATAATCCGCATGACCCGGTGTGCGGGCGTTTCCGAAGATGAAGATCCTGCTGGTCGAGGACGAGAAGACCATCGCCGTCACCCTGACCGACGACCTCGAGGCCGCGGGACACCAGGTGGTGCACGTGGACGACGGCGCGAAGGCGATCCACCGTCTCCAGGAGGAGGCCTTCGATTGCGTGGTCACCGACGTGCGCCTGCCCGGCGCCGACGGTCTCGAGGTCCTGCGCGCCGCCAAGCGTGCGCGCCCGGACACCGAGGTGCTGGTGATGACCGCGTATGCGACCGTCGAGCATGTGGTCGCCGCGATGCGGGACGGCGCCGACGACTACATCCAGAAGCCGTTCCTCAACCAGCAGGTGATCGAGCGCCTGGAGCGCATCGGTCGCCTGCGCACGCTCCTCGACGACAACCGTCGCCTCCGCGAGGATCTCCGCGGCGAGCACGGCCTGCCCGGCATCGTCGGGCAGAGCCGCCGCATGCAGGACGTGTTCAAGGTCGTGCGCACCGTCGCTCCGACCGACGCCTCGGTGCTGATCCAGGGCGAGAGCGGCACGGGCAAGGAATGCGTCGCGCGCGCCCTGCACCAGCTCTCGGCGCGGCGCGACAAGTCCTTCGTCGCGCTGTCGTGCGGCGCCCTGCCCGAGACGCTCCTCGAGACCGAGCTGTTCGGTCACGAACGCGGTGCCTTCACCGACGCCTCCAAGCTGCGTCGCGGACGATTCGAACTCGCCGACGGCGGCACGATCTTCCTCGACGACATCGACGACATGCCTCTGCAGACGCAGGTCAAGCTCCTGCGTGTGATCCAGGAGCGTCAGTTCGAGCGCGTGGGTGGCGAGGAGACGATCCGTGTCGACATCCGCGTGATCAGCGCGACCAAGGTGTCGCTGCTCGATCTGGTGCGGCAGGGGCGGTTCCGCGAGGACCTCTACTACCGACTCAACGTCGTGCCGATCAATCTGCCGCCGTTGCGCGAGCGCGAGGGTGATCTGCCGATGCTGGTCCAGCACTTCGTGCGCAAGCTCTCGCACGGTCGCGCCTACACGGTGAAGACCGACGTGCTCGAGGCGATGGCGAAGTACTCGTGGCCCGGCAACGTGCGCGAACTGGAGAACCACGTCGCGCAGGCGATCGCGATGGCCGGTGACGCCACGATCCTCAAGAAGGAGAACCTGCTGCCCGTCGACAAGACGCGCCGCGCCGCTCTCGAGCCGCCGACCGAGCTGCAGTCGCTGCGCGAGGTGCTCGTCGAGAGCGAGCGTTCCCACCTGAAGAAGGTGCTGCGCGCCGTCGGTGGGCACCGCACGAAGGCCGCGAGCGTGCTCGGCATCAGCCGCAAGGTCCTGTGGGAGAAGTTGAAGGACTACGGCATCGAGTGAGCGCGCGGCTCTGCGGGCTCCTCGTCGCGTCGTTATCCGCGTGGGTCGCCGCGCAGGACAAGGCGGCGGTGCCCGGCTTCGAGGTCGTGATGTGGGTCGACGGAGCCACCGTGCGCGACGACGCGCTGTGGAACACGCTGCGCGGGATCGGAGTCACCGCGGTCAGCGTCGGTCGCGGCGAGGACTTGGCGGCCCCGGCGACGCACGGCATGCGCTTCTACGTCGACCAGATCGGCGGCAAGGGCGAACTCGAGCTGCGCGCGCAGCAGTGGCAGGCCTGGTTCGACGGCTATCTCGCGTCGCGCGACGAGAATCGCCTCGCCCGACCCGCGTGTCTCGCCGACCAAGCGGTGCGTGAGCGCCTGCTCGACAAGGTCCGCGAAGGAGCGTCGCGGGCGATCTCCGCGGGTGCTTTCGGTGCGTCGCTGTGCGATGAGGCCTCGTCGACCAGCCACTTCAATCCCATCGACGTCTGCGCATCGCCGGCCTTTCGCGCCGCATTCCGCGACGAACTGCGCCGCCGTTGCGGTGGTGACCTGCATGCACTGGAACGTCGCTGGGGGACTGCGCTGACCGACTTCGCGCAGATCGAGCCCGTGACGACCGAGCAGATCCGCCGCCGCGAACTGGCGGGATCGACCCTGCCGCACAACCTCGCCGCCTGGAACGACCAGCTCGCCTTCACCGACGACCTCTTCGTCGGGCTGTGCCGAGCGGGAATTGACGCCGCGCGCGAGGTGGCGCCGGGCCTGCCGGTCGGGATGACCGGCATGCAGCCGCCCTCGGCATTCGGTGGTCACGACTATCGGCGCCTGATGTCCGGCCAGCGCTTCTTCGAGGTCTACGACATCGGTGGCGCGCGGGCCCTGGCCTCGGCCGTGGCCGATCCGGCGGCCCTGCAATTCGCCACCCTGTTCCCTCCGCAGGAAGGTGAGCCGCAGGCCCTGCTCGGCGCGCGCATCGCCGATCTGCTGGTGCACGGACTCTCGGGCGTGATCGTGTGGAGTTCGCGCGAGGCGATCGGCGGCGGCGCGGCGACGGAGTACGGCACGCGCCTTCACGCGGCCCTCACCGATCTCGCCGCGGTGACGCCGGTCTTCGCCGGCGCGCAGATGCAGCGTTCGCCGGTGTGGATCGTGGAATCGATGCCGTCCGTCCGCGCGCAGTGGATGCTCGACTCGTGGGACGACGGCGACACCTGGCCGCGTCGTCTGTCGAGCTACGAGAGTCGTCATGGCACATCGCTGCAGGGACGCGCTTCGTGGGTCGCGCTCCTGCGCGATCTCGGTCTGCAGCCCGACTTCGTCTTCGCCGAGGACCTGCCCGATCGACTGCGCGCAACTCCGCCGCGGCTCCTCGTACTCGCCGACACCCTGGCCCTCGCGGATGCGTCCGCAGATGCGATCGGCGACTTCGTCGAGCGCGGCGGACACGTCCTCGCCGATCACGGCACGGCGGTCTACGACGACGCGCTGCATCTCCGGGATCAAGGTGCGCTCGATGCACTGTTCGGTGTGCGATCGCGCAGCCTGCTCCGCGAGGACTGGCGGGTACGCAACGCGCAGGGTGACGACACGCTGCGCACGCGAGGAGGAGCGGCGATCGCCGAGCGCGGTCTGCGCGGTGCGCTCGCCGAGCCGCTCGACGCGGCGGATGTGCAGATCGAGGCGACGCACGGCCGCGGTCGTGCCACCCTGCTCAACCTCGCGGTCTGCGAGTATGCGGCGATGCGTCTCGATCGGGAGCGCTTCGGCGCGGCTCGCGAACTGCGAGCGCGCGTGCGGCAGGTGGTGGGGGCGGCGGGAGTCGAACCACCGTTCTGGATCCGCGGCGAAGGCCTCCCGACCGCGGTCGAGCGGACCCTGCTGCGCAGCCGCGACGGCCGCACACTCGCCGCGATCCAGGTCGATCTGCTCGACGATCCCGCCGCCTTCGCCGACCTGCAGAAGGGTGGCGAGCGCGAGGTCGAACTGGTGTTCCCCTCCGCCACCCGCGTCACCGATCTGCGGCGCGGTGTGACGGTGCTCGCCGGCCCCTCGTGCCGTGTCGTGCTCTCGCCGGCGCTCGGCGCGTTCCTCGTGTTGGAGCAGCCGAAGTGAGGATCCTCGGCACGCGCGTGTATCCGTGCGACGACGATCACCGCGCGCGCTCGGTGTTGCTGTCGGATCTGCACATCGCGCGCGAGGGTCGCTTCGCACTCGACGCCCTGGGCACGCTGTGCGCGCGGATCGTCGACGACCCCGCCGACACCCGCGTGCTGATCCTCGGCGACCTGTTCGACGTCTGGGTCACCGACGCGCAGGTGCGGGTCGCGCAGTGGGACCGCGTGGTCGGGCTGCTCCGTTCGCTCGTCGCGGTCGGCGTCCCGGTGACGGTGATGCACGGCAATCGTGACTTCATGCTCGGCGCCCGATTCGCGCGCGCGACCGGCGCTCGTGTCGTGCGCGGCGGACTGCGCACCAGCTTGTGTGGGCGGCCGGCGCTCCTCCTGCACGGCGACGAGTTGTGTCTGCGCGACCTCGCCTACCAGCGTGCGCGGCGCTGGCTCCGTCATCCGATCACGCGGGCCGTGTTGCAGGTGATCCCGTCCGCGCTCGCGCTGCGCTTCGCGAAACGAGCCCGCAGGGTCAGCGCGGAGGTCCAGGCCCGCGATCGGCAGGGGCCCGGCGACGACCCTCGCTACGAGGCGACGGCCGAGGCGGTCGCGACCGCCTTCGCCGCGAGCGGTTGCTCCCTGCTGGTCCACGGCCATGTGCACCGCGGCGCCCGCACCGTCCTGCCGGGTGGGCGCGAGTTGCTGGTCCTGCCTGCCTTCGACGAGGAGGGAGTGCATCTGGTCGCCGACGGAGGAGGGCTCGGCTTCCGGTCGCTCTCCGGGGCGGAACGGCCCGATTTCGCGCCGCGACCGCCCCGTTGAGCGGCACGAGTTTCTCGCGCAGGGCGGACGGCGGCGTTGTCGGTCGCTGGGGCGACCGCTATCCTGCTCCGCCCTTCCGCCGCTCGCGCGGGCCCGCAGCCGATGCGGGTCGATCGGGCGCGGTTTCCCCTTCCCCATGTCCAAAGTCCCCGTGGCCCCGGTGCAGACCGATCCGAAGACCCGCAAGCGGGTGGTCGCGATCGACGGACCGGCCGGGGCGGGGAAGAGCACTGTGGCCCGCGCGCTCGCGGCCGCGCTGGGTTGGTCGCACCTCGACACCGGCGCGATGTTCCGCGCTGTCACGCTGCGGCTGCTCGAATCCGGTCTCGACGCGCCCTTTTGCGACACACGCGTCGCCGGCCTGCTCGCGAGCATGCGGATCGTGATGGACGAGGCCGGTCATGTGTCGGTCGACGGCGTCGACGTGACCGCGCGTCTGCGCGAGCCGCGCGTCGACGCGGCGGTGTCGGCCGTCGCTGCGCTCGGCGCCGTGCGTCGCAAGCTCTGCGATGCGCAGCGTGCCTTCGCGGAGGGTCGCGCGGTGGTGGCCGAAGGGCGCGACATCGGCACCGTCGTGTTCCCGGATGCCGGGTTCAAGATCTGGCTGGACGCGTCGGTGGAGGAGCGGGCGCGGCGCCGTCACGCCGACTTCGTCGCAGCCGGCCGCGAGGCCTCGGTCTTGGCGGTGGGCGAGGACATCCGACGCCGCGACCAGTCCGACGCCTCGCGGGCGATCGCACCGCTGCAGCGTGCGACCGACGCGATCGTCGTCGATACCACCGGATTGAGCGTCGCCCAGGTCGTCGAGCGTCTGCAGGCCATCGTGCGCGCTGCGGGGGGCTCGCGATGAGGACCTGGGTCTGGCGTCCCTGTCGTTTCGCTTCGCGCGTCTACTTCGCGCTGTTCCACCGGCTGCACGTCGAGGGGACGGGTCTGATCCCGCGGCAGGGGCCGGTTCTGTTCCTGGGCAATCACGCCAGCTTCCTCGACCCGCCGCTGGTCGGTTGCACCGACAAGCGCAAGACCTGGTTCCTCGCGCGTTCCACGCTCGGCGATCGTTCCTGGTTCGGCTGGTTCCTGCAGGCGGTCGGCGTCGAGTTCGTCGATCGCGAAGGCTCGGCGCGCGCCGGCATCGCGAAGGCCATCGAACTGCTGAAGCTCGGTCGCGCCGTCTGCATGTTTCCCGAAGGACGTCGCAGCGACGACGGCTCCATCGCCGAGTTCCGCGCCGGAGCGCAGCTCGTGCTCCGCAAGGCGCCTGCGACCGTGGTCCCCTTCGGCGTGCGCGGCACCTTCGACGCCTGGCCTCGCACGCGGAAGCTGCCGCGTCCGCGCAAGTGTGCGGTGCACTTCGGCGCGCCGATGACGACCGACGAATTCCTCGCCGACGGCGGATTCGAGGAGCTGCGGCGTCGTGTCGCGGCTCTCGCCGATCGGCCACTGGCGTCGCCCGCATCCGCGGACGTCTCCGATCCGACTTCCCCCGGCGCCGCACAGGCGACCGGATCTTCCCCTGTCATTGCAGTCCAGGCTGCCGACGCAGCCACCGTTTCGACAGTTTCGCTCCCCTGATCTCTTTCCCCATGGCACGTATCCAAGGCAAGGCACTCGTGAAGAAGTTCGCGCTTGCGCCCGACAAGCTCGATGAGCTGATGGGCCTGGCGCTCGGCGCCGACGCACTCGAACAGTTCGAGGCGGCGATGCAGAAGACCGTCGGCGATCTCGCGCCGAACGCGATCGTCAAGGGCAAGGTGCTGCGCGTCCTCGAGGACGGCACCGTGTTCGTCGACGTCGGCTACAAGTCCGAGGGCCGCATCCCGGTCGAGGAGTTCGACGACCCCACGCAGATCGTGCCGGGGATGGAGTTCGAGTGCCTCGTCGAGACCATCGACGACGAGGACGGCTACATCGAGCTGAGCAAGCGTCGCGCCGACCGCATCCGCGGTTGGGAGCGCGTCATCGAGACCCACAAGGAGGGCGATGTCGTCGAGGGCCAGATCCTCAAGAAGATCAAGGGCGGCCTGCTCGTCGACATCGGCGTGCCGGTGTTCCTGCCGGCCTCGCAGATCGACATCCGTCGCGCGTCCGACGTCACCGACTGGATCGGTCAGAGCATCCGCGCCCGGATCATCAAGATCGACGAGGAGCGCATGAACATCGTGGTGTCGCGCCGCAAGCTCGTCGAAGAGGAGCGCGAGAAGCTCAAGCAGAACCTGCTCTCCGAGATCGAGGAGGGTCAGGTGCGCAAGGGCATCGTCAAGAACATCGCCGACTTCGGCGTGTTCGTCGACCTCGGTGGTCTCGACGGCCTGCTGCACATCACCGACATGTCGTGGGGTCGCATCAACCACCCGACCGAGATGGTGCAGATCAACGACGAAGTCGAGGTCAAGATCCTCAAGATCGACCGCGAGCGCGAGCGCATCGCGCTCGGCATGAAGCAGAAGACCCAGTCGCCCTGGGAGAAGATCGAGGATCGCTACCCGGTCGCGTCGCGCCACACCGGCGACGTGGTCAACCTCATGTCGTACGGCGCCTTCGTCAAGCTGGAGGACGGCGTCGAGGGTCTCGTGCACATCTCCGAGATGTCGTGGACGAAGCGCGTCAACCACCCGAGCGAGGTCGTCAATGTCGGCGATCGCGTCGAGGTCGTGGTGCTCGACATCGACAAGGAGAAGCAGGAGATCAGCCTCGGCATGAAGCAGACCGAGCTGAACCCCTGGAACATGGTGTCCGACAGCTATCCGCCGGGCACGATCATCCGCGGCAAGGTGCGCAACCTCACCAACTACGGCGCGTTCATCGAGCTGCAGGAAGGCATCGACGGCCTGCTGCACATCACGGACATGTCGTGGACCAAGAAGATCACGCACCCGAGCGAGGTCGTGAAGAAGGGCGAGGAGATCGAGTGCGTGGTGCTCTCGGTCGATCAGGAGAAGAAGCGCATCGCGCTCGGACTCAAGCAGCTCCTGGCCGACCCCTGGTCGCAGGACATCCCGGCGCGCTACCACATCGGCGACAGCGTCCCGGGCACGGTCACGAAGATCACCAACTTCGGCGTGTTCGTCGCGCTGGAGGAGGGTCTCGAGGGCCTGCTCCACGTCTCCGAGCTGGCTGACCACAAGGTCGACAACCCGGAGGACGTGGTGAAGATCGGCCAGAAGGTCGAGGTCCGCGTCATCAAGATCGACCCCGAGGAGCGCAAGATCGGCCTGACGCTGATCCAGACGCACTTCGACACCGCCGAGGACGAGGGTTCGGGCAGCAAGTACCGCGAGCCGGAGCACACTCCGGGCCTCGGTGCGCTGGCCTCGCAGCTCAAGGACCTCGGTGCGCGCGTCCGCGAGAAGGAACAGCGCGGCTCGGACAAGGGCGACGACTCGGCGTCGTCGTGATCGCGGTGCCCCGCCGTGCGGGGCACCGAGTCGGCCGGGATCCGCGGATCCCGGCCCGGGCTTCCGGTCCTGCTCCCAGGCGCACGGCGCCCTCATGCGCATTCCGCTGAGATTCCTTACGGCCGGCATGCTGGGCCTGTGTGCCTGTCGCGCACAGCCCGGTCGCGGTGACAGCGCTTTCGATGCGCTGGTGGGAGCGGGTCCGATCGTGATCCCGCTGGCGGGCCCGGTCGGCGTAGAACCGCAGGCCCTCGACACCTACTACCGCAGCATCCTCACGCAGATGCAGCAGGCGGTCGCCGAGCGCGACGTCGACTGGCTCGACATGCTGCTCGCGCAACACGATCGGGAGGTCGCACCGGACTGGGCCAAGGACGCGATCCGAAGCTACCGCTCCGTGGGTCGCGCCCTGCGCATGGAGACCTGGGTCCAATCCCACACGCGGATCGAGACCCGCGACGGACCCCCGCTGCTCGGCGCGATGCTGTCCTTCGCCCTGCGCATCGAAGGGCGAGCTCCGGACGTGCTGCGCCTCCCCGGCGATGGGGAGGAGGTGGCGCCGACCCGTTTCCTCGTGCACCTCACCTTCGAGGACCGCGACTGTCTCGGCGGCACGAGCCGTGCCGAGTTCGAGGACATGCTGACCCTGCACGACGGCGCGGATCTCGACGGCGACGTCGCCGTGGTCGTGCCCTTCGATGTCGATGCTCCGCCGGTGCACGGTTGCGAGCGTCGCGTGGAGTTGCTCTGCGAGCTCCTGCCGGGGGCGCGGTTGCTCGAGGGGGACCCGGTCCCCGGGCACCGCGCCGTGCTCGTCGACAGCCGGTTCCCGGTCTATCCGCGGGGCATCGAAGCGCTGAAGCGCGCACCCCTGGCCACGCTGCGCAACGCCGTCGAGAGCCGGGATCCGCGCTACTTCGACCACGTGTGGTTGGCGTCGCGTCTGGTCGACGCCGCGCAGCGCGGTGAGGCGGACGAGCTCCTGGTCGGCGCGATCCGTCTCGGACCGGCCGATCTCGCGCGCGTCGCCGGAGCGTGTCTCGCCGAGTCGACCGGGCTGTCCATCCCCCCGACCGATCGCGACGGCTGGCTCGCCTGGTGGCAGGCGCAGCAGCGGCGCAAGGGTGGCGGCTGAGAGCCCGAGACGAATTCCATGATGCGGGCTCTCAGCGCGGCCTCCTGCCGCAACCGAAGAGGTGCGGCTCGCTTCGCTCACCGCACCCCGAGGCACTCGGCCGCGCTGTCGGTCCTGCTGGCATCGACTGCTCACGAGAATCCGCGCGTGCCGCGCGAATCCTCCAGAGTAGTAGATCAGATGCTTGCTGGTGGCCGCATGCGCGGCCACGCAGAGCTCGAGAGACCGATTGTCTCTCGAGTTCTGAGCGATCGGAGCGACGGATCGCCTCGCTCGCCGTTGTGGCCGCCGGCGCGTCCTGTCATCCTTCGAACGCCCCGCGCCACCCGAACCATGTTCGCACCCGTCGAAGAACAGCTCCGCGTCATCAAGCGCGGCCTCGTCGATCTCGTCGAAGAGAAGGAACTGGTCGACAAGCTCCATCGGAGCCGGCGCGAGGGGCGTCCGCTGCGCGTGAAGCTCGGGATCGATCCCTCCTCGCCCGACATCCACCTCGGGCACGCGGTCGTGCTCCGCAAGCTGCGCGACTTCCAGCGGCTCGGCCACCAGGTGATCGTGTTGTGGGGAACCGCCACGGCGATGGTGGGTGACCCCACCGGCAAGAACAAGACGCGGCCACAGCTCACGCGGGAGCAGGTCGACGTCAACAAGGAGACCTACCGCACTCAGGTCGGGCGTGTGCTGGACACGAGCCGCGTGGAGGAGCGCGAGAACGGCGAGTGGTTCGATCGGATGAGCTTCATCGACTGCGTGAAGCTGTCGGCGGGGTTCACGGTGGCACGGATCCTCGAACGTGACTCCTTCGCGCTGCGCTATCGGGCGGGAGAGCCGATCTCGGTGCACGAGATGATCTACCCCCTGATGCAGGGGCACGACTCGGTGGAGCTGTGCTCCGACGTCGAACTCGGCGGCACCGACCAGCTCTTCAACCTGCACGTCGGGCGCGAGTTGCAGCGCCGCGCCGGTCAGGAGCCTCAGGTGCTGATCACGACTCCGATCCTCGTCGGCCTCGACGGCAAGGAGAAGATGTCGAAGTCGCTGGGCAACTACATCGGCGTGGGCGACACCGCGGTCGACATGGTCGGCAAGGTGATGAGCCTGCCCGACGCACCGATGCGCGAGTGGTTCACGCTGACGACCGATCTGGAGGACGCCGCCGTCACGGCGCTGCTCGCCGGTCATCCTCGCACCGCCAAGATGGAGCTCGCGCGCCTGGTCGCTGCCGCCTACCACGGCGACGAGGCGGCCGCGGCCGCGGTCCTGGAGTTCGACCGGGTGTTCAAGGAAGGGGGTCGTCCCGACGAGATCCCCGAGGTGCGCATCGATGCGCACAGGCTGGTCGACGGCGCCGTTCCGCTCTGCGACCTGCTGGTCGAGTTGGGATTCTGTGCCTCGAAGAGCGAGGCGCGACGCCTCGTGCAGGGCGGCGGCGTGCGCGTCGACGAGGTCAAGCAGGACGACCCGCTGGCGCGTCTCGCGACCGGTCGCTACCTCGTGCAGGCCGGCAAGCGGAAGTGGGCCCGCGCGCTCGTGCCCTGATCGCAGGCAGGCTTCACTTGCCGTGCTCGATCTTGGTCCAGCGCGCGCGGTAGTCGAAGTCCGGTGACTGCTCGAAGTCGTGGCAGTGCGTGCAGCGTTGCGAATCGACCGGGCCGAGCTTCACCTTGATCGGGTCGGCGGAGTGCGCCGATCCGGCACCGTGACAGGACTCGCAGCCGACCGCGGCGAGCGTCGGCGTCCGCTCGGGGGCCACGAAGCCCGAGACCTCGCCGTAGCCATCCGTGTGACAGGCGATGCAGTCCGGGTACCAGGTCACCGGCCACTTGTAGCGACCGCTGCTCTCGGCGTTCTCCAGCGTGTCCCACGCGATCGCGTGCTTGGTGGTCTTCCACTTCTCCAGCGCGGGAGCGTGACACGAGCCGCAGCTCTCGCTGCCGACATAGCGCGCGCCGTTCGCGGTGGGCAGCCGTTCGGCCATCTTGCTGCGCGTGTCCTCGCTCTTCACCTCCTGACGATGGGCCAGGATCTGCGCGGCGATGTCCTTGTCCTCGAGCGCTCCCTTGGCGGTGGTGCTGCCGGCGAGGGTCACGCGCTCGTACTTCACGACCTCCGGTCCCTTCGTCCCGCGCATCAGCGTGATGTCGAGGAGATGGCGGCCGCGGATGCCGGGCTGCACCAGCGGGACGCCGTCGACGAGCTCCGGACCCGCGGGAGGTTCGGAGGCATCGCCGACCGCGATCAGCAGATCCGGCTTGGGTTGCAGCTTCGCGAGTGCCCGCGCGCGATCGGCCCCGCCGTGCACGAAGGCGACGCGGAAGGCCGACGGCGCGACGTCCTTCATCGCGAGCTGCCATGCCGCCGCGGGGTCCAGCAGGCGATAGGTGGGCTGCTCCTTGTCGGTCGCGGCCGGGAGCCGGCCGGTGAGGCTCGCGACGCGCAGCGTGAGTCCGTCCTTGCTCATGTCGACGAAGGGTCTCGCCGGCCACGGTGATCCATCCTTGCCGAGCACCACGAGGTCGGACGCGACCACCGGGAGCTGCGGATGTCCGCCGAGGAAGTCGCTGAGCAGGTCGCGCGGCAGTTCGAGGTCGTCGGGCCCGAGCGCGATCGCGTCGTAGTGTGCGCGGCGATCGTCGAGGACCTCGAGGATCGTCATCAACTTGAGCTCGTCGAGCGCGGTGCCGCCGTCGACGATGTCGCCGCCTTCGAGGAGGAAATCGTAGGTGCCGCGCTCCGCCTGGTTGCGGAACGAACGACGTGCGAGTCCGCCGATCTGGCCGCTCGCGCATCCGCAGGGTTCGAGGCGCCCCTCCAGCGAGCCCGACACGCGCAGGCGGACGCGCGGGGCATCGATGTCCTGTGGCGTGCGTGTCGACGTGGCCGCCTGTGTCGTCTCGCCGTCACACGCGGCCGAAGCGAGCAGCGGCAGGGCGGCGCAGCTCACGGCGGTGATCGCGGCGAGGGTGCGCGTGAAACGGGTGCGGCTCGTGCTTCTGGTCATCGATTCGCGAAGCCGACGAAGGGGATGCGGATCAGGGACGGCTCGTCCTTCGCCTTCGCGAGCTGGACTTCGCCGCGGAAGGAACGGGTGTCGAGGTGGCCGAGGTAGCGGAAGGAGATGATGCGGTCGCGGGGTCGTCCCTCGACGGCCTCGATCTCCACCTCGAATGCCGAGGCGAGATCCTTGCCTTCGTCGGAGAGGACGCCGACGACCACGAAGTCCGCGCTGCGCGCGAGGTCGTGATCGACGACACGCAGGCGCGTCTCGCGCGGCTCGGTCATGTCGATGCGTCCGAAGGAGAACATGCCCGGAGGTTCGACCTCGATCGCACCGACCACCACGGCGCTCAACGGGATGCGCAGGAGGTAGCCGCCGGGAAGATCAGTGGGGATCCGGATCGAGCCCTGGATCGGGCCCTCGGCCCGTGAATCGCTCGGCTTCACCGCGACGGTCAGCAGCGCCGGCTCCGCGTCGCCGTCCAACGTGACCTCGATGTCGTTCGGATGGTGGAGCAGGCCCTCGGGGCCGACCTCGACGATCTCCGGCTTGCCGAAGATCACCTTCTGACCACGACGGTGGATCTGCAGGGACTGCTCGTAGCGCAACGGGCGCGGCAGATCGCCCAGCGCGAGGTGGGCGCTCGGAGTCAGCTGGAGCGGAGCATGGATGCCGAAGCGGAAGCGCACCGGCACGTACTGCCTGGCGAAGCTCGGCGATGGCCCCTGCAGGACCACCTGCGCCGGTGTCCACACCGGCTCGAGGTCGGTCGCCTCCTTCTCGCGTGTGTCGAGGTGGAGGTGCAGCTCGAGGGTCTCGCCCGGGCGGATCGCACCGACCGGATCGACGCGGCCGTCGCTCGCGACCGATCGCGCGTTGCCGTCCTTGTCGCGCACCCGGAACTCATGGCTCACGCAGGTGCAGGAGCGATTGAGGGTGAGCGGGGTCCAGGGACCGCCGGCTTCGGGGATCGGCACGTCGATCTTCAGGTCGCACTGGTCGCCGTGGGGGACGGTGCCGAAGTCGACGTCGATCGGCTGCTGGGGCGCGGCCGGCGTCACCGGGTGAGGCGCGGGTTCGGCATCCCGGTTGCCGCAAGCGGACAGCAGCAGTGCGGCGAGCGGCAGGATGCGGCGGAAGGGGCGGCTGTGCAGGCGGGTGGGCATCGTCTCGCGGGAGATCCGGGCGGCGCGCGGGGTGCGACGATAGTTCCCGCTGCAGGGTGCGCAACGACCGGGTCGTGCGGGGTCGCCGGACGGTGGCCGATCGCGCGGCGCGACGACGCACCAGCGGAAGCACTGCTCCCGCCGATTGCCCCTCAGTCGTGGGTGCCGGACGCGACCAGGGACTCACGGGCGAGTCCGGCGCGGATCTTCTCGACGGCGGCCTGTAGGAAGGGTCCCGGGCAGTCGGTCTTCTTCAGTTCGCGGTGGGTCATCACGCCGTCGGGCGCCACGTGGTAGCGCAGGCAGAGCTGATGGACCAGGCGGTCGAGGGCGGCGATCTGCGCGGGCGGAGGCGGACCCTGATCGTCGGGCACGAAGTTCCCGAGCAGGCACACGCCGATGTTGCCCTGGTTCTTGCCGTCGTCGCCGGCATGCGCGCCCTGCCACTCGACCGCGCGTCCGGTCCACACGCGTCCGGCGGGGTCGATCAGGTAGTGGTACCCGATGTCGCCCCAGCCCTGGTCGTTCTGGTGGTAGCGCTGGATCGAGCGGATCGCGGCCATGGCGGTGGCGCTGCCGTCGCCCCGGCAGGCGACCGCCGAGTGGTGGATCGTGATGCGGCGCACGGCGCCCATCGGCTTCATGGTCCGCAGCTTGGCGGCGGCGGCGTTCCAGGAGGCGCGGGGCAGGACGGCGACATGCGCGTCGGCTGCGACCGGAGCCGCCTTCGGCTGCGGGAGCGGCACGCTCGGATGCAGGCGTGCGCGCAGGTCGGCGTCGCTGGCGAGCGCGAGCGCAGCGGCGGCCTCGGCGTCGGCGCGCTCGTCGTCACCGCGGTGGCGGAAGCCGCGGGAACGCAGCCAACGGGCGAGTGCTTCGACGTCCCCGGTCGGAGCCGGTACCCCGAACACGAGTTGCTGGAGTTCGTTCTCCGCGGCGCTCCAGTCCCCGGATTCCTGGAGCAGGAAGGCGATGCGGAGCCGCGCCCCCGGATGGTCGCGGAAGGTCCGCAGACGGTCGATCTCGTCGAGTGGTCGCGCGGGCGCCGGTGCCGCGACCGTCGCCAAGGACGGCGGCGGAGGCAGACCGACACCCGATGCGCTCTCACTGCGTTCGCGCCCCGCGAAGGAGGTGCAGGCGCTGGAGAACCACAGCAGCAAGAGGCCCAGGCACGAGGCCCAGGCCGTCCTCGCACCCCGCGCGAGGGGAACGCGGATCGCATCGGCCCTTGCCGCTTCGTCGAAGTCCTGCCGCACGGCGCGCGCTCCGCGCACCGCGTCGGCCCCGCCAGCCGCCGTCGTCGCCAATCGCATCCCTCCCGGAATCCTTCGGACGGCGCTTGACCTGCGATCGCCCGACCGGAACCGGCGCGAAGGTTAGCGCCGGACCGCGCGTGGTTCCAGGAGCCCGCCGGCAAGGGCGGATCAAGCGAGCCCCGGCGCGCGGCCGATACGTCGGGGTGGAGGTGCGTGTCCGGCGATGACGGCTCGGGTTCGTCTGGTCCTTCAGGGACCGCTCGATCAACTGCGTCTGGTGTGGCAGACGGGTGAGTTGCTGCTCCAGATGGTGCCGTTCCGCCAGGATCCGGAGGGGCAGCGGCACAGCATCCTCCTCGCCGTGCAGGAGATGCTCACCAACGTGCTGCGCTACGCGCACGAGGGCGACGAGGACATCCCGATCCAGGTCGACTTCGCCGTCGACAGCCACGGCATCGAGATCGCACTGGAGGATCGCGGAAAGCCCTTCGATCCCTGCGCGGCGCCGCTGCCGACCCTGGAGGTCGACGCGATGCCGAAGGAACCCGGCGGCTTCGGCATCCTGATCGCGCGCATGGTGATGGACCGCGTCGAGTACCGCCGGAACGGCGACCGCAACCTGCTGGTCCTGTTCAAGGCGAGCGACATCGAGAGCCCGCACCCCTCCCGCACGGAGTCCGGAGCTTGATCCAGGCTCAACTGCGCTCGGAGGTCGTGCAGTCCCTGCTCTCGGCCCTGCCGATGGCGATCGGAGCCGATTGCCCGATGTGGATCGTCGATGCCCTGGGCATCGACGTCGCGGTTGCGGGGAGTCGGGCGCGGCCGGCCGTCGTGCCAGCGGACCATGTCGAGCATCGCGTGCGGCTCGGTGACGAACTCGGCTCGCTGTGCGTCGTGCTGCCGCGCTCGCGGCTCGCGATCGCGCGGCCCGTCATCGACGCCGTGGCGCGCTGCATCGCCGAGCGTGCGCGTCTCGAGGGGGAGATGGAGAGCGTCTACTCCGGATCGCTGCAGCTCCTCGAAGAGGTCGCGATGACCGCCGAGATGCTCACGCAGCTCCCCGAGTGCACGAGCGACCAGCAGGTGGTGCGCGTCGGATTGCGCGCCCTCCTGGTCGGTGCGAGCGTCGAGCGCGTGGCGTGGATCGAGTTCGATCCCGCGACCGGCATGTGCACGCCGGCGATCGAGATGACCGTCGATCCCGTCGACGGCTCCATCCGGGAGAACACGGAGCTGGATCGCACGCCGTTCCTTCCGGCGCGGACGCTCCTGTCGAGCGCGTTGCGTGCGGGCGCCGAGGGTGTCCTCGAGGCGGTGTCCGCGGATGCGGCCTCGCCGATCCCCGGACTGCACGCGGCGCGTGAGATGCTCGCGGTACCCGCGCGCTACGCGGACGGCGGGCGCATCGCCGTGCAGGGAATCCTCGTGGCGATGGACAAGCGTGCGAGCAGCTACGCGAGCGCGTCGCGGCTCGGATCGCAGGAGGGCAAGATGATCGGCACCGTCGCGTTGATGATCGCGTCCGCGATCGGCAATCGACGTGCAGCGGTCGCGGGTCAGGAGCTCGCGGTCGCGCGGGCGATCCAGCAGCAGGTGCTCCCGGCCCGCGCGGCGGTGGTTCCGGGCTTCGAACTGGTCGGCCGCTGCGAGACCTCCGGCGCCGTGGGCGGGGACTACTTCGACTTCGTGTCGATGCCGTCCGGCCGGACGCTCGCGCTGGTCGCGGACGTGTCCGGACACAACCTCGCGAGTGGCATGCTGATGGTCGGTGCGCGCGCCGCACTGCGCGTGATCGCCGGCTCCGCGAACTCCGTCGCCGCTGTGTTCGACGACCTCGCGGTCGCTCTTCACGACGACCTCGAGCGCACCGAACGCTTCATCACGGCGGCGGGCTTCGCGCTCGCGCCGCAGGGTGCGACCATCGACTTCGTCGGCGCCGGCCATCCCGATGCGCTGCTGCTGCGCGACGCGAGCGGTGCGATCGAATCCATCGAGAGCACCGGCGCGATGTTCGGCTTCCTCCCCGAACAACACTTCGGATGCCGGAGCGTGGCGATGGAGCCGGGCGACCTCCTCGTGCTCTACACCGACGGCGTCGTCGAGACCGTCGACGCGAACGAGGAGCCCTTCGGCGAATCGCGTCTTTGCCGCCTCCTCGCGGGATGCCGCGGCCTCGGCGCGCAGGACGTGCTCGATCGCGTGTTCGATCAGCTCGCCGCCCATCGCGGGACCAGCGGCGCTCCCGCAGACGACGTGACGGTGGTCGTCCTGCGCCGCATCCGGAATTCGGGAGAGCAGGCATGAGTCCAGCCAAGATCCTGGTGGTCGACGACGAGCCCTTCATCAGCCGTTCGCTGGCCTTCGTGCTGCGCAAGGGCAACTACGAGGTCATGGAGGCGCGCGACGGCGCCCAGGCCCTCGAACTGATCCGCAGTCAGCGTCCGGACCTGGTGTTCCTCGACGTGATGATGCCGCAGTTCGACGGCTTCCAGGTCGTCGAGAAGGTGCGTGCCGACGAATCCCTGTCGAGCGTGCGCATCGTGCTGCTGACCGCGCGCGGTCAGGAGTCGGATCGCAGCAAGGGCCACGACGTCGGCGCCGACGCCTACGTGACCAAGCCCTTCTCGCCGACCAAGATCCTCGAGCAGGCACGGGCCCTGCTCGGACGCTGAGGTGCGGGCTCACTCCCGCAAGAACAACACCTCACCGCGCGGTCGACGGCAGCTCCGAACCGCGCTGCAGCGGGGCGGCGTCACGCCACCCCTCGAGCGAGCTTGCGCAGGTCGGCTTCGTGGCCGCGCGCGGGAGCGCTTCACCGCGGTGGCTGCGCCGCGTGCCGAGCCGACCAGGCGCGCGCAAGCTCGAGGTTGGCGGCGGTCGTCGTCGCATCCCGACGCAGCCAGACCTCGCCGTCCTTGCCCTTGAAGGTCGGGATCCACGCCCGCTTGTCCACCGGCGGCGCCAGGTCCCAGTGGCGGAAGTAGATGTTGGCCCCGTAGCGGTCGAGGATCGCCTGCTGGTCGGGGCGGCCGTCGCGTACCGCGACGTAGTCGAGGTAGATGTCGCGGCGGTACAGGTCGATGCGGCTGTCGATCAGGACACGCAGGCGGGGATATCCACGCCACGAGATCAGACCGCCCGAGTTGTAGTGGCAGACGACGTTGCCCTGCATTCCGGCCTCGACCAGGAAGTCGAGCGCGTCGAGGTGCAGGAAGCCGGCGAGGTCGTCGGTCCAGTAGTGCGCGCCGCACGCGGCGACGAAGGGACTGCGACCTTCGACCTCCGCGCTGCGCGCGCCGACCATCACGCCGCAGCACAGACACCCGAGAGCGAGGAGCGCTCGCGCGACGGTGACGCGCGCGCCGCGTGCGAACGCGGACCACCCGATCTCGCGCACCGCCACGCGGAGCGACTCGAGCGAGGCCAGCGCGACGAAGAAGCACAGCCAGTGGAAGCGTCGCGCGAGCAGCGCTGCACCGAACAGGGCGAGCATCGTCAGGACGCGCGACGGCGCGGGCAGCGCCGGCGAGCGCAGCCGATGCGGCGCGCGATGCAGGGCCAGCGCGGTGCCGAGGTAGCCGAGGGCGAGGAGCGCCGTCGTGCACCACACGCCGAGGTAGGTCGCGAGCGGCAGAGCCTCCGCTGCGCCGGGCACGAAGGAGAAGGGGGCCCACTCGTCGGCGACGTACTGCATCACGTCACCCTTGTCCTGCCATGCGAAGGACCACAGCGTCGTCCCGGCCGGCGTGCAGAGCGTTGCGGCCGCCATGCCGAAGAGGGTGAGCGACAGGCGGCGCAGTTCGCCCGGCTCCGGTGCGCGGAAGGAGGTCGCACCGGCGCGCGCGAGGCGCGCATCGAGGATGCGTCCGACCACGAACACCGCCATCAAGGGCAGTGCCGCGAGAGCGACCGAGTGGGCGTTGGTCCACAGGAGCTGCAGCGCGATCAGCAGGACCGCGTCGCGGCGTCGCCACGGTGTGGCCGTGTCCAGGAGCCGCGGCACGAGCACGAGGAAGGCGATGAGTGTGAGCAGGGTCGGGCGGGTCTGGATGCGCGCGTGCACGAGCGCGGCGAACAGCACCAGTGCAAGGCAGACCAGCGGGGTGGTGACCACGCGCCGTTGCGCCGACCGCACCGCCAGTAGCAGCACGCCCGCCGTCAGCACGACCGTGAGCAGGCGCAGTCCGGGCAGTCCCCCGATCGCATGCACGGCGGCGAACAGCACCTGGGTGAGCCACTCGTGGAGGACCCAGCTCTGGCCGCCCGCGGTGAAGGAGAAGGGGTCGGCGCCCGGCCACAGGCCGTGGGTGAGGAGGTGGTCCCCGGTCGTGACGTGCCAGAACACGTCGTTGGTGAAGACCGGAGCGCCGGCGGCGAGGAGGAGCCCCAGAGCCGCCGTACCTGCGCCGATCCTCAGCGCCCATCGCATCGCGGATTCGCCGATCACCGTCGCGATCTTCGACAGCTCCCACGGTCGGACTGAAGGCGGGGCTCGGGGGCGTGCGGCGGCAATTCGCAGGTCGGACCCGGGTTCGGCTCGGAGTCCCGACCCGGATCCACGCATGCCGACGCGCCTGAACTTCGCCAAGCTCGACCTGATGGATGCCCTGGACCTCGCCGCGCTGATCGAGTCCGAGGCGCACGAGCGCTACGCCAGCTTCGCCGCGCGTCTCGGCCGCCGCTCCGCCGGCGATGCGGCGAGCGTCTTCGCCTCGATGGCGGAGAACGAGGCGAAGCACGGGCGGCAGCTCCTGGCGCGGCGCAAGACGCGGTTCGGCGACGCGCCCTCGCGCGTGTCGCGGGACGACCTGTACGACGTCGAGGCGCCGGACGTCGGCTCGGCCCGCTCCAACATGTCGACCCGTCGCGCCTACGAGGTGGCCCTGGAGGCGGAGCAGAAGGCGCACGACTTCTACGAACTCGCCCTCGTGCAGGTGGTCGACCCGTCGATCCGCAAGCTCTTCGCCGAACTGCGCGACGAGGAGACCGAGCACGTGCGCATGGTGCGGCAGGCGCTGGCAGGACTGCCGCCGAGCGCCGACGAGGAGTGGGAAGAGGACGAGGACGACCTGCCGTCGCTGTGAGCCGAGCCGGGACCACTCCTGGGCGTCGCGATCGGCTAACTTTGCGCCCCACGTGCCCGATCCCCTGCTGACCCGACCGGTTTGGTGGCTGGTGCTGCGCCAGGGCCTCCCGATGGCGATCGGGATGTCCTTCCACGCGATGTTCAATCTCGTGGACCTGTGGATGGTCGGCGACTTCGGGGAAGACGCGGTTGCCGGCGTGCACTGCGCGACCACCATGAACTTCCTGCCGATGATCGTCGGCAATGCGTTGTCGGTCGCCACGCTCGCCGCGATGTCGCAGCACCTCGGCGCCGGGCGGCTCGAACAGGCGCGACGGATGTCGAGCTGGTCGCAGTACGCGATGCTCGTCCTGGGGCTCGTCCTCGGTCTGATCGGCGCCGTGTTGGCGGTGCCGTCGGTGGACCTGCAGGGAGCGACCGGGGCCGCGCGGTCGATCGGCATCGACTACCTCGTCGTGAGCAGCATCGGCACGGTCACGATGTTCGCGTTGATGCAGTGCACCGCGAGCATGCGTGCCAATGGCGAGGCGTGGATGCCCTTCGCCCTGCTGGTCGGCGCGAACCTCCTCAACATCGGTCTCAACTTCCCGCTGATGTACGGCTTGGACGCGCTCTCGATCCCGGCACTCGGTCCGGTCGGGGCCGCGTGGGCGAGTTCGCTCTCGCGCGTGCTGGCGTCGGTCGCGGGGTGGATCTGGTTGATGCGCGCCGCCCATCCGCTCCGTCTGTCGCGTCCGCGCTGGGATGTCGGACCTCGCACGGTCACCGGTCTGTTCGAACTCGCGTGGCCGCAGGGTGTGCAGATGCTCGCGCGCGTCGCGCCGGTCATCCTGCTCACCCGTTTCGCGGGTGAGATCGCCGGGAATCCTGCGATCACCGCGCTCGGCGTGACGACGCGCCTCGACACCATGGTGCTGTTCGCGTCGATCGGCTTCGCGGGTGCTGCGACCGCGGTCGCCGGTCGCGGTGTGGGGGCCGGACAGCCGGAGCGCGCTCGTCGCGCCGGATGGCAGGCCGGCACCCAGTCGATGCTCTTCGCCGGCCTCGTGATCGCGGCGCTCGCCGTGTTCGCACCGAGCCTGATCGGGTGGTTCGTGCGCGACGTCAGCCCGGCGGTGCGCGATGCGGGTACCGGCTACCTGCGCATCGCCGCCTGGGGTCACCCGCTCGCCGCGTTCTGCATCGCCGGGGGCGGCGCGATCAACGGCGCAGGGCGCACCGTCCCGCCGATGGTCCTCGACCTCGCCGGGCTGCTGCTGCTGTTCCTGCCGGCGGGAAGCGTGCTGCTCTCCTTCGCACACGAGCCGCAGCTCGTCGAGCTGTGGTCGCTGGTGATCGCCACCCAGGCGGTGCTGTTGATCGGCTACGCGCTCTACCTCGGTCGCGGTGGCTGGCTGCGGGGTGTGGCTTCGGCTGCCAGGGTGACAGGCTGACGGAAGGGTCGCGAGACCGGTCTGACAACTTGGCGTCCGAGGTCCCGGCGTCGCGCGCCGTCGCGGGCTGAAGACGGCCCGCGGCAAGGGTTTGGGGCCTGTCGTGGAACACGGCACGGGGTTTGAGAACGCGCCGCGCCCCGGACTCCTGCCGCCGTGGGGCGGCCTGAGTCCCTTGCACCTGGAGCGCAGATGTCCACCTCGAAGATCATCGGTATCGACCTCGGCACCACCAACTCGGTGGTGTCGGTGATGGAAGGCGGCGAACCCGTCGTCATCGCCAACCTCGAGGGCAGCCGGACCACTCCCTCGGTCGTTGCCTTCACCCCGTCCGGCGAGCGGCTGGTCGGCGCGCCGGCGAAGCGCCAGGCCGTCACCAATCCGCACAACACCATCTACTCGATCAAGCGCTTCATGGGTCGTCGCCACGCGGAGGTCGGCGAGGAGGAGCGACGCGTGCCGTACCGCATCGTCGGTGGCGAGCAGGAGCTCGTGAAGGTCGACGTGGGCGGCAAGGCGTACACGCCCCCCGAGATCTCCGCGATGATCCTGCGTGCGCTGAAGGAAGCGGCGGAGGCCTATCTCGGCGAGAAGGTGGATCGCGCGGTCATCACCGTCCCGGCCTACTTCAACGACTCGCAGCGCCAGGCCACCAAGGACGCCGGCGCCATCGCCGGGCTCAAGGTCGAGCGCATCATCAACGAGCCCACCGCGGCGGCGCTCGCCTACGGCCTCGACAAGAAGGTCGGTCAGGGCAAGAGCCAGCGCATCGCGGTCTTCGACCTCGGCGGCGGCACCTTCGACATCTCGATCCTCGACGTCGGCGACGGCGTGTTCGAGGTCAAGTCGACCAACGGCGACACGCACCTCGGCGGTGACGACTTCGACCAGGCGATCATCGACTGGCTCACGGCGTCGTTCCGCCAGCAGACCGGCATCGATCTCGGCAAGGATCCGATGGCCCTGCAGCGCCTCAAGGAGGCCGCGGAGAAGGCCAAGATCGAGCTGTCGAGCGCGCAGCAGACGCAGATCAGCCTGCCGTTCATCACCATGGACCAGACCGGTCCGAAGCACCTGCAGGAGAACCTGACGCGTGCCAAGTTCGAGCAGCTCGTCGATCACCTGATCGAGCGCTGCCGTCAGCCCTGCGTCCAGGCGATCAAGGACGCGAAGCTGCAGCCCAAGGACATCGACGAGGTGATCCTGGTCGGCGGTTCGATCCGCATCCCGAAGGTGCAGGCCCTGGTGAAGGACCTGTTCCAGCGCGAGCCCAATCGTTCGGTCAACCCCGACGAGGTGGTCAGCGTGGGCGCGGCGATCCAGGGCGGCGTGCTCGCCGGCGAGGTGTCGGACGTGCTGTTGCTCGACGTCACCCCGCTGTCGCTCGGCATCGAGACCCTCGGCGGCGTGATGACGCGCCTGATCGAGCGCAACACGACGATCCCGACCAGCAAGAGCCAGGTGTTCTCGACCGCCAGCGACAGCCAGCCCGCGGTCGACATCCACGTGCTGCAGGGCGAGCGCGAGTTCGCCAACGACAATCGCACGCTCGGCAAGTTCAAGCTGGAGGGCATCGAGCCCGCGCCGCGCGGCATGCCGCAGATCGAGGTCACCTTCGACATCGATGCAAACGGCATCCTCAACGTGTCCGCCAAGGACAAGAAGACCGGCAAGTCGCAGAAGATCGCGATCCAGACCAGCTCCGGCCTGAGCGAGGAGGAGGTCAAGAAGATGACGCGCGACGCGGAGGCGCACGCCGCCGACGACAAGAAGAAGCGCGAGATCGTCGACCTCCGCAACCAGGCCGACTCGCTGGCCTACACCGTCGAGAAGCAGCTCAAGGAGAACGAGGGCAAGGTCGACGCGGCGCTCAAGGCGGAGATCGAGTCGAAGGTCGGCAAGCTCCGCGAGGCCTCGCAGCGCGACGACGCGGCGGCGCTCAAGGCCGCGATCTCCGACGTCGAGCAGCTCTTCCAGCAGCTCGGAGCCGCCATGCACCAGCACGGCGGTGCCGGCGGCGGCGGTGGACCGCAGGGCGCCGGCGGAGGTGGCGGCGGCGAGTCGTCCGGCAAGTCGACCTCCGACGAGGACATCAAGGACGCCGACTTCGAAGTGAAGAAGTGAGGCACGGCGGCGGCACGCCGCAGCGCGAGGACCGACGGCCGGAGGCTTCCCCCTCCGGCCGCGTCGTTTCGGCCCCGCTCGATGCGCTCGCGCTTCCGACGCACGCACGGGCTGACTATCTTCCTCGCCCCCTGTCGCGCGTTACGCCTTCCCCTGCGTGCGCTACCTGGGCCCTCGCAGCGACCTCCCGCGGATGATCGAAGTCGAACACCTGACCAAGCGCTTCGGATCGGCCGTGGCGGTGGAGGACGTCTCGTTCCGCATCGAGCGTGGCGAGGTCGTCGGCTTCCTCGGGCCCAACGGCGCAGGGAAGACGACGACCATCCGCGTCCTGACCTGCTTCCATCCGGCCAGCGAGGGCGCGGTGCGCATCGCCGGCAACGACGTGGTCACCGATCCGATCGGCGTGCGGCGCGCGATCGGCTACCTGCCGGAGAGCGTTCCGCTCTATCCCGACATGCGCGTGGAGGAGTACCTGCGCTACCGCGCCGAGCTCAAGGGCGTGCCCCGTGCGCTGCGTCGCTCTGCGGTGGTCGAGGCGATGGAGCGCTGCGGCGTGAGCGAGGTTCGCCGCAAGATGGTCGGGCACGTCAGCCGCGGCTACCGGCAGCGCGTGGGTCTGGCCGACGCCCTGGTCGCGCGTCCGCCGATCCTCGTGCTCGACGAACCGATGTCCGGACTCGATCCGAACCAGCGCGTGCGGATGAAGGATCTGATCCGCGCTCTCGCTGCCGAGCACACCATCCTGTTCAGCTCGCACATCCTCGCCGAGGTCGCCGACGTCGCGTCGCGCGTGCTGGTGATCCATCACGGCAAGCTGCTCGCCGATGGGCGCATCGACGAACTGCTGGCCAACGCTGCGGGTCGTGCGTTGCTCGTGGAGGCGCGCCTGTCGTCCGCCGAGCTGGGGGCGTTGCTCGCCGACCTGCCCGGCTGCGAGGGACTCGTGGTCGAGGACCTCGACGACGGCTTCGCCCGCGCCCGCGCTGCGCTCGCGCGCGAGGCGGATCCGCGCGTGGAGGCGCACCGTCGTCTGCGTGCGCGTGACGTCGCGATCCGTGAGCTCTCGCTGCGGCTGCCGACCCTCGAGCAGTACTTCGCGCAGATCACCGGCATGGACCTGCGTGCGCTCGGCGGAGGTATGGCATGAGAGGCGCCTGGACCACCTTCAAGCGCGAGCTGGCCTCGTACCTGCGCAGTCCGATCGGCTACCTGATCGCCTTCCTGCTCTACCTGCTGCGCGGCGCCGAGGTGAACTCGCTGCTGCAGAACATCGCGCTGCTCGGAGGCGACCGCGAGCGCTTCGCCACCGCCTACGTGCTGCGCAACAGCAGCCTGTTCATGCTGATCCTGGTTCCCGCGATCCTGACCATGCGCTGCTTCGCCGAGGAGAAGCGCACCGGATCGCTCGAGGTGCTGCTCACCGCACCGGTCCGCGACGGCGCCGTCGTGGTCGGCAAGTGGGGAGCGTCCTTCGCCTTCTTCGCGCTGCTCTGGGCGCCCGCCTTCTTGCTGCTCGCCCTGCTCCAGGAGCAGAGCTACCTCGGCGTGGATCTGGCGACCGGACCGATCGTCTCGGGGCTGCTCGGCATTCTCCTGGTCGGGTCGCTGCTGTGTGCCGCGGGTTGCTTCACGAGCAGCCTGACGGACAACCAGCTCCTCGCATCGCTCACCGCGATGCTGTTCGCCTTCGTCGTGCTCTACGGGCCGAGCCAGTTCCAGGTCGCGTCGAACGAAGTCGTCGATGCGGCGCAGGGTGCCGATTCGGTGTGGTCCTTCGTCGTCGCCAAGGTGCTGCGGCCGGTCGCCGAGCAGGTCAACGTCGCCGAGCATCTGCAGGCTTGGTTCTGCCGCGGGCTCGTCAACTCCGCGCACGTGGTGTTCTACCTCGCGGGCACGGGCGCCTTCCTGTTCCTGACCACGCGTTCGCTGGAGGCACGTCGATGGCGGTGAGGATGACCGGACGGCGCCGGCTGCTCGGCCGCCTGGAGCTGCTGGTGACGGCGCTGCTCGCCCTGTGCGTGTGGTTCGTCGTGACCGCATTGGCGACGCGACCGGCGCTCAAGGTCCTGATCGACCTCACGCCGCAGGCGCAATTCTCGGTCAGCGGCGAGACCACCGACCTGCTGGCCGGGATCGCCAAGAGGGGCGAGAAGGTCCGCATCGACACCTTCTTCCAGCGCCCCGCGGCCCCGACCAACGAGCTCGAGGCGCGCGTCGCGCAGATCCAGGCGCGCGTGCACGAGCTGACCCGTGACCTGTTGGTGCGTTACGCGGAGCTCGGCGGCGACAACGTCGAGGTGGTGAACTTCGACGTCCTCAGCGACGTGGCCGCGTCGCGCCAGCGGATCCAGGAGATCGGCGGTCTGCGGCGCGAGGACGTGATCGTCGTCTCGCTGGGCAAGCGCCACCGCGAGCTGCAGCTCCTCAGCGACCTCGCCGAGCTCGACGTGCCGCCCGGTCGGTCGATGCCGACCCCGGGCCAGCGCAGCGTGCCGTTGCCCTCGCTGAAGCTGTTCAAGGGCGAGGAGGCGATCTCCTCGGCGCTGCGCTCGCTGCTGGTCGAAGGGGCGCCGCGCATCTACTTCCTCAGCGGCTACCAGGAGGCGAGCCTCGACGCACCCGTCGCGGACTCCTACTCGGAGCTGATGGCGGCGCTGAACGCCGAGGGCTTCCAGATCGCGCGCTGGAACCTCGAGAACGAGGGACATCTGCCCGACGACGCCGCGGTGATCGGGCTGATCGAGCCGCACGTCGCGCTGAGCCAGCGCGCCGTCGAGCAGCTCGCGACCTTCGTGCGCGGCGGCGGCCGCATGTTCGTCAACGTCGCGTGGTCGAACGTCGACGCCGAGACGCGGCGCGGCACGCTCGACGAGCTGGGCACGAAGCTCGGCTTCCAGTTCAGCAGCGACGTCGTCTGCCACCTGGTTCCCGATCCCGCGCACCCGCAGTCGCCCGGTGTCGACGGACCGCGTGCGCGTCTGCTGACGACCGTCCCCAACGCGGGCCACAAGGCGACGCGTCCCCTGGCCGAACAGCAGCGCTACCCGCAGACGATGAATGCCCGCGAGATCCGCGTGCGCGACGCCGGCGCGGACCTCTCCTTCGAGCCGCTCCTGCAGACCGGCCGCTACGGCTGGCTCGCGCCCTTCGATCCGCGCATCAGCGATGCCGACACCGATCAGCCGCAGAACAGCAAGGACTTCGGGCCACGCACCGTCGCCGCGGTGGTGGAGGCGAGCGTGAAGGAGGGCGGCCGCAGCGGAGCCGTGGTGCTGGTCGGCGGCATCGCCTTCCTCAACCAGGTCTTCGCGCAGAACTCCGATCTCGCCCTCGATCTGTTCAACTGGCTCGCGCGTCGCGAGGAACTCGTGTCGATCCGCGGCAACCGCTACCTCGCGCAGAAGATGGCCCTCGCACCGCAGCAGCTCGAACGCGCACGTGACCTGCTGCTGATGTGGGCGCCGGGGTCGATCCTGGTCTGCGGCTTCATCGTGCTGTTCCTGCGGAGGCGTCGCTGATGGGTGTGACGCGCTCTCTCGGATGGTTCGTCGTCCTCGGCGGACTCGGCGCACTCCTGTGGTTGACCAGCCGTGAGGAACCGGTGCAGAAGCCGGTCGATGCGCGCGCGTTGCTCGGCGGGCGCAACCTCCTCGACGCCGACCGCTTCTCCTTCCGCCACGAGGAGCCCTCGCTCCCGCTCGAGTTCGAGCGCAGTGCGAACGGCACCTGGAACATCGTCGAGCCGGTGCGTGATCTCGCGTCGGCGGCGGTGCTCCGCTCGCTGAGCCAGGCGATCGACGGTGCGCGCCTGATGCCCGGCTATCGCGTCGAGGAGATCACGCCGAAGCTGCTCGCCGAATGCGGGCTGGATCACCCTCGCGCGTCCTTCGCCGTGCACTACCCCGACGGCACCGCGATCGAACTCGCCCTCGGACTGGAGGGCCCGCTCGGGGACGACGTGTTCGTGCGTCGCATCGAGAAGGGCGCCGACGGGCGCATCGATCGCGTCAGCCGCGCCCTGTTCAACGCCTTGCAGGTGCGGCCCCACGAGGCGCGCGAACCGCTGGTGTTCGCCAACGATGCGACGACCGTGCAGCATCTGCGCGTGACGCGTCGCATCGCCGGCGCCGCGGCGCTCGATGTCGTCGAACTGGTGCGCGTGGGGGTCTCGGGCTGGCGGATCGACAAGCCGACCGACCTGCGCTCCGACCCCTTGGCCGCGACGACCTTCGTCTCGACCCTGGTCGGTCTGCGCGCCGACCGCTTCATCTCCGGTGACCCGACCGCGGTGGAGCAGTCCGGGCCGCCGGCGCCCGACGACGCGATCCTCGAGGTGGACGGCGGGCTCGGCCCGGAGACGGTCACCCTGCGCTTCGACGCGAGCAGCGGCGGCATGATCGGCCACGCCGCGCCACGCGACCTGTGGTTCGCCTGCGACACCCGTCAGCTCGACCAGGTCATCACCCTGCCGGTGCGTGAGCTGCGCGCGCGCTGGCTGCTCGCGATGCCGATCGAGGATGCGCAGGCGATCCGGATCACGCGACCGGGTGATGCGGTGCCCTTCGAGATCCTGCGCGACGGACTCGGTCAGCTCCGTCTCGCGCGCCCCGTCGATGCGCTCCTCGATGCGACCGCCTCGGCCGAGATGATCCAGGCGCTGCACAGCGCGGCCGCTCTCGATTTCGTCGCGGACGACTTCGGCGACGGCAAGACCTACGGTCTCGGGGACCAGGCGATGACGGTCGAGATCGAGGGCAAGGCGCGCAACCGCGAGGCCATCCTGCTCGGCAGCGACAAGGACGACACCGCCACCTTTGCGGCACGGCAGGGCGAGAAGCAGGTGGTCACGGTGCCGCGCGAGGTCGCCGTCCGTCTGCGTCGCCCGTGGACCGACTACGTCGACCGGCGCGTCCTGTCCCTGGAGTCCGGAGCGCTGGTCGGCCGCATCCGGCGCGAGCTGCCGGAGGGTCGCGCGATCGAGTTCGTGCGCGGTGACGACGGTGCGTTCCGCCGCGGTGGGAGCGACGGTGCCGTGGTCGACCTCGACGCCACGCTCGACGCGCTGCGCGAGCTGGTCTCGGAGCGGGCCCTCGCGCGCGACGCGGCGCAGGCTGCGACGTCTCTCGGCACCTTGCAGCTCGTGGCCCCCAGCGGGCAGCTCCTCACGAATCTCGAGCTGTGGCGCGATGCGGACGGCCGGGTGCTGTGCGCCCTGCCCCGCCTTGCTGGTGTGGTGTTCCGGCTCGGCGCACGCGACAGCCGCGACATCCTCGCGCTGGACTGAAGCGGACGCGGGCTATCATCCGCCGCCATGGGTGGTGGTCTCGTCCGGGGGGCGCGCGCCGCGTGTGCGGTCGTCGCTCTGTCCTTGCTCCTGCTGTCGTCCTGCGCCTCGAAGCCCGAGGTGCTCGACCTCGCGCACAACGAGCGGCTCTACCAGCCGCCGCGCTACCACGCGCGGCTGCCCGCGGATCGCCCTGCGTTGCTGCTGCCGGTCGACGACCAGCGGCACAAGCAGCCCGCCGACGCCAGCGCGCCGCACTGGCCGCGGCGACCGATGCCGGAGGAGCTGTGGGCACGTCCGATCCCCGAGATGGTCGACGATCTGCTGCGCCGTTCGCTCGCGGACAGCGGGGTGGTCGCGCAACTCGACACCCGCGTGCCGCCCGCGGCCGAGGTGATCGTGGTGCAACCGGTGCTGCTCGATGCGCGCGGCTACCTCGAGGAGCAGGCGGCAGGGCGCTGCACCCTGTCGAGCTTCACGCTGAAGCTGGTGGTGTCCTCTCCGGCTGCGGCGGACGGCACGCGTGCCACGATCTTCGAGCAGACCTACGAGCAGTCGGCCGGTTCGCAGGTC
This sequence comes from Planctomycetota bacterium, assembly GCA_046349595.1. Lineage (GTDB taxonomy): Bacteria > Planctomycetota > UBA1135 > UBA1135 > UBA2386 > JACRLW01. The sequence continues at coordinate 1,591,131 of JAXMCA010000001.1, forward strand.
ACGCGTTCGCCCACGCCGATCCCCGAGCTGCTCGGGCGGTGCGTGCGCGACGCGATCGCGCGCGTCCTCGCCGATCTCGACCGCAACAACGTCGGTCGCTCCGGACTGCCGTCGACTGCGAAGTGAGGCGATGGACACGAGGGTGACCGACGTCGAGGAGCTGGTCCGCGCGCTGCGCGAGGACCCGGGCGAGCTCGGCACGCTGGACGGACATCTGCGCCTCCCTCCGCGCGAGGCGCGCACAGCGCCGTACCCCGAGTGGGTGCACCCCGCACTGCGCGCCGCGCTGCAGGCGCGTGGGATCACCTCGCTCTACACGCATCAGCGCGCCGCCGCCGACCTGCTGCACGACGGCAAGGACGTGGTGGTCGCGACCTCGACCGCGTCCGGCAAGTCGGTGTGCTACCACCTGCCGGTGCTCGATCGTCTGCTGCGCGATCCGCTGCGCGCACGTGCGCTCTACCTGTTCCCGACCAAGGCGTTGTCACGCGACCAGATGGCGGAGTTGGAGACCCTGCTGGCCTCGGCGCAGGACGGCAGTCAGGAACGCTTGTGCGTCGCGGTCTACGACGGCGACACGCCGCCCGAGACGCGCCGTGCCCTGCGGGAGGGCGGTCACCTGCTGATCACCAACCCGCACATGCTGCACGCCGGCATCCTGCCGAACCACACCAAGTGGCAGGGCATGTTCAGCGGACTCGACTTCGTGGTGGTCGACGAGGTGCACACGCTGTCGGGCATCTACGGCTCGCACGTCGCCAACGTGCTGCGCCGTCTGCGCCGTATCTGTGCCCACTACGGCAGCAAGCCGGTGTTCTGTGCGGCCAGTGCCACCATCAGCAATGCCGGCGAACACGGACGGCGTCTGTTCGAGCGCGACGTCACGCTGATCGACGACGACGGCAGCCCGCGCGGGCCGAAGCACTTCCTGTTCCTCAATCCGCTGGTCGTGTCGGAAGCCGCCGGCGCGCGCGTGCCCGCACTCGACGTGGCGCGCAGGCTCGGCAGCACGCTGGTCGACAGCGGACTGCAGTCGATCTTCTTCGTGCGCTCCCGCAACAGCACCGAGGTGTTGCTCAAGTACCTGCGCGACGAGGCGCGGGCGAAGAAGTCCGACGTCGAGCGCGTCACCGGCTACCGCGGCGGCTACCTGCCGGATCTGCGGCGCGGCATCGAGCGCGGCCTGCGCGACGGCCGGGTGTCGACGGTGGTGTCGACCAACGCGCTCGAGCTCGGCATCGACATCGGCAGCCTCGACGTCTGCGTGCTGGTCGGCTACCCGGGGACGGTGTCGAGCACCTTCCAGCGCGCCGGTCGCGTCGGGCGGCGCCAGCGCAGCAGTGCGGTGGTGCTGATCGCACGCAGCTTCGCGATGGACCAATTCCTGGTGCGCGAGCCGGGCTTCCTCTTCGACCAGCCGCGCGAGGCGGTCTCGATCGATCCGGACAACCCGATCATCCTCACCAACCATCTGCGTTGCGCCGCCTTCGAGCTGCCCTTCGAGGAGGGTCGGGGCTTCGGCGATGCGCCCGACGTGGAGGAGGTGCTGGACTTCCTCGCGCAGGACCTCGGCGTGTTGCTGCGCGAGGGCGACCGCTGGCACTACGCCGCGGCGACCTATCCGGCGGAGGGCGTGTCGCTCAACGCGGCCGACATGGACAACGTGGTGATCCACGATCGCGACCGCGGGACCGTGCTCGGCGAGATCGACCGCAGCAGCTCGATCGTCGAGGTCTACGAGGGCGCGATCTACGGGCACCAGGGCGAGCAGTACCTGGTCGAGGAGTTCAAGTACGACGACCGTCGCGCCTACGTGCGGAAGGTCGACGTCGACTACTACACCGAGGCCGACACCGAGACCGAGGTGCGCGTGCTGCATCTCGACGGCACGCAGGACTTCGGCGCCTACGCGGCGCATCTCTGCGAGGTGCACGTCAGCACGCTCGCCAAGGCCTTCAAGAAGATCCGCTTCTACACGCGGGAGAACGTCGGCGACGGGCCCATCGAACTGCCGCCGGAGGAGTTCGAGACCGAGGCCTGCGTGCTCGCGCTCGCACCCGATCTGGCCGAGCGTTGCGGACTCTCGCAGGGTGCCAACGGCGGCGGACTGCGCGGCGTGGCGGAGCTGATCCAGGGCCTGGTGCCCCTGTTCGTGCGCGTCGATCCCGGCGACGTGCGCGTCAGCTCGGAGCTGCGCCATCCGCACTTCGAGTGTCCGACCGTGCTGATCCACGACCGCGTTCCCAACGGTGTCGGGCTGTCGGAGCGCATCTTCCGCGTGCACCGCGAGATCCTCGACGCCGCGCTCGGCGTACTGGAGCGGTGCCGTTGCCGCAGCGGCTGTCCGTCGTGCATCGGCCCGTCGCGTGACCAGGGCATCCACGGCAAGCCGCTCGCGCTGCGGATCCTGAGGGCGATGCGCGATGGCGTCGCGTGACCTGCGCAGCAAGCTGCGGCGCAACTTCGGGGTGCCCGAGCAGCCGGAGTCCCCAGCACAGCCGGAGCCGAAGGCGGCCGCGGAGTCGCCGTCCTCGCCGATGCGGCAGTGGCTGATGCGCCAGAAGGAGCGTCGTGCGGCGCCGGCCCGCGGGGTGGCACCGGACGGCACGCTCGGCGGCGGCGCGGAGATCGAGAACGACTGCGGACGCTTCTGGCTGCGGCGCGAGCGCCTGTCGCTCGAACATCGTCACGGGCAGCGCGCGCTCGCGGGGGTGCGCGACGTCGACTTCCGCAGCTTCGCGGAGCGGCAGCGTGAGCTCGGCGACGCCGAACTCGCGCACTGCCTGTTCCTCGACACGGAGACCACGGGGCTGTCCGGCGGAGCGGGGACCACGGTGTTCATGGTCGGCCTCGGCTTCGTCGACGGCGAAGAGCTGGTGCTCGAACAGGTCTTCCTGCGCAGCTTCGCCGACGAGCGCGCGGCCCTGCGGCACGTCGCGCAGCGTCTGCAGGAGCATCCGCTGCAGGTCACCTTCGTCGGCAAGTCCTTCGACCGCCATCGCCTCGCCGCGCGCATGACCCTGCATCGCCTCGAGCACGCGATGCTCGACCCGCGCCACCTCGACCTGTTCCACGTCGCACGCCGCGCCTGGAAGCACGAGTTGCCCGACACGCGGCTGCGCACCGTCGAAGAACACAAGCTCGGCTTCGTCCGCCACGACGACCTGCCCGGCAGCGAGGCTCCGCGCGCCTGGCTCGACTGGCTGCGCGACGGCAGCGGCCGCGTCGACCGCGTGATGGAGCACAACCGACTCGATGTGCTCAGTCTGGTGGCGTTGATGGGGTGCTTGGGCACCCGATGAACACCCGTCAGTCCGCCGCGAACGCCGCCTCGATCTGCCTGCGCTTGCCCTTGCCCGCGCGCGTCGCGAGCAGCGCGGCTTCGAAGTCGTGCATCGAGTCGTAGCGCACGCGGTTGACGAGCAGGTGGCGGCCGGACGCGTCGAGTGCGTTGAGCGCTTCGCCGATCGCGGAGGGACCGACGGCGTCGTGCAACGTGAAGAGGCGTGCGAGCACGCCGTCGCGATCCTTGCCCGAGGGTGGGAGCTTGGCGTCGTCGAGTCGCTTGCGCTCGAGGGTCGCCGAGCGCCAGCGGATGTCCTTCACTTCGGCGAGCACCTTCGCAGGCTTGTCGGCGCCGAGCAGGTGTTCGACCAGCACGACACCGGTGTAGTGGGCCCAGGCGTGGTGGTCCTCCTCGTCCTTCGGATCGCCCCACATCGCGATCACGTGGCCGAGTTCGTGGCACAGACCGTAGAACAGGAACTTGCCGTCCTGGGTCGGCGAGCGGAAGGCCTCGGCGTCGATCACCGGGAAGTCGATCTCGGAGTGGTAGGGGAACTCGGGCGCGAAGTGCGGAGGTGCCGTGATCTGCTTCTCCAGGTGCACGCGCAGCCGGAGCTTCTTGCCGGGCAGCTTGGTGAACTCCTTCAGGCCGAAGACCTCGGCGTAGCCGTCGAGCACGAGATCGAAGACGTCGGCGATCGCGGTCAGGCCGGCCGGCTTCATGCCGTTGGTGCCGATGACCAGGAAGCGAGGGCGCGACAGCGCGATGCCGAGCGCGGCGGCACGTTCGGCATCGAGTTCCGCGAGTCGGTCGTGCAGTTTCTCGAAGTCTCCGACGCGGTCGAGATCGAGCGCGGCCTGCGCTGCGGTGACCAGTGCGTCGCGTGTCGTCGGCGAGTCCTTCTCGCCGAGCAACTCGGCAATCAACTTCACCGCGCCGGCCGGGAGGCGCTTGCCGAGTTCAGCCTCCGTCTTCGCCACCGGCTTGCGCGCGTGCGCGGCATTGATCTCCTCGATCGCCGCGGCGTAGTCGCGCGCGAGGCGGGTGGGGTCGCACAGAGCGGGGAGCACGAGGGCGAGGAAAGTCGAGCTGAGCATGGGGAGACCTCGACGCGCAGGTTAGCGCGTGCGGACCTCGGTTCGGTGTGGAGCGGTCGGCGGTGTCGAAGCTGACCGACCGTGGCCTCAGGATTCCTCGGGCACGGTCTCCGTCCACCGCGGCCACGGCCCTTCGCGCGGGCGCCGCATCTCCGCATCCCGCGTGCGCAGCAGCTTGCGCGTGACGAAGTTGTAGACCGGCTTCACGAGACGACGCCAGGCGCGTGCGGCCAGGCCGGAGCGCAATGCGGCGGGTTCGCTCGCGGCGCGACGCCCGGTCGCGATCTCGTAGCGGCGGCGGTGCTTGTCGATGTGCCGGAGATCCTCGGCGGCGCGCAGGCGGAAGCTGCGCGCCTGCGGATCACGGTGCACGCTGGCGATCTGGAAGTCGATCAGCGCGGGTCGGCCGTCGGGGGCGACCAGGATGTTCGGCTCCTTGTGCAGGTCGTTGTGACACACGCCGCGCGCGTGCATGCGGCGCACCAGCGCGTCGAGGAGGTCGAAGAAGTTCGAGGGCAGCGCGTCGGCGAGGCAGAGCGGGGTGCCGTCGAGGTGGGTGCGCGTGAGCGCGCGGCGTTGTTCGTCGATCACGAACGGAACACCGACGATCCCGGACAGGGCGCGCAGCGCGCGGGCCTCGCGGCGCATCAGCAGGCGCGCGAGGATCCCCGAACCCGGGATGCGTCCGCCGACGGCGACGCGACGGATCACCGTGCGGCCGTCGACCTCGGCGCGCTCGATGCGGCCGAAGGAGTCGGACTTGAGGATGCGGGGGGCGTCCATCGCGGGGAGCGCATGATCGTCACGGCGTCGATGCGAAGACAGTCTGCTGCGTGCTCTGCCGGGCCCGCGCGCTACAACCCTCCGCCATGCGGCGGCTCCGTGCGGCGATCCTGGTCGGCGCGCTCTCGATCCTTTGCGTGTTCCTCCTCGACCGGCTCGGGCTGGTCGGTCGTCTCGAGTCGATCGCGCTCGATCTGCGCTATGCCTCGGGGCTCGGACGCAAGCCGGCGTCGAGCGACATCGTGGTCGCCTGGATCGACCAGGAGTCGATGGACTTCGTCGAGCGCGAGGTGGGGCAGTCCTTCCCCTGGTCGCGCGACGTCTACGCCGAGGCCCTCGCCTGGCTGAAGGAGGCCGGCGCACGCGCCGTGGTCTTCGACCTGCTGTTCGACCAGCGGGTCAGCGGCGGCGGCGATGCGGCCTTCGGCGAAGTGCTGGCCGCCACACCGGGCAGTGCCGTCGGCTTCAAGTTCGTGTCCTTCCGCGACGGCGGTCGCACGCCGGAGGAGACCTCCGCCTTCGCCGCGCGCGCGCTCGACCTGCCGCAGCCCGACGCGACCATCACCTTGGAGCGCGGCGTGGTGCTGCCGCTCGACGAGATCCGGAAGGGCGGCAAGGCGCTGGGTTTCGTCAACGTGCGACCCGACGACGACAAGGTCTACCGCCACTACGACGTGCTGCGCTGGCTGCGTGGACCCGACGGCAAGGCCCTCGCCTTCCCCTCGCTCGCGCTCGCCGGCAGCGGTGTCGACGACCCGCGCGCGCTGATCCCCGCGTCGGGTCCGCGTGTGCTGCTGAACTTCCGCGGTCCCGAGTTCAGCTACGAGCACGTCAAGTTCGTCAACCTGCTGGTGTCGGCGGGGAACGAGGCCGACGGCAAACCACCGGTCTATCCGCGCGAACGCTTCAAGGACAAGGTGGTGCTGATCGGCATCAACGCCGAGGGCTACGAGGACATCCATCCGGTGCCGCTCAGCCGCGTGTTCCCCGGCGTCGAGTTGCACGCGACGGCGATCGACAACCTGCGTGCCAAGGACTTCCTGCGCGAGAGCGGGGGCGGGATCGGGCTCGCAGCGCTCGGCGCTGTGACGGCCACGCTGTGCGTGTTCGGCATCCCGGGGATCGGCGCCGCGGTGATCGCGCTCTGCGCCGGTCTGCTCGTCTGGCTCGCGGTCGTCGCCTTCGGGTGGCTGCAGCTCCTGGTCCTGCCGGTGGCGGCGCCGGTGCTCGCCGGGGCCTTCGCATCCGGTGCGGGCTTCGTGTGGCGCGTCGTCGTCGAGGGACGGCAGAAGCGCGAGATGCGCCGCGCCTTCTCCTCGTACATGGCGCCCGAGGTGCTCGCCGAGGTGCTGAAGGATCCGAAGAACCTGTCGCTCGGCGGCGAGACCCGCGAGGTCACCCTGCTGTTCACCGACCTCGCCGGCTTCACCGCGCTCGCCGAGCACCTCGCACCGCACGAAGTCGTCGCCTTCCTGAACGACTACTTCACGCGCATGTGCGAGCCGATCCTCGTCGAGGGCGGCGTGATCGACAAGTTCATCGGTGACGCGATCATGGCGCTGTTCGGCGCGCCGCTGTCGGGGGCGGACCACGCGTCCCGGGCGCTCCGTGCGGCGCTCGCCCTGCGTGAGGTGAGCGCGCGGATCGGCGACGAACTGCGCCGCGCGGGACGGCCCGCGATCGCCACGCGCATCGGCGTGCACAGCGGCGCGGCGGTGGTGGGCAACATGGGTTCGGCGCGGCGGTTCGACTACACCGCGATCGGCGACACGGTGAACCTGGCGTCACGGCTCGAGGGAGCCGGCAAGTACTTCGGCGTCGACTGCCTGGTCAGCGCGTCGACGCGCGATGCCGCGGGGACGGACGTGGTGTGTCGCGAGGTGGGTTCGATCGCGGTGAAGGGACGCCAGGAGGCGCTGCGCGTGTTCCAGCCGATCGCGCTCGCCGGCCGTGTCGCCGAGGCCGACGCGCGCCGTCTCGCCCGTCACGAGGCGGCCCTCGCGGCACTCCGTCGCGGCGAGCGCGATGCTGCGCTGGGCGGCTTCGGAGCGCTCGCCGACGACGGCAGCGGCGACACCCTGGCCGCGCTGTACGTGGAACGCCTCGCCGACCCGCGGTGGGACGGCGTGTTCCGCCTCGACGCCAAGTGAGACGGCGCGATTTCCGGCGCGCGGCGCCGGGCGGTATGGTGCGCGCCCATGCCGAAGGCCCTGCGGTCCCTGTGGATCGTGCCCGTCGTCCTCCTCCTCGCCGCGGGTGATGTCCCGCAGAAGCAGGGTGCGCAGCTCGTCGTCACCCGCAAGATCACGCGCCTGCGCAGTGCCAAACGCCTGCTCGCGCCTTCGGTCGCGGACCTGCAGGAGGGCGACAAGCTCGTGTTCGAGCAGAAGGACGGCGCCTGGCTCAGCGTGCACTACAAGGACCTCGCAGGCTTCGTGCACGAGACCGACGTCAGCGACAAGGCCGACGTGCGCCTGTCGGGTGAAGGTATCCGCGAGAACTACTCCGCGTCGGAGGCCTCGGCGGCGCGCAAGGGCTTCAACCCGCAGGTCGAGAAGGAGTACCGCGCGAGCAAGCCCGAGCTGGAGGCGGCCTTCAAGCTCGTCGACCGGATCCAGTCGCGGAAGGTGGACGAGGACAAGGTGCGCGCCTTCGTCGATGCCGGCGGACTCGGCCAGGGAGGTGGCAAGTGAAGAGCCGCATCCTGACCGGACTGCTGTTGCTCCTCCCGATCGCCGCATGTGCGAGCGTGATGAACGCCCTGGAGCAGGCGACCGACGAGAACAGCGCCGAAGGCAAGCTGATCCGCGGCGCCAACCGCCTGCGCAAGTCGTTCCAGGACCTCGACCCGAGCGAGGAGCACTACATCGGTCGCTCGGTCGCCGCGCAGATCCTGGCGATGCCGAACTACCCGCTCCTGCAGGACGAGACCACCACCGCCTACGTCAATGCGGTCGGTCAGGCGATCGCCAAGACCAACGACGGCGTGCGCCATCCCTTCCTCGACTATCAGTTCGCGATCCTCGACACCGAGGAGGTCAACGCCTTCGCGTGTCCGGGTGGCACCGTGCTGGTCAGCAAGGGTCTGCTGAAGGCCACCGCCGGCGAGGACGAACTCGCGGCCGTGCTGGCGCACGAGATCGCGCACGTCAGCCTCCGTCACGGCCTGGCCGCGATCAAGAAGGCCAACCTCGCAGAGGCATTCACCTACCTCGGTGCGGGCGCCGCGCAGGCGACCATGAAGCCGCAGGACCTCGAGAAGCTGAAGGGCTTGTTCGACGACTCGGTGAAGGACGTCGTGCACACGCTGATCACCGGCGGCTACTCGCGCGAGTCGGAGCTGGCGGCGGACAAGCTGGGTCGCGACTTCCTGCGCGGCACCGGCTACGACCCGCAGGCCCTCACCCGCGTGCTCGCCAAGATGGAGCAGGTCGGCGGTCACGGCGGCATGTTCGCCACGCATCCGGCGGCCAAGGATCGCGAGAAGGCGCTCGGTTCACCGCTGGCGTGGGCGGGCGATGCCGCAGCACTCGCAGCGCGCACCGAGCGTTGCCGGACCAGCCTGAAGCTGTGAGCCGCATCCGCAGCGATCGACTCCGATGAATCCCTGGATCCAGCTCGCCGTCACGCTCGCGGTCTTCGTCGGTCTCGGCTACCTGCTGACGCTCGGGATCCTCCGCTGCGACCAGCGACGCCACCCCTTCGGCGGCACGCTGCGCGGTGTGCGCAACCTGCTGTTGCCGGTGGCGCTGCTCGTGGCGATCGAGCCGCTCGGCGCGCGCGCCTTCGGCTGGGAGGAGAAGGGCACCGCGGTCAAGGTGCTCGACACGGCGCTGTGGATCGTGGTGATCTTCGTCGCGCTCTCCGCGGTGAGCGCGACTGCCCTGACGCGCCGCGACGGCGACCACTACCAGACCAAGGTCCCGAAGCTGCTGGTCGACATCCTGCGCCTGATCCTCGTCGTGATCGGCGCGGCGCTGGTGTTCCAGGGCGTGTGGGGTGGGGACCTCGGCGGACTGCTCACCGCGATCGGCGTGTCGTCGATCGTCCTCGGCCTCGCGCTGCAGAACACCCTCGACAACGTCATGGCGGGCATCGCCGTGATGCTCGAGCGTCCCTTCGAGGTCGGCGACTGGATCAGGGTCGGCGACATCGTCGGCGAGGTGATCGAGATGAACTGGCGCACCGTGCGGGTGTGCACGCGGTCGCAGGACATGGTGGTGCTGCCGAACTCGGTGGTCGGCAAGGAGACCCTGGTCAACCTGTCGCGCCCGACGCGCGTGCACGGCGAGAGCCACCTGATCGGCTTCTCGTACGACGACGCGCCGAACAAGGTGAAGCGCATCCTGCATCAGGTCGCGCTCAGCACGCGCGGTGTGCTCGCCCAGCCGGCGATCGCCGTCCGCACCAAGAACTACGCCGCCTACTCGATCGAGTACGAGGTGCGCTTCTTCATCGAGGACTACGCGCGCCAGCAGGAGATCAACGAGGAGTTCATGACCAAGGTCTGGTACGCCGCGAAGCGGAACGGCCTGACCATCCCCTTCCCGATCCAGACCAGCTTCGAGTTCCACGCTCCGATGCCGGAGCCGCGGTCGCCGCGGGTGCCCGCGGCCGACGCGCTGGCCAAGGTCCCGGTGTTCTTCCCGCTCGCGCCCGAGGAATTGCAGGCCCTGTCGCGCGACGCCGTGCTGCAGGACTACGGACGCGGCGAGCGCGTGGTGCACCAGGGTGACCCCGGCGACTCGCTGTTCCTGATCCAGGACGGCACCGCGGTGGTCTCGGTGCGCGACGAGCACGGCGCGGAGCGCGAGGTCGCACGGCTGTCGCGCGGCGAGTTCTTCGGCGAGATGGCGGTGCTCACCGGCGAGCCGCGCACGGCCAGCGTCACCGCCGTCGAGGACATGCACGTGCTGGTCGTGCACAAGAGCACGCTGCAGGAGATGTTCGAGCGCCGTCCCGCCCTCGCGCAGGAGATGGCCGAAATCATGGAGGCGCGACGCCAGGGTCTGCGCGCGATCCAGGAGATGAAGATCGCACCGCCCGAGCAACGCGCGCGGATCCAGCAGGGCGCCGGCGAATTGGTGCGCCGCATCCGGCACTTCTTCGGGTTGTGACCCCCGCGGCTATCCGCCGTGTTGCGCACGCCAGCGCGTGATCGCTTCGGGATAGGCCTCGCACTCCGCCTCGAAGACTCGCGCGGCGAGCGTATGCGCGTCGTCGCCGGGGAGCACCGGCACCCGGCGCTGCAGCAGGATCGCGCCGGAGTCGTAGTGCTGGTCGACCTCGTGGACGGTGCAGCCGCTCTCGAGCTCCTTCGCGGCGAGCACCGCTTCGTGCACGCGGTCGCCGTAGAAGCCCTTGCCGCCGAACTTCGGCAGCAGCGCGGGATGGATGTTGAGCACGCGACCACGGAAGTCGTCGGGGACGCGCAACAGGCGCAGGTAGCCGCACAGGCACACCAGCTCGACGCGGTGCACGCGCAGGAAGGCGAAGGTCGCGTCCATGTCCTTGCTCACCAGCACCGGCAGGCCGGCGCGCGCGGCGCGTTCGACTCCGAAGACGCCGGGGCGATCGGAGACCACGCAGACGACGCGTGCATCCAGACGGCCGTCGGCGCTGCGGTCGAGCAGGTTCTGGAGGGTCCGTCCTCCGCCGGAGAGCAGCACGCCGATGCGCAGCGCGGACATCACTCGGCGAAGCTGGCGACGATGCCGGAGAGCAGGCTCGCCATGCGCGGCGCGGCGAGGTCGGCGGCGTCGAGCATCTCCTCGATGTCGGTCGCGCGTCCGTTCTCGACCTCGACGAACTGCGTAATGCCGACCAGCGCGAGGACCGGCAGACCGCAGTGCACGGCGGCGAGGACTTCGGGCACGAGCGACATCCCGACGAGGTCTGCGCCGGCGCGGCGCAGGAAGCGGTACTCGGCGCGCGTCGGTAGGCTCGGTCCGGGGACCGCGGCGAACACGCCTTCCAGGCAGGTGATGCCGACCTCGTTGGAGACGTCGCGCGCGAGCTTGCGGAACTTGCGCGGATAGGGGTCCGACATGTCCGGGAAGCGCGGACCGAGTTCGGCGACCTGCGGTCCCTGCAGCGGGTGCATGTTGGTGAAGTTGAGGTGGTCCTCGACGATCGCGATCGAGCCGGGCTCGAGCTGGCGCGAGAGACTCGCCGCGCCGGCGGTGAGCACGAGGAGCTCGACACCCATCGCCTGCAGCACGCGCACGGGGAAGGTCACGTCGGTCGCGCCGAAGCCCTCGTACGGTGCCAGCGGTGGATCGCCGACGACCACGGCGACGCCCTCGAGCATCCCGCCGAGCAGGTGCGACTGCTCGGACAGGCGCACCAGCCCGGAGTCGTGGAGCTGCACCTTGTCCTGCAGCTGCGTGGAGATCGAACCGTGGCCGGTGCCGAGCAGCAGCGCCACGCGCGGTCGATTCCCGAACTGTTCGAGGAGCTGCTGGGCGACTTCCTTCACGCGGCGGCGGAGCGGCGACTCGGCGGGACTGACCATGCTGCGCACTATGCCGGGACGAGCTTCCGCAGTCGCGCCGAGATCTCCTGCGGATCGGCACAGCGGATCCGGAACACCTTGTCGCGCGAGGTCTGGCCGCGGACCAGTTCGACGGATCGGCTTGCCAACCCCAGCGCTTCGGCCAGCACCTCCGCGATGCGCTGGTTGGCCCGGCCCTTCTCGGGTGGCGCCTGCACCGCGACCTTGAGTGCCCCGCCGTGTTCGCCGACGACGCCTTCGCGACGTGCGCCGGGCGCAGCCCGCACCTTCACGACGACCGCGTCCGGCTCGACCTGCACCGCCAGCGTCATCGCTGGGCGCGCACCACCAGGGTCTTGCCGAAGTCGACGAAGGACCGCTCGAGCAGACCCGCGGCAGTGGTGTTGCGGCGCGTGGCGAAGGCCTGCAGACCGCGGCCGAGCATCACCGCCGCCTGCAACTCGGTCGACAACGGCACGAAGCCTTCCTCCTGGGTTCCGGCGAGAGCGGCTGCGCAGGCATTCAGGTTCGGGTCGATGCGGAACGCTCCTTCGGCGACTCCACTGGCGTCGTCGGCGGGGCGGATCGACGCCAGGTAGGCAGCAGCGGTGCGCATCTGTGCAGCGAGCGCGAGCCAGGAGATCGCGGCCATGCGGGCGAGCTTCGGCGCGCCGTCGATTTCGGGGAGCAGATGCAACGCTCCGTCGCGCAGCGCATCGCCTTCGACGACCGTCTGCTGCGGTCGGGTGCGCACCACGGTTTTCAGGGTCAGCGAAGGCGTCGGTGTCGTGCGCACGAAGCCGACCAACGTCGAGGTCTCGCTGCTGCCCGGTACCGCGATCTCGTGCGTGCCCGTCGCCGCCGCGGCTTCGAGCGCTGCGGTGTAGCTCTCGGCCGCGCGCAGCGAGGGGACGAGCGACTCGAGCAGCTTGCCGAGGGAGGGCGAGGAGGTCGATGCGGCGAGTGCCGTGAACTGGTCGGCCGCCGAACCGAAGCGGAAGCCGGCGATCGCGGCGAGCGCGCCGCCCTCGGCGAACAGGCCGCTGCGCAGGGTGTCGAGGGCCTGCGATTCGGCGGCGGCCTCGAGCCCGGCGCGCAGGCCGACGAGAGACTTCTGCTGATCGCCGAGGAAGGTCAGCAACTCGGCGCGGCCGGGAACCAGCGCATCCGGCCAGGCATGGTCGCCGCGGAGCACCGCTTCGAGGCGCAGCAGTGCGGTCTGCATCGCCTCGGGGTCCTTGGCCGCGAACGCGGTGGTGATCGCGTTGCGCAGGTCCTCGACGGTCTTCGTCGCGGCGGTCGCGATCTTCTGCTGCAGGACGTTGCGCGCCGCGGTGATCTCCTCGGCGTCGGCGACCGAGGTCTCGCTGCTCGGTGCGCTGCTCGCGCCGAGCGCCGCGAGGGGATCATCGTTCTGGAGCGCCGCGTCGACGGCCTTCTGCAGCGCGTCGACGGCACGCGCGATCGTCTCGGCGCGCTCCTTGGCGCGCGCGGTGGCGTTGGCCACCTCTTGCCGCACGCGCGACGCCTCGGTGATCGCCTCCTTCGCCGCAGGCGTGTCCTTGTGCGCTGCGGCCATCTTCTCGAGCGCCTCGGCGAGGGCGACGCCGGACAGGCCGCTCTTCTGCACGGCGATGCGCGCCTTCTCCGCCTCGATGCGTGCGGTCTGCGCCTCGAGTTCGCGTGCCTGCTCGGCGAGTCGCGCGGCTTCCTCGGTGTTGGTGACCTTGATGGTCTTCACCTCGGGATCACGCATCGCCAGGGCGACGGCGACGCCGATCGCGACGACGGCGACCGCCGCGAGCGCGATCCACAGTCCTTTGCGCGCCGGCGGGGCGAGCGTCGCCTCGAGGGCCTCGACCAGCTCGTCGGCGCTCTGGAAACGTGCCGCCGGGTCCTTCTGCATCAGGCGATCGACGATCGCCGCGACATCGGCCGGCACGCCGGGTTCGACCTTGTTCGCCCAAGGTGCGGTCTCGCCGAGCTGCGCGCGCAGGATGTCCTTCACGCTCTCGCCGCTGAAGGGCGTGCGGCCGGTGAGCAGGCGGTAGAAGGTGCAACCGAGCGAATACAGGTCGCTGCGGTGGTCGAGCGGTTTGCGCTGCACCTGCTCGGGCGACATGAAGTGCGGCGTGCCGCGCAGCTTGTCGTCGTCGCCGTCGTCCTCGACCTGAGCGAGTCCGAGATCGGCGAGCTTCACGTGCCCGTGCCGATCGACCATCAGATTGTCCGGCTTGATGTCGCGGTGGACGATCTGCACCTGCTCGGCGAAGGCGAGTCCGCGCGCGGCGTCGAGGATCGCGCGCACCGCCTCTTCGGAGGGCAGCTTGCCCTCGCGTTTGAGGCGCGTCTCGAGGGAGCCGCCGTGCATCAGCTCCATGGAGTAGAACCAGGTGCCGTCGACGTGATCGACGTCGAAGACCTGCACGACGTTGGGGTGGTGGAGGCGCGCCGCGGCGCGGGCTTCGGCCTGGAAGCGACCGACGAAAACCGGGTCCTGGGTCAGCTTCTCGGTCAGCACCTTGAGCGCGACCTCGCGGCCGAGGCTCTTCTGTTCGGCGCGCCACACCACGCCCATGCCGCCCTTGCCGAGCACGCCGAGCAGGGTGAAACCGCCGAGCTCGCCGGGACCGGTGTCCGCCTTCGACTCCTGGTAGCGGATCTCGCTGTCGCCGATCTGCAGCAGGTCGCCGTCGCTCAGGCGAGCGGCTGCCATCGCCTTGCCGTTGATGCGGAATTCGCCCTGCAGCGCCTTCGCGCCGAAGCCGCCGCCCTTGAGGGCCTTCACCGCGACGTGTTCGCCGGCGATGCCCTCGCCACCGACGCGGATCGCGGCGTCGATCGCGGCCCCGATCGTGACACTCCGCTCCGGACTGAGGGCCACGGTGCTTCCCTTGCCGGGTCCTCGGACGACGATCAGTTCGCTCATTCTGCTCGGGTGGGATGCGAGTCCCGCGGCGGTGGTTCGGCGCCGGGGCCGGAGGGGTCGGCCACCTGCGGGCGGCTCAGTATGACCAGCACGGCGGCGGGCTGCCAGACGGCAGCGCGGTGCGGACCAGGATCGAGCGACGGGTCTCGGCGCACAGGCGTGCGTGCGCGGCGACGTCGAGCTGCGGAGCCCAGACGATGCGCTGATGTGCGTCGACGAGCACCGCGGTGCGGCGACGTGCCAGCGCGCCCACGCCCCGCCGTTGCAGGTGCCCGAGCAGGTCGACGTCCTGTCGCATTCCGGGCGGTGTGAAGCGATCGCCGGGCTGCGCGCGGCGCAGTCGCCAGGGTCGTGGTGCGCGCTCGGGATCGAACAACCCGCGGGAGCGGTCGACCGGCCGCCGTGCGATCAGGGTGTGCGCCTGGTCGAGATCGAGCCCTTGCGCCACCAGCGTCGCGCAGTCCGGGGCCACGCGCGCCGCGGAGCCATCCGGGAGGAGTTCGCATTCGACGTCGGCCGAGGCAGATGCCGGTGCGGCGAACAGGCTGATCCGGTCGCGTCCGCGCTCGGCTTCGAGGCTCGACCACGCGCACAGGCGTGTGCCCGTCGCGCTCTCGGGCAGCCGGCAGGCACGATGGAGCCAGGAGCGTGACGGTGCCTCGCCCAGCAGGGCGACGCAGGCGAGGCGGAGGATCTCGCAGCGCAGGCGCGGATCGGGTGGCAGCGCGCCGGGCATCTCCACGCAGCGCGCGGCTTCGAAGGCAGCGTGGCCTCGTAGCCAGTCGCCCGCCGCGGCGGTGAGTGCGTCGGCGCGGCCGCGACGCCGGTCGGCGCGGGCGAGCAGTGCGGAGAGGGCGTCGGGACCGTGCTGCTGCGCGAGGCGCGGCAGGAGGTGGAGTCGCAGCGCGTTGCGCGCGGGGCGTGGATCGGCGTTGGTCGGATCGGTGACCACGCGATGCGCGGCGCCGAAGGCGTGCACCGCGTCCTCGAGCTGCTGCTTGCGCAGGCGGAGGAAGGGGCGCAGCAGCAGCGTGCCGTCGTCGAGCGCGCGGCACTCCGGAATGCCGGCGAGCCCGCGGCTGCCGCTGCCTCGACGCAGGCGGAACAGCACGGTCTCGACCTGGTCGTCGGCGTGGTGGGCGAGGAGGATCGCGCGTGCGCCGCGGGCGGCCGCGATCGTGTGCAGCGCGTCGTGGCGCGCACGACGGAGACGGTCCTCGCTGCAGGATCGCGGCAGGTCCAGGCGGTGGCGGTGGACCTCGACGCCGAGCGCGACGCCGAGTGCGACCACCGCGTCGGTGGCCTCCTGCGCCCGCTCGTGCTGTCCGTGGTCGACGGTCGCCAGGACCAAGTCGGCGCACCAGCGTCCGCGCGCGCGCAGCATCGCGCAGGTCAGGGCCAGTGCCGTCGAATCGACGCCGCCGGAGATCGCGACGAGACAGGGGTGTGTGCCGTGGAGCGCGCCATGACGTCGGAGGCAGGCGAGCAGTGCTGCGGCGAGTCGGCGGCGGACGGGCATCGCGCGTGAGTCGGGTCGACGGCGTCGCTATGCTGCTCGCCCCGAACATTCCGGGCCAGTCCCTCTTCCCGTTCCCTCGGTGTCATGACCATCCGCGTCGCCATCAATGGTTTCGGCCGCATCGGCCGCCTCGTCTTCCGCGTGCTCAAGGAGCGCAAGGGCTACGAAGTCGTCGCCATCAACGACCTGGCCGACGCGAAGGCGCTGGCGCACATGCTCAAGTACGACAGCGTGCACGGGCGCTACCCGGGCACGATCGAGGGGCGCGACGGCGAGATGGTGGTCGACGGCGCGGTCGTGAAGGTGCTCGCCGCGAAGGACCCGGCGACCCTGCCGTGGAAGGCGATGAACATCGACTTCGTGGTCGAGTCGACCGGCATCTTCACCAGCAAGGCCGACTGCCAGAAGCACATCGACGCCGGCGCGAAGAAGGTTCTGCTGACCGTCCCGCCGAAGGACGACGTCGACGCGATGGTGGTGATGGGTGTCAACGAGGACGTGCTGAAGGCGGAGCACAAGATCATCAGCAACGCCTCCTGCACGACCAACTGCCTCGCGCCCCTCGCCAAGGTGCTGCACGATGCCTTCGGCATCGAGCGCGGCCTGATGACGACGGTGCACGCCTACACCAACGACCAGCGCACCGCGGACATGATCCACAAGGACCTGCGTCGTGCCCGCGCCGCGGCGGTCAACATCATCCCGACCACGACCGGTGCCGCGCGTGCCGTCGGTAAGGTCATCCCGTCGCTCAAGGGCAAGCTCGACGGCTACTCGCTGCGCGTCCCGGTGCCGGACGGCTCGGTGGTGGATCTCACCGCCAACCTGAAGCGGGCCGTGACGGTGGCCGAGGTGAACGCCGCGCTGAAGGCCGCGGCAGAGGGACCGATGAAGGGCATCCTCGCCTACACGGAGGAGCCGATCGTGTCGTCCGACGTCGTCCACGACGCGCACAGCTCGGTGGTCGACGGCGCGAGCACGATGATCGCCGACGGCGGCCACATCGTGAAGATCGTGAGCTGGTACGACAACGAGTGGGGCTACAGCAATCGCGTGGTCGATCTGCTCACCAAGGCACACAAGCTCGGAGGCTGATCCGTGGGCAAGCAGGGCTGGAAGCGACTCGTCGACCTGGAGGTCTCCGGCAAGCGCGTGCTGGTGCGCGTCGACTTCAACGTGCCGCTCGACGACGGCGGCAAGGTGACCAGCGACGTGCGCATCCGCGAGGCCCTGCCGACCATCCGCGCGATCCTCGATCGCGGCGGTCGTCCGGTGCTGATGTCGCACCTCGGACGGCCGAAGGGCAAGGTCGTCGATTCGATGCGGATGACCGCGGTCGCGCAGCGGCTGGGTGAACTGCTCGGCAGCAAGGTGGTCGCGGCGCGCGAGTGCGTCGGCGCCGAGGTCGAGGCCGCGTCGCGCGCGCTCGGCAAGGGTGAGGTGCTGCTGCTCGAGAACCTGCGCTTCCATCCGGAGGAGGAGGGCGGCGATGCGGCCTTCGCCGGGATGCTCGCGCGCAACGGCGACGTCTACGTCGACGATGCCTTCGGCGCCGCGCACCGCGCGCACGCCAGCATCTCCGGGGTCCCGGCCCTGCTCCCGCACGCGGCGGGCCTGCTGATGGAGAAGGAGTTGCACGCCTTCGAGAAGGTGCTGCACGCGCCGGAGCGACCCTTCGTCGCGATCCTCGGCGGCGCCAAGGTCAGCGACAAGCTGCCGGTGATGCTCAACCTGATCCCGAAGGTCGATGCGATCATCGTCGGTGGCGCCATGGCCTACACCTTCCTCGCGCAAGGCGGCATCGCGATCGGCAAGTCGCGTTGCGAGAAGGAACTGCTCGACAAGGCGAAGGAGGTGCGCGAGCTCTGCGCCGCGCGCAAGGTCGAATTGCTGTTGCCGGTCGACCACGTCTGCGCGGACCGCTTCGCGGCCGACGCGAAGCCGGCGATCCACGGTCCCGGCATCCCCGACGAGCTGATGGGACTCGACATCGGTCCGCAGAGCATCGCTCGCTTCCGCGCGGCGATCGCGAAGGCGAAGACCGTGGTCTGGAACGGCCCGATGGGCGTGTTCGAGATGGAGTCCTTCCGCAAGGGAACCGAGGCGATCGCGCACGCGGTGGCCGACTCGGCGGCCTTCTCGGTGGTGGGTGGTGGCGACTCGGTCGCGGCCGTCGAGCTGTGCGGCGTCGCCGGGCGCATCGATCACGTGTCGACCGGTGGTGGTGCCAGCCTCGAACTCCTCGAAGGGCAGGTGTTGCCGGGGATCGCGGCGTTGGCCTGACGCCCACCCGGCATCCGCGCATGGCTCCTTCCCCTTCGCGATCCGCTCGCTCGGCGCTCGAAGCTGCGACATCGCGATGAAGGAGGCCTCCCGGAAGCGATCCGAGAGGGCCTTGCCGACCACCGTTGCGCTCGACGGCGAGACCGGTCGCGCGCTCGCGGCCATTCCGGCGGTGGCGGTCGGGCTCGTGACCACCGGGGTTGCACAGTACGAACTCCTCGACGTCCTCGGCGCCGGTTCCACGGGTACGGTCCATCGCGGTCGTCATCGCGACAACGGGGCCGTCGCGGCGGTCAAGTTGCTGCGTCTCGACGCGGGTGGGCCGGAGGTCTTCGACCGCTTCCGACGCGAAGCGCGCATCGTGGCCTCGCTCGCGCATCCGGGGATCGTGCGGGTGCTCGACAGCGGCGTCGACGAGGTGGGAGGGGTCGCACTGCGCTATCTCGTCTCCGAGTTCGTCGAAGGGCGGCCCTTCGACGAGGCTCTGCGGGAGGCGCCGCTCGTCGACGTCCTGCGCTCCTTCGTCGCGCTCTGCGATGCCGTGGCCTACGCACACCGCCAAGGTGTGCTCCACCGCGACCTCAAGCCGGGCAACGTGCTGGTGGACGCGGCCGGACATCCGCACGTGCTCGACTTCGGCTGTGCCGGCATGCTCGGCGGTCCGCCGAGCGCGTCGACCGTGCGGGGTGTGGTGCTCGGGACGCCTGGGTTCATGAGCCCCGAGCAGGCCTGCGGCGCGCTCTTGGACTCGCGCAGCGATCAGTGGGCGCTCGCTGCGATGTTGTTCGTGACCCTGACCGGGCGGACCCCGCACGATCTGGCTGCGCCATCCTCGGGGTCGGTGCTGCAGCGGGTTGCGGGTACCCCGCCGCGGAAGATGGCGAGCCTGCGCGCGGACCTCCCGGTCGACCTGTGTGCGGTGGTCGACAAGGTGCTCGCCGTCGAACCGGAATCGCGCTACGGCAGCGTCGACGAATTCGCGCAGGATCTGCGCCGCTGGCTCGCGGGCGACCCGGTGACGGCACGGCCTCCCAGCTTCCTTCGGTCGTTGCACGCTTTTCACCGGCGTCATCGGGTCGGCGCGAGGATTGCGGCCCTCGTTGCGGTCGTCCTGATCGGCGGCTTCTTCGTGGCGACGATGTCGTGGCGGCAGGCGCGGGCCGCGGAAGTGCGGCTCGAGCGGGGAACCGCAGAGGCCCTCTCCGCCATCAGTTCGGCATTGGTGGTGGCTTCGCGCCTCGCCGAGACGACCACCGCAGCGGAACAGCAACTCGCGATGCTGAGTCCCGCGCTCACGGCGACCTGTGACCTGCGGGAGTTGGCGCATGGCGAACCGCAGCGATGGCTGCGCGTCGAAGCGGGATTGCGCGAAGTCGCCGGCGACCTGCTGCGGCGGCTGCATCGCCTGGACGAGGCCCGGGTTCATCGCGAGCGCGTCTTGGCGATCGCAGAGGCGCTACGCGAGACGGACGAGCGCGATGACGCCGCGTTCGCGCGTGCACTCGTGAAGCGGGGCGACCTCGACCGCAACATCGATGACGTGTCTGCACGGCGGTTCTACCGGTCCGCGCACGAGATCCTGGCGGAGACCGCGTCACGGACCGGCACGCTCGGTGCGCGCGACGACCTGGGCTGGAGCTACCATCGACTCGCCGGGGTCGAGCACGATCTCGGGGACCAGGTCGCGGCGCACGATCTGGCGAAGCAGCACCTCGACCTTGCCGAACTGCTGCTGCGCGAGCGACCGGATCCTCTGCGCAACTACAACCTCGCCAGCGCGCTTGCCCATTGGCGGCGCTTCGGCGGCCTGTCCTCGGGTGAGGAAGAGCTGCGAGTACGGCGGTATCGCGTCGACTGCGCACAGGCTGCGGTCGACGGTGAACCGGAGAGCTACGCATTCCGTCGCGAGGCGCAGACCGCCTGGGAGGAACTCGCGGACCTTCTCGCGCAACAGGGCTCGATCGACGAGGCGGACCGCGCCTTTGCGCAGGTGAGTCGACTCACCGCGTTGCGCGCCGGCCTCGATTCCCAGGAGGGGCGGGAGACCTCGAGCGAGTACGGCCGCATGCTCGCGGTCTCCGCGCTGCGGATTCTCGAGACGGCGGGGATCGACGCCCACGCACGGGAGGTGGCGCTGGGTTGGGCGCTGGCCGCCGCGGAGCGCTTGCGCCGGGACGGCGCGCAGGAGGACCTCGAGCGTCTCCGCGCGACCATGTTCCGGCTGGGCATCTGGCGCGCGACGGATCGTGCGAGCGATTCCGGTCGATGAGGGCTGCGATGGGAGGGGGCCGACATCCGGCAGGTGACGCGACGCCGTGTTTCGACGACACTCCGCCCGTGCACGGGAGCCACCCGATCCGCATCGCCCCCTCACTGCTGAGTGCCGACTTCGCGCATCTCGCCGACGAGATCCGCTCGGTGGAGGATGCGGGTGCCGACTGGCTGCATCTCGACGTGATGGACGGCCACTTCGTGCCGAACCTCACCATCGGACCGCCGGTGGTGAAGGCGATCGCACGCGCCGCGACGCGCCCGCTCGACGTGCACCTGATGATCGACGATCCGTGGACCTACGTGCCGCGCTTCCTCGAGGCGTCGCCGCACGTGGTGAGCATCCACCTGGAGGTCGCGCTGCGGCGCCCCGACGAGGCGGGCCTGCTGCTGGAGTCGATCCGGGCGGCGGGGTCACTCGCCGGGGTGGCCTTCAATCCGGACCAGGATCCGCACGCGCTGCGGCCCTTCGTGTCCGCTGTGGACCTGGTCCTGGTGATGAGCGTGTTCGCCGGCTTCGGCGGGCAGAGCTTCATGCCCGAAGTGCTCGATCGCCCGGCGGTCCTGCGGCGCGACCTCGGCTACCGGGGCGAGATCGAGATCGACGGCGGCATCGGTCCCGCCACGATCGCCGCCGCCGCGGCCGCGGGAGTCAACGCCTTCGTCGCCGGAACCGCCGTCTTCGGTGCGCCGGACCGCGCGGCTCGCATCGCCGAACTGCGGGCCCTGGCCCGTGCTGCTTCCGCCTGAGCGGCGTCTGCGGTCTCGCTTTCGGTGGCGCGTCCGTCTTATCCTTCCCGCCTTCCGCCGCATCGACGGCAGACACCGACCTCCGAAAGAACCCTCTGATGGCCTGGACCAGGTTCACCAAGAAGAAGGACATGCCCGGTGGGCTGTGGATCAAGTGTGAGAGCTGCGGCTCCATGCTGTTCCGCAAGGAGTTCGAAGCGCGCCACCGGGTGTGCGCCGCCTGCAGCTACCACTTCACCCTGCCGGGGCGAGAACGGGTCGCGCTGACCGCCGACGCGGGGTCCTTCCAGGAGCTCCACACCGCGCTCTGCGCCGAGGACCGCTTGGGCTTCGTCGACCGGGTGCCCTACTCCGACAAGCTCGCCTCGACCCGGGAGAAGACCGGCGAAGCCGACGCGATGATCGTCGGCACCTGCACGATCCACGGCATCCCCGTGGTCCTCGGCGTGATGAACTTCGCCTTCCTCGGCGGGTCGATGGGCATGGTGGTCGGCGAGAAGGTCACCCGCGCCATCGAGTTGGCGATCGAGAAGAAGCTGCCGGTCGTGCTGTTCTCCTGCTCGGGCGGCGCCCGCATGCACGAGGGCGCCATCTCCCTGATGCAGATGGCCAAGACCTGTGGTGCGCTGGCCCGCCTCGAGAAGGCCGGCGGGATGTCGATCTCGGTGATGACCCATCCGACCACCGGAGGGGTGACGGCGAGCTTCGCCTCGGTGTGCAGCCTGCTGATCGCCGAACCGGGAGCCCTGATCGGCTTCGCCGGGCCGCGCGTGATCGCGACGACGATCAAGAAGGAGCTGCCCAAGGGTTTCCAGCGCGCCGAGTTCCTGCTCGAGAAGGGCCAGATCGACCGCATCGTCTCCCGTGACAACATGCGTGCGGAGCTGGCCAAGCTGCTCGCCTACGCAACCGGCCGCGACGTGGTCGCCGCGGCGATTCCGCCCCAGGCCGCTGCGCCCGACACCCAGAAGGCCGAAGCGGAGAAGGCCGGCGGCAAGAAGCGCGGTCGCAAGCGCGAGAAGTCGTCCGCCAAGGCCGACAGCGGCGCCGAAGCCTGAGTGGCGGATCTCGTTCCCCTGCAGCCGATCCCGTTGCCCGGCATGCCGCGGCCCCGGGTGTGCGGCACGATCAAGGTCGAGCCGGAGGACTTCTTCGTCGACGAGATCCCGCTCTACGAACCGAGTGGGGAGGGTGCCCATGTGTGGGTGCACGTCGAGAAGCGTGACCTCGCGGCGCACAGCGCCTTGATGCGGCTCGCCGAGGCGCTGGACATCGACGCCGGCCGCATCGGCTACGCGGGGTTGAAGGACGCGCGGGCCGTCACGCGGCAGTGGCTTTCGATCGAGGGCGTCGACGAAGGTCGCCTGCGCGACCTTCTGCTTCCCGGTCTGCGCGTGCTCGCCGTGACGCGCCACGGCAATCGCCTGAAGATCGGGCACCTGCGCGGCAACCGCTTCCGCATCCGGGTGCGTGGGACACGCGCCGAGGACATCGAAGTGGTGCGCGAGAACCTCGCCTACCTCGCCCGACGCGGGCTGCCCAACTGGGTCGGTGCGCAGCGCTTCGGTCGTGAAGGCAACAACCTCGAGCGCGGAGTTTCGATCCTCGGCGGCGATCTGAGGCAGGCCGGACGCAAGATCCCCAAGCGCATCCTGCGCCTGATCGTGTCGGCGGTGCAGAGCGAGGTGTTCAACCGCGTGTTGCGCGCGCGTCTTCACGACTACGACCAGATCCACGACGGCGACATCGCCTGGTTGCATCGCAACGGCGCGTGCTTCCTGGTCGAGCAGGCCGTCAACGAGCGCGTGCGTTGCGAGCGCTTCGAGATCTCGCCTTCGGGCCCTTTGCCGGGTCCGAAGTGTCTCCAGCCGCGCGGCCCGCAGGCCGACCTCGAGCGCGAGGCTCTCGCCGGACTCGGCGTCGACGTGCGTCGCTTCGGCGAGGTGCCCGGCCGCATGAACGAAGGTGCACGGCGTCCGCTGCGCGTGCCCGTCCGCGACGCGATGGTCGAAGTCGAGGACGACGGCTTCGTGGTGTCCTTCGGGCTCGATCGCGGCTGCTTCGCGACCGCGGTGCTCGGCGAGTTGATCACCGCCCCCGCCGAGCCCGGCGAAGACGCCGCGGACGACGGCGAGAGCGGCGACTGAACCGGTGATTCGCCCCGGCGTGAGGCGTTTCCCGCCGGTCCGCAGGTGCGGATCCGAGAGGTCGAGTTCATGGAACCGAAGTTCCGGTGGGGTCCCGCGGCGGGGTTCGCCGCACTCCTGACGATCGCGATGGGGAGCGAGGTCGCGCGTGCGCAGACGACCTGGGAGCAGCTCTCGCCCGTCATGGGGCCCGCGTCGCGCAGCGGCGCGATGCAGGCCTACGACTCGCTGCGCGGCAGGCTCGTGCTGTTCGGAGGGCAGTCGACGACGGCGAACTTCATCGACACCTGGGAGTGGGACGGTTCGACCTGGACGCAGATGAGTCCGGCGCACCATCCGTCGGGACGTCGCCGCGGCGCCATGGCCTTCGATGCGGCGCGCGGCGTGTGTGTGCTGTTCGGTGGATTCGACGGCTCGGTGTCGCTGCGCGATACCTGGGAGTACGACGGCTCCGACTGGGTGCAGCGCGGCCCCGCGACCGTTCCTCCCGCGCGCAACACCTTCCCGATGACCTACGACGCCGGCCGCGGCGTGTGCGTGATGTTCAGCGGCGTCGACAGCGCCATCGTCGGCGGGTTGTGGGAGTACGACGGCAACGACTGGGTGCAGCGCGTGGTGTCACCGGCACCGGCGTCCCGTGAAGGCGCGGGGTTGGCCTACGACGCGGTGCGTCAGGTGTGCTGGTTGTTCGGCGGCTACTCGACGAGCGGCTACTTCGCCGACACCTGGCGGTGGGACGGGAGCGCGTGGACCCGTCTGTATCCAGCGGTGGCGCCGAGCGGGCGCTACTCGATGGCGATGGCCTACGACGTGGCCCGCGATCGTTGCGTCCTGCACGGTGGGCTGACCGGTTCGGGAACCGCAGGCGACACCTGGGAGTGGGACGGCAGCGCGTGGCTCCTGCGCACGCCGACCGTGGCGCACCCGCCGCGCTACTACCACGTGCTGTCCTGGATGGACACGGCGCGCGTGATGTTCACCTGCTCGGGTGCGTCGGGTGTGGAGCAGTCCTGGAACTACCGGCCCGATCCGATGCCGGAGCAGGTCGCCTTCGGGAGCGGGTGCACCGGCAGTGGCGGAGTTCCGGTGATCGCCAGCACCGATCTCGGGCCCTTCGTCGGCGACACGTTCAGGTCGGTCGTCACCGGCCTGCCGGAGGGTGATCCGGTCGTCGCCGGCTTGCTCGGCTTCTCCGATGCGTCGTGGCTCGGCAACACGCTGCCGGTCGATCTCACGCCGTACGGCGCGGACGGCTGCAGCGTCTACCAGGACATGGCGTTGGTGCTGCCGCTCGCGGTCGACGCGGGCCACGCGACCTTCGACCTGCCGATCCCGCTCGACCTGCCCCTGCAGGGGCTCGTGTTCTTCGAGCAGGCCCTGGTGCTCGATCCGCCGGCGAACCTGCTCGGACTCACGCTGAGCGGCGGTCTGCGCGTGCGGGTCGGCGGGAGCTGACGGCGACGCGTCGCGGTGGGCTCATCCCGCCGCGACGATCTCGATCGCCGCGCCTCCGATCACCAGAACGACCCGGGTCGTGAAGGCGAACAGCATGCGCAGCTCGGGGTGCGCGCGCAGCAGGGCGAAGTAGTCGTCCGAGAAGGCCTCGATGCGCTTCTCCTTGCCCTTCATCTCCGCGGTGTAGAGCTGGTCGACCCAGGTGTCTCCGACCAGGACGAAGCCGTGACCGGCGAAGCGCTGCACGAGAGCGCTGCGGCCGGCCGAGCCCCGTCCGCCGGTGCGCAGGCCGGCGCCGGCATCGAGGCTGCCCAGACGACGCAGGGCCACGCTCTGCTCGACGGCCTCCTTGCCGCTCGCCGGTGCGCTCGGGAGGTCGGTCAAGCGTCCGCGCGAGTCCCGCGCCTCCTGCTTCAGCGACTCTGCTTCCTCCTGCAAGGAATCGGTGACCGTGCCTCCGGTCGGCGGCGCGACGAAACCGACGCGGCCGAGTTCGACGGCGAGGCGTTCGCGCGTGGCATCGTCCCCGTCGCGCATGAAGAACACCCCGTTCGCGTCGGGCAGGCCACGCAGCGTGGCGAGGTGCATGCCCTCCTCGACGATCAGGTGCGAGGTGTACGGCGTGGCGATGCCGTACTCCCGTCCGAGTTGCGTGACTTCGTCGACGAGCTCCTTCTGCGCTCCGTTGAGACGGATGGCGTCGAGCAGGTGCGCGACGCGTCGCTGGGCCCACAATGCGGCGACGAAGTCGTTGCGCATCGCATCCGCCGGGAAGCCGGCCTCGTAGACGAACTCCTTCTCCTTGCCGCCGACCTTGCCGCGCAGCCGGATTGCGTGGGCGCCGTCGCCGCGGTAGCGACCGAACACCATCAGACGGCTGCCACGGAACAGGTCGGGGAGGGCCGTCGGCTCCATGGAGTCGACCTGGATCCCGTCGAAGGCGAGCTGGACATCGGTGAGCACCGGGTGGGAGAGCTTCTGGAACAGGGCTCCGGTCTTGACCTCGATGTCCTCGTCCTCGCGCACGTAGTCGCGGTCACCGCGGGTGCGGTCCGCGATGGCGTCGAGGAGCCTCGTGTTGACGTCGCTGCCGACTCCGAACACGAAGAAGCGCGGCTTGATCGCGTTGCCCTGCGCGGCGACGGCCTTCTGGATCAGGTGCTCGACGTCGGTGTCGCCGACGGTGGGAAGTCCGTCGGTCAGGAACACGATGATCGGGACGACGGTCTGGCCGGCAGCGCCCGCAGCGACGCCGTCGCTGCTGCTGCGCAGCGCGGTGGCGATCGCCTCGTCGATGTTGGTTCCGCCCCGTGCTTCGATCGAGGCGATGTTCTCGCGCGCCTTCTGGAGATGCTCCGGGTCGGCGGCCGCCGCGGCCTCGAAGAAGGGCCGTGCCTCGGTCGAGAACGGGATCACGTTGAACCGATCGATGGGGCGGAGCGAGTCGACGAAGAAGCGCAGGGCCTTGCGCGCCTGCTCGATCTTCGCACCCTGCATCGATCCAGAGGTGTCGACGACGAACTGCACCACGCGCACGACCTGCGGGTCGTCGGCCCAGTCGTTCTTCGGGGTGACGATCAACGCGAAGTGACCGTCCTTGCCGGGCACGCGATACGGCAGGAAGGTCAGGCCGAAGTCGTCGGCAGTGGTGGTGTAGAACACCGCGAGGTCGCGTTGTGCGATCTGCCCGCCAGCGAGTTCGAAACCGACGCGGGCCTCGTGGTCGGACTTCTTGCTGATCTCGACACCGGGCAGCGGTGACCACACGCCGCGCAGCGGGGTGCGCGAGCGGATGCTCAGATCCAGTGCGACCTTGTCGACGGGTCGGCCGCCGAGCATCGCGGCCCGCAGCGGGAACTCGAAGGTCGTCTGCCCTCCGGACTGGGGCAGGACTTCACGCCACCGGACCCGCACCTCGACGCTGCCCTGCGCCGGGATCGGGAAAACGCGGGCGCGCAGCAGACCGCAGTCGACGTACTCGAGCAGACCGGGGTCGCGACGGCGGCGGACGATCTCCTCGTAGATCCCCCGTGCCTTCCCGGCGTCGAGGATCTCGGCGTTCTGCTCCTTGCCACCGACGATCATCTTGAAGCCGTCGACGGCGCAGCCGGGAGGAACCGGCATCAGCCAGTCGGCCTCGGCGTCGCGCGGTCCGTCGTTGCGGATCGTCTCGCTGATCTCGGTGCTCGCCACCCCGTCGTCGACGGCCACGGTGATCTTGGCCAGGGTCGAATGCACCTGCGGTGCGACGGGGGTTTGCGTCATGCGGATGGTCAGTTCGGGTCCCTGCTGGGAGGGAACGACGCCGGACGCAACGGTCGCGAACAGGGCGGCGAGGGCGGGATGCAGTGTGCTCATGGACTCGGATTCCTCTCTCGGTTGGCGCGGCACCGACGGAGTCGTCGGCCCGTGGTTCCCACTCGTGCGAGGGTGACCGAGGACGAGACGAGGCGTGCACGATGGTGTATTGGTCGATGGCGCATGCAGCGCGACGAGTCGGATCGAGGCGAGCGCGGCTCGCTGTTCCCGGCGACGAGGTGGTCCGCGGTCGTCGGCGCGCGCAGCCCCGATGCAATGGAGCGTTCGCGCTCCGTGGCACGTCTGGTCGAAGCCTACTGGAAACCCGCATATCGCTATCTGCGTGTCCGCTGGAGGGCGGACGACCAGGAGGCGCAGGACCTCGTACAGGGCTTCCTGGCGCAGGCCCTCGAGAAGGACCTCTTCGCACGCTACGACCCGGATCGGGCTGCCTTCCGCACCTGGCTGCGCCTGGTGATCGATGGGCATGTCGGCAACGAGCGCAAGGCCGCGCGACGCGTCAAGCGCGGTGGGTCGGTGACGCACGTCCCCCTCGACTTCACCGGCGCGGACGAGGAACTGCGCGGAGTCGAACCCGAGGTGCCGGACGACGTCGATGCCTACTTCGAGCGGGAGTGGATCCGCCACCTGTTCGAACTGGCCGTCGGTGATCTGCGCCAGCAGTCGGCCGGCAAGCCCGCCGCCTTCGCCGCCTTTCAGCGCTACGACCTCGCGCCCGACGCCGTGACCAGGCCGAGCTACGCCGACATCGCGGCGGAACTCGCCGTTCCGGTGACCACGGTGACCAACTGGCTCCACCAGATGCGGCGTGCCTTTCGCTCCGCGGTGCTCGCCCGACTGCGCGAACTCTGCGTCGATGAGGTCGAGTTCCGTCGCGAGGCACGCGCCATCCTCGGGGAAGCGCCGTGAGCCTCCCCGACGAGACGCTCCGCCACCTACGCCGCGTCATCGACGAGCCGGACCTCGCGGGGACGCGCTACCGACTCGTCGGGTTGCTCGGGCGCGGCGGCATGGGGTCGGTGTGGGAGGTCGAAGATCGGACGCTCGAGCGGCACGTCGCGCTGAAGGTGGTGGGCGAGGCCGAGGGAGAGACGAGCGGTGTCGCGAGGATCCCGCAGGAGGCGCGCACCATGGCGCGGCTCGAGCATCCGGGGGTGGTGCCGGTGCACGAGGTCGGCACGCTCGGCGACGGCCGGACCTACTACGCGATGAAGCTGGTTCGCGGCGAGCGACTCGATGTGCATCTCGCGGAGCGGAGAGCGCTCGACGACCGTCTGCGCGTCTTCGAGCGCGTGCTCGAGACCATGGCCTTCGCGCACGCGCGCGGCGTCGTGCACCGCGATCTGAAGCCCGGCAACGTGATGGTCGGCGAGTTCGGTGAGGTGCTCGTGCTCGACTGGGGCGTGGCGTTTCGCGGTTCTGCTGCGGAGGAACCGGGGACGGTGGTGGGCACCGAGGGCTTCATGGCGCCGGAGCAGGCACGTGGTGAGATCGATGCGACCGATGCCCGCGCCGACGTGTTCGCCCTCGGTCGCATGCTGGCGGAGATCCTGCGCGAAGGCGAAGGACGTCCGTCGGCAGCCCTGCGCGCGATCTCCCGCTGCGCTGCGGCCGTCGATCCGGGTGAGCGCTACGCGGACGCATCGGAGCTGCGCGACGACCTGCGCCGCGAACGGGCCGGCTTGCAGACGCGGGCTCTCCCGGACAATCCCCTGCGCTGGCTCGTGCGCTTCCATCGCCGCTACGCCGCCGCGATCTGGCTGATTGCAGCCTACCTCGTGATGCGGATCGCACTGCTCTGGCTGCCGACCGGCTGAGCGCAGAATCCGTCGAAAGGACGCCGGGGGCGCGGTTGAATCCGCTGCCCATGAACAAGGTGCTTCTCGGCATCGTGGTCGGGGCCGTCCTCGGGGCGCTCGACGGTCTCACCGCCCTCTTCCACGGACCCAAGTACCAGGAGCAGATCGTCGGGATCGTCCTCGGTTCGACCTTCAAGGGCGTGATTGCCGGAGTCGCCGCCGGCTTCTTCGCGCGGAAGTACCGCTCCGTCCCGCTCGGCATCGCGTTCGGTCTGGTCGTCGGACTCGCCCTCGCCGCGGTGATCGCGAAGATGGCCTCCGACGAGAACCACGAGAACCTCTACCTCGCGATCATGCTGCCCGGGGGCATCGCAGGAGCCCTGGTCGGCTGGGCAACGCAGCGCTACGGGCGGGTCCCGGCCTGAGCGGTTGGCGACGACCGCCGCGCCAGTCGGCGGACCCGGGGCCCGCGCGGCGTGAAAGGCGGCTCCCGCTCGCGCGTTTCCACGCTGCGGAGGCTGCAACATGATTCGCACGGTTCTGCTCGTGGCCGCGCTCGCGGTCGTCGGTGGGCTGCTCGGTTTCCTCCTGATCGGTTCGGGCGGCGGGGTGTTCGGGGTGTGCTTCGGCGCGCTCGCGGGCGTGCTGTGGATCCAGGGGCGCAGGAGCACACGCGAGGTCGCGGTCGGCGAGGCCGTCCACCACGAGACGGTGCGCGTCCTCTGCGTCCCGACCGGTCAGTTCGCGGACGTCGAGATGACCCACGACGGGCACCACTGGTGCGACGTCGAGTCGTGCTCCCTGTGCCATCCGCACGACGAGGTGCAGTGCCGCAAGCGCTGCGTGGAACTCATGAACGACTCGGCTCTGCCCCCGCGCGAGGCGCAGCTCGCGATCTGATGCACCGCGCTCTGGCGCGGCGCGATCACATGCGCCGGTAACGGGGACCGCTGCCGCCTTCGCGGGGTGTCCAGCGCGGGCCGATCACGTCGGTCGCCTTGCAGTCGATGCAGTTCGGCGCGTTCACGACGAGCTTGCCGTCCTGGACCTCGTAGACGTGCGCCGGGCACAGCGCTTCGTACATCGCGGCGACGTCGGCGGGCACGTCCTCGCCGACGACGAGGTGCTGCGGCACCGAGTCGCGCGTCGCGTTGCCGGACTTGAAGACCGCGTCGACCTTGCGGAAGGTCAGCGTTCCATCGGCCTCTGGATGCGTGAGCGGCGTGACTTCCTTGGCCTCGGCCGCGTCTTCCTCGACGTGCATCGGACCACCGAACAGTCGTCCGCCGCTGATCGTCATCAGGCCGGCCTTGAGCCCGCCCATCCAGAAGCCGGCCTTGAACGCGAGGCGCATGTTGCGCGTGCGCTTCATGTCCGCGACGACGTAGCTGTCGCGCAGCGCCTTGTCGTACGCCGACAGCGTCTTGTGGGAGCAGTCGTCGTTCTTGAGCGCGGCGAAGATGGCGCGTGCGGCATAGATGCCGCTCTGCATGGCGTAGTGGATGCCCTTCAGCGAGGGGACATCGACGAGGCCAGCGGCATCGCCGCAGATCACGATGCCGTCGCCGCACAGGCGATCGGGAAGCGACCAGTAGCCGCCTTCGGGGATGGTCTTCGCACCCCACTCGTCGAGCGAACCGCCGCGCAGGACGTCGCTGACCAGCGGATGCTGCTTGAGCTTCTGCAGCAGCGCGTGCACGTCCAGCGTGCTCTGGCGGTAGTCGAGCCCGACCACGAGGCCGAGCGAGACCAGGTCGTCGCCCATCGGGTACAGCCATGAACCGCCGAACGCGTCCTTCGGCAGCGGCCAGCCCATGGTGTGGATCACCTGGGTCAGCGGCTTCTTGACCTCCCAGATCTCCTTCACGCCGAGCGCGAAGATCTGCGGGTTCTTCTGCGCGACGCGGTTCTTCTGCAGCCAGGCCTGGGTCAGCGGGTCCCGTGTACCGGCGGTGAGCGCCACGACCCGCGCGCCGATGTCGCCCGCCGGCTCGTAGTTCGAACCGGGCTTGCCGTCGCGATCGAGTCCCGAGGGCACGGTGCGCACGCCGCAGACGCGATCGCCGTCGCACAGGAGCGATGCGACCGGGAAGCCCGGGAAGATCTGCACGCCGAGCTGCTCGGCCTGCTCGCCGAGCCAGCGGACCATCTCGCAGATCGACACCACGAAGTTGCCGTGGTTGCGCATCGTCGGCGGGGTCGGCAGGCGCCGTGCGCCGCGCTCGCTCATCAGGTAGACCGACTCGCCTTCGACGGCTTTGCGCAGGAAGGGGAAGTCGGAATCCGGTCGACCGGGGAACAGCTCGCGCAGCGCGCGGGGATTCATCACCGCGCCGGAGAGATTGGCCTGACCGAGTTCACCCGCTTTCTCGAGGACCGCGATCTGTACCTCGCCGAGGGAGCCGCCTTTCTCGTTGTCGGCCTTCACCAGACGCGCGAGTTCGATCGCTCCCGCCAGACCCGCGGGCCCTGCGCCGACGAAGACGACGTCCATGGGGATCGCGTCGTCGCCGGGCTTCTCGCCGAGGACGATCTCGTCGACCGGGAGTCGGGGCTGGAACTGGCGCGGAACGATGCGCGGGCTCATGACGGAAGGGGCGCTCGGTACGGGGAGCGTCCATGGAAGCAGGCCGCGCAGCTCCGATCCATCCAAAGCCCGGCGCGATCCGCGGCGGGGAAGTGGGAGTGAGGCTTGACGTCCGGCAGCAAAGGTCCGATCACCTTCGCCCTGCGAGGCGGGGCACGTCTGCGGTCGAGGATCGTCGACGGCCCGACCGCTCCGACCGCATCCACGAGGTCCTCCATGTCCGTCCGCGCTGCGTCCGTCCTGCTCCCGCTCCTCGCCCTGCCCTTCGCCGCCTGCAGCGGTGGCGATCCCGCGCAGGCCGGTGCATCGCCGAACTCGAATCCGGTGTCGCCGACCCTCGGACTGCCGGCGATGACCCGTCCGGCGTCGTGGTCGGAAGCCAAGGCCGAACTGGGCAAGAAGCTGTTCTTCGACACGCGGCTGTCGAGCAACGCCAAGATGTCCTGCTCGACGTGCCACGAACCCGAGCGGGCCTTCACCGACGGCCAGCGCTTCTCGACCAAGGTCGACGGCAAGGTCAACACCCGCAACTCGCCGTCGCTGGTCAACGTCGGCTACCAGCCCCTGTTCTACTGGGACGGTCGCGCGGACAGCCTGGAGAAGAACGTCGGCGCCGCGTGGAAGGGGCACATGGGCGGTGACCCGGAGAAGTCCCCGGCCGCGATCGCCAAGGTCGAGGGCTACGCGAAGGAGTTCCAGGCCGCTTACGGGCATGCGCCGACCTTCGACGACATGGTCGATGCCCTGAGCAGTTTCGTGCGCACCCTGCAGAGCGGCGGCTCGCGCTACGACCGCTTCACGAACGGCGACAAGTCCGCATTGAACGCCGACGAGCAGGCCGGCATGACCCTGTTCCTCGGCACCTGCGCGTCGTGCCACACGGGGGCGCTGTTCACCGACCACCAGTTCCACAACGTCGGCATCGGCATGGACGCCGAGACGCCCGACCCGGGCCGTCACAAGGTCGACGAGAAGGCCGCGCTCGGGTCCTTCAAGACGCCGAGCCTGCGCTCCGTGAGCCTCACCGCGCCGTACTTCCACGACGGCAGCGCCGCGACGCTGGAAGAGGCCGTGACGGTGATGGCGCACGGTGGCAAGGCCAACGCCGCGCTCGACCCGCTGCTCCAACCGGTGAAGGACAGGAAGTTCGACGACAAGCAGATCGCGCAGCTGGTCGCCTTCCTGCGCGCGCTGGACGGTTCCGGCATCTTCGTGAAGCCGACGCTCCCGCAGTGAGCCGACCGGACGAGTCAGTCCGACGCCGCTTCGGGATCCTCGCGGCAGTCGGCGGTGCGCTCCTCCTCGCGACTGCGGCGGCGATCCTGGTCCCGCTGCACGGCTCGTCGCACGCGGACCCGCTCCGCACCGGCTACGTCGGCAGCGCGGTGTGCGCAGGATGCCACGTCGCCGAGGCCCAGGCGCACGCCGGCTCCGATCATGCGTTCGCGATGGATGTCGCGCGGGACGGCACCGTCCTCGGCCGCTTCGACGGGGCCACGATCGAGCACGACGGCGTGGTCTCGCGCATGCACCGCGACGGCGCGCGCTTCCTGTGCACGACCGATGGGGCCGACGGCAAGCGGGCCGACTTCGAGATCAGCCACGTCTTCGGGGTGCGACCGCTCCAGCAGTACCTCGTCAGCTTTCCCGACGGCCGCAAGCAGTGCCTGCCGATCGCGTGGGACAGCGTCGAGCAGCGGTGGTTCGACCTCTACCCGGACGAACACATCCCCGCCGGGGATCCGCTGCACTGGACCGGGCCGAACCAGAACTGGAACTGGATGTGCGCGGACTGCCATTCCACGGACCTCCGGCGCGGCTACGACGCGGAACACGATCGCTACGACACCGGCTTCGCGGAGATCGCGGTCGGCTGCGAAGCCTGTCATGGTCCGGGCGAGGAGCACCTGCGTTGGGCGATGGCGGGGCCGATCGGTCGCTTCCGCATCGCCGATCGCGGACTGTGTGCCGAGCTCCGCACGCAGAGTGGGCAGATCGAGGTGTGCGCACGCTGTCATTCCCGGCGTGGGCCTCTGACCGAGCGCGCTCCCGCGGGCCTGCCCTTCCACGACGTCTACCGGCTCGAACTCTTGCGCGGCGGCCTCTACGAGGTCGACGGCACCATGCGCGACGAGGTCTACGTGACCGGCTCGTTCCTGCAGAGCCGCATGTACCACGAGGGCGTGCGTTGCAGCGATTGCCACGATCCGCACAGCGGCAAGCGCTACGCGGAGGGCAATGCGCTGTGCGTGCGCTGCCACGACGCGACGCGCTACGACCGTGTGCAGCACCACCATCACCCCGCTGGCGAAGGTGCGCAGTGCACCGGCTGCCACATGGCCCAGCGGACCTACATGCAGGTCGACAAGCGCCGGGACCACTCGTTCCGGGTGCCGAGGCCCGATCTCAGCGTGGAGCGGGGATCGCCCAACACCTGCACCGATTGCCATCGCGACAAGGATGCTCAGTGGGCCGCACAGGTGACCGCCACCTGGCGCGAAGGCCGTCCGCCCTACGAATCGCCCTTCACGCGCCAGTCGCTGTGGGCTGCCGCGTTCGGTGCGGATCGCCGCGGACTGCCGGAGGCTCCCGATCGGCTGCGCGAACTGGCGTCCGCCCGCGAGCAACCCGCGATCGTGCGTGCCACGGCTCTCGATGCGCTCGCCGAGCGCGGAGATGATGCTTCCGCGCTGCTCGCCGATGCGCTGCGCGACCCGTCGCCCCTGGTGCGCGCCGCGGCCTGCGGTTGTGCCGCATTGCTGCCGCCCGGGGAACGTCTGCGGCTGCTGCTTCCCCTGCTCGCCGATCCGGTGCGGCGCGTGCGTGTCGATGCGGCGCAGGCGCTGTCGACCCTTCCGCAGGACAGCGTGCCGGCGGCCGACCGGAGTGTGTGGGAGGCGGGTCTCGGTGAACTCGCGGCTTCCCTGTGGACGTCGGCCGAGCGCCCGGAATCCCTGCTGACCCTCGGCGCGCTCCGCGAGGAGCGGGGCAAGCCCGAGGAGGCCGAGCGCTTCTATCGGCGGGCCCTGCAGCTGCAGCCGCGCTTCGTCCCGGCGTTGCTCAATCTCGCGGTGCTGCTCGATCGCCTCGATCGCGGGGTCGACGCCCTGCCCCTCCTCGAGCGTGCGGTGGCGGCGGAGCCGGGCTTCGGACCGTCGCGCTACTCCTACGCGCTCGCGCTCGCCGCGCAGTCGGGCCGGGAACGCGACGCACTCGCCCAGTTGGAGCGTGCGGTCGAGCTGATGCCCAGGCACGGCCGCGCCTTCTACAACCTCGGATTGCTGCGGCAGCGTCTCGGCGACCGCGACGGGGCGCGCGCCGCTCTCCTGCGTGCCCGCGAACTGTTGCCGGAGGACGGCGACGTCGTCCGCGGGCTCGAGGGTCTCTCCCGCTGAGACCCGGTCCTAGCTCTTCTGATTGCGCGCGATCGACTCGGTGACGATGCGTCGCGCGGTCTCGACGCCTTCCCATCCGATCGGTTCGACCGAACGCCCCTCGAGCTGCTTGTAGGTGGAGAAGAAGTGCTCGACCTCGCGGAGGAAGTGCGGCGGCACGTCCTTCAGATCGCGGTAGGTCGAGAACAGCGGGTCGTTCTCCGGGACGGCGAGGACCTTCTCGTCGGCGTCGCCCGAATCGATCATGTGGAACACGCCGAGCACGCGCGCCTCGATCAGGCAGCCGGTGAAGGTCGGTTCGTTCACCATCACCAGCACGTCGAGCGGGTCTCCGTCGTCGGCGAGCGTGTTCGGGACGAAACCGTAGTCGCCCGGATAGTGCGTCGCCGAGAACAGGAAGCGGTCCAGCTTGAACAGACCGGTCTCGGGATCGAGTTCGAACTTGGAGCGACGTCCGCGCGGGATCTCCACGACGACGTGCACCGCGAGAGGGGCGCGAGGCCCGGGACCGACGTGCGCGAGCTTGCCTGCGTTCACCGGGCGGAGGTGTATCCGCGTCCGCGACGCGAAGGTCAAGGACGGATCGAGAGGTACACGCCGCGCGGCATGAAGTACGGGGCCGGCCAGGTCTGTCCGCGATAGGGCGCCGTGACGGGCGCCGCGTACATCTCCAAGCCGACCAGCGCCGGCGCGTTCGGGATCGGCAGCCGCATCGTGGTGCGCAGCACGAACACGCCCGGCAGGAACACCACCAGCGCCTGGTTGGCGTAGAAGCGGAACGGCTCCTGGGTCAGCACGACGTTCTTGTCGGTGAGCCCGAACTGCCACGCGCCGGCGATGCCGTCGGGGATGTCGAGGGTCAGGTCGACGTAGCTGCCGACCGAGGGCGTCTCGTTCGAGCCGAAGCTGGTCGCGAGCCAGCGCGAGGGGGCGGGGAAGGAGTCGAGCGCGTTGCCGGAAAGGGAGGTCGCGGTCGAGAAGCAGTTCTCGAGTTCGATGCCGCCGAGGGCGGATTGGCCGTCCAGCGTGCAACCGTCGAACTCAGAGGACGTGATCAGCAGGCGCGACGCATTGCTCGGCAGCGCGCGGATCGTGCAGTTCTGGAAGCGATTCCAGCGGTAGCTGGTGGGGGTGCCGAGGTTGGAGAACGACAGCACGCCGTCGTGGAAGACGTTGTTCCACGCCCACAGGCGCCGGTTCAGCCGGCCCTCCTGCACGTCGATGTCGCCGTGGACGATGTTCTCGCTGATGTGGAAGTCGATGCGCGCGTTCTGCGGCCCGACCAGGAAGGCCTTGCGTCCGGCGTCGGGTTGGATGATCGAGTGGTGGACGTGCACGGCGGTCTCGACGATGTCGTTGCCCTGCGCGTCGATCGTGTCACCGCTGGTGTGGAAATCGCCGCCGACCAGCATCGCCATGATCCGGGAGTCGTTGGTGGCGCCGCGGCGGACCTTGAGGAGCTGTGTGCCGCTGGACATCGTGCAGCGGAACATGCGGCACATCGTCATGTTGCCGGAGGCGCCGCAGAACAGGTCCACGCCGAGCTGCACGTTGTCGAGGTCGACCCACTCGGCGTTGAACATCACCTGACCGCCGTTGCTCTGGTCGTCGATGCGGATCGCGGTCGGCATGCCGTGCACGTGGCTGTGCTGGAGCATCACCGGGGTCATCGCCATCATGCCCGCCGCCGCGGCCTCGACGCCGATCGCCGACTGCCCCGTCACCTCCACCTCGTCGAGCATCGCCATGCGGTTCATGGTGGTCGTGACCAGCCCGGCGATGCGCACGCCGACCTGACCGCCCTGGATGCGGAGGTTCTGGACCATCACCTGGTTGCTGCGGATGTGCAGAGCGACGGGCAGTCCACCGGCGTCGATCACCGGACGCGGTCCCATGCCCATCAGCATCACGTCGATGCCGGGCGGGCCGTCGAGCGTCGACAGCGGCTGCTGCAGAGTGATCGTCGGTGTCATCATCCCGTCGACGCGGATCTCGGTCGGGGCGACACCGCCGCTCAGGCGCGCGAGTTCGGCGGCCGAGAGCTGCGCCGGCGTGAGCGTGCCGTTGCAGAGCCGGATCGCCTCGTCGAGCGAGAGGTGTTGATCGCCGAGCGTTCCGGGGGAACTCGGATCGTCGACCATCGCCACCTGCGCGGTGGCGAAGCCGGAGAGCAGGGCGAGTGCGGACAGGGTGCGCTTCATGGTTCTCGGATGGGAAGGAAACCGGATGTGGATCAGTGCAGCACGCCACCCGCGGCGGGCGAGGTCGACAGGTCGCCTTGTGCCGCGGGATCGAGGACGAAGACCTGGTGGTAGAGCGTCACGCCCGTCAGGCCGGGCTGCGGGGGGATCGGCAGGTGCAGGGTCGCGTAGCCGTTGCCGCTGCCGGTTCCGGCGAGCGTCGAACCGACCAGCAGGGGTGCCGGTTGCAGGAGGAGATGCACGGGCAGGGGGCCGAGCATCTGGCCGGGCGGCCCGAGCGCGAAGGCGAAGGCGACCACGGCTGGCGCGCCGCCGAGTCCGTCGGCGATGCCGACACGGAATGCGACGTTGCCCGGGGAGAGCGGAGCGTCGTGGATCGACCGCGGTTCGATCCCGCCGCTGCCGGCGAGTCCGACACCGATCGGCGGTGGAGCGCTCTCCGAACGCAGGAGCGGGCGATCGAAGGGCGGCTGCTGCTGAGCGACGCGCGGATCGGTGAGCGCATGGCTCACGAACTCGACGAGCTGCGCCTTCTCGATCGCGCTCAGCGCGAGCGGCTGGAGCTGCGGGTCGCGGTTGTCGGCGAAGGGTCCACCACCGTTCGCGTACATGTCGACGACCTGCGCGAGCGATGTGAACTGCCCGTTGTGCATGTAGCGGTTGCGCAGCCCCGCGTTGCGCAGGGTGGGCACCTTGAACTTGCCGCGGTCGTTGGGATCGAGCGTGGCGAGCTGCCAGCCGGGATCCTCGGCCGTCGGGCGCAGACCGAGATTGCGGAAGCTGCCGTCGGAGAACAGCGGCGGCGTGTGACAGCGCACGCAGTGCGCGGTGCCGGTGAACAGGGCGAGTCCCGCGAGCTGGTCGGGTGTCAGCGCGTTGGGATCACCGTTCGCGTAGCGGTCCCACGGGGTCTGGTCGGGGGCCAGCGTGCGTTGGAAGGTGGCGAGCGCGTAGAGCACGCGCGTCGCGTCGATGCCTCGATCGCCATACGCGCGGCGCATCAGCTCGCCGTAGTCGACGACGCCGGCGAGCGCGGTGGCGAGGTCGGGGGGCAGTGACGTCGCGAGAGCGAGCGGACGCACCGTTCCGAGCCTCTGGACGATGTCGGTCCAGGTGCGGTTGGAGTACGCCATCTCACCGCCGTCGGCCGGCGGTCCCGCGGCGTGCGACTCGAGCGCGCCGTCGGCCATGATGCGGAGCTGGTGCGTGATCGGATCGATGAAGGTCTCGGTCGCGCGACCGTCCCAGCGCAGCGTGTTGAACCACGCGGCCCCGATCATCGGCGGCGCGGTGCGGCGCGTGACCTGCGGCGCGAGTCCGAACAAGGGGTGGGGCGAGTAGTCGCCCGCGGGCGTGGACTGCACCACGCCGGGCGAACCGCGACCGTCGTCGGGTGTGTTGCGCACGCCGTCCGGACCCGGGTGGAGCCCGATGCGCGGATCCGCGCCGCCGCTCTCCGCACGGTGGCAGGTCGCGCAGGCCATCGTGCCGTCGCTCGACAACTGCTCGTCGAAGAACAGCACCTTGCCGAGGATCGCCTTCTGCGGCGTGATCGGGTTCTCGAAGGGTACCGGCGGCGGACCGAGCCCCTGGGATCGGGCCGCACCGCCTGCCCATGCGGCGAGCAGGGCGGACAGGACGACCCCCGGGGGCGAGTGCGGACGCGACGACATCGAAGAGGCAACGGGCGGGGGGCGAGCAGCGAGAAGCTAACGCGGTCCGGGGATCCTGCCACCCCTGCGCGGGTCAGGATCGCGGAGTGGGACCCGCGGCGGCCGCCGCCGGTGCACCGTCGTCGCGCTCACCGCCGTTGCCGGTCGCACCGAGCGGACGGGCGGAGACCATGCGCCAGAAGGCCGTGGCCCGCTCCATCGCCAGAGCGAGCACGCTGCCTTCGGGATAGCGGCCCTGCGCATCGAGGGATCCGGCCGGCCGACCGAGGAACAGCTCGAGGGCATCGTGGATACGGTCGACGGCGAAGACCCGGAATCGACCCTCCGCGCAGGCGTCGACCACGTCGCGCCGCAGCATCAGGTCACCCACGTTCGTGCGCGGCACGATCACACCCTGCGTGCCGGTCAGCCCGACGGCGCGGCAGACGTCGAAGAAGCCCTCGATCTTCTGCGTCGCGGCACCGATCGGTTGCACGTGACCGAGTTGATCGATCGCGCCGGTCATCGCGAGGTCCTGACGGGCGGGCAGACCGGTCAATGCGCTGAGCAGGCACACGGTCTCCGCGCCGGATGCCGAGTCGCCGTCGATCCCCCCGTAGCTCTGCTCGAAGGCGATCGCGGCGCGGAAGGCGAGCGGGTGGTCGATGGGGATCAGGCGACGCAACAGGCCGGCGAGGATGTGAAAGCCCTTGGTGTGGATCGAGCCGCTGAGTTGCGCTTCGCGCTCGATGCTGATCGTGCCGTCGGTGCCGGCGCCGATCGAA
The DNA here is from genome assembly GCA_046349595.1 of Planctomycetota bacterium. Taxonomy (GTDB): domain Bacteria; phylum Planctomycetota; class UBA1135; order UBA1135; family UBA2386; genus JACRLW01. The sequence goes on from JAXMCA010000001.1 coordinate 1,630,882, forward strand.
GCGCTGATGCGCGACGGGAAGCCGAAGGTCAGCGGGCCGGCCTGGATCACCGCGAGTCCGTTGATCTGACCGACCTCGGTGCCGCTGGTCTGGATCCGCACCGTGCCGTCGATGATGCGTTCGCGGAAACGTCGCGCCGGCAGGTCGGCGCGTTGACGGCCGCGATGGATGGCCTCGCGCACTTCCTCGGCGCCGACCAGTTCACCGCCGCGCCGCCGCGTGAGGAACGCCGATTCGTGTGCGATGTCGATGAGGCGACCGAGCCGCGCCGTCAGGCGTTCCTGTCGACCGGCGATGCGCGAGCCGTGTTCGACCAGCGCAGCGACGGCGTCGGCCGAGAAGTGTGGCAGCTTGCGCTCCCGAGCGACGCGTGCGAGCACCCCGGCGTAGAGGGCGATCCCCGTCGGATCGCGCGGGATCTCGGTGTCGAAGTCGGCGAGCACCTTGAACAGGTGCGGGAAGTCGGGATCGATCGCGTCGAGCTGGTAGTACAGCCACGCGTCGCCGACCAGGATCACCTTGACGTTGATCGCGATCGGCTCCGGCTTCACCGCCGAGCTCACGCCGAGCAGCGCGCCTTCGGGCGGAGCGATCTGCAGGCGGCCGCTGCGGAGGGTGCGCACCAGTGCGGCCCATGCACCGATCTCCGAGAGCAGGTCGCGGGCATCGAGGATCAGGTAGCCGCCGTTGCTGCGGAGCAGCGAGCCGGCGCGGATCAACGTGTGGTCCGGCGCGTGCGCGGCGTCCTTCGGCCACTGCTGTTCGATGGTCCCCATCAGGTTGACGAGGCTCGGGCGCGTCTCGATCAGGATCGGGCAGGTGGTGTCGGGTCCGTGCGCGTTGAGGACGTTGACGTGGTAGCTGCGCGTGAAGTCGTCGGTCTCGGGTTGCCCGTCGAGGAAGCGGTTGACCAGGTCGTCGGTGATCTCGGCGAGGAAGGTGACCACGGCGTCGTCGGTGAAGCGTGCGGCGATCGGCGTGGTCTGCGAATGGAGCGTGGCGCGCAGGTGCTCGGCGTAGACGCCGCGCACTTCGTCGCGCTGCGTGGCCTGGATCTCGAAGACCTTGCGGTTCAGTTCCTCGAGGCGCGCGGAGAACTGCTCGATGCGGGCGCGCACGCGCTCGAGGTCCTCGTCGGTGTAGACGCCTTGCTGGCGCAGCGTCTCGAACTGCTCGGGCGGCAGCGGTTTGCCATCGCGCAGGGGGAAGATCGCCGGGTGCGAGGCACGCCCGATCTGCAGGCTGACGAGCGCGAGCTCGTTGTCGCGCAGTTCCTTGCCGAAGGGTTCGGTGAGGGCCTCGATCGCGGTGCGCGTCTTCTTCTCGATCGCGACGATCGCCGCGCGGACGGCATCGACCTGCAGGGTCTGCCCCAGGTCCTTCTTCACGAAGTCGATCAGGTCGTCGATGACCTTGGCGAACTCGCGGCCCTGGCCGCGCTGCAGGGTTACCAGCCGTGGCTGTTCCGGTTGGGCGAAGTTCTGGACGTAGCAATGGTCCGGAGCGAGCGGGCAGAAGGGGAGGATCTCCTCGAGCAACTGCTGGATCAGCGTCATCCGGCCGGTGCCTGCGAGGCCGCGGACGAAGACGTTGTGGCCGGGGGCATCGGTCTCGAGACCGAAGCGCAGCGAGTCGACCGCCAGGTCCTGGCCGACGATCCCGGCGACCGGTTCGACCTCCGCCGTGCTCGCGAAGCCGAGCGTGGCAGGATCGCAGCGGAGACGCAGGCTCCGTGGTGGAACGACGAGGTGCGCGGGATCGGCCATGGCACAAGGGTAGGGGGGATCCTCGCGGAATTGGTTGCCCACCCCGGCGCGTGCGTCGTATCGCCGGCCCCGGAAATCTCGGCCGGCGCAATCCTGGCGGACTGCCGGTGTTGACCTGCACCCCGATCGCGCTGTCCCATTCCGACTCCCGTCGAGGAAGCCCCATGTCCATCGTCCGCATCCTGATCGCCTCCGTCTCCCTCCTTCTCCCGCTCTGTGCCCAGGACACCGCCAAGCCGGCGGCACCGGCGGCCAAGGCCGCCGTGGCCGTCCAGCCGCAGAGCGCCAAGCCCTACCACGTCGTCGCGGCCTATCCGCTCGGCACCTGCGTCGTGTCCGGCGAGAAGCTCGACGCCGACGCCGTGACCTTCCAGGCCGGAGGTCGGACCTTCATGACCTGCTGCAAGAAGTGCCAGGCCAAGGTCGAGAAGGACCCCGCCCCCTTCGCCGCGAAGCTCGATGCGGCGATCGTCGCGCAACAGGCGGCCAACTACCCGCTGACCAACTGCCCGATCTCGGGCAAGAAGCTCGGCGCGATGGGCGATCCCCACAAGCTGGTGCTGAACGGCGCGCTCGTCGAGTTGTGCTGCGACGGCTGCGTGGAGAAGGCCACCGCCAAGGCGGCGGCGATCACCGAACAGATCCTCGACGCTGCCTATGCCGCCCAGGCCGCGAACTACCCGCTGAAGACCTGTGCCGCCTCGGGCGAGAAGCTCGGCGCCGACGTCTACGACGTGATGTACGGCACGCGCCTGATCCGCTTCTGCTGCAAGGACTGCGTCGACGACCTCAAGAAGGACCCGACCACCATCCTCGCCAAGCTCGACGCCGCGCAGAAGAAGAGCGAGCCCGCCGCGGGGGATGCCGCCGAGAAGGGGGCGACCGAGGGCACGAAGAAGAAGGAAGGCGCGGTCGCTCCCACCAGCCTCAAGGAAGGCAAGGCGGGCGGCTGCTGTGGTGACACCTGCGTCGACGGCGCGACCGGTGGCTGCTGCAAGGACGGCGCGAAGGCACCGGCCGCGAAGAAGCCCGAGGTCGAGAAGAAGATCGACTGACGCCCGGTCGACGAAAGTTGGCGGGCCTCGCACCGTTGCGAGAGAGGCGGCGCAGGGGCACGTGACGTCCCCCGCCGCCCCCGAGGTGCGACATGAAACGGTCCCCGACCGATGATGCTTGGCGCGACGCCGCGATCCGCGAGGTCATGCGCTCCGACGTGGTGACGATCGACGCCCATGCCCCCGTCCGCGAGGCGCTGCGGCTGCTCGCCGACAATGGCATCTCCGGCATGCCGGTCACCGATGGCGCCGGTGGCGTCGTCGGCGTGATCTCGATGCGCGACGTGCTCGAGCACCTCGCCGAGTCGGCCGACGAGGAGCACGAGGGCGAGGGCGCCGACTACGCAGCCCTGGAGGAGGAAGAGGAGACCGAGGAGGGCGCCGAGTCGGAGGAGCCGGAGCACTCCTGGCACGAGCACTTCCCCGGTGACGCCGACGCCGAGGTCATCAGCGTGATGACTCCGGAACTGGTGACGGTCCCCGCCGAGGCCTCCGTGCTGGAAGCGGCGCGGATCATGGTGCAGCGCGGCGTGCATCGTCTCGTCGTGCGTGACGGCCGTCGCTTCGTCGGGCTGGTCACCGCCACCGACGTGCTCGCGCGCATCGTCGGGCGCTGATCTACTCCTCCGGAGGATTCGCGCGGCACGCGCGGATTCTCGTGAGCAGTCGATGCCAGCAGGACCGACAGCGCGGCCGAGTGCCTCGGGGTGCGGTGAGCGAAGCGAGCCGCACCCCTTCGGTTGCGGCAGGAGGCCGCGCTGTGGGCCCGAGAGGAAGTCCATGATACGGGCTCTCAGATGCTTGCTGATGACCGCATGCGCGGCCACGCAGGGCTCGAGAGACCAATTGTCTCTCGAGTTCTGAGCGACGACGTCGCCCGTGATTCCAACGGATCGCCGGAGCGGTCGCGGCGTATCCTGCGCCCACCATGAGAGTGATCCACCTGTCGGTGCTGCTGCTCGCTGCGCTCGCGTGCCTGTCTGGTTGTTCGCAGAACCAGGGCGTGCAGTCGGGCTCCGGCGTCGCGCGGGAGGGTAGCCGGACCGAGGAGCAGGACACGACCAGGCAGACCATGAACGACCAAGGGGACAAGACGACGGTTGCACAGCCGTCCGCCGACGGGACCGAGACCGCGACCTTCGGCGCGGGTTGCTACTGGTGCACCGAGGCGGTGCTCGAGACCCTCGATGGTGTGCTCGACGTACGCTCGGGCTTCATGGGCGGGACGGTTGCGAACCCGAGCTATGAGCTGGTGTGTAGCGGGTCGACCGGTCATGCCGAGGTCGTCCAGGTGCGCTTCGATCCGAAGAAGATCGCCTATGCGACGCTGCTCGAGTGGTTCTGGAAGCTGCACGACCCGACCACGTTGAACCAGCAGGGCTACGACATCGGCACGCAGTACCGCTCGGTGATCTTCTTCCACTCCGCGGAGCAGAAGCGCGTCGCCGAGGATTCCCGTGCCAAGGCGCAGGCGCAGTTCCAGGACAGGATCGTCACCGAGATCACGCCGGCCGGAGCCTTCTACGAGGCCGATGCGCACCACCAGGACTTCTACCGGAACAATCCGAACCAGGGCTATTGCCGCGCGGTGATCCGTCCGAAGTTGAAGAAGCTCGGAATCGACAAGTGACGCTATGCTGCCGCCGCGCCCCGGCCGAGGTCCGCGGCGCGGAACGTTGTGCGCGACGATGAAGATCGGCAGCAAGCATTTGCTCGTGGTGGGTGATCGGATCCTCGTCGAGCCCGAAGAGGGTGAGGTGAGGACCAAGGTCGGCTTGCTCCTGCCGCCCGGTGTGAAGGAGAAGGAGGACGTGCGCGGCGGACGTGTCGTCGCGCTCGGTCCCGGCATCCAACTGCCACCGCCGCAGGACGAAGCGGAGCCGTGGAAGGAGCCGGCGCGGACCGCGCGCTACATGCCGATGCAGGTCGAGGTCGGCGACTACGCGCTGTTCTTCCGCAAGGCGGCGATCGAGATCAGCTTCGAGGAGCGGCGCTATCTCGTGGTGCCGTACTCGGCATTGCTGGTGCTCGTGCGCGGTGCTGACATCCCCGATCAGCTCCCCGAGGACCTGTGACGACGTCGACCGCGGCGCACAAGCTCCACCCGCGATCCGCTGCGCTGCTCGTCGTCGCGAACATGATCGGCGCGGGCGTGTTCACCACCAGCGGTTTCGCGCTCGCCGATCACTCACCCTCGGTGGTGATGCTGGCGTGGTGCGTCGGCGGTGTGCTCGCGACCTGTGGTGCGCTGTGCTACGGGGCGCTCGGTCGATGCTTTCCGCGCTCGGGAGGGGAGTACGAACTCCTGCGCCAGATGCTGGGACCGCTGGCCGGATTCCTGGCCGGGTGGATCTCGCTCTTCGCCGGCTTCTCGGCGCCGATCGCGATCGCGGCCGCCGTCAGCGAGACCTACCTGAACTCTGCATTCGGCATCGAGGCCGAAGCGCATCTGATCGGAGCGACGATCGTGGTGGTCGCGGGCGTGCTTCATGCGCGCGGACTCCAGGTCGGTGCGCGTGCGCAGGATGCCCTCGTCACCTTCAAGCTGGTCTTCATCGCCATTCTGGTCGTGGCAGGTGTGGCCGCGATCACGGCGCGGGGCGGAGTGGCAAGCCCTGCGTCCGAAGTCGCGAAGCCCTTCGAGCCGTCGACCTTCGCGGTGACCTGCGTCTGGGTGTCGTTCTCGTACTCCGGCTGGAACGCCGCGAGCTACATCGCGGGAGAGATCGACGTCGCGCGCGCTTCGCTGACACGCATCCTGATCGGTGGGACGCTGATCACCACGCTCGCCTACCTCGCGCTCAACTTCGTCTTCGTGCTCGCGGCTCCGGTCGGTGAACTCGCCGGGCAGGCCGACATCGGCGTGGTCGCGGCGCGCGCGCTGAGCGGTCCGGTCGCCGCGCGCGTCCTCGCGGCCCTGGTCGCGCTCGCCGGCGTCACATCGGTCACCGCGATGACGATGGCCGGGCCACGCGTCTACGCGCGCATGGCGGAGGACGGCTACCTGCCCCGCGTCATCGCGAGCGTCGGCGGTCATCGCGCCGCGATCGCCTTGCAGGTCGTGCTGGCGTTGCTGTTCCTGTTCTGGAAGGAGCTGTCCGACCTGGTGCAGTTCGCGGGATGGACCCTGTCGCTGTGCAGCGCTGCGGTCGTCGTGGGCTTGCTCGTCACGCGTCTGCGTCGCGGTGCCGAGGCCATGCCCATCGCCGGCTGGCCCTTCGTTCCGCTGATCTACCTGATCAGCACGGTCGGCATCGCCGGCTTCGCCTTCTTCCGCCGCACCTCCGAGGGTCTGCTCGGTCTATCCGTCGTCGGTGCGGGACTCGTCGTCTACTGCGCGCTGCGCCTGTTCGGTCTGCGCGGTGCGCTCTCAGAACAGCGGTAGCAGGATCGGCGCGGGGCGCATGTCGCCTTCACCGCGCGCCCATCCGGTCGGCGCTCCCATGTCGTCGACGAAACTCCCACTCGGGCTCTGGAAGCCTCGCCAAGCGAGGTAACGCACCTTCTCCGTGCCGCGCAGTGCGACGCCGTTGAGCACGACGTCGACGCCGTCGTCGAGGATGGTGTTGGTGCCATCGGTGTTGGTCCCGGCGGGGGCGACGAGTTCGATGATCCCGAGACCGCCGAAGCCGCCCGCCGGCAGCGCATTGTTGACCATCGACACGCGCGGGTACTTGCGCTCGAAGCTCAACCCGCTGAAGACGCCCTGCCGGCCGATGCCGCCGTCCGCGGAGAGCACGAAGTCGGCATCGCCGTTGCGCCAGGTGTCGCCCTTGACGTTCAGCTCGATGCCGCCGATGCCGAGCAGCACGATCATGCCGCCGGAGCCACCGCCACCTCCGCCGCCGAGGTTGTTGGAGTGGCCCTGTTCGCCACCGCCGCCATGGCCACCGTTCGCGGTCACGTGTCCGAAGGGGCCGACGATCACTCGGCGCATGCTCGCGATCAGCAACGCGCCACCGCCACCTCCGCCGCCTGCGCCTTTCGCGTCGCTGATCCAATTGGGATCGTTGGGCAGGCAGTTGGGAGCCATGTCCCCACCGCCACCTCCGCCTTCCCCGCCCATCAACATCGGCAGTTCGCCGGGGACGAATCGAAAGGTCGAAAGATCGACGCCGACGCCGAAGAAGTCGTTCTCCTCGCGGCCATCCAGGAAGGGCAGAGGCCCGGCGAGTCCACCTTGCAGCGAGAGGTCGCGGCAGCCGGCGCCGCCCTCGCCGCGGACCTGCAACCAGGACCGCGTGCCGAGCAGGTAGTCGAGGTCGCCCTGTGTCGCGAAGGCGCCGCCGCCACCACCCGCGCCGCGGTTGCAGGTCGTGCCGCAGCCGAGGGCTCCACCGCCGCCGCCGATCCCCGCGATCTGGAACGCTCCATAGCCGGGCTTTCCGGTCGCGGAGCGCGCGGTGGTCGAGGGACTGCCGTCGCCGCCGGAGCCGCCGGCCGGCCCACCGCGTCCGCCGGGCGCAGGGAAGTTCGCGGAGTTGAGGGTGTCGACGTTCGCGCCGTTCTCTCCGTCGACGCTCAGATCGCCGTCGATGCGCACGTCCTGTTGCACCACGAAGACCAAGGGGTTCGAACCGACGCCGCGCACGCGCGTGCCGCGCGGGATCAGCACACTGCGGAACACGAAGGTGCCGCCCACGATCGGAATCACCTGGCCGCTCGGCAGGCGATACATGGTCAGGTCGGTGTCGAGCACGACCTCGGGCGCGGTGGGGATGAAGTCGACGTTGAAGCCTTGCGCGGACAGCGGAGCGGCGACGGCGAGACCGAGGAGCAGGGAGATTCCTGGAATCCGATTCATGGGGCACCCCTTCTTGTCTTTGGGGACGGCACGCGCGGGGGGCGCGGTGCAGGCGACCTGGATAGGCGCGTCGCCGCGGGGCGTCACCGGATTGCGGGAGCCGGGGAATCCGGGCGGCGCGCTCAGTGCCGGTGGCGGCGGGTTCCGTGGTCGTGGTCCCGGTGTCGCCGCTCGTGGTGGTCGTCGTCCTCGTCCGAATCCCAGCCGAACACCGCGGCCTGCACCGGCAGGGTCACGCAGTCGAGCGCGAGCGCGAAGGGGGTGAGCAGCAGCCGCGTGCCCACCGTGCGCCAGGTCCAGGGTGCAGGGTCGTCCTCGGAATCCGCGAGCACGTCGGCGCCGTCGGGCCCGACACCCCACACCACCATGGTGAAGCAGCTCTGCAGCGGCGCCGCGCAGAGCAGCGCGACGACGAGCGCGACGCTCCGGACCGCGCTCATGCGTCGAGTTCCCCTCTGAGCACGTTGCCCGCGGTGAGTGCGGCGAAGGACAGGTGATCGGGTCCGGGCTCGGTGGTCTCGATCTGGAGAGCCCGGGCGACGCCCGGTTCCGCGCGCATCATGTCGAGGAAGCGTTTCACGTTCGGGAACTCCGCGGCGTAGTCGATGCGCGACTCGCACCAGCGCGACAGCGCGAAGGCGTAGGCATCCACGACCGAACGATGTGGACCCATCACCCAACTCGAGCGTCGAAGACCGGCGTCGAGGTGGGAGAGCGCGCCGCGGATCTGGACCAGCGCCTGCGCGCGGATCGCATCGTGCAGGGCCGGATCGGGGTGGAAGCGTTGCGGTGCGAAGAGGGGCTTGTGCGCGACGTGGAAGGTGCTGTCGAACCACGCGAGCCGGCGATGCGCCTCGTAGCGCTCGGGCGTGTGGACGACGGGGAGCAGTCCGCGCTCCGGCCGTCGATCGGCGAGCAGCGCGAGCAGGGCGGTGTTCTCCGTGAGGACACGGCCGTCGATCAGCAGCGCGGGCACCTGGCCCATCGGATTCACGGTGCTGCGGTACACCGGCCCCTGTCGCTCCTCGCGGGACAGCCGGCACAGGCGGTGCGGCTCACCGGTCCATTGCAGCACGATGATCTCGGCGAGGGCACAGGTGCCCGGGGTGTAGAACAGGATCATGGGTGGCGCAGAGGTTAGGCGGGGCGGCACCGTGGTCCAACGCGGTCGACGTCGGTCGATCGCGCGGATCCTGCTCCGCGGTTGCACGGGGACGGTGCATCACCGGAGGATCTCCTGCCCTTGATCCAACTCCTCGTGGTCCTCGGAGTCGCCGCGCTCGTCGCCCTCGCCGCGGCGATCGCGACGCGCGCGCGTGTCGCGGCGCCTGTGCGGGACGCTACGGGTGCGCCGGGTGTCCGCGTGGACGGGCGCTACGTCGAAGACGTCGCGGAGCCCTCTCGCGCGCGACGCCCGGCGCGCACCCAGGCGCGCTGGGTCGATGTGGGCGAGCCCGTCGAGCTCAGTGGTCGTCGTTACGAAGGCGGACTTGTCTACGTCGGCGATCCGATGCCCGCGGTCGACCCCGCGCGCGGCGATGAGCCGGCCTGCCTCGATCCGCGTGCACCCGCGGATCGAGGGGAGGTGGATCCGTCGCTCGATCGGATGGGCTACTGGCCCTCCTATGGTGCGTTGACCGCAGAGGCGCGCGCCGCACACCTCACCTGGCTGTGCGCCGGGCGTCGGCAGCCCGGCGCCGATCCCGGTCACGTCTTCCTGTTCCTCTACGGACTCGAGCGTCGGGCCCTGCACGACCTGGCGGGCCGGACCGAGGGAGAGCGGGAGTTCGACGCCATCGCACGCGAGGTCCTCGAACTCCTGCGCGTGTACCACGCCTCGACCTCCTTCGTCCGCTACGCGACCGCATTCCTCGGCGTGCTGTCGTTGTCGGTCGACGACGAGGCGCTGCAGCGCTCCTGCGCGCTCCTGCCGCGCATCGACGAGGAGCTGCCCGTCGGACTGCGAGCCGCGATCGGACGCGCCGCCGCTCGTGCATCGCCACTCGACGCCGAAACGGCGCTGTGTTGGATCCGGCACGAACCCGAGATCCGACTGCCGACGAGCGCGTCGCGCGTGGCGGCGGAGTTCGACGAGCTGTTCCGCACGCGTTTCCTGGCACGTCATCCGCAGGGCCTGCGCCTGCCGACCTGCAAGCGCACGATCCGCGCGAGCTACCGCCCGGCCAGTGCCTCGTTCGGAGGTCCGCTCGTGGTCGACAGCGGCATCCCGGACGTGGCGAGCCTGGTCGGGCCGCGACGTCGCGTCGCGGAGATCGCGACGGCCTGTGCCGAGGACCTTGCGGAGTACGCGCGCTTCGTGCAGCGCGAACCGGCACGGCGCAACGAGGTGCAGGCCCTGGCGCTGCTGCCGAAGGAGCTGGCGTCTTCGCGGCGGACCGCGGCCCTCGAGCGACTGCGCGATCAACTGGCGACTGCGGCGGACGGCGCTACCCCGATCGACGCGGCGGTGCTGCTCGCGGCGTGCGCCGCCGAAGGCGACGTCGTCACACGGCGCGAACAGTCGCGCATGCTCCGCGGCCTGGAGGTGTTGGGCTTCGGCGTCGAGCCGGATCTGCGCTTCGGTGGTCCCGCATTGCGCGCGCGCGGCAAGGCCGTGGTGTTCCGCAGCCCGGCCGATGCGCCGCGTGTGCTGCTGCCGCGGCACGCGGCGGCGATGTTGCTGCTGCATCTCGGCACGCTGGTGGGATCGGCCGCGTCCGGGAACGGGGAAGCGGAGCGCAGTGCGATCGAGGAGCAGGTCGAACACTTCCCCGATCTGACCGAGGGGGAGCGTGCCCGCCTGCGCGCGCACCTTCGCTGGCTGTTCGTCGAGCGGCCACGTGCGAGCGGACTCGCGCGTCGGCTGGCCGGGCTCGATGCCGCACAGCGCGACACCGTGGCGGGGTTCCTGGTCCGCGTCGTGCTCGCCGACGGACGCGTCGATCCGGCGGAGGTCGTCGCGTTGCAGCGTGCCTTCGTCGCGCTGGGACTGCCTCAGGACGACGTGCACAAGGCGCTTCACGATGCGACGGCGGACGTCGATCGTGGGCCGGTCGTCGTGCGGGACGGCTCCTTGCACGCAGGTGCTGCCGTCCCGCCGCGCGTGTCCTCAGAGGCTGCGGGGCTGACGCTCGACATGGAGACGGTGGCTCGGCGCATGCGCGAGACCGCGGCCGTGTCGTCGCTTCTCGCGCAGGTCTTCGACGCGGAGGAACCGGAGGACAAGACGCCGGCGACCGACGCTCCGGATGCCGACGCGCCGCAGGTCGCCGGGCTCGATGGCGCACACGCGGCGCTGCTGTTCGCACTGAGTGCGCGTGCAAGCTGGGGCCGTGCCGAGTACGAAGGCGAGGCCGAGCGCCTGGGGCTCCTGCCCGACGGCGCGCTCGAGGTGATCAACGACCTCGCCTTCGAACGCTGCGGAGCCGCGGTCTGCGAGGGTGAGGATCCACTGGAGATCGACATGGACGTGATGCGGGAGCTGCGATCGTGAGCGAAGGCGAAGTGATTCGTGCCAAGGACCGTGATGCAGTGTTGCAGTCGTTGCGCGCAGGTGTGGTCCCGCGCCGTGGCCAGCACCTGATCCAGGTCGGACGCGAGGCGGAGATCCGCGTCCTGATGGATGACCTCGCGCGCGTCGCCGAGGGCGGCGCGGCGGTGCGCTTCGTGATCGGTCCGTACGGAGCCGGGAAGACCTTCTTCCTCAATCTCGTCCGCGCAGTCGCGATGGAGCGCAAGCTGGTCTGCGTGCAGGCGGATCTCGCGCCGGACCGCCGTCTATTCGGCACCAGTGGGGAATCGCGCACGCTGTACGCGGAGCTGATGACCAACATGGCGACGCGCAGCAAGCCCGAGGGTGGCGCGTTGCCCGGCGTGGTCGAGCGCTTCGTCAGCACCGCGCTGGGCGATGCGCGGCAACGCGAGGTCGAGCCCGCGGTGGTGATCCAGGAGCGGCTGGCCTCGCTCGCCGAGTTGCGCGGCGGCTTCGACTTCGCGCAGGTCGTGGAGCGTTACTGGGAGGGGCACGACACGGGCAACGAACAGCTCACCGCGGACGCCGTGCGGTGGCTGCGCGCCGAGTTCACCACGCGAACCGAGGCGCGGGCGGCGCTCGGGGTGCGCAGCATCATCGACGACGCCGACTTCCTCGACCACCTCGAGCTGATGGCGCGCTTCTGCCGGCTCGCGGGATTCGACGGCCTGCTGGTCTGTCTCGACGAGATGGTCAATCTCTACAAGATGAACAGCCCGAAGGCGCGATCGAGCAACTACGAGCAGGTGCTGCGCATCGTCAACGACTGCCTGCAGGGCTCGGCGTCGGGACTCGGCTTCGTGTTCGGCGGCACGCCCGAGTTCCTCACCGACACGCGTCGCGGCCTGTTCTCCTATCCGGCCCTTCAGTCGCGGCTGTCGGAGAACTCCTTCGCGAAGGATGGGCTCGTCGATCTGAGCGGCCCGGTGATCCGACTGCAGAACCTCGGACCGGAGGATGTCTACGTCCTCCTGATCAACATCCGCAGGGTCCAGGCCGGCGGTGATCCGGCGCGCTTCCTGCTCCCCGACGAGGGCCTGCGCGCCTTCATGGAGCACTGCGGGCGTCGCATCGGCGACGCCTGGTTCCGCACGCCGCGCAACACGGTGAAGGAGTTCGTCCACCTCCTCGCGGTCCTCGAGCAGAATCCCGGCGCGGACTGGCGCCGGTTGCTCGGCAACGTCGATCCGGCCGAGGACAAGGAGCCGGCCGACGCGCCGCTGCCCGAGGACGTCGACGCGGAGGGCGATCCGAAGCCGCAGGTCGGAGGGGATGACGAACTCCAGTCCTTCCGGATCTGAGCGCGTACCGCCCACGCGCTCGTCCTCGTTCGAGCTCCTGCATCGCGGAGTGCAGGAGTGGATCTGGGAACGCGGCTGGAGAGAACTGCGCGATGCGCAGGAGCGGGCCATTCCCGTGCTGTTGCCCGGCGATCGCGATCTCGTGATCGCGGCCTCGACGGCAGCCGGCAAGACCGAGGCGGCCTTCCTGCCGATCCTGTCCCGTCTGGCGCGGGACGGCGCGTCCTCGGGTGTGGCCGCGATCTACGTCGGTCCGCTGAAGGCGCTGATCAACGACCAGTTCGGCCGCCTCGACGAGCTCTGCGAGCGGCTCGACATCGCCGTCCACCGCTGGCACGGCGATGTCGACGGCGGTCGCAAGCGTGCGGTGATCGAGGATCCGTCGGGCGTGCTGCTGATCACGCCGGAGTCACTGGAGGGACTGTTCATCCGCCGCGGTGCGAAGTTGCGCGGCATCTTCGCGTCCCTGCGCTACGTGGTGGTCGACGAACTCCACACCTTCCTCGGCACGGAGCGCGGCAAGCAACTGCAATCGCAACTCGCGCGGCTGGAACTCCTGCTCGGGCGGCGCGTGGCCCGCGTCGGGCTGAGCGCCACGCTCGGCGACATGGATCTCGCGCGGGCGGCCCTTCGACCTGAGGACCCGGCGTCGGTGGCGCTGGTGCAGTCGCCGTCGGGAGGGCAGGAGCTGCGCGTGCAGGTCCGCGGTGTGCGGGGTGTGGCATCGCCGGACGACACGGAGCCGGCGGCTCTGCAGGTCGTCGCCGACCACCTGTTCCGGACCATGCGCGGCAGCCGCAACCTCGTGTTCGCGAATGCGCGTCGTGTGGTCGAGGAGTTGAGCGATCGCCTGCGTCAGCGCTGCGAGGACGAACACGTGCCGGTCGAGTTCGTCGCGCACCACGGCAGCCTCGCGCGGGCGTGGCGGCAGGATGTGGAAGCGGACCTGCGCGACGGCGATCGACCGTGCACGGTGATCTGCACGGCGACCCTGGAACTCGGCATCGACATCGGCGCGGTGAAGAGCGTGGCGCAGATCGGCGCACCCTCGTCGGTCGCGGCGCTGCGCCAGCGACTCGGTCGCTCCGGACGACGCAAGGGCGAACCCGCGGTGCTGCGGATCTACGCGATCGACGAGATCGAACCGGAAGCGGACGACCCGCTCGCCGACCTCGCGCCGCAGGTCGTGCAGGCCGTCGCCATGGTGCAGCTCCTCGTGCAGGGTTTCTGCGAGCCGCCGCGCGCCGACGCGGTGCACGCTTCGACGCTCGTGCAGCAGACGCTGTCGGTGATCGCCCAGGAGGAGGGCGCCAAGGCGCAGCATCTCCACGCGGTGCTGTGTCGCCACGGCGCGTTCCGCGCGATCGATGCCGCGGCCTTCGCGCGCTTCCTGCGCGGGCTCGCCGCACAGGGCCTGATCGAGCAGGAAGCCGACGGCACGCTGCTGCTCGGACCGGAAGGGGAGAGTCTGGTCGGGGACTGGACCTTCTACGCGGCCTTCGAACAGGCCGAGGAGTTCGCGGTGCAGCACGATGGCGCCGAGCTCGGGCGCATCATGCTGGACCCGTCGATCCGCGCGGGTGAGCTGCTGGTCCTGGGCGGACGACGTTGGATCGTGCTCGGTGTGGAGGGCGGTGCGCGGCGGGTCGTCGTCGAACCGGCGGTCGGTGCGGGTCGAGCACGCTTCATGGGTCGCGCGCCGGCCGGCGTGCACGACCGCGTGCGCGAGGAGATGCAGCGCGTCTGGATGGGGGCGGTCGCGCCCGATTTCGTCGATCCGGTGGCGCGCGAGATCGTCGAACGTGCGCAGCGTCGGTTCGTGGAGCTCGGTCTGCATGCGCGGTCGTGCGTCGACGGCGCGAACGGCGCGATCCTGTTCGTGCCGTGCGGCGATCGCGTGATCGACACCGTGCAGGCGATGCTCGGCGTACCCTGCGACGTGGACGGCCCCTTCCTTGGTGTCGAACAGCTGGGGGCCGCGGAGTTGCTGTCCCGCCTGCGCGCGCTCGCGGAGGCGCCGGCTCCGGATGTCGCGGTGCTGCTCGGACGCTTGCACGGACTGCCGGCGCAGAAGCACGATCGCTTCGTCGAGCCGGAACTGCTGATGCTCGATCGCGCCGCGCGCCATCTCGACATCGATGGCGCACGCGCGGCGTTGCGTGCATTGCGATGAGCGCGGCGTAGAGTCCGCCGCGCTTGAGGTCCCTGCTCCGCCTCTATCGCGACGCCTTCGGCGGAGTGCCGCTCCGCGTGTGGCTGATCTGCGTGGTCGCCTTCGTCAATCGCGCAGGCACCATGGTCGCGCCGTTCCTCACCCTGTGGTTGACCGAGGAACTCCACCACGACGCCGACGCGGCCGGCCGCCTGTTGATCGCATTCGGGGTCGGTTCGGTCGCGGGTTCGTGGGTGGGAGGACCGATCGCTCGCGGTCTCGGCGGCGTCCCGGCGATGGCGCTGAGTCTGTTCACCACCGGACTGGCACTCCTCGCACTGGGCCACATGCGCTCCGACGTCGGGCTCCTGTGCGGACTGTTCGCGGTCGGCGCGTGCGGCGACGCGTTCCGGCCGGCGTCCTTCGCGATGCTCGCGGCCAATGCCCCTCCTGAAGTCCGCACCAAGTCCTTCGCCCTGCTGCGACTCGCGGTGAATCTCGGCTGGGCGATCGGGCCGACCGTCGGAGGCAAGATCGCCGAGCTGGACTACGCATGGCTGTTCCCTCTCGATGCCCTGAGCAGCTTCTATGCCTGCATGTTCCTGCTCTGTGTCGGGCATCGCCTGATGCCGATCGACGCGGCGCACGGTGAGGACCAGCTGCCGGATCGCAGCCCGTGGCGCGACGCGCGCTTCGTGTGCTTCGCGGGCACCGTGCTCGTGCTGGCGATGGTGTTCCTGCAGTTCGCCTACACACTCCCTCTGCAATTGACGGCGGTCTACGGCCTGTCACCGGAAGTCATCGGACATCTGCTCGGCCTCAACGCCGTGGTGATCGTCCTGTTCGAGATGGTGCTCGTCCACGGCCTGCGCGGCCAGCGTCCGCTGCGCCTGTGCGCGACCGGCGCACTGTTCATCGGCATCGCCTTCGGCATCGTCGGTCTCGGCTCCTCATGGAGCTTCGCGGTGCTCGTCGTGGTCCTGTGGACGATCGGAGAGATGCTCGAATCGCCGCAGGCGATGGTGTGGACCACGGCGCGCGCCGGCGCGCGGAGCCGAGCGCGCTACGTCGCGACGATCTCCGCGATGTGGTCGGTCGCGGCGCTTCTCGCTCCCTGGCTCGGTACCTGGATGTGGCAGCGGGTCGGAGCGCAGTGGCTGTGGGCGTCGTGCTTCGTCTGCGCGAGCGGTGCCGCCCTCGTGCAGTTGATCATCGATCGTCGCGAAGTGCGCGACGGACGCTGAACGCCTGCTGCGTACATGCGCGAGCCTCGCCGCGCGGACGCGCGACGAGGCTCGAAGGATGGGCTCTAGTCCCGGTCGGGACTCACCAACGGTCGCCGCCGCCACCGCGGCGATCGCCACCGCGGCCGCCGCCGAAGCCACCGCGGCCACCACCGCCGCCACCGCCACCGCCGAAGCCGCCGCGGCCACCACCGCCGCCGCCGCCGCTCCGGCCACCGCCGAAGCCGCCGCGGCCACCGCCGCCGCCACCACCGGCCGGACGCGGCGCGCGCTCTTCGGCGAGGTTGACGCGCAGCGGACGACCGTCCAGCTCCTTGCCATTCATCGCCTCGATCGCGGCCTGCGCGTCGGCGTCGGTCTCCATCTCCACGAACGCGAATCCGCGCGGACGGCCGGTATCACGATCGGTCATGATGCGGGCACTCGCGACCCTGCGGCCATCGGTTTCGAATGCCGCGATCAGGTCGTCCTCCTGCGTATCCCAGGAGAGGTTGCCCACGAACAGTCTCTTGCTCATCTGTCTCACTCAGCACGGGGAGCGCGCGTGCGTGTGTGCGCGGCGCCGGACAAAGGCGCTGCATCCCGTGCGGATGGCCAACGCCGCTCGAGATCAGGCCCCTCGAGCAGGGCAGGTCGAATGACGAACCCCGTCCGTGTGGGCGGGGGGCGCGGAGTGTAGCGAAGCGCGGGCCAAAGCGCGCGCCCCGACTTCACGGAGTCTGCCTTCAGCCGCGGGGGTGGAAGCGCCGGTGGAGCGCCCGCAGCCGGGCGGGGTCGACCTTGGTGTAGACCTGGGTGGTCGACAGGGAGCGGTGGCCGAGCAGCTCCTGGACCGAGCGCAGGTCCGCTCCTCCGGCGACGAGGTGGGTCGCGAAGGAGTGGCGCAGGGCATGGGGCGAGCAGGCGAGGTCGAGGCCGACCCGGCGGGCCGCCTTCGTGACCACCTGCCAGACCCGTTCCCGGTCGAGCGGACGGCCGCGATGCGACAGGAACATCCGATCGGTCGGTTCCGGGGCGCGCAGGGCGAACAGCGGGCGGACCTGGTCGCGCCAGCGCAGCAGCTCGGTTCGCGCCCGATCGGAGAGCGGGACCATGCGCTCCTTGTCACCCTTGCCGCGGACCCGCAAGAAGCCGTGCTCCTCGATCAGGGAGCCCAGTTCCAGACCGGTGACCTCGCTGACGCGGCATCCCGTGGCGTAGAGCGTCAGCAGGATCGCGCGGTTGCGGGTCTCCAGAGGTGCGTCGCCGGAGAAGGCGTCGAGCAGCTTCTCGACGTGGCTGCGGCCGAGGGCTTTCGGCAGGCGCAGGGCGCGGTGGACGCCGAGCAGCCGTTCGGACGGATCGGTCCGGATCACCCCTTCGGCGAGGAGGAAGCGGCAGAAGCCGCGAATCGCGGCCATGGCGCGGAGCACCGACGCCGGGGCGTGGGTCTTGCGCAGCTGCGCCAGGTGATCGCGCAGGGCGGCGGCATCGGGGATCGCATCGCGCGACGCGAGCAGGGGTTCGAGGTCGCGGCGATACGCGGCGACGGTGTGGCGCGACAGCTGTAGCTCGGCTCCGAGGTAGACGAGGAAGTCGGCCAGCAGCGAGGTGGGCGCGTCGGACAAGGCAATCGGTTCCGAACGGGCGAAGCCCAGGTCGGGCGGCCGCGGGACCCTGCGGAGCCGGCCCCGCAGGCCGTTCCGGCAGCTTGACCACCCAGTGGGGCGAGCCTATCGTCCCCGCCCCTCCAGCGGAACGCCTCGTGCGTCCGAGGAGGCGTTTCGCGCCGGAAGGGTCCTGCACTCCCCGGCGACAGCCCGCGGCGGCGGCGCGGTTCCGATCCGGCGCTGCTGACCGTGGGGTTCCGAAGGACTGCAAAGACCTGATCGATGACCAAGCCCACCAAGACGGAACTGACCAAGTTCCGCCGCCTTCTCGAAGCGCAGCTCGCGAATCTCCGCGGCGACGTCGGCTCGATGCGTGACGAAGCCTTGCGCGCCTCCGACCAGGACAGCTCGGTCGACCATCTCGCCGACCAAGGCACCGACAACTACGACCAGGGCTTCCTCCTGGGGCTGATCGAGAACGAGGAGGAGACCATCCAGTTGATCGAGGAGGCCATCGATCGCATTGACGGCAAGGGCGAGTGGCCCTTCGGGGCGTGCCCGCGGTGCATGGAACAGGCGGAGGACGGCAAGGCGCGTCCGGCCAAGGCCGCCCGCGCCAAGGTCGACAAGAACAAGGGCAAGGGCGAGTACTGGATTCCCATCGACCGCCTCGAGTACGTGCCCTGGGCCCGCTACTGCGTGCGTCATCAGGAAGAGGCGGAGCGCCGCGAGAGCGCCTGATCGCTGCGATTCCCATGAGCGCACCCGAGAGCACGCCGCCGCGCACGTCCCTGCGGGGCAAGGCTTGGTTCTGGGTGCCCGTACCGCTGCTCGTCGCCCTCGATCTGTGGTCGAAAGCTGCGGCTTTCGCCTACGTCGCCGCCACCCCTCCTCGTCAGGGTCGCGTCCCGACCGGGTTGCTCCCGGCGCCCTTCGGCTTCGACCTCGTGCAGTTGAACAACACCGGCACGATCTGGGGTCTCGGTCAGTCGCTGACCGTGCCGCTCATCGCATTGCGGCTGCTCGCGGTCGCCGCGTTGATCTGGTTCGCGGCGCGAACCCCTCCGCGGCGCCGCTTCACGCTGCTGGTCATCGGGCTCGTCCTCGCCGGTGCCGTCGGCAATCTCTACGACAACCTGTTCATGGCCGGTCGAGGGGTGCGCGACTTCCTGCTCTTCTACTACCGGGGCGAGGGTGGGGTGGAGCACGTCTTCCCGGCCTTCAACGTCGCCGACTCGTGCATCACCGTCGGGGCGATCGCCCTCGCGTGGACCCTCTGGCGCGAACCCTCCGCGGAACGAAAGGTCGTGTCGAAGGAGGCGACCTCGTGAACGGCGGCGCGCGCGAGCTAGACTCGTCCGCGGCTCTCCGTTCGTCGCTCGCGGGGAGTCCGGATTGGGTGATCCCGGGTTCCGGTGCGACTCCGGGAACGGGACCGCGCAACGGCGTGCAGCGCGACGCTTCCCGATCGACCTTGCGGCTCTGCGAGCTCACGGCAGCGATGGTCACCCGCGCCATCGACGCATACATGACGCTGGCCTACGCGCCCGGTACCGGCGCGCGTGGCCGCCCCGACCTCGTCCTTCCGCCCGACGCACCGTCCGAACAGGTGCTCGCGCTGTTCCAGCGGGAGATCGAGAAGGCGCCCGCGCGGGAGCGCGACTCTCACGCGGCGGCGGGTTGCGTCACCTATTGGATGCGGCTCGGCAACCGCAACTACCCGTTCATGAAGCTGCTCCTCCAGGAGCACATCGTGCCGGGCGAGTTCTACTTCGCGGTCGACACCCACGACGCACACGACCTCAAGCCGGACTTCCCCGACTACGAGGCGTGGGTCCAGCTCCAGAAGTTCAATCGCGAGTTGCGCGCGCGGATCGAGGCGCGCTTCGCCGAACTCGGACTGCCGACCTCGTCGTCCCTGCAGGCGCTGTGCGAACAGCGGGGGGCGGAGGACGTGAAGCGTCCGATCCGCATCGGAATGGTGGACGTCGTGGTGGTCGACGACGAGGAGCACCTCGCGGCCGCGGTCGCCGCCGTGTTCCGCGCGCGTGGCTACCGGGTCCGCACCGCGGCGGACGGCCGCAGCGGTCTCGCCGCGATCCGCGAGGGCAAGACCGACCTGGTGGTGCTCGACTACGAGATGCCCGAGATGGATGGCCTCGAGGTCCTCGCGGCCCTCAAGTCCGACGATCGCACCAGGAGCATTCCGGTGCTCCTGTGCACGGCGAGCAAGATCTCGATGCAGGAGATGCGTCGTGCCGACGGCTTCCTCGCGAAGCCTTACCCCGAGGCTCTGCTCTTCGAGGTCGTCGATCGCCTGCTCGGCCCGCCGCGTGGAGAGGCGCCGCGATGATCCGGAACCCCGAACGACGCGAGGTCGGCGCGCTGGCGTTGCTGTTCGCCATCGTCGTGATCGCGACGCTGGCGGGCGGTCCGCAGACCGGTCGTGGTCCGGTCGAGCCGGTCGAGACGGCCGCATGCGTCGGCTTCCAGGTCAAGGAAGTCGGGCGCGGTGACGCGATCGGCGGCGAAGCGCATGCCATGGTCCGCCGCGGCGGGGTGTTCGGAGAGCGATCCGAATCGCGCGGTCTGTTGACCCTGGCGCACGGTCTCCCTCGCCCCCGCGCTCCGACGGCGATCCGCGGCTGAACGCGCGCAACGCGCGAGTCGCGTGAGGGCTCGCCCTCCGCCGTGTGCGTCCATGGTGGACGCATCGATCGCAATCCGTCGTGCCGCAGGTGTCGCGGCAAGCAGTCACCGCCGAAGTCGTGCGCGGGCGCGCAGGCTCGGCAGAGGTCCATCAGATGAAGTTCGATTTCGGAGCGATCCCGGGCCGCATCGGCAAGGGCTTGCAGAAGATCTTCGGGTCCGCCAACCAGCGGGCCGTCTCCGGCTACCAGGCGCGGGTCAAGGAGATCGGGGAGCGCGCCGCGTGGGCGGACTCCCTCGACGCGGAGCAGGTGAAGGCGGCCGTCGCCGACTGGCGGCAGAAGGTGCGCGAGGAGAAGGCGACGCTCGACGACGCGCTCGTCGACATGTTCGCACTCACGCGAGTGGCGGCACAGCGCACGCTCGGCATCCGCCACTTCGACGTCCAGTTGATCGGCGGCATGGTGCTGCACGAGGGCAAGATCGCGGAGATGGCGACCGGCGAGGGCAAGACGCTCGTCGCGACGCTCCCCGCTGCGCTCAACGCGCTGGCCGAGAAGGGCGTGTACGTGGTGACGGTGAACGACTACCTCGCCAAGCGCGACTGCGACTGGATGGCGCCGATCTACCAGTACCTCGGGCTGAGCGTCGCGGCCATCCAGTCGAGCATGTCGCCGAACGAACGGAAGCCGGCCTACGCCAGCGACATCCTCTACGGGACCAACAACGAGTTCGGCTTCGACTACCTGCGCGACAACATGAAGTGGTCGCCCGAGGAGCAGGTGCAGAAGCGGTTGTCGTACGCGATCGTCGACGAGGTCGACTCGATCCTCGTCGACGAGGCGCGCACGCCTCTGATCATCTCCGGACCGCCCGAGGGCAAGGCCGAGAAGTTCGTGACCGCCGACCGCGTGGCGCGTCGTCTCAAGCCGGGTGATCACTTCGAGATCAAGGAGAAGGAGCACCAGTGTCTGCTCAACGAGTCCGGCATCGAACTCGCCGAGGAACTCGTCGGGGTGGGCAGCTTCTACGCCGACCCGGCGAACATGGACTGGCCGCACCTGTTGGAGCAGTCGCTGCGCGCGCATCACATCTACAAGCGTGACAAGGACTACGTCGTCGCCAAGAACGAACGGTCCGGCCAGGTCGAGGTCATCATCGTCGACGAGTTCACGGGGCGCCTGATGATCGGCCGTCGCTGGAGCGATGGTCTCCACCAGGCGGTGGAGGCGAAGGAAGGGTTGGTGCCGCAGGAGGAGTCGCAGACCCTGGCGACCATCACCCTGCAGAACTACTTCCGCATGTTCGACAAGCTCGCGGGCATGACCGGCACCGCGATGACGGAGGCGGGCGAGTTCTCGAAGATCTACAACCTCGACGTCGTCGCCATCCCCACCAATCGCCCGATGGTGCGGCGCGACGTCGACGACCTGGTCTATCTCGACGAGACCAGCAAGTACAACGCGATCGTCGACGACCTCGCGAAGGAGCACGAGGCTGGGCGCCCCGTGCTGCTCGGCACGACCTCGATCGAGAAGTCGGAGAAGCTGTCCGCGCTGATCACGGCGAAGGGCATCAAGCACGAGGTCCTCAATGCGAAGCAGCACGCTCGCGAGGCCGAGATCGTCGCGCAGGCCGGGCGTCGCGGGGCGGTCACCGTCGCCACCAACATGGCAGGGCGTGGAACCGACATCGTGCTGGGCGGAAATGCGAAGCGTCTGCTCGAGTTGGAGGCGCGCCAGAAGGGTGAAGACCCGGCGAGCGAGGCCTGGCAGCAGAAGCTCGCGGAGGTCACCGCCAGGTGCCAGGCCGACCAGGAGCACATCAAGTCCGTCGGCGGACTGCTCGTCGTCGGCACCGAGCGGCACGAGGCGCGCCGCATCGACAATCAGCTCCGCGGTCGTTGCGGTCGCCAGGGCGATCCGGGCGAGTCGCGGTTCTATCTGTCCTTCGACGACGACCTGATGCGCATCTTCGCGCGCGACTGGATCAAGGCGATGATGGAGCGCCTCGGCCTCAAGGCCGGCGAGCGCATCGAGAGCGGGATGGTCACGCGCGGCATCGAGCGCGCGCAGAAGAAGGTCGAGGCGCGCAACTTCGACATCCGCAAGAACCTCATCGAGTACGACGAGGTGATGGACAAGCAGCGCAAGTTCGTCTACTCGCAGCGCCAGGACGCGCTCGAGCTGGTGGGCTTGCGCGAGAAGGTCGTCGGCATGTGGGAGGAGCTGCTCGAGCCGATCGTCGAGCGCTACGCGGGCGACAAGGACCAGCCGGTCAACTGGGAGGAGCTGCGAGCCTTCGTCGTGCACAAGGTCGCCGACCACATCGATCTCGCGGGACTGGAAGAGACCCCTCGCGAGCAGATCTTCGAGTCCCTGATGCAGCGCATCGAGAAGGGACTCGATGCACGCAAGGAGAAGTACGGGGCCGAGACCTGGGATCGCGTGCAGCAGTTCCTCCTGCTCGACGCGATCGACCACAAGTGGAAGGACCACCTGCACGCGATGGAGGTCCTCAAGGCAGGTATCGGCCTGCGCAGCTACGCGCAAATCGATCCGAAGAACGAGTACAAGAAGGAGGGCTGGGACAAGTTCCAGCTGCTCAAGCAGGCGATCGCGGAGCAGGTGACCGGCCTCGTGTTCCGGGTCGAGTTGCAGCGCGCGCCGGAGCCGCCGCGTCCGCGTCCGCAGCCGCGTCCGCCGCAGTTGCCCCCGGACCCCGTCACGGCCCGTGCGATGGTCGAGGCGATGATCGCCGCCGGTCAGGCTCCGCCCGAGGTGATCGCGGCGTTCCAGAAGGGAGCGCAGGTGCGCATCCGCTCGCAGCAGGAGATCGACCGCGAGAAGCGCGAGGCCGCGCAGAAGGCCGCGGCCGAAGAGGCGCGCAAGCGCGCCGAGCAGGAGCACGTGCGCCAGACGGCCGCCGCGCAGGACACCGGACGCAACGACCCCTGCCCGTGCGGCTCCGGCAAGAAGTTCAAGAAGTGCCACGGCGCGTCGTGACAGGCGCGCTCCGTTCCGCCGCATACCCCGCGGCGGAACGTTGGGAACGACGATGACCGAGAGCTCTCTGGCGCGTCGAGGCGGCCCCGGTGCCGTGCGGCCTCGCATGTTGCGCGGGCTGCTGCCATTGCTCGCCTACCAGGGCGTGTTCCTGATCGCGGCCATCATCTGGTTTCCCGTGCTGTTGTGGCGGCTGTGCTTCGATCGGCGCTATCGCCGCTCGTTCCTGCCGCGCACCGGGCGTATCCCAGCAATGCAGGGCGACCGTCCGCGTGTGTGGGTGCACGGCGTATCGGTGGGCGAGGTCAAGAACCTCGCTCGACTGATCGAGGCCGTCGAGGCCCGTCATCCGGAGGTGGAGATCGTGGTCTCGGCGACGACGCCGACCGGCTTCGATCTCGCGCGACGCCTGTACGGCGCGCGACCGGTGGTGCAGTACCCCCTCGACTTCGGCAACTTCCCCGGCAGGGCGCTCGACCGCGTGCAGCCCCGCTGCGTGCTCCTGATGGAACTGGAGATCTGGCCGAACTTCCTGCAGGCCGCGGCGCGTCGGTCGATTCCGGTCGCGGTCGTCAACGGCCGGATCTCCGAGCGGAGCTTCCGTGGCTACCGTCTCGCCCGCGGTCTGCTGCCGCAGTTCGATTGGATCGAGAGCTACTGCGTGCAGAACGAGACCTACCGCGATCGGCTGCTCGCGCTCGGGGTGTCGCAGGAGCGGATCGCCGTGACCGGCAACATGAAGTACGACGGCGTCTCCCTGAGGGGGACATCGATCGAGTCGCAACGCATCCGTGCGTGGCTGTCGCCGGACGGGCGCGAAGTGCTGGTCTGCGGATCGACGCACCCGCGCGAAGAGGAGTGGCTGACCGATACCTGTCTGCGCGTCGCGAAGCGGCTCGGCCGGGCG
The DNA here is from genome assembly GCA_046349595.1 of Planctomycetota bacterium. Lineage (GTDB taxonomy): Bacteria > Planctomycetota > UBA1135 > UBA1135 > UBA2386 > JACRLW01. The sequence goes on from JAXMCA010000001.1 coordinate 1,654,886, forward strand.
TTGCGCCTCGTGCTGGTTCCCCGTCACCCGGAGCGCGCGCCGGCGGTGGTGGAGGCGTTGCTGGCGAGGAAGGCCGGCGTGGTGCGGTGGTCCGAACTCGGCGAGGCACGGCCGGTGTTGGGTGATGCCGACGTGATCCTGGTCGACACCATCGGTCACCTGGAGACCTTCTACGGGGCCTGCGATGTCGCGTTCGTCGGCGGCAGTCTCGTCCCGCACGGTGGACAGAACATGCTCGAGCCGGCTGCGCTCGGTCGTGCGGTCGTCTTCGGTCCGTACACCTCGAACTTCCGGACCGATGTCGAACTGCTTCTCCAGAGCGAAGCAGTGGTCCAGGTACAGGATGTCGCGGCCTTGGAGACGGCACTCACGACCCTGTTCAGCGAGCCCGCAGCGCGGGAGCGTTTGGGGGAGCGCGCGGTGGCGCTGATCCGTGGCAACCAGGGAGCGACCTCGCGGACGCTGGAACTGATCGCGCCGCTGCTCGACCGGACGCTGTCCTCCACGGCCGGCGAGCGCCCTCGCGGTGGGATTTCGGTGGGGGGGCTGGATAGAGTGCCCCCCCCCTGACGAAAGGTGTCAGGCAACGACAGCCAAGCAGCCCCCGAACGAGAATGAGCCAGCAGCCGACCCTCTTCACGAGCGAGTCCGTCAGCGAAGGGCACCCCGACAAGGTGTGCGACCAGATCTCCGACGCGATCCTCGACGCGATCCTCGCCCAGGATCCCGCTTCCCGTGTCGCGTGTGAGACCCTCACGTCGCGCGGCCTCGTCGTGGTGACGGGCGAGATCACGACCAAGGCGATCGTGAACTACCAGGAGGTGGTTCGCGGTGTCGTGCACGACATCGGCTACGACGATCCGCAGATCGGTTTCGACTCGAACTCCTGTGCGGTGCTGACGGCCATCGGGACGCAGTCGCCCGACATCGCGCTGGGCGTCGATGCGCATACCTCGCAGAGCAAGGAGCAGGGTGCGGGCGACCAGGGCATGATGTTCGGCTACGCGTGTCGCGAGACCGACGCGCTGATGCCGTTCCCGATCCACTTCTCGCACCGCGTCCTCGAGGCGCTCGCCCAGGCGCGCAAGGATCGCAAAGTCGGCTTCCTGCGTCCCGACGCCAAGAGCCAGCTCACCGTGGAGTACGACGAGAAGATGCACCCCAAGCGCATCCACACCGTCGTCATCTCCCATCAGCATTCGCCGGACGTGAAGGACAAGGAACTCCACGCCGCACTGCGCAGCGTGGCCGAGTCCGTGCTGCCGGCCGCGATGCTCGACAAGAACACGCGCTGGTTCCTCAATCCGACGGGTCGCTTCGTCGAGGGTGGTCCGAAGGCCGACGCAGGCCTGACCGGCCGCAAGATCATCGTCGACACCTACGGCGGCATGGGGCGTCACGGTGGCGGCGCCTTCTCCGGCAAGGACCCGAGCAAGGTCGATCGCTCCGCGGCCTACGCGGCGCGTTGGGTCGCCAAGCATGTCGTGGCGAAGGGATGGGCCGAGCGTTGCGAGGTCCAGGTGGCGTACGCGATCGGCGTCGCCGAGCCGGTGAGCCTGCGTGTCGACACCTTCGGCACCTGGAACCGCGACGTGTTCCGCTCCGAGGGTGCGCTGATGGACAGCGTGGCGAAGCATTTCGGGCCGTACCTGCGCCCGGCACGCATCGAGAGCCACTTCCAGCTGCGGCGCCCGATCTTCCGCCGGACGGCGGCCTACGGGCACTTCGGTCGTGCCGACTTCCCGTGGGAGAAGCTCGATCAGCTGGACGCCCTGAAGGCCTGAGGTTCCCGCCTCGCGGGGGCGTTTCCGTCGCCCCGCGCGGGACTATGCTGCGGCGCCGTCGACCGGCGAGGGAATCGCCCCCCTCGTGGGTCGCACAGGAGCGACGCGATGCATCCAGAGACCGAGGTCCACTTCTGCAACATCTGCAACACCTCGATCCCCGAGGCGGCGATCCGTGACGGCAAGGCCGTCCGCGTCGATGGCAAGGTGATCCCGACCGCGGCGGGGGGTGCGCCGGTCGAGGCCGTTCGGGGTGCGAAGGGAGCGGTGTTCGGAGCCGCGGTGCTGATCTGTGCCGCCCTCGCCGGGGCGACGGTGTTCATCGACTGGCGCCTGAGCGAGGAGAGCGCCGGATTGCGCAAGGGTGTCGACGACTCCGCGCCGCGGATCGGCCGCCTCGAGGAACGACTGACGACGCTCGAGGAGCGGCTGGTCGACGTTGCGCGCTCCAACCAGTTCGCGGCGCTCGACTCGCGCCTCGACGGATTCGCGGACACGCTCCGGCAGGCGGCCGAGGTCGACTCGCACGGCGCGGCGGAGGCGACGAAGGAGCGGAACTCCCTGCGCGATCAGATCCAGCGGGTGGGGGATGCCCAGGTCCAGCATGCGGCGCGTCTGGCGCTGCTGCAGGACGACCTGCGCGCGCTCGGTCGCGACCTCGCGGAGATCAAGGCGGCACCGTCCGGTCCCGCGCGCGCGCCGGTGGACGACGGCGGACGCGGCAGCGCGCTCGAGCCTCGCGGCGAGACGCCGATGGCTTCGGATGCCTTGCCGCCGGCCGTGCAGCACCAGGTCGATCGCCTCGGCGATGCCGACGAGAGCGTGCGTTTCGAGGCGGTGCAGGAATTGCTCGCGACTCACGATGCACGGGTGCTTCCGAAGCTGGTACCGCTGGCGAAGGACACGGACTTCTTCGTGCGGCGGCTGGTCCTCGAGGGCCTGGCCGACCACAAGAGCGCCGAGCACGTCGAGCTGATGCTCACCGCGCTGGCCGATCCCGAGAGCCTGGTGCGCCACTCGGCCTATCAGGGCCTCAAGAAGTTGAGTGGTCAGAACTTCCCCTTCGACGCCGACGCCGCACCGGAGCAGCGAGGCGCGATGCAGCGGCGGTGGAAGAGCTGGTGGGACAAGGCCAAGGCCGACTTCTGACACCGGTGCGCCGGCCGGAGTCGGTGTTGCGATCCCATCCCGTTCTTGCACCGACGGACGCGCGGGCTCTACTGCTCGGCCCGCCACTCCACCCGCTCTCCTGATCGATGCTGCGACCCAAGCGCACGAAGATCGTCGCGACCCTCGGACCGGCTTCCCGCAGTGCGCGGTCCATCGAACAACTGATCCGCGCCGGCGTCGACGTGTTCCGCCTGAACGCGGCTCACGCCGATCACCAGACCCTGCGCGACGACACCAAGCGGATCCGCGACGTCGCGAAGAAGCTCGGCGCCGGCGTCGGGATCCTGGTCGACCTCGAGGGTCCGAAGCTGCGCGTGGGGCGGCTCCTCAACGCGGAGCCGATCTTCCTGGCACGCGGTGAGGTCCTGATCATCAGCTGCGATGCGCACGTGATCGGCCGCAAGGCCGAGGGGAAGGAGCCGGCGCGCATCGGGACGCGCTACGTGCGGCTCGCGAGCGACGTGCGGCCGGGGGAACGCATCCTCCTCGACGACGGCATGATCGAGCTGAAGGTGCAGCGCGTCGAAGGGCGCGACATCCGCACCCGCGTCGTCCATGGTGGCCTGCTCAAGCAGTACAAGGGCATCAACCTGCCGGGTACCAAGGTCTCGACCGCAGCCCTCTCGGACAAGGACATCGCCGATCTCGGGGTCGCGATCGAAGCCGAGGTCGACTTCGTGGCGATCTCCTTCGTGCGGAGCGCGGACGACGTCCGGAAGCTCAAGGGCCTGATCGCGCGCCGGGGTGCCGACACCCGCGTGATCGCGAAGATCGAGCGTCCCGAGGCCGTCGACGACATCGATGCGATCCTCGAGGAAGCGGACGCCATCATGGTCGCGCGCGGCGACATGGGCGTGGAACTGGGGGCGGAGCGCGTGCCCGGAGTGCAGAAGATGCTGATCCGGCGCGCCATCGAAGCGCGCAAGCCAGTGATCACGGCGACCCAGATGCTGGAGTCGATGATCACCAACCCGCGGCCCACACGTGCGGAGGCGTCGGACGTCGCGAACGCGATCTACGACGGCACCTCCGCCGTGATGCTCTCGGCGGAGACCGCCAGCGGCAAATACCCGTTGCGCTCGGTGCGGATCATGAACCGCATCATCCGCCGGACCGAAGCGGAGCTGTTCGCCGACTGGGAGTTCACACGGCGGCGCAAGCGCGGCGAGAAGGGTCTGCCGGTGACCATGGCCACGGTTCGCGCCGCGGCCTGGGCCGCGCTGCTGACCGAGGCCAAGCTGATCGCGGTGTTCACCGAGAGCGGGAGCACGGCGCTGCTCCTGTCCGCCGAGCGGACCACGACCCACCTCTATGCCTTCACGCCCTCGACCCGGACCGTCCAGAGACTGGCGCTGGCGTGGGGTGTGACCGCCATCAAGCTGAGCAAGGTCAAGGACGTGCGGCAGATGGTGAACCAGGGCGAAGCGATCCTGCTCGAGAACCGCGTGATCGAGGACGGAGATCGCTATGTCATCGTCGTCGGGACCAGCCGCCGGCCGGGCCTCGCGAACATCATGAAGATCCGCACCGTCGACCCCGACGAGGAGGCGGCGGCGCGCGGCGGCTGATCGGTCGACCGACGATCGCCGGTCCGCGGAGAACTTGACTTCGGGACGGCAGGCGGTACGGTCCTCGCCCTTTCCACGCGGCGCCGGCCCGGTCCAGTTCCGGCGCTGCGCCCGAAGACCCGGTCAGATCCCGGGTTCCAAGCATGACCAAGACCACCTTCGCCACCCTCGACGACCACCGCAAGGCCGCGGGGGAGTGGTACATCGTCGACGCCTCCGAGCACGTCCTCGGCCGTATGGCCGTGCGCATCGCCGAGGCGCTCATGGGCAAGGACAAGCCGCTCTACACGCCGCACATCTCGGTGGGCGTCGGTGTGGTCGTGATCAACGCGGAGCGCGTGATCGTCACCGGCGAGAAGAAGGAGAACCGCGAGTACACCCACTGGTCGGGTTACACCGGCGGTCTCAAGCGTGAGACCCTGGGTGAGCGGCTCGAGAGCAACCCCGCGAAGCTGATCAAGGACGCCGTCCGGCGCATGCTGCCGAAGAACCGCCAGGGCGCCGCGATGATCGCGCGTCTCAAGGTCTACCGCGGGGCCGAGCACCCGCACGTCGCGCAGCAGCCCAAGCCGCTGACCATCCCGCGCTGAGCGGGCAACCCGAACGCATCGAAGCACCGAGCCGCTTCCACCTCGCGGACCACACCAGCCGCACTTCAGCCAGACTCATCGAATCGTGGTCACTGCCAACAATCCCTACGTGTGGGGCACCGGGCGCCGGAAGACCTCGGTCGCCCGTGTCCGCATCAAGTCCGGAGCCGGCCAGTTCTTCGTGAACGGCAAGCCCATGGATGCCTTCTTCACCACTCCGGAGACGCGCAAGGCCGCGATGCAGCCTCTGGTCGCCACGGAATGCGCGTCGTCCTACGACGTGTGGGTGAACGTCGGAGGCGGTGGGATCACGGGCCAGTCTGGCGCGGTTTCCCTCGGACTGGCGCGTGCACTCAAGGTCGACAATCCCGCGCTGGAAGCGAAGCTGCGTGAGCACGGTCTCCTGACCCGCGACTCGCGCATGATCGAGCGCAAGAAGTACGGCCTGCACAAGGCGCGCCGCGCCACGCAGTTCAGCAAGCGCTGATTCGCTGCGCGCACGCGCGTCGCGGGCATGCGTTCGGGTTCCGTCGAACAGACGAGATCCGACCGCACGACCTTCGCCCGACCTGCGGCTAGACTCCCCGCGCTGGCGATCCCTGCCGCGCCGTGTCGGCGTGCGGGTCGTCTCCACCCACGCTGCGCATGGCCGGCCATTCCCATTCCGCGAACATCAAGTATCGGAAGGAGCGCGTCGCCGCGGCCAAGGCGAAGGCCTTCGCGAAGGTGTCGCGGATGATCACGGTGGCTGCGCGCCTCGGCGGTGCGGATCCGGACGCCAACGCACGCCTGAGGCTGGCCATCGAGAAGGCGCGCATGGTCTCGATGCCGAAGGACGTGATCGAGCGTGCCGTGCGGAAAGGGGCAGGCGGCATCGAGCTCCAGGACTTCGAGGAGTTCACCTACGAGGGCTATGCGCCCTGCGGTGTCGCGGTCGTCCTCGACATCCTCACCGACAATCGCCACCGCACGGCGGCCGACGTCCGCCATCTGTTCGAGAAGGCGGGCGGCAATCTGGGCACCAGTGGCGCCGTCGCCTGGATGTTCGCGCGCCGTGTCAGCATTCGGGTCGACAAGGCCGCCGGGATCGCCGAGGAGCGCCTGCTGGAGACCGGGATCGACGGCGGGGCCGAAGATCTCGTCGACGTAGGCGACGCATTCGAGCTGCGCTGCGAGCCGTCGGCTGCAGAATCCCTGCGCTCGGTGTTGGACTCGGCCGGCGTCTCGACCGGGGGCAGCGAACTGGCTTGGGTTCCGAAGACCACGATCCGGATCGAACAGATCGAGGACGCCCGTCGCGTGCTCAAGTGTCTCGACGCACTGGAGGAGAACGAGGATGTCCAGGCCGTGGCGTCGAATGTCGAATTCCCCGAAGCGGTCCTCGCCGCGCTGATGGAGAACAACTGAGATGGGTCAATCGAGCAGCAGGGTCTTCACACCGGGCGCGGCCCGTGGACTTCGCGAGGCGGTACAGGCGGAACTGGGGCAAGGAGTGGAGCCGACACTGCCGGAGGAGCTCGTGGCGGGAGATCTCGTGATCCTCGACGCGGACGCCGCTGCGGTCCGCTGGAACGCATTCTCGACGTGTCGAGCCATCAAGCGCGCGCCGCGTGTCCGGGTGTTCATCTGCATCGCCGCGGACGATCCCTTCGGTGAGGAGATCGCGAGGTTCTGCATGGCGGACGGCGTGATCCGTCGCGGCGCGGACGGCTTCGTCGGACTCGATCGACTCCACGGGATGGGTGGTGGGGCGGGACACGGCCGGCCCTCCGTCGACTCCCTCCTCGACCGCTACGAGGCGCGACTGCAGGACGACCCGGCGCGAGCCGCGTCGGGGCTGTCCCGGCTCGAAGCCGCGTTGGACACCGGCAGCGTGGCTGCCCGCTTCACCGATGCGGAGACCGGATTGTTCGATGCGGCCTTCGCGGGCTTCAAGCTCGACGAAGAGCTCAAGCGAGCCATCCGCTTCCATCAGCCGCTCGCCTTGCTCCTCCTGGACTGCGGCGTCGACGCCTGGCCGGACGACGAGGACGAGCGGCGGACCACCCTCGCCGAGGTGGCGAGCGTGTTCCTCGAGGAGTGCCGCGACATCGATGTCCTGGCGCGGTTCAGCAGCTCCGTGTTCCTGTTCCTGCTGCCGGGCACCGGGCCAGACGGCGCCGTGGTCCTCGCGCGGCGAATGGTGGAGTCACTCGGCGAGCGCTCCTTCAGCAGCGACGTCCGGCTGTCGCCGCGGGTCGGGATCGCGGCGGCACCCCACCCCGAGGTCCGCGATCGGTCGTCGTTCGTCCGGCGCGCGGAGCGCGCCCTGGCATCGGCGATCCACGAGGCGACCCGTGTCGCCGTGGCCGAGCGCGGTTGAGGCGCGCACCCCGGGGCGCGGGCTGGCGAGAATATGTGGTCGCCAGTCCGAATCCGGCCGCCGTCGGTCGCGGCTGGATTGCCGGCTGGTGAACCGGGTGCGTGGGCACGCGGCACGACCGGCTGCAACGCGGCTCTCCGATCAGCATGTTCGATCGATTCGTTCGCCTCGCACAGGCTCGCCGTGCGCTACACGAGCGGCGCTTCGAGGAAGTGCTCCGCTTGATCGGGGATCCGATCGTTCGCGATCATCGTCGGGCACGTGACCTGCTCAACGGGGCGGTCCAGGGTCTCGTCGCGCGTGCACGGACCCGATTGCGCGAAGGAGCTCAGGACGCGGCTCGAGGGGATTACGAGGCAGCGCTGCGCGCGAGTCCCGACGACGCAACGGTGCAGGCCTTGCGGTCGGAGCTGGATGCGCGGACCGATTCGGCCGCCCGTGCCGGCCGAGAGCGTGAGGCGGCCTTGCAGGCGGCGCGTCTTGCCCTGGAGGGCGCAGATCCAGCGGCCGCCCAGAAGTCGTGCGACGCCGCCGAGGCGTTCTCCGGGGGTGCCGACGTCGATCGACTGCGCGCGATGATCGAAGCGACGCGTTCCAAGGTGACCGACTGGGTGGCCGTCGCCCGAGAGCGGACGCGGTCGGCACAGCCCCTCGAAGCTCTCGATGCCCTGGCCGCGGCCCGCGCGTTGGATGCTTCCAGTGCGGCTGTCGCCGCCGAACTCGCGGAGCTGCTGCGCAGGCATGGGGCCAGGCTTGCCGAGGCGCTGCGCGCCGAGGTCGGGTCGGGCTCGCTCGGCCCGATCGCCGGACGCCTGCAGGATTTGCGCTCCCGGCTTCCGGAACTCGCGACCGACCCGCGTCTGGGAGCGGTGTGGGAACGACTGCGGGGCGAGTCGGCGGCAGTCGTGACCGAGGCCCTGCGGAGAGGAGACTTCGAACTCGCCGGTTCGCTTCTCGCGCAGGTCGATCGAGGTGATCCCGCGCGAGCGGTCCTCGTCCGGCAGGTCGAGTTGCTTCGACGCGGGAAGGTCGCGGCGGAAGCGGGCGATCTGCTCGGCGCAGCGGAGTGCTATCGATCGATCGCGACCGAGGTCGGGGGTCCAGAACTCGCGCGGATGGAGGCGGAGATGCGCAAGTCGCACCTGGCGGCGGAAACACGGATCGACGAGGTGCGACGATTTGCCCGCGAGGGCCGCATCGCGGACGCGCGCCGGCTCTGCCTGTCGATCCTTGCCGATCACCCGGGACACCGCGCGGCGCTCGCCGAACTCGAGGTCCTCGATGTCGGATCCACGGAGCGCGAGAAGCGCATGAAGGAGGCGCGAGATTGTCTGCGCGACGGCCGGTTGCAGCAGGCGGCGAGTCTACTCGTCGCACTTGCGGTTTCGGGCTCGGAGGGGGACGAGGCGCGTCGTCTCCTCGGCGAGATCGACACGCGTCGCGCGGCCGTGCTCGCCGGGGTGCGTCAGGTGATCGCTCGGATGCACGATCGGATGTCCGGAGGTCGCGAGGGTCTGCTCGCGTGCGAGGGGCGTCTCGCGGAATTGGAGAAGCTGCAGTGCGATGACTCCGAACTGGCCCGAGTGCGCCAGGCGATCACGGCGGAGGTCGCCGGACTCGGCATCATCGAAGCTGCACGGGTTGCCCTCGAGCGGGGCGATGCGAGGCAACTCGAGCAAGGGCTCGTCGAACTGGAATCCATTCGCGGCACGCTGCTGACGCCGGATCGACTCGACGCTCGGGCGACGGAGCTCATCGACGACGTCGTGCTGGTCGCCGAGCGGTCCTTGGGTGCGGGACTCGTCCAGCGCGCAACCACGCTGCTGGCCGTACTGGCACCCTGGCAGGCGCGACTGGCCGGTCTCGAGCGACGACACGGCGAGCTGACCGAGCGCATCGCCGCAGCACGGAGTGCGGCCCTGCAAGAGGTCGCACGTGCTCGAACAACCCAGGACGAGGGCGATCCGTCCGCAGGCGAATCCGCCATCGAAGCAGCACGCCGACTCGCGACCGACGATCCCGAGGTCGCGCGCGCCATCTCAACCTTCGAACAGGCCCGGGCCGAGCTCGATGCGCTCGACGCCGTTCGCAGGCACGCAGACCGCCGTGATTTCGACGCGGCACGACAGGGGCTCGATCGTCTCGGTCCGACCCCCGCGTTGCTCCGCACCAAGGTCTTCGACCTGAAGCAGGCGATCGCACGGGCCCAGGGTCTCGATGGGGCGTTCCTGCTGAGGGTCGACGAAGGCGGGGAGTTCCTCGTGGTACGCGGAGAATCCCTCTCGATCGGCAATCTGCGCGAACGGAGCACGGACCTGCCGATGCTCGCGAACCTGGCGGGCCGGCATGCGCGATTGCGCCGCACGATGTCCTTCCACGGCGGGCAGCAGGACAAGATCGTCTCGGAGGGTGGCGTGGTCCGATTCGACGGCCGCGAGGTGAAGGAACTCGTGCTGCGGGGAAGGACGCGCTTCGGCCTCGGGCCCAACGTGGACATCGAATACCGGCTCCCGAGCGAGCGATCGCTCAGCGCCCTGCTCACCGTGCTCGGCGGTTTCCAGGTCGCGGGAACCGACCGTGTGATCTGGATGAAGGACCGCGGACGCGACGGCCGGATCCTCATCGGCCCCGCACGCGATTCACACGTCGTGGTCCCTGGAGCCGATTCGGAGGTCGAGGTCTACTCAGATCGCGATGGCCGCATCCGGGTACGGGTTCCCACCGCCGGCGAACTCGACGGCCGTCCGATCCATGGCGAGCATCCGGCGAGTGCCGGTGTCACCATCCGGTGTGGCAGCGTCAGCTTCGTCATGCTGCCCTGGCATCGGGGATGACACACTCCGCGGGTTCATCGAGAACCACGCGGGGGGCAAATAGTCCCCGGGGTCCCTCGTAGCGGGGCCACCTGACGGAGGACCGCTCGATGCTCTCGACTTGCTGCGTATGGATGGCGTTGATGACGATCGGGCTCGGCCCCCAGGAGCCCGCCGCCCTCTCGGCTGCCGTTGCGGTCGAGGGAAGTGTCGAGCTGTCGCCTTCGGCTGCGGATGAAGCGGCCCACGCCATCGCTCTCGCGGATCTCGAGACCGAACTGGAGCGGAGGGTGGTGTCCGCGGCGAGTCGTGCGAAGCCGATGTGGCTGCCCGACCCGATCGCGCAGCGCATCGCCACGGGATGGCTGGGGCGCCAGGACGTCAGCGCCGTGTTGCGAGTGGTCGATCGCGACCGGAAGGTCCGGGACCATGGGTCCTTCGAGAGCTACCAGACCACGCTCTCGGTCCGGCACGATGAGCGCTTGCTGGAACGGATGTTCGCGGGGCTGGGGAGGGAACTCCGTCAGCGAGGCACCGTGCTGGCAGCGATCGGTGGCGGTTCCGTGGTGCTGTGGGGGTTCCTCATCTTCGCCTACGGATGGTTGGACCGATTGACGCGGGGCTACATGCCCTGGCGACTCCGATTGACCTGCGGTGCAATGGCGTTCGCCGCTCCGGCCAGTGCGCTCCTGATCCTGTGAGGCGGATCGTCGTCCGCGAACCAGCTCCGATCCGATTCCCGACGCCGACCTCGACCGAACATGGAAGCGCAGCGCTCGCCTCGCCGAGAGACCTCCGCCAGCCCGGTGATCGACTGGGAGAGTTTCTACCGGAACTACCGGAAGCCCGGCTATGTGCCCGGTTTCGAGATCGTCAACAAGCTCGGGGGTGGCGTCTTCGGAGTCGTCTACAAGGCCCGCAAGGAGTCCATCGGCAAGGACTACGCGATCAAGTTCCTGAAGGTCGACGACGAGGCCGTGAGAGACGCGGTGCTGCGCGAACTCGAGAGCGTCGACCATTTCGCGCAGATCGATCACCCGAACCTGGTCTCCATCGAGGACAAGGGTGTCGTCGACGGCATCCCGTTCATCGTGATGAGCTACGCCGGGCAGGGAACCCTGCGCTCGCGCATCGACGATCGCAGTCTGGATCGGGAGGATGCACTACGCGTGTTCGTGCAGGCGGCGCGGGGCGTCCAGGCCCTGCACGAGCACAGCCTGGTCCACTTCGATCTCAAGCCCGCGAACATCTTCCTCAAGGGCGACATCGCCAGGGTCGGTGACTACGGGTTGTCGAAGCTCGTGACCGAATCGCGCAACTCACTGTCGTTCGGCCGGGGCACTCCCTACTACATGGCGCCGGAGTTGCTGAAGCGTCGAGGTGACGCCCGCAGCGACATCTACTCACTCGGTGTCATCCTGTACGAGTCGCTGACGGGCCGAGTGCCATTCAAGGGTGAGAGCGAGTGGGAGGTGCTCCGCAAGCACGAGTCCGAGGAGGTGGAGATCCCGCCGGAGATCGGATCGGTCGAGCGGCAGGTGATCCAGCGGTGCCTCGCGAAGGATCCGCTGGATCGTTTCCAGAGCGTTCGTGAGCTCCTTCACGCCCTCCAGGCGCCGGCGTCTCTCGGAGAGAGCATGGTGTTGCCGCCTCTCGAAGTGGCGATGCAGGGGAAGACGACTCAGGCAAGGGAACCGCGGGACGCCGTCGTGCCCCTCGCGGGACAGTTCGATCACGTCCGCGCTCCGAGCACCGCAACGCATCGTCCGAAGGGGCCGATCGCCGCGCTGGTCACCGCGATCTTCCGCGCCTTCGAACTCCTCGTGTTCACGGCCCTGGTGCCGGTCCGCGCGATGAGTCTGGCTCTCGGTCGAACTGCGGGATTCCTGTTCCGCTTGCCGTTCAAGATCCTCGCGGTGGCCTTGACGCTGGCCGGGTACCTGCTCGTTGCGATGGTGTTCGCGATGTTGCTGATCGCGCTGCTGCGGCTGGTATCGTGACGGATCCCGATGGGTGAGACTCCGCAGCTCCCGAGCATCACGCGTCTCCAGGCCATGGATGAAACGGCCTGGGAGGCCCTGCAGGACGTGTATCTTCGTCGCGTCTACTTCTTCGTGAAGCGGTGGGTCGACGATCACCAGACTGCGGAAGACCTCACCCAGGATGTATTCGTCGGCGCGGTGAAGGGGATCAGTCGCTTCGAGCCGAGTTTCACTCTCGATCAGTTCATCTTCGGGATCGCGCGCAACCGGGTGATCGATCACTTCCGCAAGCACAAGATGCCGCTGATTCCGGCGAAGGGGGATCCGGATGCCGAGCGAAGCGCGATCTGGATCGAGAACATCGAGTCTCCACAGACCGCGCCGCCGCCGCGGGAACTCGTCGTGTCGGAAGACGCGCTGCGCCGTCGCCGTGTGCTCGGCAGCATCCTGCGCGATTTCGTGGGCGAGCTGTGGGATGCCGGCGAGTTCCAGAAGTTGATGGTCCTCGAGTACCTGTTCGTCCTGGGTGGTCGGAACAAGGACGCCGCGACACGCTTCGGCATCCCGGACGAGAAGCACGTCGCCGGGATCAAGTTCCGCGCGATCGAGAAGCTGCGCGGATTGGCGCGGCAGAGCGACCCGAACCACTCGCTGTTCCGAGATCTCTGGAAGCCTGGTGCGCGATGACGAGCGATCCTTCGGACCGTGACGAGCAACTGGGGTTCACCGTCGCGTCGGTGTGGCGTGAGGAGCGTGTGTCGTGTCCGCATGCGGATGTCCTCCGTGCCTGGCTGTCCGGCGCCCTTTCGGGAGGCGGTGCGGAGTTCGTCGCCTTCCACGTCGAGGAGAGCAAGTGCCCGTACTGCCGGGCCGTGGTCGACGAGATGAGATCGCGGGAATCCCCCGCTGCCGAGCGGCGCCTCGAAGACGTTCGCGATCGCCTGATGCGGTCGACGATCGCTGCCCTGCGTGCCACCCGCGCCTGAGCAACGGCCGGTTGCGGTTTTCCGAGTACTGGGCAGCCGTCCTCGAAGTGTCCTCCGTGAGGTCGAACCTGACCTCGGCAACCCTGACGGAGGCGCAAGACGTGATCTACAGACTCGTGAAGTGGGCAGTGATCGGGACGGTGACGGTCGGAGCGGCCGGGTTCGTCCTGTTCGGAACCCAGCTCGGCAGCTATCTCGGAACCGCGGCCCGCTCGATCCGCGAGGGCGTGGCGGAGTCCATCCCCATCGACTTCGAGTTGAAGAGGGCCCAGAACCTCATCCGTGGCATCGAGCCGCAGATGCACGATGCACGCCGCGAACTCGCGCAGGCGGAAGTCGACCTGCAGAATGCGCAGGAGGAAGTGGGGCGTCTGGAGAAGGACGTCCAGAGCGGCGAGCGGAAGCTCCGCACCGTGAGCTCGGCGATGGACGGCACCGCGCCGGTGGTCCGGCTCGCGAGCAGCGACCGCGTGCGCGTGGAGATCGATCTCGAGCGCACATTCGACGCATACAAGAACCACGTCGCATTGCTGGACGCCAAGAAGAAGCTCATCGCGAGGCAGGAACGCGCCGTGGCGGCTGCCCGCCAGCGCGTGGAGGCCGTCAAGGCCGAGAAGTCGCGTCTGGAGGACATGGTCGCGGCTCTGACCACGCAGAAGCGGCAGCTCGATGCGGTGGCGACCAGCTCGCGGACGATCGAATTGGACGACTCCGCGCTCGGGCGTGCCCGTGAAGTCCTGGAGCAGGTGAAGAACCGACTCGATGTCGCCCAGAAGATGCTGGACGACGAGGTCTTCGCTTCCCCGCAGGACGGTTCCCCACGTCGCGACATCGTCGGCGAGATCCAGCGCTTCTTCGGCGAAGGGGCCGTGGACAAGGGGGGCTCCGCCGTGGCCGAGCAGAGCTCCGCTACGGCAGGCGAACTGACGATCGAGCTGCGCTGAGATCAGCGGTCCGCGGGTCGGGATGGCGCGGTTGGGTCCCCTTCGAGGGGCTCGATCGCGTCGACTTTCCAGGCGGATCCCATGCCCGCGAAGGTGATGGCGCCGAGTGAGGGAGGCGCATCGGTCGGGGTCATCGAGACGTCGATCCGGATCTTCCCATCGGCATCGGTGCGCAGCTGCGCATCCGGCGAAGCAAAGGCGCCATCCGCGTAGACGTCCTCGGGGTCGGAGGCATCCGTCCAGCGGCATTCCCAGTAGGTCTGCCGCAGCAGTTCGACCCGGAGGGCATGGCCGGAGACCCGCAGGATGTAGGCGACGCGGCCTTCGTCGAGGTGGGTCGGGCCCTCGACGTTGGCGGTTCCCAGCAAATGGATGCCGACCGTCTGCTTGGAGAGCCGATCCCAGATCACCTCGATTCCAAGCGTTCCGATCCCGCCCTCCCGGGCCTTGAGTGGTTCCGACAGGCAGCGAAGCAGGGTCTGGCGATCCGCGCGCCGGAGGCTCTCCATGAAGGTCGCGAGCGTGCGGGACGGTGTCTCGTACGACTCGGAAACCCAGGTCGAGCGATCCGGGCCGCAGAACAGCCGAGCCATCGTGCAGCAGCCCGAGGTCGCGGCGCAGACGGCCACCAGACCGAGACTTCGTGCATGGACGGCCCATCGTCCCGCGGGATGAGTTGACATCGCGGGAGGCTATACTCCCTCGCCCCGTTGCACGGAATCGTCGCCGGTTCCGGAACCGGGATACCCTGCAACGAGCTCCCTACCCATGAAGACTCCGCTCTCGCTCGGGCTGGCCGTGGCCGCCGCATTCGCTCTCGCGTCGCCTTCGTTCGCCCAGGACCTGCACGACCTCAAGACCGTCCCAGGGACTGCCACGCCCGATGCCGGGACCCCGAACGACTGGGTGAAAGAGCCGACCATCGACCTGGGGACGCATCTGGAGGGCGAGATCGCGCGGGGCAGTTGGCACTTCAAGAACCCGACCGACCAGGCGCAGCAGATCAAGAGTTTCCAGCCGAGCTGCACCTGCTCCAAGGTGGTGGTCCGGCTGGGCTCGCGGATCTACCGGATCGAGAACCAGCCCCGGCCGCACACGATCTACCGCGTCGAGAAGGACGCCAACGGCGTCGAGCAGAAGGAGATGGTGGAGTCGGTGCCGATCGGGCCGACCGAGGAGGGGACCATCGATCTGGAGGTCGACCTTCACAATGTGAGCGGGGTGAAGGAGGCCTCGGCGACGATCCACACCTCCGACGAGAAGAACCGCATGCTGACGCTGAAGGCGAAGGCCGTCGCCACCCAGTTCTTCCGGATCTCGCCGCCGGAGATCAACCTGAGCAAGATGAACTGGCAGGACACGAAGGACTTCACGGTGCGCATCACGTCGCCCATCCAGAAGGACTTCGAGGTCACGGGCTATGACCCTCTGCCGGACAAGATGCAGGTCAGCTACCGGAAGGAGATCAACGACGGTGAGGCGGTCTGGATCGTGGAAGGCAAGTACGGTCCCGGAGTCGACCCGAAGGCCGGCGGCGGGATCATCAACCTGAAGACCAACGTGCAGGACAAGTCCGTGCAGGTCCGGGTGATCGCCTGGGTCGAAGGCCCGCTGAACATCCGACCTGGTTCGTTCGTGCCGCTCGGACGGATCGCGAAGGGTGTCGGCGCGAAGAAGGACATCGAGATCGAGCCCACCGACGACTTCGATCTGAAGGTGGAAAAGGTCGAACTGCAGAACCTCACCATCGACGAGAAGCTCGTGACGGTGACGCCGCACAAGGACGGGAAGATCCTGAAGCTGACCCTGGAGATCTCGCCCGATGCCCCGGTCCGACTGATCCGTGGCGACATCGTCGTGCACCTGAACCACCCGGCCCTCCAGGTCCAGGAATTCCAGTTCAACGGGTTCGTGCGTTGATCGATCCGCGTGCGCTGGAAGCCGCTCTCGCGGCGACCTGTGGTCTGTCCGCGGACGACATCGAGAAGGCGCGCTCGCTGGGTGCATCCAAGGGGATGGCTCTCGAGCGCGCGGTCGTTTCACTCGGGTTGGCGGCGGAAGACGCCGTGTGGCGGTGCGTCGCCAAGGCCGCGGGGATGGTCTTCGTCGACCCGGGCAAGGCGAAGCTGACGCCCGAGTTGCTCGGACGCGTGCCCGCCGACCGGATCGAACAGCACGCGGCCCTTCCCGTCCTGGTGAAGGACGACGTCCTCTGGGTCGCCATCGACGATCCCCTGAAGACCTGGGTCGCCGACGATCTGTCCTTCCTCGCCGGCGGTCAGGTCCGCTGCGCACTCGCGCCACCCAAGGCCTTGAAGGATGCGATTCGCAAGGCGCTCGGCGGCAAGGGGGAGACTGCGCGTGCGGGGCAGCCGACGGGAGCCGCAACCGAGACCGGGGATCCGGATGCGCCGATCATCCGCCTGGTGGAGAAGCTCGTGAACGAGGCCATCGATCAACGGGCGAGCGACATCCACATCGAGCCGTACGAGACTCGGGTCCGCGTCCGCTACCGCGTCGACGGTGTGCTGCGCGATCAGGCGGCACTGGAGCGGGCGCTTCACGGTCCCCTGTCCTCGCGTCTGAAGATCCTGGCCTCGATGGACATCGCCGAGAAGCGGAAGCCCCAGGACGGCCGCATCGATTTCCGATCCGGGGATCGTGCGATCGACATCCGTGCCTCGGTCCTGCCGAGCAATCACGGAGAGACGGTCGTCATGCGTCTCCTCGACAAGTCCGCCGGACTGAAGTCGCTCGAGTTGCTCGGCTTCGTCGGCGAGGACCGCGATCGATTCGAAGCCACGATCAAGCGCCCCAACGGGATCGTGTTGGTGACCGGGCCGACCGGTTCGGGAAAGACGACCACGCTGTATGCGGCCCTGCGGCAGCTCAATCGCCCGGACACCAAGATCATCACGGCAGAGGATCCCGTCGAGTTCAACATCGCGGGGATCAACCAGTGCCAGGTCCGCAGCGCGATCGGTTTGGACTTCGCACGCATCCTGCGCGCGATGCTTCGACAGGCGCCCAACGTGATCCTGGTGGGCGAGATCCGCGACAAGGAGACGGCCGAGATCGCGGTGCAGGCGGCGTTGACCGGTCACCTGGTGTTCTCGACCCTGCACACCAACGACGCGCCTTCGGCGATCACGCGACTCGTGGACATGGGAGTGAAACCCTTCCTGGTGTCCGCGGCGGTGCAGGCGGTGATGGCCCAGCGGCTGGTGCGCGTGCTCTGCAAGAGCTGCAAGGAGTCCTACCGGCCTGAGATCTCGGAGATCCGCTCCATCGGGCTCGATCCCGCCACACTCGGCGATGTCCAATTCCACCGCGCGCGCGGTTGTCCCAGCTGTGATCAGAGCGGCTATCGCGGACGCGTGGGCATCTTCGAGCTGATGGTCCTGGACCCGACCCTGCGCGAGATGATCTTCCGGGGCGAGCCGGATCTGCGGCTTCGGGAGTACGCGCGGACCTCGGGGGGGATGCGATCGCTCCTGGAGGACGGTGCACGGAAGGTCGTCGCCGGTACGACCAGCGTCGACGAGTTGCTGCGCGTCACGGCCGTCTCGTGAAGGTGGTTCCGAGGTCTGGTCGTCACAGCTCCGTGGAAGGGGGATGATGCGTTGCGCGACCCGTCGCCGTCGTCCAGAGTCTGCGCCCCGTCGCTCGGCCAGCAGCGCCGGTTCCGTCCTGCGTTCGTTTCCGCGATCCGATGACTGACATCCAAGCCCTCATGGACGCCTGCCTCGAGCGGGGTGCCTCCGACCTCCACATCTCGGTCGGTCGTCCACCGGTGTTGCGCATCCATGGACACCTCGTGGAGCTGGAGGGCATGGCGCCCCTGATGCCGTCCGACATCGTGCACATGGCCGCGGCGATCCTTCCCGAACGCAATCGGGTCGAGGTCGAGGCGCACGGCACGACGGACTTCGGCTACGCGCACGGCGACAAGTGTCGATTCCGCGTCAGCGTCCTCACTCAGAAGGGCTCGCGCGCGATCGTGATGCGACTCATCCCGCATCGCCTGTTGTCGTTCGAGCAAATCGGGCTCCCCGGTGCGGTTCGCAAGCTGCTCGACCTCCATCGCGGACTCGTTCTGGTCACCGGGCCGACCGGCTCGGGCAAGACGACGACGCTCGCGACCATGATCGACTGGATCAATCAGAACCGCGACGTGCACATCATCACGATCGAGGATCCGATCGAGTACTACCACCGGCACCGGAAGAGCCAGGTCACTCAGCGCGAGGTCGGCAACGATGTGCCGACCTTTGCGGATGCGATGCGGCGTGCATTGCGCCAGGATCCCGACGTCATCTTGCTCGGTGAGATGCGCGATCTCGAGACGACCTCTGCCGCGATCAGTGCCGCCGAGACCGGCCACCTCGTCTTCGGGACGCTCCACACCACCGGAGCCGCGCGCACCGTGGATCGCATCATCGACCAGTACCCTCCGGACCAGCAGGAGCAGGTGCGGTCCCAACTCGCCGTCGCCTTGGTTGCGGTCATCTCGCAGATCCTCATTCCGACCACCGACGGTCGTGGGCGAGTCGCGGCCTTCGAGGTCATGATTTCGAATCCGGCGATCGAGAACCACATTCGCAAGACCGAGACCTTCAAGATCCCGTCCGTCATCCAGACCAGTCGACGTCAGGGCATGGTGCTGATGGACGATGCGCTGATGGACCTGTGGCGGGCGGGGCGGATCAGCAAGGAGGCGGCTCTCGAGCGCGCCTTCGATCGCGGCGGAATGGACCAGAAGATGGGTGGGGGAGCCTGATCCGTGGCAGCGCGTCGACTGATCGGTCAGATCCTCAAGGACCTGGGATTCGTGCACGAGGGCCAGATCCAGGAGGCCCTCATGCTCCAGCGCGAGAAGGGGGGGCGGATCGGGGAGATCCTCATCGAACTCGGCCATGTGCAGACGGCCGAGCTCACGCGCGGACTCGCGCAGCAGGCCGGGCTGCCCTTCGTCGAACTCGCTGGGCGTGCACCCGTCAACGCAGCGATCGAGAAGGTCGACATGGGAACTGCACGGGCATTCGGTGTGTTCCCGGTCGCTCTGGAGGGCGGAGTGCTCACCGTCGCTCTCGCCGACCCTCTGAACACCTCGGTGCTCGAGGATCTTCGGTTCAGCACGGGTCTCGATGTGCGCGGCGTGGTCGCGGACGAGACGCTGATCCGCGCGGCGATCGATCAGCACTACGCGGAGGATGCGTCGAAGTCGAAGGCCAAGCTCAAGGAGTTGGTCGCCGAGTTCGCGCGCGAGGGAGCGAAGTTCGACCTCGAGGACAAGTCGGCGATGGCGGCGGCGGCGCCGGTCGTCAAGCTGCTGAACTACGTGCTCTATCAGGCGATCCGCGATCGGGCGTCGGACATCCACCTCGAGCCCTTCGAGGAGGACTTCAAGATCCGCTATCGCGTCGATGGAGCGCTGTTCGAACTGGAGGCACCACCTCCCCACCTCGCCGTCGCCCTGATCTCGCGTGTGAAGGTCATGGCCGACCTCGACATCGCGGAGACGCGTCTGCCGCAGGACGGACGCATCGAGTTGACCGTGGGCGGCCGACCCGTCGACCTCCGCGTGTCGACCCTGCCCACCATGTATGGGGAGTCCTGTGTGCTCCGTGTTCTCGACCGCTCGGTCGTGGCCTTGAGCATCGACAACCTCGGGATCGCGAACGATGCGCGCGCCCGCCTGCGGGAATTGCTCGAACTCCCGCATGGGATCGTGCTCGTGACCGGGCCGACCGGCTCCGGAAAGACGACCACGCTCTACGCGATGCTCAACGAGGCGAATCGCGAGGACATCAAGGTCATCACGGTCGAGGACCCGGTCGAGTACGACCTCGAGGGCATCGTGCAGATCCCGGTCAACGACGAGATCGGGGTCAGTTACGCACGCGTGTTGCGCACCATCCTCCGCCAGGATCCGGATGTGATCCTGGTTGGAGAGATCCGCGACCGGGAGACCGCGCAGACCGCGATCGAAGCGAGCCTGACCGGACACCTCGTGTTCTCCACGCTTCACACCAACGACGCTCCGAGCGCCATCGCCCGACTCGTCGACATCGGGGTCGAGCCCTTCCTGATCACCGGCACCCTGCGTGCGGTGATCGCACAGCGCCTGGTGCGGCGCGTGTGCAGTCAATGCAAGGTCGCGTTCGACCCGTCCGACGACGTCCTGCGCGAGGTCGGCCTCACACGCTCAGCGATCGGCGGCGCGCGTTTCGTGCGCGGCAAGGGTTGCGAGACGTGCAACTTCACCGGCTACAAGGGTCGCTTCGCCATCTCCGAGATCCTCGAGGTCGACGAGCGCATGCGTCGGGCCATCCTCGATCATGCGAGCACCGGCGAACTCCGCCGTATCGCACTGGACGGCGGCATGAAGACCCTTCGCGATTCGGGGTTGCGCGCGATCTTCGAGGGCACCACCTCGGTCGAGGAGGTGGCACGCGAGACCCTGCACGAAACCGTATAGGCCCGCCGGGCACTCGGTGGCACTTGGGATGCCATCGCTCCGCATCCCAGCGTCCTGGATCCGGCGTCCCGGACCCCGATGGCCCAGACCCCGATGGCCCAGACCCCGATGGCCCAGACCTCGATGGCCCAGATCCCGGTGCCCCGGATCCCCGCGTCCGGCGCCGCGACCCTCAGCCGACGCGGAAGTAGCCGCCCGACTTGCGGCGCTTGCGCCGGATGACCTTGCGGCCGCCCGCGGTCTTGGAGCGGGTGCGGAAGCCGACCTTCTTCAGGCGCTTCTGGTTGGAGCGGCGGACCTTGAGCTTCATCGCGGAGTCTCGGGATCGGGAGGGCGCAGGAAGGTAGCGAGGCGATCGAGAGAGATCAAGCCCGCACGTGGGTGGTCCGGCGCATCAGCGGGGCAGTTGTCGCTTGAGGAACTCCATGTCCTCGGCGAACTGCGAGAGCGCCGCGCGTTCGGCATCGGCGATCGCGGCGAACCTGGCCGTGATCCGGAGCGTGCCTTCGCCGGCATCCTCGACCTCGGTGACCTTGCCGACCAGTTCGAAGTAGCCCTTCTTGAACATCTTGACCTGGAACTTCAGGTTCAGCTCGGAGCCCGCGAAGAACAGCTGGCGGCCCTGATCGGCACTGATGCCCTGGCGATCGCCGGACCACAGGAACTGGATGCGCTCCCCATTCACGTTGCCCATGTTGCCGACCAGGGTGCGCGCACCGCCGATCTGCCGGTTCCGGGTGTCGTCGGGAAAGGTGATCATCACCTTCTCCTGGTTGACCGGCGAGGCACCGCTCAGCTCGAGCGAGTTCAGCGCCTTGATGACGTGCTTCACCGCCTGATCCTCCTCGTCGTAGACGGGGACGATCTGGTCGATACCGATCTTGCCGATCACGTCCCGGACGAAGGCGGAGGGGTGGGCCACGAGCAGCTCGCCGTTGGCCGCCTTGCAGAGCTTGTGGAACTTGATGATCGCCCCCAATGCGGTCGAGTTGATGAACTTGACCAACCGCATGTTGAGGATGACGTGGACGATCCCGGCGTCGAGGAGCGCCTGGACCTCGTCCTGGAGGCTCGGAACGTAGAAGGTGTCGAACTCGCCCTTCAGGGCCAGGATGCAGTAGTCGTCGCGGACGAACTTGTCGATCTTCATGAGGGCTCAGGGAGGGACGGAGTCGGGCCGGCATTCTTCCGATTCCGCCCGGTTGCTGCAATCGTCCGCGGGCGCCGAATCCGCGGGCGGCGGGAGGCGGCGCGGCCGCCGCGGCGCTATCGTCCCCGGCCCACGCGATGAGCCGGTTCCTCTTCTGGCGCAAGCCGTCGACCCCCGCCGAACAGTCCGGGCCCGCGCCGGACCAGGCCGGTCTCCTGACCGGCGATCCTCAGCAGGACGCCCAGTCCCTCGAGATCCTGCTCGATTCGATCGCCGAGGTGAACTCGAACGTCGATCTCGACAGCGTCCTCATGGACATCGTCGACCGCTCGCTCGAGGTGACCCGCGCCGAACGCGGGATCCTGCTCCTGGGCTCCTCCGGTCCGGACCTCGAGATCCGGGTGGCGCGCGACAAGGACGGTGCCGAACTGGGCAAGGGCGTCAAGTTCAGCCAGACGCTGGTCCAGCGCTGCCTGGAGACCGGTCACGCCGAGCGATCCGTCGTCCAGTCCGATCAGGAGGCGCTCGAGCTGGGGCAGTCGGTCTTCAACCTGAAGCTGCGCGCGGTGATGTGTTCACCCCTCCAATCCCGCGGCAAGCGGATGGGTGTGATCTACGTCGACTCGACGGCGGTGCGCCGCGAGTTCTCGGCGCGCGACCTCGCGCTCTTCGAGGCGCTGTCCGTGCAGCTCGCCAGCGCGATCGAGAACGCGCGGCTTCACGCCGACTCGATCGAGAAGGCGCGACTCGCGAAGGACGCCGAGATCGCGAAGCGCATCCAGAGCCACCTGCTCGCGCCGGTGCCGCGCGACTTCCGGGGTCTGGATCTCGCGGTGCGCTTCCTTCCCCGCGAGTCCGCGAGCGGCGACACCTACGACTTCGTTCCGCTCGCCGACGGTCGTCTCGTGGCGCTGATCGGCGACGTCACCGGTCATGGCGTCGGTGCCGCGCTCATCACCCACGCCGCGCAGTCGGCGGTGCGCACCTACTTCGAGCTGATCGACGACCTCAGCGACGTCGCGACGCGACTCAACGACCGACTGGCTCGCGGAGTCGAGACGGGGCACTTCATGTCGCTCCTGATGGTGCTCATCGATCCGCGCAAGCGCTGCCTGAGCTTCGTCAACGCCGGTCACTCCGGTCTCGTCCTGGTGCGCCGCGGAGAAGTTCGTGAACTCGATCGGACGGGAATGGTGATGGGCGTCGTCGAAGGGCAGCGCTACGCGGCGGCGGGACCGATCGGTCTCGAGCCCGGTGACCTGCTGTTCCTGAGGACCGATGGTGTGGACGAGATGCGCAGCCCGGACGGGGCGATCTTCGGAATCGAGCGGCTGTTCGAGACCCTTCGCGCGGCCGGCGACGCCTCGAGCGAGGATGTGCTGGCCGGGGTCGAGCGCGCGCTTCGGAAGTTCTCGCACGGCAACGAGCCGGACGACGACCTCACCATGGTGGCGATCCGTCTGAAGGGCTGAGAACCCGAGAAGGAATCCATGATACGGGCTCTCAGGTGCCTGCTGGTGGCCGCATGCGCGGCCACGCAGAGCTCGAGAGACCACTAGTCTCTCGAGCTCTGAGCGGAGGACGATGAAAAAGCGCGTGCTGGCGGCCGTCGCCGTGGTGGTGGTGCTGGGGGGTGGGAGCGTCGCCTTCGTGATCTGGCGTTCCGCCCACGAGAAGAGCGAGCAGGTCCGCGCGCTCCTCGGCGAAGTGCGCGACGAACTCGCCAGCCCGACGTCGACGACCGAGGATCGCCGCGGATTGCTCAAGCGCCTGGTCGCGCTGCAGGAGGAGAACAAGGACGTCGCGCTGGTGATGGCGGAGGGCGAGGTGCTGGTTTCCCTCGGCCGGGCCCAGGAGGGTTGGAAGACCGTCGAGCCGTCGGTGACTGCGGCGGGTGCGTCGGCCGAGGCGGTCGCCATCGGTGCACGCGTCGCGGCCGCGACCTACGCGGCGACAGGCGACGCCACGCTTGGACGACAGGCTCTCGCGTTGGCGACCGAATCGGAGCGAGGAGCCGGTGGCGCGGCGGCGGGATTCCTCGCCTGGCAGTTGGCCTTTCGCGTCGGCGACGTCGATGCGTGGAGCCGGCGCAGCCTCGATGTCGTGCAAGCCGGCGCGGGTGAGGGCGACGCGCGGGTGATCGTGGAGTGTGGACGCGTGCTGGCCGAACTGCTCGCTTCGCGCACCGGCTTCGACACGAGTCTCCCTGACCATGGCGGACTACGGGGGCCGCTCGCCGAAGTGATCGACAAGGCCCCGAAGGCGACCGCTCATCAGCTCGAGCAGCTTGCGCTGTCGCGGGGCGGAACCTGCCCGGAACTGGAGATCGCGATCGCGATGGCCACCCTCGACGGCCTCGGGCAGGTCGGTGCAGCGGTCAGCGATGCGAACGAAACGGAGCGATCCCTGCGCTCCGCGCTCGATCGGGTCGAATCCGCGGTGCGCGCGGTGCCGTCGTCCCTCGAGGCGCGCCACATCGCGGTGATCGCGCTGGCGGGTCTGCGTCAGGTCAGCGGTCTCAGCGCCGAGGACACCACCAGGCTGCGCGCCTACCTGCGCTGGCTGCTCGAGAATGGGCCCACCGCGCACGGCGCGAGGCCGGTCTGGGAAGCGATCCAGCGCAGCCTCGGGTGAACGCGCGCGACGGCCTCCCTTGAAAGCTCGGCGATCGCGTCGTCCGATGGCGCGGACGATGAGCGATCCCAAGGTACTCGAGGTCACGGCGCGGCGATTCGAGGCAGACGTCGTCGAGCGGTCGCGCACGGTCCCGATCCTGCTCGACTTCTGGGCGGAGTGGTGCGGCCCGTGCCGCACGCTCGGACCGGTACTCGAGAAGCTCGCCGAGGACTACGCGGGGGCCTTCCTGCTCGGCAAGGTCGACACCGAGAAGGAACGCGAACTGGCCTACGCCTTCGGCGTGCAGGGCATCCCCTTCTGCGTGCTGATGGTCGACGGACAGCCTGTGGACGCCTTCACCGGTGCGTTGCCGGAGGCCGAGGTGAAGCGCTTTCTCGCTCGCGCGGGAATCGAACCGGCGGCTGTCGCCGCGCCGTTGGTGACGATCGATGCCGACGCGCCTGCCGAACGCTGGACTGCGGCGCTGGCGGCGGTGCGCAAGGGCGACGCGGCCCGCGCGCGCGAGCGTCTGTCCGGCATCCCCGAGGAGCACGAACTGCACGGCGCGGCGACCCGGTTGCGCGACGGCCTCGATGCCTTCGAAGTCCCGCCCGAGCCGCAGGGTTCGCCCGCGGCGCAGGCGATCCTGCGCGGTCGTGGAGCACTTCGTGCCGGGAGCCTCGACGATGCGATGTCCGCGTTCATCGAGTCGATCACGAAGGATCGCTCCTTCGGCAACGGACTCGCGCGGCGTCACGCGGTCCTGGTGATGGAGTTGCTCGGCGCGACTCCCGAGGGTGAGGACCGCGTCGCTGCCTACCGGCGTCGACTCGCGACGCTGCTGTTCTGAGGGCTGCGGGCGCGCTGTGCGTCCCGCTCTCCGGCGATCATCGATCGCGACGTGGCGGCTCGGGGTCCTCGCACCGCAGCACGATGGTCCATTCGTCGCCGTTGGGTTGCGTGCCCACACGCTGGCCCGACCAGGTCACACCACCTGGTGAAGCCTGAGCGAACAGGGTGAAGGTGCTGTCCGGCAGACCCTCGAAGACGAAGCTGCCGTCGGCGGCACTGACCGCGAAGCGCGGAGCGAAGTCGCTGCGTCCGCTGGGTTCGCGGATCTGCACGTCGACATCCGCGCCCGGCTTCCCGTCGGTGAGTTGCACGCGCCCGCGCAGGACCAGGCCGCGCTTCAGGGTGATCGCTTCGATCCGGTCGGCATGCGCTGCGAGCGTGACGCCGCAAGGCACGTGATGGTCGGAATCGACCTTCAGTGCGAGCGGACCTGCGGCGGTCGCAGGCAGGTCGACGAAACCACTCGCATCGCTCCGGAACGTGCGGTCGAGCCAGGGCGAGAGCGTGGATGGGATGCGGACGCGCGCGCCATCGATGCCGATCGCGTCTTCGTCGACGATGCGGATGCGGCGGACGACCGCGTCGTGCAGGACGATCTGCTGCAGTTCACCGAGGAGGTCGTTCGCCATCTCGACGGCGAAGACCTTGCCCTGCGCGACGACGACGACCACGTCGCGCGTCCCCTCCGTCGCCGCGGGAGTCGCCAGGAAGTGCGCGATCCCTTCGGCGTCGCTTTGCGATTCGCACGAGGGCTGCGCTCCGCCGCTCGCGATGCGGATGCCGATGACGCGGGCTCCGACGATCGCATGGCCGAGATCGTCGACGATCTTGGTGGCGTGCCACGGGGCACGCGTGTCGAGGTCCGTCGTCGAGGGACGTCGCGTCCAGGTGCGGGTCACGCGCGTGCCCTCGGCATCCTGACGTCGGAGGGTCCACGCCACGGGACCCCCAAAGTCGGGGACCGATCCGCGCCGCACCAGATCGCCGGCCTGACGCCAGCGCTCGGCGATGGCTTCGATCCCCGCGTCGAGGTCGGTCGGGATCTCCGGTCGCGACGGGATGTCGAGTTCCTCGTGCGTGCCGGACCGCAGGTCGACGCGCATCTCCGCGCGCCGCTCACCCTGGAACATCAGGAGGTAGCGACCGGCCGGGAGTCGCAGCGAAGGTCCGTTCCGTCGGCCGAGCGGCACCGGGCGTTCGTTGCGGGGCAAGGCGACGACGAAGGCATCGATGTCGTGACCGTCGATCCGGCGCACCTCCGCCATCGGCTCGAGCACGATCCGCAGCGGGGCCTTGGAGCTGGCGCGTGCGATCACGATTCCGAGACGGTCCGCGCGCTCGGCGAGGATCGCGCCGGACGGACCCCGGACGGCGAAGCGGAACGCGCCGCGCTCGTCGCTGATCCCCTCGGTCGGTGTTGCCGAGGACCCGAGCGCGCCGAGCCAGTCCAGTCCGTCGGCGGAGTCCGGCACGAAGGAGATGCGTGCGCCCGGGACGGCTCGACCGCTCTCACTGCTGACGCGCCCGAGCACGAACCACTCAGCCCTCGACTCGGGCAGGTCCTGAGCGAGGACCGGCCCGGTGCTCAGCGCGACCAGGGCCGCAAGGGTCGATCGGATCGCACGGCGCATGGGGGTCAAGGCGCGGCGAACGCATCGGCGGAGCACCCGGTTCAGGGGCTGACCCACGCCGGGTGTCTCGCCGGCTCAGCCGAGGTCGGCGCGTTTGTGTGCGACCTTGTCGATCAGGCCGTAGTCCTTGGCTTCCTTCGAGTTCAGCCAGAAGTCGCGGCGGGCGTCCTCGAGCACGCGTTCGTAGTCGCGACCGGAGGCATCCGAGATGATGCGGATGTAGCGCTCGCGGAGCTTGAGGACCTCGCGTGCCGTGATGTCGAGATCGGAAGCGGTTCCCTCTCCGGCCGTCGACGGCTGGTGGATCATGAAACGGCTCTCGGGGAGCGCGAAGCGCGAGCCCTTGGGTGCCGCGAGCTGCACGAGGATCCCCGCCGAGGCGCACAGCCCGTTGACGACGGTGCGGATCGGGCAGCGGACGAACCGCAGCATGTCGTAGATCGCGAAGCCGGAGTCGGCGCTGCCTCCCGGCGAGTTGATCACGACGGTGATCGGGCGTTCCGCGTCGCGGCTCTCCATCACGAACAGGCGCTCGGCGCAGAAGCGCGCGAGGCGGTCGGTGATGGCTCCGCTGACCAGCAAGGTGCGGCTCTCGATGAGGTGGCGTTCGATGAAGGAATTCGGGCCGCCGCCGGTGCGGGAAGTCCGCTCGTCCTCGTCGTCGAGCCCGATCGGCTCCATCCTGTGGGTCTGATCCATGATGTCTTGCGCGGGAGCGGCCGCCTTGGCGCACTCCTGAACCCTCCTTCGGATGGGCGCATGCCCGCGATTGAGGGGCTGTCGGGATACGCGCGACCGACCGTGGACGCAAGCACGCCATGGCGCCTCGCGAGTCGGGGACCGAGCGATCCGTCCGACCCCGTGTCTGCACCCTTGCTCCGGTCGCGCGGACTCGCTAATCTCCCGCGCGACGGGCGGCCCGGCCGTCCGTTCCGGTTTTCGGGGTAGCCCCCCGCGGCGCGTGGCGCCGAGCCGGATCCGAGACGCAGGGAACGCACTCGCGAGAGACGACCCGTCGAGGACAGGAGCCGACCCCGGGTTGGGCCCGGACAAGTCGCATACGCTCGTTCAACGATCGGCTGGTTCCGATCCCCGGGGCGAGCACGCGGCGGGTTTCTTGAGCAGAGAGTCGGTTTCCGAGCGGCACGTGCAGCAGGCCGAAGGCAGACGCCCGACCCAGGCGGTCGGACGCCGATCCGAGGTGGAACTGCTGGCGGGCCGGTCCGAGGCGTCGTCCCGCGCGCAGCGCAGGGCCTGCAGGCAAGTCTCATCCTCCATGCACGAAGCGTTGCATCCGGATCAGGTCCGCAAGCTGCGGGCGAGAGCGACACGGCGCGAAGCGCAGGTGTGGGCGATCGGCCCGCGGAGCGGGGGCGACGGCGCGTCGCCTCGCGCGTCGCGGCGGTTCGGCGGAAACGGGAGGACGAGCGGGCGTCGAGTGGGATGAGCAATCAACGCGAACGGGAATCCGTGATCATGAATCATGAAGGCGGCGCGGACGACGCGTCGGGTGGGCAGAAGCGCTGGCGCAAGCGTCGGCGTCGTCGCGGCCGTGGTGGCAGCGGCGGTGGTGGTGGTGGCGGCGGTGGCGGCGGTCCGCAGGGTGGTGGCGGCGGCGGCGGCGGCGGTGGCGGTGGAGGCGGCAACGACTTCATCCCCGAGATCGAGGGCGAGATGCAGACGCTCAGCGGCGTCCTCGAACTGCAGCGCGACATGTCGGGCTGGCTGCGCCAGAAGCGGCACATGTACCTGCCGGACCCGGACGGCTACGACGACATCTTCGTCCCGATCTCGGTCGTGCGCGGCAACCGGCTGCTGGAGGGCAGCATGGTCGTGGGCCGCGGTGGCATTCCGATCCGCGGGCATCGGCGTCTGACGCTCGCGGAGGTCGAGAGCGTCGACGACCTGCCGCCCGAGGAGTCCCGCGAGCGACGCGTGTTCCGCGAGCTCACCGTGGTCGATCCGGCGCCGATGTTCGTGCTTGCGCAGGGCGACGACGCCGACATCAGCCTGCGCATCGTCGATCTCCTCTGCCCGATCGGTCGCGGTCAACGCGGCCTGATCGTCGCGCCGCCGCGCTCCGGCAAGACGGTGCTGATGCAGAAGATCTGCCATGCGATCTCCGGCGCCTATCCCGACGTCTACATGATCGTGCTGCTGATCGACGAGCGCCCGGAGGAGGCGACCGGTTGGAAGCGCGCGGTCGAGGGTGACAATCGCGAGGTGCTGGTTTCGACGCTCGACGAGGGCCCGAAGCACCACATCGCCGTGTCCGAGATGGCGATCCGCCGGGCGCAGCGCCTGGTGGAGACCGGCAAGGACGTGGTCATCCTGCTGGACTCGATCACCCGTCTGACGCGCGCCTACAACTCCGCCCTCGGCCGTGGCGGCGGCGCGACCATGTCGGGAGGCATCGGTGCCAAGGTCCTCGAGCAGCCGAAGAAGTTCTTCGGTTCGGCCCGCAACTGCGAGGAAGGTGGTTCCCTGACCATCCTCGCGACCACGCTCGTCGACACCGGTTCTCGCATGGACCAAGTGATCTTCGAGGAGTTCAAGGGCACCGGGAACATGGAGTTGGTGCTCAATCGCCAGCTCGCCGAACGACGCATCTTCCCGGCGATCGACATCGAGCTGTCGGGGACGCGCAAGGAAGAGCTGCTGCTGAGCAAGGGCATCGTGAACAGCATCTACACGCTGCGGCGTGTGCTCGCCCGGCTCAACGTGCTCGACGCCATGCCGATGCTGATCGACAAGCTCGGCAAGACCAAGAGCAACGCGCAGTTCCTGTCGTCGTTCCGCGTCGACGAGTGACCGCCGTTCGCGGGCGTCGGCCGTTCCCTGCGCTCTCGTTCGCACTAGCTGGGGCGGCCGATCGCCGTGCGACGGCGGTGTGCCGGGAGCCTCGGGCGGCCCGGCACGTCCGAGCGCTCGCTTCGCGCCCCGCTCCCCAAGAACACGAGCCATGATCCGAGTCGAGAGTCTGTGCAAGAACTACGGCCCCGCGCGCGCTCTGCGCGGGGTGAGCTTCGAGGTGGCGCGGGGCGAGGTGGTGGGCTTCATCGGGCCGAACGGCGCGGGGAAGTCGACCACCATGAAGATCCTGACGGGCTACCTGCTGCCGACCTCCGGGCAGGCGTGGATCGACGGGCTCGACGTGGTTGCACGATCGCTCGAGGTCCGGCGCCGCATCGGCTACCTGCCGGAATCGACTCCGCTCTACGGCGAGATGACGGTGCGCGACTACCTGCACTTCGCGGCGGAGATCCGGGGGGTGCGCGGCAGTTCCGTCCGTCCCGCGGTCGATCGCGTGGTCGAACTCTGCGGCCTCGCCGGGGTGTTCGGCAAGAACATCCTCGAGCTGTCGAAGGGCTACCGGCAGCGCGTCGGCCTCGCGCAGGCGATGGTGCACCAGCCCGATCTGTTGATCCTCGACGAGCCGACGAGCGGTCTCGATCCCAATCAGATCGTCGAGGTGCGCGCCCTGATCCAGCGCCTCGGTCGGGAGCACACCGTGATCCTCTCGACGCACTACCTGCAAGAGGTCGAAGCGGCCTGCACGCGCGTGATCGTGATCGACCGCGGGACGATCGTCGCCGACGGCTCGCGCGACGAACTCGTCGGGCGTCTCCCCGCCGGCGACGTGCTGGTGCGGGTGGCAGGTGCGGAGGACTGGACCCCGAGCCTCTCGGCGGTCGAAGGCGTCGCGGCGGTCACCGTCGTCGAGCCCGGTCTACTGCGCGTGCAGGGTTCACCCGAGGGGCTCGAGGCGCGCGTCGCCGGGATCATCGTGAGCGGCGGCGGACGACTCCTCTCGATCGCCCGCGAGCGGCCTTCCCTGGAGGACGCGTTCCGCGCCCTGACGAGCAGCGAGTGGGGAGGCGCGAACCATGCGTGAGACACGGATCGTGCTCGTGCGCGAACTGCGCGGCTACTTCAACTCGCCGATCGCCTACGTGTTCGGCGCGCTGTTCCTGTTCGTGATCCTCGCGCGAAGCGTGGCTGCGATCGGTCAGGGTCAGCCCGCGGACATGGGGATGTTCTTCAGCGGGCTGCCGTTGCTGTACCTGCTGTTCCTGCCGGTACTCTCGATGCGCCTGTGGGCGGAGGAGCGCAAGCTCGGCACGCTCGAACTGCTGATGACCTTCCCGGTGAAGATCCGGCAGCTCGTGCTCGGCAAGTTCCTCGCCGCGCTGTTGTTCCTCTGCCTCGTGATGCTCCTGTCCGTCGGCCTGCCCCTCACGCTCGATGCGACCGGCAAGCTCGACTGGGGTGTCACCATCGGTGGCTATGTCGCCGCGATGCTCGTCGCCGCCAGCTACCTCGCGGTCGGCATGTTCTTCTCCAGCCTGACGCGCGACCAGATCGTCGCCGCGTTGCTGTCGATCGTCGTGCTGGGTGTGCTCTACATGCTGGGGGTCCCGGAGATCTCGCTGCTGCTGTCGCGCATCGGGTTGCCCGACTGGGCGGTCGAACTGCTCGGCGCGCTGAGCCCCGCTCGCTACTTCTCGAGCATCACGCGAGGGGTGGTCGATACGCGCGACGCGATCTACTTCGGGTCGTTCTGCGCGCTGTTCCTCTACTTCAACGGACTGGTCCTCGCCGGGCGGAGGATGCGCGGATGAGTCGTTCCACACCGATCGCCCGGCAGGGCGGCTACGTCCTCGCTCTGGTCGTGCACGTCGGACTGCTGATCGTCGTCCTCGGCCTGGTCCTGTTCCTCGCTTCGCGATACCGCGCGCGTGTCGATCTGACCGCGGATCGAATGTTCACGCTGACCGGCTCGACACAGAACGTGCTCGGTCGACTGGCCGACCGGCTGCGTATCGAGGCCTACTTCAGCCCCGACGACGAGCTGCCGACCACCGTGCGCGAGGGACGTCGCGTCCTGCGCAACGTGCTCGACGAGTACGTGCAGCGATCGCGTGGACACGTCGTCGTCCAGTACTTCGATCCCGAAGCGGATCTGGAGATCAAGAAGAAGGCCGAGCGGCTCGGCATCCAGGCCAACCGGGTGCAGGACATGAAGGGCTCGACGCTGTCGAGCAAGGCTCTGTGGCAGGGCTTCCGCCTCCTCTACGGAGGTGAGAAGCAGAAGGTCGTCCCGGTGCTCGGTTTCTCGGACCAGCCCGCGCAGTACGAGGCGGTGCTCACGCCTCTGTTCAAGTCGGTGACGATCAAGGAGCGGCCGCGGGTCGGTGTGATCCAGTGGCCTTCCCCGCCACCGGAGACCGATGCGATGCATCAGCGCGGGGAAGGGCCGAAGGGTTTCGTCCGGCTGCTGCAGATCGACGAGATCAAGGACCGCTACGACTTCGTCCCGGTCGATCTGCAGAAGGGACAGCTCGTTCCCGATGAACTCGAGACGCTGGTGCTGTTCCGCCCGCGCGACCTGAGCGACCGCCAGAAGTACGCGCTCGACCAGTTCCTGATGCGGGGCGGCAAGCTGGTCCTCTTCGCCGACACCGACGACGTCTCCCTCGGACAGGCGCGCGGCATGCAGGTCCGGCAGATGAAGTACGACGGCGCCGACTCGCAGGTTCGGTTCGTCGACCAGCTCGCCGGCTATGGCGCGAAGCTCTCCGACCGTGCGCTGATCGACAGTGCGTCGACGCAGGTGCCGTTCCAGTTCCCCGGCGACGCCTACGGTCGCATGGCGCAGATCGGCTACCCCTTCTGGTTCCAGCCGACCGACATCGACTGGGCGACGAAGGCGGCCGAGATCGCGAAGGCGCGCGGTGTGACCGACGGCAGCCTCATCGCGACCTACAAGCAGACCTTCCTCCCCGGAGTGGACGCGGAGAGTGCGCGCGGACTCGCAGCTCCCGCGATGTTCTGGCCGACGGCGGTGGATCTGGTCGAACCGGCTCCAACGGGCGTGCAGGGGAAGGTGCTGTTCCGCAGTTCCCCCTTCTCGGCGCTGATGGTGATGCAGCAGTCCATGCATCCGCTCGGGCCGCAGCCGGAGAAGTTCCAGGAGGAGTACGCGCGCTTCGTCTCCGGGATCATGAGGGCGCTGGGCAGCGAACCACCGCAGCAGCACGGCCTGATGGTGTCGATCAGCGGCGCGTTCCACTCGATCTTCGACGGCCGCAAGTTGCCGCCGTCGCCCTTCTCGAGCCTCCCCAAGCCTTCCGGTGATCCGCTCGACACACCGATCGGCGAGAAGCCGAAGGACGGGCAGGAGGGCAAGGCATCCGAGAGCTCGGGTCCGCCGGTCGCAGCATCGGAGCCCGGAACGCAGCCCGCCGAGAAGGATGCGGACCCGACCTTCCTCGCCCACGCGAAGCCCGGTGCCCAGCTCGTCGTGATCGCCGACTCCGACTTCGTGCGCGACGATCTGACGACCGGCGAGTACCAGGCACTCGGTGGACCGGTCAGCGCCACGGGGCCCTTGTTCTTCCTCGGCATGCTCGACTGGCTCGCCGGGGATCGCGACCTCTTCGAGTTGCGCGGCATGCGCATCACCGATCGTCGGCAGCGCGTGATCGGCGAGGCCGAACTCTCGCGCATCCCACCCGAGAAGCTGCAGCAGGAGATCGAGCAGCGACAGGGCGCATTGCGCTGGAACAACACCGTCTGGCCGCCCCTTCTGGTCGTGTTGCTGGGGCTCGCGCGGTTCATCGCGGGCCGAGTCCGCAAGCGTCGTTTCCTCAGCGAGGTCGGAGGCTGATCGTGATCCGGGCCAACATCATCCTGGCGATCGTCGCCGTCCTGCTCGCCGTGCCGACCACGCTCACGTTGTGGAAGGAGCGCTCGTCCTTCACCGACATCGCCGAATCCAAGCTGCTGCTCGCGGGGTTCACGCGCGCGAACGTGCGCGGTGTCGGGATCTCGGTTCCGGTGTACGACGGCAAGGGCGAGCTGGCGAAGGACGAGAAGGGTGAGTTGCAGCGCAAGGAGCTGTACGTCGTGCGCACCAACGACGGTTGGCGCCTCGCCGATACGAACAGCAACCTGATGGGGCCTCCGGTGCAGGACGAGACGGTCTTCGAACGGATCTTCCGGCACCTGGAGTCGATCCGGAGCGACGACAAGTCGCTGGTCCTCGCCGATGCGACCAATGAGCAACTCGCGCGCTACGGGCTCGACGACGAGCACGCCGTCGAGATCCGCTGCGTCGACGGCGCTCAACCTTCGCGCCTGCTCGCCGAGTTGATGATCGGCAAGGACGCCTCCGCCGGCCGTGTCGGCAAGGACGTGGTCCGGGGCTTCTACGTGCGGACGCGCGACAGCAACGATGTCGTCCTCTACGAGCAGGACTACTGGCTCCTCGATCCCGATCCGAAGACCTGGGTCGATCGCAATCCGCTGCGCTTCGACGTCGATCAGGCGACGCGACTGGAAGTGCGCTCGCCGAAGGGCGCCTTCGCGGTCACGCGGAAGTCGGCGGACACGGCGGACTGGGAGCGGGAGAGCGGCCCCGAGGATGTCGGTGCCGTGATCAACTCGGAGGTGCGCGGACTGCTGCAGGCCATCCGCGCGGTCGACGTCCAGGAGTACCGCGATCGCGTGGTGCCCGGTCCCGACTTCGACAAGCTGGTCGCCGAGCGGGGACTCGACAACCCGTCGATCCGCATCGACGTGACGCTGTCCGGAGGCCAGCGCATCACGCTGGCCGTGGGTCGGCAACTCCCCGGCAAGAACGAGTACTGGCTGCGGGTCTCGACGCTCGACTTCCTGCTCACCGCCGGGGACTGGGTGGTCACCCGCTTCGATCGCGATCCGGCATCGCTGTTCGGGCCTTCGCCGAGCCGTGTGAAGGAGAAGGACCATTGAGCGGCCGGGTGGGAGCGCGGACGCGGCCCCTCGGAATGCCGTCCGGCGAGCGACTTCGCGACCGTGCCGAGCGTTCGGGACGATCCTCTCCGCGGTTGTGAGGCTCGCGAGCGGTCGGTCGGCGTTCGCGTCTGCGGCTTCGTGCGCGTTCCGCGCCGGTCCTTCGGAGGTCGACCTGCGGTCAGCGATTTCAGTCGCCCGGCCGGGAGAGCCGATCCCGGGAGCGATTCTCGCTTCCTCGGGCCGGGATGCGGACGGGGTGTCCCGCTTCGCGTCCCGGCCCGTCCATACGCTACGCTCGACGGCGTGAGCGAACCGGCCGCGGAGCGGAGCATCGAGGTGTTCCTGGCGCAGACGCGCCGGAGCCATCGCATCGCCTGCGCACTCGCCGAGCTGCGCGCGTGGGCGGGACTTGCGGGTGTGGCGATCGCCGCGTGTTGGATCGCCGCGCCCGCCGCACTGGTCGTCGCGATCGGTCTGATCGTGGTCGTGGTGGTGTCGCGGGTGGTCTGGGTCGCCACGTCCTTCGGACCGAGCGTCGCGGCGCTCGATGCGCGCGACGGACTGCGCGGCTGGCTCTGCACCTTCGTCGAGACGTCGCGTGTGCCGGACGAGGGCGCACGGTCCTGGCTCGCGGGCGAACTCGCCGCGCGCATCGCCGCGATCGCCGATGACCGGGGCGGCTCTCGCCTGCTACCGCTGTTGCGGAGACCCGCGCGTCTCGTCTGGGTCGCTCTGCTCATCCTGCTGCTCCTGCGTGCCCTTTGGCTGCCTGCTCTCCCCGACGGCATCCTGCCGCTCGCCGGACGTCCGGCGAGTCTGGGGCCGGAGCAGGCGGGTCCGGGGGTTGGGGGCGAGCCCGGCACGCAGCGCAGTCCGGCGACGACGACCCACGAGGAGTCGCGCGACGCCACTGCGGCCGGCGGAGCGTCCGATCCCTCGACGGGCGCGGTGGCCGCGGGACAGCAGCCCGCCACGGGTGCGGAGGTCCGTCCGCTGCCGGCAGCTCCGCTCGATCTGCCCGTCGCCGACGTGTTCGCGATGCCGGCGCTGATCGAGGACTCCGTGTCGGACGCGACGAGCGACACGGCACGTCCGGGACGCACGCGCGCCGGAGCCGACTCTCCCTCGTCGGGAGGGGAGGCCCCGCCCGCGTCGAACGACGAACGGCAGTTCGAGCGTGCGCGTGAGTCCGCCCTGGGCAATCGCCACGTCCCGGTGGAGGAGCGCGATGCCGTGCGGCGCTGGTTCGACGAGTTCGCGCGCGGGCGCCGATGAGCACACTGTTCGACGCCGGATTTCGTCGCGTGCTGCACGCCGTTCTCCGCCAGGCGCGAGCTCTGCGCGGCCCCGGCGACGCCGGTGAACGTGCGCGGTTGCGGCGGATGGGTGTCGGCGGTTCCTTCGCAGGACACCGTGCCTACACCGCGGGAGAGGATCTGCGGCTGCTCGACTGGAATGCCTTCGCGCGCAGTCGCGAGTTGCACGTCAAGGTGCTCGAGGAGGAGCACCGTCGCGCGCTCACCATCCTCCTAGACGGCTCGCTGAGCATGGCCGCAGGATCGCCGCCGCGCTTCGATCACGCGCGGCGACTCGCGGCTCTGATTGGCGTCGTCGCGCTCGCCCAGCTCGATGCCCTGGTGTTGTGGGTGGGGAAGCAACGCAGCGACTTCGGCGGATCCCAGGACTTCGAACGACTGCTGACGGCGCTCGACGCGGCGCGCCCGGACGGCTCGCGGTCCGACGAACCCGTCGAACAGTTCGTGCGTGGTCCGGCGCGAGGTCGCGTGGTTTGGTTGTCCGACTTCGCCGACGCCGCGGAGTTCACGCGCGCGCTGCGCCTGCTCGGTCCGTCGCGCCGTCGCGTGCTCGGGCTGTTGCCCGAGACGTCCGACGATCGCTCCTCGTCGGCGACCGGCCTGATCGAACTCGACGACGTAGAGAACGGTGAGGCCGAGCGGCTCGTGGTCGACGACGCGCTGCGTTCCGCTTTCGCGGAGGAGCTGCGGCTCCACGCGCGGCGCGTCGACGCCGCGTTCCGCGCTGCCGGTGTCGCGTTGCTCCGGCAACGCGCGCACGAGGCGAACACCGCGGCGCAGTGGACCGAAGGAGGCTGGCTCGAATGGTTGCGCTGAGCTTCGACGACCCCGGCCGCGGCGCGCTGATCGCGTCCTTGCTGGTGGTGTTGTGGCTGGCGCGTCCGCCTCGCGTGCAGCACCGGCTGCCCACCGCGCACCTCGCGGCGTGGCGTGCTGCGCTGGCGCGGGTGCGGCGGCCGCGTCTGCGCGCGCGTCCGCTGCGGCTCTGGCTCATGCTCGCGGGGATGGCGCTCGCCGTCGCCGCGGCATCGGGTCCGCGTCTCGATCCTCACGAAGGGCCGAAGGTGCTGGTCGCTCTCCTCGACACCTCGGCCAGCATGGGCGCGCGCGAGCCGGAGGGCGACTGCGCTCTGGATCGCGCCAAGACGCGACTGGCAGCCGTCGCGCGGACGCTGCCGACGGAGGTCGAACTGCGCGTGCTGCTCTGTGACGGGAATCCGCGCCTCCTGCGCGGTGCGCGACGCGACGTCCTCGCTGCGATCGGCGAGGTCCGCGCGTCGGCGACGGCGGCTGCGCCACCGCTCCGCGAACTCGCCGCGCGGATCGCCACCGACCCGGAACTCGCGGTCTGGACCCTGACCGATGCGCGCGGTCCCGCGCCGCTCCCCGAGCAGGGCGCGCTGAGCGTGTTCGGTTCCCCGCGGAGCGACGTCGGAATCGTCGCGTGCGAGGTGCACGACGCCTGGCCCTTCCCCGAGGTCGACATCGAGCTCGACATCGCGACGACCGGCGCGGCATCCCAGCCGGTCTGTGCCGTCGAGGGCGGCATGGTCGAGCGGGAAACGCCGGAGGTTCTCCCCTCCGGGGCGGACCGCATCCGGCTGCGGGTGCACGGTCGCCGCGTGCGCGGCGGGGAGGTGCGGCTGGTTCTGCAGGTCGGAGTCGACGATGCCCTCGCCGCCGACGATGCCGTCGTCCTCGATCTGCCGCCACCGGCCTCGACCCGGGTCGGCGTCCTGCGCGGTGCGGACGACGAGGCGACCGACATCGTGGGTGAAGCGGCGGGCTTCCTCGCGGCGCTCGGCGGCGGTGAGGTGGTGCGCGACGCCGGTGTGGAAGTCGACCTGCTGATCTGTGACGGCGGGCGCCTCGCGTCGGTCCCGCCGCGGGTGCTGAGTTTCGGCACCGCCTTCGGCGCGGCGGTCCCCGGAGCGCCGCAGGGTGGTCCGATGCGGGTGATCGACTGGGATCGGCGCGATCCGCTCACCGCCGGCCTCGACCTCTCCGAGCTGATCGTGCGGCGGGCCGTGCCGGCCGGCGACCTGCCGCAGGACGGCCGGATCCTCGTCCAGGGCGCGGAAGGCCCCCTGCTGATCGCACGCGAGCAGGGTCGGCAGCGTTCGCTGCACGCCGCCTTCCGCCTCGCCGACAGCAACCTGCCTCGCCTCGCGGCCTTTCCCCAACTGCTGCGGCGTGCCTTC
Organism: Planctomycetota bacterium; assembly: GCA_046349595.1. GTDB lineage: Bacteria > Planctomycetota > UBA1135 > UBA1135 > UBA2386 > JACRLW01. Next base: position 1,693,111 of record JAXMCA010000001.1, read on the forward strand.
CTGTTCGTGGCGGGACCGCCGAGCTCGAGGTCCGTGGTCGGCCCCCTGGTCGCGGCCGCGGAGACCGATCTGCGTCAGCAGACGCCGGCCCGCGACGATCGACTGCCCGCATTCGGGGGTGGAGCAGACCCGCTCGCGGTGCCCGTGCTGCTGCTGGCCGTGCTGTTGCTGGCCCTGCGCACCTGGGTCTGAGGCGGAGGGCCATCAGCCCGCTTGAACCTCACCACCCCGATCCCTACCATGCTCCGCTCTTTTCGCGCCACCAGCGCACGCGAGCGTCATGACGATCGGCATCCTCGGCAAGAAGTTGGGCATGACCCAGCTGTTCCAAACCGACGGCACCTGGGTCCCGGTGACCGTGGTCCAGGCCGGCCCCTGCAAGGTCCTCCAGGTCAAGGCGAAGGAGACGGCCGAGTTGCCGGAATCCGACCGCAACTCGACCACCAGTCGGGGCAAGAAGGGCGGCAGCCTGACGCGCCCGCGCTTCCCCGACGGCTACTACGGCGTCCAGATCGGTTTCGACGATCGCCCGGACCGCACCTCGACCAAGCCTGAGCTCGGCCACTTCAAGAAGGCCGGCACCGGCGCGAAGCGCTTCGTCCGCGAGCTGCGGTTCACCGCGCTGCCTCCCTACAAGTGCGGCGACGACATCACCGTCGCGGTGCTGAAGGACGTGCCGCGCGTCGACGTCGTCGGCGTGTCGAAGGGCCGTGGTTTCACTGGCACGATCAAGCGCTGGGGCTTCCACCGTCAGGCGGCGGCGCACGGCAACTCGGTGTCGACCCGCAAGCTCGGTGGCACGGGTCGTACCAACTCGATCAGCAAGGGTGTGCCGAAGGGCAAGAAGATGGCCGGCCACTACGGCGTGGATCGCGTCACCGTGCAGAACCTCGAGGTCGTGAAGATCGACGAGGAGCGCAACCTGCTGTATCTGCGCGGCGCGGTTCCCGGTCACCGCCACGGCTACCTGATGGTCAGCAAGTCGATCAAGAACTGAGTCGCGGTCACGAGGTCGTCGTCCCACGGCGATCGACACGCAGAGTCACACCAGCACGAGCACTCCGAACATGGCGAGATCGCGACGCAAGTCGAGCGGCAACGGCCGCGGCAAGTTCAAGGTCAAGAATCTGGGCAAGGGCCGCTCCAAGATGTTGAAGCCACGCGGCCGTCCGAAGCCGGTCGTGCGCAAGGCGGCCGGAGAGAGCTGACGGCGCATCCCGCGCGACACGTGGCGCTCGTCGAACGATGAGCGATGTCGTCGCCGTGGTCGGAGCCGGTGCCGCCGGCATGATGGCCGCCGCCACCGCGGCGCGCCGCGGCGCTCGCGTCGTGCTGCTCGAGAAGAACCCCCAGCCGGGACTGAAGATCCTGATCAGCGGGGGAGGTCGGTGCAATCTCACCACCACGCGGGAGGGACAGGACCTCGAAGCGCAGTACGGGCTGCGCCGCGGGCGCTTCCTCCGCCATGCCCTGCGCAGCTTTCCGCCGGGCGCTCTCCGGCAGCACGTGGAGGCTCTCGGAGTCGCACTGCACGAGGAGGATCTGGAGAAGATCTTCCCGGTGTCGCGCCGCGCGTCGGACATCCGGGACGCGCTGGTCGCCGACTGTGTCCGCGCCGGAGTCGAGCTGCGGACTTCCCTGCCGATGCGCGCCGTGGAATCGGACGGCGACGAGTTCGTGATCACGACCGCGGAGGGAGTGCTGCACGCGCGCGCGCTGGTGCTCGCCACGGGTGGACTGAGCTATCCGAAGACCGGGACCACGGGGGACGGCTACGCGGTCGCGCGCAGTTTCGGTCACGACCTCGTTCCGACCGTTCCGGCGCTCGCGCCCCTCGCGATCCGCGAGCCGTGGTTGAACGCATTGCAGGGACTCGTGCTCGACGCCCGGCTCACGCTGCGCGATCGCGGCGGACGTGAACTGGTGCAGCGCCGGCGTCCGAGCCTGATCACGCACCGCGGACTGTCCGGGCCGGCTCCGATGGACGTGTCCGGCTACGTCGAGGAGGTCGGAGGCGGATGCACCCTCTACCTCGATCTGGTTCCGGACCTTTCGCGTGACGAAGTCGAGCGCAGCCTGATCGAGCAGACGCAGCACGCGGGGCGACGGGCCGTGCAACACGTCCTGCCCCAGCACGTGCCGGAACGGCTGCGCGTGGCGCTCTGCGCGCGTCACGGGATCGACGGCACCACCGCGGCCGAGCTGGAACGGGACAAGCGTCGCGCGCTGGTCTCCGACCTGAAGGCGCTCGCCCTGCGGGTCGAGCAGAGCCTCGGTTTCGCGCACGCGGAGGTCACGCGCGGCGGTGTCCCGCTCGATGAGGTCGATCCGCGCTCCATGCAGTCGCGACTGCGTAGCGGATTGTTCCTGTGCGGGGAGATCCTCGACGTCGATGGCCCGATCGGCGGCTTCAACTTCCAGGCGGCCTTCGCCACCGGGCGCGTCGCCGGCCTGTCGGTGTGACGCTCACGCGTCAGTACGACTCGTCGGCGGAGGGGAAACCGCCCCTGCGCACGTCGTCGGCGTATTCGCCGGCTGCCGCCCGGATCTCGGCACCGAGTTCGCGGTAGCGGCGCGCGAAGCGCGGGCGGAAGCGGTCGAAGAGACCGAGCATGTCGTGGGTCACGAGGATCTGGCCATCGCACTGCGGCCCTGCCCCGATGCCGATGGTGGGGACCGGGATGCGCCGCGTGACCTCTGCGGCGAGAGTCGCAGGCACCTTCTCGAGCACCAGCGCGAAGACGCCCGCCTGGACGAGGGCGTCGGCGTCGGCGAGGAGCGCTTCCGCTTCGTCGGCCTCCTGCGCGCGCACGCGGTAGGTGCCGAAGGTGTGGATGCTCTGCGGCGTGAGGCCGAGGTGTCCCATCACCGGGATGCCGGCCGCCACGAGGCGCGCGACCACCGCCGCCACCGAACGTCCGCCCTCGAGCTTGACCGCTTCGACGCGGGCCTCCTTCATCAACCGGCCGGCGTTGCGCAACGCATCCTCGGCGCAGACCTGGTAGGAGAGGAACGGCAGATCACCGACGACGAAGGCGCGCTTGCTGCCACGGCTGACGAGGCGCGCGTGATAGACCATCTCGTCCATCGTCACCGGCACCGTGGTGTCCTCGCCCTGCACCACGGTGGCGACCGAGTCGCCGACGAGAAGCAGATCGACGCCTGCGGCATCGAGGAGGCGCGCCAGGGTCCAGTCGTAGGCGGTGAGCGCGACGATGCGACGGCCTTCGGCCTTCATGCGTCGCAGTTCCTCGGTCGTCACCTTGCGATCCATGGCGATGCTCGACGCGCGTGGGGTGGCTCACCAATCGCCGAAAGGCCCGCGCTCCGCAGGACCGGGAGGCGGCGGGAGCGGGGGGGCGTCGCCGCCGGGTGGTGGTGGCGGACGGTAGTCGTCGTCGGACGCGCCCGGCACCGGACCCGCGCGGCGCGGTTTCTTCTTCTCCGCGTCGACGATGGTGCCGAAGGTCGGCACGCGTCGCGGATCGAGTTCGACGTCGAAGGCCGAGACATCGACCGGAGTCGGCTCGATCGCCTCGACCTGCTCGGCGCGCTTGCGGTTGAGCTTCTCGTTGCGCTTGTCCTCGCGTCGCTTGCGCTTGTCCTCGCGACGTTCGCGCGACGCCTTCTCGCGCGCAGCGCGTTCTTCGCGATGGCGTTCCCGCGACGAAGGGCCCTGCTGCTTCACCCGCGGCTCGGGTCGCGTGGCGGGTGCAGTGCGCTCGTGGACCGGAGCGCGCTCGGCCGGGGGGCGCGGGGCGGCCGGTGCCTGGGGACGGCGTTCTCCGTGTCCCCGGCCGAAGCGCTGCGCGTAGCGCGCCTTCCACAGCTCGACCAGATCGAGCGCGCGGCCGTCGGCCATGGAGACCAGCTCGAAGAGTTCGAGACCGGGGAGGAAGAAGGGATCGGAGAGCAGGGCGTCGATGCGCCACCGCCGCTCGGGTTCGGGATCGAGGAAGCGGTGCTGCAGCGCGGTGATGCGCTTCACGCAGGCCGCGTCACGCTTGGGCAGACGGAAGGCGGCCGCGAAGGGAGCGACGATCTCCTCTGCGAGCGTGGCCGCGCCGCGATCGGGCTGCGCGGTCACCGCTGCGCGCACCACGCGCTCGAACAGGCAGCCGAGCATGACACCGTTCTCGGGGGGCCAGGGCGCGCGGGTGCGCGGGGCGCGCTGAGCGCGACCGTCGAGCGCTTCGAGCGCACGCCAGAAGCCGACCCGCGAGGCCCGGTCGGTGGTGTGCAGGAACTCGTCGACCGTCGGCAGGATCGCGCGCAGGGCGCCGCACGCGCGCATGCGTTGCAGACCGTCGAAGGCATGGCCACCGCGCAGAAGACGGAGGATCTCCTCCAGCACGCGCGGGGGAGCGGCGCGGACGAGGTCGGGGGCGACCTCGCTCATCGCGGTGGCGGTGCGCGATTCGATCGACAACTCGAGGCGGCCGGCGAACTTGATCGCGCGCAGGATGCGCACAGGATCCTCGCGGAAGCGCACGAAAGGATCACCGATGGTGCGCAGCATGCGCCGCTCGATGTCCTCGAGGCCGCCGACGTGATCGATGATCTCGTCGCGCGTCGGATCGAGGAACAGCGCGTTGATCGTGAAGTCGCGGCGGACCGCGTCTTCCTCGGCGGTGCCGAACTCGTTGTCGCGGACGATCAGCAGGTCCTGCTCTTCGTCGTCCTCGTCCTGCTCTTGCTCGGGCGCACGCCGGAAGGTCGACACCTCGAGGATCTTCTTGTTGCCCTCGAAGTGCAGGTGCGCGAGCTTGAAGCGGCGTCCGATGATGCGGCAGTTCCGTGCGAACGTGCGCTTCACCAGCGGCGGGCGCGCGGACGTCGCGATGTCGAAGTCCTTCGGGCGATGTCCGAGCAGCAGATCGCGCACGCAACCACCGACCAGGTAGGCCTCGTGGCCGAACGCGTGCAGGCGTGCGACGGCGCGCACTGCGTCCTGGTCGAACAGTTGGGCGTCCAATCCGCTCGGGCGGACGACAGTCGGCACCGGTCCGGTGCTCGACTCAGCCTCGGTCATGGTCGTCAGGATGGTCTCCCCGCCACCCAAGGGTAGCGGGCGGCGTCGTGTGCGAGGAGGGTAGCGGGATCGCGGGAGACCCTCAACACGGCAGCGCGAGGCTTTGCACGGCCGCGGTGGGTGACGAAGCCGTTCAGAGGCGGACGGTCTCGATCGTTGCCAGCGAGGCCGAGCCACCTCCGCTCTGTCCACCGAGGATCACCAGGAGGTTGTCTTCGGTGAGGAGGGCGACGTGCGCGGCGCGCGGCGCGAGCAGATTCGGCCACGACGTGAAGGTGTTGGTCGAGGGGTCGAAGGTCTGCAACGCAGCGATCTCGACGGGGGCCGTGAAAGTGCCACCGGCGCCACCGACCACGGCGATGCGACCGTCGCTCAGCAGCGTGGTGGTGTGCAGCGCACTCGCGGCGGCGAGGCTCGGGAGCGCGGTCCACAGGTTGGCGGTCGGGTCGTAGTACTCCGCGGCGGCGACGGCGGTCCCCTGCGTGAGGTCCGGGCCCGAGGCGATGCCGCCGGTCACGAGGACGCGACCGTCGAGCATGCGGATGGTGTTCAGGCCGTGCGCGCCGCGCGATTGGCGCATGCTCGCGGCCGCGGCCCAACTGCCGGCGCCGGTGCCGGGGGTGAAGCGGCGGCAGGTGGTGACCGAACCGACCGGGATCGGGATGCCGAACAGGATGGTGACGGCGAAACCTCCGGAGAGCAGCACGCGGCCGTCCTGGAGCAGGGTCAGATCCGGAGCGAGGAGGCGGTCCGGCATCGCCGTTCCGGAGCTCCATTGACCCGTGGTCGGGTTGTAGAGCTCGACGGTGTTCTGTGCCGCGGCGAGCGCGGAGACCGCATCCGCGAGGGTGGTGGTGCCACCCGCGACCATCACGCGGCCGTCGTTGAGGATCGTCCCGTCGAAGGCCGCGCGCGCGACGCTCATGCTGCCGGTCGGCGTCCAGGCGTTGGTCGCCGGGTCGTAGATCTCGGCCGAGGACAGCACCGTGCCGAGATCGTCGACGCCGCCGCAGATCAGCACCCGGCCGTCGTTCAATTTCGTCGAGAAGGCCAGTGCCCGCGCCGTGTTCAACGTCGCGCCGGCGACGACCTGCATGGTGCGCCCGTCATAACGTTCGGTCGTCGCCAGTCCGGTCGCACTGAGGAGCGAACCCTGCCCGCCCCCGGCGAGCACGATGTCGTGGCCGACGCGGAAGCCCTGTGCGATCGCGCGCGACTGCACGAGAGTGCGGGGCAGTCCGGTCGGTGTATTCGCGACGCCGAGCTGCGCCGTCACCGGATTGGACATCGCACCGAAGAACAGCGTGGTCCCCGGTACGGTGAGCCCCTGGAAGTTGACGAGCAGTCCGGCGAGCGAGGGGTTGTTCGGCAGGAAGAAGCCGGTCGATCCCGAGCCGGTGCCGGTCGGGATCGTGAACCAGATCGAGGCGAGGTCGAAACCCACCGACAGGCTGCGGGTGTCGTTGACGTCGACCAGCGAGAGGGCGATCGGGCCGTTCGTCAGCGACGTCATGAACAGCATCGTCGACCCAGCGGGCGCATTCGCGAAGCTCAGGCCGATCGGTGTCCCGAGCTGACCGTTGAGCGCCTTGTCGAGATCGAAACTGCCCTGGGCAGCGAGAGGAGCGGCGAGCAACGCCGCGAGTGCGAGGTGGAAACGCATCGTGAACGGATCCCTGTTCGAGTGGCCCCGGGGAGAGCGGCAGGCGGCGCGCCAATTGTGGCAGCTCCGTGCGCGATCGGCCAGCCGGGATCCGGCATCGTCCAGGACTGGGTGAGGAGCGAGCGGCGAAGGGATCAACCGCCGTGACGCGCCGCGTCCTCGTCGTCGGGGGAAGCCTCGATGTCATCGGCCTCCGCGAAACGGTCGACGAGAAAGCCCTCCGGCAGCGCGACGGTCTGTGTCTCTCCGCCCTTGCAGCGACGTGCTCGAAGGGCCGTCAGCGGATAGGGGACGTTCCGCGGCAGGGGGGCGAGGATGGCCTCGAGTTGGGCGAGCGTCTCGACCCGGTGCAGCGCATCCATCGCCCGGCGCAGACCGGGAAAGCCCTTCAGGTACCAGCCGGTCCACTTGCGCACCTGCATCATCCCGACCTTCTCCCCGAAGAACGCGGCGAGCAGTGCGGCGTGTTCGCGCAGCACCTCGACGACTTCTCCGAGATCGGGCTGCGGGGGAGGAGGGGCGCCGTCGAAGGCCGCACACAGGTCGCGGAACAACCACGGCCGGCCGAGGCAGCCACGGCCGACGACCACGCCGTCGCAGCCGGTCTCCCGCATCATGCGCAGGGCGTCGTCGGCCTCGAAGATGTCGCCATTGCCGAGCACGGGGATGCTCTGCACGCTGCGCTTGAGTTCGGCGATGGCCGGCCAGTCGGCGCTTCCGGCGTAGAGCTGCGCCGCGGTGCGGGCGTGCAGGGCGACGGCCGCGCAGCCCTCGTCCTCGCCGACGCGCGCGGCGTCGAAGCAGGTGATCAGCGTGTCGTCGACGCCCTTGCGGAACTTCATCGTGACCGGAACACGACCCGCGGCGGTGACGACGGCGCGCACGAGGCGGGCGAGCAGGCGCGGGCGCAGCGGGATCGCGGCACCGCCGCCCGACGCCGTCACCTTGCGAACGGGACAGCCGAAATTCAGGTCGATGTGGTCGGCGCCGTCCTCCTGCGCCAGGATCCGGGCCGCCTCGCCGAGGCTGTGTGCGTCGGTCCCGTAGAGCTGGATGCTGCGGACGGCGCCCTGTTCCTCGCTGCCGAAGGTGGCCAGATGACGGGTCCGGCGATGTCCCTCCACGAAGGCCCGCGCCGTGATCATCTCGCCGACGTACAGACATCGCTGCGCCGAGTAGCGCCGGCACAGGGTGCGAAACGGGGCGTTGGTCACGCCCGCCATCGGCGCGAGCACCACCGGCGGGTCGATGCTCAATGGGCCGAGGCGGAGCACCTTGCGAACTTCGCTCATGGCTCCACCGACCCCGCCGGAACCTTGCGCCCACGGCCGGAACCGCGGCGCATCGTGCTCGGCTCGGAGCGACCGATTTGCCCAGAAGAGGACTCGAACCTCCACGGGGTGTTATCCCCACTAGGACCTGAACCTAGCGCGTCTGCCAATTCCGCCATCTGGGCGTGCGGAGGGCGGGCAAGGTAGCGCCGCGCGCGGCCGATGCAAGGGTCGAGATCGGGACTCCGTGTGCAGGATTGTCCGCGGCGCTGATGGCCCGTAGCGTCGCGGCCGTGGCGCGCAGCGAGACCAAGAGCGAAGCGACCCTGATCGTCGACAACCGCAAGGCGCGGTTCCGCTACGAGGTCCTCGAGACCGTCGAAGCCGGCTTGTCCCTGGTCGGCACCGAGGTGAAGACGCTGCGCGAGGGCAGGGCCCACCTCGAGGAGGCCTACGCCCGCGTCGACGACGGCGAGATGTTCCTGATCGGCGCGCACATCGAGGAGTACTCGCACGGCAATCGGCAGAACCACCGGCCGACCCGGCGCCGCAAGCTGCTGTTGCGCCGCGCGCAGATCGCCAAGCTGAAGGCGAAGGTCGAGCAGAAGGGGCTGACCCTGGTCCCGCTCAAGCTCTACTTCAACGCGCGCGGCATCGCCAAGCTCGAGGTCGGGGTTTGTCGTGGCAAGAAGACCCACGACAAGCGCGAGGCGAGCCGTCAACGCGACGCGAAGAAGGAGATCCGCGACGCGCGTTGATGCGCTGGCGTCGCACTCCGGCTCGCGCCGGGCGCCGATCGAGTGTTCAGCGGCCGATGACACCCTGCCCGAGCGCGCTCAACGAGACGCCCAGGCGCGGCGAGCCGAAGGTGTCCCGTTCGATCGAGACGACCTGCTGGAAGAAGCGCGCGCCGGCGAGCACGGCGAGGTTGGGGATCGCAATCGGCATCAGCCCCGGAGTCGTGTAGTCGGGCTGCGGGGCCACCCGTTCCATGACGTCCATCGACGTGCCGAGCATCCCGCACCAGGATGAGCCCAACGGGGCGAGCACCGCGATGTCGAAGGGCAGCGGCAGCCCACCGGCGGAGGTGTTCGATGCGCCGGTCCAGAGGAAGGTCGTGCGGCGCTGACCCGGCGGATAGGAAGCCGAGCACTCGGTGACGACGGTGAAGGTGGTTCCCAGTCGCGGCACGCCCTGGGCCGAGAGAGGCACCGGGCCGACCCAGGAGAGCAGACGGCCGGTCGTGCACGGCGTGCCGATCACGGTGTAGCTCGCGGTCTGCGCGATGGCGGCGGACGCGAGCGTCAGGAGGAGAGTGAGGGTGCGGAGCGGGTCGATCATCGCCGCGCGGCAGAGCAACTCACGTTCCCTGCGTTTCCCTGCGAGGCTTGTGGGCGCGCGCCCCGGGGACGTTCCGCAAGCGGAACGGCAGTGCACCGCGGATGAACTGGCCTCGGAGCGACAAGCCGCGGTCGACACCGCGGCCTGTCGCTCCGAGCCGGACGACGAAACACCATGGAGGCGGCGGGAATCGAACCCGCTGCCCACCCGGCGCAAGTCGTTGTGCCGCCTTGTTTCTCGGGTGGCACCCGCGTGCCTGCCAGTTCCAGTGTCAGTTTCGCTCGGTGAGGGGCTCCGTCCGTGCTGCGCTACCTGCCCTCATCTTCACCCGACGCGGCCAAACAGAACCAGTTGCAGGCGGCCGTCGCTGCTGCGCTGGAAAGCGAAGGGGAGCAGAAGAAGGCGCGTCGCTGTTGCTCCTGCCGTCGCCGTCACCCGGACCGACCGAATCCGTGCAAGCTGCGATGGATCTGCGAGGCGTGCGGCTGGGTGATGCAGACGTCCGCCGCGGACGACGTCGTTGTGAGGACCCGTGCTGCCCTGCTGAAGAAGCCCGATCTCATCTGCCTCTTCATGACGATCAACGCGCCTCCCGTCGAGGATCTCGCCCACAAAGTCGAGATCCTCGACAAGGTCCTTCGCTGGCTGCTGAGGAATCGCAAGCGCAGCAAGAAGAGCGCGTGGTCCGTGGTCCGCGGCACCTACTGGTGGCTCGACTTCGCACCCCGAAAGGGGAGCAGAGAGGAACTGCTCGTGCATCTCCACATCCTGCTCGTCTGCGACCTTGATGCGGTTCGACAGTTCGCGGGAGAAGAGGCGGATCGACGCAAGGCGCGTGGATTGCGCGGCCTCCGCAAATGGGTCTGGCCGCTGATGAGACACGCGCTCCGCCGCGATGTCGTGGCCGGGATGGAGCACCTGTATCCAGACGAGTTCGTGGCGGAAAAGGAACCGTCGTTCTTTCACGTTCGGGTCCTCGAACCTCACGGCGAAAGCGGTTGCGAGACCGTCGTGCCGGGATCGCGCGCCGAGATCCTGGAGCATGTTCGCAAGGTGGCCGACTACTCGTGGGCGACCGCGGTCAAGGCGGAGCAAGGCCAGCTCACCATGGCTCAGCGGGTCGCGATCGAGTGCCTCGGGGGCAAGCACCGCGGCTGCTCCGGCGCGTTTCGCGCGATCCTGAATCAGGATGCCATCAAGTCGTTTCGACGCCGCAAGATCATCGGCCGGAGGATGGCTGCCCAGATGCGTCTGGACGATGAGCTCGAGCAGACTCTCGACCCCATGCACCAGTCTGAAAGAGGCCAGCAAGTGCGCAAGCGAGTGAAGCGGACCGAATGACTCAATGCGAACGGGGATAGGCAACAGCTACGAACCGAGGCGAAGCCTCCGCTCCTGAGACGGACAAGCCGAGCACGGGTATCCTGAACACGAGCAAGGTCTCGACGGACTCATGCACAAGATTTTCCCCGTCACGTTCCGGTGCGACCTCGTCGAGCGCGATCGAATCGAGCGCGCGGCCCGGTCCGCGGGGCTGTCGACGAGCGAGTTCATCCGGAGGGCCGCCTTGGCGGCGATCCCAAGAAGCTCGCCGCGAATGCCCCCTCAGGACACGCCGCGTGCTCCGCTTCGTCGCGCTCGCGTCGCTACCGTCCAGGACATCAAGCCGTTCCGCAGCCCCTTCGTGCACGGCATCGAAGGTCTCGGCTACGAGCGGGTCGTCCAACACGCAGCCCGGCAGATGCACATGGACCAGTGCAGCGTCGCGATGCTCCTGACGCACGTCGTCGATGCGATCGCCGACCAGATGGCCGTGGGGCAGGTTGTCAGTGGCCCGGCCTGTTCGTCTCGGGACCCTACCTCTACCAGCGTCGTGACGGTCGCCGAGACATCTTCCCGCGCTTCAGGCCGCACCGCCATTGAACCGGACCGTGGCCGAGTCATGCCCACCGGAACGCGCTGCAAACGTGGCGCTCGACAACCACCGGAAGAGCGCGCGCCGTCAGGGCGTGCAGCACGTTCGCGAAGTGATGGGTCGGGTCCGAGCGCAATAGTGAACCAGGATCTGCGCGCACTCCGCGTCGTCGAGGCGATCTGGCGTGAGGAGTCTCCGGCGCACGCCATCTGACCCGTGTCCTACGGTGTCCTGCGGCGAAAGGCCGGCAAGGTGCAGGGTGCGCCGGGCCGCCACGTCGCGCTGACACGGTCACTCGCGCTTTTCAGGGCGACGCCGCCCGACATCGGCTAGCCATCCGCGTTCCCGAGCGGGCGACCGGGGCCGTTGCCGCCTGGGAACTGGTAGCCCATGTGCGTAACGGTGTTGACGACCTCGCACGCAAGCTCGCAGGTGTGCGCCTGCAGTTGGTCGAGCCACGCAACGGTGATCGGCGTCTCGAACACCTGCTGTCCGTCCGGCTTCGGTGACGTAGAACGGCCTGGACGCCCCGTTGGCATCGGGTGCGTTCCATGAGCCGTGGCAGATCACGTTGCGGATCCGCTGCGGCGCGAAGGTGCTGAACGAACTCGTCGAGGTTTCGGATCCGTAGCTCTGGATGGCCCTTCGCTGCCTTGGCGAACGTGTCAATCACCGGGCTCAGCGGGTTGACCAGGGCGCGCCCGAGTAACGCGCCCCACTCTTCGACCGCTGCCTTGGCGGCGTCCTCCTCTGCCGGCGCTGCGCAGGTGCCGGTCAGGGCGTAGACCGGCCTTCTTCAGCATCTCTTCGAGGAAGCCGGAACGTCGCAACAAGCGCGCCCGAGGCTGCACCAGAACGCCGCGTCGTGCAGGTGCGTGGGGTATCGCGGTGGCAGCTTCGAGCGGTCGACGAGGAAGGAAGGTGGACGTTTGTCTTCCATGTCCTCGGAGGATACTGCGATGCACGCGAGCCCATGCGCCGTGTGGCCGAGGCGCTGTCGCAACGATCGCTACTTCTGCAGGCGTCGAAGAACCGACCAAACCTCGTGAAGTGAGTCGACGTAGGCGGGTCCCAGGTCGGGCGACGCAGCCGCGGCGGATTTGAAGTTGCCGTAGTCGATGCCCGCTACCATCGCGGCCACGACCCTGGCGAACGTCGTGCGCGGCACGATCATGCAGGACGATAGTCGCGCCCTGGCTCACTCTCGACGATCGGGGAACGCCGGAGGCTCGGGTGGTCTCGCTGCAGCAGCTCCAGGTGCCGCCTGACCCGCGCCCGGACCATCAGCTTTCCTCGGCGCGCGCGGCGGGCTACCGATCGGGAGCGGCCTGCACGACGGACAGCAGGCCGGCTCTGCTCAGGATCCACAAAGTGCATCTCCGATGGTGCTCATGGCCACATGCGCTAGACCGCCCTCGCAAGTCAACCGCCCGGTGACACGGAGTCACCGGCGCAACGGTGCCGGGCCAGGATCGTCCGCACTGTGGACCTCGCCCAGGGTCTGCCGCGCCGTGTCGGCACGCCCTCCGCGTTGAGCGCCGCAGCGATCTCGGCCAGCGAACGCCGCCGGCCGTCGGTGGTCTTGGCGAGTTCGATGAGTCGCCAACGGCGGCCACTTCCTCTGGGTGGTCCCCGTAGCGCCTCGGCCCCTCGCACCTCCCGGAGTTCCTGCGGATTCTGTCGCGCGCAGCGCGCTTGCGGTCAGGCCCGCCTTGTCGAACTGGCTGATGGCTCCGAGAATCTGCCGAATCAGCACGGCCGTGGGACTAGCGTCGCCACCGCTAGTCGGGTCGTTCCCGCCGTCGGCCTCGATGACTCGGATCCCCTGCTCGCGGAACGTTCTAAGGGTAGCTCGCTCTCGACGAGATCGCGGGCCAGCCTGTCGGCCTTCTCGACCAGGATCGTGTTGATCTGCGCGGCCGTGACGGCTTCGGGGAGCGCCGACAGGCCAGCCCGGTCGGCGAGCCGGCGTGCCTGACACGCCCTCGTCCCGGAACTCCTCGACAATCTCGAAGCCCTTGGCAACCGCGAACGCGGCAATCGCCTCACGTTGCCGCGGCAGCCCGTCGCCAGCGATCTGGCCCTTGCCAGACACGCGCAAGTAGCTCACCGCCCTCGCCTGGGCGGTCGCCGGGGGCGCGGTGGAAATCCCCGTTGGCATCGGCGGGTGGATGGGCAGCTTCGGGGCCTGAGTCCGGATCTGTGGAACCATCCGCAGGGCACATCGATCGCGGCGGCGAAGGCTTCGAGCACCAGCAGCGACAAGTCCCGAACCGGGACCTCGGAGGCCGGTTTGGGCGGAGGAAGGCGCGGCCTCCAACGGGGTGGACTGCGACAGCCATGGTCCTCGGCACTACGGGTTCGCATTCCACCGTTGGTGCAACCTTGCGGTGGCGTCGGGGAAGGTCCCGGCTGCCGTCGGCGCGACGCCCTGGAGGCGATCTCGCTCCGTCCGACCTTGCCGCGGCAGGCGCTTCAAGTGGTGCGGGGCTTGCCCAAGGGCTGCAGCAGTCCGAGCAGTGCGATCGAGATGGAGTCTGGCGGCGGCACCGCAGCGGTAGGATCGGCGAAGGCGGTGGGCAGCGCGCTGGCGGTGCAGCGACTGGGATCACCGTTGGCACTCGTGGAGTCGGACAGGTGAACCCCAGCGCCGCACAAGCAGTTCGCGGACGGCACGTCTTAAGATCGCAGCAACGCAAGTCCGTCGAGGCGCTTCCGTCGATGCGCATGCTTTGCAGGGCAAGACGCGCAACTACCCGAGCCGGGGCCGCATCGGCGAGCGGGGTCTCCGAGACCCGTAGCCGGACCATGCGCGCTGTTCGCTCCTCGAACACAGGCCCCGAACTTGAGGTGCGCCGGCTGCTGCACCGTGCCGGGTTTCGATACCGCCTGCACGTCGCCTCCCTCCCCGGCAGTCCCGACCCGGTGTTCCCTGGCCGGCGCTGCGTCGTGTTCGTCCACGGCTGCTTCGGCACCAGCACCGAGGGTGCCGCCGCTCGCGCCGTCCGCGAACGAGCACCAGCTACTGGCTGCCCAAACCTGAACCGAAACGTGGAGCGCGATCGGCGCGTTGCTGCGCGCCTTCGTCGCTCCGGCTGGTCGGTCTGCACGGTCTGGGAGTGTCAGTTGCGCTGGCATCTGCGAGTCCTTCGTCGTCTCACAGCATTCCTCGACAGGTCACGGTCATGAGCAAGTCTGGGTTCACGTTCTACGAGTTCTTCGCGGGCGGCGGCATGGCACGAATGGGGCTCGGCCGGGCTGGCGATGCCTGTTCGCCAACGACTTCTCAGCGAAGAAGGCAGCCGCCTACCGAGCCAACTTCCCGCCCGCAACGGATCTCGTTGTTCAGGACATTCGCAAGCTGACCGCCGACGATCTGCCGGGGCAGGCGATGCTGGCTTGGGCGTCGTTCCCATGCCAAGACCTTTCGTTGGCCGGCGAACGCAGGGGCCTCAGCGGTGACCGCAGCGGGACTTTCTGGCCCTTCTGGAACCTGGATGGTGACCTGTCGAGCAGGGAGCGGCGCGTTCCCATCATCGTCCTGGAGAACGTCGTTGGCGCGCTCACGTCTCGCGGCGGGCGCGACTTCTCCTCCATCGTCGAGCGCCTCGCAGACTCAGGCTACCGCGTCGGGGCGCTCGTCAATGCTGACGCGGCCCTGTGGGTTCCGAGTCCAGACCACGCCTCTTCGTGGGTTGCAGTGGATCGCAACGTCGAAACCCCGAGCACTGCCTCGCGTCGCAACCGAACGAGACGTGGCACACTGGCGCGGTGCGCAAGGCTTACGACGGCATCAGCGATGCCGCGCGTTCGTGCTGGGCGTGGTGGAGCCTTCCGCCCGCCGCAGCGTTCGACGACGCTGATGGACGTCGGAGCAAGAAACCCACAAGTGTCTCGTGGCACTCTCGGCAGCAGACGCAGAGCCTCGTGCGAATGATGTCGCCGCTGCATCGCGAGAGGCTCAGGCAGATCCAGCGCGAGGGATCCCTAACTGTCGGAACAGTGTATCGGCGCACGCGCCCGGATGGGCAAGGGGCGAAGGTCCAGCGCGTGCTGAGGTGCGTTTTGACCAAGTGAGCGGGTGCCTGCGAACTCCTGCTGGCGGCTCAAGCCGACAGACTCTTCTGGTCATTCACGGTGAGTCGGTTCGCTCCCGGCTGCTGTCGAGCCGTGAGGCGGCTCGCTTGATGGGAGTGCCCGACAACTACGAACTCCCGACCTCTTACAACGATGCCTACCACCTAATGGGTGACGGTGTGGCGGTCCCCGCCGTGTCTTGGTTGAGCAAGAAACTGCTCCAACCGCTGGCGAAGCTGCGCAGGCCATTGCAGCGAGCGTCTGATGGCCGGCCGTCATCCCATCATTCAGTGTGAGCGGTCTGCCGACGTGGAGAGGCAGATCCACGATTACGCAACGGCCCTCACTGACGAAGCCTTCGCCATCGGCAACCACGGGTTCGCAACCGAGCGAGAGTTCTGGGAGAGCGGTCTGTTCAAGAGCGCGGTCGAGCGACTGCGCGGACAACAGTTCGCTACGCAGAAGGAGAAGCAGGGGTTCATCAAGATGGTCCTGGCCCACCTGAAGACGAAAGGGCTGCTGATCGACTACTCCTTCGTCGGCGATCGGGAACGTCACGATTGGGAGGTGGACCTCCTGCGGGGCAAGGAAGTGCGTGATCGAGGCCAAGGGGCCGCCTCGACGGCAACAACACCAACATCTTCGAGCGTCCGGCCAGCAGACGAGTTTGTGATCTGGTCCCTCTGCCAGAACATCGGCGCGGACCCGCAACACAATGCTTGGTCAGGAATCCACACCAGACTGAGCGCCGAGATCATCCACCGTGGGCAGCAGGTCGATGGCCTCATCATCTGGGACATGCTCTGCGGCAACGCTCGCAAGTGCCCAAAGCGATTGGCGCTCCGGGCCGCGCTACCGACCTTGGAGAAGAGGACAGGGTGCCTCCTCCGTGCATCTATCTCTTCCCACGCAGGCTACCGGATCCACGCAACAACCCGACGCCGCCCACTGGAAACCTCGCGGACCAGCGGCTGCATGCACTATGGTCCACTTTCCAGGGCGATGATGATGACGTGGTCAACGTCAGCATCGAGGCGCGCATGAGCGGTGCCGACGTTGAACGACGCACCCGCTACTTCCGCCGTGGCCAGGAGTTTTCCGAGTCCAACTGGACCAAGATCTCTCGCGCACGGTAGGCGGCGAGACAGATGAGCGCGCGTCTGACCGTGCATGAAGCAGCAGCCGGCGCACACGCCGCATATCGCAACGCGCTGGACCTGCTGCACGATGCGATCCACCTCTACAACGCCAACCGATACGCCCGCGCGGTGGCGCTGTTCATCCTGGCGATCGAGGAGGCGAGTAAACCGGCGATCTTCGCGTGCATCGCGGCGACCGACGACGAGGAAAAGCGTGAGGAGTTCTGGCAGCAGTTGAAGTCGCACCGGGCCAGAACCTGCCCGGCGCGCTCCCCTTCGCCGTGCAAGAGTTGGCCATCGAGTTCGGCAAGACGTTGCCGCCCAACGACAGGCTGGCGGCTGTATGGGAGACGGGCCGAAGGCGCTCGACCTGTTGAAGCAAGATGCGCTCTACTCCAGGCAAGGACGGCGAGAGTGGTTGGTGGATCCCGGAAGGAGAAGGTGCGGTTCCTGTTCGCGATGCGCCTGTCCGAGATTGCAGCGTCGTGCGTGGCGGCGGCCGAACTGAACCCGGTGCTTCACGAGCAGGGCATGACGCTGTTCGTGAGGCACATCGGGCCTGCGCTGCGCGCCAACGCCGGGTTTCGTGAGGCTGACCTCGCCTACCGCAAGGCGGTCATCGACGCAAAGCTGGCCCCCGAAGGTGGGCCGACCCGGGCTTCGATCCCTGGCTCAGTAGGTGCCGCGCGCGCCCTCGCCTGTCGACAGCGCGGTTCGCGTGCGGGGTGATCCCCGGGGTGCCGATGCTGGGACATGGCCATCGAAGATGGCGAGGACAACACCAAGGCCCCGCGTCGGAACGCTCGTTCGCTACGAGATGTTCGATCCGACTGGGCGAGAGTGCCTGCCGAACGCTTTCGCGGGTCACTCGCGGTGAAGCCGCGCGCGCCAGCCGGCGGCCCCAGATCCCACCGGCGATCAGGGTTTCGCTGGTCCTCACGGAGTTGGCCGGCCACTGGCGGACCATGCCGCCCCGTGGGGAACGAACGAGAGCCCGTCGCCTGAACAAGCACGGGCCGGTCGGGTTCCCGCCCGAGGCGTCCGGCCTGGAGGCGATTGTGGGAACCGTCGCCGCTGTCCTGTGGGCTGCTCACCTGACGCGCGAGAACGAGATGGTGCCGGAGCTGCTCTCTCGCGCCGTTCAGCGGTCGATCGTCATTGACAAGACCGAAGTTCCGGCAACCCTGGCCGCCGCGTTCCTCGCGCTGCTCCAGCAGTCGATTGATCGCAAGGTCCTCGCGCTGGCTCGCGCGCATGCCCTGCACGAGGTCGCTCACCTTCCCCAGCGTGTCGAGTTCGGCCCCCTCCCCGATCTCCCAAAGGGCCGCCGCTTATGGATGGTCACTCTGGCGAAGCTGCTGAAGGCGCGCTCTTCCGGGGTGGGCCACTGGGCGATCTGCGAAAAGGCGCAGAGGTCGTTGGACTGGTCGAAGAAGATGTCCGGTGTGCTTCGCGACTTGGGCTACTTGCCGAAGAAGCCCCCCAGAGCCTCGGAGAGCTTCGGGTTCAGCGCGAAGGGCAAGGCGTGGATCCGCCAGCACGAGCCCGAGCTGGCGTAGGCCGGGGTAGGTGCAGGGTCGGTGCATGCACGGGTGCAGAGGTGCCGGCGTGCGTCTCGGCGGGCAAGGTCGTGCCCATGCACCCCAAGAACGACTTGCAGAGCCGCCGGACATCGACTCACACACCCGCCGACGCGAAGGCCCCAGGCCCGGTCCTGATCGGCTACGGCGAACTCTGCCTCATGCTCGGCATCTCGCGCCGCCACGCGCAGCGGATGGTCCACCGAGGTGAGTTGCCGAAGCCGAGGCTGGCAGGCAACCGGAGGCTTTTCGTGGTCGCGGAAGTTCATCGAGCGATCGAGCGACTTCCGACCCCTTGATCCCCAACCAACCAGGAGAACGCACCATGACTCGCAGAGCACAGGGCTCGATCTTTCGCCGCCTACGCGCAGGCCGCCCGGAATCGCGCTACACGATCCAATGGACCGACGAGAACGGACGGCTACGCCAGAAGCGATCGTCGTCCGACAAGAGCATCGCCGAGCGCGCGCTTCAGAGGGAGATCCGTCGAGTCGAGCGGATCGATCTGGAGATCGCTGACCCCGACCCCACGGCGAAGAAGGCGACCCTCGCAACCCTGGTGGACGACTTCGAGGCCGCTCTCCGTGGACGAGATCGGACACCGAAGCACGTTCGGCACACCTGCCGCCGGCTGCGCACCGTGCTGAAGCTCATGTCGGCTGTCGTGCTGCGGGACCTGCGGCTGGACCGCGTCGAGCGCGCGCTGGGCGAACTCATGGCCGACGGCAAGAGCCCCAAGACGCGCGACCACTACGCGGCGGCCACCAAGCAGTTCGCGGAGTGGCTCGTGGACGTGGGCCACTTCGCCAAGAACCCGCTCTCCAAGCTGAAGGCCGTCTCTCGCCGCGAAGTGGTGATGAGGGAGCGCATCGCCCTGGAACTCCCACAGGTCATCGCTCTTGTCGACGCCGCCGTGAAACGGTCCGTGGACGCCTACTGCGACCAACATCCGAACGCCGAGCCAGAACTTGTCGAGCAGCTCCGCTTCGGCGGAACGAGTCGAGGGGCGATCTACGCCCTTGCCTCGATGAGCGGACTCCGGTGCAAGGAGATCAAGGCGCTCACCTGGGGCTCGCTGGGATTCGGGGAGTCGCCGCACGTCCTGGTAGATGCACGGACGTCGAAGACTCGCCAAGGTGCCACGCTGCCGCTCCTGGCCTGGGCGGTCCAGGTGCTGACCGCCTATCGACTCGCATGGATCGCCAAGAACGGGCGGCTTCCGAGGCATGACGAGCCGGTCGTGCGAATTCCACGGCACCTGCCGGAGCAGCTCCGCTCGGACGCCAAGCACGCCGGGATCGACGTTCCCGCGCAACGACGGTTGGACCTTCACGCGCTGCGCACCACCTACGCGACGAACCTCGCTCGCGCCAACGTGCCGGTTGCCACCGCAGCCCGCTTGATGCGGCACGACAACATCAGCACGACCATCGCCATCTACACGAAGCTCGGCGATGCCGATCTCCGCCGCGGCCAGCAGCAGCTTGCGCAGCTCCTGTCGCCGCCAGTTCCCCCGTCAGCGTCAGATGGTCCGACCGGGGCTCAAGCCGTCGCCCCCTGACCGAGGAAAGACCATGCGACGACCAGCGCAAGAACCCGGAACACGCCCAGATGGGCGCTCCCTGGCCTGCGCTGGCCGTCGCTGGCAAATTATGGAGGCGGCGGGAATCGAACCCGCGTCCTGTGATGCCCCGGCGTGGGCCTCTACGTGCGTAGGTCGCCAACTGGGTCTCACGCGCCACGTCTCCGACGACCGGGATCCGCGCGCGCCAGCTCGACGAGGTCTCGTCGTCCGCAGGCCGAGCAGCCACGGACGACCAGCCTGCTGTGTTGCGCCGACAGCCCCCGCAGGCGAAGGACCGTCGACGTGGCTACTCAATCAGGCAGCCAGGGAGTAGTGCTGGTTGGCACTTCAGTTTGCGCCGGGTTTTGACGAGGCCACCCGGCACCTCGGCACGCCACCCACGTCGTGACGGCATCCAGTCGATGCCGATCGCCCCCCTGCATCGTGAGACTCGGGGGACTCGACGCTTCGTCGCGGCGCGGAGTATCGTCCGCACGCGCCTCGCCCACAAGCGGGAGGCCCCGCCTTCGATGTGGGACCTCGAACGGAAGACGGCGAGGACCTGATGCGATCTTGACGATGTCTTGGTCCGAGTCCCTAGGCTCCTCGCCCACGCGTGCCGACCTCCGCGGCGCCGCAGATCGATGAAGCGCGAGAACATCGTCGTCGTCGAGGACGAGCCCGACATCCTCGAGATCCTCCAGTACAACCTGGCCCGCGAGGGCTACCGGGTGAAGGCGTTCCGCGACGGCGAGCAGGGACTCGACGGCGTGCGGCGCCACGCTCCCGACCTCGTCGTGCTCGACCTGATGCTCCCGGGACTCGATGGCATCGAGGTGTGCCGGCGCCTGAAGCAGGATCCGGTCACACGGGCGACCCCGGTGATCATGCTCACCGCCAAGGGCGAGGAGAGCGATGTGATCCTCGGGCTCGGGGTCGGGGCCGACGACTACGTCACCAAGCCCTTCTCCCCGAAGGAACTGCTGGCACGCGTGCGGGCCGTGCTGCGTCGTGGTCCGTTGCGCGAGGAACTCGGCAAGGGTGATCGGGTGGTCCACGGTTCGCTCGTCATCGACATGACACGCCACGAGGTGACGGTCGGCGAACAGCGCGTGGTGTGCACGGCGACCGAGATGCGCCTGTTGCACTTCCTCGCCTCTCATCCGGGCCGTGTCTTCACGCGCGATCACCTGCTGAGTCGCGTGATCGGCGAGGATGCGGTCGTTCTCGACCGCAACATCGATGTGCACATCGGTTCGCTGCGCAAGAAGCTCGGCGAACACCGCAACCGGATCGAGACGGTGCGCGGCGTCGGCTATCGCTTCGCCGAAGGTGCGGGAGTCTGAGTGCTGCGGCGCGTGCGCAGCATCCTGGCCTCTCCCGCGATCGTGCTGCTCGCGCTCTCGCTGGCGGTGGGCTGGTGGGGAGGGAGCGTGTTCACCGCCGTGATCGGCGACGAGACGCGTCGGCGACTGGAAGCGGTGGCCAACCTGCTCCAGACCGAGGCGACGCAGAACCTGGCGCAGGAGTCGCCGGCTGCGTGGGTCGAGAAGGTCGCGCGGCAGACCGGGCTCCGCATCGCACTGCTGGATCCGCTCGGTCAATTCGTCGCCGATTCCCACCCGGCTGCCGACCGAGCGCCGAACGAGACGGCTCGGGAGGAGATCCTCGCCGCGCGGAATGACGGTCGTGGTTTCGCCTGGCGCTCCCCGCGGCCGGGAGAGGCTCGCTGCGCACACCTGGCATTCCGTCTCGGCAGCGGCGCGAGCCCCGACGGCTTCCTGCGCGTGTCTGCGTGCGACGATCCGCTCGACGGTCCCCTCGTCCGCTTGCGCACGGCGTGCTGGACGCTCGGCGCGATCGGCGCCCTGGTCCTCGGACTGTGTTCGTGGCGCGCGTCACGCATGCGCCTGCAACCGCTGCGTCAGCTCGAGAAGGCCACCGAGGCGATGGCGCTGGGCGACTTCGAGGTCCGCCTGCGCAGCGACGAACTCGGACCTCTCGCGCAGGTCGGCGTGTCTCTCGCGCGCCTCGCGCAGCTGGCGCGCGAACGCACCGCGGCCGGTGCGAGCGACCGGCACAAGGTCGCCGCGGTGCTCGGCGCGATGGTGGAGGGAGTCATCGCCGTGGACGGCGATCAGTCGATCCTGCACATGAATGCGGCCGCCGCCCGGATCCTCGGTCTCGCGCAGTCGCGCACCGAGGGCCGCCCGGTCCGCGAGGTCACCCGTGTGCCGGAGGTCGGCGACATCCTGACCGCGGTGTTCGCGAGCGGGCACGAGCAGAACCGCGAACTGCGGGTGGTGATGCCGCCGCGCGACCGCTGGATCGAGATGCATGCTGCACCGTTGCGTGCGGCGGACGGCGAGGTGGGGGGTGCGGTGCTCGTGCTCCACGACGTCACGGAGCTGCGCCGCCTGGAATCGATGCGGCGCGATTTCGTCGCCAACGTCAGTCACGAGTTGAAGACGCCGATCGCCGCCATCCGCGGGATCGTCGAGACGGTGCTCGACGACGAGGCCATGGAGCCCGACACCCGTACCCACTTCCTTGGTCGCGCGCGTGAGCAGTCGTTGCGGTTGTCCACGCTGGTCAGCGATCTGCTGACGCTGTCACGCGTCGAGTCCGGGGATGCGGCGAAGGATCGCGCGCCGGTCGACCTGCGCATGCTCCTGCGTGAATGCGCCCAGCACGTCGCCGGTGTGATCGAGCCTCGGCACCTGTCGGTCGACGTCCAGGTCCCGGAGGAACCCGTGGTCGTGTCCGGCGACGTCGATTCGCTGCGGCTGGTGGTCAGCAACCTGCTGGACAATGCCGTGAAGTACTCGCCCGACCGCGGGCGGATCGGGCTCAGGCTCGCCGCGCACGACGGCCGTGCGCGCATCGAGGTCGAGGACCACGGCATCGGCATCGAGCGCAAGCACCTCGAGCGCATCTTCCAGCGCTTCTATCGGGTCGACAAAGCGCGCTCCCGCGAGCTCGGCGGCACCGGCCTCGGGCTCTCGATCGTGAAGCACGTCGTGCTCGCACACGGCGGAGAGGTCGGGGTGGAGAGCGTCCCTGGTCGTGGCAGCACCTTCCGGGTGTCGCTTCCGCTGGCGTGACGCTTGAGTCGCGTCGCCGTCCATCTAACATCCGGCCTTCCGCACCGACGACCATTCATGACCATCCACTTCCACCGCGACCTCGAGGCCATGAAGAGTCGGATCCTCGACATGGGGGGGCTGGTCGAAGCGTCGGTGGACAAGGCGATCAGCTCGCTGATCGATCGACGTCCGGGACTCGCGCGTGAAGTCATCGACGGCGACGACGAGATCGACGAGCGCGAGGTCGTGATCGAGATCGAGTGCCAGAAGATGCTGGCACTCCATCAGCCGGTCGCGTCCGACCTCCGGTTCATCCTCACCATGCTGAAGGTGAACAACGACCTGGAGCGCGCGGGCGATCTCGCGGTCAACATCGCCGAGCGTGCGCTGTTCCTCGGCGAACGACCCCCCCTGCGCATGCCCGATCAACTGGTCCGGCAGGCGGAGGCCGCGCGCGGGATGCTGCGCGATTGCCTGGACTCGCTCGTCAACCAGGACACCGCGCTGGCGCGGCGCATCCGCGCGCGAGACGACGACGTCGATGAGCTGAACCGCGAGATGTTCCGCATCGTCGAAGCCATGATGCGCGAGGACCCGGAGACCATCGAACGCGGACTGCACCTGCTGTCCTGTTCACGGCATCTGGAGCGGCTCGCCGATCTCGCGACCAACATCGCGGAGGACGTGGTGTTCCTGGTCGAAGGCCGCGTGATCCGCCATCGCAATCCGGCCTGAGGCGGTCGCGACCAGCGCGGCGGATCAGCGTCGGCGCAGATCCCAGGCCAGTGCGCCGAGCGCGAGGATCAGGCCGAACACGCCGAGCGGGATGCCGATCCGCAGCGACAGCGGCAGGTAGCGGAACACCACCTCGTGGCTACCCTCGCGCAACGCGACCGCCCGCGTGGCAACGTCCGCCGGATGGATGATCGCCCTCTCGCCGTCGACGGTGCAGTGCCAGCCCGGTGCGAGCGCGTCGCTGAGCACGAGGTAGCCGCGCCCATCGCCCATGGTCACCCGCAACGCCACCTCGTTGGCGCCGTCGCGCAGCCACTCGATCGGTGTCGGAGTCGCGGGCCGGTTTGGCGTGAAGTCGCCGAGGGCGCCTTCGAGGACCACGGCGTCGGGGGCCCGGCGCAAGGTGCTGGTCATCAGGTCCGCGGCCTCCTCGGTGCTGTGCGCCACGAGCGGCTGGAAGGCGATGCGTGCCCGCGGCGTGGGACGGTCCGCGGTGTGGAGCATCGTGCGGTTCGACGTCTCCCCTCCCGGAGCGGCAAGCATCGCCTGGAAACCGGGTGGGGCGTCGTCGCCGACCACCGTGCCGAGCGCGAGGGCCTGGCGGAAGGACTCGCAGAGCAGAGCCGGGACACGCAAACCGGCGACGCGCGCGTGTCCGTCGAGACGGACCATGCCCGGTTCGAGCTCGTCGAGGAGACGGCGGGTCCGGGCGAGGATCGCATTGCCGGTGGTGTCGATCGCGCGCGACCCGGAGCGCGCGGCGAGATCGTTGGCGGAGCCGCGCGGGTCCATGCCGGCGCGCATCACGCGGCCCTCGGCGGCCGTGAGCGCGAGGTCGAGCGGGCGGGCGTCGTCGCGGCCGCGGGGGACTGCGAGCAGCGCGAGCAGGACCGCCTCGCCGAGCGCCATGCACGCGATCGTCGTCTTGAAGCGCAGGATGCCGAGCCGGCGCCAGACCAGGAAGGCGATCGCGATCCCGGTGCCCGTCAAGGTGGGGGCGAGCACCGCGAGGAGGACCTCGTGCATGCGCTGCGTGGTCAGCGCCGCCGGGTCGACCTGCAGCATCAGGCTCGCGAGTTCGCGTCCGAGTGACGGTGCGAGCACGAAGGTGACCAGCGCGAAGGTGGTCAGTGTGAGCACGGCACCTGCGGCGAGCGGCAGAGCGATGCGTCGCGCTCGCGGCGCGTCGAAGAAGCTCTCCAGCGCGAGCGCGCACAGCACGCACACCGCGATCTGGAACAGCGCGAGCTCCGCTCCGGGGCGGTTCGGGAGGAACACGAGGCAGCGCCGCAGGGTGTCCCCGACGTCACCACGCGTCGCGAGCACCAGCGACAGGCCCGCGATCGCGATCCAGAACAGCGACTGGCGTGTGCGCTTGGGGCGCAGGAGTCCGAGCAGACCGACGAACAGGGTCAGGGCGCCCGGATAGAGGGCGAAGGCGATGTGGTCGACTCCGCCGTCGGCGAGGTCGAGCGCGCTGTCGGCGGTGCGCATCTCACCGAACAGGCCGGGGGCGAAGACGCTGGTGAGCGTCGTCGCCGGGAGGCCGGGAGTCTCCGGGCCCCGCGGCCCGAGCAGCAGGCCGCGGTGTTCGATCGCGGACAGCCACAGCGGTGCGGTGAGCAGCATGCACATCACCGTGCCGGTGCCCACGGCGCGCATCGCGCGGAAACGATCGGCGCGGTTGATGGCGAGGAGACCGGTGGCGAGAGCGGCCAGCACCAGGAGCAGCCCGAAGGTCGCCGTCGCGGTTCCTCCGGTGAAGAACATCACGCCGAGCGACGCGCCGAGCAGGGTCGCGGAACGCGCGCGACGGTGCTCGAAGAGGCAGCGCCAGGTCGCTTCGACGGCGAGCGGCAGCCACGCGGCCGCCGCGGCCTCCGGCAGACGGTCGAGCGCCACCGTCATCGCCCATCCCAGTCCGTACGCGCCACCGGCGACGAAAGCGCTGAAGCGCGAGGCCGACAGGGTGCGCAGCATCCGGTAGGCGAGCACGCAGGCGAGCGCGCTGTGCAGGCACAGCAGGAGCTCGAGCGCGAGGCCGCCAAGTCCGCTGGTGAGCAACCAGTACGGGGGATACAGGATGGGTGCCCCGGTCGCACCGATCGGTTCGCCGAGGCGCGCGAAGGGGTTCCAGAGCGGCAGGGCTCCGTCGCGCGCGATGGAGCCGGCCTGACGCATCGCCGGGACCAGGATCGCCTGGTTGGTCGACGCTTCGCACGCGAGTTGCTCGCTGGAGGCGGCGGACAGATCGATCGGTGCACGCGTGTGGCCGAAGAACAGCCCCGGGGCGTGCTGCACGATGGCGAGCACGACCAGCAGCAAGGCGGCGAGGAAACCCTCGCGCCGTCCTGTTCCGAACAAGCTCACCGGCTCCGCATCCTCACAGATCCGGATCGTCGACCGGCCTGCGCGACGGGCTTGAGTGCCGCGTGCGAAGCCAGGAGACGACGAGGATCAGGAGTGCGACGAGGGTGACGACGCAACCGACGTACAGCCCGGGTGCCGTGTAGCGGAACTCGACGCGACACGCTCCGGCGGGCACCGCGACGACGCGCATGAACAGATCACCGCGGTGGATCTCGACGGGACGGTCGTCGACGCGCGCCGTCCAGCCGCCCATCGCGGCGTCGCAACACAGCAGGTAGCCCGCTGCACCGTCGCCCACCTCGAGCACGAGATGGTCGGGATCGTCCGTCGTGAAGCGAACCGTGCGCGGGTCGGACACGCGCTCGGTCGGCATCGGCAGGCCCTCGCGCTGCGTGGGTGTGACGAGCACGGCCTTGCGTGGGGCGAAATCGGGCGCGATCAGCGCGCGGGTCGCGGCCTCGTCGTCGGGGACCTCGAGCAGGTCGTGCACGACGAAGGCGCGCGGCAGCGCCGAGGCGCGCTCGTAGACGTAGAAGGGTGTGGCGTGCGGTCCGATCGCCGTCGGTCCGACCTGCGTGCCGGCGTGTCGGAGCGGCACCTTCGACACGAGGTAGCGCAGCCCGATGAGGTCGAAGAAGGGGCGCTCGAGGCGTTCGTCGTCGGGGAAGGTCCGCGGCCAGTAGCTGCGGATCATCTGCTGGACGCCGTACAAGGCGACGAAGGGCAGGTGCGAGCGGCCGTCGACGAAGGCGTAGCTGTTGAGGTCGCGCAGACGCAGCGGGAACAGCAGGCCCGGAGTGAGGACCAGCGGGTTTTCGGCGACGGGCGCGGCGCGTGCGAGGGTGATCCCTCCGTCCGCGGCGTGTGCGCGGTCCTCCGCGCGGAGGAACTCGTGGACCGGCGATGCCGTGGGGTCGGGCCACAGATCACGGCAGCCGTCCAGCGGACGGGCGAGCGCGATCAGCTCGACGGCCGTCGCCACGCCGCCGAGCAGGAGCAGCAGGCGGAACACCCGCCGACCGTGAGCGGCGATCAGCGCGCAGAACCACAGGCTCGCGCCGGCGAAGGTCCACGCGGTGCGCCACAGCTCGGACTGCAGGCGCAGGTCCCCGGCCTGCAACGCGGTCTCGGGGATCAGCTTCGCGGCGACGGCGCGGTCGAGCGTCGGGCGATCGGGTCCGGCGAAGCGCTCGAAGATGCGGTCGATCACCGCGGCGTGATCGTGCAGGGGCCGCATGCCGTACACCGCGAACAGGAATGCCGTGAAGGCGAAGCCGGAGGCGGCGCACAGGACCAGGCGGCTGCGCAGCGAACAGCGCGCGACCGAGTCGAAACCCAGTCCGGCGAGGAATGCGATGCACAGCGCGGTCGGTGCGAGCAGACGCATCGGCTGCACGCTGGCGACCACCGGCAGGTGGTAGACGAAACCGAGCCAGGACGGCGCGATCGAGAGCAGCAGCAGCGGTGCGATGCACAGCGCGAGCAGACGCTGCGCGCGGTCGCGCAGGTGGAGCAGTCCGAATCCGGCGAGCAGGAGACCGAGCGTGCCGGGGAACACCGCGTACTCGGTGAACACGAAGTTCAGCGGGTACAGGATCGAACCGGTCGCGGGATCGCGGCGCGTCCACATCAGGTGCGCGAGCGGCGACTGCTCGTACGGCAGTCCCGCTTCGCCGGGAAAGCCGAAGGGCGCGTGGAGCAGGTAGCCGAGGAGGCCGGCGGGGTCGAAGCCCTGGCCGAGGATCGCGCTGGTCGCCGGCTGCATCTGCCGGTTCGACTCCGGGAAGAACGCGAACATCGGCGCGAGCTGGAACGCGGCCAGGGCGATGCCCAGGGCGAGACCGGCGGCCATCCACACCGCGGAGCGCAGCGCCGCTCGCGACCCGTCGCGACGCGCGGCGGCGATCAGCAGGAGCGACGCGAACAGACCGCAGCACAGGAACACGGCGACCGCATAGGGCGGGAAGCCGGCCAGCAGCGTCAGCGCGGAGCTCAGGGCGAGACCGAGGACCGCGCGCACCGGCGAGCCGTGGCGGGGTTCCGCCACGGCGAGCACGGCGTGGAGCAGACCGGGCGCCCAGATCAGCGCGTCGAGGCGCATGTAGAACGGCCCGTTCGCCGTCAGCGTCGCGCCCATCTGGAACACCAGCGCGCCGAAGCAGGCCGCGGCGGCAGACAGGCCGAGGCGGAGGAACAGGAAGAAGGCCAGCAGGCCCGCGATCGCGAAGGCCGCGTAGGTGCGCCACGCGAGGCCTGCGCGTGGGTCCACGCCGAGCAGGAAGACCGCGTTGAGGGGATTGCCCATCGCCGCCAGTCCGTTGGCGAACAGCGGCGCGCCGAAGCGTGCGTAGGGGTTCCAGGTCGGGAAGCGTCCCGCCGCGATCTCGGCACGGGCGAGCTGGATCTCGGGGACGACCAGTCCGGGGATCTCGGTGACGTCGAAGTTGCGCGGCTCGGCGGTGACCTGCGCGCGCTGCGCGTCGTCGAGCGTGTCGAAGGTCGGTGCGAACTGCGCGGGGTCCCAGGGGTGCAGCGTCTTGCCCCAAAACAAGCCGGGTGCGAGGAGCACCGCCGGTGCGAGCAGCAGGAACAGGATCGCGCCGAGGCGCGTGCGTGCGTCGGTGCTCACGCCGCCTCCGCGCGGCGCGAGGTCCGCCACAGGAACAGCGCGGCGAGCAGCCCGATCGATCCGAGGAGGTTCCAGATCCGCACGCGCACGAAGGAGTCGTAGCGGAACTCGACCTGGTGCCGGCCGGCCGCGAGGTACACCGCACGGCAATCGTGATCCGCGCACAGCACGGTGGCCGATGCGCCGTCGACGGTCGCGGTCCAACCGGGATCGAAGGGGTCGGCGAGGCGCAGGTAACCAGCTTCGCGTGCCTCGACGTCGATGCGCACCGACTCGTCGTCGTGCGCGACCACGCGGACATCGGCATCGCCCACGCCGTCACCGTGCGGATCGATTGCCGTCGCGTCCTCGAGGATCGTCTCGCGCCGGAAGTCGCGATGTGGATCGGCGAGCAGGGCGAGGCGACGGGTCGCGTCGGGTTCCACGGTGACGCGGTCGACGAAGGTCGCGCGTGGCAGCGTCGTCAACCGTTCGACCAGGGCGAAGGGACCGCCCGCATCGGCGGGCGTGCGGTCGACGAGGTCCTCACCCACGAGATCGAGCTGGTCGCGACGCGCGATCACGAAGCGGCAGCCGAGCAGGTCGAGCAGCGCGTGATGGATCGACTCGGGATGCCGCAAGGGACCGACGCCGGCGCCGCCGAGGCTCGCGCCGGTCCGCGGCTGGCCCGTCGCATCCGGGGTGCGCGGTTCGAGGGCATCGAAGAGCTGCTCGCTCCGTGCCGAAGGCAGCGGGTCGTAGCGCGCGAGGTCCTCGAGGCCGTGGAAGGCGACGAGATTGGGAGGGATCAGACGCGAGGTGCTGCCGGCCGCGGTGTCGATGCGCTGCAGGCGCGGACGCGCGGCATGCTCGGCCTGCGCTGCGCGCGTGGCATCGACGACCGGTGCGAGGAGGCGCGGCATGCGCTCCACGCGCGCCGTGTCGACGGCGACGATGGTGCCGGCACCGGCGTGACAGAGCTCGATCGCGGTCAGTGCGGCAAGGCCGCGCAGACGCGCTCCACCGCGGGCGAACAGGCACAGCGCGGCGGTCGCCACGGCGACGAGGAGGGTGCGCCCGTGGGTCAGGGTCAGAGCCGAGAGGTTGTTCGGGGTCTCGAAGGGTCGCACCTGCATCGCATCGAGGACCATCGCGCGCGGCACCTCGGGATGCGCCGCGACGAGACGGTCGGCGAACCACGCGCGGAAGCTCTCCGGGTCGCCGCCGTGGATCAGCACGCGGGCGAGACCGCTCGCTGCGACCACGGCGAACAGCAGCGCGATCGCAGCGCCGAGCCGATCGCGCGCGAGCAGGAGCGTCCGATCGGCGCCGTCCGCCGCGAGCAGCGGCAGTGTCATCGCGACGAGGTAGAGGAAGCGGCGCAGATCGCCGGCGCGCGCGCCGGGGATCAGGTGGGCGAGCGTGAGGAAGGGCTGATTCGCCGTCGCGAGTCCGAAGGCGAGGACGGCGACCGCGAACCAGAGCCGGGACAGTCGAGCCGGCCGACGCAGCGCGCACAGCGCGAGGACCAGTCCCGGCACGCCGAAGGCGAAGGCCGTCTCGGGGAAGTTGAAGCGCGCGGCGCGCCCGTAGTCGAGTTCCTCGAGCGCGGTCCACGGCGGCGCGGTCGCGCCACCGACGCTGCGCGCATCCGGCCAGTTGAGGAGGTCGGGGAACAGCAGGGTACGCAGGTGGTCGAAGGTCAGTCCGTTGGCCTGCAGTTCGGCGTCGCTCATCGTCGGTCGCGAGGAGAGCGTCGACGCGAGCAGGGTCGGACCCATCTGCGGGAGGGCCAGGACACCGCCGAGCAGGAGTCCCGCGACGATGCCCGGCAGAGGGCGCAGCGTGCGGAGCTCGATGGCGCGGTACGCCGAGAACAGCACCACCAGTCCGGTGGTCTGCAGGCTGACCGGTGCGAAGCCTCCCGACCACGACAGTCCGGACAACACTCCGAACAACGCGATCCGCGCGCGCGTCAGTGGTGCGCGACGGAACGCGCCGTCGACCATCGTCAGCAGGGGGAACAGAGGCAACGCGGCGCTGAGGATCACGTTGTGGTGCACGCGTGCCTGTGCCCAGAAGCCGATCTCGACTCCGACCAGGGCGAGGAGTGCCGCCGTGTGCGCGATGCCGAGCCGGCGCGCGAACCACCACGCGAAGAAGCCGAGCAGGCTGAGGTGCAGGAACAGCCAGATGCCGTAGATGCCGCACGAGGGGATCGGCAGCACGGCGAGGAGCAGGTTCCACGGCTGGAACACCTGCGCCATCTGCGGGACGAAGGGCACGCCGCCGCCGATGTCGCGCGTCCACAGCGGCAGCTCGAACGAGCGCAGGCGGTCCTGCAGCACGCGATCCCAGCACAGCGACTGGTTGTACTTGTCGCCCATCGTCGCGTTGCCGGCGTCGAGTTCCGCTGCGGTGAACTCGCCGCGGGCGAGCACTTCGCTGCGGAGCGGCTCGTAGACCTCGGGACATACCGGCACGCACGCGCGGGTGGGGAGCGCGGCACCGCGCAGGAACAGCAGCGCGAGGCACGCGGCCCACAGCAGCGCTTCGACGATCTGGCGCCGGCACGGCCGTTCCCCCGCGTCGGTCATGAGGACGACCGCCGCGGCGGCACCGGGTCGTGGCCGGGTTCGCAGAACGGATGACAGCGCACCAGGCGTTTCATCGTCAGCCACACTCCGCGGATCGCGCCGTGCTCGCGCAGGGCGTCGATCGCGTACTGGGAACAGGTGGGCACGAAGCGGCAGGTCGGCGGCTTCAGCGGCGAGAGCACGCGCTGGTAGATGCGCACCAGCAGCACGAGGAGGTGCTTCACGAAGGGTCGGCCTCCCGATCGCGACGGTGCTTCGCGCGGCGTCGTCCGGGATCCTTGTCGGCGAGCCGGGCGACCAGCTCGGCGAGTTCGCGGCGCACCTCGCGCAGGAGCATGCGGCCCTCGCTGCGGCGCGGGATCAGGATCAGGTCGAAGGCGCCACGCAGGGACGCACGCTCCATGCGGAAGGCCTCGCGGAGGATGCGCTTGAGCTTGTTGCGCCGCACCGCCGTGCCGTGCTCCTTGCTGACCGCGAGGCCGAGCCGGTGTCCATCGCGGCGCGGCAGGGCGACGACGACCATCAGACGGCCGTGCGCTCGCGTGCCCCTGCCGTAGACGCGGCGGAACTCGCCGGCCGTGCGCAGACGCGCGCTGCGTGGGAAGCGCTGTCCGACGATCTGCGGTCGCGCTTCAGCGTCCGGTCGATCGCTGCGCATGGACGACCCGGTCGTTGCTCTGCGGCAGGCTCGTGTTCGCGAGGAACTTCTCGAAATCGCGCCTCGCCCCCTCGGTCGCACCGAGGTTCTCGAGGGCGACGGCGCGGTTGTAGTAGTCCTCGGTGCGCGTCGGGTCGAGCTGCAGGAGGACGTCGAGCTGCTCCACCGACTCCTTGAAGTGCTTGGTGCGGAAGTGCATCTCGGCGAGGCTCGCACGCACCCGCTTCTCCTGGTCGAGCAGCTCCTGCAGCGTCGAACGCGCGCGGATCTCCTCGGAGGCGACGGGTGTCTCCTTGATCACGTCGTTGACGCGATCCTGCGCCTTCTTGTTCTCCGCGAGGCAGGCGAGCCCTTCCTTCACCGCGGTGTCGTAGTCGTTGAACTCGACTGCGATCTCCATCAGTCCCTTGTGCGCGAAGCGCAGCATCTCCTGGCGCTGCAGCAGGACCTGAAGCGCGCGGCGCGCCTCCCCCCAGTAGAGCTTCGCGCGCTCGGCGTGCGACTTGGCCTGCGCATCCTTGGTCAGCCGATCGCCTTCCTGGAGGTCGGGGCGTGCGAGTTCCGCGGTGAGCAGGCGTGCACGGCGATCGTGGTCGATGCCGAGGCGCTGCTCGACCGTCGCGTAGCCGAGGATCGCCTCGGGCCGGTTCTCCTCGAAGCTGCGCTGGTCGAAGGCGCGCTTGAGGAAGCGCTCGGCCTCCTCGAGGTCGCGCGTGTTGCCGGCGGCCTTCTGCAGGTGGCACAGCCCGGAGGTGATCAGCAGTTCGTAGTCCTCGGGCTCGATCTGGAGCCCGCGTCGTGCCATGTCGAGCGCCTGCTCGTAGCTGTCGCTGAGGAAGTAGGCACCGGCGTTCTGCTTGAAGAAGTTGAGCCGGTCGCGCTCCTCGCGGCTCGGACCGCCGAACACACCGCAAGCCGAGACGGACAGGAACAGGGCGAGGGCGGGGAGGAGGTTCCGCATGGATCCGAAGGGGAGGCACGGTGCCGAGCGGGGGCGAATCGCGTCGGCGTGGTCGCGGCGGGGGATTGGACCCGGCCGGCGTGAGACGGACAAGCACGGGGCCGGGCGTCCCCTGCGGTTCCGGATCAATCGCGCTCCAGGACGGCGAGCAGCTCGACGTGCTCGGTGTGCGGGAACAGGTCCGCGATGCGGGCGGCGCGGATGCGGTAACCGCCGTCGTGCAGCAGCGCTAGGTCGCGGGAGAAGGCTCGCGCGTCGCAGGCGACGCACAGGATCCGCTTCGGCTTCAGGGCGAGCAGGGTCGCGACGCCCTCGACGGACAGCCCGGCGCGCGGCGGATCCACCACGGCGAGGTCGACGTCGGTGTCGCTGCGGAAGGCCGCGAAGGGCACTTGCACCACGTCCACCGCAGGGAGCGCGTTGGTCGCCGCGTTGTCGCGTGCATCGGCGCAGGCGTGCGGATTGGACTCGACGATCGTGACCTTGGCTGCGCCGGCGCGCGCGAGGCGCAACCCGAAGGCGCCCACGCCGCCGTAGCCGTCGACGATGCGCAGACCGCGGAGGTCGCCGAGCAGGGCGAGGGCGGGACGGTAGAGCACGCGCTCGCTGTCGCGGTGGTTCTGCCAGAAGCTGCCGAAGGACAACCTGAAACGCAGTCCCGCGACCTGTTCGACCTGATGGTCGCGTCCACGCAGCGGCAGGTGTCGACCGCCGAGCAGGGCATTGCCGGGTTCGTCACGGATGCTGCGCATCACGCCTGCGGTGCGCAGCGGCTTGCCCTTGGCGTCGCGCAGTCCGCCGGCGGCCTGGAAGAGCCCGTCGGCGAGCGCGCGACCCTCGGGGAAGGTCCCGCCGCGGGTGGTCACGCCGAGCATCAGTTCACCGGTCGACGGGGTGAGGCGCGCATGGAACGCGCGCAGGGTGCCGCGCTGCGCGATCTCGTCGTACGGGGACAGGCGCAGGTCGCGGAACACGTCGACGGCGCGCTTGGCGATCCTCGTCAGCGAGGGATCCTGGATGCGGCACTCGAGGATGTCGAGGACCTCGTGCGTGCCGCGGCGGTACATCCCGAGGCGCAGGCCACGCTGTGCATCGGGGAGGATCGGCCAGCTCAGCTTGATGCGCGTGTGCATCGGCGCGCGCGGCGGCAGCTCGCACACCAGATCGAGACCGCCGAGATGTGCACCGAGGAGGCGTGCGACGGCATCCCGCTTGTCGAGGAGCTGGCGCGGGTAGGCGCGATCGAGGCGGTCGCAGCCGCCGCACTCTCCGAAGTGCAGGCAACGTTGCGGGGTCGACGATGCGGGCAGCGGCGAGGTCATGCATCCTCGCCGAAGCGGTCGAGGAGGCGTGCCGCCTCGGCACGGTGCTGCGCGGCGGCATCCATCGAGCCGAGCGCCTCGAGGCACTCCGCGAAGGACTCGAGCGTGCGGGCGAGCTCGCGTTGTGCGTGCGGGTCGTCGGGGAGTTCGCTCGCGGCACGCCGGCGGCGACGCACCGCGCGCTCGAGGAGATCGCGTGCCGCGTCGGGACGGCCCAGCTCGAGCCGGAGTTCACCCAGGGCCTCGAGACTCTCCGCCTCGGGCAGGAAGAACGGCGTCGGCTCCGACGAGGTCTCGATCAGCTCGCCCAGGGCCTGCACCGCGCGCAGCATGTGTGCCTCGGCACCGTCGTGGTCGCCGATCTCGCGCAGCGATTCGCCGAGCGCGCGGTCGACCTGCGCGCGCAGGCTGCGCACGCCCTCGTCGCGAGGCACGAGGCGGGAGAGGCGCATCAGGAGATCGGCGGCGCGTTGCAGCTCGACCCGCGCGTGCTCGCCCTCACCCTGCTGGATCAGCGAGTTGGAGAGGTTGAGAAGGGCCTGGGCGAGGCGCGTGCGGTACTCCACGCTCTCGGGATCGCGGGCCGTCAGCGCCTCCTCGCTGCGGACGGCGGCGCGTCCGTGTCGCACCGCCTCTTCGAGGTCGCCGGTGCGCTCGTAGAGCGCAGCGAGCGCATCGTGCGCGAGTGCGAGCCCGGCCAGCGCTTCGTGGTCGGTCGGCTCGATCTTCAGGAGGCGTTCGCCGAGTCCTTCGGCCTGCAGGTGGTGTTCGATCGCCAGCTCGATCGCGCCGTGTTGCGCGACGGCGTGGGCGAGCTCGGTGTGGAAGGTGGCGAGATCGTTGAGCAGCCCGCGGTCGAGAGGGCGCGAGTCGAGTTCGGCGCGCAGCAGCGAGAGACCGAGCTCGGCGTGCAGACGGGAATCCTCGTCGTCGCCCAGTTCGAGCTGCACCAGGGCGATGCACAGGTGGCAGTGGGCGGCGTTCGCGCGCCAGCGCGGCTCGGTGGGATCGAGCCCTGCGAGCAGCTCATCGGTGTCGAGCGCGGTGCGATACACGCCGAGCGCGTCCTTGAGCTTGCCCTGATCCTCCAGCGCATAGCCGAGGACGAGCTGTCCGTCGGCGAGGCGGAACTGGAGGTCGAGATCGCGCGGCTTCTCGGCGGCGAGTTCGCCGAGGATGCCGAGCATCGCCCGGTAGTGCGGCAGCGACTGCTCGGTCTCGCCGAGATCCATCGACAGCTCCGCGACGTCGCGGTGCGCATCGGCGAGTTGACTGCGTCGCTCGGGCGTCGCGTCGCGTCGCGCACAGAGCACCTCGCGGACGCGCACACACTGCTTCGCGCACTCGAGCGCCTTCTGCCGCTCGCCGAGGCGCGCGTGCGCGTCGCAGAGGTTCTCGAGATCGATGCCCAGACAGTGACGCCAGTGCGAGTCCTTGGGGTCGCGATGGACCAGCCAGTCGTTGAGCGCCCGCGAGGCTTCGTGATGTCGCACGGCATCGGCGAGCTGACCCGACTCCGCGTAGTGGTGCCCGAGAGCGTTGTGGGCGAGCGCGAGCGCGGCCTTGCTCTGTAGCTCGCGCGGGCGGCTGCGGGCGACGCGCTCCGCGCACAGCAGCGCGGCGCGATGGTGGCCGAAGGACTCCTCGCGGCGCGCGTGGTCGTCGAGCCACACGGCGATCCGGCCGTGGATCGCGGCGAGCCGCTCCAGTGCATCGAGGTCGTCCGCTTGACGGCTCACCAGCAGCTCGAGCAGCTCGATCGCCTTCCGCCATTCGATCGGCACCTGCTCGGGATCGGGCGGCAGGTGATCGGGGACGTCCTGGGGCTTCAGGCGTGCCGCTTCCTCGGCGTCGAGGACCAGCTCGTCGTGCACGCGCGCGTTGCGATCGCGCGCGTCGGCGAGGGCGAGCACCGCACGCCGCTCCCCGGGGAGCTGCTGGTGGAGGGCTTCGGCCTCGCGCAGACCGCGGGTGATGGAGGCGGCGGCCTCGGTCGCGCGCCGTGCGGCGACCAGCACGTCGGTCAGCTCGACCAGGGCGCGCACCAGCTTCTCGCGTGCACCGGCATCGCGGGGTTGCTTGCGCACGGCGCCCTCGGCCTGCGCCACGCTACGGCGGGCCTGGACCTCCTCGAGACTCGGTTCGCTCATGCGGACTCGTCGCCCTGCGCCGAGGCGAGGAGGCGACGCAGGCGCTCCTCTTCGACGCGGACCCGGATGGCCTTGTGATGGTGGGCGAGCACCTTACCCGGCGGCAGCCCCTTGGGCTTCCGCACGTTGCGCGCCTGGGTGTAGATCACCTCCTCGGCCTCGGTCCCGCGCACCTTGCTGAAGTGGATCGCCAGCGTGCCGGCGTCGAGCAGTGTCTGCAGCGAGGCCTGCTTGCCGCGCTCGAGACGCACCACGACGTGGCTGCCCGCATAGCCGCGTCCGACGTGCAGCCACAGGTCGTTGCCCCGGGCGACCTTGATCGAGAGGCGATCGTTCTGCTCGTTGTCGCGGCCGACCAGGATCAGCTGGCCCTCGCCGGAGGTGAAGCGACGGAAGTTCTCGCCGCGGGTGATCTTCGCGAGCTTGCGCGCGCGTTCCGACGGCTGGGCGCGGGGCTTCCGCGGGCGCGGCAGTGCCCCGCGCTCCACGAGTTCGTCGTGCAACGCGCGCAGCGCGGCAAGCCCGAGAGCATCGGCGAGGCGCGCGGCGAGCGCGTCGGCCGATGCGAGGTCGGCCTGCGCCGTGGCGCGCTGCGCGACGGCGATGTCGCGCGCGGCGTCGAGGCGTCGTGCACGGTCGTACATCCGCCGCGCCTGCTCGTGATGGGGAAGTGCCGGGTCGCGCTCGATCACCACCCGCCGGGTCTCGTCGAGCGGATCGACGACGTCGAGCTGACGCGCGCCGGGTGCGAGTCCGCCGCCGTAGGCGAGCAGCAGATCGGCATGGCGGCGGAGCAGATCGGCCCCGGCGATCGCGGACTCCTGCGCCGCGAGGCCGTCCAGGCGATCCCTGCAGCGCTTGCGCAGTCGCGCGATCGCGGTCGCGAGGGTCTCGCGCAGGGTGCGCTCGGCGAGGCGTGCATCGAGCGCCGCGTAGGCGAGGTCGATCGCGCCGAGGAGCGGCGGCGTGAAGCGCTCCGGCAGTTCCGCGCCGGGCAGTGCGCGCGGCGGGGCCGCGGTGAAGCGTTCGCCGGGGCGCAGGCTGCGCGCGCTCTCCTGCGGCAGACGCGAGAGCGCCAGGATGCGATCTTCGCCGTCGCAGATCGCCCACAGCCCGCGTGGTCCGAACAGCTCGACGTGCAGCGCGCGCGCCGGCGTCGGGCCGCGAAGGCCGATGTGCGCGACACGCTGGCCGTTGGTCGTGCGGACCGACTCGATCGCGTTGCCGATCAGGAGGGCCGCGACCTGATGCGCGCGCGGCGCATCGTCGAGCTCGTCCTTCGCGAAGCGGCGTGCGGTGACCGTGATCCGCGCGCGGGGACCGCCAGGCGCGAGATGCAGCGTGGCGCGTGAGCCGTCGCGCGTCGCGAACAGCAGGAGGTCGTCGGTGCCGTGGACGAGCGCGGCTCCGGTGAGCGTCGCACCGACGAGAGCCTGCTCGAGTTCCTCGCCGACGGCGGCGAGCTCGCGCGCGCTGAGTCCTGGGCCGCTGAAGTCGGGTCCGGGCGGAAACGGATCCAAATCAGTCGTAGCCGAGCCGGCGCAGGTGTTCGCCGAGATAGGTGTCCGCGATGCGCTGCTGTTCGGGAGCGAGCATGGTGCGCCAGCGCCCCACGCTCGCCGCGGGGGTCCGACTGGTCCCGTGCGACGCGAACAGCTCGCGTGCCCCGTGCTCGAGCCAGCTCTCGATCTCGGCGGTGGGGTCCAGCTCGAGGAAGCCGAGGATGCGGCCGATCGTCGCGCGCGGATCCTCGACCAGGTCCTCGTAGCGGACGAGGCAATGATCACGACCGGTCAGCAGCTCCTGCATGCGCGCGAAGAAGGTCGCGAGGTGTTCACAACGCTGTTCGAAGCTGGCGCCGCGCCACGCCGTGATCTGCTTCTCCTCGAAGGTGTAGCTCGACACCAGGACGTCGCGGATGTCGCGCACGAGGTAGACCAGCCGGGCGTCGTCGAACACGCGCAGCAGGAACGCGGTGTCGTTGTGGGAGTGGACCTTGTCGCCGAAGTAGCGGCCCGCATCACCCAGCGAGCGACGCAGCGCGTCGACGAAGCTGTGGGCTGCGGCGACGAAGGCATCGTGGACGGGACCGATGTAGGCGTGCGGGATCAGGCCGACGGTCGCGAAGCCCTCACCGTCGTCGACCCGTTCCTGGCTCGGCGTCGTGGTCAGCATCTCGGCCTTGCGCAGCGCCGCGATCCACCCCGCCTCATTGGTGAGATTGATCTCGGGATGCGCGGAGAGGGCACCACGGAGAAAGGTCGAGCCCGAGCGCGGAGCGCTCACGAGGAACAGGGGGGTGGTCATGTGCCGTGGTGGGGCGGCAGCGGGAACATAGCGCTCCGAGCCGCGCGGGTCGCGGGGGGCGACGCCGCGACCCTCGGGTTGCGGCCCGGGCCGTGAGAGGACCGGACCGCGGACCGACCTCAGGCCTTGCCCTTCAGCTCCTCGTCCGGGTCGTAGATCCAGCGGTAGGCGCCGAAGTCGTAGTCGACGAGTCCCTCGGGGAAGAACAGCTTCAACTCGCGCTCGGCGGCCTCGGGGCCATCCGAGCCATGGACCAGATTGAAGGAGCGGCTGACACCGAAGTCGCCGCGGATGGTGCCGGCGGCCGCGTCGGCTCCGAAGGTCGCGCCCATCAGGTTGCGGCACACCTTGACCGCGCCGATGCCTTCCAGAGCGATCGCGACGATGGGCGAACTGGTCATGAACTTCACGAGGCCCGGGTAGAATGGCCGCGCCTTGTGCGCCTCGTAGTGCTTTGCCGCGAGGTCCGGCGTCATGCGCATCAGCTTCAGGCCGACGATCTTGAGTCCCTTCTGTTCGAAGCGATCGAGGATCTTGCCGGAGATGCCGCGCTGCAGCGCGTCGGGCTTGAGGAGGATGAGCGTGCGTTCCATGGCGAGGGGTCGGGGGGATCTCGGAGTGGGTGGAGCGGGCGCCTTGGGCGGTTCCGCGGGGCGGAGCATGATAGCGAGCCGGATCGGACGATCACCTGCGGTCGCTTGCTTCCTGCTCCTCCTCTGCGGGCTCCAGGCGGCCTGCGTGGTGCCGACCAACCAGGTCCGGGCGGCACGAGGGGACGCGGCGCTCCGGGAACAGGACCTGGAACTCGCGAGGCTGAAGCAGGAGATCGCGCTGCGCCACGTCGAGCAGCACGCCGCCACGGTCGAACTCGACGCACTCGAGAGGCGCTACGGCGAGGTCTCGGCGCAACGCGAGGCCAAGGCCGCCGAACTCGCCAAGGTGCTCGAGAACCTGCGCGCCATCGAAGAGGACCTGTCGGCATCCGCCGCGCGCCACAGCGCCGTCGAACAGCAGATCGCCGCCGCCAAGGCGCTGGAGGCCGAACTCGCGTCGCGCGAGGCGGGCCGCAAGGAACTCGAGGACAAGATCGCCGCAGCGGAGGCTGCGAAGGCCCAGATCGCCGCTCACCTGCAGGAGATCGAGTCGGCCACGGCGGCCGCGGTCGCCGCGGCGGAGGCGAAGCGCTCCGAGTTGCAGATGCGCCTCGATGCCGCGCGTGAACTCGTCGTCCGGCTCGAGCAGGCCCTGGCATGGACCGCGCCGGCAGTTGCTTCCCCCGCGCCGCCCGCGCCGCCCGCGGAGGCCGGGGCGAAGACCGATGCGCCACCGCCGCCCGCGGCCGGGGAGACGAAGAAGTAGCCCGCCGCGATCAGCGCGTGCGACCGAGCGCCTGCAGCGCAGTGCGCGCGTGTTCGAGGTCGAGTGCGCCGGTGGTGTCCGCCTCGAGCACGACCATCACGTCCTGGTCGAAGCCGATGCGCAGGACGCGTCGCACGTCGCCGTCCACGGCGAGTTCGATGCGGCGCTCCTGGGCGAAGCCGGCGGTCGAGCGGGTCCAGCCCGAGTCGTCCTTCGCCAGGAGGCGGCTGCGTCCGATGGTCGCGTCGAGCATCCTGCTGGCGGCCGCGAGCGTCCATGCGGCCATGCCCTGCGGCGGGGGGAAGCCGCGCAGTCGGAAGGTCGGGCGACCGAGCGGGCACGACCAGGAGGCGTCGAACAGAGTCGCGCCGCCCTGCACCTGCACCGTGAACTCGGTCGGTGCGCTGAAGTGCACACCGGTGCGGCGGTGCGCGAACTCCGCTCCCGCGTAGTCGACGGCGAGATGGGCGCGCTCGATCGCCTGGGCGACGACCTGGGGGTCGGCCGCCGGATCGTCGAGCGCGAAGCTGCGGAGCAGTTCGTCGATCGCCGTGCGTCCCTGCGCGAAGGCGTGGCGCGATCCTCGCGCGACGAACAGGTACGAGACGCGGCCGAAGGTCAGGAGCCAGGTCTCGACGTCCTCGTCGTCGTCGGTTGCCCGGACTCCGAGGTGCGCGCCACGCGGCGCCGTCGGACAGCTCGGATCGGCCGAGATGGAGGCCGGGGTCCACTTCTCGGGAAGGGGCTCCCGTGCGTCGTGCTCGGCGGTCCCGGTCCCGGTTCCGTTGTCGAGCTCGCGCAGACCGGTGAGCGGATCGACTGCAGCGCGCGCGAGGTGGATCGAGAGCGTGACCTGCAGGTCGTGGTCGAGCGACCAGAAGGTCATCGACTCGTAGCACCCCGTGCGTTGCGCGACGTCGGGAACCGGAAGCCACGCGCCGCCGGCATCGATCCGGTAGTTGCAGGGAGCGCAGTGGAACAACGAAAGCGGGCGCCTGTCGTCCGCGCCGGCGGACATCGCCGCGAGATGGGCGGCATCGACCTCGGCGAGGAGTGTGACGCGCAGCTCCGAACCCGCGTGTGTGAACACCGCGAGGTCGTCCTCCACGACGCTGGTCTTGCTCGACGTGCAGGTGACCGTCGAATGCACCAGCGCGACGAGGTGTCGATCGGCGGTCCAGGTGCGGGTGATCTCGCTGTGTCGTTCGAGGCGCGAGGGGCCGCTCAATGCGGCGCGGATGCGTTTCTCCACCGCCTGTGCCGGCCGGCGATGGACGAACGCGAAGCAGGTCAGGGCGGCGTCGAGGTCGCGGCGGTTGAAGGCTTCGTCGAAGGAACGGACGAGAGTCTCGGCCTCCGCGCGCTCGGGCACGGCGACCTTCTGCGTGACGGCCTTCTGAGCGACGGCCTTCTGAGCGACGGCCTTCTGAGCGACGAACGCGGGTGCACAGCACAGCACCAGCAGCAGACCCGGAGCGGAACGGAGCCGGACCGCGCTCATTCGCCGCTCCCCGCGATACCCGCGGCGAGAAGGGTCAGGCCGTCGAGCGGGCGGAAGTCGAGCTCCTCGCCGGCCGGCTGCGCGCTCTGACGGGCGAAGCGATTGGTCGTCGGGGACGGGGAGAAGTCCTCGCTCGCCGCGACCAGGCTGTGGGGGTCGACGGCGATCGACGCGCCGCGTCGCGCCACCAACCACCACGCGCTGAGGAGCACCGCCGCGGCCGCGACTGCGAGGATCAGGCGCCGTTTGCCGCCGATCTCCCGTCGCGGCACGAGCCGCATCGCTGCGCTGACCTGCGGCCGATCCCGGCGCAGGGCTGCGAGGGTGCGCTCGACGAAGTCGACCGACGCCAGGGGCGGACGGTGCTGCGCGAGGATGCGCTCGAGTTCCGCGTCGTCGGGCTGCTCGGTCCGGGCGTCGCGCACGGTCGCGAGCGTGCGTGCGACGAAATCGGCGGAGGGCACCGGGACCTCGTACGCGGCGAGGAGATCGCGCGGGAGCTCCGCGTCGTCGATCCGCGCGGCGTCGCGCAGGGTCCGCACCCGCTCGCTGCGCACGCGCTCGAAAGTACGTGCGACGAAGTCAGGCATCGGCGGGAGCCCGAGCTCCTCGGGAGTGGCCGCGAAGTCGGACGCGAGGAAGTCGTCGTCGTCGAACAGCGCGTCGCGGGAGGCTTGCTCGGTCACGTTCCGGTCCCCACGTAACGGGAGAGGCGATGGCGCAGGGCTTCCTTGGCGCGGTGCAGGCGCGACTTCACCGTGCCTTCGGAGACGCCGGTGACATCCGCGATCTCGGCGTAGTCGAGTCCTTCGTACTCGCGCAGCACGAAGGCGAGGCGTTGATCGGGTCCGAGAGTCGAGAGCGCCTCCTCGATCTTCGCGCCGAGTTCGCTGTTCTCGAGGTCCTCCGACGGCCTGCGCGCCGAGTCGTCGGCGATCTCGATGGGGCGGTCGTCGTCGCCGTCGCGCGGGACCAGGGTGATCACCGGCAAGCGACGGCGCTTCAGGAAGTCGAAGCAGTGGTTGCGGACGAAGGTGTAGACCCAGGTGGTGAACTTCACGCCTCGGCCCGCATCGAAGCGATCGATGGCGCGGAACACCTTGACGAAGATCTCCTGCGCGACGTCCTCGACCTCCGGGCGGTGCCGCGAACCGAGGAAGCGGTAGACGGTCGCGATCACCGGCCGGTGCAGGGCTTCGATGATCGCCCGGCTGGCGTCTTCGTCGCCGGCCTGCGCGCGCGCCACGATCGCGGGGTCGATGTCGTTCAAGGCGGTCCTGGTCTCGGCGCGGGGTTCGAGCGCGCCGCCGCCGGGTTCCACGAATTCCCGGCAGCTCGCCCGGCCTCGCTCAGAGGTGGTACTTGATCAGGTCGGGATCGTCGGCGGAGTCGCCGACCGTGGCTTCGACGAAGGCCGCGTCGATGGTGATCTTGCGGCCGGCCAGCTCGGAGGCACGGAAGGACAGGTCCTCGAGCAGGAGCTCCAGCACCGTGAACAGGCGCCGTGCGCCGATGTCCTGGAGCTGCGTATTCTGGCGGAAGGCGAGGCGCGCGATGCGCTCGAGGCCGTCGCGCGTGAACTCGATGTCGAGCTTCTCGGTCGAGAACAGCGACTGGTACTGCCGCGCGAGGCTGTTGCGCGGTTCGACCAGGATTCGCACGAAGTCCGCCTCGGTCAGCGGCTTGAGCGCGACGCGCACCGGGAATCGCCCCTGGAGTTCGGGGATCAGCTCGCTGGGCTTGTGGAAGTGGAAGGCGCCTGCGGCGATGAACAGGATGTGGTCGGTGCGCACGTGGCCGTAGCGGGTGTACACGTCGCAACCCTCGACGACGGACAGCAGGTCGCGCTGCACGCCCTCGCGCGACACGTCGGGTCCGTCACCACCGCCCGCGCCGACGATCTTGTCGACCTCGTCGACGAAGATGATCCCGTCGTTCTCGGCGCGGTCGAGCGCCTCGGTGTTGATGCGCTCCTCGTCGAGGAGCTTGTCGGCCTCCTCGTCCTCGACCAGCTTGCGCGCCTCGGCCACGGTGAGACGGCGCTGCTTGGTGCGCTGCTGGGGCGCCCGACCCCACACCTCCTGCAGGGCGCGGGCATCGATGCCCATCGCGTCGTTGCCCTGCGGGCCCATGATGTTGAGCGTCGGCGTGCGACGATCGAGCAGTTCGATCTCGACCAACTCGGTCTCCAGCGCGCCGGCGGCGAAGTCGCGCTGCAGCGTCTCCCGCGCCTGCTTCTGCTCGTCCGACTCCTGGAGCGTCTTCTCGAACTCCGCCATGCTCGGCGGACGCCACAGTCGGCCGGACTCCATCAGTGCACGCACGCGCGCAGGGTCGACCAGGCCGCGCTGCTGGAGCAGGGCATCGAGGATGCGCTCGCCCGCGCGCTCGCGCGCCTTGTGCGCGACGCGTTCGGCATGTTCGCGACGGACCATCGCCACCGCGTTCTCGACCAGGTCGCGCACCATCGATTCGACGTCGCGTCCGTGGTAGCCCACCTCGCTGTACTTGGTCGCCTCGACCTTGACGAAGGGGGCCTTGGCCAGCGCGGCCAGCCGGCGCGCGATCTCGGTCTTGCCGACGCCGGTCGGGCCGATCAGCAGGATGTTCTTCGGATAGACGTCGGCGGCGAGGTCGCGGGAGAGCTGCCGCCGGCGCCAGCGGTTGCGCAGTGCCACCGCAACGGCGCGCTTGGCCTTCTGCTGACCGACGACGTACTCGTCGAGCTTGGCCAGGATCTCCGGCGGGGTGAGGGCGAGGGGCGTGAAGGGCGAGGCTTCGGTCACGGCGTGCGGGCGTCGCAGTGCGGCGCGAGGGGAGGTCGGGACGGGAAGGGCGGGGATGCTACCCGACCCGACACGCGCGGCAGTCGCCCGCCTTCACCGCTTCAGAAGAAGCCGGTCACCGTCACCGTGCGCGCGACCGTGCCGGTCGTGGCGTTGTGATCGGAGCCGCTGGCGATGCGCACCGCGCCGAGCGTCGCCGATCCGAGAGGCGGCACGGTGATCACGCTGCCGTCGCTGAAGGCGATGTCACTGGCGATGCTGCTGGGACGACCGGAGACGATCTGAAGGTAGAAGCGCTGGCCGTCGAGGAGGTTCGCCGGCAGCCCGATGGCTCCGGCCCAGTCACCGTTCGGATCATTGTCGCCGGGCAGGGTCACCGCGACGTCGAGCGTCGGATAGAGGGTGCAGGCCGGCAGGCTCGGCCACGGCTGGCTCTGCATGCCGAAGCCGACGATCAGTGCGGATTGTGCTGGGGCATTGACGATCGAAGTCACGCCGTCACGCGCGTCGACGTCGAGGGACAGCGTGCCGTCGAGGAAGCGCGTCACGGTGAAGCGTGCGTTCGCCGTCGCGCTGGCACCCGGGGCGGCACAGCCGCTGCCGAAGCGGTAGCCCGGCTGGTCCGA
Source organism: Planctomycetota bacterium (assembly GCA_046349595.1). Classification (GTDB taxonomy): domain Bacteria; phylum Planctomycetota; class UBA1135; order UBA1135; family UBA2386; genus JACRLW01. Next base: position 1,737,759 of record JAXMCA010000001.1, read on the forward strand.
GCGACCGCTCGCCGGCAGGTCGTGCGCGTCGAGGGACGGCTGGAAGTTGACGTTGGTGCCGCGTGAGCTGCTGTTGCCGAACACGCTGACGTCGAGCAGCAGCGGCGTGCCCCCGGCCGGCAGGGTGAACGGGGTGGCGTAGGGGATGCGGAACTCGAAGAGCGGTGCCGGATCGGACGCCGGACGTGCCGTGGTCGGGAAGTTGACGAAGGTGCGCGGCAGCACCGTCGTCGCGCCTGCGCCGACATTGCTCGCGAAGGTCGTCGAGGCCTGATCGGGCGCGCGAGCCGAGAGCGCCAGGCTGACCTCCATGTCGGTCGCGAAGGAGGCGACCGGGCTGCGCTGGACCAGGGCGTCGGCGCGATAGGCATGGCCCAGGATGGTCATCGGCGCGCTGCCGAGGTCGCCGTGGATCGACTGGAAGCGCCCGTCGGCGCGGCCGAGCGGGTAGGGCGTGCTGGTGTTGCCCTCGAAACGATCGCGCCCGGCGGGCGAGACGAGGGACTGGGCGTGGACTGCGCTGCACAGGAGGGCGGCGCACCAAAGTCGGATGCTGTGATTCATGTCTCCCTGGACCTTCGGTCGGTCGTGGGTGAGGACCCCCTCACCGGGCTCAGGGCGACGGAGCGCGCGAAAACAACGCGGAGCGGTCGCGGCTGCAGACAAGCTGTTGAACGGCGCGCGCGGGACCTTATGGTCTTCGCCTCGCTTTCCGGGGCACCCCCCGGAGCGCGGCTCTTTCCGAAGCCATGCCCGCCCGCAATGTGGACCGTGGTGCCGATGCGTTCGGCGCAGCGTTGACGCTCGCCGTCTCGGTGTCCTTGTTCTGCTGGGGTGGGTATCGCCTCGACCTCTCGCTCGATTCCTCGCCGCTCTTCCTGATCCTCGGTGCCGCGCTCGGACTGCTCGGTGGTTTCCTCCACCTGATGCGGGTCCTCGCGCCCGACATCCGCTTGTTCGGTCGCCGACCCCGCGACACGAAGGGCGCGATGCGCGATCCGTCGCCGCGGGAGGCGCCGCGTCGCGAGGAAGGAGACCGCGACATTCCCTCGCCATGACCGCCGTCGACACGACAACCGCAATCGCCATGGAATCCACCGCACGCAGGCCGGCCGGCGCTCCGCTGTGGCTGCGTGCGGCATGGCCGGGCTGCGCGATCGGCGTCGCGGGGGCGGCGCTCGGGGCTGCGCGTGTCGTCGATCCGCAGGGAAGCGGGGCCTGGATCGCACTCGGCGCGATGGTCGGGGTGGTGCTCGGCGCGGTCGGCGTCGCCTTCAAGGCCCGCGCGCTGTCGCGCTCGCTGCGTGATCCGCTGGCGGCCAGCTCGCTCCAGGCGGCGCTGCTCGGCGACTTCGTCCTTCAGGTCTTCGTCGTCGGCCTCGGCGCGACAGCGATGAACCTGTCCGACCTGAAATTCGAATTCACCGCCGGTTTTGCGGTCGCCTTCGCGACGGTGGCCCTCGTCCACCAGGCGTCCTCGGCCCTGATCCTCGCGCGATCGCTGCGCGGACCAGGTCTGCGGGCGACGAGCGTCGACGAGCGCAGCCCCGCGACCAGGGACACCGACACCGACCCGTCCGCCTCGACCCACGCATGATCCGATTCGTGAGCCTGATCCGGACCCTCGTCCCCGCTCTCCTCGCGGTCGCGTTGGCCTGCGCTCCGGCCCTGCGCGCGCAGGAGCACCCCACGTCCGGGAAGGCCGCGACGCAGGAGAAGCACGACGCGCAGGAGAAGCACGACGCGCAGGAGAAGCACGACGCGCAGGAGAAGCACGACGCGCAGGAGAAGCACGACGCGCAGGGTCACGACGGCGCAGCGCAGAAGAGCACGCTGGAGATGGGGAACGAGGAGTTCTTCATCACCAACTACAAGCACCTGATGCCGCACGAGCTCGGCGTCGAACACGGTGCGCACTCCGAGGGCTCGCCAAGCCCGATCGCCTTCTACAACGTCAACGCCGCGCAGGTCGTCGCGATCCTGCTGATGCTGGTCGTGTTCGGCGCGGTGCTGGCGAGCGCACGCAGCGCGAAGGCGCCCTGGATCATCCGTGTGTTCCGCGGCTTCTGTCGCTGGGTGCGCGACGAGATGGTCGTGAAGGTGATGGGTGAGGAGGAGGGTCGCGCGTTCACGCCCTTCTTCCTCTATCTGTTCTTCTTCATCGCCTTCATGAACCTGCTCGGGCTGATCCCGGTCTACGGCGTGACCGCGACGGCCTGCGTCTACGTCACCGCGTCGCTGGCCCTGATCACCTTCGGGATCATGGTGATCGGCGGGATGATGAAGCAGGGCGCCCTCGAGTTCTGGAAGAACCTGCTGCCGCACGGGCTGCCGGGGTGGCTGATCCCGCTGATGATCGTTCTCGAGCTGATCGGGCTGCTCGTGAAGCCCTTCGCCCTGACCATCCGACTGTTCGCGAACATGCTGGCAGGTCACCTGGTGATCTACAGCTTCATCGGAATGATCTTCCTGTTCGCGAAGATGATGAACATGAGCCCGGTGGCCTACACCACCGCGGCCTTCTCGGCGGGGATGGGTGTGTTCATCAGCATCATCGAGGCTTTCGTCGCGCTGCTGCAGGCCTACATCTTCACCTTCCTCAGCATCGTGTTCGTGCAGCAGGCCCGCCACCCCGCGCACTGATCGAATCGACCGACTTCGGGGCCGATCGCGCGGAGCGCGTCGAACCCCACAGACCTCCGACTTCCCTCACAAGCAGACCAAACAGGAGACCCTGATGCTTTCCTTGATCCTCGCTTCCGCCGGCATCGGTGCCGGCATCGCCGCCGGCGGTTCCGTGATCGGCGCCGGCATCGGTATCGGCCAGATCGGCAACGCGGCCGGCAACGGCATCGCGCGCCAGCCGGAGGCCGGTGAAGCGATCCGCGGCAATGCGCTGCTGCTCGCCGCACTCGTCGAAGGCGTCGCGTTCTTCGGCGTCGTCGTCGGCCTGCTCTTGTCCTTCAAGGTCACCGCCGGCGCCTGAGGCGCAGGAGGCACGACATGCTGTCGTACTTCACCATCGCAGCGTTCGCGCCGGAAGGCGGCGACTTCGATCCCTTCCAGTGGGTTCCGGGTGCCGCGTTCTGGACGATCCTGATCTTCGTGCTCGCGCTCGTCCCGATGTGGAAGTTCGTCTTCGGGCCGATCACGAAGGCCCTGGACGAACGCGATCGCAAGGTCGAGGAGGCGCTCGCCGCCGCCGACAAGGCGAAGCGGGAAGCCGAGACCCAGACCGCGGCCACGCGCGCCGAACTCGAGAAGGCGCGGCAGGAAGCGCGGACGATGGTGCAGGAGGCGACGGCGCGTGCCGAGCGGCAGGCGCAGGAGGAACTGGCGCGCGCACGCGCGGAGGCGGACCGTCAGCTCCAGCAGGCCCGCACCGAGATCGAGGCCCAGAAGCGCAAGGCGCTCGAGGAGATCCGTCGCGAGGTCGTCGAGCTCGCGGTCGGTTCCGCGGGAGCGATCCTGCGGCGCGACGTCGACGACGACGCCCACCGCCGCATGGTCACCGACTTCCTCGGAGGTCGGGGTCGATGACGTCACTCGCCCGTCGCTACGCGCGCGCCCTGTTCGAGGTGGCGGAGGAACGGAAGGCGACCGAAGCGGTCGCCGCCGACCTCGCACACTTCGATGCGGTGCTCGCCGATGCCGATCTGCGGGCGGCGGTCCTGCGTCCGGAGCTTCCGGCCTCGCTGGTCGGACGCCTCGTCGCGAAGCTCGGCGAGGGGCGTCACGAACTGGTTCGCAACCTGCTCCTCGCGCTCGCGGGACGGCGGCGGCTCGGGCTGCTCGTCGAACTCCGAGCAGCCTTCGACGCCCTCGCGCTCGCGTCGCGTGGCGAAGTCGAAGGTGTGGTCGAATCGGCGCGTCCGCTCGCGGCGGCCGAGGTCGACGCGCTCGCGGCCGAGGCGAGTCGGCTCTCCGGACGGAAGGTCCACCTGCGCGTTCGCGAGGTCCCCGAGTTGATCGGTGGCGTGCGACTGCGCGTCGGCAACACGCTGTGGGACGGCAGCGTGGCGTCGCAACTCGAGGGGCTGCGCCAGCGGCTGCTCGACGTCCCGATCGCGTCCGCGTGAGCGGCGCCGTCCCCACTCCACGCAATCCAAGTTCACGCGGTCCTGCGCCATCGGCGCCCGGATCGCACCGCATTCCAATCAGCAACGATCGCCCCGCGCAGGCGGGCAGAGTCAGGACATCCCGATGGATCTGAAGGCATCCGAAGTCACGAGCGTCCTCAAGAAGGAGATCGAGGGCTTCGAGGGCGCGACCAAGAAGTCGAACGTCGGCACCGTGCTCTCGGTCGGTGACGGCGTCGCACGCATCCACGGTCTCGACAACTGCATGATGAGCGAGTTGGTCGAGTTCGGCGGTGGCGTTTCAGGCATGGCGCTGAACCTCGAGGAGGACAACGTCGGCGTCGTGTTGCTCGGCGACGAGACGAAGGTCAAGGAGGGCGACGTCGTGCGCACCACCGGCCGCGTCATCTCGGTGCCGACCGGCATGGCGATGGTCGGACGCGTCGTCGACGCACTCGGCAACGCCGTCGACGGCAAGGGCGCTCCCGCCCTGAAGGACTCCGACCTGCGGCCGATCGAAGGTCGCGCACCGTCGGTGCCCGAGCGCCAGCCGGTGAAGGAGCCGCTGCAGACCGGCATCAAGTCGATCGACGCGATGATCCCGATCGGCCGCGGTCAGCGTGAGTTGATCATCGGCGACCGCGCGACCGGCAAGACCGCGATCTGCGTCGACACGATCCTCAACCAGCACTCGACCGGCGGTGGCGATCCGAACCACAAGGATCAGGTCATCTGCATCTACGTCGCGGTCGGGCAGAAGCAGTCGACGGTGAAGGCCGTCGTCAAGAAGCTCGAGGAGACCGGGGCGATGCGCTACACGATCGTCGTGTCGGCGCCGGCTTCGGCTCCCGCGGCGATGCAGTTCCTCGCACCCTACGCCGGCTGCGCGATGGGCGAGCGGCTGCGCGACGAAGGCCGTCACGTCGTGATCTTCTACGACGACCTCTACAAGCAGGCGCTGGCCTACCGCCAGGTCATGCTGCTCCTGCGCCGTCCGCCGGGTCGCGAGGCCTTCCCGGGCGACGTGTTCAACCTGCACTCGCGCCTGCTCGAGCGCGCCGCGAAGCTCAGCAAGGCGCTCGGTGGTGGGTCGCTGACCGCGCTGCCGATCGTCGAGACGCAGGAAGGTGACGTGTCGGCGTACATCCCGACCAACGTGATCTCGATCACCGACGGCCAGATCTTCCTCGAGTCGTCGCTGTTCAACGCCGGCCAGCGCCCCGCCGTGAACGCCGGTATCTCGGTGTCGCGCGTCGGTGGCTCGGCGCAGATCCCGGCGATGAAGAAGGTCGCCGGTGGTCTCCGCATCGGCCTCGCGCAGTACCGCGAACTCGCGGCCTTCGCCCAGTTCGGCAGCGACCTCGACAAGGCGACGCAGCAGTCGATCAACCGCGGTCGTCGACTCGAGGAACTGCTCAAGCAGTCGCAGTACGAGCCGGTGCCGGTCGAGGAGCAGGTGGCGGTGATCTATGCCGGCACCTCCGGTGGTCTCGACGAGGTGCCCGTCGCCCGCGTGCTCGAGTTCGAGCGTGGCTATCGCGATCACCTCAAGGCGAACCACGCCGGACTGCTCGAGACGATCCGCAAGGACAAGAAGTGGAGCGACGACCTCGCGAAGCAGTTCGACGCGATCTGCGCGAAGTTCCGCGCCGAGTTCCTGGCCTGATCGAAGAGGACTGCGAGCATGGCCAACGTCAAGGAGCTGCGCGGGCGCATCAAGTCGATCGCCAACATCGCCAAGATCACCAAGGCGATGGAGATGGTGGCGTCGATGAAGCTGCGCAAGGTGCAGGGGCGTGCGGCGGCGTTCCGGCCGTACACCGAGGAGCTGCGCAAGCTCCTCGATCACCTCGCGTCCTCGGTCGACACCGATGCGGAGCTGCCGCTGTTCCGCCGCCGTGAGGTGAAGACCGTCGGCGTGCTCCTGATCACGTCCGACCGCGGACTGTGCGGCGCCTACAACGCCAACGTCCTGCAGAAGGTCTCGCAGCTGCGCCGCGAGGCGGAGGCGTCGAAGCAGAAGCTGGTCTTCTACGTGATCGGCAAGAAGGGCTACGCCTGGCTCGGCCGTCGCGGTCAGACCGTGAAGCACTTCTATGCCGACCCGGCGCTGGAGAGCCTCGACTTCAGCACGGCGCGCATCGCCTCCAACGACCTCGTCGCCGCCTTCCTCGGCGGCGAGATCGACGAGGTGCGCCTGATCTTCACTGCCTTTCACTCCGCCGCACGCTTCGAGCCGCGCAACGAGACCTTCCTGCCGATCGGCGGGGAACTCGCGGCGAAGAGCGAGCCGGGCGAGGGCAAGGAGAACAGCGTCTATCTGCTCGAACCCGACCCGCAGTCGATCTTCGAGCGCATCCTCCCCAAGTACCTCCAGACCGTCGTCTTCGACGCGATGGTGGAGTCGCTCGCCGCCGAGATGGCGTCCCGCCGCATGGCGATGAAGGGCGCGACCGACGCGGCGACGCGCATGGGGAAGACCCTGAAGAAGAAGTACAACCGCGCGCGTCAGGAGAACATCACGAAGGAGCTGCTCGACATCGTCGGCGGCGCCAACGCGGTGTCCTGATCGCCCGACTGATTTTCCCAAGACACACAGACAGAGATCCGGAGACAACCCGTGACGGCGACGGCGACGAAGGGCAAGGTGCTGCAGGTGTTCGGCCCCGTGGTGGACGTGGAGTTCCCCGAGGGTCATCTGCCGCCGATCTACACCGCGCTGCGCATCCAGGACGCCGGTCGCAAGATCGACGTGATGCTGGAAGTGGCGCAGCAGCTCGGCAACTCGACGGTGCGCAGCGTCGCACTCTCCTCGACCGACGGACTGATCCGCGGCATGGAGGTCGCTGACTCCGGCGCACCGATCTCGGTGCCGGTCGGTCAGATGACCATGGGCCGCCTGTTCGACGTGATGGGCAACGCGCTCGAGGTCGGTGTCGCGCACCCGCGCACCGGTGAGCCGATGCCGCCCGTCCCGGTGAAGGATCGCTTCCCGATCCACCGCCAGGCCCCGCGCTTCGAGGACCAGCAGGAGATCAAGGACCTGTTCGAGACGGGCATCAAGGTCGTCGACCTGCTGTGCCCCTTCGCGAAGGGTGGCAAGGTCGGACTGTTCGGCGGTGCAGGCGTCGGCAAGACGGTGCTGATCCAGGAGCTGATCCGCGTCACCGCGGTCGAGAAGGGCGGCTTCTCGGTGTTCTGCGGCGTCGGCGAGCGCACCCGTGAGGGCAACGACCTCTGGCTGGAGATGGCCGAGGCCGAGTACACCCAGCCCGACGGCAGCAAGGCCTCGGTGCTCGACAACGCCGTGCTCGTGTTCGGTCAGATGAACGAGCCGCCGGGCGCGCGCCTGCGCGTGGCGCTGACCGGCCTGACCATGGCCGAGTACTTCCGCGACCGCGAGAAGAAGGACGTGCTGCTGTTCGTCGACAACGTGTTCCGCTTCGTGCAGGCGGGCTCGGAGGTGTCGGCACTGCTCGGCCGTCTGCCGAGCGCAGTCGGCTACCAGCCGACGATGGCCTCCGAGATGGGTGCGCTCCAGGAGCGCATCACCTCGACCAAGGACGGCTCGGTCACCTCGATGCAGGCGGTCTACGTGCCGGCCGACGACATCACCGACCCGGCACCGGTCGCGACCTTCGCGCACCTCGACTCGACGATCATCCTCGAGCGCCAGATCGCGGAGCTCGGCATCTACCCCGCGGTCGACCCGCTGAAGTCGACCAGCAAGATGCTGACCCCGGGTGCGGTCGGTCAGGAGCACTACGAGGTCGCGCGTGGCGTGCAGAAGACGCTGCAGCGCTACCAGGATCTGCGCGACATCATCGCGATCCTCGGCATGGAGGAGCTGTCGGACGAGGACAAGGCCGTGGTCTCGCGCGCGCGCAAGATCCAGCGTTTCCTGTCGCAGCCCTTCTTCGTCGCCGAGCAGTTCACCGGTTCGCCCGGCAAGTTCGTCAAGCTCGCCGACACCGTGCGCTCCTTCAAGGAGATCCTCGAAGGCCGACACGACGACCTGCCCGAGCAGGCGTTCTACATGGTCGGCTCGATCGAGGAAGCGGTCGAGAAGGCCAAGAAGCTCTGAGAAGGACGCACGCCGTGAGCAAGAACCTGCGCCTCCGCATCGTGTCGCCCGACAGCGTCGTCTTCGACGGCGAGGTCCGCTCGGTGCAGTTCATGGGCATCGACGGCAGCTACGGCATCCTCGCCAACCACGCGCCCCTCGTCACGGCGACGGTGCCCGGTGCACTCCGCTACGAGGACGCGCAGGGCAAGCGGCGCGAGATGGTCGTGACCGAGGGCTTCGCCGAGGTCCGCAACAACGTGCTGACCATGGTCTGCGAGGCCGGTGAGCGCGCCGAGGACATCGACGTCGAGCGCGCACGCGTCGCCGAGAAGCGCGCACGCGACATGCTCGCGAACCGTGCCGCCCTGGCCGCCGAGGACGTGATCAAGGCGGAGGACGCGTTGCGTCGCGCGCTCGTGCGCCAGGTGGTCGGTCAGCGCTCCGGCGCCAGCCTCGATCTCTGATCAGCGCTCCAGGCGCTCCGCGAGCGGGTCGCCGAACTGGGCGAGGACGTGGGGTTCCACGCGGTCGCCGAGCAGGAGGGTGAGGCGCAGCTCCGCTCGCCTCAGGCGCTCGCGGAGTTCGCCCGCGCGCGCCGGGGACGAACACGCGCGCAGCAGGTCGCGGAGCTGCAGGCAGTCGCGCCGCAGTTCGAGTTCCTCCGGCGCGAAGCCGGCGCCGCGCAGGAGGAGATAGCCGGCGCGGAGCTCCTCTCTGACCAGCGACAGGCCTTCGAGGGCCAGGGGTCGCCCTCGACAGGGCAGGTCGTCGAACTCGCCGCGGGCGATCGCCTCGCGGATGCGCTGCTCGCCGATCCAGGCCAGGGCATCCATGGTGCGGAATCATGGCGACCGGCGTCGCGAGCGGACAGGGTGGCGGTCGGGGCTGGTGAACTTTGCAGTAAAGAGTTAGTGTCCCGGCCCATGAGCGAAGCGCTGTCGACGGGATCCTCCTCGAGCACCGAAGTCCGCGTCGGTTCCGAGAGGGCGGTGCCGATGGAGGTGCGCGACCTGTTCCGCTTCCACGACGTCGACGGCCGCAGCCAGCCGGTGCTGCGCGGGGTGAGCTTCGAGGTGCCCTCGGGCAGCTTCACGACGATCATGGGCCCGTCGGGCTCGGGCAAGTCGACCCTGCTGCACCTGCTCGCGGGGCTCGACGTGCCGTCGTCGGGGAGCGTGTTCCTGATGGGGCAGGATCTCGCGACCGCCGACGAGACGACGCGCACGCGTCTGCGGCGACAGCACATCGGCTTCATCTTCCAGTTCTTCAATCTGCTCCCCGACCTCAGCGTGGAGGAGAACATCGCGTTGCCGCTGCGCATCGCGGGGGAGCGCGCGGAGCGTCACGCGACACGCGTGCAGGGGCTGCTCGAGCGGTTGGGCCTCGTCCAACTGCGCAACCGATTGCCGGCGCGGCTGTCGGGCGGGGAGATGCAGCGGGTCAGCATCGCGCGTGCGCTGGTGACGGCACCACCTCTGCTGTTGTGCGACGAACCGACCGGCAACCTGTCCTCGAAGGCGGGGGAGGAGATCGTCGCGTTGCTGCGGTCGATCTGCGACAGCGGAGAGGCGACCGTATTGCTCGTGACCCACAACCCGCGCGATGCCGCGGTCGGCGATCGCGTGTTGTTCCTGCACGACGGACAGCTCGAGTCGGAACACGCGCTCGTCGGGCCCGGTCTGACGGCGCACGACGTGCACGCACGTCTCGAGCAGCTCGGCATCTGAAGGGGGCACGATGAACCTGAGACTCGCGTGTTTCCTGGTCGGACGGTCCTTCAGCGTCAACCGCCTGCGCGTGGCGCTGTCGATTCTCGGTATCGCGCTCGGTGTGGCGGTGGTGTGCGCGATCCAGGTGATGGACCACAACACCGTGCAGAGCCGCTTGCGTGCCAAGAATCCGGCGCTCGGTCGCGTGGACTACGAACTCGTGTCCAAGGAGCGCGCCGCCGATCCGGACGAGGTCGCGCAGCGTCTCGCCGCGATCCCTGACGTCGCTGCGGTCGGCGTGGTGCGGAGCGGAGTGGTCGGCCTCCACGCCGCGGAACGCGCCCTCGGTCCGGTGCGCATGTTCGGCGTGTGGCCGGTCCCCGATCCGGGCTTCGTCCACTACGACGTCGTCGCGGGCAGCGACCTCTCCGCGCTGGAAGGTGACGGCGGCGTGCTGGTGGGCAGTGCGCTCGCGCGGGAGTCCGGCATCGGCATCGGCGACACGCTGCGCCTCGAGGCCGCGCCGCACGCGAAGGCCGCCGTGTGCCGTGACGGCGTCCTGGTCAGCGCGCAGGAGGAAGAGCCCGAGGTGCGTCCGGAGACGGTCACGGTGCGCGGATGGATCGGCGATCGCGGCTTCGGCGGACGCGAGCAGGGCCACGTGGTGATCGGAACGCAGGCGCTGGCGCATCGGCTCGCTCCACGTGAGCCGGCGGTGTTTCACGTCAATCGACGCGAGGGCAGCGACGTCGACGCGTTGCGTCAGGCGCTCGACGCCGAGTTCGTGGTGCGCGAGGACACCGCGGCGCTGCTCGGCGAGTCGAGCGACGAGCGCGCCTTCCGCAACGGCGTGAAGCTGCTCGGCGGGCTGGCGCTGATGCTCGGCATGTTCGTGGTGTTCCAGACGCTGTCGCAGTCGCTGGTCGAGCGTCTGCGGCAGATCGGTCTGCTGCGCTGCCTCGGTGCATCGAGTTCCACGGTGACGGCGACCTTCGTGATCGATGCGTCGCTGCTGGCGGCGACCGGCACCGTGCTGGGCCTGGTGCTCGGCATCGGCATTGCAGCCGCGCTGCAGGCGATGCACATCTCCTCGCTCGGCATGTTCCAGGACTGGCAGCTGCGTGAGCTGCCGCTCAGGCCGATGATCGCGATCGCGACCCTGGGTTTCCTGTTCACGCTCGCCGGCGCGGCGTTCCCCTTGTGGCGCGCGCGCCGTCTGCCGGTGTTGCGTGTGCTGCACGCGCGTGGTCTCGAAGGACGTGTCGACGTGCTGCGCGGCGTCGACACCTTCCTGTTCGTGCTTCTCGTGGTGCTGCTGCCGATCGGCTACCTCGCGACCACCACCTTGCTGTCGGACACGGAGCGCGAGACGCAGGCCGTGCTGCTGCAGCTCGGCGCCCTGCTGCTGGTGTTCGGCGGATTGCTGCTGATGTTGCCGCGCTTCGTGCGCCTGCTCGGCGAGAGCTGGCTCCTGCCGCTGCGGCGTCTCCTGCCGCTCGAGACGCAACTGGTGCGCAAGGCGCTCGCGGGGCAGAGCGGGCGATTCGCTGCCTCGATCTGCGGTCTCGGCATCGTCCTGCTCGCGGCCCTGGCCCTGGAGAGCCTGACCACGGCCCTGCATGCCGACGCGCGCGCCTTCGGCAAGCGGGCGATGCCCGACACGCTGTTCGTGCGCGCCACTCCGAACGATGCGGAGCGGGTGGCGGCGCTGCGCGAGATCCCGGGGGTGCAGCGGGTCGATGCGCTGCGCGGCACCGTGGCTGCACCCTTCCTGCTGTCGGGACTCGATTCGGCGGTGATGGCATCCGAAGGATCTCCGCTCGCCGGACGCAGCGCCGATCTCGAGCGCTTCGAGAAGGTGCGATCGCTGGTGGTGAGCACCCGTCTCGCACACCTCTCCGGTCTGTCCGCGGGAGGTTCGGTGACCCTGATCACCGACGGCGGGCCGGTCCCCTACCTGGTGCTCGCGGTCAGCGACGACGCCGGCTTCTTCCCCGACGACCCGGCCTTCGCGATCACGCATCCGCGCTGGATGAAGCAGGACTTCTGCGTCGGGGACGGCGGCATCGAGCGCATCGCACTGCGGCTCACCGCGGACGCGGATCCCTTCGCCGTGCTGCATGCCGTGCGCGACAGGATCCAGGGCGTGAGCTTCGCGAAGACCGGGCAGGACTTCGTCGACTACCTGGTGCGCGACGTCACCCGCGACTTCCGCCTGTTCCAGATCCTGCTCGCCTTGATCCTCCTGCTCGCGGCCATGGGCGTGGTCAACGCCACGACCATCGCGGCGCTGGGGCGCGTGCGCGAGATCGGCGTGCTGCGTGCGCTCGGCGCGACGCGCTCCCAGTTGCGTCGCGCACGTCGAAGGACTGGTGGTCGGCGGGAGCGCGAGTCTGATGGCGCTCGCCCTGGGGATTCCGCTCGGGCGCGTGGTCGTCGACGGGATGAATCGGGTCACCGGGCTCTCGGCGCCGTACGCGGTGCCCTGGCACGCGGTGATCGCCGTGCCGGTGATCGGTCTGTGGGCGGGGATGCTGGCGGCGTGGCTGCCCGGCGTTCGTGCGGCGCGGATGTCTCCGGCCGAGGCCGTCCGCTTCGAGTGAGCACTCCGTTGTCGGTCAGTGTCGATGGAATGCGTCCATCGGCTCATGGCCACATCGCTTCTCTGTTCCCTGCTCGGCATCCTCCTGCCGTCGACTCCCCAGCAACCTGTCGAGCCACCTTCCGCATTCGGTCCGCCGGTATTCCGCGGCGTGTGCGTGGACAAGGAGCCGGGCTTCGACGGCGTCGCGGCCCGCGCCGAGACCTACAAGCTGCTCGCGGATCAGGTCGGAGTGACCTTCGTTCCGCTGCTCGGACCTGGCGAGATCGCCCATCCGCTGCGCTTCGAAGTCGCCGGATTGTGGCTCGATGGCGAACCGATGGAGATCGGGAAGGGTGGTCTTCCGCGCGCCGAGGGTGAGGAGATCCACATGGCGCACCGCAGGTTCACCGAGCGCTGGAGCCTGCGGCCGCGGGAAGCCGAGCAGAGTTTCGTGATCGAGACCACGGCGCGACGCTCCATCGAGCTGCGTGTTCACGTGCGCGGCGATCTCCCGCTCCGGGTGCAGGGCGACGGGCTGGTCTTCGACGCCGGGTCCGCGGGAGGAGTCGAGTACCGCGACTTCGTGATCGTCGATGCGCGTGGCCGCGCGCGGCGCATGCCGATCGTCGGTGAGGATGGCGACATCGTGCTCCGCGTCGGGGAAGCCGATCTCCTCGGCCTCGAGTTCCCGCTGACCCTCGATCCGATCGTGCGCGCCTTCGGCATCGACGTGGGCACAACCTCGACACACCATCCCGAAGCCGCCTTCGACCGGAGCTTCGCGCGCTGGGCGATCGTCTACGCCGATCAGGTGGCGAGCAACGACAGCGACGTGCTCGCGGCGCATTTCGATGCCGACGGCAACTTCGTCGCGGTCACCGCGCTCGACTCCACGAGCAGCGACTCCGTCGCGCCGAGCCTTGCACACGATGCACAGGGCAACATGTTCCTGTGCGTGTGGCGCGACCAGGACGGCGCGCAGCAGATCCGTGCGCGTCGCATCCAGTCGAACGGCTTCCTCCCGCTCACGGTGCAGGTGGTCGCGACCGCCAGCGGCACCACCAGCTTCACCGATCCCGACGTCGGCGGATCGAATGCGAGCGCCGCGGATCGCTTCCTGGTGGTGTGGGGGCAGTACGGACTGCTCGGGGCGAACAGCGTGGTGCAGATGGTGAACATCCTCGTGTCCGGCGGCCTGACCAACGGACAGACCCTCGACCCCGACACCAACTGCACGCGCGACCTGGAGATCCGCGTCAGCAAGTGCGCCGGTGCGGGACAGCATTGGGGCGTGGTCTTCAGGCACAAGCGCAGTTGCGCGTCACTGAACCACGACATCGCCTTCGCCGCGATCCGCAGCGACGGCACACGCATGTTCGGCCCGACTCTGGTGCAGACCAATGGCGACGGCAGCGACGACCACCCAGATGTCGCAGGAGACGGCACCGCCTTCTTCGTGATCTTCGATCGCGATGCCGGCACGAACGGGCGCGACCTCGTGGGCGCCGGGTACCGCCGCAGCGGCACGAGCTTCAGCCAGACGCGCACGCCGCTGGTCATGTCGGCGGCCGAGCCGGGAGTGGATCGCGCGCTGGACCAGGTCGCTCCGGCGATCGACAACGACGGCTGCCGCTTCACCTACGTCTACCTCGACGGCAGTCCGGCCCGCCCGCGTGCCGCGACCTTCATGCTCGTCAACAACGGGGCATCGGTGAGCTTCGAGACCGGCGCATTCCTCCTCGACTCCAGCACGCTGGCGCACGCCGCGCCGTCGATCGCCTTCGTCGACGAGCTCCCGGTGCGGTCGCTGCTCGCGTGGGAACGCACCGGGACCGGAGCCAACGTCGACGTGCGGGGCGTGCTCTACGACGCGCTGGCGCCCGGGACGCCGATCCGCTTCCTCAGCACCGGCTGCGGTGGGGTCGGCGCGATCGACATCGCCGTCAGTTCGAGCGGCAACGCGGTGGCGGGGCTGGGCGCGGACTTCCGTGTCTTCCTGAGCGGTGAGCTCGGTGTGGCCTCGATCCTGGTCGGCATCCCGGCGGCCGTCCCGTTCACCCTGTGCGCGGTTCCCGGCGGGAGCTGCCGCCTCGGGGTCACACCGATCTTCGACGCCCTGCCCGGGGCCTTCGTCGCGGCGCGCGTGCCCTGCGACCCGGGCTTGATCGGCTTCGAACTCGCCTTCCAGGGTCTCGGCGTCAGTGCGTCGAACGGATGCACGCCGGCCAGCTTCGGTTTCGCCTTCACGGTCTCGCGGACCCTGGTGGCGAAGATCCTGTGAGCGGGGCGGGGCCGGCCCCGGGAGCATGGAGTTCGTCGCGCCGCGGGGCTACAAGCGCTGGTTCGTACCAAGAACCACATGGCATCCTGGCAACGCACGCATGACTGTGGCGAGCTCCGCGCGACGAACATCGGCGCGACCGTCGTCCTCAATGGCTGGATCGAGAACCACCGCCACCACGGTGCGCTGCTGTTCGTCGATCTGCGCGACCGCTACGGCATCACCCAGGTGGTGTTCCAGCAGGAGTTCAGCCCCGCGCTGTTCGAACGCGCGCGCAAGCTCGGACAGGAGGACGTCCTGTCGGTGCAGGGTGTCGTGGCGCGGCGCGAGAAGGCCAACGCCGAACGCGCGACCGGCGAGATCGAGATCCTGGTCCGCGAGCTGACCGTGCTGTCGGAGGCGGAGCCGCCGCCCTTCGAGGTGCTGGACGTGCCGGAGGCCAACGAGGAGCTGCGCATGCGCTACCGCTACCTCGACCTGCGGCGACGTCCGCTGCAGCAGGCGATGATCAAGCGCGCGCGCTTCGTCACGGCGATCCGCAACTTCCTCGCGGCGAACAACTTCCTCGACATCGAGACGCCGATCCTCACCAAGAGCACGCCGGAGGGAGCGCGCGACTACCTGGTGCCCAGTCGCGTGAACCCGGGGACCTTCTACGCGCTCCCGCAGAGCCCGCAGATCTTCAAGCAGCTCTGCATGGTCGCGGGGCTCGATCGCTACTACCAGATCGCGCGCTGCTTCCGCGACGAGGACCTGCGCGCCGACCGCCAGCCGGAGTTCACGCAGATCGACCTCGAGATGTCCTTCGTCGAGGAGAAGGACGTGATCGCGATGGTCGAGGCCATGGTCGTGCACGGCTTCCGCGAAGGCCTCGGGATCGAACTTCCCCAGCCCTTCCCGCGCTTCGACTTCGTCGAGGCCATGGAGACCTACGGCTGCGACAAGCCGGACCTGCGCTTCGACATGAAGCTGATCGACGTGAGCGCGATCGCGTCGCGTTGCGACTTCAAGGTGTTCCGCGGCGCGATCGAGGCCGGCGGCATCGTCAAGGGCATCTGTGCGAAGGGAGCGGCCGAGAAGTTCTCGCGCAAGGCGATCGACGAGCTGACGGCCTTCGTCGGCGGACTCGGTGCGAAGGGGCTCGCCTGGGCCAAGGTCACCGCGAACGGTGTCGAGGGTTCGATCGCGAAGTTCTTCGAGGGCGACAAGGGCAAGGAGCTGTGCGCGACCATGGGCGCGTCGGCGGGAGACCTCCTGCTGTTCGTCGCGGACCAGAAGAAGGTCGTGCACAAGGCGCTCGGCGACCTGCGCTTGAAGGTCGGCGGCATGCTCGGCCTGCGCGATCCGAAGGTGTTCCGCTGCTGCTGGGTGCTGAACTTCCCGATGTTCGAGTGGAACGAGGACCATGCGCGCTGGCAGTTCGCGCACAACCCGTTCTCGGCCCCGGTCGACTGGGACATCACCGACTTCTCGCAGGGAACCGCCGACATCCGCAGCCGCGCCTACGACTTCGTGATGAACGGCTGGGAACTCGGCTCGGGCAGCATCCGCATCCACCGGCCCGCGCTGCAGGCCAAGGTCTTCGAATTCCTCGGCATCACCCCGGAGCAGCAGCGGGCGAACTTCGGCTTCCTGCTCGATTCGTACCGCTACGGAGGTCCGCCGCACGGCGGCATCGCGCTCGGCGTGGACCGCCTGATCACGCTCGGTCTCGGCATGGATTCGATCCGCGACGTGATCGCCTTCCCGAAGACCGCGAGTGCGACCGACCTGATGTCCGACGCGCCGAGCGAGGTCGCCGCGGCGCAGCTCGACGAATTGCGCATCCGCAGCACGGTCGTGCGCGACGCCGAGGGGAGGATCGTGCGGTGATGCGTCGGGTGTCCGCCGCGCTGATCGGTTTCGCCTGCGCCGCGTGTTCGAGTCATCCGGCACCTCTCCCGCCAGGGCCGGGCGTGGTCGCCTTCGACCGGTCGCCGCCCGAGGGCGTCGCGGTGGTGGATCGACCCGAGTGGAAGGTCGGTGATCGCTTCGTGTTCCGACGCGGCGGCGAGCAGCGCATCGAAGTGCGCGTGCAGTCCGTCGACGAGCGGCAGATCGTGCTGGTCGACGAGTTGACCGGCGCGCTCAATCGCATCGACCGTGACTACGGTTCGCTGTCGCTCGACCTCGAGAACGGCGAGAGCATCACCAGGTGGGATCCGGTCGACGCGCGCTTCTCGTGGCCGCTCTGGGTCGGCAAGCGGTGGAGCTGCCGCTATGTCGTCCGTGAGGACGGCGCCGACATGCCGATCCGCTCCGAATACCAGTGCGATGCCCGGGAGACCATCACGGTGCCTGCGGGCGAGTTCGAGACGCTGCGCATCTGGCGTCGCTCGCGTCCGCTGGCGGACGGGCAGTGGCTCGATCGCACCGACGTGTACTGGTACGCGCCGTCGGTCGGGCAGGTGGTGCGCCGCCTCGATGCGACCGTGCTCACCGAGCTCGAGGGAGTGCAGCGCCAGTAGGGTCGGTACATGCAGCGGGGTGCGCAGGCGAACCCGCGCACCCCGTTGCGAGCAGGATCTCGCGATCCGCGGCGATCAGTTGCCGCCGTCGATCTTGAGGAACTTGCCGTCGTCGCGAAGCAAGCTGCCCATCGAGCGCTTGCTGGCGATCTCCTTGTGACGGAAGCCCGCACCACCCTGGCCGCCGAAGGCGTCGTTGAGCCAGAAGGCGTAGGCGTCGGTGATGAAGAAGTCGCCGATGGCGGCACCGAAGCGCGCGAGCGGGATGACCGGGATGATCATCAGGACGGCGTTCAGCCACGGGCTGTCGACGTAGACCTTCTGGTCCCAGTCGTCGACGGTGCGCTGCAACTGGTGCGGGCCGGAGTAGCAGCCGCCGAGCGTGAAGCTCGCGGCGAGAAGGGCTGCGATTGCGATCTTGCGCATGGATTCTTCCTAGGGAGTGACGGCGGTGGGCGATCCCTCGGGATCGTTCGCGAAACCACCGCCACGCGGAAGCTAGCCGGGCGCCTGGGTCGAAGCAAAGCATCGATCGCGTTCCCGAGCGTGGATAAGGTTCGACCCGTGGCTGCGTCGCAACACAACCCGCGTACTGCGCGTGACCCGCGATCGGGTGACGTCGCCCGCACCGAGCGCGGTCTGGTCGGCTTCTACTCCGCGTGCACCGTGTTCGGTGTCGCGGTGACGATCAGCGCGGTGGTCTGGATCGTGTTTCCGGAGATCGAGGAACTGCAGGTCCTGGCGTGGATCGCGCTCGCGATCGCGGCGGTCTCCGCGGTGGCGACCTGGCATTACCTCGCCGTGATGCGCAGCGAGCGTTGACTCAGTCCGTCGGCGGCATCCCCAGAACGATGCGCGCGGCGGCCTTCAGGTCCGGCGCGACCGCGTCGGGGGCGCGCCCGAGGGAACGGAGTTCGCGGAGCCCGTCCTCGGGAGGCTTGCCGCTGCAGACCAGGATGCCGCGCACCGGCTCGGGCGCCGCGAGCAGGTCGCGCGCGCTGTCGCCGATCACCCAGGAGCCCTCGAAGGCGAGGCCGAGGATCGCGGCTGCATCATGGAACAGTCCGCTCGCCGGTTTCCGACAGGTGCAGGTGCGCGTGTACGGGCCGGAACCCTCGCTGGGGTGATGTGGACAGTGGAAGAACGCGTCGATGCAGCCACCGAGCTGCCGCTGCAACTCGTCATGAATGCCGGAAAGCGTGATCTCGTCGAGGAGGCCACGGGCGATGCCCGACTGGTTGGTGACCACGACGAGGGCGAATCCGGCGGCGCGGAGCGCCTCGAGTGCCTCGCGCACTCCGGGTAGCACCTCGATGTCCTGCGCGCGACGGCAGAAGTCGCGCTCCACATGCAGCGTGCCGTCGCGATCCAGGAAGACCGCGCGCCGCAGGGCCGCGGGGCGCCTGCTCACTGGTCGCCGGCGAGAGCGGAGTGCACCGGCGCGTCCTGCGGCGGGTGGAGGACGACGTGCAACGACTGGGGCACGTACTCGTAGCGGACGGCGAAGGGCGTGAAGAAATCGCCGATCGTCCACCACAGCGGGAAGTCGATCGCACGGAGGTCGGGGCCGTCGACCCAGCGAGAGGTGTAGGCCTGTGTGTAGTGGACGACGACGCGCGTCTCCTCGGCGTAGCCCTTCTTGCGCAGCGTGATCTTGTGATCGCTCCCCAGATAGCCGCCGAGGTCGAGCTTGCTCGGGGTGGTGGAGCCGGTCGCGGTGCCGTCGACCAGGATCTCCGCCCCGGCGGGTTGGCTGGTCACGAGCACATGCGGATCGCCCCCGAACCAGGTGCAGGCGCCCGTGCACAGGCAGAGCAGGAGGGTCGTCCAACCACGCATCATGGGCATGCTATCGGCAGGGGGCGGCGGAGGAACCAATCGCCTGTCCACCCGGCTCGCGCGAAAGCAAGGTTGCCCAGACCCCGTCGCCGTGCCTACGATTCCCCCGGATCAGACGATCGCGCGACGGCAGCGCGTGATCGCGGCTTTCTGGGAGGTTCGATGACGAGTTCCATGCGGGTCGCTGCGGCGACCCTGTTCCTGGTGTTTCCCCTGCTCGCGCAGGATCAACCGGCCACTCCGGCCGCCCAAGTGACCCTCGGTCGCATCGAGCGCGCGGCTACGACGTTGCGCTGCTGGCCGACGGCGCATTCGCCCGTCTACGACGAGTCGCTCGGTGAAGGCGATGTGGTCGAGTTGACCGGCGAAGAGCAGGACGGCTTCAAGGCCGTGCGCCTGCCGCTCGGCGTCGCCGGCTTCGTGCACAAGGACTTCGTCGAGATCGGCGACGCGGGCGTCGTGCGCAGCAAGGGCAAGCGGGTCGCCTTCCGCTACCGCACCAACTCGCGCGAAGCGCCGGTGCGCTTCGTCGACGAGGGAACCGAGTTCCGCTTGCTCGCCGAGGACGGCGATTGGATCCGCGTGCGTCTGCAGGGTCAGCCGGCCTGGTTGCCCGGCGATGCGGTCGTGGCCTTCAGTGGCAACGAGACCGTCGACGCCGCGTGGCAGAGTCTGAAGGAACGCCAACAGCAAGCGGTCGATGCGGCCGCGCAGACGCGCCAGGCCCGCGCTGCGGCGGCAGGCGCGCTCGAGGAGTCACGGAAGAAGCTCGCGGCGCTCGGCGAGAGCATGAAGAAGGAGATGCTGCGACCGAGTGCGGAGCAGGACTTCGCGGCGCTCCAGGCCGACCTGCAGAAGGTGGCCGAAGGACTGCCGGCGGACAGCCCGGAGCGGCGCGATGCCGAGCGCATGGTCGGGGAGATCGAGCGGCAGGTGCGCGCGCTCGAGATGATGCGCATCGTCAACGAGACGCCTCGCCCGAGCCCTTCTGTCGAATCGCGTCCGGCGCCCGAGAACGACCCGCTCGCCGGTGCCGAGGTCGGTTGGCTCCGCGTCAGCCGTCCCCTGTTCGGCGCGCCGACCGTCCAGATCGAGAAGGGTGGCCAGGTGCTGTTCGAACTCAAGTGCACCAGTGGTCGCTATGCGCTCGACGTGTTCGAGAACATGGAGGTCGCGGTCCGCGGACAGCAGGCTCGACCCGGCATCGACAGCCTGCGTACCCTCGACGTGAGCAAGCTCGAAGTGCTCGGACGCGCGCGCCGCTGAAGCTCCGGTGCCAGGGGGCGGTGGCGCAGGCCTCCGTCCCCGCGGCCGATGGTGGGCTATCCTTCCCCGTCCTCGTGGAAGGGGGCCGCCATCCGCACCGCATCGATCCACGCCGTCTCGCTGCTCTGCCTGATCGCCGCGACCTTGTCGGCGCAGGCCCCGGTTCCGGCCGGTGAGCGGGTCGGCGCGCCGGCGACGAGCGCACGCGAACTGGTGCGCCTGGGCAGCGAAGCCCTCGACCGTGAGGACGCGGTCGAGGCGTTGCGCTCCTTCCGTGACGCCTGGCATTGCGATCCCGCCGATCTCCAGGCCCTGGTCGGCGTGGGACGGGCACAGCTCCAGCTCGGTCGCGCGACCGACGCGCTCGCCACCGCGCGCGAAGCCCTCGGTCGCGACCCGCAGGACGAAGGAGCGCTTGCATTGTCGGTGCGCGCGCTGATCCGCCTGCGGGACTTCGACGGAGCGCTGCGGGCGTCGTCCCAGTCCGTCGAATCGGGCCATGCCGGAGCGAGCCTGATGGCCGCACACGGCTCCGCGCTCTACCGCGTCCAGCGCAACGAGGAGGCGGCGCAGGCCTACCGTCGGGTCGTCGAACTCGATCCGCTCTCCGAAGAGGCTCATGCCCGACTCGGTTCCGGGCTGACCGCGCCGTGCACCTTCACTCCGACGGCCCGCCTGCGCCAGGCGATCCTCGCGATGCGCGAGGCCCGCCTCGACGATGCCCTCGAGGAACTCCGGGCCGAACTCGCCGAGACCCCCGATCAGCCGGTGGTGCATCGCCTGATCGGCGAGGTGCTGTTCCAGCAGCGCGCGAGTCGTTCGATCGTGGAGACGGCTGCCTGCTTCGCGACCGTGCGCCGCCTCGGTCAACCTGCGGCGATCGATCCGGTCCTCGCGTCGGACTTCGTCCCGGCCTTCGCGGAACTCGGTGCGTCGCGGCGCGAAGTCGTGACGCGCACGCTCGCGACCTTCGAACCGTACCTCGCCGCCCTGATCAGCAAGGGCGCGCGCCACGACTTCCTGCTCGAAGAGGAGCGGACGACGGACGATCCCGCGCGAGCGTCGCTGCGCGGCAAGCGCACCTTCGACGGCCGCGTCTGGGACGACGTGCGAGGCATCGGTGGGCTGCGCGCGGCGACCGGCATCGAAGCGCTCGACGAGGCTGCGCTGTGCGGATTCGACACCTTCGCGCACGAGGTCGCGCACCAGGTCCATCTGCACGTGCTGCGCGACAAGCCGGTGTTCGCGAGGATCCGCGAGCTGTACCGCCACGCGATCGACGGCGATCGGGTGCTCGACTACTACGCGGCGAGCAACTGGGCCGAGTACTTCGGGCAGGGTGTCGAGGCCTTCGTCTCGCTGGCCAAGCGTCCCGAGCCCGAGGCGACCCATGCGCACACCCGATTCGAACTGATGCGCGTCGACCCGGAGTTGCACACCTTGATCGCAGGGCTTGTCGCGTTCGACCCGCTCGGGCCCACCTCCGATCGTGCACGCCGCGCGGAACTGCTGCGGGCCGCGATCGACGCGGCGCTCCTGATGGGGCGGACCGACGATGCCGCGACGGCGACCGAGTTGCTCGACGAGCCCTCCGAGCGCGTGGCCCTGCGCGCGAGGATCCGCGGAGTGGCCGCGATGATCGACGGGCACTGACCGCTTGCGGAGCGTCGCGTGGGCGATGACGCTGCGCGCGTGCTCGCAGTCACCTTCCAGGGCGTGCGCGAAGTGCGCGTCGTCGACGTGGCGTCTCCGCGGCTCGAGGATCCGCGCGATGCGATCGTCCGCGTCACCTCCGCCGCGATCTGCGGTTCGGACCTCCACCCGTACCGCGGCCACGAGGTCGGACTCGATCGCGGGACGGTGCTCGGTCACGAGTTCGTCGGCGAGATCGTCGCGGTCGGTGCTGCGGTGAGCAGCCCGCGAGTCGGACAGCGCGTCGCTTCACCCTTCTCGACTTCCTGCGGCGACTGCTTCTTCTGTCGTTCGGGACTGCCCTGCCGGTGCACAAAGGGCGCGCTGTTCGGTTGGGTGGCCGACGGACGCGGACTGCACGGCGCACAGGCCGGCTTCGTGCGCGTACCGCTCGCCGAGAGCACGCTGGTCCCGATCCCCGATGGGGTGGGTGACGAGCTGGCCCTGCTCGCCGGCGACGTGCTCGCGACCGGCAGCTTCGGAGTGGAACTGCTTGGGACAGTGCGCGGGTCGAGCGTCGCCGTGATCGGCGTCGGACCGGTCGGCGCGTGTGCGATCTGGGCGGCGTCGCGCGCCGGCGCCGCGGTGGTGTTCGCGGTGGATCGCGACGACCGACGGCTGGAACTCGCCCGCGCCTACGGAGCCGTCGCGATCGATGCGCACAAGGGCGATCCCGCCTCGGCGATCCGTCGCGCGACCGACGGGCGAGGGGTCGACGGCGTCGTCGAGGCCGTGGGATCCCCGGCGGCGACGCGGACCGCCTTCGACAGCCTGCGCTTCGGCGGGACGCTCGCCGCAGTCGGTGTCCACACCGAGGCCGTGCTCGCGATCTCGCCGGTCGAGGCCTATGACCGCAACCTGACCTATCGCGCCGGGCGTTGTCCGGCGCGGCGTTTCGTCGGCGATCTGCTGGAGACCCTGCGCCACGAAGGGCGCGAACTGGCCGGGCTCTTCTCGCACCGCATGACGATCGAGAACGCGGCCGAGGGCTATCGGATGTTCGATGAACGCCGCGACGGCTGCACGAAGGTCCTTCTGACCCCATGACGGCGGATCGCGTCGATCCATTGGCGCGTTGGCGTGCGAAGGGCGTGGGTTCGGAACCCACCGATCGCGTGGTCTGCGTGCGCTAGGTCGGCCCCGAAGCGATCGCCTCGTGCGGCGCTATCCTTCCGCCGCACGGCGAGCACGAGACCTTTCATGCGCAGTATCGATACGTTCAGGTCGACCTTCGGTGTTCTGTTCGCGACGCTCGCGACCGGCCTGCCTGCCGCGATCAATCCCAGCCTGTTCGAGAAGGACAGCCATTGGCGATGGGCGATTCCGGGAGGGGTCTTCCTGGTCAGCGTCGTGTTGCTTCCTCGCCTCGCGACTCTGCTGCTCGGCAGTGCTTGGGTCCGTCGGCTGCTGTGCGGACGGCATGGGATCGAGGGCGTCTGGGTCATCGACTCGTACCAGAGCGGAAGGCACGCGCGTTCGTCGGTCGTGATCGTCGAACTGGTGGCGCCGACCTTCGAGCCGGTCGCGACGTTCTTCACCGGTTCCGACGCCGGTCTGCAGATCACGCGGACGGACCGGGTGTGGGTGGAGGAAGACTCGGGCCGCTACACCTGCCGTTTCACGACGAGTGCTTCGGACGAGGACTACTCCGGGCTGGCCACGGGCATCCTCACGCTGCGGGGACACGCTCCGATCGACTACTCCGGCAAGGTCTTCTATCTGAAGGAAGCCACGATGAGCGAGATCGGAGTCAGGTTGAACCGACGTGAGCTGCGCCGTCATCGCGGACGTGCACCGCAGGTGTGGGTCCCCGAGTTGCTGAAGAAGTTCGGCGGCCGCGTCGCGGGCGGCCCGATCGAAGCATGAGCGCTCGCGGATTGGGATTCGGCCAGGGTGCGACCTTGGCGGTCGAGGAACTGCCGCTGCTGTTGCGACCGCTGCAGTCGTATCGGTCCGAACTCGGGCTCCCGCAGATCGACATGCAGCGTCTGCTGGATGCGCTGGAATGCGGCATCGCGAGAGATCGAACCGTGATCCTCACATGGCGCGCTCAGGATGCGCCGATGGCCGGCATCGTCGCATTCGCGATCCTCAGCTTCGGGATCTCGATGTCGCGTGGCGGTGTCGATCTCAATGTGGAGGGGCTCTGGATCGACCGAGCGCACCGGTCCTTCGGCAGCATCCGCTCCGTGTGGGCCGAGATCCGTCATCACGCGCGCCATCGCGGGGCCGTCTCCCTGGCGGGCGTCGTCGACCGGAGACGACCCGGACTGATGGCGCTCTATCGACGCCTCGGCTGCATCGCGACCGACTACCAGCTCCACCTCGCCCTCGTGGGTGAAGAACTTTCCGAGCAGGATCGAAGCGGACGCAGGGGCGAGTGAGTGTCGTCCCACGCGCTCCGGTGCGAGGAGCGGCCGCGACCGGGTCGCATGAGGCACGACCCCCGCGAGGGGAACGGTCGGAGCTGTTCGCGTGGCTGCGGGTGCCGCCAGCGCCTACCATCGCCGCCCCGATGAACAGGTCGACGCCGATCCTCCTCGTCCTCCTCGCGGCACTCTGCGGCGGCTTCCTGCCCGCCCAGGACAGGCTCACCCCCGAGATGCTGTTCGCGCTGAAGCGCGTGTCCGACCCGCAGCTCTCGCCGGACGGCAAGCATCTGCTGTTCAACCAGCGCGAGTACGACCTCGCGGCGAACCGGGGACGGGGACAGATCTGGATGCTCGATCCGGCCACCGGCGCGCTGCGGCAACTGACCTCGGCGGGCAGCAACTCCGGAGCGGTCTGGTCACCCGACGGCCGTAGCATCGCCTTCGTGTCGACGCGCGACGGCGACGCGCAGATCTACACGCTGGCGATCGACGGCGGCGAAGCGCTGCGCGTCGGCTCGGTCCCGGGCGGCGTCGAGAACCTCGGCTGGTCGCCCGACGGCAAGTGGTTCAGTTTCACCTCGCGCGTGAAGCTCGACCCGGACGTGCACGACCTCTACCCGGACCTGCCGAAGGCCGACGCGCAGATCTACGACGACCTGATGATCCGCCACTGGGACGGCTGGCGGGACGGCACCTACAGCCATCTGTTCGTGATGCAGAGCACCGGCGGTGCCGCACGCGACCTGATGGAGGGCATCCGCATGGACACGCCGCTCGTTCCGAACGGCGGCGTCGAGCAGATCGCCTGGGCACCGGACAGCAGGGCGATCGTCTACACCGCCAAGCCTTCGCTCGGCGAAGAGGCGAGCACCAACAGCGACCTCTGGCTCGCGCCCATCGAGGGCGGGCCGCACCGCAATCTCACGGTCACCTTCCCGGGCTACGACACCAATCCGGCCTTCTCACCCGACGGCAAGCACATCGCATGGCTGAGCATGCCGCGCGAGGGCTACGAGTCGGACGTCAACCGGCTGATGGTCGCCGACTGGCCGATGGGGGAGGCGCATCGCGCCGACACCTGGGACGGCACGGTCACCGAGTTCGCGTGGTCGCACGACTCCGGGTCGCTGTTTCTCGCGGCGGATTGGCGCGGCACGACGCAGGCCTTCCGGGTGCCGTCGCAGGGCGCGGAGCCGGTCGCCGTCACGCAGGGTCGCTGGCAGTTCGGTTCGCTGCAGGTCGCACCGTCCGGTGACGCGCTCTACGCGCTGCGCCAGCAGACCGAGCGCCCCTTCGAGGTGGTGCGCATCCCGCTCGCCGGCAAGGCGAACGAGGGAGTCGCGATCACCGACGTGAATGGCGGCGTCTACCGCAAGCTCGCGCTGCCGAAGGTGGAGGAGCGTTGGTTCAAGGCGACCGACGGAGAACGCATCCACGCCTGGGTGATCGAGCCGCCCGACTTCGATCCGGCGAAGAAGTGGCCGATGCTGCTCTACTGCCAGGGCGGTCCCCAGTCGCAGGTCGGCCAGTTCTTCAGCTACCGCTGGAACTTCCACCTGATGGCCGCGCGCGGCTACATCGTTCTCGCGGTCAATCGGCGCGGTCTTCCGGGCTTCGGTGCGAAGTGGAACGAGGCGATCAGCGGCGACTGGGGCGGCCAGTGCATGAACGACCTGCTCAGCGCCACCGATGCGATGCAGGCGGAGCCCTATGTCGATCGCGGCAGGACGGCGGCGGTCGGTGCGAGCTTCGGCGGCTACACGATCTACTGGTTGATGGGGCACGATCCGGAACGCCGCTTCGCGGCGATGCTCGCCCATTGCGGCGTGTTCAACCTGGAGTCCATGGCCCTGTCCACCGAGGAGCTGTGGTTCGTCAACTGGGACCTCGGTGCGGGCTTCTGGCGCGACGCATCCGCGCTGAGGGAGTACGAGCGTTTCTCCCCGCACCGCTTCGTCGGCAATTGGCACACGCCGTTGATGGTGATCCACGGTCAACGCGATTTCCGCGTGCCGGTGGAGCAGGGCATCCAGGCCTTCACGGCCGCGCAATTGCAGGGCTGTCCGTCGCGTTTCGTCTACTTCCCCGGCGAGAGCCATTGGGTGCTCGGTCCCCAGAACGGCGTGCTGTGGCAGCGTCTGTTCTTCGACTGGCTCGACCGGTGGTGCAAGCCCAAGTGAACCCGATGCGCATCTTCGCGACCCTCCTCCTCTGTGTTCTCGCTCCGGCGGTTTCCGCCCAGGAGCGCCCGCCGGCGCATCATCCGGATTTCCTGCTGTCGACGCGTTGCGGCGACTGCCACTCCGCCGCGGAGAGTGCGACCGCGTTGTGGAGCGCGACCGGAGACGACGTGTCGCCCTTCACGCTGTGGCGCGGGACGATGATGGCCAACGCCTTCCGCGATCCGTACTGGCAGGCCCAGGTCAGCAAGGAGGTGGCGGCGAATCCACAGAGGTCCGCGGAGCTGCAGGCGCTGTGTCTGACCTGCCATTCGCCGATCGCGCATCACCGGGCGTTGCAGCAGGGAGGGAGCGCCGATTCGGTCGCCGCGCTGGTGGAGGACGAACTGGCGCGGGACGGCGTCTCCTGCACCGTCTGTCACCAGGCGCGCCCCGGCGCCTTCGGCACCGAAGCGAGTTTCGACGGCAGGCTCGACATCCGCCCCGATGGCGTGATCTGGGGTCCCTTCGCGGATCCGGCGAACGGTCCGATGCAGATGCAGACCGGATACACGCCGACGCACGGTCCCCACATGCGCGACGCCGGACTTTGCGGCTCGTGCCACACGCTGCGCACCTCGCACGTTCCCGGTGGAGCACCCTTCCCCGAGCAGACGCCGTACCTCGAATGGCGCAACAGCGAGTTCGCGCGCGACGGCGAAGCCCAGCGCACCTGCCAGCAGTGCCACATGCCGGAGCAGGGGCCGATGAAGATCGCGCGCAATCCCGCCGGCCTCGACTTCAACATCGCCCTGCGTGAGGGCGCGCGCGGGCATGCCTTCGTCGGCGGCAACGCCTTCATGCTCGATCTGATGCGGCACAACCACCAGGAGCTGGGCATGAAGGCTCCCGGCGAGCTGTTGCGTCGCGTCGCGCGGGCCACGCGGCAGCAGCTCGCGGCGCGCACGGCGAGCATCGCCGTCGAGGAACCGAAGGTGCAGGACGGGCAACTCGAGTTCACCGTGAAGGTGACCAACGAGACCGGGCACAAGCTGCCGACCGGGTACCCGGCGCGGCGCGCGTGGATCCGCGTGCAGGTGCGACGCGGCCGCCAGGCGCTGTTCACCTCCGGCAACGTCGACGACGCGGGTCGCATCCTCGGCCTGAAGTCGCCGCTCGGAGAAGGCCATCACGACCTGATCGACGATCCGTCGCAGGTGCAGATCTACGAGCTGGTCGCCCACGACGTCGACGGCGCGCCGACGACCTATCTCACGCGGATGAGCAAGCGCGGCAAGGACAACCGGCTCCTGCCGCGCGGCTGGCGTGCCGACGGCGACTTCGCCGCGGACACCGCGCCCGTCGGGGTCGAGGACGACCTCGACTTCGCACCGGGCGAGGATCGCGTGCGCTACCGGGTGAAGCTCGGCGAGGGCGGAGGGAGCGGGGTGGTGATCGTCGCGTGGCTGCTCTACGAGAGCGTGCCGCCGCACTGGGTGGAACCGCTGCGCACCACCGACACCGAGGAGAGCAAGCGCTTCGTGCGCATGTACGACGAGGCCGACAAGACCCCCGAGACCCTCGCGCTGACGATCAAGATCCTCGACTGATCCGGCGCGGAGCGAAGGCGAAGACCGCGGCGATCAGGAAGGGGATGACGCGCTCCACCGCGGTCCCGCGCGTCTCCGCGAAGGAGTAGGCGACCACGGCGCTCGCGAAGCCGGAGGCCATCGCGCAGAAGGAGCGGATCGGACCGATCGGGCCGCGCCACAAGGTGGCCAGCAGCAGCGGTCCGAAGGCGGCACCGAGCGCGGTCCATGCGAACAGCACGCTGCGGAACAGGGTCTCCGTTCCGGTGATCGCCAGCGCCACGGCGATCACCGCCACCACGCCGACGAGCGCGCGGGAGGAGCGGAGACGGCGTCGCACGTC
Source organism: Planctomycetota bacterium (assembly GCA_046349595.1). GTDB lineage: Bacteria > Planctomycetota > UBA1135 > UBA1135 > UBA2386 > JACRLW01. The sequence goes on from JAXMCA010000001.1 coordinate 1,766,245, forward strand.
GCCGCCCCTTAGGGAGCAGGTCGCGGGAGACCGCGGATCCGACCACCAGGAGCTGGCTGTCCGCCGTCGACATGATCGCGGACATCACCGACGCGAGCATCAGCGCGGAGACCGCCGACGGGAACAGCTCCTGCGCGAGTTGCAGGAAGGCCTGCTCGTGGTTCTCCAGCGGCACGCGATGCAGCACCCGTCCGCTCAGGCCGACGACGATCATCCCGGCATAGACGCAGACGGCCCAGCACAGCGCGATGACGCGCGCGCTACGCAGCGCGGACTCGTCGCGCGTCGCCATGAAGAAGTTCACCACGTGGGGTTGCCCGGGATAGCCGATGCCGATGCCGAGCAGCGTGAGCACGCCGAGCACGGCGCCGAAGCCGCTCTCGCCGTGGAACAGATCGGCGTAGCCGGGCGCGTCGAGGGTCGCGATGCCGTCGGCGAGCGCGACCGGCCCGCCGACGGCCACGAGGCAGGCGATCGGCAGCGTGATCGCGGCCAGGGCCATCATGCTGCCCTGCACGGTGTCGGTCAGGCTGACGGCCCACAGCCCGCCGACCACCGTGTAGAGCAGCACCACCCCGGCGCCGCACAGGATCGCCGGGGTGCGGCCGATGTCGAAGGTCGTGGCCAGGCTGTCGCCTGCGCCGCGGAACTGCGAGGCGACGTAGACGGTCAGGGAGAAGGCCAGGACGGCCACCGCCAGCACGCGGACCTTGGCGAAGGCCGGCCCGCGGTGACGACCGGCGAGGAGTTCGATGACCGTCAGCGAACCGTCCTGCGCGGACATCCGGCGCAGGCGCGGCGCGACCAGGAACCAGTTGATCACGAAGCCGCCGACGCAGGCCGGGAACAGCCACAAGGCCTTCAGGCCGTAGAGGTAGGCGTAGCCGGAGACGCCGAGCAGGGTCCAGACCGAGGAGGAGGAGGCCGACGCCGAGATGCCGGCGACGAAGCCCGACAGGCCACGTCCGCCGAGCAGGAAGTCCGACTCGCTCGCGGTCCGGCGCTGGGCGAGGACGCCGAGCGCGAGGAGAGCCACGACGTAGACGCACAGCGTGACGAGGACGACCGTGGTGCGCTCCATCGACCGCAGGATGGGGAGCGGGCTCGGGTGGGGCAAGGGTGCGCCCTCCGTGCCTCTCTTGGTTCGCAAAGACACGCCCGATAGAGTCGCCCCATGGAACAACTGGTCGGCGAGGCCCTGACCTACGACGACGTCCTGCTGGTTCCGCAGTACTCCGAAGTGCTGCCGAAGGACGCGTCCACACGCACCGAGTTCTGCCGCGGCGTCGAGATCCAGATCCCGATCGCGTCGGCGGCGATGGACACCGTGACCGAGGCGCGCATGGCTGTCGCGCTCGCCCAGGAGGGCGGCATCGGCATCATCCACAAGAACCTCAGCATCGAGAGGCAGTGCGACGAGGTCGACACCGTCAAGCGCACGGCGAACGGCGTGATCCTCGATCCGGTCACCCTCGGACCCGACGCGACGGTCGGCGAGGCGAAGGACCTGATGAAGAAGCACTCCTGCTCGGGGATGCCGATCGTCGACGCGCACAAGAAGGTCCTCGGCATCCTGACCAACCGCGACCTGCGCTTCGTCGAGAGCCGCAGCACTCTGGTGCGCGACGTGATGACGAAGACCAACCTCGTCACCGCTGGTCCGGACACCACACTGCGCGCGGCGCGGTCGATCTTGCAGAAGAACAAGGTCGAGAAACTGATCCTGCTGCGCGAGGACGGGCGTCTCGCCGGCCTGATCACCATCAAGGACATCAACCTCCAGGAGGAGTATCCGCACGCGGCGCGCGACGAGCGTGGACGTCTGGAGGTCGGAGCCGCGGTCGGCGTGCACGACCTCGAGCGCGTCGCTGGACTCGTCGAGGCCGGCTGCGACCTCGTGGTCGTGGACACCGCGCACGGCCACACGCGCAACGTGATCGAGACCGTGAAGGCGATCAAGGCGCGCTTCTCCATCCCCGTCGTCGCCGGCAATGTCGCGACGGCGGAGGCCACTCGAGCACTGATCGCCGCCGGCGCCGACGCGGTGAAGGTCGGCATCGGGCCAGGCTCGATCTGCACCACGCGCGTCGTCACCGGCATCGGAGTGCCGCAGTTCACCGCGGTCTACGACTGTGCGAGGGCCGCGCGCGACAGCAAGATTCCGGTGATCGCCGACGGCGGCATCCGTACCTCGGGTGACATCGCCAAGGCGCTGGCCGCCGGTGCGTCCTCGGTGATGCTCGGCAGCCTGCTCGCCGGGGTCGACGAGTCTCCGGGCGAGTCGATCCTCTACCGCGGCCGCACCTTCAAGGCGGTGCGCGGGATGGGTTCGCTCGGCGCGATGGAGGCCGGCAGCGCCGACCGTTACGCGCAGGGCGAGATCAGGGATCGCATGAAGTTCGTGCCGGAAGGCGTCGAGGGCATGGTGCCCTACAAGGGTCGGCTGAGGGACTTCGTCTACCAGTTGGTGGGCGGCGTGCGTTCGAGCATGGGCTACGTCGGCGCCGCCACGCTGAGCGCCTTCCGCGACCGCGCGCGCTTCGTGCGCGTGACCGCCGCCGGGGTGCGCGAATCGCATCCGCACGACATCCGCATCACCAAGGAAGCTCCGAACTACAGCGGGGAGGTCGATTGAGCACGGCGCAGAGCGACAAGGCGGTGCAGGGCGTCGAGCCCCATCACGGGGGCGGCGTCCTGATCGTCGACTTCGGAACCCAGTACTGCCAGCTCATCGCGCGTCGTGTGCGCGAGATGGGTGTGTACTCCCGCATCACGGTGCCGGCCCGCGTCGGCACCATGCTCGATGCGATGAAGCCCGCCGCGATCATCCTCTCGGGTGGTCCGCGTTCGGTGTACGAGAAGGACGCCCCCTTCCTCGATCCTTCGATCCTCGAACGCGGCGTCCCGGTGCTCGGCATCTGCTACGGCCTGCAGTGGCTCACGCAGTCGCTCGGCGGCAAGGTCGAACCGGGCAAGGCCGGAGGCGAGTACGGACGCACCGAGATCGCGGTGAAGGACGCGGAGATCCTGTTCGACGGCGTCGATCCGCGCACCGTGGTGTGGATGTCGCACGGCGATCACGTCAGCCGCCTTCCCGACGGCTTCGCGATCCTCGCCAGCAGCAAGCCCTGTCCGATCGCCGCGGCCGCCGATCCGAAGCGCGGCATCTACGGTCTCCAGTTCCACCCCGAGGTCACGCACAGCGTGCAGGGCGAGCGGATCCTGCGGAACTTCGTTCTGCGCATCGCCCGGTGCCGCGACGACTGGCATCCCGGCAACATCGTCGAGGAGAAGGTGCGGCGCGTGCGCGAACTCGTCGGCGAGACCGGCGAGGTGGTGATGGGGCTGTCCGGCGGTGTCGACAGCTCGGTCGCGGCGGTGCTCATCCACCGCGCGATCGGCGAGCGGCTGCATTGCGTGTTCGTCGACAACGGCCTGCTGCGCAAGGGCGAACGCGAGGCGGTCGAGGTGCTGTTCCGCGAAGAACACCACATCGACCTGATCGTCATCGACGCCCGCGAGCGCTTCTTGAGCGCATTGAAGGACGTCACCGAGCCCGAGCAGAAGCGCAAGATCATCGGCAAGGTCTTCGTCGACGTCTTCAAGGAGCAGGCACGTTCGCTGCGCGGTGCGCGCTTCCTCGGTCAGGGCACGCTGTATCCCGACGTGATCGAGTCGGTCGCGGCACACGGTGGTGCGACCGCGACGATCAAGAGCCACCACAACGTCGGCGGTCTGCCCAAGGACCTCGACATGACCCTCGTCGAGCCGCTGCGCGATCTCTTCAAGGACGAGGTGCGGGCGATCGGACGGGAACTCGGGTTGCCGTCGAGCCTGGTCGATCGTCAGCCCTTCCCGGGTCCCGGTCTCGCGGTGCGCTGCCTCGGAGCGATCAGCGAGGAGCGCCTGCGTCCTCTGCGCGAGGCCGACGCGATCGTGCGCGAGGAGATCGAATCGCGCGGGCTGCACGCCGGACTGTGGCAGTACTTCGCGATCTCGCTGCCGGTGCAGTCGGTCGGCGTGATGGGCGACCTGCGGACCTACGAGAACGTCTGCGCGATCCGCGTGGTGAGCAGCCGCGACGGCATGACCGCCGACTGGGAGCTCCTGCCGGTCGAGGTGTTGCGGCGCATCAGCAACCGCATCATCAACGAGGTCAAGGGGCTCAACCGCGTCTGCCTCGACATCTCGAGCAAGCCGCCCGCGACCATCGAGTGGGAGTGACGCGTCTCACTTGCCGTCGCTGAGCAACTTCGGCACGTCGAAGAGCTGCGTCGTCGAATCGAGCATGCCGAGCGCGAGGGTCTTGCCGTCGTCGCTGAGCGCGAGCGAGGCCGCGATGCCGGGAAGCTCCGCGCAGGTGTGGCGGACGCTGCCGTCCTGGCCCTTGCACAGGAACACGTGTTTGTCGGCGAGGACGGCGAGCAGGGTGCCGTCGCGACTCGCCGCGATCCCGGTGGTGGTCTCGTCCTCGCCGAGTTCGAGTTGCTGTTCGGCCGCCACCTTCGGCTCGTCGCCGAGCTCGTAGATGCGCAGCAGGCCCTTGTCGGAGAGGGCGGCGAGGTGCGTGGCATCGACGAACGCGAGGTAGTGGACGCTCTCGAACTCGTCGGTCACCAGCAACTGGTTCTCGCCATCGCCGTCGAGGGTCTTCAGCTCGCCGCTCTCGGAGCAGACGGCGATTCGTGAGCCGTCGCGATGGATCGCGACACCGACGATCGACTTGCTGAAGGGGTAGACCTCGAATTGCGCCGCCGCGCTGCCGAGGTCGTGTCCGCGCACCGCACCGTCGCCGCACCCGATCGCGCACAGCTTCTCGGTGAAGGCCGCGCAGCGCGGATCGAGCTCGCCGTCGACCGGCACCGTGAGGAGTTCGGTCTTGCCGTCGGGTGCCAGGACCAGGAGCTTGCCGTCGCGACCGAGCGCGACGGTGCGGCCGTCGTCGGCGGCGTGGACGGCGACCACCGAGGCATCGAGCGCGAGGGCCGACACGCCGCTCCCGGCCTTCAGGTCGTAGCGCACGAGCATGTTGCCGTAGTCGCCCGCGGCGAGGCGACTGCCGTCCGGGGACCAGGCGAGCGCACGGACCAGGTCACGGCTGCAACCCTTGCGCAGCACCTCGCTGCCGTCCGCGGCGTTCCAGAAGCGCAGCGTGTTGTCGCCCGACGCACTGGCGAGCAGCTTGCCGTCCTTGGAGCGGGCGATGGAGTAGACGGCGTCACGGTGCTCGGCGCAGCCCCAGGCGAGGTCCGACTTCGCCACGTCGATGCACAGCATCGTGCCGTCGGAATCGCCGATGAGCACTCGTTCCTGATCGGCCCAGTTGATGCAGTGCATCGGATTGCGGCTCCCCGGTACCTCGGCGATCGTCTCGCCGTCGAGCTTCGGGAAGGGGCGCACGACGATCTTCGGGAACTGCACGATGGCGACCGCGGCACCGTCGGGTCGCACCGCGAGACCGGTGACGAAGTCCTTCATCGTCACGTCGGCGGCGAGCTTCTTCTCCTTCACGTCCCACACCACGACCTTGCCGGGCAGCGAGCCGCCGAAGAGCGCGTAGCGGGAATCGGGGCTCCACGCGAACTTGGTGAGCATCGACTTGCTCCACGGCACGTGCTGCACCGGCTCGAGGGTCTCGAGATCGACGATGTCGGCGCCGTCCTTGTCGGCGTCACCGTGCGTGGCGAGGAAGCGGCCGTCGGGAGAGACCGCGCCGAGTCCGTACTTCTTCGCGGTCTTCTTCTCCGCGACCACCGCCCCGCTCTGGCTGTCGAAGGTGCGGAGCGTGCCGTCGGGGTCGAGCATCAGGATGCGTGCGCCGTCCTTGCAGAAGGCGGCCTGACTGAGCAACTGGCCCTTGGCCTCGAGGATGAGGAGCGGCTTGCTCGACTCCAGGCTCCACACGCGGACCTTGTCGTCCCAGCCGGCGCTGAGGGCGCGTTTGCCGTCGGGATGGAAGTCGACGGCGCGCACCATGTTGTCGTGGTGACGGAGTGGTTCGCCGAGGATGCGGGTCGGGGTCTGCGCCCGGAGTCCGGCAGCGAGGAAGACGGAGCAGACGAGGAGACGGGGAAGCGGCCTCATGGGCGGCGGAGAGTAGCGACGGCGCGCAGCGCGTCGACCACCTCGCACACGCCGCGGGTCGCCGTGGCGCGGAAATGGGCTCCGCCCGTCACCTCCGCGGCGAGGTCGGCGAACGCACCGCCTTCGGGATCGACGACGAGGATCGGGCGCTGCCGTGCGTGCACGGTGCGCACGATGCGGTCCGGCAGGTTGGTCGCGCCGGAGGTGCCGACCACGAGCAGGAGGCTCGCGGACCGAGCGGCGCGCAGGCTGCTCTCGAAGCGGAAGTGTTCCTCGTCGTAACACTCGTCGAACCACAGCACGTGGGGACGCAGCCAGCCTGCGCAGGACGGACAGCGCAAGAGCTCGCGCAGCGCCTCGTCGTGGCTGCGGTCGTCGAGATGCAACGTGCCGGGGAGGTGCGGGAGGGGTGCGACCCCGAAGCCGCACGCGTCGGCACAGCGGACGAAGCCGAGGTCGCCGTGGATGCGCCAGGTCCGCGCCTCGCTGCTGCCGGCACGCAGGTGCAGGCCGTCGACGTTCTGCGTGATCAGCGTGAAGCGGTCGCCGAGCAGGGCTTCCAGGTCGGCGAGGGCGAGGTGTGCGGCGTTGGGGACCGCGTCGGCGTGGCGGCGGATGCGCTGCAGGTAGAAACGCCAGACCTCGAGCGGCATCGCGCAGAAGGCGGCGAGCGTCGCCAGCTCCATCGGGCGGTAGTTGCGCGAGCCGACGGTCCAGTAGCCGTCGCTGCCGCGGAAGGTCGGGATACCGCTCTCCGCGGAGATCCCGGCCCCGGTCAGCACCAGGACCGGGCCGCAGCCTTCGTCGCGCCACAGGGCGATCGCACGGTCGAAGGCCCGGCCCACCTCAGGACTGCGGCGACGGCGTCTTCTGCACGTGCACCGCACCGATCGGAGCGCGCAACCAGCGCAGGATCTCGCCGAGCTTCGGCGGCTTGCCGGTCATCAAGATGCCGACGCGGAAGATCTTGCCGGCACCCCAGAACGCGACCACCAACGACACCAGGATCAGGGCGCTCGACGCGACGTACTCCCAAGCGGGCGGCGGACCACCCGCGCGGTTCATCATCAGGAACGGCGTGAAGAAGGGGATGTAGGTCAGCACGCGCGCGATGGTGCCGTTGGGGTCCTGCACGACGAAGACCATCGCGAGCAAGGGGACGAACAGCAGCAGCATGATCGGCTGCAGGAGGTTCTGTGCCTCCTTGAGCGAGTTGCACACCGAGCCGAAGCCGACCAGGATCGCAGCGTAGAGGAAGTAGCCGGAGACGAAGTAGGCGACGAAGGAGGTCAGGTAGCGCGGATCACCGATGATCGCGGCGAGGTCCAGTGACGCCATCGGCGAGCCGTCCGGGATGAGCTTGATCCCGACGAGCGCGGTGATGACCCAGGAGACCACCATCGTGAGTCCCGTGGCTCCGATGCCGAGCACCTTGCCGGTCATCAGTTCGATGGGGGACACCGAGGACAGCAGGACTTCGATGAGACGGTTGCTCTTCTCCTCGACGGTGTTCGTCAGCAGCATCTGGGCCGCGGTGAAGATGGCGATCCAGAGCAGGTACACGAACGCGACCGGCGCAAAGCGATTGGCCTTCTCGCTCTTGTCGACGTCGCTGGTCTTGCCGCTCGCGTCGACACGCTTCTCCTCGAACGTGAAGCTCTCACGCAGCCGTTCCGCATCGGCCTTCGCGAGCTGGAGCGCCTCGACACGCTTCTGGCGGACCAGCTCCGTCGCCGTCCCCTCGTACCAGTCCTTGAGGTCGGAGTCCGTGACGTTGCCGGAGTAGTAGCGCGCACCGGCCTTGCTCAGCACCGGGTCGGCCGGCAGGACGAAGTACGCGAAGAGCGATCCGCGGTTGATGGCTTCGTTGAGTGCCGGTTCCGGATCTTCACCCTGTGCGAACTTCGCGACGGGTTCGTAGCGGAAGCGGGTGCGATCCAGCCTGCCCTGCAGAAGCGCGAGTTGCTGCGGCGTGAGCTTGCTGAACCAATCCAGCAGGGAGCCGGACTGCGAGATGCGACGAGTGACGTCGACGAGCAGCTTCTGACGGTCGCCGCCACCGCCGCCCACCGCCTCCCCGATCACCTCGGCCATCGCGACGGCGGCCTTCTCGAACAGCTCCCTCTGCACGTCGTTGCGGGCCAGCTCCTTGCCGGTGTCGCGGAGGGCATTGCCGAGCGCCGTGACATCGATCTCCCGGTTGCGGAAGCGTTCGATCGCGGGGGCGACCTTCTCGACCAGCGTGCGCAGCGTGGATTCCAGGTCGCCTCGGGCCGCTTCGGCCTCGATGGCCTTCGACAGCCACTGCTCCGGAGTCTGGTCGACCACCGTGTAGGTGCGCACGTCCTTGTTGCGGGCGAGGAACTTCTGCACCGCGATCGAGACGGCGAACAGCACCGGCAGCATGAAGATGCCGATCCAGAAGGTCTTGGTGCGCAGGTTCTCGAGGTACTCGCGCTGGGCGACGATCATCGTCTTGCTCATCGCGTCACCTCCTGCGGCGCGGATGCGCGCGCAGCTTCCGCCTCGGCGACGCGGCGCACGAAGATCTCGTGCAGCGAGGCCTCGCGCAGGTCGAACTTGCGCACGGTGACGCGGTCGACGAGGCGGCGCAGGATCTGCTGCGGGTCGACGCCCTTCGCCGGGAACAGCTCGGCTTCCTTGCCGGCGTCGTTGATGCGCGACAGGAGCCCCTGATCACGCAGCTCGCCGAACACGCGACCGTCGCCCTCGTAGGCGAGGTGGATGCCCTCGCCGTCGCCCTTCTTCACCTCGGCCAGCGGGCCGTCGAAGACCTTCTTGCTGCGATGGATCATGAACACGTGGTCGCAGAGTTCCTCGGCGCGCTCCATCTCGTGGGTGCTGAAGATCACCGTGCGCCCCTCGCGCTTCATGTCGAGGATGGTGTCGCGCATGGTCTCCATGTTGACCGGGTCGAGGCCGCTGAAGGGCTCGTCGAGGATCACCAACTCCGGGTCGTGGATGATGGTGCCGATGATCTGGACCTTCTGGCCCATGCCCTTGCTCAGCGTCTGGCACTTGGCCTTGATCCAGTCGCCGAGGCCGTAGCGGCGTAGCAGATCCTCGGCGCGCGTCTTCGCCGCCTTGCTGTCCATCCCCTTCAGCCGTCCGAAGTAGGCGACGATCTCGCCGACGCGCATCGACTTGTAGAGCCCCTTCTCCTCCGGGAGGTAGCCGAGGCGGTCCTTCACCGCTTCCGGGCGCTCGCTGCCGAGCACCGAGAGGCTGCCTTCGTCCGGATAGAAGATGCTCATGATCATCCGGATCGTCGTGGTCTTGCCCGCGCCGTTCTGACCGATGAAGCCGTAGATCTGGCCCTTGGGGATGCGCAGGCTGAGCTGCTGGACGGCGGTGTGCGCGCCGAAGCGCTTGGTGACCGAGTCGAGGGTGACGGCGTATTCCATGCAGCCGGGCAGAGGGGGCGGGGAGAGGAGCGCCGCCTGTGGCCGCGCGGTCGGCAAACATGTCATCCGGCAAGGTCCCGCACCAGCGCGGCTTGCGGCGGATCCGTCTCGCTCGTGGCAACCCGGATCGGCGCTGCCTAGACTTCCCGGCTCGCGGTCGACGCCCCGTCGTCGCACCGCGTCACGCGTCCTTCCCCATGGATTCCGCGGAGCTGGCCGTCATCGGCCTCACCTGCAACCTGGTCGGGGTCTTCTTCCTCGCCAACTCGATCATCTTCCGGCGCTCGCGGAAGGTGATCGAAGAGTTCTTCGGCGTCGGTGCCGGGAGCCTGACCTCGATCCGCGACTACAGCCTCAACAAGATCCAGGTCGTCATCGGCTTCCTGTTCCTGAACACCGGCTTCCTGCTGCAGGGCTTCTCGGTGCTCGACAAGCTGCGCGAGCGCATCGGCACCGTGCTGATCTGCCTCGGCATCGTCGCCTTCGCCGGCGTGGTCTACCTGGTCGGGTCGACCTACTCGCGGCGCAACTTCCGCCGCCACCTGCGCGAGTTCTTCGCCCGCAATCCCTGGGACTTCCGCAAGGACATGGCGCTGACCCGCGAGATCGGCGGCTATCTCGGTGTGCGGCACTCGGCGGAGACCACGGTCGAGGACTACGTCCGTCAGGTCCGCCAGGAACTCGGATTGCCTGCCGAGTCGGAGCGCGGGGTGAAGGGACCGACGCTCGGGGACCGCGGCCGCCGCCTGCGCGACGACATCCAGGCCCTGCCCGGTCGCTGATCGCGCGGCGTGACCGCCGCTGGGACCTGCACACGATGCCGTGTGCGCAAGCTCCCCGGTCCGATCCTGCGCCGCGCCTGCCGCGAGACGGCGCGTGCCCTGCTCGATCTCTGTGTTCCGCAGACCTGCGCGTCCTGCGGCGGTCCGACGCGCGAGCCCCTGTGCGCAGCGTGTCGAAGTCGGCTCGAACGGCGTGACGGCCCGCGCTGCCGGCGCTGCGGTGAAGCCCTGCTCCATGCCGACTCCGCGTGCGTCGCGGATCACGCTTGGCTGCGCTGGATCTGGTTCCTCTGCGCGCCCTGGCGCTATCGCGGCGCCGGCGGTGCGGTGGTGCGGCGCTTCAAGTTCGAAGGCGATCCGGCGGCCGGAGGTCTGCTCGTCGAAGTGATGGCGAACGCGCTCTCGGACTTCGTGCGCGGCGCGGGTCGGCGCGCGCTCGTCGTCCACGTGCCGATGCACCGGCGTCGGCGGCGGGCGCGCGGATTCGACCAGGCCGAGCGTCTCGCCTCCGGTGTCGCGGATCGGCTGGGGCTCGAATTCGGCAGCGGTGTGTTGCGGCGGCGCCGCGAGACCCTGACCCAGACCGATCCGCGGGTCACCTCGCGTCAGACCAACGTCGAAGGGGCCTTCGATCTGCGTCGGCCCAGGATCGTGCGCGGGCGAATGGTCGTCCTCGTCGACGACGTCGTCACCTCCGGAGCGACCGCTCGCGCCTGTGCTGCCGTGTTGCGTGCGAACGGCGCGCGACGGGTCGTCCTGCTCACGGCGACGGTGGGCTGATCAGCATCGCGGTGGACGGGGGCGCGGCGTGGCGGATAGCGTCGCCGGCGATGCCGGACACCGGACGCGCGACGATCGAGGCGGCGAGCACGCGCCTGCGCGGCGTGCTCGTGCGCACTCCCTTGGTCGGTGAGCCCTGCCTGCCCGTCCGTGGCGTGCTGCGCGGTGTGCGCCTCAAGCTCGAGTGTCTGCAGCCCGGCGGTTCACTGTGGTTCCGCGGCGCGATGCACGCGCTGGCGCGGCGACTCGGCAGCCTGCCGCGCATCGAAGTCGACGCGGGCGGGGATCAGGCTCCGGCCTTCGCCCACGCGGCGGCGCTGCTGCGCATCGAGTGCATCGTCCGGGGCAGGCCACGCACGGGCCTGCGCGCGCAGCTGGTCGCTCTGGGTGCGCGCTTCGACGCCGGGGCACTGCAGGCGGAGCGCCCCTCACCGGACGACCCCGACTTCCGCTCCGGGATCGCCACACTCGGTCTCGAACTCGCCGCCGAGCTCCCGCTGGATGTCGAGGAGGTGCATGTCGATGCACGGGTCGCGGCGGCGATCGCAGCCGGACTGCGCTGCGCGTCCCGCGACCTGCGCGTGGTGCCGGTCGAGGTCGACGTCCTCCCTGTTCAGGGACTGGCTCGCGACCTGCTGCGCGGCCTGCGTGTCGCTCCGCACCGCGCGGGGCTCGCCGCACTCGCCTCGGCGCTCGGCGTCGGCGGTCGCCCGGTCGCCGCGGTGGTCTGAGTCCTCAGCTGCGCGCGGCAAGTTCGAACTCGTGGACCTGCTGCACCGCGTCGAGCACGTCGAGCGCCTGGCGATGCGCGTCCACCTGGTAGGCACCGTCGCGACCCGCGGCACCGGTCTGCACGAGGCAGGTGCCCATCCCGGCGCGCTGTCCGGCCAACACGTCGACGGTGGTGTGTCCGATGGCCCAGGACCGCGCGAGGTTCAGGTCGAACTCCTGCTGCGCCATCTTGTAGATGCCGGGCGCAGGCTTGCGGAACACCGACTCCTTGCGGAAGCGCTGGCGGCCGCGGGGGTGGTAGGGGCAGGAGTAGATCTTGCGGATGCGGATGCCCTCGAGTTCGCAGACCTCGACGAAGCGGTCGCAGAAGCGCTGGAAGTCGCGCTCGCGGAGTTCGCCGAAGGCGATGTCGCTCCGGGCCGTGCCGATGAAGGTCAGGAACAGGCGCGGATCGACCCGGCGGAGCGCCTCGAGGGCGCCCGGCAGCCAGGGGATGCCGCCTTGCGCGTCGAGGCAGGCGCGTTCGACGAGCACGCCGTCGAACTCGAAGAACACCGCCTGCTTGTCCAGATCCTTCGTTGTCATGGGGTTGATCGCCATCGCGGCCCCTGCATCGGGTGGCGGCGCGTGCCGCTTGAAGATCGGGGAGTTTCTCCCTGGTGCTCCCGCCCAGAGCGCGCAGAATCTCGGGCCGGCCCCGCGAGGGACCGCGTAGGGACGCCGCCCGCCGGGTTCTGACACGTGCACGCACCGAGCGACGAACAGCTGATGGCCGAGGTGAAGGATGGCGACATCGCCGCCTTCGAATCGCTGGTCGACCGACACAAGGGGAGCGTGTTCAGCCTCGCCTACGGCATGCTGCGCTCGCGGGAAGACGCCGAGGAAGCGGCCCAGGACACCTTCGTCAAGCTGTTCCGGGCCCGTGATCTCTTCGAGGAGGGCCGTCGCCTCGAGCCCTGGTTGCTGCGCATCGCCGGCAACACCTGCCGCGATCTCCTGCGGCGGCGGCGCGCGGATGGCGGGCCGCGCTCCACCTCGCTGTCCGCCGAACTCGCCGACATCGTGGCCGACCCGCGCCACGACGGCCGCGATCCACTCGAGTCCGGGCGGCAAGCCATCCGCCACGAACTGGGGCAGCTCAGCGACAAGCTCCGGCTGCCCCTCGTGCTGCGCTACGTCAATGGTCTCACCAACCGGCAGGTGGCCGACGTCCTCGGCATCTCGGTGAGCAACGTCAAGGTCCGGATGGCAAGGGCCAAGGACCTGCTGCAGAACCGTCTCGAGCGCGGTGAGGGGCTGGCGCCCGGCGATCGGATGAGCAGCGTGAGCGGAGCCCAGGACGGCTCGGAGGGCGACGGCCCGGATGCGGGCATCGAGGAGGAGGAGGCATGAGCGACCCGCGCGAAGATCGGAACCTCGGTGAGGGTGCCGGCGAGAACGGGCCGGGCGAGCCCCGCGAGGTCCGTCACCAGCCGGCGAGTCTGTCCGACCTGAGGCGTTTCCCGCCTCGCACCCCGGAATGCCTCCGGGTGCGCGAATGGATGCGCGACGCCTGCGACGGCGAACTCGCCGCCGCGACGCGCAGCGAGTTCGAGGAGCATCTGCACCGCTGCCGGGACTGCTCGCTCGCCTTCGGACGTGCCGAGCGCGAGGCGATGTTGATCGAGCGAGCCTTCGACGAGGAACGCGATGCGAAGGCCGTCGCCGACGAGGGCTTCACGCGGCGCGTGATGGCCGAGGTCACCGCGCTGATGTTCAGCGAGCAGGACGCGCCGCCGCAGTTCACCGGCCGGGTCATGGAGCGGGTGCGGCTCGAGTGGCGTCGCGTCCCGCTGTGGCGTCGAGCCTGGCTGCGGCTCGGGGCGGCCCGTGCCGCGGTTCTGGTCGTGGGGCTGATCGGCCTGGCTTTGGTCGTCGGGCGCGAACTGCTGCGCATGGGTGATCCCGCGACACGCCCCGACGGCTTCCAGGTGGTGCTCGCCGAGGGCGTCACGCGGATCCACGAGGACGCCCGCGGGACCGAGACGGACGAACTGGTCGTCGGCGCGCGCTTGCATGCCGGCGATCAGCTGCGCGTCGCCCGGGACGGAGAACTCCAGTGCCTGCTCGAGAGCGACCATGATCTGGTCGGAGAACCGCTGCGCCTCCGGTTCTTCGGTGGCAGCTCCGCGCGGCTCGATGCGCGCCGGGGCGACTGGATCCTGTTCGACGGCGCGGTCGCGATCGACGCGCCGCGTGCCTTCTCGATGCACGTCGGCGACGAGCATCGCGTGTCGTTCGATGCGGGCGGGCGCTACGACGTCAGCGCGCACCGCGTGAATCGCTTCGACCGCGACATCGCCGGGGCGACCGTGCAGTTGCGCGTGGAGGTGATCGAGGGGCGAGCCAGCGTGGTCAGCGGCGATGTCGTTCGTGGCGTGATCGAGGCGGGGAAGGTGGCCCTGGCCAGTGATCTCGAATGGCTGGTCGAGCCGGCTCCGCGCATCGACCCGCTGGCGCGGGTCGTGGGAGCGCGGAGCGGGCGCACCGAATCCGCTCCGCGAGCCGACGCGAGCCACCGCACCATCAGCGTGTATGTGGTCGACGCGACCAGCGGTCGTCCGATCCGCGGCGCGCTCGTCGACCTGCGTGGTGGTGAGGAGTCCCGTGCTCCGCGGGCGACCGACGCCGAGGGTTGGGTGCGCTGCGAGGTCGGCGACATCCACGCCACGGCCGTGACGCTCGGCGTGGTGCCCCCGCGAGAAGAAGGCTACGGCTTCGCGGCCTTCGGGCCGCGGCCGGTGCCGCTCGGCAATGATCCGGGCAGTCCGATCCGCATCGCCCTGGTACCCGACCCCGGTCTCCGCGGCGAGGTTCTGGACGCCGCGGGCTCGCCCGTCGCCGGCGCGCGGGTGACAGCCTGCGTGGTCGACGAGATGTTCGGTCTCGTCGATCGACTCGACGACCGAGCTGCCCGTACCGGTGCCGACGGCAGCTTTGCCCTGCGCGGCATGCCGGCCGAGCTCGACGGGCAGCAGGCGCTCGCGGTCCTGGTCGAGGCTCCCGGTCATCCGCGCCTCGCGCGCGCTCTGCGGCGCGATGTCGTCGGCGACGCTGCGTTGCGGTTGGTCGTGCCGGAGCCCCGGCGACTCGCCCTCGCGGGCCTGCCCGCCGATCGTCCGGTGGAGATCCTCCAGGAGATCCCTGGATTGCCCCTCGCGGGGACCTCGGAGCGCTTCGCACTCGCCACCGACCATCTCGGTCGCGTGGCGCTCGATGCCGCCGGTCCGGGCGATCTGTGGTTGCGCGAAGGCGCGGACGGCCTGCGCCGACTCGTCGTCGACAAAGACGGCGTCCTGGCTCTCGCCGACGGCTCGACGGCGGCCCGCCTGAATCTGCAGACGAGGCGCCTCGTGGCGCTGCAGAGCGGGGACTCTGCGACCGATCGTCCGCAGTCCGCGGCGGTCGCGTCGCTGGGGACCCGCTTCGATCGCGCGCGCCCGACCGCTGGTGGCGCACGCGTCGCGTTGACCCTGCGCAATCCGGGCGCCATGTCCCAGCGCGACTTCACACGGGTCTTCGTCGAGTTCGAGTCGGGCGAAATCGCCTTCCTCGGTCTGTGGGACGGGATCTCGTCGCTGCCCTTCGACCCGCCCGCGGGACGTTCGTTCCGGATCGTGGCCATCGGCCCCGATGGGAGCGTCGGCAGCCTCGGTTCCGAAGACCTGGAACGGGGCGACGCCGTGATCGCCCTGGAACCTCCGGGCGGTGCGGACGCTGCCTCCGGCCCGTTGAGTCCGATCGCGGGCGAGTGTGTGTTCGAACTGCTCGATGGGCCCTTCGCGGGCCAGCGTTTCTGGCGCAACGTCGACTTCGAACACGGCGTGAGCGCCGACCGTCTGCTGCCGGGCACCTATCGGGTCACGCTTCCCGACGGCCGGCGCGCCTCGTGCACGGTTCCCGCGGGCAGCGTGGGGAAGCTCACGCCGGTCGCCACGACCACGGCGCGCTGAACGCGCGTCGCGCATCGCTCAGGGTCGTGCGGTGCCCTCGCGCAAGAAGGCGACCACCCGCGAGAAGGTCTCCGGCTGCTCCAGCAGGAGCGAGTGACCGGCTTTCGGCACGACGGCGAACTCGGCGCCACGGATGAGATTCGCCGTGGTCTCGACGTCCGCGGCGCAGGTCAACGTGTCTTCCTCGCCCGCGAGACACAGCGTGCGCACGTCGACGTGGCGCGCGAGGTCGGCGAGGTCCGTCGACTCGAGAGCGCGGAGTTGCGCGAGCATCAGGGCGCGGCGCTCGGGCGTGGGCCGCATCGCGCGCGCGATGTCGTCGACCAGTTGCGGACGCGCATCGTGGAAGCTGCGTCCGAACAGGAAAGGGGCGACGGCGTCCGCGAAGCGCTCAGTCGGCACGTTGTCGGCGATGGCGGCGAAGTAGCGGTAGACGCGTCGCGCGCGGACCGAGACCGCCGCAGCACTCGCGAGGAGGACGAGGGCCTGGACTCGATCGGGGTGACGGACCGCGCAGGTGAGCGCGACCTTGCCGCCGAGCGAAGTGCCCACCAAGGCGACCGACGGCACCTGCGCCGCGTCGAGCACGGCGATCAGATCATCGGCCGCATCTTCGAAGCGGAACGTACCGGTCAGCGGACTGGATGGTTCGACACCGACCGGATCGACGGTGAGCGCACGGAAGCCCTCGCGCTCGAAGCGACGCGGCAGGGTTCCGAACAGCTGTATGCCGGCACCGAGCCCGGGGACGAGGATCAGTGCCGGGCCCATGCCAGTGGAGGACCAGTGGATGCTGCGGCCGTCACGCTCGGCACGATGCGCTCTGCGCGTCATCTCGGGCGGCGCGGATCGGCACCGGCGAAGCGCGTGGCGATGGTCGGCAGCGCCGTCCACAGGATCTCGCCGACGCTCTGCAGGCTCTTGGCGGACAGGTGGGCGACGGTGTCGTCCTTGGTGTGCCACTGCGGATTGTCGTGCAGGTCGATCAGGTCGAGCACCGGGACACCCTGGTCACGGAAGGGGAGGTGGTCGTCGGTGACGGCCTGGCTGTAGCCGAAGCACAGCTCGGCGTGCCCGCAGGTCTTCGCCGCGGCGCGCACGATGGACTTCAGGCCGGGGTCGGACCAGGTGTCGTCGTCGAGCTGCAGGTCCGCCGACCCGATCATGTCGAGCAGGATCATCGCGGACATGCGCGGCAGCTTGGGATCGGCGAGCACCGCGCGTCCGTAGGCCTCGGCGTGATGGCGCGAGCCGAACAGCGAACGGTCCGGGTCCCACCGGAAGGGGATGCTCTCCTCGCCATCGAAGAAGGCGAGCTCGATCGTGCAGGGCGGCGGACTCTTCACCCATTTCTCGGCCAGCGCGATCAGCAGGCCGACGCCGCTCGCGCCGTCGTTGGCGCCGACGAACTCGAAGTTCTCGGAGGGATCCGGGTGGTCCTTGGTGATCTTCGAGTCGATGTGCGCGCCGAGCAGGACGTAGTCACGCGTCGGTCCCGGGATGCGGACCACGAGGTTCTGGAAGTCGAGCTTCTCCTTCTCGTTGCGAAAGGCATCGCGACGTGCGGGGAGGCCGAGGGCCTCGAACTGGCCCGCGACGTAGTCGCGGACGCGCTGGAGACCCGGGGATCCGGGCGTGCGAGGCCCGATGGCGACGATCGCGCGCACGTGCGCCAAGGCACGATCGCCGAGGTCGGTGGGGGTGTCCGTCTGCTTGGGCAGCGGCGGGAGTTCGGGGATCGGGTTCGGTGCCGGTCTGCGGGCTCCGCCGTCTCCGCAGGTCGACGCGGTGCACACGAGGAGGATGGCGGCGATCAGACCCCTCGCCCCGCGGCGCGTGAGGCGGGCAGGCGGACCGGCATGGATCTCGTTCACTTCGCGAACTCCTTGGCGATCACCGGCAACGAGAGGAGGAGGAGGTCGCCGACGGTCCGCAGCGAGTCTGCGGACACGCGGGGCATGTCGTCGTCCTTGGTGTGCCAGAAGGGGAAGAAGGTCTTGGCGTAGGGCGGCGCACCGGCGTTGTGTTCGCCGGGCACCCGCCATTTGAAGTCGATCAGGTCGATCACGCGGACACCGAGCCCCTTGAAGGGGATGTGGTCGTCACCGGTGACCTGGGTCTCCTCGCGGAACACCCGATCCTGCACGCCGAGCTGCTCCGCCGCGGACCGGAAGATCTCGATCAGGCGCGGATTCGATTCCTTCTCGCGGTCGACCTTGAACTCCAGGTCGCCGAGGAGATCGAGCAGGATCAGCGCCTTCATGCGCGAAGCGAGGCCGGACGGGAAGCGCTGCTTGTCGGCATTCATGGTCGCGGCGAAATGTCGGCTGCCGACCAGTGCCTTGCTGTCGTTCCAATTCCAGTCGTAGGACTCCTCGCCGTCGAAGAAGACCAGCCAGACGTCGCAAGGCAGGCGGACGTCCTGCGTCAGGTGGCGGGCGAGTTCGACCAGGACGGCGCAGGACGCTGCAGCATCGAGTGCACCGACGAAGCGGAAGTCCTGTTCGCCGTGGTGCGTGATCTTGCTGTCGTAGTGCGCCGCCACGGCGAGGATCGGTCCGTCGGGCTTGTGCTCGGTGCCCGGGATCTCGACCCAGAGGTTCTCGAAGTCGACGTCCTTCTGGACGTCCTCGCGTCGGAAGCGCTGCCGCTGCAACTCGAGGGACGGCGAGATCGCCTTCAACTCCGACGCGATCAGATCGGCGACCTTGCGGATGCCGGGCGAGCCCGGCGTGCGCGGGCCGATCTCGACGATGCGCCGCGTCAGGTCGTGGGCGCGGGAGCCGTCGGTCCCGGCCCCCGGCTTCGAACAGGCGCAGAGAGAGAGCAGCAACGAGGCGCAGAGGAGGGAGTTCGGGGTCGTCGGCATGCGGAGCGCCATCTTCGGCAGACTAGCGGAGGAGTCCCGTCGCCGCCGCAGGTCGCTGTCACGACGCGCGACGCGGGCTTTCTTTTCGGGCGCGACGGGCTACCCGACCAGTTGGAAGGCCTAAAGTGCCGATGAGATCAGGGACACGCCGCCCGGCCGGTCCGGACGCGGTCCACAGCGCGCAGAGGAATCATGGCGGATCAGGTGGACATCCTCGGGTTGATCCGGGAGTCGCTCGACGTCGAGAAGTTTCGCGACGAGCACTGGGAAGGGTCCTTCGCGGACTACGTGAAGCTGGTGGAGGAGAACCCGCTGGTGATCCGCACCGCGCACCAGCGGCTCTACGACATGGTCCTCCAGTTCGGCACCGCGGAGGTGACGGACAACAAAGAGAAGCTGCTCCGCTACAAGTTCTTCGACGATCCCTTCGACAACGGCGACGACGCGCTGTTCGGTCTCGAGCGCCCGCTCATGAACCTGATGAGCGTGTTCAAGGCCGCGGCCCACGGCTTCGGACCGGAGAAGCGTGTGCTCCTGCTGCACGGTCCGGTGGGTTCGGCGAAGTCGACCATCGCCCGCCTGCTGAAGAAGGGGATGGAGCACTACTCGTGCTCTCCGCAGGGCGCGCTCTACACCTTCTCCTGGGTCATCGACGGCGAGGAGATCCCGTCGCCGATGAACGAGGAGCCCCTGCTGCTGGTGCCGCCCAGCGCGCGTGAGCGCATCCTGCAGAACCTCAACAAGAAGCTGCGGGCGAGCTACCGACTGCGCCTCGACCTCGACCTCTGCCCGGTGTCCCGCTTCTACCAGGAGATGCTGCTGAGGCGTCACGGCGGCGACTGGATGAAGGTGCTGGATCACGTTCGCGTGCGCCGCTTCCTGATCTCCGAGAAGAACCGCAGCGGGATCGGCACCTTCCAGCCGAAGGACGAGAAGAACCAGGACTCGACCGAGCTCACCGGCGACATCAACTACCGCAAGATCGCCGAGCTCGGCACCGACAGTGACCCGCGCGCATTCAACTTCGACGGCGAGTTCTGCGTCGCCAACCGCGGGATCATCGAGTTCATCGAGGTCCTGAAGCTCGACGTCGCATTCCTCTACGACCTCCTGACCGCGAGCCAGGAGCACAAGATCAAGCCGAAGAAGTTCGCACAGACCGACATCGACGAAGTGATCATCGGGCACACCAACGAGCCCGAGTACGCGCGCCTGCAGAACAACGAGCTGATGGAGGCGTTCCGCGACCGCACCATCAAGATCGACATCCCGTACAACCTCAAGCTCGAGAACGAGATCAAGATCTATTCTCGCGACTTCAACCGGAAGACGGTGCCCGGCAAGCACATCGCGCCGCACACGCTGTCGACCGCCGCGATGTGGGCGATCCTGACGCGTCTCGAGGAGCCGAAGAAGGCCAACCTGTCGTTGCTCCAGAAGCTCAAGCTCTACAACGGCAAGTCGCTGCCCGGGTACACGCGCGACAACATCCGCGAGCTGCGCGACGAGTCGCCGCACGAGGGCATGGACGGCATCAGTCCGCGCTACATCCAGGACAAGATCAGCAACACGCTGGTCAACGATCTGCCGTGCATCAACCCGTTCATGGTGATGAACGAGCTCGAGAGCGGCCTCGACCACCACTCGCTGATCTCCGATCCCGAGACCAAGAAGCGCTACCGCGAGCTGCTCAACGTGGTCCGCGAGGAGTACGAGGAGATCATCAAGAACGAGGTCCAGCGGGCGATCTCCGCCGACGAGGAGGCGATCGCGCGTCTGTGTGGCAACTACATCGACAACATCAAGGCCTACACGCAGAACGAGAAGGTTCGCAACCCGTACACGGGACGCGACGAGGAGCCGGACGAGCGGCTGATGCGTTCGATCGAGGAGAAGATCGACATCCCCGAGTCGCGCAAGGACGACTTCCGCCGCGAGATCATGAACTATATCGGCGCGCTCGCCGTCGAGGGGAAGTCGTTCAACTACAAGACCAACGAACGGCTGCACCGCGCGTTGGAGCTCAAACTCTTCGAGGACCAGAAGGACACCATCAAGATCACCAGCCTCGTCTCCACCGTCGTCGACAAGGACACGCAGGAGAAGATCGAGGTGGTGAAGAGCCGTCTGATCCGCGATTTCGGCTACGACGAGATCTCAGCGACCGACGTGCTCAACTACGTCGCCTCGATCTTCGCGCGCGGCGACACCAAGCACGACTCCTGAAAGGGGCGCCATGGCGCGCAAGATCGACCAGGACCACACGCGCTTCCGCGACATCGTGCGCGGCCGGATCAAGCGGGACCTCAAGAAGTACGTGTCGACCGGCGAGATGATCGGTCGGCAGGGCAAGCGGCTGGTCAGCATCCCCTTGCCGCAGATCGACCTTCCGCGGTTCCGCTACGGCAGCAACCAGAAGAACGGCGTCGGCCAAGGCGAGGGCGAGGAGGGTCAGCCGGTGCCGGGCCAGGAACCCGGTCAAGGCGAAGCCGGCGAGCAGGAGGGCAAACACTCGCTCGAGGTCGACGTCAGCCTGGAAGAGCTCGCGCGCATCCTCGGCGAGGAACTGGAACTCCCCAACATCGAGCCGCGCGGCAAGAAGGCGATCCTGTCGCGCACCGGTCGCTTCACCGGCATCAGCCGCAGCGGGCCGCAGAGCCTCAGGCACTTCAAGCGCACCTTCAAGGAGGCGCTGAAGCGGCAGATCGCGTCGGGCACCTACGACCCCGACGATCCGGTGGTGATCCCGCTCAAGGAGGACCACCGCTACCGCTACTTGTCGACGCGCGAAGAGCCGCAGGCCAGCGCCGTGATCGTCTACATGATGGACGTCTCGGGGAGCATGGGTCGCGAGCAGAAGGAGATCGTGCGCATCGAGGCCTTCTGGATCGACACCTGGCTGCGCAGCCAATACGAGAACCTCGAGGTCGTGTACATCGTGCACGACGCCGCCGCGCACGTCGTGGACCAGCACACCTTCTTCCATCTCCGCGAATCCGGCGGCACCAAGATCAGCTCGGCCTTCGAGCTGTGTCTGCGCGTGGTGGAGGACAAGTACCCGTCCTCGGAGTGGAACATCTACCCCTTCCACTTCTCCGACGGGGACAACTGGTCGTCGCGCGACACCGAGCGCTGCGTCGATCTGCTGAAGAACTCGATCCTCCCGCAGGTCAATCAGTTCAACTACGGGCAGGTGAAGAGCGCCTACGGCTCGGGTCAATTCAAGCGCGACCTGGACCAGGCCTTCCGCGGCGAGGAGAAGGTCGTGACCAGCGACATCCAGGACCGCGACGGCATCCTGCCGTCGATCAAGGCCTTCCTCGGGAAGGGGCGCTGAGGATGGGCGAACTCACTCCTGAGCTGGCGAGGTACCGCGACGAGATCCGCGAACTCGCGGCCGGATACGGGCTCGACTTCTACGAGGTGATCTTCGAACTCGTCGATCACGACGAGCTGAACATGATCGCCGCCTACGGCGGCTTCCCGACGCGCTATCCGCACTGGCGCTTCGGCATGGAGTACGAGCAGCTCAGCAAGAGCTATCGCTACGGGCTCTCGAAGATCTACGAGCTCGTGATCAACAACGATCCCTGCTATGCGTACCTGATGCGGAGCAACTCGTTGACGGACCAGAAGCTCGTCATGGCCCACGTCTACGGCCACTGCGACTTCTTCAAGAACAACCTGTGGTTCGCTCACACACCGCGGAAGATGATGGACATCACCGCGAACCACGGTGCCCGGATCCGGCGCTACATGGAGCGCCATGGGGTCGAGCGGGTCGAGAACTTCATCGACCACGTGCTGTCGCTCGACAACCTGATCGACATCCACTCGCCGTACATCAAGCGCGACGAGGGCGGCCCGCGTGCACCAGCTACGACCCAGGATGCCGAGGTCCCGCGCCTGCAGGCGAAGGACTACATGGACCGTTACATCAATCCTCCCGAGGTGCTGGCGCGCCGACGGCGGGAGGAGGAGGAGCGACAGCGTCAGCGGCGTGGCTTCCCCGAGCGGCCGGTCCGCGACGTCCTGCGCTTCCTGCTCGAGCACGCAGCACTGGAGCCGTGGGAGCAGGATGTCCTCTCGATGCTGCGCGACGAGGCCTACTACTTCGCGCCCCAGGGCATGACCAAGATCATGAACGAGGGCTGGGCGGTGTACTGGCACTCGTCCCTGATGACGCGGCACATCCTGGATGCGTCGGAGGTCGTCAACTACGCCGACGCACACTCCGGCACGCTCGCCACTCGGCCCGGCCAGATCAACCCGTACAAGCTCGGGGTCGAGCTGTTCCGCGACATCGAGGACCGGTGGAACCGCGGCAAGTTCGGTATCGAGTGGGACCGCTGCGAGGACATCGACGAGAAGCGGCGCTGGAATCGCCCCACGGGAGAGGGGCGCTCCAAGATCTTCCAGGTGCGTCGCGTCCACAACGACATCTCCTTAGTCGACGAGTTCGTCCACGAGGAGTTCGCCGAGCAACAGAAAATGTTCGTGTGGGGATTCAACCAGTCGACCGGGCAGTACGAGATCGTCAGCCGCGACTGGCAACGTGTGAAGCGAAGCCTCCTCGACGCATTGACCAACTTCGGCAATCCGATCATCTACATCGTCGATGCCAACCATCAGAATCGCGGCGAGCTGTACCTCTACCACGACTGGACCGGTGCCGATCTGCAACTCGAGCAGGCACAGCAGACGCTGAACTACGTGTTCGAGATGTGGAAGCGCCCGGTGCACATCGAGACGCGGGAGGAGGGCAAGGGGCGTCTCCTCAGCTACGACGGCAAGGAGACCACCAGCCGGGAGATCACCGGGTCGAAGTCGCCGCGCGATCTGGTCGGGACGAGGACACCGCGACGGTAGGCGGCAATCGGTGCCGACGAGTCGCTTGTTTCGCAGTCGCACGCGAAGGAGCATCGCGCGGATGACGTCGAGGTCACCGGCTTGATCCCGCTGCGCGACGATCGCGGTCGTCGCGGACCGACGATCGTGACCTTCTGCATCGTCGGGCTGTGGATCGCCGCCTTCATCGCCGCGATGCGATCCACCCCGGACGAGTACCAGGCATTCCAGCGCCACTTCGGGCTCGACATCGGAACCTGGCACGAACGCTGGGAGACGATGAAGCGGGCCGGCGGACTCGCGCGGCTGTGGCACCTCGGGGCGCTCCTGGTGCCGCTGTGCACCTACAAGCTCCTGCACCTCGGGCCGGTGCACCTGTTCTCCAACGTGTTCACCTTCCTGGTGTTCGGCGGCCGCATCGAGGCCCGGGCCGGGTGGTGGCGCTTCCTTCTGTTCCACGAAGCCGTCGGCATGGTGGTCGGCGCGGTGGAACTGTGGAGAGGAGCGACCGGCGCGGTGGTCATCGGGGCTTCCGCCAGCGTGGCCGCGGTGATCACGGCGTACCTCCTTCTCCATCTCGGCAGCCGGATCCGCGTGGTGTTCCCGCTGGTGGTCTGGCCGGTGTTCTTCGAGATCCCGGCGGTCGTCGTGGCGCTGTGCTGGGGTGGATTGCAGGCGCCTGGGGTGGTCCGGCTCCTGCAGTTCGAGGGCGCGCGACCGCTGGCGCTGTGGGGCCATGCGGCCGGCATCGGTGCGGCGGTCGCCCTGCTGCCGATCGTCGCGTTCGGCCGGGCGCGCAAGGGACGCGGAGGTCGCGCTTGAGGAGCAGGCTTCCGCCCATGCACCCGCACGAGGCGGTGTGGGTGTTCTACGTGGCTTCGGTGGTCGCGGTCGATCTCGTCTTCGGTGCAGGCAGCGCAGAGGGACGACCGCTCCTCCACGCGATCGTCCATCTCATCCTGCTCGCGCTCGTGCTCGCCGGTCCACGTCTGTGCCGGACGGACACGACCCGCACGACCTACCGCGCCGCGATGACGCTGGTCGGGCTTCCGATCGTGTTCACCTCGCTGGCCTGGGTGCTGCCTGCGTTGCATCCAGAACCCTATGAGTGGACCTGGATCGCGAGCGATCGCGCTCTCTTCGGCGGGGATCCCACCGCGATGGCCGGTCGACTCCTGACACCGGCCGTCACGGAAGTCCTGCAGGTCGTCTATTCGCTGTTCTATTTCGTGCCGATGGCGGCGGTGATCCTCGCCGGCCGCAGGTCGGGACGCGCGGTCTTCGAGCGCTGCCTGGTCACGGTGCAGTTCGGCTTCCTGCTGAGCTACCTCGGCTACCTGCTGTGGCCGACCCTGCCGCCGTACCGCTTCCTCTGGCACGCGGAGCCCTTGAAGGGACTGTGGCTGACCGACCGCATCCACCACCTGCTCGACGCGGCGGAGCTCCACCAGTGGGACTGTTTCCCCTCGGGGCACACGATGTTGAGCGTGATCTCGATGGTGGTGGTCGTGCGCCATGCGCCGCGCGCGGCATGGTGGTTCGTGCCGCTCGCGTCGGCGATCGTGATCAGTACCGTCGCGTTGCGCTACCACTACGCGAGCGACGTGATCGCCGGGCTGGTCGGTGCCTTGGTCGCGTTGTGGCTGAGCGGGAGGGTGCTCGGCGCATCGGCGCCCGCGGTCACACGATCTGGTAGTTGAGGCCGTCCGCCGACTGCACCATCGGATCCTGGGACAGGAGCTCCCCGAGACAGGCCTCGAACTCGGCGAGTTCGGGTCGCTCGACGATGAGTTGCGTCAGCGACAGCCCGGTCACGTGCGCGCGCAGGATGCGGCGCGCGGTCCGGAGGATCCAGCGTGCCAGTCCCACGCCCCGGCTCGCCACGAAGCCGCCGGGCAGGAGTTCGAAGTCGCCGTGGCGGCGCAGCACGTCCAGCAGGATGTGGTCGTGGAGGAACGACTCCGAGAAGCCGGCCTCCGCGAGATCGGGCCGGATGCGTGCGATGGATGCGTAGCCTCCCCGTTCCTCGATCGCCACACGAACGGCACGGAGCAGGATCTGCAGTCGCTGCGGATCGAAGGGCCAGTTCTCGAGCAGATCGACGCGGTCGCGGGCCGTCGACACGAACAGGCGATTCTGACGCAGCAGGCGCGAGACCAGCCGACGACGCGACTGTGGCTGGTTCTGCAGGAAGCGTGCGAACGGTACCTCACCCATGGCGCGGCGCAGTTCGCGCACCATCGCCTCGACCAGGGGCGGTAGTCCGCGACGGCGCGCGCAGAACTCCCCGCGACCCAGCGAACGGACCGCGCGTTCGTGGCGCAGCAGATCGATCAGGAGGAAGGCCGAGCGCTCGCTGAGCTCCGCGCGACGGACGCGCTCGCGCAGCGCCACGCGGCGATCGGTGGTGGCGACGTCGAGTGCGATGCGCTCCGCTTCGGGTCGGAGGAGTTCGAGTTCGTCGAGGTGACGGGTTCGCAGCGACCAGGTCGCCGGCGCGACCTGGATGAAAGCTCCTCCGGAGTGCAGTGCGTCGACGATGCGCGCGCGCCGGCCGCTGCCGAAGCGGTCGCGGTGGCGGAACACCAGGTCATCGAGGAGCAGCGGCGATTCGGATTCCTCCAGGATCGACTCCAGCCGGCGGTGGAGCGAGCGCGCGGGACGGCTGACGATCTCGCCGTGCGTGGGATCGAGTTCGATCGCGAGCTTCAGCGTGCGCGTGACGACGTGGGCGAGCAGCGCGCGGCAGCCTTGCGGCAGATCGGCCCCGTTCTCGAGCGCGGAGATCCGGACCGGGGGACGGGCGGCGGCGATGGCCTGGCGGACGTGACGGACCAGCACGCGCAGACGCTCGCTCGTCATCGCGCAGAGGCGATCACCGTCGATGCAGTAGCGATCACGCTGCCACAGCGCGAGCAGTCGCAGCGGAGCGGCGGGGTCGGTCGCGCGGCGGGACGCGGTGTGGAGCAGGGTGCCGACCTGGAGATCGTCGACACCGAGAGCGCCCTCGTGCAGGCGGAGCTCCGCCTCCAGCTCCTGACCGAGCTGTTGGAGTTCGTGTCCGCCGCGCTCGCCGAGCGTCTTGCGGATGCGTGTCAGCGTGCCCTCGATCTCCTGCAAGGGGATGCGCAGCATCAGCGCCGCGCGCTCCGGGGGCTGCGCGCGACGGCCGATCCCGAGGATCGCATCGAGGAGATCGCGATCGAGTGGGGCGAGGTCGTCGTGCACCTCGCGGAGCACCGTCGCGAAGTTCCGCTGCTGTGGTGGTGCGGTGCGCGCTGTCGCCTTCGCGGGGTCCGCGGTCGCCTTGAAGCGTTCCTCGAGCGCGCTGCAGGCCTGCTCCCAGATCCGCGGTCCGACGCCCTTGCGGCCGAGGATCGTCGAGCGTGGCGTGAGCAGGAAATCACCCAACGTGATGATGCCGGCGCGATGCAGCGCGCGCGTGGCACCCGACGCGCCGATCAGGTCGGTGAGCGCCTCGGCGAGAGGCAGATCGGTGATCCGCGCGAGCGCGGAACGGTCGTCCTTGCGTGTCATCGCGACCTCGGTTGGATGCTGCGGAAGACGGGAGCCTCGGCGGATGGCGACGAGCGCTGCTCGAGCGCCCGGACCAGCGGATCCGGTGCGCTGCGCAATGCGGCGCGCACGGCGGCGGCGTTCGCAGCCGGCAGGCCCGTTGCCATGCGCAATGCGGCGCTCGCTCGCTGGGGAGCAGCGGCCAAGGCCCGCGCCACGAGCTGCGCCAGTGCCTCGGGCGGACGCACGGCCAGCTCGTGTGTGATCACCGGGGTCAGTGTCGGGCAGCGACCGTCGAGTGCCGCGGCGAGCAGCAGTCCGTCGAGTTCGGAGTCGACGAGGCGGGCTGCCGCGTTGATCAACGCGAGCGCCGCCGCGTCGGGTCGCGTGATCTCCGCCTCGAGTTCGCGACGGAGGATCGCACGCTCCAGCAGTGTGGCGTCCAGCAGTGCCGGCGATCGCGTGAGTTCGGTCGCCGCATCCTGGCGGGCGCGCGGCGAGCCGATGTCGAGTGCGGCGAACAGTCCGGCGCGCAGTTGCACCGGTTGCGAGGCCATGGCGAGCAGAGTCCGGCAGTGCTCGACGAGACCGGGCTCGAGGGGGGCCACCGCGCGCGGATCGCCGTTGCACGGCGCGAAGGCCGCATCCTGTCGGTCGAGGAACAGCAGCACCCCGCTCCCGGGCAGGAGTCGCGCGATCGTGCTCGTGCAACCTGCGATGCCGTTCTCCGCGAGTCCGAAGGTCCGTGGTGCATCGCCGCGCAGGACTTCCTGGGTCAGGAACACCGCAGAGCGTCCGCCTTCGCCGTCGTCGCGCACCAGCAGCACGCGGGCACGCACGATGCAATCTGCGCGACGCGTGAACTCGACGAGGGTGGTGGGAAGCGCCTGTGCGGCGAGCGACATGCCCAGGAGCAGCGGCGCACACCAGGAGAGCTTCATCGCAGGACGATCCTCTGGCGGAGGTAGGCGAGGTTGAGATCGCGGAAGCTGAAGGGCAGCGCGACCATCGCGTCGAAGCCGAGCGCGGCGGCCATCACTTCGCCGGGCGCGCTGAATTCGTTGTGCAGCGATGCGTCGCCGTTCAGCCCCGCCGATGTCGCACCCGGTGCCACGAGGCCGACGGTGTGGCCGATCTCGTGGGCGAGGATCGTGCCGACGCAGGTCGCCCAGTCGTCCGCCGCGGCCATCACCGTGGTGTAGCGCGCGCGCTCCGACGCGGTGGCCGTCGCGTAGTCGAAGTCCTCGGCGAGGACGCGCGCGTCGAGTGCGGAGCGGCCGGCCGGAGTGCCGGCGAGATCGGGTGCCACCGGCATGAAGCGGCGCGCGAAGCCGGTGACGTATCCCGGATAGACGTCGAGATGGACGCGCGATTCGAACAGGAACAGCTCGGCGGGGAAGACACCGAGACCGGGAGACGAGCTGGTCGCCAGGTCGGAGAACAGCTGATTGCGGTAGTCGTAGCGTGCGCGACCGAGCGTGCCGGTGGACGCCGCTCCGAAGGTCCTCTGCGGAGCACCTGCTGGATCGAAGCCACCGCAGGCGATCTGCATCGCCGGGATGCCCAGTGGCTGACGCGCCGTGGCACGCAAGGGGATGGAGTCGGGACCGAGCGGTGCGCCGTCGCGCCTGCGTCCGAACAGGCGGTGGCACTCGGCGAGGACCCCGTCGCGAACCAGGGCGGCGAGACGCGCGTTGGCTCCAAGGGGATCGCCTTCGCACATCAGCCCGATGCGGTAGAGATCGTCCTCGAAATCGGGACGACCGTTCTGGTCCCGGTCGAGATCGAATCGGACCCACACGACCTGGGTGCGATCGAAGGGGCGTTCGTCACTCCCGGCTTGGATGACGTCGAACTCGAGGGGCGGCGCCTCGCCCGCTCCGCCGCTCAGATCGCGCACCCGACCTCGGAGGAGGTAGTGCCCCGGCGCGAGCGCCAGATCGCCGACCAACCGCACGCGCATCGAGCGCGGCGTGAACTCCGCGGCGGCGAACAGCACGTCGGCCGAAGGCACCGCTCCGGGGCCCTCGAGCACCAGGTCCGCGCTGCTGAGGTCGAGCGCGGGGTCGGTGCCCTCGCGTGCACGCAGGTCGAGCGTGGAGCCCTCGCGGTCGATGATGCGTGACTGGTTGCGCGGTGCGCCGACCGCGTCGACGGTGACTTCCAGATCCGGCGGATCGGCATCCGATCGGTAGCCGACGCGGAACTGCTGGCGGAGATCGGTCTCCATCCAGTTGCCCGAGGCCTTGCGCAAGCCGTCCGGCCCGCCACGGACCACCATCGTGTAGGTCGAACCGGGCTGGTAGGGCGCCGCACTGCGGAAGCGCACCACGCGGTCGCCACGCTCGAGGGCGAGGCTCCCCGGCACCGGACCACCCGAGGCATCGAGCACCTGAATGCGCGTCAGGTCGACCGTGCTCGCGTCGAGCGCGCGGTCCGCCAGCAGCGCGAGACTCGCGTCGAAGGGCAGTCCGACCGTGTCCGGCTCGGGCCACACCATCACCGTCAGGGGCGCGGTGTCGTCGGAGGTCGTGAATCGGAATTCGTGATCGGTGGCGAGAGGATTGCCGGCAGGGTCGCGGAAGGCGTCGCTCTCCGCGAGCACGCGCACGTCGACGCGAACCGACGGCGGTAGGGGGTCGCGCAAGGTGCAGCGCACCGTGCGATGGTCCTCGTCGAGTTCGAGAGCGGCGATGGCGCAGGGGCGAGCGTCGGCGCGGATCTCGAGTCCTCCCGCGTGGAGATGCGTGGGATCGATGTCCTCGTCGAAGTGGAGCACGATCTGCGCACGCGGGTCGATGCGCACGGCGCCGTCGGCCGGCATCGTGGTGAGCAGGGTCGGCGGGGTCTCGTCCGTTCCGACGCTGAACGACAGCACCACCGGCTGCGGATAAGGGTTTCCGCTGACGTCGAGCAAGCCGCCGTCGAACTCGCTGCGGATCACGTAGGCGAAGCCGGACTTCAGCGGAAGCACCGGAGTGATGCGGAGAGTGCGCTGGTCCTCGGACACGCCGATCCGGATCGCGACGGGGCCGCCGTCCTGATCCTCGACGACCGGCTGCGATCCCTCGTCGGGCAGTGCCACCGACTCGTCGAAGGCGAGCTCGAGGGTGGCGAAGCGGGAGATCACCGCGCCCTGTGCAGGCCACGAGCGCAGGAGTTGCGGACCCTGCACGTCGACCGCGGTGTGGAAACGCACGACCGCGGCGGTGTCCATGCGATTCCCGGAGCGATCGAGCAGGCGTTGCACGGCGACGCTGAAATCCCCGTCGCCGCGCAGATCGACGACCGGGTAGACCGCGATGCGTGGCCCGTCGCAGGCGACCCGTGCCGACATGCTCCGTCCGAGTGCGTCGCGGAGCGACACCGTGGTCGATCCGATGCTGCCGGGATCGAGCGCGTCGTCGCACAACAGCGTGATCGTCTCGCCGCGGGCGAGGTCGTGACCCTCACACTCCGGCGCCAGGCCGAGCACCCTCGGTGCGGTCGTGTCGAACGTGCGGAAGCGGATGGTGACATCCTCGTCGAGCAAGCGTCCGTCGACGTCGCCGGTCAGCGCCGGGAGGCGCAGTTCGTAGTCGGCCTCCGCCTGGAGCGGGGCACGAGGATGGAAGACGACGCGGCGGCCGTGGTCGATCTCGAGATCGCACGCGACCTTCTCGGTGCTGCCGGCGGTGAAGAGTCCGCAGTTGACGTCGTCGAGGCATTCGCGCGCGACGATGCCGTCGAACTCGACCGCGGGCCGGACGTCGAGGGCGACCTGCACGGCGGAGTCGTCGGGCTGAGCGCCGAGGATCGCGAGGCGCAGACCGAGCGCAGTGGAACCACCCGCCGAACCCGCGGTCGGCTGTCCATGGCTGCCGCAGGCCGCGAGGAAGGCGGCCGTTCCCAGCATCAGGCGATGGCGATGGCGTCGACGGAGCATGGCGCTCCGTCGACCTTTCGACCCCTCCCGCGCGCCGGCTCGACGCCCGGGCGGGGTTGCACGACCGCGCCGGGCGGTCGCGCGCTGTCAACGCGGACTCAGCGGCGCGCGTCGTCCCGGAATCGGTCCAGGAAACCGGCCATGCGTGTCGTGATCGGTCCGCGGCGCAACTGCCACGCTGCTCCCAGCAGCAAGGCGCCGACGAGCACGAAGAACCCCGCGACGAGGTAGCGGAGCAGTTCGGGGAGCAGGAGGATGCTCAGGCCGATCGTCACCAGGAGGGCGCCGGGGATGAACACCAGCGCCGAGTTCGGCGAGGAACCGGGGGAGCCGAAGGGGGAGAGGCGCATCGACGGAGTCCCGTCGGACGCCGCACCGGGGCGTGCGCGGAGGGGGTCGCGCGGGGCGGTCCGAGGGCCGGACAAGCTAACGGCGAAGGGGGTCGCGCGCACGGCCCCCTCGATCGACCCCTCCCTTCGCTCCGATCAGCTGCAGCCGCTGGTCGCTCCGCAGGACACGCACTTCAGACAGGTGCCATTGCGGACCAGGGTGAACTGATTGCAGGAGGGGCAGGGGTCGCCCTCGTAGCCCTTGAGCCTCGCCTCGCGGATCGCGCTGCGGCGGGGGTCACGCGTCGCCGTGGATGCGGACGCCGTCGCCACTCCACGTTGCGCGATCGCCGCCGGGATCACGATCGCGGTCGGCTCGGGCGCGGCGGCCCTGGCGCTGGTGTTGCCATTCACCTTCGCGGTGGCTGCCGCCACGGCCTGCGCCGCCGGGACCATCACGCGTCGTGCCGACGGCGCACCGTCGCTCGCCCCATCGCCGGAGCGGGGCGCCGGGTCGTCGACGATGTGCTCCTCCAGCACGGCGCCGTCCTCGGCGTCCTCGTCGTCGAACACGTCCTCCTCCCCGCGGCGACCGGTCGTGGTGCTGCTGAGGTCGTCGTCCTGGATCTGCGCGAGTTCGTGACGACCGAGGTAGTTGATCGCCAGATCGCGGAACACGTAGTCGATGATCGAAGTCGACATGCGGATCCGGTCGTGGCCGGAGACCATGCCATTCGGCTCGAAGCGCGTGAACACGAACGCGTCGACGAACTCGTCCAGCGGCACGCCGTGCTGCAGGCCGAGCGACACGGCGATCGCGAAGTTGTTCATCAGGCTGCGGAACGCGGCGCCCTCCTTGTGCATGTCGAGGAAGATCTCGCCCAGCGAGCCGTCGTCGTAGTTGCCGGTGCGCAGGTAGATCTTGTGACCGCCGACCACCGCCTTCTGCGTGTAGCCGGAGCGGCGGTTGGGCAGGCGGCGACGCTGACGCAGGTAGTGGTGCACCACCTTCTGCGTGACGCGCTCGGCCGTCGCCGCGACCGGAGTCGGCGTGGCGTGCAGGCCGGCATCGGTGAGTTCGTCGTCGTCGCTGCCGGAGTTCAAGGGCTGCGAGAGCTTGCTGCCGTCGCGGTACAGCGCGACCGCCTTCACCATGCTGCGCCAGGAGTGCTGGTAGGCATGCTCGACCTCCGCGACGCTGGCGTCGTTCGGCATGTTGATGGTCTTGCTGATCGCTCCGGAGATGAAGGGCTGGACCGCGGCCATCATGTCGATGTGGGCGCGGTACTGGATGTAGCGACGCCCCTTGCGTCCGCAGCGGTTCGCGCAGTCGAACACCGCGAGATGTTCGTCCTTCAGGTGCGGTGCCCCCTCGACGGTCATCGTGCCGCACACGTAGTCGTTGACCTCGGCGATCTGCGCCTTGCCGAAGCCGAGCGCCTCGAGCATGTGGAAGTTCCAGTCACCGAGCTGCTGATCGCTGAAACCGAGGACGCGCTTGCAGAAGTCCTCGCCGAGCGTGTGCCTGTTGAAGGCGAAGGACACGTCGAAGGCGCTGCCGAGCACCTCCTCGATGCGGCGGATCTCGGTGTCTCCGAAGCCCTTCTCGGCGAGGGTCTCGTGATTGATGTGAGGTGCTCCGGCGAGCGTGCGGCGGCCGACCGCGTAGGCGACGATCTCGTCGATCTGGCGCGGCGTGTAGCCGAGGCGCTTCAGTGCCGGAGGCAGGCTCTGGTTGATGATCTTGAAGTAGCCGCCGCCGGCCAGCTTCTTGAACTTCACCAGTGCGTAGTCGGGTTCGACACCGGTGGTGTCGCAGTCCATCACGAGGCCGATCGTGCCGGTCGGCGCGATGACGGTGACTTGCGCGTTGCGGAAGCCGTGGCGTTCGCCCAGTTCGAGCGCCCGGTCCCAGGAGTGGCGTGCTGCGGCGAGGAGTTCCTCCGGACAGCCGGTCGGGTCGATGCCGAGCGGCGTGATCGAGAGGCCCTCGTACTCGGTGGCGGAGGTCGCGTAGGCCGCGCGGCGGTGATTGCGGATCACGCGCAGCATTGCGTCGCGGTTGCGGTCGTAGGCCGCGAAGGGTCCGAGTTCGCCGGCCATCTCCGCCGAGGTCTCGTAGGACTTGCCGCACATGATCGCGGTGATCGCACCGGCGATCGCGCGGGCCTGCGCCGAGTCGTAGGGGATGCCGAGGTGCATCAGCAGGGTGCCGATGTTCGCGTATCCCAGGCCGAGCGTGCGGTAGGTCCAGCTCTTGAGCGCGATCTCACGGCTCGGAAAGCTCGCCATCAGCACGCTGATCTCGAGGACGATCGTCCACAGGCGGACGGCGTGCTCGAAGGTTTCGATGTCGAAGCTGCCATCGGGTCGCAGGAACTTGACGAGGTTCAGCGACGCCAAGTTGCAGGCCGTGTCGTCGAGGAACATGTACTCCGAGCAGGGATTGCTCGCCTCGATGCGACCGTCCTCGGGGCAGGTGTGCCACTCGTTGATGGTGGTGTCGTACTGCACGCCGGGATCGGCGCACGACCACGCTGCGAAGGAGATCTTCTCCCACAGGTCGCGAGCGCGGACCTCCTTGTGGACCTTGTTGTCCACGCGGCGACGGAGCGCCCACTTGCCCCCGCGCTCGAGCGCCTCGAAGAAGGCGTTGGGGATGCGCACCGAGTTGTTCGAGTTCTGGCCGGAGACGGTGAGGTAGGCCTCGCTGTCCCAGTCGACGCCGTACTCGGGGAACGCCATCTCGCGCTCGCCCTGACCGACGAGCTGCAGCGCTCGCTGCAGCATCGCCTCGGGTACGCACGCGGCGCGCGCCTGCACCAGCGCCTCGGCGAGGGAGCGGTTCTCGCGCGGCTTGAGGATCACCGTCTCCTCGCCGCCCGCGGAGCGCTGCACGCAGGCGCGCATCACCGCATCGACGTGCTTCTTGACGTTCTTGCTGCCGGCGACCAGCGACGCGACCTTCTGCTCCTCCAGCACCTTCCAGTCGATGAAGGCCTCGATGTCGGGGTGATCGAGGTCGAGGCAGACCATCTTCGCGGCGCGCCGCGTGGTCCCGCCGGACTTGATCGCACCGGCCGCACGGTCGCCGATCTTGAGGAAGGACATCAGGCCGGACGAGCGCCCGCCGCCGGACAGCGGCTCGTTCTCGCCGCGCAGGCGCGAGAAGTTCGTGCCGGTCCCCGATCCGTACTTGAAGAGGCGGGCCTCGCGGGTCCAGAGGTCCATGATCCCGCCCTCGTTGACGAGGTCGTCGGTGACCGACTGGATGAAGCAGGCGTGCGGCTGCGGCCGCGCGTAGGCGCTGGTCGACTTCCTGGCTTCACCGGTCGCCGGGTCGCAGTACCAGTGACCCTGGGGCGGACCGTCGATGCCATAGGCCCAGTTCAGACCGGTGTTGAACCACTGCGGCGAGTTGGGGGCGCAGTACTGCGCCGCGAGCATGTGGCACAGCTCGTCGTAGAAGGCGCGCGCATCGTCGTCGCCGTCGAAGTAGCCGTGCTCCTTGCCCCAGTGCGCCCAGCAACCCGCCAGGCGATGGAACACCTGCCGGGCGTCGCGCTCGGAGCCGAGAACCGGCTTGCCGTCGGCGGTGGTGCGGGGCTGACCCTTCTCGTCGAGCTGCGGCACCCCGGCCTTCCGGAAGTACTTCTGCGCGAGGATGTCGGTGGCGACCTGCGACCACGACTCGGGGATGTCGATGCCTTCCGCACGGAAGACCACGGAACCGTCCGGATTGCGGATCTCCGAGGTCCGCTTGGCGAACGGGATGCTCTCGTAGGGGGAACGACCTTTCTTCGTGAACCGCCGCTGGATCTTCACCTTCAGCCTCCACTCAACCGCTTGAGCACCGCGCGCACGGCGCGATCGCACTGCACCGGGAACACCCTTCCGTGGGCCGCACACCCCCGCGCGCGCGCCGGAACCGGAGTCCGAGCCGGCCGACGGAGGATCGGCTCGATGACGGGACACCGAGTTTCAGGGCGCAGGACGAGCATGGACGACACCCTGCGGCGCCCGCGAGCATGGGCCACCGCAGCCCCCTCCCGGGGGACGGACCGGAGCTCGCGACGCCCGTCCGACCGGCCGGCCGTCGCAAGGGGGGCACTGCATATGGTGGGGCCCATCGCGTTTCCACGCTGAATCTAGCGGGTGGCTGGGACGAGTTCGGCGTTTCGCCGCGGCAAGGGCCTGCGATGCGGTCCAGGCGGCAATTCGCGACCCGCACCGACGAACCGGAATCCTCGCGAGGCCGTCGGAAGAGGTCGGGTGGCGGCGACGATCCGCCGGTCGGAGCGCCCCGGATGTCCCCACGCGATCGGTGGTTCCGCACGGCGCGATGTCAAGCGCAGGCGGAGGGCGAAGTGCGGTGCGTCCCACGCGAATGCCGTTTCGTTGCTTGCACCGCCGCGCGCGATCCGTACCTCATCGGCGCTCATGGGTGGTTGTTCGTGGTGGGTGATGACCGTCGTGGTGCTCGCGACGGGTCGTTCGGCGGCCTTCGCTCAGGACCGCGCGGCGCAGGTGCGTTGCGCCGATCTGATCCGCACGGCGGAAGGCGCCGGCCTGCGGGTCGGGCTGTTCGCACGCGAGGTCGACTCGGGTCGCGTGCTCGCCGAGCATCGCGCGGCGGAGGGCTTCGTGCCGGCCAGCAACCAGAAGCTCCTCACGGTCGCAGCGGCGCTCGCGGAGCTCGGGGCCGACTACCGGTTCCGCACCGGCTTCACATTGACGCACGGGGAGCTGCGCGTGCTCGCCGGGGGCGATCCGAACTGGATCACCGGAGGCGAGCACGACCCGCGCGCGCTGCTTCGCGCCGTCGCCGATCAGCTGTCCCGGGCCGGCGTCCACGCGATCCGCGGCATCCATCTCGACGATGGACGCTTCGGCGGAGTGGCGCGACCCGACGGCTGGCCCCGCGACCAGTCGCACCTCGACTACTGCGCGCCCAGTGCCGGACTCCTGTTGGACGGGGCCTGCTGGGGCGTGGAGATCCGTTCCGCCGGGGAGGGCGAGGCCGCCGAGGCGTCGCTGGTCGCGCCCTGGACCGGCTTCGCCCTCGACGGCACCCTGATCGGCACGCGCGACGCGAAGAAGGGTGGTCGCTACCGCGTCGAGGAGGCGGGCACGTCGCTGCGCCTGAGCGGGAACTTCTGGACGCGCGGTCAGCCGCGCATCGTGCGCGGCTCCTGCGCGGATCCGACGGCACTGTTCGAGCGCGCGCTGCGCGCTGCGCTGGAGGAAGCCGGCATCGGTGTCGATCCCGACGCGCCCGAGCGCGACCTCGCATTGGAGACCGTCACCACGCCGCTGGTCGAGTCGATCGAGCGCGCGCTGCGCGAGTCGAGCAACATCGATGCGGAGCAGATCCTGCGCGTGCTCGGCGCGGAACGCGGCGGAGACGGCAGCTACGCGGCGGCCCCGCACGCCCTGCGCGCCGCGCTGGCGAAGCTCGTGCACGAACTCCCCGAACAGCTCGAGATCGTCGACGGCTCCGGCCTGTCGCGGCTCGATCGGGTCACGCCGCGGCTGTGCGTCGACGTTCTCGACGCCATCGCGCGGACTCCGCATGCGAAGCTGTTCGCGTCGGCGCTGCCGATCGCCGGTCGCGACGGCACGCTGGAGCGCCGCTTCCGCGGCAGCGACCTGCAGGGACGCGTGCGCGCGAAGACCGGGACTCTCGCGGGTGCGAGTGCGCTGTCGGGGTATCTCGCGACGGAGGATCGTCGCGTCGTGTTGTTCTCCATCCTGGTCGATCGCAGCGGTGCGAAGCGCGGCGCACCCGATGCACGGAAGCTCGAGGAGGACATCGTCGAGGTCCTCGACGGAGCAAGCCGGTGAACGACGCTCCGCTCGATGAACTGCTCGCGCTGGCACGCCGCGCGGCACACCGCGGCGCCGAGGTGCTCGCCTCCTGCGCCTTCGAGGCGCGTGACATCGCGACGGCGTCGAAGGGGCGGCGTCGCGAACTGGTGACCGCGGCCGATCGGGCGGCCGAGCAGGCGGTGGTGGGGACCATCCTCGAGGCTCGACCCCTCGATGCGGTGCTGGCCGAGGAAGGCGCACTCACTCCAGCCGGAGCGGCGAGCCGCAGCGCCGATCACCTGTGGATCGTCGACCCGCTCGACGGCACGACCAACTTCGTCCACAACCTGCCCTGGTTCTGCGTCGCCGTGGCGCTGTGGCATCGCGGCTCACCTTTGTGCGCCGTGGTCGAAGCTCCTCGCCTGGGCAAGGTCTGGTCGGCGGCGCGCGGTGCCGGAGCGTGGCGCGACGGGATGCGCATCCACGTCAGCCCGACGCGCGAGCTCGACGATGCCCTGCTGTGCACGGGCTTCGCCTACAACCGCAACGAACCAGGTCGCGACGACAACGTCGAGCGGATCCGCCGCGTGTTGCCGCGCTGCCGCGACCTGCGCCGCTACGGCTCCGCGGAGCTCGACCTCTGCATGACCGCGGACGGGACCTGGGACGGCTACTGGGAGCTGTACCTCGCGCCGTACGACGTCGCGGCCGGCGCCCTGATCGTGCGCGAGGCCGGCGGACGCGTCACCGATCTCTCCGGCGGAGACGACTGGTTGTACGGCGGGCAGGTCCTGGCCAGCAACGGCTGGCTCCACGACGAACTGCTGTCCTGCGTCGGGGGAGCGCCGGCGTCGCCCGCCGATGGGACCCCGCTATGCTGACCGGTTTCCCCCGCGACGGGGAATCGTGAATCAGGCATGCCCAAGGTGCAGCGACATGTCACCGTCCGGGGGGCGCGGGAACACAACCTGCGCAACGTCGACCTCGAATTCCCCCGCGACGCGCTGGTCACCTTCACCGGCGTCTCGGGATCGGGGAAGTCGAGCCTCGCCTACAACACCATCTACCAGGAGGGGCAGCGTCGCTTCCTCGAGAGCCTGTCGAGCTACGCGCGGCAGTTCCTCGGGCGGATGGAGAAGCCGAAGGTCGACGTGGTCGACGGACTGTCGCCGACCGTGTCGATCGACCAGAAGTCGGTGGGGCACTCGCCGCGGTCGACGGTGGGCACGCTCACCGAGGTCGCGGACTTCCTGCGCCTGTTGTGGTCGCGCCTCGGTGTGCCCGAGTGTCCGCAGTGCGGCGCGACGGTCGAGGCCTGGTCGGTCGATCGCATCGTCGAAGCGCTGCTGACGACGCACCGCGAGAAGCGCGTGCTGGTGCTCGCACCGGTGGTGCGTGAACGCAAGGGCGAGTACCGGCAGGAGCTCGCCGGCTGGCGTGCGCGCGGCTTCGTGCGCGCGCGCGTCGACGGCAGCGTGCGCCGTCTCGACGAGGACATCGTCCTCGAACGCTACAAGTACCACTCGATCGAGCTGGTGATCGATCGTCTGCGGGTCGACGGTGCGGAGCGCTCGCGTCTCGCCGAGGCGATCGAGGGCGCGGTCGCGCTGGGCGGGGGATCGGTGCTGATCCTCGACGCCGATGCGGAGAGCGCACCGGGCGAGACCTTCTCGACGGCTCGCGCCTGCCCCAACGGCCACGGTGCCCTGCCGGAGTTCGAGCCGCGGCTGTTCTCCTTCAACAGCCCGGTCGGCGCCTGCGCGCGCTGCGACGGCCTCGGCGAGGTGCACAACTTCGACCCGGATCTACTGGTGCGCGACGCGTCCGCGTCGCTGCGTGGCCTCGCGCTGCACGGTTTCACCGAGGATGGCAAGCTCGCCTACGGACGTCTCGACCTCGATCACATCGCGCAGGTCGCCGAGGCCTACGACTTCGACCTCGACACCCCGTGGAAGAAGCTGCCGCCGAAGGCGCGCAAGGTCGTGTTGCACGGCTCGGGGACCAAGACCTTCGAGTTCCGTTGGGCTCGTCAGAGTCGGACCATCAAGAGCAGCGGCAAGCTGCGCGTGCCTTTCCCGGGCTTGATCCCGCATCTCGAGTCGGTCTACGGTCCGGCGACGGCGCGTCACCTCGACCGCTACCGGCGTGCGCAGGCGTGCCCGGAGTGCGGCGGCGCGCGTCTCAACGCGGCGGCGCGCCATGTCCGCTTCGAAGGTCTGACGCTGCCGCACACGCTCGCGTGGCCGATCGCGCAGGCGCTTCACTGGTTCAGCTCGTTGACGCTGAGCGGCAACCGCGCGCGGATCGCCGAGGAGATCCTGCGCGAGATCCGCTTCCGGCTCACCTTTCTCGACAGCGTCGGGCTCGGCTACCTCACGCTCGATCGGCGCGCCAACACGCTGTCGGGTGGCGAGTCGCAGCGCATCCGTCTCGCCGCACAGGTGGGCGCCGGGCTGCGCGGCGTGCTGTACGTCCTCGACGAACCGAGCATCGGCCTGCATCCGCGCGATCAGGGGCGCTTGCTCCAGACCTTGTTCGCGCTCCGCGACCGCGGGAACACGGTGTGCGTGGTGGAGCACGAC
The DNA here is from genome assembly GCA_046349595.1 of Planctomycetota bacterium. Lineage (GTDB taxonomy): Bacteria > Planctomycetota > UBA1135 > UBA1135 > UBA2386 > JACRLW01. The sequence continues at coordinate 1,805,917 of JAXMCA010000001.1, forward strand.
GAGGACACCATCCGCAACAGCGACTTCCTCGTCGACGTCGGTCCGGCCGCGGGAGTGCACGGCGGCACCGTTGTCGCGGCCGGGCCTCCCGCCGAGGTCGCGCGCGGCGATTCGCTCACCGCGCGCTATCTGCGCGGCGACCTGTCGATCGAGGTGCCGAAGACACGGCGACCGGCGGGACCGCGTGGATTCGTCGAGGTGCTCGGTGCGAGCCACCACAACCTCAAGGACGTCGATCTCGCCATTCCGCTCGGCTGCTTCGTGGCGGTCACCGGTGTGTCGGGTTCCGGCAAGTCCACGCTCGTCAACCTGATCCTCAAGCGTGCGCTGCGCCGGGCGCTCCACGGCGCCGACGACGTGCCCGGTCTGCACCGCGAGATCCGCGGACTCGCGCTTCTCGACAAGATCGTCGAGATCGACCAGGCGCCGATCGGGCGCACCCCACGCAGCAATCCCGCGACCTACACCGCGGTCTGGGATCACGTCCGCGACCTCTTCGCGTCGCTGCCCGAGTCGCGTCTCCGCGAGTACAAGAAGGGGCGTTTCTCGTTCAACGTCGCATCAGGACGCTGCGAGGCGTGCGAGGGTGCCGGCGTGCGCACGCTGGAGATGCAGTTCCTCGCGCCGGTCGAGGTCGAGTGCGAGGAGTGCGACGGGCGGCGCTTCAACGCCGAGACACTGGAGATCGAGTTCAAGGGCCGCAACGTCGCGCAGCTCCTCGACCTGACGATCGACGACGCGCTCGAACTGCTCGGGGCCTTCCCGAAGATCGCACGCGCTCTCTCGACGCTCCAGGACGTCGGCCTCGGCTACGTCAAGCTCGGCCAGCCTTCGACGACGCTGTCGGGCGGCGAAGCGCAGCGGGTGAAGCTCGCCACCGAGCTGCAGCGCCCTTCGACCGGCCGCACCATCTACGTGCTCGACGAGCCGACCACCGGTCTGCACTTCGACGACGTCCGTCGCCTCCTCGCCTGCCTCGAACGCCTCGTCGACGCGGGCAACACCGTGCTCGTCATCGAACACAACCTCGACGTCGTGAAGCGCGCCGACTGGATCATCGATCTCGGTCCCGAGGGTGGTCCCGGCGGCGGTCGAATCGTCGCCACCGGCACGCCGGAGGAGGTCGCCGCAGACCCCGCTTCGCACACCGGGATCGCCCTGCGACCGCTCCTGCACGGGCGGCCCGCGGAGCTGAAGGACGGCGGACGCATCGAGAAGGTCGACGCTCCGACCGCGATCGAGGTGCGCGGCGCTCGCAAGAACAACCTGCGCTCGGTGGACGTCTCGATCCCGCTCGATCGCTTCACGGTGGTGACGGGCCCGAGCGGATCGGGCAAGACGAGCCTCGCCTTCGACACGCTGTTCACCGAAGGGCAGAGGCGTTTCGTCGAGAGCATGTCGACCTACGCGCGGCGGTTCCTCGGCCGCATGGATCGGGCTCCGGTCGACAAGCTCGACGGGCTCGGCCCGGCGATCGCGATCGACCAGAAGGCGGCGTCGCGCAGTCCGCGATCGACGGTCGCGACCGCGACCGAGATCCAGGACTACCTGCGCCTGCTGTGGGCACGCATCGGCCGACCGCACTGTCCGACGCACGGCCAGGAGCTCGCGGCGTGGTCACCGTCGAGCATCGCCAAGGACGTGGCCGCGCATCTCGGCAAGTCGCGCGGCTACGTCCTCGCACCGATCGCGATCCCCGCGGCGCGCAAGGAGAGCGCGGAGCTGCTGCACGATTACCTCGAGGAGCTGCGCAAGGGCTGGCGCGAGACGGGCGTGCTGCGCGTGCTCGTCGACGGCAAGGAGCATCGTCTCGACGACGCCATCCCGCTCGGTGCCGACGGCAAGGTGCACGAGCTTTTCGTCGTGCTCGATCGGCTGACCTTCGACGACAGGGCGCGCGTCGTCGATGCCGTCGCCCAAGCCGGTGAGTTCGCGCACGGCAGGGTGGTGGTGCGCAGCACCGAGGGGACGACACGTGTCTACACCACCGACCGCTCCTGCCCCGAGTGCGGTCACGTGACGCCGAAGGACCCGCACCCACGCTGGTTCTCGTTCAATCACCACTCGGGTGCCTGTCCGAGCTGCACCGGTCTCGGCCGCATGGCCGCGTGCGTGCCCGAGCTGCTCGTGCAGCACCAGGCGAAGCCTCTGTTCGCCGGCGCGATCGCGCACAAGGGCGCGGCCTTCACCTTCCTGCTGAAGCGGGGCGGGTGGTACCACTCGACGGCCGTCGCCGTCGCCAAGGCCCACGGTTTCGACCTCGCTGAGCCGTACCGCGATCTTCCGGCGCAAGCTCGCGAGATCCTGATGCGCGGCACGGGAGACCAGCGCTACCAGATCACTTTCAAGTCGGACCGCGGCGAGACCAGTCGACGCTGGGACATGGCGGTGACCTGGAAGGGTCTCGCCCGACAGATCGAGGAGTGGTACCGCGGCCAGGATCCGCAGCTGACCGCGGAGCGCTTCGGTGCGGTGATGCGCGAGCAGGAGTGTCCGGAGTGCCGGGGCGATCGACTCGGTCCGGCGCAGCGTGCCGTGCTGGTCGGCGGGGTCTCGCTGCCCGCCTTCACGCGTCTGTCGGTCGACGAGGCGAGCGCCAAGGTCGACGCGCTGCGGTTGCGCAAGGCGGAGGGGACGATCGCACGCGACGTGCTCCGCGAGGTGCAGAGCCGCCTGTCGTTCCTCTCGTCGGTCGGACTCGGCTATCTCACTCTCGACCGTTCCGCCGCCACGCTGTCGGGTGGCGAGGCGCAGCGCATCCGGCTCGCGACACAGCTCGGCAATCGTCTGGTGGGCGTGCTGTACGTCCTCGACGAGCCGACCATCGGTCTGCATCCGAGCGACACCGAGCGCCTGCTCGGTACCTTGCTGGAACTGCGCGACCTCGGCAACACGGTGGTCGCGATCGAGCACGACGAGCATGTGATGCGTCGTGCCGACCACATCGTCGACATGGGCCCGGGAGCAGGACATCGCGGCGGGCGGGTCGTCGCTGCAGGGACTCCGGAGGAGGTGATCCGCAACGGTGACAGCCTGACCGGTGCCTATCTCCGCGGCGAGTTGCGCATCGAGGTGCCGACGCAGCGACGTTCCGCGCGCGGGGCTCTTCATCTGCGGGACTGCAGCACGCACAACCTGAGCGGCTTCGATCTCGACGTCCCGCTCGGCTGTCTGGTCGCCGTGACCGGCATGTCGGGTTCCGGCAAGTCCTCGCTGGTGATGGACACGCTGGTGCCGCGGCTCGCGAGCGGCGAGTACACCGCGCAGGGGGCGGAGGACCTCCTCGCCGTCGTCGTCGACCAGTCACCGATCGGCACGACTCCGGCGAGCAATCCGGCGACCTACACCGGGGTGTTCACCCCGATCCGCGAACTGTTCGCGCAGCTCCCACAGAGCCGCGTGAAGGGCTTCGGTCCCGGACGCTTCTCCTTCAACGTCGCCGAGGGACGCTGTCCGACCTGCGAGGGCAAGGGCCAGATCAAGGTCGAGATGCACTTCCTCGCCGACGTGTGGGTCACCTGCGAGACCTGTCGCGGGCGCCGCTACGACGCCGAGACGCTGACCGTCGACCTGCACGGCAAGACCATCGCGGACGTGCTCGAGATGGAAGTCGACGAGGCCTTCGAGTTCTTCCGCGACCATCGCCAGATCGCGCGTCCCCTTCAACTCCTGCAGGACGTCGGCCTCGGCTACCTGCGTCTGGGACAGGCCGGCAACACCATGTCGGGCGGCGAGGCGCAGCGCATCAAGCTGGTCGCACAGCTCGCCAAGCGTCCCTCGACGAACACGCTGTACGTCCTCGACGAACCGACCACCGGCCTGCACTTGGACGACGTGAAGAAGCTGGTCGCGGTGCTCCAGCGCCTGGTCGAGCGCGGCGACAGCGTGCTCGTGGTCGAGCACCACCTCGACGTCGTGAAGTGCGCCGACCACGTGATCGAACTCGGACCGGGGGCGGGCCCGAAGGGTGGACGCCTGCTGTTCCAGGGCACGCCCGAGGAGATGGTGCGCGACGCAAACAGCGTCACCGGACGATTCGTCGCGCCGCTGCTCCCCGCCGGAAGCTCGCCCGCGACGGCGACGCGCAGCAAGACCAACCGCACCACGCGCACCAGGGAGTCGGCTTCGTGACGAAGGACAATCCGCTGGTCGTCCAGACCGACCGCACGATCCTGCTCGAGGTGCATCACCCGCGCTTCGACGAAGCACGCGCGCGGCTCGCTTGGTTCGCGGAGCTGGAGAAGTCGCCGGAGTTCGTCCACTTCTACCGCATCACCAAGGTCAGCATCTGGAACGCTGCCGCGCTCGGGCATCCGCTCGAGGAGATCCTCGGCTACCTGGTCTCCGCCTCGCGCTACCCGGTGGCGCAGTCGGTGCTCGACGAGGTCCGTCGCTGGTATGGCCGCTACGGACTGATCCGCTTCGCGCCGTCCTCGCATCCGGCGGAGCTGCGGATGGAGGTCGATGGCGCCGAGGAACTGGCCGAGATCCTCGAGTCGCGCAGCATCCGACCGCTGCTGCATGCCGAGCGTGCCGATGCGCGCGGAGTACCGTTCCCGACCGAGAACCGCGGCGTCCTCAAGCACTGCCTCGTGAAGCTCGGCTTCCCGGTGCGCGACGAAGCGGGCTATCGCGGCGGTGCCGCGCTGACCATCGCTCTCCGCAAGGTGACGGCGAGCGGTGCGAGCTTCGTGCTCCGCGAGTACCAGACCCGCGCCGCGGAGTCGTTCTGGCAGGACGGGAGTGCGCGCGGCGGTTCGGGCGTGATCGTCTTGCCCTGCGGCGCCGGCAAGACCGTGGTCGGCCTCGGCGTGATGGCGCTCGCGAACACCCGCACCCTGATCCTCACGACCAACACGGTCGCGGTGCGTCAATGGCGACGTGAACTCCTGGAGAGGACTTCTCTGCGACCCGAGGACGTGGGGGAGTACACCGGCGATCGCAAGGAGGTCGCACCGGTCACCATCGCGACCTACCAGATCCTGACCTGGCGACGCACGCGGACCGAGCCCTTCACGCACTTCGCGCTGCTCGAGCAGAACGACTGGGGTCTGATCGTCTACGACGAGGTTCACCTCCTGCCGGCGCCGGTGTTCCGCGCCACGGCCGCGATCCAGGCCCGTCGACGACTCGGTTTGACCGCTACCTTGGTCCGCGAGGACGGCCGCGAAGGCGACGTCTTCTCGCTGATCGGGCCCAAGCGATTCGAGCTGCCGTGGCGTGATCTCGAGCGTCAGGGGTTCCTCGCCGCCGCGCATTGCATCGAGGTCCGCATCCCGCTCAACGCCATGCGCGCGCAGATCTACGCGTCGTCGTCGCCGCGTCGTCGGCAGAAGCTGGCTGCGGAGAACGAACGCAAGCTCGAGGTGTGCGCCGAACTGATGCGCATTCACGCCGGGGATCGCGTGCTCGTGATCGGGCAGTACCTCGACCAGATCCGTGTGCTGGCCCGCACGCTCGGTCTGCCTCTGATCACGGGGCGCACGCCGACCGCCGAGCGCGAGCGGCTCTACGCGGACTTCCGCGACGGCCGCATCCGGGCGCTGGTGGTCAGCAAGGTCGGCAACTTCGCGATCGACCTTCCGGATGCCAACGTCCTGATCCAGGTGTCGGGGACCTTCGGCAGTCGCCAGGAGGAGGCGCAGCGGCTCGGGCGCGTCCTGCGGCCGAAGGGAGACGGCGGCGGCAGCGCCTTGTTCTACACTCTGGTCAGTGACGACACCTGCGATCTGGACTTCAGCGGCAGACGGCAGTTGTTCCTCGCCGAGCAGGGCTACGCCTACGAGATCATGCGTCCCGAGCAAATCGACGCGTCCATGACGAAGGATCGCAAGGCATGGGCAACCTGACACTGCGCACGCTCGTGCGGGGCAACTCGGAGCGCGATCTGCGCGCCACCCTGTCGCGCTGGGGTGCTTCCTGCGAGGAGGGTCACCGTCGCGCCCACCTGGTGCGCCTGCTGCTGACGCGCATGACCGACGGCGAGGTCGCCCATCGTCGCGTGAAGGAGTTGCCCGAGAAGCTCGCCGATCTGCTGGAGAGCTTCCTGCGTGAGCAGGCCCACCGGCGCGACATCCGCGATCTGCTCGGCGCACAGCAGGTGGGGTTCCGATCGCGCTTCGAGGTCGAGGCGTCGCTGGTCGCATTGATGCGCGAGGGCTTCGTGTTCCCGGTCGAAGGACAGGAGACCTGGGCCGTCCCCGCCGAACTCGCGAGCAGCATCCTGGAACAGCGTCGCCGCATGGAGGCGGAGCTCAAGGGCACACTTTCGCTCAAGGGCTTCCTGCAGGAGCGCTACTACAAGCGCGCGGAGAAGGATCCCGACGGACGCGAGAAGGCGCTCGAGCACGCGCGGCGCGTCTACAAGATCTATCTCCTCGACGAGTCGATCCGCAATCGCATCCGCGGCCTGAGCGAACCGGTGCGCGCCGTGTTCGAACGCGCCCTGTCGATCTACGGCGGACTGATGCCGGCGGACGAACTGCCGAAGATCGCCGAGGATTTGGAGATCGACGTCGACCTCGATCTGGTGCGCAAGTGCTTCGAGGAAGCCATGCTCGGCACGGTCGCACCGCTGCGACTGGAGCGCTTCGGCATCGAGCCGATCGAGCGGACCGTCGTGGTCTTCTACGAGATCGCGCTGAGCTGCCTGCAGGCCTGGTCCGACGACCACGGACCACCGCGCGTCGACGAGTCGAACACCGCCGGTGTCGACCTGATCGGGAACGTCGGCCGGTTCCTGCGCGAGGTGTCCTCGACGCGAGTGCAGTTCACCGTCGACGGCCTGCTCTACAAGGCCTCCGCGAAGCGCATCACCAAGAACTTCCTGTCGATTCCCGGCGGCTACATGCCTGCCGAGACGCAGGCGCGCTTCATCTACCAGTTCTGCCTCTCGCGACGCCTGGTCGAGCGCAGCGGCGAGCGCGCCTTCAAGCTCTCGCCGCGCGGACACGAGTTCGAGGGCGAGAGCCTGATCGAGAAGCTGCGCTCGCTGCTGGCCTTCGCCGTCGAGGAACGCGCGCCGCAGGGGGAGCACTATCACCAGGTGCGCCTGCGTCGCATCCTGCTGCGGCTGCTGCGGCGGCTCGAGCCGGACCAATGGCACGAGGTGCTGTTCGTGCCCTTCCTCGCGCGCAACGGCTACCTCGGGAAGCTCGACGAGCTGAACGTGGAGGAGTACTTCGCGTCGCGCTTCAAGACCGGGGACTACGTGCCGACCGAGAACACGCAGCAGGTCTGCCTGCATCTGGCCGACTGGGTCAAGCGTCGCCTCTACCCGCTCGGCATCGTCGACATCGGCTTGCGCGACGGACGTCCCGCGGCGATCCGCCTGTCGCGCCTCGGAGCGGAGCTGCTCGGCAACGATGCGGCGGGCGACGTGGGTGGTGCGCGCTCCACGGTGGTGGTCAACCCCGATTTCGAACTGCTGCTGTTCCCGGGCGACGACGAGCACGAGGTCGTCCACGTGTTCGACCGTTTCTGCGAGCGGCAGAAGAGCGATCACGTGCACCACTTCCGGCTCTGCAAGGAGTCGGTGCACGGTGCGCTGCTCGACGGGATGACGCTCGCCCAGATCACGCAGGAACTCACCGACCGCAGCCGCGTGCCGCTGCCTCAGAACGTCGTCTACAGCCTCGAGGACTGGGGCGATCAGGCCGGAGTGCTGATCCTCGACGACGACCGCACGCTGCACGCCCGCCGCGAGGAACTGATCGAGCGTTTCCTCGCGCAACCGAGCCTCGGCAAGTGTGTCCAGGAACGCATCGAGGCGACGCGGGTGAAGCTGCGGCGGTCGGCCGACGTCGAGCAGTTGCAGGATGTCGCGCGCGACCTCGGCTTCCTCATCGAGCGCCGCAACGGGCGCACGGACTGAGGTGGACATCGAGTCCCTGTGCGCTTGCCTCGCCGTGCTCGCGATCACCGACGGTCGCGGCGACCTCGCGCGCATCGAGTCGCTGGTCGATCAGGCGCTGCTCGGCGGAGTGCGCGCGTTCCAGATCCGCGAGCCGCAGGTCGACGACGACGCGCTCGCAGCGTTGTGCACGCGCGTCCATCCTCGCGTGCGGGACGCCGGCGGCCTGCTGCTCCTGAACGCGCGCGTCGCACTCGTCGCGTCGGGCTTCGCGGACGGCGTGCAGTTGCCCGCACGGGCGCCCGATGTCGCGGCGGTCCGTGCTCGCCTGCCGGGCGGTGCCGTGATCGGGGGATCGGTGCACGATCGTGCGGAGATCGAGGCGCGTTCCGGCGCCGACTTCCTCGTGCTGGCCCCGGTGCTGGCCACGCGGCGCAAGCCGGGTGTCGAGCCCCTGGGCCTGCCGCGCGCACGCGAACTGCTCGCTGCGACCGCGCGGCCGGTGGTCTGGCTGGGAGGTTTCGACGCGGTCACCATCGCGTCGATCGGCGAGGGCGCGGGCCCCTGCGGCTTCGCCGTCCTCTCGGCGTGGTCGGCGGAGCCCGCCGCGGTGCGCGCGCGCTGTGAGGCGATCGTGCGCGCCGCCGCTGCTATCCTGCGCCGTCCGTGAACACGCTGGTCGCGAGCCGCTGGTTGCGTCGCCTGACGGTCCCGTTCCTCGCCGTCGCCCTGTTGGTGATGGCGTTGAACTTCGGGATCGAGAGGGTTCCCGATGCGCGTCTGGTCTTCACCGACGGCGCCGTTCCGGGAGCGACCTGCCTGCTCTCCAAGCGACCCGGTGGCCTTCGGCACGGTGCGGTGGTGTTCCTCGCCACCGCCGACGGCCTGGCCGTCGCGCGCGTCGATCGGGAGGACGGGGAGCGCGTGCTCCTCGCCGAGCGGGGTGCGACGGCGTTTCCGGACGGAGTTCCCCGCGCCGCCGTACGCGGACTCCTGCTCAGCGTGATCAGCGGTGCATCCGGCGCCGAGTCCGCCGATGACCGCTGAGGCCCGCCGGACGATCCCGCGCGAACGCGCGCTGACCGAATGGCTCGCGCGGCTGTTCCCTCGCGACGCGGCGCGCGTGCCGATCGGCATCGGCGACGATGCCGCGGTGGTGCTGTCACGCTCGCGGACGCTGGTGCTCAAGTGCGATCCGGTGGTCGAGGGCGTGCACTTCGAAGCCGACACGCCGCGTTCGTCGGTCGGGAGGAAGGTGGTGATGCGGAACGCCTCGGACCTGGCCGCCATGGGGGCAAGCCCCGACTTCCTGCTGGTCTCGGTGGTGTTCCGCCGCGGGACGCGCAGCGCGGACGAGCGGCGGTTGTTCCGGGGACTGCGCGACGCCGCGAGGCAGATCGGTGCGCAGGTGGTGGGAGGCGACGTCGCGGTGTCCGCGGGTCCGCTGGTCGTCACGGTGACGATGGTCGGACACCTGGAGGGACCAGCGCTGCGCCGCGATCGGGCCCGCATCGGTGACACGGTCCACGTGACCGGTCCGCTCGGCGGATCGATCCTCGGCCGCCATCTGCGCATCCGCCCTCGTCTGGTCGAGGGGCGTTGGCTCGCGTCGCAGGACGCCGTGCGCGCCGGGATGGACGTCAGCGATGGTCTCGCCGTCGACCTGTGGACCCTGCTGCGCGCCTCGGGCGTGCCGGGCGCGGAACTCGACGAGGCCGCGATCCCGCTCCATCGCGACGCACGGCGCCTCGCCGCCGCGCGCGGAAGCTCGGCCATCGACCACGCGCTCGGCGACGGCGAGGATCACGAACTGCTGTTCACGCTCCGACGAGGCGGAAGGCTCGGCCGCGGTGGTCCCTTGACCGCGCTGGCGCGGCGGCCCATCGGTCGACTCGTCGCGCGCCGTGGTCTGTGGTTGCGGCGCCGCGACGGCACCCTGCACCCTCTCTCCCCGCGCGGATGGCAGCACCGGACGTGACACCCGAAGTCGAGATCGAACTGCCAGGCCCGGACGCCACGCTGCGGCTCGGCGAAGAGCTGGGATGCCGACTCCAGGCCGGCGACGTGCTCGCGTTGATCGGCGAGTTGGGGGCCGGGAAGACCTGCCTCGCGCGGGGCGTGGCCCGCGGACTTCGCGTGGAGGATCCCGGCGCCGTGGCCAGTCCGACCTACCTCCTGGTGGTCGAGCACGAAGGGGTGATCCCGATGATCCACGTCGATGCCTATCTCGCCCCGAAGACACGCGCCTTCCTCGCCGACGGCGGAGCCGACTGGCTGGCCGAGCGCGCCGGCGTCGTGGTCGTCGAATGGGCCGATCGCATCGCCAACCTGCTGCCGGAGGAGACCCTGACGGTGAGGCTCGAACCCCGACCGGACGGTCTGCCGGGGCGCCGAGCTCAACTGCGGGGCCCGGATCGCTTCGCCTGGATCCGCGAACTGCCGGGCGCCGCCCGGTCCGGGTGAACCGCCCTCCGGCCGATATCGTTGGTGCCGCCGATGCGTCCCCGCTCGAGTCCTCAGGCCGGAGGTGATGGCGATTCCGCCGTCGACCTGCTGGCTCGTTTCCGCGACGGCGACCGGGCTGCCTTCGACGCCATCGTGGTCGATTTCCAGGAGCGCCTGATCCAGTTCTTCTACCGGTTGAGCTGGGACATGGCCCGCGCGGAGGACCTGACCCAGACGCTGTTCATGAAGCTGCTGCGCGGGGCCAGCGGCTACCGCCCGGAGGGCAAGCTCGCGACCTACCTGTTCCGGGTCGCAACCAACCTCTGGATCGACCACTACCGGTCGATGCGCCCGCACGCGCGGGTGTTCTCGCTCGACCAGGCGCTGCTCGACGGCTTCGAGCCCAGTGCGCGCGTCGAGGCTCCCGCCGATCGGATGGAAAACGCGGAGAACCGCGAGCGGCTGCGCGACAGCCTCGAACGTCTGTCCGAACCGCACCGTCTGGTCTTCGAGCTGGCCGTCTACCAGGAACTGCCCTACGCGGAGATCGGGACCATCCTCGACATCCCGGTGGGAACCGTGAAGTCCCGCATGCACAACGCGGTGAAGGCACTGCGTGACCTGCTCGCCGAGCGCGTGGAGGACCGCGCCGACTCCTTTCGCGCGCACGATCCGCGACGCGGCATCGCCTGAGGACGACCAGCGATGAAGCCGCACGACTTCACACACGCGGAGGAGTCCCACACGGCGGACGCCCTCGACCTCGTCGAGTACGCGCTCGGCGGAGGGTCCGATCCGGCGCGGGAGCGGACTCGGCGGGACATCGCCGGCGACCTGGGTGCAGCGCTCGAGTTCGCAGAGGTGAAGGACCTGTTCGAGTCGATGCGCGAGCTGCGCGGCGCGCCGAGCGGGAACCTGCTGCCGCGACTCGAACGCGAGTTCGCGTGGCGGTCGCGACTGCTGGCGCGCGGCGCATCGAAGCCCCGCTTCCCGCTCCGGTCCTGGATCCAGGTCGCCGCCGTCGCCGCATTGTGGCTGTTCGTCAGCGATCGACTGTTCCTGTGCGTCGACTCCCCGCAGTCGAATCGTGCGGACGTGTTGGATCGCGTCGCCGACTTCCCCGGGAAAGCCCCGGGAGGAGCACCCCGCGTGAGCGGAACCGGGGCCCTCGCCGGCGGCACCGTCCTTTCGGTCGATGCGGCGAGCTTCGGCGCGGCGTGGACGCGCCTCGCGAGCCGTCCCCTGCCCGCCAACTTCGCCGATTGGGCGAACGCGGAACGGGTCCTGGAGAAGGCGCGCGCCGTGGCGGCGCTGCGAGCTTCGCCGCAGGCGCGCGCGCAGTGGCGCAACCAGATCGGTGCCGCCGACGTCGGCAGCCGTGTCGCGTCCCTCGCCGCAGAGGTCGCCGCACGCGCCCGGGCCGCGCTCGCCTCGCCGGACCGCGATGCGGAGTCGTTGGCCTTTGCCCTGCGCGGTCTGCTCGCGGCGGGTGCGAGCGGCGCGGGTGACGAGTCGCGGGAGTTGCTCCACGCCCTGTGCAGCGAGCTGGTCGCGGATCTCGGCGGCCTGGACGAGGGTCCCCGCGCGTGTGCGCTCTCCGCTCTGGCCGAGTTCGCGGTCGAGTCGGAGGCTTCGCTGCGGGACATCGTCGCCCGCGAGGCCGATGCCCTGATCGCCTCGACCTGCACGCCGCGCGCCGACCATCTGCGCCCGGCACTCCTGCGGTGGAATCAACCGGCCTATCGCATCGCGGAGGCCGGCCGTCTGCTGCTCCTCGCTCCGGCCTTCGGTAGCGACGCCGCCGGCGCGTTCCGCGCGCGTCTGCTGCTCGCCGCACACCTCGAGGAGCGCGCGGCGCAGCACGACCGCGAGGAGATGCCCGAACTCTCGGCAGCCGCGCTGTACGGATTCGCGGACCTGATCGATTGCCAGGAGGCCGATCGACGCCTCGCCCTGTGGCCCGCGCGTCTGATCCTCCCTGACTATCTCGCGGTGACGCACCTGACCTGGGGCAGTTACCCGATCCGCCACGGTTGGGCGGCCTTGCAGGACCAGATCCGCGGTCTGAGCGGAGTGCGCACTCCGAACGGAATTCTGGATTCGGCGGCTCTGCTGCTGGCGTTGTGCTCCGACGTCGCCAGCGCCGACGCCCTGCGCACACCGCTGCGGATCGTCGGCTGAAGTCGACTGCGCGTGCCGCGTCGCGATCGGCAGGGGATTCCTCCCTCGCGTTTGATCCTCCGCCCGGGATCGCTCAACATCGCGACCGGTCGTCCCTGTGGCGGCCGTCCCGGATGGACCTCCTGACGCACCCGCGAGCACGCCGGACCACGGCGCTCACCCTCATCCTCGCCCTGGCCGGCCCGACCCTCGGACAGGACGCACCCGCGCCTCAGCGAACGCCGCAGGACATCCCGGTCCCGACCGACGTCGCGGGCGGCAGCCCGATCGAGTTGACCGTGGGAGATGCCCTGCGACTCGGGCGCACCAACAACCTCGCTCTGCGTGCCGACGAGCTGACGTCGCTGCTGCGCGAACACGACGTGCGCATCGCCGAGTCCGTGTTCGAACCGGAGTTCTTCGGCAACACCACGGTCGCGAAGACCAGCACGCCGTTCACCAACAGCTTCCAACCGGCGATCGTCCGGAAGACCGTCAGCGGCGAGTTCGGTCTTCGCCAACGGATCTCGACCGGCGCTTTGTACGAGTTGACCTTCTCGCCCCTGCGGCGGCGGCAGACGGCGTCGATCTCCGGCTTCCCCTCGGGGCAGTACAGCATGGTGGCCGCGGCGACGATCACGCAGCCTCTGCTGCGCGGCGGGTGGAGCGGCTCGGTGATGAACGCGGTCGAGAAGGCCGAGCAGGCCGTGGCGGTGGAGCACGCCCGCTTCGATGCGCAGGTGCAGACGACGCTCCTCAGCGTGGTCACGGCGTACTGGGAACTGGTGTTCGCGCGCGGCGACTGGCAGGTGAACGCGCAGGCGCTCGACCTCGCGAACGAACAGCTCCGCATCACCAACGAGCGGATCCGCGTGCGTGAGCTCGCCGAGCGCGACCGTGTGTTCGACGAGGCCGATGTCGCGCGGCGCAAGGAGTCGCTGATCCGCGCCGAGAACGAGATCCGTCGCCGCGAGGACCTCCTCCGTGAGCTGCTGTTCGGCGAGCGCGACGAGAAGCTGTGGTCTCGCGGCATCCGCCCGATCACCTCGCTCGGCAGCGAGTTCAAGGCGCCGGCGGAGGAGTGGACCACGGTCGCCCAGGTGGCTCTCGAGCTGCGTCCGGACCTGATCGCCTTGCGGAGCGCCGTGAAGGCTGCGGAACTCGACTACGACAAGGCCGCGCGCGACGTCCTCCCGCAGCTCGACTTCGTCGGCTCCTACTCGAGTGACGGCACGCAGGCGACCTCGATCGATGCATGGCACGACGTCACCGACCTCGCCTATCCCGATTGGAGTCTCGGCCTGCAGTTCTCGATCCCGATCGGCAACTCCGGTGCCCGCGCCGCGCGCGATCGGGCACTGATCGCCGTCGAGCAGGCGAGACGCCAGCTGCACGCCGCCGAGGTGACCGCGCTGCGCGAGGTCCGCACTGCGCTGCGTGATCTGGCGACGGACTCGGAGAGCGTGCGCGCCGCGCAGGAGTCGGTGCGTCTCGCCGAGACCCAACTCGACACCGCACGGGAACTCCTCCGCGTCGGACGCGGCACCATCTTCGAGGTCCAGCAGCGCAACCAGGATCTCCTCGACGCCCGCCAGCGCCTGCTGCGCAACATGCTGGACTACCGGATCGGTGAGTCGCGTCTCCAGCAGGTCCGGGGCCTGCTGTCCGTGCCCGAGCCGGCTCGTTCCAAGTGACCACGTGAGGGGAAGCGGACTATGGTGCGCTCCATGACCGCGCGGCACCGCACAGGACTGCTCCGTCCCGCACCGATCCTCGTCGTGCTGCTCGCCGCGTGCGGACCGCGGACCGAGGACACGCCACCGGCACCGCCCGCAGCGCAGGAGCAGCCCTCGCCGCCCTACGGCTTCGCCGACTGGCACGGCGACTTTCCGAACGCGCCCGAGCACCCGCACGTGTCGCCGCGACTGGCCGGACGGACCTACGACCGCACGCGGCGGCAGGCGCTGGAGCAGGTCGTCTCCAATCTCCGTGGTTCGTGTTCCCGCGATGCGTGGCTGTTCGCGCACGACCTCGCCGGTCGTCTCCCTGCCGAGGAGGCCGAGCCGTTGGTCCGCGCGTTGGACGCGGCGCTGCAGGGTCGCGAAGGCTACGACCACGCCGAGAACATCCTCGGAGCACTGGCGGCCGCGAAGATCCCCGCCGCGGCCGATGCGATCCTCCGCGCCCTCGAGTCTCCCCGCGACGCGTTGCGCAACGCCGCGATGGAGGCGCTGCCGTCCTCGGGCACGCCCGATGCGGTGCGCCGCGCGGCGCCCTTCGTCGATCACGTCGGATCGCGGGCGATCAAGGCGTGGGCGGAGGCAGCGCGTCGCTATCTCGCACCCGCGGAGATCATCGACGGGTTCCGTCGCATCCTCGGCGACGCGCGCCTGCGCAACGTGCACTCGCCGGTCGCCGACGTCGCGCTGATGCTGCCGATCGAACAGGCGCTCGCCGTCTTCGAGCCCTTCGGCGACGACGTGCCGATGCTGGTGCGGTCCAAGCTGCTCGCGCTGAAGCAGAGCAGCGGCGAAGCGGCGGCCGAGATCGCATTGCGCCAGATGCTGCGCAGCCAGGATCCGGAGCAGCGCCGCGAGGCCGTCGCCGTGCTTCCGCTCGCCGACGTCCCGCAACTCCTCGACGACGTCCTGAGGCTGTCCGTCGATCCGGACCCGGTGGTTCGCCTGGGAATCGCCAACGTCTTCGAGAAGCTGACCGGAGACGACGTCGACCGTGCGCTCGACCAACTCGCCACCGACGAATCCGTCGAGGTCCGTCGCGTCGCACTGGGCTTGCTCTGCAAGCGCAACCGCCGGGGTGTGCTCGACGATCTCGTCGACGTGGTGCGCAAGGGCACGGGCACGCGCATGAACCTCGCGATCGAGGATCTCGTCGCGGCCCGGGACCCGAAGGTCGTGGGAGCGCTGCTGGAGCGGATGAAGGAACTGCCGCCGACCGAGTGGCGCGCCTATGTCCACGCCATCGCGATGACCACGTCGAAGGAGGCCTTCGTACCGCTCTGGCAGCGTTTCCTGGGCGACGACGAGTGGTCGCGCAGCAACCGCAAGGACCTCGCGCTGTGGATCACCAATTGCCGCGGCGCCGAGATGGCGATGCTCGAGGCATTCCGGACCCTTCCCGCGGTGGACTGGGAGCGGCGCTCGCTGATGATGTCCACCCTGGCGAACGTGGCCGTGGATCGCGAGACGGCGGACATCCGCGGACCGATCTTCGCCGAGCTGCGCCGGGTCTTCGGCGATCGCAGCGAGACGCCGCAGATGAGGTTGCACGCGCTGGAGATGCTGCGCCGCGACCTGACCCTCGACGACCAGGAGCGCATCCGCAAGATGCTGCGCGACGAGGACGTCAAGATGCGCGCGGCGCTCTCCGACTTCCTGTTCGAGTTCTTCTGAACTCCGGGCCTCGGGATGCTGCGGGGCTCCCGGGCTCCGCGCCGAGGCTCAGAGCTCGAGAGACAATCGGTCTCTCGAGCTCTGCGTGACCGCGCATGCGGCCTGCATCAAGCATCTGAGAGCCCGCAGCATGGGGTTCCTCTCGGGCTCACAGCGCGGCCTCCTGCCGCAACCGAAGGGGTGCGGATCGCTTCGCTCACCGCACCCCGAGGCACTCGGCCGCGCTGTCGGTCCTGCTGGCATCTACTGCTCACGAGAATCCGCGCGTGCCGCGCGAATCCTCCAAAGGAGTAGATCAGAAGCGGATCCAGCGCTCGCCGGTGACGCTCCGGTAGCTGTTGTCGATCGAGTGGGTTGGATCCTCGGTGTCGGTGCGAGGTTCTGCCGCGCCGGCAGGAGGGCCATGGTCGAGTCCCGCGTAGTTCGACACCAGGTTGCGCGTGAAGTTGCGCAGCCCTTCCTGCGTGACGCAGAACACGGAGCGTCCCGGCGGGAGAAGGGTGCGGGGCCAGGCGTAGACGTCGAGCGGTGCCGGATTCGCATCCTCGGCCTGCAAGTGGCTCAAGGGCCGCGGGCGAGGGAGGATCCGGAACAAGTAATGGCGATTGCCGAAGGTGCGCGGTCCCTCGGCGGAGTCGAGCAGCTCGGGGAGGTCGGAATCGGGCTGCCCGCGACCCGTGCAGCGCGCACGGAGCTGCTCTGCGAGGCTGTGCCACTCGGCGGCGTCGAGCGCGGCGAAGTCCTGCGGTGCCGGGCAGAGGGCGTGGAGCTCCTCGGCGACCTCCACGGCGCGGCTCTCGACACGTGCCACGCGTTCGCCGTTCCAGATCGGCAGCACACCCGAGAGGCCGACGGCGACGAGGCCCAGGAGCAGCAGCGTGTTGCCGAGGTCGGGAAGGCGCGGCATGGGGAGTCGTGCGGAGTGTAACGGGAGGTCCGCGAAGCCACGCGTGCCGATCGGTGGGTGGTCGGCGTAGAGTCGCCGATCGAGCCGGACGATGCTGCGACCCGACGATCTGCCCGCGGAGGTACATGCGCTGCTGGAGCGCGCGCGGAATGCCGGCAGCACGCTGTGGGTGGTCGGCGGCGCGCTCCGCGACGCGCGACATGGCGGTCCGATCGAGGACATCGATCTGGGCAGCGCGCTTCGACCCTCCGAGTTCGTCGCGCTGCTCGACGATCCTCCGTCTGCCCGGCGCGACGATCGCCTCGGCGTGTGCTCTTTCCGCTGCGGCCGACACGAGGTCGTCCACACCACCTTCCGCGTCGAGAGCGACTACGGCTCGGATCGTCGGCCGCGTCAGGTCGGGTTCGTCGACGACCCGCGACTCGACTCGGTGCGACGCGATTTCACCGCGAACGCCCTCTACCTCGAGCCACTGTCCGGCGTGCTGCTCGACTTCCACGGCGGCCGGGCGGACCTCGAGGCGTCGCGGTTGCGCACGATCGGTGATCCGCGGCAGCGATTCCGGGAGGACCCTCTGCGCATCCTCCGCGCGGTGCGCTTCGAGGCGCGCTCCGGATTGCGGCCGACGCCGGCATGCGCCGCGGCGATGGGCGAGTTCGCCGGCGCTCTGGCCAGCCTCGTCCCGCAGCGTCGCTTCCTCGAGCTGGATGCCATCCTGCGCTCGTTCGACGCGCGACCCGCGATCGATCGCCTGCTCGACCTCGGTGCGTGGGACGCAATCGTCGCGGGTCTCGACGCGCGGAGCCCCGCGATCCGGAATCGACTCGAAGGCTTCGGCCCGCAGACTGCGCGCGACCTGCCCGGCCGCTGGCGCCGATTGCTCGGCGTCGGGGAACAAGCGGAGTCGTCGCTGCGCAAGCTCGAAGCACCCCGCGAACTGCGCCGTCGACTGGCGGCGATCTCGGCCGATCCCGACTGATCGTCCCGGATCGGGACCGGGGATCGGGCCGAGCCCGAGCGTCGAGCCGGCAGCGCGCTGACCTGTGCGGCGCGATCAAGGGCGACCCCAGCATCGCTCGATACCGGAGAGACACACCGGAGCCCGGCTGGTCGGAGGGGAGCCCCATGAACGACAACTTCAAGCACTTCGAGAGTTATCGCCGCGAGCGCAACAAGCGCCGTCTCGAGGGCGCTCCTCAGCGCGAGATGGGCGACAACGCCACGGTGCTGCGTCAGCTCGAGGAAGCGGAGGTGAAGGAAGTCCGCGAGCAGCAGATCACGCGCGAGGTGCACGAATTCCTGCAGGCCGCGACCAAGCAGGCGGCGGGGATCGTCGCGCACGTGACCGAGACCGCGGAGGAGCGCCTGCGTGAGTCGGTCTCCTCGGAGATGGCCGAGTTCCTGCGCGAGACGATCCGCCGGGTGCAGGAGTTCATGGTGCACGTCTCCACCGTCGGTCAGCAGGGGATCGCGCGGAAGGAGCTCGAGCCGCACATGCAGAACCTGGTCGGGCCCGCGCTCGACGGATTCCGGTTCGCAGGCGATGCCAGCACCGCCGAACAGCACATCGGTCAGGATCCGTTCCGGACCGAGGTGGACGGTTCACCGGTGACCGACCCGGAGGACGAGGGCTCGGATCAGGTCGAGACCGGCATGACGTCGCTCGGATCCGCCTTCGCTTCACTCCAGGGTGCGAAGAAGCCGCCCGCCGTCCCCGCCCTTCAGCAGTGGTTCAAGACCCTCTTGATCGACGAGGAGCGCACCAAGGAGGCACTCAAGGTGCTCGTACGCGGTGGCTTCATGAGCAAGGACGAAGCCCGCGCGATCTGGGTCGACGCGCAGCACACCACCCGCTGAGCGCGCTCTCAGGTCGGCGCGATCCTCCGCGCGACGCGTCGCGCGACGACCGCCGCGACCGCGATCGCAGTCGCTTCGATCGGGCGTGAGCTGCCGACGCACAGGAGTGCGTCGAAGAGCATCGTTCCGAGCAGCAGCCACAGCATCGACCGTCGGATCGCGAGCGCGTCCCAACGGCGGTCCCGCTCGGCGAGACGACGGAGGAACAAGAGCGCGAGGAGTGCGCCGGGGATGCCCGCGAGCCAGCCGTGTCCGGTCGACGACAGGGCGACGACCGCGGCGAAGGGCGGCGCGGTGAGGATGGCGCGCACCGGTCGGGGGTGGCTCGGCGGTTGGTCCTCGAAGATGCCGAGCACCGTGACCGCCGCGATGTAGACGAAGTAGCAGAACGCGGCGATGCGCAACGGGCCGTGCTCGGGGAAGGTGCCGGTGAGCGCGAGCACTCCGGAGAGGAGGTTGGTCGCGCGGAGGGCGCCCATCACCAGCACGCCACCGAGCACGAAGCGCTTGCTGCCGTAGTCGTAGGCCACGATCGCGAGTGCCATCCCCAGGTGCACGGGCCAGCGGGGAGAGAGGAGCACCGCCAGCAGGAACATGGCGACGCCGGTCCAGAATGCCGCGCCGGGTCGGATCCGGCCCGCGGGGATCGGGCGCTCGGGACGCAACCGCCGATCGATCGCGCGATCGGCGTGGTCGTTGAGGACCATCCCCGCGCCGTAGAGGAAGACGCTCGCGACGCAGCAGCGCACGGCGTCCAGCGACCAGGGCAGGTCGGCGAGCGCGAGGCCCGCGACGACATCTGCCGCGGGGGAGAACAGCGCTCCGGCGCGGAGCAGCCGGAGCCAGTCGATGAGGCGCGAGTTCATGCGTCGTCGCGGTGCGCACTATGGCGCGCGCACCGCGGCGGGGCATCAGTCGCCCGACGGAACGCTCGGGCTCCCGCGCTCTTCCGTCATCGGTCGTTCAGCCGGTCGAGCCGAGGACCTCGAGCATCGGAGCGATGCGGTGTCGCCACTCGCGCCATCGGCCCACCGAGGAGGTGTAGACCGGTTGCCTGACTTGCACGACGCTCGCGGTCTGCACGGCCCGACTGCTGCGCTCGAAGTGGGCGCACGCGTCGTTCCAGGTCAGGCCGCAGTGCTCGACGATGCGTCGTGCTCCGTCGGGGACGTCCGCCACCAGATCCTCGTAGCGGATCGTCAACATCGACTCCGGACCGAAGGCGACCTTCCAGAACTCCATCATCGCCTCGTAGACACGATGGAAGCGCGCGACCTCGCGCTGATCGAAGGCGTAGGGCAGCGTGCTGTCGAAGTTCTGCTCGTAGATCGACAGGCAGGTGTCGCGAGGATCGCGTGCGCAGTGGATCAACTTCGCCTGGGGCAACATGCGCCGGATGGCGGCGAGATAGAAGAAGTTGATCAGGCCCTTGTCGGTGGCGAAGGCGGCCCCCTTCGCGCGAGTGCGCAGGCGCTCGACGTAGTCGGCGCCGGCCGCGCGCACCACCGTGCCATCGGCGCGCAGCAGGCCGTCGGGGTACTCGGCCGCGAAGCGCCTCGAGTCGACGATCTGCGGCAGGAACGGCACTTCACCGGTCGCTCGCACCTCGGGATGGCACGACAGGATCTGCTCGATCAACGTCGTGCCCGAGCGTGGCATGCCGATGACGAAGATCGGCGTGAACGCGCGGTCCTTTGGCGAAGGCTCGACCGGAGTGGTCGGCTGGTTCGCGAGCTGCTCCTGCACGCGTGCGAAGCGCGTCTCCTGCTCGGCGATGGAGAACTCGTATCCGGCACGGCGCGCGGCGTTGGCGCGATCGAGGAAATCGAAAGAGCGCTCGCGCTCGCCGAGGTCGCGCAGAACCTTGGAGAAGGCGAACCAGGCGTCGTGTTCGCTCACGTCGTGGGAGCGCGGATCGGCAGCCACGCGCTCCATCCACTCGACGTCGGGATCGCGGTGTTCGTGACGTCGCGAGTAGGCGAGCGACACGCGGATGCGGCCGGCCTGTGGCCGATGCTTCAAGGCTTCACGGAAGCACGCGAGCGCCTCGTCGAGACGACCGATGCTGCGCAGGGTCACACCCAGGGCATGGAGCGGCGGGATCGGATCCGAGGCCTTCTCCGCCGCCTTGCGGAAGCAGTCGACGGCCAGCGCATTCATGTCGGCGAGTCGTGCCGACTGGCCGAGGGTCATGAGCACGTCGACGTCGTCGGGCGCGAGCGCATGAGCGCGTTGGTGGCAGCGCACGGCCTCGGCCTCGCGATCGTCTTCGCGGGCGAGGTTGCCGAGAGCGATCCAGGCCGCCAGGAACGACGGATCGGTCTCCGTCACCGCGCGCAGCTCGTGCTCCGCCGCCTCGCGTTCTCCGAGGCGTTGATGGGTCAGCGCGAGATTGAAGCGGTACTTCGTCACCTTGGGTGCGGACTGGACGGCGCGCCGGAAGGCGTCACGCGCACGACCGAGATTGCCGCCTTGGGCTTCGAGGAGCCCATGGGTCGCATGCAGGGCCGCGGGCGTGCTGTCGACCTTGAGGGCACGCTTGATCGCCGACAGACCGTCGGCGATGCGACCCAGACGAAGACACGCTCCGGCGAGGCCATGGAGCGCATCGCCGTGTTTTCGATCGAGTCCGAGGGCTTGCTCGAACAAGCGCGCGGCCTCGCTGGCATCGGCGCGTTCGAGTGCTCTCCAACCGGAATCGACGAGTGCCTGGAGACGGGAAGGTGGGGGGGAGTCGAAGACGGGCAAGGTACCGCCGAGTGGTGGGCTGGGCGGACAGGCGCGTCGACTAGGGATGACGGTGTGGGCGGTGACCCGTCGCAGAGAGCGAACACAAGGATGCGACAAGCGCGCATCGCCGGTGTCGTGGAGCCTCAGGAGAAGAACAGGCGGCGGATGTCGTTGAAGGTCACGAACACGACCAGAGCGAGCACGAAGACCAGACCGAGGACCTGGCTGTAGTTCAGCACGCGGGCGCTGACCGGGGTGCCACGCACGCGCTCGATCAGGAGGAACAGCAGGTGCCCGCCGTCGAACAGCGGGATCGGCAGCAGGTTCACGATCGCGAGATTCACGCTCAACGCGGCGAGCAGGTGGAGCAGCTCGGTCCAGCCGCGCTTGGCTTGCTGGTAGGTGAAGACGGAGATGCCGACGATCCCGCTGACATTCCGCGCCGAGACGTCACCGGTGATCATGCGCTTCAGCGTGACATAGACCTGTTTGATCATGTCACCCGAGGCGATCACGCCGCGCTTCATGGCATCGCCGAAGCCGTCGGCACGCACCGTTTCCCGCAGGGTGTGCACCGCCAGCTGGAATCCCGGATCGACGAGCGGGTCGGCGCGTGGAGTCACGGTGATGTCGCGCAGGCTCGATCCTCCTGCGAGGTCGCGGGACTCGACGGTCATCGCGATCGGAGCGGTGCCCGCATCGTGGACGACCGTGAGCAGTTCGTCCCAGGCGCCGATCTCGCGGCCCGCGGCGCGACGGATGACGTCACCCGGTGCGATGCCCGCACCCGCGGCCGGCGATCCTTCCACGGGCGAGACCACGACGCTCCCCTTGGTGATCCCGAGCGCCACGCTGCGCGCGAGATCCGCGCGGCCCGCAGCGTCGAGCTCGGCGGAGAGTTCGATCACCTTGCCGTCGCGCAGCGCCTGCAGGTGCAAGGCACCGGCACTGACGCCGGACAGATCGAGTTCCCGGTCGGAGAAGGGCTTGCCATCGACGGCGAGGATGCGATCACCCTCGGCGATGCCGAGAACCCGTACCGCGGGGGTCGGCCGGAGGGCGACGACGGTCGACTGAACGCCGCGCACGCCGATCTGCGGCCGGTCACGCGGCGCGCTCCCGGTGGTCACCGTGAACTCGTGGGGGGCGCCGTCGCGGAGGACGCCCAGCTTGAAGCGGGTACCGATCCGGACAGCCGAGACGCGGTCGTTGAGCTGGTCGGCGGTGACCGGATCGCCGTCGAAGGCGATCACGCGATCGCCGGCGCGGATCCCGGCTTGCGCTGCGGAGCTTCCAGGCTCGACCGAACCCACCGCCGCAGGGCCGTCCTCGACGGGCTCACCGATGTCGGCACTGAAGATGCCGTCGCTCGCCGAATAACGCGGCGTCACGCTCACCTGATGGCGCTGACCGTCGCGCTCGAACTCGACCGACACCGGATCCCTGCCGCCGGCGAGCGCGAACTCGACGACCATGTTCTCGAAGCTGTACATCGCCTTGCCGGCGACGGTCAGGACGCGATCACCCTTCTGCAGCCCGGCGGTCCACGCGGCGCCGCCGGGGGTGACGCTGCCGATCACGGGTGCCGTGAAGCGCACGCCCGTCCCGAACACGATGGGGAAGGCGATCAGCGCGAACAGCAGGTTCATCGCGATCCCGCCGGCGTAGAACACGCCGCGCGCGAGGTAGCCCTTGCTGTAGAGCTCGTCCGATCGCGCGGTGCGTCGTTCGAGCGGATCGTCGCCGGCGACCTTCACATAGCCGCCGAGCGGGATGGCCGCGATGCGGTAGTCGGTGTCGCCGCGGACGAAGCCCCACAGGCGCGGGCCGAAGCCGAGGGAGAACACTTCGACGCGCACCTTCGCCGCACGCGCCGCGAGGTAGTGGCCGAGTTCGTGAACGAAGATCAGCAGCCCGATGCCGAGCGCGGTACCGAGGACGGACACCAGGAACGTCATGCTTGCTTCGGACGGTTCAGGACGAAGGCTTGCGCGGTGAGGGCGTGGGTCGCGGCGCGTGCCTTTCCATCGGCGTGCAGCGCATCGGCGCAGGATCGCACCGGTGCGACGGCCTGATCCCGCACCACGCGCGACACCGTCTCGGTGATCGCCGGGAAGGGGATGCGACCGCCGAGGAAGAGCTCGGTCGCGACTTCGTCTGCCGCGTTGAGAACGGCACCGCTGTCACCGCCGCGCGCGAGCACCTCGAAGGCCAGAGGCACCGCCGGGAAACGTTCGGGATCGACCGCCTCGAAGCCGAGACGCGCGAAGCGCAGCGGATCGAAGGGCGCGAAGTCGGGGAAGGGCAGCCGATCGGGATGTGCGAGGCAGTAGAGGATCGGCACGCGCATGTCGGGAACGCCGAGCTGCGCGACCATCGAACCGTCCACGAACTCGACCATCGAATGCACGATGCTCTGGGGGTGGATGAGGACGGCGATGCGCTCGGGCTCCAATCCGAACAACCAGTGCGCTTCGATCACCTCGAAGGCCTTGTTCATCATGGTTGCGGATCCGACCGTGATCCGCGGTCCCATGTCCCAGGTCGGATGACGCAGGGCCTCGGCTGGAGTGATGCTCGCGAAGTCGGCGAGGGGACGGGTCCGGAACGGCCCGCCCGATGCCGTGAGCCAGATCCGTCGCACGCGGTCGATGGATTCGCCCCGGAGGCACTGGGCGATCGCGCAGTGCTCCGAGTCGACCGGCAGGATGCGTGCGCCGGTCTCCCGCGCCAGAGCGGTGAGGTACTCACCGGCGACCACCAGTGACTCCTTGTTGGCCAGAGCGAGGTCGATCCCTCGCTGCAGGGTCCAGGCGGAGGCCGGCAGTCCCGCGGCTCCGGTGATCGCGTTGATCACGAGGTCGGGCCGTGCGTGCTCGAGAGCCGCGAGGATGCCATCGGCCCCCTGGAACCACGCCGCGGATGCCGGCAGCGCGGCGGGGCGAGCGTCTCCCTCCGTGAGGCAGACGGCACTCGGGGCGAAGGACAGGCACTGCGCGCGCAGGGCGTCGACCGAGCGGCGCGCGCTCAGCGCGACCACCTCGAAGAGGTCCCGGCGATCGGCGATCAGGGCCAGGGCCTGGACTCCGACCGAACCGGTGCTTCCGAGGACTGCGATGCGGCGCTTCATGTCGTGCGGTCGCACGCGGGCGATGCCTCTCGCGCGGGACGGGGCAGCGCTCGGGAGCGGGAGCGCCGAAGGATGCGCCGGTCCACGGTGACACGCAAGGCCGCGCCGGGTCGTCGACGCGCTGTTGCCGCGCCCGGCGCCGCGACCGATGATGCGTCGCCCCTGGGTCGCCGCGGTTCCGGCTCGGTTGCCGGTGACCGCGTCGGCCGTCCGCCCTGCGCAGGTCGTCGCCTCCGCGGCGGGTCCTTCCGACGGAGACTCCGTTGACCACTGAGAGTTCGGCCTATCGCGCCGCAGGCGTCGACATCGACGCCAAGTACCGCGCCGTGCGGGACGCGTACCCCGCCATCCGCGCGAGTTTCACCGCAGGAGTCGTCGGCGACGTCGGGCTGTTCGGCGGACTCTTCGACCCGGCGAAGGCCGGCGCCGCAGGACAGTTGCTGGTCGCCAGCACCGACGGCATCGGCACCAAGGTCAAGGTGGGCAGTGCGGCCGGTCGACTGCGCGGCCTCGGCGCGGACCTCGTCAACCACTGTGTGGGGGACATCCTGGTCCAGGGTGCGCGACCGCTGTTCTTCCTCGACTACATCGCCGTCGATCGCATGGTCCCCGCCGATGTCACGCAGGTGATCGAAGGACTCGCCGAGGCCTGCGCCGCGAACGGCTGCGCCCTTCTCGGCGGGGAGACGGCGGAGATGCCCGGGGTGTACCGACCCGGAGAGATGGATGTCGCGGGCACCATCGTCGGCTGCGTCGAGCGGCAGAAGGTCCTGGATGGGACGCGCATCCATCCGGGAGACGTGCTGGTGGCCCTGCCGTCCTCGGGACTCCACACCAACGGCTACTCGCTGGCGCGGCGCGCCCTCTTCGAACTCGGTGGCCTCAAGATCGACGATCGCCCGGCGCGACTCCAGGGTGCATCGGTGGCCGATGCCCTCCTCGCGCCGCACAAGACCTACCTGAAGGCGCTGTGGCCCGCGCTCGAGAAGGGCTTGGTGCACGGCATGGCACACATCACCGGCGGCGGCCTGCCGGACAACGTGCCGCGCGTGCTCCCCGCCGGCTGCGCGATCGAGTTCGAGAAGCGGGCGGTCCCGCGACCCCCGATCTTCGATCTCATCATCGAGTGCGGTCGCGTGGCCGAAGACGAGGCCTGGCGCGTGTTCAACATGGGCGTCGGCATGCTGGTCTTCGTCGCCGGAAAGGACGTCGACGAGGTGCGCTCTCTCGCGGCGCTGGCGGGGGAGACCAGCTTCGTCGCCGGGCGTGTGGTCGAAGGCGCTCGCGAAGTCCGTCTGAAGTGATCGAGGCGCGGCGCCGTGCCGCGTCGTCGGTCGGATCCCAGGTCGACCCGGGGCCGTCCATGACAAGGTCGCGCTGCCGCGCTAACCTGCCCCCGTCCCCGGCGCGTACCCCCTGCGCGACCGGTCCGATGCGCCGAACCGGCGCGACGTGCGACCCGGCCCCAGGGCGCGCACGCGAACCCGATGCACCGAAGAACGTGATGACCAGCAAGCTGGCCTTCGGCCTCCTCGCCGCCACCCTCGCTGCCCCTTTCCTCGTGGCCCAGGATCCCAAGGCGATCCTCACCGCGGCCGAGACCAAGAAGCTCCAGGGGCTCGTCCGGGACTGGTTCGAACCCTGGAACGAGTGGAACGAGTCGCGCGAGGACAAGAACGCGCGCAAGCTCCAGAAGAAGGCCGAGGACGCCAAGGACAAGTTCCAGAAGGAATGGGATGCGCGGAGCAAGAAGAGCGACCTGCTCGCCAGCATGCCCGACCTGCGCGCCGTCTTCGCGCAGCCCTTCACCAGCCCGCGCGTCAGCGGCAGTGGCATCCTGAAGGTCGTGCGCGAGACCCCGGAGATGGGTGGGCACGCGGTGTTCATCCCGCGCGAGTACAAGTCGGACGGCGTCCCGATGCGTGTGATCTGGGAACTGCCGGGGACGAAGGGCGGCAAGTGGCAGTCCGCGAAGGAGTACTTCACCGAGACCTGGGAAGGCTCGCTGAGCAACAAGGACTCCCTGTTCATCGTCTCCGAGTTCCCCGAGGGCATGGATGCCGATCCGCTGCCGGATCCCTCGCTGCCGAATCCGGAGGACGTCGAGAAGAAGCGCGTCCGCCAGATCTTCATGCCCTTCGGCTTCGAGGCGAAGCAGCTCAACTACGACCGCGACAGGATCTACCTCGACTGCGGGCGCGAGTCCTCGGCCTTCGGCCTTCGCTTCGCCTGCTACTTCCCGCAGCGCTTCGCCGGGATCGTTCTGCGCCATCCCGTCGAAGTGCCGAAGGACATCCGGCTCGGCAGTTTGACCGGCGTGCCGGTCCTGCTGATCTCGAGCGAGGAGACCAAGGCGGCCTGCGATGCCATCGCGGCGGCCCTCAACCAGCTCGATCCCGGCAAGGCGACGATTCTCGAGGGCAAGGGTGCGTATCCCTTCAAGGACTCGCAACCCGAGATCGAGACCTGGATCGCCTCGCAGGTCCGCAACGTGGTCCGCACGCGCGTGCTGGTGGAGCCGAACAGCGACAGCTTCAAGCGCGCCCACTGGGTCGCGATCGATCAGGCGGAGCGTCTCACCGGTCTCCCCGCCGACAAGAGGCCGCGGCTGCTGGTGGAGGCCGATCGGTCGACCAATCGGATCAAGGTCGAGGCGCGCGGGGTCGAGGCCTTCACCCTGCTCCTGAACGATGATCTCATCG
This sequence comes from Planctomycetota bacterium, assembly GCA_046349595.1. Classification (GTDB taxonomy): domain Bacteria; phylum Planctomycetota; class UBA1135; order UBA1135; family UBA2386; genus JACRLW01. The sequence goes on from JAXMCA010000001.1 coordinate 1,833,113, forward strand.
ATCTCAGCAAGGAGTTCACCGTCGACATCAACGGCAAGCTGTCGACCGAGAAGCGTGAACGCAATCTCACGCTGATGGTCGAACAGATCATGCGCAACTCGGACCCGGCCTGGATCTTCACCCAGTCCTACACGGCGAAGGTTCCCAAGGAAGGCAAGTGAGCCGCCGCGTGCGGGAGCACCTGAATCGGCCCACATGACGCGTACGCGCGCCGCAGCGATCGCGCTCCTGGTGGGCTTCGCTGTGCTCACGGTGGAGCTCGCCGCGGTGAGGCTCTTCGCGCCGCACTTCGGCGACAGCGCCTACGTGTGGACCAACGTCATCGGCGTGATGCTGGTGGCACTCGCGGCCGGGGCGTGGCTCGGCGGTCGTCTCGCCGTCGCCGGACGCGAAGGATCACGCCTGTGCATGGTCCTCGCGGGTTCCGCCGTGCTCACGGCCCTGGTGCCCTTCCTGTCCGGGCCGCTGGGGAATGGCCTGGTGCCGGCCGCGCTCGCGCTCGAGGATGCGGGGCGGACCCTGGTCCTCGGATCGCTCGCCGCGACGCTGATTGCCTTCGCGCCGCCGGTCGCCCTCGCCGGTGCCGTGACTCCGCTGCTCGTCGGTGTCCTGGCCCGCAGCCATGACGCGGCACGATCGAGCGGTCTCGTCGCAGGCTACGGGACGCTCGGCAGCCTGATCGGCACCTTTCTGACCACGCACGTGCTCGTCCCCGAATGGGGCAGTCGGATGACGATGTGGATCGCGGCGCTCGCGCTCGCTGCGGGAGCCCTGCTGATCCGCCGGCGCGCGGTGTCGGTGCTGGCCACCGCGGTGTGTTTCGTCCCCTTCGCGACGCCGGTCGGTCCGCTGGATCCTCCGCACGAGGGCGCCGAGCTTCGTGCGGAAGTCGAGAGTCCCTATCAGTTCCTCCAGGTGCTCGCCGAGCCGCCGCGCGACGGCAGCCCGGCGCGGACGATCCTGCGGATCAACGAGGGTCTCGATTCCTTCCACTCTGTGAAGGTCGAGGGGACCGCATGGACCGGTGGCTGCTACTACGACTGGTTCGCCCCCCTGCCGCGGATGCTCGAGGGTCCGGCTCGGGACGCGCCGCGGGTGCTCTCGCTGGGTGGCGCCGCGGGAACCTTCGACAACCTGTTCCGCGCCGTCTATCCGCGTTGCACCGTGCACTCGGTGGAGATCGATGCCGCGGTCACCGCTCTCGGCCGCGCGTGGTTCGGCTCGTTCCACGATCCACGGAGCGTGACGGCGGGAATCGACGCGCGCGTGTTCGTGAACACGTCGCGCGAGAGCTGGGAGGTCGTCCTCGTGGATGCCTACGAGCGACAGGTCTACGTGCCCGCGCATCTCGCGAGCCGTGAGTTCTTCGCGCAGGTCCATCGCGTCACCGCGTCGGGTGGCTTGGTCGCCGTGAACTGCGGAGGCGTCAGGCGCGACGACCCGGTGCTCGCAGCGATCGGTCGCACCCTCGCCGCGGTGTTCGGGGAGGCTTTCGCGTTCCGCGTGCCCGCCTCGCGCAACTTCGTGCTGTGTGCACGCAAGGATGCTCGCTTCGACCCGCGCCGCCTCGTCGAAGCGGAGGGCGACGACGCGACCATGCAGGCGCTGCTGCGCGAGATCTCCGATGCGCGGCGCTGGACGCGCTTCGGTCCGGAGGGGGACGCCCTGGTCGACGATCGTCCGCTCCTCGATGCGCTGTTCGACCGGAGCTCGGGCGCGGAACCCGTCGCTCTCGTGGAGATGCACGGATCCCTCACGCCGGAGCAGTCCGCCGAGCGAGCGCATGATGCCGCGTCGCACGGCGACCACGAGGCAACTCTCGCCGCCGCCGCAGACTCGAGTGCCGCGACCGGCTACCTCCGCCTCCTCGCCGGCGACGCGCGCTGGGCCCTCCACGAACCGCGCGCGGCGGAAGCCGAATACCACAGTGGCCTGACCCTCGACGCCGACGAACGGACGCGCAGCACCTTGCGCGACCGTCTCGAAGCCCTCGCTCCCCTTCTGGCGAGCAAGGACCTCGCCGATCACTCCGCGCGACACGCGCGGAATCTCGCGCGCAGCGCCGCCCTTGGCTTCGTCGCCCTCCTCATCGGTGCCGCCCTGCTGACGCGGCAAACTCCGGCCCAGCGTTCCGACGCGAGCACCTGAGCGAGCCGGGCAGCGGCGCGCCGCAAGAAGCTCACTCAGTCGTGGAGGATGCCGAGGACGGGGACGAGGTGCGTATCGAGTCTGGGCGATTCCTGCGACACGGCTGACACGACCGCGCATCCCAGGACAGGCGCATTCCCCGCCACTTGGCAATGGAGTGCCTCGGTCGTCGTCAGACCCTGAGCGCTCAGAGCAAGACCCTGGACGGCAAACGTCGCACCGAACAATCCCGCATCCGCGGGAAGTCGAAGTCGGAACTCCGCGAGCATTTCGCCCGTGGGTTCGACACCCATCGAACTCGGCGAGACCGCCACCAGTGGGTCGACGAACAGGCTGCAGCCAGGGGACCCGAGTGAGGCGAGATCGATGGGGTTCTGCAGCGCGCCGAGGCCGAAGAGGAGCAAGCCGGCCGATTGAGCGGGTAGGAACTCGGTCGTTGCGAACGTTCCGCCGACCACCAGCGAGCTCTCGCTGGTGAGGATCGTCCGTCCGAGATGATTCGCGGCCCAGGCGCCACAAGGGCTGCCGATCGAGTGCACCTGGCCGATGGTGGGATCCACTGCGGCATCGACCGGCCACCACACGTGCGCAGACGCGGATGCCTCGAGATCGATCGTGAGGTGGCCTCCTCCGTACGCATAGGGCTGCGAAAACACGACCCGAATCACGTGCGGGTCTTCCCAGCCTGCGTACCCGGTCACAGATGAATAGGCACTGGCCATCGGTCCCTGGTAGACCGTGGATGGCGACGCGCAGTTAGCGGCGAAGTCAGCTGATGCGCCGAACGGAGCGGTCGTCGCCTGTCCAATACGAACGAGGACCGTCGCACTCCCTGCTTCCTGATCGAGAGGGCGAGCCGACTCCCTGCGGAACTCCAGACCCGTCAAGTTGTGCCCGACGAGTGCGGTGAGAGAAGCGGAGTCGATGATCAGTTGCATCCGTCCGTCGTAGCCGAGGCCCGGCAACCAGACCTTCGATGCCTGCTCAGTATCGGCGCAGCCAAGTGGAACGACGTGGCGCAGTTGAGCGGGAATCTGGGCGAGCATGGTGAGGCTCGCTGCGATCCCGATGGCGACGTGGGGCAGTGCTTTCATTGATTGCCGACGACCTGAACGGTCGTCGCCGAGGGATTGGGCAACTTCATGTCCGAGATGAAGATGATCACTCCTCCACGGACTCCCGGGGGGAGTTGGTATTCGGCCACGCCGCCGACGACTCCGACCTTGACTCTTCCGACGCCTGGCACGATCAGCAGGACGTGCGAGGCGCCCGACTGAACGTCGATTTCGATCCGTCCGCCCTCCTGGACGGACGGGGGAGCTCGCATGCCGCCGCCTTGGATGGAGACGAGCCCGATCATCGGGTCAGGTCCCGCAGAAGCTGGAGATCGGATGGTGCCAGGAGAGAGTCCGGCGGCACGGCGGAACTGTCGATTGCCTGTTGGAGCGCTCGCGCCAAGCCGATCGCCTCCTCCGGGGAGACATGGGCAGGCCGGTCGCGAAGGACGCCTGTCAGGCGAGTCATGCCCTTGGTGAGACGACGAGCAATCTGTGGGGCGAGCGAGACGATGGTGAGGAACTGGAAGCGGTTGTTCCACAGAGGGTCGATCGCCCCGTCCTGCATTGCTTCGGCCCATCGAATCCACGTTCGATCTGCCGACGGATCCGATTCCGCATCTAAGAGTGTGCGAGCGGCTTCACCGAAGGAACGGCCGACAACAAGCCCGATCGCGGCGCTCGCAATACAAGAGCCAATCAGGGCGCGGCGCGAATAGCCCGCAGGCAAGGGCTCCGGTTCCGGAACAACGAGGAGAACTGGTTCGAGTCGCATGGCTCCCGGGCCTCCAACGAGTTGCTGCCATGCTGACCGCTCCGGATGAGGGCGTCAACTTCCGATTCGACCTGTCCTGTGCTCACCCGTTGCACCGCAACATCCCGCCCAAGTCCTTGAGCATCGGCAAGGATCACCACCGATTCGTCCCCTTCTCCCCGCAGGCCCGTCTCACGAGTCCGGTGGGCGGCGCGCCAGCGGCGGCCCCCGAATCCACGGAATCCGTCGTGCCGACCGAACTCGCATGGAGCACGAACGGCGTGCCTCGCAACCCGACATTCGCGCGGATCCCGGCGTGGAACTCGGCGATGGGCTCCTCTGCTCGGCTCGGCCCCACCATTCGGGGCTGCAGCGGTGCGATCGGATTGACCGCCAGGAAGCATCGGAGCCCTACAAGAGAGGCCAGGTGGAGCGGCGCGTGAAGGATTGTGAGCCCGCCAGGAGCATCTCCGCCGCCGGCCATTTGGGGAACAAGCGTAGGCGCCCGATAGACCCCATCTGTGAATCGCTCCCGCGCAGCCGACACTGACCAGCATGGCCAGATTCACCAAGGTGCAGGAGCGTGAGATCCGCGACCTGCTTTCGGAGTTGGAGCGAAGTGGTCAGTCGGTCCGGGAGTTCGCGCGCGAGGCCGGGCTGTCGGTCTGGACGATCTACGGCTGGCGGAAGCGGTTCCATCACACGTCGGGTGTCGAGGACGGAGCGCGCGCCGACCTCGTCGAGGTTCAGCCGACAGTCCCCTCGGTGCGACGATCGAGATCGCGTTCGCCGACGCCTCGATCCGGGTGTCGCCGGGTTTCGTCGAGGACGACCTGCGTCGCGTGATCCAGGTGATGCGGTCATGCTGAGCCTGCCACCGTCAATCCGGATCTACCTGGCCAAGGGAGCGACCGACATGCGCAAGCAGATCGACAGCCTCGCGTCGATGGTCGAGCACGTTCTCGCGCTGGATCCGTTCAGCGGGCATCTGTTCGGGTTCTGCAACCGCGCGCGCAACACGGTGAAGTTCCGGCCTGGGAAGAGTCCGGATACTGGTTGATGCACAAGCGACTGGAGAAGGGGAGTTTCACGTGGCCCGAGGGTGATGCAGCTGCGATCCGTCTCGATGCGGTCGAGCTGCGCATTGCTCGGTGGACTCGACTTCACGGCGGCGCGTCGACGTCGTTGGTTCCGACGAAAGCAGAAACCTGCTGAGCCTTCTTCCCTGCATCTCTCGTAGAGCTGATCGAGTGGCGGACATCGGCAAGACGGCGGAGCAGGCACTCGCGGAGCTGCGCGTGCAGTTCGACGCGTTGCTCGCCGAGAGGGACAGCCTGCGAGTCGAGCGCGACGACCTGAATGCGAAACTCGATGCGCTCCTGAAGCAGATCTACGGTCGCCGCAGCGAGCGCTACGTCGACGATGGTCATCCTGCTTCCATTCGACGAACCCACGGATCCACCTCCTCCGCCGCACGTCGACGAAGCTCCCGACGGTGACGATCCGCTGGAGGAGCCGCGCGGTCGCAAGCCGCGAAAGCGCGGCGCACCGCGACTGCCTGCCGACCTCGATCGCGTGATCGAAGACGTCGCACCGAGCGAGGCCGAGCTGCGCTGCTCGTGCTGCGGCGAGCCCCGCACGATCATCGGCTACGAGGAGACCGAGAAGCTCGATGCCGCCCTGCCAACTGCTATCTCCGGGTCATCCGTCGACCGAAGCTCGCGTGCAAGGCACACGAGGAGGCGGGCGTCGTCACTCCAAGCCTGCCGCCGCAGGTGATCGACAAGGTCTGGCGGGCGAAACGATGCTCGCCCAGGTGATCACGGCGAAATGCGCGATCACCTGCCGCTGTATCGGCAGGCCGGGATCTACGCGCGCCAGGGTGTCGACATCCCCGAGTCGACGCTGGGTGACTGGATCCGTCAGGGCAGCGATGTCCTGCAAGGAGTCGTCGCAGCGATCGCACGGCAGGCATTTGCCTCGGGCTACGTCAGCACGGACGACACCAAGGTGACTCTGCTGACCAAGGAGCGCGACCGGCAGCAAGCCGGCTCACCTGTGGGTCTACGCCGCCGAGCAGCATGGCGATGTGATGTTCGACTTCACGCGCGGACGGGGCGGCGACGGCCCCAGACGCGTACTGGCGGGCTTCAAGGGCTATCTGCAGGCCGACGCGTACTCGGCCTACGACAACCTGTTCGGCAGCGGCGACATCGTCGAAGTCGGCTGCATGGCGCACGCGCGTCGGAAGTTCCGTGACGCGCTCGACACCGCACCGGAGTTCGCCAGGCCCGCGATGCAAGCGATCCAGGCTCTCTACCATGTCGAGCGCCAGTGCAAGGCGCTCGAGTTGTCGAACGACCAGCGCTTTGCGAAGCGGCAGGTGGAGTCGAAGAGCACCTTCGACGCGCTCCGCGCCTGGATCGCGGAACTGAAGAGTCGCACGCTACCGAAGAGTCCGATCGGCAAAGCGACGAAGCCACTTCGACCGGCATGCCGACGCGCTCGGACGATTCCTCGAGAGCGGACGACTCGAGATCGACAACAACCGCTGCGAACGCGCAATGCGCCAGGTGGCCGTGGGTCGCAAGAACTGGTTGTTCGCCGGCAGTGAGGAAGGCGGGCAACGGGCGGCGACGCTATGCTCGCTGACCGTCAGCTGCTGGGAACTCGGCGTCGATCCGTACGCCTACCTCTCCGACGTGCTGCGGCGCGTGAACTCGACGCCCGACGCGGAGTTCGCGACGCTCACGCCCCGGCTGCGGGCCGCCGCTCGCCGGAGCTGAGCGCCGCCCATCGACCGCCCCGGTGGTCACCGAATCGAGGACAGGGGTGGGGTCTATCGGGCGCTTACGAACAAGCTGACGACGATCCCCGAACCGACGAGGAGTTGCTCCTCGTTGATCGACAACCAGTGCTTGCAGTGCCGGGGCGCGGTTCAGGGCGAGCCCCCAAGAAGCAAGGAGAAGGATGCCGCGCGAGCATCTCGTAGTTCGCTTCGCGCGCTCGGGTCTCACGAAGGACATGGCCGGGAGGCGCCAGTGGCGCCTATTCCAATCGAGCGGATCAGAGGTCGGACCACGCATGCTGTCGGTCGATGCCAACCCCGATCGGAGGCCGACTTGCGAGGTGCGACGCAATCGGAGGCCGCTGCCAGGCGAGTCAGAGGATGTCCAGCACTCCGACGCTCTGATTGGTGAGCGTCTCGACCGCGGCGCGGTAGTTCATGTTGACGGCGAGCTTGCTGTTCCAGGGCAGCAGTTCCTTGTCGGCGATGCCTCCGAGCGCGACTGCGGCGAAGGCGCGGCTCAGGTCGGTGAGGCGCTTGTCGAACAGCATGTCGACCAGCGGATCGACGGAGCTGGTGTCGCCGATGAAGCCGAGGGCAGCGGCGATCGCCGACATCTTGGCGAGATCGGGTTGGCTGCCATCGTCGTCCAGCATCTTCAGGAGAGAGTTGGCTGCGTGCTTGTCGCCGAGCTTTCCGAGCGCGATCGCAGCCTGGCGCAGACGGTCGCCACGACGCGCCGAGCTCTGCACGAGATCCATGATCGGGGCAATGGCCTTGCGGTCGGCCATGAGGGCGAGCCCGATGCAGATGTAGCCGGGCAACTCATCCTGGTTCTTCTCGCGATCGAGCATGTCGCGGAGGGCGGGAGCGGCGGGCTCATAGCGTGCCAGGCCGAGCGCGATGGCCAGTGCGCCGCGTGTCCCGGGGTTCTTGACCTCCAGTTGCTTGAGAAGTTCTCGGCCGAGGAGTTCGTCCGGTTGCCAGGCGTCACCCCGGGCCTCGCGGTTGCGGAACTCGAGGACGCCGAGCGAAATCGCGGCCCAGGGTCGCTCGAGGGCCTTCTTGCCGGTGCGGAGAACGTCGAGCAGGAAGGAGCGCGCTTCACTGCCGCCCATCTGCGCGAGCGCCATCAACGCGAAGTAGCGCGCCTGCTCGTCCGATCCGTTGGTTGCGAAGGTCTCCAGTTCCTTCGCGATGCTCATGTCGAGCCTCGGTTCGGCCTGCTTCAGTTCGACCGGTCGTGAAGTCCGACCGAGCGCGATGATCGAAGAGCGGACGATGTCGTCGCTGCTGCGTCGGTTCTTCGCGTTTCCCTGCACCTCGGCGAGCCAGGATCGTCGGAACCCATCAAGTCGTTCGGTGAAGTGGGGATCGAGGAGACCGGGGTCGACGCGAAAGGCCTCGTAGAGCCTGGCGACGGCCGGCGGCACGTGGGATTGAACCAACTGGCGAGTCGGCCCGAGATCCTTCGACCAGTAGTCGTCGAGCGCGGTGAGCGCCGCATCGAGGAGGGACCTGCCCGCCTCGTTGGCGGGATTCGGTGCGATCAGCGAGATCGCGCTGATCGCTGCCACCCGGATGTCGCGCTCCGGAGCGTCCTCATGGTCGAGGATCCCGCGCAGGGTCCCGAACACGCTCGACTTGATCGAGTGATCCGCGGTCGCGTGCGCGATCAGGCCCAAGCCGTAGATCGCGAAGGAGCGCGTGCGGTAATCGACGCTGTCGCGCGCACACAGCTTGCGCCCCGCGGTCGAGTCCTTGGCGAGCTCGACGAGATCTGGAATCGCCTCGGTCATCTGCGAGATGCCCATCGCGATCGCTGCCGTCTCGCGGACCTCCTGGTTCCGGTCGCGCAGACGCCTGCGGAAGGCATCGAGGATGTTGATCTGATCGGTGTTCTTCCCCACCTTCGCCATCGCCACCATGCACGAGGAGACGATGTCGTTCTGCTCGGTCGCGTCGAGCGCGGTCGCGAGCTTCGGCAGGATGGTGGTGAGGATCTGTGACTCCGTCGGCTCGAGCGAATCCCTCGCCAGTCGCTGCGTGCCCGAGCCGAGATAGAACTCGTCATCGCCGCTGACGACCTCCCCGGAGTGGATCGCCTCCTTCAGCTTGAGGAAGGGGTCCTTGTTGAACTCCCACCAGAACTCCCAGCGATTGAGGTCGTCGGGGATGTCCATGGACCCGGTGGTGGGGCCGCCGACGGGTCCGGGTCCACCCGCGCCACCGGTGCCGGGTCCACCGGGGCCGGGGGTGCCCGGATTGGCCGGGCCCGGAGTCATGGGACTGCCGGGATGGGGTGATCCCGGACCGCTTGGGCCAGGCGTGCGCCCTCCGCGGTTGCCGGGATTGGGCGGCACCGTGTCTCCGGGGCCGCGGTACTGACCACCATGCGCCCACGAGAGGTCGGCACAGCAGAAGAGCGAGAGCAAGCCCGCCATCACGAGCTTCGGGTTCATCGACATCACTCCTTGTTCAGATGCGAGATCCGGCGACCGGAGTGGGATGTCGAGGAATCGCAGAGCAAGGGCGATGCCGCGTGCCGTGAGGGCGTCGCATTGCGCGATTCCGTCACGCATGCGGATCCGGCGTTACGGAACGATCACAGCAGGGCCCGCGAAATCGCCGTGTTGCTCCTTCCCGCGCCGCGAGCTGAGCTCGGACCGCTCGCTTCGTCGGCGCGCGTCACGCTGGAAACGCAAAGAGCCCCGAGCGCATCGCGCGCTCGGGGCTCCTTGGATCACGCGGGCCGAGGCCCGCGCGAAGGACTGCACCTCACAGGATGTCGAGGATGCCGGCCTGCTGGTTGGTCAGCGTCTCGACCGCCGCGCGGTAGTTCATGTTGACGGAGATCTTGCTGTTCCACGGCAGCAGCTCCTTGTCGGCGACACCGCCGAGCGCCACGGCCGCGAAGGCGCGGCTGAGGTTGGTGAGCTTGGTGTCGAACAGCATCTTGACCAGCGGGTCGATCGAGCGGTTGTCGCCGATGAAGCCGAGCGCCGAGGCGATCGCCGACATCTTGGCGAGGTCGGGCTGACCCGCGTCGTCCTCGGTGAGCATCTTGATCAAGGTCTGGGCGGCGTTCTTGTCGCCCAGCTTGCCCAGCGCGATCGCGGCCTGGCGCAGACGATCACCGCGGCGGGTGGAGGTCTGCACGATGTCCTGGATCTGCTGGATCGCTTCCACCTGACCCATCAGCGCGAGGCCGATGCAGATGTAGCCGGCGAGGTCGTCCTGGCTCTTCTGGCGCTCCAGGAGATCCTGCAGCGTCGAGCCGGCGTCCTTGTGCTTGGCGAGGCCGAGCGCGATCGACATCGCGGCCATCGTGCTGGGGTTCTTCACCTCGAGCTGCTTGACGAGCTCCTTGCCGAGCAGGTCGTCGGGCTGCCAGCTGTCGCCGCGCGCCTCGCGGTCGCGGAAGGTCAGCACACCCAGCGAGATCGCGGCCCAGGGACGCTCGAGCGCCTTCTTGCCGTTGCGCAACGCGTCCATCAGGACGGTGCGCGCGAAGCTGCCGCCCATCTGGCCGAGGGCCATGAACGAGAAGTAGCGCGCCTGCTCGTTGCTGCCCTTGGACGCGTAGTCCTCGAGCGCCTTGGCGACCTGGTAGTCGAGCTTGGGCTCCTTGGTCTTCTCGTCGACCGGCTGGCAGACGCGACCGAGTGCGACCACTGCGGAACGCGCGATGTCGTCGCTGCTGCGCTTGACCTTGGCCTTGCCCTCGACCTCGGCGAGCCACGTCTTCTTGTAGTCCTCGAGGCGCTTGCCGAACTCGGCATCCTGCTCGACGTTCTTCGCCTTGAAGCCCTCGTAGAGCTTGGCGATCGCCGGCGGGACGTGGGCCTGGATGAGTTGCTCGCCAGGACCGAGGTCCTTGGCCCAGTACTCGTCGAGGGAGGTCAGCGCATCGCCGAGCAGCTTCTTGCCGTCCTCGGTCGCGGGGTTGGGAGTGAGCAGTGCGATCGCGTTGATCGTCGCGACGCGGATGTCGCGCTCGGGCGACTTGTCGGATGCAAGGATGTCCTTGAGCGCGCCGAAGATCGTCGACTTCACCGCGTTGTCGGCGGTGGCGTAGGCGATCAGACCGAGGCCGTAGATCGAGAAGGACCGCGTGCGGTAGTCGATGCTGTCACGATCGCAGAGCTTGCGGCCCGCGGGCGTGTCCTTGGCGAGGTCGATCAGGGTCGGCACCGCCTCGGTCATCTGCGAGATGCCGAGCGCAACGGCCGCCGTCTCGCGCACTTCCTGATCCTTCTCGGTCAGGTGCTTCTTGAAGGCGTCGAGGATGTTGATCTGGTCGGTATTCCTGCCGACCTTGGCCATCGCCACCATGCACGACGAAACGATGTCACGCTGATCGGTCGACTCGAGGGCCTGATTCAGCTTCGGAAGGATGGTGTTGAGGATCTGCGACTCGCTCGGCTTGAGCGTGTCGGTCGCCACCTTCTGCGTGCCCGAGCCGAGGTAGAACTCGTCCGAGTCCGACACGACGGCACCGCTGTGGACCGCATCCTTCAGCTTGATGAAGGGGTCCTTGTTGAACTCCCACCAGAACTCCCAGCGGTTGAGGTCATCGCCGACCTCGATGCCGCCGGTGGCCGGTCCGCCCGCAGGGCCAGGACCGCCGGGGCCGCCGGTGGCAGGACCACCCGGGCCAGGAGTAGAGGGACCACCCGGGCCGGGGGTCGAAGGACCGCCGGGGCCAGGAGTGGAGGGACCGCTCGGACCCGGGGTGCGACCGCCACGTCCGCCCGGGTTCGGCGGAACGGTGTCGCCCGGGCCACGGTACTGACCACCGTGCGCGTACACGGCGTCGACGACGCCGAAGGTCGCGACGGCGAGCGCGATGCCAGACAAGAGGATCTTCTTCATGGGACTCCAGCAGTTTCGATTCGGGGCCCGCAGGTCTGCTCACGGACCGCTCGGCGCGCCGCGTTTGCAAGTCCGGGGCCGCCGACGAAGGAGAGCGCGGATTGTGCGCTGCTTCGACGCCTGGAGCAACCGCCAGGGGCTCGGCAGGTCGTTCCTCCCTGCGGGGGAGCGCCGAGTGCGTCGCGCGCCGGGGCGGAGCGTTACTGGGGGGAAACGACAAGCTCAGCGCGGCCTCCTGCCGCAACCGAAGGGGTGCGGCTCGCTTCGCTCACCGCACCCCGAGGCACTCGGTCGCGCTGTCGGTCCTGCTGGCATCGACTGCTCCCGAGAATCCGCGCGTGCCGCGCGAATCCTCCGGAGTCGTCGATCAGCGCGGTCGAGTGGCACGTGTGCGTGCGAGCGGTGCGAGGAGTTGCGCGTGGATCGGTTCGGGCGCGATCCAGGACGGGTGGTGGCGGTCCGGATCGAGGTCGACGAAGGGCAGCAGGGGGCGACCACGCCAATCGGTGATCCGTGCACCGGCTTCGGCGGCGATCAGCACGGGCGCTGCGAGATCCCAGACCTTCCCCTGGGTCTGCAGATTGCCGTGCAACCTGCCGCAGGCGACGTCGCAGATCTGGGTCACCGAGGATCCGAGGACGCGGACCCTCGCGCCGCTGGCCGCGAGCATGCGGTGCAGAGCGGGCTCGTGCACGGCCCGAACCCATTGGACCCCGAGGACGGCGGCATCGTCGAGTCGCGTGGGCCCCAGGTGCAGTCGTCGCCGCCCGAGTCGTGCGCCGAGTCCGCGGGCGGCCGTGAACAGCTCGCCTCGTGGAGCTGCAACCACCGCCGCGGCGACCGGCATGCGGTGATAGAGGCAGGACGCCGAGACCGCGAAGCACGGCAGACCCTGGACGAAGTTGCTCGTCCCGTCGATCGGGTCGACGACCCAGACGAAATCCGCGTCGCTGCGGTGCGCTCCGGTCTCCTCGCCGAGGAAGCCGTGTTCCGGATGCCGCGCGAGCAGGCTGCGGCGCAGGGCACGCTCGCAGCGCAGGTCGAAGGCGGTCACGAAGTCCCCAGCGCCCTTGCGTCGTACCCGGCGGATCGGAACACCGCGGTCCTGCGCGAGCACGTCTCGTGCGACCTCGCTCACCGCCTCCCTCGCCGTGGCGAGGAGTGCGAGCAGGGTCTTGCGAGGGAGTCGATCACCCGCGTGCGCCATGGACGCATCTTGAACGGAAGTGGGCCAGACTCCAGCCTTGCGGTCGCGTGATCCGTCGCGAAACCTGCCTCTGCCTCACCGCGCTGCTCCTCGCGGCTTGCGCTGGGACGACTCCGCCGCCGAGTCCGCCTCCACGTCTGGCCGCCTCTGCGGTCGCCACAGCACAGCGGAGTCTGTCACGACGCATCGCCGAAGCCGAGGACCGCGCCGAAGGGGTGATCGACGACGCGGGCGATCCCCTGGTCGAGGCTTTCCGTCTCCAGCGTGACGGACACGCGGCACAGGCCGTGGACTGGTTGGATGCGGAGTCGGTGCGCTCGCCCGCCGACCCGGCGGCGCGCATCCTCGCCGCCCGGTTCCTCGTGCTCCGCGGCGATGCCGAAGGCGCACTCGAACGCCTGAGCGAGGTCCCGACGACGGGTGACGCGGGAGAAGCCTCGCGCTGCTGGCGCGGCCTGGCGCGCCTCTTCCTCGGCGACCTCGAATCGGCCGAACCCTTGCTCCGCGAGGAACTGGCCAGCGGCCCGTCGTTTCGCGTCGCCGGCCTCGCACTCGCGCGGGGGTTCCGGGCTCTCGAACTCCAGGATGACGCCCGCGCGATCCTCGACGCAGCGCAGGAGCGAGCGCCCAAGGACGTGGACCTCGCCCTGGCGCGCGCCGATCTCCTGCGTGATCTGTTCCTGCGCGATGCCGCCGAGCAACTCCTGCGCGTTGTGCTGCGCACGAACCCGACCTGCGACGAGGCATGGGTCGCCCTGGCGGAACTGACCTACGAACAGGCGCGCGACGACGACTGCCGAGCGGCCCTGGCGCAGGTCGCCGCCGCCCCGGATCCGGCGGTGCAGGCCCGCCGCGATCGCGTGTCCGGGTTCCTGACCGAGGCGGGATCTGGAAGTGCCCGACCGATCGAAGCGCGAGCGCTCCTCGCCGCGGTGCGCGGCGCAACGCGCCCGGAAGACCGCCGCGCGGCGCTCGGAGCCCTGCTGTCCGACCCGGCCACCCGTGACGCGGGATTCAGCGCTGCGATCGCCCACGGCGACGCGCTGTTGCGACGTTGGGCGGTCGAAGCCCTCGCTGCCGATACCGACGACGCGACCGGACTGCTGGATCGGGCGATCGCCGACGCCGACCGCGAGGTCCGCCTCGCCGTGGTCCGCAAGCTGGCCGCGGTCCGTGACACGGAAGCCGTGCTCGCAGCCCTCGTCGACCGCATCCAAGCCGAAGCCGATCCCGGGGTCTTCCGAGCCCTGCACGACTCGCTCTGCAGTCGGCTCGGCCCGCGCGTCGATCTCCCTTTCGCTGCCGAGAGCGCCCCGCAGGTGCGGGCGAACGCGGCACAAGCCTGGAGGAAAGTGTGGGCGGAACGATCCTGGTGAGTGGAGGCGCGGGCTACATCGGCTCGCACACCGTGCTGACCCTGCGCGAGCGCGGGCGCGAGGTCGTCGTGCTCGACGACCTGTGCGAGGGCCACGAGAAGGCCCTGCTCGGGGTACCCCTGGTGCGCGGCAGCATGCTCGACCGCGAGTTCGTCGACGACGTGTTCCGCCGGCATCGCATCCACGCGGTGTTCCACTTCGCGGCGCGCTGCTACGTGGGCGAGTCGGTGACCGACCCAGGGCGCTACTACCGCCACAACGTGGTCGGCACGATGAACCTGCTCGACGCGATGGTGGCCACCGGCGTGAAGCGCTTCGTGCTCAGTTCCACCTGCGCGACCTACGGCGAACCCGAGCGCGTGCCGATCACCGAGGATCTGCCGCAGAAGCCGATCAACCCGTACGGCACCACCAAGTTGATCGACGAATGGCTGCTTCGCGACTACCACCGCGCGCACGGCATCGAGTCGGTCGCGTTGCGCTACTTCAATGCGGCCGGTGCGGACCCGCAGGCGCGTCTCGGCGAGGACCACGAACCGGAGACGCACCTGATCCCGCTGGTGATCCAGGCGGCGATGGGTCGTCGCGCCAAGGTCACCGTGTTCGGCAACGACTATCCCACTCCCGACGGAACCTGCATCCGCGACTACGTCCACGTCACCGATCTCGCGGAGGCGCACGTGCTCGCCCTCGAGGCGATGGACCGCGGCAGCGTCGGCGTGCGCGCCTACAACCTCGGCAATGCCGCGGGGAGTTCCGTGCTCGAGGTCATCCGCACGGTCGAGGCCGTGTCGGGACGCAAGGTCCCCTACGACATCGGCGCGCGGCGGGCGGGGGATCCTCCGCGACTGGTCGGGAGCAGCGCGAAGATCCAATCGGAGCTCGGCTGGAGACCCCGCTTCGGCGACATCCGCACCATCGTGGAGACCGCGTGGCGCTGGCACACGAGCCGCCCCGACGGCTACGGCGACCGACGCACGCCTCACGGCTCGTGAGCGCGTCGTTGCCCGGCGCCTTGCGCCGCGTAACCTCCGCGGCTCCATGCTCGCTCGCCTCCTGATCCTGCTCGCGCTCGCAATCGCCGGCTCGGGGTGCACCACGTCGATGGGGAACTACCTCGAGGCCCGGGACGGCTTCGACAGCGTGACCGGCTACGACGAGGGCCCGGACGAACCGGCGCGTTTCGAGTTCGCCGCGACAGCGCGACGCTGGCCCTGGTTCGTCAGGTTCACCGGGGGCACAGGGATCGGATGGGTGATCGCGAAGATGGTCGGCCGTCCGCATCGGATGCCGGTCGAGAATCCGTCGGAGTTCGCGCGCGACAACCTCGAGTGGATGCGCCGCTACGGCGGAACGACGCTCGGTCAGATCGCCGAGACCGCGGTGCGGGCCCTGTGGATCGTCGACAACGATCCGCAGCCCCTCGATCAGATGGTCGCGATCGGCGTCGTCGAGGAGGTGTTGGACTACCTGCAGGTCGATCCTCTGCGGATCGCGCCGCCCAAGCGCGGCGGCGACGCCGAGGCGCAGGCGATCGATGCCGACCTCCGCACCCTGGATCGGCTCGCCCCGTGGACACGTGGCGGTCGGCCCCCGACGGCGCTGGAGCGCGATCTCGCCGTGGCGGCGATCGGACGCTCGACGGCGACGCCGCACAGCAGCGCGTCCGTCGGGCGTCGGCTGATCCGATTCCTGTTGCGCGCCGCCAACGACGAACGCGATCCCGTCCTCCGCGCCGCGTTGGAACGTGGACTGGTGGACACCCTGGCGAACGAGACCGCATGGTCGCTGCTGTGGCGCGTGCAGGTCACGCAGTCCGACGACGTGCGCTCGACGGCCATCACATCGCTCGTGCGTCGCTGCGGACCCGCGGGGGTCCGCTGGATCGTCGCGACCCTGGCGCGCTTCGAGCTGTCGCCGGCGATCCGTCGCCAGCTCGTCCGCCTCTGCGCCGCGCTCCCTCCGGACCAGGTCGACGTCGCCTCCGAGCGCGGTCCCTCCCCTGTGGTGTTCCTCTACGACCTGGTCAAGCGTCGCGACGCCGCGCGACGCAACGAGAACGAGCGCGGCTTCTGGACCGACGAGGAGGACGCGGTGAGCGGACTCGCGCTCGAGGCCCTCGCGCTGTGCCTGTCACGCGACATCGACCACGACTCCGCATGGGCCGACCGATGGTGGAACGAGCGAGCGCTCGGGGGGGAACGTCGTTGATCACGCACTGGTGCGCCGAGCGCATCGACTACGACGGGTCGCAGCTCCGAGCGCACTGGATCCTGCGCCGCTTCGCGATCGCCGGTGATGCCCTCGTCGCCTTCCGCGGCGCATGCGACGTGCTCGATGCGGAGATGGCCGATCTCGCCGACCTCGGCGGGCCGGGAATCCGCGGCAGCGCGATGCTCCACTTCCTGATGGAGCGCTTCGACGATGACGGCATGCGCTGCGCGGTGTTGCGTCAGCGTCTGCTGTCCGCCCTCGCGACCGAACTCCTGGTCGAGCGGGGTCACCGCATCCTCCGTCGCGGGGACGACCTGTGGTTCGACGGCCGCAAGCTGTCGATCTCCATCGCCACGCGCAGTGCAGTGTCCACCCTGTTCCACTTCGCGCTGAACGTGAACAACCGGGGCACGCCGGTGCCGACCGCGGCCCTCGACGAACTCGACGTCGATCCGGTCGAGTTCGCGGACGAACTGCTGGCGCGCGCCGCCGCCGAGGAAGAATCGATGCGCATCGCGCGGGCCAAGGTCCGCGCCAAGGAAGAGGCCTGATTGAAGAAGCCGCTCGTCACCATCCTCAAGCTCCTGGTGTTCGCTGCCCTGATCGCATGGGTGGTCTCGAACATCCAGTGGCGCGACCAGCTGGTGGAAACCGGCGCGAACGGCAAGGTCGTGTCGCAGAAGGACGGTCATCTCCTCGGCCCCTGGGACCAGGAGACCGTCACGATCGAGATCGACGGCGTGCGCCAGGAGATCCGGACCGGACCGAATGCGAGCGGCGGACGGACCAGCGTCAATCCCGGCTTGACGACCTACTTCGTGCATCTCGACAAGCTGTGGTTCGCGTTCGGTGCGCTCGGCTACCTGATCTCGATGGTGGTGGCGTCGACGCGCTGGTGGTGGTTGCTGCGAAAGAACGGCATCGACGCCACCTTCGGCTCGGCCCTGCGGCTGACCTGGATCGGCGTGTTCTTCAACAACGTCGTCCCGGGTCTCACCGGTGGCGACCTGATCAAGGCGGTCTACATCGTGCGCCGCGCGCACGGCCGGCGCGTCGCGGCCGCCATGTCGGTGGTGGTGGATCGCATCCTCGGACTCGCCTCGCTCGCGCTGCTGGGCGCGATCGTGGTGCTGTCCGACCTCGGCAGGTTCGGGGTGCTCGCCGCCGGCATCTGGGCGGTCCTGCTCGGGGTCACCTTCGTCGGCGTCTTCGCCTTCAGCCGGCGGCTGAGGCGCACGCTCGGTCTCGATGCGCTCCTGAGGCGTCTGCCGCCGAAGCTGTCCAGTCCGCTGATGAAGGTCGACGCCGCGGTGTTCTTCTACCGCGGCCACAAGGCGGGGATCCTGGTGTGGCTGGTGCTCGGCGCACTCAACCATGTCGTGACCGTCATCAGCTTCTACTGCATGGGTGAGGCACTGGGGATCGAGGTGCCGCCCCTCGAGTACTTCGTGCTGGTGCCGATCGCGTTGATCGTGTCGGCGGTGACCCCGCTGGCCCCCAACGGCTGGGGCATCGGCGAGGCGCTGTTCGGCACCCTGTTCGGCAAGTTCGCGTCCGCGCACCTGACGATCCCCGACGCCGAGGCCGTGATGCGCACCCGCGGCATTGCGCTGTCGGTGCTGTATCGCCTGCACACCACGCTGTGGTCGCTGGTGGGTGGTGTCCTCCTGCTCACCGAACGCGACAAGCTGTCGCGGGCCGAACTCGAGGCTGCGCGCGAAGACGTCGAGCACCCGCACCCGAGCGACGAAGCGAACTAGGCCTCACGGCTTTTTCCTCCCGCGGGGCACGTCCATACTGCGCCGCCCCCGGCTCGGGCCGTACGCCCGCGCGAGGTCCGCTCCTCTCATTGCCCGCACGCATCGCATGACCGTCCTCGTCGTTGGGTCGACCGCGTTCGACGACATCGAGACCCCCTTCGGCACCCGCCAGGCCTGCCTCGGCGGATCGTCGACCTACTTCGGACTCGCTGCGGCGCTGTTCACCGAGGTGCGCCTCGTCAGTGTGGTGGGCGAGGACTTCCCGCAGGACGGGCGCAAGCTCCTGGCGGGGCGCGGGGTCCGGCTCGACGGTCTCGAGGTGCAGAAGGGCAAGACCTTCCGCTGGAGCGGTCGCTATGCCGCCGACATGAACTCGCGCGAGACCCTCGACGTGCAGCTCAACACCTTCGGCCAGTTCCGGCCACAGGTGCCCGCGGCGTTCCGCGACTCGCGCTTCGTGTTCCTCGCCAACGGCGCGCCGGAGACCCAGGCCTCCGTGCTCGATCAGGTCGACAAGCCGGAGTTCGTGGTCGCCGACACCATGAACCTCTGGATCGAGATCGCGAAGGAACCGCTGCTCGCCCTTCTGAAGCGCGTCGATGGCCTGATCCTCAACGACGAAGAGGCGCGCATGCTGACCGGCGAGTCGAACCTGATCCGTGCCGGACGTCGCGTGCTCGACCTCGGACCGAAGCTGGTGATCCTGAAGAAGGGGGAGCACGGCTCCTTCCTGTTCAGCAACTTCTTCAGCTACGCGATGCCGGCCTATCCCACCGAACGGGTGGTCGATCCGACCGGCGCCGGCGACAGCTTCGCGGGCGGCTTCATGGGCTTCCTGTGCACCTGTGACAGCATCAGCGTCTGGAACATGAAGCGCGCCGTCGCCTATGGCACGGTCTGCGCCAGCCTGACGGTCGAGGACTTCGGCGTCGACCGCATCGCGCGGGCCTCGATGGTCGAGGTCGAGCGCCGCTACCGCGAGCTGATCCAGTTCGTGGCGGTCTGAGCGGCGGCGGGCGCTTCGGCGTGACCCTGGGGGCGGCCCGGTACACCATTCCGGAGCAGACGTTTGGTTTTTGTAAGGGTGCCCGCTACCCTGCGCGCACCCGATCGTCGGGAGGGACCTGAGATGAGCCTGAAGAACCCCAGCGAGAAGTCTGGCGCCGACGGCAAGACCGCCGAGTCGCGCCCCGAAACAAGGCCCGAAACGAGGAATGTCGAGGCGCTGAACGACGCCCTGGCCTCGATCGAGAAGAGCTACGGCAAGGGCAGCATCATGCGCCTGGGCCAGGGCACCCTGGTGCCGGTCGAGGGCATCTCGACCGGCTCGCTCGGGCTCGACCTGGCGATCGGCGGTCGTGGCCTGCCCCGAGGACGCGTCGTCGAGGTCTTCGGTCCGGAGTCGTCCGGCAAGACCACGCTCACGCTGCACACAGTCGCCTCCGCACAGCGGGCCGGCGGCATGGCAGCCTTCATCGACGCGGAACACGCGCTCGATCCGCAGTACGCCCGCAAGCTCGGAGTCGACCTCGATTCCTTGCTGATCTCGCAGCCCGACAACGGTGAACAGGCGCTCGACATCTGCGAGACGCTGGCCCGCTCCGGTGCGCTCGACATCATCGTGATCGACTCGGTCGCCGCGTTGGTGCCGCGGGCCGAGATCGAAGGCGAGATGGGTGACTCCTTCGTCGGCCTGCAGGCCCGCCTGATGAGTCAGGCGCTGCGCAAGCTCACCGGCGTGGTCGCGAAGACCAACACCTGCCTGATCTTCATCAACCAGATCCGCGAGAAGATCGGCGTGATGTTCGGCAGCCCGGAGACCACCACCGGTGGTCGGGCCTTGAAGTTCTACTCGTCGGTGCGCATCGACATCCGTCGCATCGGCACCATCAAGGACGGCGAGGAGGCGGCCGGCGCACGGACCAAGGCGACCGTGGTCAAGAACAAGATCGCGCCGCCGTTCCGCAAGGTGGAGTTCGACATCCTCTTCAACCGCGGCATCGACGAGGTCGGCGAGATCCTCGACCTGGGCGTGGACCAGGGTGTTCTCAAGCGCAGCGGAACCTGGCTGAGCTACGGCGATGAGCGGCTCGGTCAGGGCCGCGAGCGCGCGCGCGAGTTCCTGCTCGAGCGCCAGGAGCTCCGCGACAAGATCCGAGCCGAGATCGTCGCCAAGGCGACGGGTGCTGCTGCCGCTGCCGCCGGCGGCGGGGCGAAGTCCGGCGCGCCGGCGACTCCCGCGAAGGAGCCGGCTGTGGCAGCGGCCGTCGCCGAGGGCGGTGCCGCACGCACTCCAACCGCGCGCGGTACCGCGACTCCTCCGCGCGGCAGCCGGACCGTCAGCGAGGACTGACGGCGCTTGCACGAAGGGGATGCTGACGTCGGCGATCCCGACGTCGGCGATCCGTCCCGGGGAGGCCCGATCGAGGGCGGCGCCGTCTCGCCCTTGCAGCGCGCGGCGCTCCGGCTTCGATTCCGTCGATGCGACCCCTGTCTTCTGCCGAGATCCGTGAGAAGTACCTGAGCTTCTTCGAGGCTCGTGGTCACAAGCGGATGCCCTCGGACTCGCTGGTGCCCACGAACGATCCCACGCTGCTGTTCACCGGCGCGGGGATGAACCAGTTCAAGGACATGTTCCTCGGGAAGGGTTCGCTGCCATTCAAGCGGATCACGACCTCGCAGAAGTGCCTGCGCGTGCCCGATCTCGAAAACGTGGGCTTCACACCACGGCACCACACCTTCTTCGAGATGCTCGGCAACTTCTCGTTCGGCGACTACTTCAAGGCCGAGTGCATCCGCTGGGAGTGGGATTTCTTCACCAAGGAACTGGGCTTCCCCGCGGAGCAGCTCGTCGTCACCGTCTACCGCGACGACGACGAAGCCTACGAGATCTGGCACAAGCAGATCGGACTGCCCAAGGAACGCATCTACCGCTTCGGGGAGAAGGAGAACTTCTGGCCGGCGGAAGCCCCGAGCAAGGGACCGAACGGTCCCTGCGGGCCCTGCTCCGAGCTGTACTTCGACAAACACCCGGGTCGTCCGTACCCGTCGAACGAAGGCCTCGAGTCGCTCCCCGATGATCGTTTCACCGAGGTCGGCAACTGCGTGTTCACGCAGTTCGATCGCCAGGAGGACGGAAGCCTGCGCCCGCTGCCGCAGAAGAACATCGACGTCGGCCTCGGCCTCGAGCGCATCACCGCGGTCCTCGCTGGCGCGCCGAACAACTTCGAGACCGATCTGTTCCGGCCCTATCTCGCGCATCTCGAGGCGAAGACCGGCAAGCGCTACGGCGCGAACGCGGCGGACGACGTGCGCATGCGCCGCATCAGCGATCACGTCCGTGCCATCACGTTCTGCATCGCGGACGGAGCACTCCCCAGCAACGAAGGTCGTGGCTACGTGGTGCGCAAGATCCTGCGCCGCGCCGCGCGCGACGGTCACGACCTCGGCTTCGACAAGCCCTTCCTCCACGAGTTGGTCGACGTCGTCGGCCAGGTGATGGGCCGCGCCTATCCGGAGGTGCGGGAACACGCCGCGCAGTGCCGTTCGGTGATCCGTGCGGAGGAGGACGGCTTCGCCCAGGTCTATCGGCAGGGCATGCAGCGACTGCGCGCCTTCCTCGCCGAGCGTGCCGCAGGTGACGGACGCGGTGGCGCGGCCGCGCACAGCCGGGGGCAGAGCCCATCGATGCTCGAGGGCTCCGGTGCCTTCGCGTTCCAACTCCACGACACCTACGGTTTCCCGGTCGACATCACGCGCGCCGTGCTCGCCGACCTTGACTTGACGCTGGACGAGGACGGCTTCGAGGCGGCGATGAGCGCGCAGCGCGAACGCGCGCGGGCGGCCTCGGCGACCACCGATGCGGTGTTCGCGGAGAGCGTCGCGATGGTGTTGCGACAGGGACGTGTCGCAGAGACGCGTTTCGTCGGCTACGAGCGGCTGGAATCACGCAGTCGGGTGCGCGCGCTGTTCCGTGCCGGCACCGAGCAGACTGCGCGCGCCACCGCAGGTGAGAAGGTCCGCATCGTCGTCGACGAGTCCCCGTTCTACGCGCAGGGCGGTGGTCAGCTCGGCGACCGCGGGACGATCCGATTCGCGGGAGGCACGGCCGTCGTCACGGACACGACGCAACTCGACGGCTACCGCCTGCATCACGCGGAGATCCAGGCTGGCGCCCTCGAAGTCGGTGCGGAGGTCGAACTCGCGGTCGACGTGGTCGCGCGACGCTCGACCGAGCGCAACCACACGGCGACGCACCTGCTCCACGCGGCGTTGAAGAACCGTCTCGGCGCCCATGTGAGCCAGGCTGGATCCGAGGTCGGACCGGAGCGCTTGCGCTTCGACTACACGCATGGCGAGCGCCTGAGTGAAGATCAGCTGCGCGCGATCGAGGACGAGGTCAACGGGGTGATCCTCTCGGCGACCGCGGTTAAGCCGGCGGTCTCGCGACTCGAGGAGGCACGTGCAGCGGGGTTCGTCGCGATGTTCGGCGAGAAGTACGGCGAGGAAGTCCGCACGCTGTCGGTCGGAACCTACAGCCGAGAACTCTGCGGGGGGACGCACGTCGCCAACACCGGCAACATCGGCAGTTTCCGCATCGTGTCGGACGGCGCGATCAGCGCCGGGACACGCCGCATCGAGGCCGTGACCGGACTCGGTGCCCTCGAGAGCGCGCGCCGCGATCGCGCTGTCTTGGCCGATCTCGCACAGCGGCTGAAAGCTCCGTCCCAGGAGGTCGCCGCCAAGGTGGAGGCGCTGATCGAGGACCAGAAGCGGCTGCGCAAGGAACTCGAGAAGGCGCGCGCCGCCGATATCGGCAGCCTGCTCGCGGAGCTCGGCAAGGTGGTGGTCCGCCATGGTGCGGCGAACACCGCCGTGCTCGTCACCGGAGCCCTGGAGGGCAAGGAGATCCAGGACCTCCTGACGCGGGCGCGGCAGAGCCACGCGCCCTTCGCGGGGGTCGTCCTCGCCAAGGGAGCCGACGGTGTCGCGGTCGGCGCCGCCGTCGACCCGAGCCTCCATGGTCGGCTGCGGGCCGGGGACATCGTGAAGGAGGTTTGCGGCGTGCTCGGTGGCGGAGGTGGTGGTCGCCCGGAACTCGCCCAGGGCAAGGGCAAGGACCCGGAGCGCCTGCTCGCCGCGCAGGAGCTCGCCAGCATCATGCTGGCCCGCCTGTCGGGTTGAACGGCCGCCGCGAGACGGGGCGGCTCGCGGCAACCAAGACCCGCGGTCGTCCTGTTCGCAGCGTCGTTGACACGAGAAGGCGCGCTCCTAACATGCTGCGCCTTCTAGTCGGCCCGAACTGCGACGCGCAGGCATCGCGGTGGGCCCCTGTGAGCGAACGATGGCCGTACCCAAGAGACGAATCAGCCGGGCCCGCGCCGGCTTCCGCAGCATCCGCGAGAAGCTGCAGAAGGCCGAACTGGTCGCGTGCAAGAACTGCAGCACCATGATCCGCCCTCACCACGTGTGCCCGTCCTGCGGGCACTACCGCGGGCGCCAGATCCTCCCCGGATCGTCGACCTGATCCCCGCGACGCCGTCGACATCTCCTCGTCGCCTCTCCCGTCGTCCGGCCGCGCGCGCGGCAGGCGGGGTGGCGCGAAGCCGCCGAGCCTCGACCTCGGCGAGCGGACTGCGGACCCAAAGCTCAGATCCACCGAGGCACGCACGTGATTCGGATCGCCCTGGATGTGGCAGGTGGTGACCATGGCCCTCGCACCAACATCGAGGGTGCCGTGCTCGCGGTCGAACGCGGCACTCTCTCGCGCGAGCAGGTCGTCCTCGTCGGCCCGACCGCGGATATCAGCGAGGAACTGAAGCGACAGGGTCAGGACCCCGCCGCCTTCTCGATCGTCGACGCTCCCGATCGTCTCGACGATCAGGAGTCGCCCGTCGAATCGATGAAGAAGAAGCCGCGCAACAGCGTGGCGGTCGGCATCGGTCTCGTGAAGGAGGGTGCGGCCCAGGGCTTCGTCAGCGCGGGGAACACCGGCCTCGTGGTGGCGACCGCGACGGTAGGGTTGCGTTGCCTCGAAGGCATCCGACGACCCGGAATCGGAGTCACGATCCGCGGCGAGAAGGGTCCGTTCACGCTGATCGACGTCGGCGCGAACCCGCAGCCGAAGGCCGTGCACCTGCTGCACTACGCGATCATGGGGGCGGCCTACGCACGCGACGCGCTGGGCATCCCCGAGCCGCGCGTCGGCTTGATGAACATCGGCTCCGAGGACAAGAAGGGCAATCCGCTGGTCCGCGAAGCACGTGACCTGATGCGCGCCACCGCGCCCAACTTCCGCTTCGTCGGCAACGTCGAGGGTGTCGACGTCTTCTCCGGCGCCTGCGACGTCATCGTCAGCGACGGCTTCACCGGAAACGTCCTCCTCAAGGTGAGCGAGGGCTGTGCGGAGTTCCTCCTGCGGGCCCTCGGGCACGTGCTGGTGGAGTCGCAGGTCGCAGACGACCTGCGCGCGAAGATCCTCAAGCGCATGGCTCGCGACGTCGACTACTCCGAGTACGGAGGGGCGCTGCTGCTCGGCGTCGAGGGGATCGTCACCATCTGCCATGGCCGGTCGACCGGACGGGCCATCGCCAACGCCCTGGTCGTCGCCTCGCGGGCCGTGGGAGCCAAGGTGAACGACCACATCGTCGGTGCCGTGCGCAAGGCACCGCCCACGTGATGGGACGAGGCGCACGAGCCTTGCCGCCTCGGCGGCGTGAACGCGCGGGGTCGGAACGGTGACGGCGCTGCGGAAGGTGGGCATCGCCGGACTCGGCCGTTACGTCCCCGAGGGTCGGCTGACCAACGCCGACCTCGAGAAGAAGGTCGACACGTCGGACGAATGGATCGTGCAGCGCACCGGCGTGCGCGAGCGCCGGATCGCCCGGGCCGACGAAGTCACCAGCGAGATGGCAGCGAAGGCGGCCACAGACGCTCTCGCCGACGCGGGTCTGACTGCAGCGGACATCGATCTGGTGATCTGCTGCACGGTCACGCCCGATCAGATGTTCCCGGCCACGGCGTGCGAGATCGGTCACCGTCTCGGAGCCACGCGAGCCGGTGGCTTCGACCTCTCGGCCGCATGCAGCGGCTTCGTCCTCGGCGCGCAGACGGCTGCGCATTTCGTCGCCACGGGCGCGGTGGACCGCGTCCTGGTCGTCGGGGTCGAGAAGCTCAGTTCGATCGTGAACTACCAGGACCGCGGGACCTGCATCCTGTTCGGCGACGGCGCCGGAGCGGCGGTGTTCACCACACACGACCGAGCGCGCCGCGGCGAGTTCGTCAGCGGCAGCGCCGGGATGCGCGGGGGTTCGACCGAGATCCTCTCGCTGCCCGCCGGCGGCACGCGGATCCCGACCAGCCATGCCTCGATCGATGCCGGCCTGCACTTCATCCAGATGCAGGGGCGCCAGGTGTATCGCTTCGCGGTGACGACCTTCGTCGACGTGGTGCGCAAGGCGATGGAGCCGCACGGCGGAGTGGAGAAGCTCGCCGCGCTGGTGCCGCACCAGGTCAACCAACGCATCATCGAAGCGGCAGCCGAGGAACTCGGCGTGCCTCTCGAGCGGATCTTCGTCAACATCGACCGCTACGGGAACACCTCGGCGGCTTCGGTGCCGATCGCGCTGTACGAGGCGCGCGCCGCCGGACGTCTGCCGGAGGGAGGCCTCGTGTGCTGCGTCGCGTTCGGCGCCGGCCTCACCTGGGGTCACCTGCTCCTGCGATGGTGATCCGGCCGCCGCCCAGCGACTCCTGACCAACCCTGCACCGCACAACCGACATGCAAGCAGCCAAAGTGGATCTGAGCGGACGACGCGCCGTCGTCACGGGCGCGTCGCGCGGAATCGGCCGTGCGGTTGCGGTCCATCTTGCGGCATCCGGAGCAGAGGTGCTCTGTGTCTCCACCCGTGCGGGCGGCTGCGATGCGACGCTCGCGGCCGTCGCTGCCGTGGGTGGCAGGGGCTCGGCCTTCGTGGTCGACGTCGCCGACGAAGCGTCGGTGCAAGCCTTCGCAGAACAGGTCCTGGCGGGGGGCGCTCCGAACATCGTGGTGAACAACGCGGGCATCACCCGTGACGGATCCTTCCTCCGGATGAGCGCCGACGATTTCGACAGCGTCGTCGCCACCAATCTGCGGGGGACCTTCCTCGTCTGCCGCGCCTTCGTCCGCGCCATGCTGAAAGCGGCGTCGCCGCGGATCGTCAACATCGGCTCGGTGGTCGGGTTGACCGGCAACGCGGGACAGGCGAACTACGCCGCCAGCAAGGCCGGCCTGCTCGGGCTGACCCGGTCGCTCGCCAAGGAATTCGGGGGGCGGGGGGTCACGGTGAACACCATCGCCCCCGGCTTCATCGAGACCGACATGACGGCCGATCTGCCCGAGCCCATCCGCAAGGGAGCCCTCGCCTCGATTCCGCTCGGTCGATTCGGCTCTGCCGAGGACATCGCGGGCGCCGTGGGCTTCCTCTGCAGCGATTCCGCGGCCTACATCACCGGGCAGGTTCTGGTGGTCGACGGCGGCATGACTCTGTAGCCTTCCCCGCCCGTGTTCGGTCGGGGGTCGTCCCCGCGGCCGTGCACGGCACAGGATCCGCGGGCAAAGACCTCACCAGCCGGACGGATCCGGAGCTGAATTCCCCCGGGCAACCGGGCATCCCATCCCTTGCAACCAACCAATAGGTCCACCAACGTGTCCGAACAGAGTGTCGAAGAGCGGGTCATCAACATCGTGTGCGAGCAGCTCGGCACGAGCCGTGACAAGATCACGGCCGAGACCTCGTTCATCAACGACCTCGGCGCCGACTCGCTCGACACCGTCGAGCTGGTCATGGAGTTCGAGGACGAATTCGGCATCAACATCCCCGACGAGGACGCCGAGAAGATCCAGACCGTCGGCGATGCCGTGAACTACATCAAAGAGAAGATGTGAGTCGGCACGTCGCCGGTCGGCTTGCTCGATCGGTGACGTCGAAGCCTCGCACCGAGGGTGCGGGGTGCGCGCGCGAGGGCGCACGCGAGACCGTGGAGGTCCGTGGCCGCCCTCGCTGCTGACCCATCGCGCTCTCCTCCCAAGCATCGGAGTGCCCGCCCCCATGAGTCGTAGGCGCGTCGTCATCACCGGAGTCGGCACGGTGACTCCGCTCGGCCTGGATCTCCCGACGACCTGGGAGAGCCTGCTCGCCGGGCGATCCGGAGCCCGACCGCTCACCCGCTGGGACGTCTCCCGGCACTCGACCCGTTTCGCCTGCATGGTCGAGGACTTCGATCCCTTGCGCTACTTCGCCAAGCCGGAGGCGCGCAAGATGGACCCCTACACCCAGTTCATGATCGTCTCCTCCGAGGAGGCGATGAAGGGTTCGGGGTTGGACATCAGCAAGGAGGATCCGACCCGCTGCGGTTGCATCCTCGGCACGGGCATCGGCGGCATCCAGGAGCTGGAGGCCACCAAGGAGGTGTTCCTCGAGCGCGGCCCGGACCGCGTCAGCCCCTTCTTCATCCCGAAGATGATGTCCAACGCGCTGGCTGGTCAGGCCGCGATCCGCTTCGGGCTGCAGGGCACCTGCTTCGCGACCGCGTCGGCCTGCGCGAGTGCCGGCCATGCGATCGGGATGGCATTCCGGGCGATCCAGTGGGATGAGGCCGACGTGATGCTGACCGGTGGCTCGGAAGCCGCAACCACGGCGCTGAGCCTCGCCGGCTTCTGCTCGCTCAAGGCGCTCTCGTCGCGCAACGACGCGCCCGAGAAGGCATCCCGGCCCTTCGACAAGGATCGCGATGGCTTCGTGATGGGAGAAGGGGCCGGAGCGCTGGTGATCGAGGAGCTCGAGCACGCGAAGCGCCGTGGCGCGCCGATCCTCGCCGAGTTGATCGGCTACGGATCGACCGACGACGCCTACCACATCACCGCACCCGACGAGGAAGCCGGCGGCGCCAGCCGCGCCATCGCCGCGTGTCTCCGCGACGGCGCGGTGGATCACGCGAGGATCGGCTACGTCAACGCCCACGGCACCAGCACGCCGCTCAACGATCGCATCGAGACCCTCGCCCTCAAGAAGGTGCTCGGCGCTCGGGCCTATCGCGTGCCGGTCTCGTCGACGAAGTCGATGACCGGCCACCTGCTCGGGGCCTCGGGGGCGATCGAACTGGTGTTCACGGCGATGGCCGTGCAGCGCAGTGTGGTCCCTCCGACGATCAACTACGAGACCCCGGATCCGGATTGCGACCTCGACTACGTGCCGAACCAGGCGCGCGAGGTCTCGATCGACGTGGCCTTCAGCAACTCGCTGGGCTTCGGAGGCCACAACACCTCGCTCGCCGTCGCGCGCTTCGCAGGCTGAAGATCCCTTCGCACGTGGCGCAGGACCGCAAGGGCACCGGGAAAGATGCGCCCGCGCGGTGTCTTCCTGCTCCGGTGCCCCGAAGAAACCGCCTCGGGACCGCGGCTGTGCCGGACCGAATCGTCTTCCGAACCTGACCGGTCCAAGCGGCCCAGCTATCATCGCCGAGCGGTCGATTTCCGATCCCCGTCCCTCTCAACCTCTTCCGCAAGCAACACCGTGAAGAAGAAGTTCCGCGATCTCCTCCACACCTACAAGGTGGAGGCGTTCAAGACGTCGCACAACCTGGAGGCCGACCAAGAGCTCGCTCGCGAGATCAAGCGGTTCACGGAACACGCGCTCAATGACGCGTTCCATTTCCACTTCCACAAGGACCCGAGCCCCGAGCGTCTCGAGACCTTCACGATGATCAAGCACTACACGCTCGAGTCGCTGATGCCGCCGGTCATCGACAAGATCATGCAGCGCGTGATCATCGTCGAACGTCAGCACCGTCTGATGGAAGCCCTGCTGCGCGATCTCCTCGAGGTGCTCTCCTCGGACACCGAGAGCGCGGCATCCCACAAGAGCTGATCGTCGAGCGCACGGCCCCGACCCGGGGTCGTCGCCGTCTGCCCCCGGCACGGAGGGAACATGATCGACGTCGCGGTGCTCGGCGGCGGGGCGTCTGCCGAACACGAGGTGTCCCTGCGGTCCTGCACCGCCGTCCTCTCAGGGCTCGATCGCGCGCGCTGGCGTCCGTGGCCGGTCTATGTCGATCGTTCGGGCAACTGGCACCTGCGCGCACGTCCCCTGCACGGCGACGAGCCGCCGCCGAACCTCGACGCGACGCTCGGCTGTGCCGACTACCCGGGCCGTGCCCTCGCCGTGCTCCTCGAGCGCGGCGTGGGCTTGGTGTTCCCGGTGATGCACGGTCGCTCGGGCGAGGACGGCACACTGCAGGGCATGCTCGAACAGCATCGCGTCGCCTTCGTAGGGTCGGGTACTGCGGCGTCCGCGGTCGGTATGGACAAGTTGCGCACGCGCGAGTGCCTGAGCGCGCACGGCATTCCGATGGCACCGGCAAGGTGTGGTCCGCTCGCCAACGCCAAGGTGGATGAGGAGGCGGAGGCCGTCCTGCGCGACATCGGGCTGCCGTGCTTCGTGAAGTCGGATCTCTCCGGTTCGAGTTTCGGGGTGCGACGCTGCAGCTCGCGCGCCGAACTGGTCGCGTTCTTCCGCGAGGAGAGCGGTCGGCGCTACGTGGCCGAGTCGCCGCTCAGCGGCGAGGAGATCAGTGTTCCCGTGCTCGGCAACCTGGGGGAGCGACTGCGCCCTCTGCTCCCCGTGGGCATCTATCCGAGGGCGGCGGAGTGGTTCACGCCCGATGCCAAGTACGCCGTCGGCGGTGCCGAGGAGGTGGTGCCGCCGCGTGGTCTCGATGCGGCAACGATCTCCGCAGTGCAGTCCCTCGCGGTGCGCTGTCACGAGGCGGTCGGTTGTGACGGAGTGTCGCGCACCGACATGATCGTCACGCGCGACGGCCCCCGCGTCCTCGAGATCAACACGCTGCCGGGACTGACGACGGCGAGCCTGTTGCCGAAGTGCGCCGCAGCCGAGGGGATCTCCTTCGGTGAGCTGATGGACCTCTTGCTCCTGGCGGCGCTTCGGCGAGCGGGACGTCCGACACCGGATCCGTTGCGGACCTGATGATGCTCGGCGCGGACGAGATCGGAGTCGGCTGGCTCGACGCCGTCCTGCGCGAGCCGATCCTCCCCGAGGTCGCGCTCCTGCTGCTGATCGGCGTATTCCTCTGGTTGCGCCACCGTCACCTCGTCGCCGTCGGCCAGGAGATCGCACGACGCACCGCCCTCGACGATCTGCTCCTCGGGGAAGAGGCGCTGCTCGCCGCGGATTTCACGACCGCAGCTCATCGACTCGCACGCGCCTGCGCCGAGTTGCCCTCCGATCGCCTCGCCGGTGCCGCGTTGGCCCTCGCGCGGAGCAAGCTCGATGCGCACGCGCCGTCGCACGATGGGCCGAACGAGATCGGCACCCAGCGCGCCGGGACCGTCGGTGCCTTCGAACTCGACGCGCGCTCCTTCGCGCGCATGTTGGCGCGCGCGCCGGAACTCCATCGCCCGATCGACTCTCCGCGGCGCGTCGTCGACGCGCTGGAGGTCAACCGTCAGCACCTCAACCGCTTGCTCGACGGCGCGCGCGTCAAGGATCGCGCGCAGATCGCCGAACTGCAGGAACTCGGCGGCATTGCCGCAGGTGAACTCCTGCGCCGGGCCGGCTCGAGTCCGGACGACACGGAGGCGTGGGTCGCCGTCGCGGTCGAACTCGGTTCCGAGATGCTGCCTGCGCTGCTCGCGGCCTATCGCGAACAGGATCCCGTCGACCATCGCGCCTGCGCTGCGCGATTCCTCGTCACCGTCGCGGTGCGTCGTCGCGAGTCGGCGCGAGCCGCGGTGACCGAGGCAATGCGTTCGCCCGAGCCGATCCTCCGCGACGTCGCCTTGGACATCGCGATCGCGATCGGTGCGTCGGACCTGCTGGACACCAGGGAGCTGCCGATCGCGCGCGCGGAACTGCTGCGCGCCCTGACGCGAGCCGGAGCGGATCGCCTCGCGTCCCTGTTGCAGACGGTCGACGCGGACCATCCTGTGCTGGATCTCGTGCAGCAGCAGGCCAGCGCACCGCTCCTGACGGCGCTGCTGTGCGCGTTGCCGCAGGCCAAGGCCTTCGAGGCGATCCGCGCACGTCTGCTCCGGGACGACGCGATCCGCCTGCTCGGCCACGAGCTGGTGTCCCGGGCGATGGGCGGGGACCCACAGGCACTCGATCTGGTGCGCAGCGCCGGATCGGCGCTGTGCCGCGAACTCGCGGTGGGGGTGACCGACCTCGCGCGTCCCGCCGCCGAGCGCGTGGTCTGTCGGCAATGCCTGCTGGCCTTGGGACGGGAGGCGGTCGCCCCGCTCGCGGAGACGCTCGGTACCGCTCCGACGCCTGCCGACGCGGAGGTCCTGGCCTGCTGGATCGAGATCGGTCCGGACGCAGTCGTCGCGTTGCGTGATCTGCTGCAGGACATCCTCGCCGACAGGCACGCGGCTGCGCGCGGACACAGCGCGTCGCTCGCCGCCGACGCGCTCGCCGCGATCGGCACCCCGAGCGCGCGTCGGGTCCTCGAAGCGCTGCGCCGGCAGACGCATCTGTCGGCTCTCGCCCAACACGCGGCCCGACTCCTGGACGGTCCGACGGATCCTCGCAACCCGCGGCGGGGGCGCGATGGCTGAGCGCGATCCACGCCCCACTTGGCGCCGTGCGCTCGGGGTGCTCCTTCCTCGACACCGCGGTGCCCGCATCGCCGTGATCGCGGTGGTCGTCTTCGTCCTGCTGGCCCTGCTCGACCCCTTCCTGTCGTTGCTGGGCCGCGGCGTCGACCTCGTGCGCTGGTTGGGCACGCCGAGCGGTCGCTTCGTCGGTGGAAACGCGGCGCTCGTCGCCGGCTTCCTCGTCCTTCGCAGGCGAATCGTCGAGCGCATGCGCATCGCGAGGGAAGCGGCGTCGATCGCGATGCTCGTGCGCGGCTTCGGTGCGTTGGCGCAAGGTCGGTCGTCGCGCGCTGTCGATCTCGCGCGGCGCATCCTGCGCCAGCGATCCACGCCGTCGCGCGTGCCTTGGCTCCGTGCGCAGGCCGAACTCCTGGCGATCCGCGCCGAACTCGCGTCCGGCACCACGCGGCATCCGTTCCCCGCGGTCGACGAGGCTCCCGTCGAACTGCGCCGCAGCGCGGCACAACTGCGCGTCGCCTCCGCACGTCGCCAGGCATGGGATCGGGGACTCGTGCGCACGGCGATCGACGAAGGTCTCGCGGCGTTCCCCGACGACGTCGTGCTCCTCCGCCATCGGGTCGAGTTCCTCGACGAGGACGGCGATCACGACGGCGCGCGCGCGGCGCAGGCCCGCGTCGCCGACGCGGCTCCGCCCGCGGAGCGTGCAAACGAGCGGCGCAAGCTCGCGGCCGCGTGGGCTGCGGCCGGTCATCGACTACTGCAAGCGGAACCGAGCGACGCGGCCGGAGCGGGTGCCATGGCTCGCCGCGCCCTGGCGGTGGACCCGCAACACCCCGATGCCCATGGGCTTCTCGGCGACATCGCGCTGCTGCGCGCCGATCACGGTGCAGCGATCCGCGCCTTCGCAACCGCCGGAGACGAGTCCGGATGGTCACGGGTCCTGGCCCTGCTCGACGATCCGTCGATGCGCCTGGGAATCGCCGACCTGCTCGACGCCGTTCCGCACGAAGCCGCGCTGGCCCTCCTGGCGCGCGAGTCGATCCTGCGCGGCAAGGCTGCATTTGCCGAACGCGCCGCGCGCGTCCTGCAGCGACGCGTCGGTCCCACGCCCGCCGCGAATGCGCTTCTGGACCTCGCGCGTCGCCTCGACGAAGCCGGGCCGACGATGGCAAGGGCGCGCGCGTCTGGATAGCCTTCTCGGCCCTCTCGCCGGAGTGGCGGAATGGCAGACGCGGCGGATTCAAAATCCGCTTCCCGTAAAGGGAGTGGGGGTTCAAGTCCCCCCTTCGGCATCGGTTCTCAGCGCGGCCTCCTGCCGCAGTCGAAGGGGTGCGACTCGCTTCGCTCACCGCACCCCGAGGCACTCGGCCGCGCTGTCGGTCCTGCTGGCATCGACTGCTCCGGTGGATCCGCGCGTGCCGCGCGAATCCACCGGAGTGGTAGATCAGTCGGCTTGCAGTCGCGGTGAGGCCAGCAGCGTGCGCCGCTCGATCTCGAGCCGGTAGTAGTAGCTCGGCAGCGCGTGCTCGGGCTTCTCGCCGTGGGCAGCGCGTTCGGCACTCTGCACGATGGCATTGCGCTCGTCCCAGGTCATGCGGTTGAACTCCTCCGCGTGCTCGCGCCGCAGCTCGTTCTCCAGCGACACCAGCGCGGACCAGGCCGTGCGAAGCTCCGCGGCATGCAGGTCGAGGGGCACGAAGATCTCGAGGTGCTCACCGCCCGGCCCCTTCTGGTCGGTCATCGCCGCGTAGTAGGTCCAGCCGTCGGGAAGGCGCGGCTGGTCGTTGGCGGTGATGGTCCAGTAGTGCCCCTCGAGGATCGCCCGTGCGGCGAGGTCGGCCTTCAAGCCGTCGAGCAGGTCCTGCGCCTGCTGCTTCGCGCCGGCGATGTCGTCGACCTTCGCCTTCTCCGCGCTGGCGATCTGATCGAGGCCGCACGCGTGGAAGTGGCGCACGTAGCGCTCGGCAATCTCCTGCGGGAAGGGCCCGAAGGTGCGCAGCTCTCCGACCGGATACACGTCCGCCGGCTCGGTGCCGATGCGTTGACGCAGGGCCGCTCGCTCCTGGTCACAGATGCGGTGCTGGTAGCGCACCACCGCGCCACGCTCGAGGTCGGCGCTCCACGTGGTGATCTCGCCGAGTTCGTGACCGTCGGGGCTCTGCTCGCCGGCCGGAGGGGTTCCGATCGATGCGGCGCCGCCTCGCAGGAGCAACCATGCAACCGGGGCCAGAAGGAGCGCGAGGAGGAATGCGATCGGCCGGTTCATGGTGCGGAGCAGGAGGAGAGTACGACGGGGAACCAGCTCAGTTCGGGTTCACCGGCCCGTCACAGCCGATGCACACCTCGCGGAACATGACGGCGCGCGCGTATTGCAGACCGCCGGTCGTCGCGCAGCTCATGATCATCTTGGTCATGGTCTTGTCCTCCTCGCGCTTGCGACCGTCGGGCGGGTTCTCGCTCTTCTTTGCGCAATCGACGAGGTTGCTCCCCACATGACGCTCGTGGACGACCACGTCCGCGAGGTTCAGCTTCCCGGTGAGATGGGCGAGGTAGTCGTTCTCTCCCTGGTAGGAGACCTCGGCGTCGGACATGCACGGCGGGACCGGCAGGTTCGTCCCTGCCCATCCGACGGAGACCTTGAAGCCGCCGTCGCAAGGGCGTGGCGTGAACAGGGTGCCGCAGTAGCTGGAGGCACAGATGCCGTCGACGTTGTCGTCGTCGCGGGTCCAGCTCACGACGAAGGGGACGGTGTCGCCCATCGGCATCTCGACTTCGAGCGCAGGCACGCACTTGCACTCGACGAAGACGTCGACCGTCGCCACATCGGAGGACGACCCGAGCGGCGCGATCGCGGCGAGCAGGGGGAAGGATGCGAGAGCGGACGCGGCGAGGAGGAGACGGCGCATCGCTCCATGGGTACCAGCACCCTGGTCGCCGTGGCTCGGAGCGGGCATCGCGCCGTCCATGCTTGGGACGATGGGATTCCCAAGCTCCCGTCGTGATCGCGCGATCGGGATCGGCGGAATCGAAGTCCCGAGTCGTGGAACCACGCGCCGCAGTCCGTGGAGATCCGCGCCCGATGCTTGGACGGGATGCGACTCTTCCTGCGAGACGCCGCGCGCGACGGTCGTGCCGACAAGTGGCACGGTCTGCTTCGCGTCGGCGTCAACGCGGTTTCGCGCATGCTGCTCGGCGTGATGGTCGCCCGGGCGGCCGGAGCCTTCTCCTTCGCGATCTACGTGGGACTCGTGACGGTCGAGGTGCTCGCATCGACTCTGTTGACGGCCGGCGTCCTGACCGCGATCGGTTCGATCGCACCTAGACTCGATGCCACCGAGGGGAACGCGCTGCTGCGCTACGGCCTGAGGCGCGCGATCCGGATCTCGATCCTCATCACCGCGTTGCTCGCGGCCTGCTCGCCGGTCGCGGCGCAGCTGGAGATCCACGACGGCATCTTGCCGCTGTTCGCCACCTCGACCGGTGCCTGGCTGTGTTCGACGGCGACCGCGACGATCCTGGTCGCGCGCTTTCGCAGCCGTCCGGCGCTGGTCGGTCAGGGACTGGCCTACCTGCCGGCCTTCGCCGCGGTGGCATGGGCAGATCACTGCGGGACCGATCCGCTCCTCGCACTGTTCGCGGGATCCACCGGCGGACACCTTCTCGCCGTGGTGATCATGCAGCGCGCGCTCCCCGAGGGATCGGGCGAGGAGGTGCGACCGCGAGTCCGCGCCGAGGTCGCCGCGGCCGGTCGCATCGTGCTGTTCGGCTCGGTCGCCAACTCACTGTGCACCCGTGTCCAGCCCTTCGTCCTCGCGGCCTTCGGAGGGCCGGTCGCCGTGGGGCTGTTCGGTGCAGCCAACACGCTGGTCGGACCCCTGCGGGTCCTCGCGGGTGCCG
The DNA here is from genome assembly GCA_046349595.1 of Planctomycetota bacterium. Lineage (GTDB taxonomy): Bacteria > Planctomycetota > UBA1135 > UBA1135 > UBA2386 > JACRLW01. Next base: position 1,868,802 of record JAXMCA010000001.1, read on the forward strand.
TCGGCGACGTGCTGCGACCGCGGCTCGCATTGCACCAGGGTGAGCGCGGTGATCCACGCCGCGCTTCGCGCCTGATCCGCAGCGCCTGGATCGCACTGCTGGTGTGCGGTGTCCTGGGCACGATCGTCGCCGCCTGGTTCGGGGAAGGGATCGGTCTGCGCGTGTTCGGTCCGCGTTTCGGCGGGCTGGGTGAGGTGCTCCCTGCCGCCGGGTGTTTCGTGCTCCTCGCGGCGATCGTCCACGTGCTCGTGGTGGCGATGCAGACGCAGTCGATCGAGGGTGCGGCGGTCGCGACACGGGCGCGAACCGTCGCCGCGGTGATCTCGCTGCTGCTCGTCGCTCCGGCCTGCTCCGTCGACGGCGCCCGCGGAGCCTTCCTGTCGATGATCCTGGGCGAGGGGCTGTTCCTGTTCCGCGCCGTCCGCTTCCTGGGCCGCACTGCAAACCGCACGGTCGAGCTGGTTGCCGCATGATCGGAGCGACGCCCCGCCCTCGCGCCTCCACGCTGCCGGTGTGGCCGTCGCCTCCTGCGCGGCTGAGGGATCCAGGGTCGGGCATCCATCTGCTCCAGGCCGATCTCGCCTCGGCCGCGGGCCGGGTCGAGCTCTACCGCCTGATGCTCGAGGAGAGGGAGCGACGCCGCGTCGACCTGATCCAGCACTCCGCGACGCGAGAGCAGCTCACGGTCGCACTCGGACTGTCGCGGGTCGTACTCGCCGCGCACGACCGCGACCCTCTCGCAGATGTCCTGACGGTCGCACATGCGCGAGTCGAGGGCCGGGCCGTGTTCGCGGTGTCACGCGGCGCACGGGTCGGCATCGAGTTGGTGCCGTCGCGCCGCGGATGCGAGGGCCTCGAACTCGGCGCCGTCGCCGCGCTCGGCCACGCCGGCTGCCGAAAGGTCGATCGCGCACAGTTGTCGTCGCCGAACGCGGAGGAAGCTCTCGACCGCGGACATGCGATGGTGCTGCGACACCGGTCCGGGGCGCAGTCCTGGACCGTCCAGATGCTCGCAGTCGACCGCGGACTTCGCGTCGTGCTCGCTTGTGCGAGCGCGCGCCGCGACCTGCACTGCTGGACGCTGCAAGGCTGAGGCAACGGCTCCTACGCGAGTCGCACCACGTCGGCTTCGGTGCACACGAGGCCGCGCCGCCGCGCGATCTCCAGCGCCCGTTCGCCGTCGACGAGTGAAGACGCCGAGCGCATCGCGAAGCGATTCAGCAGGTCCTCGCCCGTGGTCGCACCGCCGAGTTCCCGGAGCACCTGGAGCAGCGTGTCGACGTCGCCCGAGCGGCCGCCCGTGTCACCGCTGTCGGCTTCGTCTCCGGCGCCGGCACAACAGGGTTCGACGTTGTTCCCGCACGCCGGGCACTGCGCATGCCCGTGCACACGGACCAGCTCGACCTCCGCACCGCACAGCGGGCACAGCATCCCGGGGCATCAGGCCGAGACGACGGCCAGCTCCTCGTCGACCTCGGCCTGCAACAGGTTCTGGATCGCCATCAGGGTCCCGCCGATCGAGCTCGGACAGGATCCGCACGCCCCCTGGTAGCGGATCAGCAGCGTCTTGCCCTCGAGGCCAACCACCTCCAGACCACCGCCGTCACCGGCGAGCGCCGGGCGGATGCGGTCGTCGAGCACGGCATTGATGCGGTCGAGCATGCCGCGCTCGTCCGCCGACATGCTCGACGGGTCGAAGCTCACCGCCGGCGCCGCCGGTGCGTGGTCGTGAGCCCGATCGCCGTACGGTGAGACGTGATCCTCGAGCACGCGCGTCGCGGCCTCGTGGACCGAACGCCAGTCGGCGCTCGGCTTCATGCTCACGGTGACGAAGCGATCGCAGAAGAACAGCGTGTCGACGCCGTCGATCGCGAAGAGCTGCTCGGCGAGCGCGAAGCCCGCGGCATCCGCGGCCTTGACGCAGCTCTTGGTGCCGGGCCAGAGCAGGGCATCGACGACGAACTTGAAGGCGTTGGGATTGGGGGTCGGCTGGATGCTCTTGACGTGGACCATGGCGCTTTCCGCGGATCGCGGCTGAGTTAGGGCCTCGTGACGATCAGCGCAACAGGTCTCCCCGTGGGTCGACCGGACCGGTGGTGAGGTAGCAGGGCTTGTTGATCCCGCCGGCCCCGACGTGGTCGACGATCCGCAGAACCAGGCGCTGGCGGTGACCCGGTTGCAGGGCGGGGGTGAGATCGATGGTGGTGCGCACCAGCCAGACGGTCTCCCCGGTCGCCGGATCGCCGTGCTTGCCGAGGAATCGTCCGTCCAGCCAGAGCTGATAGCTGTCGTCGACCCCCTCGAACACCGCAGTGACCTTGCGGCCAGCCCAGTCGGCGGGGATGTCGACGTCGATCCGGTACCACGCCACGCCGTCGTAGTGCTCGAAGCCCTGCGACTCCCAGTGCGCACCCGCGCGGATCGGCTTCCACGCCGCACCCGTACCGTCACCGGTCTGCCAACCTCGCTTCAGTCCGACGTCGTCCGGGTCGACGGCGATCTCGAAGTCGCGCATGTCGAGCAACGACATGGTGAGTTCGCCGCGGAGGCGGGCGAGCGTCGCGTCGCTCAGCGCATGGACCGGCTCCGGACCTCCGGTCAGGCATCCAGCGAGCGACTCGAGGAGGTAGCGCCCCGCGGGTGACTCCTCGGCCAGCGTGGTCGCGGCGAGTCGCCCCTTGCCGACACGCGTCGTGAAGGCGAGCAGCCACCGGTGCAGCTCGGCGCTGTCGTGCGTGTCCCAGAACAGCAGCACGGGATCGACTTCGGGGGCGAGCTGGTCGCCGACCATCGCCTCGCCGCGCTCGAGGTCGAAACTCTGCAGCTCACGCAGCATCTCGGGCGGCACCCGCTCGTGGATCGCGTGACGCGGCGCGATCGGCGCTCCCTTCAGGAACCACAGACCCTCGCTGCGCAGACAGTGCTTGCGGTTGCCGGCGCGCAGCAGCACGTGTCCACCCTGTTCCAGGTAGTCGAGCGTCGCGACGTCGAGCTGGTCGACGATGCGCAGACTCGCGGGGAGGGTCCCGGTCGGTGGGGGCACGATCCACAGGTCCCAGGCGTTGCGCGCCGGGTGGGTCCCCTCCAACTCCACCTCGACATGCACCCGGCGAGGCGATGCCACCGCGGGAACTGCAACCGCAAAGGGGATGGCCTCGCTCACGCTGCCTTCCGGGACCTCGATGCCCGCACGCCTGAGTTCGATCCCCAGCTCCTGGACGTGAACGCGGAGGTCGCCGTGCAGAGTGCCGCGTCCGTAGTGCGCGATGCGGATCGGGAGCGTCTGCGCTCCGGGAGAGAGCGCGCGGCGATCGCCGGGGACATCCAGGCCGAGCAGCGTGTCGCGCTGGAAGCTCCACGCGGCCTCGTCCCACTTGGGCTCGCCGAGGTCGTCCCAGAGCCCCATGCGCGCCTTCGTGAAGTCGCGCACCACGGAGATGGTGTAGCCGGCGTCGGGGATCGTCATGCGCAGCCGCTCGATCTGGTACTTGCGATTGCGCAGCGCATAGTCGCGCGAGTCCGGCAGCAGGCGGTCACGCTCGGCGCGTCCGTACTCACGCTCCACGAAGTCGGCGAAGGCGCGCTGCGGCGCGAGGCCCCAGGGCGCCCACCACGCGTCGTCGGCCACGTGCGCACCCGACCAGGCGTCGAAGTCGAGCCAGGTGTCGGCCGCGATGCACTCGCCGAACAACAGGGGTTTCGCACCGTGCTCGGCGACGTACTGCTTCATCTCGGTGAGCTTGCCCGGCCACCAGGAGTTGTTGCCGTACGGGTGGTCGTCCCAGAAGTCGTGGATGCGATGCCACGAGATCCACGCGCTGTCGTCGACCAGCAGCGTGTCCGGCACCATCGCCTTGCAGCGGTCGAAGAGCGCGCGGATCACGTCGATCTCGGCGGAGTGTCCGGTCTCGCAGGTCAGGCTGCGGATGGCGACGGCGACGTGCCCGCGATCGTGCCGGTGCAGCTCCTCGTACTCCTGCTGGAGCTGCGGCAGGAAGGATGCGGTCAAGGTCGGGTGCCAGGTCGGGTACTCCTGCCACACCACCAGACCGATCTCGTCGGCGATCTCGTAGAACGCGGGTGGAGGCATCCAGAGGCATGCCTTCACCATGTTGCAGCCGAGTGCCTTGATGCCCTCGAGCTGCGGCCGCCAGTACTCCGGGTCCTCCGGGGGAGCGAAGCGTGGGGCCGAGTAGCCCCAATGGAGGACGCCGCGCAGCTGAAGCGGACGCCCGTTCCAGAGCAGTCTCGTTCCCTGGCCCTCGACGTGGCGGAAGCCGATCCGCGCGAAGTGTTCGTCCAGGACCTCACCCGAGGTCGGATCGCTGAGCGTGCACTGCACCCGGTAGAGGTTGGGTCGGTCGGGTGACCACGGACGGACGCCGCCGGTCACCGGAATGTCGAATCGCAGCGGCGCGACGTCGGTGTCCCGCACGGCGATCGGCGACGACTGTCGGGCAACGATGCGAGCACCGTCGAGGACGTTCAGCGTGACCAGCACCGACCGGGCCTGTGGTCCGGGCCGGACCCCGGTCTCGACGCGCACCGAGGGTGAGTCCCCGCTGAGCTCGCCGAAGGCGAAGAAGTCGTCGCGGGCGAGCGTCGGCGCATGCGACGTCTCCAGCTCCACGCTGCGCCACAGACCACCGAAGTGCGGCTGGATCACCGGCAGGAAGCCCTGCGTGTTGTGGCCGACCTTCTCGTCCACGCGCAGCTCCAGCGTGCTCTGCCGACCGGGCTTCAGCGGCAGGTCGACCACGAAGGTCGTCCACGCGCCGAGGTGCGAGCCGAGCTTCTCGCCGTCGAGGAACACGGTCGTGTCGGTCGCCGCACCGTGCACGCACAGGCGGGTGCGGGTCGCGGCGACATCAGGCCCGTCGAGGGTGCGCCGGTACCAACACACGCCGTCGAAGCCCGCACCGAGCTGATCCTCGAAGGTGCTCGGGACCGTGACCTCACGCCAGCCTTCCGCGGGGAGCGCGTTCGGCGCGGTCTCGACGGCCATCGTCCATCCCTGTGCCAGCGCCACCCTCTCCTGCGCGCCGGCGTGCACGGCATTGGCGAGGACGAAGACGATTCCCGCAACGGTGGGGAAGAGCTTGCACCAAAACAGGAAGGGCATCGCGCGGGATGCTACTCCCGCGGATGCCCCGTTCATGCCCTCGCGTCGGAACGACGCGCTCAGTGCGGAAGGTTGTGCGGATAGATCTGCGGCACGACCAGGAACCACTTGCGCCAGCGCAGGTAGTCGGTCGGCGCCGGGTAGAGCTTCTGGAGCTGCCAGGCCGCGCGATCGAGGATGTACTGATCGGTGGTGTGTTCGGCCATCAGGGCGAGGCCGCCGACCAGGAACTCGTTGACGCTCCCCAGCGGCTCCGAGGGGATGATCGCCCCGTAGTTCGGATCGCTGTCGCGGTAGGTCGCCGGCACGTCGACGCCGTTGTCACGCAGCGGCGTCGCGTAGCGGATGGCGTCGTCGAAGTGCTGTCCGGTGCGCGGGTTGGTGTAGTTGCTGATCCACGAGTAGTCGATCGAGCGGACGCAGTCCTCCGCGATGTGGAGGGAGAGCTCGTCGCCGAAGAAGCGGTGCGCGGCGAGATAGCCGAACATCACGCCACCGAACTCCCAGGGCGGATAACCGGTGGTCTGAGCCCCGAGGCCGTAGCGCGGATCGGCTTCGTACTCGTGGAAGGTGCGGCTCGGGTGGTTCTTCCAGCGTTGCACCTCGACGATCTCGTGGATGCGTCGCAAGGCGTAGGTCTTGAGCGAGTCGTCGCCGGTGGCCAGGTAGCACTGGACGAAGCCGACCATGCACCAACCCTCGGCGCGCGTCGTGCGCATGTTCGCGCTCGGATAATCGCGCAGGCGCATCATGCCCTTGAGGCTCTCCCCGAGCTGACGCAGCTCCTCCTTGGCCCACAGGTCGCCGGTGAGCGTCCAGTAGTCGAAGAGGACGTCGGTGGTCCAGTGCTCCGCGTCGTAGCCGTTGAAACCGTGGGCGCGGAAGTCGACACGCGTGCGGTACGCCGTGTACGGGTCGTTGCGCCACAGCTGACGACGACCGAGGGACTCGTCCGTGATGTCCGCGGTGTTCGGGTTCATCAGCATCGAGTACCACAGGTAGAGCAGCTGCTCGGCACCGACCTGCAGGCCGAAGAGGTGGTAGGGGCGGATGGCCTGCATCCACGCCAGACCCTCCAGTTGGCGGAACGGCTTGCGCGAGCGCGACTGGATCGCGTGGGCGGCGTCCCAGGCCACCGGCGTGTTGCGCGGCGTTCCGGAGGTACCGGTGTAGCTCACGTCGCCGAAGTCGCCCCAGGTGCCGAAGTGGTCACCGTTGATCCAGCGGTCGTAGTCCTCGTCCGCGCGAGCGACGGCGTCCGAGGGTCCGTCGACCGGGCCACCGTGCAGGCCGAGACCCGACGACTTCTGCCAGGTCGGGACGTCGCACAGCGCGACCATCGGCTCCTCGGCACGTGCGGTGAAGCTGTCACGCCAACGGGCCTTGACCTCGTTGGAGGCACCCGCGTGCTCGACGCGGAGCTGGAAGCGGTAGCGGCGCGTCTGGCAGTCGTCGATGTAGGTGTCGTGCATCACACCGAAGCGCACCCAGTTGCCTTCGGCGACCGGGGCATCGATGCCGTGCCATTCGGGATGGAAGGGCCGGATCTCGTCGGCGCCCTGGATCAGCAGCGATGCCTCGTTCACGTCGATGCCGCCGAGCGGGTAGAGGTTCGGGTCCGTGCTGCCGTGCGGGTCGTCGAGACCGAGGTAGTCGTTGCCGACGACCCAGTCGACGGTCAGGAAGGGGACGTCCCGGAACTCGTAGACGTAGAAAGTCGAGGTCAGGAAGTCGCGACCGATGCCGCCGCTGCCCACCGACTGATGGAAGACGCGCTTGCGGGTCACGCGGACCAACGGCGTCTCGCTGAGCACTGCACCGCCGAGCGCCGTGACCGTCGACTCATAGGCGTGGTTGTTGATGTCGCGCACGCGCGCCTTGAACTGGATCGCGTCGCCGAACTGCGCCATCCACTCGTTGGGCTGGAATGCACCAGTCAACGGGGAGACGTCGCGCACGACCTCGTAGGTCTTGGTCTCGTGCGAGGCGAAGTCGTCGGTGAATTGCGCCTGCGCGATGCGCACCGTGCCGTCGGCCCAGCGCTGCATCGGCATCCAGGCGGTCGCACGACCGCTGACCGCGACGTTGCTGAGGTCCTGGATCATCCCCTCCGGGAAGGGAATGCTGGCCAGGACGGTGTCGGTGCGCGCATCGGCATGGTCGTTGACCACGTCGAAGGCCGGCGTGATGACCAGAGGACGTCCCAGGCCACCGCCCGAGCCGCCGCCGCCGTTGCCGCCGCCCGTCCCACCTCCGGCGCTGGACGGCCCCGAACCCGACCCGCACGCGGCGAGGAGTACGAGCGCGCCCTGCGCGATCCTTCCCGAAAGACCCCAGCCTCGCAGGCGGGTCCGACCTTCTCCGTTCGTCGAATGATCCATCGTTCTCCTCGAGTCCATTGCGGAACGCTGTCCGGTTTCGGATCGGAGGCGGAGGAGGCTGGATCGGATCTGGACGCTGCTCACCCGCGGTGTCCCCGACCTGGACAGGGACACGCGCGACGGCGTTGCGAGGGGAGTTCTGCTGGTTGGACGGCCGGTCTCACTTCAGTCCATACGCAGACAAGAAGCGGTGCTGGACATGCCGGATGAAGGAACTTGTCGAGAGCGGACGACCGGTGCCGCGCTCGAGGAGTTCCCGCGCCCTGAACCGACCGCCTTGGCTGTGGACGTGCGTACGGAGCCATCCCAGGAGCCCGGCGAATTCTCCGCGCGCGAAGGCCGCGTCGAGATCACCGAGGCTCTCGCGGGCAGCATCCATCCACTGGGCGGCCGCGAGGTTGCCGAGCGTGTAGGTCGGGAAGTACCCGAACATGCCCGCCGACCAGTGCACGTCCTGCAGGCAGCCGCGTCGGTCGTCGGGTACCTCCACGCCGAGGATGCGCCGGTAGTCGTCGTTCCAGCGCGACGGCAGGTCAGCGACCGCGAGCGCACCCGAGAGGAGGTCGATCTCGATGCCGAATCGGATCGCGACGTGCAGGTCGTAGGTCGCCTCGTCGGCGTCGACCCGGATCAGCGACGGCTCGGCGACCCACGCAGCACGCGCGAACTCACCGGCGTCGGGAATCGCGACGGTATTCCCGGCGTGCCGCTCCAGGAGGGGCGCCGCGAAGCGCCAGAAGCCGGCGCTCCTGCCGACGTGGTTCTCCCACAGACGACTCTGGCTCTCGTGGATGCCGAGCGAGGCCGGTTGTCCGCTCGGCCATCCGGCGCGTTCGCGCAGCAACCCCTGGTCATAGAGGCCGTGACCGACCTCGTGCACGGTCGAGTAGAGGGCGTCGAAGAGGTCGTCCTCGGCGAAGCGCGTGGTGATGCGCACGTCGTCGGGGTGGGTGCCCGAGGTGAAGGGATGGGTCGAACGATCGAGACGGCCTCGCTCGAAGTCGAAACCGAGCGCGGTCGCGATGTCGCGCACGAAGCCCTCCTGCACCGCGATCGGGATCCGCAGGTGCCGCGCGGCATCGTCGGGGCGCCGTCCCGAATCCGCGAGGCGTCGCACCAGCGACGATTGCTCGCGGACCAGTTCCGCGAACAGGGTGCGCAGTTCGCGTGCGCGGACCCCGGGTTCGTAGTCGTCCGCGAGCGCATCCCAGGCCTCGCCGTCGGCGGGCGTCCCGAAGGCGTCCGCCTTCGCCCGGGCCAGCCGGATCAACCGCGCGAGCCAGGGTGCGAAGTCCGCGAAGCGGTTGGCGGCGCGCGCCTCGGCCCAGACCTGCTGCGCGAGCGTCTCGACCTCCGCGCACTCGGCGACCAGGGAGGTGGGAAGGCGCGTCTTGCGGAGCAGTCGGCGTTGCAGTTCTCGCAGGTCGCCCGGTCGGACGTCGTCGGCCGGGAGTCCGCCGGCCAGGGCGAGCGCCTCGCCGATCTGGTCGGCGAGCGCGGGGTCCATCCAGCACTCGTGGGTCAGACGGGCGAGCATGGCCGACAGGGCCGCGCGCTGCGCGACACCGCGTGGCGGCATGCAGACGTCGCGGTCCCACCCGCACAGGTCGCTCGCCGCGTCGAGCAGGTGGATGTCGCGCACCCTGGCCTGCAGTCGCTCCCAGATCGCTTCGAAGCCCATCCCCGCATGATGGGGGTGTTTCGAGGCGGATTCCCGCCCCGCGAACCGATCGCGTGACCGCTCCTCTTCCTGGGCGGATGCGGCCTCGCTAGAGTGCGCGCTCGTGCAGTCGGCACGCTCTCCCCTGTGGACCTGGCTCGCCCTGGGACCGATGTTCCTGGTCGCGGGCGTGGCCGTCGGATCGTGGCTGCAGTCGGGGAGAGGAGAGCCGCAGAAGGCCGCGCCCCCCGAACCGCGCATCGTGGCCCTGCCGAGCCTCGCACCGCTGGTCGAGCAGGTCCGCGGCGCCGTGGTCGGCGTGCGCACCGTGCATCTCGCCGAGGTGAAGCAGCCTGAGACGACGCAGGAAGCGGCACACGCCGACGACGGCCAGAGCTTCGGCACCGGTGTCGTCTACGACGGCGCGGGTCTCGTCCTGACCGCGCATCACCTCGTCACGCAGGCCGCGCGCATCGAGATCGAACTGCCCGCGGCGGGAGGAACGCGCACCGCGCAGATCGTCGGCGACGATCCGACGACCGACCTCGCCGTGTTGCGCATCGTCGATCCGCCGCGCTCCCTCGTGTCGGTCGGATTCGCCGCCAACGAAGACGTGCAGCAGGGGGATTGGGTCTTCACCGTGGGCAACCCGGCGACCTTCCACAGCACGGTGAGTGCCGGCATCGTCGGCTACGTCGATCGGCACCTGCGACAGGACGGCCTCGCGCTGACCAACGAGTACCTGCAGATCAGCGGCCCGGTGAATCCCGGCAGCTCCGGTTCGCCGGTCTTCGACCTTCACGGTCGCATGATCGGGATCACGACACGCGCCGCGGTCGACGCCGACGGCATGGGTTTCGCGCTCGGCATCCGCACGATCCGCAACGTTCTCGCCGCCATGGAGCGCGATGCCGGCCGCGTCCGACGGGCACACCTCGGCATCTCCTGTCGCGAGGCCGAACGCGACCGCGCATCCGACCCGGACCACGAGCACGTCGCCATCGTCGTCACCGATGTGGCCAAGGGTCTGCCCGCGGAACACGCGGGTCTCCAGGTCGGTGACCTGATCGTGCGCTTCGACGCGCAACCCCTGGTCAGCGTCGCCGACTTCTACGAGCGCGTGACCTGGTCGCGACCCGGGCGCGAGGTGTCGCTCGACGTGGTCCGCGGCGGACGTCGACTCGGGCCGGTCACCGTCGAACTCGGTGAACTGCGCCTCCCGGATTCCTCACAACCCCAGTGAGCCATGATGCAGACCGACGCGATCGCGACCAAGGACACCCCCGAGCTCCGATCCGCCGATGCGCTGCTCCTCGACTTCCTCTCGCCCGGCCTCGTCCATTCCCTCGGCAACCAGCTCTTCGCGATCCAGGGCAGCGCACACGTGCTCGGGGCGAGCCGACAGACCGGGAGGTTGCGCGAGACCATCCTCGAAGCCTGTCTGAAAGCGGAGCACGCACTCGATGCCCTGCGCCACGCCGGGCCGTCCGACGGCGATCCGCCGCGCCAGGAACAGGCCGGCCTGCTGCTGATGCGCATGGCGGACGTGTGCCGCGTCCCGCTGCGCGAGCGCGGAGTCCGGCTGGCGGTCGAGCACTCGTCCAAGGACTCGCCACGGCGGGTGGACGCGCGCACCCTGTGCCGCGCGGTCGCCGAGATCCTGCGTTGTGTCGCGGCCGAGGTCCCTGCCTGTTTCGCCGGCGAACTGCACCTCGATCTGTGCGAGCAGGAGCGCGCCCGGGTGGGCATCCAGCTCCACCTGCGCACCGATCCCGGCTGCCTGCCCTTCCCGATCGGATTGTCGGCCGCGCGCGCCAGGTCGGCGGGGGTGCTCGAACCGCTCGGGGTGCGCGTCGAGATCGGCGACGACGACCGCATGCGAATCTCCGTCCCCGCGGCGACGCGCGCGCTCTGAGCTCAAGCCCGCCCTGTCAACGGCCGATCCAGGACGGGAGACCCGGCGCCTTCCGATGACCCTGCTGGCCACGTCTGACGCAGCTCCGCGGCCGGTCCGGATGTCGGCGGCGGCCCTCGTGCGGATCCTGGCCCTTTGCCTGTCGACCCTGCTCGGCATCCTGCTGGCCCGGGCCTTGGGAGCGGCAGAACTCGGGCGCTTCGAGGCCGCCATGGCGCAGGCCGCACTGCTCGGCGTGTTCGCAGCGGCTGGCGTCGAGAAGCTGATCGTGCGCGAGATCGCGGCCGGTCGCGCCGGCGATGCCCTGCTGCGCTGGGCGCGCCAGCGGATCCTGCTGTCCCTGGCCACGCTCGGCGCGGTCTGTGTCCCGCTGGCGCTCCTGTTCCCGACGGAGTTCCCCGAGTTCGGCGTGCTCTGTTGCGGCCTCGTCCCCGCGACGGCCTTCCTCCGCATGCAGCAGGGGGCGTTGCAGGGGCGCCATCGCGTGGTCGCGGCACAGATGGTGGAGCTCGTCGCGCTCCCGGGCATCGTGCTCGGTGGTGTGCTCGCCTCGCACCTGATCGGCGGTGGAGCGCTGCGCTCGCACGATGCGCTGATCCTGCAGGTGCTGGCGACCGTTGCCGCGCTCGGCCTCGGAGCGGTGCTGCTCAACCGAGCCCACACGGAGCCCGCCGTCGACTCCCCTCGCACGGCGGTCGACGACCGGCGGCGCTGGCGCGACGCGAGCCTCGCGTTGCTCGCCCTCGGCGGGCTGCAGGTGCTGCATGCGCGCGCCGACGTCGCCGTGTTCGCGCAGCTGGCACCCGATGCGGAGGTTGGACGCTTCGCCGTCGCCACCCGCATCGCCAATCTCTGCGCGACGACACTCCTCGTCGCCAACGCGGTGATCGCGCCGCACCTGGCGCGTGCGCATCGCGCCGGAGACACGCGAAGGCTGCAGGCGATCGCGGTCCACTCCGCCCGCCGCGCGTTGATCGTGACCCTCGTGGTCTCCGCGGCCGTGATGGCACTGCCGGGAACGGTCCTCGGCCTGTTCGGCGACGGATTCGGCACGGCGACCGGAGCTCTCTTCGTGCTCGTTCCGGCACAGGTGATCAACGTCGCGATGGGTTCGGTGGGACTCGTGCTCCTGATGACCGGACGGGAACGCGCGGCACTACCCGGCCTGGCGATCGGGGCGGCGATCGACCTCGGACTGCTCGCCCTTCTCGCGCCCTCGATGGGGGCCACCGGTGCCGCGTGCGCGCGGGCTGCAGGACTCCTGACCTGGAACGTGTTCCTGGCGTGCGCGGTGCGGCGTCAACTCGGTTGCTCGGTCAACGCATGGGTGCGGCTGTCATGAGTCGCCGCGGACCGTCCTTCTTCATCGTCGGTGCGGCGAAGTGCGGCACCACGGCCCTCCAGGACTACCTTTCGCAGTGGCCGGAGGTCTTCATGCCGGAGGGGAAGGAGTTCCATCACTTCGCCGACGATCTCCTGCGCCCCGACGACCCGCTGCTGCAGCGCGACCACTACCTGGCCCTGTTCGCCGATGCGCGGCCGGAGCAACTCATCGGCGAGGCCAGTGCCTTCCACATGTTGTCGGCGGTCGCCGCGGAGCGGATCGCCGACCATGAACCCGATGCGCGCATCGTGGTGATGCTGCGGAATCCGGTCGACGTCGTTCCGGCCTTGCACGCGCAACTCGTGTTCAACGGCGAGGAACCGCTCACCGATCTGGCCGCGGCGCTCGACGCCGAAGCCGACCGTCGCCGTGGCATCGGGGTCCCTGCACGGGCCCGCTTCGGCCGGAAACTGTGCTATCTCGAGGTGGTGGACTTCGCACCGCAACTCGAACGCTTCCTGACCCGCTTCCCCGACGCGTGCATCGTCCTCTACGACGACTTCGCACGCGACACGGGCGGCAGCGTGAAGGGCATTGCGCGCTTCCTCGGAATCGACCCGGACTTCGAACCCGACCTCCGCGTGGTCAATGCCAACCGGCAGGTGCGCAACCGACGCCTGCAGGAGTTCGTCCTCGAACCTCCGAAGGGTCTGGTGCGCGTGGGCTCGTTGCTGGTTCCGCGCCCGCTGCGTCGCGCGGTGAGGAGTCTGCTGCAGCGCGCGAACACGAAGGAGCGTCGTCGTCCGCCGCTCCCGTCCGCGCTGCGCACGCGCATCACCGAGGCCTGCGCCCCGGGCATCGAGCGGCTCGCCGCCTTGCTCGGCCGCGACCTCTCGCCCTGGCTCACCGGATCCCCTCTCGCGCCGCAGGGCGCCGTCATCGACGACCGAGGACAAGCATGAACCCGACGCTCGCGCCGCGCTCCGAAGACGTCGTCCGCACCGAGCCGGTCGACCATCACGATCCGCTGGGACGGCGCGACTACCTGTCGGTCGAACACCTCGAACGCTACCGCTTCGCCTGCCGCAACCTGGAGCCCGGCGCGCGCGTCCTCGACCTCGCGTGCGGCGCAGGCTACGGCACGGCGATGTTGGCGGTGCACGGTTGCAGCGCGGTCGGGGCGGATTGCGATCCCGAGACGGTCGCTCTCGCACGACGTTCCTTTCCGACCGGCGAATTCGAGTGCGCCGACGCCCGCAACCTGCCCTTCGCCGACGCGAGCTTCGACGCCGTGGTCACCTTCGAGACCATCGAGCACGTCGTCGATGGCGACGCCTACCTGCGGGAGATGAGGCGCGTGCTGCGACCTGGCGGTCGGCTGTTGTGCTCGACGCCCAACATCGCCTACACGGCGCACCCCGTGTTCCACGTGCGCGAGTACCGCCCCGCCGAGTTCTTCGCGCTCGTCGAGACGGTGTTCGGCGAGTGCGAGCGCTTCGGGCAGTACTTCGGCCGTCGCGAGCGGCTCGTGGATCTGTATCGCTGGCACATCAAGCCGAAGTTGCTCGGCACCGCAGACGCGATCGGCCTGCGCCGCCTGGTGCGCGCGCTGCGCGGTGGCCCGCGTCGCCCGACCGCGATCGCCATCGCCCCCGAGGCCCGCATGCGCGCGCTGCGTACGTGGCTCGCATCGCCTGCCCATCCCGACCATGCGGTCCGTCGCCACGACGGCGACCGCCTCCTCCGCATCATGGTCGCGATGGCGCACAAGGAGAACGCACGCGGATGAGGATCGCGGTGATTCGCCGACCGGTGGACCCCTTGAGCCTCGCGATCCATCGCCAACGCGTGTGCGAGGAACTCCACGCACTCGGTCATCGCATCGTCGACGTCCCGGATACTGCGACGCGGATCGACGCAGCCGATCTGTGCTGGGATCCCGGCCTCGGCATGCGGCGCGTTCCGCGAGTGCTTCCCGATGCGACGATCCCCGTGGTGGTGACGGTGCACGGCCTGTTGGCCTTCGCGCTCCCCTTCCGCGAACGGAGCCGGGGGCTGCGCTGGTTGCCCGGCGATCTCCTGCGACGACACCGCGTGCGCACCGACTGGCAGGGGCTCGCCTCGCGGGTGTCCGCGGTGATCGCCGTCTCTGCGTACGGCGCGCGCGAGGTCGAGCAGGTGCTCGGCATCGACGCGACGCGCGTGCATGCGGTGTACCACGGTGTCGATCACCGCGTGTTTCGGTGCGGCGGGCCGGCGACGGCGACCGGCAAGCCGTATTTCCTCGTCGTCGCGCAGGAGCAGCCCAAGAAGAACCTGCGGCGCATCTTCGCAGCGCACCGCTCCCTCGACCCGGCGTCACGACCGGCGCTGATCGCCGTGGTGCCCGGTCACCGTGACACTGCGACGCCTGCAGAGGACGTGCAGATCCGCACCGCGCCGCATGCCCCAGGGGAGATCGCGGAGCTGATGCGTGGCGCCGTGGCGTTGGTGCTGCCCTCCTTGCACGAGACCTTCGGGATGCCGCTCCTCGAGGCGATGGCCTGCGGGTGCCCCGTGATCACCTCCGACGTCACCGCCTGCCCGGAGGTGGTCGGGGACGCCGGCCTGTGCGTCGACCCGCGCGACGTCGCCGCGATCGCCAGCGCGATGAGCGACGTTTCCACCGACGCCTCCCTGCGCTCCACGATGCGCGAGCGCGGTCTGCGCCGCGCCGCGCAGTTCACGTGGCGCAAGAGCGCGGAGCGACACGTCGAGATCTTCGAAGCCGTCGTCTCGAAGAGCGCCAGGGAGACCTCCGCACCATGACCCAGCACCCCGTGATCGTGATCGGCGCGCATCGTTCGGGCACCAGCGCGGTCGCGCGCGTGCTCGGACGGCTCGGCGTGTTCATGGGCTCCCGACTCGATCCCAACCACGAAGCGCTGTTCTTCCAACGTCTCGACGAGTGGATCCTCGCGCAGTGCGGGGCGAGGTGGGACAACCCCGAAGCGGTGCAGCATCTGATCGCCGATGCACATCAGACCGCGTTGTGCACGCATCACCTGGCACAGGTGGTCCGCTCCCCGCGCGCGATCGGATTCCTGGGACTCGGACGCTGGGTCCGCGGCGAACGCATCGGCAGCGGTGCGCGATGGGGCTTCAAGGATCCGCGTGCGACCTTCACCTTGCCCCTGTGGTTGAAGCTGTTCCCCGACGCGCGTGTCGTCCATGTCCACCGCCACGGCGTGGACGTCGCACAGAGCCTGTGCAAGCGCCACCTTCGGAGCCTGCGGGAGAGCGAGAGGCGCTATCGCCGCAATCGCCTGCTGCTGTCCTGCTTCGCGAAGCGCGCCGGCTTCGGCGACTCGCCGCGGCTCTCGAGCCTGGAAGGTGCGTTCTCGCTGTGGGAGAGCTACGTGCGACGGTCCCGCGCGCAGGTTGCATCGCTCGGCGACCAGGCGCTCGAGTTCGCCTACGAGGAGCTGGCGGCCTCTCCGATCGCGGTGGTGGAGCGGCTCGCGCGCTTCACACGCCTGGACGTCGGCGCAGACGCGATCGAGGCCGCGGCGGCGACGATCGAGGGCGATCGCGCCGCGGCGCATCGCAACGATCCGTCACTGACTGGCTTCGCCGACCGCATGGCGCAGCGCGTCCGCATCGCACGCGAGGGGTGCCCGGACGCCGAGCCAGCGATCGACGCGATGGCGACGTAGGCCGCTGCGTAGCGCCGCGCGCATCCGCAGCGACCGGCGCCACAGCGGGCCACAGCTACGCGGGCCGTGAGCTCCCTGCAGCCACAGCGCCCAGACCGCACGCAGTGCGAGGATCGGCGCACCGATCAGGAGGCGTGGCCAGGGCCAGGCCCTCAGGGCGAGGGCGACGATGTTCCGCTGGAGCCAGAAACGCCGACGCGCACGAGCGACCGTCGATCGGGCGCCTCGCGAGGCCGACACGCCTCGTCGATGGGGGAGCCGCAGATCGGGAACGAGGACGACCTCGTGACCCGCGGCGCGGATGCGGAAGGCCAGTTCGACGTCTTCGAACAGCACGAACAGGTCCTCGTCGAACAAGCCGACCTCACGCAGCATCCGCGTGGTGCAACACAGCGCGGCACCGCACGCACCGAACACGGCACGCGGACCTGCACCGTCGAGAGAGGACACCGGCTCGCCGTGATTCAGATCACGCGCGCCGGGCAACCAGCGCACCCCGAGACCGGCGGAGTCGATGCGCGTGGTGTCGAATGCGCTGACCAGGAGCGGTTGCACGACGTCGGCACCGCGCCGCGCCATCGTTTCACGCAGCCGGGCGAGGAAGTCGTCGGGCGGTTCGGTGTCGTTGTTGAGGACCAGGACGAGGTCGGTGCGGGCTTCGAGGACCGTGCGCAAGCCCGCGTTCACACCACCCGCGAATCCGAGGTTGGCGCCGTTCTCGACGATGCGCACCGAAGCGAAGCGAGCGCGCACCGCGTCCACGCTGCCGTCCTGCGAGCCGTTGTCGACGAGCACCACGGTGTCGCCTCCCGCGCACTGCGGAACCAACCGCGCGAGGCAAGCCAGCGAATCCTCCCGCGCGTTCCAGTTGAGGACGACGATGCCGAGGGACAGCTGGGTCGACACCGTGGCGCTGTTCACGGCGACGCGTAGAGCTCCCCGCCCTTCTGACGGAACTCGGCGGCCTTCTCCGCGAGACCGGCACGCACCGCTTCGTCCTCCGCCTGCGCCATCGCGACGGCGGCCGCACGGACGTCCTCGGTGATCCGCATCGAGCAGAACTTCGGGCCGCACATCGAGCAGAAGTGCGCGGTCTTCGCGCCCTCCTGCGGGAGCGTCGCGTCGTGATAGGAACGGGCGGTGGTGGGGTCGAGCGAGAGGTTGAATTGATCCTCCCAGCGGAACTCGAAGCGTGCGCGGGACAGCGCGTCGTCGCGGGCCTGCGCACCCGGATGACCCTTGGCGAGGTCGGCGGCATGCGCGGCGATCTTGTAGGCGATCACGCCGGCCTTCACGTCTTCGCGGTCGGGGAGACCGAGGTGTTCCTTGGGCGTCACGTAGCACAACATCGCGGTACCCTGTGCGCCGATCACCGCAGCGCCGATCGCCGACGTGATGTGGTCGTAGCCGGGCGCGATGTCGGTGGTGAGCGGACCCAGGGTGTAGAAGGGCGCCTCGTGGCAGAGGCGAACCTGCTCGGTGACGTTCTCCGCGATCTTGTGCAGTGGGACGTGCCCGGGGCCCTCGATCATCACCTGCACATCGTGCGCCCAGGCGCGCGCGGTGAGTTCGCCGAGGGTGCGCAACTCGGCGAACTGCGCCTCGTCGTTGGCATCGGCGATCGAACCGGGGCGCAGGCCGTCGCCCAGCGAGAAGGCGACGTCGTAGGCCTTCATCACCTCGCAGATCCGATCGAAGTGGGTGTAGAGGAAGTTCTCCTGGTGATGGGCGAGGCACCACTTCGCCATGATCGAGCCACCGCGCGAGACGATGCCGGTGACGCGGCGCGCGGTGAGAGGCACATAGCGCAACAGGACGCCGGCGTGCACCGTGAAGTAGTCGACACCCTGGCGCGCCTGCTCCTCGATCGTCTGAAGGAAGACGTCGATGTCGAGGTCTTCGATCACACCACCGACCTTCTCGAGGCACTGGTAGATCGGCACCGTGCCGATCGGCACCGGTGAGTTGCGCAGGATGGCTTCGCGGGTGCGATGGATGTCCTTGCCGGTCGACAAGTCCATCACCGTGTCGGCACCCCAGCGGATCGACCACTGCAGCTTCTCGACCTCTTCCTGGATCGAAGAACCGATCGCCGAGTTGCCGATGTTCGCGTTGATCTTCACCAGGAAGTTGCGGCCGATGATCATCGGCTCCAGTTCCGGATGGCAGCGGTTCGCGGGGATGATGGCACGGCCGCGCGCGACCTCGTCGCGCACGAACTCCGGCGTCACGTTCTCGCGGATCGCGCAGAAGCGCATCTCCTCGGTCACGATCCCACGGCGCGCGTAGTGCATCTGCGAGAAGTTGCGATCCCCGCGCGCCACCCGCGGTGCGATCCACGGCACCCGGCGCTGGGGGAGGCCGAGGTGCGGGTCATGGCCCTGCGGACCGGAGGTGTCGTAGAGGCGCACCACCTCGCCATTGGTGAGCCGAACCTCGCGAAGCGGGACGGACAGGTCCCCGACGCTCAGCTTCGCGCTCCGGGGGAAGGACTCTTCGAGGGCGGGCAGGCCACGATCGCCTGCGGCGAGGTCGTTCATCGCTTTCCTTTCCTACGCCGGTACGAACCGGATCAGGTTCAGGGGTGCATCTCAGCTCGCGGAACGCGAGCGCCCCCAGGAATCGGGTCGCCTTTGTAGGGCCGGATCGCCGGCGTTGCGAGGGTGCGCCGAGCCGGAGTCAGCGCTTGCCGGGAGCGACCGACTTCGGGGGCGCCTCGCGCGGTGTCGCGCCATCGCTCTCGCGGAAGGTGCCCTCGACGGGCTTGCCGTCGGATGTCCCGGTGGGTGGATTGGTCGACGCCTGCGTCACCGGCTCGAGCAGCACGCGCCACTGGCGAGCGCCCGCGCTCCACTGGTCCGGAAGGAAGCGCTCGGCGTAGGTGAGAGCCTGACGGCCGACGCCCGCGCTGTGCGAGGTCTCCGCGGCCCGAGCGACGCCCCGGTCGGGCAGGAACATGGCGATCGCGGTCAGTCCGGCGAGGACCACGAGGCAACCGGCGGCGAGGCCGGTCAGCGCGCCGAGCATCCGACTGGCCCGGGTGATCGGCTTGGGCGGCATGAAGCGATGCAGGAGCCAGGCCAGCAGACCGAGCAGGGTGACCACCCCGACGAACAAGGCGAGATGAGCGATGTGGAGGGGCAGTTCGGGAGCGGTGGCGGGATCCATCCACCCGGCGATGCGCGGGGACACCTTGGGGCCGAGAAGGAGCGCGACGACGTAGGCCGACGCCAGCATCAGCAGCCGTCCGAGCTGCCACGCGAAGCCCTTGAACAGGCCGAGGATCGCGAAGATGCCCAGTACCACGAGGGCGGCGATGTCGAACCAGCCGTTCTGGTCAGCAGGGGACTGCAAGAGGGCGACCGGGAGATTCGTGAGGTGGATGGACAAGGCAGGTTCCCTTGCGCGATCGGGAGGATGAGCCGATCCTGTCCGCCCCGCGACGCGACCGCAAGCACCGTGACAGGATCCGACCCGAACCGGGACTCCGAGAGAGTCCAGAACCGCCTGCTGCAACTCCTCGATCGCGCATCCGCGGCCCCGCGGATGCGCGCGGAACTCGAACGCGCGCGGCGCGAGTTTTTCGGTTCGGAACAGGTGCCGTACGTCGAGGCTGCCGCGGACGCGGCCGCGCAACGCTTCGCCGAATGGTTCCTGCTGGAGCGGGTGAGCGATGTCCTGGGTGTGACTCCGCTGTCGGGACTCGGTGATCCCGAGGGCGAGGATGCGATCCTCGCCGAGAGCCGCGCCGGACTGTTCCTGGTCGAGGCAGGCGACGGAGACCCGCAACTCCGCGATCTCGACGGCGGCGATTCACTCCAGCTGCAAGCACTTCCCATGCGTCTCGCGTCCGGTGACTTGCTGGTCGGGAGGCTGTACCTCGGTGCCGACGGCGTCCACCTTGCCTCGCCGGCGATCGCGTGGCTTCCCGCTTCGCCGCAGATCGCGGTCGCCTTCCAACGGGATCGCCGCCGTCTCGAACTCGGTCGACGCCTGAGTCAGGCAGAGATCGAGCGCCTCGTGTTCCAGCAGTGGGCGGCGCGTGATCTCGCACGGCAATCGACGGTGGGCGGCGAAGACACGCCGATCGAGCGGATCGAAGCCGACCTGCAGTCGCTGCTCGAAGCCGCAGGTGCCGACGACACGTGGTCCGCGACGTCGATCAGCAGGTCGATGCGCGAGGCCGGAGCCGGCGGGGGAGCCCTCGTCGGCGCGCTGCTCGATCAGCTCGCCTTCGACACCGACGTCGACCTCGACCGCGCGCGCGAGTTGTTGCTCACGCTCTGGAATCGCATCGGTTCGACTCCGACGGAGCGCTCGGACCCGATGCCGGGCGCCGCGCCTCCGCGGGCACCGTCCGCACCCCGGCGTTTCGAGGAACGCGCGGGAGAGCACCTCGGTCAACGCCTGGCACGCAGGATCGAGGAAGGCCTCGCCAGTCACGAGGATCGCGCCTCGATGTTCGCGGACGTCGAGAGGATGCTCGGCGAATCGATCGACGAGGACGAGGATGCCCGCGAAGCCGACGAAGTCCTCGAGGACGGGGATCTCGAACCCCTGGTGCGCGAGTTCGCGTGGGAACAGGGTCTCAGGCCCGCCGAGGAAGCCCTGCTCGGATCCATGGTGAGCGCGCAGCGCGCGGCGCCGGTGCCGCGCCTCCACGTCGACTACCTCGATGCCGAGGACTGGTCGCGCTGGCTGCTGCAGGTCTGGCTCGCCGCGGCACCGCGGCAACGGGCGGAAGCGGTGAAGGACGCCTTCGCGCTCGCCGCGCGGTTCCAGGACTGGCTGTGCAGCGAACAGTCGATCGACGTGCGGAGCACCCTGGAACCCGCTCGTCGCGTCCTGCTCGAGGAGAGTGGCCGCCTGCAGGAGGCCGGCGACGCCCTGTCGCTCGAGGCAGCGGCCGAGGCCGATCGCGAACTGACGCCTCATCTGCTCCGCGTGGTGGGGCGCAAGGAGGATGCGCTGCACCTCGAGTCGACCGTCGACGGGTCCCGTCGGTGGTTGGGATGTGCGGCTGCAGCGGTGGATCGACTGGTCGAAGGCGACCTGCTGATCGCGGCCGTCGTCGACCATCGAGGACGCACTCGACTCAGCGGACCCATCGCGGTCATCCCGGCGGCCGCCGAGCCGCTCCTCGGCTGAACCGGCCCGGCGGCCCGAAGCCGCGATGGCAAGGTCGGCTCGGAATCGCGCGGCGGTGCTCCCTCGCCTGCGGTCGATAGCGATTCGGGGCCGGTGGCTCCGGAAAGCGTTCGCACATGGCTTGGGAGACCTCACTCGATCGCCTGCTGACCCGTCAGATCCATCTCGCCGAGCGCGGCGAGGTCCCGATCGACGATGTGGTGCAGATGGTCCGCGATCTTCATGCGATCCAACCCGCCCGGGTCGAGACCGCATTCCATCTCGGTCATGCGCGCGCGCTGCTCGGCGCCGATCTGCCCGAGCCGGAGGTCCGTGAGCGCGCGGCGCGCCGCTGGTACCTCTTCGGCCGGGTGCGCGGTCACGAACGGCGCGGCGAGCGCAACTGGGTCGCCGATCTGCTCACCGATCCCACGGCGATCACCGAACTCCTCGCCGAACCACGCATCGCCGGAGCATGCCTGCCCTTGGCGATGCGCACGCTGTTCTGGAGCGGGGATTTCGAGGTCGCGATCCAGGCCATCGACTACCTCGCATCGATCGGCACGTCGAACGATGCGCGCATGCTGGTGGATGCAGCGATGGCCGATCTCCTCGGCCGCCTGGAACGTCGCGACGAACCGGATCTGGCCGAGAACACGTTGGGCGTGCTGCAGAAGTGCGTACGGCTCCAGTGCTTCTCCGAGCTGCCCGAAGCCCTGCGCGCCGGCTACCTCAACGAGTTGGGATCACGTCTGCTTGCCGCGAGCGTGTTCACCGAAGCACGTTCACGCTTCGAGGAAGCACTCGCACTGGCGAGCGACGAAGCCTGCCGGCGCAGCCGCGCTGCCGTCGGCATGGCGCTGGCCACCCTGCGTGTCCACGGAGTCGACGATCTCCGCCCGCAGGCCGATCGTCAGGACCGGGATCGCGCAACCGCGTGCCTGGATCTGGGCGGGGATCGGGATGAAGGAAGCGTCCCGGAGGCACACTTCCTCCGTGGACTGTTCGCATACGAGCGCAACGACTGGCTGGCCGCGGCGGAGAGCTTCGAACGGTGCGTGGAGCGGTTCCGTCGCGTGGAGGGTCGCGATCGCGACCGACTCGCACGTGCGCGCTTCCTCCTGGCGGCTGCACTGCTGGCGGGCGGAGTCGCCGACGAGACCACCAAGGCGCTGCGACTGATGGACGAGTCCCTGGAGGCCGTCCGACCCGACCTGGAGACCTTCTACTTCGTGCACGAGCAGCTCAAGGCGAAGGATCATCGGATCGCGTTGCGCTTCCTCGATGCGGTGGACATCGGGCGAGGAACGACTCCCGATCAGCTCCTGTTCGTGGCACTGGAGTACATCGCGCTCGGCGAAGCCGGGCCGGCGGCGACCGCCGCGCAACGCGTGTTGGAGATCGCGGTCGATCTCGATCAGCGCATCGAGGCCCTGCGCGTCGTGCTGACCGCACAGAACATGCGCGGCGATCGCGCCGGCGCGAAGTCGACGTTCCAGGACATCCGCGAGCTGCTCATGCAGCGCGGCAAGTTCCTCGATCTGGAGAAGTTGCTCCACGACGAGGACTTCGTCGGCCAGGCCCTCGATCATGTCGAGATCAAGTACGAGCTCGTGAACCTCTACGAGGAGATGGAGGACCGCGAGGTCGAGAAGGCGCAGCTGCAGACCGCCATCGCGCGCTCGCTCCGCGCGCGCAAGGACGAGAGTTCCCTGCGCGAGGCCATCGCCGTCCTCGAGGAGGTCCAGATCCAGTTCCCGGAACTGGCGGAGGACGAACTGCGGAGCATCCGCAAGCTCCTCGAAGTCGCCGACGCGACCGCCGTCGACGTCGACGCAGGAGCCCGTCACTGCCAGAGCTTCCGATCGTCGCGGAACAGGCCGCCGAAGGTGCTGGTCGTCGGCGGCAACGAGCGTCAACGTCGACACCATCCACGCCTGGAGGAACTGGCCACGAACTGGGGATTCCAGGCCGAATGGTTGATGGCCAACTACAGCTCGCCCCAGAAGCTGGTCTTGGCGATCGGCGACCATCTTCAGCACGGACTGGACGTGCTGGTGCTGCTGCACTGGAACCGGCACGAGACCACCGAGCCGGCGCTCGAACTCGCGCGCCGTGCCGGGGTCCCGGCCCGGACCGTGCACTACGCCGGCTTCACCAGCCTGCAGATGTCGCTCGGGGAGATGCTCGAGCGCGTGGCGACGGACTCGGCCGCGGCTGCCGTGGCGGCGCCGACCGCGAGCGCGAAGCCGCGCGGCAAGGCGCGGCGCTGAGCGCGGAACCGCACCGCGGGCGGGCTCCTGAGGCCGCTCGGACGCCGTGATCATCCCCGGTCATGGTTCCGATAAGGTGGGTTATGTGAAGTACGGTGGTGGTGTCGGCCGAGCCCAGCCGATCAAGGGACAGCATCGCGACAGGACGCGCAGTAACCCGCGGCGTGGATCCTGGCGAAGCTTGTCCGTTGCCGGCGGCCCTCACGTCCGCCCGCCTCGTACGAGACGTCCTCTGCCGTGCTGCTGGTCCCGACCTGTCGTGCCCGCGTCATGAAGCTGCCCAAGTACCTTCTCCTCGTCTTCTCCGCAGCGCTCGCACCCCTTCAGACTCAGGACCCCGTCGCTCCGACGACGCGGCAGATCACCGAGGCCGCACGCGAGATCGACGCCCTGCTCCGCGCCGATTTCGCGACGAACGGCGCGCGGACCGCCGAGACCATCGACGATGCGACCTTCTGCCGCCGTGCGTATCTGACGCTGGCCGGGCGGATCCCGACCGCGGAGGAACTCGCCGCCTTCCTGGGCAACCGATCCGGCGACCGACGCGACCGGCTGTGTGACGCGCTCCTCGAGTCGCGCGGGCACGTCAGCCACGAGTTCAACGTCTGGGCCGACATCCTGCGCATCCGTTCGCAGCTCATGCGCCAACAGTCCGGGGAGCCCTATGCCGCCTTCGTCGAGAAGGCACTCGCGGACAACCTTCCGTACGACGAGTTCGTCCGTCGCATGTTGACTGCGGAGGGTCCTGCCAATGCTCGCGACAATGGCGCGACCGGCTACTTCCTTCGCGACCTGGGCATGCCGCTCGACAACATGTCGAACACCATGCGTGTGTTCCTCGGAACGCGCATGGAGTGCGCGCAGTGTCACGACCACCCCTTCGACAAGTGGACCCAACGCCAGTTCTACGAGCTGGCAGCCTTCGTCGGAGGCATGCGTTACGCGGCCGAGCCCGGATCGGGCGGACTCGATGTGCGCCACATCGCGGCGCAGGCTCGAGATGCGCAGCGCGACCTCGGGGAGAACGCGCGCCGCGCGGTGCAGCTCCTCACCCGGCAGATCGCGACCGGCATCAGTGGCAAGGGCACCGCAGTGATCGCTCTCCCGAAGGACTACAAGTACGACGACGCGAAGCCGGGGAGCATCGTCCACGCCAAGGTTCCCTTCGGACAGGCTGCAGATGTGCCCGACGCGAAGCCACAGCGTTCCGGTCGCGTTCAACCCCGTCGGCCGGCCGGCGGGAACGGACAGCGCGAGCGCACGGCCGCGGACTCCTTCGCCGATGTCGACTCCCGCGACGCATTCGCTGCCTGGGTGACATCCCCCGAGAACCCGCGCTTCACCAAGGTGATCGTCAACCGCCTGTGGCGCGAGGTGTTCGGCCGCGGCCTCGTGGAACCGGTCGACGAGTTCCGTGACGACACCCGGCCGTCGCATCCCGCCGTGTTCGCGCGACTCGAGGAACTCATGCGCGAGTTCGACTACGACATGCGGGCCTTCGAGCGTGTGCTGGTCCGCCTGGACATCTTCGATCGTCCCGCGGTCGTGGTCCCCACGGAGTCGATCGAGCCGTTCTTGTTCGCGGGACCGGTCCTTCGCCGCCTGTCGGCTGAACAACTCTGGGATTCCCTGCTCACCCTGGCCGTCGCCGATCCCGACGGCACGCTGCGCGCGCCCGGCTCACGAGCGGAGCCGAATTACCGCCAGTACGAGACGCTGGCGGCCGCTGCCAAGGACGACGTACGGGGTCTGATCGAGAAGGAGAGCCTGCGTTACAGCGATCCCGCCGCGTACCGCCGCATGCGCGTCGCCGAGTCGATGGCGGAGCGCGCCACCAGCGACAAGGATGCCCCGGACCCCGCGGAGAAGGCACGTGAACTCGCCCGGGAGATGTCTGCGGCCCGACGCGCGCGCGACACGAAGCGCGTCGCGGAACTGCAGGCGGAGATCGCCGAGTTGCGCGCGCGTGCGGCGCGTGATCGCCTGCGTCGCGGACCCGAGATCGCCCGAGCCTCCGACCTCGCGCAGCCGGCCCGACCTGGGCATCTCCTGCGCGAATTCGGCCAGAGCGATCGCGACCAGATCGAGTCCTCGAGTGTCGACGCCAATGTCCCTCAGGCGCTGCGCCTCATGAACGGCGTCGTCGACAACCAACTCCTCGTCGAAGGCTCCGTCCTCCGTCAGTCCATCGACGCCGCCGATCGCGCGGCCGACAAGTTGCGCATCGCCTACCGCTCGATCCTCTCGCGTGAACCGCGCAGCGAAGAGATCCGGGCTTGGCAGAAGGACCTCGACGACGACACCCGTTCTGCAGCCGCGGACCTGGTGTGGACCCTCGTCAACAGCCAGGAGTTTCGCTTCCTCCAGTGAGGCGCATGCCCGAGCGAACCCGGAGAACCTTGAAATGAACCGCCTCGAAGCTTCCGCGCGCCGCCTCGACGAGCCCTCGCGACGCGATTTCCTCAGCCGCTGCGCCGCGGGTTTCCTCGGCGTCTCGGTGCTTCCGCTCCGGCGACCCGACTCCCCCGCCGTCGATTCCTTCGCCGGAACAGCCCGTCGCGTGATCTACCTGTTCATGAGCGGTGGGATGTCGCACCTCGATTCCTTCGATCCGAAGTCGAAGGAATCCGGGGTCATGGGATCCACCGAGGTGATCGCGACCAACGTCGACGGGATCCGTGTCGGTTCGCTGTGGTCGAACGTCGCCCGGCAGATGGACAAGATCGCCGTCGTCAACTCGATGTGGACGAATCAGGGTGCCCATGCCCAGGGTCGCTACATCATGCACACGAGCTACGCGCTTCGCGGGACGATCCGCCATCCCAGTCTCGGCGCGTGGTCGAGCAAACTCTGCGGACAGGCGAACCCGGGCCTCCCTGCGCACGTGTCGGTCGGTTCCTCGGATACCTATGGTCCCTCGGCCGGGTACTTCGAGAGCCGTCACGCACCGCTGCCGATCGGTGATCCGGAGGACGGGCTGCAGAACGCGAAGTTGGCGAAGGGTGTCGACGAGGAGCGCTTCCGTCGCAGGCTCGCACGCGTCGACGCCATGGATCGCGCCTTCGAATCGCGCTACGGCGGCGAGCAGGGCGTCCAGTCCTACGCGGAGGCCTACGACCAGGCTGTGCATCTCATGCGCAGCAGCGACCTCGCGGCCTTCGATCTCGCGCAGGAACCCGACGCGATCCGTGATGCCTACGGCCGCGACTCCTTCGGTCAGGGTGTGCTCCTCGCCCGCCGGCTCGCGGAGCACGGTGTGCGGTTCATCGAGGTGACCAGCGATGGCTGGGACCACCACAACGACATCTTCGATTCGCTGGAGGATCGCGTCCCGCCCGTCGATCGCGCCCTCGCCGCTTTGCTCTCCGATCTCGAGGCGCGCGGCATGCTCGACGACACCCTGGTCGTGCTCGGCACCGAGTTCGGCCGCACACCCGAGATCACACGTGACCGCAACGGCCGCAATCACCACGCGAAGGCCTTCTCCTGCCTCCTCGCCGGAGGTGGCATTCGCGGCGGCCAGGTGCACGGTCGCTCCGACGAGCGTGGCGACGAGATCGTCGAGGACAAGGTGCGCGTCGTCGACTTCAACGCGACCATCGCGCACGCGATCGGCATCCCCCACGACTTCGTCGTGCATTCACCCTCCGGTCGACCCTTCAAGGTCGCCGACGACGGTCGTCCGGTCATGGCTCTGTTCGCCTGAGGTCGGCCATGAAGTTGCGCCCGACTCCGATCTTCCTCGCGTTCGCGTGGATCTGCTCCGCGCGTGCGCTCCCCGCGCAGGATGCGCCCGATTTCGCGACCAAGATCCTCCCGCTCCTCGAGAAGCGCTGCATCGAATGCCACGCGACTGAAGGACGCGACGCCAACGGTCGCTCGCGCAGGACCAAGGGGGGGCTGCGCCTCGACAGCCGTGATGCGATCGTCCGTGGCGGCGACAGCGGTCCGGTGTTGGTCGCCGGCCGACCCGAGGAGAGCGAGCTCTACAAGCGCACCACGCTGCCCGCGGACGACGACGACGTGATGCCGCAGAAGGGTGATCCTCTGACCGCGGCGGAGACCGGACTGCTGCGCGAGTGGATCGCCTCGGGAGCGTCCTTCGGCACTTGGACCGGCACGAACGCCAAGGTCGTCGACGCGCCCGCGAAGCCCGACGATGCCGCTCCTCCTGCGCGCACCGGGCGTGAGTCCCTGCGCGAACGCGTCGCCACCGGTGCGACGCCGCCTGGCGAAGCCGCACTCGCCAAGGCCACCGCCGCGGGAGCGCGTATCACGGATCTCAGCGGCGACGGGCGCCTGCTCGGCATCTCCTTCGAAGGCAGCACCGACCAGATCGACGCGCGTCGCTTGCGGGAACTCGACGTCATCGCGCCGAACATCGGCGAGCTCGACCTGTCGCACACCAGGATCGACGATGCCGGCCTGGATTGGGTCGCGCGCTGCCCGCGGCTGATGCGTCTCGACCTCACCGAGGATGCGATCACCGTCCGCGGACTGGCACGCCTGCAACGCGCCGACGAACTCCGCACGCTGGTGCTCGTCGGCACCAAGGTGGATGGATCGCTCGCCACGGTCCTTCCCCGGTGGCCTTCTCTCGAAGCCGTGTATCTCTGGCGCAGCGCGTGCGACGGGGACACGCTTCGCGAGCTCGCGGACTCCCACCCGAAGATCCGCTTCCACGGAGCCCCTGCCCTGCCGGAACCGGCCCCCGAGGCATCCGGCGAGAAACGCAAGCGTCGCCGCTGATCCGCTCGTCGCACGCTCGACTCACAGATCGATGCCGACCGCGAGCCACGCGCTGAAGTCCGGAGCGACATAGCGCGACAGATCCTCGCCGAATCCGATCTCCACGTGACTCGTCGGGCCGGTCCGCTGGCGCATCCCGATCCACAACAACCACTGGTCATCGGCCGCACGTGAGAAGCCGAGCGTCCGCAGCGCGGCCGACTCGTATCCCGAACCGACCAGCAGGGCGAAGTCGTCGCTGACCGCGATCTCGGCACCGAGATCGAAGGACCACACCTCGCGCAGGTCGATGCCGGCCCTTTGCAGCGCATCGGGGGTCGATGGTTCGGTCATCGCGAGCTGACCGGTGAACGCAACCGTCGGTAGCCGGATCTCGCCGACCACTCCCAGCGCGACGTCGACCCCGCCGCTGCCGTAGCCGCGTGAGGCGGCACCGGTCGGCACTTCGATCCCTCCCCGTAACGCGAGTCCGAACGGACCGTCGCGCCCCGGCACGACGGGGCTCCAGCACAGCTCGATCGGCACGTCGCCGAGATGCACGCCGTACGGCTCCATTGCCCACACCTCGACCCCATCGTGCGCGATCGACACGTCGAAGGCGTCCTTCGGCGCGGACGAACGACCCTGCTCCGCGAAGCCGAAGGTCTCGTGCCAGCCGATCACGAAGCGATCGAGGAAGCCGCTGGTCGCGTGGAGCACGGGAAGCTCGACACCCAGATCCATGTCCCCACCGAGTCCGAGACGTGCGCCGAGCGCCGTGCGCCACAGCTCCCCGTCCATCGTGAAGCGATCGGTGCCGCGACTCCCGGACAGGAAGTAGCTCGAGTATGCGCTGGCCACGGTGGCACGCAGCGTGCCGCCTGGAACCGGCTCCGCCGATCGCGGCGCCAGACGCTCCGCGACCAACTGGACCGGATGCTGGTTGCGCACCCCCTGCGGCCCCCGGAATTCCGGATGTGCCGCGCACCCCTGGAGCCCCACGAGAGCGAAGACGCAACACGACCCAGCCGAACGAATCGGAGTGCAGGACCCCATCACATCCGGCTTCTATCGCGCCTCGCGACGCCGACGAACGGGCCGCTCACATTTTCCTGCGCGGTGATCGCCGCGACGGGAGGGGCTAGACTGCGCGTTCTCCACGAATCCTGCCTTGCGCTCCATCCTCCCCCACGCGGCGCTCCTCCTCCTCTGCATCTCCCCGGCCTGTTCGAGCGGCGGCAGCCGCAATGGCCTCAGCGGCAAGGAGAAGCTCACCGCGAATCAGTACCTGTTCGGCTTCGTCGGGCGACCGTCCTTCCCTGCCTTCCCGACGACGTCCGCCGACATCCAATCGGTCGACGGCCGCTTCTTCTTCAAGGACGACGGCACCTACGAGATGCGTCAGTCCGACGGCACGCTCCTCTCGCAGAGCGACTACCAACTCGACTCGGACGGCACCCTGGCGATCGCGGTGCCGACGTCCACGACCACGTTGGTCTACCGCGGGGCCTACGGGCTCCTCGGGCCGACGGGCGACGTGTTCCTCACCGATCGCGTCGGTTCGGGAGTCGGCGTCTACTTCGGCACCACGCTCGTGCAGGGGAACGCGGATCTCGCGCCGCTCGTCGGCGACTGGCGCATGTTCTCGCTGCACTCCATCCTCGCGCCGGGTGGTTCCGTGCCCGACGAGGATCTCGTCGGCGTGGCGCTGGGAGGCTCGCTGACCCTCGCGGCGGACGGCTCCTTCACGGGCACCGCCGTCGAGTCGGAGAACGGAGCGGTGACCGTCACGGGCACCGCCAATGACTTCCAGGCCTTCGCGGACGGCAAGTTCACCGTCGAGATGACCATCGATCCTCCCACGCGCCCGGACTACCAGCGCGGATTCGTCGCCGGCGGCGGCGCGCGCTTCCTGGCGGGAGTGGATCCGGACTCGGGCGGCGCCGACGACGCCGCCGGGATCCTGCTGATGTTGCGCAAGCGGACGGCGTCGTACGCGATCGCCGATCTCGCCGGGAAGTACACGCTCGGCATGTTGACGCTCTTCATCAAGCCGTCCGCATCGGGCACCGACTCCTCGATCGGCACCCTCGAGCTGACCACCGCCGGCAACTTCCGCATCGATGCCACCAACAATGCCGGCCAGGCCTTCTCGTACACCGGCACCTTCACCGCCAACGCCGACGGCGGCTTGACCTTCGCCGTCAGCGGTACCAACGAGACCTGGCAGGGCGCCTTCGACGACGGCTACCACACCATCGTGTTCGTCGACGCCTTCAAGGAAGTGCGACCCTCGCTGCAGAAGGAGCTGAACCTCGGCATGGCCGTGCGCCCGAAGCCGACCACTCCCTGATCGCGGCACGGCGCTGCCGCACCGACGTCCTCCTCCCGCCCAACGACGCCCCGTGACCGCCTCCCAACCCGTCGTCCTCTCCACGAGCCTTTCCTTCGCCCGTCGCCTCGGCTCCGGGAAGGTGCGCGACCTCTACGAGCTCGGGAACGACCTGCTGCTCGTGGCGACCGACCGCATCTCCGCCTTCGACGTGATCATGCGCGAGGGCATCCCCGGCAAGGGCCGCGTGCTGACCCAGGTCTCGGCATTCTGGTTCCACGAGCTCGCCGATGTGGTTCAGAACCACCTGCTGTCGACGGACGTGGATGCCTGGACCGACGTCCCCGCCGATGCGAAGCCGATCCTTCGCGGCCGCACGATGCGCTGCCGCAAGGCGAAGCCGCTCCCCATCGAATGGGTGGTCCGTGGCTATCTCACCGGCTCGGGATGGAACGACTACAAGGCCAGTGGCGAGGTCT
Organism: Planctomycetota bacterium; assembly: GCA_046349595.1. Lineage (GTDB taxonomy): Bacteria > Planctomycetota > UBA1135 > UBA1135 > UBA2386 > JACRLW01. Next base: position 1,899,838 of record JAXMCA010000001.1, read on the forward strand.
CCGGCGTGAAGCTCCCGCCGGGCATGCAGCACGCGAGCCGGATCGAGCCAGCGATCCTCACTCCATCGACCAAGGCGGAGACCGGACACGACGAACCGATCTCCTTCGATCGCGCAGCCGCGATCGTCGGCCGCGACATCGCCGAGCAGGCGCGGCGCGCAGCGCTCGCGCTCTACGAGAAGGGCCGGGCATTCGCGGCCACGCGCGGAATCGTCATCGCCGACACGAAGTTCGAGTTCGGCACCATCGACGGGAAGCTCGTCCTGATCGACGAATGTCTCACACCGGACTCGAGCCGTTTCTGGCCTGCCGACGAGGTGCGACCCGGAGGCAAGCCGACGAGCTACGACAAGCAGGTGCTGCGCGACTGGTTGACCGGCAGCGGCTGGAACAAGGAGCCACCGCCGCCGACGCTGCCCGCGGACGTCGTCGCCAAGACGGCCAGCACCTACGCCGAGATCGAACGACGCCTCACGCACTGAAATCGACCCGATGAATCGACCCGTCGCCTTCCTGCTCGGTTCCGACTCCGACCTCCCGCAGCTCGAAGGAGCCTTCGAGGTCCTCCGTCAACTCGAGATCGGCTTCCACGTCCGCATCCTCTCGGCACATCGCACTCCCGAGGAGGCCTGCACCTTCGCCCGCGAAGCCGAGCGATCCGGCATCAAGGTCTTGATCGGCGTCGCCGGAATGGCGGCACACCTCGCCGGTGCACTCGCGGCCCACTCGATCCTGCCGGTCCTCGGCGTGCCGGCCGAGAACGGTGCCCTGCGCGGCGCGGACGCGCTCCTGTCCACCGTGATGATGCCGCCGGGAATCCCGGTCGGAACGCTCGGGATCGGCTCGCCGGGAGCGCGCAATGCGGCCCTGCTCGCGGCGCGCATCCTCGCCCTCGGCGACACGAAGGTTGCAGCCGCGCTGGCGCAGGCACGCGACGCCGACCGCAAGAAGACGCTCGAGAAGGACGCCAAGGTACGCCAGCAGTTCGGCTGCTGAATCGCCTCGCCATGAAGCCGCTCCCTCAGACCATCCGCTGGAACGAGGCAGGAGGTGGCTCCCTCGAGATCCTCGATCAGACGGCGTTGCCGTCCCGCATCGAGGTCCGCGCACTGCGCACGCTGGACGAAGTGATCGACGCCATCCGACGCCTCGCCGTTCGCGGCGCGCCTGCGATCGGCGTGGCCGCCGCCTACGGCGTGGCTCTCGCCGCCGGCGCCATCGACCCGACCGACGCATCCCGCTGGCTCGCCGAGGTCGACGCAGCTGGAGCTGCGCTGATCGACGCGCGCCCGACCGCGGTGAATCTCGCGGCGGCGGTCACGCGCGTGTTGCGTACGGCGCACCTGGATCCCCGCCCGCAGGCGCTGCTCGACTGCGCCGCCACGATCCACGCCGAGGATCGCGAGGCGTGCCGTGCGCTCGGGAGGCACGGCGCCGATCTGATCCGCGACGGATCCCGGGTCCTCACCCACTGCAACACCGGCCGTCTCGCCACCGCCGGCGACGGAACGGCGCTGGCGTTGCTGTTCGAGGCCCAACGTCGCGGTGTGCGCTTCTCCGTGCTCGCGGACGAGACCAGACCTCTCCTCCAGGGGGCGCGCCTCACCGCTCTCGAACTGCAGGCCGCCGGAATCCCGACCACGCTGATCGTCGATTCGGCGGCGGCCTTCCTGATGGCGCGCGGAGAGGTCGATCTGGTGATCGTCGGCGCGGATCGCATCGCGGCGAACGGAGACGTCGCCAACAAGATCGGGACCTACTCGGTGGCACTCGCCGCCGCGGCACACCACATCCCCTTCTGGGTCGTCGCGCCCTTCACCACCTTCGATCCCGATCTCGAACGCGGTGATGACATTCCCATCGAGGAGCGGGCCGCGGAAGAGGTCAGCCATCTCCTCGGCCGGCCTCTCGCTGCCGCAGATGTCGGCGTGCGCAACCCGGCCTTCGACGTGACGCCGGCTCGCCTCGTCACCGGCATCGTCACCGACCGCGGCAGGATCCAGCCGGTCGATCGGGACGCGATCAAGGCGCTCTCCGCCGGCGGTCGATCCAATCCCCATGACCACGGCCGCGAAACAGCAGAGGAACGCGCGGAAGACCAACCGCGTGCGCGGCACCGCCGAGCGCACCGCGAAATCGACCGGACCCGCGTCGGCAGAGAGTCCCTCGAAGACTGAACGCAAGCGGAGCACGCCGGACAAGACGCGCTCGCGCGAGCACGCCGAAGTCGAAGCTCCCGCGCGCTCGACGCCGATGGAGCACGACCTCGGCCCCGACGAGCTCGAGTTCATCGCGGCCCTCGACACCTACAAGAAGGCCAACGGTCGACCCTTCCCCTCGTGGAGCGAGGTGCTCCACGTGTTGCGCTCGCTGGGCTATCGCAAGAGCTGAGGGCTCACACCGCGAGCACGCCGCGTGCAATCAGGATCGCGAGCGCAATCCCCGCCGCGATCCGATACCAGGCGAAGGGCACGAAGGTGTGCCGCTGCAGGAAGCGCACGAAGGGGATCACCACCAGGATCGCGGTCACGAAGCTGACCACCGCCGCGATCGAGAGGTCGCGCAGGTAGTCGCCGTGGAGGAGGTGGCGGGCCTTGAACAACTTCAGCGTGCACGCCCCGTACAGGATGGGCAGGCCGACGAGGAACGAGAACTCCGCCGCCGCTGTCCGCGTCAGTCCGAGCAGCAGACCACCCGCGATCGTCGCGCCCGAGCGGCTGGTGCCGGGGATCAGCGCGAGGCATTGGAACAGGCCGATGCCGATCGCCTGACGCAGACCGAGCCGCTCCAAACCCTCGCCGCGCTCCGCTCCGCGACGTCGCAGCCAGGATTCGAGCCACAGCAGCAACACGCCACCCACGACCATGGTCCCGGCGACGACCGAGGGGCGGAACAGGGCCGCGTCGATGGCGTCGTCGAGGAACAGGCCGAGCACCGCGGCCGGAAACGCAGCGGCGACGATCAGGACCAGCAGGTTGCTCGTCCACGACGTCCGCCGCGCGAACAACCCGCACAGCGCGGCCCACAGGCGCTTCCAGTAGAGCACGACGATCGCCGTGATCGCACCGGCCTGGATGGCGACCTCGAAGGTCGCGTCGGAGTGACCGAGCAGTCGATTCGCGACGACCAGGTGCCCGGTGCTGCTGACCGGGAGGAACTCGGTCACGCCCTCGACCAACCCGAGGACGACCGCGATCAGGATCCCGGGCGCAACGACGTCGTCTTCCGCCGGCGACGTCAGGACGCCTTCTCCGGCGCGACGAACTCGTAGCCGAAGGCCTCGGCGACACCCTTGTGCGTGACCTTGCCCGCGATCACGTTCGCCGCGGTCCGCAGCGTCGCGTCCTGCAGCGCGTTCTTCACGCCCATGCCGGCGAGCCTGATCGCGTAGGGCGCGGTGGCATTGGTCAGGGCGAAGGTCGAGGTGCGCGGCACGGCACCCGGCATGTTGGCCACGCAATAGTGGATCACGCCGTCGATCACGAAGGTCGGATTCTCGTGGGTGGTCGGCTTGCAGGTCTCCACGCAACCACCCTGGTCGACCGCGACGTCGACGATGACAGGACCGTCGTCCTTCATGATCTTGAGGTCCTCGCGACGCACGAGGCGCGGCGCGCGGGCACCGTGCACCAGCACCGCGCCGACGACGAGATCGGCGTGCGGGAGCTGCTCGCGGATCGCGAAGGCGTTGCTGTGCAGCATCCGCACGTTCGCCGGCATCACGTCCGCGAGGTAGCGCAGGCGGTCGAGATCGAGGTCCATCAGCACGACGTTCGCGCCGAGACCCGCAGCCATCTTCGCGGCCTGAGTTCCGACCACGCCGCCGCCCAGCACGAGCACCGTCGCCGGTTCGACGCCAGGCACGCCGCCGAGCAGGATGCCGCGCCCGCCCGCATGCGCCTCGAGATACGCGGCGCCGACCTGGATCGCCATGCGTCCGGCGACCTCGCTCATCGGCGTCAACAGCGGGAGGCGACGCTGCACCTCCAGGGTCTCGTAGGCGAAGCAGGCGGCGCCCGACTTCAGCATCGCGTCGGTCAGGTCCTGGCTCGCCGCGAAGTGGAAGTAGGTGAACAGGAGCTGACCCTTCTTGATCAGCGGGTACTCCGCGGGCAGCGGCTCCTTGACCTTCACGATCATGTCGGCGCTGGCGTAGACCTCGGCCGCGCTGTCCACGATGCGGGCGCCGGCTTGCACGAAGGCCACGTCGGCGATTCCGGCGCCGAGTCCTCCGCTCTTCTGCACCAGCACCTTGTGACCCGCTTCGACCAGCCCGTGCACCATGGCGGGCACGGCGCCGATGCGGTTCTCCTGCGGTTTGATCTCCTTGGGGACGCCGATGATCATCGTGAACGAATCGAAGCGAAGGGACGAGGGGAATGGAAAGGCGCGGGAGTATAGCGATCCTGCGCTCCGCACCGCAGCGACGCCGGTTGCGCGCTCCCGTCCGCGAGCGCACCACCGCTTCTGCGGTCCCCACACGATCTCTTCGCGAAGCTCTTGAACCGCACCCCGACGCCCGCTACGAAGCTCGCCCTCACGGGCGTTTAGCTCAGTTGGCTAGAGCACCAGCTCGACAAGCTGGGGGTCACTGGTTCGAGCCCAGTAACGCCCATGACACAGCAGCCGCGGTCGCGTCAGCGCCGCGGCTGCGTCGTTTCCCGGGCATCCGCAGAATCAGGGGGCGGGCAGTCGCTCACAGCGGGGTGTAGACCGCCGACTCGGAGAAGCCGACCCAGCCGGACGGGTCGATGACCATCCATTGCAGGTAGCCCGGCGTGCCGATCATCGCCGGGGTCAGCACGATCGGCACGTGCGCGGTCGCGAAGCCCTGCGGCGTGCTGAGCTGGCTACCGAGCCAGACCGGGCCGGTGAGATAGAAGGGTCCCGGATTGGCGTCGGAGGTCCCGAAGAACAACATCGCCGAGCTGTTGGCCGGCATCGCCGGACCACCCAGGCCCGCACCGTTGCTGCCGACTCCGATCTTCCACCAACTCGATCCGCCGACCTTCTCCACGAGCGGCGGAACGTCGGCGATCATCAGCGGCGTCCAGCCGGGAATCGATGGGGTGGACGGCTTGGTCAGGTTCGATCCGAAGGGCACCGCGTCCGCGAAGAGCTTCGGGTGATCGAAGGGCGGCAAGCCGTTCGCGACGCGGGGATCGGTCAAGGCGTTGCTCAGGAAGGCGATCACCGCGCCGCGCTCGATCGCACTGAGATTCGCGCCACCGCCGAGGCTGCGCAGTTCGAAGGGGCCACCGAGTCCGCCGTTCGCGGGGTCCTGATCGATGTCGTAGAAGTCGACGATGTCGGGGATCGAGTTGAACGGGGTGCCGCCGACGACACGGCCGAGCCCGTCGTGGAAGAAGCGCTTCCGCAAGCCGACGTTGCGCAGCGTGGGCGCCTTGATCCGTCCGATGCTGCGTGCCGGGTTCGCCGCGAAGATGTCGTGGCCCTGGCCGTCCGAGAATGAGTTGTCCCAGGGGTTGGCGAGCGTGCCGATCGGGCCCGGACCACGGTTGACCATCACCGGTCCGCCGGACACCGAGTGACACACGACGCAGCCACTCGCGACGAACACGTCGAAGCCGAGCAGCTCCTGCCGCGTCATCGTGTTGGTGTCGATCGGAGCCTGATCGGGGACCAAGGTGCGCATGTACGAGGCGAGTGCCATCGCGATCCGCTCGCGGGTCACACCCACCGGCGCCGCGATCGCCGGGATCACCGAGGCCGCGAAGACGGTGTCGAACACCTTGCGGTAGTTCGACGTCAACCAGGCGGCGGGGATGCTCGCCGGAACGCTGCCCGGGACGACCAGCGCGAGCGGCGCCGCCTTGTTCAGCTTGTTCTCGATCACACCGCTCGCCCACGCGAGGTTCTGGTGCCCCATCTCGGTCGACGATGTCGGCGGACCGACCGACTGGTTCTCGAGCGCGGACCAGTTCGGGAACAGCGGACCACCGCCCGAGAAGTTGAAGACCGGGCCGGCGCGCATGTCCCAGAACAACTGGTTGAACATGTACGCGCCGATCATCGTCGGCACGTGGATCGGGGTGATCATCCGCGTCTCCTGGCTCGACGGCGGAGCGAGGAAGCCGTAGTCGATCGTGCCGCCTCCGGTCATCTCCTGCGGGACGACGCCGAGCGAGCCTTGCACCGTCTGGCCGAAGGCATTGGCGGTGACCCCCGGCTTGCGCGGGTCGATGCCACCCCACTCGGGGATGTGGCAGGTCGCGCAGGCCATCGTGCTGCTCGTCGAGAGCTGCTCGTCCCAGAACAGCGCCTTGCCGAGCTGGATGCGGTTGTTCTGGTAGACGGTCGCGACGGGTGTGAAGGGATTACCGGCGTCCGCGGCCGGCCAGATCCAACCGCCGGCCGTCAGGAACGCGGGGTTCCCCTGGAGGCCGAGGTTGTTGGTGTTCTGCGCGGGGAGCAACGTCGAGACGCCGACCGCGAGCAGGGACGAGAGTACGAGACCGAGGCGTGGCCTGCGCCACGCGCCATTCGCTTGCATGACTTCTCCTTCTTCACGGGTTCGAGAGCGAACCTCGGCCCGACCTTCCGGGCCGGTCTCGCAACTGGTAGCGAGACGCAGTCGCGATCGCAAGCTTCATTCCTCGCACCCTCTCTGCATGCCGAACTCCTTGCCAGCTCCGGACCGGCGCCACCGCGGCACTAACATCCCCCGCCGATGATCCTGCGTCTCGCGAGCGTCCTGCTCCCGGCCGCCCTTGGGGTGCAGGATCCTGAGGCACTGCGCGGCTTCGTGCGCGAACACTGCGCCGACTGCCACGGAGCGAAGGATCCGGAGGCCGGGCTGGACCTGCTCGCGCTGAGCTCCCGCGCGGCCGATCTCTCCGATGCCCCGACCTGGATCGACGTCCGCGACGCCCTGCTCGGACATCAGATGCCTCCGAGCGACGAGGCTCAGCCCGACGACACCGAACGTCAGCTCGCGGTCTCGCGCATCGCGGCGATCCTCGACTCCCTCGCCGCGTCCTCTCGACCCGATCCCGGTCGCGTGACGATGCGCCGCCTCAGCCGCGTCGAGTACGCGTCGACCGTGCGCGACCTCTGCGATGTCGACGTCGACCCGACGGCCTTCCCCGCAGACGACCTCGCCTTCGGCTTCGACAACAACGGCGATGCCCTGAGCCTCTCGACGCTGCACCTCGAGAAGTACGCCGCCGCTGCGGAGCGCATCGCATCCCTCGCGCTGCCCGACCTCGATCCGTCCACGCCGCCCTTGCGGAGCATCGAGGGCGCCGATCTCCACAGCACCTTCCCCGAGTATGTCAACGGCGACGGCGCGACCCTGATCTCGAACGGTCACGCGTCGGCGGAGTTCGTGCTGCCGCGAGCAGGGCACTATCGCGTGCGTGTGAAGGCCTACGCTTCGCAGGCCGGTGACGAGCTCGCACGCATGGCGATCGACATCGACGGCAAACGCCTGCGCACCTGCGAGGTCGATGCCGATCGGGGCGCGCCCGCCGCGTTCACCGTCGAATGCGAACTCGACACGCGCTGCGAGATCCGCGCGGTCTTCCTCAACGACTTCTACGACCCGCGCAATCCGGACGCGCGGCGTCGCGATCGCAACCTCTTCGTGGCGTCGATCGGCGTGGAGGGCCCACTCGATCGGCGTCCGGCGACGCCTTTCGAGGGCTTCATCGCGCACTTCGAGGACCAGCGCGGCACCGCGCGTGCCCGCGCGGCGCGGGCCCTGCGCGCCTTGTTGCCACGCGTCTGGAGACGGCCGCCGGCCCAGGCGGAGATCGATCGTCTCGCGCGGGCTGTCGGCGAGGCGGTGACCGGGGGACAGGAGTTCCGCGCGGCGTTCCGCACAGTGTTCGCGGCCACGCTCCTCTCACCCCACTTCCTGTTCCGCGTCGAAGCGGAATCGTCTGGCGGGGACGCCGTCGAGCCGCTCGCCGACCACGCGCTCGCGGTGCGCCTGAGCTACTTCCTGTGGTCCTCGATGCCGGACGACGCCCTTCGGGCGCGCGCCGATCGCGGGCGCCTGCACACCGTCGACGCACTCCTCGCGGAAGCCGATCGGCTGCTCGCCGATCCGCGCAGCGATGCGCTCGCCACGGTGTTCGCCGCGCAATGGCTCGAGTTGCGTCGCCTCGACCAGCTCGCTCCGGACCCCGCGAGGTTCCAGGACTTCGACCCCGCCCTCGCACGCTCGATGCGACGCGAGACCGAATTGTTGTTCCGCGAGGTGCTCCGCTCCGGAGCACCGCTGAGCCGACTGATGCTCAGCGACCACACCTTCGTCGACGCGCGCCTCGCCCGGCACTACGGATTCGCGGCGCCGCAGGGCGACGACTTCACCGCGGTCCCGGTCCCGGCAGGGCGCGGGACAGGACTGCTCGCCCACGCATCGATCCTCGCGGTCACTTCGCATCCGACGCGCACCTCCCCGGTACGGCGCGGCAAGTGGATCCTCGACGAACTGCTCGGGGCCCCGCCCCCCGCTCCTCTCCCGGGCAAGGACAGCTTCCCCCCGGAAACCCGCATCGACACCCCGGCGGCCTTGCGCGAGCAGCTCGCGCGCCATCGGGCCGATCCGAGCTGTGCGGTGTGTCACGACCGCATCGACCCGCTGGGTCTCGCCCTCGAGCGCTTCGATCCGCTCGGTCGGGATCGAGGCACGGACGCAGGGATCGACACGCGCGGGCAGCTCCCCGACGGTCGCACGATCGACGGACTCGCCGATCTGGCCGCTCTCATCGCGAAGGATCCCGCGTTCCCACGCTGCGTGCTGCGCAAGCTCTTCGTGTTCGCGCTCGGTCGCGAGATCATGCCGGCCGACGCGCTCGCCCTCGATCGCGTGCTCTCGACCCTGCCTCCCGATCCTCCCCTCCGTGAACTCGTGCTCGCCGTGATCCGCCTCGACGCCTTCCGCCTGCGCTCACCGCAGAGGGAGCGACGATGACCACGTCGCCGCTTCGTGCGCCGCTGCCGCGCCGCACCTTCCTGCGCGGTGTCGGATGCGCGCTGGCCTTGCCGTGGCTCGAGGCGATGCCCACTCCCCCGCGTCGCGACGGCTCCCCGCGACGTGCCGTGTTCGTTTTCGCCCCCAACGGTCGCAACCTCGCGGCGTGGCACCCCGCGGGCGACGGCGAGGAGTCGCGCTTCGGCCCCACCCTCGAGGCGCTCGAACCCCTGCGGAAGGAACTGACCGTCTTCCGCGGGCTCGCGATCGACGCCGGCCGAGCCTACGCCGACAGCGTCGGCGACCACGCGCGCGCAGCCGCGACCTTCCTGACCTGCACCCGCGCGCACAAGACCGGCGGCAGCGACATCCGGGTGGGGACGTCGATCGACCAGTTGATCGCCCGCGCGGATCCCACCGCGACCGCAATGCCCAGTCTCGAGCTCGGCATGGAGCCCGGTGCCGCGGCCGGGGTGTGCGACTCGGGCTACTCCTGCGCCTACTCGAACAACGTCTCCTGGCGAACCCCGACGACACCCGCGGCGAAGGAGACCGATCCGCGCGCGGCCTTCACGCGGTTGTTCGGCGATCCGCGCGAGCGCATCGACGCCGCCGAGAACCGGCGACGTCAGGAGCGACGGCGCAGCGTCCTCGATCTCGCCCTCGCCGACGCGCACGACCTCGACCGCCGGCTCGGCGCACGCGACCGCGGCAAGCTCGCCGAGTACCTCGACGCCGTCCGCGACCTCGAACGCAGCCTCGAACACCTGCAGGCGCAGTCCGATGCCCTCGCGAACGACGGCATCGATCCCGCCTTCCTCGACGATCACTCCGCCGACGCCTACGTCGTCCGGCTGCGCGCGATGTACGAGATCATCGCGCTCGCTCTCTGCACCGACCGCACGCGCGTGGTCAGCTTCATGCTCGGCAATGCAGGGAGCGACCGTAGCTATCGCTTCCTCGACGTGCCCGACGGCCACCACTTCCTCTCCCATCACGGTCAGGATCCGCGCAAGCTCGCGGACGTCGCGCGCATCGACCGCTTCCACGTCGCGGAGTTCGCGCGCTTCCTCCTGCGCCTGCGGTCGACCGGGGAAGGCGAGGGTGATCTGCTCGCGCACAGCGCGGTGCTGTTCGGCTCGGGGATCGGCGACGGCAACGCCCACAACCACGACGACCTTCCCGTGCTTCTCGCTGGCCGTGCCGGCGGACGCATCCGCCCGCGGACCCACCTGCGGTTCATGCGCGAGACGCCGATGGCGGACCTGCATCTCACGATCCACAACGCGCTCGGATTCCCGCTTCAGTCCTTCGCGGACAGCACCGGTACGATCGGCGCGATCACATGACCAAGGTCGCATTCCACATCGGCCCCCTCGCGGAACACTTCGCCGAACCGCTCCGCGTCGCGGCGCGCGCCGCTTCCGAGGAGGAGCCAGGCCTCGATGTCGTTCGCGAGACGGTGGTCGCCTGGCGCGCATGGATCAGCGAGGGACTCGAGCGCAACGGCTTGCTCGCCCGTCCCCTGCACTGGGACGAGGACGCCTCCCCCGACGAACCCGCCGAACTCGAGGTCGACGCCCTCCGCGCACTCAAGCTGTTCCTCGCGCACGGTGGCTCGGCCTCCTGTCCGCCGCGATTGCCCGAACAGCCCGAACTCGATCCTGCGTGGATCGCGATGGCGCAGGCCGATTTCGCGGACTCCCCCTACGACCAGATCCTGGTGCCGGAGTTCTGGCTGCCGGCCGCCTTCGACTTCACCTTCGCCTGCCCTCTCCCCGACGGCCACGAGTTGCAGACCGGATCCATCGACGCCCTGCTGACCCAGTGCGCCACGCTGCGTGAGCGCCTGTTCGCGGCCACGCCGCTGGACGCGGCGATGTGGGCCAAGGCGGAAGTCGAGAGCCGCGGCACCCGCGCGCTCGCCCGCCACGCACTCGGCGTGCTGGAACAGACCGCGGGCCGCGCCTCGCGCGCACACCTGCCGATGCTGATGCACGCGGGTCGCTGATCCGGACGTCCCTCAGCCGGCCTTCTTGAGCGGGACCGCGCCCAGCTTCTCGCGCTCTTGGCGCAGCTCCTCGAGCCGGCGCTTCACGGCGTCGAGCTGCACCTCGGCGCTCTCGATGCGCGCATCGGCCTCTTCGATCGGCGTCGCGGGCACGCGGATCACGACGAAGCCCTTCTCGCGGAGCAGCTTCACCACCGAGTGTTCGCCGAAGCCGTGCGCCGCGCCGACGGCGAACATGAACTTCTTGCCGCGAGCAGAGGCGATGTGTGCGGCGATGCGATCCGCCATGTGGCGGTTGCGATCGACGAGCAGCGTCTTCTCGATCTTCTCCGCGAGCTGCTTGTCACCGAACTCCTCCTCCTCGTCCATCAGCTTCTGCAGGCGTTCTCCGGATCCGCGGACATAGGCCCCGATGAGGTCCTCGTAGCTGTCGCGGCCGAGCTTGCGATGACGCTCGTAGGAGTCGAGCGCCTCGCGCGTGAAGGTCGCCTGCTCGGCGTCGGTGAGACCGTCGAAGACCGAGGTCTGCTCCTCCACGGTCTCGAGACCGCCGACCTCCTTGCCGTCCTCGGCGGCGCGCTTGTAGAGCATCATGTCGAGCGGGCTGCCGGAGCTCATCTGACGCAGGTGGTCGATCAGCGGGATCTGCGTCGCGATCGCCCAGGGCTTGAGGCGTCCCATCGCCGCGAAGGGCACGCCGTGCTCGTCGAAGAAGGTCTGCACGCGCTCCAGCAGGTCCGGACCGAGGATGTCGACGAGCTTCTGGCCGCGCGGGAGGGCCGACAGCCGCAGCGCCGTCGTGGTCGTCTTCAGATCCATCGGCAACTCGGTGTAGAGCGCGTCGCAACCGTTGAGCGCGTCCTCGACCGCGGGATGCAGGGTGGTCACGCGCTCGTCGGGGAGATGGATCGTGCCGAACAGGTACGAGGGCACCTCGCCCTCGATGCGCCAGAGGAAGGGGTGCTCGGTGGGCTTGACCTGCGCGCGGAGCCCCCCGCTCGCACCCAGGGCACCGATCACAGCGAGCCACAGGACGAGCAGGCGTGAAACGGCGCTGCGCAGAGGACGGCGGTCGACTCGGTTCATGCTGGGGAGATTCGGACGCGAAGGCCCGCAAGGCTATCCTCCGCCCGCCGCATGACGGGTCAGCGAATCGACGACGGCGCCGCGAACCTGCCGCACTGGGTCGGCCATCCGCACGGACTCGCGCCGCTCAGCCGGCTGCGACCGGGGGGTCGCTTCGGCGACGACCTCGGCCGCAGCCATCGCCTCGGCTTCCTCCGCTTCGGCGTCGAGGTCCTCCGCCATGCGCTGTTCTTGGTGCTCGATGCGGCGGAACGCCTGCTGGTCACGCTGCTCGCGGGGCTCGGTCGCGGGGTGTCGCTGCCGCTGCGGCCGTCGGGCGACGGTCCGCTGGTGCTCGTCCTCCCGGTCCTGCCCGACCTGTCGCACACCTTCGTCTACCGCGAGGTGCTGGCGCTCCGGGCGCGGCGCCGCGACGTCGTGGTCGTTGCCCTCGAGCGCGGCTCCAGCGCGGTCCTCCACCCGGAGGCCGCTGCACTCCTTCCCGAGACGCGATTCCTGCCCCGTCGCGGCGTGCTCGGTCGCCTCGCCTGCATGCTGGGCCACGCGCTACGCCACCCGCGCCGTGTCGGCAACCTCGCCCGCCTCTACGCCGGCGAACCCGGCGGCCCGGCCGCGGTGCTGTGCGGGAAGCTCCCGCTGCGCGAGGCACGCCACCCGGGACGCGCATTCGAACTCGCCGCGCTGCTCGCGCCGCTGAGGCCGTCGGAGATCCACGCCTACGGATCGACCTGGTCGGCGAACGTCGCACTCGGCGCCGCGTTGCTCCTCGAGATCCCCTGGTCGCTGTCGAGCTACGTCGATTTCGAGTTCGACTACGCACATCGGATGCTCGCAACGAAGTTCGCGACCGCGCGCTTCTTCCGCGTCTGCACCCGCGACTGCGTGCGTCGGCTGGTCGATCTGCTGGACCTGCCGGAGGCCGCGCAGGAGCGCATCCCGGTGATTCACTGGGGCGTCGATGCGGAGGCGTTGCGTCAGCGTCCCACGCCCGCACCGCCATTCGCCGCGCACGCGTCCGTCCGCCTGATCTCGGCGTGTCGTGTGGTCCCGAAGAAGGGCGTGCAGGTCGTTCCGAACCTCGTCGCGCTGCTGCGCGCACGCGGCATCGACGCGGAGTGGACCCTGATCGGCGACGGTCCCGAACTCGGCGCCGTACGTGACGCGGCGGAGCGCGCCCGGGTCGTCGCACATTGCCACTTCGCCGGTCCGCTGCCGAACGATCGGGTGCTCGACGCGATCGAGCGGTCCGACGTCGCGATCCTGCCCTGCGTCGAGGTCGAGGGTGGAGAGCGCGACGGCATCCCGGTGTTCCTGGTCGAGGCGATGGCGCTCGGTCGGCTGGTCGTGACCACCGCGGTGTCGGGCATCCCCGAACTCGTCGTGGACGGCGTGACCGGCGTGCTCGCCGCCGCCGATCCCGAAGCGCTCGCCTCGGCGATCGCCGCACTCGTCGCCGGGCCGGAGCGCGCCTTGGCGATCGCCGCGCGGGGCCGCGAGCGCGCCCTGATCGGCGAGGACTGCGCGACGGCGGCCGCCGCCCTGCTGGTGCGTCTGGGCGCCGTCGAGGGCGGCGCTCAGACCCCGAACTGAGCGAGGTGGTGATCGAGGTGGCGGGCCTGCAGCAGGTCCCACTCGCGCACCGTGAGCGGACCGAAGAAGGGGTGAGGCTCCGACACGAGGATCGCCGGACCACCCTCGCCGAAGCGACGCACGAGGGCGAGGAGCGCGGCGCGCTCCGTCGCGAAGTCGTGCTCCTCGCGCACCACGAACTCCGGTGCGGTGGGCATCCCAGGCTTCCACGGTCGCGGCACGAGCAGCTTCCTCTTGGCCAGACGTCCGAACAGGATGCCGATCAGGCTGCGGCGCAGGCGCAGGTCGCCGAGCGCGACGCGCAGCGGTCGCTGGCAGTGGGCGAGCATCTGCGCGGCGTCCATCTTCCCGAAGCGCGCCGGGCTGCCCGGGGCGAGCGCGGCGATCCGGCGTTCGAAGCCGGCACGCTGCGCGGGATCGAAGAGCGAGAGCTGGTCGAGCGGGGTCATGGTCCCGCTTCTACCGCGGGCGCCCGGCGACGACCTCGGAGTTCCAGCCGGCACGGACCTCGTCCCGGGCGGAGCACGACCTCTCCCGCCAATCGAAACGATCCACCTCCGCTCCCGGCGCAGTCGACCTCTCCCCTGGCAAAGGGAGTCCGGGGCGACGATGTTCGTCCATGCGGCCCGCCGGGCGGCGGCGCAGGCCTCCCGCCCCCCGACCGCACGATCGTTCGCCCAGATCCGACCTGCCGAACATGTCCCTGAGTCCCACGCCGGCGTCCCTCCTCTTCGGTCTGTGCATCGCGCTGTCCTCCGCGGCGACGCTGCCCGCGCAGGGCCTCAAGCCTCCGCACCTGCTCGAGAAGGCTCCCAGCGAGCCGGACGAGATCGACCTGCGCACCACTCCGGTGGTCCGCGCGGTCCAGCGCGCCGCCGACTCCGTCGTCAGTGTCTACATCCTGGACGCGACGTCGCGGCAGCCGCAGGAAGCGCTCGAGGGGCAGGGCTCGGGTGTGATCGTCGACGACAGCGGGCTCGTGATCACCAACTGGCACGTGGTCACGCCGATCGTGCTTCAGCCCGGCCGTCACCAGGTCGAGGTGCGCCTCCGCGACGAACGCAAGTTCGAGGCGACGGTGCTCAGCAGCTCCTCGGAGCACGACCTCGCCCTGCTGCAGCTCGCACTCCACGGCGAGACGGTGAAGCCGGTCACCGCCGGGTCGTCGGCCGGACTGATGATCGGCGAGACCGTGATCGCGATCGGCAATCCCGAAGGGCAGGCCAACACGGTCACGCAGGGCGTGCTGTCGGCGATCAACCGCTCGATCAACGTGCGAGCACCCGACGGACAGGTGCGGCGCTACGAGGGACTGCTGCAGACCGACGCCGCGATCAACCGCGGCAACAGCGGCGGAGCGCTGCTCGACATCACCGGCAAGCTGATCGGGATCAACAATGCGATGGCGGTCGGGGTCGAGAACATCGGCTTCGCGATCCCCGTCGACACGGTGAAGAGGGTGTTCCAGGACGTGCTGCTCTCCGCGGACAACCTCGCCAGCGTCTGGATCGGGGCACGCGTGGAGGACGTCGAGGGCGCCCCGGTGGTCACGGCCGTCACTCCGGCGAGCCCGGCAGCGCAGGCCGGATTCCAGCGCGGCGATCGCATCACGCGGGTCCTCGATCGCGACGTCCGCTCCGCGCTCGACTACACGCGCATGTTGGCGAGCGCGAAGCCCGGCGAGGAGGTGCCCTTCGTGCTGCAGCGCGGTCCCGATGCCATGACGCTCCGCGCGCGCGCCATGAGCAACATGGAGCGCGAGCTCTCGCTGCGCACCGGCCTGTCGCTCGAGAGCGTCGACGCCAATGCCGACGGCGAACTCGTGCGCCGCGCGACGCAGCTCTTCTACGCGGGCTCGCCCTATCGACGCGTGCCGTCGCTGCGCTCGGTGCTGCGCGTGCGCGAGGTCGCGCCGGACTCGCCGGCCGCCGACCTCGGACTGGAGAAGGACGACGTGATCCTCGGCACCCGGGTGCGCGACTACTTCGACATCCGCTCGGTGCCCCTCTCCACCATCCGCGACTTCAACGACATCGCCCGCCAGTTCAGCGGCGAGACGATGTCCCTCCTGGTGATGCGCAAGGGCGAGGCGCTCGAGGGCCCGCTCGACGTCAAGCGTCTGTAGACGGGCGCCCGGCGCTCACGCGGTGTCCCGCGCCGGACCTTCCGCCTTCGCCTTCTTCCCCCCAAGCAGCTTGGCGAACAAGCCGATGATCAGCGCGCCGCCGATCAGGAGCGGCTTGAGCAGGAGCTTCAGGAGCCCCGCCTTGAGCAGGATCTTGCCCGCGATCAGCCCGCCGATCCCGTAGGCAGCGACCTTGTCGATGTTGCCGTCGAAGTCGCTGTAGCGGTGCCCGGTCGCGAACTCGGTGCCTGCGAGCACCTGCTTGCAACCCGCTGCGACGGTCTGCAAATCGTCGACCGAAGCCACCGCCTGCATGACGAGCACTCCGCGGCGCCCGAGCACACGCACGTCGTAGTTGAGGGTGAGGCCGGGCTCGCCCTCGAAGCGCAGCGACTTCGCCCAGTACAGCTTCTTCTCCGTGGCGTCGTAGTGCGGCTGTTCGGCCCAACCGACGATGTCGAGTGTGGGATAGCCCTGCTTCTTGCGCTCCGTGTTGGCCTCCGTGGCGCCCTTCTGCATGGTGCTCAGGAGTTCGGAGTAGTCGATGGAGCCGGCGTCGTCGTCCTTGACGTAGCCCTCCTCCTCGAAGCTGACGATGATCGCCCAGTCCGACTGCATCTCCTGGAAGCCGGGTGGTGCGACCAGTCCGAGCGTGCTCGGACGCGGGGGATTCCCCCACACCTGCTCGACCACGAAGCGCGCCTGTTGCTGTTGCAGGTACTGCCAACCCGCCGGCAGATCGAGCGTGGCGATGTCTCCCTTCACGTGGACGCGACCGGACTCGAAGGTCAACTTCGCGAAGGGGGACGGCGGCTTCGCGGGATCCTGTTCGCCGGGCTTCTGCGGATCCTGCGGCTTCTTCTCCTCGCCCACCGCAGCGCTCTCGCCCTGCGGCGGATCCTGTGCGGGAGTCGGGGACGCGGTCCACAGGCAGACGGCCGAGAGAGCGAGGCGGAGAAGGTGTGGCTTCATGTCGGATCCTTCCCGGCGCCCAGATTCGCGTCGTCGGACAATTCTCGGCGCCGATGGGCGGCGAAGCATAGGCAGGGTTCGGGTCCTCACAACGGCGGACGCTTGCCCCAACGATCAACGCATCACCCAGCTGCAACGCGCGAGCATTGTGAAGCGCGTCACCAGGTCGTCGTGCCGCGGATCGAGGACGTCCTTCCATGCGGCGCGCACGTTGCTTCGCGACAGCACACGGCGACGCGCGGCGACGGAGAGCCCGTCGAGCAGGAGCACCGGCTCCGCCACCCCGGTCACCTGGGTCGGGTCGAAGCTGTCCTTGCCCACGCGCCAGACCTGGATCGCGACGCCCTCCCGACCACTCAGCAACAGGGGCAGCATCGCGGCCTCGGTCGCGTCGGCCGTCGTCGAAGGACCACCGACGCGCGCGGCGTGCGCACGCAGGGCAGGGATCAGGATGCCCGCCGAGAGCCACAGGCGATCGCGGTAGACCTTGCCGGCGCGCGTCTCCCCTTCGCCGTAGCGGAAGCAGCCGAGGACGGGATCGAAGCGCGCCTCGATGGCCGCCGCGAGATGGTCCGCTGCGTCGCGGATCGGCTCGCTGTCGACGAAGCGGAGCGACGCCTCCAACTCGCAGAGCGGCCAGGCCTCGTCGCGCAGGCGATCGGCGATCCCCTCGCGGTGCTCGGTCGCGCGCGCACGCTGGGCCAGCGACGTCGCGATCGAGAGCACCTCGGCGAGCAGGTCTCGATCGGCGTAGAGGCTCGCGACCAACAGGGCGCCGTGCACCCACACGTGCCCGGTCTCTGGCCCTGCACTGCGATGGTCACCCCCGTGGCGGAACGGCAGCCCGCTGCGGCGATCGAGATCGACGTCGCACAGGTGCCAGGCGCAGGCGCGCGCCTGCTCGAGGAGGTCCGAGCGACCGGTGCACAGCGCGAGTCGTGCGAAGGCGAGCGCGGTGTCGAACTCGCCATTGGTCACCGTGGCACCATCCTCTCCCCGCACGAAGTCGCCCTTCCCGCGCGCGCCGGGCGCGCGCCGCAGGAAGGGCAGCGCTCCGAGCAACTCGTCACGGAGGAATCGACCGCTGCCGTCGGCCGGCGGCAGCACACCCGCGTCGCGCCAGAACGAGGCCTGGATCCGCACGCGGGCGCGACGCGCGGCCAGCCCGTCGGACTCGGTCGTGATCGCCTCTCCCTCCTCGCGCTCCGCGTCGGCCTCGGCGAGGATCCGGCGCTCCCGGCGATCCTCGCTGCCGTCCGCCCACCGCCACACCCGGCGCGAGTGACTCAACACCTCCTCGCCCTGCCGATCCACCGCCTCGTCGAAGACCTGCACCACGCTCCCCCGCGCCGGATCCGAGGGACCATCACCGCCGAGTTCGAGTCGCGCGCGGCCATGCTGACCGATCACCGCGACTTCGATCCAGAGCCGATCGCCGGATGCGGGAGGCGAGCCGAACAGCGGCGACCATTGCATGCGCGCTCCCCTGTCGCCGCGCAGACGCAGCCCGCGCTCGAGGACGCCCTGCGGAACCGGCAGCCCGAAGCGCACCGGGCCGTCGCCGTCGACATCGAAGGCGCACACCAACTGCGCACAGAACATGGTCGCGATCAACACGACGCGATGGTGTGTGCGAGGGGCGCGCGGTCACGCTCCTTCGGCGATCAATCGACCCACTCCGAACGATGTGCGCTGCCACCGCGCTCGAGCCAGATCACGAAGCTGTCGTGGTACGGCGCGGTGAGGTTCGCCCGCAGCTCCTGTTCCCGGAACCAGCGCAGCTCGCGGATCTCGTTGCGCGGCTGCGGTTCGCCCTCCCATGCCTGCACGGCGAAGAAGAACGACCTCCAGGCATGGCGGCGGCGTCCGCCTTCGACACGCTCACCCTCCTGGTAGAAGAGGAACGGTGTCGCGCCGTGGACGCGCACCCCGATCTCCTCGTCGAGCTCGCGACGCAGGGCTTCGTCGAGGAGTTCGCCGGGCTCCACCTGTCCTCCGGGCAGATCCCAGGTCGACGTCGGCACGCCGCGGATCACCCGCTCGTTGCGCACCAGCAGGATGCGATCGTCACGACGCAACAGCCCGAAGGCGCCGAGGAAGTCGCTGCGTCGCAGGTGCGGGGCACGGATGTCGTCGTCGCTCATGGGACCCTGGTCCGAGGATGGCCCACCTGTCGCCGCACGTCGAGCACAGAGCGTCCCACGCCCGCTACCGCGCGCTGCAACCCTTCGACGCGAGCGTGGCGCGGTAGGCATCGCTGAGCCGCGCGGCCACCACCCGGGGATCACAGGCCTTGGCCAGCTCACCTCCCAGCGGACCGATACGCGGACATCCGGCCTCCAGATGGCGACGCAGGCGCGCGATCAGGCCTTCGATCCCCTCTGCCTCCTCGACCACGAAGCCGCCACCCAGGGCACGGTCGAGATCGACGAGACCTGGAACCGCGAAGCCGAAGGTCGGCACGCCGGCGGCCGCCGCCTCGATGCCGGCGATCGGAAAGCCCTCGCGGCGGCTCGGCAGGATCAGTGCGTCGAGCGCCCCGACGATCCGCTCCGGATGCGGATCGCTCCCCATCACGCGCAGGGCCCCGCCGCTCCGCAGGTCGTCCACTTGCGGCCCGTCGCCGAGCGCGATTCCCTGCACTCCGGGCAGGGCACGACACAGGGCGGCGAAGAGCTCGGGGCGCTTGATCGGCACCATGCGGCCGACGAAGCCGAGCAAGGGGACACCGGGTTCCACACCGAGCGCCTCGCGGGCGCGCACCCGATCGACCTGTGCGAACGCCGTCGTCGGCACGGCCGGGTGGATCACCTCCGCGGCACCCGCCACGCCGAGTGCCGCCAGTTCCTCGCGACACGATTCGCTGACGCAGAACACACGGTCGCTGCGCTCCGCAAGACGTCGCTCGACGAGCCGCGCCGCGTACGACAACAGCCGACCGGCATAGTCGAGGAGCACGTGACCGTGAAAGGTGTGCGCGACACAGGGCACGCGCTCGTGCCACGCCGCGCGGCGCCCGAGCACTCCGGCCTTGCTGGTGTGGGTGTGCACCACGTCGGGACGGAACGCTCGCACCAGGCGCCCGAGCGCCCGTTGTGCACCGAGGTCGCGCAGCGGATTCAGCGCGCGACGAAGCGTGTCGACCACGCACACTCCGACCGCGTCGGCACCGCGCGCCTCGACCTCGGCCGGGCTCAGCAGCGGAACGCCGCTCGCACCGAGGTCGAAGGCCGCCTCGTCCTCCTCGCAGCGTCCGGTGACGAGCAGGGTGCGATCACCGGATGCCTGATGTGCGTGCCACAGCGCGAGCGCCTGCCGCATCGGGCCGCCGACGTTGGGGCGCGTGACGATGCGCAGGATCCTCATGCCCGGTGTACCTCCTCGCGCGCGCGCAGCCACAGCTCCTGCGCCACGAGCAACCACAGCGCGTGACCGAGTCGCACGTCGCCGCGACACTGCCGCGCGACCATCGCGCGCACGCCGTCGGCGCGCAGGTGCTCGCGCTGCAGCGACCGAGGATCGAGCAGGATGTCGGCGAGCAGATCGCTGTCGCGCCAGAAGCGGTCGATCGGCACCGCGAAGCCGCGCTTGCGCTGCGCGAAGTGACCGCGCGGCAGATGCGCGGCGAAGGCCTCGCGCAGTGGACGCTTGCCGCGCACCGCGTCGGGCGCCATGCGCGCGGCGGCGTCGACCACCTGCGGATCGAGGAAGGGGCAGCGTCCCTCGATCCCGGCGGCCATGCCCGCGAGGTCGAACTTCGGCAGCAGGTCGAAGCGCAGGTAGAAGTCGAGCTCGCGGGCGCGCACCGCGTCGAAGCGCGCGTCCGTCGTGTCGGGAAGGGTGCCGTGTGCGAAGTCGGGGGTCAGCACCGCGGCACGGAACGACGGAGGCGCGACCTCGAGCAGACTCGCGTGCGGGTCCGGCGCACGGGCGGCGCGCGCGAGGCGGGCGATGCGGGAGTGCGCGAGGCCGTCGGCGGGAAGCGCCCGCAGGGCGAGGCGCAGAAGCCTGCGCCGGTCCAGTGCACGCAGCGCAGCGTGACGCGAGTAGCCGAGCAGCAGTTCGTCGGACCCCTCGCCGGAGAGCAGCACGCGCACGCCGTCGCGCGCGACCGCGCGGGCGAGCGCGTGGGTGACGAGCACCGAGGGATCGCCGAGTGGCGCCGTCGCGTGACGCGACAGCGCTGCCGCATGGTCCAGCACACCGACGTCGACGTCGACCTCGCGCAACTCCAGACCGAGCCGATCGGCCACCGCCTGCGCACGGCTTCGCTCGCCCTCGTCGTCGCCGGCGAAGCGGCACTGGTAGGCCGGCACGAGGCGTTCACCCTCGGCGAGGCAGGCGGCGATCACGGCACTGTCGATGCCACCAGACAACGCGACCGCGACCGCGGGCTCGGCCGTCGCGCAGCGCGTGACCGCCGCGCGCAGCGCCACGGGCAGCGCGTCGTCCGCCGCGGCACGGAAGCGGTCCGCGTGCCAGGGGAGCAGCGGTGGTCCGTCGCCGCGCGCGACGCACAGTCCCCGCAGGTCGCCGGACAGGCACAGACCCTCGTCGATGCAGCGCGGAGAAGCGCTCGCTCCGAAGCGCAACGCGGTCGCCGCCATCGCCGTGTCCTGCGCGAAGCGCAGCCCGAGCGCCTCGAGCGCGTCGAGCGACGATGCGAAGGCGACGACCCGGCGACCGTCGTGCACGCAGAGCAGCGGCTTCTCGCCGCGCGGGTCGCGGCCGAGCCACAGCTCCTCCGCCTGCGGATCCCACAGGCCGAAGGCGTAGCCGCCGCCGTGCGCGCACAGCGACGACGGGCCGTCCTCCGCGAAGCGCTGCAACAACAGTTCGGCGTCGTTGCGACCCTGCAGACGACCGGCGAAACGCGGCCACTCCTCCGCCGCCGAGGTCACCGCACCGTTGAACACCACGACGCGACCCGTCCGCGGGCAGACGATCGGCTGCGGGCTCTTCGGGTCGCTGATGGTCAGGCGAGCGACCCCGAGCACGAAGTCGCCGGACGTCACCTTGCGCGCGTCGTCGGGACCGCGCCAACCGAGCACGCGGAGCGCCGCGTCGAAGCGCGACGGGTCGTCACGCCAGGATCGCCGGACGCCGAGGATGCCGCACACGCGGCACAGACATTAGCAGGGCCACCGATCTTCCGCGCCGATCATCACACCGCGGTCGACCACAGCCAGAAGTGCCAGCCGAGCAGGGCCGAGTAGCCGGCGAGCACGCTGCCGAGTCCGAGACGCGCGTAGCGGAAGTTCTTGGCGATGGTCAGCACCGCGACGCACAGGCCGATGCCCACGCTCTTCAGCGCGATGAAGGGCCAGGTGCCGAGGTGCAGGATCGACTCGATGATCGGGTTGAGCTCCTGGCCGCCGTGCGAGAGGAAGAACACGGTGAACCAGGCGTCGAGGATGTTGAGGGCGACGATCGCGAGGACGACCGTCCACAATCCGGCGCCGTGGAGATCGACGAAGACCTCGCGGCTGTCACCGTCACGCCGCCCGGCCGATCGACGCCGACCGCCGAAGAACGCGTAGCGCGACAGGAAGGGGGTCGGCCGCGTGCGGCGGTCGACACCCCTTGGTGAATGCGCGACGGAGGCCTCGACGTCGGGGGAGAGAGAGGGAGCTGCGACGAAACTCACGCCCGAAGCCTACGCCACGGTCCTCCGCAAGGTCGGCAGGCGGCTCCATGCGGCGGCACTCGGTCGATGCCATGGGGCGCTCCGCACCCCGATTTCGGCGTGGCGAGCCGCTCACCCACCCGCCGGCAGGCCCTTCACGGTGATGCGCTGCTCACCGAGCTGGATCACGTAGCCGCGCTCCTCCCACCGGAGTTCCGCACCGCTCGGAACGGCGGCCGCGGTGATCTGCTGCAAGAGGGTGAAGTCGGCGAGGTCCTCCGCCCCGGGTTCGGCGGCCGCGCCGTCGATCGACTTGCTCAGACCCGCCTGCACACCGTGACGGAGTTCGATGCGATGGCCGTCGCGTTCCGAGGCCCAGCTCAGCGTGCCCTTCGCGCGGTCGAAGGCGAGGGTGCCGTGCAACTCGTGCACCTCGCTCCCGCGCTCCGCGCGGATCGTCACCTCGCCCGCGAAAGACTCGCGTTCGCAGAGCGGGAGACGACCCCGCCCGCAAGCGGCCGGAAGGAGCAGCAGGACCACGACCCAGGGTCGCGCAGGGATGCGGAGACGGTGCGTGTTCACGGGCTCGTTCCGGGGTCCGCCATCAGAGACGGTGCACGCCTTCTCCACAACGCCTGGCCGAGCCCTTCGATCGCGCGTCCTTCGCCGCGTCGGCGAGCGCGCGCCGTGAGCGAGACGTGACGCTCGAAGCTGTCCCGATCGGCCCTAGCATCCGCGGCGATGCTGGCCGTGTTGGACGGGTACTGGATCCGGGTCGCCGTCGTCGTCGCCGTCGCACTCGCGAGTTGGCTGATCCGTGCCGCGGCGCGCGCCGGTCACTACCCGCGTCTGCCCGAGCCGGAACCGGGCACCGAACCCACGCGCGCGGATCGGCTGCGCTACTACGGCAGCGTGGTCCTGGCCCTCGGTGTCGGCCTCGTCGCCGGCGGGCTGCTGTGGTTGGTGCCGCCGCGGCAGGACGCGGACGATCTGTTCCGTTTCGCGGTCTTCGATCAGCCCGCTGCGCGTCTCCTGGCTCCCCTGTTCGTCACCCTCTCGGTCGCGGCCCTCGTCTCCTATCGCATCGCGGCCGGACTGATCGCGCCGGGTCCGCTCCTGCATCTGTTGCGGAACGGTGCGCGCCGGATGGGTCTCGCCGATCCGCGACCCGCGACGACGTGGCTCGCACGCTTCGTGCTCGCGGCGGCACTGATGCTGCACTTCGGGCTCCGCGACTCGCACACCACCTTCGAGGCCGGCGGCGTCCGCTGGCAGACCTGGCCCTGGCAGGCCGAGCAGTTCCGACCCTGGAGCGAGGTGGCCGAGGTGCGCGTGGTCCGGATCTCCCGTGCACCGAACGGTCGCGCGATCGATCGCCCGCATCTGAGCATCGCGTTCTCGGACGGCGAGGTCATCCGGATCGGGACCACCTCGGATCGCCCCGCGGACTTCTGGGAGCGGCCGGCGACCATCGCCGCGGAGCACGGCGGAGTCGAGGTACGGCACGTCGACGAGGACTGATCCTCCAGGCGCGCATCCGACCCGCGACCGCCTCGGAGGCGGCGATGCGAAGAGGCCGCGGGATCGCTCGACCGGGATTCGCCATCCAAGAGCGCGCGTGCGTGCCCTACAACAGCCGATGTGCTGCCCGAGCTGCGTCTGAAGATCCGCGTCCACGGTCGTCACCCCTGGTTCTTCCGCAAGATGATCCAGCGCCCGGAACGCGTCGTACCGGCGGGCAGCGCGGTGCGGGTCGTCGACCGGGACGGCCGCCCGGTCGGCCTCGGCTTCTACAACCCGCGCACCGACCTCGCGCTGCGCATGCTGTCGCGCAGCGGCGATCGCCACGACGGCGACGATCCGGTGCGCGTGCTGCTCACCCTGCTCGACGCCGCGCTCGCGTTGCGCGACGACACGCTCGCCCTGCCGCGCGTCACCGACGGCTATCGCATCGTGCACGCGGAAGGCGACGGCTTCCCCGGGCTGATCCTCGATCGCCTCGGTGACGCGATCGTCGCGCAGGTCTTCGCGCTGGGCGTGCAGAAGCACCTCGAACCGATCGGCGAGGCGCTCCTGCGGCGCTGGCCGAAGGCGCGCCTGGTGCTGACCCTCGACGCACAGGGCAAGCAGCGCGAAGGACTCGAGACCGTGCCGCCGCCCGGAAAGGTCGAGGTCGAGGTCGTCGAACACGGCGTGCGCTACGCGGTCCGCGCCGGGCACGGCCACAAGACCGGCTTCTTCGCCGACCAGCGCGACAACCGCCAGCTCGTGCGACGTCTCGCGCGCGGACGCCGTGTGCTCGACCTGTGCTGCAATGCCGGAGGCTTCGCGCTCAACGCGCACGCCGGCGGTGCGCGCGCGGTGGTCGCCGTCGACCTCGACGAGGAGTCGGTCGATCGCACTCGCCGCAATGCCGAGCGCAACCAGGCCGCGGTCGACGTGCGCCACGGCGATGCCTTCGACACGCTACGCGAGCTCGGACGCGACGACTTCGACCTGCTGGTGCTCGATCCGCCGAAGTGGGCCACCGGCAAGGACGAGGTCGAATCCGGCGTGCGCCGCTATGCGGACTTCAATCGCCTCGCCTTCGAGAAGGCCGCGCCGGGCACGCTGATCCTGACCTGCTCCTGCTCGGGCGCGGTCAGCGAGTCGCGCTTCCTCGCCGTGCTGCGCGATGCCGCAGCCGACGCCGGCCGCGATGCGCGCGTGCTGCACGTCGGCGGTGCCGGTCCGGATCACCCGGTCGCGCTCGAGTGCCCCGAGACGCGCTACCTGAAGGCCGTCCTGCTCGAAGTGCGATGATCGCCGACGAGGTCCTCCGCAGCGTGCTCGACCCGCTGCCGACCGTCTTCGTGCCGCGCGAAGGCCTGCGCCTCGCCGCGGTGCTCGTGCCCTGGGTCACGATCGAGGGACGCGACCACCTGCTGCTGACGCGCCGCCGCGACGACCTGCCCCACCACCCCGGCCAGGTCTCCTTCCCCGGCGGCGCGCGCGAGGGCGAGGAGGATCCGGTGAGCTGTGCCTTGCGCGAGAGCGAGGAGGAGATCGGATTGCCGCCGCGCGAGGTCGTGCTCCTCGGCTCGCTGCCGCCGCGCATCAGCATCGCCCGCTTCTGGGTGCACGTCGTGGTCGGTCGCATCGCGCCGGGACTCGATCTGCACCCCGATCCGCGCGAGGTGGCGAGCCTGCGTGCCTGGCCGCTCGACCTGCTGTGCGATCCCTCGCGCTGGGAGCACCGTGTGCCGCACGGCGATCCGCACCGTCCGCCGTCGCCGCACCTCGATCACGAGGGCGAGACGTTGTGGGGACTCACCGCGCGCTTCGTGCTCGATCTCGTGCAGCGCCTGCACGTGCACGGCTCGTGAGGACTGGGCCAAGATCCTGTGCGCGAAGGGACGGCGCGTAGAGTGTGCCGACCTCCTCGCCATGTTCGCACGCACCGCACTGCTCGCCGTCCTGCTCTGCGCTTCCTCCGCTCCGCGCACTGCCGATGCCCCGTGGAACGCCTCCGGCCATCGCATCCTCTCCGCCTTGACGTGGAACGAGCTGAAGCCGGGCACGCGTGAGGCGATCACCGCACTCCTGAAGCAGCACCCGCGCTACCGGGCCGATCTGCTCGCCGGACTCGAGGGCGACCCCGGGGCGGAGTCCACGGCGCGCTACGCCTTCGGCGCCGCGGCGAATTGGCCGGACACGGTGCGATCGCCGAGCAATCCGCTGAGCCACGACCACAACCACCCCGCGTGGCACTACATCAACCTCCCCTTCGTGCTCGAGGGGCAGGCCGTCGACGAGAAGCCGGCGAAGGAGGGCGAGGGACCGCGCGATGTCGTCGAGGCGCTGCACAAGTGCGTCGCCGATCTCCGCAACCAGGACCTGCCCGCGGCCGAACGTGCCATCGCGCTGTGCTGGGTGCTGCACCTCACCGAGGACATCCACCAGCCGCTGCACGCCTGCACGCTGTTCTCCAAGCAGTTCCCGCAGGGCGATCGCGGCGGCAACTCCTTCCTCGTCACGCGCAGCCCCTTCGATCGCAAGAGCGTGACGAACCTGCACGCGCTGTGGGACTCGATGCTCGGCAGCTACGCGTCGTGCGCGATCGACGACTGCGTCGCGACGGGGATCGCCGCGCAGCAGCACCTCGCGCGCCGTTTCCATGCCGAGCAGATCGCGATCCGCGACCCTGCACGATGGGCGGAGGAGAGCCATGAGGTCGCCGTCACCTTCGTCTACCGCGACGGCACACTCCGCGGAGTGCGGGACGGCGAAGCCGGGACGGATCAACCTCCGCTGCTGCCCGAGGACTACCTCCGCGTCGCGGAGGGCGTCGCTCTGCAGCGCGGAGTCCTCGCCGCCTACCGCCTCGCCGACCTGCTCGAGGACTGCTTCGCCGGACACTGAGCCCGGCGAAGCGTCCCCTGCGCGCACCTCACTGGATCTGCACGTCGAGCGCGTTCGACAGGGCGAAGGGCAGGTTCGCGCACGGCGGGCTGCGAAGGTCCACGGCCCATTGCTGATAGACGTGCAGCCCGACCAGCGCCTGCAGGTTCGGGATCGTGAAGCCCACCTGCACGGTGCCGTCGTTGCTCGCGGTCAGCGGTCCGACCACCACCGCGCTGGACAGCTCGGGAACGAGCACGCAGCTCCCGCAACCGCCCATGTCACGTCGCTGCGTGTTGAGCACGAGCCAGGAGTTGGTGCT
Source organism: Planctomycetota bacterium (assembly GCA_046349595.1). Taxonomy (GTDB): domain Bacteria; phylum Planctomycetota; class UBA1135; order UBA1135; family UBA2386; genus JACRLW01. The sequence goes on from JAXMCA010000001.1 coordinate 1,926,891, forward strand.
CCGCGGCAGATCGAGCAGCAGGGCGCTGTACTGCTCGCCTCCGATGTGGGCGCACTCGGCCCGCACCCGCGCGGTCAGTCCGCCGCAGCCACCACCGAGGTCGGTGAAGGTGCCGTCGTCGGGACGGATGTCGGCTCCCCACACGCTCGAGGAGCTCGAGTCCATCCAGTACATCTTGATCAGTTCGGCGTGCGCGGGATCGCTGTCGCCGTACGCGGACGGGCGGATCAGCCCGATCGTGCCGGAGAGTCCGAGATCCACGTTGGGCTCGCAGGTCTGACAGCCGTGGCGGGTGCGGATCTGGAAGCGATTCTGCGTGCACGGCCCCACGTGGGAGCTGGTGCAGCGTGTCGTGTAGAGGACGGATTGCGCCTGCACGACGCTGTCGGGCGTGACCGCGACGTTCAGTGAATCCAGGGTCGCGTAGAAGCCGCCGACCGCGGGAATCAGATCGCCGAGGATCATGGCCCCGTTGCGCTGGTCGTAGCTGATCTGCACGAGATAGCCGATATCGGCGCGCAGGAGGTAGGCGTAGGCGTTCTTGGCATCCCCGTCGATCGCGATGACGGTGTCCGCAGAGCTGCTCCCCGGGAGAGGGCGCGAGGGCGAGATCGGCGCGAGGTCGATGCCGAAGTGCTGGAAGATCGTCTGATAGGGAGCCGCGATGCCGATGCTCATGCCCAGGAGGTAGTCGTTCGCCGCACCTCCCGATGGCGCGATGCCGAGCACGCCGACGTTGTTCGCAATGGTGACCGCCGTGCTCACCGTCGCGCCGAGGCTGGCGGACAGGGTGACGGTGCGGAGTTCCGCTGCGGGCGCCCCGAACTGGGATGTCTTGGACAGCATCATGATCCGCGCGTCGCCCGCGACCATGTTGCTCGACAGTTTGGGGTCCGTGTAGCTGATCGACGTCGAACTCACGACGGTCGTCACCGCGCCGAGAGTCGCAGGGTCGCGCAGGGCCCGCACCCGGAGCGCACGGAACGTGCCGAAGATGTTCGTGACGAACAGCTCGTCCCATGCGACCACGTAGGCGGTCCGGGCGCGATTGTCGGCGACGCTGACGTTGGCGACATCCGCAGCCGCACGGATCAGCACACCGCCGCCGGGCACGAAGAAGCCGCGCACCTCGACCGAGGCGACCGTGATGCGGTTGGTGTAGATCAGCAGATCACTGCCGAGCGCGACGTCGCGCGCGAGGTCCGAGAACGGCATCCAACCGCTGGACACGATCGTCGGGTTGATCATCGGATCGACGGTCAGCGGGAGGACGGCCTCGCGGACGAAGCTCCCCGGCAACCGGAGCTGCAGGCTGCCTTTCTCGTACGAGAGGCTGCCTTCCGTGCGATTGCCGAGCGCATCGATGCCGAACACGCCGTGGATGTCGACGCCGCCGAAGTCGTTGCGCATCTCCACGCGGTTGAGACCGGTCTGCTGCACCGACATCGGGGTTTCGCACTCGACGCTGACCACCAGGTCGCCCTCGCCCTCCGGCAGCTCGTGGAAGACGAAGGACTGCTCGAGTCCCTCGGCCCGCACCTCGTAGGTCTCGGTCACGGCCCCGCGGTCGTAGCTGGCGATACGACCTTCGTGGGTCGCCGGAGCCGCATCGCGGATCCTGCTCGTGCGCGTCCCACGCGTCACGTCCCGAGCGCGCAGCACCAGGGTCTGCTCGTTCGGAGCGGTCGGCGTGTGCGGGACGAACTCGACGCGGTCGTCGAGGAAGCGGGTGGTGTAGTGACTCCCGAGACCGAACAGGATCCCGTCCTCGCGTTGGACGACGGCGAAGTCCTTGTTGAGATCGGCGATCTTCGCGGTGCCCTGCATGGCTTGCGCGCAGAGCCCCGCCGTCAGCAGCGGAAGAATGGACAGTGAATACGCTTTCATGGTTCGACTCCGTGGACGAGGGCTCGGATCACTCCGCGATGGTGAAACGCGTCGCGGCGGACAAGGACAGGGACGGGAGGATCGGACAGAGGTTGTTGGTCGAGCCGACGACGCCGGACTGCGCATCGATCGACGAGCCGATCAGGGCGACGTTGCACGGCACCGACAGCGGGTAGGTCCCGACGCCGCCACTCAGCGCGAGCTGTGCGAGGACCGTGGGACCGACCAGGGAGCAGGTGCCGCAGTTGATGGGCGACGAGTGGATCCCGATGCTGATGAAGGCCAACAGCGCGCCCGGATCGGTCGACGTCATGCGCAGGGCGCACGACGAGTTGCCGATCGACAGCGTGCCGCTCAGGCTGATCGACAGAGGGCTGCCGCAGCCGTTCCAGAGGGTCAGCGAGCCGCCGGTGGCGAAGGGCGTGAAGCTGTAGGCGCAGATGTCGCCGGGGGCGGGAATCCCCACCGGCCGCGAGGTGAACATCACCAGCGCACCCGGTGCGTTGATACCCCCGGAGCGGCGGCTCGCGATCGCCGGCGTGTCGTTGCTCTGCAGCGAGCCGACGAGATTGAACCCGGAGCCGCACGGCACGCAGAGGTTGGTTCCCATCGAGATGCCTTTCGCGACCTGGCTCAGGAAGCCGACGGTCTCGGTCCACACCACCAGGTACTTGGGTCCGAGGAAGGCGACCGCGGCCTGGGATTCGTCGTTGGTCGTGTTGGCGACCGGGCCCTGGTTCACCACCGTGGTGCTCGTGCCGTTCCAGCTCAGCAGGGCGGCGAGCACGTTGCGGTCACCGCTCCCCGAGGGCGCGTCGTAGACGACCATGAAGCCGCTGCCGTCGCCGTCGACATCCGGGTGCGGCACGGCGGTCCCTCCCGCGTTGATCGTGCGCGACTGGCCCTGCAGGTTGCCCGCGCCGTCGACGGCCTGCACCATCACCACTCCCGGCTTGCCGAACGCCACCATCCTGAGCGGGTTCGACGCCTTGCTGATGCGCGGCCACGCCGCAGTGGTGTCGGCCCGCAGGGTCGCGGGCGTGCCCAAGGTGAGGCCGGTGGTCCCGAACGAGATCGCGTAGCTCAGGATCTGGATGCCGACGCCCAGCTCGCGGTAGACCAGCAGACCGTCACTGGTCGCGGAGTCGGGGTTGCCGGAGAGATCGGGTTCGACGCAGTGCGAAGTGGCGGGGGTGACGGCGACCGGCGCGTTGACCGTGCGATCGTCGTTGACGATGCACGTGGTGAGCGTCGACTGCCCGAGGATGCTGTCGGAGTTCTCCCAGACCACCACGAAGCGCTCGACCCGCTTGTGGGCGCACACGCGCGGATGGCGGATGCTGCCAGCCGAGCCGAGCAGGACCGGGCTGGCGAGTCCGAAGGTCTGGTGATACCAGCCGCCCCAGATCTCGGCGGAGGTCGCCGAGAGGGCGCGCGACCACACCACGAAGTAGTCGACGGTGGTGCCGTCGACGGCACCGGCACACTCGACATCGTTGCTGGTGCCGGTGCTGAAGTCGATGCGCGTCCCGACCAGGGGATCGACGGTCAGCGGCAGCGCCGCGTGCTCGACGAAGTCGGCCGGCAGCACCATCTCGATCGCTCCGTCGACCAGCCGCAGGCTGCCCGCACAGCGCGCACCCTTGGCGTCGATGCCCAGCACCGCGCCGATGCGCGCGCCGCCGAGACCGGAGACCACGAAGTCGATCGTGCCGTCGGCGTTGACCTGGGCCGCGGGCGCGAGCTCGCCACCGAGACCACAACGCAGCACCAGTTCGCCCCGTCCCGGCAGGGTCGTGAGGACGAACGACTGCTCGACGCCCTCGGCGCGGACCTCGTAGCGCTCCTGCACCGCCGCGGAACGGGTGAAGACCGCGACGTCCCCTTCGTGCCGTGGGGCGACCCTGGGCTCCGTCCTCAGCTCGACGCCGCCCTGCGCGACGGAGGCGAGCGCGAGACGCAGATCCAGCGTGCGCTCCGCACGGCGACCCAGCGCGGGGGTGAATCCCATGCCGTCGGCGTCGAAGCGCACCGCGTAGTCACGTCCGAAGCCCCGCAGCGCGGCGCCCTCGGCGACCAGACCGTGGGCCGTCGCCAGGATCGATCGATCGACCGGGCTCGGCTCTTGGGACAGGAGCGCGCCGCCGGCGCACAGGGCGGCGGAGACGGCGCACAGGAAGCGGGGAGAATGGACCATCGTTCAATCCGTGGATCGGGGTGGCGGCGGCCCGCAGAGGGGCCTTCGCACGCAGAACACGGATCGGGTCGAGATGGGCCGATGGATTTCCGGCGCGGCTCACCTGCTCGACCCGCGGGGCCCCGGCGTCCGGTCCGGTGCGCACGATCCGCCCCACCAGGGCCGCGATCCCGCTTCCCCCTGGCCTCCCTCCGGCTACCGCCACTCGAGAGAGACCTCGGCGGTTCCCGCGCGCACGGCCTTGAAGGTCCGTGCCGTCTCCGCGCGCACCTCGAGCAGCGGGACATCGCGCAACTCGAAGGCCTCTCCGTAACGCAGGTCCCACAGCGAGTCCGGCGGCACGCGCAGGCGGAAGCTGCCGTCCTGCGCGCTCTTGGTGCGCGATTCGATGTCCTTGCCCCCGGCCTCGACCGCGAGCACCGCGATCCCCGCGAGGCCGCGTCCCTCCGCGTCCACGACGCGTCCGCTGATCCAGGCCGCGCGTCGCAGCACGACTCGCAGGTCCTCGCGTCCGGCATCGACATCGTCGACGGTCGTGCCGATCCACGGTGAGGGTTCGTCGTTGGCCCAGTTCGAGAGCGAAGCGGTGACCCGATAACGGCCCTCGGCGAGGCCGAGGACGCGGAAGCTCCCGTCGGGTTGGGCGAGGGTCATCCGCCGACCGCCGGACTCCGCACCTGATCCGTCGATCTGGATCACGGCGTGGGCATTCGGAGCGGGAGTGCCGTCCTCGGTCACCACCTTGCCGGCGATCACCATGCCGAGGTCGAGCACGAGGTCCGGCTCCGAGGTCGTCGCCGTGGCGACGATCTGCACCTCGTCACGTGTCGCGCTGACACCGCCGCGCATCGACGCGCGCAGCGCATAGGCCCCCCCGGCGAGGTCGCCGAAGCGGAACCTGCCCTCGGCGTCGGTCTGTGCGTCGCGACTGCTGGCGTGCAAGGGAAGCCGCCTGCTCTCGCGTTCCGCGCCCTCGAGCATCCGGGTGTGATCTGCGTTCGCACCGTTGAGGCTCACCCTCACGCCCGCGATGCCCTGACCCTTCTGGTCGACGACGCGCCCGAGCAGCACCGCAGGAGACAGCATGCGCAGGTCGCCCACGTCGATCTCGTGGTCGGCCTCGATGGCTTTGGGCACCAGATAGGCGAGGGTGGCGCGGCCTCGCTGACGCAGCAGCAGGGCGTACTCCCCTCCGGGAACCAGGCTCTCGACACGGAACATCCCGTCCGCGCCGCTCCGCGTGTTCTGCCAGTCGGTGAGCCCCATCCCGCGACTGACCCCGAGATCGGCGTCGGCCGCGACGTAGACACCCGCGACCGGCCGACCCGCCGCGTCGACGACCCGACCTCGAAGCGACCCTCCACGCTCCAATGCGAAGTCGACGCGTTGCTCGTGCGCCTTGCCGATCTGCGCCGACGCATGCGCGAAGCCCTTGGCCCGCACGTGCATGTCGGGCACACCCGGTCCCGGCGCGCCGACCATGCGGTACTTCCCCTCGATGTCGGTGTGCACCACCTTGTCGAAGGTCCAGCCCGCGCTGATCTCGGCACCGGCGATCGGCTCCTTCGTCGTCGCGTCCGTGACCGTCCCGAACACCACGTCGCCGCGTTGCAGGACGAGGTCGATACGCGCGGTCTCTCCGCCCTGGAGTTCGATCTCCTTGCGCAGTTGTGCCTCGTGTTCCGGCGGCGTCACGTCGCAGAGGAGCGTGCCGGACGGGAGGTTCTCGGCGCGGAAGGTGCCGTCCGGCGCGGAACGCAGATCGATGCGGTCGGCGCTCCCGTCGCGGAACCAGCCGTGCAGCACGACATCGGCGACCGGCGCCCCGGTCGAGGCATCGGTGATGCGGCCTTCGAAGCTCGCGCCGGGTTGCAGCACGATCGTGTGGTCCTGCCCGCCATAGCAGGGCTCCACGCTGCGGGTGGCGAAGGCGCGCGCGGAGGTCCGCAGCATGAGAGCACGCGCGAAGGGCACATCGACCGCGAAGGCGCCGTCGCCGCCCGTCGTCGTGACGCCGCGCATCTCCGTCTCCCGCGCCTCGGCGAGCAGGCTGAAACCCGCACCGAGTTCCTCGAGCACCTCGACCTTCGCACCCGCGATCGGATGCGAGTCGCCATCCACCACGTGACCACGCAGGGCCACCAGATCGGTCGGGGAAGGGACCACCGCCGTGCCGGCGTTCACCACGCTGCTGCGCGATGCAACCGCCGTCGACGGCGTCTCCGCTTCCGACGGAACCTGCTCCTCCATCCGAGCCATGCCGCTCGTCTCGACCGGCACTGGTGCCGATGGCGATCGCGCCGGAGTGCCGGAGTCCTTCATCCACAAGCCGACCGAGAGCAGAGCGATCGCGGCGAGCGCGACACCGGTGACGAGCTTGGTGTTCATGACGAGAGCCAGCAGGGTCGATGCCGCGGCGTGCGGGACCGCGAGACCGGAGGCGAGGGGAGCGATCCATGCCGCACGGCTGCCGGCCTGCTCGTCGAGCATCACTCGCAGCCGCTCCAGCGCGCGTTGCAGGCGTGTGCGGACCGTGGCGACGGGCACCCCCATGCGCGCGGCGATGCTCCGCGGCGGCAGATCCTCGAAGAAGCGCATCAGCACCGTGGTGCGGTACGGCTCCTCCAGGCGCAGCACGGCTGCGACGACGCGCTGCTGCTGCTGCACACGCAGGAGCAGGTCGAGCGAGGACGGCTCGGCTTCGGGACGCGCCGCCCGCGCCTCGCGCGCGGTGCGCTCTCCCTCGCGTCGACGCGCACGGCCCGCGAGTCGTCGCACCACCTGCGCGAGCCAGGGCCCGAGGCGCGCGACCCGTCCCTGATGGCGGAGCGCCAGCAACCATGCGTCCTGCACCGCATCCTGCGCTGCATGAGGATCGTCGACCAGTTCGCGCGCGATGCCGTCGAGCCACCTGGTCCTGCGCAGCAGGGTCTTGGGCGACAGTTCGTCGGGCGCGTCGGACATCGGGTGCAGAGAGACGTGAAGGGGCGGATCCGCTTCAGGATTCTCGGCGGCTCGGGACGGTCTCGCGGCTCCCCCGACGATCCACCGGGGGAACCGCATCCGCTGCCCGCACCTCGCAGACGCTATCCTGCGGCCCACTCACCCGACCTCGCGATGATGCTGGCCGTCTGCCTGGGCTTCCTGATCTCGACGCCGTGGCCCCAGGATCAGCAGCAGAGCACCTGGCCGCGCTGGCTCACACCGGAGCAGCAGAAGACCTTCGCGCTCCTGGACCTCTTCGATCCGCTGGACACGAGCACTCTCGACTTCGTCGAGGTCGCGCGAGGGCGGAGGGATGACGGGCCGGTCGGACAGCGGCCGCATGACGAGCGCTACGGTTTCCTGCTGCGCGTCGATGGCCGTCGCTTCCTCGTCCGCTCCATCGATCTGAATCGCGAGCTGCTCACCGAGACGCCCGCGGACACTCCGATCGAACTCCGCGTCGGATTCGCGCCGGCAGATCTCGGTCGCTTCGCGCTGGACTTCGCGGCGCGCCTGGTCGCCGATCGCGACGACCCCGGCGCCCAACGCCCCTGTCGCTCCCCGGCGACGCCGCTCACGCCCGAGACGCTCGCCCTGCTGGTGGCGCGCGCCTGCGCACGACGCGGGATGCAGCACGAGTGCGAAGCGCTGCTGGGTGCGGCGAGCGGAGATGGCGCCGGCGGAACGCGTTGGCTCGCCGGCGATCTGGCGACGAGGTTGGCCCTCGACTTCGGTGACCTGGAGCTGTCCTGGAACGACCTGCTCCACCGGCACGACGCCTGGCTCGCGGCCTTTCCCGGTGCGGGGAGCGAGGAGATCGCCAAGCGACGCGAGGCGCTGGCTCGACAGATCGACGGCGAGGCAGCCCGTTCCGGGACCGAGCCGAACGAAGCGGCCGAGCTGGCGGCCCTGATCCGCGACCTCCGCAATGCCTGCCGACCCACGCAGAGCGGCGGCTTCGACTCGTGGAGCGTGGATCCCCTCGAGCCGCCCCCGCCGAGTGCCACCCGCGCCTTCGATGCGCTGGTCGCTCGTGGGCTCGACGCCGTGCCGGCGCTGCTCCAGGCTCTCGACGATCGATCCTTGACCCGGTCGACGACCTACAGCTCCCGCCACGGAGGATGGTTCGACGTGCGACCGCTCGGTCGATTGGCGGAGGACGTCCTCGTCGAGATCGCGGGTGCGCGGATGGACTGGAAGACCTGGTACCCGCGCGCGCGTGAGATCGGCGTTCGCGGCGCTCTCGCCGAGGTGGCGCGTGGTGGCTCCATCTCTGACATGGAGGCCATCGCCTCCTACCTCGCGCGATGGCCCGAGGATCCGGATCCGGCGATCGAAGCCCTGCGCGATGCCCCCCGGGACCGCAAGCAGTACTACGCGCGGACCATCGCGCGTGCTGCGGCGAAGACCGGTGGAGGTCTGCGGACGCGCATCGTCGATCTCCTGCGGGAGCAGATCCGCGGAGCCGATGCGGAGTACCGCGTGTCTCTCGCGACGGACTTGGCGGACCTGGGCGACGACTCGGGCACGCGGGCGATCTTGGACTCGTGGCGGATCGGCGTCGCCCCGGACGAGACCGCGCTCGGAATCGTCCTGAGCAGCGGCGTGGCCGAAGCATGGCAGATGCTCCACGAACACTTCGGGTCAGACGCGCTGCGCCATGCCTTCGCGAGCGTGGTGCACGACGCGCTCCCTCGGAGCCTGTTCTCGAAGATCCCCGTCGCGGAACGTGAAGCGACCGAGCGCCTGTTCCTCTCCTGTCTGGTCGCTCTGCTGCGCGATCCGTCGCCCTTCGGTGAAGGCGTCACCTGCAAGGTCGGCACGCGTCGGGTCGACATGCATGTGGCAAGCCGCGCGGACATCGCGGCCTGCGCGCTGGCGACGTGGTGGCCCGAGAGCTTCCGCTTCGATGCAGCGCGCACGGCGAGCGTGAGACGCCTTTCGATCGATGCGCTCCGTGAGGGAAGGCAGCCGCCCCGCTTCGAGGGCCCGGCGCAACGCAAGCAGGCCGACGACCCTGCACTCGCCGAGATCCTCGGGACTGTCCTCCGCGACGGCCCGAGCTCCCCCGGCTTCGATCGCCTGCGCGCCGCCGGACTCGACGCACTGCCAAGGCTCGATCGCGCCTGGCGTGCTCTCCCTGCGGATCACCCGATGCGCCGTCCCCTATCCGAGCTTGCAGCGCAACTCGCGAACACGGTCCGCGAGGTCGAACTCGCGCCCGGACTCCCGGACGACGTGCAGGCCAGCTTGCTCGGCCTGCGAGGAACACCCCTCGATCCGCAGACCCTCCGCGACGCTCTCGTGTCCCTCGCGAAGACCGCAGGCTTGCAGGGCAAGATGGCCAGGCTGCACATCGAGCGCACCGGCGAGGGGCTGGGAGCCGGGATCACCTGCGAACTGCGGGAGCGTGAGTTCGAGTCCACGACTGGTTGCGACTACGACGTCCGCGTCACCTGCGACGGTGTCACCAAGACCCGCAAGTGCAGCGACCTCGTCAGCGGCGACCGCGTCGATCCGAGTTCCCCATGCGATGAAGTCCTCGGCCCTGTGTTGCGGCACGGACTCCGCACCGACCCGGCGAAGGCGCTGGAGATCACGCTCGGTCTGCAGATGCATTGAGCATGACGCGAGCCGCAGGACCGAAGGGGCCAGACGCGTCGACGCTCACCTCAGCCGCGCAACACCGCCTCGAACGCGCCGCAGCCGGCGCGCACCTGACCGAGGTAGCGCTCCTCGTCCTTGGCGGAGAGCGTGCGCTTGCCGGAGCCGAGGGTGACGGTCAGGTTCAGGCTCTTGTGGCCCGAGGGGATGCCTTCGCCGACGTAGGTCTCGAAGAGGCGCACGTCGCGGACCAGGTTCTCGCCGTCGATCTCGCCCATGCTGCGCAGGAAGGCCGCGACCGCGGCGACGCTGCGCGACTCGGGCACGATCAGCGCGACGTCGACGGGCTGGCTCGGATACGCGGGGATCGGCTGGTAGCGGATCGCGTGCGCTTGCTGTCCGAGCAGCGCGCGGATGTCGACGGTGGCGATCGCGACCTCGGCTTCGAGGCCGAGTCCGCGTGCGACCTGCGGATGCAGCGTGCCGACGTAGCCGACCGCGTGGCCGTCGCGCGTCAGCTCCGCAGTGCGACCGGGGTGGCACCAGGGCAGTGGAGCGTGGACCGGCTTCTCGATCGTCACCGGGTAGCCGGCGCGCGCGAGGATCGACACCAGTCCCGCGCGCAGCTCCGCGTACGGATCGGCGCCCTTGCGCGCGAAGGCGAAGGCCATCTCGCGCAGTTCACGGGGCAGGCCATGCGCATCGCGAGTCTCGGGCCAGTAGCCCTTGCCGTCCTCGAACAGCACGACCTCGCGCTCGCGGCGCAGATTGCCGGCGAGGTTGCCGAGCAGGCTCGGCATCACGTGGCGGCGGATGCGCGTGCTCTCGGGCGCGACCGGGTTGCTGACGCGGACGTATTCGGCCTGGGCCACCCCGCAGGCCTCGAGCAGGGCATCGGGCACGAAGGAGTAGTCGTAGACCTCGTGCGCGCCGAGCTCGGTCGCGGCGAGACGCGCGAGCGCGCGGCACAGCCACAGCTCCGGCTCGCGATGCGGCACCGCGACCACGCTCTTGAGCGGACGCTCCTCGATGTTGTCGTAGCGGAACATCCGCCCGACCTCCTCGATGAGGTCGTCCTCGATCGCGATGTCCTTGGTGGCGCGGAACGAGGGCACGCCGACGTCGAAGCCGTCGGCCGCGGGTTCGACCGCGAACTCGAGGCCCGTCAGGATCGAGCGGACCTGTGCAGCGGGCAGGGCGACACCGAGCTTCAGGTCGAGCCGCGCCTTGCGCAGGCGGATCCGCTTCGGCTCGTAGCGCCACGCCGCCGGGTCGGCGATCGCACCGCAGGCGCGGGTGCCCGGCGCGAGCTCCTGGAGCATGCTGACGAACCGATGCACCGCGAACTCGGTCAGCGCCGGGTCGAGCGACTTCTCGAAGCGCGCGCTGGCATCGCTGCGCAGACCGAGGCGCGTGCTGGTGCGGCGCACGGTCGCGGCGTGGAAGGTCGCGGCCTCGAGCAGGATCGCGCGGGTCTCGCCGTCGACCTTGGTGCTGTCACCGCCCATCACGCCGGCGAGCGCGACGGGAACGTCGCCTGCGGTGATGAGCAGGTCCTTCTCGGCGAGGTTGCGCTCGACGCCGTCCAGGGTGGTCATGCGCTCGCCGGCGCGCGCGAAGCGCACACCGATCGGCGCGTCGCCGAGCTTGCGCCGATCGAAGGCGTGCAGCGGCTGGCCGAGGTCGAACATCACCCAGTTGGTGAGATCGACGAGCAGGTCGATGCTGCGCGCGCCGACCGCGCGCAGGGCCCAACGCATCCAGTGCGGCGAGGGCGTGTGCGGGATGCCGTCGAGATACAGCCCGAGGTAACGCGGGCAGGCGCTGCGGTCCTCGATCGCGATGCGCGGACTCTCACCACCAGAGGGCAGCGCCGCACGCGGACCGAAGGGCTTCAGCGGCCGTCCGTAGATCGCCGCGAGTTCGCGCGCGATGCCGTAGTGACCCCACAGGTCGGGACGGTGGTTGATCGACTTGTTGTCGATCTCCAGCACCTGATCTTCGACTCCGAGCGCCTTGGCGAAGGGCTGGCCGAGCTTGCCCGCGGCGTCCTTCGCGTCGAGCACCAGGATGCCGGCACCTGCATCGCCGATGCCGAGCTCGGGCTCGGAGCAGATCATGCCGAAGCTCTCGACACCGCGGATCTTCGCGGCCTTGATCACCAGCCCACCCGGGAGCTGTGTGCCGAGGGTGGCGACGGCGACGTGCTGGCCGGCGGCGACGTTGGGCGCACCGCAGACGATCTGCAGCGGCTCGCCGCGGCCGACATCGACCTTGGTCACCGACAGCTTGTCGGCGCCGGCGTGCTTCTCGCGCGACAGCACGTGGCCGATCACCACACCGTCGAGTCCCTGTGCGAAGGGCTCGATGCCCTCGACCTCGGCGGTCGACAGGCTGAGATCGGCGAGCACGTCCTGCGCGGTCTTGTCGTGCAGGTCGACGTAGCGGCACAGCCAGTTGAAGGAGATCTTCACCGCGTCACCTCGTCGAACTGGCGCAGGAAGCGCAGGTCACCGCCCATGAACAGGCGGATGTCGTCGATCGCGTAGCGCAGCATCACCACGCGTTGCAGACCCATGCCGAAGGCGAAGCCGGTGTAGCGCTCGGCGTCGATGCCGCCGGCGCGCAGCACGTTGGGATGGACCATCCCGCAGGGCAGGATCTCGATCCAGCCGGAGTGCTTGCACACCGAGCAGCCCCTGCCGCCGCAGAAGGGGCAGTTCACGTCGAGCTCGAAGCCCGGCTCGACGAAGGGGAAGAAGCCCGGCCGCAGGCGCACCTTCACGTCGCGCTTGAGGATCACGCGCAGGCAGGTCTTCATCGCGTGGATGAGGTTGGCGATCGACACGCCCTCGTCCACGACCAGACCTTCCATCTGGTAGAAGGTGTGCTCGTGGCTCGCGTCGACGGTCTCGGCGCGGAAGCAGCGGCCCGGCACGATCACCTTCAGCGGCGGCTGGAAGCGCTGCATGCTGCGGATCTGCACCGGCGAGGTGTGCGTGCGCAGGATGTTCCCGTCGTCGAGCCAGAAGGTGTCCTGGGTATCGCGCGCCGGATGGTCCTTCGGGATGTTGAGCGCCTCGAAGTTGAACCAGTCGGTCTCGATCTCGGGTCCGTCCTGCCAGGTGAAGCCCATCGACGTGAACAGGTCGACGAGCTCGTCGCGCACGATGCTGATCGGATGCAACGAACCGCGCCGCGGCTCGAAGGGAACGCGTACGCCCGGCGCGTCGCCCGCGCACAGCGGCGGTTCACTCGGATCGAATCCACCGCCACGGAGTTCACGCAGCAGCGCCTCCTGCTCGAGGGCCGCGCGGCGCTCGGCGATCGCCTTCTCCAGCTCGACCTTCAACGCGTTGGCATTGCGGCCGGCCTCGCGACGCTCCTCCTGCGGCAGCTTGGCGACGCCCTTGACCAGCTCGGTCACGGCACCACTCTTGCCGACGAGCTGCGCTTCGAGCTGGCGCAGCGCGGTCAGATCCGGGGCCGCAGCGATCGCGGCAACCCACTCGTTGCGACCTTCGAACATGGCGTGGCTCCTGCACGGCGCAGGGGACGGCCGCGCCGGCACCTACGCCCGTTCGCGGCTCAGGCCAGGGCGGCCTTGGCCTTCTCGCAGACGGCGGTGAAGGCCGCGGCGTCGTGGATCGCGAGCTCGCTGAGCTCCTTGCGATTCAGCGTGATGCCCGCCTTCTGCACGCCGTGGATGAATCGGCTGTAGAGCATGCCGTGGGCTTCGGCCGCGGCGCTCAGGCGCGTGATCCACAGGCCGCGGAAGTCGCGCTTCTTCTGACGGCGACCGACGAAGGCGAAGCGATCCGCTCGCATCGTCGATTCCTTCGCCATCCGGAACAGCGTGCTGCGGGCTCCGCGGAAGCCCTTCGCCCGCTTGAGGGTCTTGGTGCGGCGTGCCCGGGTCGCTGGGCCGTTGGTGACGCGCATGGCTCGTGATCTCGCTTCGGTCTAACGGGTTCGGAGAGGGTCGGCGCTGCGGATCAGAATCCGCGCAGCGCCATCGCCATGGTCTTGGCGAAGCGACCCGGCAGGATCGCTGCGCGGCGCAGGCCGCGCTTGCGCTTGCGGCTGCGGCGCACGAGGAGGTGCGAGGTGAAGGCATGGTGCCGCTTCACCTTGCCGGTCTTGGTCAGCTTCATGCGCTTGACCACGGCCTTGCGGGTCTTCAGCTTGGACATCGCCCGTAACCTGAGGGATCCTGACAGATGGAAAGGCGGAGCAAGGTAGCGAGCGTGCCGGCCGGGAGCAAGAGTGCGCCTGCCCTGCAATTCCGGCCGACCTGACGCTTCCTCTCCCCCGCCTCCCGCACACCCCCTCGATGTCCGACACGCTGTTCGCCCTCGCCCATACCGCCGCGCTGTGCGCGATCGCCTTCGCCCTGGTCGTCCCCCGCCTGAGGGCTCCGGTCTCGCTGGTACTCGCAGCCCTCGGCGCCGCGGCCCTCGTCCTCGGCGTGATCGGTGGCCCGCGCACCCTGGAGGTCACCGCCAGCTTCGCGGCGTTCCGCGACAGCCAGTTCACGATCGCCGAGTATCCGATCGAGACGGTGACCGCGGCCGGCCACCACTTCGGTCTGGTCGCCCTCGCCTTTTGCCTCCTGTGGGCCTTCGAGCTGCGGCGGCTCGGACCCCGCGGGGAGACCGGCTCCCGCGCAAACCCCTTCTTCCACCCGCTGATCCTGGCCTGGTCGGGCATCCTGCTGGTGCTGGCCTTCGAGAAGACCGCCGCGCCGCGCGGGCTGGTCCACCCTGTGGCCTTCGAGCGCGCGATCTTCCCCGCGGCGATCTCCGCCGCGGCCCTGCTCGCCTTCCGCCACAAGAGCGCGAAGCAGGCGCTGATCCGCCTGTGCATCTTCGTCAGCGCCGCGCGCTGGCCGCTCGCCGCGCTCGGCACGCTGGCGACCGAGCGCGAGTTCGGCACCTCGCTCGACGTGCACGGCATCGTCGACTTCGCCGATCCCTTCCGGCAGATCCCGATGCGCGTCGTCGCGCATTCCAGCGACCAGCTCGCCTGGTTGCTGTGGGGTCCCCACCTGCTGGTGTTCCCCGCGCTCTACCTGCTCAGCGCCGGCGGCATCGCCTTCGCCGTCGCGCAGTTCGTGCTGCATCCGCCGGGTACCGACGCCACGCGCGTGCGCACCCCGGCCTGACGGCCCGAGAAGAAGTCCACGATACGGACTCTCGGATGCTCGCTGGTGGCCGCATGCGCGGCCACGCGGAGCTCGAGAGACCAATCGTCGCTCGATCTCTGAGCGCTCGCGATCGTCCGGCCATCCACCCGCGTCGGAATCCGCGCGTTGCACGCCGACTCGGGCGGGTCGTCGATCAGCGCGGCGTTCCCGGCACGCGGTAGACGAGCACGGTCATGTCCTTCGGGCCGAGCCAGCACGGCAGGCGCTCGACCTGGAAGGCGTGGTTGCGGAGCGAGACGTCGAAGCCGCCGTCCATGTCCCACTCCGCGAGTTCCGGCGCGGTGATCACGACCCACAGCTCGCGTTGCGCCTGCTGCGCATCGGCGACCACCTTGTCGAAGAAGCGCGCGCCGCCTCCGGCGTCACGCATGTCCTTCTTGCTGAAGCCGAGCACCTCGGTGTCACGGTCGGCCGAACCGTAGAAGGCCCGCCGATCGAGGTAGTAGGTCATGCTCGGGATGTTGCTCGTGTAGACGGTGAGCGGACCCTGGCGCGCATTGCGCAGATAGGTCGCCGCCTCACGGAAGCGCGGTCGATCGCCGCTGCGCTGGAAGTAATAGAAGAAGTCCTCGGAGCACAGCGAGGCGAGCAGGATCGTGGGCAGGCTCCAGCGCAACAGGCGCGGGATCAGTCCGACTTCACGCACGGCGTCGGCGATCTCCACGATCAGTCGCGCGGTCAGGAGCAGCGCCGGCGGCAGGATCAGGAGCCCGTACTGCGCGGTGACCTTCATCACGGTCGAGCCGAGCAGGATCAGCACGACGAAGGGCGCGATCCCCCAACTCGCGAGCAGCGCGGTCTCACGGCGGCCGGCACGCAGGATCATCAGCAACAGGCCGGCGAGCGACGCAGCCACGAACTCGGGGCGCAGGAACCACGCGAAGGTCTGCACCAGGTGCACCAGCGAGAACTCCGGCTTGTTGACGATCGCCGTCTTCAGCGTCGGCAGCAGCCAGATGCCCAGACCGACCAGCAGGACCGCTGCGAGCAGCACCGACGGCGGCCGGAACAGGCGCGCGCGCAGTTCCGGCTGGAAGGTCAGCTCGATGCTCAGGAAGGCGAGCAGGACGACCATCCCCGCCAGTCCCGACGGATGCCACGCGCCGGCGATCGCGATGCAGATCAACGAACACGCGCCGAGCAGCACCGAGCGCTCCCGCGAGGTGTGGTAGAGCGCGAAGATGCCGATCATCGAGAACAGCAGCTCCGGCGCGTAGCCGCGCGCGTTCTGGCTCCAGTAGATGTGCCAGGGGGAGAGCGTCAGGAAGGCGGCCGCGAGGATCGCCGCGCGACGGCCGACCAGGGCCCGCCCGAGCACCGCGAGCATCGGGATCGACACGATGCCGAAGAAGGCGAAGGGCAGGCGCAGCCAGCCCTCGTTGGTCGCGGGCACCAGCCCAGTGCCGAGCATGCCGCGCAGCAGTAGGTAGCCGAGCGGGTAGTTGCTGACGTTCGAACGCCAGAACTCGTCGGCCGGGCTCGTCGCGTCGCGGAAGGTGTGCGCCTCGTCGACCCAGAACGACCAATCGCCGAGTCGGAACAGGCGCAGCAGCGCGGCGACCACGGTCAGCGCGAGCAGCACGCGGACGTGGAAGGCCCGAAAGGCACCGTAGGCGTCCTCGCCCTGCGTGTCGCTGCGCTCGGCCATCCCTGCGGAAAGCTATGTCGTGATCTGGTGGAGGCGCGCCGGATCATCGCGGCGACCGGGTCCCAGAACGAGACCGCGGTCCGCCGGAGGGTTCGCAGGACGCGGCGATCTCAGCGCTTGGTGATCAGCATCACCAGGCGGCGACCCTCTTCCTGCGGCTCGCGCTCGACCTTCGCGATGTCCTGCAGACGCTGGTAGACGTCGCGCATGATCTTGATGCCCAGGTCCTTGTGCATCATCTCGCGCCCGCGGAACAGGCAGTTGATCTGGACCTTGTCGCCTTCCTCGAGGAACTCGCGGGCCTTCTTGACCTTCACCTCGATGTCGTGCTCGGCGATCTTGGGGCGCACGCGCACCTCCTTCACCTGCACGTGGTGCTGCTTGCGTCGGCTCGCCTGCTCCTTCTTCTTCTGCTCGTACTTGAACTTGCCGAAGTCCATCAGACGGCAGACGGGCGGGCGCTGATCGGGTGCGATCTCGACCAGGTCGAGGCCCTTCTCTGCGGCCATCGCGAGGGCGTCGTTGATTTCGACGATGCCCTTCATGTTGCCTTCGTCGTCGACCAGGCGGACCTGCTTGACGCGAATGCGCTGATTGATGCGGGGTCCTACCGGACGAGCAGCCTCACGGGGAGCCCTACGGATGGCCATGGAAGTCGATCCTCATGTACTGGTTCACCTCTCAGGTTCTGTGCGGTTCGCGCGACGGCGCGACGGCGCGAGGGCCGGGAAGGCTATCGGCTGACCGCCGGGCAAGGAAGCGTGGGCACCAGCACCGGAGGACGGCCGGCGCTCAACGGCGCTCGCGATCCAGGCCGAGCAGGCGCTGCGCGAAGGCGTCGACGGTCATCACGCCGAGTTCGCCCTCCTTGCGGTCGCGCAGGGTCACCGTGTCGGCCGCGACCTCCGAATCGCCGACCACGGCGACCATCGGCACCTTCTCTTCGAAGAGATGGTGGCGGACCTTGGCGCCGACCTTGTCCGAGGAGAGATCGGCGCGGACCCGCAAACCGAGTGCGGTGAGCCGGTCGGCGACGGCCTGGGCGAAAGTCGCGTGGCGATCCCCAACCGGCAGGATCACGGCCTGGACCGGGGCCAGCCAGACCGGGAACGCACCGCCGTGGTGCTCGATGAGCACGCCGAAGAAGCGCTCCAGCGAGCCGAGCAGCGCCCGGTGCAGCATGAAGGGGCGGGTGCGGTTGCCGTCCTGGTCGACGTAGCTGAGGTCGAAGCGCACCGGCAGGTTGAAGTCGAGCTGCAGCGTCGAGCACTGCCAGAGGCGCCCGAGGCTGTCCTTGATCTTGACGTCGATCTTCGGGCCGTAGAACGCCCCGCCGCCGGCATCGACCTGGAACGGCAGGTTCATCCGCTGCAGCGCTCCGCGCAGCGCCGATTCCGCGCGCTCCCAGTCGGCCAGCTCGCCGACGTACTTCGCCGGCCGCGTCGACAGGTTGATCTCGAACTCCTCGAAGCCGAAGGAGCGCAGGATGTGGAGGATGAAGTGCATCACCCGCTCGATCTCGGCCTCGAGCTGGTCGGGACGCACGAACAGGTGCGCGTCGTCCTGCGTGAAGCCGCGCACGCGCATCAGCCCGTGCAGCGCCCCCGCCTCCTCGTAGCGGTACACGGTGCCGAGCTCCGCCCAGCGGAAGGGCAGCTCGCGGTACGAGCGGCGCCGGCTCTTGAAGATCTGCACGTGGAACGGGCAGTTCATCGGCTTGAGCAGGTAGTCGGCACCGTCGACGTCCATGCCCTTGAACATCGAGTCCTTGTAGAACTCGAGGTGGCCCGAGGTGCGCCACAGGTCGCTGCGCGCGATGTGCGGCGAGTAGACGATGTCGTAGCCTCCCTTGAGGTGCTCGTTGCGCCAGAACTCCTCGACCTTGTGGCGGACGAATCCGCCCTTGGGATGCCACAGCACGAGCCCCGCGCCGAGGTCGCCCATCGTGGAGAACAGGTCGAGGTCGATGCCCAGACGACGGTGGTCGCGCTTCTTCGCCTCCTCGAGCTTGTGGCGGTGCTCCTCCATCGCCTTCTTGTCCGCGAAGGCGTGCCCGTAGATGCGGGTCAGCATCCGCTTGCTGGAGTCGCTCTCGAAGTAGGCGCCGGCCAGGCTCAGCACCGCGATGCCCTTGCCGATCGCGCCGGTGGTCGGCACGTGCGGCCCCTTGCACAGGTCGACGAACTCGCCGGACTGGTAGAAGGTGATCGGCTGGCCCTCGGGGATCTTGTCGATGGTGGTGAGCTTGTAGTCCTCGTGATGGCTCGCCATCAGCGCCTTCGCCTCGCTCCGCGGCAGCTCGCGGAACACGAAGGGCACGTTGCTGTCGACGATCTCCTCCATCAGCTTCTCGAGCTTCGGCAGGTCGTCTGCGGACAGCGGCTCGTCACCGAGATCGATGTCGTAGTAGTAGCCGTAGCGCGGATCGTCGATCGCAGGACCCTTCCACAGCTTGGCGTGCGGGCGCAGGCGCTTGACCGCGTCGGCGAGGACGTGCGCCGCCGAGTGGCGGATGATCTCGAGACCCTCGGGAGTGTCGCGCTTGACGATCGACACCTTGCAGTCGTGCTCGAGCGGGAGCTGCAGGCTCTGCACCGCGCCGTCGACCACGATGCCGACCGCGACCTTCGCCAGACCGCGACCGATCGACTCGGCGAGCTGTTGTCCCGTCGTGCCCGCGGGGAGTTCGCGGATGCTTCCGTCGGGGAGGGTGATCTTGATCAGCTCGTTCATCGCTCGGTCCGGATTCGAAGGCGGAGCATTGCAGCGGATCGCCGCGGCAACGGCAAGGAAGGAGCGGCCGGACTTGAGCCGGGCCGCCGAGCCCCCTATCGCAGCAGGGCATGGAAGCGAATCGACGATTCCTGCCGATCCTCGCGCTCGCCGCGTGCCTCGGATCGTGCACCTTCTATTCGACGGCGACGCACTGGAACACGCGCGTCGGGCCGAACGGCAAGCCGGTCTTCTATCGGTCGGCGACCCGCGTCGGCCTCAATCTGCTGATCTTCCTGCCCTTCCTCGGCCGCACCGACATCGACCGGATGATCGACACGGCGACGGCCAACGTCGCGGAGGACGGCGGCGACGTGGTGCGCGTGGTCCAGGCCGAGTCGGAGAACTACTGGTACGGATTCTCGCCCCTGACCTGGCTGATCACGCCGGTGATCAGCACGGTCGACGTCGAGTACGAGCCCTCGGCCGCGGAGTTGGACAAGGCACGCGCCGAGGAGGCCGCGGAGAAGACCCGTACCCCGACCCAGGCCGAGCCGCTCGACACACGCCCGATCACGCCGCCCCAGCAGCAACACCCCGCGCAGGACGGCTCACGTCGCTGAGCACCCTCGCACTTCGCCCGGTCGGCGCTACAAGGTCGCGATGCCCGCCGCGTCGCGAGCCCTCCTCCTCCCGCTGCTCCTGTGCGCGTGCCGCGGGATCCTGCCGCTGACGCATCCGCGCGCCGAAGACCTGCCCGTGGACGACCACAGCTTCTCCCGGCCCAACGAGGTCCGCGTCCGGCACCTCGATCTCGACCTCACCGTCGACTTCGACCGCCGTTCGATCGAAGGTCGCGCGACCCTGCAGCTCCTGCGCCGCGACACCCGGGCTCCGCTCTGGCTCGACACCGGCACCGGGATGTCGATCGAGGACGTGACCGGCATCGATGGCTCTTCCCGCCGCCACGTGCTCGGCGAGCCCGACCCGGTCCGCGGACGCGCACTCCGCATCGACCTCGCCGCCGGCGACGAGGCGGTGGTGGTGCGCTGGACCGCGGACCGGAACGCGCGCGCCGTGCAGTGGCTCGACGCCGAGCAGACCGCCTCGCGGATGGGGCAGTTCCTGTTCACCCAGGGCCAGGCGATCCTCACCCGCACCTGGATCCCCCTGCAGGACAGTCCCGGCGTGCGCGTCACCTGGACCGCGAAGGTCGCGGTGAAGGATCACCCCGAACTGGTCACGCTGATGAGTGCGCAGGCGCGCGAGGTCGTCGCGCCGGGGGTCACGCGGTTCTCGATGTCGCATCCGGTGCCGAGCTATCTGATCGCGCTCGCGATCGGCCGCCTGGAGTCCCGCGACATCTCGTCGCGTTGCGCGATCTGGGCCGAGCCGAGCGTGATCGAGGGGGCGGCGCGCGAGCTGGAAGACGTCGAGCGCATGGTGCAGGCCGTCGAGGCGCTGTACGGCCCCTACCGCTTCGGCCGCTACGACGTGCTGATCCTGCCGCCCTCCTTCCCCTTCGGCGGGATGGAGAACCCGTGCATGACCTTCGCGACGCCGACGATCCTCACCGGCGACAAGTCGCTGGTCGCGCTGATCGCGCACGAGCTCGCGCACTCGTGGTCGGGCAACCTGGTGACCAATGCGACGTGGCGCGACTTCTGGCTCAACGAGGGATTCACGGTCTACGTCGAGCAGCGCATCGTCGAGGCGCTGTTCGGCGAGGAGCGTGCGGCCGCCGAGACCCGCAACGGCTTGTCGGGTCTCGACGAGGAGATGAAGACCCTCCCCGCGGCGGACACGATCCTGCACATCGACCTGTCCGGGCGCGACCCCGACGACGGGATGACCGGCATCCCCTACGACAAGGGTGCCGCGTTCCTGCGGCGCATCGAGCAGGTGGTCGGACGCGAGCGCTTCGATCCCTTCCTGCGCGCGTGGTTCGACGAACACGCGTTCCACAGCCTCACTACCGCGGACTTCCTCGCCTTCCTCCACGAGCGCCTGCTCTCGAAGGTGCCCGCGGCCGGCGCCCTCGACATCGAGACCTGGGTGCACGGGCCCGGCCTTCCACCCGATTGCCCCCGCCCGGCCTCGACCCTGCTCGATCTGGTCGATGCCGCGAGCGCGCACTTCCTCACCGGAGCTCCCGCGGGTGAGCTCGCGGCGCGCGCCTGGACGACCACGCAGTGGATCCACTTCCTGACCGCGATCGACGGCAAGGTGTCGCGCGCGATGCTCGACGAGATCGACGTCGTCTACCACCTGACCGAGTCGGGCAATGCCGAGATCCTCGCGGCCTGGCTCGAGCTCAATCTCGATGCCGGCTACGCCGCGCTCCCGCCGGCCCTGGATTCGCGTCTCGCCAAGTTCCTCTTCCAGGTCGGGCGCCGCAAGTTCGTGAAGCCCCTGTTCCAGGCTCTGATCGCGAGCGACCAGGGCAGGCAGCGCGCGCGTGCCATCTATCAGGTCGTACGACCCCGCTACCACGCCGTGACCCGCCGCACCATCGACGAGATGCTCGGCTGGAAGTCCGACGAGTGATCCCTTCGGCTCCCGCTCCCACCATGCAGTACGGATTCATCCTCGACCAGCGCAAGTGCATCGGCTGTCACGCCTGCACGGTGGCCTGCAAGTCCGAGAACGAGGTCCCTCTCGCCAGCTTCCGCACCTGGGTCAAGTACACCGAGATCGGTGTGTTCCCCCAGGTGAAGCGCCACTTCGCGGTGCTGCGCTGCAACCAGTGCACGAAGGCGCCGTGCGTCACGATCTGCCCCGTCAACGCGCTCGCCAAGCGCCCCGACGGCATCGTCGATCTCGACAAGGACGCATGCATCGGCTGCAAGGCCTGCATGCAGGCCTGTCCGTACGACGCGATCTACCTCAACGAGGACACCGGCGGCGCCGAGAAGTGCCACTTCTGCGCGCATCGCGTCGAGCAGGGACTCCGCCCAGCCTGCGAAGTCGTCTGTCCCGAGGAGGCGATCGTCTCCGGCGACGTGCACGATCCGAACAGCCGGGTGAGCCGACTGCTGCAGGAGACCGGCGAGCGCGTGGTGCGACGCCCGGAGCAGAACACCGGACCGAACGTGTTCTACCTCGGCGTCGACGACGTCTCGTTGCACCCCGGCAGCGCGCGCGAAGGCGATGCCTGGCTGTGGTCCGAACGACGCCTGCCGCCGCCTGGTCTACCGGCCGACTTCCCGGTGCATCCCACCGCGCGCACCGTGCTCGACGTCGATCACGACGTGCACTGGGGCAACAAGGTCTCCGCCTACCTCGTGACCAAGGGCATCGCGGCCGGCGCCGCCCTGTGCGCGCCGCTGCTCCCGCTGATCGGCGTGCGCGGATTCGCCGCCGACTGGATGCCCGAGATCGTCGCGCTGTGGTTCACGCTGATCACGGTGGTGCTGCTGATCACCGACCTGAAGCGTCCGCAGTACTTCTTCCGCCTGCTCACCCGGCCGAACCTGAAGAGCTGGCTGGTCAAGGGCGGCTTCGTGCTGACCGCCTTCTCCCTGGTCACGGTCTGCGTGCTCGCTGCGCGCGTGCTGGGTCTGGACGACGCGATCCTGCCGCTGCGCATCCTCAATGTGCCGCTCGGCGTGATGACGGCCATCTACACCGCCTTCCTGTTCCAGCAGTGCGAGGGCCGCGACCTGTGGCAGGCACCGCTCGCGCTGAGCGTGCAGCTCCTCGCGCAGGCGCTCCTGCTCGGCGCCGCGATCCTCTGGCCGCTGAGCGCGAGCGACGCCGGCGAACACGCACGCGGCGTGCTTCCCCTGCTGTGCGCCGCCGGCGCCTTCGTCCACCACCTGATCGCGGAGAAGAAGCGCCGTGGGCCGCACGCGACCGCCAATGCACGTCAGGCCGCGGCCCTGCTCCCGCGCATCCCCGTGGTCGCAGGCCGACCGGGCAGCGCCTTCGTGCTCGGCCTGAGGATCACGACGCTGACCGCGATCGGCGTGGTCCTGATGTCCTTCACGCCGCTCGCACCGGTCGCCGCCTTCCTGGCGCTGCCCTTGTTCTGCGCCGGTCTCGCCCTCTACGAGCACGCCTTCGTGCGTGCCGCGCAACTCCCGCCCCTCTCCTGAACCCACGCACGCCATGACCCTCTCCCCACAGGACGGAATGCGCGTCACCCCGCTCGAGTCCTTCCCCGCGCCCGAGCGCTGGCTGGACTGGACCGAGCTCGACGCCAAGGCCTGGCCGCGTCGCGTGCATCGCAAGTACACGCTGGTGCCGACCATCTGCTTCAACTGCGAAGCAGCCTGCGGCCTGGTCGCCTACGTCGATCAGCAGACCAAGGAGATCCGCAAGGTCGAGGGCAATCCCTACCACCCCGGCTCGCGCGGTCGCAACTGCGCGAAGGGTCCGGCGACCATCAACCAGGTCAACGATCCGGATCGCATCCTCCATCCCCTCAGGCGCGTCGGACCGCGGGGCAGCGGACGCTTCGAGCGCGTGTCGTGGGACGCCGTGCTCGACGACCTCGGCGCGCGCATCCGCAAGGCGATCGTCGAGAAGCGGCTCACCGAGGTGATGTACCACGTCGGCCGACCCGGTCACGACGGCTACGCCGAGCGCGTGCTGCAGGCCTGGGGCGTCGACGGCCACAACAGCCACACCAACGTGTGCTCCGCGGCGGCGCGCCTCGGCTACACGATGATGAGCGGCTACGACCGACCGTCGCCCGACTACGCCAACGCGAAGTTCATCCTGCTGATCAGCGCGCACCTCGAGACGGGTCACTACTTCAACCCGCACGCGCAGCGCATCCAGGAGGCGAAGATGAAGGGCGCGAAGATCGCGGCCGTCGACATCCGCCTCAGCAACACCGCGGGCATGGCCGACTACTGGCTCGCGCCGCGGCCAGGCACCGAAGCGCTGATGATGCTCGGCTTCTGCAAGCTCGTGCTCGACCTCGGCAAGCAGGACGACGTCTTCCTGCGCACCTGGGTCGACTGGCGCGGCTGGCTGCGCGCGCGCGGCAAGCAGGGCGACTACGACGACTTCCTCTTCGACCTGCGCGAGCACTACGCCTTCGCCACGCTCGCGCACGTCGCCGCGGTCACCGGCGTCGCGGAGGAGACCCTGCGCGCGGTGGGCACCGAGATCGCGGCCGCCGGCTCGCGCTTCTCGGCGCACGTCTGGCGCAACGCGGCGAGCGGCAACGAAGGCGGCTGGGAGGTCGCGCGCTGCCTGCAGATGCTCGTCGCCCTCTGCGGCGCGGTCGGCACGTTCGGCGGCACCTCGCCCAACGCCTGGAACAAGTTCGTCCCGCGCCCGCACAGCGTGCCGTCCCCGCAGCAGGCGTGGAGCGAGCTGCTCTATCCGCGCGAATGGCCGCTCGCACACCACGAGCTGTCGTTCCTGCTCCCGCACCTGTTGAAGAGCGGACGCGGTCGCATCGACACCTACTTCACGCGCGTCTACAACCCGGTCTGGACCAATCCCGACGGTCTGGTCTGGGTCGAAGCGCTGCGCGACGAGTCGCTGGTCGGCTGCCACGTCGCGCTCACGCCGACCTGGAACGAGACGGCGCGCTGGGCCGACTACGTGCTGCCGATGGGCGTCGCGACCGAGCGTCACGACCTGATGAGCCAGGAGACCCACGCCGCGCGCTGGATCGGATTCCGTCAGCCGGTGCTGCGGCGCGAGAAGGAACTGCGCGGCGAGACCGTGGAGTGGACCTGGCAGGCCAATCCCGGCGAGGTCTGGGAGGAGGACGAGCTGTGGATCGCGCTGTCGTGGCGCATCGATCCCGACGGCTCGCTCGGTGTGCGCAAGCACTTCGAGTCTCCGTACCGGAAGGGTGAGCGCATCACCATCGACGAGTACTACCGCTGGATCTTCGAGAACTCGGTGCCCGGGCTCCCCGAGGCCGCGGCCAAGGAGAAGCTGACTCCGCTCGAGTACATGAAGCGCCACGGCGCCTTCCTGGTCGACCAGGACGTCTACCGCACGCACGAGGCGCAACTCGGTGCCAAGGACCTCGACGGCGCCACGCGCGACGAACAGTCCGGCAGCATCGTCAAGGCCGGCAAGCCGATCGGCGTGATCGCGGCCGATGGCCGCGCCTGCACCGGTTTCCCCACGCTCAGCCGCAAGCTCGAGTTCTGGTCGGGCACGCTGAGCGAATGGGGATGGCCCGAGCATGCCACGCCCGGCTACATCCAGAGCCACATCGACGAGGCCAGGCTCGATCGCGCGAAGGACGAGTTCGCGCTGGTCTCGACCTTCCGTCTGCCGACCCTGATCCACACCCGCTCCGCCAACTCGAAATGGCTGAGTGAGCTCTCCAACACCAATCCGGTGTGGATGCACCCGAGCGACGCCGCGCGCCTGCACGTGCGCGAAGGCGACCTGGTGCGCGTCAGCACGCGCATCGGCTGGTACGTGAACAAGGCGTGGGTCACCGAAGGCGTCCGTCCCGGTGTGGTCGCCTGCAGTCACCACATGGGGCGCTTCCGCCAGAAGGGCGAAGAGCAGGGCGTCAATCGCTGGCAGCAGCACGAGAGCGACATGCAGGAGGTCGCGCCGGGCCAGTGGCGCATCCGTCGCACCGCGAGCGTCACCGCCTTCGACAGCGCCGATCCCGACAGCAAGCGCGTGTGGTGGCGCGAGGGTGGTGTGCACCAGAACTTCACCTTCCCGGTGCAGCCCGACCCGATCTCCGGCATGCACTGCTGGCACCAGAAGGTCACGGTGCGCAAGGCGGAGCCTGGCGACGCCTACGGCGACACCTTCGTCGACACCAACAAGTCGATGGAGGTGTTCCGCGAGTGGCTCGCGCGCACGCGTCCGCCGCGCCAGGGTGGCCTGCGCCGGCCGCTGCACCTCAAGCGCGTGGCGCGCCCCGCCGACTCGACCTTCGTCCTCGACGGATGAGCGGCGCGCCGCAGCCGTTGAACCTCTCCGACGGCGGTCCCCTGCTGCCGCCCGACGACGTCCTCCTGGCCCGCGTCCTCGCCGCGACGTCCGCAGACGGTGATCCGATCGCCCTGCTGCGCGAGGAACTCGCCGGGTGGTGCGGGCTCGACGCGCCGGTCGCCCTGTTCGGAGACCTCGCCGCGGCCCGCGCGCGGATGGTGCGCGCCGCGCGTCCGCGGGATGCGGGCGCGGTGCTCTGCATCGGAGGGCGCGACGAAGGCCTGCCCGCCGGCGCCGTGCGCATCCCTTTCGCGGCTCTCGGCAGCGCGATCGCAAGCATCGAGGCGACCGCCGATCCGGCCTGTGTCGTGCTCGAACCGCGGGGCGAACTCGCGACGCTGCGCGCGATCGCCGCGACCTGCGCGCGGCGGTCGGTGCGCCTGTTGCTCGACGAGAGCCGGACCGCCGCCCGACTCGCCGCGCGCACCGTGGGGGCGGAGGTCGGGATCGAGGCCGACGCCGTCCTGCTCGGGGACTCGCTCGCCGACGGCGAACCCTTCGGCGCCGTGGTCGGCATCGCCGATCCGGGCAGCTCCGTTCCGTCCGCGACCGCGCGCCGCGTGCGCGCCGTCGTGCAACGCTTGAGCGTCCGAGGTGTGCACGAGCAGCTCAGCCGCGAAGGCGTCGCCCTGCGCAGCCGCTTCGTCGCCCAGGTGCGCAAGCTCGGACTGCGAGCGCGCCTGCTCGGGCCGGCGGCCCTGATGCAGATCGTGTTCGACGCGCAGGACAACATCGACGGTGCACGCATCACCGCGCGCTTTCTCGACGAACTCGCCGCCGTGGGATTGCACTGCGGCCCCGACATCGCCCTCTCCTTGCGCGAAGAGGGCCGCTCGACCGTGCTCGCCGACGCCTTCGACGCCGCGCTCGCGCGCATCCGCACCCGCCTCGTCGAACACAACGCGCAGTTGAGCGACGACCTGCCCGGCGTCTTCTGCGGACTGCCGTTCGTGATGCGGGCGGAGGGGCTGAGCCGCTTCGTGCAACCGCGGCAGGCGCGCGGCGAGGTGACGGTCGACGGCGACGGCCTCTGTCTCACGCTGGAGGAGGGCCCGCTCGGGCCCGGGGCCTCGGTGGGCTTCACCTCCCGCCGGTCGCTGCAGGGCGACTTCGACCTCCGCGTGCGCTTCGAACTGCAGGCCGAGAGCGGCGAACCGCTCCGCTTCGCGCTGTTCGCGCAGGAGGAGCGCGGCAGTGGTCGTGTCGAGGCGAGCTGGCTGGCCCCGGCGACGGCAGATGCGACAGCCATGATCGTCGCGAGCTTCGACGGCGCCCCCGATCCGCTCGCGGTGCCGGGCGGGCCATCCGGCTGGCTGCGCATCACGCGTGAAGGCGGTGCCATCGCGGTTTCCTGTGCAGGCGGCACCGACCGGCCGGGGGACTTCACGCCGATCGCCCGACGGCAACCGCGGACGCCGAGCGCGGTGCGCATCGGCTGCCGCTTGGTCGGCGCGGTCCGCACGGCGGGCGCGCGCGCGAAAGTCACGGACTTCGAGGTGGTTCGTCCCGGGGATCGCGACCCGCGCGCTTGATCCGTCCTTGTCGGTCACCGCGCAGCATTCCCGCCCGGTCGGCCGAGGTCCTCGCGCCGGCCAGACCCCATGTCCGCCCGTCCCCGCGCCGAAGTCCTCCGCGAACTCCACTCCGACCTCGCCCGCCTGCGCTCCTCCGCGCGCGCACT
This sequence comes from Planctomycetota bacterium, assembly GCA_046349595.1. GTDB lineage: Bacteria > Planctomycetota > UBA1135 > UBA1135 > UBA2386 > JACRLW01. Next base: position 1,954,747 of record JAXMCA010000001.1, read on the forward strand.
CGAGGCCGAGCACGCCGCCGACCTCGAATCGATCCCGAGCAGTCATCAGCGCAGCGCGCGCAATCTACTCCACTACCTCGCCCTGCGACGGGTCGACCTGCGCGCGCAGCAACTCGAACTCGCCCGTCTCGGACTCTCCTCCCTGGGCCGCGCCGAATCGCACGTGATGGAGAGCGTCGACGCGGTGCTGCTCGCGTTGAGTCGTCTCGCCGGGGACGACTGGCAACTCGACGAAGCCCCGACCCCACCCTTCGACGAGGACTCGACGATCGGTGTCCTGGAGGCCCGCGCCGATGCCCTGCTCGGCGGTTGTCCGCGCGAGCGCGGCGTGCGGATCATGGTGACGATGCCGTCCTCGGCGGCCCGGGACCCGGCGCTGGTACGCGAGCTGCTGCTCGCCGGGATGGACCTGGCACGCATCAACGCCGCGCACGACGAGCCCGCGACCTGGGAGCGCATTGCAGCGAACGTGCGCCAGCAGGCGGAAGAGCTGGGTCGCTCCTGCCGTGTGATGGTCGACCTCCCGGGACCGAAGCTGCGCACCGCGTCGCTCGGCGAGGGACCGCACGTCGTGCGGCTCAAGCCGTCGCGCGACGAACGCGGTCGTGTGGTCGAGCCGCTGAGGGTCCGCTTCGCGCGCGCGGACGCCGCCGAGCCTGGCGCGATCGCGATCGACGACGAACTGATCGCCGTCGCGCGCGTCGGCGACACCTTGCGCGCCATCGACGCCAGCGGCGACAAGCGCGTGTTGCAGGTGATCGCCACGAGTACCGACGGTCTCCTGGCGACCTGCGAGCACACGCTGCGCCTGGAGAGCGGCAACCCGCTGCGGCTGCGCCGCAACGGCGAGACGGTGGCGAGAGGCACGATCGGCGCGCTGCCGGCCCTCGACACGTCTTTCGACCTGCACGCCGGCGACCGGATCCGCGTGGTCCCCGAGGGTACGCCGCCGCGCCCCCCGCGGCGTGACAGCGACGGTGCGCTGATCGAGCCGGCGGTCGTCCCGACCACGCTCGGCGACGCACTCACCAAGGTGCGCGCGGGTCAGGCGATCCGCTTCGACGACGGGCGGATCGGCGGCGTGGTCGAGACCGTCGACACCTCGGGTCTGGTGGTGCGCATCGAATCGGTGCCGCCGGGCGGCGCGAGCCTGCGCGGCGACAAGGGCATCAACCTGCCCGATTCCGAACTCACCATCGCCTTCCCCACCGCCGAAGACCTCGCTGCCCTCGACTTCGCCGTCGGCCATGCCGCCGCGGTCGGCATGTCCTTCGTGCAGACCCCGGCCGACGTGCTGCGCCTGCAGAGCGAGCTCGAAGGCCGCGGCGGAGGGCACCTGGGTGTGGTGCTGAAGATCGAGACGCGCCGCGCTTTCCGCAATCTTCCGGCTCTGATCCTCACCGGCATGCGATCGCCGCTGCTCGGCGTGATGGTGGCGCGCGGTGATCTCGCGGTGGAGGTCGGCTTCGCCCGGCTCGCGGAGGTGCAGGAGGAGATCCTGTGGCTGTGCGAGGCGGCGCTGGTGCCGGTGATCTGGGCCACGCAGGTGCTCGAGGGTCTGGCCAAGAGCGGCATGCCCTCGCGCGCCGAGCTGACCGACGCGGCGATGAGCGTGCGGTCGGAGTGCGTGATGCTCAACAAGGGCCCGTACGTGGTGGATGCCGTCCGCCTGCTCGACGACGTCCTGCGGCGGATGCGAACCCACCATCAGAAGAAGCGCGCCCTGCTCCGCCCGCTCAGCATCGCGTGGCCCGAGGACCGCTCGTCCTGAGGCGGGTTTTCCGACTCCGCTTGTCCACCCCGGGCGCGACGCAGTCATCCCCCCTCCGGTCCCCCCGCCACTCCGCGAACCGGATCCCCCTCGCCACGATGACCGCGCTCGACTTGTCGCCTCCGCCGCGTAGGGCTTCAATCCGCCGGCTCGCAACGATGGATCCGCCGGAACCGACCGTCGCACCATCGCCGGACTTCAACGGACGCTACGAGAAGGTCGCCCCGGCGCTGTGTGCATGGGCCACGCGCCACGTCAGTCAGACGGTGCGCGCGCGGGTCGAGGTCGACGATCTGCTCCAGGAGGTGTGGTTGCGGGCCTTCCGGATCCGCGATCAGTTCCGGGGCGACGACTCGGCCTTCCGCGCCTGGCTGTTCGCGATCGCCAAGCTGGTGCTGCTCGAGGTGCAGCGCAGCGTGCGACGCGCGCAGCGCGTGCGCATCGACGATGGACACACGACCCGCGTCTTCGACCGCGATCAGGTCGCCGCGCACGTCACCGCGCTCTCGCAGCGCCTGCTGCGCGACGAGGCCATGCGTCGCTTCTGCGATCACCTGCGCAGCCTCTCGCGCGAGGACCAGGACCTGATCTCGTTCTGCGGGCTCGAAGGCAGCACCTGCGCCGAAGCGGCACGCAAGCTCGGCATCGGGGTCGATGCGGCCATCAAGCGCTGGCAACGCCTGCGCACCCGCCTCCGCGCCGAGGGTCTGGCCCATGACTGGCTCGTCTGAGCTGCACGGACCCGATTCGGAGGTCTTCGACTTCGTCAGCTTGTTCCTGGCCGACCGTGCCGAGGGTCGGGAACTGCCGCTGGAGGAGTACCTGCGCCGCTTCCCCGGCCTCGAGGACGCGATCCGCACCGAGCACCGGCGCATCACCGTCGAGGACGCCGAGCCCGCGGCCGACGAGCGCGGCGGGCTCCGCCAGATCGGTCCCTACGCGATCCTGAGCACGCTCGGTCGCGGCGGCCAGGGCAGCGTGCTGCTGGCCGAGGACACGCGCCTGCGGCGTCGCGTCGCGCTGAAGGTGCTCGCACCGCACCTCGACTTCGTCTCGACCGACCGGCTCCAGCGGTTCCGCCGCGAGGCTGCGATCCTCTCACAGCTCGACCATCCCGCGATCTGCACGGTATTCGAGGCGGAGAGCTTCGACGGCATCTCCTGCCTCGCGATGCGCTACATCGAGGGCGAGACACTGGCCGCGGTCATCCGGCACCGCCGCGACACGGGAGCCCTGCCGCGCACGCGCGCCGAGATCCACCGTGACCTCGCCTGGATCGAGACGGCGGCAGGCGCCCTCCACGAGGCACACGAGTCCGGCATCGTCCATCGCGACGTCAAACCCGGCAACGTGATGATCACGCCGCAGGGCGAACCGGTCCTGCTCGATTTCGGCCTCGCGCGCGACCAGAACCGCAGCGATCTGAGCGTCACGCGGACCGGAGAGCTGCTGGGCACGCTGGCCTACATGGCTCCGGAGCTGCTTGGTGATCACGCGGCACGTGCCGATCGCCGCAGCGACGTCTATGCGCTGGGCGTGACCCTCTATGAATGCCTGACCGGGGCACTGCCGTTCCGCGCCGACTCGCAGACCGCCTTGTGGAGGTCGATCGAACAGGGCGACGTGGTGGCGCCGCGCAACCACAATGCGGCGATCCCCGCCGAACTCGCCGCCGTGCTGCACACGGCGATGGCGAAGTCACCGACCCACCGCTACGCGACGGCGCTCGAGTTCGCGGAGGACCTGGCGCGGGTGCGACGTCGCGAGCCGATCCGCGCCCGTGCGGTGCCGCCGCACGTCCGCGTGCTGCGCTACGCCCAGCGCCACCCGACCACCTCGCTCGGCATCCTCGCGGCCTTCCTGCTGATCACGATCCTCGCCGTGAGCCTGCAGCGGGTCTATCGCGAGGAGCGCGCCGCCTCGGCCCTCAACCGCGCGCTCGGTGCCCGTGCCAGCGACGAGGGTGCGGCGGCCGCGCTCGCCGACCTCTGCTCCGCCGCGGGCGCAACACCGCGCGCCGACCTGCGCAGTGCATTGGTGCAGGTCCTCGACGCCTGCCACCTCGACTGGTGGTTCCCGCGCACACCCCTGCTGGTCGCGCACACCGACCCCGAACCCAGCGTCGATCCGGGCGAGAACCTGATCGCGATCGGCGACTCGTCCGGATCGCTCGAGCTGCGCAGCACCCGCGACGGTCATCGCCTGGCCCGACGGCGCGCACACGCCTTCCCGATCCATGCCGTGGCATTCGCCGATGCCGACCACGTCCTGACCGCGGCACCCGACGGCGTCCACGTCCACTCCGCCGATGCCCTGCAGGACGTGGCGACCGTCCGGACCAAGGACTCCCTCGCCGAGATCTGCGACTGCGAGGCCATCGGCATCGACCCGGTCGACGGTGGCGTCCTGCTCGGCGGTCCCGGAGTCGTGCATTCGCTCGATCGGACCCGCTGGATCGCGAAGCTCGCCTTCGCGCTCACGCCGCGCGCGCCCGTGCGTCGCTTCGAGTTCTCAGCGGACGGCAGCCGTCTCGTCGTGCTCGGCAAGGACGGCGGCGAAGATGCCGACGCGAACAACCTGATCTGGCTGGTGGACCCACGCGCGGGAAAGGTCCTGCACGGCATCCAGGTCGAGCAGGAAGAGGTGCTGTTCTGCACCTTCGATCCGACCTCGTCCGTGCTCGCGCTCGCCCACAACGGTGGCATGGTCGAGGTGCGCGACGCCGACACCTTCGAGGTCCTGTTCCATTGCGACGCCGGGCAGGAGGTGAACTGGTGCGGTTTCGACCCGACCGGTTCGGTCCTCCTGATCCCCTCCGACGGAAGCACCGAGCTGTGGCAGTGGCGTGATCGCCCCGCGGCGCCCTTCCGTCGCCTGCCGAACCCCTCCGCACGCACCATCGGCGCCGCCGCCTTCGACGGGTCACACCACATGCTGGCGAGCGTTCACCGAGACGGCACCGTGCTGATCCGTTCCACCGACGACTGGCGCATCCTCAGGCAGTTCAAGCAGCGCATGATCAACGTGCGCTTCCTGCGCTGGCTCGCCGCGACCGGCGACCTGCTGACCGCGGACAACGAGAAGGTGAGCTCGTGGCTCGCGGGGAATCGCCCGCACGCGCCGGAGTACTTCGGCCACCGCGACGCGATCACCGGCATCGCGGTCGACGCCGACGATGTGCACTTCGCGACCGGCTCGCTCGATGGCACCGCGCGTCTGTGGTCGATCGATGGGGCGACTCCGGCGGTCGTCGCCGATCTCCACGGCACGCCCGTCCGCCACCTCTGCCTCGATCGCGCCGCGTTGATCGTGACCGGGGACGACGGCGTGCTCCATCTCTTCGCGCGTGAAGACGGCCACGCGCTCGGCGCGCTGTCGGCCCACCAGGGACCCATCGAGGCCCTGCTGCCGCTCCCGACCGTCGATCGCGTGGTCAGCATCGGCGTCGACGGCGCATGCAAGGTCTGGGACATCGCCGGACGTCGCTGTGTCCGCGCGCTGTCGACCGGCGAAGCACCGCTGCGCAGCATCGCGGCCCACCCGACGCGACCCTGGCTCGCGCTCGGCGGTGCAGACACCTTCGTCACGGTGTGGGACTGGGCCCTCGATCGCGTGGTGATGCGCAAGCCGGCGATCGGCGTCACCGTCGACTGGCACACCAATCCCTTCTTCCAGGTCCGCGGCATCGCCTTCGACGCTCCGCGCGACCGCGTGATCGCGTCGCTCGTCAACGTACGCCTGTCGGAGTTCGATCTGCGCAACGGCTCGATGACGACCATCGACGAGCAGCGCTTCGGCGGCGGAACCTGTTCCGCACCCGACGGCAGCGTGCTGTGCGCCGACTACTCCTTCGGTTGCCTCACGCTGCTGCGCGATGGTCGGGCCCGGCACCTCACCGTCGACGGGGCGGACCCCCATTCCAACCGCATCGCGTCGGTGCGTGTCGCACCCGGGGCCGAGCTCGCGCTGTCCGCGGCACGCGACGGGCTGCTGGTCCTCTGGGACCTGACCCGTGGTGAAGCCGTGCAATCGGTCCGCACCGGCACACCACTGCTCGCCGCCGAGTTCACGGCCGACGGACGCTTCGTGATCACCGGCCAGAGCGACGGCACGGTGAAGATGTGGCCGACCGATCCGATGCGGAGTGCGCAGCGCTACCTCGCTCGCCGCGACCCCGACCACGCTCAGGGCAGGTAGCGCGAGAGCCGGCCACCGACGCGCGTGGTGATGCCGCGCGGCAGTTTCGACCACAGTCGGCGCGGTCCCTCGAGCTTCGGATTGCTCGGATGGAAGTCCGGCAGCTTGGCGTCGTCGCGCAGCAGCAGGAAGTCGTAGCGCAGCGGCTCCGGCTCGAAACCCATGTTCTCCTTGAACTTCGCGGCACCGGTCTCGCGACGGCTGCGCCCGAAGTCGAAGCGGCGCAGACCCTGCGCGACCGCCCACTCCATGATCTGGCAGTAGACGAAGTCGCTCACGCCCTTGCCGCGGCTGTCGGCCGACGAACCCGAGTAGTACGAGTAGACGGTGTCCTTGAAGAGGAAGCTCATCACCGCGCACAGCGGAGTCCCGTCCGGTTCGCGCACCACGTGCAGCACGACCGAATTCCCGAACTCCTCCTTCAGGTTCCGGAACCAGCGCAGCGGCAGGGAGGGCGTGCCCAGCCTCCGCTTCTCCTCGGCGAACAGCGCGTAGAAGACCTCGACCTCGTCGCTCGTCGTGCAAGTGAGCTGGAACTTGTCGCGCGCACGACGGACCTCCGCGCGCGCCTTCTTGGGAATGCCGGCGAGGACGTCCTCGACTTTCTGCGGCAGTTCCTTGCGGAAGGTCACGTAGAGCTCGTAGGGCTTGCGCTCTCCGGCTCGCTCCTCGAGGTGACGCAATTCGAGGTAGCCCGCGCCCTGTCGACGGCCGTACTGCGCCGCGGCGTCGAGCAGAGGCTGGATGAACTGGTCCTCGTGCACGAGCAGGCCGCCGTACACCGCGTAGGGGATCGACACGAGCTGACGCCCGATGAACGGGCTCCGCACGTAGAACGCCGGCAGCACGCCGCACCAGGCACGACCCCGCTCGCACACCAGGTAGTGCGAGGCGTGGTGGAAGGTCTCCTCGACCACACGTCGCCAGCCCGTCAGGTGGAAGAAGGACCCCTGCGGGTGATCGCGCACGAAGCTGTCCCAGCGGGCGTCCTCACCCGGAAGGAGCTCACGCACGCGCAGCGGAAGGCCGGCTTCGCGGGCGACGACCTGCTGGTCGTCGACGACCTCGCCGTTCCGCGTCTCCGCCTCGACCTCGACCCGTGGCGCAGGCGGCGAGACGTTCTGCCCACCGAACTCGAGGACCTCGTCGACCTTGTAGTCACGCAATTGGCTGGCCTGCGTGAAGATGATGATCTCGCCGATCACGCCGAGGCCGATGAGCTGCACGCCGAACGCGCACAGCACCACGCCGAGGACGAAGGCCGGCCGGTTGGCCAGGCTGTCGCCGCTGAAGACCTTGGCGATCAGCGGATCGACACACAGCGCGATGCCGAACAGGATCGCCAGCACACCGAGGATCCCGAAGAACCGCAGGGGTCGCTGCGTGAATCGCGTGAGGAAGCTGATGGCGAGGATGTCGAGGACGCGACGGATGTAGACGCCGACGCCGTAGAACGCGAAGGAGCCGCGCTCCTCGCGGTGACGGACCTTGACCTCCACCACCTTGAAGCCCTGCCGCTGCGCGAGCACCGGCAGGAAGCGGAACAGTTCGCCGTAGACGCTGACCTCCTCGAGAACCTGCCGGCGCATGCCACGCACGCCCGAGTTCAGGTCGTGGAAGCGGATGCCCATCACGACGCGCAACACCCAGTTGAACAGGCGCGACTGCAATCGATTGAGCCAGGGGTCGACGCGCGGATTGCGCCAGGTCGCGACGAAATCGATGCCGCTCTCGAGCGCCTGCACGACCTTGAGGAGGTCCTCGGGCTCGATCTGATGGTACTGCGGCACGCTGAGGATCAGGCTCCCGCGCGCCTTCTCCGCGCCCGCCGAGAGCGCGATCGATTCGCCGAGGCCGTCGCCCTGCAGGCGGACGCTCTTCACCGGCATCTCCTGGGCCAGCGCCGCGATCTCCTCGACCACGCGTCCATGGACGCCGTCGAGCACGAACACGATCTCGTAGGGATAGCCGTGATCCCGGAACGGCTTCGCGTAGCCGGCGGCCAGGGCGCGCACGTCGATCCCCGCGTTGGTGATCGGCACCACCAACGAGACCAGGTCACCGGATTGCATCGTCGCACTCACTGCGCGGCCTCCGTCGCCGTGATCGACACACGGCGTCCGAAGAAGCGCGAAGCCTTGAGCTGCAGCTCCGCGAGGAAGCCGAGCATGAACACGTAGAGCGTCATCAACACGACGATCGCAGCACCCGACATGTAGAAGTTGTCGTACTCCTCGAGGATCAGCCAGGTGCCGTGGTCGATCTTGACCACGGCGATCGCGATCAGGATCAGACCGCCGAGCAGGAGCGGCAGCGCCAGGATGCTGAACCAGCGGATCGGATGGGCCGAGAACTGGATCAGCATCTTGATGACGACCAGATCGAGCACCACCCGGAAGATGCGCCCGAGGCCGTACTTGCTGCTGCCGTAGCGGCGCGGATGGTGGCGCACCGGCACCTCGGCGATGCGGGCCCCGAGACCCGCGCCCAGCGCGGCGATGAAGCGGTGCATGTCCGAGTACAGGTTCAGGTTGCGAACCACCCAACTCCGGTACGCCTTGAGGGAGCACCCGGTGTCGTGGATCGGAACGCCGGTCGCCCAGCGGATCAGTTGGTTGGCGACCATCGACGGCAGGAGCCGGGTCAGCACCGCGTCCTTGCGGTGCCGTCGCCATCCGCACACCACGTCGTAGCCCGCATCGAGTCGCTCGAGGAGCCGGGGGATGTCGGCGGGATCGTTCTGCAGATCGCCGTCCATCGACACCACCTTGCGCCCTCGCGCCGCGGAGAAGCCCTGGGCCATCGCCGCGGTCTGGCCGAAGTTGCGGCGGAACAAGAACACCCGCAGGTGCGGATCGGTGGAGGCGAGGCGGCGCAGCACGTCGCGCGTGCCGTCGGTGCTGCCGTCGTCGACGAAGATCAACTCGTAGCTCTCACCGTGGTGTGCGAGGGTCCTGCTGAGCGCGTCGTGGAGCGACAGGACGTTCTTCACCTCGTTCAGCACGGGCACGACGACGCTGAGCACCGGGTCGTCCCCGGATCCCGTGTCGTCGCGATGGTTCCGTGCGTGGGCGACCGTCATGTCGTGCTCCGGATCGAGCGAAGCAGGATAGCGACCGTGCGTGCCGTCCGCGCTCACGGCTTCTCCGCTCATGCGCCGATCCACAGCGCGAGCAGGATCGTCGCGACGCAGAGGGCGAGCGCGTAGCGATGCGTGCGACGGTCGCGGCGGATGCGAGGGCGCGGTCCGTCGAGGATCGGCGCCATCCTGCCGTGATTCGATGACGTCAGATCCGGCCGCAGACCGGGAAGCGAGGCGGTGCCTGGCACGTCGACGCCGAACGGCACCGCGACCGCGCGCCCCTTCCACTCGCGACGCAGGCGCAGGCTCCCCGTCGGGCTCGGCTCGCTCGCTCCTCCCATCAGCAGCACGAGGCTGCTCGGGCGAGGCGCTGGTTCAACGACCCTCTCCGGTGCTCCGCGTCGATCCTGGTCCATGGCGCGCTGTCCTGCGTCCGCTTGATCGGCCCGCGGCATGGCGGCGCTCGTCGCGTCCTGCCGCGGCGATCCCGGAATGAGCCGGGCCGACCCTGGGATCGCAGGGGGAACCGAGCGGCGCGTGCGACACGGAAGGCGGGTGGGCTACGCTTCGGCATGCCGTCGCCCCACCGCATCGCCGTCGTCCGCGTCCCGGACGATGCCCTGACGGCGGCCCTGACGGCGCGGGCGCCACGCGGCAGCCACCGCGTGTTCCGCGACCTCGCCGACGACCTGCAGGCCCTGCTCGCCTTCGCGCCGGAACTGCTGTTCTTCGGCGGCGGAGACGATCCGGAGGACATCGGTGCGCTGCGGGCGCTGCGGGCGGCCCTCCCGAACTGCACGGTCGTCCTCGTCGCCCGCCGTGCGGACGAACTGCAGATCGCGCCCACCGCCGATCGGCTCGGCGCCCTGGTCCTCACCACACCCTTTGCGCAGGCCGAACTGAGCGCGCTGCTCGAGGCCTCCGACTCCTCGCCGGGTCGTCCGCCGCTGCAGGCCTTCGGCGATCTGCTGCGGGGCGTCGCCGACGAGGTGAACAACCCGCTGATGGCCGCGCTCGGGCACCTGCAGTTGACGGAGTGCTTCCTCGATCCGGAGCGCGATGCAGCGGCTCTCGAGCAGCTCCGCGCGGCGCGCGAGGCCCTCGATCGGATCGCCCACAGCCTGTCGAGGATCACGACACTCGGCCGAGCCCGCTCCCTGCGACACCCCTTGCCGGCCGTCGATCTGCGCAAGTCCCTGCGTCAGGTCCTGCGTGGCCTTCCCGACGCGTCGACCGCCCGCATCCGCATCCGACGGCTGCAGAAGCTCGCCGTGCGCGGCGATCGAGAGCTCCTGCACACGGCGCTCGCAGCGCTCTGCGCGACGGCCCTCGACCTCGCCGCACCCGACCGCGAGATCCGGCTCGACCTGCGTCGCATCGATGCGGTCGTGCAGTTGCGCCTGCGCCTGCCGCCGGACGCCGCCGAGAGCTGGCACCTGGCCGGCAGCTTCCTGCCCTACCACATCGCGCGCGTGCTGCGCGGCACGCCCCACGGCCTCGACCTGTTCCTGGTCCAGTCCATCGCCCACGCGCACGGTGGACGCGCCGTCGCGACGCGACGCTCGGCCGGAGATCTCGAGCTGCACCTGGAGCTGCCCTCGGCGCCGGAATGACCGCCCGCCGTGGTCCAGCGACCGGGGTCCGGGATCTGGAACCCGGCTCGGCGCGGCTCAATCCCACCCGACTCGAGGCTCGATAGCGGACGAGTCCGGAATTCCGGACTCGCACCGATGCGCGCGATCCTCATCGCCGACCCCGACCCCGAGACCGCCGCAGCGCTGGCCGGTACCGCGCACGCCCGCGGCTTCGAGATCCTGCGCACACAGGGTGCCGACCACACGCTGGAGTACCTCGAGACCCGCGAGATCGACCTGCTCGTCGCCGACTGGCACCTGCCCGGCCTGTGCGGACTCGAGCTGTTCGCCGCGGCGCGCGCGCGATCACCCGAGACTTCGGTGGTGATGACGGCGGCCTTCGGCAACGTCGAGGACGCCGTGGACGCGCTCAAGGCCGGCGTGCGCGACTTCCTGTGCAAGCCCTTCACCGCCGAACAGCTCGATCTCGCCGTCGACCGGGCGCTGGCAGGTGCCGCGCTGGTGCGTGAGAACCGCACCCTGCGACGGGAGCTCGAGACGCGTGTGAAGCTCGACCGGATCGTGTCCGCCGATGCGCGGATGCTGCAGATCCAGAAGACCGTCCAGGCGGTTGCGGCAACGCGTACGACGGTGCTCCTGACCGGCGAGAGCGGCACCGGCAAGACGCTGCTCGCGCGTGCGATCCACCGCGCATCCGATCGCGCCACGGGACCCTTCATCGAGGTCAACTGCGGGGCCCTGCCCGAGTCCCTGCTCGAGTCGGAGCTCTTCGGCCACGTGCGCGGGGCCTTCACCGGTGCCGTGCGCGACCGCGCCGGCAAGTTCGAGGAGGCGAGCGGCGGCACGATCTTCCTCGACGAGATCGGGACGGCGTCCGCGGGTCTGCAGGTGCGCCTGCTGCGTGTGCTCCAGGATCGCGTCGTCGAGCGCGTCGGCGACTCACGCAGCATCCCGGTCGACGTGCGGGTGCTGCTCGCCACCAATCTCGACCTGGCGTCCGAGGTCCGCGCCGGGCGCTTCCGCGAGGATCTCTACTATCGGGTCCACGTCGTGACCGTCGAGATGCCGCCGCTGCGGGCTCGCCGCGCCGACATCCCCTTGCTCGCCGAGCACTTCCTCGAACGCTTCCGCAAGGAAGCGACACGGCCGATCCGGGGCTTCACGCGGGCGGCGCTCGCCCGGCTCGAGTCCGCATCCTGGCCGGGCAACGTCCGGCAGCTCGAACACGTCGTCGAACGTGCGGTGGTCCTCGGCGACGGCGCGGAGATCGACCTCGACGATCTGCCCTCCGACCTCGACACCGGCCTTCTCGGGGAGAGCCCCGCGCCGGAGTCGCTGGTCGCGCCCGGGGCACATCTGTTGCCGCTCAAGGTCGCCCTCGAAGTTCCCGAGCGGACCCTCATCGAACGCGCCCTGCAGCACTTCCACGGCAATCGCGAACTCACCGCGGAGAGTCTCGGCATCAACCGCAGCACCCTGTTCTCCAAGATGAAGCGTCTGCGGATCACCGGGGCGCGCTCTCAGGATCCCGCGACCGGACGCTAGCATCTCCACACTCCATGTTCCGCCGTTCCCTCCAATTGGTCGTGGGTTGCGTGATGCTCGTGCTCGCGCTGACCCTCGGCTACGTGTTGCTCGGGCTCTCGGGTCCGCGCGAGCAGGTGATCAACGCGGGACTGGACTTCCAGAAGGGGCGCTACGCGGCCTGCGTGCGCCTGCTCGACATCGTGGAGTCCTCGCTCGGCCCGAACGCGGATCCCGACCTCCGCCGCGATCTCCTCGCGCTGCGCTGGCAGGCACACAACGAGACCGGCAACTGGAGCCTGGCGCTGCGCGACATCCGGCAGCTCCGCGCCCTGGGCGGTCAATCGAAGGAACTGGCGCGCAGCGAGATCCGGTTGTCGATCCAGGCCGGTGATCCGGAAGCCGCCCTGGCGCTCGCCGATTCCTACCTCGACAAGACTCCCGACGACGGCGAAGTCCTCGGCCTCGCCGGCGAAGCCTGCCAGGTGCGCTACCAGCCGGCGGTCGCCGAACTCCTCACCCAACTGCGCAACGGCCTGGACCCCGCGACTTCGGACCGCGCGATCCGTGCCCTGCGGAGCTGGCTGTTCCGCGACCCCAACGACCCCTTGTCCGAACTCGGCTACGAGCACTTCGTCGAGGTGCTCCGGGAGTCGCGGCGCGACCTGCTCGGAAGCGCCACGGACCGTGCGCGACTCGAGGAGATCGCCGGGCTGATCCGCCGCTCGCAGACCTTCTTCAAGCGTGCGCTCGAGTCTGCCGACGCCCCGATCAGCGCCTTCCGCGGCGTGACCTTCGCGCTGCAGGAGGCGGTGCGCCCGGACGACCGTCAGTGGCTGGGCGAGCTCTACCTGCACCGCTTCCACCACCTCGAGACCGTGGAAGCCGCGATCGATCTGGTCGATCTGCACTTCGCTCACGAGCGATGGCGCTCCGTCGTCAGCGTCGCCGACCAGTTCCTCCCGCCCGGCACCTGGGCGTCACGCATCGAGGATCAGTCCCTCGATTCCCGCGTGCGCGAGGTGTGGCTCGCCAAGATGCGTGCGCTCGAACACCTCGGAGACCTGAAGGCGATCAACGCCTTCGCCGACGAGGTCAAGGCGGTGCAGGCCGACGGCCGCATCCAGCTCGATCCCGAGGCCAACTGGATCCTGGCGATCGAAGCACGCGCCAACAAGCGCATCGGCGACTGCATGAAGCTGCTGCAGGTCTACGAGCGCGCCCTCGCCGAGTCGACGCCGACGACCCGCGTGGTCGAACACCGCATCGACGTGCTCGAGGAGCGCGTGCAGATCGGCAAGGCGCAGAACTGGGGACCACAGTTCTTCGAGAGCACCAACGGGATGCTGGCGCGCCTCGATCCGAACAACACCCGGCGGTTCCTCGACCAGACCTACTTCCACATCGACGCCAAGGACCCCGCGAGCGCCCTGATCGACGTGCGCAACGCGGCCCGCATCGACGCGCAGAACGAACTGGTCCTGCGCGCGCAGGCGATGGTCCGCAACGAACAGCTGCGCCCCACCGGGAGCGACGCCGCGTCCATCTTCAATCGCTGCGTCCAACTCGGTCAGACGCTCCCCACCGATGCCCCCGACGAGATGCTGCCGCTGATCGCCGAGGAAGCCCTGGCGCACAAGCGACCGGACATCGCGCGCAACTGCGCGGCTCTCGCGACACGCAAGTTTCCGTGGGCGAAGTGGCCGCGGCACCTCCTGGTCGAGGCCAACGTCTCCCTGAACGACGCCATCGAGGCGGTGCGCACCGCCGAGGAATTCGTGGTGTTCCACCCGAAGGACGAGCAGTCGCTCATCGACCTCCGTCGCGCGCGCATCCTCGCCGGGGTTTCCCACGACGACCTGATCCGCGATCTCCTGCTGTCCGGTCGCCGCGACGGCATCATCGCGGCAGACCTGCTGCGCCGCGCCGCAGGCGACGACGACCTGCAGCTCGCGCAGCACCTCGCGACGACCGTCGAGAAGGAGTTCCGTGACGAACCCGAGGCGCTCCTCGCCGTCGCCGACGTCTACGAGAAGCTCGGTCGACTGAAGGACGCGCGCCGCATCCTCGGCGACGTGAGCGGCAGCACCATCGCGACCGATCCGAACTCGTTCCGCCGTTCGTTCCAGCGCTTCGTCGTGCTCAGCGCGCGCACCGGAACCCCGCGCGAGGAACTCGCGACCCTCGTCGGGCAGTGCGTCGGGATCGACGCCGGCGACACCGCACAGCTCACCTCCCTCGCGGTCGATCTCCGCGACGCGGGTCACGTCGACCTCGCCTACATCGCGCTCACGCCGGTCCTGACCGAGGACTCCCACAGGAACGCGCGGAGCGGCATGCACTTCCTGCTCGCCGGCCGCCTCGCGCTCGCCCTCGGACTCCACGAACCTGCCAAGCGTCACTTCACCGCGGCGCTGTCCTTCCCCGACGGCGCCGACGCCAGCCGCGAACTCACGCTGCTGCAGCTCGCCGACGGCGAGGACGTGGCGGCGCGCAACAGCTTCTGGGAGGCAGAGATCCGCGACCTGGTGGCTGCTTCGCTGGCCGCGCGCTTCGAGCAGACCGCCGCGGCGAAGGGCTGGGTCCGTCGTCGCCTCGAGTCCGCCCCGGCGGACCTCAGCGCCCTCGCACTGGCCGCCGTGCTCGAGATCGACCGCGGCGTCCCCAATCCCGCGACCACCCTCGCGCGCGCGCACCGTGCGGAACTGCTCGACGTGCTGACCTTCCTCGACGCCACCGGCTTCGAGAAGGTCGCGACCGAGCGCATGGCAGCGCTGCTCGCCGACGGTCGCGAGGACCCGATCGCCCGCACGTTGCAGGCCCATCTCCTCGCCCGGCAGGGGGCATCGGAGCGCGCGCTGCAGATCCTGCAGTCCGTGATCCGCGACATGCCGCTCCTGGTCTCGGCCTACGACGAAGCGGCCCGGATCATCGAGTCGAGCGGCGTCGACGTGATCCATACGTCCACCGTGCAGTCCGACTTCGTGCGACCGGAGTTGCTCGCCAGCGGTCTCGGCACTCCACGGATGATCGACCTCGCGACGCGGTCGATGGTGAATTCACTGCTGATGCAGATCGGCAACCATGCCGATCGCATCGACGAACTCGCCGGCGTCTGGATCACTTCGGCGGCGAGCGGTTCGGTCGGCCTCCAGCAGGTCGACCTGCTGATCTCGGTCGGCCGCTTCGATCTCGCGCTGCGACTCGCCGAGGTCGTGGAGAGCCATGTCCCCGCGGAACAGCGTGATCGCTTCCTGCTGACCTACTTCTTCATCGCCGACGCCCTGCTCGCCAAGAACCCCGACGTCGATCTCGAAGATCGCATGACGAACCGCGCCGAGCGGATCATCCGCGAGGAGGGACCGACGGGCCCGGCGGTCAACTTCCTGATCGACCGCGACGTGGCGCACAAGGGTCCGCTGAGTTCGGCGACGGAGCCGATCCGGGTTCGGCGCATCGGCGGAATGCTCGATGCCTACTTCAAGGAGCGTCGCGCCGAGATCGGACGTCCGCGCACCTTCGGCCTGCTGCGCTGCCTCGAACGACTCGCCGAGCTGCGCGGTCGATCCGCCGCCCTCGTGGTCCTCGACGAGCGCCTGCGTGCGCTCCCCACGCGCATCGATCTGTGGCGCCTCCGCGCCGATTGGCTGGTCGCCGAGGGCGATTTCGCGAGTGCCCTGGAGAGCCTGCGCTGGACCTTCGACTACCTGCCCCACCACGAGGCCGCGTTGCACGCGGTCAACCTGGCGGCCCGCTTCGGCGAGATCACACCCGCCGATCTCGCGGCCTTCGAGCGCGTGAAGGAGGAACCGCAGCTCGCGGCGTCGACCGAGGCGAAGGTCACCGAGGCCATCCTCGCGATCCGCGCCGGGGACTACGCCAAGGCGACTTCACTGCTCGACGACGACACCCGCGACGCCGACGGCGCCGCCGACTACTACCGAGGGCTCGCCGCGCTCGAACAGGGGAAGCTGGAGGCCGCCAAGGCGTCCCTCGAACGCCTGTTGTCGGCTCACGCCGACAACTCGCTCGCGTCGATGGCCGGGCACTTCGTCGCGCAGCTCGCACAGGCGCTCAGCGCGCCCTCGAGTCCCGCGAACCGGTGACGCGAGATCAGGCGATCGAGCTTGCCGAGGGTGCGGGACAGGTTGACGTAGTGCCGGAATCCGCGCAGGCCGCCGACCCCGACTCGAGGTTGGTCCGGATCCACCTCCCACGGGTGCAGGTACACGCAACCCGGCCACCCCTCGCGTGAGGCCTGCGCGAGCCCGCGCTCGACGAACCACAGCGGGAACAGGCGCAGATAGCCGCCTCCACCGACCGGCAGCTTCCTCCCGAGCACGCGCCAGGTCAGTGGCGGGAACTCGAGCAGTTCGCCGCCCGGAGTGCGCAGGCGGTACGGCCGTGCGGGCGCGCCGGGAACGCCATAGTCGGGATGCGCGACCGGGTAGATCGAGCTGTCGAGGCGATAGCCCTCCTCGGCGAGGATCCGCGGCGCCCACATGGTGTGCGGCGTGATCGACCAGGTGCAGGCGCGGAAACTGCGCGGATCGCTGCCGGTGATGCCCCGCAGGATCGCCGAGGTGCGCCGCAGGTCCTCGCGGAAGCCCTCCGGTCCCAGGTCACCGAGCAAGCGGTGGTCATAGCCGTGCGAGCCGATCTCGTGCCCCGCCGACGCCACCTCTGCGACCAGCGACGGCAACCTCTCCGCGATCCAACCGAGGAAGAAGAAGGTCGCCTTGGTGTCGCGCTTCGCGAAGAGATCCAGCAGACGCCTCGTGCTGTCGCCGCAGCGCAGCCCGATGCGATCCCACTCGGAGCGGTCGACGTGTCGGGCGAGGTTGAGCACCTGGAACCAGTCTTCGACGTCGACCGACAGGGCATGCGGACCATCTCCGCTCATCGGAGTCTCTCCAGGATCAGGGGCAGGACTTCGGCGAGGAACTCGCGGCAACGATGCTCGGTCGCCTCGAGGCCGTCGTCGGCGACCCACGATTCGACGCGCAGCAGGCAACCGGCCGTGCTCTCGCGGAACAGCGCGAGCGGCGCGTGGTGGAGGAAGAAGCTCCAGTAGCTGCCGCTGACGAAGTCGGATGGAGCCACGTACGCGAACAGGCTGAGGTAGCGGTCGGATACGTCCTTGGACATCAGGTAGCGGCCGACCTCGAAGTCCCCGGCGCGGGTCGACAGTCGCAAGGTGGAGGACTCGACCACCTCCATGCCGCTGCCGCGGAGACAGGTGTCCGGCGCGTGCACGCTCTTCCAGTTCTCGTCGTGGAAGACGGCGATCAGGAAGACGGGTCCATCCGGACCGCGGTACTCCCGCGTGATCGCGTCGGTGGTCCCGAGCAACTCGAAGTCGCGCTCCGCCATCGGCTTGTCGGCCTGCGCGACGAATTGACCGATCGTCATCGGCAGCGCGCGTGCACGGCCGCGATCCCCCCCCGGCGGCCTGGTCACGGACAACCAGAACAGCGCCGGAGCCAGCAGCCACAACAGGACGGCATGCGGAAGCAGGCGGCGCTTCCTCATCGTCTGGCCCTCCTCGACAGCAGGGCGTCGAGCGTCAGGAGCAGCACGAGGTCCAGGATCCACGCCGCCGCGTTCGCGATGTCGTGACCGCCGTGGTCGCGTACGAAGGGCACGCCGAAGCCTCGGGCAAGGGCACACATCCCCGCGATCCGAACCGCATTGGTGAACACGGCGATCGGCGCCGCAAGCGCGAGGATGATCCAGCGACGCGCTCCGCTCTGCGGCCCGAGGAAGAACGCGAGGCCATAGCCGAGCGTGCTCAGCGAGACCAGGGAGCGCAAGCCGGCACAGGCATCGGCGACGTGGAGGACCTCGACCTGGCCTTGGACGCGCACGTCGATGCCGATGCGCACCGCACCCACGCCGAGGATGTCGGCGATGGCGAGTCCCATCGACACGGCGATCTCCTTGAGCTCGAAGACCAGGCGCCCGGTCACCACGAGCGGCATCGGGATGGCGAAGGGGACGAGGCCGAGGATCGGAAGAAGCCTGCGGAAGCGCTGGGGTCCCTGCGAGAGCAGCACCACACCCGGCAGGGACAAGGCAAGGCTCAGCGCGGACAACGAGTCGATCGACAACGCGGCGCCGATCAGATGGCAGCACAGTCCGGGTCCGAGCAACAGCCAGCCGCGCCGATCGACGTCGCGCTCCAGTTCGCCGAGCGCCTGGCGCATGCGCCAGGCGAGCAGGACGCCGAGCACCACGACGAAGCCGCCGTGGCTGTAGTACGACTCGCGGAACCACCAACTCGACCAGATCCACGGCCCGACCGCCGCATAGGCGACGAGAAGCGGCAGCAGGACCACGAGGAACGCGCTCATCGTCCCGAGTCACCCCGCCGCAGCCCTTCGTAGGCACGGATGACCCGGCGCGCATTGCCCCGCCAGGTCCACTCGCCTTCGAGCAGGTCCGCTCGACCGCGCTCGCCGATCGCGCGCGCCCGGTGCGGATCGCTGCACAGCGAACCGACCGCCGCACGCAATGATCCCGCATCGGATGGCGTGAACAGAACGCCGTTCACTCCGTCGTGCACGATCTCCTGGAGATTCGGCTGACGCGGCGCGAGCGTGGCCACGCCGGCCGCCAGGGAGTCGAACAGCTTGAGCGGCGATGCATAGCGGTTGATCGCGGGCACCAACGCGGCATCGAAAGCGCAGACGTGCGCGGGCACGCGATCCGACGGCACCGCTCCGCACAGGTGCACACGTCCCGCCACGCCGAGCATCGCCGCCTGAGCCTCGACCTCGGCGCGCGCGGGGCCGTCGCCGACGAGCAGCAGGTGCAGACGCGCGAACTCCGGTTGCAGCAGCAGTTCGACCGCGAGGTCGAGGCGATGCCAGGGTCGCATGTAACCGACGAAGCCGAGCACGAAGGCCTCGTCCCCGATGTTCAGACGCGCGCGCAGTGCACGCCCTTCGGCGTGGGCCGCATCGCCGTAGCGCTCGGGCACCGCACCGTTCTGCACGACGAGCGTCCGATCGGCGCGCGCACCGTGGCCGACGAGGATGTCGCGCAGCACGCCGGTGACGGCGAAGACCAGATCGGCTCCGCCGAGCACCCGACGTTCGGTGCGTCGCGCGATCCGCGGGAAGCGCAGCAGACCCAGCGTCGCCATCTCGTCGCAGAACGGCGAGTTGACCTCGAGAAGCAGGGGCACGCCGAGTGCACGCGCCGCGCGGAGGCCGGCATCGCAGTGCAAGGCGTGGCGCTCGTAGATGAAATCGGGCCGGAACTCCGCAGCGGCGCGGCGCAGCATCCGTGCACCCTGCCGGCCGTAGGCGATCTCCAGCATCTCCACGGCGAAGCGCGGCAGCGACAAGCGGCGCCACAGCCCACCGCGACCTCTCGACTGCGCGGCACCCGCCTTCGGTGCCTGACGGGTCTTCTGCACCAGCGCGCACTCGAGGACCTCGTGCCCCTCCTCGCGCAGGGCCTCGATCAGCTCGCGCACGTGCACCGCCTGACCGTCGTCGGCACGGATGCGGTGGTGATAGAGGATGCGGTAGCCGCTCATGCGACGCGGAACGCCTCCCGGAACGCCGCGCACAGCTTCTCCACCGGCGCGGACCAATCGAAGCGGCGCGCCCACGCCGACAACGCGTTGCGGTCGCGCGGCGCGCCGAGGATCCGGCCCACCTCCCGCGCCAGCACGGCCGGATCACCGTTGCGGATCAGCGCCCCGGCGAGCGGCGACGACAACATCTCCGGCACGGCGCCGACCGGGGTCGCCACAACCGGCACACCCGAGGCGAGCGCTTCGGTCACCACGTTCGGCCAACCCTCGTTCTCGGAGGGCAACACCAGCACGTCGGAGGCGCGCAGCAAGGTGGCGACGTCGTCCGGCGACCGCGTGCCGAGGAGGTGCAGCCGCTCCGGTGGTGCGAGCGTGCTCAGCACCTCGCGCTCGGGACCGTCACCGGCGACGGCGAAGTGCACCGCCTCGGGCAGGTGCCGCAGCGCTCGCGCCATCAGGTGGAACCCCTTCCCGCGCACCAGTCGCCCCACGCCGGCGACCAGCGCCACGCCCTCGGGCAATCCGAGCTGCGCACGCGCCTGTCGGCGGTCCCCGGGGCGGAAGCGCTCGAGATCGACGCCGTTGCGCACGACCTCGACCCGCGACGGCGCGACGCCCGCGACCTGCGCGAAGGCGCGCGCGAGCGGCTCACCGACGGCGAACAGCCGCGTCGCCGTCGCGACGGCCGCGCGGATCTGCTCCGCGATGCGCGGATCCTGCGCCAGAACGTTGATGTCGCTGCCGCGCGCGGTGACGAAACACGGCACGCCGAGCTCCGCGGCGAGACGCAGCGCGGCGACGCCGTCGGGGTAGACGTAGTGCGCGTCGATCACCACTGGGCGCGCTGCGCAGAGGCGTGCGATCGTCTCACGCGCGCCGTCGACCATGCGTTCCGCCTGCCGTCGCATCGAGAAGCCGGGGACATGGCGGTAGCGCGGATGCGAGATGCGCACCCCGTCGACGACTTCCTCGACGGGCATCGCGGCGAAGACGCGATCCGCGGCCCGATGGCGCAGCAGCCTCGGAACCAGCGGCACCGGACACACGACCTGCCACGGCGCCGCCAACGCGGAAGCGACGCGTTGCATCCGCTCCTTCACGAACAGGCCGTGACGCGGCAGGGCGGAGGAGGGGAACAGGTTGGTGAACGTGACGATCGTACCGGTCGCGCTCACAACCACCTCCGGCAGAAGCGGTGCAGACACAACACGGCCCACAGCAGATCACCGTGGTTGCGCCTTCCGGCACGGTGCTCGTCCAGGAGGCCACGGATGCGCTGCGTGTCGAGCATCACATCGAACTGCGGGTCGTCGAGCGACGCGAGCAGGGCATCGCCACAGGCGCCCGCCATCCACTCGCGCAGGGGGATGCTGAAGCCCTGCTTGGGGCGATCCAGGTTCTCGCTCCCCAGACGCGCACGCAACGCCTCGCGCAGGAAGCCCTTGGTCTGTCCGCCACGCAGCTTGACCGCACCGGGCATGCGCGCGGCGAGTTCGACGAGCTCGTGGTCGAGGAAGGGCGCGCGCACCTCCAGCGAGACGGCCATCGACGCGCGATCCACCTTGACGAGGATGTCGCCCGGGAGCCACGTCGAGTAATCGACCGCGGCGGCCCGGGACAGCGCGTCGTGACCGTCGGCGGCCCTGTAGGCGTCGCGGACCGCCGCGAGCGGATCGCGACCGGCGTCGCTCCACTCCGGCCTGAGCAGCGGCCGCACTTCTTCCGGCAGCACGCCGCTCACCGACCGTGCATAGGCCTCTGCGCTGTCGCGTGCGAGGTTCTGGAAGGTCCGCTTGAAGCGCACGTAGCGCGGCAGCCAGTCGAGCTTCGGATAGATCGCTCCGAGCGCGGCCCACAGTCCGCGCGGCGCGAGTCCACGGACGCGGTTCTCGATGTGGTCGTACTTGTAGCGTCGGTATCCGGCGAAGGCTTCGTCACCGCCGTCACCCGACAGCGCCACGGTCACGTGCCGGCGCGCGAGGCGACTGACGTGGTAGGTCGGGATCGCGCTGCTGTCGGCGAAGGGCTCGTCGAAGGTGAACGCGAACCAGTCCTGGTCGAGCAGGTCGGCGACGCGGATCTCCTCCTGGTGCAGAGTCGCGTGGCAGTGTTCCGCCGCGTGGCGGGCGTGAACGCGCTCGTCGTAGGCGGGATCGTCGAAGCCCATCGAACATGCGACGACCGGCCGATCGCCGTTCGCACGCCTCATGCTCTCCACCACGGCGAAGCTGTCGACCCCGCCGGACAGGAACGCACCGAGCGGCACCTCCGACATCAGCCGGATGCGGACGGCCTCGTCGAACTTCGCGGTCACCGCCTCGTTCCAATCGGCCAGGCTCCGGTCCTCCACCGCCGCGTAGCTGAGCTTCCAATAGCAACGCATGCGGATCGTGCCGTCGTGCACCGTCATCGCGTGTGCGGCGGGGAGCTTCGCGATGTCGCGAAAGATGGTCCGCGGATCGGGCACGTAGCGCAGGCACAGGAACTCTCCGAGCGCGCGCGGATCCAGGGCTCGCGACACCTTGGGTTCGCGCAGGATCGCCTTGGGCTCCGAGGCGAAGAGGATCCGATCGGCGAGACGCGCCCAGTACAGCGGCTTCTTCCCCAGCCGATCGCGGGCCGCGAACATCGTGTGCGTCGACTCCTCGACGATCACGAAGGCGAACATGCCGCGCAGCCGGACCGGCAACTCCTCGCGGTACTCACGCCACCCGTGGAGCAGGACCTCGGTGTCGCTGTTGGTGCGGAAGCGGTAGCCCTTTCCCTCGAGCTCGCGGCGCAGCTCCAGGTAGTTGTAGATCTCGCCGTTGAAGGTGACCCACAGGCCGTCGCCGCCCATCGGCTGCGCGCCGGCCGCGACGTCGATGATCGCCAGGCGTCGGTGGCCGAGCACGTAGCCGGGTCCGGCGTGGAGGCCGTCGCCGTCGGGTCCGCGGTGTGCGATCGCATCCGTCATGGCACGGACTGCCCCGGGATCGACCTTCGTCGACCGTTCCAACCCGTAGATGCCTGCGATTCCGCACATGAAGTTTGAGTCCTCGGCTTCAGCTCGGACGCGACCAGACCAGATCGCGACGTGGTGGCCCGGGCAGTCGCCCGAAGCGGGGCGTCTCCTCGACTGCGGTGGCGACGCGACCCGACGGGCGATCCGTCGCGGGCCCGGTCTCCGGCGCGCCGTAGGCAGCGGCACGCACCGAGAAGTACACCGCGGAGGCGAGCGCCGACACCTGATAGGTGAGATCGAACTGTCCCCGGTTGAGGAAGAACCCGCCGATCACGAATCCCGCCATCGACGTCTCCACCATGTTGGCATAGGTGCGGGCCCATGCGAGATCGGCGCGCATCCGCGCGATCCTCCTGGTCCTCGCCGAGATGAAGAACACGCTGAACAGGATCAGCAGGAAGCAGATGAAGGCGAGTGAGCCGTTCTCCGACCAGATCTGCAGATACGAGTTGTGCGTGACGCGGGTGATGACCGGGATCCCGGGGAACACGATCTTCCCGAACTCCTGGTAGTTGGCCTGGAAGTTCTTCAGGCCCACTCCGAGCAACGGATGGTGCTTCACCATCTCGAGTGCGATGGCCCACGACACGAGGCGGCCCTCGACCGACGAGTCCTGCTTGCCCTCGCGGACGTCGGTGATGGTCCCCAGCCGATCGGTGACGTCCTTCGGTGCGAAGGCGAAGAACAACACGACCAGGACCGACAGGCCGATCGAGGCGCGGAACAGCTTGCCGGAACGCGCGGCGATCATCAGCAACGCGGTCGTCATCGACAGGAAGCCGCCACGCGAGTGGGTCAGCAGGATGGTGATGCAGATCAGCACACAGGCGATGTTCGACAGGCGCCGGACCAGCAGGCTCTTCTCGCTGCTGCCCATGTAGAACACGAAGGGCAGACACATGACCATCCCCAGCGCGAAGTCGTTGTTGTCCTCGAGCATGCCGCCGGGTCCACGCGTGATGCCGGCGCCGCCCTTGAGGATCCCGTGCAACCCGCCCTTCACTCCGAACAGGCCGAGCGACACCGCGATCACCCAGCTCAGGGCGCGGATGCGCTCCTTGGTGTCGACCTGTCCGGTCGTGAACATCGCGACCAGGACGATCTTCGTGAACTCGAAGAGCTGCGAGCCCACCGAGTCGTCGATGCGTTTCGCTCCGATCAGGCTCAGGATCGTGAGGATCAGCAGGGCGAGCATCGCCCGCGTGCGGACGTCGCGCCGGAAGAACGGCCGTCGGCCCTGCTCGTGGGCGAAGAAGCCGGCGACCATCGTCAGCCCGACGTAGAAGCTGAACCGCATCGACTGGGCGAAGCCCCAGCACAGGTCCTGCGGACGCATGTAGGCCAGCCACGTGAACATCAGCAGGCCGACATAGGGGCGCCGGAAGCAGTACGGCAGACTGAGGCACACCAGGCCGAAGACGATCAGGTCGCGCATCGGACGCGCCTCACTTCGGCTTGCTGTCCGCGCCCAGCACGTGATCGAGCAACTGGATCACCCACGTCGGCAGACTGGTCCGGTTGGTGTAGTAGACGGTGACCAGGCCGAGGCTCATCACCACGAAGACCGCCGCGATCAGCGTGATCCGGCGCCGCTGACGGACCGTGCGGGCGCGCTGCTCCGCGGTCTCCAGGTGCGCCATCACGCCGAGGATCGGCACACCGAGCGCGTAGCCGACGTCGTCGACGGTCTTGAAGGTGGCGCGCAGGAAGTCGGCCAGGAGCACGAATCCGATCGCGGCGCCGAGGCCGACGATGCTGCCCGCCAGGGCGACGAGCAGGAAGCCGGGTTCCGTCGGAGTCGAAGGCGGCTGAGCGACGACCTCCTCGAAGGGCCGGCCACGCCGGGCCCGGTCGGCACGCAGCTCCTGCTCGGTGCGCTCATTCTCCAGGGCCAGCTTCTTCGCATCGACCGCAGCGCGCGCCTCCAGCACGGTCTCGTACTGGGTGAAGGCCTCGTTGAGCGTGCTCGCGTCCTCCTTGAGATCGGCCTGCTTCCTCAGGGCCCGCTCGAGGCGCTGCTTGTCCTGGTCCAGCCGGCGCGACAGCTTGTCCTGCTCGTCCTTCCGGATCTTCCACTCGGGATTGTCGACCATCGGCTGCTTCCCGCCCTCGGCGGTGCCGACGAGCACGTCGAGCCGGTCCTGCAGGCTCTTGAGCTGCTGCTCGGAGGCCTGCTTCATCTTGGTCGAGACAAGGGAGTCGATGCCGAGCTTCAGGCTCTCGATCTGCGTGATCAGGCTGCTGATCTGCCGCTCCATCTCCGGACTGCGCTTGACCGCGGCCTCGGTGATGGGCACTGACTGCTTGATCTCCGCCAGTTCGTCCTTCAGGGCGGCGAGGCGCGCCGTCGCCTCGGCGATGCTGCTGTTGAGGTCCTCGATCTCCTTCGCATTGGCGCGACGGTCCTCGTCGAGCCAATGGCGCTTGTCGTCCTTCAGGAGTTCGAGAGGCTTGTCGGGCTGGAAACCGTACTGCGCGCGCAGATTCTCGAGTTCCTGCGCACGCGAGTCGCTCGCCTGCTGCTGTTGCGCGATCTGCGCGCTGAGGCTCGCGAGTGCCTGATTGGCCTCGATCTCGAGATCGTGCATCACCGTGCCGATCCAGTCCAGACGCAGACGATTGGCCACCAGCGCGGACAGCGGGCCGTCGCGATCGCGAACCGTGATCTCGATGTTGTAGTAGCTCTGCCCCTGTTCGAAGCTGAAACTGGTGACGTCGACGCGCGACGTCCAGTCCCCGATCATCGCCTGACGGTCCGGATCGTTGGTGTTGGTACCGATCAGGTTCAGCGCTTCGAGGGTCTTCTCCAGCGTGAGCGGGATCGTCAGCTTGGCGTTGGACACCTTGGCGAACAGCGGGTCGGAGATCGTCCCGCGCGCCTTGTCGAGCGCACCGCCACGGTAGGTGATCGTGGTCTTCGCCACGTAGTAGCGCGGGATGACCAGCGCGACGATCGCGCCCACCAGCAGTCCAGCCAGCGTCGTGGGAATCACCTGCCAGCGTCGCCGCTTGAGCAGGTCGACGTAGCGCGCGAGCGAGATCGGCGGGATTTCGAGCTGGTTCACGTATCAGAACCTGCGGCTACCGCCGAACAGGAGCGTGCTCTGCTTGTCGTAGACGAGGTAGTCGTAGGTCGACCGGAACCCCGCGAGACCGAATGCGGCCCTGGTGACGGCCCCGATCGGCTGGACGAGCTTCTCCATGAACCGCGCGATGTGACCGAAGAAGGTCGGCGGGATGTAGATGATGTCGTTGTGGTCGATCGGCACGTTGAAGGTCGTGTTGCCGGTCTCGAGGATCTCGCGGACGTTGATCACCGTCACCAGCGGGTAACGCGCGTCCGGCTTGATCCACCTCACGCGACCGAGGTTCGCGAGATCGGTGATGCGGGTCCTGGCAATGGCCTCGAGAACGGTCAGATCACCGTGAGGCATCGGCACCCAGCGGGAGGCGCCCTCCACTTCGCCGTAGACGTAGAAGCCCTTGCCGGTCGAGAAGATGCGCGCGTCGAGGTGGATGTAGTCCTTGAACACGCCCTCGAGCGCGAGGCTGACCTCGGCCGCGAGCTGGGCCTCGGTCTTGCCGAGCGCATAGACCTGCCCGACGTAGGGGACGTAGATCGTCCCGTCGATGCTCACCGGCTGCCGCGTCTGCAGGAGGAAGAGCATCTCGTGCAGGGGACGGCGGTAGATCTCCGGGTCGACGATGAACTGCACCTCGTCGGCGCCGGCGACGAAGTTCTCGGCCCGGGCCGAACCGTCCGCTCGCGTGCCGAAGCCCCGCTCATTGAGGTACTGGCGCAGGCGGTCCGATTCGACGCCCCCGCAGCTTCCCAGCACGGACAGGAGCAGTGCGCACAGCGAGGCGGCGAGGCGAAGGAGGCGGGCCGGGCTGGACGGCCTTCGCGGCGAAGATCTGGTCATGCGATCGCAGTCGACGGAGCAGACCGCAAGCGTACGCTCGACCGCTCCGCGGCGCGCGGTGCAAGTTGCGCACCGCAACCTGTCGGCCTCGACACGGAACGCGTGCCGACGACGCCATGTTCGATCGCTCCGGCGTGGTCTCGATCGCATCAGACTGGTCCGAAGGTGCGCCGTCCCCGGGTGGAGGCGATCCTGCCTCCATCTATCGGGACCCGGACGCTCCCGACTGGAACCCGCCGGAGCGGGCCACGGGATCCGTCCAACGCGGCGACGGCCCGGCTCAGGCCCGAGGCTCGTGACCGCTCGAACGCGAGCCGTACTGGCGCTCGTAGTACTCGCGGTAGGCCCCCGACCGCACCCGCTCCCACCAGGCACGGTGATCCCGGTACCAGGCGAAGGTCCGCGCCAGACCGTCCTCGAAGCGCACCTTGGGTCGCCAGCCGAGTTCGGCGGCCATCTTCCCCGAGTCGATCGCGTAGCGGCGGTCGTGACCGGGACGATCGGTGACGTAGCGGATCAATTCGTCACCCCGACCGGCCAGCGCGAGGATGCCGCGCACCACCGCGATGTTCTCCCGCTCGGAGTCGCCGCCGATGTTGTAGACGTCCCCGGCTCGCCCTCGCAGAAGGACCAGCAACAGCGCCTCGCAGTGGTCACGCACGTGGATCCAGTCGCGCACGTTGCGACCGTCGCCGTAGACCGGCAGCGGCTTGCCTTCGAGCGCGTTGGCGATCATCAACGGGATCAGCTTCTCGGGGAATTGGTACGGCCCGTAGTTGTTCGAACAGCGCGTGACGACGGCCGGGAACCCGTGGGTGTGGAACGCGGCACGCACCAACAGGTCGCTGCCGGTCTTGCTGGCCGAGTACGGAGAGTTCGGCTGCAAGGGCGAATCCTCGCGGAAGCGACCGGTCGGCCCGAGGCTGCCGTAGACCTCGTCGGTGCTGACGTGGAGGAAGCGCCCCACTCCGTGCGCGCGTGCGGCGTCGAGCAGCACCTGGGTCCCCACCACGTTGGTCTCGACGAACGCGGTCGCGTCCATCACCGACCGGTCGACGTGACTCTCCGCGGCGAAGTGCGCGATGTGATCCGGACGGTGCCCTTCGAGCGCGGCTCGGACCTCCACGGGCTTCCGGATGTCGCCGCGCACGAAGCGGTAGCGAGGGTGACCTTCGAGGTCGGCGAGGTTCTCCAGATTGCCGGCGTAGGTCAGCGCATCGAAGTTGATCACCTCGTGCTCGGTGTCCTGAAGGAGCATGCGCACGAAGTTCGCGCCGATGAACCCGGCTCCGCCGGTGACCAGGATCCTGCTCACGGTCGTTCCCTCTGCAGATAGCGATCGAGGGCGTCCTGCCAGCTCGGCAGCGGGCGCCCCCGGAGATTGGTGAGTGCCGAACAATCCAGGACCGACCATGCGGGTCGCGGCGCCGGTCGAGCGAGTTCGGCCGTCGAGATCGCGTGCACCGGGACCTCGAGTCCGAGCGCGGAGACGATCGCGCGGGCGAAGTCGAACCAGCTCACCGCACCGTCGTTGCAGGCGTGCCAGATCCCGGGCCGCGCATCCACGCGCGGCAGTTCGAGCAGCACCTCGGCGAGGTCGCGGGTGTAGGTCGGACAACCGATCTGGTCGTCGACGACCCGCAGCGGCCCGCCCGCGCGCGCCCGCGCCGCGATCGCCGACGGGAAGTTGCGTCCGCCCTCGCCGAACACCCAGCTCGTCCGCACGCAGTAGAAGTGATCGGTGCGCGGTTCGCGCAGGATCGCCTGTTCACCCAGCAGCTTGCTGCGGCCGTACGCAGAACGCGGGCCCACCGGATCGTTCGGGCGGTACGGCCGCGACGCATGGCCGTCGAACACGTAGTCGGTGCTGACGTGCACGAGCGCGGCGTCGATCGAGCGACAGGCCTCGGCGACGTAGGCGACCCCGTGACCGTTGATCCGGTCGGCGCGCTCGGGGTCCTTCTCGCAGCCGTCGACGTCGGTCCACGCGCCGCAGTTCACGACCAGCGCCGGACGCTGCTGCGCGATCACCATACGCACGCGGTCCATGTCCTCGAGAGGCATCTCGGCGTGACTCGCGGCGAACACCGTCATGCCGCGCGCCCGGGCCGCATCGACCACGGCGCGTCCGAGCTGTCCGTTGGCTCCGGTGACCAGGACGTCCATGGCTTCAGGCTTCGGCGTGGTTCTGTCCCGCTCGGGCGCGCGCCGCGATCAGACGTCCATCCGGTTCGCGCCGCCCTCGCGGACCAGCGCACTGGCGCGGAACAGGGACTCGAAGGTGCCGGCGTCGGTCCACCACCCCTCCAGCACGTCGGCCGTGAGCGAGCCGTCCTGGAGGTAGAAGTTGTTGACGTCGGTGATCTCGAGTTCGCCGCGCTCCGACGGCGAGAGGCGCTCGATGAAGTCGAAGACCCGCGCGTCGTACATGTAGATCCCGATCACCGCGAGGTTGGTCTCCGGATGTTTCGGCTTCTCGACGATGCGCGTCACGCGACCCTGCGCATCGACACTGGCGACGCCGAAACGCTGCGGATCCTCGACCTCCTTGAGGAGGATCTTCGCGCCGGTTCCCTGGACCCGGAACTGCTCGACGGCCGCCTTGATGTTGCCCTCGATGATGTTGTCGCCGAGCACCACCACGATCGGCTCGCCGTCGGCGAAGTGCTTCGCGAGGCGCAGCGCATCGGCGATGCCGCCCTCGCCCTGCTGGTAGGTGTAGGCGACGTCCTGCAACCCGAACTCCGCACCGTTGCCGAGCAGTTGCAGGAAGTGCCCGGCACTGTTGCCGCCGGTGACGATGAGGATGTCGCTGATCCCCGCGTTCACCAGGCACTGGATCGGGTAGTAGACCATCGGCTTGTCGAACACCGGCAGAAGGTGCTTGTTGGTCACCTTCGTCAGGGGATACAGCCGGGTCCCGAGGCCACCAGCGAGAACGACGCCTTTCATCGGAAACTGCTCTTGTACCAGTCGTAGGTCGCGCGGAGCCCGTCTTCGAAGGAGACCTCCGGTGAGAAACCGAGGAGGTCGCGGATCCGCGTGATGTCCGCGCGCGAGTGCATCACGTCACCGGCGCGCGGCGGTGCGTGGATCGGCTCGACGTCCGAGCCGGCGTGGGCGCGCAGGATGCGCAACAGATCGTTGATCGAGTGATTGCCGCCGCAGGCGAGGTTCACGGTCTCGCAACCCGAGGTGGGCGTGCGCAGCGCGAGGAGCACACCACGCGCGACGTCGGAGACGAAGGTGAAGTCGCGCGACTGCGTGCCGTCGCCGTCGACGCGTGGACGCTGTCCGCGCATCATCGCGAAGCAGAACGCCGCGACCACGCCCGAGTAGGGGCTGTCGGGCACCTGCCGCGGACCGAAGACGTTGAAGAAGCGCGTCACGACGACCGGCAGCCCGTAGACCCGAGCGAACGAGCGGCAATACAGCTCGCCGGCGAGTTTGCTCGCCGCATAGGGCGACAGCGGCATCTCACGCAGCGTCTCGGTCTTCGCGGGCGCATCCTGGTCGCCGTAGGCCGACGACGATCCCGCATAGACCACCTTGATCCCGTGGCGTCGTGCGTGATCGAGCACCGCGACGGTCCCGGTGACATTGTGCTCGTTGGATTCGAGCGGAGCCTCGACACTCCGCACCACCGAGGGCAGCGCGGCGAGGTGGACGATCCCGGCGCAACCCGACGATGCCGTCGCGACGTCCGCAGGCCGCGTCACGCAGCCCTCGACGACGCGCAGATCACCACCACCGGCGGCCGCGAGTGCCTCTTCGAGGTTGCTCCGCTTCCCCGTGCTGAAGTTGTCGAGCACCGTCACGGCGTGGCCGCGGCGCAGCATCAACTCCACGACGTGCGAGCCGATGAACCCGCCGCCTCCCGTCACCAGGTATCGATCCGTCATCTCAGGCGTCCAGCACTCCGCTCCTCGAGATACCACGCGGCGAAGCGCTCGATGCCCTCGCGGAGACCGACGCGGGACCGGAAGCCGAGGTCGCGTGCGGCGAGGCTGGTGTCGGCCCAGGTCTCGCGCACGTCGCCGGGTTGTTCCGGAAGCCGTTCGAGTTTCGCGGGTCGGTCGAACACCACCTCCATGGTCCGCACCAGCGTGGCCAGGTCGGTCGTGCTCGATCCGCCGAGGTTGTAGACGTGGTAGCCGCTCGCCCTGTGCATCGCGGCAATCACACCATCGACGATGTCGTCGACGTAGGTGTAGTCGCGACGAGTGGTTCCGTCGCCGAAGAAGGGGATCGACTCGCCCGCGACGAGATGACGGGCGAACTTGTGGATCGCCATCTCCGGCCTCTGCCCCGGCCCGTAGACCGTGAAGAAGCGCAGACAGGTGACGGCGTTGCCGTAGAGATGGTGATGCGTGTAGCAGATCACCTCACCGGCCTTCTTGCTCGCTGCATAGGGCGACACCGGATGGTCGACCGGATCGCTCTCCGCGAAGGGGACCTTGCGATTGCCGCCGTAGACCGAGGAGGAACTCGCGAACACGAAGGGGACGTCGCGCCGGTCCTGGAGCACCGACAGCAGGGTCTGCGTGCCGCTGACGTTGACGTCCATGTAGCGGACCGGCTCGACGATCGACGGCCGCACTCCGGCGAGCGCCCCGAGGTGGATGACCGCGTCGACTTTGGCCACGGCGTCCGCACAGGTCCGACGCTCACGGAAGTCTCCCTCGACGAACTCGAAAATCGCCGCGCCGCGGGCGAGCTCGGCGCAACGCTCCACGTTCCGCCGCTTGATCGCGACGTCGTAGAACGGATCGAAGTTGTCGAGGACGCGCACCGACTGACCGCTCCGCAGCAGCCGTTGTGCGACCTGCGAACCGATGAAGCCCGCGCCGCCCGTGATGAGGATGTGTGCCATCGGGCTCGCTCCCGCGCCCCTGGAGGGGCACGCGAAGCGCGGACTGTATGCGCAGCAAAGCCGGGTCCGCAACGCCGCATCGGCGCCGGAACCGCTCGGGTCTCAGCTGCGCTGGACCCGGGTCCGGAAGTAGTCGGCCGTGCGCCGCAGGCCCTCGTCCAAGACGATCTTCGGTTCCCAACCCAGCACGCGACGGGCCTTGGTGATGTCCGGACGGCGAACCTTCGGGTCGTCCTGGGGCAGGGGGTGGAAGACGAACTTCGACTTCGCGCCGGTGATCCGCAGGACCGCCTCGCCGAACTGCTTGATCGTCATCTCCGTCGGGTTGCCGATGTTGGTCGGCATCTTCTCGTCGCTGTGGAGCAGCCGGATGATGCCGTCCACCAGGTCGTCGACGAAGCAGAAGCTGCGCGTCTGGGAGCCGTCGCCGTAGACCGTCAGGTCCTCGCCGCGCAGGGCCTGTCCCATGAACGCGGGGAGCACGCGGCCGTCGTCGAGGCGCATCCGCGGTCCGTAGGTGTTGAAGATCCGCACGATGCGTGTCTGCACGCCGTGGTGCCGCTGGTAGGCCATCGCCATCGCCTCGGCGAAGCGCTTGGCCTCGTCGTAGCAGCCGCGCGGCCCCACCGGATTGACGTGTCCCCAGTACTCCTCGTGCTGCGGGTGCACCTGCGGGTCGCCGTAGACCTCGCTGGTGCTGGCGAGCAGGAAGCGCGCCCCCTTCTCGCGGGCGAGACCGAGCGCCTTGTGCGTGCCGAGGCTCCCGACCTTGAGCGTCTGGATGGGCAGCTCCAGGTAGTCGCGCGGACTGGCGGGCGACGCGAAGTGCAGGATGAAGTCGAGCCGCCCCGGGACGTGGATGTAGTTGGTGACGTCCTGGTGGAAGAAGCGGAAGTGCTCGTTGCCGAACAGATGCTCGATGTTGGCGAGATCACCGGTCAGCAGGTTGTCCATGCAGACGACGTCGTGGCCGTCGGCCAGGAGTCGCTCGCAGAGATGGGAACCGATGAATCCCGCGCCGCCGGTCACCAGGGCGCGCTTGCGTTGTCCGTCACTCATGGGAGATGGGAAGGCGATGCTGGGAATTCCTTGCCGAGGAGCGGATCGATGCGGAGCACACCGCCACCCGGCACCTTGATCCTCGATCCGTTCCAGACCACGCTGCCACCCCGCAGGGTGCCGTGGGCATTGAGGACGCGACCGTCCTGCGAGAGCTTGACGTCGCCGTCGGAGCCGAGTTCGAGCGCGATGCCGGTGTGCCCGGCTTCGGTCATCAGGCGAACACGATGACCTCGCGTCAGCGCCGTGCGTTCACCTCGCAGCACCACGGTCGCGTCCCCGCCGATCTCGTGCCAGCAGGTGAGCGCGCCGTCTTCGTCGCGCTCGAAGCGCAGTCGGCATTCGGCGGCTTCGATGGCGAGCTGGGGCCCGAACTGGATGCGCACCGGGGCCGTCGACGCGAGCAGGAACAGACGGGTGAGCGTCGAGCAGTCCAGCGTCGCGCCCTTCTCGTCGAGCTTCGCCAGCGTGACGTGGGAGACCCCCGCCACCCGCACGTCGGCTCCGCCGTGGAGGCGGATCGCGTACTGGCCGGCGCCCCGCACGTCGATCTCGGTCCCCTCCTTCACGATCAGGAACTTCCGATCCTCCGCGAGCGGGATGAAGACCGACTCCTCGGCTTCACGCACCCAGACGAAGTCACTGGGGAAGCCGAGGATCGCGAGCGAGGGCAGGAAGCCGTCGTCGTCCCGATGCATCCACCCCGGCCAGCGATTCGGCGAGCGCGGCTGGATCGGGAGCGTCACCGGGCCGGTCTGGCCGGGCAGGCTGTAGGGCGATGCGAAAGCGCCACCGGGGTAGGCACCGAAATCGGGAGGTGTGATCGGCTGCCAGCCTCGGAACAGGCTGTTCGGATTGCCGCCGTCGAAGGTCGTCGGCACATCACCGCGCTCGAGGAGGCTGCGGAACGGATTCGGCGGGAGCAGCCGCTGCTCCTTGGTCGGGTCCTGCTCGACACCCGGGATGATGTCCTGGGCGCGTGCGAAGGCACCGAGGGCGACGACCCCGAGCAACATGGCACGGATCCGGATCGACGCGGTCGGGTTGGGGCGGGGAGTTGGCATTCTCCGGTTCCTGATTCGGCAGGGTCCCGCACGGGACTTCGGCGGATTCTGCGGATCGACGTCGGCGGAGCAACCGCGCGCGTCGCCGGGGAAGTCTCACCGCCCTTGCCCGCCACGGAAACGCCCTGCCGCTCAATCGTCGTTGTCGATGGGGTAGCGCGGGCCGGTGAAGGGCGGCGACTCTTCCTCTTCCGTGGGCTTGGGTGCCGCCTCGGCGGCGCGCGGCGCGCGACCGAGGAAGCCGCCGAACTCGAGTTCGAGTTCGAGACGCGCATGCGGCGCGAGACGCACCAGTTCCGCGAAACGCGCGCGGAGTGCCTCCCGCAGGGAATGGCTCACCACATCCAGACGCGCGCCCTCGCGGGCCTGGAACAGGGCGCGGACCAGCACTCGCTTGCCTCGCGCGCGCGGCGCATCGACCTGGATGCGCAGCCGGCTGACGTCGTCGAGCGCTTCCCCCGCCGCACGCAGGCCGGACTCGAGGGCGTCCTTCGAGACACGCACGGGGCCGTTGTCGGTCTCGCTGACCACCGTCGAGGACGGTCCCCGGGGCGCGAGGCCCCAGGCCATCCACAGCACGTCGAGCACCAGCATCATCCCGGCCGCGAAAGCCAGCATGCCGATGCCCCCGTTCTCGCCGCGGACGGCGATGCGGAACACCCCTGCGGTGGTGCCCGCCGCCGTGCTCAGGGCGTCGGGGGCAGCCCAGATCAGCAACACGCAGAAGCAGGACGCGATCGCCACCGCGAGGTTGGCGAACAGGAGCAATCGTCCCAACACCTGCTCCAGGCCGCTCCTCACCACGTCCGCTCCGCGTCGCGCGACGAAGCGCTCATCGTTGACCGAAGTAGCGGTCGACGAAACCGGTGTCGACCTGCCCGTTGATGAAGTCGGAGTGCTCGAGGACGCGCAGGAACAGGTTGCGTGTCGTCGCGATCCCTTCGATCTGCAGCTCCTCGATCGCGCGCCGCGCCGTCGCCAGTGCTTCGCGCCGCGTCTTCCGACGGATGATCAGCTTGCCGACCATCGAGTCGTAGTGCGGCGGCACGCGATAGCCCGCGTAGACGTGGCTGTCCCAGCGCACGCCGGGGCCCGCGGGAGTGATCAGGCTCTCGATGCGCCCGGGACTCGGCTTGAAGTTCTGGTCGGGGTCCTCCGCGTTGATGCGGAACTCGATCGCGTGACCGCGGATCTGCACGTCCTCCTGGCGGATCGAGAGGCGCTCCCCGGCCGCGACCCGGATCATCTCCTGGATGATGTCGACACCGGTCACCTCCTCGGTCACCGGGTGCTCGACCTGCACGCGCGTGTTGACTTCGATGAAGTAGAAGTTGCCCTGCTGGTCGAGCAGGAACTCGACGGTGCCGGCCGAGTGGTAGTTCGCAGCCCGCGCGAGTCGCACCGCCGCCTCACCCATCGCCTGCCGCGTCTTCGGATCCAGGACCGGACACGGACTCTCCTCGAGGAGCTTCTGGTGCCGCCGCTGCAGCGAGCAGTCGCGTTCGCCGAGATGGACGACGTTGCCGTGCTGGTCGGCGAGGATCTGGATCTCGACGTGCCGCGGTCGGTCGAGGTACTTCTCGATGTAGACCGTCGAGTTCTTGAACGCACCTTCGGCTTCGGCGCGTGCGGCGTGATAGCCGTTGACCAGGCTGACGTCGTTGTGGGCGACGCGCATGCCGCGTCCACCACCGCCGGCGGCAGCCTTGATCAGCACCGGATAGCCGATGCCGCGCGCGATGGTCAGCGCATCCTTCTCGCTGTCGACGGGACCGTCGCTTCCGGGCACCGCCGGGACGTTGGCCTCACGCGCGATGCGCTTGGCCTGGACCTTGTCGCCGAGCGCGGAGATCGCATCGGCCGGAGGGCCGATGAACTTGATGTTGCA
This sequence comes from Planctomycetota bacterium, assembly GCA_046349595.1. GTDB lineage: Bacteria > Planctomycetota > UBA1135 > UBA1135 > UBA2386 > JACRLW01. The sequence continues at coordinate 1,990,273 of JAXMCA010000001.1, forward strand.
GGACTGGCAGACCTCGACGAAGTGTGCGTTCTCGGAGAGGAAGCCGTAGCCCGGATGGATCGCCTCGACGTCGGCGATCTCTGCCGCCGCGATCAGCGACGGGATGTTGAGGTAGCTCTCGGCGCTGGTGGCCGGACCGATGCACACCGTCTCGTCCGCGTAGCGCAGGTGGAGAAGGTCGCGGTCGGCCTCGGAATAGACGGCGACCGTCTCGATCCCGAGTTCCTTGCAGGCACGGAGGATGCGCAGCGCGATCTCGCCGCGATTTGCGATCAGGACTCGTCGGAACACGGGTCAGTCCTGGTCGATCAGGAAGAGGGGTTGTCCGAACTCGACGGGCTCGCCGTTCTGGGCGAGTACCTCGACGACCTTGCCCGAGATCTCGGCCTTGATCTCGTTCATCACCTTCATCGCCTCGAGGATGCACAACGTGGACTCGGGGCCGATGCGGCTTCCGGCCTCGACGAAGGGGTCGGTGTCGGGAGAGGGCGACCGGTAGAAGGTGCCGACCATCGGCGACTTGAACACGTGGTAGGCCGAGGTGTCGGCGGCCGCCGGGCGTGCGGCGCTCGGCGCCTCCGGCGCGGGGGCGGCGACCAGGTGCGGCGTGGCGGCAGCGATCGGCACCATGGACACCGCGCGGTCCTCCTTCAGTCGGACGCGGATGCGCGTCCCCTTGGCCTCGAGTTCAACCTCGACGGCTCCGCGCTCGACCATCACGTCGATCACCGATTGGATCTCGGCGACCTGCGGAGAGACCTTCCGCGGGCGGGCTGCTTGGGGAGCCGGTCGGTTCTTCGCCGCGCGGGCGGCCGGCTTGGACTTGCGGGGGGACTGCTTCTTCTGCGCCATGAGGTCACTCGCGCCGGATCTCCCGGCCGCGGGGCGGCGCACTGTACGGGCGACAGGATCGGCCGCGAAGAGCTATTCCGCGCTCGCGGGGGGCGGCGTCGCGCGCCGCCAATCGCCGCGCACTCCCCCGGTCTTCTCGACCAGTTCGACGACGCGGATGCGGATGCCGCGCTGGACCGACTTGCACATGTCGTAGACGGCCAGGGCGGCGACACTCACCGCGGTCAGAGCCTCCATCTCCACCCCCGTGACCCCCACCGTGCGCGCTGTGCTGCGGATCTCGACGATCCCCGGCTCGGCTCCGCGTTCGACGTCGACCTGCACCGCAGTCAAGGGCACCGGATGGCAGAGCGGGATCAGCCGCGCCGTCTCCTTCGCGGCCTGGATCCCGGCGATGCGCGCCACCGCCGGCCCGTCTCCCTTCCTCAACCCGCCGCCGAAGAAGGTCTCCAGCAACTCCTCTCCCAATTCCACCTCGGCGCGCGCCCGGGCGGTCCTCTCGGTCACCGGCTTGCCGCCGACATCGACCATCCACGCCGCGCCGCGGGCGTCGAGATGGACGAGCCCCCTTGGATCCGCGCCGCCGGACTGCTCCGCTTGCGTTTCGTTCGCCATGGTCGAACGACTCTAACCGTCGAAGCGCTGACCGCGGACCGGCCTGCTCCGTAGCAGACGGGGGCGCGATCCACGCGGACCGGCCGCCCCGCCCCGGGCGGCTTTTCCACGGCAAGTTCGTTCGAGGTCCGCCCCAGCAGACGCCGATCCATGCCTGACCAGCACCAAGGACACCCGATGCCGATGACCCGACGCGTGGCGTGTGCCACCGCGATCCTCTTCTTCTCCGCCGGCCTCCTGCGCGCACAGGGCGAACTCGAGAGTCAGGTGGCACGCGCCCTGACGCGCGCCGATGCCGAACCGCTCACCGCCGTGTTCGCGACCGGATCCGAGATCGCCGACCTCGGTGAGTCGGAAGCGGTGGCACGCGTCGTCACCCAGGCTGCCGCGAAGTCCGGCAACCACGGGCGACTGGCCGGCGCGGTGGCCCTCCGTGCACTCGCGGACGGCGACATCCACGGCAAGGAGATCCTCGATCTCCTCACGCCGATCGCGACCAGCAAGGACGGCGACGAACAGGCCGCGGCGCTGTCGATCCTCGGCGACCCGACGCTGTTCAACAAGCGCGTGCTGCCCGACGTCCGCAAGCTCGTCGCCGAGCGCCTCGGCGACACGCTCGCCACTCCGGCAGCACAGATCGAGGCCGCGCGTGCCTTGTGGCGGGTCGGCAGCGAGAGCGAGCAACTCCAGGCCAAGCAGACGCTGACCGGATTCCTGCGCTCGAGCGACCATGCGGTGTCGGTGCGTTCCGCGCTGACGCTGGCCGAGTTCAACAGCGATCTGTCGGGCGACGTCGGCAAGGTGCTGCGGCGCGCCCAGAGCGAGCCGACCGCGGATGGCCGTCTCGCCGCGGCGTACCTCCAGCGCGAGGAGGAGCGCCGGGTGTTCCAGCGGCGACTGACCTCCCTCGTCGAAGACCCGAAGTTCATCCCCAATGCCGGGAGCAAGGACGACCTCGCGCTGCTGCACGAGCTGATCCGCCTCGGCGAGACGCAGCACATCCGCGGCACGACCTTCAAGGAGGACGACCTCCTGGAGAGCGCGGCCAAGGGGATGATGCAGTCGATGGACCCGCACACGGCGTACTTCACGTCGGACGAGTTCCAGCGCTTCTTCTTCGACCTCAACCGCGAGTACGGGGGCATCGGTGCCTTCGTCAACTTCGACCGCGACAACGTCTTCTCCATCACCCGTCCGATCTACTCCGGCCCGGCGTACCGCGCGGGCTTGCGCTCGGGTGACAAGATCCTCGAGGTCGATGGCTGGGACACCTCGGGTCGGACCTCGGAGGAGATCATCGCACGCCTGAAGGGACAGCCGAACACGGCGGTCACGCTGAAGATCGTGCGCCCGGGACTGCAGGAGCCGAAGGACGTCGCGATCACCCGCCAGGAGATCGTGGTGCCGTCGGTGAACTACGACATGCTGCCCGGGAGCGTCGGCTATGCGGAGGTCGTGACCTTCGCGCAGAACACCGGCCAGGAGATGCACGAGGCTCTCGAGCACCTGAAGGCGCAGGGCATGACCTCGCTGGTCGTCGATCTCCGCAACAACACCGGCGGCTATCTGCTGGCGGCGCGCGATCTGGTCGAGATGTTCGTCGCGGCCGACAAGATGGTCGTCTACACGCAGGGTCGCAGCGAGGACAAGGTCACCTACCGCACGCGGCCGCGGCATCAGTTCGACACCGACATCCCGCTGGCGGTGCTCGTCAACGAGTTCACCGCGTCCGCGTCCGAGATCACCGCGGGTGCTCTCCAGGACCACGGCCGTGCGACCATCGTCGGCGATCGCAGCTACGGCAAGGGCAGCGTGCAGCAGATCATGGCGCTGCGCAGCAAGCCGGGTGAGCCCTTCGAGGACAAGAACGAAGACGGCGCACGCGACGAATGGGAGCCGTACACCGACGTCAACGGCAACGGCAAGTACGACCCCGGTGCGCACGTGAAGATCACGGTCGCGCGCTACTACCTGCCCAGCGGTCGCTCGATCCACAAGGAGATCGACCGTGACGGCAAGGTGCTCGCGCCGGACTGGGGCATCATCCCCGACGTGCCGATCGAACTGCGCGAAGTCAGCGCGAAGGACGCCTGGAAGAACGCCGAGCTCTTCGAGATCTACCAGACCGGCAAGCTGCAGGAGTACGCGAAGAGACTCGTCGGCTCCGAGCCCGAGCTGATGTTGCAGCTCGCCGACTCCGATGGCGGCGATGCGACGCGCTATCCGGGCTTCGACGACTTCTACAAGGGTCTGTCGACGCACCTCGAACGCGACGACGTCCGCCGCTGGGTGCGCTATCTCGTCCGCGACGAGGTCGCCGACCTCCGCGGCAAGGCCTACCCCGGTGGTCGTGCGCTCGGCGACATCCAGGAGGATGCGCAGCTCCAGGAGGCGATCCGCCAGGTGCTGCAGAAGTCCGGCAAGGACATCCGCCAGATCCCCGAGTACGGCAAGGTCCTGAAGATCGGTTTCGGTCAGGACCCGAAGAACGCGACCGAAGTGCCGACCGCCAAGCACTGAGCGAGGTCACACCGCGGCGGCCGCCGCGGTGTCGACCAGCGCGATCAGACCGCTTGCGGATGGCTGATCGCCGTCAGCCGCTCGTTGAACTTCTCGGCGAAGGCGGCCTCGAAGTCGAAGCCGCCGGAGAAGTCGAGTCGTGAGTCCTCGGCGCGACGGCTCAGCAGTCCGGCATCGACGAGGTTGAAGACGATCTCGCCGAAGTCCTGGGTGCTGCGCAACCCCCAGCGCTGGAAGACGTGCGGGGCCATCGGTCCGAACTGCGCGGACGCGAAATCGCGGATGCCGTCGAGCAGCTCGCGCGCGCCGACGTGACGCTCCTCGCCGATCTTGCGATCCTTGCCGAGCTGCACCATGGTGTGGTCCAGCGCGTCGAGCAGGAACAAGTAGGCGTTGCGCGCGAAGCGTCGATCGCGCCGCCGCAGGAAGAGGATCCGTTCCTCGATGCCGTCGTGGGCCGTCATCGCGTGTTCGTCCGCAGTCAGATGACCCGCTCGCGCGGGCCCGACCTCGGAGCACCTATCGGCCGACGACGAACCGCCCTTGATCGCGCTGCGATCGACGGCTTCGGCTCTTGGCGATGTCCTGACCGAGACACCGCTGCAGCCGCTGCCGCCCGATTCCCCGACGTCCGTGCGGTCGCCGGTGATCCGGAAGGTCACGCCGATTGCCCTCCGAGCGGGCTCGATCCGCACAGCCGCAGGAGCAGGCCTTCGATCACCTGGCTCTGAGGGATGCCCAGGTCGAGGTCGGCCTCCGCGGCGAGCACGGCATCGAGCGCGGTCAGACAGCTCTCGGTGCGGGCGGAAAGGTAGCCGTCGTCGGCAGATGCGGCAAGCGCACCGTCGAGTTGGATGCGCAACCGGCTGCGCAACAGGAACAGTACGAGTCGGGCGCGCTCGTCGTTCGCTGCGCGTCCGGCTGTGCCGGATCCGCACAGGACCTCCGCCGCGGGACGAACCGCCACCGGCCCCGGGGCGAGCAGGAAGGTCTCGATCGCGCGGCTGAGCGGGCGCAGATCGGGATCGAGGAGTCGCCGCGCAAGCCCCAGCGAGCCGCCGCAGCCGTCGATCGCCCGCTGCACGTCGGCCGCCGGGATCGCCGGATCGGCGCGAAGCAGTCCGGCGAGGTGCGCCGTTCCCAGGGCCCGGATGCGCAGGCGCGCGCAGCGCGAGCGCACCGTGTCGAGCAGGGCCTCGGGCCGGTCCACCACCAGGATCAGGAAGGCGTCTTCACCGGGCTCTTCGAGGGTCTTCAGCAGGGCGTTCTGGCCCTGCTCGTTGAGCCGATCGGCGGGATCGACGATCGCGACGCGCGCGCCGCCCTCCATCGGCCGCATCTGCAGCTTCTCGATCAGCTCACGCACGGACTCGACCGGGATCTCGGTCTTGTCCTCGGGTACCGCGAGCAGATACAGGTCGGGATGGTTGCCACTGGAGATGCGCGCGGCCGTGGTGACGTCGCCGTCTCCCAGCAGCGCGGCCGCCATGCGCTTCGCGGCCGTCGACTTGCCGGTCCCGCGTCCACCCTCGATCACGAGGGCGTGCGGCAGCTTCCTCGCGCGCGCCAGGTTCAGGAGCCTCGCGTAGTCTTCGCCCTGACCGCGCAATGCGAACTCCGATCCGTCCACCGGAGTCACCGCGCAAACTCCCCGACCAGGGCCAGGATCCGAGCGTGGACCTGCTCGCGCGAGGCGGTGCCGTCGAGCATTCGGATGCGCGAGCAAGGTCCAGGATCGCCGGGCCGCCGCAACAATCCGGCCCAGCGCGAGTCGGGCGCCGCGAAGCTGCGCATGGCCGCACGGACGGCGGCGTGGAACGCGGGCGGCCTCGCCTCGATGCGATCCAGGCGACCGGCCTGCACGAGGCGCGATGCGGCGACCGCCTCCGGCACGTCGAGAACGATGATCAGATCCGGGTTCGCGATGCGCAGAAGGTGTGCGGTGACGTCGCGCACCAGATCCTCGTCGGCCCGCTGTCCCGCGTGCGAGGATCGGCACTGGTAGGCCACCGTGGACAGGAAGCAGCGCTCCGCCACGACCGCCACCCCGCCCGCGAGCGCGGGTGCGACCTCGCGGACCAACATCTCGCGCCGCGCCGCCGAGAACGCCAGCGCCTCGGCGAGAGGATCGAGTTCGCCGGTCGATGGGTCGAGCAGCACCCGACGCAATCCTTCGCCGAGCGGCGTGGAACCGGGTTCGCGGAGGTGCAGACACGCGGTCCCGCGTGAAGCGAACGCTGCAGCGAGCAGCGTCGCCTGCGTCGTCTTGCCGCAGCCGTCGGCGCCGTCGATCGCGACGTAGAAGTTCACGACAGCTCCTCGACGCGGCGCGCCAGGTCCGCATCGCCGGGCAACTCGCTCTCGATCGACTGGATCATGTAGCTGACGGCGGCGCGCGTGCGCGTGAGGAAGCGACCGACCTCCGCTCGACTGAGTCCGGCGCGCACGCACAACAGGGCGAGCACCTTGCGTGCCTGGCTGACGTGGCGCCGCTGGGTGTCCCCGAGGAGTTCGTCCATCGGGACCCCGAAGGCATCGACGACCGCACGGCGGACACGGTCGAAGATGCTGCGCGGGTCGATCAACTCGAAATAGCGACGCGCATGTCCGGGCTGATCGCGCAGGCGATCGAGCGTCCACGCGCGGCGGAGCTCCGGGAAGCCACCCTGTGTCTGCTGCGCGAGATCGTGGATCGCTTCGGCGCGGCCGTTGCGCGACGGCGGCCCCTCCAGGGCACGCAGATAGGCGAGCCGAGCCTCAGGCCCAGGCGACTCGATCTCCGTCACGAACCCGGCGAGCAACCAGGTGCGCAGACGATCGTCGACCTCGCGGATCTCGCGTGGATGCCACCGCGAGGCCAGCAGCGTCACCACCCCGGCTTCGGCACGCGCTTCGAGAACACCGGCGAGATCGCGCTGGACCCGGGTGTGCCCGGCGAGGCGATGGACCTCGTCGATCACGAGGTCCCGCGGATCGAGGAGTTCCTCGCGCCAGGTGTCGCTCCCGCGCTCGCGACGCAGGGCCTGATGCGCATGGATCAGCGCGGTTGCATCACGCCACACGACGTTGCGGTCGCCGCGCGAGGAACGCCACCACTGCAACAGGAAACTCTTGCCGATCCCGGCCGGCCCGTGGAACAGGAACTGCCGCGACGGCAGGGCCCGTCCTTCGTACAGCGCCTGCAGCAACAACCACGCGGTGCGATTGCTACGGTCGACGATCGGCTGCATCGGACCGACCTCGAGCTCGTCCGGTTGCATCGCCTTCGGTGCAGCGGTCACCGAGATGCCGATCGCCGTCCCGAACGACGCCGACAACTCACGCTCGATCAACTCGCGGTAGAGCTGCATCACGCGTTCCGCGACCATGCGGTTGGGCGCTTCGATGTGCAGCACTCCCCGCTCGAGGAACATCGGCTGCAACTGGGCCAGCCAGGCGTCGTGGACCGCATCCCCCACCGCCGCGCGCAGCGCGGGTTGCACGTCGCGCCAGGTCGATTCGAGGAGGGCCTGCATGCCGAGGGGGGTCGGGACGATATCCGCCGTCGCCCCCCGTTCGAAGCATGTGACCTGCCTTCACCGACCGCGAAGCTCGCGCGCCGCATCCGCGGTCGGGCCGTTCGGATCGTCGCGAAGTGCCCGATCGAGGACCTCGTTCATCGCATCCAGGCGGCCGAGCCGCTTCAGCACCCGCGCCAGGGCGACGGCCGCCTCAGCCTGTTCGCGCCGGAACTCCGCCGAGTCGACGCTGCGAGGCTGACCCGCGGACCCGCCCGTCTGCTGCGGTCGGTCGAGCTCGGGTGTGATCGCGAGCAGGGCCTCATACTCGCGCACCGCGGCATCATCGCGATCCAGGGCCACGTAGGCCTCACCCAGTTCGCGATGCACCGCGCGCGAGAACGGGTCGATCGCGATCGACTGCTCGAGGAGCTTCGCTTCCAGCCGATGGTCGCCGCGCGCACGCGCATACTCGGCCAGCTCCAGACGCGGCGCATAGGCACGCGCGGTGCGCTGGCAGTAGGTCGTCAGCTCCATCATCGCGTCGTCCTCGCGCCCCGCCTTGCGGTGCAGTCGCGCGAGCCGCAGTTCCGGAGCGACCGCCTGATCGGTGCACCCAGGCCAGGAGCGCTTCGACGCCAGGTACACGCGCATGGCACCGTCGTCGTCGCCGCGTGCCTCGAGCAGCTCGGCGAGACGGATTCGCGAATCGAAGTCCTCGGCGCCGGCAGCGAAGGCTCGCTCGAAGGTCTCGATCGCCTCCTCGGTGCGACCGCGACGCCGCAGCAGCTCCGCCTGCAGGAGGAGACCCTCCGCATCGTTCGGGTCGCGCGCCAGGACCTCGCGCAGGTGGACCGAGGCGTCGACGTCCACGCCCCGTTGGACCGCGGCCCAGCCGAGCGCGATGCGCGCGTCGTGATCCGCAGGATCGCGCGCGATCGCGGCGCGGAAGCGATCGACGGCCTCGTCGCCCCAGTGCGGCACGAGATGGACGCGGGCGATCCGGCGTTCGCTCAGATCCTCGAGGAATCGGCGATCGATCTCGGCCGTGCCGACACCGAAGGTCTCGCGGAAGGCGTCCTCCGCCGACAGGTCGCGTCCGTATGCGCGCAGCAGTTCCACCACCTTGGGGAAGCCGAACTCACGCACCAGGAAGTCGACCAGGAGGCCGCCCTGGTAGTAGCCGAACAGGATGCGCGGACCGCGGAACACGCGGTCGAACAGGCGGATCGGTGCGATCTCGCCGTTGGCGACCGCATCGACCAGCTCGCGCTCCATGCCGCGTTCCCAGGCCTTGTCGCGCTGGCCTTCCTCGTACACCGAGAAGCCCTCGGTCAACCAGCGCGGCACGCGATGGCGACTCAGGCCGAGCGTGAGCACGTGCGTGTACTCGTGCCACACCGTCGCCTCCCACATGAAGTCGTTGCGTCGCAGATCGGAGTCGACCGGCGACACGAAGGTGATCATCCCGCCGAAGCACGCACCGAGCGCCGGGAAGCCGCGGAAGCCCGTGGTTCGCACCGAGAAGTCGTCCCAGGTGTGGAAGGACTCGAAGCGCACCGGGCCCTCCGGCACGAGACCGTACTTGGCATCCAACGACTGCTTCGCCGCGGTCGCGAAGGGCAGCAGATAGCGCTGGAGCACCGCCGCATCCGCCTTGTGCAGCCAGAAGCGGAAGCCGCCCTGCTCGACCGTCACGTATTCCTCGTCGAGAAGGTCCTGCACGGCGATCACGTTGTTTCGCCAGGGATTGACATAGCCCTTCTGCAGTTCCTTCGCACGCAGCAGCAACTTGCGTGCGTCCTCGCCGCGACCGGCATAGACCAGAGCCTTGGCCTGGCCGTGCAACGCGTCGATGTCGTCGGCATCGCGCTTCAGCGCGGCATCGTAGTACGGGATCGCGTCGGTGAACCGGTACAGGGCGACCATGCGCTCACCGATCGCGCGATCCACACCGCCCCAGTCCGGATCGAACTCGAGCGCGCGTGCGCGGTAGTCGCTGGCACCCTTCTCGTCGTGGACGATCACCGCGGCGGCACAACGCTCGGCGAGCACATCGCGATCCCGCGGGTTGATCGAGAGGGCCTGATCGAGGAAACGCACACCCTCTTCGAAGCGGCGATCGTCGATCCATCCGATCCCGCGCAGCAGCAGGGCCGGGACCGAACGCGGATTCGCGGCCAGCGCGCGGTCGAGGAAGTTCTCGGTCTTCGCGGGCTCGAGCAGGTGGTTGCGGACCCGGATCCGGTACAGCGCGAGCAAGGCCTCCTCGATCTCGCCGTTGCGTTCGAGGACGTCGAGCAGGGTGCGCTCGCCGCTCTCCGCACCGGACCACTCGCCATAGACGTCGAAGCGCAGCTTCCCGTAGAGCGTGCGTGGCAGCCACGCATCCGGGTCCTTGCGGATCGCGGCGACAAGGCGTTGCGATGCCTCCTCGACGTTCTGCCTTCCGCCCAGCACCATCAGAGCGCGCGCACCGAAGGAGAGCGCCTGCGCGTCGTCACCGGCGACGTCGGCCGCGGCCTGCAGTTCGCGATCACCCTCCGCGCGACGTCCGGTGATGCGCAGCAACTCACCGAGCCGGCAGCGCAAGGGGCCCGTGCCGCCTTCCTTCGCATCCTGGATCGCGGCGCGCAGCAGCGCCTCCCCCTCGGCGTAGCGGCCGGTGCGCAGCGCCGAATCGATCGCGAGGAGCCGGAAGGGCGCGCGATCACGCTCCTCGGCGGGCAACTGCGCGAGTCCCGTCGCCACCGCATCGTCGTCGCCGTGGCGGAAGCGTAGTTCGAGCAGGCCCCGGCGCGCCTGCCGGAGCACGTCTGCGGGCGGCGCATCGCCTTCCTCGACGGCATCCACGATGTCCTGCAGGATCGCCTCGGCCTTGCGCAGGTCGCCACGGCGGAACAGGCGTTGCGCCTCCTTCAGATCGGCGCCGAAACCGTCGTCCTGCGCGACGAGGTTCGCGCCGCAGAGGACCAGGACCACGAGCGCGCGGAGCATGCTGGGTTTCATCGGATCGATGCGACGGCGCATCCTAGGAGATCGAGCGCGCGGCGGGTGGATCCATGCGCGGTCGGACTGCTACTACGCAGGACGGAAGCGGACCGCGCGTCGTCGCCCTCAGAGTCCGTATTCCTTGATCTTGCGATAGAGCGTCCGCTCCGAGATCCCCATCGCCGAGGCGGCCTTCAGGCGGTTGCCGTCGGTCATCGCGAGGGTCACGCGGATGTGGTTGCGCTCCACCTCCTCGGCGGTCCTCCCGGCGAGGAACTCCCAGCCCTCCGCGTCGCCCGTCGGCCGAGGGCCGATCTCGGGAGGCAGGTCCGCCTGAGTGAGGATGTTGCCGCGCGCCCGGACCACCATGCTCTCGACGGCGTTGCGCAGTTCGCGCACGTTGCCGGGCCAGGGATAGTGCAGCAGCGCGACCAGGGCGTCGCGGTCGATCGACTCCACGCCCTTGCCGTGCAGTTCGGCGAAGTGGCGCAGGAAGTGTTCCACGAGCAGCTTGATGTCGCCGCTGCGCTCACGCAGCGGCGGCAGGACCAGGCTCACGACCTTGAGGCGGTAGTAGAGATCCTCGCGGAAGGCGCCGTCCTTGACGCGCTGCTCGAGATCGGCGTTGGTCGCGGCAACGACGCGCACGTCGACCTTGCGTACCTTGTTGCTGCCGATGCGCGCGACTTCGCGCTCCTCCAGCACGCGCAGGAACTTGATCTGCGTGGTCAGCGGCATCTCGCCGACCTCGTCGAGGAACAGCGTGCCGCCGTCGGCGTACTCGAACTTGCCCTCGCGATCGCCGATCGCGCCGGTGAAGGAGCCCTTCTGGTGACCGAAGAGCTCGCTCTCGATCGTGCCTTCCGCCAGGCCGCCGCAGTTGAGCGCCACGAAGGGCTTGTCGCGCCGCGGCGAGAGGTCGTGGACCGCCCGAGCGACCAACTCCTTGCCGGTCCCGGACTCGCCGCGCACGAGCACCGAGGCGTTGGTGGGCGCGATCTGCCGCACGGTCTCGAGCAGCCGCACCATCTTCGGGTCCTGTCCGATGACACCGCGGATCCCACCCTCACGCTCGATGCGCGCACGGAGTCCCTCGTACTCGACGTCCTTGCGATGCTCCTCGAGGCACTTCTGGACCTTGGTGCGCAGTTCGGCGAGATCGACGGGCTTCTCGATGTAGTAGGTCGCGCCGCGCCGCATCGCCTCGACCGCGACCTCGCGGCTGCCGTGCCCGGTGAGCATCACCACGCGGCACGACGGTGCGCGCCGCTTGGCCTCGATCAGCACGGCGAACCCGTCGACGTCGCGCATCACCAGGTCGGTGATCACCACGGCGTAGTTGCGCTCGGCGAGCCGGTCGAGCGCGGCCTTGCCGGTCGCGGCGGTGTCGACTTCGACCTCGAGCACCTCGAGCGCGTCCTGCAGCGTCGAGCGGAGCGCGTCGTCGTCGTCGACCAGGAGCACGGGCTCGCGTCTCAAGTCTCTTCCTTCTTCGCCGCGTCGCGCGGCAGCCAGATGGTGAAGGCGGTGCCCCGGCCGGGCTCGGAATCGAGCTTCAGGGTGCCGCCGTGTTGTTCGATCACCCGCCGCGCCGTCGGCAGGCCGAGTCCGGTTCCGTGCTTCTTGGTGCTGAAGTACGGCGTGAACACCTTCTCGCGCACCTCCGGGGTCATCCCGGCGCCGGTGTCGATGACCTGCACGGTGACCGCCTCTTGCGCGTGGCGCGTGACGAGGATGATCTCGCCGCCGTCGGCGCAGGCATCCATCGCGTTGCGCAGCAGATTGACGATCACCGCACGGAACTGATCCGGATCGATCTCGAGTCGACCGTCGTTGCCGTCGGCGAGCAGGCGCAGCGGAACGCGCCGCTCCTGGGCTTCGGGCTGGACGAATTCGACGACGTCGCGCAGCAGGCCGTCGACATCCACCTCCCGCCGCTTCAGTTCGGGGACCCGCACGAAGGCGAGGAACTGCTCGAGGATGCCCTGCAGACGCCGCACCTCGCCCTCGAGCACGTGGATGCGGCGCACGATCCGCTGATCGCGCGCGGTCTCGCCGTCGCCGAGGTCCTCCTTCACGAGTTGGAGGTTGAGGCCGATCGTCGACAGCGGATTCTTGATCTCGTGGGCGAAGCCGGCGAACAGCGCACCCAGCCGGGCGAGCTGACGGGTGCGCACGCTCTCGCGCAGTGCCCGCGCCGGTTCGTCGTCGACTCCCGCCGCTTCCTGATGCTCCGGCTCCGGACCCGGCACCTTCGCGCCGCGAGCCGGAGCACCGCTCCCGCCGGCAGGCTGCCCGCGATCCTTCTCTTGCGCTTCGCCGTCGGCCATGGAACGCTGTGGACCTGCCGTCCACTCGCCGCGAACACGTGCCGCGCAGGGAGCAGATCAACCGGGCACCGTAGGCAGCGCCCCCAATCGAGTCAAACGCGCCGGAAGCGCACCAAGCGCCCCTTCGGCGCGCCCCTTTCCCGCCGCTCCGATCCCCATGCGACGAGTCGCCGTCACCGGCCACGAGATCCAAGCATCGCAGGTCCAGGAGGCCGTCGCGGCGATCCGCGGCGGCAGGATCGTGGTGCTGCCGACCGAGACCGTCTACGGACTCGCTGCAGATCCCACCTCTGCAGCTTCGATCGAGAGCATTCGCTCCTGGAAGGGCCGACCGGCGGACCTGCGCTTCACGCATCACCTCGCCGACAGCGACCAGCTCGAGCGCTTCGCCGCCGCGCCGACATGGCGCGTGAACGCGCTCGTCGCACGCTACTGGCCGGGACCGCTCACGCTGGTCCTGCCCGCGCGTGAGACCGGCACGGTCGGCGTGCGTGTGCCTGCGCACCCCTTCGCACGCGCGGTCGCCCGTGAACTCGGCGGCAGCCTGTTCCTCACCAGCGTCAATCCGTCCGGACAGGATCCGTGGTCCGGCCCCGACGAGATCGCGGCCGCCGCCGGTGACCGCATCGACCTGCTGTTCGATGCCGGGCCCCCGCCCTTGCGGCAGGCTTCGACCGTCGCCCGTCTGCTCCCGCTGACGCGCGACGGCTGGCCCGAGGACACCGCGCTCGAGTTCGGCGAACTCGAAGTGATCCGCGAAGGCCTGCTGACCGCCGACGAGATCGCGACGACGGCCTCGCACACCTGGCTGTTCGTGTGCACCGGCAACACCTGCCGCTCGCCGATGGCGGAGTCGTTGGCGCGGCGCACCGCCGCCCGCCGGCTCGGCACGCAGGACGACCGTGTCCTCGCCCACGGCCTGCGCTTCGCCAGCGCCGGGATCACCGCGCTGCCGGGCATGCCGGCCAGCGACGGTGCCATCGCCGCGACCCGCGACCTCGGCATCGACCTCGATGTCCACCGCTCGCGCGCGCTGTCGCGCGAAGTCCTGCGCTCTGCGCACCGCATCTTCTGCCTCGGTCCCTCGCACCTCGTCGCCGTCCGCGCGCTCGAACCCTCGGTCGCCGCGCGCGCCGAACTGCTCGATCCGCGCGGCGCCGGCGTGCCCGATCCGTACGGCGCCGACGTCGCGACCTACCGGCAAACGCGGGATGTGATCCTCCACGCCGTCGAGTCGCGGCTCGACGAGATCCTGCCGCGCTGATCGGCGGGGCAGGGTCCCGTGCGCGCCCACACAGCGCGGCCTCCTGCCGCAACCGAAGGGGTGCGGCTCGCTTCGCTCACCGCACCCCGAGGCACTCGGCCGCGCTGTCGGTCCTGCTGGCATCGACTGCTCACGAGAATCCACGCGTGCCGCGCGAATCCTCCGGAGTCGTCGATCAGCGCGTGCCCGGACCCTCGCTCTCGCGACGCAGCTCGCGCACCCGCGCGGCGAGCTCCGGCAGGTTGCCCAGCACGTGCAGCGTGCGGCCCCAGCGCGTCTTCGGCTGCAGCGGGTAGCCGAGGTACTCGCCGCTCTCGACGATGTCGCCGTAGAGCACCGAGTTGCCGCCGATGCGCGTGTCGGCCGTGACCTTGAGATGACCGGCGCTGACCACGTGACCACCGACGGAGACGTTGTCGCCGAGCGTGGTGCTGCCCGAGAAGGCCGAGAAGCCGGCCAGCGCGCAGTTCGCGCCGAAGTTGCAGTTGTGGCCGACGTGCACGAGGTTGTCGATCTTGGTGCCGCGACCGATGCGCGTACTACCGAGCGTGGCGCGGTCGATGGTGACGTTGGCACCGAGCTCGACGTCGTCCTCGATGCGTACATCGCCGATCTGCGGGATCTTGATCCAGTTCGCGCCCTCGCGCGCGTAGCCGAAGCCGTCGCTGCCGATCACGGTGCCGGCGTGCACGATGACGCGATCGCCGAGCACGCAACCGGGGTAGATCACCACGCGGGGATGGATGGTGCAGTCGCGGCCGATGCGCACGTCGGCGCCGACGATCACGCCGCTGCCGCAGAGCGTGCCCGCCCCGATGTGGGCGCCGCGGCCGACGCTGCAGTGCGGTCCGAGTTCGACCGGATCGTCCAGCGTGGCGCCGTCGTCGACGACCGCGGTCGGGTGCACCCGGTGCGCGGTGGCGCGCGGCACCGGGTGGAACACGGTCGCGACGCGCGCGAAGGCGACGTCGGGGGCGACGACGACGATCTGCGGCATCGTCGCGGCGATCGCCTCGCTGACGATCACCGCACCGGCCCGGCTGTGCGCGGCCAACGGCGCGAACTTCGCCTCGCGGACGAAGCCGATCTGTTCGGGTCCCGCCGCCCGCAGATCGGCCACGCCACGGATCAGCACCGAGCCGTCACCCACCACCTGTCCACCGACGAGCTCCGCAAGAGCCGCAACCGTCACCGCCGTCATGGCCGGCGATTATGCAGGCTGCGCAGCTCATCCGCTGCACGCTGTCTGTCGGCGGAAGGAGCTTCGGGGTCGTAGGACACGCGCTCCCCGAAGGAGCGCACCAGAGCCCCAGCAGCCGCACGGCGGACCGCGATGTCGTCGTCGCAGAGGAGCAAGGCGAGGAGATCGGCGACGGCGGGTCCACGCCGCCCCGCGATCGACTCGGCACAGCGGACGCGCACCGACACCTCGCCACGCGCGACCTCGCGCAACGCGGAGGGCATGTCGAGATCGCCGCGCCACACCCCGACGAGTTCGGCGAGCAGGTCCCCGCCGCGGGCGACGACCGCCTCCGCGTAGGCCTCGAGCACCGCGGGATCCGCGACCTCGCCCAGGGACTCGCGCTGTTCCCCTTCGAGCGGCTGCCGCGCGGCGCGTGCGACCAGGGCGAGGGCCACCCGCACGCCGAAGGCGCCGCGCAGCGCAACCGCGCGCGGATCGCTACCGCTCGCCGCACGCACCAGGTCGTCTCCCTCGACCAGGACCGCGAGATCCTCGAGCGGGCTGCGCGGATCGGGCGGCAGGATCGCCGAGTCGCCGAACGCGGCCGGAAACACGACCGGCAGGGTCGGGTCGACGGCGACCGCGCGCGCGACCTGGGCCGCGCGCTGTTCCGGGTCGGTGATGTCCGCCCCTGCGGCGGCCTGCAGGATCGCGGAACCGGGATCGAGGTGGATGAAGCGACGTGCGGCATCCGCGGTGTTGCGGGCACCCGTCTCCCGCACCTGCGCCTCGAGCGCGAGGCGTCGCGCGCGCAGCGCTTCCTGGTGGAGCAGCACGCTGGCCGGTGCGCGCGCGAACAACGCCGAGGCCGCGGCCGCGGACTGCGCGGCGACCGCGGCGGTGGCGAGCACGGCATCGTTGCGCAGGACCAGGGCGCGGAGACGCTCGCCGCGCAGATCGACCCAGTGCGGCGAGGCGAGGTGCTCCGGAGCGTCCCCACCGGCACCGGACGCCGCGAGCGGCTCGAGCGCAGCGAGGTTCGCGCTCAGGAAACCGAGCCTCTCGAATCCGCCCCAGTAGCCGATGCTCTCGAGGAAGGGGCGATCGTCGTGCAGGATCTCCGCGTCCGCGAAGGAGTGCTCGTCGAGCGCCCCCACCAGCGCCGCGGCGAAGTCGCGAGGGGCACACAGACCGGCTTCGTGGAGCGTGCGTCGCGCGAGAGCAGGAGCGGATGCCAGGCGCCGCTGCAGATCCTCCAGCGCGGGCAGGTGCGGACGCTTCGAACCGACCAGCAGCGTCGATTGCTCGATCAGCCACACCGAGCAGTACGGGAACCCACCGGCGAAGGTCGCGAGCAGGGTGCGGAACATCGCGAGGGGCATCGCGTGGGTCGGCACCCACTGCACGCACAGGCCGTCGTCACGCAGGCTGCGCGCGACCGCCGCATAGAACTCCGCGCTGTAGAGGGCCGCCGTACCCGGAGCGTACGGCAGCAGCGGCTCCATCGTCAGCAGATCGAAGCTCTGCGGCGCCGCCTGCTGGACGAATCGACGACCGTCGTCGACATGGACCTGTGCCCGCGGATCGGAGGCGAATGCCGCGCGCCGCGCGCCGGACACCGGCCCGTCCGCCGCGAAGTGATCGGCGAGCGACAGCACCGCCGGCGAGATCTCCACGACCTGCACCGACTGCGGTGTGGTCCAGGTGCACACCGCCTCGGCGGTCGTGCCGGTGCCGAGTGCGATGATCGCAACGTCGCGGAGATCGTCGCGCAACAGGAAGGGCAGGTGACCGAGGACCTTCATGTAGTCGGTGTCGGGACCGACCCATGCCGCGCGGAACTCGTCGGTGAACAGCACCATGGCGTGCTGGCTGCGGTCGTAGGCGACCGACGCGGTGGTGCCCGCGTCGGTCGCGAAGGCGATCGGCCGGTACACCGACGGGCGATCGAAGCGCGATCCGCGCACCGGGGGCACCGGGTCGAACGGAGTTCCGGGTCCCGGGACGCCGACGATCGACATGACCGCGACGACGGCCCCCGCCGTGACCGCGTGCACCGCGCGCAGCCGCGCCGCGGCGATCGCGCCGACCGCCACGGCGATGGGAACCAGCGTGAAGTAGCCCTGCGGCGCGAGGGCCGGCAGCACCTGTCCGACCACCAGTGCGGCGACGAGCGCGCCGAGGCCCTGCGCGAAGAACAACCCGCCGGCGACCCGATCGCGATCGACCCCACTGCGGCGCGCGAGCAGCAGGGGCAGCACGGCACCGGCCGGCAGACCGACCGGGGCCGCGGCGATGGTCGCCAGCGCCAGGATCCGCAGATGGAAGCCGAGGTCGCCCTCGACCGTCCAGCCGCCGCCGGAGCGCGTGGCTCCGTCGGAGAGGCCGAGCAGCAACGGAACCAGATGCTCGTGCAAGCCGAGCGCGGCTCCGAAGGCGGTCAGCACCAGCGCGGTGCGGGCAGCGTGCCCACCGCGCCGCATCGGCGGCAGGAGCACCGTGGCGGCGGCACCGAGCGCGGAGGTGAGCAGCGCCGCGGCGAAGACTCCGGCGAGCGTCGGCTGGAAGCCCTCGAGCCAGAAGGGCAGTCGCCGCAGGAGCAGGATCTCGAAGCCGACGAGCGCGAATCCGGCACCTGCGGCGCACGCGAGGTCGTCCCGATCGACGGCCGGTGTCGACCTGGATCGCGCCGACACCTCCGGCTCGGCGGCGGTCCGCAGGCGCAGCAGCACACCCGCCGCGCCGTAGGCGAGCGCCGCGAGGAACAGGGTCAGTTGCATGCCGGCGAGGGGCACCAGCCGATTCGCCGCGACCCAGGCCCCGAGCACCGAGCCCAGCAGATTGGTCGAGCACAGCGCCGCATGCTCGCCGAGTCGCTCGAGTCCGGCGAACAGTCGGGGGAAGGCGACGCCCATCCACAGCGCGGGCCCACCGACCAGCACCACGCAGAGACCGGCTCCGAGGATCGGATCGACGGCCGCGGGCAGCGAACGCACCGCGAGGAGCACGCACAGGATCAGTGCACCGGTCTGCTGGTAGCGACGTCCCGCCGTCGGCCCCGGCGTCGCGCAAGGTCGGCGCGTCGCCCACCACGAACCGACGCCCAGTCCGCACAGGAAGCAGCCCATCGTCAGGGCTGCAGCGAGTGCGGTGTTGCCGAGCAGCAGGCCGAACCGGCGCAGGATCGCCGTCTCGAACAGCAGACCCCCGAAGCCGGTCAGGAGGGCGGCAACACAGCGCACGGACCGGCGAACGCTCGGAGCGCCGGGTTCCGTCGGCGCGCTGCTGGGCGAGACCACCGCGCGACTCCGACCCGACCTCAGACGACGTCGCGCTCGGTCTCGCGCACGACGGCGAGCACGGCGGCGGGGTCCGGGGCGGCGATCATCGCATCACGCACCTCGGCCCGGGCCAGCAGCTTCGCGATCCGCGCGAGGGTGTGGATGTGCAGCAGCTTTTTGGTCCGGGGGATGATCAGGCAGACCAGCAGGCGCGCCGGCTGACCGTCGAGCGACTCGAAGGGGATGCCGCGCGGCGCGACGCCGAGGATCGCGACCACGTCCTCGACGCCGTCGACCGCCGCGTGCGGGATGGCGACCCCGTGTTCCATCCCGGTGGTCATGCTGCGTTCGCGGGCGACCAGCGCGGCGTGGACAGTCTCGAGACGTTCCGGTGCGATCGCGCCCTTCGACGCGCCCCGCTCCGCGAGTGCGCGGATCGCGGCCCACTTGTCGGCGGCTGCGAGGGGCTGGACCACGAGGTCCTCACGCAGGAGCTGTGACAGCTTCATCGTCACGGGGTCGGAGAAGGCGAGCGCAGAGGGATACCGTCAGCGCTTCGCGCTGCCAAACGATTCGCCGAAAAGCGTCCTTCCCTGCGATCCGCGAGCGCAATAAAAAGCCGCGCCGCGCCGTCGGAGCGCGCCGTTCCCTCGCCCGAAGCGTGCGGAACATCGGTGAGGGCGGGACATCCCGCCCGTCGGAATCCAAACCATGCGTGGTCCAGAGGACGTGATCCACTCTCCGGTTCGCGACACCGTCGCCGCCTCCCATCCCACTCCCGCAGGCGATCCGTCCGCGGTCGCGCAGATCCGCACGGGTCGCGCGGCGCGCCGGGACGGAGCCGCGCTCCTGCGGCGCCTGGCTGTGGTCGCACTCGGCATGCTGGCGACCTTCGGCACGCCCACCAGGGCGACCGCGCAGGACCAGAACCCGGGAGGCATCCAGCTCACGCCGGAGGGCGATCAGATCACGTTGGCCGTCAACGAGACGACCGGAGTCCCCGTCAAGGACTTCATCAAGCTCGCGGGGCGGATCACCGGAAAGTCCTTCTCGGTCAACGACACCGAGTTCACGGCGCCCGGACTCAACGTCAACTTCATCGGGCCCTACAAGATCAAGAAGGACGAGTTCTACAACTTCTTCCAGACGATGCTCTACATCCGCGGCTTCGCGTGCGTGCCGCGGCGGACGGGATCGAACGAGATCGTCGAGATCATCAGCTTCGCGGGGACGCGCCGCACCGAGATCTCCGCGGCGGCCCGCTACGTGGCCTTCGAGGACCTCGAGCAGTACTCGTCGCAGACCGGCGTCCAGATCCTCACCACCATCCCGGTCAAGTACCTCAACGCGACCAACGCGGTCACCCAGACCCGCCCCTTCTTCAACGCGCAGCCCGCGGCCGGCGGCACGCCGCTGATCATCGGCGCGCTCGGTGACAACCGCACGGTGCTGCTGCAGGGCTTCGGCCCGCAGGTCTGGGCCGCCTACCAGGTGCTCAAGCTCTCGGATGTCCCCCCCGTCGCACCCGACGAGGAGACACGCGTGGTGAAGCTCTACTCGGCGACCGCCGAGGAGCTCGAGTTGGTGCTGAAGCAGGTCCTCGACGAGCGCGCGCGCCGGACCCAGCAGGCCCAGGTCGCCGGCGGCCAGCCGGTCCAGGCCGGGTCGGCGGATCAGGTCCAGGTCCTCGCGCTCGCCTCGCTCAACGCCTTGCTGGTCAGCGGCAATCCTCAGCGGATCAACGAGGCCGTCGATCTGATCGCGCGTCTCGACCAGCCGATCACCGAGGCCAGCGGCGACATCCACGTCTTCACGCTCCGCAATGTCCTCGCCGAGGACCTCGCGACCACGCTGCGCACCTTCCTCCGCGAGGACCAGGTCGCCGAGCAGCAGGCGCAGGCCGGGCAGCAGGCGCAGACGCGCCGCCCGCGCCAGACCGTGATCACGGCGCATCCCGAGAGCAACAGCATCCTGATCTCCGCCTCGAACACGAAGTACAAGGAGATCCAGCGCATGATCGAGGGCCTCGACGTGCGTCAGCCGCAGGTGTTGATCGAGGCGGCGCTGGTCGAACTGTCGACCGACGACATCGACCGGCTCGGTGTGGAGTTGGGACTGATCGACGTGTCGGGTGACAACTTCACGCGCCCCTACGGCTTCACGAGCTTCGGCCTCACCACCTACCAGGACAACAACGGCGACAGCCTGCCCGACATCCGCCTGCCGGACTTCAACAACCCGCTGCAGGGCCTCACGGGCGGCATCATCAAGAGCGACAACTTCGAAATGCCGGTGGTCGTCAACGCGCTCGCCAACAAGGACCACAGCAACATCCTGTCCTTGCCCAGCATCGTCGTGAACAACAACGAGAACGCGCTGGTCAAGAGCGAGGAGAACCGTCCGACCACGCAGACCACACAGGGCAACAACAGCACGCAGACCGGTGTCGGCCAGCCGCGCGTCGCGGGCATCGAGCTCAACATCTCGCCGTCGATCAGCACCAACGACTACCTGCGCCTGAACGTCGACCTCAACGTGTCGCGCTTCGTCGGCCAGGCCGACCCGACGACCGGCGGCATCACCATCAGTCGTCAGGTGAAAACGCAGATCACGCTGCCCAGCGGCAGCACGGTCATCCTCGGCGGCATCATCGAGGACCAGCAGACCGAGACCGAGGCCGGCATCCCCTTCCTCAAGGACATCCCGGTCATCGGCTTCCTGTTCAAGAGCAAGACCTCCGAGAACCGCAAGACGAACCTCTACTTCTTCGTCACGCCGACGATCCTCGACGAGCCCGACTTCAGCGATCTGCGCGAGATCAGCCAGCGCAAGAAGCTCGAGGCCGCCGACTACATCGGCGACCGCCGCCTGCGCATCGTCGACAGCAAATGGGTCGGCGGCGCACGCTCCAGCCTCGACGACCGCGACGCGACCATCGAGGACTACGACCGCTTCGGCGGCTTCGACCTGATGCATCGCACACGCCCCAAGGGCGACAACACCGACCCGAAGACCCTGATGCCGAACGGCCCCCTCCCGAAGGATGGCGAGGGCGAACGGCAACCCGCCACGAGCAACGACGGCGGACACTGAAAGAACATGCTGCAGGATCGCATCCGTGAGCGTCTGCTCGAGAACGCGGGTCTCCGCGAAGAGCAGATCCGCGACGCCCTCCAGACCGAACGTGACTCCGGTCAGACACTCGACCAGGTGCTGATCGGCAAGAGCCTCCTGACCGAGGCGCGCTGCCTGGAGTTCTTCGCCGATTTCCTCGGCATCGAACTGCGCACCAGTCTCGAGGGAGTCGGAGTGCCGTCGGCGTTCATCCAGAACGTGCCGGTCCAGTTCGCACGCACCCACGGGCTGGTCGCCATCGGCAGCGATGGTCGCATCACCAAGGTGGCCACTTCACGTCCGCTCGACGTGAAGCCGATGGACGATCTCGCGACGATGCTCGGCACCGCGACGGAAGCGGTGCTGGTCCCGCGCTCCGAGATCGCGAACCTCATCAACCGCGCCTACCGCCACAAGGCCGACGGCGTCGACGAGGCCCTCGACGACATCGAGGAACAGGACATCGTCGGCCTCGCCGCCAAGATCGAGGAGAGCGAGGACCTGCTCGACGTCGCCAACAAGGCGCCGATCATCAAGCTGGTCAACATGCTGCTGTTCCAGGCGCTCAAGCTCCGCGCCTCGGACATCCACCTGCAGCCGTACATCGACCGTCTGCAGGTGCGCATGCGCATCGACGGCGTGCTCTACGACACCGAGGCGATCCCCAAGAAGGCACAGGAGGCGATCGTCTCCCGCGTGAAGGTCATGGGGAAGATGGACATCGCCGAGCGCCGCCTGCCGCAGGACGGTCGCGCGTCGATCCGCATCGGCGACGGCGACGTCGACGTGCGCATCTCCACGGTGCCGGTGCAGAACGGCGAGCGCATCGTCTTCCGCATCCTCGACAAGACCACCAAGGTCTACTCGCTCGACCAGATCGGTCTCGACGAGCTGAACCTCAAGACGATCAAGCGCTACATCAACTACTCGCACGGCATCATCTTCGTGACCGGCCCGACGGGCTCGGGCAAGACCACGACGCTCTATGCGGGTCTCAACGAGATCAACTCGTCGAAGCTGAACATCCTCACCATCGAGGATCCCGTCGAATACAACCTCGACGGCATCAGCCAGGTGCAGGTCAACGTGAAGAAGGGCCTGACCTTCGCCGCGGGACTGCGCTCGTTCCTGCGTCAGGACCCCGACGTGATGATGGTCGGCGAGGTCCGCGACCAGGAGACCGCGGACATCGCGATCCGCGCCGCGCTCACCGGGCACCTCGTGTTCTCGACGGTGCACACCAACGACTCGGCGTCGACGGTGACCCGCATGCTCGACATCGGCATCGAGCCGTACCTGGTGTCGTCCTCGGTCCTGCTGGTGATCGCACAGCGTCTCGTGCGCACGGTGTGTCCGCACTGCCGCGAGCACACCAAGGAGCCCGACGAACGCATGCGATTCCAGCTCGAGGAGCTGCGCCTCTCGGTCGACCAGTTCCCCGACGGCGTCGCTTTCGGCCGCGGCTGTGACGAGTGCTTCCACAGCGGCTTCTCCGGGCGCACCGCGATCTACGAGGTCATGCCGATCGACGGCGTGATCCAGGAGCAGATCGTCAACAAGGCGACGGCGAGCGAGATCAAGCGCGGCGCGCTGGAACGCGGGCTGCGCACGCTGCGCATGGACGGCGTCGCCAAGGTGCTGCAGGGCATCACCTCGGCGGAGGAAGTGCTGCGCGTCACGCAGCTCGACGTGAGCTGAGCGCAGCTCCGATACGAACCCGCAACGACGGATCTGAAGCGACGGACCTGACCGGTGCCCATCTTCGAATACAAGGCGGTCGACGGCGAGAACAAGCAGAAGCGCGGCATCATCGATGCCGACTCGCCTCGCGAAGCGCGCATCAAGCTGCGCAACGAGCGCCTGTTCGTCACCGATCTCAAGGAGCGCAAGGGCCGCAAGTCGCGCCTGCAGATCAGGGGCATCACCGGCATCGACTCGCCGAACCGTCAGCGCAACGAGCAAGTGGCGGCCGTCACCCGGCAGATGGCGTCCCTGCTGCGCTCGGGCATCCCGCTCGCCGAGGCGCTCCGGATGGTCATCGAGCAGGCTCCCGACCGCCGCATCGAAGCCGCCTTCCGGGACATCCGCGAGAAGGTCACCCAGGGCATTCCCTTCGGTGACGCCGTGATGCAGCACCCCGGCTACTTCAGCGAGCTGTACTCGAACATGGTGCGCGCGGGTGAATCTTCGGGCGCGCTGGATCAGGTGATGGTCCGTCTGGCCGGGTTCCTGCAGACGCAGGCCCGCCTGAAGAACAAGGTCGGCGCCGCGCTGATCTACCCGATGATCATGGTGATCGTCGGCGTGATCGTCGTCGCCATCCTGATGACGGCCGTCGTCCCGAAGGTCACGCTGCTCCTCAAGCAGCGCAACGAAGACCTTCCGCTGCCGACGGAGATCCTGATCACCGTCAGCCATTTCCTGCAGAACAACTGGTTCCTGATCCTGGTCGGCCTGCTGATGCTGACCATCCTGTTCCAGCTCTTCGTCAACTCGCCGAAGGGACGGCTCGCCTTCGACCGCCTCAAGCTCCGGCTGCCGGTGTTCGGCGACCTGATGCGCAAACAGTCGGTCGCCCGCTTCGCGACCACGCTCGCCACGCTGCTGCGCTCGGGCGTGCCGGCGCTCCAGGCGATCGACATCACCAAGCGCGTCCTCGACAACCGCGTCCTGCAGAACGCGCTCACCTCGGTGCACGATCACGTGCTGGAAGGGACGGACATCTCCACGCCGATGAAGATGACCAACTCCTTCCCGCCCATGGTGTGCTACATGGTCGGCGTCGGAGAACAGGCCGGCAATCTGGAGGAGATGCTCGAGCGTGTCTCCGAGACCTACGACGAGGAAGTCGACATCGCGACTCAGAAGCTGACCTCGGTCATCGAGCCGCTGATCATCGTCTTCCTCGCGGTGATCGTCGCCGGCATCGTGATCGCGATCGTGCTGCCGATGCTGCGCCTCCAGAAGGTCCACTGAGCCGACCATGCGTGGAAGACGCGCGTTGCGGCGTGCGTCGGACGCGGCATGCACACCGCTCCTCGCCCCGCCCTCGTCCACGGCTTCACCCTGATCGAGATCATGGTCGTGGTCGTGATCCTCGGACTGCTCGCCACGCTGGTGGTACCCAACGTCCTCGGTCAACTGCAGGACTCCCGGATCAAGACCACGCAGGCCAACGCGCGGACCATCCTCGACGCCACCAAGACCTTCGAGCTGCACCGCACCAAGACCCCCGTCGTGCTGGAGGACCTCATCGCCCCGGACGCGGTCGGCACGCCGATGCTCGAGCGCACGCAACTCGTCGATGCCTGGAACAACCCCTTCGAACTCCGCCCTCTCGAAGGCGCGGGACGCTACGAAGTGATCTCTCGCGGCGCGGACGGGCTCGTCGACACGGCGGACGACATCGTCGTGCTCCCCCGCGATCCGCGCTGATCGCGCGTCCATCGCGCATCCAGCGGGACTCCGTGGCAGGGGCGCTTCCGTGCGACCAACGCCATGCGGCGGCGATGCGTGCGAGCGCGGGGAAGAACCGCGCGCCCGGTCCGTCGAAGTGCCGGCGCGGTATCCTCCGATCCTGGTCGCGGTGCGCGAGACCGGATAACATCCGCCGCCCGATACGCTGAACAGGAACCCCTGAGATGACCCACCCCGCCTCCCCACGACGCCAACGCGGCTTCACGCTGGTCGAGATCATGGTCGTGATCGTGATCCTCGGCCTGCTCGCCGGCATCGTGGTTCCCAACGTGCTGAGCAACGTGCTCGAGGCCCGTGTCACGACCACGAAGTCCAACGCTCAGGCGATCCGCAATGCCGTGACGAGCTACCTTCGCAAGGCCAACAAGGATCAGATCGAACTCGAGGACCTCGTCACCCCGGACAGCACCGGCAACTCGCTCCTCGAGCGCAGCATGCTCAAGGACGCCTGGGACAACGAGTTCGAGCTCCGCAAGCTCGAGGGCTACGGCAAGTACGAGGTCATCTCGAAGGGCCCCGACGGCATCGTCGACACCGAGGACGACATCGTCGTCCCCGAGCGCTCCCAGAACTGAGCGCGATCGCCGTGCAGCCGCGCCCTTCCCAGCCTGCATCCGGAAGCCCGCGTGAGCGCGGGTTCACGCTGATCGAGGTGATGGTCGTCGTGGCCATCCTCGCGATCGTGGCGCGGGTGGCGATGGCGAGTCTCGGCGCGTTGGTGCCCTCCACCACGCTCGACGCGGAAGCCCAGAAGCTGATGTCCCTGGTCGACTACCTGCGCTCCGAGGCGGAGCTGCAGGGGAAGACCTACAAGCTCGAACTCGACCTGGACGGCAATCGCTACCGCGAGGTCTGGCCGGCGGAGATGAAGATCGCGCTGGACCAGGACCCCGGCGAGCTCGAGGAACACCGCCTCGGCTGGACGCCGCTCGACAACCATGTGCGCTTCGCCGGCCTCGGAGTGATCGGCGAGCCGACTCTCCGCAAGGGCCGCGTGCAGATCCTGCTGGACCGCAACGGCAACACCTCCGACCAGGTGATCATCCTGCGCATGAAGTCGGAGGACCTGAAGAAGCTGGTGTGGACCATCCAGATCCACGGACTGGAACCGGGTTGCACCCTGGTGCGCGACGAGAACGAGCACGAGGCCTACATCGAGAGGATCGAGGAGGGCCATTTCTGATGGCGAGGCCGAAGGACAGCGCACACCGCGCCGACGCGGGCTTCACCCTCCTCGAAGCCCTGGTCGCCGTCGCGATCCTCGCGATGGTCATCATCCCCTTCCTCAGCATGCGCACGCGTGCGATCGAGGACTCGGCCGATGCCCGCGGATGGCGTGTCGCACGCGAGATCGCCGAGCGCTACCTCAGCGAGATCCAGGCCGGCGCACGGGAGTCTCCACCGACCAATCGCCTGTCGGTCGACGTCGAAGGCTATCCGGGCTTCTCCTACAAGGTCCTGATCGGAGAGGCCGCCATCAGCGAGGAACAGACCGCGCTCGCGGGAACGGATTCGTTCCGCGGCGGCAGCTCCGAGGGCGACCGGCTGGCCTGGCAGAAGGACCGCCAGCAGCTCCGCGAGGCCCAGTCGCGGGGCCTGAGCATGACCGACTACCAGGACTCTCTGCACGAGAAGGAGATGCAGGAGCGCATCCCCTCCGAGGACGAGTTCGAGGATGTGGCGGTCCTGGTCCAGTTCCCGGCGTCGCGCAGCAGCGACGACGAGAGCAAGTCGACCCTGACCTTCATGCTGCGCGCGAAGATCTGCACCATGGCCCTCGAAGGATTGACCCCCGAGAAAGCCGAAGACGTGGCCAAGGCCCGCGGCGGTTCGTCGGGTTCCTCCGGCAGCACGGGATCCAGCGGGTCCGGCAGCACGGGCAAGACCTCCGGAAAGAACTGACATGGACAAGGGCAAGCGCACCTCGACCCCGGCAGCGATCTCGGCCCGCCGCGTGACCGACCTCGGCTTCACCCTGATCGAGGTGATGGTCGCGGTCCTGATCGCCTCGATGGTGATGGTGGCCGTGAGCGCGAGCTTCCTCGGCACCATGAACGCGCACTACGAGATCGACAACGCCAACTCGGTGATGTCGGAGGGGCAGCGCGTGCTCGACATCATGGAGCGCGATCTGCGCTCACTGTGGCACTACGACATCAAGAAGAACCGCGTCCTGTACGGGCGCTCGCGTGACATCGGTGGTTACGACGCGGATCGACTCGACATCCTCGCCAGCACCGACGCGATCGAGGGCGTCGTCGACCTCGAGAACCGCATCGGTCACCCGGGCGTGTGCGAAGTCGGATACTGGCTCAAGGAGAACCGCGAGATCCCCGGCCTGCTGGTGCTGTGCCGCCGCGAGGATCCCCTCGTCGACGACGACATGACCCTCGGCGGCAAGTTCCAGCGCGTCTCCGAGCGCGTGAAGAGCCTCAACATCACCTACTACGAAACCCTCGGCTACGACGCCGAACCGCGCGACGAGTGGGACTCGGGCCAGGATGGCGGCAAGCTGCCGCGCCGCATCAAGATCGAGTTGAAGCTCCACCGTCGGATCGGCAATCGCAATCAGGTGTCGGGCGCGGAGATCAGCGACGACTTCGGCATCCTCGAGACCTACGTGCGCCACATCGTCTTCGACCAGCGCTACGAGAAGATCCTCCAGGCGGGGATCGCGATGGTCCCGGTCGCACCGGTCGCACCCTCTGATCAGCCGACGTCCGCCGGAGGCGGCGACCAAGGCGGAAGCGGCGGAGGAGGAAGTGGCGGCGGCGGCGCGCGCGGCGGCAACGGCATGCCGGGCGTCGGCGAGGGCGGCAACTTCATGGTCGGCAACGGCCGTCCACCCGGCGGCGCGCGCGGCGGTCAGGGCGGACGCACCCCCGGCGGACCGGGAGGGCGGGGTCAACCGCCGTCGGGCGGACCGCCGATCGACCTCGGCGGCCTCCTGCGCGGCGGCGGCAACGCGCCCGGCGGACTCAACGGCCTGTTCGGCAACGGCGGCCGAGGCGGCGGCAATCCCTTCGGCGGCGCGAGCCGCTGACTTGCCATCCGAATCCCACGCGCGAACTGGCCTGCGCGGGCGACCCCGGATCAGAGGGTCTCGCGCCCCCCGAGGTAGCCGCGCAGCGCAGCGGGAACCCGGACACGGCCGTCGGCCTGCTGATGCACTTCCAGGATCGGGATCAGGATGCGCGGGCTCGCCAGCACGGTGTTGTTGAGCGTGTGGCAGTGCAGGACCTTGCGTGACTCGGCGTCGCGGTAGCGCATCTTCAGGCGCCGCGCCTGGTAGTCGTAGAAGCGCGAGGCCGAGTGCGTCTCGCCGAAGTTGTTGCGCGACGGCATCCAGCACTCGATGTCGTACTTGAAGGCCTGCGGGACCCCGAGATCCCCGCCGCACACCGCAACGACGCGATACGGCAACTCGAGCGCCGCGAGCACCTCTTCCGAGTTGCGCACGATGTCCTCGTGGTGCGCACGGCTGCGCGCCTCGTCGGCGACGTCGATGATCACCTGCTCCACTTTCTGGAACTGGTGCACGCGGTAGAGGCCCTTGGTGTCCTTGCCGTAGGTCCCCGCTTCGCGGCGGAAGCACGCGGAGCGCGCGACGTAGCGCTTGGGGAGTTCGGAAGGGTCGAGGATCTCGTCCGCGTGGATCGAGGTGACCGGCACCTCGGCCGTGCCGATCAGATTGAGCCCGTCCTCCGGCACCCGGTAGGTCTGCTCCTCGCCGCCGGGGAAGAAGCCGGTCCCGGTCATCACCTCGTCGCGCACGAGCAGAGGCGGATCGACCGGAACGAAGCCCTTGCCGACCATGTGGTCGATCGCGAGGCGCAACACCGCGTCGTGCAGGAGCGCGAGCTCGCCGAACAGCATGTAGTTGCGGCTGCCGGCCATGCGCGCAGCTCGCTCCACGTCGAGCCAACCGCGGGCGACCGCGATCTCGTCGTGGCTCTTCACCGGGAATGAGAACTGCGGGATCCGCCCGACGCGGCGGACCTCCACGTTGGCCTGATCATCGGCGCCCGACGGCACCTCAGGGTCGGGCACGTTCGGCACCAGCAGGAGCTGCTCGCGCAGAGCGTCCTGGAGCTCGCGCTCCTTCAGCTCGAGCGTCTGGATGCGCGCCTTCAACTCGCGCTGCTGCTCGAGGAAGACTTCGCGCTGCGCAGCGTCGAGCT
The DNA here is from genome assembly GCA_046349595.1 of Planctomycetota bacterium. GTDB lineage: Bacteria > Planctomycetota > UBA1135 > UBA1135 > UBA2386 > JACRLW01. Next base: position 2,019,578 of record JAXMCA010000001.1, read on the forward strand.
TCCCCATCTGCTTGCCGGCCTGCTTCTGCTCGTTGCGGAGGCCGTCGAGTTCGGGGATCAGGCCGCGGACCTGCGCGTCGAGTTCGAGGACGCGATCGACGGCGGCGGCGCGGTCGGGGAAGCGCTTCTTGAGCGCGCCCTGGCGGACGCGCTCCGGATCGTCACGGATGGTGCGGATGTCGAGCACGGTCGGTGGAATGGAAGATCAGGGAGGGGTTGCGAGGCTCACTGGAAGACCGGATCGATCTTCCCGAAGAACTTGTTCTTGCGGTCGGCGAGACCGGCGAAGGAGCCGTCGGGGAAGGGCACGGTCAGCACGGTGGTGTCGTTGGCACCCTTCGGCATCGGGTAGTAGCCGACGTTGTTCGAGAGCGTGCCCGAGAACTTCGAGGCCAGCTTGTTCAGCGTCTCGGGATCGGGGATTGCGACGAACTCACCGGCATCACGACCTCCCTTGCCGTCCGCGCTCTTGCTGACGACCACGGTCGGCGTGAGCACGCAGCCATTCAGTTTGGCGTAGATCTCCCCGGACTTGCCGTAGAGACGCAGCTTCACGGCATCGACACTGAGCTTGCCGTCCTTCACGTCCTTCTCGAATCCGATGTGGAAGGGAGCGCCGATTTCGAGCTTGGCGGTCGCGCCCGCCTCGACCTTCAGCGGCGCGAACTTGCCGCCGAAGATCTCCGCGGTCACGAGCTTGCCACCGGCCTTCTGCTCGATGCGCCCGTAGACCACGGTGTACTCGCTGGCCGGCAGCTCGACCGGCTTGCCGTCGGCAACCTCGAAGCGTGCATTGGCGAAATCCCCGCTGCCTTGCACGACCAGCACCACGGGCTTGATCGGCTTCGGACCAGTCCACACGAACTGAAGGGTGCCGGTCTTGAAGTACTCGGGGTTGGTCGGACGGAAGCCGACCTTCTGACCACCGTCCTGCGGACGCGCGTGGTACCAGGTCTCGCCGACCTTCAGCCAATTCGACCAGGGCTGGATCCCACCCTTGCCGATCTCCATCGAATCGAGCACCTCGACCGGGACCTCGTCGTCCGGGCCCTTGCCGAGGTTGCGGTCCTTCATGCCGTACTCGAAGGGGTCCGACTCGAAGAGCTGGCCGTTGCCGTTCTCGTCGTAGAAGGTGATCGGCACCCCGTCGACCTCGGTGGTCCAGCTCGCGGCGCTCTTGTAGTAGACCGTCGCGTGCTTCATGCCGTCGCTCCCCTCGTAGGGCTCGAGGTTGTGGCTGAGGCCCTGGAAGGGTTCGGCCGAGCCGCCGACGAAGAACCACATCGCGTAGGGGCGCTTCTTGTCGGCGTCGAGGAAGAAACTCGACGGCTTCTTCGGCTTGCTGTTCGCCTCGATCTCGAGGAAGGGGTTCTTCTTGAGGTCGAACTCGGAACCGTTCAGCGTGATGCCGAACTTGTTGGCGGCCGGCCGCACCAGGAACAGCTCGGCCCCCTTGAACCAGTCGATCTTCGCGGGCCCGGTGTTGTTGATGGTGACTCCGAGCCACTTGGGCGGCACGGGCCCGGCGACCGACGCGAGGTCGTCCTTCGGCTTGGTCGCGACCTCGAAGGTCAACGGGACGATCTTCTCGGCCTTGTCGGCGTCGGGCATCAGGAAGGCGTCGGCGCCGCGGACCGCGCCCGTGTAGCCCTCCTTGCTGCGCTTCTCCGCCTTCTGGCGTTCGTCCTTGAGCTGCTCCTCCTCGGCCTTGCGGATGTTCTCGTTCTGGAGGTAGTAGCTGTCCTTCACCCAGTCGCACGACCGACGCAGATCGGCGAAGTGAGCCAGCGCCACGATCATGCGCTCGCGATCGTCGATCGACTTCTCCGGGATGGAGCTGAACAAGGTCGCCATCAGGCCGTGCGCATCCGCCGCGCCGATGGTGTCGCCGAGCTGCTCGAAGTTGTCGGCGATCTTCTTCAGGTTGTCGGCGAGCGACTCCCACAGCTTGCGGTCGTTGACGTGTCCTTCGCGCAGTCGCGCGAGCTCGGTGTAGCCCTGGTTCAGCGTCTGCTTGAGTCGGTCGTCGGAGCGGATCTTCGCGGGATCGAGCAACTGGAGCCATCGCTCGACCGACTCGAGGGTGCGCCCCTCGAAGACCCGCTGCCACGACGCCTTGATCGCATCCCGCTGCGCCTGATTGCCCTCCCCCCCCTTCGGGTCCGCGAGTGCACCCAGCACGAGGGCGCGGAAATGCCCCACGGTGTGCGTGGAGTTGTCGCGGATGAGCTTGTCGAGGCCCTTCTCGTCCTTCAGGCGCAGGGACTGGTCGAGCTGACGGGCGAACTCGTCGTAGCCGACGGCCTGAGCCGTCAGCGGCATCACGCAGAAAGCAAGGAATGCGGCGAGTGCCAGGATGCGTTTCATCGTGCGGCGTGACCTTGCGAAGCGGTGTCGAGGGGTCTTCGAAGTCTACTGGAGCTGCGCCGTGATCGATCGGTCAGAACCCGCGACCATGCACCCCATGTCGATGGCGACCGCTCCGGGAGGGCGGCTATCCTGCGTCGCTCCCCCCGCAGCGAACATCCACGTGACCAGCAAGCTCCTCGACGGGCGACTCCTCGCGCAGCGCATGCGCGACGAGCTGCGCCAGGCCCGCCTCGCCCTCGGTGATCGCCCCCTCCGCCTGGTCTCTCTCGAGGTCGGTGAGAACCCCGCCGCGCGTGTCTACCTGCGCGGCCAGCGCAAGGCCGCCGAGGACGTCGGCATCGAGCTGGTCGAAGAGCACCTCGCGCCCGACGTCTCGCTGGCGACCATGCTGGGTCGCATCACCCAGCTCAACGACGACCCCACGGTCGCCGGCATCCTCCTGCAGCGCCCGCTCCCGTCCCACATCCCGGCCCGCGAGGCGCAGGGTGCGATCAGCCGGCGCAAGGACGTCGAAGGCATGAATCCGGCGAACATGGGCGCCGTGCTCTACCACGAGCCCGCTCTCGCGCCCTGCACCGCCAGCGCGGCACTGCGCCTGATCCAGGAGAGCGGGATCGACATGGCCGGATCGGAAGCGGTCGTGGTCGGTCACAGCGAGATCGTCGGCAAGCCGATCGCGATGTTCCTCCTGCACCACCTCTCGACGGTCACCGTCTGCCACGTCGCGACGCGCCGGCTCGCCGAGCACACGCGTCGCGCCGACATCCTGGTCGTCGCCGTGGGCAAACCGGGACTGGTGCGGGGCGACATGGTCAAGCCCGGCTCGGTCGTCATTGACATCGGCATCAACACACTTCCCGACGGCCGCGTCGTCGGCGACGTCGACCACGACACGGTTGCTCCGGTCGCCGGCTTCCTCACGCCCGTCCCCGGCGGCGTCGGGCCCGTCACCGTGGCGATGTTGATGCGCAACACGCTGCGCGCTGCGGGCCTGCAGGTCTGAACCCGGATTCGCCGGATCAGTTCGAGCGGTCGAGCACGTACTCGACCAGGCCTTCCATGCCTTCGCGCGCCGGGGACGGCGGCAACTCGGTGAGGGCCTTGCGCGCATTGGCGAGTCGAGCACGCGCCGCATCCATTGCGTACTGGAGCGCGGCGTCGAGCGGGAACGACTTCCGCAACTCGCGCAGCATCTGCCCGGTGTCGAAGGATCCCGGCATCTCACGCGCGCTCTCCATGAAGCCGCGCAGGCGGTCTCCGAATCGGGGCTGGCGCTGGATCCACAGCAGGGGAAGCGTGAGCTTCCCGCGCAGCAGATCGGTGCCCAGCGACTTGCCGACCACGCTCTCCTCGCCGTCGAGATCGAGACAGTCGTCGACGATCTGGAAGGCCGTGCCGAGTTCCAGTCCGAAGCGGTCGGCAGCCTCGATCTGCTTGTCGTTCCCGCCCGCGTAGTGCGCACCGAGCCGACAGGCCGCCGCATACAAGGTCGCCGTCTTGTCGACGATCACGCGGTAGTAGCGCGCCTCGTCCCACGCGAAGTCGAAGCGGTGCAGGATCTGCGTGATCTCGCCCTGGCAGATGCGCCGGGTGGTCTCGGCGAGCACGCGGCTGCAGGTCGGATCCTCGAGCTGCACGGCCATGTGAAAGGCACGCGCGTAGATGTAGTCGCCGAGCAGCACCGGCACCTCGGTGCCGTAGACCGCGTTCACGGTCTTCTGCTGCCGCCGCAGGCTCGCGCCGTCGAGCACGTCGTCGTGGACGAGCGTCGCGGTATGGAGCAGCTCGACGATCTTCGCGACCGCCACGTGCTCCTCGCGCAACCCTCCGCAGGATCGTCCCGCGAGGAGCACCAGGGCAGGCCGGAGCTGCTTGCCGCGGAAGCTCGCCGCGAGCTCGACCAGAGGGACGAGGTCGACCTCGTCGGGCTTCAGGTCGAGCACCAGCTCGCGGCTGACGCGGTCCAGTTCGGCGCGCACCGGCGCCAGGAGCTCCGCGAGCCGCATCGGACCGCTGCGCAACGTCACGCGTCGCCCTTGCTCTTCTTGGCGTCCGAATCGCCGATCTGCTTCGAGTTCGCGTCGTCCTCGCCACGGAGGCCCTTCTTGAACTCGACGATGCCGGAGCCCAGCGAGCGGGCGATCCCCGGGATGCGGTTGCCGAAGAGCAGCACGATGACCGCGAGGATCACCCACAGCTCCCAGCCACCCGGTAACAGTGCCAGTGCGAATGCAGACATCGGTGCTCGGCGGTCGAACGGCCCGACAAGTTACGTCGCGGCCGCCCGTGGGCCAAGGGCGGCATGCGCTCAGAATCAGGAGCTCGGCAGGTTGTTTCCGTCGCGCTCCATCCAGGCCCGCCAGCGGGCAGGATCGGAGCCGAGGTCGGTCCCGGCGAGCCGGGTGAGATGCCGGTGTGCGTTGTCCCGGACTTCCACGTCGGGCGAGTCCAGGGCGGTGATCAGGATGCGGATCGCGTCGCGCCGGGCCGCACGGTCGCCGCCGCCGGCCCCGCCGCGCTGCGCCTCGGTGAAGCGCTTGAACTGCTCGAGGACCTGCCGGAACAGCGAGCCGAGCCGGCGCAATTCCACCAGCGCCATGGCGAGGTAGAGGAAGGCGAAGCCGACCGCGAAGCGCAGGACGGCCGTAGGGCCGATGTGCTCGGCGATCCACGAGGCCCCCGGCAGGATCGGCTCGACCCAGACCAGCAGCGCCAGGACCACCAGGAGCAGCGGTGCGGCGAGCTTGAGCCAGACGTCGAGCCCGATGCCACCCTGCGGAGGAGTCGGCGCGCCGCTGCTCACCGGCCGAGCACCGACTTCATGGTCGCGCCCATCACGCTCGGCGTGTCGACGACCGTCACACCGGCCCTCTTCAGGGCGGCCTTCTTGTCCGCCGCCGTGCCCTTGCCGCCGGAGATGATCGCGCCGGCATGGCCCATGCGCTTGCCCGGAGGGGCGGTCGCGCCGGCGATGAAGGACACCACCGGCTTGGTCATCGATGCGCCGATGTAATCGGCCGCCTCCTCTTCCGCCGTGCCGCCGATCTCGCCGATCATGATCACGCCGTCGGTGTCGGGGTCGTCCTGGAACAGCTTCAGGACGTCGAGGAAGTTGGTGCCGTTGATCGGGTCGCCGCCGATGCCGACGCAGGTCGACTGACCGAGACCGGCGCAGGTCAACTGCCACACCGCCTCGTAGGTCAAGGTGCCGCTGCGCGACACCACGCCCACGCGACCAGGGCGATGGATGTAGGCTGGCATGATGCCGATCTTGCACCCGGTGCGCTCGGTCGTCGGCGTGATCACTCCCGGGCAGTTGGGACCGACGAGGCGCGTCTTGCTGCCGCGCATCATGTCCCGCACCCAGGCCATGTCGAGGACGGGCACGCCCTCGGTGATCGCCACCACCAACTCCAGCCCGGCGTCGACCGCTTCGCAGATCGAGTCGGCGGTGAAGGGCGCCGGCACGTAGATCACCGACGCCGTCGCACCCGTCGCCTCGACGGCCTCGCGCACGGTGTCGAACACCGGGATGCCCTCGACGGTCTGACCGCTCTTGCCCGGCGTGACACCGCCGACGACGTGGGTCCCGTAGGCCTTCGCCTGCGTGCTGTGGAAGGTGCCGTTCTTGCCGGTGATGCCCTGCGTGATGACCTTGGTGTTGCCGTCGATCAGGATGCTCATCGCGTCTTCCTCCCGCCGCGCACCATCGCGACGATCTTCTCGGCGGCGTCGTCGAGCGAGTTCGCGGTCTCGAGACGGACGTCGGACTCCTGCAGCAGGCGACGGCCGATCTCGACGTTGGTGCCCTCGAGGCGCACGACCAGCGGCACCTCGAGCTTCACCTCGTGTGCCGCGGCGATCACACCCTCGGCGATCGTGTCGCACTTCATGATCCCGCCGAAGATGTTGATCAGCACACCCTTCACGTTCGGGTCGGACAGGATGATCTTGAACGCGTTGGTGACCTGCTCCTTGTTCGCGCCGCCGCCGACATCCAGGAAGTTGGCGGGGCTGCCGCCCTTGAGCTGGATCACGTCCATCGTCGCCATGGCGAGGCCGGCGCCGTTCACCATGCAGCCGATGTCGCCGTCGAGCGCGATGTAGTTGAGCCCGAACTTGCTCGCCTCGACTTCCTTCGGGTCCTCCTCGCCGAGGTCGCGGTAGGCGAGCACCTCCTCGTGGCGGTAGAGGGCGTTGCTGTCGAAGTTGATCTTCGCGTCGAGCGCGAGCACGTCGCCGCCCTTGGTGACGATCAGCGGATTGATCTCCGCGATCGAGCAATCCATCGCCGTGAAGGCCTTGGCGAGCGAGGCCATCAGCTTGTGCGCCTTCTTCCCCACCTCGCCGTCGAGGCCGAGGCCCTTGGCGAGGCGACGCATCTGGAACGGCAGCAGCCCCTTGAGCGGGTGGATGCGCTCGCGAAGGATCGCGCCGGGGTTCCGCGCCGCCAGCTCTTCGATCTCCATGCCGCCCTCGGCGCTGGCGATCATCACCGGCGCGAGCGTCGCACGATCGACGGCAACGGCCAGGTACAGCTCGCGCGCGATCTCGCTGCCGCGCTCCACGTAGACCTTCTTGACCTCGCGTCCTGCCGGTCCGGTCTGGTGCGTCACCAGCGTGCGGCCGAGCATCCAGGCGGCCGCCGCCTTCGCCTCGTCCTTGCTGCGCACCAGCTTCACGCCGCCCGCTTTGCCGCGGCCACCGGCGTGGATCTGCGCCTTGACGACCGACAGCGGGGCCGCGAGCTTCTCGAACGCGGCAGCAGCCTGGTCCGCCGTGTCGCAGGCGATGCCCTGCGGCACCGGCACGCCGAAGCGCGCGAGGACCTCCTTGGCTTGGTATTCGTGGATCTTCATGCCGGGACTTTCATCCGGACGGAGCCGGGAGAAGGGGCGACCAGGGTAGCGCCGCAGGGCCGCGAAACAACGCTGGCAGGCCGTCCGAAGGGCGGCCTAACCTGTGCGCCATGGCCGCCGGCATCCTGGTCCATCAGCAGATCTCCGCGCTCGTGCAGAGCGGCGCCATCACCAGCAATCCGGGCATCTCCCCGGCGCAGATCCAGCCGGCCAGTCTCGACCTAAGGCTCGCGACCGTGGGCTACCGCGTGCAGAGCGGATTCCTCCCCGAGAGGCTCAGCGTCGCCGAACTGCTCGAGGAGATGACGCTCTACCGCTTCGACCTCACCGACGGTGCGGTCCTCGAGCGCGGACACTGCTACGTGCTGCCGCTCCTCGAGCAGATCCGCCGTCCGCTCGACTGCGCGATCCGCGCCAACCCCAAGTCCTCCACCGGTCGCCTCGACATCTTTACGCGCATGCTCGCCGACCACTCGGGCCGCTTCGAGCAGGCGCCCCGCGGCTACGTCGGCCCGCTCTATCTCGAAGTCGTGCCGCGCTCCTTCCCGGTGCGCGTGCACACCGGCCAGAGCCTGACGCAGATCCGCTTCGTCGACGGCGACACGACCCTGACCGACGACGAACTTCGCGCCGAGTACCGCCGGTCGCCGCTGCTGTGGCGTGACTCACGCACGCCGATCCCGCTCGAGCAGGTGCGCTTCGACGACGGACTGTGCATGCGTCTCGCGCTCGCACGCGACGAGGACGTGCGCGGACCGGTCGGCTACGAGGCACTCGCGCACACCGCAGTCGTCGATCTCGCCCGCGAGGCGCACTACGACTGGCGCTCCTTCTTCCGCGCGATCGAGCCGCCGCCGCGCTCACGGATGATCGTGCAGCCGGAGGCCTTCTACATCTTCGCCAGCAAGGAGCGCATCCGCGTCCCACGGCATCTCGCCGCCGAGATGGCGCCCTACGACGTCGGCATGGGTGAGCTCCGCACCAACTACGCGGGCTTCTTCGACAACGGCTTCGGCGGAGCGACCGGCACGCGTGCCGTGCTCGAGGTCCGCGCGCACGATGTCCCCTTCCTGTGCGAAGACGGCCAGGTGTTCTTCAAGCTGCGCTTCCATCGCTGCCAGCAGGAGCCCGCGGTGGCCTATGGCGAAGGCCGGCTCGGCAGCCACTACCAGGGCCAGTCGCTGCGGCTGAGCAAGCACTTCACCGCGACCGACGGCGACACCGCACAGCGCTGACCGATCACGATCCGTCGCGGAGCGCCACGGCGTTGGTCAGGACCGGGACGCCGGCCGTCGTCAGGAGGATCGCCTGGAACTCCAGCGCGCCGAGCGGCGTGCGGAACGGGAAGGGCGCGAGCGGAGAGACCCCCTGCGTGCGCCCGCCGGGCGTGATCGGTGCCGTCCACAGACTGCTCGGCATCAGCGGCGCGAGCAGGAAGAGTGCGCCATCGACTCCCGGGAAGGCAACTGGCCACGGCGTGAAGCCGAGCGGACTGCCGAGCACGACGACCACGCCGTCGTCGACTCCGCCGGTATCGATGCGGAACGCGACGCCATCCCCGCGCCCGCGCGACGGGAACAGGCCGGCGCGGCCGAAGTCCGGATCCGGACCACGGCGCAAGGCGGGATCGATCGTGGCCCCGAGAGCGAACAGCGGCATCGGCGTCAGCGCGGCAAGGTCGAAGGCGCGGCCACCCAGGTCCCGCTCGAGCCCGGTGACGAGGTCGACCGAGAGCGAGGTCGCCGGCGCATCGCGGCGGGCATTGTCCCCGCGCAGTCCGAGACGGTCGTCCGCCGCGTGCACGTAGAGGACGCTGCCGCCGTCGCCGGCCGGGAGGTCGAGCACGAGGTGCCATCCGGCCGCCGCCGGGAGCACGTCCGCCGCGGTGCCGAAGGTCACGGTCATGCGGTAGGCGATCGCGAGGTTTCCTTCGACCGGGGTGCGCACGACGGGCGTGTCGACGAGTACCTCGCGGAGATCCGGACTGCCGGGCTGCCCTGCGTCGTCCGCGACCGCGGCCATCGAGAAGGACATGGCACGCGAGGCGTCCTGGTTCTGCACGGTGGCGCGGAAACCGGTCAGCCGCCCGCGGGTCGAGACCGACGCACCACCCAGCCCACGGAAGCTCGCGGCTCCGAACCCGACGGCGATCACACCTCGGTGTTGGTCCCCGACGTAGCCGCGCGTGGCGAAACTCGCGGCATCGGGCCAGATGGAGATCGGAATCGACGCCTGCGCGGCGAGAGGAACCGCGAGGATCTGGAGGAAGAGCAGGACGCCTACCGCAGGCAGGCCGCGCGCGACGCGCTCGAAACGGATGGACAAGGCGCCTCTTCGACGCAACGCGGGAGCGATGCGTTCCCCGCCCGTGCACCGGAGCAGCGGTCCGACTCGTGGCGCGCGACGCCGGCCGCGGCTTAGCATCCTCCGCCCCTCCCCGACGAGGTCCCCTCGCACCCTCTCCGCCATGAGTGCCACGCCCCAACGTCCGTCCGGAAGCAGCCGCTCCACCGCAATCCTCATCACCGGCGCCGGTGGCGAAGTCGGCCACGGCCTGATCCGTGCCCTGTGGGAGCGCGGGGCGCGCGACGTCGTCGCGATCGACATCCGCGAACTCGACCCCGACATCCGCGCGATGTGCGCGCAGACCTTCGTCGGCGACATCTGCGACGCGATGCTGCTCGGCCGCCTGCTGGCGATGTACGAGGTCTACGAGATCTACCACCTCGCCGCCTTGTTGAGCACGCGCTCGGAGTTCACTCCCGAAACGGCCCACGAGGTGAACGTCGGCGGCACGCTCGGCCTGTTCCGACTCGCCGCCGAGCAGGCTCGTAGCCACGGCCAGCGCGTGAAGATGATCTTCCCGAGTTCAATCGCCGCCTACGGGGTTCCCGATCTCGCCACCAAGGCCCGCGCGGGAAAGGTCGACGAGCACCAGTTCCTCGAGCCGACGACGATGTACGGCTGCAACAAGCTCTACTGCGAACACCTCGGCCGCTACTACAGCAAGCACTACCGACAGCTCGCGAAGGACCGCACGCCCGATCTCATCGACTTCCGTTGCGTGCGCTTCCCGGGACTGATCTCCGCCGACACGGTCCCGTCGGGCGGAACCAGCGACTACGCACCGGAGATGATCCACGCCGCCGCGAAGAACGAGAGCTACTCCTGCTTCGTGCGCGAGGACACGCGCATCCCCTTCCTCACCATGCCGGATGCGATCGAGGCCCTGCTGACACTCGCGACCGCCGACGCCAAACGGCTCACCCGCCAGGTCTACAACCTCAGCGGCTTCGCGCCGTCTGCCGGTGAGATCGCCAATCTGGTCCGTTCGCACTTCCCGAACGCGCGGATCAGCTTCTCGCCCGACGTCCATCGTCAGGCGATCGTCGACTCGTGGCCCGCCGACGTCGACGACACCGCGGCGCGCACCGACTTCGGATTCCGCCCCAAGCACGGCCTCGAGGCGGCGTTCCGCGAGTACCTGGTTCCCGCGATCCGCGCGCGCTACGCGCGATGACCGACGACGCGTTCCCGACACCGGGCCTCGGAGAGTTCGAAGCCGCGCGCACACGTCTGACCGGACGGATCCGCACCACCCCATGCCACGACTCCGACGCGTCGTGTTGGCGTGATGCGCTGGGACACGACGCGCGTGTCGCATTGAAACTCGAGCTCTGGCAGCGCACCGGCAGTTTCAAGGCACGCGGCGCGTTGCTGGCCGCCCTGGATCTCGACGCAGAGGGTCTTCGCGCCGGCGTCACGGCGGTGAGTGCGGGCAATCACGCGCTCGCGGTCGCCTTCGCCGCGGCGGAAGTCGGCACCACGGCGAAGGTCGTGATGCCGCGCACCGCGGACCCGCTGCGCGTCACCCGCTGCCGCGAACTCGGGGCACAGGTCGTGCTCGTCGCCGACGTGCATGCGGCCTTCGCGGAAGCCGAGCGCATCGCACGCGAGGAGGGTCGACGCTTCCTGCATCCCTTCGAGAGTCCCGCCGTGGTCCGCGGAACGGGCACGATCGCACTCGAGATCCTCGAGCAGGTACCCGACGTGCAGGATGTCGTCGTCCCGATCGGCGGCGGTGGGCTGTGCGCGGGAATCGCTGCCGCGTTCGCGCGCGCGGCAGCCCACGTGCGCGTCCACGGCGTCGAGCCCGAGGGCGCCGACTCGATGACGCGCAGCTTCGCCGCGGGGCGACCGGTCGCGATCGACGCGGTCCGCACCATCGCCGACAGCCTCGGATCTCCGCGCGCCGAGCCGATCACCTACGCGCTGTGCCGCCGCCACCTGCACGGACTCTGCCGGGTCTCCGATGCCGCGCTCCGCGACGCGATGCGTCTGCTCCATCGCGAGCTGAAACTTGCGGTGGAGCCAGCCTGCGCGGCGAGCACCGCGGCGACCCTCGGACCACTGGCGGAGCCTCTCCGCGGTCGCCGGGTCGTGCTCCTGCTCTGCGGATCCAACATCGACCTGCACAGCATCAGCCGCCTGCTCACCGACTGAGCGGGACACCAACGCCAGCTTCAGCGCACTTCGACGTGCCGCACCTGGTGCGCGAGGGGTGGGAAGGGTTCGACCTCGTGCACCTCGACACCGTCGACGAGGTAGCGCGGAGGCGACAGCCAACGGAAGCCGTCGGCGATCACGACCGCGACGAGGAGCAGGACTCCGACTGCGCGCGCAGTCCGCCCCGTGCCCTGCACCGCGAGACCGGTCAGCACCGCGAACGGCGGCAGCAGCACGGCGCCGAGACGCGCGTAGCCGAAGAACGCGGCCGACGTGCACAGTCCCGCGCAAAGCCACAGCAGCACCGGCCCCGAGCCCGGACGTCGCCACCCGCGGACCAGCCCGACCACGCAGGTCGCGGCCCAAAGCAGTCTCCACAACGTGGCGAGCGTGCCCTCCGCGACGGTCAGATCGACCCGACGCCGTACACCCGAGGCGCCGAGCGGGAACTGCGTCGCCCCGAGCCCGGTGGCGACTCCTGCGAAAGTGATCCAGAGCTTGCGCGCGAACAGCGTGGCGGCGTCGAGTGGATGGCTCCGGATCCACGACAACCCGACGCCGTAGCCGTCGCGCACGAGCTGCACGTGCGGCGGATAGGCGAGCGCGAGCGCGCCGTCGGCGGGCAGGCTCCGTAGCCACTGAGGATCGAAGCGCTCGCGTCCACCGGTCAGTGGCGGCGCGCGATCCAAGAGCGATCGATCGAATCCGCCTTCCGCTCCCTCGTGGTTGGCCAACGCGAAGTTCAGCGGTCCGTACAGTGCGATCAGCGACCAGGTTGACAGCGGCTCGGGCCAGCACCCGAAGGCTTCGTCGACACAGCGCAACCCATCCAAGGTGACCTCGCGTTCTCCACGATGGCGGAGCGTCGCTTCGATGAAGCGCTGCGTCGCCGCGCGCGCGAATCCGGGCACGCGCTCGAGGCGCGCCAGCGAACCCGCATCCCATGCCATGGAACGCGACGGCAACGCGGGCGACACGCGCTCGTCGAAGTCCTGCAGGCGTCGATGCACTTCGAGCTGCCAGGGGAGCAGCACCAGCACGAAGACAGCACCCGCGATCACGGGATCGCGGAGACGTCCGGCCCCGCCGCCGCGCTGCGCTCGCCGCGCGGTCCACGCGAGCAACAGCACGGTGATCAACACCTGCTCCGCGCGCAGCAGGGCCGACAGGCCGAGGACGCCGCCGAGCGCGATGGCCCAAAGGGGACCCGGACGATCCTCGATCCGGCGCGCGATCAGCAACGCGCCCAGGGTGAGCACGCACGCCGGAACCTCGGAGGTCACCGTCGAACCGAGTTGGATGGATCCCCCGGCGACCGCGAGGATCGACCCCGCGACCATCGCTGCATCGGAGCCGAAGCGCAGCGCCCACAGGAACGTCAGCGGGGCGAGCGCGGCCGACAGCAACAGCCAGACGAAGCGCATCGTGGGGAGACCGGCGACGGTCCCATCCCAGACCGACGCCAGGAGCCACGCCGTTCCCGGCGGACGGAAGGGGAGATCCAGCTCCGCGGAGAATGAACTGCCGGTGCGCAGCGCGTGCGCGTAGTCCAGCCACAGCGGTGCGTCCCCCTTGAAGAGGGGCGAGTGCAGGCCGGCGCCGTCGGCGGTGGCGAACACGAAGCCAGCGCGCAGGACGGCGGCGAGGACGAAGAGCATCCCCGCTCGGAGCGCGACTCTGTGACGCGGTTGGTCCATGCGCGCCGCGACGATGCCACGCGCGGCACTCGCGCGCCACGCGTGGTCCGGATCAGCCGCCCGGCATCAGTTGCCGAGCAGCATCACCATCTTGTTCGAGGTCTCGAACGCGCTGCCGTTCCACTGCACACCCTGCAGGTACCAGAGCGTGCCCTGCGACGCTGGGTTGTTGGCGATCGCGATGTTCGCATTCAGCGAACCGGCACCGTCGAGCCCCGCCGGCAGCGCGAGGAAGTTCGCGCCGACGTCGAAGGTCGGCAGACCCGGGATGCTGATCGGACCCTGCGAGTCCGAGAACAGCAGCACCGCGAGCGCGAAGGGCAGGCCCTGCATGGTCAGGTTGGTGTTGCCGCCCAGCGCGATCTGCTCGGGATTGAGTCCGACCTGCATCGGAGGCAGCGGGATCGACTGCGACGAAAACAGCCGCACGTCGTCGATGTTCCACCCGCCGAGTTGGAGGCCACCGTCCGAGATCAGGCGCCACTCGATGAAGACGGCGGGCAGATTGTCCGCCTGCGGAATCGGGATCTCGAAGTTCACCCAGGAGGTGTCCACCGTGTGACCCGACAACTGGTTCTCCCAGACCACGACGCCGTTGACGGCGATCTGCGCGTGGTCGTAGATCGACTCTTCGACCGTCAACCAGCGCTTGAACCCGAGCTTGACTCCGAATCGACCGGAGAGGTTCAACAAGGGCGAGCGCAGCCAGTTGTTGACGTTGGCCGCGTAGGCACCATTGAAGCCCGCGCCGCCGAGATCGTTGCCCCAGCAGTTGGTGCCGGAGAAGGCGGCGGCAGGATCGCTCCAGGCGACTCCCGACGACGTTCCCGAGCGACCGGCCGGTGTTCCGAGCTGCCAATCGTCCTGCGTCGCGTTCTGGCCGTGTGTCCAGCCGAGGTTGCCGCCTTCGAAGTTGTCGAAGAAGAACTCCTGCTGGTTGCCGACGGCGTAGCCATACTCCCCGCTGGCGGGGAAGCGCACCGTGACATTGGTCGAGTGCTGCACTTCGAAGTGATAGGTCACGCCCTGGGGCGCGACGACACCAGGAATCAACGCGAGGTAGTTCGAGCCGGTCGCGTGGATCATCGAGCGGGTCTGCGCACCGTTGCCGGCATTGAAGACGAGGTTCACGCCGTTCACCGAACCGCTCACCGGTGAAACGACCGCCGAGACCGTCTGCGGCTCGAGCTGATCGGTCGTGTTGGGGAGCGCGGTGTGCGCGAGGGTCACCAGCTGACGCTGCGGGTAGGGCAGCGTGCGCGACAGGCACGCGGCTTCGAGCACCGCATAGTCCGGCACGCCGTTGTTCAGGTTGCCGTCGTTGTCGTCGAGGATGAAGACCTCGCGCACGGCGTCGGGCTGGTTCTTGGCGTCCGCGAGGATCGATGCGACCACGATCTGTTCGGCGAGCGCCGTGCCGAGCGTGGTGCCGTAGTTCGCGATGAGCCCGTTGCGGACCTGCCACGCCCAGCCCATGAAGGTCTCACCCTGGGCGTGCACGTCGGTCGAGTTGACCGGCCAGGTGCGCGTGTTCAGCGCCGTGCGGACGAAGCCGCCGCTCGTGGTGAAGTCGCGACCGACGATCGGATCGTTCAGCCGGTAGATCGACATCACGTCACCCCAAGCTTCGGACAGACCGTCGGTCTGCGAGATGCCGCCGCACGCGTCGTCGAGACCGTGGCCCCATTCGTGCAGCACGACCGACGAGAAGCCGGTCATGTTGCAGGTGCCGCCGGCCGCGTAGAAATTGACGGTGTTGCCGGTGTAGTAGGCGTTGCAGCTCGACGCGATCTGCGTGGTCGCGACGATCGCCGCGATGTTGATGCGCGAGGTCGGGATCGCGCCGATCAACGAACGGATCCAACGGTGCTCGTCGTCGATGGACGAGAACACGGTGGTCTGCGCCCAGTCGTTGACGACCGCGCCGCTGCTCAGCAGTTGGATCTGCACCGGTACGCCGGCCGTCGCGTTGACGGTCGTCGATACCAGCGTGCCCTGCGCTGGGCTGATCCGGCCGACGTACTCGCCACCATTGGTGCCGAGCGTGACGGTCAGGGTGACGTTGCCGGTGCCGGCGTAGGGGATCGTGAAATCGCCGTTGGCGTCGGTGAAGGCGCTGCCGCCACCGGACAACGACACGCGCACGCCCTGCAGCGGCCCGTTCGTGAGCGGGGTGAGCGGGCTGGGTCCACGATCGGCCCAGGCCATCACATTGCCGGTGACGTCGGTGAAGGCCGGCGTCGGCTGGCGCGGCATGTCGCAGCCATCGTGCTCACCGGCGACGTGATCGTGGCCGGCCATGCAGTTGTAGACTTCGTCGATCCAGCGCAGGACTCGACCGTCGTTGGCATCGACGAAGGCGGTGCCCACGATCGGGTGCTCGCCCGTGCGGTCGTCGATCTTCGCGCGCCAGGCGAGGTGCGGCTCGGCCGGAGCAGCGCCTTCGAGATCGCCCCAGACGACCAAGTCGGCGGACAGCTTGCCGCTGCGCGCCTTCGCGCTCTGCTGCGCGATCGCCCACGCGACCTCGGCGTCGAGGTGCGGGGTCAGATCGAAATCGGCAGGGATCTGCAACGCCTCGCTGCCGAACATCGACACCACACCGACCTTGTGCACGCGCACGTCGGCGCGACCACCCACGACCTCGAGTCCGCGGAAGTGCTGGTCGAACTTGAAGACGAACACGCGCGCGGTCTCGCCACCGATCACTTCGACGAAGGTCGAAGCGCCGCGGCCGAGCAAAGCGGCACGCTCATCGAGGATGCGCAGGGCGATCGTGCGCGCTTCGTCGATGGACTTGACGGGGCCGTCCGACATGCGGAGGCCTTCGCCATAGATGGCCTTCGGTGTGCCGGTGGCCTTGTTCCACTGCGCGGTCCAGTAGGGGCCTTGTTCGGCGAGGAACGCATTCCACGCTTCGGACACCGGGTCGGGTCGCGTCTGCTCTTGGGCGTTGAGCCCGAGCGTCGCGAGGAGAGAGATGGTGGCGACGTTGAGGATTCGAGTCATGGGAACGAACTGCAGCGGGCAGGCAGTCTCCCGGGGGATGCGGATCGGGATGGGCCGGCGCGAGGTCTGGACCGACGGAGAGGGCATCACCTTCGGTCGACGTCGGGAACGGGCAGGGATCCAGACGACTCGAGCGCGCGGAAGATCGCGAAGGCGAGGCGGACTGTCAACGGCGTCGAAGGCGAGGACTCCCGTCGCGAGACGAGGGGTTCGAGCACGATTACGGTCCACCAGGACGACGTCTCATCCTGGGTCCGCGGGCGCGGATCGATCGTCCCTCAATGCAGATGAACGTCGTGCGAGGAGCTGAGCCGCGCGACACCGTGCGTGTCCACGACGACACCCTGGAAGAACAGGTCGAGATCGCGGAGCGACGGATCGTTCGGCACCGTGATCGTCCATGTCGCGGTTCCGGTAGGGAGCGCGAAGCTGGTGATGGGGACGAACCAGGCGGGATCGAGGTGCAGGTGTCGACCGAGCCCGACGTCGAGATCCGCGGGGTGCAGGGCCATCGACAACGCAAAGCCACCACCCGGTGCACCGCTCATGTCGAAGGTGAGGCTGCCGCCGAGGGCGACGTCGAAGGGCGTCACCGAGAGCGCATCGGGAAGCCCGAGTGCACCGAGGATCGCGACGAGATCCGGTCGCCGGCCGATCTCACCGGGAACCGCGGTGCCGTGGTTCCTCAGCAGGCCACGGATCTCCAGCGGGCTCAGGCGACGGCCCAGCTGTCGCTCGGCGACACCCTGCAACGACACGAGGAGACCCGTGGTCAGTGCGGTTGCAGCCGAGGTTCCGGCGTAGCCCTGTGAATAGGCCTGCAGGACGTCCTGGTTGGGGATCCACAGATCGCCGTAGCCGATCGTCGCGACCTGGCCACCCCAGCCGTTGCAGTCGATGCGGCTGCCGTAGTTGGAGAACGACGCACGGACCAGAGCGGGTCCGTCGGTGGCGCCCACCAGGATCGCACCCGAGTCGCGGAAGCCGAGATCGAAGCGATGGGAGAAGCGAGGATCGTCGAGGTCGTTGTCGCCGTTCAGCGCGGCCTCGATCACGACCACACCGAGCGCGGTGCCGGTGAGGATCACGTCGAAGGGCGCCTGGAAGTACTCGATGGGCACGTAGTCGTCGGGCTTGACGAGGCGAAGGTTGTAGCCGGCGACCAGCGTGATCACGTCACCTGGGCTCGCTTCGGCGATGGCCGCCGTGATCGCATCCGGCACCCCGCCATTGAGCGACCAGTTCACGAGGCGCGCCGTGGCAAGGTCCGCGAGGCCGGTCATGCCGTAGCCGTTGCGCGACGCCACCACGCAACCGATCACGCCGGTGCCGTGGTTCGCCCCTGGTGTGTTCTGCGAAGTCACGCCACCGAGGAACGATGCGTTGGTCACGCTCTCGAGGTCCTCGTGCTGCGCGAACCAGTCGTCCTCGACGTGGTAGAAGCGCACGGTCTCGCCGCGCGCACCGTAGATCCCGTGGGTCGCATCGACTCCGAATCCGCTGGGCGCCGGTGCGCGGTAGACCTGATGGCTCGTGAAGTCGGGGGTCGGAGGCGGCAGGTCCTGCGGTGGAGACGGCGCGAGCCCCGCCAGAACCGGTTCCGGCTCGATGTATGCGGAAGTGATCGCGGCTTCCTCACGCAACGCGGCGACCAGATCCTCGGCGCTGTGGCCCGGCGCGATCCGCACGCGCACCCAGCGCGCGAGATGACCGGGGCGTAACTGCCCGGCCGGGAGCCCGGCATCCGCGAGGCGATGCCACCGATCCAGCACCTCGAGCGGGAGCTTCGCCATCGGCTCGATCCCACCCGCGCGGTACAGGATCGCCGCGACCCGCGAGAGATCGCTCCCGCTCCCCCATTTCAGCGCGCCGCCTGAGGTGACGAAGACGCCGGAATCGTCCGCGAACTTGACCAGCACGCTCGGCCGCCCGGAAGGCGCATGGTCCTGTGCGATCGCGGCGGACAAGGTCGCGAGGACGGCGAGCGGAACACGGAGAGATGGAAGCAAGGCGCGAGCATTCTCGCACGCACGCCGATCCCGTGAAGTCCCGCGCGCGGACACCCCCCCACGTCGCGGTGTCATCGCTCCCACGCCGGGACCCAGGAGGCGCCGTCAGAAACCGATCGCCTCTTCGCCGGCGATGCGCTGCTTCTGCGCCTTCTCGAAGCCCGGTGCTTCGGTGAGTTCGTCGACCTCGTCGAGCGCCACCGAGATGCGCGTGGACACGCCGCGCTTCTGCATGGTGATGCCGTAGAGCAGGTCGCACTCGGCCATCGTGCGCTTGTGGTGCGTCACCACGCAGAACTGGCTCGGCCCCACGAAGTCCCCGAGGACGCGCAGGAATCGCTCGACGTTGGTCTCGTCGAGCGCGGCATCGACCTCGTCGAGGATGCAGAAGGGCGACGGCTTGACCTTGAAGACCGCGAACAGGATCGCCAGCGCGGTGAGGCTGCGCTCGCCACCGGACAGGAGCGCGATCGACTGGAGCTCCTTCCCGGGAGGCTTGGCGACGATCTCGATCCCGGCCTCGAGAGCATCCTCGCCCTCGACCAGGTACATGTCGGCACGTCCGCCCTGGAACAACTTGCGGAAGATCTGGCGGAAGTTCTCGCGCGCCGCCTCGAAGGTCTGACCGAAGAGCGCACGGGACTCCGTCTCCATCCGGCGCAGCGCCTCCATCAGCGACTTACGCGCCTCCGTGAGATCGGCGTAGTCCTGCTCGAGAGTGCCGAGCTTGCGCTCCTCCTCCTCGAGTTCGCGAACCGCATCGACGTTCACGGCGCCGAGTCGCTCGATCTGCGCCTCGATCACCTGGACCTCGCGACGCGCAGCCTCGACGTCGAACTCGGCCCCCACCCACAGCCGACGCATGCCGACTTCGGGCGCGACGCTCGCGACCGGCAGGACCGGGCCTTCGAGCACGTCGACGGTTCCGACCGGTGCCGGCGGACCGGCGAGTTCGACGTCGACCAGACCGAAGCCCTCGATCTCGCCGAGCAATCGCCCGAGTTCGACGCCGGTCTCATCACGCAAGCGGTCCTCGAGCCGCGCGAAACGGTGATCGAGGTCGCCGCGCGAACCGCGACAGCGCCCGATATCCTCGCGCAGGTTCTCGCGATTCGCCTCGCAACGCCGCACCGCGTCCTGGCCAGCCTGACGATCCTCGCGCGCCGACGAGAGTCGCTCCTGCGCCTCGCTCCGCGCCGCTTCACGCTCGGCGATCAGTTCAGCCAGGACCTCGAGTTCAGCCCCGAGACGCTCGGCTTCGGCACGCGCCTTCTCCGCGCCCTCGCGCGCCGACTCGCGGCGATCCTCGAGTTCGTCGATGGCGTGCTGGAGGTCACGGAGTGTCGCATCGAGCGACGCGATGCGCTGCACCTCGGCCTCGCGCGAACTCTTCGCCGTGGCCCGCTCGACCTCGTTCTCGTGCTCGAGCGACGCCGCCTCCGTGGCCTGCGCGCGAGCATCCTCGAGGCGACGTGCGGCCTCGGCCTCCGCCGCCGTCGCGCTGACTTCGCGGCGTTGGATCAACAATTCGCCCAGGATGAGGTCGCCGAGGCGCAACCAGGCACCGAGACGATGCCGCTCGACGTCGTCGAATTCGGCGACCACGCCATCGCGCTCGCGCTCGAGGGCGGTGAAGCGCTCTGCGAGACGCAGGCGGTCACTCGATGCGTGCTGCACGCGATCGCGCACCGTCGCGCGGGCGTCGCCGATTTCGCGTGCCCGACGCAGCAGCTCCTGGGCGCGCTCCTGCGCGCGGCCACGGTCGGCACTCAGGGCGGCGAGCGCTTCGCGGAGTCCGTCGACCTCTTCGCGCAAGGCACGGATGCGCGCGCGCCGCACGACCAGACCTCCCAGCATCTCCTCCTCGGAGCTGCCGCCCTCCAGCTTCGGACCGCACAGGATCCGACCATCGAGCGTGACGAAGCACAGATCGGTGCGTCGCGGATCGGCCTGCGTGAGATCATCGATCAGGCACACGCCGCGGAGCAGCCACTGCACCATCGGCCACGCCTCCGCCTTGCAGCGGACGCGCTTGTAGAGGTAGTCCGTCCCTGCCGGCAACGTGAACAGGGAGGCGTGGACCAGGCGGTCGCCGAACTCCTTCGCCACGAGCAGAGTGGCCCGTCCCTTGTTCTCACGCGCGAGCAGTTCGAGCATCGCCTCGGCGTGCGCGCGCGATTCGACCACCAGCGCCTGCGCCGCGCCTCCGAGCGCCGACTGCAACGCCCGACTGTGTTCGAGATCGGCCTCGATGAAGTCGAGGAGACGGCCGCGCAGACCCTCGGGCCGGATCTCGAGCAGGTGACGCGCTCCCGCGTCGAATCCTTCGAGGTGCTCCTCCATGCCTTCGAGCACTTCGAGGCGGCTGCCGGTCGACGCGAGCTTCTCGCGCAACTCGGCTTCCCGGCGTGCCAGTTCGCCGGCCTGTTGGTCAGCGGAACCGACCTCGGCCACGACGCGCGACTCCTCACCCTCGAGCCAGGTCATGCGCTGCTCGAGATCCTCGATCACGCGCCCGACATCGGCGAGTTCGACGGCGCGCGCACCGAGTTCGACGTCGATCGCGCCCTTCCGTTCACCGAGCCGCAGCTTGCGCGCCGCGAGTCCGCGCAAGGTCGCCTTCTCGTCGTGGGCCTGATTGCGATGACGGGTCCGTTCGTGCAGCAGGTCGAGAAGCTCCGCGCGACGGGACTCGCGCGCGGTCTCGATCTCGCGGACGCGTTCGCGCGCCGCGGACACCGCGGCACGCCGCAGCTCGGCCTCCTTGCCGAGTTCGACGAGCTTCGCCTCGACGTCGATCAGGGCCTGCCGGGACTGCGCCAAGGCATCCTGGCGCTCCACCTGCTGCTGCCGGAGAGTGCCGGCGCGCGCGGCGGATGTCTCCGCGTCACCGTCGAGTTCGCGCGCGCGCTGCTGTGCCGCGAGCACGCGGTGCTGCGTGGACTCGAGCCGCGAAGACGACTCGCGAACCCGATCCTGGGCCTCGGCAAGGGCTCGCTCCCCGTCGCGGATGCGTGCCTCGACCTCTCCGAGACCGCCGCGCGCGGATTCGAGTTCCGTCACGGCATTCGAGAACGCGTCCTCGAGCGCGCCGAGTCGCTCCTCCGCGGCTTGCTGCTCGACGCGGATCCGTCCTGCATCGACGACCGTGACGGCGCTGCGCTGGTCGCGCAGCTCATCCTTCAACTCGCGCCAACGCCGCGCCTTGCCGGCCTGGATCTTCAGGCTGCGGATTCGCCGCTCGCGCTCGTCGAGCAGATCCTTGACGCGTGCGAGATTCTGTTCGGTCCGCTCGAGCTTCCGCAGCGACTCGCGCTTCTGGATCTTGAAGCGGCTGATGCCAGCCGCCTCCTCGAAGATCGCACGACGGCTCTCGGGATCGGCCGACAACACGGCGTCGATGCGCCCCTGCTCCATCACCGAGTAGGCACCGACTCCGAGTCCGGTGTCCATCAGACGATCCCGCACGTCCTTGAGGCGGACGATCTCGCCGTCGAGCAGGTAGTGCGATTCCTTCTCGCGGTTCAGCCGCCGGCCGACGACGACCTCGCGCCGATGCTCGACCCCGTCCTCGTGGCGATCGGCTTCTTCGAGCACGATCGAGACCTCGGCCTGCTCCAGAGCCTCGCGCCCTTCGGCGCCCTTGAAGATGACATCGGTCATCTCGTCGCCGCGCAAGCTCTTGGCGCGCTGGTCGCCGAGCACCCACTTCATCGCGTCGACGACGTTGGACTTGCCGCAGCCGTTGGGGCCGACGATGCCGGTGAGATTGGCGTCGAAGTCGAAGACGGTCTTGTCCGCGAAGGACTTGAAGCCCTGCACGATCAGGCGCTTGAGCCGCATGTCAGTTCCGTTCGTGAGGGGCCGGCATGCCGGTGAAGGAGTGGAGTGACTCTCGCGAGTCGCCGGAGCGCTCATCGCGATCGACGCCGGACCGGGATTGCAACGCGAACTTCATGGTCGACTTGCTTCGCGCGGCCTCGACGAAACACGCAGCGGCGCGCGAGCGACCGCTTGCGAACAACGCGCGGGAGACACCCTGCGCGAGTTCGCCGCTCGTCACCATCCGAGTTTCCGCGCGAAGCGATGTCGCGTGACGTGCGGCGACGTCGCGAAGCACGGCCGAAGCCAATTCGAGCGCGTCCGTTCCATCGCACTCGCCCGCAGAGACGAGTGCGAGATGGATCGATCGCGCGAGCTTCGTCGCACGCAACCACTCGCGTCGCCCGTCACGTTTCTGGATCAGGAAAGCCGCGTTCCGCTTCATGGATCCCCCTCCGGTTGTCGTCGCTCGTGGTCGTCCTCGCGCGTCCTGACCGATGCGCGAGGATGGGTTCCAACTCGACGAGGAACTCGTGCGCGTCCTTGAACTCACGATACACGGACGCGAACCGCACATAGGCGACCTGATCGAGGCCCCGCAGGCGCTCCATGATCAGTTCACCGATCACCTTGGTCGGCACTTCGTTGTCGAAGGCCTCGAGACACTGACGCTCGACCGACTCGACGATCTCGTCGAGCTGCTCCATCGCGATCGGTCGCTTCTCGCAGGCCTTGAGCAGGCCACCGAGGATCTTGCCGCGGTCGAACTCGACGCGATCACCATTCTTCTTCACGACGCGAAGGCCCGTGCCCTCGACGCGCTCGTAGGTGGTGAAGCGCCTCCCGCACTTGGAGCACCCTCGACGGCGCCGGATCGCGAAGCCGTCGGCACTGGCCCGCGAGTCGATCACGCGGTCGTCGTCGTTTCGGCAGTAGGGACAGCGCATGGCAGCGGCGAGGGACCCCGCACGGGCGAGCCGAC
Source organism: Planctomycetota bacterium (assembly GCA_046349595.1). GTDB lineage: Bacteria > Planctomycetota > UBA1135 > UBA1135 > UBA2386 > JACRLW01. The sequence goes on from JAXMCA010000001.1 coordinate 2,042,832, forward strand.
CCGGCACGCCGCCAGTGCTTGCGGAGCGCGGGGATCCTCGCCCCAACCGATTGGGCTGTCAAGACTTGCTCGCGGGCCTCCGACGCGACTCCCGGGCCGTCGGTCAGGGTCGGGGAACGAGGCGGAATCCTTCGAAGCCGGCGACGTGGACCGGTTCGAAACGGAACCGCTCGCGAAGCACCTCGAGCACCAGCGGACCAGCCTGCCCGGGATCGACCGGCTTCTCGAGTTCCGCGACCGCGCTCGCGGACATCAACAGGATCCGACCGGATGACGCCTTCTGGCCGAGGTAGCCCCCGGTCAGGAACGCCGCGTTGTCGCGCACGAGGGTGCCATGGAACCCCTTGGCATCGAAGGCATCCCAGTAGTCCTCCGTGGGCCGCAATCCCGGGAAGTCGACGTAGATGGTCTCGAAGTCGATCGGTGCCGCGGGCAACAGGAACGGTCGCTCCCCGGCGAGTTCGCGGATTCCCTGGGCGATCGCCCCGGTCGGATGCTGGTCGTGGTTGCGAATCTCGCTGATCGCCAGGACCGCCGCGAGCAGGATCGACAGGGAACCGAAGCGCCGTCCCAAGGCGGTGAGGGTCAGGGCCACGAAGGGCAGTGCGAGCGGCAGGCTGTAGGCGCCGCGCTCGCCGAAGTCGCCGAGCATCAGGTAGGAGAGCAGCCCGTAGGCGATCACACCGACACCGGTGGCCGCCGCGGCGGATCGCGACGGCGCGCGCCGGATCGCGAGCCAGAAGATCGAGAAGGGCAGGAAGGGAAGCACCACCTCCTGCCACAGGGCTCCGGCGATCATCTCCGGATGCGCGAGATGCGCCTTCGCGTGCACGAGGAAGAACTCGAAACTCGCCCCCTCCTGCTCCACCAATCCGAGCAGGACGGCCGCCTTGCGTGCTAGCACGCAGCCGATCGCGGCGACCACGAAAGAGATTCCCCCGAGCCCCAGGAGCCTCGACCACGACCGGGTGGGGTCGAGGATCCTCGCGAGTGCGACCGCCAGGGGTAGGTCGATCGTGGTCAGGAACGCACCGGTCGAATGCAGGGCGTAGGCGGCGACGATCGCCGCCCCCGCGGCGGCGGCAGAGCCCACGGATGGCCTGCGCGCGAACCAGGCGCTCGCGAGAGCGGCGAGTCCGGCGCCGAGGAAGAAGACCCCGTGTCGCTCGAGGACCGTGGCGAAGAAAAAGACCCCGGGACACAGGGCGACGCCCGCCGCGACCAAGAATCCATCGCGCCGCGACCCACCGAGCACCCGCAAGGCCGCATGCATCAGCGCTACACCCACCGCCGTGCAGGCCGCGCACGCAGCGACCGCCGCCTGATAGAGCGACATGCCGAAGGACTCGCCGACGCGGATCAGGACGTAGGCGACCGGCTTGAAGGCGAGGTGCATCTCCGAGCGCAGGTCGCCCGACGAGAGACGCCGGAGCAGGACCCAGCCGTCCACACCGTAGACGGTCCGCTGCGCGAAGAGCGTGAACAACGCGAGCGCGACGACGAACACGAAGAAGGAGTCGAGGGCCCGACGCACGGGGCGAAGCGGACGCGGTCGGCGTCATCGATGCAAGATCACGCTCCGGAGTGGAGCTAAGCTTCGCTCGCCGATGCTGTGCATTTCGAGCCGACGATGAGAGAGTGTGTCCACGAGGAGTACCGCTCTCGCGCGAGGGACCACTGGTGGTTCCGGGCACGTCGGAGCATCTTCGATACCTTCCTCGATCCGATCGCTCCGGTCGGCGCAGGTGCCCGGATCCTCGACATCGGGCCGGGATCGGGCGTCAACCTCCCGGTGCTCGCTCCGCGGGGACGAGTCACCGTCGTGGACTTCGACCGGGACTCGCTGGCCGCCTGCGCCGCACAGGGAGCGGATCCCGTGCGATGCGATGCGACCGCGTTGCCGTGGACGGATGCATCCTTCGATCTGGTGTGCGCGCTGGATGTCCTCGAGCACCTCGACGAGGACCGCCCGGCCCTCGCGGAGATGAACCGACTCGTCACTCCGCGCGGCCGCTTGCTCCTCACGGTCCCTGCGCTGCGGGTCCTGTGGGGACGACAGGACGTGCTCGCGGAGCACCGTCGGCGGTACCGCCGTCGCGAGTTGCGCGACCTGCTGCACGAATCCGGCTTCGTGATCGAGCGGATGACCTACTTCAACACCCTGCTGTTCCCCGCGATCCTCCTCGCACGGATCGCGATGCGGCCCTGGCTGGGAAGGACCGTCGCCGCGGGAAGGTCCGACTTGTCGGTGCGCGCTCCCTTCGGGGCGGATGCGCTGCTCGAACGCGTGTTCGCTGCCGAACGCCATTGGCTCGCCCGTCACGACCTGCCGATCGGCGTTTCGCTGCTCGCACTCGCCCGACGGAAGGACCCCTCCGCGTGAAGGGCCCGATCCGTCGCTGGGCAGGACTTTGTTTCGCCCTCCTGCTGCACGTCGTGCTGGCGACGTCCTATGCCATCGGCACGCCGGCGTTCGAAGCTCCGGACGAGAACGGCCATTTCTACTACGCCTGCTTCGTCGCGCAGCGCTTCCCCGAGCAGCCGATCGTGATCGGCTCGCATGAACTCGCGCATCGATCGATCTGGGACGAGAGTGATCTCGGACACCACCCGCCGCTCTACTACGCGGTGCTCGCAGCAGTGCTGCATGCCCTGGGATCCGACGACATCCTCCCCACCGTTCATGCGCGGGGATCGTCGGAAGGACCGTTCCAGTTCGATCACGTCTTCGATGAGGCGAGGCCGCGATCGAGAGAGATCGGCATCCTCACGGTGCTCCGCGTGGTCTCCGTGCTGCTCGGCGTGCTGAGTCTCTGGATGACGTGGCTTCTCGGTCGAACGCTCTGGCCCGATCGACCCGCGATCGCCGATCTGGCGACGATCCTGCTCGCGACTCTGCCGCAGTGGAGCGCCACCCACGGTGCGCTCGACAACGGGAACCTCGCCACCGCGCTCTCACACGTCGCCTATGTTCTCCTCGCCCGGATGCTCGTTTCGCGCCGACCGGGAGCGGGCAGTGCGCTCTCCCTGGGCGCCTGTTGCGGAGCGGGCCTTCTCTCGAAGGCGACCTGCATGGCGCTCGGTCCGGTGGTGGCCGTCACACTGTTGTGGCTGTCCTGGGTCGAAAGGCCTCAGCGACGGCGACTGCTCGGCACTCTTCTCGCCGTCGGCGCGATCGCGTCGGCCTCCTTCCTGCCGCAGGTCCTCCGCAACCTCGCCCTCTACGGTGAACCCCTCGCCCAGCACGTGCACGAGGCCGCGTTCGCTCAGAGCCGGGTGCCGAAGGATGCGCTCTCGGACTGGTTGATCCACGGCTTCCCGTCGGGCCTCTTCCAGTCCTTCGTCGGGTATTTCGGCTGGTGGCGCCTGCGCATGCCCGACCCGGTCTACCTCACCGTCGCGATCGTCGCCGTGGCCGGGCTGTTCGGCTCCAGGCTGCTTCGCGCGCGAAGCTCTGACTTGCCTGGACGGTTCGTCCTGCTGTGGAGTGCTGCGATCTCGACCTTCCTGCTGGTGTTGAAGTTCAACCTGACGTTCGCCCAGCCCCAAGGTCGCTATCTCTTCCCCGCGGCCGGACCGATGCTCTTGCTCCTCGCAGCCGGCTTCATCGGGATCAAGGAGCGGTATCGGTCGTGTCGTCACCTGCCCACGCTGTTGGTGTTCGCCGCGGTGATCGGATCGGGAGTGGTGTACCTGATGCTGGTGCGACCTGCATTCGCGCTTTCGGTCGCGCAGGACGCCGACCGCTACGCGGCGAGCATCTCGGGCGGACTACGCTCCGAGTGCCCTGTCGCGAGCCGAGAGATCGAACTCCTCGGACCGGCGGACGGGATCACCATCTCCGAAGCACCGGAATTCACCTTCCGCAGTCCCCCCGGGGGTGCGCCCTGCAGCGTCCATCTCTGGCTCGAGTCGGGCCGCATCCTGGGGGCGACCTACGAACAAATCGCCCTGGATCTCTCGGCTGGCCGTTTCCGACTTCCTGCGGAGATCTGGGACGTGGTCCCCCCCGGAGTTCGATTGCACTGGAACGTCCGGCGGGTGGCTGACCGCAGCGCCGGCGAAGACCCGCGGACCATGCCGGGCAGCCCCACCTGGGCGATCGTTCGACGCTGAACCCTGAGAAGACCGACCAGGCAGGTTCCCCGCGGATGCAACGGAGCCCGAGATCGGATCGAGACGGGTGAGCGCAACGGCACAGTGGTCGCCGATCTCGCGCGCCCGATTCACCGCCACATCGTTGCGAGTCCTCCGCGCGCCGAATCCCGCACCCAGACTCCCGTTCGAAGCCGGTGGAGTTGCGACGCGGTGCGTCGCGCGGCGAAACCCCGAGCGGATGGCACTGGCATGGAATCGTACCAGCCACGTCCAAGACCCGGTCGGGCCTCGGCAATTGGCAGTTCCGGGACAACGGGCTGCGAGCCTCGGGACGCGCTTTGGTCGAGGATGCCGGCGTTGCGGTAACAGGCTCGTGCTCCCCGCGCTCCGGGGTGGAGCCCCCCGCCGCCGAAGCGTTCCGGCGCCTCACCCGCGCCGCGACGGCGCCCGAACGATCCTCAACAACGCGAGTAGTTCCATGAAGCAAGTCCCCCTCCTGTGCACCGTGCTCTTCTCCGCGGCCGCGATCGCCCAAGACAAGATCGACCTCCGCATCCAGGAGAGCAGCAAGCCCCTCCGCTACACCATCGAATCGAGTTCGAAGTCGACCACCGAGGTCGCGCGGACCGTCGACGGCGAACCACAACAGGGCGGTGGCCGCGGTGGTGCGGCCGGTCCGATGAGCATGGCACGCAGCCAGACGGTCGTCTTCGACGAGGGCAAGGGCGACGAGGGAACCTGGCGCGAGTACGTGAAGGCCAACGCCAAGACCGAACGCCCGGACGACACGGGCGGCGTCGACAAGCAGGAGATCGAGGGCGGTCTCGTCGGGCACCGGGTCACGATCGTCGAGGACGATCGCGGCGTGGTGGTCAAGCCCGACAGCGAGGACCTGCCGCGCTTCGCCACGATGGGAGTGCCCGGGCGCATGTCCTTCGCCGGCGGCTTGCCGACCGATCCAGTGGCGGTCGGCGAGGAGTTCGAGCTGAGCAACAAGTTCCTCCAGTCGCTCAAGGGACTCACCCACCCTGTGAACCCGGCGATGGCCGGAGGCCCCGGCGCGGGCGGGCAGGCCGGCGGGCGTCGGGGTCGCGGACAGGGTGCGGATGGACAGCAACCACAAGGTGGCGATGCCCAACCGCCTGAGGGCGGACAGCGGCGCCCGCGCAACCAGGGTGGCGACAACCAGGATCCGCAGGGCGGTCAGCGCCGTCCCCGTGGGCAGGGTGGTGACAATCAGGATCCGCAGGGTCAGCGGGGTCAGGGCCAGCGCGGTCAGGGCCAGCGCGGTGCATTCGGGCCCGGCGGGATGGGAGGTCGCGGTGGCTTCGGCCTGATGGGTGGTGGCGTCGATGCGACAGGCCTGCTCTCCAATGAGCACCTCGAAGGCAAGTTCATGGCCAAGCTCGTCGCGGTCGACGGCAACGTCGCGAAGCTCAAGCTGAGCGGCAAGCGGTCGGGCGAGGGCAGCATCGAGGAACTCGGATTGATGCAAGCCGGCCGGTTCGGCCGCGGTGGCGCCGGTGGTCAGGGTGGGCAGCGCGGCGGCAACATCCCGACGCCCGAAGGCGATGGTGCCGCGGAAGTCACTCTCGCCGGCGAGCTTTGGATCGACGTTGCCAACCACCAGCTCGTCAAGCTGGTCATCGAAGGCACGGCAAAGCAACACACCAATCTCGAGATGGACATGGGTGACCGAGGCGTCATGGGCATCGAAACCAAGGGCGACGAAACCTACCGGTACGCCGTCCAGGTGACCGAGGCGCCGGCCAAGGAAGCGAAGAAGTGAACGCGAAGGGGGCACGGCTGGGCGGCAGGTCTTCGCCTGCTGCCCACCCGGCCCCACGGTCTCGCGGAAGCACCGCAAGAGCCGAATCACCCAGATCAGAGCCGCTCACCTAGCCCTTTCAGGTAGTCGACAATGCGCCGCGCACTGTTCCTCGCTCCCGTCGTGCTGACTGGACTCGCCGCCGCCGCTTGGTTCGTTCTCTCCGGCGGAGGCACAGGCCCTGTCCCGTTGACGATCGGGGAACAGACTGAGCCCCAACTCGACTCACGGAGTTCTCCCGGTGAGCAACGCGAAGCGGAGTGGGTGAACGATCGGGTGGCGATCCACCAGATGGCGCAAGAACTCGGCGTACCGGAACTCGCCGAGGACGAGGCCGAGGACGGATCTGCGCTCGTGGTCCGAGGTCGCGTTGTCACTGCTCTGCAGCAGCCCGTCGCGACGGCCGCCATCAACGTTCGGGTCAGGCGCAACGTCCGCGCTTTCTTCGAGAACAGCGGACCTGGTGGCGCAGCCCAGCCGGACTTCGATTGGCAATCCGTCTTCCGTCAGCGCAACCTGGGGAAGGAGGTGATGACGGACTCGAACGGCGTCTTCACCATCGCAGGACGTACCTTCACTCGCGGCGCGGGTGTCGAGATCGCGGCGACCCACCGCGAGTTCGCGCCGCAGGTCATCAACGTCGACTGGGAGCCGTCGCAAGGCGAACTCACGCTCCCCGACATCGTGCTCGGAGTCGGCGCCACGGTCTCCGGAGTGGTCGTGGACTCCGTCGGCGCGCCCGTGGCGGAAGCGACGGTCACGCTCGAGCCAGGCAACGCCTCGACGGACAACCGAGGGCCAGGCGGCGGGCCAGGCGGCCCGGGCGGTTTCGGTCGAGGCGGCCGTGGCCGCCAGGACGACACACTGCGGAAGCTGCTCGGTGAGGGAGTCACCGACGCATCGGGACGATTCACATTCCAGCACGTGCCGGCGGGGTCCGTCGCGGTGATGGCGAGCGCTGCACGTCACCTCGACGGCCGCTCCGACCGCGCGGATATTGCGGACGGCGCACAGCTCGATGTTGGACAGATCCACCTCGGACCGGGAGCCGAACTGAGCGGTGTCGTCCGAGACGATGCCGGGACTCCTGTCGCGGGGGCGACCGTCTCGATCGCCTATGCCGCGGACAGCCGGGGCCGAGGCAACCAGCCGGGGACGGGAGGCCGGGGACGGGGTGGCAATGCCAACGGAGATGCCACCAGCCCCGCTGCCCCGCGTGGCAACGGCCCCGACATCGCGTTGAGCGCGCCCGACAACAACGGCAACAACGGTGGAAGACGCGGAAGAGCGAACAATGGCGATCCACGCCAGGGTCCCGGTGCTGGCGGGCCGGGTGGGTTCTTCGGCGGACCAGGGCGCGGAGGGAACTCGAACTTCAGCACCAAGACGGACAAGGAGGGTCGCTACCAACTGGACCGGGTGCCAGCGGAGGAACTGACCGTCTCCGTCCGCCATGACAGCTTCATCGACGAGCGCCTCGAGCCGGTCGATCCGCGCATCCAGAGCCACGTCGATTTCCAGCTCACACGGCGACCCGCCATCGTCGGAAGCGTGATCGACGCCGCCAGCGGCGAACCGGTCGAGCTCTACGGGATTCGATGGCGGCGGGACAACAGCGCCGACATGCAGCGTGGTTTCCAGCAATTCGGCGATCGCATGGCGCAGGCGGACGACCCGAACGCCGACCCCGCGCGTGCCCAGATGATGCAGCAGATGCGCGACATGGCTGCTCAGTTCGAGCAATCGATCAAGCGGCAGGAGGAACTGCGGCGCAACCTGCTCGGCGGGTCGGGCCAGGTACCGGGCCCCACCCCGAAGGCGAACTCGCACCAGGCTGGACGCTTCCGACTCGATGCCGTCGAACCGGGCACCTTCCTCATCGATGTCGATGCGCCTGGGTACATCAAGCTCGCAGCCGGGCCGTTCACGGTCTCGGCGGACACCCCCCCCACCGAGTTGACCATCCGTGTCGAGCGCGGCGCCGCCATGAAGGGGATTGTCGTCTCCGCGAACAACAACACCCCAGTCGGCGGCGCTCGCATCTCGCTCAGCATCCCAACCGATGACTCTGCGCAGATGCCGAACTTCGGCGGCTTCGGTCGCGGCGGTCGTGGAGGCCGCGGCGGCGGCGGTGGTCCGGGTGGCATGTTCCGAACAGGACGAGATGTCCTCGCCCAGGTCCGCTCCGCGTCGGATGGCCGTTTCGAACTCCCACCGCTCCGCCCCGGCCGGTACGCCTTGGAGATCCGAGCCGACGGGTTCCCGGACTACTCGTCCCAGGACTTCGTCGTGGCCGTCGGCGCCCCGGAGTCGGTCGTCCGGATCGACCCGGGCGCGAGGCTCTATGGGCGGATCTCGGGAATCGAGCAGGGATCTCGCGCCACGCTCGAGCTCACTCACACCGACAATCGCGATCGCCGGACGACTCGCATCGACGACAAGACCGGTGATTACTCCGTCTCCGGCCTGGCAGCCGGCGGATGGGTGATCCAACTGGTCGGAGAGGGTCAACGCGGCAGCTTCCGCCAACGACTCGGAGCGTTCCTCGGCGCCAGCTCGAACGAAGCCCCGGATGTGGTGCTGCAACCCGGACAGGAACTCCGACACGACATCGACGCTTCGAGCGCGATGCCCGGTGTGGTCCAGGGCTACGTGATCCGAAACGGTCAGCCTGGCGGCGGATTGGAAGTGCGATTGGTCGAGGCAGACTCCAGCAACCGCGACCCGAATGCGCCTCCGTCACCGCAGCAGATGTTTGCGCGCTTCGGTCGCGGAGGCGGAATGCTGCGAAGCTCGGTCGATGCAGCAGACGGCTCGTTCAAGATCGACTCGGTGCCGTCCGGCATCTACACGCTCGAGGTCCACGAGCGCATGGGACGCGGCGGCGGTGGTGGTCCTCGGGCGCGCAGCGACAATGCTCTCTACTCCACCGCGATCGACATCCGTCGCGGTCAAACCCTGCTGCAGCAGATCCAGATCTCCACCGGATCGATCGCGCTCGCCGTCCGCCGCAAAGACGGGCAGGACATCGGACGCGTCAGCGTGCAGTTGGTCCGCGCGGCAGAAGCCGGACAGCTCCCTCCGGAACAGTGGCGCGAGCTCCCCTCCTACCGCCAGATGAGTTCGCGAGGCGGAGACGGCGATCTTGGCGAGTTCGCACCCGATTCCTATGCCTTCAGCATCTCGATCAACGGAACCCGGGGATTGACCGGCCAGATCCTTGTCGGCGTGGGGTCGCAGGTTCGGATCGAAGGTGAACTGGAGACCGCGGAAGGCAACGCCGCAAACCCGAGCCCCGGCAGTGGCCCAGCGCCAGGGCCGAATGGCACCAACGGGACGCCCGGCGCTCCGAACGGCGCCGGAGGCGGTCAGCGTCCAGCCGGCGGCCCGGGAGGCAATCGCGGTCGAGGCGGACGAGGAGGCCAGAACGGCCAAGGTCAGGGCGGCGGAGCGCCGAATCGCGGCGGCAACTGAGAGTGCGGCACGCGCCCCCGAGCGGATCCCTTCTCCGGTCGTGAATCGTCCCGGCAGTGCGCCCGCCGGGTGCCTTCCCACCCGGCCGCGCGCTCTGTCACTTCTTGTTCTCGAGTTCCTTCTTCCACTGCTCGAGCTGGCCCTGGAGCCGCTGTGCCACGGGCGACTCGGGTGACGCCTTGATCGCGGCCTCGACGTGTTCGACCGCCTTGGCGATGTCGCCCGAGCGGTAGCGGAAGACTCCGGCGAAGTACTTCAGCTTCTGCGCCACCTCGGCATCGAGGTCGGCCGCGTGGGCCGTGACGAACTCCTCGATCTTCGTCGCACCACCGGCCCAGTCGTCCTTCTCGGCGAATCCATTCAGCGACGATTCGAGCGCCTCGACCTCGGACGCGATCGCGATCTTGCGCTTCGCCGCCTCGAACTTCTCCTTCAGCCCCGCCTTGCCGTCGGCGTCGAGCTTGATGATCTCGTCCATCCATGCCATGTAATGGCGGTGGAGATCCGCGGGCAGCACCTCGATGGCATCCGCCAGGAACTTGGCACGCTCGGCGCCCTTGCTGCCATCGGCCTTGGCAATCAGGGCGTCACGCTGCTCGCGAACCTGCCGTAGCCCGTTCACGTGCGCCAAGTATGCCTCGGGGCCACCCTCCTGGTAGCCGGTCTGGCCGTAGGGCATGCCGGCGGCGTCGAGCACGAAGATGGTCGGGAAGCCCTGAACCCCGAACTGGGTCATCAGTCCCTGGTTCTGCTTCTTGAGTTCCTCGCTCTGCTCCTTCTTCTGCGGGAAGTCGAGTTCCACGAAGACGAACTGCTCCGACGCCGGGCCCGAGAACTCGGCATGCGAGAACACCTCCTTGTGGAGCTTGATGCACCAACCGCACCAGTCCGAGCCGGTGAAGTCGACGAACAGGTCTTTGCCTTCCTTCTTGGCCTGAGCCTTCGCGGCCTCCCAGTCGGTGATCCACTTGGGCTCGCCCGACTCCGCGGCGTCTTTCACTTCCTTCGCCGGAGGGTCTTGGGGAACAGGGGTGAAGGCAACGGCAGGTGCCGATGCGAACAAGACGCTGGTGAGAAGTGAAATCATCGCGGATCGAACCTCGACTCGTGGTTGGAACTGGTCGCGCTGCAATACGACTCCACCCCGGGCCCTGTCGCTTGCAATTCGGAACTTCGTGATGCCTGCCAAGGCACCGCGATCGGCTACCCACCCTTGCGCGCCCGCCCGAGCAATCGAGCGATGCCGTCCGGGCTCATGTCTTCGCGCTCCAGCGCGACCACCCCACCGTCCGCCCCGAACACGATCACGGCGGGAACACTCTTCGAAGTCCTGACCCCGTCCGGCAGCGGCAGGGCCTCGTCCAACTCATCTGCACGGTTGTTTCCCCAGACGAGCGGCTCGACCGAAAGAGGCAATCCCTCCAACCGCGAGGCCATCCCGCGCATCACGCTTTCGACGGTCGCCGGACCGAGCACGTCGAGCGCCAGGACGGCGACCGAGGCCTGGTCGAGGTGGGCGTCGGCGATCGCGCGCACGACGACCGGAAGCGCCTCGACGCTGGGCGGATCGAAACTCGCGAAGGTGATCAGGATGCGGAAGCCTGGGGCCTTTGCCGCGACGAATTCTCCCAGGGACTTCGCATCGAGGACCCTCGGTTCCATCGCCTTGCGACCGGAGCAGGCCGCCATCCACAAACACATGAGACACGCGACAACGCGCGCCATCGAAACTCCGACACGAACCACGACTGACCTCGCTTTCGTCCCTTCGACAACCTGGACACGCGCGCCGAGGACCGCACCATCCGCCGGGACGCAAGGGCGCCGAGTCTACCGTCGGAGCCTCGTGGTGACCCTGCGCCTTCCGGAACTCGCCGGAAGGGCGTTCGGCAGTCCGGGGACTTCCCGCCGTTGCACCTGCGACGGCCGCGCCCTGATCGCGCTCATCGGGTCGCGAGGATGATCGCGGTGATCGCGGCCGCGATCCCGGCGACCAGTCCGAGGATCTTCCAGATGCTGTACGGTCGTTCTCCGCACACTTCACCCGTCGCCCCGTTCACCATCACGCGGAACGGTTTGCCTCCGAATCGATAGGTCCGCAACCACACCGGAAGGAGCAGATGCTTGAAGGTGAGCGCCGCGAAGTCGGACCGCACGCTGTGGATGCGTTGCTCGTCCCCACCGATCCGTCTGCACACTTCGCTGCGGATCAGCGCCTCCATCTCCGACTTGCCCAGGGCGAACGCCGCGGACAGGTCGACGTCGTAGGTGCGCGCGAGGAATCCCGCGAGGGCCGCATCGGTGAACGGCAGACAGGACTCCAAGGGCCACGGATCGAGCCGATCGAGGAGCTTCCCGGGCAGTGAGTTCTCGTTCCCCTGCGTGCCACGCACGAGGACGTCGTCGAAGAAGCGGCGGAACGAGCCCGCGGCCGGTGTCCAGCGCGTGCGACGCTCCTGGACCGTCTCCTTCCCGCGTTGCACCGTCACCCAGTAGTGATCGCCGCGTTCTCCCCGATAGGCCGTGCTCGTCAATGCGTCGAAGGTCCAGAACGGCAGATACACGCCCTGGAACGCGCCCTGCACGCTCAGGTCCTTGAACCGCGTCGGCGCGAACCATCGCGTCCGGACCCAGCCGGTGAACACATCGCGGGCCTTCGCGTCGGTAACGATGAAAGGCAGGACACCATCGACGCCGACGCGATCCTCCGCCCTGTGCGCGTCGCGCACCTGGATCGGCGCCGCGCAGTACGGGCAGTTCTGGGAGGTCAGGGTCCCCTCGAAGGTCGTCTCGCCGCCGCAGTCCTGGCAACGCACCAGGCGCCTCGTCGACGGACTCCGTCCCTCCTGCCGGCGCTCAGCCTCCCTGGCGAGTTCTCCGATGAGATCGCGCTCGCCGACGGAACGCTCCGGATCCAGCCCGAGGTCCTGCTCGTGACCGCAGTACGGACACTTCAACTGCCGCGCTTCGATGTCGAAGCTGAGGTTCGCTCCGCATCCCGCGCACGGAAAGGTCCGCGGGCGCTCTGCAGACGCCGTCTTGTCCGCGGCGATCGGCGATGGATCGGACTCCCCGCTCATGGGATGTCGGCCTCCACACGAGAATCAGGACGGCAAGGGCGGCGGCGCGGGCGGCCCGAACAGCGCCGCGAGTTCCGCCACGCTCGAGGCCGAAACCCACGCGGCCATGCCAGCCGACCAGACCAGGGTCTCGCGGCGCAATTGTCCGCCACGGACGAGTTGCTGCATCTGGCCGAGGTCGAACGGACCGAGGGCCTGACCAGCCTGAGCCACGTGCCAGACCGCACTCGGCATCGGCGGCGGAACCGAGGGTGCGCCGCCCGACGGTCCCGTGAATGCACGGGCCGCCTGCTGCGCCATCGCGAAACCCATACCCATGCCGAGGCCCTCGGATCCGCCCCCTCCCGGGTTGGATGCCGCCTGGGTCATCGCCTGACCCATCTGGTACTGCTGGAAGCGGTTGAGGTCGCCGAGCACGCCCATCGAGGTGCGGGCATCCAGGGCCTTCTCGACTTCCTCCGGCAGCGAGATGTTGACGATGAACAGCTGCGGGACGTCGAGTCCGTACTCGTCGTCGATCCTCTCCGCGACGGCATCTCGCAGGCGTGCTGCCATCGACTGGTAGTTCCGCGCCAGGTCCAGCGCGGCGATCTGCGAAGAACCGAGCACATCCGCGAGCGCCTCGTTGATCACACCCCGCATCAAGGTCTCCAACGCCGCGGTCTCGTAGACGCCGTCGGTACCCACGAGTTCGGTGAGGAGGACCTTGGGATCGAGCGCGCGCAGGGTGTAGGTGCCGAAGGCCCGCAGCCGGATCGGCCCGAACTCCGGGTCGCGCAGCATGATCGGGTTCGGCGTCCCCCACTTCAGGTCGGTGACCGTCCGGGTGCTGACGAAGTAGACCTCGGCCTTGAAGGGGCTGTCGAACCCGTACTTCCAACCCTGAAGCGTGCTCAGGATCGGCAGGTTGCGGGTCTGCAGCTCGTGCGTGCCGGGTTCGAAGACGTCGGCGAGCTTGCCTTCATGGACGAAGACCGCGACCTGCCCCGGGCGGACGATCAACATCGCCCCGTTCTTGATCTGGTTGTGGTAGCGCGGGAAGCGCCACACCAGCGTGTGGTTGGTGTCGTCCAACCACTCGATGATGTCGATGAACTCGGATCGGAGCTTCGAGAACAATCCCATGCGACGTTTCCTCGATCGGACGCGGAGGTTGTAGCGAAAGGGCGCGACCTACACGACCCCGCCATCCGGATTCACCGAGCGCCGCCGCGCTCGATTCCGACCTCACCTCGAGTCGTAGCCACGCATCGGGAAGTCCACGCTCGGCGTGCGGTGCTCCCTGAAGATGACGCGTGCCCGCTCCACGACGTCGGGGTGCTCGGCCGCGACGTCGTGCGATTCCCCGAGGTCGTGCGCGAGGTCGTAGACCTCGACCTTCTCGCCACCCGACTCGATCCCGCGCAGCACCGCCTTCATGTCGCCGATACGCACCGCCTTCTGCCCTCCGTAACCGCGGAACTCGAAGGCGAGGAACTCGCGCGCCCGTTGCTCGGCCGAGTGGCCGAGCAGGGTCGGCAGGAAGCTGACACCGTCACAGCCGGGAGGCGCCGTCTGCGAAGTCACCTCGGCGAAGGTCGTCATCACGTCCTGGAAGGCGACCACGAGGTCGCTCGTGCTCCCGGCCCGCACGCGTCCCGGCCAACGCACAATCCACGGCACGCGCAGACCGCCCTCGTAGACGCTCCCCTTGCGACCGCGCAGGGGTCCCGCGGACGCGAAGAAGTCCGTGTCCACGCCGCCCACGTCATGGGTCGGACCGTTGTCGCTCGAGAAGATCACGAGCGTGTCGTCGGCGAGTCCGAGTTCGTCGAGCAGCGCGAGGATCTCCCCGACCTGATCGTCGAGATCCGTGATCATCGCCGCATAGCCGGCATGCGGTCGGGGATGAGGCACGTAGCCCTTGTCGCCGAGGTAGGGCTGGTCGTCCCATTCGCGCGGGTAGCTGTCCACAAGACGCTGCGGCGGCTGCATCGCGACGTGGGGCTGGATGAACGGCACGTAGAGGAAGAAGGGTTCGTCGCGGTGTGCACGCACGAATCCCTTCGCAGCGTGCAGGATGAGCTCCGGCGCATACTCGTTGCCGCGGAACTTCGCATAGCCCTCTTCCGGACTCGCGATCTTGCCGTGACCGGGCACCACCGGGTTGTCGAGCCAGACCTCCTCGTGGTCGAGCCAAAGGTGCTGCGGGTAGTAGGTGTGCGCCTCCCGCTGGCAGTTGTAGCCGAAGAAGCGATCGAAGCCCTTGTCGTTGGGATCGCCCGTCGAGCCGACCGGGCCGAGCCCCCACTTGCCGAAGGCACCGCAGGTGTAGCGCGCACCGTGCAGCATCGCCGGGAGCGTGGGCACCTCGGCCGAGATGGGGAGTTGACCTTCGGGTTTCACCTCCTGGTTGTCGCGGATCTCGGCGAAGGGGCTGCTCCGGCCGGTCATCAGGACGCAACGCGACGGCGCACACACCGGTGCGCCGCAGTAGCCCTGCGTGAACCGCATGCCCTGCGCCGCGAGTCGGTCGATGTGGGGTGTGCGGATCTTGCCCTGTCCGTAGCACCCCAACTCGCCATAACCGAGATCGTCCGCCAACAGGAAGACCAGGTTGGGACGACGCGGTCCGTCCGCCTCGGAACGGCCGGGCGACTGGGCGGCGACACCCGTGAGCGACGCGAGCGAGACGACGGCGAGGGCTCTGATCGAGGCGCGCATGAGCGCGACGAACCCTAGCCCGAGGTCAGGTTCGACGCCACGACGGTGAACCCGACGCCGCTGCCACCGAGCCCAACGCGCACACGCTCTGTCGCCGCGGACGGCAGGGGTTTTCGACTTGCCCCCCCGCTAGGATCCGCGGTTCTTCCCGCGGCCGGGCGGCCGCAATTCCCCATCCTTCCGAGCGCTCCCCGCGTCATGTCGACCGTCGACCTCTCCCCCCACGGCATCCGGGTCAAGAACGTCCTGCGCAACGCCGCTCCGGCGCTGCTCTACGAACAAGCCATCCTGCGCGGCGAAGGCCGTGTTGCCGCGACCGGCGCACTGATGGCCTTCTCCGGCGAGAAGACCGGGCGCTCCCCGAAGGACAAGCGCATCGTCGACGAACCGACCAGCTCGAACGACATCTGGTGGGGCAACGTCAACATCAAGCTGTCGGAGCAGACCTTCGCGATCAACAGGCAGCGCGCCGTCGACTTCCTCAACACGCGCGACCAGCTCTACGTGGTCGACGGCTATGCCGGCTGGGACGAGAAGTACCGCGTGAAGGTGCGCATCATCTGCCTCAACGCCTACCACGCGTTGTTCATGCACAACATGCTGATCCGGCCCACGCCGGCGCAGCTCGCGGCTTTCGGGAAGCCCGACTACACGATCTACAACGCCGGCTCTTTCCCGGCCAACCCGCACACCGCAGGGATGAGCTCGGCCACCAGCGTGAGCCTCAGCTTCGCCAAGGGCGAGTTCGTCATCCTCGGCACCCAGTACGCCGGCGAGATGAAGAAGGGTGTGTTCACGATCATGAACTACCTGATGCCGAAGCAGGGCGTGCTGAGCATGCACTGCTCGGCCAACGAGGGAGACGGCGGCGACGTGTCGATCTTCTTCGGCCTGTCCGGCACCGGGAAGACCACGCTCTCCGCCGATCCTCGCCGCAAGCTGATCGGTGACGACGAACACTGCTGGACCGATCAGGGCGTCTTCAACATCGAGGGCGGTTGCTATGCCAAGGCGATCAACCTCAGTCGGGAGAGCGAGCCCGAGATCTGGGAGGCGATCCGCTACGGCTCGGTGCTCGAGAACGTCGTCTACGACAACGACACCCGCGCGGTGGACTACACCAGCTCGGCGATCACGGAGAACACGCGCTGTTCCTATCCGGTCGAGTACATCCCCAACGCGAAGATCCCCTGCGTCGGCGGTCACCCGCGCAACGTCATCTTCCTGACCTGCGATGCCTTCGGCGTGCTGCCTCCGGTCAGCCGCCTCACTCCGGAACAGGCGATGTACCACTTCATCTCCGGCTACACCGCGAAGGTCGCGGGCACGGAGATGGGCGTGAAGGACCCCGAGGCGACCTTCTCCGCGTGCTTCGGCGCCGCGTTCATGGTGTGGCACCCCGCGAAGTATGCGGAGTTGCTCGCCGAGCGCATCCGCAGCAACGGCTCGACCGCATGGCTCGTCAACACCGGCTGGACCGGTGGTCCGCACGGCGTGGGCAAGCGCATGTCGCTGCGTCACACGCGCGCCATCATCGATGCCATCCACGACGGCTCGCTGGGTCGATCCGGAACCCAGTCCGACCCGATCTTCGGCCTGCAGATCCCGACCGCCTGCGCGAACGTCCCCGCCGACGTCCTCGTGCCGAAGAACACCTGGAAGGACAAGGCCGCCTACGACGCCACCGCGCGCAAGCTCGCCGGCCTCTTCCACGAGAACTTCAAGAAGTACGCGGATCACTGCAGCGCGGCGATCCGCGGTGCCGGCCCGCGGGTCTGAGCGTTCGCACGCAGCGATGCCCTTGGTCCTGCCCGACCCCGACGAGATCCATCGTCTCGGCACCCCGCGCTTCCCCTCGCCGCTGCGTGCACGCCGCTCGTTCTTCGTGACGGAGGACGAGCGCGTGCTCGTGAACGCCGAGATGAAGAACATCGGCGCGATGCTCGCCGCGGGCAGGACACCGCCGACCTTCGAGGTCGCCGGACCGCGGGAGCGCCTGTTCTTCGAACCCGGACGCGTCACCGCGGGCATCGTCACCTGCGGCGGCCTGTGCCCGGGTCTGAACGACGTGGTACGCGCGCTCACGCTGACTCTGTGGCACCAGTACGGCGTGCGCCGCATCCTCGGCTTCCGCTTCGGCTATCTCGGGCTGTCCTCGCGCCGACCCGAGCAGCCGCTCCACCTCACTCCCGACGTGGTGTCGCGCATCCACGACTCGGGAGGCACCGTCCTCGGCACGTCGCGCGGTCCGCAGGACCTCGACGACATGATCGACACCATGACGCGCGAAGGTGTCGACATGCTGTTCACCGTCGGCGGTGACGGAACCCTGCGCGGCGCCGCGAACCTCGAAGCACGGCTCCGCGAGCGACGCATCGCCACCGCGGTCATCGGCATCCCGAAGACCATCGACAACGACATCCACTGGGTGGAGCGTTCCTTCGGACTCGCGACCGCCGTCGAGGCCGCGGCCCTGGTGATCGCCGGGGCGCACGCCGAAGCGCGCGGCGTGTGGAACGGCATCGGCATCGTGAAGCTGATGGGGCGCCGCGCCGGCTACATCGCGGCCTACGCGACGCTGGCCAACAACGACGTCAATTTCTGCCTGCTGCCCGAGTTCCCGGTCGCCCTGGACGGCGAACGCGGTCTCCTGCGCGCCCTCGAGAAGCGCCTCGTGGCACGCCAGCACGCCGTGATCGCCGTGGCCGAGGGCTTCGGTCAGGACCTGCTCCTCGAGAGGTCCGGCGGCCGTGACGCCTCGGGCAATCCCAAACTCGCCGACATCGGCCCCTTCCTCGTCGAGCGCATCAAGGAACACTTCGCGCACATCGGCGTGCCGGTCTCGATCAAGTACATCGATCCGAGCTACGTGGTCCGCAGCAAGGCCGCCAACAGCCAGGATGCGGAACTGTGCACGGCACTCGCTCAGCACTCCGTGCACGCCGCGATGTCGGGACGCACAGGCCTGATGATCGGTCGCGGCAATGGCCGCTACACGCACGTTCCGATTCCGCTCGCCGTCGCGACCCCGCGCTCCATCCCGGCCGACGCACCGCTCTGGCAACGCGTGCTCGACACGACCGGTCAAGCCGAGGTCCTCGATTTCCTCCACGAACGCCCGCGTTCGACCGACTCCCCATGACCAACATCCACGACCTCCTCGGCGCCGACGCCGACGAACTCCTCGGCTATCAGGCCAAGGGTTTCCCCAAGAGCCAGATCCACGTCCCCGGTCCGGACTTCGTCGACCGCATCCTGATGCAGAGCGACCGCTCGCCCCAGGTGCTGCGCAACTTCCAGGCGATGCTCGGCCACGGCCGACTCGCGAACACCGGCTACGTCTCGATCCTGCCCGTGGACCAGGGCATCGAGCACGCCGCGGGCGCCTCGTTCGCGCCGAACCCGATCTACTTCGATCCCGAGAACATCGTGAAGCTCGCGATCGAGGGCGGCTGCAACGCGGTCGCCACCACGCTGGGGGTGCTCGGCTGCGTCAGCCGCAAGTACGCCCACAAGATCCCGATGATGGTGAAGCTCAACCACAACGAGCTGCTCACCATGCCGAACAAGTACCGCCAGGTGATGTTCGCCCAGGTCGAACAGGCCTTCGAGCTCGGCGCCGCCGCGGTCGGCGCGACGATCTACTTCGGCTCGAACGATTCGATGGACGAGCTGCGCGAGGTCGCCGACGCGTTCCAGGCCGCCCACGGCATGGGTCTGGTCACCGTCCTGTGGTGCTACCTGCGCAACAACGACTTCAAGAAGGACGGCGTGGACTACCACGCTGCGGCCGACCTCACCGGTCAGGCCAACCACCTCGGCGCGACGATCGAGGCGGACATCATCAAACAGAAGTTGCCGGAGAACAACGGCGGCTTCACCGCGCTGAAGTTCGGCAAGACCCACAAGAAGATCTACAGCGACCTCACGCCGGGCGACCACCCGATCGAGTTGTGCCGCTATCAGGTCGCGAACAACTACATGGGTCGCATCCCGCTGATCAACTCGGGCGGCGCGTCGGGCGACAACGACTTCGCCGAAGCCGCACGCACCGCGGTGATCAACAAGCGCGCCGGTGGCATGGGCCTGATCTCGGGACGCAAGGCCTTCCAGCGACCGATGAAGGAAGGTGTCCAGATCCTCAACACGATCCAGGACGTCTACCTCGACAAGTCGATCACGATCGCCTGAGCCGGCCGCAGTCCGGCGATCGCATCGCCCGACCCCTCGTCGTCCGATTCGGTCCCTTTGGGGTGACGCGCGCGATACGCGCCGGCGGTTACAGCCGCGCGGCTTCGGATTCCGATCACCGGTGACGATGTCGCCGGTCACGGGCTCCACGCTTTCCAATTCGGTCCTCGAGGCCTACTGCGTCGAACTCCGACGCCTCGCGTCGACCATCACGGGTTTCCTCGAGGTCGCCGAGCGCAGGAGCGACCTCGCGTCGCCGAACGACGCGATCGCGCTCGCCGAGATGACCGGGATCGTCGACGACCTCGCGCGTCGTCTGTCGGCCCACGCCGCACGCACGCACACCGCCCTGCCCGCCGGCTTCGTCGCGCCGCAGGCACGGCCCACCGATGCTCCCGCCGCGGCGGCCTCCGACCCCCACGCACGCACCATCGAGGCGCTCGCCGGTCCCGCGGTGCAAGGCTCCGTCGGCGAGACGGTCGGCGGCACCTTCGGGCTGCGCCAGCACGAATACGCGCACTGGTTCTCGCTGCAGTCCAAACCGACGTCCGGCCGCGCCGCCCCGGTCCCGGGTGCGCCGCGCGACATCGCGCCCCCACCCCAGCGTCCGGCTTCGACCGCCGCGAACCGTTCCGAGCCGAACTCGGCACCGCTGGTTCGCGCGCCTGCCGCACTCGCCTCGCAGGATCTGCTCTCCCACCTGCTCGGCACCGTCGGCGGCGAAGTCGCGATGAAGGGCACGAGCGAGTCGATGGCGATG
Source organism: Planctomycetota bacterium (assembly GCA_046349595.1). GTDB lineage: Bacteria > Planctomycetota > UBA1135 > UBA1135 > UBA2386 > JACRLW01. The sequence goes on from JAXMCA010000001.1 coordinate 2,062,966, forward strand.
CCGCTCGTGTTCGACTTCCTCGTGCGACTCAAGCGAACCGGCTGCCTGCACGTGCGGACGTCGACCGAACACCTCCGCTTCGTGTTCGCCGAGGGCATGATCGTCGCGACGGCGACCGACAACCAACCGTCCGGACAGCGCATCGGCGAGATCCTCCGGCAGTTGGGGCTTCTGCCGCGCCGGCACCTCGCCCGCCTGATCGAGAAGGCCGAGACCGAGAAGCGTCCGCTGGGGCGTCTGCTGGTCGACGAACAGCTGGTGACCATCCCGCAGATCACCAAGGCGCTCACCATCCAGGTCCAGGCCCGCTTCGAGCGCGCCTTCGGCGCCGGTCGTGCCGCATTCGCCTTCGTCCCGAACAGCGGCTCGCGCATCGACGATCGCCTGTGCGTGGACGCGCGTTCCCTGCTGACCGAGATGAGGCGCCGCACGGGACAGGACAACGCGCCCCCGACCGACGACGCCGTCAAGCACTGAAGCGACGTCGCGCGCACGAGCCGCGCACGGCGGGTCGATCGCGTATCCTCGCGCCCGAGTGGTCGACATCGACGTCCTGTGGCTCACCCCGTCGCGCCTGGCATCGGACACCGAGCCGATGGTCCTCGCGACACTCGACGCGGACGAACGCGCCCGCGCGCAGCGCTTCGCCACGGACCGGGCAAGGCTCGATTTCGCGCTCGGCCGCTGGCTGCTCCGCAGGACCCTCGAGAAGACGACCGGCATTGCGTCCGCCCAGTGGAGCTTCGCGATCGCGACGCACGGCCGCCCCGTGCCCGTCTGCCCGTCGTTCGCTGTCCCGGGCCGCCTGCCCGACGTCAATCTCACGCACGGCGGTGGCATCGTCGCCGTCGCCGCTTCCCACGGTGCGCGGGTGGGGATCGATGCCGAGGATCTCGGGCGTGACGTCCCCTCGCGTCGCCTGGAGCGCTTCCTGGCCGGCGAGGAAACACGCCAGATCGAGACTCTCGGGTACGCCGAACGCAGGGTCGCCTTCTGGCGGATCTGGACGCTGAAGGAGGCCTGCCTCAAGGCGTCGGGGACAGGAATCGCCGGCGGTCTCGACAGCCTGGCCGTGGATGTCAGCGACCCGAACGCGGCGAGGATCCTCCGATGGGACGGCGCTCCCGCCGCGGCGGTCGAGTGGCGTGTCCTGGAATTCCGACCAAGGAAGACGACGCAGCTCGCGATCGCGTGCGGCGTGGACCCGGGCGAGGAAGTCCGCGTCCACCTCGACGAAGTCCGCGTGCCGTGAATCCGCAGTCGCCGATCGACCATGATCCAAGGCAGCCCGAACCCATGGACGACGACCCCGCCGCCCGGACCCGGACCCGAGTCGATCGTCAGTTCGTACTGCCGTGAGCTCGAGAAGCTCGCCGCCACGCTCTCCGACCTGATCGAGGTCTCGGGTGCCCGCCGCGACGCGATGTCGCCGGTCGACCTCGACGCGTTCCGCCACATGACGCCGGCACTCGAACGCCTGGACATCCTGGTGTCCCGCGTGCTGGCCCCACCGCCTGCTGCGCCGACGCCCGCGAAGGAAGCCGCACCGCAGTCGCAGGTCAGCAAGCCGGAGCCGGCCGCTCCCGCTCCCTTCATGCGCTCGTTGGCGAACGAGATGGATGCCATGACGCGTCCGGGCAAGGCCAAGCCCGCCGCCGCACCGGTGCCAGCGCCGGCGGCCGCGGCACCCACCCGCCCGATCCCGCCCGGCGCCCGCCCGCAACGCTCGCTGAGCGACGAAGCTGCCGGGGAAGCCCAGGACTTCATGCAGTGGGTGCGCAGCGAGGTCGCGCCGACGGCGGCGGCCCCACGCCCCGGCACACCGCAGCCCAAGACCCCGCTCGCCCTCGACGAGTTGCTGCCGAGCCTACTGCGCGACGTCGCCTTCGGCGTGAGCATCCAGGGCACCACCGAGTCGATGCCGATGAAGGCGGTGTTCCAGCTCATCGAGATCGGATCGAAATCCGGTTGCCTGCACGTGCGCACACCGACCGAGCACGCCCGCTTCGTGTTCGACGCAGGTCGCGTCGTCGCCGCGACCACCGACGAGCCGCAGCCCGGCGGGCGCGTGGGAGATCTCCTGGTCCGCCTCGGCGCGATCAGTCCCGAGGCGCTGGAGAAGGCCGTGAAGGATGCGGAAGGGCAGTCGATCCCGCTCGGCGAAGCGCTGCTGCGCGCGAGGCTCGTCACCACCGCGCAGCTCGAGAAGGCCCTCTCGCTGCAGCTCGTCGATCACTTCGAGCGCTTCGAACGTGAACCGCTCGTCGCCTACGCCCTCGTTCCCAACGACCGTTCGGCGCACGACGGCAAGCTCCGCATGACCCCGCGTGAGCTGCTGCTCGAAGCCGCCCGTCGCGCGGACGAGCACGTGCGCAAGGACTGAGACTGGCGGTCCCGCCCCCACGGCAGGACGCGTGACGGTCGCCCGGCGATCTGCGACACTCCGCCGCTCCCGCGATCTCCCCTCCGACACCATGCGCCGCTCCTCCCTCGGCCGCATCGGGACCTGCACCGCGTCCGTCCTCGGCGCGCTGTGCGCCGCTGCGAGTTCCATCGCCCAGGCTCCGCCGGGCTACTACGACCACGTGGATCTCACCTCGACCTCCTCGCTGCGGACCTCGCTGCACGCGACCATCAAGGACCACACGCGCATCCCGTACACCGCGTCGAGCACCGACACGTGGGACGTTCTGGAGCGGGCCGACGAGGATGCGGCGAACACCGCCAACATCCTCGACCTGTACCGCAAGCGCAGCTACCTCAAGGTGCACGGCGGCAACACCGACTACGACCGCGAGCACTCCTGGCCGAAGAGCTACGGCTTCCCGAACGACGACGGGCGCGTCTATCCGTACACCGACTGCCATCACCTGTTCCTCTGCGACGTCTCGTACAACTCGACGCGCAGCAACAAGCCGTTCGCGAACTGCACGGCGAGCGCCTCGGAGTACCCGATCGAGGGCGGAGCCAGCGGCGTGTTCCCGGGGACATCGAACTGGTCCGCCGGGTCGCTGACGAACGGGAGCTGGCAGGTGTGGCGGGATCGCCGCGGCGACGTCGCGCGCGCGATGTTCTACATGGACGTGCGCTACGAGGGCGGCGTGCACGGCGTGACCGGCTGGCCGGAGCCCGACCTGATCCTCACCAACGATCGCAACCTGATCGACAGCCGGAACACGGGCAACAACGAGACCGTCGGCTACATGGGTCTGTTGTCGACGCTCCTGATCTGGAACCTCGAGGATCCGCCGGATGCGCGCGAGATGCACCGCAACGACGTGGTGTTCCAGTACCAGCACAACCGCAACCCCTTCATCGACCATCCCGAATGGGTGGCGCTGCTGTTCGGCGGCTCATGGCCCGGCAGCTTCGCGAACTACGGCAGCGGTTGCATCGGCTCCAACGGCCTCGTCCCGCAGCTCACCGGCACCGGCCAGCCGCTGCTCGGTCAGGTGTTCCAGCTCGGCCTGATCTCCGCGCCGGCGAGCGTGCCCGCGGTGCTGAACATCGACGTGCTGCGTCGCAGCATCGATCTCACGAGCCTCGGGCTCGGAGGCTGCACCGCACTCGCCCTGCCGGTCTTCGGCATCGCCTCCGCCACGGGCCCGACCGGCTCGTTGTCGTTGCCGCTCGCGATCCCGAACTCCTTCCCGCTCCTGACCGCGAGCGTGCACACCCAATGGCTCGTTCTCGATCCCGCCGGTCGAGGGCTCGTGCTGAGCAACGGTGGCTCGCTGACCTTCGGCAAGCTGTGAGAACGACCACACGCCGCCCGCGCCGCTTCCGCGGCCTGCTCCTGGCCGCAGTCGGCTTGCTCCTGGCTCTCGGCTGCATCGAAGGGCTCCTCCGCATCGCCGACCCTTTCCACTACGCCGACGACGACATGGTGCAGCGTTTCGCGCTCGAGCTGCGCGACACGCGCGAGATCAGCCCGGCATTGTCGTCGTTCTACCTGCGGCCCAACGCGCACATCGAGTTCCTCGGGCAGACCTTCGACGTCAACGAGCGCGGCTACCGCACGCCACTCGTCCCCTACGAGAAGGCCGAAGACGTCTACCGCATCGTCGTCGTCGGTGACTCCGTGCCCTTCGGCTGGGGGATCGCCGAGAAGGACTGCTTCCCACGCCGACTCGAGACGCTCCTGAATCAGCGCGAGAAGCCCTTCGGCAGGAAGCGCGTCGAAGTCGTCAATCTCTCCGGTCCGGGACGCGGTCTCGGGGACTACCTCATCGTGCTCCAGCACGAGGCGATGAAGTACCACCCCGACCGCGTCATCGTGCCACTGATCTTCAACGACATCCCGCTGATGGAGGTGATCCCGCCGGAAGAGCGTCCGGCGCCGGCGCCGCAGCTGCCCTCCTGGCTCCACGGCGTGTGGACGGCACGCCTGTTCCACATCCTCTACCTGCGCATCGCCGGCTACGAGATGACCGGTGACTACTGGCTGGGCATCCGGTCTTCACCGAAGGCCCTGTCGGCGTTCCCGATCGCCTTCGCGAGCTTCAAGGCCGCGGCCGCCGGAACGCCGATCCTCCTGTTCGACACGATCGGGGAAGAACCCGGACACGGCGTGAAGGAGATCGCGGATGCCGCCGAGGCCACGGGCCTGGATCGCATCGAGTGCTTCCTGCGACTCTCCGAATGGCCGAGCAAGTGGGCGATCCGCGCGCCGAAGCACAACCATCCCAATCCGGCGGCGCACGACCACTACGCGCACGTGCTGTTCGACTGGTTCGCCGCGCACGGCCTGTGACGCGCAGCGACTACTCGGCCCGCACGTGGACCGTGCGGCCGACGTCGTCGAGCATCTCACGCAGCACGTCGTAGTCGGGGTGCTTGAGGATCATCCACGCGTTCGCGTGGTAGCCGTTCTCGACGCCCTGCGTCGGGCTCCCCGGGGGCGGGAGGAACTCACGCACGATCGCTCCCGCGTAGCGGCGTCGGATTTCGTCGATGCCCTCGTAGCGGGCGATGCGACCGTCGCGGTCCGGGCGGAGCGCGATCATCCCGCAGGCATTGCGACGCGACATGCGCACGTCGCTCTGGCCGCTCACGATCGCCTTGGCCCATTCGACGTAGACATCGATCTCGTTCGCGGCGCAGTACAGGTCCCACACCCCCACCCCCGGCGGGCGACAACCGATCTCGGAGAACTTCAGTCCCTTCGGACCGAAGAACCACTCCATGTGCGTGGGCGAGGTGTCGATCCCGAGCACGCCGAGCACCTTGCGCCCCATCTCGCGTAGCTCGCGGTAGCCGTCCCCGTCGACGCGATTGGTGCAGACGATCTGCGGCGAGATCCAGCGCGTGCGCATCGCCTCGAGCACATTGGGGTAGTAGTGGCTCGCGAACTCGTGGAGCACGCGCCCGCCGACGGTGATCGTGTCCCAGAAGCCCTCGTGCCCCTCGATGAACTCCTCGAGCGCGACCGCGCGACCGCGATCGACGCCGTGGGAGACGATGGCCGCGTCGAGTTCGGCGTCGTCGTTGCAACGCACCGCACCGGCGGCGCCGGCGGCAGCGAGCGGCTTGACGATCACCGGATAGCCGACACGCGCGACGAACTCGCGTGCGGTCTTGGGATCGGATGCGCCCGTCGACTGCGCACAGGGGACACCGGCTTCGCGCAGCGCGTGCTTCATCGCCGCCTTGTCGCGGCACAGGAACGCGGTGCGGACCGACGTGCCCGAGATGCCGCAGCGCTCCCGCACATGCGCGACGGGCAGGACATGCGCTTCGACCGTGGTCTCGAGTCGATCGACCCATTCCCGTCCCTGGATGCGCCGCACCGCGGTCTCCAGCGCCTCCTCGTCGACCACCGAACGCACCTGCTCGTAGCCCCACAGCCATGAGCGCAACTCCTGGTCGAAGGCAGCCGCGGGGCGCTCACCGATCCCCGTGACCCTGGCCCCGACCGCGGCAAGGGCACGGACGTGTTCGCGTTGCGACTTCGGGAATCCCGGCTCGACGAAGAGGACGTGCATGGACGACTCGACTCCTTCAGTTCAGAGCTCGAGAGACAACTGGTCTGTCGAGCTCGGCGTGGCCGCGCATGCGGCCACCGGTAAGCATCTGATCTACGACTCCGGAGGATTCGCGCGGCACGCGCGGATTCTCGTGAGCAGTAGATGCCAGCAGGACCGACAGCGCGGCCGAGTGCCTCGGGGTGCGGTGACCGAAGCGAGCCGCACCCCTTCGGTTGCGGCAGGAGGCCGCGCTGTGAGCCCGTATCATGGATTGCTTCTCGGGCTCTCAGCCGATCAACCGACGGTAGATCTCGACGTAGCGCGGCCCCTGTCGATCCCACGACCAGTCCTGCGCCATGCCGTTGAGCATCAGGCGATGCCAGGTCGCGGTTTCGCGGAAGGTCGCGAGCGCGCGCTGGATCTGCGCCAGCAGCGCGTGGGACTCGTAGCGATCGAAGACGAAGCCGGTGCCGCTGCCGGTCGCCGGATCGAAGTCGACCACCGTGTCGGCGAGGCCGCCGGTGCGGCGGACCACCGGCACCGTGCCGTAGCGCAGGCTGTACATCTGGTTGAGTCCGCAGGGCTCGAACAGCGAGGGCATCAGGAAGATGTCGGCGCCGGCTTCGACCCAGTGTGCGAGTTCCTCGTTGTAGCCGCGGTAGATCCCGACCCGCTCGGGCACCTGATCGCGCAGCCACTGGAAGTAGTCCTCGTAGCGCGCCTCGCCGCTGCCGAGCACGCACAGACGCACCCGTTCGTCGCGCAGCACCACGGGCAGGACGTCGGGCAGGAGATCGAAGCCCTTCTGCGCGGTCAGTCGCGACACGATGCCGAGCACGATCGGATCGCCGTCCTGGCGCAGGTTGTAGCGGTCGAGCAGCTTCCGCTTGCAGATCGCCTTGCCGGCGAGATCCGCGGCGGAGAAATGCGTGGTCAGCCAGCGATCGGACTCGGGGTTCCAATCACCGTAGTCGACACCATTGACGATCCCGGTCAGGGCGTCGCGACGCGCACGCAGCACGTCGTCGAGGCCGCGTCCGCCGTCCTGCGTCTGGATCTCCTGGGCATAGGTGCCGCTGACCGTGGTCAGCCAGTCGGCGTACATCAGCCCGGTCTTCAGCAGGTTGACCTCGTTCTTGTTCGAGAGGTCGTCCTGGTGGAACAACCCGCGCGAACCACCGAGGCCCAGGTCCTCGATCACTCCCGGCTTGAACTGCCCCTGATAGCCGATGTTGTGGATCGTCAGCAGGGTGCGAGTGCGGCGGAACAGTCCGTCCCACGAGTACAGCGTGCGCAGGTAGAGCGGGATCAGTGCCGTGTGCCAGTCGTTGCAATGGAACACGTCCGGCGCGAAGCGCATCCGCTGGCAGAACTCGATCGCCGCGCGGCACAGCAGGCCGAAGCGGATGTGCTCGTCGGAGTAGGTCGACGAATAGAGCCGATCGCGCCCGAACATCGACGCCGAGTCGACGAAGTAGACGCGCACCTTGCCTGCCGGAGTCGTCGCCGTGTCGGGGAGCAGACAGACCTTGGCGCCGAACTCCTGCTCGCTGCCGTCGAAGCGGATGCGGATGCGGCCGACGTCACGCGCCTCGTGCAGGTCGAAACCCCCGCTCTGGACCTGCCCGTACAGCGGCATGAAGATCCGCACGTCGTGCCCCTGGTTGCCGAGCCAGCGCCCGAGCCCGGCCACGACGTCGGCGAGGCCTCCGGTCTTCGCGAACGGGGTGACCTCGGAGGAGACCAGGGCGATGCGGAGCGGGTCGGCCATGAGCACTTGCAGGAGGGAGGGCGCACCGGTCCGATGAGCCGCCGGACCACTCGAGCGCCGAATCGATCGTAGCGATGCACCACTGCGTTTTCGCCGCCCCCTTCGCACTCGAGAACACGATGCGCTTCGTGCGCGCCCTGCTCTCGCTGCCCCACACGCGCGTCGCGATCGTCTCCCAGGAACCGATCGAGAGACTGCCGGAAGACGTGCGCCAGTCGATCGCGGGATTCGCCCGCGTGAACGATGCGCTCGACGCCGACTGCCTGGTCGGCGGCGTACGCGAGGTCGCACGGCAACTCGACCGCGCCGTCGACTCCTTCTTCGGCATCCTCGAACAGGCCCAGGTCCCGATCGCCGAAGCCCGAGCGAAGCTGGGACTGAACGGCACCTCTCCGGCGGCAGCGCGCAACTTCCGCGACAAGGCCCTGATGAAGGACCTTCTGCGCGAGAACGGCCTCCCCTGCGCCCGTCACGAACTCGCGCGCAACAGCTTCGACGCGCTCGCCGCCGCGGCCCGCTTCGGCTACCCCATCGTCGCCAAGCCACCCGCCGGTGCCGGCGCGAAGGCCACGGTGCGCGCCGACAGCCGCGAGCAACTCGAGTCTTTCCTCGCCACGCAGGCTCCGACGCCCAACGCGCCGGTGCTGATCGAGGAGTTCGTCAAGGGCCGCGAATTCTCCTTCGACTCGATCTCCGTCGACGGCCGCCATCTGTTCCACTCGGTGTGCGCGTACAACCCCACTCCACTCGAGGTGGTGCAGACGCCGTGGATTCAGTGGTGCGTGCTGCTCCCGCGCGAGCTGTTCGTCCCGGAACTCGCGGCGATCCACGCCGCGGGTCCGCGCGCGCTCGACGTGCTCGGCATGGGCACCGGCATGAGCCACATGGAGTGGTTCCGCCGCCCCGACGGCTCGATCGCGATCTCCGAGGTCGCGGCGCGTCCCCCGGGTGCGCAGTTCATGTCGCTCCTGAGCTGGGCCCACGACGCCGACTTCTATCGACTGTGGGCGCGGCTGATGACACGTGGCGAGGTCGAGGTCCCCCCGCGGCGCTTCGCCGCAGGCGCCGCCTACCTGCGCGCCCAGGGTGACGGCGAGAAGGTGACCGCCGTCCACGGCATCGCCGACGCGCAGGCCGAACTCGGTGAACTGGTCGTCGAAGCCCGCCTCCCGAAGGTCGGACAGGCGCGTTCCGGCAGCTACGAGGGCGAGGGCTACGTGATCGTGCGCGACGAGAACACCAAGGTCGTGCAGCACGCACTCGAACGCCTGGTCCGCCTGGTGCAGGTCCGCGTCGATTGATCCCCTTCGCCCGTCTTCCGCAGGACGACCACGGCGGCCTGATCGACTGGTACGAACGCCTCTGGCGCGCGCTGGAAGCGCATGGCGGGGCCGTACTGTGGCTGGCGATCGCGTCGCTCGTGATGCTGGTCGCGAGTCTCGCGCTGGTGCGCTACCTCGTGGTGCGCATGCCGGCCGACTACTTCTGTCGGCACGGCCGGCCGGTTCCGCGACGCCATCCCGTGGTCCACGTGCTCGCGGTGGTCGCGCGCAACCTGATCGGCATCGTGCTGCTCGTGCTCGGGATCGTGATGCTGATCGGCCCCGGTCAGGGACTGCTCACGATCCTGCTCGCCATCGGGCTGATCGACTTCCCCGGCAAGGCGCGCGTCGAGCTCGCGCTGGTGCGACGCAAGCCGATCCGCCACGCCATCGACTGGTGCCGCCACCGCGCCGGCAAGCCCTCGATCGTGCTCCCCGGGGATCCGCCGACGCCACCCCTCACCAGCGCCTGACCATGTCGAAGGGACGGAACACGCTGCCGAAGTCGCTCCAGTAGCGGTCGAAGGCCTTGAACACCGTCGGGTCGTAGTTGACGCCGTTGTAGAAGGCAACGAAGGGCCCGCTGATCACGCCGCCGAGGAACACGAAGGGTGTGGCCCACAGGCGCGAGCCCGACGACTCCTCGATGAAGCGCCGGGTCAGGTCCACGCCGCCGGTGATCGGACTCACCGCGGTGCCGAGGATGGTCGCACAACCGGTCAAGGCGACGCTCGAGAGTGCGAGGCCGAGGATTGCCGCGCGAACCGCGCGCGACGGCTTGCTGTTGCTGTTCATGCTCGGGCCGATCGTAGCCTCGCGCAGGTCACCGTCCTATCGTGCGAGATGCCCCGAACCGGGGACTTCCACCATGAACGTCGTCATGCTCTCGCCCGGCTTTCCGGACGACATGCCCTACTTCACGCGCGCGCTCGCGCGCACCGGAGCGAAGGTGTACGGGGTCGGCGACCAGCCCGCGCAGGCCCTGCCGACCGCAGCTCGCGAAGCCCTCACCGACCACCTCCGCGTCGGCAACCTGTGGGACGAGCAGGCCACCGTGCGCGCCGTCGGCGAGTGGATGCGCGGCAAGTCCATCGACCGGGTCGAATGTCTGTGGGAACCGGGAATGGTGCTCGCCGCGCGCCTGCGCGAGGCCTTCGACGTGCCGGGACTCGACGTCGAGCGCTCGATCGCCTTCCGCGACAAGGCGCGGATGAAGGAGGTCCTGGAGAAGGCCGGTCTGCGCGTCCCGCGTCACGGGCGCGCACACACCAAGCAGGAGGTGCGCAGCGCCGTCGACCGCGTCGGTTTCCCCGCGATCGTCAAGCCGATCGCAGGCGCCGGCTCCGCCGACACCTTCCGCATCGACTCCGGTGCCGATCTCGACCGCGCGCTCGCTGCGCTCGGACACGTCGACGAGGTGATCGTCGAGGAGTTCGTCGAAGGCGAGGAGTTCACCTACGACACCATCTCGATCGACGGCAAGCCGGCCTACGACAACATCGCCTGGTATCGCCCGAAGCCGCTCGTCTCGCGCCTCAATCCCTGGATCAGTCCCCAGGCGATCGCGCTGCGCGACCTCGAGCGCCCCGAGATCGCGGCGGGTCGCGCGCTCGGTCGACGCGTGCTCGAGGTCCTGGGCTTCGAGTCGGGCATGTCGCACATGGAGTGGTTCCGCAATGCCGCCGGCGAGGCCGTGTTCGGCGAGATCGGCGGACGTGCGCCCGGAGGGCGACTCACCCACCTCATGAACTACGCCTCGGACCTCGACCTCTTCTCGGGTTGGGCCGAGGCCATCTGTCATCGCCGCTTCTCGCAGCGCATCGACCGTCGCTACAACGCCGCGGTGGTGTTCAAGCGCGCCGAAGGCGAGGGCATCATCCGGCGCATCGAGGGGCTCGACAGCCTGCTCGCACGCTACGCCGAGCACATCGCGCACATCGATCTCGTCGCGGTGGGACAGCCGCGTCGCGACTGGCGGCAGGTGGTCACCGGCGACGGCTGGATCGTGGTCCGCCACCCCGAACTCGCCACGACACTGAAGATGGCCGACCAGTTCAGCACCGACCTGCGCATCTTCGCCGCCTGATTCCGGAACCCAGACCATGCGTGCGACCGCGATCCTCGGACCCCAGCGCCACAAGCCCTGCGTGCGCACCGCGCTGCGCACGATCAACGGCGACGACCGCAGCCCGGTCGCCCTGATCAGCGCCGGCTGGGAGGAACGCGAGCGCGAGCACGACGAGCTCCAGGAGCACGTCGCCTGTCCGGTGCTCAACCTGGAGGTCTTCCACCGCGTCGAAGAGGTCTACCGCCGCGACCCCGAGCTGCAGCGCGCGGTCCGCGCACGCAACGACCGCATGCGCCGGCTCCAGGAGCTGTACCGACTCCGCCTCGGACACGCGATCGCCGCCGCGCGCGAACTGCTGCTCTCCGGCGCCGAGGGCGGCCTCGTGGATCCCGAACGCCACGAGGCGCTCGAAGCCGTGCGACGCATCGACGAGCACCACCTCGAACGGCTGCGCGGCATGCATCACGAGTTCTGGGAGAAGTGGCGCCCGGAGACGCGTGACTCGCTCGGCAGGCACCGGACCGAGATCCGGCGCGTGCTCGAACGCTGCCAGGCGCTGTGCGTCGCCGGCGGTCACGTCGCGATCCTCCTCAACCGCATGCGACTGCTCGGGGTGCTCGATCTCGTCCCCGATCTGCCGGTGGTCGCGTGGTCGGCCGGCGCCATGGCGCTGAGCAATCGGGTCGTGCTGTTCCACGACAACCCGCCGCAGGGCAGCGGCAATGCCGAGGTCTTCGAGGCCGGGCTCGGCGTCCTCGGCGGCGTCGTGCCCCTGCCGCACGCCCAGCATCGCCTGCATCTCGGTGACCGGGCCCGCGTGTCCCTCCTCGCGCGGCGTTTCGCCCCCGACCTCTGCCTGCCGCTGTTCGGCGGCGAGCACCTGCGATGGGACGGCAAGGGCTGGTGCGGCACCGGCGAGTGCAAGCGGCTGTCGGTCGAAGGCGAGGTCGTCGAGGTGGCCGCGTGACGACCGCGATCCGCGACTTCCTCGCCGCGCCGGTCACGCCGGCCGCGGTGGAAGCCTTCCTCGCCGGCCACCGCTTCCCGCTCATCGAGGGTCGCAACGTGACCTTCGTGTACCGCGGCCAGGCCGAGCACGTCGAACTGGTGCACTGGATCTACGGCCTGCAGTCGTCGATGGCCTTCCACCGCGTCGAAGGCTCCGACCTGTGGTACCTGAACATGGAGCTGCCGCCGCGCAGCCGCGTCGAGTACAAGCTCGCGGTCAAGCAGACCGGGCACCAGACGCTGGTCCGCGACCCGCTCAACGACCGGCTCGCCCGCGACCCGTACGGGGCGAACTCGGTCGTGCACGGCGAGGGCTATGCGGCTCCCGACTGGATCGGCGAGGACCCCTTCGCACGGCGCGGCGAGGTGCTCGAGTTCCGGCAGCGCAGCGAGGCTCTCGGCGGGGACCGGGACGTGCAGATCTACCTGCCGGCGCGCTTCCGCACGACCCGCCGCTACCCGCTGCTGATCGCGCACGACGGTCCCGACTACGTGCGCTTCGCGTCGCTGCGCAACGTGCTCGACAACCTGATCCACAGGCTCGAGATCCCACCGATGATCGTCGCGCTGACGGCCTCGACCGACCGCCTGCGGGAATACGCCGACGACGAGCGCCACGCGCGTTTCCTCTGCGACGAGCTGGTCCCCGAACTCGAGCGACGCTTCCCGCTGGTGCCCTCACCACAGGCCCGGGGGCTGATGGGTGCGAGTTTCGGCGCCGTCGCCTCCCTGTCGACCGCCTGGCGCCGCAAGGGTGCCTTCGGTCGCCTGCTCCTGCAGTCCGGATCCTTCGCGTTCACCGACATCGGTGACCACGGGCGAGGCCCGGCTTTCGACCCGGTGGTCCGCTTCGTCAATGCCTACCGTGCAGCCCCTGCATTGCCGCAGACCCGCATGTTCCTGAGCTGCGGGATGTACGAGTCGCTGATCTACTACAACCGCTCGCTCGTGCCGTTGCTGCAGACCGCCGGCATGGAGGTCCGCTTCGTCGAGACGCCCGACGGCCACAACTGGGAGAACTGGCGCGACCGACTGCGCGAGGGCCTGTCCTGGCTGTTCCCGGGCCCGCTCTGGGCCGTCTACGAGTGACGCGAAACGGGGACGCCCCTCCGTTAGCATCCCGCGCCCCCCACGCCATGGCAGAAGTCACGCGCAGGATCGGTCTGTCCCTCGGAGCCGATCTCTGTTGGCCGAAGTGCTTCGAGGACATCGTCACCGACCTCGACCTCGCCATCCCCCAAGGTGGCGACACGCTGCGTTTCGCGGTCGATCGGGTGTCGATCGAGCCCTTCGATCTGCGTCAGAAGACCAGGTACGACCTCGTCGTCGACCGCCTGACGCACTGGTACAGCACGAGCCGCGAATGGATCAAGAAGGCGACGATCCTGGACGGGGTCTACGTCTTCAACAATCCCTGGTCCGTGCAGTCGATGGAGAAGCAGACCACCTACTGCGCGATGATGAAGCTGGGGATGCCGATCCCGCCGACCTGGCTGATCCCGCCCAAGGAGTACGAGCACAAGCCCGATCTGCAACGCACGCTGCAGAGCTACGCGAAGCTCTTCGACCTCGGCAAGATCGGCAAGCAGGTCGGCTATCCCGCGTTCCTCAAGCCCTACGACGGCGGCGGCTGGGTCGGCGTCAGTAAGGTCGACGACGAGGCGCAGCTCCGCGAGGCCTACGAGAAGAGCGGCCGCTTCGTGATGCACCTGCAATCGGGGATCGTGCCCTACGACTTGTTCGTGCGCGGCATCGGACTCGGCCCGCAGGTCCACGTGATCCGCTACGACCCCTCGGCTCCGCTGCACGATCGCTACACGCGCGAACGGGGATTCATGTCGAAGGACGAGCTGGACGTCGTCCGCGACATCACGCTGACGATCAACGCCTTCTTCGGTTGGGACTTCAACTCCTGCGAGATCCTGACCCGCGCCGGCGAGTTCTTCCCGATCGACTTCGCCAACCCCTGCCCCGACTCGCAGGTCACCTCGCTGCACGAGCACTTCCCGTGGCTCGTCAAGGCCAAGTTGCGCTGGGCGCTGTACTGCGCCGCGACCAAGCGCCGCTTCCGTCAGAACCTCCATTGGCAGCCCTTCTGGGACGTCGCGGCCGAGGACCTTCCGTACCGCGAGAAGCTCCGCCGCTACGCGCAGATCGCCGAGCGTCGCTTCGAGAGGGACCGCTTCGACGAGTTCTGCGGCACGCACCTCTCGCACCTCGACGAGGTCGCCTGGAACTACTTCGGCTCCGATCGCGCGCGCGCCGCGGTGCGCATGAAGGTCGAGGCCCTGTTCCCGGCGCACGAGTGGGATCAGTTCACCGACCTGTTCTGGAACCGCATCCAGGACTGGCGCAATCGCGACGCACAAGACCGCGCATGAGCAAGGAAAGTTCGACCTGGTACTCCCATCGCGTCCACCGGCAGGTGACCCTCACGCGCTGGGGCGAGATCGGCACGCCCGTCCTCATCTTCCCGACCGCCGCCGGCGACGCGGAGGAAGGCGAGCGCTTCCACCTGATCGAGGCCATCGGACCGCTCCTCGAGCAGGGACGCGTCAAGGCCTACTCGGTGGACTCCATCCCCGGCCAGGTCTGGCTGCAGGAGGACAACCGCGTCGATCACGCGAGCTGGATCCAGAATCAGTTCGATGCGCTGATCGAACACGAGATCGCTCCGGCGATCCGTCACGACTGCAACCATCCCGAGGACCTGCAGATCATCGCGACCGGCGCATCGATCGGGGCCTTCAATGCGCTCGCCTGCCTGTGCCGTCACCCGGAGCTGTTCCGCAAGGCCATCTGCATGAGCGGCACCTACGACCCGCGCCGCTTCCTCAAGGGCGAGGCGGGTGAAGAGTGGTTCCGGGCCTCACCGATCCACTTCGTCCCGCAGCTCCCCGAGAACGGCGAGCAGATCCGACGCCTGCGCGAGTGCTTCGTCGTGCTCGCGCACGGCGAAGGCCGGCACGAGGCGCCGGACGAGTCGTGGAACGCGGCCAATGCGCTGGGCGGGCGCCGCATCCCCAACCGCGTCGACTCCTGGGGCAAGGACTGGCACCACGACTGGGTGACGTGGCGCGCGATGCTCCCGAAGTACCTCGACGAGATGGTCCCGCGCTGAAGTGCGTGGGACGCGCGCGGCCTCAGCGGTTCGAGTGGAGGCCGCGGAACGCGCCGAGGTAGCGGTACTGACCGACGTCCTGGCGCAGCGTGTTGAGGACCGCATCGCCGTAGCGGATCGTCGACCGGTCGCCCGACCCCGTGACGGTGGCGCGGCCCGTACAGACGACGGCGCCCTCGATCTCCGAGGGCGCGTTCATCGCGAAGTCACCGTTCACGTAGAGCAGCCCGTTGAAGACCGAGTTGCTACCGGCCTCGATCGTGCAGGGACCGTTCACGTAGACGAGCCCGCGGCCGCGCAGAGGGTGATCGCGATCGAAGACCGCGGTTCCCGCGATCTCGAGGATGATCGTCGCGTTGTCGGTCAGAGCGCGAGGGAAGTCGTTCATGTCGGTGATGACCAGATCCGCCGACCCGCGCAGGTCGAAGTAGGTCGCTCCGAACACGTTCTGCGGGCTCAGGTCGAGTGCGGCGCTCTGGTTGGCCTGCGCCGGCGAGCCGGTGATCTGACCACCGGTCGCGATCGTCACGCGGCCGGTGTTCGACCGGTAGAACACGCCAACCCCGCGCGAGGTGCCCTCGACGATGCCGTTGCTGTTGATGCGGCACCAGTCGGCACGCGGCAGGACCAGCGCGGCCTGTCCCGGGGGCTGCAACTTGCGGCGCAGGATCTCGGCCTCGACGCCCTCCATCGCCAACACGTGGTTGGGCGCGGCATCGAACCGCGACGTCTCGTCCTCACGCTCGAACACGTATCCCATCGAGCGGATGCGCCAGGACGTGCCGCCGTTGCCGGCCTGCCTCTCGCGCGAGACGTCGTGGGCCGCCATGTTCTGACGCCATTGGACGCGCTCCGGATCGGGGTCCTCCGCCCACTCCTTCCACACCTCGTAGCGCCCCCACACGCGGCCGCGGACGCGGAACTCGCGCACGACCCCGACCTCGGGTTCCATGCTGTCGATGATCGGCGGCACCGCGTTCATGTCGACGATCGGATCGAATCGCAGCACGGGCTGCGTCACCTGCCGGCGGAACCACGACATGGCCTCGGTGAGGCCTGCACGTGCGAACTGCACCGCCTGACCCTCGACACGGAACTGCGTGTTGGTGCGCTCGCGCGACCCGCGCTCGACCAGAGCGCCGGTGAGGACGATGCCCGCCGAGACGATCGTGAAGATCAGGGCGAGGATGAGCGCAGTGCCGCGCTCGGAGTCGTTGCCGGCCCGCCCTCGGACCGGACATGGTGTCGTCGTCATGGCCTGTTCCCCGATCGGGTGGCTACCCGATGCCGGATCGGCTTTCGACATCAGGCTGTCGACGACTTGAGCAGGGCGTCCCCGGACGGGACGCTCCCGCGCTCACTCGAAGGGGTACTTGTGGGGAACCACCACGATGCCGGTGTCGCTGACCGTGAAACGACGCCGATCCTCGTCGGGGTCGTAGCCGATGCGCACGCCGTCGGGGACGTTCGTCCACTTGTCGATGATCGCCCGACGGATCTTGCAGTTCTTCCCCACGCGCGCGCCGCGGAAGATGATCGAGTCCTCGATCGAGCTGTGTTCGTCGACGTAGACGCGGTTGGAGAGGATCGAGCGCCGCACCTTCGCCCCGGAGACCACCACGCCCGGGCACACCAGCGAGTCGTAGACCTCGGCGCGGCGCTCGGGTGAGTCGAACAGGGTCTTCGCCGGCGGGTCGTTGTGCCACTGTGTGTAGACCGGCCAGGTATCGGTGTAGAGGTTGAGCAGCGGCTGCGGATTGCAGAGGTCGAGATTGGCCTCGAAGTACGACTCGATGGTGCCGACGTCGCGCCAGTACGGCTCCGCGTTGCCGTCGATGTCGTCGAAGTGGTGCGCGATGACGCGCCCGTCGTCGATCATCCGCGGGATCACGTCCTTGCCGAAGTCGTGCGTGCTCTCGTCGCCGAGGACGTGATCCTCCTCGAGGCGCCGGACCAGTTCCTCGGTCCGGAAGATGTAGATGCCCATCGAGCCGAGACAGAATCCCGGCTGCCCGGGGATCTCGGGGCCGGCGATCGGCTTCTCCACGAAGCTCCGCACCTTGTTCTGCTCGTCGACCTCGAGCACGCCGAAGCGCCGCGACTCCTCGCGCCGGATGCGGACCGCGCCGATGGTGAGCAGCGCCTCCTTGTCGAGGTGATCCTGGAGCATCCGGCCGTAGTCCATCTTGTAGATGTGATCGCCGGAGAGGATCAGGACGTGGTCGGGACGCTCCGCGCGCATCGCATCCAGGTTGTGGAAGATCGCATCGGCGGTGCCCGAGTACCAGGCGTTGGTGTCCCCGTGCTGCGGCGGCCTCGTGACGATGAACTGCTCGAGCCGCCGCGGAAGGAAGTTCCAGCCGAAGCGGATGTGCTCCTCCAGGGAGCGGGCCCGGTACTGCGTCAGGATGAAGATGCGGCGCAGGCCGGAATGGATGCAGTTGCTCAGCGTGAAGTCGATGATGCGGTAGCTGCCGGCGAAGGGCACCGCCGGCTTGGCACGCGTGAGCGTCAGCGGATGGAGTCGTTCACCCCGACCACCGGCGAGGATGAACGTGAGCGTGTTCCGCAGTTGATGGGGAAGCATGAGAGCGTGGCGCGCTGCAACGGACGGAAGGTCCGACGCTGCCGATAGAATGTCGCGCCCCGCTCGACTAGAAACAAATCCCGGCCACGTCGGGAGGCGACCGCGCGAACGCGCGCCCTCCCCGTGGCGCACCCCGGTCCGCACCAGCCGATCCGTCCGCTCCGTCGATCCCAGCTCCATGACGTCCCCATCCGCGCGTCCTGCACAAGACGTCTGCACGGATCGCACGCGCGCATTGTCGACGGAGTGGCTGGTGACCGACGGCGTCGGCGGCTTCGCGTGCGGCACGGTCGACGGCCGACCGACGCGGCGCTACCACGGCCTCCTGATCGCGGTCCCCCCGGGCCACACCCGGCGGCACCTGTTCCTCGCCGGGTTCGACGAAGGGATCCGCAATGCCGTGGGCGACCGTGGCGCGCTGATGCCTCCGATCGGCGACGGGACCGCCGCGGCAGCGACCGCGACGCTCACGGACTTCGCGCTCGATCCGGCGACGCGCACCGAGTTCGCGGTGTGCGGCGCGCGTCTCGCACGGCAGATCCTGGTCCCGAAGGGTCGTCCAGCGGTGCTGTGCCGCTACGAATTGCTCGAGGCCGAGGCGCCGCTCGTCCTCGAACTCGCTCCGCGGCTCGCCTGCCGCGACGTCGACCACCTCCACTACCGCAACGAGGTCCTCGATCCGCGTGCGGAGTGGGATGGCTCGATCTTGCGCGTGCGGCCCTATGCGAGCCTCCCCGCCGTGGTGCTCCGCGTCGCCACCGATGCCGCCGTCGACTTCGATACCGCACCACGCTGGACCTGCGGCATCGCCTACCCCGTGGATCGCGCGCGCGGCTATGACGGCCGGGAGGACCATTTCGTGCCGGGTACGCTGCGCGTGGAGCTCGCCCCGAAGTCCTCGATCCTCGTCGCGGTGTCGCTCGACGCGCCGGTCGAGAATCCGCGGACCCTCTTCGACTCGGTGCTCGATCTGCGTCGCAAGGCACGCCGGATGCGTGCGGCTTCGACCGCGGACTCGCGCGTGCGCGCACGCCTCGACTCGCGGGCCGACGACTTCCTCCAGGTGGTCGACGGCCGACTGGGCATCTGCGCCGGTTACCCCTGGTTCTGGGAATGGGGTCGCGACACCTGCATCGCACTGGCGGGCCTCACACTCGCCCGCGGTCGGGTCGACCAGTGCGCCCGCGTGCTGCAGGGCATCCTGCCCTTCGTCCGCGACGGCCTCGTCCCCAACATCTTCGGCCGTGACCCGGACAGCAGCCACTACGGCTCCGTGGACGCCGCACTGTGGTTCGCGCGTGCGGTCGACCAGTGGCGACGCGCGGACGGCCGTCGCCCCGCACTCGACGAAGCGCTCGACGAAGCGCTGCTCGCCATCGCCACCGGCTACCACGACGGGGTCGATCGCGCCGGAGACCTCCTCGGCATCCGTGCCGACCACGACGGCCTGTTGCACTGCGGCGACGGCTCCACCAACGCCACCTGGATGGATGCCCGTCTGCCCGAGGGTCCGGTGACCCCGCGCCACGGCAAGCCGGTCGAGATCCAGGCGCTGTGGTGTTCCCTGCTCGACATGGTCGCGGAGCTGCCGTCCGCGCAAGCGCAGTGGCGCGAACGCCGAGACCTCGCCTTCGCGAGCTTCGAAGCGGCCTTCTGGCTCCCGCCGACGGAGGGCTCGCCGGGCATGCTCGCCGATCGCGTCGATCCAGACGGACGCGCCGACCGGTCGATCCGACCGAACATGGTCCTCGCCGCAGCGCTCCCGCGTTCGCCGCTCTCCGATGCGCAACGCGCCGCGGTGCTCGCGGTCTGCGACCAACACCTCCTGACGCCCCGGGGGCTGCGCACGCTGTCGCCCTCGGATCCGGCCTATCAGCCCCGCTACCGCGGCGACGTGGTGGCGCGCGACCGCGCCTACCATCAGGGCACCGTCTGGCCGTGGCTGCTCGGCGCCTGGGTCGAACTCGCGCTGCGCGTGCGGGGCAGGGCCGCCGAGGCGGAGCTGCGGTCTCTTCTCGACGGCTTCGCCCCCGAGCTCGACCGCGTCGGCCTCGACCACGTCTCCGAGGTCTTCGACGGCGACGCACCCCACGAACCCGGCGGCACGATCGCGCAGGCGTGGAACACCGGTGAGCTGCTGCGCGCCTATGCCCTTCTGGAGGAGCTGCGGTGACCGACATCGTCTTCTACTTCCAGGCGCATCAGCCGTACCGCCTGCGGCAGATCCGCCACGAACCAGGCGAATCGGCGCAGCGCTGGTTCGACGACGAGCTCAACAAGTTCGTCGTCGAGCGGGTGGCCGAACGCTGCTACCGGCCGATGAACGCGCTGCTCCTCGAACTCGCGCAGCAGCACGAGGGACGCTTCCGGGTCGGACTCTCGCTGAGCGGCACGCTGATCCGGCAGCTTCGCGACTGGTCGCCGGAGACCTTGGACTCCTTCGTCGCGCTCGCCGACGCCGGCGCCGCCGAGTTCCTCTGCGAGACCGCGTGCCACTCGGTGTCCGCGCTGGGACATCCCGACGAGTTCGAGGCCCAGGTCGTCGAACAGCGCGCCGTGATCGAAGACCTGTTCGGCGCACGCCCCACCACTTTCCGCAACACCGAGCTGATCCTCCGCAACGACATCGCGCAGAAGGTCGAGGAACTCGGCTTCGACCTGATGCTCGGCGAGGGCGCCGACCGCCTGCTCGACTGGCGCAAGCCCTTCTGGCTGTACCGCCCGAAGGACTGCAAGCGGCTCAAGCTGATGCTGCGCTGCTATCCGCTGTCGGACGACATCGGCTTCCGCTTCAGCAACCGCAAGTGGGACGAGTACCCGCTCACCGCCGACAAGTTCGCGAAGTGGATCCACGCGTTGCCGGTCGAGACCCCGCTGGTCGGCCTGTTCATGGACTACGAGACCTTCGGTGAGCACCAGTGGGCCGACACCGGGATCCTCGACTTCATGAAACACCTGCCGGCCGAGGTCCTGAAGCAGGAACGCTTCGCGTTCCGCGCCCCCGGCGAGGTCGCCGCCGGACTGCCGCCGGTCGGCGAGCTGTCGATCCCCGACGCGGTGTCCTGGGCCGACGCCGAGCGCGACGTCTCCGCATGGATCGGCAATCCCATGCAGCGTCACGCCCACGACGCGCTCTACGCCCTGCGTGAGGACCTGTTGAAGATCTCGACGGCCGATGCCGCGGAACTGCGCGATTCCTGGCGCCGCCTCACCACCTCCGACCACGTGTACTACATGGCCACCAAGCGTGCGTCCGACAACGACGTGCACGAGTACTTCAGTCCGTACGGGCGCCCGCACGATGCTTTCATGACCTTCATGAACGTGCTCGACGATCTGAGGGCTCGCGTCGCCCGCGAGCTCACGGGCACCCCTGTCGCCATGCCTGATACCACCGCCGCGAAGCCCCGGAGGAAGTCTTGACCGCACCGAACGTGGTCTTCGAGATCAGTTGGGAGGTCTGCAACAAGGTCGGCGGCATCCACACGGTGTTGTCGAGCAAGGCGAAGACCGCGGTCGCGCGCTACGGCGACGACTACATCACCGTCGGCCCCTGGCTGTTGTCCGACACGCACCGCCGCAGCGCCTTCGAACCGGAAGCCGGACACGAGGCCTTCGTCGACGCCTGCCGCGCGCTCGGCCTTCCGGTCCAGATCGGCCGCTGGAACATCCCTGGCCGTCCGCGCTGCATCCTGGTCGAGTTCTCGAGCCTCTACGCCCAGAAGAACGACGTGCTCGCGCGTCTGTGGGAGGACTCGCAGGTCGATTCGATCGAAGGCGGGTGGGACTACGTCGAGCCGGTGTTGTTCGGCTGGGCCGCCGGCAAGGTGCTCGAGGAGTACTGGGAACGCTACATCGCGCCCGGCCATCGCCGCGCCGTGGCGCAGGCGCACGAATGGATGACCGGCGCCGCGCTGCTCTACCTGAAGCGACGCGTGCCCGCGATCGGCACCGTATTCACCACCCACGCGACCATGCTCGGGCGTGCGTTGTCGTCGCTCGGTCAGTCGCCCGAGGACGGACTGGGCGAGGTCAACATCGACGATCTCGCGCGCCAGCACGGCGTGCGCGCCAAGCACTCGATCGAGGGCATCTGCGCACGCGAGGCCGACGTGTTCACGACCGTCAGCCAGATCACGGCCAAGGAAGCCACGCTGCTGCACCGGCGCACCGCGGATCCGGTGCTGCCCAACGGCCTCGACCTCGACGTGATCGACCAGCTCGCCGGCGCCGAGTCGACGCGCACGAAGGTTCGTGCCCGTCTCGAGGATCTCGCGCGCCGCTTCCTCGGCACGCCCGATCTCGGCGATGCGGCCTTCGTCTGCATCTCCGGTCGCTACGAGTTCCACAACAAGGGCATCGACCTCCTGCTCGACGCCGCCGCGAAGCTCGAGTCGCGCAAGGGCCGACCGCTGGTGATCTGGGTGCTGGTCCCGGCCGGCAACTCCGGACTGCGTTCGGAGGTGCGCGAGCGCCTGGACGCCAAGACTCCACCCACCGTGCAGGACCCCATCGGGACCTGCACGCACCACCTCTTCGACGAGGACAAGGATCCGGTCCGCAAGCGCGCGCTCGAGCTGCGCATCGACAACGCCAGCGGCGCACGGGTGAAGCTGATCCACGTACCGATCTACCTGTCGCCCAGCGACGGCTTCCTCGACCTCGAGTACGAGGCCGCGCTCGCGGCGATGGACCTCGGCGTGTTCCCGAGCTTCTACGAGCCCTGGGGCTACACGCCGCAGGAGTCGCTCGGCGTCGGTGTTCCCACCATCACCAGCGACTTCGCCGGCTTCGGCCGCTGGGCGATCGGTGAGTCGATCGGTGCGGAGGACGGCGTCGCCATCGTGAAGCGCGTCGGCGTGCGCTACGACCTCGCGGTCGACAACCTGGTCGAGGCACTCGAGACCGCGCTGCTGCGCACCCCCGCACAGATCAAGGCCTTGCGTGCGAAGTGCCGCGCCACCGCCGACCGCACGTCGTGGCGCGACCTCTTCGCGCACTACCAGCAGGCCTACGAGGCGGCCGACGCCAAGGTCGACACGCGGGCGGCGCAGCGCGTGCCGCAGACGCGGCGACCCGCGGCTCAGATCGTGGTCGAGCCGGCGAGTACCGCGAAGCCGCGCATCCGCTTCTTCGATGTGGCCGCCACGGTTCCCGAGGCCCTGCAGCCGCTGGAGCGCATCGCGCGCAACTTCTGGTGGTGCTGGGACCCCGAGGCACCGGTGCTGTTCGAGGCGATCTCCCCGCAAGGCTTCGCCGCCGCGGGCCGCAATCCGGTCCAGTTCCTGCGCCGCGCCTTCCCCGAGGACCTGCGCCAGAAGGCCGAGGACAAGAGCTTCGTGGCGCGCGTGCAGGCCGTGGATCAGCGCTTTGGCGCCTACATGGCGGCGCGGCGCGAGCGCATGCCCATCGGCGAGGGCGCAATGCTCACGCGGAGCAACCCGGTCGCCTATTTCTGCGCCGAGTTCGGCATCCACGAGTCCTTCCCGATCTACAGCGGGGGCCTCGGCATCCTCGCCGGCGACCATCTGAAGTCGGCGAGCGATCTCGACATCCCGCTGGTCGGCGTCGGCCTCTTCTATCGCCACGGCTACCTCAAGCAGCAACTCACCAACGACGGCCGTCAGCTCGCCCTCGATCGGACGAACGATCCGGAGCGCCTGCCGATGGAGCTGCTGCGCAACCCCGACGGCACACCCCTCGAGGTCAAGGTGCCGATGCCGGGTCGCGACCTCACGCTGCGCGCCTGGATCGTGCACGTCGGGCGCGTCGACCTCTATCTCCTCGACGCCGATGCGCCGGCCAACCGCGACGAGGATCGCGAGATCACGCGCAATCTCTACGGCGGCGATCACGAGATGCGCATCCGTCAGCTCATCGCGCTCGGACGCGGTGGCGTGCGTCTGCTCGGCGAGCTCGGCATCGAGCCGTCCGCCTGGCACATGAACGAGGGTCACGCGGCGTTCCTGACCCTGGAGCGCCTCGGCCGTCTCGTCCGCCGCCAGGGCCTGACCTTCGAGACGGCGCGCGAGGCCGTGCGCACCAACACGGTGTTCACGACCCACACGCCCGTCCCCGCCGGACACGATCGCTTCAGCGAGGATCTGATGCGTCGCTACTTCAGCGACGTACCCGATTGGGTCGGCGTGCCGTGGGAGCGTTTCCTCCGCTTCGGACGCGCCGACGCGAGCATGGTCGACTTCAACATGACCTACCTCGCGTTGAACTTCTCGTCGTTCTGCAACGGCGTGAGCAAGCTGCACGGCATCGCCTCGCGCGAGCTGCTGCATCCATACTGGCCGAGCCTGCTCCGCAACGAGGTCCCGGTCGAGTCGATCACCAACGGCGTGCACCTCGCCACCTGGACCAGCCCGCGCATCGCCTCGCTGCTCGGTGCGCGCAACGTCCCCGTCAAGGCCAGGCACTTCCTGCAGGGCTCCGGCAACCTCGACCGCGCCGCGCTCTGGCGCGCGCGCAACGAGCTCAAGCGCGTGCTCCGCGACAAGGCGCGCGCGCGCATCGAGCGCGCCTTCGTGGGACGCAACGACAGCCCGGTGCTGCTCAGTCGCATCGTTGCCGGCCTCGACGAGAAGGCCCTGTGGATCGGCTTCGCGCGGCGCTTCGCGCCGTACAAGCGCGCGGCCTTGCTCTACAAGGACGCCGAACGTCTGCAGCGCATCTGCGACTCGTCCGACCGTCCGGTGCGCATCCTGGTCGCCGGCAAGGCGCATCCGCGGGATCAGCTGGGCCAGGACATCCTCCGCGGCATCGCCGAGGTCTCCCGCGGCGACAAGCTGGTCGGTCGCGTGGTGCTCCTCGAGGACTACGACATCGAGCTCGCGCGTGCACTCGTGCAGGGCGTCGACGTCTGGCTCAACACACCGACCCGCATGCTCGAGGCCAGTGGAACCTCGGGCATGAAGGCGGCAGCCAACGGCGGACTCAACCTCTCCATCGCCGACGGCTGGTGGCCGGAAGCCGCCGACGGTCGCAACGGCTGGGTCATCGGCCACGAGAAGAAGTCCTACGAGCAGCAGGACCTCCAGGACCAGCTCGACTCCGAGACGCTCTATCGCCTGATCGAAGAGGAGGTCGTGCCGCTCTACTTCGACCGCGACGACGACGGCGTCCCGCAGGGCTGGATGGAGCGCGTCGTGCACGCGCTCGCCACCGTCGCGCCGGTCTTCGACACCGACCGCATGGTGCAGGAGTACCACGACCGCGCCTATTCCGAGCTCGGCCGCGGCTTCGCCGCGATGCAGTCCGACCGCTCGCGCGCACAGCGCATCGCCGAGGAGGCCCAGCGCGTGCGCAAGGCCTTCGACGCGATCCGCATCCTCGAGGTGCGGCACACCGAGACCGTCGACATCCGCGTGGGCGATCGCGTGGATGCCTACATGAAGGTCGACCTCGGCAGCCTGCGGCCGCAGGACGTCGACGTCGAGCTGGTTCTCGGCAGCGCCCAGGACGACGGCGAACTCACGTCACCGACCATCGTCGCGCTGGCGCCGAGCGCCAACCCGGAGGGCTCCGTGCACGAGTTCACCGGCCGCCACGAGATCACGCGCTCGGGTCGCTACGGTGCTGGGTTGCGCGTACGTCCCAAGCGCCTGAGCACCTCGCCGAGTTCGCTGCGCGATCTCGTGCTGTGGGCCTGAGCGCTCGACCGTTCAACGCCGACCGATCGTCATCGTGAGGAAGGCGAGGCGATCGGCGGCCTCTTCGATGCGCATCGAAGTCGGCTTGCCGGCACCGTGACCGGCGCGGCGCGACACGCGCAGCAGGATCGGAGCGTCGCCGCGCTGCGCCGACTGCAGCGCGGCGGCGAACTTGTAGCTGTGGCCGGGCAGCACGCGGTCGTCGTGGTCCCCCGTCATCACCAGGGTCGGCGGGTACCTGGCCGCCCGCACGTTGTGCAGCGGTGAGTAGGCGAGCAACACCGGGAACATGTCCGGCTCGGCGCTCGTGCCGTACTCCGATGCCCACGCCCAACCGATGGTGAAGAGGTGGTAGCGCAGCATGTCGAGCACCCCGACCTGCGGGATCGCCGCGCCGAACAGCGCCGGCTGTTGCACGAGGCAGGCGCCGACCAGCAGGCCGCCGTTGCTGCCGCCCTCGATGGCGAGGTGCTTCGCGTCCGCGTAGCCGTTGCGATGCAGGTAGCGCGCAGCCGCGAGGAAGTCGTCGAAGACGTTCTGCTTGCGCTCGCGCATCCCCGCCGCGTGCCACTCCTCCCCGAACTCGCCGCCGCCGCGCAGAGTGGCGACCGCGAAGATGCCGCCGCGTTCGAGGAACACCATCTGCTCGACGGAGAACGACGGCCCGATCGAGATGTCGAAGCCGCCGTAGCCGTACAGCACGGTCGGATTGAGTCCGTCGAGCCGCAGCTCGCCGCGCCGGCGCACGACGAACATCTGCAGGGGCGTGCCGTCGGCGCTCTGGAAGCGCACCTGCCGCGTCTCGAATTCCGCGGGATCGAAGGACAGCTTCGGCGTGCGGATCGTGCGCAGTTTTCCACTCTCCGTATCGAGGGCGAACACACTCGCCGGCCGCGTGAAGCTCTCGAAGGTGAAATGCGCGACCTTCTCCGAAGGTGCGCCGGTGATCGTCGAGATGGTGCCGATCTCCGGAAGCGCAACCTCCGAGACGAAGGCTCCATCGGGTGCGAAGCGCAGCAGGACGTCGTGCGCGTCGCGCATCACGCGCAGCAGGATCTCGCCGCCGACGATGCGCGCGGACTGCATGCGCTCGGCGCGCTGTCCGACCACTTCGGTGCGCCTGGCCTCGGCGTCCAACGAGACCCGCAGCAGACGCCCGCGTGGAGCATCCGCGTCGCTGAGGAACAGCGCTTCGTCACCCACCATCTCCACGAACTGCCACGCGGCATCGAAGTCCATCAACAGCGGTCGCACCGCGAGTTCGGGCTCCGAGAGGTCGATCCACGCGATGCGCGCGCGGCGATCGCTGCCGGCGGAGATCTCCACGAAGGCGAAGCGGCCGTCGTCGGTGACCGTCGTGTCGAACATCCAATCGGGCTGGTCGGGACGCTCGTAGACGACGCGGTCGGAGTCGACCGGCTCGCCGATGCGATGCAGGCACAGCTGCGCGTGCCGCGTCTCCGCCTCGAACTCCTGCCCCTCGCTCGGAGCCGGGAAGCGCTGGTAGAAGAAGCCGCTGCCATCCTTCAGCCACGCCGCCGTGCAGAACTTCGACCACGGCACGCGGTCCGCCAGGCTCTCGCGGGACGCGACGTCGAGCACGCGCCACTCGCGCCAATCGGAGCCGGCCGAGGACAGTGCATAGGCGAGCCTGGACCCGTCGTTCGAGAACGAGGTTCCCACGACCGCCACGGTGCCGTCCGCCGACAGGGCATTGGGATCGAGCAGGACATCGCCCTCGCCGTCCGGCGATTCCCCGATCATCAGCATCGACTGGTTGCGCAGCCCCTCGTTCGCCGACCAGCTCCACCACTTGCCGTGCCGGGTCGGCGCGCTCCAGCGGGGGAAGTTCCACAGCTCCGCGAGCCGGGTCCGCAGCTCCGCGCGGTCCGCAACCTCACCGAGGTGCCGCTCGGTGAACTCGTTCTGGCGATCGGCCCACGCCAGCACCTCGGCGCCGTCCTGGTCCTCCAGCCACCGGTACGGGTCGGCGATGCGCGTGCCGTGGTAGTCGTCGACGACCTCGCCCCGCGCCGTCTCCGGAGGCGTCCCCCGACGCGCGGCTCCACCCCCGCTCTCGGGTCCTGCGCCACACCCACCGGGGACGAGCCCCACGACGCCGAGTAGGACCCACGGGACGAGGACAGCGGCCTTCCTGCTCATCCCCAACACCATCCCCGCCGCAGCCCCCGCGACCAAGTCTCCCACCGGTCCCATCCCCCCGCGCCCGACTCCAGCCACGCTTGCACGCGTGTCGATCTTCGCTACTGTCTTCGGCCCATGTTCGCGGCCTCGCCGCGAGCCAAGCTCCTTCGCAAGCGATCCCCGGTAGCTCAGTTGGTTAGAGCGGGTGACTGTTAATCACTAGGTCGTAGGTTCAAGTCCTTCCCGGGGAGCTACGGTTCTGGCGTCTCTGATTCGACCCGCGGTCACTGCACTGGTGGCCGCGGGTCGTGTCGTTTCGGGGGTGCGCGGTGTGGGCGCAGGTGCTTGCGGATCAGGGGGTTGTGGCGGCTGGGTTCGGAATGTCTCGGATCGCGCTGAGAGACGCGAACGGGAGAGACACGGGCGCAGCGCCGGCGCCGGACGCGTCTCGAAGTCTCGGCGACGGAGGCGAGATCCAATGTCTCGACTTCATTGAAGAGCACTTCGCCCCCATCCGCTCCGCACCACCTCGCCCGAACCGCCTCCTGCCTGGGGGCGATGTGCTTGTGAACCAAGCCCAGAGGCAGCGCCCGGAGACCCTCTGGTCAGGCGCTATGGGGACTCCGCCTTCCGGTCGATCTCGAACGGACCGCGGATGGCGCCGCGCGCTTCGACGCGAGTCTCGAGACCCGCATCCGCGTGCTCCACATTGGACTCAAGCGCATGGAGATCGCCGCTCCGCGCGTGCCTTGGCGGCGGCGAGCCAACACGTTCCCGCAACGAAGCCCCCCTTCGGGCTCGCGTTCCACCGACGTCAGACTCTTCGCGATCAGCACAGGCATGGCGGCCCCCGGGCCGGGACTCGTGGCGCGCTGCGCCATCGAGGTGAAGGCAGGACCTGGATCGTCGTCAGGCGACCCGCGCCGCAGTAGGAGCAGCGGAGCGCGTCGACACCGGTCCACTCTCGAAGCCAGTCGATCCACGACTTCGCCGACGACCCACCGGCGCTCGCCGACCTCGCGCGATCTCCCGGCGCGAGCAGTTCGCGCGCGCGCTCGAGCCTGTCCTGTCCGTGGCCGCTCGCATGCAATCCGTAGTGCCGCACGCGAACGAAGCCCCGTGGCAGCACGTGCAGCAGGAATCGCCGCAGGAACTCGAGCGCGTCCAGCGTCATCGTCTTGCGCTGACCGCCGTCGGCGTAGTCCTTCCACTTGAAGCTCACCTGCCCATCCCGGAACTCCACGATGCGGTGGTTGCTGATCGCCACGCGGTGCGTGTATCCGCCCAGGTAGCGAAACACATGTCGCGCACCCCCAAAGGGCGGCTTCGCATGAACCACCCAGTCCTTGCGATACAGCTTGTCCTTCAGGCTCGCCCACGCCTTCGCCATCGCCAGAGCCGCCGTGCTTCCGCCGAACCTCAGGTCTCCAGCGCACCACGCCCGGTGCAGGAGATCGAGGAAGCGACCGCGGAACAGCTTCGCGAGGACTCGCACCGGTAACAGGTAGCGTTCCCGCGCGGTGATCCATGCACCGCCGTCCGTCGACAGGCCGCCGCCCGTCACGACGCAGTGCACGTGTGGGTGGAACAACATCTGTTGCCCCCAAGAGTGCAAGACCACGGTGAAACCCAGTTGCGCGCCGAGTCGCCGCTCGTCGGCAGCGATGGTGGTCAGGGTGCTCGCCGCCACGCGGAACAGCATCCCGAACAGCAGGCGCTTGTTGCGGCGGACCAGCGGATTCAGCTCTGCTGGCAATGTGAACACCACGTGGAAGTACGGCACCGGCAGGATCTGCTGCAGTCGCCGCTCGATCCAGCGCGCACGCTCCGTTCCCTGACACTTCGGACAGTGCCGGTCGCGGCACGAGTTGTAGGAGACTCGCTCCCGCTGACACGCATCGCAGCGATCCACGTGACCGCCGAGCGCAGACGTGCGGCA
Source organism: Planctomycetota bacterium (assembly GCA_046349595.1). Classification (GTDB taxonomy): domain Bacteria; phylum Planctomycetota; class UBA1135; order UBA1135; family UBA2386; genus JACRLW01. The sequence goes on from JAXMCA010000001.1 coordinate 2,092,551, forward strand.
CGCAGCGATGTGCGCGAGCACTCGCCTCTCCGCAGACGTGGTCGGAAAACGCCGAAGGAACTCCTCACCGTGAGCACGCACCACGTCCGCAACCTCGAAACGAGGACGGACCATGGGGCGCTCAGCCCAGCGCCGTGCCCTCGAGCGTCCCCAGCAGGTCAAGCGGACTCTGCGTCCTGCTGACGACATCGACTCCCAGGTGCAAGTAGACCTGCGTCGTCCGCAGGTTGTTGTGACCGAGCAGAAGCTGCACCACGGACAACTCGGTGCCACCCTCCACCAGATGCGTCGCGAAGGAGTGGCGCAGCACATGCGGAGTGACCTCCTTCCGGATCCCGGCCGTCGCGAGCGCCTCCTGAAACACGATGCGCACCGTGTTCGCGCACGCGTGCCCCTGAGGTGTCCCGCCGGGGAACAGCCAGTGCTTGGGCTTCGTCCTCGACCAGTACGAACGCAGCTGCAGCAGCAGTCGCCTGGGCAACACGGTGTAGCGGTCCTTGCGCCCCTTGCCCTGCTCGATCCGCACCAGCATGCGCTTCGCGTCGAGGTGCTCGGGCCGCAGGCGGCACGCCTCGCTGATCCGCAGGCCGCATCCGTACATCGACGCCATCACCAGGCGGTACTTCTCGTTCTCCACCGCCTCCAGCAACGCGCCAACTTCCGTGCCGCTCAGCACCAGCGGGAGCCGCTTCTGCTTCCGCATGGCCGGGATCCGGTCCACCTCCACGGGACGCCCGAGCGTCACCGTGTAGAGGAACGTGATCGCCGCGCGCACCTGGCGCACGGTGTCGCGAGACGCATGCAACTCGTCGACGAGGTGCAGCAGGAACTCGCGAACGTGCGCACGGCCCAGCTCCTCGGGCGACCGCTTGAAGTGCCGCGCGAACCGCCTCGCGTGCATCACGTAGACCTGCGTCGTGCTCGGGCTGTAGCCGGCCAACCGCATGTCCTCCAACATCCGATCTCGCAGTGTCCCCATCGACTTCGCCCTCCCAGGCGCCCAGGGTTGGTCCACCCACGCTCCAGGGGGACCCCTGCGGAGGCAACCAGGAACCCTCGGACGGATCGATGCAGCCCATCGACGGGGCGTCCCGCCGCTGCCTCTGGGCTTGGTTCACTGCTCGGAGAGACGCCGAGAGACATGCCCAACGGTGCATCGGCGCGGTCGGGTCGGCGAAGGAACGTCCTCCCAGCGCCCCTCGCGGTTCGAAGCTCGTGTTCGACCCCTGGTCCTTCGGCTTGCCACCGCCAGGATGATGCGTCGAACCTGGCGCGCGTGGCCCCGCGACGAACCCCGATCCCCGATCCGGCATGGATTCCCGGAGTCGCCGAGCATCTCGGCTTCTACGTCAATCTCCTGATCGACCCGCGCACCGGTCGCCCGTTCTACGTCGGCAAGGGGACCGAAAGCCGCAGTGTCGCCGCTCCGTCCGGAATCGACGGGCTGTCGGGCCGGCCCTTCCGAGTCACAACTGGTCGAACCTCGAGAGCATCCACGTCAATCTGCTGCAAGCCACGCCAGATCGCGACAGACCAACCGCCGTGCTCTTCTCAGGCTGCCGCCCCGGCAGCCGCGTAGATCCTCCGACGGATGGCCGCGAGCAAGGACCTGGTCGAGGACTCCCCACGGTGCGAACGGGTCGAGTTGGTCCTTCGAGGTTTCCGACAGCAACGTGACCGCCGACCCGGCCGCGGCTACGCTCTCCTGCAAGTAGGAAGTCCTTCGAAGGAGTTGGCGTGAAGAACCGACTGGCCGGCATCATCCTCCCGTTCGTCACAGCTGTCCTCGCGATACTCGGTAGCAACCGCGAGTCGACAGCCCAGGGAACGCTCTCGTCCGCGCCTCCAGCCCAGGGCAGCTCCAGGAGCACTTGCCCCCCCTACTTCGACCTCGACGAACGGAACCTCACGTCGCTCACCCCCTTCGAAATCACCCCCGAGGGTGACTCCCTCCTCAAGCTATGGCTACCTTCCTTCGAAGGAACCGGGGTGCTGCAGGATCCCCTGGCGGCGCTTGACTACCTTTCGGTTTACAGCGCCGGCGCCAATGAGATAGCCACATCCCTCGTGGGCGCGGGATTGGGCGGAGAACCGGGCACGTCCTTCCCCCTCCCAGGCGGCCCAGCAACGGGTTTGCCGGGTGGGGTCATAACGCGCGGAGGAAATGGTGATGGAGGACGGTTGGTCGACCCAGCATCGGGAGGGGGACCAGCCGAAACTCATCCGGGGGAAGCGCCTCATGGTCGATACGCGAGTGTTCTCTACCCGATAAGCCTGTCCACTACGGCTGGCACTCCTCCAACGACCAACTGGATTTCACAGAACTCGGCCACCCAGTTGTTCGCGTACACCGACGCTGCGACCAATGCGCCGAAGGCTCGACTCAAGCTCAGCACGGGCTCCGTGGTCGATTTCGACTCTGCCTTCTCCATGTCTATTGGCAACGATACTTGGTCGATCTGGCATGTCACGGCTTTCACCGATCCGTGGGGGCACACGAAGACATATGAGTACGACTCCACCCATCAGTACCTCACGAGGATCCACTACCCGTCCGGCATGGTCGAGAAGTGGGACTGGGATGAGAATGCAGCTGGTGGGACGATTTCCCGCATTACTGTGACGTACGACTTGAACGGCGACGACACCTTTGATGAGGCGGGTAACGAAGCGTCAATGCACTGGGGCATGGAATTTGAGCACCAAGGTCAGTTGACACGCCCTTTCCTTAGTTGCCCCCTGAAGCGCATATTCTACCCCGCATCCCCATATGTGACCGCCAATTCACAAGCAGAGCTATTCTCAACAACTCCCGTCACTGAACACCGCGTGATTGAGCTTGCCTATGACGATTTCGGCACGGGCAATCCACGACTGACGACAGTCTACGAATACTGGAGGGCAACGCTCTTCGGCAATCTCGCCCAGGCATCTGACAAGATCGGCGCCTTAACCTACAGCACGATCAATGGGCGCCTGCGAGTAGTAGACGCACTCGACCGCCACGGATTCCACACCACGTACGCCTACGTTTCATGGAACTCCAACCAGACCATAGCACAGGCACAGGTCACTGACCCTCGGGCAACAGTTCGAACTTTGCAGTTCGATTCGGATGGGCGCAAGACTCGAGAGACCATTACTCCTGCTTCAACCTCATCAGAGCGCCCCCGCTACTTCGACTCCTATTTCTCGTCTCTCGGACTGAGCGAACCCGCCTCCATTTACTGGGAGTACGTCTACGGATCCTCCGGCTGCGGCTGCGGAAAGCCGACAGAGGTGAGGAGTCCAGGCGCCAATGGCCAGCGAGTCGAGAACTGGACATGGGACGCGTGGGGCAGCCCGCTCACGCACACCTACCCAAACCCGGCTACGGCGACCACCGCGAGCACGATCACCGAATCCTGGACGTGGGATCGGCAGATGGACACATCCTCACCGCTCCATAGTCGATCGATGATGGCCACGCACTCTGATCCGAGTGGGACGTGGACCGGGACCACGACCTGGACGACGATTCCAGGGACGACGCAACAACGCCCCAGCGCCTACACACTGACCAGTCCCACAATCCACAGCGTGGATTCTACGACCTCAACCGTCACCAGTTCGATCGAATGGAACTCGGCCGGTCGCGTCACCAGGACCGTGGACGGCGACGGTGTTGCTCGCGAGTACAACTACCTCGTCAACAATCAGGACCCAGGCACCGGTCGACCCACTACCATCACAAGGATCCCCGATGGCCAGACTGGGCCAAGCGTGGTCACCAAATTCACGTGGGACGAACACCTCGCACAGCTGACGGAACGGATCGATAATGCCGGTTCCGCGCTCGAACGTCACACCACCTTCGAACACGACATACTCGGGCGACTGCTCGCGACCCAAACCGTCATTCATGACGTGGATCCCTTCGGGACCCAGCACGCGATCACTCACCGCATCGAGCACCTCCGGGATCGATACGGGAACGTAGCGGTCCAGAGAGAGCGCAATCGCAACTCCAGTGACGGCTCGCCCTACCGAGACGGCGGTAGTTCGAGCAGTTCAGCTCGCGATTGGATTCGTCACGATCGCCACTTCGACGGCGACTGGCTCATCACGGAATTCGTCGATCGCCGTGCTCTCGACCTAGATGCGAACGGTTCGCTGAGCAATACGACAGACGCACTCACGGTAGAATACGACTACACGTACTACCCCGACGGCACGCTGGCACAGGTTGTGCTGCCCAACAGCGCGGTTCGCGTCTACGAATTCGATGGGTACGGCACGCTGTTCCGTACGTCCACCGTCAACGGGTCAGTGACTGTCACGGACGCCGCGTATGTGATCGACTCCGCACTAGACCTCATCCAGGTCTATCGCGGCAACAACACCGCCGGTCTGAACCTATGGACAACAATCCATCGTCAACCGTGGAGCGGCCAAGTCGACTCAATTGTTGAACCGACAATCGCGAGCGCGCCCCCCGGCTACACGGGCAGCCTCGGCGGTGCGACCCATGTGTTCACCCGTGACACCCTCGGCCGCACCACGATGGAGGAAACCTACGACAGCTCGACGCTGCTTGCGAAGGTCGAGCACGAGTTCGACGAGTTGTCCCGCGAACGCCGCACCAAGCAGCACATGCTCGGCGCCGGACCAGGCGGCTTCTATGAGACCAAGCGAAGGTACAGGGACGCGTCGCTGCTTGTTTCCGTCGAAGAGCCAGGCAACCGATTCACGAACTACCAATACGATGATCTCGCTCGCCTCGAGGAGGTCGACGATTCGCTCCAGCCGACATCGAATTCGGTGCTCTACGACTACGTCGCGGGCACCGACTCGCTGTCAATGCGCCGCACACGCCTCGTTCATGATGTTCTGAACGGGAGCCCCAAAACTGTCGAGTACCAGACGCGCTACACATGGGACGCGCTGGGCCGACTCCGAAAGATCGAGGACCTTGGCGCGGGCGGGAACAACCCGCCGGAAACGCAAGCGTTCTGGTACTACACGACCGGCGACACCGAGTGGCACTTGAACTGGAAGGGAGCGACCCAGCCCGCGGTCGGATCCTCCGGAAGCCGCGAACAACACTTCTTGCCCGACGCGCTCGGCCGGCTTGTCGAACAAGCCATCCTAGGAACCGACCCGCAGTCAACCACGGACGACATCGTGCTCGGACTCGTCCACTCCGACTGGACTGATGGCACCACCTGCCGCTCGCGGCTCGACCGCTACGACGGTGTCGGCAACCGGACCACGGTGCACTACGATTTCGCGGGACGCGCCGACATCGAGCAGCGTCCCGGCGCCCCAAGCTACTTGCCGACCGCGGTGTCCCAGGAGAACACTCTGGTGGCGACCTACGATGCGGCATCTCGCATCGTCAACTTGAAGCACGGCTATCCGGTCAACGGGGTGATGCCGACCACCGAAATGTACTGGAACGGATCGGATCGCCTCCTGGTCCGGCAGTTCCCCAACGTCAACAGCTTCCCCTACCACTCGTTCATGGCTTCCCGCGAGGTCTTCGACCGGGACGCGCTTGGTCGAGTCACGACGGGGAGCACCTACATGGGTGATCTCGGTAGCTTGACCTTGCTCGACGCCGTGTCGAGGGACCAGGACAGCGCGGGGCGGGTGCACGCGGAGCACTACGACTTCGGTGCCCTCGACGTCGGTGCAACCGACATCTGGAACGTCACCAGCACCTACGACGCCACGCTAAAGGACCGTCGCGACTCGCTCACCTACCAGGGCGGTCTGCAGATGACGATGCGCTGGGACGCCATCGGGCGACTCGAAGGCATCGACTGGAACGCAGGCGGATCCAGCCAACTGCTTGCCAACTACGGCTACTTCGGCGGCCAGACCTCCTGGAGGCACCTCAGGCCGAAGGACGGGGCGAGCGGAACCTACATCGACACGGCGTACGCCTTCGAGCACTACGGGCGCATGTCCCGCATCACCGACTCACGAGTCGGCTCGAATCCCGCCCAGATCGACGACTACCAGTTCGTCTACGACGACTTCGGCAATCTCTCTAGGGAGCTCTACAACCGTCCCGACGGCAATCCCAACACGACCAACGCGGGCGATGAGTTCCACTACGATCGCTTCCATCGGCTCCAGGAAGCCATCCTGGGGGCGTCGGCCATCCCGTTCACGCCCGGCACCGACACGTTCGTCCAGAAGCTGACGTACGGTCTAGATCCCGCGGGCAACCGGACGACGGTGCAGACGCAGAACGGCGGCGGCTCCCCGACCACCGAAACCTACACGACGGTCGCGAACCGCTACACGCAGGTGACGCCGACGATCCCCGCCACGTTGCTCTATGACGGGCGTGGGAACTTGATCTTCGACGGCACCTTCTACTACGTCTTCGACTTCAAGGACCGCCTTTCGGAGATTTGGCAGCTGGTGGCGGACGAAGCCCCGGCCGAGCAGACTCAACTCAACTCCGCCCAGGCCTTCGAACCGCTGACCGCCAAGACGGCACTCCTCTCGGCAGCACCGCTGCACTCGGCGCGCGAGACGGTGCTCGCCGGCTTGCAGGCGACCCCGCGCGCGAATCAGGACGTCCGTCGCATGCAAGCAAACGGCGTGTTGACCGAACCGGTGCTCCTGCCGTACGGCACCCCGATCCAAACGAGCGCGGGCATCCAGTATGCGCAGCAGACCTCGACGCAGACCACGTCGCTGCAACTGATCGCACTGTACGGATACGACGCCCACAACCGACGCGTGGGGCGGCTCGTCGTCTCCGACTCCACGACCTACCTGCACGTCTATGACGGTTGGCGGGAGATCCAGGAGCTGAAGGTCGACGGCACCGCGGGCGTGAAGACGCAGTTCAAGGAATTCGTGTGGGGCAGTCGGCTCGACGAGTTGGTTGCCTACCGGCGCAATGATGCGCCGCAGGGGCAGACACCGTCGTGGACGATTCATCATACGACTCAGTGCGGACATGACGGCGTCTTGTCGGTTATCGAAGCCGATGGGGCACTCGCTGAACGTGCGACCTACCACCCGTACGGTGTCGCAAGTGTGTTCGACGTCACCGAGACCTTCATTGGCTCCGCATTCCCAAGTGGACTTCCTTTTGGCTGGAAAGGGCATAGACACGAGAGCGAAGCACCACTCTCATATGTAAGACACCGTCACTACTCGTCTATTCTGGGTCGATTTGTGTCCACCGACCCCCTTGGGCTTTGGGGGGACTCCTCCAATCTTGGCGGTGGTTACTCGTACCCCGGTTCGTCTCCGCTCAGGTACGTCGATCCCCTTGGACTGCAAGGCGTGGCCGAAGAGTCTTCTTGGAACATATGGCAAAACGCGGTGCAGAAAGGGGCGGTCAATTTCCTATCCGAATTTGGGCAGTCTTGGTACGTTACCGTTTCGTTTGGCACGCCCTATCACGTTACGGGTGAACTCGACTGTCTGGGGGCAAGAGGGCCATTGGAATTCGGCGCGGCCGGCGCCAGCGGTTACGCGGACAGCGTGATACGTCCGGATACTTTCTTGGGAATTCTCGACAGCGCCGCTCAAAGCGGTTGGGAACTGGCCGGCGGCACCGAAGCAGTCGAAACCGCTGCCAACATGCTCTTGCCAGGCCTCTCGTCCATGGTCGCTGCCGTCAGATCGGCATATGAAGGCGATACTGCGGGCGCAATTGGCAGTGCCATAGCCGCGGGAGCACTCGTATCGAACTTCCTATCAGACGGAGGATTGGATGAGGACGGCGGCGAGAATCCAACCGATGAGTTGCCTGGTCGTTCAGGAGCCCTGAACGAAGCAAAACGCGATCTTGGCATACCTCGAAACAAGCATCCCGACGGCGTGTCTCGTGAGCCAATGACAAGAAGTGACGGCTCAAGAGTGCTTGGTCCAGATGGCCGACCGATCATCACTCGGGTGTACACCTACACTAGACCCGATGGTTCACAAGTGCTCATCCAGGACCACTCAGCAGGGCATGAGTTCCGCGACGGCGGCGCTGGTGACCAAGGGCCGCATTTGAATGTTCGGCCGCCGGAAGACCCTCGAAATGGTGTGGTCCCGGGAACCAAGCCTCACTACCCCTTTAGGAAGTAGCGCATGCGCTGGATCAATAGCATTGACAACTCTGAGTTTCTAAGGAGACTCTTTCCTGAAGACCCGCCACTTGAGGCAGTTGGACTCCACCGAGTTCAACTCAAGCATGACGGTCCGATTGCTCTATTCGATTTTGACCTGTCAGACTATCCTACTAATCCTCCGCAGAGATGGGTCGAGGCCGGCGCCAATACTGTTCGTGTCTGCCTCATGGGGATAGGTATCAGGCTCTTCGACATGCGCGGATGGTCGACCAACAACATCGGGCGCCTCGAAATCGATTCGTCGTCAGGTGCTCGCATTCTATTCAGGAGCGCCGAATGCCAAATTGCGGCTTCATTCGAGTTCTTGCGGATTGACAGCGTCAATGCCTATCGCGACGGCACCCGCACCCACGGTTAGTTTGGAGTTGACTGCAGACCCGTGCTGCCCGAAGACTCCACAGCGCTTGCTGTTCCAAAACTCCGCCGAGCCTTCCTGCGACGAGTTCGGCGTCTAATCCGGGGACTCCGCGAATGCTGGCCCGTTCCCGCCGGCCGAGTCCGTCCCCGAGTGAGGCGCACATTTCGTCCAGCATCTGACCTCTGAGCCGGCGGCTCCAGGTCGCCGAGGTCAGCGTCTCCGACCGGGTCCAGACCAGCCCCCTCGGCCCGCTCTCCACCGTTGACCAACGGTGTTTCAACGGTGAGCCGGGGAGTTCCGCCCGGCTCCTCGATCCCCCGAGACGCAGAGGACGGATCCGGCTCGGACCCGGTCCGCGGCCCTCTCGATCCGGCCAGATCGCCACCCTTTCTCCCCCGCACCTTGCAACATCCGGTCCATGCGGTAGACATCTGACTTCCCGAGCCACCACTCCAAGGTCACCTCCAAGCGGCTCCCTTCCGCGAGGTTCACCGCCTTGGAGTCACCCACCGCACTGCCGACCGAGCTGGTCCCGATCGACCGGCTGTTCTGCTCGCCCACCAACCCGCGCCACAACGACGCCGCGGTGCCGCACGTGGTCGCCTCGCTGCGCCGCTTCGGCTGGCAGCAGCCGATCGTGGCGCGGCGCTCGGGCGAGGTCGTGGCGGGCAACACGCGCCTGAAGGCCGCGCAACAGCTCCACATGACCGAGGTGCCGGTGTGGTGGTTCGAGGGCAGCGAACTCGAGGCCGTCGCGTTCGGGATCGCGGACAACAGAACTCACGAGTACGCGGACTGGGATGAGCCGGTCCTCGCGCGGCTCCTGCAGCAACTGCGCGAGGAGGACGCGCTCGAGGGCGTGGGCTACGACGACGCGGAGATCGACCGCCTGCTCGCCGAACTCGATGATCAGGTCAGCGACGTCGGCGACGACGCACCTGTCGAGCCCCCGAGACCGCCACCACGCGCCGTGGCGATCTCTGGATCCTGGGCGAGCACCGCCTGCTCTGCGGCGACAGCACGTAACTGTTCTGCGACGTGCACCGCTTCGCAGCGGTGCTTCGAAGGCCGGCGGAGGCAACTACCTTCCGAAGGTCAGATCGCGGACAACGCTCTCGATGGCGATCTGCGAGCGCTTGGCTTCGGCGGCCTGGCGCAACCGTCGCCGCCACCCGGTGGGCGTGAGGGTCGCGACCTCGGAGGCCGGGATCGACGAGATCTCGCGGAGGGCGTCGGCGAGGTAGAAGAGCGGGTTGATGCCGTGCTCGCGGCATGACTGCACCAGCGTCATCAGGATGACGGCGGCCTTGGTCCCGCGTGCGGAACCGAACCACTGCCAGTTGTTCCTTCCGATCACCAGTTTCCGCAGTGCGCGCTCACAGCCATTGTTCGAGATCTCGCGGATGCGCCCGTCTTCCAGGAAGCGGATCAACGTCGGCCACTGGTTGAGCGCGTAGCCAACGCCCTTCATCAGCGGGCCACCCGGCAAGCTCGGTGGTTCGGCTTGGGCCTGATCGAGCCAAGCCTTGATCGCATCGACGATGGGTTTCGATTGCTCTCTGCGGAGAGCAACCAGATCGGCGTCCGTCAGCGCCTTGCCGGCGTCCGCCTGCTTCTTGGCGAGGCGCTCGACGGCGAAGAGCTTGCCGATCCAGTCGATCACCTTCAGCGCGTTCGTGTCGCCGACCTTCCGTGCCTTGTCGAAGTAGCGGGCGTGAGCCCAGCAACCGATCCTCGTGATGAGGTCAGGGTCCAGGCCATCGAAGCAATCATGCCCATCGCTCTGCAGCCGACCGCGCCGGCCACCGAGGATGTCCTTCGGGCCGTCCCGGTTGCGCGAGTTCGTGGCGCTGTAGAAGACGCCCGCGTGCTGATCACGGATCGCCCAGATGTTGACCTTCCGTTCGCCTGGGCGAGGTCCGTTGCGCTGCACGACTTCGGAGTCGTCGATCTGCAACACCGAGTGCGCCAGGCTGGCGAGGACCTCCTCGCGAATAGCTTTGTAGATCGGCTCGAGCAACTCTGCGCAGCGGATCGTCGAGTTGCACATCACGCTGCGCGACAGCGACAGTCCTTCGGCCGCATTTCGTCTCGAGCCGCGCGCACGGCATGTGGTTGGCGAAGCGCTCGAAGATGATCTGTGCGAGGAAGTTCGCTCCGAGCAGGCACTTGTCCAGCACTCGCGGCAAGCCCGGCGCGACCAGGATCTCACCTTCGCACTTCGGGCATGCGACCTTCTCACGGACCACCTCGTTGACGAAGGTGAACTCGATGCGCTCGAGCTCTCGGCTCGTCACCTCGCCGATCTTCACGCGAGTCGTCTTGCAGCACGGGCAGGGCAGATCCTCTCGAGGAACCCTGCACTCGATCCGCTTGCGGGGAAGGTGATCTGGGAAGTCGAGGCGACGCTTGGTCTTCTTCCGCGTGTGCTCGGGGATGGTGATCGCCTCGGCTTCTGCCTCGGTCTTCTTCGCCTCAGCCTGCAACTCCTCGATCTCCTGGAACGGCAGCAGACCCGTGGGGTCGAAGTAGCGATCCTTCTCCGAGCTCCTGCCGAACTTGCCACGACGCAGATCGGCGAGTTCGGTCCTCAGCAGATCGATCGTGTGCAGCAGCGTCGGAATGAGATCGCGCATCTGCGTCTCATCCATCTCCTCGACCCTCACCTGTTTCGGCTGCTTGCCCACCGCGCCTACCAATACGAATCGAACGCGCAAAGTGGCGCCGAACTTTCGCTTTCCTCAAGTCGATTCCTTCGAGCAGCATCATGAGCTGCGCGCGGTCGACCTTCACGTGTGTCTTGTCGTCGGTCGAGGGCTGCCAGTTGTCGAAGGTCCCGCTCTCGAGTCGCTTCGCCGCCAGCCAGAAGCCGTTGCCGTCCCACACCAGCAGCTTCACGTGACTGCGTCGACGGTTGAGGAACGCGAACACGTCGCCGCTGTAGGGATCGCGATGGAAGCGATGCTCGACGATCGCACACAGACCGTCGAACTGCTTGCGCATGTCGGTGACCTCGCACGCGAGGTAGACCCGCACCTGGGCAGGGATGCTCAGGACCACAGATCGATCCTCCGCAGGACGTGATCGACGACGCGTTCCGCCGCAGCACCTCGCAACTCGATGGCGAGACCGTTCGCGTGACGGACCACGATGTCTGCAGCTGAACCTCCGCCGACTTCCGGAGTCAGGGAAGGAGTCTCGCACTCTGCAACCACGAGCTCCGCGAACGCCGGACCCGACTCCGCCCGCAACCGGTGCGCCCACCAGCTCAAGGTCCCAACCGGGATCCCGGAGCACTCGGAAAGCTCACGCAGCGACAGTCCCTCGGACTCACGCCGCGCGAGAAGACGGGTCATCTGCCGCCGCCGTACTCGACTTGCCATCGCGCCGATCCTCGCGGCGCGAAATCGCGAAACCAGATGTGGTTGGCGGAACAGTTACGACAGCACCAACAACGACGACGTCACGCGTCTGATGGCTGGCGAGCGCGCCGTGCTGCTCGCGACCGACCCGCCCTACTTGGTCAGCTACCAAGGCGGCAACCACCCGCAGAGCACGGTCAACAAGCCCGACGTGAAGGACAAGCACTGGGACGACTACGTCGATCCCGAGAGCAGCGTCGACTTCTTCGCGACCTTTCTGCGCGTCGCGCTGCGCCACTGCATCGATCGCGTGCCGGTCTACCAGTGGCACGCGACGCGGCGCCAGGCTCTGGTCGAGCAGGCGTGGCAGCAGAACGGCCTGCTCGTGCACCAGACCATCGTGTGGGCGAAGGCGCGCGGCGCATCGCTCACGCACTCGCACTTCTTGTGGAGCCACGAGCCCGCGTTCTACGGCTGGCCCGAGGGCTCGATGCCCGACAAGGATCGCCGCCCGGACCCCGGCGATCGCACGGTGTGGGAGATCGACCAGCAGGGCCAGAACGACGGCATCCATCCGACCCAGAAGCCCTTGGAGATCTTCGAGCGCCCGATCCGCTACCACACGCGTCGCGGCGAGGTCGTGCTCGAACCGTTCAGCGGCAGCGGCTCGCAGATCATCGCGGCTGAGCGCCATGGGCGTCGCTGCTTCGCGATGGAGCTGTCGCCGGCCTTCGTCGATGCAGCTCTGCTCCGTTGGGAGAATGCGACCGGCCAGCAGGCCACCCTGGACGGCGATGGACGAAGCTTCGCCGAGATCACCACCGAGCGCCGCGCGACGGAGACCAGCGCCGAGGAGCCGTGAGCGACCGCACCAACGAGAACGGCCGCGACCATGGAGGTCGCTTCGCGAAGGGCAACCCGGGCGGCCCGGGTGGCCCCCGCAAGCGCAGCTTCGAGCTGCGGCGCGCCGCGGAGGAAGCCGTCACGCCCGAACATGTGCAGGCGCTGATCCGCAAGGCCATCCGCCTGGGACTTGAAGGCAACATCCACGCGATCCGCCTCGTCCTGGAGCGCGTGACCGGACGCCCTGCGGAAGCACCGCAAGACGCCGCACCGCTCGGAATCACCCTGCCGGCGCTCCGCGCTGTCGAAGACTGCAACCGCGCCCTCGACTCGATCACGGACGGCCTGTGCCAGGGCACCATCGACCGCGACTCGGCAACCGTCCTGATCGAGCTGGTGCAGACCCGCATCAAGGCCATCGAACTCGGCGAGCTCGAACAGCGACTCTCCAACCTCGAAGCCGACGCCGAGGCGACCGGCATGCGGGGTCGTCCGCGTCGCGCGTGACCCATGAAGCGTGGACTACGAGATCGCGTCGATCGTCTTGGCCAGACCCTTGCGCTGCGCCCGATCCCGCCCACCGCGATCGACCAGGCATTCGAGCACTTCCGCGGCACCGGGGTGCTGCCCGACAACCAGCGCCTCGCGCACGAGGTCGCGCGGCTGACGCTGAGCGGTCGGCCCAAGCCATTCCAGGGGCCCGGGGACCTGCGCGCGGCAATTGCCAGGCTGGGGTTCATCGCGAAGGAGCTGCCGGACGAAGCACACGATCCTTCGCCACCGCCGCCGCGAAACCGACTGCGCGGGGTGCTGTTCGACGAGGCCGTGCATGGCAGTCCCGCTGCGCGAGAGGCTGCTCGCCTGGCGCTACAGCGTAACTGTTCCGCCAACCACATCTGGTTTTGCGATTTCGCGCCGCGAGGATCGGCGCGATGGCAAGTCGAGAGTACGGCGGCGGCAGATGACCCGTCTTCTCGCGCGGCGTGAGTCCGAGGGACTGTCGCTGCGTGAGCTTTCCGAGTGCTCCGGGATCCCGGTTGGGACCTTGAGCTGGTGGGCGCACCGGTTGCGGGCGGAGTCGGGTCCGGCGTTCGCGGAGCTCGTGGTTGCAGAGTGCGAGACTCCTTCCCTGACTCCGGAAGTCGGCGGAGGTTCAGCTGCAGACATCGTGGTCCGTCACGCGAACGGTCTCGCCATCGAGTTGCGAGGTGCTGCGGCGGAACGCGTCGTCGATCACGTCCTGCGGAGGATCGATCTGTGGTCCTGAGCATCCCTGCCCAGGTGCGGGTCTACCTCGCGTGCGAGGTCACCGACATGCGCAAGCAGTTCGACGGTCTGTGTGCGATCGTCGAGCATCGCTTCCATCGCGATCCCTACAGCGGCGACGTGTTCGCGTTCCTCAACCGTCGACGCAGTCACGTGAAGCTGCTGGTGTGGGACGGCAACGGCTTCTGGCTGGCGGCGAAGCGACTCGAGAGCGGGACCTTCGACAACTGGCAGCCCTCGACCGACGACAAGACACACGTGAAGGTCGACCGCGCGCAGCTCATGATGCTGCTCGAAGGAATCGACTTGAGGAAAGCGAAAGTTCGGCGCCACTTTGCGCGTTCGATTCGTATTGGTAGGCGCGGTGGGCAAGCAGCCGAAACAGGTGAGGGTCGAGGAGATGGATGAGACGCAGATGCGCGATCTCATTCCGACGCTGCTGCACACGATCGATCTGCTGAGGACCGAACTCGCCGATCTGCGTCGTGGCAAGTTCGGCAGGAGCTCGGAGAAGGATCGCTACTTCGACCCCACGGGTCTGCTGCCGTTCCAGGAGATCGAGGAGTTGCAGGCTGAGGCGAAGAAGACCGAGGCAGAAGCCGAGGCGATCACCATCCCCGAGCACACGCGGAAGAAGACCAAGCGTCGCCTCGACTTCCCAGATCACCTTCCCCGCAAGCGGATCGAGTGCAGGGTTCCTCGAGAGGATCTGCCCTGCCCGTGCTGCAAGACGACTCGCGTGAAGATCGGCGAGGTGACGAGCCGAGAGCTCGAGCGCATCGAGTTCACCTTCGTCAACGAGGTGGTCCGTGAGAAGGTCGCATGCCCGAAGTGCGAAGGTGAGATCCTGGTCGCGCCGGGCTTGCCGCGAGTGCTGGACAAGTGCCTGCTCGGAGCGAACTTCCTCGCACAGATCATCTTCGAGCGCTTCGCCAACCACATGCCGTACGCGCGGCTCGAGACGAGTACGCGGCCGAAGGACTGTCGCTGTCGCGCAGCGTGATGTGCAACTCGACGATCCGCTGCGCAGAGTTGCTCGAGCCGATCTACAAAGCTATTCGCGAGGAGGTCCTCGCCAGCCTGGCGCACTCGGTGTTGCAGATCGACGACTCCGAAGTCGTGCAGCGCAACGGACCTCGCCCAGGCGAACGGAAGGTCAACATCTGGGCGATCCGTGATCAGCACGCGGGCGTCTTCTACAGCGCCACGAACTCGCGCAACCGGGACGGCCCGAAGGACATCCTCGGTGGCCGGCGCGGTCGGCTGCAGAGCGATGGGCATGATTGCTTCGATGGCCTGGACCCTGACCTCATCACGAGGATCGGTTGCTGGGCTCACGTACGCCGCTACTTCGACAAGGCACGGAAGGTCGGCGACACGAACGCGCTGAAGGTGATCGACTGGATCGGCAAGCTCTTCGCCGTCGAGCGCCTCGCCAAGAAGCAGGCGGACGCCGGCAAGGCGCTGACGGACGCCGATCTGGTTGCTCTCCGCAGAGAGCAATCGAAACCCATCGTCGATGCGATCAAGGCTTGGCTCGATCAGGCCCAAGCCGAACCACCGAGCTTGCCGGGTGGCCCGCTGATGAAGGGCGTTGGCTACGCGCTCAACCAGTGGCCGACGTTGATCCGCTTCCTGGAAGACGGGCGCATCCGCGAGATCTCGAACAATGGCTGTGAGCGCGCACTGCGGAAACTGGTGATCGGAAGGAACAACTGGCAGTGGTTCGGTTCCGCACGCGGGACCAAGGCCGCCGTCATCCTGATGACGCTGGTGCAGTCATGCCGCGAGCACGGCATCAACCCGCTCTTCTACCTCGCCGACGCCCTCCGCGAGATCTCGTCGATCCCGGCCTCCGAGGTCGCGACCCTCACGCCCAGCGGATGGCGGCGACGGTTGCGCCAAGCCGCCGAAGCCAAGCGCTCGCAGATCGCCATCGAGAGCGTTGTCCGCGATCTGACCTTCGGAAGGTAGTTGCCTCCGCCGGCCCTCGAAACGCCGCTGGGAACCGGTGCACGTCGCAGAACAGTTACGCTACAGCTGCAGGTCCAGGCCGGGGTCGACGTGACCGCCGACACCTTCCTCGCGCATCGGCAGCCGCCAGACTTCGGCTGCCTCGGGCTCCACCTGCTCGGCTTCCCCGAGTGCGTCGCGATCCCACCGTACGAGGCGCAGGCGCATCGACTCTTCGCGCGACAGGCGGCGATCCGCGAGCGCATCATTCACGACGACACGAACGCCTTCGAGTCGATCGCAGCCGCGATCCGGCGCTTCCGCGCGACCGCGGAACTACCTGAGGACGAGCTGCTGCGCGAGTGCGTCCTCGCCGACACCGAGTTCGTCGCCTTGATCCGGCACATGATCGGAGAGGGCGACGCCGAGCTGATCGCGATGCTCGATCACGTGGCGACCGCCAACCACTCGGCGCGAACCGCGCCTCTCCAACACCTCCAGGGGCTCGTTCGAGCCGGTCGCCTGTTCCACCGAGAGCACGAAGTCGACTCGGAGTCCGATCAGGACACGTGGTCTTTCTAATGCACCGTCTTGGCGCCCAGGCACGAAATGATCCCCGGATTAAGGCATTGGCGCTTGAATCCCGGACACTCCATCGGTGATAAGGACCCTGTTATGGCAAGTGACAAAGGCAAGAATGCTTTCGCGTTCGTCAAGGACTACCTCGGCAAGAAGAAGGACGCGT
Organism: Planctomycetota bacterium; assembly: GCA_046349595.1. Classification (GTDB taxonomy): domain Bacteria; phylum Planctomycetota; class UBA1135; order UBA1135; family UBA2386; genus JACRLW01. The sequence continues at coordinate 2,109,210 of JAXMCA010000001.1, forward strand.
CCTTCGCGGAGGTGGCCGAGGCCGCGAAATCGGCCGGACACAAGATCTATCCAATCGTCTACGGGCGCGCGCAGCTGCTGCTCGGGCACGTGAAGGCGGGCAAGAAGGCGGCGAAGAAGAAGGTCGCGGCGAAGCGCGGGCCTGGCCGCCCGGCCAAGAAGACTGCGGCTCGTGCGATGCCCGCGCGCCGTGGCCCGGGTCGACCGCGGAAGGCCGCTGCCGTCAACATCGGTGGACTCGAGGGACTCGTCGCGCATGTGCGCGGACTCGAACGCGAGCGGGATCAGCTGCGCTCCACCATCGAGAAGCTGCGCGGACTGCTCGACAACGTCTGAGGCGCAGGGCGCGGTCGCGCATTCGACGATCGCGCTCGCCTGCGTGCACAGCCGCGCGCAGAACATCAAGGCAATACGCGCGAACCGCGGCTCGAAACCTTCGCGCCAGGGCACTGCCAATCGCCTTGCTGCGTCGCGTACTCGAGGGAATCTGACGCTCGTTCCCAGGGCACTCTGCCAATCCAGCAGGCGCCGTTTCGAGCGACCTCCAAGTGCAACTCCAAGACGCGACCCTGGCCTTCGACGCGCAGCTCGCCGCCGACGGCCGTTCCCCACACACCCGACGGCAATACGCGCGGCACGCGGCCGCCCTGGGCCGCTGGTTGGCCCGTACGCGCCGTTCGACCGACCTCGCGCAGCTCGACCACCGCGATCTGGCGGCGTTCGTCGCCGCCCCTGAGGCGCGCTGTCGCCCCGACGGCGCCGAGAAGCGAGCGACGAGCACCAACGCGTTGAGGACCTCGCTGCGCACCCTGTTCGCCTACCTCGCCGACGCGGGGCTCCTGCCGGCGAACCCTGCCCGCCTACTCCGTCGCGCGCGCTGCAGTCCCCCACCGCCACGGGCGCTGCGCGAGGACGAGGAACGCCGTCTCCTCGACCACCTTGCCGTCGCGACCGGTGACGCGGCACGCCGCGACGAGATGCTGGTCCGCCTGATGCTCGGCGCCGGGCTCCGAATCGGCGCGGCGGTCGGCATCGACATCGAGGACCTGGACCTCATGCACGGCGAGGTGCGGATCCGCCGCGACAAGAACGACCGCGCCGTGACCGTGCTGTTGTCGCGCGAGCTGGTCGCCCAGCTGCGTGGATTCATCGGAGACCGCCGCAGCGGCCCGCTCTTCGCCACCGCCGACGGGTCGTGCATCACGATCCGGCATGCGCAGCGACGCGTCGCACAGGCTGTCGCGGCTGCTGGTCTGGACCGCAGGATCTCTGCCCACTCGTGCCGCCACACCTTCGCGACTCGGCTACTCCAGCGCACGGGCAACCTGCAGCTGGTGCGACACGCGCTGCGACACGCATCGATCGCGTCCACCGCGATCTACGCGCAGGTCGACGACAACACCGTCCGCGCAGCACTCGGACAGGTGTCCGTGGCCTCGGCTCGATGAACGTCCAGGTGTGCGCGTTCCATGTAGACTGCGCGCCATGTCGAGTCCGCCAAGGACACCAGCCTCCGCGATCACCCCGGTTGCGGAAGACGTCGCGAACCTGCTGGTCGCTCGAGCACCCGAGCGCATGCAGGTGCTCCGGCGGTGGTCACCGACGCGCTACGGCGACGGCTGGAACGGCGCGGAGGGCAGCGGGCAAGTCGAGACCCCAGGGGATGAGGTAGTTCCTCCGATCCCTTCGACCGACGTGTTGATCAGGCAGATCGAGGAAGTCATCGAGATGCACGCGAGGAAGGAATCATGAGCCTGGCCTCCCGGAAGGCGCTCTCACGCAACGCAACCATCAGCGGCTTGAGCGAAGACGTCTCGCCTACTCTCGGTCCAATCCGAACATCCGCAGTCCGGATCCCCATGTCGATCGGAATTCGTCCCCCTGCGACCTCTCCTCAACCAGAGGGGATCCATGCCGAGCATGAGTGAAGCGGAACTCCTCGTCCAAGCCGCCCGTGCCTGCCGAGAGATCGCAACCGTGCTCGACGGCTGGAGCAGAGGCGTTGATGCGGACCGGTGGCGCAGGATGTGGACGACGCGTCGCGAGCACTGGGACAGACTTCTTCTGGCAGCACTCGGGGCATGCGGTGCAGATGCTCCGCAGTCCGAACTTGGGGGAGAGAGCGTGACTCCACTGCGCCTAGCGTGGGACCTCGCGCGAAACGCAGGCTCCGGACTTGGCCCTTCGCAGCGAGATTCCGAACAGTTCTTCCGAATCGCCGACGACATCGAGTGGCTGGTCCGCAGGAACGCAACTCAAACTCCGCCCACGACGGGCGCCGCCGCCGCGCCGACGCTGAAGCTACCCGCCGCAGACCCACCAAGTGCCCCCGCCCGCGCGACACTTGAGGCGCTCAAGGACCGTGCGTACATGACGACCGGAGACCTGGAGGAAACGCGGGAGCGATCCAAGACGACCATCCGAACGCACCTGGCCGAACTAGTACGGCTGGGCTTGGCCGAGCGGCGACCGAACGGACAGGGCTTCCGACGAACTGCGGCCGGAACGGCGGAAGTGTCGCGGAAGGCCACCTAGGGGTAGTTTCGCGGTCGAACTGACACAGTGCCTGACTCGGTGTCCGGCAGACATCCGCGTGCAACTTGTGCTCAAGACTGCGCTCACAAATGGGCGCAAGCAAGAACACCGGGTCGCGCACAGACGCGGCATCTTGGGCTCCTGACCCTCAAGACCTGATTGCACTCCCTGACGTACCTGCGCGCATCCCGCCGCGCCGGGGGCGGGCAGTACATGTCGCAACGGTCTACCGCTGGGCATCCCGGGGTGTGCACGGAGTACGGCTACGGGTGGTCGCACTCGGTGCCCAGACCTGCACAACCATGCGCTGGGTGACCGAGTGGGCCGAGGCTGTCGCGGCCGCGCGGGGTGCCGGGCGATGAGCCGAATCGAAGGAGCCACGTCTCATGGCGCGCCGGAAGACTGCGCAAGCGGGCAATCCCGCCTCGGAGGAATTGCGATGACCGGCCTGGAGATCACAGACGTCCGACTCGTGACTACCGGCGACCAGGATCGTGCCGCCGGACTGGCTGGGTACGTGAGCGTGACGGTCGCCGAGTCCCTGGTGTTGGACGGGATCACGTTGCGACGCACAGCGGATCACCGCTGGGCACTCTCGTTTCCAGCCCGCACGGATCGCCGGGGCACGCGCCATCCGTACTTCCGCCCGGTCACGGGTGTCGCGCGACGCAGCTTCGAAGCGCAGGTGTTGAGGGCGCTCGGACTCCTGGAGTCTCAGGCATGAAACGCCAGCCACATCAAGCGGATCCCGCAGAAGACGAGCGCCTTCGCGAGATCGGCGCCCTCCTCGGGATGGCGCATCTCCGCCTCCTTGCCGGGCACCGAGAGGGAACTCCGAATCCGCAGAACCGACTGGATGGCGTCGCGCCGGTCTCGCCTTCATGCGCTGGTGTGAAGCACCACCTCCAAGACGAGGGCGCCACGTGACGAAGGCACCCACTTGTCCCAACCCCATCCTCGTTCTCGCTGAACAGCTGCGAGAACTTCCCGTCCCCGACCTCGTCCTCCGCTACGAGCGGGAGTGGGGCCGTTCGCCGCGTGTCCGCAATGCGGCCTGGTTGCGCAAGCAGATCGCGCGACGCGTCCACGAGCGCGAGTGTGGCGGCCTCAGCAAGTTGGCGTTGGCCCGGCTCGAGGAGTTGATCGGCGAGATCACGGTGTTCGACGAGCCTGCGCCCCCACGAGCGCCCACGTCACGCGCAGCGCGCGCCCCCGCCGCATCCCGGACAGTCGCTGGCCTCACCGTCGGAACGATCCTGACGCGCACGTGGCGCGGCCGTGAGGTGCGCGCCGAGATCACGGCGGACGGCGTGCTCATCGACGGCGCCCCCTACGCCTCGCTGTCCGCGGCCGCAAACGCCGTCACCGGCACGCACACCAGCGGCACGCGCTTCTTCGGAGTCCGCCCGCCGAGGAAGGCGCGATGATCCCGCAGCGATCCAAGGCGGCCAGCAAGACGGCCAAGCCCAGGATCCGGGTCGCGATCTACACGCGGCAGTCGGTCGCCAGAGATCTCGAGTTCGGCTCGATCGAGGCACAGAGGGATGCGATCGAGGCCTACGTGCTCAGCCGCAAGGCGGATGGCTGGGAGGCGATCGCGACGCGCTACGACGACGAGGGCTGGAGCGGCAAGAACACCGACCGCCCCGCCTTCAAGCGCCTGCTCGCCGATCTCGACTCCGGCCTCCTCGACGCCATCGCCTGCTACAAGCTCGACCGCATCTCGCGCAGCGTCGCCGACCTGACGCGCTTCGTCGCCTCGCTCGACGAACGGGGTGTCGGCTTCGTCTGCACCTCGCAGAGCATCGACACGCGTGGATCGACTGGTCGGCTGCTCTTGCACCTGCTCGGCGCAGTGGCGCAGTTCGAACGCGAGACCATCGCCGAGCGCACCCGGGACAAGATCCTCGCGACGCGTCGTCGCGGCATGTGGACCAGCGGCCGTCCGACGCTGGGATACGACATCCGGGACAAGCAGCTCGTCGTCAACGAGCGTGGCGCCGCCGACGTCGCCGAGTGCTTCGCCGTCTACATGCGCCTGAGATCGCTCCGCGAGGCGGTGGCTGAACTCAGCCGCCGCGGCATCCGCCAACTCGTGCATCGCTTCCGCGACGGCACTCCCTACGGCGGCAAGCCATTCACCAGGCAGGCGCTGCACCGCCTGCTGACGTCGCCGATCGTCGTGGGCCTGATCCCCTGCGGCGACGAGCTGGTGCCGGGCAAGCACGAAGCGATCATCGATCGCGCCACGTGGGACCTCGTGCAGGAGCGACTGCGTCAGAACGCCCGCTCGACCAACGCCGAGCACCGCAACCGCTACGGGGCGCTCCTGCGCGGTATCGCCTACTGCGGCGTGTGTGGCTCGCCGATGCGCCACGACATCACGACGCGCCAGGGGCGCGCCTACCGCTCCTACTCTTGCCGCAAGCTCCAGGTCGAGGGCGCGCAGGCCTGTCCCGGATCTCGTGCACCCGGTCCTGATCTCGAGCAGTTCGTCCTCGACCGCGTGCGCGGAGTCGGAAGTGACCCGAGGGTGTTCGATGCGGCGGTGATCGCCGCCCGCGCCGAGGCCGACGCGCTACGTCCCTCGCTGCAGGCCCAGGTGCACCGCCTGCAGGCCGAGCGCCGCAAGCTCGAAGGTGAACGCGAGGGACTGCTCGCCGCCGCTGCAGAGAACCCGGCCTCGTCCGGTCCGGCGCTGAGCCGCGTCGCCGCGATCGACGCCTGCTTCCCTTCGCTCGACGCACGCATCGGCACCGCCCACGAACAGTTGGCTCGCCTCGATTCCCGAGCCCTCGATCTGCACAGCCTGCGCGGGCAACTGGCTGGTTTCGACAGCCTGTTCGAGCAGCTCACCTCCGCCGAGCAGTGCCGTCTCGTCGCACTGGTGATCGAACGTGTCGACGTCGACGTCCCGCGCGCCGCGATCCGAGTGACCTTCCGCGGCACACCACCTGCCGACTCCGTGAGGACCACAGCATGACCACCATCGAGTTCGGAGCCGCCTTCCTCGTCGCTGCCCGCAAGGGCAAGCCAGCCACGGAACCGAAGCCTCCGCCCGCATCGATCCACGCGGACCGCAAGCGACGGCGACTCGCGCTGGCGTACCTGATCGAGCGACTGATCGAGCAGGGGCGGCTGCTCGACTACGCCGACGCCGCGGACCGGCTCAGTCTGACGCGGGCGAGGTTGACGCAGGTGATGGACATGCTGCTGCTTCCCACCGCTCAGCAGGAGCGGATGCTGCTCGCGGGAGAGTGCCATGAGTGAGCACGACGGCGCCGTCGATCGCGGCGCAACGGGATGGGCCGAGCTTCGACGTCGCGCACGGACCGCGCTGCGGAATCCCCAGGACCACACAGGGCCCGTCCGCACGGAGTCTGGCACTTCGGCCTCCGGCATGCCGTCCGACCCCAAGACCGAGGCGTCCACGCCCGAGAGTGGCGGCTGAGGTGGCGCGCGCGCGTCATCCCGGCCCTCCCCGACGACGCGACGCGCGAGCCGCCTCGACACTTCAACCCGGAGCACGCCCCGCATGAGCGGCGGGCGCATCCACCGGTATGGCCGGCACGAGTCGTGCCCGGTCTGCGCAGCTGCGGGGGCGGGGATCGCAGCGCGCAGTCGATGCGCGTACCTCGAAGACGAGAGCGGAAACGCCCTCTACCTCTGCGCCACCGCGACCGCGGACGTGCCGGGCTTCAAACTGCTCGGCGAGGACGCCGACCAGTTCCTGGGTGCGCGACGCTTCCGGGCCTCCGATGCGAGCGCACCCCACTTTCGGCCGAAGTCTCGAAAGACATCTGAGCTCGACGCGGAGCAGGCGCAGCCGATCTACGAGACACTCGTCGAACTCCTGCGCATCCATGCACGTGCCGATTTGCCGCTGGCGCGCGCCGAGGTGGCGCGGCGCAGCCTCACCTGGTCCGACCACTTCCTCGCCCGCCCCTCGGCCAGCGAGGAGCTGACCATCCTTCGCGACCTCCACGCACGACATCCCACTCTCGACAGGCTGGATCTGCGCGGCCTGCTGCGAAGGAAGGGTTACCTCCGGTTCCCGAGACCTGCGTCGACTGCTGGCGAGTTGTGGATCGTGCTTCGGGACGCCAACCAACGACCGGTCGGCATCCTTCGCCGCCTGCTCGGCGGGATCACCGATGGCGGTGGCAAGTACCGACTCCTTGGCCCGGCGCGAGCCGCCTTCGTCAGCGAATCGGGAGAGGCTGGCTCGTTCCTGATCGCAGAGGGTCCGATCAAGGCCATGCTCGCGGCGCAGCACCTGACGATGCCGGCCGCTGCCGTACCCAGCGTCGCGATCGGGCAGGCGGTTCGGAACGACCTGCACGCCTATCTCGATCGTGCTCGCCCACGTCGCGTGCTTCTCGCCCCTGATGCCGGCGACCTGCGCAATGGTCACCCCGATGTCGAGAGGGCAGTTCGGTCGTTCTGGAAGCGCCTGGCGCGCATCGCGACCTCGTACGGAGGCGAGGTGCGCTGGGGCTGGTGGGAACGCGAGAAGGGCATCGACGACGCCATGGCCGCTCGGGTGGCGATCGAGTGGCTGGGCTGGGACGAGTTCAGAGCGCGCTGGGCATCGCCACTCTCGGACGACGAATTGGAGGAGGACTCGGAAGGCAAGGCCGGGGACAGACCGTTGGTCGACGAGCCGAGTGTCCAGGCCGATCCGCAGGTCATGCGAGAGGTCCTGCCGCTTGAGGACGCGCGGGCGCGGGCTCGCGAACTGCTCAACCATTCGTCGCGACAACCCCACTCCCTCGATCTGTCGGGCGTCGCCGGATTCGGCAAGTCGCGAGCCGCCGTCGATGGCGAGATCGATCGCCTCACGGCCGGACACGGCAAGGATCGAGGACACCCGCTCTCCGTCTTCGCCATTGCGGGCGGACGCGATCTCGCCGTGGAGCGGTCCGCGACCATCAAGACTGGTGTCAGCAAGCTGGGGATGAGCGACGAGATCTCGGTCCGACTCGGTCTCGGGCGCCAGCCGCTGCAAGTCGGCGACGGCGTGCGAGAGCAGCACCGAGAGGACCCTTCAGGCTTGTTCGCGGAGATCAACGATCGAACCGCGCCCCACGGCTTTGTGTGCCCGATGCTGCAGGAGTCGTCGCAGCGCAGCCGCGCCGGATTCCACGGCTGCGCAGGCTGCCCCTTCGAACCCGGTGGCTCAGCTCCTTCGCTCTGCGAGTCCACCGAGGGCGCATTCCTCCACGACTGGGCGGAGGTACGCAAGACGACCACCCAGGGCCCGACGTTCCTCGTGATGACGCAGAGCGCCGCGGCGGCGAGCTTCCACTCGCGTGTGGGTCGCCACGGTCGCGAGGTTCGCTGGACGCTGGATGACACCGACGATGTGCACGCCGGAACGCTGAAGGACTTCGTCCTCGCCAAGGAGACACTCGTCGCCGCGGCGGCCACTGCGGAGATCGGTCGCCAATCCCTGCTGAGACAGGCCTCCAGCGCGGGGAGGTCACCGCTGCAGTCGTGGATCGAGAAGCTCGCAGGCAAGTGCGACAGTTTCGGAGTCCTCGAAACGAAGGCCGACCCCGCCCTCGTCGCGTGGTTCCTCTCCGAGGTGCTTCCCGCCATCGCGCCGAGCCTCGGACCGTCCGGAGAGACGATTGTGCCCGCACCGGAACGACTCGGCGAAGCGCTTCAGCGGCTCGCGCAGGACTACCCGCTGCGCAACTACGTGACGGCCCACTCCTTCGGTGCCAGGCAGGCCTGGACCGAGTACCGCAACCGCTTGAACTCCCCGGAGTGGCGCGGCCTCGGCGTTGGTGCGCTGGTCTGGCGCATGCTGCGCGAGACGATCGAGCATGGCACGCTACCAACCGTGTTCGAGGCCGGCGACGGTGCGGTCAGGGTCGCCGCCGTGGATCAGGACTTGGTCGCCGCGACCCGCGCGGGGCGTGTCACTCGCCTCGGCACAGCACCCCTGCCGGCCTTCGTCCGGAAGGAGCTCCACTTCACCGCTGTCCACGAGATCGTCGTGCCGGTGCGCGCGTCGGTTCTTGCCGTGAAGCACCCGCACCGCGCGAGTTGGGGACGTCGCGAACCCAAGTCGAAGCCGCCGTCACAGGCCGACCTGCTCGCCGCCGCCATCGCCGACGACTTGCAGGCGGCACATCCTGATCGGTTCCTGCTCGTGGGCGGAATCCGCGACGCGGCGCATGCGGCGGGTCGCTACCCGGTCGCGGTCGCGGGTCGCGACGACCGCGCCACCAACCAGTGGTGCGACTCCCTGGATGCGCTGTTGATCCGCCGTCTGGCAGCGCCAGCCTTGTCGATCCACCGCGACGTGTCGGCACTCCTCGCAGGACTGGGTCGACCTCGCCCGGGACTCGACGCCGATGGCCGCGTGCCGATGGGACAGGCGCCCTCCGGTGCCGTGCTGCCCCTCGACCCGAACGTGCGGGAGGCCTGGCTCGCACGCCGCGCCTCGGCGGCTCGCAACGGCATCGGCCGGGCGAGGGCTGTTAAGCGAGACGCCGCGCTGCACCTCGTCGCGCTGGATCGCGACCTTGAGCGATGGGCTGAGCTGATCCTGCCCGGCTACCGGGTCGAGGTCTGCAGCGTCGATGGCCTCGCGGCGGCGCTGGGCATCGCCACGCCGCGTACCGACGCCGAGCGAGGCCGGGAACGGGCATCCCACGATCCACGCCCGGAGCGCACCGCCGAGCGGAGAGACCGGGTTGCCACCGCCGTCGCCGCGGGTGCCAGAACTCTCCGCGACCTCGCCGAGGCAACCGGGCTTCCGCGTGAGACAGTTCGGAAGCTCCGCGAGCGCGAAAGACCCGGAGTAGTCTCAGAAGGTATCTCTATGAGGGAACTGCGGGTCATTCGCGCTCGCGGCCTCGCGGAACTGTCTCACGAGCACGTCGTGGACCTCGCCTCCGCCTGCAACGTGCACGTCACCACGGTGAGGCAGTGGCGGAGGATGGCACGCCGGCTGGTCGCGGGTGAGATGCTCGGACCGAGGGCCATGGCTGCGTTGCGCTCGGCGATGTGCGTGCTCGCCGACATGCCCTTCGCGCCGCCTGACGATGCGCCCACAGGGCCAGCGGACGGCCCAGCGCAGCCCTCGGAGCCGACGCAGGCCCCCACAGAGTCGATGCAGCTCGAAGTCCTCCTGGACGCCCTTGGCCCTCGCGCCGATCCACAGTGTCAGCCGTCGGCGGCCGCCGTCGTCGACCGCCTGCCTCTCGGGTCGCCCGACTGGTCGGTGTCGCGCCCGACGGCGCGGCGGAGCGTCTCACGCCTGCTGCCAGGCCTCACGTCGGACCGAGCCCGGCGGGCGAAGGCTCCCACCGCGCGCTCGCGCCGCAGCGCCGACGTGGCCTGGGCCATGCTCGAGCTTCGGCCCCAGGCCGAGTTCGCCGACATCGACGCTGAGGCCGCGCTCCGAATGATCCGCGAGATCGTCGACGGCGAGCAGTTCGGGGAGGCGGACTTCCGTCGCGCGCTGACGATCGCGGCGGGGGCGAGTGCGAGGGGGTCGCCTGGGGTGGTGATGGAGGCGTTCCGGGAGACGGTGGCAGCGGGCACCGACGGCGCGGTGTAGGCGCGGCGAAAGCCAGGGAGCGCCGGGGACGGCATCGAGCTCCGAGGCGCGCCTTCCCAGAGCTTGCAGGGGTCGCCCAGGAGTGCTACGAAGCCGCTCGGCGAGCACCCGCGCCCAATTCCCAACGGCATCGCCCCCCGGTGCCTTCGAGGGAACAAAGGGGATTCAGTTCCTCGGGTCAGCAAGTCAGGTTCCCGAAGCCAAACCGCGCTTCGAGTTCGCGAGGGGGGCAGCGAACCGGCGCGGAGGTATCGGAACATGACCAAGAACAAGAAGAAGAAGCGCGCGATTCGCGAGCGGGCAGAGGAACTCGGTTTGAGCTACTCGACCGCGCGGAGCGGCATGGGGATCGGCGACGGTGCACACGACTCGGGATCGCCGATCACGCCAAGCTGTGAAGACCCGGAGCTCCCCGAAGAGGTGATTCCTCCCGGACTCCATCAGGAATTCACCAACGATCACGTTGCCATCCACGTCTGTTGGGCGGAATGCGAACCTCCCAGTCGGATGGTCGGAACGGTCACTGCCCCCACTTGGGCGGTTGCATACGCGATCGTCGGAGCCAACCCACCGCGAGTGGCCAGACTTGCAGTCGATAAGCCGGTTGCCATCGTCTTCGCGCGTCACGTCGCGTCGGAGGGGTCTCCCTGGCTATCGGTCGCCCGCGCACGACAGGAGTACCCTGCCATCCAGTGGGAGACGATGAGCGCAGTAGGAAACGGTGTCGGACCCGGCCAAGCTCCGAGTCGCTACTGGGTGCAGTGGCTGACTCGACGCGGTAACGACGAGATCGTTTGCGAGCCCGGTCGGCGCGGCTGCAATTCACTCGCTGCGTTGTTCGCGACACACTCACGAACAGCGCCCGAATGAAGCGGAGCAGCATACTTCCCAGCGCCCGGACCATCACCGCAACCTGAAGATCCGCCGCGCCTCCACCCTCACTCGGCGTCGGAGCACACAGATCGGGCACTTCCCGAGATACCGCTCGCGCGCCGACTTCGCCCTGTTGTGGGACGGCTCGAAACGGTGCATCGCCAAGCACTCAAGACTTGGCAGTGCACGACGACCACGGCACTCGTACACGACAACTCGCGTCACGCCGGCCGCCCAGTGCTTCTCGAAGTGCGCCTTCGGTCGATGCCGGCCCGCGCTCGTCCGGCCGACGTAGCGGCACTTCCGTCCCGCCCAGAATACGTAGACGCAGTTCCGGGCACCGACGCGCCTCTCGTACCACTCCTCGAATGCGGAGCGCTTCGCCAGCGGTCCGCGGCCTCCGTTCGTTCGGACATGCCAGCTCACCCGACGCTCGTACAGGTCCCGCATCCCGCGAACGACCAGCGAGCGGAAGTGGCATTCCTCCGCGGCGTCTTCCAGTTTCACGATCGCGGCGCGCAGCTTTCGGCCATGGGGCGTCGGCTTGGGGCCACGTCGAGGACGCACGAGGGCAACCAGGTCCGCCGACCAGTGATCGAACAGCCGGCGAAGAAGGCGCTCAAATCGAACTGCAGCGTGCTTGGCCATTCAATGTTCCCTGGAGCGCCCGGCACTCCTGCCACGGCGTTGCGGGATCCTACTGCAACTCCATCAACCTGGGCACCACGAACTCCGCCGTCCGGTGCTGCCGCACAGCAATGGCGCATCGACGAGTACCTGTTGCTCGATCCCCACCCTCAGCGGTCGCCGGAATCCGAAGCAATTCAGCTTCACGCGCGCAGCACGCGCAGTTCCACCACGGGCCCCACCGTCTCCGACGGGTCTTCCGGTTCCGGGATCGAGCCTCTGACACTTGCCCGGACCCTTGTTGGCACCCACGGGAACAGCAGGAAAACCCGGTCGAACTGACTGCTGCAGAACTCGACAACCCCATCGCGTTCAAGCCACTGTCTCACACCGAGTTCATTCAGTTCGAACTCGACCACAGGAATCGCGAGCCACCGTTCGCGGTACTCGATCGTGGCTGGGCCCGCCGCGTCGCGAGACGTGAGAGAAAACGACTTCCCGTCCTTCTCCGTGATGATCCGTCGAATCGCTTCGATCAATGTCTCCCGCGTCCAACGGCGATAGAGCTGATGCTGTCCCAGCGCGACGATCATGTCCCTGCCCTGGCCCGACTTCGCCACCTCCAGCACGTCTCGCTTGCGCTGCTCCTTCACCTCCGCGGACAGGTTCAGACGCAGAACCTCCTCGTCCATCAGCCTGCACACTTCGACGCCGATGCGTGCCCCGTCGCGAATCTCGATGACGCAGTCAGGCGGATCCTCGCCCAAAGCAATCCCTTGGATACCAGAGCAGTCCCGCCAGACCCGCAAGCACGGCTGCTCGGTCACTCGGAGTTCTGCTCGCTTCTGGTTCTCGCGGATCCAGAGGATCCCGTCCCAGGTGAGATCGGGGTGGATCGCCATCGGAAGCGGAAGCCACCCCTGGGGTAGAGCCGCCCCTTCCTCTCGAAGAAGCCGAACTGCTTCTGGACTGGATCGCTCACGGCGTCGTCGCCCGAGGATACCGCGACACTGCGCGTCGGTCGCGATGCATCTCGACCTTGCAAGGTGGCCAGGGTGCGAACGCCGCGCCACACGCCAAGCCGGGACGCCGTGAGCACGCACGCGTGGTGCCCCGACACAGCGCCTGAACTCGTAGAGCTCCCCTCTCCATTCCCAAGCTCACCTGGAACGGAACGGTGACCTCCGTGCAGCCGCGCATCCGACTGCACCGCTCGTTCGACCAGCGGAGCCACAGCTACCTCGGGTACGTACTGCGAGTCGACGGCGCGATCGATGGTGTCCAGCGGCCGTTCCGCATCGCGATCGGACCCGCGGTGCTCGCCAAGCACATGATTCGCGTCGGTGATGAACTTGCCGGTCAGGCGGAACCGGTCGTCGACCCGTCGTCCGAGACTGTGGAGTTATACAGAGTGGCCAAGCTGCCAGAGAATCGATTGAGGAGGCGCAGACCCGCAGCGCGATCCCGGCGACGGTGGGCTTCCTGGGCCCCGCAGCGCGAAGGATCGCGGAGGCCCGGGAAACTCCCGCCCCATCAAGTTGAACCTGATGCCCCAGCCGGAGGAAGTTCCGCGGCGTGGAGGTCACTCAGATGGCAGTCAGCCACCCGCAACAGTGCTCGGCAGCCCGCAGAAGCTCTCGCAGCCGAGTCTCGGCAAGCGGAACTCGTCGTCCATCTCGAACGATCGTCGGCGACTTGCCGTGAGCAACCTCCCCGCGAGCGGACCATAGATCCGTCACGCCTTCGTGATTGATCGGTGACTCCGCCTTGTACGAACGGCCTGTGAGCTTCAGCAGGTTCTCGTCAATGTGCTGCGGCAACTCGTAGTCCGGAATCACCTTCCCTCTCTTGTACCGCGTTGTCTTCGTTCGCGACCAGACTCGCTCGAAGGTCGCCTCCTTCACGATCTCGCACGCCAAGGCAGCGTGGAGCACCGCGTGGCCCGCGTCACCCGCCGAGAGGTCGAACTGAGCATCAAGGAGAAGCGTCCGCCACGGCTCAACCGGTCGATTCGTTGCGAGGGCATCGAGCGCATCCAGCCACAGTTCTTGAGTCAGAGCCTGCTCGGCGCCGGTCACTGTCCGGCTTCTCGCAGCGCTGTGGACTTCTCCGTTGGGACGACCGACAGAATCGATGTCGAACGTGCATCGCAACAGTCCACACGATGCGGCGGAGGATCGGTTGATCCACCACTGCCCCGTCGCCAGCCGAATGCGAATCAAGAGCTGTTCCGCCAGCCGCTCGTACGAACCCATCGGATCGCCGCCGCTCATAAGGACGTCCATGCGAAGACTGTCCATCGGGAAGTACCTCGGTGGCTTCTGCCACGATTCGCCCCATTCCGCGATCAAGCGTGCGTGCCCGTGCTCGTCCAAGCCGATGCCTGGGTAGACGGCGAGCCGTTGAACGTTCAGCCGTCGGATCCGTGATCCGGCAGCCTTGATGAACGGCACCGCTTCCATCCGGACGTGCGGCATGTTCAAGAAGTTGGCCTCGCCGCTTCGGAAAGGCGGATAGATGCGGACATGAACCGAGTCCACGTCGCCCTCCCAGACCTGCGGCGCGGAGTCGACGTCGACAAACACCCAGAACGGAAGCGTGAGGACAGCCGCGACGCCCTTGCTCTCAGTCTGCACCCGATTCATCTCCGCAATCTCACCCCTGGAAGCGAAGGAATGCGAATCCCCTGAGGAACTCGCATCTTCGGAACACCAAGTCCTGCCTTCGCCGACTTGACGGAGCCGATCGAGACCCGCCGCCGTCGAGGGAATCGCCATCGCGCCGCGCGCATCGATGCGGGAGAGAGCTGCTTCCCGCGCTTGATCGGTCCCACTCGCAGGGTCACGAGCCGCGACGGCATAAGCTGGGAGGAGGAAGACTGGGTCGATGCGGAGGCGGTGCGGCACCGTGGTCCGGATGAGAAGGACGTCAGCGACACGCGTGACTCGTGGTCAACTCTCCACGCCCTCTCTCGCTGTTGACCCACGGTGTTGCGCGCGCTTCGATCGGCCTCCGGAATTCGGTAGCGAGAAGAAGGTGCCTGCCCGAGGCTCGTCACCCGCCAGCACTCCAGCCTGGGTTGTCGAGCGCGACGTAACGGCACAAGACCCTCCTACTTCCCCTACCAAGTCCTGCCTCCCCCGGCCGATCTCTCGCGCGCCATGGACATCGCCCCTTTCGATCTGCTCGAGACGCACCGTCACGAGCTCAGCACTCAGGCTCGCCTGCTGCTCCGAGCCAGGCCCGACGCCGAACCTGTCGGCCTGGTGGTCGACTCCGACGTACCCGAGGCGGCGCCGATCCGTGCCGAGATCGAACGCGTCGAGGGGAAGCCGTTCCTGGGCGGCTGCGTCTGATCCGTAACTGTCCGGGGAACCACATCTGTTTCCGCGCCGGCACTTCGCCACGCTTTCCGGCATGGCAAGTCGTCAAAGTCGAAGAGCAGAGATCGAGCGTTGGATGCGGCTGCGTGAAGAGCGCGGGCTGAGCCTGAGGGCGCTGTCGGAGCGATCAGGGATCCCGGTGGGCACGCTGTCCTGGTGGACTCATCACCTCCGTGCCTCGGCATCGCGGACGGACTTCGTCGCGGTGAAGATTCGCGACGACGAGGACGGCCGTGATCCGCCATCTGGATGCGGAGCATCGCGGCTGCGCATGCGGTTGCCCTCGGGAGTGTCCCTGACGGTCGAGGGCGAGCTTGCCGAGCGCGTGGTCGCGGCCGTCATGGAGGGCATGCAGCGATGGTGATCGCGTTGCCGACCGGCACGACGGTCCATCTGGCGCGGGAGGCAACCGACATGCGCAAGGCCTTCGACGGATTGTGCAACCTGGTGCGCTTCGGTTTCGATCTCGATCCGTTCACGGGCAGCCTGTTCGTCTTCTTCAATCGCCGCGCCACCCACGTGAAGATCCTGCAGTGGGATGGCAACGGCTTCTGGCTGCACGCCAAGCGTCTCGAGCGCGGCACCTTCGAACGCTGGCATCCGAGTTCGGATGGCGCACGTCACGTCGAGATCGATCGCGCACAACTGATGATGCTGCTCGAGGGGATCGACTTGAAGAAGGTGAAGTTTCGGCGCCACTTTGCGCGTAGTGTGCGTATCGATGGCGGTGGCCGGATCGAACCAGACGAAGCACGTCGGCGCGCAGCAGATCGACGTCAACCAGCTCGGTGACGTCGAGCTGCGCGATCTCGTCGGGAAGCTGATGGGTGAAGTCGCGCGGCTGCAGAGGGACAACTCGGCGTTGCGCCGCATGCTCTTCGGCCGCCGCTCGGAACGGACCAAGTTCGTGATCGGCCCGGGGATGCTGCCCTTCGCCGAGTTCGAGGAACTAAAGGTCGATCTCGAGCGCGCGACAGCGCAGGCGAAGCAGGTCGAGATCGCTACCCACACCCGCAACGTCAACACGCGTCGCTCGGAGTTGCCCGCGCATCTGCCCCGCGAACGGGTCGAGCACACGCTGCCGGAGGCCGAGCGCGCGTGTCCGGAGTGCGGCACGACTCGCCAGGAGATCGGCGAGGATGTCACCCAGGAACTCGAGCGGCTGGAGATCTGCTTCGTTCGGGAGATCGCGCAGAAGAAGTACGCCTGCCGCGCCTGTCAGGGTCATGTGGTCAAGGCGAAGGCTCCGGGCCGGGTGCTGGAGAAGTGCCTGCTCGGCCCCGCGTTCCTGGCGCAGGTTGCATTCGACCGCTTCGCCAACCACATGCCGTATGCCCGGCTCGAGCGGAAGTACGCGGTCGAGGGCGCCGACCTCTCCCGTAGTGTGCTGTGCAGTTCGATGGCGCGGCTCGCGGGGCATCTGAAGCCGGTCTTCGCAGTGCACACCGACGAAACCATCGACGCGATCACCACCTCGGTACTGCAGGTCGACGACACAGAAGTCCTGCAACGCAACGGCAACTCTCCTGGCGGCCGCAAGGTCCATGTCTGGGCCTGGCGGAACCAGGATGGAGGCGTGGTCTTCCATGTCACCGCGGAACGCAACCAGGACACTCCGCGGCGCATGCTCGGCGCTCGAACAGGACTGCTGCAGGGCGACGGCCACGACTGCTACAAGAAGCTCGGTGATGGCGTCGTCCTCTTGGGATGCATGGCCCACGCGCGTCGGAAGTTCGAGGCCGCACTCAAGGGCGGCAACACTCTGGCTCGCGAGCCCTTCGAGTGGATGAACATGCTGTTCGCCATCGAACGCGAGGCGAAGGCGCTCGGCATCAGTGACGACGAAGCGAGACTGCTCGAACATCGCCGCGCGAAGTCGGTGCCGATCCTGACTGCCTTGCGCGCGTGGATCGACGACGCCTCGCTGCGCCAGATCGACCTCCCCCAGAGTCCGCTGATGGATGCGGTCGGCTACTGCCGCAACCAGTGGGTGCCTCTGACCCGCTTCGCCGAGAACGGCAGGATCCGCGAGATCTCGAACAACGCGTGCGAGAACACGCTGCGCAACGTGGTGCTCGGGCGGAAGAACTGGCTGTTTTTCGGGAACGAGGATGGTGCTGAGAACAGCATGCTCTTGCTCAGCCTGATCCAGTCGTGCCGCGAACTCGGCATCAATCCTCTCGCCTACCTCCGCGATGTGATGAGTCGCGTGCACGAGACCGAGCCGGATCGGATGCACGAACTCACTCCCAGAGGATGGCGGTCGGCCGCCGACCACGACGCGAAGATCGCCGCCGCGCGGCGCGATCTCGCCGAGCTCGTGGCCCGCTTGCAGTTCGACGCCTGATCGACGCCGTCGACCGCGCGGTGCCGGGCACCGCCGTCCCGACTCTCCAGGGTGCGCCGCCGCCCGGCTGGACTGGGCGGGGCACCCGCCAGGTCGCGAACACGCGCCAGCCTCCTCGCGCTCACGCGCCGCGAGTCCGGGGTGCACTTCCCCGGACAGTTACTCTGATCCGACCCCCGGAACTGACTCGGCCAACTGGAACTGGCCAAGAACTCAGGCGATCGCTGTTCCGGTGCTCATCCGCTCACCGGATGCATCGGCGAGACTCGATGACGTGCGTAGTCCTGTCTCGACCGCAGGCCTCATCTTGACGAAGTTATCACTTGCCTCTCAGCTATCGAACAAGCCGGAACGCACGCGCAAGTTCAGGTGCTTCCCACGTTCGAATGGACGCCGCATCAAAAAAGACTCACGTTCTCTGCATGATCACGTCCTATGCAGAGGGAGACCTCTGCTCGACCGTGGGCGATGTACTTGCTTGTGAGTCCGCCACCGGGGTTTCGGCCTGGATTCGCTGCTCGCTTGGACATCCCAGTGCGGTGCAAGTGACTGTCGCCGGTCCCCAAGACCTCCTTGCCGCTGCGATGGCTCAATTCGGCGCACTTGTTGCTCAATATGAGGCCCACGCAGCGCTCCTGTCTCCCTACGAACTTCATTCAGTTGACACACCTACTCGGCAGGTAGTCGCACGATACGTTTGTTTGGGAAGTTCCCGACAATGGAAATCCGTGCTCATGCCGGGGCCATGGCTCGACAACGCGCCTCCAGAATGCTTGCCGTTTATGGTCTTCGACCCAACGTCTCCGCTCCTCCCGAACACAATGCGCGTCGACCCCAAACGTCGGTCCCGCCCCGGCTGGATAAGTCGAATCCTGCACGCGTTATCGAGGCGCAAGTAGTCCGCCACTCAGATGACGAGCAAGACATCGAGATAATGTCTGGCTCGACGCAACGCGCGAGAACCAAGAATACGAGTGGCCTGCAGTCGATTCATCGACCCCGCTTTCGGCTCCGGCACGGGCCGACACGTATTCCCGTCGCATTTCCAGTGCTATCTGACGGCTTCACATCCCGCTTTGCGCCTTCGACGTGGTCCCATTCAGTCCAACCCTGCGAGGCCTCGGATCGACCGTCGAGTAAGTTCCCGAGCCATCTCCAACGCCAGATCGACTGTCATGGATCCAGCTCTCCTCCCGAGTTCGAGCACATGCTCCCAGATCGACTTCTGGCGCGTTGCCTCAACGAAGTCGTGGCCCTTCCACGTCAGTCCCTGAACCAGCGGTATGCCCAAGCTCTCGGGAGCCGCGCGTAGGTAGCCACCATCGATCAGAATCCGGGCGTGATGTCTCAGCGCATCGGCACTCGCGTTCTCCACGAGTCCGTCAGGAGCGAGGCCGATGTTGCAGTGGTGGAAACGATCGTCGGCCTCAACTGCCTGGAGGATTCGACGGATCAGTTCCATGTCGCGTTTCATGGTGCTTTCGCCTTCCGCTCGATCGAGCGATCGCCTGCGACGCTGTGAAGTCTGGCCCGCAGCACTCCAACGGACTCGCGCTTACCTGTTGCCGTCTCAACCAGCCAGAATTTCCACCCATTCGTTGCCGACAGTGAGCCGTCCGGTCCGCGACCGACCAGCGTCGCGCGAGCCTCGCAAGCTGCCGCCGACAGCGTGTCATAGGTCTCGGTCCCGAATCGCACGCGACCGTCTTTCAAGATTGTGGCCGACAGTTCGATATGCTTGTAAGTCCGCGTGAGCTGCAGCGGTGGCCTGATAAGGCCTGCGGCGATCAGGTCTGCGACCGTGGTCGGATCCTGGATCGGTGGTTTCTTCGCGGACTTCTCGCCCGATGTCGCCTTCGGCTTCCGCCGCTCCGAGCTCCTCGCCTTCGAACCGCGAGTCGACTCCGCGATGAGCACCGTGATGTCGACGGGGAAGTCCAGAGTCACCCGGCACCGCTTGATCGAAGCGCGGATCTCGTCCACGGTCAGGTTCTTCGTGCGCTGCTCCACCGTGTTGACCAGCAACATGTCGTGGTCCGGCGAGAACAGCTCCTCGAGCGCAGCACGGACCTGGCGGTCGACGAAGTGCGCCCGCCACAACACCTCGATCCGATTCTCCTCGATGCGGCTCTTCGAAAGCAGTTCGAGCGTCGCCGCAGCAGTTGGGTCGCCAGCCGAGACGCGCACGCTGCGGAACAGCTTCTCCTCGACCGCGACCGTCGCGTGCGAGTTGTAGATCCGGTACTCGTCGCCGTCGGTCAACACGATCCAGCCGACCCCGGCCACCGACGCGTACCCCATGATCTGGCTGGCCCACCGACGATCGTCGAGGTTCTCCCCCAGCGGCTTCGCCTCGACGAACAAGCGAGGCTCGCGCAGCGCCAGCAGACCGTAGTCGACCGGCTTGTCGCGCGACTTCACCTTGAACTCCCGCACCACCTCCTCGATGTCCTCGACGTCCCATCCGAGCGCGCGCAGCACCGGCTCGATCAGGGTCGCCTTGGTGTTCTGTTCGTTCAGCGACTGCTTGGCGGCCCGCCGGATGCGCTCACGGACTTCTTCGAGGGTGGACGCGAGAGTGGACATGCACCGGTCCTCTTTGACTTCAACGCACCCGGACTCACCTTCGGTCCCGGGTCGCGGTCTCCAGGGCACCGATCATCGCCTTGACCCCGGGTTCCGATCCAGGTCCAAGCTTCGATCTGGACGGTCGCCTTGCGCCGCCTAGCATCCCGTCTGGCACCCCTTCGGAAGCGGTGGACATGACCAGGCAGCTCGGGAAACTTGCGCGCGTCGATCCTCGATCAGTCTGGAGCCACGAGGCGCACGACTTCACTCCTTGGCTCGTCGAGAACATCGACCTGCTGGCCGAGGCGCTGGAGATGGACCTCGAGGTCACCGAACGGGAGGCCGACGTCGGCGACTTCTCGGTCGACATCCTTGCCCGCGACCTTGGACGGGATCGCCTCGTCGTCATCGAGAATCAGCTCGAGCCCACCAACCACGCCCACCTCGGCCAACTGATCACGTACGCGGCAGGTCTCGACGCCGGCGTCGTGATCTGGGTCTCGCGCGAGTTCCGCGAGGAGCACCGGCAGGCACTCGACTGGCTGAACCGCGCACACTCCTCCAGTGCCGAGTTCTTCGGTGTGCTGCTGGAGGTGATCCGGATCGACGAATCCCTCCCGGCCGTCAACCTCCGTCCGGTGGCCTGGCCGAACTCCTGGTCGCGCGAGACGGTGGGGCCGACAGGCACAGGGGAGATCTCCGGCAAGCGCGTCGCGTACCAGACCTTCTTCCAGGGACTCATCGACGAGCTTCGTGAGAAGCATAAGTTCACGAACGCGAGGGCGGGAATGCCGCAGAACTGGTACTCCTTCACCACCGGCAACCGAGGCTTCACCTACGGCATGAGCTTCGCCCAATCGGGCGAGCTGCGGGCCGAGCTCTACATCGACTTCCGCGAACGCGCGCTGAACGAGTCGGCCTTCGCGCAACTCCACCGCGAACATGAGGCAATAGAGAAGGAGTTCGGCGAGCCACTCCGCTGGGAGCCGCTCGACGGCCGCCGTGGGTGTCGCATCGCTTGCTACGCACCTGGGTCGATCGAGGACTCGCCCGAGCAGCTCGAGCTGCATCGGCGCTGGGCGGTCTCCCACCTCCTGAAGCTCAAGCAGGTCTTCGGACCTCGCCTGCCCAACCTCCAACCTTCGGAATCCTGATCCGCGCATGCCCTCCCGGAACGATCTCCTCGAGCGCCTCACACGCGATGAACTGCTGGTGCTCGCCGACCGCTACTTCCTGCCGGTCGCCGACCGCCGTTCCCGCGACGCGGCGATCGCCGCCCTCACGACTGGGAAGGTCCCCGCACACGCCCTCCTCGGTGATCTCCCTCGCGACCGCCTGAAGGAGCTCTGTCGCGCCCTCGACCTCGACGACTCGGGTCGCGAGAAGGCGCTACTCATCGACCGCCTGGTTGCCGAGTCGCCGAGCCCTGCCCGTCCCTCATCTGGCAGAGGTCGCGAGGCCGGCACCGCTGCCCCCGCCACCACCTCTCCCGGCAGCGCCCAATCCCCGCAGCCCAGCGCCAAGTTCCTCACCCAGGCCGACCTGGAACGTCACCTGTGGGCAGCCGCCGACATCCTGCGCGGCTCGATCGACTCCTCCGACTACAAGAACTTCATCTTCGGCTTGCTCTTCCTGAAGCGCCTCAGCGACCGCTTCGACGAGGAGTGCGTCGCAGTCACAGGGGAAGGCGGCAATCCGGAGGACCCTGACGAACACGAGTTCTTCGTGCCGAAGCGCGCGCGCTGGTCCGAGATCCAGAAGCACGCGACCAACCTGGGCGAGGTGCTCAACAAGGCGGCGTCCGCGATCGAGCAGGAAGCGCACAACGGTGCCGCCCTCGAGGGAGTGCTCGCCGGCATCGACTTCAACGACGAGCGCAAGCTCGGCGACGCGCGGCAGCGCGACCAGATCCTCGCCCGGCTGATCCAGCACTTCGCCAACCTCGACCTGCGCAACGCCTCGCTGTCCGAGCCCGACATGCTCGGCCGCGCCTACGAGTATCTGATCGAGCGATTCGCCGACGACGCCGGCAAGAAGGGTGGCGAGTTCTACACACCGCGCAAGGTCGTGCAGCTCATCGTCGAGCTGCTCGAACCGACCGAGAGGATGCGCATCTGCGACCCGACGGTCGGCTCGGGCGGCATGCTGATCGAGTGCGCGCACTACGTCGCGGGGCACAACGGCAACCCGAAGAACCTCTCGCTGTTCGGCCAGGAGAAGAACCTCGGCACCTGGGCGATATGCAAGATGAACATGCTGCTGCACGGCATCAAGGACGCGCGGATCGAGAAGGGCGACACGATCCGCGAGCCGAAGTTGGTGCAGGACGGTGCTCTGATGGTCTTCGACCGCGTGATCGCGAACCCCCCGTTCTCGCTTGACGAGTGGGGCCGCGAGGTCGCCGAGCACGATCCGTGGGGCCGCTTCGGCTACGGCATCCCGCCGAAGACGAAGGGCGACCTCGCCTTCGTGCAGCACATGGTCGCGGTGCTCAACAAGCACGGGAAGCTCGGTGTCGTGATGCCGCACGGCGTGTTGTTCCGCGGCAGCAGCGAGGGCGAGATCCGGAAGGGGTTCCTGAAGGACGACTTGATCGAAGCGGTGATCGGGCTGCCGACGAACTTGTTCTACGGGACCGGCATCCCGGCCGCGGTGCTGGTGCTCAATCGCAGCAAGCCGGCGGCGCGCCGCGGCAAGGTGCTGTTCGTCGAGGCATCGCGCGAGTTCCGCGAGGGATCGGCGCAGAACTACCTGCGCGACGAGGACGTGAAGAAGATCGTCGCGACGGTGCGCGCGTTTGCCGACGTCGAACGCTACGCGCGCGTCGTGCCGATCGCCGAGATCGAGAAGAACGACGGCAACCTGAACATCACGCGCTACGTCGAGACGGCGGAGGCGCGGGAGAAGGTCGATGTCGGCGCGGCGTTGAAATCGCTTCGCGATGCCGAGAAGGCGCGCGACGAGGCGAAGGCGGCGATGGACAGGTTCCTACGGGAGTTGGGCCTGTCATGACGCCGAGCTCCTGGAAGAGGCTGGCGCTCGGTCTCGCTGGAGACTGGTTCTGCGGCAGCACACCGAGCAAGGCGAACCCGGACAACTGGGTTGGGACCATTCCTTGGGTGAGCCCCAAGGACATGAAGCGCCTGAGAATCGCGGACGCGGAAGATCATCTCTCCGAGGCGGCAGCAACTGGAGCGGCGCGCGTCGTTCCGGCCGGGTCGATCCTCGTCGTCGTCCGCGGGATGATCCTCGCGCATTCGTTTCCGGTTGCTCGGACAACGGTGCCAGTTGCGTTCAACCAAGACATGCGCGCGCTTGTTCCGGGACCTGACTTGGATGGGGACTTCGTGCTCTTATGGCTTGAGAGTCAACGCGACTCGGTGCTGAAGCTGGTCGACGTTGCGAACCATGGGACGAAGCGCCTCCCCAGCGAGCAGTTCTTCGCGTTGACCTTGCCCGTTCCGCCCCTCGCCGAGCAGCGCAAGATCGCCGCGATCCTGTCCTCGGTCGACGAGACGATCGAGAAGACCGAGGCCGTGATCGCGCAGCTGGACGTCGTCAAGAAGGCGATGCTCGAGGAACTGCTGACGCGCGGCACCCGAGGGCGAAAGCTCGAGCCGATTGCCGAAGAGTGGCGCCTGGGCCGTCTGTTGCCGGGCATCACGATGAAACCCGAGGGGTGGCAGCTCGTCCGTCTGGTTGACATCGCGAAACTCGAAAGTGGGCATACACCGAGCAGGCGGCACCCTGAGTACTGGGACGGCGGCGTTCCCTGGGTCTCCCTGCACGACACCGGAGCATTGGACGGCCCTGAGATTTCGGAGACGGCTCAGACAGTCTCGGACCTTGGCATCGCGAACTCCTCCGCCCGACTTCTGCCTCGCGGCACCGTCGTATTCTCGAGGACCGCGACGGTTGGGAAGGCCACCGTCCTTGGGCGCGAGATGTCGACGAGCCAGGACTTCGCGAACTACGTGTGCGGGCCACGAGTTCACAACCGCTACCTGATGCACCTGCTCCGATTCATGCAGACCGAGTGGGCGCGCCTCATGGCTGGCAGCACCCACCAGACGATCTACATGCCAGTGTTCCGCGACCTCCAGATCCTGTTGCCCGAGGTCCGCGAGCAGGAGCGCATCGCCGAGGTGGCCGACGCCGTTGAGTCGCGGATGCAGGCGGAGCGCGACAGCCTAGTGCCTCTGCGGGCCGTCAAAGCCAGTCTGGCGTCCGAACTCCTGTCGGGAGCGACCCGAGTGCAGCCGGCGGGGGCAACGTGAGCGGTGCGTGGAACGAGGTCGGCCTGTCCGAGGACCCCGCCGTCGAACTGCTCGAGGCGCTCGGCTACTCGTTCGTCGAGGTCGATGCGCTCGGTCGCGACACGTTCCGCGACGTGGTCCTCGTCGACCGACTGCGCGCCGCGTTGCGCAAGCTCAACCCCTGGCTCTCCGACGAGAACCTGCACCGCGCCGTCCGCGCGATCGCCGACGTGCCGGCCGCGTCGCTGCTCGAGGCCAACGAGAGGGCGCACACCGCCCTGTGCTTTGGCATCACCCTCGAGCAGGACCGCGGCGACGGCAAGAAGAGCCACACCGTTCGCTTCGTCGACTTCGACAACCCGAACGCCAACGACCTCGTCGTCACGCGCCAGCTCAAGATCAAGGGCCAGAAGCAGCACGTCATCCCCGACGTCGTCGTCTACGTGAACGGCATCCCGCTTGCCGTCGTCGAGTGCAAGAACCCGACCCTCGGCGACAAGTGGCTCCACGAGGCGATCGAGCAGCTCGAGCGATACCAGGAGCTCGGCGAACGGTTCCGCGGGCTCGGCGCGCCGCACCTGTTCCACACCGCACAGATCCTCGTCGCGACCTGCGGGCAGGGCGCGCGGTTTGGCACCGTTGGCACGCCGGCGCGCTTCTTCGGCGAGTGGAAGATCACCGAGCCGAAGGCGCTCGCGGCCCTCCGGCAGCTCGTCGGCCGCGAACCGACCCCGCAGGACATTCTGCTGTTCGGCACGCTGGCGCCGGCGGCCCTGCTCGACCTGACGCGGGCGTTCGTCGCGTTTGAGCGCGACGCCACGAGCGGCCGCACGATCCGCAAGACCTGCCGCTACCAGCAGCACCGCGCCGTCACCAACGCCGCCCACCGCGCCCGGACCGCCAAGAAGCCCGAGGACCGCGGCGGCGTCGTCTGGCACACCCAGGGTTCGGGCAAGAGCCTGACGATGCTCTGGCTCGCGTTGAAGCTGAAGCGCGACCCGGCGCACCAGAACCCGACGATCGTCATGGTCAGCGACCGGCGCGACCTCGATGAGCAGATCACCAAGGTCTTCCGCGCCTGCGGCTACCCGAACCCGGACCACGCAAAGACCGTGCGCGATCTGCGTCGACTGCTCGAAGCCGGAGCTGGCCGCACGATCATGACGACGGTACAGAAGTTCCAGGAGCTGGAGGCTGACGGTGACGGCACGCCGCCGGTGCTCAACCGGGACAGCAACCTGTTCGTCTTCGTCGACGAGGCCCACCGCACGCAGTACGGCGGGCTCGCCGCCAACATGCGGCGCGCGCTTCCGAACGCCGCGTTCTTCGCGTTCACCGGCACGCCGATTGACAAGAAGGACCGCAGCACGCTCCAGACCTTCGGGCCCTACATCGACACCTACACGATCGAGCAGGCGGTCGCCGACCATGCCACGGTCCCGATCTTCTACGAGAGCCGACTGGCCGAGCTGCAGGTCATCGGCAGTACGCTCGACCAACTCTTCGAGCGCGTCTTCGCCGACCGCACGCCGGACGAGCGTGCGGCGATCCAGGCGCGCTTCGCGACCGAGGAGGCCCTCGCCGGCGCACCGAAGCGCATCGAGACGATCGCCCTCAACCTGCTCGACCACTTCGCGAGGTTCATCCGGCCGAACGGTTTCAAGGCGATGGTCGTCACGTGTAGTCGTGAGGCCGCGGTCACTTACAAAGAGACGCTCGATCGGCTCAACGCGCCGCAGTCCGCGATCGTCATCTCGACCAGCAACGACGACGACGAGCGGATGCGACGCCACGGCATCGACGCGACGGCGCGGAAGGCATTGCTCGCGCGTTTCCTCGACCCTGAGGACCTGCTGCAGATCCTCGTGGTCTGCGACATGCTGCTGACCGGCTTCGATGCGCCGGTGCTCCAGGTGATGTACCTCGACAGCCCTCTTCGCGAGCACACCCTGCTGCAGGCGATCGCGCGCGTGAACCGCACCAGCGACCAGAAGACCTACGGTCTCGTCGTCGACTACTGGGGCGTCTCGAGTTCGCTGCAGGAGGCGCTCGAGGTCTTCGCACCGAAGGACGTGAAGGGTGCGCTGACGCCGAAGGTCGACGAGCTGCCGCGGCTCCAGGCGCGGCACGCCGCGGCGATGAAGTTCTTCGCCAAGGTCAAGCAGCACGAGGACCTCGAGGCCTTCGTGAAGGTGCTCGAGCCCGAGGACGTGCGCGCCGAGTTCGACGCGGCGTTCCGGCGCTTCGCCGAGAGCCTCGACATGGTCCTGCCGGACCCGAAGGGCCTGCCGTATCGCAAGGACCTGAGCTGGCTCGGCATGGTCCGGCAGGCGGCGCGCGCGCGCTACCGCGACGCGGCGCTCGACATCTCGGACTGCGGCGTCAAGGTGAAGCAGCTCATCGCCGACGCGATCGTGGCGCACCGGGTCGACGTGCTGGTGAAGGAAGTCTCGATCCTGACGCCGGAGTTCGACGAGAAGGTCGAGGCGTTGAAGGACCCCGAAGCGAAGGCGAGCGAGATGGAGCACGCGGTGCGTGCCGAGATCCACCTTCGCGTTGAGGAGGACCCGGCGTTCTACACGTCTCTGCGTGAACGGCTCGAGAAGCTCATCGCCGACCACCGGCAGAGGCGGATCGACGCGGCACGGGCGTTGGCCGAGCTGAAGCAGATGATCACCGAGTTGCGCGGGCGTGCCGGCGAAGCCGATCGACTCGGTCTCTCCGGAACCGGGCTGGCCATCCTCGGGCTGATCGCGACCCGATCGACCGAAGGCGCCGCCGAGCCGAACCAGAAGATGATCGATCTCGCGGCGCTGCTCGAGGAGGCGGTCGCCAAGGAGGTCGAGATCGTCGACTGGCAACGGAAGGACGACGTTCAGCGCGAGATGCGCAAGCAGCTGAAGCGACGACTTCGCGTTGCCGGCTTCACCGAAGAGCAGCTCGACGCCCTCGCCAACCAGATCGTCGACCTGCTGAAGGTCCGGAGGGAGCAGTGACGGCGACCGCGGCCGAACTGGCTGTCACCACCTACGGGACCAAGACGATCCGCTATCGGATCGAGCGCGGCCGCCGACGTGTCACCGTCGCGGTTGTGGTCGATCCCCTGGAGGGTGTCATCCTGCGCGTGCCCAAGGACCTCGATCGGGAGCGCATCGCTTCCGTGGTGCGTCGCAAGGGTGCGTGGATCGTGGAGCGGATCCGCGGTTTCGAGGACCTGTTGCCGCCGCAGTCACCCCGCGAGTTCGTCAGCGGCGAGGGCTTCCTGTACCTCGGCCGGCAACACAGGCTGCGTGTCGAGAGGTGCGGCGACACGCGACGACCATCGGTCGCGGTGAAACAAGGCCGGCTGGTCGTGCGATTCCCCGCTGAGGTGCGAGAATCCGATCGTGCCTCCGTCGTGCGCACCGCCTTGTGCGCGTGGTTTCGCAAGCGCGCCGCGCACTACCTGCCGCGTCGATTGGCACACTGGTCGCAGAAGCTCGGCGTCTCGACGCCGCCGCTCCTGCTGCGCGATCCTCCGAAGCGTTGGGGATCGTGCGATTCCAGAGGCAACATCCGCATCAACTGGCGCACGATCCAGGTTGCGCCGCGGCTGATCGACTACGTCCTCGCGCACGAGTTGGTGCACCTCCAGCACCCGAGGCACGACGCCGACTTCTGGGCACGCCTCGGCGAGGCCATGAACGACGCGGACTCGCGAAGGGCCGCGCTCCGGAGAGTCGGACCGCGCGTGAACTGGTGATGTCGATCCCCGCCAACGCCACCGCGAGTGCCTGCCTGTCCGTTGGATTCCAGAACACGCGTGGCGTGTCAATTCTGGATCAAGCATGGCATTCTGACGCCGTCGAGGATCCGAAGTGGACGAGCAACCGCAGCTCCTTCGCTGCACTGATTCTGACTGCAGCAGTCAGCACCATCCCAGGAAGACAAGCAGAGCGAGTGAGGAGAAGGCCGGCTATGAACACGCAAAGCTCCGTGGTCACGATTGATGTCGGGTTCAATTTGTTCGAGGATCAGCGAAGAGCCATCACCGGAGAGGCGAGGTGGCACGACTGGGCGAGCACCACTCTCCGTTGGGGGATTGCGCTCACACTCACTGCCCTCGTGGCATCTGTCCTACTTCTTGGAGACCGGCGGTCAGGCCCCGTCGATTGGATGGGGTTCGCGAACGCCCTCTTCTCTGGACTCGGACTAGTCCTCGTCGCGACTTCAATCGCAATGCAGAACCAAGCGGCCCGCGAGGCTCAACTGGGATCGGAATACCGCGAACTCTGTGGACGAATCCCCCCGATAGCCTGGAAGCGCGATACCCAACCATCCGCAATCCCAGAAGACCCAGAAGCCGCCCGCTGTGCCTACCGGTACTTCGACCTCTGCAACACCCAGGCGCTTCAGTTTGTCGAACGCCGCATCTCTCCCAAGACCTGGTCCGCCTGGCGCCAAGGCATCAGAGAGAACCTCGAACTGCCGTGGTTCTCCGAAATGTTCATCAGAATGCATGCCGACCGCGGCCAAGCGAGCGCGCACTTCACGTATCTCGATGCACTCGTTCCCAGGGGCCTGAAGCAAGCCGTCGAAGAGCGAATCGAGGCCGGATGATCCTCGCGCAGGTTCGCGACAGCGCGCCAACTGTCCTTCTCCTCGACGCGATCGACGGACCGGCCCGGCGAGCAGCCGAAATCGCCTTGCCGCGTTCGGTCGTCCTTCTGTCGGTCCGCCGCCCACGGATGTCTCTCCGGAGGTTCCGATATCCGTCCGCCAGAGGGAGCTACGGAACTGGCGTCTCTGATTCGACCCGCGGTCACTGAACTGGTGGCCGCGGGTCGCGTCGTTTCGGGGGTTTGGGGCGCGGGCGCAGGTGCTTGCGGATCAGGGGGTTGTGGCGGGGTGCTCGGGGAGTTCTCGGATCGCGGGGAGAGACGCGATGGGGAGAGACACGGGCGCAGCGCCGGCGCCGGACGCGTCTCGAAGTCTCGGCGGCGGGGGCGAGATCCGATGTCTCGACTTAAGTGGGCGCAGAGGCACCGAGAGACATCCGACTGAGCGCCGGTTCGGGAACGCCGGTTCGGCGTGAACCCAGTGCCCACCGCGCCTTCGTCATGCGCACGCGGAAGCCGGCCAACCGCATGCCCTCCAACATCCGATCTCGCAGTGTCCCCATCGACATCGCCCTCCCAGGCGCCCAGGGTTGGTCCACCCACGCTCCAGGGGGACCCCTGCGGAGGGAACCATGATCACTCGGACGGATCGATGCAGCCCATCGCCGGGGCGTCGCGCCGCTGCCGCTGCCAGGGCTTGGTTCACCCGGTCTCTGACACTGGGCGTTCGCGGTCTTCGAGGGCGTCGTGCGCGCCGTCTTCGGGATCGAACGCTGGGAGGATCCCGACCTGGTCGACTTTGAACACGACCCGGGCCGCGAGGGACGTCGTGCCTTCGTCGGTCATCGTGATCCCTCGATGGAGAAGCGCTACCACCTCACCGACGCCACCCGATGGCTTGCCCGCGGGTCGCAGAGCCCACTGCGGTTCGTGACCTGCGAGTGAGTTCGGGCCGAGGGAATCGATTCTCCCATTCGCACGCTCCTCAGGGCTGCATGCGGAATTCGCCCGAGTTCGAATTCCGAACGCCATGACGCAGATGCGGGTGACCCTTCGAGTTGCGCATGCGTCTGCAGAGGTCATCTTCAAGAGTTCATCGCGCTCCCTGCAACTCGCACGGCATCGACATCGCCTTCACCCTCCACTCCACGATCGCCGTGCGAGCAGGAAAACGCACGCAACAGGTCGTGTAACTTCCGCCGGCACCCAGTGACGCACGCTCTTCGCGTCGCTAGTGTGCGTGCGAAGGTTCCGCTTGGAACCCTTGGAAACCGGAGGTCATCGTCGTGGAAAAGATTCCGTCGGAGGCTGTTCAGATCTGTTCCCGTCGGGTTGAAGCGCGAAGAGCCGCGTCTTCGGCGAATCCACTCGGTCAACTGCACCTCGCCCTCGCGGGTGCGATTGCGGCTGGAGCCGCCGCACTCTGGTTCACCGGTCATTCCGGTGCGCTTGACGCATCCCCCCGTCGTGCCGTAGCGCCCGTCCATCAACCGGTACTCGTTCCGACCCAATCGAACGCTCCGCGCACCGATGACGGCGGGGCCGGGAGCGACGCGAAATGCAATGGGCCAGAACAAGGCGCCGGCGCCGGGAACATGAACTTCCTTCCCGGATCTCCGTCGACTCCCGATGCCGCACCTCAGCATCCGGACGGCCCATTCACTCCGGAAACCTCCTCCACAACCCTCAACGACCCGGGCATCCCAGCAGCGGCCGGCTCCACCGTCAAGCTCGACGGCAGCGTCGTCTACCACATCGGCCTCCCCGAACCTCCCGCGATTCGGTCGGGCGGGATCGGAATGGGGATCACGTACCGAACCTGGACGGACCCGTCCTTCACGGAAGGCTCGGCCACAGTCGGGTTTGCCGACTCTCTTCACTTCTCCTTCATCGACGAGATCCACGAGGTGGATGACGACCTTGTGTGGATCACCGGAACCGGAGATGTGAATCTCGCAGTACCGGACACCAACTTCACGCCTCCCCAGAACGAGACCTGGTGGGTCGTTCAGGATCACTTCGCACTCTCCCGCTTCCGCAGCTACACGCGAACTGGCGACTCGCAACCGACCCTCGAACGCTACCGTCCCAACGGCTCGGTCATGCGGTATGAGCCGAAGCCGAACACCACCGGCGTTTGGCGCCCGGCCAAGTTCTTCGACAGCTACGACAACGCGTGGACGTACTCCTGGCGCACGTCAGACGACCGCATCGACAAGATAACCGACCCCCGGGGCATGGAGACGCGCTTCTCCTGGACCGTGGGGACGCCGACGACTTGCAGCGTCTCGTACTGGAAGTCCACGCAGCACTTCACGGATTGGGACTGGAGCATGCAACTCGACTCCAGTTCTCAGGGCCGATTGACATCGCTGACCCTCCCATCGACGACCTACCTCATCGACGACGCGAACGGACCCCTGCTCGACCTTGCAAACCCGCAGACCGACGCTCGCGTCATCTCGTTCAACTACTACACGTCGGGCACGGGAGCGGGGCTCCTCGACACGATCACCGACTCAAGACTCTCCAGCGGCGGCTCGGCGTACGTGATCCGCAAGCACACCTACGCTGTCGCACTTTCGCAAACGCGGGTCGAGACTCAGATCGACGAGCAAGGCTTGGTGCACGCCTTCTCCTACTCGCATGCATCTCCGTACGTGAGCGTGGCATACAGCGCAGCGGAGTCTGGAGCCGGGTCCGGAGCCGCAACCACGATGACGTTCGATGTGCCGGATGGTGTCCTGTCGTCGACTTCCTCGACACCGTGGCTTCCGGTTCGCATCACCGTAGCGCCGGGATCGCTTGGCAAGCCTCGTACGTTAGTCAGTGACCCTGATCCGGAGCCGACGTCCCTGACCTGGCAGCTCACCTACTCCGGCTGCTCATGTGGCTTGGTCGCTTCTGTGACGACCCCGTCGGGCGCGGCGTACGCATTCACGCACGACGAATTCGGCAACATGACGTCATGGACCGGCCCCAGCCCTTCCGGGTCTGGCACGGTGACGCACACATGGTCCTTCGCGGACCTGTCGAAAGCGGGCCGACCGCTCAGCTACGACGCCCCGCTGGGGGTCGACATCTCCTACAACTACACGACATGGAACAACCGCTCTGACCAGATCTACGGGCAGAAGCCGCAGAGCGTCCAGACGACGACCACGGCGATTACAGGTTCGTCGTCGGGAACTCAGTACCTCACGACGACCATCGCGTTTGACAGCAATGGTCGCCCAACCGACATCACGGACGTCGGCGGCGTCGTGTTCCATCACACCTACGGCTCGTCCGGAACGTCCGGTTCGGACCTGCTCGTCAGCATCACGCGTGGCGTGCCATCATCGATGAGTGGCGACACCGCCAACCAGGTCGGGATCACGATCGACGATCTCGGACGAATCACGCAAATCACCGAGGGCACCTCCACCAACCAGACTGTCGTCGACATCGTCAACGACGGCCTCGGCCGAACACAACGCGTCACGACGCAACTCGGATCGACGGGCGTCTCACCCGTCACGGAGTACTACCGCGACGCGTTCGAGAACATCGCGCTCATCCGCCGAAAGAACCTCGACGAGACCGGCCAGAAGCCACTCTCCACCGCGCGCGAGTGGCTCCGTAACGAGTGGCACTACCACTACGACCGCCTACTCGAGTCGTACATCGATCGCGCCTCGGTCGAACTCGGTGAGGACCTCACCGACCCGACCGGTTCGTCCCTCGCTGCGACGGACCATCACTTGGCATGGATGGCGCGCTACCAATTCGCGTACCGCGTCGACGGTCAGTTTGCATCGCTCACCCTGCCAAATGGAGCGTTGAACAACTACGAGATCGACGGATACGGCACCATGTATCGCATCACAGCGGACGTCGGCGGCCTGAACGTGCGCCTCGTGCGCAGCTACTTCGACGATGATCTAGTTCTCCGCAAGCAATCGGTCGTCCTGAACTCCACGGGTGATCTCGCCGTTACGCAGTTCGTGCGCAACAACAGTGGGCACGGCCCGGTCTATCGCACCATCAACCCAACCGGACTCGTCACGGACCTCGGCTACGACGCCCTCGGACGCGTCCTGACCGTACTTAGCTCGCAGAACTCCGTTCTCCAGGCGCAGACCGATACCTCCTACGACGAGGCTGGGCGTCCGGTGCAGGTCGCGAGGCACCTTCTGAGCTCGAATGGAACTTCGCTCGGCACGGCCACGACAAGCTACGACTACGACATCTGGTCGAATGTCCTACAGCTCACCGATCCCGACGGCCGGACCGTACACCGCGAGTTCGACGGCTACGGCCGCCTCAAGAAGGTGCGCGACGGCTTGAGTTCCCAAGCCGCCCAGTGCAACGAGTCCGAAATCGACTACATGCCAGGTCGCGACCTCGTGGTCAAGTCGACCCAGCGGGTGTACGACGACGGTTCAAGTCCCGCCCAACACAGTTACGTCACCGAACTCGAACTCGACCTTGTCGGTCGCGTCATCCGTCGCCAGGTCAAGGGTCTCAACGGTCAGCAAACTGCCCAGACTCACGCGTACTCGCACGATGGCCTGGGACAGCTCGTTCGCTATCAAGATCCGGACCAGTACGGCGATGCAAACCGCTTCGCGAAGACAACATTCGACGCTGATGGGCGGTGGGTACGTTTCGTCAAGAGTGCCTCCAGCACTGACACGATCACTCTGAACAGCAAGTACGTCGACACCCCCGGCAGCGGTAAGAACCCGACCATCACGCGTGAAGACGGACGGGGTCTTCCAACGAAGTGGATCTACGACGCCGCGTACCGTCTGGCCGAGCAACAGATGCCAGGCTACGTCTCCTCAGGCACTGCCCACCGGACCCTGATCAGCTACGATGCTGGCTCTCGCCCCGAGTGGGTCGTTGATGGCAACAGCAACTACATTCACCAGCAGTGGGATCTCACGGCTCGTCAGTTTCAGAGGACCGTAGCGCCAGGCACTGGGGTGTCGTTGCTTGCGACGGAAGAGACGATTCAGTTCGATCCGCTCGGCCGCATCAAGAACGCATGGACCGATCAGGGCAGCTCCTGGAACCTGCTGATGGGCGGCGTTCAATTCGACATCGACAGCCTCGGTCGAACTTCAAAGGAATCCTTCACCTACACCGGTATCGAGGTGAACTCGCCCGTCGATGTGACTTCAAGCTACGTCCACTCCGGAAGCCAGGTGGTAGGCGACACGTCGTTCCGTCGAACGCTGACCTACTCCAGTGGCTTCGAGATCGGGAGCGTTCCAGACCCGATCGGGCGCGTCGACACGCGCACGCTCAAGACGCCCGGTGCTTCGAGCGCCTTCAACCTCGCCACGTACACCTGGGGAGGTGGCACGGAACTCGAGCGAGTCCTTTCCATCGGTGGGTCCGCATCCATCACCAAGACCACAGCTCTCGACTCCTATCGTCGCCTGTCGTCCCTGACCCACCAGGTCTCCGGAGCCGGTTCGCCATTTGAGCAACGCTCCTTCGACTGGACACCCGGCGGTGATCTTCTCAAGCGCGCATGGACCAAGCACGACTCGTCGCAGGGAGACCTCTTCAAGTACGACGGTCACCACCGCCTCACCGGTGCAAAGCTCGGAGTGGCCAACATCTCGCAGTCGTATGCAAATGCCACGGCTGCTCGTGAGGTGAATTACAATCTCGAGCCAGGCCAGAGTCGCGACTCAGTCACGGAGTCACTGAATGGATCCACGCCGACGCTGACGGACTATGTGAACGAATCCGATAGTCCTCGCTACTCCGACGTAGGTGGCATCCAACCGCTCTACGACGGCGAAGGCAACCTCGTGTTCGACGGCCAGCGTTACCTCATCTACGACTTCAAGAATCGCCTGTCTGAGGTATGGGAGCTCCAGGCGTCCGGCAGTCAGTCGCAGCTGACCATGCAGCGCGCTGGTGGACTCAACACGGATCGCAGCACACTGAATCGAGGCCGCCTGGAGGTACTCGATCGATTTGGCGGACAAGCGCGGCGCGCCATTGCGGAGGCGGCTCGCACCTCGCGCTCGAGTTCCCGCCTCACGGGATGGACACCCCGTCTTGGCAGTTCCACATCGAGCTTCTCCAGCGAGTCGGTAGACTTCACCCTCGTCCTCATCGCCGCGTATGGGTACGATCCGTTCAATCGGCGTATTGCCAGAGTCGTGCCGGACCAGGACCTCAATGTGAGGTATGCCTACGATGGGTGGCGGGAGGTCGAGGAACTCGTGCCCGTCATGCAGGGGGAGACAACCGTCGCGGAGGCTCGCAAGGCATTGGTCTGGGGTCCCGAATTCTCAGAACTTCTCATTTATCAGCGCTGGGATGCACAGTCCAGTTCTTGGATCGGCTATGCCGTCACCCAGGATGAGCAAGGGTCGGTGACATGGCTCCACGACTCTTCGGGAGCCGAAATCGAACGTACCGAGTACGACACCTACGGACGACGCACTGTGTACCCGAGCGGAGGTTCCGCTCAGGACGCATCGACCGTAGGGCTAGACTTCGCATACGCAACGTATCGGCACGATTCAGAAACCAGATTGCTATTTGCCCGCAATCGTTACCTACAGGCCGACTGGGGGAGATTCATTACGACCGATCCTTTCGGATCCTGGGCCGATCTTGCGAATCTCGGAAACTCCTACGGTTTCGTCGGAAACGCTCCCGGCGACGCCACGGACCCACTCGGTCTCTACAATGTCAAAGGTGGACCTGGCGTCAATCCAGCCAACATATCTCGCGACCCATCCGCCGGCTCTGTGGGACTCGGTGAAGGACGTCTCTGTCTCCCACCAGGAGGTGTTGGCCGCTCGGGAGGTGGGAAGTCCGCCAGCGGACGAGTTGATCACGACGGAGACAACGATTCACCCGACGATACTCCATCGCCGGGATCCGGCCATACCTCGACACCAGTAGAGGGACGGCCCCAACCCTGCGGTGGCGGACAGGGACCCGGCAGCCAAGGAGGCGGAGGTCCTACGCTGTGCGAACTGATTGGTCAGAGGATCGACGCGGAAGCAACAAAGGCTGTCGACTATGGTGACTTCGCTGCCTGGGCTAGAAGACACAGCACCCCGCAATTGCTTGGCGGCGGTCATTACATAGGCTCCGAGCTGTCACGACAGAATCCCGGTATCGATCCCGGCTTCAATACCATTATCGCAGCCAATGGAGCCGCGAACTCTAACCACTATCTCGGGGCCCTTGGCTATGGTACGATCGTAGCTAGTGGTCAATTGTACTTGGATGACGGGCTGGAGTCCAGATTCAATTCTGGACCACGGCACGAAGAGAACCTAGCTGAAGTAGCCGGAGATTTCTTTGGGACTGAAGCCAACATTACCCTCTCGCAGGAGCTGATGCGTAGGACTGCTTTTCTCCTGAAGCCATTTGCCGGCTGGCGCAACAATTCGTGGACAAGAGTGCGCCAACTTCCGGGTCAACTGTGGCGCTTCTACTTCTGCAGAGAAAATGAGCCCGCACTTCGCGCCAAACTCTCAGCTCTCTACCCTATGAAGTCGCAAAAATGAGACCAATGCAACCTGGCTCCGAGAACACTAAACCGACGAAGCGACTTCGGGGTACGACGGTGCTGCTGATCGCAGCGGTGGCCTATGTAGCTCAACTCGGTGTGGACACTCTCCTGTCTACTCCGTGTTTGGATGTTACTCTTGGAACCGCGCACTACAAGGCCTCGTACAGTCCATCTCGGTTCCGGTATGTGCCAGCACTCGGACTCGTTTTCTGGATTAATCCCGAGCCAGTCGTACTCACGATTACGGATACCAAATCAGGCGTGACGCACGTGGAGATTAGGGATCAACTCTATGAATTCTCAGAGAGGCATCCAGAGCTCACGGACTTCGTACGGTAGGAGTCTCCTGACGATGTGGCCCCTCTCCTGTCTCAGCCGTCGCGGCGAGCGACTGAGCATCCCAGCAATCGCGGCGGAGGCCGAGCCCGGACTTCACCTCCGCCGCATTACGCCCAGCATGTGACCGTCAGATAGCCGTAAGCGCCCGATAGACCCCACCCCCTGTCATCGAATCGGTGACCACCAATGTGGTCGACGGTCGGCGTTCAGCTCCGGCGAGCGGCAGCCCACAGCCGGGGCGTGAGCGTCGCGATCTCCGAGTCGGGAGTCGAGTTCACGCGGCGCAGCACGTCGGACAGGTAGGCGAAGGGATCGACGCCGAGTTCCCAGCAACTGACGGTGAGCGAGTACAGCGTCGCCGCCCGTTGTCCGCCCTCCTCGCTGCCGGCGAAGAGCCAATTCTTGCGGCCGACCGCCACCTGGCGCATCGCGCGTTCGCAGCGGTTGTTGTCGATCTCGAGCCGACCGTTCTCGAGGAATCGGCCGAGCGCGTCGGCATGGTTGTC
The DNA here is from genome assembly GCA_046349595.1 of Planctomycetota bacterium. GTDB lineage: Bacteria > Planctomycetota > UBA1135 > UBA1135 > UBA2386 > JACRLW01. Next base: position 2,146,357 of record JAXMCA010000001.1, read on the forward strand.
GAAGTACTTCGCCGCCTTGCCGATCGGGCTCTTGGGCAGGGTCCGACTCTTCAGTTCCGCGATCCAGGCGCGCAGCGCATCGAAGGTGCCCTTCGACTCCGCTTGCCGCATCGCAAAGCGCTGCTCGGGAGACAGCTCGAGCGCCTTGCACTCGCGCTCGACGTGGTAGAGAGCCTGGATCGCCTGCATCGCAGGCTTGGCGAACTCCGGTGCGGTGTCGAGCGCGTCACGGAACTTCCGCCGCGCGTGCGCCATGCAGCCGACCTCGACGATGTCGCCACCGCCGAACAGATTGTCGTAGGCCGAGTACGCGTCGGCCTGCAGGTAGCCCTTGAAGCCGGCAAGCACGCGCCTGGGGCCATCGCCGCCGCGACCGCGCGTGAAGTCGAACACCACATCGCCAGGCTGCTCGCCGGCGTAGACCCACAGGTGGGCCTGCTTGCTGCCGGTCGCGCTCTCCTTGGTCAGCAGAGTCACCTTGGTGTCGTCCGTGCTGACGTAGCCCGAGGCGAATGCCTGCCGTGCGATTGCCGCGACCACTCTCTGCACGACATCGCTGCCCTGGCGGATCCAGTCGCCCAGCGTCGACTCGGGGATGTCGACACCCTGGCGCGCGTAGATCCCGGCTTGCCGATACAGCGGCAGGTGGTCGCGGTACTTCGCCGTGATGACCTGGGCGAGCATCGTCTCTCCAGCGAGTCCCTTGTCGATCACCTGCGGCGGCAGGCTCGGGGTGACGACGCCCGCTTCCTCGTGCACCTTGCACGCGAGCTTCGGCCGACGAATGACGCGGAGGTAGCAGTTCGCCGGGTGGTACTCGAGCTTCTCGGTCTCCTCGTAGCCGATGATCGTGCGCGGCCGATCGCAGCAAGAGCAGCGCAGCTCCGCTTCGCTCGGTGCGACCTCTTCGATCACGCGCTTGATGTCGGTGGGCAATCGCGGTGCGCCGCGCCGCCGCGGCTTGCGGCCATGTGGCTCTTCCAGCGGATCGTCGCCGTCCGGAGCTTCGTCGACGTGGGGTGGAGGAGGTGGATCCTCGGGCTCATCGAAGGGAAGCAGGGGGTGGCCATCGTCGACGTAACGCTCGCTGCGGCGACCGTAGACCTGCTTGAGGAGCGCGTTGAGCTTCGCATGCAAGTCATCGCGTTCGACGCGCAGACTGTCCCGCTCGGCACGCACCGCGTCGAACTGCACGCGCAGCTCCGCGAGCTCCTGTTCCGCCGACTTGCCGATGTCCGCCACTCGTTGACTTCTACGAGAGATGCACGACAGAAGGCTCAGCAAGCTTCGGTCTTTCGTCGAAACCAACGACGTCGCCGCGCCGCCGTGAAGTCCAGTCCGCCGAGCAATGCGTGCAGTTCGACAGCATCGAGGCGAATCGCAGCTGCATCACCGTCGGGCCAGGTGAAGCGCCCCTTCTCCAGTCTCTTGTGCATCAACCAGTAGCCGGTCTCTTCCCAGTACAGGATCTTCACCCTGTTGCGCGCACGGTTGCAGAACGCGAACAGGTGGCCACTGAACGGATCCTGCGCGAGAACGTGCTCGACCATCGACGCGAGGCTGTCGATCTGCTTGCGCATATCGGTGGCCCCCTTGGCCAGGTAAATCCGAACCGAGGGCGGCAAGCTCAGCATGACCGCATCGCCAGGATCACGCGCTTCAGATCCTCGTCGGCGAAACCCGGCGGCACCCGGATCGTCGCGTCGGCGAACGCGATCTCGATCGTCGTACCGAGAGGCACGATCGTTTGAACCTCGACGAGATCGACTTGCGGTCCGTGCTCGACATCCGACGTGAACCGGAATCGCTTCCGCCACCCGTAGATCGTCCAGGCCGACAGCCCGAGCTCGCGGGCGAACGCCCGCACCGACTGACCGCTTCGCTCCAGCTCCGAAAGCAGGCGGCGGATCTCGCGCTCCTGCACCTTGGTGAACTTGACCACGCCGATCAGTGTCGGTGGCGCAGCGGAGCTTCACAGATGGGGTCTATCGGGCGGTTACAGATAGCCGAGGCCTGGAGAGCGGTCGGGACCCGGGTCAGCTCCCCCTCCTGAGGCACAGCGACTGGGGTGGAGTTGGGCTCTCCTGGGCCACCGTCAGGTAACGGTTCTAACGGTAGTACTGTGTAGCGTATCGCTACGGGCAAGTTGAATGCTCTCCGGCACTTGCATCGAGGACACTTGTCCTCTATGAAAATGGGGCATGGACCCCTCCTCGCCACCTTCGGCCGGGTCCTCCGGCCGCCAGACGAACGGCCGCTTTGCCTCCGGGAACCGCGCTGGCAGAGGCAATCCCTTCGCGCGACGCTCCGCGGTGCTCCACCAGGCGTTGCTCGACGCCGTCGAACCGCGGATGGTCGAAGCCATCGCCAAGCGCCTGGTGAAGGCGGCGCTCGAGGGTGACGTCGCCGCCGCCAAGGTCGTCCTCGACCGCACGCTGGGTCGCAGCGCCCCCGCGGTGTTCCGCATGCCGCGCATCGAGTCCACCGCCGACCTTCCGGGCGCTCTCAACCAGATCCTGCGCGCCGCTGCCCGTGGCGCGATCAGCCCCGAGGACGCGGCGCGCTTCGCCAGCATCGTCGACGCGGCGGGACGCGCCATCGCTGCCGCGGAGATCGAGGAACGGCTCGCCCGCCTGGAATCCGGCGCGGGGATCGGGCCGCTGAGGCTGGCATGACCACCCTGGCGCACTTGCCGCTGGCCGAGTTCCTCCAGCGGCTGGCTTTCGTTCCTCGCGTCGTCGCAACCTGGGTCATCCTGACCGCGTAGGGCTCGTCGAGCGTTTGCGCTGCCTGCCTCGCGTCACACGCCCTCGAGCAGCCCGCGCAGCTTGTCGGTAAGCGACCGATAGACCCCACCCCTTGGTCTCGACTCGGTCACCACCGGGGCGATCGATGGGCGGCGCTCAGCTTCGGCGAGCGGCGGCCCACAGCCGGGGCGTGAGCGTCGCGATCTCCGACTCGGGCGTCGAGTTCACACGCCGCAGCACGTCGGACAGGTAGGCGTAGGGGTCGACGCCGAGTTCCCAGCAGCTCACGGTCAGCGAGTACAGCGTCGCCGCCCGTTGTCCGCCGTCCTCGCTTCCGGCGAAGAGCCAGTTCTTGCGACCAACGGCCACCTGTCGCATCGCGCGTTCGCTGCGGTTGTTGTCGATCTCGAGCCGTCCGTTCTCGAGGAATCGGCCGAGCGCAGCGGCATGCCGGTCGAAGTACTTCGTCGCCTTGCCGATCGGGCTCTTCGGCAGGGTGCGACTCTTCAACTCCGCGATCCAGACGCGTAGCGCGTCGAAGGTGCCCTTCGACTCCGCCTGCCGCTTCGCGAAGCGTTGCTCCGGCGACATCCCGAGCGCCTTGCACTCGCGTTCGACGTAGTAGAGAGCCTGGATCGCCTGCATCGCAGGCTTGGCGAACTCCGGCGCGGTGTCGAGCGCGTCACGGAACTTGCGACGCGCATGCGCCATGCAGCCAACCTCGATGATCTCGCCGCTGCCGAACAGGTTGTCGTAGGCCGAGTACGCGTCGGCCTGCAGGTAGCCCTTGAAGCCCGCAAGTACGCGCTTGGGACCGTCACCGCTGCGACCGCGCGTGAAGTCGAACACCACGTCGCCAGGTTGCTCACCGGAGTAGACCCACAGGTGAGCTTGCTTGCTGCCGGTCGGGCTCTCCTTGGTCAGCAGAGTCACTTTGGTGTCGTCCGTGCTGACGTAGCCCGAGGCCAATGCCTGCCGTGCGATCGCCGCGACGACTCCTTGAAGGACATCGCTGCCCTGGCGGATCCAGTCGCCCAGCGTCGACTCGGGGATGTCCACGCCCTGGCGCGCGTAGATCCCGGCCTGCCGATACAGCGGCAGGTGGTCGCGGTACTTCGCCGTGATGACCTGGGCGAGCATCGTCTCACCGGCCAGTCCCTTGTCGATCACCTGCGGCGGCAGGCTCGGAGTGACGACCCCCGCTTCCTCGTGCAGCTTGCACGCGAGCTTCGGTCGCCGGATGACGCGGAGGTAGCAGTTGGCCGGCTGGTACTCGAGCTTCTCGGTCTCCTCGTAGCCGATGATCATGCGCGGTTGATCGCAGCATGAGCAGCGCAGCTCGGCTTCGCTCGGAGGGACCTCCTCGATGACGCGCTTGATGTCGGCGGGAAGTCGCGGTGCGCCACGCCGACGCGGCTTGCGGCCGTGTGGCTCTTCCAGCGGATCGTCGCCGTCTGGAGCTTCGTCGACGTGAGGCGGCGGCGGATCCTCGGGCTCGTCGAACGGAAGCAGGGGATGGCCGTCATCGACGTAGCGTTCGCTGCGGCGACCGTAGACCTGCTTCAAGAGAGCGTTGAGCTTCGCGCGCAACTCGTCGCGCTCTGCGAGCACCGCGTCGAACTGCACGCGCAGTTCCGCGAGTTCCTGCTCCGCCGTCTTGCTGATGTCCGCCACTCGATGACTTCTACGAGAGATGCAACGCTGAAGGCTCAACAAGCTTCGGTCTTTCGTCGAAACCAACGACGTCGCCGCGCTGCTGTGAAGTCGAGTCCGCCGAGCAATGCGTGCAGCTCGACAGCATCGAGACGGATCGCGGCCGCATCACCGTCGGGCCAGGTGAAGCGGCCCTTCTCAAGTCTCTTGTGCATCAACCAGTATCCGGTCTCTTCCCAGTACAAGATCTTCACCCTGTTGCGTGCGCGGTTACAGAACGCGAACAGGTGGCCGCTGAACGGATCCTGCGCGAGCACGTGCTCGACCAGCGACGCGAGGCTGTCGATCTGCTTGCGCATGTCGGTCGTTCCCTTGGCCAGGTAGATCCGGACCGACGGTGGCAGACTCAGCATGACCGCATCGCCCGGATCACGCGTTTCAGCTCGTCGTCGACGAAACCAGGTGGCACCCGGATGGTGGCGTCGCCGAACGCGATCTCGATCGTCGTGCCGAATGGGGCAGTCGGTTGAACCTCGACGAGATCGACGCGCGGTCCGTGCTCGACACCCGACGTGCGACGGAATCGCTTCCGCCAACCGTAGATCGTCCAGGCCGACATCCCGAGCTCTTGCGCGAACGCACGCACCGACCGACCACTTCGCTCCAGCTCCGAAAGCAGGCGGCGGATCTCCCGCTCCTGCGCCTTGGTGAACTTGACCACGCCGATCAGTGTCGGTGGCGCAGCGGAGCTTCACAGATGGGGTCTATCGGGCGGTTACGCTTGTCGATGGTCGCGCGCAGATGATCCCGCTCGCGCTCCAGGCCGCGCACGTGCGCCACGAGCCCGTCGAGTCCGCCGAGACTGGCGGCAACGGCCGCACAGGGATCAGTAGGGCACTCCCTATCCCGACAGAGCGATTATGATGCTGCTCGTTAGACAGTTCTGAGTCGTCCAAATCCAAGCCAGCTCTGAGCAGCCGCCCGGTTCCCGGGCAGGACACTGGCGTTGTCGACCTCCGAACTGCACGTCGAGATCGTCCCTCTCGACCGCCTCTTCCCCTCTCCGAGCAACCCGCGCCGCAACGACGATGCTGTCCAGCACGTCGCGGCGTCGATTCGCCGATTCGGATTCCAGCAGCCGCTCGTTGCCAAGCCCAGCGGCGAGGTCATCGCGGGAAACACGCGCTGGAAGGCCGCGAAGTCCCTCGGGCTGCCGACGGTGCCGGTCGTGTGGTTCACCGGCTCCGACCTCGACGCCGTCGCGTTCTGCATCGCAGACAACAAGACCGCCACCTTCGCCACTTTCGACGACGAGGCCTTGTCGAAGCTGCTCGCGAAGCTCCGCGAGGAGGACGCGCTCGAAGGCGTCGGCTTCACCGACGAAGACATCGATCGCCTGATCGCCGAGCTCGACGAGGAGACCAAGGAGGTCGGCGACGACGAGCCGGTCGAGGCGCCAGAGACCCCCACCACGCAGCGCGGCGACCTGTGGATCCTCGGCGGACACCGCCTGCTCTGCGGCGACAGCACCAACGAGAACGACGTCGCGCGCCTCATGGCTGGCGAGCGAGCCGTGCTGTTCGCGACCGACCCGCCCTACCTGGTCGACTACCAGGGCGGCAACCACCCGCAGAGCACGGTCAACAAGCCCGACGTCAAAGACAAGCACTGGGACGACTACCTCGACCCAGAGACCAGCGTCGAGTTCTTCGCGACCTTTCTGCGCGTCGCGCTGCGCCACTGCATCGAGCGCGTGCCGGTCTATCAGTGGCACGCGACGCGGCGCCAGGCGCTGGTCGAGCAGGCGTGGCAGCAGAACGGCCTGCTCGTGCACCAGACCATCGTGTGGGCCAAGGCGCGCGGCGTGCTCACGCACTCGCACTTCTTGTGGAGCCACGAGCCCGCGTTCTACGGCTGGCCCGAGGGCTCGATGCCCGACAAGGATCGCCGCCCGGATCCCGGCGATCGCACGGTGTGGGAGATCGACCAGCAAGGGCAGCACGACGGGATCCACCCGACCCAGAAGCCCCTGGAGATCTTCGAACGCCCGATCCGCTACCACACGCGGCGCGGAGAGGTCGTGCTTGAGCCGTTCAGCGGCAGCGGTTCGCAGATCATCGCGGCTGAACGCCACGGGCGCCGTTGCTTCGCGATGGAGCTCTCGCCGGCCTTCGTCGACGCGGCGCTGCAACGGTGGCAGAAGGCAACCGGCAAGCCCGCCACGCTGGACGGCGACGGCCGCACCTTCGAGCAGATCGCCGCAGAGCGGAGCGCGACGTGAAACTCCCCGCGGCTGTACTGCGCCGCATCGAGAGGCTGGAGCAGCGAGCTGGACAGCGCGCGACCCACGAGGACCTCGGAACACTGGTCGCAGCCATGCGGCGAACCATTCCGACGTCCGTCGACGCCGAGCCGGATGCCTTGGCTGCATCGGCACTGCTCCCGCCCCGTTGGCGCCCTCACCGCTTCCACGCTCAGCAGGCCATGGCCTTCGCGTCTGCCGCACGGTTCCGCGCCATCGAGTGCGGGAGACGGTCCGGAAAGACAGAAGGCCGCAAGCGCGAGGCCGTCATCGCGGCGCTCGATCCGCACTGGCCGCTCCACGACCGCTACCTCGTGATTGGCGCACCGACCCAGCACCAGGCGATGCGCCTGTACTGGCGCGATCTGCTGCGACTGCTCCCGCCCTGGACCGTGCACGCGGTGCGAAAGAGTGACTTCGAAATCGAGCTGATCAACGGGGCCTTGCTGCGCGTGCTCGGCATGGACCGCCCGGAACGTGCCGAGGGCGAGCCGATCGATCACCTCTTCCTTGACGAGTTCGCCGATCTGCGCGGCGACGTGCTCGAGCACTTGCGCCCCGCGCTGGACACCCGCGACCGTCCGCCAGGATGCTGCACCGCGTTCGGCACCACCGACATGCGCAGCGGTGAGTCCTTCGTGCAGCTCTGCGACGACTGGCGCGCAGCGTCGGAGCGCGGCGACACGAACTACGGCTACTTCCACTGGACCAGCGAACAGGTCGTGACGAGTGATGCTTGGGCCGAGGCGAAGCGCACCCTCGACCCGGTCGTGTTTGCCGTCGAGTACGAGGCGAAGCGCGTCAGCACAGGCAACCGCGCCTACTACATGTTCGACCGCGACCTGCACCTGGTTCGTGGCCTGAAGCTGATCAAGCACCGCCCGCTACTAGTCTGCTGCGACTGGAATTGGGACCCGGGCGTCGCGGTCCTCGTGCAGGAGCAGACGCGGAGCGACTACGGCGACGGCCTGCGCCTGCCGGCCGCGGTCGCGCAGGACTTCACCGCCGTCCTCGGCGAGGTGTTCATCCGCCGCACCAACACACCGAGTGTGATGGCAAGCGTGCTTGCCTGGAACGAGAAGCAAGGGCACACAGGCCCTGTGCACGTCTACGGGGATCCTGCTGGCGGTGCTCAGGGATCGGCGCGCGTAGCTGGCTCGGACATCGAGTTGGTGCGCAGAATCCTGGGCCCCGCTCTGGGCGACCGGCTCTCGATGCGCTTCGCTTCTCGCGCGCCAGCCGTGGTCGCTCGACTGAACGCGACCAACGCCCGGCTGAAGAACGCGGCCGGCGAGATCCGTCTCCTCTTCGATCCTGATGATGCGCCGCAGACCGTGCGCGACTTCGAACTCGTGAAGCTGAAGGACGGCGCACATCACGTCGAAATCGACAAGCCGACCACCGAGCCGGGCAAGCTGCGATCCCATCTGGGGGATGCGTTAGGGTACTGCCTGGCCGAGATGCATCCGGTGCGCGAACGGGGCGAGCTGAGTGTCGTGGACGCCTGAGTGTCTCCGTTCCGAGCCAGGTCCGGAAACCTCGCCATGCCGCGCAGAACTCGCAGAACCGAGTTGCTACGTCGCATACGCAGGGAAATGTGGCGATCCAGGCGCGCGGGCTGCGCGCCGGAGGCCAAGTCCAAGTTGCAGATCCAAGAAGCCCTCGCCGCGTTCCAGGCGCAGCTCGATGCCGACGGTCGTTCTCCGCACACGCGAAAGCAGTACGCGCGCCACGCCGCGGCCCTCGGTCGCTGGCTCGCTCGTACCGACAGATCGACCGATCTCGCGCAGCTCGATCACCGCGCGCTCGCGGAGTTCGTCGCTGCACCAGAGGCTCGTGACCGACCGGACGGCAAGCGGAAGAAGGCGACGAGCACGAATGCGCTTCGCACTTCGATGCGTTGTCTGTTCGCTTTCCTGGCCGACTCCGGACTGTTGCCTGGCAATCCGGCGCGACTCCTGCGCCGTGCTCGCTGCAGTCCTCCGCCACCGCGCGCTCTACAGCCGGACGACGAGGCCAGGATCATGGCCGCGATCGACGCCGACCGCGGACCCGCGGCCCGTCGCGACCGGACGCTGATCGTGCTCCTGATCGGAGCCGGCCTCCGGATCGCCGCCGCCCTTCAACTCCAGGTCGAGGACCTCGATCTGGACCAGGGCACAGCGAGAATCGCCCGCGACAAGAACGACCGCGAACACGAGGTCGTCCTCGCGCCGCACGTCGTCACTCAGCTGCGCGCACTCCTCGGCGATCGACGGACAGGGCCGCTGTTCGAAGGCCAGGAAGGTCGCCCCCTCACCGTCCGCCACGCGCAGCGGCGGTTCACCGACTGGCTGCGGCGGGCCGGAGTCACTCGCCGCGTCACCCTTCACGGACTGCGCCACGCCTTCGGCAGCCGGCTGCTCGCGCACTGCGGCAATCTTCGGTTGGTGCAGAGGGCGATGGGGCATCGATCGATCACGAGTACGACGATCTACACGCAGGTCGATGTGGCTGAGGTCCGCAAAGCGCTCGGGAATCACTGAACCGTTCGGCGTGGTAGCTTCACCCCGTGGGTTGGATTCGGGATCATCATGCCCCCAGAGCTGACCCTTCGGGACAAACCCGAGCATGACATTCCAAGCCGCGCAGTGCCTGTTCGACCATCTCCGTCTGTTCCCCGATTTGCCTCTGATCGCATCGATGAACTGGCAGTGGAACTCTGCCGTCGTGGTGCTGTCCCAGGAACATCAGCTTGCACGCTATCCTTCGATGGAACCACGACCGAACATCGGAGCTTTCACGCACGAGTTCACCGCCGTTCTTGGCGAACTCGAACTCGATTGTGGAGACGCCAAGTCGATCGTCGACCTTCTCGCCAGATGGGTAGCTGATCGCGCTCACAGCGGCGGGATCGAGATCTTTCAGGACCTCACACCTGGAGCGACTGATGCTTCGCTGCGCCGCGCGATCGAAAGCTCGCCGATCGCGAACAGGACCAGGGTGACGACGAGTCGACGCCGCGCACCGCGATCCAAGGTGTGGAGCGCAATCGACGATCACCTCGAATCAGCGATGCACATGTTCCGACTCGTCGTTGATCCCAATCGTGCACCAGGGACTGCGATGGAACTGCGCTCGCAGTTCGACCCGGCCCGTAGCGAACGGGAGAGGGCGACCCCCTCGCCCGATGCGACTCCATTCCTCGATGCGTTCTCCGCCTACTTCGAAAGAAGGCATGTCGAGGCAACCAGAGTTCGAGTTGTCGACGCTTGACCCGCTCGCTCGATCCGGAAACCTCACATGCCACATGTCCAAGTGAACTGGCCGGACGGCCGACCGACCAATCGGCTGCTGCGCCTGGAAGAGGCGGAGTTGATCGCGCAGGCCCCGGGGACAGACTCGCACTCGGAGAGGATGTTCCTGCTCAGGACTAGTGGGGGCTGCCATTGGCTCTCGGTGCGCCGGACGGATGATCGACAAGTCCTGGGTGACCTCGAGCACGACGACCTGTACGAACCCGGCCTCGTTGCGACGGCGCTCCTGGTTCCTCAGGCCGTGGACTGGTTTGCCCGCGCGCGCCTCCTCGTGCCCCCGGAACTCCGCGCCGCTGCAGTCGACACGCTCCAGGCGTTCGACCTCCTGAACGAGGACCCCGAACTCCAGCTTCACTTCGATTCCGCAGCCACCAGCGGTCAGGGCATCACCGAGCCGGAGTTCAGACCGGAGGAGACGCAGGTCCTTCGAAGCTTGGGGTTGCTCACCCGGGTGAGTGTCGATGGGCGTCGGCGAACGTGCGCCAGTTCCCCTCTCAGTCGCTCCGGGATCGGCACGGTGCTGGCATGGATGGCACCTCTGATCCAGGACATGGCTCGTCACCTCGGGATCGCGCCGGGGCGCACGCCGCGCTCAGCGAATCGACGGAAGCGCCCGACAAGCGACGAGTTCGCAGCCTCGATGGCGCTCGCCAAGGATCTCGTACTCAAGCACCCTGAGTGGACCCTCAAGCGGCTGGCCCACGAGTCGGGCGCGTCCGAGCGCAGTCTCAATGGGGCGAAGTTCAAGGCATGGCGCCAACAGGTTCAGCAAACCCAACGAGCCGCTCACTCAGCGAAGTTCCAGAGGCGGATCAAGCATCGAAATGACGACGAGGAGTGCACATGAGGCGCACAGAATGCGCACGTTTGCGCACCTTGAATCGGGCGCGAGCGCGAGCCGAAGCCACTCATTTGCAAGGACTTGCGGACACCTAGCACAGCCTCGAGGACTGAATCTGTGCACCACGGGCAGGAAGAGCGAAGGCGCCGCAACTCGCGGCCACCCAAGCGATGCCCAAGTCCTCGACCCCTGCGCTTCAGGTTTCGAACGTCCGCTTCTCCGCCGCCGGCGAAGGTGATCTCCGGAGTGGGCTGCTCGGTTGGATCGCTTTCGACCTGAACGAGGTCGTCCGCATCGACGGAGTGACGGTCAGGGAGACTCGAGACCGCAGGATCACCCTCAGCTTTCCAGCCCGCCGCGACTCCAGGGGCACACCTCACCCCTACCTACGGCCGCTCACCGACGAGGTCCGGCTCGAGATCGAATCCCTCGTGCTCGGCACCCTCGGGTTCCGGACTTCGGAGGCACGGGCATGACGCGGCTCCGAGATCCAGGGAGGCCCGTCGAAACTGAGCGAATTAGGGAGATCGGCAAGCTGCTCGGAATCGGCTACCTGCGGCTCCTCACCCAGGCCCAGAAAGCCGCCCGGAATCCGCAGAACTCACTGGATGAGGTCGCGCCCGGCGAGCGTGTATCTCGACCTGTGAACTCCAACGACACAGACGCAGGTGCCGCGTGACGAAGGCACCCTCTCCTCCCAACCCCATCCTCCTTCTCGCTGAACAGCTGCGAGAGCTTTCCGTCCCAGAACTCGTCGTCCGCTACGAGCGCGAGTGGGGCCGCCCGCCGCGAGTCCACCACGCCTGCTGGTTGCGCAAGCAGATCGCCCGTCGCGTCCACGAGCGCCAGTGCGGCGGCCTCTCCAAGTTGGCGCTGGCCCGGCTCGAGGAGCTGATCGGAGAGATCACGGTGTTCGACGAGCCAGCGCCCCCACGGGCGCCCACGTCGCGCTCAGTACGCGTGAACGCCTCGCCGCGGATGGTCGCTGGCCTCGCCGTCGGAACCATCCTGACGCGCTCGTGGCGCGACCGTGAGATCCGCGCCGAGATCACAGCCGACGGCGTGCTCATCGACGGCGTCACTTACCCCTCGCTGTCCGCGGCCGCCAACGCGATCACCGGACAGCACGTCAGCGGCACTCGATGGTTCGGCGTGAAACGCACGCAGAGGCGCACGTGACTGGCCGAGGCTCCGGCGCGAAGCGTTCGTCGCAGATTCGCACCGTCCGGGTCGCCGGCTACTGCCGACAGTCGGTCTCCGACCAACTCGAGTTCCATTCCGTGGCCGCCCAGGCGGATGCGATCGTCAACTACGTCGCAGCCCGAGCGAGCGACGGCTGGACCTTGCTGGCCGCGGAGTTCCATGACCGCGGCTACTCGGGAGGAACGCTCGAGCGGCCCGGCTACCAGGCGCTCTTGCAGACGATCGAAGCCGGCAGCATCGACGTCGTCGTCGTGCATCGCCTCGACCGCATCAGCCGGTCGTTGTCCGACTTCGTCAGCTTCGTCGCCCTCTTGGATCGGCACGGCGTCGGCTTCGTCGCTGTCACGCAGGCCTTCGACACAACCACATCGATTGGTCGGCTCACGATGAACCTGCTCGGCTGCTTCAGCGAGTTCGAGAGAGCCTGCATCAGTGAGCGAACGCGTGCGAAGTTCGTCGCAGCCCGCCAGCGCGGTCTCTGGGTGACGGGACGCCCTCCGCTCGGCTACGACCTGGTCAAGGGCGAGCTGGTCGTGAACGACGCTGAGGCCGCCACCGCCAACGAGGTGTTCGCGCTCTACCTTCGCTGCGGATCCCTTCGCGACACAATCGCCGAACTCGATCGACGCGGCATCCGGACGAAGCTCAACAGTGCGAAGGACGGCCACACCTATGGCGGCTCACGATTCAGCAAGCAGGTCTTGGCGCACATGCTCGCCAACCCGGTCTACCTCGGGGAACTTCGCTCCGGCTCCGAGGTGCTGCCCGGCAAGCACGAGGCGATCATCGATCGCGCCACCTGGGACCTCGTGCAGGAACGGCTGCGTCAGAACGCGCGTTCGACCAACTCCGAGCACCGCAACCGCTACGGGGCCCTGCTTCGCGGCATCGCGCACTGCGGTGTCTGCGGCTCACCGATGCGCCACGACATCACGACCCGGCAGGGTCGCGCGTATCGCTACTACTCTTGCCGCAAGCTCCAGGTCGAGGGCGCGCAGGCCTGTCCAGGTTCGCGCGCGCCCGGACCCGAACTCGAGCAGTTCGTGCTCGACCGCGTGCGCGGCGTCGGCAGCGACCCGAGGGTCTTCGATGCAGCAGTGATCGCGGCCCGCGCCGAGGCTGATGCACTGCGTCCCTCGCTGCAGGCCCAGGTGCGCCGATTGCAGGCCGAGCATCGCAAACTGGAAGTCGAACGTGACGGCCTGTTCGCCGCTGCTGCGGAGAACCCAGGATCGTCCGGTCCGGCGCTGAGCCGCGTCGCCGAGATCGAAGCGTGCTTCCCTTCGCTCGATCAGCGCACGCACGCGGCACGCGACGAACTGAAGCGCCTCGACTCGCGCGCCATCGACCTGCACGACCTGCGCGAACAGCTTGCCGGCTTCGACAGCCTGTTCGAGCAGCTCACCTCCACCGAGCAGTGCCGCCTCATCGCGTTGGTGATCGAACGCGTCGACGTCGACGTCCCGCGCGCCGCGATCCGTGTGACCTTCCGCGGCACGCCACCCACCGAATCCGTGAGAACGACTGCATGACCACCATTGAGTTCGGAGCGGCATTCCTCGTCGCTCCCCGCAAGGGCAAGCCACCCGCCAAACCCAAGCCCCCACGCATCTCGGTCCACGCCGACCGCAAGGCTCGTCGACTTGCGCTGGCCCACCTGATCGAGCGGCTGATCGAGCTTGGGATGCTTCGCGACTACGCCGACGCCGCGGAGCGACTTGGGCTGACACGGGCGCGGTTGACCCAGGTCATGGACATGCTGCTGCTGCCCATCGCCGAGCAGGAACAGCTCCTGCTCCTGGGAGAGTGCCATGAGTGATCACAACGGTTCCGTCGATCGCGACGACAAGGACTGGGTCGAACTGCGGCGCCGGGCGTTGAGCGCGATGCGCACTCCTCAGGCGCGCGCAGAGACTGCACGGGCTGAGTCCTCCACGTCGGCATCCAGCGTCTCGGCTGCCCCGCAGTCCGAGCCGCCCGAGCCCGAGAGCGGCGGCTGACGTGACGCGCGCGCGTCTCACGGCACCCACGAGACGACGCGACGCGAGAGCCCCTTCATCGCAACACCCGGGGTTGCGTTCCGCATGAGCGGCGCGCCCATGCACCGGTACGGACGGCATGATCCCTGCCCGGTCTGCGCCGCCGCCGGCTCCGATGTCCCCTCACGGAGCCGATGCGCCTGCTTCGACGACGAGCAGGGACGCACCGTCTACCTGTGCGCCACCGCGACCGCGGACGTGCCGGGCTTCACCCTGGTCGGCGATGGCGACCAGTTCCTCGGCGCGCGGAGGTTTCGGGCGACCGACGCGGGACCGCATCCTTTCCACCGACCGGCCCGGGACGAGTCGGTACTCGACGCCGGTCAGGCGCAGCCGATCTACCGGACGCTGATCCAGCTCGTTCGCGAGCATGCGCATGCCGACTTGCCGGTGGCGCACGCGGAAGTCGAGCGACGCGGCATGGTCTGGTCCGACCACTTCCTTGCGCGCCCCTCGGCCCGCGAGGAGCTGACCATCCTCCGCGAACTCCACACGCGTCATCCCGAGCTGATCACGCATGGGCTGAATGGCCTGCTGCGCTCGAAGGGCTACCTCCGACTTCCAAGACCGGCGTCGACAGATGGCGAGTTGTGGATCGCGTTGTGGGACGCCGACCAGCAACCGGTCGGCATCCTTCGCCGGCTGCTCGGCGCGATCACCGATGATGGCGGCAAGTACCGCCTCATCGGCGCTTCGCGGGCCGCGTTCGTCAGCGATGAGGGAGATGCCAACTCGTTCCTGATCGCCGAGGGCCCGATCAAGGCCATGCTGGCAGCGCAGCACCTGGCGATGCCAGCCGCTGCCGTCCCCAGCGTCTGGATCGCTCGCGCGGTCCGGGAAGACCTGTACGCCCATCTCGATCGTGCTCGTCCGCGTCGCGTGCTCCTCGCCCCTGATGCCGGGGACCTGCGCGAGGGTCACCCCGATGTCGAGAAGGCGGTCCGAGGACCCTGGAAGCGCCTTGCCCGATTCGCCGCGTCGCGCGGAGCCGAGGTGGTGTGGGGTTGGTGGGAACGCGAGAAGGGCATCGACGACGCTCTCGCTGCCGGCGTCGCGGTCGAGTGGCTGACCTGGCCGGAGTACGCAGCGCGCTGGGCGTCGCCACCGTCTGGTGACGATGCAGGCGACGACTCGGCGGAGAGCGGCGAGGACCGCCCGTTCATCGACGAGCCGAGTGTCGAGGCCGACCCGCAAGTCATGCGGGAGTCCCTGCCGCTCGACGACGCGCGGGCGCGTGCTCGCGAGCTGCTCGAGGTCACATCACGAACCCGCCACTCCCTCGATCTGTCAGGTGTCGCCGGCTTCGGCAAGTCCTACGCTGCCGTCGACGGCGAGATTGATCGTCTGACGGCGGGTCACGGCAAGCTGCGCGCCCATCCGCTCTCCGTCTTCACGGTCGGAGCTGGACGCGAACTCGCCGTCGAGCGGCACGCGACCATCGCCGTACGGGTCAGCAAGTTGGGGATGGCCGACGAGATCGCCATCCGGCTGGGACTCGGACGGCAGCCGCTGCAGGTAGGAGACGAGGTCCTCGAGCAGCACCGCGACGATCTCTCAGGGCTGTTCGCAGAGATCAACGAGAAGACCGCGCCCCACGGCTTCGTGTGCCCGATGCTGCAGGAGTCGGCCGAGCGCAGCCGCGCTGGCTTCCACGGCTGTGCAGGCTGCCCCTTCGAGCCGGCGGGCCCGGCTCCCTCGCCCTGCCAGACTACGGAGGGCGCGTTCCTCCATGACTGGACTGAGGTGCGCCGGACGACCACCGAGGGGCCGACCATCCTGGTGATGACCCAGGCCGCGGCCTCGGCGAACTTCCACTCGCGTGTCGGCCGAACCGGCTCGGAAGTTCGCTGGACGCTGGATGACACGGACGACGTGCACGCCGGAACGCTGAAGGACTTCATCCTCACCAAGGAGACGCTCCTCGCCGCGGCGGCCACCGCGGAGATGGGTCGCCAGTCGCTGCAGGGACAGGCATCGAGCCCGGGGATGTCTCCGCTGCAGTCGTGGATCGCCAGGCTCGCGGGCAAGTGCAACAGTCTCGGCGTCCTCGACGAGACGGCGGACCCCGCCTTCGTCGCGTGGCTGCTCGCCGAGGTGCTCCCCGCAATCGCGCCGAGTCAGGGACCGGCGGAAGAAGCGATCGCGCCCGCACCGGAACGACTCGGCGAAATGCTTCAGCAGCTCGCCCAGAACTACCCGCTGCGCGACTACGTACTCGGACACTCCTTCGGTGCCAGGCAGGCGTGGACGGAGTGGCGCGATCGCTGGCGGGCCCCTCAATGGCGCGGCCTCGGCGTTGGTGCGCTGATCTGGCGCATGCTGCACGACAACATCGAGCATGGCGCGCTCCCGACCGTGTTCGATGCCGGCGACGGTGCGGTCAGGGTCGTCACCGTGGATCAGGATCTCGTCGCTGCGAGCCGCGGGGGGCGCGTCACTCGCCTCGGCACCGCCCCGCTGCCGGCCTTCGTCCGGAAGCTGCTCGGCTTCACTGCTGTCCACGAACTCGTGGTCCCGGTCCGCTCGCGGGTCCTCACGGTGAAGCACCCGTACCGCGCGAGTTGGGGTCGCCGCGAACCCGTGTCCGAGAAGCCCTCGCTTGCCGATCGACTCGCCACGTCCATCGCCGACGACCTGCTCGCTGCCCATCCCGGTCGGTTCCTGTTCGTGGGCGGGATCCGGGACGCAAAGCGAGCGTCCGGCCGCTACCCGGTCGCAGTCGCCGGTCGCGACGACCGCGCCACGAACCAGTGGTGCGATGCACTCGATGCCCTCTTGATCCGTCGCCTGGCACCACCAGCGTGGGCGGTCCATCGCGACGTCTCCGCCCTGCTCGCTGGACTGGGGCGGGCTCGACCTGCACTCGAAGCCGACGGCACGGTGCCGATAGGACAGGCGCCGTCCGGCGCGCTGCTGCCTCTCGATCCGAACGTGCGGGAAGCCTGGCTGGCCCGCCGCGCGTCCACGGTCCGCAACGGCATCGGCAGGGCGAGAGCCGTCAAGCGCGACACCACGATGATCCTGCTGGCGCTCGATCTCGACCTCGAACGCTGGCCCGAGCTGATCCTGCCCGGCTACCGGGTGGAGGTCTGCTCCATCGACGGTCTCGCCACGACGCTGGGCATCCCGACCCCGCGTACTGACGCCGCGCGAGGCCGCGAACGGGCATCCCACGATCCACGGCCCGAGCGCACCGCAGAGCGGAGAGACCGGGTTGCCACCGCCGTCGCCGCGGGTGCCAGGACTGTCCGCGACCTGTCCCAGGCGACCGAACTCCCGCGTGAGACAGTTCGGAGGATGCGCGGACACGAAAGACCCACAGTGGCCTTAGAAGATATCTCTATGAGGGAACTGTGGGTCATTCGTGTCCGCGGACTCGCAGAACTGTCTCACGAGCACGTCGTGGACCTCGCCTTCGCCTGCAACGTGAGCCAGAGGACGGTGCGGCGATGGCGGAAGATGGCGCGCCGACTGGTCGCCGGCGAGGTGCTCGGACCGAGGGCGCTCGCCGCGCTGGAGTCCGCTCTGTGTGTGTTCGCGGACATGCCGTTCGCGCCGCCTGACGAGCCGCCTGCGGGGCCCGCCGCCGGCCAGGAGCAGCCGTCGGAACCGGCACAGTCTCCGACTGCGTCGGTGGACCTCGACCTCCTGCTGGCCGCGCTCTGCCCGCACGCCGACCCGCACGACCATCCGCCCGCCTCCGCCGTCGTCGACCGCCTGCCTCTCGGGTCGCCTGACTGGTCGGTGTCGCGCCCGACGGCCAGGCAGACTGTCTCACGCCTGCTTCCGGACCTCGCGCCAGCTCGACCCCGTCGTCCGAAAGCTCCGAGCCGACGATCGCGCCGAGCCATGGATGTGGCCTGGGCCATACTTGAGCTTCGGCCCGAGGCCGAGTTCGCCGGCATCGACAGCGCGACGGCGCTCGAGCTGGTCCGCGAGATCGTCGAGGCGGACCGGTTCGGGGAGGCGGACTTCCAGCGCGCGCTGGCGATCGCGGCGGCGGCGAGTGCCTGGGGCGCGCCGGGGATCGTGATGGAGGCGTTCAGGGAGACGCTGGCAGCGGCGACTCCGCCGTGACGCCAGACCAGGAGCCGCATCCGAACACCGCAAGAGACTTCGCGACCTCCCTCCGCGCTCACTCAGGGTTCGTCCGTGGCTCCTACCGGATGTCGAGCACGAATCGCACGAACATCCCCAGTTCGCCAAGGTCCATGAGTTCCTCCTCACCCCACCAAGCGACGCCCGACCTGACGATGATATCGGCGATCTCGGATGCCAGCCCCGACTTCAGTGGCTGGAGATCGATACGAAACTCTCGCTGCAGCGTGTCGCTCACCCGGCCATTGCTCGCTTCGACGACCTGCTCGAAGCAATCGAGAGCGACGTCCTGTAGCTGCCCGAGTCTTCTGAGAGCCGCGAACAGGAGGTTCGCAGGAACAGCCGTCTCAAAGTCCCAGTCGAACATGAATCGCCGATCCCCAGGAACTCGATTCTCGAGATGGCTCGCGTTGTCGCTGCTGTTTCCGTCCTTGTCTCCTTGCAGGTAGACCACGTAGCCCTTTCGAGTGAGCTGGTCCACCAGGAGCCCCATTTGCCTGGTCCCGCGGCGATCACGACCACCGTAGACCTGCACATCCAGTTCACGGATCGCCGCCAGCGGAGAAAGACTGAGACGATCCAGAAACCTCGCCTCCGACTCCCCTTCGACGAGAAGCACGGGCGTCGCCCGCCCCAAGACCTCATCGGCCTTCGCAAGAGAAGCCGCGCGGTTCAAGTGGTCACGGAGCCGAAGAATCACGCTCCCCACACCGCGAAAGTTCCCGCTCCAGAAACGGCGCTGTCCATCGTCGACAAACATTCCGATCAGTTGCTCCGCATCCAGCACGAAGTTCGTGATGTGAAACGACCCGTCGAGAATGGCTTGGGCCTGTGCGGCATCGCCGTGCGAGATCAGATCGAACGAGTCGCTGACCATCGTCTTCAGCACCATGGCCGCGACCCCGCAGCGGATCTCCTCCGCGAGGTGCGGCGCGTCCGGGAATCGACGAACGAAGCGGCAGGTGTTGAAACGGCCGCCGAGTTCCACTCCGCCCTCCTCGACGCCGTCGAGCCGCGCATGGTCGAGGCCCTGGCCAAGCGAATGGTGAAGGCCGCGCTCGAGGGTGACGTGGCGGCCGCGAAGCTCGTGCTCGTAACTGTTCCGCCAACCACATCTGGTTTCGCGATTTCGCGCCGCGAGGATCGGCGCGATGGCAAGTCGAGAGTGCGGCGGCGGCAGATGACCCGTCTTCTCGCGCGGCGTGAGTCCGAGGGACTGTCGCTGCGTGAGCTTTCCGAGTGCTCCGGGATCCCGGTTGGGACCTTGAGCTGGTGGGCGCACCGGTTGCGGGCGGAGTCGGGTCCGGCGTTCGCGGAGCTCGTGGTTGCAGAGTGCGAGACTCCTTCCCTGACTCCGGAAGTCGGCGGAGGTTCAGCTGCAGACATCGTGGTCCGTCACGCGAACGGTCTCGCCATCGAGTTGCGAGGTGCTGCGGCGGAACGCGTCGTCGATCACGTCCTGCGGAGGATCGATCTGTGGTCCTGAGCATCCCTGCCCAGGTGCGGGTCTACCTCGCGTGCGAGGTCACCGACATGCGCAAGCAGTTCGACGGTCTGTGTGCGATCGTCGAGCATCGCTTCCATCGCGATCCCTACAGCGGCGACGTGTTCACGTTCCTCAACCGTCGACGCAGTCACGTGAAGCTGCTGGTGTGGGACGGCAACGGCTTCTGGCTGGCGGCGAAGCGACTCGAGAGCGGGACCTTCGACAACTGGCAGCCCTCGACCGACGACAAGACACACGTGAAGGTCGACCGCGCGCAGCTCATGATGCTGCTCGAAGGAATCGACTTGAGGAAAGCGAAAGTTCGGCGCCACTTTGCGCGTTCGATTCGTATTGGTAGGCGCGGTGGGCAAGCAGCCGAAACAGGTGAGGGTCGAGGAGATGGATGAGACGCAGATGCGCGATCTCATTCCGACGCTGCTGCACACGATCGATCTGCTGAGGACCGAACTCGCCGATCTGCGTCGTGGCAAGTTCGGCAGGAGCTCGGAGAAGGATCGCTACTTCGACCCCACGGGTCTGCTGCCGTTCCAGGAGATCGAGGAGTTGCAGGCTGAGGCGAAGAAGACCGAGGCAGAAGCCGAGGCGATCACCATCCCCGAGCACACGCGGAAGAAGACCAAGCGTCGCCTCGACTTCCCAGATCACCTTCCCCGCAAGCGGATCGAGTGCAGGGTTCCTCGAGAGGATCTGCCCTGCCCGTGCTGCAAGACGACTCGCGTGAAGATCGGCGAGGTGACGAGCCGAGCTCGAGCGCATCGAGTTCACCTTCGTCAACGAGGTGGTCCGTGAGAAGGTCGCATGCCCGAAGTGCGAAGGTGAGATCCTGGTCGCGCCGGGCTTGCCGCGAGTGCTGGACAAGTGCCTGCTCGGAGCGAGCTTCCTCGCACAGATCATCTTCGAGCGCTTCGCCAACCACATGCCATGCGCGCGCGCGGCTCGAGACGAAATGCGCGGCCGAAGGACTGTCGCTGTCGCGCAGCGTGATGTGCAACTCGACGATCCGCTGCGCGGAGTTGCTCGAGCCGATCTACAAAGCCGTTCGCGAGGAGGTCCTCGCCAGCCTGGCGCACTCGGTGTTGCAGATCGACGACTCCGAGGTCGTTCAGCGCAACGGACCTCGCCAAGGCGAACGGAAGGTCAACATCTGGGCGATCCGCGATCAGCACGCGGGCGTCTTCTACAGCGCCACGAACTCGCGCAACCGGGACGGCCCGAAGGACATCCTCGGTGGCCGGCGCGGTCGGCTGCAGAGCGATGGGCATGATTGCTTCGATGGCCTGGACCCTGACCTCATCACGAGGATCGGTTGCTGGGCTCACGTACGCCGCTACTTCGACAAGGCACGGAAGGTCGGCGACACGAACGCGCTGAAGGTGATCGACTGGATCGGCAAGCTCTTCGCCGTCGAGCGCCTCGCCAAGAAGCAGGCAGACGCCGGCAAGGCGCTGACGGACGCCGATCTGGTCGCTCTCCGCAGAGAGCAATCGAAGCCCATCGTCGATGCGATCAAGGCTTGGCTCGATCAGGCCCAAACCGAACCACCGAGCTTGCCGGGTGGCCCGCTGATGAAGGGCGTTGGCTACGCGCTCAACCAGTGGCCGACGTTGATCCTCTTCCTGGAAGACGGGCGCATCCGCGAGATCTCGAACAATGGCTGTGAGCGCGCACTGCGGAAACTGGTGATCGGAAGGAACAACTGGCAGTGGTTCGGTTCCGCACGCGGGACCAAGGCCGCCGTCATCCTGATGACGCTGGTGCAGTCATGCCGCGAGCACGGCATCAACCCGCTCTTCTACCTCGCCGACGCCCTCCGCGAGATCTCGTCGATCCCGGCCTCCGAGGTCGCGACCCTCACGCCCACCGGGTGGCGGCGACGGTTGCGCCAGGCCGCCGAAGCCAAGCGCTCGCAGATCGCCATCGAGAGCGTTGTCCGCGATCTGACCTTCGGAAGGTAGTTGCCTCCGCCGGCCTTCGAAGCACCGCTGCGAAGCGGTGCACGTCGCAGAACAGTTACCGTGCTCGACCGCGTGCTCGGACGAGGCGCCCCTTCCGTGTTCAAGATGCCGAGGATCAGTTCGGCTGCGGATCTGCCGGTCGCGCTCAACCAGATCTTGCGGGCCGCGACGCGCGGCGACATCACTTCCGAGGATGCCGCGCGCTACGCGAGCATCGTCGATGTCGCCGGCCGCGCGATCGCCGCGGCCGAGATCGAGGAGCGCCTGCAGCGACTGGAGACGGGCGTGGGGATCGGGCCGCGAAAGCTGGCATGAAGCGGATCACCACCTCACCGTGCGCCAACTTCTTCACGCGACTGGGTTTCGTGCTGCGAGTCGTTGCGGCCTGGGCCATCCTGACCGCATAGGACTGCCGCGCATTCAGACGTTGTCGAGTAGACCGCGCAGCTTCTCGATCGTCGCGCGAAGCTGATCCCGCTCGCGCTCCAGGCCGCGCACGTGCGCGACGAGTCCGTCCAAGCCACCGAGATCGCCACTCGCGGCCTTCGGCGGACGACCAGGTCCTCGGCGTGCGGGCATCGCACGCGCCGCAGCTGACTTCGGGGGACGACCTGGACCGCGCTTCACGGCGGTCTTCTTCGCGGCCTTCTTGCCGGCCTTCACGTGCCCGAGCAGCAGCTGCGCGCGTCCGTAGACGATGGGATAGACCTTGTGCCCCTCCGCCTTCGCGGCTTCGGCGACCTCGGCGAAGGGTGCGCCCTTCTTCTTCGTGAGGTAGTCCTTGACGAATGCGAAGGCGTTCTTGCCTTTGTCGTTTGCCATAAGGAGTCCCCTTATCGCGGATCGGACGCGGTCGATCCAGCCTCCATACAGCGATTCCATGCCGCGGGCGACCTGCTACACTGCGCGCAGTTAGCCAACTCCAAGTCGTCCACATCCAAGCGAACTCCAAGCAGCCGCCCGTCCACCGGGCACGGAGTTCACCGTGGACACCACCGAGTTGCATGTCGAGATCGTTCCTCTCGACCGCCTCTTCCCCAGCCCGAGCAACCCGCGGAAGAACGACGACGCGGTCGAGTACGTCGCCGCGAGCATCCGGCGGTTCGGCTTCCAGCAGCCGATCGTTGCCAAGGCCAGCGGCGAGGTCATCGCTGGCAACACACGCTGGAAGGCTGCGAAGTCCCTCGGGCTACCGACGGTGCCCGTCGTGTGGTTCACGGGCTCCGACATCGACGCCGTCGCGTTCTGCATCGCGGACAACAAGACTGCCACCTTCGCCACCTTCGACGACGGTGCGCTGGCCCAGCTACTCGAGCAGCTTCGCAAGGAGGACGCTCTCGAAGGTGTCGGCTTCACCGACGACGACATCGATCGCCTGATCGCCGAGTTGGAAGACGAAACTGCCGACCTCAGCGACGACGCTGCGAACGAGCCGCCACGGGACCCGGCTTCCCGAGTCGGTGATCTCTGGCTGCTCGGAGATCACCGCCTGCTGTGCGGGGACGCCACCAGTGATGACGACGTCGACGCGCACTCGACGGACACACGCCGTTCCTGTCCCCCTCGCCGAAATCCCAGCTCCGCTCGCCCGTGAAACCCCTGGATGAAGTCATCGGTCCCTACCCGCTCCGCACTCCGCGGAGCCAGGTGACCCATGACTGCTCCGTGCATGCCCCGATCCCGCTGACCCCGCAGTGCCGCATCCCACCTTCAGCACGCAGCCCCCGCCTTCCGCGCTGCAGCACGACGCGAGCGAGGCCGAGGGCGTAGCCCGAGGCCGAGTGAGCGGCGGGCTGCATCGCGGCGCCGAGCCCACCGCCGCGCAGCACGCCGACGACTTCGACTTCCCGCTCCGCGCCGGCGCACCCGTCGTCGCGTCGAGCCGCCGATCGCGCTCGCGCGCGCGCGCACTACACGCCCCGCCAGCGCCTGCTGCTCCTGGACACCTGGCTGCGCAGCAGCTCCCCGCCCAGGACTTCGGCGCCCTGGTCGGACTCTCGATCCACACCCTCTACCTCTGGAAGCGTCGCTTCGAGGAGCTCGGTCCCGCCGGTCTCGAGGACCAGCGTCGCGGGCCGCAGAAGGGCAGCCGTCTCTCCTCGAGACGCAGCGCGCCATCCTGCTGATGAAGCAGTCGCACCCCGAGTGGGGCGAGGATCGCATCCACGACATGCTCGCGCGCAGCCAGGGGCTGGGCGCCAGCCCGGGCGCGATCGGCCACTACCTGCAGCAGGAGGGCTACGTGGTCGAGCAGGTCCCGACCAGGCCACACCCCGAGCGCGTCCAGCACTTCGAGCGCAGCCGCCCCAACGAGCTGTGGCAGACCGACCTGTTCACCTTCGTCCTCAAGCGGCAAAACCGGCGCGTGCACATGGTCGCCTTCATGGACGACCACAGCCGTTTCATCGTCGGCTACGGCATCCACGCCAGCAGCTCGGGTGCTCTGGTGCGCGAGGTCCTCGAGGCGGCGATCGCCAACTTCGGTGCACCGCTGGAGGTGCTCACCGACAACGGCACCCAGTACCACACCTGGCGCGGCAAGAGCGCCTTCACCGCCCTGCTCGAGCGCCGCGGCATCAAGCAGATCGTCGCGCGCCCGCGCCACCCGCAGACGCTGGGCAAGGTCGAGCGCTTCTGGGGCACTTTGTGGCGCGAGTGCGTCGAGCGTGCCGTCTTCCTCGACCTCGACGACGCGCGGCGCCGCATCGGTCACTTCATCGACCACTACAACTTCCAGCGCACCCATTCGGGCATCGACGGACTGGTGCCCGCCGACCGCTTCTTCGCCGCAGCCCCGCAGGTCCTCGCCACCCTGCGCCAGCGGGTCGAGGCCAATGCCAGGCAGCTCGCGCAGCACGGCATGCCGCGCAAGAGCTTCTACCTCATCGGCCGCGTCGGCGACGCCAACATCTCGCTGCACGCCGAAGGCGAGCGCGTGGTGCTCACCAAGACCGACGGCACCCGCGAGGAGGTCGACCTCGCCGCACCGGGACGGCGCGCCGACGAGCCCGAGGTGACGCAGGAGCTGCCGCCGCCGCTCGCGGTGCAGGCCGTGCTGCGCGACCACGAGGGCACGCAGGACGACGACGAGCTTTCGGCACCGGGCAGCTCACCGCTCGACAATGCGCTGCGCGATCTCGCCGAGCAGTTGCGTGACAGCGGCGACGACGACGTCGACGCCCTCGACGCGGAGGTGCAGCCATGAGCGACAGCGAAGCCGTCACCGTCGATCCGCAACAGCCCACGCCGCGCGCCCTCAAAGGCAGCCCCGAAGCGCTGCGCCAGGCCAGCGTGATCCTCGAGACGCTCTGCGGCCTGCGCACCACGCAGTCCGCCAGCCTCGAGCTCGCCATCGCCGTGCCGCGCTACTACGTCCTCGAGGCGCGCATGCTGCAGGCCATGGTCGACGCGCTCGAGCCCCTGCCGCGCGGCCGCAAGCCCGACCACGAGGCGCGGCTCCTCGCGCAGTCCGAGGAGTTGGGCCGTGCACAGCGCGAGCTGCAGCGGCTGCAGGCGCTCTGCCGCACCTTGCAGCGCACCGTCGGCATCAAGCAGGAGACCCCGCGCAAGCCGGACGGCAAGACCGGCAAGACCCAGAGACGGCGCCGTCCGCCCCGCGTGTCGCGCGGCGAGAAGGTGCTCCGCGACCTGCAGGGCTCGCTTGCGCGTGCGACTCCGGCGAACATGCCGGCCGAGACCCAGTGAGGTGACGCATGGTGATGGGACGGCCCAACAAGGGCGCGGATCACGTCGACTCCCTCGATGCCTCCCCGCGTGAGCGCGAGCGCCTGCGCGCGCTGCTGCTCACCATCATGGGCGAGATCTCCAACGAGGACGCCGCCGCGATGCTCGACCTCGGGCTGTCCCAGTTCGCCAGCATGCGCACGCGCGCGCTGCAGGGTGCGGCCGACGCGCTCGCACCAGGACAGCCCGGACGACCGCGCAAACACGATCCGAGGGTCGACGCGCGCGTGCGTGCTCTGCAAGCCGAGAACGCCGAACTGCGCCGGCAGCTGAGCGAGGCACGCGCGCGCGAAGAGCTCGCGCTGGCGCAGGTGCCCCTGCGACCCAAAGCCCCTCAAGGGGGCGGCCGGCCTGTGAAGAGATTTCCCCGCTGAGCCCGCGACGGCGCGGACGGCCTCCCAAGGAACTGCCGCGCAGCCGATTGCGCGAGGTGTTGCGCACGATCCGCGCGACCTTCGGTCGCATCTCGGTGGTCGCGCTGAAAGCGCTCTTCCCCGCCGTCGCGCGGCGCGCCCTCGAGCGCATCCTGCTGCGCTTCCGCAGGCGACGTGCGGCCCGACGGCGACGGCGCATGGCGCGTCTGCGCTGGTCGCGCCCAGGCGCGGTGTGGGCCATGGACTTCGCCAGCCTGCGCGGGCGACGCACGCCGGACTTCCTGCTGATCCGCGACCTGGCCAGCAAATGCACGCTGCACGCGCGCCGTCTGCTCGGCCGAGGTGCGCCGGTGGCTGCCAGGCTCGCGACGCTCTTTTGCGCGCACGGCGCGCCGCTGGTCCTCAAGTCCGACAACGGCTCGCACTTCGTCAATGCCGAGGTCGAGGCCGTGCTGCGCAGCTTCGAGGTCACGCACCTGCGCTCCCCGGCACGCAGACCCGCCTACAACGGCAGCATCGAGGCCAGCGTGGCCCCGATCCGCAGCCTCGCCTTCGACTGCGCACGCCGCGCCGATCGCGCTCTGCCGATCGACGCCGACCTCGACTTCGCCGCCCACATCCTCGACCAGCGCACCGACTCGCGCCGCGCACACGCGCCCACCCGCGCCCAACGCTGGGACTCACGCACTCCGCTCGACGACGGCATGCGCGAGCACTTCACCGCCACCCGCGCTCGTCACCGCCAGCGCCTCCTCGTCGAGCGGGGGCTTGCCGAACGAGGCAACCTCACTCATGCTGCCCGCGCCTCGATCGAGCGCGCCGCAACCCGCGACGCCCTCCTCGAGTGCCAACTTCTCTCCTTCAACCGACCGTGACTTCCTCCACGGATTACGCGCGTGAACGAGGCTCGAATTACGAGGGGAGTACACAAGAAGGGGTACCGGAGTTGGTCGGCTTTCAGACGAGTCCTCGGCAAGGCGGAGCCGGGCAAGGAGTGGCATCACATTGTTGAACAGTCAAAGACGGAGATATTCGGATCGGAATGGATAAACAATGCGCGCAATATGATACAACTTGACATCGAGACACATTCAAAGGTAAGTGCCTATTATTCCACGAAGCAGGTCTGGACGTGTGGCAAGACCGTGAGAGAGTGGTTGAATAGCAAGAGTTTTGTTTTCCAGCGGGACTTTGGTATCAAATACCTCCGTAGCTTAGGAGTGGACATATGATGAGCGGCTCTGATGCTCTTGTTCAGGAATACTGCGCCTCGATCCGAGAACATAGCGAGGCGATCGAGCGCAGCGATAGCACAGCTGCCAACGCGGCATTTGACCGCATTATCGCTGCGCTTGGCTCGCTAAGAGCGCTCCCCGATCGGGGCCTATCTTGCCTTCTCGCATGTCTGACCTCTGAGAATCCTAACATTAGATTGGCTGCCGCAACACACCTCCTTCCGCTGGACAAGCGCGCGGCCAAGCGTGAACTTCGCTCCCTTGCGAAACTCAAGGGCATGGCAGCCTTCAACGCAGGAATGGTCCTGGAGCAGTGGAACTCCGGGAATCTTGAGATCCCATAGCGAGGCAATAGCCGGTTCTGCGAAGGCGGGTGTAGCTCCGGCGGTTGGATTTCGGAGCAGCCGAAAT
This sequence comes from Planctomycetota bacterium, assembly GCA_046349595.1. Classification (GTDB taxonomy): domain Bacteria; phylum Planctomycetota; class UBA1135; order UBA1135; family UBA2386; genus JACRLW01. Next base: position 2,173,762 of record JAXMCA010000001.1, read on the forward strand.
GGCACCGGATTCCGCTGCTCGGGCCAGGCAGCCACTATGCCGGGGACACTGCGATGTCCCCCTCGCCAATAATCGAGCCCCGCTCGCCCGTGAATCCTGTGGATGAAGTCGTCGGCCCCTACCCGCTCCGCGCCCCGCGGAGCCAATGGAGTAGCTCTGGTCGCGTTCCCTCCAGAACGAAACCGCTTCGCGGCAGCTGACGATCGCGGTGTCCCGGGACGCGGATGTTGGTTGCCGCAGTGGCGTGCGAGCTGCGCGACTTCAGGATCGCGGCGAGGGTGAGCCGATAGGGCCACTGGCGAGTGCCCGAGAGCGGGGCAGCGTGGCGCACATTTCGGGCAATATGCGACACTGCGACGGCACCACGCGTTCGGCCGCCCGCGCCTGACCCACCCACCAGCCGGGCCCGCAAGTCCCCCAGACCGATTCCGAACCGAGGCGGCTCGACGGAGCTGAACCGGACCCGGGGGAGCCGGTCGGCGGGTGCGATGCGTCTCGCGTCGCCGGGCCGTGAAACGGCGGGGCCGGACTCCGGATGACTTCATGATGCTCTGGTTCGGCACCACCCTCTGTCTGGTTGCGGGAGTCTTCCTGGTCGGGGCCGCGATCGTGGGGCGGCCGACGCGCGGCGAGGCCTTCGTCGGCGCCCATCTCGTGACCGGCCCCTTGGCAATCGTCGACTGCATCGGTTGGGGATGCGTGCTGTGGGCGCGGCCCCTTCCGGTGACGGCGGCGAACGTCGCTATGATCGCAGCCTGGCCGGGGTCACTGATCGCCATCACCTTCCTCCCGCTCGCGGCGTACGGCGGGAGGTCGGCGGGCGTTGCGAAGGTCGCATGCTGCGCGGTGGCGGCCGCGCCGCTCGCGCTGGGCCTCGGGACCCAGCTGCACCCCGCTCTGGTCTGGACCGGCGCCGCGGTCCTGGCAAGCTGCGGATTCGGCGGAGCATGGCTGGTCGTCGGCGTCTGGACACGCCCGATGCGGGCTCGCGTCGTCTGGTGGCTTCGCGGCGGCCGATCCACTCCGTCGAGTTGGGAAGTGCAACAGGCCGAATGGCAGCGCGGTCAATGGCGCAGCGTCCCGCCGGATGCGGACGTGGCGAGCCTCTTGCCGCACGCGCGCTCCCTCGCCGCCGACGTGAAGACCCAGTGCCTGGAGCGCCTCGCGAGTCGAAAGGACCTCGACGAGGCGATCGGCGGTGAGTTGCTCGGCCCGGAGCCCACGGACGCGCTGTGGTACGTGACACACCACTTCCCGCGTTCGCGCCAGTCGCTCGTCGGTCCCGTCCATCAACTGCTCTCGAGCACACGCGCGCGCTGGGAAGCGCGGCAAGCGGACGGCACTCGACGTGCGGAGCCGAGCGGGAATCCGGTCGCCATCCTCGATTGCGCGATCGCCGTCCTGCTCGATGGCGGAGATCTCGGCGACGAGTTGCGCGCCTGGTGCTCGATCCTGTCGAGGATGCCGGGCTGCGAGCGGATGGCGAAGGTGACCGAGCGATGGCTCAGGAAGGCGAAGCGCGCGCCAAGAGGGAGGAATGTCCGCGAACCAGGTCGTGCATAGCCTCCGCTCCGCGCGCAGATCCCCCCGAAGACCGGCAAGCAGCCGCGACCCGATGTTCACACCCGATTCGACGCCGGCATTTCACCCGAGGAGCATGTGGAGACGAGACCTGCCCGCGGAATCGTCGAAGCGATGTCGCAGGACCTCGGGCTCGGTGTCTACACCGAGCGCTTCGAGACGTACTGCCGCTCCCGGAGCGGTGAGATCGACCGCACCTGGATCGCAGCGAACATCCGCCGGATGGATGCGGTGATCAGAGATCCGGAGATCGCCGTCACCTTGGTCAGCCAAGAGAATCGTCCACTCGATGTGGTCCACGGTGCGATCGAAGTCCCACTCGCCACGGTCGATCCGCACACCCGCTCCTCGCTCGACATCAGGCGCAGGAAGGTCGGCACCGCAACCCCGACCGACACCTGGTTGATTCCGGCCTAGGCCTTCGTCTTCCCGCGCAGCGCGGTGGCTCCGCATCGCGGTCGCATCACGTGGGGCCCGGCATCCGCCTCTGCCTCGCGTCTTACGCCCTTCGAATCGCCGCGGCACGCGACGATCCTCCGGCCTGCGGACTCATCGCAGCCTGGGCCGCAACCCACTCGGGTTGCCGCGTCGTCGCGCCGCGACGACCAGTACGGCCCAGGCCGCTTTGCTTGCTGGAGCCCTGCGGCACCGAGGACCAAATGGACGAGGGCGAGCCCGGTCGGCAGATGACGGCGACGCAAGCGGGCAGGTCCGGGACCGATGCCGACCGCCATGCGTGGTTCGCCGTCAGCTACCACCAGCTCGAGGAGGAGCCGCTCTGAATCGGCTCCAGCTGGATCGCGAGTCCAGGCGCGGCACACGCGCGTCTGATCGAGGTCAATCCGGCCCGCCGACCGCGACGGAGGCTCCGGCGCCGGGAGGCGAAGCAAGCGCGACCCCCGTGACCTGGCGCAGGGAGAAGGTCACGATCGCCCAGGCGGTCCAGAGCCCGAGTCCGAACAGGAAGCCGTCGAGGGGAGAGATCCGGATGCGGTAGCCGGCCACGCGGGAGTCGTGGTTCACGCCGTCGTGCAACGGCGCGCTCTGAAAAACCGCCAGGCGCCGCGATCAGGAGCCGGATGCGGGCGTCGCCGGCAGGGCAATCAACTCCCCGGCGAGCCCGATCGCTGACTCGAGATCGTTGCGGAGGAACAGGAGTTCGCCGTCGTCCACCACGTGCGCGCGTTCGAGTTCGGGGACGACCCGCATGTGCAGGCCGGAGAGGATCACCGGCACGCGGCTGCGGCGCATCCGGTCGAGCACGGACTGCAGATTGACGAGCCCGGTCGCGTCGATGACGAGCGCGGCGTCGAGATCGAGGACCAGAACGCGCGCCTCCTTGTGGATCGAGTGCAGCGCGGTCATCGCCTTCTCGGCCGCGCCGAAGAACAGCGGGCCGTCGATCTCGTAGACCAGCACACCGGCCGGAATCGGAACGCGCAGCGCAGGGTGATGGTCCCGCAGCAGGCGCGTGCCGGTCATCTCGGCGATGCGGCGCATGAACAGCATCGAGGCGAGCACGAAGCCTCCCGTCACGCCGACCACCATGTCGAAGGCCACGGTGAGGGTGAAACAGGTGAGGAGCACGAGGATGTCGGCGCGCGGTGCGGTGCGCATCACGTGACGGAAGTGCCGCACATCGCTCATCCGCCACGCGACCACCAACAACAGGGCCGACATCGATGCGAGCGGGAGCTCGCCGAGGAGCGGGGCGAGGACGATCATCGCCACGAGGAGGAACCCGGCCTGCACGACCGAGGCGATCGGCGAGACCGCACCCGAGCGGACGTTGGTCGCCGTGCGCGCGATGGCTCCCGTCGCGGCGAAACCGCCGAACAAGGGCGCGAGCAGGTTGCCCGTGCCCTGCGCGAGCAGTTCGGCATCGGGATCGTGCTTGGATCCCGCCATCGCGTCGGAAGCCACCGCCGAGAGCAGGGACTCGATCGAGCCGAGCAGCGCGATGGCGACCGCGCTGGGCATCAGTTCACGGATCACGGCCCAGCTCACACCGAAGGGCCGACCGTCGACCCCCGGCGCATCCCAGGGCCACTGGAACGTCGGCGGCCAGGGTGGGATGCCGCCGATCTCCTTGCCGTCGACCTGGTAGTGGAAGCGATCGGCGATCGTCATCACATCGAACGACGGCGCAAAGCGCTGGACGAGCCAGGTCGCGAATGCGACTCCGCCGACGGCGAGGAGCGGGACCGGCAGTCGCTTCACGATGCGTGGCAGGAGGACCAGCAGCAACAGCGTCGCGACTCCCACCGCGGCATCGGCGGCGTGGACGGTGCCGACGTGGCGCACGAGATCGACGACCGTCTCGTGATAGTGCTCGTGCGACGCGACGCCGGTGAGCCCGAGGAAGTCCTTGATCTGTCCGGTCGCGATGACGACCGCGATGCCCGCCGTGAATCCGGTGGTCACCGGGTAGGGAACGAATTGGATCAGTCGTCCCAGCCGCGCGAGTCCCATCGCGAACTCGATCACGCCGGCGAGCAGCGTCGCGATCATGAGTCCACCCGGTCCGTAGTGGTTCACGATCGGAAGCAGTGTCGCCACGAAAGCGGCGGTCGGTCCTGTCACCTGCACGCGCGAGCCGCCGAGAACCGCCACGGCGCCACCGGCGACGATCGCCGTGTAGAGACCGTTCTGCGGAGGCATCCCGACCGCGATCGCGAGCGCCATCGACAGCGGCAGGGCGACGATGCCGACGATCACACCGGCGATCAGATCGGCGCGGAACTTCGCGAAGGAGTATCCCTCCCGGAACACCCCGCGCAGCGCGGATGCCGGGCGCGGCAGGCGCGACGACGGGGTGACGACGTCAGGTAACTCGTTGGGCACCGCTCGACCGTACTCACACGCTTCCCCGCACACAAATCGACGCACGAACGCGTTCTGGTTGCGCTGCCTCGAAAGAGGGACAGGCGTCCGGTGCTCGTCCCGATTCCCGACCGGCCGATGTTCCCGCCGGGCGAGGAACTCCCCGCGCGATCCCCGCATCGACGTTGCTATGCTCGCCGCGCTGCGGATGGCGCGGCCCTCGTCGCGACGCGCCCCGCAGTTCGGACCATCCTGTCGCCCCGCGCGATCAACCCGAGCCTCCCACCATGAAGCCCCAGAGCGTGACCCTGTCTCTTCTCCTCGCGTCCTTCGCCGCCGCACAGGCACCCCAGGTCGCGGTGTCGATCGGAATCCGTGAGACCGGCTTCGCCGGCCAGCCCTTCACCACGATCGGCGACAACGGCGCCACCACGGGTGGCATCGAGTGGATCAACCTCGACGGCCAGATGCTGACCCTCGACGGCACCTGGCAGTTCTTCAGCTTCAATCTCGCCAATGATCCCGTCACCGCGTTCGCCGGAGCGAGCGCGAACGGCGTCATCGAAGGCGGCTGGGGAACGCTCGAGCACATCCGCATCCTGAACAGCCAGGGCTACACCGGCCCCATCTCGCTGTGGATCGACGATGTGTCGAACACCATCACGCCGACCGGCGGCTCGCCGACCACCACGGTGTTCGGAACCTTCGACCCCTATGCGAACGGCGCCGAGGTGATGTTCCAGGAGCCGTCGTTCTCCGGCTCGACCTCGGGCAACATCCTCGCCGGAAGCACGAGCGGGGTGGACAACTTCGTCGCGTCGCGCACGCCGTCCTGCCGCTGCGACTTCAGCTTCCTCGACGCCACCCCGACGCGCTGGGTGCGACTGACCACCTTCAACACGATCAGCCAGCGCAATCCGCTGGTGCGCTTCGACCAGAGCAGCACGATCGGATTCTGGTTGCGCGGCGGCGTCCGCCAGCCCGATCTGGGCTCGCAGGGTCCGGGTGCCGCGATCGCCGAAATGGTCGGCACCGGCCTGAACCTCGGCCAGACCAGCACCTACTACGCGGGCAACATCGCCTCCGGCAATCCGGGCGCCTTCCTCCTCTCGCTGCCGAACAATCCGGACCTGGCGATCTTCGGCGGCAATCTGGTCTCCTTCGGCGGCCTGCTCGCAGCCGTCTCGGTGAGCGCCGATGCGAACGGCCGACTGGTGCTGCCCATCACGGGCTCCCCGGCACTCGTCGACGTCGTGATCCAGTCGGTGTTCTTCGACGCCGGCCAGCCGCAGCTGCTCACCTTCACCAATGCGGTGATGGCGCAGTTCGGTCGCTGATCCTTCCCACGCCGATCCGCGCATTCCTCGGATCGCGGATCGCCCCGCCCGGGTCCTTGGTCCCGGGCAGGAACGCACACGGGCGACAACGCTCAGATCGAACCGAGCAGCGCCCGCAGCTTCTCGATCACCGCGCGGAGCTGATCGCGCTCGCGCTCGAGCCCGCGCACGTGCTGCACGATCGCGTCGAGGCTGCCGAGACCGGCGCTGGTCTGCACCTTCGCCGGGCGACCGGGCTTGCGCCCGCGGCGCGCGACCGGAGCCTTCGCAGGCGCCGCATTCGCACGACCCTTCTTGGCGGTCTTCTTTGCCACGCGCGCGGCCTTCTTGCCGGCCTTCACGTGACCGAGGAGCAGCTGCGCGCGCCCGAAGACGATGGGGTAGATCTTGTGTCCGGCGGCCTTGCCGGCATCGCGGACTTCCGCGAAGGATGCGTCGCGCTTCTTCTCGAGGTATTCCTTGACGAAGGCGAAAGCGTCCTTGCCTTTCTGAGTAGCCATAGGCGGCGCGTTATCGGCGATGCGCTATGCGGAATTCAAGCACGAACGGAGCGGGTGGAGCCCGTCAGGCGAGATCGGACGCCGCGGAAGCACTGCCGGAGCGACGGTGCGGGTGTGCTCGCCGCGTCACTTTGCTGCACGGCGGGAGCGCACTAGCATGTTCGCGCCGCTGCTGCGGCAAGCGACCATGACGATCCGCGAGACCCGCGCGGCCAGCATCGCGGTCGCGCCACGCGCGCGACGCCTCGGAAGGTGCGGATGCCGCCGTTGCGGCCTGCACCCGCCACCGCAGGACTGACCCGTCCGCACCCCCCCTCGATCGGGGCGTCTCTGTGCCCTGCACAGACTTGCCCGCGCCATGCCGCGCGGAGCACTTCCTTCGACCCACGGCCCACGCCGTATCGGCAAGGTCCGCATCGCCTTCATTCCTGATGACATCCTGCAAATCCTGCGGCCGGGCCTTCACGCCCGACTCCGCCGCATCCCCCACCCTCACGCTCTGTCCGACCTGCGCCGCGTCGAGTCGACGCTCGGCGACCCTGGTCCTCTCCCTGGTCCTGCTCGCGATGGTCGTCGCGATCGGTTTCATCTTCTACCGTGCCTTCAGCGCGGGTCGCTGACCCCCCCCCGTCCCGCCATCCCTCCAAACCCCTCCCCCGAACATGACCGAGAAGCCCACGCCGCGCGCGCGGCGCACTCAGCAGCAGCAGCAGCAGCCGGGCGAACACGCGCCCCGCGAACACCACAGCCACCACACCAGGGAGAAGGAGGCGCGCAGCCGACGCAACGGCTGGATCGCCTTCGGCGGCCTCACCGTCTTCCTCCTGGTGCTGGTCCTCGTCGTCCTGAAGCAGAACTCCGACGCCGCGGCCAAGGAGAAGAAGATCGCCGATGACAGCGCTGCGCTGGTCGCAGAGATCCGCAAGCTGGACCTCGGCAAAGAGGACGATGCACGTACCGCGCTGAAGCGCATCGCGGAGAGCGCGGACAAGGAACTCACGAGCGATGCCGCGCTGAGTGTCAAACAGAGCGGTGACGCCGCGAAGAACACCCTTCACCGGGTCGAGTCGCAGAAGGCGGTCCAGGCCGTGATGGACGAAGTCGCGGCGGCGCTCGCCGGCACCGGTCCGGCCCTCGATGCCGAAGGATTGAAGGCCCTGCAGAAGAAGCTCGCTTCGGTCGAGGCCAAGGCCCACGAGGCCGGAAAGGAATGGGCCGACAAGTGGGCTGCGAGCCACAAGAGCCTCGACCAGGGCGCCGCGACGATGCTGGTGACACGGGCACGCTCCGAGATCACCGCAGGTCATCCGGTCGCCGCGATCGCGCTGTTCGACAAGGCGGAGGAGGAGCTCGCATCGCTGCTCGAGACGGCGAAGAAGGGCAAGGACACCGAGGTCGTCAATGCCTGCACGAAGCAGAACCAGGAGATTGTGAAGGAGTCCGACACCCTGGCGGTGGCGACCTTCACGGCCGACGCGATTGCGAAGGCCCCCGCGCGTTCGCTGACCGACGCGACCAGCGTGCCGCTCTGGAAGCCGGCCCGCGACAGCGCGCTCAAGTTCAACGTCACGCCGCAGGCGCTCGAGCTCGAACAGGCGGCCGGCGGCAAGGGCGGCATGATCTCGCTGGTCGAGAAGGAGCCCTGGCGCAACTTCCGGCTCAGCTTCGACGCCAGCGTCGAGAAGGGTTCGGCCGTGCTGCTGTTCCGCGTGCGCGAGCACGCCGATCGCAAGCAGTGCGCCTCGATCACCCTCGGCGAAGGCCAGGACGTCGCGCCGACCGTGGGGTCGCCGATCCACGTCGAGATCGACATGATCGGCAGCACCATGACGATCCGCTCCGGCGCCGATCACGCCGAGAAGACGGTCGATGCGCGCGGCAAGTCGCGACGCGGCGTCCTCTCGATCATGGTCGCGGCCGATTCGAAGCTGTCGCTCGCGAACCTCGCCGTGCGCAACCTCGACTGATCTACTACTCCGGAGGATTCGCGCGGCACGCGCGGATTCTCCGGAGCGGTAGATGCCAGCAGGACCGACAGCGCGGCCGAGTGCCTCGGGGTGCGGTGAGCGAAGCGAGCCGCACCCCTTCGGTTGCGGCGGGAGGCCGCGCTGTGAGCCTGAGACGAGATCCATGACACGGGCTCTCCGATGCTTGCTGGTGGCCGCATGCGCGGCCACGCAGAGCTCGAGAGACCAATTGCCTCTCGAGCTCTGAGTGCCGCCGCGGTCAGTCCTCGGCGGTCGGCGGGTCCCCACCCCCGGCCGGCGGTGCCTGCAGCGCTGCATGGATGCGACGCGCGAGCTCCTCGGTGATGCCGGGGACATCGGCCAGCGCGGACGGCTCCGCTCCGCGCAGCGCCTCGACCGAACCGAAGCGCTGGAGCAGGGCCCGACGGCGCGCCGGCCCGATGCCTTCGATGTCGTCGAGAACGCTGGTCAGTCGCCCGCGCAACTTCCGATGAAAGGTGATCGCGAAGCGATGGGCTTCGTCGCGGGCGGCTGCGACCAGCAGCGTCTCGGGCGCCCCATCGTCGAGCGCGATCGGAGTGCTGCGCTGCGGCAGCACCAGGCGCTCGGAGGTGCGGATACGTTGGTCGCCGACGCCTCGCAACCGGCTCTTCGCGAGACCCACGATCGGCAGGTCGTTCCCGAGACCGAGAGCCGTTGCCGCGCGCCTTGCTGCCTGCAACTGTCCCTGACCGCCGTCGACGATCAGCAGATCGGGGAGCAGGTCGTCGACCTCGCGGAGGCAACGCGCGAGGCTACGGCCGACGGCTTCCTCCATCGCGGCGAAGTCGTCGCCGGCGTGCGCCGCGCTGATGCGGAACCGGCGGTAGCCCGACTTCTCGGGGAGGCCGTCGACGAAGCACACGCGGGACGCCACCGTCTCGCGCCCCTGCGTGGTCGACACGTCCATGCAGTGGACCCGCGAGGGCGGCTCGGCGAGTTCGCACAGCTCCGCCAGCCTCTCGGCGGCATCACCACGCGCAGCGCTCTCCTCGCGGGCGAGCCTGGCGGAGAGACGCGCGTTGTCCATCGCCATCTCCAGGTGGCGGCGCGTCGTCCCGCGCTGCGGAACCCTGAGAGCCACCGGACCGCGCCGCTTCGCCGCGAGCCAATCCTCGAGGAGTCGCGGTTCGTCGGGCTCGACCGGGACCACCACCTCGGCCGGGACGAATCGATCGCCGTGGTACCAACGGGCGAGCACGTCGGCGAGCAGCAGTTCGTCGGGCAATGCGGAGGTGAGTTCGAATCGCCGCGCGCTCTCCAGTCGACCGGCGCGGAACATCAGCACGGCGATCACGACCGCTCCCGCCTCGCCGTGGTGCACGCCGATCACGTCCTGGTCACCGGCGTCCTGCACCACGCTCTGCCCTTCCCCGATCCGTTCGAGCGCCTCGATCTGGGCCTTCATGGCCTGGGCGCGCTCGAACTCGAGCCGTTCGGCCGCGTCGCGCATGTCCTCGCGCAGCTTGCGCAGCAGGCCGCCGTGTCCGCCGCGCAGGATGTCCACGGCGCGTTCCAGGTGCGATGCGTAGTCCTCGCGGGTGATGCGTCCCACGCAGGGAGCAGGACAACGACCGATCTCGAACTTGATGCAGGGACGGCTGCGGTTGCGGAACACGCCGTCGCGACAGTCGCGAAGCGGCACCACCTTGTGCAGGAGACTCAACGTGCGACGCACCGACTTCGCCGACGCGAAGGGACCGAAGTACTCGGCGCCGTCGTCGCGGCGCGCCCGCACCAGCCGGAACCACGGCCACTCCTCGCGACGATCGAGGCGCAGCAGCAGGAAGGCCTTGTCGTCCTTGAGCTTGACGTTGTAGGCCGGTTTGCGCTTCTTGACGATCGTGTCCTCGAGCAGCAGCGCCTCCTGCTCGGTGCTGGTGGCGACGAACTCCACGTCGACGGCGTCGCGCTCGAGGAAGCGCAGCATCCAGCGCCCGTCGCCGCCCGGCCGCAGGTACGAGCGCACGCGCGCCCGCAGATCGGCCGCTTTGCCGACGTAGAGCGCCCGCCCCTTCGCATCGAGGAAGACGTAGCAGCCGGGACCGGTCGGGAAGGCGGCGACCTTCTCGACGATCCGCGGGTGCATTGCCGAAGCCTTGCCGCGCGGGTCGGTCACAGCAGTTCGAGTTCCAGCTTCTCGATGCGGAAGATCTCGTCGCGCAGTCGCGCTGCCGTCTCGAACTCCAGCGACTTGGCGGCATCGAGCATGCGCTTGCGCAGATCGGCGACGTGAACCGCGAGCTTCCGGCGATCCGCGAACAGCTCGGCGAGGTCGGCCGCACCCACCGAGGCCTGCACGGACGCCGTTTCCGCTGCCGCCGCCGCCTTCTGCGCGCGGCCCTTCTTGCCCCGCGTCGCCTTCGGCGCCGGAGCATCCGCCAGATCCTCGACCGGCTGCAACAACTCGCGCACTGCCTTCACCACGGTGCGCGGCACGATGCCGTGCGCCTGGTTGTGCGCGACCTGGCGCGTGCGACGACGCTCCATCTCGTCCATCGCGCCGCGCATCGAGTCGGTGACCTTGTCGGCGTAGAGGATCACGCGACCGTCCACGTTGCGTGCCGCGCGACCGCAGGTCTGGATCAGCGAGGTCTTGCTGCGCAGGTAGCCCTCGCGGTCGGCGTCGAGCACCGCGACCAGCGTGACCTCCGGGAGATCGAGGCCCTCGCGCAGCAGGTTGATGCCGACCAGGCAATCGAAGACGCCGAGACGCAGGTCGCGGATCAGCGCGGTGCGTTCGAGGCTGTCGATGTCGGCGTGGAGGTAGCGGACCCGGACTCCCACGTCGCGGAAGTAGTCGGTCAGCTCCTCCGCCATGCGCTTGGTCAGGGTGGTGATCAACACGCGTTCGCTGCGCGCGGCCCGCGCACGCACCTCGCCGAGCACGTCGTCGACCTGGCCCTGCGCGGGACGCACCTCGACCGGGGGATCGATCAACCCCGTCGGCCGCACGACGAGCTCGGTCACGCGTTCGCCGCAACGGCGCAGCTCGTAGTCGCCGGGAGTCGCCGACACGTAGACGACCTGGCTCTGCAGCGCCTCGAACTCCTCGAAGTTCAGCGGCCGGTTGTCGATCGCCGACGGGAGCCGGAAGCCGTAGCGCACCAAGGTCTCCTTGCGTGCACGATCCCCGCGCCACATGCCGCCCGCCTGGGGGAGCGCCACGTGGCTCTCGTCGATGAACATCAGGAAGTCGCTCTGGAAGTAGTGCAGCAGCGTCTCGGGCGGCTGTCCGGCGAGACGACCGTCGAGGTGGCGCGAGTAGTTCTCGATGCCGTTGCACATGCCGGTCGCGCGCAGCATCTCCAGGTCGTGGCGGGTGCGCTGCTCCAGGCGCTGCCGCTCGAGCAGCATCTTCTTCTGCTCCAGCAGAGCGAGGTGCTCCTCGAGCTCCGCCTCGATCGATTCGCACGCAGCCATCAGACGCGACTGGGGCGCCACATAGTGGCTGGTCGGGTAGATCGAGACCTCGTCGAGCTCGCGCAGGATGTCGCCGCGCAGCGGATCGACCACGGCGATCGTGTCGACCTCGTCCCCGAACAGCTCGATGCGGATCGCGTTCTGCTCCTCGTAGACCGGGAACACCTCGATCACGTCACCGCGCACGCGGAAGCGACCCGGTGCGAACTCGTAGTTGTCGCGGCGATACTGGATCTGCGCGAGCGAACGCAGCAGCCGGTCGCGCACCAGCGTCTCGCCGCGCTTCACGCGCACCGACAGCTCGCGGTAGTTCTCCGGAGAACCGAGGCCGTAGATGCACGAGATCGAGGCGACGATCAGCACGTCGCGGCGCTCCATCAGCGACCTGGTCGCCGAGTTGCGCATGCGATCGATCGCCTCGTTGATCGTCGCATCCTTCTCGATGTACGTGTCGGTGGTCGGCACGTACGCCTCCGGCTGGTAGTAGTCGTAATAGGAGACGAAGTACTCGACGGCGTTGTCGGGGAAGAAGGACTTGAACTCCGCGAACAACTGCGCGGCGAGCGTCTTGTTCGGCGCCAGCACCAGCGTGGGCCTCTGCAGCTCCTGCACCACGCGCGCCATCGTGAAGGTCTTGCCCGAGCCGGTGACGCCGAGCACCGTCGCATTCCGCTCCCCCTGCCGCAGCCAGCCGGTCACCGCCGCGATGGCCCCGGGCTGGTCTCCGGCCGGCTCCAGATCGCTCGCGAGGCGGAAGGGACGCGTGAGTTCCATCGACGTCCATCGTGCCAGGGCCCGTCGCGGCGGGCGAGCCATCGGCCTCGCAGGCCGCCGCGAGGCTTTCCCCGGCCCTGTGCGCGGGCTACCGTGTCGCGGCCCCTCGACGTCAGGATCCAGACGACTTTGGCGACCAGAAGACGCTCCTCGGCCGCAGCCCCGTCCCGTGCAGGCAGGCCTGCCGGACGCTCCGGCGGCAAGTCCACCATCCCCTGCCCCGCCTGCGGCACCGAGTACCGGATCCCCGCCGAGATGCTCGGCGACCAGATCGAGTGCAAGTCCTGCAAGCGGGTCTTCGTCCCGGCCAACGCGAGCAAGCGCCGCTTGCAGCGCCAGAACCCCGCGACTCCCTTCCTGATCGGCGGCGGCGTGCTCGTCGTCGCGATCGTGATCGGAGCGGTCATCAGCAGCGGCGGCGGCGACTCGCAGACGCAGAGCAACACCCCGGCCGTGAAGATCGTCGAGACCGGCGACAAGAACGCCCGCGTGCGCGATGTGAAGGAGTGGCTCACCGCGGTGCAGATGAAGGAGAACGGCAAGGCCGCGCCGAACGCCTTCAAGCTCAACCAGATCTCCGACTACGTCGAGCTCGGACGCTTCCTCGGCATCGGCACCAATGTCCCACCCTCGGAGATGGGACCGGCGGTGCTCAAGGAACTCACCGAGGGCGACCGCGCGCGCTTCCTGCGCGACGGCGAGGTGACCGCGGCGTTCATCGACAAGACCGAGGCGGAGTCCGATTCGGGCAGCGTCTCGGTGTCGATCTCGCTGCTCTCCGCCGAGGACAAGGCCAAGTACCAGCGACCGACCGGCGACTACAAGGTGCGCTTCCGCGCCTCCGACGGCCGCTTCCGCGTGATCGGCTGGGACGTCGTCTACGAACCGCAGCCGCGCGCGCCGAAGAAGACGCGCAACCCCACGCACCAGGTGCTCGGCAACGCGCAGGATGTCGAGCGGACGGTGAACGGCCAGAAGGCGGTGGTCCGCGAAGCCGAGCTGAAGCCGCTCGAGCACCTCGAGGGCACGCCGCCCGAACAGCGCAAGCAGATCGACGACGACATCGCCACGCTGATCGATCCCGAGGCTCTCCCGCAGCAGGCGAACCGCGCCGACATCCGGCTGCGCAAGATCGGCAAACCCGCGGTTCCGCGCCTCCTCAACAAGCTCTACGAGTTCGCGACCAACTCCAAGATCGACGAGACGCGCCTGCAGGTTCGCAAGGTCACCCAGGCCCTCGAAGACATCACCGGACAGCGCTTCGGCTTCGATCCGTCCTCCGCCGTCGCGGGCAACCTCGCCAAGGAGGAGTACCGCATGTCGGCACTCAAGCAGTGGTACGGCTGGTGGGCGGACAACTTCTGGCGCGAGGACATCTCCTACGCGATCGAGAAGGAGGAGAGCCTCACCATGCCCGCGAAGAAGGACGGGAGCCCGGAGCCCGATCCCAAGAAGCCCGACCCCGCGAAGAAGTGATCCGCGCACCGCGGTGCGCAGCCATCCACGCCCCCTCAACCCGAGTCCAAGATGTCCGTCCTCCAGATCGTGTGCCAGAACTGCGGCGCGAAGTACAAGCTGCCGGAGTCGTTCCAGGCCGACAAGGCGAAGTGCAAGGAATGCGGGACCGCGATCGACGTGGCCGCCCAGCGCAAGAGCGGTGCGGCCGCGCCGGCCGCTGTTGCAGCTCCGACGAAGACCGCCCCGGCGACGGCGAAGGCGCGTCCCGCGGAAGCACGCCCCGCAGCCCCGGCGGAGACTCGCACGCGCCGCAGCGAGAGCACCGGCACGAGCACGCGACCCTCGCGCGGGGAGCGCGGCCGGAAGGAGGATGGCGGAGCCGAGGGCGGATCCCATCGCCGCGGCAAGCACGGCGACGCGGAGAAGAAGAAGGGTCCGAGCCCCGCGCTGATCGGTGGCGGACTCGTCGTGGTGGCGGCGATCGTCATCGGACTGATCTTCATGCTGAAGGGCAGCGGCGAGGACACCACCAAGCAGGACACCGCGAGCAACAATGCCGCGGCGAAGCCGGCGGACGCCAAGCCGGGCGCTTCCAACGACAAGGTGTCGGGTACGCCGACCGACGCGGCGGCCGACCAGAAGCCCGCCGAGGCGAAACCCGCGGACACCAAGCCGGCGGACCCGAAGTCCCCGGAGAGCAAGCCCGCCGACCCCAAGCCCGCGGCACCGAAGACCGAGCCGAAGACCGGCCCCAAGATCACCTCGATCGAGCAGGTCTTCGATCCGAAGACGCTCGAGGAGCTGGCCTACCCCGAGGAGATCACCAAGGAGGTCCGCGACGAGATCAACAGCCTGGTCCCGGACATCGACGGCAGCGCCACGATCTCCGCACGCAAGGCCAAGACCCGCCTCGAGGAACTCGGCTACCCCTCGCTGTTCGGCCTCGCCAACCAGCTGCGCACCTTCGACTACAAGACGCGGGAGGGCACGATGAATGCCTACGAGCTGAATCGCCTGATGGAGGTGATCGCGAAGGGCACCAACGCCTCCTTCAAGCCGCCGCAGGAGGAGGAGCTGTCCTACGACCAGATGGACTGGAACGCCAAGACCGTGAAGACCTGGCAGACCTTCCTGCACCAGCTCAACACCAAGGAGAAGTACGAGGCGTACCTGAAGCAGAAGGAAGCCGCGCTCGAGAAGCAGGGCAAGAAGAAGTGAGGCGCTGATGCACGCTCTGCTGCGTCCCGCTCTCGCCCTCGCTCCCCTGCTCGCGCTGGCGTGGCCGCGGCCTGCGGCGCCGCACCCGCTGCAGCTCGCCGCCTCCCGCTTCCTCGATGCGCTCGATGCCGAGCGCACCCACAAGGCGCTGTTCGCCTTCGACGACGCCGAGCGCACCCACTGGGCCTTCGTGCCCAGCCTCTATCCCGGCGTGCTGCTCGCCGACCTCGACCTCCCGCAGCGCCGTCTCGCGCACGCACTGCTGCGCGAGGCCCTGAGCGAAGCCGGTTACCAGAAGACGGTGTGGATCATGCGCATGGAGGAGGTGCTCCGCGCACGCGAGTCCACGCCCGACAAGCCGGCCACGCACCGCGACCCCGAACGCTATGCGATCGCGCTGTTCGGCGATCCGCGCAAGGACACGCGCTTCGGCCTGCGCTTCCAGGGCCACCACGTGTCCTGGAACCTCACCTTGGTCGACGGCGCGCTGGTCTCCTGCCTGCCGCGTTTCCTCGGCAGCAATCCGGCCGAGATGCGCGAGGGCCCCTTCGCCGGCACCCGCGTGCTCGGCGCCGAGGAGGACGCCGCCAGGGCGCTGCTCGCGAGCCTGAGCGATGCACAGCGCAAGACCGCGCTCCTGCCCGGGGACTGCCCCGCCGACATCCTGCTCGGTCCCGGTCGCGCCGCGGACCTGCTCGGCACACCCCGCGGCATCGCCTTCGCCGATCTCGAGCCGGCGCAGCGCGGCCTGCTCTGGGACGTCGTCGAAGGCTTCGCCACCGACCTGCGGAGCGACGGCGCCACCCGCGAACTCGAGCGCATCCGCGCCACCGGCAAGGACGGCATCTGCTTCGCGTGGATCGGCGCCCTCGAACCCGGCAAGGCCCACTACTGGCGCATCCACGGCCCCGGCTTCGCGATCGAGTCCTGCAACATCCAGGACGGCGCGAACCACGTGCACACGGTGTGGAACGACCTGCGCAACGGCTTCGGCGCCGACGCGCTGCGCGAGCACGTCGCGTCGGAACGGCGCTGAACGCGCCTAGCGCGCCCGCGCCGCCACCCGGCGCACCACCGCGTCGACCACCGCGCCGCCGAGGATGACCGCGCCGATCACCGCGAACTCGATCTGGTTGGGGATCGAGTCGATCAGGTTGATCGCGTTGCGCAGGATCTGCATCACCGAGGCGCCGATCAGCACACCGACGACGCTGACCTCGCCGCCGCTGAGCGCGCAGCCGCCGAGCACGGCGCCGGCGATGGCGTAGAGCTCGTAGAAGTTGCCGAAGTCGGAGGCCTGGGCGGAGCCGACGTCGAGCACGAACAGAACGCCGGAGAGACCGGCGAGCAGCGCGCAGACCACGTAGCTCGACACGATCATCCGCTCGGTCGGCACACCGCTGAGCCGCGCGGCCTCCTCGTTGCGTCCCAGGGCGAGCAGCCAGCGTCCGCGCACGGTGCGCGCGAAGAAGATCCAGCTCAGCACGGCGATCGCCACCAGGAACAGCCAGGGCGTGGGCACGCCGAAGCCGTCGGTGACGGGGATCAACCCGGCGCCGATGTCGCGCAGGGTCATGAAGTCGTTGCCGAAGCCCACGGTGCGGTCGCCGGTGATGCCGCGCGCGATGCCGCGGTAGAGCAGCAGGCCGCAGAGCGTCACCACGAAGGGTTGCAGACGCAGGCGCGTCACCAGCAATCCGTGCAGCACGCCGATTCCCGCGGCGAGGGCGAGCACCGCGAGGATGGCGAGCGGGACCGGCCACGCGTGCAAGGTGAGGAGCCAGGGCAGCAGACAACCGGTGAGGCAGATCACCGAGCCGATCGACAGGTCGATGCCGCCGGTGACGATGACAAAGGCCGCACCGATGCTCGGGATGCCGAACAGGCCGATGCGGCGGACGTCGTTCTGGATGTTGCCGAGCGTGAGGAAGCGATCGGTGGCCAGGGACGTCGCCACGCAGACCACGATCAACAGCGACAGGATGCCGAGGATCTTCTTCACGCGCCGCCTCCGGTCGCCAGGTGCATGACCGCCTCCTCGCTCGCCGCGTCGGAGGTCAACTCTCCGGCGAGACGTCCTTCGTGCAGGACCAGCACGCGGTCGGCGAGCCCGAGCACCTCCTCCATCTCGCTGGAGACGAACAACACGGCGAGACCCTGCGCGGCGAGTCCGCGCACCAGTCCGTAGATCTCGTCCTTGCTGCCGACGTCGATGCCCCGCGTCGGCTCGTCGAGCAACAGCAATCGCGGCCCCATCGTGAGCCACTTGCCGATCACGACCTTCTGCTGATTGCCGCCCGACAGCGTGCGCACCACCTGATCGATGCCGGCGCTGCGGATCGACAGCCGCCGCACGGCGTCCTGCGCGAGGCTGCGGTCGGCACCCTGATCGACGAAGCCCGCGCGCGCCCGGCGCTGCAGTCCCGGCAGGGCCACGTTCTCGCGGATGCCGAGTCCCAGCAGCAGGCCCTCCGCCTTGCGGTCCTCGGGCACCAGCGCGACACCGGCGGCGATCGCCTCGCGCGGGTCACCGCCGCGCAGCACGACCTCGCCGACATGCACCTCGCCGCCGACCCGCGGGTCCGCGCCGAAGATCGCGCGCAGGATCTCGCTCCGCCCGGCCCCGACCAGTCCGGCCATGCCGACGATCTCGCCGGCGCGCACGTCGAAGTCGACGGCCTGACCCGGCCACGCCGCGGTGCGCAGGCCACGCACGCGCAGCACGACCGCCGCATCGCCCGCGCCCGCATCGCGACGGGCCACGCGACGGATGTCGCGTCCCACCATCAGGGCCACCATGCGGTCGTGCGCGATCTCGCTGCGTTGCAGTTCGCCGGCGTTGCGACCATCGCGGAGCACGACCACGCGGTCGGCCAGCTCCTCGACCTCGCCGAGCCGGTGCGAGATGTAGACCACGCTCACGCCCTGCCGCCGCAGCTCGTGCACGACCCCGAACAAGCGCTCGGTCTCGGCGAGCGAGAGGCTCGATGTCGGTTCGTCCATGATCAGCACGCGTGCGTCGACGCTGAGCGCCTTGGCGATCTCGACGAGCTGCCGCTGCCCGAGCGAGAGTCCCCGCAGCGGGGCGCGCGGATCGACGTCGAGCCCGACCCGGGCGAGCACCTCCGCCGCACCCGCGGCGATGCGCTTCTCGTCGACGAAGCCGCGGCGTCTCGGCTCGCGTCCCAGCCAGACGTTCGCGCCGACGCTGAGGTTGTCGCACAGGTTGAGCTCCTGGTGGATCAGCACGATGCCGCGCGCCTGCGCATCGGCGACCGATCCGAACTCCACCGTCTCGCCGTCGACCTGCAGCTCGCCCTCGTCCGGCGACTGCACGCCGGCGAGGATCTTCATCAGCGTGCTCTTGCCGGCGCCGTTCTCGCCGACCAGGGCGACGACCTCGCCGGCGCCGACGTGCAGATCCACACCCAGCAGCGCACGCACGCCGGGGAACGACTTGCTGATGCCACGCGCCAGGACGCGCGGGGTGCTCTCAGCGCCCATCCTTGGTGCCGAGCCGCTGCTTCTTCTCGGACCAGAAGGCCTCGACGTTCGCCTTGTCGATGCGCCGCGCCGGGATCATCAGGTTGCCGCCCTTCGGCAGCACGGAACGGTCGCCCTTCGCGAGCGCGACCAGGATCTCGACCGACTTCACCCCGTACTCGTAGGGGTTCTGCACGATGGTCGCGTCGACGTGACCGTCGACGATGCCCTGCAGGGTCGGGTCCTGTTCGTCGAAGCCGATCACCTTCACGGTTCCGAGCTTGCCGGCCTGCCGCAGCGCCTCGAGGATCGCCGGCGGGTTGTAGGCGAACAGCCCCACCATCGCAGCGATGTCGGGGTGCGCCGTGAGCACGTCGGCCGCGTTCGACTTCGCGGTGCTCTTGTCGAACTGGTCGGTGCGCACGCCGAGGATGGTGAAGCCCTTGCCCTCGAGCTTCTGATCGGGATCGAGCGCACGCGCATCGTCGCGGTCGCGGCCGAGGATGGCGTCGATCGTGCCGATCACCCTTGCGCGCGCGTTGTCCTGCTCGAGGCGCCCGATGAACAGCATCACCTTGCCGCCCTTCGGCAACGCGGTGCGCACCGCATCGCCGACCATGCGTCCGGCGTCGTAGTTGTCCATACCGACGAAGCACAGGCGCTTGCTCTTCGGGGCGTCGCTGTCGGTCGTGATCAGCGGGAGCGTCGCCGCGATCTTGTCGAGCTGCGGCGTCTGGTTCTCGTGATCGATCGGCGACACGGCGATGCCGTCCATGCCGCGCGTCACGGCGTCCTCCAGCATCTGCTTCTGGTCGCTGATTCCGTGCGGCGGCATCAACACGTCGCAATCGACGCCGAGCCGCTGCGCCGCGCTCTTCGCTCCGGCCTCGGCGAGCACCCAGAAGGGATCGACGCCGTTGGTGACATAGGCGACGCGCAGCTTCCTCTGCGCGCCCGGATTCGAGGCCTGCTTGTCGCCGCAGGACGGCAGCAGGACGGCGCAGAGCAGTGCGCAGAGCGCGAGCAGTGTGGTCTTGGACATCTTCGGATCTCTTCGGTCGCGTGCGGCGCTCAGCCGACGGTCATGCCGCCGTTCACGCACAGGTTCTGGCCGGTGACGAAACTCGCCGCATCGCTGGCGAAGAACACGCAGGCGCCGACCACGTCGTCGGGCACGCCCCAGCGGTTCAGGGGGATCAGCGCGCGGTAGGCGTCCTTGTCGGACTGCGGGTCGTTCTCGTGGCGTTCGACCGGGATCCAACCCGGGGCCAGGATGTTGACGGTGATGTTCCAGGGCGCGAGCTCGCTGGCCATGCTGCGCGTCCAGCCGTCCTGCGCTCCCTTCGCCGCCACGTAGGGGCTGAAGTTCGGCACGCCGCGCTTCAGCACCTCGGAGCCGATGTTGATGATGCGGCCGAAGCGCCGCTCCTTCATGTGCGGCAGCACGGCGCGGGTCAGCAGGAACGGCGACTTCACGAAGAAGTCGAGCATCTGCTGGTGGAAGGCCCAGTCGTACTCCTCGATCGGCGCATGGGGCTGATCGGGCGTGGCGTTGACCACCAGGATGTCGATCGGGCCGAGCTCGCGCGCGATCGACGCGCACATGCGCTTCACGTCGGCTTCGTCGATCACGTTGCCGCGGAACAGCCCGCCTTTCAGCCCCGCGGCGCGGTACTCGGCGAAGGTCGCCTCGGCCTTCTGTTGCCCGTTGTGGTAGTTGAAGGCGACCTTGGCACCGGCACGGCCGAGGCCGAAGGCCATCGCCTTGCCGAGGCCCTTGCTGCTGCCGGTGACGAGCGCCACGCGGCCGGCCAGGGAGAAGTCAGGAGCGGGACGAGGACTGGTCATCGCAGGATCGCGGAGCGCGACTACCATAAGTACCCGTCGCTCCCCGGCCATGACTCGTCGTCGCCCCCTCACTCGCTTTCTCCTCCCGCTGTGCCTGTGCGGACCGGTCGTGGGCCAGGAACAGGAAGTCGTGGGCCAGGAACCGGCTTCGCCGCACCGCGGACCGGCACCGACCCCACCGGCGCGCGCGGCGACGGATGCACGCTGGTGCTTCCAGCCGCCGGTCGACGTCGCGCCACCCGCGGTCGACGACCCGCGTTTCGCCGCCGATCCGATCGACCGTTTCGTGCGTGCCCGCCTCGCGACCGCCGGCCTGGAGCCGGCGCCTCCCGCAGCACCGGCGACCTGGCTGCGCCGGGTGTCCTTCGACCTGATCGGCCTGCCCCCGACTCCGGCGGAGATCGAGGCCTTCGTCGCCGATCCCTCGCCCGCCGCGCGCGCCGCCGCAGTCGACCGCCTGCTCGCCGCGCCGCAGTTCGGCGAACGCTGGGCGCGCCACTGGATGGACCTGTTCCGCTACGCGGAATCGATGGGGCACGAGTTCGACTTCTCCATCGTGGGCGCGTGGCGCTACCGCGACTGGCTGATCCGCTCCCTGAACGACGATCTGCCCTACGACCGCTTCATCGTCGAGCACCTCGCCGGCGACCTGCTCGACGACCCGCGCATCGACCCCGACACCCACCTGCCGATCTCCGCGATCGGCACCACCGGGCTCCTGCTCGGCGACCAGACCCACTCCCCGGTCGACACCAAGCAGGCCGAGAGCGACCGCATCGACAACGTCCTCGACATCGTCAGCAAGAGCTTCCTCGGCGTGACGCTGGCCTGCGCGCGCTGCCACGACCACAAGTTCGACCCGATCCCGACCACCGACTACTACGCGGCCTACGGCGTGTTCGCGAGCGCGACGAGCGTGAACCATGTGCTCGAGCCGGTCGGTTCCGATGCGCTGCACACGCGCCTCGGCGCCGCGAGCGACGCGCTCCGTCAGGCCGCACTGCACGCGCTCGCCGACTCCGGCGCGCAGGGTGCGGAGCGCGCGCTGCGTGCCGCGCTCGACGTGCTCGGCATGCCGGTCGAAGCCGAAGGCGACGCCAAGGCGCGCAAGGAGCGATTCGAAGCGCTCGCCGATCAGGCGGCCGCACGCCACGGTGCGGAGGCCGCCGCGGTGCGTGAACTGGTCGCACGCCTGCGCGATCCCGCCGCGGCACGCGAACAGAACCATCCGCTGCACGCGCTCGCGGTGTTGCGCGGCGCATCCGGCGCGGAGATCGCCGAGCGTTGGAGCGAGGTCACCGGCAGCAACGGGACCGCGCGCCAGAACGATCGCGTGGTCGCCGATGCCGCAGATCCCTCGGCGCGCGACTGGCATCGCGACGGGCCCGCCTTCCTCGACGCCCCGATGATCGACGGCGTGCTCGTGGTCGCCGACGGCGACGACACGGCCACTCTCTCGGCCTGGCCGGGATCCTTCGTGCACTCGGCGCGCCGCAGTCCGCGCGAATGCGGCACGCTGTCGACGCCCGACTTCCGCATCGATCGACGCTACCTGTACGTGTGGGCCGCCGGTCGCGCGTCGCGCATCAACGTCGTGCTCGACGGCTTCCGTCTGGTGCGCGGGCCGATCTACGATGCCTACAAGCAGGAGCTGCAGAGCGACTCGCCGCGCTGGATCCGGATCGATCTCGAGCCGACGCCGGGGCGACGCGCTTCGCTCGAGCTGGTCGATGTCTCCGCCCCCGACCCCGCCGATCCGATGCACGACGGCGGATGGGAGCCACGCGGCTGGTTGGCCTTCGGGCGCGCGGTGCTCAGCGACGATCCGAATCCTCCGCCCGAGCCCGTGCGCGCAGCGATCACCTGGCTCGGACGTGAGCCTCCGGCCGACGTCGACGCGCTGATCGGGCGCTACGTCGACGCCTTGCGCCGCGGCGATCCGGCCGCCCTCGCCGCCTTCGCCGGCACGCGGGTCGCGCGGATCACCGATGCGTCGCTCGCGTCGGTGTGCAAGACCTGGCGCGACGCCGAAGCCGCTCTGCCGGAACCCGCCTTCGTGACCACGCTCACCGAGGGCGACGACGTCGTCGAGCCGGTCCACGTCCGCGGTGGTCACCGCAATGCGGGACCGCTGTGCGAGCACCGCGGCCTCACCGTGCTCGGAGCGCACGCCGCAGAAGGACGCGGTCACGGACGCCTCGCCTTCGCGCAGCAGATCGCCAGCGCCGACAACCCGCTGACCGCGCGCGTCGCCGTGAACCGCATCTGGTACCACCTGCTCGGCCGCGGCCTGGTTCCCACGGTCGACAACTTCGGCAAGCTCGGCGAAGAGCCCAGCCACCGCGAGCTGCTCGACTGGCTCGCGCTGCGATTCGTCGAGGATGGCTGGTCGCTCAAGAAAGCCGTCCGCCGCATCGTTCTGTCGGAGACCTACGGCATGGCGAGCCGCCACGAGGATGCCGAGATGACCGCACGTGCGGAACTCGTCGACCCCGACAACCACCTGCTGCACCGCGCGAACCTGCGTCGCCTCGAAGGCGAGGTGATCCGCGACGCGATGCTTGCACTGTCCGGTCGACTCGATCCGAAGATGGGCGGACCGAGCGTCGCGGTGCACCTCACCCCCTTCATGGACGGCCGCGGACGACCCGGCGCATCGGGTCCCGCGGACGGCGACGGCCGACGCAGCGTGTACCTCGAGGTGCGGCGCAACTTCCTCGACCCCTTCTTCCTCGCCTTCGACACGCCGATCCCCTTCTCCACGGTCGGCGTGCGCAGCGTTTCGAACGTGCCGGGCCAGGCGCTGGCTCTGCTCAACGATCCCTTCACGGTCGAACAGGCGGCGAAGTGGGCAGCACGCGCACGCGGATCGGCAGGAGACATCGACGCGGCGATCGATGCGATGTACCTCGCCGCCTTCGCCCGCCATCCCACCGCCGACGAGCGCGCCAGTGCGCGGAGCTTCCTCGGCGACGGCAGCGACACGGCGTCCTGGGACGAGTTCGCGCACGTCCTGTTCAACGTCAAGGACTTCGTCTTCCTCGAGTGACGTGATGATCGACCCACGGACACCACGCCTCCGCCCGACGCGGCGCGAGCTCCTCTCGCGTGCCTGCCACGGCTTCGGTGGACTCGCCGCCTTGTCGCTGTTCGAGCGCGCACCCTCGCTGTTGCGTTCGGGCGGCGTCGACGGCTGCCCCCACCACACGCCGCGCGCCAAGGCGGTGATCTTCCTCTACATGGACGGCGGCCCCTCGCAGGTCGACACCTTCGATCCCAAGCCGCTGCTGCAGCGCGACGACGGCAGGCCCTTCCCGATGAAGAAGGAGCCGACGCAATTCAACGACAACGGCAACACGCTGGGATCACCCTGGACCTTCCGTCCCGGTGGCGAGTGCGGCACGCCGGTGAGCGACCTGTTCCCGAAGGTCCGCGAGCTGATGGACCGCATCGCGGTGGTACGCTCGATGCATGCGGACTTCAGCGAGCACACCAACGGCAACTACTTCCTGCACACCGGCCACGGTCTGCAGGGACGGCCGAGCATGGGCGCCTGGGTCGACTACGGGCTCGGCTGTGCATCGCGCGACCTGCCGGCCTTCGTGGTGCTCAACGGCGGGCTGATCCCGCCCGGCGGACTCGACTGCTTCCACTCCGGCTTCCTGCCCGCGAGCCATCAGGCCAGCGTGCTCGGCGCCGGTGACGAACCGATCGCCAATGTTCGCGCGCACGAATCCCAGGCCGGAGAACAGGCACGCAAGCTGGATCTGCTGCGACGCCTCGACGCCGAGGTCGCCGCACGCCTCGGCCGCAACGACGCGGTGGAATCCGCGATCCAGAACTACGAGCTGGCCGCGCGCATGCAGATCGCGGTACCCGAGCTGACCTCGCTGCAGGGCGAGAGCGAGGCCACCAGGAAACTCTACGGTCTCGATCATCCGAACGAGCCGACGCGCATCTACGCGCGCCAGTGCCTGATCGCGCGCCGCCTCGTCGAGCGCGGTGTGCGCTTCATCGAACTGACCTGTCCACGCACCGGCACCGACCGCTGGGACCAGCACAGCAACCTCAAGGACCATCACGAGCGCAACGCGCTCGCCGTCGACCAGCCGATCGCCGGACTGATCCGCGACCTGCAGGCGCGCGGCATGCTCGACGAGACGCTGCTGATCTGGTCCGGCGAGTTCGGCCGCACGCCCTTCGCCCAGGGCCGCAACGGCCGCGATCACAACCCCTTCGGCTTCAGCACCTGGCTGTGCGGCGGCGGCATCCAGGGCGGCGTGGTCCACGGCGCGACCGACGACTACGGCTACAAGGCCGTCGAGGGCAAGGTCAGCGTGCACGACCTGCACGCCACCATGCTGCACCTGCTCGGCATCGACCACCTGCGCCTGACCTACCGCTTCAGCGGCCGCGACATCCGGCTCACCGACGTCTACGGCGAGCTGGTGCGACCGATCCTGGCGTGAGGTCGACGGCGCTCACAGCGCCGCTTCGATCTTGGCGCGCAGGTCCTTGTCGTCCGGCGTGACCTTCGAGGGGAAGAAGCCGAGCACCTTGCCATCCTTGCCGATCAGGTACTTGCAGAAGTTCCAGTTCGGGAGCTTGCCGGTCTGCTCACCCAGAAGCGCGTAGATCGGGGACTGGCCGTCGCCGGTCTTGGTCTGCAGCTTGGCGAACATCGGGAAGCCGACGTGGTACTTCGAGGAGCAGAACGTGCGGATCTCGGCGGGTGAGCCCGGCTCCTGCGCGCCGAAGTCGTTGCTCGGGAAGCCGAGCACCTCGAAGCCGCGCTCGTGCAGTTCCTCGTAGAGCTTCTGCAGACCGGCGTACTGCGGGGTGTAGCCGCAGGCGCTCGCCACATTGACGACCAGCGTGACCTTGCCGCGGTACGCGGACAGGTCGGCGGGTGCACCTTCGAGGCTCTCGGTGTGCAGGTCGTAGAAGGTCTTCATGGTCGGGGCTTCGGAGGACTTCGGAGCGCTCTGCAGCTCGGTCGACGAGGTGCCGCAGGAGGCGAGGAGGAGGGCGAGGGACAGGACGGCGAGCTTGCGCATGGCGGTGGGATCGCGGGTGAGCGAAGGATGACGCGGACTTCGCGCCGACTCCATGCCTGGATGCGCCGCGGGCCGCGAAAGACAAGGCTCGCCGTCTCGCGACGCGATCACACGCGATCGACCAGGATCACGTGGAGCGCCTGCGGTCCGTGCACCCCCACCACCAGGGTCAGCTCGATGTCGGCGGTGCGCGAGGGTCCGGTCACCAGCGTGACCGCGCTCGACGGCGCCTTGCCGAGCAGGTCGAAGGCCTCGTCGAGATCGCGCAGCAAGAGGATCACCGGCACCACCGCGACGTGCACCGTCGGCAGCAGCGACACCAGGCGGTAGCGCTCCTGCGCGGCGTCGAGCAGAAGCGAGCCGGTCTCGGCGATCGCCGCACGCGCGGTGGTGACACCGAGCGCGCAGCGGGCGATGGCGTGCCGGTCCTCGGGGCCGATCTTGTCCACGGTGGAAGCGACCTGCTCGCGCAGGCGCTGCGTGAAGGGTGCATCCGCGAAGGCCACCACGTCGGCACGCAACTCCGCGATCAGCTCGTCGATGCAGGCCGCAGCCGCAGCGAGGTCACCGACGCGCCAGGCGACACCACCCACGGCACCGAGCCGCTGCGCGAACTCGCGCACCAGAGCGTCACGGTCGACGGTCGCCAAGGACACCTCCGCGGGCCGAGGCGCTTCGAGGGTCGCCTCTCCCTCGCGCCGCGACTGCGCGAGGTGCTCGCGTACCGCGCCGAGCACCGCCTTCTGCGCCGCGTCCCGCTTCACGGAACCCTCCGATCGGGTGCCTCGCTCGACAGCCCGTTCGCCCACCGCGCACGGAACGACTCCTTCGCCAACGGCCGCAGGTCGCGACCACGCGTCCAGGCGCGCAGCGCGAAGGGACCGGTGCCGATGCGACCGTCGCGCACGAACAACCGCTGTCCGAGGCGCGCCAGGAACGATGCGAACTCGAAGCGCCGTCGCGAGCGCACCATGAAGGACCAAGCGCCGAAGGCGATCCGCTCGAGCCTGCGCTTGCGGCGCATCTCCTCCTGCGGCGCCTCGACCACCTCGTGGCGGAGGTGCAGCAGCAGCGAGGGGATGTCGATGGCGACCGGACAAGCGTCGCGGCATGCGCCGCACAGCGTCGAGGCGAAGGGCAATTGCCGCGCGCGCTCCACGCCGACCAGTTGCGGCGTGACCACGGCGCCGATCGGCCCCGGATAGACCGAGCCGTAGGCGTGTCCGCCGACGTTCTGGTAGATCGGGCAGACGTTGAGGCAGGCACCGCAGCGGATGCACGCCAGCGTCTGACGTGTCAGCGCCGAGGCGAGCATCTTCGAGCGGCCGTTGTCGAGGATCACCACGTGGAGCTGCTGCGGGCCGTCGCCGCCGTCGCGCGCACCCGGCCCGGTGAGCAGCGACTGGTAGCTGGTGAGACGCTGACCGGTGCCTGCGCGCGGCAGCAGACGGAGGAACACGGCGAGGTCCGCGAGCCTCGGAATCACCTTCTCGATCCCCATCAGGGCGACGTGCACGCGCGGCAGCGTCGTCGTCAGCCGGATGTTGCCCTCGTTCTCGAGGATCAGGATCGAGCCGGTCTCGGCGACGGCGAAGTTCACGCCGCTCACGCCGAGCTCGGCGTCGAGGAAGCGGTCGCGGAGCACCTTGCGCGCGGCCGCGGTCAGCGCCTGCACGTCGGCCCCGGGTTCGGTGCCGACCTCGCGGTGGAACAGCTCGGCGATGCTGTCCTTCGAGCGATGGATCGCCGGGACGATGATGTGCGAGGGCACCTCGCGTGCGAGCTGCACGATCCACTCGCCGAGGTCGGTCTCGACCGGCTCGAAGCCCTCGTGCTCGAGGTGGTCGTTGAGACGCACCTCCTCGCTGGTCATCGACTTGGCCTTGACGATGGTCTTCGCCGCGCAGTCGCGCGCGATGCGCGCGATCGTGGCGCAGGCCTCGGCGCCGTCGCGCGCCCAGTGGATCACGACACCGAGCTCCGCCGCGCGCTTCGCGAAGTCCTCGAGGTGCCGATCGAGATGCGCCAGCGTGGCGTCCTTGATCGCACGTCCACGGGCACGCAGGGCCTGCCATGCCTCCGCGCCGAGGTCCGCGGTCGCATTGCGCCGTCGCTCGCCGAACTGCACGGTGGCCTTGCGCAGGGCCTTGCGCAACGGACGGTCGTCGAGCGCCTCGCGCGCATTGGCGTCGAAGCGCTCCATCGGCTTGTGCGTTCCGCTCACGAGGAGCCTCCGAGCAGCTCGGCGATGTGCATGCTGCGCACCTTCGATCCGACCCGCGACAGCCGTCCCTCGATGTGCATCAGGCAGCTCGCATCGCCGGCGACGACCACGTCGATGTCGGCGGCTGCGATCGCCTCCAGCTTGCGGTCGGCGATCGCGGTCGAGATCTCCGGGTACTTGACCGCGAAGGTGCCGCCGAACCCGCAGCAGGAGTCGGCCTCGGGCAGCTCGACGTACTCCGCGCCGCGCACGCGCCGGAGCAGGGCACGCGGCTCGTCGTGCAGTCCGAGCTCACGCAGACCGTGGCAGGCGTCGTGCCAGCCGATGCGACCCCTGAAGCTCGCGCCGACGTCGTCGATGCCCAGCTCGCGCACCACGAACGCGCACAGCTCGTGCGTGTGTGTTGCCATCTCCTCGGCGCGCGCGTGCCAGGGATCTCCGGCCTCGAAGAGATGCGGGAAGTGCTTCACCATCGCCGCACAGGACCCGGACGGGATCACCGCGTGCTCGGCGCGGCCGCGCTCGAAGGCCTCGATCCACTGCTGCGCCTGCAGGCGCGCCGGACCGCGGTGCCCGGAATTCCACGCCGGCTGTCCGCAGCAGGTCGCCTGCGGATCGAAACCGACCTCGACACCGAGACGGCGCAGCAGCCGCACGGTGCCGACACCGGCCGACGGCCAGCACTGGTCGACGAGGCAGGTCGGGAAGACGGAGACGCGCAAGCGATCGGGATCATGCCGTCCGGCCCGACCCCGTTCACGCTCAGCGTGGACCGATCCGTACGAAGGCACCTGACGTGAACGAGAGCCCTCCCACGCCTGGGATCGGCGCCCCGGCCGGATCGAGGATCGCCCACTGCGCATGGAACACGAGGCCGGCGATTGCGGGGTCGTTGGGAATCGCAGCCGGCCACAGCGCGGCCCCGGCGGCATCGGTGGTCGCGGCGAAGGCGTCGACCAGGGTCGACGGATCGAACCACAGGTCGCAACCCTCGCGACCGAGCAGCACGCGACCGCGCGCGAGCGCGAGGAACAGCGACGCCGGCGCGAGGGGTCGCGCGCCACCGAGCTGGAGGGCGAAGGTCGGATTGCCGGGGATCGGCGCAGCGCGCGCGGCGATCAACGGCTCGCCGGTCGAACCGTTGCATCCCGAGCCATAGCGGATGAACGCGGCGGAGGGCGTGCGCGCGACGCCGAGGTACCAGGGCGTCGCGACGGGGTGCGTTCGGAAGTGCGCGATCAGGAGATCGGCGACGTTCAGCCGTCCCGAGGGGCTCGGGTGCACGCCGTCCGCGACGGTGTCCTCGCAGAGCCAGCGCAGTCCGTCGGCGCGCGGGATCACGCCGTCCGCCCAGAGATAGGGCCCCCATCCCAGCCACGGCGCGGTCACCAGGCCGAGATTGGGATCGTGGTTCAGCGCCGGATCCTGCGCGATCTGCCGCGTGATCAAGCCGCGCATCGCGAAGGCCGTCTCGTAGCTCAGGGGTTCGGTCCGCGCCGGATTGGTCGAGTAGCCGCCGAAGGTGCGCGAGCTGAGGAACGCGACCTTCGCGTTGGGGAAGCGGGTCTGCGCGTTGTGGATCACGTCGAGCATCAGCGTCTCGAGCTCGGTGACGTGCGCGGGCCAGGCGAGCGAGGTCGGCGCCGCCAGCGCCTCCTTGATCCAGAGCGCCTGGACCTGCGCGGGTGCGAGCCCCGCGTTGGCGAGGCGCTGGTCGATCACCGACCACGCCGCGGCGTTGGGATCCGCGAACACGCGCGCGTCCTGACCCCCCTGCGCGCCGTCGATCACGCGCAGATGGGACTCGCGCTGCGGATCGGCGTCGCTCCACGGCACGAAGGCGGAGAACTCCTGCGTGGTGTTCGACATCCCGATCGACAGCAGCACCACACGACCGTTCGCATCGGGCGTGCCGTCGGCGAGGCGCGGGATGATCTCCGCCGCGCGCAGGAGTCCAGCGGCGAGATGCGGCGCGGGGATCTGGTTGCTGTTCCCCGGATACAGTCCTCCCGGCTGGCCGCGGTAGCTGCCGCCAGCGAGATCCGGCAGGGGGGTGAGGCCGAAGGAGCTGCGATTGCAGTCCTTCTGGGCCGGGGCGGAAGCGCAGATCACGAGGATCGCGAGAGCGACGGTGCGGCGTCGGATGTGCATGGCGGACCGGACGGTGATTGTCGCGAGACCGGCTCGTCGCCGGCAGCGATCGGTCGCGCGCCGTCCGCGCCGCCGTATCGATACGGGATTGCCATGGCGCGGAAGTCGACGAGGCCCGGCGCGCATGGCACTCTGGCGCTCCGTACGACCCGCATGCGCCGCCAGGTCTGGACTTCCCTGCTCGTGGTCGGCCTGTGCGTCCTCGCCGGTCTCGGCGCCGGTCGCTTCTGGGCCGCGCAGTTCCGTACGCTCCACGAACTCGGCCGTTTCGGGAACACCAAGACCGACTGCCGCAAGGGCGTGATCGGCGGCGCCATGGCCCGGCTCACGCGCCCCATGCTGCACGGCCGCGTCGTCGACCTCGGCGCGTGGTTCGGATTCCAGGAGATCTACCTCTCCGATGCCCTGGACTTCGACGCCTGCGAGTTCGCGTTCCGCCTCGACCCCGGCGCCTGGCTCGCGGTCGAACTCGATTCTGGAGCCGAGAGCTTCGAGAGGCTCGACGGAGTCCGGCTGAGCCGACACGAGGGCAAACCGACCGCCACCTTCCGCACCGATGCGAAGGGGCTCTTCGAGTCCCTCGAGCCGGTGGCGTCCGCACCGCTGGACGGCGCCTGGCACGCAGGGCGACTCGAACTCGGACCTGGTGATGCACGCCTGCTCGTCGACGGCGTGCCGATCGCGCACTTCACGATCCGCCCCGCGAGTTCGCGTCGCATCGGCTTCCGCGGCGGCGACCGATCCGCTCTCGTCGACGACGTGGTCCTGCGCCACGGCGATCGCACCCTGCTCGTCGAGCACTTCGACCGCCGCGATCTGCTGCTCGCGTACGGCGCTCTCTGCACCCTGATCGCGGGTGGCATCTGGTCCGCCATCGCGGCCGCGCTGCGAAGCCGGAGCCGGCGCATCCGTCGACTCGTGCCCAGCTGTGTCCTGCTGACCCTGGCCATGCTGGCGTGGGCACTCGCCGCGCTCGACGACCTGTGGCTCTCCGCGCGCTATCCCCTGAACCCCCTGCAGACCCCGCACTACGCGAACACGATGTTCCGCCCGGAGATCCCGGAGGTGTCCTGGGAGGCGCGGCATCCCGGGCGCGATCCGAAGCGGGCCCGCAGGATCCTGTTCTGCGGCGGTTCGCAGACCTGGGGGTCGGGTGCGCGTGTTTCGGCCGATGTGTGGACCCGCCTGGTCGAGGCCGAACTCGACCGCGCGGCGCCCGATCCCGGCTGGCGATGCCTCGACGTGGCGGTCTCCGGCCATCGCCTCGCGCAGCAGGTGGAGGTCTGCGAGAGCCACGCTCTCGACGAGTTCCGTCCGGAGGTGGTCGTGGTCGACGCGGGGCACAACGATCTCGACCAGGTCGCCTTCGGTCAGGCGCTGATCGCGATGTGGGAGGTTGTGCAGCGCCGCGGCGCACGTCTGATCTGTGTCCTCGAGGCGAACTCCCCCGAGACCGTGCCGCCGGACTCCTTGCCGCAGAACCACATCGTCATGCGCAAGCTCGCCGAGTCCGCACATGTCCCGGTCCTCGACATGCACGCGTTCATGGCGACTGTGGACGAGCGCGGCTTCCTGTGGTGGGACCGCGTGCACCTCACCTCGGCGGGTCAAGAGGTGCTCGCGCGGGAGATCAGCGCGCGCCTGCTCGAGATCCTGCGCTGAGGGTCCGCGCCGCGGCGGGATTCCCGAATACCCTGAGCGCCTCCGCGCGGTCAGGACCCGTGGACCCGGTCTGCATGGAACCCGAGCTCGACGTCGAGAGCCTGGTGCGACGACACCAACACGGCCTGTGGCGCTACTGCCGCATGCTCGGAGCCGGCGCAGGCGAGGCCGAGGAACTGGTGCAGGACGCCTTCCTCGTGGTCCTGCGCAAGGGCTTCCGCGAGCGCGACGAGCGCGCGACCGCGAGCTTCCTGCGACGCAGCGCGCGCTTCCTGTTCCTCGATCGACGGCGCCGGCGCCGCGACGAGGTCCCCGACGAGGCCGTCCTCGATGCCATCGATGCGAGCTTCCCCGCGCAGGTCGAGACCGAGCGGCACGAGCGGTTCCTCGATGCTCTCGCGCGCTGCGTCGGGACCCTGCAGGGCAGGGCCGCGCGCGCGATCGAGCTGTTCTACCGCAGGCAGCTCCCGCGAGCCGCGGTGGCGAACGAACTCGGCATGGTCGAGAACGGCGTGAAGACCCTGTTGCAGCGCACGCGCGCCGTGCTGCGCGCCTGCATCGAACGCGAGGTGCTGATGTGACCGCGAAGGACGAAGTCGACGATCGTCGCATCGATCTCGCGTTGCACGAACTGCTCGGCGGTGAGCATTGCCCCGATCTCGCCGAGGGCATCGCCGCCCGCCTCCGCTCCGAAGGCGGGCACCGGACTTCGACGTCGCATCGCGCGAGGCACTGGCTGACCGCCGCATTGATCGCGCTCGGCATCGGCGTGATCTGGATGGTGAGCCGCGGCTCCAGCACCGCGCACGAAGCCGCGATCGGCCCCCCACAGGATCCGCCGGAACTGCCGCCGCCGGTGCGCGCCGAACCGGCACAGCTCGACGGCCTCCCCGCCGACCTGCAGAACCTCGTGCTGATCCAACCGCGCGACGACGACCTCGCGGCGCTCAGCCGATTCCGAGGCTTGCGCGCGCTGGAGATCACCAAGCTCCCGAGCACCAACGGCGTGTCGATCACCGACGCGGGCATGGAGCGGATCGCGGCGCTCGACAAGCTCCAGGTGCTGCGCCTTCTGTGGTGTCGCGAGATCACCGGTGCGGGTCTCGCCTCGCTCGAGCGACTCCCGATGCTGCAGAGCCTGGGACTCGTCGCCTGTCGACTCGGCACCGAGGATCTCGCCGCGCTCGCCCGACTGCCTGGGCTGCGCGCCCTGCAGATCCCCGGCGGGACCGAGATCCGAGACGAGGCTCTCGATCACGTGACACGCCTCGTCAACCTGCGCAGCCTCGACCTCGACACGCAGACCTGGTTGACACCGGACGGGCTCGTCAAGCTCCGCGCACTGCACCACCTCGAGGAGCTCGATCTCGGCCGTGTCGGCGCGTGGCTCCTCAGCAGCCGGCTGCCTCCACCGGAACACGCGACGGCGGGTGTCGACGACGGTGTCCTCGAAGCACTCGGCGAACTGCGACAGCTGCAGGTGCTCCGCCTGTCGATGGCCGACAAGGTCACCGGCGAGGGTCTGAGCCACCTGCGCGACCTGTCGAGACTGCGCATCGTCGATCTCTCCCACCTCGACAAGATCCAGGACCCCGATCTGCTCGCGCTGCGCGGTCCGATCGAGGAGCTGAATCTCACCTTCTGCGCCGAGATCACCGGTCACGGTCTGGCCACCTTCGGGAAGGTGCGCAAGCTCACGCTCGACGGCTGCGCGAAGCTCGAGGACGCCGCCCTGACCGAGATGCCGACCGACGAGCTGCGCGAGCTCAGCCTGCGCGACTGCACGCAGCTCCGCGGCGAGATCATCGCGAGCCTGCCCGACTTCCATCGCCTGTGGCACGTCGACCTCGCGCGCTGCGGCTTCGTCCGTGACGAGCACCTGCAGACCCTCGCGAAGCTCCATGAGCTGCGCGTGCTGTCGCTCGACGGCGATCCGTTGGTCACCGATGCGGGCCTCGCGCACCTGCGCGACCTCGACAAGCTCGAGGATCTCGACCTGCGCGCGAATCCGAACGTCACCGTCGACGGCCTGCGGCAGCTCGAAGGCCTGAAGCTGCGCCGCCTGACCATCGCGGCCTGCAAGGCGATCGACATCGAGGACAGCCGGCGGCTCGAAGCCGAGTGGAAGGACTGCGTGTTCGTGCGCTGACCACGACGCCTCGGAACTCGAGAGACAATCGATCTCTCGAACTCTGCGTGGCCGCGCATGCGGCCACCAGCAGGCATCTGAGAGCCCGGATCATGGATTTCGTCCGGGCTCACAGCGCGGCCTCCTGCCGCAACCGAAGGGGTGCGGCTCGCTTCGCTCACCGCACCCCCGAGGCACTCGGCCGCGCTGTCGGTCCTGCTGGCATCGACTGCTCACGAGAGTCCGCGCGTGCCGCGCGAATCCTCCGGAGTCGTAGATCAGTAGGCGACGGCGGTCCCACCCGAGCGCGGGTCGCTCACACCGATGCGCTCGCCGTCGTCGCGGATCTCGATCGCCTGGCAGCGGCCGACGGCGCTCGGCTTCCGCGCGAAGCGGTGGCCCATCTTCTCGAGGATCGCGCGCGTGTCGGGGTTGATCGCGCCGACCTCCCAGGCGAGCTCGTCCGGCTTCCACTGGTGATGGATGCGCGGCGCGGCGACCGCGTCGCGCAGCGACATGCCGTGGTCCACCAGGTCGACGAGCACCTCGAGGACGGTGTTGATGATGCGACCGCCGCCGGGGCTGCCGAGCACGAAGCGCACCTTGCCGTCCCTGAGGACCATCGACGGGGTCATCGACGACAGCGGTCGCTTGCCCGCCGCGATCGCGTTGGCCTCTCCGCCGACCAGGCCGAACTGGTTCGGCACGCCGGGTTTCGCGGAGAAGTCGTCCATCTCGTTGTTGAGCAGGAAGCCGAGGCCGTCGACGACGATGCCTGCCCCGAAGGTCGAGTTGATCGTGGTCGTGCACGACACCGCGTTGCCCTCGGCGTCGACGATCGAGAAGTGCGTGGTCTCCTTGCTCTCGTGTGCGCTCGGATCCGGCGCACCTGGCGGCAGCCCGGCATCGACCTCGCTGATGCGATCGGTGCGGATCGTCGCGCGACGGCGGTCGGCGTACTCGCGCGACAGCATGCCCGCGACGGGCACGTCGAAATGGTCGGGATCGCCGAGCCAGCGCGCACGGTCGGCGTAGGCACGACGCATCACCTCGCTCAGCAGGTGGATCGAACGCGCCGAGCCGTGCCCCATGCCGGCGAGGTCGAAGGGCTCGAGCAGCGCGAGCATCTGCAGCAATGCGATGCCACCCGAGGACGGCGGCGGCATCGAGAGCACCTCGTAGCCGCGGTAACTGCCGCGCAGCACCTCGCGCTCCCGCACGCGGTAGGCGGCGAGGTCGTCGGTGGTGATCGCCCCGCCGCTGTGCGTCATGAACGCGGCGAATCGGTCGGCGGTCTCGCCCTTGTAGAAGCCGTCGAAGCCGCCCTCGGCGAAGCGCTGGAGCGTGGCGGCGAGATCCTTCTGCACCAGCGTGTCGCCGGCGCGCAGCGGCTGACCGTCCTTGAAGAACACCACCTGCGTGCTCGGGAAACGCGCGAAGGTCTTGCGGTCGGCCTGCAGCGCATCGGCGAGGAAGTGCGTGACCGGGAAGCCGTCGCGGGCGAGCGCGATCGCCGGCGCGGCGAGTTCGCGCAGCGGCTTGTGGCCGAAGAGTTCCAGCGCGCGCACCATGCCCGCCGGGCTGCCGGGCACGGCGCCGGCGAGCGAGCCGAACAGGCTGCGGTCGCTGTCGACGCTGCCGTCCGCCTTCAGGTACATGTCGCGATGGGCCGCCGACGGCGCCCTCTCGCGGAAGTCGAGCGCCGCGGTCCGGCCGTCGGCCATGCGCACCAGCATGAACCCGCCGCCGCCGAGGTTGCCGGCCTGCGGATGCGTGACGGCGAGCGCGAGGAAGGTCGCGACCGCGGCATCGACGGCATTGCCGCCGGACTTCAGCACGTCGAGTCCGATCTGCGCGGCGTGGGGCTCGGCCGCGACCACGCAGCCGCGCGCGCCGTGCGCCCAAGTGTCGTTGGGCGCCGCCGGCCCGTGCGCGGCCGCGGCCGTGAGCACGGCCAGCAGGGGCGCGACGAGCAGGCGCGGGAGGGTCACGCCCCCTCCACGTCCTTGATGGAGACGCCCTGATCGCGCAGGAAGGTCAGCACGCGCTCGATCTCCTCCGGGGCGCCCTCGAGTTCCAGGCGAAGGAAGCCGCCTTCCTCGGTCCACTGACCCGCCCGCAGGTTGATGACGAGGTCGAACTTGCGGTTGAGCTGGTAGACGAGCGGCTGCTTGACCATCTCCTGGGAGAACTCGATCTCGAGCTGCTTCTTCTGCGTCGCCATCGTGTGGGCGCAGCAAGATGCCTCGTCCGGACCGCCGTCGCCAGCGGCGGACTCGAAATCGACCCGTGATCCGCGCGCCGCCACGCCGCGTCTTGATCGACGTCCCCGCCCTCCCTACTCTGCGCCGCCCTCCGGTTCCGCTGCAGCGTCGTCGCCGCATCGCGAGCCCTTCCGGTGACGTAGCCAAGTGGCCAGGCAACGGATTGCAAATCCGTCTACGTGGGTTCGATTCCCACCGTCACCTTTCCTGCTCGCCGGCGTGACGCGCCTGCTGATTCCGGGCCTGCTGTTTTCCGGCCTGCTGTTTTCCGGCCTGCTGGGCACGGCGTTGCTCGCGGCCCAGGACGCCCCGCACCCCGGTCTCCGCGAGTTGCCGCGCGTGCGCGTCGGCCGCCCCCAGTTGTTCAGCTCGAGCGATCCGAGCGGGAGCAACGTCGATCACGGCCAGGTGCTCGGGCTGCGCGACGAAGGCCACCGCGTCCTCGCGCAGCTGCAAGGACCGGGACGCATCACGCGCCTGTGGTCCGCGAATCCGCGGGGGACCCTGATCGTCATGCTCGACGACGCCGCCTGGTACCGCGGTCCCTTCGCCGACTTCTTCCCCAACGGCACACCGACTCCCGGCGGCGGCTTCCTGGCAGAGCTTCCGATCGCGTTCCGGCGCGGTCTCGAGGTACGGATCGAGGGCGAGGGTCTCGACGCCCTCTACCACCAGATCGCGGTGGAACGACGGGACGAGTCGGTCACCGGCCTCGTCGACGCCGACCGGTCCACGCTGCTCGAGCTCGCGGCCGATGCAGAGCACGAGGTGCGCGGCGTCGCGATCGATCTGAGCGGACCGGGCGAAGTCGTCGCTCTGCGCGCGCACTTCGCGGATGGCGTGCCGGACCTCGACGCCGCGCGCGGAGTCCTGCTGACCGTCACGCTCGACGACGACGACATGCCGAGCCTCGCCGTGCCCCTCGGCGATCTGTTCGGCATCGCCTGGAACCGACACGCGATCGACACGCTGCCCCTGGGTCCGGACGGCGACGACCTCGTCCTCCGCCTGCCGATGCCCTTCGCGCGTCACTTCGCGCTGCGCTGCATCGCGCTGCGCGACGCTGCGCAAGCGGTCGAGATCACCTGCAGCTGGCGCAATCTGGATGCGATCCGCGATCGCCTGCCCCTGCGCGCCTCCTTCACGCGCGCGCTCAATCGCCACGGCGAAGCCTTCGCTCCCCCGCCGATCGAAGGCGGTCCCGGTCATCTGGTCGGTTTCCTCGCCGCCCTCGCCGGCGACAGCGGGCAGGGTCTCGGCTTCCTCGAGGGTGATCTCACGCTGCGCGCCGACGGCGAGGAGCCGCCGAGCTACCGCGGCACCGGCACCGAGGACGACTTCGACGGCGCGTGGTACTTCCGCGGCGGCGCGTTCCGCGGGACCTTCCACGCCGTCGCCGAACTCGACGAGATGCGCGGCCGCGTGCGCGCCGCGCGCTTCCTGATCCCCGACCCGTGGAGCTTCACGCGAGAGCTCCGCTTCGCACTCGAGCACGGCGGTGCCGACGACGCGCCCGGCTCCGACTACGCGGTGACGCTGTTCTGGTACGGAGGTCGTCCCGCAGCCACTCTCGAGTCCGCGATCGCGACCGCGCGGGCCAACCTGCGCGAGCAGTGCGCGCCGTGTCCCGTGGAGTGGGATGCCCACGGCGAAACCCCGGAACGGGACCTCGCGCGCCTGCGCGGTCGAACCGCCGCGATCACCGTGCTCGACGAGGACGGCGCGTCGCCGAACCCGCCGCGCGTGGTCGACGTGCTGCGCGACACGGACCTCGCGGAGATGGCACGCGGAGCCGCACGTCTACGCGTCACGCCTTGGCTTCCTGCGCTGCGCCGCTTCGCGCTCGCCGGACCCTACGCCGTGTCGCGCGCACGCGAGGGCGTGCACGAGTCCTTCGCCCCGGAGACCGATGCCGCCTTCGACGGCTGGCGCGCACCGCGTACCGCAGTCGCCTGGGACGGACAGGTCGACCTCTACCACGAGGCCGAGCCGCGCGACGGCGTGGTGATCTACGCACGCTGTGCCATCTCCTGCGCGCACGACGCCGCCGCGACCCTCGTGCTCGGCAGCGACGACGCCATCGCCGTCTTCCTCGACGGCCGCCGCATCTTCGAGCACGTCGTCCTGCGCGGTTCCTCGCGCGACTCCGACCGCGTGCCGCTCCCACTGACCCGCGGCGAACACCTGCTGCTCTTCAAGATCGAGAACTACGACGGCGGCTTCGGCTTCTGCGCGCGCATCGAGGGAGCGGAGGTCGTCGAGCGCGATCCCTCGGCGCGCTGATCAATCGGCGAACATCATCGGCGCTCGCACCTTCGCCGCGACCTCGCTTCCGCACAGGCGGCGCACCAAGGCGAGCGCGAAGGCGAAGGCGGTGCCCGGCCCGCGACTGGTGACCAGCTCGCCGCTCTCGACGACGCTGTCCTCGCTCCACCGCGCATGCGCCGCGACGGTCTCCCGCACACTCGGATGTGCGGTCATCGCCGCACCCTTGCCGACGCCGTGCACCGCGAAGGCGGAGGGCGCCGCGCAGATCGCGGCGAGACCGCGGCCGGCCTGCTCCTGGGCGCGCAACAGCACGCCGAGTTGCGCCGAGTTGCGGAAGCGCTCGCTGCCCTCGCCGCCGCCGGGGAGGGCGATCACGTCGAAGTCGCCGCGCACCTGCGACAGCGCGAGGTCGGGCGTGATCCGCAGGCCGCGGGAACAGGTCACCGTGTCCGCTCCGTCGAGGCCCGCCAGGACCACCTCGATGCCGGCGCGCCGCAGGACGTCGACCAGGATCGTGACCTCCATCTCCTCGGTGCCGTGGGCGATCGGGACCAGGACGCGCGGCTTCTTGTCGGTCATCGGAACACCTTCGCGGAGACGCTCAGGCTGAGGGGCCAAAGCCTCCGATCCCGACCCTATACTCCCCCGCCCGACCGCCCTCCATGGCCGCGCGCATCCTCAGCACCCTGATCTTCTGGATCGTGATGACGGTCGTGATCCTCGGATCGATCGTGCTGGTGCTGTGCGTCTACCTGCCCTTCATCGTGATCGGCAAGGCGCTGTGGCTGAAGCTCACCGGGCGCCTCGACCGCAGCCTCGGTCACAACGAGGGGCAGCGCGCCGGCCAGTCGATCGGCGCGCACCCCGGACTCTGATCTACGACTCCGGAGGATTCGCGCGGCACGCGCGGATTCTCGTGAGCAGTCGATGCCAGCAGGACCGACAGCGCGGCCGAGTGCCTCGGGGTGCGGAGCGAGCCGCACCCCTTCGGTTGCGGCAGGAGGCCGCGCTGTGTCACGTGCGGGCGGCTCCGGCGACGCTCAGGGCAGGATGCCGGTCAGCTCGAGCACCGGCATGAAGGTGCCGACGCGTCCCAGCGACCAGGACGTCGAGTTCGGATCGGATGTGAACATGCTCTGCGCCCAGGTGCTGTGGCCGGCCGGATTGCCGATGCGCAGGCCGAGCAGGTTGCTGACCACGCTGCCGGTGAGACTGCCGGGAGTGGTGCCCACGCCGAGGACCTGGCTGAACATCGGTGCACCTTCCAGCGCAGGGTTGTTCGGGATCGACAACACGACGGGTGCGTAGACGCCGCCGACCTCGGGAACGGTGAGCGCGGCGTCGATCGTGGTCCCCAACGTGCAGCCGCTCATGCCGAGCGGCGTCAGGTCGAGGGCCTGGCGCTGGAAGCCCAGCAGGAAGGCGCTCAGCGGGAAGGCGCCCGCCGTGTTGCTGGTGATCGTCGCGGCGAGATTGCCGCCGAAGTTCAGCTGCGTGGCGTCGACGGCGAGCGTCATCGCCGCGCCGCCGATGCCGGTGCAGCCGGGGGCCAGGGCACCGACGAGGCCGTCGGGACGGTCGTTGCGCAGGCTCGCTCCGTCGAGGCGCCAGGAGGGCGACACCGACGTGGTGTCGTCGGTGGTCAGCGTGAGGATCAGACCGCCGAGATTCGGGTCGTACGGGAAGGTCTGGTTGAAGGGGAAGCGCACCGAGAAGGGCCGCGGCGCCGTCGGCTGTGCGCTGCTCGAGGGGATGTTCAGCGGCTGCTGGAACACGATGGTCGGCGTGGCACCGGCGTGGTTCGTCACCGGGTTGGTCGTCATCGCGGCCGCCGTGACCGTGGTCTGCGCGACGGTCAGCTTGTACTGCTTGGTGTAGCCGACGTAGCTGAGGTTCGGATCGGCGCCGTCGACGCGGAACGCGGCTTCGAGGACGAAGCCCGGAGCGGAAGCGACCTGGTTGGGATCGGCGATGATCTGCAGCCCGCCGTTGGTGCGTCCGATCGGATAGGTGGAGATCAGGTTGCCCTCGATGTCGGCGAGGCCGCTCGGCACGACGCGCGCCTGCTGCGCGCACAGGGGAGCGACGGCGAGGGACGACGAGACGGCGAGGATCGCGAACGGGATCGCTTTCATGGGTGGACGTCGGGTGGACTGCGGAGCGGGCGCGCATGCTACCGACAACCGGAGCCACGGATGTCCCGACACCTGCTCGCCGCGTGGAAGCCGACTGTGCGAGAGCAGCCGTCCGCTACACTGCGCCGCCGCGCGGGGATGGCGAAATCGGCAGCCGCGGTGGCCTTAAAATCCGCTGACCTCACGGTCGTGGGGGTTCGAGTCCCCCTCCCCGCAAACCATGGCACGCAGTGTTGCAGCACTCCCTCGGGCCGGTGCCTTCCGACGCCGTGTCGCGCTCGGCCTGCTGCTGGCGGGGGTTGCCTGCGCCGGACCGACACGCGGCACCGCGTGGGACGAGCCTCCGGCCGCGTCCGCGCCGCGCGCGCCACGAGTCGCACCCGCGCCGCCGCAGGAGCCGAGTGCAGCACGGGATCCCGCCGTGGTGCCGCCACAGAAGGGCCGCCCGACCGAGATCAGCCTGCATCCCGGCGCGCGGGCCGTCAGCCTGCTCGACCTGCTCGACGCCCAGGGGCAGGCGATCGGTCTCGACACCCGGGCGGCCGACTGGCGCATGCACGTGCCGCCGCCGCCGGAGATCCCGCTCAGCACGCGAGCGGAGTACCTGTGGATCCTGCACACCACCGTCGGTGATCTGCGGATCCGGCTGATGCCGCAGCATGCGCCGCACAACGTGCTCAACGTCGCGTGGCTCACGCGCATCGGTTTCTACGACGGCTTGACCTTCCATCGGATCGTCGCGGGTTTCGTCGCCCAGGGTGGCGACCCGAGCGGCAAGGGTGTCGGCGGGCCGGGCTACAAGCTGCACAGCGAGATCGAAGGGGATGGACCGCGTTTCGACCGGCGCGGGGTGGTGGCGATGGCGAACTCGGGCCCCGACACCGAGGGGAGCCAGTTCTTCGTCACCTTCGCTCCTGCTCCGCACCTCGACGGCAATCAGACGATCGTCGGCGAGGTCGTCGAGGGCGACGAAGTCCTCACCGCGCTCGAGGCCAAGGGGTCGCCCGGAGGCAATCCGAAGTCGACGGTTCGCATCCTCACGGCCGAGTTGGTCGTGCGATGAGGCCGGTCGCGATCCGATCCAGACAGGACTCGCGCGGACTCGCCCCGTCGACGCACAGCGCCGCCTCCTCGACCGTGGGAGATTCGAAGCGCGCACGCAGGCGCTCGTAGACGGCGACGTCGGCATCGCTGACCGCGTCGCCCTGTGCCTCGCGCGCACGCAGGCGCGCATGCGCGACGGCGGGCTCGAGCCGGAACCAGACGAAGAGGACCGCGCCTCCGAGCGCGATCCGCAGTGCATCGCGATGCTCACGGCGACCGTGGTTGCCGTCGAGAATCACCGGCCCAGTGCTCGAACAGGCACGCTCGCGCAGCGCCGCGTAGACCTCCTCGGAGGTCTGCTCGGCATAGGCCTCGGGTGCCAGCCGATCGGTCGGCGCCACTCCGAGGAGTTCCTTGCGGAGGCGATCGGTGGACCAGATCGGCCAGCCCGTCTCCTGCGCCAGCGACTCGAGGATGAAGGACTTGCCGCTCGCGGGCAGCCCACAGGCGACCACGGCCCGGAGACCGCGCTCCTCGGCGAGCGTGTAGGCGCACAGGCGCAGGTGGCGACGCGCGGCGGCGCGCGCACGACCGTGCTGCTCCTCGTCCATCGCAGCGTCGCGCCAGCCCAGCGCATCGACCTTCGCGCGGACCATCGCGCGGTAGCGGGTGAGCTCGCCGAGCACGCAACGCAGGTCGTCGTCACCGCTGACGGAGAGGTACTCGTCGACGAAGACGAGCGCGAGCTCGCGGTGGCCGCGATGGCGCAGGTCCATCGCCATGAAGGCGACATCGCCCGCCACGTCACCGCATCGCAGGTCGTTGCGGAACTCGAGGCAGTCGTAGATCACCGGCGGTTCCACCATGCACACGTTGCGCGCGTGGAAGTCGCCGTGGCCGTCGATCACCGCGCCGGCGGCGGCACGCCGGACCAGCGAATCCTGAAGATCGGGCAGGGCCCGTGCGGCCGCGTGCTCGACGGCATCGAAGAGCTCCGCATCGAAGAGGACCCCGCGCAGGGAACGCGTCTCCTCGAAGTTGGAGCGCAGGAACGCGAGAAGGTGCTCCGACGAGCCGGCGGCGCGCACCGTGGCGTCGGCGGCCTGCCGTTGGCGGCGATGGAAGTCCGCGAGGATGCGCGCCAGCGCGCGGATCGCCGCCTCGTCGACCGCGTTGCGCGCGAGCAGCACGTCGAGCATGCGATCAGCCGGCAGGCGACGCATCACCACCGCCCAGTCGACGACCTGTGGACCGGTCGCGTCGCGCGGCCCGATCAGGAGACCGTCGCGCGTGCGCAGCAGCGGCAGGACGTCGCGGTAGACCTGGGGCGCGAGCCGGCGGTTGAGGCGCAGCTCGTCGCGGCAGGCGGTCTCGCGGAGCTGCACCGCCGAGAAGTCGAGGAAGGGCAGCGCGACCGCCTTCTTGAACTTGAAGGCGGTGTCGCCGCACAGGCAGACCACCGACACGTGCGTCTGGATCACCTCGACTGGGCCGATCGCCCCGTAGACCGCGGGCGAACGCAGCTCGTCGAGGTGGTCCTGGACGCGGAAGTCCATCCGCCCTTGCCTCTGCTCAGTAGCGGTAGTGGTTCGGCTTGTAGGGGCCGTCGACCGGCACGCCGATGTACTCGGCCTGCTCCTTGGTGAGCTGCGTCAGCTTCGCACCGAGCTTGCCGAGGTGCAGACGCGCGACCTTCTCGTCGAGGTGCTTGGGCAGCACGTAGACGGCCTTCTCGTACTTGTTGCCGTGCGCGAACAGCTCGATCTGGGCGATCACCTGGTTGCTGAAGCTGTTCGACATCACGAACGACGGGTGGCCGGTCGCGCAGCCGAGATTGAGGAGACGCCCCTCGGCGAGCACCAGGATCGCGTGGCCGTCCGGGAAGACCCACTGGTCGAGCTGATTGTCGTGCTCGCGCGGGTTCTTGATGTTGATCTTCTTGATGCCCGCGACCTCCGCGAGGCCGGCGATGTCGATCTCGTTGTCGAAGTGGCCGATGTTGCCGACGATCGCGTTGTGCTTCATGCGCTGCATGTGCTCGACGCGGATCACGTCGCGGTTGCCGGTGGTCGTGACGAACACATCGCCCTCGGCGACCACGTCCTCGATGGTCTTGACCTCGTAGCCCTCCATCAGCGCCTGCAGCGCGCAGATCGGATCGATCTCGGTGACGATCACGCGCGCACCCTGGCCGCGCAGCGACTGGCAGCAACCCTTGCCGACGTCGCCGTATCCGCACACGACGGCGACCTTGCCGGCGAGCATCACGTCGGTGGCGCGCATGATGCCGTCGACCAGCGAGTGACGGCAGCCATAGACGTTGTCGAACTTCGACTTGGTCACCGAGTCGTTCACGTTCATCGCCGGGAACGGCAGGCGACCCTGCTTCTGGAGCTGGTAGAGACGGTGCACACCGGTGGTGGTCTCCTCGGTGACGCCCTTCACCGCATCACGCGTCTTGGTCCACTTGCCGGGGTTGGCCTTGATGGACTTGCCGATGCAGGCGATGAACTCGCGCCAGTCCTCGGGATCCTTCGCGTTGGTCGAGGGCACGCCCGCCTTCTCGTACTCGGCGCCGTTGAGGACCATCATGGTCGCGTCGCCGCCGTCGTCGAGGATCATGTTCGGCAGCTTGCCGTCCGGCCAGGTCAGCGCCTGCTCGGTGCACCACCAGTACTCGGCGAGCGTCTCGCCCTTCCAGGCGAAGACCGGCACGCCGCGCGGATCGGCGACGGTGCCCTTCGGACCGACGGCGATGGCCGCAGCCGCCTGATCCTGGGTCGAGAAGATGTTGCACGAGCACCAACGCACCTCGGCGCCGAGTTCGACCAGGGTCTCGATCAGGACCGCGGTCTGGATGGTCATGTGCAGCGAGCCGGTGATGCGTGCGCCGCTGAGCGGTCGCTTGCCGCGGTACTCCGCGCGCAGGGCCATCAGGCCGGGCATCTCCACCTCGGCGAGCATGATCTCCATGCGGCCGAGCTTCGAGAGCTCGAGGTTCTTGACCTTGAAGTCGTTCTTGAGCGAAGTGGTCATCGTCGGATTCGGTCGGAAACGGTGATTACGGGTTGGGAAGGAGTCGGTCCGGTGCCGCGCACGGCGCGCACCAGGAACAGTTCGAAGTCGACGTCGCGACCGGAAGGATCGGCGACGCGGTAGCGGTCGGCGACGGGCTCCACGCCGATGTCGACGAAGCCCGCCCGTGCCAGGGCACCGGTGACGGCGTCCGGACGCAGGCCGAGACGCAGGTCCCCCATGCGCTCGCGCATCCAGTCCTGGTCGTGGGGCAACAGATCGGTCACCACCGCCACACCCTGCGGCCTGAGCACGCGGAACACCTCTCGTGCGGCGCGGTCGACGTCGGCGACGTGGTGCCAGACGAGGTTCGCGAAGGCCGCATCGACCTCGGCGTCGTGCAAGGGCAGACGTTCGACGTCTCCGGCGCGGAACTCGACGTTGCCCGACGCCACGCGCTGGCGTGCCGCATCGAGCATGCGCTCGGCGTGGTCGATCGCGATCACGCGCGCGG
Source organism: Planctomycetota bacterium (assembly GCA_046349595.1). Classification (GTDB taxonomy): domain Bacteria; phylum Planctomycetota; class UBA1135; order UBA1135; family UBA2386; genus JACRLW01. The sequence goes on from JAXMCA010000001.1 coordinate 2,218,675, forward strand.
CCCGCGTCGCGAGGTAGCCGGTGAGGAAGCCCGCACCGCAGCCGAGATCGGCGACGCACAGTCCGCGCGGCGCGAGCGCGGCGAAGGCCTCGGCGCGCAGCGATCCACCCTGCAGCTCCTGGCCGAGTTCCACCCAGCGCTCGGCGAGCGCATCGTGCGCGGAACGGCTGCGCTCGCGACGCTGCTCGCGCACGCGCTCGAGAGCCTGCGCATCCGACTGACCCTGCGGCTGCGCGAGGAACGGGCGCAGCACGGCGTCGAAGAGCTCGGGTGTGAGCGCGGACTCCGCGGTCGGGGGCACCAGCGAGTGGAAGCTCCAGCTGCCCTCGCGCCGGTCGCGGACCAGGCCGGCGCGCTTGAGCAGCGACAGGTGATTGCTGATCCGGCTCTGTGGCAGACCGGTGATCGCCATCAGTTCCTGCACCGCCAGTTCCTCCTGCGAGAGCAACCCGAGCAAGCGCAGCCGGGTCGCGTCCGACAGCAACTTGAGGGTGGCAGGCAGGGTGTGGGCGAGGCTGGTCACGGGCTTCGAGTGCGTATCAGGATATCCTGATACGTTGATCCCCTCATCGGCGCAAGCACCGCTTCGGCTTTCCGCGGGCCGCCCGACCGGCTCGAATCCTCCGCCGCATGGCCCTCTCCGAAGCCCAGGTCGCCGAGTTGCTCGGCATCCTGACCGCCCCGGTCACCGACTTCGACTGCGGCACCCTCTGCGCCCCGAGCCACGGCGGCATCCCGGTGTGCTGCCACGGGGAGACGATCCAGCCGGTGCTGTACCGCGCCGAGTTCGCGCTGCTCCGGCGACGCAGCACCATGTGGAGCCGCCACCGCGGTCAGGGTGTGAACGATGCCGCGGAGCTCCGTCCCTGCGAGATGTTCGCCGACTGCAAGGGACACACACGCTGCGAGCGCGAACACCGCGCGCTCTCCTGCCGCACCTTCCCCTTCGAGCCCTATCTGGACCACGACGACCGTCTCGCCGGCCTCGTCTTCGTCTACGACCTGATGCAGCTCTGTCCGCTGATCGGCAGCGGACATCGCATCCGCGACGACTTCATCGAGCAGTGCGGTCGCATGTTCGCGCGCCTGTTCGAGTTCGACCCGGACGAGCGCGAGCTGTGGGCGATGCAATCGCGTGCGCTGCGGCGCTCGTTCGGACGGGCGGGCGCGAAGATCGCCGTGTACCGCAAGGACGGCGTGTTCCCCTACCCGACCTCGCGCGAGTCCTGGCGTCGCGCTCGGCGCCGCGGCGAGATCCCGCGAGCGCCGATCGACGACTCAACGCCTGCGACGCGGTGACGGCTTGCTCTCCGCGGGCGCCTGTTCCGAGCCGCCCTTCTCCTCGAGCCAGTCGCCGCGTCGACCGAGTTCGGTCGGACGCTCCTCCGCGTCGGCGACGTCGCAGCCGACCCAGTAGGCGAGGCGCACGATGCGCACCATCTTCTCGTACTCGAGCTTGTCCGCGGTGTCGGTCACCTGGTGGTAGTCGGGATGCTCGCCGTCGCAGAAGAACACAACCGGGATGCCCTTCACGGCGAAGTTGAAGTGATCGCTCCGCTCGTAGAACTTGTCCCCGATGGTGAGCGAGAGTCCGAAGTTGCCGGCGAGCCGCGCGGCGTGCTGCGCGATCGACGAGAACTTGCGGTGCTCGTAGCTCGGCGTGATCGAGATCTCGTCGGGACCGGAGAGGTCGGCGTTGCGGCCGATCATGTCGATGTTCACGTCGGCGACGATGTCCTCGATCGGCCAGGTCGGGTGTTCGCTGTAGTGCTTCGAACCCCACAGGCCCTCCTCCTCGCCGGCGACGGCGAGCAGGACGATCGAGCGCTTGCGCGGACCACCGGCCTTCAGGGCCTCGGCGATCTCGCAGAGGCTCGAGATGCCGGAGCCGTCGTCGTCGGCGCCGCGGAAGATCTGCCCGTCGAGCCGCGTGCCCATGTGGTCCATGTGCGCAGAGAACACCACCGCTTCCGCGGCGAGCTTCTTGTCCTTGCCACGCAGCACGGCGCAGACGTTCCAGGCCTCAGCCTGCTCTTCGATCACCTTCAGGTCGATCGCCGCCTTCGCGGTAGGACGCGGGTCCGGGGCGTCGCCGACCGAACCGTTCTCGACCTTGCGCCCGAGTTGCACCAGGGCCGCTTCGGTCAGTGCACGCGACAGGAAGACCATCGGTCCCTTGGTGCGCATACCCTCGACCATCGCCGCCATCCCGCGGTCGCGCCCGTAGGCGACCAGCGGCTTGTCGGGATTGAGCCCGCAGTAGTTCAGGAAGTCGCCGAGGCCGTTGTCGTCGGCGAGGGACCCGAACAGCACGCACTTCGCCCCGCGGTCAGCCAGCTTCTGCGCGATCGATCGCGCCTTCTGCAGGATGCCGAGCCCGGTCATGAACTGGGCCTCGACGCGCAGACCCGGGCGACCCTTCGCACGCAGCATCACGAAGGGGATGTCGCCCTCGTGGATCTCCTCGGGAAGGTCGTCGGCCGCTCCGAAGGCACAGTCGACCAGCCGACCCCTCACCTGCGTGGCGTCCTCGCCGAGTCCCGGGATCACGCCGAATCCGCGCGGATGCCCGGCGTCGCCGATCGTCAGCGCGCAGTGCTCGGGGTCGATGCGCTGACGATCCACGGGCCAGGCCTGCAGGTAGTCGGGCTTGCCGTCCTTGCCGACATCGCCGAGCGGCTCGAAGCCCATGGCCTTGAAGTGCGCGGCGAGGTGCTCGGCGGCCTTGCGCTGCCCAGCGCTGCTCGTGAAGCGACCGGCGCAGTCGTCACTCGTGAAGAAGTCCTCCTGCGCGCGGAGCCCCTTGGCATCGATGCGATCGCTGCCCTTCGGTGCTCCGGCCGGCAGCGGCGGTGCGGACTTCGTGGCCGTTCCTTCCTGCGCGGTCGCGAAGGCGGGGAGCACGGCGAGGACGGCGGACAGCAGGAAGCGCTCGGTCATGGACGGGAAGGTCGGCGAGGGTGCGGTCGAGGCGGCGGATCGTAGCCGCACCTCTACGCCGGCTGTCGCGTCTGCGCGAGTCGACCTCTCACCAATCGTCGCGCGCGCCGAGCCGCTGCGGCTTGCCCTTCGCCGCGATCACCTCGAGACCGGTCCAGCACGCGAGCCGGGCGACGCGCTCCATCTTGGCGAAGTCGAGCTTCTGCACCTCGTCGGTGGCCTTGTGGTAGTCGGGGTGCTCGCCATTGCAGAAGAACACCACCGGCACACCCTTGCGCGCGAAGTTGTAGTGGTCGCTGCGCTCGTAGTACTGATCGCCGCTGGTGAGGCTCATGCCCATGCGCGCGGCGACCGTCGCTGCGGTCTTCACCAGCGTGGAGTACTCGGCGTGGCGGAAGGTCGGCGTGACCTCGATCTGATCGGGCCCGGCCGAATCGGTGAGCCTTCCGATCATGTCGATGTTGATGTCGGCGATGATCGCTTCGATCGGCCACTCCGGGTGCTCGGAGAACCACTCCGAACCCCACAGGCCGAGTTCCTCGCCGGACACCGACAGGAACACCACCGTGCGATCGAGATCCCCCGCCTTCGCGATCGCCTCGGCGCACTCGAGCAGACCGGAGCTGCCCGACGCGTTGTCGTCGGCGCCGTTGTAGACGTCGCCGTCGATGCGGATGCCGACGTGATCCATGTGCGCCGAGAACACCACCGCCTCGCGGGAGCGGCCGGGCCGATAGGCGCAGACGTTGACCGCCTTGAACTTCGGTTCCTCGAGCACGGCGTAGCGCAGCTTCACGGTGCCCTTGCCCTCGCCTTCCATCGCCGTGCGGATCGCGTCGGCGCAGGCACCTGCCGCGAACAGCGCGGGTTTCGCGCCGAGCCCGCGCACGACGTTGTCACCGGAGGCCGGACGTCGCACCAGCGGACGATCGGGCATCAGCGCGTGCAGGCTCACCTGGTCGGCGACTCCGCCCTCGGCGTCGAGCAGGAAGATCGCCAGCCGCGCGCCGCGTTGCTCGAGTTCGCGCTGGATCGCCTTCACCTTGTTCATCGACAGACCGGCGAGCAGGCCGCTGCGCGCACCACCTCCCACCGAGCGCAGGGTGATCACCGGGATCTTCTTCCCGAAGCCCTTGGGCAAATCGGCGGGGTCCCCGTGTCCGCAGTCGACCAGTTCGCCGGCGATGCTGCCCTTGTCGTCCTTGTCGCCCGGCGCGAGGGCCCAGCCGCGCGCGAAGTCGGCGCTGCCGATCGACAACGACGTGCCCTTCGGATCGAGCGAGGTGCGCTCGAGCGGGTACTCCTGGAAGAAGCTGCGCGAACTCCCCTTCTTGTCGCCGAGCGGCCTCAGCCCGACCTCCTCGAAGCGCTTCGCGATGTAGACCGCGGCCTCCTGCTGGCCGGGCGATCCGGTGTGGCGTCCGGCACGCTCGTCCGCGGCGAGGTACTCGGCGTGGCGCCTCAGATCGGTGCGATCGATCGCGCGGAGGGCGTCGGGCGCGCCGTCGGGTATCGGCGCCGCCTCTTCCGTGGTGCGGGTCGGGGCGGGTGCGTCCTGCGCCGGGGCCGAGCCCGGACACAGCGAGAAGGACAGGACCACCGCGGAGAGCACGCGCCGCATCGCGCCATGATCGTCGTTCCGCGGCGCCGCGGCGAGCGCTACAAGACCCTGCCCATGGCGACGGCGGTGGATCGGATCGGCGCGCTGCTCCTGTGCGCGACGCTGAGCGGATGCGGGCTCGCACCTCCGCTCCGCACCTGGAACGCGATCGGCGATCTGCAGACCGGTCACAGCAAGAGCGCAGCCGAAGGCGGACAGGCACCGCGCGTCGAGCCTCCACCGGCACTCGGCTGGAGCGCACGGCTCGAGGCCGTGGACGATCCCGTGGCAGGACCCGCCTACCACATGATCCTCGAGTTCACCGACCGCACGCCTGCGGCGGGACGATGGCGCTTCGACCCCGTCGCCTCCCCCGCCGAATTGGTCGACGACCAGGGCGGGCGATTCGCGTGCACCCAGGTCCTCGTGCCCGATCCACCCGCCGCCGATCGACGCGAGGCGCTGGCGCACGGCACCTGGATCCTCGTGTTCCCGGTGGGCTCCGGCTATCGCTTCGCCGCGATGACCGGTGTGTCGGTGCACTGGCAACTGCGCAGCGACGGCGACCTCGCCATCACGACCCGCTTCCGGAGCTGAGCCTGCGATGAAGCCCCTGCCCTGGTTCCGCACCTCGTGGTTCCGCACCTCGTGGCTCCGCCTGCGCACGCGTCCCCTGTGGTCGCTCGGCATCGTCGCCGCACTGTGCACGACCTTCGCCGTCGCCTGCCTGTCGACGCGCACGCCACCGCCGCGCGAGGGCTACAGCATCGTCGTCTGTGGTCAGCGCTTCGACATCGGCACCCCGGTCGTGCTGTGGAGCGATCCGGGCGGCTACGACGCCTACAGCGAGGTCCCCCGTTTCGAGGAGCCCAAGGAGGCGACCGCCGAGTTCGATCCGCGCGGCAAACGCTACGGCGAACGCCGCAACCTGCCGCCGGGGATCGCACAGCGCGTGGCGGAGCACGGCTTCGCGCTCGACGACCTGCGCCAGGTCGTCGATCAGTTCGTCGTTCACTTCGACGTCTGCGGCAACTCGCGGCAGTGCTTCAAGATCCTCCAGGACAAGCGCAAGCTGTCGGTGCACTTCATGCTCGACGTCGACGGCACCATCTACCAGACGCTCGACCTGAAGGAGCGCGCGTGGCACGCCACGATCGCGAACGATCGCGCGATCGGCATCGAGATCGCCCACATCGGCGCCTATTCCGCGCCCGGCCATCCGGTGATGCGGAGCTGGTACGGCACCGACGAGAAGGGCGTGTTCGTGAAGTTCCCCGCCTGGATGACCGAGACCGGTGTCCGCACGCCCGGATTCGTCGCGCGACCTCAGCGCCCCGAGCTGATCTCCGGATCGATCAACGGCAACACGGTCTGGATGCACGACTACACGCCGCAGCAACATGCCGCGCTCGCGAAGCTGGTCGCCGGTCTCTCCCGCGTGTTCCCGAAGATCGCGCTCGACGTCCCGCGCGGAGCCGACGGCCGCCCGCTCGATCGCGTTCTCGACGAGGGCGAGTTCGCGGCGTTCCACGGCGTGCTCGGCCACTACCACGTGCAGAAGAACAAGGACGATCCCGGTCCGGCCCTCGACTGGGAACGGCTGCTGCGCGACGCCCGCGGGGTGACGCGTTGAGCACGACCCCGCAGGGCGTCCGGATGCGTCCGATCGAGCCGCGCGACGATGCGACGGTCGCCGCGATCATCCGCGAGACACTCGGCGAGTTCGGCTGCTCCGGTCCCGGCTTCGCGCATGCCGATGCCGAGGTGGATGCGATGCACGCTGCCTATCAGGGAGGAGACCGCGGCTACTACGTCGTCGAGATCGACGGCGAAGTGCTCGGCTGCGGTGGCTTCGCACCCCTGCTCGGACAGACGGATCGCGGGCGCGTCGCCGAGGTGCGCAAGATGTACTTCCGCCCCGCGCTGCGCGGGAAGGGTGCCGGTCGCATGCTGTTGACCCGCATCCTGCGCGACATGCGCGCGGCCGGTTTCGACGAGGCCTATCTCGAGACCACGACGCAGATGGAAGCGGCCCGTGCGCTCTACCGCGCCTTCGGTTTCCAGGAGATGGCGGCGCCCTGCGGTGCGACCGGCCACCACGGTTGCGACCGCTTCTTCCGCCTGCGACTTCCGTGACCCCGCACTCCGCAGCCCACCGATCCCGCGCATGACCGCACCCGCGCCCCGCGCCCCCGCACGCGACGGTTCCTTCGACGCGGCCTTCCTCGCCGCACTGGAACGCTACGTCGCGGCACTCTCGGCACGAGTCTCCTGGCGACGGCTGCGTCGCGTGCCGGTCGAAGGCCTCGCCGCCGGACGCCTGCGCCGCATCCGCGATGCGCTGGGCCTCGGTGCGAACGCAGCGGGCACCTTCCTCACGCCGTCGCCCCGACACGCCGCCGAGCTCGCGCGCCTCACGCAGGAGGATCCGCACGCCGCCCTGACTTATCGCTTCGCCTGCGCGAACCAGGCGATCGGCGAGGACGAGCTCTCCGGGCTGCTCGAACCGGCGCTCGCCGCCGAGGTGCGCGAGGTCGGGCTCGTGGTCCCCACCGCGGCTGGGCTGCAGGCGACCGTCTCGCTCGCGCCGTACGGCGACCGTGCCTATGTGGCCGACGCACGCGGACCGACCGCACCGGGCGAGCATCCGGTGTATCTCGGCCTGTCGTCGCTGCAGGAACTCGGCTACTGCCGGACGCGCCTGCCGGCCGGCAAGCGTGACAAGGCGCTGGAGATCGGCAGCGGCACCGGCATCGTGCTGCTCGAACTCGCCGACCGCTACGCACACTGGGAAGGAGCGGAGTACGACCCGCGCGGCGTGGCCTTCGCGCGTGCGAATGCGCGGCTGCAGGGCGTGACGCATGCACGCTTCTACCAATCCGATGTGTTCAGCAACGTGCGCGGACGCTTCGACATGATCCTGTTCAATCCCTGGCAGCCCTCCGAAGGCAGCCTGCCGTTGATCGAACGCTTCGTGCTCGGGATCCCGGACCACCTCGAGCCCGACGGCAAGGTGATGTTGCTCCTCGAGACGGCGCGCGTGGCAGGTCGTGACCTCGTGCTCGACCAAATCGCCGGTTGGCTCCGCACCATCGGCATGTCGGCGGAGCGACAGGTCGTGTCGGCGTACCGCCGCGGCGGCGATCCGCCGAGCATCGGTGAGGTCTGCGCTCTCTGGATCGGACGCGGTTCCGACGCCGCCGGAACCATCCGGACGCGCCGCGACGTCGCATGGGCACGCGGCAGCATCCGCCGCGGCGTGCTGCGCCTCACCGGTCGCTGATCCAGCGCCGCGACAGCGGGCCGTCCAATCGCTAGCCTTCGTGCCCATCGCCCATGATCCAGGACACCCTCAAGCGAACCGCCTTCGGTGCCGCCCGTGTCCTCCGGGCCCACTCCCTCGCCCGCCGCATGCTCCGCGCGCGGCTGCGCGTGTTCTGCTACCACGGCGTGCTGGCCAGCGACGAAGGCCGCGGCATCCGCTACCGCAACACGGTCACGCGCGACGAGTTCGCGATGCACGTGCGCACGCTGGTGCGCCACGAGCATCCGGTCGGGCTCGACGCGGTGATCGCCTGGGCCCGCGAGGGTCGCCCGCTCCCGCCGCGCGCGGTGCTCGTCACCTTCGACGACGGCTACCGCAACAACCTCACGGTGGCCGCGCCGATCCTGAAGGAGCACGGCGTGCCGGCGCTGGTCGCCGTCACCACCGACCACATCGGACGTCGCGAGATGCTGTGGCCGACCGAGGTCGACCACCGCGTGATCGACGGCCGCTGGGAGCGCCTGCCGCTGCCGTCGGGCAGTTCGATCGAACGCCCCTCCGATCCCGGCCGCCGCGACGAGCTCGCACGCGCGATCCGCGGCGAACTCAAGCGCGGCAGCAACGCCGCGCGCCTCGCCTGGCTCGAGGTCCTGCGCGCCCACACCGACCTCGACGAGAACGCGATCAGCCGCGAGCTGGTCGAGTTCCTCGACTGGGACGAGGTGCGCAAGCTCCGCGAGTTCGGCGTCGAGATCGCATCGCACACCGTGCATCACCCGATCCTGTCGCGACTGGACCGACAGGAACTGGACGCCGAACTCGCCGACAGCAAGGCGCGCATCGAGCGCGAGACCGGCGCTCCTTGCCGCTCGCTCGTGTTCCCCAACGGCAAGGCCGAAGACCTCGGAGCTCCCGTGACCGAGGCCGTCGCCCGCGCGGGCTACCTCGTCTCCTTCGATCTGACCGATCGGGTCAACCCGGAACGTTGTCGCGATCCGCTCCACATCCACCGCATCGAGATGCCTCCGGCGATGTCTCCCGGCCTGTTCGCGGCGCGGGAGAGCGGGCTGTATGCGATGCTGCGCGGTCGGGTGGATCCGTGACCGCGACCGCGGGACGCCGCGGAGTGCGCATCGAGACCATCGCCACCATCGAAGCGCTGCGCGCGCTGCAGAACGAGTGGTTGGCTCTCTGGCAGGCGAGCGCGCCCCGTCACGTCTTCACGCACCCCGGCTGGCAGCTGGCGGCGGCGCGCGCCTACGCGGATCGTCGGACACCGCGCGTGCTCGTCGCCCGCGACGACGACGCAATCATCGGCATCCTGCCGCTGGTGACCGACGCCGGTCGCCTGCGTTTCCTCGGCGCGCCCTGGGCCGACTACAACGACGTGCTGCTCGCCGCCGACGCGGACGCCGATCGCGTGATCGGAGCCTTCCTCGCCGAGATCGCGCGGCGCGGCGGAGCGCTGCTCGAGAACCTGCGCGAGGACGCGCATCTCGCCCGGCTGCGCGACCGTTCGGAGTTCTCCGGCGTGCGCCTGCGCTCGCGATTCCGCTCGCAGTGCCCGACGGTGATCGCGCCCGGCGACGAGCTCGAGCAGCTCGCGCGCAAGAAGAGCCTCGTCCGGCACGAGAAGAAGCTGCAGAAGCTCGGCGGGTTCGCTCTGCGCGCCCTCGACGATCAGGCGACCGTCGCATCCCTGCTGCCGGTGTTCTTCGAACAGCACTCGCGACGCCGCGCCTTCACCGGGGAAGGCATCGTCTTCGCCGACCCGGCAGCGCGTGCCTTCGTCGCCGCCCTGTTCGACGAGCTGCCGCGCGGCAGCGCGTTGCTGCACGTCGTCGAGTGCGCTGGCAAGCCCGCCGCGATGCACCTCGGCTTCGAGTCGGACGGTGCCTTCTTGTGGTACAAGCCGACCTTCGACGTCGACCTGTGGAACCTCGGCCCCGGCGAGGTGCTGATGCGCCAGCTCATGCTCGACGCGAAGCGCCGGGGACTGCGCGAGTTCGACTTCACGATCGGCGAGGAGGACTTCAAGTACCGCTTCGCCAACCACGCACGCGAGGCCTTCGAGGTGCAGGTGATGCCGCGCGGTGTGCGCGGGGCCATCCGCGCCTGTCGAGCCGACCTGCGCAGCGCGATCGACCGGCGTCCGCGCCTCAAGCAGATGCTGAAGACACGCCTGGTCCCGGCGCTGCGTCGCGCGTCGGAGCTTCGCCGTGGCCGTCTGCGCGACGGCGCGCTGCGTGCGCGTGCCATGCCCTTGTGGAGCGACGCACCTTGCGAACGCGTGCTGCTGCGCGCACCGAGTGGAGCGACGCTCGACGCGCGTGTCCGCCCGGTGGCGATGCACGAACTCGCCGATGCGGCGTTGGCCGCACCGCGTGACTGGCCCGCCGAACGCATGACCGCGGCCCGCAAGCTGGCCGGGCGCGGCCAGGCATGCGGCTGGTTCGGCGACGACCGTCTCCTGCATCTCGCCGTGGTCGAGGACGGGCCCCCCGCTCACCTCGTGGTGCTGGCCGAAGCGACTCCGCCGAAGGACCCGACCGGATTGATGGCACTGCTGTGCCACCTCGCCGGGAGCCGGGGAGTTCCCCTGGCCTGCGATCCGCGCGATCGAGTGACCCTCGAAGCGGCACGGACCGCCGGCTTCGTACACGAGGGAACCCTCGCGGCCCCCGCACCGGCTGCCGCGATTCCGGCCGAGGGCGACTGAGGATCGCCGTCTTGCACCTTGCTGCGTTGGGAAACCCGGCAGCGGAAGCCGATAGGAAGGCTCGATGTCGTCCCTCCTGGCCACCGTCGATCTCGCCGCGACGCAGGGTTGGCTCGCCGCCCTGCCGACCTGGCTCTCCTTCGCGGTCGTCGCCGCCGCCGTGATCGGCGCGCTGTTCCTCGGTGCACCGTTGTGGGCCTTCGGCCTGTTGTGTGCGGCCATCGCCTGGAGCCTCGGCTTCGGCTGGCCCGTCCTCGCGCTCGTGCTGCTGTGCTTCGGTGCACTGGCACTGCGACCGCTGCGCCGCGCACTGGTCACGCGTCACATCGCGGCCTTCCTGAAGCGCGCCAATCTGTTGCCGTCGATCTCCGACACCGAACGCGAGGCGATCGAAGCGGGCGACGTGTGGATCGACGGCGAGCTGTTCTCCGGCAAGCCGGACCTCACCGCGCTGTCCCGCACGCCGTGGCCGAAGCTCAGCGATGCGGAACAGGCCTTCCTCGACGGACCCGTCGAGACCGTCTGTCGCATGACCGACGACTGGCAGGTCTGGCAGGAGCGCGACCTGCCGCGCGAGGTCTGGGACTTCCTCGGGCAGCAGCGCTTCTTCGGGATGATCGTCCCCGAGTCCTTCGGCGGACTCGGCTTCAGCGCGAGCGCACACAGTGCCGTGATCCAGAAGCTCGCCGCGCACTCGATGCCGCTCGCGATCACGGTGATGGTGCCGAACTCGCTCGGCCCCGCCGAGCTGATCCTGCACCACGGCACGCCGGCCCAGAAGCAACGCTGGCTGCCGCGTCTCGCACGTGGCGAGGAGATCCCCTGCTTCGCGCTCACCGAACCGATGGCGGGCAGCGATGCCGCGTCGATGGAAGCGCGCGGCGTCGTGTTCCGTGATGCCAACGGCCAGCTCGCACTGCGCCTGAACTGGAACAAGCGCTACATCACCCTGGCGGCGATCGCAACCGTGCTCGGCCTCGCCTTCAAGCTCGAGGATCCCGACGAGCTGCTCGGCAAGGGCAAGAAGCTCGGCATCACCTGCGCGCTGATCCCGACCGGCACACCCGGCGTGGAACTCGGCCGTCGCCACGATCCGCTCGGCGTGCCGTTCTACAACTGCCCCACCACCGGCAAGGACGTCGTGGTGCCGATCGACGCGATCATCGGCGGCGCGGACGGTGCCGGCCGCGGCTGGCGCATGTTGATGGAATGCCTCGCCGCAGGGCGCGGCATCTCGCTGCCCGCGACGAGCACCGGCGGCGCCAAGCTGGTCGCACGTGCGGTCGGCGCCTACGCCGCCGTGCGCAAGCAGTTCGGTCTCGAGATCGGCCGCTTCGAGGGCATCGAGGAGAAGCTCGCGCGCATCGGTGGCTACGCCTACATGCTCGACGCCGCGCGCCAGTTCGTCACCGGTGGACTCGACGCCGGCCTCAAGCCGCCGGTCGTCACCGCGATGGCGAAGTACCAGTTCACGGAGCTGTTCCGTGAATCGATCAACGACGGCATGGACGTGCAGGGTGGTGCGGCGATCTCGCGTGGTCCGAACAACACGCTCGCGCACGCCTACGTCGGCGCGCCGATCAGCATCACGGTCGAGGGAGCCAACGTGCTCACGCGCACGCTGATGGTGTTCGGCCAGGGCGCGATCCGCTGCCACCCCTTCGCGCGCCGCGAGATCGAGTCGCTCGCAGGTGACGATCTGCGCGGCTTCGATCGCGCCTTCTTCGCACACGTCGGACTGGTGATCCGCAACGCGGTGCGCTCGGTGCTGCTCAGCCTGACGCGCGGACGCCTCGCGCGATCGCCGGTGCGCGGACCGACCGCGCGCCACTGGCGTCGCATCGCCTGGGCGTCGGCGACCTTCGCCACGCTCGCCGATCTCGCGATGGCAGGACTCGGCGGCGACCTCAAGCGCAAGGAGAAGGTCACCGGCCGCTTCGCCGACGTGTTCTCGTGGATGATGCTGATCACCGCCACGCTGCGCCGTTTCGAAGCCGAAGGGCGTCGCCGCGAGGACCTGCCGCTGTGCGACTGGTGCTGCGAGCAGGGCTTCGCCCGGATGGCGCAGGCCATGCAGGGCATCGTCCGCAACCTGCGCATCCCCTTCGCCGGCTGGCTGCTGCGCGGACCGGTCGCGGTGTGGGGTCGCCTCGGCCCGCTCGGTCACGGTCCGCACGACGGACTGTCCGGCAAGGTCGCGCGTGCGCTGCTGCAGGGCGGCGAGCAGCGTGACCGCCTCACCGCCGGCATCGCCCGGGCCCACGATGCGGAGCGCGGTCTCGGTCGACTCGAACACGCCATGCAGCTCTGCGCCCAGGCCGCGCCGGTGCTCCAGAAGGTCAAGGACGCCGTCCGCAGCAAGGCCCTGCCGAAGGCCGCCCCGGAGCGCCTGCTCGACGACGCGGTGCAGAAGGGCATCGTCACCGCCGAGGAGGCCGCACGCGTACGCGAGGCGGAGACGGTGCGACGCGCCGCCGTCGAGGTCGACAGCTTCTCGCTCGAGGACTACCTCGCCCACGCCCGCGGCGCGGTCGAGCACGCCGGCTGAAACTTCGCGGACGGGGCGACGCGCGGGCATCCCTGTCCGCGTCGCGGCTGCGACCGAGTCGGGGGCCGAAGGCGGACATCGCGCCCCCTCAGGGCTTCTGCGAAGATCCGCGACCGCACATGCACAGGTTCCTCGTCGCCGCATTCGCCTTCGCCTGCTCGCTCCTCGTCGCCCCGGCCTCGGCCCAGAAGGGCACCCCCGAAGCGCGGATCGGAGTCGAGTTCAAACCGCCGAAGGGCTGGGTCGAGCTGCCCGGCGGAGGCGATCGCGGCGCCACCCTGCGCCTGTTCGCGGCACCGCGCGCGTTGACGTCGAAGGCCAAGGGCACTGCGCACACCCCGGTGATGCGCGTGATGTTCTTCCCGAAGGGTGGCGATGCCGGCAAGGACGTCGTCGACGGTCTGCCGCGCACCACAGCCTTCCGCAGCATCGACGACTTCGTGCAGCGCGGCTCGGGCTCGAACAACACGCAGGTGAAGAAGGAGGCCGCGAAGGCCGGCACCGTCGACGGCCAGCACTTCGTCGCGAAGATCGGCAGCGAGGCGGGCGACCGCGTGATCGTCGGTCACTCCTTCGCGCTCGACGACGGCGAGGCGGCCGTGTGCTTCGAGGTGCTCGAAGACCATCTCGACAAGATCCAGAAGGACGCCGACGCGACCCTCGCCTCGCTCGCCGCCTGCGCGCGCCAGAAGGACGACCACGTCGATCCGGCGTGGATCGAGGATCCGGCGGCATGGAGCACGATGGACGTCGCCGCGCGCACGGCCGCGCGCCGCAAGTGGGCCGAGACGCTCACCGCCGCGACCGCCAAGGCACCCGAGGCGGGATTCAAGGTCCAGAAGAGCAAGTACTGGACGGTGCTGAGCGACGCCGAACCCGGCTTCACCAAGAAGGCGATCGCCGCCGCCGAGGCCGCGCGGGCCTTCTTCACCCAGAAGATGCCGGAGCCCTGCAAGGACGCGCTGCCTGCCGTACTGCGCATCTTCGACTCGCCCGATCACTACAACGCCTACCTGAGCACCAGGCCGCTGGTCCGCGAGTACGACCCGGCGCGCCGCGAGTTGCTGTTCATGGACGACCCCGACAACGGCGGCAGCACCGGCTACGGCATGTTGTTCCGCGCGGTGCTGTGGCAGGTCTGCGACGACCTCGATCCGCTGATCCTGCCGGCACTGCCGCGCTGGATCGACAACGGCCTGTGGGAGTTCCTGCGCAGCTCGCGCTGCGACGGCAAGAAGATCGACTTCGCGCCGGGCGACGTCGAGAACGGCCGCATCGACTACCAGCTGCGCGCCAACACCGTGCCGCACCTCTGGGACCTGATCCAGGAGTCGATCCAGCCGAGCCCGGCCGACGGCAAGAACGAGGATCCGTGGGGTTACACGCCGGAGTGCGCGCGCCTGATCCGCTGGTGCTGGATGGGCGACGGACAGAAGGCCTTCGACGATCCCGACCTGCTGGTTCACTACCTGCGCGGCCTCGCGACGGTGGCGGCGAAGAACGGACCCGATCCGACGCGGGACGTCGCCACCGCCGGCCTGAGCACCTCCGACCAGGAGGAGCTCAACCGCCGCCACTTCAAGTGGCGCGACGCGATCGTGAAGGACACCAGCTACGCGGTGCTGCCCAAGGAGGAGGTGTGGCGCGCCGCAGACGAGAAGTGGCAGGCCTACGTGAAAGGCGGACACTGACGGCCGGCCGGCTTCACCCCCAAGATCTTGGGCCGAAGATTGGCGCCACCCCCCAAGGGCTCGTAGCCTTCCTGCCCATGATCGCCCAGGGCCAGGCCCCCGCCGTGCACCGCGTCTACCTCGTCGGCTCCCATGCCACCGGCAAGACCACGCTCGCCCGCTGGATCCGCGATCGCTACGGCCTGCCGATGATCGCCGAGGTCGCGCGCGGCGTGCTCGCCGAGATGGAGGCGAAGCTGGAGTCGCTGCGCGCCGACGTCGAGCTCGTCAATCGCTACCAAGCCGAGGTCTTCGTGCGGCAGGTCGAGGCGGAGCAGCGCGTGGAGGGCTCCTTCGTCTCCGACCGTGCGTTCTGCAATCTCGCCTACGCGGCACACCACTCGACGATCCTCGCCGACGTGTTCCGCGATCCGCGCTTCGCTTCCTACATGGAGTCGGTGCGCTCCGGCATCGTGTTCTTCCTGAGGCCGCACAAGGAGCTGATCGCCGACGACGGCGTGCGCGCCGGCCTCGCCTGGGAGGAGGTCGTGCGCATCGACGGCATGGTCAAGCTGCTGCTCGAGATGTTCGCCGTGCCCTACATCCCGGTGGAGTCGCTGTCGATGCAGGAACGCGTGCGAGGCATCGAGCGCGTGCTGGACCTCGCCGGATTGCCGCCGCTCGAGAAGCGGCCTGCCGCGCTGCCGGGCCGCGTCGAGGCCGGCGTGCGCCAGCCGCGCAACGGTCGCACTGCGACCTTGCACGACAACTGAGAGCGATGCAGGTCCAGCTCACGCGTGCGCTGCTGCGCACCGCTCGACTCGAGGACGCGGAGTCGCTCGCCCGTCATCTCGACGACCGCGCGATCTGGCGAAACCTGCGCGATCGCATGCCGTACCCCTACAAGCTCGAGGACGCGCACGCCTATCTGCGTCATGCGCTGCACGAACGACCGGTGTCGTCCTTCGTCCTGGAACTCGCCGGCGAGGTGGTCGGCGGACTGGCGCTGCATCCGCAGGACGACGTGCACCGCCGTAGCGTCGAGATCGGCTTCTGGATCGGTCGCGCGTTCCAGGGTCGCGGCCTCTGCAGCGAGGCCGTGCCTGCGCTGACCCGCCACGCCTTCGAGCGCGATCCTGAAATCGTCCGCGTCCAGGCCCAGGTCTTCGGCTGGAACGCGGCGTCGCTGCGCGTGCTGGAGAAGGCCGGCTACCGACTCGAGGGCACGCTGCGCGAAGCCGTGTTCAAGGACGGCACGTTCACCGACCTGTTCGTCTTCGGCATGCTGCGCCGCGAAGCGCTCACAGGCGCTTGATCGAGCGCAGGAACTCGGCGAGCTCGTCGTACTGCCCGCCCTCGTTGGCGTAGCGCACGTAGTTGCGCGCCGTCGCGATCCACTCCTCGGCGGTGCCGCGGCTCTGCTTGCAGGCGTCGAGCAGGTCCGCGGTGTCGACCTGATGGATGCGCTTGGTCTGCAGCGAGGCCTCGAGCGCCTTCTCCGCCGCACGCTCCACGAGAGCGACGAGATCGGCGCCGGTCATCAGCGCGGTCGGCTTGACGAGCTTCCTCACGTCGACCTTGGCGCCACCGGGCAACTTCGCGATCGCGCGGGTGAGGATCGCCTCGCGTGCCGCCTCGTCGGGCGGCGGGACGAACAGAACACGATCGAAGCGTCCCGGTCGACGGAAGGCCGGGTCGACGTTCCACGGCATGTTGGTCGCCGCGAACAGGAGCACACCCTCGTTGCGCCTGCTCACGCCGTCCATCTCCTGGAGCAGTTGATCGACGAGCGTCTTCCAGAACTGCGATTCGGCGCGACCGCGTCCCCCGCCGAGCGCGTCGAACTCGTCGAAGAACAGCACCGTCGGCGCTTGCCGCCGCGCCTCCTCGAACAGCGAGTGCACCAGCTTCTCGCTCTCGCCCCAGTACTTGTCGACGATCTCGTGGATGCCGACCGCGACGAAACGCGCACGGCACTCCCCGGCAACCGCGCGCGCGATGAAGGTCTTGCCGCAGCCCGGCGGGCCGTAGAGCAGGATGCCGCCGCCGCCACTGCGACCGAAGGCGCGGTAGACCTCCGGGTTCTCGAAGGGCGCGATGATCTTGAGGCGGATCTGCCGCTTCACCGCCTCGAGTCCGGCGACGTCCTGGAAGGTCGTCACGATGCCGCTCCAGTCGAACTGACTGGCCCAGTCCTTCGGATCGAGCTGGTCCTCGACACCCGCCGCAGCCACTTCGCGATCCTCGTCCGCAGACTTCGCGGCCGGCGCAGGCGCCGCTTCGTCCAAAGAGGTCGCCTTCCCGCACTCGCGCGCGCGGACCTCGGCGCGCTCGGCCTCTTCCGTCGAGCCGCGCGCACGCAACACGCGTGCGTGCTCGACGTGCAGTTCACCGTCGGTCGGATGCAGCGCGATCAGGTCCTCGATGCGGATCAGCGCCTCGGCGAGCTGACGTGCCTGCCGCAACGCCGGCACGATGCGGCGCTCGGCGCGCGCGCGTGTCGCCTCGTGATCGAGCGCCTTGCGCAACGCGGCGACCGCGTCGGCACCGGCTCCAGCCGCGGTGCACAGTTCGCCGCACAGGAGCCAGAGGGGCGCGGGACCGCCATCGCGATCGAGCACCGCGCGCAGGGCGTCGAGGACGTCGGAGTCGTTCATCGGAGAGGGAACCAGCGTATCCAGCGGCGCAGCAGGGGCAGTGCGACCCAGGTGTAGACGGCGAACAGGAGGAGGCTCGACGCGACCACCAGGCTGATGATCGGATCCACACCGGCGATCGAGCAGCCCTGGATCAGCACCACCACGAGGAACCACGCCGCGAACTGCTGCCCCGGCAGCTTCAGGACCAGGAACGACCACCAGTACAGCGGAAGTCCCGCGGCACGCGTCAGCATGTCGATGCGGTCCTTGAAGTCCTCGCCGCCCAACTCGGGATCGAGCCGCAACGCTTCGCGCAGGAGGCGGCGCGCCTGCAGCGGATGGCCGGCGCGGAACTTCGCGAGCATCAAGGCGACGTGCGACGCGGCCGACTCCGGGTCGCCCTTCAGAGCGCGATGCGCGGCTTGTCCTGCCTCGACGGTGCGGCTCCGCTCGGTGAGGATCACCGAGAGCAGGCGATGGGCATCCTCGTCCTCCGGGTCGAGCGCGAGCGCGCGCCGTACCACGCGCTCGGCCTTGTCGAGATGACCGACGCGATGCAGCAGACTCGCGTAGGCGTAGAGGAGCGAGTCGTCGTCCGGGTCGATGCGGAGGCCGTCGAGGAGCGCGGACTCCGCTTCGTGGTGGCGTCCGGAACCGGTGAGGGCGAGGCCCAGGAAGAAGTGTGCGGACGTCGACTGCGGATCGACCGCCAGGGCGTCGCGCGCAGCCTGCTCGGAGAGTTCGTGGCGATCGGCGAGGTGATGCAGGCGCGCGAGCTGGATCAGCAGCGCGTGATCACGCGGGTGAGCGGCAAGGGCCTCGCGCAGCGCGGTCTCGGCGAGGTCGAGACGCCGCGCCCCGAGCAGCCGATGCACACGCTGCCAATGGGCGTGCGCGGACAGCGGTCCTCCTGAGGCATCGCCGGACGGGTGCATGCGCTGCTCAGCTCCCGCCCAACCAGGCGATGAACAGCAACGTGAGCCGGCCGCTGGCGAAGCCCTCGCCGATCCCCAGCAGGAGGGCCCAGATCCACACGGTGGCGGGCTTGCCGTCGTGCATGTCGTAGGCACGAAAGCGCCGGCCCTGGCGCACCGCGATCCACAGGGCGGGTACGAGGGCGAGGATGCGACGCACCACGCGATCGATCGAATTGGCTTCGCGGACCGCTCGGGCCCGGAGGCGCTCCTGGTCCTCGCCGAGTCCCACGGCGGAGTTCCACGGCTTCTCGTGCGGGCCCTTCGGTTCCAGGGCGACCGTCTCGCGCGGTGCGTGGAGCACAGGAGCGATCCTGGCGCCGTACCACAGGGCTGAGCCGAGATCGCTGAACAGGAACACGGCGACGAACAGACACAGGGTGCGCCAGCCGAAGCGCCGCACGCCGAGCCGCGCCCAGTTGAGGGCGAAGAAGATCCCGGCACTGAGCGGCCCGCAGAAGAACGCGACGTAGGTCAGGGAGGTCGGACGGAAGGGACGGCCGAAGCGTCGCAGGTCGTCCTCCGGTCCAAGCACTGGACGCAGGAGGTCGTCGTCGTCGATCGCGTCACCGTCCCGCATCGCTCAGCAATTGATCAGGAAGGTCGCCACCTCGTCGAGGAAGGTGTGCACGCGCGCGCGCACGCTGTCCTCGAGTTCGACCTCGGCGATCGCCGCGCCCATCAGCTTCATCCAACGATCGCGCGCCGAACGATCGACCTGGAACGGAGCGTGCCGCATGCGCAGCCGAGGGTGTCCCCGTTGCCGTGAGTACTCCCCCGAACCGCCGAAGCGCTGCACGAGGAAGCCGGCGAGACGCTGCTCGGCGCCGGCGAAATCCTGCTCCGGGTACATGGGTCCGATCAGGTCGTCCTGCCGGACGCGGCGGTAGAAGGCGGCCACCATCTCGCGGATCCTGGACTCTCCCACGATGCTGACGACATCGCCCACAGGGTCGACGGGGGTTTCTGTCACGGGGCGGGAGCGTAGCGGGCCCGGCGACCGGCGCGGAGCACGAGATCGACGCGATCCGCTCGCTGCGTCGCGTCCACCGGTCATCCTTCGACCCGGCACACCTCCACCTGCTGGAGCGCCGTCAGTCGATCTCGAAACCGATGACCGGAACAGCGAAGGACTGCACCAGTGGCGGCTCGCCTCCCCGACTGGTCAAGTTGACGAGCCCCAGCGAAGGCGGCGAAGAGGAGAGGGTGCAGGACAGCGCGTTGGAAGTCGCCAATCCGTGCGCCCCCTGCAACTCGACCCATTGCGTCCCGAGAGTCGCACCGAGCAAAGCAGTGTCCGCCGGCCAGTGGACCTGGAAATTGGAGAAGGAGCCGAACACCGGCGGAATCTCACCAGGGCTCGTGCTCGTTCCCGGCAGCGCCACGATCGGGTCGACGTACAACCAGCAGCCGCTGGCGCCGATCCACGAGAGGTCGAGTGGCTGAGTGCGTAGCCCAAGCCCGACCAGGAACCACGCGGGCGCACCGGAATCGCCGACCAGAGTGAAGGTCGACCCGCGACCGATGACCAGACTGTCGGGCGCGACCGAGGCAGTCCTCACCCAACTGGCGCGTGCCCCGCAGGCCGCGCCGAACGAATCGACAACGCCTTGCATGACGTCGGAGGTCGCGTCGATCGGCCAATCCGCAGCCGCATCGTCGAGAGCTTCGATCTCGATTCCGATCGTGCCTGTCGGCACCGTCCACGGGTTCGCGAAGTCGATCCGGATCACGTTCGAGGCCGACCAGTCGATCGGGCCGCCAGGCGCCGGAGATGCGGGTGCAATGACGGTTCCGCGGAACACCTCGGTGGGACTCTGGAGGTTGGTCGCGAAGTCGGCAGCCGCATTTGCTGCGCTCCGATTGGCAGACCCGATGCGCACGACGATGTTCGCGGACGCCGACTGCAGTGCGTCAGGATGGTCGCCGTCGCGCCGGAACAGGATCGCCCGGATCGAGCGTCCCTGCAGAGACGAGGTCTGTGCCGCGTCGATCAGGATCTGCTGACGCTGCAGCCCGCTGATGCCGGGCACCAGTCTGGTCTCGGAGCCCTCGGTGCTCGTCAACGAGGACGGAACCACCGCCAGCGACTGAGAGAACGCCGGCGAACACAGCAGACAGAGTGCGAGGCGATGGTGCGGACTCATCATTGATTCCCTACGACGAGGACCGTGGCGCCGGCAGGTCGCGGCACCTTGCAGTCGGAGATGAAGATCGGAGTCCCGCCCGTCACGCCGGCCGGCACCCTGAACTCGGCCAGTCCATGATGGACCGGCACGCGGAATCCGCCGTGGCCCGGGATCCCGATGAGGAGCTCCTTGGCATCGCTTCCGACCCGGACGGCGACGGCACCGCCCTCGGAGACCGTCGCGGGTGCAGTGATGCCATGCCCCTGGAAAGCCATGGTCAACGAATCGCGCGAAGTGACGCGGCGCGGCGATCCTGCATGGGATCCGAAGGCAGCGATGACATGCTGGCCAGGATGCGCACGGCCATGAGCGAACGGAGCTCCACGGAGACCGAAGCGCCGACGATCACGGCATCCGCGAGGCGCAGCACACCGCGACGAAGGCGGTCATCGCGGAAGGTGGAGACGGCGGCGAGATACGCCTCGTGCGCGTCGAGCAGCTCCGCGATCGGAGCATCCTGGACATGCAGAGCCCAGGCGAGCATCGGATCGCTCTCGCCCGAACCGTGAAGCAGGGCACGCGCCGTCATGCTTCCGATCGACGAACCGACGCCGAGTGCGAGCGCAATGCCGCCCAACAGCGCGCGGCGGGAATACCCAGGCCGCGGAGAAGATGACGCCGATTCAAGGTCGGGCGCCACGAGGAGGACCGGCTCCAATTTCACGAACGAACTCCCGAGTGCAGGAACGAGCGGGTCGGACCCTAAGCCCGGTCACCAGACCCTGTCAAGCGACGGTCCCGGCCGGCCCCGACCGGGTCGTCTCCGATGGGCCGGCTACCGCTTCCCTGCGAGCAGCACCTTGAAGTCCTCGAGCACCGCACTCGCTCCGCGGTACTCATGGTCGCGGTAGCTGTCGGAGAGGACGTTGCCGTCGGCGTCGAGCACCATCAGGTCGGGGATGCCATAGCGGGCATAGGCCTGCACGACCGGGATCGACCGGAGCTGGTCGTAGCGCACGGCGATCCACGGGAACTGCTCGCTCTTGGCGTATTCCGCCATCTCCTGCGAGCCATGATCCCGGCTGACCCAAACCACCTCGAAGGCACGACCCGCCTGCCGGTTGGTCTTGTAGAACTCGACGAGCTTGGGTGAGAACTGGCGGCAGGGCCCGCACCAGCCGGCGGAGAAGTAGAGCAGCGTGTACTTCGGAGGGTGCTTGGGATTGATCCCGCCGGACTTGCCGGTCGCGAGGTCGAACAGCTTGCCGTCGAGTTGCTCGAAGACACGGCCGACGGTGCGCGGCTTCTCTCCGAGTTGCGCGCGCGAGCGCTCCATCAGGTCGGTGAAGCGCACGTCGAAGTCGAGATGGGGATCCAGTTCGGCGTGGCCGAGGCGGAGACGAGCGCCGTCGAAGCAGCCGACATCGAAGTCGCAGTCGCTGGGGTAGACCTCGATCTTGTCGTCCGCCCCCTTGAACTTCTGCACCGTCGCGAAGCGCACGGTCTTCGGCCACAGGTCCGCTCGTCGGGTGAGCGTCGCATAGTCGAGTGCCCGTTGATCGGCGTTCCACTTCGACCAGGCCGCGGCGACCTGCGTGAAGGCATCGGTATCCGAGAGACGGACCAAGACCGAGACCTCCCCGTCCGAGGTCAGCAGATGGAGGTTCGTGTCCTTCACCTCGAGGATGAAGCAGCTGGCTCCGGTCAACGACTTCCCATCGACCCGGACCGCTCCCGTGACCGTGCATCGGGACGGCCACAGTTCCGGACGCTTCAGGAAGGTCGCCTCGTCGAGACCCTGTTCGACCGCAGCCTTCGCCCCCTGGCCCGGCTTGCCCTGCGCGCGCAATGAACAAGGCGCGTGCACGACCAAGGCGGCGAGGGTGATCACGAACGGAGAGCGAGCCTTCGATCCGACCTTCATCATCGACCTCCTGAGGGGATGCGGAGGATACCGCGCGAGCAGGACTCGAGAAGCTCGGGTCCACAGGCCGGAGAATCGTCGCGGCAGGCGACAACTCGCAGGCCGGAGCGACCCCAGGCCGCGACACGACTCAGAGGTGCTCCGCCAGCTCCGCCAGGGCCCGGTGCAACATCACGCGCACCGCGCCCTCGGTCTTGCCGAGTTCCTGCGCGATCTGCGCGTGCGAGAGACCCATCAGGCGCGCCATCATCACCACCTCGCGCTTCTCCGGGGCGAGACGGTCGAAGGCGCCCTCGACGCGCGCGAGCTCCTCGCGGGCCACGGCCTGGGCGCTCGGGGTGAACACGCCGCGGT
This sequence comes from Planctomycetota bacterium, assembly GCA_046349595.1. Lineage (GTDB taxonomy): Bacteria > Planctomycetota > UBA1135 > UBA1135 > UBA2386 > JACRLW01. The sequence goes on from JAXMCA010000001.1 coordinate 2,241,437, forward strand.
AGCCGTTCAGCAGCTCTTCCTCGACCTCGGACTCCTCACGCCCCGGATGGCGCTTGGCCGCGTTCCAGTGCTCGCAGCGGTCGGCGATCTTGCGCATGGCGGTGGTGAACAGCCACTTGCGGAATTCGGGCTCACCACCGAAGCGGAAGCGATCGGCGTTCTCGAGGATGTCGCGGCACACCGACTGCGCCAGGTCGGAGCAGGACTCCTTCGCGAGCAGCATCGCTCCCGCCTTGAGACGCACGAAGGCACGCAGAGCGGGCAGATGTTGCGCCAGCAGCGCTTCGACCGCGGAGCCATCCCCCTGGGATGCGCGGCGCAGCAGGCCTTCCAACTCTTCGGACATCGAGAGGAAGGTAGCATTCCCGGCGCCCCGCGCGACGCCTTCGCGCCGCCATGTCCACGGAGCCGACCCCGCCCCCACCGAACGATCCTTCCGAGCGGCTCCGCGCGCTCCTGGAGGAGTGTCTCGATCGGATCGCCGCCGAGGGCGATGCAGGGGCCGAGGCGGTGCTCGCCGCACATCCGAGTCACGCCGGAGTCCTGCGCGCCCGCCTCGCCAAGCTGCGCGAATCCGGATTGCTCCCCAAGCCCGACGGCGACGGCATCCCCGAGAAGCTCGGCGACTTCCGCCTGCTGCGGCGACTCGGTGCCGGTGGCATGGGCGTGGTCTACGTCGCCGAGCAGGAGTCGCTGCGACGCCAGGTCGCCCTGAAGATCGTCCGCCCCGAGCTGCTGCTGTTCCCGGGAGCGCGCGAACGCTTCCGCCGCGAGGTCGAGACCATCGCGCGCCTCGACGATCCCGGGATCGTCCACATCCACCAGGTCGGTGAGCACCAGGGCATCCCGTACTTCGCGATGGCCCTGGTGGAAGGTGCGTCGCTCGCGCAGATCCTCAGCGCCTTGCGCGGCAAGCGCGTGGCCGAACTCGACGGCGCGTCCTTCGCCGATGTGGTCGCGCGGCAGCTCGGCGAATCACGACCGGAGCCCTTGCCCGAGACCCTGCGCGGGAGCTGGCCGCGGGCGTGCGCCGCATTGATGCGGCAGATGGCCGACGCGGTGCAACACGCGCACGACATGGGCGTCGTGCATCGCGATCTCAAACCATCCAACGCGATGCTCCGCCTCGACGGCCGCATCGTCCTGCTCGACTTCGGCCTCGCCGCGCCGCAGGACGCGGTGCGCATCACCCGCTCGGGCGCGCAGCTCGGAACCCTTCAGTACATGGCGCCCGAGCAGATCCGCGGCGACGCGGTCGACGCGCGCACCGACGTCTACGCGCTGGGCGTGACGCTGCACGAGATGCTCGCGCTGAGCTGTCCCTTCGACGGCGACACCGCCGACAGCGTGCGCAGCGCGATCCTGGGCGGTGCGCAACCGCCGATCCGCAAGCACAACCCCGACGTGCCGCGCGATCTCGAGACCATCTGTCGTCGCGCGATGGATCTGGCACCCGAGCGCCGCTATCCGAGTGCCGCGGCATTCGCCGACGATCTCGGACGCTTCCTCGAACACCGGACCATCGAGGCACGCCGCGCCGGTCCCGCCCTGATCGCGGCGCGATTCCTGCGCCGTCATCCGGCGGTCGCCGCAGTCCTGGCCTCGTTGCCCTTCCTGTTCGGCGGCACGCTCGTCGCGATCGAGCGCGTGCGCGTGGAGATGGAGTCCGAGGTCGTCTCCGTGCGCGGCGAGAACAGCCGTCTCGAGGCCGAAGCGAGCACGAACCTGCAGAGCGCGCTCGCGGCGATCGCCGTGCTCGCCAAACAGGTCGAGGATCCGACGCTGAAGAAGACCCCCGGTCTCGACAGCCTGCGCGCCGAGCAGATCGAGCAGGTCGTGAAGCTCCTGCGGAGGATCCGCTCCGGGCCCGCGCCGTCGGTCGAGCTGCGTCGCAACTACGCCCGGGGACTGGTGATGGCCGGCGAACTGTGGCGCTCGCTCGGCGATGGCGCCCGCGCCGAGATCGCCCTGCAGGAGGCCGAGCGTGAGTTGCGTGCCGACGACCTCGCCGGCGGCGGTTCGCCTTCGGACCGGACCGCGCTGGCCAGCGCGCTGGCGTCACGCGCCCACGTGTTCCGCGAGCGCGGTGACGTGGAGCAGTGCGTCGCGCTGTGGAACGAGACCATCGCGATCCTCGATCCGCTGGTCACGGCCGATCATCCCGATGCGCGGGCGCTCGAACTGCTCGCTTCGACCCTCGCCGACCGCGGACTGATCGCGCAATCGCAGAACCATCTCGTCGACGCCGAACACGACTACACGCGTTCCCTCGAGTTCGACGAGAAGGTGCTGGTGGCCGGCGAACGCCGCGACCTGCGCGTGTCCATGCTGCGCACCCGCTCGAACCACGCGGCGCTGCTGCTGGCAACCGGTCGCACCGAGGCCGCGCGTCAGGCCTTCGCCGCCATGGCCGAGGATGCGAAGAAGCTGCTCGATGCCGATCCCGCCGATCCGGAAGCCCGTCGCGAGTTCGCGCGCGCCCATGCCGGCATCGCGAAGACCGCCCAGGCACTCGGCGACGGGGAGAGCGCAGACGCGGCGATGGAGACGTCCCTGACGTACTTCGCCGCACTCGCCCACGACTTCCCGCAGCGGACGCAGTACCGCTGGGAGCACGGCATGGCGGAGTACGCGGCCGGCGAACTCGCGCGCCGGATGCACGACGGCGGGGCCGCGATCGCGCACTACACCCGGGCGATCGCGGCACACGAGGAGTTGCAGAAGCTCGTGCCCGACCGCATCGACACGCTGCGCGAACTCGCCGCGATGCACGGCAATCTGGGACTGGTGCTCGAAAACAACGGCACGCTGGAGGCGGCGCGCAGCGAATCGGATCGCACTCTCGCACTCCAGGACGAGGTCGCGCGCTCCCCCCACGCCGACCTCCGCGACCGGCGCGACGTGGCCCTCGCGCACTACAACCGCGCCCTGCAGCGTCGCAAGCTCGAGGACGTCGACGGCGTGCTCGCCGACCTCGAGGTCGCACTGCCGATCCTCGAGGAGAAGGACCCCGCGACCGGTCGACCCTTTGACCCGCACGTGCTCGGCAGCACCTACCGCGTGCTCGCCGAGTGCCGCACCGCCAGGCACGACGCCGCCGGCGCCGTCGCCGCGTTGCGCCTGATGCAGGAGTGCGAGCCCACCGACCACGCGAACTTGCGGCAGCTGGTCGAAGTGCTCGAACTCGGCGATCGCGACGACTGCAAGGCGCTGCTCGAAGCCGCCCGCGGCAAGTGATCCGGAGCCCGGAAGTGCTGGTCACCGCTGCGGCCGATGTCGGCCCGCGAACGGTCGGTCTCCGCGTGGCGCTATCCTTCTGCGCCATGTCCACGCATGCCTCCGATTCCCTCCTCCTCGTTCGCCTCGCCAAGGTCGAGCGGAACAACCGCCGCCTCGGGGTGGCCCTGGCGGCGACACTCGCCGTCCTGGTCCTGCCGGCCTTCACCTCGCACGACCAGGGCGAAGTCGAAGCGCACGCGGTGAAGCTCCTCGACAAGGCCGGCAAGGTCGTCGGCAAGTGGAGCGTGGACGGCAAGGATCTGCCCAAGCTCGAGCTCTTCGACGGCGGCGAGAAGCCGCGGCTGGAGATGGGGATCACCACCGACGACGTGTTCGTGAACCTCTCCGACCGCAAGGGACTCAAGCGCCTGGGTCTCGGCATCGATGCGGGAGGCCGCCCCCACGTCCTGCTCTGCACCTCTTCCGGCCGACCGAGTCTGCACCTCGCGGTGAACGATGCCGGACAGGGCAACCTGATCGCCTTCGACCAGGAGGGAATGATCGTCGCCGGACTCGGCATCGGAACCGATGGCAAGCCTTGGGTCCGTCCCATCGGCGCTGCGCGAGCGGACGACGAATCCAAGGAGCCGAAGAAGGCCAAGGCGAGTGGCGAAGAGTCGCCGCGCAAGGACGGCGAGGACGCAGCACCGAAGGCCGATCCGACCGTGAAGCGGTAGTCGCACTCCTGGACGAGCGATCCTGAACCGCTTGCCCACCGCTCGCCTTCGAGGTGCGGAAAGGACATCATTTCGTGCGCTCTTCGCGGAGACGTCGCTCTCCTCGATGCGGCGGGATCGGCCCAAGGCCCTACCCCGACGCGCAGCCTCCTTCCGGAATCGCTCCATGATCCATACCCGCGTGCTCTTCGCACTCGCGCTCGGTTTCGCACCTGCACTCCGCGCGCAGAACCAGGACGTCACCTTCGGACCGCCCGACGTCGGCGTCGTCATGCCGCACTCGGTCGCGCCGGGCTACGTCGCACCCGACGTCCCCGTCCCGCCGCGCTCGCTGCAGAACCGCGAGTCGCCCCATCCGCATCCGACGCTGGCGAACGGCGCCCCGAACAACGTTCCGCAGCCGAACTCGCCGCCGACCTTCCCCGACGACGCCGGCGTTCCTCAGCCCGCCGCGGGCGTGTTCACCTTCTTCCAGAACACCCTCGTGAACCAGGCCAACGGCTCGCGTTCGCCGCGCACGCCCGAACCTGCCAGCGCAACGCTGCGCGACACCGTGCTGCAGACCGGCAACTGGCACGCGGCGATCTCGCCCGACAACGGCGAGAACTGGACCGACGTCAGCCCCTACACCTTCTTCCCCGCGGCCGACGGTGGTTTCTGCTGCGACCAGCAGGCGATCGACGTGCAGACGCACGGCATCGCGGTGTGGATGCTGCAGTACAGCCAAGGCGGCAACGGCAACAACCGCATCCGCTTCGCCGTCGCGAACTCGCGCGATGAGTTGCGCGCAGCGAGCGTCAGCGGCTGGGTCTGGTACGACTTCTCCGCACAGACCTTCGGCTATCCAGCCGGCGACTGGCTCGACTACGAGGACATCGCCTTCGACTCGACCTGGCTCTACTGCCGCACCAACGTCATCGGCCCCAGTGAGTCGGTCGTGTTCCGCGTCAACCTCGCGAACATCCGCGACGGTGTCGGTGCCGGCTACGAGTACTACAAGTCCTCGACGATCGGCGGCTGGAGCCACCGTCTCGCCAAGGGCTCGGGTGCAGCCAACCTGATGGCCTTCGCCGCTCTGGCGAGCACCACGTCGATCTACGTGTGGACCTGGCCGACCCCGGGCGGCTCGTCCGCGACCCGGTCGACCCGCTCGATCGCGTCCTTCACCAACTCGGGCGCGAGCGTGCCGGGACCGGACGGTCGCGACTGGGCCGGCTTCTGGAACGCCACCGGCCAGATCCAGGGCGCCTACGGCAACGCGACGGAGTGCGGATTCTCCTGGGGCTGCAGCCCACAGTCCGGCCGCCCGAACCCGTATCTGCGCGTGTCCCGCTTCCAGCTCTCCGATCGGTCGCTCATCGCCGAGCACGACATCTGGAACAGCGGGACCGAGGCCTTCCTCTACGGCGACATGATGACGAACGCCGCGGGCGACGTCGGCGGCGTGCTCGCCATCGGCAGTTCGACGCGCTACGTGACCTGCGCCAACTGGATCGTCGACAGCTACGACCCGTGGCCGCCGGCCACGGTCTACATCCAGGCCAACGGCAGCAGCGGTCCGAACACCAACCGCTTCGGTGACTACTTCACCGTGCGCCGTCATCCCCTCTCGACCAACACCTGGATCAGCAACGGCTCGTCCTGCCCCGATCCGAACAACGGCAACCACCGCTTCGTCTGGTTCGGTCGCGACGACTACACGCCGACCTGGGTCAACGTGAACGTGCAGAGCACACCGGTCACCGGCATCACCATGACCCAGGACGTCGACGATCTCGACGGCCTCGCCAGCGGATCGACCAACTACGTGCGCCGCTTCGCACCGCAACAGGGCTACTCGCTGACCGCGCCGCTGCTCCACTCGGTGCTGCTCACGCGCACGACCTACGCCTTCGACCACTGGGAACTGTCGGTCCAGCCGGGTGCTGCCTTCACGAGCTACCCGGTCGGCCAGCTCACCCTGGACGTGACCAACTGCGGCAACCTCGACGACACCGCGATCGCGGTCTATGCCGTGCGCCGCACGCTCACCGTGAACTCGGTGAACCCGGCCAGCGGCATCTCGGTGACCGTGTCGCCTGCGGACATCAACAGTGCCGGAAGCGGCAGCACGAGCTTCCAGCGCTTCTACCGCTCCGGTGAGGTCGTGAGCCTCACGGCGCCTTCCAGCAGCACCGCCGGTGCCTTCCGCTACTGGACCGTCGACGGCACGCCGCAATCCGCCGGCGTGACCTCGCTCAACGTGACGATGAACTCCAGCCACACGGTCGTGGCCGTCTACTGGCAGCACGTCAACGGCTCGTGGGGATCGATCGGCGCAGGCTGCGTGGGCGGCAACGGCCAGGTGCCGCTGCAGACCATCTCGCAGTCCGGCAGCCAGTTCGTGCAGGGCATCCCGATGACCTACCGGGTCGCCAGCGCGGCGGCCTCGCAGGTCGGCGTGCTGCACTTCGGTCTGTCGACCACCAACTGGGGAGCCTTCGCCCTGCCGCTGAACCTCAACTTCATCGGCATGACCGGCTGCTCGCTCTACCACGACGTCATCGTCAGCGAGAACGTGGTGACCAATGGGTCCGGGATCGCCACCTACGGGATCACCTGGCCGGTCGACCCGGCGGGCGTGGGCGTGAACATCTACACGACCTTCGCGATCATCGACCCGCTCGCGCCGCGCGCACTGCCGCTCACGCACAGCAATGCGGTGCGGTTGACGCTCGGCGGCGACATCTGATCCGGCGTCGCCCACGCGCCCCATCGCGGGCCGTCACACGCGCGACTTGATCGCGCTGTGGCGGCCCGCTCTGCTTCGGACGTGACCGACAGCGATGCGCCCGCCGGGCCGCAGTGGTTCGCTCCCGGAGCCAAGGCCAGGGACGGCTCCCTGAGCTTGCAGAGGCGCGGCATCGACCATGGCCGCGTCCACGCGGGCTCTGCGGCACCTGCCGAAGGCGGCGTGATCGCGACGCGCTGGGCCGAGGGCGAAGCCGTGCTGCTGCCGGGCCTCGCCTCCGCCGTCGTGCAGTCCGCGCGATCCGCGATCCGCGAGTCGCTCGCGACCTTCGAACGCCTGCGCGAAGGCGACAGCTTCCTCGACGAGATCGACGCCCGACTCGGCGACGACGAGTACTTCCGCTACGCGGGCAGCACCGTCGACCACGCCGATGCACGCGAGATCGAACGACTCTTCGTCGATGTCCCCGGCGACAAGGATCACAAGCGCGTGCGCGACCTCACGGCGCGCCTGAGCTGGATCGCGCACGACGAGAACGACACCTCGCTGCGGATCCGCTTCTCCTTCGGACACGAGTCCACGCGCGACTGGCTCACCCCCGACCGCCACGCGGCCTGGTCGGACCGCTTCGCCGAGCGCACGTTCCCCGAGAATGCGGCGCTGCGCCGCCTGCCCGCGTTGCGCCAGACGCTCGATTCCCTGCTCGCGCAGCCGTGGCGACTGAGCGAACTGATCGTCTACAGCAACGCACCCGGCGGCGGTGCCGTGTTCCATCACGACGCCGATCCCGGACAGCGCGGGGTGGTCTACGCGCAACTCGACGGCAACACCGTCTGGCTCGCCTGTCCACGCCGCGCGCTCGCCGCAACAGCCGCTCGCATCGGTGACCTCGATGCCGACGCCGTGTTCCGTCGCATGGAGGACGACGGTGACCAATCGCTGTGGACCCTGCTCAACGCGACGCCCGCGCTGACCGGCGCCCTCGCCGCGCAGGGGCGGCTGTTCGTGCTTCAGCCGGGCGACGTCCTGCTGCTGCCGTCACGCAGCGCGGAGGAATGCTGCTGGCACTCGGTGTTCGGTGTCGGCCGGAAACCGAGTCTCGCGCACAGCATGGCGATCTTCGACGCCCTGCCGGACGAGCTGATCGATCCACGCCTGCGCGACGCGTGAATCCCGGCGGCACATGCCGCCGCCCCCCACTCGCCGCGGGCCGCGGGCGACGGATATCCGGTCGGCGGACCCCGCAGGGAATTTGATGGCGGTCTCTCCGTCGGCACCGCGTCTTGGGGGGTCGCTCCCAAGCACCATGGAATCGCTCCCCCGCCTCGCCATCGCGTTCTCCGGCGCCATCCTCCTGCCGTTCGCCTGCCTGACCGCGCAGACGACCACGGTCAGCCCGGCACACTTCGCCGAGGTCCAGGCGCCCTTCTCCGACCTCCAGTCGCTCGGTTCGGTGGCGCCGCTCGCGCGATTCCTGCAGATCCACGAGGGCCTGCCCACGGTGACGACACCACTCACCAGCATCGCGTTCCGTCGCAGAGCCTCCTCGGCGTCCGCGCCGGCCTTCGGCGTGGAGCTCGATCTCCGCGTCTCCCGACCGGCGACGTTCGCATCGGCGCCCAGCGCCACCTTCGCGTCGAATCACAGCCGATTCAGCGCGCAGGTCGTCGCACGGCGCATGGTTCAGTTCCCCGCATCGGCACCGGCACGCGCGCTGCCGCTCCCCTTCGAATACGAGATCCCCTTCGATTCCCCCTTCCTCGTCCCGAGCAGCATCTGCTGGGAGATGAAGATCTACTCCCGGACCAATACCAGCGCCCTGCCCTTCGATCTCGGCTCGGCACAACAGGGCGATTCGAACCCGTCGGGCGAGGTCCTGACCTTCGGAACCGGCTGCATCGCGACGGGGCGGAGCGTGCCGATGACGACGACCGGCGTCTTCGCTCGGGATTGGCCGAACAACACCGTCCAGATCAACTTCGGATGCAACGATGCACCGAGTCGGGCGGTGTGCGTGGCCGCGGTCGGATTCCAGAGCGCGAGTTGGGCGGGCGCAGCCCTGCCGCTGGAGATCCCGGGTTCGGGCAGCGGCAGCTCGGGAACATGCTTCGTGCAGAACGATCTCTTCGCGACCTTCGCCGGCCAGAGCGGCGCGACCGGCTTCTTCTCGACGCCGTTGATGGCCCTGCCGCTGCTCGCCGAGTACCACGGCGTGACCTTCTACCACCACGTGTGGGCCTTCGATGCCGCGGCCAACGCCTTCGGGGTCGTGAGTTCGAACGGAATGGCACGCCAGATCGTCGCCCCCTACGCGCAGCAGCCCGTCAGCCGCGTGATCGAGCCGACCTCCCAAGCAGCGACCGGCAGCATCCAGATCGGCGTCGGCCTGGTCACCCGGTTCGGCTACTGACCCACGCGGACTCCGAAGGCGTGGCCCGCGCAGGTCTCTCGATCCACGCGGGCTCGAGTGGCGACGTTCAGCGAAGCGTCACGCTCTGCTGCGTCCGCACGCTGCCGCCGCCGACCATCAGGCTCGGTCCCTGTCCGAGGCCCACGGTCTCGCCGCGCTCGAACAGCGAACGCAGGGTCATGCGACGGCCGTCGGAGGCGGCGACGTCGAAGGCTCCGCCACGGTCCCCCTCGACGGCGCGGCGTTGCGCCGGTCCGCGCGCGCTGAGGTCGATGCCGACATCGGCGACCAGGCTGCCGATGCCCCGGGACACCACCGCCTCGCAGCGGATGCCGCTGAACCAGTGATCGACGACCGGGTTCATCGCGGTCGCCGACTGCGCGATCTCGACGTCGAGGTCCCTCACGAACACGCCCTCCTCACCGCGGTCCAGCGAGCAGGGCACGCCGAGCAGCGTGGGCACCAGCGTGCGGTGCAGGAGCAGCTTGCCGTCGTCGGAGCGCGTCTCCGCCACCACGTCGACTCCGAGCGCGGCACTGTCGATCATCGTCGCGATCAGTTCTCGCGCCCTGGTCACCTGCTCGGCGGTGCCGTGCACGATCAGGACGGACCCGGCACGGATCACGAAGCTGCCCTCGCTCTGGATCGCATCCTGCACGATGCCGGTCAGCTCGTCGGCCTGGTACTTCGAGCGCGTGGGATCGTCCGCCTTCCCGGCGAGGATGCGCTTCTCGTCGCCCGGGACGTAGACCCCGTCACTGCCGTGATCGTCCTCGGGCTCGAACTGCGGCAGGCCGAAGGCGATCGGCAGGACGGCGTCGGTCGGCGCGATCTGCGGAGCAGGGCCACGCCAACGCAATGCGATCTCGACCGCGATCTGCGGACCGAGTGCCGGATCACCGCCGGCCCAGGCGACCAGTGAGCCACCGCTGGGCACACGACCCGACATGCGCGCCGAGACCCGATCGACGCGCGGTGAATCGAGCAGCGGCTGCTTCATGACGCCGCTCGACCAGGTGTCTCCGGTGTCCCTGCGAATGCCGAAGCCGAGGTCGGCGAGCGCGCCGATCTCGTCGCTCGATGCGAAGCCGAAAGGTTGCACGACGGCGCGCAATCCGCTGAGCACGGCGCTCACCTTCGGATCGGCGATGTCGGCCTTCTGCGCCACCTCGACGTCGAAGTCGATCATCACCGGCTGGCGCCGGATCGCGTCGAAGGTGACGAAACGCTGCGCCACACCGCTGGTCGACCCGCTCCACAACAGCCGCATCCCCGCCATCCCGGAGAGGCCACCCTGTGGATAGGTGCCGTGCGGTTCCGCGGGCATGGTGTCGACGGCGTAGACGCGGAGGTCGACCTGGATGCCCCGCGACACCGACCGCTCGATCCAGGCTGCATAGGTCGCGGCGGCCTGCGTCAGCTCCTTCGTGCCATGCAGCGTGATCACGTCGCGCATGTCGGATGCGACGTCGATGCTCAGCTCGTTGTTGGAGATCTCGTTGCCGAAGCGCATGCGCAGGGCATCGGCCACGTCGCCGCGCGCCAGGCCGGCCATCGCCTTCCAGCCCTTGCCGCCACCGTCGAGAGACTCGATGAAGCGCGAGGCCAGAGGAACGCCCTCGAGCTCGGGCAAGACGATGCCGCGCAGCGGGATCTCCTGCATCACCACGGCGGGGGCCTGCGGCGGCGCCTGCGGTGACATCAGGCCGGACAGACAGAGCATCAGCTCGGATGCGAACATCGTTCTCCTCTCGATTCGGGGTCAGGGGGAAATCAATCGCCGGCGGCAACGCGCTCGCGGAACAGCCGCGCCGCGATGCCGATCTGCTCCGGACTGAAGGAGCCGGCGAGAAGGAAGGACCGCTCCTCGGGTGTGATCGACAGGCGTCGGATCACCGCCTCGAGCGAAGGTTCGTGACGGCTGGCGCGGGCTGCGAGCTGCAGGGCGCGACGACGCACGTCGACGTCGAGCGCACCGTCGGCGGTGCCGAGCGGCATGCGCCCGAGCGCCCAGGCGGCGAGATCCATCTCGTCGACTCGCACGCTGCGCAGGGCGCGGAGCAGCACCGGTGCGGTGGACGGCTCCGCGATCACGCCGAGGGCGAGCAAGGCGCGACGACGTTCGGGCGCACTGCGCGACGACTCCAGACGCGACGCGAGCCAGGCCGCGTCGCTCGCGTCGGCCGCGGCGAACATCCGCTGGGCCAAGCTCAACTCGTCGAGCTGGATGTTCCCGCGAGCGACGACATCGCCGAGGATCCGCATCGACAACGCGGCGCGGCCGGGACGCACGCGGCGGGAATGCAGCGCATCGGTGATCTGCAGCAGACGCGCATCGTCGGCGACGGCGGCGTCGGCGAGTGCCGCGTCGAGCTCCGTTCCGCCGATGCGGGCGGCGGCGCGCATCGCCACGCGCTCTCCGGAGCGGATCTGCGCGCGCAACGTCGCGACCATCTCGGAACTGCGGGCCACCGCGGCGCAGAGAGTGGCGAGGCGGAAGTCGTCCGGCAGGCGGTCCACGACGTCGAACACCGTGTCGACGCGACCCGAGCGCAGGAGCCGCTCGCACCATTCCACGCACGATCCATCCGCGAGCCGCGCGGTGCGTGCCGCGAGGACTCCGGGCAGATGCGTACACAGGCCGCGCAGCACGGGGAGCAGCGGTGACTCCAGTCCGATCGCGAGTACTGCGGGATCGATCTCCACGGTCGGCTGTCGCCGCCGCAGGACCGCGTGTTCCTGCATCTCCAGAGCCGGAGGCAGGCCGCGGATCGCGACGGGATCGACGGCGATCGACTCGACCTGGGGAGGAGGCGCTTCCACCCGCGGCAGGACCGGAGCCGGAGTCTCTTCCTGGGCGACAGGGGTCATGGACCCGGGATGCTGCGGTACGTCGCGCCGCGCCAGCCATGCCCCGAACGCGGCGCCGCAGGCGAGGAGGAACAGGGCCGCGGCGAGCCGCAACGGCACGCGACGTCGCGAAGCGGTCGCCGAGGGAGCACGGCGTGCCTGGAGCGCCGTCTCGATCCACACGTCGACACGGTCGTCGGGCACGCTCGTGGGCGCGTGCGCGGCGAGCAGGGCATCCAGCCGCCGGGCGCGCTCGAGTGCAGCACGACACACCACGCACTCCTCGCGATGCGCGCGGAGCTCCTCGCGCTGCTCGACCGAGGCGTCGTCGCAGGCGCCGTCGAGGAAGTGCGCGAGCACCAGATCGGTGAGCGGACAACGCTCGGTGTCGGAATCGTGGGTCATGGTTCGAGATGCCTCCCCATGCGCTCCATCACCCGTCGCCGGGCTTCGAGCACCAGCATGCGCGCAGCGCCGGCGCTGCACTCGAGCACCGCCGCGATGCGCTCGTAGTCGAGTCCCTCCGAGGCGCGCAGGTGCAGCGCGGTGCGCTGGCGCGCCGGCAGGCGTTCGATCGCCTCCTCGAGACGGTCGCGCAGCTCGCGCGCCATCGCCGCCTCGTCGGGAAGCGAGCCGAGCCGATCGGGAACCTCGACCTCCAGCGGCGCTGCCCGATCGCTGCGACGCCAGCGCCGCGGTTCGGTCGACAGCCGCAGCAGGATGCGGAACAGCCAGGTGCGGAACGAGGCGTCGGCGCGGAAGCCGTCGATCGACCGCGCGGCGCGGATCAGGGTCTCCTGGACCAGATCCTCGGCCCAATGCGGATCCCCGGTGACGCGCCGTGCGAGGGCGTGCAAGCCGTCGACCTGCGGGCGCAGCAGCATCCGGAAGGCCTCGGCGTCGCCGCCGCGCGCCTGCGCCAGCAGCGCTTCTTCCTGCGGGGACGGCTCGCGCGTCGGTCCGGGTCGGGTCACGGGGGGTCGCATCGGTCCGCCCGAATGGAGCCCGGATCAGCCGACTTTGTCAGCCCCTGGGCGAGGGAATTCCTCGCGAAGGCGGAATCAGGGCCGCGCCGGATTGCGCACGATCACGCTCTCCAGGGCGACGGCGCGGCGTGCGGCGGCGCCGACCACGATGACGGCTTCCTCCCCGGCCGGCAGGGCGCCGGCCCGGAAGGATGCCGCTTCGCCGTGGGGCCGCAGGCGCATGGCCGGCCCGCGGAGCTGCCGCCAGCACAGGACCGCTTCGTGCCGGCTCGGGACCGCGGTCAGCTCGACGTCGTCGTCGCTCGGCCGCAGCACGCGCTCGGTCGCGATGTCGAGGGCGAGGGAACCGTCGCTCGGCCCCACCTCGAGGCAGCCGTGGGCGCCGTCGTAGAGCACGGTCGAGGAGCAGGGCAGGTCGGCCTCGAGCCGGATGGTGCCGTCGGCGAAGACGAAGTGGCCGCGCTGGCGACGCAGCTCGACCGTGCCGAACACGCTGTTGCAGGAGAAGGCGCCGATCGGACGGTCGATGACGCAGTCTCCGACACCGAACTCGACGTCGACGCGGCCGGCATGGCGGAACACGGTGATCGAGGTGCTCCCATCGCTGCCTCGCACGCGCTCGATCGCCATCTCGCCGGTGCTGCCGTCGTAGTGGAAGTCGAGCGCGCCGGGTCCCTCCAGGGCCACCGTGAAACGCACCGCGCCGTCGTCGAAGGTCCGGAGGCCTTGGAACCTGCGGCAGCGCAGATCGCTGCAGAGTCTCGTGACGGGCGCGCCGACTGGACGCCGCAGGACCGCCCTTCGCACGCTCCAACTCGCCTTGATCGGCTCCTTGCGACCGTTCCTCATGCTGGCCTCCGCGCGCTCGCCATGCAGGGCTCATCGACCGCCGGGTGACGTCGACTGTTGCGATCGCAGCGGCCGGACCCATCACCCCACCGGCCGCGGTCGCACCCTGATCCCGGCCTGGATCGGCTCGCGGAATCCGCTCCGCCGGAGACCACCGGCTGGTCGACAATGCGAGAATCCCCGCCCCCCGAATGGGCCGTCCGAGACCACCCCCTCCGGTTCCCACCCGGCCGACCAGACCGACACCCGCCGCATGGAGCCGACCTCCAAGAACATCGTTTTCCACCCAGGTGAGGTCACCCGGGTGGATCGCGAGCGACTGCTCGGGCAACGCGGCTGCGTGCTCTGGTTCACGGGTCTCTCCGGCTCCGGCAAGTCGACCGTCTGCCGCGCCGTCGAAGCGCGCCTCGCCGGACTCCGCCGCCTGGTTCAGGTGCTCGACGGAGACAACATCCGCCACGGCCTGTGCCGCGACCTCGGCTTCAGCGCGAACGACCGCAGCGAGAACATCCGCCGCATCGCAGAGGTCGCCGCGCTGTCGGTCGACGCAGGGCTGATCGTCCTCACCGCCTTCATTTCCCCGTTCCGCGCCGACCGCGCGTTGGCGCGCGAGCGTATCGGCTCGGCCGACTTCCTCGAGATCTTCCTCGACGTCCCGCTGGAGGTCTGCGAGGAGCGCGATCCGAAGGGCCTGTACCGCAAGGTCCGCCGCGGCGAGATCGCCGAGTTCACCGGCATCAGTTCCCCCTACGAAGCCCCCGAGTCTCCCGACCTCCGCCTGCCCACCGCCGAGCTGACGCTCGTGCAGAGCGTCGATCTGATCATCGAATTCCTCGCACGCCGCGGAGTCCTGCGCGCGCCCGAGGCCAAGTCCAGATGAGCACCTTCCACTACTCCCACCTCGAGCAGCTCGAGTACGAGAGCATCCACATCATCCGGGAGGTCGCGGCCGAGTTCCGCAACCCGGTGATGCTGTTCTCGATCGGCAAGGACTCGACCGTGATGCTGAAGCTGGCGCAGAAGGCCTTCGCGCCGGCTCCGATCCCCTTCCCGTTGTTGCACGTCAACACCACCTGGAAGTTCAGGGAGATGATCCAGTTCCGCGACCGCATGGTGAAGGAACTCGGCTGCAAGTTCATCGAGTGGATCAACCAGGAAGGCAAGGCCGCGAACATCAACCCCTTCGAGCACGGCACGCAGCGCTACACGCACGTGATGAAGACCGAGGCGCTCAAGCAGGCGCTCAACGCCGGCGGCTACGATGCGGCATTCGGCGGCGCACGTCGCGACGAGGAGAAGAGCCGCGCCAAGGAGCGCGTGTTCTCCTTCCGCGACAAGAACCACGCCTGGGATCCGAAGAACCAGCGCCCCGAACTCTGGAACCTCTACAACACCCGCATCGGCAAGGGCGAGTCGATCCGCGTGTTCCCGTTGTCGAACTGGACCGAGCTCGACGTCTGGCTCTACCTGCACCGCGAGAACGTTCCGGTGGTTCCGCTCTACTTCGCGAAGGCGCGGCCCATCGTGCGGCGCAACGGCGCGATGATCATGGTCGACGACGATCGCATCCCGCTCGAACAGGGCGAAGTCCCGGAGATGCGCATGGTCCGCTTCCGGACACTCGGCTGCTATCCGCTGACCGGTGCCGTCGACTCCACGGCGACGACGCTCGCCGAGATCATCGAGGAGATGCTGCGCACGCGGACCTCGGAACGTCAGGGTCGCGTGATCGACTACGACGAGGCCGGCTCCATGGAGGAGAAGAAGCGGGAGGGCTACTTCTGATGTCGATCCAACGCGAACTCGATCGCCTCGGCATCGAAGGCTATCTGCAGAACTACTCCGAGAAGGAGTTGCTCCGCTTCCTGACCTGCGGAAGCGTCGACGACGGCAAGTCGACCTTGATCGGACGCCTGCTCCACGACTCCGACATGGTCTACGAGGACCAGCTCGCCGCAGCCGTGCGCGACAGCAAGCGCTTCGGCACCACCGGCGAGGACCTCGACTTCGCACTGCTGGTCGACGGACTCGAGGCGGAACGCCAGCAAGGCATCACCATCGACGTCGCCTACCGCTACTTCACGACACCCAAACGCAAGTTCATCATCGCCGACACTCCGGGACACGAGCAGTACACGCGCAACATGGCGACCGGCGCGTCGAACTGCGACCTCGCCGTGATCCTCATCGATGCGCGCAAGGGCGTGCTCGATCAGACCCGCCGCCACTCGTTCATCGTCGCGCTGCTCGGCATCCGCCACGTGGTGGTCGCGGTGAACAAGATGGACCTCGTGCAGTGGTCGGAGGAGGTCTTCACCCAGATCCGCGGTGAGTACCTGGACTTCGCCGCGAAGCTCGCGCTGCCCGACATCCACTTCATCCCGGTGTCGGCGCGCTTCGGCGAGAACGTCGTGCTGCGCGGTGAGAACTCACCCTGGTACCAGGGGCCACCGCTCCTCGACTACCTCGAGAACGTGCCGATCAGCGGCGACCGCAACCTGATCGACTTCCGCCTGCCCGTGCAGCTGGTGCTGAGGCCGAATCTCGATTTCCGCGGCTTCGCCGGGACCATCGCGTCGGGCGCGGTCGCGGTCGGAGACGAGCTGGTCGCGCTCCCCTCCGGTCGCCAGAGCAAGGTCAAGTCGATCGTCGTACGAGGCCGCGAGACGACCGAGGCCTACGCGCCGATGGCCGTCACGGTGACGCTCCAGGACGAGATCGACGTGAGCCGTGGCGACGTCTTCGCGCCGATCAACAACACGCCGAGGCTCGAGACCCGCATCGAGGCGATGGTCGTGTGGATGGCGCAGACCGCGCTGGAGCCGGGCAAGAGCTACCTGCTCAAGCACAGCACCAACACCACGGCAGCGACGGTGAGCCGGGTCCGCTACCGCACCAACGTCAACTCGCTGCACCAGGAGTCCGCGAACACGCTCGCCCTCAACGAGATCGGCCGCGTCGAGATCGAGACGGTGCGTCCGCTCGCCGTGGACCCGTACCGGCAGAACCGGCAGATGGGTGCCTTCATCCTGATCGACCGCCTCACCAACGCGACGGTCGGCGCCGGGATGATCGTCGACCGCACGCCGGCCGAGAAGTCGCTGGCACGTCGACGCGCTTCGGCCGATGCCGGCAAGAACGTGCGCGCACCGCGACGCAGCTCCGTGTCGCGCGAGGAGCGTGAGAAGCAGCTCGGCCAGAAGCCCTTCACGCTCTGGATCACCGGACTGCCGCGCTCCGGCAAGACCACGCTGGCCTTCGCGCTGGAACAGGAGCTGTTCCGGCTCGGCAAGGTCGCCCACGTGCTCGACGGCGCGCGCCTGCGCGGAGGACTCAGCGGGGACCTCGGCTTCTCCTCGGCGGACCGCTGGGAGCACCAGCGCCGCGCCGCGGAGGTGGCGAGGCTCGACAACGAGCTCGGCATCATCACGATCGTCGCGCTGGTGTCACCCGTCGAAGCCGATCGCCTGCAGGCCCGGCGCATCGTCGGCGACGATCAGTTCCTCGAGATCCACTGCAACGCCTCCGCAGAGGACTGCGAGGCGCGCGACGACAGCGAGCTCTACGCCCGCGCCCGCCGCGGTGAGATCGAGGGGTTGACCGGCGTCGACAACCCATACGAGATCCCGAAGGATCCCTTCCTCCGCCTCGACACCGTCGGCCACAGCAGCGCGCAGAACGTGGCGCGCGTGCTCGACGCGCTGCGCGGACGCGGCCTGATCTGATCCGCGGCCCGGTTCAGCGCCACAGCGCTTGCAGGTGCGAGCGCCAGATCTCCGGATCGATCCCGGAGATCTGCTTGCGACCCTGCGCGGACTGTGGCACTCCCGCGACGCGCACCAGCGCGTCCTCGGCGAGCCTCGCGATCCTCGCGTCGCGGTCGCCGAGCAGATGCCACAGCGAGAGCGTGTCGCGCTTCCGGACGAGCAGCGCGCACAGCTTCCCCGCGTAGTCGACGCGATCGGCGTCGTCGATCGTCGGATCCTCGATCGCGGAGAGGAGCTTCTGCAGCATCGGCGGAGCGTCCTCGAAGAAGGGGATGCCGACGCGCCCATCGATCGCCGCCCTGACACGTGCACCGCCCGGGACCACCACGAACGTCGAGGGTCCGCGCAGCATCGCCGTCCCCTCCTGCGTGCGCAGATCGACCGCGCCACCCTTGCCCTCGACGTCGAGCGCGAAGCGCGCCGTCCCCGCGGTACAGGTCAGCGCGCCGGTGCGGAGAACGAGAGCATCCACCGGCACACCTGCGAACAGGTTCACCTCCATCCGACCTCCGTCGAGACGCAGCCGCAGCCGACCCGAACCGATCTCGTCCAAGCGGAGCTGCGTGTATCGCTCGGCGACGAACTCGCCGAGTCCGTCCAGGCGCAGGCGCAAGGCCGATTCGGCGGCGAACACCGTCTCGCCCGCCGCGAAGCGCCGCTCGGGTCGATCGAGGTCGACGAGGCGTGCGATCTGCGACGGAGCCACCGGCGGCCCGGTCCGCTCGCGGAGCAGCAGCCAGCCCGCGATCGACAGGACGAGCAGGGCGGCCGCCGCGACGAGCACGAGTCGCGCACGAGCGGGCCGCCTGCGGAGGGCGACCTCGCCCAGTCCGTAGCGCCCGAGCAGGTCCTCGAGCGCGCGCACCGTCGGATCGACCGGCTCGCCGCGATCCCACAGGTAGCGATCGTCCTGCGCGCCGCGGAAGTCCTCTGGGGATTCGTCGCTCACGGCCAACCCTCCTTCTCGAGCAGGGGCCGCAGCATCGCCATGCCGCGACACAGGTTCACGCGCAGCGAGCCGTGCGTCAGACCGGTTCGCTCCGCGATCTCCGGACCGCTCAGCCCCTCGACGAGGCGCAGCACCAGCGTCTCGCGATAGGCCTCGGGAAGACTGCGCACCAGGCTGAGCACGCGTCGCGCGAGCTCACCATCGTCTCGTGGTGACGGTGCCGCGATCTCCTCGACCTCCGCGACGGGTCGAGGCCGGCGGGCCCGACGTCGCAACCAGTCCCGCGCACAGTTGCGCGCGATCTGGCAGATCCAGCCGGGGACCGCCGCCGCGTCCCGCAGCGACGTCAGGCCCCTCTGCGCCAGGATGAACACCTCCTGCATCACGTCCTCGGCGTCGACCGTTCCGACGTGCGCGAGCGCGATGCCGTGCACCACGCGGGCATGGCTCTGGTACAGCTCCGCGAGGCTCGGCAGAGCCGCGGAGTCCGCACGCGTCGTCGTCGGATCCGAACCGGTCATCCGTTCGCCGTGCACGACGTCCGCAGGTGCGGGCCGTTAACCGAACCCCGGTCGGAACAGGAATGCCACGAGCTCGGGGTCGCCATAGGCGCGGTCCCAGCAGTTGTGCGCGAGGTCCGCGTACTCGGTCAGGCGCAGTGCGGCGTCCGGCCGCGCGGAGCGGATCGCCGTCGCCATGCGCCGCGACTCCTGTGGCAACACGGCCTGATCCTGGCTGCCGTGGACCAGCCACACCGGCCGATCCGCCAACACCGCCGCGTCCCGCGTGCGACCGCCGCCGCACAGCGCGGCAAAGGCCGCGAAGCGCCCGACCCGGTCGGCGCCCGACATCAGGGTGGCGAAGCCGCCCATCGACAGCCCGGTCAACACGGTGCGTGACGACGGCACGCGCAACTCGCGCTCCGCGAAGTCCAGCGCCGCATCGAAGTGATCCTCGGCACCGGGCAGACCTTCGGACCAAGGTTGATCCACCGCGACCCACAGCCGATCGCGCGGGCACTGCGGCAGCAGCACGAATCCCGTGAAGCGCTCCGGCCGCGCCGCGATCGCCTTGCCGAGTCCGTACGCGACGTGCTCCATGGCGTCGCCGCGCTCACCCTTGCCGTGGAGGTAGACGACCAGCGAGTCGTCGTCGCGACGCGCAGGAACGAACAGTCCGGCGCGACGCGTTCGTCCGCCGACCTGGTAGCGCACTTCGTGCAGGCCGGGCGTGCGGGGAAGGGCCGTCACGCGCGTCAGCCGTCGAGGTCCCAGCCGTAGGAGTACTCGTCGCGGAGCAGCGCGTCGGCCGACGGCGCGTTCGGGAAACGCATGCCGATCGGATCCCACTCGAGGCTCAGCCCGCTGCGAACCGCGACGTTGCCGAGCAGGACGGTCTCGGTGAAGGGCCCGGCGTGGCCGAAGTTCGACATCGGCATCGGACCGCCCTTGATCGCGTCGAGCCACTCGCGGTGCACGTCGCTGCCGCGCGCCAGGGTGGGCTCCGGCGCCTTCCAGTCGGCGAAGTCGGCCTCGGGCAGGAGCTTCCACTTCGCGCCGTAGTCGTCCGGCGAGTAGAGCACGCCCTTGTCGCCGACCATCGCGCTGCCGCCGATGGCGAGCTTCTCTCCCGCGGGCAACCAGGGTGCGTCGGGAAGCAGCCCGCCGTCGTACCACATCAACTCGACCGGCGGCTGTGCACCGCGCGCGGGGAAGCGGTAGCGGATCCTCGAGCGCAGCGGCGCGGACACCGAGGTCATTCCCTCGACGACCTCGGCCTCGACGCGAAGCGGCGAACCGAGATCGAGGGCGAAGAACGGCAGGTTCATGATGTGGCAGGCCATGTCGCCGAGCGCGCCGGTGCCGAAGTCCCACCAGCCGCGCCAGATGAAGTGGCCGTAGGCGCCGTGGTACGGACGGTGACGGCGCGGTCCGAGCCAGAGGTCGAAGCGCAATGGCGCCGGGATCGGCTGGATCTCCTGGGGCGCCTGGATGCCCTGCGGCCACACCGGGCGATTGGTCCACACGTGCACCTCGCGCACCGCGCCGATCGCACCGCTGCGCACCGCCTCGACACCGGCACGCAGGCCGTCCATGCAGGTGCCCTGGTTGCCCATCTGCGTGATCACGCGATGACGCGCCGCGAGCATGGTCAGCTCACGCGCCTCCTCCACCGAATGCGTGAGCGGTTTCTGGCAGAACACGTGGAGACCGCGTCGCATCGCACGCGTCGCCGCCACCGCGTGCACGTGATCGGGCGTGCTGATCACCACCGCATCGAGTCCGCGCTCACGGTCGAGCAACTCGCGCAGGTCCTCGTAGCGACGCGCCTTCGGGAAGGTCTCGAAGAGCTTCGCGCCGCGCGTCGAGTCGACGTCGCACAACGCGACCACCTCCTCGCCCTTCATGGCCATGCCGTCCGACTCGCCCTTGCCGCCGCAGCCGATCACGGCGACGCGGACCTTGTCGAGGCGGCCGCGGCGCACGGGGTCGCGGCCGGGGATCGAGTCTTGGATGAAGCAGCCGGCACCGAGCGCGGCGGCGGCACGTAGGACGCTGCGACGTGAGGTGTGGAGTTCGTTGTCGGGCGACATTCCGGCATCCTACGCGGCCATGCCCACCATCCACCTGCGCAGCTTGCTGCCCGCCGTCCTCTGGCTCGGACTGGCCGCCCTTCCGGGTTGCCGCACGGCGCGCACCGCACCCGATCCCGACGGTCACGACGTCGTCGTCTACGGCGGCACGGCTGCCGGGGTGGTCTGCGCGATCCGCCTGGCGCAGGGTGGGCACCGGGTCCTCCTGGTGGAGCCGACCGATCGCATCGGCGGTATGACCACCTGTGGTCTGGGAGCGACCGACGTCGGCAACCAAGCCGTCGTCGGCGGCCTCGCGCGCGAGTTCTACCGACGCCTGCGACGCTGGTACGACGACGATGCCCATTGGTCGCAGCAGGCGCGCGATGCCTTCAAGGGACGCGGACAGGAAGCCGGCAGCGACGCAGCCTGGACCTTCGAACCACACGTCGCGCTCGCAGTGCTGCGCGGCATGCTCGCCGAGACCGACGTCGACCTCGTGATGCACACGCGCGTCGACCTGCGCGGCGGCGCGATCACCCAGGAGGGTCGGATCACGGCCCTGCGCACCACCGACGGGCGTCTGTTCCGCGCCAGGCTGTTCGTCGATGCCAGCTACGAAGGCGACCTGATGGCGCAGGCCGGCGTGCGCTTCCGAGTCGGTCGCGAGGCCAATGCCGAGTACGGCGAACAGCTGAACGGCGTGCAGGTCGCGCGCGCGCAGAAGCACCAGTTCGAGAAGGACGTCGATCCCTACCGCATCCCGGGCGATCCGAGTTCCGGACTGCTGCCCCTGATGTCCGCCGATCCTCTGGGCGAAGACGGCAGCGCGGACCACCGCGTGCAGGCCTACTGCCTGCGCCTGTGCACGACCGATCTGCCGGAGAACCGTCTGCCCTGGCCCAAGCCGGCGGGGTATCGCGAGAGCGACTACGAGATCCTGCTGCGCAACTTCGAAGCGGGCGATCACCGCGTGCCCTGGCACCGCGTGGCGATGCCGAATCGCAAGACCGACACCAACAACAACTTCGCGATCTCGACCGACGCGCTGGGCATGTCCTGGGCCTGGCCCGAAGCCGATTGGGAGCGGCGCGAGAGTCTCTTCGCCGAGCACCTCACCTACACGCAGGGGTTGTGCTGGACGCTCGCCAACCATCCGCGCGTGCCGAAGGCCGTGCGTGACGAGTTCCAGACCTTCGGCCTGTGTCGCGACGAGTTCCTCGAGACCGGAGGCTGGCCTCCCCAGCTCTACGTGCGCGAGGCGCGACGCATGGTCGCGGCGGTGGTCGTCAGCGAACGCCACTGCCGTGGTGAGCTGCATGCCGACGATCCCGTGGGAATGGGCAGCTACGGCATGGACTCGCACAACGTGCAGCGCTACGTCGACGCGAAGGGACACCTGCGCAACGAGGGCGACATCCAGGTCCACGGCTTCGCGCCGTACGGCATCCCCTACCGCGCGATCGTGCCGCGCCGCGAGGAGTGCACCAACCTGCTCGTGCCGGTCTGCGTGTCGGCGACGCACATCGCCTACGGCTCGATCCGGATGGAGCCGGTGTTCATGGTGCTCGGACACTCGGCGGCCGTCGCCGCCGATCTCGCCCTCGCCGCGGACGGAGTCGTGCAGGACGTCGACTACGCGGTGCTGGCGGAACGCCTGCGCGCCGAGGGCCAGGTGCTGTCGATCGACGCGAAGAGCGCGCGCTGATCGGTCACACGGGCCTCATTCCCAATCGTCGTCGTCGTCCTCGTCGAGGCGCGGACGACGCGAGCGCTTGCCCTCGTCGCGGATGCGGTCGTCGCCCGGGCGACGCTCACCGCGGCGCCCGTCGTCGCGCCCGCGCCCGCCGCCGTGACCACCACCACCGTGACCACCGCGCGGGGCATCGTCGAAGCGCCGCGGAGCTCCACCGCCGCCACCGGGGCCGGGACCGCCGAAGCTCCGGCGCGGCGCACCACCACCGCCACCAGGACCGGGACCGTCACGCCGCGGCGGACGCGGACCACCCGGTCCGCCGCCGGGCCGCTCGGGGCGATCGGTCGCCTCGTTGACGCGCAGGGGGCGACCTTCCAATTCGACGCCGTCGAGCGCCGCGATCGCCGCCTTGGCGTCGTCCTCGCTGGCCATGTCCACGAACGCGAAGCCGCGCGAACGACCGGTCTCGCGGTCGAGCATGATGCGGACGCTGACGACCTTGCGGCCGTCGGCCGCGAAACAGTCGCGCAGGGCGTCCTCGGTCGCGGCGAAACTCAGGTTTCCGACGAAGAGCCGGGTGGCCATCTCTCCAGTGATCTCAGCGAAGTCGGGACGGGGGTGGGCGGTACCGTGCGGAGGGGAAAACCGTCGGCGCAGCGGGGAAGCCGCGCGAAGTACGCCATCCCGCCGCCGTCCGCGCAAGGGGGATTCCGCTCCGCCTCCCTCACTTGCCCAGACAGAAGCGCGCGAAGATCCGGTCGAGCACGGCGTCGTCGACCCCGACCCCATCGAGTGCGCCGAGCCGATCGACCGCCGCACCGAGGTCGACCGCTGCCAGTTCCGGTGCTCCGGCAAGGCCCTGTTCGCGCATGCGTGTGAGGTCGTCCTCGACCGTGAGCAGGACATCGACCGCGTGCCTGCATCCGCCTTCGGGACCCCGCGGAAGCCTGTCCAGGAAGCGGGCGAGTGCCTCGATGCCGCGGCCGATGGGACAGCCCACCGCGAACAGCGGCACGGTCCCCGCTGCCGCGCGCAGGTCGCCGACGTCGACGTCGAGGTCCGCCCGCGTGGCGACGATCGCGGCCACCGGCAGACCGAGTGCATCGGGCAGTCCCATGCGATCGCGCGGATCGACGACCAGGATCGCCGCCGCCACGCCACCGGAGATGCGATCCCGCAGCGCGAGCGCCTGGCGATCGAGATCCTCCGGTACCTCGAGATCGCCAGGCGCATCCAGCACCCGCAGACCGCCGGCGAGTTCGACGGCGATCACGTCGCGCGTCGTCCCTGCCGTCGGCGCCACGATCACCGCATCGCGCCCCGCCAGCGCGTTGACCAGCGAAGACTTGCCGGCGTTGGCGCGTCCGATCAACAGGAGATCGCCGCCGGGGATGGTGCGTGGCAACTCGCGTCGGAGCGCCGCGAGCCGCTCGAACGCCTGCTCGGCGAGCGGCATCCAGTCGGCGCAGCGGATGGCTCCGGTCTCGCTGGCCTCGAAGTCGAGTCCGGACTCCAGCACCGCACGCAGGTCGAGCAGCAGGCGACGGAGATCGGCGACCCCGGCACCGAGGCCGCCGTCTAGGAGTCGGCTGGCCCGGCGCCGATCCTCCTCGGAGTGTGCCGCGATCAACGCGAGTACCGCTTCGGCCTGCACCAGATCGAGGCGGCCGTTCTGGAAGGCCCGGCGCGTGAACTCACCGGGCAGGGCCGGGCGCACCAGGGGAGCGAGCGAAGCCCCGACCATCTGCATCAACAGGGGCGATCCGGGCAGATGCACTTCGACGACATCCTCCCCGGTGAAGGACGCCGGTCCCGGCATGGCCAGGATCAGCGTCTCGATCGATGGCGCGCACACGCGCAACCTCGCCTCGAAGGCCGATCGACGACGCGGGACCGGTCGATCGAGGATCGACGCCACCGCCGCGAAGGCGCACGGGCCGCTGACACGCAGCACGCCGCGCGGAGCCGACCCGCGCGGCGAAGCGACGGCCTGGATGGTGTCGCCGAGCACGGCGGTCGCTCACAGCATCGGGGTCGCGCCGATCGCCGCGGCGTTGGCATCCATCGGCCCGAGCACGCGCCGCGTGATGCGCTGCTCGATGATGCCGAACACGCTGGACGTGATCATGTAGACCATCAGTCCCGACGCGTAGTTGTAGAGCGTGACGCCGAAGATCAGCGGCATGAAGCGCATGATCTTCATCATCTGGCGCTGCTGCGGATCGGTCGGCAGCGGCGTGCCGGCCTGCAGCAGCAACCACATGCCGACCATCACGACCGGCAGGATGTTGAAGTACGGCAGGAAGCCCCAGCCGAGTTCGAAGAGCTGATCCGGGCGACTGAGGTCGTCGATCCAAGCGAAGAAGGGTTGCTGGCGCAGCTCGTAGCTGACGCGGAGCGCGGTGAACAGGCCGATGAACACCGGGATGGTGAGGAACATCGGCAGGCAGCCACCGAGCGGCGGGAAGATCTTGTTCTCGCGCTGGAACGCGATCATGTGCTGCTGGAGCAGCTTCGGGTCGTCCTTGTACTTGCGCTGGATCTCGTCGATCTTCGGCTTGAGCACCGACATCCGCTTGCCGTAGGCGCGCATCGACTTCTGCATGTGGAAGTTGACGGGCACCAGCGACCCACGCACCAGAATGGTGAGGCAGACGATGGCGAGACCCCAGTTGCCGACCAATCCGTGCAGGATGCCGAGCAACCACAGCAGGAAGGTCGCGATGGCACGCGCGCCCGGCGGGCTGCAGAAGCAGGCCGGATCGAGCGTGTGCTTCATCACCGGGTCGAAGCGCTCGTACTCCGGGTTCTCGTCGAACACCGGGTAGGACTTCGGACCCAGGTACATCCGGAAGCTCACCCGCGACTCCGCCTGTGCGGCGGGCATCGGCAGGTAGATCGTGTAGCGCACCAGCGGGATCGACATCTGCGGCGCACCGTGCTGGGGCACACCCGGCACGTGACGGATCACCGCCGCCCGCAGCAGCGCCGCGCGCGCGGCATCGTCGGCCGGATACAGGAAGCAGCCGAAGAAGCGGTTCGCCGTTCCGGCGAAGTCGATCGAACCGTCGGCGGGACGCTGCGCGAGTTCGACCGCGATCGTGTGCGCCTCGGCATCCTTGGGCAGTCCCTTCTCGTCGGCGACGTGATGGAAGGTCTGCACGCTGCCGGCCGAGGTGCTGACCGTCGAGCCGACGGCGAGCGAGGGCCGCTGGCCGAGCACCCACTCGCTGTGCGGGGCGGCGAGGGCGACGCCGTCGAGGAACAACGTGACGTGATCGGGCGCGCCGTCGATCGCCTTGGTGCAGCGCACCACGAACTCGAGGAGCAGGTCGCGCCGTCCCGCCTGCCAGGAATAGCTCCGTTCGAGCACCAAGCCGTTGCCCACCTCGAGTTCGAAGCGCACGCCGCGATCGTCGTTGCCGACCAGCTTCCAGGTGCTCAGGTCGAGTCCGTTCGGCAGACCCGCGAACAGCTCCCGATCCGGGGAGGACAGCGTCAGCGCCGGGTAGACGTTGTTGTGCTCGGCGGGGTTTGCGTACTCCGGCGGCACGATCTCGTAGGGCGCGACGGGCGAGTGCCGCGACTCGCGCGGTTCGCTCTGGTCGAGCAGCGTGATGCTCCGGACCGAGCCTCCGACCGGGTCGAATCGAATGCGGTAGCCGACCGGCTTGTCGCCGCTCGGACCGAAGTCACGCGTGAAGGGTCCGCCGTCGGAGGTCGAATCCTGCGCGGCGATCCAACCGGAGAGCGCGACCAGGAAGACGGCGAGGCACGCCGGGAAGGGAAGCAGGGGTCGACGGCGGTTGCGCATCGTCAGGGCAGCGACGGATCGTTCGTCCACGCAGAAGATTCAGCGGCCCTGCGCGAGGCGGTCCGCGAGGTAGTCGGGCAGTTCCGCGACGCCGCGGATCTTCGCCATCGTCGCCGGATGGTCGTAGGCGACACGGTGGAAGCGGGCGACCTTGCCGTCGAAGGTGACGAAGGACGCGCGCGGGTCGCCGTCACGCGGCTGCCCCACCGAACCGATGTTCACGATCGCGCGCTCGCGCTCGATCGGCCAGCCGCCTTCGAGCTGCGCAGGCGCCAGGAAGCCGCCGCTCTCGGGATAGACCCCGGGCACGTGGCTGTGGCCGACGAAGCACACGCGCGCTTCACCCATGCGCGCGAAGCACTCCTGCATCTTGGCGCGGTCCTCGGCGTCCTTCGGGACGATGTACTCCTTCACCGGATCGCGCGGCGAGCCGTGCACGTACAGCGCAGGGCCCTCGCGGTGCTCCTTCTTCATGCCGTCGAGGTAGGTCCACAGCTTGAAGTTCTCGTCGCGCGGTCGGTCGCGGCGGTTGAGCTGCTCGCGGGTCCAGTCGATCGCGGCGCGCGCCTTGGGATTGAAGTCCGAGGCGTACTGCATGCAGCCGTTCTCGTGGTTGCCGAGCAGGGACAGCTCGCAGACCTCGATCACGCGCAGCAGGGTCTCCCGCGGCTGCGGCCCGTAGCCGATCACATCGCCGAGGCAGAGGATGCGCGTCTCTCCGAGTCGACGGATCTCGGCGAGCACCGACTCCAGGGCCTCGGTGTTGCTGTGGATGTCGGAGATGAGGGCCGTCATGAGTCGGAGGGGGCGAGCACGCTATCCGCGGCAGGGACCCCGGGAAAGGCCGCGGGACCGCCCGGCGAAAACAGTTGCGGCGCGGCCGCCTTTGCGGGACGACGCCGCCATGCTCTCCCTCGCCGCCCTGTTCGCGTTCGGCCTGGGCGCCGTGCAGGACCCCGCGCCGGACGCCTGCCTGGTCGCACTGGACGCCGGACTCCGCATCACCGAGTCCGAATACCGGGACTTCCTGCGCACCGAGATCGGCGGCGCGCGACTCGACGAGCTGGTCTTCGACCGCCTGCTGGAGCGAGAGAGCGGACGTCTCGACGCGACGCGGATCGATCCCGAACTCCACGCCCTGCTCGTCGACCCGGAGGCGGAGGTCGACCGGCGCATCGCCGCGGCGATCGCGGGCGAGGCGGCCGGCGACCGCAAGGTCTGGCTCGGCAAGATCCATGCACGCGGGCGGACCCTCGACGAAGAGCGCACCATCCTGCGGCGTGCGGTGCTGCGCGAGACCCGAACGACCGCGTTGGTGCGCGCGCGACGCCGACCGGACGCCGCGGCGCTGCGGCGCAGCTTCGAGGAACTGTTCGGGAAGGACGGCCTGACCATCGTCGCTCGTCATCGCCTGGTGTCGTTCCGCGAGGTGGCGGCGTCGCTGCCTTCGGGCGAGGGTCCCGATCGCGAAGCGCAGGTGCAGCGGCTGGCACGCGAACGCGCCGTGGCGTTGTCGGCGCAGGCTCGCGAACGCGGCGGTCCCGAAGCCCTCGGATTCGAAGCCCTGCGCGAGGGCTACGGACAGGTCTTCGGCGCGGACTTCGAGGATGCGGTGCGCGCCTTGCCCCCCGGCAAGATCTCCGATCCGATCGCGGGCCGCACGGGCTTCCACGTGGTGATCGTCGACGAGCGCAAGGTCACGCGGCGCGAGGACGTCGAAGACGAGGTGCAGCGCAGCTTCCACACCGCGCCTCCGACGCTCGGCGAGGTGCGTCGCCTGCGCGAGGACCTGTTCTCGGCGTCGGGAGCGGATCGCGCCCTGCGCGATCGGCTGTCGCGATGAAGCCGGACGACCACGACGACCCGGTGTGGGTGCTGACCGGCCCCACCGCTTCCGGCAAGACCGCGCTCGGGATCGCGATCGCCGAGGCCGTCGGCGCGGAGATCGTGTCGATGGACTCGATGGCGGTCTATCGCCGCATGGAGATCGGCACCGCCAAGCCGACCGCCGAGGAGCGCGCACGTGTGCGCCACCACCTGATCGACGTCGTCGATCCCGATCAGGGCTTCGACACCGCGCGCTTCTGCACCCTCGCCCAGCAGGTGCTCGACGACGCACGCGCCCGCGGCGTGCAGCTGCTGTTCGTCGGCGGAACGCCGCTCTACCTGATGGCCTTCTTCAAGGGCATGCTCGAGACCCCGCCCGCCGACCCGGAGCTGCGCGCGCGGCTCTCGGCGCGCCATGCCGCGGAACCCGGCGCGCTGCATCGCGAGCTGAGCGCGCGCGATCCCGACTCCGCAGGCTGGATCCATCCACACGACGAGAAGCGCCTGGTGCGCGCGCTGGAGGTGCTCGAACTGACCGGCGAGCCGATCAGCCGCAAACGCGAGCATTTCGCACGGCAGGGCTTCCGGATCCCCTGCCGGATCCTCGCCTTCGAGCGCGATCGCGAGGAGCTGAAGGAGCGCGTGAAGCTGCGCACCCGCGCGATGCTCGCCGCCGGTCTCTGCGAGGAGACACGGGCGATCCGCGACTCCTGCGGCTTCTCGCGGACCGCGGCGGCGGCGATCGGCTACGCGGAGTGCCTCCAGCACCTCCAGCGCCCCTTCAAGGACGAGGAGGAGCTGCGCAACCGGATCCGTCGCGCCACGCACGGTCTGATCCGGCGGCAGACGACGTGGCTGCGCCGCATCGAGGGGATCACCCGCATCGGACCGTCGACCAGCACCGCGGACGCCCTCGAGCTGCTGCGATCGCCCCCGAAGCGCAGGGCCGAGGGTTGATCCGAGGCCGAGCGAAGCCACGATACGCGCCCTCGCCGCCTCGCCCGTTCTCCGGACTTTTCGCATGAAGCGACTGCTGCTCGGCCTCGTCCTCCTGTTCGCCGCCATCTGCCCGACCGCGCTGCGTGCGCAGGAATCAGGAGCCCTCGGTTCAGCCCAATCGGAGCCCGCCTGGTACGAGCGTGGCGGAGCACTCGACCAGCGCTTCGGAGCCTGGCTCGACAGCCTCAGCTACTGGCCGTTCTACAACCTCTACAAGCTCGGCCACTCCGAGCGCGACAAGGCGGGCGAGATCATCGTCCCGCCCCTCGTCGACGCGACGGGCGCGAAGATCAAGGGGCCGAACGGTCAGGACGTGGTGCCGAATCTGCCGCTCGTCGTCGTGTGGCTGGTGATCGGAGCGGTGTTCTTCACGCTCACCTGGCGCTTCGCCAACTTCCGCCTCTTCGGCCATGCCATCAAGGTCGTGCGCGGCCACTACGACAATCCGGAAGACCACGGCGAGGTGACACACTTCCAGGCCCTCGCCTCGGCGCTCTCGGCGACCGTCGGCCTCGGCAACATCGCCGGCGTCGCCATCGCGATCTCCCTGGGCGGCCCGGGTGCGACCATCTGGATGATCGTCGCCGGCCTGCTCGGCATGTCGCTCAAGTTCACCGAGTGCACGCTGGGTCAGATCTACCGCAAGATCGACAGCGAGGGGCGCGTGTCGGGCGGCCCGATGCACTACCTGTACGACGGCTTCAAGAAGCGCGGAGACTGGCTCGCACCGGTGGGCTTCGTGCTGAGCGGCGTGTTCACGGTGTTCTGCATCGGCGGCTCGCTGGCCGGCGGGAACTCGTTCCAGGTCAATCAGGCCCTCGACATCGTCTCGCGCGAGATCCCGTTCTTCGCCGACAACGGCTGGGCCTTCGGCGCGCTCATGGCCGTCGCGGTCGGCGTCGTGATCATCGGCGGCATCAAGCGCATCGCGCAGACGGCCGAGAAGATCGTGCCGGTGATGTGCGGGCTCTACGTGCTCGCGTGCCTGGCCGTGATCGTCGGGAACGCCCAGCACATCCCCACCGCCTTCGCCGCGATGTTCCGCGACGCCTTCACCGGCGATGCGATGTACGGCGGCGCGATCGGCGCCCTGGTGATGGGCTTCCGGCGTGCGGCCTTCTCGAACGAGGCCGGCGTCGGTTCCGCATCGATCGCACACTCGGCCGCGAAGACCGAGTACCCGGTGCGCGAGGGCATCGTCGCCCTGCTCGAACCGTTCATCGACACCGTCGTCGTGTGCACCATGACGGCGCTCGTGATCGTGCTCTCGGAGGTCTACGACCCCGCGGGCGCGCACGCCGATCTGGTCGCCGGTGGAAACGGCGCAGCGCTGACCCGCGCCGCATTCCAGACCGTGGACATCCTCGGGATGGCGACCTGGTTCCCCTACCTGCTGCTCGCCGCGGTCGTGCTGTTCGCCTACTCGACGATGATTTCGTGGAGCTACTACGGTGAGCGCTGCTTCACCCGGATCTTCGGCGCGCGCTCCTCGCTGATCTACAAGGTCATCTTCATCGTCTTCGTGGTGCTCGGTTCGATCTGCAGCGCCCGCAACGTGCTGGAGTTCGGCGACCTCATGATCCTGCTCATGGCCTTCCCGAACATCCTCGGCTTGTTCGTGCTCCAGGGCGATGTGCGACGGGACCTCGTCGCGTACGAGCAGAAACTGAAGAGCGGCCAGATGCCGGTCTTCAAGTGACCCACGACCCGGCACGGCTCGCGGCGCCGATCGCGGCCGGCGCGCGCGATCTGGGCGTCGATCTCGATGCCGACGCCGTCGCGCGCCTGAGCCGCTATCTCGCGGCGATGCTCGACGCCAACGAGCAGGTCAACCTGACCGGGGTGCGCGATCCGGCGCAGGCCGTCGTGCTCCACGTGCTCGACTCGCTCGCCGCCGCGCTCGCCCTCGACGTCCCTCCG
Organism: Planctomycetota bacterium; assembly: GCA_046349595.1. GTDB lineage: Bacteria > Planctomycetota > UBA1135 > UBA1135 > UBA2386 > JACRLW01. The sequence goes on from JAXMCA010000001.1 coordinate 2,272,763, forward strand.
TCGGCGATCTTCGACCTCGGCACCGGCAATGGCTTCCCGGGAGCGGCGCTCGCCGTGCTGTGGCCGAAGGCCCGCGTCGTGCTGTGCGACCGCACGCAGAAGAAGGTCGACGCGATCCGTCGCTGCCTGGATGCCGCCGGCATCCGCGCCGAAGCAGTGTGGGCCGATGCCGATCAACTGCCGGCACGCCGGGCGGACTACCGCCGTGCCTTCGATCTGGTGGTCGCGCGTGCCGTCGGGGAGCCCGCGGCCGTCGCACGCAGCGCCGAACCGCTGCTCGGCGCCTGCGGACGACTCGCGCTGTGGCTCACGGCCGAGGACCGTCCACCGGTGAACCTGGCGGGCGGAATGACGCGAGAGCGGGTCACGCGCTACGAATTGCCGGAGCCCGCGGCACGTGCGCGGGCGATCACGGTCTGGAAGCGGAGCTGAGGAGCCGCGGCGCGGCTCGCACCCAGGCTCAGCGGATCGGCAGCCAGCCGAGGACGTTCTCGGAGACGCCGTCGCTCACGCCGGAAATCGTGCCGGTGAAGTAGTTGTGGTCGGTCGGATAGTCGATCGACGGATCGCCGGCCGAGGCATTGAACATGTGGCGATCGATCGTCGACCAGATGCTCGCGAAGCCGTTGGTGAGGGCGTTGGTGCGGCGGTCCATCGACTGGCGCAGTTCGGCCCAGGAACGCTCGTTCTGGTACTCGCGCTCGAGGGTGGCGACGTCCTTCAGGCCCATCGCGGCCGCTTCCTCGGACACGCCAGAGTTCTGGCCGGTCCAGGTGTAGGTCGAGCAAGCTCCGAAGAGCGTGATCAGAGGGAGGATCAACGCGATCTTGCGCATGACGCGGATGGCGGTTCGTACCGTGCGAGGGGATGACGTCGGGGTTCTCGACGGGGCGGTCCCGACGACGTGAGGGGCGGGACGCTAACCGGGGCGGCAGCCGGGCGCAACGCCGAAGATGATGCATCCCTTCCGTGTTGGAAACGCCACGCAAGCTGCTGTGCCGGTGCACCTTGCGCAGCGCGACCCCATCGCCGACCAACGGGACGGCTCGACAGGCGAGCCCCCGGGCGATCACCCACACGGAAGGGTGTCAGCATCCCTTGCACCCACGCACCGCCCCTCTAGCCTGCCGCCCATGTCACGACCCCAGGCTGCGCGCGGCACCGAAGACCTGTTCCCCGAGCGGATTCCCGCCCACGAGCACGTCTTCGCCGCCTTCCGCCGCACCGTCGAGGCGGCCGCCTTCCGCGAGATCCGGACGCCGATGCTGGAGGACACCAGCCTGTTCGTCCGCTCGCTCGGCGAGGTGACCGACGTGGTCGAGAAGGAGATGTTCACCTGCACGCGCGGCGACACCAGCGTGACCTTCCGTCCGGAGGGGACCGCACCGGTGGTGCGAGCCTACCTGCAGGCCAACCTCGACAAGACCCGCCCCTACCAGAAGCTCTACTACGTCGGGCCGATGTTCCGCTTCGAGCGTCCGCAGGCGGGTCGGCAACGCCAGTTCTACCAGTGCGGAGTCGAGGCGCTCGGCTCGCAGAGCCCCCTGCTCGACGCCGAGGTCGCAGCCCTGGCGGTGCGCAGCTTCGAGGCGATGGGGCTGCGCAACTTCGCCCTGCACGTGAACAGCATCGGAGACCGCGGCGACCGCGAGACCTTCCGCGAGGTCCTGCGTGCCTACATGGAACCGCACCTGCCGGACCGCTGCGACGACTGCAAGGCCCGCTACACGCGCAACGTGTTCCGCATGCTCGACTGCAAGGTGAAGGGCTGTCAGCCGAGCAACCAGAGCGCGCCGCGCTTCATCGACCACCTCGGTGCGGACAGCCGCGATCGCTTCCACACCACGCTGCGCGCTCTCGAGGCGATCGGCGTGAAGGCGGAGGTCGACCCGTCGATCGTGCGCGGCTTCGACTACTACACGCACACCGTCTACGAGGTGCAGTGCAGCGACCTCGGCGCACGCAGCGCGATCTGCGGCGGCGGACGCTACGACACCCTGGTGCCGGATCTCGGTGGCGGAGAAGTCGGCGCCACCGGCTTCGCGATCGGCGTGACGCCGACCTTGCTCGCCCTCGAGAAACAGGCCCATGCTGCGGTCGCGCCGCAGGACTCCGAGCTGCCCGTGTTCGTGGCGCCGATCGGCGACGAGGAGCGGCTCGCCGCCTTCCGGCTCTGTGACCGGCTGCGCGCCGCGGGACTGGTCGCGGACACCGACTACGAACAGCGCAGCCTCAAGGCGCAGATGCGGGCGGCGGACAAGCGCAACGTGCGTCTGGTGCTGATGCTCGGCACCGAGGAGGTCGCGCAGGGACGCGTGAAGGTCAAGCACATGGCGAGCGGCAGCGAAGTCGTGTTGCCCGACGACGAAGCGCTGCCCCCGGCACTTCGCAGGCTGCTCGAAGACCGCGACGACGGGGCGATGCGATGAGCGGGCTGTGCCTGTTCGGTGGGTCGTTCAATCCCCCGCACCGCACCCACCGACGCATCGTTGAGCAGGCGATGTTGCGCCTGAAGCCGGATCGGCTGCTGGTCATGCCCTGCGCGCAGAACCCGCTGAAGCCCGAGGGCCACCTCGCGCCGGCCGCGGATCGCGTCGCGATGTGCCGGCTCGCCTTCCGCGGACTGCAGGGCGTCGAGGTCAGCACACTCGAGATCGATCGCCAGGGTCCGTCGTACGCCATCGACACGGTGCGCGCACTGCGCGCGCAGATCGGACTCGACGCACCGCTGTGGCTGCTGTGCGGTTCGGACCAGTTGCCGGACCTCGATCGCTGGCGCGAACAGCACTCGCTGCTCGAACTCGCGACGCTCGTGGTGTTCCCGCGCGCCGGCTACCCCATCGACGCGAAGGTGCTCGATCGCGTCGGCATCCGCCGCAAACACAAGGAGGAGATCGTCGGCAACGCCCTCGACTGCGCGCCCGATACCGTCAGCGCGACGGCCGTCCGCGCGGCGCTCGCGCGCGGAGAGACTCCGATCGACCTCGCGCCGGAGGTCGCCGCCTACGTGCGTGAGCACGGTCTGTACCGCAGCGCGGGCGCCGGCGCGTGATCGCACAGGCGTGGCCCTTCGCCGCCGCGACGGCCCTCCTCGTGCTGGTCGCCCTGCTCGTGCACACGCGCGTGCGCGGCTTCCTCCCCGAGGATCCACCCGGTCTTGGCCGCAAGCGCCACGCTCGCCCCACGCCGATGCTCGGTGCCGCGCCCGCGGTGGTCGCCGTCACCTGCTGCGCGCTTTCCGATGCGCCGCTGCTCGCGGTCGCCGTCGGCCTCGCCGCCGTCACCGGCCTCGTCGACGACCTGCGCAAGAGCCGCGGTCACGACGGTCTCGACTGGCGCGCGAAGGCGCTCGGGCTCGGTCTCGCCGCGCTGTCCTCCGCGCTCGCTCTCGACCCGGCGCTGCGCATCGCACTGCCCACGCTCGCGCTGATCCTCGCGCTGTTCTGTCTCGTCAACGCCTTCAACTTCCTCGACAACCAGGACGGCGTGTCGACCTCGCTCGGAGTCGTCGCCCTCGGCTTCGTCGCCTGGCGCGACGACGCCGCGCTGTGCGCGAGCCTGTGCGCCACGTGGCTCGCCTTCCTGCCGTTCAACTGGCCGCGGCCGCGCGCCTTCCTCGGCGACAGCGGCGCCTATGCGCTCGGCGCCTGCGCTGCGTCCCTCGCACTCCGACCGCAGGGCGACGGCCATGGCGAGTGGCTCGCGACGCTCGCGCCCGTCGCCGTTCCCACGCTCGACTTCGCGCAGGTGGTCTGCGTTCGACTCGTGCTCGGCTACGCGCCGTGGAAGGGCGATCGCCGTCATCTCACCCACCTGCTGCTGTTGCTCGGCGTTCCGGCGGTCGCACTCGCACCGCTGCTCGCGTCCGCGGCGCTGGCGATCGCACTGCTCAGCTCCTGAGCAGATCGCCGGCCGCGCGCATCAGCGCCACACCCGTCGCCGCGATCACCGCGCCTTCCGAGCCCAGCGTGAGCGCACGACCGTCGACGTCGCACATCGCACCGCCCGCGGACTGCAGGATCGGCACCAGCGCACACCAGTCGTACGGCTTCAGTCCCCGGTCGACGACGAGATCCGCACCGCCGGCCGCGACCAGGGCGTAGGCAAAGCAGTCGCCGCCGTAGCAGGTGTAGCGCACGCGACGACGCAGGACGTCGAAGCCGCGATCACCTGCGAAGGGCTCGGGCGTGGTGCAGTACACCACCGCACGATCGAGGGGGCGTTCCTCGCGCACGTGCAGCGCGACGCCGTCGCGCCAGGCGCCGAGCTCGCGTGCCGCGGAGTAGCGTTCGCCGAGTGCAGGCACATCCAGCACGCCGAGCACCGGCACGCCGCGCTGCATCAGCCCGATCAGCGTCCCGAACAGCGGATTGCCGGTCGAGAAGGCCTTGGTGCCGTCGATCGGATCGAGCACCCACAGGAACTCGGCATCGAGGCGCTCGCCGCCGTGCTCCTCGCCGAGGATGCCGTGCGTGGGAAAGCGCCTGGTGATGCGCTCGCGGAGGAGTGCTTCGATCTCGCGATCGGCGCGGGTCACCGGGGTGCGGTCGTCCTTGTCGTCGACCTGGAGCGGCGCGCGGAACCAGTGCATGGCCACGGCACGCGAGAGGTCGGCGAGGTCGCGCGCGAAGCCGAGCAGCTCGGAGATCGCGGTCACGACCGCGCCCTCACGATCGCCACGGCGCTGCGCGATGCATCGAACAGCTCGCGTTGCCGTGCGCGCACGTCGTCGAGCGTGACCGCCTGCATGCGTGCGACGGCCCGGAACGGCGCGACCCCCTCCAGAGCCTCCTCGGCGAGCTGGAACGCCATGGCCTGCACCGCGTCGAGCGAGCGGACGTAGCCGCCGAGCTGCTTGCGCCGGATGCGATCGAGGTCGTCCTCTCGCCACGCGAGCGGACGCTCCAGGGCATCGCGCAACGCGGACGCCGTCGCATCGGGATCGTCGGTCTCGCAGGCGATCACCGCCACGCCGAAGGTCGCCTCGTCCATCACGGTCGTCGACAGCGAGTCGTCGAGCACGCCGCGCACCTGCATCGACTCGCGCAGTTCGCTGGTCGCACCGAGAACACGATCGAGCACGACGCGCGTGCAGAGCTCGGCGTGCGCGCGGTGCTCGACGTCGACGATCGGCGCCGGCACCCTGTAGCCGAGCAGCAGGCGGGGACGCTTCACGTCCATCGCGAGTTCGCGGCGCGCGCCCGCCACCGCACCCTCCGCCTCGGGTCGCTCGCGCGGCGGAGGATCGCCCTCGGTGAGGGCGAAGGCGTCGATGCGCTCCAGCACCGCCGCCGGTTCCACCGGCCCGGCCACCGCGATGCCGCAGTTGCCCGCCCGATAGAAGGAGCGGAAGCAGGTGTCGAGTTCGGCGACGTCGATGCGGCCGATCGACTCGACCGTGCCGCCGACCGGATGACGCACGGGGTGACCGGGGTACAGCTCACCGAGCAGCGCGAAGAAGCCGCGGTACTCGGGCCCGTCCTCGTACATGCGCACCTCCTGCGCGATGATCCCGCGCTCCTTCTCGACGCGCGCCGCGGAGAGATGCACGCGCGAGACCAGACGCAGCAGATCGTCGAGGTTCTCGTCGATCGCGTGCGAGCACTGCACGTGGTAGGTGGTCCGCGCGAAACCGGTCATCGCGTTGACGCGGGCGCCGCGTCGTGCGAAGCGCTCGAAGACGTGCAGCTCCTCGTCCTCGAACAGCTCGTGCTCGAGGAAGTGCGCGACGCCCTCGGGGCTGTGATGCACGCGGCCGTCCGACAGGCGGAAGGCGAGGTCCGTGCTGCCGTAGCCGAAGCTGACGACCGCACACACCTCGCGGAAGCGATCCGACGTGAGGACGCGCACCGGGACTCCGTTGCGGGCACGCGCGAGGTGCACTTCCTCGCCCAGCACCGGATCGCGCACCACGGTGAACCTGTCGCTCATGCCTTCACTCTCCCCCACCCGGCGCGCGCGGCGCGAGGAGGTAGACCAGATCGAGCCAGATGCCCTGCGCCGCGCGCACCACGAGATCGCGGTCGGCGAGTCGGTAGGCCTCGCGCAACTGCTCGGGCGTGCGGTCCTGGCCGAGCATCCAGTTCTCGGCGACGAACGCGCAGCGTGTCGACGTGGCATCGGAGACCGTGTCCAGCGCATGCAGGAGCTGGGCACGCGCGGTGTCGAGTTCGCGCTCCTCGAATGCACCACGGCCGAGCTGCCCGAGCTGCGCCGCGGTCTCCTCGACGATCGCCTCGGCCTTGTCCTCGTCGCAGCCGGCCTGCACCACGATCAGGCCCTTGTGACGTTCCGCACTCGCACCGACCTGATAGGCGAGGCTGCGCTTCTCGCGCACCTCCTGGAACAATCTCGACTGCGGGCCACCGCCGAGCATCCCCATCAGGAGTCGGCGCCCGATCCACAGGCTGGGATCGTCACTCGGAGGGAAGCGCGCGATCAGGCACAGCTTGCTCTGCTGCAGATCCACGCGCTCGACCACCCGCCGCGCAGCACGCGGCGCGATCCGCACGGGAGGTGCGAGCGCTTCCGGCTGGCGTGGCGGCAGGCGACGGAGGAAGCCGGTCAGCGCCTCGCGGAGTTCGCCGGGATCGAAGGCTCCACACGCGACCGCGAAGATCTCGCCACGGCCGAAGAAGTCGACGCGCGCCGCTTCGGGATCGGCGGGGCGCAGGGCCGCGAGCGCGGATTCGCTGCCGTACTCGGGGATCGCCATCGGCTCGCCCGCACAGGCGCGGCGCAGCGCCTCGTCGCGCGCATAGCTGCCGCGGTCGTCGATGCGGGTGCGCACCATGTCGAGCGCCTGGCGACGCTCGCGTTCGAACACCGCCGCGGGAAAGGCGCCCGCAGTCAACCGCGGTGCAGCGCAGAGATCGCCCAGGAACTCGAAGCAGCCGCGGAGCTGTGGCGGCCGCCCGGGGAGGAAGGCCCCGGCCACGGCGTCGATCGCCGCACGGAACACCTGTGTCTCGCCGGATTTCACGACCGAGGGGATCACCATCGCGCCGTACAGCTCGTCCATGTGCCGCGCGATCGCCGGACGGTCCGGGTCGCGCGACGTCCCGTGGACGAGCAGCGAAGGCAGGAGCAGGCGCGCCGCGACGAGCGCCTCGTCCGCCAGAGGCCGACGCACCATCAGCAGCACGCGCAGGGTCTTGAAGCGGCGATCCTCTGCGAAGAGGAGCGGCACACCGGCGATCTCGTCGTGCTCGAATCCTGCGAAGCGCGCGGTCATGGGGCCGGCAGAGCTTCCGCGATCCGCGTCACCCGGGCCACCTCGCACTCTCGGACCCGGCGGAAAGTGCTCTGCCGACGCTATCCTGCGCGCCATGTCGATCTCGCCCGCCGCCCACCCGCTCGTGGTCGCCCTGCTCGCGCTCGGAGGAGCGCCGGCGCAGGACTCTCCGCGACCTGCGGAACCGCAGAGCCCATCCGCGCAGGAATCGATCGACCTGCCGGCGCTGATCGCGAAGGTGCGGGCCGCGCACTGGCCGACGCCGCGCAAGGCGCCGCTGGACCGCTTCAAGGCGCTGTTGCGCAACACGCCGGCACGCTCCGATCAGGCGAGCGCCGAAATCGACCTGACCGTGTCCTTCCTCGCGCCGAGCCTGCTCCGCTACAGGGTCGACGAACCCGGCAAGACCCTCGAGCAGGGTGTCGACGAGAAGGGCGTGTGGAGCCTGATCGGCAAGGAGGTGCAGAGGATCCAGGGCAAGGAGCAGCGAAGCGAAGCGGAGACCGCGCGCGGCTACGTCTCGCTGGCCGCCGAACTGCTCAAGCTGCTCGATCCGGCGGCCGTGCTCGAGTCCCTGCAGGAGCCGAGCGCACCGCGGCCGTCGAGCTTCGCACCGAACGGCAAGGACCGCGTGCCGACCTACGTGGTCAGCGGGCGCCTCGACGACTTCCCCCTGCAGGCGCCGACCCCCGACGGCAAGCGGTCCGCCACCGTCGCGCTGACGATCACCGTCGACGCCCGGACCGGTCTCCTCGTGCTCGCCGAAGCGCGCCCCCTGAACGACAAGCACGAGCCGACCGGGGCCCTCGAACGCGTGCTGCTCCGTGACCCGATCGAACAGGGCGGTATGGTGCTGCCGCGCGAATTGCTGCTCTACCGCGGCAACCAGCTCGACTCCCGCGTCGCGATCCGCTCGATCGACCTCTCGCCGGAAGGGCTGACGGCGGACAGCATCCGTCGCCCGCGCTGAAAGACCGCGCCCGGACGCGAGGGCCCCGCCTCTCGACTTGAAGCGCGCCGGGCGAAGTGCGAGCATCCCCGCCTTCCCGTGCGCGCCGATCGCGCACCCCGCGATCCGTTCGGAGCAGAAGTTTTGGCGAAAGAAGAAGCGATCACGCTGTCCGGAAAGGTGGTGGAAGCCTTGTCGGGCGCCCGCTTCCGCGTGCAACTCGACAGCGGACACGTCGTGCTCGCGCACGTCTCCGGGAAGATGCGCAAGCACTTCATCCGCATCCTCCCCGGCGACACGGTGACCATCGAGGTGTCGCCCTACGACCTGACCCGCGGGCGCATCACCTACCGCAACTGATCGCCTCTTGGGTTGCGGGCCGAGCCCGCGCTAGGAGCCCGAGAAGGAATCCATGATGCGGGCTCTCAGATGCTTGCTGGTGGCCGCATGCGCGGCCACGCAGAGCTCGAGAGACCAATTGTCTCTCGATCTCTGAGCACGCGGCGGCCCCAAGGCCCCTCCGGCTCTTCAGCCGGCCGTCCCCCCGCGCGGGGGTGGAGTTCCGCAGCTCGGCCCACCACGCCGCCGGAAGAAGCGCTCGAGCTCGGCAGCCGTGAAGGTCAGGACCGTCGGCCGGCCGTGCGGACAGTTGTGCGGGTGCTCCAGGGTCGCGGCCTCCTCGAGGAGCGCGGCGATCTCGTCGTCGTGGAGGCGATCGCCCGACATCACCGCGGCACGGCAGGCCATCGAGTGGAAGCGCTCCACCACCGCATCGTGCGCGCGCGGCCGGGCCTCACCGGATCCAGCTCCATCGCCGAGCAGATCCTCGACGAGCGCGCGCGGTGCGCAGCGACCGAGGACCGCGGGCATGCCGTGGACCGCGATCGCGCGACCGCCGAAGTCGTCGAGCAGGAGCCCTTCCTCGGCGAGTTCCCCGCGATGGGCGAGCAGCCACTCCTTGTCGACCGGCTGCAGCTCGATCACCTCCGGCACCAGCAGGCGCTGTACCGCTGCCGCTCCGCGCGCGGCGTGGCGCCGCAGCAGACGTTCGTAGAGCACGCGCTCGTGCAAGGCGTGCTGGTCGACCACGACGACGCCATCGCGACCCTCCATCAGCAGATAGAGGTCCATCACCTGCAGGAACCGCGCGGAACGCAGCGCGGCGAAGGGATTGGGTCGCGCATCGGACGGCGCGCTCGACGCCGACGTGACCACGCGCGCGGTGCCGTGCGACAGCGACGGACCGACCGACGGCGCAGCGATCTCGCGCGCGAACAGATCGCGCGGCAGATCCGGGAACCCGGTGTGCGCGCGAGGCTTGTCCTCGGCAACCTGCAGCGGTCCTGCGGCGTCCGTCGTGTTGCCGTGCGCGCGCAGTCCCTGCTGCGCGGCCTCGTGCAGCAGACCACACACCCGGCGTGAGTTCTGGAACCGCACCTCGGCCTTGGTCGGGTGCACGTTCACGTCGACCTCCGCGGGCGGCATCGCGAGATGCAGGACGAACACCGGCTGCATCCCGGGCATCACGAAGGCGCGGTAGGCTTGGCGGATCGCCTGCGTCGCGTTGCGGTCGCGCACCAGACGACCGTTGACGTAGAGCAGCCCGAGCGCCTGGTCGCGGCGCGCGATGTCCGGTGACCCGATCAGACCCTGCACGCGGTGGTCGTCCCACTGCACGTCGACCTCGCTGCACAGATCGCCGACGCGCGCACCGAACACACGCACCACCCGTTCGCGCAGCGACTCGCCGGCCACAAGACGCAGGCGCTCGCGACCCTCCGCGATCAGGGTGAAGTCGACGTCGAGCCGGGCGAGTGCGAGACGAGCGAGCAGTTCCTCGATCCGCGCGCGCTCGGCGTCCGCGGTGCGGAGGAAGCGCTGACGTGCCGGCGTGTTGAAGAACAGGTCGCGGATCTCGACCACGGTGCCGGGCGGACAGCCGCAGGGCCGCAGCTCCGCGAGTCGTCCACCTTCACAGGCGATCTCATGACCACTGCCGTCGGCGACGCGCCGCGAGCGGATCGTGGCACGCGAGATCGAGCCGATGGAGGCGAGCGCCTCGCCGCGGAAGCCGAGACTGGCGATGCAGTCGAGATCCTCCAGCTCGGACAGCTTGCTGGTGGCGTGGCTTACGAAGGCGAGCGGCAGGTCTTCTGGAGCGAAGCCGGCGCCGTCGTCGCGCACGCGGATCAGCTCACGCCCGCCGGCCACGAGATCGACCGCGATGCGGGTTGCGCCGGCGTCGAGGCTGTTCTCGACCAGCTCCTTCACGACCGAGAACGGCCTCTCGACCACCTCGCCGGCCGCGATCTTGTCGACGACCTCGGGCCGCAGCACGCGGATCATGCGGACGGCTCCCGCGTGTAGCGCTCGAGGAAGCGTTCGAGGATCGCGCGCGGCTCCTCCCCGGTGCTGCGCAGCTCGCGCTGCGCCTCGAGCACGAGCAGCAGACCGCGACGCAGACGCGCCTCCTTGTTGCCATCGACCTGCGCCTTGAAGCGATCGACGAAGGTGCGGACACCGAGACGACCGGCCACTTCGTCGATACGCAGCCCCGATTCGAGCAGGGCGCGACCGGCGTGCGCGTTCGACATCGCCGTCCACAACCAGCTCACCGTGAAGGGGAACACGCCGCCGCTGTCGACGGTAGCGCCATCGCGCCCGCGCACGCCGCGTGCGAACATCGCGTCGATCGAGCGCAGGGCGCGACGACGATCGAAGGCGAGCACCGCATCGGCGAGTTCGAATGGCGTGGACTCGAACGACACCGTGAGCTTGCCGCGCAGGTCGTCCGGGCCGTAGGTCTTGCCGGCGGGCAGATCGGCGGCGAGGCGGCGCACCTCCGCCATCAACTCGGCGGGATCGCGACCGACGCTCGAGACCACGAGGAAGGCCGCATCCGGAGACAGCCGCAATTGTGCCTTGCGGGCGCGGGTCACCACCCACTGCACCAGCTCGGCCTCGAGCGGACTGCGCGAACGGTCGTAGGGCTCGGCGAAGAGCTCGCGGAACTCGAAGACCGCACCGGCCTGCACGAAGGCCTTGCTCAGCTTGGTCCGTCCGTCGAGCTTGCCGGTCTCGACCACGAGGGCACAGCCCTTGGCGATGCGCGGCAGCACCTCGACGAGTTCCGCGCCGCGGCGCGCGAGCCACGCGTCGCCGCGGGCACGCCGACCACGGTGCCGGCACCGAACAGGGTCGCACCCATCAGGTCCTGCAGTTCGCGGCCGTCGGTGTCGTCGCTTCCGTCGATGCGGCGCACGTCGACATCCTTCTGCACCGCACGCATCACGGCCTCGAATGCCTCGTTGCGGAAGAAGCCCGCCGGGCCGGTGATGACGGTGAGCGCGGGAACCCCGTTGCCGAGCTGCGCCTGCAGGCGATCGAGTTCCTTCTCGGGGTGGGGAGCAGCCATGACGGGTCGGCGCAGGCGGTCAGCCCAGCCAGAGGTCGAGGGTGACCGCGGCGAGCATCGCGATGCCGACCGCACCGTTCAACGTGAAGAAGGCCAGGTCGATGCGCGAGAGGTCGTCCGGACCGACCACGCGGTGTTGGAGAAAGAGCAAGACGGAGCACAGCCCCACGCCGAGGAACCAGATCCAGCCGAGACCGGCGAGCAGTCCGAATCCGACGAAGCAGATCGCCGCGACGACATGGAACAGCCGGGCGACGCGGAGCGCGCCGGCCGGACCGAGGCGTGCGGGGAGCGAGAACAGCCCGGCGCTGCGGTCGAAGGCGACATCCTGGCACGAATACAGCACGTCGAATCCCGCGACCCACACCGAGACTCCGCCGCCGAGCAGCAGTGCCGCGAGGATCCCGGAGTCGACGGTGCCCCGCGCCGCGAGCCACGCGGCCGGCGGTGCGAGCCCGAGCGCGACGCCGAGCCACAGGTGACAGAGCGAGGTGAAGCGCTTGGCGTGGCTGTAGCCGAGCAGCACCAGCAGAACCGGCACCGCGAGCACGCCGCAGAGCGGCGCGAGCATGCTCGCGGCGAAGACGAACGCGATGGCCGCGCCCGCCGCGAGGGCCAGGGCACCACGCGGCGCGATCGCACCGCGAGGGATCTCGCGACCCTGGGTGCGCGGATTCGCGGCGTCGATGTGTCGGTCCGCGAAGCGGTTGTAGGCCATCGCCGCGGTGCGCGCGGAGACCATCGCGACGACGATCCACAGCAGCGTCGCGAGCGGCGGCTTGCCGGCCGTCGCCGCGAGCAGCGCGATCAGCGCGAAGGGCAACGCGAAGATGGTGTGCGAGAAGCGGATCAACGCGAGCCAGTCGCGCAGTTCGGCTCGCGCGGCCTCCGAACCCGGCGACCTCATGCCTCCCCTTCGTCCCACGGTGAGGACCGCGCCGAGGGTTCCGGTGTGCGCCAACGGGAGACCAGTTCGTGCTCGATCGCCAGGTGGTCGAGCACCCGCGCGACGACGAAGTCGACGAGATCGCCGACCGACTGCGGCCGGTGATAGAAGCCCGGCATCGCCGGAAGCACGACACCGCCGGCCTCCGCCAGGGCGAGCATGTTGCGCAGGTGGATGGTCGACAGCGGCGTCTCGCGCGGAACGACGATGAGCCGACGGCGCTCCTTGAGCGCCACGTCGGCCGCGCGCTCGATCAGGTTGCTGCTGAAGCCGTGCGCGATGCGCGCCAGAGTGCCCATGCTGCAGGGGCACACGACGACGCCGTCGATGCGCGCGCTGCCGCTCGCCGGTCCCGACTCGACGGCGCGGGCGTCGCAGACTTCGAGACAGTCCCGCACCACCTCCGGTGCGACGCCGAGCACCGCCGCAGACGACAACTCCTCGGTGATCCCGCACTCGTGCAGCAGGACGCGCCGTGCGGCATCGCTGTGGACCAGCGCCACCTTCGCCCGCTCCGCAAGGAGCACCTGCAGGAGCCTGAGTCCGTACGCGGCACCGGATCCACCGGTCATGCACACGACGAATCGTCGACCGAGGGCTCGACGCGGCTCAGCCATGAGTCAGGAAGTAGTACACGTCGTAGGACGCGTGGCAGTAGACCACGACGGCGAAACCGCGCACGACGAAGATCAGCCCGAGAAGAGCGCCGGCGACGGCGCGGAACAGGAACACCGGCCACTGGAAGGGTTCGCCGCCGCGGCCGACGTGGTGGAACCAGGAGAACACCAGCGCCGAGATCCCGATCGCGACCGCGACGCCGAGGGCCCGCGGCATCCCGAAAGCTGCCACGGCGCGGACGAAGATCAGCGCCAGCAGCGAGAGGAAGAGCAGCCGGAACACCGCTTCCTCGAAGACGCCCGCGCCGAGGGAGCCGACCAGTTCGATGGGGTCGAGTCGCGTCCCTCGCAGCGCGAGTGCGCCGGTCTCGAACATCAGGATCTGCGTCAGCGGGCCGAGGAGGAAGCCGTAGACGGTGCCCTCCAGTGCACTCACACCGGCGATGCGCGCCCAGGGCAGCTTGCGACGCCACACGACGATCGCAGCGACGATCACCGTCAGACCCAGCAACACCTTGACGACGAGGAGCGCACGGGGCCCGAAGGCGGCGATGCCGTCCGAGACCAGCGCTTCCGCCCCGTTGCGTTCCGCCGGCGCGAGATCGAAACGCAGTCCCTCGTAGATCAGCCACAGCGGCACCACCGACAGCAGCGCGACGGCCGGGTCACGCGACCACTGCAGGTAGTCAGCGGACGCTGCGGTCGGCGCGCTCGGCGCGGTAGAGGGCTGCGATGCCACAGGAGAGGTAGCGCGCGGTCGGTGCGAGGAGTCCCGCGCGGTTCATCAGTTCGAGGAACTCGCCCCGCTCCGGGAACGCCATCACCGAGTCGGGGAGGTAGTCGTAGGCGCCGCCGCGATCGCGGGTGATCCACCGTCCCAACCGCGGCAGCACGCGGCGAAAGTAGAAGAAGTAGGCGGTGCGCACGAGAGGGATGCGCGGCTTGCAGAACTCGAGCACCACGACACGTCCACCGGGTCGCACCACACGGGCCATCTCGCACAGTCCGCCGAGCGGATCGGCGACGTTGCGGATGCCGAAGGCGACCGTGGCGAGGTCGAAGCTCGCGTCGGGGAAGGGGAGGTGGAGCGCGTCGGCGGTGACGTAGTGCGGAGGCGCTGTCCGCGCCGCGCTCTTGCGTGCCGCATGGCGCAGCATCGGCGGACAGAAATCGGCGCCGACCACCTCGGCGCCGGCGCGCGCGAGTTCGAGGGAGAGATCCCCGGTACCCGCACAGACATCGAGCGCACGCTCTCTTGGGCGAACGCCCGCGCAGCGGATCACCGCTTTGCGCCAGCGGACGTCGATCCCCAGCGACAGGATGCGGTTGGCGCGGTCGTAGCGATCCGCGACGCCCGCGAACATCTCCTGGACGGCACGGGCCTCGGGCATCGCGGCGATCCGTGGCGGAGGTCCCGCCCGCGGCGCGCGGCGCCGTCGGGCGAGCTCCGACTCACTGCTTCCAGTAACCGGACAGAGACTTCACCCCGGGCACGCTCAGCGTGCGCACGCGCGCGCGGGTCGCCAGATCGAAGACATCGATCGCGGCCACGTCACCGAGCGCGACGAACATGTAGCGCGGCACGATCGGGTTGATCGCCGCGCCGTTCGCGTTGATCACGAAGGCACCCTTCGAAGAGTGCTGGATGATCGACTGGCCGAGAGTGCCGGAGAAGTTGGTGGTCTGGTTGGGGAGAGCACCGGAGTTGAAGATCTCGTCGATGCACACGTCGATCGGCGAGTTGCCGGTCAGGCGCTGGTTGCCGGGCACCGTCGGGTCGGAACCACCGAAGCGCTGCGTGACGGTCCAGACCTTCTGGCGGAAGGTCGGCGGCAGGATGAAGCCACCGACGTTCTGCTGCGTGGGCAGCGGACCGTTCGGCGAGGCCGTCATCTCCATGCGCGACACCACGCCGACGCCGGAAGTGTCGACGTGGGTGATGTAGACGCCCGACAGGTTGGAGTTGTAGTCGAGCTTGATCCGGGTCGCGCGACGGAACACCGGGTCGGCGTTGCCGATCATGTCGTCGAAGCCGATGCCGTTGACGCCGTTGGGGCCCGACTCGTAGACCGCGACGCTGCCGGTCTCGTTGAGGATGTAGGCGTAGAACACGCCCGAGGTGTTGCCGGTCGTGACGTAGCGCGGCGTGACCGCGATGTCGACCGGCGAGTTCAGACCACCGGTCACCGTGTTCTTCACCTTGAAGTCGCCGCCTCCGATGACGGTCAGCGAGTTCGAGCGCTGGCTGATGACCAGCACCGACTCGCCGTCCGGCTGCCACGCGATCTTCGACGGGGACTCGGGCACGCGCGCCTCGGAGACCACCGTGTTGAAGCGCGAGCTGCGCGGGTCGATGTTGATGAACGACACCGACGACGACGAGTAGTTCGCGACGGCGAGCACGCCGAGGCTCGGCGACATCGTCATCGCGACCGGATCGCTCAGACGGATCGAATCGAGGACCGTGAAGCGGTTGCTGTTGACGACCAGCACCTTGCGGTTCTCACGATCGAGCACGTAGAGGAAGTGGCCGATCTGCTGACGCGAGGTGAAGGGACAGTTGCGCGGCGGCGGCGGCGGCGCGGCGGGCGCCGGCTGCGGACCGTAGAACACGCCCTCGGCGAAGTGCGCCGGGTAGTCGCGGATGGTGCCGGAGACCAGCAGGTTGACCGGCGAGGTGATGCACGGCGGCACCACGGTGATCACGACCGGACGCGGCGGTTGGCCAGAGGTGGTGACGCTCGGCTCCTCCGCGAAGATCTGCCGCGAGAGGTTCGGCGGCGGGAACACCAGAGGCGGAGGGTTCGGGTGCGGTGACACCGTGATGGTGTTGCCCGTGATCGGCGCCTGCGTGACCGGGCTCACCTGGTTCTGGCTGCCCGCGTTCACGTTGATGTTCGAGTTGTTGTAGACCAGATCGAGCGGCGCTCCGATCTGCACGTCGACGATCTGCCCCACCACCGGGGCCCGCAGCAGCAAGGAGTTGCCGCGCGTGTCGGTGACGAGGGAGAGCGGCCCGTCCGAGCCGGCGTCGAGGGTCGAGGTGCCGATCGACAGCGGCGGGACCACACCGACGCCACCGATGTTCGGATTGCGCGGCAGGTTGGTCTCCGTCGGACGACGGCGCGGCGCGCCGGTGATCGGATCCGGATCGAGCCCATTGGTGCCCTTGCCGAAACCGTTGAGGTCGATGACGGACACACCCGGCGTCGAGCCACCGACGCTCACGTAGATCGCATCGGGCGACACCGGCGCGTTGACGATGCCCGGGCCGTCGCCGGTGGTGAAGTTCGTCGAGATGTTCTGGCCGAGCTGCGTGCCGCCGAGGCCCTTGACGCTGCTCGCGGTGACATCGACGCGCACCAGCGTGTTGCCCGGCAGGTTGTAGGCCGGCTTGACGTCGAACTCGCAGAAGTTGCCGAAGTCGATCGGATCGGCGTAGTACTGGACCGCGAAGGAACGCGAGCCGACCGTGACGTTGAGCGACACACCGCCCGGTTGAGGCGTGGGGTTCAGCGCCGTGAAGAAGGTGCCGACATCGGAGGGCTCGACGGGCTTGTTGAAGGTCACGCGGATCGTGCCGGTCGGATCGACGCCGGTCTGCCCGTTGCCGGGCTGGATCTGCGGGAGGCGCGTGTAGCCGAGCACCTGCGGCGGCGCGGTGTCGTCACCGACCGTCGTCGCCGTGCACAGCTCGTGCTGCAGGAAGCGCGTCTCGGAGTCGCGCACCGCATTGCTGACGCGCAGCCGGATCAACTTGCCGGTGCCGAGGGGATCGAAGGTCTCGAAGCTCGAGAGGTTGTTGTCGCTGTCGGCGACGAACACGAAGGACTTCGGGCTGACCAGGTCGACGTCGTTCGAGAAGCCACGCGGGAAGCCGTTGCCGATCGGGTCGAGCACCCGCACGACGCCTGCGTCGTCGACCGCGACGGCCTGCACCTTCACCATCACGCCGTTGCGGTTCACGTAGGTGTAGCCACCCACGAAACCACGCCCCTTCAGCGTGAGGCTCTGCTCGGTGGTCTGCCGGTAGTCGAGGACCGAGATCGCGGTCGTCAGACCCGAGTTCGTCGCCGCGTTCGCGAGCGTGTCGCTGAGGATCGAATCGACGTCCAGCTTGTGGGAGAAGCGCATCCAAATGAACTGGTTGCCCGGCGTCCCGTCGGGGAGCAGGGCGCTGTCGGGCAGCGTCGCCACCGGCAGCACGCGATTGTTCGCGTTCGAGTTCGCCTTCAAGACGTCGAGCGACTCGATGTTGGTGATCTGGTTGGTCGGGCTGCCCTGGCTGTCGACCTCGCGGATGCGATAGGGGTAGATCTGCCCCTGGCCGGTCGAGATCAGGTTGACCTTGAACTCACCGCGGTTGTCCGGATCGCCCTTGGAGCCGCCGCCGCAGCCTGTCAGGCCGATCAGGGCGGTGGCCAGAAGCCCGCTCACGAGGGCGGGGCCGGAGACGAACCTGTGTACGTTCATCATGGAGTTCTCGTCGAGGCGCGAAGCGCTCACCCGCCATGGGTGCGGATGGCAGGGGCGAAAGGCGAGGGTAGGGAGGTTACCGTCCGCCGCGGGTCAAACAAGAAGCGGACCGCGCGGCTGCGGAGAAGGCGCCGCAACCCACCCCCCTCGCCCGCATCGACCTAGCCCTCGGGGCGGCAGACAGTTGCGCACGCAGTGGATCTTCACCCCGGGTGCGGCTCCGGTCCCGTGCAACCGCATCCGCTCGGTCGGGCCCGTGCGGCTCCGCACACTGCGCTGCGGCCCTTCGAACGCCTTGACTTGCCCGACGGCTTCGCGTGATCCTCCCGGGACGACGGGCTAACCTGCGCCCGCCATGCAGCTCGACCCGGCCGGCAGCGCCGAAGACCGCGAATTCGACCGGGCCCTGAGGCCCACCTCTTTCGACGAGTTCGTGGGCCAGGACCGCATCCGTGAGAACCTCCGGATCGCGATCACCGCCGCGCGCCAGCGCAAGGAGCCCCTCGACCACGTGCTCTTCGCCGGCCCGCCGGGCCTGGGGAAGACGACCCTCTCCCACCTGATCGCCGCCGGCATGGGGACGCGCATCATCGTCACCTCCGGGCCGGCCCTGGTCGCACCCCGCGACCTGGTCGGCACGCTGTCGCGGCTCGAGCACGGCGACGTGCTGTTCGTGGACGAGATCCACCGCCTGCCGCGGGTCGTCGAGGAGTACCTCTACTCGGCCATGGAGGACCAGGCGATCGACGTGGTCCTCGACCCGGGCCCCTCCGGCCGGAGCGTCCGCATCGCGCTCGAACCCTTCACCCTGGTCGGCGCGACGACGCGCGAGGGCCTGCTGACCGGCGCCTTCCGCTCGCGGTTCGGCCTCGTCGAGCGCCTGGAGGCCTACCCGCCGAAGGACCTCGAACGCATCCTGCTCGCCGCGGCGCGGCGACTCGGGGTCGGCACCGACACCACGGCGGCGGCCGAGATCGCGACGCGCAGCCGCGGTGTGCCCCGCATCGCCCTGCGTCTCCTGCGGCGCATGCGCGATCTCGCGCAGGTCGGCGGACTGACGGTCATCGACATCGAGGTCACGCGCCGTGGTCTGCACCGGCTCGGCATCGACGAACTCGGACTCGAGGACATGGACCGACGGATCCTGCGCGCGTTGGTCGAGCGCGCAGCTCCCACCGGGTTGAAGACCATCGCCGCGATGGTCGAGGAGTCGGAGGACACCATCGAAGACGTGTTCGAGCCACACCTCCTCCGCCTGGGACTCGTCGCGCGCACGCCACAGGGCCGCGTCGCGACCGCACGCGCCTTCGAACACCTCGGCATCGAACCGGGCGGCTCCTCGCGTGCACGCCCCGGACAACTTCCCTTCGCCGACTGAGCGCCTCGTGACGTCCTTCCGCTTCGAGTTGCTCGCCGAGCGAGACGGCGTGCGGCGCGGCCGCTACCACACGCCGCACGGCAGCTTCGAGACGCCGTGCTTCGCCCCGGTCGGCACGCGCGCCGCGCTCAAGGGACTGACTCCCGCGCAGGTGAAGGAGACCGGCGCCGAGCTGATCCTCGCCAACGCCTACCACCTCTTCCTCCGCCCCGGCGCCGAGATGATCGCGCGCCGCGGCGGACTGCACCGCTTCATGGCGTGGGACGGCCCGATCCTCACCGACTCCGGCGGCTTCCAGATCTTCTCGCTCGCGCATCTCTCGCAGATCGACGACGACGGCGTCACCTTCCGCTCGATCATCGACGGCAGCCAGCAGCGACTCACGCCGGAGCGCGCGCTCGAGGTGCAACGCGATCTCGGCCCCGACATCGCGATGATCCTCGACGAGTGCGCAGCCGGCGATGCCGATACGACGACCGTGCAGCGCGCCCACGTGCGGACCCTGCAATGGGCGGAACGCGCACGCACACTGCATGCGCAGTGGGGCGACAGCGCACGCGGTCAGGCCCTGTTCGGCATCGTGCAGGGCGGGACGGATCCCGAGCTGCGCGCACAGTCCGCCGACGCGATGGTCGCGCTCGACTTCGACGGCTACGCGATCGGCGGCCTGTCGGTCGGCGAGACCAAGGAGCGGATGGCGATCGCACTCGATGCAGCGGCCACACGTCTGCCGCGGGACAAGCTGCGCTACCTGATGGGCGTGGGCACTCCGGAGGACTTCGCTCTCGCGACACGACACGGCGTCGACCTCTTCGACTGCGTCACCCCGACGCGCCACGGTCGCAACCACCAGGCATTCACCCGCGAGGGCAACCTCAAGCTGCGCAACGCGCGCTTCGCCGAGGACGACGCCCCGCTCGACGCCGCATGCGCGTGCTACACCTGCCGCACCTTCTCGCGTGCCTACCTCAGGCACCTCTGCGCGAGCGAGGAGATGCTCGCCGGCATCCTGCTCAGCCTGCACAACATCCACTACTTCCAGGATCTGATGCGGGGGATCCGGGAAGCGGTCGGATGAACGCGCTCGACGTGCGCGCTCAGTCTGCGGAGGTCTTGCCCACGATCAACTCGCTGATTCCGAGCGGAATCAGCAGCATGAGGCCGCCGAACATCACGGCGTACTTCGCGCCGCTGGTGAGATACACCGCCACCATCCCGGCGTCGCCGAAGGGCGAAACGATCAACGAGAGGACGGAGAAGACGACCGGTGCCACGATCGAGGCGACCAGCAGGCGGAAGCAGCGGCGCGCACGCGCGACGGCGACGAAACTCGGAGTCGACGGGACGTTGACCGCGCTGATCACCGCGGCGGTGAGCACACAGCCGAAGTGGATCGCGAGACCGAGGAAGGCCAGTTTGTCGGCGCGCATCGACAGCATCAGGTCGCCGATCGGCCAGGAGCCGTGGTTCGGCACCAGGTGGAACAGTCCGTAGCCGATCGCCCCGACCAGACCGCACCACCAAGCCGGGCGGTGCGTCGGCAGGTACCACCGCGACCTCGCGCCGATCAGCAGGCCGCACGCAGCCGTCGCGAGGAACAGCAACGAGAGCGAGACCGAGGTCGGTGCCGCGCTCGCCATCTGGCCGATCACGGAACGCGCGGCACCGTCGGCGAGGAACAGAAGGAACACGAAGGCGCCGACGGCGGTGACGATCGCCCCACGCAGCGGCGGTGACGCGCGGCGTGCCAGGGCCATCATCGCGATCCCGGCGATCAGCGGCAGGAGTCTCACGGCCAGCACGAGCCATGGCTGCCCGGCCGCGAACACGCCGACCTCGCCGCTCAACTCGGGGAACAACAGGGTCTGACCCGGGAAGCCGACGATCGGCGCGAAGAACGCGACGGTCATGCACAGGCCGAGTCGGAACAGTCCGCTGCGGCGCAGGTCGTCCTCCTCTTCGGGCGAGAAGTGGCGCTCGCCGCCGTCGTCATTGCCGCCCCCGTCGTCCGGTGGCGGTGCTCCGGCGCCTTCCGAGGATGCGACGACCGGACGCTCGAGCACCGCGGTCGATGCATCCACGCCGCGCGACACCCGGGTCGGACGGAGCTGCACGAAGATCTCGTCCTGCCATCCGCGCGTCGCATTGCCGCCGGTCGTCGTCTCCGGTCCGCGGCCCTTCGTGCCGCGATCCCCGCCTTGCGGTCCATCGATTGCTGACATCGAGCGTTCCTCCCTCCTCCCGTCCACGGCCATTCTCGGCTCGGTCCAGACATCGGCCGTGGGACGCCACGGAAACCCCGATGGGAGCGGCCGAGTGCATCAAGTCCGGTCGAGCAGTCCTGCGGCGCGCGCGAAGGTCTCCTCGAATCCGAGTGCCTGCTTGATGGCGCGGTCGCGGAGCAGGAGGTTCCGCTCCGCATTGAGTGCCGCGACGTTGCGATCGCCGAGGTCGCGGACGAATGCGGCGGGCATCGCGGGGAAGGGGAAGTCGCTGCCGTGCACGAGGCGAGTGCAGGCCAGGCCGTCCTCGAGCAGGCGCCGCACATCGCGATCGCGTCCCGCCGTGCACAGGACCGAGGTGTCGCCGAGGAGACGCGGATGACCTCGGATCATCGTCAGGAACGCCGGCAGGAAGTCGGGACTGTCGGTCGGACGACCGGTGCCGGCATGACATGCGACGACGCGGCATCCGATCGCGAGCGCCTGCTCCAGCCGCATCGGGTCGGCCAATCCGATGTCGAGCACCGGGGCGCTGTGTTCGTGCCCGGTGTGCACGAGCACCAGGACGTCGCGATCCGCACAGCGGCGGAAGAACGGCGCATGGCGCAACGCCGCGACGTCCACACCCTGCGTCGGCGGATGGATCTTGATCATCCGCGCGCCGCGTTCGACGCAGCGATCGAGTTCGTCGATCGCATCGGCGCGATCCGGGTTGATCGACGGACAAGGAAGCAGCACGTCAGGACGCTCTGCACAGGTCGCGAAGACGTGGTCGGCCGGCACCAGCCAATGGGTCCGCTCCGCATCGAGGCGGCCCGTGGAGTCATACACGCCGTCCTGTCCGAGCAGTGCAGCGAGGTCCAGTCCGCTGCCGTCCAGCGCGGCGAGCAGGCAGCGCACGTAACCCCGATCGAAACCCTCACCGGCGCTCAGACCGAGCATCCGCACCAGCAGTGCGAAGGTCGCGCTGCGGCGGATCCGTGGCCCGAGCACGCATCCGGAGCCCTGGTCACCGGTGCCGAACAGGTGGATGTGCAGGTCGCCGATGCGCGGGTGTGCGGGCGGGGCCGTCCCCACGCACGCGGTCAGCAGCGATGCCCCCATCCAGGTCGCGAGTTCCCGCCGCGTGGGTGCCGGAGCGGTGCGGGACGAGGGAACCATCGATCCAGCCTATCCGCGACCGGCTCCCGTCCGCGCGGGTGGTGAAAGTCCGCAGCGGATCCGCGGTTCGCCGGGCCGGAGCATGAAGACCGTCATCGAGCCGTTCCGCATCAAGGTGGTCGAACCCCTCACCATGACCACGGCGGCGGAGCGCGAGGCCGCCGTGAAGGAGGCGGGACTCAACCTGTTCCTGCTGCCGTCGCAGAAGGTGCTGATCGATCTGCTCACCGACAGCGGCACCGGCGCGATGAGCAGCGAGCAGTGGACCGGCGTGATGCGCGGCGACGAGTCCTATGCGGGCTCACCGAGCTGGTTCCGCTTCCGCGACCGCATGCGCGAGGTCACCGGCATCGACGGCATCCTGCCCACCCACCAGGGACGCGCCAGCGAGCGCATCCTCTTCGAGGTGCTCGGCGGCAAGGGCAAGGTGGTGCCCAACAATGCGCATTTCGACACCACGCGCGCCAACATCGAGCACACCGGCGCGCGCGCCGTCGACCTGCCGATCCGCGAGGCGAAGGATCCGCGCGACCGCCATCCCTTCAAGGGCGACATGGACGTCGCCGCGCTGCGCCGCCTGATCGAGGAGGTCGGCGCCGAGCACATCCCGGTGGTGATGTGCACCGTCACCAACAACTCCGGCGGCGGGCAACCGGTGAGCCTCGCCAACCTGCGCGCGATCCGCGCGGTCTGCGACCGCTATCGCATCCCCTTCTTCCTCGACGCCTGCCGCTTCGCCGAGAACGCCTGGTTCATCAAGCTGCGCGAACCCGGACAACAGGACCGCCCGGTGCGCGACATCGCGCGCGAGATGTTCGACCTCGCCGACGGCGCGACCATCAGCGCCAAGAAAGACGGCCTCGTCAACATCGGCGGCGTGCTGCTGCTGCGCGATCCGGAGCTTCTGCACCGCGCCAGCGACCTGCTGATCCTCACCGAGGGCTACGTCACCTACGGCGGGCTCGCCGGCCGCGACCTCGAGGCCATGGCGCAGGGTTTCGAGGAGGTGCTGCACGAGGACTACCTCGCCTACCGCATCCGCTCGACGGAGTACCTCGGCGAGCGCCTCTGCGCCGCCGGCATCCCGATCCTCGAACCGCCCGGCGGACACGCGGTCTATCTCGATGCCAAGGCCTTCTGCCCGCACATCCCGCAGGCGCAGTTCCCAGGACAAGCGCTGGCCGTCGCGCTCTACCGCCACGCCGGCATCCGCTCCTGCGAGATCGGCTCGGTGATGTTCGGCGGGGACGGTCGTCCCGCACCGGCCCTCGAACTCGTGCGTCTCGCGATCCCGCGACGCGTCTACACCCAGTCGCACATCGACTACGTGATCGAAGCCGTCGGCGAGGTGCACGCGCTGCGCGAGCGTCTGCGCGGCCTCCGCATCGTCGAGGCGCCGCAGGTGCTGCGCCACTTCACCGCCCGCTTCGCCGAGCTGTGAGTCCGCCGCGCGTTGCCGACTAGACTGCGGCGCATGGCCTACATCCGCACCGTCGGCGACGACGAGGCAACCGGCGCGATCGCGAAGCACTTCGATGCGGCGCGCCGACGCGCGGGGCGCGTGTTCGGCATCGTGCGGCTGATGTCGCTCGACGCCTCGATCCTCGACGCCTCGATGCGGCTGTGCGCCGCGACCACCACCACGCCGCACTCGCCGCTGCCGCGCTGGTTCCGCGAACTCGTGGCGGTCGAGGTCTCGGCCGCCAACCACTGCTCGTATTGACTGCAGTCGCACACCTGGGACCTCCGTGACGAGGCCCCCCGCGATCTCCGCGACACCCTGCTCGGCCCGCGGCCACAGGACGCACTCGATGCGACCCTGAAGGCACTGCTCGACTACGTGCTGAAGCTCACCACCGCACCGCATCGATGCACGCGCGGCGACGTCGACGCCCTGCGCGCCGCGGGCGCGAGCGACGAGCAGATCCACGCGACGGTCCAGGTCGCCGCCTACTTCAACTACATCAACCGCATCGCCGATGCGCTCGGCGTGGACTTCGAGCCGGAGATGACTCCGCCCTGAGCTCGGCGCTCACTTCACCGGCACGAGGCGCACCCAGTCGATGCCGACCATGTGGCTCGGGATCGCCTTGTCGTTGTGCCCGGTGATCACGAAACCGAGGCGGTGATCGCCTTCGCTCAGATCGGCGGTGCCGAGGTCGAGCACGGCGGTGGCCTCGACGTTCGGCGTGTAGAAGTCGATCTCGCCGCCGAGTTTCTCGCCGTCGAGTTCGAGCTGCACCTTGCCGTAGTCGCGTGCCGTGGTGAGCACGGCCTCGATGCGGTAGCGCGCGCTGGTCTGCACCGGGAGTCCGAGCACCAGGCGATCGCCGGGCTTGCCGTCGACCCACCACAGCTGCGCGTCCTTGCTCCAGCGCATCTCCGCGAAGCCGGACAGGTCCTGCACCGAGGTGCTGCCGCCGGTGCGTTCGACGATCTTCATCTCCTCGCCCTCGAGCGCGTGATCGGCGACGAACATCGGCGGGGTCTGCAACGGCGTCGGCAGGCGCGCTTCCAGGGCCGGGAGCGTGGGCAGACCCGACGTGCTGCCGGCGCTGCCGTACCAGTAGGCGCAGGTCGCGTAGTCGATGTGCACGTCCTTCCAGTGCCAGATCTCGAGCGCGAACTTCATGTGGTCGTGGAAGGGGATCGCGTCGGTGATCTGGAGCCGGACGTTGCTGACGAAGCCGAAATTGGCCGGTCCGTCGGCGCGCGGCTGCGCATGGTAGGGATGGCTGAACAGCTCGGGGCAGCACCACGCGTAGCCGAAGTAGTCCTCGGTGCCGGTGCCGAAGGTGCTCGGGAAGGACTCGCCGTCGACCCAGGCCTTCTCGTCGCCCTCGCCCCACCAGGCGCGCGTCGGGTTGCGCACCGCGAGCGTCACGCCGGCGAAGCGGCCGCTGCCCTTCGCGTCGAGCACGACGTGATCGACGAAGGGCCGCGTGCGGAAGTCCCTGAGCATCGTGAATCCGGCGCGGAAGCGCAGGGCATCGGCTGGAATCGGCCGCTCCGCGCTGTGCCACGACAGCTTCGGCGTGACGCCGTCGACTCCGGAATCGACCTCGATCGTGCAGCTCTCGCGCACCGGGATCGGGAAGCGGCAGACGCAACGCGCGCCCGCCACTTCGAGCGCGATCGAGTGCCAGTCGCGCAGCTCCGCACCACAGCCGAAGAAGTCGCCGAGCGGGACATCCACCGTGCGCTCACCGTCGCAATCGATGCGCAGCAGGGCGCGACGACCGAGTTCGTCGGGCGCCGCGCCGCCCTTCGGCCACGCGAAGTCGACCGCGAACTCGGTGATCAGGGCAGGACCGTGCAGGGTCTGACGCACGATCCGCACCGCCTCGTCGTCCGCGCGGGACGCCACTTCCCCCGCGCTCCCACGCGCCACCGCTCCGGCGATCGTCAGCTCGCGGTTGATTCCGGCGATCACGTCGCCCTGCGAGACCAGCCATTCCGGGCGGAACGAATCGACCGTGATGCCCTCACCCGGGTTCCGCACGTTGACCTGGTAGTAGAAGCCGCCTTCGTCGCAGCTCACGACCACCCGCTTGCCGAAGGGGATCGGCAGGAAGCAGTTGCCGCCGCGCGCGAGCGTGCTGCACAGGGGCGGCATCAGCGGAGCGACCTCGCCGCGCAGCAGCGCCGCGAAGTCGACGGTCCAGCGCGGCTGCGCTTCGCCGTCGAAGGTGAAGGACAGCTTGCCGTGCGGATTGGCCGACCAGATGCGCTGGATCACGCCGGGTCCCTCGGCATCGCACAGCACGTAGCTCTTGCCGCCCCCGGCGACGGCGTCGACCCGCACGAAGTGGCCGGCGTCGCCGTTGGCGAACCAGGCCTTCTCGTCGCCGGGACCCTTGTCGCTGGCGCGGTCGTAGCTGCTGGCCTGCCACTCGCGCTCCCCCGGCCGGACCGGCTGCCAGAGCGCGTCGAGGTCGACGAGGCCCTGCAACAACTCTTGGAAATCCAGGTGCTTCGACTTCCCCTGGGCGGGCAGCGCGGGGACACAGCAGAGCACCGTCACGCAGACGGAGACGAAGCGACGCAGCGCGAACATGGTGTCGAAGGCTAGGCGCCGGTGCACCCGGCGGCCATGGCCGCATCGACCGACACGCGGCGGAGCATCCGGCTCCGTATGCTGCGCGGCCCGTCCGTCCGGCCTCCGGATCCCGTCCCGACTGCCATGCTCGAACCGATCGCCCCGCGCGTCCTCGCGCCCGCTCTCGCGGTTCTCGCCCTCCTCCCCGTCGCCCTGGCCCAGGAACAACCGGCTGCCACCGCACCCGCGGCGGCCGCCGAGCCCAAGGCACCGCCACCCGACGTCTTCCAAGGTGTCGCGAGTGCGCTGACCTGGCGCCTGCTCGGCCCTTCCAACATGGGCGGACGCATCACCGACCTCGAGTCGCCGCAAGGTCAGCCCGAGACCTGGTACGTCGGCACCGCCGCCTCCGGACTGTGGCGCACGAGCAACGCCGGCAACACCTGGGAGCCGCTGTTCCAGAGCGAAGGCAGCGCATCGGTCGGCGACGTCGCCGTCGCGCCGAGCAACCCCGACGTGATCTGGGTCGGCACCGGCGAGGAGAACGCGCGCAACTCGGTGACCTTCGGCGACGGCGTCTACAAGTCGACCGACGGCGGCAAGACCTTCACCAACATGGGTCTGCGCGAGTCCTTCCAGATCGGGCACATCGCGATCGACCCGAAGGACGCCGACACGGTCTTCGTCGCCGCGCTCGGTCGTCTGTGGGGCGACAACCCCGACCGCGGTGTGTTCCGCACCAAGGACGGCGGCCAGACCTGGCAGAAGGTCCTCTACCTCGACGAGAAGACCGGCTGCATCGACGTGCGCGTCGACCCGCAGGAACCGAAGGTCGTGCATGCCTGCATGTACGAGCGCAAGCGCGACCAGTACGACAGCAACGATCCCGCGGTGCGCTTTGGTCCGAAGGCCGGCTACTTCCGCAGCGAGGACGGCGGCGACACCTGGACGCGGATCAAGGACGGACTGCCGAGCGTCGACTGGGGCCGCTCCGCGCTGACCATCCACCAGAAGGACCCGAAGATCGTCTATCTGCAGGTCGAGTCGGTGCGCAGCGGCTGGGCCAACGGCCACGAGCGCATGCGCGGCGGCGAGCAGCAGACCGGCAACGCCTTCATGGGCGTCCAGAGCGCCAACCTCGACGAGGGCGACGGCGCGAAGCTCACCGTGGTCACCAAGGACGGCCCCGCCGACAAGGCCGGCTTCAAGGCGGGCGACATCGTGCTCGCCATCGACGCCGCCGCGATCGAGGACTCGCAGTCCTTCTCGCGCACCATCCGCGAACACAAGGGCGGCGAGAAGAGCAAGCTCAAGGTGAAGCGCGGCAGCGATGAGCTCGAGATCGAGATCACCTGGGGCTCGCGCGACGCCGGCGCTGCCGGCGACGAGCAGGTCGATCCCTACCAGGGCCAGTACTCCGGGCGTCTCTACGGTCAGCGCGAGAACGTGCAGACGCGTCAGGGCAAGGACGGCTTCGAGACCGGCGGCATCTACCGCAGCGACGACCGCGGCCTGACCTGGAAGCGCGTCAACTCGCTGACCGATCGGCCCTTCTACTTCAGCGTGATCGCGGTCGCGCCGCAGGATCCCGAGACGATCTGGTCGTGCGGCATCCCGGTCTTCAAGAGCACCGACGGCGGCAAGCGCTTCCGCCAGGTGCAGCGCCAGATCCACGTCGACTTCCACGCGCTGTGGATCGATCCGCGCGACGTCGACCACGTGCTCGTCGCCGGCGACGGCGGACTGCACCAGACCCACGACGGCGGTCGGACCTGGGAGCAGATCGACAACCTGCCGATCGGCCAGTTCTACCACGTCGACACTGACACCTCGGATCCGTACCGCATCTACGGCGGGCTGCAGGACAACGGCACCTGGGGCGGACCGTCGCGCTCGCGCTGGAGCGAAGGCACCGGCATCGACGAATGGGTCACCATCGCCGGCGGTGACGGCTTCGGCGCCGCGGTCGACCAGACCGATCCGAACATCGTCATCTGCACCAGTCAGAACGGTGCATTGCTGCGCGTGAACATGGCGCGCGGATCCGCCGGAGGTGTCGACAAGCCCGGCGATGCCGGCGAATGGAACTGGGACACGCCCTTCTTCCTCTCCCCGCACAACCAGAAGATCCTCTATCTCGCCGGTCGCAAGGCGGTGCGTTCGCTGGATCAGGGCCGCAACAGCCAGACCATCTCGCCGGTGCTGCCGCTGACCGAGAAGGGCACCGCGACCGCGATCGCCGAGTCGCCACGTGTCGCCGGCCTGCTCTACGCCGGCACCGACGACGGCGCGCTGTGGCGCAGCAAGGACGGCGGCCAGAATTGGCAGGAGATCCACGACAAGGTCCTCGGCCTGCGCGGACCGCGCTTCGTCTCGTCGATCGCGCCGTCGCGCTACGCGGATGGTCGCGTCTACGTGACCTTCGACGGCCACCGTCAGGACGACCAGTCGACCTACGTCTTCGTGTCCGAGGACATGGGTGACAGCTGGCGCTCGCTCGGCGACAACCTGCCGCACGATCAGCCCTGCTTCGTGGTGCTCGAGGACCAGCACGTCGAGAACCTGCTGTTCTGCGGCACCGAGGTCGCGTGCTATGCGTCGTCGGACCGCGGCGGCAAGTGGACGCGGCTCGGCTCCGGGCTCCCCACCGTGCAGGTGCGCGACCTGGTGATCCAGGATCGTGAGGCGGAACTGGTCGCGGCGACGCACGGACACGGCATGGCGGTGATCGACATCCGTCCGCTACGCGAGATCCAGGGCGAGGTCGCGACCACCGACGTCCACCTCTTCACCCCGAACCGCGTGACGCTGTGGAACATGCGCTCGCGCGCGACGCAGGGTGAACGCGAGTGGACCGCGGCCAATCCGAGCGGAGGGACGACGATCCACCTGTGGACCGCCGAAGCCCCCGCCAAGGATGCGCGGCTCAAGATCGTCGACATCCGCGGCGAGGTGGTCGCGAACCTGCCGATCGAGGCGACCGCGGGTCTGCACTCGATCCGCTGGGATCCGCGCGGTGGACGGCGCCGCGGCGGCAGTTCGACCGCCGCCGGCAGCTATGCCGCGCGCTACGAGGCCGGCGACTACGAATGGGTCGTCCCGATCGTGGTCCGCGACGACCCCGACGGCGGAGCCCATCCGCTCGCCAATCCCCTCCCCACCCGCACCGGCCAGTGATCGCGCAGGAGATCCAGAAGATGAACACCCCCCTCGCAAACCGCTCGCTGGCCCTCGCGATCGTCGCGCTGTGCAGCGCCTCCGCGCCGCGCGCGCAGGATCGTCACGCCTTCCTGCAGGAGAAGCTCTTCGACCAGTTCAACTGGCGTGAGATCGGACCGGTCAACTACACCGGCCGCATCGTCGACGTCGACGTCGATCCACGCGACCGCTCGGTGTGGTTCGTCGCCAGCGCGACCGGCGGCATCTGGAAGACCGAGACCGACGGAGCATCGTTCAAACCGATCTTCGCCGATCAGCACAGCTACTCGATCGGCGACATGGCGGTCGCGCCCTCGGCGCCCGACACGATCTACGTGGGCACCGGCGAAGCCAACAACCAGCGCAGCTCGTACTGGGGCGACGGCGTCTACAAGACCACCGACGGCGGCAAGACCTGGAGCAACGTCGGCCTCGCCGGCACCGATCACATCGGCCGTGTCGTCGTGCACCCCCAGAACCCCGAGTGCGTGTTCGTCGCGGCGGTCGGAGCGCTCTACCACGCCAATGACGAACGCGGTCTCTACCGCAGCAAGGACGGCGGGAAGACCTGGACCTGCGTGAAGCACATCGATGCCAACGTCGGCTTCATCGACGTCGTGCTCGACCCGCAGAATCCCGACCGCATCCTCGCGTCGAGCTACGAGCGGCGGCGCCGCGCGTGGAACTTCACCGAAGGCGGTGAGGGCAGCCGCGTGTGGCTGAGCGAGGACGGCGGCGAGACCTGGGACGAGGTCAAGGGCATCGCCGACGGCAGCCTCGGTCGCATCGGCGTCGCCTTCGCCGCTTCGGATCCGAAGGTCGCCTACGCGATCGTCGAGAACCTCAACCCCGCGACCGGCCGCACGCGCGAGCCGGCGCGTGGCGAGGGCGAACGCGATCGCGACGCCGATCCCGAGTCCGACACCGATGCCGAGGCCGCGACGGCGCCCGACGCCTTCGCACCCCGACCGGTCGGCGGCGAGGTCTATCGCTCCGACGACGGCGGCAAGACCTTCAAGAAGGTCAGCACTCGCAAGGTCGGCGGAGATCCGCACTACTACTACGGACAGATCCGCGTCGACCCGCGCAACCCCGATCACCTGTTCGTGCTCGGCGTGCAGGTGTGGAGCAGCGACGACGGCGGCAAGAAGTGGAAGACCGACTTCGCGCGCGGACTGCACAGCGATCACCACGCGCTGTGGATCGATCCGTCCGATGCGCGTCACGCCCTGCTCGGCAACGACGGCGGTCTGTCGTCGACCTACGACGGCGGTCGCAACTGGCGACACTTCGCCAAGCTGCCGATCGCGCAGATCTACTCGATCGGCGTCGACCTGCGCGAGCCCTTCAATGTCTACGGCGGCGCGCAGGACAACGGCACCTGGGGCATCCCGTCACGCAGCGTGACCAGCACCGCGCTGAGCCACAGCGACGCGCTGAAGGTCGATGGCGGCGACGGCTTCTGCGTGCAGGTCGACCCGAACGAACCCGACGTGATCTACACCGAGTCGCAGTTCGGTGGCATGAGTCGCCAGGACCTGCGCACCGGACAGCGCCGCGGCATCCAGCCCTCGGCTCCGCGCGGCAGCCCCGCGCTGCGCTTCAACTGGATGACCCCGATCCTGCTGTCGCCGCACGATCCGCGGACGGTCTACGTCGGCAGCCAGATGCTGCACCGTTCGCACAACCGCGGCGACGACTTCGAGGCGATCAGCCCCGACCTCACCACTGCGGATCCGGAGAAGCTCGCCGGCAACGTCCCGCACTGCACGATCACGACGATCGACGAGTCTCCGGTCGAGGTCGATCAGCTGTGGGTCGGCACCGACGACGGCAAGGTGTGGACCTCGCGCAACGGCGGTCGCGACTGGATCGATCTCAGCGCGCGCTTCCCCGGCCTCCCCGAGAAGCTGTGGGTCAGCCGCGTCGCATGCTCGCCGCACGATGCACAGCGCGCCTACGTGTCGTTCACCGGCTACCGCGAGGACGATCGCAAGCCGTACCTCTACCTCACCACCGACGGCGGCACCTCGTTCCGCAGCATCGTCAACGACCTGCCGGCCGGCGAGTCCGTCAACGTGGTGCGCGAGCATCCGCGCAATCCCGACTGCGTGCTGGTCGGCACCGAGTTCGGCGTGTGCGCGTCGCTCGACGGCGGCGGCAGCTGGTTCCGTCTCGGCAAGAACCTGCCGCGCGTCGCGGTGCACGACCTGCTCGTGCACCCGCGCGACGAGGAGATCGCGGTCGGCACGCACGGCCGCGGCTGCTTCGTGCTCGACGCCACCGCGCTGACCGGCCTGAACCAGGACACCCTGGGTGCCGCGTTCCACCTCTGTCCCGCGCGCGACGGCTACCCCGTGCGCCGCGTCTTCGAGTCGCAGCGCTACCCGGCTTCGCCCGAGTGGCACGGCGACGAACCCGATGCACAGCCGGTGCTGCGCTACTGGCTCGGTCAGGACGTCGAGGGCGAGGTCCGCATCCGCGTGCTCGACGTCACCGGCCGCGAGCTGTTCAGCACCCGCGGCGACACCGGTGCGGGCCTGCACGAGATCAGCTGGGGCGGCGCACGCGGCCGCGGCGGATTCGCGCAGTTCGGCGGCGGCGGCGCGCGAGGCCGCGGTGGCAGCTCGGGTCCCGGCGAATACCGCTGCGAACTCCAGGTCGGCGACCAGAAGGCCAGCGTGTCCTTCCGCGTGCACCCGACCCCGGGTCTCGGCGGCGACGAGCTGACCGACGCGGAGTTGGAGTCGACCGCCCGCCTCGACGCGGACGAAGACGCGGATCACGAGATCCACTGAGCCCCGCGGGCGGGGCTCACTCCGGCTCGTCGTCCGTGTCTTCGTCGATGTCGACGCTGGTCCGCCCGAAGGACGGATCGGCGACGCGGATCAGCAGGTGCAGCACCGCGCTCTGCACCTCCACACGCAGCAGGGCGTCCTCGCGCAGCGGATCGCCGCTGCCGGTCGGCCCTTCGCGGAGCTCGTCCGGCGCGAGGCCGAACTTGCCGTACAGCGCATGCGACGCGCCGACCAAGGCCGCTTCCCAGGCGCTGAGGTGACCGGCCGGGATCGCGAAGGCGTAGCTGTCGGCATCGTCCTCGGCCACCATCGCCAACAGATCGCCGCGCACGATCTCGGCGCGCGATGCGAAGAGTCGACGCAGCTCCGGGCCGACCAGCTCCCGCCACTGTGCGTCCTCGACGTCGTCGGCATAGGTGCGCGGATGGAAGCGCGCGTGCACCTTCGGATCCTCGCTCTCGATCAGGTCGGGCACCGCACCGAGGATCTCGGCGATCACCCACTCGACCTGCGTGAGTCGGATCGATCCATCGGGTTGGCGCGTCGCTCGCATCGCGGCACTCAGTCGTGTGCAGGCTCGAGCGAGGCGGTGAGATGCCGCCCCTGCAGGGTCTGCACGTGCAGTTCGGCCGACTCGCGCGCGCCGGTCCACACCACGGCCTGCCCGGTGTTGTGCACCTGCAGCATCAGGCGCTCGGCCTTCGCCTTCGCGTAGCCGAAGACCTGCATGAAGATCTTGGTGACGTACTCCATCGCCGTGATCGGGTCGTCGTGGACGATCACGTTCCAAGGCCGGCCGAGGCGCGACTTCGTCGCGGTGTCGGTTTCGGTCTCGGTGGCGGCGAGCACGGTCACCAGAACGCGGGACATGGGGCGGCGAGCGTAACGGTCCGGTGCGGGCCGAGGTATCTTCCTCGCCCTGCCCATCGCGACCTGGGCCGCAACCCAGGGTTGCCGCGGCGCGACGTGCGACGCTTCCCTGGCCCACAGACTCAGGATGTCCGCGCCGACGGAACCAACACGCGATCCCGCCGCGGCGTCCTTGCGCAGGACGGAGCCCGAGCGCGCAACACCCGGTCTGCTCCGCATGACCTGGCCCGTGGTCGTGTCGTTCACGCTGCGGCAGGCCTTCGCGACCGTCGACCTCGTCTACGCACGATTCCTGCCCGAGCGCTCGGCGGCGGTCGCCGCGATCGCCCTCTGGGTGCCCTTCCAGGAGGTCTACATCGCGCTCTGGGTCGGACTCTCCGCCGGCTTCACCGCGGCGCTCTCCCACGCATTCGGCCGGCGCGACGCCACACGAGCTGCAGCCCTGCGACGTGCCGCATTGCGGATCCAGTTGGCGGTCGCATGTCTCCTGATCCTGGCGGCGACCGTCCTGTGGCTCACGATGGGCTCCTGGCCGATCCCGGCCGAGCTCCGCGGAGCCTTCGCGCAGTACGGCACCACGCTGATGTTCGGCCTGCCGCTGACCGGGTTGTGGTCGGTGTGGCCCGACTCGATCGTCAAGGCGCACCACGACACCAAGGCGACGATGCTCGCCGGCATCTGGGCGACGGTCGCCAACGTCGTCCTCAACACGCTGTTCGTGTTCGCCTTCGGCTGGGGTCTGTTCGGCATCGCCCTCGCGACGGTGTTCTCGCGCGTGGTGGCGCTGCTCTACGCGCTGGGACGTGCCCGCCGCCACGAACGACGCCGGCTGGAGGAGCGCGACTGGCACCATGGACCGTCCCTCGACGCACGCTCACCGAGCGGAACCATCCTCGCGCTCGGCGTGCCGGCGACGGTCACCTTCGCGCTCGCGGCGTCGGAGAGCGTGCTGGTGAACGGATTCCTCACACGCCAGCCTGACGCGACCGAGGCGATCGCGAGCTACGGCGTGATGAACGTCCTCCTCAAGCTGGCGCTGATGCCGGCCTCGGCGACGGCGATCGCGGTGGTGCCCTTCGTCTCGCGGCTCGCGGCCGCGGGACGCATCGAGACGGTGCGTCGCGATCTGCTGCAAGCCGTGCTGCTGGCGCTCGGCTTCGGGCTCTTGTTCACGCTGCCTGCCGGCGTGCTGTTCCCGGGCAGCGTCGGGCGCTTCTTCGTCCCCGATTCCGCCGCCGCGGCGCTCGGATCGGATCTGAGCCGTCAGCTCCTCGTGCTGCTGCCCTTCGGTGCGCTCGCGGTCACGCCCTTCCTGGTGGTGCGCCCCGCCTTCGAATCGGTGCAACGACCGCGACTCGGCGTCCTGGTCGCACTGCTGCGCTACGCGCTGCTCGCCTGGCCGCTGATCGCGCTCGGAGCATCACTTGCGCCGCGCCTCGGCATCGCCGTCCCGCTCGGCATGGCGCTCGGCTCGATGATCGCGGCCACGATCGCGTCGTCCTGCACGGTCGCGCTGGTGTTCCGGGAGCTGCGCCGTCTGGCGGCGCGCCTCAGCGACGGCGCCAGAAGCCGGGCGTGAGCACGCACAGGAGCGCGAGGAACTCGAGGCGGCCGAGGATCATCAGCAGCGACATGACCAGCTTCGAGAAGCTGGTGAGCTCGCCGAAGGAGCCGAAGGGCCCGACGTCGAGGTTGCCCGCGTTGGCGAGCACGAAGTCGTTGCCGTGCCGGATCACCGCGGTGAAGCCGGGGCCGACTCCGCTGGCCGCCGTCACGCAGGCGCTGAGCGCGGACTGCGCGTCGAGTCGCGGATCGAGAGTGAGCAGCAGGGTGCCGAGCAGCACGGCCGACGCGAAGATCAGAGCGACGGCGCAGACCCCGGCGACCTCGCGCGGATCGAGGACGTCGCCGTTGATCTTGATGTGTTCCACCGATCGCGGTCGCACGAAGGACCGCAGCTTGTGCAGGCACACCCGCCACAGGATCAGCAGGCGGAACATCTTGATGCCGCCTGCGGTCGAGCCCGTGCAACCGCCGACGAACATCAGCGCGATCGCGAGCAGCACGATCGGCTGCGGCCAGCACTGCACGTTGGCGGTTCCGTAGCCGGTGCAGCTCATGAAGCTCGCGAAGTTGAACGCGCTGTCGCGCAGGCACGTGCCCACCGCGGAGTAGTCGCGCACGCCGCCGCTGACCGGATCGGGCACCGTGCCGCCCCACAGGCGCAGCACCACCGTCGAGAACAACACACTGCCGGCGAACAGAGTCAGGTAGAGCCTGAACTCCGGGTCCTTCCAGATCGCCTTGCGCCCGCCGTCGCCGCCGAACATCGCGTCGCGGATCAGCAGGAAGTTGCTCGCCGCCACCAGCATGAACACGATGCAGATGATCTCGACGGTCACGCTGGCGAAGCCCGCGATCGAGTAGTCCTCCGTCGAGAAGCCGCCGGTCGCCATCGTCGTCATCGCGTGGCAGATCGACTTGAACAGCGACAGACCGCCGAGCCCCCAGAGCAGCAGCACCTCGGCGAGCGTCAGCACCAGATAGGTGCGCAGCAGGACCCGGCCGCGCTGGACCATGCGCGGCCGCACGCGCGGATCGGACACGCCGACGGCCTCGCTCTCCATCAAGGTCCAGGGCGAGATCCCCAGTGCGGGGAACAGCACCACGAACATCAGGATGATGCCGAGGCCGCCCATCCACTGCGTGAAGGAGCGCCACAGCAGCAGGCTGTCCGGCAGTTCGTGGATCGCGACATGATCCTTCGCGCCGAGCACCGTCGCGCCGCAGGTGGCGAGTCCGCTGACGCACTCGAAGAAGGCATCCACCGCGTCGGGGATCGCACCCGACCAGGAGAAGGGCAGGCTGCCGAGCCATCCGGCCGCGACCCAGGCGAGCGCGACGACCAGCAGGCTCTCGCGACGGTACAGCTCGGTCTCGGTGCGCCGTCCGACCAGGATCAGCGCGCTGCCGAGCACCAGTCCGGCGACCGCCATCGCCAACAGACCGCGTCCGCCGTCGATGGTCGATCCGGAGCGCTCCGTCAACGACAGCAGGTAGGCCGGCAACCCGGACAGCGCGAAGAACATCACGAAGCGACCGAGGAGCCGCGCGACGAGGCGGAGATTCATCGGGCCTCGCGGAATCCCGCGACCTTCAGGATCGCGGTCCATTCCGCCGGGGAGACCGGCTGGATCGACAGCCGGCTGCCGCGCTTCAGCAGCATCATCCCCGCGAGTTCCGGCATCGCGCTCAGCGTGCTGCGCAGCACGGGCTCGCGGAATCGACCGACGAATCCGACGTCGACACTGAGCCAGGTCGGTTCCGCCGGGTCGCTGCGCGGGTCGTGGTACGGAGAGCGGACATCGAAGGCGGTGTCGTCCGGATAGGCGCTCCGGACCACCTCGGCGACGCCGGTGACGGCCAGCGGATCACAACTGCTGTGGTAGATCAGCACGCCGTCGCCGAGTCCGACCTCGTCGCGCAGCAGGTTGCGCGCCTGGTGGTTGCGCACGCCCTCCCACCCGGTCACGCGGTCGCGCTCGAGGTCGTCGATCCCGTAGGTCTCCGGCTCGGTCTTGAAGAGCCAGTGACGCCTGGCGCGCTTGCCCTTGGGCATTTGGGCGAACAGGTCACCCGGCGCGGGCCGCAGTTTCAAGCGCGACGTCGCGCCGGGAGCGCGGATTCACCGCGCGGCCAGCCAGGCGTCGAGGGTCTCGCGGTCGACCGCGAGCACCGTGCAGCCGCGCGGGCCGGCGCCGATGCGGGTCACGCGCTTCTCCCCCTTCGACTGGCCGTCGCGCAGCACCCACAGGCGGCCGTCCTCGACCTCGGTCGAGAAGCCGGGGCGCGCGCCGAGATAGGCCAGCGCGGTGTCGGCGTCGCAGGCGCGCAGCGTCATGCCGCGCGGACCCGCGCCGATCCAGGTCACGCACTTCTCGCTCTTCTCGGTGCCGGTGCGCAGCACCCACAGGCGGCCATCTTCGACCGACGTGACGAAGCCCGGGCGCTCGATCGCGTCGCCGACGTGGAAGGTCGCCTGCACGACCTCGACGGCGTGCGGCGCAGGTGCGTTCTCCGCCGGCTTCGTCGACGTCGTCGACGAGCACGCGGCGCACAGGAACATCAGGGCGAGGGAGCGGAACGGGAGCTGGAGCATGGTGGTCCTCGGTTCGTGAGAGGTCGAGAGCGAAGGGCGCAACTCGAGCCGATCAGCCGAAGCGCCCGGTGATGTAGTCCTCGGTCTCCTTCAGCCGCGGCTTCTGGAACACGTCGCTGGTCGGGCCGAACTCGACCAGACGGCCGAGATACATGAAGGCGGTGTAGTCGCTGGTCCGCGACGCCTGCTGCATGCTGTGCGTCACGATCACGATGGTGTAGTCGCCCGACAGGTCCTCCATCAGGTCCTCGATGCGGCCCGTGGCGATCGGGTCGAGCGCCGAGCACGGCTCGTCCATCAGCAGGACCTCGGGATCGGCGGCGATCGCGCGCGCGATGCACAGGCGCTGCTGCTGGCCGCCGGACAGACCGAGGGCGCTCTCGTCCAGGCGGTCCTTCACCTCGTCCCACAGGGCCGAGCCGCGCAGGGCGCGCTCGCAGACGTCGCGCAGCACGCGCTTGTCGCGCTCGCCGTCGATGCGCAGCGAGTAGACCACGTTCTCGAAGATGCTCATCGGGAAGGGGTTCGGCTTCTGGAACACCATTCCCATGCGCTTGCGCAGCTCGATCACATCGACGCCCGACTCGTAGATCGGGTCGCCGTTGAGCCGCATGTCGCCAGTCACGCGCACGCCTTCGATCAGATCGTTGAGCCGGTTCATCGAGCGCAGCAGCGTGCTCTTCCCGCAGCCCGACGGACCGATCAGCGCGGTGATCTTGCCGCGCGGAACGATCAGCGAGTTGTCGTGGAGCGCCTGCTTCTGCCCGTACCAGAGGTTGAAGCGCTCGATCTCGAAGCAGGGATCCTCCGACAGGATCGCCTCGTGCGTGACCGTCTCGACCGGCTCGCCGGCCTGGATCTGCTCGAGCCGGCTGCGGTGACGCACCTCCTCCGGTCGGATCTTCGGGACAGGTCCCTGCGGGATGGGTTCCGGGCCAGTCATGGTGGAGGGGATCATCAGAACGCGGCCGAGACGAAGCGACGGCGGAGGCGTGAACGCAGCCAGATCGCCGCCAGGTTCAACGACGCGATCGTGAGGATCAGCAGGAGGGTGGTTGTGTAGACCATCGGCTTCGCCGCGACCGAATCCGGGCTCTGGAAGCCGAGATCGAAGACGTGGTAGCCCATGTGCATGAAGCTGCGATCGAGGCCGAAGGGCGGCGACAGGTCGAAGGGCAGGTCGGCGGCGAGCTTGACGGCGCCGACCAGCATCAGCGGCGCGACCTCGCCGGCCCCGCGCGCCATCGCCAGGATCGCGCCGGTCATGATCCCGGGCATCGCACGCGGCAGGACGATGCGGCGGATCGTCTGCCACTTGCTGGCGCCACAGGCGTAGCTGCCCTCGCGCATCGAGTTCGGCACCGCCGCGAGGGCCTCTTCGGTCGCGACGATCACCACCGGCGCGGTCATCAAGGCCAGGGTCAGCGCCGCCCAGAGCAGTCCACCCTTGCCGAAGGTCGGTTGCGGGAGGCTGGCCGCGAAGAACACGCGGTCGATCGAGCCGCCGACGATGTAGCAGAAGAAGCCGAGGCCGAACACGCCGAACACGATGCTCGGCACGCCGGCGAGGTTGTTGACTGCGATCCGCACCAGCGAGATCACGAAGCCGGCCTTGGCGTACTCCCGCAGGTAGAGCGCGGCGAGCACGCCGAAGGGCACCACGACCAGGCACATGATGAGGGTCATCAGCACCGTGCCGAAGATCGCCGGGAAGATGCCGCCCTCCTCGTTTGCGTTGCGCGGCCGCTCGGTGAGGAACTCGCGCCAGCGATCGAGGAACACGCCGAAGCGCGCCGCGGTGCCGAGCTGGTTGGCCGGATAGGCCCGCACGATCTCGGCGAGCGCGATCCCGGTGTCGCGAGCGGAATCGACCGTGTCGAACCACAGCATCGGCCGATGAGCCTCGCGATCGATCTCGTGCATCTCCGCGGTGAGGCGCCGGATCTGCTCGTCCTGCTCGCGCTCGACCCTGCCGACCTCGGCGATCACCTTCTGCAACTCGGCGTCCGGCGAGCCGAAGTCCGCCTCGATGGCGGCGAGACGCTGGCGTGCACGCACGGTCGCGCTCTCGTCGCCGGAGCGCTCGGTCTGCTGGAGTTCCTCGAAGGCCGACTCCCAGACCTGAGCCGGGTGATGGTCGAGGATCGCCTGGCGCAGGCGCAGGCGCGCCGCCCCGAGATGTTCGTTCGCCTCGCCGATCTCGTGCCTGCGCTTGCGATCGGCGCGCTCGATCAACGCATCGACGCCGGCTCGCGCCTCCTCGTAGCGCTTCCACGCGACCTCGGCTCCGCGCCACACCCGCGCCACCGACAACACCCGTTCGCCGGCTGCGAGTGCGTCCTGCGCGACGAGACGCATCCGACGCTTGCCACCTTCGTCGCGCTGCACCACGAAGGCGAGGTCGACTCCCTCACCGGGCTGCGGCGGATCGAGCTCCCCGAGGAGGCGCCTCCCTTCGGTCTGGGTTTCCTGCACGCTGGCCTCGCCCGGACTGCGGTCGGGGAACACCGGCGTGGTCATCAGGAAGGCTGTCGGCAGCCCGTAGAACCGCCCCCAGGCGAGGCGTTCGACGACCACGGCCCACTCCGGCTGATCGCGCTCGACGACCTCGTGCGAGAAGTACTCGGTGAAGCGCGTGTCGGTGAGCTCGAAGTTGCCGGTGCGAAGCATCACGCGGTCGAGTTCGCCGTCGTGTGCGGCGAGCCAGACATCGGCCGCCTTGCGCGACTCCGGCGTCAATGCCGCGAGCACGGACGGATCGGGCTCGAAGGAGGACGACCGGTTCGGTTCCCCCATCAGCTCGATCCCCCCGAGGGTCTTCACGCGTTCGACCCGCTCGGGCCAGAAGGTCGGCAGACCGTTGACGAGGATCCAGCCGACCAGGCCGACGATCATCGTGATGCAGATCACCAGCGAGCCGCCGGTGATCCACAGCTGCGGTTCGCCGCGTGCATTGACCGAGGGGCGCCGCGTGCGGTGGCGATGCATGCCGCGGGAACCGCGTCCATCGAGGTGACGGCTCACAGTTGGTAGGCCCTCCGGCGGAACCGCTGTCGCACGCGCTCGGCGACGGTGTTGATCACGAAGGTGACGGCGAACAGCACCAGAGCGCACAGGAACAGCGTGGTGTACTGCGTCGTCCCCGGCGCCGACTCGGGCAGCTCGGCAGCGATGTTGGCCGACAGGGTGCGGAAGCCGCTGAACATGTTCATGTTCATCACCGCGGTTCCGCCGGCGGCCATCAGCACGATCATGGTCTCACCGACCGCGCGGCCGAGGCCGACCATGCACGCGGAGAACAAGCCGCTCATCGCGGTCGGGACGATGACGCGCACCGCCGTCTGCCAGGGCGTCGCACCTGCACCGAGCGACGCCGCGCGCAGGTGCTCGGGCACACTGGACAACGCGTCCTCGGCGATGGTGTAGATGATCGGGATCACGGCGAATCCCATCACGAAGCCGACGACCAGGGAGTTGCGCTGGCCGAAGGGACCGATCGGGGAGAGATCGACGGAGCCGAAGGGCAGACCGTCGCGGAGGTCGAAGTGGTGGTCGGAGCCGAACCCGACCAGGGCCGGGAGGTGGAAGATCAGGCTCGCCAGCAGCCACGCGACGAGCAGCGTGACGATCACGCCGACGACGAACTTGACGAGGTGCACGACGCCGAGGTGGAACTGCGTCCATCCGACGATGCGCCGACCGATCAGTGGGTTCACCCAGCGTCCGATGGCGAGCAGCGCGCCCACCGTGCACAGCGGCAGCAGCAGGCAGAACCAGCCGGCAGTGCCATCCGACGCCGCCTCGCTCTTGCCGAACAGCCAGACCTGGAGATCGGTGCCGAAGGCCAACTGCTCGGCGCCGCGACCGAACACCGCCGCCGCCAGCCCGCCGGTCGCCATCGCGACGAAGGCGAGCGGCAGACGCAACCAGCCGTACCGCAGCGCGAAGTTCATCGGCAGCACCTGCCAGATGTGTGCGAAGGTCAGGATCGCGAGCGGCACCGTGAGGAGCGCCAGAATCAGCTCGGGGACGAAGCCCTCGATCGCGGGCGCGATCACGATCGCGGCCAGGAAGCCGAGCACCACCGAGGGCA
Organism: Planctomycetota bacterium; assembly: GCA_046349595.1. Lineage (GTDB taxonomy): Bacteria > Planctomycetota > UBA1135 > UBA1135 > UBA2386 > JACRLW01. The sequence goes on from JAXMCA010000001.1 coordinate 2,314,318, forward strand.
GGCTCGCCATCAGTTCGACCAGTGGCTTGATGCGCGCCCGCGCGCGGCGGCTGAGGAATTCGCTGGTGTAGATCGCGGCGAGCAGGGCCAACGGGACGGCCAGCAGCATCGAGTAGACGGTCGCCTTCAGCGTGCCGAACAACAGGGGGACGAGCGACAGCTTCGGCTCGTAGGCGTCACTGCCGGCCGAGGACTGCCAGGTGTAGGTCGGCGCCGGCTCACGCTCGTACCAGGTCGGACGGAAGAAGGTGCTGAACGAAACACCCGCGTGGCGCGGATCGAAGGGACGCACCGAGACCGCACGCGACGTGACGCTGACCAGCGCCTGGGGTGCGAGCGCGATCGCCTGCACCGGTTCGCGGTCGCGCACCGCCACGTCGGCGATGACCTTCTCCGAGGTCATGTGCATGACGTGCACGTGGCCGCCCTGCGTGCCCGCTGCGAAGATGCGCTCGCGGGTCGATGTGGCGATCGAGATCACGGCCGAGGCGTCGCCGAGGTCGAAACGATGGGCCTCGACCAGCGCGAAGCCATCGACGTCGTTGGATGCCTTCTCCGCGACGAACCAGCCGGAGACCCGGCCGTCGGACAGGCCGGAGATCAGCGTGGAGCCGCCGAGCAGGAGTCCGAGCGCGGTGAGTTCCACGTCGTGCTGCGGCGCGAGATCGAGCGACTCCGCGAGCTTCGGCGTGGCGAGATCACGGATCGCCCAGCGCTCGAGACGTCCGTCGCGCCAACCGAGAGCGAGGTTCGTCCCGTGATCGGCGAGTTGCACGAAGGCCGGCGCGATCGACTCCGATTTGGCCGGGATCGCGACCGGCGAGCCCCACTCGGCGGTCGGCGGCCCACCGAAGGGATCCTGAACCACCTGCTGGAGCACCGTGACGACGCGGGCGTCGGCACCCACCGCGGCGACCAGCACGTCGCTGTCCCGCGGGCTCCGGGCGACCGCGCCGATCGGTGACCCAGGAATGGCGATCACCGGATCGCCGAGCGCGAAGCGCACGCTCTGAACACGGAACTGACCGCGCACCGTGCGCTCCGCCACGCTCTCGCCGATCCGCGCGGTCGCCCCCACCGCGAGCTTGCGGATCTCGCCCTGCAGGTCGTCGGCCTCGCGGTACTCGGTGGTGATGTCGAGCTGACCCGGACGCACCGAGCCATCGGCATAGCCGAAGACCATGCGACCCGGCATGGGCTCGGTGCCGAAGGCGGTGAGGACCGGACCGCCCTCCTGCACCACCGAGCGCTCGTTCAGCGTGGTTCCGTCGCGGGCGTCGAAGACCACCAGGCGGCCATCCTGACCCAGCCGCCAGGCGATGGTGCTGAAGTCGTCGATCCCGACCGCGAGGACACGGGTCTCGGCCGGAAGCTGCAGGCGCTGCGGTTCCCCCACGCGGGCCGGAAGAAACAGGTCCTTCACGACCCAGAACAGGAACAGGAACACCGTGCAGACCGACACGATCGTGCCGATTCCGCCGATCGTGATCACGCTGCGCGCGAGGCGATCGGCGAACGCGGTCGACCGCCGCGTCTTCAGTTCGCGGCCGCGTTTGTGTCCGGTGCGCTGGTCGCTCATCGGCTCTGGGATCGGTTCAGCGCGGCGGCCCAGCCAGGATCCGGACGCGTCGAGGCGCGAGGATCATGGCCGGCGAGGATTGGAGCGCAACAGAGCTCTCACTGACCGGACTTGCCCTTGTCCTTGCCGCCCTCGGCCTTGCCCGAGGCGTCGACGGCATCCGGCACCGGCTTCATGTCGAGGCCGACGGCGTTGAGCGAGGCGAGGCAGGCCTGGAAGGGCAGCGGCAGGTAGCCGTCCTGGACCACCGCGGTCTGACCCTCGGCGCTGAACACGTAGCGCACGAACTCGCGGCGCAGCGGGTCGAGCTGTCCGTTCGGCTTGTGGTTGACGTAGACGATCAGCGGGCGGGCCAGCGGGTACTTGCGCACGTTCTCCGGGGTCGCGACCACGATCGTGTCCTTGTTCTTGCCGAGCGGCACGGCGCGGACGTCCGCGGTGATGTAGCCGATGCCGCTGTAGCCGATCGCATACTTGTCGCTCGCGACACCCTGCACGACCGAGGAGCTGCCCGGCATCTCCTTGACCTCGTCCTTGAAGTCGCCGTTGCCCATCACGTGCTCCTTGAAGAAGCCGTAGGTGCCCGACGCCGAGTTGCGGCCGAAGATGCTGATCGGCTTGTCGGCCCACTCGCCGGTGAGACCGAGGTCACCCCAGGTGCGGATGTCGCTGGCATAGCCGGCGCGGCGCGACTTCGAGAACACGGCGTCGACCTGGTCGAGCGTGAGCCCGGTCTTCGCGATCGGGTTGTCCTTGTTCACGTACACCGCGAGCATGTCGACGCCGACGATGAGCTTGGTCGCGGGGTAGCCGAACTTCTTGACGAAGTCGTCCTGCTCCTTCGACTTCATCTCGCGGCTCATCGGCCCGAAAGAGGCCGAGCCCTCGATCAGCGCGGGCGGCGCGGTGCTCGAACCCTTGCCCTCGATCTCCACGCCGACGTTGGGGTACAGCTTGTTGAAGCCCTCGGCCCAGCGCGTCATCAGGTTGTTCATCGTGTCGGAGCCGACACTCTTGATGTTCCCCGAGACGCCTTCGGCGCGGGTGTAGGCGGGGATGTGACGGTCGATCTGGGTCTGGGCGGACAGGGTGGCCGCGAGAACGGCGGCCACCGGGGCGATGCGGAGGAGGATGTTCATCGTTTGGACTCGGTTGTCGCCGGCACGGCGCCCTCACCACGACGAGGTCGACCTGCGACGCGGAGCATGATGGGATCGCCCCGAAGCCATGCCAGTCGGCAGCGCCCACGCCGACGATCAATCTTCCATCAAGAAGCCGAGGCACCCGCGCGCCGTGCCTTTGCCCCACCGCGCTGCGCGCAGTAAACCTCCGTGTTTCCACCCACTCCCCCCCGCGCGGGATCCAGCCCGCCGCACCTCGGATGACCCAATCTCCCTTCGGCTCGCGCACCCGGCTGTCGACGTCTTCCGGCACCGTCACCTTCTTCTCCCTGAAGGCCCTGGAGAAGGCGGGTCTCGGCCCGATGGCCCGGCTCCCCTACAGCATCCGCGTGTTGCTCGAGGCGGCGCTCCGCAACGTCGACGGTTTCGTCGTGACCGAGGACGACGTGCGCGCCATCGCCGCCTGGAACCCGAAGAACGTCGGCGAGGTCGAGATCCCCTTCCTGCCGGGACGCGTGGTCCTGCAGGACTTCACCGGCGTGCCCTGCGTGGTCGACCTCGCGGCGATGCGCGCGGCCATGCGCCGGCTCGGCGGTGATCCGGCCAAGATCAACCCGCTGGTGCCCTGCGACCTGGTGATCGACCACTCGGTGCAGGTCGACTTCTTCGGCAGCGCCGACGCGCTGCAGAAGAACCTCGCACTCGAGTTCGAGCGCAACCGCGAGCGCTACGAGTTCCTGAAGTGGGGACAGAAGGCGCTGCGCAACTTCCGCTGCGTGCCGCCCGGGACCGGCATCGTCCATCAGGTCAACCTCGAGCACCTCGCCGGAGTCGTGCTGACGCGCGAGATCGACGGCGAGCGCGTCGCCTTCCCCGACTCCTGCGTGGGCACCGACAGCCACACCACGATGATCAACGGCATCGGCGTGGTCGGCTGGGGCGTCGGCGGCATCGAGGCGGAGGCGGTGATGCTCGGCCAGCCGGTCTACATGCTGCTGCCCGAGGTGGTCGGCTTCGAGCTGACCGGCAAGCTCCCCGAAGGAGCGACGGCGACCGACCTCGTGCTCACCGTCACGCAGATGCTGCGCAAGCACGGCGTGGTGAACAAGTTCGTCGAGTTCTTCGGCAAGGGCATCCAGAACCTCAGCCTCGCCGACCGCGCGACGATCGCGAACATGGCGCCGGAGTACGGCGCGACGATCGGCTTCTTCCCGGTCGACGAGGTCGCTCTCGACTACATGCGCCTGAGCGGTCGCTCCGCGCAACACATCGAACTGGTGCGCAGCTACCTCGACGCTCAGGGCCTGTTCCTGCACGCCGACAGCCCGGCGCCCGAGTTCAGCTCGAAGCTGTCACTCGATCTCCAGAGCGTGGTGCCGAGCCTCGCCGGTCCGAAGCGCCCGCAGGATCGCGTGGCGCTGAAGGACATGCAGTCCAACTTCCGGCAGAGCCTGCAGAAGCCGGTCACCGAGCGCGGCTTCGGACTGAGCGGCGCAGCGCTCGAGGCGCAGGGCGAGGTGAAGGACGGCAGCCACGCGCGCATCGCGCAGGGCGCCGTGGTGATCGCGGCGATCACGTCGTGCACCAACACCAGCAATCCCGACGTGCTCGTCGCCGCCGGACTCGTCGCGCGCAAGGCGCGGCAGAGGGGTCTCTCGCGCAAGCCCTGGGTGAAGACCTCGCTCGCACCGGGTTCGCGCGTGGTGACCGACTACCTCGACAAGGCCGGCCTCAGCGCCGACCTCGACGCGATCGGCTTCCAGACCGTGGGCTACGGCTGCACCACCTGCATCGGCAACTCCGGGCCCGTGCCCGAGCCGGTGCGCGCTGCGATCCAGCAGGGCGATCTGGTCGCCGCGTCGGTTCTCAGCGGCAACCGCAACTTCGAGGGCCGCGTCAATCCCGACGTGAAGGCCAACTACCTCGCGTCACCGCCGCTGGTGGTCGCCTATGCGCTCGCCGGCACCGTCGACATCGATCTGCAGAAGGATCCGATCGGCAAGGGCAGCGACGGCCGCGACGTGTTCCTGAAGGACATCTGGCCGAGCAACCAGGAGGTGCGCGACACGGTGCGCGCCGCGGTGTCGCAGGACATGTTCCGCGCGCGCTACGCGAACATGGACGGGCCGCAGCCCTGGCAGGCGATCCACGTCGAGAAGAGCGAGCTCTACGACTTCAAGGCCGACAGCACCTACATCCAGGAACCGCCCTTCTTCCTGCAGATGCCGCGCGAGCCCGGCGCGATCACCGCGATCTCGGGTGCGCGCTGTCTGGTCAAGGTCGCCGACTCGGTGACGACCGACCACATCTCGCCCGCCGGTTCGATCAAGACCGACAGCCCCGCGGGGCGCTTCCTGCAGGGCAAGGGCGTCACGCCCAAGGACTTCAACAGCTACGGCGCACGCCGCGGCAACGATCGCGTGATGACGCGCGGCACCTTCGCCAACATCCGCCTGCGCAACCAGATCGCTCCAGGCACCGAGGGCGGGGTCACGCGACACCTGCCGAGCGGCAAGCAGATGGCGATCTTCGATGCCGCCGAGATCTACGCGAAGGACGGCACCGCGCTGTGCGTGCTCGCCGGCAAGGAGTACGGCACCGGCAGCAGCCGCGACTGGGCCGCGAAGGGCACCATGCTGCTCGGCGTGCGCTTCGTGCTCGCCGAGAGCTACGAGCGCATCCACCGCAGCAACCTGGTCGGCATGGGCGTCCTGCCCCTGCAGTTCAAGGATGGCGACACCGCGCAGTCGCTCGGCCTGAGCGGCGAGGAGGTCTTCGACGTCGCCGTCGACGATCGCGTCAAGCCGCGCCAGATGCTGAAGGTCACCGCGCGCGATCCGAAGACGGGTGCGACGAAGACCTTCGAGGCCGTGTGCCGCATCGACACTCCGGTCGAGGTCGAGTACTACCGCAACGGCGGCATCCTCCAGACCGTGCTGCGCAAGCTGCTCTGATCTGGTGCCGCGCCGAGAGCGTGGCCCATGAAAGCGGATCGCCCCCTCCGTCTCGTCGTGCTCGCGTGCGCCGCAGTCGCCTGCGGTGCGCTGCTGTTCGTCCTGCTGCGAGCGGAAACCGGCCGGCCCGACGGGAGCCCGTCGGTCCACGCACCGGACTCCGCGGCTGCCGCGGCCGTCACCCCCACTTCGACACCCGTGCCGGCACCGGTTGGCACGGCCACGAACCCCGCTGCCGACGACGGTCGCTCCGCGGTATCGCTCGATCGAGCTGCGACGGAGCCAGGACGACGCGCGACCGGACGGCTGATCGACGCCGCGGGTCGTCCGCTCGCGCAACGCGACGTGGAGCTGCAGATCGACGACGCCCTCGCGCCGCGGGATCCACGCCTGCGGATCCTGGGTCCGATCCCCCCGCGTTTCCGGGGCCACGCCACCGTCACGTCCCACGACGACGGCACCTTCCTGCTCCCGCTGCCGAAAGGAGTGCGCGCGCGCATCGCACCTGCACTGGCCGACTTCGTGTTCCGTCAGGGCGCGATCGAGATCGACGCCGCTCCCGACGACCTGGAGCTCGGCGACATCGTCGTGCTGCGCGCCAGCGTGCTCGCCGGCATCGTGCGCGATCCACAGGGCACGCCCTGTCGCGACGTCCGCGTGCTGTGCGGCCGCGACGATCCGTCCTTCGACGAACCGAACGCGCAGCAACGGACGACCGACGAGGATGGCGCCTTCCGCTTCTCCGGTCTTCGCCGCGGCGCCCTCCGCATCCTGTGTCGTGCCCCGCACTTCGTCGATGCATCACGTCGCGTCGAGTTGCAGGATGAGGAACTGCGGACCGATCTCGAGTTCGTCTTCGCGAGCGGCGCCGCGATCGCCGGCAGCGTGGTCGGCGACGACGAAGCTCCGATCCCCGGTGCCGAGGTCCGCGCGAAACCCCTCGCGGGCGGTGCGACCATCCGCGTGCTGTGCGAAGCCGATGGTCGCTTCACCGTGGATGGACTGACCGACGGGGACTACGACCTGACCGCGCGCGCGACGGGCTTCCGCGGCGATCGTCAGAAGCCGGTCCGCGCGCACAGCGGCGCACGCGACGTCACGGTGCGGATCGCGCGCGCGGCGTCGATCGCCGGAGTCGTGATCGATGCAGGGGGCGAAGCGGTGGCGGGATCGAAGCTCTACGCGGTGCCCTCATCCCAACCGCGCGCACAGGATCCACAGGCGCGCCTGTTCCAATCCGGCGCGACGACCGGCGTCGACGGCCGCTTCACCCTGCCCGACCTCGGTGGCGGCGACTACCGCATCCTCGCCTACGGACCGCACCTCGACGCCCGACTCGACGAGGTGCACGCCGAGGCGGGACGACCGATCACCGATCTGCGCATCGTGGTCGATCGCGGCGGCGTCGTCGAGTTCCGCGTGCGCGACCCGGACGGCGCGCCGGTGGCCGGGGCGAAGCTGCGCGTGAGCAATGCGACCGCACCGCCGCAACGACCGATGGTGCTGATCGGCGGCGGCAACGACGTCGACCCCGACGAACTGGGCCTCGATGCGAGGCTCGCGCGCGGTGTCACCGACGAACGGGGAAGCGCGGTGATCTCCGGGCTCCTCGCCGGCAGCTACCGCGCGGACGTCGAATCGGAGAGTTTCGTGCAGGACCGTCCGGCACGCTTCTCCACCGACGGCGCGACGAGGGCCGCGATCGACGTCACGCTGAGCCACGGTGGCCGCGTCCGCTTCGAGGTCGTCGACGGCTCCGGCGCGACCCTGCCCCACAAGCGCGTCGAGATCGAAGGCCCGCTCGATCTCGAGCCCGCGCCGACCCGCGGCGGGGACTCGGATGTCGCAGGCCGGCTCGAACTCGGCCCGCTCGCCGCTGGACGCTACGCGGCCGCGATCGGCAAGACCGTCGACACCGATGCCTTCGGTGGCGCGACCCTGGTGACCCAGGGTGCGGGCCCGACCTTCGCCGCGTCGCGCGTCGAGTTCGAGGTGCAAGCCGATGCGGCGTCCACGGTCCGTCTGACCTGTCCGTCCCTGCTCACGCTGCACGGCACACTGCACGACCCGCGCGGCACGATCCCGGACGGTTCGGTGCGCATCGGCCGCACCGACAGCGACCGCCAGGCTGCGAACGCCCGCTTCGGACTCGACGGATCGACGCGTTCGGCACGCACGCAGGTCGACGGTTCGTTCCGCATCACCGACCTCGAGGCCGGCACCTGGCGCGTGCGCTTCGGACGACGCGATCAGGCGATGCCCGCCGAGATCACGCTGGACCTGAACCCGGAGACCGCCGCGGTTCCGCTCGATCTGGTGCTCCGCGCGGGATCGATCCACATCGCGGCGCGGAGCGCCGTCGATCACCACACGCTCGCCGGCGCGCACGCGATCCTCCGACCCGCCGGCACCGCCGATGCCGGTGCGGAGCGCGGCATCCTCGACTACGCCTTCCCCACCGAGCGCAGCAGTTCGACCAGCGCCGACACCGACGGCATCGCGCGCTTCGCGGTCGTGCCCTTCGGCACCTACGTCGTCGAGTTGCAGGCGGGCGGGCATCGCAACAGCACGAGCGCGGTCGTGTCCGTCGATCGCGAGGGCGTCGACGCAGGCGTCGTCGAACTGCCGCAGGGTGGTCGCGTCACCGGCGCGTTCCTCGACCCCGATGCCGGCGCAGCCGCCCTGGCCTGCGTGGAGTACCGCAGCGCGAACGCAACCGAGTTCCAGACCACCTTCGGCTCGCGCGGCACCTTCGTGGTCGACGGTCTCGACGCCGGAGACTACGTGCTGCGCGCGCGTCGCATGGGCAACCTCGCCGGTCTCGGCACCCCGGGGCCGGAGCAACGCATCCACGTCGAGATCGGCGCGACGGCGACCGTCGACCTGCAACTCGCACCGCAGTAGGCGCGACGCTACGGCTTGCGCGGCAACACGACGAGAACACCCTCACGCCCGGCAGGAACGTCCGGGACCCTCGTCGTGGCGAACACCCGGCCGGCGGCGCGATCGCTCTCGCTCGCGTAGGGGTAGAAGCTGAGCGTGTACGAGCCGCGCGACAGTCCGGTGGCGCGGAAGCTGCCGTCGGTGGCGCACTGCACATCGGTCGCGCGGTTGCCCTGATCGAGGGGATCGACGCTGACGTAGCAGGTCGGCAGCGCGCCGCCGTCGTCGACCTGGATGCGGCCGCTGATGCTCAGGCCGCGCACCACGTGCAGCTCGACCTCCGTCGGAACGATGTTGCCCTCGATGCGGATCGGCACCGCTTGCTCCGGCCGCCCGAGATCCCCGATCACCATCGCCTCGTAGCTGCCCGGCGCGAGGTCGGCAATGGCGAAGCGACCGTCGCAGTCGCTGGTGGTGCGGCGCAGCGCGACGTAGCCGTCGATGAAGACGTACGCATCGACCCCGGCGGCACCCGGCGGGCGGCGACCGTCGGCGCTGCCGTGCAGTTCGACCGATCGACCGCCGCAGGGTGCACCGTCCTCGTCGACCACGCGACCCGACAGCACGACCCCGCGTTCGAGCACCACGTCGCCGAGGTCGACCGACGGCAGCGTGCGCGCCTCGGACGGGAAGTCGATCTGCCGCACACCGAAGCCGTCGGCGTGCACCAGGAGCACATGGTCGAGATCGCCGCACAGATCCTCGAGGACGAAGCTGCCGTCCGGGCCGCTGCGCCCCGCGATCCAGTCGAGGCGCTGCGGCTGCCCGGTCTCGATGCGGTAGGCGGCCGCCGCCACATAGGCCCCCTCGACCGCGCGACCTGCCGCGAGCACGCGCCCCACCGCTCGTCGCGCACGATGCAGGTGGAACACCAGGTCCGCGCGCAAGGTGCCGCCGTCGCGGACCAGCAGATCCTCCGCCGCGTAGCCGCGCGCCGTGGCGCGCAACTGCACCCGCCGCGTGCCGAACCCGCGGAAGTCGAAGGAGCCATCGACGGCGCTGCGCACGCAGGAGCGCGCGTCGCGGTCGGCACGGACCTCGGCACCGGCGATCGCCGCACCGCTGTCCGCGTCGACGACCCGGCCGTGCACGGTCTCGCCTGCGGCGAGAACCAGATCGCATCGCACGACCTCACCCGCGACGAGGCGCAGATCGGCGCCGTGCTGTGCGCAGCCGACCTCGGGCTCGAGGCTGAGCGTGACCTCGCCCGCCGCGAGCCGATCGATGCGGTATCGGCCCCGTGCATCGCTGTCGACCGTGGCGAGCACGGCACCACGACGGCCATCGGTGCGGCGCTCGCTCACCTCGATGCGCGTCGCCGCGACGGGCTCGCCGTCGCGCGCGACGACCCCCTCGATCCCCGCCGCGCGATCGAGTTGCAGCACCAGGTCCTCGCCCGCCCGGTGCGGACGGCTCAGCAGCGGGCCGAAGCCGTCGGCCTGGACCTCGACGCGATGCGGGACCGCCGGCGCGAGCGTCACCGCGAAGCGTCCCTCGGCGCCGGTGACCACGCGACCGACGACCTCGGGCTCCTGGATCGAGCCGCGGTCGAGCAGCGCGAAGCTGTCCCCACGCACGCGGCTGACGACCACCGTCGCTCCGCGCAGCGGCGCGCCTTCGGCATCGATCACGGTGCCGCGCAACAGCGACGCCTCGGCGGCGACGTCCCCGATCCGCGGCGGTCGCGTCGTGATCGGATGGCGTGAGGGTTCGTCCTCGACGGGGACGGCGCGGGCCGCCGGGTCGTCCGTCGCTTGCGCCGAGCCGGAGCCGTCCCGTCCGGGTGGACCCGCCTCGACGCGCCGCAGCACCAGCACCGCCGCGAAGGCGACGCTGAGCAGCAGCGCGAGGAGCAGGAGACGGCGCACGGACCGAAGACGCCGGTGCGTCGCCTCCGTCAGCCGACCGTCCAGGTCTCGTTGCCGAGCAGCAGATCCTGCAGCGACTCGGTCTTGCGCTCCCCGGCGACCGCGATCTGGTTGCGCATGTCGGACTCGAAGGTCGGACGCTTGACCTCGCGGAACACGCCGATCGGGACCGGCAGGTCCTTCTCGGAGGCGTGAGCGAGCGCGGTCGCCTTCGCGGGGCTGGGAGAGTTCTCGTCCCACAGCGCCGCGGCGTCGGCCGAGGCCGCGATGCGCGGACGGAAGGACTCGTCGAAGTCGATGCCCTTCTCGCCATCCGCACCGAAGCGCAGCGGCTGGCCGTGCTGCATCTCGATCACGCGGTCGTCACGCACGTCCTTCTCGGTGAAGCCGCGGTAGGCGCCGTCGTTGAAGATGTTGCAGTTCTGATAGATCTCGAGCAGGCCGGTGCCCTCGTGCGCACTGAGCCGCTTCACCATCGACACCAGATGCGGCGCGAAGATGTCGACCGAGCGTGCGACGAAAGTCGCACCGGCACCGAGCGCGAGACCGATCGGCGAGAAGGGTTCGTCGACCGAACCCATCGGCGTCGACTTGGTCTTCTTGCCGCGCTCCGAGGTCGGCGAGAACTGCCCCTTGGTGAGGCCGTAGATCCGGTTGTTGAACAGCAGGATCTTCACGCCGACGTTGCGGCGCAGCACGTGGATCAGGTGATTGCCGCCGATCGACAGCGCGTCGCCGTCGCCGGTGATCACCCACACGTCGAGGTCGGGATTGGCGAGCTTCAGTCCCGTCGCCACCGCCGGCGCACGGCCGTGGATGGTGTGGAAGCCGAAGGTCTCCATGTAGTACGGGAAGCGGCTGCTGCAGCCGATGCCCGACACGATGGCGACCTCGTGCGGCTTCTTGCCGAGCTCGGCGAAGGCCTGCTGGACCGCGTTGAGGATCGCGTAGTCGCCGCAACCGGGGCACCAGCGGACGTCCTGGTCGGACTTGTAGTCCTTCTTGGTGAGCGGGGCGTTGGTGGTCACTTCTTCACCTCCTTCACCGCGGCGAGCGCCTGTTCTTCGATCTCCGCACTGGTGAAGGGCAGTCCCTGCACCTTGGTGAACGGCCGCGCGTCGATCAGGAATCGCGCGCGGACCAGCATCGCGAGCTGACCCATGTTGAGTTCGGGGACGATCACGCGCTTGGCCGCGCGCAGCAGCTTCTCGAGGTTCTTCGGGAAGGGATTGACCCAGCGCAGGCATACCGCGCCGACCGAGTGACCGTGCTTCTGCAGACGCAAGGCCGCGGCGGTCACCGCACCGCTGGTGCCGCCCCAGCACAGGAGCAGCACGTCGGGATTGGGTGCGCCGACGATCTCGGCATCGGCGATGTCGTTGGCGACCCGTGCCACCTTCTCGGCGCGCGTGTCCACCATGTGCTGGTGGTTCTGCGGGTCGTAGCTGATGTTGCCCGAGCCGTCCTCCTTCTCGATGCCGCCGATGCGGTGCGTGAGCCCCGGCGTGCCGGGCTTCGCCCACACGCGCGCCAGCGTCTGTGGATCGCGCTCGTAGGGACGGAACTTGGTGCCGGGTGCAGCCGGCGGCGCGAACTTCACCGGGATCTCCGGCAGGCTGTCGGCCTCGGGCACGCGCCAGGGCTCCGCGCCGTTGGCCACGTAGCCGTCGGAGAGCAGGATCACCGGGACCATGTAGCGCAGCGCGATGCGCACCGCGTCGAAGGCGGCGCCGAAGGCATCGGCCGGCGTGCGCGCGGCGACGATCGGCACCGGGCATTCGCCGTTGCGTCCGAACATCGCCTGCAGGAGATCGGCCTGCTCGGTCTTGGTCGGCATGCCGGTGCTCGGACCGGCCCGCTGCACGTTGACCACCACCAGCGGGAGTTCGGTCATCACCGCGAGGCCGATCGCCTCGGACTTCAGCGCGAGACCCGGACCGCTGGTCGACGTGATGCCGAGCTGGCCGCCGTACGACGCGCCGATCGCCGCGCACACCGCCGCGATCTCGTCCTCCGCCTGGAAGGTCGTGATGCCGTGGTGCTTGTAGGTGCTGAGCTGGTGCAGGATGTCGGAGGCCGGCGTGATCGGGTAGCTGCCGAGCATGATGCGCAGCCCCGACTTCTTGCTCGCCGCGACGAGGCCGAGGCACAGCGCCTGGTTGCCCATCACGTTGCGGTAGGTGCCCGGCTTCATGAAGGTCGCCGGAGCGACCTTGTAGGCCGACTGGAACAACCCGCTGACGTCGGCGAAGGTGTAGCCCGCCTCGAGCACCTTCACGTTGGCTTCGGCGATCTCGGCCTTGCTCGCGAACTTGCTGCGCAGGAAATGGATCGTCGGCTGCAGATCGCGGTGGAACAGCCACGACACGATGCCGAGTGCGTACATGTTCTTGCAGCGGTCCTTGCTGCGCGTGTCGAGCGTGGTCTCGGCCAGCGCCTCGCGCGTGAGGCGCTGCAGCTCGAGAGCGATCACGCGGTAGCCGTCCAGGCTGCCGTCCTCGAGCGGGTTCTTGTCGTACTTCGCCTTCTTCAGGTCGACCGCGCCGAAGCTGGTCGTGTCGACGATCAGCACGCCGTCGCGCCGCAGCGCCTTGATGTGCACCTTGAGCGCCGCCGGGTTCATCGCCACCAGCACGTCGGGCGAGTCCCCGGGGGTGTGGATGTCGAAGTTCGAGAAGCGCAGCTGGAAGGCCGACACGCCCGGCAGCGTGCCGGCAGGGGCGCGGATCTCGGCCGGGAAGTCCGGGAAGGTGGCGAGGTCGTTGCCCATCAGCGCGGTGGTGCGCGTGAGCTGGTCGCCCGTGAGCTGCATTCCGTCGCCGGAGTCCCCGGCGAACCGGACGACGATCTGGTCGACTTCCTGGAGGTGCTTCTGGGAGGCGGTCTCGGTCATGGAGGGAGTGATGGCCCCGCACCGTACTGCAGGGGGAGGGGGCCGAGGAGCATAGCCACGGCCCCGGGGATCATCGAGCCAGTGCCCCACTCGGGGGCCAGCGCCGAGGCGTAGACTCGGCTCGACAGCAAGACAACTGGATCCGCGGGCGCCCTCGCGGGAGCCCGGGCCAGCTGAACCCATCCGTGTCGACGTGTCCCTTGTCGTGGCGCCCATCTCCCCTGGCGCGGCGAATGGTCCACCGGCTTGACAACTCTCGTCGAGTTCCGGTCAATGAACTTCGGGTTTGGATCGTTCGTACCGAGCTTCGAATCCCGTGCGAGAGGAGGACGCGGTGGACAGAGAGAGAGAGAGACGAGCGTCCCCGGGAAAGCGCAGGACGAGGTGTCGTTTGGTGTCGATCGCTCTACCAGGGATTCCTTCTGGCTTGAGCTGCGTGCGGGATTCATCCGTATCGCGCGCCGAATGACCAGGTCATTCGATGCGGAGGATGTCGCCCAAGCGTCGATCCTCCGATTCCTTCTGCGTAGCGGCGCATTTCAGGATCCGAAGTTGTCACCGGCGTACGCGCGTCAAGTCGTGAGAAGTGTGATCGTCGACTGCGTCCGCGCTGCACGCAGGTTTCCGCGCGAGGAGTTCCCCCTCGAAGCGCTGGCGGCACGCCGGGCCGACGAAGCCGATCCGCGAAGATCCAATTGCGGAGTCCGCTTGGACCTTCTCGAGCACCGTCTCCGGGCGTCAGATCGGAGGTTCCTCGAGACGGTCCGCCGTGCATCCTCCGTCCGTGAGGCTGCGCGCGACCTTGCGATTCAACCACAGCAACTGCGTCGCCGGATCCGCGCGATCGCGTGCAGAATCCAGTCACTGCTGCAAGGTGCACATCTGCGAAACCAGACGATTCCGCCTCCTCTCAGTACCCGTCAGTCGTCTCTTCCTACAGACGTGGTGGCAACCAACCCGTTTCCCTAGCCCGTCGGCCATGCGTCCATTGATCGCCGTGGGTCCGTTTCCAGAGTGCTTGGCGCCGATTTTCCATCGGCGGCCTCCCGAGCCACGCCCAGCGGCAACGCTGGCAGGGTGACGTCAGGTAGGCCCGAAATCATGAATCGACCTTCCCAAGCCTTGCTCTGTTGCACCGCGCTTATTCTCACAGCTGCTGTAGCACTTCTTGTCGAGATCGTCAGTCCGGCAACTCGCAACTCCCCGGAGCCAGTGTCGTGGCCACATCCACACGCCGAGGGAACTCATGACGCCCTGGCCCCAGTGTCCGAGTTGAATGACACTCCGAACATCCGCCGAACTGACACTTCACTTCCTCTCGCGTCTTCGGCTTCGTCCACCGAGTCCGTCGCAGCCGAACCCGCTGCAAACGAGCACGAGCGGGTCGAAGAAGCCGCGAATTCGGAAGATCCTGGTCGGGAAGCCCTCTTGTGGATACGCGAGAATTGGCCCAGCGATCGCTTCGTTACATGGGTTTTGGACCATCATCCGATGGCAGATTACCCGCCGGGCTACGCTCTCACCGCCGACGATGCGCGCTTCGCCCATGAGTGCGCAACACATGTTCTCGCCAGGAACTACGTCAACTACTTGCACGATTTCGATGCGATCGATCGGCGCATTCAGGAAACGGCCGCAAATGCCGATCTTTCTCCACTGAAGAGGAGCACCAAAATCGAATCGCTCCGCGAACGCCGAGCGTCCTATGTCGCCCTCTTCTCCTCGCTCCAGAACCTGCAGTCGGCCATCGAATCTGGCGACGTTACCGTCAAGCTCACGCATAGCCCCTTGGCGTCGGGAGCATTCGCGAGCAGTGTCGGAGGTGGTGCAACCAGCTTCTGGCTCGACCGCAGGCACGAACGCGCTTCATATTCCTGGCAAACTGGCGCCTGGCAGGTGACCGTAGGGGTTCCTTTCACCTTCTGGACTGAGCGAGATCGCGCTCGAGTTCTCGCCTCCCGCACCGAGTCACCTCGCTAGAGCCATGCCAACCGACAACGGACTCCATCGCGAGCGCGACGGTATCGGGCAATGCCGCAGGAGCGTTCCGCAGAGCAATTTGGGGCATGCATTGAGCTCCCGCTCGAATGCTTCATATCGCTCCCAATGCATGCGCAATTCCAGCGTTGTCAGCCTGATGCCTCTCCCACGGAGCCAAGCTCTCCAAGCAAAACCGCCGCAGACAAAGGAAAATGAGTCATGAAAACGGCCTTGTCCGTAAGCTCTGTCCTTGCTGTCATGATGGTCGCGCCGCGTGTCGGCGACATGCGGAGAATCGAATCGAGCCAGCCTGCCCTTGAGTGCTCGTGCCGTGTGGTGCCTTGGCAGGATGGCTACTACAGCAACGGAATATGGATCACCCTCACGCAAGCAGCGATCGATGCCGAAGTACTCATTGATGGAAATGTCTATGAAGAGCCCGCTCACGGGACACGTTGCGACGGGAGCTGTAACACCACTGGGTATGGATGCACCGCCGAAATCGGCTTTGCCATATGCGGCGCCTGGGGACTTCCGGGTCACAAGATCTGTATCCCTCTCACGCTACCGCCGGGATCGGGTTGCACGAACTCAGAGTCATGCGCGGGTAACTATCAATGCTGCTACACCGCCGGGTCCGCAAGCGACTGTTGGGAGTACAGTCAAACCCAAGAGATCGGATGCGATGGCCACAGTCAGGCGGTGACCTTTCAGCTCGGCGAGCAGTTCACAGAGAACTGTTCTTCCCTCGCACTCGCGACATGTCGAGGCGCTTTTGACTGCAGTCACTGCGCTCCCCCGCCGGGAGACTAGCCAGGATCTCCCGCCCAGAGCAGTTCTCTGACAGCCCAGTGCACCCGTAGGTGCTCTTGCGAAGCGCCCATTTCGCGAGGAACCAAGACGTCAGGTGGCGACAAAGCCAATGCGCTGGCTTCTCCAGAACTCCGTGCGGGCGGCGCGCGCATGGAATCGTCGCGCGAAGCGAGGATTCGGGACACCGAAGAACCTCAACAAACGAAACGGCCCGGGCCTTGAATGTCAGCGCGACGGGGCGACGCAGCATCCTTCGAGTCGCGATCCGGAGGGAAACTGGATCCACCCCACGCAGAAGCACAACCGCACGCAAGTGCGGTTCAACGGTCGCGCGGTGCGGACGCGCGCCGGCGTCCCCGGCGGAAGGACTTCGGGCGCCCCGACTGCTTGGCCGGGGTCGGCTTCTTCGGTGCCGCGGGTGCTGCGAGCGGCGCGACCTTGCCGGCGAAGGCGTGCTCCGTCACCACGTCGATCCGGCGGCCGATCAGCTTCTCGATGTCGCGCAGGTATTCGCGCTCCTCGGTGTCGCAGAACGACAGGGCGATGCCGGCGCGGCCGGCGCGGGCGGTGCGGCCGATGCGGTGGACGTAGGACTCCGACACGTTGGGCAGGTCGAAGTTCACCACGTGGGTGACGTCGTCGACGTCGATGCCGCGGGCGGCGATGTCGGTGGCGACCAGCACCGGCACCTTGCCGGCCTTGAAGGCGCCGAGCGCGCGCTCGCGCGCGCCCTGGGCCTTGTCGCCGTGGATGGCGGCGGCTTCGACGCCGGCGCGCTTGAGGTGCTTGGCGACGCGGTCGGCGCCGTGCTTGGTGCGGGTGAACACCAGGGTGCGGAACATCTTGCCGTCCTCGAGCAGCTTGGTGAGCAGGTCGCGCTTGTCGGCCTTGGTCACGAAGTAGACGAACTGCTCGACGAGGTCGGCGGTCTTCGCCGGCGGGGCCGCCTCGACGCGCACAGGGTCGACCAGGATCGACTTGGTCAGCGCCACGACCTCGTCGGGCATGGTCGCCGAGAACAGCATCGACTGCCGGTCCTTGGGCAGGCAGTCGATGATCTTGCGCACGTCGCGGATGAAGCCCATGTCGAGCATGCGGTCGGCTTCGTCGAGGACGAAGACCTCGACGTCGCGCAGCTCGACGCAGCGCTGGCCCATCAGGTCGAGGAGACGACCCGGAGTGGCGACGAGCACGTCGACACCGCGCGAGAGGGTCTTCTTCTGCGGAATGATGCTGACGCCGCCGAACACGACGGCGTAGCGCAGCTTCAGGTGCTTGCCGTAGGTCTGGAACGATTCATAGACCTGGGAGGCGAGTTCGCGCGTGGGGACCAGCACCAGGGCGCGGACCTCGCGCGGGCGCAGTTCGATCGGTTCCTCGGCGAGGAAGTCGAGGGTCGGCAGCGCGAAGGCCGCGGTCTTGCCGGTGCCGGTCTGCGCGATGCCGAGCAGGTCCTTGCCGTCGAGAAGCGCGGGGATCGCCTTCTGCTGGATCGGCGTGGGAGAGGAATAGCCGCACTCGGTGAGAGCGCGGACGAGCCGCTCGGGGAGACCGAGTGCGGCGAAGGTCACGGTGGACATGCAGGAACCCGCGAGGAGGCGGGCAGGGGAACGCGGCGCCGAAGCGGGGCCGGGCTCGGGGAAGGGTCTCGGTCGGTCGCAGCGAGGGGCGTGAACGACACACCCCCTCGGCCGAGGGACCTCCGTGAGTCGGCGCCGACGTCATCCGGCCGTTTCGGCCGTTCCACGCGACGGGAAGCTGCAACGATTCCGGTGGAGCGCGCAGGCGCCCACCCTTGGCCACGAAGCTGAAGGCCGAGCAGGATAGCTCGGCGGCGCACCAGGACAAGGGCCCGTCGAAGCGCGGATCGCGTCCCGCTTAGGCTGATCCCCATGCAAGCCGCCATCCTCGCCTACAACGCCGCACAGGATCCGACCCACGAGGCGATCTGCAGCAAGCTCGCCGAGGTGATCGATCAGGCTCTCAGCGATGCCGAGAGCAAGGTCTGGCACGGCGCGCCGGTGTGGTTCCTGGGTGGCAATCCGATCGTCGGCTACTGGGTGCGCAAGCAGTCGGTGCAGCTCCTGTTCTGGAGCGGAAAGTCCTTCGACGAAGCCGACCTGCAGCCGGAGGGCAAGTTCAAGGCGGCCGAGAAGCACTACACCGGAGCCGAGGAGATCAAGACGACGCACCTGAAGCGCTGGCTGAAGAAGGCGCGCAGCATCCAGTGGGACTACAAGAACCTGGCGAAGCGGCGCGGCCAGCTCGAGAAGCTCGGCGACTGGTAGCGCGCGGTGCGGCGCGGATCAGGTCGCGGAATCGCGCTCACGACGGAAGGCATCGAGCCGGCGCCGCGCCCGCGACAGCACCTCGGTGGCGTGCAGTCCGGTGAGCAGCTCGAGGCCGTCGAGCACGGCGCTGAAGGTCCAGATGCGGAAGCGGCCGTCGGCGACGGCGGCGACGACCTCGGGCTCGAGCATCAGGTCGCGGGCGTTGGCGTCGGGGATCAGCACGCCCTGGCGTCCGGTGAGGCGATGCGCGCGGCAGGCGCCGAAGAAGGCCTCGACCTTCTCCACGACCCCGCCCACCGCCTGCACCTCGCCGCGCTGGTTCATCGAGCCGGTCACCGCGATGCCCTGGTCGAGCGGCACGTCGGCGAGGCTCGACAGCAGGGCGAAGAGCTCGGCGCAGGACGCGGAGTCGCCATCCAGTCCGCCGTAGAGCTGTTCGAAGCCGATCGTCGCCGACAGCGGCAGCGGTCGTTCGCGGCCGAGCACGGCGGTGAGGAAGCCGCGCAAGACGAGCACGCCCTTGTCGTGGATCGGGCCGGAGAGGTCGGCCTCGCGCTCGATGCTGACGACGTCGGCGCCGCCTTCGGCGACCGGACCGGTCGCGGCGGTGATGCGGACCACCTTGCCGAACTGCGTCACGCCATCGTGCACGACGGTGAGCCCGTTGACCTGTCCGACCGCGCTGCCGCTGGTCGCGATCAGCACGTAGCCCTCGGCGATCGCCTGCTGCATGCGCTCGCAGGCGAGGCCGCGTCGCCAGGCGCGCTCGCGGATCGCGGTCTCGACGTGCGAACGCCGCACCTGACGGCTGCCCTGCGCCAGCGCCGCGTGTCCCGACTCGCGCGCCACGTCGGCGAGCTCGCCGAAGCAGGTGGTGAGCTTGTCCTGACGTCCCGCGAAGCGCGCGCCGTGCTCGACGATCGCCGCGTTCGCGTCCGGTGCGAAGCGCGGGAACTTCTCGTTGCGCACGATCCAGTCGAGGAAGTCGGCGTAGCGGCGGCGGTTCTCCGGCGTGTTCGGCAGCGTGGCGTCGAACTCGGCGTGCACCTTGAACAGGTGCGGGAACTGCGCGTCGTCCTGCGCAAGCTCCTCGTAGTCGCCGGGCTCGCCGATCATCACGACCTTCACGTCGAGCGGAATCGCCTCGGGTTGCAACGTGCCGGCGGTGGTGCCCGCGCTCGGGTCGAACTCGCGCACCTCGAGCTGTGCGGCGCGCAGCGCGCGCTTCATGTGCTGCCACACACCGGGCTCGGCGGCGACGTCGGCCCAGCGCAGCACGAGGTAGCCGCCGTCCGCACGCAGGAGTGCTCCGGGATGGATGCGACGCAGCTCGGAACCATGGCTCTCGGCGACGCGCTCGATGATGCCGAACAGGTTCGCGTAGGTCGGGTTCGGCTCGACGACCACCGGACAGGCCTCGCCCTTGCCGCACTTCACCACCAGCACGGCGAGGTCCTCGAGTCGCGCGATGCCGCCTGGAAGGGCCCCGCCCTGCAGCTCCGGATCGGCGATGGTCTCGATCGAGCGCGGCAGGTTGCGGACCACGGCCGCGCGCAACGCCGCGAGATGCGCACCGATCTCCGGCTGCTCCCAGCGGCGTGCGAACTCGGCGAGCACGTCGGCCATCGTCTCCTCGGCGAGACGTCGGTCGACCGCGCGCAGCTCTCGGTCGAAGCGACGTGAGCTGCGCTCGACCACGTCGCTGATCTCCTCGAGACGATCGAGCAGCGTGTCGCGCGCGCGAAGCACCTTCGCGGCACGCGCCGCGGTGACGCGACCCGCAGCGAGCGCCTCGCCGAAGTGATCGACCGACACCGGTGCGTCGCCGAGCACCGGCAGCACGTCGATGCGGGCTTCGCCGTTCTCCTCGGACTCCACCACCGCGCAGCCGGCTCGCCCGGCTTCGCGGCGCAGCGCTTCGAGCAGACGCGTGCGGCGCGCCTCGGCCTCGCCGCGGACCAGATTGCGCGACTGCCGATGACGGCGCGAAGTCAGCGCGACGCGGATCGCCTCGCGCAGATCGGCGATCAGCTCGGCCATCTCGTCGCGGAAGCGCTCGGCGCGGCCGCGCGGCAGGGCGAGCAGCCGCGGCTTGTTCGGCTCCTCGAAGTTGTGGACGAAGACGTAGTCCGGCCCGAGCCGGCACTGCGGCTGCAGCTCCTCGAGCAGGTGGCGCACGATGCGCGTGCGACCCGATCCCATCAGGCCGGAGAGGAAGACGTTGTAGCCGGGTGCGTACAGCTCGAGTCCCTTGCACAGCGCGGCGATCGCGCGCGGCTGGCCGAGCAGCTTGCTCGGGCCCGGCGGGGACTTGGAGCGCGACACCGCGGCGCAGGTCCAGCGCACCTCGTCGGCGACCAGGGAGCGCAACCCGCCGCCGCTGCGACGGCTGCGCCCACCGGCCTGCAGGCGCGCGAGCGCGCGTGCTCCCTCGTCGGAACGCGAGGCCCCGCGACGACTCATGGACAGCCTCCCCACCCACCCGCGGCGACACGGGTGCCGGGTCTTGCGACAGTGAGCTCGGACATCGCTGACTTCGTCGGATTCCTCAACGCGGCTGGGCGACCAGGACGCCGCAAGGAGCGGCGGCGAGGATCTCCTCGACCGTGCTGCGCATCAGGTGCTGCAGGAATCCTTGTCGACCAGTCGGCCGGATCAGGATGAGGTCGACGTGCTGGACGATCGCCTCCTTGAGGATCTGCTCCGGCACCTCCTCGCTGACGATCGCGTGTCCGCGCGCCATCACGCCGTTCTCGGCGGCCTGATCGACGATGCGCTGCAGGATGCGCTTGGCGTCGGCCACGAGATTGGCCGTCAACGTCGGTCCCTGGTTCTTGACCGCGGTCCGCCCGGCCGCCGCACGGTGCCGCGCGATCAAGGCGACCATCGCCGGTCGATCGATCACGCCGAACAGGATCAGTTCCGCGCCGAGCTGGCGGGCGAAGCGGATCGCCCATGACATGTCGGGCTCGCCGCGGTCGGCGAACTCGACGAAGGCCAGCATGCGACGGACCACGCGTTCGGGCATCGGAACGCGCGGATGCTAGAGCGGCGCGGCGGAAAACGCACCCGTCAGGCGGAGAGCTCGTCGCGGACGCGCTCGAGCAGGCGCTTGGTCGCCAGGATTCCGTCGCGCTCGCTCAGGCCGTTCCCCTCGAACTCGACACCGACATGACCGTGGTAGCCGGCATCGACCACGACCCTGAGCATGCGCAGGAAGTCGATCGTGGTCTCGTTGCCGTCGGGTCCGAAGGCGTAGCTCTTGGCGCTCACCGCCTTGGCGAAGGGCATCATCTCGGCGACGCCCTGATAGCGGTCGTAGTCCTCGTCCTTGCCGACGTGGAAGTTGCCGAAGTCGGGGAGCGTGCCGCAGCGTGGGTGGCCGACCATCCGCATCACGCCGCTCAGCCACTTGCCGTTCGACGACAGACCGCCGTGGTTCTCGACGATCACGTTGAGTCCGAGCGGAGCCGCGTAGTCGGTGAGCGCACGCAGACCGTCGGCGGCGAGCTTCTGCTGCTCGTCCCAGGTCCCCGAACTCTCGGCGTTGACGCGGATCGAGTGACAGCCGAGGCGCCTGCCCGCGTCGACCCAGCGGTGGTGGTTCTGCACCGCGGTTCGACGCCGCGCGTCGTCGGGATCGCCGAGCGCGCCTTCGCCATCGCACATGATCAGCAGGCTGCGGACGCCTTCGCCGTCGCAGATCCTCGCCAGCTCGGCGAGGTAGCGGGCGTCGGTGCCCTTGTCCTTGAAGAACTGGTTCACGTACTCGCAGCCCTCGAAGCCGAGTTCGCGCGCGACGCGCGGGAAGTCGAGGTTGGTCAGATGCGGCTCCGCCCGCCCGAACAGGCTGCGGTGGAGCGACCACTCGGCGAGAGACAGGCGGAACAGCGGTTCCTTGCCCCCTTCGGCGGCGGCTCCACCCGACGCGCACGCGGAGGTCGCGGCGAGACCGAGCAGGCCGGTACTGCCGAGCAGGAACGAGCGGCGATCGATGGGCTGTCGCATGGCGGATCCGGATCGGAAGGCCGGGAGCGTAGCCACGCCGGGTGCCGACTCCACCGCGCCGCCGGCGCCGGAACTGTCGCCGCGAGGGAGGACGGGGTTGCGGGCGGCACGCCACCACAGAAGATGCCCCGCCCGTCCCCATGCGCCGGATCTCCCTTCTCGCCGCCGCCATCCTCGCCGTGCCGCTCGCGGCGCAGACCGACGTCTGGCAGATCCCCTTGCGCGGTGCGGTGGAATACCAGCGCACCACCAACCAGTGGACCTGCAGTCCGCTCGGCGACGACGCGCGCGCCGGTCGTCACCTGCTGGTGCGGCGCGGCGAGCAGGGCGGTGCGGAGTGGCGCTTCCGCATGGCGGGGAGCACCGGCAGCGACGGCTTCGAGCGCCCGGAATACGACGACAGCGGCTACAGCGTCGGCATCTCGCCCTTCGGCGACAACGGGCAGCGCACCCCCTGGCCCGGCAACCAGCCCTTCCTCGAGGCGCGCTGCCACTTCACCCTGCCGCGCAAGCTGCCGCGCGCGCTGGTGATCGCGATCGACCACGACGACCTCGCGCAGGTGTGGATCAACGGCGTGCCGAGCTACACCGGCGACCGCTATCTGCGCGGCGTCTTCGCCGCGGCACCGTCGGCCGCCGTCGACTCGCTGCGCCCCGGCGAGAACCTGATCGTGGTGCGCATCCACAACACCGGAGGAGCGTCGTTCTTCGACCTCGCGCTGACCGGCTTCGACAAGACCTTCCGGGACCCGGCGCAGGCCGTCAATCTCACCCGCGCTCTCGACGACGCCGCCGTGCGCATCCGCAACGGCCTGTTCCCGAACTTCCGCTCCGGCCCCTTCCTCTTCGAGGGCCAGCTCGACCCGACGCACCGACGCATGACGGATCCGGGGATCGACTTCCGCGATCTGCCGGCCTTCCTCGGCTTCGATCTCGAACGCGTCAACGGCTCGGGATCGCAGAACGGCGAGGCAGCGCGCATCTACCGCTTCGGCGACGTCTCCTGGCGCGGCAAGGTGCAACCCGTCGACGCGACCGGCCTGCAGACGATGGAGTTCGACGTCGACACCGGCGAGCCGGCACAGCGCAACGACGACAAGCGCTTCGTCGAACGCAACGTGCGCTCGAACCTGGTGTGGTCGCACGCCTTCAAGGGGCGCATCGTCGTCGAGCGGCGCTTCGATCCGACGCGCGGCGTGGTCGCCGCGATGCACACCCGCATCGAGGGACGGGTCAACGCGCTCGCCGGCGACGACGCGGCGCGTCCGAGCGAGTTCGTGCTCGACGAGGAGTGGACCTGCAGGCGCGTTCGTCCCAACCGCGATCCCGACTTCGAGACCCAGGTCAGCAAGGCGATCCAGCAGGGCGCGACCAAGCTGAAGGCCGAGCTCGGCGACCTCGATCGCCCCGTCCTGCGCAACGAGCCGACCGCCAACGAGACCTACAACTCGGGCCGCCTCGCGCTCGCCACGCTGGCCCTGATCCACGCCGAAGTCCCCCACGACGACCCGGTGCTGTCGCGCGCCGTCGCCGAACTCCGCAGGCGGCGCTTCAACGACACCTACTCGACGGCCAACGCGATCATGGCGATGGAGGCCTGGTACTCCCCGCGTGGCGAACGCGAGGAGCTGCGCGCCGGCCTGATCGATCGCCCGCGGCAGCGCCAGATCGCGGCGGAGGACAGGAAGCTGATCCAGGACTGGGTGGCGACGCTGATGAGCGACATCGACACGCGCGTCGACACCGGTTACCTGCTGCGCTTCAACTACACCGGCGGACCGCGCTACGACCACTCGGTGAACCAGTACGGCCTGCTCGGCCTGTACTCGGCGATGCTGTGCGGCATCGACGTGCCCGGGTCGGTGTGGACCTCGGCCGCGAACCACCTGATCGCCGACCAGGAGAAGCCGGGCCGCGAGATCAAGCTCGAACTGACCAGCTACGCGCAGCTCGAGCGCATGCGCAGCGGGGGGACGACCAGCGGACCGCGCCCGGCGAACGTCGCCGGCTGGAGTTACCAGGGACCCAAGGGCGATGGCGTGCCCAACCCGATCTACGGCTCGATGACCTGCGCCGGACTCGCCGGCGTCACCATCTGCCTCGCGGGCATGCGCGACGCCGGCATCAAGCGCGGCGATCTCGAGGTCGCCGGCGAGCGTTCGCTGCAGCGCGGCTTCGCGTGGCTGGCCGCCAACTTCACGCTGTTCAGCAACGCGCAGCGCGTCCATCAGCCGTACTACTGGGTCTACTACTACCTGTACGGACTCGAGCGCGCCTGCGAGCTCGCCAACGTCGCGTTGATCAACGGACGCGACTGGTACTTCGAGGGTGCGCTCACGCTGATCGCACAGCAGCAGGCCGACGGCGGCTGGCCCGACGATCACCACCCCGACGAGATCATGGAGCGCACCGCGATGGCGGTGCTGTTCCTCAAGAAGTCGTCGGCCCCGGTCTACACGCAGAAGTGACGCGCGCGCGACGCGTCACTCGCCGGCCAGCGCCAGCGCATTCCAGGCACTGACGCGCGCACCGTTGGCGAACAGGTCGAGCACGCCGATGCCGCCGTGCGGCAGCGACAAGGACGGCGCGCGCGACAGGCGCATGCCGAGCATCGCGGTCGCGAAACCGGAGATCAGGCCGCCGGGCGCGACCGCGACGATCGCCTTGCCGGCCAGGGCCGGGGAGATGCCGTTCCACCACGACAGCATCCGCTCGACGGCGTCGCCGAGGCTCTCGCCCCCGGGCGCGGTCCCCGCACCGAACTCGGCGAAGAACTCGCGGGCCCGGACGGGGTCGTCGCGCGCGATCTCGTCCCAGCGACGGCCCTGCCAGCTCCCCATGTCCTGATCGCGCAGGCGCTCCTCGACGGCGACCTCGAGCCCCTTCGCCATCGCGATCGCCTCGGCGGGGTCCTGGCACTGCGGGCGGTCGGCGGCGAAGACCGCATCGACGCGCAGGCGGCCGAAGGCGCGCAGCCACAGGAGCACGGTGTCCTGCCCGCGGCGTCCGAGCCGTGCCTCGCCCGAGCCGACGACCACACCGTCGGCCTCGACCGCGAGTTCCGGGTGACGACAGACGAACAGGCGACAGAAATCGGTGACCTCGGGGAGCACGCCAAGAGGCTGCGCGGCCGCCGCCAAGGAATCAACCGGCTCTCGCGGTGCTCGACGTGGCGCGCGGGCGGCGAGGGTGCGACGATCGCCGCGGATGTTCGATGTCCTGAGGACGTGGATCGACGGTCTCGATGCCGTGCTCGCCGGCGGCATCCGCTACCCGGAGGACGGCGCGGCCTTCGTGTTCATCTCGGGCGGCCCCGGCTCGGGGAAGACCCTGCTGGGCCTCGAGATGGTCGCGCGTCAATGGCTCGAGGGCGAGGACGGCAGCACCTGCCTGTACTACTCGGTCGAGCACACCCCGCAGTCGCTGGCGCGCAAGCTCGCCTTCGACTTCGGGTTCTACGGCAGCGCCTCGAAGGTCACGACGCTCCCGCAGGAGGTGCCGCACAAGCTGGTGCTGCTCGCGGAGACCGCGCGCGGACGCAGCAAGCTGGTGCTCACGCAGGCACACCCCGCGACCTTCGACGAGGGTCGCAGCGGCAGCTCGGTCGACATCGATTGGATCCTCGCCGAGATCGCCAACCACCGTCTCGCCGGGCCGGTCAAGATCGCCTGCGTCGACAACATCGGCCTGCTGCTGACCGACCTCGACTTCTTCGGCAAGCGCCGCGCGCTGCTCGCGACACGGCGGCAGCTCCAGGCTTCGAAGGTGCACGGCATCTTCGTCCAGGAGACGACCGACACGCGCGACCTGCGCCTGCCCAGCGCCGAGGAGTTCTCGACCGATCTGCTGATCGAGCTCGGCTATCAGCGCGAGTCGCAGGCCTTCAAGGCGCGCACACTCGAGATCCAGAAGGCGCGTCACCAGTACTACTACCGCGGCGTGCACCACTTCTCGATCGCGGGACGCGGCGTCCTGCGCGACTCCTATCTCGGCGCGCGCAACGAACGCGGACCGGGCGTGCACGTCTATCCGTCGGTCGCGGCGCAGCTCTCGATCTCGCGTGACACGCACGGCGGCACGGTTCCGCCGCGCGGCCGCGAGACGCTCGACATGGGCCAGCGCGATCTCGCCTCCGGCTTCCTCGACGGCACCGGCCCCACCTCCGGCAGCTCGACGGTGATCCTCGCCGAGCCCGGCACGCGCTACACCTACCTCGCGATGCGCTTCCTCGCCGCGGGCTGTGCGCTCGACGAGCAGACCCTGTTCGTCTCGACCAAGGAGGACAGCGACGCGCTGCTGCGCATCGCCGAGCGCGAACCCGCGCTGTCACGCGATCTGCTCCGCGACGGGAAGTTCGTGGATCGCTTCCGCGTGCTGTACCTCCATCCGGAGTTCATCAGCGCGGGCAAGTTCACCTGGGACCTCCTGCGCTTCACCGAAGCCGAGGGCGGCCAACCGGTGACGCGCCTCGCCTTCGACAACATCTACCGCCTCGGCGACCGCTTCCCGCTGCTCGAGAGCCAGGAGTTCATGATCCCGGCCCTCCTCGACGTGCTGCGCTACCGCGGCGTCACCCCGCTGTTCGTCGACCTGGTGCCGCCGGGATCGGCGAAGGGTCGCGTGCCCTTCGACCCCGCGCGTTGGATGGTGACCTTCGACCACGTGCTGCACCTGTTCCTCGACGAGGAGGAGCGCACACCCCGCACCTACGTGCGCGTGCTGAAGTCCTCGACCGGCAAGTTCGCGCGCCGCGCGATGCCGGTCGACTTCGACCGCGAGTAGGGTCAGGCGCGCAGCGCTTCGCGCAGCGCACGCACCTCGTCGGCGCTGGTCTCGCGGCGCGTGAAGGGATCGCGGCCGGGCACGTCGAAGACCATGCGCGCGCCGCGCCAGCGCATCGGTCCGTCGGCGATGCGCGCCGCGGACAGGTGCACCTCGCGCACGCCGGATCCGGCGACGATCGCACGCACGTTGCCGTGCCGCACGCCGCCGCCGGCCATGATCGAGATGCGGCGGTCGGCCCGCTGCACGAGCGCGGCGAGCTTGTGGGCGCCGCGCGCGGCGTCGAACTCGCCGCCGGAGCTGAGCACGCGGGGCACGCCGAGCTCGCAGAGAGTGTCGAGAGCAGCGTCGAGATCCTGCGCGACGTCGAAGGCGCGGTGGAAGGTGAAGCCGGAAGGGCTCGCCGCAGCGAGCAGCTCACGCGTCGCGTGGACGTCGACGGCGCCGTCCGGGGTGAGCGCCCCGCACACGAAACCGTCGACGCCGAGGCGTCGCAGCTCCTCCATCTCCCGCACGAGCAGGGTCAGGTCGTCGGCATCGAGGGAGAAGTCCCCCGGGCGCAGCCGCAAGATCGCGAAGATCGGCAATGCGGTCGCCGCGCGCGCGCGTGCGCACAGGCCGGCGCTCGGCGTCAGTCCGCCGAGTTCGAGCGCGGAGCACAGCTCGATACGGTCGGCACCGCCCTCGGTCGCCGCGCACACACCCTGCACGCTGTCGACCGCGACCTCGACGACCACCTCACCACTCGGACCAGGTGTGCTCAACCGACGTCTCCGCGCTTGTGACCGTCGACGATCCTCTCGACGACCGCCGGATCGGCGAGCGTGGTGAGATCGCCGAGCTCGGTGTACTCCGCACACGCGACCTTGCGCAGGATGCGGCGCATGATCTTCCCGCTGCGCGTCTTCGGCAGGCCGGGCACGACCTGGATGGTGTCGGGGATCGCGATCGCGCCGATCACCTCGCGCACCTTCGCGCGCAGCGCCGCACGGTAGTCGGCCACGTCGTCCTCCGACGGCGTCTGCCCCGCGGCCGGGATCACGTAGGCGTAGATGCCCTGCCCCTTGATGTCGTGCGGGTAGCCGACCACCGCGGCCTCGGCGACCGCGCTGTGCGCGACCAGCGCGCTCTCGATCTCGGCGGTGCCGAGGCGATGGCCCGACACGTTGAGCACGTCGTCGACGCGACCGGTGATCCAGTAGTAGCCGTCGGCGTCGCGACGGCACCCGTCGCCGGTGAAGTAGTAGCCGGGATGCGCGGTGAAGTAGGTCTGGACGAAGCGCTCGTGGTCGCCCCAGATCGAGCGCGCCTGCCCCGGCCACGAACCGGCGATGCACAGGTTGCCCGACACGTCGTTGCCCTCGACCAGCATGCCGGCCGCGTCGAACAGCACCGGCTTCACCCCGAAGAAGGGCAGCGTCGCCGAGCCCGGCTTGGTCGGCGTCGCACCCGGCAGCGGCGTGATCATGTGGCCGCCGGTCTCGGTCTGCCACCAGGTGTCGACGATCGCGCAGCGACCCTCGCCCACCACGTCGTGGTACCACTGCCAGATCTCCGGATTGATCGGCTCGCCGACCGTTCCGAGGATGCGCAGGCTCTTGCGCGAGTGACGGCGAACGAACTCGTCGCCGGCCTTCGCGATCGCGCGCAGCGCGGTCGGTGCGGTGTAGAAGCTCGCGATGTTGAGGTCGTCGCACAACCGCCAGTAGCGACCCGGGTCGGGATACACCGGCACCGATTCGAACATCACGGTGATGCCGCCGTTGCACAGCGGACCGTAGACGATGTAGCTGTGGCCGGTGATCCAGCCGACGTCGGCCGCGCAGCAGTAGACCTCGCCGGGCTTGTAGTCGAACACCAGTTCGTGCGTGTAGGCGGCGAAGGTCAGGTAGCCGGCGCTGGTGTGGAGCAGCCCCTTCGGCTTGCCGGTCGAACCCGAGGTGTAGAGCACGAACAGCGGGTGCTCGGCATCGACGATCTCGATCGCACGGTACGGCCGCGCCTTCGCCATCTCGTCGTGCAGGTCGAAGTCGCGGCCGGTCTTCATCGGCACCACGGCTTCGGTCCGGCGCGCCACCAGCACCGTGTGCACGTGTGTGCCCTCGACCGCCTTGTCGACCGTCGCCTTGAGCGGGATGCGCTTGCCGCCGCGCAATCCTTCATTCGCGGTCAGCACCACGCGGCAGTCGGCGTCGACGATGCGATCGCGCAACGAATCGGCCGAGAAGCCTGCGAAGACCACCGAGTGCACCGCTCCGATGCGCGCGCAGGCCAGCAT
The DNA here is from genome assembly GCA_046349595.1 of Planctomycetota bacterium. Taxonomy (GTDB): domain Bacteria; phylum Planctomycetota; class UBA1135; order UBA1135; family UBA2386; genus JACRLW01. The sequence goes on from JAXMCA010000001.1 coordinate 2,343,828, forward strand.
CGCGAAGGCCGTCTCGGGGATCATGGGCATGTAGATGCACACGCGGTCGCCCTTCTGCACGCCGTGCATCTCGAGCACGTTGGCGATGCGACACACCTGCGCGTGCATCTCGCCGTAGGTGACGTGGCGATAGGCCCCCATCTCGTCGCCGGCCCAGATGATGGCCGTCTGGTCGGCGCGCTGCGGCAGGTGGCGGTCGATGCAGTTGAAGCTGACGTTGAGCCCGGCTCCTTCGAACCAGCGGATGTCCGCGGTGCGGAAGTCCTCGTGGCGCACGCGGTGCCAGGGGCGATGGAAGGTCAGCCGCTGGGCCTGCTCGGCCCAGAAGGCATCGGGGTTCTCGACCGAACGCCGGTAGATCTCCTGGTATTGATCGAGCGAGCGCACCTGCGCGTGCGCGGAGAGCGACTTCGGAGGCGGAAACGTCGGGTCGGTCATGGGCTGGTCCCGGGCACGGCGTCGAGAGGGCCGTTCTACGGATCCACCCCCCTCGATCAATCGGAGCGGATCCGGACGCGCAGGATCGTCGGACCCTCGTGCACGATGCCGAATCCGATCCGCTGTGCGCCGACCGCCACACGCCCGACGCAGGGCTCGGTGGGACGGAAGCCACCGGCCGGCACGGTCTCACCACGCGCGACGACGATGCGCCCCGGCTCGAATCGCACCGTCTCACCGGTCGGCAGCTTGAAGTCGTCGCGGTCGAGCTGGGGAATGCGCCGGGCGAGGATGTCGCGGGCCTCCTCCTGATCGCGCACGCCGAGAGCGAACTCGAGGCCGGTGTCGCTCCCGATGCGCAGCGCGAGTCGCCCGTCGGCCTGCTTCATCAGGGCCACTCCGGCTCCCGCCAGGTAGCCGAACAGCGCGGCGTCGAGGCGGACCTCGCCCTCGCGGAGCTGCGGCATCGCGGCCGACACCATGCGTGCCGCCACTGCGGGATCGAAGCGCAGCTCCAGCCAGGCACGGTCGGCTTCGGCCGGATCGCCGAGCGGCGAGGGCGCGGCCGCATCGGCGGCGATCAGGGCACAGGGACCGACACCGGAGTCGACCGACTCGACCTCCAGATCGACGTCCAACCCCGCGGTCGCTCCGCCCTTCCCGCCCACTTTCACCTCGCCGACGGCGAACAGGAGGTTCGACAGGCCGAGGGCATCGAGCAGCGGCTCCATGAATCGGCCGCGGTCGACCAGCCGCGCGCGGATGCCGTCGACCTGCACCTGCAGGTCCACGAACAGCCACGCCGAGTCGGCGGCCAGCGAGGGTGGCGGACGTAGTGCGAAGGCACGCCGGAAGGTCGGCGAATCCGCCAGCGAGGCGTAGCCGGTCGGCGCGCGCGGATCGATCAACCAGCCGATGTCGCCCTCGCTGCCGGATCGAAGTCCCGCGCTGCGGACGAGGTCCTCACACAGCACATCGAGCTCCCGCGGCAGGTGCCCCACGGGTGCCACGAAGGCCATGACCGCGTTGCCCGGCACCTTCGACCACGGCGCGGGCACCGCGGCCCGATCCGCACCGCATGCCCCGAGGCCCAGCGCCGCAAGGAGCACGCCGCGCGCCGCGCGGATCACTTCAGTCCCCGGCACCAGTGCAGCAGCGTGCGCACCGCGGTGCCTGCTGCACCCATCGTGTGGTAGTCCTTGCTGCGTCCACCCCACGCGGTGCCGGCGATGTCGAGATGCACCCAGGGCGTCTCGCCGACGAAGTACGAGAGGAAGGCCGCGCCGGCGATGGTGCCGTTGCCGTGGTGCCCGCCGTTGATGTTGGCGAGGTCGGCGAACTTGCTCTCCATCTGCTTCTTGTGCTCCGACCACAGCGGCAACTGCCACAGCGGCTCGTCGGCGGCCTTGCCCGCGGCGATCACCTCGGCGACCAGACCGTCGTCGTTGCCCAGGATGCCGGCGCACTCGTGACCGAGCGCGACGATCACCGCGCCGGTCAGCGTGGCGAGGTCCACCACCTTCTGCGGCGCATAGGTCTTGATCGCCCAGGCGATCGCATCGCAGAGCACGAGACGGCCCTCGGCGTCGGTGTTGAGCACCTCGATGGTGGTGCCGTCGCAGGCGCGCACCACGTCGCCGGGGCGCTGCGCGTCGGCATCGGGCATGTTCTCGACCGCGGCGACCACGCCGACGATGCGCGTCTTGCCGGCGATGTCCTCGAGACCGCCGTGGTGCAGCGCGTGGAACAGGCCGAGCACCGCGCCGCCGCCGCACATGTCGTAGCGCATCTCGTCCATCTTGGCGGAGGGCTTGATGCTGATGCCGCCGCTGTCGAAGGTCAGGCCCTTGCCGACCACGCAGACGGTCTTCTTGCTGCCGCGCGGGTTCCAGTCCAGCACGATCAGCTTGGGCGGCTTCGCGCTGCCGCGCGCCACGCCGAGCAGCGCACCCATGCCGAGTTTCTCCATCTCGGCGCGCTCCAGGATGCGCACCTTGATGCGGCTGTCGGCGAAGCCCCGCGCGGCGCGCGCGAGATGCGCGGGGTCGGCGAGGTTCGGAGCCATGTTCTCGACGTCGCGCGCCCAGTTGGTCGCATTGCCGCCGATCTCGCCGAGCTTCAATCCGCGCTCGAATTGCGCACGTTGCCGACCGACGTAGTGCACGGTGACCTGCTGGCCCTTGCGCGCCTTCGGCTTCTCCTTCTTCGGCGGCTCGTAGCGGTAGGCGCCCAGCACCAGGCCCTCGCCGACGGTGACGCCGGCGGTGAAGGCATCGAGACCGGCATGATCGACGTCGCCGAGCACGAGATCGAAGGACTCGACCCCGGCACCCTCGGCCTTGCACTGCGCGACCGCGATCGCACGCCGCAGGTTCTCCGTGTCGACCTCCTTCTGGTCGCCGAGACCGACGAAGGCGGTGCGCTTGGGTCCGCGCGCGCCGACGGCGCGGTGGAACAGACTCCACTTGCGGGCCCCGCGCGCGACATCACCGGTCGACTCGGCGTGGGCCGCGGCGTCGGCGATGACGCCGGCCAGGGTGGGCTTGAGCTTCTCCCTCACGAGCCCGACGACGAGCTCGGAACGGTCGAGGTTCTTCGACGATGCAGCGGTCTTGATCTTCATGACGATTTGCGCCGCATCTTGGCAGGTCGTCGCGCGTGAACCAAGCGCGAGCCCGCGCGCGCGGCGCCTACTGTCCGACCGTCGCGCGCGCGCCGTTGCTGACGATCATCCCCGCCGGATTGGCGCCGGGCGCCAGCGCGATCGCCTGGTTGAAGAACTGCTGGCCGGCGAGCGACAGGGGCAGGTCGAAGCTGCACAGACCCGAGCCGAGCACGTTGGTCACCGGCAGGAGGAAGTCGCCGCTGGCGAGCAGCGAGCAGCCGTTCATGCCGATCACGCTCAGGTTCAGCGGCAACGCGAAGCTGCCCCACTGGGTCTGCGACGCACCGACGAAGAGGAAGGTCGAGCCGACCAGCGGCAGACCCGTGACCTGCACCGCGAAGGACTGACCGGCGGTCGGGACCATGCCGTAACCAGCGCTCAACGACGGCGTGCCGCCGGAGCCGGCGCAGCCGACGCCATAGGTCTGGTAGCCGCCGAGCGGGGCCGGGACGAGAGTCCAGGTGTCGCGCAGGTAGGTGTTCTGATCCCAGTTGGTGCCGCCGAACAGGACGAGGTTGCCGTGCAGCTCGTCGCAGACCATCGCCGCGTCGTAGCGACGGGCGGGCGCCGTCGAAGTCGCGAGCTGGTGCCAGTCGCTGCCGTCCCAAGCCCAGGTGTCGCCGAGCATCGCGCCGTGGTCGTCGGCACCGCCGAACAGGATCACGCGCCGCGTCACCGGATCGTAGGTCACCGCCGCCTCCTCGCGCGCCGGGGGCACATGCTGCGGCTGGATCTCGAACCAACTGTTGCCATCCCACTCCCAGGTGTCCTGGAAGGTCTGCCAGGTCGAGGCGAACGTGTTGAGGTTGCGGGTCGTGCCGCCGAACATCACCACGCGCTGGCGCTGACTGTCGTAAGCCATCGCCATCCCGTGTCGCGCCGCCGGTGACACCGGCGGATGAGCCTGGAACCAGCTCGTGCCCGAGCGTAGCCAGGTGTCGCGATGGACGGCGCCGCCCTGATTGCCCTCGGTCATCCCGCCGAACACAACGATCTGTCCCCGTGCCGCGTCGTAGGCCATGCCGTGCTTGCAACGGGCAGGCATGCCTGTGCTCGCCTGCACGTTCCAGCTCACGCCGTCCCACTCGGCGCATGCGCTGTTGCCCCCGGCGAAGTTGCCGGCGGGCCGCACCGAGTAGAGGCTGTTGCTGCCGGTCAGCAACACCGTCACATTGCGGACCGGGTCGAACACCATCGCGGACAGTCGCACCGACGGTGCATTCCACGGACCGACGGTGCTTCGCAGCTGCCACGCGGTGCCGTTCCATTCGTAGGTGCGGTCGTTTCCCGAGGCAGAATCGAAGGCCAGCAGCACCGCCACTCCGCGATTGGAGTCGTAGGCCATCGACGGCGAATCCGCCGGCGGATTGCTCACGAGATTGCGGTAGGTCCAACCGCTCTGGGCAGGGGCGAGACCTGACAGCGAAGTGAGCACGGACAGGGTCAGCAGACGGTGAACGAGCATGAGGGCGCCTCCGGGGACCGCACAAACATGGCGCTTCGTCCCCCGCGCGTCACCCCCTCCGCGTCGGAATGTCACCGTCCCGGCTGCCGCAGCCGATCGGGCCGGCGAGACCTTCGCCTTGCGGAGCCGGAGCCCCGGCGCGACGGCGATCGCGGCCCACCTCCGCCATTCGGCAAGCACGTGTTGCCGCACCCCGATGCGCCCGCGAACATCCGCCGCGCCATGGAACTGCACGCCATCGACTGGGCGATCATCGTCGGCTACTTCGTGCTCGCCCTCTCGATCGGCCTCGTGTTCAAGAACCGCGCCGGCTCGAGCTTCGTCGAGTACTTCGCGTCGGGGCGCAGCCTGCCGTGGTGGATCGCCGGCACGTCGATGGTCGCGACCACCTTCGCCGCCGACACGCCGCTCGCCGTCACCGGTCTGATCGCCAAGCACGGTCTCGCCGGCAACTGGTTCTGGTGGGCCTGGGCCTTCGGCGGGATGTTGACCGTGTTCGTGTTCGCGAAGCTGTGGCGCCGCGCCGAGGTGCTCACCGACGTCGAGCTGATCGAGTTGCGCTACCACGGTCGGGCCGCCGGCATCCTGCGCGGCTTCCGCGCCTTCTACGTCGCCGCCGTCGTCAACTCGATCGTGATCGGCTGGGTCACCAAGGCGATGTGCTCGGTGCTGCAGCAAACCGTGCTGGTCGACATGCCGCGCGGCACGCACACCGACCTGCTGCTCGTGATCGGCATGCTCGCGGTCACCGGTCTCTACGCCGTGGTCTCCGGCATGTGGGGCGTCGCGATCACCGACGTCGTGCAGTTCGTGCTGGCGATGGTCGGCTGCGTCCTGCTCGCGGTGGTCGCCGTGGACCACGTCGGCGGCATCGACGCGCTGCGCGAGAAGATCACCGGCGTGTTCGCCGGACAGGGCGATCCGCTCGCCTTCGTGCCCGACTTCTCGGGCGACAAGACCGCCATCCCGATCGGTCTGTTCGCGTGCCTCGTGCTGAGCCAGTGGTGGGCGACCTGGTACCCCGGCGCCGAACCCGGCGGCGGCGGCTACATCGTGCAGCGCATGGCCTCGTGCAAGGACGAGCACCACGCCGTGAAGGGCACCCTGCTGTTCCAGCTCGCGCACTACTGCCTGCGGCCCTGGCCGTGGATCCTGGTCGCGTTCGCCGCACTCGTGCTGCACCCGGAACTGCGCACGGCAGACGACGCCGGTCCGGGTTTCCCGATGATGATCCGCGAGCTCGCACCCACCGGCCTGCGCGGCCTGTTGCTGGTCACCTTCGCGGCCGCGTTCATGTCGACGATCAGCACGCAGATGAACTGGGGCGCGAGCTACCTCGTCAACGACGTCTACCGACGCTTCGTCGCGCCGCAGGCCGACGACCGCAGGTTGCTGATCGTCTCGCGCCTCGCCTCGGCGCTCGTGCTGCTGCTCGGCGGCGCCGTCGGCTGGTTCATGGTCGCGAGCGACGTCTCGGTCGACGACGCCTGGGCGTTCCTCGCGGCGATGGGCGCCGGCGTCGGCGCCGTGTTCATCCTGCGCTGGTTCTGGTGGCGCATCAACGTCTGGAGCGAGATCTCCGCGATGGTCGGCTCGCTGGTCGTGTTCACCGTGTTCCACTACGCAGTGCCCGAGAAGGCTCTCGCCGGGGAGTACCGCAGCCTGATCGTCGCGGTCATCACGATGGTGCTGTGGCTCGCGGTGACCTTCGCGACGCCGCCCGAATCGCGCGATCACCTGATCGCCTTCCACAGGAAGGTGCGCCCCGCCGGCCCGGGCTGGGGTCCGATCGCCGCCGCCGCCGGCGTGCGCCCCGAGTCCGGGCTCGGCCGCGGGATCCTCTGCGCGGTGCTCGGCACCGCGGTCATCTGGCTCACCCTTCCCGGGATCGGCGCCGTGATCTTCGGCGAGACCGGCAAGGCCGCGCTGTGCCTCGGCGGAGCCGCGGTCGCCGCAGTGCTGATGTTCGTCGTCTTCGCCGGTGGCCGCGACGCGGAGACGACCGCGCGCTCGGGCTAGCCGCCGCGCGGCAGATCACCCACCCAGCGACTGCCGCCAGCCGGCCCATCCAGATCCTCGCGCTTGAAGATCGGCACCTCCGCCTTGAGGCGATCCATGATCTCGCGGCAGGCGTCGAAGGCGGCACCGCGGTGTGCCGCGGCGACGACCACCAGCACCGAGGCCTCACCGATCGGACACGGGCCGAGGCGGTGACGCACGCGCGCGGTACCGATCGCATGACGCGCGGCGACGTCGTCGAGGATCCGCTCGACCATCGGTACCGCCATCTCCTCGTAGGCCTCATAGGCGAGCGCCTTCACGCGCGCTCCTTCGTTGTGGTCGCGCGTCACGCCGAGGAAGGTCACGAGCGCGCCGTCGGCGTCGCTGCGGCATTCGGTCTCCAGTGCGCGTGGGTCGAGCGCTTCACGCTGGAAGGCGAAGCGTGGCGACGGTGCGCCGCCGCTGATCGGCGGGATGAAGGCGACCTCGTCGTCGTCGCGCAGCACCTGATCGACACGCGCATAGCCGCGATTGACCGCGCGGGCGAAGGTGATGCGCGCGAACTGCGGCTGGAGATCGGCGAGCTCGGACTCGAGTCGCGCGAGAGTGCTGCCCTCCGGCAGTTCGACGACCAGCTCGTCGCGCCCGAACAACTCGCGGATCGCCGCGAAACAGCGCACCCGGACCTTCACGCCACCTCCGCCACGCACACCGACGCGTGCCATGTTGATCGCGGGAATCGCAGGCTCGCGACAAGGCGGTAACAGAATCCCGGAGCCCTCGCGTTGCGTTCGCGCAGGATCACTCGCGCTGCGTCGCGGTGCCCGCCGATTCGTACCGAGCGACCGGGCTCCCTCGAGATCGCAAGGGGCGATGGCAGCGCGAGCAGGCAGAGCCCGCGCGCGATCGGCGGATCGGGTCGCTCGGAGAGGATCATCGGCGCGGGGATCGTCGCCAGCGAAGCACGAAGGATCCAGCATTGCGCCGGTCCGCATGCTCGACCCGCTCGACCGGCGTTGCCCGGCGCCGCGAAGCGCCTAGCATCCGGCCCCTTCGATGCCGCGGCACGCGCCGCAGGCGGCGGCTCCGCAATCGCGGAGCCGTCCATCCTCTTTCCATCCACGGATCCCTCTTCGATGTTCCTCAGCAGCCTCCTCCTCGCCTCCGCGCTGGTGCCCCAGGGCCCGACGGGCGGTGGGCCAACCCTCGTCATCAACGAGTTCCAGTACGACGACGCCGGCACCGACGATCTCGAGTTCATCGAGATCTACAACGCCAGCGGTGGCCCGATCAACCTGACCGGCTGGACACTCACCAGCAGCGATCCGAGCGGCCCCAACTTCACGATCGCGCTGAGCTCCGTCATCCTGCCGGCAGGCGGCTTCTACGTGGTCGGTGACGCGGCGGTGCCGAACGTCAACCAGACCATCGCTGCGGGCCTGATGGAGAACGACAACGAGTCGATCGCGCTGCTCGATCCGTCCTCGACGGTGGTCGACTCGCTGATCTACGAGGCCAACAAGGGCATCTCCTTCGCACCTTCGCTCGCCGAGGGTGAGGGCATCTGGGACAACCACCAGATGGTCGAGACCAATTCGCCGCTCAGCCTCGGCCGCATCTTCGACGGCCGCGACACCAACGACAACGGCCGCGACTTCGTGCAGCGCCGCTGGACGCCGGGCTCGAGCAACAACGTGGGCGGAAGCAGCTACGCCAACAACTTCGACTCCCTGGCCGTCGGCGGCGTGGTCCCCGGCTTCGATGGCAACTTCAAGAACCCCAAGGCCATCGATCCCACCGTGGCCGGTCCCGCGCTCGGCGCGAACAACCTCAACCCCAACGTGATCCCGGCCTCTCCGCAGGGCGGCAATGCCGCGATCTTCTGGGACGAGACCGGCGGCGGCAACGTGACGAGCTATATCGGCGCCCCCGGCACCGACTGCTCCTTCGACGGTTGGGTCTACATCGCCCCGTCTCCGGTGGTCGTCGCCGCGCAGGCCGAGAGCTGGAGCATCGGCGTGCAGGGCACGACCAACGGCGTCTACAACATCCCCGACCCCTCGGGCGTCCTCGGCGCCACCTTCATCGCCAACGGCAACACCGGCTTCTCCTGGACCTATGAGGCCACCAACGGCGGCGTCGCAGGGCTCTACCTCGTCGACCACAACAACGGTGGCTGGGGCGCGACCGCTCTGAGTGCGCCGACGGTCCTGGCGAGCATCCCGGTCAGCGCCGGTGTGAACGACGGCTGGCAGCGCCTGAAGATCGCCGTCAGCGGCAGCACGCTCGAGGCGCGCTTCGGCGGCACCGTCGGCAACCCCGACGGCACGCTCTACAGCTTCACGATCACGCCGACCGTCGGCTGCGTCTACATCGGCTACCGCGAGCTCGTGACCGCGAACAACACGCTGCGCCCGCTCACGCTCGACGACGTGCGCATCAGCACCTGCCCGCCGGCCGGCTCCGCGGTGTTCGGCCACGGCTCGCCGGGGTCGCTCGGCGTCCCCTCGATCTTCGAGTCCGCGCCCTTCGTTCTCGGCGGGACCGGCGGTGTCGGCCTCGGGAACATGCTCGCGAACGACGTCGGCATCGTGCTGATCGGCATCCGCGTGCCGCCCATCGACCTCAGCCTCGCGGGCGCGCCGGTCGGAGCCGAGCTCTACCTCGCGATCCTGACCGCGGCGGGTGTCCCGACCAATGGCTCGGGTGACGCGAACTACACGCTCGGCGTGCCGAACCTCACCGACCTCTGCGGCGGTGAGCTGTCGTTCCAGGGCGTGCAGATCGACGTCGGCATCCCGGCCTTCCTGCCGCTGTCGACGACCATGGGCCTGACGGTCCGCATCGGTCTCGACACGACCGCGCGTCGATCGCGACGGCGCGCGCTTTGCGCCGCCGTCGCGATCCGCCATCGTGGTGCGATGCCGCGTGCGACCGCACCACGATCCCTCGCCGTCCTGCTCGTCGTCTGTGGCCTCGCCCGCGGACAGGACGCCGCCGCGACCCTCCTCGAGCGCCTCACGCTCGAGCAACGCGCCGCGCAATTGATGATGAGCTGGTCGCTGACCCGCAGCGACGACGGCTATCCGCGCCGCGACGAACTGCGCCATTGGGTCGAGGACGTCGGCATCGGCGGCGTGATCCTCTCGATCGGCGAGGTCGCCGACGCGCCGGCCCTGATCGACGACCTGCAGGAGCGCGCGTCCATCCCGCTGCTCTGCGCCGGCGACTTCGAGACCGGCGTGGCCTTCCGCCTGCGCGGCTCGACCGAGTTCGGTCCGGCGATGCTGATCGGCGCGACCGACTCGACCGTGCTGGCGCGCGAAGCCGGCCGCATGACCGGGCTGGAGTCGCGCGCGCTCGGCTTCCACTGGGTCTTCGGTCCGGACCTCGACGTCAACGACAACCCGCTCAACCCGGTGATCCACGTGCGCAGCTTCGGCGAGGATCCCGACCGGGTCGGCGCGCTCGGCGACGCCTTCGCGCAGGGACTGCGTGCGGCGGGAGTCTTCGCCTGCGGCAAGCACTTCCCCGGCCACGGCGACGTCGCCGTCGACTCGCATCTCGCGATGCCGACCGTGCCCGGCGATCGCGCGCGCCTCGATCGCATCGAGCTCGCGCCCTTCCGCCGCGCGATCGCCGGCGGCATCGACACCATCATGACCGGTCATCTCGCGGTGCCCGGACTCGGTGAGGATCCGAAGCTGCCGGCGACGCTCTCGCACCACATCCTCACCGACGTACTGCGCGGTGAACTCGGCTTCGGCGGCGTGATCGTCACCGACGCGCTGGAGATGAAAGGCATCCCGCGCGACGGCGACGAGGATCCGCCGCTGCGTGCGCTGCGCGCCGGTGCCGATCTGCTGCTGATGCCGCTCGATCCGCAGATCGCCTGTGCGCAGATCGCCGCGGCGGTGCGCGAGGGACGCCTGCCTGCGGCCCGTCTCGACGAGGCCTGCCTGCGCATCCTGCGCCTCAAGCAACGCGCCGGCCTGCTCGACGGCGGCGGGCTCCCGGCCCGGAACGCGATGACCGAGATCGGCGCCGCGGGCGCGCGCGCGCTGGCGGACTCGATCGCCGAGCGCGGGATCACCCTGCTGCGCGATCCGCACGGCGCCATCCCACTGCACTGCGACGTGATCGCCCTGTGCGAATACGTCGACGGCCGCATCGACGAGGCCGGCGGTTCCTTCCGCAGCGTGCTCGCCGACTCCTGCGCGGAGTTCAGCGCCGTACGTCTCGAGGGCAAGCTCGACGACGAGGCGATCGAGCGCGCTGCCGCCGCGTTGCGTCTCGCCCGCAGCCGCGGCGGTGTCGCGATCCTCGCGCTGCGCACGCGCAAGCCGACGCTCCCCGACGAACTCGCCCCGCTGCTGGATGCGCTCGGCGACGACGGCATCGGCGTGATCTTCGGCAACCCCTACCTCAGCGCGCGCTTCGCACCGACCAACCCGCTGCTGTGCGCGTACGGCACCTCGGAGGCCACCGCCAAGGCCGCGGCGCGTGCGCTGCGCGGCGACGGTCCGGTGCTCGGACGCACCCCCGTCGCGCTGCCCGGTGTCGCCGCGCGCGGTGACGGCCTCTCGCTGCTGCCGGGCGGGACCAGCCTCGCGCACGACGCACCCGCACTGCACGGCTTCGCGCCGGATCTCGCGACGCGACTCGAGACGAGGTTGCGCGCGGCGGTGGCGGATCACGTCGCACCGGCGACCGTCGCGCTGGTCGCGCGCCACGGAGCGATCGTCGCCGAGGTCGCGGTCGGCACCGAGACCTACGACCAGGGCAGCAAGGCCGTCTCCGTCGACTCGCGCTTCGACATGGCGTCGCTCACCAAGGTCTGCGCCACGACTCCGGCGGTGCTGTGGTGCTGCGACCACGGCCTGCTGGCGCTCGACACGCCGGTGCAGCAACTGCTCCCCGAGTTCACCGGCAAGGACAAGGAGAAGGTGACGCTGCGCCACCTGCTCACCCACTGCGCGGGACTGCCGGCCTACATCAAGTTCTTCGAGACGATCCGCGGCAAGGACGCGATCGTCGCCGCCGCGGCGGCGGCACCGCTCGAGACCGAGCCCGGCACTGCAACGAAGTACAGCGACCTCGGCCTGATCCTCACCATGGCGATCGTCGAGCGCGCGACCAAGGAGCCCTTCGAGGACTTCGTGCGCCGCGTGGTGTTCACGCCACTCGGCATGGCCCATGCCGGTTTCGCGCACGCCGATCATCCGATCGACGCGGTGCCGACCGAGGTCGATCCCTGGCGCGGGCACCTCGCCCGCGGCGAGGTGCACGACGAGAACGCCTTCGCGATGGGCGGCGTTTCGGGTCACGCCGGGCTGTTCGCGACCGCCGACGACATCGCACGCATCGGCCTGATGTACCTCGGTGGCGGCCGCGGCGTGCTGCGCCCGGAGACAGCGCGCACCGCGATCCGCCGTCAGAACCTCGTTCCCGGCTCGTCACGCGCGATCGGCTGGGACACCTTCGTCGAGGGCGGCTCCTGCGGCAGCAAGCTCGATGCGAGTTCCTTCGGCCACACCGGCTTCACCGGCACCTCGATCTGGTGCGACCCGCACCGCGACCTGGTGATCGTGCTGCTCACCAACCGCGTGCATCCGAGCCGGGACAACCAGAAGCACGTCGCGCTGCGCCGCGAGATCGCGGATCTCGTGGTCGACGCGATGCAGGACGGCTGAGCCGCGATCAGCTCACGGCAGGATCAGGCACGCCGACGGATTGCTCGCGAAGGCCGGCTGGCCGGAAGGTGTCGCGCCCACCGCGCACCAGTTCACCACGCGGAAGCGCAGCGGATCGAGCAGGCCTGCGGGCACGACGAAGCTCGCGTGCGCGTCGCCGGATGCATCGAGCACGCCGATCGCGCCGGGTAACACCGGGGAGTTGGCGATCGAGAACAGGGCCTCGGTGAAGGCGTCGAGGTTGAGCGGCACGTGGATGCCGCCGTAGCTCGCGCCGGGCGTGCCGCCGGAGAGCGAGGCCAGGATGACGTAGCCGTGTCCCGCGCCCGCGGCGCCGACGTGCAGGTCGATGCCGAGATTCACCGGTTGATTCGCCGAGATCGACGATTGCGCGAGGCCCAATGGCGCCGTCGCGACGATGCGCCGTCGCGTCGCCGACACGTGTCCCTGCGCGTCGCGCACCGCGATGCCGACCACCTTCGCCGAGGGATCGGTGGCGAGGCCCGCGCCCGGCGCGAGCGGTGCGAAGGCGGTGTCGAGGACGCCGTCCGAGTTCCAGTCGAAGGCGACGTCGAGCGTGTTCGCGGCCTGATCCTGGTCGCGGCTCGCCGACGGATCGACCCCGAGGCTCAGGTGATCGACCGAGGTGCTCGCCACGGGGATGGGGAAGTTGCAGCCGGGCGCGGCGTACTGCTGCATCACCGGCCACCACGCGGCCTGCATCGTGCCGTAGCGGAAGGCCTGGTAGCCGTTCGCACCGCCCTGCAGAGCTCCGGTGATCGACGCGTCGATGGTCTGCACCGTCGTCGTCTCCGCGGTGTCGGTGTAGGTGCGCACCACCGGACAGACGCGCCGCGTGGGATGGCCGACGTTGTTGCACGCCGTGCGGCAGTAGCTCGCGGCCTGACGCACGTAGGCCTGATGCCGTGCATAGGTCGAGTAGATGCTGCCGTCGGCCGTGTAGCACATCGGCATCAGCACGTCGACCCACTGCGCCATCTGCTCCCAGTCCTGTCCGAACTGCGAGGCGAGCGAGCTGCGCACCGAGGCGTACGACGCGAAGTTGCCGTCGTAGACCGGCCCGTCGAAGGTGTAGCGGTTGGCGATCAGGTAGGCGTGCAGGCTGAGTGCGCCGATGTGGCGCTTCACGTCGGCGACGAAGTTCGTCACCAGCGAAGCGTTGTTGCCGGTGCCGCTGCCGACGAAGCGCACGTAGTCGAGGGCGAGGCCGTCGAGGTCGTAGGTCGGCGAGCCATCGGACTCGTAGCGGCCGAGCAGCCAGTCGATCACCGACAGAAGGTAGGCGCGGTGATTGGCGTCGGTCGGCTGCACGGTGTCGTCGAAGCACTTCAGCACCGCGACGACACGCATGTCGCGCGCGTGCGCGGCGGCGATCAGGGAGCGCAGCTCGATGCCAGCTCCACCGGGGCGCACTGGTCCCCACGCCGGATTCCAGGTCCCCGACGGATCGCTGATCCACAGATCGCCCTGCGAGGCTCCGGTCGCGCGGAACACGCTGACGTAGAGCGTCTCGATCCCCCGAGTCGCGCAGGCATTGGTGACCTCCGCGGTGCGGCCGTCCATGTTGCCGACCAGGAAGGGGAACAGGCCCATGGCCACGTCGGAGCTCTGCTGGGCTGGAATCGCCCCGGCGAGCACGCAGAGGACGGAGAGAGAGCGGAGCATGCTCCGGCGATCGTAAGGGGTCGGACCGCGACCGATGGCCTTGCGTCGATCGAGTTCCGATTCGGGTTGGCCCCCCCCCACCTTGGCCGCGGAGTGAAGGTCATCAATGACACCGGTTCGCACCACGCGGTCGACCGCAACCGCGCCCTCGAACGCCGAAGGCGAAGGGTCGTCGGGATCGCGATGTTCGCGCTTCGGACTGCTGTCGCCCTCATCAAGCTCATCGGCGGATCCGAGGTCGGGACGATGGCCATGGAGACGCAAACGGCGGCGGAACCCGTCGATCCCGTCAGCCTCATCCGTACGGTCGACGTGTTCGCACCTCTGGACACTGACAAGCCGTTGCGGCTTGCACTCGGAGGGAAGTTCGACGACCTGAAGCCGGGCACGCACACGCGACTGTTCTTCTCGACGCACCCACACTACGGCGGTCCGCTCGATGAGAACTCGGTGCGTCGCATCATCGACACCGGCCACGCGGCGACGCTGGAGCAACGCCTCGCACCGGCGGCACTCGACTCGCTGCGCACCGAACTCAGCGACTACGACGAGTCGCTCCGCGACCTGGCTCTCGTGATCGTGAGCGAGGAGGAGCGCATCAAGGCGGAGCTGCGTGTCCGAGCCGACCGCGTCGTGGAGTTTCACTCACGTCCGCGCGACCTCGACCCCGCACTCCCCGAACTCCTGTCGCGGCAACCGCTCGCCAAGGACGGTCTGACCTGGAGCGAGGGACTCCCTCCCAACGGGGAACGCGTCCTGATCGTGCTGTGGTCCGAGTGGCCAGGGCTCAGAAAGCTCTACGACGATCGCACCGCGATGATCGTCGACCGACGGCGGCGGGCAGGCCGTTGGATCGAACACCAGTTCTCTGCTCACGGCATGGAGGTCTTCCAGCCGTGACGTCGCATGCGCGTTGGAGCCGTGCATGCGAGTCGACTCCGTGCTCCAGTTCACTCTGACTCCCATGATGAAGAGACTTGCGTTCATGTTCGTCACGGTTTCTGCGCTCGCCTTGACGTCGGCGGGCTCCGCTCAGGCGCCCTTGAGCTGCGCCTGCACGCAGACGCTCAACAACAACTACGACGCGAACGGCCTCGGGTCGATGTCGACGAACGCCGTCTGCACCGTCACTTGGCCGACTCCCAGCACACCACGCTGCGACATCAGCGGCACGATCGAGATCTACTACAACGCGCCCCCGACGGGCTACACGCTGGTAGGCGCGGTGTGGGGACTCCCGGACACCAGCTTCACACCCATCGAGCACGGTCACATGACCTTCGATCACCCGGCGGCCACCGGTGGTCCATGCTCCGGACCGACGTATCTCTACTCATACGCCGACATCACGGTCAGCAACGGGAACCAGGCGTTGGACATCACCTTGCAGGTCATCAAGGGGTGGCGATGCGAGCTGGACTGATCGGCTTGTGCGCGAGAGCATCCGGGAGGCGCGCGTCCGCTCCGCGGGCGGCCGGATTGAGCGTCCTCTGCTGTTGCGCCTGGGCAAGTTTGTCGGAGATCGCCACGACACAGACCCAGGTTTCTCCAGCCCCTGCGCACAACTTCGTGGTGGTCCCTTCCGCTTCCGACGGCGACCGGACCGCGTGGCCCATCCTGAACGCGTGGTGCCCTGGCGTCAGCATCAACCCGCACACCGCCCAGTACGTCTTCGATCTCCCGCCCGAGACGCCCAATTCAATTCGTGCAATCGCATTCCGGAGGCGGGACCTGTCGACGGTACCGCCACAGGATGTTCCAGCGTTCACGGTCACCATCGAGGCATGGATGGCGCACAGCACTAGGCCTTGAACCAGCGAACTCGCGCCGGCCGAAAGTCTGAAAGTTCCTGAAACACCTCTCTCCGACGTTCGTACGTGCTTTTGCACAACAACGAACAAGACGCCAGGGAGGGCGTTTCAGGTGAACGCGAAAGTACGAGATCAGATCCTCTTGCGCCAGCGCCGCAACGCGAAGCGGCTCAGGCAGGCGGGCAGCGACGGCCGCGCGGCGGCACTCGACGCCGGCGCCGCCAACTTCGAGATGTCGAGCCGCATCGTCGCCACGAGTGCGGGCGGCGTGCGGCTCGCCCACGACCTCGCGCGCGCGGTGCAACTGCCGCAGGCCATCAACGAGCGCCTCGACCTGCTGAAGATCCACCGGCCGTACCACGAGTCGGACCACGTGCTGTCGCTGGCCTACAACCTGCTCGCCGGCGGCACCTGCATCGAAGACCTCGAGCAGCGCCGGAGTGATGACGCGTTCCTCGACATGCTCGGCGTTGACTGCATCCCCGACCCGACGACGGCTGGAGACTTCTGCCGCCGCTTCGGCAGCAAGCAAGACGTCGACGCGCTGCAAGACGCGATCAACGAGAGTCGCCTGCGCGTGTGGCAGCGGCAGCCGAAGGACTTCTTCGCGCAGGCGATCGTCGACGCCGACGGCACGATCGCGGAGACCACCGGCGAGTGCAAAGAGGGCATGGACATGTCCTTCAAGGGGCAGTGGGGCTACCAGCACCTCGTCGTGTCGTTGGCGAACACGCAGGAGGTCCTCTTCCAGGATCTGCGACCTGGCAACCGTCCGTCGCACGAAGGCGCAGCCGAGCGACTCGACCAAGCCGTGGCTCTGCTCCGTCGCGGCGGCTTTCGGAAGATCCTGATGCGCGGCGACACCGCCTTCAGCCAGACGGCCTTCCTCGATCGCTGGGACGCCGACTGCATCGAGTTCGTCTTCGGCATCCAAGCTGCCGAGAGCCTGTGCGAAACCGCCGATTCGCTACCGGATTCGGCGTGGACGGTGCTCGAGCGCAAGCCGCCGTACGAGGTCCGGACATCGCCGCGGGCACGCCCGCGCAACGTGAAGGACGACATCGTCATGGAGCGCGAGTACTACAACCAGCACCTCTGCCGCGAGGACATCGCCGAGTTCGACTACCGCCCGAGCGCGTGCGAGGTGCCGTTCCGCGTCGTCGCGCTGCGAAAGATCATCACCCACGAGCGCGGGCAGAAGCTGCTGCACGCCGAGCACCGCTACCTCTTCTACATCACCAACACCGCGCATTCGGCCGCGCGCGTCGTCGAGCTCTCGAACGAGCGATGCAACCAGGAGCGCACGATCGGCGAGCTGAAGTCGGGCGTGAACGCGCTGCGTATGCCGCTCGGCGACCTGGTGTCGAACTGGGCGTACTCGGTGATCGCTACGCTGGCTTGGAATCTGTCGCGATGGATTGCCCTCGTGCTGCCGGCCAGTGGCAGATGGCGGGACAAGCACGCTGCGGAGAAGCACGACGTGCTGCGCATGCGCTTCCGGACCTTCGTCCAGCGCCTGATGCTCTTGCCGGCTCAGGTCGTGACGACCGGTCGCCGGCTCGTCGTGCGATTGCTCGACTGGAATCCCTGGCGGCACGTCTTCTTCCGCGCAATCGAGTCGGTCCAGCTCACGACGTAGCTGCTAAACACGAAGCCAGAGCACGGACGCTCTGGTCCGCCGCGGACCACAAGAACGAGAGGAGTCGACCCAGCAAGATGGACAACTCGGTGATCATCGTGACCGGCGCTGGCCGGTCAGGCGGCGGCGTGTACGCTCGAATCAGGGCGCTTCGCCCCCGTGATCTTCGCTTGTTTGAGGACTAGGGCGCCCTATCGGGTCGAGCCCAGGTACGCCCAGAATCGCGGACCCGACTACCGGCAGGTGATCGCCAGGAGAACGGTCAACATCGGCCGGGAGCCGTGGCGGCCCGACAACAACTACCCCTTCAGCTACAGGCTTCCCTTCGATCAGCCCTTCGTGCTCCATGGCGGGGCTGTGGGACTCTTCGAACTGCGGCTCCTCGACACGACGCTGTGCCGGAATCTGGTGCATCCCGATCTCGGGGACGTCGACTACTACACGCCAAGCTTCCCTCCTGGTTGGACCCCTCCACCCCCGGTCGTCGTCGGGCAGACCTGCGCGCCGATTGGCTACACCACGTCGCCCCAGGTCCTCTACTGCTCCGGCGTGATCGCCGGTTGGACCATGGCACGAGTCCGCTGGAATCCTATGAGCGGAATGCGACCAGGCGCCATCTCCATGCTCTTCGCTGGACTGGACAACGCTCGTTGGGCCGGTGCCTCTCTGCCGCTCGCGCTCGACTCGTTGGGAGCACCAGGGTGTTCCATCTTCACGAGTTTCGACTGGCAACTGGACACGATCTCGGACACGCCATTCACCGAAGCTGTTCTCGCGGTTCCTGATCTGCCTCAGGTCGCGGGAACGAATCTGTGGGTCCAGGGCATCCGACTCCATCCGGCGTTCAACGCGCTGGGAGCAATCACGACGAACGCCGTTGGCCTCACCGTCATGCGCTTCGCGTCCGTCAGCATGAGCTGGAGCGACTGGGGGACGATGAGCTCGCTAAGTCCAGGGACTTCGAACTACACGGTCGCCGGCGGCCCGGTGATGTTGCTCGATGGACGGTAGTGGAACAGCGACTGCCTCGAGAATCCTCCGAGCTTCGATTGGAGCGCTGCTCGTGCTCGGCACGACGGCAGTCATCGTCTTGTCCTCGGATGGGAAGCGCACCTCGCCGGCACGCGACTCCTCCTTGCGAGCTGGTGAGGGACTTCAGCATGGCTCCGAGACTCGGATGCACGACACAGCCGAGTCGCAGCCGAGTTCTTCCGAATCGACCAAGCCTCGGCCGAGAGGCTGGCAAGTCCGTCGTGAACGCGACTTCGACCGGAGCTGGTTGATCGTCCACGACTCGCCTTCACCCTGTGGGTGCCCGGCCGAGTCGTTCGCGATGGTCGACCGCGCGGATGCACGGGCTTTGGAGACCTTCTTCGTCGGAGACCGGGGCGGTCGGCGCTGTTCCGTCGCGTTCGACGGCGAGTGCAGTCTCGATGCATGCCTTGACATGCTGAACGCCGCCGGCCCGCACCCGACACGACAAGTCGAAGTCGTGGCGATCGACGACAGCGACGCGCGATCCGTGCCAGCGATCCTCGTCAGCGAGCTCGGTCAGCCCCTCGGGCCCATCGGCGTCGGCATCCCCCTCGAGATCGAACCATCGTTCAGAGGTCTCGTCACGGCTCGAGGTTACATACCGCACCTCGTCTGCGGCACCGAGATTCGCGCCCACCGCTTCGACGTGCGGCTGCGGCCTGCCGCATGCGTCCACGGCCGAGTCCCGAGCGACGTACTCACCGAGTTCACCCAGATCCAGCTCGGCGACATCGGCGCCAGGTCGGCCCCACCCGATCGGCACATCGATGTCGCCCAGATCGACCGCACCGGCAATTTCCGCTCCGGACCGATCGTCGCAGGGAAGCGACTCGTGGCACTCGAGGGCGCAAGTGCGCTGCTCCTTCGGACAGCCCGCGAAGTCGATCTCCATCCGGGAGTGAACGATCTCGGTGAACTGGCCATCGAGAGACTGCACGACCTGACCCTCCGTGTGGCTTCCGGTCCGTCGCCGATGCCAGGTCATCTGCGGGTACGAATCTGGTTCGAAGGTGCGACCCCGCCGCGAGACCTGCCTGGCGCTGAGTACGCGGTCGACCGCGATGGCTTCGTCGTGGTCGCCAAGGTGCGCGGAGTTCCGCTCTCGATCGAACTCTGGACCGACGATGGCTGGTCGGGCCACCTCTCCGATGTCCGTGCCGAGTTGACGGCACACGACTCACCGGTGCAGGTGGTACTTCTGCCGCCTGCGCGCCTCGACGTGACCTCGTCCATCCACGCGCTCTCCGATGCGGACGAATGCGTGGTGGTCGCATGTCCGATCGATGCGATCACCATCGGGAATCGTCTCCTGCGTCACGGGCGCGCGCCCGAATCGCGAATCCGCCAGGGTCACTTCACGCGAGCTGGGATCGCGGTGATTGAAGGCGTTCAACCTGGGCTCAACCGCATCGAGATCATCTCGAGTCACGGTACGGTACTCGCTCGCGAGCAGATCGACATCAAGAGCGGTCAGTCGACTTCGATCGCAGTCGACCCGGTGGCCGGCGTGGGCTGGCTCGACCTCTCACGCTCCGCAGGCGCAGGACCACGGCGGTTCGCAATCGTCTCACCTGAGAACGGGATCGTCGCACGCTCAACCGTGGCACCTGGCGCAACTGACAGATGCCTGCTCCCGGTCGGTCCCTACCGAGTGATCGAACTGTCTGATGGGGCCGTTGCACAACCGGCTGAATCGGCGGCGATCGATGTCGCCATCCTCAAGGGTGACATCGTCCGACTCTCGCTCTGATTGATGACGACCGGCCGAACATTGCGGGTCGCTCGACACGACTCTAGTCTCCAACGCTTGCGCATGACACTTGAACAGGAAGGTGTCGCGCGAGGAGCGCGGAGATCACTTGGCAGAATGTCCCTCGATTCTGCAATCCCTGGACTCGGCCTCGCTTGAGCGGCTCCTACTTGCCGTGCGCGCAAGCGTTGCGAGGAGGGTTTGCAGGCAGGAGGTCGATGACCTTGTGCAGGAAACCCTGCTCGAAGTCGCTCGACGCACGAGCGCGAATCCGGTTGTCGATCCGGTTGCCTTCGCGCTCAGAGTCGCTTGCAACCGATGTCGGCGATGGCACAAGAAACGGTTCGAGTCTCCACCGACCTCGAACCTCGGAGAGTTCGACATGGCATTGGCAGGGCCGGATGCCGACCAACGGGAGCAAGACTTCGCGGACAGGATCGGACTCGTGGCTCAGCTCTACCATCTTCTTCACACATGCCGACTCGGAACGCGCCAGCGACTTGTTCTGGAGCTGATCGAACGCGGCACACGCAGCACCCGCGAGTTCGCAAGACTCTCTCGGCTTGCGCCCCGCGACGTACGCCGGGTGATTGCGAGCCTTGTCAACGCCGCACTTCATGCGAAGCGATGGTGAGCCCCGCCATCGAACACGACATGGGTCCCTTGGCCGGAAAACCGGCGCGCGTAGCGACGATTCGGGAGACGGGCGGATCCAGCAAGTAAGGCGCCCTGGGCCTTTCTGGTAGGCGCGCAGCGGCGACGCGACAGCCGTTGGTTGCGACCGAGTGCGATGGCATTCCAGTCATGTGGGAATTCGGATCCGACTCGGTTCCCCGGGCTGCTCTCCAGCGGCACGTCAGCCACGCACACGGCGACGCCGGGTCGACGCACGCGCACGAGTTCGTCGTGGTGTTCGTGGATCTTCGCGAGCAGCTCAGCGAAGCTCCCCTTCGACGGCTCGAGTCGCGTCGCACCGATCACTGGCAGCCGATTGGTCGAGCAATTGGAGCAGTGCGCTACACCCGTAGCCGCCATCCCCGTCGATCCATCACCCGCAGCACGACGAACCACCCGCTGACCCACAGCAGCGCCCAGCACAGCGACGCGCGTTCACCGCTCAGCCAGGACGTGCAGAGGTTGCGGTACAGGAAGGCCCGCGTGTCGACACCGAACGAGGTCTTGGCGAGCACGCGCCCGAGCAGGGCGGAGCCGACGAAGACGGTGATCGCGTTCACGCCGTAGATGCGGAAGGGTTCGGCGAGGCGGCGACGGCCGAGCACGTCGCAGACCCACAGCGCGACGCCGAAGGCGCAGCTCGCGAGCCCGGCGGTGAAGACCACGTAGCTGCTGGTCCACAGCGCCTTGTTGATCGGGAAGAACCAGTCCCAGACGACCCCGAGGCTCGCCAGAGCGAAGCCGCGCACCATCAGGCGCGCGATGCGCTGCTCGAGCGGCAGATCGCTGCGCACGATCCGTCCGGCAGCGATGCCGAACAACACGGTGACGATCGCCGGCAGCGTGCTGAGGATGCCTTCCGGGTCGTAGACCTTGGCGGAGATCCAGATGTGCGAGGGACCGAAGACGCTGCGATCGAGCCACGCGGCGATGCTCTGCGCCGGCACGGCCAGATCGGCAGCACCCAGTCCCGGCACCGGCGTGAGCGCGAGCAGCGGCCAGTAGACGCACAGGATCACCGCGCCGATCCACGCGAGCGCGCGCGGACGGCAGCGCAGGAACAGGATCGACGCCACCGCATAGCACACGCCGATGCGCTGCAGCACGCCGGGGAAGCGCAGCTTCGCGAAGGTCTCGCCCGGCGCCCAGAACACCTCGGGGAACAGACCGATGCCGATGCCGATCGCGATCAGCGTCGCCGCGCGACGCAGGATCTTGCGAACCACCGCGGCCTGCGGCTCGCCGCGTTCGACCCGTCCACCGAGCGCGAACACGATGGCGACGCCGACGATCCAGAGGAAGAAGGGGAAGATCAGGTCGGTCGGCGTCCAGCCGTGCCACTTCGCGTGCTCGAGCGGCGCGTAGATCGCACCCCAGGTCCCCGGGTTGTTGACGAGGATCATCGCGGCGATGGTGACGCCGCGGAACACGTCGAGAGCCAGCAGTCGCGGGGAGGCACTCACTTCGGTTCCTCCTCGGCACGCAGGTCGAGCACGATCGGGAAGTGCGCACCCTCGATCAGAGCACCGCGCGGGATCAGGGGGACGCCGCGCAGCAGCGGAGCGGAATCGTCGGCCACGCGCGTGTCCGGGGCCATGTAGTTGAGGACGAGTGCGCGGCGCGGACGTGCCGTGCGGTTGGGGCCCGAGCCGTGCAGCGTGCGCGCATGGTGCAGCGTGGCATGTCCGGCCGGGACCGGCACCGCGCGCGGCCGGAAGGTCGCGATGCGATGCGCGGGCAGCATCGCGCGGAGTGCCTCGAGATCGCTGTCGAAGGGCAGCTTGGGCAGCAGCTCCCAGAGGTGGCTCCCCGGCACGAACATCAGGCAGCCGTTGTCCAGGTCGGCGTCGTCGAGCATCAGGTTGAGCGTGACGTGCCGCATCGGGGCCGTGCGCGTCCAGTACGACTCGTCCTGGTGCCACGGCACCACCCCGGGATGGTGCGGCGGCTTGACGAAGGCCTGGTCGTGCCAGAAGCGCAGGCGGTCGACGCCGAGCACCTGCGCGCAGGGAACCGTGACGGCGAGATCGAAGACCAGGCGGCGCAGTTCTTCGTGCACGAGCCAGCCGCCAAGGAAGTGGCACACGACCTCGCCGGGACGCTCGGCATGCGCGCGCTCGACCTCGTAGAGGCGCGGCTCGAGTTCGCTCAGGCGCGCGACGATGCCGTCGACGGCCTCGCGAAGCGCACCGAGTCGCGCCGCGTCGAGGACCGCGATGGGGCCGACGAAGCCGTCGCGCGCGAAGGCGGCGATGCGCTCCTCGTCGAGCCGGAAGGCCGCGGTCTCGCTGTGATCGACCATGGCCTCACTCGCCGAGCGCGTCGCGCACCCGACCCTGTGCCGCGCGCAGCCGCGCGCGGGCCTGTTCGGGCGACACCGCGAGCCGGGTCGCGACGATCGCGGTCTTCACCTCGCCGGCCGCGGCGTCGAGCGCACGCGCGGCGGCGTCCGGCGAGAGTCCGGTCGCCTGCGCCACGATGCGCCGGCTGCGCGCGACCAGCTTGAGGTTGGTCGCCTGCACGTCGACCATCAGGTTCCCGTAGGTCTTGCCGAGGCGCACCATCACTCCGGTGCTCAAGGTGTTGAGCACGAGCTTGGTCGCGGTGCCGGCCTTGAGCCGCGTCGAACCGGTGAGCACCTCCGGCCCCACCACCACCTCGATCGCGACCTCGGCCTCCCTGCTGATCGGAGCATCGGCATTGCAGGCGACGGCGACGGTCGCCGCGCCGCGCGCACGCGCCTCGCGCAGTGCACCGATCACGTAGGGAGTGCGTCCGCTCGCGGCGATGCCGACCACGGCGTCCTGCGCGGAGACGGCGAGGGCGCGCAGGTCGGCGGCGCCGGCCTCCACGCTGTCCTCGGCACCCTCGACGGCGCGCACGAAGGCCCGCTCCCCACCGGCGATCAGGCCGACGACGACCTCGGGCGCGACATTGAAGGTCGGCGGACACTCCACGGCATCGAGCACGCCGAGGCGTCCCGAGGTGCCGGCGCCGACGTGGATCAATCGCCCGCCACGTGCCACGCGTGCCGCACACATTTCGAGCGCCTCTGCGATGCGCCCCGCGACCGCGCCGACCGCACGCGCTGCCGCAACCTCTTCGTCGTTCATCAGGCGCACGAAGTCGAGCGCGGAGAGCCGGTCGAGATCCTCCGAGCGTGGATTGCGCGCTTCGGTGGTGAGACGGTCGAGCGGGACGTCGGACATCGCGTTGTTTCCGGAGCTCGCGCTGCGCCTCCGGAGGGGCGCGGAGTATAGCTGTGCACCCCTCGGCACAGCCTCGCCCTCGTGAACGTCGGAGTCCTCGATCTCGCCGTGCTCGGCGCCTATCTCGTCGCGACCGCGGCCTTCGGCATGTGGATCGGACGCGGACAGGGCACCTCGCACGACTACATGCTCGGCGGGCGCTCGATGCCCTGGTGGCTGGTGCTGTGCTCGATCGTGGCGACGGAGACCAGCACCGTCACCTTCCTGAGCATCCCCGGCGTCGCGTGGGCGGGCGACCTGACCTGGCTGCAGCTGCCGATGGGATTCCTGATCGGACGGCTGTTGATCGTCGCCCTCCTGCTGCCTCGCTACTTCCGCGGCGAGGTGGTCACCGCCTACCAGGTGTTGCGCGAACGCTTCGGCGGCGCGGTCCAGCCGGTGGCGAGCGTGATCTTCCTGTGCATGCGCGTGTTCGCCGACGGACTGCGGCTCACGCTGAGCGCTCTGGTGCTCCAGAAGATGACCGGCATCGACCTGTCGTGGTCGATCGTCATCCTCGGCGCGGCAACCGTGCTCTACACCATGGTCGGCGGCATGCGCGCGGTGATCTGGACCGACTTCATCCAGTTCGTCGTCTACACGCTCGGTGCGGTGATCGCCTTCGTCCTGCTGCTCGACCGCGTCGACGGCGGCCTCCCGCAGGTGCTCGAGATGGCGCGCCACGCACAGGGCGACGTCGACAAGCTGCGCCTCTTCGACTTCGCACTCGTCTTCGATCGCCACACCACGTTCTGGGCAGGACTCGTCGGCGGCTCGGTGCTCGCGATCGGCTCGCACGGCGTCGACCAGCTCCTGGTGCAGCGCTACCTCTGCGCGCGCAACCAGCGCCATGCCGGCTGGGCCCTCGGGCTGAGCGGCGTCGTGGTCCTGGTGCAGTTCGCCTTCTTCATGCTGATCGGGCTCGCGCTGTACGCGCACTACCTCCAGCACCCGCCGAAGGTCCCCTTCGGCCCGAAGGACGGCGACCGCGTGTTCTCGACCTTCATCGTCGACGAACTCCCGCCGGGTGTGCTGGGCCTCGTCCTGGGCGCCCTGTTCGCGGTGATCATGTCGACCTTGAGCAGCTCGCTGAACTCGGCGGCGACGGTGACGGTGCACGACCTGATCGCGCGCATGCGGCCCGGACTCGGCGATCGCGCCCGGCTGCGGATCGCCAAGCTCGCGACCGTCGGCTTCGGCGCCGCCCTGGTGGCGGTCGGGATCCTCGGGCGGGGAATCGACGAGAGCGTGGTGAACCAGGTGCTCGCCATCGCCGGCCTCTCGACCGGACTGGTGCTCGGTCTGTTCGCGCTCGGCATGCTGACGCGCGGCACCACGAGCACCCACGCGCTGGCCGGCATGCTCGGCGCCGCCGGGTTCATGACCTGGGTCAAGCTCGGCACCTCGATCGCGTGGCCGTGGTACGCGCTGCTCGGCGCCGGCGCGACCTTCCTGCTCGGCTCGCTCTGCCGTCTCGTCCTCGGTCCCCGTCCCGCAACGGTGTCTTCGTGAATCGCCCCATCCTGATCACCCTGGTCGCGATCACATCCTGCACGCTCCGCGCGCAGGCGGTCGTGCAGACCGGCCTCGACCGTCTCGTCGCCACGAAGTTCGAATCGCTGCGCGGCGCGAAGGTCGGACTGATCTCGAACCAGACCGGACGCGACGCGCAGGGTCGCGGCATCGTCGACGACTTCCTCGCGCAGGACGCCTGCACGCTGCGCGCGATCTTCTCACCCGAGCACGGCTTCGACGGCGTGCTCGACCAGGCGAAGATCACGGACGGTCGACACGCCTCCGGCATCGTCATCCACTCGCTGTACGGCGAGACCCGCAAGCCGACCGCGACGATGCTCGACGGCATCGACACGCTGGTCTTCGACATCCAGGACGTCGGCACGCGCTTCTACACCTATGCCGCCACCATGCGCCTGTGCATGGAGGCCGCGGCCGAGAACCACATCGCCTTCGTCGTGCTCGACCGCCCGAATCCGATCGGCGGCATCGCCGTCGACGGCCCGCTGCTCGACGCCGGCAAGGAGTCCTTCGTGGCTCCACACCTCCTGCCCGTGCGCCACGGCATGACGCTCGGCGAACTCGCGCGCATGTTCGACGCGGAACGCGCGATCGGCTGCGAGCCGCGCGTGATCGAGGTGCAGGGCTGGAATCGCGCGATGCTGTGGGAGGACACCGGTCTGACCTGGGTGAACCCGTCCCCCAACATGCGCACGCCGACGCAGGCGCTGCTGTATCCGGGCATCGGCCTGCTCGAGACCACCGACCTCTCGGTCGGCCGCGGCACCGACACGCCCTTCGAGATCGTCGGCGCGCCCTGGTTCGACGGCCCGCGCGTCTGGGCGCGGCTGCGCGAGCTCGAGCTTGAAGGCGTCGCCTTCACGCCGGTCCGCTTCACACCGACGTCGAGCAAGCACGAGGGCAAGGAGTGCGGCGGATTGCGCATCGCCGTCACCGACCGCAGCCGTCTCGATCCGCTGCGCATCGGCCTCGCCCTCGCCGTCGTGCTCCACGACCTGCACCGCGAGGACTTCCGCTTCGCGCCCTTCGCCCGGCTGCTCGGCAACCAGGCGTGCTTCGACGCCCTCGACCGCGGCGCCTCCGCAGGCGAGGTGATCGCCGCGTGGCAGAAGGACCTCGACGCCTTCCGCACGCGCCGCGCGAAGTACCTGATCTACCGTTGAGAGCAGCGATGCACCGCAGCGAGACCTTCCGCCTCGGCCTCGAAGTCGCGCTCGACGAGCCGCCACCGTCGCTGCGGCGCGCACGCCGTATCGGCTTGCTGCTCAACCAGGCCTCGGTCGACGCTCGCTTCGCGCTCGCCCACGAGCTGTTCGCCGAGCGCTTCGGGGGTCGCCTCGCCGCGCTGTTCGGACCCCAGCACGGACTGTGGTCGGAGCAACAGGACAACATGATCGAGACGGCCCATGCGACCGATCGCCGTCTCGGCATCCCCTGCTTCAGCCTCTACTCCGAACGACGCGAGCCGACGCCGGAGATGCTGCGGGGCCTCGACCTGCTCGTCGTCGACCTGCAGGACGTCGGCACGCGCATCTACACCTACATCTGGACCCTGCTCCTGGCGATGCGCGCCTGCGCGCGCGCGAAGCTGCCGGTGCTGGTGCTGGACCGACCGAACCCGCTCGGCGGCGAGGTCGTCGAAGGTCCCGTCCTCGAGCCGCGCTTTGCGAGCTTCGTCGGACTCCTGCCCATCCCCATGCGCCACGCGCTGACGATCGGCGAGATCGCGCGCTGGTTCGTGCGGCACGAATCGCTCGAGCTGGAGCTCGACGTGGTACCGATGCGCGGCTGGTCGCGCTCCATGCTGTGGAGCGACCTCGGTCGCGTGTGGGTTCCGACCTCGCCGAACCTGCCGCGCTTCGAAGGCGTGCTGGTCTATCCGGGCCAGGTGCTGCTCGAAGGCACTTCGCTCTCCGAGGGGCGCGGCACCACGACGCCCTTCGAGATCTGCGGCGCGCCGGCGCTGGACGGTCACGCGCTCCGCGAGGCCATGGTCGCACGCTGCGGGCTCGAGGGATTCGCGCTGCGCCCGCTGCGCTTCGAGCCGACCTTCCAGAAGCACGTCGGCCGCTCCTGCGGCGGCGTGTTCCTGCACATGCTCGATCCGCGCACGGCACGCAGCTACCGCGCCAGCTTGTCGCTGCTCGCCGCAGCCCGCGCGCTGCTGCCGCAGGAGCCGCTGTGGCGTCCACCGCCCTACGAGTACGAGGCGACGCACATGCCGATCGACATCCTCAGCGGCGGCGACGATCTCCGCACCACGGTCGACCGCGGTGCGGCACCCGCCGACCTCGATCGCCTCGCCGCCGTCGACGTCGCAGCATGGTGGCGCGAGGTCGACGAAGCACTGATCTACCCGCGCGTCACTTGAGGGTGGTCTGCGCCTTGAGCCAGGCCTTCTCCAGCTCCTCGGCGTCGATCTCGCCGAGCGTGGCCTTGATGGCCTCGTCCTGGATCTCGTCCTCGAAGCCCATGATCCAGTCGTCCGGCGCACCCTTCGGCATGTTCGCGCGCACCTTGTCCGTCGCCTCGCGCAGGTGCTGCAGGTAGCGCTGCGGGAGCTGCGCCCACTTCTCGTTGCGCTTGCCCTCCGGCTTCTGGCGCTCCTGTTCGAGGAAGTAGCAGAAGGACCACGCATTGGCGTAGTTCTCCATCACGCCGCCGTTGTAGTAGAACTGCGCCTGGGTCGCGCGCATCATCGTGGCGAGGTCGGGAGCACCGGGGCGCTTGCGCATCTCGCGGATCCACTTCATGCGGAAGCTGTTGGTCCGGAAGCGCTTGATCTTCATCGCCTTGCGGTCCACGTCGCAGCCGCCGAAGACCTCGCCGTAGCCCTCGTTGAACCACGAGGCCGGCGAGAGCTGACGGTTGCTGTAGTGGAAGTACTGGTGCATCGCCTCGTGGTGCAGCACGTCGAGCGGCTCGACACCCTTCAGCCACGGTCGCTCGGTCGGCACCTTCTTCTCCGGATTGAAGATCACCAGCTCTTCCTCGAGCGGCGACCAGTAGCCGCCGAGTCCGTCGGACTCCTTGCCGGCGTAGCCGAGGAAGTCGTCGTAGCCGTCGCACACGCGGACCGTCGACACGGCGCTCATGTCGGCTCCCTCCGCGGGCGGGAAGCGCTCCATGTAGGCGTTGCGCATCACCTCGAGGTCGATGCAGATGTCGTCGATGATCTTCGTCTTCACGTTGGTGACGACGATGTAGTTCTCGGTGTCGACCGCATGCCAGCCGGGGACCAGTTCGGCCCGCACCTGCCGCCGCCGATCGAGTCCGCGCAACGCGCTGTTGGCGTAGGGATCCTCGGTCGCCTTGGTGTCCGGCGAGATGCGATGCAGGGTCTTGAGCACCGCGAGCACCTCGTTCTCGAAAGCGGTCGCGCCGTCCCCCATCGCGACGAGACCGAAGTACTCGGCGTCGGTCTCGGTGAGGAAGGCGCGCATCGAGACCCAGGTGGTCGCGTTCCCGGCGAAGTTGCGCGACTCGAAGACCTTGAAAGGGTGGCCGTCGGGATCGCTGAGCGGCTTCTTGCCGAAGTAGCCGGCGTTCTCGGCGATCGTCGCCTCGCGGTCGCGATGCTGGAGGAACTCGCCGAGATTGGTCCCGCTGTTGAGTTGGGCGAGCTTCATGTCGGCGAAGGACTTCGGGTTCTCCGGCTTGTCCTTGTCCCCGGTGGTGGCCGCCTTCTGGCGCTCGATGCGCACCACCCAGATCTGGAGGTCGACGTCGCGCCGGAAGTCCTTGGCGGTGGACTTCTGCGTGCCCTCGAACTGCGCGAGCACCTGGCGATCGCCGGTCTTCGGCGGAGCGGATTGCATCCACTTCGGCGCACGCAATGCGATCCCCGCATTGGCATCGTTGTAGGGCACCAATCCCTGCGCGCAGATGGTGGTCCCCACGCCGAGGAGCATCAGTGCGGCGAGGATGGACGAGCAGCCGGAGTTCCCGCGATCCATGTCCGGGATCATGCCCCGCGGTGCGCCGGGTGTCAGCGATCGGCCCTGTCTATGATCCCCGCCGATGTTCGCGCGCTCCTTGCTGCTCGCCGCTCTCGCCGCGGCTGCCCCGGCCCAATCCGCCCTGCTCTGGCACGACCGGGAACTGACCCCGGTGCCCTGCCTCGATCTCGACGATGCGCTGACGCACTGCGTCCGCGGACCCGACTCCACCCTCGCGACCGCGGGCTTCTCGACCGCGATCCCCGCCGGCACGCGGATCCTCGCCATCGAGCGTCGGGCGGGACGCTGCGCGATCACCCTCGACGAGCGTTTCCTCGATGCGCGGAGGCTGGGCCGACTCGAGGAGGCGATCGAACAGCTCACCAAGACCGCGCTCGGCTGCGACGGCAGTCTCTCCGCCGTCGAACTGTTCGTCGAACTGCAGGTAGAACGACGTCCCCTGGGTGACCTGCTGCGGGCGCAGGGTCCCGCACCGATCGGACCTGGCGCCGGGATCGTGGCGACATCGACGGTGCAGGGTGCGCTCACCGGGCGCACGATCGTGGTGTCCCCGGGTCATGGCTACTACTGGCACAGCACCCTCGGTTGGACGACGCAGCGCGGCGTGATCGACGGCACGGTCGAGGACATCCACACCAACGAGATCGCCATCCGCTGGCTGATCCCGATGCTGCAGGACATGGGCGCGCGCGTGATCTCGTGCCGCGAGCGCGTCGAGGACGGCGTCGAGACGCTGGTCGACAACGACGCCGGTGCGCCTGCCTTCACGACGAACGCAGGATGGTCGGTCTCGGGGAGCGCCGGCTTCAGCGGGGGGACCTACCTGTTCGCGTCGACGGCTCCCGGTGCGACCGCACGCTCGGCCTGGAACCTGAGCGTGCCGCGCGACGGCATGTATCCGGTCTACGCATGGTTCCGCACCGGCAGCAACCGCAGCGACGCGGCGCGCTACGAGATCACGCACACCGGAGGCGTCGACGTGGTGATCGTCGATCAGACCCGCGACAACTCGACCTGGCGCCATCTCGGCGACTACTGGTTCAGCGCCGCGCAGGGTGCGGTGGTGGCCCTGTCCGCCGATGCGCCGGTCGGCAAGGTGGTGATCGCCGACACCATCCGCGTCGGCGGCGGTCTCGGCAGCATCGCGCGCGGCAGCGGCACCAGCGGTCAGGCACGCTGGCGCGAGTGCTCGCGCTACTGGACCCAGTTCGCCGGCGCGCCGAGCACCGTGTGGGATCCGATCGCGGGCGGCGAGGACAACGACGACGACGTCACCGCCCGCCCGCGCTTCGCCGAGTGGCTCGGCGCCGACGCCTTCGTGTCTCTGCACACCAATGCCGGCGGCGGCGCCGGTACGTCGACCTACATCTACGACGGCGGCGCGACGGCGGGGTCGAGCACGCTGCAGACGCGGGTGCACGACCAGGTGATCCAGGACGTGCGCGCCGAATACAACGCGGGTTGGACCGACCGCGGCAAGCTGCAGGCGAACTTCGGCGAGGTCCGTCTGCTGTCGACGATGCCGGGCATCCTGATCGAGCTCGCCTTCCACGACACGCCCGGCTCGCTCGACCTCAATGCGCTGCACGATCCGCGGTTCCGTCGCATCGCCGCACGCGCGATGGCGCGCGGCGTGCTGCGCTACTTCGCGCCGTCCGCAGCGTTCCCGCCCGAGCCGCCGAGTGCCCTGCGCGTGATCCAGGACGGAGCCCGCGGTCTCGCCGTGCAGTGGTTCGGCGCGCCGGGTGCGACCGAGTACTCGATCGAGCAGTCGAGCGACGGCAAGGGTTTCGTCGAGGTCGCGCGCACCACGGGGACCACATGGAGCAGCGGACCGCTCGCGCCCGGAACCGCGCTGTGCTTCCGCGTGCGCGCCTGGAACAGCAGCGGACGCTCGCAGCCGACCGAGGTGCTGTGCGGCATGACCTCGCAGGAGAACGCACACGCCGAGCTGCTGCTGGTGCAGGCCTTCGACCGCCTGGATCGCTCCGTGCAGCTCCCCGACAACACCGGCGACTACCTGCCGCGGCACCTGCTCGCCCTGCGTGCGGCGCGCGCCTTCTCCCTGGCCGTCGACTCCGCGAGCAACGAAGCGGTGCAGCTCGGCAGCGTCCCGCTCGGCGCATACACTTGCGTCGACTGGTCCTGCGGCGAGGAGAGCACGCAGCACGAGACCTTCAACTTGCTGGAGCAGAACCTGGTGCTCGCCTATGCGAACGCCGGCGGCAACCTGCTGGTCAGCGGCGCCGAGATCGGCTGGGACCTCGAGGCGCGCGGCAACGCCACCGATCTCGCCTTCTACCGGCAGGTCCTGGGTGCGACGTATCTCGCCGACGACGCCGGCACCCACGCCTTCCGTGCGCACGCCGGTTCGATCTTCGCCGGACTGCCGAACGGGACCTTCGACGACGGGAGCGGCCCGACCTACGACGTCGACTACCCCGACGTGATCGCGCCGGCCGACCAGTTCGGCTCGCTCGCGCTCGACTACGGCACCGGAACCGGAGCGGCGATCCAGCGCGACGACGGCCAGGCCCGCGTCGTGTATCTCGGTTTCCCGATCGAGACGATCCGCGACGATGCGCTGCGCGGACAGATCATGCAGCGCGCGCTGCGCTTCCTGCTCGCGCCGCGCGCATTCACCGTCGCGGAGAGCGTCGCCCCGGGCGCGTCGGCACCCATCACGCTGGATCTGCCCTCACGGCCGTCGGCAGTGTTCTGGCTGATGTGCGCGCTCGGCACCGATCCGGCGATCCCGCTGCAGGGCACGCACCTGCTGGCCCTCGCACCGGACGCGCTGTTCTTCGCCAGCCTCGACCCGAACAACCCGCTGTTCACCAACTTCCTCGGCCAGCTCGATGCGCAGGGCCACGCCGGCGCCGCCTTCAACGTGCCGCCGATCGCGGCGCTCGCGGGGATCGACGTCTACCTCTCCGGACTGGTGTTCCAGAGCGGCAGCAGCGCGATCGCGACGGTTCTGCCCTGGGGTCGACTGGCGATCCGGTGATCGGATCGCGCGCACGCCTCAGCGGTAGGTCCTGAACTCCTCGGCTTCGGTCACTGCGGTGATCGAGGGACCGTTGTCGATGGCGATCACGGCGGACCAGATACGGAGGCCGGCGAAGGCGGGTTGCAACGGGACGCGCAGGGCGAAATGGCCACGGCCCTGGGAGTCGAGGCGCCCGCCCATCCATGAGCCGAGACTCGCAGACAGGAGCGGATCGGGATCGAGCGGCAACACCTCCGTACCGGGGCCGATCGGCACGCCGCCGTCGTTGCCCAACGACAGCGCCAGCAACCAGATGCGGCCTGCCTCGGCGGGAAGATCCGGGTCGAAGCGCACGACGTCGCCGGTGCGGGCCACCGACGGTGTGACCGTGAACCGGTCCAGCGCGAGCTCCCAGAACACGTCGCGGTAGTCACCGAGGAGGGAGACCAGGATGCGACCTCGACTCGCGTCGTAGATCGCTGCACCGCCGTACAGCGTCGAGTTCGTCCCGGGCGAGGGCGGCGGGTCGAGGGTCTGGATCAGGTGCCACGCGTTGCCGTCCCAGCGTTGCGCGCCGTTCAGTCCGGAATGCGGTGAGACCCAGATCGCGCCCCCGAAGGCCGGAGCCCAGACCATCGAGCCCGAGGGCGGCGACGGCAGAGGTGTGAGCGGGCCGGGATTCACGCGACGCATCTGCCCGAGACCGACGTCGTACTCCCAGTGCTGCACGAGCTGATTGGCGCTGTCGCGGGAGCCGACGAACACGAGGGTGTTGCGCACCGGATCGAACATCGCCGGGATGCCGTAGGGGCCGTTGCCGTGCAGGACATCGCCGTTGAAGAGCAGGGTCCACTGTGCCGGTGGCTGCCAGGCCCAGATCTCGGTTCCGCTCCAATACAGCAGTCGATTCCGCGCCGGATCCTCCATCACGCGCGCGTTGCCGATGCTGAAGGACCCCGGGCCGTTGCTGTAGCTCCGCGACTGCCAGGTCGAGCCGTCGCTGATCCATTCCCGCCTTCCGCTCGTCGACAAGCTGCTCATCGCGAGCACCAGTCCGCTGCCCTCGTGATAGCCTGCGACGACGTTGGCAGGGTTCGCGTCGGTGATCAGCGAACCGGGGAAGGGGATCCGTCGGAACCCGGCGTTGGTCCAATCCGCGATGCCGATCCCGGATCGATGGTCGTACTCCGCGAAGCACCACACCGACCGCGTCGGCGGGTAGTAGAAGCCGGGGAGCGCGGCGCGCCCGAGCGAGGCCTGGTCCTCGAACTGCGTGGTCCAGGTGTCGGATGCCGCGCGGTAGCGATAGGTGACGAAGCCGTAGTTGTCGGAGCCCATCACGACGACCTCGCCGCGGAGCGGATCGGTGACGAGGTACGGGTCCATGATCTGCGGGAGCGCGGGAGCGCTCGCGAGAGCCTGCCACGAGTTGCCGTCGCACAGCGAGGTCGCGAGGGGACCGACGGTGATGATGCCCCTCCCGAAGGGGTCTGGTGTGGTCCGCCCACTTCCCGGCGGAGGAGCCGGCACGTACCGCGCGCGCCAATCGGTGCCGTCCCACACCCACTGATGCGCGATGCTGAGGTGGCCCGACGCATCCTGCCCCCCGGTCAGCACCAGTTCGCCGGTCGAGTCCACCCGGGAGAAGTCGTCGTGCCCCTGCGCGGGCGGAGGCGAGGACGGGAAGCGCTGCGTCTAATTCGAGCCGTCCCACTCCCAGGTGTCGCCGAGCACCCACGGAGTTGCACTGACGAAACCGCCGAACATCACGACCCTGCCCCGACCGAGGTCCGAGCACAGCGCTGCCGACTGCCGTGCCGGTGGCGAGGTCACGGGATACAGCTCGCGCCACTCCGCTCCATTCCACTCCCAGGTCTCGTTGAGCAGTCGAACGCCGTCGCTCCCACCGAACAGCAGGACTGTTCCGCGGCTGACATCGAATGCCAGCGCGACCGCCATCGTGGCGCGAGGCCGCACCGGTGTGTCCATCTGCTGCCAACGGCCGTCGCGCAGCACCCAGGTGTTCGCGGCGGACGAGCCCCCGTAGCGCACGACCTCGCGGCGCGCGAAGTCATAGGTCGTGATCGCGGTCGAGGTGCTCCACGGCGTCTTGTGAGGTCGCCACCGCGCTTGTGCTGCAGCACCGCTCGCGAGGAGCGCCGTGCAGACGAGGATGCCCGGGGTCGAACGCAGGAGATGGGTTCGCTTCATCGGCCCAGATCCGTTTCGCATGGGACGGGGACACCCGTCGCGACGCGGGATCGGGGGCGACCGCGTCGTCATCGGATCCGACGACGAGGGAAGCGATGCCTCCTGTGAGTGGGGGCTCCTCGCATGGAGCAGCGCATTTCCTCGACGGGTGTCGCGTGGATCATGCGACCACCCCCGGGGCGCTGCAATCCGGCTCGACGCGACGGGCCGGACTCCGGCTCCGCCGCACCGATGGCCGACCTCACTCGCCGATCGCCGCGGCGACCAGGCAACCCTTCGCGACCGCGGTCAGCGCGTCTTCCGCGCGGAAGATGCGGCCGATCGGGATCGGGAAGTCGAGCTTCGCGAACTCCTCGCGGAAGACCTCGATGAAGCCGCCGATCAGCGAGGTGCCGCCGGCGCAGGCGATGTCGACCGGCTCCGCGAACGACGGCATGTTCTGGCCGGACTCGAAGCGGTGCTTCACGTTCTGCAGCACGTAGTTGATGAGGGTGCGGTAGTAGATCGACACCGCCTCCTCCTCGCGGTTCTTCGGGTCGCGGATGTCGATGCCGCGCTCCTTGATGAACGTCGCCTTGCTCTGCTTCACGCCGAGCACCTGGGCGACGTTGCGATCGATCCAGTCACCGCCACGTGCGACCGAGAACTGCACGCAGGGGATCGACTTGTAGGCGATGCAGGCATTCGCCATGCCGCCGCCGAAGGACAGGCCGATGCCGGTGAAGTCGTTGTCGGCGAGCTCCGCGAACACCACCGCGTGCGCCTCGTTGATCGGGCGCGGGGTGTAGCCCATCTTCGCGAGGATGCCCTGGAACAGGCCCTGGTGGTAGACGACGTTGTTGTCGACGTCGATCGACTCCGCGGGGATGCAGAAGCAGACCGTCTCGCCGGGCGTGCGCGGCTCGCCGAGCACCTTGGCGATGATCATGCGCATCACCGGCAGGGCGTCGACCTCGTTCGGGCTGATGAGGCCGTCGGACATCGGGCGACGCGTGTTCTTGCCGAACACGTTGGCCAGCTCGAAGGCGGACTCGCCGATCACGATCAACTTGCCGTTGTGCACCACATAGGGCACCTTCAGCTTGGTGAGCATGTTCTTCGAGTAGACGTCGTCGCCGATGTCGAGGAACGCGTTGCGCTCCACGGTCACCGTGATGCTGCCGTCGCCGTTCTGCACCGCTGCCGCGATGTTGGCGGTGCCGAGATCGATGCCCTTGCCCAGCGCGACCTCTTCTCCGGTCGTGTGGGTGTGCTGCATCGAACCGTGATTCTGCTGATCGTTCATCTTGCTCCTGAGGCTTCCCTGTTGCGTCGTTCCCTGTGGGCGCTGCGCTGCTGCGTCAGTTGCCCTTCAACTTCTTGAGCTTCGCGAGGTTCGCGGCGATGCCGCCGGCCTGCTTGCTCTTGACTTCCATGCTGTCGAGGTTGGACTCGACCTTCTGCTTGTCGAGATCCTTGAACAGCCCGTCGAGATTGACGGGCCCGGACTCGACCGCCCCGCTGATGCCCATCTTGCGACCGATGGACTCCATCTTGTCGGTCATCGATTGCGTCAGCTTGCCGAGTGCGGCCGCGAGCTGATCGACGACCTGGTTGCCTTGCTGCGGCGGCTGAGCCGCCGGCGCGTTCTGGAAGGTCATCGCGGCCGCAGGCACCGGGGGCACCTGGTTCACGCGTGCCTTGAGCGTCGCGAGCTCCTCGAGCACCCGCGCCATCACGTCGACCTGCGCGGCTGCCGCCGGATCGGCCGAGGCCTCGATGGCGCCCGTCGTCCGCTCCGCCACTTCGAGCTCCTGCTCGAGTTCCGCGATGCGCGACTGCGCGATCCGCAGGTCCTCCTCGATGGCGAGCATCTGCTCCTTGCGGGCCCGCTCCTGCCGCTGCAGCGTCTCCACCGTGTGGCGCGAGGACTCGAGCTCCATCGCCAGTCGTCCGGCGCGCTCCTCGGCCTCGTGCGCCTTGTGCTCCGCCTTCTCCTTGCCACGGCGCACGTCGTCGATCGCAGGTTGCTGCTCGCGCACGTGCGAGCGATGCGCCTCGATCTCGCGCTCCATCTCGGCGACGCGAGCGCGCATCAGCATGAGCTCCGGCTCGAGTTCCTGGGAGCGCATGCGCCCCCCCTCGAGTTCGCCGACCCTCTCCTCGAGGGCGCGGACCTGCTCGCGCGCTTCCTGCGCGGCGAGCTCCGCCGACTCGAGAGCGTGCTCGGCCTCGTTCAGCTCCTGCGCGAGACGCTCACGCTGCTCGTGTTCCCGCTGACGCTCCCTGTTGACCTCGGCGAACTGCGCGCGACTCTGCGCGACGAGGCGATCGAGATCGTCCTGCGGGACCATCCCCGAGTTGGCGAGCGCACGCTCGACGGCTTCCGCCACCATCGCGGCGACCTGCTCGGCGCGGATGACGCGGACCTGCTGACGGCCGCGGCTGCGGAGCTCGTCGAGCGTTGTCGTGCGCGCCTGCGCGGAGAGCGCTTCCTTGACCTCTTGGATCGAACCCATGCAGCACCGTTTGCGAGCGCCCCGCATGGGCGCATCGGTGCCTTTCGGATCCGCGCTGTAGAGGACTTGAGCGTCGAAGGCTGCGACGCCCAGGCGGCCCTGTCAGGGGCAGGACGCCGTGCGCTCAGAAGGGGATGCTGTCGAAATCCGCCTCGCCGGCCGCGGCCTCGCCGCCGCCCTGCTGGCCGCCGCGGCGACCGCCACCGCCACCGCCACCGCCGCCACCGCCCTCGGTGGCGCCATCGCGGCTGCCGAGCAGTTGGATGGTCTCGGCGACGACCTCGTGCTTGCTGCGCTTCTGGCCGTCCTTCTCCCAGGTCTGGTAGTCGAGGCGACCCTCGATCAGGATCGGACGGCCCTTCTTCGCGTACTCGTTCACGACCTCAGCGGTACGCCCCCAGGCGGTGATGTCGACGAAGCAGACCTGCTCCTTCGTCTCGCCGTTCTGCGTGTACTTGCGGCTGACGGCGAGCCCGAACTTCGCCACCGCCTGGCCACCCTGCGTGTACTTGAGTTCCGGGTCGCGCGTGAGATTGCCGAGGAGGATGACCTTGTTGAAGTTCGCCATGGGAGCTCGCGAGCAGGTGAAGGGAAGGATCGTAGCGATGGATCGTGGCGGACGTTAACGTCGCCCGCCTTGGGCAGCCAGGGCGGCGCCCACTGCAGAACCCGGAGGGACAAGATGACGCGACCCGGAATCGAGCGACGCCGCGCGGCGCGCGCGAAAGCCGAATTCTCGATCCGACTCGCCGAGCGCGACGGCATGCGCCCGGCCCGACTGAAGGATCTCTCGACCAGCGGACTGTGCTGCTACTTCGGCGAGGCGATGCGCGAGATGACGCTTCTGCGCATCGCGCTCGAGATCCCCGGCGCCGTCGGCACACACGAAGTCCAGGGCGCGGTGGTGCGCTGCGCGAAGCTGCGCGACGTCAGCCCGCCGACCTACGAGATCGCGATCTTCTTCACCCAGCTCCCGGCGGCGTGCCGTCAGGCGATCCACGACTTCGTCGCGGCGCAAGTCACCGCGGTGTGAGCGCGCTCGCGCCGCCGCGCGTGGCAAGCAGGTAGCGCGGCCGTCCTTCGAGGTCGTCGCGCAGTTCCACGTCGATCAGGTGCGGCATCACGCGCAGGGCGTCGCGCGCCGCATCGGCCGCTCCGAGCCCGGTCTCGAACAGCAGCCGCCCGCCACTCCGCAGATGCTCGCGGGCGCCGGCACCGATGGTGGCGTAGTGCGCCTGCGGTTCGCCGCGCGGCGACCACAGCGCGAGGGCGGGCTCGAAGCGACGGACGTCGGCTGCGACGTCCGCCTCACGCGCCGGGTCGCAGTAAGGCGGGTTGCTCACGACCATGTCGAAGGGCTCTTCGCCGCGGAGCGGTTCCCACCAGCTTCCGATGCGGAGGAGGACGCGCCCGGTCAGCCCGTGCCGTTCGACGTTGCGTCGCGCGACCGCGATCGCCTCCACGGAGACATCGACCGCCACCACCTGCGCATCCGCGCGAGCCAGCGCCAGCGCGATCGCGATCGCACCGCTGCCGGTGCCGAGGTCGGCGATGCGCGGCGCATGCGCGGGCAGCGACGCGAGGGCCAGCTCGACGAGTCCCTCGGTCTCGGGACGCGGGATCAGGACCGCGGGCCCGACCTCGAGTTCGTGACCGAAGAACTCCCAGTCGCCGAGGAGGTGGGCGAGGGGTTCGTGTTCGGCGCGGCGCGCGACGAGCCCGCGCAAGCGGCTGCGCTCGTCCTCGGAGAGCGGACGGTCGTGCGCCAGGTACAGCTCCAGACGGCCGAGCCCGAGCACCCTACCCATCAGGAGTTCGACCGAGCGACGCGGCGCATCGACTCCCCGCGCCGCGAGCCAAGTGCTCGCGGCGTTGAGGATGGTGAGCACGGTGTCGGGACGCGTGGTCATCGGCACCACGCACGCCGCATCGCGGCGGCGTGCACGCTCAGCGCTTGGTGCGCTCCGGACGCTTCGACGCAGCGGCAGCGACCTTCGCCGCCTTCTGCGCACGCGCGGTCTTGGCTCCTCCGAACAGCGCGAAGAGCATCGAGATCTCGGCCCACACGGCACCGAGGAAGACGACGAACTTGCCGGAGCCGGTGGCGCGCACGAA
Organism: Planctomycetota bacterium; assembly: GCA_046349595.1. GTDB lineage: Bacteria > Planctomycetota > UBA1135 > UBA1135 > UBA2386 > JACRLW01. The sequence continues at coordinate 2,383,242 of JAXMCA010000001.1, forward strand.
GTTGTCCGCCATCTCCTGGCTCGGGGCGTCCTTCAGCGCGAAGAAGGCCTTGATGAACTCCATCCAGTCCGCGGGGAGCTGCTTGCCCATCGACTTGAACGCGACGTAGGCCGGCGACTCGAAGGCGCGCATGAACCCGAACAGCGTGATCATCAGCGGCAGGAAGGCATAGGCCACCCACTTGAGGTTCGCGCCGCGGAAGCGGTTGATCGAGATCGCGCCCCACCAGGTCCAGATCAGGCCGATGCCGACGATCAGCGCGATGGCGCCGCTCAGCGTCTTGTAGCCGGCCATGTCCCACTCGGGCCCGTACGGCATCAGGCTGCCGACCGTGATCACCACGCCGGCGAACAGGAAGCGGTAGTACTCCTTGTCGGCCCCCACGCTGTAGGCGGGTGCGGGGAGTCCGGGCGAGGAAGGCTTCTGCGCCGGTTGTCCCGCGGCAGCGGCTTCCATCGCCGGTGCGGTCGCGGGAGTGTCGAGCGGCTCGAGCTCGGGGAGCTCATCGGTCATGGGCGATCTCCTGTCGTTCGATTGAGGGGTCGTGAGGTCGGGTGTCAGTCCCGCGCGAGTCGCGAAGGATGGCCAAAGCGCGTCCCGCAGGCAAACCTGCTCCTTCGTCCACGGGTCGCAGGCCCGGGGTGATCACAGGGCGGCGATCCTTGCCTGGCGGTCCATGGCGAGCAGGGCGTCGATCATCGGTTCGAGCCGCCCCTGGAGGATGGGCTCGAGGGCGAAGTTCTGGCCGATGCGGTGATCGGTCACGCGATTCTGCGGGAAGTTGTAGGTGCGGATGCGGGCATTGCGGTCCCCGGTGCCGACCTGGGCACGACGCTCCGCTGCGCGCGCTCCCTCGACGCGCTGCCGCTCGATGTCGAGAAGGCGCGTGCGCAGCAGCTTCAAGGCCTTCTGCCGGTTCTTGAGCTGGCTGCGCTCTTCCTGGCAGAACACCGACAAGCCGCTCGGCAAGTGCGTGAGCCGCACCGCGGAGGAGACCTTGTTCACGTTCTGCCCACCCGGACCCGAGGCCCGCACCGCCTGCATCTCGAGGTCGCTGTCCTTGATCTCGACCTCCACTTCCTCGGCCTCGGGAAGGACCGCGACGGTCGCCGCGGAGGTGTGGATGCGACCCTGCGACTCGGTGGCCGGCACGCGCTGCACGCGATGACCGCCGCTCTCGAAGCGCAGCCTGTCGAAGACGCCGTCGCCGTGCACGGCGAAGACCACCTCGCGGAAACCGCCCAGTTCGGTCGGTGCGTCGGAGATCGGCTCGACGGTGAAGCCGCAGCGCTCGCAGTAGCGCTGGTACATCTCGCGCAGATCGCGCGCCCACAGCGCAGCTTCGTCGCCGCCGGTCCCCGCGCGGATCTCCACCACCGCACTGCGTTCGCCGTCGCCCTCACTCCGCAGGAACAGATCGATCAGCTGGTCGGCCGCAGAACGCGCCGCCGTCTCACGGCCAGGCAACTCCTCGCGCGCGAGGTCCTTGAGATCGCGGTCGGCGGTCGGGTCGCCGAGGAGGCCGCGCAGACCCTCGATCTCCGCACACTGACGGCGGAACTCCTCGTAGGCGCGAACCCGTGGTTCGAGCCCGCCCAGCTCGCGCTGCAGGAGAGCCGCGCGTCGCGGCTCGGCAAGCACCACCGGGTCGGAGGTCAAGGCGAGCAGCTCGCGCGAGCGCGCGACCATGGCGTCGAGCTTGGCCACCACCTTCGGTTCCAGGAACTCGCGCATGATCCGCTCAGCCCGCGACGATCCACGCGAGGTCCCGGCCAACGCAACGGCGCAGGTCCGGGTTCAGCGCGGAGCGGCGGCGCCGTCGCGCGTCAGCTCGACGAACCGGTCTGCGCGCCGCGCGCGTAGCGGCGGCGGAACTTGTCGACGCGGCCTGCGGTGTCGACGAACTTCTGCGCGCCCGTGAAGTACGGGTGGCAGGAGGCGCAGATGTCGACGCGGATCTCGGGGCGCGTCGAGTGGGTTTCGAAGGTGTTCCCGCACGCGCAGTGCACCGTCACCTTGTGGTACTTGGGGTGGATGTCGGCCTTCATGGTCAACCTGTGCCGCGCCTGCTGCGGGCGTGCGTCTCGGACGAAAGGACGGAGCAAGGTAGCGTCCGGCGCACGGCGATCAAGACCACCCCGGCCCTGCGCGGGGTCAGCGGAGGAAGCGCAACAGCACCACGAGCGCCGTCGCATCGGCCGCAGACGTGACGATCCGCGCGCGCGGCGCGACCTGCAGACCACCTCGCCAGCGGCGCATCGACTCGAGCAGGGCCGCACGCTCCCGTGCACCGAGGTCGGCGAGAGCGCGGCCCGGGAAGAGGATCCCGGCGGCGAGCCAGGGGTCGTCGCGCGGACCGGTAGGCGGCGGGGCCGCGCGCAGCACGCGCACGCCGCCGCCGTCCTCGATCGACACCAGCGGAGCGACGAGAGGCGGTACCTCTGCTCCCTCTTGGAGCAGGTAGATCAGCCAGGCCGTGCCGGTCGGAAGGTCCGCAGCGATGCCGAGGGCTGCGGGTTCCGAGGCGCACGACAAGGAGGCTGCGAGGACTTCTCCCGCGGTCTCCTCGCGGAGCGCCTGGTCGACGGCGAGGACCGCGGCGGTCGCGATCGCCGCACCGAGCAGGAGCCGCGGGAGGATCCCCACCATCAGGCACCCGCCTCGCCGGCGCGGTCGAGCAGCCTGCGCACGGCGTCCACCGACATGCCGATCACGGTGTCGCGATCGCCGTCGAGCAGTTCCATGAAGTCGACCTCGGCGTCCTGGATCCCGTAGCCGCCGGCCTTGCCGATCCAGGCGCGGCCGTGCGCGTGCGCCGCGATCCGCGACGGCGTCAGCGTCTCGCACCGCACCCGCGCCGTGGTCGTCGCTTCGAAGACCGCGAGGGTCCGCTGCGGATGCGCGCGCAGCACGTGGGCGGTGATGACTTGGTGCACGCGCCCCGAGAGAGCGCGCAACATCCGTTCGGCATCGCCCGCATCCACCGGCTTGCCGAACTCGACCCCGTCGAGAGCGACGACGGTGTCCACGCCGAGCACGAAACCGGGCGCAAGTCCCTCGACGCGCGCCGTCGACGCCTTCGAACGCGCCCGCGCCACGGCACGTGCGCGGACCTCGGCCGGTCCCTCCACCTCCTCGCCCGGTTCGACCACCTCGAAGTCGATGCCGGCCTCCGTCAGCAAGGACGAGCGACGCGGCGAGGTCGAGGCGAGGTAGAGACGCACCACGCGTCCAGACAGTAGCGGGCCCGCACGGTGCGCGCCTCGTCGGGCTTCAGCGCTTGCCGGGCTGGATCCGCGCGCACAGACAACTCGGGCAGAGCGGACGCTGCGCCGGATCGCTGCCCTTCTTGCCGATCGACAGCGGCAGGTGGCCGAAGGGCTGCACGAGGTCGCGCGCCTTCTGGACGAAGTCCTCGGCCGGTCCGCCTTCCAGACCGAGCTTCTGCTGCGAACGCGAGGCGGAGCGCGGCGAGAGCAGAACCTCCTCGAAGGTCAGCACCTGGTTGAGGTAGGCCACCGCGTCGGGCGGGATCGCCGGCAGACGCTGCAGCATGCCCTTGCGCTCGGTGATCGAGAGTCCGCGCAGCGCGCCGAGATCGATGCGGTTCTGGTCGTTGTAGATCTGGGCGACGATCTGCTGCACGGTGCGGCAGCGCTCGAACAGATCGGGGATGCCGAGATCGCCGAGCAGTTCCTCCGTCTCGTAGGCCTCGGTCACGCGCAGTTCGTTGCGGTCGACGAACTCGGCGTCGAGCCGCCGCGTCGCCTCCTCGGCGATGCCGCAGGCGACGCCCTGGCCGAGCACGAAGTGCATCACGGCGGTGACCAGGTCACCGGGTTGTGGCTCCGCGGGCTTCTCCAGCTCACCGAGGATCGCGGTCAAGGCCTCGAGGGTCGCCTGCAGCACCGCGGGCTTGGGTTCCACGGTCTCCCGCGGGTCCGGCAGTGCCGCCACGACCTCGGCTTCCGCCGCGTCGTCGGACTTGCCCGCGCTCTTGGTCTTGCCTTTCTTCTTCGTCGTCACGGATGCCTCATGCGCGAGCGGGGCTCACCGCACCCGCGGGTTCGATCGCTGTCAACCGCGCGCCGCGCGGAGGGTCGACTCGACCACGCACCGCGACTCGGTCGTGCACCGTGGATCCCGGTGCCCCCGAGCCACTCACCCTGCGGACTTCGCGCCGTGCTTGGCGCGCCACTTCGCCTTCGCCTTGCGGCCGTTGCCGATGCGCTTCGGCGGCGAGAACTTCACGGCGGTCTTCTTCTTCGCCTTCCGCTTCTTGTCGGCGGCCTTGCGCGCGTCGCGACGCTTGTCGGCGCGCTGGGGCAGCGCGATGCCGACGCGCTTGAGCAGGCTGGCGACGGTCTCCGACGGCTGCGCGCCGACCGACAGCCAGTAGCTGATGCGCTCAGCCTCGACGGTGAGCTGATCCTGCTCGCGCGGAGCCTTGGGCAGGTAGTAGCCCAGGGTCTCGATGACGCGGCCGTCGCGCTTGGCGCGCGAGTCGGCGGCACAGACGCGATAGGTCGGGTGATTGAGACGACCGAACCGGGTGAGACGCAGCTTGACGGACAAGGGGATGGGCTCCGGGACAGCGCCCCTGGGCCACGGCGGTGAGTCCGGGAACCGGGTGGGCGCGAAAAAGGGTCGGGGAGTCTAGCGCGGGGTCGCGGTCGGATCCACAGCGAGCCTGGACCTGTCGCGGCCGATTCCGTCGGGCCGGGGGATCAGCGCTTGCGCCCGCGCATGAAGTCGCGGAACGCATCGTTGCCGCCACCCTTCGGGGGACGCCCTCCGGGGAGCGAACCGGGCGGAGCACCGAAACCGCCGGGACCACCGAGTCCGCCGAGCCCGCCCGGACCACCGAGGTCGGGCATGCCCGCCCCCCCCATCAGACCGCCGAGTCCGCCCTTGCCGAGCTGGCCCATCAGCTTCTGCATCGCCTTGAACTGCTTGACCAGGTCGTGCACCGCCTGGAGCTCGTTGCCGCTGCCCTTGGCGATGCGACGCCGGCGCTCGATGTCGATCACGTCCGGGTTGCGACGCTCGACGACGGTCATCGACTGGATCATCGCCTCGACGCGCTTGAAGCGCTTGTCGTCGAAGTCGATCTCCTTCATCGCCTGGCCCATGCCCGGCAGCATGCCGAGCACCTTCTTCAGCGGTCCGAGGCGCTTGAGCATGCCGACCATGCGCAGGAAGTCCTCGAAGTTGAACTGCCCCTTGAGCAGCTTCTTCGCCTCCTTCTCGGCCTGCTTCTCGTCGATGACGGCCTGCGCCTTCTCGACCAGCGACACCACGTCGCCCATGCCGAGGATGCGCCCCGCCATGCGCGGCGGATCGAACTCCTCGAGATCGTCGAGCTTCTCGCCCGAACCGGCGAAGAGGATCGGCTTGCCGGTGACCTTCTTGATCGACAACGCCGCGCCGCCGCGCGCGTCGCCGTCGGTCTTCGTCAGGATGACGCCCCAGATCGGCAGCCGCTCGTTGAAGACCCGCGCGGAATTGACCGCGTCCTGACCGAGCATCGAGTCGCACACCAGCAGCACGCCGTGCGGCTTGGTGCGCGCCTGCACCTCCTCGAGTTCACGCATCAGGTCGTCGTCGATGTGCAGACGACCCGCGGTGTCGAGGATCACCACGTCGTGCATGTGCTTCTTCGCGAACTCGATGCCGCGCACGCACACGTCCGGCGCTCGACCACCCGCACCCTCGGCGTGCACGGCGATGCCGAGCTGCTTGCCGAGCGTGACGAGCTGATCGACGGCCGCCGGGCGCTGAAGGTCGGCCGCGACCAACAGCGGGTTCTTCTTCCTCTCCTGCTTGAGCCAGCGCGCGAGCTTGCCGCAGGTGGTGGTCTTTCCCGAACCCTGCAGGCCCGCGAGCATCAGGATCAGGGGACCCTGCGTGGCGACCGGCAGTCCGACCTTCTCGCCACCGAGAAGCGTCGTGAGCTCGTCGTGGAAGACCTTGATGAACTGCTGGCCCGGATCGACGGCCTTCAGCACCTCCTGGCCCAGCGCGCGCTTCTTGACGTCCTCGATGAAGTCCTTCGCGACCTGGAAGTTGACGTCGGCCTCGAGCAACGCGGTGCGCACCGCGCGGATGCCCTCGTCGACGTTGGCCTCGGTCAGGACTTTCTGACCGACGATGGCACGGTAGGCCTTGCTGAAGGCTCCGGAGAGGAGGTCGAACATCGCTGCGCTTTCGGCTCGCGGGTGGGGTCACCCGAAGCGGCGCAGTGTGGGAAGGCCGTCGTGCAGGGTCAAGCGCAGCGCAGCGACGCGCTCGGACTCAGCGCCGCCAGGTGCGGGAGTGGGAAGCGCGGAGCGGCGACCCGTAGCCCCCGCCGTACCACCCATAGGCGTAGCCGTGGACGAAGGACGGCGCGTAGCGGCTCGCGTAGGCCTCGAAGCGAGCGCGCGCGATCGCCGGACCCGAGGTCGCGTACCAGCGCCAGTCGCGGAACTGCTTCACGCCCTCGTAGGCCCGCGCCGGGGTGTCGAGCGGGCGCGGCGCGATCTGGACGATGCGCGCACCCTGCGGCCGCGCACCGGGCACGATCACCACGCGCTCGCGCGCCGCCGTCTCCTGGGCGGTCAGCGACGTGCCACCGAGCACGAACAACGCAGCGCAGAGGGCGAAGAAGTTGCGGATCAGCTTCATGGACGACTCCTCGGTCGGCGGAGGGCGGAAGGATAGCCTCGCGCGAGACGGCGCGCATGAGCCCGATCTTCCCAGTCCGAGCCACCGAACCCCGAACCTCGAAGCGATGCCCCGATCCCACCTGCCCCTCACCGCGTCCCTGTTCCTGCTCCTGGGAGTGGCCCCCGCCCAGGACGACCCGCAGAAGGCGAAGCCCGAGACTCCGGCCCGGCGCTTCGTGACCGAACACAGCGCCACGATCGGCGGGCGGAAGCTCGACTACGTGGTGACCGCCGGCGAGACCTTCCTGCGCGACGACAAGGGCGCCCCGCGGGCCTCGTTCTTCACCTTTGCCTACACGGAAAAGGGCGCGGACGCGGCGCATCGACCGGTCACCTTCGCCTTCAACGGCGGGCCGGGCTCGTCGTCGATCTGGCTGCATCTCGGACTGCTCGGACCCGAGCGCGCGCGTGTGCCGAGCGATGCCACCTCGGCGGGTTCGCCGCCCTACGTCCTCGAGGCCAACCCCGACAGCATCCTCGACGGCAGCGACATCGTGTTCGTCGATCCGATCGGCACCGGCTTCAGCGAGGCGCGTGGCGACGCCAAGGGCGAGGACTACTGGGGCTTCGACGAGGACGCCGGCTCGGTGGCCGAGTTCATCCGGCGCTGGCTGACCGAGAACCAGCGGTGGACTTCGCCCAAGTACGTCCTCGGCGAGAGCTACGGGGGCATCCGCTCGGGTCTGTTGCTGCGCGAACTCCAGGGCGGCAGCGCCTCCGTCGGACTGAGCGGCGTGATGATGATCTCGCCGGCGCTCGACATGGAGTTCGTCGACGGCAGCGGCAGCGACATGCAGACGGTGTTGTCCCTGCCGACGATGGCGGCGGCAGCGGCCTACCACCACGCCCTGCCCGAGCAGCCCGAGGATCTCGAGGCCTTCCTGCGCGAGGCACGCGAGTTCGCCCGCGGCGAGTATCTCGGCGCGCTGTTCGCCGGCGCGTCGCTCGCCCCCGACCGGATGACCGCGATCATCCAGAAGCTGCACCGCTTCACCGGGCTGAAGGACGACTACATCCGCGACACCAACCTGCGGATCAGCACCGCGCGGTTCCGTCGCGAACTGCTCCGCGATCGCGGGCTCGTCCTCGGACGCCTCGATGCGCGCTACACCGGCACCGAGGCGGACGACGCCGGCGAGACGCCGACCAGCGACCCGATGAACACCGCGGTCGGCGCCGCCTACGCGGCGACCTTCCACGACTACCTCGGCCGCGAACTCGGTGTGTCGATGGACCGCGACTACCTGGTGTCGTCGCCGGTCGCGGGCGGGCGGTGGAAGCGATCCGGACGGATCGGCGGGGCCTTCGCCGGCTGGCTCGACGTGATGCCGGACGTCGCCCGCGCGATGGCGGCGAACCCGAAGCTGCGCATCCTGATCGCGAACGGGCTGTACGACACCGCGACGACCTTCTTCGCCGCGGAGTACAACGCCAGCCGATTCGGCATCGACCAGTCCAGGGTGACTCTGCGCGAGTACCCGGCGGGGCACATGATGTACCTGCACGAGCCGTCGCTGCACGCACTCGCCATCGACCTCCGCGGCTTCCTCGGGCACTGAAGGCTCGACCGCGCGGGTCGGACAGGACCGCGACCTTCCGCTTCCTCCAACCGGCGTGGACGACGAGACTGCGACACGGAGCGACCCGATGACGTCCCCTCCGAGAGAATCGACGGCGAACTATCCGAGCCTCATCGACCGCGTCGTGCTCGTGACCGGGGGCGGCTCGGGGATCGGCGCCGCGGTGGTGCGGGCCTTCGCGCAGCAGCGCAGCAGGGTCGCGTTCCTCGACGTCGTCGACGAGGCATCGGAGAAGCTCGTCGCGCATCTCGCCGGCGAGGGACGGCCGAGGCCGCGGTATCTGCACTGCGATCTGCGCGACATCGCAGCGCTGCGCAGCGCGATCACGGAGGTCGAGCGCACGCTCGGACCGATCGACGTGCTGGTCAACAATGCGGCGAACGACGATCGCCACGAGTTCGATGTGGTCGAACCTGCGTACTTCGACGACCGCATCGCGATCAACCTGCGGCACTACTTCTTCGCGATCCAGGCGGTGCGAGGCGCGATGGCGCGCAACGGCGGGGGTTCGATCGTCAACCTCGGTTCCATCGCCTGGCGTCTGAAGCTCCCCGGCATCCCGGTCTACGCGACCGCCAAGGCGGCGATCGAGGGGATGACGAAGGCGCTCGCGTGCGAACTCGGACCCCAGCGGATCCGCATCAACTGCATCGAGCCGGGCTACGTCGCCACCGAGCGCCAGAAGAAACTGTGGCTGACACCGGAGTTCGAGGCGAAGGTCCGCGCCGGACAGTGCCTGCCGGACATCATCGAACCGGGCTCGATCGCCGACATGGTGCTGTTCCTCGCGTCCGACCAGGGTCGGATGTGCACGCGCCAGACCTTCGTCGTCGACGGCGGGTGGACGTGAACACGCCGCGATGCGTGGGAGACGTGCGCGCGAGCCTCGGCGAAGGGCCGGTGTGGGTCGCACGGGAACGCGCGCTCTACTTCGTCGACATCGAGCGGCCGGCGGTCCTGCGCTTCGCGGCGGACGACGGCAGCACCATGGTCTTCCCGATGCCCGAGAAGATCGGTTGCATCGCCTTCCGCGAGCGGGGTGGTTGGATCGCGGGCCTGCGCTCCGGCTTCGCCTTCGTCGATCTGGAGCGGGGGAAGGTGACGCGGTTCGTCGCGCCCGAGCCTGAGCAACCGGGCAACCGGTTGAACGACGGCAAGTGCGACGCGCGCGGGCGCCTGTGGGCCGGCACGATGGACGATGCCTGCCGCGCACCGACGGGTGCGCTGTGGCGCCTGAGTCCCGACGGTGCCGTGCAGCGGATGGACGACGGCTACGTGATCACCAACGGTCCGGCGTGGTCGCCCGACGGCCGGATCCTGTACCACAACGACACGACACGACGCGTGGTGCTGCGCTTCGATTGCGACCCGGACGCAGGCACCATCGCCGACAGGAGCGTGTTCGTGCGCCTCGAGGACGACGAGGGTTTCCCCGACGGCATGACGGTCGACGCCGAGGGCTGCCTCTGGCTCGCACACTGGGGCGGCGCGCGCGTGACGCGCTTCACGCCGCAGGGCCGCGTCGATCGCGTGCTACGGCTGCCGGTGTCGCAGGTGACGAGCTGCGCCTTCGGCGGCCCGTTGCTGCGCACGCTGTACGTCACGACCGCGCGCACCGGCCTGTCCGCATCGGCCTTGCAGACCGAGCCGCTCGCCGGTGGGCTGTTCGCGATCGACGTCGACGTCGCGGGACTGCCCGCCCATGGCTTCAAGGGATGACGCGATGAGCAAATCCAATCGTCCGCTCCGCTCGACGGCGTGGTTCGGTCCCACCGACAAGGACGGCTTCATCCATCGCAGCTGGATGCGCAACCAGGGCCTGCCGACGCACGTGTTCGACGGCCGACCGGTGATCGGCATCTGCAACACCTTCTCCGAGCTGACGCCGTGCAACGCCCACTTCCGTGAGCTGGCCGAACACGTCAAGCGCGGGGTCTACGAAGCCGGTGGGCTGCCGCTCGAGTTCCCGGTGTTCTCGCTCGGCGAGACCAACCTCCGCCCCACCGCGATGCTGTTCCGCAATCTCGCCAGCATGGATGTGGAGGAGTCGATCCGCGGCAATCCGATCGACGGGGTGGTCCTATTGTGCGGCTGCGACAAGACCACGCCGTCGCTGCTGATGGGCGCGGCGAGCTGCGACCTGCCGACGATCGTCGTCTCCGGCGGACCGATGCTGAACGGCAAGTTCCGCGGCGGCGACATCGGCTCCGGCACCCACGTGTGGAAGATCGATGCCGAGGTGCGCGCCGGGAAGATGTCGATCGCCGAGTTCATGGACGCGGAAGCGTGCATGTCGCGCTCGGCGGGCCACTGCATGTCGATGGGCACGGCGTCGACGATGGCGTGCGTGGTCGAGGCGCTCGGCATGGCCCTGCCGGGCAATGCAGCGATCCCGGCCGTCGACGCGCGCCGCAAGGTGCTCGCGCACATGAGCGGGCGACGCATCGTCGAGATGGTGCACGAGGACCTGCGCATGTCGCAGGTCGTCTCGCATGCGTCGCTGGCGAACGCAGTGCGCGCGGTCGCGGCGATCGGCGGCTCGACCAACGCCGTGCTCCACCTCCTGGCCCTCGCCGGACGGCTCGAGATCCCCTTTGCACTCGACGACTGGGATCGCATCGGTGCCGAGATCCCGACCCTGGTCGACCTGATGCCGGCGGGTCGATTCCTGATGGAGGATTTCTACTACGCGGGAGGACTGCCGGTCGTGCTGCGCATGCTCGACGAGCACGGCCTCCTCGAGGGCGATGCGCGCACGGTCGCCGGTACTACGCTGAGGCTGCAGAACGCCGGCGCCGAGAACTTCGATGCGCGCGTGATCCGCGCCTTCGACGCACCGCTGCACCCGCACGGTGGGATCAAGGTCCTGCGCGGCAACCTCGCACCGTCGGGAGCGGTGATCAAACCGGCGGCGGCCACGGCCGCACTGCTGCAGCACCGCGGCCGCGCCGTGGTGTTCGACAGCATCGAGCACTACCGCGAACGCATCGCCGATCCGGCGCTCACGGTCGAGGCGTCGTCGGTGCTGGTGCTGCGCGGCTGCGGGCCGAAGGGCTACCCCGGGATGCCGGAGGTGGGCAACTTCGGCCTGCCGGTCAAGCTGCTCGAACAGGGGGTGCGTGACATGGTGCGCATCTCCGACGCGCGCATGAGCGGCACCGCCTTCGGAACCGCGGTCCTGCACGTCGCCCCGGAGTCCGCCGACGGCGGTCCGCTCGCCCTGGTGCGCGACGGCGACGTGATCGAACTCGACGTCGATCGCCGCCGCCTCGAACTGTGCGTCGACGCGGCGGAACTGGCGCGACGACGGGCTGCGTGGCAACCGCCGCCGCCGCGGATGGGCAGCGGCTACCAGCGCCTCTACCACGATCACGTGCAGCAGGCGGATGCGGGCTGCGACCTCGACTTCCTGGTCGGGCGGCGAGGCGCCGCGGTGCCGCGCGAGAGCCACTGAGCTTCCGGCCCGGCGCGCGGAATCGACGGGCCTTCAGCCCTCGCTGATGCGCTCGATGTCCGCGCCGAGGTGCTGGAGCTTGGCCTCGATGCGCTCGTAGCCGCGGTCGATGTGGTAGACGCGGCGCACGTCGGTGTGACCGTCGGCGACCAGGCCGGCGAGGACCAGGCTCGCCGAGGCGCGCAGGTCCGAGGCCATCACCGGCGCTCCGCTGAGATGGTGCGTGCCCTGCACGATCGCGCTCGGACCCTCGCGACGGATGCTCGCGCCCAGGCGCGCGAGCTCGCTCGCATGCATGAAGCGCTCGGGGTAGACGCGCTCGGTGATCACCGAGGTGCCGTCGGCGCGCGTCATCAGCGCCATGAACTGCGCCTGGATGTCGGTCGGGAAACCCGGGTAGGGATGCGTGGTGACGCTCACCGCCTTGATGCGACCGTCCGGGGTCGGCAGGTTGGTGATGCGGTTGCGCTCGACGCGCAGCTCGGCTCCGGCTTCGCGCAGCGCGTCGAGCACCGCGATCAGGTGCTCGGGAGCGACGTCCTCGACCGCGACGTGCGAGTTCGTCATGAGGGCGCCGACCAGATAGGTCGCCGCCTCGATGCGGTCGGGGATGATCGAGTACTCGCAGCCGGTCAGCCGCTCGACGCCCTCGACGATCAGGCAGTGTCCGCCGATGCCGCGGATGCGCGCGCCGCAGGCGTTGAGGAAGTTGCAGAGGTCCTCGACCTCCGGCTCCATCGCGGCGTGCTCGATCATGGTGGTGCCCTTGCCGAGCACCGCCGCCATCACCACGTTCGCGGTGCCGAGCACGGTCGAACCCTGGTTGCCGGCGAGGTAGACGGTGCCGCCACGGACCGGACCGCCGGCGTTGACGTAACCGTCCTCGACGACGATCTGCGCACCGATCGCCTGCAGTCCCTTGACGTGCAGATCGACGGGGCGATGGCCGAGCACGCAGCCGCCCGGATAGCTGACGCGCGCCGTTCCACGCCGGGCCCACAGAGGGCCGAGGCAGACGAAGGACGCGCGCATGGTGCGCACCAGGTCGTACGGCGCGTTGACCGGCCGTTGGTCCTCGACCTCGAGGTAGAGCGAACCATCGTCGTTGCGATAGTTGCGCACCCCGAGGTGCTTGAGGATGCGGCACATGCTCTCGACGTCCTTCAGATCCGGCACGTTGCGCAGCAGCACCGGGCCGTCGACGAGGAGGGTCGCCGCAAGGATCGGCAGCGAAGAGTTCTTGCTGCCGGAGATCCGAACGCTTCCGGACAGGTCGCGCCCGCCGCGGATGCGGATACGGTCCATCAGTCCTCCCTGGGGGTTGAGCCAGGACGACGGAGGCGAGCTTTCCTCCGTCAACACGAGCCGGGCCGTCGCGGAGGCCTGACCTGCCGACCGGACGGAGACGACCCTGATTACCTGCGAGACGCGCCGGTCCGGAACGATCGTCGCGATCGATCCGGGCGGACGAGCGAGTGAAGCAGCCCGCCGGTCGCGTGCTCGCTCCGTGGCTTGCCCGAGCCACTCACGAGCGCGCGGGATGCTAGCGGGAAAAACATGTGCGTTCCAGCGCGCACCGCACACGATGGAGCGACATGGTCGACGCCTCCCGCACGCTGCGCATCCTGCTCATCGCGCACGGCCTGCCGCCGGAGAGCGTCGGCGGTGTCGAACAGCATGTCGACGGGCTCGCCCGTGCGCTGGTCGCCGACGGCCACGACGTGCACGTCTATGCGAAGACCGGCGTCGCGGGCTTGCCGCAGGGCAGCCTGCGCGACGACGACGCGGGTGGCGCTCCGTACCGCGTGACCCGCGTGGTGTACCGCTACGAGGGTCTCGACTCGTTGCGCTCGCTGTACGCGGTCCCGCTGCTCGACGATGCTCTGAGTCGCTTCCTGCGCGCGCATCTGCCCTTCGACGTCGCACACATCCACCATCTCACCGGTCTCTCGACGGGGATCCTCGGTCGCCTCGAGGACGCCGCGATCCCCACGGTGCTGACGCTGCACGACTACTGGACCATCTGTCCGCGCGGACAGATGTGGCACCGCGAGGGGAGGGTGTGCGAGACCGTCGAGCCGTCGCGCTGCGCCGACTGCCTGCGCGGGAACTTCGGCGGATGGATCGGAGATGGCGCGAAGGGGCAGGCGGTCGTCGCGGAACTTCATGCTGCGGCGCTCGCGCTCGCCGGGCGCGCGACCGCGCTGGTCGTGCCTTCGGCTCGGGCCATCGCGCCCTTCGTCGCGCTGGGCATCCCCGCCGCACGCTTCACGGTGGTCGGCAATGCCGTCGACGTCGAAGGCCTCTCGGCGCTGCCGCTCCCCGACGTCACCTCGTCCCGGCGGCTGCGCCTGGGCTACCTCGGCACGCTGATCCCGAGCAAGGGGCTCGATGTCCTGGTACGCGCCTGGCAGCGCCTGCCGCCCGGCTCGACCGAGCTCCACGTCCACGGCAACGTCGTCCCCTACCACGGCGACTTTGGCTACCTGACCCAGGTCCTCGCCAGGCTGCGTCCGGAGGACCGGTTCCACTACCACGGCCCGTACCGCACCGAGCACCTGCCGGGGATCCTCGCCGGGATCGATCTGCTGGTCGCCCCGGCGCTGTGGCACGAGGCCTTCGGGCTGACCGTGCGGGAGGCGCTCGCCGCGGGACGACCGGTGGTGGTCAGCCGCATCGGCGGCCTGCAGGACGCGGTCCTTCCCGGCGTGACCGGGTCGGTCGTCGAGCCCGGGTCGGTCGACGGCCTCGCCGACGAGCTCGCGACCCTGACCGCCGACCGCGGTGCCCTCGCGCACCTCGCCGCCGCCGCGCGAGAACACAGTGGGGTGCGAACCTTCACGGCGATGGCCAGCGATCTGCTGGCGCTGTACCGGGGGGTCTTGCGGCGCGCTTGAACGGCGCCCGAGACACCCCTAATCTGCCGCGTTTCTCACTGCGCCGCGCGGACACCGCGGACCACACCAGGTCCCTCCGCGACGGCCCCATCCCACGCCGGCAGCAGCACGCAGGATTCATGATGAGCGGAGGCCAAGAGCTAGGCACCGACCCCCTCACCGCCCTCGACGGCACGATCGACCACGCCAGGATCCGCGAGTTCCGCCGGAGCACCTTCCGCTCGGTCCACGAGATCGAGAAGCTGCGCGACTGGCTCGCGACGCCGATGGCGCGCGGTCTCAAGCGCGGTCTGGTGCTGTGGGCGCTCGGTCGTCACCAGGAGGCGGCACCGATCCTCGCCGAGCAGCGGACCAATCCGGCGATCGCGATCTGTCTCGCGCAGAGCCTCGCCGCGATCGGCAAGACCGACGAGGCGCTCGCCGCGCTCGGCGCGCGCCAGAGCGATGCGGCGCAGGCGGTCGCAGCCCTGCACGTGCTCGAGCGCACCTCGCGCCGCGACGAGTTCGCCAAGCAACTCAAGGACTGCGAGAAGTCGCTTCCCGAGGTCGACCGCTTCTACTTCCAGGGTCGGCTGCGCGAGTTCGACGGCGACACGCTCGGCGCGATCGCCTGCTACGACGAAGCGCTGGGCCGCGACGCCGCCCACCCCGACGCGCTGTTCC
This sequence comes from Planctomycetota bacterium, assembly GCA_046349595.1. GTDB lineage: Bacteria > Planctomycetota > UBA1135 > UBA1135 > UBA2386 > JACRLW01. The sequence continues at coordinate 2,398,543 of JAXMCA010000001.1, forward strand.
GTCTCGCCCTGAACGTCGACCTGCGCGGCGAGGACGAGGAGGCACGCGAACTCTACGAGCGCGCGTTGATGCATCCGCCGGTCAACGTCAGCTGTGTGATCAACCTCGGCGTCCTCTACGAGGACATCGGCAACTTCCGCCGCGCCATGCAGTGCTTCGACCTCGCCCTCCAGGCGCAGCCGAACAACGCCCGCGCGAGGCTCTACCGCCGCGATGCCGCCGCGGCGCTGAGCATGTACTACGACGAGGACCAGGAGCGCCGCGAGGACAAGAAGAACAAGGTCCTGCGCACGCCCATCAACGACTTCGAGCTGTCGGTCCGCAGCCGCAACTGCCTCGCCAAGATGGGCGTGTTCACGCTCGGCGACCTGGTGCGGAAGACCGAGCAGGAACTGCTCAGCTACAAGAACTTCGGCGAGACCTCGCTCGAGGAGATCAAGCAGATCCTCCGCGCCAAGGGTCTCCGGCTCGGCATGGCGCCCGAGGAACTCGCGTCGACGTCGATCGAGGAGGCCGACGAAGTGCCGGTGTCCAGCGAGGAGGGTCCCGACCCGAGCAGCCCCGATCCGCGCCGTCGTCCGGTCACCGAACTCGACCTCTCGGTCCGCAGCCGTCGCATCGTCGACGTGCTGAAGATCCGCACCATCGGCGACCTCGCCAACAAGACCGAGGCGGAACTGCTCGCCTGCCCGAACTTCGGCCAGACCTCGCTCAACGAGATCCGGACCAAGCTCGACGAACTCGGCCTGTCGCTGCGCGGCTGAGAGCCCGAGAAGAAATCCATGATACGGGCTCTCAGATGCTTGCTGGTGGCCGCATGCGCGGCCGCGCAGAACTCGAGAGACCAATTGTCTCTCGAGCCCTGAACCGCGCGGCGCGCACGCGATGTACGACCACTTCGAAGGCGAGGTCGTCCGCAGCAGCGGCACCGCCGTGGTCCTGCGCGTCGCCGGCGTCGGCTACGAGTTGCTGGTTCCGGTCGGCGATGCCGCGCGGCTGAGCGAAGGGCACCCGGCGCGGCTCTACACCATCCTCCACGTGGCCGATGGCATGCCGAGCCTGATCGGCTTCGCGCGCCGCGCCGACCGCGACTTCGCGCGCAAGCTCCTCGAGGTCAGTGGCGTGGGCCCGAAGATGGCGCTGGCCCTGTTCAGCACATTCGACGCCGCATCGCTCGCCGGCCACATCCGTGCGTCCGACCTCGGCGCCCTGCGGAGGGTGCGCGGCGTCGGCGCGAAGACCGCCGAACGGATCTGTCTCGAACTGCGGGACAAGGTCGACGACCTCGATCTCGGCGACCTCCCGATCGTCTCGGTCCCCCGCCCCACCGCGTTGCCGGCGGCCGCCGAGGACGCGATCGCCGCGCTCACCACGCTGGGCTACCCCGAGAAGGAGGCCCGGCAGAAGGTCGAGAAGGTCCTGGCGGACGCTCCCGACACCCCGACCGATCGCCTCGTGAAGGCGGTGCTGAGGGGCTGATCGCGACGCCAGCCGCGACCGGGTCCGCCGCCGTTTTCGGGACGAGTCGAGGACAACTGCCGGCTCCGCGTCCCGCGCGGGCGTCGCTATCATCCCCGCCCATGCGCAACATGCTCCGCGCCGCCACGGCGGTGTCGGTCGCCCTTCTCGCCGGGAACGTCAGCGCTCAGCTCCAAAAGGGCACCGCTGCACCCTCGTTCACCATCGAGAAGGCGTGGAACGACGCCCCCACCGATTTCTCCGAGCTCAGCGGCAAGCTCGTCATCCTCGACTTCGCCCAAACCTGGTGAGGCCCCTGCAAGGCATCCGTCCCGCACAACAACGAGCTGTACGAGAAGTACAGGGAGCGGGGGATGCTGCTCATCGGCGTGTCCGATGAGGACGAGAAGCTGATCGAAGACACCTTCATCAACAAGCTGGGAGCGAAATACCCCTTCATCAAGGTCAAGAACGTCAACACCCTCTACGCGATCCAGTTCTTCCCGAGCATCTACACCGTCGATCCGGACGGGACGATCATCACGGTCCCGAACGATCGGATCCCGTCGGAGAACCTGATCGAGCAACAGCTCGCCAACGTCTCCCTCGCTCCCAAGATGCCCGAGGATCCGCGATACGACGCGATCCGTCAGCACTGGGAGAAGAAGGAGTACAAGCGGCTCAGCGACTACCTCGAGAAGATGCTCTCCCAGGAGAAGCTCGACGCCGAGATGCGCCCCGTCCTCGAGGCGCAGAAGGCGGAACTCGAGAAGCGCAGCACCAAGCAGGTCGAGCGCGTTGCGTCGCTCGCCCAGGGCCCGGACTTCGCCGAAGCCCAGGACAAGCTCGATCGCATCGAGAAGGACTGGAAGGGTCTCCCGCCGGCCGACGCCGCGCACAAGGAACTCGATCGCTTCGCGAAGGACCCGGCGATCAAGAAGGAGCTCGCGGCCGGAAAGGTGCTGCAACACGTGATGAGCAGCTTCGATCCGAACCGCATCTCGCAGCGCAAGAAGCTGATCGAGGAGCTCGAGAAGTTCGCCAAGCGCTTCGAGGGCACCGCGGCCGCCAAGAAGGCGAACGAGACGCGCGCGGAGCTGGCGAAGCGGAACTGACGCGCAGGTCGCCTCCTCGTCGTCATCTCGAGGTGACGACGAGGAGCAGCTGGACGTCGGCCGGAGTCACCCCCGGGAGTCGCGAAGCCTCTCCCACGGTGCGCGGCCTGCGTGCCGCGAGCCGGGCACGCGCCTCGTTGGAGAGGCCCCGCACCGCCGCATAGTCGATCGCTTCGGGGATCGTCTTGCCTTCGAGCTGACGCATCCGCTCCACCTCGCGGTCCTGACGCACCAGGTAGCCCGCGTACTTCGCCTCGGCCTCGACCTCGGAGCGCTCGTCGGCCGTCAGCACGACAGGCGACAGCGCCGCCGCCACGAGATCGTCTGCGATACCGATCTCGGGACGCCGCAGGCGATCGAGAAGGGGACGCCCTTCGTGACGCGTCGAGGCCAGGCGACGAAGGGCGTCGGCGATGCGTCGCTCCTTGAGCGCGACGCGCTCGTGATCGTCGATGGCGAGGATGCCGATCCGTCGCGCCGCCTCCGCGAGCCGACGATCCGCATTGTCGCTGCGCAGGTGCAGTCGAAACTCGGCGCGGCTCGTGAACATGCGGTAGGGCTCACTCGGATTGACGCGACACAGATCGTCGATCATCACCCCGAGGTAGCTGTTCGCCCGGTCCAGTTCGACCGGCGGCTCTCCACGCGCCACGAAGGCCGCGTTGACGCCCGCGACGAATCCCTGTCCCGCCGCCTCCTCGTAGCCGCTGGTGCCGTTGATCTGCCCTGCGGTGAACAGCCCCGGGATCGACGCCAACCGCAGGTCGGTACGCACCTGCGTGGTGAGCACGTAGTCGTACTCGACCGCGTATCCGGGCCGCAGGATCTCGGCGTTCTCGAGGCCGGGGATGGTGCGGAGGAACTCGGCCTGCACCTCGGCAGGAAGACTCGTCGAGATGCCGTTGGGGTAGATCTCGTCGCTCTGCGCGCCCTCGGGCTCGAGGAACAGCAGATGCGCATCGCGATCGGGATAGCGCATCACCTTGTCCTCCACGCTCGGGCAGTAGCGCGGTCCGACACCGACGATCCTGCCCGCGAACATCGGTGAGCGGTGGGCGTTGCGCGCGATGACCGCGTGCGTCGACGGCGTGGTGCGCGTCAGCCAGCACACGCTCTGTTCGACGTCGATCCGTGCGGTACGGAACGAGAACGGGCGAGGCGGATCATCCCCGTGCTGCACCTCGAGCCGTGCGAAATCGATGGACCGGCGCGACAGGCGCGGGGGCGTCCCGGTCTTGTGTCGACCCAGACCGATTCCGAGTGCGCGCAAGCTGGCGCTGAGACGTGCCGGACCGCGTTCACCGATGCGGCCGCCCTCGGCCGACCACTCGCCCGCGAACAGCAGACCGCCGAGGAAGGTGCCCGTGGTGAGGACCACGGCGGGCGCGAGCAACAGGGTTCCCGATGCGCACCGGACCCCGCGCACACGGGGCGGGGAACCCGGGATGCCGTCCGGCTCGCAGACGACGTCGACCGCCTCGTCCGCGATCACCTCCAGTCCGGACTGCGACAGCACCCGCCGCGCCATCTCGCGGTTGTAGAGCTCACGGTCGCACTGGGCGCGCGGCGAGCGGACCGCGGGACCCTTGCTGGTGTTCAGCATGCGGAACTGGATGCCGGCGACATCCGTGACGCGGGCCATCTCGCCGCCGAGTGCGTCGATCTCACGGACGAGCTGCCCCTTGGCGATTCCCCCGATCGCCGGATTGCACGACATCCGCCCGATCGCCGTCGGGTCGAGCACCACCATCGCGGTCCGGGCACCCATGCGGGCTGCGGCCAGCGCGGCCTCGGCCCCGGCGTGCCCGCCGCCGACCACGACCACGTCGAAGTCGCGAGCCGCATTCACCGCGCGGCCTCCCACAGGTGAGTGCAGGGGATCTGCCGATAGCCCTGAACGTGTGGAACTACGTGATGCTGCATCGCGAGAAGCTGCGAGCAATCTACGCCCCGGCGCCCGGGCACCAAGTGCGCGGGGTTGAGCCGGACGCCGCCTGAGCGGACACTCGACGGCGATGCGATCCGACCGCGCGCGACGAGCGCTCCTGATCCTCGCCACCTCCCTGCTCGCCGCAGGGCTCTGCGCCCAGGCCGGGATCCCGCTCCGCGATCTCCCCGCGCTGGCGAAGGTGCGCGCCGAGCGACAGCGGCCGGCGCAGATGGCCGCGCTCGAGCCCTTCCTCACCGACCTCAAGACCGATTACCGGCGCAACTCGGAGGTGCTCGACAAGACCATCGACAAGGTGGTCGCGCTCGGTGACGCGGTCTTCCCGGTGCTCGTCGAGCAACTGACTCCGTCGGACGGCGACTCGCACTCCCGATTCCTCGCCGACAACTCCGCGCGGGTCCTCGCCAAGCTCGACCCGAAGGCACACGTCGCGATCTGGTCGGAACTCGCCGAAGGCGAGCACGGGATCGGCCGACGGCTCGGCATCCGCCTGCTCGGCGCGAGCGGCGATCCGCAGGCGGCTTCCACACTCGCTCGCGTGTTCCCGAAGCTGGCCGATGCCGACGAGCGCCTGGCCGCACTCGACGCCGCCGAGGAGATCGGGACGCCGGCCCTCGCGCCCCTCGTGGTCCCGATGCTGCAGGCGAGCGATCCCGACCTGCGACGGCGCGCCTTGCAGCACCTGACGCGCAATCAGTGGAGCGAGGCCGTTCCGGTAGCGCTGAAGTCGCTCTCCAACGAGCGGGAGAATGCCCTGCTCGGCGACTACATCGCATTGTTCGCCGCGACGGTGCACGGCGACGCCCAGATCGCCGAGGCCCTGACCCCGCTGCTCGACAGCGTGCGACTCGATCCCGGCGACGCCGAGAAGCTCGTGACGGCCCTCGCCACCATCGCTCCCCAGGACCACAAGCCGACCGAGAAGGCCCTGCTGCAGCTGCTCGACGCGGGACAGATCGGTCCGCTGGGTGTCCGGGCTGCGTTGACCCTCCAGGCACTCGGCGAGAAGCGCGGGAAGAAGATCCTGTTCGACTGGCTGGACAAGAACGTCGTCAAGGACCGCGCCGACGCCAACCGCTACGCGGCGCGCGCCGAGGCCTCGCTCGCGTTCGACCAGGCCCAGGCGGCGATCCGCGACTTCGAGGACGCGATCAAGTACACGCGGAGCAACAACTGGCAGCAGTACTACTCCTTCCAGATCGCGCGCTGCGAGGCGCACCGCGGCAACCTGAAGTCGATGCAGAAGGCGCTCCGCGAGTCGCAGTACAGCAACGAGAAGATCCTCAAGGAGGCGGCCGGTGACCCCCGCTTCCTCGAGCAGCTGGAGAAGGCCGGCATCCACCGCTGAACCGGACCCGCCCGCGCGGACGGCGCCAGGGGAGCGTCGTGAAGCGCCCGCTCGACCACAGTTGACCCGCGGTCCGGCGCGGCCCAAGATGCCCCGTTCCCCCTCCCCGCCGCACCCCCTCATCCGACGCCGAGAATGGACGTCCAGGTCGCCGAGACCGGCCCTTGCAGCCGCACTGTCACCATCCGGATCCCTCCCGAGCGGATCCGTGACCACATCGATCGCGCCTTCTCGCAGGCGTCGCGCCAGATCCGCATGAAGGGATTCCGGCCGGGCAAGATCCCGCGCCCGGTGTTGGAGAAGAAGTTCGGCGACGACATCCGCAACCAGGCTCGCGACCAGATCGTCAACGAGAGCTTCCGCGACGCCTGCCGCGACCACAACATCAAGGTCGTCGGCCAGCCGCGCGTCGAGGGACTCGGCCCCGAGACGCCGGTCGATGGCGCGCAGTCGATCGAATTCACCGTGCACGTCGACGTGCATCCCGAGGTCAAGCTCTGCGAGGTCGAGGGAATCGCGGTCGACACGCTGCCCACGGAGGCCACCGAGGCCGATGTCGACAAGGCGCTCGAGCAGCTCGCCGATCAGAAGAAGACGCTGAACGCGGTCGAAGAGCCCTGCGGCGACACCGACTTCGTCCGCGCCGACCTCGAATACTTCGACGCGGCCGGTACCTCGGTCCATCGTCGCGCCGACTCCCAGCTCAATCCGAACATCCCGATCGCCGGATGCGACCCCTCCGCCTTCAAGGCGACCCTCGTCGGACAGCAGAAGGGCGGCGAATTCGCCATGCCCATCGAGTTCTCGCCCCACTTCGAGATCGAAGCGGTTCGCGGACAGCAGGGGCAGGTGAAGGGGACGATCCTCGGGGTGCAGCGTGTGCAACGCGCACCGATCGATGACGCCCTGGCGAAGGAGTTCGGTTTCGACGACCTCGCGAAGCTCCGCGCCGAACTGCTGCGCCAGATCGGCGAGCGGAAGGTCCACGGGGAGCAACTCCGGCAGGAGGAGACGATCCTCAAGCACATCGTCGAGAACTCGCCCTTCGAGCTGCCGCCGTCCCTGGTCGAGCAGCAGATGAAGGCCGACATCGAGGCCTACCGGGAGCGCCTCAAACAGCAGAACCGCTCCGAGGAGGAGATCGCCACGGCGGTCGAGAACGCGCAGACCGAGGCCCGCGAGGGCGCGGAGCGCCGGATCCGCATGGTCTTCCTGCTCGAGGCCATCGCGCAGGCCAAGCAGGTCCGTGTCGAGGAATCCGACATGATGCGCGAGATCGAGATGGTCGCGCAGCAGAACGGGGTCACCGTCGAGCAGGTCATCAAGCACTTCCGCGAGAACAACATGTTCAACGACCTGTCGATGGGCATCCTCGAGCGAAAGGTGCGGGAGTTCCTCAGAGACAAGGCGAAGATCACCGATAAGGGAACCACCTCCGCATGAACCGATCCGCCTTGGAACACGTGCAGAACGTCGTCATCCCCTACGTGGTCGAGAAGACCGGCCGGGGGGAGCGGTCGTGGGACATCTACAGCCGGCTGCTGGAAGACCGGATCGTCTTCATCGGCACGCCGATCAACGACCAGGTCGCCAACAGCGTCATCGCGCAGCTCCTGTTCCTCCAGAAGGAGAACAAGACTCAGGACATCCAGGTGTTCCTGAACACCCCGGGCGGCAGCGTGACGGCGGGCCTCGCGATCTACGACACGATGCAGTTCGTGCAATGCCCGGTGGCGACCTACTGCATCGGTCAGGCCGCCTCGATGGGCGCCGTGCTGTTGGCGGCCGGCACCCGCGGCAAGCGCTACTCGCTTCCCCACGCTCGGATCATGATCCACCAGCCGTGGGGCGGCGTGCAGGGCACCGCGGCGGACATCTCGATCCAGGCCGAGGAGATCCTGCGCATGAAGGAGACGCTGACCCAGATCCTCGCGCGCCACACCGGTCAGGACATCCCGAAGATCGCCCGCGATTCGGATCGCGACTTCTTCATGAGCGCCGCCGACGCCAAGGCGTACGGCCTGGTCGACGAGATCGTCGAATCGTCGAAGTGAGGCTGCGCCAGCCGCGACCCGGTCGCGACGGGTCCCACGATGCGGCGGTCATGCAGCATGCTCGTCCGGTGTGCCGCACTCGCTTCGATCACGCGCGATCGAAGCGCGAGAGCGCATGACTCGTTGCACCACCGGCGGAGTTTTCGGCGTATCATCCCGACATGTCCGGCCCGGGCGTGTCACCGCCCCAGGTCGCCGGATCGAGACCCATGGCAAAGACCAACGGAGGCAAGAGCCGCGCCGTCGAGCGCTGCACCTTCTGCGAGAAGTCACGTCACCACGTGCGCTCCCTGATCGCGGGACCGCCGGGCGTGTACATCTGCAACGAGTGCATCGAGATCTGCAACACGATCCTCAAGGAAGAGGATCGACGGACCCGCGGTGACGCGCCGGCCACCTTCGTCCGCGACCTCGTCCTCAAGGACAAGATCCCCACGCCGGAGGAGATCCACCGTCGACTCGACGAGTACGTGATCGGTCAGGACGAGGCCAAGAAGATCCTCTCGGTCGCGGTCTACGGTCACTACCGGCGCCTCCACTCCCGTTACCACAACCCGGATCTCGAACTCGAGAAGAGCAACGTCCTGCTCGTCGGTCCGACCGGCTGCGGCAAGACTCTGCTCGCGCGCACCCTGGCTCGTCTGCTCGACGTGCCCTTCGCGATCGCGGATGCCACCACGCTGACCGAGGCCGGCTATGTCGGCGAGGACGTCGAGAACATCCTGCTCAAGCTGCTGCAGAACGCGAACTTCGACATCGAGCGCGCACAGCAGGGCATCGTCTACATCGACGAGATCGACAAGATCAACCGCACGACGCAGAACGTCTCGATCACGCGCGACGTCTCCGGCGAAGGCGTGCAGCAGGCCCTCCTCAAGATCCTCGAAGGCACGGTCGCCAACGTGCCGCCGCAGGGTGGCCGCAAGCACCCCGAGCAGAGCTACATCCAGGTCAACACCGAGAACATCCTGTTCATCTGTGGCGGGACCTTCTCCGGCATCGAGACCTTCATCGGCCGCCGCCTCGGCCAGCAGGCGATGGGCTTCCGCAAGGAGTCCCGCGGCGTCGCTCCGATGATCGGCAGCTCGGTCCCCGAGACCGAGCAGCGCGAGCGCGACAGCCTGATCCCCTTCATCGAGCCGAAGGACCTCGTCGAGTTCGGCATGATCCCCGAGTTCGTGGGTCGCTTGCCGGTGGTCGTCCCGATGCGCTCGCTCACACGCGCGGAGATCGTCGCGGTGATGACCGAGCCGAAGAATGCGCTGGTCAAGCAGTACCAGGCATTCTTCGAGATGGACGGCTGCGAGCTCGAGGTCACCGAGGACGCGCTCGAGGAACTCGCGGCGATCGCAATGGAGCGCGAGACCGGCGTGCGCGCCCTGCGCTCGTTGTTCGAGCAGCTCCTGATCGACCTGCGCTACGAACTCCCCAGCAAGCGGGACATCCAGAAGGTCGTCGTGGATGCGACCTTCGTCCGGCAGCGCCTGCGCAACGAGGAACCGCCGCGGAGCGGTCAGCGCGAGACGGCGTGAGCGACGTCGAGTCCGTCGCCGGACCGGCCATCCCCGCGCCACTGCCGCCCCTGGCGCTCAGCGGCGCCGAGGAGCGTGAGTTCACGGCGCTCGTCGAGGCGGCGGGCGGCAAGCCCTTCCAGGCCCGCCAGCTCGCGCACTGGATCTTCAGGCACGGCGCAGCCGACTGGTCGGGCTGCCGGAACCTGCCGCGCCGTCTGCTCGAGACGCTCGCCGGCCGCGCAACGATCCGCAGCAGTCACATCGCCACGATCGACTCTGCGAAAGACGGCACCGAGAAGCTGCTGCTGCAGCTGCAGGACGGCGAGACCGTCGAAACGGTCCTCATCCCCGAGGGCGAGCGCCTGACCCTGTGCGTGTCGTCGCAGGTCGGCTGCCCGGTCGGCTGCGTGTTCTGTGCTTCCGGTCTCGATGGCGTGCGCCGCAATCTCAGCACCGCCGAGATCGTCGATCAGGTTCTGTGGGCACGCGATCGGCTCGCGGAGCGACAGCTCGGAGTGCCGCCGACGCGCATCACCAATCTCGTCGTGATGGGACTCGGCGAGCCGATGCTGAACCTCGACGCCCTGCTCGCCGCCCTGCAACGCATCGGCGACCCGGAGGGCCTCGCACTCGGCGCGCGGCGCATCACGGTCAGCACCAGCGGAATGCCGGCGCGCATGCGGCGCTTCGCGGAGGCGCCGCACGCCTACAACCTCGCCGTCTCGCTGCACGCCGCCGACGACGAACTCCGCCGCCGCCTGGTGCCGACCGCGAAGGCGAGCGTCGCCGAGATCGTCGAAGCCGCGCGCGCCTTCTTCGCCGCACGGGGTCGCGAGGTCACCTTCGAGGTCGTTCTGCTCGCTGGCGTCAACGACCGGCCACAGGACGCCGACGCCCTGGTGCGCGCCCTGCGCGGCTTCCCCTGCACGGTCAACCTGATCCCCTGGAACCCGGTGGATCGCATCGAAGGGCTCGCACGTCCCCACGACCTGCGCGTCGATGCCTTCGCGGAGTCCCTCCGCTCACGCGGACTCAACGTGACCGTGCGACGCCAGCGCGGCGCGGACCGCAGTGCGGCATGTGGTCAGCTCCGACTCCGCCATCGCGACGGCGCGCCGCTCGCGACCACGCCGAGCACTCCCCGGATCTGATCACGCGGATCCGTGCCGCGCGACGAGCTCAGCGGTGTGAAGATCCGCCCTTGCCCTCGTCGTCGCCGTCCTTGGCGGGTTTCTGCTTCACCCTCTCGAGCTTGCGTGGAGCAGGTGCATCGGCGTCCTTCGCAGCTTCGAGCTTGCGGACTTCGCCGTGGCGGTTGATCTCCACCACCACCGTCTCGCCCTTCTTGATGCCCCGCAGCGCTGCGCGCACGTCGGACGCATCACGGACCTCGTGGTCACCGATGCGCAAGATCACGTCCTTCGGCCGGAGTCCCAACGTCGCGGCGAGCGAGCCGTCTTCGATGCGATCGACGACGATGCCGAGGCCGTCCTCGATCTCGAGGAAGCGGCGCACGGAGTCGTCGAGGGCCCCGAGGTAGACACCGAGCTTCTCGCCCTCGGCGGGCGGCGCGACCTCCGCCGGTGCGGGGACGATGAAGGGATCCGTGCCGCCGAAGCCGCGCGGCTGTTGCGGTTGCAGACGTCCGAAGGTGCGCGGGAAGAACTGCATGCCGCCGTCGCCGAAGATGCGCTTCGCGATCTCCGGGTACTGGGAACGGAAGCTGTCCATGTCGGGCGCGTCGTACGACTTGGTCTCCGTGCCTCCGTCGCTCTTCTGCTCCTGAACCTCGACGTGCACGCCGTCCGGTCCGACCTGGACCTTGGTGCCGTTCGAGAAGCCCTTCATTCCCGAGAAGGGCTGGGCTCCGAAGCGCCCACCGAAGGTCCTGCCCTGCATCTCCTCCATGCGGCGCTGGAGATCCTCCATCTGCTTCTGGAGGTCACCGAAGTCGCGCAGGCCACGGAAGTCGGGCCCGAACGACTCCTCCATCCGCTTCATCATCTCCTTGATGTGCGCATCGACGTCGTTCCCCTGTCGGAGCGGGTCGACGTCCTTGTCCTTGTCCTTGTCCTGCTCCTGCGCCGGAGCAGGTCCTTCGCGATCCGTGCCGCGGCGTTCCAGGCGCGGTGCCGCGCCGTCGAGACCGCGCAACAGACGCCGCGCCCGCCAGCGGATCTCAGGATCCTCGCTGTCGTCCGCAGCCTTCTCGAGTGCGGCCCGCGCTTTCTCACCGATCTCGCGCAGCGAGTTCTCGGCGGCGCGCCGATCGGCCGCGCGCTCGGCACCCATCTGCTCGATCAAGCGGTCGATGTCCGCGCTCTTCTGCACCTCGGCTCGCGGCTCGGGGGTCGCGTCTTGCGCCTGCGGGGTCGCGTGGAGGAACGCGCTGCACAGCAGCGCCAGGATCAAACGGCTCGGCTTCATCTTGGAATCTCCGGTTGCGACGACGGCTCCGGTGAGCGCAACCGACGCACCGCCGCCGCGAAGACTCCTCCACCCAAAGGCACGTCTCAGCGCGGCGCGTGGGGACGCGGAGACTCGCCCGCCTCGCCGAACTCCCGACGCTGCCGGCGCATCGATTCCTCGAGCATCTGCTCGAGCAGAGCGCGTCCTCGCAGCCCGCGGAAGGCGTTGGCGTCGACCGGCATGGTCAGGCTGGCCGGATCGAAGAGGAAGGGCTCCGGGATCGAGAGCGGCTCGAGATCCACCAGAGGCGGCCGCTCGGGCCGCTGCAGGCGACCGGCGAGGAACACGCCGCAGGAGAACAAGGCCATCGCCGCCGCCGCCGCCGCGACGCGCCGCCTCACGCGGCGCTGCGGCGGGAGCGTCCGGGCCGCACCGAGCACCGCCGATTCGAGCTCGGCGAAGAAACCCACAGCCGGCTCCTCCGGCACCGCGAGCGATCGCAGCGCGCGGCCTGCCTCGATGGCTCCACGCCAGCGACGACGGCAAGACGGACAGCCGACCAGGTGCTCCCGGACCTCGGGAACCGAGGCCAGGACAGCCTCTTCCCCGGACGGGGCCCGCGCCAGGAGCCCTTCGAAGTCGGTGCAGGAGGAGCTCACGACACCCCCTTGTCGGCCTCGGCCGCCCCGGACGACGGCTCGTCGAGGCGGGCCCACGCATCGCGGAACAACTGCCTGCCCCGGTGCAGGCGCCAGCGCGCGGTGACGTGGGTCACGCCGAGGATCGGTGCGATCTCGCGCGACGACAGGCCGTGGATGTCGCGCAGGACGAGCACGGCGCGGAACTTCGGGTCGAGCGCATCGAGCACACGCCACACCTGGGAACGCTCCTCGTCGCGCTCGAGCGCCTGCGACGGACGCTCGTTCGGAGCGATCTCGTCGCCGAGGTCCTCCACCGCGACCGCCTTTGCCGAGCGACGCCTGCGCAGGGCATCGATCGCGAGGTTCATCACGATGCGGTAGAACCAGGTGTAGAAGCTGCGCGCGAAGTCGTAGCGGTGCAGCGAGCGGTGCAGGCGGAGGAAGGATTCCTGCACCACGTCGCGCGCGTCCTCGACCGCGCCGAGCACGTGCCACGCGATCCAGAAGGCGCGCCGCGAGTAGCGGTGGACGAGCTCGCCGAAGGCATCCTCTTCGCCGTCGAGCACGCGACGCACCACGGCGGCGTCATCGGCCTCGGCAGACGGCGCCTCCGCGAGCTCGCGGGGATCGGCGCGGCGCAGGGCCGCGTCGAGGCGGTGACCCGGCGGAAAGTCGTCGTCGAGGCGGAGGCGGCGTGGGGATCCCATGCGATCGGCGGCCTGTTACGGAGCCGGCTCGAGTGCGGTGAGTCGCTGCGCGCTCATCCGATCGCCGCGGGGCTCTCGACCGGCATCCCCATCGCGCGGAACTTGCGATAGCGACGCTCCAGGAGTTCGTCGACCGGGAGGGCACCGAGTTCGCCGAGCCAGGTCAGGATGCGCTGCTTGACCCGCTCCACCGTCTCGCGCTGGTTGCGGTGCGCACCCCCGAGCGGCTCGGGGATGACCTCGTCGACGATTCCGAGCCGCAACAGGTCGGCGCTGGTGAGCTTGAGCGCAGCAGCGGCGTCGGGCGCCTTCTCGCCGCTCTTCCACAGGATCGCCGCGCAGCCCTCCGGCGAGATCACCGAGTAGTAGGCGTTCTCGAGGATGCCGACCCGGTCTCCGACCCCGATGCCGAGCGCTCCGCCGGAACCGCCTTCGCCGATCACGATCGAGATGATCGGGACGCGCAGGTTGAACATCTCCAGGATGTTGCGCGCGATCGCGCCGGCCTGGCCACGCTCCTCGGCACCGATGCCGGGGTAGGCACCCTGCGTGTTGATGAAGGTGACGATCGGCAGGCCGAGCTTCTCGGCGAGCTGCATCTTGTGGAGCGCCTTGCGGTAGCCCTCCGGGTGCGCACAGCCGAAATTGCAGGCAAGACGGTCCTTGACCGTCTTGCCCTTGCGATGCCCGATCAGCATGAAACGCACGCCAGCCATCTGTGCGAAGCCGGTGACGATGGCGCGGTCGTCGCCGAACAACCGGTCACCGTGGAGCTCGGTGAAGTCGTCCAGCATGGTGCCGATGTAGTCGGAGGTCAGCGGGCGGTCGTTGTGCCGCGCCACGTTGACCTTCTCCCAGGGGCTGAGCCCCGCATAGACCTCGGCGGTGACGTTGCGAAGGCGCTCCTCGAGCGCCTGGATCTCGCCCGTCAGGTCGAGGTGCGTGGTCTGGGCCAGACGGCGCAGTTCGTCGATCTTCTGCTCCATCTCGAGCAGGGGTCGTTCGAAGGCGAGGCCGGTCTGCAGTTCGTTCGACTTGTTCTCGGTCACGGCGGTTCCGCGGGTTGTCGGGTCGCGGCAGTGTAGCCACAGGACCTCCCGGTCCGCACGCTCGGCTGGAAAGCTCGCCCCCCCTTCGGCATCGTTCCCCCATGCATGCGTGGCGCGTCGAAGTGCGCGTGAGAGACGGTCTTCCCGACCCTGCGGGCGCTGCGGCCAAGGTGGCTCTCGCCGCCGTCGGACTCGACCTGGACGGCCCCGTGGCATCGCGTCGCGGCTACCTGCTCGGCGCCGAGTTGGACCGTGCGCAGGTCGAGGACTTCGCGCGCAACGTGCTCGCCGATCCGGTCACCGACCTGTGGCACATCGAAGCCCCCGGGGCCCACGTCGCCCCGGAGGCCGGCCGCATCACCGTGCGCCCGCGACCGGGAGTGACCGACCAGGTCGCCCACTCCGTGGAGAAGGCCCTGCGCGACTGCGGACTGCCCGCGGCACACGCCGGCACCTATCAGGTGTTCTTCACCCGGTGCAGCGACGATGCCGCGTTGCGCCACGCCGCCGAGAACAGCCTCGCCAACGAAGTCGTGCACGAGGTCCTGATCCGCGATTGGCCAGAAGGGCTCCCCGGCCCGGGCGGGCGCGCGGATCTCAGCGTGCACGATGTGCCGCTGTGCACTCTCGGCGACGCCGCCCTGGTGTCGCTGTCGCGCGACGGCGGCCTGGCGCTCGATCTGCGCGAGATGCAGGCCGTGCAGCAGCACTACCGCGCACTCGGTCGGGAGCCTCGCCGCATCGAACTCGAGACCATCGCGCAGACCTGGTCGGAGCACTGCAAGCACAAGACCCTGACCGGCCGCATCCGCATGGACGGCGAGGTGATCGACAACCTGCTCAAGAGCGAGATCGCACGCGTCACACGCACGCTCGACCGCGACTTCTGCGTCTCGGTGTTCAAGGACAACGCCGGCGTCGTCGACTTCGACGGTGAGGACTGCCTGTGCATCAAGGTCGAGACGCACAACCACCCCTCGG
Source organism: Planctomycetota bacterium (assembly GCA_046349595.1). GTDB lineage: Bacteria > Planctomycetota > UBA1135 > UBA1135 > UBA2386 > JACRLW01. The sequence continues at coordinate 2,413,767 of JAXMCA010000001.1, forward strand.
CGATCGAGCCCTTCGGTGGCGCGGCGACCGGAGTCGGCGGCGTGATCCGTGACGTGCTCGGCACCGGCCTCGCCGCACGCCCCGTCGCCAACACCGACGTGTTCTGCTTCGCACCGATCGACATGCCCGAAGATGCGGTGCCGAAGGGATGCCTGCACCCGGCGCGCGTGATGCGCGGCGTGGTCGCCGGTGTGCGCGACTACGGCAATCCGATGGGCATCCCGACGGTGCACGGCGCGGTGCACTTCGATCCCGACTTCGTCGGCAACCCGCTGGTCTACGTCGGCAACATCGGAATCCTGCCGCGCGACAAGGTCCAGAAGCAGCCGCGGGTCGGCGATCGCATCGTGGCGGTCGGCGGCCGGACCGGTCGCGACGGCATCCACGGCGCCACCTTCAGCTCGCTCGAGTTGCACACCGAGAGCGAGACGGTGAGCAGCGGCGCCGTGCAGATCGGCGACCCGATCACCGAGCGCAAGGTGATGGACCTCGTGCTCCGTGCGCGCGACGAGAACCTCTTCCACGCGATCACCGACTGCGGCGCCGGAGGCTTCTCTTCCGCTGTCGGTGAGATGGCCGAGGGACTCGGCGCCGACGTCGACTTGGCCATGGCCCCGCTCAAGTACCAGGGACTCGCGCCCTGGGAGATCTGGGTCAGCGAGGCGCAGGAGCGGATGGTGATGGCCGTCCCTCAGGACCGGTTGCAGCGACTGCTCGCGTTGTGCGACGAGGAGGACGTCGAGGCCTGTGTGCTCGGCACCTTCGACGACTCCGGCAAGCTGCGCCTGCGGCACGGAGACGTCGTGCACGGCGAACTCGATCTGCACTTCATGCACGACGGCCTGCCGGTCTTCGAGCGCGAGGCCACCTATGTTCCGCGCACGCATCGCGACCCGCAGCTCCCGGCCGAGACCGACTGCGGCGCGGCCCTGCTGCGCGTGCTCGCCGATCCCAACGTGGCGAGCAAGGAGTGGATCGTGCGACAGTACGACCACGAGGTGCAGGCCGGCAGCGCCGGCAAGCCGCTGTGCGGACCACGTGCCGACGGCCCCGCCGACGGCTCGGTCATCGCACCGAAACTCGGTTCGCAGCGCGGCTTCGTGGTGAGCAGCGGACTCAATCCGCGCTACAGCCGCATCGATCCGGCGGCGATGGCCGAGTGCGCGATCGACGAGGCGCTGCGCAACATCGTCGCCTGCGGCGGCGATCCGGAGCGCACCGCGATCCTCGACAACTACTGCTGGGGCAACTGCAAGAAGCCCGAGCGTCTCGGCGAGTTGGTGCGCGCGACGCGCGCGCTGTGCGACGTCGCGATCGCCTACCGCACTCCCTTCGTGTCCGGCAAGGACTCGCTCAACAACGAGTTCCGCGACGGCGACCGCACCATCACCATCCCCGGCTGCATCCTGGTCACCGCGCTGTCGGTCGTGCCCGACGTCACCCGCACCATCAGCAGCGCGCCACGCACGCAGGACGGCGTGCTCTACCTCGTCGGTGTCACCCGCCGCGAACTCGGCGGCTCGGTGTACTGGAAGACCCGCGGCGAACTCGGCGCGAGCGTTCCGCGCGTCGACAAGGTCCTCGGCAAGAAGGTGCTCGACGGCATCCACCGCGCGATCCGCGCCCGTGCCGTCAGCGCCTGCCACGACCTCAGCGAGGGCGGGCTCGCGGCCGCGGCCGCGGAGATGGCGATCGCCGGGCGCGTCGCGATCACGCTCGCCCTCGATTCCGTGCGCACCGACGGCACACTGACCACCGAGGAGATCCTGTTCAGCGAGTCGCAGAGCCGTTTCCTCTGCGAGGTGCAGAAGGACCGCTGCGCCGACTTCGAGGCCAACCTGCACGAGGTGCCCTTCGCGCGCATCGGCGGCATCACGCGCGGCGACGTCGGGCTCCATGTGACGCGCGGCGGAGCCGACGTCCTGCGCACTCCGCTCCGTGCTCTCCTGCTCGCCTTCAAGGGCACCCTCGATCTCGACCAAACGCTGACGGAGGACCTCTCGTGACCAGGAAACCCAAGGCACTGATCCTCCGCGCACCCGGCATCAACTGCGAGCGGGAGACCTTCCACGCCTTCGCTCTCGCCGGCGCCGAACCGAGCTACGTGCACGTCAAGCGACTCCGGGCCGAGCCGAAACTCGTCGACGGCTTCGACATCTTCGTCGCGCCGGGCGGATTCGCGTACGGCGACGACATCGCGTCCGGTCGCGTGCTGGCCAACGAACTGCGCAGCACGGTCGGCGAGCGTCTGCTCGCCCTCGTCGAGCGCGGCGGTCTCGCGCTCGGAATCTGCAACGGCTTCCAGATGCTCACGCGACTGGGCATCCTGCCGCGCACCGCACGCGGCGGACTCGTGCAGGAAGTCGCGCTCACCCACAACCTCTCCGACCACTACGAGTGTCGCTGGGTCACGCTGCGCAGCCCGAAGAACCGCTGCGTGTTCCTGGACGAGGGGCTCACTCTCCACGTGCCGGCCGCGCACGGTGAGGGCCGTCTGCAGTGCCTGGACGAGGAGCACGCGCGATTGCTGCTCGACGAGGGCTACACCGCCTTCCTCTACGTCGACGAGCAGGGAGCTCCGACCATGCGCTACCCGCTCAATCCCAACGGCTCACCGCACGCCATCGCTGGATTGACCGACGTGACCGGCCGCGTGCTGGGCCTGATGCCGCACCCGGACCGCGCCTACCTCGCGCATCACGACCCCCTGTGGCGAGAGCACGGGCAAGCGAAGCACCCCGACGGGATGCGGATCTTCGAGGCGATGGTGCAGGTCGCGCGCGCGGAAGCTGTGTGAGGTCGAAGCCGCGGATCAGCGCCGCGGTGTGACCTCGTCGGGTTCCGCGGTCCATCCTTCGCAGCCGGGCACGCGCCGCAGCGCCGCGCGCCAGCGAGCGTCGTCGAGCACCAATCCCGCGGTCGCGAGGGGATCGGTGTCGATGCCGTGTGCACCGCGGACGCAGCTGATGCGTCGCGTGGTGACACCGAATCCAGTGCGTGGGTCGATGACGTGCGCGTAGCGCACCCCGTGGATCTCGACGAAGCGGAACACGTCTCCCGACACCGAAGCCGCACAGCGGGAAGCCCAGAATGCCAACGGCCTGCGGACGCCGGCATCGTCGCACACCTGCAGATCGGGCACCCGCACCGGCCAGCCGGGCAGACCGGGCGGAGCATCGCCGAACACCATGTCGCCGCCGGCGTGGTAGCGACAGCTCGGGACGCCGAGATCGCTGAGCAAGGCGATCACCGCATCGCCGATCGCGCCCTTGGCGATCCCGCCGAGATCGAGCCACATCCCCTCGCGTGCGAGCATCGCGGTGGACCTTTCGCGATCGAGAGTCAGCGCACCGATGTCGACGAAGACTGCCGCGCGCCGGATCCGATCGGCCGGCGGGAGCTCGCCGAGACGGCGCGACACCCGCCACAGCTGCACGAAGGGCTTCGCGGTGATGTCGAAGGCACCGTCCGTGATCGCGTGCATCTCCTTGCCGCGCCTCAGGACCAGGAGCAGCTCGTCGGGGATCTCGACCGCCTGCGGCGCGAGCTCGGCGATGCGATTGAGCGGGCTCGGCGGATCGAGCGCGTAGTCGTCCATCATCGCGGCGAGCCCGGCGATGCGCGCGAATGCAGCCTCGGCCGCCGCCACCGCTTTGGCGCGATCCGAGGCGTAGAGCGTCAACTCGACGGGGATGTCGCCGAAGAACACCCTCTCGAACTCGTGACGGGACGAGCCGGACTCCGTCGCGACGACGTCGGCGTGAGCGAGGGCCTCCACCGGTGAGGACGGGACGACGCGCTGCTGCGCACTCGCCTGCGCCACGGTTGGCGAGAGCGCGGCCGCCAGGAGCAGCACACGTGCACGCGAGGGGAACATCGTCACTTGCCCCTCGGCAGGTTCACCGGGTCGCAGCACAGCCGGAAGCCCATGTCGAAGCGATCGCGGTACCACCACTTGCTCTTCGGGCGATTGGGGTAGGTCGCGTTCCACACGTCCTGGCTCTCGTCCTCGCGCCACTCGAGAGTCAGGTCCTTCGCCTCGGTCAGGTAGCTGCCGCCACGGATGTACTGCTTGTCGTCCATCACCCACTCCGCGACGTTGCCCCAGAAATCGAACAGGCCGAACTTGTCGGCGGGCTTCTGCGCCACCGGCATCGGCATCGGTTCGCCGAACAGGTCGGTGTCGGCGTTGTTGCGCAGCCAGGCGACCTCCTGCGCGACGGCCGGCACTCCGCCGGTGGCCTTCGCGATCCAGGTCCATTCCGCGCCGGTCATCAAGCGGTAGGACCGTCCGGTCCGCTCGCTGAGGTAGCGGCAGAAGGCGAGCGCGTTGCGGCGCGACAGACCGAGCGCGGCACGCCCGTCGAAGCCGAAGCCGCGCGATGCGTCGTCGTAGCACGGACTGGGTCGCAGATCCGCGGCGCGCATGGCGGCGATCTTGGTGTCGTCGGCGACGTCTTCGCAATAGGACCACGCCCTGAACATCTCCCAGGTGACCTCCGTGGTCTGGGCATAGAACGGAGCGATTCCCGCGGCGGGGTCACCCGGCATGAGCACCATCGTGAATTCCGGTGCGTAGCCGATGTCCTTGAAGCGCGGGTCGTGATCGCTGTTTCGGTAGTCGACGTGGTCGACGAAGCGCGGCGGGAGCGCCGCGATGTCGATCGACGGCGTCGCCGCGACTCCGCGTTCGATCGAGCGACGCAGTTCATCGATCGCACCCTCGATCTGCTCGAGCCGAGCGGTGAGATTCGCCACGCGGTCGGACAGTTCACCGGTGGCCGCCTGCTGCGCGACCAGTTGACCGTTCAGTTCCGCGACCACGCTCAGCGGGTCCCGCGTCGCATGGATGTGCACCTCGATGAGGACGCGATCGTCGACGTCCGCGGGCGGCTCGAATCCCTGACGCCGCTCGATACCGAAAGCCTTGCGCGAGATCGGGAACACCGTGTCGATGCGCACCGAACCCTCGGCGACCTCGACGCGAGCCGGGACCAAGAGGGCCTGCTCCACGCCGTTCAGCGCGAGCGTCCCCGACAAGTGGTGCGTCCACCCGGCGACGGCTTCCGCAAGGGCCGCCTGCTCACCGTCCCTGCGCGCACTCAGCGCGGTGCCGCGGAACACCGCCAGCGGATGCTCCTGCTCGAGGAACCATCGATCGGACCTGACGGTGTTGATCAGCGCGTTGGGCGCCGGGTGTCCGCCGTGGCCGCGCATCGCTCCGACCGCGAGATGGATCTCACCGGCGCGCAGCGCGTGCGACGTGCCCGACACGAGGAGCTTGCCCTGGAGGTCGGTCCAGGCGGCCGCGTAGTCCGATCGGACACCGGCCAGGACCTTCCCGCAGTGCCAGATCACCTGCGTATTGCCGCCGGCATCGAGGGAACTCAGATCGAAGGTGACGTCCCCCGGCTCGGCGCGCACGCCGGCGATGTCGGCGATCGCCACGGGGGCGACGGGCTTCACCTCGTCGAGCGGCTGGTTCTTCCAGGCCTGGAACCACGCCAGGCCCGCCACGACCAGAGCCGCGACGGCGACGAGGAATGCGAGAACGGAGAGAGTGGTGAGCTTCTTCGACATGACGGCGACGCGGCGCACCGACACCGAGGTCGTGCGCCGCGGAGTGCGAACCGGTCCCGCGCGACCCGCGCAGGCACCTCAGAGCTCGAGAGACAATTGGTCTCTCGAGCTCTGCGTGGCCGCACATGCGGCCACCAGCAAGCATCTGAGAGCCCGTATCATGGATCTCTTCCGGGCTCTCAGTACTCACGCATCTGCTTCTGTCCGGGCATCGGCACCGGGTAGCGGCCGTCGGGCCCGGCCTGCAACGGCGACGGTGAGTCGAAGGTCAGCTTGTCGACGTCCGGCGCGAACTCGTAGTCGCCGTTGAGCATGTCCTCGACCTTGATCTCCTGGCCGGTGTGCGCCGCCATGCGCCCCATCGCGGTGACCAAGCTGGTCTGCACACCGGAGTCGACCTCGTTGTGCGGCTCACCTTTGCGGATCCTGCTGACCAGCACGTTCCACTCGTTCTGGTAGGGGTTCTGCTCATCCTTCGGGACATCGGACTGCCAGACCAGATCGGCACGCCCGCCCTTGTGGCTCTTGAAGGTCCCCGACGGCAACCCGCAGTCGCCGCGGCTCGAGACGACCGCCATGCCCTTCGTCCCGTGCGCGAAGCTCTGGTAGATCTCCTTGCAGCCGGTCATGCAGCGGCCGTCGAAGAACAGCTTGCTGCCGTCGTCGAAGGTGTACTCGATCCCGTAGGCGTCGAAGTTCTGGTCGACGTACGGACCCTCCGGGCTCTCACGGTAGTGACGACCGCCGACACCCTGCGCCTTCACCGGCCACGCATTCTTCATCCAGCACAGGTGATCGATGATGTGGATGTTGAAGTCGCAGAAGTTGCCGCCGCTCGCCCACAAGAAGCTGTGGAAGCGCTGGATCTGGTACATCAGCTCGCTGATGCCCTCGGGCTTCGGCAGGGAGCGGAAGAAGGCCTCCGGTCCGTGCATGCGGTAGCCGCGCATGAACAGGATCTCGCCGATCTCCCCGCCCGCGATGCGCTTCTGCAACTCCTGCATGCCGTGGTTGTGACGCGACATCAGGCCGACGCCGATGCGGAGCCCCTTCTTCCTGGCCGCCTCGTTCAGCGTGAGCATGCGCTTGGCGGTGGGACCGTCCACCGCCACCGGCTTCTCCATGAAGATGTTGAGCCCCTTCTCGATCGCGTAGGTGAAGTGCACCCAGCGGAACGCGGGCGGAGTCGTGAGGATGACGATGTCGCCGGGCGAGAGGCAATCCATCGCCTTGCGGTATCCGTCGAAGCCGATGAACAGGCGCTCCGCCGGCAAGTCGACCTGGTCCTTGAACTGCGTGCGCAGCGACTCGGCGAGCTTCTGCGGCTTGCCTTCGAAAACGTCGGCCAGGGCGACCATCTTCAGGTTGCCGTTCGGCACCGAGAGCGCGTTGACCGCCGCGCCGCCGCCACGCCCACCGCAACCGATCAACGCCACACGGATGGTGTCGTCGTTGCGGATGTGGACACCCGGGATGGCAACCTGGGCGAGCGCCGAGGCAGCCGCGATACGTCCGGTGTCGACGAGGAAGTCGCGGCGGGTGGGATCGGTCGATGGGCGTGGGGTCATGCCATCATCGTTTCCCCACCCGCGCGGCCGGTCAACGCTGTGTTGAGCGCACCGCTCCCGCAGCGAACTGCACCACGCCGTACGTGCAGCGCGGCACCCCATCGGGGTGCCGCGCAGGCGAGTCACCACCCTGGATCGCGGCCGGGCCGCGATCCTGGACTCAGAAGCCGAGGGTCAGCGCGACGCCGTTGGAGACGATCACGCCGAAGGGATTCACACCGGCGGCCACGACCACGGCCTGGTTGGTCATGGTGAAGCCGGCGAGGCCCGGAGCGCTCGGGATGTTCAGGCTGAGCTGGCCGCTCACGGTGCTGAACGGCGCGTTGCCGAAGTCACCCGAGCACAGCAGGGTGCAACCCGGCATGTTCAGCAGGTCGAGCGGAACGTTGACCTGCGAACCACCGAACAGCAGCACGCCCATCGCGGCGCCGGCCGGGACGTGGCTGACGACGTAGTTCACCGGCTGGCCGAGGATCGGGCGGCTCGCGCTCAGGTCGAGCGGGATGCCGTACGGGCCGAACAGGTGCGGGATGGTCGCGCTCAGATCGATCGAACCCGGGTCGGGTGCGTTGTGGCCGGGCGAGTAGCCGGCGAGCGCCGCGCTCTGGCCCGTGCCGACCACGCAGCCGCTCTGCCAGATCATCACCATGTCGCCGTTCGCGTAGAGCTGCAGCTGGCAGGTGTTGCTGTCGTTCTGACCGAAGGTCGGCACGGCGTTCCAGGTGATCACCGCACGCGTGGGATTGGTCAGCGTGTTGAAGAACACGCCACCACCGGTGCCGGCCGTCGCCGGATTGAGATCGTTCCAGTAGAGCGCGATGCGCTCGTACTTGACCAGCTCGGCGCCGGAGCACTGCGTGTAGAAGCCCGTGTCCGGGATCGCCACCGGATTGGGACCGACCCAACCGTTCGAGCAGATGTCGATCGCGGTGGTGCTGCCGATCGGCGAGCTCGGGAGCGGGAAGCTGAAGCCGAGTGCCTGGCTGCGCAGGATCGTGTCGTCACCGAGCGCGAGGTTGGTGCCGAGGTTGGTCTCGAAGGTGCCACCCGAAGTCGCCAGCCAACCGGTCGTGCCCTGCGCTGTGAAGCGGATGCTCCGGCCGGCCATGTCGCCGGTACCGGTCGGCCACAGCTCGTAGAACACGCCCTGCGTCGGGCAGCCACGGCCGTAGCTGACCACAGCGGCGGAGTTGCCGGTGGTGTCGAAGATCACGACCTGGCGCGAAGCGATGGCGACCAGGAACAGCGAGCCGCCGATCAGCGCGATGCCGTTGCCCGTCGAGAAGCCGTGCGACACCGGGCCGGGGAAGTTCGAGAGCTCGGTGAAGGAGGCGTCGTACTGGTGGATGAGGTCGCCGCCGCGCTCATAGCCCCAGAACTCGTTGTGCACCGGATCGTGCGCGAGACCCATCTGCAGGGTGCCCAGCAGGGGGAACGAGCCGATCTGCACGCCCGCGGTGTCGTACTCCCACACCACGTTGCCGGCGAAGTCGTTGATGAACAGGTGGCCGGTCTGCGGGGTGTAGACGATGCCGTTCGGAATGGTCGCCGGCACCGTGAAGCTGCGCTGGTAGACACCAGCCATGCTGTAGACGTCGATGTTCGGTCCCGAGAGCGGGCTCGAGTCCGACACGTAGAGGAAGATGCCGTCGGTGGCGACACCGGTCGGGGTGTTCGAGTTCGCCGGCGTGAACTGGCCGGTGACCGATCCGGTCGCCGTCATGAACGCGATGGTCTTGCCGGTGCCGGTACCGGTGATGATCAGGTTGCCGGAGCCATCCGGTCCAAGGCCCGAGGGGACGATCCCCGAGGGCGTCGGGAAGGAACCGATCACGCTTCCGGCTTGCGCATGCAATGCCGCGGAGAGGAGCAGGGAGAGAGTTGCGCCCGCGAGCGCTTTGTGTGTCGACGAGAACATGGGTTGGTCTCGAGAGCTTCGGGAGTGCGAGGCCTCGCGCCGCGAAATCGCAGAACGACGGCTCGGGAAATGTCGCAGGGACGACGCGCCGGATGATAGCAGTCGAGTGCCGAGCGACAGGAGTCCCGGCTGCAGGTTGATCCGTCGCGGGACGACGCCGATCGACCGTTGCGATGGACGTGTTGCGGTGCGCCGAAGGATGCGAGTCGTCCGGAGGACCGTGCTCGGCCCGATGCCGTCGCGCGACGGGCGCAACGGTCCTCAATCCGCGGCGATCTCGACGACCTTCCCGGCCTCGACCTGCAGACGCCGCGTCAGCCGTACGTTGTCGAGCATGCGACGATCGTGAGTGACGAGCAGCAGCGTCCCGTCGAAGGAGTCGAGCGCCTGCTCCAACTGCTCGATCGCCTCGAGGTCGAGGTGATTGGTCGGCTCGTCGAGCACCAGCAGATTCACGCCGCGCGCCTGCAGCAGCGCCATGGCGACCCTGGTCCTCTCGCCCGGCGACAACGACGCAGCGGACCTCTCGACGAACTCGGAGCCGATGCCGAACTTCGCGAGGAGGGTGCGCAGGTCCGCGGTGTTCCATTCCGGCAGCTGCCCCGCGAACACTCGACCGATCGGAGCATCGTCGACGAAGGCCGCGCGCGCCTGATCGACCTCACCGACCGCCACGCCGGCGCCGAGGCTCGCGCTGCCCTCGACCGGCGCGAGCCGTCCGAGCAGCAGGGCGAGGAGTGTGCTCTTGCCCCCACCGTTCGGACCGGTGATCGCCACACGGTCGCGCGCGAGGAGCCGGAGGTCGACGGGACCGAGCCGGAACAGCCCACGTTCGGCCACCGCGCCGCGCAACACCGCGACCACGTCCCCCGAGCGCGGAGCCGCCGCGATGCTGAACTGCAGACGCCACTCGCGCCGCGGCGCCTGCACCTCCTCGAGCCGGTCGATGAGCCGCTCGGTCTGCCGCACCTTCGCCGCCTGCTGCTCCGTCGACTCGACGCGGAACGCGCGTCCCATCTTGTCGCGATCGCGGGCTTTGCGCCGCGCGTTCTTCACGCCCTTCTGCATCCACGCACGTTGGCGCCGCGCCCGCTCCTCGAGTTCCGATCGGCGCGTCGAGTACTCCGCGTAGGCCTCCGCCGCATGGCGCCGTGTCGCACGACGCTCCTCGAGGTACGACTCGTAGCCGCCGCCGTACACGACGACACGCAACAGGCTCCGATCGATCTCGACGACCTTGGTCACCGTACGCGCCAGGAACTCGCGATCGTGACTGACCAGCACCGTCGGCGCCGCGAGGGACTGGACGAACTCCTCCAGGCGATCCAACCCATCGAGGTCGAGGTCGTTGGTCGGCTCGTCGAGCAGGAACACGTCGTAGCGCGACAGCAGCAGCGCAGCGAGCCCTGCACGTGCCGCTTGTCCACCGGACAGCGCGGTCATTGCCAGATCGAGGTCGACGTCGAGTCCGAGATCGGCGACGACCGCCGCGGTGCGCTCCTCCAGGTCGGCGCCGCCGAGCGCGAGCCAGCGATCCAGCGCGATCGCGTAGCGCTCGTCGCCGCCGTCGGCGCCTTCGGCGAGCGCATCGGCGGCGGCCTGCATCTCGAGCTCCGCGGCCGCCACGCCCGTGCGACGCGCGAGGAGCTGGCGCACGGTCTCGCCGACGTTCCGCTCCGGCTCCTGCGCGAGATACCCGAGCGTCGCCGCGGCAGGAGTGATGCGGACGCTCCCCGCGTCGGGTGCGCGCAGACCCGCGAGGATCCGCAACAGGGTCGACTTGCCGGCGCCGTTCGGACCGACCAGCCCCACCACATCACCGGGAGCGATCTCGAGATCGAGGTTCCCGAACAGCTCGCGCGCGCCGAAGGAGGCACCGACGCCCTTGAGGGAGATGTTCGCGGTCACGATCGAAGCAAGATGTCGATCGCAGCGGCACGGATCAACTGGCCAGGATCTCCGTCGCCATCGCCCCACGCGATCGCCGATTCCTCCGCGCCGCCTCCGATCCCCATTCCTGCGATACCCGGGCCGTCGGCACGGCCGATAGGATCCGGACCGCACTGATGTCGCCTTCACCCGTCGATCCGTCGCTCCTCGAGAAGCTGCCTCCCGAACTCCAGGCCCTGCCCTTCGGCAGCCCGGTGTTCAAGGACATGAACGCCAAGCTCGCGCAGCAGGACGAGGACGCCTGCGCCCCGCTGGCGCGGGCGATGCCGACCTGGATCAACCTGACCGGCACGACGGTGTGCAACCTGAAGTGCTTCATGTGCAACCAGTTCCTCGACCCGAACAGCCCGAAGTGGTTCATGTCGGACGAGGTCTACGACAAGGTCGTCGCCGAGCTGTACCCCTTCGCCAAGACGGTCCAGTTCTCCGCCTTCGGCGAGCCGCTCATGACTCCGAAGATGGAGCAGAAGCTCGACGATCTGATCCGCACGCACACCCGACTGGAGATCGTCACCAACGGCACGCTGATGATGCGTCAGAGCCGTTTCCGCGAGAAGCTGCTGCAGACGCTCGAGCTGGTGACCTTCTCGGTCGACGGCAGCACCCGGGAGACCTACAACTCGATCCGCACCGGGGCCGACTTCGACGAGGTGATGGAGAACATCCGCGCCTTCGCCGCGGAGCGACGCGCGATGCCGCCGGCGCAGCGGCCGCAGATGAACTTCAACTTCATCATGATGAAGCGCACCGTCGCGGAGGCGCCGCGCTTCGTCGAGATCGTGAAGGAGCTCGGCGGCGACCGCATCGTGTTCAACCATCTGGTCGAGTTCCACCCCTCGTTGCGCGACGAGAGCCTCGGCCGGCATCGCGCCTACGCCAACGAGTGGATGGATCGCACCCGCGCGACCGCGAAGGCGCTCGGCGTGGCGATCAACATGCCGCCGAACTTCACGCTCGCCGAGGCGCCGGCGATCGTCGCGACACCCACGCCCGCGGCGAGTGACGCACCGAAGCAACCGCAGAAGCGCCCCTGCGGTCCGCCGCCGATCAAGTGCTGGTTCCTGTGGAAGCGCTGCTACATCTCCCACGAGGGCGCGGTGATCCCCTGCTGCCTCGCCGGGATCCCGAGCTTCGGCAACATGATGGCGCAGGGCTTCTGGCCGGTCTGGAACGGCCCCACCTACCAGACCTACCGGCGCAAGGTCTTCACCAGCGACCCGCACGGCCCGTGCAAGACCTGCTACTTGATCTTCCCGAACCCCGAGCTCGCCGGCGAAGAGGGCTACGAGAAGTTCTGACCGAACTCTCGCTTCCGCGCAGACCCCGGGACCCGCGCGCCGCCGCCACGCTCCTGTCGCGCTGCTGAAGGGGGGCACGGGTCCGCGACGAGCGCGGCGACGAACCCGCGCCCGTGCAGGTGGCGAGTTCTACGAACACCGGGCGTCGCGCTCACGAAGGGGCGAGCCCCGTCGATCGTGCCGCGCGAAAACCGTGCGCGACCGCGGCGGATGCTCTCGCCCCCTCTCGCGCGGCTCCGTCGCGTGTCCTAACTTCGCGGCCGAACGCGCATGCCCACCGACGAACACGACGAGGTCGACGAGGTCGAGCGCCATCTCCGCAGGAAGGGCTACCGCTGGACCTCCCAACGCCGCCGCATCGCCGAGGTGGTGTTCGGCACCCACGAGCACTTCAGTGCGGAGGAGCTGCTCGACATGTGCCGCAAGGTCGACAGCCAGGTCTCACGCGCGACCGTCTACCGCACACTGGCGGTCCTCGAAGCGGCGGGCTTCGTCGAGGGACTCGAGGTCGGCGACGGCGGCAAGCGCTTCGAGCACGTGCTCGGCCACGAACACCACGATCACATGATCTGCCGCAACTGCGGGAAGATCGTCGAGTTCGTCGATCCCGAACTCGAGCGCCTCAAGGCCGCTGTCGCCGATCGCCACGGCTTCGAACTGGTCTCGCACGAGCTGAAGCTGTGGGTGGAGTGCCGCGACAACACCTGTGCCGACCGCAGTCGCGCCCGTCCCTCGACCCATGGCTGAGACCGTCGAACATCCCGCGCGAAGCAGCCAGAGGGCCGTGCTGGTCGTCGACGACGAACCGGATCTGGTCGAGACGTCGGTCTTCTTCCTGCGCCGCGCCGGCTATCGCGTGCAGAGTGCGACCTCCGGGAGAGCCGCGCTCGAAGCGCTCGGTGCGGCGAGCTTCGACGTCGTCGTCAGCGACGTGCGCATGCCCGAGATGAACGGCGTCCGCCTGCTCGAGGAGATCAAGGCGCGCGACCCCGACGTCGAGGTGATCCTCGTCACCGGCTATCCGGAGATCGAGACCGCCGTGAAGGCGATCAAGACCGGCGCCTTCGACTACCTGAAGAAGCCCTTCGACGAGGCGCAACTGCTCGAGCGCGTCGAGAAGGCATTGGCCCATCGCGGCCTCAAGGAACGCAACGAGAGCCTGCGCGACCGGCTGCGCGACAAGGACGGCCCGCGGCTGGTGTGGCGATCGCCGGCCTTCGGCCGCACCGTCGAGATCATCGAACGCGCAGCGCGGACCGACGCCTCGGTGCTGATCCAGGGCGAGAGCGGCACCGGCAAGGAGCTCCTCGCGCACCATCTGCACGAGGCCAGCTCACGCGCCGGTCGTCCCTTCGTCCCGGTCGACTGCTCGACCTTGCCCGAGAACCTGGTCGAGAGCGAGCTGTTCGGCCACGTGAAGGGCGCCTTCAGCGGCGCGGTCGGCAGCAAGATGGGGCTGTTCCAACTCGCCGACGGCGGGACGCTGTTCCTCGACGAGATCGGCGAGCTGCCGCTGGGCTTCCAGGTGAAGCTGCTGCGCGCGATCCAGGAGCGGCAATTCCGGCGCGTCGGAGGGACCGAGACCATCGACGTCGACGTGCGCATCGTGGCCGCGACCAACCGCGTGCTCGCCGAGGAGGTCGAGGCCGGGCGCTTCCGGCAGGACCTCTACTTCCGCCTCGACGTGGTCCGCGTCGACGTGCCACCGCTCCGGGCCCGCAAGGAGGACATCGAGCCGCTGGCGCGCCACTTCCTCGACGAGGTCCGCCAGCGCGAGCCGGCCTGTCGCCTGACCGGCTTCTCGCCCGATGCGATCGCCGCGATGCTCGAACGCGATTGGCCGGGAAATCTCCGGCAGCTCAAGAACGCGGTGGTGCGAGCCTGCGCTCTCGGCGCCGGCCCACGGATCGAGGCGCGGGACCTGCCGGCCGAACTGCCCACGGGCAACCGCGCCGCAGCGCAGAACGAGCGGGTCGAGACGACCGGCGAGACGCTGCAGGAGATGAAAGCGCGCGCGGTCGCAGCCCTCGAGATCGGCTACGTGCAGGACCTGCTGCGCAAACACGAGGGCAACGTCACGCGCAGCGCGGAGGAGGCCGGCATGGCGCGCTCGGCGTTCCAGAAGCTCATGCAGCGCTACGGGATCCGCTCGGCGGAGTACCGCTAGGGACGCAATTCCGGATCGGCGCGAACACGCGCGGGGCGCGCGGGACTCGGGGGGCGTCGCCACCGCGGCGAAGCCCGCATCCACCCCGAAAGGACCCCCGATGTCCCTCATCCGCACCGCTTCCCTCCTCGCCCTGCTCGCCGTCGTCCCGTCCCTGCCCGCGCAGGGGATCGGAGCGCTCTCCAATCCCACCGGTCACCCCCTCGGCGGTGGGGAGGACTACGGTGACTGGATCAGTCCGTCACGCCGGCTGATCGGCATCTCGACGCGGGCCGACCTCCTCAGCGCCCTCGCCAATGCAACCACCGGCACGCTGGTCTACGTCCGCGACGACGCCGAGATCGACCTGACCGACGACTGGTACGTACCGATCCACCCCGGCGTGACCCTCGCGAGCGGCCGCGGTCGCAATGGCTCGCTCGGCGGGCTGATCTACACGCGCAGCACGGCATCGAATCCGCTATTCACGGTCCAGGGCACAGGCGTGCGCATCACCGGCCTGCGGCTCCGCGGACCGGACACGGAGATCGCACCGACCGTGGGACCGTACTGCGGCGGCGCCGATGCGCGCGGCATCGCGGTCGAGGCCGACACGCCGGTGCAGTGGAGCGTGAACATCGACAACAACGAGCTGTGGGGATGGCCGTCGTCCGCGGTGTCGAGTTCCAACGTGATGGGCACCTGGGTGCATCACAACCACATCCACCACAACCGTCGCCAGATGACGCGCAGCGGATGTCGCGCCTACGGTCTCGGCTACGGGGTCGTGGTCTCCAACAGCGGCTATGCGGTGATCGAGGCCAACTGCTTCGACCACAACCGCCACGACATCGCGTGCGACGGCAGACCAGGAACCGCCTACGAAGCGCGCTACAACCTCGTGCTCGGCGGACCGGTGCAGCACAGCTTCGACGTCCACGGCGGCGCCGACCGTGGTGACGGCACCGACATCGCGGGCACCTTCTTCTACGTCCACCACAACACCTTCCTGCAATCCGACAAGCCGGCATTCCGGATCCGCGGCGTGCCGAGCGTCGGTGCGTTCGTCACCGCCAACGAATTCCGCCACTCGTCGGCGAGCGATGCGGCGAACCAGGTCAACGCCTCGGGTGCCTTCTACCTCTACGGCAACGCGGTCGGCGTGGATCGCTTCCCGGCGTGGTTCATCTCCTTCGCGGGTCGCTCCTACTGGAGCTTCCGCATGTTCGAACCCCGCAGCACCCGCGCGGTCGCCTATGGCGACTTCGACGGCAACGGCACGACCGACGCGTTTGCGGTCACCAATGGCCAGTGGCAGATCTCCGACGGTGCGCGCTCGCCGTGGCGTGTGATCAACGGTTCTTCGATCCCCCTCTCGAGCCTGCGCTTCGGCGACTTCGACGGCGATCGCCGCACCGACGTCTTCTACACCAACGGCAGCACCTGGTACGTCTCCTACGCCGGCACGTCGGCCTGGAGCGCGATCAACGCGTCGTCCGCGGCACTCGGCGACCTCGGCTTCGGAGACTTCAACGGCGACGGGCGCACCGACGTGTTCTACGCCAACGGCTCGCGCTGGTACGTGTCGTGGTCGGGCACCAGCCTCTGGCAGCAGGTCAACACCTCCGCCGTGCGCGCCTCCACCATGCGCTTCTGCGACTTCGACGGCGACGGCCGCTGCGACGTGTTCCGCACCGACGGTTCGACCTGGTATCTCTGCTACGCCGCCTCCTCGGCATGGACGGCGGTCAACCACTCGACGATCGCGCTCTCCGACCTGGCCTTCGCCGACTTCGACGGCGATCGTCGCACCGACGTGTTCTACGCCAATGGCTCGGCCTGGTACGTCTCGTCCGGTGCGACCACGGCCTGGCAGTTCCTCAACACCTCGACCCAGACCCTGTCGACGCTCGCCTTCGGCGACTTCAACGGCGACCGGCGGGCCGACGTGCTGTCGATCCAGCACCCCTGAGCAGGCGGCTCAGAAGGTCCCGAGGGTGATGTCGAGCGCGTTGGTCAGGGCGAGGTTCGCCGCGGCGTCGATCGACAGACCCTGCACGCACAGCGTGGCGCCGAGCAGGTGGACGTTGCCGGGGACGGGAAGCGAGAAGGCGCGGCCCGGAGCCGGGCTCGGGATCGCGCCGACGATCGTTCCGCACAGCAGCGTGCCGAAGGGCGTCGCCTGATTGACCGGCTGGAGCGCGAGCAGCAGCCAGTCGGCGGTCGCCGCCGGCATGAACGACGCATGGTCGACGACCGGATCGAAGACGTGGCCGATCACCGGACCGTTGCCGGCACCGCCCTGCAGCGCGAGCGGGTTCGCCGGAGTCCCGGCACGCGCGACCTGCGCCGCGGGTGCGCCGCCGGCGTCGTTGCGCCACAGGTGCACGAGCTGCCAGCTGTCGTAGCAGATGCTGACCAGGTCGGGATCACCGTCGCGATCGAGGTCGACGACGCGCGCACCCAGGTGGCTCTCCTTGCCGCTGTCGACGATCTGCTTGGTGAAGTTGCCGGCGCCGTCGTTGAGCCAGATCGCGAGTTCGCGCGTGCCCCGGTGCTCACCGGTGACGATGTCGATGTCGCCGTCGTGATCGACGTCGGCGAGGTCGAGGCTGTTGGTCGTGTACTGCTGCACCAGCAGGTGTCGCGTCCAGTTGCCGGCGGTCGGGTTGAGCGGCTGCTCGAACCAGTAGACATTGGCGTCCGGTTGCGTACCGATGTTCTCCTCGGTCACGACGATGTCGGGTCGACCGTCGCCGTTCAGATCCGCGGTGCCGACGCGATCGACCCAGCCGCCGGTGCGCCCGATGCGGAACTGCGCCCAATTGCCGCTGCCGTTTCCGGGGTTGCGGAACCACTCGACGTTGTCGATGCCGACATACGGATCGGACGCGATCAGGTCGGGGAGACCGTCGCCGTCGATGTCTCCCAGCGCGAGGCCGTCCTCTCCCGCGACCGCGGTGATGTCGATGCGCGGCCAGTTGCCGGCCTGCGGGTTCTGTGCCGGGATCTCGAAGGCGTAGACATGCGTGTCGTTGCCGGAGAAGGCGATCTCGGGACGTCCCCCACGCAGGATCTGCGCGACCGCGTAGCCCTGACCGGTGGCGTGGAAGCCGGAGTTGGCCGGCACCTGGCCGATCACCGCGCGCCGAGCCCACTGCGTGCCGGTGAGATCGGTCTCCTCGAGCCACTCGATGTTCGGCGTGTTGTTGACGATCAGATCGGTGAAGCCGTCGCCGTCGACGTCGGTCGCGATCATCACGTCGCCGACCGGCAGGGCGATCTGCGTCCAGGTGCCGGTCATGTCGCCACCGGGATTCCGGTACAGGTACGGACCGGACGCGATGTCGAGGAAGCCGTCGTGGTCGACGTCGGCGAAGCAGAGGCCGAAGACCTGCCGGTGGCTGCCCGTCACCTGGTGGTAGACGAAGGGGCCGGTCTGTGCCGAGGCGAGGCCGGAACTCCCAAGCGCCGCGAGCAGGAAGAGCGCCGCCGCAGGGCCGATGTCGGCCCGGGGCTTCCGGTTGGCTGAGGATGCGACCATGGTTCGCGCTGTGAGGAGAGGGTATCTCGACACCGCGCGATGACCCAGACGATCCGCCGGCGTGGGCGACCGTCTCGCCCCGCGTACGGAGATCACCCGATCAGCCCGCATCCCCATGGGCCCGTGCGCCGGAGAAAGGTCGCAGTCCGCGACGATCGAAGGTCGAAGGGGCCCGGCGAACAAGGCGGCCTGGGCCTTCCCGGTCGTCGCGAAGCCGCGACGCGGCAACCTCTGAGGGTTGCGGCCCAGGCCGCGATGCGCGGTCAATGCTCCGTCCCAGCGGGGATTCGCGCCGTGATCCGCTGCACCGCCTCCGACGCACTGCCCGCGGAGAATCGCGTCACGACCCGGAAATGACGGAACCGTACCATGCGGCCTCTTCCCGCCGCACCACCGCCATGAAGACCTTCGCGCTCGCCGCTCTCCTCGCTCCCGCGCTCTTCGCGCAGAACACCGGGATCACGCTCAACAACGCGATCGACGGCTACGTCGAAGTTCCGTATTCGCCCGAGGTCGTGCCGCAGAGCGGGATCACCGTCGAAGCCTGGATCACCTACGACGACACCACACTCGGCTCCGGCTGGCGCTACCCGACGATCCTGCGCCAGAACCGCAATGCCGGTCAGGAGTCGTACTTCCTGCGCGTCGAGGCGAACAACGTCAACAACAAGGCGATCCGCTGGCTGGTCACGGCCAACTCGACGCTGACCGTCGACTGGCCCTTCACCTCCGGGCAGCTCCTGACCTGGACCCACGTCGCCGGCACCTGGGACGGCCAGACCGCGCGGCTGTTCGTCAACGGCGTCGAGGTCGCCTCGCGCACCGGCTCCGGTCCGCTGCGTGATCGGGGTGACGTGCTGCGCATCGGCAAGGGTTCCGACGTGGCCACTCCCATCGAGGTCTGGAACGGCAGCCTCGACGAGGTGCGCATCTGGCCCTTCGCGCGGACGGCAGCGGAGATCACCGCGACGATGAACCTCGAACTCGCCTCGATCCCCGGCCAGGTGTCGACCTGGAACTTCAACAACGACGCGACCGATTCGTCCTCGGGTCGCAACGGCACGGTGAGCGGCGGCGTCGCGTTCACGAGCAGCCCGACGCTCACGCCCTACACCTTCATCGGGCTGCAGTCCGCGTCCGGCACTCCGGGCTGCCTCGGCACCATCGAAGCGACGACCAGCTCGCTGGCGCGTCAGGGCAACCCCGGCTTCGCGATCGTCGGCCATCGGTTCCCGGGCAACGCGCAGGCGATCGTCGTGATCAGCAGCGGGCTGACGAGCCCCGCGTTCCCGATCCTCGGCATCGACTTGTGGCTCGATCCGAACGGGTTGATCGGCGGCTATCCGGTCGCCGTCAGCGCGCTCGGCACCGCGCGGCTGCCGCTGTCGATCCCGGCCAACGTCGCGATCGGAGCGGTGCTGGCCGCGCAGTTCGTCGCCGTCGATGCCTGCGGACCGCAGGGCCTGACCGCCTCCAGAGCGGTGTTGTTCGCCGTGCAGTCCTGAGCCGGGGTGCGGCAGCCTGCGGCGGTCCCTTCACGCACGCTGGGTCCGTAGGTCGGAGAATCGTCGCGTGAAGCGACGATTCGGAGGCCGAAGGACCCCGGCAAACAAAGCGGCCTGGGCCTCCCTGGTCGGCGCGCAGCGACGACGCGGCAACCCGTTCGGGTTGCGGCCCAGGCTGCGATCGGGAACTACCGGTGACGCCGCGGGTTGCAGTTCGCAGGGATTCTCCGTGCGCCCGGGGCGACACCGGACGCTCCAGCGGCATTCAATTCCCCGACCCGCCGCGTACCCGCATGCCTCGCTTCCGCCTGTCGGTCTTCCTTCTCCTCGTCCTCGTCTCCGGACTCGTCCGCAACGCCGACGCCCAGGTGGTCGCCTACCACAATCAGAGCGCCGCGCAGCACCAGACGCAGTTCAACACGCTGAGCGCGCAGGGCTACCGGATGATCAGCCTGTCGATCTACGACGACCCGCTGAACCCGCTCTTCGCCGCCGTGTGGGTGCACCGCTCCGGACCGGGCTGGATCGGTTTCCACAACGTCAGCACCACGAGCTACGCGAGTCTCCTCAGCACATGGGTCCCGCAGGGCTTCGTCCCGAAACTGCTGAGTGCGACCGGCAGCGGGAGCTCGGTGCGCTGGGCCGGTGTGCTCGAGGTCGACGCGCGACCGACACACGAGGGTCACGACCTCTCGGAGTCCTCCTTCAGGACCCGCAACGACTCCGAGCGGAACCAGGGCTTCCGCCTGGTGATGGCAACCGTCTACGGCACCTCCGCGAGTCCGCAGTACGCCGGAGTCTGGCGCCGCAACGACGAGAACATCAGCTGGAACTACTCGATCAGCGGCTCCGCGACGAGCTACCAGGACCACTTCAGCGCCTACACCTCGGGTTGGCTGCGGCCGATCCACACGACGCTGTCGAGCTTCGGTCGCTACCTGTCGATCTGGTACGACAACCAGCTCCAGAACGGCTGGACGGCCGCGCACGACATGACGTCCGCGACCTACCAGACGACGTTCAACTCCAACAACTCGGCCGGTCGCTATCCGATCTGCGTGCAGGCCGGCGGCGTCGGCAGCGCGGCACGCTTCGCCGCGATCTTCGCATCCTCGGAGACGGTCCTCGGCCGCAGTTTCACGGTCACCGGCACCGCGGTTCCCGAACTCGCGGCCTTCGACGACTACGTGCAACAGTTGATGCAGGGAGACGCGGTGCGCGCGGCGTCGCTCGCCGTCGTCAAGGACGGCCGCCTGGTGCTGGCCCGCGGCTACACCTGGGCCGAGTCCGGCTATCCGATCACCCAACCGACGAGCCTGTTCCGCATCGCCAGCGCCAGCAAGCCGCTGACCAGCATCGCCATCCACCAGCACATGGCCCGCAGTCGGGCGGGCATCGTCAACGACGATCGCACGATGCTGAGCTTCTTCCCGGGCAGCACGCCGCTCGACGCCCGGACCAACAACATCACGCTGCTGCACCTGCTCACGCACCGCGGCGGTTGGAACATCAACGCGCTCGGTTGGGACCCGGTGTTCCACGACGAGGCGATCAACACCTTCTACGGCGGCACGCTCCCGGTCTCGAAAGTCGACATCTTCAACTACATGACGACACAGGTGAACTTGCAGTTCACCCCCGGCAACTTCCCGGAGCAGTACTCCAACTACGGCTTCATGATGCTCGGCCGCGTGCTCGAGAGCCTCGAGACGAGCCTCACCTACGAGCAGATCGTCAAGCGCGACGTCTTCACACCACTCGGTGTGACCCGCGCACAGATCGGCTGGTCGCTGCTCTCGCAGGTCGTCGCGGGGGAAGTGCGCTACCACGCGAAGACTCCCTACATCGCCACCTCGTCGCTGACGGTTTCGGCGCCCTGGGTGCCCGGGCCGTACGGAGACTGGAACCAGCGCAACCTGGACGCCAATGGCGGCTGGATCATGGCGACCGCCGACTACGCGAAGGTGCTCGCCGCCTTCTCGCTCGGCAACTCGAACCCGCTGCTCAACACGAACTGGACCGACCACATGTGGTCAACGGTGAGCGCGGGATACCCGGATCTGCTGCGGGGCTGGTGGGAAACCCCCGTCTCCAGCAACACGCCCGGCCACTCCCTCGCGCTGCGCCACCACAACGGCAGCCTCCCCGGCACGGCGACGCTGTGCGCGGTGCGCGAGGACGGCGTGGGATTCTGCCTGTTCCTCAACCGCGATCACTGGCTGGGCGGCAGCCCCAACGGCGTGGAGCTCAGCGACCTCGCCAACCAGGTGGTGACCTGGCCCAATCAAGACCTCTTCCCGAGCCTCGGCATCCCGAGCATCCGCACGCACGTCAGCGGCACGATGACCGCCTTCGGCAGCGGGTGCCCGGGGTCCGCCGGTACCCCGACGCACAGCGGTCTCGGCACGCCCGACGCCGGTCAGGTGATGACCCTGCGCGTCTCCAACGGCGGAGCCTCGACACCCGTGATCGCGCTGATCGGATTCTCGAACTCGATCTGGTCCGGAACACCTCTGCCGCTGTCGCTCGGTCTGCTCGGCGCACCGGCGTGCAGCCTGCGGGTCTCGCCCGACGTGACCTTCAACGCCGCGACGTCGGCGTCCGGGATCGCCTCGATCAACCTGCAGCTCCCCGACCAGACCGCGTTGATCGGCGCACATCTCTACTCGCAGTTCGTCGTGGTCGCGCCGGGTGCGAACGGACTGGGTCTCGCACTCAGCAACGGCCTCGACACGAGCATCGGCGGCTGGCAGTGAGGAGACAGGGCGCGCGCGCCGTCGCACCCCGCGCTCAGCGGTGTGCCGGCACCGCGCAGTGCGGCATCTTCGCGTCGAATCCGAGCTGATCGCAGAGCCGCGCGAGATCCTGACCCGAGGCCGGGATGCACGGCAGCAGGCGCTCGATGCGTGCCGCGATCCACGGGTCGGTGCTCGCACGCTTCGACAGCGCGCGATCGACGCCGAGCAGCGCACGCCATTCCGCGCGCCGCGCCGCGTCGAACTCGGCGCAGGCCGAAGGTTCCGCGCCCTGCGCGATCAGGTCGGCGAGCAGGATTCCCTCGCGCATGCCGACATTCATGCTCTGGATGCCGGCGGGACCGGTGAGATGCGCAGCATCGCCGACGATCCAGGTGCGACCGCGCCCGAAGGACGCAGCGAGACGCGCCTCGAAGCGCACCATCATGCGCCAGCGGATCGACTCGACGCTGCCCAGAAACCAAGGGGCGCGCTCCCGCAGCAGTTCGCGCAGCATCGCCTCGGTCAGCAGGGGCTGCGCCACCGTGTCGATCGAGCCGATCTCGCGATCCTTGTCGCGCGAGTCCATGCTCACGCCGAGATCCTTCTGCTGGAAGCTCCAGCGGCAGAACCCGCCGGGCAGGGGCCAGCACAGCTCGGTGGTGTCGTCGTTCAGACACAGGCGCATCTCGTCGCCGAGATCGGCATCGGTCTTGAACTCCCACACCGCGAAGTGCGTCGCGGACGCGACCTCGGGGAAGGCGATGTCGAGGCCGCGGCGGACGGCCGAGAAATAGCCGTCCGCGCCGATGACGAAGGGCACGTCCATCCGGCGCGTGCGCGTCACGACCCACTCGGAGTGCTGCACCGCGTAGCCCAGCGTGTCCTGGCTGAGCTCCTCGATCGAGACGCCGACATGATCGGCGAAGGTCTCGATGCGACCGACCTGCCGGTTCCAGCCGATGTCGACGCCCCGCGCATGCAGGGCCTCGACCAGCACCCGCTCGAGGTCCTCCTGGCGCTGCACGGCGAGGAACGAGTGGTCCTCGGCGAGATCGGCGATGCGCATGTCGGCGCGGCGACGATCCCGGTCGTGGACGCCGACCTTCCGCACCCGTCGCGCCCCTTCCAGCACCTTCGGCAACAGGCCGAGGTCCTCGAGCAGACCCAGTTCCTCGGCGTGCAGGGCACAGGCATAGCTCCGGGTTCCGGTCCGCCACTCGCGGTCGACGACCGCGACGCGCTTGCCGCGCTCGCGCAGCGCGAGTGCGGTCAACAGGCCCACGGGTCCGGCGCCCACGACGAGCACTTCCGGGTTCTTGCGTCCGAACATGGCTTGATCTCCGCGGGGGAGTTTCGGCGCGTTCGAACAGGATCGGGTGCGCGGGAAGCCGCCACCCCGGGAGGAGGCAGAGCGCGCCGCCCCCAGGACGAGGAGCAACGCGCCACCAGGGATCCCGATTTCGCCGTGCCCTCGCCGTCTCGCCCATGCCCTCCGCCGCAAGCGATCGTGAACCTTCCCACATCTTCTGTGCGCTCGCGGCACCCCCAGGCGCTCCAGCCGCCGCACTTTCGGACCGGTCCCATCGCACAGGCTCCCCCATGGCTCGATCGCACCTCCTCCCGCTCCTGCTGCTGGTCTTCGCGACCCTGGCACCGCGCACCGCGACGCAGGTGGTCGCGTACCACAATCAGACCTCTGCCCAGCACCAGTCCCAGTTCAACACGCTCAGCGCGCAGGGCTACCGGATGATCAGCCTGTCGATCTACGACAACCCGGCGAGCCCGCTGTTCGCCGCGGTGTGGGTCCGGCGCTCCGGACCGGGCTGGATCGGCTTCCACAACGTCGACAGCGCCGGCTACCAGAACCTGCTCAACACCTGGAGGCCGCAGGGCTACGTCCCGAAGATCCTCAGCGCGACGGGCCTGGGATCCGCGGCGCGCTTCGCCGGCGTGTTCGAGCACGACACCACGCCCTACCTCGAGATCCACGACGCGACCGAGAGCGCCTTCTCGCAGCAGGACCAGACCGCGCGCGACCAGGGCTATCGCCTGATCATGGCGACGATCTACGGCAACTCGCTGATCCCGCAGTTCGCCGGCGTCTGGCGCCGCAACGACGAGAACATCAGCTGGAACTGGAGCCACAGCAGCGACGCGACCGAGTTCCAGCAGCACTTCAACGCCTACACCTCCGCGTGGGTGCGCCCGGTCCACATCGACGTCAGCAGCTTCGGGGACTACCTGGCGATCTGGAACGACAACCAGCTCCAGAACGGCTGGGTCGCGCAGCACGACATGACGTCGTCGGCCTACCAGACGGCGGTCACCAACAACAGCGCGGCGGGGCGCTACCCGATCGCCGTGCAGGCCGGAGGAACCGGGAGCGCGACCCGCTTCGCCGCGATCTTCGCCTCGTCGGAGACGGTCGCGTCCCGCAGCTTCACCATGACCGGGATGGCCGTCCCCGAACTCGCCGCCTTCGATTCCTGGGTCCAGCAGTTCATGCAGGACGACGCGATCCGCGCGGGAGCGCTCGCCGTGATCAAGGACGGCCGGCTGATGCTCGCCCGCGGCTACACCTGGGCCGAGCCGGGCTACCCGATCACGCAGCCGACGAGCCTGTTCCGCATCGCCAGCACCAGCAAGTCGCTGACGAGCATCGCGATCCATCAGCACATGGCGCGGAGCGTCAACGGCGTGGTGAACGACACCCGCACGATGCTCTCGTTCTTCCCCGTGATCCTGCCGCAGGACCTGCGCACCGTGAACATCACGCTGCTCGACCTGCTGACACACCGCGGCGGCTGGGACATCAGCAACACCGGTCTCGGCTTCGATCCGATGTTCCACGACGACTCGATCAACGCCGCCCTCGGCGGAACGCTGCCGGTGACCAAGGCCGACATCTTCCAGTACATGACCACGCGGCAGAGCCTGCAGTTCAATCCGGGCAGCTACCCCGAGCACTACTCCAACTACGGCTTCAGCCAGCTCGGTCGCGTGCTCGAGAGCCTGAACCCGGGGATGACCTACGAGCAGATCCTGCAGCGCGACGTCTTCGCTCCGCTCGGAGTCACGCGGGCCCGCATGGGTGATTCACTGCTCAGCCAGGCCGCACCGGGAGAGGTGCGCTACCACCCGAAGACCCCGGGGATCCGGCAGTCGGTGATGCTGCCCGTCCCGGTGTGGGTGCCCTCGCAGTACGGCGGCTGGAACCAGCGCAACTTCGACTCGCACGGCGGCTGGATCATGGCGGCACCCGACTACGCCAAGGTGCTCGCGTCGTTCTCGCTCGGTGACCAGAACCCCTTGCTCGACACCACCTGGACCAACCACATGTGGCAGCCGACGAACTTCACCCGGCCGGATCTGCTGCGCGGTTGGTGGCGCGCCAACGTCTTCGGTCCCCACGGCACGCTCGCACTGCGCTGGCACAACGGCGGACTCCGCGGCACCGCCACCCTCACCTGCCTGCGCGAGGACGGCATCGGCTTCTGCCTGTTCTTCAACCGCGATCACGGCATCGGCCCGAACGAAGGCGGCGCACTGGGCAACATCGCCAACCAGGTGTCGATCTGGCCCAACCACGACCTGTTCCCGAGCGTGGGCATCCCGAGCATCCGCTCCCACGTCGCGGGGACGACCAGCAGCTTCGGTCGCGGTTGCAGCGGAACCGCCGGGGTTCCGGCGCACACCGTCACCGGGACCGCGGAGACGGGACAGATCATGAACCTGCGCGTCGGCGGCGTCGGGTCGGGGACTCCGGTGGTCGCGATGCTCGGCTTCTCCAACAGCGCCTGGCTCGGATCGCGCCTGCCACGTGCACTCGACGCCTTCGGCGCCCCTGGCTGCGACCTCCTGGTCTCGCCCGACCTCACCTTCGCCGGTGCGAGCGGCATCCTGGGCACGGCATCGTTCGCGATCCCGGTGCCGGACGATCCGTCGCTCATCGGCCTGCACCTCTACTCGCAGTTCGCGGTCGGCGCGGGGCGCACCAACACCCTGGGCCTGGTCTTCAGCAACGGCGTCGACACGCGGCTCGGCGGCTGGCGCTGAGCGCAGGAACGCGCGTGCGCGCTCAGCGCACGCGCCAGCTGTCGACCGTGCTCCGGCCGGGGACGACGCCGTCGCGGTCGAAGAAGTAGCACAGCACTCCGCTCGCCTCGCTGCGCGACACGGTGTCGATCAGGCGCAGGGCCGCGGGTTCCCACGCGACGCGCGCGCCGGCTGTGACCGATTGCGTCACCGCAACGCCGGCACCGCAGACGACGATCCGCAGCGGAGCCACGCCGTCGACCTGCGGCGCGACGAGCGTTGGGGCACCGCGCACGACCACTCCGTTGAGGCGCGGTGCGTGCAGGATCTCCGGCACGCGCGGCAACAGCCGCGCTGCGCGCACCTCGACCTCCCTGCCCTCCGCGTCGAAGGCGTGCACCTGCAGATCGCGCAACGCTCCGAGCAGACCGAGCAGCAAGGTCTTGTCGTGACGTGAGACGTCGAGCAGAGCCGTCGACCGCTCCGCAGCAGGCACGGCATGCGCGACACACTCGATCCGCTCGGTCGCCGCACCGGTCAGCACCACCTCGCCTCGGACGATCGGCTGCGCGGTCACCACCTCGACCATCTCGAAGGCGAGCGTCGACAGGGGAGCTGCATCGGCGGTCCAGCGTCCGGCGTCGAGAACCGCCTGCGCGGGGAGCGACGGCATCGGCACACGCGTGATCGCGAGCGCGCCGTCCCACGTGAGCAGGGCTGAACCCCACTCCGCGAGTGCGCGCGGGATGGAGGCATCGCCGTGCACCGCCTCCAGATCGGGAATCGGCAGGAACACGAAGGTCGCGCCCAGCATCGGCACGTCGAGGTCGGACCAGGGTCGCGTCGCGATCCGGTGCGCGAGCGTCGGCATGTACGAAGGAGCGGCACCGGGCAGGGTCGGCGCCACCAGCAAGGTCGCCGGTCGATCGGGCGTCACGACACCGCGCAAGGCGGCGAGCGAGGATTCGATCGCGCGTTGCGCCGCGAAGGTGCTGCGGTAGACGGCGACGTTGCGCTGCCCGACGCGGACGTGCGCGATCACCATCGCGAGGAGAGCGACGCCCACGACGACGCGCATGCGCTGCGACGCGCGCGAGCCGAGCAGGCCGATGGCGAGCCCGGTCACGACGAGCGCCGGATACAGCACGCGCGAGCCGGAGCCATTGTCCTGCACGAGGTTGGTGAAGCCCGGTGCGAGCGCGGCCACGAACATCACGGCCAGAGCGGCGAGGCGGAGGCCGTCGCGGCGTCGAAGGCCGAGGACGATCACGCCACCCATTGCAACCGCCGGCAACAGCGCGAACGACGACCAGCTCGCCGCATCCGCAGCATGCCAATCCCACGGTGCGAGGCACTCCACGACCTTGGTCGGCAGATTGCCGAGGAGGTCGCCTTGAAGATCGTGCACGTAGTGGGCGAGGCGACCGAGGCCGAGACGTCCGAGCGCGAGCCAGCGCCAGCTCAGCGCGATCGCGCACACGGCAACGAAGGGCCACACCCGCTTCGTCCGCTCCCGGAACCCGAGGCTCGTCGTGCCGAGGACGTCGATGCCGATCAACCACACCGGCAGCACCCACGCCGATTCCTTGGTCAGCAGCGCGAGCATCGCGA
The DNA here is from genome assembly GCA_046349595.1 of Planctomycetota bacterium. Classification (GTDB taxonomy): domain Bacteria; phylum Planctomycetota; class UBA1135; order UBA1135; family UBA2386; genus JACRLW01. The sequence goes on from JAXMCA010000001.1 coordinate 2,441,660, forward strand.
GGACCACGGCGACCACGCGCGCCCCGCGCGCGTCGCCGTCAGCGGAACGCAGATGCGCGGCGAGGCAGCCGAGCACCAAGGTGTCGGCGAGCACCTCGTTGAAGCTCGCGATCCAGGCGACCGGTTCGACCGCCATCGGATGCAGGCCGAACAGCAAGGCACCGATCATCCCGGCGAACGCGGAGCGCGCGATGCGCACGCCCAACCACCCCACCAGCGCCGTGGCGAGCAGGTGGAACAGCAGGTTCACCACGTGCAGCGCCGTCGCGTCGACACCCACCACCGCGACGCACAGTGCCTGTGCGAGCACGAAGAACGGGCGGAAGAACGGGCGGTCGCCGGACTCCGACCAGGGCCGCACGAACTCGGCGAACACGTCGCCCAAGCGCACCGCGTGCGGGGCCATCGGGTCCACGACGGTGCCGGTGAGGTTGTAGTCGTCGGCCTGGAAGGTGCCTTCCGCGACGAAGCGGAACGCGATGGCGACGGAGACCAGCGCGAGCAGGATGCCGAGTACGACGCCCGCCCGCCGCGGGCCCGTGTCGCTCGTGCTGCCCCGTCCTCCGCTCAAGCCTTGCCGCCGATGTCCCTGCGGTAGTGCATCCCGGAGAACTCGATGCGCGCCATCGCACCGTAGGCGCGTTCACGCGCCTCCTTCATGTCGCGACCGAGCGCGCAGGTCGACAGCACGCGACCGCCTGCGGTGACCACGTCGCCGCCACGCCGCGCTGTGCCCGAGTGGAAGACCTGCAGGTCCTTGCCGCGCTCGACGCGATCGAGCCCGCGGATCGGGATGCCCTTGGGATAGTCGCCGGGATAGCCCTCGCTGCAGGCCATCACGCACACCGCGGCGCTGGCCTCCCACACCGGCGCCTCCTGCTTCTCGAGCGTGCCCTCGACGGTCGCCAGCAGCAGCGGCAGCAGGTCGCTGCGCATGCGCATCAGCAACGGCTGCGTCTCCGGATCACCGAGACGGCAGTTGAACTCGAGCACGCGCGGCCCGAGCGGCGTGAGCATCAGCCCGGCGTAGAGGAATCCCTGGAAGGGACGTCCCTCACGGTTCATCGCGTGCACCGACGGCAGCAGGATCTGGTTCTCGATCTGCGCGGCGATGCGTCCGCGCACGTTGGGTGCGGGCGAGAAGGCGCCCATGCCGCCGGTGTTCGGACCCTTGTCGTCGTCGAGGACGCGCTTGTGGTCCTGCGCGGTCTCGAGCGTGACGATCGTGCGTCCGTCGGTCAGCACGATCACCGAGACCTCGGGTCCCTCGAGACACTCCTCGAGCACCACGCGACGGCCGGCTTCGCCGAAGCGGTTGGACTCCAGGCAGGCGCGCACCGCGAGCTTCGCCTCGTCGCGATCGGCGGCGACCACCACGCCCTTGCCCGCGGCGAGCCCGGACGCCTTGACCACGATCGGCCCGTCCTCGCGGTTGTCGAGGAAGGCCAGCGCGACGCGCAGGTCGTCGAAGACCCAGAACTGCGGCCCCGGGATGCGATGCCGCCGGCACAGCTCGCGGGCGAAGGACTTGTCGCCCTCGATCGCCGCCGCCTTCTGGTTGGGACCGAAGGCCTTGATGCCGGCCGCGGTCAGCGCGTCGACCAGACCGAGGCACAGCGGCGCCTCGGGTCCGACCACCACCAACCCGGCCTCGAGCTTCTTCGCCAGCGCGACGATGCCCGCGACGTCCTCCGCCGCCGTCGGCCAGGTCTGCGCGATCTCGGCGATGCCGGCATTGCCGGGGGCACAGTGCAGCTTCGAGCACAGCGGCGACTGCGCGAGCTTCCAGCACAGCGCGTGCTCACGACCACCGCTGCCGACGACCAGGACGTTCATCGGGCGAAGCCTAGCGCCGGGCCGCGCGGGGTTCACGCCGGCGCAACGCGACCGCGCCCACGAAGCCCGTGCACGGGATGCATGCAATCGGCAGGGGCAGGGATTCCTGCGATCCGGGAAGCGGCGTGATCATGGACTTCGGCAACTCACCAACCGGACGCGCGCTTCCGCATCTCCGCGAAGTCGAGGGCCTCGCCGGGAATCGTGATGCGGAAGCCCCGCTCGGACGGCTGGAGGTGGTCGACGTGCGCGAGGTCACGGAACGCGCCCCGGCATGCGTTGAGGAGCCACATCCGGAGGGCTTTCAGGCATGCCGAGGGATCGAGCCCGTCGGCGAGGGTGATGTCGATCGTCGCCGTGTCGGCGGAGGACGACGCCGGCCAGAAGCCGAACCCGGCGTCGGAGATCTGCTGCACGCCCGGCAGCTTGCGCACCGAACCGCGCAAGGGCGCGTCGGGCATGCGCCCGAGCAGGGCGCGTGCGGATTCGAGGCCGATCGGCTCGTCCACACCGCCCGGAACCGAGACGAGCATCCGCGAGGCGGTCACCCGCACCACGGCCGAAGCTCCGACCTCGATGCGCAGACCGTCCTCGTCGGACGAGACCTTCAACTCGATCTCCCCGGGCACCACGAAGGGACTCTGCCGCCAGGCGCGCGCGCCGGACTCGATGCGCGCGAGATCGAAGGCGCCCTCGCAGCACAGCCACGAGCCGTCCGCGATCGCCAGCGAGGGCCCGAGCCGCAGCGCGAGGACCAGTCGATCGATGCGCTGGTTTCCGAAGCACCTTGCGAGCTCGTAGGCGCAGAGTCCTCTTTGGTCCGTGATCGCGTTGGCACCGGCACACCATTCCGATCGGATTCCACCTGCGACGGCGAGCATCTGGGCCTCGAAGTGGGCGAGTTCGTCGCGCCGCAGGCGCGCCAGCAGTCCGCGGTCCTGCGGCATGCGCCAGCGATCGACGACGAGCAGCACGTCGTGCTGCGACGGAGCGAGCGCCACGATCGAGGCGAGGTCGGCGAGCGCCGGCGGCGGAGTGGTCGGTGCGTGCGGCGAGCCGCGGAGCAGATCGATCGCTTCCCGCGCGGCACCCCGCAGCGTGGGGTCGAGTCGGTCGTCCGCCGCGATCCGCTCGAGTCGTCCGAGCGCCGGCTTGAAGCCGAGATCCGCGAGCGCGCGCACGACGAGAAGACGCTCGAAGGCCGAGAGTTCGATCCGGTCGGCGTCCACCTCGGTCGGATCGCGCAGGCGGTCGAGCAGGGACTCGGGCGCCGCCTTGCCGAACATCTCGAAGTAGCGCACCGCGTCGACGGCCGCGCTGAGATCCGACCCACCCGCGAGCAGCAGCGACCACCAGGCGCACTCGGAATGCGCCACGGTGCGCGCGCAGCTCCTCAGATCCGTGAAGTCCAACCCCGGCTCCGATTCACCGATCGCTGGATTCGGACTCACGGTGATGCGGCCGTCCGCCTCGCGGGCGAAGCTGACCCGTGCCTCCGCCTCACGCAGTTCGGCGCGCCGGTCGGCCTCCTTGTCGTCCTGCGCCACGGCCGTGAGCGCGGTCAACGCCATCGCGATCGAGCACCGCATCGTGCGTGCGGAGAACATCAGGGACTTCGTAGGCGCCTCCTTGCGCGTAATCAACCGCGCGGGAACAACACGTCGAGCTCGGCGAGCGTCTCGGCATCCAGCTCGAGCGCGGCCGCGGCCGCATTGTCGCGCAACTGCTCGACCTTGGTCGCGCCGACGATCACGCTCGCGATCGATTCGAAGCGCAGGCAGAAGGCGAGGGCGAGCTGGCTGTGGCTCACGCCGAGGCGCGCGGCGATCTCCCCCATCCTGGCCACGCGGTTGAGTGCGTCCCCGGCGAGGAAGCGGCCGATGAACTTGTTGACGCGGTCGTCGGCGAGGCGCGAGTCCTGCGGCGGTTTCGCGCCGGGGCGGTACTTGCCGCTCAGCACGCCTTGCGCGAGCGGCGAGAACACGATCTGCCCCACGCCAGCGGCTTCGCTCGCGGGCAGCACCTCGGCCTCGATCGAACGGTCGAGCAGGTTGTAGCAGGGCTGGTTGCTGATCGGCGGCTGCCAGCCTTCGCGATGACACAGCTCGACCGCCTCCGTGATGCGCTGCGCCGGCCACATGCTGATGCCCCAGTAGAGGGTCTTGCCCTGGCGCACGAGGTCGTCCATCGCGCGGCAGGTCTCGTGCAGCGGGACCTCGGGGTCGGGCCGGTGGCACTGGAACAGGTCGACGTAGTCGGTGCGCAGGCGCTTCAGGCTCTTGTGCAACGACTCGAACAGGTGCTTGCGCGACAGCCCGCGGTCGTTGGGCTCCTCGCTCATCGGGAAGAAGGCCTTCGTGGCGAGCACCAGCGTGTGGCGCGGGATGCCGGCGATGACCAGGCCGAGGACGTCCTCGGCAGCGCCGCGCGCGTAGACGTCGGCGGTGTCGAGCAGGTTGATGCCGCAGTCGAGCGCGGTGCGCACCAGCGCGTCGGTGCCCTCGCGATCGATGGTGTTGCCGGCGGTCAGCCAGGTGCCGAAGGACACCGCACTCACGCGCAGTCCGCTGTCGCCGAGCCGGCGGTACCGCATCGCCGGCGCACTCACAGGAAGGCGTCGTGCCGGTCGGTCTCGACCGGGATCGAATCGAGCGGCTGATCGGACTCGATCAGCTTCTCGAGCCACCAGTTGGTGCCGTTGTAGAGGCAGGTGACCTTCGCGCAGTTGACGCTCGCGTCGAAGTTGTCGAGCAGTTGCGCGGTCATCGTCACGCCGTCCGCCACCGACTGCTTGTCCTTGTAGAGGTCGGCGTCGCCGATCCGCGCGTAGCCGACGCCGCGGTAGGCCGGGCAGTTGAAGGTGCCGTGCGGGCTGACCACCTGGCGCAGGGCCTGCATGTGGCAGACCTGGGGCTGATGCGTGAGCTCCTCCCAGGAGTTCGACACCAGGGTGCGCAGGTTGGTGCTCTCGCGCACGGCGAAGCCGGGCCGCTCGAGCTTGCGCGCGGCGTCGATGCCGCTGCGGATGCGGGTCACCACCTCGGCGCGATGCCCTTCCATCTTCGCCGGATCCATGATCTCCGAGCCGCTGTCGGCGCGCTCGAGGAAGGGCTTGAAGGAGATGTAGTCGAAGCCGGCGTCACGTGCACGACGTGCGGCCATCTCGATCTCCTGGATGTTCTCGACGACCTTGGTGTCCTCGCGGGTGCCGCCCTTCCAGGTGATGATGAAGGAGAAGCCGAGTTCGAAGCGCGGGTTGACGCGCTTGATCTTCGGGATCCACGCGCAGATCTCGTCGAGCGTCAGGGTGTCGCGCGACGGCTTGTGCATGCGCTGGAACACCTCGTTCGACCCGGAGTCGAGCGAGAGGCGCACCCAGTCGCCCTTCTCGAGGTACGGCGCGATCTCGTGGATCTTGTCGTTACGGCTGCCATTGCTGACCACCGCGACCTGCAGGTGCAGGTCCTTGAGGTGACGGACGAAGGCCGTGAAGTTCGGGTACAGCGTCGGTTCGCCACCGCCGATCAGGATCACGCTCTTCAGGCCGCGCTGCGCCATCTCGGTCATCTGCGCGCGGAGCGTGTCGTCGGCGTGCTTGACCTTGGCGTTGAGGATGTCCCAGTCGATGCAGTGGTCGCAGCGGTAGTTGCAGGCCGTCGTCAGGTCGAGGTTGATCGACAGCGGGACCATGTCGGGCCGCGCCGGCTCGGGCTTGCGGGCATGGCGGGCGGCGCGCAGCGCACGCTGCCACTCCACGTAGCGCACCACCTGCGGCCACAGCGACTGCTGGCGCAGCTTGGCGGTGAAGTCGTGGATCGATTCGGCACGCCGCTCAAGTGCAGGCTTCGAGGATCCCGCGGTAGAGGCGGGACCGCGTGCGGACGCGTTCGGATTCGGCTCGAATTCGGTCAAGAGGGCGCTCCCGGATCAGGTCCACGAAACCATACACGAGCTGTCCCATCGGATCATCGCCCGGTTCGAGACGTCCGTCGGCCGCGCGCCAGGACAGCGCGTAATCCGGCATGCGGATGACGCGATCGATGCGGTGGCCATCGAGCGAGATCCACGCGGGACGCGGCTGATCGGCAACGCGGCGCAGCTCCAGATGACCTTCGAGGCGACCGAAGTCCCCTTCGAATCGGACCTCGAGGTCACAGCCCTGAGCCGTCGCGAGGTCGGAGGGCGCGAGCCGGATGCGGAAGGCCGTGTGCCGATCGAGGGGGGCGAGCGCCTGGGCCACGCTCAGGAAATGGGACAGTGAGTCCTCGAGCATCGCGCGCCCGGCGAAGGCCGGTGACAGTCCCAAATCGAAGCACTCGATGCAGCGCCGCGATCCGGGAAACAGCCGCTCGAACACCGACAACACGAAGGGCCATTGGCAGTTCTCGGCGAGGACCAACCCGGCCCGGGCGAAGCCGTCACAGAGGTCGTCGACCATCGCGTCGCGATCGACGGGGACCAGGGGCTTCTCGCACAGCACGTGCAGCCCACGATCGAGTGCCGCGCGCAAGGCCGGCAGATGCGCGTCCGGAGGCGAGGCGATGATCACCGCATCACACTCCGGTCCGTCGCGCAGGGCTTCGATCCCGATCAGCACCTCGATCGGATGTCCGAGTTGCCGCACCAACACCTCGGTCGCCTGTCGCGTGCGCGCGGCGTCGCGCCCCAGCGCGGCCACCACGCGCATGCCGCAGCGCTCGGCGAAACGCGCGAGGAAGGGGCCGAGCCCGTTGCGGCTGCGACCCGGTCCCACGATCACGCAGCGCAGTTGCGGCGCCATGTCCACGGCACGGTAGCCCCGTCCGCGCGACCGGCAAGCACGGAGATCGCCTCGCGAAGGCCCGGATGCGCACTTTCCTCGCCGCAGCGACTCCGCTATCAGGGTTCGCCCCGATGCCCGAAGCCCGTCGTCCGAAGAATCCGCGTCGTCCCGCAACGCCCTCCCGCTCGCGCAAGGGCAAGAGCAAGAGCAAGAGCAAGAGCAAGCTGAAGAAGCCGCCGCGCACGGCGCGCACCGCGGATCGTCACGAGCTCTATCAACTCTCGGTGCAGGCGCCCGACGTCGACGCCCCCTTCATCGATCGCTACTTCAAGCGTTACGTCGGCCGTCCGGCAATCACGCTGCGCGAGGACTTCTGCGGCACCGCGCACTTCGCGAGCTACTGGGTCAAGATGAACCGCAGCCACCGCGCGATCGGCGTCGACCTCGACGCCAAGACGCTGGCCTGGGGCATCGAGCACAACATCAAGGCCATGCTCGACGACGAGCAGCGCACGCGCATCGAGCTGTTCGAGGCCGACGTCCGCGACGTGCAGTGCGCCAAGGCCGACATCGTCACGGTCTTCAACTTCTCCTACTCGCTGCTGACGACGCGCGACGACCTGCGCGGCTACTTCGCGCGGGTGCGCGACGGCCTGAATCCCGGCGGCCTGTTGATGATCGACTCCTGGGGCGGCCCGGAGACCATCGACGAGCGGGTCGAGACGCGCCGCGTCGAGGACTTCACCTACGTGTGGGACCAGGTGCGCTTCGACCCGGTCACCCACCACAGCGACTGCCGCATCCACTTCCGCTTCAAGGACGGCACCGAGCTGAAGAACGCCTTCCGCTACCAATGGCGGCAGTGGACCCTGCCCGAACTGCAGGAGCTGATGGTCGAGGCCGGCTTCAAGGACGTGCACATCCTCTGGGAGGGCACCGACCCCGAGACTCTGGAGGGCAACGGCGTCTACCGTCGCGTCGCGCGCGGCGATGCCGATCCTTCGTGGATCGCCTACGTGGTCGGGCAGGCCTGAGCGATCGCGATCCGGGCCACGTTGTCCGTCGGGCCCGAGGAGACATAGAGTGCGCGGCGTGATCGCCGCCGCACTCGCCCTCGTCCTCGCCGCTCCGCAGCAGGCACCGTCGAACGACGTCACCGCCGACTTCGCGGTGCCCGACGGCCTCCGCGTCACGCTGTGGGCCGAATCGCCGCAGCTCTACAACCCGACCGCGATCGATGTCGACGCCAAGGGCCGCCTGTGGGTCGCGGAGGCGGTGAACTACCGCAAGTGGAACGGCCGCAATCCCGGGCTCGACCATCCGGACGGCGATCGCATCGTGGTGCTCGAGGACAAGGACGGCGACGGCCGCGCCGAGACCAGCACCGTGTTCGCGCAGGACAAGGACCTGGTGGCGCCGCTCGGCATCGCGGTGATCGGCGACTCGGTCTTCGTGTCGTGTTCGCCGACGATCTGGCGCTACCGCGATCGCGACGGCGACCTGCGCGCCGACGAGAAGACCGTGTTCCTCACCGGCTTCGGCGGACCCGACCACGACCACGGCGTGCACTCCGTGATCCAGGGACCCGACGGACGCCTGTGGCTCGCCGTCGGCAACGCCGGCCCGCACATCGTGGCCGACGCCTCCGGCTTCACACTGCGTTCGGGCAGCAACTACTCCGGCGGCGGCCCGACCACCGCACCGAACCGCGCGGGGCTGGTCTCCGACGACGGCCGCAAGTGGACCGGCGGCCTGATCCTGTCGGTGAACCCGGACGGCACCGCTCTGCGCGTCTTCGCGCACGACTTCCGCAACCCCTACGAGGTCGCGATCGACGCGCTCGGCAACGTCTACACCTCCGACAACGACGACGACGGCAACGCGTGCTGTCGTCTCGTGCCGGTGATCGAGGGCGGCGACTACGGCTACTTCTCCGAGGACGGAGCGCGCAACTGGCAGGCCGATCGGCTGCCCGGTCAGGACGTGTGGCGTGCGCACTGGCACCAGGACGATCCCGGCGTGTTCCCCGCCGGCTACCGCGACGGTGCCGGCGGCCCCACCGGCGTGTGCGTGTACGAGGGCGGACAACTGCCGTCGCGCTACGTCGGCGCGGTGCTCGACTGCGACGCCGGTGCCGGCGTGGTCTATGCACACTTCCCGACACCCGAGGGCATGAGCGTGTCGCTGACGCGCGAGGACCTGCTTCGCGCGAAAGCCGACGTCGGGCCGCGCAAGAAGGGCTGGTTCCGACCGAGCGACGTCTGTGTCGGCGCGGATGGCGCGATCTATGTCGCCGACTGGTACGACCCCGGCGTCGGCGGTCACGGCATGGGCGATCGCGAGGGCTACGGCCGCATCCTGCGCATCGCGGATGCAACGGGTCGCAGCACACCGCTGCGCACACCGGATCGCAGCGCGCTGGCGCGTCTGGCCCCCCGCAAGAAGCTCGATCTGCCGACGCTGCTCGCGCATGCGCACGCGCTCAACACCGCGGATCGCGTCGCCCTCGAGTCCTTTGGCATCGACGCACGCGGCCACGAGGAGGAGATCTACGCGGCGCTGCTCGCCGAGCACGGCAAGGCGCCCACGCAGTGGCCCGCGGACTTCGCGCGCGTCGCGTGGCGGCTGCATCCGCTGTCGTCGGTGTCGGCCTTCCTCGCGCGCGCGATGGCGCCGGAGCTCACATCCGAGGACCGTGTGCATGCCGTCTCCGCGCTGGCCTTCGTCGACGATCCCGCCGCGGTCGAGGCGATGCTCGCGATCGCGGAGAGCGGGCTGCCGGACGCGCAGGCTCCGGCGACCGGATGGCTCGCGCGTCTCGGGGAGGGCCGCTGGGCCCGCTTCGGCGTCGCCGCCCGCGTCGGTGCGATCTCGCGCGAAGGCGCGAGCAAGGTCTTCGACAGCGGCCCGATGCAGAAGGGCGCGCGCGAGGTCGACGTCGCGCTCGACGGCGCGCGCACGCTGTTCCTCGTCGTCTCCGACGGCGGCGACGGCAACAGCCACGACTGGGCGAGCTTCGGCAACCTGCGGCTGAGCGGTCCGTCCGGCGAGCTGTCGCTCGACAAGGCCGCCTTCCTGCGCGCGTCGACCGGCTGGGGCGAGATCGGCCGCAACCGCAACGCCGGCGGCGCGGCGCTGTCGATCGACGGCAAGCGCTTCGCACGCGGCATCGGCGCGCATGCACCGGCCGAGATCGCGATCCGCCTGCCCGACGGCTACGAGCGGCTGCGCGGCACCGTCGGACCCGACGACGGCGGCACCTCGCAGCAGGGCTCGCGCACCTCGCTGAGCATCGAGCTGTGGCTGGGACGTCCCGCCGACCGCAGCCGATTCGACGGCGCGCGCAAGACGCTCGACGACACCACGCAGCCGATCGCCGCGCGCGTCGCCGCCGCCAGGGAACTCGTCGCCGACCGCGACGGCGCGAACCTCCTGCTCGAGCAGGCGCTGCACGGCACCCTCGATCCCGCGATCCGCGAGGCGATCGCCGAGGCGATGCGCAACCACCAGGATCCCGGGATCCGCGCCGTCGCGAGCAAGCCCTTCGCACGCCCCGGGAGCGCCGCGGAGAAGCTGCCGTCGATCGCAGAGCTGGCGAAGCGCGAGGGCGACGCGAGGAAGGGCCGCGCCGTGTTCTTCGGCGAGAAGGCGCAGTGCTCCGCCTGCCACACCCACGGTCTGCGCGGCGGAACGCTCGGCCCCGAGCTCACGCGCATCGGTGCGAAGTACGACGCGACCGGCCTGCTGACGTCGATCCTCGAGCCGAGCGCGTCGATCGCCTTCGGCTACGAGTGCTGGCTCGTGCAGCAGAAGGACGGCAGCGCGCTGGCCGGATTCCTGCTCGCCGACGGCCCGCGCCTCGTGCTCAAGGACTTCGCGGGCGTGCGTCACGTGATCGACGCGGATCAGGTGCAGAAGCGCGAGCGGCAGGCCACCTCGCTGATGCCCGACACCGTGGCCCTCGGACTGTCGGCCGACGAACTCGTCGATCTGGTCGCCTTCCTGCGCCGTCGCCCCTTCGACGAACTGGACCTCGGCGAGGCGATCGCGCTGTTCGACGGTCGCTCGCTCGCCGGCTGGACCGGCTTCTTCGAAGGCGGCACGAACACAGCCGACGTGTGGTCGGTGAAGGACGGCATCCTGATCGACCGAGGGAACCCGATCGGATACCTGCGCACGCAGCGTGCGTTCCGCGACTTCGTGCTGACCGTCGAATGGCGCTTCCCCGGCCGTCCCGGCAACGGCGGCGTGCTGATCCGCCAGGTCGGTGAGGACAAGGTCTGGCCGCGCAGCATCGAGTGCCAGCTCGAGAGCGGCAACGCGGGCGACATCTGGAACATCGACGCCTTCCCGATGGAGACCGCCGCCGACCGCACCGAAGGCCGTCGCACGCGCAAGCTCGCCGCATCGAGCGAGAACCCGCTCGGCGAGTGGAACCGCTACGAGATCCTCGTGAACGGCGACGCGCTGCGCCTGACGGTCAACGGCGTGGTGCAGAACGAGGCCTTCGGCTGCGCGGACCTCGAAGGCCCGATCGTGCTGCAGTCGGAAGGTGCGGCGATGGAGTTCAGGAAGGTCGAGCTGCGCGAGATCCGCGGTCGCTGACGACACGACTCCGCGCGCTCCTCCACGATCGGAGCACGCAGCACGACAGGAGCGGATCGCCGAAACCCCAGTCGCATGGCCTGCAACGCCGATACAGCGATGCAGGAGCCGGTCGATTTGACCGCACGGCCTCCGCTCCGGACACTGTTCGCCCCCCATGGACACGATCGTCATCCTCGGCGCCGGCAAGATCGGCCGCATGGTCGCCCACTTCCTCGGCAACTGCGGGGACTACCGCGTGCGCATCGGCGATGCGAGCCAGGAGGCCGTCGACGTCGTCCTCGGCCGGATCAAGGGTGCCGAGGGCGGGAAGGTCGACTTCGGTTCGGAGACGGACCTCGACAAGATCTTCAAGGGCGCGAGGGCGGTGATCTCCTGCGCACCCTTCCACTGCAATCCGAAGATCGCCGAGCGCGCCAAGACGGCCGGCGTGCACTACCTCGACCTGACCGAGGACGTCGCCGTCACGCACAAGGTCCAGGAGCTCGCCCAGGGTGCGTCCACGGCGTTCATCCCGCAGTGCGGACTCGCGCCGGGGTTCATCACGCTGTGCGCCGTGCACCTGATCGAAGGCATGACCAGCGTGCGCGACCTGCGCATGCGCGTCGGTGCGCTGCCGCGCTTCCCGAGCAACATGCTCCGCTACAACCTCACCTGGAGCACGGAGGGGCTGATCAACGAGTACTGCCAGCCCTGTGAGGTGGTGATGAACGGCAAGCTCAGGTCGGTCCAGCCGCTCGAGAACCTCGAGACGATCGTCGTCGACGGCGTCGAGTACGAGGCCTTCAACACCTCCGGTGGGCTCGGCACGCTGGCCAACACGCTGATCGGCAAGGTGCGCAACGTCAACTACAAGTCGATCCGCTACCCCGGCCACAACCACCTGCTGAAGTTCCTGCTCAAGGACCTGCAGATGGAGGACCACCAGGACGAGCTCAAGACGATCTTCGAGCGGGCGCTGCCGGGCACCTATCAGGACCAGATCGTGATCTTCGTCAGCGCCACCGGGCAGTACCGCGGGCGGCTGACCGAGCGCACCTGGGCGAAGACCGTCTACCACCAGGAGATCGACGGTCACAACTGGAGCGGCATCCAGATCACCACCGCCGCCGGCGTGTGCGGCGTGCTCGACCTGTTGATGAAGGGCAAGCTGCCGCAGAAGGGCTTCGTCCGTCAGGAAGACGTCCCGTACGCGGAGTTCATCCAGAACCGCTTCGGCCGCTACTACGCCTGACCTCCGACCGCGCGTAGCATCCGCGCCCGATGTGGGTCGGGCGCTCGCTCCTCGTCGCCGTCGCTCTCGCGGGCTTCGCCCACGGGCAGGATCCCGCACTTCCTCCGCAGAGCGCGAAACTGGCACCGGAGATCACCGACTCCGCCGACGAGGCCGATGCGGAGTTGCGCGAGCGCTGTTTCGCCGCCGCCGATCGCGCGCTCGCATGGCTCGCCGCCCAGCAGGGTGAGCACGGCGAGTTCCAGGGCGATGTCGGTCAGAAGATGGAGGACGAGTACATCGTCTACCGCAGTGCGCAGGACAACCGCGTGCTCGGCCAGGGCCACATCGGCCTGTCCTCGCTCGCCGGCATGGCCTTCCTCGCCGGAGGCCATCTCCCGGGACGCGGCACCTACGGCGAGAACGTGCGCAAGGTCGTCGACTACGTGATCGCGCACACCACCGAGTCGGGCTACGTCACCGACGGCGGGACGCGGATGTACAGCCACGCCTTCGCGACGCTGTTCCTCGCCGAGGTCAACGGCATGACGCCCGACAACCGCCTGCGCGACGCCCTCGATCGTGCGGTGCGGCTGATCGTCGACTGCCAGAACGCCCAGGGTGGCTGGCGCTACAACCCCTTCGCGACCGACGCCGACATGTCGGTGACCGTGTGCCAACTCCAGGCCCTGCGTGCCGCGCACAACATCGGCATCCGCGTGCCGAAGAGCACCATCGATGCGGCGGTCGCGTTCGTGATGCGCGCACGCAGCGATCGCGGCTCGGATCGCGGCCTCTACTACTACAAGACGCAGGGTCGCGGTGCGTGGACGAAGAACCGCGAGTACGCGATCAATGCCGCCGCGGCGACCGCACTGCTCAGCGCCGGCATCCACGACGACGAACTGCACGCGCCGACACTCGACTGGCTCGATCGCTCGTATGGCAGCGTCTCGCGCTGGTTCCCCACGCACTACTACTACTGGTACGGCAACTACTACGCGTGCCAGGCCTTCTTCCAGGCCGGCGGCGAGCGCTTCCGCAACTTCGAACGTCGCATCCAGGAGGATCTGCTCGCGCGCCAGGAGAGCGACGGGCGCTTCCGCAACGACACCGGTCCGGGCGACGTGTTCGCGACCGCGGTCGCCGCGCTCATCCTGCAGATCGACAAGCAGTATCTGCCGATCTTCCAGCGCTGACGAACGCGCGCGGGACTAGGGGCCGCGACGTGCACGCGTGGCGAGGTCGAGGTAGAGCGCGCAGTACGCGCCGTAGCACGCCTCGCGGTCGTACTCGCGCTCGACGCGCACACGGTTGAGTCGGCCGAGTTCCGCGCGACGCCGCGCATCCGCCGCCGCGGCGTCCATCGCACGCGCCAGCACGACCTCGTCGTTCGGCGGCACGATCCAGTCGCGATTCGCCGGATCGACCATCGCGGCGACGTCGCCGACGTCGGTGCCGACCACCGGCAACGCGGTCGCCATCGCCTCGAGCAGCGACAGCGGCATCTGCTCGGTGCGCGAGGGGATCAGGAACACGTCGGAGCGGCGGTACTCGGGCGCGGTGTCGCCGACGTTGCCGATCATGTCGACGCGCTCGCGCACCGAGAGGCGCACCGCGAGTTCCTCGACGGCGGCGCGCTCCGGTCCGTCGCCGACGATGCGCAGCCGCGCCTGCTTCCGGCACGCGCTGCGCGCGAAGGCCGCGACGGCGAGCGCCTGGTTCTTCTCCTTCCGCACGCCGCCGACGCAGACGAAGGTCAGGGCGGGATCCGCCGCCGCATCCCGGCCGGGTGTGAAGCGCGCGAGATCGACGCCGTTGGGCAGGTAGCGCAGCGGCGGCTCCGGCAGCTTCCAGGTGGTGCGCGCCATCTCGTGCAGCTTGCGCGAGGGCACGATCACCGCGTCGGCCCGACGCAGGAGCAGACGACGCGCGAGACGCCGCCGCGCGAGCTGCCCCTGCGCCTCCTCGGGGCCGAAGCCGTCCTCGTGGTGCGCCACCGGACAGAGCCCGCGGAAGGTCGAGGCCGCCACCCACTCGATCGCACCCCAGTTGTAGGTCAGCACCAGATCGGCGCGCTCGGCGCGGATCCGCTCGCGCATCGCGCGGATACGCCCGAGCCCGCGCGCCGGCGGCGGCAGGTCGAGCACGCGCAGGCGCACGTCGGACGCGGCACGATCGAGCGCGCGCAGGTCGCCGTCGAAGGCGAGGACCAGATGTTCGACGGAGCGCGGCAGCATGCCCATCAGCTCGACGGCACGCATCTCGCGCCCCCCCGGCCCCATCGAGGGGGAGACGTGGAGGAAGCGCAACGGGCGACCGGGGTCGGCCGCCTTCGAAGCTCTCCGTTCGGCCGCCGCGCTGCCCTGCATCTTGTTCCGGTCGGGGATCCGCCCCGCAGACCGACTTCGGTCCGAAACGGCCCAGGACTGGAGAATCGCGGTTGCGGAGGTTTCGATCAACGCCCCCGCGCGTCGATCGGCGGAAGGTTCCCCCCGATCCTCCACCACCCTCCTCGCCGCACTGAGGATCCACGTCCCATGAGCCCGCGCCGCACCTTCTCGTCGACCGCCTTCATCCTCGCCACCGTCGCGACACCGCTCGCGGCCCAGAAGGGCGGACACGAGGAGCTCACCCTGGATGCGATCCTCGAGCACCCCGAGGACTTCGTGCCCAAGCTGCCGCGCTGCGGCTTCCTCCCCGGGGAGATGACGGCCGTCTATCAGGTCTCGGAGGTGCCCGGGAAGATCGAGGTCGTCGATCGCTTCGACGTGAAGACCCGCGGCACGACGCGCCTGTTCCACGGCGACCAGATCCGCGAGGCGCTGCGCGCCGGCGGCGCTTCGATCGAGCAGGGCGGGACCGTCCCGCCCTTCACCTTCCAGAGCTTGTCGCGCGTGCGCGTCGAGACCCGCGACGGCGTCTACGACTGGACCCCCGGCACGCCGAAGGCCGAGCGCACGCTCGAGCTGTTCCCGAAGGCCTCGGCCAGCGCGATCGCGCCGGGCGACGTCGCCGTCGCGGCGATCGTCGACGGCGACCTGAGCGTGCGCGGCGCCGACGGCAAGCTCGCCCGCGTCACCTGGGACGGCCACGCCGAGGACATCGAGTACGGGGGCGCGGCGCACCGCTCGGAGTTCGGCATCACCGGCGGTCTGTTCTGGGATGCACAGGGACGTCGCCTCGCCTTCTACCGCGAGGACAAGACCGGCATCCCGCTCTACCCCTACGCCGACTACACCACCACCCCGCCGAAGCCGGTGCACGGCCGCTATCCGATGGCGGGCGGTCCCAACTCGCGCGTCACGGTCGGCGTCTACGACCGCACGGACGGATCGCTGCGCTACCTCGAGACCGTCGGCGACCCCGACGTGTACTGGACCAACATCACCTTCGACCGCAGCGGCGAGAAGGTGATCGTCGCCCTGGTGACGCGCAGCCAGCAGCAGTGCGATCTCGTCGAGTTCGACGCGCACACGGGCAAGCGCCTGCACACGCTGCTCACCGAGACCGATCCGGAGTGGGTCGAGCCGGAGAATCCGCCGGTGTTCCTGCCCGACGGCAGCTTCCTGTGGTTGTCCTCGCGCGACGGCTACCGCCGCATCTGGCACCACGCCGCCGACGGCACGATGGTGTGGCCCGAGAACGAGGGACGCTTCGACGTGCGCTCGATCGTGCACGTCGCCGCCGACGGTTCGAAGCTGTGGCTCTCCGCCAGCGGACCCGACCCGCGCGAGAACCACCTCTACGAGGTGCGCATCGGGCGACCGATGCCGGTGATGGCGCTCAACGCACAGGCGAAGATGAAGAGCCTCACCAACTGGGGCCGCGGCTGGCACGACGCCGAGGTGCGCGACGACGGCGTCGTCCTCGACAAGTGGTCGAGCATGCAGTCGCCCGGGATGGTCACCGTACTCACGCCCGACGGCGGCCGCTGGATCGTGGGCGCCGCGGCCGATCCGCTGGTCCGCTACCAGGTCGGACGCAACGAGTTCTTCACGGTCGAGACCGCCGACGGAGCGACGCTGCAGGCGCACGCGATCCTCCCGCCCTTCCCCGACGTGCTGCGCAAGGCGCCCATCCTGCTCTACGTCTACGGCGGCCCGCACCTGCAGATGGTGCGCGACACCTGGGCCGGCGGTGCGAACCTGTGGCTGCAGTACATGGCGAGTCGCGGCTACCTGGTGATCCGTTGCGACGGACGCGGCACACCCTGCCGTGGCATCGAGTTCGAGCAGGCGATCCACCGCCATCTCGGCGAGATCGAGGTCTTCGATCAACTCAGCGCGATCGACACCGCGGCCAAGCTGTTCCCCTTCGCGGATCGCAGCCGGGTCGGCGTGCACGGCTGGTCCTTCGGTGGCTACATGACCCTACGCCTGCTGACGATGGCGCCCGGCGAGTTCACCTGCGGAGTGTCGGGCGCGCCGGTCACCGATTGGCGTCAGTACGAGACCGGCTACACCGAGCGCTACATGGACACGCCGGAGGAGAACCCCGACGGATACGAGAACTCGAGCGTGCTGCCCTTCGTGAAGAACCTGAAGGACCATCTGCTGCTCGTGCAGGGCACCGACGACAAGACGGTGATGTGGAGCCAGTCGATGAACTTCCTGCAGCGGTGCATCGATCAGCAGAAGCTGATCGACTTCATGGCCTACCCGATGGAGCTCCACGGCCTGAAGGGCAAGAGCAAGCAGCAGTTCTATCGGCTGATGACGCGCTACTTCGAGGAGCACCTCCCCGCACCGATCCCGATGCGGACCCTCCCCCCGGCTCCCGCCAAGCTCGACCCGAGCGAGACCGACGCCGCGAAGGACGCGCAGGGCGAGGCTCAACTCGACGACCGCACGCGCGCGAAACTCGACGCGATCAAGCGCGACAAGCTCGAGCAGGCGGAGAAGCAGAAGAAGCTCGAGCAGCAGCCGCCGGTCAGGCGCTGAACCCACCACCGGTTCCCCCGTACGACAACTGGCGCACACGCCGCGAAGCGCTAAGGTGCGCCGCTCGCAACGGGCCGTAGCTTAGTCTGGTAAAGCGCCTGGTTTGGGACCAGGAGACCGCTGGTTCGAATCCAGTCGGCCCGATCCATCGCGCGCGCGGAGGACGCCGGGGGAGGAGGGAAGGAGCCTCCGCGGAAGCGGAGTTGCGCTAACCTCTCCGCCCCTCACCTCCCCTCCCTCGAACAGGAACGAGACGCCGATGAGTGCCGCGCGCCGTAGCAAGCCGACCCGCCGCAATGCCGATTCCGCGAGCCCACGCCGGGGCGAGAAGGCTGACAAGACGGCGAGACAAGACGACGCGCCGGAGGAACTCGATGAACTCGAAGCGGTCGACGAGCTGGAAGCCGTCGACGCACTCGAGCCGGTCGATGAGTTCGAGCCGGTCGACGAACTGGAAGAGGTCGACGACTCGCCGGTGCGCGTGGTGCGGAGCGATGCTCCGGAGCCGGGCTTCGACCTGCTGCTCGAGGTGCAGGTGCCGGCGATGGAGAAGAAGGAGGTCGAGGCCGCGGTGACGGGTCCGCTGACCCGCGCGGTGAAGGCCGCGCGCAAGGACCTGCGCCATCGCAAGGTCGTGGTGCGCTTCGTCGGCGAGGCGATGATCGGCAGCGCGGTGAAGGAGAAGGCCGCGGCGATCCTCGCCGAGGCGAAGCCGCTGCTCGCGGTGGTCCGCCGTGGTTTCGGCGACGAGCGGGTGCACGAGGGCAAGTTGCCCAATGCCCAGGTCGAGGTCGCGTCGGCCGGTGACGCCGTCACCCTCAGCGTGCGCGGCGAGGTGGGGAGTGCGGACCTCGACTTCGTGCTCGGCGCGGAGCTGGCGAAGCTGGGCGCATCGGCGCGGGGCAAGTCGGTCGCGATGGTGTTCGGCGAGGCGAAGCCGGATCGCACGACCGCGTCCGCCCTCACGAACTCGCTGCGCGACGCCGGCGCGCGTCGTCTGACGATCGACGGCGTGGCGATCTTCGACGTCGACGCGGAGCGCCGTGTGCGCATCGAGCGCGACGGTGAGCTCACCCGGATCCACGTCGATGCCGGCGCCGATGCCGCGCAGCTGCGCGACGCCCTCGAGTTCGCGCTGGGACGGACCTCGCTGCAAGGGACCCGCGTGGTGCTCGGCGCCACGGGAGGCCGCCTGTTCGGTGCCACCCTCGATGCGCTGGTCGCGCGTTGCGCGCAGGCCAGGCCGAAGTCGATCGCCGTGGAACAGGGCGGCGAGGCGGAGCTGCACTGGCCGCCGCTGCTCGACGCGCAACGCAAGGGCGACGAGCTCGTGTTGGGCATGCGTCCCGGCGGACGTTCCGCAGCGGCGATCGAGCACGCCTTCGCACGCGAGATCGCCGCGCTCGGCGACGGCCTCCGTGGTGCGACGGTCACGCTCGATTGGCCCACGGGAACCACGCTCGACGCCGAGCTCGCACGACGATTCATCGACGAGGGCCTGGTGCGCAGGGGCGCGAAGTCCGTCGCGTGCACCGTGGGCGGCCAGGATCGCGAGCCCTTCTTCCCCCACCCGCTCGCGGTCGCAGCACAGGCGAAGAGCTGCCGGCTCGAGCTCGATCTCGACGAAGGCCGCCCCGCCGAGGTGCAACGCGCGCTGGCGCGTCGCCTCGGCACGCTCGCGGCATCGCTGCGGGGCAAGGACGTGCTGTTGGTGTTGCGCGGCGAGGCGGCACCGTCGCGCGGACTGCTGCGCAGCTTCCGCGAGGCGGTCGAAGCTGCCGGGGCGGCGCGCTTCGCCGTGCAGATGCAGGGCACGACCGATGTGCTGCACCCGCCGCTGCTGCGCGTCGAGAGCGGCGAGGGCGTCACCCACGTCCATGTCACGACCTCCGGTCGCGATGCAGCCCAGACCACGGCGGCGCTCGCGCGCGAACTCGACGCCGCTCCGCTCCAGAAGGGCGCTCCGGTGGTGCTCCACGGTGAAGCACGCGAGGCCACGACCCAGGCGCTGATCGCCAGGGGGATCGGACGCGTCCTGCTGGCCGGCGATCCGCCGCTGCAGATCCATCCGCGCCTGCTGCAGAGCGCACGCCGCGACGACACGCTCGAACTGCGCGCCGCTCCCGGAAGCGATCGGGCGACAGTGGCCGCGCAACTCGCACACGAGTTGCCGACCGCTCTCGCCGCGGCGGCGCCGCTCGCGCGTGTCGACGTGATCCTGACCTGGCCCGAGGCCGCGCTCCCCGCCGAGGGCCCGCTGGCCGACGCGATCGCGCGCATCGTGGCGGCGTCCCCGCGCAAGCTCGCGGTCGACGTCGGCGACGGTCACTCTGAGCAGGTCTTCCCGGTCGTCGAGCCCGACTACGTCGCGGTGCTCGGACGCCGACCGTCAGCGACTCCACCCCTGGTCCTCCTCGCGATCGACCTCGCCGAGGGTGAGACCCACCGGGGCAAGGTGCTCGAGAAGCTGCACGCCCTCGACGCCGAGTGGCGCGGCCACCGCGTGATGTTCGTGCTGAGGGAACGCGGCCGCGACGTCCCGGCACGCGACGATCACGATCTCGTCGCCGCGATCCGCGCTGCGATCGAAACGGCGACGGCAGCGAGCCTGTGGTTCCGCGGACGCGACGCACAGCGCCGTCCGTACTTCGAGGTGACGCACTCGACGATCGAGGGTCTCGCGGTGGGGACACCGATGGCCGACCCGCGCGCCGCGCGATCCTGACCCGCCGCACCGCAATCGCGAGCCGGGATCGGTCGTGAAGTCGGGTTGCCGGAGCGCATCCCAGGTGCCAGACTTTCGCGGCCGCCCACCCCATGCGTTCCGCTCGCCCGCGGATCGCGTCGACTGCTCTGCGTCGTTCCCGCCGATGACAAGGTCCCTGATCCCCTTCGTCGGTGCTGCTCTCGTGGCGGCGCCGCTCCTCTTGTCCAGCGCTTCGGCGCAACAGCCGGGTGTGCAAGGTGAGCGCATCCCGCCGAGCGCCATCTCACCGCTGGTGCTCGAGTCGATGGACGTCGTGCTCGAGCGCGAGAAGCACGCGGTCTACGACAACCGCATCCGCGGGATCTGGAACGGCCAGGACGGCCGCTGGATCGTGCCGCCGGAGACCGCGAAGACGCCGACGCACTCTGGCCGCATCGCCGTGATCAACGAGTGGGGCGACCCGCGCATGGGTATCGGCTTCGGTCGGCTCGTCGACGTCGCCAGCGTGTGCGTCGCGGCGCAGGGATCGAGCGCTCCGGGCACCGTCCGCTTCGCCGGCTTCCGCGCCGGCATCCAGGTGATGCGCACCGAGTGGATCGGCCTCACCGCCGACTCGACGCCGATCCAGCTCGGCTTCGATGGGATCGATCGCCTCGAGATGCAGTCCCAGGGTGCGCAGACTGCCGCGGGATTCGTCGCGCTCGACGACCTGCGCTACTGCCCGCACGGCCAGAGCACCGCGACGATCCTGCTCGACTTCGAGGACCTCTCCCCGCGCACCACACTGACGGCGTCGCGCTACGCGGGACTCGATTGGGAGAGCGGACGCGGCTTCCGCCTGCCGATCCCCGATGCCGCGTCGATCCACGCGCCGCTGGTCGAGATCCCCGCGGGCAACGGCATCGGCATCGAGGAGGATCCGACCTCGTCGATCGCGACGGGCAGCGGCCCCACCCCGCCCGCACCGTGGAACCAGTTCGACGCCGCCTCGCGCGGCGATCCGGGCGCGGGCTTCATCCCGCCCGACTCCTGCGGTGCGGTCGGCCCCGACTACTACGTCTCGGTGGTGAACACCAACCTGAGCGCCTTCACCAAGGCGAGCGGCACGCGCGTGCTCAACGTGAGCATGAACTCGTTCTTCGGAGCGACCGGCACCAATGGTGATCCGCGGGCGGTGTACGACCCGCACTCGCAGCGCTTCATCATCCTGGTCACCAACTTCTCCGGCGGCGCGACGGTGCGCATCGCGATCTCCGCGACCAGCGATCCGACCGGCGCCTGGTACAAGTTCGCGTTCCAGACCAACCAGGGCACCGACGCAGCTCGCTGGCCCGACTATCCGACGCTCGGCGTCGACGCGCGCGGCATCTACTGCGCCGCCTACATGGTCGCGAGCCCGGCCTTGATGACGATCTGGGCGATCGACAAGGCGCCGCTCGTGGCCGCCGTGCCGAGCGTCGGCACCATCACCGCGTTCCGCAGCCTGCCGTGGGAAGGTGCGATCCAGCCCTGTACGACCTACGGCGATCCGGGCGGTGAGTACCTGGTGTCGCTGCGGTCGACCACGCTGATGCGCCTGCGCCGCGTCAATCCGCCGCTCACGGCGCCGACCCTGGTCGAGGTGGGTTCGGTCAGCATCCCGACGGTTTCGGCCGCCCCCAACGCACCCGCTCTCGGCAGCTCGACCAACATCTCGACGCTCGACACGCGCCCGATGAACGCCGTGTTCCGCAACGGCTCGGTGTGGACGGTGCACGACGTCTCGTCGGCCGGACGCGCGGCGTGCCGCTGGTACGAGTTCACCGTGTCGCCGCTGGCGCGCCGCCAGTTCGGCACGATCGCCGACCCGCTCTGGCACTACTACTACGCGACCGTCGCGGTCGACGCCGACGGCAACGTCGGCTTCGGCATGAGCGGCAGCCACGCCGGTGCCTATCCGTCGATCTTCGTCGCCGGCCGCGCCCCGACCGACGCTCTCGGCACCAACTCGACGCCCGAGATGGTCAAGGCGGGAGAGGGCGCGATCAACGATCTCGACAGCTCCGGCCGCAACCGCTTCGGCGACTACAGCCACATCAACGTCGATCCGCTCGACGATCGCGGCTTCTGGACCATCCAGGAGTACGCGATCTCCAGCGGGAGCTGGCACACCCGTGCGGTGCGCTTCGGCTACCAGCGCCTGCTCTACGGCGACGGCCTCGCCGGCACCAACGGCATCCCCGCGCTCAGCACGACCGGCCGCCCGGTGATCGGGCAGCCGCTGGTCATCACGATGGGCAACAGCTCGGGCGTCAACCTCGCGCCCGGCCTGCTGGTCTTCGGCCTCACCCAGGCTGCGATCCCGGTGCTCGGCGGGACGCTGAACACCACGCCGATCATCACGCAGCCGCTGCCCTTCGCGCTCGGCGGCACGCGCTTCACGATCGGCTATCCCAACGATCCGGCGCTGGCCGGTCAGCCGGTCTTCTTCCAGACCGTGCAGGCGGATGCCGGCGCACCGCAGGGCTTCGCCTTCAGCTGCGGCATGCAGATCCGTCCCGACTCGCTCTGATCGGCAGAGCGCCCGGTCGTCTCACTCGCCTCCTGCCGTGCTGCCACGGAAGCAGCACGGCAGGACCAGTACGGCCCAGCACAGCGAGGCGCAGAGCATCGTCGCGCCCGCGGCACCGAGCCACGCGAAGCGGTGCAGCACGTCGACCTCCGCGCACAGGCGCAGGCCGAGCGCGAGGACCAGACCGACGAGCATCGCCACGACCAGCGGATGGTTCCGCTCGGTGAGCTCGCTGCCCCCGCCGTGCGCGAGCGCGACGTGCAATGCGATGGTCAGCGCCAGCGGCGCGAAGCCGCCCGCGAACACCACGTGGAGCCCGAGCCGCGGCCAGGGCACGAGCAGGGCGGCGAGCAGGTAGCCGAGCGGGATCATCAGCACCGCGACGCGCATCGCCACGCGGTGCGCGCCGCGCAACCGGACCGGTTCGAAGACCCGCAGCAGCGGGATGATCACCGTGCCGCTGACCACCGCGCGCAGCAGATTGCCGAGAGCGTAGTCGACGAAGACCTCGAGCACGCACGACACGGCGATCGCACCGGCGCCGAACCACGCGACGACCCGCACGCGGCGGGCATCCGGATCGCGATCGGCATCGGGCGGATTCTCGCCGCGCGTCATCAGCGGCAGGGCGATCGAACCGGCGCCGATCACCAGGCAGAGGATCATGCCCTGCGTGACCATCAGCTTGCCGACCTCGTGCCAGCGGAAGGCCTCGCCCTTGAGGATCACGCCGATCACGGTCAGTACCGCCCCGAGCAGCGCGAGTGCGAATCCGAGCGGGATCCACAGGAAGGCCGCCGGCGCGCGCCGCTCGCCACGGCGCATGCAACGCAGCACGAAGACCAGCGCGACCACGAGCGCCACCGTGAACAGCGATTCGCCGGCACGCACCATCCCGAAGCGGACCATGCCCGCGGCCCCCACCGAGCCTGCGGCGAGGATGGCGAGCACCGGCCCGCGGGGCGCCGGTGACCGCGTGCGTCGCGGCAGCATGGTCAGAAGGAATCCGAAGGCGATCGCGAGCACGAAGCCCTGCGTCTGCGCGATGCCGTGGAACACCGAGCTGGCGTCGTCGGACCAACCGAGCGCGAACAGCACCCAGTGGGAGACGCCACCCCACAGGGCGAGCACGCCGAGGGGGAAGAACAGACGCCAGGGCTCGGAGCGCAGTCCGTGGGTCATCGCAGGCGGTATTCGCGCAGGGGCGTGTAGCGCGAGCCGCCGGGGGCGAGCTCGCTGCGGTAGAGGACGACGCGACAGAGCCGCGGGAGATCGACGTGGAACCCGGGCGACGCGCGCTCGATGGCCGCATCGAGGTCGCGCAGCGCGCGCGGACCCCGCACCCTGCCGAGCGTGACGTGCGGCGCGAAGGGTCGCGACTCGCGCGGGAAGCCACAAGCTGCCATCTGCTCGTCGAGCGAGGCGGCGAGGTCACCGAGCGGTCCGACGTCGCCTTCGAGTCCGGCCCACACCACGCGCGCCGGTCCGCGCGGCGGGAAGCGTCCGAGGCCGTGCAGGGCGAGCGCGAGACCCGACGGCCAATGCAGCGCGTCGAGTGCCGCCTCCACCTCCGGCACGCGCCGAGGATCGGTCGCGCCGAGGAACTTCAGCGTCAGATGCGCCTTGCCGCGGCCGACCCAACGCACGTCGGCGCCGATCCGCGCCAGTTCGGCGACGACCCGCGCGAGCGCCGTCTCCGCCTCCGGCGGGAGGTCGAGCGCGAGGAACAGGCGGAGGTCGGCATCGGCGTCGTCCAACCGCCGCATCATTCCACGCGCCGCACGTGCAGGACATGATCGTCCTGGCATCCCTTGGTCGAGATCGACATCCACGACGACGACGCCGGGCAGCGCGTCGACCGCTACCTGCGCAAGCTCCTGCGCGCGGCGCCGCTCGCCCTCATCCACCGTCTGCTGCGGCAGGGGTCGGTGCGCTGCGAGGGACGCCGCCTCGGCCCCGCCGATCGCCTCGAACCGGGTGCGCGGCTCCTGCTCGACCTGGACCATGCGCGCCTCGCAGAACTGCGTGGAGCGGGCGCGACACCGCGAACCCGTGCGGCGCGCGGCCTGCGTGTGCCGGTGGTGTTCGAGGACGACGTCCTGCTCGCCGTCGACAAACCGGGAGGGATGGCGGTCCAGCCCGGCACGGGACACGAACACGACGATCTCACGGCCTGGCTCGCCGGCCACCTGCAGGTCCGTGCGCACTCGACCTTCCAGCCGGCGCCCGCACATCGCATCGACCTCGGCACCTCGGGCCTCGTGCTGATCGGCAAGACCGCAGCCGCCGCGCGCACGCTCGCCCAAGCCTTCCGCGAGCACCGGGTGCGCAAGACCTACCTCGCCGTCGTCGAAGGCCAGCCGCAGCCGGCGCAGGGCACCCTCGACATGGCGCTGCGCGTGCAGGATCGCGGAGTCGCGCGAGAGCGGACGACTCCCGACGACGAGGGCCTGCGCGCCGTCACACGCTACCGCACGCTGCGGAGCGCCGACGGCGTCAGCCTGTTGGAGGTCGAGATCGACACCGGCCGTACCCACCAGATCCGCGCCCACCTCGCGGCGATCGGGCACCCGCTGCTCAACGACAGGCGCTACGGCGCGCGTGCCGACCGACGCCTGCCGCACGCCCGCATCGCGCTGCACGCGACCCGCCTGGTGCTCGACCATCCAGGCAGCGGTGAGCCGCTGACGCTCGCGGCCCCTCTGCCGGCGGAGCTGCGTGCGCTGTGTGCACCGCCGCGCCGCGGCCGCGACGACTCAGCGTGAGGACGCGCAGAGCTGCACGGCGAGTTCGCGCAGCGGACGCGCCTGGCCCTCCAGGTTCGCCATCAGGGCGACGGCGATCCTGGCGTCGCGATCGATCCACAGGAGCGTGCTCACCCGCGGCTGACCACCGCTGTGGGAGACCACGCGGTGGCCGTCGACGCGAGCGACACCGAAGCCATAGCCATAGCCGGTCGCCTTGCCGTCCTTCTGGTGCTGCGTGGTCCAGGCGAGTTCCAAGGACTGCGGCGACAGCAAGTAGCCTTCGAGCAGGGCACCGGCGAAGTGCACGAGGTCGGTCGGTGTGCCGCAAAGACCACCACCCGGGACCTTGTTGGTGATGTCGACCGGGATCGAGTTGCGCAGCTCGGTGCCTTCGCGGAAGTAGCCCTGCGCGCGGTGCGGCACGAGCACGCGCGGATCGTCGACACGCAGCGTCGTGCAACCGGCGGGCACGAAGACTTCGTCGCGCAGGATGTCGGCGAAGCTCTTGTCCGCGGCGGTCGCCATCGCCGCGCCCGCGAGGTTGAAGCCGTAGGTCGAGTACGAGTGCTTCGTGCCCGGCGGCGCGATCAGCGGATCCTTCGCGAAGACCGCGAGAGCGTCGGCGACGCGCGTGAAGTGCTCGCTCGATTCGATCTCGCCCGGCGCGTAGTGGCGGATGCCGCCGAGATGGCCGAGCAGTTGCCGCGTGGTGACCGGCTCGTCCTTCTTCGGGAACTCCTTCACCAGCTCGGACACGTCGCGATCGAGATCGAGCACGCCCTGTTCGCTCAGGCGCAGGGCCGCGACTGCGGTGAAACACTTGCTGATCGAGGCGAGCCGGAACACCGTCGCCGGCGTGACGACGACGTCGTTCTCGATATCGGCGACTCCGCTGCCGACCGCGACGATCGTGCCGTCCGCCGTGCGCACCGCCGCGCCCATGCCGGGGATGCCTGCGGCTTCGCGTGCGGCGTCGACCGCGGCCTGCACGCGCGCCTGCAGATCGGCGCCGTCCTGTGCGGGGAGCCGCAGCGCGGCGAGGGCGACGGCGAGGAGCGCGAGACGACGACGGGTCAGCATGGTGTCGATCTCAGGACTGCAGGAACTCGATCGCACCGCCCGGCAGGAAGTAGAGGATCAGCATGCTGCCGCCGCGCACCGTCGGGACGTGCGTGGTGTCCTTGCCGTAGACCGTCCAGCCCTCCGGGTTGCCGTCGAAGCGCGGGTCGCCGTCGAGGGCGAAGCACAGGTCGATCTCCCCGTTGGGATGACGATGGCGCGGGCCGGGTGACTGCATCCACACGGCGTCGACGCTGAAGCCGCAGAGGTCCTTCGCGGCGCGTCCGAATCGGATGCCGCCCGCCTCCTTCGGAAGGAGCCAGCCGGCGGACATGCCGACCGTCGCCGCGGCGCGCACCGACTTCACCAGCGGATCGGTCAGAGGGAGGTTGCGGTCGAGCCACTGCTTGCAGGCCGCGGCATCGCCGACGTCACAGGCCTTCAGCTTCTCGCACAGCGGAGTCAACGTGGTGACGAAGGCTTCCTTGGTGGTCATGTTGCCTCGTGGTGTCGCCGGCAATCAGCGCAGGCCGAGGAGCAGGTCGGTGACGAGCTGGTCGAGGCGCTCGTACTCGAGCCCGCGGCGCGCGATCCCCACGCGGTCGAAGGAATGCGCGAGCAGCTTGTCGGCCTTGCCCTTGGTGTAGCCACCGAGCAGCGCGGAGGTCGCGGGGTCCTGAGCGTTGATCTCGCCCAGCAACTGCTGGATCTCCTTGTCGTGACGCATGCGCTCGGCCTTCTGCTTGAGCGCGAGATAGGTGCGCATGCAGCCGCGCGCGAAGTCCTTGACGCCGTCGACGTCCTCGGTGCGGTAGGCGTGCGCATCGAAGTGGCGCGGGCCGTCGTATCCGCACTCCTCGAGGAAGCGCACCGTGAAGAACGCGCCCTTCAGGTCACTCGAGCCGAAACGCAGGTCCTGGTCGTAGCGCGGACCGGCCTGGTCGTTGAGGTCGACGTGGAACAGCTTGCCGTGCTCCTGCGCCTGCGCGAGCGCGTGCACGAAGGACAGACCCGCCATGCGCTCGTGCGCGATCTCCGGGTTCACCCCCACCATCTCCGGGTGCTCGAGCGTCGCGATGAAGCCCAGCATCGCGCCGGTGGTCGGCAGATAGATGTCGCCGCGCGGTTCGTTCGGCTTCGCCTCGAGCGCGAACCGCAGGTCGTAGCGGCGCTCCTTGCAGAAGTGCGTCAGGAAGTCGAGCGCCTCGCGGAAGCGCTTCAGCGCCTCCATCGGGTCCTTGCTCGCCTCGACCTCGCAGCCCTCACGACCGCCCCAGAACACATAGGTCCGGGCGCCGAGTTCCACGCCGAGCTCGATCGCCCGCATGGTCTTCTGCAGGGCGAAGGCACGCACCCGCGCGTCGTTGGCGGTGAAGGCGCCGTCCTTGAAGATCGGGTCGCTGAACAGGTTGGTCGTCGCCATCGGCACGACCATCCCGTGATCGGACAGGGCCTTCTTGAAGTCGGCGACGATGCGATCGCGCTGCGCGGCGCTCGAGTCGATCGGGACCAGGTCCTCGTCGTGCAGGTTCACGCCGTGGGCACCGACCTCGGCGAGCAGGGCGACGATCTCGGGCGGTGGGATGTGCGGTCGGACCGCAGGTCCGAAGGGGTCGCGGCCGGGATTGCCGACGGTCCACAGGCCGAAGGAGAAGCGATGCTCGGGGCGGGGTCGAAGGGCGTCCTGCATGGGGCGCAGCAGGATAGCCGCGCCTCAGGGCGTTGCCACGAAGGCGAAGGCGCCCACGTCCGGAGCGCCGCCATCGACGCGCGGCACGCAGGTGGCGACGTCGCGGTACTCGAAGGCGGGGACCAGTGCGGTGCCGTAGGCGCCGCCGGCGGCGATGCCGGCATCGATCGCGGCCGAGCCCGGTGCAAGGCGGAAGTCGTAGCCGGCACGGTCGACGAAGCCCGGCGTGTCGGAGTCGAGGTTGCCGGCCTGCTCGCCCTGCCCTTCGAGGATTCCGCCGGGCCCGCAGAACACGTTGTCGAAGAGATGCGCGGTGCCGTGCGCCGCACGCACGAAGAAGCCGCTCGACCGATCGATCACGACGGTGTCGTGCGCGACGTAGAGCGCGTCGATCGGATGCACCCCCGAGTGCTCTTCAGCGAAGGAGATCGCGATCTCGTTCTGGCTGTTGCGACCCTTGTGGATCACGTTGCCGATCAGGAAGGCGAGACCGCCGTCGGGGATGTCGATGGTGTAGCTGGAGCTGCCGCCGGCGAAGTCTCCGACGCGACACCACAGGATGCGCGTCTGCTCGGCGCGGCTCTTGATGCAGTGGCCGCGTGACGCGTCGTGCACGAAGCAGTTGCGCATCTCGAGAGCGTGCGCGCGATTGACATAGATGCCGTGCGCCAAGGCACCGGTGCTCGACGACCAGCCGAACTCGCAGCCCTCGAAGTACAGGTCGGTCTGCGTGAGATCGCCGCACAGGAAGCCCATCTGGTTGCGCAGGAAGCGGCAGCGGCGGACCGTCAGATCGCCACCCTCCAGACGGATGCCCGCGCCGTTCCCGTCGTTGACCTGGCAACCCTCGAAGCTGATGCCCTCGATCGTGGTGTCGCTGCCCTGCACGACCCAGATCGCCTTGCCCTGCGCCGACTGGCCGTCGGCGAGCAGGCGCACGTCGCCTCCGGAACCGACGATGCGCAGGTCGTTCCGCGCGATGGTGGCGACGTCGCCGCGATAGGTGCCGGCGTCGATGCGGATCACCGCGCCGTCCTGAGCGACCGCGAAGGCCTCGGATGGTGTGCGCAGGGCACGCGTCGGACCGACACGCAGCGCGTCGTCGGCTCCTGCCGTCAAGGTGATGTCGACAGGAGCGCTCTCGGCGACGCCGTCGTCGACGACCAGGCGCACGCGATAGACACCGACGAAGTCGACGAAGAAGGTCGGCGTGGCAGCGCGAGGATCGTCGAGGGCCGCGGCACTCTGCGCC
Source organism: Planctomycetota bacterium (assembly GCA_046349595.1). Taxonomy (GTDB): domain Bacteria; phylum Planctomycetota; class UBA1135; order UBA1135; family UBA2386; genus JACRLW01. Next base: position 2,471,025 of record JAXMCA010000001.1, read on the forward strand.
GGACGCTCGGTCAGCGACCAGCGGTAGCGCAGCGGGTCGGCATCCGGATCATGGCTGTGCGTGCCGTCGAGCGTGACGAGGTCGGACTCGAGGATCGCGCGGTCGCCGCCGGCGTCGGCGGTGGGCGCATGATTCAGGCCGTTGCCGCTGCCGGCAGGCCCCCCGAGCCCGCCGGCGCAGGCGCAGAGGAGAAGGAGCGGGACGGACAGGGCAGAAGGACGAAGAGGAAGGTGCATGGATCGAGACGGGCCGGGACGGCCGGTGTCGCTTCCTTCGACACTTCCACCCGGAAGCCGCAGGTCGATCGTCCATGCCTGCCTCAGCGCCGATGCGAACGCCGTCTCCGGATCCCATCGTGGGAACGAGCGCATCCTGGGCGCAACCCCAAGGGTTGCCGCGTCGTCGCTGCGCGCCGACCGGAGAGGCCGAGGCCGTTTGGTTTGCGTCGGCCCTCCGGCCTTCGAATCGTCGCTTCACGCGACGATCCTCCGGACTCCGGACCGAGCGCGATAAGGTCCGCGCCCTGATGAACCTACCCCTGATCGAGCTGCGTGCGCGACGTCTCGCCTGCCGCAGCCTGCGCCCGAGCGAGGCCGACGCACACACGATCCTCGCCGAGGCCGGCGCCCTGTGTGCGGCCAGTTGCGGAGGCGCGCCGCACGAGGTGTGGATGCTGCCGGGAGACGACACGGTCGAAGTCGCCGTGGTGATCTCGGCCGATGCACGGATCCCCGAGGGCATGCACGAGATGCGGATCGCGGCGGGCACCTATGCCGTCGCCAGCATCGCGCACGCCGACCTTGCCCATGCGCAACGCTTCCGCGCGATCGCGCGCGCCGCGCTCGACCAGTCGACGGCAGCGGCCTTCGCGAGCCTCGATGCGCAGGGGATCACCCGCGTGCACGTCGGTCCGCTCGATCACGACGTCGACCTTTCAGGCTCGCGCACACCTCGTTCCCCGCAGCCAAGAACTCCCGGCTCGGCGCAGAGCCCCTGACGGCGCGCACGACCGTGACGCCACCGGCACCGATCACGCGTGCAGCGTCGCCCCGCACCACCAGAGCGGTGCCTTCGTCGATCCCGAAGCCGACGCACTCGGGATGCTGCTGCACCGCACGCACGAGGCGCGGCTCGCGCCCGCGTGCGCGGAAGTGCTGATCGACGATCGCGTCCTGCAGCAGGTCGAGGCCGGTCCCCATCTCGGGCTCCGGATTCCCGCCGGCGATCATCACCCGCGTCTGGATCGCCGCGCCCGCCGACGTGCCGCCGACCACGCCCCCACGCTCGAGGAGTGCGAGGATCTCCTGCTCGACGCGCGTGCCGGAGTAGGCCGCGGCGAGACGATGCTGGTCGCCCCCGCCGAACCAGACCGCGGTCGCCTCCCGCAGTGGCGCGACGAACGCGGGGTCATCGGCCCGCATGCGATCGCGGGTGTGGAGCACGACCACGTGGCCGATCCCGCGTGCGATCCACCGCGCCGTCTCACGCTCCTCGGCATCCGCGTCGTCGGCCGCCGCACTCGCCCCGGGAACGACCACCAGCCTCGCCGCGTCGCCGCCCGCGTCGGCGACGAAGCCCGCGATCAGCTCGGGAGCGAGCGTGCCCCCGCCGCAGATCCACAACACGCCGGGGAGCGCATCGACCGTCGACGACGGAGGTGTCGCACAAGCCGCGAGCAGGAGCGTGAGGATCAGGTACCTCGACATGTTGATCGGCACGGGTCGTGAACCGGCGACGCCTGGGATCAGAAGCGATCACCCGGTCGATCGCGAGAGACCGCTATCATCCCGCCGCCTTCGCGGCGGTGGCCCCACCATGCGCAACTCGCTTCCGATCTCCTTCCTCCTCCTCGCGCTCGCAGGCGCTCCCCACTTGCCGGCGCAGAGCTGCGGGACGAACGACCTCCTCCTGAAGAACGACATCCTGCCGGACGTTCCGTCGGGCGCCTTCGCCGTCGGCATCGTGCCGGGACTGTGCGAAGGCGAAGCGGCGATGTCGGTGTTCCAGACCGGGGGTCCGGCGAGCGTGAACGCGGTGTCGATCATGTTCGGTGCGGCGGCCGGCACGAGCGGCGTGCAGGCGGCGGTCGACGTCGAGATCTACGACGGCATCACCGCCCTGTCCGGCGGCCGCTGGTCGCTCGGTCCGCGCGTGTTCCGCCTCAGCGATCTCGGCAGCAACCTCCAGATCCAGAGCCACGGCATCAACACCTACACGCTGCCGGTGCCGGTACGTGTCACCTCGGGTCAATGCGTGGTCGGCTGGCGCATGGTGCTCAACACCTCGAGCGGTTCCTGTGCGCTCGGCTACACCGCGAACTTCTGCGTCGACGCCGCGTCGAGCTGCCGGCCCGGGATCAACGTGCTCGACGCGATCGGCCACGGCCCGATCGATCCGATGCTCTACAACGGCTTCGGCGTGTCGCTGTGTCCGAACTACTTCCGCGGCAGCTGGATCATCCGCGCCTGCGTGACACCGGAGATCACCACCAACTGGACCGGCAACGCCACGCCGGGCGGCCTCGTCCAGCTCCAACTCCATGCGCCGGGACACGGCGCCGAGCGCTATCTCCTGATGGCGTCGAGCGGGATCTCGAGCGGAGTCACCACTCCCTTTGGCCATCTGCCCCTCGACGGCGACTGGCTGTTCCAGTGTTTCTTCGGCCCCTGCCGCTCGGCGATGTTCATCAACGACTTCTCCTTCCTCAATGCGGGAGGAGACGGCTTCGCCGTGCTGCTGATCCCCAACCTGCCGGTGCTGGTCGGCTCGAACTTCCCGATCTACTGCGGCTTCGTGACCTCGGATCAGCCCGGCATGGTCCCCTTCACCGGCATCTCGTCGCCGAGCTCGGTGATCCTGATCAACTGAACGCGGCGTCCTGCGCTCAGAACTCCGGCAAAGGCCGCACGCGGATCTGCTTGTAGTGCACTTCGGAGCCCGGGTCGTGCACCTGCAGCGCGAAGGTGCCGCGATCGAGAAGGCGACCCTCGAAGCCCTGCTCGCGGACGACGCCGTCCGGCTCGACGTAGTCGACCGTACTCTTGCCGTCGACCTGCACGGTGACGTGCTTGCCCTGCACCTTCACCGCGAGCTCGAACCACTGGTCGTCCTTGGCAGGCGCCTCCTTCACGTCGTCGATCGCATAGAGCCCGCCGGTGCGACGCCAGTCGGATTGCGTGTTGTTGACCTGGACCTCGTAGCCCTTGGTCGGCCAGCCGGAGTCCTGGAAGACGGTGTGGAAGTAGACGCCGGAGTTCGCACCGGGTCGTGTCATCACCAGCGCACGCAGCTCGAAGTTGCGGAACGAGTGGTCGTAGACCGGTCCCTCGTAGAACAAGTGCGCGCGCTCACCGCGCACGACGATCGCGCCGTCCTTCACCGCCGCCGAGGCGGGGTTCTCGTTGATGTGCCAACCGTTCAGCGACTGACCGTCGAACAACGAGGCGAAGCCGCCGCCGTCGCCGAGTTCGCGGATGCGGAGGTTGCGCCACGCGACACGCCAGTGGGGATCACCCGACACCGCGTGCACCTGCAGACCGAGGAAGCCGGTCGGCGACCAATCGTCGCGCACGTCGGCGACAGACACGCCGTTGACCCAGGTGCGCATCAGCGGACCGGCGCACAGGACGCGGTAGTGGTTCCACTCCTTGGGAAGGAAGGCCTTGCGCGCCGCGGGGTCGTCACGATCGGTGCTGAGCCAACCGCGACGCGCCTCGTCGTAGATGAAGCCGGCGTTGCCGTCGGTCGCGATCTCGACCTGCGGACCGTGGACACGGCCGTCGTGGTAACCCGGATGCGACCAGCTGCGGATCTGCAGACCGCTGTTGAGTTCGGAGTCGAGGAGCTTCACGTCGAACTCGAGCTCGAAATCGCCGAAGAAGCGCTCGCTGCACAGGAAGGAGTTCGGACTGCCCTGCGCGGTGGTGCCGACGATCGCACCATCGACGACCGCGTAGGTCGCGGTGCCGTTGAGCTGCCGCCAGCCGGCGAGGGTCTTGCCGTCGAAGAGCGAGGTCCAGCCGTCCTGGGCGGACAGCGGAGCACACAGGAGAAGGGCGAGGGGAAGCGCGCGCATGGGCGGCGCAGGATACCCAGTCGCACGCTTCAGTCCGCCTGCGATCGCTCGCCGACGACGAAGCGCTGGTAGGCCCACGCCAACCCGATCAGGCAAACCCCGAGGCCGAGGAAGGAGGCGACGCGCCACAGGCCGTCGAGATGGCGCGCGTCGAACAGGAAGACCTTGATGACGGCGAGCAGGATGGTGAGCAGCGCAGCCTGGCGCAGCGCGCGCAACTTCCGTCGGATGCCGAACGCGAGCAGCACGCCGCCGAGGACGAGCCACGCAGCGGAGTACGCATACCACTCGGCGCGCGACGGCAGTGGGCCGTCGAGGTAGCTGCCCTGGAAGGCCTGACGCACCTGCAGCGTGACCCATGCGAAGCACAGCAGGAGCGCGCACAGCACCGCGAAGCCGCGCAGCGTCCGCGACGCCGACGCATCGGCCCGCAGGTAGACGACCGCCAGCACCGCGCCCGCACCGAAGCCCGGGCTCAGCGCATTGAAGATCGGAATCGATCCCACCTGGACATGCTCGTGCAGCGGGCTGACCACCATCAGGCCGACGACGACGTGCCACCCCGCGCCGACGCGGAACAGCGAGCGCGCCAGCGGGATCGTCGCGTCGTTCGCGTCGAGGCAACGGAGCTTGCGCAGCATCAGGGCGAGCAACATGGCCCCCGATCCCGCGATCGCCTGCTCCACGAATCCGGGATCGGCGACGGCGAGCTTCGAGAGCACCTCGTCGGAGCCCTCGATCAGCGTGGCCACGACGCCGAACGCAGCCATCGTCACCAGCAGTGCACGCGTGCCCGGCATGCGGAAGCGCGACGCGCACAAGAAGGGCACACGGGCCGCTACCGCCGTGATCGCCAAGGGAAGGGCGAAGTGCGGGTCGAGGAGCAGCGGGCGGTCGGCCTCGCTCAGGATCAGTCGCGACGGCGGCTCGAGGTCGACGAGACCCAGGACGACCTCGACGAGGAGCAAGATCGGGAACGGCACGAGCAGCGTGGGAAGCCGGCGCCGCACCAGGAACACCACCCAGCCGAGCAGGAGGCCACACTGTGCCGGTACGCGCCAGCCCGGCACGACGACGCGAGCGAGCCAGAGCCAGCACAGGAACACCACGGCGCACGCGATGCAGGCCTCGCGCAGTGCGGAGCCGCCGTCGCGCAGGAGCGACGCGCGGGGGCCGAATCGCATCGCCGCGACCAGCATCCCCGCGGCGACGGGCGCCGCCACGTCGAGCGGAAGTGCAACGCGATCGGCGAGCAGGCCGGCGGCGATCGCACTGACGCCGGACAGGACGCCGAGCAGGACGGGGTCGGCACGGCGCATGCGAGCGACGAGGTCCCCGCCGAGTGCGAAGACGACGAAGTAGCCGCTCACGAGCAGGGCGTAGCCACCGCGATCGAGACCATGCGAGGGAAGGTCGAGGAGCAGCGGATCGATCGCGCCGATCCGCGTGCCGAGCGCCACGGCACAGAGTCCGACCTGCAAGGCAGCCTCGCGACGGAAGGCCGCGAACGCCAGTGCGCCGAGCGAGGCGACGAACAGCCAGATCCATCCGGCGAGGACGAGGTCGTGGTCGTCGAGTGCGTTCCACATCGAGAACAGCACGACCGTCGACGCGAGCAGAGGGATCGCGCGCCAGGCCTCGCGGAACTGGCGCATCGCTCCGTCCGGCGGGTCGGGCACCACGAAGCCGGTCGCCGCGACGAACAGCGAGAAGGGCCCGAGCCACCAGTGCGCGCCCCCGCGCAGCTCCGGCGTGAACAGCCAGATCAGCGCGCCGAGCGCGCCGAGCGGCAGGACCCACCAACCGGAACGCGCGCGTCGTGCGAAGGCGGTGAGTCCACCCTGCAGCAGCACGAGATAGAGGAGGAGCGGAGCGGTCGTGACCGCGCCGGTCCCGCACAGGGCCGGTTGCAGGAAGCCGCCGACGACGCCGAGCATCGCCACGAAGGGACCGAGCCGCAGACTCAGCCACACCGCCACGGCGGTGAGCAGACCCTGGCACGCGATCGCGACGACCGGACCGAGGAACCCGTACAGCCACGACGCCGCCCAGATCGCCGCCGAGAGAATCGCGACACCGCTCGCCGCGAGCCCCTGCGCGATCGACGGACGCCGCTCCCGCAATCGCCATCCCGCGGCCAGGGCGAGGGAACCCAGCACCACCGAGGACGAGACGCGTGCGCCCGGTCCGAGAAGTTGATGTTCGACGGCGTACTTGACGAGGAACACTCCGGACAGCGCGAGCGAGATCGCGCCGATCCAGATCGGGAGTGAGGCACCGAGTCGCACCTCGAGGTCCGCGGATCGCGACGGCGGCGGCGCGCTCGGCGGGATCTCGACGGCAGCGGGAATCTCGCCTGCGAGTGCCGGCGGAGGTGCGACTGCAGTCTGTTGCGTGTCCGGCGCGGAAGGCCGCGGCTTCGACTCCTCCGCTTCGCGCATCGATCCGGTGCGCAATCGCGCCTCGACCTCGCGCAGCTTGCGTTCGACCCGTTCCAGGCGCTCCCAGACCGCGAACACCGCGATGAACGCGACGACGCCGAACAGCAGCACCAGCAGCAAGGCGAACAGCGCCACGCGCGGGATGATAGCGAAGTGCTCCGCATCCACTGCATCGCGCGGAGCACGCCGTGACGCGCGTCGATCTTGAAATAGGCACCGAAGGTCCGGATTGCCGCTGGATCCCCTTCGCGGAGGATCGCATGAACATCCGTGCCTGGACCGTACAGGTCCCCGGTCAACCGATGGTCCGCAGTGAGCGCGACGAAGACGCGCGCGAAGGTGAGGTCATCGTCAAGGTGGCGGGCTGCGGCGTGTGCCACACCGACCTCGGCTTCCACTTCGAAGGTGTGCCGACGAGGCACGCTTTCCCTCTCACCCTCGGTCACGAGATCTCCGGCAAGGTCGTCGCCGCGGGACCCGGAGCGGAGAACTGGCTCGGCAAGGCGGTGGTCGTCCCCGCGGTGATCCCCTGCGGCACCTGCGCTGCGTGTCGCGCGGGCCGCGGCTCGGTGTGCCCGAAGCAGATCTTCCCCGGCAATGACGTGCACGGCGGCTTCGCCGATCACGTCCGAGTGCCGGCGCGCGGCCTGTGCACGGTGCCGGATCTCGCCGATCCGAAGATCAACAAGGCCGGCATCGATCTCGCCACCTTGAGCGTCGTCGCCGATGCCGTCACCACGCCCTACCAGGCGATCCATCGCAGCGGACTGCAGAGCGGCGATCTCGCCGTCTTCGTCGGCATCGGCGGAGTCGGCGGCTTCGGCGTGCAGATCGCCAAGGCGCGCGGCGCGAAGGTGGTCGCGATCGACGTCGATCCCGAGCGCCTGCGCCGCATCGAGAGCTTCGGCGCCGACCTCGCACTCGACGCGCGCCAGAACGACTTCAAGGCGATCCGTGCCGCGATCCGCGGCCTGGCCAAGCGCAACGACATCCCCGGCTTCCGCCAGCGTATCTTCGAGACCTCGGGCACGGCAGCCGGACAGAACACCGCCTTCGGACTGATCGAGCACGGCGGCTACCTCTCGGTGGTCGGCTTCACGCCCGACAAGGTCACGCTGCGGCTGTCGAACGTGATGGCCTTCGATGCGACCGTCCAGGGCAACTGGGGCTGCCTGCCGGAGCACTACCCGGCGGTCGTCGGCCTGTGCGTCGACGGCGCCGTCAAGATCGCGCCCTTCGTGCAGAAGCGTCCGCTCAGCGCGATCAACGAGACCTTCGACGACCTGCACCAGCACCGACTCACACAGCGCCCGGTGCTCGTCCCCGACTGACAGGATCCGCGCCACCATGGACTTCAAGAACCACGACCTGGTCGACAGCACGCAGTTCGAGGGGGTGCGCATCGAGCGCATCCCGGTGAAGGATCCCGGGGGCGCCGCGGTCGACGGCCTCCACGCCACGCGCATCACGCTCGACAATCCCGCACAGCTCAACTCCTACACCACCTCGATGGTGAAGGGCGTGATCCTGGGCATGCGCAGCGCGTCGAACGACCGGCGCTGCGTCGCAGTGGTGTTCACCGGCTCCGGATCGCGCGCGTTCTGCACCGGCGGCAACACCGCGGAGTACGCCGAGTACTACGCCGGTCGTCCCGAGGAGTACCGCCAGTACATGCGGCTCTTCAACGACATGGTCTCGGCGATCCTCCACTGCGATCGTCCGGTGATCTGCCGCGTCAACGGCATGCGCATCGCCGGTGGACAGGAGATCGGCATGGCCTGCGACTTCTCCATCGCGCAGGACCTCGCCACCTTCGGTCAGGCCGGCCCAAAGCACGGCTCCGCCCCCGACGGCGGCAGCACCGACTTCCTGCCGCTGTTCGTCGGCATCGAGCAGGCGATGGTGAGCTGCACGCTGTGCGAGCACTGGAGCGCGCACAAGGCGCACCGCCTGGGACTGCTCACCGCGATCGTTCCGGCGCTGCGCGTCGACGGGAAGCTGATCCCCAATCCGATGGTGGTCACCGACCGCTGGCTCGACGACGGCGGCCGCGTGGTGCACGGCGAGATGCGCAGCGGTGCGGAGCGTCAGAAGGCCAAGGAGCTGCTGCAGAAGGGCACCGTCGACCTCGGACCGCTCGATGCGGAGGTCGATCGTCTGGTCACCTCGCTCGCGATGACCATGCCCGGCTGTCTGACCAAGACCGTCGAGAGCGTGCGCAAGCACAAGCTCCTGCACTGGGATCGCAACCGCGAGACCAACCGCGCGTGGCTCGGCCTCAACATGATGACCGAGGGTCGCGCCGGCTTCCGCGCCTTCCACGAGGGCAGCAAGACCTGCCGCGAACCGGACTTCCTGCTGCTGCGCCGCCGCCTCGCCGAAGGTGCGACCTGGGGCGACTCATTGACCGAGGAGATCCTCGCCAAGGCCCACGCCGGTGCCGAAGGAGCCCGTGGCTGAGACGGCCACGGCCCCGAAGGTGCGGAAGCTCCTGCCGCGCGACCTCGCGGCGGTGATCCGCATCGACGCCGCGCACCGCGGCGCGAGCCAGCCCGCGTACTGGCGCGCGGTCTTCTCGCGCTACCTGCGCCCACGCGACGGCACGCGCAGCTTCGGTCTCGGCATCGACGACGACCCCGGCCTGATCGCCTTCCTGTTCGGCGAGGTGCGCGCCTTCGAGTTCGGCGCCGAGCCCGCCGGCTGGATCTTCGCGGTCGGCGTCGACCCGTCGTGGATGCGGCGCGGACACGCGCGCGCGCTGCTCGACGAGGCGCGTCGCCGCTTCACCCGCCTCGGCATCGACCGCGTGCGCACCATGGTGCGTCGCGACGACGTTCCGATCCTCGCCTTCTTCCGCACCGCCGGCTTCGTCGGCGGACCCTTCGTGCAACTCGAACTGCGCCTGCCCGGCGCACCCGGACCGACATGACCGATGCGACCCGTGCGCCGATCGTCGTGAGCGAGCTGGACGGCGGCGCCGTCTGGCGCGTCGCCCTCGCCGTGCCGAAGGCGAACATCCTCGACGCGGCGATGACGCGAGCGTTGATCGGCGTGTTCGAGCGCGCCTGCCAGGCACCGCGCCTCTGCGCCGTGCTGCTGTGCGCCGAGGGTCCGCACTTCTCCTTCGGTGCGAGCGTGCAGGAGCACCTGCCCGACGCCGTCGAGGGGATGCTGACGACCTTCCACGCGCTGTTCCGCCGCATCGCCGAGTCGCGCGTCCCGTTGATCGGTGCGGTGCGCGGCCAGTGCCTCGGCGGCGGGCTCGAGCTCGCGGCCTTCGCGCACCGCCTGTTCGCGTCGCCCGATGCGAAGCTCGGCCAGCCCGAGATCAAGCTCGGCGTGATCGCGCCGGTCGCCTCCGCACTGCTCCCCGAGCGCATCGGCATCGCGGCCGCCACCGACCTGTGCCTCAGCGGCCGCACGGTGAACGCCGAGCAGGCCCTCGCCCTGGGTCTCGTCGACGCGCTGGCCGACGACCCGGAGACCGCCGCACTGCAGTGGATCCGCGACAACCTGCTCGCGCACTCCGCGAGCAGCGTGCGCTTCGCGACCCAGGCGGTCCGCGACGGACTGCACCTGCGCTTCTTCGCCAAGCTCGATCGCCTCGAGCGGCTCTACCTCGATCACCTCATGGCCACCGCCGACGCGCCGGAGGGCATCCACGCCTTCCTCGACAAGCGCAATCCGGTGTGGAGACACGCATGACCGACGCCCTCACCACGCTGCTCGCCCGCGCCGAAGCCCTGTTCCAGGACAAGACCTTCGCCTCGGTCCGCGCGCACAAGGAGCGCCACGGCGGACTCGCGGTCGGCTTCATGCCGGTCTACGTCCCGCGCGAGCTGCTCCACGCGATCGACGCGCTGCCGGTCGGCATCGTCGGCGGCGGCGACCAGCTCGAGATCATCCGCGGCGACGCCTACTACCAGAGCTACGTCTGCCACATCCCGCGCAGCACCATCGAGCTCGGCCTCAACGGCAGCCTCGACTGCCTCGACGGGATGCTGTTCCCGGCGACCTGCGACGTGATCCGCAACCTGTCGGGCATGTGGATGATGCAGTTCCCCGGCAAGTTCGTGCACTACCTGGACGTGCCGCAGGACTTCGACCCGAAGGTCGGCGGTGCCTTCTACCGTCACGAGCTGTGCACCATCGCCGAGGGTCTGCGCAAGCTCGGCGCAAAGCCGCTCGACGACACGGCGCTGCGTCGCTCCATCACGCTCTACAACGACAACCGTCGCGCGATCGAGGACCTCTACGCGCTGCGCCGCGCCGAACCGTGGAAGGCTCCGAGCCACGAGCTCTACCTCCTGCTCGCCGCAGGCATGGTGCTGCCCGTCGAGGAGCACACCGCGATGGCCAGGGAGTACGCACGACTCGTGCGCGCCGATGTGGGTCGTCGCCCGATGGACCAGGCCCGCATGTTGATCACCGGCTCGTTCTGCGAACAGCCGCCGCTGGGGCTGATCAAGACCCTCGAGCGCGCCGGTTGCTACATCGTCGACGACGACTTCCTCGCCGTGCATCGCTGGATCCGGGGCGACGTCGATCCCACCGGCGATCCCCTCGACGCGCTGGTCGGCGCCTACCTGCACCAGGGTGCGCCGAGCGCGATCCGCTACATCGACGAGGACGTCAAGGGGCGCGATCTCGTCGAGCGTGTCCGGCAGAGCGGAGCGGAAGGCGTGGTGTTCTGCGCACCGAGCTTCTGCGACCCCGCACTGCTCGACCAACCGATGCTGGTCGGCGCGCTCGACGCCGCGGGCATCCCGTGGACCTCGTTCAAGTACGCGGAGAACACCGGGCAGTTCCAGGTGATCCGTGAGCAGGCCGGCACCTTCGCCGACTCGATCAAGTTGTGGAGCACGGTCTGAGAGGACAGGACACACCGATGGCCATCACCACCAAGAAGCCCGCACCGGCCGAGGCCCGCAAGGACCAGAGCCAGGAGCGCCAGAAGCAGATGATCGGCGAGCACTTCCACCAGCTCGCCCGCGCGCCGGAGACCGGACGCAAGTGTGCCTACACCTTCGTGCCCGGCAACCTCACCGAGCTGCTGCGCTCCTTCGACGTGCTGCCGGTCCTGCCCGAGATCAACGCGCTGCAATCGGGCATGCGCGGAAAGTCGCGCGACTACATCGCCCTCGCCGAGAAGCTCGGCCACTCCGAGGACGTCTGCACCTACGTGAAGTGCGACGTGGGCATGTTGAAGTCGGGCAACGTCGGTCCGACCGGCGAACGCCTGCCGAAGCCGGACCTCCTGCTGCTCTCCTACACCGGCTGCTTCACCTTCCTGAAGTGGTTCGAGATCCTCGCGCAGGAGTACGACTGTCCGGTCGTGATGCTGCACGTCCCCTACCAGGGCGACGGCCGCATCACCGACTCGATGCGCAAGTACGTGGTCGACCAGCTCCGCAACAAGGTGATTCCCGCCTTCGAGAAGCTGACCGGCAAGGCCTATGACGAGGACCTGCTGCGCGAGCACCTGCGGCGCTCCGCGCAGGCCGAGGACGACCTGGTGTGGGTGCTGGAGTCCGCGAAGCACCGGCCCTCCCCGATCGATGCCTACTTCGGCGGCGTCTACTACATCGGCCCGATCTTCAGCGCGTTCCGGGGCACGCAGGAGGCCATCGAGTACTACAAGGAGCTGCGCGCGGAGGTCGAGGAGCGGTTGCGCGAGGGACGCGGTCCGGTGATCCCCGATGGCGAACTCACCGAGGAGAAGTACCGCGTCGTCGTCGAGGGTCCGCCGAACTGGACCAGCTTCCGCGAGTTCTGGAAGATGTTCACCGACGAAGGAGCGGTGGTCGTCGCCTCCACCTACACCAAGGTCGGCGGCGTCTACGACTTCGGCTTCCGCCACGATGCAGCCCGGCCGCTGGAGACGCTCGCCGAGTACTGCATGGGCTGCTACACCAACCTCAACCTGCCGACGCGCGTGCAGATGCTGTCGCGCTACGTCGAGGAGTACGGAGCGGACGGCTTCCTGATCAACTCGGTGAAGAGCTGCAACTCCTTCAGCGCCGGTCAACTGATGATCCTGCGCGAGGTCGAGAAGAGGACCGGACGCCCGGGCGGATTCATCGAGAGCGATCTCGTCGACCCGCGCTACTTCTCGGCGTCGAACATCAAGAACCGCCTCGAGTCCTATTTCCAGATGATCGCGCAGAAGCGCGCGTCGTCGTGAGGGAGACCACCGCCTTGAAGACGATCGAATACTGCGTCGGCATCGACCTCGGTTCGACCACCACCAAGGCCGTCGTCCTCGGCGACGGCGCGCGGATCCTCGGCCGCGGCATCACCAACAGCCGCAGCAACTACGACGTCGCCTGCCAGGTGGCGCTCGGCGAGGCGCTGATCAACACGCGCTTCTCGCTGATCCGCGAGAACCTGCAGAGCAGAGACGCCGACGAGGTCCTCCTGGCCTTCGGCCGCGCCTTCCGCGCCCAGCAGTACCGCAGCCAGCTCGATGCGCTGGCGTCCTCCACCTCGATGCACGCCAAGGCGATGCCCGGTGGCGTCGATCCCCTGCTCCAGAAGGTCCTCGATGCGATGCGCGCGGAGGTCGACGCGCTGTATTCCGCAGATGCACAGCGCAAGAGCGACTTCTTCCGCGATCTCGCCGGCAGCAGATACATGGAGCTGGCGCAGGAGACCACGCGCGGGATCCCCGGCGTGTTCGACAAGCTCGCCGGCCTGTTCGACAAGGCGATCCTCGAGGTCGAGAACTCGACCGACGCCGTCGGCGGATTCGAGGACCACGCGCGCGGCGCGCTCGCGCGCATGCAGCCGCGGCGCGACGACCTCGCGCGCGCCGTCGAGAGGGTCTTCGACTTCGAGCTGGTGCAGATCGGCTCGGTCGGCACCGGCTACGGACGGCAGCGCCTGCCCTTCCCCGAGGGCAGCATCCGCTCCGAGATCCTCTGCCACGGACTCGGCGCGCATCACATGTTCCCCGCCACGCGCACCGTGCTCGACATCGGCGGTCAGGACACCAAGGCGATCCAGGTCGACGCGCAGGGCATCGTCACCTCGTTCCAGATGAACGATCGCTGCGCGGCGGGCTGCGGACGCTACCTCGGCTACATCGCCGACGAGATGAACCTCGGCCTCCACGAGCTCGGGCCGCTGGCGTCGAAGGCGACGCGCAAGGTGAAGATCAACTCGACCTGCACGGTGTTCGCCGGTGCCGAGCTGCGCGAACGCCTGTCCCTCGGCGAGAAGCGCGAGGACATCCTGGCCGGACTGCACCGCGCGATCATCCTGCGCGCGATGTCGCTGCTCGCGCGTTCGGGCGGCGTGGAGGAGGAGTTCACCTTCACCGGCGGCGTGGCGCGCAATCCCGAGGCGGTGCGCGCCCTGCGCAAACTGATCGCCGAGAACTACGGCGAGCGCAAGATCAACATCTCGGCGGACTCGATCTACACCGGCGCTCTCGGCGCCGCGCTGTTCGCCTGGCGTGACGCGACCCGTGCGCACGCCGGCGAGGAGGTGCACTCGTGACAGGCAACGACAGGCTCCTGACCGCCGGCATCGACGTCGGCTCGTCGTCCATCAAGGCGGTGGTCTTCGAGGACCACGGCACCGCCGGGCAACGCATGCTTGCCGGACTCGGCGAACGGCTGCGCCGGCGCGATCCGCTCGAGGTCGCCGAGGAGACCTTCGACAAGGCGCTCGTCGCCGCCGGCCTCGCACGCGGCGATCTCGACTACGTCGCCACCACCGGTGAGGGCGAGCACGTGCCGTTCCGCACCGGTCACTTCTACGGCATGACCACGCACGCACGCGGCGGTCTGTTCCTCGACCCGAGCGTGCGCGCGGTGATCGACATCGGTGCCCTGCACGCCCGCGCGGTGCTGATGGACGACCGCGCCAAGGTGCTCGGCTACCGCATGACCAGCCAGTGCGCGTCGGGCTCCGGTCAGTTCCTCGAGAACATCTGCCGCTACCTCGGGGTCACGATCCAGGAGATCGGCCCCCTCTCGCTGAAGGCCGACAATCCCGAGCCCTGCTCGTCGATCTGCGCCGTGCTGGCCGAGACGGACGTGATCAACATGGTGTCGCGCGGCGTGTCGATCCCGAACATCCTGCGCGGCATCCACGACTCGATGGCGGGACGCTACGTCAAGCTGGTGACGGCGACCGGAGCGACCGGCCGCGTGCTGGTCACCGGCGGACTGTCCCGCGACGAGGGTCTGCTGCAGTCGATGCGCGACCAGAACCGCGATCTCGAGGTCGTGGCGCACGAACACTCCACGCTCGCCGGTGCGATCGGCGCCGCGCTGTGGGGAGGCTTCCGTGCACGTCGCCTGCGCGAGAAGGGCCTGTCGCTCAGCGGTGGTCCGTCGTGAACGGGCACAAGCTCCTCGACCTGACCGGCTGGAACGCGCTGGTCAGCGGTGGTGCCGGTGGGATCGGCCGCGCGATCGTGGAGGTCCTGCTCGCGCAGGGCGCGCGCGTCACGGTGGTCGATCGTCTGGGAGTCCAGGCTCCGGCGCGCGCGCGCTTCGTCGCCTGCGACCTCGGCGACGCCGGCGAACTCGATCTCCTGCGTGCACAGATCGCGTCCTCCGGCGAGGAGTTCGACCTCTTCGTCCACTGCGCGGGGATCACCGCCGACAACGTGCTGTGGAAGATCCCGCCGAAGGACTGGGACCGCGTCCTGCGCGTGAACCTCGATTCCGCCTTCCACCTGCTGCAGATCGTCGTGCCGCACATGCGCAAGCTGTCTCGCGGTCGCGTGGTCCTGATCTCGTCGATCAACGGCGAGCGCGGCAAGTTCGGACAGACCAACTACGCGGCGAGCAAAGCCGGATTGATCGGTCTGTGCCGCAGCGCGGCACGCGAGCTCGGTCGCTTCGGCGTCCGCGTGAACGCGATCGCGCCGGGACTGATCGACACGCCGATGACCTCGCGCCTGCCCGAGGACGTGCGCCGGGGAGCGATGCAGGAATCCGCGCTCGGCACCTGCGGCACGCCCGAGGACGTCGCGCGAAGCGTCCTCTTCCTGTGTTCCGATCTCTCCTCCCACGTCACCGGCCAGGTGCTGCGCGTCGACGGGGGACAACTCACGGCCTGACTCATCCCATGGAAACGGCGAAGCAAGCGGAAGTGCCGGTGATCCGTCGACTCCGGCCCGACGATCTCGAAGCAGTGATCAAGCTCGACGCGAGCAACATCGGGCGACGGCGCGACGAGTTCTTCAAGGTCAAGCTGAAGCAGAACCTCGCCGAGACCGGCATCCAGGTCTCGCTCGCCGCGGAGTTCGACGGCGGCTTCGCCGGCTACCTGCTGGCGCGCGTGTTCTACGGCGAGTTCGGCCAGACCGAGCGCGTGGCCGTGCTCGACAGCTTCGGTGTGCATCCGCGTGCGCGCGGCAAGGGCGTCGGCAGGGCCCTGCTCCAGCAACTGCGCACCAACCTGCTCGGTCTCGGCATCCGCACGCTGCGCACCGAGGTCGACTGGGACGATCAGCGCCTGATGGCCTTCTTCCAACACGAGGGATTCCGCCCCGCGGCGCGGATCTGTCTCGACCAGGACATGGAGGCCGCGCGGCGACGCGACGAGACCGTCGCTCCGCCGGTGTGAGGGCCGCGCAGGGCGGCGAGGTCGCGACGTGCAGCTGAGGAAGAGTTCCCTCTACGCGCTGCGGGCCGCGCTCGAGATGGCGAGCGTGAAGGGCCCGGTCACCGTCGCCGACGTCGCGCGCCGGCACGGCTTCCCGGTCACCGCGCTCGCCAAGGTGATGCAGGAGCTCGTGCGCGCCGGCATCGCTCTCGGATCACGTGGTGTGGGCGGCGGCTACGTCCTCGCCCGCGATGCGGCGGCGATCTCGACGCTGCAGGTGATCGAGGTCTTCGATCCAGATCGCTGCGGCGACGACGCGCGCAGTCCCGCGGATGGCCTCGATCAGCTCCTCGACGAGATCGACGAGGTCACGCGCTGCACCTTCGCCTCGGTGAGTCTCGAGACCCTGGCCCGACGCACGCGCCGGGATCGGAACGCGGTCGCGGTGGATGCGCCGGGTATCCTGCGCCGCAAGGCGCCGGGCCCGAAGCCCTCGTGATCCGGGTCGACGCGCGCCGATCCCCGAGCATGGCCGCGCGCTCCGCCCTCCGCCTCGCCACACTCGGCCTCGCCTTGTGCGCGGCCTGCTCGGCATTGCCGGAGGACCACGGTCTGCGCACCGCGCTGGCCGGCATCGGTCGGGACCTCCGGACGACCGGGGCGAAACTCGGCACTGCGTTCGACGCTGCGATCGGCGACGCCGCGCAGATCCCCCGCGACCTCGGCCGGGTCGCGACGACCGCGGAAGAGCGCGGTCAGTCCCTGCTCACGTCCTCGATCGCCGCCGCGAAGCAGGTCCCGGCACAGATCGGAGCCGGCGGCCACAGCCTGATCGCGTCGACCGGCGACCTCGTGGGACGCGCGGACGCGGACCTCCATCGACTGACCGCCCGGGGCGTCGTCGGGGCTCCGGTCGACGACGGGATCCGCGACCTGCGTCGCTCCCTGACTCAGCTACCCTCGCTCCTGCGCCTCGATCGCCACCCGATGGCGGAGCCCGGTGATCCGGAGCACGAGACGAGCCTGCGACCGTCGCTGCGCCCGAGAAGCTGGCTGGAGCGCATCCTGCGCCGTATGGGTCTGACCCGCTGAGCGCGGCGGACCCGCGCCCGAAGGTCGTCCCCATGAGCAGACATCCCCTCTCCGCGAGCTCCCTGCTCGCCCTCTGGTTGCCCCTCTGCGCGCTGTGCGCGCAGGAGAAGAAGCCGACTCCCTCGGCACCCCTGCCGAAGGACCGCGCGACCGGCGCCGAGCAGATCAGCGAAGAGCATCTCCGCACCTGGCTCGGCAAGCTGGCGTCGCCCGAGTTCGAGGGACGCGGCACCGGCCAGGAGGGCTTCCGCAAGGCCGCGGAGTACATGAAGGCGCACTTCGAGCGCCTCGGGCTCAAGGGTGGTGCCGAAGACGGCGGCTACCTCCAGCCCGTCCCCTGGACCCTGACCAGCGCGACACCGGTGGGCAAAGGACTCGTGATCCAGAAGGGCGACCAGGTGTTGTGGTCGCTCGACGTCGAACACGGTCTGCGCGGCAGCGCTTCGGTCGAGACCAACATCGACGATCCCCTCGCCCTGGTGATCAGCGGCAGCGAAGACGGCAGCGATCTCGCCGATCTCGATCTCGGAGGTCACGCGGTGATCGTGGTGGTCCGTCGCGCGACCGACGACACGGCTTCCGGCAATGCGCGCGACCGCGCCATGCGTCGCATGCGCGGATCCATGGCCATCCAGAGCGCGGTCAGCAAGGCGAATGGGCGCTTCGTCGCGATCGCCGACGATCAAGCCTATGAGCGCGCCGGGAAGTTCGACCCGTCGTCTCGACCGGGACAGGCCGCGGCCGGTCCGGCAGCGTCGCGACGCGGCAACCTCCCGACCGCGTGCACGATCCGCATCGCCGACGCGACCGCGATCCTGCACGCGCTCGGCGACGGGCGGGCGCTCGATGCGATCGCCGCGCCCGGGCTGATCACCGCACCGGAGGTGAGGCTCCATCTGGCGATCGAGGTCAAGAACGAGCAAGCACCGGCCTGGAACGTGCTCGGCATCCTGCCGGGCAGCGGCGACAGCGGCGAGTTCGTCGGCATCGGCTGCCACCTCGACCACCTGGGCATCCGCAATGGGGTGATCTCACCGGGTGCCGACGACGACGGTTCCGGCTCCGCGGGTCTGATGGCGATCTCGCAGGCCTTCGCGCAGAACCCCGTCAAGCCCCGGCGCAGCATCCTGTTCATGGCCTTCTGCGGCGAGGAGATGGGGCTGATCGGCTCGGGCTTCTTCGCCAAGAACCCGACCGTGCCCCTCGAGAAGATGGTCGCCGAGTTGCAGATCGACATGATCGGCCGCGACGAGGAAGGCGAGCAGGGTGAAGAGCGCGCCGAGGACAACCTCGACTGCCTGCACCTGATCGGCAGCCAGAAGATCTCCGACGACCTCCACCGGGTCTGCATGCGGCTGAACGACGAGCGCGCGCACTTCGCGCTCGAGTGGGACCAGGAGGGGGTTTTCTACCGCAGCGACCACTGGAACTTCGCGCGCGAGGGCGTGCCGATCGCCTTCTTCTTCACCGGCTTCCACCCGCAGTACCACCAGCCGACCGACACCATCGATCGCATCGACTTCCACAAGTTGCAGCGGGTCGCGACCTACGTCTACGACATCGGTTTCGAACTCGCGCAGGCCGAGGATCGACCGCTGATCGACTCCGACAAGTGGAAGTCGCTGCGCGGCAAGGCCCGCGAAGAGCCCGCCGCACCGGTCCGCAAGTGATGCCGATCAGCTCGCCGCGGGCGCGTCGCCGAAGTCGTCGCGCAGCGCGAGCGGCCGCCCGAACACCTCGCCGGCGAGGAACACGCTCGCCGGACGGGTGAGGTCGAGGATGCGCGTCGAGGGACGTCGACGATGCGCACGACGGTCGGCGCCCTTCACGTGCAGGTCGAGCTTGCGCTCGCGCACCGAACCGCCGAGATCGACCTTCCGATCGGCGAGCTTGCCCAGGTGCTCCTGCGCGGCGCGCCTCGCCTTCTCCTCGAGTTCCTGAACCAGCGTGCGGCGCGGGGCACCGGGTGTGTCGTCGACCTGTGGACGGCGCGGCAGCTCGTCGTAGTCGATGCGACGCGTCGCCGGCTGCGGCGCGAGCTCGCGCGGCGCCGGACGCGGCGTGGCCGCCGGCTTGGGCCGCGCGGCCCCCGACGGATCGAGCCCCATCGCGCGCCGGATCTCGGCCGCGATCTCCTCGGCGGTCTTCACGTCGCGCCGTGCGGTCGGCGACCGCTCGCTCGCCGCGGGAGGCGCCATGGTTCCCCGCTGGTTGCGCTTCTCGGCCTCGGCACGCGCCTTCGCGATGGCCTGACGCATCGAGCCGATGATCCCGAGGATCCAGACCACCAGCACCAGCAGGATGACGGGATTGCCCGTCAGGAAACGGATCAGATCGCGCATGGCGGTCTCCGCTCAACGCGGGGGCGGTTCCTCGCGGCGGGTCTGCTGCTCCTCCGCCGCCGCGATCTGGCTACGCATCCGCGTGTCGGACTCGACGTTGCGCAGGCGCATGTAGTCCATCACGCCGAGCTTGCCGCCACGCAGCGCATCGGCCATCGCCTTGGGCACCTCCGCCTCGGCGAGCACCAGCTTGGCGCGGTTCGCCATCACCTCGGCGGACTGCTCCTGTTCGGAGGCCACGGCCATCGCGCGGCGTTCCTCGGCCTTCGCCTGTGCGACGCGCTTGTCGGCCTCGGCCTGGTCGGCCTGCAGACGCGAACCGATGTTCTCGCCGATGTCGACGTCGGCGATGTCGATCGACAGGATCTCGAAGGCGGTGCCCGCGTCGAGGCCCTTCGACAACACCGTGCGGCTGATCGAGTCCGGGTTCTCGAGCACGTCCTTGTGCGAAGCCGACGAGCCGATGCTCGACACGATGCCCTCGCCGACGCGGGCGATGATGGTCTCCTCGGTGGCACCGCCGACCAGGCGCTCGATGTTGGCGCGCACGGTGACGCGGGCGCGGGCCAGTACCTGGATGCCGTCCTTCGCCATCGCCGCGATCTTGCCGGTCGACGGGCAATCGATGACGCGCGGGTTGACCGAGGTCTGCACCGCTTCGAGCACGTCACGTCCGGCGAGGTCGATCGCCGCCGCGCGCCGGAAGTCGAGGCCGAGGTTGGCGCGATCGGCCGCGATCAGGGAGCTGACGACGCGCATCACGTTGCCGCCGGCAAGGTAGTGCGCCTCGAGATCACGCACGCCGATCGGGATGCCGGCCTGCACCGAGCTGATCATCGCGCGCACGATCACCGCGGGATTGACCTTGCGAAGCGACATGCCGATCAGCACGAACAGGCTGATCGGCGCCTTCGAGAGGTAGGCCTGGATCCACAGGTTGATGAACTTGACGAAGACGATGAGCAGGATGAGGACGACGAGGAGGACGACGCCGAGCACCCAGTACAGGACCTGGCTGTCCGCGGGCTCGAAGAAGGCAAGGCTGGTCACGAGGGGTTCCTCAGGTTCTGGGAAGTCGATTCTGGACGCGCCGGACGGCGCGCGGTTCAGGGTGCGGCCGCCGCCTCGGAGGTGACGACCACGCGGTTGCCGTCGACCGCGAGCACGCGGATGGCGGTGTTGACCTCGACGATCTCGCCACGCGTCACGACGTCGATGCGTCGCCCGTCGATCTCGGCGAAACCCGACGGCCGCAGCATGGAGGTCGTGATGCCGTGGCGTCCGACCAACGCGTTGAGCGCGGCATCCGCCGCGGCGCCGCGCACGCTCTCGTGGTCGGGGCCGCTGAGGATCAGCTTCTTGCCGAGCGCGGTCTTCGGCAGCGTGCGCAACGACAACGAGATCACCGCCGGGACGGCGATCACGGCGGCCGTCAGGAACAGGAAGCCGATCGCCATGCCGTGCTGCGTGAAGGCGAGGAAGATCGTGGTGACCATCGCGACACCGGCACCGACGGCCAGCGCGCCGGCCGACACCAGGAAGACCTCGGCGACGGTCAAGGCGAGACCGATGGCGAAGAGCAGGAACAGGAGGCCCAGCGAGGCCTCGCCACCCTCCGCGCCGCGCGCGTGCGTCTCGGGCTCCACGACGATGCGGTTGCCCGTGACCGACAGCACGCGCAGTCGCGTTCCTCGCACCAGGAAGGCACCCTGCGAGACGACGTCGTGACGTGAGCCGTCGCCGAGTTCCAGCACCCCGGCGGGACGGAGATCGGTCAGCGCGACGCCCACCACACCGACCAGCGCGGCGGCGGGATGCGCGTCGTCGGCGAAACGCGTCGACTCCCCGGTGCGCGGCGCCTCCGGCGGCTGCAGCATCGCACGGTTGAAGATCGGGATGCGCGGGAGGAAGCGGAACAGGGTCATCGATCCCGCGGTGACGATCAGGATCATCCACAGCAGGTCGAGCAGGTTGCCGGTCAGGATCTCCGCCTGCGACGCATCGCTCGGGATGATGAAGCTCTGCTGCGAGAGGATCAGCGAGAACACCACCGCCACCAATCCCGCGGCACCGAAGGCGATCGATCCCGGCAGCACGAAGACCTCGACGCCGATCAGCGCGAGACCGAGGAAGAACAGCAGGATCTCGGTCAGCTCGGCGAGACCCATCAGGTAGCTGCTGAACAGCGCGAGCCCGACGAGCAGGATGCCGAGGATGCCCGGGATCCCGAAGCCGGGCAGCTTCAGCTCGAGCAGCAGCATCATGAAGCCGAAGATGAACAGCAGCGGCTTGATCGCCTCCAGCCAGGCCACCGCCGTCTCGGACCAGCTCGGCTCGAGCCTCTCGATCGCCGAGGACGGGACGCCGAGCTGCTCGCGCGCCATCTCCTCGAGGCTCGCGAAGGTGCCGCCCGAGAGCCCGCGCCGCAGCGCTTCGACCGCGGTCAGCGTGAGCGGAGCCCTGCCGATCTCGACCTGATCGACGATGCGCCCGCCGCCCGCGGCGAGCGCGGGCAAGCCGCCTTCGTCGACCAGCACCGTGCGCTGCATGTGCTGCGCGTCCTCGACCTGCACCTCGAAGATGCGGCCGAGAGTCGGGTCGACCATCGCCTCGGCGAGGAACACCAGATCCCGGCCCACCTCGCCGCGCCGTTCCACGAGCTTGCGCACCTCGGCGCGCATCGACGAGAGCGCCTTGCGGCGGACGTCGTCCTCGGGGATCTGGATGGTGCCGTCGGGACCGCCGAGCACCGGGGTGATCGCGCCGATGGTCGCCTCCTTGGCCATCGCGATCTCGTCGCAGGCCAGGGCGAGGTAGCCGCCGGCGGAGAGCGCGTGGCGTGAGATCCAGGCCGTGGTCCGCACCTTGCCCTCGCGCAGGGCGTGGATCGCCGTCTCGATGCGCTGCATCACATCGATCCGCCCGCCCGGCGTGTCGATGTCGAGCACCACGCGCTCGGCATTGATCTCGCGCGCACGGGAGACGCCCCGGTTCACCAGGCGCACGGTGGCGTTGTCGATCTCGCCATGGATCGGCACGACCACCACCCGCGGGCGCGCGTCCGCCGCCGACCGGTCCTGGCCCGGAACCCGGACGAGGGTCGCCAGGACGGCAAGGGTCAGGATGCAGAGCGAGAGCAACGGGCGCGCGATCACGGCGATGGCAATCCTCGGACGAACGGTTCGAAGGAGCGCACCCGCGCCGCACGCGGCGCCGCCGCGCACGGCACCCGGCCGTCCCTCGCGCGGATGTTAGCCATGACCCGCACCGACCCAACCGCGATCCGCAACAAAGGGCAGGCCGCTCCTGCCGGACCGGTGACGCACCCGGCGGTGGTCGTCGTGCAGGAAAGTCCATACGGGCAACGCACCCGCGAGGTTGACCCTGTTGCGATCGCGGCCGACGATCCCGCGCCGCGCACACTGCGGAGGGACCGGTCCCGCGACCCGTCTCGATCGCGCCGCCGTGTCGACGCGCACGACCGCCGAGAACCGAACGCCTCGGCCCCCAACGGAGGGCGACGCGCTCGGACCGGCACACGGTGGCCGATCACAACCTGGCCCAGACCGCAGAAACAGCCATGACCGAGACTGCGACTCCTCCCCCGACGCACGCCGCGCACAAGCACGATCCGCGCGCCGACAGCGTGATCATCCGCCCCTGGCCGAAGATCGTCTTCCTCTATCCGACCATGCTCTGCGCGATGGTCTGCTGGCTGTTCCAGTTCTTCGGAGCCGGCAAGACCGAGGTCGCGGCTGGAATCGTGGAAGTGGGGAGCCGCGCCTGCGGCAACACCTTCCTGACGGTGTTCTTCCTCAATCTGCTGGTCTTCGCCTTCGACTTCTCGCGCATCAAGTCGATCACGCTCATCGCCCTGCTCGCCGCCCTGCTGCTCGGGCTCGGCTGGGCCGACTCGGTGTGGAACATCGGCGTCGGGATCCGCTCGGTGCTGGGCTCGATCGACGTGCGGATGAACACCCAGTTCTACGGTTTCACCGCGGTGTTCCTGACCGTGATGATGCTGTGCGTGCTGGTCAACACGCGGTTCAACTACTACGAGGTGAACCACCGCGAGATCCTGCACCACCACGGCTACCTCGGCGACATCACGCGGATGCCGACCTCTGGCCTGCGGCTCAACAAGGAGATCTACGACCTCTTCGAGTTCGCGCTGCTGCGGAGCGGTCGCCTGATCTTCTATCCCTCGACTTCCCGCGAGGCGATCGTGATCGAGAACGTGCTGAACGTGAACCGTGTGGAGGAACGCATCAAGGACCTCCTCGCGGTCATCGCCGTGAAGATGCAGCCCGAGGAGTGACGCGCACCCGCGCATGCCGGACCGGCACGCGCGGGCATCGATCGCGCGAGAGTGGCGAAATGGCAGACGCGCTGGGTTTAGGTCCCAGTGGGGTTTCCCCCCGTGAGGGTTCGAGTCCCTCCTCTCGCATCGCGGAGCCGACGCTCCGCCCCGCGCGCCCGCTTTACTTTCGGGATCGCGACCCTACTCTCCCGCCCTGGCCGGACCGCGCCGGAATCGCTGCGAGCGACATCGCTGCGAGCAACCTCGACCGGCGGGCCGCGCTCTCCCTCCCAGCCGACCGACCTTCATGACGCACGTCATCGCCCAACCCTGCATCGACGTCAAAGACAAGGCCTGCGTCGACGTCTGCCCGGTGGACTGCATCCACGGCAAGGACGACGACCACCAACTCTACATCAACCCCGACGACTGCATCGACTGCACGCTGTGCGTCGACGCGTGCCCGGTCAGCGCGATCTTCGCGGAGGACGACCTGCCGGCGGAATGGAAGGACTTCGCGCGCGTGAATCGCGAGTACTTCGCGAAGTGACGTCGGGCGGCGATGCCGCATCCGCACGGGAGTTCGCCGAGGACTCCTTTGCGCGCCATCGACGGCAGGCGCGCTTCGCCCCGCTCGGAGAATCGGGGCAGGCGAGGTTGCGTGCATCGAGCGCTCTCGTCGTCGGCCTCGGCGCACTCGGCTCGCACCTCGCCGAGACGCTGCTGCGCGCGGGCGTGGGGCGACTCGAGTTGATCGACCGCGACGTCGTCGAGCTGCAGAACCTGCAACGCCAGTCGCTGTACGACGAGCGTGACGCCCGCGAGGCCTGCCCGAAGGCGATCGCCGCGGAGCGCCGCCTGCGGGCCATCGACGGTGCGGTCGAGATCCAAGCCCACGTCGGCGAGTTCGACGCGGCGTTCTGGGATTCGAGGGTACGCGCCCTCGACGTCGTGCTCGACGCCACCGACAACTTCGCGACCCGTTACCTGCTCAACGACCTCGCCGTCCGCGACGGCATCCCCTGGGTGCACGGCGCGGTGGTCGGCACCGAGGGACAGTCTGCGGTCGTCCTTCCCGGGGAGACTCCCTGCCTGCGTTGCCTGCTCGACGAGCCGCCAGCGGGCTACGCGATCGGGAGCTGCGAGACGATCGGCGTGCTCGAGCCGGCGGTGGCGGCGATCGCGGCGTTGCAGTCGATCGAGGCGCTGAAGATCCTCGCCGGACGCCGCGATGCGGTGACGCGCGGCCTGACCCGCATCGACCTCTGGAACGGCACGCACCAGCGCTTCTTCGCCGCCGCACTGCCACGCCCCGAGTGCGCGAGCTGCGGCACGCGAGAGTTCCCGTCGCTCGAGGCCGGCACCACGCCGACCGTCGTGCTGTGCGGGAGGGACACCGTGCAGATCCGACCCGCACGGAAGATCACGCTCGACCTGGATGCCGTCGGTCGCGCCCTGGCCGACGCCGTCACGAACCTCGAGCGCACGCCGCATCTGCTGCGCATCTCGGTCGACGGCTGCCGCATCGCGCTCTTCGCCGACGCACGGGCACTGGTCTTCGGGACCTCCGACCCGCTGCGCGCGCGCGCCCTCTACGACCGTTGGATCGGCGCGTCGTGACCACCTGCTACCTCGACCACGCGGCGACGTCCTGGCCCAAGCCCGAAGGGGTGACCGCGGCCGTGCTGCGTTGGTACCGAGAACTGGGCGTGAGCGCGGAGCGTGGCGATGGCGACGCGCAACGCATGGTGCTCGACATCGTCGAGCGGGTCCGCGCCCAGGTCGGTGCCCTGGTCGGCGTACCCGGACGACGTTGCGCCTTCACCTCGGGCGCCACCGAGTCGCTCAATCTCCTGCTGCGCGCCCTGCTCCGCCCGGGCGCACGGGTCGTGACCACCGCCGCCGAGCACGCATCGGTCGTCCGCCCGCTCGTGCACCTCCGCGAGGAACGCTCGCTCGACATCACGGTGGTGCCCTGCGATGCGCACGGCGTGGTCGACGCCGGACGCGTGATCGAAGCGCTCGAAGGCTCACCGACTGCATTGCTGGTGCTCGCGCACGCCGGCAACGTCACCGGTGCAGTCGTCGACGTCGCGCCGATCTTCGCCGCAGCGCGAGCGCGGGGGACGACCACGCTCCTCGACGCCTGCCAGACACTCGGAACACTCGACTGCCGGACCGGCGCGGACCTCGTGGTGGCCTCCGCGCACAAGGCCCTGCTGGGCCCGCCCGGGCTCGGGTTCGTCCTCGCGGCGCCGGGGATCGAAGTTCCGTCCCCGAAGCAGGGCGGAACCGGTTCCTCCCGCGCGCTCGACCACCAACCGGGAGGGTGGCCGGCGTGCTTCGAGGCCGGCACACCGAACACGCCGGCGATCCTCGGCCTTGGCGCCGCGCTCGACTGGCACGCCACCCACGATCGCGAAGCATCCCGCGCGTCCGCGCTCCGCGCCCTCGACGAACTGCGCGGGCGCCTCGCCGCGAGCGGCACCAACCGCATCCACTCCCCCGTCGACGGCCCACGCATCCCGATCCTGTCGTTCACCGCGAGTGACCACGACACCGCGGAGATCGGTGCGATCCTCGAGATGGCCGGGATCGCCGTACGGCACGGGTTCCACTGCGCACCCTGGGTACATCGCGCACTCGGCACCGAAGCCGCCGGAACCGTGCGGGTGAGTCCGGGGCCCTTCGTCAGTACGGCCGACGTGCTCCGCGTGGCGGAGGCACTCGGGTGCTGAGGAAGCGCCACAGCTCGTAGGCGACCTCGAAGGCGGTATCGGTCGGCGGGAGACCGCGGGGCAGGTAGCGCTCACGCTTGTCTTCCGGCAGACCCAGCAGCGGCGCCACGCGATTGCTGCCCGCGATCAGGAGGTCGCGAAGCAACTCGAGTTCGAGCTGACGGCGCGCGCAGGAGGGGTGGGCGCCGAGTTGGAGCAGGGCGTCCTCGGTGAGGTCGAGGATCGTCGTGCGCTCGATGGCGCGGAGCCGCGCGTCGTCGTACGCGCCGAGCAGCAGATCCAGCGCAGGCACCCCGATCCCTCCGGCACGGGCGCGGGGAGCCCGACCGCAGGCGACGAACAGCCACTCCCGCGCGGGATGGTCCGGCAGCCCGGCGCACCAGTCGGGGACGTCGCGCTGGTTGGAGTGCGCGAGGCGCAGGGCCACACCGAGCCACGCCACGGCCTGCACTCCGTGGTCACGTCCGAAGCGCGCGGAGGCGATCTCCGTCGGACTCGCCCCGAGCACGAAAGCCAACGCGACGCGCCCCCGCCAGATCGGATCGATCTGCTCGGTGGGCGGACGGAGCTGGGGTCCCAGTTCCTCGCGCCACGCCGGCGCGAGCGCCAGGATCGCCAGGGATTCCGGCTCCAGGCGGATCGACTGCAACTGGGATCGCGCGGTGTGCGGGTCCGGCGCCTGCGACAACCAGGACGCGGCGGCCAGGCGCAGCGGCTGCTCCGCGGGGTCGGTCCCGGACAGGAGGCTCGTGAGACGCGCGATGTCGTCGCCGGTCAGGGCTCGGGGTGGGCTGCCGAGGAACTCGGCCCGTTGGACCAGGGCGGCGTGTTCGCGACGCTCCTCGCGGAAGGCCGTGGGCGGACGGAGCAGGCGCGCGGCCGCCGCGAGCGCCGGCTCCTTCGACTCGAACAAGCGCTCCTGGTGCGCGGGGTCCGCCGTGCCCGGGAATCGCCAGCAGGCGAGGAGCAGGGCAGCCTCGAGGATCGGTTCCTGCCCGGACCGCGCCAAGGCACGGTCCAGTTCGGGTGCAGGGCCTGCGCGCACCGGCCCGCAGGCGAGCACGAATGCGGCGAGGAAGCGCTCGCGCGGACCGACGTCGCGACGCGCAAAGGTCGCCAGCAGCTCGGCGTCCGCGTCCCCACCACCGATCGCGGCCAATGCCGCGAGACGGAGCAGTTGAGTGCGCACGTTCGGATCGTTCTGGGACAGCACCTCGGTCACGACGGGCAGCGCCACCGCACCGAGTGTCTCGACCAGCGCGAATCCCCCCTGCCATCGCGTGGGTCGCTCGGGGTCGAAGGCCTCGCGCAACTCGGCCTGGAGCGCGCGCTGGTCCGCGGGGAGACGGATGGCGTCCGCAGACTGCGGTGCGCGTTGAGCACACACGCTCGCCCCGCCGATAAGCAGCGAAGCGACCTGCCGTCGCCATGCGGATGGTGCGGAAGCCCGCCTGGAGCGGGTGTCTCCGTCGGCATTCCTCACGGTGCGGTCGGGCACGCCAGGATCCATGCGATGACGGGCAGCGGAAGACTCCTCGAGAACGAAGAGGTCGAGTTCCTCCTCGACGGCCCTTCCGGACGGGCTCCCACCGCAACAGCAGCCGACAAGGCCGCAGGCGATGCCGCGAAGGGAGGGCGCGAGGTCACGATGCGCGGTGACCTCGAGAAGATCAACCTCTCCGACATCTTCCAGACCCTGGCGCTCTCCAAGATGGAGGGCCTGCTCCGCGTCGTCGGCCCGATCGACCAGCGCGACATCCACTTCAAGGACGGCTTCGTCCGCTGCCTCGTCCCCAAGCGCGTCGAGACCCTGCGCCTGGGTCAACGCCTGATCCGCGCCGGCCTCATCAACGCCGACCATCTGCGCTCCGCGTTGCTCGAACAGAAGCGCACCCGCAAGTCGCTCGGCGAGCTCCTGATCGCGGCCGGCCTCGTGACCGAGGACGACATCGAAGACGTCGTCGCCAACCAGGTGCAGGAAGACCTGTTCGCCCTGTTCACCTGGACCCAGGGCTCGTTCGAGTTCTACCGCGGCGCCGTCGACGATCCGATCCTCCTCGCGCAGCTCGAATCCACGCCGCGTTTCGACGTCAACGGCGTCCTCCTCGAGGTCGCCCGCCGCTCCGACGAGTGGCAGATGATCATCGACTCGGTGCGCAGCCTCGACGAGATCTTCGTGATCCGCGAGGACGCGGAACTGGGCAAGCTGTCGTCGTCCGCCCAGGCGGTGATCGACGCCTGCGCCGAACGCTACACGCTCCGTGAACTCGCGGACGTGTCCCTGCTCGGCGTCTTCGAGTGCTCGCGCACCGTCCGCGAATTGCTCGACCGCGGCATCCTGCGCCGCGTCACCATCGACGAGGGTCTCGACGCAGCGACGCAGCTCCTCGACTCGGGCGAGCCCAAGCGCGCGGCGATGACCGTGCGCGCGATCCTCGATCGCGGCGAACACCGCCTGCGGACCGCGACCGAGCGCGCCGCGGAGATCCTGGCTCGCTGCGGCGAAGCGCGCCAAGCCGGCCGCGCGCTCATCGACGCGGCCGAACTCGAGGCCGACGAGGCGGTCCAGCTGCTCCTGGCTCGACGGGCACGGGAGATCTCGCCGCGATCGCTCGATGTGCTGGTCTACCTGCACGGCGCGTTGCAGCGCGCGCCCGGCATCGAGGCGGTCGAGCGCTTCGCGGTCACGGCCGACCTGATCGACGAACTCTTCGACCGCGGCGACCTCGACGACGCCCTCGGTCTGGTCGAGCAGCTCGAGCAGGACTCCAACGACCTCGCGACCTGCCGACCGCGACGCGCGCGGATCCTCGCACGCCTGGGTCGCCCCCACGAAGCGATCGACGCGCTGGTCTCCTACGCCGAGACACTCGATCCGCACGCCGACAAGGACCGGCTCGGCCAGACCTACGAGCAGATCCTCAAGATCGACTACCGGCGCAAGGACATCGCGAAGGCGCTCAAGGGGCTGCACGCCAGTGCGCTCGCGCGACGCACCAAGGTCGCGGTGATCGCGGCGGTGATCGCCTCGCTGGGCTTCGTCGGCTGGATCCAATTCGACGGCTGGATGGCGAACCGCCGCGTGGCCGAGGTCGTGTCGCGCATCAACGATCTGCTGGCGCACGACGACCTCGATGCGGCCGGTGAACTCCAGCAGACGGCAACCATCGACTTCGGTGAACGTGAGGAGTTGTCTGCGCTGCTCGCCCGGATCAACCAGGCCCGCAAGCAGCGCAACAACGAGAAGCAGCGCGCTCTCGAGGCCAAGCGCGACACTCTGCTGCGCCACGCGACCGAACTGCTCGACGGCGGCGATGTGAAGGCCGGCCTCGACGCGTTCTTCGCGCGCACCGAGCTCGGGGCCCCGATCGACAAGCTGGAGGCCGACCTCAGGACCAGGTTCGACGGGATCCGCACCTCCTTCGACTCGCTGGCGCGCTCCCTGCCGGAGAAGCTCCCCCCCGAGCCCACCATGCTGCAGCGCCCGAGCGAGCAGGATGCGCTGCTCGGCAAGCTGCACACCGACTTCGCACTCCCACAGCGCAAGGTCGTCGCCGGCCTGCTCGCCGTCCGCGAGGATCCGCGCATCGCCAGTGCACTGGGCCGCGAGTTCGAACCCTTCTATGCGGTCGTCGATCGCCTGCGCACGCTCTTCGATCGCGCCGATGAACTCGAGCGCGGCTACACCGACCGCGTCAGTCGACGGCGCGTGGCCGAGGAGCTGACCCCGGTCTACGAGGAAGCGGTCCGCCACGACAACGCCTTCGAGTTCGAAGCCGCGCTGGCCGCCTACCGCACGCTGGCCGAGAACCACCCCGCGGAGGACGAGCTGCGCCAGCACTTCCGCCAGCAGGTCGAACGCCTGTCGGCGATCCTCCGCCTCCTGGACGTGATCCGCACCGCCACCGAGAAGGGTGACTTCGCAACCGCGCAAGGTCAGCTCCGCGCCCTGCGTCAGCAGTACCCGGAGATCCCCTTCGACACCCTGACCTCGCTGCCGGTGCGGGTGCGCACGACGCCCGACGGCGCCAAGGTGTTCGTCGACGACCGCTACATCGGCGACGCCCCGGTCCTGACCAGCTACCGGCCGGGCGCGAAGACCCGCATCCGCATCGAGAAGGACGGCTACTTCCCCGAGCAGACCGAGGTCGGCGGCGACACCGTCGGCCTGGTCCGGTCGCTCCTCGTGCGCAAGCCGGACTGGACCAGCTCGCTGGCCGGAACCGTCGATCGCGCGATGGTCGCGACACCCGACGGCCGGGTCCTGCTCACCGATCGCGCCGGCTCGATCCGCTGCATCGAACCCGGCAACGGCATCGAAGGCTGGCGGCTCGACACCGGCGATCTGTCCGGCCTGCTGTCGCGTCCCGTCGTCGACGGCAAGCACCTGGTCGTGACGTCGATCGACGGCACCGTGCGCTGCCTCGACACCGACAAGGGTGGCGTGGTTTGGGAGTTCCATGGCGTGAGCGGTAGCGCCGGCGCCGTGATCGGTGTCCACGACGGCCGCCGCATCGCCGTGGTCGCATCGCAAGGCGGCACGCTGACCGGGCTCGCTCTCGACAACGGACAGAAGCTGTGGCTCACCGACCTGCGTCTGCCGGTCGAGGCCGATCTCGCCCTGGTCGACGGCATCGTCGTCGTGCCGACCACGCGCGAAATCGCGGTCGGGCTCGAGCTGAAGTCGGGCAAGGAACGTTGGCGCACGGCCATTCCGCGCGGCGTCACCCTGCCACCGGCCGTCGCAGGTTCGCGCATCCTGCTCGCCGGCGACGACGCTCAGCTCTGTCTGCTCGACGGCCGCAGCGGTGAGTCGCGGTGGCGGGTGGAGTTGCAGTCGGGCGTGACCGCGTCCCCGCTGCTTCGCGGTGAGCGCGTGATCGTCGGCGACGGCCGGGACCTGCTGTTCCTGGACGTGCGCACCGGCACGCGAGTCGGCTCTCGGCACTTCGACGGCGAACTGAGGACCGCACTCTCGACGCACGGCGACCTGCTGTTCGTCGGCGAGGACCGCGGTGTCATCCACGCGGTCGCACTCGACGGTCTCGAAGATCGCTTCCTGCTCCGCGGTCCGGCGGTCGCGCTCGCCCCGGTCCTGTGCCTCGACGGCGGCACCACCGTGATCGCGTTCCAGGACCAGTCGGTGCACGGTTTCGTCGGTTCGCGCTGACGCCGACCCGCGCCGGTCGCATCCGCGCGACGCGCGTCGGGATCACACCACACGCTGTCGCGAAAACCCGACGTTCGTCGGAGAACCGATGCGTGCGCGCGGCGCGCCGACGCTCGTTCGCGCTGCGCAACCGACGACGCGGTCTCGTTCCGGAACCGGCAAGGATGCGAGGAACCGCCATTGCCACCGCGTGCAGCGCGGTTGCCGCGGGTTCGACGGCGTACGCCGCTGCAACAGCAGCCGCACTCGATGCATGCTCACTGCCGAAGTCTGCATACGGCATGGCGATTGCTCTTCGGTGTGAGGGCGCTCTCTTTGGGCGTCCGCTCTGCGATCGCCTCCGCGTTTCTCACCTGGTGCCCACTCCGATGCGCTTGCTCCGCCTGTCCTTGCTCGCCCTGCTCGCCGGTTTCGCTGCGTCGTGTGGAGATTCCTCCACTCCGGTGACGACGACCGGGAATGGCAACCCCCGTCCCCCGGTGAACAAGGGTGACGGCCCCGCCTTCTCGGCGCCGATCACCAACACCGGCACGACCCCGGTCGAAGACGAGGGCAACAACTCCTCCTCCAACGGCGGTGGGAGTGGCGGTGGCAGCGGCGGCGGCGGCGGCAACAACGGAGGTTCGGGCGGCGGCGGTCCCGCGGCGGCGGTCCCCGAGCCCGGGACGATCTTCCTGGTCGGGAGCGGCCTCGCCGGCCTCGCGATGCTGCGCCGCCGCAAGCGCGAAGAGAACGGCGCGGTCTCCTGAGCCGTCGCGGCCAGCAGTCCGCTAGACTGCGGCCCATGTCGATGCGGCTGAGCCGCCCGCCTGCCCCGCGGATCGCCCTCCGCCTCGCGCTCCTGAGCCTTCTCGCAGCCGGACTGCCGGCGCAGGACGATCTGGAGAAAGCCTGGCGGCAGGTCCGCGAGGAGTTGACCCGACTCGGCCATCCGGCGGAGCAAGCCCGCGCGCTGCAGGACTTCCTCGACAAGTACCCGCGCCAGACGCCGATCGGGATGCCCCTCCTCGAAGCCGAAGCCGCACTCGGTTCGATCGAGTTGCGTCGCTTCAATCTCGGCCGCGCACGCGAGCGGTTCACCACCGTGCTGACCCACGCGCCGAAGTCGGCCTACGACCTGATCGGCCGGGCCCTGTGCGGACTCGCGGAGTGCAGCGAACTCGACCGCGAACGCGAGCGCGCCCTCGAGCTGTGGACCCAGGTCGAACACGACCTCGCCGGCACCACCTGGGCCGACATCGCCCGCGTCGCGCGCACGCGACTCCAGACCAACGCGCGCGTCAGCGTGGGTCAACCGCTCCCTGAACTACCCCCCGTCCTCGACACCAAGCAGACCGCGCACCGACTCTCCGATCTGCAGCACGATGTCGCCCTGCTGGTGTTCTTCAGCGCCGAGGACAAGGAAGGGATGAAGCGCGTCGCGAGCGTTGTCGCGGCGGCGCGGAAGGCCGGGGTCGCGGACGCGCAGATGATCGCGTTCGCGCTCGACCTGCCCGCCGCGAAGCCCGAGGAACTGCGCGCACTGTTCGGAGCGACCACTCCGATCGTCGCCAGCCCCGAGGGATTCCTCGGACCGGCCTTCCTCCAGCTCGAGATCCGCGGCGTGCCGTCGACCCTGCTGCTCGGACCGGGCACCACCCTGGTCGGTCGCGACCTGCCTCCGCACCGGATCAGTGAGCTGCTCGGCGAACGCGGTCGCTGAGGGAAGCCACCTCGCTCACTTCCCAGGATCCGGCGCTCGCAGCGGGATCTGCGCGTTGAATGCCGGTCCGTCGTGGCCGGGCCCCACGAGGCACGCCGCGTAGAGCACGCGCGGTCGACCCTGGTCGTCGAACGACAACTGCGGCCGCTAGAGATTGCGCACCGGCCGAACGGTGCCGTCCGCAAAGCGCCATTCCCTGCGGGCGGCGAAGGGATGGGTGCCGGCGACCGGGTGGAGTTCGAAGCCGCGCTCGGCTTCTGTGACGGCGACGAAGCTGCCGTCCGGTGAGAGCGCGTGCGACACCGACGAGAACATGGGCGGCACGACGCCAGGAGGCGTGATCGGGTGTGGTGCACCGCCCGCGGCCTCGAAGCCACCCAGTTCGATGGTGCGCGGCTGACCGGTTCCGGTGGGCGTGAGCAGCAGCCGCATCGGCGGGTCGACGGGATAGCTCAACGTCCACTTGCCGTCGGCCGAGAGGTCCGAGCCCCAACCCTCGCCCAGCCGCACCGGGAAGTCGGACGCCGCATCGCGCAAGTAGAACGAGTAGCCCGCCCCGCCGCCGATCCAGGCCTCGCTGAACAGCAGATGCGCGCCGTCGACGCTCATGTCCGTGGGACAGCTGCCGTCGAGGAACGAGTAGTCCCGTTCGCGCTCGTCACCGGCGAGCATGCCGGACATCCCGGCATTCGCGTTCTCGTGGCCGAGCAGCACGCGATCGCCGAGGACGTCGAACAGGCGCATGCGCGCGCCGGAGGTGTACACGGTGCGGCGCGCGCCTGAAGGTGTCACCGCCTCGATGAGGTATTCGG
This sequence comes from Planctomycetota bacterium, assembly GCA_046349595.1. Taxonomy (GTDB): domain Bacteria; phylum Planctomycetota; class UBA1135; order UBA1135; family UBA2386; genus JACRLW01. The sequence continues at coordinate 2,505,261 of JAXMCA010000001.1, forward strand.
ACGGCGGCATCCACGCCGAGAACCAGACCTCGTCCCCACGCGGCGACCACGCCAGTCCCGTGACGCTCGGCAGGTCGGAGATCAGGACCGTGGCCTTTCCCTTGCGGTCGACGATCGCCACGGCACCCCGATCGTCGCCCTTCACCTGGTGGACGATGAGCGCCACGCTGCCGCCGTCCGGCGCGATGCGCGGCGAGCTGAGGTGGCCCCCTGCCCGGTGCAACACCGTCCCGTTCGGAAACTCGAGCAAGGCCTCGCCGCTCACCTCGCGCGTGACCGCGAGCTCTGTCCCGTCCGCCGACCAATCGGCGTCGACCACCCCATCGAGCACATCGCGTGATGCACCGCCGCCGAGCGGCGCGCGTGCGAGTCGCCCCAGGCTGAGCAGGCTCGTCGCGATGTGCCGCCCCAGCGACAGTGCCATCTCTCCCGAGCGCGAGATCCCCAGGATGTCCGCGGGCACCCCCATCCGACGCGAGCCCATCGCATCGATGCGCGCCGAGTACAGCTCGACGGCTCCACCGCCCCATGCGGCGCCGTAGACCACCGTCTGCCCATCGGGTGCGAAACGCGCCGAGTAGATCGAACCCTTCTGGAAGGTGAGCTTGTGGAATCGCGGCAACTCGTTCGCGCCGCGCCCGCGGGCCGGATCGGCCCCGACGGCGACTCGGCGAGGTTCTCCAGCATGAACGCGACGTCGGCCATCGAGCGGAAACGCCGCGCCGTGTCCTTCTCCAGACAGCGGGTCACCACGCGTTCGAGCGCCACCGGCACGCCGACGAGCGGCTCGGGCTCCTCGCGCAGGATCGCCATCAGGGTCTCCGCCCCGGTCTCGCGGGCGAAGGCACGGCGACCGGCGAGCATCTCGTAGAGCACACAGCCGAAGGTGAACACGTCGGCGCGCGTGTCCGCGCCCTCGCCGCGCACCTGCTCCGGCGCCATGTAGCCGACGGTGCCCAGCACCACGCTCGTCCCCGTGAGTTGCTCGCCGGTGGACGAAGGGCCTTCTGCACGCGGCCCACGGTCGTCCGCCTTCGCCAGGCCGAAGTCGAGGATCTTGACCAGGCCACTGCCGGTCAGCAACACGTTCTCCGGCTTGAGGTCACGGTGCGCGATGCCGCGCTCGTGCACCGCTGCCAGACCGCGCGCGACCTGCACCGCGATCTCGAGCGCCTGTCGTCGCGACTATGCGCCGCGCTCGAGTCGTGCGCGGAGCGTCTCGCCCTCGAGCAGTTCCATGACCGCGAAGTCGATGCCGCCGTCGCTGCCGAGGTCGTGGATCGACAGCACGTTCGGGTGCGAGAGCGCCGCGATCGCCCGGACCTCGCGCTCGAATCGTGCGCGCGCCGTCGGATCGGCGGACACCGTGCCGGCCAGCACCTTGATCGCCACGGTGCGACCGAGCCTCGCGTCGGTCGCGGAATAGACCTCGCCCATGCCACCGGCGCCGAGCGGCGCGAGGATCTCGTACGGACCCATGCGGCGGCCGCGGTCGAGGAGCATCGCGCCGGGAGTCTAGGGACGTGACTCGGAGCCGACTCCCGTTTCCTCACGCTTGCCCGGTGCGGAATCGACCGGCCGGCCTCCCATTGCCGCTCCATCCTGCGACGGCATCATGCTCGCGGAGGTCCACATGCTCACTCGTCGTCTCGCTCCCTTGGCCGCTCTCCTCGCCCTCGCGCCGCTCCCTGCCCAGGACGATGCGGCACCGCAGAAGGACCCGGGCCGCGTCGACCTCGACATGCTCCTGCAATGGGAGAACGTCAGCGATCCGCACCTCTCGCCGGACGGCCGTCAGATCGTCTACACGCGGCAGTGGACCGACAGCGTCGAGGACCGCATGCGCAGCGAGCTGTGGATCATGGACGTCGACGGTTCGCGTCAACGCTTCCTGTGCAAGGGCAGCGACGCCGATTGGTCGCCCGACGGCACGCGCCTGTGCTACATCGCCGAGGGCGAGCCGAAGGGCGCGCAGATCTTCGTGCTGTGGCTCGACACACGCGAGGTGACGCCGGTGACCCACGTCGGCGAAGCGCCGAGCAATCTGCAGTGGTCGCCCGACGGTCGACAGATCGCCTTCGACATGCAGGTTCCGGAGAAGGACGGCTTCCCGATCGCGATGCCGAAGGCGCCGAAGGGAGCGAAATGGGCCGAGGATGCCAAGGTGATCACGAGGCTCAGCTACCGGCGCGACCGCGAGGGCTACCGTCCGGCGGGCTTCCGCCACATCTTCGTCGTCGACGCGACCGGTGGTACGCCTCGCCAACTCACCAGCGGCGACTACGACCACGGAGCACCGCAGTGGGCCGACCACGGCCGACAGATCGTGTTCGACGGGCTGCGCGTGGCCGATGCCGACTGGCAGGTCGAGGAGTCCGAGCTCTACGCACTGAACGTCGACACCGGCGCGGTGCGCCCGCTCACCATGCGTCGCGGTCCGGACCGCTCCCCGCTGGTGCTCGCCGACGACACCGTGTTCTACGTCGGCCACGACTACACACCCGACACCTACGACGTCGACCACCTCTACGCATTGTCGTTGAACGGCGAACCGAAGCCGCGCTGCCTGACCGCCGATCTCGACCGCGCACCGCAGGGACTGCAGCGAGCTCGCGGGTCCGGCGAGGTTCTCTTCGGCTACGAGGACGAGGGTGGCATCCGCGCCGCGCGCATCGGCGGCAAGGGCAAGCTGCAGACCCTCACCGCCAAGGACGTGCAGTTCCGCGTCGCCGACGAGCTGCCGAGCGGCGCACTGCTCGGCACGATGACCACCCCGACCGAACCGAGCACGATCGCGATCCGCGAAGCCGACGGCAGCTTCAAGTCGCTGACCGCGGTGAACGCCGACATCCTGCAGGGCAAGAAGCTGGCGACGACCGAGGAGATGTGGTGGGACGGCCCCGGCGGCATGCGCGTGCAGGGCTGGCTGGTGAAGCCGACGCACTTCGAGCCGACGAAGAAGTACCCGCTGATCCTCAAGATCCACGGCGGCCCACACGCGATGTACGGCGTCGGCTTCGACGTCGAGAACCAGCTCCACGCCGCCGAGGGCTGCCTGGTGCTGTACTGCAATCCGCGCGGCAGCACCGGCTACGGCAAGAGCTTCGGCAACGCGATCGACAACGCCTATCCCGGTCAGGACTACGACGACCTGATGGCGGGTGTCGATGCGGTGATCGGCAAGGGCTGCGTCGACACCAGCAACCTGTTCGTCTACGGCGGCTCGGGCGGCGGCGTGCTCACCGCCTGGATCGTCGGCCACACCGATCGCTTCCGCGCCGCGGTCTCGATGTTCCCGGTGATCGACTGGATCAGCTTCGTCGGCACCACCGATGGGCCCTACTGGTACACCAACTTCGAGAAGCTGCCGTGGGAGGACATCACCGAGCACTGGAACCGCTCGCCCTTGAAGTACGTCGGCCACGTCACCACGCCGACGATGCTGATCACCGGTGAACTCGATCTGCGCACACCGATGGGGCAGACCGAGGAGTTCTATCAGGCGCTCAAGCTGCGCAAGGTCGACAGCGTGATGGTGCGCGTGCCCGACGAGTACCACGGAGCGGCGGGCCGCCATGTCAGCAACCGCCTGCGGCGCTTCCTCTACGTGCAGACCTGGTTCAAGAAGCACATGAGCGGAACCGAGACGGTGGAAGCGGCGCACGACAAGCGCTGACCCACCGTGCACATCCGACCGGGGATGCGGCTTAGGATGCCGCGGTGCTCGGCTTCCTGATGTGTGCGTTGTTCTCGATCCAGACTCCATCCGCTTCCCCGATCACAGCCACCCCACCGGGAGAGGTCGTGCGCATTCCCGCCGGCGACGCGGTCGCCGCCGCGGAGGACAGCGCGACGCTGACCCCGTACCTGCCCGAGCTCGCCACCGCGACGGGCACCGCCGTGCTCGTCCTCCCGGGAGGCGGCTACGCCCATCTCGCCGCGCACGAGGGCATCGCCTACGCGCGCTGGTTGAACTCGCTCGGCATCGCTGCCTACGTGCTCGATTACCGCCTCGGCAGCAAGGGACACCATCATCCCGATCCGCTGAGCGACGCCGTCCACGCGCTGAGCCGCATCCGTAGCCATCCCGGCTTCCCGATCGACACGCACCGCGTCGGCGTGATCGGTTCCTCCGCCGGAGGACATCTCGCCGCGACCCTCGCCGCGCTGGATCCGGCCGCGACCGACATCGCCGGACTGCCGACCGACCGCCAGCGTCCCGACTTCGCCATCCTCTGCTATGCCGTCATCAGCATGCGCGAAGGGCTGGGACACGCCGGATCACGCCACAACCTGATCGGCGACCACCCGTCCGCTGCACTGGTCGAGCGCCTGTCGATCGAGACGCAGGTCACGTCATCTTTCCCGCCGAGTTTCGTGTGGAGCACCGCCGACGATCCGGTGGTCTCGGTGCGCAACAGCTACGCGCTCGCCGATGCGCTGGCGGCGGCGCATGTGCCGCACGAATTGCACGTGTTCCGGCACGGACCGCACGGCATCGGCCTGGGCACCGCCGACCCGAGCGGACACCGCACCGACGAGCTGCATCCCTGGACGAAGCTGTGCGCCGACTGGCTCGCCGAGAACTTCGGCCGTCCGCGCGCCGTGCTCAGCAGCGATCCCGCTGCGGAGATCCCGTCCCTCGATGCCTTCGTGGTCCGCATCGACGGCGAGCGCGTCGTGCTCCGTGCGCTCACCCGCTCCCCGACCGTGCACAGCGGACTCGCCCTGCACGCGCGGGTCGGCAGCAGCACGCTGAAGATCGACGGCGTCGAAGACGGCGACCTGGTCTCGACCAGGAACGGCGCTGGCGATGCGCCCCTCGCCGTCGGGGATCTCTTCACCACCACGCGCTGACGTCCGCGCGGAGATCGACGGGCGCGCTCAGGGATAGATGCGGTACAGCATCCGCGGGAAGGGGATGCACTCGCGCAGGTGTTCGACGCCGCAGATCCAGGCCAGCGTGCGCTCGAGGCCGAGGCCGAAGCCGCCGTGCGGGACGCTTCCGTAGCGGCGCAGGTCGAGGAACCACTCGAAGGCCGACATCGGAAGCTGGTGCTCGCGGATGCGCTCCTCGAGCAGGGTGATGTCGTCCTCGCGCTGCGCACCGCCGATGATCTCGCCGTAGCCCTCGCTGGCGATCATGTCGACGCCGAGCGCCAGCGTCGGATCCATCGGATCGCGCTTCATGTAGAAGGCTTTGATCGCCGCGGGCCAGCGATGGACCATCACCGGGCGATCGAAGTTGGCGCCGATGGCGGTCTCGTGCGGCGCGCCGAAGTCCTCGCCGAAGGGGAAGTCCGTGTGTCCCGCGGCGTGGATCATCTTCACCGCCTCGGTGTAGGTGACGCGCGGGTAGGGCGTCGACGCGGCGGGCTCGAGCTTCTTCACGTCGCGCTCGAGTTCCTTGAGGTCCTCCATGCGGTTCTCGAGGACGCGCGACACGAGGCGCGACACGAAGTCTTCGGCGAGCGACATCACGTCGTCGAGGTCGTAGTAGGCGGCCTCGGGCTCGATCATCCAGAACTCGGTCAGGTGGCGACGCGTCTTGCTCTTCTCGGCGCGGAAGGTCGGCCCGAACACGTAGACCTTGCCCATCGCCATCGCGCTCGCCTCACCGTAGAGCTGACCCGACTGCGAGAGGTAGGCCTTCTGCTCGTCGAAGTACGGCACCTCGAACAGGGTCGTCGTGCCCTCGCACGCGCTCGGCGTGAAGATCGGCGAGTCGACGCAATAGAACTCGCGCTCGTGGAAGAAGCCCCGGATGGCGCGGATCACCTCGTCGCGGATGCGCAGGATCGCCGCCTGCTTGCGGCTGCGCAGCCACAGGTGGCGGTGGCTGAGCAGGAAGTCGGGACCATGGTCCTTCTTGCCGAGCGGGTAGGGCTCGGCGATCGACACCACGTCGAGCTTCTGCACGTCGATCTCGACGCCGCTCTGCGACCTCTCGTCGGCCCGCACCGTGCCGATCACGCGCACCGCGGACTCCTGCGTCAGACGCTTCGCCGACTCGAAGGCCTCCTCGGCGACGTTGCCCTGGAACATCACCGCCTGGACGATGCCGGAGCCGTCGCGGAGCAGCAGGAAGTGCAACTTGCCCTTGCTCCGCATGTTGTAGAGCCAGCCCTGGACGAGGACGGTCTGACCGACCTTCTGGGGCAGGCTCTGGATGGACGTGGCGCGGAGGCCGTCGAAGACTTGCTGCGTCATGCGAGGGGCGGATGGAGTGGCGCGGCAGGATAGGCGGCGCCGGCAGCGCGGGCCAGCGCGCGACGGCCGGTGTCCGCGTCAGGGAAAGGACTTCGCCGCGCTCTGCAGAGCGATGTCGACCACCGAGGCGTTGCGGACCGCGACGATGCCCTTCATCGGCATGTGCTGGCGGGTCGCCTCGACGCGCACCTCGGTGCGCTCCTCGAGGCGCGCCTCGGAGAGGTCGCCGAGGATGCGCAGGTCGCGGTAGCCGAGCTCGAGGAGACGGGTCTCGACCACCGCGCGGATGCGCTCCGGCGCCGACGCGTCGGCGACCGAGGCCTGAGGAGTCGCAGACGCCACCACGATCGGGGTCGCAGCCGACTGCAACTGCGCGAAGCCGTCGCGCAGGACGCGCTCGACGCGGGCGAGGGCGTCGCGGACCGCAGTCGGATCCTCCGCCGACACGGGCTGCACCGGGTGCTGCTCGGCGCCGACGTCGGCGGCGATTCGCTCCAGCGTCGCCTGCATCTTGTCGAGCTTCTGCTCGAGGGCCTCCAACCGACCGAGTCTCGCCAGCCAAGACTCCAGGCGGACCATGCGCGCGTGCACCAGGAGGTAGCCGACGATGATCGCGACGAAGAACAGGCTGAACTGGAGATCGGACATCGGGCCGGACGGAGGACCCGCGGGAGTCTAGCGAGGCCCGCGCGAGGATCCGAGGTTCGGCAGTCACGTCGTCGGGGAGGGGTTCCTGCGGTGCGCGCGATCCCGACAGGCTAGGTTGCGTGCCCATGTCCAGGCTCCTGCGCTGGCTGCTCGCCGCGGCCTGCATCGCCGTGTGGTTCGTGCTCCCCGCACCGGACCGCGCCGAGCTCGCGGCGCTCGACCTGCGCGCCTGGATCGATCCTGCCGACCGACCAGGGGACTCGCCGCTGTGGCCGCAGATCGACTCCGCGCACCGCATCCCGGCGCTTGGGGTCGCATGGTTGGTCGCGGGCGGGGAACCGACGCCGCGCAACATCCGAGAGGCGGACTGCGCACGCTGGCTGCGCGAGTGGGCGCGGCGCGCCGGCTGCGAGGTCGACCCGGGCCGCCCGCCGCTGGGTCTCGAGGTACGCGTCGGCGACAACGGTCACCTCGCGCGGCTGTTCGACGCGCAGGGCGCCGAGATCGCGCATCGCCAGGTGCTGCGCGAGGAGGTCGCCGGAGTCGTGTCCGACGGCGTGCTCCCCGGACCCCACAGCCTGTTGCCCGCCCTCGTCGCGGTGCTGCTCGCGGCGCTCACGAGGCGCGTCGTCCCAGCACTCCTGGCCGGAGCCTTCGCCGGCGCGCTGGTGTTCCGCGGCTACGACCCCTTTGCCGGCGCGGCGCACCTGGTCGAGCACACCTTCCTGCGGATCGTCGGCGACCCCTTCAACCAGCAGGTGATGGGCTTCGTCGTGTTCCTGTTCATGGCCGTCGGCGTGATGGCGCGCAGCGGCGCGATCCAGGGCATGGTCGAATGGCTGCAGCGCTACGCGCGCGGGCCGGTGTCGACGCAGGTGTGCGCATGGATCGCCGGCGTGCTGGTGTTCTTCGACGACTACAGCAACTGCATCCTGGTCGGCACCACGATGCGTCCGCTGTGCGACCGCAACCGGGTGTCGCGTGAGAAGCTCAGCTACCTCGTCGATTCCACCGCGGCTCCCGTCGCCGGGATCTCGCTGTTCTCGACGTGGATCGCCTACGAGGTGTCGATGTTCGCGCCGCAGCTCCCGGAGGTGACGCGGCCGGACGGCAGCCCATTCCGGAGCAGCGACGGCTTCGGCGTGTTCGTGCAGACCCTGCCCTTCCGCTTCTACTGCGTGTTCACGCTGTCCCTCGCGCTGATGACCCTCCTGCTGCGCCGCGAGTTCGGACCGATGCTCCGCGCCGAGCGCCGCGCCCGCCACGAGCGGAAGCCGGTGGCCGACGACGCGCAGCCGATGCTCGGCAAGGGCCTCGCCGGCGGCGAGCCGGCCCCGGGCACGCCGCGCCGGGGACTCAACGCGCTCCTGCCGCTCCTGGCGATGATCGTGGTCACGGTGGGGATGATCCACACCACCGGCAGCGCCCGACTCGAGGCCGCCGAGCGCACCCTGCCGTGGATCGAACGCATCCCGCGGATCCTCGGCGAAGGCGAGAGCCAGAACGCGCTGCTGTGGGGATCGATCGTCGCCTTCGCGATGTCGATCGCGCTCACGCTCGGGCAACGCCTGCTCTCGATCCGGGAGACGACGCTGGCCGCCGCACGCGCCGCGCAGTCCTTGTTCTTCGCACTGGTGATCCTGGTGCTCGCGTGGGCGATCGGCGACCTGTGCCGCGAGGACCTCGGCACCGCCGCCTACCTCACCGCGGCGTTCCACGGCGCATGCCCGCCGATGCTGCTCCCGCTGATCCTGTTCGGCACCGCGGCGCTGATCAGCTTCGCGACCGGCACCTCCTTCGGCACGATGGCGATCCTGCTGCCGAACGTGGTCGTGCTCGCACACACCCTCGGCGAGAAACTGCCCGATCTCGGTGGCGCGGGACTGATGGTCGTCACCATCGGTGCCGTGCTGGAAGGTTCGATCTTCGGCGACCACTGCTCGCCGATCAGCGACACCACCGTGCTCAGTTCGGTCGCGAGCGGCAGCGACCATCTCCACCACGTGAGGACACAGGCACCCTACGCGCTGCTCGCCATGCTCGCCGCCGCGGTGTGCGGCTATCTGCCGACGGTCCTGTTCGGACCCGCGGGATGGCCGGCGTACTGGCTGCTCGGCCTCTGCGCGATGGCCGTGGTGCTGCGCTGCTGCGGCGGTGATCCCGCACGAGTCGCGGGATCCTCAGCCGCGCAGGCCGCGCAGGCGCAGGGCCCAGAGTGACAGGAGCAGCCCGTCTCCCGCGGCGGATGCGGCGCGCCACTGCGCACGCGCATGGCCCGGGTCGTCACCACAGGGCTCGATGCGCACGCGGGCGATGGTCGGATAGCGATAGCCGCCCTCGTCGCGCACGCGGAGGGTGACGGCATCCTCACCCTGCGTCTGCGCGATCTCGCCGTCCTTGATCGAGCCGTCGTCGTCCAGCCAGCGCACGCGGAGTCCGCGCGGCATGGCGGGCGATGCCTCTTCGACGGCCGGTGGAGCACACCGCAGTGCAGTCTCGACGCGTGCAGCCGACACGCCGTGGAGCGGTCGCAATCGCGTCGCCGCCGCGAGCACCTCACCCTTGCCGGCGAGCGCCACGCATGCCGCGATGTCACCGTCGACGCGCGCCTCGAGCGCCGCCTGCGCGCGGGTGAGTTCGCCGCGCTCGTCGTCGAGCAGGTCGAGTTGACCCGCCTGCGCCGCCGCGTGCAGCGCCGCCGCGAGATCGTCCGACCCCATCGCCCTGAGGAGGCCGTGGAAGCGATCGCGAAGGGCCGCACGCGCGGTCGAGGGCACGGGAGCGACCGGGGAACGCGTCGACTGCGGTGCCCCCGCTCCGGGATCCGGCTCCGGTGACGAAGTCGCGCGGGCGGGCGCCGGCCCGCGCGAGTCGCGCACGCCCAGACCGACGATCAGGACCGCGAGTGCCACGAGGAGCACCGCACGCCTCAGTCCGCGTCGCCGTCGAGCCATGTCCGCATCATCGGCGATCGCCACCTGCCGCTGCACACCGACCCCGCAGAAACAAGGCCGTGACCCCGGTCGTTTCCCCACCTCGTCCGATCGTCGCGCGGGACGCGCGCGGCACGCACAGGCGTGAAGTGGGCGGCAGCGTGCGTCGCGGTGGTGCGGCGATCGCCTTTGCAAGGAATCGCCATGAACTGCTTCGCCCGTGCACCTTGGCTCCTGCTCCTCGCCGTCCCGCTCGCGGCGCAGATCCCGGTCGACCTGCGCACCTGGAGCGCCGAGTCCTTTCCCGCGGTGAGCGGCTTCTCCCCCGGCAACTGGTCGGTCGCTCCGGACGGGTCCACGGTCACGCAGACCGTCAACGGTCAGCCGACGCTCTTCTACAGTCCCTTCGTCGTCTACAACTCGCGCGTCGACGGACGCATCCGCGTGCCGACCGGTTCGGACGACGACTACATCGGCTTCGCGATCGGCTTCCGCCCCGGCGACACCTCCAATCCCGCGGCCGACTGGCTGCTGATCGACTGGAAGCGCGGCACGCAGGGCTATGACTTCGGCGCGCCGTCCTGCACGCCGGGCACGACCGCGCAGCGCGGGCTCGCGCTCTCGCGCGTGCACGGCATCCCCACCGCGGACGAGCTGTGGGGTCACGTCAACCTCGACACCGCGCCGTGCTCGACGAGCACCGACCGTGTCGACGAACTCGCGCGCGCGACCAACCTCGGAAGCACCGCGTGGCAGACGGCGACCGACTACGACTTCAGCTTCGATGTGCGGCTCGACGGACTCGACGTGTGGGTCGACGGCAATCTGGAGATCAGCGTGCGCGACGTGTTCCCGTCCGGACGCATGGCCTTCTACAACTTCTCGCAGGGCAACGTGGTCTACAGCGCCTTCAGCGTGAGCTGCACGGCGTCGACGTCGAACTACGGCGTGGGCTACCCGGGCACACACGGCATCCCGACGCTGACCAGCTCGATGCCCATCCTCGGCGATGTGATCACGGTGCACGGCAGCAACGTCTCCGGCGTCGACACGGAAGGGGTGCTGATCTACGGCTTCGGCGCCACGCGGACGCCGTCGGGCTTCGGCGGCGACATCCTGGTCGACGCGGTGGTCTTCGAGTCGAACCACGTCCTGGCCTCGGGCATGGACCGCAACCTCGTGGTTCCGGTGCAGGCCGCATTCTGCGGCCGCAGCGTGTTCCTGCAGTTCGTGCACTTCGACCTCGGCGCGACCCACTGGATCGCCTTCTCGCCGGGGCTGCTGCTGGTGCTCGGCACCTGAGCCCTCCCCTTGGAACGCGGTCATGCCGCGCTAGAGTGCGCGGCCATGCGTGCCGCGCGCGCCCCCGGACCCCGACACCGCGCTACCCGCGGCTGGCTCGGGGTCCTCGTGTTCGCGCTGGCCGTGCTCGGCCACCTGGCGCAGGGTGCCCATCACAGCCGCCACGTCCACCTGGTGGTCGGCGGCGTGGTCGTGCACCTCGCGTCGACGGCGCATGCATCCGATGTCGGCGACGACGGCTCCGCTCCGTCTCCCTTCGGATCGCTGCGTGCGGCCGCGGGGGACGAGGAGCGCTGCGACGTGCCCGCACCCGATCGCGTGCGGATCTCATTCGGAACGATCGCCCCCGCATGCACGGCGCCGCGTTGCGACGTCGTGCCCGCCGCTTCGCCGGCACGCACCCCCCGCACGCGCGACGTGCTCGCCTACGCGCCGAAGCACTCGCCGCCGTACGCACCGACTTCCTGAGGGCGTTCCGGCCGGGCGGCTCCAAGGGGATCCGCGGACGGAGCGCAGATCCGTCCCGCGGCGCGCCGACCCTTCGCGTGCGCGACGCCATGTCCGTCTCCCCCTGGAAGAACCGTGTACCTCCCCCGACTCCTCGCCGCGGCGTTCTGCACGCTGACCGCGACCCTCGCCACAGCCCAGGACGATCCGACCCAGCGGTCGAAGGACCAGTCCGCCCTCGACCGAGCACTCGCCGGTCTCGACGACGCGCCGCCCCCGACGCCCGATCGGTCCCTCGTCGCGGCCACGCCACCGCGCGGCGACGAATCCGCGTTCAAGCTCTACGACCTCTCGCTCGACTTCCTGTTCTCCGCCGGCAGCTCGACGGTGCGCGACGACCGACTCGAGGAGCTGTTCGGCGGCGGTCACGACCCGCGCAAGCGCGGCTTCACCATCCAGAACGTCGAGCTCGCGATCGCCGGCGCCGTCGATCCCTACTTCCGCGCCAACCTCAACCTGGTGAGCTTCATCGAGCCGCTCACCGGCGACACCACGGTCGAACTCGAGGAGGCCTGTCTCACCACCACCTCGCTGCCCGCCGGCCTCGAGGTGCAGGCCGGACAGTTCCTCACCCACGTCGGCCGCATCAATCCACAGCATCCTCACCAGTGGGACTTCCTCGACGCGCCGATCGCACAGACGCGCATCTTCGGTCCCGACGGCATGCGCGGCCCCGGCGTGCGCGTCGGATGGCTCACGCCCCTGCCCTGGTACTCCAACCTCGATCTGAGCGCGCAGAACGCCAACGGCGAGACGATGGCGAGCTTCCTCGCCAGCGACGAGTACTTCGCGGAGCGCCCGATCGGCGGACGTCCCTTCGCCGATCGACAGGTGCACGGCTTCGGCGACCTCGCCCTCGCCGCACATCTGGTGAACTCCTTCGAGATCGGCGACGCGACGACGCTGCAGCTCGGACTGTCGGGCCTGCTCGGCCCGAACGCGACCGGCCGCGGCGCGGACTCGCGCATCTTCGGCAGCGATCTGGTGCTGCGCTGGTCCGACGACCAGGGCGGACGGCAGGCGCACGAGCTGGTCTGGCAGTCCGAGTTCCTCGCGCGCAGCTACGACGCGGCGGCCTTCGTCGACGTCGGCGACCCGCTCGATCCCGGTGACGACATCGCGGTGCCCGGTGCGACGCTGCGCGACTACGGCCTCTACTCGCAGCTCCTCTGGAGGCTCGACGGCGAATGGCGAGTCGGCGAACGCTTCGACTGGGTCAGCGGCAGCGGCGCCTCCTGGGACGCCGACACGCGCGCCCTGGTCTCACGCGAGACCGATCCCTTCCGCTGCGACCGTCGTCGACTCACCACCATGCTCGAGTGGTCGCCGTCGCACTTCTCGCGCGTGCGTCTGCAGTACTCCTACGACCACGCCCCGACGATCGAAGGCGAGGACGCCCACTCGATCTGGCTCGGCGGCGAAGTCGGCATCGGTGCCCACGCCGCGCACTCCTTCTGATCCGCACGAACGAGGTGATGCCCATGAAGTCCCTTCCGAAGGTCCTCGCCGCGGCGCTGTGCACGGCGGCTCTCTCGACGGCGCAGGACCAGAAGCCGCTGCGCATCTGCGCCACGACCCCCAACGCCGCGGCCCTGGTGCGCGCGGTCGGCGGCGACGCCGTCGACGTGACGGTGTTCTGCAAGAGCGCGCAGGACCCGCACTTCGTGCGCGCGCTGCCGAGCTTCGTGCGCGCACTCAGCGACGCCGACGCCCTGGTGCTCGCCGGCCTCGAACTCGAGATCGGCTGGGCACCGGCCCTGATCGACCAGGCCCGCAATCCGCGCGTGCGGCCGTCGTCGCCCGGCTACGTCGATCTGAGTGCCGCGATCCGGCCGATCCCGCCCGCCGGCAACGACCGCTCGGCCGGCGACGTGCATCCGCTCGGCAATCCGCACTACCTCGTCGATCCGCTGTCGGGGATGGCCGCCGCCGACCTCCTCGCCGCGAAGCTCTCCGAGTTGCGCGAGGAACACCGCACGGAGTTCACCGCCCGTGCCACGCAGCTGAAGGCGCAGCTCGGAGCGATGCTGTTCGGCGAGAAGCTCGCACAGCGCTTCGACCCGCAGAAGCTCGGCGTGCTGCTCGTGCACGACAAGCTCGGCGAGTTCCTCGAGCAGCAGAAGGCGAGCGCGGAGCTCGGCGGGTTCGTCGCGCGCTTCGCCGCGCATCGCGGTGCGCGGATCGTCGCCGACCACGACGGGTGGCCGTACCTGCTGCGCACCTGCGGGCTCACCTGCGCCGGTTTCCTCGAGCCCCATCCCGGGATCGCGCCGTCGACCCGCCACCTCGGCGAGCTGGTCGCCGCACTGAAGAAGGAGCCGGCGCGCGTGCTGATCCACGTGCCGTACTTCGAGCCCCGCCCGATCCGCTTCGTGAGCGAGGCCTGCGGCATTCCGGAGGTCACGCTCGCGCACCAGGTCGGCGCCCTCGAGGGCACCGACGACTACCTGGCCTTCGTCCGCCACAACCTCACGGCACTCGCCGATGCCCTCGACAGCACCCGCCACGCCGATCACTGAGGACATGACGGCCTCCGCACTGCGCTTCGAGTCGGTTGCGATGCGCCGCGGCAATCGCACCGTGGTCACGGCCGTCGACTTCGTCCTCCGACCAGGCGAGCGCTGGTTCCTGCTGGGCCAGAACGGTTCGGGGAAGTCGACGCTGCTCGGAGCCGCGCTCGGCCTGCTGACGACGAGCGCCGGCCGTGTCACACGCGTCGGTGGCTTCGCCGGTCGCGACGCGATCGGTCCCGTGCCCCAGCGCGCGAACCTCCACCTCGCCCTGCCGACGACCGTCCGCGAGTTCGTCGGCTCGGGGCTGACGCACGCACACGGCAATCGGACGGCACGACGCCGACGCATCGACACGGCCCTGTCCCAAGTCGGCCTCGAAACGGTGGCGCGACGCAGCTTCCTCGCTCTCTCCGAGGGCCAGCGTCAACGCACGATGATCGCGCGCGCGCTCGCTCGCGACCCGGTACTGCTCGTGCTCGACGAGCCGACCGCCTCGCTCGACCCGGCGTCGGCACGTGCCGTGTTCGACCTGTTCGAGGCCATCACTGCGGACGGTCGTCGCGCGATCCTCTGCGCGACGCACGACCTCGCGGCGGCGCGACGCCTGTCGACGGCGATCGGGCTCCTGATGCGACCGGGCGACGACACCCTGGGGCAAGGGCGCGACCGGCCGTCCGCGTTCGTCACGGGGAGCTTCGAACACCTGCTCGCCGACGGCCGGCTCGCGCGCGCGCTCGACCTGCCGCTGCTCACGGCGACGAGGTCTCCATGAGCAGGTTGTGGGACGACTTCGTCGCGAGCTTCGCGCTGTTCGGGCAGAGCTACCTCACCGGTCTGGGCGCGGCGATGCTGCTGGCGCTGGTGGGTGTGTTCGCGCTGGCGCGTCGCCAGTCGTTCCTCGGCGTCGTCGTCGCGCAGGCCTCCACGCTCGGCATCGCGGTCGTGCTCGCGCTCGGCACCGCGTTCGCGGAGCACCACGACCTGCACGGCACTCCGCTCGCCGCCGGCATCCTGTTCGCGGTCGTCACCGCGCTGTTGGCAGGACGGAGGGCCGCGGGCGCCACCGACGAAGCGGTCGGCGTGTGGGTCTACGTCACCGCGTCCGCGCTGGCGGTCCTGCTGCTCGCGCACGGCCCGCACGGGCTGGAGGAGATCCAACGCCTGACCTTCTCGACCCTGATCGGCGCGGACGAACACGACCTGATCCAGATCGGTGTCCTGCTCGCCGCCGCGCTCGCGCTCACCCTGGGATTCGGACGCTCGAGCCTGCTGTGCGCCGTCGATCCCGCCTTCGCCGGCGCGATCGGGCTGCGCGTCGGGCTGCGCAACGCCGTGCTGTCGGTCGCGCTCGGCCTGTGCATCGCGGTCGCGATCCACACCACGGGCACCCTGTTCAGCATCGCCTCGTTGACCCTGCCGCCGCTCGCCGCCCGCCGCCTGGCGCGCACCATGCTCGGCACGCTCGCGCTCGCACCCCTGCTCGCCGGGTGCGCGACCCTGGTCGGCTTCGTGCTCGCCAACGGCTACGACTACCCGCTGGGACAGGTCGCGGCCGCGGTCGAGGCGCTGGTCGTCGCCTGCGCCGTCCCGCTCGGCCACCTGCGGCGCGACTGACGCGCTCGGAAAGTCGTGCACGCGGTCTATCCTTCCGCGCCCCCCCGATGCCCTATCTCCTCGCGACGCTCGCCGCCCTGGCCCTCGGCCCGCTGCTCGCCCAGGGCGCGCGTCGCCTGCGCAGCACCACCATCGCGCTCGACGCCTTCGTGCTGGTCGTGCTCGGCGGACTGGTGGTGCTGCACATCCTGCCCGATGCGTTGGAACACGCCGGGCTGTGGGCGCTCCTGGTCGCCGCCCTTGCCTTCGTGCTGGCGAACACCGCCGAACGCGGACTCCATCAGCACCACGGCGACGGGCACACCGGTGTCGCACCGCGCCTGATCCTCGGCCTCGCGCTGGTCGGGCTGTGCGTGCATCAAGTGGTCGACGGTGTCGCGCTCGCCGGCGCCGAACACGATGACCTCACCTCGCACGGCCACCTGTGGGCGATCGCGGTGCTGCTGCACAGCCTTCCGAAGTCGATCGCCCTGTGGTGGATCGTCGCACCCCTGCTCGGCCTGCGCGCCGCCGCGATCATGCTCGCGCTGATGATCGGCGGGACGGTGTTCGGCTTCGCGGTCGGCGACCAGATGCTGGAGATGGCGTCGGCGAGCAGCATGGGGCTGTTCGAAGCCCTGTTGTGCGGCACCCTGATCCACGTGGTGATGCATGCCGACCTGCCGCCTCCGCCGCAGGGAACACGGCAGACCGAGGTGCGCGTCGCCTCGCTGATCGGACTCGTCCTCGGTGCTCTGGTGATCGCGGGCATCGAGGGTGGACACTCACACGAGACCGGTCACGGCGGCGGCTTCGCCGCGACCTTCCTCGAGCTGGCACGGACCAGCGCGCCGGCGCTCGTGATGGCCTACTTCGCGATCGCCTTGGTGCAGGTCTTCCTGCCGCCGGACTTCCGCATGCTCGGCGCACGCTGCTCGCGCTTCTCCCAGGCACTGCGCGGCGTCGCGCTCGGCCTGCCGCTGCCGGTGTGCTCCTGCGGCGTGGTGCCGATGTACCGCGACCTCGCGCGCCGCGGCGCCTCGGTTGCCGGTGGCATCGCCTTCCTGGTCGCCACGCCCGAACTCGAGATCGCCGCCTTGCTGCTGACCTGGAACCTGCTCGGCGGCGGGTTCGCGCTGACCCGCGTCGGCGCCGCGGCCGTGCTCGCCCTGTGCGCGGCGGTGATCACGGCTCGCCGCGCTCCGGCGGCGGCGCGCGACACCAAGGCCTCGCTCGACGCCGGTGCACCGCGCGGCAGCTTCGCGCAACGACTTCGCTCCGGATTGCGCACCGGCCTCAGCGAGAGCGTCGACGAGACGGCGCCCTGGATCGTGGTCGGACTCGGGCTGGCCGCGCTGCTGACTCCCCTGCTCGACCCCGGCTTCTTCGCCGGCATGCCGAGCCTCGTGGCGGTCCCGCTCGCCGCGCTGATCGGCATGCCGCTCTACGTCTGCGCCTCGGGAAGCACGCCCCTGGCCGCGGTGCTCGTCGCCAAGGGACTCTCACCCGGCGCCGCGCTCGCCTTCCTGCTCACCGGTCCGGCGACCAACGTGACGACCTTCGGCGTGCTCTCGCACCTGCACGACCGCCGCACCGCGATCACCTTCGCCGCGGTGATGTTCGCCGGCTCGACCGCGCTCGGGCTCGGCGTCGACGCTCTCCTGGCGGGGAGCCTGACCGTGCCGTCGGCGACGGCCGCGGCGCACGAGCACGGCAGCCTGCTCGAGC
Organism: Planctomycetota bacterium; assembly: GCA_046349595.1. Classification (GTDB taxonomy): domain Bacteria; phylum Planctomycetota; class UBA1135; order UBA1135; family UBA2386; genus JACRLW01. Next base: position 2,522,695 of record JAXMCA010000001.1, read on the forward strand.
AGGTCGCCCTCGTCGCGCTCGGCGTGATCGTCCTCGCCTCGGTCCTCCGCCAGGGCGTGCGTCGCTTCCTCGGTCAGCTCTTCGACACGCCGCCGCTCGCCGAGCTGACGGGCCCGGTGGCCGCGACGAGCCCCGGCACCGCCGCCTGCTGCGGACACGATCACCATCACGACCACGACCACGGGCACGACCACACACACCCATCCGCCGCCCGCGAGTCCGGTCCGACGCATCGCTGAGCGCCCGAGAAGTAATCCAGGATACGGGCGCTCAGATGCTTGCTGATGGCCGCATACGCGGCCACGCAGAGATCGAGAGACCCATTGTCGCGCGATTTCGCGTCGCGCCTCCGGCCAGCACGGTGCATCGGGTGGGACACCGATTCCCATCCCGACCATGCATCGTCTCCTCCCCCTCAGCCTCGTCCTCGGTCTCGCTCCCGTCGCCCTCGCCCAGCGCGTCCCCGAGATCGAACCCAACGACACGGCCGCACAGGCGCAGACCGTGCTCTTCGGCCAGCACGTCGCCGCGAACCTCGTCGCCGGCGAACAGGACTGGTTCAACTTCGTCGTGTTGACGCCCTCCGAGGTCCACGTCCAGACCAGCGGCAACAACAACGTCAGCTCGTCGGTCGACACCGCGGTGTTCCTGTTCGACGCAACCGGCACCACGCAGCTGGCGTGGAACGACAACAACCGCGGCTCGCAGAGCGACTGCGGCGTCAACCTGCAGCCCGGCACCTACACCGCACTGGTGCTCGGCAAGACCGCGACCGTCGCCGGAGACTACGGGCTCGACCTCGTCGCGCTGCCGGCGGCGGTGATCGCCACCGTCGAGGGCGCCGAGCCGAACGACGATCCCGCCCTCGGCGGCACGCCCACGCCCTTCGTGCCCGGCACCGTGTTCAGCGGCAACATCGCGTCGACCAGCGACGTCGACTGGTTCACCTTCACCCTCGCCAACCCCGCGGTGGTGCAGGCGATGGTGCTCGACGACGACGGCGTCCCGCAGCTCGATCGCACCAAGCTGTCGATGTACCAACAGACGGCCCCCGGCGTGTGGACCGCGATCGGCACGGTGTCGACGTCCAGCCTCTCGCACCGCATCACCACCTACCAGCACCCGCAGATCCTGCAGGCCGGAAGCTACGCCTATGCCGTGGCCTCCGGCGGCGTGACCGGCACCGCGCCCTTCGCCTACGCGGCGGTCGGCAACTACGCGGTGCGCACGCGCCTGCTCGACATGCCGGGCACCAGCGTGGTGGCCGAAGCGCCCGAGCCGAACGACACCATCGCGACGGGGACGCTGATGCAGCTCGGCGACTCCGCGACCGGCAACATCACCCCGCAGGACGTCGACTGGTTCGTCGTCGGCGTGACCGGACCGACGGTGATCGCGGTGATGAGCGACAACGGCACGCCCTCGCCGATCACCGACACCACGGTGACGGTGCGCACCTTCGAGGGCACCACCGTCGCCTCGGGCACCTCCGGCGGACCGACCAGCCACGGCCGCGTGATCACCAACCTCAACACGCCGGGTCTCTACAGCATCGAGGTGCGCGGCGGCACGATCACCGCGCAGGGCGACTACCGCCTCTACCTCGGTGGCGCCGCGGCACTGTCCGTGCCGTCGACCTTCAACCAGCAACCGCCGTCGACCAATGCCTGCCCCGGCTCCAACGGCCTGCGCCCGGCGCTGGTCAATCCGAACTCCGAGGTGCCGATGCTGGGCTCGACCTTCGTCGTTCGCCTGCAGAACTGCCTGCCGAACAACATCGCCGCGCCCTTCCTCGGCTTCTCCAACACGGTCGGCTCGGCCGGTGCGCTGCCGATCGATCTCGGTCCGATCGGCGCGGGCGGTTGCTTCCTGCGCGTCGATCCGGTGTGGGCCTTCGGCATCGCCACCGACGCCGCCGGCGTGGCCTTCATCGCGCTGCCGGTCCCGGCGGATCTCGCCCTGCGCGGCGTGACCCTCTACATGCAGTCGATGCAGTTCGACGCCGCCAACAACCAGCTCGGCATCTCGATGACCAACGACGTGCGCTTCGTGCTCGGCGATCGCGGCTTCTGAGCCGGCGCGATCACTTCGAGAGCTTGGCGCGCATCGCCGCCTCGACCCGCGGCGTGACGAAGCTCGACACCTTGCCGCCGTAGCGCACGACGTCCTTGATCAGCGAGGACGACACGTAGCTGTAGGCGTGGCTCGGCATGACGAACACCGTCTCGACCGCCGGTCGCAGGTGGCGGTTGGTGAGCGCCATCTGGTACTCGAACTCGAAGTCGCCGACGTTGCGCAGCCCGCGCAGGATCACGCCGTAGCCCTCGCGCTGGCAGAACTCGACGACCAGCTCGGAGAAGCCGACCACCTCGACGTTCGCCGGCAGTTCGGAGCGCAGCAGCTCCATGCGCTCCTCGACGGTGAAGATCGGGTTCTTGCCGCTGTTGCGGGCGACGGCCACCGTCACCGTCTCGAACAGCCCCAGCGCGCGCTCGACGAGATCGAGGTGGCCACGGGTGACGGGATCGAAGCTGCCTGGATACAGCGCGCGAACCATGCGCGGATGGTAACCACCGCCGCAGCGCGCACACCTTGGCCATGTGTTCCGCAGCGAGCAGGGCCTGTCGACCGCGGTGCGCCTGGGACCGCGTCCGCTCTGGCTCGCGACGCTCGGCGCGGTCGCCGGCGTGGTGCTCGCCCGGCAGCTCGACGTGCTCGGCGTGGCGATCGGCGGGCTCCTGGCCCTGCTCGCGATGTCCCGACGGCATCGCACCACCCCGCTCGCGCTCGCACTGCCCGTGGCCTTGTGCGCCCTGCGCGCTCCGGCTCCTTCGTCGCCGGAGGTGAGCGAGGGGCCGGTGTGGATCGACGGCGTGGTGGTCGGCCGACCCGATGCGGATCGGAGCTCCGGCGAGACCCGCGGCCTGCTGCGCGCGAGAGGTGAGGCGGTGGTGTCGTTGCGCGTGGTGGTGCGCTCCTGGGACCGGCGGAGCAGCCCGACCCTGTCGACCGGAGACCGCGTGCGCGGTCCGGGGTGGCTGCGACCGGCGCACGCGAACGGCGCCGAGCGCGCATTGCCGGTCGTCGAGGTCGAGGTGGTCGCGCTCGAGGTCGTGGCCGGTCCGCCCTCGCCCACCCGCGTGGCGCATGCCCTGCGCGACGCCCTGCGCGCCGCACTCTCCGCACGTCTGTCTCCCGCATCCGCCGATCTGTGCGCACAGCTCGTGCTCGGCGAGCACGGCAACGGTGACGGTGATCTGGTCGACGCACACCGCGCGACCGGGCTCGCGCACCTGCTCGCCGTCAGCGGCGCACACGCGACCATGCTCGCAGTGCTCCTGTCGAGCGGCTACGCCCTGCTGCGCGGTCGCGAACCCTTCCGCGCCCGCGGATTCCGCAGCTTCGCCGCCGCGGTGCTGATCGCCTACGGCGCGGTCACCGGCTTCGAGGCACCGGTGCTGCGCGCGGTGGTCGCGTGGCTGCTCTGCGCGATCGCCATCGAGCGCGGACGTCGCGCCGCAATCGGCGCAACACTCGCGCTGCCCGCGTTGATCACCTGCGTCGTCGCTCCCGACGAGCTCGGCAGCGTCGGTTTCTGCCTCAGCTATGCGGCGGTGATCGGTCTCGCCGTCGGTCAACGTCCCGGTCGACCCGAGTCATGGCGTGGATGGCTCGCCGCGACCCTGCGTGCCTCGGGCTGGGCCCTGCTCACCACCTCGCCGCTCACGCTGGCTTGGTTCGGACAATGCGCACCCTGGACGCTGCTCGGCACGCCGCTCCTCGCTCCTCTGGTCGGTGCGATGCTCGGTCTCGGCCTGTGCACGGCGCTGCTGCACTGCTGTCTCCCGCCGCTCGCGGCTCCCTTCGCCGCGCTGCTCGAACCGGTGTGCACGGCGTACTCGGGCACCGTGAAGGCGCTCGCGACACTGCCCGGCGCACCGGTGTCGGCGTGGCGCCATCCCGCTCCGGTCGAGGTGCTCGCCTTCGCGATGTGCGCCGCCGCGCTGGTCGCGCTCGCACCGTCCCGACGCCGCGTGGCGATCGCCTGCCTGATGTGCTGCGCACCCTTCTATCTCGGGCCCGACCGACGCGAATCGCCGGCGCTGCGCCTGCTCGACGTCGGTCACGGCCAGGCCGCCCTCCTCACGACCGCCGACGGCCACCGCGTGCTCTGCGATTGCGGTTCGGGACGCCGCCCCCGCCTGGCCACGCGCGCGGTGCTCGACGCCATCCAGGGCTCGCTCCGCATCGATCTCGCGGTGCTGACGCACGCCGACCAGGACCACGTCGGCGGCTTCGAGTCCCTCGCCTCGCGAGTGGCAGTGGTCGAAGCAGTGTTCCCGAGCGCCATGGCCGATCACGAGGCGGTGCGCGCGCTCGCCGCGCGCGGCACGCGTCTCCACCCGCTCGCACCCGGCGAACGCATGACACTCGACTGCGGTGTGCAGGTGTTCGCGCCACAGCTCGACGGCCCCGGCACGAGCAACGAGTACAGCCTGTGGACCGCGGTCCGGACCGGCGGCACGAGCCTGCTCCTCCCCGCCGATGCCGAGGGTGCGAATCTGGAAGCGGCGCTCCGCGACGCCGACCTCCGCGCCGTCGACGTGCTGGTGCTCCCGCACCATGGCCGCGGCGAGACCGAACCGAACCGCCGCCTGCTCGCGCGGACCACCCCCCGGCTCGCGCTGGTGTCCTGCGGTGACGGCGAGGAAGCGCCGCTGTGCGCGCTGGCGCGCGCAGCCGGCGCGAGCGTGCTCTGCACCGCCGACGCCGGCACCGTCACGTTGGCGCTCGACGGGACGCGTCGTGTCGCGACCGCACGGCCGCCGTCGCTCAGCTCCAGCGCACGCGCCGGAACACGATGATCGACAGCACCGCGAGCAAGGACTCGCTGATCGCCACCGACCAGAACACGCCGTTCGCTCCCATCTCGAGGGGTCGCGCGAGCACCCAGGCGAGCGGCACCTCGAGGATCCAGAAGCACACGAGGTTCAGCCAGGTCGGGATCATCGTGCGGTTCGCACCGTTGAAGGCCTGCATCATCACGAGGCCCCAGGCATAGAACACGTAGCCGAAGCTGATGATGCGCAGGCAGTCCACGCCGGTGCGCTCCATGGTGGCACGATCCGCCGCCTGTTCCGCGAACAAGCCGATCAATCCCGGTGCGCACACCTGGAACACGATCGTGACCGCGCCGAGGAAGGCCATGGTCCAGATGCCGGTGATCCACACCGACCGGATCGCGCGATCCGGTCGCTGCGCACCGAGGTTCTGACCGACCAGCGTCGCCGCCGCGTTGCTGAGTCCGAAGGCCGGCAGCAGCGCGAACATGATCACGCGTACGCCGACCTGGTAGCCGGCGAGCGTCGCGTCGCCGAAGGGCGAGACGATGCGCACCAACAGGACCCAGCTCGCGGTGGCGATCAGGAACTGACCGATCGCGCCGGTCGAGCTGCGCAGCAGCTCGCGCAGGTCTGCGCCATGGTGGCGCAGATCGGGGCGTGAGACCCGCACGCGGCAGTCGCCGCGGCGCAGCGCGCGGATCTGGTAGCACACGCCGAGACCGCGTCCGATCACCGTCGCCAGCCCTGCGCCGGTCACGCCGAGTTGCGGGAAGGGCCCGAGTCCGAAGATCAGGCAGGGATCGAGGACGAGGTTGGCGAGGTTGCTGACGATCAGCGCGCGCATCGCGATCGCGGCATCGCCCGCGCCGCGGAAGATCGCGTTGTGCAGGAACAGCAGCAGGATCACGACATTGCCGCCGAGCACGAAGGCGGTGAAGCCGGAGCCGGCTTCCTGCACCGCGGCGCTGCCGCCCATCAGTCCGAGCAGGGTGCGCGCATTCAGTGCGCACAGGATCCCCGAGCCCACGCCGATCAACACGCCGAGACGGATCGCCTGTCCCGCCGCGCGACGCGCGCCGGGCAGGTCGCCGGCGCCGACGCGGCGCGCGACCAGTGCGGTCGCGGCCATCGACAGGCCGATGGCGATCGCATAGACCAGCGTCACCATCGCCTCGGTGAGTGCGACCGTGGCGAGCGCCGTCTCCCCTAGGCTCTTCACGAACCACGCGTCGGCCACCGCGAACAGCGACTCCATGCTCATCTCGACGACCATCGGGACGGCGAGCAGGAGCACGGCGCGGGCGAGGCTGCCGCGGGTGTAGTCGAAGGAACGGCCGGACAGCGCGGCGCGAATCGACGCTCCGAGCGGCGCATCGTCGACCGACGCGACCTCGATCCCGACTTCGGACTGCGGCGCGGACATGGGCGGTTTCCGGCGATCCGCAGCGGACAGGCCGGTCCTTCGCGGGGGGCGGAAGGCTACGATCCCGGCCCGCTCCCGTCGCCATGCCGTTCGCCCGGATCCTCCTCACCGTCGCCATCTTGGCCCTGGCCGTCTCCGGTCTGCACGCGCAGGACCGCGACGATGCCGAGTTCTTCGAGCGCCGCGTGCGTCCGCTGCTCACCGACCAGTGCATCCGTTGCCACGGTCCGCAGAAGCAGAAGGGCGGACTGCGCCTCGACAGCCGCATCGGCTGGCAACGCGGCGGCGACGGCGGTGCCGCACTGCTCGCCGGTGACGTCGAACACAGCCGCTTGATCCGCGCGGTGCGCTACCGCGACCCGGAACTGCAGATGCCCCCCGACGGTCGCCTGCCGGACGATCAGATCGCGGTGCTCGAGGAGTGGGTGCGTCGCGGCGCACCGGATCCGCGCGACACGGAGACCGCGGCCGAGGTGCATCACGGCGTGGACTTCGAAGCGGCCCGAAAGCACTGGGCCTTCCAGGCCCTGCCCGCCGAGGTCGCCCCGCCCGCGGTGCACGACGCGCAGTGGCCGCTCGACCCTCTGGATCGCTTCGTCCTCGCGCGACTCGAGCAGGAAGGGCTGGCGCCCGCAGCCGACGCCGACCGCCGTACCTGGATCCGCCGCGTCGCCCTCGACCTGACCGGCCTGCCGCCTTCACCCGAGGAGGTCGAGGCCTTCGTGCACGACAGCGGGGCCGATGCCTTCGAGCGCGTCGTCGATCGCCTGCTGGACTCGCCGGAGTACGGCGAGCGTCAGGCGCGCTGGTGGCTCGACCTCGCGCGCTACGCCGACAGCAACGGCCTCGACGAGAACCTCGCCTTCGCCAATGCGTGGCGCTACCGCGATGCGATCGTCCGCGCCTTCAACCGCGACCAGCCCTACGACGAGTTCGTCACCTGGCAGGTCGCCGGCGACCTGCTGCCGCCCTGCGCGGATCCCGAACTCGACCGCGACCGCCTCGCCGCGACCGCCTTCCTCGCGCTCGGTCCGAAGATGCTCGCCGAGCAGGACAAGGACAAGCTGGTCGCCGACGTGATCGACGAGCAGATCGACGTGGTCAGCAAGTCGGTGCTCGGCCTCACCGTCTCGTGCGGACGCTGCCACGACCACAAGTTCGATCCGATCCCGCAGCGCGACTACTACGCGCTGGGCGGCATCTTCCGCAGCACCAGCACGCTCGACGATCTCGGCCACGTGTCGCGCTGGCGCGAGCTCGACCTCAGCACGCCGGCCGAGACGGCGGCCCGCGCGCAATGGGATCACGACAGCAAGCACGTCGACGAGTCCCTCGCCGCGTTGCAGACACGGGCTTCGCAATCGGCCGATGTCGCGATCCGCAGCCGGCTCGGCAGCCACCTGCTCGCCGCGCTGTCCGCCGCGCGCCGCGCGATCTGGTTCCGCGGCACCGACATGCTGCGCAGCAACCTGATCGTCGATCGCAACCAGTGGGGCACGGCGCGCACGCCGGTGGTGCGGACCGGAAGCGGCGGCAAGCAAGAGGCGGAGTGGGAGTTCGACGTGGCCCGCCCCGGCCGCTACGAGCTGCAGGTGCGCTTCGCGGCGAAGGAGTCGCGGCCGGTGCGGCTGCTGCTCGACGGCGTCGCCCTCGCCGACCGTGCCCTCGCCGAGACCACCGGCGACTGGTTCGTGAAGGACCAGCGCTGGCACCCGGTGACCACGGCCGACCTCGGCGCGGGGCGCCACGTGCTGCGCCTCGAGCGCGGTGAATCGATTCCCCACATCGATCGCTTCGCGTGGGTCCCCTCCGACGGCGCGCCGTGGCCCTGCGAGACGACTCTCGACGCCGGCGTGGTGCGCGCGCTCGCCGACGGCCTCGCCGCCGCCGATGCCGCACAGGATGCGGTGTTCGGACCGCTCCTGGACTTCGCGAAGCTCCCCGAGGACGACTTCACCGCGCGCGCCGTCGACGTGACCGCGGCGCTGCAGGGCTCGATCGCGCACGGCGAACGCAGGGTCGCACCGCTGATCGCCGCGCTGCTCCAGCAGGACGCGCCGCGTTCGCTGCGCGAGCTGTGCACGCGCTACGGCGTGCTGCTCGGCGTGGTCGATCATGCCTGGCGCAACCTGCGCGAGGGACGCAAGGACGGCGAGGGGCCGACCGCGTTGCCCGATGCCGAGCAGGAGCAGGTGCGCGTCGCGATGCTCGGCGACGGCGGACTGCTCGCCACCCGGCAGGCGCTGCTCGAACGCGACTGGCCGCCGGCCCTGCGCGACGAAGCGGGCGCCCTGCGCGCGGAGCGCAAGCGACTCGACGAGCACAGGCCGGAAGAGGCGCCGTCCTGTCCCGGCGTGGCGGACGGCGCACCGATGGACATCCCGATCCACCTGCGCGGCAACCACCTCACGCCCGCCAAGGAGAGTACGCCGCGTGGTGCGCTGCAGATCCTCGAGCACTGTCTCCCGCAGCCCCGCATCGACGGCGGCAGCGGACGGCTCGCGCTGGCACGCTGGCTCGTCGATCCGCGCAATCCGCTCACTCCACGGGTGATCGTGAATCGCCTGTGGCAGACCCACTTCGGCCGCGGGCTCGCACCGCAGACCTCGAACTTCGGCCTGCGCGGCGAGGCACCCTCCCACCCCGAGCTGCTCGACGCCCTCGCACGCGACTTCGTCGCCGGTGGCATGTCGATCAAGCGGGCGCACCGTCGCATCGTGCTGTCGCGCACCTATCGGCAGTCCTCGCACCCCTCCGAGCTCGCGCTCGCGAAGGATCCAGAGGACGTGCTGCTTGGGCGCTTCCCGCAGCGACGTCTCGAGGCCGAGGCGATCCGCGACAGCATGCTCGCCGTCAGCGGTCGACTCGACCGCACGCTCGGCGGCACGCTGCTCGGCACCAAGAACCGCGACTACGTCACCAACGACCAGTCCGGCAACCGCGCGCGCTACGACGCCCCGCGCCGCACGCTCTACCTGCCGGTGATCCGCAACGCGCTGGTCGACGTGCTCGCGCTGTTCGACTACGGCGACCCGAGCGTGTCGAACGCCGCACGCCCGCGCACCGCGGTCGCCACGCAGGCGCTGTGGTTGATGAACAGCCCCTTCGTCCTCGACACCGCGCTCGCCTTCGCGCGACGCCTGCTGCGGGAGGAGGGCGACGATCGCCTGCGCATCGATCGCTGCTACCGCACCGCGCTCGGGCGTCCCGCGACCGAGCACGAGATCGACCGCGCCCTGGCTTTCGTGCAGCGTGCGCAGGCGGAGCACGACGCCAGCAACGCGGCGAGCTCCGGCGGTGAAGGCGCGCCCTCGCCCCGCGAGATCGGCCTCGGTCTGTTCTGCCAGGCCGTGATGTGCAGCAACGAATTCCTCGGCATCGAATGAGGTGTGCGCGATGACCAGGCCCGACGAACGACCCGCCTTCGACCGCCGCAAGCTGCTGTGCGCCTCCGCGGCGTCCGCCGCGCTCCTCGGCTTGCAAAGCCGCGTTCCCGCCATCGCCCGTGCCGCCGGCCGCGTGCTCGACCTGCTCGGCACCTCCGGCACCGACCCACTCGCGCCGAAGACGCCGCACCACGCGCCGCGCGCGCGCCGCATGATCGTGCTGTTCATGCACGGCGGTCCGTCGCAGGTCGACACCTTCGACTACAAGCCACTGCTGCAGCGCGACGACGGCAAGCCGCTCCCCTTCGGCAAGCCGCGCGTGACCTTCGCCGAGACCGGCAACCTGCTCGGATCGCCGTGGCGCTTCCGCCAGCACGGCGAGTGCGGAGCCTGGGTGAGCGCGCTGTTCCCGCACGTCGCGCAACACGTCGACCGCCTGTGCTTCGTGAAGTCGCTGTTCGGCAGCAACGACGCGCACGGCGGCGCGCTGCTCAAGATCCACACCGGCTCGGACACCTTCGTCCGTCCGAGCATGGGAAGCTGGGTCGTCTACGGACTCGGCACCGAGAACCGCAGCCTGCCGGGCTTCGTGACCGTCTGCCCGACCCTCGGCCACGGCGGCGTGCAGAACTGGTCGGCCGCGTTCCTGCCCGGCGCCTGCCAGGGCGTGCCGATCGGCAATGCGTCGGTGCCTGCACGCACCGCGAGCTTCGAGCACCTCGCCAACCCCGAACTGTCGCGCGGCCAGCAGTCGGAGTGGCTCGAACTGCTGCGTGCGATGGACGAGGACCATCTGCACACGCACGACGAGGACCGCGAGCTGGCCGCGCGCATGGAGAGCTTCGCGCTCGCCTACCGCATGCAGGACCGCGCGCCGGAGACCATGGATCTGAGCGGCGAGAGCGCGGCGACCCTGAAGCTGTACGGCGTCGACGAGAAGCCGACCGACAACTTCGCACGTCAATGCCTGATGGCCCGCCGCTTCATCGAGCGCGGCGTGCGCTTCGTGCAGTGCACCCACAGCTACAAGTGGGACCAGCACGACAACCTCAAGAACGGTCACGAGCAGAACGCATCGGAGGTCGACAAGCCGATCGCCGGACTGCTGTCCGATCTCGATGCGCGCGGCCTGCTCGAGGACACGCTGGTGCTGTGGATCGGCGAGTTCGGCCGCACGCCCGTCGCGCAGGGCAAGGACGGCCGCGACCACAATCCCCACGGCTTCACGGTGTGGATGGCGGGCGGCGGCACGAAGGCCGGACACAGCCACGGCGCGACCGACGACTACGGCTACTACGCCAGCGTCGACAAGGTCCACGTGCACGACCTGCACGCCACGATCCTGTGGGCGCTCGGCCTCGACCACGAGAAGCTGACCTTCCGCTATGCGGGCCGCGACTTCCGCCTGACGGACATCGCCGGAAACGTGGTCAAGCCGATCCTGGCCTGAGCGGCGCAGTCAACGCGATTCGACGGCGCGGAGCGCGTCGAGCGCGAGCGGCCCGCGCGCGACGAGCACGACCTCGATCGTCCGCGGAGCATCGTCGACCTGCACGCTGCCGAGATCCCAACCGTCCTTCGGGCCGGACGCCTTCGGCGCACAGGCACGGCCGTCGATCGCCACGTTCGGCGCCTCCGCGGAACCGCGCAGGTCGACGGTGATGCGGTAGCGCCCGTTGCGCGGCACGCCGACCTGGAAGACGGCGCGCGCGCCCTCGCAGTCGGTCCGTGCGCGATCGCCGTCGAGAGCCTCGCCGTCGGCGACGCTCGTCCACGCTCCACCCGGCACCAGCATGGCGTCGTCCTCGTCGAGTTCGACGACGAGCGGCGCGAACACACCGAGCGCGTCGCTCACGGCACGTTCGCCGCGGTGGTCGAAGAGCTTGTTGTCACAGGGGTGATTGACCACGCCCTGCGCCGCGAGCCACAGGGTGGTCGAGCCGCCGCCGTCGAGATTGAGCGCATCGGTGCAACCGAGTTCGCGCATCAGCGCGGTCAGCTCGGCGAAGCTCAGGCCGGCGGCGTGCTCGGTGCGGCCGTCTGCGCAGAGCAGCAGCAGCGTCCCGTCGGCGCGACGTCCGATCGCCGTGCGCGGGTGGCGCGGATCCTCCCTCCGACGCGATTCGACCACCTCGCCCCCGCGCAGCAGGAGCGGCCCCGCGGCCAGCGCCAGGTCGACCCGCGAGACCTCGACCGATGCCGCAGGGCGGAATCCGCTGCTCCCGGCACGATCGACGACCAGAGCCTCTGCGCGCCGCTCGTTCGCTGCCGACCTGAGCGCGCCGTCGACGACACGCAGACCATCGGGCTCGCCGGTCTTCACGTCGAAGAACCCGCCGTTGATCGCCGCGATGGCTCCACCACGCGCGCCGAGGACCGACGTCTCCTCCCGCTGTCCCTGCTTCGGCTCGAGCAACCGCAGGACACCGCTGCCCTGTGCTTCGGCCGCGATCGTGAGGACCTCGAAGCTCTGCGGCGAGCCGTCGCGCACCTGCTGCACGCGCTGCCAGGTCACACCGACGCCCACTTGCCGGGTGCGCCAGGTCTCGACGTCCTGGGCAAGCGCGTTGGCGGCGAGCAGGAGGCTCAGACCGAGGGCGGACGACCGATGCGCATCCATGATCCGACTCAGATGCGACGGGCGCAGGTCCTCCGCGCCCTCGCGATGCGGAAGGTTAGCGGGAGCGGGTGGGCTGGAAAGCGCGCTGACGGCTGAATCGGCGGTCCCCGTCGGCCTTCGCGATCAGCGCGCTCCGCGCACCGACTTGGTGTCCCAACCGGACGCCCTCCGGAGGATCTCGGTGACCGTCGCGGGGTGCGCGAAACCACGGCGCTCGAAGAGCTGGCTCACCTCCGCCAGGTACTGAGCACCGAAGAACAGGATGTCGTCGTACATCCGGTCGCTGGTCGGCAGGTCCTTGAACCACGCGAATGCGTACTTCCGCCCATCGACGCAGATGTAGGCACCACGGATCGGCGCTGCAGGAGGGTTCTGCATCAATTCCTGCGTGTATGCCTCGAGTGTCAGGGCGGGGCGACGCCGCTGCTCGTCGGCGAGGTGGGATTTCGCGTATGCGGGAACGAGGTCGGACCCCAAGGTGGGCACCACCGGGGCGGCCGCGCCTCGGATCACCGATTCCGCTTCCAGATTCCGCGCATTGCGGTAGTTCGGGATCAGGGATTCGAACCTCGGATGGTAGCGGCCGACGATCTGGCGCAGCTCGTCGATGGTCGCCGTATCCACTTCCCGATCCTGCGGATTGAGCGATGCATTGCGGACCAACCTCTCGATGCTGACCGAGTCCGGTGCGCTGAGGAACAACTCGACCAGGTCGTACCCGTTCTGCTTGTAGGCGGAGGCGAAGTCGGACTTCGCGCCCGCATCCTCTTGGACCGTGGCGCCGTCCCGACTCGCGGGACACTCCACGCGACCCGTGGACTCTTCTCCGGCGGGCCACTTGTCGATCATCGACTCGTGGTTGGCGTGCAAGGCAGTCATTGCAGAATCCACCACGGACTCTCCACTCGGAATCACGGTGGACGACAGGACCGGGAGTCGGTCTCCCGGCCGCCTCGAGAGCGCAGGCTCTCGGCCGAGCAGGAAGAGGGCGACGACTCCGGCCACCAGAGACGTTGCGGTGACGCTCGTCTTGCGATTCATGGTCTCACCTCCTGCAGGGAGTTCAAGTTCTCCGGCTGACCGCGCATGTCATTGAGGAGCTGTGGCGCAGCTGTTGCAGCCGATGGTCATCTCACCGGTGTTCTGCACCGCTCCGGTGCAGTTGTTCCCCGAGAGGTGCTCGAGATAGACCGTGATGTGCTGCCCGCAGGTCTGAACGTGCGTGCTCTCGTTGTCGCACTTCCATACGTTCGCAGCGTTGTTGTTCGTCGGGGGCTTCAGGCAAGCCAGCTTGGTGACATGGCCGGAGTCCTTGTAGACCTGGATGCTCTCGCCGTTCGGAATCGTGAATGTGATGGTGCCCCAGTTGTCGCACAGGCTCAGCACGAAGCAGTCCGGGCAAAGGCCGTGGGCTCCCGGGTCATAGGAGTAGGTGGGCCCGCTTCCACCGTTGTACCAGACCACCACTCCCGTGGCGTCGCAGTTGCAGTCGGTCCACGGTGCCCTCCCGGATCCCGAGTTCGCGCTCGTCAGCGAGCCGATCAATGCGAGGACGAGAAAGCACGCTTGCATGCGGGACATCCTGGTTCGTCTCCTTCCTCTGCTCCATCTCTTCCTATCGGCCGGAGCGACTCCGGCACCTCGCGGGGGTTCATAGCGACGCCGGTCCCCCCGCGTCAAGCTTCGAAGGACAATGACGATCCTGGCCGGTCGAGCGTGGATCGTGTCCCCGATGACAACGTGGTGATCCCACACCCCTCATCGGGGCTCGTGACCCGATCGCGGACAGAGGCCGCCCGTCGCGTCTCCCGGACCTCGACAGCAGCCTCACGCGAACCGGCCCGCGACGGGCGGGGCGACCACGCGCATCCGCGCACCTGGCCGCTGCGAAGCACCGCCGTCATGCGCGAGCGCCACCTGCGAGCCGAGTGCTTCCTGCCGCTCCCCCAAGAGACCGTGTTCCCCTTCTTCGCCGACGCGGCGAATCTCGAAGCCTTGACTCCCGAGTTCCTGCGCTTCTCGATCGTCTCGCCGCAGCCGATCGCGATGGAGGTCGGCACGCTGATCGACTACCGCATCCGCGTGCACGGCCTGCCGATGCGCTGGCGCACCCGCATCGCGGCGTGGGAACCGCCGCACCGCTTCGTCGACGAGCAACTCCGCGGTCCCTACCGGCAGTGGATCCACGAACACCGCTTCGAAGCGGTGCCCGGCGGCACGCGCGTGCTCGACCACGTGCGCTACGTGGTCCCGGGCGGTCCGCTCGCGCCGCTCCTCCACGCGCTGTTCGTGAAGCGCGACCTGCGACGCATCTTCACGTGGCGCGCGCAGCGACTCGGCGCACTGCTGCTCGGCGCGACCCATGCCCCGCTCGCGGGCTCGCTCGCGCTGTCCTGATTCCGGCGCTCAGAGCTCGAGAGACAATCGGTCTCTCGAGCTCTGCGTGGCCGCGCATGCGGCCACAAGCAAGCATCGGAGAGCCCGTATCATGGACTTCTTCTCGGGCTCCTAGAGACCGACCGCCGCGACGATCTGCTCGGGACGCTTCTCCGAGACCACCACGCCGCCCGGCTTCTCCTTGGTGATCGCGAAGGCGAAGGCGTCGTGCACGGGGAGCTTGGCGTCGATCGCGACGAGCACCTCGCCGCGCGTGGCTCCGACGCGCACGTCGAAGACGCCGCCGTCGACCGGGGTGGCGGTGTCGCGCGCGCGATCGAAGATCCACAGCTGGTACTGGAACTGCGAGGGATCGTTGGGCGGAAGTCCGCGCAGGCTGAGGAAGCCACCCTGCGCGAGGGGGCTCCAGAGGACCTCGCCCTCGCAGCCCTTGGACCAAGCGAGTTCGCGGCAGTCGCCGTGCGCCTTCACGAAGGCGACGCGCTGACGCTCGAGCGGCAGCGCTGCGCCACCACGCTCCGACATCCAGGCGACGGCGGCGAGGATCACCGCCGCGGCCGCGACCAGCCACGCGAAGGCATTGGAGGGACGCGAGGTCGACTGTCGCAGATCCTGCGGCAGCACGCTCACCTGCGGCTTGGCAAAGGACCGCGCGGCCTGAGCGACCCGCGCATGCAGGTGCGCCGGCATCGGCTCCACACCGCCGTTACCGAGCAGCGCGACGACCTCCGCACCGGCACGCTCGAAGGCGGCCATCTCGCGTCGCACCAGATCCTGATCCGGGCAGGCGAGCAGTTCCTCGCGCTCGACGGGGTCGAGATCGGCGAGCACCGCACCGGCGCAGAGTTCACGGATGCGCTCGAGGTTCATCGCGCACCTCCCTCGGCCTCGTCGCTGCCGATGCCGAGCACGGATCGGATCCGCATCAGGCCGCGACGCGCCAGGCTCTTCACGGTGCCGAGCGGCATGCCGGTCTCGCTGCTGATCTCGGAGTGCGAGCGCCCCTGCATCAGCGACAGCTCGAGCACGCGCTGCTGCTCGGCGCGCAGCTCGCGGAACACCTCGCTCACGCGCCGCGACTCGTCGGCGATCTCGGCGCGGTCGACCTCGGGGCTCGCGGGGAGCACCTCGGCCTCGGCGAGTTCGTCGGCCTTGGGACGCGCTGCACGTCGACGCGCGCGGTCGATCAGACGGCGGCGCGCGATGGTCGAGACGAAGGTCGATTCCGCGCCGAGACTCGCGTCGTAGCGACCCGCGCTGCGCCAGACCTCGAGGAAGATCTCCTGCACCGCGTCCTCGGCGTCGTGCAGATCGGGCGAGGCACGGCGCGCGAGCGTCCACACCAGGTTCCCGTAGCGGTCCTGGAAGGTACGCATGGCGTCGGCATCTCCGGCGGCGATGCGCATGAGGACGCTGGATTCGGTCATCGGCTCGGGGCGGCGGGCCGGGGATTCGAGCAGGCTGCGCGCCTTGGTGCAACGCATCGCACGCGCGGACCGGTCGATGACGAGCGCAGTCCCCATCTCATCCGTCCGCCCGCCGCGTCGCCATCCGCGCACGACCGACGACGGCGAGCGGCGTGTAGATGGCCCAGATCGCGCCGATGGCGATCAGGGCCGCGGTCCGATCGCTCCCGATCGACAGAGCACCGAGCTTCTCGCCGCCGAGGTAGGCGAGCGGGCCGCCGACCACACCGAAGAGCACCGCGATCGCCGTCCGCCCCCGCATCCAGCGCAGGCAGGTGTCGAGCAGCGGCGGGAAGGAGAACCACAGCGCGACCATGAAGGTCGGCAGACCGAACCACGCCGCAGCCTCACGATGGAAGCACAGCGACCCGAAGCGCACGCCGATCGACTCCAGCGCCACGCCGACGCCCCCGAGCAGCAGGACCGCACACAGCTCCTCGGCACGACGTCCGCGCGCCGTGAGGAAGACGAGGTGAACGGCGAGGAACCCCGCCGTGGCGAGAACCGGCATCAGCGCCAGGTCGCCCGCACCACCCAGCACGCAGGCGAACCAGCAGGCCTGGAACAGCACGAAGTCACAGAGGCTGGCACGCAGGGTCGACAAGATCACACCGCAACGTCCGGGATCAGATCGCAGAGCGCCTCGCGTCGCGCGAGGATCGGCGAAGGCCGCGCTTCCGGACGCGTGAAGACGAACTGACCGAGCCCGAGGAAGCGCTCGGCGAAGCCGCCCTCGCAGTAGCACAGGTAGTACTCCCACATGCGCAGGAAGGCGTCGTCGCGGCCCGTCGCGCGGATCGCCGGCAGGTTGCGATACAGGGTCTCGCGCCAGCTCCGCAAGGTCCGCGCGTAGTGCGGCCCGAGGTCCTCGAAGTGCGTCAGGCGGAGGTCGGATGAGGCCGTCGCCGCGTCGAGCAATGCGGTCGTCGAAGGGATGAAGCTCCCCGGGAAGATGTAGCGCTTGATGAAGTCGACCTCGCGAAGCGAACGCGCATAGTGCTGGTCGGCGATGGTGATCGCCTGCATCGCCATCACGCCGTGCGGCTCGAGCAGATCCGCGCAGCGCGCCATGAAGCCGGGCAGGAAGGGCGCGCCGACCGCCTCCACCATCTCGCAATGGACCAGCTTGTCGAAGCGCCCGCGGAGATCGCGGTAGTCCTGCAGCAGCAGCTCCACGCGCCCGGACACACCGGCTTCGTCGATGCGGCGACGCGCGCCGTCGAACTGCTCCCGCGAGATCGTCGTGGTGGTGACATGACAGCCGTACTGCTTCGCGGCATGGACTGCCAATGCACCCCAACCGGTGCCGATCTCGAGCAGGCGGTCACCCGGACGCAACGCGAGCTTGCGGCACAGGCGGTCGATCTTCGCGAGCGACGCATCGGCCATGCTCGCGTCCTCGCGCTCGAAGACGCCGCAGGAGTAACTCATCGTCGGGTCGAGGAAGAGCTCGAAGAAGTCGTTGCCGAGGTCGTAGTGCGCCGCGATGTTGCGCCGGCTGCCGTCCTTGGTGTTGCCGCGCCGCAGGTGGAAGAGCTGCAGCAGCGGAGCGGAGAGTTTCGCGAGGCCGCCTTCGAGACCGTCGAGCACGCTGCGATTGCGCAGCATGATCCGCACGAGGCCCGTCAGGTCGTCGCAGGTCCAGGCTCCCGCGGTCCACGCCTCGCCGACCCCCACCGAACCGCGTGCGAGCAAGCCGGTCCAGAACGACGGGTCGAGGACGCGCAGGGTCGCGGAAAGGCCGTCGCCGTCGGGATCGCCGAAGCGGAAGCTCGCGCCGTCGACCTCGTCGCGGACGCTGACGCGATCGCGTCGGATGCGGGAAAGGCGATCCAGCACCAGACGGCGGGCGAAGCGAGCACGCCAGGGGAGCTTGCGGACCGCGGCGCCCTGGGAGCGACCGAGCAGCGAGTGCATCGACGTCATCGCGGCATCCTTCGCAGCATTCAGGCGGCGGGATGCACCCCGCCGGGGTGATCGTGGAAGGGCACGCGCTTGAGCCGCAGCCGCAACGCCTGCCAGTAGATGCCGGCGATCACCTTGCCGGTCATGAAGGGGTGGCGCAGCACCGCCCGCGCGAGCGACATGCCGCCGATCTCGCGACGGCTCATGGTGAGGGTCGCGTCGAAGATGCGTTCCCCGTCCTCCGCGCTCTGCATGTGCACGGCGAGACGGTCGCCCGGTGTCGAGAAGCGCCAGTCGTAGGCCTGCTCCATGCGCATGAAGGGCGACACGTGGAAGCGCTTGTCGAACCGGGCGACCAGCACGCCGCCTTGAGCTGCCGCCTGCCACGCATCGACCACGTAGGCGTGACGTTCGCCCCAGGGCGTGTTGGTGATCTCGGCGAGGATCGCCTGCAGCGTCGCACCGTCGGCGGCGAAGCAGTAGTAGAAGGTCACCGGATTGAAGCAGTAGCCGAAGCAGCGGAGCTGCGTGAGCATGCGGACGGGGCCGCGAGGTCGCACGCCGATGTCCTGCTCGACGCGATCGAGCACCGCATCTCGCAACGGCACACGCGGGTCGCCGAAGTAGTCGGCGCGATGCCAGGCGAAGAGGTTGCGTCGCCCCGTCGACCACAGCCAATGACCGGCGAACACGCGATCCAGTTCGTCGAGGTCGAGGTAGAGCATGTGCAGGCGATAGGCGAAGTCATGCGCCCGCGGCCTCGTGCGCCGGTGCCGCACCCTGCCCACGTAGATGCCGCTCGCCAGGCTCACGCGAAGTCCATCCCCAGTTCGCGGCAGACCAGCAATCCCGACCAGACACCGTCCTCGTGGAAGCCGTTGCGCCAGTAGGCGCCACAGTAGTGAGTGCGCCGCGGTCCGCTGATCTCCGCACGACGCACCTGCGCGGCCACCGCCTCGCGGGTGTAGAGCGGATGGTGATAGACGATGCGACGGATCACCTTGGCGGGATCGACGTCCGCCTCGCGATTGAGGGTCACGAGGAAGCGCTCGTCGCTGCGCAGCGACTGCAGTGCGTTCATGTCGTAGGTCACGGTGACGCGCGCCGCACCGCGTTGCGGATCCGCGGGCAGGTGGTAGTTCCACGCGGCCTGCGCGAGGCGCCGTCGGGGCATCAGCCGGGAGTCGGTGTGCAGCAACGCGACGTTCTCCTGGTAGGCGATCGCGCCCAGCACCCGGCGCTCCGCATCGCTGGGATCGGCGAGGATGCGCAAGGCCTGATCGGAGTGGCAGGCGAGCACCACGCGATCGAAACGCTCGGCATCGCGACCACGCACCTTGACGGTCACGCCGTCGCGCCCGCGCGTGACGGCCTCGACGGGCGCACTCGTGCGAACACCGCTGCCGAGGGCCGGCAACATGCGTTCGACGTAGCGCTGCGAGCCCCCCTGGATCACGCGCCACTGCGGGCGATCGTCGATCGACAGGAAGCCGTGGTTGTGGAAGAAGCGCGCGAAGGCGTGCGCGGGGAAGCCGAGCATCTGCTCGGGCGCCGTCGACCACACCGCAGCCCCCATCGGCACGAGGTAGTTCCGGATCAGCTCGGGGCCGAAGCGACGTCTCTCCAGGAACTCGCCGAGCGTGAGCGCGGGATCGGGATCGTCGAGGAGAGCGGTCGCCTCGCGATTGAAGCGCAGGATGCCGCGGATCATCCGCCAGAACGACGGCCGCAGCAGGTTGCGCCGCTGCGCGAACAGGGTGTTGAGGGAGGTGCCGTTGTACTCGAGGCCGGTCGCCTCGCAGTGCACCGAGAAGCTCATCGTGCTCGGCTGCGTCGCGACGTCCAGCCGCTCCAGGAGCCGCGAGAACAGCGGGTAGGTGCGCTCGTTGTAGACGATGAATCCGGTGTCGATCGACAGTCGCTTCCCGTCGCGATCGAGCTCGATGGTGTTGGTGTGTCCGCCGACCCGGTCATCGGCCTCGAACAGCACCACGTCGTGCCTGCGACGCAGAACCCAGGCTGCGAACAACCCCGCGATGCCGCTGCCGACCACCGCGATGCGCTCGCGCTCCGCGTTCATCGCCCGCCCCGCTCGGGCACGCGACGGCCGTCGCGCACGTGCATCGGCACCGGCTGCAGATCCCAAACGACTCCGAGACCTCGCATCGCCAGGAGCGCGTACCAGGACAGATCGAACTCCCACCAGAAGAAGCCCTGCCGCGCCGCCACCGGATAGAAGTGGTGGTTGTTGTGCCAGCCCTCGCCGAAGGTCAGCAGCGCCAGGAGGAAGCTGTTGCGGCTGTGGTCGTTGGTCGCGTAGCGCCGCCGCCCGAACAGGTGGCCGAGGCTGTTGATCGTCGCGGTGCCGTGGAACAGCAGCGTCGTCGACACGAAGAAGCCCCACACCAGGCACTGCATCCCGCTGGTGCCGAGGCCGGGCCAGACCGCGGCGAGCAGTTCGCCGAGCCCGAAGGTCGCGAGGGCGAACAGGAGGGGCGCCACGATGTCGAAGCGATCGAGGAAGCGCAGCTCCGGATAGCGCGCCAGATCGCGCACCTGGGCGAGATCGGTGGCGAAGTTGCGCCGCGACAGGAACCACGACAGGTGGCTCTGCCACAAGCCGCCGCGGTGCGGGGAGTGCACGTCGCGCTCGGTGTCGGAGTGACGGTGATGGCGGCGATGGTGCGCCGCCCACCACAGCGGCCCGCGCTGCGCCGCGGTGTTGCCCCACAGCGCGAACAGGAACTGCGCGACCCGCGAGGTCCTGAAGGCGCGGTGCGCGAAGTAGCGGTGGTAGAACGCGGTGATCGCGAACATCCGCAGGGCATAGGCCGCGACCGCCACCACCACCGCGGTCGTCGACACGCCCACCGCGAAGACCAGGAGGCAGCCGAGGTGCAGCGCGACGAAGGGAACCACGCGGGCCCAGTCGACGGCGTCGGGATCCTGCGCATCGACCGGCCGGGCGGCGTGCGTGTCGATCCAGCTCCGCAACACTTCGAGCGGACGGGGTCGGGTGCGGAGGATCGGCTGCGGTTCCATGCGGACGGCGGTGAGCCATCCTTCGCAGCGCGGACTCCCGCGGATGCAGGCGCATCCGCCGGGCCGCGCCCTGCGAACAGCGCCCCGTGGATCCGCGCCTGACCACGCTGCTCTGGGGCCTCGCCCTCGCCTGCCTGGGTATGCAGGCGCTGTGGTTCGTGGCGCGGGCGGTCCGCAACGCCGGCCTCGTCGACTTCGGCTGGGCCGCGACCCTCGCCGGCCTGGCCATCCTGGCCGCCCTGCGCGGGACGGGCTCCGATGCGCAACGCCTCCTCGCCGGACTGCTCGGCGGGATCTGGGGCCTGCGCCTCGCGGCCTTGCTCCTCTTCGACCGCGTGCTCGGCAGGGAGGAGGACGGCCGCTATCGCGCGATGCGCGCCCACTTCGGCACCCGCGCCGACCTGCACTTCCTGTGGTTCTTCCAGGCCCAGGCCCTGCTCGCCGTCCTGCTCGCCTGGCCCTTCGTGGCCATCGCCCAGGCTCCGATCGAAGGGCTGGCCCCCCTGCAGATCGCGGGTCTCGTGCTGTTCGCAACCGCCAAGACCGGTGAGACGGTCGCCGACCTGCAGCTCGCGCGTTTCCGCCGCGATCCGGCCAACCGCGGTCGCACCTGCCGCAGCGGCCTGTGGCGTCTGAGCCGCCATCCCAACTACTTCTTCGAGTGGCTGATCTGGTGCGCCTTCGCGCTGTGCGCGACCCCCGCACCGGGCGGCCACTGGGCATGGCTGTGCCCGGCCGCGATGTTCGTCTTCGTCACCAAGATCACCGGCATCCCGCACACCGAGGCGCAGGCCCTGCGCTCGCGCGGCGAGGACTACCGCAGCTACCAGCGCACCACCAACGCCTTCTTCCCCGGCCCGCCGCGCCCCGACCCGCAGGCAAGTCCGCGATGAACACCGAGAAGCTCCTCGACACCGGCCTCCTCCCCGACTGGTTGATCCGAATCGGCATCCGCCGACTCCTGCGCAGCCGACTGCGCGACGAGGCCCGCGACGGCCTGGAGTCCGCGCACCGGGCGACGATGGACTGGATGCGCCGTCTGCGCACCAGCGCGGTGGCGATCGACACCGACGCGGCCAACGAACAGCACTACGAGGTGCCCGCGGCGCTCTACCAGAAGGTGCTCGGCCCGCGCCTCAAGTACTCGTCCGGCCTGTGGACCGACGGCGTGCGCGATCTGGCCGGCGCCGAGCAGGCGATGCTCGACTGCTATGCACGTCGCGCACAGCTCGGCGACGGCCAGAGCATCCTCGACCTCGGCTGCGGCTGGGGTTCCTTCACGCTGTGGGCCGCGGAGCGCTGGCCGAACAGCCGCATCCTCGGCGTGTCGAACTCCGCCAGCCAGCGCGAGTTCATCCTCGCGCGGGCCCGCGAGCGCGGCTTGCCGAACGTCGACGTGGTGACCTGCGACGTGAACACCTTCGACACCGACCGGCGCTTCGACCGCGTGGTGTCCGTCGAGATGCTGGAGCACGTCCGCAACTACCGGAACATCTTTGCACGCGTCGCGCGCTGGCTCCGGGACGACGGGCTGTTCTTCGTCCACGTCTTCACGCACCGCGAGTTCGCCTACCCCTTCGAGCAGGACGGCGACGACGACTGGATGGGTCGCCACTTCTTCCGCGGCGGGCAGATGCCGTCGGACCACCTCTTCCTGTACTTCCAGGACGACCTGCGCATCGACGACCACTGGCGCGTGAACGGCACCCACTACGCGCGGACCGCCGAGGCCTGGCTGCAGAACTTCGACCGCCACCGCACGGAGATCGACGCGCTGTTCCGCACCACCTACGGCCCACAGGCGCGACGCATGGCGATCTACTGGCGCGTGTTCTTCATGGCCTGCGCCGAGCTGTGGAAGTTCCAGGGCGGCACCCAGTGGTTCGTGTCGCACTACCTGTTCCAGAAGCGCGCCCCGGTGCCGACGATCGCACCCGAAACGATGCCGTCCCTCGCCCACGCCGACCGATGACCGAGATCGCCGCCGCTGTCCTGGATCGCGCCGTTGACGGCGTGAATCTCCGTCCCGCGGGCAAGCCCGGCGCGACACCGACCTTGCGCGACCAGCTCGGCCCGGGCCCGACGATCCTCGCCTTCCTCCGCCACCTCGGTTGACCCTTCTGCCGCGAGATGGTCGCCGCCCTGCGCCGCTGTGCAAAGGACGACCCGCGCTACCCGCGCACGCTGCTGTTCTCGCAGGCCTCGGTCGAGGCCACCACCACCTTCCTCGCCTCGCGATGGCCCGACGCCAGCGCCGTCTGCGATCCGACGCGCGCCTTCTACGCGGAGTTCGCGCGGCGCCGCGCACGCCTCGGCGACCTCCTGTCCTTCGGGGCTCTGCGCGCGACCCTGCGCGCCCTGCTCCGCGGCCACGGCATCGGCCGCGTGGTCGGTGATCCGCGGCAGATGCCCGGCATCCTCGTGGTTCAAGACCGGCGCATCCTGTGGGATCATCCCTTCGCCCACGCCGGTGACCATCCGGACTTCGCCGCGATCCCGCGGCTGGCGGGCATCTCGCACTGACGTCGAAGCATGGACGCGCAGGGAACCGTGATCGCCGACTGGCTGCTCGCCACGCGCCGTGTGCTCGCGCACGGCGCGGCGGAGCGTCTCTCGACCGCGAGCGCGTCGGTGATCGCCGCGCTCACCAACGACCTCGACAACCTCGCCGCCGCTCTCGCCGTCGGCCGTGACGAACTCTTCGACGACCACGTCGCATGGAGCCTCGCCGCCGGCGCCTCCGACGACGTGGACGAACCCCGCTGTGCCGCACGCCTCGCCGCGTTGCGCGACGAACTCGAGGTGAGCGTTCCGGGCACTGCGCGCACGCGCGTCGCCGCCGTCCTCACGCGCGGCATCGACATGGCGCGACGGCCCGCGATCCGTCAGCCGCCGTCCTTTCCGCCGGCGGGCCCGCACCAGGAACTCGCGGCGCGCTATCTCCTGGCGATCCTCGAAGCCCGCACGCAGGACGCCCACGACCTCCTGCTCCGCGCGCTGCACGACGGCGCGGACGGCCCGTCCCTCCTCCATCACGTGCTGCTGCCTGCCCAGGCGGAACTCGGCCGCATGTGGCAATGCGGCGAGATCGACATCGCCACCGAACACCTCGGCTCGCGCGTCGCCGAACGCATCGCGGCGGTGATCCACGCGCAGGGACCGCGCTCCGCATCCAACGGCCGTCGCGTGATGGTCGCGGCGGTCGGAGGCAATCAGCACGACCTCGCCTCGCGCCTCCTCGCCGATGCCCTCGAACGCCGTGGCTACGTCGCGCTGCTGCTCGGCGCCGACACGCCGCCGATCGACCTCGCGGAGGCGGCCGCACATGCGCGCGTCGACGCCGTCGCGCTGTCGGTCGCGCTCGGCACGCAGGTGCGCATCGCCGAACTCACGGTGCGTGCGCTGCGCAGCCTGCGGGAGACGGCCCACGTGAAGGTGATCGTCGGCGGAGGACCCTTCACACGCATCGACGACCTGTGGCGAGACATCGGCGCGGACGCCTCGGCGCCGGATCTCGACGGCGCGGTCGCAGCGATCGAAGCACTCCTGTCCTCCTGAGCCGACTTCCCCTCGGAATGGCGAGGCATCGCGCGACATCGCCCGATTGCGCCCTGGATCCGGACCGCGCGGCGCGCCTACGACCGACGACGCCGCCTCGCTCTCGACGGCGCGTGATTGCGGCTGGTACTTCCGCAGCCCGGTCCCGTTCCGCGATGCACAAGTCCTGGTGATCGTCGCCGACGACGCGGAGACCTTGCCCGGCGTCCGCTACCTGAGTGGAAGAGCCCGCCGGCCGGGCGCAGGCTGATTCTGAGCAGGAAGGGGCCGATCGAACTCAGACGAACAGTCGCTCCGCGATCGGGCGCACGACGTGCACGATCACGTCGACCAGGAAGTGCGCGAGGATCGCGGCCTCGAGGCCGAGGCGCTGATAGAGGCGACCGAAGACGACGCCGATGGGGACGACGATCAGCAGCGTCCTCAGCGTCACCAGCGAGGGCAGGGTGGAGGTGAAGAGCTCTTCGTTGGAGAGGTGGTACCAGCCGAAGAACAGCGCGGTCGCGAGATTCGCCGCCGCGAAGGCCAGGACACGGCCGCGGCCTTCGCGCGCAGGGCGCAGCGAACGCATCAGCAGCCAGGCGAGCAGCGACATCAGCCCGAGCCGATCGAAGATCTCCTCGGAGAAGGGTGCCCAGAAGCTCGCGAGTCCGCTGCGCCACCACGCCACGTCGATGCGCGCGTGGATCTCGGGGGCGGGGTCGTGCACGCCGAGCAGGTGGAAGAACACGGCGTCGATCGCGAAGGCCAGCAGCGAGGACGCGATCGACCACAGCAACACCGGGACGAGCATCGTGCGCGATGGCCGTGCCGGCTCGGGACCGCCGTCGAGCGCATGCTCCAGGTGCGGCGCACCGAGGCCGATCCGCCGCGCGGCCCACATCCCGAGGAAGGCCGCCGGCGCGAGGAACAGGGCGGTCCGCAGCACGAACTGCAGCGCGACCGACAGGGGCGGCATCCCGTCCGCCGTGCCTGCTCCGGAGCCGTTGGCACGCAGCGCCATCGCATACGGGAAGACCAGCGGCGTGGTCAGGGTGCCCGCGGCGACGAGCACGAACACGGTGCGCCAGGGGTAGCGCGGCGCACGGGATGCGATCACACGATTGCTCCCGCAGGCGGTCGGGCGGTCTCGCTCATCGATCGAGCAAGGCGAGACAGATCTGCGCCATCGCCGTGCCGTACACCCGCCCGAGCTCGTGGCTGTCGACGAAGCAGCCGTCGAACTCCGGCAGGGCGAGGATCTGCGTGCGTTGCTCCTTGATCCACGCATCACGCTGCGCGCCGGGCTCCATGCGCAGGATCGCCTCGGTCCGTGCGTGCACGTCGAACCAGAAGAAGAAGCCGCCATAGCCGAAGCGGCTGGCGTGGTCGTCGTACTTGCGGACCTTGGCGAGCTCCTCGTGCCATTGGAACGACGCGGCGATCGCCTTCTGCAGGGCCTCGCCGTTGCCCTGGCCGCAGCGCAGCAGGGCGAGCTCGGCGAGGGGCATGCGGCCCGCTCCGCCCTGCGGTTGCGCACGCGCTTCACCGCGCTCGCTGTAGCCGTAGCTGATCGCGCCGTCCTTGGTGCGGCAGCGCAACAGCGCGAGCACGCCGCGGTCGATCGGGTCGTCGGGTACCTTCACGCCGACGCTGCGCGCCTCGTCGAGCGCGACCAGGCAGGCGCCGATCACGAAGGGATTGGCGTACTCGTGGAACCACGCGCCGTTCTGCGGCTGCAGCGCGACCAGGTCGGCGACGGCGCGCTGCAGGAGCGGCAGGACGCGCGTGCGGTCGTCGGGGCGGAGCTGCAGCCAACGCGATGCGAGGCGCGCGCGGTAGAGGTGCGCCCACACGATCTCGTCGCGGTCGGTCTTCGCGATGTGCGCGTCGTCCTGCACGTAGTCGAAGGCCTTCTGCAGCACGGACTCGGCGCGCATCCGCTCCGCGTTGTCGAGACGCGGCGCGATCTCCAGGATCGCGAGCGCGGCCAGCGCGGTGTCGGCCGTCCACACGTTGGGCAGCGCATCGCTGCCGCCGAAGTCGTAGCGGCTGTCGACGAAGCCGCCGTCGCTGCGCTGCTGCGAGGCGAAGTAGCGGATCGCGGCGACGCGCAACGCGGGCAGGTCGAAGGCACCGGCCGGCGCCATGGTGCCGCGCGGCGTCGGCACGCCGGCCACGCCCGGGGCGAGCGGCCGCCACGGCACCTCGAAACCGTTGACCAGCGGGCCGTGTCCCTCGACCTCGGCCGCCGCCTTCCACGCCCAGGGATCGTCGGGCGAATCGGCGACCAGCTTGTTCCAGATCTCGTGCGCCGCCTTCTCGTCGCCGTCCCAGAACCGCAGCGCGCCGCGCACGAAGTCGACCTCGGCGCGCGGACCCTCCATGCCGCCGCGACGGTGCTCGGTGTCCTGCTCGAGCCGCAGCACGTCGGCGCGCGCGGCGGCGAGCACCTCGTCCTTCGGATCGAGCACCTCGGCGAAGCGGTCGAGGAACCACGACGGCGCGTAGGTGGTGATCTCGTCGATGCGCGCGCGCTCGCTGCCGTCGGCGCGCAGCACCAGGAAGCCCGGCTCGATGAAGGTCACGCGCTCGAGGTGGAACTGCTTGGCCTGCTCCCGCGACGGCACGCCGCGCACCGGCACGAAGCGCTCGTTGAGCACGCGCACCGTCGCCGTCCACGAGAAGGGCCCGGCGAGCATGTAGCGGTCGATCTCCGGCTTGCGGTCCATCGGCGAACCGCGCAGGGTCGGGACGTACCAGAACACGTCGCGGTGCTGCTCCGAAGCCTGCTTCAGCGCATCCTCGAGCGACTCGCACCAGTGCACCGCCTCGCCGCAGCGCGCCGCCGTGGGCGAAGGCTCGGCGCGGATCTTCTCGGTCGAGTTCTGCGCGCGGAGCGCGAGGGAGGCGAGCAGGAGGACGAGGGGTGCACGCACCAGGTCGCCGACGGGCATGGGTGGATCTGAGATGATCGGGGCGGGAGAAGCCAGCCGCCGCGGCCCCGGCCCGGGGCGGCCCGCGTGGCTGCGCGCACGCGGCTGCACGAAGCGCGAAAGGAAGGGGCCCCCACCGGCATTGACGCGCGCATGGCACCCGCCGTCTCCCGTCGTGACTTCCTCCGCTCCTCGGCCGCGGCCGGCGCCGGCATGGCGTTCGGCACCAGGCTGCTCCCCAGGGCGAACACCGCCCCGGTGGTCGACACCACGCTCAGGGTCCTGTCGATCGGCGTGGTCGGCACGATCGGCGCGCAGGACCGCAAGCAGGTTCAATCCCACCCCAACGCCGAGATCGTCGGCCTCTGCGACGTCGACGCGAACCAGCTCGCGACCGCCGCGAAGGACCACCCCAAGGCCTTCACCTGTCGCGACTACCGCGAGGCCTTCGCGCAGCACGCCGGCGACTTCGACGCCGTGATCGTGTCGACGCCCGACCACAGCCACGCGCCGATCATGCTGACGGCGCTCGCGCACGACAAACACGTCTACGGCCAGAAGCCGCTGGTCCACCAGCTCGAGGAGCTGGTGATGATGGAGCAGGCGCTCAAGGTGAAGCCCGATCTCGTCACGCAGCTCGGCAACCAGCGCATGGTCTATCCCGGCCGCCGCGCCTTCGTGGAGATCCTGCGCGCCGGTCAGCTCGGCAAGGCGATCGAGGCCTATGCCTGGGTCGGCTCGCCGAACTCACGCACCTACTTCAATCTCGACCGCGAGCTGAAGGAGCCGTCGACGCCGCCCGAGAACCTCGACTGGAACCTCTGGCAGGGACCGGCCCTCGAACAGCCCTATCGCGAGGGTCTGTGCCCGGTGGTCTGGCGCTCGTGGTGGAACTACGGCACCAATGGCCTCGGCGACTGGGGCTGCCACGTGCTCGACGTGATCCTGTTCAGCTACGACGAACTCGACTCGCCGATCGCGGTGCAGACGCACGCACCCGCACACCCCAACGAGTTCTTCCACGTCCACCCCTGCCGCGCGACGGTGACCTACGAGGTGGATTCACCGCGCTTCGCGCGCCGCTTCTTCCCGATCTACTACAGCGACTCCGCGCAGGCGCCGTCGCGCGCCGCACTCGGCATCCCGGCGGGCAACTGGCCGGAGGAGAACATGACCGTCGTGGTCTGCGAGGGCGGCGTCATCGCGCTCAGCGCCGGCGGCAAGTGCGAGGTGTGGCGCGACGGCTACCTCACCGACGGCTTGAAGATGCCGTACCTGCCCGACTTCCCCAAGCTCAACCACTGGCACGCCTGGGTCGACAACTGCCTCGGCAAGAAGACCGAGCTGCGCACCCCGTTCCGCCAGGCGCTGCGCATCACCGAGCCGGCGCTGCTCGCGGTCAAGGCCACATGGTTCCCCGGTGTCGAACTGCGCTGGGACAAGAAGCAGCTCGCGTTCACCAACCACGCCGAGGCGTCGAAGACGATCGTGCGGCGGGAATACCGCGAGGGCTTCGCGCCGCCGGTGGTCGGGTGAGCGGGATCCACGGAACGATCCTCGCCACCATCCCTGCGCGCAGTTCCTCGCGGCGATCCTCGACCACGACGGCACTCCGTGCTGGCGCGCGAGCGAGTCGATCCAACCGCAGCCGTGACCTGCACCCGGTTCGCGGCACGCCGAGCACTTCGCGAACCCGATCCACGGCACGCGGAGGAGGAAGCCGGACCGCAGACCCTGCGCCGGCACGCCGCCGCTAGCCCGGATCTCTCACCAAGAAGAGTCATCTGACCGTCCGTTTCCTGCGTAGAGGCGATTGCGAAACGTCCTTTCCGCAAGGAGCCGAACGGTCAGATGGCGACAGAGTGTACGAGCGGCGGGTTGTTGTTCCAGGGGGTCGGGCGACGGGAGATCCGCGCAGACTTCAACGGCGGCGACATCACCTCGGACGCCGGGGTCCTGCTGCTTCAGGAGGTGGAGCAGCGCTGCGCGATCATCGAGCAGTTCGCCCACTGCTTCGAGGATCATCGCGATGCACGGCGTGTCGAGCACGGCGTCCGGGAGTTGGTTGCGCAGCGGATCTTCGCGATCGCGCTGGGCTACGAGGATCTCAACGATCACGACGACCTGCGCTTCGATCCGCTGCTCGCCACGGCGGTCGGCAGCGGCGATCCCAAGGGCTCACGTCGGCGTCGCGATCGGGATCGCGGTGCCGGCCTGGCCGGCAAGAGCACCCTCAACCGGATCGAGCTGTCCCGGCCCGAGGAGGCCGTCGCTGATCGCTATCGCCGCATCGTGCTCCACGAGGAGCTCGCCGATCAGGTGCTCCTCGATCTCTTCGTGCAGGCGCATCCCAAGGCTCCGAAGCAGATCATCCTCGACCTCGATGCCACGGACGACCCCGTGCACGGCAAGCAGGAGGGCCGCTTCTTCCACGGCTTCTACGGCTGCTACTGCTACCTACCTCTCTACATCTTCTGCGGCGACCACCTGCTGTGCGCGCGCCTGCGCGAAGCCGACATCGACGCTTCGGCCGGCAGCGTCGACGAGCTCGAGCGCATCGTCGAGCACCTCCGCAAGGCGTGGCCGAAGGTCCGGATCCTGGTGCGCGCCGACTCAGGCTTCTGCCGCGAGGAGATCATGGCCTGGTGCGAGGATCGCCGGGTGGACTTCGTCTTCGGCCTTGCACGCAACCCGCGCCTCGAACGGCGCATCGCCAAGCGGCTTCGCGAGGCACGGCGTCGCAGCGAAGAGATCGGCAAGCCGGTGCGCTTCTTCGAGGAGTTTGACTACCGCACGCGCCAGACCTGGAGTCGAGCGCGGCGCGTGGTCGGCAAGGCCGAGCACATTCCAGGGCGCAGCAATCCGCGCTTCGTGGTCACCTCGCTGGGTCGGAGCGAAGCCGACAAGCGACAGCTCTACGAGGACATCTACTGCGCCCGCGGCGAGATGGAGAACCGGATCAAGGAGCAGCAGCTGCACCTGTTCGCCGACCGCACCAGCTCCTCGAGTTTCCGAGCCAACCAGACGCGCCTCTACTTCTCGTCGATCGCCTACGTGCTGCTCGAGGCTCTGCGACGGATCGGCCTCCGCGGGACCGACATGGCAGAGGCACTGTGCGGCACCATCCGCACCAAGCTGTTGAAGATCGGTGCCCGCATCCGCGTCACGGTCCGCAAGATCTGGGTCGCGATGGCACAGGCATGTCCCTACGCGCAGCTGTTTCGTCGCGCAGTGGCGAACCTCCGGTCCTGACCGCTCCGTGCGCCGCGGAACTCATCGGTTTCGACCTCAGTGCACGCCTGCGGTCTGTACCGAGGTCGCGTCCCACGGCCATGGGAGCGCTCATGGACCATGTGAGCGCATCCACGCGACGTGTTTCGGCGCTCCGCGGCGTCCTCAGCGCCGTGACGAGCTCAACTTCGACGCGGATCGACCTCGGCGGCATCGACGCGGAGGACTTGGTGAGAAGTCCGGGCTAGTGTCCTGAGTCAGGAATTCGAGTGCTTGTAGATCGTTGACTTCCGCAGATAACACGGGAGGTCGACGATGGCGCGCGGGCATCAACTGAAGCCGTTGGTCTTGAGCGACGTGGAGCGAGAGCACCTCGTGAGCTTGTCGCGTCGGCGCACGAGTGCGCAGTCAATCGCGGTGCGAGCACGCATCGTGCTCGAGGCGGCCGACGGCAAGTCGAATCTCGAGGTCGCTGACGCCTTGTCGGTGAGTCGAGTCACGGTCGGCAAGTGGCGGGGCCGGTTCCTTGCGCGACGTCTGGACGGTCTCTTCGACGAGCCGCGCCCGGGCGCACCGAGGACGGTCACCGATGCGCACGTAGAGCGGCTGATCACAACCGCGCTCGAAAGCACCCCGAGGAACGCGACGCACTGGAGCACCCGTTCCCTCGCCAAGGCCACGGGCATGAGCCAGAGCACCGTGAGCCGCACTCTGCGCGCGTTCGCGCTGCAGCCGCACCGAGAGGAGACGTTCAAGCTCTCGAACGACCCGCTGTTCGTCGAGAAGGTGCGCGACATCGTGGGCCTCTACCTGAATCCACCCGCCAAGGCGGTGGTCCTGTGTGTCGACGAGAAGACCCAGATCCAGGCCCTCGACCGCACCCAGCCGGTCTTCCCGATGCGGCCAGGCTTGCCAGAGCGTCGGACCCACGACTATGTCCGACACGGCACCACGACGCTGTTCGCAGCTCTCGATGTGAAGTCGGGCAAGGTCATCGGTGATTGCAGGCAGCGTCACCGCGCGTCGGAGTTCGTGGATTTCATGCGACGCATCGAGGACGCCGTCCCGCAGGACCTCGACCTGCATGTCATCCTCGACAACGTCAGCACGCACAAGACGCCGTCGGTTCGTCGATGGCTCGTTCGACACCCGAGGTTTCACCTCCACTTCACGCCGACCTACGCCTCGTGGATCAACCTGGTCGAGCGTTGGTTCGCAGAGATCACCCAGAAGCACATCCGAAGGGGCACCCACAAGAGCACGAAGTCGCTCGTCGCGGCGATCCGCGGCTTTGTCGACGGATGGAACGACTGCCCCCGGACCTTCGTGTGGACCAAGACGGCCGACGACATCCTCGCAGCGCTCGGCCGATTCTGCTCCCGAATCTCCGACTCAGGACACTAGCATCCCGGCCACTTCCCCGGGGACCGGTCTGACGGACCTCGGGCCGGATCGATCACCAAGCCCTCGGACGGACGGAGTCCGGCGTCGGAGGCGAGAGGAGCGCATTGTTCCGAGGTCTTGCTCTGCGGGTGTCCTGGCTCGTCCTGCTGTGGCTGTGTTCCTGCGATCGTCGAGACGCCAGCGGTTCAGAGCCACTGCAGGCGGAACGGCAACGTCCGCTGACTCCTGTGAGCTTCGAACGCACGCCTGAGCGCGTCGAACGCGGCCGCTACCTCGCGGACGCCGTCATCGGCTGCGTCCTCTGCCATTCGGAGCGGGACACCTCATTGCCCGGCGCACCGCCCCGCGCCGGCCGCGAATACGGCGGGTCGATCCTCGAGGAGTCCCCCGGCTATCGGATGGTGGCGCCCAACATCTCCCCGGATCCCGAGACCGGGGCCGGCACCTGGACCGACGACATGTTCGCGCGCGCGATCCGCGAAGGTGTGGGGCACGACGGGCGCGGCCTCGGCTTGCCGATGTGGTGGTGGTCGTTCCGCTCGCTCGACGACGAGGATCTGCAGTCGATCGTCGTCTATCTCCGCTCGCGACCTCCTGTCCGCAATCCGCTCCCCAAGCGCATCCTGAATGCGGAGCAGGAGCGCGAACGCGCCGCGGCCGCGCAACCGCTGACCAGCGCCCAACCGACGAAGAGCCGCGAGGACCCGGTCCAGCGCGGCATCTACCTGATCAGCGTCGCCGACTGCATGGGCTGTCACTCCGCCTGGGAAGCAAAGATCAACGCCGGTGCCTTCGCGGGCGGCAATGCGATCCGCCTTGCAGGTGAGGTGACGTTCAGCGCGAACATCACGCCCGATCCGTCGGCGATCGGCGCGTGGACCGCGGAGCTGTTCACGCAGGTCATCCGATCGGGCAAGTCGGGCACGCTCCGCCCGGTGATGCCGTGGGCCGCGTACCGCAACATGAGCGACGAGGATCTGCGCGCCATCTTCCTCGCCTTGCGTGAGGTCGCGCCGGTCCGGCACTTCGTGAGCAACCTCGCGAGTCCCACCGCCTGCGTCGTCTGCGGACAGACGCACGGATCAGGCGAGCTGAACACGGTCCCGGTGATCGAGCGGGTCGAGGACGATCGCGGTCCGCTGGACCGATACGCCGGTCGATATCGGATCGAAACCGACGACGTCGTGATCGAACACCGCAACGGCGTCCTGTTCGCGTCGCTGGACGGCACGCCGGCGGTCGAGTTGATCCCCACCGTCGGCGGTCGATTCGCCGGCCGCGGACTGCCATCGGCCATCGCGTTCGAACACGACGAGAAGGGCCGGGTCACGGCGATGCTGAGCTACGAGTTGGGCACGACCCGCTGGGCGCGCGATCCCTGAGAGCCGCGCTTTCCGATTCTCGGTCTCGACTCGGTGTCCGGGATCCTCGTGCCCCACGCGGACAGCCCGTCACGAGGCCCCGACGAAGGTCATCGCCGTTCCCGCAGCCCGGCCGGAACTGCGTCGTGCCACCCCGCGCGCAGGCGCGCCGCGAGTTCGTCGACGACGGCGCGATTCGCCGCGAGACCGGCGACGTTGACGTTCTCGCCCGGGTCCGTCCGGTGGTCGTAGAGCTCGCGCGCCGCGAGCGCGCCGGTCTTGCGCACGGTCCACTCGACGTAGCGGTGCGTCGCGGTGCGGATCGCACGGCCGAAGTACTCGATGCCGTCCGGCGCGACCCAGATTCCCTCGCGCAGGAACACGCTGAACACGGCTTCCTTCCATTGGCGCGCGGGGTCTCTGAGCAGCGGCGCGAAGCTCGTGCCTTCGAGCCCGTCGGGCAAGGGCGCGTCGCAGAGGGCGCACAGCGTCGGATACAGGTCGACGAGTTCGACCAGGGCATCGCAGCGCGCGCCGGTCACCTGCCGGCCCGGTGCCTTCACGATCAACGGCACGCGCGTGTCGACCTCGTAGTTCGTCATCTTGCACCAGCTCTGGTGGTGCCCGAGCTTCCAGCCGTGGTCGCTCCACAGAACGACGACGGTGTTCTCCGCGAGTCCGAGTCGGTCGAGCGCGTCGAGCAGCTTGCCGATCTGCGCGTCGGTGTAGCTGACCGACGCGAGGTAGCCGTGCCGGAGCAGACGCATCTGCGCTTCGGTCAAGGGACCCTCGGGCGGCGTCGGCGCATCGCGGAAGTCGGTGTAGCCGCGCAGTTCGCGCATCGTGTTGATCGCCATCGGCGGTGCGTCCTGCACCGGCGCGCGGTCGTCGGCGAGCGGGATCGCGTCACGGTCGTAGAGGTCCCAATAGCGCTTCGGCGCGTTGAACGGCAGGTGCGGTCGATAGAAGCCGACCGCCGCGAAGAAGGGCGTGCCCGCCGCCTTCAGCTCCGCGAGCTTCGACACCGCGAACTCGGCCTGCGCGCCGTCGAAGTAGGCCGCGTCCGGCACGTCGGGTGACTCGGTCGCGACGCACTTCAGGTACCACTTGCCGAAGCGGTCGATGTGTCGCTTGTCCTGGCCGGCGGCCGTGAGCTCGGCCTTGCGCGCTTCCAGCGCCGCGACGTTCCGCGGATCGCAGTAGACGGCGTCGGGATCGAAGGGAAAGCCGTCGAGGAAGGTCCGCGGGTCGCTCCACGACTTCGGGTCCGGGAGGTTGTTGTGGAAGATCTTGCCGATCGACCAGGTGCGGTAACCGCTGCCATGGAGCTGCTGCGGGAGGGTCACCAGATCCGGATGTGCGGTGCGGAAGTCGGTGCGCAGGTCGAGCACGCCGAGGCTCTCCGGCCGGCGTCCCGTCATCACACTCGCGCGCGACGGATTGCACACCGCCTGCTGGCAGTGCGCCTGCGTGAACAGCACGCCCTCGCGCGCGAGCCGATCGATGTTCGGCGTGATCGCGTAGGACGCTCCATAGCAGCCGAGTTCCGTGCGCAGGTCGTCGACGGCGATGAACAGCACGTTCGGCGGCCGCGACGACGCGGATCGATTGCTCGCGCAGGCGACGAGCAGGACGACGAGAGCGGCGGACAAGGCCTGCACGAGGCGCCCAAGGAGCGAAGGGACGAGCACGGTGGAGCGACGCTAGCGACCCGAGCGGCCCCGTGCACCGGCAACCCACCGATCCGGTGACTATGCTCGCGTCGCCTCTGTCGGTGCCTCGCGCGAACGACGAGCCGGAACCACCCATGCCCCCGAATCGCAACTTGGAACGTGTGCGCCGACTGTGTCTGGCGCTCCCCGAAACCCGGGAGGAGCTGGCATGGGGACACCCGGTCTTCAAGGCCGGCGCCAAGACCTTCGTGGCGATCGAAACCGTCGAGGGCCGCCCGTCGGTGGCCTTCCGGCTCCCGCCCGAGGACGTCGCCTTCCTCCTGAGTGCGGAAGGGTTCTTCTCCACCCCCTACGGGCGCGGCCTCTGGGTCAGCAGCTGGGCAGACGGTCGGCTGGATGAGCCGCTCATTCGCTCCCTGGTGGAGCGCAGCTACCGCACGGTGGCGCTCAAACGGATGCTGAAGGCGCTCGACGGGACGCGATAGCTCCGCCAACGAGCATCTCGCACGCAATGCAGCTCGCAACGCACGAGGGGCAGGCCGTGAACGAGAGGCCGGTCGCGACGAGGAGCCGAACCGCGGGATGTCGATGGACAGGATCCTCAGCATCGCGTCGCTGACGGACGCGCTCACCTGCACCGAGGTCTTGCATTCGCCCAGGACGACACCTGATCGACGCCTTCGCCCGCGCGCCGGCGGGCACCACCGCGCCCAGCCTCTCGGGGTACGCCGCCGCCCGGCTGGACTGGGCGGGCCGCCTGGCAGGTCGCCAACACTTGCCGACCGCGGCGCTCGCCATCATGCGCCGCGAGTCCGGACTCCAGTTCCCCGGACAGTTGCACTTCGAGATCGCCGGCGCCCTCGATGCAACCTTCGAGCTGCCGCCCGGCAACTACGAGGTGACGGTCACGCACTCCGACGGCACGATCACGCGCCGGACCATCGCGCTGGGTCGCGCGGGGGCGGAGCTGAGTCCGACGTGGGATCGGTGAGTGTCAGCGACCTGGAAGGCGAGGGATCGCCGGCGTTGGGGCATCGAACGCGAACCGGTGCCCGACGGTGAAACTCGCGCACCGAAGCTCGCGTGCGAGGCGTGATCGCCTACCGCGGCCCGATGCGCGCATGTCCACCATTGCTGAGCACGACCGACAATGCGTTGGCGCTCGGGTCCAGGCACACCCACTGCTGGAACAACTCGACTCCGACGATCGAGTTGCTCGAAGGGACCAGGAACGCATTGGAGCCGTGGCCCACCGCGTCGGTGACCTGCGCCTGCACGACTTCCGGCCCGACCAGCAGCAGGCATCCGGGTGCTCCGATCTGGGTCAGGTCGAGCGGTGGGGAGAAGCCGCCATAGGAACTCGCTGAGAACCCGGTGCAAAGCGAGGCCGCCGACAGGGGCTGGGCGTCGCGCAGGTGCACGGCGAAGGTCTGTCCGATCGACGGCGTCCGCACCGCATACAGCTCGGGAACCAGGCCCCGATCGGTGCAGGTGAAGCGATAGCGCAGGTACTGCGCCGAACCCCCGGGCACGGTGATCGGCAAGCCGCCGGCTGCCAGAGGCGGCACGTAGTTGCCGGTATACACCTCGATCGAGATCAGGGTGTCCGCGGGCAGGGTGATCGGCGCCCATTGCGCCCGATACCAGCCGCGGGTCCGGTGGAGGACGAGATTCGAAGAGCGCAGGAGCGTTCCACTGTGCGCGTAGGACCCACCGTCCCATGCGCGCAGCATGACCGGGATCGTGATCGTGGCGTAGTTGGGATCGAAGGACTGCGTCTCGAACGCGATGCCGTCGATGGTCCGTGCATGGTCCGGCACGTGGGTGGCGAAGCTGACATAGCTGCCCTGCGGAGGAGTCGTGACGACCAGCGGCTGATCCAGGTTCGCCCCGAAGCCGATGGTCGAGGTGTTCCCGCCTGCACAGCCCTGACCGAAGGCCTCGTATCGGGCGACGGGAACATAGGGCGACAATCCGATGGTCCGCTGCGTCGAGGCGGTCGCACCCTTGTCGTCCGTGACGGTCAACGTGACGGTCAACTGGGTCTGCAGCGCGATCCGGTCACATCGATCGAGGTTGTACACATGCCGCGCCTTACGCACTGTCGGATCGAGGAAGATCGGATCCGAGCCGTCGCCCGGGTCGATCTTGAACACCATCGGAGCCCCGTCGGGATCGGTGGAACCGCCGGCGTCGAACTCCACCGCCAAGGGGACCATTCCGGACGAGACACTGAACGCGAGGCTCGGCGATGGCGGAAGGTTGTTCGGGTCTATGGAGGTGATACTCAGGATCCGGTACCCGAACGAACTCCTCGCGTCGTTCGGCGTGGAGCTGATCTGCAGGCGCACGGTGTCGCCCGGAACATCGAGCGCGACACCCTGGAGTTGCTCGCCCCAGAACGGTGAGCCCGGCACATGCTGCCCGCTGCCGTCGGTGACACCGATCGTGTCATGGGCGCTCGACGACGACCAGGATGCCCGGGTCAGCGGATCGAAGAGAACGCGCAGGGCCGAGGCCCCGGGAATCTGGAAGGTCTGGAGCGCCGACCCGGAGTCCGGATAAGGGTGCTGGGATTCCGGGAAGCCGGTGCTCGGATAGGGCGACGTCGAGGCGTAGCCATGCAGTCCGCGCCACCAAGCGTGCTGGCGGAGCATCGAGTCGAAGGCTCCCTGATGCAGGTCGGCGTCCGCCAGGATGAAGGCTTCGAAGATGTCGTCGAAGGTGTCCGTTCCGCCCGCGGACATGTAGCGGAAGGCGTATGGAGCCAGCTCCCAGCCATTGGCCCGCCCGAATCGCAATGTGGAGTCCCGCAGGAAGCCCGACAGGATACGGCCGTTCTCGTGAGTGTCTACCCGTGTCGCCACATAGTTCATGGGATAGTGAAAGGAGTTGGCGCACGACCTCACGAGCCAACAGTACGAGGAGTCCATGAAGTCCCAGGTCGAGCTGTCGACTGTCTGGGGAGGGCAGCTGCAACGCATCAGCGCTGCGTAGAAGTCGGCCTGACCTTCGGCAAAGGAGTCCGCCATCACCGTGGCATTCGACCCGGATGCAGACACTGGGAACCCGAGAGAATCCTGGATGGCGTGGGCCATCTCGTGGTTCCAGGTGTCGATGTCGCTCGGAAGGTAGCCGGACGTGAAGAGGGCAATAGCGACCACGTTCTGCTGGATCAGATAGCACGAACCATATCCACAGGGATCCCAGAACCACTGATCGGTGATCCGCAGTTGGGGAGCCCAATCACCGTGCCCGATCGCTTCGAATCCCAGTGCGTTGAACACAGCGTGCTCGTACGCAGCGGTCTGGCCGAGCACCCCGGGGAATGCCGCTGGATCGTCGAGGCGATAGCGGAAGTCCAGGGAGGAGGACTGGGCACGAAGGCCGATGCTGTAGTCCGCGTAGACATCGGCGAAGGGCCCCCGCAGAAAGCCGCTTCCGTCGAGGAAGTGCAGCGCGCTCTGGAAAGCCGGTGTCTGGCACCAGTTCCACGTGAAGGAGGTGCCGATGCCGCCGGAATCCAAGCTGAGTCGATGCCTATCCAGGATCCGCCCGTCGGCCACGTCCACGATCAGCCGGAGAGTCGGCACCTTCGCGGCCCCGGTGACGACATCGACCGGGCAGGCGACGTGGATCGTCCCGCTCGGCGCGACGAAGACCTCGGGCGCACCGAGCACGGGCGATCCGACAGCCGCGCGATCCGCTCGAGCCGGCGAAGCCTGTCGGAGCAACCCCGTGTCGACACCACCGCGGTCGTCGCCCAGGATCGACCCGGGCGGAAGGAGTGACTCCAAGCGCCCCTCGAGCGTGGGGAAGTCCGCCGGGCCGCGATCGAGGGCATCCGGCACGAGCGCCAGATCGGTGATGATCGCGCGCGGCCGACCTTCCGGGTCGAGGACGACGCGCACGTAGCCGCCGTGCACGGGCGCCAGCGTCCTCGCCGGCCCGGCGGGCACGTATTGCGCGTAGTCGAGCAGCGCCCCGTCCGCATCGATCCGCTTGCGCACGAGACGGACGTGCGCTGCGCCCTTCCCATCCAGGATCAGCGCAGCGAAGTCGTGAAGAGCGGCCTCGCCAGCCTGTTCCGCATCCACGGTCTCGCCGCGCATCACCGCGCCGTGCCGGGGAAAGACCAGCCGACGGCGACTCCAACCCTCGCATTGGAGACCGATGGGGTGCGTCTGCACCTCGGACGACAGCACTTCGACCGAAGGCGTCGACGGGCTTCCGCCGCGACGGAGCACGATGTCAGCGCCCTGCTGGGGGAGGAGCGGAGAAACGACGAGGAGGGCGGCGGCAGCCAGGCGACTCATGTCTGGGCCTCTTCTGGAGAGTCGATCGAGCGGGCGCATCGTGGCCGTCGGGGCGGGTGGCGACAAGTTGCCTGCAGAGACTCGGGAGGATGGACTCGAGGCCCGTCGAGGGGTTCGGCTCGACCGCATTCCGCGCGGAACCAAAGGCAAGGCATGGTCGAGGCTCGAATCGGATTGCAGGGCCGTCCCGATCGTGCGCGCCGCAGCCCGCGTTCTGACCCGCACCGACCTGGGAATCCGCTCCGTCACGCGATGAGGCGACGGACAGCCGACCAATCGCGAGGGGCCGGTCGCGTTCGAACAGAGGTGAAACGGCTCGGACGTCGAGCACGTCACCGGGAGCGGCGGCGTCGATCGCCAGCTGCAACGCCGTGCCGCCGCCGGTGACGACGATCGTCCGCTGTGCAGCGATCGGAGCGACGCAGATCGCGGACAACGAGACGGCCGTATCGTTTGGGAACATGGTGCCGGTGCTCCTTCATGAGTCCGTAGGCCGGAGAATCGTCGCGCGCAGCGACGATTCGGAGGCCGAAGAGCCCCAGCCAACAAGGCGGCCTGGGCCATTCTGGTCGGCGCGCAGCGGCGACGCGGCGACGCGGCGACCCGAATGGGTTGCGACCCAGGCCGCGATGAGCAACTGCACAACGGCGCCGCGCAATGGCATCGTCAGCGATTGCCACCCGCTCGATCCGCACGATCGTGCGATGCCCGAGGCGGCGCGGCTCCGCGACTTGAAGCGGGCATTGCCGGCGCCGCCGGACCGCGGTTGATCCGTGTGCAGGCACGCGACGAGGGGGTCGAGCGGCCGCTGCGCAACGTGCCGCAGGAGCGATGGACTGAGCACGCCGTGGCGAGGTCATCGACCGCGACGGGCGTGCGCACCGGCGACCCCAGGTCCGGCGCGATCGCGAAAGCCCGCCTCGTGCCGATGGTGACACATCGGAATGCCACAGCACGCAGCTACCATCGCCGCCGATGTCGCCCGCTGCTCTCCCGTCGTTCCTCCTCCTCGCCGTGCTCGCGCTGACGGCCTCTGCCCCAACGATTGGAGCTCAGGACGAACCGAAGGACACGAAGGCGCGCATCGAGGAGCGGGTGCGGGACATCTACGAGCGCGGTCGCTTCGGCGTGCGCCCGTTCCGGGCCGACTGGTTGCCGGACAGCTCGGGATACGTGGTTCGCGAGGGCCGCGGGGATCGCACGGAGTCGTTTCGTGTGGACCTGCGAAGCGGTGAGCGCAGCGAGTTGAGCGATGCGCAACGCGGTGAGATCGAGGCTTCGGACCGCGTCTCGCCGGACGGACGACGTGAGATCGAGCTGCGCGACGGTGACCTGTACCTGCGCGATCGAGCAGGCGGCGAGCCGAAGCGTCTCACCTCGAACGCACGCGCCGACGAGGTGAGCGACGACCACGCCCGCTGGAGTCCCGACAGCCGTCGCATCGCCTTCGTCGAGACCGACCTGTCGCAGGTGCGGGTCCGCAGCGATCTGCTCGGCGACGATCCCACCTACCCGAGCGTCCGCAAGACCCGCTTCGCCCGCGTCGGCGGCACGATCCCGTCGCTGCGGGTCGGCGTGGTCGACGTCGAGTCCCGCGTGCTGCACTGGATCGACGTGGCGCAACCGCCGGAGGGCTTCTACCTCGGTCAGGTCGAGTGGGCCTGCAACTCCGACGAGCTGCTGATCGAGAAGCTGAGCCGCTTCCGCGACGAGCGGGAGTTCCTGCTCGCCGACCTGCGCAGCGGTGCGGTGACGCGGATCTTCCACGAGAGCGATCCGGCCTGGGTCGTCGCCAGCTACCAGGTCAACGCCGGACTCGAATGGCTCGAGGGCGGCGGCGCGTTCCTCGTGATCCACGAGCGCGACGGTTGGCGCCACGCGTGGGTGTACGAGCGCAGCGGTGCGCAGCGACACCTGCTCACCCCCGGCGCCTTCGACATCATCGAGCGCGCGGCGATCGACGAAGCCGGCGGCTGGTTCTACTTCTACGCATCGCCGGACAACGCCACGCAGCGCTACCTCTACCGCGTGCCGCTCGACGCGTCGTCGGCCCCGCAGCGCGTGACGCCCGCCGACCAGCCCGGCAGTCACGACTACGTGTTCTCGCCCGATCGCCGCTCCGCGCTCCACACCTGGTCGAGCTTCGACCGACCGCCGGTGACCGAGCTCGTCGAACTCGAGGGCCACACTGTGCTGCGCGTGCTGGAGGACAACGCGGCGCTGCGCGCACGCGTCCGCGAGACCGGCTACCGCGAGACCGAGTTCCTGAAGCTGCGCATCGCGGACGACGTCACGCTGGATGCATGGCTGATGAAGCCGCCCGGTTTCGATCCGGCGAAGAAGTACCCGGTGCTGGTGTACGTCTACAGCGAGCCGCACGCCCAGACGGTGCTGGACCGCTATGGCGCCGCGCAGGCCGACTACCACCGCGTGATCGCCGACCTCGGCTATCTGGTCGTCTCGATGGACAGCCGCGGCACGCCGGCGCCCAAGGGCGCGGCCTGGCGGCGCGCCGTGTTCGGCAGCCTCGGGCCGCTTTCGACCGCGGAGCAGGCCGCCGGCCTCCGCGAACTCGCGCGCCAGCGCAGCTACGTCGATCTCGATCGCGTCGGCATCTGGGGCTGGAGCGGCGGCGGGTCGAACACCCTCAATGCGATGTTCCGCGAACCCGATCTCTACAAGGTCGGCATCGCGGTCGCCGCCAAGCCCCAGCCCTGGCTCTACAACGCGTGGTTCCAGGAGATCTACATGCGCACGCCCGAGGTCAACCCCGACGGCTACCAGCGCTCCGCACCGATCCACTTCGCCGAAGGACTGCGCGGCGATCTGTTGATCGTCCACGGCACCGGCGAACTCAACACCCACATCCAGATCACCGAAGGTCTCGTCGACCGCCTGATCGAACTCGGCAAGCCCTTCGACTCGATGATCTACCCACACCGCGATCACGGCATCCGCGAGGGCGCGGGCACCTCGGTTCACCTGCGGATGCTGATG
The DNA here is from genome assembly GCA_046349595.1 of Planctomycetota bacterium. GTDB lineage: Bacteria > Planctomycetota > UBA1135 > UBA1135 > UBA2386 > JACRLW01. The sequence continues at coordinate 2,565,233 of JAXMCA010000001.1, forward strand.
ATCCGCTATCTCCTCGACCATCTGGCGCCGGGGTCGCGCTGAGCCACGCGTCCCGCAAGGCTCCGCCGCCTCACAGCCTGCGACTCAACGACCAGCCGGTGCGGCGCCGAGCGGAATCAGGCGACCCTGCCGGTCGATCTCCGCGATGCGGTCGATCTCCTTGAGGAGGAAATCGAGATTCATGAAGGGATCGCCGCCGGTCCGCAGCCAACGCAACCGGCCCTGGGCGTCGATCAGGTTGGTCGAGTGGAGCTCGATGTCCTCGAACTCGTCGAAGGACTTGAAGCGGATCGCATTCTGGTGATCCGGGGTGTCGGACAGCACCCGGAACGGCAGCGACTTCAGTTCACCGGCCGCGTTGCGGTCGGGTTGATCCGAGCTGATCGCCAGCACGACCGTGTTCCGGGAGTCGAATTCTGCGGCACGCTTCTCGATCGCCTGGAGCTGCTCGACGCAGTGCACACAGCGATCGCTGAGGTAGAAGATCAACAGCACGTTCTTGCCGCGGTACTGGTCGAGCGTGACCCGCTCGCCCTCGGAATCGCGCGCGATCAGCTCCGGCGCCGGGTACGGCTGCCAGGTGTTCGGTCCGAGCTGCGACAGGGTCTGCGTGAAGTAGTCGCGCTGCGGTGCCGGTGAGGGATCGCTCGGTTCGGTCTGGATCCCGAGCGCACGGGCCGCCTCGAGCTGCCGGATTCCCGGCTCGGCGTGCGACCAGACGTGCAGCATGTGCGCATAGGCGATGCGCGCGTCCTCGACGTGCCCGAGTGCCTGGTGCGCCCGTGCCAGTCCGGACCAGGACCAACCGTTGTTCGGCAGCGACTCGAGGGACTTCTCGAAGGCCGAGACCGCGAGCTGCGGACTGTCGAGATCGAGGTAGGCCTCGCCGAGCACGTTGTAGATCGAGCGCGGGAAGGTCGGCGGGTCCGCGTCGTGCTTGCGCATCTCGGCCTCGAGTCGAGCGGCCTCGGACAGCTCCTCGATCCCGCGCTGCGTGTCACCGCGCTTCAGTCGAAGTCGACCGGAGACCTCCCCCATCATGATCGGGTGCATGTCGCGCAACTCGTGGAGGACCCCGGCGATCGTCGAGGCCTTGTGGTTGTCGTCCGTCACCGCCTGATCCGCGTTCTTGACCTCCTGCTCGAGCTTCTTCTTCGCTCCGAGCAACCGGACCGCGCACTCCTCGGCCTGAGCGAGCTCGTTCCTGCCGATGTGCGCGAGCGCCTCGCAGTAGTCGCGCCAGGTGCTGTCCTCGAGGTTGTTGCGCCACGGGATGTGGCCGGGTTCGAGGATCGTGTCCCACCGCTCGAATCGCACCAGGGTGCGCCGCAGCGCCGCGAGTCCTTCGCGGAACACCGAGTAGCCGAGGCCGTCGTCGTTCGCGTCCGGATCGAGCGGTGCGTTCAGCATGTCGTACGCGCCCTGGAGCGCCGCTGTCGGCAGACCGAGCATGCTCTGCGCGTGCGCGAGGAAGTTCCGGTTGTGCGGGTAGTTCCACTCGAGGTAGGGCAGCACCATGCGATCGCGCATGTACTGCTTCTCCACGCGCGTCGCCGCGTCGAGCGAGATCGCCCCTTCGTGCCACATGCCGAGACTGGTGTAGATGTGCGCCGGCATGTGATTGGCGTGACCGAGCGCCGGCGCGATCCGCCCGTAGGCGGCACAGCTGTCAAGTGCGAGGCGGCCGAACTCACGCGAGTCCCAGTTGTGGATGCGGTAGTGGATCGCCCCCGGATGTTCGGGTGCGACGACGAAGACCTGCTGCAGCACGGCATCGACCGCGTAGGGACTCGAGAGCCCGAAGATGTTCAGGGCATAGACCGCCTTCGCCTCGATGTCGTCGGGGTAGTCGACGATCACCTTCTCCAATGCGTCGGCGAGCTCGCGGCTGGTCGCATTCCAACCCGGCTTTGCGGGATCGGGGTGGTCGAGGCTCTGGAGGTAGGTCTTCGCGAAGGCGTCGATCCAGGCCTGCTCGTGAGCGCTGGCGTGGGCCTTCCTCTCGACCGCCTGCGCGAGGAACTTCGCGGCGCGCTCGCGCGCGTAGGGGACCGCGCGCGCGAGCCCGAGGTAGGCCATCGCACAGTCGGGATCCAGTTTCACGCACCAGCGGAAGGCACGTTCGGCCTCGTAGTACGCGAAGCTGTGCAGCAGGGCGTTGCCCTGGTCGAACCACTGCTGGACCTCGGGTACCGACGTCGTGATCGCAAAGGGCGCCGAACCGATGCCGTCCATGTGCCAGGGTCGCTGACGCGGACCCTCGTCGTAGGCGACGCCATGCTGCGAATGACCGAAGGCGGGTCCTGGACCATCCTGGGCCGAAGCGGAGGACGAAGGCGCGACGAGCACCAGGACGAGGAGCAGGGCGGGAGCATGGAACATGGAGGAATGAGCGCAGTCGGGGGCGAAAGCCTCCGACGATGGGGCCGCGGCGCAGGGGATGAGGAAGGCTAGGAGTCCGAACCGCAGCGCGCCCGTGAAGTGTCGGGATTCGTCGACGGCGATGGATCGGCGGTCGCTCCCTCGCGATGTGCTCGCGCATCGGCAGAATGGGTGCCACCGGTCCGGCCATCCTTCGCCGCCCTCGCTTCCGCATGTCCGACCTCGATCGCGAACGACTCCGCCGACTCTTCGATCAGGCTCTCGAACTCCCGGCGCGGGCGCGCGAGGCCTTCCTCGACAGCAAGTGCCACGGCGATGGCGAGCTGAAGCAACGACTGCACGCGATGTTGGCGGCCGCCGACGATCAGCACGTCGTGCCGAACTCGAGCGATCCGCAGGTGCCGCCCCCGTCGCCTCACACGTCCGCAGCCGCGGCGGAGGCCGCGCTGCACGAGGGTCCCGGCGCGCACATCGGTCCCTACAAGCTGCTGCAGCAAATCGGCGAAGGCGGCTTCGGCACGGTCTTCCTGGCGCACCAGGAGCAGCCGGTCGTGCGTCGCGTCGCGCTCAAGATCATCAAGCTCGGCATGGACACCAAACAGGTGGTCGCACGCTTCGAGCAGGAGCGTCAGGCCCTCGCGCTGATGGACCATCCGAACATCGCGCGCGTGCTCGACGCCGGCGCGACCACGACCGGCCGGCCGTACTTCGTGATGGACCTGGTCAAGGGCGACCCGATCGTCGAGTACTGCGACGAGCACAAGCTCACCATCGACCAGCGCCTCGAACTCTTCGAGCAGGTGTGCCATGCGGTGCAGCACGCGCACGGCAAGGGCATCATCCACCGCGACCTGAAGCCGTCGAACGTCCTCGTCACCACGCAGGACGGAACGCCACACGCGAAGGTCATCGACTTCGGCATCGCCAAGGCGACGTTCAGCCGGCTGACCGAGAAGACCTTGTTCACCGAGCACGAGCAGGTGATCGGGACGCTGCAGTACATGAGCCCCGAGCAGGCCGAGGGTTCGGTGGACATCGACACGCGGACCGACGTCTACTCGCTCGGAGTGCTGCTCTACGAGCTGATGACGGGGAGCACGCCCCACGAGGAGAAGACGGTCAAGGCGGCGATGTTCGGCGAACTGCGACGGATCATCCGCGAGGTCGATCCGCCCAAGCCGTCGACGAGGCTGCACGATTCGAGCGACAGACTTGCCAGCATCGCCGCTCATCGGAGCGTCGAACCGCGGCGTCTCGGCATGTTGCTGCGCGGCGAACTCGATTGGATCGTGATGAAGGCGCTCGAGAAGAACCGCACACGCCGATACGAGACCGCCAATGGACTCGCCGCAGACGTGCGCCGCTACCTGGCGGGAGAAGACGTCGTCGCTGCGCCGCCGAGCGCGAGCTATCGCCTGCGCAAGTTCATGCGCCGGAACAAGGGCGCCGTCGGCACCGCCCTTGCGGTCGGCATCGCGCTGCTGATCGGTGTCATCGGCTTCGCCTGGCAAGCGCAGCTCGCCGGCGAGCAGCGCGACCTCGCGTTGAAGGCACAACTCGCCGAAGCCGAGGAGCATCGGCGGGCCGACACGGAACGGGATCGCGCCATCGCCGCGGAGAACACCACCAGGCAGCGCGCCGACGAACTCGGCAGGGTCGCCGAGTTCCAGGCCTCGATGCTCTCCCAGATCGACACCGACGCGGCCGGCACCAAACTGTTCGCCGGCCTGCGCGCCAAGTTCGCCGCGTCGATCGAGCGGCAGCAGGATCTCTCCGCGTCCGAGCGTGATGCGAGAAGCGCGAACTTCGAGCGGGATCTGGCGACCGTCAATGCGACCGATGCCGCGGCTCGACTGATCGACGACACGATCTTGAAGCCCGCGATCGCCGCCATCGACACCCAGTTCACCGAGCAGCCGACCGTCCGCGCCAGGTTGCGGAGGTCGCTGGCGCAACTGCTGCTCGGACTCGGCTTCTACGACGAGGCGCTCGCGCAGCAGCGACTGGTCCTGGCGACGCGGCGCAGCGTTCTCGGAGAAGATCATCCCGACACCCTGAGCGCCATGCAGGACCTGGGCGGAGTCTTCGACGCGAAGGATGCACTTGCCGATGCCGAGCAGTGCTACCGGGATGTGCTCGTCAAGCGCCGCGCCCTGCTCGGCGACGATCACCCCGACACGATCCGATCGACGATGGGCCTCGGCAACGTGCTGCGTGCACGCGGCGCCTACGCCGAAGCCGAACCCCTGCTGCGCGATGCGGTCGCGAAGTCCAGGACCGTGCTCGGCGATGAGCATCGCGAGACCCTCGTCGCCCTGAACTGCCTCGGTCAACTGTTCGCGGCGCAGGGCAAGTTCGCGGAGACCGAACCGCTGTGGCGCGAGGCCTACGAGACCGGGGTGCGCGTGTTCGGAGCCGAGGACCCCGACGTGCTGGTCTGGCTCTACAACCTTGCCAACTTGCTCAGCAGCGAGGGGAAGCTCGACGAGGCACAGGGCCACTTCGAGAAGGCGCTGGCGGGGTACCGGAGGATCAAGGGTGACCAGCATCCCTCGACCTTGACCGTCCTCGGCGGCACGGCTGCGTTCCTCGCCCGGCGGGGACAGTTCGCCACCGCCGAGTCGATGTACCGGGAAACGCTCGCGTCGTCGCGAACGGTGCTCGGCCCGAGCCATGCCTCGACGCTCCGCTTGATGTCCGACCTGGGCAACCTGCTCGCGCGGCAAGGCAAGGTGGAGGAAGCGGAACGCTTGTTCCGCGAGTCCGTCGCCGGGTGCCAGAACACGCTCGGCGACGAGGATCCCGACACCCTGCTGAGGATGGCCGACCTCACGAACCTGCTTCGTCAGGTCAACCGACCCGACGAAGCGGAGCCCCTCGCCCGCAGGATCCTCGCCGGTTGGACACACGCACGCGGCCCGGACGACCCGGAGACGCTGGTCGCGCTGAGCAGCCTGGGGATGGTGCTCGAGCAACAGGGCAAGCTCGCCGACGCGGAACCCGTCGATCGCCAGGCGATGGTCAAGCTCCGCGCGGCGCGGGGTGACGATCACCCCACCACCATCAACAGCATCGTGGCTCTCGCCAACGTGCTCCGGAAGCTCGGTCGGAACACCGACGCGGAACCGCTGTACCGCGAGGCCCTGATGCGGTGTGCGCGCAGCTATCCAAAGGGTCATCCGACCATCGCCCACGCGCACCTCGGACTCGGCCGGACCCTGTCCGATCTCCGCCGGTTCACCGATGCCGAGCCGGAGTTGCTCGCTGCCGAGCAGCTCTTCGCCGCCGCCGGCGGCGGATCCGCGCGCATGCACGCCGCGGCCGTCGAATCGCTGGCGTCGCTGTACGCGGCGTGGCACGCGGCCGAGCCCGGGGAAGGTCACGAGCAGAAGGCCGCGGAATGGAGGGCGAAGCAAGCCGCGGGGCTCGCGCCGTCGACGCGAGGGATCGACGGCGGCAAGTGATCGCTCTCCGCCACGTCAACGCCTCCGCGCGGTGAGGCACGTCTTCGACTGTGCGTCCGATCCGCACGCGGATCGCCGCTGATGCCGATCGTCTGGGGGCACGCATCGACCCGCGATCGTGCGGATCGAAGTTGCCGTCGCTCCGCGATCGGATCGGGACACCTGCAATCGGGTCAGACCAAGGATCCGTAACCGAGCCCGGCGAGGGTGGAGAACAGCACCACGAACCCGGCATAGGCGAGCGTCCGGCTGGTGCCGAGCACTCCGCGCACCACGAGCAGACTCGGCAGGGAGAGCGCCGGACCGGCGAGCAACATCGCGAGAGCGGGACCCGGACCCATGCCGTGCCCGAGGAGACCCTGCAGGATCGGCACCTCCGTCAGGGTGGCGAAGTACATCAACGCACCGCTGAAGGCGGCGAGCAGATTGGCAGCGATTGAATTGCCGCCCACGGACGATGCGATCCAACCGATGGGGATCGGGCCGCTGTCGCTTCCGGGGCGACCGAGGAGGAGGCCGGTGATCAGAACGCCGAGCAACAGCAGCGGTGTGATCAGCTTGACGAAGGACCAACTCTCCTCGAGCCACTGCCTGCGGGCATCGCCGTCGAACCAACACAGCGTCAACAGGATCACCAGAACCAGCGCGCCGCCCGCGAGCCACCATTTCCGCTCGAACACCGTCGCGGCGAATCCACCGTCGGCACCCGGACGTCCCCACGCCGCGAAGACGAGCAGGGCCACCAGCGCGCCGAGGAGGATCATCGCTCGTCGGAGCGCGCGGGAGTCCGCTTCCGAGCGAGCGAAGGGGTTCGGAGTCGTGGCGCTGTCCTGAGTCGACTCGCGGCCGAACAGCGCGCTCATCAACACGCCGATCGAGATCGACACCAGGATCGCACCGACCGCGCGGGCGATGCCGAGTCCGACGCCGAGCACGCGTCCCGTCAGCACGATGGCGAGGACGTTGATCGCAGGGCCCGAGTAGAGGAACGTGCAGGCGGGACCGAGTCCCGCACCCCGTCTGCGGATCCCGGCGAACAGCGGGAGCACCGTGCAGGAGCAGACCGCCAACGCGGTACCCGCCAGCGATGCCACCGAGTACGACACCACCTTGGGTGCGGTGGGTCCGAGGAAGCGGAGCAGCACGCCCTGGTCGAGGAAGGTCGCGATCGCGCCGGCGATGAAGAAGGCCGGCACGAGACACGTCAACACGTGTTCGCGCGCGTACTCGCCGAGCATCGAGAGCGATTCGAGGATGGCGCCCTGCACGCGCGGATCGTCGAAGGGAACGAACCGCGCCAGCGCGAAGACACCGAGCACCAGCGCGAGCTTCGCCCGCTCGCTCATCCGCCTCCGAGATCGCCGTGCTGCTTCATCCAGGCTTCGAGATCGGAGTCACGCAGGATGCGGCCCTCGACCACGAGTTCGCCGTCGACCAGGATGGTCGGTGTCCGAAGGATGCCCCTTTCGGCCATCTCCTCGATGCTGGTGTGCTTGACGACCTCGCCCACCAAGGAATGCGCCGCGAGGAAGCCCCGCGCGACATCCGCCGAGCGCAGGCATTTCGCGCAGCCGGGACCGAAGACATCGATCCTCATGCCAGCCGGAATCCGCCCACGTTGGCGCCAATTTCACGCTCCCTCGGAGCTCCGTGGATGAGTGAACGGGAGGAAGGCAGGGGGCGACGTCGCTGTCATCTCGACCATCCTCGCGGTTCGCGCGACCTTCCTCCCGAGGATCCGCGTGCGGCGACCCGAGCGGCGAGGAATGCAAGGGTCAGCCATCACCGGCGATCACCCGCGGTTCGGCCCAGGCCCCGAACGCACCCTCGCCCTCGAACACCAGCATCAGGCAGCGGACGTCCTTCACTTCGATGTCGATCTCCTTCGGAGCGGAGTCGGCGGTCATCTTGCCGCTGTCCCAGAGCACCTTGTTGGCGAAGAAGTCCTCGTCCTGCACGCGGAAGCGTGCGGTTCCGTCCGCCTTGGTGATCCTGTCGACGGCGACGACGGCGCGGAAGCGATGCGCGCGACCGTCGGTCAGGAACATGAAGGCCGAGCGTCCCTTCACGCCGAAGCCCGTCGCGACCTCGGTCCCGCCGACGACCAGCGGCTTGCCGTCGAAGCTGCGGTCGTAGGTCGGTGCGTTGTCGGCCTTCCACACGTAGTACAGCTCGCTCAACAGGGTCTCTCCCTTCCGGGTGACGCGGTACTTCTCGGCGGCCATCGGGATTGGCGATGGCAAGGGTGGTCCAGGACGACCGACCTTCAGCATGCGATGCTCGTGCTGGCCGAGACCCGTGGCGGTGAAACCGCCCTCGAAGCTGCCGAGATCCTTTCGCGCCCACAGATCGCGCACCGGTTGGCTGCCGCTCAGTCCGATCTGATCCCAGCGCACGCGGATGTCGGCGGTCTCACGTCCCTTGTTGAGCAGCAACACCGCGGTGGTGCCGTCGGCGAGCGGCTTGTCGTAGATCTCCAAGGGTCCGTCGCTCCACGCCTTGGAGCCCTGCACGCCGCGGGGGTCCTGGTCGACCGCGATCACCTCGGCTGCGGTCAGCGTCGCCAGGACGTCCTTGCTCGCCGTGCGCAGATCGGTGCCGACCATCAGCGGCGCGGCGAGGATGCACCACAGGCTGAAGTGGGCGCGATCGCCGATCCCCGCGCGTTCGGGCTCGATGTGCTTCAGGTTGCCGACCTGCAGCATGTCCGGATCGTTCCAATGTCCCGGACCGGCGAACTGCCAGAGGCCATGGAAGGCGGGATGGATCGCGCGATCCCCGGCCGAGGTCTCCGCACAGTGGTAGACCGAGTCCATCCAGGGATAGATGTCGCCGGAGGTGCGCCACAACTGCGCCGATGCGCTGCCGCCCCACGCCCACGCTGCATTGCCGAAGTCGGAGATGCTGAGCACGATCGGTCGGCCGGTCGCTTCGATGTGACGGCGGAAGATCGCGTAGTCCTCCGAGCTGAAGCGGCCGTTGCTCTCGGCGAAGCAACTGTCCATCTTGATGTAGTCGACCCCCCATTCCGCGAAGGTCGCCATGTCGACCTGCTCGTGCCCGAGGCTTCCCGGCAACTGCTGACAGGTCAGCTTGCCGCGGTCCTCGTAGATGCCGAACTTCAGACCGCGTTCGTGGAGGTAGTCGCCGATCGCCTTCATGCCGTCGGGGAACTTCCTGGGGTCGGCCACCAGCCGCCCCTGCGCATCGCGATCCTTCGCCATCCAGCCGTCGTCGAGGACGAGGTAGACGTAGCCGAGCTCGCGCATCCCCGAGCTCACCATCGCGTCCGCGGTCGCACGGATCTTCGTCGCGTCGATGTCGGCCTCGAAGGCATTCCAGCTGTTCCATCCCATCGGAGGCGTCGGTGCGAGCATCGGATGCTGCTGCGATGCGAGGGGGAGTTCGAGGAGGAGCAGGACTGCTGCGCCCGCCAGATGCCGTCGTGGCTCGGAGTGGATCACGGTGCGCGGAGAGTACCGGCCATCCGCCGGATTCCGTCGCGAGTCCGCCTCCGAGGAACTCGCTGGAACGCCCGTCGCTCGACAGCCGGTGGGCAGTGTGCGAACTTCACAGGGTGCACTCCGATCCACGCGTGTTCTTCCGCGCTGTGCTCATCGCAGCACTGGCCTCGCTCGGCCCGACCGCGCAATCGAAGCCCGCGGTCGCGCCCGCGAAGGACCTGCCGATGCCCGGCGAGGTGTTCGAGGTCGACGGCCACACCGCGTTCCTGATCCTGCCGCCGAAGCCGCGATCGGACCGCCCGGTGCCCTGGGTCCTCTATGCACCGACCTTGCCGGGGCTGCCGTCTGCGGCCGAGACCTGGATGTTCGAACGCTTCCTCGCCGCGGGGATCGCGATCGCGGGGATCGACGTCGGAGAGTCGTACGGCAGCCCGGCCGGGCGCGCACTCTATGCGGCGCTGTACGAGAACCTCGTCGGCGCGCGCAAGCTCGCACCCCGCGCCTGTCTGCTGGCGCGCAGCCGCGGCGGATTGATGCTCTACAACTGGGCCGCCGAGCACCCCGACGCGGTGGCATGCATCGCCGGCATATATCCGGTCTGCGACCTGCAGAGCTATCCCGGGATCGCCAAGGCATGTGCGGCCTATGCGATGACCGAAGCCGAGCTGCGCGACGCGCTGCGCGAACACAATCCGATCGAGCGTCTCGCCCCCCTCGCTGCGGCTCATGTTCCGATCCTGCACCTGCACGGTGAAGACGACAGTGTCGTCCCTCTGGCGACGAACTCGCGTGAACTCGCGCGGCGCTATGCGGCGCTGCACGGCCCGATGGTGCTGAAGGTCTTCGCGGGCCACGGCCACGACATGTGGAACGGCTGGTTCCAGAGCGAGGAGCTGGTCAAGTTCGTGATCCGTCACGCCTGTCCCGACACCACCAAGGGCATCCTTGTCGCGGGCGACCTCGGTCGACCTGATGACGCGGTGCAACTCGTCGGTCCAGAGGCTTCGGTCTTGCTGCCCGAAGACCCGGCGGCCGCATGCCTGTGGGTGTTCGCCGACGGCATCCTGTGCGCATCGCCGAAGTGGGACAGCGTGGTCACACCGCAGCCCTACCGCGACTTCCGATTGCACGTCGAGTTCAACGTCAACCAGACCAGCGGGGACGATCACGAGAGCCGCGGGAACTCGGGCGTCTACATCCAGCAGCGCTACGAGGTTCAGATCCTCGACTCCTTCGGGATCGACGCGAAGGACTACACGGCCAGCGATTGCGGCAGCCTCTACCGGCTCAGGAAGCCGGATCGCATCGTCAACAAGCCGGCCGGCGAATGGCAGTGCTTCGACATCGTGTTCCGCGCCGCGCGTTACGACGGCGACGCCAAGGTCGAGGACGCGCGGATCACGGTGTGGCAGAACGAGCAGCCGATCCATGACGACGTCGCCATCCCGCGCAAGACCGGTGCCGGCAAGCCCGAGGGACCGGAACCGCTGCCGATCAAGCTGCAGGGACACCACAACGAAGTGCGGTTCCGCAATGTGTGGGTTCAGGTGCTCGACCTCGACGCACGGCGACCGCAGGGCGAGAGACAGACGAAGTAGCGTCGAACGACCTTCGAGGGCGGGCTGGGTCCGAAGGCGGGAGAATCGTGACGGCATGCGTCGATTCGGAAGCCGCGAGCGTGTCGATGGCACCGCTGGGTCTCCTCGTCCGGACCCGACGGCAATCTGCCCGAGAAGCGGAGACGCGAGTTCGACTTCGCGACACAGCGGTCGCGTGCGCGACGTGGTCCGAGGGACGCCGAGGCAGTAGCCTGCGTCGCCCCGCAACGGAGCCGACCCGATGAATCCCCGCCATCTCGCGCACCTCCTCCCCTTCGCCGCGATCCTCGCGCTGCACGCGCGGCCCGACGAGGGTCAATGGCTGCCGCAGCAGGTGCGCGCGATGAACTGGCCCGCGCTGCAGGCGCGCGGCATGCAGATGACGCGCGACGAGTTCTGGCATCCGGAGCGCGGCGGCGTGCTGTCGGCGGCGGTGCAGATCGGTGGATGTACCGCGTCGTTCTGCTCGGCAGACGGGCTGGTGGTCACCAACCACCACTGCGGCTTCGGTGCCGTCACCCAGCTCAGCACGCCGCAGACCAACTACCTGCGCGACGGCTATTGCGCGAACAGCCGCGAGGAGGAACTGCCGGCGCCGGGAATGGTGGTCTACGTGGTGCGACGCATCGACGACGTGACCGAGCGCGTGCACACCGCGCAGGCCGCGGCGAAGTCGCCGCTGGAAGTGTCGCAGCGCACGGAAGAGGTGATCCGCGAGATCGTCGCCGAGGGCGAGAAGCAGCCCGACACCAGTTGCAGCGTCGCCTCCTTCCTCGAGGGCAAGGAGTACCACCTCTACCACCGCACCAAGCTGACCGATGTGCGGCTGGTCTACGTGCCGCCGCGCAGCGTCGGTGAATACGGCGGCGAGGTCGACAACTGGGAGTGGCCGCGTCACACCGGCGACTTCACTTTCTTCCGCGCCTATGCCGCGCCCGACGGCTCGCCGCGCGCCTACCAGAAGGACAACGTGCCGTACCGCCCGCAGCACTGGCTGCACGTCGGCGGCAAGGGCGTGCACGACGACGATCTGGTGCTCGTGCTCGGCTACCCCGGCCACACCGAGCGCTACGACAGCTCGCTCGCCGTCGCCGAGCGCGAGGGCATCTACTATCCCAAGCGCCTCGATCTGCTCACGCGGATCATCGCGGTGATGGAGGCACAGGCCCAGAAGGGCGATGCCGAGCAACTCGCCTACGCCAGCACGATCAAGAGCCTGGCCAACGTGCAGAAGAACGCCGCCGGCATGGTGTTCGGCCTGGCGCGCAACGCGGTGGTCGAGCGCAAGAAGCGCGAGGAGGACGCGTTCCGCACCTGGGTCGCGGCCGACGCCTCGCGGCGCGCGCGCCACGGCAAGGTGCTCGACGACCTGTTCGCGCTCGACCGGGAGCAGCAGCAGACCTCGACCAAGGACCTCGTGCTCGGCCTGCTGCTGAGCGGCCGCATCGCACCCTTCCTGCGCAGCATCGTCGATCTGGTCGACGCCGCGCAGAAGCGCGAGCCCGACGCCGAACTCGACGACGCGACCAACAAGCGCGTCGCCAGCGATGCGGCGCTGAAGGACTTCGACGCCGTTCAGCTCCCGATCCTCGCCATCCTGCTCGACGAGGTGCGCCACCTCGAGGGCACCGACGCCTTCGAGGGTCGCGATGCCCTGTCCCAAAAGACGCGGGACGCGACCCTCGCCGTGGTGGCCCGCCTGTTCGGCGATTCACCGCTGCGCACCGCGGAGGGGCGACTCGCACTGCTGCGCGGTGGTCGCAAGGCTGCCGAGCAACGCGACGACGCACTGGTCGTGCTGGCCCGCGGACTCGTCCACGAGCGGGATCTCGCGCAGCAGCGTGCCCGAGTGTTCGAAGGACGCGCGCTCGACGTCGGCCGCCGTTGGATCGAGGCGCAGGAGGAATGGCGCGGCGCGTCGTTCTACCCGGATGCGAACAGCACCCTGCGCGTCTCGATCGCCAATGTGAAGGGCTACGCGCCGCGCGACGGCGTGTGGTACACGCCGCACACCACCGTCGACGGTCTCCTGCAGAAGGCGACCGGCAAGGAGCCCTTCGAGGTGCCGCAGGCGCTGCTCGACGCGGCGAAGACGCGCCGTCAGAGCCGCTTCTTCGACCCGCGGCTCGGCGACGTCCCGGTGTGCTTCCTCGCCGACGCCGACACCACCGGCGGCAACTCCGGCTCGCCGGTGATCAACGGCAAGGGCGAACTGGTCGGCCTGAACTTCGACCGCGTGTTCGAGAATGTCGCCGGCGACTTCGGCTGGAACCCGGATCGCTCGCGCAACGTGTGCGTCGACATCCGCTACGTGCTGTGGTTCCTGGAGTCGGTGATGCCGGCGCCGCGCCTGCTGCGGGAGATGGGTGTGGCCGACTGACGACTGCGCCGCGCGTGTTCAGGCGCGCGCCGGGTCGTAGATCACGACCTCGGGCAACTCGCGGTAGAGGCCGTCGAAGTCGAGACCGAAGCCGATCACGAAGTGGTCCTCGATCTCGAAACCGATCCACTCGACCTGTACCTGCACCTCGCGGCGCGACGGCTTGCTCAGCAGCGTGACGACCTCGACCGACGCGGCCCCCGCCGACGCCATGTGCTCGCGCAGACGCGCGATGGTCCGCCCGGTGTCGACGATGTCCTCGACCAGCAGGACCTCCTTGCCGCGCACGTCGAGCGCGTCGGCTCCGCTCAGCGAGACGGTCCCCGAGCTGCTCGTGCCGAGGTAGCTCTTCGCGCGGATCTCGTGCACACGCAGCGCAGTGCCGAGCTGCGGAACGAGGTGTCGGCAGAACACGCGCGCTCCCTCCATCACGGCGACGATGCACAGGCGCGATGGATCACGATGGCGCGCACGGATCGCACCCGCGAGCTCGGCGACGCGACGCAGGATCCGGTCTCGCCCGAGGAGCACGTCGAACGTCGGCACGGCAGGTAGAGGCTCTCTTGCGCTGTCCAAGGCGAGGATGGTCGCGTCGTCGGCGGAGGAATCAAGGGTGGCGGCCGCAGCCTCCGCCGGGGTGTCCTCGAAGGCGCACATCCCGCCGGTAGGATCGCGGCATGGAGCTGTCGCACGCCTACGGTCCACGCCTGCACGTCCTCGGCGAACCGTCCATGTTGTCGGTGCTGGCACGGCTCGGCGCGCCGACCACCGGGACGGCCGAGGTCCCCGGCCTCGTGCGCACCGCCTACGCGCGGTTGTTCCACGCCGCGATCGACCACCACTTCCCGGTCGAGACCGCCGCGGTGCCGACGCGCATGGCGCAGAGCGAGCCGCGCGGCGTGTACCGCGGCACGATCCTCGATCGCGACACCAAGCTGGTGATCTGCGCGGTGGTGCGCGCCGGGATCCTGCCCGCGCAGACCTGCTACGAGATCGCCTGCCAGATGCTGCCGCCGGAGAACGTGCGCATCGACTTCCTCAACCTCTCGCGCGAGACCGACGTCGACGGCCGCGTCACCGGAGTGCGTATGGACGGCAGCAAGCTCGGCGGCGACGTCGACGGCGCGGTGGTGCTGATCCCCGATCCGATGGGTGCGACCGGCGGCACCGTGTGCCGCACGGTCGAGGTCTACCGCACGCTGGGTCGCCGTGGACCGCGCGCGCTCGCCGCACTGCACCTGATGTGCACGCCCGAGGCGACGCAACGCGTGATCGCATCGACCGACGACGTCCATCTGTGGTGCGGCCGCTTCGACCGAGGCCTCTCACCGGAGCGCGTGCTCGCGACACCGCCCGGAACACACCCGGAGCTGGAACGCGGACTCAGCGACGTCCAGTACGTGGTGCCCGGTGCCGGCGGGCTCGGCGAGCTGCTCACCAACTCCTGGGTGTGAGCAGACTCAGCTCCGGCGCGCCAGCACCCACGCCGTCCACTTGCGGTCGAGATCCTCGCAGCCGGTGATGCCGAAGGCCTCACGGAGCGCCGTCGCCTGACGCTCGATCACGAGATCCTGGACGGAACGCGACAGGTTGGTGGGGAGCGGAGCCTTCATCAGCGCCATGAAATGTGCGAAGCGATCGTCGCCGAGCGAGCGCAGCCAGGTGATGCGCGACCAGGCGAACACGAAATCGTCGAGCGTGAAGCGCGCGACGTCGCGCTGGCCCGCGATCTGCGAGAAGGGTGCCGCGAGGCGCTTCTCGACGAGGCTCCGCACCCTCAGCGAGAGATCGCCGCGCGGACGCGGATCGATGCTGCGCAACCGACCGCGGTCGAAGTTGGGATGCTGCGGATCGATCGCGAGCGCAAAGGACTGCGCGAGACCGGATTCGATCCAGGCCGGCAGATCGAAGCGGTGACCGCGGTAGGCGGCGACCATGTTCTCGACCACGGCGTAGACCAGATGGCAGTGCAGTCCGGTGTCGCCCGTCAGGTCGGGATCACAGTCGAGCGCGGTCACGAACAGCATGCCCTGCAGAGCGCCGAGGTCCTCGCGCTGCGGGGTCTGCAAGGCGCGGCCGAGATGGTCGACCGCGTAGCGTGCGAGATCCGAGCGCGTCGCGAACACCAGGACCACGAACTTGTCGTCCTTGCCGAGCCAGGCACCGACGCCACGACCACCGCCCTCGAGATCCGCCTGCGAGGAAGCCGTCGCCGACGCCGGATCCACGGGTTCGACCAGCTTCTCGAATGCGGCATACGCCCCCTCCAGGCGCAGCGCGGTGAGATGCAGCCGCAGCCAGGGATCGAGTGAGCGCGTGGCGACGTCGACGTCCGGCATGCGCTGGCGGAGATCGCTGAGCTCGGCGCGCAGCTTGTCACGCTCGGTGCGGTTCGCGGTCGGGATGCGGTACTCGGGCAGCCGCAGTCCGAGCTTGAAGTGTGCCGTCTCCAGCCACAGCAGGGACGTCGCACCGAGCAGCCGGTCGATGTCGCGGCTGCCATGATCGTCATCGATCGCGAAGGGGCCGTAGCCCACGTAGCCGGCGGCCGCGACCCGCGCGGCATCGCCGCCGGTGTAGGGGTCCACCCACGCCTCCGTCGTTCGCTTGTGCGAGGCCTGGGCGAGGGACGTGGCAACCAGGAGCAGGACGGCGATGGCGGTGCGCATGAGCTTCACGTCGCGCGCCACTTCCGCAATCGGTGTGCCCCGGCGCGATGCGAGACACCGGGCGAGTCCGCGGCAACGAGTGCGGTGGACTCGCGCGGGACCGCTCGCGGGCTCGTTCGAGGACGAACACCGCGGAACCGGCTGGCGACATCGAGGACGGACGGCTCCGATCCCCTGCGTGATCGACATCGGCGTCAACCTCACCGACCACGCCTTCGACGGCGACCGCGCCGCGGTGCTCGCGCGCGCCCGCGACGCCGGCGTCGACACGCTGATCGTCACCGGCACGACGCTGCGACACAGTGAGGAGGCGCTCGTGCTCGCCCGTTCGCCTGCGGCGTGCCGCCTGTTCACCACCGCCGGTGTGCATCCTCACCATGCGCGCGACTGGTCGGATGACGTGGCACGCGGACTGGCGACGCTGCTCCGCGAGCCGGAGGTCGTCGCCGTCGGGGAGACCGGGCTCGACTTCTTCCGCGACCTGTCGCCCCGTCCGGCGCAGGAACGCGCGATGGAGGCGCAGCTCGCGCTGGCCGCGCAGACCGGTCGGCCGGTGTTCCTCCACGCCCGCGGCGCCGCCGACCGCTTCCTCGCGATCCTGCGCGCACATCGCGACCGCTTCCCCGGCGGCGTCCTGCACTGCTTCACGGAGTCGAGCGAGGTTCTCCACGACTGCTTGGATCTCGGCCTGTGCATCGGCATCACCGGCTGGATCTGCGACGAGCGTCGCGGGGGCGAACTCGCCGCACTGGTCGGCGCCATCCCCGACGACCGCCTGCTGATCGAGACCGATGCCCCCTACCTCCTCCCGCGCACCCTGAGTCCGCGACCGAAGACGCGGCGCAACGAGCCGCAGTGGCTCACGGCGGTCTGCGCGGAGGTGGCGCGGCTGCGGGGAGTGGCCGCGGAGCACGTGGCACGCGTCACGACGGAGAACGCACACCGCTTGTTCCGCCTCGTCGACGGCTGATCACAGCAGCGTGAAGCCGAAGCCCGCGGTCGCCGAGAAGGGCGATGGCGACGCGAAGTTGAGCTGGATCCACTGTCCGTTCAGCGTGACGCCGCGCAGCGACGCGGCCGTCGGCACGCGGAACGTGAAGGAGAGACGGCCCTCGCCCGGTGCGCTTCCCCCGGTCGTGCCGGCCTGGAAGCCGATCAGGTCCGGACCCGGAACCAGATGGAAGGTGATGCCGAGCAACGGCAGGCCGACCGGATCGGCGTTGAAGCCGAACACCAGCCACACGGGGGAACCCGCGGCGCCCTTGTCGAAGCCGAGGGTGAAGCGATCGTTGCCGAGCACCGCGGGCTCGACCGCGATCGCCTCCGGAACGATGCCGCCGTCACCGGGCGTGCCGTGCCCGAAGTGGACGTTGGCTCCGCTCGACTCCGAGAACAGCGTCGGTCGATCGAAGGGTGGCAGCTCGTTCTCGACGCGCGGATCGGTCAGCTCCTCGAGGAACACGACCAGGTCGCGCTTCTGCTGCGCCGAGAAGCCGGTCGGAGTGATCGACAGGTTCGAGGCCGGGAAGTCGCCGCCACGCGTGTAGAAGTCGACGACCTCGGCGAGCGTGCGGAAGCGACCGTTGTGGAGGAAGGGCGCGCGCAGTTTCACGTTGCGCAGGCTCGGCACGCGGAAAGTGCCGATGTCGGCCGGCAGGCCGGTGATGCCGCCGCGTCCGGAGTCCTCCGTGGTCGGACGCACACCGGTGTTGAAGAACAGATTGTCGGTGAACAGGGGTGGCGCGTGGCAGGTGTCGCAGCGACCGAGGGTGAACACGATCTGTCCGCCGCGCGCGACCGACGACAGCGTTCCGAGGTCGAAGGGCGTCTGATCGGGGACCAGCTCGCGCTCGTAGGTCGCGATCGCCATCGCGATGCGGGCGGCAGTCACCTGGTTGGAGCCGAACGCGAGCTGGAACAGATCCGGATAGCTGCGCCCGGCGACGAAGGTGGCGAGCGGGGCCGGGATGTTGCTCGCGAGGGCGAGCGGACGGACGGTGACGATGCGCACCTCGACGTCGCTCAAGGTCCGTCCCAGGTGGCCCATCTCGACCTCGCTGGTCAAAGGCCCGAGCGCCTGGCTCTCCAACGCGGCGTTGGTGGGCAGCAGGATCTGATGCGTGACGGGATCGGCGAACGAATCGGTGGCGCGGCCGTCCCAGAACAGGCTCGGCGCGTACTGCGCCATGATCACCGACTGGGTGCGCCGCGGAGTCACCTGGGGCGACAGACCGAAGAAGGTCGACAGATAGCTCCCGCCTGCCGTGTTGCCCGGCACGCCGAACGAACCGCCGACGTCGTCCGGCGTGCCGAGCGCGGCATCGGGCCCCGGATGCATCGAACGCGGATCGGTGAAGGTCCGCGGGTCGGTGGAACCCGCGGAGAGGATGTGGCAGGTGCCGCACGCGACGCTGCGCGTCGAAGAGAGTTGTTCGTCCCAGAACAGCGCCTTGCCGAGGAGCACCTTCGCGCTCGTGCGCGGATTGCCGGCCGGATAGGAGACGACGGGCAGACCCTGTGCGTGGGGCAGTGCGCACAGCACGGCGACGACGGCGATCCTCAGCAAGAACATGGTCGGGACTCCTCTCGCAGACGGCGTTCTCCTCACCGGGCAGCAGCGACACGCGCGACGGGACGCAGACGCGCACTGATCGCGGTCTCCTTCGCCTTGAGCTCCTCGAGGTCCTTGCGGACCTGCGCGAGGCGATCCTGCAGCTTGTGCACGCGCGACGAATCGGTGCCGTCGGCGACGATCGCGTCGTCGAGGTCGGCCGCGGTCTGACGCTCGAGCGGCAGCAGGCGGTCGTAGTCCTCGATGCTGCGGCGCAGTTCCTTCGCGACCTGCTTCGCATCGCCCTCGTAGCAGCGGGCGATGGTCGCATAGACCGCGTCACGGACCTGCGTGCGGGACTCGAGCCCGCTGAAGCCGACGCTCTCCGCACCCTGTGCATCGGTGAGGAACATCAGCGGTGGCCGCGCCGGGTCGTAGAGGTTGGCGAAGGGATGCTCCGGATGACGCGTGGTGTCCGGCAGGTCGACGCAGTGGAAGAAGCGCGAGAGCACACGCAGCTCCTCGTCCTGCAAGAGCGTCTCGACGCGCTGATCCTGCTCCTGCTCGACCGCGTGGCCGTGACGACGCACGAGGATCGGACGGGCGTCGGAACCCGCGATCTCGCGGATCGCGGTCTCGAAGCTCAGCGGCTGTTCGACCTCGGGAGTCGACGGAAAGGACCAGTCGACGGCGAAGTGCCGCAGCGTCTCGTCGTCGCGGCGGAACTCGACCGGCACGCCGCGCATCCCACCGAGCATCGGCGGGCCGACCTGGGGACGCGGTGCACCCGGAACCATCGGGTTCAGCGTCGGAGCCGCGGTCGGAGCGGTGGTCGGCGTCGTCGGCAGGTGACCGGCCGTTCCGCCTTCACGCGGCAGGTTCGGGGCCACCGTGTCGGTGGGATTCCACTTCGGAGGCGGAGGCAGCCGCGGCGTCGACGAACCGAGATCGCCGGTGAAGCCGCCGGAGCGACCGCCACCGCCGCCCCGGCCTCCGCCGTAGTAGCCCGCCTGGGCTGCCACCTCGGACCCGATCGCCAACGCGGCGAGGGTCGACAGACAAACGAGAGTCGTCTTCATCGATCACTCCATCCCCGGCGAGACGCCACGATCCGAGCCGAGTTGGGCTGCTCGGTTCGGGATCCCCGTGGAGCCGGTGTCCACGGGTCGATCACTTCTTCTTCGCCCATTCCTTCCACGCGACGCCGAGTGCGGCCGCGTCCCGGAATCCGAAGGCTTCCTGCAAGGCGCGATCCTGCTGCGCGAGGACCGCGGTCCAATCCACGGTGCCGGTGGTCAACCACAGCGGCGACTTGATGCGGTGAAGGAAGCGCTGCATCGCCACGTCGCCACGGCTCATCAGGAAGTCGACGAGCGACCAGGACTCGACGTAGTCGTGGAACTTGAAGCCGGCGTAGTCGCGGCTCTGCACGAGCTCGACGACCGGACGCGCCGCATCGTTCTGCGCGAGTCCCTTCGCCCGCTTGTCCCACTCGGCGACGAGCCGACCGTCGCCACGACGACCCGGCGGGCGATCGAACTGCGGATGGCGCGGATCGATGCCTCGCGCGTACCACTGCGCGAGACCGGTCTTGAACCACACCGGGGTCTCGAAGAGGTAGCCGCGGAAGCCGTCGCAGAAGTTGTGGAACAGGCTGTACGACACCGCGCAGTGCAGCGCCGTGTCGTCGACGCCCTGGTCGTCCATGTCGAGCGCCGTGACGAACATCAGCCCCTGGCCCCAACCGAGATCGTGACGGAACGGCCAGTCGACGTCGGCGCCGAGGTACTCGTGCGCGTAGCGCCGCAGGTCCGGCGCGTGCGCGAACACCAGCACGACGTACTTCTCCTTCTGCCCGAGGTAGCGCCCCTGACCGAGGTACGAGTCGTCGAGCCGCAGGCCTTGCGTGCGGATCGGGAAGTCACCTTCGGAGTAGCCGACGACGCGGAGGAAGTCGGTGTAGCTCTGTTCGCACCACTGCGCGAGCAGGTGGGTGCGCAACCATGGATCGAGCTCGTCGGTCTCGACGTCGACGCGCGGAAGGCGACGCTGCGCCGCTGCGAGGTCGGCGCGCAATCGCGCGCGCACGTCCTTGCCGAGCGACTTCATGCTCTCCGCGGGGAGTTCGGCCCCGATGCGGAAGTGCGCGGTCTCGATCCACCGCATGCGACCTTCACCGATCAGGGCGTCGATCTCGGCGGTGCCGTGATAGCCACCGATCGGAAACGGCGCCGTGCGGACATAGCCGGCCCGTTCGAGGTCGTCCTCCTTCCCGCGGGTGTACGGGTCGAGCCCGGGCGGGCTCACCGTCTCCGGGCTACGTGCGATCGACGATCGCACCGGCTCCTGCGCCGCGCCGAGCGCCGTCAGACCGACGCCGCACAGGGTCAGGGCCAATCTCCGCACGAAGACTCCATCCATCGCGGTGAGCACTCCGCTCCGGCCGCCGGGCCGAGGCGGCGCGTCGTTGGCAAGGTCCGTACCGCGTCTCCCGACGCTCCCTGGTCGGCCCTCCACCGCCTGCTTGTGACGCGTGCGTAACGGAAAGACGGTGTCGGCCTGCCCCGGTCGAGCGATCGCGCACGCGGCGGCGGACATCCGCACACGCACTCCGACCGGCGACATCGGACGCTTCGGTCCCCTCGGGGCGCGGAGCTATGCTCCGCCGCCCATGTCCACGATCGTCCACGTCCACGGCCGCGAGGTCCTCGACTCGCGCGGCAATCCCACCGTCGAGGTCGAGATCGGCCTCGAATCCGGCTCCCTCGGCCGCGTCATCGTCCCCTCCGGCGCCTCGACCGGGATCCACGAGGCCGTCGAGCTGCGCGACGGCGGCAAGCGTTACGGCGGCAAGGGCGTGCAGAAGGCGGTGGAGAACGTCAACGGGCGGATCCAGGACCTGCTGCTCGGACAGACCGCGGACGACCAGGTGGTCGTCGACCGGATGCTGTGCGAACTCGACGGCAGCCCGAACAAGTCCGCGCTGGGGGCGAATGCCGTGCTCGGCGCCAGCCTCGCCACCGCCCACGCGATGGCCCAACACCTCGATATGCCGCTGTGGCGCTACGTCGGCGGCGTCGCCGCGCGCCGGCTGCCGGTGCCGATGCTGAACATCCTCAACGGCGGGGCCCACGCCGACAACAACGTCGACTTCCAGGAGTTCATGGTGATGCCCTTCGGCGCGACCAACTTCGCGGAGGGCCTGCGGATGGGCGTCGAGGTGTTCCAGAACCTCAAGCAGGTGCTGAAGGGCAAGGGCCTTGCCACCGGGGTCGGCGACGAGGGCGGCTTCGCACCCAACCTGCGCAGCAATCGCGAAGCGATCGACGTCATCCTCGAGGCGATCGCCAAGGCCGGCCTCAAGGCGGGCACCGACGTGAAGTTGGCGCTGGACGTGGCGAGCACCGAGCTGTTCCGCGACGGCAAGTACCACCTCGAGGGCGAGGGCAAGTCGCTCGACGCCGCCGGCCTGGTCGCGCTGTACGAGGACTGGTGCCGGCAGTACCCGATCTTCAGCATCGAGGACGGCTGCGCCGAGGACGACTGGGAGGGCTGGAAGCTCTTGACCGCCCGCCTGGGCGGCCGCGTCCAACTGGTCGGCGACGACCTGTTCGTGACCAACACGAAGCGCCTCGCGCGCGGCATCGAGGACAAGGCGGCGAACGCGATCCTGATCAAGGTCAACCAGATCGGCACGCTGACCGAGACGCTCGAGGCCGTCGACCTCGCGCACCGCAGCGGCATGGCCGCGGTCATGTCGCACCGCTCGGGCGAATCGGAGGACACCACCATCGCCGACCTGGCGGTCGCGACGAATGTCGGCCAGATCAAGACCGGCGCGCCCTGCCGCACCGACCGCGTCGCCAAGTACAACCAGCTCCTCCGTATCGAGGAGGAGCTCGGCGCCGCGGCGATCTACGGCGCCCGGTGACGCGCTCGCGACGTCTCCGCGCTTCTACGCCGCGAGCCGAGCGCGTATCCTGCGCCGCGCCATGGCTCAACCTGCACGCGGGCGGCGCGCGGAGGGGGCCGACCCGTTCCCGTGGGTCGTGTGCCTCGTCAGCGTCGCGATCGGAGTGACGATCCTGTTCCGGAGCACCATTCCCGGTCTGGCGGAACAGCAGGACCTGCGCGCGGTCGAGACGCGCATGCAGCAGGACCTGTCGGAGACCACGCGCGAGTCGCACGACCTGCGCGCCCGACGCCAGCGCCTCCAGGCCGACCCCGAGACGGTGCTGATCGAGCTCGATCGCCACGGCATCGATCCCGCCTCGCTCCCGCCGCGACCCGAACCAGAGGCAGGCTCGACCCCGCCCCCGGAACCGAAGACCGGACTTCCCCGCCCGCGGTGAACGGGTCACCCTCTCCGCGCCGTTGCCACGCCGTCCCGACGAGGGTTCCTCTCCCGCGCCATGTCGCGGAAGATTCGCCGCGACGAGACGTCCTGCGGAGCCGGTCTCCGCGCGCTTCCCGCCCGCGCCGACCCGCAGCCGCGATCCGGCACCCGTAATCGACCCGATTCCCGACCCGACCCCGACCCTCCGAACATGAGCGATTCCCAGCAGCCGTCCGAGGCCGACCTCAAGCAAGTCGAGCAGCTCCAGAAGGCCTACGCCCACATGAAGGCGGAGATGCAGAAGGTGATCGTCGGCCAGGATCAGGTGGTCGACGAGCTGTTCACCGCGCTGTTCTGCCGCGGCCACTGCCTGCTGGTCGGCGTCCCCGGCCTGGCGAAGACGCTGATGATCTCGACGCTGTCGCAGATCCTCGACCTGTCCTTCAACCGCATCCAGTTCACGCCGGACCTGATGCCCTCGGACATCACCGGCACCGAGGTGATCCAGCAGGACAAGGCGACCGGCGATCGCGTGTTCAAGTTCCTGCGCGGACCGATCTTCGCCAACGTGATCCTCGCCGACGAGATCAACCGAACGCCGCCGAAGACGCAGGCGGCGCTGCTCGAGGCGATGCAGGAGTACCACGTCACGGTCGGTGGTCAGCGGCACGACCTCGAGCGCCCGTTCTTCGTGCTCGCCACGCAGAATCCGATCGAGCAGGAAGGCACCTACCCGCTCCCGGAAGCCCAGCTCGACCGCTTCATGTTCATGGTGAAGGTCGACTACCCCTCGCTGGACGAGGAGCGCGAGATCGTGCGCCGCACCACCGAGACGCGCGACGTGAAGGTCGAAGCCGTCCTGCGCAAGGAGGACATCCTCGCGCTGCAGGCGATCGTGCGCCGCGTGCCGATCGCCGATCAGGTGCTCGACTTCGCGTTGCGTCTCACGCGTTCGACGCGCGTCACCGACCCCACCACGCCGGGTTGGGTGCGCGACTGGTTGTCGTGGGGAGCGGGTCCGCGTGCGAGCCAGTACCTCGTGCTCGGCGCGAAGGCGCGCGCACTGCTGCAGGGACGCTTCCACGTCTCCGCCGACGACGTGCGCGCGGTCGCCGCACCGGTGCTCCGGCACCGTCTGGTCACCAGCTTCGCGGCGGAAGCCGAGGGCGTCACGACCGACACCGTCGTGGAGCGCCTGCTCGCCGAGACCGATCCGAACCGCTCTGCGGCCCTCGCCGACAAGCGCCTGCCCGGTGTGATCAGTCAGTCGAGCTCCTGATCACGACGGGTCCACAACGACCCCGTCGTGCCCGAGCGAGGAACTCATCGAGATGGCGACAGAGACGAAGAACTACCTCGATCCCAAGGTGCTCGCGAAGGTCGAGCGCCTCGAAGTGCGCGCGCGACTGGTCGTCGAGGGGTTCATCTCCGGGATGCACAAGTCGCCCTACAAGGGCTTCTCGGTCGAGTTCGCGCAGCACCGCGAATACGTGCCGGGCGACGACGTGCGATTCGTCGACTGGAAGATCTGGGGCAAGTCCGATCGCTTCTACATCAAGGAGTTCGAGGAGGAGACCAACCTCCGCGCCTGGCTGTTCGTCGACCAGAGCGAGTCGATGGCCTATGCGCACGACGACGGCATGAGCAAGTTCGACTACGCGTCGACCGCCGCCGCGTCGCTGGCCTACCTGCTGCAACAGCAGTCGGACGCCGTCGGCCTCACCCTGTTCGACGAGAAGATCGTGCGCCAGGTGCCGGCGTCGAACACGCGCAACGGGCTCTCCAATCTGGTGCACACCCTGCAGGAGGCCCGACCGACCCAGAAGTCGAAGGTCGGCAGCGTGCTGACCGAACTCGCCAGCTCGCTCCGCAAGCGCGGCGTCGTGGTGGTGTTCTCCGACCTGTTCGACGACGTCGACGAGGTGCTCAAGGGGATCCGCGCGCTGGGTCAGCGGGGCCACGACGTGATCGTCTTCCACGTGTTCGACCGCGACGAACTCGAGTTTCCCTTCGAACGCATGACGCTGTTCGAGGGACTCGAGCAGATGCCCGAACTGCTCGCCGATCCGCGCGGCCTGCGCGATGCCTACCTCGCCGAGGTCCGCGGCTTCCAGGAGAAGGTGCGCCGTGGCTGCCTCGCGCAGCGCGCCGACTACGTCGAACTGTCCAATGCACAGCCGCTCGACGTCGTGCTGTCGTCGTACCTGAGCATGCGCATGGCCCGCGCCAAGCGTGCGCGCTGACCTTCACCGCCAGGGACCCGCAAGGACGCGTCGTTGCTCGACTTCCTCAACCCCGGACTGCTGATCGGTGCCGCGCTGTTCGCGGTGCCGCTGGTCATCCATCTGCTGAACCGCCAGCGGTTCCGACGTCGCCCGTGGGCCGCGATGGAGTTCCTGCTCGCGGCGTACAAGAAGCAACGCAGGCGACTCCGTCGCGAGAACCTCCTGCTGCTCCTGCTGCGCTGCCTGATCCCGATCGTGCTCGCGCTGGCGATCGCCCGCCCCCTGCTCCGCGATTCCGCGCTCGCCGCGCACCTGGGTTCGGGAAACGCGCACCACGTGCTGGTCCTCGACGCCACCGGCAGCATGGGCCTCGAGCTGCGCGGAGCGACCACGCCCTTCGAACGCGCGAAGGCCCTGGCCACGGCCCTGCTCGACCGCATCGCGTCGCAGGAGTCGACACCGCACGTCTCGGTGATCGTGCAGGGCCTGCACGCCGCGATGCCGGTGCGCGATGAACTCGACCTGCAACGCGCGAAGGCGCGCATCGCCGCACTGGAACCCCCGGTCGACGGCGGGTCCGAGCTGCGCGATGCCCTGGTGCTGGCCGCGCGCGCGGTGGACGAGTCGAGCGAGCCCGAGGTGCGCGTGCACGTCTTCACCGACCTCCAGGCCCGTGCGTTCGGCAACGATGCCGAGAAGTCCGCCGCGGAGGCCCGTCCCCCCGAACCGGGCAAGGCGCCGACCGCCGAGGACTTCCGCGACAACTTCGGCGAGCTGTTGACGCACATCCGCGAGAAGGCGGAGATCAACCTCTTCGACGTACGCGCGGTGGATGGCGGCACCGAGGACAATCTGCAGGTGAGCGACCTGCGACTCGGCACGGTGCACGCGATCCGTCGCGTTCCGCTGCCGGTGATCGCGACGGTCCGCAACCGCACCGGCGAGAAGCGCTCGGCGCAGGTCACGCTGGAGATCGACGGCGGCCAGCCCTCGCGCCGCAGCGTCCAGGTGGAGGCCGGCGCCGAGACCGAAGCCGAGTTCGAGATCACGCTGACCGAGGCCGGTGCGCATCGCTTGCGCGCGTCGATCGAGAGCGACGGCTTCACGATGGACGATCAGCGCTTCCTCGCCGTCGACGTGCGCGAGCGCATCGACGTGCTCGTCGTGGAGGGAAGCTCGGAGACTGATCCCGCGCTGCGCACCTCGACCCTGCTGGTCGAGGTCCTCGATCCGACCGAAGGCAAGGGCTCGGCGGATCTCACTCCGTTCCGTCCGACGGTCGTCGATCCGATCGCGCTCTTGACCGGTCGTGTGCGCCCCGGCGACTTCGACCTCGTGGTGCTCGCCGACGTCGACCGGTTGAACACGCAGTCGGGCGATGCGCTCACCGAGGCGGTCCGCGCGGGGACCGGGCTGTTCGTGATGTTCGGGGCGCGGGCCGAGCCGGACAGCTACGTCGCGAACCTCCAGCGCGGAGGCTACGGGCCGCTGCCGATGGTGATCGGCAGCCCACGCGGCTACGACCCCCGCGCCGACCAGTGGTTCAACATCGGGATCGCGGCGCCCGATCACCCGGTGCTGCGCGAGTTCCGCGAAGACGCGTATCGCCAGTTGCTCGGCGTCGTACCGGTCTGGCGCTTCGTCGGCGCGGAGCGCCCCGCGGAAGAAGAGGAGCCCGCACCGGCGAAGGACCCCGCCGCCGATGCGAGCACTCGCAAGACCTCGGGCCAGGTGTTGCTCGAGGTCCGCGACCCGTCACGCTCACCCTTGCTGGTGGCTGCGCGCTTCGGCGCAGGCCGTGCGCTGTTCCTGACCAGCCCGATCTCGCGCGACCCAGGGCGCTGGAACCGTCTCGACTCGCCGGTCGGCGGACTGCCCTTCCTGTTGATCTGGCCGATGGCCGAGTGGCTCACCGCACCACGGCTCGCCAACCGGAACGTGACGGTCGGCGACGCGCTCAGCACGTCGCTCCCCTCGCGTCCGCGCGACATCGCGGTCCTCATGCCCGAGCGCGCCGGCGTCGCCAAGTTGCCGATCGGCGAGGATCCGGTTCCGCTTCCGGGCGGACGCTACGCCCTGCCGCCGTTCCGACGCACCGATTACGCCGGCTTCTACGAGTTCGAGATGCAGCTCGGCGAACAGGACGTGCGCGGTCGACATACCGAACTGTTCGCCGTCGAGCCCGACGCAGCCGAGGGCGATCTCACCTACCTCGGCCACGCCAAGGTCCGTGATCGGTTCGGCTTCGCCGAGGTGCTGACCGAGCTGCCGTCGACGAGCAATACCGCAGTCGACTCCGGCGTGCGCGAACTCGGACCGCAGTTCCTGTGGGCCACGCTGCTGTTCCTGATCGGCGAAGCCGCGTTCGCCCGCTTCATCGCGAGGAGGCGCGCATGATCGCCGAGCTCTTCGCGCTCGTTCCGTCGCTGCAGGAGACCCAGGCTGGCGGCACACCGCAGCCGCTCCAGACCGAAGAGACCTTCCGGTTCCTCGCCCTCCCGCCGGCCTGGGTGCTCGGACTGGTCGTGCTCCCGGCGATCGTGCTGTTCGCCCGCTGGTCGTACGGCGGGCTCGCGCGCCTCGAGCCGTCGACGCGTGCCCTGCTCGCCACCCTGCGCGGACTCGCGATCCTGTTCTGCGTGTTCCTGTTGCTGCAACCTGCCTTCGAGCGGGTGCGCTACTCGCAGATCAAGGGCCAGGTGCACGTGCTGGTCGACGACAGCGCGAGCATGCAGCGCAAGGACAGCTATCCGGAGGAGGCCGAGGCCAGTGCCCTGAGCGCGGCGTCCGGCATCCACGACCTCGCCACGGCGACCCGCAGTCAACTGGTGCGCGCCGTGCTCGAGAAGCCCGGCGGTCCACTCGACGAACTGCGCAAGGCCTACGACGTCCGCCTGTTCCGCTTCGTCCGCAAGCCGCTGCCGGTCCGCGACCTCGGCGAACTCACCTCGGGTGGCAATCGCACCTGGATCGGCGACGCGCTCGACCTGCATCTCGCCACGCTCGGCGCCGCGAACGGCGACAGCGTGATCGTCGTCTCCGACGGCCGCAACAACGCCGGCGCAGATCCCCTCGAGGCCGCCCAGAAGTACCGCCTCAACGATGCCGCGATCTACACCGTCGGCGTCGGCGACGCGAACCCGCCGAAGAACGTGCGGATGATCGGTCCGCCCGGTCCGCAGGAGGCCCTGCTCGGCGAGGACGTGACCTTCGAGTGCGTGCTCGACCCCGAGAGCCTCGCCGGACGCCTCGCCACGGTCACCCTCGAAGCCTCGCTCGACGGCGGCCCGTTCCGCGCGTTGGCGAGCGAGCGCGCCACCTTGGGCGAGGATCACGTTCCCGTCCCGGTGCGTCTCAACCACAAGTTCGACGCCGAGGGCGACTGGACGCTGAAGTTCCGCGTGGTGCCGCTGCCCGAGGAAACCAGCGTCGACGACAACGAAGCGATCCGATTCCTGCACGTCGAGGACCGCAAGATCCGCGTGCTGTACGTCGAGGACGTGCCGCGCTGGGAGTACCGTTACGTGAAGAACGCGCTGAAGCGCGTCGACGATGCGGTGGTCGTGCAGTGCTTCCTCGCCGATGCGACGCGCTCCTTCGAGCAGGAGCACAGCGAGGTCCTCCCACCGTTGAAGGCGATCCCGTCGACCCGCGAGGAACTCCGGCAGTACGACGTGATCCTGCTCGGCGACCTGCCGCCGGAACGACTGGCGCCCACCGAGGAGGGCGTTCAGGCCTGGCTCGACGCGCTGCTCGGATTCGTCGAGGACGGCGGCGGCGTCGGGTTCATCTGGGGCGAGCGCGCGATGCCCGAGCGCTACCGCGGCACGCCGCTCCAGGACCTGCTGCCGGTGGTGCTCGAGGATCCCGCCGACGCGCACCCCGTGCTGGGCAGGTTCCGCCCCGCGCTCGAGAACCCGACCCAGCCCCACGAGATCGTGCGGCTCAAGCGCGAGACCGAGAACAACCGCGCGCTGTGGGAACGGGGCTTCACACCGCTCGAGATCTACTACCCGGTGCAGCAGGCCAAGGCGGGTGCGCAGGTCCTCCTCGTGCACCCCACCGACCGCAATCGCTACGGCAACCGCGTGATCGCGGCGACCGCGCCCTTCCCGCGCGGCAACACCTTCTTCATCGCGACCGACGAGACCTGGCGTTGGCGCATGATCTACGGCGAGAAGTACCACGACGTGTTCTGGCGCAGCGTGGTGCGCTCGCTCGCGGCCGGACGTCTCGCGCGTCGCGATGTCCGCTACGTGATGACCCTCGACCGGGCCAGCATCGACACCGGCGGGCAGGTCACCGTCGACGTGATCGCGCAGGACCAGGAGTTCCAGCCGCTCCTCGCCGAGCAGCTGGCGATCTTCCTGCGTCGCGAGCAGGGCGGCGTGGAACGCAAACTGCTGCGCCCGACGGCGGCCGAGCCGGGCACCTACACCGGCCGCTTCACGCTCGACCAGCCCGGCAGCTACAGCTTCCTCGTGCTCGAGGGCGATCGGGAGGGCGGCAAGATCCTCGCGCGCCAGGACGTGCTCGTGCAGATCCCCGACCGGGAACTCGCCGACTCCAGCCAGGACCGCACCGGACTCGAGGCCATGGCGCGCCAGTCCAAGGGCGGCCGATACGTCCCGCTCGCCGATGCGGCGCGGCTGTGCCGCGATCTCGCGGAACGTCGCCCGGCGTCGCTCGAAGTCGACCGCTCCACACGTCCGGTCTGGGACTCCACCTGGAGCCTGCTCGGTCTGCTCGCACTCCTCGCCACAGAGTGGTTGCTCCGCAAGCGCAGCCGACTCATCTAGCGCGCACGAACCGACCATGAGAGCGTCCGACCTCGCCGATCGACTCCGCCGGCGTCGCAGCGCCCGGCGGCTTCCGCTGGTGCTGCTGGCGATCTCCCTGCCGGTCGCGGGCCTGCGCGCGCAGCGCGACGACGATGCCGGCACCGGTGGCCAGTTCAGCCTGCCGCGATCGCAGGACGACGTCGCCGAGTTCAAGGAGGCGGGCGACGATCTCAAGGCCCACCGCTTCGAGGACGGGGTGGAGCGCCTGCTTCACCTGTGGCGCTCGGTGAACACCGGCGTCATCGCCCGGGTCGGTGCGGTCGATCGCTGGGACGGCATGCGCATGCGCGTGATCTCGACCCTGCGCGACCTCGACGCCGACGGTCGCGCCGCGTGTGAGCGACTCGCCACGCGCGAGCTCGGGCCGCTCGCGAACGCCCCGCTCGGAAGCCTCGGCACCGACGATCTGCTGTGGATCGCGCGCTCCTTCCCGACCACGGCTCGCGGCATGGCCGCACGTCTCCGCCTCGGCGATCTCGCGCTGGAGCAGGGCGACGCCCTCACGGCGCAACAGCACTTCCTCGCCGCCGACGACGCGATGCGTGCCGACGACCCGCTGCGCGTCGCGCTCGCCGCCCGGCGGGAGACCGCCAACCTGATGGTGCGCGCCGGCTTCGATCCGCTCGACACCGACTCCCCCCTCGCCGCTCCGATCGAGGGCGCGATGACCAGCGCCGGTGACGTCGGTTGGCCCGCCTACGGCGGCGGGTTCGACGGGGCGCGCCCGATGCAGGAGCCGACCGGATCGCCGAAGAACCCCTACCACGTCCCGCTGCTGGTCGACGGCTTCGACCTCAATCCCTTCGCGATGCACGCGGTCGGCGACGTCAGCGCGGTGTACGTCAACGACGGGCAGGCGGTGCACGCCATCGATCCGGTCGGTCGGCGCGTGCTGTGGGACGGTCGCGGCGAAATGGTCGGCCGCAACGACGTCGGCGCCTACCGCGAGGGCATCAACTCGGACATGGTGCTCGCGTGTGCGGTGGGCAGCGACGTCGTGGTCGCCGCGCTGCAGGTCCCCAATGACGTGGTCGGCGCGGACCAGACGCGCCAGTACCAGAACGCGATGACGATCATGCAGCGGATCCCGTCGCGACGCCTCTACGCCTTCGAGCGCTCCACCGGCAAGCTGCTGTGGGCGCACTGGGACCAGAAGGACGGCATCGTGTCGCGTCGCTTCACGGGACACGACGCCTGCGGCGCGCCGGTCATCTCCGGCGACACGGTCTACGCCCCGGTGCACGATCCGACGGGCGCGATCTCGTATTCGATCGCCGCCTACGACCTCCGTACCGGCGCACCGCGCTGGCGACGGCTGGTGTGCGCGAGCCAGCAGGAAGTCAACATGTTCGGCAACTCGCAGCAGGAGTTCGCTGCGGGGCCGATCGCCGTGCACGAGGGCGTGGTGTACGGCACCACCAACCTCGGCGTCGTGTTCGCCGCCGACGCGGAGGACGGCGAACTGCGTTGGCTCACCGCCTACGACACCATTCCGCTCCCTGCGCCGCAGTTCGCGCAGGCTGCCGATCGACGACCGGTGTTCTTCGCGAACAACCCGCTCGTGATCACCAACGGCGTGCTCGCCACCACGCCGATCGACTCGCAGTTCGCACTGGGCTTCGACACGAAGACCGGCGATCCCCAGTGGCGCATGTCCTTCAATGCCTACGAGGACGTGTCGGTGCGCTGGCTGCTGGGCGCGCTGGACGGCGAGTTCGTGTTCAGTGGTCAGGGCGTGGTGGCCGTCGCCCCGCGCGCGAAGTCCGGAGCGGGTCGTACCACCCGCGCCGACGTCCGCTTGATCGCCTCGAAGGACGCGGTCGGCGAGGGCTATTACCGATCGACCGCCATCCCGCGCGGCGCCCTGAGCCACGATCGGCTCTGGCTGATCGGCTCCGACAGCGTGCTGCGCATCCTCGATGGCCGCGGCAATCGCGACACCGGCATCGGCGACCTCGCACAACTCGGACGCGGCAACGTGCTGATGGTCGACGGACTGCTCGCCCTCACCTCCGACTCGGGGATCACGACCTGGGCCGATCCCGACAGCCTCCTGCGCAGTGCGCGCAAGCGCGTCGAGCAGCGGCCCGGTGATCCGCAGATCATCCTGCGCCTCGCGCGCCTCGAGCGCGCGCGCCTCGGCGACGCGATGCGCGCGAGCGACGCCGATCGCGTGGAGCAGGTCTTCCTCAACGGACTCGCGGCCGCCGACGCGCGCGGGCTCGGCCGCGGCTCGCGGGTCCGCAGCGAGCTCGCCGAGGGGCTGTTCCAGATCGCCTTCGACCGGGCGATGAACGAGCTTCAGTCCGATCCGGCCGCCGCGAAGCAGCGGTTGATCCGCGCCCGGGACATCGCGCAGGACGCGGGAAGCTGGCTGCGCGCCCAGCAGGAGATCCTCGCGCTGTGCCCGGATGCGCGCGAGCGGCGCGCCGAACTCGATGCGATGACGCAGCGCTGGCCCGAGGCCAGCTTCACGTTCCGCGACGTCGGTCGCGCCCGTGTGGCAACCTGGGCCGCGATCGCGCGCATCCCGGTCACCGAAGATCCGCGCGCGGCGGTGCGCATCTGCCACGACCTCGTCGAGCGCAGCGGCGAAGAGAGCATCGGCAATCGTCGCGTGCGCGATGTCGCGATCGATGCACTGCGCGCCCTGGTCGAGCATCACGGCGAGGGCGTTCTCGCCGACCTCGAGGGTGAAGCCAAGGTCGCGCTGGAGCAGGCCGGAGACGACGTCTCGGCGATCCGCGCCGTCGCCGCCCGCTTCCCGCTGACCCCGTCGGCCCGCCGCGCGACCTCGCGCCTGCTCGACGATGCGGTCACGAAGGGCGATCTCGAGGTCGTCGCGCGGACCTGCGCGGCGGCTGCCGCATCCGGTGAACTCGGCCCGTCGATGCTCCGACGCCTGATCGCGGTCGCCTCCGCACGCGGCAATGCAGGCCTCGCGGCGGGACTCGCGCGCAGGGTCGTCGCAACTTCCGGCGATCTGGTCTCCGACTTCACCGCCGACGGAGGACGCCGTCTCCGCGACGTGCTCGCCGAAGTCGCTCCCCCTCCGATGCGCGGTGTTCCACCGCTGCAGATCCCGGCTGCGGTGCTCGGCACCCTCGTGACCCCGAACCCGCAGGCCAAGTGGTCGATGCAGCGCGTGCAGCGCGTCCCCGGATTCACCGGTGACCAGCCGCTGCCGCTCCTCGCCAACATCGGCGAACAGCAGCTCTTCGTCTTCGAGTTGGATCCGCCGCCGACGGGCATCTCGGACGCGCGTTTCACCATTCCGATCAACGGCGGGATCGGGCAGCCTTCGCTCGACCCGGTGCTCCAGTGCGGCGACGTGCTGGTGGTGTGCGATCTGCTGAGGCTGAGCGGGGTGGATCGGAGCACGGGACGCAACCTGTGGACGCTCGGCCCGCGCAAGGACCGCTGGATGCGCGTGCTCGGCAGCGTCGACGGGGTGCTCGCCGTGCAGGTCGCGGCTTCCGAGACGCAGTCCGACGACGCCGCGGTGCTCGCCGTGGAACCGCTCAGCGGCAGCGTGCTCGCGCAGATCGACGTCGGCCGCCAGGTGCCCGGCGGACGCCCGGTCCTGAGTGGCGATCTGTGCTGGCTGCTCGAGACCGAGGGCCCTGACGGCGTCGTCGCGCGGGCCTTCGACGTCCTGACCGGCCAGGAGGTCGAGCACACCCCGATCGACTCCCGCCTGCTCGACTCCCTCGGCCTGCTCGGCCCGCAGTCCCACCGGCTGCAGTCGCTGCGCTCCGAGATCTTCGCCGACGCCACCACGCTCTACCTGCCGGTCGAGACCAATCAGGTCGACGAGCCCTCGCGCGTCGTGGCCCTGCAGCGCGGCACGGGCACGGTGAAGTGGCGCTGGACCGGAACTCCTGGTTGCCTGCTCAACCGCTACGGGAAGCAGGGTGACCGGGTGGTGGTCTTCGAGCGCAGCGCGCTGGTCGCGCGCCTCGTCGTCCTCGACGAGCGCGGCGCGGAGGCGGCCCGGTTCGACCAGGCGAGCCTCGCCTCGGTCCAGAACTGGCCCGACGACCCCTTCGCGGGCGTGCCCGACCCCGTGATCCTGACCGACAACGACTCGGGGATGCGGCTGACCTGCGTCTCGATCAAGCCGGGCGGACCGCGTTTCCAACTCGACCTGTCGACGGTCCAGACGGTGCGCGGCGTCCTGTGCGGGCCGACCTTCCTGACGATCCTGTCGCAACCTCGCGGCCAGAGCGCGCCGATGATCCAGGCCATGGACCTCGCGACACGGCGCACGATCCTGCCCGGCGGGCGGTCGACCCTCGACATCCGGCTGACGCGCCCGGTCGACATCTTCGCTCTGGAGGGACGCGTCATCGTCCAGACCATCGACACGCTGCGTATCCTGGGGACGCCGCGATGACACACCCGACCCGATCCTTCCTGCGCCGCACCTGCCTTGGTGCCGGCCTCCTGTTCGCCGCGGTCCAGGTCGGTGCGTCTTCCGCGCCCGCCCAGGACCGCAGCCGCCCGCGCAATCCGGTGTCCGCCGAGGAATGGATCACGCCGGAGGTGAGGCAATCCGTCGACCGCGCGCTGAAGTACCTCGCGAGCCAGCAGAACGAGGGTGGCTTCTGGGCGCAGGACATCGGGTTCAAGCTGAACACCGACTACAACGTCATTGCGAGCAATCAGGCGCACGTCGGCGTGACCGCGCTCGCCCTGATCGCATTCCTCGCCGGCGGCAATCTGCCGGGCCGCGGCGAATACGGTCAGGTGTTGGATCGCGGGATCAACTACATCATCTCCTGCGAACAGCAGAACGGGTACATCACCGATCAGGGCTCACGCATGTACAGCCATGCGTTCGCGACCCTGTTCCTCGCCGAGGTCTACGGGATGACCCAGCGAGAGGATGTCCGCAAGGCCCTGCAGGCAGCGGTCAACATCATCGTCGACTCGCAGAACCGCGAAGGCGGCTGGCGCTACAAGCCCTTCGCCCGCGAGTCCGACATGTCGATCACGGTGTGCCAGGTCCTCGCCCTGCGCTCCGCCCGCAACGTGGGCATCGCGGTTCCTGCGCGCACCATCCGCGACGCCGAGACCTATGTGCGCAAGAGCGCGACGCCGCGTCGCGACTTCGGCCGCAACTTCAACGGGTTCTCGCAATACAACGACGGCGGCGCCTTCACCTACCAGCTCCGCGGCCACAGCCGCGCGACCTTCCCGCTGACCGCCGCCGGCATCACCACGCTGCACGCCGCGGGGATCTACGACGACCCGATCATCGACGAGGCCTTCGAGTATCTCGACTCCCAGATGCCCGACTTCGATCGGTACTACTTCGGGCACTACTTCTTCTACTACGGCCACTACTACGCGGTGCAGGCCTACTACACGGCCGGTGGAGACCGCTTCAAGAACTACTTCCGCACCATCCGCGACCTGCTGCTGCGCATGCAGCAGGCCAATGGTGCCTGGCAGTGCAACACCGGTCCGGGTGACGCCTTCGCGACCGCCGTGTCGGCGTTGATCCTGCAGATCCCCTACCAGTACCTGCCCATCTTCCAACGCTGACGAGGACGCTTGGCGAACGACTTCGACGCACGCACGACACCGGCCGCACTGCGCGAGCACCAAGCGGAGATCGATCGCCTCCTCGGCCGTCAGCTCGGCCGGATCCGCACGCGTCTGTGGGTCCACGGAACCGGCTGGATCGTCGCTGCCGGCATCGCGGTGCTGGTCGCGAGCTTCCTGCTCGACTACACGCTGCGGCTTCCCGCCCCGGTGCGCGTCACGGTGACGCTCGCCGCCGTCGCCTACCTGGCCCTCGGCGTGCGCCGCCGCCTGCTGTCGCCCCTGTCGATCCGCCTCGGTGAGAAGGACGTCGCCCTCGCCATCGAGTCGCGCTTCCCCGAACTCCATCAGCAACTGGTCTCCGCGCTGGAGTTGGGCCGGACACTGCTCGCACGCGGGCCATCGGGCCTGCGCAGCGAATCGCCGGCGATGGTGGCGAAGGTCGTCGAGGGCGCACGGGCACGCGCCGCGGAGCTGCCGATCGAACGGGTGTTGTCGTCGCGCCGCACGCTGCGCGTGTGGGCGATCGCCGCCGCGGTCGCGATCGTGGGCGCGGTCGCCGTGCTTCCGCGATTCGATTCCT
Organism: Planctomycetota bacterium; assembly: GCA_046349595.1. Lineage (GTDB taxonomy): Bacteria > Planctomycetota > UBA1135 > UBA1135 > UBA2386 > JACRLW01. The sequence continues at coordinate 2,601,276 of JAXMCA010000001.1, forward strand.
TCGCCGTGTTCCTGCGACGCGCGCTCGGGTCGTCCGCGGAGTACCCGCGACTCACGCACCTGCACATCGAACTCCCCGAGCAGGAGCGCGACTTCCGCATCGAACGCCGCGAAGGCGAGGCGACGGTCACGCTCGCCGCGGGAGCCGATCTCCCGGTCCTCGTGCGCGCCGACGGAGAGGTGCCGCGTGAGGCCTTCCTGATCGTCGAAGGCGGCCGCGGACTCCCCGGCTCGATCGCGATGAGCCAGCGGCCGGGTGAACGCTTCCGCCACATGTTCCGTCGCGTGCAGGGCGAGTTCTCGTTCTACGCGCGCGGTGGCGACGACGATCGCGGTGACCTCGTGGTGCACGTCCGCTCGATCGAGCCGCCGCTGGTCGCCGGAGTCGAAGCGACGCTCCATTTCCCCGCCTACACCGGCCAGCCCGATCGCACGCAGAGCAGCGGTGCCATCGAAGCGCTGATCGGCACGAAGGTCACCCTCACCATCACCACCACCGCGCCGGTGACTTCCGCGGAACTGCTGCTGGTGCAGTCGGGCACGAGGCTGCCGCTCGACGCCGTGCGCATCGACGACGACTCCGGCGTCGGACGTCGATTCACCGGATCCCTCAGCGTGATGGCTTCCGACCAGTACGAGGTGCATCTGGTCGGCACCGAAGGCATCACCAATCCCCGTCCGGCCAGCTATCCGATCCTCGCCCTGGAGGATCACCCCCCCTCGGGTCGCATCCTCGAACCGGGCGGTGACGACGTGCAGGTGGTCCTGCCGAGCGCGCAGATCCCGCTGCGCGTCGAGGTCGGCGACGACTTCGGCGTCGCACGCGTCGAGCTCGCCACCGCGATCGGAGGTTCCGACCGGGTCCGGCGCCAGGTGCTGTTCGAGGCGATGACTCCTCCTCAGCCGCAGCAGCGCATGCTGGTCGAACTGCTGCAGGTCCCCACGCTGGGCCCCGACGGCACGGCACCGCAGCAGGGCGACGCGATCGCCGTCGAGGTCGCTGTCTTCGACAACCGCGAGCCGGAGCCCGGGCACAACGAACTCGCACGGCGCACCGTGCACGTCGTCGACGAGATCGAACTCCTCAGGCGCCTGTCGGCGCACTTCCGCCGCGTGCGCGACGACGTCGAAGCCGCCCTGGCGGTGCAGACCGAACGCCGCGACGCCCTCGAGGGCTTCCTCGAGAACCTCCCCGAGCCGACGACGGGGTCGCGAGATCCGCAGATCGTGACCCTCGAAGTCGGACAGAGCCGTGTCGTCGCGGCCGCGCGCCGCACGCGCGACGGATTGCAACGCGCCTTCGACCTGAGCCTGTTCAACGGCCTCGAGGGTGGCGATTCCCCCCATGCGAAGGCGACGGTCGCGTTCTGGTTGCAGTTCTACCGCAGCCAGGACCGGCTCGACTCACGCGACCCCGCCTTCTACCGCGCGCTCGCCGAGGAGCAGCGCGCCGGTCGCATCGGCAAGATGGAGAAGACGCTCGATCCGCTGCTCGACATGACCCTGCGTGCCGATCGTGTCGTCGATGGCATGGCGGAACCGATCCTGCGGGACCTCGAGCGTGCGTCGGTCGCTGCCGACCGCAATGCCCTGGCGACCGTCCTGAAGGAGGTCCACGATCTCCAGGTGCAGGCGGTGACGGAACTCGAGGCGCTGCTGGCGCGTCTCGACCAATGGAACGAATTCCAAGACGTCGTGCGATCGGCGCGAGCCCTCCGCGACTCCCAGCGCGATCTCGAGTACCGGACGCGCTCCCGCAGTGGAGGTGGCAAGTGATCATGTCATCCGATCGGAATCCTCTCGGCTCCCCCGGCAAGACTCGCGCGCGGAGCAGCCGAGCAACCGGACTGCTCGCCCTGCTGTGCACCTGCCTGCCGGCGCTGCCGTGCAGCCCGCTTCCGCAGAAGGATCCGCAGGACACCTCCACGCTGCAGAGGGATCAGCGCGAGATCCTGCTCAAGGCCGAGCGGATGCGCGCGATGATGGAGAACCTCGCCACGCGCTACGAGAAGGAAGGGGCGACCGACAAGGTGCGCCTGCTGCGCGACGGCCTCAAACACCTCTCCGCGTCGAAGCTGCTCGAAGACGTCGCCGCGGCGCGGCAGAGCCTCGACAGTGGAGCTCTCAATGACGCGCTTCTGCGCCAGCAGCAGGTCATCACGGAACTCGAGAAGTTGCTGTCGATCCTGCTCGAGCGCCCGACCGTCGAGTCGCTCGAGAAGGAAGCGGCCACGGCCGAAGCGATGCGCCAGATGGCGGAGGACCTGGCGAAACGCCAGGACGAGCTGCGCAAGCAACTCGCCGCCAACCGCGACGCGAGCAAGACCGCCGCGGAGCAACAACTCGACCAGCGCATGGGCGCGCTCGAACGCGAGATGCGGCGCGAAGCGGACGCCAACTCCCGCGAGGCCGGACTGACCCGCCCGACGCTCGAAGGTGCGCTCGAGCGCGTGAAGCAGCTCCAGACGCAGCAGTCGGCCCTCGAGCAGACCGCCGAAGCCGAACTGAAGGGAACCCGCACCGCCGCCGAGGAACTCTCGTTCCGGATGGGTGCGCTGCGCACCACGCTGGACGAGGTGCAGGCGTCGCAGGCACGCGCTCGCGACCTCCAGCAGCTCCAGTCCGATCTGCAGGACCTGCAGCGCGCGGTCGCCGCCGGTGACCGCGACCGCGCGCAGAGCGAACGCGACTCCGCGCAGGCGCTCGCGAAGCAGGTCGCGTCGACCATGCAGGAGGAAGACGCCGGCCAGCGCAAGGCGCTCGAGGATGCCGCACGCGCGCTCGCCGAGTCCCAGGTTCCCGACGGCAAGATCGACGAGAAGAACGCGGCCGACCTGCTCGAAGCCGCCCGCAAGCTCGAGGGGGAGAGCCACGCGCAGCAGGACCGCAACGCGACGCGCGCCGGCGATCAGCAGAAGGCCGCGGCCGAAGAGGCACGGCGACTCGCCGAGGATCTGCGCAAGGCCGACGCCGCGGAACGACAGGCGGCCGGCAGCAGCGAGAAGAGCCGCAACGAAGCTGCGGCGAAGAATCTCGAGGAGGCGGCCGACGCCATGCAGCGCAGCCAGGAGGACCAGCGCGCGGGTCAGTCGGAACGCGCACGCGGCGACAGCGCACAGGCCGCGCGCAAGTCCGAGGACGCGCGGCAGGCATTCCGGAACGCCAATCCGGACACGGCACAGCGCGCGCGGGAGATGGCGGAGACCGCGCAGGACACCGCGCATGCCCTCGACAAGGGCTTGAAGCCCGAGGACGGGAGTCCGGAGGCGAAGGCGTCGTCCGCGCTGCAGCGCGCCGACGAGGCGCTCCGCAAGACCGCGGACAGCACGGAGCAGGCACTCGCTGCCGAGAATCCGAAGGCCGACGCCGAGGCGGCGCGTCAGGCGATCGAGCAATCGCGCGAGGCACTGGATCAGGCTCGCGCGGAGCTGGAGCAGGCACTGGCACGGGAGAACCAGGGCCGCGAGGGAGCGATGCAGTCGGCCGCGGCGCGCAATCAGCAACTGCGCGAGCAGGCCCAGGCTGCGCGCGAGGAACTCGGCAAGCAGGCGCAGGAGGGCGGCCTCTCGCAGGAGCAGTCCGACGCGGCCCAGAAGGCGATGCAGGAGGCCGAGCAGGCCATCGAGCAGGCCCAGCAGGAGCTGCAGCAGGGCTCGCAGTCCCGCGCGGCGAATCGGCAGCAACAGGCCGCAGATGCCACGCGCAAGGCGCGTGACGAGATGGCGCGCAATCGCCCGCCGTCGGAGCAGCAGAAGGACGAGATGGCGCGGCTCGCGGAGGAGCAGAAGCAGCTCGAGGACGAGATCGCCCGACTCGCCGAACTGCTCGAGAAGCGTCAGGACAAGCGCCCGTCGCAGTCGGCCCGCTCGGCCGAGCAGTCGGCGCAGCAGGCCCAGGAATCCCTGAAGCAGAACGACTCACAACGCGCCGATCAGGAGCAGCAGGAGGCCGAGCAGAAGCTGAAGGAGACGGCGAAGCAGCTCCAGAAGGAGCGCGACCGCTACCAGGACCTGCGCCAGGAGGAGCTCCTGTTCCGCATCGGCGAGGAGCTGAACCGCTTCCTCGAACAGCAGAAGCCGATCACGGTCGCGACCGGTGAGGCGGGCAAGCAGGTCGAATCGGGGACGCGCATGACGCGTCCGATGCGTCGCAGCCTCAATCAGCTCGGCGACCAGGAACGCGAGCTCGCCGGCAAGTTGCGCTTCATCTACGAGGCGCTCGCGCAGGAGGGCTCGGAGGTCTTCGCGCACGTCCTGCAGCTCAGCGAGCGCGATCTGCTCGACGTCCACGAGCGCCTCGGCGCGCGCGAACCCGACCCGGGTGAGTACACGCGGGTCCTGCAGCAGGACGTGGAAGACCGCACGCAGCGCCTGATCTCCGCACTGGACAAGGAGCGCCAACGTCGCCGCGAGGAGGCGCAGCGCCGCGAGAGGGAGCAATCGGGCGAAGGCGAAGGCCAGGGCAACACCGGCAACCAATTCGGCCCGCAGCGCGAGCGGCTCGTCCCGATCCTCTCCGAAGCCCTGATGCTGAAGGAGATGGAGGAGGACATGATCCGACGCACCGAGAATCTGCAGCGCGTCTTCGGAGCGGCCGGCGGCGACGGGATCACCCCGGCCGATGCCGCGCTCGCCGAGCGTCTCGCCTGGCAGCACGCCGCCATCACCGAACTGTTCCAGAAGCTCAGAGCGCAACTGACGTCCGCGCTGCAGGGCGGCCAGGGCGACGAGGGCGGTGCACCGCACAAGGACAAGGAGGAGCGGAAGTGATTCGTCGCCCCCGTCACGTCGTGCTCTGCGCGTTCCTCGCGCTCCCCTTCACCGCGCACGGCCTCGTCGCACAGAACGACCCGACCGAGGTCGTGAAGAAGATCGCCGAGGAAGTCGATCGCGAGATGCAGGAGATCGACCGGCTGCTCAAGCAGTCGAGCCGTCCGGATCAGGGGCGCGCCGACGCCGCCAAGGAGTCGGTGAGCCGCTCGCAGGAGTCGATGCAGAAGGTCGTGCGCGGCATCGACAAGATGGTCGAGGAACTGCAGAAGATGGCCAAGCAGAGCCAGAACAGCAGCAGTTCCTCCGACTCGTCGGACGGCCAGCAGAACCAGCGCGACCAGCAACAACAGCAGGACCAGGGCAGTCCGCAGCGCCGCCAGCAGGGCAATCGGCAGGAGACCGACACCCCGGACATCGCCGACCCCCAGCAGGGGCAGGACCAGCCGCAACCTCAGGGCGGCGAACGCCAGCAGGGACAGCCGCAGCCTCAGGGGCAGCAACCGGGCCAGCAGAACCAGGCGAAGCCGCAGCAGGGAGGCAACCCCGAGTCCCCGGAGCGGGACAAGACCGATCCGGGGCGGAACGTCTCCGGCAACAAGCAGCCCGGCAACGACAGCGAGAAGGTCGACCGCACCCAGGAGGATGGAAGCTGGGGCGATCTGCAGCACTACGAGAAGGGTGATCAGCTGCGTGGGGGCGTCCCCACGGTCCCCGGCCACTACCGCCGTCTCTGGGAAGCGCTGCAGAAGCACTCGGCCGAGCGCAAGAAGCAGTGAGGCGGCGCGGCGCGACGCCTCGCCCGCACCGTCCCGCATCGGGCCAAGAAGTGCGCGAGACGGGCGGCGATCGCGGGCCGTCGCGACAATCACCCGGTCCCGCCGCCGACCCGTGACCTGCCTCCGCCTCCTGACCCTCCTGACCCTCGCGCTGCCACTCGCGGCGCAACTGCCCCCCGGCCACTTCCTCGCCGTCGGCACCGGCCCGCTGGGGACACTCGTCTCGTACGAGCCGCTGGCGGGGAGCTTCGTCCCGCTGCTGGACCCCAACCAGCTGCTGCGACGCGCGAGCCGCGCCGTAGTCGGAGCGACACCGGACGTCCTGATCGCGGCGATCGACGCCGGCACCGTCACCGGTAGCGAGCAGATCGCCGAAGTGCAGCTCAGCGGACGTCAGATCCTTCAGGTCTCCCCGCGGACCCGCGATCTGCAGGAGCCGGTCGTCGCGCTCGACCGCCACAGCGACGGCGCGCTCGCCTTCGCCACCGCGACGCGCGCCTTCCTGCTCCTGCCGGGCGCCGCGAATCCGGTGGTCGTCGCCACCGCGCCGACCGCGGTGTCCTTCGTCGCGATCCGGATCGGTCCGAACCGCATCTCCACGCTCGGCAGCGGCGCACTCGGGGCGAGCACCCTGGCGATCACCGATCGCACCTCGGGTGGGACCACCTACGCGCAGATCGCGATCAACGCGGCGCGCGGCATGGAGCTCGATCCGCTCCGCGGCGGACTGCTCATCGGTGACGAGGGCGGCAACCTGTGGCTGCTCGACCTCGTGCGCTTCCTCGCCACGCCGCTCGGCGTCGGCGCGCCCGCGCCGATCCACACGATCGAGTACGACTCGGACCGCGCGCTCTACGAACTCGGCACGCCGCTCGGTCTGTTCGAGTTCGACGGTACCGCGGTGACCCCCGCCCAGCCTGCGCCCGACTTCGGCTCGCTCGACTACCTGCCCTACCAGTCGCAGTTCTCGACCTACGGTCAGGGCTGCGCGAGCGCGACCGTCCGCCCCACCATCTCCGCCTCGGGACGACCCTACCCCGGCAGCGTCGACTTCACCCTGCGCCTCGGCGGCGGCATGCCGTCGTCGGCCGCGTTCCTCGCGCTCGGACTGCTCCCCGCCCTGCTGCCGCTCGACCCCATCGGCATGCCCAACTGCCGCATGCTGCTGCAGCCCCTCGACCTCGTCGCGCAACCCACCAACTCGCTCGGCAACGCCGGCCTGCGCCTGACGATCCCACCCGACGCCTCGCTCGCGGGCGCCGTGGTCTACGCCCAATGGGTCGCGCTCGCGACCGGCGCCAATGCCGCGGGACTGCTGCTGTCCGACGCCGGTCGCATCCAGTTCTGATCGACCGGCCGCGTCAGACCAGGATCTCGTCGAGTCGGCCGGAGCTGTCGCCGAAGCGCTCGACCGGGCAGCCGAAGACCTCGAGCATCGTCGCCCACAGGTTGGTCAACGGCGTGTCGCGCCGCGAGGCGACGTGATCCCCGGTGGCGAGTCGCCCGCCGCCGCGTCCGCACAGCAGGATCGGCAGATCGTGCGGATCGTGCGTGTTGCCGTCGCGGATCCCGGACGCGAAGACCAGCATCGATGCGTCGAGCACGCTGGTGTCGCCCTCGCGCGCGGCGGCGAGCCGCTGGCAGAGGCTGGCGAAGCGTTCCACGCACCAGCGGTTGATCAGGGCGTACTGCTGCATCTTGGCGGCGTTGCCGTCGTGGTGGCTCAGCTCGTGATGCGAACCCTTCACGCCCTCGAGGAAGGAGAAGTCGATGCCCGAGACGGAGTTGCCGAGCATCAGCGTCGCGATGCGGGTGGTGTCGCTGCGGAACGCGAGCTCGATCAGGCTCAACATCAGATCGACGTGCTCGCGGTGGTCGGCGGGCTCCTCCGGCACCGCGGTGCCGACCGCCAGTTCGCGTGCGCGCATCGCACGGTCCGCGTCGAAGGTCTCGATGCGGCGTTCGATCTCGCGCAGCGCGGTGAGGTACGAGTCGAGCCGATCGCGATCCGCGCCGTGCATGCGGCCGACCAGCGCGCGCGCTTCGCCGGCGACCAGGTCGAGCACGCTGCCCTCCCCCGCGTCGCCGCGACGACCGCCGCCGAACAGGCGATCGAAGGCGAGCTTCGGCCGGATCTCCTTGGTCATCGGCTCGGTCGGCGAACGCCAGGAGAGCGTCGCGCCGTACACCGTGCTGTAGCCCATATCGACGATGTGCCGCGTCGGCTCGATGCCGAGTTCGATCGACGGCAGCGGAGTGCGATCGCCGAGCCGCGACGCCGCGAGCTGATCCAGGGTGGTGCCGCAACGGAGATCGCGCCCACCGGTCCGGTGTACGTGCGCCCCCGAGAGCAGGGACGTGGTCTTCACGTAGTGCCCCTCGCCCTCCTCGGCGTTGCGGTTCCACAGGCCCGACAGCACCAGCATGCGATCCCGCAGCGGTGCCATCGGCTCGAGCGTCGGCGACAAGCCGAAGCCGGTCCCGCTGCCCTGCGGTTGCCATGCGGCAGGCAGCACGCCGTTGGGCATGAACACGAAGGCCATGCGCACCGGTGCCGCTGCGCGACGCCGCGGCGCGAAGCTCTCGAGCCACGGCAGCGCGACGAAGGCCCCGGCGGCGCGCAACAGGTCGCGACGGTTCACGGACGCCTCCGCAGACGGAACGCGTCGCTGACACAGAGGGTCTCGATCACCGCCTGCACACGGTAGTCGTCCCGCTGCGCCGCGTCGATCATCGCGAGAATCACACGCTCGTCGCTCGGCGAGGGCACGCGTCCCATCGCGAACACGAACAGCCGCTCGGCGAAGGTGCGCACGAAGCGATCCTCGCGCGCGAGCAACCAGTCCTTGAGACCGATCGGACCGTCGAGCACCTCGCCGCCGGGCAGCGTCACGCAGGGATCGAGGGGGCGGTCCTCGTCGCTCGACCGGAAGCGGCCGATCCCGTCGAAGGGTTCGAGCGCGAGGCCGAGCGGGTCCATCAGCGCGTGACACGAGGCACAGCGCGGATCGCTGCGGTGCAGTGCGAGGCGCTGCCGCAGCGACAACCCGTCGGCCTGACGGTCGTCCTCCGGCAGCTTCGGGATCTTCGGCGGTGGCGGTGGCGGCGGATCTCCGCACAGTTCCTCGAGCACGAAGCGGCCGCGCAGCACGGGACTGGTTCGCGTCGGATGGGCGTTCACGGCCTGCGTCACCGCCCAACCGGTGATCCCGCCGCGACGGCGATCGGTGAGCGTCACCACGGACGGCCCGTCACCGGGCGGAGCCGGGATGCCATAGAAGCCGGAGAGCGCGCCGTCGACGAAGGTCCAGTCGGCATCGAGCAGTTCGAGGAGGCTGCGATCCTCGCGGACGATGCGTTCGAAGCCCCTCGCCGCCTCCTCGTACATCGCGCGACGCAACTCGTCGGGGAGCGAGTAGCGGCGCACGTCGCGGGCCAACGTGCGCATCCGGCGGAACCCGAGCCACTGCGCGGCGAACTCGTCGCTCAATGCGCGGATCCTCGGGTCGACCAGCATGCGTCGCACCTGCGCGCGGATCCGATCGGTCTCGTGCAGTACGCCCTGGTCCGCGCAACGCGCGAGTTCCTCATCGGGCGACGTCGACCACAGGAAGAACGACAGCCGGCTCGCGATCTCGAAGTCGTCGAGCGCGCGGATCGAGCCCTCCGGTGCATCGGGGTCATCGGCCTCGATCCGGCACAGGAAGAACGGCGACAGCAGGACCGACTGCAACACGCGACGCCGCGCGATGGCGATCGATCTGCCGTCCGCGATCAGGCTCCGGAACAGCGTCGCGCGCGTCGCCAGCACATCGGCCTCGACCGGTCTCCGGAACGCCGTGCGCAGCAACGGCCGCAGCCAGACCTCGACATCCTCGTCGCAACTCGCGACCGCGGTCGCGAAGCGATCACCCCCGCGTGCGACCGCGTCGACGATCGCATCGACGGCCTCGACGTGACCCTCGATCCACAGCGGCGAGATGGTCTGCACGTCGCCCACCACGTCGAAACCCTCGCCGCTGGGATCCTCGGGCAAGAGACGCGCGACGTCGACGTCGACCGACAGCAGGTCCCGCACCGCGGATCCGAACTGAACGCGGTTGAGCTGCCGCAGCACCGGAGCCGTCGGATCCACCGCGACGCGCTGCGCCGCGTCCCGCACGCTCACGTCGACCGCGTCGGCGAAGGCGAGCCGCGCGGCGAAGTCCGGTCGGTCGTCCTCGTCCTGCGGCGGCATCACGCCGTCTCGCACCCGACGCACGGCGCGCCGCAGCAGCGCGGACCGCGCGACCCAACCCCCCGGACCGGCGGCGGCGAGCGTCGCTTCGAGGTCCACGTCGCCCTTGCGCGACTCGGCGTCGTGACAGTGCACGCAGTGCTTCTCGACGAACGCTCCGATCAGCGCGCGTGCCGTGTCGTGCGCTTCCTGCGCGGAGGCGACGGAGATCACGCACGTCGCTGCGATCGTGACCACGACCCCGCGCATCAGCTGCCACCTCCTCCGAACAGCTCGCCCTGGCGATGCGTCGGTCGGACGAAGGCTGCGTCCTGCTCCCGCAGGTTCATCTGCAGGCGCTTCACGTGCAACGCGAAGATCTGCTCGATCAGCTCCCAGCGCGGACCCTGCCCGCGCATGCGCGATCCGAAGCGCGCATCGCGCGGATTTCCGCCTCGCGCCTGGCCGAGCAGGCTCATCACCTTCGCGGCGCGCTCGGGGAAGGACTCGCGCAGACGCGCCTCGAACACCGGCAGGACCTCCGCCGGCACGCGCAACAGCGTGAGGAAGGCCTGGTCCGCGCCCGCGTCTCGCGCCGCCTCGAGCGCGGCCGGCACCGCGTGATCGTTGATCCCGGGGATCACCGGTGCGAGAGCGACGCCGACCGGGATGCCCGCGTCCGCGAGACGCCGCATCGTGGCGAGCCTTCGCTGCGGTGTCGCGGCGAACGGCTCGAGGAGTCGCGCGTCCTTCTCGTCGACGAAGGCGAGGCTCACGTAGACGCGCACCGCGGCGCGCTCGCGCAACCGCACGAGCAAGTCGAGGTCGCGCTCGACCAGCGCACCCTTGGTGATGATGCCGACCGGCTGCCGGAACTCGGCACAAGCGCCAAGGCATCCCCGTGTCAGCTCGTAGCTCGCCTCGAGCGGCTGGTAGCAATCGGTGACGCCGGAGAAGGCGAGCACGTCGTCGCGCGCGCGACGACGCGCGAGCCACTCGCGCAGCAGGTCCGGCGCATTGGTCTTCACCACGATCTTCCGCTCGAAGTCGGTTCCGGCGCCGAAGTCGAGGTACTGGTGGGTCGGCCGCGCGTAGCAGTAGGCGCAGGCGTGGAAGCAGCCGCGGTACGGGTTCACGCTGAACGAGAAGGGCACGTCCGGACTGTCGTTGCTCGAGACGATGCTGCGCGCCTCCTCCTCGTAGACGCGCAGCTCGACGTCGGGAGGCGGACCGAGCAGTTCGACGGATCGCGACTGCCAGGGATTCGGCGGATTGTCGACGAGGCGCACCACGGCTCGGGGCGGCAGGCTACCCGATCGCGCCGGGACCGAGGCGGAGACGAAGGCGGGACAGCGTGGCGCGGGACCGCCGGATATGACGCGCGCTCCGCAGGTCACCCCCATGCATCGAATCCCGCTCCTTCCGCTCGGCACGATCCTGATCCTGTCCGTCACCGCCGTCGCGCAGCGACCCGACGGCGCCCCGCCGCGCCGCGGTGGTCGTGGCCCCGGTCGCCAGATCGAGTTGCGCGAACTCGCCCTGAAGCACTTCGTGATGCAGCACGTCACGGTCGAGGCGCCCTCGCTGCAGAGCGGCAAGCTCGATTGCGTGGTCTACACGCCGGCGATTCCTGAGCCGGAGAAGGACGCCGACGGCAAGCCGTCGACCAAGGCTGCCGACGACAGCCCGCTGCCCGTGGTGCTCTGGTTGCACGGACTCAACGACGGCAACTGGCGCTTCCACAACGAGGGCGGCGCTGCGACCCTCGAGGCGCTGCGGGACAGGGGCGAGATCGGCGACATGATCGTGGTGGCGCCGACCGTCGCGCGGCAGACCATGTATCTCGACGGCGAGAGCAACGGCAAGGTCGAGACCGCGATCGCGCACGACCTGCTCGACTGGGTGACCAAGACCTATCCGCGCGCGCAGAAGGACGCCGCACACCACGCGATCATGGGCGTGTCGATGGGCGGGTACGGCGCGATGAAGATCGCGATGCACCATCCCGAACTGTTCGGCGTGGTCGCCGTGCACTCGGCGGCGATCCTGCCCGCCGATCCCGACGACCTGCCGGCGCAGTTCGAGCAGATGCGCGATCGCATGACTCGCGGCCTCGGCGTGGCCGAGGTGCTCGGCGATCCGATCGACAAGGACAAGTGGGCGGCGCAGATGCCGATGGCGATGCTCGACGCGATGCCTAAGGAGAAGCTCGCCGCGCTGCGCATCTACTTCGACGTCGGCACGCGCGACCGCTACGGACTCACCGCGCCGAACCAGGCCTTCGACGCGGCGCTGACCAAGAAGGAGATCGCGCACACCTTCCGGCTCGTCGAGGACGGCGGACACTCCTGGGGTTCCGAGTCGATGAGCGACAACCTCGAGCAGTCCTTCCGCTTCGTCGGCGCGGCCTTCGCCGCGAAGGTCGAGAAGGCGACGCCGGCGGCATCCGCGCCCGCCGCGACTCCGGCCGCAGGCCACGGTCGGTGATCCGCGCGACGCCGCGGATCCCTTCCCGGCGCGGCCTCGCGATTCGAACGAACGTTTGAAAGCCGACGGGGCGGCGACTAGAAGTGGCGCCCTCTCCCTCCGCCGCGCCGCATGCCTCCCCGCCACGCCGCCCGCCTCTGCGGGCTCTCCCTCCTCCTCCCTGCCCTCGCTCCGGCCCAGGAGCCGCCCACGCCGGTCCACGTCCAGCCGGTGCAGCGCGAGGTGCGCGAGCCCAAGCGCGAGGTGATCGGCGAGCTGCGCTCGAAGTCGCGTGCACTGGTCGCGGCGATCGAGCCGGGCAAGGTGGTCGAGATCGGCTTCCGCGACGGCGAAGCCGTCAAGCAGGGCCAGATGCTCGCGCGCGTCGACGACCGTCGCCTGCGCGAGGACGTGGTCCGCACCGAAGCCGACCTGAAGGTGAAGCGCGCGCAGATCGAGATCGAGCGCACGCAAGCACGCACCACCGCCGCCGACCTCGAGGCCTGGCGCGCCGCGGAGGCCGCGCGCAAGGGTTCGGTCAGCGAACTCGCCCTGCGCGGTGCGGAGCGCGATGCCGCGGTCGCCGCGGCGCGTCTCCAGGTCGCCGAGGCCGACGTCGCGCGCAGCGAAGCCGACCTCGAACGCCTGCGCATCCAGCTCGAGGACACCGTGATCCGCGCGCCCTTCGACGGCGCCGTCGTCGAGCGCCGCGTGCAACCCGGTGAGTGGCTCGCGGCGGGGGCTGCGGTCGCGGTCGTCGTCGAGGGCGGTGCGCTGGAGGCCTGGGTCGAGGTGCCCGAGACCCTCGCCGCGGGTGCCCTGGGCGATGGCACGGACATCGCGATCCGCATCGATGCCGTCGGCATGCAGGTCAAGCCGGCGTCGCTGCGCGTCATCCCCGACGTCGATCCGCGTTCGCGCCGCTTCAAGCTGGTCGCGACGCTGGACGGAGCACACCCGCAGCTCCTGCCCGGCATGTCGGTGATCGCCGAGCTCCCCGGCGGCACGCCGCGCGCGATGATCAAGGTGCCGGTCGACGCGCTGGTGCGCGATGCCGGTGGCACCTTCGTCTACAAGGTGATCACGCCGCCGCAGTCGCCGCCGCTCGCGCAGCCGGTGACGGTGCGCATCGCCTTCCGTCGCGACGGCTTCGCCTTCCTCGACGCCGACACGCTCGCCGAGAGCGATCAGGTCGTCGTCGAGGGCAACGAGCGGCTCCGCCCGATGGCGCCGATCGCGCCCCTCCCGCCCGCCGGTGCGACGCAGGGCGGAGGCGGTCGATGAAGGCGATCCAACTCGCCATCGACCAGCCGATCACCGTCGCCGTCGGGATGATCCTCGCGATCGTCGCCGGCCTCGTCGGGCTCGGGAAGGTCGCGATCCAGATGACGCCCGACGTCGACACCACGGTGGTGTCGGTGACCACGCGCTGGGAGAACGCCAGCCCGGAGGAGGTCGAGTCCGAGGTCGTCGACGCGCAGGAGGAGAAGCTGCAGGGCGTCGAGGGCCTCGAATCGATGGCCAGCACCTCGATGCGCAGCATGGGCCAGATCCGGCTGCAGTTCACCACCGGCACCGACAAGGAGGTCGCGCTGCGCGAGGTGAGCAACAAGCTCCGCGAGGTGCAGCGCTATCCGCAGGGCGTCGACGAGCCGGTGGTCGAGGCCGCCGATCCGGAGAGCCGCGACTACATCGCCTGGTATCTCGCGCTCTGCGACGACCCCGACTTCGACATCCGCACGCTGCAGGACTTCTTCGAACAGCGCGTGCGGCCGCGGCTCGAGCGCATCCCCGGCGTCGCGGCGGTCGGCGTGCTCGGCGGCGTCGAACGGGAGACGCAGGTGCGGTTCGACCCCACGCTGCTCGCGCAGCGCAAGATCACGGTGCCGCAGCTCATCGCGGCCCTGCAGCGCACCAACCAGAACGTGTCGGCCGGTGCGCTCGAGCAGGGTCGACTCGACGTGCGCGTGCGCACCATCGGCCGCTACGCCACGCCGCAGCAGATCCTCGACACCGTGGTGCGCGAGGACGAGTCGGGCACGGTATGGGTGCGCGACGTCGCCACCGTCACCGAAGGCTTCAAGGAGCTCGATTCCTTCGTGCGCGCCAGCGGTCGGCGCTCCATCGCGCTGAACTTCGAGCGCGATCCGGGCTCCAACCTGCTGGAGGTCATGAACGGCCTTCGCAGCGAGATCGACAGGCTCAACGCACCCGGCGGTCTCTTCGACGTCTACGTCAAGAGCCGCGGCATCAAGGGACGGCTGCACCTCGAGCCGTCCTACGACTCGAGCGACTACGTCTACCAGGCGCTGGACCTGGTCAAGAGCAACATCGTGATCGGCGGTGCGATCGCGCTGATCGTGTTGTTCCTGTTCCTGCGCTCGCTGCGCACCGTGGGCATCATCGCGGTGTCGATCCCGATCTCGGTGATCGGCGCGGTGGTGCTGATGCTCGCGCTCGGCCGTTCGGTCAACGTCATCAGCCTCGCCGGCATGGCCTTCGCCGTCGGCATGGTGGTCGACAACGCGATCGTGGTGATCGAGAACATCTTCCGGCACCTGGAGATGGGCAAGACACCGCGACGCGCCGCACTGGAAGGCACGCAGGAGGTCGCCGGCGCGGTGCTCGGCAGCACGCTCACCACGCTGATCGTGTTCATCCCGATCCTGCTGATCCAGGAGACCGCCGGACAGCTGTTCCGCGACATCTCGCTGGCGATCTGCGCGGCGGTCGGCCTCAGCTACGTGGTCTCGATCTTCGTGATCCCGTCGGCGGCGGCGCTGTTCCTGCGCCAGCGCGACGCCCAGCGCATCGCCGAACACGGCGCCGAGCACGGCAAGCCGCACCGCGGTCCGCTGGGCCGCCTGTTCGACCTGTTCGACATCGGCCGCATCGCCGCGAAGGTCGACGACCGCCTGCTCGGCGGCTGGATCCCGCGTCTCGCCGTGATCGCGATCTTCGTCGCCGTGTCGGTGATCGGGACGAAGGTACTGATCCCGCCGGTCGACTACCTGCCGACCGGCAACCGCAACATCGTCTTCGGACTGATGACGCCCCCGCCGGGCTACAGCATCACGCAGTCGGAGAAGCTCGGCGATCGCGTGCAGCAGATGATCGCGCCGTTCTGGGCGGTGTCGAACACGCCGAAGGACAAGCTGCCGGCGATCCCCACCGGCTGGACGCCGGATGCGCCGAAGGTCGTCCCCCCGATCATCAAGCAGTACTTCTTCGTCGCGCGCGACGGCGCGCTGTTCCACGGCGCGATCAGCAGCGATCCCGAGAAGGTCGTCGACCTGATCCCGCTGTTCATGGCGGCGACCAGTCCCGCGGTGCTACCCGGCGTTCAGGCCTTCGCCTTCCAGCTCGGCCTGTTCCGTCTGTCGGGACTGTCGGGCTCGGCGGTGAAGATCGACGTGTCCGGCGACAACCTCGACCGCGTCGCGTCGGCGGCGATGGCGCTGCTCGGCAAGCTGCGCGAGCGCTACGGCCCGTACGCCACGCGCCCCACGCCGTCGAACTTCGCGCTCCCCGCTCCCGAGCTGCAGGTGGTACCCGACCTCGTGCACGCCGAGGACATGGGCCTCAGCGTGGCCGACATCGGCACGACCGTGCAGGCCAACGGCGACGGCGTGATCATCGGCCAGTACGACGCGGGCGACGAACTGATCGACCTCAAGGTGATGAGCAAGCGCTCGCGCGACGAAGAGTACATCGCCTCCCTCGCCGACGTGCCCACCGCCACACCGCACGGCGACGTGACCGCGCTCGGCGACGTCGCCGAGTTCCGCTGGACCAACGCGCCCGAGCAGATCCGTCGCGTCGGCCGCCAGCGCGCCGTCACCCTCGAGCTGACACCACCGGCGGGCAACACCGTGCAGGAGGTCGTGCAGAAGATCGACGAGACGGTGGCCGAGTTGCGCCAGAGCGGTGCGGTGCCGGCCGACGTCGACGTGCAGCTCGCCGGAACCGCGTCGGGCCTGGCCAAGGTGCTCAGTGCCTTGACCGGCGACGGCTCGCTGGTGGGCCTGGTGTCGAGCTCGATGTTCCTCGCGGTGCTGATCGTCTACCTGCTGATGTGCGTGCTCTACCAGAGCTGGCTCTATCCGCTGGTGATCCTGTTCAGCGTGCCGCTCGCGACCTTCGGCGGCTTCCTCGGCCTCGCCCTGGTGCACAAGCTGAGCGTGGCCGACCGCTATCTGCCGACGCAGAACCTCGACATCCTCACCCTGCTCGGCTTCGTGATCCTCGCCGGCGTGGTGGTGAACAACGCGATCCTCCTGGTCTCGCAGACCCAGGCATTCCTCGCCGGCGCCGAGTCGCTCGACCTGAAGCCGGGAGAGAAGGTCACGCCGCGGCGCGCGATCGTGCTGGCCGTGCGCTCGCGCGTGCGCCCGATCTTCATGAGCATGCTGACCTCGGTCGGCGGCATGCTGCCCTTGGTGCTGATGCCGGGCTCGGGCTCCGAGCTCTATCGCGGCCTCGGCGCGGTGGTCTGCGGCGGACTGTTCGTGTCCACCATCTTCACGCTGGTGCTGGTCCCGCTGGTGCTCGGCACCGTCTACGACCTGCGCGGCGAACGCGCGTGGCGCAAGGAGGAGGTGTCGGCATGAGACGCGCCACCATGGTCCTGCTCGCGGCGCTGCCGGCCTGCACGGTCGGCCCCGACCACGAGATGCCGAAGACCGAGCTCGCCGCCGACTGGCGTGCGACACCCGACGCGCGCATGAGCTCCGCTCCCGCCGATCTCGCCCATTGGTGGGAAGGCTTCGCGGATCCCGTGCTCCACACGCTGGTCGAAGAGGCGACCCAGCGCTCCCCCAACCTCGAACTCGCCGCTTCGCGCGTGCGCGAGGCGCGCTTCCGCCGTGCGGTCGCCACCGGGGACTTCGGACCCACGATCGACGCCGACGCCGGCTACACGCTGAGCAGCAACAGCAAGAACGAGATCTTCAACTTCATCAGCGGCGCGAAGAGCCTGTGGTCCGCAGGCTTCGACGCGAGCTGGGAGCTCGACGTCTTCGGCGGGGTGCGTCGCGAGCGCGAGGCCGCCGATGCCGAGGTGTCGTCCGCGGTCGAGGACTACCGCGACGCACTGGTCTCGCTGATCGCCGAGGTGGTGCGCAACTGGGTCGAGCTGACCAGCCTGCGCGAACGGCTCGCGGTCGCGCGCGGCAACGAACGCGTGCAGCAGGACACGCTCGATCTGGTGCAGTCGCGCTTCCAGGCCGGCGTGGTCTCCGCGCTCGACGTCGCACTCGCGCGCGGCAACCTCGCGACCACCCGCGCGCGCATCCCCACCATCCAGGCACAGATCGAGGCGGCCGACGGCCGACTCGCCGTGCTGCTCGGCCTCGAACCGGGCACGCTCGTGCAGGTGGTGCCCGGAGTCGAGCAGGCCACGGCGCTGCCGCGCCTGCCCGAGGCCGTCGCCGTGGGCGTGCCCGCCGATCTGATGCGCCGTCGTCCCGACATCCGCCGCGCGGAGCGCCAGGTCGCGGCCGCGTGCGCGCGCATCGGCGTGGCCGAGGCCGACTACTACCCGCACTTCACGCTCAACGGCTCCGTCGGCATGCGCTCGCGCAAGGCGGAGAACCTGTTCGACGCCGACAGTTTCCGCTGGTCGTGGGGCCCCGGCTTCTCCTGGAACCTGTTCGCGACCGGACGCGTGCGCAACAACGTGCGCGCCGTCGAGGAGGTGCACGAGCAGACGCTGACGACCTACCAGCAGACCGTGCTGCAGGCGCTCGACGAGACGCGCAACGCGATCACCGCCTTCGCCAAGGAGCAGGAACGCCTCGGCCACCTCCGCGAGAGCGAGGCCGCAGCGACCGAGGCCGTCGATCTCGCGCGCGAGCTGTACGGACGCGGCGTCGCCGACTTCCAGTCGGTGCTCGACGCCGAGCGCACGCTGTTCAACGTGCAGGAGCAGCGCGCGCTCAGCGATCGCGATCTCGCCACCGACCTGGTCTCGCTCTACAAGGCGCTGGGCGGCGGCTGGGAAGCGCTCGCCCCGGAGCGGAAGTCATGAAGATCCTCGCATCGCTGTGCATCCTGGCTGCGCTGCTCTGCGGCTGCAGCAAACAGGCCGCATCGGAAGTCGCGCCGATCCGCGTTGCCGTCGCCTCAGGATTCGTCCCCGCCTTGCAGGCGGTGAGCGCGGTCTTCGAGGCGCGCAACGGCGCGAAGATCGAGTTCGTCGCCGGCGCCACCGGCAAGCTCGCGCAGCGCATCCGCGCCGGTGAGGCCTTCGACCTGATCCTCAGCGACGACCACGCTACGGTGGTCTACCTGACGCGCGAGAAACGGGTGATCGCCGACAGCGCCGGATGCTGGGCACGCGGTCCGCTCGCGCTCTACGGCCCGCGCGTCGATGCCAAGGATGCCGCACCGATGCTGAAGGCCGGTGAGTTCCTGAAGCTCGCGGTCGCCGATCCCGACATCTGCCCCTTCGGCATCGCCGCCCGCGAGACGCTCGACGACCTCGGCGCGCTGAAGCCCTTCGAGGAGCGCCTGGTGAAGGCCGACGACGTGGCCCAGGCCCTCGCGCTGGTCGATGCGAAGACGACCGACCTCGCGGTGGTCTGCTACGGCCAGGTCGCCGCCCGCAAGGACGGCCACGCCTGGGTGGTGCCCGAGCACCTGCACGCCGAACTCGCCGGCGACGTCGGCGTCGTGCAGCGCGAGGGCGCGCATCCCCGCGCGCGCGAGTTGCGCGACTTCCTGCTGGGCAAGGAAGCGCAGGAGCTGATCGAGAAGGCGGGTTATCGGCGCGGGACACGCTGAGGTCTTCGAGGTCGGTGTCCCGGACGCCGCGCGACGTCCGCGGCGGCTATGGTCACGGCCCACCATGCGCCGCCTCGTCCTCGCCATCCTGCTCGCCGCCGTCACATGGGGCATCTGGATGCTGCTCTCGCACGGCGACGACCCAGGTCCTGCACCAGGACATGCCTCGACCGCATCGCCGAGCCAGGGCGAGGCTCGCAGCACGCAGGCCGCACGCAACCCGACGAGCGAAGCGACGCCGACGCGCGCAGCCGCGCGGACCGAGGAGACCGCGCGCGATGTCACTCCTGGGCGTCTCCACGTCGCGGTGGTGCTGGCGCGAGACAACCGCCCGCTGCCGCACACGGCGATCCACGCGCGCGCGAAGGACGGTCGGCCGCCCGAGGACAGCCATCGCGTGCAGGTGACCGACGCCGACGGCATCGCCGTCTTCGATGCGATTCCCGGTGGCCTCTGGAGCATCGAGTGCGACCGCGGGCCGAAGGCCGAGGTCGAGATCGTCGCCCGTGCGACCAAGGAGCTGCGCCTCGCCGTCGAAGCGGGTGTCGACGTGCTGCTGCGCAGCATCGATGCGCAAGGTGCGCCGGTGCCGCACGCCGAGGTGCTGATGTGGCCGGCGAACAGGATCCTCGACATCCCGCTGCGCGAGGACGGCACCCCGATCGGCACGACCGATGTGCAAGGCGAGCTGCGCGTACTCGCGCTGCCTTCGATCGCGGGGAACGGCACGTGGTTCGCCGCGCGGCATCCGTCCTTCGGCGTGTCCGATCCGTCGATGGTCCCGGCACCGAAGGACGACAGCGACCGTGTGGAGCGCGAGATCACGCTGCAGCTCGGCGCGACCGGTACTCGTCTCGACGTGCGGGTCACCGACGAGCAGGGCCACGCGATCGGCGATGCCGTGCTCACGGCCCTGCCCTTCGACACTCCGCGGCCCTCGATCGATCAGGTGCCGCGAAGGTTGCGCCATGCATTTCGCTCCGCGCACACCGATGCTCAGGGCCGCGGCGTGCTCGGCCCCCTGCTCCCGGGCAGCTACCTGTTGAGGGCGACGGCCTCGGGCTTCGCGCCGGCGCGACGTCATCTGACGATCGGCGACACCATTCTGGACCTCGATCTCGTGCTCCCACGCGGCGCACGCCTCGGCGGTCACGTGATCGACGCGGTAGGACGACCCGTCTCCGACGTGCAGCTCACCGTGCAGATCGAACCCGAGGGTCGCACGGCGCGCAGCGCCGCCGATGGGAGCTTCACACTGGCCGGTCTGCACCGCGGGACGGCCCAGCTCGTCGCGCATGCCGAGGGCTTCCGCGACGCCACGGCACCGGTCGAGCTGCATGCCGGCGAGACCACCACCACCGAAGTGCAGATGCAGGCCCTCCCCCACCTGCGTGCGCGCTTGGTCGACGCGCGTGACACGCCGCTGACCGGCTGGTCGATCGACCTGGAGTGCGAGCCGGCGAACGATCGTCGCGCGCAGGAGCGGACCCGGACCGATCGCGAGGGCCGCATCGACGTCGCGCTGGCGAGCGGCATCGACTACCGACTGCTGGTCTTCGAGCCCGGCATCGGTCTGCCGCTGCCGCTCGACACCGATCGGGTCCGCGCGCAGGAGGGGGAACTCACGATCCGCGTCCCCGATGCGTCGCGCGCCACCGCCTGGATCGACGCTGCGCTCGTCGATGCACAGGGACACAGCCTGCTCGAACGCTATGCGATCTCCCTGAGCAGGGAGCGACGTTTCGCGTGGGTGGGCAACGGACTGTCCCTCACCGAGCGCGAGACCTCGCCGGGCCACTTCAAACTCGGGCCGGTGCCGCCGGGACGCTACCGCTTGGACTTCGCGAGCCAGCTCGAGATGGAGTTCGCGCGCGACGGACTCGAGCTGCGCGCGGGCGAGGTGCTCGCGCTCGGTCGGATCGAGCCGCCGGCCGCGGGGATCCTGACCGTCGAGGTCACGCTCGAAGACGGCGTGGAGCCGGACGGCATCCGCGTCCAGGTCGACTCCGACACCAGCTCCGACTTCGTCGAGATCGATGCGGCTTCGCTGCGTGCCTCGCGACACCTGCTGCCCGGGAGCTACGAGGTCTCGATCTTCGGCACCGGCTTCCGCTGGCCGCATCGCAAGGTGGTGATCGCCGTCGGCGAGACGGTCACGCTGCGCGAGGCACTGCGTCCCGCGGTGCGCTTCCCCCTGCGCCTGTTCATGCCCGACGGCGAACACGGCGCGACCTTCGAGGTGCGCGATGCGCGCGGCGAACACGCCTTCGAGACCGAACTCGAGACCGACGCCACCAGCGAGACCAACTGGCCCTTCCTCGATCTCGGCAGCTACGAGGTCGAAGCGACCGGCAAGTCGGGCAGGCACTATCACGGTGCGTTCCGCGTCGACACGCTCGAGCCGCGCACCACGCCGCTCGACCTGCACGTGATCGCGCGCTGAACGGTCTGCGCGCGGCTCAGCGCTTGCTGCCGCGATAGGGCGCGGCATCGAAGCTCGGCACGACCTCGCCTGAGTGCCGCGGGTCCGCGAGCCGCACGAGCTCGCGATCGAGCAGGGCTTCGAGCTCGCCGCGCAGTTCCGCGTGTCCGGCGTCGGCCGCGAGGTCGTCGAGCTGCCACGGATCGGACTCCATGTCGTAGAGCTCGAGCGCCGGTCGCTTGCCGAAGCACAGCTCGAAAGCCCGCGGGAACAGACTGCGATGCTCGATCAGCCAGGTCTTGGTCGGACCGTTGTCGCAGTCGCGGAAGGGCCGGTCGCCCGGCGCCTCCCATCCGGCCGGCCAGTCGTCGGGTCGGAAATTGCGGATCAGCAGGTAGCGCGACGTCCGCACGGCCCGCATCGGATAGCCGCCCTCATGGTCGTGCTGCGCGATGGTGTGGCGTTCGCGGCCGAAGACCACGTGATCGCGCGCCTTCGCACCCTTGTCGCCGCGCAGCATCGGCATGAGGCTCGCGCCGGTCATCGCTGCGGGCACGTCGACTCCGGCCAGGTCGAGGAAGGTCGGCGCGAGATCGGTGAGCGTCACCAGGTCCGTGATCACCGTGCCGGCGCGCAGACGCGAACCGAAGCGCACCGCGAGCGGCACGCGCACCCCGAGGTCGTAGAGGTTGGTCTTGCCGCGCGGGAAGGGCCAGCCGTGATCGCCGGTGATCACGACCAGCGTGTCGTCCAGTTCGCCCTTCGAGCGCAGCAGCTCAACGGCCTCGCCGACGTCGCGATCGAAGCGCTGCACGGCGTTGTAGTAGTCGGCGATGTCGGAGCGGATCTCCGGCGCATCGGGGAAGGGCGGTGGCACCGACACCGCACCGGGATCGATCCCGTTCGCCTCGCCGGAACCCTCGCGATACGGACGGTGTGGATCGCTCGCACCGAGCCAGAAGCAGAAGGGCGCGCCCTTCGGTCGCGCGTCGAGGAAGGCCGCGAAGGACGTGAAGCCCGGCCCCGCGGGATCGACCTTGCGACCCGCCGCAGTCCAATCCCCTGGTCCCCAGGCCTTGCGCCAGTGACCGACGTGGTAGCCGGCCGCAGCGAGCATCGCGGGGAACACCTCGTGCTCCGGCGCGAGGGTGCTCCACAGGTCCGCGCCCTCGCCGAGGCGGAAGAAGTCCTGTCCGGTCAGGATCGCGTTGCGCGACGGCGTGCACGACGGCGACGACACGAAGGCCGCCTCGAAACGGACGCCCTCCGCCGCGAGCCGATCGAAGGTCGGCGTCTTCACCACCCGATCGCCGTAGCTCCCGGCGTGCGGCCAGCCCCAGTCGTCGGCGATCGCGAACAGGATGTTGGGGCGCCGCGGCCGGGTGTCGGCGGCTTGCTGCTGCGGGGCGAGTGCGGTGGAGGCGAGGAGCAGCAGGCCGCAGAGCATCGGCGCATGGTAGCGACGCGCTCGGAGAGACGTCAGCGCACGCGGATCGTCGCCCGCGGCGAGGTGCGCAATCCGGCGGCATTGGCACCGGGATCGACCCAGATCCACTGCGCCACCAGATCGCCGACGAACACCGGCGAGTCGGTCAGCGAGGTGACGACGCTTGCGACGCCGTGAGCATCGGCCACCGCAGGGAAGGTGGCGAGCAGATCGACCAGCAGGCGGCAGCGCGGCATGCCGATCGGATCGAGCGGCACATCGCTGGGCGCAAGGCCGAGGGCGAAGAACGCGGGCGTCCCCGGTGCCACTCCGCTCAGGATCGAGCGATAGAACTCGCTCCCTGCATAGGGCGGGTACTCGTCACCGAGCGTGGCGTTGCCGCACGACGTGCCGGAATACAGGACACCGGCGTCCGCGGGATACTCCAGGAGTCGGTAGATCACGGAGTCGGAGAACACAGGCAGGACCGCCCTGCCGACCACGGCGAAGCCCTCACGCTCGCTGGTGCCGGTCGGCGGAATGCCGTTCATCGCGACCGACGGCAGCGTTTGGCTCACCGCCGACGCTCCGAGGTCGACGCTCTCCGTGATCCCACCGCTTGCGCCGAGTCGCGCGACGTATGCGCTCACCGCGCCGGTCGTGGGCGTGCGGATCTCATAGGCGATCGCCCAATGCGAGCGGGTGAGGAAGTCGTAGGCGAGTCCGCGGTTGACGATGTCCGAGAAGGTCGACGTCGTGGCGATCGTGCGTGTCGGTCCGACGGGGACCGCGTTGACGAGGCGATCGAATCGCTGCACGCGCAGGCGGTGCTGACCGATGCCGACACTCGTCGAGTCGCGCCATGAGAGGAGGAAGCGATCGCCGTCGCCGTCGACCTCCGGCTGCTGGCCGTTCTGTGCGGCGATGATGTTCGTGGGTGTCGACACCAGACCGAGCGAAGTCACGAAGCGCACCCGGATCAGGTTCGATGCCGACACCTCGGTCGCGACACACCACGACTGCGTGGGGGAACGCAGCTTGCTCACCGACCAGTTCGCGGCCCCGGTCTCGTGGACCACCACGCCGCCGAGCGTCGACGTCGGCATGTCGAGGACCTGATGGTGCACATCGGTCCCGTTCGCGGCGCCATAGACGACGAGTGCCGTGACCCCGGATCCGAGGCTGCCGCCGATCCGCGGTCGGGTGCCGGCCGGTCCGATCACCAGCGAGGTCGGGTCATTGCCGAGGAATCCACAGGTGAAGATGCGAACGCCACTGGAACCGCCCGTGAAGTCGCGCTCGAACGCGAGCGCAAAGCGCGTGGGTCCTTCCACGTACGCAGCATCCACCTCGACCGAGCTCCAGCTCGTCGTGATGTCGGCGAAGAACGGAAACGGCGAACCGGCCGGAGTGTCCCCGCCCTGGTGGAAGTAGACGTCGTAGTCCGTCGCCGAGAACCGGACCACGCTGCCGATGCCGACACGCGCCTCGCCCGCAGCGGTCGCGCAGGCGACGGTCGTGTCGAGGATCGGCATCTGCAAGCCGATCGTCGAGAACGCGCTGGTCAGAGGATCGATCGTGAGCGGGAAGGTCGCACGGGACACGAACTCGGCATCGACCTGGAGTTCGATCGCCTCGCCGTCGAAGGCGGTCTCGACGCTCGCAGAGCGACCCTCCGCGTCGAAGGCACGCGCCTCGCCGTAGCGGAGCACCTTGGTCCCCCGCCACTCGAAGTCGAGCGCACCCACGCGCGGCCCGGTGATCGTGGCCTGGAACGGAGTCTCGAGCCGGCCGCGGACCAGGATCGCGCCCTCGCCGCGGGGACGGGCGTGGATCACGAAGGACTGCTCGACGCCGTCGTCGCGCACGTCGTAGCGCTCGGTCACCTGCGCCGAGCTCCGCGCGTTGCTCGTCGTGCCAGGTCACCGGATCACCCGAGAGCAGCTCCTCGGTGCCTGCGCGCACGCTCGTCGTGTGCCAGCGCCATGCCCGCGTGATCTCGGCGTCGGGGATGTAGGGATGGAAGGCGAAGCCGTCGTGGAACGAGACCTTGTAGTTCGATCCGGCGGCCCACAGTCCGTAGCGCCCGCCGACCGGATCGTCGGGCTGGGTGTGGATCGGGGCACGCAGCGCAGGGCGCACCACCGTCGACGGGTCCTGGGAAGCCCTTGCGCGGAAACGGCGAGGGACAGGGCGAGGGAGGCGATCATCGCGGTTGCGGCAGGCAGGAAGCGGCGCCGAGAGCGGGGCGCCGGAAGGTCCATCAGGAGCGCGTACCGCCCGTGACACGGATTCGCCCTGCCATCGCAGGGTCGCTCTTCCGACACCCTCGCATCGCGGCCTTCGCCGCTCTCTCAACGCACGCGGATCGTCGCCCGCGCCGAGGTGCGCAGCCCCGCGGCATTGGCACCGGGATCGACCCAGATCCACTGCGCCACCAGATCGCCGACGAACACCGGCGAGTCGGTCAGCGAGGTGACGACGCTTGCGACGCCGTGAGCATCGGCCACCGCAGGGAAGGTGGCGAGCAGATCGACCAGCAGGCGGCAGCGCGGCATGCCGATCGGATCGAGCGGCACATCGCTGGGCGCAAGGCCGAGGGCGAAGAACGCGGGCGTCCCCGGTGCCACTCCGCTCAGGATCGAGCGATAGAACTCGCTCCCTGCATAGGGCGTCATCGTCACTGAGCGTGGCGTTGCCGCACGACGTGCCGGAATACAGGACACCGGCGTCCGCGGGATACTCCAGGAGTCGGTAGATCACGGAGTCGGAGAACACAGGCAGGACCGCCCTGCCGACCACGGCGAAGCCCTCACGCTCGCTGGTGCCGGTCGGCGGAATGCCGTTCATCGCGACCGACGGCAGCGTTTGGCTCACCGCCGACGCTCCGAGGTCGACGCTCTCCGTGATCCCACCGCTTGCGCCGAGTCGCGCGACGTATGCGCTCACCGCGCCGGTCGTGGGCGTGCGGATCTCATAGGCGATCGCCCAATGCGAGCGGGTGAGGAAGTCGTAGGCGAGTCCGCGGTTGACGATGTCCGAGAAGGTCGACGTCGTGGCGATCGTGCGTGTCGGTCCGACGGGGACCGCGTTGACGAGGCGATCGAATCGCTGCACGCGCAGGCGGTGCTGACCGATGCCGACACTCGTCGAGTCGCGCCATGAGAGGAGGAAGCGATCGCCGTCGCCGTCGACCTCCGGCTGCTGGCCGTTCTGTGCGGCGATGATGTTCGTGGGTGTCGACACCAGACCGAGCGAAGTCACGAAGCGCACCCGGATCAGGTTCGATGCCGACACCTCGGTCGCGACACACCACGACTGCGTGGGGGAACGCAGCTTGCTCACCGACCAGTTCGCGGCCCCGGTCTCGTGGACCACCACGCCGCCGAGCGTCGACGTCGGCATGTCGAGGACCTGATGGTGCACATCGGTCCCGTTCGCGGCGCCATAGACGACGAGTGCCGTGACCCCGGATCCGAGGCTGCCGCCGATCCGCGGTCGGGTGCCGGCCGGTCCGATCACCAGCGAGGTCGGGTCATTGCCGAGGAATCCACAGGTGAAGATGCGAACGCCACTGGAACCGCCCGTGAAGTCGCGCTCGAACGCGAGCGCAAAGCGCGTGGGTCCTTCCCGCATGCGCAGCATCCACCTCGACCGAGCTCCAGCTCGTCGTGATGTCGGCGAAGAACGGAAACGGCGAACCGGCCGGAGTGTCCCCGCCCTGGTGGAAGTAGACGTCGTAGTCCGTCGCCGAGAACCGGACCACGCTGCCGATGCCGACACGCGCCTCGCCCGCAGCGGTCGCGCAGGCGACGGTCGTGTCGAGGATCGGCATCTGCAAGCCGATCGTCGAGAACGCGCTGGTCAGAGGATCGATCGTGAGCGGGAAGGTCGCACGGGACACGAACTCGGCATCGACCTGGAGTTCGATCGCCTCGCCGTCGAAGGCGGTCTCGACGCTCGCAGAGCGACCCTCCGCGTCGAAGGCACGCGCCTCGCCGTAGCGGAGCACCTTGGTCCCCCGCCACTCGAAGTCGAGCGCACCCACGCGCGGCCCGGTGATCGCGGCCTGGAACGGAGTCACGAGCCGGCCGCGGACCAGGATCGCGCCCTCGCCGCGGGGACGGGCATGGATCACGAAGGACTGCTCGACGCCGTCGTCGCGCACCTCGTAGCGCTCGGTCACCTGCGCCGAGCGGTACTCCGCGCATTGCTCGTCGTGCCAGGTCACCGGATCACCCGAGAGCAGCTCCTCGGCGCCTGCGCGCACGCTCGTCGTGTGCCAGCGCCACGCGCGCGTGATCTCGGCGTCGGGGATGTAGGGATGGAAGGCGAAGCCGTCGTGGAACGAGACCTTGTAGTTCGATCCGGCGGCCCACAGTCCGTAGCGCCCGCCGACCGGATCGTCGGGCTGGGTGTGGATCGGGGCACGCAGCGCAGGGCGCACCACCGTCGACGGGTCCTGGGGAAGCCCCTGCGCGGAGACGGCGAGGGAGAGGGCGAGGGAGATGATCATCGCGGTTGCGGAAGGCAGGAAGCGGCGCGGAGAGCGTGGCGCCGGAAGCTCAATCAGGAGCGCGGACCGCCCGTGACATGGAATCGCCCTGCCGTCGCAGGGTCGCGCCGCGCCCGGCGGGGATTCGTCGTGCTGCTATCGTCCGCACACCTTGCGCAGCCCCCTCGCCATCCTCGCGCTGAGCCTCTGCCTCCCCGCCCAGGCGGCGATGCAGTTCCAGCCGAGCTTCCCCGCGGTGCTCGCCTCGGTCTTCTCCTACGACCTGCAGACCGCCGACCTCGACGCCGACGGCGACAGCGACGTGATGCTGCTGGCCTACTCGTCGCTCGCTCCCTGGATCTCCCGCAACGACGGCCACGGCGACCTCGCACCGCTCGCCGCGATCCCGGTATCACCCCTGACCAATCCGGTCGCGGCCCTCCTCGACTTCGACGGCGACGGCAGACTCGACGTCTTCCTGAGCTGGGCCGGTGTGACCCCGAACAACCGCGCCCTGCTCCGCAACCTCGGCAACGGGGCCTGGCTCGACGCGACCGCGTTGCTCCCGCTGCTGCCGAGCTTCACGACCGTGGTGTGCGGCGACCTCGACGGCGACGGCGACACCGACATCGCCGGCTTCGGGGTCTCGCTCGGACTCGGCGCGAATGTCGTGCTCGAGAACACGCCGACCGGATTCGTGATGCACACCGGACTGCTCGGCTTCGGCTCCTCGGTCGTCCTGGCGGACATCGACGGCGATGGCGATCTCGACGTGCTCAACTCGGACGCACGGATCCACCTGTGGCGCAACGACGGCAACTTCGCCTTCGTCGACATCACCGCGAGCGCAATGTCCGGGGTCCCGCCCTTCAGCGCTGCCGCGGCAGCCGGCGACATCGACGGCGACGGCGACACCGACTTCGTGCTGAGCCCGTGGTCGACGACGGGCAATCCTCTGGACCTCGAGCTGATCAACACGGGCAACAACACCTTCGTGCTGCGCAGCGGGATGATCCCCGCCGTCGCCGGCGGCACGACCTCGGTGGAGCTGGTCGACGTCGACGAAGACGGCGACCTCGACCTGGTCCGCGGGAGCAACCCGGAGCCGAACCTGGGCCTCAACGACGGCACCGGCTCATTCAGCTTCGACACCACGCGCTGGCCCTTCGCGAACTGGTACTCCGCGAAGGCGCGCGCGATCGATCTCGACCAGGACGGCGACCTCGACTTCGTGCTCGCCGGCGGTGGAAACCAACCCGGTGTGTTGCTGTGGAACCACCACCGCCACCTCGAGATCCCCTCGGTCCCGACGATCGGCGGCACTCTGACGGTCGAGGTCAGCGCCGCACCCGGCTATGGCGTCGGCTCACGTCTCGCCTTCGTGGCGCTGGCCGCCGCGAGCAACGCGCAGCCCCTGCGACTCAACGGGCTCGGCGCGCTGTGGCTCGCACCGGCTTCGGTCGTCGCAGTCCAGAGCACCACGATCGGAACCGGAGCAGGTCCGGTTCCGGTGTCCTTCCCGGTGCCCGCCGATCCACGACTGGTCGGAGCCGTCGTGCATGCACAGGCACTCATCGAGAACACCGCCGGAGCCCTCGACCTGCGCCTCAGCGCACCGGTGAGCACCACGATCCGCTGATCGGCACGCGCCTTCGCGAGGGCGGCGGATCAGCGCCCCCACCGCGGCCACGGCTCCGCGAGGACCCTCGCGGCAGACGCACGCAGTTCGACGAGTCGCTGCGGAGCGACCCGGACCTCGGGAGGGAGCGCTGCGAGCGCCGGCTCGAGACCGTACGCGACGTGGCGCTGCCAATAGGCGAGATCGAGCACGACGGCGCCGCTGCCGGTCGTCGCAGCGAGGGTCCTGCCGTCGTCGCTGAGACTCACGCAGCCGACCGGGGCGTCGTCCTGGAGCATCTGATGGCAACAGGTGTCGTCGTCGAGATCCCAGAGTGCGACCCCGTTCGAGCCACCGGAGGTGAGCAGCAGGCCGGGGTCGTCGCGGAACAGCGCGACGCTCCAGATCGTGCCGGCATCCGCCTTGATGGTGCGCAATCCACCGCGGACGAGGTCGCACACGAACACGTATCCGGCCCAGGTGCCGACGACCATGGTGCGCCCGTCCGCCGAGACGTCGACCGCGCTGAGCGAGCCGCTCGGATCGTCGCCCACCTTGTCCGGGATCACGATCTCCGTCACCGCATCCAGATGCGGATCCCAGAGCTGCAACCGTTGCGTGTAGCGGAGCATCACGGCCACCGTGCCCCTCGGCCCGACGGCGATGCGCAGCACCTCGCGATCGGGCCAATGGTGCTCTGCCAGGATCGCGCCTGTCGACACGTCGATGTGGCGCACACCATCCCAGCCGATCACGGCGTCGAGGGTCGCGCCGTCCTGCGACAACAGGATGCTCCCGAACATCGGCGACTCCCTGGGGCCCTCGGTGTCGAGGAGCTGCCGAGCCGACGGTACGTCGAAGACCTGCACCCGCATGCCCGCAGCGGTGATCTGCGCGAAGCGTCGACCGTCACGGGACAGCGCCATCGATTGGACCCCACCGGCGCTGGGCACGCGGCAGATCTCGCGCCACTCGGCAACCTCGCGCACGGTCACCTCTCCCGCGGAGTAGCCCGCGACCGCTCGGCCATCGGAGGTCATCGCGACGGCTCTGGTCGACAGCGAGCGCCGTGCGCCGCCGGACGTGTCGAAGAGGGCGAGTCCGAAGCGACCGCTCGACACCGCGAGGCGTCTCGCGCCGGGGTCGAGCGCGAACCGCCAGATGCCGCGCTGCGCGAAGGCCTCCACGCGCTCGCCGTCACCCCGGTAGCGGTCGATGCGCCACCATCCGCCGACCAGCACCGAGTCCTCGGATTCGTGCGCGATCGATCGGCAGGTGCCGTTGCGGGTCGGCATCACGCGCCGCACCGTGAACTCGTGCAGATCGACGATGGCGATCGAGTGTGATTCGCCGACCCAGACCTCCTTGCCGCTCGGCGCGAACGACAGCGTGGTCGTTCCGTGACCGAGCTCGAGAGGATGGTCGACGCCCGAATCGAGCTCGTGCACGACGGCATGACCGTCGGCGTCAGCGGCGAAGAGCAGGAGACCCTTCGGATCGAATCCGAGCACGGTGATCGCGGCGGGCAGGCGGACGAGCGGACCCGCTGCTTCGCCGGATCCGGTCCACGTACGGACCTGTCCGGCACCGTCCCCGATCGCGAGCAATCCGTCGGCCGACACGGCGATGGATCGCGCTCCGTCGGCGACGACGACGGCCGCGCCGCGTGGATCGTCGAGTTCGCAACGGCGCACGATTCCCTGGGCATCGCCGGTGAACACGCGCGTCGTACCGGGCACGGCGGCGAGCATCGTCAGCGGCGCCGAACCCCCTGCGATGCTGCTCCGTGTCGCCAGGGTCTCCCTGTCACAGACCGCGAGGTCTCCGTCGACCATGCCCACGGCGATGGCATCGGCACGCGGGACGAAGGCGATGGGAAGGTTGCCGACCACGGGACGAGTCACAAGGCTCGGCGTGCGCATCACCAGTTCCCGTAGCGCCCACGATGTCGACCGCGGCATGGCACCGGTGAAGTACTGCTGCCACAGCTCCGCGGTCGCGTTGATCCAGTCGCCGAGCTGGAGTGCCTGACGGGCGGACTTGAATCGGCTGCGTTCGAGCTCGGTCGCCAGCGCCCCTGCGGTGCGATCCGCCCGCTCGCGGTCACGCGCCGCCGCGACCCACAGCCGCGAAGCGACGGCGGCGAACACCACGATGGCGAGCACCAGCGCGACGGCGCTCGCCGACAGCGCACGGTTGCGCGCGACCCACTTGCGCAGCTCGGCGAACCGGCCGGTCGCGTAGGCATGCACGACCCGAAGCTCGAGGAAGGCGCGCAGATCGCGACCGAGATCCTCGACGCGCGCGTAGCGGTCGTCCGGTGCGCGTGCCATCGCACGCTCACAGATCGCACGGAGCTCCACCGGCACGTCGATGGGCAAAGGCTTCGGAGGTCCACTGCGCACCGCGGCGACCACCTCGACTCCACTGCGCTGCTCCGAGTCCTCGTACGGGGCACGGCCGCTCAGCACGTGGTAGAGGATCGCGCCGATCGAATAGACATCGACGCGCGGGTCGATCGTGCCGGACAGACCCGCGGCCTGCTCGGGTGCCATGTACGGCGGCGAGCCCACCACGTCTCCATCGCGGGTCAAGGAGGGTGAGACGTCGTCCTCACCCGCGATGTCGGCGCGCAGCGTGTCCACCTCGCCGTCGTCGATGGCCCCGTCGCGCACGCGCGCGAGACCCCAGTCCATCACGTAGGTCTCGCCGAAGCGCCCGACCATGATGTTCGACGGCTTCAGGTCGCGATGGACCACACCCTTGTCGTGCGCGAAGGCCATCGCCTCGCAGACCCGCAGCAGGACCCCGATCACGCGCGCTCTCGTCCACTCCGCATCGCCGTCGTGCAGGAGCTGGATCACCACCCCCAGGTCACGACCGCGCACCAGCTTCATCGTGAAGAAGGGTCGTCCGTGCTCGTCGAGCCCCAGCTCGTGGATCGGCACGATGCCCGGGTGATCGAGCTGCCCGGTGATCTGCGCCTCCTCGAGGAAGCGTCGTTGTGCACGGACGCCGCGCGCCCGGGCGCGCAGGAACTTGATCGCCACCTCGCGACGCAGTTCACCGTCCCAGGCCCGCACGATCCGCCCCATCGCACCCGTCGCGATCTCCGATCCGAGCGTGTAGCGTGCGATCCGCGGGGTGCCGGATTCGAGCCGTGACAGGAGCACCGCCACGGAACTCGACACGTCTTCCTTGCTGGCAGCCAACACCGTCAGGGTGCCGTTCACGGCGAGCCAATCGCGATGCAGGTCTCGCAGCACCTGGGCGTGGTCCGGATGCTCGGCGCACAACGCGTCGATGTCGCCCTCGCCACCGGGACCGGTGCGATCGAGGAACTGGGCGAAGAGATCGAGGGCTTCGTCCGCGGGCTCGGGGGGCATGGCATCCACGAACCGGCGAGTCTAGTTGGCGCCGGCTCGCCGCGACGCCCGGTGCGGGCTCGACCAGGGACCGACGCTCAAGTCCCCCACCGTCCTAGCCCGATAGGACGGTGGTGAGCTTCCGGGTCGATACCACCAGCACCACGCCGCCGTCGCGGCAGATCGTCGAGGCGATCCTCGATCGCGTCGCTGCGGGCGAGATCGCCGCGGGTGATCGCGTGCCCAGCGTGCGGCAGATGGCCGAGCTGGCGCTCGTCAATCCGAACACGGTGAGCCGCGCCTACCGCGAGTTGGAATGGCTCGGCGTGGTCGAGGGGCGCAATGGCACCGGTGTGTTCGTCACGAGCGCAGGGCCGCGCCTCGCGCGCAAGCAGCGCGCCGAGGCGACGCTGGCCGCTTTCGTGGCCGCGGCGAAGGAAGCTCTGCGCGCGGGCCACGATCCCGTCGCGCTGCAACAGGCATTCGACGCGCTGGCGACGACGCCGGCGCAGGGGGGAGAACCGAGATGAGCGAGCAAGTTCTGCGTGCCGAGGGTCTGCGCATCCGTCTGGGAAGGAAGGACGTGTTGTCCAGCCTCGATCTCGACCTGGCACCGGCGCAGGTCACCGTTCTGCTCGGCGAGAACGGCGCCGGCAAGACCACGCTGATGCGCGCGGCGCTCGGGCTGCTGAAACCGCAGGCCGGCAGCCTGCGGGTGTTCGGACTCGATCCGCTGCGCAAGGCCCGCGCGGTGCGCGAGCGCATCGGCTTCGTGCCGGCCGAGCCCGACGCACCGAAGTGGATGACTCTCGACGACCTGTGCCGCTTCCTGCGACCGCAGTACCCGCATTGGGACGACGCGTTGGTCGACGAGCTGGCGGTCACCCTGCGCATCCCCCGCGATCGACCCTTCCGCGCCATGTCGCGCGGCGAGGGCATGAAGGCGATGTTGTGCGCTGCGCTCGCGCCGCGCCCCGAGCTGCTCCTGCTCGACGAGCCCTTCGCCGGCATGGATCCACTGGCGCGCGATGAGGTGCTGACCGGTGTCCTGCGCGCGCTGCGCGACGCACAGCGCAGCGTGCTCTGCACCACCCACGACCTCGACGCCGCGGCGCGCATCGCCGATCGCGTCGCCGTGCTCGCGCAGGGTCGCATCGTCCGCGAGGGTGCGATCGCCGACTTCACCTCCGGTGGCGGCACGACCGAGGCGCTGCGCGAAGCGGTGGTGCAGGAGATCCGCGAGGTGCAGCCGTGCAGCTGACGCTCGCGCTCTTGCGCAAGGAGTGGCTCGACCACCGCACCACGCTGTGGCAGGGGACGCTCATCCTCGCCCTCTGCGCCGTGGTCCTCAGCATCCTGCGCCCGCTGTTCCTCGACCGCGCGCCGATCGAGGCCGACCACGTCGGCACGGTGGCGATGACGCTCGGGCTCGCGGTGGTGATCTGGCTCGGCGGCATCGTCTCGATGCTGCTCGCCCCCGACGGCGAGAAGTGCGGGCCCGGCTTCCTCGAGCGCCAGCCCGTCGGACTGCTGCGCATCTTCGCGAGCAAGCTCGCCCTCGCCGTGATCGCGCTGCTGGCGCTGTGGCTCGCCGCGCTCTCGTGCACCGCGGTCACCACGCTGTGCGGATTCGGCTCGCTGCAGTCCGTGCTGCGCAGCCTGGATCTGCTGCCCTTCCTGCTGCCCGCGCTGGTGCTCGGCTCCGGCGTGCTCGCCTTCGGACCGCTCGTGCAGCGCGGCGTGCTCGCGGTGGCGGGAGGACCGATCCTGCTGGTGCCGCTGATCCTGCTCTGGTCGTCGCGCAACATCCCCTACTCGGAACTCGCGCGGCATCCCTGGCCCTTCGTCGGTCTCACGCTCGCGTCGCTCGCGACCGCAGCGGCCGGGTTCGTGCTCGGCCGTCGCCTGCTCTCTCCCACGGCCCGCCCCACCCTGTTCGCCGTCGCTTGCGGCGTGCCGATGCAAGCCCTCGCATTCCTGCCCTTCGTCGCCGCGGCCGATCACGTCACCGACATCGACCCCGCCGCGATGGAGATCCGCGACGGCTGTGTCGATGCTCAGGGCGTCGCGCAGCTGCGGGTCGCGCGCCAGGGCTCGATAGTCGAGGTGCGCGCGAGTCTCGATGTCGAGCGCGGAACGCTGACCGTCTCGCACCAACCGATCCGCACCGACACCGGCCCACCGCGGCATCGCGCGCGCCTGCGCGACCGCCTGCAGGCGAAGACGCGCTGGACCGCCGGACCCGACGACCTGTGCCGCACTGCGAGCGGTGCGCGCCTGATGATCGAGCACGGCGTGCTCTCGATCACACGTGAGGACGGCTCGACGACGCGCGTGACCGTCGACTACGACGACGCGGTCGCCGTGCGCGGTGACGCCCTCCTCCTGCGCCATCAAGGTCTGCGCGACGGCGAGCGCGAGCGCTGCCGCATCGTCGACCTGCATCTCGGACGCGCGTTCCCGACGCCGATCGTCGATCCCGACGGCTTCGTCGCCTTCGCCGGTCGCTGGTGGATCGCCGACGTGCCGCTTCAGACACGTGCGTCGGGCCGCCCCACCTCCTGGCGCAGCGGAGTAGCCGGAGACTCCGACTTCGAGCCCTGTGCGTACCTGCACGACGGCGACCGCGTTCTCTCCGTCGCCCGCGACGGACGCTTCCTGGTCCTCGACGACACCGGCACCGCGCTGGTCGATCCGCGCGACGGCTCACGCGCCTCGCTCTGCGACGGCCGGCTGGAGCTGCCACGCGGTGACGCGCCTTCGTCGCTCGCCGACGGGACCCTGCTGCTCGCACGACCTGGCGAAGAAGGCTCGGCCATCACCTCGCTCGCGACCGGTGCGACGACTCTCGGTGCGACCTTCAGCGTCGGACTGCTGATCGGCGAGCTGCGCGACGGCGCACTGCTCGCGACCTCGGTCGATCGCCACCAGCTGCTGCGCCTACGGGTCACCGAGGGAAGCGTCGAGGCACTCCATCCGACGCTCGCCGGAGGTGCGCGATGAGGATCCTCTGCGCCCAACTCCAGCGGGAGTACCGCGAACAGCGCTTCGCGCTGCGCGCTGCGCTCGCGATTCTTGTCCTGGCCGGGCTCGGCGGCAACATTGCCGTACACACCGCCGGACTCAACGTCGAATGGCTGCGCAGCGGCCTCGCCTTCGTCGGCGCCCTGCTGTTCGTCGCCCTGATCGCCACCGACCTGCTGTCTGGCGACGCCGCCCGCGGCACGCGCGAGTTCCTGCAGCGCACGCCGCGCGGACTGCGCAGCGCCTTCCTCGGCAAGCTGGGCTTCGCGATCGTCGCGGCCCCGCTCCTGCCAGTGTGCGCGGTCGCGTGCGGTGGACTCCTGCTGCATGCCACCGGCATCGCCACCGCGCCCGGTCTGCCGCTCTGCATCGACGGCTTCGTGATCGGCGTGGCGATCGTGCTCGCGCTGTGGGTCTTCGCCTGCGCCGCCTTCGTGCGCCGCGGCATCCTCGCGCTGCCGCTCGCGCTGTTGTGTCTCGCACCGATCGTCGCGCTGTGCGTGGTCACCGCCTATCCGTGGTGGGACGGACGCATCGTGCCGCTGCGCTCCGGTCACCTGATGGATCCGCGCCTCGTCTTCGGCGTGCTGTGCGCGGTCGCCGTCCTGGTCGCCGCGGGAGCCTTCCTGCGCGGACCGCGCCGCGGTTTCGCCGTGCTCGCGCCCGGGCTCGCGTCGCTGATGGTGCTGGGGTCCGTCGACTGGTACCGACAGATGCATCCCACGCCGGAACAGTTCGAGCTGTACGCCTGGGGCAGCCGCATCGACAAGGCCGCGCATCGGGTCGCCCTGTTCGCATCGGCGCGTGGCAACGCACGCCAGTGGGTCGTCACGATCGATCTCGACCGCGGCACGATCGCCGACTTCGAGCCCGCCGACGCGACGCTCCGCGACACCATGGCGCTCGGACCGCAATCGATCCTCGCGCTCGACGGCGGCCGGCGCGCGATCGTGGCGTGGAGTTCGCTCCGCATCGAGAGCCCGAACGCCCCATCGATGGACTTCGCATTCCGCGATCAGGTGGCCCGCATCTGCGGTCTCGGCGTGCAGATCGCCGGAGCCGACGGTGCGCAGCTCCCGCCGACCCAGCGGCGCTGGTGCAGCACGATCGACCTCGGTCGAGGCCGTCACTTCGCGGATCCGCTGCTGCCTCCCGGCGGCTGTCAGGTCCTGGGCAGGGAATGGCTGATCTCCACCACCGTGCAATCGGGCTCGCAGTACGTCGACTGGAAGCTCTTCGATCCCGACACCGGCGTGTCGCGTGCCGCTCCCTGGATGCAGGACTTCGATCGCGTCATCGCACGCCTGATCGATGGTCGCCTGTTGATCGGTCGCCCGACGGGAACCACACCGCGGCGGGTGTGGGAGAACGACCGGACGCTGCTGGTCGATCCCGCGCTCGGAACCACCACGGCCGTGCAGTTGGAGCGCGGCGACTCGATCCAGCAGGCGAGCCTGAGCTTCGGATCGACTTCCCTGCAGGGTCGCGACTGGCTGCAAGGCAGGCAGTCGCACCTCTACAGCATCGGTCCCGGCGAGCCCGTCTTCCGCCTCGATGCACCATCGCGGACCGAGATCCTCGGCGAGCTCGACGACACCCACCTGCTGCTGCTCGATGCCGACCAGCGCACGCTGACCAGCCTGCGCAGCAGCGACGGGCACAGCGAGCTGCTCTACCCGCGCTGAAGGACCGAGGCATCGTTCGGCAGGTCGCGCGACGCGCTCAGCGCTTCACGTCGACGACCGGCCCGCGCGAGACGTGCCACTGGTGGATGCGGAAGTGGTGCTTCGCATGCTCATCGAAGCTCAGCAGCGCCGAACCGCGCATCGGTTCACGCAGCTCATGGCCGTCGACGGTGCGCACGCGCTCGAAGGCGAACACGGCCCACGAGCACTCCGGCGACTGGCAGGTCGCACGCAGTCCGCCGAGCACGCTGTGCATCGCTCCGCCGGACCTGGCGTCGGCCGCGAGTGCCGCGGCGAACTCCGCCGGCGTCTTCGCCGTGAGCGGAGCACCGTTCCGAGCGACGTCGAAGAACACCGGAACTCCGCCCGCGAAGTCGCCGAGCTCGCCGTCTCCGTCGAAGCTCAGATCGATCGCGTACGGGCCGTCGCCGAGCAGGGATGCGACGTCGGCGCCGGCATCCTGGGCGGCGAGCAGTTCGCGCACGGCGACCGCGACACCTCCGGGGCCGGGCACGGGTGGCGGCGCGGCAAGAGTCCACGAGGTGGCGCCCCCGCAGAGGGCGAGCGCAAGACACGACGACAGCGCGATCGGGTTCATGTCCTTCGGACGCAGCCGACGCCGTGGGTGTTAGCGCGGCTTGATCGCCCGATGCCGAGTCCCCGGAATGCCGGCCGCGCACGTCGAGACGAACTCGCTCCTCGCGCCGTCCGCTCCGGAGCAGATGGCCGAGATCGTGGGACTGCTCGCGAGCCTCGACGTGAGCCGAGGGCTCCCGCCGAAGCCGCGCGCTCGGTTGCCGCGAGATCGCGCGCGCGTCGCGGTCCTACCGCCTGGAGTTCCGCCCCGCGCGAGCCCGCCGCTCCGGCTCGCCGCGCACGAGCCGCGCGAGGATGCGCGTCCCTGCGAACGCGGCCAGAGTCGCACCGACGAAGCCGAACAGTGCGATCGCGACCCCGACCCCGGAGATCGGTTCACCCCGCATCGCTTCGAGCGGGATCGACAGCCCATCCAGCAGAGCGACGGTGAGGAGCCCGCAGCACGCGTAACAGAAGCCGATCCATCCCACCGCGATCGTCGCGACGATCACGAACTCGAGGGCGGGACTTCCGGCACCGGGACGCGTGCGGCGGTGGGCGGGACGACCCACCCCGGTCGTCGTGATGTCACGCTGAATCATGGGACGATCGCGATCAGCATATCGGCCCCACCGATTCCCGCTTCGCCCCACGACCGCCCTGTCCACAAGCCCGTGCTGGCAACACCTCGATGAGGCACAGACGCACCTGAAGAGACGGGCCGCGATGACTACCGGGCGGAGAACTTCAAGTAGTTGGTCGTGAGGGTGCGCGCCCAGTAGCGCGGCACTTCGTGTTCCTTCTGCAGGAACGCGACGACGTCGTTCGACTTCTTGTCGGCGGCACCGAGGGCGTCGAGGACCTTCTTCCAGTGCGCGAGGTTCTTGCCGGTCTTCTCGAGGACCTGCTCGTGGGAGACGTTCCAGTAGTCGGACTTCATGGGCACTGCCTAGGGGACGAGGGGTTGCAGCGCGTCGGCGCCGCGGGTGGACATGACTTCGAGGGCCGCGGGCAGTTGCTTCTCGAGCATCTTGCTCCGCCAGCCGCCCTTCATCATCTGACGGCTGAGGAAACCGCCGAAACCGGTGAAGCCGTCGTGATCGAGCACGAGGCGTGTGCCCCCATCGACCGCTTCGAGACTGAGAGCGACTCGTGTCGGACGGTGTTTCTCCTCGCCCTTCCAACTGAACACCACACGCCGCTTCGCTTCGATCTCGAGCACCTCGCAATCGACGATGCCCCGCCAACCGGGGATCTTCTTCCAACGGAACCGGAATCGATGACCGATGCGTGGCTCGAAGTCGTTGGGCATCAGCCAGGCTGCGAGCCCGCGGCTGGTCGCGATGGCCTCCCAGAGGCGATCGACCGGATGAGGGTAGACACGTTCGAGATGGATGCCCTTCATGATGGTGAGTCCAGGTGACGCGCGAGCGCATCGAGACGGTCGAGCCAGAATTCCCGGTACAGGCTGATCCACCGCTCGACCGCGGTGAGTGGCTTCGGATCGATGGTGTAGAACTGGTTGCGCCCCTCGCGCCGCACGCGCACGAGGCCCGCGTCGCGCAGCACACGAAGGTGCTTGGACAGCGCCGGCTGACTGCCGTGGAAGCCCTTGCCGAGTTCGAGCGCGGCCGTCGCTCCCTGCTGGGCGAGACGGTCGAGGATGGCGCGTCTCGCCGGATCCGCGATGGCGCGAAACACCAACTGCGTGGAGACGGTCGGCGGCATACCGTCAACATATAGCCATTCGGTTATGCATGCAAGGCTGGGAGTCCAGACCAGCCGACGGCCGGGATCCTTCACGAGAAGCGCTTCACTTGCCGGTGGGATCAGGAACCGGAGACCTGGGCGCCGACGGGCCTCCTCACGGCACCAACACCGCCGCTCCCTGCATCTCGCCCAGCCGTAGCGCCGCCAGCGCCTCGTTCGCTCGCGCCAGTGGATACGGCCTGACCTCGGTGCGCAGCGGGCAGCGCGCGATGCGCGCGAAGAACTGCTCGCCGTCCTCACGCGTGAGGTTCGCGACCGAGCGCAGCACGCGCTCCTCCCACAGGTCGGCGTAGGGGAACGACGGGATGTCGCTCATGTGGATGCCGCCGCAGACCACCACGCCGCCCTTGTCGACCGCGCGCAGCGCGAGCGGCACCAGCGCACCGACCGGCGCGAACAGGATCGCGGCGTCGAGCGGGACGGGAGGACGCTGATCGGAACCGCCGGCCCAGTGCGCACCGAGCTCGACCGCGAAGCGCTGCGCGTCGACGTCGCCCGGGCGCGTGAAGGCGAAGACCTCGCGGCCCTCGAAGACGGCGAGCTGGCACAGGATGTGCGCCGCCGCGCCGAAGCCGTACAGGCCGATGCGCCGCGCATCGCCGCACATGCGGTAACTGCGGAAGCCGATCAGTCCGGCGCAGAGGAGCGGCGCGGCGTGGACGTCGTCGAAGGCATCCGGCAGCGGGAACACGAAACGCGCGTCGGCGACCGCGAGCTCGGCGTAGCCGCCATCGAGCGTGTAGCCGGTGAAGCCCGCGTGATCGCAGAGGTTCTCGCGCCCGCGTGTGCAGGGTCCGCAACGGCCGCAGGTGGAACCGAGCCAGGGCACGCCGACGCGCTGGCCGGGTTGCAGTCCGCGGACTCCAGGGCCCAATCCGACGATCTCGCCGACGATCTCGTGACCGAGGATCAACGGCAGCTTCGGTTCCGCGAGCTCGCCGTCGACGACGTGCAGATCGGTGCGACACACGCCGCAGGCGCGCACGCGCAACAGCACCTGTCCATGCCCCGGCCGCGGATCGTCGACCCTTGCCGAACGCAGGGGGCTCCCGGCGCCCTGAAAGAGCATCGCGCGCATCGAAGCGAGCGTAACCAACGCACGGATCGCCGACACCCACACCGACGACCCCGTGCGGTCCCCAGCATGGAGCGAGGTGTGATAGATTGCCGCCACCTGTCGATGAACACCGTCACCGTGATGCGCGACGTTCCCGCGGAACTGCTTGCACAGCGCAGGAGGATCGGCGCCGACCGCTGGGACGAGGTCTGGAACGAGGTCTGGCACTTGGTTCCTAACCCAGGCCTGGAGCATCAGCGATTGCAGATCAGGCTGTCGACTTGGCTCCTCACCAACTGGGGTCGCCGACCGGGGCACGAGGTGTTCCCCGGCTTGAACGTGAGTCGCGAAGGACTGCGTTCCTGGACCAGCGACTTCCGGGTCCCCGACATCGTGCTGATCACCGCCGACCGCGCGAGTCGCATGCGCGACACCCACCTCGCCGGTGGACCCGAGGTCACCATCGAGATCCGCAGCACCGGTGACGAGAGCGACGACAAGCTCGGCTTCTACTGCGAGGTCGGCACCGACGAGATCTGGATCGTCGACAGCCACACCTGCGCGTGCGAGATCTTCGCGAACGAACAGGGCAAGCCGGTGCGACGGCAGAAGGGTGAGCAGGACTGGACGGTCAGCACTTTCGGCATCGAGATGAAGGCGATCGAGCGCCGTCTCGCGATCCGGCTGTCGGGTGATCCCGGTTCGCAGGCGCTGTTGCCCTGAGGCATCGCGCACCGCGCGCTATCCTCGCGCCGTGATCCAGCACATCGCGGAGCAGCTGCGCCGCGCCTTCGAGGGGGGCGCTTGGCACGGACCGGCCGTGTTCGAACTCCTCGATCCGCTCGACGCGGCGACCGCCGCCCGCCGCCCCGCGCCGGGACGCCCGAGCATCCACGGACTGAGCCTGCACATCACTGCGTGGCTCGACGCCGTCCGCCGTCGCCTCGGTGGTGAGGCCGTCACGCTCACCGGTGACACCGACTTCCCGCCGGTGGCGGACGATCAGCCCGCCACCTGGGACGCCACGCGCACAAGCCTGCGCGATCGCCATCTCGCACTGCAGCGTGCGATCCTCGCGCTGACCCCGGCGCAGCTCGAAGCGAAGGTCCCGGGCAAGGACTACACCGCGCACTTCATGCTCGACGGCGTCATCCAGCACTCGCTCTACCACGCCGGCCAGATCGCTCTGCTGTGCAAGCTCGTCCCGCGCACAGATCGCGAGTTCCTGCGCCACACCCTCGGCACGCTCGCCTATCGCGCGTCGAAGGCCGTCCGCGGGGCGCCGGCGCACTTCGCGGACTTCCAGGCCGGCCCCACGTCGCGCACGCCGGTCCAGATCCTCGCGCACATGGGTGACCTGTTCGACTGGGCGCTGTCGATCGCGCAGGGTGCGCAGAAGTGGAACGACGCGACGCCCCGGCCCTGGCCCGACGAGTGCACGCGCTTCTTCGCCGCGCTGAAACGCTTCGACGATCATCTGGCGAGCGACGCCGCGCTGCATGGTGGCAGGGAGAGGCTGTTCCAGGGCCCGATCGCCGACGCCCTGACCCACACCGGTCAGCTGACCATGCTGCGCCGTCTCGCCGAAGCGCCGATCAAGGGCGAGAGCTACCTCGTCGCGGACATCCAGACCGGGCGCGTCGGCACCGAGCAGACCCCGCCGCGCCGCGAGTTCGACTGAAGCGTCCGCACGAAGACGACGCGACCCCGCGATGCGGCGCACCACGGGGTCGCGAGGTGTAGCGGGACCCGGACTTGAACCGGGGACCTAAGGCTTATGAAGCCTTCGCTCTAACCGACTGAGCTATCCCGCCGTCGGGGGCGAGAAAGGAAGCACAGCGGGGCCCGCGCTGCAAGAGCGGAGTCGGTCAGCAGTCCCCGCCGTGGGCCTTGGCGGCCCGGCGGCGGATCTCGTCGGAGCTGAGGTCCTCCTTGCGCGTCGCGACCCACCACTGGTTGCCGAACTCGTCCTCCACGCCACCGTGGCGGTCGCCGTAGAACTGGTCGGCCAGCCCCCGCACGACCTTGGCGCCCGCGGCGAGCGCGCGGTGGAACCAGGCGTCGCAGTCGTCGACGTAGAGGTAGAGCATCGTC
Organism: Planctomycetota bacterium; assembly: GCA_046349595.1. GTDB lineage: Bacteria > Planctomycetota > UBA1135 > UBA1135 > UBA2386 > JACRLW01. The sequence continues at coordinate 2,643,820 of JAXMCA010000001.1, forward strand.
GTGAAGAGGGTCGAGCTCTCGTGCGCGGTGCCCATCATCAGCATCGAGTCGCCGATGCGGACCTGCGCGTGGCCGACGCCGCCGTCGGGCGTCGGCATGACGTCGAGCACCTCCGCGCCGAAGGCCTTCTGCACGAAGTCGAGGAGCCGTCGCGCATCGCGGACGACGAGATAGGGCGTGAGGGTGTGGAAGCCCTGCGGGATCGGGGAGACGGCCATGCGGGTCCTGGGAACGGGCTCGGCGCATCAGGCTCGCAGGGCACGAGTGCCGCGGCAACCGGGCACCCCCGGGAAAGCGACCACGACCCCCGGACCTCCGGGTCGACGGGGCCCGCGCTACCCTCGCGCGCCATGCGCCGGTCCGTCCTGCTGCCGACCCTCGCCCTTCTGTGTGCCGCGAGCCCCGCCCAGGACGACCGCCCTCCGCTCCTGCTGCGCGCCGCGAAGGTCCTGCCGATGGACGGTCCACCGATCGAGCACGGCGAGGTGCTGGTCGCGCGCGGCAAGATCGTCGCCGTCGGACGACAGCTCGACGTGCCCCCCGGCACTGCGATGCGCGACTTCGGCGAGGGCTTCCTGCTGCCGGGTTTCGTCGAGCTGCACTGCCACGTCGGTGTGACCCAGGGCGACATCAACGACGCGGTGCTGCCGCACAACATGGACCTGCGCACGCTCGACATCGTGACGCAGCACAGCCCCGAACTGGAAGCTGCGGTGCGCGCCGGCATCACCACCGCGCTGATCATCCCCGGCTCGGGTTCGTCGATCAGCGGTCTCGGCACGCTGGTCAAGACCACCGGGCCGACCTTCGCCGATCGCCTGATCCGTTTCCCCGGCGCGCTCAAGATCGCGCTGCACGCGCGCGGCGGCAATCCGGTGCGGATGGCCGGCGACCTCGGCAGCACGCGCATGGGCCTGCACATGATGATCCGCGTCGTGCTGCGCGACGCGAAGCGCTACCACCTCGACTGCGAGGCCTTCGAGCAGGGCCGCAGCAGCACGCGACCGGAGTTCAACGCGCGCCTCGATCCGCTGCGCGGTCTGTTCCGCGGCGACTTCCCGGTGATCTTCCACGCCTACGGCGTGAACGACACCATGGAGGCGATCCGCATCGTGAAGTGGGAACTGCACGCGCCGATGGTGATCTCGCACGGCGTCTACGACTCCTTCAAGATCGCCGACCTGCTCGCCGCGCAGGGCGTGCCGATGAACATCGGCCCGCGCCAGTTCGAGTTCGACGAGTCGCGTTTCGTCGGCAACGCGGCCGCGCTGTTCGCGGCAGGCGTTCCGGTGTCGATCTGCACCGATGCACCGGTGGTCGCCGAGGAGGAACTGCCGCTGCAGGCCGCGATGGCCGTCCGCCTCGGCCTCCCCGACGAAGCGGCCCTGCGCGGTCTCACCATCGAACCAGCGCGCGCCATCTTCATCGACCACCGCGTCGGCTCGCTCACACCGGGCAAGGACGCCGACATCACGGTGTTCGACGGCGACCCCCTCGACCCGCGCTTCTCCCCGCGCTTCGTGATGGTCGACGGGCGGGTGGTGGTCGATCGACGACTGCGCACGGCGGACGACCCATCCGGTCGTTGATCGCACGGCAGTCCGGGATCCTTCCGCGCTGGCGGGCTAGGCTTCCGGCCCCCGCGCGTCGGGATCCACGTCGGACCCCGCGCGACACAGGGCACTGGGATCGAAGGAGAACACTCGATGGGACGATTCTCGGAACTCCAGACCAGCGGTCTGGCCGTCAAGACCCTGAAGTACAAGCAAGGCAGCGTTCTCAATTCGGACGTGGTGTTCATGGCCACGGGACTCAATCAGTCGGTCTTCGAGACCATCCGACAGGGGGTCTGTGCAGCCTTGTCCGTGGCGTACCTCGCCGACGTGATGAAGGCGAAGTCCGCGGAGATTCGCGGCCCGCTCGTGTCCATCTCGGCCGGTGAGATGACGAGGTTCCGCCGCAACAAGGGCATCTCCTCGGCTGCCGACACCGGCAACCAGAAGATCGCGGCCGACCTGGTACCCGATCAGGCCAAGCTCGCCGCCCAATGGGCGAAGGACTGGCGTGCTGCGCTCGAGTCCGTCGTGAAGGCGCATGCACTGAAGTTGAATCCGATGTACCGGGACCTCGGCCCCGGTTTCCTGAAGGGCGTGGCGGGCCTTCTGGTGGAGCACGTCGGCGGCTGGGTGAAGTACGACCTCGATGTCGGGGGCAAGTCCGCCTGCCACGCAGTCGCCGTGATCCGCCTGTTCGACGGCATCCACTTCTTCGACCCGAACATCGGCGGCTACCGCGTGGCACCCGAGCGCTTCGACGAGTTCGTCGCCAAGTACCTCGAACTCATCAAGTCGAACTTCGGCTGGAGCTACCGTTCAGGAACGCTCTGCCTGCTCAACGTCTGATGCGACCCGGCGCTGCTCGGCGGACGAACAACCGCTCGAAAGTCGCCGCAAGCAGATCGCTCCGCACCTCTCAAGCCCTCCTCCTCATCCCGAGGAACCACGCCACGCCCGCGAGCAGGATGCCGAGCCCCCACACCGAGGGTTTGGGCGAGTGCGTGATCGCACCCACGGTGATCGCCAGCGCGAGCAGATTGAAGGCGACGGCCGTCACGCGCGAACGACCGCGCGTGCCGAGCTTGAGCAGGGCCGCGGCGCACAGCGCGTAGAAGATCCAGTCGACGAACACCACGCCGTCGAGGAGGAAGCCGAGGTCGACGCCGAAGCCGAGTTGCAGGACCGCGCAGAGGAACACGGCCCACAGACCCTGGGCGAGCACGCCCACCACCGGCACGTGACGCGTGGGATGCAGACGGCCGACGCTCTGCAGGAACAACCCTTCCTTCGCCATCGCATGGAGCACGAAGGGCGGCGCGAAGCAGATGGTGTTCATGATGCCGAGCGACGACAGCACCACCATCGCGGCGAGCACGCGCTCGGCGATCGTGCCGAGGCCGAAGGGCTCCAGCGCGACGCGGGCGGCGTCGGCGCCGAGTGCGCTGGCGTGGCGCGTGCCCTCGAAGCCGAGCAGGCCGAAGAAGGCGAGATTCACCGTGACGTAGGCGAGCACGATCACCAGCACGCCCCCGACGATGCCGGTCGACACCGAGCGCACCTTGCGCGCGGCACCACCGACGAAGCTGCCCTGCTGCCAGCCGCCGTAGCTGAACATCACCGGCAGGATCGCCGCCGCCAGTCCGCCGAACAGACCGTGCGTCGTGGCCGGAGCACCGTTCGACGACTGCAGCGCCGCGCCGGCCTCGCCGCGACCGGTCACCCACAGACCCAGGAGCACCAGCGCGAACACCGCCGAGGTCTTGAGGATCGACAGGGTGTTCTGCACACCGCGTCCGACGCGAAGACCGATCGCATTCAGCGTGGTGAACACCAGGATCGCGCCGATGGTGATGAAGGCCTTGTCCGCGGCGGAGCCCGTCGGCTTGCCGAACAACAGCACCGACGCGTAGTCGACCATCACCAATCCGATCACGACCAGCGCGCCGGACTGGATCACCAGCCAGTTGGCCCATCCGTACAAGAAGGCCGGCAGAGGGCCGAAGGCGGCATGCACCCAGCTGAAGGTGCCGCCGTGCCCCGGCAGCTTGACCGCGAGATCGGCGAACACGAAGGCGCCGAGGATCGCGACCACGCCGCCGAGACACCACGCGAGGATCGCATGGCTCGGTGCATCGACCGCGAGTGCCACGCGCGCCGGCGTGAAGAAGATCCCGACCCCGAGGATGCCGCTGACGACGATGCAGCCGATGTCGAAGGCGGACAGGCGCGGGGTGGCGTCGGGCATCGGGCGCGCAGTATGCCCGCTCACTCCCCGAAACCGACCTCGCGCAGATCGACGAAGACCTTGTCGAAGGCCAACTCCGCGGTGAGGCGGACGACGCGTTCGCCGTCGCGGTCGAGGACGAAGACGCGGCCGCGGTCGTCGCGGGCGAGGCCGCTGGGATCGCGCAATTCGGCGCTCGCCGGCACGCGCCGGAAGCCGCCGGCGGGGAGCACCAGTTCGAGGCCGGGCTCGTCGCCGCCGTCGGCGCAGAGCAGGGCCTCGCCGTGCGGGAGTACCGCGAGCGGGCGGCTCTGGGCGTCCGGCGTGCGCGCTGTCGGCACGCGGGCGACGTAGCTGCCGTCGGGGCGGAAGCGCTGGATCACGCCGTGCTGGGTGTCGGCGACGAGCACGGTGCGGGCATCGGCCCGCAGTCCACGCGGTGCGCCGAAGCGGCCGTCGACCTCGCCGAAGGAGCGCAGGGGGGCGCCGGGAGTGCCGTCCAGTCCGAAGCGCTGCACGCCGCGCACCAGCCAGCGGTCGCCGCACGCGACGAACAGGGTGTCGTCGAGGACGGCCACCGCATGGGGCCGATCGAGACGTCCGCGCTGGTCGCGCGCCACGGCACCCTGCTCGCGCTCGTGGGGCTGTCCGAAGCTGCGCACCGGCATGCCGAAGGGCGAGAAGGCGCGCACCAGGTCGCAGCGGGTGTCGGCGACGTAGATGTTGTAGGCTGCGTCGAAAGCCACGCCGCCGGCGTCGCTCGGACCGCCGTCCTCCGCCGACCAGGACCACGACGACGCAAGTCGCTCGTCGCTGAGGTCGAAGAGGAAGATGCGCCCGCGCGCGTCCGTCGACGCGACGGCGAGCAGGTTGCCCGAGATGGCGAGTCCGCCGAACAAGTCCACAAGCCTAACCGCAGCGTGCCTGCTGGCGCTCGCGGCCTGCTCCACGCTCCCCGAACGCGCCTGGCCCCCGCGCGTGGTCGGCGACCTCGAGGTCGAGTACCGCTTCGGCGCCGACGCCGACCGCACGATCGCGATGCCCGAATCGGACGCGCGCCTGACGATCTTCGCGCTGCACACCCACACCGCCGGCGTGCGCGAGGAGTTCCGCGGCGGACAGCGCTTCTGGATCGTGCCTCCGGACGTCGACACTCTGCGCGTGCACTGCAAGTACCGCGTCTTCGGCGAGGCCCGGCGCGACGCGATCGCCGCCGCCGTCGATCCGCAGACGCTGTTCCCGGGCGCCACGGTGCTCCGCCACGAGGCGCGCTCCGACGGCGACCCGTCGCGATGACGTCGACCGCGAGCACGCTGTGGCGCGATCTGACGCTGGTGCCGATGGACGGGCCGTCCGCCGCGCCCTGCGGACAGGTGCAACGCGCCGACCTCCGCATCGAGGGCGATCGCATCGCCGCGATCGGCGCGCTCGAGCCGCGCTCCGGTGAGACGCTGCGCGACGGCCGCCATCTGGTGGCGATCCCCGGCTTCGTGCAGGGCCATCTGCACTTCTGCCAGACCCTGTTCCGCGGCCTCGCCGACGACCTGCCGCTGATGGAATGGCTGCGCACGCGCATCTGGCCGCTCGAGGCCGCGCACGATGCGGAGTCGGTGCGCGTGTCCGCGGAACTCACGCTGTGCGAACTGCTCCGCGGCGGCACGACCAGCGCGCAGTCGATGGAGACGGTGCACCACACCGAGCAGACATTCGCCGTCTGCGAAGCGGCCGGCTTCAGCCTGATCGCGGGCAACTGCCTGATGGATCAGCGCGACGACGGTGTGCCGCCAGGACTCGTGACCGGCCCGGACGAGGCGCTGCGCATCAGCGCGGAACTGCGTCGCGACTGGCATGGCCGCGGACGGCTGCAGTACGCCGTGTCCCCGCGGTTCGTGCTGTCGTGCAGCGACCGACTCGCGCGCGAAGCGGCCGTCTTCGCGCAACAACACGCGCTGCGCGTGCACACGCACGCCTGCGAGCACCGCGGCGAAATCGGGTTGGTACGGGCCCGGTTCGGACGCGGTTACCTCGACGTGCTCCGCGATCAGGGCCTGCTCGGTCCACGCACCGGCCTCGCACACTGCGTGCACGTCGACGATGCGGGCCGCGCGCTGCTCGTCGAACATCAGGTCGCAGTGCTGCACTGTCCGAGCGCGAACCTCAAGCTCGGCTCGGGAGTCGCACCGGTCGCCGACTACGCGCGGCGCGGTCTGCGCATCGCGCTCGGCGCCGACGGTGCGCCGTGCAACAACCGGCTCAGCGCGCTCACCGAGATGCGCCAGGCCGCCCTGCTGCAGGCGATGCACTCCGGTCCCGGCGCGTGGACGGCGCAGCATGCGCTGCACGCCGCCACGCGCGGGGGTGCCGAGGCGCTCGGGCTGCCCGACGTCGGCCGCATCGCGCCCGGTCTGCGCGCCGACCTCGTGCTCTTCGACCTGCGCGATCCACGCCTCGGGGTCGGCGCGGATCCGATCGGCACGCTGGTGTTCGCGGCGCAGGAGGAGCACATCGACACGGTGGTGCTCGGCGGTCGGGAGGTGGTCCGTGCCGGTCAACTGGTCGACGTCGACCGCGATGCACTGGCCGCGTGCGCGAGGACACACGCGCAGCGCTGTCGCGTCCGTGCCGGCTGCTGATCTCTCGCGCCTCGCACGCTAGCGTTCCGGCATGCACGAGACGCGCGTCGGCAGGGACGCGAGCACCGGACGGCCGATCCTGGTCGCCCCCCATCGCCGCAGCCGCCCGATGCACACCGTGCCGGGGCGCGACGGAGCCGACATCTGCCCCTTCTGCCCCGGCGCCGAAGGCGAGACCCCGCCGGAGATCGATGCCGTGCGCGTGGAAGGCACGGCACCCGACACGCCCGGCTGGAGCGTGCGCGCCTTCCCCAATCGCTACCCCGCCGCACCCTGGCACGAGGTGATCGCCGAGGGGCCCGAGCACGAGGCACAGCCCGCGCGGCAACCGGAATCGCTGTGGCGGACCGCGCTGCCGCTGTGGCGCCGGCGCCTGCAGCACGTCGAGAAGCAGGACGGCGTCGGCCACGCCTTCCTGTTCAAGAACGTCGGCCGCGAAGCCGGCGCGTCGATCGCGCACAACCACAGCCAGCTCCTCGGCATGCCGGAGCTGCCGCCGCGCCTGCGCCTCGAGCTGCGCATCGAGCAGGAGCGCGACGGCCACGTGGTGCGCGAGCTCGAGCACGCCGCGCGCGAGGGCCGCGTGATCGTCGCCGGACGTCGTCACGCGCTGTTCTGCCCGCGCCAGCCGAAGCTGCCCTTCGAGACCTGGCTCGCACCCTTCGACCGCGATGACGACTTCGACGCCGCCTCCGACGACGCCGACCTCGCCGCGGTGCTGAGCGCGCTGTTCAACGCGGTCGATCGCGCCTTCGGAGCTCCCGCCTTCAACCTTTGGTTGCATCGCATCCCCGGTGAACACTTCCACTGGCACTTCGAGTGCCAGCCGCGCATCGGCTTCTTCGCCGGCCTCGAACTCGGCGCCGACGCCTACATCAACTCGGTGACCGCGGTCGACGCCGCGGCGCGGATGCGCGAGGCACTCGGCGGTTGAGTCGCGGCGATTCGACCTGCGGCCCCAACGGCGCTCCGACCTAAGATCCTCACCCACCGTGAACGCGCAGCCCGGCAACCTGACCCGCACCCGCGTGCTCTTCGCCCTGCTGCTGTGGGCCGGCGTGGCCGCGATCCTCTGGATCGTGGTCGAAGGCGATCGCGCGCCGACGGCGACCGATGCCGTGGTGGCGACGGCCAGCCGCTTCCTCGGCAACGCGCTGCTCGGCGCGGGGGTCGTGCTCGCCCTCGGCGTGCTGGCCTGGCCGCCGTTCCTGCCGTCGCTCCGCCTCGCCTGGCGGAAGCTGCGCGAGCAGACGCGGGTCGACCAGCGTCCGATGCACGACGCGCTGGCGCGGCTCGCGCACTTCGACAACGCCGCCGACCACCTCACCGTGGGGCGCACCCTGTTCCGGATGGGCAATGCGCGGAACGCGCTCCCCCACCTCGCCAAGTCGATCGAGCTCGATCCCCAGTCGGCGGCGGCGCACTTCTTCGCCGGACAGGCGCTCGCGAAACTCGGTCAGCTCCCGCTGGCGTGTGAGCAACTCTCCCTGGCCGTGCAGATCGAGCCCGACCACGGTTTCGGCGACGCGATCCTGCTGCTCGGCACCACCCTGGCTCGTGCCGACCGGGGCGATGCCGCGGAATCGGTGCTCGCGCAGCACGAGGCGCGCTTCGGCTCGGTGCGCCGCGCCGACGTGGTGCGCGCGAAGCTCGCCCTCGCACGCGGCGACCGCGAGGCCGCGGCGCGCTTCGTGGCCCGCGCCGCGCGACCGATGGAGAAGTCGCCGATGGTCAACCCCGAGGAACTGCTCGCGCGGGCGCAGGCGCGGGTGATGGCGATGCGGCTCGGAGTGAAGTCCTGATGCCTGCACTCCAGGACGCGCCGGTCAGCTTCGTGGTGCTGTTCGTCTACCTCGCGGCGACCGCCTGGACCGGTCTCTATCCGACCACAGAGTCGCTGGTCGGCCACGGCGCCGCGGTCGGCTTCCTGGTCCCCGACGAACCCTGGCGACTGGTGTCGGCGGCCTTCCTGCACGGCGGCGTTCTGCACGTCGGCGTGAACTCCTTCAGCCTGATCTGGGTCGGCCCGATGGTCGAGCGCTCGCTCGGCGGCTCCCGCTACGTGCTGCTCTATCTGGTCACGGCGATCGGCGGGAACATCACGGGACTGCTGTCGCAAAGCCCGCTGGCGCCGCTGATCGGCGGCTCCGGCGCAATCTTCGGCATGCTCGGCGCGCTGCTCGCGCTGTTCATGCGCATGGGGCGCACCCATCTCGAGTTCCTCGCCTTCCACGGTCCGCGCTCGCTCGTGGGCATGATCGTCGCCAACCTCGTGTTGGGATTCATGATCCCGCAGGTGAGCAATGCAGCACACGTCGGCGGACTGATCTCCGGCTTCGTGCTCACCTACATGTTCTTCGACCGCGGCCGCGGGGCCGCGGACGCCGTGACGCGGCTGCTCCAGGCCGGATGGATCGCGATCTTCGCGGCGGGCGTGCTGTATTCGACACGCCCGACGCTGTCGTGGTCCTGGAGCGTGCGCCAGGCGCTGCACGGCTCGACGCTCGAGATCCGCGAAGACCACGCGCGGCGACTGCGACTCGAGGGCTTCACCCTCGGCGATCTGGAACGGGAGTTCCGGACGGAACTCCCCGAGGTCTGGGGGGACTCCGGTCGACGCCTGGTCCAGCGCCTCTTCGACTGAGTCCGTCTCAGGCGCCGGCGTACGCGCGCAGGCGCTGCGCTGCGCGCTGTCTGCCGAGCAGGAACAGGCAGTCGAACAGACCCGGCCCCTTGGTCGTGCCGGTGAGGGCAGCGCGCACCGGATGCACGAAGCGCCCGAACTTCAGGCCGAGGCCCTCGGCGAAGGCGCGCGCGTCGGCCTCGATGTCGCGTGGACCGGCGATCGGTCCGGACGCCAGCGGCGATTCGGGCGTCGACGGCAGACGGAATGCCGTGTCTGCGTCCGAACGATCCTGCGGGTACGACGCGGGCAGCGGCAGCGCGTCCAGACGATCCGCGTACTGCCCGAGCCACGCACCACAGCCCGGCTCCTTCTCGAGCTTGCCGCGCGCCTCGGCATCGAGTTCGACGGAGTCCCCGAAGGCCCAGCCGAGCTTGTCACGCAGATCGGTGAGGACCTGCACGCGCTCCTGGTAGCAGGCGAAGAGGTTGCGCACGAAGCCCGGTGCCTGCGCGAAGGCGGCGTCGGGAACGACGTCCTTCACGAAGGGCCGCGCCTCGGCGACGAAACCGTCGATCGGCAGGCGACGGACATAGTCGCCGCACATCCACAGCAGCTTCTCCTCGTCGAACTTGCTGCCGCTCTTGCCGATCTCGTCGATGCGGAAGCGCTCCAGCATCTCCTGGCGCGTGAACACGTCGCGGTCGCCGGAGAAGCTCCAGCCGAGCAGGGTGATGTAGTTGAACACCGCATCGGCGAGGTAGCCGCGGTCGCGGTAGTCGAGGATGTTGGTGATCGCGTCGCGCTTGCTGAGCTTGCGGCCGTCCTTGCCGAGGATCAGCGGGATGTGCGCATATTGCGGCGGCTCCTTGCCGAGCGCGCGGAACATGATGACCTGCTTGAAGCCGTTGACGGTGTGCTCCTCGCCGCGCACCACGTGGGTGATCTCCATCTCCAGGTCGTCGACCACGCAGGCGAAGTTGTAGAGCGGGATGCCGTCGGGACGCAGCATGACCCAGTCGTCCATCTCGGCATAGGCGACCTCGACCGGCCCTTTGCAGAGGTCGTCGATCGTGATCGTGCCGCTCTGCGGCATGCGGTAGCGGATCGACGCGCTGCGCCCCTCGCCGCGACGCTGCTCGCGCTGCGCGGGCGTGAGATCGCGGCAACGCCGGTCGTACATCGAACGCCCGCCGTCGGCAGCCATGCGCTGGCGGCCCGCCTCGACCTCCTCGGGCGTGCAGAAGCACTCGTAGGCGTGGCCCGCCTCGAGCATCTGCCGCGCGTAGCGTGCGTACAGCGGCAGGCGCAGCATCTGCACGTAGGGACCGTGCGCTCCGCCGACATCGGGGCCCTCGTCCCATTGGATGCCGAGCCAGCGCAGGCCTTCGAAGATGGTGGCCAGCCACTTGTCGTCGGAGCGCTCGCGGTCGGTGTCCTCGATGCGGAGCAGGAAGGTGCCTCCCATCGCGCGCGCAGCGGCCCAGTTGTAGAGCGCGGTGCGCGCGCCGCCGAGGTGGAGCGGACCGGTCGGAGAAGGGGCGAAGCGGAGGCGGGGCGGACGGGTCATGACTTCGGGGCAGACCCTTATAGCGCGCGGAAGAAGCACATCGACCGCGCACGTGACCCCTTCAGCGATCGACGAACACCTGCTTGCTCGGCGAGCTGCGCTCCCCTCCGGTCGACATCCTGGTCCGGTTGTTCTCCGGCCGCGGCACGCCGTGGAAGGCGTAGCTGTCGTCGCCCCCACCGAGGTGCAGGAACACGCCGAGCGCAGGCCCTTCCGCGGGTCGGAGTGACGCGATGCGGAAGGGCTGGCCGTCGCTCTCGAGGTCGTAGGCGTCGACGCCCGCAAGGTCGAGATGGACGGCCTCGGCGTGACGCTCCGCGGCGCCGAGCGCGGGCGCGGAGGCGACCTCGCGGTCGTTGCCGGCGGCATCGAAGCAGATGCCGAGGGCCTCGTCGGTGGCGCAACCGAGCGCGAAGCGGCCCGCGGCACGCACGTCGTCGCCGGCCTCGTCGATGGCGATTCCGAGACCCTGACCGTACGCCGCACCCAGCGCCACGTCGCCGCAGAGCACGGTGTCGTCGCCACCCTGATCGATGAGGATGCCGACCCCGCCGCGCACCCCGACCCCGCCGCACACGCCTGCACCTTCGCTGCGATCGTTGCCGCGCAGATCGAGGCAGAGGCCGAGACCCGGCGCCATCAGGGGCGGCGCACCGAGACCGACACCGAAGGCAGCGGAGACGTCGACCTCGCCGTCGGCGGCGACGGTCTTGGCACGACGCCCGGCGCGACGCAGGTCGTTGCCGGAAAGGTCGAAGCACAGCCCTGCACCGCCGGGAAGGCCGACACCGAAGGACAAGACGCCCGCGGTCGCGCGGTCGTCGCCGGCGGCATCGAGGAACAGGCCGGTACCGGCGATCGCGCAGCCGGCACTCATGTCGCCGAGCTTGTAGGAATCGTCGCCGCCCAGATCGAGGAAGGCGCCGAAGCCTGCGAGCGCGAAGCCGCAGCAACGCGACTGCGCCTCGTAGTGATCGTCCCCGGCGAAGTCGACGAACACGCCGATACCGAGCGTCGCCGAGCCGAGCGCATCGTTGTCGGCGAGGTAGGTGTCGTTGCCCGCGAGGTCGACGACCACCGCGACGCGGCTGCGATCACCGGCACCGGCGATGCGGCCGCGGTACTCGTCGTCGCCGCCGAGATCGATGATCACATCGAGCTGCGAGCAGTCGTAGGTGTTGCGACCGAAGCCGCCGATCACCATGCGACCGAAGGCGCTGTCGCGGTCGAGCAGGACGTCCCCCTGCACGATGCCGTCGGCACGCGGCTGGCTGCGCGGTTCCTTGCGCGCCCGCTCGATCAGGCTCTCGCGATCGAGAGTGAGCGCCGCCTCGACGAGACGCATGGCGAGCTGACGGATGCGCGCGTGCTCGACCTTCGCGAGGCGTTCGAACTGCTCGCGCATGCGCGTCGCGTCGTCGCCCTCGATGCTGCCCAGGTTGTGCAGACGCGAAGTCATCGCGGTGATCGTCCCGCGCAGGGAGGGGATCACGCGCTCGGCCTCGCGACCCGAGCCGATGGCCTGGACCATCTCGCGATGGATCTCGGCACACAGGTCGCCGAAGTCGTGGAAGTCGCCGGTGAAGGGCCGGGGATTCGCACGCGCTTCGCCGAACACCACACCGACCTTGGCGAGTGCGTCTCCCACGAGGTGCTCGCCCGCGGGATCGAGCGCGAGTTCGCGGCGCACGGTGGTCAGCGCGTCGAGGCCGGACTCGCGCAACCTGGTCGCCATCACGGGAGCGACGAATCCGGGCCAGCGCGACGGCAACTCACCGCCGACCGCCTTCTCGATCGCGGCGACGCTCGCCTGCTCGTTGAGCTGGCGCTGCAGCGCGCGCATGAGTTCGACGGGATCCTGCTCCTGCGGAGCGCAGGCGAGCAGGCACAGCCACGCAGCGAACATCTCGATCACCTCCGGCGGCGCGCGCAGCGCGCGTCATCCGCCGATCAAGTTGTAGCGATCCAGGGTCCACCGATCGCCCTCGGCGTGGACCAGGATGCTGGCACTGCCGAGATCGAGCGACCAGGGTCGGACCTGGGCCCAGCTCAGACCGAGCAGATGGACGAGTACGGACTTGATCACGCCGCGATGCGCGACCACGCAGACATCACCCGCAGGATGACGCGCGAGCGCACGATCGATGCCCGCGGCGACGCGCGCGCGGAAGCCCGCCGAACTCTCGCCGCCCGGGTAGCCGTGGGTGCGGCCGGCACGCCAGTCGTCGAAGAAGCCGGGGAAGCGCGCTTCGATCTCGCCACGGGTCAGTCCCTCGAGATCGCCGAAGTCGACCTCACGCAGGTCGTCTTCGACCTCGACGATGCCCGGCGGAGCGGCGAGCCGCTCGCACAGGATGCGCGCCGAATCCACCGCGCGGGACAGCGGCGAATGCACCAGGGCCGCGAAGGCGCACGACCCAAGTCGCGGAGCGAGACGCTCCACCTGCTCGCGGCCGAGCGCGGAGAGCGCGATGTCGGTCGAGCCGAAGTAGCGCTCGGAGGATCCACCGACGGTCTCGCCGTGCCTCACGAGCCACAGTCGACGACCATCCTGGTGTTCGTGGCCGCCGCGCACGGTGTTCACGCGCGCAGCTCCGGGCGAAGCCGTCTCGCCGTCATGCTCAACGGACGACGAGCACCACGCCGAGCGCGACCAGGGCGAGCAGCACGAGGCCGAGCATGATCAGCGTCGCGTTGTGGCGCCGCGCACCCTCTTCGACGAGACGCGCGAGCCGCGTCGCCTGATCGGCGTGGGAGTTGCGCAGCGCATCGAGGCCGACCTTCTGCGCCTTCTCGACACCGGCAACCGCAGCCTGCGTGGTGGACTTCAGCTCGGCGAGTTCGGCCTCGCGTCCGCCGCTGAGCGCGCGGGCGCTCTCGACGTGCTGGCGCGAGTGGTCGACCATGCGCTCCATCGAGCCCTGGATGCGCGCCATGTGTGCGCGGAACTCGTCGAGCGTGCCGGCGGTGCGTTCGTCGGTCGCCGCGGCACGGTCGAGGGCCTCGCGCACGTTGCCGAGCAGACCCGGGAGATCGCCCAGCGTCTGCACCAGCACGGCCTGGTTGCGCCCCTGGTCCTCGAGGTGGGACGCGATGCGTCGGAGGGCATCGAGCTGGCTGGTCTGCAGTTCGGGGAGCCGCGCGAGGCTGTCGGTCGCGCGCACGAAGCGCTCACCCTGGTCCTCGACCCGGCTCTGCATGCCGCGCAGGAGGCTGTTGAGCTCGCGGAAGCCATCCTGCACCGCGAGGGTCGCCTCCTCCTGGCGCGAGAGCTTGCGGCCGGAGACGGCATCCGGCTCGCGCACGGCCGGCACCGGATCGATGCGGGGAGCTGACTCCGGAGCCACGGGCTCGCCACCGTTGCGGCGTGCGGAATCGGTGAAGTCGGGCGTCGTTTCGACGCGCACGTCCGAGGAGCGCAGACGATTGCGCAGCTTCTCGAGGAAGGAGCTCTTCTTGACCACAGGAACCTCCCGGTTGTCCGCACTCGGAGGCTGACCGGCACTCCGAGCGGCTGATTCACGAGACGTCGGACGCGGGCGCGCCGACGTGGGCGCGATGCTAGCGAGCTCGCGCGGACGCGCCAGCGCGAGCTTCGATTCTGTGGAAGGATTTCCACCATGATGGTGGAGCGAACACCTCGCCGCGGGACCGCACTCCACACCCCTCGCGCGCAGCCTGAACGACCTCCGGCATCCGGTCCGTCGTCGTGTGTCGCTCATACCGGGTCCACCGCGACGCGCGCTTGATCCTTGCGCGAGCGACGCTACCCTGCCGCCCTCCCGAAAGCGTTCACACCCTGACGTGGCGCGGACGGGGAGTTAGCTCAGTTGGTAGAGCGCGACAATGGCATTGTCGAGGTCAGGGGTTCGACTCCCCTACTCTCCACTGTCCGCCGCGTCGTGACGCGCCGGGTCGACGGGCTCGCGGTGAAGACCGCGGGCCCGTCGTGTTTCACGGCGCCGCGAGCGCGCGATGCCGGCGCGCGGACGGACGTTGCGCCTCCTCCGGGCGCCGCTACCGTCGCGCGGGCCTTGGACCTCTTCCTGCTCGCCCTCGCCGGTGCCCTCGGCGCGCTCGCGCGCTACAGCGTCTACCGCTGGATCGGCGAGTTCGCCGCCGGAGAGTTCCCCTGGGCGACGATCGCGGTCAATCTGCTCGGCAGCTTCCTCTTCGGAGCCGTGGTCACCCTCGCCGACGAGGGCCGCGTGCTGTCGCCGCGGGCGCGGGTGGTGGTCCTCAGCGGGTTCCTCGGCGCCTTCACCACCTTCTCGACCTTCGCCTTCGAGACGCGCACCCTGCTCGGGACCGGTCACTGGATCCGCGCGATCGCGAACGCCGGCGCGCAGAACTGCGGAGCGGTGCTCGGCGTGATCCTCGGCATGGCTGCGGCCCGCGCCGCGATTTCGCCGTGATGTGATCGGCTCCCGCCCGCTCAATCGCGGCGGTAGCCGTAGACGCGCGCGCGGCCGATGCGGAGCGGTTCGGTGCCCGCGACCGGACGGATCTCGATGGTCATCGCCGACTTCCCCGCCGTGAGCGCGATGGGCAACTCGACCTCGGTCTCACCGCCCTCCTTCCAGTGCTCCAGCGGGTTGGTCGTGAAGGTGTGCAGCAGACCCGCGAAGTAACCGTCGACGAAGACGCGCGCCTGGCACACGCCGCCGGTTCCGGTGCGCATGCGGTCGAGTCGGAAGCCCAGACCGATCGCGTTGTAGTTGGAGAGGGTCGGGCTGCCCACGCGGAACCGGAACCAGTCCTGGACCTGTCGGACGTCGTCGGTCACCGGGCTGTCCCCGAAGTACTGGTCGCGGAAGAAGGAGGTCGTCACCTGCGACGCCGGCGCGCTCCCGTACTGCACGTTCCAGTTCGATTCGGACTGCGCGTTGCCGACGTCGAGTTCACCGACGAGATCACGGGCCGCGCCGGGCTGGACGTAGAACATGCACATCAGCCCGTAGTCCGCGTTCGACGTGTTCTGGATGCCGTGCTCCATCACGATGCGGATGCCGTCGACGAACTGCATCGGATCGAACACCAAGGTCGATCCCATGCGGCGCCCGACGCCGATCACGTTCACCGCGGGGAATGCGACGACGACGCTGGTGTTGAACGAGCCGTCGGCGCTGAACGGGACATCGCTCGGCGTGAGATACCAACCCCACTTGCCGACCGAGGTCTCCGACGCCTCGAAGGTGTGCTCGTCCCCGCGCAGACCGTTGATGCGGACGCAGAGGTCGCCTTCGAGGTGCGCCATGTCGGTGATCTGGGGAATGCGCCCCGAGGTGTCGACGATGTCCTCGAGCACGATCGCCCGCAGCACGCCGCGGCAGTTGGTGAGCTGCGGGCCCTGGAAGGGGACGCCGAACTGCGTGACCGATCGGTTCCAGGTCGTCGTGAAGTAGCCCCAGGGCTGCGGATAGGCCCCGCTCCAGGTCGAGACCGTGACGTCGAGTCCGGTCTCCACGCCCGAGGAGTTCACGATCTCGAGCGAAGCGCTCTCCGCGAACGGCATCGGAAAGTAGTTCCAGATCTCCTGAGAGCCGTCGTTCCCGAACAACAGGGAGTCGTTGGCACGCGCGTACATCTGCTCGCCGGCCGCACCGAGCATGCGCAGGGGCATGTCGACGCCGACGTCGTTGCGTCCGTCGAAATGGAACCGGGCACGCAATCGACTCCACGCCGCGGGGTCGTCGACGTGCGCGCGGAACTCGAGGATCGCACCGGGTCCGGTGACATGGATGATGCTCGAGCCGCTCGGCGGAATGTCGAGGCGGTACGCGGACGGATTGCGCGGCACGCTATGGCGCCAGCCACCACGACGCCGCACGACCTGCTCCCATCCGGTGAGATCCGGCACATCGACGTTGCCCTCGGGATCCGCAGTGGTCCACGCGACGCGATGGAAGCGCCCGGCGTTGGAGAAGGAGTTCTCGAACACCCGCACCTTCAGGTTCCGCTCGAAGTGGATCGGCGTGTGGGTGAGGAAGCCCCCCGCGCGATTGCCGGTCCAGGGACCGGTGAAGGGCGGCACCTGGCCGAGTGGATCGTTCTCGTTCCGGAAGTACGACGACAACGGCATGTCGGAGAGCACGATGCCGTCGACGAGGATCTGCGTGCGGTTGTCTTCGATCGGCTGGAGTGGCACGCCGACCGCACCCGACCAGAAGTTGCGGAACAGCAAGCCCATGAAGCCGGCGCGACCTTGCACATCGGCGAGGATCGCGGCGTCGCTTCCGGACACGTTCTCACGGAAGGCCTCGGCACCATTCAGACCCGAGAAGCCGTCGTCGTTCCCGCGCGCGGTCGAGTTGGGGCGATCATCGGGATCCGCGCTGCCCTTCATGAAGGTCTTCGATCGCGCCGGCTGCAACACAGCGAAGCGCTCGGACGCTCCGCTCAGCGTTCCCTGCGCCACGCCGGATGGAGCAGCCCCGAGGAACACGGCCCCTCCCCACAAGCCGAGGACGAGTCTGGCGCGGAGCGTCGGTACGAGCATGCGGTGTGGATCCCAGGTGCGCGGACGAGGTGAGGCGCGCAGCGCACCGAGTCCGGTTTCCGGTCTCCGCCAGCGTCCACGCAGCCGGGGGAAGAATAGCCCAGATCCACTGCGACGCCAGTCGGGCTCAACATGCGTGAGACCTCGTTCCCACCCCGATCGGCATCGGCGACGCGGAGGTCAGAGGCTTCGTCGGTCCAAGCTCTCCGTACGCACCGCGGCCCCGGACTCCGAGAGGGGTCCGGGGCCGCGATCGACCGGGTGAGAACCCGATCGGGCGTTCTACGCCAGGATCACTGCGCGATGTTGCCCGCGCCGTTGGTCATGTTGAAGAAGCCACCGCCGTCGATGATCGCGGCCTGGAAGTGCATCTCGCCCACGCCATGGGACCAGGTGTTCGGGAACGCGAAGGTCGTGACGACTGCGTCACCGGCAGCGCCCGTCACACCGGTGCCGAGGAGCACGGGCAGCAGCGCGAAGGCGTTCACGCAGATGTCGCCGTTCCAACCCGCGCCCAGGTTCAGGACGATCGGCGCCTTCGGGCCGATGTTGCCGACGATCGCGAACAGCGAGGCCGGGAGGTTGGCGTCGTTGAGCTTGAACGCGAGGCCGTCGAGGCGCGACGCGTTCTGGTCGGGATACATGCCGCCGCAGCCGAAGTTCGGGTTCGGGCAGACCTGGAACGCCGGGTCGATGTCCGCGCCGACCTTCATCTGCGGGCCGGGGCCGAAGAGCGCGATGCGCTGGAAGCGCGTGTTGTTGCCGGACTTGATCGGCGACGCGGGGTTGGTGCGGTCGATCGTGCCGACGTACTGCGGGATCGGGTTCGCGCCGTTCAGGTAGGGGTTGTCGACCGGGCTGGTGGTCCAGCCGGACATGTGGATCGACACGCCGTCCGCAGTCCAGGCCGCGTTCGACGGGACGCCGACGCAAGCGTGGAAGTCGTTCGCCGTCGGCAGGCTGTCGTACGGGGTCGCCAGGGTGATCGTGAAGATCCACGCCACGGGGCCGGTCGCGCTGCTGGTCGGCGTCGCGAAGGGGCCGGCGCGGAGCAGATCCGCGGTGGCGAGGGGGGTGCCCGGAGCAGCCGGATCATCGTCGATCAGGCCGGTCGTCCACAGCTCCTGCGAGACGCCGGACTGGTCCTGGATCACGACCTGCCAGCCAGCCATCCGGTGGACGAGCGCGCCACCGGGGATCTGGTACTGGCCGAAGCAGCTCAGCAGGGCGCTGTTCCAGCGCTGGCACACGTCGCCGGTGCTGGTGCCGGGCAGAGCAGAACGGGTCGTGAAGTTGGTCGAGCCCGAGTAGTTCTCGAACACGTTGTTGGACTGCGCGGCGATCGTGCCGACGAGGCCCAGGGAAGCGAGCAGGGAGATGCTGAGACGCATGGGTCGGTTCAGGTTGTTGTTGTCGTGGAGAGGGGAATGCGCGCGTTGGTTCAGCATCACGAAAGGGTGACTGGAGCCAACACGTCGCGGGAAGGTTATCACCGCTTGGAGAGCCGACAAGCCGTGCAGGTTCCGTGAAAGCCCGAAGAGGGACGATGCGGCAGATCGAAAGTGCGAGGCCTCGCATCGATCGATTCACACAGCAGTGCACGGCGATGGAACTCCGTGTCATGCTTCTGGCACCAACGCCGTACGGCATCGCGTGCATCACGCGACGCCGAGCACTCGCCCCGTGCCGCGCATGAATCTCCTCCCTGCCCGCAATCTCCTCACCATCGCCTGCGCGTCTGTCGCCCTCGCCACCGCGACTTCCGCGCAGACCCGCCTCCTGCGATTCGATCCGCTTCCCGCAGGCTCGAGCGTGAACAAGGTCCCCGTCGCAGGGGTGGGCGACCTGGATCGCGACGGTGTTCCCGACCTGGCGATCGGGCGCCCCACGCTGAACAACTACCGGGGTGCGGTCCTGCTCGAATCGGGACGCAACGGCGCGCTGCTCGCGCAGTTCGACGGCGACCCCTCGCAGCAAGCCTCCTTCGGCTTCTCGACCGCGAGCCTCGGCGACATCGACAGCGACGGCTACGTCGATCTGGCGATCGGCGCGGTGCGCTACGGCACCGCTTCCGCGGCACCGGGCGCGGTGTACGTCTACTCGGGGCGTACCCGCACGCTGCGCGCGGTGCTGGTCGGTGACGGCGAGGGCGACCTGTTCGGCTCCGCGATCGCGAGTGTCGGTGACCTCGACGGCGACGGCGTGCCCGACTTCGTCGTGGGCGCTCCCGAGAATGGCGCACCGATCGGCTTCTACGGCGCCGGATACGTCAAGGTGTTCAGCGGGCGCACCCTCGCGATGCTCTACCGCCGCGAGGGAACGCATGTCGCCGACGAGTACGGGTCGTCGATCGCCGGCGTCGGCGACGTCGATCACGACGGCGCTGCGGACTTCATGGTCGGCGCATTGCTCGAACGCAACACGACCAGCGGACAAGGTTCGGCGCGCGTCTACTCGGGTGCGAGCGGCTCCGTTCTGCGCGCCTACTTCGGCGAGCCGGGCTCCGACCACTTCGGCGTGGCGGTGGGTTCACCGGGGGACGTCGACGGCGACGGCATCCGCGACTTCGTCGTCGGCGCGATCTCGATGACCAATCCCCTGCCCGGCAAGGTGTGGGTGTACTCGGGCTCGAATGGCTCGCGCATCGGCACCGTGATCGGCCCCGCGGGAAGTGGCGTGTTCGGACTGCGCATCGCGCCGGCGGGCGATGTCGATCAGGATGGCTTCGCCGACTTCTGGGTCTCCGACCCGATGGATGCCGCGACCGGCCCCGGACTCGGCGCGGTGCACCTCGTCACCGGCCGCCAACTGAAGATCTCGTTCACGATGCGCGGTCCGAATCCCGGCTGCGGCTTCGGCTCGACGATGGCCAGCGTCGACGACCTGGATCGCGACGGGCTGCCCGATCTCGCGATCGGTGTGCCCGGGGTCACGGGAGTGCGCGGCGGGGTCACGTCGCGGCTCGACGTGATGTCCAGCGCCCGCTACGTCTCGACCTTCGGTCGCGGCTGCTCGACGACGCAGATCCCGACCCTCGATGCGAGCCTGCCGATCCTCGGCACCACACTCCAGGTCTTCCTGTCGACGCGTGCGCTGCCGAGTTCCGGCTTCTGCATGCTGAGTCGGACGCCCGATCTGCCGACTCCGCTCCCCTACGGCTGCACGCTCTACATCGATCAGCCCACCATGGCGATCGTCGCGAACTTCACGACCGATGCAGCAGGTCGCTGGTTCGGAGCATTCCCCCTGCCCTCCGATCCGAACCTCGTCGGCGTGCAGCTGGCGATGCAGGCGATGATCGTCGCCACGGCGGGCTTCCAGCTCTACGACACCACCAACGCGGTGTACCTGTCGCCGACGCTGCACCCCTGAGCGAGTGCGCGGCGCAGCCGGCGCTCACTTCTTCGGCGTGTTCGGCGAGGACAGGTCTTCCATCGGCAGCGTCGCGGTCTGATTCGCGAGCAGGGTCACGCTGTCCATGCGCCCGAGATCCTGGCGGTACTGAAGCTGCGTCCACGACCAGGAGCCATCGGCGTGGCGGTAGCGCTCGAGACCGTCCTTGCCCATCCGACGCTCCACGATCGGCGCGTAGGGGATGTCGCGCGGCCAGTTCAGCGGACCGGGGTTCTTGACGCCGTTCAGTGCCATGGCCCAGGTCCCGTCCGGCATCTGCAGGCGGTCCTCGCGCGGCACCTGCTTCTCGTCGACCGAGAAGCTCTTCGCGGTGCGGTTCTCGAGCTGCGGCTTGTCGGGGGTCTTGTCGGGGGTCTTGGGCGACTCGATCGGGATGGGCTGCGCTTGCGGATCGGTCCCGCCTCCCAGGTAGTGGACGGCGCCGACGACGGCGACTCCGAGAACGACAGCGAGCACTCCGGCTCCGAGAAGGCGTGACGACATGGCGGGATCCAGTAGGTTGCGGAGGGACGAATCAGACGTTGGCAAGGCAGGCTGAGGTTCCCCTCTGCCGAGCGCGGAGGGAACGACCGCGGCTGCACCGCACGTCTGATGCGTTTTGCGAGATAGTCTAGGTCAACCGTTCTGCGAAAGCGGTCGGGTGCGGCACTCCACGCTCCGGCGCCGTGAATGCTCCCCCGCTCCGCCAGCCTCTCCTCCTCGGCTCCTCCCCATGTCCAAGTCCTCCCTCGCCCTGTTCCCGCTCCTGGTCGGTGCCCTCGGGCTCCCGGGCGCCGATGCGACGGCGCAGTCGCAGATCCAATTCACGGACAGCACGGCCCAGAGCGGTGTCGCGTTCACCCACACCGACCGCCTGGACACCATGGCGGGAGGATTGTGTCTGTTCGACTACGACCGCGACGGTGACCCCGATCTCTTCGTCACGGCGCGCGGCGGCACGACCAATCGACTGTTTCGCAACCACGGCGACGGCACCTTCGATGATGTCACCGTCGCGGCGGGCCTGACGCGCATCAACGAGTCGACCGGCGCCTATGCCGCCGACCTCGACGCCGACGGCAACCAGGACCTGATCGTGCTCGCGCGTCTGGACACCCGGATCTACCGCAACCGCGGCGACGGGACCTTCGAGGACGTCACGACGCGCTCCTCCTTCGACCGCTTCCGCTGGGCGGTGTCGGCGAGCTTCGCGGACTACGACCACGACGGCGATCTCGACATCTACATCGGCAACTACATCGCCGACGGCTTCTTCCCGTACTTCGAGGGCTACCCCAACCAGCTCCTGCGGAACGACGGCAACTTCACCTTCGTCGACGTCGCCCAGGCGGCGGGGGTGCGGGGCGAGGAGCGCGTTTGGGATCCGAGCTGGAACAACTTCATCGTCAAACCGGGCTGCACCTTGTCGGTGCTGTTCTTCGACTACGACATGGACGGCTGGGCCGACATCTTCGTCGGCAACGACTTCGGACCCTTCGACGTGCCGAACCAGCTGTTCCACAACGACGGCAACGGCCACTTCACCGAGGTCGGCGCGACTGCCGGATTCCGCATCGCCGAGTTCAACATGGGGCTGGTCACGGCCGACGTGAACGGCGACGGCTTCCCTGACCTCTACACCTCGAACTTCGGCGACAACCACCTGCTGATGAACGACGGACGCGGTCGCTTCCGCGACGTCACGGCGGCCCGCAACTGCCTCGAGGGCAACGGTCCGGGCGGGCCCCTGGTGTCCTGGTCGGCCTTCTTCACCGACGTCGACCTCGACTCGCTGATCGACCTCTACGTCAGCAACGGCTTCGTGCAGGCCGCGATGCCGAACGACCCCAACGCGCCGAGCCACCTGCTGCACAATCTCGGCGTCAGCTTCGAGGTCGTTCCCGAGCCGAACATGCCGTGGGATCGTGGCGTCGGTCGCGGCGCGGTGTGCGGCGACATCGACATGGACGGCGACGAGGACATCATCCAGCTCGACAACCGTCAGCCGCTGCGCATCTTCCGCAACGACAGCGTCAACCAGAACCACGGCGCACAACTGCTGCTGCAGGGCACGCTGAGCAACCGCGACGCGATCGGCAGCAAGCTGGTCATCCGCTCGGCGCAGACCCAGACCATGCTCGAGTACCAGCGCGGCGGGTCGTACAGCTCGTGCAACGCGGCGCCGATCCTGCGCGGCATCGCACGTGACCATCAGGTGGAGTCGGTCGACATCACCTGGCCGAGCGGCGTGCAGAGCACCGTCAACGGCCTGGCTGCCGACGCGCGGGCCCAGATCCTCGAGCCCAAGGTCACCGTGGAGGGTCTCGGCGCCTACCTGCCGATCGGCACCGACTACCTGGCGCTCGACGTCACCGTGCAGAACCACACCGCCGTGGTCCAGACCACGCGCTTCACCGCGCGCGTGGTGATGGGCGAGCAGTACTTCGCGATGCCCGTCTACTACTTCCCCACCAACCTCGGTGGCAGCGCACGGATCCACACCACCGTCTACTTGCCGTTGCCCGCCGCCGCGCTGCCGATCGCTGCGCAGATGGGGTTGTGGCTCGAGATCGGCACGCTCGATTCCGCGGGCGGTGTCGACCAGATGCAGAAGCCGCTGCGCTGATCAGGAAGCTCCCGCGCTCGCGAACCACGTGCGCTGGAGCACCTCGTGGCAGAGGATCGAGCCGGCATAGCCGAGCGCGATCACCGGCGTCCACTTCAGGTGGCTCGCGAAGGTGTAGTGGCCGCGCGCGGTGCCCATCAGTGCGACACCCGCGGCCGAGCCCACCGAGAGCAGCGAGCCGCCGACGCCGGCGGTGAGCGTGACCAGCAACCAATCGCCGGTCCCCATCGCCGGGTCCATGCCGAGCACGGCGAACATCACCGGCACGTTGTCGATCACCGACGACACCAGACCGACCGCGACGTTGGCCCACATCGGCCCCAGTCCACCGTAGACCTCCTGCGACGCCGCGTGCAGGTAGCCGAGCTCCTCGAGCCCTCCGACGCAGAGGATGACGCCGAAGAAGAACAGCATGGTGTCCCACTCGACCTCGGCGACGTTGCGCAGCACGTCGACACTCACGCCGTCCTCGATCTCGCGCCCCTTGCGCTGCTCGAAGTAGCCGTAGGCGCAGTAGTAGCCGAGCCCGAGCATCATCCCGAGCGCGGGCGGGATGTGTAGGAAGGCGTGGAACAGCACCGCCGTGGCGATCGTCAGTCCGAACAGGACGAGCACACCGGCCCAACCGGGCGCGAGGTGCGATCCGCCGGTGACCGGTTGCGGGCGCTCCTTCGGCACGAAGAACGACATCAGGAACGCGGGCAAGACCCAGTTCACGATCGACGGCAGGAGGATCTCGAAGAACTGCCCGGTCTCGACCTTGTGGTGCGCCCACACCATCAACGTGGTGATGTCGCCGAAGGGCGAGAAGGCACCGCCGGCGTTCGCCGCGACGACGATGTTCGCGCAGGCCGGCGCGATGAAGCGCACGTTGCCGCGCCCCACCGACACGGCGACCGAGCCGAGCACGAGCGCGGTCGTCATGTTGTCCGCGACCGGTGAGATCACGAACGACAGGAAGCCGGTGGCCCAGAACACCGCGCGGAGACCGAAGCCGCGCGACACCAGCCACGCGTTGAGCGCCTTGAAGACGTTGCGCTCCGCGATCGCGTTGATGTAGGTCATCGCGACCAGTAGGAAGAGGAAGATCTCCGCGAAGTCCGCGATGTGGAGCTTGACCCGTTCCTCCAACCCCGCATCGCCGTGCAACTGGCTCGCGGTGAGGATCCAGATCAGGCCCGCCGCGACCAGCACCGGCTTCGACTTGCGCAGGTGGATCACGTCCTCGAGGACCACCAGGAGGTAGGCGATGCAGAAGATCGCAAGCGCGAGGATCGAGAGCGGCGCGCCGATGTGACTGTCGTCGGTCGCGAGAGCGAGGAGTGCGGTCAACGAGGTTCTCTCGTGCGAGGGGGAGAGCCGGCTGCCGATGCGCAGCCGTCGGACCTGGGGCGCGACGATGATGGACGCTCGCGCCGTCGGTTCAATGCCC
This sequence comes from Planctomycetota bacterium, assembly GCA_046349595.1. Classification (GTDB taxonomy): domain Bacteria; phylum Planctomycetota; class UBA1135; order UBA1135; family UBA2386; genus JACRLW01. The sequence continues at coordinate 2,668,376 of JAXMCA010000001.1, forward strand.
GAGGTCCGGAGTCGAAGACCGGTCCCGGCCCGGTAGCATCGCGACCATGTCGCAGTTGTCGTTCTCGCTGCTCGGTCGGACCGCGCTGGTCACCGGCGGCGGTGGAGTGCTCGGCTCGGCGATGGCGCTCGCACTCGCGGCCGCAGGTGCGCGCGTCGCCGTCCTCGGCCGCGATGCTGCGAAACTCGCAGCCGCGACCGAACGCATCCGCGCAGCCGGCGGCCAGGCCCTGTCGATCCAGGGTGATGTCCTCGACCGAGGCTCGCTCCAGTCCGCAGCCGAGCGCATCGCCGCCGACCTCGGCCCGCTCGACGTGCTGGTCCACGCCGCCGGCGGCAACCGGCCGGGCGCGACGGTGCTCCCCGACGGCAGCGTCTTCGACCTCGCCGAGTCCGAGTTCGACGCCGTCGTCGATCTCAACCTCAAGGGCACCCTGCTGCCGACCCTGGTGTTCGGGAGGTCGATGGCCGCACGCGGTCGCGGCAGCATCATCACCATCTCCTCGATGGCGGCAGTGCGCCCGCTGACCCGCGTCATCGGCTACGCCGCTGCCAAGGCCGCAGTGGACAACCTCACGCGATGGCTCGCGGTGGAACTCGCCCGCAAGCACGGATCGGGGCTGCGCGTCAACGCGATCGCACCCGGCTTCTTCGTCACCGAGCAGAATCGCGCGCTGCTGGTCGGCGCCGATGGCCGTCCGACTCCACGCGGTCAGAGCGTGCTCGACCACACACCGCTGCGTCGCTTCGGCGAGCCGGACGATCTCGCCGGCGCCGTGGTCTGGCTCGCCTCGGATGCCTCGCGCTTCGTCACCGGCACGGTGATCCCCATCGACGGCGGATTCGGCGCGTTCTCCGGCGTGTGAGCACGCCCGGCAGGATTCGAACCTGCGACCGCCGGCTTAGAAGGCCGATGCTCTTCCGACTGAGCTACGGGCGCGTGGCGGAAAGGATAGCGCGCGAGCCTCCCTGCGCACTCAGTCGCGCGACGCGATCGCGGTCCGGATGCGCAGCGGTTGGTTCGCCTCGGGTCCGTCCAGCACGATCTGCGCGGTGTGACGCAGCCGCACGCCGTCCTGCATCGCAGCGACCTCGAGCGCGACCGAGCGACCGGCGAGACTCTCGAAGCGGAAGCGGCCATCCTCGTCGGTGAAGACCACCTGCGCGCGCGCACCCGACAGGGGCGTCGGCGGCAGCTCCTCCGCATCGGCCCCGCTGCACGACACCGACACCCACGCGTTGCGCAGCGGCGCGCCCTCGGGCGTCTCCGCGCGACCCTCGAGCACCTTGCCGCAGTGCAGCGCGATCCGCAGGTCGTGATCGGACCGGTCCGCATCGAGCGTGGCGGCGGCGGTGCCGCGACCATCCAGCACCGCGAGCAACGACACCCGGAGCGGCGGCACGCCGGCGAGGTCGAATCGACCGCCGGCATCGGTCCAGGTCGACGTCATGGGCCAGCCGTCGGCGATGCAGCACACGCGTGCGTGGCGCGCCGGGACCCCGCCGGGGTCGAGAATCTCGCCGCGGATGCGACGCCGCACCGGCGCGAGCACCTCGATGCCGCCCTCTCCGGTCCTCGCATCGCCGCGCGCCAGCGGAACGAACACGCCGTCGATGTGGATCCAGGCGTGCCAGACGCCGCGCTGCGGCGCGCCATCGAAGTGCACACTGCCGTCCGCTCCGACCTCGGTCTCGCTCACGAGCGGCAGTCCGAACTCCGTCTGACGCGAAGCGACCGCGAGCAGCACGCGATGACCCGCGAAGCGCGGGTCGAGCTTCGCGATCCGCTGCGGTGACACCGGGGTGAGCGCCACGGTCGTGCGATTCTCGCGCCCGATCTGCGCACCGGGCACCGCTTCGAGCGGTGCGAATCCCGGCGCGGAGATCCACAGTTGCCCACCGAGGTACGGGGAGACGGCGCGACCCTCGGCATCTGTCGTGACACGGCGGCGCGGCAGGCCGCAGTCGAGCACCGTGGCTCCGGCGATGGCGTGTCCGTCGGTTGCGCTGCGCACCTCGACGACCACGCGCTGCGCCGGATCTCCGAGCTTCAGCAGGCTCTGTGCCGCGTCGGACTGCGGCCGCATCCGCACCGGCCGCCCCGAGCAGTTCCCGTCCGCGGACTCGGCACACAGCCCCGGGAGCGCGAACCAGACCGGCCCCTGCAGGTAGCCGTGCTCGAAGCGCAGGTCGAAACGGCCCTCGTCGTCGCACTGCGTCTCGCGCCACAACGGCGGCATCCCGTAGGCGCCGAGCCGCACCGTCATCGAGGCGTCGGCCGGCAGCAGGATCACACGGCAGGTAGCGACCGGTCGTTCCTGCTCGTCGACGACCCGACCGCGGAAGTGGTAGGCCGGCGCGAGCGTCAGCCGGGTGAAGTCGCCGGGCAGCAGCGGGAAGGTCTCGGCAGACGCGTCGTCACCGCGGCGCGCGAACACGGCACAGGGGGCCGAAGAGCGCGCCTCGAAACGGAACCGACCGCGAGCATCGCTGCGCAGCAGGGCTTCCTCGCCGCCGCCACCGTCGAGCGACCAACCCTGGACGCCGGGAAGTTCGGGGTGAGCCCGCCAACGCACCACCACCTCGGCGCCGGCGACCGGAGCACCCGCGGCGTCGAGCACCACGCCGCCGATCGACGGCACCGGTCCCTGCGCAGGCAGGGACACGGCCGAGATCAGGACGAAGGCGAGGGCGCGCACCGCGGCATCATCACGGCGCGGGCTGCGAGAAGGAGCCCGTCGCCACGACCGGCGGGAAGGACCGGCCTCAGGCCTGCTTCTGCGCGCGCGAGTGCGCGGAGTTGCGACCGCGCAGAGCGCGGACCAGCGGGATGCGCACGGTCTTGCCGCCCTTCTGGACCGTCACGAAGCCGCTCTTGATGACCTTCGCGCAGACCTTCATGCGGAGCACGCCACCCTCGGGGGTGAGGACGCGCACCTTGTGCAGGTTCGGCTTGAACTTGCGCTTCGCGCGACCGGTCACGCGACGACCGACGCCGCCGTCCTTCTTGGCGAGACCGCGGCGAGCGACGGAGTTGCCCACGCGGGTGCGGCGACCGGTGACCTCACAGACTCTGGACATGGCAGCTCTTCGGGCTCGAACTTGCGGCTAGGAGGGCGGGGCAAGATAGCGTGCGGCCGCGCCAAGGCAAGACGCCGCTCGCCGCCGTCGGCGCCTGCTCGGGCTCAGTCGAAGCGGAGCGGCGCCCCCCACGGGGCACCGACCGGCGCCGCATCCCGGTAGGTCACCTCCCCGCGCAGGACGGTGCAGACCGGCCAGCCGGCCAGTTCGACCCCGGCGAAGGGGCTCCAGCCGACCTTCGAGCGGAGCTCGCCCAGCGGCAGGGGTCCCCGGCGGTCGGGGTCGACCAGGACCAGGTCACCGTCGGTCCCCGGTTCGAGCGCTCCCTTTCCGGCGATGCGGTAGACCCCGATCGGTCCGGTGCACAGCAGGCGCACGATGTCGGTGAGGCCGAGCCAGCCGTCGCGCACGGCGGTGAGCAGCAGGGCGAGTGAGGTCTGCACACCGGGGATCCCACTCGGGGTATCGGGGTAGGACCGCGCCTTCTCCTCCTTGGTGTGCGGCGCGTGGTCGCTGCCGATGCAGGACACGACGCCGTCGGCGACCGCCTGGCGCAGCGCGTCCTGGTGGCGCCGGTCGCGAACCGGCGGGTTCATCTGCGCGTGCGAACCGTGGACGTCGTAGCACTCGGGAGCGGCGAGGAAGAGGTGGTTCGGCGTGACCTCGACGGTCACCAACTCGCCGAGCCGGCGCGCGCGGAGCAGCTCCATCTCCTCCGCGGTCGACACGTGCAGGACGTGCACGCGCCGCTGCGTGCGCTCTGCGAGGTCGAGCAGACGTCGCGTGGCGCGGACCGCGGTCTCGACGTCGCGCACCTCGGGATGTATGCGCACCGAAGCGGTGCCGCCCTGTGCCAGCGCCTTGCGATCACGAAGGCGTGGCTCGTCCTCGGCGTGCACCGCGACGCGGCGACGACCGGAGCGCAGCACGCGCTCGAGGGTGTTGTCGTCCTCGACCAGCAGATCGCCGGTGGACGAGCCCATGAACACCTTCACACCCGCGCAGCCGGGCAGTCCCTCCCACTCGCCCAGGCGATCGGCGTTCTCCGCGGTCGCGCCGAGGAAGAAGGCGTGGTCGGCACGACAACGTCCGCCGGCGCGCCGCAGCTTGTCGACGAGACGCATCGGGTCGGTGGTCGCCGGTTTGGTGTTCGGCATCTCGCAGAAGGCGGTGATCCCTCCCGCGATGGCCGCGAGCGCACCCGACTCGAGGTCCTCCTTGTATTCGAGGCCGGGCTCGCGGAAGTGCACCTGCGTGTCGATCAGCCCGGGGAACACCAGCTTGCCGCGCGCATCCAGCACGGGGCACCCGAGCGGTGCATCGACACGGCGCGCGACCTGCTGCGTCCGTCCACCGAGCACCAGCACGTCGGCGGGCTCCACGCGATCGGCGCGCACCACCGTGCCCCCGCGCACCCATAGATCACCTCGCGGCAAGGGCGTGCTCATGCCGCGACCTCCGCGTCCGCGCGCTGGTCACGCGCGTGCCGCAGCCCATGCACGAGCATCCACGCTCCGAGCAGGAACATCCCGGCGCAGAGCGTCTGCCCCATGGTGAGTCCGAGGAGCACGGTGCCGAGATCATCGCCTTCCTTGCGGAACTGACGATCGGGCTGGCGGAAGTTCTCCAGTGCGAAGCGCACGACCGCGTAGCAGCACAGGAACACGCCGCCGTAGGCGAATCGACCGAGCGGTCGCCGTCGCGTCAGCAGCCAGACGACGAGCAGCACCAGCCCGGTGAACAGGCCCTCACCGGCCGCCTCGAAGAGCTGGGACGGATAGCGATAGTCGACCTGCGACTGGACCTTCGACCAGTCGAGGGCCTCCTGCAGGAAGTTCCAGTCGCCGCCGTTCGGCGCCTTCTCGGGGAGAAGGGCCACCAGATCCGTGAAGGGCTTCTTGCCGTAGGCGACCAGCACACCGAGTTCCTCGGCGCGCTTGCCGCCGTATTCGCGCAGCAGGTCGAGGTGCATGAGTCGCTCGGCCTTCTCGTCGGTCGGGAAGCGCATCGCGCAGAACGAGGTCGCCTCGGTCACCCGTCCGTAGAGCTCGCCATTGATGAAGTTCGCACAGCGCACCGCGAAGATGCCCGGCGTCACCGCCAGCGCCGCCGAGTCGAACACGCGACCGATCGGCACCCTGTGCTTGCGCGCGAACAGAGCCACCGCGGTCATGACACCGATCAGCCCGCCGTGGAAGGACAGGCCGCCCTCCCACACGCGGACGAGCTTGGTCGGATCCGACATCGCGTGGTCGTAGAACAACGCGTAGCCGAGCCGTCCGCCGAGGATGGTGCCGAGCACGCAGTAGACGATCAGATCGCCGACCGCGCCCGGATCGATGGCGAGGAAGCGGCGACGAGCCAGACGCGTGAAGATGTGATGGGCCGCAGCGAAGCCGACGATGTACATCAGCCCGTACCAGCGGATGTCGATGGGACCCGGCAGATCGATCAGGACCGGATCCCAGGCGGGGAACTGCAGTGGGCTCATCGGTTCCCGACAGTACTGCACGGCCCGCGCAACGCTACGCTCCGGAACCGATGCTCGAACTGCACGACCTCTGCGCGAAGGCGGCGCCTGCCGCCGGGATCGAGTGGCTCGACGCCGCGGTGCACACGCTGCGCGCCGATCCGACCCGTCTCCCTGCGACGTTCCCGCAGCTCCCACGGCGCCTCGGCCGTGAGTATCTCAGCACCGGCGAACGCCGCGCTTCCGACGACGTGCTCGTCGACACCGGCGCCTGGCGCGCCTGTGACGCGGGCGCGCTGACGCTCCTCCACACCCTCTTTGCGCCGCACGCCACGCAGGTCGACGCCGGAGCGGTGCTCTGCGACCTTTGTGATCGCGGCGATCTCGAGGAGCGGACCATGGTGCTCCGCTCCCTGAGCTGCCTGCCGATCGGCCCCCACACCGGCCGCCTGCTCCGCGACGTGCAACGCACCAACCAGCTCGTGCACTTCGCGGCGGCGGCGCTCGACAGCAACCTCTGCGTGCGCGCGCTCCGCGCGCCCGACAGCGGTTTCACGCAAGAGGACTTCGACCGGTTGATCCTGAAGATCGCCTTCGTCGACCTGCCGCTGGCGAGGGTCTTCGACGCCGAATCCTGCGCCTCGCCCGAGCTGACGCGCATGCTGATGGGTCTCGCCACCGAACGGGAGGCGGCCGGACGCAAGGTCTGGCACGACACCAACCGCATGATCGCCCATGCACCGATCGACGGAACCGAGGCCCGACTGATCGGAGGCCTCGAGTGCGGCGACGACGCACACCGCCTCGCGGCCGCGGAAGGCGTCTCCGCGCTCGGCCGCAGGGACCTCGCGCGCTATGTCGCACAGCGGCTGCCCCGCGAGGAATCGCCGCGGATCCGGGCCGCGCTCGAGCGCGCCGCGGATGCGCTCGGCGGCGCGTGAACGCGCGGGGACGGTGCTGCGTCGTGCGCGGTCACGCGGCTATGCTGCCGCGCTTCGGATCGACGTCATGCGCATCTTCGAACCCCACGCCCACATGTTCAGCCGGATCACCGACGACTACGAGCACATGCTCGCGGCGGGGATCGTCGCCGTGCTGGAACCGGCCTTCTGGCTCGGTCAGCCGCGCACTTCGGTGGGGACCTTCATCGACTACTTCGACACGCTGATCGGCTGGGAACGCTTCCGCGCGCAGCAGTTCGGGATCCATCACGTGTGCACGATGGGCCTCAACCCGCGCGAGGCGAACGACGATCGCGTGAACCAGGGCGTGATCGACATCCTGCCGCGCTATCTCGAGAAGGACGGTGTGGTCGGCGTCGGAGAGATCGGCCTCGACGACCAGACCAGGACCGAGGAGAAGTTCTTCGCGATCCAGGTCGACCTCGCCAAGCAACACGACCTGCCGATCCTGATCCACACGCCGCACCGCGACAAGGTGAAGGGCTTCCGGCGCTGCATCGACATCGTGCGCGAGCAGGGCTTCCCCTGGTCGCGCGTGCTGCTCGACCACGGCAACGAGGAGACCATCAAGATCACGCGCGACCTCGGCTGCTGGTCGGGTTTCTCCGTCTACCCGAACACCAAGATGTCCCCGGAGCGGATGGTGAAGATCGTGCAGGAGCACGGCATCGAGCGGATCATCGTCAATAGCGCCTGCGACTGGGGAGTGAGCGATCCGCTGATGGTGCCGAAGACCGTCGCACGCCTGCGCGAGGCCAGCTATCCGGAGGCGAAGATCCAGCAGCTCGTGTGGGACAACCCGACCGCGTTCTTCGCCCAGGGCGGCCGCCTGGATCCCGCGTCGATCGCCGAACCCGTGCCGATCGACCGCCGCCAGACCTTCACCGGCAACTCGGTACTGCGCGGCCAGGATCCCAAGGTGTCCTGACGGCTCCCCCGCCCTTGATCGGGCGGAGCAGAGCGGCCACGCTTCCGCGCGTCCCACGCCCCCTTCGGAACGCCGCCATGAAATCCACGGCTCGACGTCTGGCCGCGCTGACCGCGCTGGCCGTCCTCTCCACGATCCCCGCCTGCGGGAGTGTGCCGCGCCTGCACGTCACCTCGCAGCCGGAGACCGCCCGCATCTACGTCAACGGAACACTGGTCGGCAACACCCCCGCCGACATCAACCTCCCGTTCGGAGAAGGCGAGCGCGTGTTCCTGCAAGTCGTCCACCCCGCCGGCCAGCTCGTCGGCACGCAGATCTTCACCCAGAACAACCTGCCGGCCACCGGCGAAGTGACCTTCGACCTGAGGTGACCATGACTTCCATGCCACGCAAGCTCATCGCCTCGTTCGCACTCTCGGCGCTCGCCGCCTGTGGTTCCGTGCCGTCGAAGAACTTCGACGTGCGCGCGATCAACTTCGACGGCGACCAGGTCCCCTGCCTCGTCGAGGTCGACCGCAACTTCAAGGAGGCAATCGAGGCCAAGCGCTACACCGATTGCGACGTGAAGGTCGAGTTCACCAAGGAGCGCATGAACCTCCGCGTCTACCCGACGCGGCGCGATGCCCAGGGCCAGATCGTGCCGCCCGATGCCGCCGCGCAGGCCGAGTACCTCTCGGAGATCCGCGAGGTCCAGCAGACCGACCCGCGCACGCAGCTCTTCATCCTGCGCCCGAACAAGAACTACACGGGTCGCTGAGCGCGGTCGGGTCCGACGCCAGCGTCGGACCCGTGTCGATCAGGAGTCGGGGAACAGCGCACCGAAGAACAGCTTCGGCCGCACTACACCGCGGAAGCCCGCGGAATCCTCGACGCGGCCGTTCGGCGGCGGCACGCGCAGCACGCCGCGCGCGGCGTCGCGCAGGGAGCGCAGCGAGTAGCCGAATCCACCGCCGACCAGGGCGCCGCGCGGCGCGCGCCCCTCTTCGGCGAGCTGGTTGTCGACCCACTCGGCGGCGTTGCCGACCAGGAAGAACACCGGCCGATCGCCGACCTTGAGCGGATTGCGGTCGAGCTGGACCTCGAGCGGATCGGCACGCGGCTCGATGTTCCCATCCGCCCAGACCTTGCCCCACGGGAAGTCCTGGTTGTCGCCGGGCCCCTTCGCGGCGAGCCACCATTCGGCGTGCGAAGGCAGCACCTTCTGCGCGCGCGCGAGACAATCGCTGGCCGCGGTACGGCTCACGCCGACCGCGGGAAGCTGCGGTCGATCGGTCCAGTTGCGCGCCTGGAGCTCGCTGACCTCGCGTTGCGTCAGCGACGGGAAGGCATTGGCATCGAGCACCTGCTTGAACGCCGCACGGTCGAACTCGAAGCGGTCGAGGAAGAAGCTCGCCACGTCGTAGGTGCCATCGACGCCGGCCTGCTCGACGGCGATCCGCACCTGCCCGCCCTTCACCGGTGCCATGTCGGCGGTGACCTTCTGGAGCTGCTGCACGCGCTCGACGCAACGCCCGGCGTAGTTGCCGGCCTCCGCTGCCCCCTTCAGGCTCGACGGCAGTTGCCGCAGCGTCGTCTCCGCCGCCTGGAACTGCTGCAGCGCCGCGGCGAGCTTGAGCTCCAAGCTCGCGTCGACGAAGGCCTGGCGGAGCTGCTCGACGGCGCGCGCCGAAGCGGCGATCTCGGGGATCGAAGCCGGATCGCGGGTGGTGACGTCGCGCACCGCGAGTTCGCGCTGGGCTTTCTCGAGACGCGCAGCGGCGAGATCGCCGAGTGCGGTCTCGACGCGGCCGGTGATCGCGCGCAACGCACCGATCTCGGCGTCGAGACCGGCGAGGGCGGCCTTGACCTCGGCATCCTCGCCGAGCCCGAGCTTGTCGAGCTGTGCCGCGAGCGCCTTGCGACGCTCGTCGGCAGCGCCTCGCGAGGTGATCCAGGCGCCCAGCGAAGCGGTGGCCTTCGCCTCGCCCGCGGCGGAACCGAGATCACCGAGCAAGGAGTCGCGCGCGGAACGACCCGCGAGCCAGGTCGCGAGTTCGTCGAGCTGCGACGCCGACACCACGTCGTCGAGCGATGCCTCGCACAGCGGCGCCACGCGCACGAGTGCAGCACGGATCGAGTCCGAGAGCGCGCGCACCTTCACGGCATCACCGGCATCGCGTGCCTTGGTGCACTCGGTCCACTGATGGGCGAGTTCGGCCCGCACCTTCTCCGCGCGTGTCTTGTCGCCGACCAGCGCCTTGCGCTGCGTCTCGCACCAGCCGCGCAGGTTGTCGGTCTTCGCCGCGTCGCGCGCGCCGACCAGCTCGGCATCCATCGACTTCGCCCAGTTGGCGAGTTCGATGAAGGCGAACTTGGGCTCCGGCGCCTGCGTGAGCTTCACCAGCAGCGTGCTGGCGGTGCGGATGTCGCCGTCGAGAGCCTGCGCCTTCTGACGGAGGTCGGCGAACTCACCGGTCGCGCTCTCCTTCTGCAGATCGGCGATCAGGGACTCGGACAGGCTCGCGGCGGAAGCCGCGCCATCGTGATCGAAGCTGCTCGCGACGGCGTCGAAGCGTCCGCGGTACAGCGCGAGCGCGCCCTGGTTGCGCAGCGCCTTCGCACTGTCACGCACCTCGTTCCACGCCTCGCCTGGCGGCAACTGGGCGATGAGGTTGTCGAGTTCGCGCATCGACGGCGCGAGATCGCCACCCTTCTCGATCTCGGTGCGCAGTCGCGCGAGCTGGTCGAGCCGTCCCTTGCGGTCCTCGACCTCCCGCAGTGCGACCAAGCGCTTGCCGATGTCCTCCTTGACCCGTGCGACGTCTTCGCGCAACGCCGTGGTCCGCGACGACGGCGGCAGTGCCTGGATCTTCGTCCACAGGCCATTGGCGCGATCGGAGACGCCGTTCAGCGCGGTCACGTCCTGGGCCGAATCGACGGCGTCGGGCAGCGCGCGCACGTCGCGCTCCATGCCCTCCCAGTCGATCACCGGCTCCGGGTTCCCGGGATCCGACGGCTTGACCGGCTCCTCCTTCTTCGCGAACAGCCCGCCCGCGAAGGCGCTGATCTGCGACCAGTTCTGCTGGACGGCGAATCCACCACCGCCGAGCAGGGCGAGCACGACGAGGGTCCGGACCAGCGGCGCGAGACTGCGCGCCGGGCGGCGACCGGCTTCGATCGCATCGAGGTCGCGGAGCAGGTCGTCGTAGCTCGCGTAGCGCTCGCTCCGGTCGAGCATGGTCAACCGACGGATGACCTCCGCCAGCGGGCCGGGAATCGCATCGGCGAGGATCTTGCTCGGATCGAGGTTGCGCACCTCGTTCTTGGTGCGGATCAACTCCAACAGCGACGAGCCCTTCGCCGGAGGTTGCGCGGTCAGCAGGAAGAAGAAGGTCGCGCCGAGCGACCACATGTCGCTGCGGAAGTCGAGCTCCTCGCCGCGACACTGCTCCGGACTCATGTACATCGGCGTGCCGACGATGCCGCCCATGGTGAGCGTCATCGACACGTCGTGCTGGACCATCTTCGAGATGCCGAAGTCGGTCACCTTGAGCACACCCTGTTCGTCGAGCAGGAGGTTGTCCGGCTTGATGTCGCGATGGACGAGTTCCTTCTGCGCCGCGTCGGCGAGTGCCAGCGCCGACTGACGCAGATAGCGGATCGCATCCTGCGGCGACAGCCGTCCGTCGGGCTGCTTCTCCGCGAACTCGCGCAAGCTGCCGCCGGAGAGCAGTTCGAGGACGATGTACGGGATGCCGCGCTCGTTGCCGACGGCGTAGATCTGCACGACGTGCTGCGTGCGGAACTTGCCGACCGCCTTCGCCTCGCGCTGGAACCGCTTCAGCGACTCGGTGTCGGCCGCATACTCGGGTCGGATCGTCTTGATCGCGACATCGCGGTCGAGCTCGATCTGCCGCGCGCGGTACACCGTTCCCATGCCGCCCGCACCGAGACGCTTCTCGATGCGGCAACCGCCGAGCACGGAACCGATCAGCGGGTCGTCGTCGGACGCACCCGACTGCACCAGCGTCGCGTCGATCGGCGGATCGATGGGACGCCGCATCGTGAGGTCACCCGACGGCGCCGCACCTCGCCCGGCATCCGCGGGGGTGTCCTTGCGCGCCATCGTGGCATCGATCTCCGGCTGCGGCCGACGCGGCATGGTGCGGTCCGCGCCCTCGCCGGCGCCGGCCGACTGCGGGTCGACGCGGCGTCGCGACGTGCGCTCCGCGTCGCTTGCACGCCGTGTGGCGTCGTCCGCTGGCGGTCGGCTCGGCGGGACCGGGCGGTCCTTGCGGTGCATGGTCCGCTCCGCATCGTCGGGCTCGAGGGGATCACGATCGCTGGGCTTGGTCATGCCGCTTCACACAGAGAGATCCTCGGCGCCCGTCGGCCGCGAACAGCCCGCGACGGGCGCGCCCTCGTGATCTGAGCGCAGGACTCAGTGCGCGCGCAACCTCGTCGCGCCGATTCCGCGGCCGGAGCTCACTGCGGGCCGACGCGCACGCTGTCGTTCTCGAACACCACGACGCGATCGATCTCGTGGCTGCCGACGATCAGGTCGGGGAGGTCACTGCCGATCACGTCCGCCAGCACCACGGCGGTGGCGGCATAGACACCCGGGAAGGCGACCGCCGACTTGACGCTGCCCCGACCGTCGCCGAGCAGCACCACCGACTTCACACCCTGCAGCGTGACCACGACGAGGTCGGGATTGCCGTCGAGGTCGAGATCGCCGACGGTCAGGTTGGTCGGAATGCCCGGGACGGACAGGCGCGTCGAGCGGAATCCGCCCGCGGCCTGACCGACCAGCATGCGGACCGAATCGTCACCGACGCAGTTGACGGCGAGATCCGGGCGACCGTCGCGGTTGAAGTCGGCGACCCTCAGGAACAGCGGCCCCGGGCCCACGTCGACGTGGAGCGGGCTGATCAGGCGGCCGTCGGCGGCGACGTCGAAGAGGTCGACCTGCGAGGTTCCGGCGCGAGCCACGGCGATCTCGAGTTGGCCGTCGCGATCGAAGTCGGCAACGGCGATGCCGGTCGGGGAACCCGCGACGGCGGTCTCCACCGGAGTCCCGAAGGTCAGGTTCCCGGCGCCGGGCAGCACCACGACCTTCTCGTCGGCGAGGAAGCCGACGACGACGTCGACGAAGCCGTCTCCGGTGACGTCCGCCAGGGCCAGACCCGCGGGTACGAGACCGTCGACCAGGATGCCACCGCCGACTTCCTGGAAGTCGAAGCTCCCGGGGACCGAGTGGTTGGCGAGCAGCTTCACCCCGTGGTCGAGCGCGACGAGGAGATCGGGCTTGCCGTCGCCATCCACGTCACCGACCGCGACCGCCTCGGCGACGTTGCCGAGATCGTGCACCCAAGCCTCCTCCAGGACCTGTCCGGTCTGCGAACGCGTCGCGACCAGGATCGACAGGTACGGGTTCGCCTCGCCACAGGTGACGATGTCGACCTGTCCGTCTCCGTCGAGGTCGGCACCTTCGGTGACCAGCGACGTGCGCGCGGCCGACAGCACGGTCCGCTCGCAGTGCAGGCCCGTGTCGCTGCGCGGATAGACGTTCATGCGATCGATGTCGGTGGACACCACCGCGAGATCGGGACGCGAATCGCCGGCGAGATCGGCGAGCAGAGGGCGATACGGAATGCCGGTCGTCGGGAGCTGGTACTCGGTGAAGTTCGACACGCCCTCGATCGAGCCGCCGACCATGATGCTGATCGCGGAACGATTCAGCACGCAGACGGCAATGTCCTGGACGCCGTCACCGTCGACGTCGCCGATGGTCGAGTTCGCCGGACTGCCGCTGACCTGGATCGAGTAGGACACGCCGTAGCCCTTGAAGTGCTCGACCACGTCGAGCACGTCGTCACCGAAGCAGGAGACGACGATGTCGGCCCTCTCGTCGCCGTTCAGGTCGCCGACCGAGAGCGCGATCGGCGTGCTGTCCACGTCGACGGTCTCGATGTTGAAACCCTCGGTGCCCGTCGTGCCGAACAGGATCACGACCCGGTCGTTGTCCGTGTCGCAGAAGACCACGTCGCCGACGCCGTCCTCGTTGACGTCCGCGACCAACAGGCCCGCGGTACGCGAACCCCGCGGGATCGAGATCGAGAACGGGTTGGTGAACGTGCCGTCGCCCTGGCCGAAGAACATCAGCACGTCGGAACGCGAGAGGTGCGTGATGATCAGGTCGGGCAGGTCGTCGCCATTGAAGTCGCCGACGGCGACGCTGGTCGGCAGCTCCTGCACCGCGAACTGCTGCGCCTGCGTGAAGTGCGCCTGTCCGTCGTTGAGGAAGCTCGTGGCGACGTTGGCATCGGCGCTCACCACCACGAGATCGAGATCGTTGTCGAGATCGAGGTCCCGCGCGTAGATCGCGATCGGTTTGCCGGAGACGTCCAGGGATCCCGCATCGACGAAACCGCCGTTGCCCTGCCCGAGCTTCAACACCACGTGCCCGGCGAGGTCGGCCGCCGCGAGATCGGGGATGTCGTCGCCATCGAGGTCGTCCACCGCGACGTCGACCGAGCGCTGGACGCCGATCGGCAACTCCACGCGACTGCGGAACAACACATTCGGCACCTGGACGAGGTCACCGAGCCTCCCCGCCTTGTGGTCGGCGCAGGAGGACAGCAGGGACAGCAGAGTCGCGACAGGGAGGGCGAGCTTCGACATGGGACACCGGACGGAACGGCGAAGCATGCTATCCCGAGGCGGGCTCCGAGACTCAGCACGAACCCTCGATGGCGACCGCTCCGCAGGCGCGGGGATCGGGACGCCGCGGATCGTCCTCGGATCGGTCGGAGCGGAGGACGCGTGGCTTCGCGCTGCCAAGGCGGGATCCGGTCCGAACGGGGGCGGACGTCGTTCGCGCGATGCTCGCCTTGGCGTCTCGATCCCCGTGCAATCCCCTCTTCCCGAAGCGGGACGTCATCACGACGCAGCGACCCTGTGCCCCGCAGATTCCGGGACACCTTGCCGCTAGCCTGATCGCTCTTCTCGTCAGGGTCCCATGACAGCCAGATCCGCCGCCTGCTTCGTCGTCCTCGGTCTCCTGCTCGGCGCGTGCAGCTCGATCCACGGAGAGCGGGCGTTCGCCGCCTACATGCAGACGTCGACATCGGGCGACGTCTCACTCGGCCCCACCGGGGGCGGCGTGGCACTCGACACCCGTCAGAACGACTTCGAGCGCTCGCTCGGCCTCGACGAGACCAAGCCCGCGCTGAACTTCGGAGGCGACATGGCGACCGACATCGGCCGCTTCGGCGCTTCGGTGTTGTGGTTCGACAGCTCGGGCTCGGGGACCCTGACCCGTGACTTCGGCGACATCCCGTCCGGCACACTGGTGAGCTCGAAGTTCCGCTTCTTCGACGCCAAGACCTGGTGGGTCTACGACGTCGTCGAGCGGCCGGGTTTCCGTCTCGCCCCCGGCGTGGCGGTCGACTTCTTCAACATGTCGGTGAACGCGATCACCGCCGCGTCACCGCAGGTCTTCGAGGAAGTCCACGTCTTCGCCCCGGTTCCGATGCTGTTCCTCGACGCCGAGGCGAGCGTCGACAAGTTCACCTTCGTCGGTCAGGCGGGCGGCATGCGCATCGACCTGAAGGACGGCATCGGCAACTACTGGGATCTCGAGGGCCGCGTGAAGTACGCGGTGTCGGACGACATCGGGATCTTCGCGGGCTACCGCTTCATGTCGATGGCGTCGCACGGCGACGCCGACTCGCGCGACGCCTTCGTGCACGTGCAGACCACCGGCTGGTTCCTAGGTGGCGAGCTGAGCTTCTGAGCCACCGGACGACCCGGCATCCCCTGCGTCGGGCACGACCTTCAGAAGCAGCGTCCGCTGGATGCGGTCGTCGTCGGCCGACGCGATGAAGACGTGGTCGACACCCTTGTTGACCTCGGCCGCGAGGTCCTTGAGGTCCTTGCAGTGGAAGCGGTTGCAGGTGACCGAGCGCATCGAACGCGGCAGTGCACAGCCGCCTTCCGCTTGGAACACGCAGGCTCCCTCGTAGGTGACCGACGGGAGCAACTCGCGGTAGCGCCGGACGATCTCCTCGGAGTCGAGGTCGGGATGGCGTGCGCGGAAGGAGCGCACGGAGGCGATGTCCTGGTAGGCGTGCCGGTCGCCGGTGCGACAGCAGAAGCCGCGGCAGGTGCCGCACGCGGCCCGCGCGACCGCGAGCGGCATCGACCGGAACTCGGCGTGCTCCTCGTCCGGGATCGGCGCTTCATCGGGCGTCTCCTCGACCTGCTGGATCAGTGATGCGAGGAAGCCCAGGAAACTCTCGGCCCGCTCCTTGGGCAATGGCACCAAGGGTCGCAGATTCGCCGGCACGAGGCCGAGGGCAACGCCGTCGAGGACGTTGCTGCCCATCGCCTCGCGCGCTCTGTCCTGGACTTCTTCCCAGAACTCGCGCTCGCGCCGGGCGCGTGCACGCACGGCCTCCTGCGTGGCCTCGAAAGCCTGCTGTTGCTGCGCCGAGATCTGCGCCCGGCGCACGCGGTCCATCTGTTCGCGAACCACGCACGGGCCGGCCCCGCAGGTCTCGGAGAACAAGCTCCGACCCGGGGCGAGGGGCGTCCCGCAGACGACGCAACCGCGTGCGTTGGGGCCGATCGGATTCACGACCGGCCGTGGGCTGCGGAACGAGGTCGGGCGCCGCTCACTTGGTGGCGCCGGATGCCAGGTCGTACTTCACGCGCTCCGGCGCGCCGCCCTTGCCTTCCTGGCCGTGCGGTGCCCCGGTGAACTCGATCGCGGTGAAGTTGAGGGACAGGCTCTCGCTCGGCCGATCGCCGCCGCTGGAGACCGAGTAGCCGCTGATCATGGTGTTGGTCAGCGTGTACTTCGCGAACATCTCCGCCTTGCCCTTCTCGGTCTTCATGAAGTCGATGACGACCGTGACGCCTTCACCCGTGAGCGCGGCCTCGAGCAGCTTGGTGCTCGACTTCTCGTCGAAGGCCTTCGTCACCGTGACCTCGCTCACGCTCGGCATCGAGGCCTCGCGGTTCTCGGCCCGGCCGACCGGCGTGGAGATGCCGCGCCCCACTCCCCACTGGAAGCTGTTGATCTCGATCCAGCCCTTGTGACCCTCTTCGGTCACGGCGCCGGGGATGTTCGGGTACTGCATGTAGATCGCCATCGGGTCGGTCTCCTGATCTGGTTTCGGGTCTGCGGGACGGTGGATTCGGCTCCGGTGCAGCAGCGCTGCCGGTTCAGCTCAACTCGTAGGCGAACGCGCCGGCCTGGTCAACGCCGGCGACCGCCTTAGTGATGATGCGCCCCTCCGCCATGCGGCTGAGGAACTCGGACGCGAGTTCCGGCAACAGCGTGCGGCTGAGGATGTGGTCGACATTGCGCGCTCCCGTCTCGACTTCCTTGCAGCGGTCGAGGACGGCGCGGACGAACTCGGGAGTCCAGGAGAAGCTCGCCTTGTAGTTGGCGGCGATGCGCTTCTGGATCTTGCGCAACTTGAGTTCGGCGATGCCGCGCATCACCTCGTCCTTGAGCGGGTAGTACGGCAGGATCTGGCAGCGCCCGAGGAAGGCCGGCTTGAAGGTCTTGAGCAACTCGGGGTGCATCGCCGAGACGAAGCCCTCGGCATCGGGCATGGTCTCGGGATCGGCGCACAGCGACATGATCGCGTCGGTGCCCGCATTGGTGGTCATGATGATCACCGTGTTGCGGAAGTCGATGTCGCGCCCCTCGCCGTCGCGCAGCGTGCCCTTGTCGAAGACCTGGTAGAAGATCTCCTGCACGCCGGGATGCGCCTTCTCGAGCTCGTCGAGGAGGAGCACCGAGTACGGCTTGCGTCGCACGGCCTCGGTGAGCACGCCACCCTCGCCGTAGCCGACGTAGCCGGGCGGTGAGCCCATGAGGAGCGACACCTTGTGCTCCTCCTTGAACTCACTCATGTTGATGACCGTCATGTTCTGCTCGCCGCCGTAGAGCTCCTCGGCGAGCGCGATCGCGGTCTCGGTCTTTCCCACACCGCTGGTGCCGGCGAGCATGAACACGCCGATCGGGCGACGCGGATCGCCGAGGTTGGCGCGGCTGATGCGGATCGCCTCGGCGATCGCGCCGAGCGCATGCGACTGTCCGACCACGCGCTGCTCGAGGCGCTCCCTCAGGGTCAGCACCGAACGGATCTGGTCGGCGAGCATCTTGCCGGCAGGGATGCCGGTCCAGTTCGAGATCACCTCGGCGATGGCCTGACCGGTGACGTGCGGATGCACCAGCGGCTGCTCGCCCTGGAGCTTCGTCAACTCGCCCGTCACGCGATCGAGGTCCTTGCGCGAGCTCTCGCGGTCTTGCGGCGACAAGGGCGCGGGTGCGGCGGGCTTCTCGGCGGAACCTTCCTTGGCCGCCGGCGCGACGCCCTCGAGCTTCTGGCGCAGCGCGATGAGGTCCGCGACCAGGCGCTTCTCGTCGTTCCAGCGCGCCTCGAGCCGGCCGAGTTCATCGGCGATCGCGGCCTTCTCGGTCTCGATCTCGGCGAGTCGCGCGCCGTGGTTGTCGTGCGTCACGTGTTCGCGATGCAACACGCTGGCCTCGGTCTCGAGCCGGGCGATGAGCCGACGGCAGTCCTCGATCGGGGCCGGAGTTCCCGCCTGGCTCAGCGCGACGCGCGCGCACGCGGTGTCGAGCAGGCTCACCGCCTTGTCCGGCAACTGGCGCCCGGACAGGTAGCGAGTGGAGAGCCGCACCGCCTCCTGAAGCGCCTCGTCGAGCACGCGCACGCCGTGGTGCTTCTCCATCACCTTGGAGAGGCCGCGCATGATCTCGGTCGCCACCGCTTCGGACGGCTCCTCGATCTTCACGACCTGGAAGCGACGCGCGAGCGCGGCGTCCTTCTCGAAGTACTTCTTGTACTCGGCCCAGGTGGTCGCGGCGATCGTGCGCAGTTCGCCGCGCGCGAGCGCCGGCTTGAGCAGGTTCGCGGCATCACCCTGACCCGCCGAGCCGCCGGCGCCGATCATGGTGTGGGCCTCGTCGATGAACAGGATGATCGGCTGCGGCGAGGCCTTCACCTCGTCGATCACGCCCTTCAGCCGGTTCTCGAACTCACCCTTCACGCCGGCACCCGCCTGCAGCAGTGCCATGTCCAGCGTGCGCACCATCACGTTGCGCAGCGCGGGCGGGACCTGACCCTCGATGACGCGCAGCGCGAAGCCCTCGGCGACCGCCGTCTTTCCCACGCCCGGTTCGCCGGTCAGGATCGGGTTGTTCTGACGACGACGCGTCAGGATGTCGATCACCTGTCGGATCTCGTCATCGCGACCGAGCACCGGATCGACCTTGCCGGACTTCGCGCGCTCGGTGAGATCGATCGTGAACTGATCGAGGTTCGGCGTCTTGCCGGAACCCCGCGGCTTCGCGCCCGGGGCCCCCGGCGCCGCCGCCGCAGCGGCCGGCGTCGACTCCGTCGCCGTCTCCTCGAACTTCGCGTACTCCAGCCGGAGGGTCTCCACCACCACCTTCTGGAACTCGCGCGACGACTCGCGCACCTGCCGCGCGAGCGAATCCGTCGACAGCAGCGAGATCAGCAGATGCCCCGAGCCGGCCTGGGCGGAATCGGTGTCGAGCGATGCGATCAACCACGCCTCGCGGGCGAGGTCGACGACGTTCGGCGACAACGCCGGCGGTCGCGTGTTGCCGGTCTTGAAGCGATCGAGGCAACGCGTGAGGTCGGCGGTCAGCTTCGAGGGGTCGACGTCGAAGCGGCGCAACATCGCCTCCATCGTGGAGCCGGGAACCTCGAGGATCTTGAGCAGCCAGTGCTCGATCTCGACGTTGAAGTGCGACCGCGACAGGCAGAGGCCCGCGGCGCCCTCGAGCGCGCGGCGTGCATCCGGGCTCAGGTGAGCGATGAGCGACTTGAGGTTGACCGACGTCATGTTGGACCGGGCTGCGGAAACGGGCTGGCTCGCGGCGCTGGCCGGATCAACGCAGCGACAGCGCTGCCGCTGGATCGGGCCGGAGGATCATGGAGACGTGTTTCTGGAAATTCCACCCGGCGCGACCGCGAAGCGCGGCGCCGATGAACCAGGCTCGCGCTCGAGCCATGTGTTCGAGCCGAGTCGGGAACGGCCCGGACTTCCCCTCGCCGCCAACCGTGTTCCCGGCGACTGTCCCGGCGCGAGTTCGAAGCGCACGGCGAAGTCGTGTTCGGCGCGCAGATAGAAGCGGGCCAGATCGACCCAGGGGTGCGGCTCGGCGCCGCACCCGCTGAGGCGCTCGTAGTCCGACAGCGACATCGGCCCGAGCAGGATGCCGATCCGCGACTGGACGTCGAAGCACCGCTCTCCGAGCGTGGCTCCGCCGCCGAGGGCGACGCGATGGTCACCGCGCTCGCCGCGGAACGGGAGCACACAGCGCTCCTCGGTCGGGATCCGGAGCCAGCGTCCGACGAACTCCTCGACCCGAGCCGGGACCCCCGTGAGGTCCTGCAGAGCGCGCGCGAGTCCCTGCGCCGAGCGCACATCGCGTGACAGATGTCCGCCGCAGTACGCAGCGCGCTCGTCCGGGAGTCGTGAGCGTCCGCGCAGACGCTTCTCACCGAGTCCGATCAGCGCGAACACGGCGCGCGTGAAGGCATCCTCGGCGCCGTGTTCACGTCGCTCGCGTTCGTAGGCGAAGGCGAAGCGGTTCTTGTTCCAGGCCCGATAGAACAGCGAGAGCACGCGGTGCTGGAACAGGTCGAACCAGTCGCGCAGCGTCGGGTCACGCAGTTGGATGCGTTCGATCGCGAGCTCGGTGTAGCGCTGCGGAAGAGTCCCCGCGGTGCCGACGAACCCGAGGAACGCGACGTCCATCTCGGCGCGCGCGCGACCGTCGTCGCGCAGCTCGACGATCTCGCTCGGCGCAAAGCCGAGCGACGGCCTCGTGCGGAGTCGGAGACACTCCGCGTCCGGATGGTTGTCACCGCCGATGCCTCGCGCCGCACCGGCGCGCGCCGCTGCCGCCTCGAGCAGACGCACGGCCTGGAAGAACTCGTAGCTGCCGGCGTCGTCGTCGAGGGCGGAGCTCACAGGATCGGCCCTGTTCCCGCCCGCGGCGGCCAACGGTGGATCACCGTCTCGCGACCGGGCGTCGTCACCGCGGTCCGCACGAAGCTGTTCATCGAGCAGTATCCGCCGAGGAAGGCCTCGAGCACGCTCGCGAACAGGTAGAGGCCGTGATCGGCGAAGCGGCTCGCGTCGAGCTCCAAGGTCGCGTCGATGCCGCGACAGAAGCCGAACTGGTGTCCGGACGGCACGCGCAGGGTGGTGAACCGCGTGTCGACGCGGAGCAGGGACTCGACGACCGCGCGATTCGACTCGGTCTCGGCGAAGTCGTAGAGCCGCAGGATCTCGCGCAGCGCAGCCGCCGCGTCCTCGCCCCCGGTGAGCGACAAGTGGTTGAGCGAGAGGTGCGACAGCAGACGCCAGCGCGCACCGTCACCGAAGCGCGGGCGCAAGGTCGGAGTCGGCGCCGTCAGGCAACGGATCCTCTCGACCGGCCCGAGACCCTCGACCGACGCCATCCGCGGTTGATCGCCACCGAAGGGCAGACCCGAAGGCAGGTCGCGGTTGAGGCAGGTCGTCTCCACCATCAACACCGCGTCGTTGGACGGCATCGGTCCGAACTGCAGATCGACGAACTGCAGGAACACCTCGGTCCCCCGGTCGAGCCGCGTCGAGATCAGTTCTGCCGGCCGGCGCGCCGCGTGGTAGTAGTGCGCCTCGGATTCGCCGTGCTCGATCCCGTAGAACGGGCGGAAGGCGGTGCGCTTGCCGTCCGCGTGGGCGACGGCGACCGAGTCGACCGAGTAGACCTCGACCGACTGCGGCTTGCGCGCGTCGGGCACGATCCGGACCTCACTGTCCTTCCCGGTCAGCCGGATCGGCTCGGCGCGCTTGCCAAACAGGTTCACCACCGGCGTACAGCCGAGCAGGAAGTTGTCGAGGCCGACGTTCTTCTGCAACTCGACCGACGAGCGGCGCAGGAACAGGAACACCGAGAACGAGCGCTGCGCGCGCGCCAGGGCCGCGGGCTCGATGCCCTCGATGTCGACGAACAGGAACTTGTGCGGGAACGCGAAGTACTCGGTGAGCAGCCGATAGCCCGGCAACGAGCGGTCAGGATAGGGCAACAGGCCCTCGTCCATGCGAAAGCCCACCGGACGCACCGCGTTGGCCGGCAGCCGCACGAAGTCGCGGTCGTTGGCGGACGTCGCGACGACGATCTCGGCGACATCGTTGAGGATCGCCTCGTACAGCGCATAGGCGTGCTGGGTCTGGCCGCCGAGGTGCAGGCGCAAGGTGCCCGGTGCGACCTCCTGGAGCTTGACCTCCGGCGACAATCCACGGAACTCGAGAGCCAGGACCGCCGCGGCGTTGCCGGACACCTGCGTGCGCGGTGCGTCGAACGGAGCGCCTTGAAGTCGCGCCGAAGTCAGTCCGAAGGGGTGCAGCGTCGTCGGATAGCAGGTCCGGTAGCGACACGGCTCGCCGTGCGCACGATCGGTCTGGAGCATCGACCCTGCGGGAACCACGTGGTTCGCGGTGAGATCGGGCAGCGGCTGCATCTGCACGATCGCCATCGACGGGATCGGCGCGAGATAGTGCGGGTAGAGGACGCTCAGCAGTGCATCCGAGATCTCCGGGAAGTCGTCCTCGAGCTTGTGCCTGACGCGCGCATTGAGGAACGCCGCCGACTCGATCATGCGCGCGACGTGCGGGTCCTCCACCGTGTCGGCGCTGAGCCTCAATCGGCCGGCGACCTTCGGATGTTCCTTCGCGAACTCCGCGCCCATGCGGCGCAGGAAGGCGAGTTCACGGTTGTAGTAGGCGAGCAGGTCTTCGCTCATCGGCCGGTCCTCACTCCACGTGACGGCTGACGGGTTCGAGCTGGAAATCGAAGGTCGCGGTGTCACGTCCGGCTTCGACGCGAACCGTCGCCTCGATCCGGAAACGCAACGTGCGATCGAGTGGGTCCTGGCTGTCGAGCGGGACCACGTGCACCTCCTCGAAGCGCGCGTCGTGACGACGAATCACCTGGGCGATCTCGCCGAGGAACTGAGCGCGGCGCTCGGGCGATGCGAGATTGATGCCGGTGACGTCGGCGATGCCGTAGTCGAACACCGAACGCTCGAGCTGCTCGTACTCACGCGGCCACGAGATGCAGCGGTTCCGCGTGTTGAGCAGGTCCTGGAGGTCCTGACGCACGGACTCGCGGAACTGGCGCAAGCGCGCACGCATCTGCCCGCGCGACTCGACCTGTGAATCCGGATCGTCGTCGGTCAGCGCGAGGAGCAACGGAAGCCGGATCTCGGGTTCGTCGTCCCGGCTCATCTCCCACCGGCCGGCGAGGCGTCGTCGAACTCGATCACCTGCACCTGGGGCAGCGTCAGCGTCTCCTCACCGACCAGGAAGGTGCGCAGACCGATGCCCCGCACCGGCGTGGTCTCGGTCCACTCCGTGGTGCGCCCGAGGCGAGCCGCCGCTTCGGCCGGTGCCGGTGCGTAGATCGCGGGGATGTAGACCTCGCCGTCGGGACCGCCGCGCACCTCCATGCCCGCGCGACGCCACACCAGGTCGCGGGCGCGCTCGATCGGACGCAACTCCAGACGGATCACGCGATCGGCGGGGACCCAGTAGTACTTGCCCGTGCTCGTCAGCACCTCGAAGACGCCGGCTGTGATGTCGTCGCAGTCGCGGAGGTCGTCGAAGCGCTTGCCGTCGCAACTGCCGCGCAGCGCCGGTCGGATCGCCTCCGCCTCCTCCGCGGTCGCCGACGCGCGCGCGACATCGCCACCCTGCAGCTCGACGAGCGCGCGAAGTCGCAACTGGATGTGCTCGTCGGGCTGAGCGAGGAACTCCGGAACCCGCCCCTCCTTGAAGCACTGCTGACGCCACTGCTCGGCTCGAACCAGTTGACGGATCAGCGCGACCGTCGTCACGGCCCCGGGCAGGGTCTTCGCGATCGCGTCGAGCTGGACATCGGCGCGGTCGAAGTTGCCGACGATGCACAGCATGTCGGCCAGGAAGGAGCGACGGTCCGGGTCCGCAGGGTTGCTGCGCACCTCCGCATTCATCGCTTCGATGGCCTGGTCGAGCTTGCCGGATCGGAACAGTTCGTGGGCGTTCATGGGGATTGCACGGGGTCCCGCTCAGCCGCTCCGACTCGCAACGAGTTCGGTGACGAGCTTCACGGACGTGGTCATCTGGTCGAGCTGGAAATGGGGTCGCAGGTGGACGATGGACTTGAAGACCCCCGGCTTCCCCGGGATCTCGCGCACCTCGACGTGGGCCTCGCGCAGCGGGTACTTCGCCTGCGTCTCGGACTGCGCCTTCTCGCTCGCGGTCGCGTACTCCAGCAACCACTTGTTGAGCAGACGCTCGATCTCGTCCGCCCGCGTGAAGCTGCCGACCTTGTCGCGCGCGATCACCTTCACGTAGTGGGCGAAGCGCGACACGCAGAAGATGTACTGCAGCATCGAACCGAGCTTCTCGTTGACCTCCACGACGGCCTTCTCGGGTCCGGGCGCGACCGGAGGCGGCGCGTGCACCGACTGGTTGCCGTGGAACGCCGCGTAGGGCGTGCCGGCGCAGTGCGTGAGCGCGACGAAGCCGAGTTCGCCGAGTTCGCGCTCGTGGTCGGCGGAAAGTTGGACGTCGACGCCACCCTTCGCGATCAGACCGCGCCGATCGGTCCAGAAGGAGTCGACGGGCAGCGTGGTGACGAGTCCGCCGCTCTCCGAATCGCGCTCGACACCGCGGATCGCGGCGAGCCAGCCGTACTCGGCGAAGGTGCGGATCAGGACCTCACCGAGGGCCCACGCCGCACCCCCCCAGAGGTAGCCGGAGCCGTCGCGGGCATGCGCGTCCTCGCGATAGACGAAGCCGTCGCCGCGCGTGGGATCGTCGCGGTGCGGGAGCCGCATCAGGATGCGCGGGAGCGTGAGGCCGAGGAACCGCGTGTCCTCGATGCGCCGCAGGCTGTTCCACGCCGTGTACTCCGGCCCGCGGAAGGCGGCCCCGATGTCGATCGGTCGCTCGAACTCGCGGAAGCTGTCGATCCCGAACAGGCTCGGATGTGCATTCGCGATGAACGGACAGAACGACGCGGCCGCGACCTGTGCCATGCCGCGCAGAGCGCCGATGTCGTCCTCGGGCCGTTCCTTGCTGCGCCGATGCCGGATCTGGTAGTCGCCGAGCAGCACCGCGAAGGGCTCGCCGCCGGGCATCCCGAACTCGGCGCTGTAGACCAGCCGGAACATCTGGCTCTGGTCGAACTCCATCGCCTTCTCGAGGTCGCGCACGACCTCGCGCCAGGAGACGTCCAGCAGGCGGAGCTTGATGCGATCCTCGTCCTTGCCGATGCGGTGGCAGAGGCGCCGCACGCCGAGCCAGCGCGCCTCGAGTGCCTGGAAGCGCTCGTGGTGCAACACCGCATCGAGCTGGCGACCGAGCATCGCGTCGATCGTCGCGACGACGAACGCCACACTGCCGAGTCCGGGCGCCGACTCGGCGTCGGCGGTGGACGCGACCCGCTCGAGCCAGGGCATCACGATGCCCCAATCCTCCCGCGGCAGGAGCGCCGCGAGGACGGACACCGGCGAACGGCCGGCGATCTCGGACGAGAGGGTAGGAGACGCCACCGGCGACGGAACCAGGCGCGAGACCGGCGCGGCCGAGGGGATCGGCCGCGCCACGGACCAGGCCTTCTTCTCAGCCCTTCTTCGGGATGCGCGCGACGAGGCGCATGGACGTCGTGAGCTCCTCCATCTGCAGCCAGGGCCGCAGATAGGCGATGGCGTTGTAGGAACCCGGCGCACCCGGGATCTCCCGCACCTCGATCTTCGCCTCGGCGAGCGGGTACTGCGCCTTCATCTCGTGCCCGGCCGACGCGTTGCCGTTGACGTAGTTGTTGATCCAGCGCTGCAGCCAGATCTCACAGTCGCTCGCCTCCATGAACATGCCGATCTTGTCGCGCGCCATCACCTTCAGGTAATGGGCGAAACGCGAGGTCGCCATGAGGTACGGGAGGCGCGCCGAGATCGCCGCGTTCGCGGTGGCGTCGGGCTTGTCGTACTTCTTCGGCTTCTGCGAGGTCTGCGCACCGAAGAACACCGCGTAGTCGGTGTTCTTGTAGTGGCACAGCGGCAGGAAGCCGCACTTGCCGAGTTCGGCTTCGCGGCGGTCGGTGATCGCGATCTCGGTCGGGCACTTGGTGTCCAGGTCGCCCTCGTCGGTCGCGAAGGTGTGGGTCGGCAGACCCTGGACCTTGCCACCGCCTTCGGCGCCGCGGATCGCGGTGCACCAGCCGTACTGCGAGAAGGCCGAGGTCAGGGTCGTGCCCATCACGTAGGCCGCGTTCATCCAGCAGTACTGGTCGTGCGCGAGTCCGCCGGTCTTGCCCGAGGAGACTTCCTCGAAGCCGAACTCCTCGACCGGCTTGGTGGCGGCGCCGTACGGCAGGCGCGCGAGGGCGCGCGGCATCGTCAGGGTGACGAAGCGCGAGTCCTCCGAATCGCGGAAGGAACGCCACTTGGTGTACTCCTGCGACTCGAAGATCTTCTCGAGGTCGCGGGGCTTGGAGAGTTCCTCCCAGGAGTCGAAGCCGAAGAAGCCCGGTCCGGGCGAGGTGATGAACGGGCAGAACGCACCCGCCGCGACGCTCGACATGCTCTGCAGCAACTCGATGTCGTCGGGGTGGTTGGTGATCTCGTAGTCGCCGATCAGGGCTCCGTACGGCTCACCACCGGGCGTGCCGAACTCGTTCTCGTAGAGCTTCTTCCAGGCCTCGCTCTGGTCGAACTCGACCGCCTTGCTGAGGTCCTTGAACAGCTCCTTCTTCTTGACGTTGAACATCCGGATCTTGAGACCCTGTCCGGTCTCCGAGTTCATCACCAGATGGTGCAGCCCGCGCCAGGAACCCTCGAGCTTGCGGAAGGGCTCGCTGTGCATCACCGCCGCGAGCTGCTTGCTGATCACGGCGTCGATGCCGTCGATCGCCTGACGGAAGGTGACCGTGAGGTTCTTGCTCCAGGTCACCGTCCCCTTCATCGCCTCTTCGGCAAGGGTCTGGATCAGCTCCTGGGCCCGCGACTTGTCGGTCTGCTTGGTCGCCGAGATCGCCTGGTCGAGCAGGCTTGCAGCTCCGGCGTTGGTGGTCTGCGCGGCGGCAGCCTGTTGTGCCTTCTGGGCTTCGTTGTCGGCCATCTCAGGAACCTCCCTCCGGCTTGCTGCCGCCCTCGAGTCCGAGCTCCTTCTTCAGCTTGTCCATCTCCTGCTGGTTCTGGAGCACCTTCTCGAGGATGCCTTCCAGATCCTCGGAGCGGTCGACCTTCGCCATCAGGTCGTTCAGCTTCGCGCGCGTCTCGATCAGCTTGCGCAGCGGCTCGATCTGGTTGGCGACGTTGGCCGGCGAGAAGTCGTCCATCGACTTGAACTTCAGCTTGACCGCCATCTCGCTGCCGTCACCGGCGATGGTGTTCTCCACCTTGTAGTTCAACTCCGGGGCCGTCTTGGCCATCACGTCGTTGAAGTTGTCGCGGTCGATCTGGACGAACTTGCGGTCCTTCAGCGGACGCAAGGGCTGCTCGGGATTGCCCGAGAAGTCGCCCATGACACCGACCACGAAGGGCAGTTCGCGTTGGACCTGGGCACCGCCGGTCTCGACGTCATAGGTGATGTGCACGCGCGGTTTGCGCACACGCTTGAGCTTGTCGTGGATGCTTGCCATGGGGGCTCCGTCGTGGAGAGGGGTCGTGCGGATGGGAAACGGTCAGGTCGCGTCGCGCTCACTGGCTCGCCGACGGAGTCGGCACACCGGTCAGCATCTCGAAGGTGGCGCGCGCACCGGAATCGGGAATCAGTTCGGCGAGAAGGTCGGGGAGCGGCAGACGCGCCCAGCGGATGGTGCGCTGCAGCAGGAACGACAGCGGCGAGTGGGGCTCGGTGCGCTTGAAGTAGTCGGCGAGCGAGGTCAACGCGCGCAGCGCGTCCTCGCGGGTGTTGATCTCGCCGCTGCCGCTCTTGCGCGCGGCCGGCGCAGCGGCGCCCTGCGCGTCTGCGGATCCGCTCGCGGCCGCCACGTCCTCACCGGCCGCCTCGGCCTCGACCGGCAGGCGTGCGCCGGCGACATGGCGGAGCGAGTCGCGCGCTGCGGTCAGGGCGTCGCGGATCGCCGACACCGGCGGCGCATCCGAGCCGCACTTCGCATCGAGCTCCTTCGACAGCGCCTGCAACTCGGCCATCGCACCCTCGATGTCCTGCAGGACGTCGAGCAGTTGCTTCGGATCGGTCTCGTTGACCGCCGCTGCGATGAGCTCGCTGGTGATGGCACCGGCCTCGACGCGCGCGCTCCGCGCATCCGCCGGGAGTCGCTCCAGCTCGGCTGCCTGACCACAGCTCCATGCCGCGATCGGCGCGGCGTCCTTGCTGCGCGTCAGGGGAATGCGCGAGATGGGCGCGATGAGCGTGCCGTCGGCACCGGCTCCGTTGAGCCCGGTGAGCGGCGCGACGCGGGTCTCGATGCCGTCCTCGTCAGGCGTCGGATAGACCTGATCCCAGAACCTGGCGACGGTCTCGCGGGCGAGGCGCAGGCCGTCGCGGACGCCGGCGAAGCCGTGCGTGCGTGCGAGCGCCTCGATCATCCAGGCGATGATCTCGAGGTCCTTGGTGCGCGAGGTCAGCGCCTCGGTCGCGGCGTCGACGATCGGTCGCCACGCAGCCGCCTCGGTCAGGCCGATCACCGGCTCGAACTCGCCCTGCCGCTCCGCCGAGCGCGCCGCCGTGCGCAGGTCCTTGATCTGGTAGTAGGCGGGGTTGGTGGCGAGATCCTGCCTCAGGTCCTCACCCACCGGGCGGTCACCCGGGATGGGTTGCAGGAGGAGGTCGATGTCCAGGACGGATGGCGTCGCCATGATCGAAGGACTCGAGCGCGCGGCCGCCTCCGGTGGGGAGACGCGAGCAAGGTGCCGCGAGGAGTGCGGAGCACCTTAGGGAGAAGCGCCGCGACCCGCAAGCCGACGCGCCGAACGGCCGCAGATCGGATCGACGATCACAGTCGCGCTCGCGCGCTCGCCAACGCACCGCGCATCGACTCCGCGAGACTCGGAGCTCCTTCCGGCGCAGGGTCGGACTCGCCGGCGAAACGCGGCGTGCCGACGCAGTAGTCGCCGCGCCCGAGATTCGCCTGCCCGCGTGCCGAGCTCACCCAGGCGACGTCGTCGACCCGCAGCGGAGCGCGGAAGAAGGTGCAGAAGGCGTGCTCGTCGCCCTCGATGGTCGACGCCGGACAGAACAGGGAGATCAGCTCCGAGGAACCGACCAGCCCCAGCGCACACAGGACGGTCCACCAGCAGAACACCTGCGGCAGACCGGGAAGGTCGCCGACCATCGGCAGGCGGACCGGAGTCTTGCCTCCCTCAACGGCCAGACGACCGAGAGAGACGAGCAACGCGATCAGCCCTTCGGTCGGACCCTCGGGCCACAGCGCGCCGATCCACGATTCCCAGCGGATGCGCTCGGCCGGTGTGCGCTCCGCACCGCGGATGGTGATCTCGCGCCCGCGCATGCCGGCGAGGAAGGACTCGCCGTCGCGGAACTCCAAGCGGCGTGCGTAGCAGTCTTCGAGACCGCTCCAGATCTCCGGGAGGCCGGCGAAGGCGTGGCCGAAGGCCTGCAGCAGGGCCTTGCGACGACGCTCGACGAACACCGCGAAGGGGAAGGGGCGCTCCCCACCCTGATCGCTGCTCGGCCACGCGCAACCCATGATCGGTTCATCGGGGACGGCCCCGAGCACGAAGCGCGCCGGCCAGGGCAAGCTGGGCGCCGTCGCGCGCGCCGCACGCGACGAGAACGCGGCGTCGAGCCATTCGCGCAGCGCACGTCCGGACCCCTTGCCGGCGCCGACGCGCAGATAGTCCTTCGCCAGCGGCAGCTTGCCGTAGAGCTGCACCTGCTGCGATTCCTTGAGGAAGCGGTCGAACATCGCGAGGGACGGGACGGATGGACCCGCGGGGAGTCAGGGGAGTCGGACGAAGCGCGGCACGACGCGATCGAAGACCAGCCGGAAACGGGCGTGCATCCCCGCCGGGCGCGACAAGGGCCAGTCGACGTTCCAGGTCGTCGACCCCGCGGCGCTGCCCTGCGGCTCGCCGTGGAACCAGACCAGCACGAGGGGCGCGAGACACGAGGCGATGGTGAAGCCGGCGTCGTCGTCCTGCGGCGTGGTCGCCGGCGACTTGGTCCAGCGGAAGGCGATGTCGTCACCGGTCGCCGCGCCGAAGCTCCACTGCAGCGGACCGAAGCGCTTCTTGTCGTCGAGCTGCACGAAGTCGAAGAAGTGCTGGTCGTTGCCGGTCTCGAACACGGTGAACACGTAGTTGAACGCCTTCCATACGCCCTTCTCGATCTCCACCGGCTCGAGCAGGATCTTCACGTTGCAGTCGTCGAGCTTGCGCGTCGAGTCGCCGGACTGCAGGAAGACCCGCAGCTGGCGCAGGAACTCGTCGCACTCGAAGAAGGGCGTGAAGTCGCTGGTCGCAGCGAGCGGACGGAAGTCGGAACCGGGCGGCGTGGCGGGGTCGATCCCGTAGTCGCCGAGCAGGGTCTCGTAGGTCGCCTTCGGACCGAACCACGCGGCGAGCTCGGCGGCGAGCGCCTTGCGATCCTGCCCGAGGCCGCCCTCCGCGGCCTCCGCATCGTGGAGGAACTTGCCGAGCACCGGCGCGGTGAGCGCGAGCTTGTTGCGCAGGTCCGACTCGTAGCGACGACGCACCTCGAAGGTGAGACGTGCAGCGATCGAGTCGCGCAGACGGTCGAGATACCAGTCGGTCACCACCACCATGGGATCGGTCGGCGGCGCCACGAAGTGCTTGCGCAGCACGGCGGCGAGACGCGGACCGCGCTGCGGATCCTCCGGCTGTCCGACCAGCGCGCGCAGTTCCTCGAGCCCCGCCTTCAACGCCGCGACACGCGGACTGCGACTGAAGAAGCCGTCGATGCCGACCGGTCGCGTGCCGATGCGACCGAGCTGCTCCACCGAGGCGAGCCCGCCCTCGCGGGCCGCGACGTCGGCGATCGCCTTCTTGACGGTCGCCGCGTCGATCTCGGCGGGAACACCGTCGAGCCAACCCTTGGGATCCTGCTTCGGCGCCTTGAGCCAATCGAGGGTGTCGGTCGCCATCGGCAGGAGTGCGACGTCGGCCGTCGGCAAGGGCCGTTGGGCGAGCACCTCGCGCGCGTGCAGTTCGAAGCGCTTGTCGAGCAGCGGCGCGACGTAGCCCTGCATCCAATCGTGGTGCGCGGCGGTGATCTCGCGGTCGTCCTTGAACTCGGCGAGTGTCGCGCCGAGTCCGTCGAGTTCGCGCACGATGCGGGCCGTGGTCTCGGCGGCGGAGGTGCCGGGCGCATCCCAGGACCGCAGCAGACCTTCCTGCACCACGCCGACGTGGCGTCGCGCGAGTTCGAGCGCGAGCACGGCATCGTCGCCCGGAACCTCGCGCACGGCGGCGAACGCGCGCAGCAGCGCAGGATCGACGCGCGGCGACGCGCCCTCGCCCCACTTCGCGATCAGTGGATCGGCTTCGTGCAGCGCGGCGCCGAGCATGGTCGCCGCGGCGCGGATCCAATCGTCGTAGAGCGCGGGTGCCGACGTCGGCGCAAGACCGGTGAGCGCGGTGCGCAGCCCCGCGAGGTGCGCGATGCCGGTGACCAGCGCGCTGCGCAGCGGCGCCGGAGCCGGGTTGTCGCCACCGGCGAGCACGCGACGCAGCGCAGGCCAGTCGGGGAAGGCCGGCAGCCAGAGGTCGTCGCGGACCAGGAGGGCGCGTGCCTCGACGACACGCAGCGCGAGGCCGCCGTCGTTCGCGGCCGCCGCCTTCGCGCCGTCGCGTGCCCCGGCGATGCGCGCTGCCGCCGCGGTGACCGTGGCGATGTCGATGGCGTCGCGGTCGGCGAAGCCGAGGCGATCGCCGGCGCAGGCGTCGATCAGGGTCGGCTGCAGGTGCGCGACGAGATCGTCTCCGGGCACGTCGATGCGCGGTCCCTCGAGGAGGTTCGACGCGGCAGCCGCAGGATCCCCGCCGACGGGGGTCGCGGTCTTGCCGAACACGCCGGGTCCGTCCATGAAGCGCGTCAGTTCGTCGCGGCGCGGCCAGACCTGGTTCGCCGCGCCGCCGTGGGCGACGAGGAAGGCGTTGCGACGCTGCGCGAGGTCGTCGAGCGCAGCTTCCACCGCCTTGCGCGGCAGGCGCCAGTGGCGCGCGTCGCCGGCGGTCAGGAGTTCCTTGCTCTGCGGGGACAGCAGGTACGAAGCGGCACGGTTGTAGTCGCGGACGTTGAGCCGCAGGGCCTCGTGTTCGCTCTTCTGCAGACGCGTCGGATCCGCGGCGGAGAGCGCCTGGAACGAGGACTCGGAGCGCTGCCAGGCCACGACGTAGCCCGCCGCGCCGCGCACCTGCAACGGATCACCACCGAGCAGCGTGCGGTCCCACGCCTCCGCGATCCGCCGCGCGGCGTCGGCCAGATCGCCGCTGGTCGCCTCGCTGCGCGGACCCTCGTGGCGCGACGCCGGGATCGCGATCTCGGCCGCGATCGTGCGCCGCCGCTCCATCGCCTGCTCCCAGCCGGTGACGTCGGCGACGAACAGCTCGGAGAGCTTCTTCATCTGGCCCTCCGACCCGGGGTCGAATCCCGCGAGCAGGAGCTGCACCTGCTCGGATCGCGCGAGGAAGGTCGCGTGGTCGGGCGGATCCTTCTGCAGCAGTTCGTGGACCCGCTTCTCGGCGATCGAGCGCAGCCGCGGCAGGAGAGCGCCGTCGCACAGTTTGCAGTACAGCTCGCCGAAGGACTGCGTGCGGCTGATCGCGGCCTTCTCCAGATTGCGCTCGGGGACCTGCTTCGCGGCCCACACCGCGTCCATCGCCGCGAGCACGACCGACGGCGACGGCTCCGTGGCGTTCGCCACCTCCGCCGACTTCGCGATCGCGATGCGGAAGCGCTGCAGATCGCCTTCGTCGTAGGAGCCGAGCACGTAGGCGACGCTCGCCACCACGCTGACCAGCGCGATCACCGCGGCTGCGCCGTAGCCGAGCCAGGCGTTGCGCTTGGAGCGCGCGACGCGCGACTCCGTCGGCCGCACGAGCCCGCGCTCGCTGAACACGCGGCGCCGGACCAGATCCTTGATGAAGTAGGCGTGCTGCTTGGTGAATAGCGCGCCGAGATCGCGGCGATCGGCCTCGCCGGTCGCTCCGAACAGCTCGACGCAGACGTTCGCGATCGGCGTGCCGGTCTGCAGCCCGCTGGTCAGGTAGAAGCCGCGGAAGTACAGCCGGTCGACGAGCGACGACTCGGAGAAGATGCGCTTGAGGTAGACCTCGAGGTTCGGGCCGAGCGCCTCGAGTTCGTCGGGGAAGGCGTACATCCGATCGACCTCGGGCACGCCCTCGGGGAGACGGATCGTCGACATCATGGTGTCGCGCAGCGTCCGCGCGCGACCGACGAAACCGGTGAAGGCACGCCGCACCTCGACCATGTCGAAGGGGACGGCGACGTCCTCCGCCCCGCGCGACCAGCCGAACATCTGCTGGCGCTGCTCCGCGTCGAGCCGGTGCACGGTCTCCGCGAAGCCGAAGATGCGGTCGGCCTTGGTGAGGATGACGTAGATCGGGAGCTGGGCCTGCAGCTGCTTGGTGAGCGTGAGCAACGCGCTCTGGATCTTGTTGGCCTTGCGATTGGCCTCGTCGCGGTTGTCGCGCAGGAGGCTGTCGCAGGGGATCACGAGCATCAGGCCGTTGGCGGGGCACAACGGGCGGTAACTGGCGAGCAGACCGAGGAAGGCCTCCCACTCCGCTTCGTCACTGGCGCCACCCTCGTGCGTGAACAGACGGCCGGCGAGATCGAGGATCACCGCCTCCTCGGTGAACCACCAGTCGCAGCCGCGCGTGCCACCGATGCCGGACAGGCGCGTCTGGCCGAAGGGGAACGACAGGTCGGAGTTCTGCAGGAGCACGCTCTTGCCCGACTGCGGCTCACCGACCAGCAGGTAGAAGGGCAGCTCGTAGCGATCGATGCCCTGCTGCTCGAGCTCCTTGGTCCAGCTCGCCCACTCGCGCTTGCGGTCGTCGATGCCCTCGCGCGCGGCGACGCCGGCGTCGAACTTCTGCTGACGACGACGGCGCAGCGCGCGCACCAGGTAGTGCGAGCCGATCCACACCACGCCGATCAGGAAGACCGCGCCGAGGAAGTAGCCGATGATCTTCGGCCAGAGCGACAACACGGCGGCCGAGCCGGCGACGGCGGCTGCACCGACCCCGAACATCGCCTTGCGGTTGAACTGGATGGCTTTCATGCGGTCGTCCCCTGTCGGCTGCTGCGGTGTCGGCTACTTGATCTCGACCGTGGGACGGTCCGGGTGGTCGATCTTGTCGACGATGCGCTGCACGTCGGCACGATCCTGGGAGGTGAACACGCCGGTCACGACGCGTCCGGCGAGGAAGGCGAAGCCGAGCGCCACCAGGGTGACACCGACCAGACGGATGGTCGCCACCGTGGGCAGCGTGGCCATCTCCTTCTGCGCGTTGCGGCCGTAGGCGTCGGGACTCAGCGTCTTGCCGAGCGCTCCGGCGAGCCGCGCCTTCTCGAACAGCCGCTGGCGGCGCGAATCGAGCTCCTTGCGCTCGCCGAGCAGCTCACCCTGGAAGCCGAGCCCCATGCACGAGAACAGCACCGCCGCGGCCTCGGCGGCGTCGTCGCTCGGATCGGCGAGGATCTCGTCGACGACGCGGTAGAACTTCCGGCCGCCCTCGGCGCGACCGAACATGCGCGTCTCGAGCAGGTTCATCGCCCACAGCTGGCGCTGCGACCAGGTCGAGGCCAGGACGATCTGGTCGGCGGCGGCGACCAGCGCGTAGCGCACGCGCTCCAGCAGGGCGGCGAGGCGCGGGTCGCGCTCGCACTGCATGCGCACCTTGTCGAACTCGCGCGTCAACGCCGCCTGCAGTTCGGGGATCGAGACCTTCGACGACCCGGCGTTGCGGCGGAAGGTCGTCAGGTAGAGGAACAGCGGCGCGCAGACCTCGTTGAGGGAAGCCCGCTTCTCGGTCGTCGCTTGCATGGTGATACCTCGCAGCCGGCCGTGGCCGGTACGCGCGGAGACGGGATCGAAGCAGAGCCGGGCCCGGCGCGCCAGGAAGGAAGGCGCGGCCCGGCCGCGTTCAGCCGCGGAGCTCGACGTAGAAATGGAAGCGCGCGCCGATCCCGCCGAGCGCCGTCAGGATCACCGCGGTGCCGGCCTGCTCGATCTTCAACCAACCCTCGCGCGAAGCACCTTCGGTCTGCACGCGGAAGAAGTGGAGGTCGGGGCGCTTGGGGAAGGCGAGCGGCGCCGTGCGCACGTAGTCGAGCTGCACGCCCGGGATCACACCGGTCAACACCTTCTCGAGATCGGCCTCGGCGAGGAGTTTGGTGCCGGTCTGCACCAACTGGACGACCTCGTCGACCGGCTTGCCGAGTTCCACACCGACGAAGACCAGCGGATGACGCTCGATCCACTCGGGAGGGATCTCACAGATGTGGAAGCCCTGGCGCATCGGATCCTCGCGGAACGGCGCCGTGTCGTACGGCACCGTCACCTCGGCCGGGATCAACGACTGCGCGGTCTGCACGACGCTCGCGAAGCAGGCGTCGATCTCGTCGTGGTCGTAGGCCGGCAACTCCGGCACCACGCGCTCCGCGCCGAAGATCGCCAGGTTGCCGACCGACTGCACCAGCGCCATGTAGACGGGGAAGGGGTGCAGCTCGGGCAGACGCGTGATCTGCTCGAGGGTGGCGACGCACTGGTTGACCGCCTGCAGCTTCACGAAGCCGGCGATGTCGGCCCCCTTCTCCACGCTCGACAGACCGGTGGTGTTCGGGATGCGCGCCGCGAGGTCGCGCGACTGCGCACGCACCGCCGACGCCAGTTCGGCGAGACGGCGGCTGAGCACCGTGGAGGCACCGCAGGCGAGCACCGGCGGGACGAAGTCGTCGGACAAGGCGGAGACCGCGACCGGCTTCCCCTTGCGCACCAGCCGCGCGAGCGGGATCGACTCGAAGCCGCTGCGATCCTCCTCGCCGAAGAAGACCCGCGCGTGCAGCACGCGCACCTCGAGCTCGCGCGGCTCGTCCTTGAGGTTCTCGTCGAAGACGCCGACCGACTCGGCGTGGTAGCGGGCGCGCGCGTCGTCCGCCGCACCGAGCTCCGGCGAACCGGCGCGCCGCGCGGGGATGCCGAGGAAGACGTCGAGCTCGGCCTTGGTGAAGAACTCGCCGAACTCGCGCTGGTCGATCTGCCCGTTCTGCGGCACCTGCAGATGCGTGCCGTCGCGGAACACCGCCTCCACCGATTCGAGGTGGAACACGTCGCGCGCGAGTGCATCGGCATCGACCGCGAAGCCGAGCAGGCCGAAGTCGCCGACCCGGCCGATGCGTTCGGAGGTGTGGATCCTGGCCTCGACCTGGCGCGCAAAGGTCTGGAAGTGCTGCGGGCACAGGAACATGCCCTCGCGCCACAGGATGCTCGGTTCGGATGCGCTGCTCATCGACGCCCTCCGCGCCGCTCAGAAGTTGGCCGTGACCTCACCGGAGGCGACGTCGATCTCCAGCTTGGCCGGGGCATTCTCGATCGTCGCGTGCTTCCAGGACTTGATGCGGTACTGCCGGCCCGCGGTCCGCACGACCACCGCGAGCGAGAGATCGGGATGGCTGCTCAGGTTGCCGTTCGGCATCTTGAACACGAGGCGACCCTGCACGACCTTCGGCTCCTCGATGCCCATGGTCTCGAGGCGCGCGCTGCGCGGCTGCCAGGTCGCGGAGCCCGCGCTCACGGTGACGCCGTACTCGGCGTATCCGAAGGCCTGCGCGAGCTTGGCGGGCTGGACCAGCGGCGCGACGTCGGCCGTCGACACCTTGCCGGCGTAGTCGCTCTCCGGGCCGAAGATCACGAACACCGAGTCGACCTCGGCCGGGTGGTCGCTGCGGAGGTTGAACTCGAAGGACCCGGCGCAGGCCGCGCACATCACGACGAGCAGGACGGCGAGGACCGCCGGGACGGCGCGACGGAGGTCGCGCGGACGAAGGAGAGCGGACTGGGTCATCGTGATCGCGGCCTCGGCCGGCGGGCGTGGCCGGGAACGACTCCGGTCGACGCGTCAGACCGTAGCGAATCGCGCCGGGCACCGTGCATCAAGCACGATCCTGTTCCTTCCGGATCTCCTCGGCGCAGGCACGCCCGAGCTGCTGCAGCTTCTCCTCGACGACGTCCGCCGTGAGTTGCTTGAGGTAGGCGGAGGCCCGCGCCCACAGTTCGGCGTCGACCGTCCCGGTGAGCTTGCGGTAGGCGGGGATCGCCTTCGCCGCGGTCAGCGCGCGTTCGGAGAGATCGCTGCGCAGCTCCTCGACGAAGCGCTCGGTCGCGCGCCGGTTGGCGCCGAGGGCCACGACCAGCCACTTGCGCAGCTCGCCGAGGTAGTTGGCGAGCTCGCGCCGCGGTCGATCGCTGTCCGCGGCCTGGATCACCGCACCGAGCAACCGGCGCAGGTTGCCGGTGACGTCGGGGAGCATGGTGCGCTGGTCGTAGAGCTGGATGAAGTCACCGGCCATGCGCGTGACGAGCTTCTCGATCTGACGCAGGCAGCGGAACATCTCGAACACGACGAAGGGCTGCACCTCGTCCTCGGGGGCCGGCGTGTGTGCATCCACGTCGGTCTCGACCAGCGTCAGCAGGAAGTCCTCGCCGCCGCGGGAGGACCCGCTCGCGGGACCCGCGGCCGCGGCGCTCTTCGCCTGCTGGAGCTTCGACTTGAGGCGGTCGACCTCGGCCACCAGCTCGGCGTTGCCCAGTCGCAACGCGGCGAGTTCGTCGGAGTCCACCTCGGACCGGACCGACTCGATCGGCGCGGCGGCCGATGCAGACGTGAGCCGCGCTTCGAGATCGACGACGCGCTTCTTGAGCTCGTGGTTCGCGGCCTGCAACTCGAAGAACAGCTTCGGGGCGCCCTCGCTCGGCGCGGCGGCGCCGGCCTCGAGCTTGGCACGCA
This sequence comes from Planctomycetota bacterium, assembly GCA_046349595.1. Lineage (GTDB taxonomy): Bacteria > Planctomycetota > UBA1135 > UBA1135 > UBA2386 > JACRLW01. Next base: position 2,705,884 of record JAXMCA010000001.1, read on the forward strand.
GCTCGCGATTCTCCGCCTGGAGACGGATGAACAGCTCCGAGACGCTCGGCGCCGGCTTCGCCGCCTCGGCCTTGCTGGCCTCGAGCTCCGCGGACAGGCGACGGTTCGCTTCGCGCAACTCCGCCTGGTCCGACTCCAGCTCCGCGACGCGCCCCGCGAGCGCCCGTCGCGCCGCGTCGACCACGCTGTCACCGCCGTGGGCGCGGGCCTCCTCCAGCTCGCGCCGCAACTGCTCGTTGGTGCGCTGCACCTCGAGCAGCGCGTCGTGGGCGAGCTTGACCTGGATCTGCTCCGAGGCCGAGAGGTCGCGCTCCTCGACCTCCTTCTTCAGCGAATCGACGCGGCGGAGCGCATCCTGGAGTTCGCGCCGCAGGTCCTGGACCAGCGGCAGCGAGGCAGGATTGACGGTGGACGGACGCGGGCCGCGCGCGGCGTCGAGTTCGGCGGCCAGGGCGGCGTTGCGCCGCCGCTCGGCATCGAGCTCCTCCCGGACCCGCATCACCGCCGGGTCGTCGGCATCTCCCATGTCCTCGTGCTCGACCTCGACGACGGCATCGGTCGCCTCCGCACCGAGCCGGAAGCTGCGCCCGGCGAGCAGGACCGGTTCGACGATGCGCTGCCCCCCCACGTGCGTGCCGTTGCTCGAACCGAGATCGACCACGACGAGCCCCGCCAGCACCTTCGCATGGCGCTTGCTGACGTAGGTCTCGGGGATCACGACGTCGCAACCCGGGGCTCGGCCGAGAACGGCCTCGTCGCCGGGGAACTCGCGAACGACCACTTCCCTGCCGGGCTGGATGATGCGGAGTTTGAGCAAGATCGATCTCTCGGATGGCGGTGGGCCGGCGGAGAATCTAGCTGCTCGCTTTCGCGACCGCCGCTGCGATCGCGACAAGTCCACGTGCGTGTCCCGGCCTGCGGGCTAGACTGCCGCGCCGCAACATGGCACTCGCCCAGGAGAATCGCATCCTTCGGGTCGCGACGCCGCTCGGCGCCGATGCGTTCGCGCTGACGGCCTTCCGCGGCCGGGAGTCCCTGTCGGAGCTCTTCGAGTTCGAGCTCGACCTGGTCACCGACGCGGACGATCTCGACATCCCCTCGCTGGTCGGCAAGAACGTGACCTGCGAGGTCGCGCTCGGGACCGCGGAGCCGCGCTTCTTCAACGGCTTCGTGCGCCGCATCCGCTTCACCGGCGCGGACACCCTCAAGGTGCGCCACTACCGCGCCGAGATCGTGCCCTGGCTGTGGTTCCTCACCCTGCGCAGCGACTTCCGGGTGTTCCAGGAGATGAACGTCCCCGACATCGTGCAGAAGGTGTTCACCGAATCCGGCTTCACGGACTTCGACGCCGGCGGGATCACCGGCTCGTATCCCACGCTCGAGTACTGCGTGCAGATGGGAGAGACCGACTTCGACTTCGTCTCCCGACTGCTCGAGGAAGAGGGGATCTTCTACTTCTTCACCTTCGAGAACGGGCGGCACGTCCTCAAGCTCGCCGACAGTACCGCCGCCTACTCCGACTGCTCGATCGCCGACCTCCACTACACGCCGAACAAGCCCGGCCGCGACCAGGTCACCGACTGGCAGCACGGACTGGAGTACGTCAGCGGGAAGTGGTCGCTGTGCGACTTCGACTTCACCAAGCCCAACACCCGGCTCGGCACCGGGGTCGACACCGTCCTCACCCTGCCGAACAAGGCCGTGGTCGAGCGCTACGAATACCCGGGTCGCTACGTGGAGAAGGCGCACGGCGACGACAAGGCCAAGGCCTACATGGAGGCCGACGAGGCGCGCCACGACATCGCCGGTGGCAGCGGCGCCTGCCCGGCTTTCACCCCCACCGCGAAGTTCACGCTCCATCACCAGCAGTACGCCACCGACGACGGCAAGTCCTTCGTCGTCACCGCCGTCGAGCACGCCGCGACCGAGTCGGGTTTCGAGCAGAAGGGCAGTTCGTCGACGAGCTACTCCGATCGCTTCACCTGCATCCCCTCGAGCGTGCGGTTCCGACCGCAACGACTCGCGCCGCGTCCGATCGTGCGCGGTCCGCAGACGGCGATCGTCGTCGGCCCGCAGGGCGAGGAGATCCACACCGACAAGTACGGGCGCATCAAGGTCCAGTTCCATTGGGACCGGGTCGGCAAGTACGACGACAAGAGCTCGTGCTGGATCCGCGTCGCGCAGAGCACCGCGGGAAAGCAGTGGGGCGCCCAGGTCCTGCCGCGCGTCGGACAGGAGGTCGTGGTCGAGTTCATCGACGGCGACCCCGACCGACCGCTCGTGACCGGCGCGGTCTACAACGCGAACACGATGCCGTCCTACGAGCTGCCCGCGAACAAGACGCAGAGCGGCTATCGCTCGCGCTCCAGCAAGGGCGGCGGCACCAGCGAGATCAACGAGATCCGCTTCGAGGACAAGAAGGGCAGCGAGCACATCTTCATCCATGCCCAGAAGGACGAGCACCACCGCGTGCTCAACGACCGGATCGAGTTCATCGGCAACGACGAGCACGTCGAGATCAAGAAGGACAGCAAGTCGAAGATCGGCGGCGAACGCCACCTGACCCTCGCCGGTGACGACTTCCAGAAGCTCGACGGCAACCGCAGCGAGGACATCGGCGGCGACCGCAAGACCAAGATCGGCGGCAACGACGGACTCGCGGTCGGCGGGGATCTCGCGCAGAAGGTCACCGGCGACCACAGCCTCAAGATCACCGGCGCACACAAGCTCAAGGCGAAGGACGTCCACGGCAACGCGGACATGAACCTGAACCTGAAGGCCGGCATGAACTGGGCGGCCGAGGCCGGGATGAACCTCCACATCAAGGGCGGGATGAACGTCGTGGTCGAGGCCGGGATGCAGCTCACGCTGAAGGCCGGACCGGGCTTCGTGGTGATCGGTCCGTCCGGGGTCCAGATCTCCGGCCCGATGGTGATGATCAACAGCGGTGGCGCTGCCGGCGCCGGCGGCGGGTGCAGCCCCCAGGCGCCGGGCGACCCGGCTGCCCCCGATGCTCCCGCTGCGCCCAGCGAGCCGATGGCCCTCACCGCGGCCGCGGATGCGACGGCAGCGAGCGCCGCAGCGGCGGCGGCCGCGCAAGCCGAACTCGAGTTCACCGCGATCGAGACCTCGGCATCCACCGCGCAGACCGCGGCGTTCGAGGCGGCGGCCGAGAACGGCACGCCGTTCTGCGAGGAGTGCTCGTGACCGGCGATCGCGCGACGGCGACCTTCCACCGCACATGAACCAGGACAAGGACAAGGACCGACGGACGACGAGCGGAGCGGTGCAGCGACGCCTGCCGACCGCCCGGGATCGGCTGTTCGATTCCACCAGCGCGCGGTCCTACGCCGTGCTGGACGGAGCGCGGGTCGAGAAGCTCGTGCGCCAGATCGCGACGCTCCGCGCGCCGTCCGCCTGCCTGTTCGCGGGCAAGCTCGAACCGAGCCGCGCACGCATCGCACCGTACCTGGTCCAGCTCGAGCGCGACGGCGCGTTCACCAACTGGTTGTTCGAGCGTGGCATCGGACGGAGCTGGGGCATCTTCATCCGCACCGACAGCGAACTCGATCCGCTGCGCAAGCACCTGCGCCGCTTCCTGTTGGTCCGCGGACCCGACGGCAAGCAGCTCTACTTCCGCTGGTACGACCCGCGCGTGCTGCGCACCTACCTCCCCACCTGCGACGACAGCGACGTCGCGCAGCTGTTCGGGCCGATCGACTCCTTCGGCGTCGAGAGCGACGACGCGCGCGAACTTCTGCTGTTCCACGGCGACACGGCTCCGCCGAGCGTGGAGCGCATCGCCTTCGGCGCGGCGCAGAACGCGGCGACCTGAGCCTCGATCGGAGCGCGGGTCAGGACTCCGGGAAGACCTCGCGGAGCGAACGCCCGCCGAGCAGGCGCGGACGCCAGCTTCCGAGCGCACGCAGGTCGACCGCCACCCCGCAGGTGTCGAGCGCCGTTTCCGAGGCACCCGGATAGCCATCGACCGCGAGCGAGCGATTGCCGATGCAGACGCCGTACAGCCGCGACCGCGAGCGCTCGTAGGCGAACAGCGGCGCGCCGCGCAGTCGCGAGGGCACGCGGAAGCTCAGCTCGAGCAAGGCCGGCGCCTGATCCGCGTGTCCGATCACCTCGCGCAGGACGTTGCCGGTGAGCGCATGGTGGACGGGCACGAGGGGTCGATCACTGCGCGGCTGCTCGACCGCGACGCAGCCGTAGCTCGCGATGCGCTCCCACAACAGGGGCGCCGCCTCGACACGCGCCAGCGCGAAGGCCGGGCGCAGCTCGACGGGCACACGCGCGATCGCGAGGTCGAGCGGAGCATCCGCCGTCTCGAAGGTCGTCAGCGGGATCAGCGAAGCCTGCGACGGCGACTGCGCCATCCGCACCACGAGACCGAGGCGCGCGCCGGGAGCGAGTGGCGTCGCGACCACCGAGCGCGAGGTGAGGAGCAGTCCCGACTCGTCGACGAAGAACCCGGTGCCGAGTACGTCGACGACCTGCGCCGAACCGGGACGGTCCGAGCCATAGCTCGCGACCGCGACCACGACGTCCTGGATCGATGCCATGTGGGATCAACGCCCCGGCGCGACGAGAGGAACACCGGCGAGTGCGACCAGCGGCCCGAGCCGCACGGCGTCGCTGCCGATCACCGAACGCAGGGCACAGAAGCCGCTCGCACGGATCGCCTCCGCGGCGCGCTCGCCGAGCACCACCTCGGAGGGTGGCGTGAGGGTCATCTCGCCGTCGCGTTCGCGCACGTCGGCCGGGAGTTGCTCGAGCGCGAAGGTGGCGTCGAGGCGCATCGCGCGGCCGTCGCGTTCGTACGCGGTGCCGATCACGGTGGCGAGCGCGAAGGCGGCGGGTCCGAAGGGGAAGCCCTCGTGATCAGCGGCGTCCGCGATCTCCTCGAACTCGAAGCCCTCGACCTCGCCCCCGCGACGTCCGTACGGGAGCCGGAACATCAGGCGCGGCAGGGCGAGCGCGACGTGCCGCGCCGCGGCCGACCGGCGCAGGTCGGCGAGTTGCTCGATCCCGCAATCCGGGTCCACCTCTCCCCACTCGCGCGGGTCGGGCCGGACATGGAGCGCGGACACGCCGAGCCAGCGCGGATCCGCATCGCCGAGCAGGAGCGCGCCCGACGCGCGCGCGACCTCGGCGAGGGCCGCGAGCAGGCACACGCCGTCGCGTCCGGTGAGCACGCCGTCGGCGCAGACGATCGCGTCGAAGCGCTCGGCTCCGGGACGATCCGACGCATCGGCGATGCGAAGCGCCAGCTCGCGCGGCGCGTCCGGTCCGCAGAGATCAGTGGTCAGCTCCGCGGCCGTGACGTCGAGCAGGTGCAGCGCGATCGCGCGGTCGCTGTCGCAGCGCCGCAGCAGCATCTCGACGCCGCGCCACGCAGCCTCGGTGCGCCGCACGCAGGGATCGCGCAGGATCCGGCGCATTTGCTCGGCGATCCCGGCATCGACGCTCGCGACCAGATCCTTGGCACGCGGATCACGGGCCGGCGTGACGTGCGGCACGACGATCTCGCGCAGCAGCGCGTCGACGATCGACGATCCGGTCCGCGAGTCCTGCCGCGTGGCCTCGAGCGAACTCGCCAGCAGATCCACGGGCGAAGCCGACTCCGCCTTCGCGCGCGGTGGCTCCTGCGCGCCGAGTGCGCGCGCCGCATCCGCGAAGGTCGCCGGGTCGTCGAGCCGACGGCGGAGCGTGCGCAGCCCGGCGAACAGCGGGACGCTGTGGAACAGGCGATCCGGAGCGAGGTCGTCGAGTTCCTTGCAGCGCACCACGTGGCGATCGGGTGTCCCCGAAGTCGGCAGGGCGAGGGCGACGCCGAGACGGGTGAAGACCTCCTCGAAGTCGTCGCGATCGACGCCGTGGATGCGTCGGGTGCGCAGGTCGCCGGGCGAGCACTCGCCACGCGAGGCTCTTCCGCCGAAGTCGCCGAGCAGGAGGAAACGGAACCGGCCGGGGTCGCGCATCTGCAGGTCACCGCCTCCGCGGCGAGAGGTCACTTCGGCATCACGTCGAGTCGCTGCGCCGGGGAAACACGATCTCCGGCCAGCAGCCACAGGTAGCAGGGCCCCGCGCCGAGCGGTCCAGTGAGTTCCGCGAGGTCCACCTCGAATCCGACCTCGACTTCGTCGCCGACCCGGAAGGCGCCGTTGCAGGGCAGATGGAGCGCGATCGCGCGTGCCGGTGCGCGATCGAGTTCGGCGATCAGCACCGTCACCGTCACCACCGCGCGCGGCAGTTCGCGATCGTCGATCCGCCCGCGCTTGTCCTGATCCTCGAAGCGGTCGCGATCGACGAGCATCCCTGGCCCGATCGCGACGCGCGCAGCGCCCTTGCTCCGAAGCGAAGGCGCGCCGACGGCGATCTCGCTCTGGACCACGAGCGCACAACCCGTCGAGCCGACCGCCGGCGCGTCCGCGCCACGACGGAGACTCAGGCCACCCGCGGGATTCGCCTCCGCCCGCCGCGCCGCGGCTTCGATCGCCGCGGCGACATCGGCCGCGACACCCTGCGACGTCGCGGGCCTGCGCGGATCGAAGCAGGTGACGGTCGTCGCGTTCGACAACCGGTCGAAGGTCAGCGCGCGCAGTGCGAAGCGACCCGGCCTGCGCTCCGCGACGCCGAGCGCGAAGGCGTCGAACCAGGTCCGTCCGACGATCTCCGCGCCCGCCGCGGCAGCGAAGCGGCTCTGGCCCGCGGGCTTCACACCTTCCTTCGGGTACTCACGCGGGCCCTGTCGCTCCAGAGCGGCCTCACCGGTCTTCGAGGGATCGAGAGGGAACGCGTTCACGACGGCCGCCGCCCCCGAGTCGAGATCGATGCCGATCACACTGGTGTTGAGTTCCGGCGGACACAGCGCACGACGCGCCGCGCAATCGCCGCTCACCACCAGCATCGGCAGCACGGAGCGCGCCGCGACGTCGAGCCGTGCGGGTGCACCGACCCGGACCAGACCGTCGGCGATCCTCCCGGTCGCGGACTGCAGCTGCGGTGGCAGCGGCTGTGGCATCTGCAGCCAGGCCGCATCGTCGAGCTGACGCATCTCGCGCACGATCGGATCGTCGTTCGGTTCGGCCATCGCAGTCTCGCTCGCTGTTCGTCCGGGCATCGCAACGCATCCGGCGATCGCGATCAAGCACGCGCCCCATCCGGCCCGGATGCCGGCCACCTGGAGACCAACCCGTCGGCCCCCAAGAAGCTCACCGCGGCGGTCGTCGGCCGAGCTCACGACGCGAACGCGGACATGTCGCGCGCCTTGAGCATCGCCGCGCAGTGCGCGCAGAACTCGCGCTTCCCGGCGTTGCCGATGCCGAACATGATGCAGGTGCCACCGCTGTAGGAACCGGAGGCGTTGCCCTGGGCGTCGAGCTGCCCCGCGGTCGCCGGGTTGAGCTGCGGCGATTCCGAGGCGTTCGCGGTGAAGGTCGCGCCCTCGGCGCAGTGCGTGCCGCTGCCGCCACGGCGCTGGTACATCTTCGGATGCAGCGGAAGGCCGAGATTGTTGTCCGCCTTGGGAGGCGTCTGCCCGAACAGGTGGCCGATCTCGTGGTTGACCACGTCGTTCAGGTCGTCGGCGTTCATGTTCAGGATGACGACCGTGTGGAAGGGCTTCTCGGCCCAGCCGAGGTAGGTGCCGTGCGCCGCCGACAACGTGAACTTCACCGCGATGGCGTTGGTGGCATCGACGGTCGGTTTCTGCGGCGGACCACCGCAGGGGCAGCTCGCCCCGTCGCAGAATCCGTTCGGACGCTTCACGATCACCTCGCGGCTCTCGCCGCGCGCCTTGTCGATGCGGATCTCGTCGGCCTGCAGCGTGCCCTGGTGGGTGACGCTCATGCTCCCGCTCACGGTGTCGACCGTCGCCTGGATCCACTGGCCGCTGACGATCATCTTCTCACCGGCCTTGAGCGGTGGATCGAAGATGCCGACCTTCCAGTTGGCCTGACCGGTGACGGTCATCTTCACCTTGCGCTCGGCGGGGTTGTCGCCGGGCTCGAAGAGCGCCATCGCCTCGTCGGTGACCACCGCCTTCTTGCTGCCGTCGGTGTAGCTGACCGCCGCATCCCACTGCCAGTCGCAGAGGATGATGTGCGACTTCGGCTTGCGGTCCTTGGTCGGGTCGACGAACAACTTCGCGTAGGTGCCGATGTTGTGCGTGCCGATGCAGAGCTTCTTGGCGTCGCCCGTGCCGGGCTTGAACTGCCAGGCGGGACGGAAGTCGGCGGTGTAGACCGCGGGATCGAACTGCTTCTCGTCGACCTCTTCGGAGGCGAGGAAGACCTTGTCGAAGGAGGCGGCGAGCTTGGCGCGGCTCGGCAGCGTGGCGCCCTTCGGATAGCTGAGCTGGTACCAGTGCTTGCGCCAGACGACGAACTCGTCGGACTTCAGGGCACGCGACGCCTTCGCGGTCACGTCCTCGCTCAGGGCCGCGAGCACCTTCACCGTGTTGCCGCCGAACCAGCCCAGCGTCAGCGTCGCCTTGGCGACGCCGTTCTCGTCGGTCTCGGACTTGGTCGTGACGATCGACCGGTGGTCCTTCGCGTTGATGACCTTGTCGAGGTACTTGCCGTTGTCCTTGCCGAACTCGAGGTCCCACCAGACGGTGACCCCCGCCTCCTTCTTCTTCAGGTGCGCGGTGACCTCGAACTCGGCACCCCAGGTCGCGTCGTCGTCCTTCTTCACCAGGTTGACGAACTGCCGGTGGCTCTTGCCGCTGTTGGGGCGCACCTCGACGAGCTCGTGCGGCACGAGTTCGATCTTCGCGTCCTTGCTCTCACCGGCGCCGACGGTGACGCGCACGCCCTTCTCGAAGGAGTAGCCCGAGCCCTTGGCGGGTCGCGCACTCACCTCGTAGGTGCCGGGCTCGAGGCCGCCGAACTCCACCGGCTTGTCGGGGACCGCCGCGCCGGAGCGCTCCGCCTGGCCTTCGAGATAGACGTCGCTGAAGAAGTTGTCGCCCTTCGCGCCGTCCTTGCGGACCACGGTGACGACGATCTTCGCCAGCTTGCAGGGTTGCGCCGCGCCGCCCTTCTTGGCGCCCTTGTCGTTCTTCTTCGCGCCCTTGTCGGCCGCGGCAAGTCCACCACCGTTGGTCATGCGTTCCTCTCCGTGGCACCCAGCGCCCGGCGCGTGGCCTCGTCCATGCGATCGCGCGGCGCGCGCTCCCTGTCGCCAAGCAGCGGGGCGGCCCAGGGTTGCGTGGCCAGAAAGTCCGGGCCCAGGGCGCAGGTCAAGTTCAGGTAGCGCAGCACGTCGAACTCGTCGTCGATGCCGAGTTCGTCGCAACGTCGGCTGGCCTGTTCGACCATCGCGCGCACGCCCGCATCGCCCAACTCCGCGGCAACTGCCGGCCAGTACTGCCGCACGTGACGTTCCGCATCGGCGAGGAAGCGCTCGAGCTGCGCCTTGGCGAGGACCTCGTACTGCTCGGGACGGATCTTCAGCATGGACTCGCGGGGTCGTTCGACCGGATCGCGACGGATGCTAGCAAGGCCCCTCGATCCGAAGGACGGTTAATCGTCGGGTGACGCGGCGATCGAGGATGTCGCGGACTCCGGCAGACAAGGCGGCCCGGACCGCTACCATCCCGCCCACCGAACCGGACCCGCACAGGAGACTCCCCTCATGCCTTTCCAGGTCGTTGCCGGTGCCATGACGAGTTGCAGCTTCGGCATGGCGCCCTCGACGCTGATGGTGCTGCCGCAGAACCGCACCCTCGCGGGCGGCATGCCCGCGGCGAACATCATGGACAACAAGCCGATCGTGAACGTGCTTCCGTTCGGCATGTGCCAGAGCCTCGCCAACCCCACGGTGGCCGCGGCGACGGCCGCGGCGCTCGGCGTGCTGACGCCGATGCCCTGCGTCCCGGTGATCCCCGCACCCTGGGTTCCCGGTGCACCCACCGTGATGGTCGGTGGCATGCCGGCGCTCGACAACACCAGCAAGTGCATGTGCGCGTGGGCCGGCGTGATCCAGATCACCAACGCCGGTCAGACCACGACGCAGATCCCGTGATGCCCGCCGCGTGACTCAGTCGCGCGATGTGGCCGGGTCCTGCTCGCCGTCGAGCACGGTGCGCACGTCCTCGACGACGATCACACCGCCGTGCGGAACGATGTCGATGCGTGCACCGCGCAGGGAGACGGCCAGTCCGCAACGCACCGTGGTCTCCATGAAGCACGCCAGTGCTTCCGTCTCGCTGCGCCGCGCGTCGGCGCGGTTGCTCTCGTTCTCGAGCGCCGAGCGCTCGATCGCGGCCTCGGCCGTGCGCTGTGCGACCCGGCTCCTGGTGCGCGCCTCCTCGGCCATCGCCGCGTCGAGCGCGGCCTTCTCGTAGGCACCGACCGCCGCCCCCTCGATGCGCTTGCGCAGCAGCTTGCGCGCGTCGTCGACGCGCTCGGCGAGGCCGTAGCGCTCCGCGAGGCTCGAGGCGGTACGCAGCAGGCGCTTGAAGTTGCGACCCGGACGGGTCCGCCAGTCACGGCGGGTGACAGCGAAGATCTGTGCCGAGAGGGCGCGCCAGACGTCGCGCAACGCCCTCCCCACCACATCCGGCGCCGGGGCCACGCAGTCCTGCACCTCGAAGCGGAGCTCGAGGCCGCAGCCGCCACAGTCACGCGTCAGGTCTCCGAGCGCACGCACGGCGGTGGCGATCTGCGCGCCGGTCAGGTCGGGGTGGAACGCGATCTCGAGGTCCGGACGGCGCTGCGCCGGCTCGAGCACGTAGTCCCCGGCGTCCGTCCCGCAGGCGAGCGTGACGTCGAGCGAGGCGAGGAACTCGTCGAACTCGCCGTCCGCAGCCCGCAGCGCCAGCTCGGTGATGGCGGTGGTCGCCGGATCGGTGGTGATCGCCGCACGGAGCAGGTGGACGAGATCCACCTCCGGACCGGCCGCCTGCTGCGCGGAGGCGAGCGCGGTCAGCACCGTGGCGGAGTACGGCAGGGGCATCGTCGAGTCCGCGGCCTCGCTCCCGTGCACGCGCAGCAGGACCTGGGCGCGGAAGCGCTCGATGTCGATGCCCACGGCGGCGAAGGGCTGTGCCGAGCCGGCCTCGGCCAGCACGTCGACCACGCCGAGCAACAGGTGCGGCACCGACAGCTCGGCGTCGTGGAGACGTCCCGCGTGCCAACGCGCACGGGACACGGCACGCCTTGCGGCGGTCGAGAACGAGTCGAACAAGATCCTCTGCCTTCGCGGCGAATGCCGCCGGGTCGCTCATCGACCGCGGTGACCGGCGGACTGGAGCCCGGCACGCCCCGCGACGACCCGTCCCCGCACCGGCATGATCCCGACCGATGCGCAGCACCGACGCGGTCCGGCTGGCCCTCGGGTTCCCCGCGGCCCACGAGGAGCCGCACTTCCAGACGCGCTCGTTCCGGGTCGGCAAGCGCATCTTCGCGACCATGCCGCCGGACGCGGAGCACCTGCACGTGTTCGTCGAGGCCCACGTCGCACGTGCTGCGGCACGGAGCGAGCCGGTCGCGATCTCGGAACTCCACTGGGGCAAGCAGCTCGCGGGAGTGCGGGTCCTGCTCGCGGCGATCTCGCGCGAGACACTGCGCGCACTCCTCGAGTCCGCGTGGCGACGCCGTGCGACGAAGGCCTTGATCGCCGCCTTCGAACGCGAACGCGGTTGAGGCTACGAGAGCGTGCGGGGACCCTCCTTGGCGATGACCGCGCGCACCAGCGCCCCCTGCTCGCAGAGCACGTCGACGATGTCGTCGAGCGCGAGCAGACCGACCAGGTGCTGATCGTCGTCGACCACCAGCACGCGCCGCACGCCGACGTCGCGCATCAGGCCGAGCGCACCGTTCACGGAGGCGTGCTCGGGAATGCAGTGCGGGTGCGGCGTCAGCACGTCGCGCACCTGGACCTGCGCGGCATCCACACCCTTGGCCATCACGCGCAGACAGAGATCGCGGTCGGTCACGATGCCGACCGGCTTCTTCTTCGCATCGAGCACCACCAGCGAGCCGACGTTGCGCTGCAACATGCGCTGTGCCGCCACCACGGCGGTCTCGTCCGGTTCGGCGAGGTCGACCTCTCGGGTACAGATCCGTCCGACGTCCATGGGATCACCTCCGGCTGGGAGAGGAACGCGCCGCGACCCCTGCGACTTTCGCCGCGGCTCAGCCCTCGCCCTGCGCGACCGGCACGAAGCGCGCGACCACGGCGTCCCGCAGCCGCGCCGCGAGGATCTTGCGGTCGCCGTCGACCAGAGGCTCCGGTCCGAATCGGACGGTCGCATCGATCCGCGGCAGGCGGAACAGCCCCAGCAGGTGCGGGAAGAAACTCATGTCCCCGTGCCAACACACCGCGCGCGCGGCGGGCGGCGAACCGTCCGGCGTCGCGTAGTGGAGCGTCGCATGCGCGACCGGCAGACCCCCCTCCGCCGCCGGCGCGAGCAGGGAGGAGCGGAAGGGCAGGACCTCGCGACCGGAGGTGCTGGTGCCCTCGGGGAACACGACGAGGCAGTGACCCCGGTCGAGTTCGTGCTCGAGCCGCGCCGCCACCTGCGGCAGGGAGCGCTTGTTCTCGCGCTCGATGAACAGCACGCCGATCGCTCGCGCCATGAAGCCGAGCACCGGCCAATGCCGCACATCGGCCTTCGACAGGAAGCACAACGGCCGCTGCGCGACCAGCACCGCGATGTCGACGTACGACAGGTGATTGGCGACGAGCAGGCACCCGCCACGCGGCACCGGCCCCTCGCGGCGGACGTGGATCCCGAGCGCGGGCGCCAGCGTCGCTCCCCACAGGTGCAGACAGCGATCGCGCCAGTGCAGGCGTCGCCCGAGCGGCGCCATCACCAGCATCCCGAGCGCCCACACCGTGAACCATCCGAAGGTGAGGACGGCCATCGCGGTGGCGCGCAGGACGAGGCGGAACACGGACATGGTCAGCACATCGGATCAGGAGCCGAAGAACAGCGTGCGCACGCGCGGATCGAACCGCGTCGTGTCGAGCAGGACCAGGAAATCGATGGTGCCGAAGGCGTGGTCGATCGCCGGCCCGCTGCACACCAGGGCGCCGTAGCGGAGATAGGTCGCGAACAGCTTGGGCGGCCGGAACGCCTGGACCTCCTGCGCACCCGGCCAGGCCCCGACGCAGGCGTGCGGCCCGTTGGTGGGCACGAGCAGGGCCGGATGCACGCAGCCCTCGCGCGCGAGCCACGCCGCCGCACGCAATCCCAACGCCGGATCGGTGCCGGTCAGGGAGCAGCAGCCGAACAGCAGGTGCTTGCCATGGTGCGTCAGGTAGGCGGCGATCCCGCGCCACAGCGCGAGCAGGGCGGTGCCGTTGCGGTGCGTGTGCTCGATGCAGGCCCGGCCGAGTTCGACGGACCGCACCACGACGTCCTCGGGCAGCGCGTCGAGGGCGAACTCCACGGCGCAGTAGAAGCCGAGCGCGGAGCGCGCGCGCTCGACCGTCTGCAAGCGGTAGGTACCCACCACCGCATCGCTCGCCCGATCGAGCAGCAGCAGGTGATCGCACTGGGCGTCGAAGCGATCGACGTCGACGCCGTCGGCATCGGCGACCCCCTCGCCGAGCTCGCCGTGGAACACCGCGTAGCGCAGCCGCTGGGCGCGGAGCACCTCGGCGCCGTCGCGCGCGAGGCGCACCTCGTAGCAGCCCTCGCGCAGCACGAAGGATGCGCGCGAGGCCGCGACTTCACGTGCCGGATGCATCGTCCTCCTCGAGACGATGCGCCTTGCGACCGCCGCGCGCCGGAGCCTCCTGACGCAGCGTGCCATCGATGAGCACGCGCGCCGTGTCGACGCAGCGGTCGGCGAGCGAACGGACGCCGTCGTGCAGGGCCTTGCTGCGCTGCACCGCGCGCATGTTGTTCTCCATGTCCTCGGCGGACCATCCGCGCGAGTGCGCGACGTAGGGGAACTGCGGGAATTGGCAGCCGAGCTCCGCGAAGAAGCCGAGGAGCTGACCGGCCACACCCTGCACGTTGTCCTGCCCGCCGGTGATCACGAAGCCGGCGACCTTGCGCTTCATCAGGTGACGGTTCGCGATCGTCTCCTGGTTCTGCACGCAGTTCAGCCGTTCGGCCATCTTGTAGTAGAGCGAGCTCGCCGCGCCCCATCGGATCGGCGTCGCGACCAGGATCACGTCGGCCCACGCCACCATGCCGTCGTAGACGCGGTCCATCTGGTCCTGCGGATCCATCTGCGTGATCGAGCAGGGCCAGGTGCAGGCGTGCGCCGATTTCGAGTAGTAGCCCTCGCAGGCGCGGAACGACAGTGCGCTGAGCCGCACGAGACGCGTGTGGCAGCCGCGCGCGGTGGCGTGTTCGAGCGCGTGCACCAGCAGGTCGTCCGAGGTCGAGTAGCGCGGATGCGCCTCGTCCATGTTGGTGGTCGAGATGCCGAGCACGCGGATCGGTTCGTCGGCGGACGGACCACCGGGCTCACCGCGCAGACGCAGCCTGGCGAGCGGATGCGGTTCGTGCGGGAGACGCGAACGCGGCGTGCGCGCATCGGCGTCGATCCACACCCGTCCGCCTTCGACCTTCACCGCGTGGCTCGGCACCGCATCCTTCTCGAAGCCCGGTTCGCCGAGCCCGGTCGCGCGATGGAACTTCCAGGCGTGCCAGGGACAGGTGACGTAGCCGTTGGCGTCGATCGTCCCCTCGCCGAGCGGGCCACCGACGTGGTTGCAGCGGCCGTCGATCGCGCCGAACACGCCGTCGCGGAAGCTCAGCGCGAAGGTGCGACGACCGATGCGCACCTGCTGCAGCTCGCGCTTCGCCAGTTCGCCGGCATCGCCGGCATCGAGCCATTGTCCCTGCTTCTCGCTCATCTGCGCTGTTCTCCACCCGCGACGAACACGATCGATGCGGGGTCGACCCGCAGATAGTCGACACCGCCGCGCACCAGATGCTCGGCGTTCATCTCCACCAGCAGACCGGCCTTCTCGGCGACGGCGTCGTTGCAGGGGGCACCCTGCGCATCGGTGAGCACGTAGAAGCGCGGCGCTTCACCGCTCGGTCCGCCCACGAAGCAGGGCGGGATGCCTCCCTCGATGCACAACGCGGCGCAGGCACGGTGCACGAGCCCGGTTCCGGGCCGCATCGCACCGAGCCAGCACTTCGGGTCGATGATCTCGCCGCGCAGCGTGATCGCCGCGGGCACCTCCGCGGTGAGGGCTTCGGCATCGCCGAGGACCTCGAGCGCGCGATCGCCGTCGACCAGTTCGAAGACGCGCTGGTCGCGACGCCGCAGCGGCAGGCCGTGCACACGCACGCGCTTCTGCGGCGCATCGACCAGCAGCTTCGCGACGCGCTCGGCCGTCCCGTGCTTGCCCTCGGAGACCAGGAGCCACGCGCGCGACTCACCGGGCGCCGAGGGATCCGTCGCACGCAGGAGCGGATAGGGCTCGGCACTCAGGACTCCCTCGAGCGCGATCTCGTCGTCGTCCCACGAGCCGTCGCCCGCACCGGGTTGCGCGAACGCGAGCACGAGGGTCGCGCCGAGCGCGAGCAGGACGGAGATCGCCCCCGCCACACGCACGAAGCCGCGCCACGCCGGCGGGAGCGGCAGATAGCCGACGTAGAACGACGACTCCGTCACGATCCACCTCGTGCGGGTTCGACGCGCGTTCCCGCGGGCAGCGCGACGGGATCGACCTCGACGATGCCGTCGCGGACGCGCACGCGATGCGTCGCCAGCTTCTCGGTGAAGGGCGGCGGGCTGCAGCCGTCGTCGGGTCGGTACTGGTAGCCGTGCCATGGACAGGTCACGCAGCCGCCGACGATGCGCCCCTCGGCGAGCGGTCCGCCCTGGTGCACACAGGTGCCGGCGATCGCGCTGACGAGGTCCCCGTGGCGGAAGACGGCGATCGGGCGATCGGGATCGGCGCAGACGCGCACGGCGTGGCCGTCGCGCAGGTCGGCGAA
Organism: Planctomycetota bacterium; assembly: GCA_046349595.1. Taxonomy (GTDB): domain Bacteria; phylum Planctomycetota; class UBA1135; order UBA1135; family UBA2386; genus JACRLW01. Next base: position 2,721,815 of record JAXMCA010000001.1, read on the forward strand.
GCGTCCGGCGCGGAGCCAGCCGTCGTCGACGGACTGCGCCCGTCGCTCGAGTCGGCGCGCGCGCCATCCCACCATCAGATGCAGGCCACCGACGCCGACGATCGCGGCGCCGAGCAACCCGGCGATGAACGTCCCCCGCGGCGTCTGCATCGCACCGAAGGCGACGTGCACGACGAACGCGAGCCAGCCCGGATAGGCGAGCAGGTGCAGACGCTTCCAGGCGCGCGCGCCGAGGTTGTGCAGCCAGAAGTCGTGGCTGGTCGAGGCGAGCAGCGCGAGCACGATCAGGGCGAGCAGGCCGAAGGGCTGGAAGGGCAGTCCGGGGGCACGCGGATCGGTGCCGCTGGTGAGCAGGCTCACCAGCGGATCGATCACGCCGAAGCCGTGGTACCACACCAGTGCCAGGAGACCGTGCAGCAAGGCGACGCCGAAGATCGTCACGCCGAGATGACGGCGGTTGTAGAGCAGGGGCGCGAAGCGCGGGTCGAGTCGCGCCAGCGGACCGATGCACAGGAGCAGGGTCCACAGCGTGCCGGCCACGGCACCCAAGGCGCGCATCGGCAGGATCGGTCCGCCGGCGGTGCCGTCGGCATCGGCGAGCACCACCGACGCGCCGACGAACAGCGCGAGCATCGCGATCACCAGGAGGAGCAGAACGCGGTCGTAGACCTTCTTGTGCGAGCTCCACTGCACGGCGCGGTAGGCGTTGCTCATCGCGCGCTCCGCGTGGCGCCGGTCGGCTCCGAGGCGGCTGATGCACCGCGCAGGCGCGTGGCCGAGATCAGCACGAGGAGCGCGACGGGCACGATCACCAGCCACGCGATCAGGTGGAAGACGCGCTGCGCGCGGCTCACGTCGACGTCCTCCCGCGCAGGATACGGAGCGCGAGGACGGGCCACAGCAGGCACGCGCCGGGCAGGATCAGGACGCGGAATCCGAGGGTCCCCTCGCGTGCCACGGGATCGAGCCGACCCGCGCCGCGCCATGCGAACCACAGGGCGAAGAGCGCACCGAGGGCCAGATAGCCCTCGAGCAGGACGGCGACCTTCTCGGCGACGTGGAGCGGCATGATTGCGGAGGACGGGCGCCGGTCTACGGAAGCCGATCCCATCGGTTCCACGCCGGACGCCTTCGAGCCGGAACGAGCGCGCGCATGATCGAAGGGGCCGCGGCCCGGGACAAGGTGGCGGACGACGCGCGTCATTCCGCACGCGTCGCAGTATGACGCTCGCCCCATCATGCCGACCTCGACCCAGGACTGGATCGACACCCTGCTCGCCGGGATCGAGCGCGGTCCGCTCTGGCTCCCGGCGGCCCTGTTCTTCGCGACCTTCGTCACCGAGGACCTGACCTGCGTCGTCGCCGGGCTGCTCGTGGCGAAGGGCACGCTCGCATTCCCCGCAGCGATGCTCGGCTGCGCTCTGGGTATCTTCGCCGGCGACCTCGCGCTGTACTGCGCGGGCCGCGGCGCCGCGGCGGGGTTGCTGCGCTGGAGATGGGTTCGATCGCGTCTGCCGCAAGGACCGACCCCGCGGCTCCGTTCCCTGCTGGACCGCCGTGGCGCCGCGTTCCTGTTCGCGACGCGCTTCATGCCGGGAACACGGCTCGTCGCCTATCTCGGCGCCGGGGCGCTGCGCTGGCCGTTCCCGCGCTTCGCACAGGTGCTGGGATTGGCGGTCCTGATCTGGACTCCGCTCCTGGTCGGACTGTCGACCGCCTCGGGGCGCGTGGTGCAGTCCTGGCTCGCCGCCTATGCCGATGCCGCGTGGCTCGCGATCCCGCTCGCGCTGCTGTGCGCATGGCTCGGGGTGCGCACGCTGCCGCTGTGGTGCACCTGGCGCGGCCGTCGTCTGCTGCTCGCGAAGTTCCGACGTCTCACCCGCTGGGAGTACTGGCCGGTGTGGGCGGTCTATCCGCCGGTCGTGATCGTGCTCGCCTTCGAAGCTCTGCGCCATCGACGGATCGCCGTCTTCACCGCGTGCAATCCCGGCATCCCCCACGGCGGACTCGCGCTGGAGAGCAAGGGCGACATCCTCGATCGCATGCGCATGGGCGCATCCGAGGCGGTGATGGTCGCGCCCTACGCGCGCCTGCGCCGCGGGGACGGACTCGAGGAACGACTCGACGTGGTGCGCAGCTTCATGCGCGCCGGCAGGGCCGTCCTCAAACCGGACTCCGGCGAGCGCGGCAGCGGCGTCGCGGTGATCCGTTCGGAAGCAGAAGCGCGCGCATGGCTCTGCGCGTGCCCCTTCGACGCGATCGTGCAGGAGTGGATCGGCGGCGCCGAGTTCGGCGTGGTGTGGCGTCGACGACCCGACGGCCGCGGCGAGATCCGATCGATCGCACGCAAGGTCCCGCCCCAGGTGGTCGGCGACGGCGTGCGTTCCCTCGAGGATCTGATCCTCGCCGACGACCGCGAGGTCGCGATGGCGCGCTTCCACTTGCGCAAGCACGCCGCACGCCTCGACGAGGTACCTCCGGCGCAGAGCGTCGTCAGCCTGGGCGAGCTCGGCACGCATTGCCGCGGTGCGACCTTCCTCGACGCACGCGGACTCCTGACCCCGCGGCTGAAGGAGACCCTCGACGACTTCATGGCCCGGGCCGAAGGCCTCGACTTCGGCCGCTTCGACCTGCGCGTGCCCGACGACGCGCATCTGCAGGACGGCCGCGGCATCCGCATCCTCGAGTTCAACGGCGTCGCCGGCGAACCGGCGCACGTCTACCAGCCGGGCTACCCGCTGCTGCGCGGCCTCGCCGACCTGTGTTCGCACTGGCGAGCGGCCTGCGCGACCGGTGATGCGAACGTCGTGCGCGGGCACCGTCCGAGCACTCTGCGCGAACTGCTGCGTCTGGGTGTCGGGGTCCGACGTCGGACGGTCTTCGAAGCGGATGCCGTCGTCGAGTCCGCGGCCGAGAATGCAGCCGGAGGCGCGCAGAAGCTCGGGACCGGAACGTCGACGGCGCCGTAGCAGCGCGCCGCACCGTCCCCATCCCTTCCTCGCCCTCGCGCCGATCGCGTCCTTCGGTTCTGCTTTCCTGCGCGCGCACCTTCTGCCTGCCCGCCTTCGCTCGTGAACCTCACACCACCCCGACCTGCCCCGGAGCCCACCGACCTTCGTCGCTTCGCGGTCGCGCTCGCCTCGGCACGTGGACTGCTCGAACAGGGGGCGCGCACGGCCGATCGCTGGTCCGACGACGATTTCCGCGCTCCCAGCGAGCTGTTCGGCGGCGGCTCGATCGGCCAGCACCTGCGTCACGCCCTGGATCACTTCGAGCAGTTCGTGCGCGGCGTGCCGGAGGGTTGCATCGACTACGACGATCGCGTCCGCGGCAGACCCGAGGAGAACTGCCGAGCGACCTGTGTCGCACGAGCGGACGGGTTGGCGGCAAGGCTCGATGGAGCCGTGGACGGGCGGAGCGCCCAGACCACGGTGCTGGTCAAGACGGCGTGCAGCGTCGACGGCGCGATCGAGGCCCACGCGTCGACCCTCGGCCGCGAGCTGCAGTTCCTGGTGAGCCACACCGTGCACCACTTCGCGATCGTCGCGGCCATCGCCCGTGCCCGCGGGCTGACCGTCGATCCGGACTTCGGGGTGGCTCCGTCGACGCTGCGCTACCGCGCGGGGAACTGAACCGCTCGGCCGCATCCACGCGGCCGCATGCCGGGGATTCCTTCAGGAAGCGGCGCGGTCCGGCAAGAGGACGGGTCAACGATCCGGTTCTCCTCATGTCGACCCACACCGATCCGTCCCCGCTCCTGAAGCTCGCCGTCCCCGCGATCCTCGCCGCGCTCTCGGCGCTCCCCCTGCATGCGCAGACCGACTGGCAGCAGTTCGGCTCGTTCCTGCCGCAACCGGGCGGGCGCAACGTCTTCGGCTTCGCCTACGACAGCCACCGCCGCGTCACGATCATGTTCGGCGGACAGGTCTTCGGCGGCACCTACTCGAACGAGACCTGGCAGTTCGACGGCAACAACTGGCTGCAGCTCACGCCGCCGAGTTCCCCTCCCGGCGTGATGACCAACATCATGGCCTACGACAACGCGCGCCGTCGCGTGGTGCTGTTCGGCGGTGGCAACAGCTTCGGCTACTCGACGCAGACCTGGGAGTTCGACGGCACGTTCTGGGTGCAGCGCAATCCGGCACACCACCCCTCGGGCCGCAATGGCGGCGCATGTGCCTACGACGCGCGGCGCGAGCGCGTCGTGCTGTTCGGCGGATGGAACGGAGCACGTCTCGGCGACACCTGGGAATGGGACGGCACCGACTGGACGCAGCGCAGCATCAGCGGTCCCTCCGCGCGCAGCGACAACAACATGGCCTACGACGAGGGCCGCGGACGCATCGTGATGTACGGCGGCTACAACGACGTCAGCGGCTTCCTCGGCGACACCTGGGAGTACGACGGCAATGCCTGGACCAACGTGACTCCGTCGATCAATCCCGGTCGCCTCGCCGATCCGGCGATCACCTACGACCGCGGACGCGGCCGCATCGTCATGTTCGGCGGCTCGTCGTCGTTCGCATTGCCGCACACCAACCACACCTGGGAGTTCGACGGCACGGCCTGGACCGACATCACGGCACAGCTCGCGCATGCGCCGTCCGGGCGCTGGGTGGCGAACCTGTGCTACGACGAGGCCCGCGGCCGTGTGGTGATGTTCGGCGGCATCGACAACTTCAACCAGTTCCCGAACGACACCTGGGAGCTGGTTCGCCCCAACGTGGCGACGGCGATCCCCTACGGAGCGGGTTGCGCCGGCACCGCCGGCGAGCCGCGCATCGGGATCGAGGGCAACGCCGTGCCCCGTGTCGGCACGAACCTCGGTGTGCGTCTGCAGTCGCTGCCGCTCGCTGCGAACACCGCCGTGTTGCTGCTGGTCGGCTTCTCGAGCACGCAGAACGCCGGTGTGGCGCTACCGCAACCGTTGACCGCGCTCGGCATGCCCGGATGCCAGCTCCTCACCAGCATCGATCTCGGTGTCAGCGGCTTCGCGAGCGGAGGCAGCATCAGCTTCGCGATCCCGGTGCCGAACCAGGCGACGCTGGTCGGCCAGCATGTCTACGCGCAGGCCATCGTCGTCGATCCGGGTGCGAATGCCGGCGGGATGATCGCGTCCGACGGCCTCGACACGCGCATCGGATCGTGAGCGCGGCGGACTTCGAGCCGTCGCGGATCGGGCGTGGTCGCCTGTGCCCGGGGACTGCCAACCCCGACTGCTCGAGGAGTCGATCCGATCGCCCGACCGCGGGCCCGGCGGCGAAACGCCTCGCTGCGGCGGGGTGATCGGACCCGGTCCTGCCCTCGCCGCGCACGAACTCGGGGCAACCCGCGGACGCGGCCGCAGCCGCGATCGGGATCGCGGCCTGATGTCCGCGCGAACGCCGGTGCGTGACGACGCCGGATCGCTCGAAAGCCAGGGCAGAGCCGCTCGGGCATTGCGGGAGGCCGACCACCGTGGCAGCATTCGCCGTGGAGGAGATTGGTTTGCCCCCATCGCCAACCCGCAGGATGCACGATTCCGTCACGGATCCGGCGGACGCGGGGGAGCGCAATCCGGTCTGGCGTCGGTTGACGGTCGAGCTGTATCGCCTCGTCGCGGCGATGCCGAGCCGCGTGGTGAAGGCCCAGGATCGTCTCGACATCGCTCACGCCGTGTTCCTGCGGCTGAGTCTGCAAGAGCAGACGGGTCCGCGTTGCCTCGATCCCCGTTTCCTCGCGCGCTGCCTGCGCAATGCGGCGATCGACTTCAGGCGTCGCCAGCAGTGCCGATGCGAGGCGAACGTCGACACGGATCTCGAGAGCCTGCCCGATCCGCGCACGTCGATCCCTCGCGATCCGAAGCTCGAGGCCGTGACCCACCCGATGGCACTCTTGATCGAAGCTGCTCTCGGATCGTCGATCCGACTGACTGCATTGCAGGAGCGGATCCTCGAGCTCCGCTGCGCAGGTGTGAGCATCCACGCGATCTCCACCATCGTCGACCGTTCGCGCGCACAGATCCAGGCGACGATCAAGGCGGTGCGCTCGCGATGCTCGCGGAGACCACACGCCGATCCGACGACGACCGAGCCTGCGGACCGGAACCATGTCACTCGCGGAGGGCTGGTCGAGTCTCCCGCCCCGCCCGCGGCCCTCTCGCCGCAGAACGACTGAGGAACTCTGACCGATCCCGACGTGCGGGGAGCGACCGATGACAGGGAGCTTGACGTCCCCGGCGGTCCAAGGACGAGCCCAGGATCCGGCGAAGGCCGAGTTCGCGCCGGACGGTCGTAGCCGTCGGAACGTTAGATTCGGCGGATGATGCCAGACACGACCCCTGGTGCCCGCAGGGCGGTTTCCGCGATCCTCGTCCTGACCGTACTCGGGTCCCTCGCCACCTGGTTCTGGCCCCGCGATCCGATTGGCCTGCTCCCGGTGCAGGAGAAGACCCCGCGATCCGAGGCGAACCTGCTGACGGTCGGTGCCCCCGCGACACCTCTCGGGGCTCCTCCGATGGCGTCACGCATCGCGATCGAGAGCGAAGCGCTGAAGACCGCAGCTGCGGTCAGCCGGCTCGAAACATCGGCCGCACTCGAACCCGCGGTTCGCCAGGACGAGACGCTCGTTCCCTGCCCACAGGACTTCGACAGTGACTGGTTCCTGTGCTGCCAGATCGCCGCGGTTCGTGGCGTCGATGTCCCCGACCGGGTGGCTCTGCGCTTGCGGGACTGGCAGCAACTCCGACACGATCTGGAGCCGATCGTCGAGCAACTGCGGAGCCTCGATCGATCGCGCATCGATGTCCTGCGCCAAATTGAGCGCGACAAGCTCTCTCGCGGGGAGGTGCGCTATTTCCCCGATCCATCGACGATCAGCGAGTCCGCCGAGCGGCGCCGACTCCAGACCGAGATCAACGAGGCCTCCCGGGCCAACAATGCCATGGAGTCGGTCTCGGTCGGTGGCGACGGCAAGCGCCAATGGGTGATCCGCACCGCTTCGACGGAGGACCCCCGGCTGGACGCCGTGTGCATTTCCTATTGGCGCCGCGCGGATGAAATCGGCCCGCTGCTGAGCATGGCGTTGGCGAGGATGCCGAACGAGGTCCGCAGTCCCCGTCATTGATCCGGAATCGTCGGCTCCGTCATTCCCCGGGATGGGGTGAGTGGAGCCCGTCGCAGTGTCTGAACATCGTCGGCCCGAGGATGGGCAGGCCGCGCGATGATCGAATCCGCGCCCATCGACAGAAGGAGAGTCCCGTGACCACATTGATGCGTCGAGCGCTCATTGCGTTCCTGCTGATCACCGCGCTGCAATCCGCGCTGGTAGCCCAGGGCTGCGGGTCCTGCATCGGAACCCAGCAGCCCGGAGGCGGCGGGGTGACCTGGACCTTCACGAGCAGCCTCGGGCAGAACAACGCCACGCCCGGCACGTGCTACAACAACTGCTCTTCCCAGTCGTGCCGATTCGCCGGGACCATGACCGTCGCCAATGCCTCCGGGGTCACGATCGACGTCTTCGACCCGAACAGCAAGAAGGTGATCGGAGGCCTCGCGAACGGAGCCACGAACAACTTCGCGATCGACACCAAACCAGGGTGCGGCGACGTCGATGGCTCGGTCTGCAAGGCGATGGATTCGAACAGCGGAGGATTGGTGAGCGACCTGAAGCTCGGCTGCACGGCCTGCGTGAACTGAGCGCGCACTTCCGGGGTCGCTCACCCCCCGATCGCGCGCTTCAGCATCGCGAAGCCGAGCGCCCCGAGCGCCGCGATCGCGAGCAGGCCTTCGGCGAGCGCCGGCTGCGAACCGGCGAGCACCATCACGCCAAGGACGGTCACGGCCAAGGCGAGCGCGAAGCCGCCGCCGAAACCCGCCATGCCGGTCTCGGCCGTGGGCGCCGAGTTCGGGCTTTCACGTCGCCTCGACATCGCGATCGCCGCGCCGATCATCACCACGACGCACGCCACGGCCAGCACCGCGTGCAGTCCGCTCCAGGTCCCGTCGGCCACCCGCCACACGGCGCAGGCCGCGATCACGCACGCGATCAGCCAGACCTGCAACCTCGAGGGCGCAGAGAAGGGACCGGGGTTCACCGTCCGAGGAGCTCCTTGACCGTGAAGGGCTGCGTGCGCGACGCCGTCGCCGCGCGCTGCGTGCGGATCAGATCGGGATCGACGATCGACGCCTCGTGCTCCCACGCACGACGCAGATGGCTGAGGATCGCGGCGATGTCCTCGTCGCTCAGCTTCGCGTGGTCCGGCATCAGCGGCAGTTCGTAGCCCTGACCTCTGACCTCGATCGGTCCCGTGAGACCGCGCAGGACGATGCGCGCGAGCACGGCAGGCTCACCGAGCACCCACTCCGAGCCGCGCAAGGGCGGAGCGAGTCCCGCCATGCCGTTGCCGTCGACCTGGTGGCAGGTGGCGCAGGTCGCGAGGAACAGCGCACCGCCCCGCTCGACCATCGCCTGTGCAGCCGGGTCCAGACGAACACCCGCACCGGCGCGCACTTCGATCGCCTCGCCGATGCGCGCAGCGGCCTTGGCTTCGACATCACCGAGACCGGTCAGCCGCTCGAGCGCCTGCGGGATCGCCGCCACGCCGATCTTGCGCTCGGCCTTCTTCGGCAGCACGTCGAGCAGACCGGCGAGCAGGGACTCGCGCTGCCAGTCGAGGTCGGTGCCGGAGGTGACGTCGAGCAGCGCGACGACGGCGGCGCCATCGCGACCGCGCGCCACGCACTGCGCGAGCCGTCGCAACAGGGCCTGCGAGCCGGGCTGCACCGCACGGCTGCGCGCATCGGCCCGCCAGGTCGAAAGGAACGCGATCTCCTCGCCGCGCAGTCCCGACAGCACGGCATCCCTCACCGGCGCCTCGACGGCGAATCGCAGCGCGAGGTCGGCGAGGGCCTCGATCGTGGCCGCCCGCTCCGCGGCCGCGGAGCGCGAAACCTCGCCCAGCGACAGCGCCCACTGCAACGCGACGCGCGGCTCCTGCTCGGCGCGTGCCGCCTCCAGCACGCGCGCGACCACCCAGGCACTGCCGGCGCGGAGCCGGTCCTCCGCGACCCGGGCCGCTGCGGCGCGCACCACTGGATCGGAATCGTCGATGCAATCGAACAGGGTCGCGAGATCGAGCGCACCGAGACCGGAGAGAGTCCACAGCGCATGGACGCGTGACGGCGCCCGGGCCAGTTCCCGGGCCCACACCCGCAGGCGTGGCGCGGTCTCCCGCAGTCCACGGCGAACGATCTCGCGCTGGGCGAGATCGCGGAGGTGGCCGTTCTCGCCGATGCACAGTCCGACGAGCGCCTCGGAATCCGCCTCGGCCACCACTGCCGGTCGGCGCGCTTCGCCGTCGCGCGGACGGACGCGCCAGATGCGACCGAGATGGATCGGCGCAGCGAGCCCGCGCTCCTCGATCTGGCGACGCAGGTAGGTCGTCACGTAGTTGCGGTGCTGCACGACGCCGCGGTACATGTCGACCACGTAGAGCGCGCCGTCAGGACCGTTGGCGAAGTTGACCGGACGGAAGCGCTCGTCGGTCGACGCCATGAACTCGCGGTCCGGATAGGCATTGCGGCCGCGCAGGCCGCTACCCTCGGCGTGGATCGTCGCGCGCCGCACCAGGTTGCCGGTCGGCTCGGCGACGAAGACCTCACCGTCGAGTTCGGGCATCCAATCGCCCCGGTAGACGACCGGCGAACACGCCCCCGTGTAGTGCCAGAGTCGCCCGTCCTCGCGCAGGGTCCCCTGTTGGTAGCCGCGGTTGACTCCGGGGTTGATGCGCGAGGGAAACACCTCCTGGTCGCGGTCGAACTGCTGGTTGAGGAAGGCCGGCGACGCGAGTCCCGGGTGACGCACGCCGTAGTGCGGCGAGGCGAGATCACCGCGCAGGTAGTCGCTGTTGCCGTTGCTGAAGAAGCGGCCCTCCTCGTCGGGGGACAGCCCGAACTGACCGGCCATCGACGAGAACTCGTGACGGAACTCCTTGCCGTCCCACAGCAGACGATGGTCGTAGCGCGCGAGGTAGATCCAGCCGTCGAGACCGAAGGTGGGCGTGTTCGCCGCGTGCTCCGGATCGCCGGTGCCGTTGACGTAGTCGAGTCCGATCGAGGCCTTGCTGTCGGCCTTCAGGTCACCGTCGACGTCGCGGCACAACCACAGGCTCGGATGCGCGATGACCAGCGCTGCGCCGTCCTCGAGAGGCAGGACCGCGCGAGGCATGACGAGGCCGTCCTGGAACACGGTCCTGTGGTCCATGCGGCCGTCGTGATCACGGTCCTCCAGCACGCTGACGCGACCGACCGGCTGGTCCTCGCCGCGGCCGTCGACATCCGGCATGAAGCCGCGCATCTCGACCACCCACATGCGCGCGTGGGCATCGAACACCACCGCGATCGGATCCTCGACCAGCGGCTCGGCCGCGACCAGCTCGGCGCGGTAGCGCTCGTCGATCACGAAGCTCTGCAGCTCCTGTTCCGGCGCGAGCGGCGGAGCCGGCGGGATCTGCCACGACGCGGGCGGCGGCGCCTGCACGGTGCCGGGCGGATCCTTCTTGTCGCCGTTCTGCGCGCACAGCGGCGCCCACGACAGCAGCACCGCGACAGCGGACTTCAGGCGGACCATCGATCGACCTCCGAGAGCAGGACGCGACGGCCCTCGGTCGCCGCGACGTAGGCGGAGTAGACCACGCGCACCACGTCGAGGCCGAGCTCACCGCCCGCGACGGGGGCGCGCCCCTCGCGCACCGCGTCGACGAAGTCCGCACACATGCCGAGATGCCCGGAGCTCCAGTCCTCGTCGGGGATCGGCGTGTTCCATCCCGCCGTCGTCGAGGTCTTCTCCATCAGGTACTCCTCGCCGAGCACGCTGCCGTCGGGGGCATAGGACTGCAGCATGTCGTGCGGGCTGAGGTTGCAGCGCAGGCGCAGGTTGCTGCTCTGCACCTCGAGACGGCTCTCCATGCCGCCGAGCGTGGTGTCGGCTCCCCATGCCACGCCGCGTGCCCCGTTCTCGAACTCGACGATCACCGTGCCCCAGCTCTCCACGTCGACCCAGCCGCGTGCGACATAGGGGCGATGCTCGCCGTCGAGCGAGGCGATGCGCGTCGGATCGGCGACGTCGGCCACCACCGCGACCGGGCGCAGCGGACGCCGGTGGCGCCGCACGCCTTCCTCGCGCATCAACCACAGCATCGCGCCGAGCGGATGCGCGCCGAGTCGCAGCAAGGCCCCGCCGCCGGTGTGACGCCACAGCCGTGAGTACGGCGAATGCGAGCCCTTGTGCGACTCGCCGCCGCGCATGTCGAGAATGGTGCCGCCGGCGCGCGCCAGCAGCCCCGCCGCCCGGCGGACCGACGGCGCGTAGACCCAGTTCTCGCCGTACATCAGCGACACGCCGGCTTCGGAGCAGGCGTCGAGCATCAGCCGCGCGTCGCGGGTCGCTAGCGCGGCCATGGCCCGGCGATCGCGCGCGGAGACGTCGCTGTCGGCCGCATCCGGCCCGAGGTCCTGACCGACGTAGGCCGTCAAGGGCTTGGTGCAGACCACGTGCTTGCCGGCGGCCGCCGCGCGCTCGCACAGCGGACGGTGCAGGTCATTGGGCACGCACAGGTCGACGACCTGCACGTCGTCGCGCGCGAGCAGCTCCTCGACCGAGCACACCTTCTCGACGCCGAAGCGACGCGCGAAGGTGTCCGCGTTCTGGAACTCCCGCGACGCCACCGCCGCGAGCCGGGCCGAACCGCTCAGGGCGCGGTAGCACCGTGCGCGGGTCTGCGCGAGGAAACCGGCGCCGAGGATGCCCACGCCGATGCGGTCGTCTGCCGTCATCCCGACACGACAGCAGAGCGGGCGCCCCGGTGCCAGCGTCGAGATGAACGGTCCGCTTCAGCGCCACTCGAGGACGACCAGCGAGGCGCGGAGCATGCCCCGCCCGCGCGGATCGGCCAGCACGCGCGCGGTCTCGCCGACCTGCACGTCGGCGAGGCGGACCGCACGCAGGCTCGTGCCGTTGCTGCGCACGATCGGCACGTCCTCGCCGATCTGAAGCTCGAGGTCCTGGAGCTGGCGTCCGTCGATCACGATCGGTGCGGGCAGGTGCAGCGTGACACGGGGCGGCGCCAGCGACACGGCGCCGACCTCGCCCTCGAACTGCCGCTCGTAGCAGGTGCCCTGCGCGCGGATGTCGACCTTGTCGGCGGGCAGTTCGGCGGCGACGGCGCCGTGCCACTCGATCTCGACGATCATGCCGGCCTGCAGCGCAGCGAAGTCGAGCTGCCTCAGCTCGCGGCCACGGCGCGGGATCCACTTCACGCGCGCGCTGCTGGCGTCGACCACCAGCTCCTGCGGGACCGGCGAGGGCAACAGGCCCTCGCCCTTCTCCACGCGCGTGATCGCGAGCCGGAAGGCCTCGCGCCCAAGGAGGATCTCGACGATGCGTCCACGCAGCTCACCCTTCTGGCCCCGACCATGCGGCTCGAAGACGCCGAGGTCCAGGGCCGCGTTCGCGACCAGGTTGTCGTCGACGTCGAGCAGGCCGTCGACCACCAGCGTGGCCCCGACCGCGAGACCGTCGACGAAGTCGGCGATCGACAACTCGGTGCTCGACGGATCGCGAAGCAGCAGCGCATCGTTGGTGAAGGACAGGTGGACGGGTCGCAGGTCCATCGACACCAGCAGGCCCTGTGCCGTCTGCGCCGTGCGATCCACCGCGGTCACCCGCAGATGTCCGAAGCGGATCGGGATCACGTCGATCGGGGCGATGTCGACCGGGCCGTCGACGACGACCGTGCCGCTCAGCGTAGTCATCGTCGCGGGAGCGGTGCGACGCAGGGCGATCGGCGCGGCCGATCCGTCGACGAGCCACGGTGTGGTGAAGACGACGCGCATCTGCGCGGCGCGTGCTTCGAGCGGAAGCCGGCGGCCGTCGGCGAGCTGCGCCTCCAGGGAACCATCGACGAAGCGCAGCAGCAGTGCGGCATAGGCTCCGCGCGGAATGCCGCGGAGCTGGATCAGCGTCCCGGAGCCGTCCACCTGCGCCAGGGCACAGGTCTGCTCGCTCGCGATCAGGTTCTGGGTGACGCCGCCACCGACGCTCTCGAGGCCGACCTGCGCGAGGCGACCGCTGATGTCGGCATCGAGTCCGGCGGCGCCGTCGACGAAGAGGGTGGTCGAGAGACCGGATCCGCCGGAGGTGGAAGACGAACCGCCACCACCACCGCAGCCCGAGAGGATCGCCACACAGGCGAGGAGGAATGCGGCGAAGCGGATCGGCGAACGAAGGGGCGTGGTCATGGCGGTGTCTCTACGGGAGCATAGGCCGATCCGGCCGGTCGGATTGCCTACTCGTTCCGATCCGCGTCCCGCCTCCGTCCCGCGCGCGAGGGTTCTGCCCATGCGATCCGTTCATTGCATCGTTCCGTTCTGCGTCGTGCTCGCGGCGAATCTCTCCGCACCGAATCTCTCCGCACAGCGGGTGCTGTGGTCGCGCGAAGGTGTCCAACTCGACAGCTCGTTCGGCAGGAAGCTGACCGACGCCGGCGACGTGAATGGCGACGGCATCGACGACCTGCTGGTGACGGCACCCGGCGACCCCTCGCAGAACTCGTACGTCGCGGGACAGGTGTTCCTGCTCTCGGGTCGCGATGGCGCGCTGCTGCGCGCCTACTCGATCCCCGCGCAGAACAGCAGCTTCGGTGCCTCGGCCACCGGCATCGCCGACATCGACAACGACGGTGTGCGCGACATCGCCATCGGTGCGAGCGGGCTCGGCCAGGTCTGGTTCTACTCCGGGAGGAACGGAGCCCTGATCCGCAACACCGGGTCCGTCGCCCTCGGCCACGGACACGAGATCTGCGATGCCGGCGACCTCGACGGAGACGGCCGCGGCGACGTCGTCACGACGACCCGCGGATCGAACAGCGGCGTCAGCGGCTACGGCTTGGGAGTCCTCAGCGGACGGACCGGAGCGGCCCTGATCGATCGCGTCGGGACGCTTCCCGACGTCACCACGACGCAGCTCCTGCCGCTCGCGGATCTCGATGGCGACGGCCACGACGAGATCCTGGTCGGCAGTACCCACTATGTCGGCGTGCTCTCGCTGGCCCCCACGCCGACCCTGCGCGCGATCCCTGCTCCCGCAGTGGCGACGAATGCCTTCGGAAGCGGTGCGCTGGGCTTCGCCGACCTCGACGGCGACGGCACACCGGAGCTGCTGGTGGGCGACTCCGACGCGACGGTGAACCGCATCCAGGGTGCGGTCTTCGTGATCGATGCGCGGACCGGCGTCACCACGCAGCACCTGTCGATCGCCTTCGACCAGAATCCGTATGCCGCACGCGCCCTGGTCGGGATGGGCGATCTGGACACCGATGGCCGAGAGGACTTCGCGATGGTGTCGTCGCTCGCCAACTCCAACGACACCTTCGAGCTCGCCTTCGGCCGTGATCTCCGCCATGCCCCGTACTGGTCTCCGTCCCCACCCTATCTCCTGGTCGCGACTCCTCCGCGCGCGCTGACGCAACTGGGAGACGTCGACGGCGACGGCTTCGCCGACCTCGCGGTCGGAACGCAGTACGCGAACGGGAGACGCGGCCAGGTCATCGTGATCAGCGGCCGCATCCTCGCGCAGGTGCAGGGCGTGGGCACCGGCTGCGGCGGCGGACCCTTCCTCCCGCAACTCGGCATGACGCGTCCGGTGCTGGGCCAGATCGCGCAGGTCACCGGGCGTGACCTGCCCGCGGGCGCACCGGGACTCCTCGCCTTCAGCCTGAAGCCGCACACCACGATGAACCTCGGCGTCGTCGGTTGCGACATCGCCTTCGACTTCGGCAACTGGATCACGCTCGCGCTGCTGCCGCCGTCGCCGAGTCTGAGCATGCCGCTGCCGATCCCCGCCATCCCGCAACTCGCCGGCATCGACATCGCGCTCCAGACCATCCACTTCGACACCGGCGGCGCGCTCGGCGTCGATCTCAGCAATGGGGTGTGGGCGCGGATCGGCTACTGATCGAAGGCCCGGGCGGCACGACCAGGCGCACCGCTGTATCGCTCGCCGCTGCGGACGGCGAGCGCGGTCGACCTCACTGCATCGTCACGTCGACCGCGTCGGTCAGGCCGATCGAGCCGAGGCAGGAGCCTGCCGCGACACCGAAGGCCTGGAAGCTGACCGTCCCGCCGACGAGTGCCGCGTTGCAGGGCACCAGGAAGTCGAAATCGGTGCCGGTGTAGGCCTGTCCGTTCACGGCGAGCAGACAGCTGCAGTCGGGGAAGGCGATCGACATCGGCAGTCCGGCGAGGAGGCCGAGGATGCCGTTCGGCGACGAGACGTGGAAGGTCACATGACGACCGAGCTGCGGGCTGCCGCCGTAGCTGAGGACGACGCCGGAGCATCCTGCGGCACGGATCGCGAAGCCACCGACGCCGCGACCCTCATAGCGCTGGGTCTCGAGGTTCCAGTTGCTCGGGTCGATCTCGTGGTTCCACGCCATCGCATAGTCGACCGTCGCATTGCCTGCGCCGTTTCCCTTGCGGGCGATGATCGCCGGGCTGCCCTCGAAGTCGGAGGAGATCGCAACCGCTTCGGACTCCTGCGCGATCAGGCTGTTGCCGACCACACCGAAGGTCTTGACCAGCAGATCCTCGTCGTGCGTCGCCGAGTTGAAGACCCTGGTGTACTCGACCGCGAAGCGGCAGCCGTCGCAGTCGACGGCCGGGTTCCTCACGTCCTCGAGCGGCAGGCTCTCGTTGTAGAGGATCTCCTGATCACCGACCTGGATCGCACCGGTGGAGTCGAAGACCACACCGAAGATGGTGCGGACGTTGTTGGCACCCAAGACGGTGTGCGCGACGAGGAATCGACGCCCCGTGGTGTCGTCGCTCGCGGAGGACACGTCGTATCCGCCGAAGGTGACGGGCGTGGTACCGGTGATCTGGATCGACGTGTCGGGGCCGAAGTTCGCCGGGATTCCGTCCTTGCCGATGATCGACGCACGCAGGTAGCCGATCCCGGTCGCGAGCGAGCGACGCAGGTAGACGACCGCCCACTTCTGCGGAAGGCCCGGAACCGTGCCGTTCCACTTCGAGATGACCGGGCCGCTCTCGTAGGACGTGCTGTTGTCGAGCGTCGTGGAGGTCGACGTCATCAGGGCGCCGGTGCCGTCGACGCGCCGCATCTCGATGTCGTGGTCGACGACGCTGTACTGCCGCTCCCACACGATCGTGAACGAGCCGGTCCCGTTCGAGGGATCGCCGCCGACGTCAGGGCTGAGGCAGTCGCCCGCGTGATTGGCCGGCACTCCCGGTCCCGCGATCTGGAGCGCGGCGTCGAGGACGAGGTTGCCGTTCGTCATCACGGCGCGGCGGGCCATGATCGTGAAGGGCGAGACGTTCGCCGTGGAGACCTCCGCCACGACCAGGTGGCACTGCGAAGCGGTGATCGATGCGACCCGGCAGTTGCGCCAGGACGTCGTCGACGCGTCGACGATCGCATAGCTCAGGACCGTGGTCAGCGAGCTGTTCAGCGCGAGCAGGTAGACGTCGCTGTCGGTCTGCGAGTAGTGCCGCTCGTAGCAGATGGTGCAGGTGCCGTCGATCGGGCTCCAACCCATGTCGACGGAGTCGATCTGCTTGGTATCCCCGTGCGCGACGAACATCGAGCCGATCATCGGATCGATCACCAGCGGCAGCGCCGCCTTCTCGACGAAGCTCGCCGGCACGACCAGTTCGATCACCGACCCGGAGAGGCGTTCTTCGACCGGGACCGAGTCACCCTTCGCATCGATCGCGACGGCCTTTCCGTAGCGGAAGCCGCCGTCGGGACCGCGGAAGTCGATCCCGGCGCCGTCGGTTCGCATCTCGAGTTCCGTGCTCACGCCGAGAGAGAGGACCATCTCGCCGCGCGCCGGCAGGCTGTCGAAACGGAACGACTGCTCCATGCCTTCCGGAGAGAGGTCGTAGTTCTCGACCAGGGTGCCGCGGTCGTAGCGGACCGTCGTCGCGACGCGCTGCGGATCCTTGTCGGCCAGTTCGAGGCGCGTGTCGGCGATGCGGGCGCCTTCGAGACGGAAGGTCGCCGGCCAATCGTGCACGGCCTCCGAACCCAGACTGGGGACGAAGGACGCCCCGCGCCGGCTGAACCCGACCTTGTACCGGTCGGCCGCGGCCCACAGGGAGCCGTCGACCTGATCGAAGAGGATCCGGTCGCGCGGGAGCAGACGCGACACTTCCTCGGGTCGCAGCGCCGCGGTCTTCGTCGCGGGGTCTTGGGGCCGTCCGAACTTCGTCTCGCCCTGGGCCACCAGAACGGAGGAGACGATCACCATGCCGAGCAGAGCCTGCTTTTGCATGGGCGCGTGATCCGGAACCGCGGCGCCCTGTTACCGAGGTCGCGGCGAATCCTGCGGACTGGATCCGTCCCGATCCTGCGAGGCGATTCCGTCGAGCGTGGGTGACCCCGCCTCCCTATCATGCTCCGCCCTTCGAGTCCCGGATGACCGCCACCCAAGCCGAGATCGCACGCCAGGTCGCCCGCCGGCGCACCTTCGCGATCATCTCCCACCCCGACGCCGGCAAGACCACGCTGACCGAGAAGCTGCTGCTCTACGGAGGAGCGATCCAGAAGGCCGGTTCGGTCAAGGGCAAGGGCGGCACCACGCACGCGACCTCCGACTGGATGGAGCTCGAGCAGAAGCGCGGCATCTCGATCACCAGTTCGGCTCTGCAGTTCGAGTACCAGGGTCACTGCATCAACCTCCTCGACACGCCGGGGCACCAGGACTTCAGCGAGGACACCTACCGCACGCTGGTCGCGGCCGACTCGGCACTGATGCTGATCGACGGTGCGAAGGGCGTCGAGCCGCAGACCATCAAGCTGTTCAAGGTGTGTCGCGACCGCGGCATCCCGATCGTGACGGTCGTCAACAAGATGGACCGGCCGTCGCGCGATCCGCTCGACCTGATGGACGAGGTCGAGAAGGTGCTCGGCATCACCGTCGTGCCGCTGACCTGGCCGATCGGCTCGGGCGAGGACTTCCTCGGCGTCTACGAGATCGCGCGGCGGCAGATCGACCTCTTCGATCGCACCGACCACAACGCGCACAAGGCCGGCGTGCGCGTGACGGGTCCCGACGATCCGAGCCTGCGCGACCGGCTCGGCGAGTACGCGCACGATCGCCTGATCGAGTCGCTGGGACTGGTGGAGACCGCGGTCGATCCCTTCGACAACGCGCGCTTCCTGCGCGGCGAGCAGTCGCCGATGTTCTTCGCCTCGGCGCTGACCAACTTCGGCGTCGAGAACATCCTGCGTCGCTTCATCGAGCTCTGTCCCCCACCTGGTCCGCTCAAGACGACCGAAGGAGAGGTCCCGCCGACCGCGCCCTTCTTCACCGGCTTCGTCTACAAGATCGCGGCCAACATGGATCGCAACCACCGCGATCGCATCGCGTTCCTGCGCGTGACCTCGGGGCATTTCGAGCGCGGCATGGAGGCGAGTCACGTGCGGCTCGGACGCAACGTGCGCATGTCGCACCCGCACCGCTTCTTCGGCCAGGAGCGCGTGACCATCGACGAGGCCTGGCCCGGCGACGTGATCGGCCTGATCAACCCCGGCCTGTTCCGCGTCGGCGACGTGGTCAGCGACGGCCCCAAGATCGAGGTGCGCAACTTCCCGCGCTTCGCTCCCGAGATCTTCGCGCAGGTGCGCGCGAAGGAGCCGTCGATGAGCAAGGGCTTCGGCAAGGGGCTCACGCAACTCGGGGAAGAAGGTGTCGTGCAGGTGTTCTGGCCGCGCACCGGA
The DNA here is from genome assembly GCA_046349595.1 of Planctomycetota bacterium. GTDB lineage: Bacteria > Planctomycetota > UBA1135 > UBA1135 > UBA2386 > JACRLW01. Next base: position 2,740,592 of record JAXMCA010000001.1, read on the forward strand.
CCGCGTGAACCGGTGCTCGGCGCGATCGGCGAGCTGCAGCTCGAGGTGTTCAAGTGGCGCCTCGAGTCGGAGTACGGCGTCGAGATCCTGATCTCGCGCAAGGCCTACACGCGGGCGCGCTGGATGCGCAGCGTGGATCCCGAGCTGGTCGACCTGCTGCCGATGGTGGTCAACGACGAGTCGGGACGACCCGTCGCGCTGTTCAGCAGCGACTTCGAGATCGACTATGCGCTGTCGCGCTACAAGGGACTGGAGCTGCTCGACGCACCGCCGACCGAGGAAGAGAAGGCCTGAGACACGGACGAGCCGGGGCTTGTCGACCCTGTCGGCGCGCCGGAGACTGCGCGCGCCCTTGTTCCGGAGGACTCCTTGGCCCGCACGCTCCCACTCCTCGCCGCATCCTCTCTGCTCGTGCTCTCCGCAATCGCGCCTGCGCAGACGCAGGTGATCCCCGCGGATTTCGCCACGACCGAGGCGCCATCCAGCACCAACTTCCCCTTCGGTCTGTCGACGCCGGCGCGCGTTCAATACATCTACGGCGCACGCGAGACCGGGCTGCCGACGGCGATGTTCATCCGGACGCTGAATCTGAGGGCCGACGGCGCGAGCGCACACCTGCAGAAGAACAACATCGATCTGCAGATCAGCATGAGCACCACGCCGGTGACGGTCGGGACGGCCTCGAGCGCCTTCTCGGCGAATCACGGCTCGAACCTCACCGTGGTCTACACACGCAAGCTGACCACGCTCGGTGCGACGGCCGCCGGCAGCCCGGGCGGCTACGGCGGCACACTGGTTCTCGACACGCCGTTCTTCTACGACGCGAACGCGGGCAACCTCGTCATCGACTTCGACGTGCAGAGCCAGCCGGCGGGATCCTGGCCGATGGACACCCCCTACACCACCGCCGGCACCCACACGAACTTCGGCACGGCGTGCGGCAACCTGTCGGCGACGAGTTCCGGCGGCGCGCTCGGAACGGCGGCGAACTTCGGTGTGTCGGGCGGGGTGCCGAACAACCCGGCGGTGCTCCTCCTCGGCACGACGCAGATCCCCGGCGGCATTCCGCTCCCCGGTTCGCCGGGCTGCTTCCTCTACAACGACGTCCTCGCCTCGGTGGCCACGACCCTCTCCGCCCTCGGAGCCGCGAACATCCCGCTCACGGTGCCGCCCGCGCCGGGCCTGCGCGGATTGACCCTGCATTCGCAGTGGGCGGCACTGAATGCGAACTTCGTGTTCCAGACCAGCCAGACACGCAGCGTCACCCTGGCCTCCTGGGTCGTCCTCCGCGTGCACGACACGACCTCGAACACCTCGCTGACCGGCACGGTCCAGAACTACGTGGGCATCGTCATCGAGCTCGGTTGATGCGGGCCGCGCTCGCTCTCGCCGTCGCCGCGCTGTTCGGCTGCAGCTCACCCTCACGGCAACTGACCGAGGAAGAGGCGGAGGACTGGATCCGCAAGCAGCACGAGCTGGGTGAACTGCGCACGCTCGACGCCGGCTTCGTGCAGTCCGTCGCTGCGCTGGGTGCGGGATTCCCGCCGCGCTTCGCCCACGACAGCTTCCGCCACGGCGATGTCCTGCTCTACGGCATCGAGTCCTTCCGCGGCGAGGAGGTGACGCGCTACCTGCTGCGCTTCCAGACCGTGGAGGGGAAGAGCAAGGAGCGTCGTCCCGTCAAGCTCGAGAACATGAGCGGTCAGGACGCTCGGCGTCCTTCGACCACGATCCAGAGCCAGACGGCCACGCTCCTCGTGACCCTCCTCGATGAGGGTGGCGCACGGATCGCGCAGGACGACTCCGACGTCGCGACCGCGATCCTCGACATCGGCCTGTTCTGCTACGCACGGGCCGAGGCGGGGCGCGCCGGCGAACGCATGCGCACGCTTCGCCACGGCAGCACGTCGCGTCCCCTGTTCCTGCGCGACACCAACTGGGGAATCGGGATCTTCGACCAGTTGCTCGACCTGGTGCGTCGCAACGGCGCGACGCGGCGCTTCGCGAGCGCGAGTTCGATCTGGCCTGGCCTGTCCGAGCTGCCCGGACTGCTGGGCCGATCGATCACGGCGCAGGCCGGTCTCCGCGGTGCCCGCGTGGTTCCACAGCCGATCACGGAGCTCGCGCTCGGCGAGGATGCCTTGCGCATCGACACCACGTTCTGGACCTCGCAGGGTCCGCTGCTCGAGGTCGACTTCGTGCTGGTCCCTCCGGTCGGACCGCTGGCGATGACGGCGGGCATCGTCACGGCCTCGGGCTTCAAGCCGGGAGAGTTCGAGCGCCACTTCGTGATGCGGTTGATCGGCATGGAGCAAGGCGCGGAGCCCGCGGCAGAAGACCGGTAACGCGGAACCGGCAGCCCGGATAACCGGGGGGACCACTTCCCGCTCACCACAAGGAGGCCGCCATGGCGTCCGAACTCCGCCGACTGATCCCCTCCCTCGCTCTCTGCGTCGCGCCGCTCCTGGCCCAGGACCCGAAGCCGGGGAGCCGTCTCGCGCTCGCCCTCGACGCCTTCGCCAAGCCCCTGATTCAGGCCGAGGACGGCCTGGTCCGGGTCGCCGGGTCCGACTTCAAGGCGGAGATCGGTGCGCGCGGGCTGCAGTTCGTCCCCTTCCTCGGGTCGGATGCCCCGCACGACCTGCCGATCGACTTCCGGCTGAACGGAGTGAGCGTCGCGGGCACGGACCTCCAGGTCGCCGCCGGCGAACCGAAGCTGCACGGCGAGACCATCGAGTGCGCGCGCGGTGGTTGCGTCGAGACCTTTCGGGTCGATCCGCACGGCATCGAACAGGGCTTCCGCTTCGACAGCCTGCCGGTGCGCGGAGCCCTGCACATCGACATCGACGTCGAGAGCGCGTTCCGCACCGAGACGGCGGCCGATGGCATCCACTTCACCCACGCGCTCGGCAGCGTGCGCTACGGCCGCGCGGTCGCGATCGATGCCACCGGCGATCGGCTCGTGCTCGACATGCAGGCCGATGCGAAGGGCATCCACATCGATGTGCCCGCCGAGTTCGTGGCGCGCGCGATGCTGCCACTGGTCGTCGACCCGCTGGTCGGGACGCTTCAGAGCTTCAGCTCGACCCGAACCACCAGGAACGTCGACTTCTCCTACGACCGCTCGCTCGGCCGCTACGTCATGGTCTGGGAGCGCGTCTACTCGGCGACCGACAGCGACGTCTACGCGGTGCCGCTCGACCGCGATCTCGCGCAGGTCTCCCCGATCCTGATCGTCGACACCACGACGGAGAGTTGGGAGCACTGCCGCGTCGCGAACTTCGGCTTCTACGATCGCTTCCTCGTGGTCGCCTCGCGCAGCGTTTCGGGGCAGAACCCCTACATCGCCGGCAAGCTGGTCCAGGGCGGTGCGAGCTGGTCGATCGGCGCGGCTCTCGAGATCGACAGCGTGAACACCTCGAGTGGCAATGGCGCGCGGACCAATCCGGTCGTCGCCGGCGAGGATCGAGGCGGCAGCCCCAACATCGCCACGGTCGCCTTCGAGTACCAGAGTGGATCGAACGACCCCAATATCGAGATGTGCTACGTCTTCCAGGACGGCTCGCGCCACCCCCAGGGCACTTTCGTGGCCTCCCAAAGCGGCGACTACGCCACCCAGCCGGAGCTGTGCGACCAGCTCGGCCCGATCAGCGCGCACTACTACGTCGGACTCGCCTACCGGCGCACGTTCCAGCTCGGCGGGAGCAACGTCCACCAACTGCGCTTCAGCGCCTTCGATCTCGGCAATCGCACCGCCAGCTACTTCGGGCCGATCATGACCCTGCAGGCCGACTCCGGCTTCTCGGTGTCCGCGCCCTTCGACGACGGCACGCCCCGTGGCGCATGCCTGGTCACGGCCGATCTGCTCGACCCGGCCACGCAGAACCGCGACATCGTCGCGATGCTGGTCTCGCTGACGAACGGAGTGGTCTCTCCGCAAGTGAACCTGACCACGCTCGAAGGGCTCGGCTCGGCACACGAAGCGCGCGCGCAACGCCACCCGCGCGTCACGCACGACGGCTGCCGATTCGCGATCGCCTACCAGGACGACTGGTCGGCGACCGACTCCGACATCCGCGCGATGACCGTTGCGTGGCGACCGAACAATGCTGCCGCACCCTTCGTGGTGCAGGACACGGCCTACATCGCCGCCACCACCGACCGCGAGACCGACCCGGCGATCGCCTGCGGCCGCGACAACTCGGATGCGGTGCGTTGCGCAGTCGGCTGGAACTTCGAGTCCGGCGCTCCCACCTACAGCGTGCAGATGCAGACCTACGACGCGATGGCGGCGCTCGGCGGGTTCACCGCGCGTGCAACCGGCTGCGGTGGCCTCACGATCCAGGGCAGCGGGGTGCCGGCGATCGGGCATGCGATCACGGTGCAGCTGACCAACAGCGGCGGACTCGCCGGCTTCCTGGTCGGTGTCCCGGTCAGAGTCGCACTCGCCGCCTGCCCAGGCTGCACTCTCGGCGCCGACGGCACCGCGTTCCAGATCACGTCGCTGCAGCTCACCATTCCCTGCAACGCGGCCCTGGTCGGCACGACGGTCGCCTTCCAGGGCTTCGACACCGTCTCGCCGAGCTGCCTCGGCCTCGTGCGCCTCAGCGACACGCTCGATCTGCGGATGCGCTGAACGCGAACTCAGCGCGCGACGACCTTCTCGCGCGCGAGCAGGCGTGCGACCGTCGCGCGCACACCGTCCTCGATCGTCGTGAACTCGCGCGAGTACCCCGCGGCGCGCAGGCGACGCATGTCGGCCTGGGTGAAGTACTGGTAGCGCTCGCGGATGTCGGCCGGCGTGTCGATCCAGTCGATGCGCTCGGGCACCCCGAGCGCCGCGAACACCGCGCGCACCAGATCGAGGAAGGTGCGCGCCCGACCGGTCACGAGGTTGAAGACACCGCGCGCCAGCGGCTTCTCGAGCGCGAACCAGAGCACGTCGACGACATCGTCCACGAACACGAAGTCGCGGCTCTGGTGACCGTCGGCGATCCCGGACCTGTGACTGCGGAACAGCTTCACGCGACCGTCCTTGCGGATCTGGTCGAAGGCCTGGAGCACGACGCTCGCCATGCGTCCCTTGTGGCGCTCGCCGAAGCCGTAGACGTTGAAGAACTTGAAGCCCGACCACGACGGCGGCGCCTGCCCGAGCCGCTCCTGCTCGAGCGCCCACAGGTCGAAGACGCGCTTGCTCTCCCCGTACGGGTTGAGCGGGCGCAACGCGCCGAAGGCCGCTTCGTCATCGGCGTAGCCCAGCTCCCCCGCACCGTAGGTCGCGGCCGAACTCGCGTAGACGAAGGGAATCGCCTGTGCGCGTGCCGCGCGCCACAGAGCCTGCGAGGAGGCGACGTTGACGTCGGCGAGGAGCTTCTCGTCGAGCTCCGTGGTGTCGGTGCACGCGCCGAGGTGGACGATCGCGCGCGGTGCGATGCGTCCGCGCTGCAGCCAGTCCTCCGCGGTCCGTCGATCGAGCCTGGTGCCGAAGTCGAGGCCGTCGTGCTCGGGACGCGCGGTGAACAGAGCTGGCTCGTCGACCGCGATGACCGGCACACCGCGGCGGTTGCAGGACTCGACGAAACGGGCGCCGACGAACCCGGCGGCGCCCGTGCAGAGGATCGGAGCTCGACTCATGGATGCGGCAGACTCTATCGGCCGCGGAGCCGGGCTCAGCGCTTCTTGCCCTCGTCGGTCCCGGTCGAGGACCCGTCCTTGCCGCCCTCGGATTCGGCGGGGTCCCTCCAGCCCTTGGCCTTGGCGTCGGCGAACAGCTTGGTGAGCTGCTCGCGGGCCGGGGGGTGGGCCATCACGTCGAGGAAGCTGACCTCCGCCGGCACCGCCAGGACGAAGGATTCGGGAGCCAGCTTCGACTTGCGGTCCATCTCGAGGACGCGCACCTCGGTGATCGGCTGGCCATCCTTGAGCTGGGTCATGCGCATCACCGCGCCATCCTCGACGCGCACGAGGACGTCGACGTTGTCGGCATCGGGAGCGAGGAGGTCGTCCTGCGCTCCGGGCTTGCGCGCCCCGGAGACCACCATGACCTCCATGCCGTCGATCTTGCGCGGTCCCTCGACGCGCAGCGCGAACTCCGCACCGAGGTCGGCCAGCATCCGGCTGCCGAGCGGGCCCGCGGCCTCGTCCTCGCCGGGTCCGCCGAGCGGCCCGTCCCCCACGACCCGGCTGGCGGCATCGACCCGCTCCATCAGGTCCTTGCCCATGTGCGTGTAGACCGGCCCCTGCGCGGGATCGTCCTCGTGCATCCACACGCCCTCCGGAGTGCGCACCGTCTCGGTCACGCCCTCGAGTTCGTCGCCGAAGGACCAGTGGGTGCGCACCTGGAAGTGTGTCTTGCCGAGGACACGCATGGAGCCCTCGGTGCGGAACTTCCTGCCGTCGGGTGTGGTGCCGGTGGTCTCGATCCGCATCGTGACCTGGTCGACCTGCCCCTCGGCCGCACGCAGGGCCGCGATCAGATCATCGGCAGACTTGATCTTCTGCGGATCGAGCGGGAGCACGGCCTTCCGCGGCGCCACGGGCTCCCCCTTGGGCGCGTCCTGCGCGCAGACGAGGGCGCAGGGCGCCGACACGGACAAGGCGACGAGAAGGGGAACGGCACGGAATGCAGGCATGGTCGGTCCTCGGTCGGGCGCGCCGCCATGCAACGCGCGGACCGGAAGGGACTATCCTGCGCGCCGCTTCGGAAGCCAAGGCCGGCAGGCCCGCCGCTTGCGAAGCGCGCGCGCCCCGCGATCCGCTCCAGGAGTATCCGATGACGATCCGCACGCTCGCCCTGTCCGTCCTGCTCGCGCTGTGCGGCGCTCTCCGCGCCGATGAGGTCCGTCTGCAAGATGGCCGCGTCCTCTACGGGACCGTCAAGACGGTGGGCGATCGTGTGCGCGTCGCCACACGGGACGGGGTGGTCGACGTCGACAGCCGCGAGGTCGTGCGGGTGCGCAGCGCGGACGAGTTGCGCGCCGAAATCAGGGACCTGGCGGAGCGGGCCGGACACGGACCGCACGGCGCGATCGAGATCGCCCGGCTGGCGCGCGACCGGGGGCTGGCCGACGAGATGTGGCAGTGGCTGGATCGCGCGCTCGAGGCCCAGCCGAGCCCCGCCCTGCAGGCACGTCTGCAGGAGCTCCTGGCGACGCTCGGGCCCGAGCTGCTCGGCGAGCTGAAGCCAGCCAACGCCAAGGGACAGGCGCGATTCGCCCTGCTCGCGGCGCGCGAGAACAGCCGCCCGTCGCGTCGTGCCGCTGCGGCGCGCATCCTCGCCGGCATCCAGGACGACGACGCCTGGGCCGTCGTGCAGCTCGCCGCCCGCAACAGCTCGGTCGAATCCGACCGCTGCATCGCGTTGCGCGCGCTCGCGCTGCGCGGCACGCCGTCCGATCAACGAACAGTGTGGCGCGCGACGGTCGTCGACCCCTCGGCCTCGGTGCGCGAGACGGCGGTCGCGATCGCGCGCGACACCGCGACGACGGCGCAGGTGATCGGATTCCTCGCACCGGCCCTCGTCCACGACTCGATCGACGTGCGCGTGCGTGCCGCGGAGGCGCTGGCGGGACTGGGGGATCGCGCCGCCATCGCACCGCTCGCCGCGGCAGGGCCGACGGCCGCCGTCGCCGCCACCTCGTCGCCCGGCTCGACCCGCAGCTACATCGCCTTCCTCGAACAACGCGCCTATGTGCGCGACTTCGATCCCGAGGTCGCCCAGTCCGCGTTCATCGCCGACCCGAAGATCGACGTGCTGCAGAGCGGCAGCGTGCTCGACGTCACCGTCAACGCGGTGATCTCGGAGCGCGTCGTCACCACCTTCCGCCGCGCGATCGGCAAGCTCGCCGGTGCAGATCCGGGTGGTGACCCGGCGAGCTGGAGCCGCTGGGCGGCGGCATGGGAGAAGAGCGTCATCGCGCCGCACGCCGATCGCTGAATCGGCGCGCGGGAGTCACTTCGCGCGATAGACCTCGACGCCCTGCTGGTTCTTGGTCTTCACCTGCTGCTCGAGCCACTGCACCTGGCGAGCGCGGTTGTCGTTGTTGAACCGCACGTTGTTCTCCCACGCGTCGAAGGCGCGACCCTTGCCCCGCGGTGCGCCGGGCTGCTGCGAAGGCGAATCGGCCTGCGGCTCGGGAGCCGGCCTGAACTGCGCGGGCTGGTGGACGGCCTGACCGCGGAAGAAGGCGTAGGCATCGTCGACCTGGGCGATCACCGTGGCACGACCGACCAGACCGTCGGCGACGTAGATGCCGCGCGGGTCGCTGTCCCCGGCACGCACCTGGCCGTCACCGGAACCGACCACCTTCACGTGGGCGCCGGGGACGAAAGCGCCCTTGCGCTTCACGTTCACCCGCACGCGGCCGACGTCGAAGCTCTCCTGCGCGTCGATCTCGAGGTCGGATCGCAGCACGAGACCGCTGGCGAGCATGTCGTCCGCACGCACCACCACCAGATAGGCACCCGCGTCGGGCAGGGGCAGGTCGACGTCACTCTTGCGCTCGCCGAGATAGTCCTTGCCGTCCCCGAGCGTGAGCGTGGCCTGATGCAGCGGCTGGATGCCGTGCAGCAGCACGCCGCGCACGTTGTCGAGCGACTTCTGTTGCAGGTAGAGACGCATCAGGTCGACCTTGTAGACCTTGACGTCGGCCGACTTCAGATTGCGCCAGCGCAACTCGAGACGCGCGTCCGCTCCCATCGCGAAACGGGTGACCTCGGCGACGGAGAGGGACTTCTGGCGGAAGTACGCGCTCGCCTCGGCCGCGTCCTGGAAGTCGTCGGTGACCTTGTCGTAGCTCGCCAGCGCATCGGCGGCCTGACCGAGGGCATGACGGATCTGACCTTCGAGGTAGATCGCGTGCTTGCGGTTCTCGCTCGGACCGCGCCCGCCGTCGCGCCGCGGGAACTCCTCCTCCGCCACGCGACGCACTGCCGCGAGCGCCTCGTCGGGCTTGCCGAGCACGAAGCGCGCATAGCCGGCCGTGTAGAGGAACTCGTCCTCCATGGTCGAGCCGGCGTAGCGCGCGAGCGCACCGGTGGCGACGTCGAGAGCGGGCTCGAGCTGACCGGCTTCGATCAGCGTCGTCGCCCACGCGAAGCTGACCTCCTCGGCGAGCGGGTCGTCGGGGTACTCGATCAGGAACTCGCGCAGCGTCTCGACCGCCTGCCGTTGCAGCAAGGCACGTGACCCGACCTTGTCGTTCACACGGTCGCCCGGCTTCATGTTCCCGGCGAGCAGACCGAGCTGCTGGCCGATGCCGTAGAGGCTCTGCCGCATGGTGTTGAGGCCCGGGTAGGTGTCGAGCAGGCCGCGCAGGAATCGCACCGAGGCCTGCACCTCGCCCAGCTTCTCGAGCGTGTTCGAGACCGCGGCGTCCTTGAGGAACGACGCCTCGGTCGTGCCGCGGAACACCAGCACCGCCGACTCGAACTCGCCGATCTCGATGTAGGCGCGCCCCACGGCACGCATGTCCTCGAAGGTCAGCACGAGTTCGGGATAGCGATCCTTGACCACCTCGAACCAGCGCACGGTCGCCTGGGTGTCGGCGCGGGCGATCGCGATGAACAACATCATCCGCGCGAGATCGCGGTGCACGTCACCGCGCAGAGTCCAGGTGTCCGACAACTCGCTGAGCTTCTTCCAGGCGGCCTCGTAGTCCTTGCGTTCGAAGGCCGACTTGCCGAGTTGCCACAGCTCGTCGGGGGTCATGCGATAGGCGTCGGAGCCGGCGGCCCCGCGCGGCAGCACGACGATCTCGCCGACCGGCCCGAAGGCACGCAGGTCCGGACGCGTCGCGCCGTAGACCAGGGTCGGGAGGGCGCGGTACTTGCCGGGGAAACGACCGACGAGCTGATAGCGGAGCGAGTCGCCGCTCACACCTTCGCGGTACCAGGCGACGATGCGATCGGGCAGCACCTCGAACTTCTCGAAGCTCCCCTGCACCGAGTCGCGCGGCACCGTGCAGCCGGCGGGGATCGGCTCCTCCACCACCAGAGGCAGCATCGACGAGTGTCCCTCGTTGTCGGTGACGGCCATGACGAAGGTCTCGACACGCGCGACGCCGCCGACGGCGAGCTCGGTGAGCTTGTTGTCGAAGGCGTCGTAGCGCCCGCTGACCACCGAGAAGCCGGGGTTCACCGCGCGGCCGGAGTCGCGCAGGAAGTCGGGGCGATAGACGCGGCCGACGCGCACCAGGTCGCGGTGCATGTCGGCCGGCACGAAGTCACGAGAGAAACCGCTGAGCTGCACCGAGTAGCGCAGCGGCCCGCTGCCGCGAAGCGTCAGGTCGACGCTGTTGTCGCCGGCCTTCAGCTTGTCGGCGGGGACCCGGATCGACGCGACGTCGCCCTTCTCGAGCGGGAGCTTCGTGCCGTTGACAACGACCTCGATCTCGGCGGCCGTCGAGGCGCCGCGGCGCGCGGCAACTCCGGACTGGGCCAGTGCCTCGATCGCGGCGGCGGTCACTTCCGGAGTCGACCAGCCCGCACCGATGCGGCTGGCTTCGATGCGCGCGACGAGCTGCAACGCGACGGGGTCCGCGGCGCTGCCGCGGAGCAGCGACTCGGCCACCAGCGCGATCGCGAGGAGATGCGAAGGATCACCGATGCCCTGCTTCTCGCCGGCGGCGGAACCGCCGAGCTTCTGTCGGCTGACCTCGTCGACCTCGGCGGCGAGCTCGGGGCGATGCGCCGCGCGCCACGCCAGAGCGAGTCGCCCGAGCGCGGTCAGATCGAGGCTCGCGCGGCGACGATGCAACGCGTTGAGCGCCTCGAAGCGATCCTGGCCGGCCTCCACGAGCGCGCGCTCCGGCTCGATGCGATCCTCGTCGCGCGCACCGCGCAGGGCCGCGGTCAACCAACGCGTCGCGCGGTCGATCGCCGGCTGCGCGGTGGCGTTGCCGTGCGCGCGTGCACGCAGCAGGGCGCGCAGGGCGGTCGCGGTCGTGCGCAGATCGGCCTGACCGCGCGCGACCCAGGCGAAGCTGCCGTCGTCGGACTGCGCGGAGACCAGGCTGCGGATCGCGCCATCGGCCAGCGCTTCGAGGGCACTCCTCACCGCCCGTTGCGCATCCCCCTCCATCCGGTCCAGCGCGACCAACGCCGCCATGGCACGGCTGGCGATCGCGAGGTTGGTCGGCAGGGTGAGGCGGCTGTTGAGCGCACAGACCTCGCCCCCGAGCGCCGCAGCGGCGAGTCCGCGATCCGCTCCGAGAACCAGTTCGATCTGCATCGCGAGATCGCCGATCTGGCGATCCTTCGGCAGCGCGAGCACGAGATGCGCCGCGTCGTTGGCGACACCGGCGCGACCGTCGCGCAGTTCCACGCCGAAGGGCAGCACGGGAACGATCGCCTCGCTGTCGATGCCGGGCATGCCGTCGATGCTCAGTCGCGCACGCAGCTCGGTCGCCGTACCGGTCTCGAGAGGCAACTCGAAGCCGGCTTCCGCTCCGACGCCGAGTTCGAGTTTGCGCTCATCGGACTTGCCCGCGACCTCGGTCTTCACCGCCAGCGTGCGCGCGTCGCCTTCGCGGTTGTGCAGGTGCGCGCGGATCGTCGAGCGATCTCCTCCGACCAGGAAGGGCGGCGCCGTGAGTTCCGCGACGACCGGGCGCGCCGTCCGCAGACTCGCCGTGCCCTGGCCCACATCGGACTCGCGCGTCACGCCGCGGCCGACCAGCGCGTAGCCGGTCGACTCGTCGGGCATCCGCAGCTTCACCCTGGCGTGCCCGTTGTCGTCGGTGACGACCGACGACAGCCAGCCGCCGGCCGGGGAGAAGTCGACGCGCGGTGCGCTCGCGACCCGCGGCAAGGCGATGGCTCCTGGGACCAACCCGCCGGAGCCCACGCTGAACACGTCGAAGCCGGCGACCTGTTGCTGCCGCCCGGCATAGCGCCTGCCGCTGCCACCGCCGAGTCCGACGGCCGAGTTCCACTGGTTGGAGTCGAAGGCCGATTCGGACTTCAACGACAACCTCGACAGGTCGTCGAGCTGCTGGGCTGGCTCCCCGGGCTTCGCCTCCCGCGCGGGGTGCCCGCGCTGCAACATCGCACCGAAGGTGTTCTCCGTCCGGGCGCGGAGATCGCCACCTTCAGCCCCGTCGTTGAAGAAGAATGCTGCGGTCTCGCCGTGTCCCGGATCGGCGGCCACGTTGCGGCCGTACTCCTCCGCGAGTCGTCGCTCTTCCGCCACGAGATCCTGGCTGGTCGCCCGCGTGTTCGCGGTGTAGCTCCAACCGCAGCTCGACTCGGTGCGGAACAGGGTCTGGCGGCGCATGCCCCAGAAGGTCGCGGAGAGATCGGGCGTGCGGTCGCCGAAAAGCTTCAGCAGCGACGACTGCACCATCGCGACCGCGACCTCGCCGGCCACCGGGCGCCCTTGCGCATCGGTGGTCACCACCTCCAATTCGACTTCGCTGCCCGGCAGCGCCGTCTCCGCCGCCGGCTTCAGCTCGACGCGCAGGTCACGCGCCACGAAGAACTCGCTCTCCGCGGTGCGGAGCTGCGTGCCGTCGATCATCGCCAGCGCCAACGCGAAGTTCGGCGCGTGACGCCCTTCGAGCACGAGATCGAGCGTGCTCTCCCCGGCCGGAACACGCACCGCCTCGCACTCGAGGATGCCGTCGGCCTGGAGCGTGCGCAGCGCGAGATGCGCGCCGGCGCGATTGACGACGCGGGCCTTGGCCGTCTCGCCGACGTGCCAGGACTGCCGATCGAGCAGGATGCGCAGCTTCTGGTCGTCGTCGTCGCCGGAGATGGTCACGTTGGACTCGGCGCTGACGAGCTGACCGAAGCGGTCGGTCGCCTGCACGCGGATCACGTGATCGCCGCCCTTCTTCGAACTCAGCTGCACGCGGCCCTCACCGCTCTTGCCGTCGGTGCGGAACGGCACACGCGCCACCTCGACCTCGGTGACGCCGCGCTTGCCCGCTTCACGACGCAGCAGCACCACCTCGCCGGTCTTCGCCAGCGGCGCGCCACTTCGGTCCTTGATCGCCACGTCGACGTCGAAGTTGCTGCCGGCGAGGAACACGTCGCGCAGCGTGTGGACCGAGGGTTCGAACTCGGTGGTCACCACCGGGATCAAGGTGGTCGCGGCGACGCCGTCCTCGGCGAGGGTCGCGTCGATCCGCGCCACGGCCTCCTCGGTGAACTCCTGCGAGTCGAAGGAGAACTCGACCTTGCCCTCGGCATCGGTGTCGCCCTCGACCTGCTCGCGCGAGCCATCGGGGCGCGTCATCGCGATCAGCAGATGTCGACCGCGCGCCGGCTCGCCGTAGAAGTGCTTCACGCTCGCCCTGCCGGCGATCTTCTCGCCGCGGAACACGATGCGCTCGGTCGGTTCGACGTCCAGCAGCAGGCGCGGCAGTTCGAAGCGTGCGACCTCGAACTCGATCGACGCCCCGCGCCCCTCGCCGCGATCCAACTGGGCGCGCCACGTGCCGAGCTCGGACTCGGCCGGAAGCGCGAGATCCATCGCCAGCGTGCCGAAGGGGGTGAACTCCACCTTGCCCTCCTGCACGACGCGGCCGCTCGGCGAGACGAAGCGGAAGGTCTCGTCCTTGCGCAGGGTCGGCAGCACGTAGAGCCCGTCCTTCACCTCACGGGCGATGGCCTTCACGTGGACCATCTCCCCGGGGAGATAGGCAGGTCGATCGGTGCAGAGCCAGGCGCGCTCGGCGAGGCCCTCACCGGTGCTCAGCGCCGACAGATCGAGCGTTCCGGCGCCGCTGCCCGCGGCATCGACCGCGAACACGCGCAGCTCGGCGGCATTGGCCAGCTCCTTGCCCTTCCAGCGGTAGAAGCCCTTCGCGTCGGTGACGCCCTCGGTGAGGATGCGCGCACCGTCGCTCACCACCACGCGCACTCCGGACTCGACGCGGTCCTCCTTGAGGTTCTGCGTGAACGCGAGCAGCTCGTCGCGCGAGGACTTCACGATCAGCGCGATGTCGGTCACCAGCACCATCGTGGTCGCCTCCCGCTCGGAGTCGTCGACCTTGACGACGTAGGCGCCGGGCTGACCGAAGCCGATCACGACGTCTCGCTGGGTCTCGCGGTACGGCACGTATTCGGTGACCTTGCTGGCGAAGGTCTTGTCGGGCGCGATGACCTCGATGTCGAGCTTCTCGACCGATCCGGGCAAGTGCGTGGCACGGAACCAGGTCTCGAGGTCCAGACGGTACACGCGCACGCGAACCTCGGGCAGGTTGCGCGAGGTGAGCTGGAACGACGCCTCCTCGCCGCTGCGGAAGGTGCGCAGCGTCTTCAGCCCGAGCGACTTCTCCTCGAGACGCCGGATGCGCGCTTGCGCAGCCGCCGCGAAGGAACCCCAGGTGACGGCGCGGTAGGCGTCGAGCGCCTTCTGGTAGTCGAAGACCTGCGACTCCCAGATCTCGCCGATGCGGAACTGCGCGAACGAGCTCTCCTCACGGCCCGGGTACTTCTGCACGCAGCGGTCGAAGCCGTCGCGGGCGAGTTCCCACTTCTTCTCGGCGGCGAAGGTCTCCGCGATGCGGCGCAACACGTCGGCGTTGCGAGGATCGAGCGGATGATCGCGACCGAAGTCGGCGTACAGTTTGCGCGCCGCGTCGAAGCGCTCGTCCTCGGCGGCGAGCTCGGCGCGCCGGAACTCGGCGTCGACGATCGCTCGCTGCACGCGCTCCCACTGGGCGTGTGCCGCGTGCGCGGAGAGGTATGCCTTCCACGCGTCCATCGCCTCATCGAGCTTGCCCTGCGACGCGAGCACGTCGCCGACCAAGGCCCTGGCATTGGCGACCTCGTCGATGCTCTCGTCGCCGTGTACCTTCAGGTACTCGCGCAGCGCGGTGAGGGCGTCCTCACTGCGACCGGCGGACAGGTAGCTGCGCGCGATCAGGAACTCGGAGACGGCCGCCTTCGGATGCGACGGATGGTCCTTGGCGAAGGCGCGCAGGGCCGCGATCGCGAGGTCGAGACGAGCAACGCCCGGCTCGGGCACGCCGAAGGTCTCGGCGATCTTGAAGCTGGCGTCGGCTGCCTCCGCGGAGTCGGGTGCGCTCGCGATCAGGTCGCGGAACGCCGCGCGTGCCCGCGCGGACTGACCGGACATCTGCAGCGCGTCCCCGAGCAGCAGACGGGCGCGGCGCTGGTCGGCGTGTCCCTGCAGTTCGCGCACCAGGGCTTCGAGGCGCTGCACCGCGCCGTTGGCGTCCCCGGCGAGGAGAGCAGCCTTCGCGGCGAGAAGTCGGACCGAACGCGCGTGCTCCGGGGCGAGACCGAGGTCGACCGCGAGGTCGTAGAAGGTCACCGCACGTGTCGGATCGGGCTTGTCTCCGGCGAGTGCGCGGTCGGCCAGTCCGAGGTAGGTCTGGGCGATGTCCTGCTTGCGCTGAGGACCGGTCAGGCGCTCGATCTCGTCGCGGTAGGCCGCGGCAGCGTCACGCATGCGCTTGGCACGCACCAGGGTCTCGGCCCGCTCGAGGCGCACCTTCTCCGCGAGTCGGGAGTCGGGAAGGTCCCGGAGCAGGCGGTCGTAGGCCTCGATCGCACCCGGCAGGTCGCCGGACAACTCGAGTGCGCGTCCGAGCAGGAACAGCACCCGTCCGCGTTGCTCCGCCGGTTCCTCCTCCAGCGCGCGTCGCAGGGCCGTCGCCGCATCGCCGTAGCGTCGCGCGATCAGGGCGTTCTCCCCTTCGGTCAACGCGTTGCCGAGCCAGACGGCTGCGGCCAGGAGACAGGTCAGAACGGAGACGAGGAGGGCGCGGGGAGTGCTTCGCATCGCGGGCTCGACGGGGATCAGGACAGGGATCCGGGCAGCGGGCGCGCGGAGAACGGAGGGTTCGGGGGACGGGTTCCCTCAGCAGCTCCACGCCGAGTTCGGGGTCACACTTCGACGAGGACCTCGCCGAGCTCCTTCCGGGTCGATGCGACGCGCGGCACGACGCAATCTTCCGCGGCGTAGCCGACCGGGATGAGGAGGAAGGGTCGCTCGTGTTCGGGGCGACCGAGCATTTCGCGGAGGAAGCCCATCGGGCTGGGTGTGTGGGTCAGCGTCGAGAGACCCGCCAGATGCGCCGCCGTCAGGAGCATCCCGCAGGCGAGTCCGATCGACTCCTTGGCGTAGTAGACCTGACCTCCGTCGTCGCCACGCAGCAGCATGAAGGCGACGATCAGCCAAGGCGCCGTCTGCAGGAAGGACTTGTCCGGGTCGGTGCCGAGCGGCTCGAGGTCGGCGAGCCACTCCGGGTTGGCGCGGTGCGCATAGAACTCGCGCTCCTCCTTCTCGGCGGCGCTGCGGATCGACCGCTTCACGCCCGGGTCGGAGACGGCCACGAAGCGCCAGGGCTGCTTGTTCGCCCCGCTCGGGGCGGTGCACGCCACGCGGACGATGCCCTCGATCACCTCGCGCGCGACCGGCCGCTCACTGAACTGCCGCACCGAACGGCGCTTCCGCATCGCCTCGAAGAGATCGGCGAGGACGACCGCGGGGGGTGCCGCCGGCGCGTAGCGGTCGTCGAAGGCGACGAAGCGCGGATCTTCCATCCCGCCGATGCTACGCGGGAGGCGCAGGGGATCCGCGCGCGGCCCGATGCCGTCGAGCCCGCCGCGACGTCCCATCCCGCTCCTGGACCGGGACCGTGCCCAAGGGCCGGCGGGTGCCGATTCCTTCGACATGGCCCCCGAACCGCTGCCCCGCGCCGAGGTGCTGGTGCTGCAGACCCACGGCAGGGTGCTGGCACCGCTCATCCACGGACTGCGGCGGCGGGGAATCCACGTCGATCTCGCAGCGGGCCTGACCGACCTGCGCGACAAGTTCCTCCGCGCCGGCGGGCACGACGCACTGATCCTCTCCCCCGACCTTCCCCGGATGCTCTGCGCGCGGGCGGTCGCGACCGTCACCGCCGTCGACCCGCGCCTCCTGGTGGTCACCTTCACCGAGGAGGGCGCGGCATTGCCTGCCCGTCGCCCCCTGCGCTTGCACTGTCTGCACCCGGCGTCTCCGCTCGCCTGCGGCGCCGTGGTGCGCGCGCTGGTGCTGCGCGCGGTTCTGTGATCACCCCGTGACCCGAGCACCCGCGCGCGACACTTCGCGCCGCGATGGAACGAGGTCATGACGGCGACACAACCCCCGTTCAGCAGACCTCGCGCTGTCCCACCGTGGCGATCGGTTGCGGCGTGGTCTGCGGAGTCGACGCGATCCCGGTCGTGATCGAGGCCCGCATGCTCGCCGAGACCAGCGCGCCGCGCATCCTCGGCTCGGTCGATCAGGTGGTGCGGGAAGCCCTGCATCGGGTGCTCTCGGCCTTCAGCTCCCTGGGACTGCCCACGCCGCGCGGTTCGCCCCTGTTCAACTTCGTTCCCGCCGATGTCCGCAAGGCGGGCAGCGCGTTCGATCTGCCGATGGCACTCGCGCTCGCCGCAGCGAGCGGGATCCTGGCACCCTCCCGCCTGGACGGACTCTCCGCCTTCGGCGAGGTCACGCTCGACGGCCGCATCCGCAGCAGCGTCGGCATCGTGCCGGTCACGCTGAGCGCGGTCGCACGCGGTCGCCCGCGCATGCTCGCCTCACCCGACGACGCACAGCGCGCGCGCCTCGTGCCGGGCGCGGAGCCCCTCGCAGCGCGCGACCTGTGCGAGGCGATCGCCGGACTCGCGACCGGCAAGCTGCAGAGCCTGCCGCCGTCCGACGGCTTCGCCGCGCTGCGCGATCTCTGCACCGCGCTCCCACCCGAGGATCTCGCCGACGTGCGCGGCCACGAGACCGCGAAGCGCGCCCTGGTCGCGGCCGCCGCAGGACGACACGACCTGCTGTTCACCGGTCCACCCGGCTCCGGCAAGAGCGCACTGCTGCGCCGCATCGGCGGCATCCTCCCACCGATCGACCGCAGCTCGGCGCTCGAGGTGTTGAAGGTCCGCTCCGCACACGGTCTCGAACCGGCGGTCGAGACGCGCGGATTCACACGTGGTGGCCGCCCCTACCGCGCCCCGCATCACACCAGCAGTGCGGCGTCGATCCTCGGCGGTGGCCCCGAACCTCGTCCGGGCGAGGTCACGCTCGCACACCACGGCGTGTTGTTCCTCGACGAGTTGCCGGAGTTCCGCCGCGAGGTCCTCGAAGGCCTGCGCCAGCCTCTCGAAGACCGCGTGGTGACCATCGGTCGCAGCCGACGCACCGTGACGCTCCCCGCCGACTTCCTGCTGGTCGCGGCGATGAATCCCTGCCCCTGCGGTCAAGCCTCCGATCCGCAAGGTCGATGCTCCTGCTCACCGGGAGACCGGCGTCGCTACCTCGCACGCGTGTCGGGTCCTCTGTTCGATCGATTCGACCTCCGCATCGAACTGCCATCCCCGGATCCCTCCGTGTTCCGCGCCCCGCGCGACCCGGCCGGCTCGACCGAGGCGCTGGCCGCACGCGTCGCGCGCGCGAGTGCGCGGCAAGCCGAGAGGAATCCGGGTCATCGAGCCAACGGTCGCCTCGAAGGACGCGAACTCGAGGCCGTCACCGAGGGCCCCGACTCCGTGACCGAGGAGCTCGAGCGTGCCATGCGTGTGTTCCACGTGTCGGCGCGCGGCCGCACGCGGATCCTCAGGCTCGCACGCACGCTCGCCGACCTCGAGGATCGGGACGAATTGCGTGTCGAGGACGTGAGGCTCGCGGTGCGGCTGCGAGGCAGCGACCGCTGACCGCGTGCCGGCCGCGTCGCGCGGGCGGATCAGCGCACGGTCGCACGGTTGGACTTCAGCAGCGGACCGGAGACCTGCGGATCGAATCCCTTCGCATCGAACTCGAAGTGCGAGGCGATCCAGGCGATGTCGTCGGAGATCTGCGCGAACACCCCGCGTGGAGCAGAACCGCAAGCTGCGAACCAGTTGCCATCGACCTTCAGGACGTAGGTCACGCAACTGAATGCGAGCGGTGCTCCACCCGCGTCCTTGGCGACGAAGTCGGCACGGATCGCCATCGCAGGTTGGTCACGCAGCGTGGTCTGTTCGCGCGCCGAGATGCGCATGTCGGGCTGGACGAGTTCGAGCCAGCGTGCCACCGCGTCCGTCGCACTCTGCAGCGCGAGCGCAGGGTCGAGATGCTCGAAGCGGACGAGGCTCACCGCGGCTTCCTCGCAGCGATCGCGCGCCGTGATCTGTCCGCCGGTGTCGCCGTCGACGAAGGACCACGCCGGGTTCGGCAACCACATCGCGAAGCGACCGCCCGGCTCCGCCCGAATGGCGGCAGGGAAGCCGTCCTTCACGGTCGCGCGACGAGCGTCGGCCTCGGTCGTGGGCACGGCGACCAGAGCCGGACCGTTGACCTCGCGGCGCACGGTGCTGCCCGCGGCGTCGAGCCATTCCTCGCCGTCCGGCGAAGAGATCACGCGGACGCGCACCGCATCGCCACGCGCACCCGGGACGCGCCGCATGCGGCCGACGTCCCAGGTCGTCTCCCGCGCGGAGTCGGTGACCGCGTCGTAGACCTCGTGGGTCGATCGGGCCTGAGCACCTGCCGGAGTCGCACGCAGCGTCGCGCGCACCTCGAGCGGCCAGCGCAGGGACTTCGCGGCGACGGCCGTCTTCCGTTCATCGCCGCGAGGAGTCTGTGTCGTCACCACGACCTGCCCGTCCTCGAGCACCGCACGGACGATGCGCTCGGACAGGGTGCGCGAGTCGGAGTCGAGCGTGCGCTCGTGGCAGAACGCCGACAAGGGTGAGCCGTCGGGCGCACACACCTCGAGGCGAGTCAGCTCGGTGATGCGTCCGCCTGCGGAGAAGCGCCACTCCTCGCCGAGACGGATGCGTCCCTCTTCGTCGCGCCTCGCCGTCTCGTGGAGCTGACCGACACCGTGACCTCTGGCATCGTGCAGGGCGAACCACTGGTCGCGGTCGCGGAACCAGTCGGGAGCAGCGGGCGCCGCGGTGGCGTCACGGTGAGCAGACGCAGCGCGCGCGATCGACTCGACCTGATCCATCGAGAATCCGACCACGCTGCCGGGCGCGACCTCGACGAAGACGTGGTCGTCGGTCTGCGCGGTGATCCGTCCGCTCAGCTCGGTTCCGACCTTGAGGCGCACGACATCGGCTCCGGGAGGAGGCGTCGGATCCTGCTGCAGGCAGACGACTGCGCAGCACGACAACAGGGTGAGGGTGGGGAACACGGCGAACTCCGCCAGACCGAGGGTTCGCCCATGGCATCGGCAGATCGGCGTCCCGACTTGAGGCGATCGCACCGCACGGCGCGATCAGGCGCCCGGCGAGCTGCCTTCGGCGAGCCAGCGCAGGTACGGCGGCAGTCCGTCGCGGATCTCGACGGCGATCACCTCGGGCAGTTCGTAGGGGTGCCAGCGCGGAATGGCGGCGATCAGGTCGGTCACGCGCTCGGCGGTGGTCTTGATCAGCAGAAGCGTTTCGCCGGAGGTCTCCGCCCGGCCCTTCCAGAGGTAATGCGAGATCACGCCCGGCAGGAGATTCACGCACGCCGCGAGGCGCTCCTGCACGATGCGCCGCGCCAGTGCGTCGGCGGCCTCCGGCGGCGCCGTGCACAGGACCAGCGAGCAGTTCGGGACGGACAACGCTTCGCCCTGCATGCGCACCGCTCACTTCCCGCGCGCGAGTCGTTCCGCGAGCGCGGGGTGGAGTCCGGCGGAGAGGATCTTGGCCTGGGTGGTACGGAAGTCGTACGGCACCCGGTGGAACTCGACGCGGCGCCCGTCGACGACGACGAAGCTCGCCCGGGGATCGCCGTCGCGCGGTTGCCCGACGCTGCCGACGTTCACGATCATCGGCTCGTCGCCGAGCACCAGCTCGCGCACTTCGTCGGTCGCCTGCGTGAAGCGGTAGCGCAGATCGTGCCATCCCGGCCAATGCGTGTGGCCGACGAAGCAGGGACGATCGAGCAGCGCGAAGTTCGCAGCGAGCTTCTCCGGCTCGAGGAAGCCGTCGCTGCGCAGCACGTACTCCATGATCGGGTCCCGCGGAGAACCGTGGACGAAGAGGAATCCGTGCTCGTCCTTGCGCTCCGGCAGACCGGCGAGGAACTCGCCGAGGACGCGCTTGCGGCGACCGAACACGCCCGGCTTGAGTCGCTTGCGCGTGAAGTGCAGCGCCTCGCTGGCGAGCGGATTGAAGTCGCGCAGGTCGTGGGTCAGCCCGTGGTCATGGTTGCCCATGATCGTCCAACTGCAGCGTCGCATGACCAGTTCGGTGCAGGCCTCCGGATCCGCGCCGTAGCCGACGACGTCACCCAGGCAATGGATCAGAGGCACGCCCAACTGGTCGATCCGCTCGAGCACTGCGTTGAGCGCCTCGAGATTCGAGTGGATGTCGGAGACCAGGGCGAAGGCGCTCACGGCGATCCGCCATCCGCTCGCGCCAGGCCGGCGTTGTCGACCGCGGCCTGCAATGCGGCGGCGATCCTGTGTTCCGCCTCGGCGAGCGCGAGACCCAAGGTCGCGCCCGATGCCTTGCGGTGGCCTCCGCCGCCGAAGGTCCGGGCGATGCGCTGCACGTCGATGTCACCGGTCGCGCGCAGCGACACCTTCACGCGATCGGGACCGAGTTCCTTCAGCATCGCCACGACCTCGATGCCACCCACCGAGCGGAGCGGCTCCATCACGAGATCGAGATCGAAGCCGCTGCGATTCGCCCTGTCGATCAGTCCGCGATCGAGCGCGATCATCCCGATACGCCCCTCGGCGAGCAGACGGCTGCGACCGACGCCCTGCGCGAGGATCGCCACCGACTCCGGATCGTTGCGGCGATTCAGACGGTCGTAGATCGCCGAAGCATCGGCTCCGCGGCGCACCAGATCCGCCGCGATCTCGAGCACGCGCGCATCGGTGTTGGAGTAGCGGAACCAACCGGTGTCGGCGACCAGCGCGACGAACAGCGCTTCGGCTGCGGCCGGCTCCGGCGTCCGCTCGAAGATCCCGTAGAGGCGGTGCACCAGTTCGCCGCTCGCGGCGGCGGTGGGATCGACGAAGCAGTACTCGCCATCGGCCTGATCGCTGCCGATGTGGTGATCGAGCACCGCGATCGTCGCCCCGCTCCCGCCGACCGCGTGGCG
Source organism: Planctomycetota bacterium (assembly GCA_046349595.1). Classification (GTDB taxonomy): domain Bacteria; phylum Planctomycetota; class UBA1135; order UBA1135; family UBA2386; genus JACRLW01. Next base: position 2,762,622 of record JAXMCA010000001.1, read on the forward strand.
CAACTCCCCGAGCCTGCCGAGTTCGGCGCAGTCGACGAGCATCAACACGTCACAGGGACCGAGCCCGGTCGCCGGATCGAAGATGCCGATCGGCGTGTGGAGCGCGAGGAAATCGAGAGTCCGCAGCGGCGCGTCGGGCAGAAGGATCCTCACGTCCTTGCCGAGTGCGGAGAGGAGGTGGAACAGGCCGACCTGCGCGCCGAGACAGTCTCCGTCCGGGTGCTCGTGCCCGGTGAGCACGATGTGGTCACTGCGCTGGAGCAGTGCGACGAAGGCCTGTTGCGCGGCGTCCAAGAGGATCGGATCCATGACGGCGCCGCCACACGGAGCGCCGGACTGGGGACGGCGCACCTTAGGCTGCCGTCCTGTCGCGCTCAACGGCCGTGACGGATCCCGCCGCGGCGCCCGACCTCACGACTCGTAGACGATCTCCAGATCCTCGATCTGGACGTCGGTCTCGACCGTGCGGTTGAACACGATCATGAAGCGGCAGCCGGTCGCGTCGTCGGTATTGATGCTCAAGCGCCCGCTCTGACCGTTGACGTAGTTGCGCCAGGGTCCGGGTTCGCCGGTGATCGTGCCGGTCGTGGCGTTCACGTCCGCGCCCTGGAAGTAGATGCGCACCGGCAGCGTGTCGCTGTCGGCCGGGTTGAAGTTGGCCGGATCGTCCGAATAAACCACGACGTTGCCGCGGATGCGGCAGGTCAACACGTAGTGCGTCCAGAGCGGCGCGAAGAGTTGGCGCGACGAACGCCAACGCGACGTGAAGCCGGTCTGTGCATCGCCTTCGGCCGAGTCCAGCGCGCCGATGAACTCGGCGGGGATCGACGTCGGTCCGGTGACCGTGCCGAGCTGCGCGGTGGTGATCGGCGTGTTGGTCTCCACGCGCACCGCGCCATAGCCACCCTTGCCACCGTAGGTGTTGACGTTCGAGCTGACGCGCAAGGCGTCGGTGACGCCACGCGGGCCGCCACTGACGTCCAGCGAGCCGGACTGCACGAAGTGCACGTCGTTCTCGATCTGCACGATCAGGCTGCCGCCGGATCCGCCACCGCCGGGCGCCGGCGGCGGCAGGTTGCCGACGGTGTGCGTCGCGCCACCGCCGCCGACGACCGCGACCTTGCCGCCGGTGTGCACGTTGAACTCGTGGCCGACGCGGAAGGCCATCGCACCACCACCGCCGGCTCCACCTGCACCTGCGGTCCAGGTGAGGAGCGATGTGATGTTGCTGTTGAGCATGCTCGACGGATGCGAGCCACCACCACCGCCGCCGGAACCGCCGACCAGGAAGTGGTCGAGACTGGAGATCCCCGGCGGGAGCGCGGTGATCGGCACCACGACACCCGGCGCGCTGTCCGGACCGTGGTCGACCTGGAACTCACCACCACCGCCGGCAAAGGTGTGCACGACATGGCCGACCTCGCCGAGACCGAGGAAGGATCCGCCCGACCCGCCGGAGGTCGCCTGCGCGGAGATCGCGCCGAAGTAGGTGTAGGTGACGCTGGTGTTGAGGCCGTTCGCCGGGAAGGGCGGCGATCCCGGCCCACCGGAGCCGGCGACGAGACCGGCGTATCCGCTGGTCGCGGGCGGCCGGCAATCCTGCCCCGCGCGACCGGTGTTGCTCGCGTTCGCGCCGAGATTGCCGCGGACACCGTCTGCACCCTGGCCACCGGAGCCGGCACCGGCACCGCCGGCGGCGCCGGCCTGACCCGCGATCGGCGTGTTCGGCACGACACCCTGGCCGGCGAAGTTGCTCGCCGGAGCGCTGCCGTTGGAACGCACCTCACCCTGGATGTCGACGAGACCACGCACGCGGATCACCGCGGGGAACGCACCGCGGAACTGGACCTTGACCCCGGACGGCACCACGAAGTCGGTGAAGTCGAACTTGCCGTCGTTCACAGTGATGTTCGAAGTGCCGAACAGGGTGCTGTTCGCAGGCACCGTGTAGTTGCCGGTGTCGAACAGGTAGGTGTCCGTGGTCCCCGCCTGCAGCGTGCCCGTCTGGTAGTTGAACGAGCCGAGCACTCCGCTCCCACCCAGACGCGCCGGCGTGGCACGACCGCCGATCCACGTGCCACCCGAGATGTTGCGGTCGAGGTTGGCCTCGTTCGCGAAGGACTCGGTGATCGCCTGCGGCTGCACCGTGCCGACCTCGGTGTAGAAGCGGAAGGTCTTGCGCACCGCCGGGTTGCCGGCGAGGTCGCGCACCTGCGCGGTGAGGATCACTTCCACGCAGACGCGATTCGGCAGCTGGGTGGACGGCTGAAGGGTGATCACCGTGTGCGGCGGCGACGAACCCTCGACGGATGCGACCGGCACGCCCTGCACGAGAACCGGCTGGAAGCCCGACTCGCAGATGCGCACGTTCGGATCGAGGGGATCCGGCACCGTGCGGCGGATCTGGTAGGTGATCGGGCTCGCGATCGTGCTCGCGCCGTTGAACGACGACACGTCGATCAGCTCGCTGAAGCGCAGCACGATCGAGCTGTCTCGCGCCACGCCCGTCTCCGTCGCCGGAAGGATCAGCTCCGCTTCCGGCGGCTTGCCGTCGAGGTCGACCAGACCCTGCGTGATCTGCAGCGAGCAGACGACCGAGCGCGCAAGACGCGCACCCGACACGGAGCTGAGCACGCCGCCGGTGGCCGAGGCGTTCAGCGACAGCACGTAGGTCGCGCCAGCGCGGAAGCCGAAGGTCGTCACGCCGCCGGCGATGCGCACCTCGGGGACGAAGACCAAGGTGGTGCCGTCGACCACGAAGCGGCCCGAGGGCGTCTCCCCGTTCGCGGTCTTGAGCGAAACGGTGGCTGCCGTGACCGTCGCCGGATCGACCTGATCGCTGAAGTGGAGCTCGATCGGCTGGTTCTGCGCGATCGAACTCACAGCGCAGACACCCGAGAGGTCGCAGCCGAGGTTGCAGGAGACCAGGCAGAAGTTGGAACTGCTCCCACAACTGGGCTGCGGAACGTGCGGGCCACCGGCGGCACCCGAGCACGACCACATCAGGGGAAGCGGAGCGAGGAGAGCGGCAAAGACGATCGAACGGAGATTCATGGCTCGTCGTGCGAGGCCCGCCCACGGGTGCGGACGGGACCACGCGCGCCGCAAACGCGGCGCGCGGGGAATCGGCGGTCAGATACGGTAGTCGATGCGCACGTCGTGGACGACCACGGTCGTCGCCTGCGTGCGGTCTTGGAGAAGAGCCCAGCGGAAGCCGACCGTCGAATCGCGGTTGAGGCTGCCCTGGGTGGTGATGAAGGAGCCGACCTGGTTGCGCCAGGGGCGCGGCGGACGCGTTCCGGTCAGCTCGCCCTGCAGATTGACGTCGGCACCCTGCACCCAGAACACGAGTGCCGCACCGGGCGCGGCGGGGATGCCCTCGGCGGGGTCGTCGCTGTAGACGACCTGGTTGGCGCCGACCGTCGCGTGGATCACATAGCGCACGTAGGTCGGGGGGAACACGGCACCGGTCGACACGAACACGCTCTGGAAGCCGGTCGCATCGTCGTGCTCGGCGAGCACGCCGGAACTGGCCGGCACGGGCGCCGGCAACACGGTGCCGAGCCGAGCCAGGGACAAGGCCGTACCAGGCACTTCGACGCGGAGGAAGCCGTCCCCGCCGTTGCCGGCGAGGCTGTCCGCCTTGTAGGTGCTGCCCGCCGAGTAGACGTAGCGCCCGCCCGCGCCGCCGCTGACGTCGATCGCACCGCTGAAGTCGGAACCGCCGGCGAGCTGGATCAATGCCGTGCCGCCTGAACCGCCGCCACCGAGTCCGGGAGCGAGTGGCGTCGAGGTGGCGAAGGAGAGCTGCAAGCCGTCGCCACCGCTGACGTCGACGGTGGAGCCGGCGAGCATCTCGAAGCGCCCGCCGACGCGCACGCGCACCACACCACCACCACCGCCGCCGCCCGATCCGGAGCGGAACTTGTACGGCTCCGCGCTGGAACTGGTCTGCGCGAACAGCGGGTGCCCGCCACCACCGCCGCCACCGGACCCACCGATGAGGAAGTACTCGCTGGAGTTGAAGGTGGCCGGAAGGTTGAGCAAGGCGATCGCCGGGCCGCCGGTGACCGGCTGGCCGAGCAGTGCCGGGTTGTTGTTGATCGCCGGCTGCCCGCTGACCTGCCCGTTGTGGAACGCGAGGCTGTCGGCGCCCGCCGTGATCAGACCACCACCACTGCCGCCGGCGCTCACGTCACAGCAGAAGACGCTGAAGCCGGGGAAGGTGAGCAGGGTCTGGTTTCCAGCGGCCGGGTGCAGGAGACCGCCACGACCGCCGGTCCCGACCGCGTTCGCGGTCAGGGGATGCCCCGGCGGCATGCGCAGGTCCTCGCCGCTGTAGCCGTTGAGGTTGTTGTGGCCGGGGTCGTTGACGTTGCCGGTGCCGTCACAGCCCCAGGCGCCGTCGCCACCGCGGCCGCCACCGGGACCACCCACCGCGCCGGGCCCACCCTGCCACGGTCCACCCGGCCAACCGGTCGGCGCCTTCACGTTGAAGGTCCCGGTCGCCGCCTTTCCGGCGGCCAGCAGCCGGCCCTCGATGTGGCAGCGGCCACGCACATGGATGTGCACGGGCTTGCTGCCTCGGAACTCGATCGTGTAGCCGGCCGGAACGTCGAAGGTCGTGAAGTAGAAGTTGCCGTCGGTGACCGTCTCGTCGCTCTCGATGGTGGCCGTCGGCTTCGCGGTGATGAGCTGGTTGTCGGTGTCCCAGATCCAGTAGGTGTCGGTCACGCGCTGGCCGTCGGCCGGAGTGAAGTCCCCGTGCCTTCCATCCCCACCGAGAGTGGTGAACACGCCGGTGTTGTTGGCCCAGGTACCGGACGACCGATCGGTGTCGAGATAGGTGTCGTCGGCGAAGTCGAAGAGCTTGTGCAGCTCGGTCGCCGCTTCCTCGACCAGGGTGTAGTGGAACACCTGCGTGGTCGCCGTGCGGCCGGACAGGTCCTTCACTCCGGAGGTGATAGCCACCTCCACGCACGCGCCCGAAGGCAGGGTCTCCCGCGGCGTGAAGGTCGCGATGGTCCGACCGCGGACGATGTCGTTGACGAGCCGCGGCGAACCGGAGAGCTGGAAGCGATCGGAGTTGGTGTCACAGACCAGGACGCCGCCGCTTGGCAGCGAACGGCGCACGAAGTACTGGACCGGCTCGCCGTTCGCGGCCGCGTTCGCGAAGGGTGCGAAGTCGACCAGTTCGCTGAACTCGATCACGACCGGCGCGTTGCGCTGGACGCCGAAGGATGCCGAAGGCGACACCAACTCGGCGGACGGCGGACGCTGGTCGAGGTCGATCACGCCCAGGGTGACACGCAGTGTGCAGCTGTAGTCGTGCAGCAGGCGTTGGCCCGACGTCGACAGGATGCCGTTCGCCGCGGTGACGCCGCCCGGCAGGCTGAGGACGTATTCGAGGTTCGGCGAGAAGCCGAAGAAGGTCTGGCCCTGGACGAAGCGAACGTCGGGAACGAAGGAGATCGTCTGCCCCTCGACCACGAACTGCCCCACCGGCTCCTCACCGGTGGTGGTCTTCAACGAAAACGACGTGAGGTCGACCGAACGTGGATCGATCTCGCGGCTGAAGTTGAAGACCAGCGGCTGGTTCTGCGCGATGTCGGTGATCGCACAGCCGCCGGTCAGGGTGCAGCCCAGGTTGCAGGACACCAGGCAGAAGGACCCCTGGTCGCCGCAGGTCACGGCACCGCCGGTGCCTTTCTTGGGTGATCCTCCCGTGCAGGCGGCGAGGAGCGTCGACACGGTGGCGAGGAGAAGGAGCGATGGCCTTCGGAACATCGTGACGGTCGGGAAGTCGCAGGGTGGGGCCGAACCGCCCACGCGACCGGGCGTGGAGGTGCCCGGTCGGAGGGAGGGACGCGGTCAGCCCGGGGGGAGGGCGGGCCGGGAGGATAGCAAGCGCGACGCCGGAATCCGCTGGTCGACCAGAGGTTCCGAGGTCTCGGCACGCGATTTCCAATTACCATGCCGCCCCTCCGCGGCGGAACCGCTGCGGAGACGCGAAGCCCCTCGCGAGCGGCCTGTTGCCGTCCCGATCGCCTCCGCCTGGACCGATCCCGGCCCGACTCCCCCGCCCCGCCGTGCGATTCGGCACAGCGATCCGATCGATCCCGAACGCCCCGTCCACCATGTCCGAACCCCGCCCTGCCTCGAAGTCTCCCCTGCTGATCGCCAGCCTCGTGACCCTCGCGGGGCTCGGGGCCACCACCGCCTGGCTCGGCTCGAAGCTCGGAGCCCTCGGCCGTGAGGTCGGCCGCTTGACCGAGGAGACGGCGCAGATCCGCCGCATCGCCACCCTGATGCGCCTCGAGGACAAGAGCCAGGGTCGCGGCATCGGCGCGATCCTCGAGCAGATCGAACACTACGGGCCGATGCTGGCGTCGGCCGGCACCCCGAGCCCGACCGCCAACTTCATCGTCGAGAGACTCGAAGAGGCTCTCACCGCCGTCGAGGTGCTCGGCCGCGACGCCTTCGGCAGGATCCAGGCCGAACTCGAGCAGAACAGCACCCTCGACAACGAGACCCGGACCTGGCTGCTGCGCGCCGGGATCCGCGCCGACCGTCCGGCCGGACTGGATCTCGCAGCGCAACTGGCGCGCGGCATCAGGATGTCGCCCGATCCGGCCACCCGCCTCGCCGCAGCCCGCGAACTCGTCTCCCAGGACAAGGAGATGGCCGGCGGCGTCCTGCGGCAGATCCTCGACATCGAGTCGTCGCGCGGCGTCACGCGTCAGCCTCCCCCGGAACTCGCCAAGGACTACGAGCGCGCGATCCCGAGCAACGTGGGCTCGCAGTTCTGCAACTTCATCACGCTGTTCGCGCAGACCCGGCACCCCGACGTCGAGGTCGTGCTCCGCCAGATCCTCGGGCGCAAGGAACACGACATGCTCACCTACCAGGAGTGCATCGTGGAGTTGGGCCGGCTCAAGTCGAAGGACGCGGTGCCCGCGATCAAGGAGCTCTACGCGAATCCTCCCGGCAACCAGTTCAATCCGATGTTCCTGAACCACTGCGTGCAGGCCATCGCCGACATCGATGGGGCGGATGCCTGCGAGTGGATGCGCGAACAGCTCAAGACGCAGGACGTCCCCCTCGTCCAGGCGCGCCTGCAGGACCTCGTCAAGCAGCTGTGCGGCAGCCGGTGAACGGCGCGTTGTTCGACACGCACTGCCACCTCGGCCACGGCGAGCACGCAGGCGATACGGCAGCCGATCGCATCGCCCGCGCACGCTCCGCAGGCGTGACGCAACTGCTCGACGTCGGCATCGATCTGCCGACCTCGACCGCGGCGCTGGCGCGCGCCCGGACCTTCGACGCCGTCTACTGCAGCGTCGGCCTCCACCCGAACGAGGCCGCCGTGTTCGAGGAGCAGTTCGCGCGGCTCGCGATCCTCGCCGAGCATCCCCGCTGCGTGGCGATCGGCGAGACCGGCTTCGACTTCCATTGGGATCGAGGGCCACGCGAACTGCAGGAGCGTTCGTTCCACGCCCGCCTGGAACTCGGCGAGCGGCTCGGCAAGCCGGTCGTCGTGCATGCGCGCGACTCGATGGATGCCACACTCGCCCTGCTCGCCGAACACCCAGGCGTGCGGAAGATCATGCATTGCTTCGCGGGCGATGCACGCGAGGCGGCACGCGCGGTCGAGCTGTCGTGCTGGATCTCCTTCGCCGGCCCGCTGACCTACCCGAAGGCGGACAGGCTGCGGGAGGCCGCGCGCGGAGTGCCGCACTCGCGCCTGCTGGTCGAGACGGACGCGCCCTTCCTGCCTCCGCAATCGCGGCGCGGCATGGTCAATGAATCCGCCTGCGTGGTCGAGGTCGCACAGCGTCTCGCCCGCGAGCGCGGCATGGCTGCCGCCGAGCTCGCAGACCTCACCACCGCGAACGCACGCGCCCTGCTGGGCATCGATCAACGCGGCGGAGAAGCGAGTTCCGCATCGAGTTGACGGGCCCGCGCGTCGAAGGGTGACATCGCGAGCACGCGGCGCAGTTCGACGCGCGCCTCGGCACCGCGCCCGAGACGCCGCAGGACCTCCACGCGATCGAGCCGCAGCGGCACGCCGTCCATGCCGAGTGCGATCGCGTCGTCGAGACGCCGCAGCGCGGCCGCATGATCGCCGCGCGCCGTGCACGCCTCCGCCGCGACGCGCCACACCAACCCCTTCGCCTCCGCGAAGTCGAGACAGGACATCGCGACGCGCTCCGCCTCGATGGAGCATTCCTGATTGCCGCTCTCGATTCCGGCCTGGATCAGACTCTCCGCCAGCAGGATGCGATGATTCGGATTGCGAGGTCGCAGTTCGACAAGGGCACTCGCCTCCACGACTGCGCGCTGCGGCTCTCCCAACTCCGGTCCGAGCATCAGCCGGTAGCGCACCACCTGGCGACGCGTCGGAAGGTACTCGCGGCGTCGCGCGATCGCGCGCACTCCGAGGTCGAGTGCCTGACGGAGATGCACCGCCCACCCGTCGTGGTCGCCGCGTTGCAGCGCTTCCGCGGCTGCGTCCTGCTCGACCTGCGCGAGTCCGCACAGCGCGGCGTGCGATCCGGGATCGACGGCGAGCGCGCGCGACCACAGGGCTGCGCCGTCGCGGTAGTCGAGCGACAGACGCGCCGACTGGACGGCGAATACGCCCAGCACGACGGCGCCGACCCACCGCACGACGGGCCTGCGCAGGAGCGTGGAGCGCACGGCCGCGGCGACGGCGAGCAGCACGCCGGCAAGGGCACCGTAGAAGCGATGTTCGCCGGCCGGCGAGTTGAGCGGCACCACCACCCACGGCAGGGCGATCGCCCAGGCGAGACAGGTGCCGACGAACACGCCGGGCCGACGTCGGAACTGGAGCAGGCCGATCGCCGTGAAGCCGAGCACCAGGAACCAGCTCCACAACACCGACGGCGCCCACGGTCCGCTTCCGGTCGCAACCGGGGGATCCGGCGTCAGATCGATGGGCAACAGGGTCTGCCCGAGGAAGCGCGCGAGCACGCCTCCCATCGCGCACCACTGACCGATCAGGTCGTGGCGCGGAGCACCAAGGGGATGCGGCGCCGAGATCTCCGGCATCGGTGCTGCCGCGTGGCCGAGGAGTTCGTGGCGCGCCGCCAGCCAGAGGATTGCGACGACCACCGTGGGAGCGAGTCGCCGCAGCGAAGCGAATGCGCATCGGACCAACGGAACGTCGCGCGAGTCGAGGGCGAGGTCCGCGAGGAACAGCAGTCCCGGCAACACCACGCCGGTCTCCTTGCTGCCGCAGGCGAGGATCAGGGCCGCGATCGTTCCGATCGGGGCGATCCGCGAGCCGTTGCGATGCCCGATGTGGCAACGCACCGCCAGCAGTGCGCCCAGTGCGAGCAGCTGATCGCTGCGCGACGAGACGAAGCCCACCGCCTCGGACGCCAGCGGATGCACCGCGAACAGCAGCGCGACCGCCGTCGCGACGCGGATCCGTGTCCCCATCGCACGCGCCACCGACCACAGGCTCAACGCGGTCAGCGCGTGCAGCAGGATGTCGGTCACCTTGAAGGGCAGCGGCGAGCCGCCCCCCATCGCGTGATTGAGCGCGAAGGTGACCAGGAGGACCGGTCGCCACATCTTCGCGTCGTACGACGTGAACGCGGATGGATCGACCAGCAGGCGCGGGATGGCCGCGAGCGACTCGAGTGCCTGGTTGTCGCGCACCGAGTGGATGTCGTCGTACAGGAAGGTGCCGGCCACCGCCGTGGCGTAGGCGAGCAACGCGACGAGGAAGATCAACAGTCCGTGCCGCCGCAGAAGTCTCGTCCGATTCACGACACCACCATCGCGACGTCGTTCGACGCGGCCGCCCGTGAAGTGCGTTCGGCGCCGAGTACTCGGTCGAGCACCGCTCCGACACGTTGCTCGATCGCGACCGGAGCGAAGGACCTCTGCCACGCGGCGCGCGCCCGATCCCCGATCCTTGCGACCAGCGCGGGGTCGTCACGGAGCACGGTGAGCTTCGCCGCGAAGTCCCGCGCGTCCCCGGCACGCGCGCAGAGGCACTCCTCCCCGAGCGTGACGAACCGGCGCAGGGCGGGCGTGTCCGAGCTCAGCACGCAACGCCCGTGCGCGAGCGCATGGGCGACCTTGAACGGCACCACCCGCATCGCCTTGTCCGAGGTGCCGGCGATCCCCGCGACCACGTGCGCGCGATCGATCGCGGTGCGCAGCTCCGCCATCGGTGCAAACCGCGGCCCGACGTGGACCCTCGCGCCGAGTCGCGAGCGCGCCAGCGCGCGGTCCTCCTCGCTCCCGCCGTAGATCTCGAGATGCACTCCTTCGGTGCGCGCGACGGCCTCGATCCACGTCGACAGCCCGTGCAGCGGCACTCCGGTGCCGAAGAACAACAGACGCAGCGCCTCGTCGCATCCGCGCGCTGCGGTGGGGACCACGACTTCGGGCCCCCGGTCGCCGATCTGCACCCAGTCGAAGCGATCGCGTGCGAGACCGGTCAGTTGGGCGACGCCGTCGGCGTGCTCCGGAGTATCGAGCAGGACGAGGTCCGCCGCCGCGCATGCGCGGCGATCCAAACCCGCGAGCAGTCGCGCCGGGATCGAGCCGGGCCGGAACAACGCGCGATCCTCGATCGCGGTGCCGTAGGCGGAGAGGAACAGGTCGAGGATCAGCGGACCACGCCACACCTCGCGAACCCAGCGCACCGCCAGATGGCCGGGATAGGGCACGAGCACGGCGTCGATGCCGCCCTCCGCGATGCGCGCACGCAGGCCGCGTTGCAGCCGCGCTCGCGTGCGACGCGTGTTCAGGAAGTAGCCCGGCCAGCGCCACGGCCGACGCACCAGTCCGACCTTCGAGGTCCCGCTCGCCGGTGCGGTGATGCGGCATTCCTCGACGCGGACACCCGATCGGGCCAGCGCGCCGAGCAGCAGCTCGCTGCGCGGATAGCCCGGTCCGTCGTCCCAGTGCCCGGCGACGAGCACGGTGCGAGTCACGAAGCGCTGTCTCCGTCGACGTGCTCGTAGCGAAGCGCGGAGACCTGCTCGGAGATCAGGCCGAGCATGAACACCACGGTCGCCTGCGTGAACAGCAGCGCGGACATGTTGGTGAAGCGGCCGTACTCCAACCAGGTGTGCGCGTACCAGCCGAGTCCTGCCACGGCCATGCCGAGGGACAGCGGCAGGAACACGCGCAGTGGTGCGAACAGCGTCGCGATCTTCAGGATGATCAGCACGAAGCGGCTGCCGTCCTTCAGGATCCGGATGTGGCTCTTGCCGACGCGGCGCCGCACGTCGAAGGGGACAAAGCCGACGCTGTAGCCGCAGCGCAGCATCGAGAGCGTCAGCGTCGTCGGATAGCTGAAGGTGTTGGGCAGCAGGTAGCACAGCCGCTTGGCGATGTCCGCGCGCAGCAGGCGGAACCCGCTGGTGAGATCGGGGATGCGGCGCGACGTGACGTAGCTCGCCAGCCCGTTGTAGATCCGGTTCGCCAGGTTGCGGTGCATCGCCCCACCGCGACCGTTGCGCGACGCGACCACCATGTCGTGGTCCTCAGCCGCCGCGATGAGCTCGGGGATGGTCTCCGGAGGATGCTGGCCGTCGGCATCCATCAGCAGCACCCACTGCTTCTGCGCGGCGCGGATGCCGCGCTTGATCGCAGCTCCGTTGCCGAGACTGGCCGCGTGACGGATCACCCTCGCACCGCACTCGCGGGCAATCATGCCGGTGGCGTCACTGGACCCGTCGTCGACGACGACGATCTCGAAGTCGAGGCCCTCGAGTTCGCGCAGACGACGTCCGACCTCACCCACCAGCGCGCCGATCGTCTCGGCCTCGTTCTTCGCCGGCACGACGATGGTCAGGCTCTGCACACGCCGACGGGACGTCGGGTTCGCCGATCCCGGCTCGTGCGCTTCGGTCTCGCTCCGCACCGCGGCTCGCGTCTCGCCGACCGCCATCAGCGACGCCAGGGCCTCGGACTGGATGCGGGGGATCTTCGTCGTCTTCTCGGTGGCCACGCCCATGACGTGGCATCTATCGGCACGCGTCGTCGATCCCTGAAGTCGCGTTGCCATCGCAGGCTCGGTCCACAGCGCGACCCCGCCGACGTTCGACCACGCCGTACATGCAGCGGGCGCGGCACCCGAAGGTCCGCGCCCGCAGCTACGCTCCGGTCGAAACCGGCGCGTGGATCAGTTCACGACGACCCAGGTCTCGGTGTCCTGCGCGACGGTGTTCGACGCGATGGTGCCGGACATCGACACGGTGGCCGAGCTGAACGCCGCGACGCCCGCGGTCGGGGTCTTGGTGGAGCCGTTGTACTGCTGCGTGCTGTTGCGGCAGCCGAGAACGTCACCGCTCTGGTTCACGAAGAACGTGCGCTTGCCGCTGTTGCCGTAGCTGCTCGGCCAAGCGTAGCAGGCCCAGAGGACCTCGGCGCGAGCCGGGTCGACGCTGGCGCCGCTGCCACCGCCCGTCGCGTTCTCCGCGACGAAGCCGTTGGTCGAGCTCGGGAGATACATCTGGAAGATGTAGCCCGAACGCGTGACGCGCGAGGCCTGGACGTTGCCGAACGCGGTCGACAGGACCGGCGGGCTGATGCGCTCGGTCGCGCTCACGCCACCGGCGGCGTCGTTGCGGACGGTCGCCGCACCGGACAGCTCGCCGAAGAAGCCGAACTCGCCGGCGCCGTTGCTGTTGGCGTCGATGACGCCGGAAGCCTGGCACTGCGACTGCGAAGAGGAGATGTTCTTCAGCGTGGCGATCGCCGCGGACTCGTTCGCATTGAGGCGCGCGCTGAGGAGGTTCGGGATGGCGATCGAGGCGATGATGGCGATGATCGCAACCACGATCATGAGCTCGATCAGGGTAAAGCCCTGTTCCTTCTTGGACATGTTGATCAGTTCTCCGTTCTCTCTACTCGTGGGTCTGGGGGTTTGCCCCGGTTCTTGATTCTGTCTTCCCTTTTCCACTCCCACGTCAGCGTCCGACTGTCGCCGGCGTCGCTGTCGTGGTCTCCAGGAGTCGTCCGACGTCCTCGGCTCCGAAGGTCGCTTCCCACATCTGACGATCGTTCGCCAGGCGGCGAAGGATCTCCGGGTTGCGATCGGTGACCGAGTGAGTCAACAACTCGCGAGCTTCTTCGACATGGCCCGAACGCAACTTGAGTCGGGCCACTTGATATTCCTCGACACTCGGATCGGTCTCGCCCTTGCGCCAGCCGGCTTCCGCCGCGGACCAGGCACCGAGGCCTTCCAGCATGCTCGCCGCGACACGGCAGCCCTCGCTGCCCTCCGCGTGCGAATCGACCATGGCTTCGGCCGCTCGCTGCGCGTCCTCACCACGGCCGGCGCGCACCAGCACCCGCAGGCGCAGCGATTCACGCGCCAGCGCGACCTCCTCGGTCAGCGGCGAGACCTTCTCGTCGAGGACTCCGAGCGCGGCCTTGAAGTCGGTGGCGTTCGAGAGCGCCTGCGCCTCGCGCAGGTTCAACTCGCCGAGCTGATCCGATGTGACGTCGTGCGCGCTGCGACAACGACGGAACAGGGTCGCGGCCTCGCGATCATGACCGTCGGTCATCGCGAGGAAGGCCTCGACCTGCATGCCGGCCGCCGTGCCGGGCTCGACGGCCTCCGCACGCGCCAGCCACTCGCGAGCCTCGCGCAGCAGCTTCTGCCGCAACGCGATCATGTCGGGCTTCTTGGTGTCCGCGGGGATCGATGCACCGAGTTGGGCATGGATCGACGCCGACTGGACGAGCGTCATGAAGTCGGCCTCGGCGCGGTAGCCGAAGGCGAGCCAGGACAGCCCACCGACGATCACCGCGGCGATCGGGTAGGCGAGGAGACGGCGATTGGTGTCGTCCATGGGGCAATCGAGGGTCGGGAGTGCGATCGGCCCTTGCCATCGGCCGGATACCCGGCCGGGCTTGAGCCGATCGCCCGACGCCTCACTTGCCGCCGCCGCCCGACAAGGTCTCCTGCAGCTTGAAGATCGGCAGGAAGACGGCGAGCACGATGCCGCCGACGATGAAACCCATCATCGCGATCATGATCGGTTCGATGAGCGCGGTCAGACCCTTCACCTCGGCCTCGACCTGCTGATCGTAGAAGTCGGCGATCTTCTCGAGCAGTGCATCGAGAGCACCGGAACGCTCACCGATCGCCATCATCTTGACGACCATCGGCGGGAAGACGGTCGACTTCGAGAATGGATCGGAAAGGCTGTCGCCCTGCTTCACCGCGTCGCGCGCCGCGTCGACCGTCGAGGAGATCACCACGTTGCCGGCGGTCTGCGACACGATCTCCATCGCGCCGAGGATCGGCACGCCGCTCTTCACCAGCGTGGAGAAGGTGCGGGCGAAGCGCGACAGCGCGACCTTCTTGAACAGCGGGCCGAACACGGGGGCCTTCAGCTTCACGCCGTCCCAGACGACCTTGCCCTTCTTGCTCTTCACGAAGAACTTGAAGCCGACGAAGGCGCCGATCGCGCCGCCGAGCATCACGTACCAGCCGTCACGCATGGCGAAGGCGATGTCCATGATGAACACCGTCAGGCCCGGCAGCTTGACGCCCAGCGAATCGAACACCGGCTTGAACGACGGGACGATGCCCATCATCAGGAAGCAGGCGATGCCGATGACCAGGAACAGCGACACGACCGGGTAGGTCATGGCCGCCTTGATCTCCGACCGCAGGTGTGCCGCGGACTCGAGGTACTCGGCGAGTCGTGTGAGGATCACGTCGATCTGACCGGAGACCTCACCGGCGCGGATCATCGCCACATAGATGTCCGAGAACACCTTGGTGTGGGTCTCCATCGCCTTGGAGAGGTCGGCGCCGTTGCGGATGTCCTCGACCACCTTCGTCAGGCAGAAGCGGAATCCTGCCGACTCGGCTTGATCGGCGAGGATCTCGAGGGCTTCGAGCATCGGGATGCCCGCGGACAGCATCGTGGAGAGCTGCCTCGTGAACACCTCGAGCTCACCCTTCTTGATGCTCGACTTCTTCGCGACGGGTCGGCTGCCCTTCGCGCCCTTCTGTCCGAAGACGCCGCCGCCGCCCGCCTTCTTGATAGAGATCGGCGTGAGTTGCCGCTTCCGAAGATCGGCGACGACGTCGTTCTGGGAGGCGGCATCGAGCGTCCCCGAAACCGTCTTGCCGGTCGCGTCCTTCGCTTCGTACTTGAATGTCGTGGCCATGGATTCCTTCTTCCCGCTCAGTCAGCCATGGTGACGCGCTCGACTTCTTCGAGACTCGTCACTCCCCGCATGCAGTTGAGGAGCGCGCACTTCCGGAGGGTCAACATGCCCTCCTTCAGCGCGTGTTCCTTGAGATCCTGTGCCGCCCGCCGCTCGATGATCATGCGCTTGATCGGATCCGACATGCGCAAGGTTTCGAGGACGGCGAATCGGCCCTTGTAGCCGTTGGTGCAACGATTGCAGCCGACCGGCTTGAACAGCTTCACCTCCGGATTGGCGAGTTCTTCCTTGGTGCAGCCCGCGCGGAGATACGCATCCTGTGGCAGATCCGAGGGCTGCTTGCAGTGCACGCACAGACGGCGCGCCAGTCGCTGCGCACAGATCAGGATGGTCGAGCTGGCGACCATGAACGGATCCATTCCCATGTCCACCATGCGCGTGATCGTCGCGATGGCGTCGTTGGTGTGCAGCGTGCTCAACACCAGGTGTCCGGTGAGTGCCGCCTTCACCGCGATCTCGAGCGTCTCGGCATCGCGGATCTCGCCCAGCAGGATCACGTCGGGGTCCTGACGGAGGATCGACCGCAGCGCGCCGGCGAAGGTCAGTCCGCGCTTCGGATTGACCGGCACCTGGTTGATGCCCTCGAGCGTGTACTCGACCGGGTCCTCGACTGTGATGAGGTTCGTCTCCGGGTCCTTGATGTGCTGCACCGCCGAGTACAGCGTCGTGGACTTTCCCGAACCCGTCGGCCCCGTCACCAAGATCATCCCGTACGGCCGATCGACGGCCCACAGGTAGTCCTCCATCGACTTCTTCTCGAAGCCGAGCGAATGCACGTCGACCGCGAGATTGCTCGAGTCGAGGATGCGCATGACGGTCTTCTCGCCCCACACCACCGGCAGGATCGAGACGCGGAAGTCGATCGCCTTCCGCCCCATCTTCATCTGGAACTTGCCGTCCTGCGGGCGCTGCTTCTCCGCGATGTCGAGCTTCGACATGATCTTGAGGCGCGACGTCAGGTTGTTCTGCATGCCCTTCGGCAGCGACATCACCTCGATCAGGCGACCGTCTCGGCGAAAGCGCACGAGCACCTTCTTCTCGAAGGGCTCGATGTGGATGTCGCTCACGCCCGAGGTGCAGGCATCGGAGATCAGCTTGTTGACGATCTTGACGACCGGCGAGGCCTCGTCGCTGAGCGATGCGAGGTCCATCGACTCGTCGCCGAGATCCTGCTCCTTGAGCTCGATGTCACCGGCCTCGCCGAGCTCGCTCATCATGTCGTCGAGCGATTCCTGGTCGGACTTGTAGGCCTGGTCGATCCTGCGCTCGATCGCCTCCTCGGTGCTCACCAGGGGACGGATGTCGCGATCGATGCGCAGACGCAGCTCGTCGAGCCTCAGGATGTCGAACGGGTTGGCGACGGCAACGGTGAGGAGCTTGCCGATCTTGTCGATCGGGAAGACCTTGAACTGACGGGCGAGGTCGACCGGTACGTCGGCGAGGACGTCCGGATTGACCTGCACGCGATCGATGTCGATCGGTGGGTAGTTCGACGCCGCCGCGATCAGGGCGAGCAACTCACCCTCGGTGACGATCTTGCGCTTGACGACGATCTCACTGAGCGGCCGCTTCTCGGTCCTGGCCTCGGTGACGACCTCGTCGCCCTGCTCCTGGGTGAGCTTTCCGGCCCGCTCCAGGATCGCGCGGAGCTTGCGGGTGAATTGGATCATCGCTCACCGGCCGCGACCGCGGGGCCACCTCGCATGAGCCGTTGGAGTTCCCCCGGATCCGCCGACGCCTTGTAGGCCTCTTCCGTGGTGATCACCCCGGCGCGACAGAGCTCGAAGATCGACTGGTTCATCGTCCGCATGCCGGCCTTTCCGCCGGTCTGGATGATGGAGTGGATCTGGTGCGCCTTGTTGTCGCGGATCAGCGCACGCACCGCGGGGTTCATCAGCAGGATCTCCGCGGCCAACGCGCGACCCTTGCCGTGGGCGCGCGGGATCAGCTGCTGACAGATCACCGCCTGCAGCGTGAACGAGAGCATCGTGCGGATCTGCTGCTGCTGGTGCGCGGGGAACACGTCGACGATGCGGTTGATCGTCTGGACCGTGTCCGACGTGTGCAGCGTGGAGAAGGTGAGGTGACCGGTCTCCGCGAGGGTCAGCGCCGCCTCGATCGTCTCGAGGTCGCGGAGCTCGCCGATCAGCACCACGTCCGGGTCCTGGCGCAGCACCGAGCGCAGCGCTCCCGCGAATCCGTGCGTGTCGCCGCCGACCTCACGCTGGTTCACGAGGCAGCGCTTGTTGCGGTGCAGGAACTCGATCGGGTCCTCGATGGTGACGATGTGGCCGTCACTGGTCTCGTTGATGAAGTCGACCATCGACGCCAGCGTGGTCGACTTGCCGGACCCCGTCGCGCCGGTGCACAGGACGAGCCCCTTCGGCATGGTGCAGATCTGCTCGCCGACCGCACGGGGCAGACCGATCTGCTCGAAGTCGTAGACCTCGTAGGGGATTACACGCATCACCGCCGCGATCGTGCTGCGCTGCACGAAGGCGTTGGTGCGGAAGCGCCCGAGGTGGGCGACACCGAAGGAGAAGTCGATCTCGAAGTTCTTCTCGAACTTCGCGACCTGATCCGGCGACAGCACCGAATAGACCAGCTTCTTGGTCACCTCCGGGGTCAGCGCATCGTGCTCGGTGTCGACGAGCCGTCCGTCGATGCGGATCTTCGGCGGGCTTCCCACCGAGAGGTGCAGGTCCGATCCGCCCCTCTGCACCATCAGGTTGAGGAGCTCTTCCATCGAGACCATGGCCATCGTTCGCTGTGCCTCCGTCGCTGTCGGTCGAACCCGGGCGAGTCCCGGGACTCGGCGGGGTATCGGAAGGCGCGGTGTCGCTGGTTGAGCCGCAGGTGCGGAGGGGAGTCCAGCTCTCGGACCGGGACATGCGCCGCGCGCACGGATGCGGCGATTCACGACACCTCGAAGCCCCCTCGACGTCCATCGGATGCACGCACAGCGATCCGGTCTCTTCCCCCGGGGGCGGACTCCTGATTAGCCTGCTCCCCGGGGATGGAACCCCGACTCGAAGGAGCCAACCGCGATGAGCACGGCCCGCAGACAGTTCCGGCATCTCGTCTACGAAGGTCCGGACGGCGATCGCTTCACGCAGGACTCACCGATCATGCCGGATGTCTGGTTCGCGTTCGCCGAGGACCCGGGTGCGCGGGTGGACCTGCTGATCGAGCCGTACCGCGGTGAGCCACCCGGCAGGGTCGCCACGGAGCTGCGGCAGGGGTTGTCCGCCGGATCGACCACCGATGCTGCGTTCGCCGCGGAGATCGCATTCGAGGAGAGCATGGTGGCCGCACGACTGACACTGCGCGAGATCCTGCTGCACGCGCTGCCGCTGACGCCGTGGTGGGCGGAACACGTCTGCCTTCCGGAGGATCTCGCGAGCGCGGACATCGAATCCGCACTGGCGGGACGGGACGGTGCCAAGGAACTCACGCGCGACGCCCGGTGGTTCTTCCGCATCGCCGGAGCCCTGCTCGGTGCCGAGACGAAGCCGAAGACCCGCGGCAAGCCCAGGTCGTGGACGCGGAAGGTGAGTGCCGCGACGACAGCCCGGACCTTCGAGGACCTGCTGCCATCGCTGTTGCGGCCGAGGACGGCGAAGCCCCTGATCTGGGCCTTCCACCGCAATCGCCCGGCGAATCTCGTCGTCTGCGATTCGCGGCGCACGGTGAAGGCCGATGCCGCGGAACGCCTGTTCGATTTCGACGTGCGCGACATCTGCTGGGCGATCGTCGACGCCGGTGTCGACGCCCGCCATCCCGCGTTCCGCCGCCGCAAGCCCGACGGTGACCTCGTCGCGCTTCCGGAGACCGGGAGTTTCGAGGACCGCGTCCGGATCCGCGCGACCTACGACTTCACACGGATCCGCAGCATCCTCAGCAATCCCGCGAACGCCGACCTTCGCCGTCGCATCCACGAAGGCCGCGCCGTCGACTGGGAGAGCCTGATCGACACGCTTCGCGTAGTCCATGACGAGAAGTACTCCGACTACGTCGACGACCTCCACCCGCACGGAACCCACGTCGCCGGCATCCTCGGCGCCGATTGGAGACGCGTCGACGTCGGGTTCGAAGCGGACGACGAGGCCGACCTCCGCGGCCTCTGCCCGGCGATCGAGCTCTACGACCTGCGCGTCATCGGAAAGGACGGCAAGGGCGACGAGTTCTCGATCCTCGCCGCGTTGCAGTTCCTGCGCCACCTGAACGACAAGGGCCACAGCCCGGTGGTCCACGGCGCGAACCTCAGCCTGTCCATCCCGCACGACGTGAGCAACTTCGCCTGCGGCAGGACCCCGGTCTGCAACGAGGTGGAGCGATTGCACGCTTCCGGAGTGTGCGTCGTGGTCGCTGCGGGCAACGAAGGCTTCGTCCGCATGCGCACCGACGACGGTGGCGTCGATGCCTACCACGACATCAGCATCACCGATCCTGGCAACGCGGAGGCCGTCGTCACCGTCGGAGCGACGCACGCCCGCCGCCCGCACACCTACGGAGTGAGCTACTTCAGCAGCCGCGGTCCGACGGGCGACGGTCGGATGAAGCCCGACCTCGTCGCTCCAGGCGAGAAGATCAAGGCGCCCACGCCGCACGACGGCTATGCGAGGCTGGACGGGACGAGCATGGCGGCTCCGCACGTCAGCGGTGCAGCGGCGATCCTGATGAGCCGACACCGCGAACTGATCGGGAATCCGACCAGGATCAAGACGGTCCTCTGCAGCAGCGCCACCGATCTGGGTCGAGAGCGCCGCTTCCAGGGCGCGGGCCTCGTCGACGTCCTCCGCGCCCTTCAATCGGTGTGATCCCTCGAGGAAGGAGAATCCATGGCCAATCTGTTCTCGCTCGAAGTGCTCGATGCCAAGCACGGCGACGCCCTGCTCCTCCACTACGGCACGACCGCCGATCCGCAGTCGATCCTGATCGACGGCGGACCGACCGGCGTCTGGTCCAGGTCGCTCGGCAAGGTCCTCGATCGGCTGCGCGGCGAACGCGGCGATCCTCTGCGTCTGCGGAGGGCGATCCTCTCGCACATCGACGACGACCACATCCACGGCTTGCTCGACCTGACCGACAAGATGGAGAAGCGTCAGGACGACGGCAGACCGCCGCAGTTCGAGATCGACGGCATCTGGTTCAACACCTTCGACGACCTCGTCGGCAACACCGAAGTCGCGGCATTCCGTGACCCCGACGCGATGCTCGACATCGACGACCGGACTCGCGAGGCCGCCGCCGTCATCGCCAGCGTGGGGCAAGGTCGCGCACTCAGGGATCGCGCGCAACGCCTCGGGCTCCAGATCAATGACGGCAACCCTCTGCTGACCGCTGGCATCCATCTGGAACCGGGCAACGGCCTCGTGATCGATGTGCTCGGACCGAGCGCGCAGCGCATCCAGGAGTTCCAGGCGGCCTGGGATGCGGAGGTGAAGAAGAACGGATGGGACCAGAACGTCGCCGCAGCCGAGGTCGCCGAGTTCGTCGACAAGTCACCGTGGAACCTGTCGAGCACGATCCTCCTCGCGCGATTCGGCACCAAGACCATGTTGCTCACCGGCGACGCCCGCGGAGACGACATCATCGCCGGCCTCCGCTCGCAGGGAATCCTCACCGGCCAGAGCGTCTCCTTCGACATCCTGAAGATCCCCCACCACGGCAGTGATCGAAACGTCTCGACCACCTTCTTCCGGACCGTGCGCGCACGTCACTACGTGATCTCGGCCAACGGCGAGTACGGCAATCCGGACATCCCCACCTTGCAGATGATCCTCGAAGCCCGCGGCAACGCGAAGTACACGGTGCACTGCACCTACCGCAACGGCATCAAGGGTCACAAGCAGAAGCTCGACCAGTTCCTCGCCGGTCTGACGAAGACCCAACGGGATCGCTTCGCGTTCCGCGAGGAGAGCGCGCTCTCGCTGCGCATCGACCTGTAGTCGTCGGTCCTCGGCTCCGCTCCCGCGGAAGGATCCTGCCCCGGCTCCACACCGAACCGAGGCAGGAGCGGGGCGCAACGCGCCCCGATGCGATCACTGACCGATCTGCAAGCGCAGACCCGGGCTGAACGCGAGGCCGGCGAAGGCGCCGGCCGGGTCGATGACCACCCACTGCATGAAGGCGTTGGTTCCGAGCGCGACACCCGACGGGATCGACAGCGGCACCACGGCGTTGCCGAGTGAATCAGTACCCACGACGGCGAGCGACAGCGTCGGGAGGCTGACGTAGAGCGTGCAGCTTCCGAAGGCCTGGCTGTTGCACAGCGGCGAGAACAGCAACACCGCCGGAACGTTCGGCGCGGCCGACAACAGGTTCACCGCGAAGGAGGTCGAGCCGGAGACCGGCAGGCCCGTGGTCGCCACCACCGGCACGATCGCGCCCGTTCCCGGGCAACCGGTGCCGAAGGGGTTCGCGATGGCATCGGGCGTGTGGTCGACGGAGATGTCGTCCCAGTAGCAGGTGCCGCCGTTCGAGAACAGGTCCATGTTCGCGAGCGCCGCGGGTCCGTTGCCACCCGAAGCGACGATCCAGGTCCCCGTCGAGACCAGCTGGCCGTTGTAGTAGCTCGACGTGGTGTTGGCGCCGAGGTCGAACACGACGCGGATCTCCGACCACTGGTCGAAGGCGATCGGGATCGAGGAGCCTGCGCGCAGATCGTCGACCACCGTGGTGCCGTTGAACTGCAGCTCACCCGACCAGGTGTAGGGACCACCGTGCGTGTAGCTGTTGTTCAGGATGAAGAACACCGGACCGCCGGCGAGATCGCCGGTGGCGATGTACTGCCACGCCGTGACCGTCCACTTGCCGCTGGTGATGCCGAAGCCGGGATGCACCGCATCGGTGCCCGGCGCGCAACGCAGCGAATTCGGGCCGGTGTGAGAGAAGGTGGAGACCGCCGTGCCGGCCGCCGCCGGAACGTTGTCCCAGCCGAACCAGCCGCCGACGTTGTCCATCACCGTGCCGGTGGGGTAGCTGTCGAAGTTCTCCGACCACGGCTGCTCGAGGACGATGTCGTCCCAGAAGCAGGCGCCGCCGTTCGAGAACAGATCGATGTTCTCGATCGCGAGCGGACCGCCGAGCGCGTTGTAGGCGCCCGTCGAGATCAGGCAGCCGTTGTAGTAGTTGGACACGGTGTTCGCGCCGAGGTCGATCTCGATGCGGAACTGCACCCACTGGTCGTAGACCAGCGGCTGCGGCGTGCCGCTACGGAAGTCGTCGCTGACGAAACCGTTGACGCACTTCAGCTCGGTGGTCCAGTTGTAGGGACCACCGTGGTTGTAGACGTTGTTCAGGATCAGGTAGACCTCGCCGGCGAGCGGCGAAGGGATGTACTGCCAGGCGGTGAGACGCCACTTGCCGCTGGTCGCACCCAGCGCTGGATGCACGGCGTCGGTCACGCCGGCGGCGCAGTACAGCGCGTTGCTCCCGCTGTGCGCGAAGGTGCTGATCGCGGTTCCCGCGGCGACTGGATTGTTGTCCCAGCCGAACCAACCGTTGACGTTGTTGAGGACGGTCGGGCTCGTGTAGCTCTCAAAGTTCTCCGCCCACTGGGCCGCAGCCGGGGCGGTCAGGGCGAGCAGGGCGCCCGTGACGAAGCAGAAGGGTTTCATGAGTTCTCCGGAAAGAAAGTTCGGGGGCTGATGCCGGCGCCGCGCGATCACGCGACGAAACCGGCGGGCCCCGCAGCATGCCCGACCTCGCACGGTCTCCGGCGATGAAGCTCGAAGAATGATGCGGATTCTTCGTGTCAGCTCTCACCTGCGCTGGATTCGCCATTGCGCATCCAGCGCACGTTGCAGCGCAGAACCCATGGGGCGGAAACGCCGATGCGCAGGAAATCCGAGCGCGGCAAGTCGTGAGCGCCGGCGGCATCCCGAGGTCATGGCCGATCGACGACGCCTCGACCCTTCATCCGAGATATCGACTGCAACGCGGAATCAGCGCCGCGCGGATCGGGCATGTGCCAGGCACTCATCGCAGCATCGATTCGCACCTCGATCACACGCGCAGCGCGCTCGATCTCGGCTTCTCCGTGCGCGAGGCTCGGCAGCATCGCACTCGATGCCGCACCGGATCGACCGCAACGCCTCGGGTGGCTCACACGACGCCACCGCCTGACCGCCGAGGACACATTCTCGGTGCCGTGGGTCACGGGTCCCATCGACGATCGCATCGGCGATGCCGTGCGCACGGTCCTCGAACTGCCCATCGCGACCTGGGCCGCTACCCAAGGGTTGCCTCGTCGTCGCTTCGCGCCGACCAGGACGGCTCAGGCCGCTTCGCTGGCCTACGGACCCGTGGTGATCGAGATTGAAATGTGCCGGGTGACGCCGACACTCGGAGCCTGGAAGAGAACCGAGTCCCGCTCCACCAAGAGACCGCATGCGCCTCCTCGACATTGTGTTGCTGTGCTGCGTGACCCTCACCAGCGGACTCCTGCCTCAGACGCCGACCCCCGCGGCGCCACCCGCCACGCCCGCGACCGGCGAGAGCAGGGGGAACCCCGCACATGACGCCACGGTGATCGAGCTCGCCCAACTGACCCACGAACTCGACACGATCCTCGAACGGATGCTCGCAGTGCAGGGCAGCGCTCGCATCGTGACCGAGCGATCGCAGAGTGTCGCACCGAAGGCCAAGGACGCGGAGATGTTCGCGTCGGCAACGGCGGCCGCGGACCTGCCGGCCCGCATCGCCATGATGTCCTCCGCCCTCGCCGAGCAGATCCAGGCCCTCCGCGAGTTGCGACGAGCGATCGCCTCCGAGCTTCCCGCGGAAGCCGTCGACGCACTCGCGCCTCTTCGAGCCCGGATCGACGCGACCGGCAAGATGCTCTCGATCACGGATGCCCTGGCGGCGATGGAGTCCATCGAGAGCGAGCTCGAGGACAAGAAGCTGCAGACCGTGCCGGGGCGGGATGCCCTGCTCGCCTTCGCACGCTATCGCACCGCGGACACGCGGCGCATGCAGGCCGCCCTGGACATCAAAGTGAAGTCGGACGACCGCAGGTCCGAGAGCACCCTGCGACGCTCTCTCCTCGAGTTCGCCGAGGTCCTCGATGGCCCGGATCTGACGGACACCGGCGAGGGTTCATCGCTGCACGCCGCCGCTCTGCGTCGCATCATCCAGATCAACTCCTCCCTGTACGGCGGCTACAAGCGGTTGAGTGCGCAGCAGCCGACATCGCGTGCCTACGCGGATTCGGCGCGGAAGTACCGAGAGGCACTCGAGATCGCGGTCGACCAATTGCGGCGTGTCTTCCCGGAGTCCACGCTGCCGGATGGCTCCCGCATCGTCGACGCGATCCGAGACGACGTGGCGCGCCTGGCGCGCTGATCCGTCGCGGACCGACGCTCACGGCCACACCGAGCGGTTCCGTGGATCGCCAGTCGCAGGACGAATCGATTCAGAAGACCGGATACGCCCGCTCGAGGAATCCGCGCCAGAGCCCACGAGCCCGTGGCAGGCATTCGTCGACCATTGCATCGACGGCCGCGCGCAGCGCCTCGCCGCCCTTTCCTCGCTCGACCTCGACGACCACGTGCACCGCGTGCGGATCGTCGATCGGGCGCCCGATCTGGCTGGCGAGCCAGACCTCCGCCGCGACGACGCCCTCGACCTTTTGGACGATCTCGCTCGCCATCTCGCGAGCCAGCACGTTGTAGATCTTGCCGACGTGGGAGATCGCGTTCTTACCTGCTGCGGCCTCCATCGTCATCGGCCGATGCGGCGTGATCAGACCGCCGACGCGATTGCCGCGCCCGACTTCGCCGTCGTCTCCGGCCTCGGCCGAGGTGCCGGTGACGGTGAGATAGAGCTGACCACGCTCGATGGCGTCACCGGTGTTCACGTGCACCACGCACGGCTGCGCGGTCCGCTCGGCGATCTCCGCCACTCGCGTGCGAAGGGCGGAGATCGAAGCCGCGTAGTCGCCCGCGGTGGCAACGTGTCGATCGACCTGCGCGCAGGCGACCGTGAGTTCGATCTGCGATCCGGATCGCACTCCCATCACCTTCACGTCTTCCCCGAAGGCGGGATGGGCGCGGTGCATGGCCTCGGCATTCAGCTCGGTCTCCACCGCCAGCACGATCCGCTCCAGGGGTGTCGCGGGCGCGAACCCGACGCCGATGGAGGTGTCGTTGGCAAGAGGAGCCTCGGACTCCCGGCGTCGCTCGAACAACCCGACCAGATCCGTCGATCCCTCGCGCACGAGGTCGTGGATCCGCACGTGCCGATGCGGATCGAGGTGGCGGAGCTTCGCTCCGAGCCACGTCAGGGCAGTCGCATGGACGATGTCGCGGATCGGGAACTCGGAACCCCCGGCACGCCGCGTGGCGCGACCAGCCATGTAGATGTCGATCGGCTCGAGGACTTCGCCACCGCCGAGAGCTGGTCGGCTCGCTCCCCCGCGCAACAAGACCTTGTCGACGTTGTGGTGCAGCACCACACCCGCCTGGGCGAGGTAGACCTTCGAAAGCGCGATCGACAATTCCTCGGCGAGCGCGTCACAGATGGAGTCGGGGTGGCCGCGGCCCTTGCGCTCCACGATCTCCAGCGGAGGCACGTGTCGCTGCCGCACTTCGATCACGCGACGGCTGTCATGAGCGCGATGCGCGAGGCGAGTCGCTTGAGACATGGGGCTCGTGACGTCAAGCTATCGTCGAGACGCCGTCGGAAGCTCGCATCATGGTCAAGAACTCGCTCCAAGAAGCCCAGAACGCCGCCCAGACACGACGCGGACAATCCGGTACGTGGACGGGCGGTGCGACCGCCAATTTGACCCTGGCACTCCAGATCGCCTACACCGATCAGGGAGCGCGCGAGGGGATGAACACGGTGAGCGTCGCGCTGCTGACCTCTGCGCGGGGCGAGAGGGTGGCGTGGTACGCGTCACAGGACGGCAAGGACGTAGCAAGGCCGCAGGCCTTGCAGGGATGCACCTGGGTGAACGCCTCCATCCCGGGACACACCGGCCTCCATGCGGAGATGGCGCTGGTGCGTGGCCTCTACGAGAAGGGCCTGCTCCAGAAGGGTCAGGAAGCGCAGCAGGCCGCCACGCTCGATCTCGTGATCGTCTGCTGCAACGCCAACGTCTGTGCCGACTGTTCCGGCTGGATGCACTCGCACGGGATACCGCACTGCCCCGCGCTCGCGGTGCCGAAGACATCGGCCAACTGGATCCATCCGAGAACGGGCGCGTTCTTCAACGGCGGCAAGACGGTGAACTCCTACGCCAAGGTCGGGGATCAGGGAGTGTTCAATCTCGGCGGAATCCCGTCGGGCCGCGGCGGCGCGATGACGCACCTCTGAATCGCGCACACTTCTACCGACCGGCGGAGAGCACGGCCTCCGCGACACGCTCTCCGAGCCAGACGACACCGGCGGTATCGAAGACCAATTGCTCTGCCTGCGGCGGCGGATCGAAGACCTCGACGTGGATCAGGTTCGGATCGGCGACAGCCAAGGCCGCCACGTCGTGCACGACGTCGAGCTTGTCGAGGTCCTTGGACGCCGTCGGTCGCTGCTGGCTGACGTACCACCGCAGTTCCGGCATCCCGAGGTCGTGACGGCTCGCCGCGATCGTCTCGCCGAGCCACTTCGCGGCCTGCCGGCGATGCGGCCCGAAGGACATGTCGTTCTCGCCGAGGTGGTAGACGATGCCCGCGAGTCGCACCTTCTGACCGTGGTGCTCGAGGTCGGCGATCGCATCGCGCACGAACGCGAGGAACGCCGGATACAGGTTGCGCGCACTGGCAGCGCTGCCTTCCGGCGTCCAGTCGACGATCTGCGAACCGCTGTGCGTGAACTTCGCGATCGCCACCTTCGCGCCACGCTGCGCCGCGAGCTTGCGTCCGAAGCTCAGCTCCGGACCGAAGGTGTCGTAGAAGCCTGCAGGACCGAGCGGTTCCCACCCGTCGCTCGTCTGGACACCGCCACCGATCGAGTAGCGGAAGGCGATGTCGACGCGGCTCTTCGCCAGGTCGCGGCCACCCTTGACCCCGTCGAGCTGCGGCACGAAGGCGCGCTCCCCCTCCATGTTGCGGTGTCCGGCCAGCACATAGAGATCGACCGTGGCACCGTCCGCGTACGGCCACTTCGCCAGGGGACGCGCCGTACGCACGTCGATGCCGATGCTGCGCAGGTAGGCGCGCGCGTGGTTCACGCCGTGTTCGAGCTGTCCCAGCGTGCCGTAGTGGTAGTGCAGGCCGCCGTCACCGCCGATCGTCACGCCGACGTGTGAGGTCGGCACGTAGTCGGCGAGCGGATCGGCCGCGGTGACCTGGTGCTGGGCGCGCGCGATTGCATCCATGGGTTCGCGGTTGTCCATCCCCCAGATCGTCTTCGTGCACAGCTCGCCGACGTAGAAATGCAGTTGCGGCGCGTTCAGATCGCGGCGCCAGCATGCGAAGAAGTGCGCGAGGTTGTCGGCGTAGGCCTTGCGGAAGGCATCGTCGAACATGTCGTTCTCGCCCTGATGCCAGAAGAAGCCCTCGAGACGCCATTTGACGTGGTCATGATCGAGATCGGCGAGCGCCTCGCGCACCGTCGAGAGCGCGAGCGGATACAGCTCGAAACCGCCGGGGTGATCGGGGTTCCAGTCGTTGCCGAGCGTGGTGCCGCCCGCCGCGACCTTGACGATCGCCAAGGGTGCTTTGGTGTGCGCCGCGACCTCGCGCGCGAAGCTCAGCTCCGGTCCGACGATGTCATCGACCGGCTGCAGGGCCGTCCAACCCTTCGAGCGCCGCTTGTCCTCGCGGCCGAGCACGTACCAGAAGCGCACCTTGGGTTGCGGCGCGGCGGCACCGACGAAGGGCGGATAGCGATCGACCTCGGCCACGCTCGAATCGGAGCCGACCATGTTCGACTGACCGGCGAAGACGAAGACGCGCAGCGTCTTGCTGTCGTCCTGCGCCGCGAGGGACGACAGGATCGCGAAGGGGAGCAACCAGATCGTGAAGCGGATGAGCACGTCGCCAGCTTAGGGCGACCGCATCCGGAGGATCCACCGAAGCGACACGGCCGTGCGGAGTTCGCGCGCTACCCTGCGCGCATGGCGTCGCGCTGCTCCCCACCCCTGGTCCTCGCCGCATGGCTCGTCCTCTCGCTGTCCACACCTGCCCAGCAGGTGCAGATGGACGGCTACCTCGGCGTCCCGAACGACCGCGTGCCCGCGGCCTTCGACGGCGGCTTCTCGTTGTACGTCGCCGCCTGGCCGCTCCTCGCCGAACACCCCGGGCCGCAGTTCCAGACCGGACTCTTCGGAACCTGGATGCACGCCGTCGCGGACGAGCCGAAGTCCGAGTCGAAGCTCTACTCCGACATCGAGGGCGGCCTCGGCTGGTGGCGCGACACGCGTTTCCCGACCGCGACTCCGAAGTTCATCATGGGTGGCGTCGCATTGAACTTCTGCGCGTGGGCGAACGGTCCGGGCGCCGGCAAAGGCCGCGACTGGAACAAGCCGCAGGGCAAGTACGGTGTCGCGCAGCTCTCACCCTGGCTGCTGTGGCCGCCGGACGGCCTGAACCTCGCGCAGGGCACCTGCGGCGAATTGTTCGGCTATGGCTACCTGCCGCTGCCGCTGACCGAACCGAAGACGACCACCGCCGGCAAGGAAGTCCCGACCGGCAACCAGTGCTGGACACTGTTCCTCAACACCGAGACCTTCAAGGGCCCCGTCGCCTTCTTCACGCCCTGCTTCTTCTCGAGCCCGACCGTCGACAAGCCCGAACTCGCCGGCAAGTTCCTCGACGCGCGGCCGGCGAATCCGAACCGTGCGGTGCAGATGGAGACGCAGTGGGTACCCGCCGCCTTGGCGACCGACGCGCAGGGCACACGCTGGGCCCGTGTCGCACCCACGCGATTCCCGGTCGACGAGGGCGGCCGATCGCCGCTCGTCCATCGCATCACTTCGTACAAGAGGGCCGCGCTGTGGGACTCGGTTCAACGCTGGTTCGACGGTGGCCCCGAAGCCAGCGGGAGGATCGACACCGCGCAATCGATCGTGCACCCGATCCCCGGCAAGGGCTGGTCGACATGGCGGATCTACGGCAACGACACGGCGAAGGAAGACCGCGTGGCGATCGATTGGCAATCCTTCGCCACGCCCTTTGCGCCAGACACCTCCACCTTCGGATATCGCTGGGATGCCCGGCTGGTGACGCGCAACGAGTCCGGACCGCCGCTTGCCACGCTTCCCGAGATCTATCGCCTCGAAGGCGAGGGCAAGGCCGCGCAATGGCAGCCGTGGAGCGGCGCCGTCGCCGATGTGCCCGCGAGCCTGCGCACCGCGAAGCTCGGCGAGCCCAACCCTCCGCATCCCGAGGCCTATGTCACGCCGAGCGACGGCTGCTGGGCATCACCGGGACCGGTCGCAGGTCCCTTCACCGCGAAGCTCGGTGACGGCAGCACGGTCACCTATGCCTGGTACCGCTTCGCCGATCAGCCTGCGCTCCAGAACGCCGACCTCAGCGAGGCCGAGCGCGAACGACTCCAGCACCGCGTGGAACGGATCCACCGCGGGTGGCGGAAGGACCGCGATTACCTGCCGCCTCCGGAACGCGGCAAGCTCGCCCGCCTGGACCCAGCGCTGTTCGTCGAGCCACCGAAGGGCTTCGAGGTCGGCTATGTGCCGATCGTGACGCGGCAAGGGCGCGACTGACGCCGGCAACGATGCGCCACGCGAGTTGAGCCGTCGCCGCTGTGTCGAACTGCGGGGCCTGCCGCTGCGTGACGCATGCACGCACTGCGTCACCTCGCACCTGTCCTCGTCCTGTCGGACGTCGTGCCCTGGAAAGGCTTCGGCTACGTCGCCTTCTCGGCAGACGTCTCCTCGAGCCCCTGGGGCATCTCCCCCCGGCAGAGTTTGAGCAGGCTGGCCATCGTCGACACCAAGTCCCGGCCGCGTTGGTCGAACTCGAGCAACCGAGCGGCCGGTGAACGCGGGACGATTCAGAACAACGGCTTGGTCTCGCCGAAGACGTGGCTGACGATCGTGGTGTTGGTACTGTGGCACGCGAAGCAGTTGCTGCCCTGGGCGAAGGTCTCCATGGTCGTGTTCGCCAGCTTGTTCGTGCCGACCTCGTTCCCGCCGGTGGGACTCGCCCCGAAGATGGTCCAGGTCGTCCCTTCGTGGAAGTAGTTTCGCCGCACGTCGTTCGGATGGAGCAGGGAGCGGACCGTGTTGTTGATGCTCAGCACCTCGGCGTTTCCGGTGGAACTGGTGCCCGGCAGACCCCACGGCATGGTCCGGAGGATGTCGCTCGGGCTGATCGTGAACGGGGAGACCGGCACGATGTGGTCCCCGGTTGCCCCGCCCATCTTCATGTGCATCTGATTGAACGGCCCGGTCGACCCGTTGGAACAGAACACCCAGTTGCCGGCGGTGTTCTGGGGCACGGTGGTCGTACCGCTCGGCTGCTTGGCGTAGGAGTACTGCGCCGCCGGACCGTTGCTCACGTGCTCGAAGGTCGCCCACAGCATCTCCGGGTGACCCTGGTTCGAGTTCGCAGGATTGGTCGAGCCGGTACTCCCCACGACGTGCATCCCGACCATCGCGAGCGTGGTCGTCTTCGTACCATTGGGGACCCAGTCGTTCGGATTGGACTTGTCGTAGGTCGGCACGACGGCCTTCATCTGGATGAACTTGTCGGCATCCGCGAGCCCCGCGGCTTCCACCCAGGACGACTTGATCTCGATCGCCAAGGCCTCCGCATCGATCACCGGAGCCTTGCCGTTTGCCGCCGCGAAGGCCGTGATCGCATCCAGGTCCGCTTGGGTCAGCGGGAACTTCGTTCCGGAGGGAACGGTCGCGCCCTGCATGGTGCGGTAGAGAGCGAACACGTTGTTCACCGTCAGCGCGTAGTAGACGAGTGAGCCGTTCTGCGCCATGAGGACGCCGCCGTCCGCCTGACCCTGTTCGGTCTCCGGGAAGTGCCCGAACAGGTCCAGCATCACGAATCGCCCCTTGAACTCGAGCTTGGCAACCAGCTCCTTGCGATCGAAAGCCCGACGTGCTTCCAGTTCGCCCAGCTTGCGTTCGAAGGGCCGGCCCTTGTTGTCGCTCCTCGCCCGGAGGATCGCACGCGGTGCATCGATCGCTCTGCCGTTCGCATCGAGGAGCGTGGGCGGCTTCTCGCCCGCGAAGCGTACGTCGACCACCTCGATCTCATTGCCGGAGCCGTCCGCCACCAAGGGCTTGCCTGTCGGACCGAGGACGGGCGGGATGACCTCGAGCATGCGGAACGTCGACTTCTCGATCACGATCGGCAAGTCGAGAAGCCCGCGCTGCGCCGTCCGCAGATTGAACGCCCGGATCAGACCGGGTGTGTGGGGCACGAAGTGCCTCTCACCCGACGCGTCGGGCAAAGAGACGTCGTAGAAGGCAGAGGAGTTCATGACGAGCCCTCCACCGCCGTAGCGCGCCGGGGCCGGAGATGTCAGCCAAAGGAACATCTGCTCCGACCACTTGTAGAAGCTGCAGTTGGGGACATCCGGAAACAGCACGCTGTTCGCGGGCTTCACCGCACCGTTGAGCGACACGGCCCCGGACTCGAACCAACCGTTGAACTCACTCGCGGTGAGCGAGGTCGCGCACGCGGTGTCGGCGTCGGTCGGAAGCACCTGCTGCGTGAGCGTGCATCCCAGGATCAGCATGGTCGCCAATCCAAGCACGATCACGACTTTCAAGAAGTTCGGACGCATTCGGACTCTCCTTCTCTCGAGACATGGGGTTCGGACAGCTCCGATCGGTATTGGAGCGGCCGCGCGACTCTCCGACGCCGGACGGCTGCTCTCTCCTTCGGGCGGACGGGAACCTACGCAATGAGCGCCTCCCCCACAAGATGCCCGCTCGGACATCTCGCGTTCGCGACGCCTTCGCTGAGAGGACGAACCCAAGGAAGATGAGGAGTGCGCAGTCGCGGCATGGAACGAGAACCGCCTGCAGGAATCCGGTCAGCGCCCCTCACGGAAGCGATCGACGCGCTGCATCTCCTCCCAGGTGACCTGATTCACGACCGGGTCGGCGGCCGGGCGGTAGTTGGGATCGGTGGTCAGGATGATGCGGTCCTTGCTGTCCTTGAAGGCGCGATCGAAGTGGTTGGTCACGGTGTGGAGGTTGCCGTCGCTGCTGCGGAAGTCCTGACGCTCGCCGATCGCATCGACGTTGGCCGCATGCGCGCGATCGAGCGAGTCCTGCGTCGAGCGCCAACTCGCCATCTGCATGTCCGAGATCTCGGACCGCGCCTTCGCCGCCTCCTGACCGCGCTTGAAGATCTCGTCGAGTTGCGACCGACGGATCGCCGTCTGGTTGCGCATCGCCTCGGTCTTCGCCATCGAGATCGCGAGACGGATCTCGTTGACCGCAGCCGACCAGCGCGGCGTCTCGCGGACGCTGTCGGCACAGGCCCAGAGCACGCCGAGCCGGCGGTCGAGATCGCCGGCGCGTGCGCGTGCGCAGCGGAGGTTGAGCACGGACCAGGTGCCGATCTCGCTGCGAATGCCCTCCGAGGCGACAGAGCCGTGGTAGCCGACCAGCGAACACTGGATCTCCTCCTCCCATTCGACGCCGTCCTCGCGATAGCTCACGCGTGCGCGTTCGACCGCGAACCAGGACTGGGAGTCGCTGCGCACGCCGCCGAAGTCGCTGTTCGAACCGGCCCGCATCGCCTCGATCATGTCGAGTTGCGGCTTCAACGCCTGGTGCAGAGCCTCCTCGAGCCTGGGCAGTCGCTCGGCAGCCACGAGACGGACGTCGGTGGCACCGGGTCGCGTGTTGGGAACGATGATCTCGGCTTCGACCTCGCCGGGCTGCCGAGGCGGTTTGCGCGCGAACGATCCGTCCGGGCGCTTCTGGCCGTTGTTGTCATCGGACACTCCGAGCTGCGACTCGACGCGCTGGTAGCCGAACTGAAGGTCGGCGCGCAGATCGAGCGACTCGCTGTCTCGACCGCGCATCCCGATCGTGAGGTCGACGATGTGGTCTGGATTGCCGGTCCAGACCGGGCCGCCGACCAACTGCCAACCGGCCGGCACCGACAAGGTGTGCGAGTCGATGTCACCGAGCCCCGGGTCGCGCAGCGTGCGCCGCTCGAGCACGATGGTCTGGTACGCGTTGCCGCCGGGGCGCGGTGTCGGCACCGGCGTCGATTCGATGTTCCCCTGCCGGCGCAACTCGACGCGCGACGAGTCCGGACCGCCGTCACCGACGTTGCCGACGAACACGCCGTTCTCGATGCGGCCGTTGAGAACCTGCTGCGCGGCTTCCTGCGTGCGGTCGAGTTCGGGCAGCCGCACGCGCACGCTCTCGGAGCGCATGGCGAGCTTGCCGTCCTGCACCGTGCCCCGGAACGCCGCGCGATACTCGAGCGGGGTCTTGCGGCCGCCCTGCATCGGGTATTCGAGGTCGGCGCTGACCGTGGCCTTCACGATGTCACCGTCCTGCGTGAACACGATCGTCATCGGGTAGCTGATCTCGCTGCCGTCCGCAGTGCGCTCGCGACTCGTGCCGGTCCACGTGCCGGCGAAACCCGGAGCCTCGATGGGACCGGGACGGGGTTCGGGGTTCGCACCGTCCTTCGGCCGCACGGTGAAGGTGGTCCAACCTTCGTCGTCGCTGCCGACACGACCGGTCAGGACGCCGCCGGCGAGTCTTCCGGTGACCTGTTGGGCCGCGGCCGGGATCACCTCGCCGGTCTCGACGACGCGCACATCGATCGACTCGCTGCGCATGGCGAGGGCGCCGTCACGGCAAGTGCCGGCGTACTTGCCGACGATCTTGACGGTCAGGGTCTGGCCATTCGCCGGGACCTTGGCGGTACCGTTGACCGTGAGCTGCAGGGCCGCGTCGTCGCCACGGAAGGTCAGCTCGATCGGGTACTCGACCTGACCGCCATTCGCGATCCGCTCGCTCGCGGTGCCCGCCCACGCGCCGGTCAGGCGCAGAGCACCCGCCTGTGGCGCAGGAGGAGGCGTGCGATCGGGGTCTCCACGACCGACCGGCTTCGCGGTGAAGCTCGTCCATCCCTCGTCGTCGTTGCCGACGCGACCCGTCAGGACTCCGTCCACCAGTTCGGCCTCGATGCTCTGTGCGCCGGAGGGCACGATCTCGCCGGTCTCCACGATGCGGACCTCGATCGACTCGCTGCGCATCGCGAGTCGCGTGCCGGCGAAGGTCCCCCGGTATCCGGCTGCGATGGAGACGGTCAGCGTCTTGTCACCCCCCGGCACCTTGGCGGTCGCGCGCACCGCGAGAGTCAGCGCGTCGTCCGCCCCCGAGAACTGCAGGTCGAGGGGGTACTCGACCTTGCTGCCGTCTTGCATCGTCTCGCTCGCCTTGCCCGTCCATGCTCCCGCGGGACGGTTCACGGACCCGGCGCGGGGGATCGGTTGGCCGATGCCCTTGGGCAACTGGGCGCGGAGCGGGCCGGCACCGGCCCAGAGACAGGCGGTGAGGAAACAGAGGATCACCCGGACCGTGCGGAGGCTTCGATTGGTCATCGCACCCGGACATGCGCGGAAGCGACCACGAAGGGGCCATCGCCGCGCGAAGTCGGAGCGGGAGCGCGGCCGGAACGCCCATGCCATGGCGGCGATCCGATCGAAGAATCCAGGGTCGGTGACGACCCCGTGCTGCGCGGACCGGGAAGGACACGTGCGCCTGCGCCGCGGCGCTCCGACCGCTCCGGGGCGCGACCGACCACC
This sequence comes from Planctomycetota bacterium, assembly GCA_046349595.1. Classification (GTDB taxonomy): domain Bacteria; phylum Planctomycetota; class UBA1135; order UBA1135; family UBA2386; genus JACRLW01. Next base: position 2,797,575 of record JAXMCA010000001.1, read on the forward strand.
CGAGGAGACCTCCTCGACTCCCCCTCAGGTCTGGCGACGGTCGCCGAGGTGGCCGAACAACCAGGCCCGGGCGACGCTCCACTCCCGCTTCACGGTGCGCTCCGAGATCGCCAGGATCTCCGCCGTCTCCTCGACCGACATTCCTGCGAAGTAGCGCAACTGCACGATTTGCGCCATGCGCGCATCGAAGGCTTCGAGTTCGCTGAGGGCCTCGTCGAGCGCGACGAGATCGACCGCCGACAGGGCGCAGGTGGCGGCGATGGCCTCGAGCTCGGCGTCGCCCTCGCGGCGGTGCGACCGCTTCTGCGCGGTGCGTGCGCGATGTGCGTCGACGAGAGCCTGCCGCATCGCGCGGGCCGCGGCACCGAAGAAGTGGCGGCGATCGTCGAACTGCGCGTCTCGCAGACCCAGGCGCATCCAGGCCTCGTGCACGAGTGCGGTCGGTCCGGTGGTTCGGTCGGCATCGCCACCGCGCAGACAGGTGCTCGCCAGGGACCGCAGCTCCGCATAGACCGACCCGACGAGGTTCGCTTCGGCCGCCGCATCCCCGGCGCGGGCGGCATGCAGCAGTCTCGTGATGTCGCGGGACGAATCCGCGCCGGGCAGTGGGTCGACCATGGTGCTCGGGAGACCTTCGCTGTGGCAAACTTGGCCCGCCTCGGCACAGCCTATCGCATGTGCCCCCCATGGAAACCCTGCCCGAATCCTCCGATTCCGCCGATCCCCGGAGCGGACGCGCGGCATGGGCACGCCTGAAGAACGTCGTCGCCGACGCGCTCGAGCTTCCGGCCGGCGAGCGTGGGGACTTCCTCGCCGTCGCCACCGCGGACGACGCGGAGCTGCTCCGTGCAGCCCAGCAGATGCTCGCTGCAGCGGACGCAGCGGACTCCTTCCTCCTGGCACCGGCGTTGCTGCCCCCGGAGGTCGCTCCGCTCGCGCCGGGAACCGTTTGCGGGGTGTACGTGATCGAGGAGAGGATCGGAGAGGGTGGCTTCAGCGAGGTCTATCGCGCGCGCCAACAGATGCCGTTCGAACGCCGCGTCGCGCTGAAGGTGCTGAAGCCGGGCATGGACTCGCGTGCCCTGCTGACGCGCTTCGAACTCGAGCGGCGCACGCTCGCGCGGCTCGATCACCCGGGCATCGCGCGCATCCTCGACGCGGGAGCGACTCCGACCGGGCGCCCCTTCGTGGCCATGGAGTACGTCGACGGGAAGCCGTTGTCGCGCTTCGTCGCCGAACAGGCGCCGCCGCTCGCCGTGCGACTGGACTTGTTCCTGCAGATCTGCGCGGCCGTCACTGCGGCACACCGGCGCGGTGTGATCCATCGCGACCTCAAGCCCGGCAATCTGCTGGTCGGCACAGCCAATGGACTGCCGCTCGCGAAGGTCATCGACTTCGGCATCGCCAAGGTCCTCGAAGGGCACGGCGACGAAGCCACGCGGACCGGTCAGCTGCTCGGAACACCCGCCTACTGCAGTCCCGAGCAGATCGCGGGCAACGGCGCCGACATCGACGTGCGGAGCGACGTCTGGGCGCTCGGCATCGTCCTCGGCGAGCTCGTCGCCGGCCGTCGACCCACTCCCGGCGAACCACCGGCCGGAATGCCGCGCGAACTCGGGTGGATCGTGGCGAAAGCCACCGCGGTCGAACGCGAGAACCGCTATGCGGGTGCCGCGGAGTTGGCCGCCGATGTGGTGGCATTCGAGCGCGGCGAAGCGCTGTCCGCCGGCCCCCCGACACGGCGCTATCGCATTCTCAAATTCGCGCGACGCCATCGCTCCGCGGTGATCGCGGTGCTTTTCGCCTGGCTTGCACTGGCGGTCGGCGGCGCGATGGCCGTCGCCGGCTACGTGCGCGCCGAGCGTGGACGCACCGACGCCGAGTCCGCGCGTCGCGAGGCCGATGCGACGGCGGACTACCTCGCGCGCCTGATCGGCGAGGTGCTGCCGAGCCGCAGTGGCCGCGACGTGAAGGTCCGCGACCTCCTCGATGCCAGTGGGCCGCTGCTCGCGAAGGCCGCGGCCGAACCCGACATCGCTGCACGCCTGCACGCCGTCGTGGGCCGCGCCTATCGGGCACTCGGCGAGTTCGCGAAGGCCCAGGAGCACTTGCGACTCGCCGCGGCGAGCTACGCCGAACGTCATGGTGAACTCGACTGGCGCGGCATCGAGGCGTCGTCCGATCTCGTCGGCACGATTGTCGCGGCGGGCGACTTCGTAGCCGCGGAACCCCTGATCGCCGAGGTCTCGGCGCGCGCGAATGCGGCCCGGGGGGACGACCATCCCCTGGCGCGGGTGCTGATCGATCTGCGCGCCAAGCTCGCGTTCGACCGCGGTAGGCCGGCGGATGCCGAAGCGCCGCTGCGCGAACTGCTCGCAATCGAGGAGAGGGGAACCAACACGGGTGCCGTCGTCACCGTGCTCGGCAACCTGGCCCAGGTGCTGCTGTCGTCGAAGCGGACCGCCGAAGCTCGTGCACTTGCGGAGCGCGGTCGCATGCTCGCGGTCGAGACCTTCGGCCCGGAACACGCGGCGACGATCACCGCCACGCGCAAGCGCGCCGCAGTGGAGATCCAGGCTCACGACCACGCGGCGGTCGCGTCACTCCTCGGGCCCCTGTTGCCGATGGCCGAGCGGGTCTTCGGCGCCGATCACCCGGAGACCCTCGGGATCTCCAACTACCTCGCGTCCGCATTGCAGGACTCGGGTCGGCTCGCCGACGCCGAACCGGTGTACCGACGTCTCGTCGAACTGCAGGCGACGAAGCTCACCCGTCTGCATCCGCAGGCGGTGATGTGTCTCTACAACTACGCCCGCCTTCTGCACGACGAAGGCAAGTTCTCGGACGCCGAGCCACTCCTGCGCGACTCCATCGCGCGCTTCTCCGCACTACGCGGCCCCGACGACGAGAACGCGCTCGCCGCGAGCTACTACCTCTGCCATGCCCTCGCGAAGCAGGGCCGCAACGCCGAGGTGGCGCCGGCCTTCGCGGCCGCGGTCGCAGCCCTACCGAAGCGTTTCGAGCCGAACAGTCGCCTTCTCCTCCAGGCACGCTCCGCGTGGTGCGAACACCTGCTCGAACTCGGCGTCGAAGAAGCCCATGCCGGGTCCGGCAATGCGGCGCGGGCCCGCCTCGAACAGGCCTTCGAGGTGGCAACTTCGCTCAATCAGAAGGATCGTCAGCGCCAGGCGGCAACAGAACTCGTCGCGGTGTGCACCGCACTCGGCGACGCAGCGGCGGTCGCGCACTGGCGCGCCTTGCAATGAGCGAGACGCGGGGGTCTCGGTGATTCCAATGGGTCCCGTCCTGTCCGGAGACCCGGACTCGCTCGGCACCAACGCCATGTGACAATGCGCCGAACCGGTGTGATGAGACCTCGTGCCGACCACCGCGTCCCGGCCAGCCGACCTTTGACGGGCGGTCGGCGACGAGCGTCTCGGCGGGCGGACGAACTCCGACCATTCCGCTGGGTAGCCACGGCCGGAGGAGGGGATGAAGACCCCATGCGAACACACGCAAGCGACGGCCCTGGCTCCCGGATCGGTGCGATCCGACCGCGTTGGCCGCGCTGGCGATACTGCAAGACTGCGCTCGTCCTGTCCGAGAACTCGAACGCACGCCGCGCCAACGACCTACAGCGCGGCGCCCCACCGGTACGATGACCCTCCGTGCCGTCCCTCCAGCCCCTCCGACTCCTGCTGACCGCCGTTGCAGGCTGGGTCCACCGCGAGCAGGCCGCGACAATCGAATACCTCCTCGAGGAGAACCGCGTGCTTCGGGAGCAGATGGGGAAGCGCCGCCTGCGTCTCACCGATGATCAACGTCGTCGTCTGGCTGCCAAGGGCGTCGCGCTCGGGCGCCGCCTACTCAACCACCTCGCGACCATCGTCACCCCGGACACCATCCTCCGCTGGCACAGGCGTCTGATCGCGGCGAAGTGGACGTACCCACCCAAGCGCGGCATCGGCCGTCCCGGGATCATGAAGGATATCAGAACCCTGATCGTCCGCATGGCGAACGACAACCCGAACTGGGGTTACTGCAGGATCCAGGGTGAGCTTCGAAAGCTCGATCACGTCGTCGCCCGATCGACGATCGCGAAGATCTTGAAGGAGAACGGCATCAAGCCAAGCCCGGATCGTCCGACGACCTGGCGCACCTTCCTGAGGTCGCATGCGGATGTGATTGCGGCCGTCGACTTCTTCACGGCGGAGGTCTGGACCGCGCGTGGGCTGGTCACTCATTACGTGCTCTTCGTGATCGACCACGCCAGCCGGGCAGTCGAGGTCGCGGGGGTCACGACCAACCCGGACGCCGCGTTCATGGCCCAGGTGGCTCGCAACCTCACCGATGGTGTTGACGGCTTCCTCCGCGCCAAGCGATTCCTGATCCTCGACCGCGACACCAAGTTCACCGAGCAGTTCCGACGCATCCTCGGAGCGGCCGGCGTGACTTCAGTGACCACGGCCTTCCAGGCTCCCAACATGAACGCGGTCGCTGAGCGCTTCGTCCTGAGCATCAAGCGCGAGTGCCTCGACCGACTGATTCTGTTCGGCACGCGCCACCTCCAGCACGCCGTCGACCAGTTCGTCGCTCACTACAACGCCGAGCGACCGCACCAGGGACTCGGGAACGAGCCGATCACCAAGCCGAGGGTGACCGGCCTTGGCGAGGTTGTCGTCGGCGAGCGACTCGGCGGTCTGCTGAAGCACTACCACCGAGCTGCGTAGACGACGTCAGGAGTCGGGATCGAGAACCCGTCGTGAACACCCCCAGCGTGGCAGCTCTGCGTACGTCGCGGTACAGTTCGGCCGAGATGGCCATGAGCGAGAGGCACGGAGCCTGCGATTCAACGCAGATCGGCGCGTCGAAAGGCTCGGCCCGTTTTTCGGACAGCACGGCCCTGAGCCACCGGTCCGGGCGAAACAGGCACATCCACCAGCTTGCGAGACAATGGGGCCATGGCCTCGGCCGCTCGGCGGGGTGACGAGGATCTCGCATCTTGCGAACCGTTGGCTGCCGAGGTCAGCTGCTCCCGGTCATCTCGGTTCAGCGTCAACCACCACAGGCCGATCGCCACTCCAACGAAAGCGAAAAGGAGAAGGAAACGCGTCGTTGCCTTCGAACTGATCATCGGAGTTCGCCCTCGTTGTGCTCCGTCGTCTGCTCCCAGCGTCTAGCCGTTCAGACTCTTCTGACATTGGCTGCATGCCGACGTTCTCTGGACCATGTAGACGATCCCCGTCCCCGACGAAACGGTAATGGTCCCGATTATCGTTGGGGAGTCGCACGCTTGGTCAGGGACGCTGAAGTCGAGGCCCGGGCTGCCGAGCGGGGGATTGCGCGCCGTTCTGCGCCGGCATCGTGCCAGATGCCCCGTATCCCTGTGGGGTAGTGACCTTCACGCTCAGCGTGCCGGTAGCACAGGCGCTGGCGCAACCCGACGATGTTACCCGAATTTTATGCGACGGAAACTTGCACGGCTTCGCGTCGGCAGTGCAAACGGGATCGTTTGGCGGCTTGCAACGTCCGTTCTCCTCACCTTCGGGAACTGGGACATTGTTTTCGATCGCGTAGTCGTAGCAGTGAACACCCCCGTTGCACGAGTTGCCCCGAGTCGGCTCTGTGAGCGTGTCAGTGCGAGTGCAAACACAAACAGCCTGGGCGCTAGCACCTGCGCCCGAGAGAACCGACAAGAGGAACAGGTCAAGAAAAACCCGAGAAGCTCTCATGGACTACTCCATGGAGTACCGGCTGGCGGCCTCGACCGACACTAGCCTTCGTCCACCAACTCATGTCTCTTGGTGCAGAGTGGACCGGCATCGGGCGAATGTCAAGCCCCCCTCTTCTCTGCGTCGGGCTTCCGAGCCTTGGTCCAGACTGAACCGCCCCGCGGTCATCCGAGGCTTGGTTGCTTGAGTCCGGCCACCGCGGCCGGCCCTCGCTCTTGATCATAGTAGGCCCGCTCGAACTCCGCGGGAGGTCGATGCCCGGGCAGCCCTTCACCGCCATCGCGACGCACCGAGAGGCGAAGTGGATGACCCGTCGCCACTACTCCTCGCCCTGCATGTGTGTGCCGGCGCAACGCGTGCGCGAACCTTCTCACCCGGCAGCGGACGGCCGACGTCGCCCGACCAGCTCCCTGGTCCCGCTCCGGACAGGCCATGACACTTCCGGCGCGCGCGGATCGTCACCGGTGGACACCGGCAAACTGCGCGCCGTCGGCATGCACGCTTGTCACGGTCACGAACAGCGTCAGCCTCACCTCGCACTCCGCTGCTCTCGGGTTCTTAACCCACCCCCTGCTCTCAGAGTCTGAGAGCAGTTCGGGCCCCTCGGGGCCCCTCCGGGCACCCTGCCGGGTCATGGGCCTTCGAGCCCCTCGGGCGTCACCCCGGCGGCCGTCCGTAACCCACGCCCAGATCCCGACTTGTGCACGCCCCAGAAACGACTGCGCCCCCGGGTTTCTGGCCCGGGGGCGCGTTCGCTGCTGGCAAGGCCAGCACTGTTAGAGCAGTGCTGACGCTCTTCGTCATCGAGTACGTGACGAAGAGCGTTCGGGATCGAGCGGTCCGGATTCGAACTGGCCCGACAACTCCCGGGGCTCGCAGCCGATCGCGCGGCACGTCCCCGCCCTCCTCGGCCGGCCCTCAACCCCGCCCCGCCGCGATCCACGGGGGACGTCGTCGCACCCTGCCGACGCCCCGCCGCGGTCGACGACGATCGTGCCAGGCTGTGCCAGGGTGTGTCGGGTTGTGACCGGGGAGATTGCACACTCCGTTGCAAGCTTCGGGGGGCGAGGGCGCGTTCCCGGTCCCTCCGACCCGTCGCCGGGTGGGCCCGGAACGGCCGTGTTGCTTCCCCTGCTTGAGGGCCACTTGCGACCCCCTGGTCTTGAGCCGAGGGGTGCCCCGCTCCGTCCAGAATCCGCCGGTCGGGCAACTCGTCCGCCTGAGGGAAGGCGATGCCGCGTTCCTCGGCGGGGTGACCGGAGACCCGTCTGCCTGGTGGGAGAGATTCGATCCGGCTGGTCGTCCACTCGGGTCCGGCGGCCCGGCCCGCCTCCGCAGCCTCCGCGGCTCCGCCCGATCGCCTACCCCAGTTGACCCGCCAGACCCCGGGTCCGGATGATGGGTGCTCGCCAGGGCGAGTGAGGCGGCGCCAGTCGGCGCTCGAGGAAATCAGCCGTGCCCCGGAGATTTCTGCAACCTGCAATCTCGCACGAGACGCTCTTGAGTCAGCCCAATGACCGCAACCGGGTTCAGGAGACTCCGACCGTGCACACCGACGACGATCGGGAGGCACAGCCTTCGAAGGAACCGCGCGAGCGCCGACACCGAGGCGAGAAGCCGCGCCCCAGTCCGTCGGACAGCCGCGAGCCGCTCAACATCCTGGCCGACTCGCCAAACCTTCAGCTGATCCGTGCGTTCATCGAGCAAGTCGCTCGCCGGCTCGGCCACGGTCGCTGGCGGGTCGAGGAAGACGCAATCGACGCGACCCTCGACAAGGTGATCGATCGTGCGCTCGATCGGACTCGGCCCGCTCCGGCCAACTGGCTCCGATTCGCAGGTTCCGTGTATCGCAACCTCGTGAAGTCGGGACCAACTCGGCCCGTCCTGGATCGCGTGAGGACGGACGCGCTCTCGCAGCAGCACGAGCGTCTGGAGTCGGTCGAATCGGGAATCGAGATCCAACTGACAGCCGACTCCATCCCGGAACTTTTCCTCGAACCGTTCACCGAGCCGGAACGTCGGGCGGTCCTCGCTCGCATCCGCTTCAGGCCGGACGCCGCTGCTGCGGCCGAAGCTGGGATGACCGTCACCGCGCTCAGGACACGGTTCGATCGGGCCGTGGAAAAAATATGCAGGCGAAACGCCTAGATCTCGTGTTCCTCACCCCTCTAGCAGATAGCAGAGCAACGGGGCTCCGCGCTTCCACTTCCTGGCAACAGGTGGGGAACGACCGGAATCTCTCCCATTCCTTCGAGGTGCTACCGCATGGCGATCTCAATACCTGGACGACGAGTGAGTTACGCTGAGACTTTCTACACCGACTGGATGCCGCGGGGTGGGGACTGCGCCATCCTCCGCGCCCAAGCACTCATCAAGGGCGCCGACGGAGGAGCGACGGTCCGCATTTCGCTCGAAACTCGAACGGAACAGGACGCTGCGACTACTTCCATGGATACGTTCCATCCTAGCTCTTCGCCCAAGCTGCTCGAGCTGACCGCGCTGGGAGTCAAGACTGCCGTCTACGTTGCGACGACGGGGAGCAACTCGCCAGCTCGCGGATTCCAGGAACTGGTGCGATGCAAGATCTCCGTCTTTGGCGGGTCTGCCGGCGACTACTGGGTGGTGAGGATTTTTCCCATCCAGTTCTTCGACAACTCCGTTCCTTCGAGCTGATAGAGAAAGAGGCTTGCAATGTGGATGCTTACCGAAATCGTCGCGCTGAACACCTCAGCGATGACCTTCTACACTCCGTGGTTCCCGAAGGGCGAAGACAACGCCGTGTTCACACTGGAGAAGGTCCTCGACACCATCAACGGCGGAGCTACCTTCACCGTCCTGACCAAGAATCGCGAGGCCGAGGGGAGCGAAGGAACCTCAGCGGGCTCCTTCTCCGCCCTGACCGCACCGTTCTACGAAGCCAAGTGCACGGACCTGGAGGACCTCGTCCGATTCAAGGTGACGTTCACCGCAAGCGCCGCTGGACAGGGAGTCATCTTCCGCTTCCTACAACCCACCTGGTACGACACGGCAGTCTGACGTCGACCTATCCGATGGACGCCCTCGACCTTTGCCGAGAGCAAGGGCCCAGCTGAGCGCCTGCCCGAACTGCCGCTCCTTCGTTCGTTCCGTCACACTTGATGCCGGGCATAGATGAACTCGGTTCCCCAGATCAACCATGGCGGCTAGAGTTCCTCAGCCGCCACACCGCGCGGACAGCCCCCCCATGGACGACGGATTCGGCTTCCTTCCCGACGGCACCCTCCTCGAGAACACCAGTAGCTGCAACTGCGGGGCAGCTGCGGATGCGCCGGAGCCTGCAATGGCTGCGGCGGCGCCGGCGGGTGTGCCGGTGCCAAGCGACGCAAGCCGACCGCGAACCAATCACGCGAACTCGCATTCAGCGCGCCACAGGCAACCGGAGTTGGCTCGCACTTGCCGCTCTTCGATCTCCACGATCCCGGACGTGGTGGACCCACCACCTCGGGGTTCGGTCGCTCCGGGAGCGGAGACGAACTCGCCGCTCGCACGCCGCGAGTCGGGCACCCGCGAAATCGCGGTGGCTCGGGCGGCGAACTCGGAGCCATGCCCAGGAAGGACAGCAACTCGTGGCGGAGGTGCGCCGTGGAACTGGGGCAGCGTGGATGGGTCGATCTGGGCGCAGACGCCGTGCGATTTCTCTATTCCGGTCTACCAACCGGGCGGGGAGACTGAATCTGGTTGCCCTTGCGAAGCCTTGGCCAGGGCCGCATCTGATGCAGCCCAAGCCGCCCTTGGAGCAGTGGCGGATCCTTTGGAGTTTGCGAAGTATTGGGTTGAGTGTGACCGAGCTCACTCGCTTTGGCAGAGCTGTATGGCGTTTGCCGGATTGGCGAGATGCTGACCCTCGTTGGACTACGTGCGCACCTACCCCTTGCCCCGACACCGGGACACCATTTCCAGAACCGACCGCGTGCTGTGTCTTCGTAATATGTATCCCGTCCAGAAATCCTTGTCCACATGGGGCACACTAACCGCTGTTGGCTTGGGCGAGCGCCACTGTTTCGTTGCCAAGCTGGACTGCAAGGACACCGTCTCTACCTGGGAATTCTACGATGAGCCGGAGCGAAGCGATGCCCATCTACTCGCAGGGGACGTGATTTGGAAGAACTCGGCGGATCTGAGAATGTCTGGCAGAGGAATTCCTCCGGGCCGTGTGCTGCCAATCATGCCAAAGAGAGGAGGCTTGCCGTCTGTCGAAGACTTCAAATGCTGGCCATGCGGTGAGGAAGGCGATCCCGACGAGTGCAATTGTGTCAACGACGAGAAGATTTCAAAGTTACCCGCTTTCGTACATTGGGCGTCAGAATCCCGGCATGCTCGTACTATGACCCGAGCGGGACTATTGCCCCCAATTCGAATGTCTTCGCAGGCTGGGCGGCCAGTCTTTGCGGCTTGGCGCAAGACGTTCCGAACGCTCCCGGGTACGGCAAGGATCCCAAGTCCTATAGAGGGGTTGGCTTCCGCAAGATGAGTATGCGCCCGGCGAAACGCCGTGGGAGCGTCATCGATATAACCTCTATGGGGGGGTATCGCTGGGTTTGACGCGCCATCGCGACTGGGTCCACACCGGGTGCATGGGTGACACTTGAGCGTGACCGTGGGAAGCGCCGTGGGTCTGGTGGCCGGATGCCATGGACTCAGACCGATCCTGTGACCGAGAGACAGAAGTTCGTGCGGCTGGTGCTGCGGGGCCAAGTGACGATGACGCAGGCATGCCAGCAGTTCGGGATCAGCCGGAAGACCGGCTACAAGATCATGGCGCGGCACGCCGAGTTTGGCATGGCCGGGCTTGCCGATGGATCGCGTGCGCCGAAGACGCACCCCAACCGATCGCGGTAGGGACGCCGGTTTCCCGGCGCCCCTACCGCGATCGCTAAGCCTGGTTGGGCGGCATCATGATTGATGATGATCTTCATGGCCACTCCCGTGGTCGCCGCGACGCGATCTCGCCAGGGAGCCCATCGCTCCGGCCACGGCGGCGACGACGAATACGCCTGGGGAGAGCTGGATCCCCGCCAGTGCCCATCCATCACCGCTGACCGGGCCGATGCACGCCGCAACGACAAAGCCCAACACTACGGTCAAGACAGCAAGGAGAAGCCCGATGACCAGTCCTGTACCTAGATGTCTCATGGCAACAACCGACAGCGCACTGCCCGCCCAAAGTGTATTCGACTGATCTCGATGATACCAGGAACCGCGCAGCCACGTCGGCCTAGCAGCCCGTTGAAAAACCGCGACTTGGACCAGCCACCTGCGGTGCTGGTGCGTAGAGAGGTTGCATGGCAATCGGTCGACGTCGTGAGCACTTCCAGCAGGACTTGATGGTGCCGACGAGTGCGCTCCCGCGCTCTCCTGGCCACCCGTTCTACGCGGCGCTGAACAAGCTGCTGGCCGAGGCCAAGTTCGATTCCTACGTCGAGGACCTGTGCGCTCCGCTCTACGGCGAAGGCGGCCGCCCCTCGATCCCGCCGGGTGTGTCCGGATGCTGTTCATCGGCTACTTCGAGGGCATCGACTCGCAGCGCGGGATCGCCTGGCGATGCAGCGACAGCCTTTCGCTGCGGAGCTTCCTCGGACTGAAGCCGACCGAGTCGACGCCGGACCACTCGAGCCTGACGATCATCCGGCATCGGTTGCCGAAGGAGTTGATCGAGCAGGTCTTCTCCTTCGTGCTGAAGATCGCGTTCGAGAAGAAGCTGCTGAAGGGCAAGGCGCTCGGCATCGACGCCACGACACTCGAGGCCAACGCGGCGATGAAGTCGATCGTGCGTCGCGACGGTGGAGCGACGTGGAAGGAGTACGTAACTGTTCTGCGACGTGCACCGTTTCGCAGCGGTGTTTCGAGGACCGGCGGAGGCAACTACCTTCCGAAGGTCAGATCGCGGACGACGCTCTCGATGGCGATCTGCGAGCGCTTGGCTTCGGCGGCCTGGCGCAACCGTCGCCGCCACCCGGTGGGCGTGAGGGTCGCGACCTCGGAGGCCGGGATCGACGAGATCTCGCGGAGGGCGTCGGCGAGGTAGAAGAGCGGGTTGATGCCGTGCTCGCGGCATGACTGCACCAGCGTCATCAGGATGACGGCGGCCTTGGTCCCGCGTGCGGAACCGAACCACTGCCAGTTGTTCCTTCCGATCACCAGTTTCCGCAGTGCACGCTCACAGCCATTGTTCGAGATCTCGCGGATGCGCCCATCCTCAAGAAAGCGGATCAACGTCGGCCACTGGTTGAGCGCGTAGCCAACGCCCTTCATCAGCGGGCCACCCGGCAAGCTCGGCGGTTCGGCTTGGGCCTGATCGAGCCAAGCCTTGATCGCATCGACGATGGGCTTCGATTGCTCTCTCCGAGAGCGACCAGCTCGGCGTCCGTCAGCGCCTTGCCGGCGTCCGCCTGCTTCTTGGCGAGGCGCTCTACGGCGAAGAGCTTGCCGATCCAGTCGATCACCTTCAGCGCGTTCGTGTCGCCGACCTTCCGTGCCTTGTCGAAGTAGCGGCGTACGTGAGCCCAGCAACCGATCCTCGTGATGAGGTCAGGGTCCAGGCCATCGAAGCAATCATGCCCATCGCTCTGCAGCCGACCGCGCCGGCCACCGAGGATGTCCTTCGGACCGTCCCGGTTGCGCGAGTTCGTGGCGCTGTAGAAGACGCCCGCGTGCTGATCGCGGATCGCCCAGATGTTGACCTTCCGTTCGCCTGGGCGAGGTCCGTTGCGCTGCACGACTTCGGAGTCGTCGATCTGCAACACCGAGTGCGCCAGGCTGGCGAGGACCTCCTCGCGAACGGCTTTGTAGATCGGCTCGAGCAACTCCGCGCAGCGGATCGTCGAGTTGCACATCACGCTGCGCGACAGCGACAGCCCTTCGGCCGCGCATTTCGTCTCGAGCCGCGCGTGGCATGTGGTTGGCGAAGCGCTCGAAGATGATCTGCGCGAGGAAGTTCGCTCCGAGCAGGCACTGGTGTCAAGCGACGCACACCTTTGCGAGATAAGGCGACGCGTAGATTTACGAGGGCTGCGGGGCCCCTGCCGATGCGCAGCATCGGTAGGGCGCAGCCCGTGCCCCAGCCCCAGCGGGGCTGGGGCCGCCCCCATGGGGCGGCGGCCGGGCGTTCTTCCTCGGCGGCCGCTGCGCCGCTCAGGCGTGCGCGCTGACGTCGTGATCCAGGTCCCGCAGCCGGTAGCTGCGACCCTTGATGTTCAGCACGTGGCTCTTGTGCAGCAGCCGATCGAGGATCGCGGTCGCGAGCACTTCGTCGCCAGCGAACAGCTCCGGCCAATCCTTGATGCCCTTGTTGGTCGTGATCAGCACACTGCCGCGGCCATAGCGGTAGCTGACCAGGCGGAAGAACAGGCTCGCGTCGTGGCGCGTCATCGGCTCGAAGCCGACCTCGTCGATGATCAGCAGCGCCACGTTGACGTAAGCTTCTTCCGCCGCATCGACGCCGGCGAGTGCTCCGCGTCGGTGCGCAGCGCAGCGAGCAGCTCCTCGAGCCGGAAGAAGGCCACGCTGAAGCCGTTCTCGACCGCCTTCACGCCCAGGCTGATCGCGAGATGCGTCTTGCCCACTCCCGGCGGACCCTGGATCAGCACCGAGGCCTTGTCGCGAATCCACGCACAGGTCGACAGCGTCTCGATGCGGCTGCGTTCAACCGAGGGCTGGAAGGCGAAGTCGAAGTTGCCCAGCGTCTGACCGGCCGGAAGGCTCGACAGTCGCAACGAGGTGCGCACCCGCCGCTCCTCGCGGGTGTTGGACTCGATCTGCAGCAGGCGATCGAGGACGACGTGGGGTGCCTCATCGGCCTTCACCGCCTCTTCCAGCAGCGCGTCGATCTGCTCCGCGGCGGCCTGCAGCCCGAGCTGCAGCAGCCGTTGACGGGTCGCGTCGATGTCGACGCGCGGTGTCGCCTTGCGCTGGCTCATCGCGCCACCTCCGCCAATGCGGCGTACAAGTCGATCGGTCGCCGCTGCGGCTCCATCGCGGCGATCTCCGCCAACCGCCGGCCCATCCGTCCCAGCGGGACGGGCGGCAACACATGATCCTGCGCGTTGCCTTCGAAGTGCGCTTGGTCGATCAGCACTCGCTGCGCCGTGCGGCGCGCATGGCGTGCGACGACGCTGCCCTCGGCGAGGACCTGCACTTCACCAGCACAGCCGCGCACCTCGACCTTGCGGCCGACGAAGCGGAACGGCACCGAGTACTCCCGTGCTTCGAAGTGCACCATGCAGTCGATGCCGACCGGTCGGTGCACGACGACGTCGAAGGGCTCGGGCAGGATCGGCAGCGGCTGCAGGCGTGGGATCTCCTGACGCCAGGCCTCGAGCACCGTGGTCCCCGTCGCCGGACATCGGCGTCGCGCCGCGCTCCACATCACCTTCGAGTCGGTCCACGACTGCAGCTCGAGCAAGTCGTTCCAATGCCGACCGCGGGGATCGAAGCCCATCCGGTGCGCGAGGATGCGACGCTCGACCTTGCCCTTGTGCTCGGGTGAGCGCGGGGCGCAGGCATCGACGTGGAAGCGCAGCGCCTGCGCGTAGCGGCGGTAGGAGGTGTTGATCTCACCGAACGCGCCAGCACCGTGGGCGATGGCCGTCTTCTCGTTGTCGACGCGGTTGCTGGCCGGCACGCCGTGCAGGCGTCGGAAGGCCTCGTTGTGGGCTGTCTGCCAGGAGAGCTGGTCCTTGCCGCGCGACCAGACGATCGCGCCGAAGCGCGAGAAGCTGAGCTGCATGTGCAGTGCGAACAGGTCGAGCTGCTCGTGCCCGACCAGCACTCCGCGGAACTCGGCCCAGTCGGTCTGGCACTGCGCCCCGGGTGGAGTCTCGACGCGGCGACGGGCTCGCAGCTTCGGCCCCGGGAAGTGCCGCGTCACGAAGCGCTGCAGCGCGCGCAGGCTCACCGCGCAGTCGAACTCGGTCTGCAGGTACTCGTGCAGCGCGGCCAGGTTGGTGCGGCCCTCGTGCACCTGCAGCCACTCCGAGATCGCCTCCTTCAGGGCTCCCAGCGCGCTCGCCCGCTGCGAGCGGCCGTCCTTGGCCCCGGACGCCTGCCGCCGCAGGCGGTAGCGCACCGTCCCTTCGCACACCCCAAGCATCCTCGCGATCGCCGTCCGCGGCACCCCGCGCGCGTGCAACTTCTTGATCGTCATCACCGACTCCGGATCGAGCTTGGTCAACGCCGGCGCCCTCCCGTGAGGCCGCATCCTCGGCTGTCTTGACCGGTCCCGGCGAAATCACCCTCGTAAATCTGGGCGTCGCCTTAGTTCGATCGTGGGGTGGCGGTGAACAGCGGACTGCCGAAGCACTACCACCGCGCCACGTAGCCGCGATCGCAAGACGGGAACCGTGAGTCAGACCAAGCCGAGCATCGCGGTCCCCCGTCCGTACTCCGGGAACGGGGAAGGGTTCGCGTGGACCCCCGTGTCCAATCTCGATCTTCCGGTAGGATGACTCGATCGGTTTTGCGGACAGCACGAAGCTGGACAACTCGGCTTCCAGCAGCCGATGAACCGCGATGAGGCCCCCGTTGCGCGATCGCTGCTCAGACCTTCGGACCTTCACGCCCAACTTCGGTAGCTGTCGTCTGCGGAGTCGCCGGAAGGGGTTTCGGAACCGGATCCGATCTCGGCTTCCCGCGGTGCAGTCTCGCGAATCACGCGGTGAACTCAGTCAACACGGGACGAGGAGGTTCAAGTGAGCACTGCCAAGCAGGTCATCGACAAGTGGGCACAAGACTACTACTTCAAGCACGCGACCTTTCCCGACTTCAAGGCATGGCAGCAGAACGTCAATGGCAAAGACATTCCCAGGCAGACAAGTTCTGACGGCTACTCCGGAGTGTGCTACGGATTATCGTTGTATTGGGTGCGTATGTACGCGGTCGGCAAACTCCATCTCTGGGACACCCTTCTCGCCCTTCCCGAGGCCCAGAAGGCGATGGGCAAATTGCACGCCGAGATCCCCAAGCTCGAGCCAGCGGCACTCAGCTTCCAGCGAAACCAATTAGCCTCGCGCGGATTGGTCAATCCGGTATTCACCCCCGACGGCCGACAGCAAGAGGTATTCACTCCCGAAGACGCGAACCTCGAGGGGATGATCGACAAGTTGACGGACAAGCTCATCGATTTTGCCGAGTCAACGCCGACGTACTATCTCCTGCAATCCAGCAAGCCGTCCCGTGTCGGTCACTGCTTGGCGATCGCCGACGAGGTCGATTGCGAAGTTGGAACCCTGACGTTTTTTGATCCCAACGCCGGTTGGGTGACGATCACCAAGAGCCACTACGCATCCCTCGATTCGCTGCTGAATCATCTGTTCGAAGAGGTCGACGAGTACAAGGGTACGAATCGCCTGGTGTTGGCCCCCTTCCGGATGAAGACACCTTGAAAGGGATCCGGCCGCCCGGTGGTGTTCGATAACTCGAACGCACGCCGTGTCAACAGCCCGCGATGTCGCCCCCGGCGAGTACGGTCTGCCCGATCGTGCCGCTCCTTGAGCCCCTCCGCCTTCTGATCACAGCGATCGTTGGTTGAGTTCACCGCGAGAATGCCGCGACGATCGACTATCCGCCGACGGGCACTGCGTGCTGCGGGAGCACAAGGGAAAGCGCCGCCCACGCCGGACCGATGATCAACGCCGTCGACTCGCTCTCTCAGTGGCCCAGGAGTCGCGCGATGAGCACGCGCAGCAAATGCGCGATCCGACCGATCGCGCGCTTCCAGGACGGTCACCGTCGCGCCACGTTGCGCGATCCATTCGTATCACAATCCATGTTCCGGCCGCTCCGACAACAGCTCCCGCTTCTCCAGCAGGCGCGCCGCGTTCTCATGACCCGACAGCGGTGCGATCTTCTTGCGAATGATCGGCCATCGCGTGCTGAGCCGGTCGTTCAATGCCAGCCACTCTGACCACCGCTCCGGCAGGTCCCCGTCAGCGAAGATCGCACCGACGGGGCACTGCGATACGCACAGAGTGCAGTCGATGCACTCGCGTGGATCAATGACCAGGCAGTTCTCGCCCGCACGGAACGCGTCTACGGGGCAGACTTCGACGCAGTCCGTGTACCTGCAATTCACGCAGGGCTCGGCAACGACGTGGGTCACGGAGCCTCCTCAGCCCCGCAATGCCCGCGGGAACAGCAGGTGGTTCTCGAGGTGGACGTGCTCCATGAACTCGCGAACGAACTCCGCGAGGCCCAGGTACAGGGCACGCCATGTGCCGCACGCTGCCGCCGGAGGAACGTAGTCGCTGGTCAGCTCGCGCATCCGCTCCAGGTCCACAGCCGCGTCTTCGTGCTCGCGCTCCATCACCTGGATTGGGCCGCCCGCGGTACTTCCCTGACCCGACTCGATGATGGGGAATAGGATCTGCTCCTCTTTCAGCATGTGCCCGTCCACCTCGTCGAAGAATCGCGCGATGAGATCGGCGAGACCGCGAGGGCATTCCGGCTTGTCACCGTGAACCTGCTCCACGCGGCGCGCCATGGACAGCAGGCGAGGCAGTTCGGCCCGGTGGTCCCGGTGGTAGCGATCGACGATGTGCCGGGTCAGCAGGTCGAGGGGGCGGGACTCCCACACAGCGGGCGCCTCCCCCACACGCTCCTCGGCGGCGACTTCTTCGATGATCTGGCTGGCGTCGAGCCCCTTCCGCGCGCAGGCCTCCGCCACGCTCACGCCTCCGTGGCAGCAGAAGTCGAGGTGGTGCCTTGCGAACACCCGGGATGCCCCGGCGCGGCTGGTTGCGAGCGCGGCAAGAGTGGTGGATGGAGAGAGGCTCGGGGACTGGGTCATGATTCGCTCGGTTCGGGTGCTCTTCGCTGCGCAAGGCTCGTGCCGCTGGAAGCCAACCTGTCCACGGCCTGCCAGGCGGGGCCGAGAGGCCGCGTGCTCATCCAGACAACGCGGCCTGTCATCTTGTTGATAGCATGGGCTCTGAATGATGCCCGGCCCCACCCTCGACGTCCTGCTGTCGATCGCGCGCGACTTGACCGCCTCCTTCCCGTCCCAGGAGAGGGCGCAGCGGCTCGTCGACGCGGTTCACCGCGCCCTGCCCTGCGACGCAACCGCCCTCCTCCGAGCACAAGGTCAGGATCTGGTGCCAGTCGCCCAGTTGGGACTCGCGTCCGACCTGCTCGGCCGTCGCTTCCGAACGGCTGAACATCCGCGCCTTGCCGCGATCTGCTCCGCTGCCGAGCCCGTCCTGTTCGCCGCGGAATCCAAGCTGCCCGATCCCTACGACGGAATGATCCGCGCGGCCGCCGATCCAGCACATCGCGTCCACGCCTGCCTCGGCTGTGCGCTGCGCATCGATGGCGAACTGGTTGGAGTGCTGACCGCCGATGCTCTCGACGCGCACGCCTTCGATCGCCTCGACCATCAGCTGCTGGACCACCTTGCCGCGCTCGCAGCTGGAGCGCTGCGCACCATCGGACTGATCGAGCTTCTCGAGGAACGCGCCCAACGCGAGGGACAGATCGCCAGACACCTCACTCGTGATGCGCTCGAGCGCCGTGGAGGGGTCCTTTTGGGAAACAGTGCCGCGATGCGGCAACTCCGGTCGGAGATCGACATCCTGGCGCCAGCCGACCTGCCCGTATTGGTCACCGGCCCAACAGGTGTGGGGAAGGAGCTCGTGGTCCGCACCTTGCACGCCCGCTCGCGACGCGCCGATCGCGCGCTCGTCTACGTCAACTGCGCCGCCCTCCCCGAGTCCATCGCCGAAAGCGAGCTCTTCGGACATGTCCGGGGCGCATTCACCGGCGCGGAGTCGGCGCGCTCAGGCAAGTTCGGCGTCGCCGACGGCGGCAGCTTGTTCCTCGACGAGGTCGGGGAACTGCCCACGCTCGTCCAGGCCAAGTTGCTGAGAGTCCTCCAGCACGGCGAACTGCAACGCGTAGGAAGCGATCAGTCGGTTCGAGTCGACGTCCGGGTCCTCGCCGCCACGAACCGCGACCTGAACTTGGAGGTGCGCAACGGCCGCTTCCGCGCCGATCTTTTGCACCGACTCGACGTAGGGCGCATCCGAGTCCCTCCACTGCGTGAGCACGTGGAAGATGTCGCCGTTCTGGCGGGGATGTTCGCCGACGACTCTCGACGGCAGATCGGCTGCGGGCCGGTTCGATTCGCCCCCGAGGCCCTTGATCTGCTCTCCGCCGCGGAATGGCCGGGCAATGTCCGGGAACTCGAGAACGTCGTCTCCAGAGCCACTCTGCGCGCGGCGGCCCGCGCGCAAGGGGGACGGGTTCTCATCACGTCGCAAGACCTTGATCTGGACCAAAGATCCCTTCGGCCTCTCTCCCCCATGCCGAACCAGTCCGCCAGATCCGAATTCGCTTGCTCGCTCCGCGCGAGCACCGAGGACCACCAACGTGCACGAATCCGCGACGCGGTGGAACAGCACCATGGCAACTGGGCAGCCGCAGCACGTGAACTCGGCATCGCACGTTCCAACCTCCATCGCTTGGCACGTCGCCTGGGAGTGGGCTCGCAGCGACAACGTCAGGAATGATGCGAATCGGATTCGTCACAGGTGTTGCCGTCGCCCGGTACGGTGAATGCATGCGGCGCCCTCCCGATTTGCGGGGAGATTTCCCCTGCCATCGAAAAGACAGCCGACGCCAACACCGCGAGAAGTCCTTGGGGCTTCATCAGATCGCGCAGATCCGGGATCTTCGCCGGATTGCTTTCGAAGCCCTGCGCGCCGACCCCTCGCGTAGCACGCCCACCGCGTTCGCGTGGCTTCGGCCGCGCATCAGGACGCGGGGTGCATCCCGAGATCAGCCCCCAAGCGGCTCGTGGGTGTGCAAACCCGAACGATGGAGAAGACATGCTCATCCCGAGACCGGGTACGCGACTGCTGGCTGCCTGCTTGCTGCTCGCGCCCCTCACCCTCGCGCAGCGCGTGACCCTCGAGTCACCGCCGCGCCCCGCCTCGGCAAACGCCGCGGCCCCGCAGGAAAAGGATCGCACCAACGATCCGTACGCCAGGCTCGATTCCTTCGTCGGTGCTCGACTCCGCCTGGCGACCGACTCCCCATCGAAGGACGACAAGGACGCATCCGGAGCCACGAAGGAGAAGGGCGATCCGCCCTCGCCTGCTGCCCAGGTCGTCCATCTCATCGTCGATGCCGCCAACGGGAGCATCGAGTTCGCAGCGATCACCACCGGTGATTGGCTTGGCTCGCCACCGCGACAGATCGTCGTTCCCATGTCCGCGATCCAGTTGGACCGCGCCTCCACCGGTCAGGAGATGGACAGCAGGCCCGCACTGATCCTCTCCGCCACGCGAGAGCGTCTGGCGACACTCCCCGCGTTCGACGACGCCACGATCGCCAAGCGCGGGCTTCCAGACATCGTCCAAGACGCCCGAGATGCCTGGGAGCGACCCGCCAAGGCCAACGCCGAAGAAGACGGCGCGCGGCCCGCTTCCGCCAGCCTCTCCAAGGCTGCGGCCGAGCTGCCACGCTGGGTGATGGGTGAACGGGTTCGATCGCTCCCCGCTACGGCGAGCGATGAGAAGCTCGGCTCCATCACCGAGTGCGTCGTCGACAACGAATGCCGACGTCTTCGCTTCTTCGTCGTCACCACCAAGGACGCGAGCCTGTTGGTCCCGTTCTCCGCGTTCCGACTCACCAACCAGTCGGATCACTTGACCTGGCTCCTCGACCTCCCCTGCAAGCAGATCCACGAGAACGGGGTCGAGTACAAGAAGCCCGAGAGAGGTCTCATCGACCTCGGGGCCGCAACCAAGGCACTCGGCGCGTACCGACGCTCGGACACCACTGCCCATGGTGACCGAGATCAGAAGCGCTGACACGATCCCTGCTCCACCACCACCTGCCACACCCAGCGGACGCCGCGAGCGTGCCCCGGGGACCAAGCGAGAGGAACTCCCGTCCCGGAGCCCAGGCACTGGCGTCCGCGACACGCCCGGCGCCGCGCGAACCCTATCTGGCTTCGCGCGCGTCGGGCCGTGTCCTTTCCGCGACGCGGTTCGCAGGCATTCGCCGACGAAAGAGGGCCGTCGACATGAAGCGACCTGGGAGCGCGCCGAACTCGATGCGCCACTCAGGCGATGTTCCAAGGTCGCGTGCGTTCATCCAGCTTCCGCTTGATCCCCGTACGGGGTTGGACCAGAACCCAGCGCAGACTTCGGCGGCAAGAAGAAGGCTGAACACTCGAAGCTCGCCGCCACCAGGCACTCCGGCCGGGGTTGCTTCCCTCGCATAAAGGCTTTCGACTCTCTCTCCGATCCTCCAAACTCCGGAGTCGATCCTCCCCCGGCGTCATTCCTCCCTCCTGACAGATGCACGACGGCGATCCCTTCGCACACTTCGGCGAGCAGATGCGCTCGCACGAGATGATCGAGCAACTCCGGGAGCCTTTGCTGGCGGACGCCCGCGCATTCCTTCGAGACTTCCCCGATCGAGAGCCGGTCGCCCTGATCTTCGACGCAGACACCGCCGACGCCGTCGCGCTCCGGGCCGCGTTCGAACGCGCCACCGGGAAGGAAGGTGGCAGCGCAGGCTTCGTCGGCATCGCGTCGCGTGAGTTCGTGATCGAGACGCTGCGCTCGAACTCTCCTGCCGCCCTCGACTGGCTGCCGGAGTCACGTCGGGGCGAGCAGCGCATGCTGCCTGTCGCCGCCTACACGCGGCACGGGGTCAGGTTCGCGGCGTTCCCGATCGACTGACCGCGCACAGCCGCGGGGAGCGACGTCGCATTTCCACGGCTATCTGCCCTCAGCCGGAACCCTCGTCGTCGCTCTGCGATTCGCTCAAGGAATCATCACGGATCGCCACAGCCATGCTGTCCATGACGACCCTGCGAAGATCCGCGAGGTCCGACAGACTCCCACCGAGGTCACGAGCGGCATCCTCGTCGCTGATCTGACCAACGATGTTCCGGAGCACGATCGCCGTGCGTCGCCTCACCTCGGGGCTGCCCGGAAGTCGTGCTATCTCGGCGTCCAACTCGTCCATGTTCGCACCCTTGGTCTCGAGGATGATCCCGCCGATGGGTCGCCCCCGCAACACCCTGAACGTGACCGAGGCCGAGCGCGAACGGATCCGGGAGCTGTACCGCCAGGGCGTCCGCCTGACCGAGATCTGTCGGCGGACCGGTCGCTGCGACAGCGTCGTGAGCCGGGCGGTCCGGGGGTTGCGGCGCCCGAAGCCGCGACCGCCGGGGAGCCCGAAGGTCGCCCGGTGCAACCAGTCGCCCCCAGAAACTGAACCGCCCCGGGGTCAACGCCTGCTTGCTCGCCGCTATCGCCTCGCTACCGTGGAGGCGTGAGTCCGCTACTGGAGAATGCGGTGAAGTCAGTTCAGCTCGGGGTGGAAGACTTCGGCACCGGCAACCCCGACAGGTGGCTGTCCGCTGTCCGCAACCTGCACGCAGGCATCCTCTTGCTCTTCAAGGAGTCGCTCAGACGACTCTCACCACCGGGAACCGATGACGTATTGGTGAGGGAACGCGTTGTACCGGCTTTGAAGGGCGGAGCGGTTTCGTTCGTCGGCCAAGGGAAGAAGACGGCAAGCACCGAACAGATTCGAGAACGGTTCGCGGCTCTGGACATCGTGGCAGATTGGAAGCGCGTGGATCGCGTCGCCAAAGTCCGCAACGAGATTGAACACCATTTCACCACCGCAAACGAAGAGACCCTGCGGGGCCTGCTATCGGACTGCTTCCTGGTCGTGCGCAACTTCATGGTCACGACCCTCAAGGTGGACCCCGCCGAAGCCCTTGGCGCCGACACGTGGTCGACCATGCTAACCGTGTCGGAAGTCGTAGAGCAGGAGCGCGAGGACTGTGCAGGGGCTATCGCCGCCGTGGAGTGGGTGTCCGATGCGGTTGCAGCAGCCATCTACGAACTCGCGTGCGCGGAATGCGGATCACTACTGATGCGCCCGACAACCAGCGATCCACCCGACGTGACCTGTCGAGCGTGCGGAGCCAAGGAGGTGCACGAGGAGATCGTCGAGCGTGCGCTACGGGAGCACTTTGCTCTCGAGTCCTACCGTGCATGCAAGGAGGGCTGTAGCCCTCCTCTCATCGCCTGCCCCTACTGCGAGCGTGAAGCGTACGTTGTTGACGAGCAGCGTTGTGCGGCGTGTGGCGAGTCCTGCGAACACGTGTGCTTCATGTGCGACATGCAGATTCCGGTCGAAGAACTAAGCGACGGCAACCTCTGCGGTTGGTGCGCAAATAGTCTGGCCAAGGACGACTAGTGTCCTGAGTCGGAGATTCGGGAGCAGAATCGGCCGAGCGCTGCGAGGATGTCGTCGGCCGTCTTGGTCCACACGAAGGTCCGGGGGCAGTCGTTCCATCCGTCGACAAAGCCGCGGATCGCCGCGACGAGCGACTTCGTGCTCTTGTGGGTGCCCCTTCGGATGTGCTTCTGGGTGATCTCTGCGAACCAACGCTCGACCAGGTTGATCCACGAGGCGTAGGTCGGCGTGAAGTGGAGGTGAAACCTCGGGTGTCGAACGAGCCATCGACGAACCGACGGCGTCTTGTGCGTGCTGACGTTGTCGAGGATGACATGCAGGTCGAGGTCCTGCGGGACGGCGTCCTCGATGCGTCGCATGAAATCCACGAACTCCGACGCGCGGTGACGCTGCCTGCAATCACCGATGACCTTGCCCGACTTCACATCGAGAGCTGCGAACAGCGTCGTGGTGCCGTGTCGGACATAGTCGTGGGTCCGACGCTCTGGCAAGCCTGGCCGCATCGGGAAGACCGGCTGGGTGCGGTCGAGGGCCTGGATCTGGGTCTTCTCGTCGACACACAGGACCACCGCCTTGGCGGGTGGATTCAGGTAGAGGCCCACGATGTCGCGCACCTTCTCGACGAACAGCGGGTCGTTCGAGAGCTTGAACGTCTCCTCTCGGTGCGGCTGCAGCGCGAACGCGCGCAGAGTGCGGCTCACGGTGCTCTGGCTCATGCCCGTGGCCTTGGCGAGGGAACGGGTGCTCCAGTGCGTCGCGTTCCTCGGGGTGCTTTCGAGCGCGGTTGTGATCAGCCGCTCTACGTGCGCATCGGTGACCGTCCTCGGTGCGCCCGGGCGCGGCTCGTCGAAGAGACCGTCCAGACGTCGCGCAAGGAACCGGCCCCGCCACTTGCCGACCGTGACTCGACTCACCGACAAGGCGTCAGCGACCTCGAGATTCGACTTGCCGTCGGCCGCCTCGAGCACGATGCGTGCTCGCACCGCGATTGACTGCGCACTCGTGCGCCGACGCGACAAGCTCACGAGGTGCTCTCGCTCCACGTCGCTCAAGACCAACGGCTTCAGTTGATGCCCGCGCGCCATCGTCGACCTCCCGTGTTATCTGCGGAAGTCAACGATCTACAAGCACTCGAATTCCTGACTCAGGACACTAGGCGGTGAAGAGAATGGGCGATGCGAAGGTCAGCGTTGAGGACGTAACGGAAGGACTTGGTGCGTTCGATGATATCGAGGTGCTTGGCGCAGGCACGTTCGGGACGACGTTTCGTGTGGCGCGCGGAGATGACGAATACGCGCTCAAGGTGATCCACTACCCGAACATGCCGACGCATCTCTGGGACCGCGAGATCGCCGCGCTCCAGACGGTGGATCATCCCAACGTCGTGGCATTTCGACGGGCCGATCGCTTTCGACTGCGAGACCAAGACTTCCCCTACATCGAGTGCGAGTTCATCAGCGGCGGAACCGTGCGTGCGGCCATTCAGCGCAACAAGTTGCCGGTGAACGCCGAACAGCTCACGACCTTTCTGACCGGTCTTCTCGCCGGCGTTGCAGAGATTCACGATCTCGAAATCATCCACCGGGACATCAAGCCGGAAAACGTCGCGTTGCGCGATGGAGACTGGGGTCAGCCGGTGTTGTTGGACTTCGGGCTTTCAAGAATGGTCGGTGCGACGACCTACACGGCGTACCCTGCGCTACGCGGCACCGTTCCGTACATGGCCCCGGAACAACTGCGTGGAGAACCGGCGCGCACGCGAAGCGACCTGTTCGCCGTCGGGGCAGTCGTCTACGAAGCGGGCACAGGGCGGCATCCGTTCAACTGGAGTCACGCGGTCCACACGACTCAGGAGTTGCACGATCGCATCAAGACGACCCGCCCTGACGAGCCGAAGGCCGGGCCATGGAACGAAAGGACGCGACGGGTCGTGCTCCGCCTGTTGTCGTTCCATGCTCATCAACGTCTTGGCGTCGAGCAGGCGATTCGGGAAATTGAAGGGGACGACTGATGCCGACAACTCAGTTCAGCTTCATCGCGCATCCAAGCGGAAACGAATCCTGGACGGTCGTGAGCGACTTCCTTTCGGATGTCGCGGGAACCTGGCGAGTCGGGGCGACCGTGCTTCTCTCGCGGTACAAGGAGTCGACATCGCGCAGGCACGCCGCCGCCTTCGAGCCCAACGCCCTGTTCGTCATCGCGGACCCCGAGTCGCAGAAGCTGGAGCTACCCTTTGCCCAGCGCGGTCGCGGGCGAGACGACCTGGCCTACCTTCAGGAGAGCAGCCCCGCAGCCAACGTCACTCGGTTCGTGTCGAACGTCCTTCAGGCCCAGATCGATAATGGGCGCGAGATACTAATCTCTCCGTGGTTGGTTCACGGTGCAACGCCCAACACGCGAAGCCTGCACACAACGCTGTCGTGCGCTCGCGCCGCGGCAGCATCACCGCTGGCGAACGATCACCAGCTTTGGTTCGGGTTCCAGATCACTCACAACGTCGTTTCGGCCGACAAGGAGCGGAACGACTTCCTGAACGAGCTGGTTGAACTGCCCGCGAAGCCCATCTACCTTCGGATTCAGATCGAGCCGCCCGACGGGCCGCGGCAGTTCGCGGACGAAGCGGTGATCCGTGGCCTACGGGAAGTCGTCTCTGCTCTCTCAGACAACGGTATGCCGGTTGTGATTGCGCAGGCCGGGTTGCTGGGGTGGCTCATGCTGCCGTTCGGCGCCAAGTCGTTCGGTGCCGGAACACGGATGTCGATGCAGCGCACAGTGGCGCCGTCGCCTGGCTTCGCCCGACAGCCGCTAAATTGGTTCTTCGTGCCGCAGTTCCTAGGCTGCGCACTCGCGGAAGAGATGCCGCAGATCGCTGCAGTCTCGGGATACCAGCCGTGCACATGCCCGTACTGCGACGGGAACCTTCCTGACACTGGCGACGACTTCGACCGCGAAGCCGCGGGAAAGCACTACCTTTGGTGGTGTGCACGCTTGGCTAACGAGTTGATCCCAGTGCAGCCGTTGACGGCGCTGCGACAGCGGATAGGAGATTCTGAATCCTTCTGGAACCAGGTCCAACGATCGTCGGTGGTTCTGGATGACCGATCTCACCCGCTGCACCTGGCAAGCTGGCTTGCGGCAGTCTCGTAGCCAGTTGCCCCAGCAACCGCGCGATGACTCGTTCCGAACTGAAGAGTGCCAGCGTGGCGTCGCGGAACCTACTGGCGCGGCTCGGTGTCGCCTGTTTGATCGTCTGCGTTGCAGCACAGAAGGAAATCAGCCCAACCCCGAGCTGGGCGTAGGAGTCGCGGTTCTCCAGGAACACCTTCGCTGCCGCGTCGAACACGACGTACGCGCGATCGGCGAAGGACTGGTGCGCACGCGCCTGAACGAGTGCGCGGCGCCAATCGTCACGCTTGAGTTCGAACGTGACGACAGCCCGGAACGCGGGCCGCAGCTCGACTTGCCGAGTGAAGCTCCCCGTCGTCGTCCGTTCGACCAGCCCATCCCGTTCCAGTCCGCGAAGTAGCGAACGTGCGCGGTCAACAGTGACGCGCACCTTGCGCGCGACCCACTCGACGGTCGCGGCGCGGTCAGGTCGTAGGTGCCGCAACGCCCGCAGCTCGGTGAGCGCCAGTGGGCGACTCCACGACGACAGCCGCGCTTCCAGCGCGGCTTCGTCAACGCGAGCGATCATCAGGTCGGCAATTCGATCGGTCACGCCATGTTCTTGGACGACTAGCCACGTCCCGGCCGCGTCGGCGAAGCGGTTCGGAGCGACCAACGTAAAGCCCTGCAACATCAGGGCTTCAGAGTCAAAACGGCTTCTGGCTGGGGGCGACATCTGAGCGCAGGCATCGTACCTCTCGGGTCGAAAGCCAAGAAGCGTCAATTCGCGGCTGATGCTGCGAATCGTGCGTGCTCCAGGTCACGCGCGACGGGCCCGACCTGGCGCGAGCCGCGCAGAGCGGAACGAGCGACCTAGTCGACGCCGTGAAGGAGATCAGGCGGCGCGACCGTTCAGCGGCGGAGCGGCCCGGGCCCGGCGCTTCGCGCGGTCGTCGGACCATGTGACCGTGGTGCGCCGAGACTTCAGGCGAGTCCGTGACGAAGTTGCCGACTCGTCTGCTGTCGCCCTCGCCGAAATCCCAGCTTCGCTCGCCGGCGAAACCTCTGGACGAACCCACCCCCGTCGGTCCGCTTGCCGAACCTTGCAACAGGGGCATCAGCGGCGAAGGCCGCTGCTCCGGCGAATCAAGTTCCTTCAAACCATGTCCGACGAACTCTGCATGGCCGAAGTGCTCGCGGATGTCCGTGGAAGACAACTCACCTTGGGCGCGGTTCTCTCTCTGCTCGATGCGGACGTCGGGCGACGGAGCTTGAAGCTGGTCCGCCACGCCGACACACGGATCGACCTGGCGGCTATCGTGCGTACCGGGTTCCTCGAAGCGTACGAGAGCATCCAGTCACGCCCTGTGTTCCACGACTGCGAGTTCGTCCTTCGATTCGTCGGTGAGCTGGGAACTCGGGCGCGCTTCGTCGGATGCTCGCGAGTCCTCGGGCACCGGCCAGGAGTCGGGCTCTGCCCACCGGGCTTCCCCTGCCCGGAGATCTGGAGTGGGAACTGGACCTACCACCTGGAGCCGATGAGCACCTTCGACGACCTGCGCGATCGGCTGGTCATCGACTGGGGTCAGGGAGCGAGATCGTGGGTGCAGCGCAAGCTGGACAAGCCGGTCCTGGAGATTCGACCCCGCGGCTTCGTCGCCGACTTCCCCGGCTACGAGGATGTGATCCTGTCGTTCGACGAGCTCAAGCGCATCGTGAATCAGCCCGATGCGAACCGGGTCTGGCATCGCACGCTCAGTGCGGTCGCCGGCGTCTACCTCATCGTCGATCTGCAGACGAGCCACCAATACGTCGGCTCCGCCCACGGAGATCGCGGCATCCTCGGTCGCTGGGAGTGCTACGCCGCCACGGGACACGGAGGGAACGCACGACTGCTCGAACTCGTCGGGACCGACGCTTCGCGCGCGGGGTCCTTCCAGTTCACGATCCTCCGGACGCTGCCCAAATCGATGGCTGCCCGCGAGGTCCTCGAGATCGAGGCTGCCTTCAAGCGGAAGCTCGGTTCGCGAGCGTTTGGGCTGAACGCGAACTGACCCGGCACTCCCCGCCGCCGCTCGCGGTGCCAGCCGTGTCTCTCTGGAAGTTCCGATATCCGTCCGCCAGAGGGAGCTACGGAACTGGCGTATCGGATGCGACCCGCGGTCACTGCACTGGTGGCCGCGGGTCGTGTCGTTTCGGGGATGCGCGGTGTGGGCGCAGGTGCTTGCGGAGCAGGGGGTTGGGGCGGGCCGGTTCGGGATGTCTCGGATCGCGCGGCGAGACGCGATCGGGAGAGACACGGGCGCGGGGTCGGCGCGGGACGCGTCTCGAAGTCTCGGCGGCGGAGGCGAGATCGGATGTCTCGACTTCACAGGTCGGAGAGACGCCGAGAGACATGCCGGATCGGGCATCGTCGCGGCCGCTTGGCTGACGCCGGATCGGTCGCGACCCACGCCGGCATGCCGTCTCCGATCCCGTGCCCGGCCCACCTGGCATCGCCGTCGCGACGAACTCGAACAAGCGATTCTGCGTGGCTCCGCGGAGTGGCCGTGCAGCTCGGGCGCGACGAACTCCTGATCGGCCAGCGCACTGCTCGGTTTTCCGAACGGGCGCCCGATGGTTCGCTCGTCTCGTCGGCGCAAAGCAACGCGCGCCCTGCAATCGCGACAAGTTACTGAGGGTCGCGCTCGGAATTCGAGCACGCGGCATCTCGAGGACGATGCAGGCCCTCGTTGCGCGCAGCTCGAGGAGACGCGCGCTGTCGAATCGATTCTCGTCGCATCGTGCGCATGCAGTCGAGAAGCGCCGCGCGGCAGCGATTGACGACATCCGCCATCACGGCTACGAGGCAACAACCAGTTCGCCTCCGCCCCGAGCCGAGCTTCAAGTCGAAGGAGAGACGCCTTGGATCGCAGACCCGATCGTGTGTTCCCGGACGGATGCGGTGGTGGAAGTTGGCCATTGGTGTCCTCCGCCACGATGGCCGAGATCGACGCGCTCGCTTCTCGTGCTGCCCGAGTCGTCGGTGCGCGCAAATGGCTCCACCCGGCGGTCGCGGAGATCGTCAAGGATGCACTCATCGATCGTCTGCGAAGCCACGAGATGCCGCCGTCCGAACCGCTCCGATGGTCGATCGCCGTAGCGCAGTGCGCCGTGACGCGCCTCCGACGAGAGGCGCGGCGCACGACTCGACTCGACGAGACCCAAGCCAACGAACTCGAAGCTCGACCTGAGCGGGGTGATCGCGAGAGCCGCAGCGGACAACTGCGCAGTGCGCTGCTCCGACTCTCCGCGTTCGCTACCCAGCGCCAGCAAGCTGTCGTGCACGCAGCGATCGGGGCGCTCCGCTGGTCCGATTCTGCCGCGGCTCTCGGGACTTCCAACTGGAACGCGAAGCAGGCGATGGGCAGCGCGATTCGGGCCTTGCTCGCCATCGCCGCCGCGAACGGTGTCGCACCTCCGGCCGCATGACCATCCAATCTTTCCCGAGTCTCAGGGGGTCGAGACACTAGCCATGTGAGAGCGGGACGCATCTCGACTAACAGGAGCCACTCGCTCCGGTCCGGAAGGCGCCCCCGCCCGATTCGAAGCGATCACCCAAGCCATCACGACACGCGAAAGAGCCGGAGGCTCGTACTGCATGCCCCTGATCGGACAGACCATGCTCGGAGACGACAACCTCCCGGCTGCCACCTACTACTCGCCGTGGTTCCCGCGTCAGTCCGACGCGGCGACCTTCTTCCTGCAGACCCTCTTCGTGAGCACAAACGGCCAGGTGATCGTCACGATCCAGCACAAGAACCAGACCGATCCTGACAGCGCGGCGACAACCGCCGGGACCTTCTCCACGGCGTCATCGGTCGGGACGATCGAGAAGGCCGTCTCCGGCCTGCAGGAGCTCATCCGCTTCAAGTACGCGGTCGCCGCAACCAGCGGGACCGCTTGGCTTCACACCCGCATGATGCCACCGATGTGGCAACCCAACTGACGCAGGAGCCCATCACACATGGAACTCAGCATCCTCGGCGAGCTGCTCACGCGGAACTCGTCGGACACCACCAAGTACTACGGCTACTGGATGCCGCGGGGCGGCGACCAGGGCACCTTCGCCGTCGAGGTCATCCGCGCCTCGAACTCCGGCTTCCAGGTCTTCATCCAGACCCGCGACTCGGACTCCGACGACGCCTCGGCGACCACCCTCGGCTCGGCCCAGGCGCTCACCACGGCCGGGATCACCAAGTGGACCGTCAGCGGCGCCAAGGAGTGGGTACGCTACGTCATCGAGCCGACCGGCTCCAACACCCCCGTCCTCCAGTTCCAGTTCCTCGCCCCGCAGTGGGCACCCAACTGAGGTCCAGCCACCATGACCCAGCAGACCTACGGCGAGACGCTCTACAAGGGCATCGCGGGCTCGAGCGCGGACACCTACGTCTACACCCCCTGGATGCGGTCGAGTGGCGACACTGCCGTGTACGGCGTCCAGATCATCAACATCTCCTCCGGCTGCACGCTGAGCTGGAACGTGGAGACCAAGAACTCAGAGGACGCGGACTCGGCGGCGACAGCCCTGATGGCGTCGGACCAGGCGGAGACGTCGACGGGCGTCAAGTACAGCAAGGACGGCGGTGGGTCGACCGCGCCCCTCGACGCGTGCCTCGAGCTGTACCGATACCGCTTCGCGACCGGAAGCGGGTACTCGACGACGGAGTGGGTCAACTTCAGGGAGTTGGCGCCGGCCTGGCAACTGAATGGCATTGGCTAGTATCGCTTGAATCAGGAGACTCGCTCCGGTGCAACGCCCCAGTTTCACAATAGCCTCATCCATGGGCCCCGGATCACCACGCAGATCTGCCTGCGGATGTGCGTTGCCGAAGGACAAGGCCGCGTGGACAGAGGCATCTTCTGCTCACGCGCTGGTCAGATCCTTCGGAATGGAAACTGCTTCAGCGTCCCGCTCCTGTGCAGCAGGTGTTCATTCTCCAGGACGAGGAGTTCAGTCCGTTGGTGGCTCGCACGACTGTGCATGCCGCTCGCACACGGATACCATGAGTCCATCAAGTTGCCGGCGGCATTCCACGTCGACAGCGACGGCCATTCAACGGTCTCTTCCTCTTGGTTTGGAGAGGCTGGCCCAGCACACACCAGCTGGACATCGTCGGATTCCCGCTGAGTGTAAGTCGGAGTCCGCATGCGGACCCGCCACTCAACCGCGTATCGGATTTCCGCACTCCACGGCGCGGTGGAATCACGCGCCCGATGGACTGCCGAGTGGGGCAGTGGCATCCGACCCATTCCGGTTCATGCGCGGAAACCACACATTCCCGTCACACTTCTCCACTCCTCCGTACCCACGAAACGTTATTGGCCAACCGTACGCAGCCAACAACAGCGGCTGCTACTTCTGGTGCTTCTTCAAGTGGCAGTTTCTATGCATGGGCTCGTTGGTCTTCACAAAGAATCCGTGGCAGTTCTTCATCTGCCTTGCGGGGTACTACGAATGCCTTTGGAACTGCTTCTTGCGCGGCCTCCCCGACTTCAAGTACTGTCAAGTAATTGTGACTGCGAGCAACTGTGTTCAGCCTCGATTTGCCGTCAATACTATTTGGTGCATGCCATGCCCCAATCAAGAGGAGCCCAACGCGCAGTGCCCTCAAGGAAAGCAAGAGAAGGCGCAAGTTTGGGACCTGCCACTCGGTCAGGTTCCGAAGGCTCCCACAGACCCCAAGTGTGAGCTTACCGTCCTGTATCAAACTGCAAAGTGCGGCAAGTGCGATAGCGGCGGAATCACGCCCTATCGCCCCAATTGATGCGAAGGCTCGATGCCAAGAATCGAAGTGGCGCTTTGGTGGATAGCGATACCGATCATCGGTTCAATCATCATATGGGGCTTGGTTCTAGGCAAGCAAGGCACCGCCGGTCTCGACGCGCGCCCTACGGCTGGCGCCCGAGTATTCCTGGTCGCAAACGCACTCGGCTGCCTCGTCTGGATCGGGCTCGCAATCGGTAACTTCTGGGATCAGAGGGTAGATCCGACATGGCGGTTCGTCGACCTTGCCGGAGGCCTCGCTTGCTTTTGCCTCTACTTGTGGATTCTCCGGAGAAGGAAACCAGCCCCGTGATCGACCATCTGCGGGTCGGCGACTGAGAGGCTGAGAGAGAAAGCCGCCCGGTGGCCTCCCGCGTTTTCTGCGGCGTCTTTATCCCGCCGACCGGTTCTTCGCGACTGTCAGGGCGATCGAACCGCGATCGGGCGATGTTCGCGGTGCGCCTTTGGCGCTTCTTGCGGGTTCTCCTAAACGAGGTGTAGCTTGCTGGCGCCGCTCCACTCGCCCAAGTTGCTGGGCAGCAAGAGCTTGAGTGCGGCTCGCGCCCATCGCGATCTTGTACGGCTCCCTCCCCTCGGCTCGGGAGCAGGCCCCGCCTGCCGCGCCGCCTCGGATCGGTCGCCGGGAGGCGGCGCGCGACCGATCCGAGGCGACGGGGCAGGCTTCCCGGCTGGCGTCGAGCTACAGCTGCTTTAGGAGAGGCTTCTTGCGGGGCATTCTCGCCCCGCAAGCCCATCACGCGATGGGCAGCTTCGAGATCCAGTTCAAGAAACCGTCGCTTGACGCCCGCCTCGGATCGCACGCCTGCACCGGGTGTTCACCGCCACCCACGATCGAACTAAGGCGACGCCCAGATTTACGAGGGTGATTTCGCCGGGACCGGTCAAGACAGCCGAGGATGCGGCCTCACGGGAGGGCGCCGGCGTTGACGAAGCTCGATCCGGAATCGGTGATGACGATCAAGAAGTTGCACGCGCGCGGGGCGCCGCCGACGCCGTCGCGCGAATCGAGGTGGGCGTCAAGCGACGGTTACGTCAATGCCGAAGTCGGCGCCGTGCTGCGCCGCTTCAAGGTCGCGCACCTGCGCTCGCCGGTGCGCCGGCCAGCCTACAACGGCAGCATCGAGGCCAGCGTCGCCCCGATCCGCACCCTCGCCTTCGACTGCACACACCGCCCCCATCCTCGACGAGCGCACCACATCCCGACGCATGACCGCGCCGACCCGCGCGGCGGGCTGGAACTCACGCACTCCGATCGACGGCTCCCTGCGCGACCGCTTCTGCAAGAGCCGCCATCGGCATCGTCAGCGCCTCCTCGCCGAGCGGGGGCTTGCCGAGCGCGACACCCTCACTCATGCTGCCAGCGCCTCGATCGACCGCGCCGCCACCCGCGACGCCCTCCTCAAGTGTCAACTTCTCTCCTTCAACCGACCGTGACTTCCTCCACGGATTGCGTGCGCGAACGAGGCTCGAATTACGAGAGGAATACAATGGATTGTGTGCGTGCACGAGGCTTGCATGCTGAGCGGACCCCATGCCGTGACGGACGCCGAGGAGGGCCATGACGGACCAGCCACCATCAATGCAAGTCTCGCGAAACAGGGTAGCACCGATTCTGTTCCTGTTCTGTGGCTCTCTGTTGCTGCTCGGTCTTGCGTACTACTGCCGAGCACTTCGAGGCCCCCTCGTATCGCTTATGGCTTGCGCGCTTTGCCTGGGGTTTGCACTAGGGTGCGCGCTTCGTCGACTCCTAACCACTCTTGCACTCGGCACTTTGCTTATTGTCGGATCGTGTCTTGCGGTATTGCTGCTGAGGACCCCACGGAGCGAACCTAAGCTGCCATTCGGATGGCTGACCGACGGGAGCTTGAGAGTCGGTCTCGATGGTTTGCTCGGAGAGATCGAACGCGCGGGGAGAACGGTACAGATGACGCTTGGATAGTTGCTGTTGACCGCCGGATGCATCGGAGTCTGCCTCGGGCGCTTGCTCCGACATTCTCGGTCTCCTGATGCACAATGAACGGATAGGCGCCCCTCTGGTGGCTCGGCCTGTGCTGCCTTTGCGTCTCGTACGCTCGCCGCCGTAACGCATCACTGCAACGCTGCGCAGCGGTACTGATGCGCTTTCACGACTCGGGTCGGGCGGGTTGGGGCCCACGTGAAGCCACCTGGAGTCGCATTCCCCCCAGAACGGTCAGATAGCCGAGGCCTGGAGAGCTGTCGGGACCCGGGCCAGCGCCCCCTTCTGAGCTTCAGCGACTGGGGTTTGCGCGACCGTGATCTGTACGCCACCATCCTGGTGAGGGAGCCCCGAGATCCGGTCCATTGGTAGCAGCGAATCCCGCCCAATCGGGAGTTGCCATTGGCCGCATTCCCCCCAGCATCTGACCTCTGAGCCGGCGGCTCCAGGTCGCCGAGGTCAGCGTCTCCGACCGGGTCCAGACCAGCCCCCTCGGCCCGCTCTCCACCGTTGACCAACGGTGTTTCAACGGTGAGCCGGGGAGTTCCGCCCGGCTCCTCGATCCCCCGAGACGCAGAGGACGGATCCGGCTCGGACCCGGTCCGTGGCCCTCTCGGTCCGGCCAGATCGCCACCCTTTCTCCCCCGCCCCTTGCAACATCCGGTCCATGCGGTAGACATCTGACTTCCCGAGCCACCACTCCAAGGTCACCTCCAAGCGGCTCCCTTCCGCGAGGTTCACCGCCTTGGAGTCACCCACCGCACTGCCGACCGAGCTGGTCCCGATCGACCAGCTGTTCTGCTCGCCCACCAACCCGCGCCACAACGACGCCGCGGTGCCGCACGTGGTCGCCTCGCTGCGCCGCTTCGGCTGGCAGCAGCCGATCGTGGCGCGGCGCTCGGGCGAGGTCGTGGCGGGCAACACGCGCCTGAAGGCCGCGCAACAGCTCCACATGACCGAGGTGCCGGTGTGGTGGTTCGAGGGCAGCGATCTCGAGGCCGTCGCGTTCGGGATCGCGGACAACAGAACTCACGAGTACGCGGACTGGGATGAGCCGGTCCTCGCGCGGCTCCTGCAGCAACTGCGCGAGGAGGACGCGCTCGAGGGCGTGGGCTACGACGACGCGGAGATCGACCGCCTGCTCGCCGAACTCGATGATCAGGTCAGCGACGTCGGCGACGACGCACCTGTCGAGCCCCCCGAGACCGCCACCACGCGCCGTGGCGATCTCTGGATCCTGGGCGAGCACCGCCTGCTCTGCGGCGACAGCACCAACAACGACGACGTCACGCGTCTGATGGCTGGCGAGCG
The DNA here is from genome assembly GCA_046349595.1 of Planctomycetota bacterium. Classification (GTDB taxonomy): domain Bacteria; phylum Planctomycetota; class UBA1135; order UBA1135; family UBA2386; genus JACRLW01. Next base: position 2,832,766 of record JAXMCA010000001.1, read on the forward strand.
CGCCGTGCTGCTCGCGACCGACCCGCCCTACTTGGTCAGCTACCAAGGCGGCAACCACCCGCAGAGCACGGTCAACAAGCCCGACGTGAAGGACAAGCACTGGGACGACTACGTCGATCCCGAGAGCAGCGTCGACTTCTTCGCGACCTTCCTGCGCGTGGCGCTGCGCCACTGCATCGATCGCGTGCCGGTCTACCAGTGGCACGCGACGCGGCGCCAGGCTCTGGTCGAGCAGGCCTGGCAGCAGAACGGCTTGCTCGTGCACCAGACCATCGTGTGGGCCAAGGCGCGCGGCGTGCTCACGCACTCGCACTTCTTGTGGAGCCACGAGCCCGCGTTCTACGGCTGGCCCGAGGGCTCGATGCCCGACAAGGATCGCCGCCCGGACCCCGGCGATCGCACGGTGTGGGAGATCGACCAGCAGGGCCAGAACGACGGCATCCATCCGACCCAGAAGCCCTTGGAGATCTTCGAGCGCCCGATCCGCTACCACACGCGTCGCGGCGAGGTCGTGCTCGAACCGTTCAGCGGCAGCGGCTCGCAGATCATCGCGGCTGAGCGCCATGGGCGTCGCTGCTTCGCGATGGAGCTGTCGCCGGCCTTCGTCGATGCAGCTCTGCTCCGTTGGGAGAATGCGACCGGCCAGCAGGCCACCCTGGACGGCGATGGACGAAGCTTCGCCGAGATCACCACCGAGCGCCGCGCGACGGAGACCAGCGCCGAGGAGCCGTGAGCGACCGCACCAACGAGAACGGCCGCGACCATGGAGGTCGCTTCGCGAAGGGCAACCCGGGCGGCCCGGGTGGCCCCCGCAAGCGCAGCTTCGAGCTGCGGCGCGCCGCGGAGGAAGCCGTCACGCCCGAACATGTGCAGGCGCTGATCCGCAAGGCCATCCGCCTGGGACTTGAAGGCAACATCCACGCGATCCGCCTCGTCCTGGAGCGCGTGACCGGACGCCCTGCGGAAGCACCGCAAGACGCCGCACCGCTCGGAATCACCCTGCCGGCGCTCCGCGCTGTCGAAGACTGCAACCGCGCCCTCGACTCGATCACGGACGGCCTGTGCCAGGGCACCATCGACCGCGACTCGGCAACCGTCCTGATCGAGCTGGTGCAGACCCGCATCAAGGCCATCGAACTCGGCGAGCTCGAACAGCGACTCTCCAACCTCGAAGCCGACGCCGAGGCGACCGGCATGCGGGGTCGTCCGCGTCGCGCGTGACCCATGAAGCGTGGACTACGAGATCGCGTCGATCGTCTTGGCCAGACCCTTGCGCTGCGCCCGATCCCGGCCACAGCGATCGACCAGGCATTCGAGCACTTCCGCGGCACCGGGGTGCTGCCCGACAACCAGCGCCTCGCGCACGAGGTCGCGCGGCTGACGCTGAACGGTCGGCCCAAGCCATTCCAGGGGCCCGGGGACCTGCGCGCGGCAATTGCCAGGCTGGGGTTCATCGCGAAGGAGCTGCCGGACGAAGCACACGATCCTTCGCCACCGCCGCCGCGAAACCGACTGCGCGGGGTGCTGTTCGACGAGGCCGTGCATGGCAGTCCCGCTGTGCGAGAGGCTGCTCGCCTGGCGCTACAGCTACAGGTCCAGGCCGGGGTCGACGTGACCGCCGACACCTTCCTCGCCGATCGGCCGCCGCCTGACTTCGGCTGCCTCGGGCTCCACCTGCTCGGCTTTCCCGAGTGCGTCGCGGTCCCACCGTACGAGGCGCAGGCGCATCGACTCTTCGCGCGACAGGCGGCGATCCGCGAGCGCATCGATCACGACGACCCGAACGCCTTCGAGTCGATCGCAGCCGCGATCCGGCGCTTCCGCGCGACCGCGGAACTACCTGAGGACGAGCTGCTGCGCGAGTGCGTCCTCGCCGACACCGAGTTCGTCGCCTTGATCCGGCACATGATCGGAGAGGGCGACGCCGAGCTGATCGCGATGCTCGATCACGTGGCGACCGCCAACCACTCGGCGCGAACCGCGCCTCTCCAACACCTCCAGGGGCTCGTTCGAGCCGGTCGCCTGTTCCACCGAGAGCACGAAGTCGACTCGGAGTCCGATCAGGACACGTGGTCTTTCTAATGCACCGTCTTGGCGCCCAGGCACGAAATGATCCCCGGATTAAGGCATTGGCGCTTGAATCCCGGACACTCCATCGGTGATAAGGACCCTGTTATGGCAAGTGACAAAGGCAAGAATGCTTTCGCGTTCGTCAAGGACTACCTCGGCAAGAAGAAGGACGCGTCCTTCGCGGAGGTGGCCGAGGCCGCGAAATCGGCCGGACACAAGATCTATCCAATCGTCTACGGGCGCGCGCAGTTGCTGCTTGGGCACGTGAAGGCGGGCAAGAAGGCGGCGAAGAAGAAGATCGCGGCGAAGCGCGGCCCTGGCCGTCCCGCCAAGAACGCGGCGACCCGTGCGATGCCCGCACGCCGTGGGCCAGGTCGACCGCCGAAGGCCGCTGCGGGCAACGTCGGCGGGCTGGACGGACTGGTCGCGCATGTGCGTGGCCTCGAGCGCGAGCGGGATCAGCTGCGCTCCACCATCGAGAAGCTGCGCGGACTGCTCGACAACGTCTGAGGCGCAGGGCGCGGTCGCGCATTCGACGATCGCGCTCGCCTGCGTGCACAGCCGCGCGCAGAACATCAAGGCAATACGCGCGAACCGCGGCTCGAAACCTTCGCGCCAGGGCACTGCCAATCGCCTTGCTGCGTCGCGTACTCAACGCAATGTGTCGTTCGAACCAAGGGCAGGCTGCCAATCCAGCAGGCGCCCGTTTCGAGCGAACTCCAAGTGGAACTCCAAGACGCGACCTTGGCCTTCGATGCGCAGCTCGCTGCCGACGGCCGATCCCTGCACACCCGAAAGCAGTACCGGCGCCACGCGGCCGCTCTGGGCCGCTGGCTGGCCCGTACGCGCCGCTCGACGGACCTGGCCAAGCTGGACCACCGCGACTTGGCCGCGTTCGTCGCGAGCCCCGAAGCGCGCTGTCGCCCCGACGGCGCCGAGAAGCGAGCGACGAGCACCAACGCGTTGAGGACCTCGCTGCGCACCCTGTTCGCCTACCTCGCCGACGCGGGGCTCCTGCCGGCGAACCCGGCCCGCCTACTCCGTCGCGCGCGCTGCAGTTCACCACCGCCACGGGCGATGCACGAGGACGAGGAGCGCAAGCTACTCGCCCACCTCGCCGCGATGCCGGGCGAGGCGGCCCGCCGCGACGAGATGCTGGTTCACCTGATGCTCGGCGCCGGACTCCGGATCGGCGCGGCGGTCGGCATCGACATCGACGACCTGGATCTCGCGCACGGCGAAGTCCGGATCCGCCGCGACAAGAACGATCGCAGCGTCACGGTGCTGCTGTCGCGCGAGCTTGTCACCGAGCTGCGTGCGTTCGTCGGAGAGCGCCGCAGCGGCCCGCTCTTCGCCACCTCCCGCGGGTCTGGCATCACGGTGCGCCACGCGCAGAGGCGCTTCGCGCTGGCCGTCGCGGCTGCTGGCCTGGACCGCAGGATCTCTGCCCACTCGTGCCGCCACACCTTCGCGACGCGGCTGCTCCAGCGCACGGGCAACCTTCAGCTGGTGCGACACGCGCTGCGACACGCATCGATCGCGTCCACCGCGATCTACGCGCAGGTCGACGACAACACCGTCCGCGCAGCACTCGGACAGGTGTCCGTGGCCTCGGCTCGATGAACGTCCAGGTGCGCGCGTTCCATGTAGACCGCGCTCCATGTCGAGTCGGCCGAGGACACCAGCCTCCGCGTTCACCCCGGTCGCTGAAGACGTCGCGAACCTGCTGGTCGCTCGAGCACCCGAGCGCATGCAGCTGCTCCGGCGGTGGTCACCGACGCGCTACGGCGACGGCTGGACCGGCGCAGAGGGCCGCGGGCGAGTCGAGGCCCCAGGGGATGCCGTCGGTCCTCCGGTCCCTTCGACCGGCGTGTTGATCAGGCAGATCGAGGCCTTTCTCGATCTCGAGGACCGGTTCGATCGCTGATCGGACAGGATCGCAGTCCGTGCGCGCTACGCTTCCGGCGGCCATCTCCCGTGAGCTGCTAGATGAAGTCCAAGAGCGACCGGTCCGAACTGTCCGGAAAACCCAAGGCCACGGAGTCGCCGCCCGGAACAGGGACCGGACCGGCACGGGGAATCCCGGCCAGCAGGAATCCCAATGCGGACTTTCATCAGACCACGCTCGAGATCGCCAGGCTCGTTGCTGGCATCGCAAGGCTCATCCGATCGCCCGAGGAGGCAGGCATCGTCCTGATGCACTTGGACGGCGCGGTTGCGTCATTGGCCGACCCGTCCAGTTCTGTCCCCGACGCAGGCGAGGTGACACTTCGCTCGGTCACGGCATCGCTCCAATCCCAAGTCGCCCACGCAACGGTCCTGTGGGAAGCTGAGGCAGGCGGCGTGAAGGTGCGCGAGACATTCTCGGCCACCAGTGAACGCCGGGCGGTCTGTGACACGATCGAGCGCAACAGCTTCCACGAGCTGATGCTGGTGATCGCTCGACTCCTTCTCGATCCGAGCGACCTCGGTGCCATGCGGGAGAACGAGGTGGGCGCGCTTCGCTGTGCTCCCTACTTTCCCGCCGAAACAGCTCGTCAGCTGGGCCGGCACCGAGTTGCCCAGGCGCTGGCGTCACGTAGGTTCTGGAACGACGTTGAGCTGGGGCTTGAACGGGAGTCCGCGCTCGTGGCTGTCGGCCGAAGCGGTCACCAGCGTTCGCTGCCGGGCGCCCTCCTTCCGGTCGACGTCCCAGTCCATAGCCACTCTCCCCGGGTCGATCATGAATCGCATGTCGCTCCAGTGATCACTGATGCAAGTCACGCACCGGTTCCGGAAGCGAACATGCTGGTGCAGGAAGGCAAGGTCTGGCGAATTCGATATCAGGGACGAGAGTCCTCACTTCCTGACCGGGTCGGCTTCCCTTACCTGCAGAAGCTCCTGTCCCGTCCATATGCTCCCGTCGAAGTCTGGGAATTGAAGGGCGTGGCCCGCCCAGATCAGTCTCGACAGAGCATTTTCGATGCGCAGAGTCTTCGAGCGGCGAATCAAGCACTCCAAGAAGTCGAGGAACTGCGCGAGGAGGCGGAGCGCAACAACGACGAGGGTGGAGTCGCCCGCGCCGACGAACAGCTGGAACAGATCCGTGCGGGGATTCCCCGCCAGGGGTCACGGCCAGATCGGGCCTCGATGCCGGACGATGGGAAGCGTATTCGCTCGGCTGTCGCGAGAGCCATCACGAGGGCAATCTCCGAGATCGGAGAGATCTGTCCAGAGGCGGGCAGGCATCTCGATGCTGCAATTCAGTCGAGGGAGGGACTGGCTCCTGTCTACAGCCCAGGCGCGGGCACAGTGTGGCTCGTGAACTCGACCACCGCGGGGTCATGAGGCCCGATCCAGCCGGGGATCCTGGTGGCAACTCTGGAAGTTGCCGAATCAACTCCTGAAGTTGCCCGAAAAGGGGGATGACACTTCCCCCACGCGTTGCTCTCGGTCACCCCGGGGCGATCGATGAGGTCGCACCGATCCGGTGCACGAGGCTGGCGCGATCGTCTGGATTCGTCCGGCGCGGTCACGTCGATCGCGATTCAGACTTCGGCGGCGGCGGGCCAAGCGCCGGGACTCGGCAGCTCGGGGATCCGACAGCGACTCTGAAAGTCCAGAGCCCCGCGGATACCGACACGACGGAGCAATTTGAGGCTGTACTTAGTACAGCTGCCCCCCGTTCCATCGTGTCGCCCGATGCGGCACCGCCGCGCGCGCGCCGGGCCACGTCGAGCCCCGAGCCGATGTCGATCAGCGTCGGCGGACCGATCACGAACGCCCGCGCTCGCCGGGTGACCATCGAACGCTTCGCGGCGGCGCTGGCTCGCACCCTCGACGAGGCTGGCCGCCCCGAACAGTTCCAGCCGTGGTGGTCGCCCTGCCTGTGGCGGGATAACCGACGCCTCGGGGCCAACTGGTCGGGAACCGATTGCTTGGCGCTCGACGTCGATCACGACGACCGCCGGGCCCTGACCCCGGACGAGCGCAGCGCGCTTCACCAGCTGCTTCCCCGACTCCCCGGAAGCGTCTTCTACCACACACCCAAGGGCTTTCGTGTCGTCGCCATCCTCAGCCGACCGGTCGACGACCAGGAGCTAGTCCAGCGCGCCCAACTCGGATTCGCCGAGCTGATCGCGGACGCCACTGCTTCGTTGGCCTGGCTGCACGTCGATCGGAGTGTCACCGCCGATGCGACGGCACGCGCCCTCTACACACCCCGGGGCAACGCCAAGCCCGAGAAGGAGCCTCATCCCCGGGACTTCCCGACGCTCGTCCTGAGCGAGGTGCTCTTCGACGTCGACGAACTCGCCGCCCTCGCACCGCCGCCAACTCCCAAGGCGCCGAAGCCCGCGCGTGCTGCGCCGACCAGCGGCTCTGCGAGATCAGCTCGATCCAGCTCCAGCATCGACGAAGCGGCTCAGCACTGGAACCAGGACCACTCGCGCAGCTTCCGCGATCCGGATCGAGAGTGCCCGGCCTGCGGCCACCGCGGCTGCTTCGGCCCGCTCCCGGACAACCCGGACCGCTGGTTCTGCTTCTCGGCGAACCACGAGGCCGACTCCGGCGGCTGCGGTTTGCCTGCTCCCTCCCTCACAGGCTGGACCGGCGACGCCCTCGACCTGGAAGCTCACGAACGCGGCCTGAGCCGTGTCGAAGTTCTGCGGCAGGACGGTTACCTCGACCGTCTCCGACGCGAACCAATCAGGACTGCTCCGGGGAACACCTCGCCCGCGGCTGGTCCGCCGGCCGGATCGATCGTCGTCTCCAACTTCGAAGAAGCCCACGCGTACGTCACGAAGGCGCTGCAGTCGTGGCAGATCGGCACGAGTTCCAAGCAGATCGTCGGCGCAGCCGGATCGGGCAAGACCACCGCAGCGCGGCGCAACCTCGTTGGACGCCTGCAACGGGGTGAGATCCGCATCGGGATCCTCGCCGAGCACACCGCCGGCCTGGTGATGGAGAAGGCCGAAGCCGCACGGGACGAGTCCCCCACCGACGGCGCGGTGGAAGTCGTCGAACTCCTTGGAGCCCGAGCGCGACCGGTCCACGGCTTCCACTGCTCCCACCCCGAGCACCGCGCCGAGTTCGCCGAGTTGGGTGTCTTCGCCTGCGAGGGATGCCCCCTGTTCCGCAACAAGCAGTGCGAGACCCAGCCCGGCAACTACCGACACGACACCGCGGCCGCGATGGAGCGCATCAAGACCAGCTCCCGCGTCCTGGTCGTCGCGACGCACGCACGGCTGCCGATGCTGCTGCGAGATCTGGGCGCACGGCTGGAAGTGCCTGAGCAGGAGGCGCCACCGAATCTCCTCGACCATGTTGCGCTTGTAATCGACGACGACGGGCGGACGGCGGGCGGATTGCTTCTCGATCAGGTGCTCCAGGCCGACATCGTGGAGAGTGCCCTCGACCACGCAGAGCAACTACTCTGCCGTGCGAACCTCCCCGCAGCATGGTCTGCCCTTCGGGCAGGCAAGCTCATCGTTCCGGACGCTGTCCTCGCCGACGTCGTCAAGCGGGTGCTCGAAGCGATCGAAGCCACGAGCGCGGACTCTCAGCCGCTCCGAGCCGTGCTGGATGATCTTGCAGCGTCACACCCCGAGTTCCTCGACGCTCTCCAGGACCGTCGGCTCGAGCCGTCGTGGAGCAACTTCGAATCACCACAGCAAGGTGATGGCGAGGATCGTCGACCAGCGCTGTCCGACCTCTGCGTCCGGCTGCTCAGACTCGAGTACCTACAGCACGGCGTGACCGTCGCGCCGGTCATGCACAAGAAGCGGGTGCTTCGCTGGAGTCTCCGCGTCGCCAACGTGGAACTCGCGAAGCTCGCCCGTGCGGGCCGGGTCTGCTGGCTGTCCATCGGGGCGCTGCCGGACCAGGTCGTGGAACTGTTCGGCGTCGAGTCCGTCTTGCTCGAATCGCGACCCACATCGCTAACGAACTTCGCGATCTCCGACTACCGATTCGGTCGACTCCAAGGCGCAATCGTCAACTCCGCGTACATCGCGGTGCACGATCGCGCGGCCAGCAACGGAGTCGCGTTCGGAGAGACTACCCTTTCGCGACCCGGAGGAGTTCTCCGCAAGTCGGACCGCGCGAGCTTCGCGAGGTCCGCTCCGCGTGCGTATCTTGCTTCCGGCCACTACGGTGCGCACCACAGCGCGACCGATCGCTTCGCCGGCCGTGACGTGTTCGTCATCGGTCGACACTTCCTCCCGCCAGGAACGGTTCAACAGAACGCTCGCGCCCTTCGCCGAGCTTTTCCCGGTCTGCCGCCCGCGGCCTACGAGCCAGGTGCGCCCGCGACGATCGAGGCGCTCGTCGGATGGTGGGGCCAGCCCGAACACTGGCTCGGGAGGGCATTCGTTGATCCCCTCGAAGCTGACCTACACGAGGCCTGGCGGCGCCAGCATCTTGTGAACGCCGCGGGCCGAATCAGGGCGCTTTCGAGTTCGAAGCGGAAGCTCCTGATCATCCTCGATGGCACCCCGTGCCCGGGGCTGTTCGTGGATCGCGAAGTCTGCCTGCAGGAGTTGGTGGACATGCTCCAGCTCGAGGGCGAGGACATCACGCGAGCAATCCAGGCCTGCGCAGATGAAGCCGAGCGACGGAGTAGGAGCGAGGCGCGCGAGTGCGAGGAGCCTGAGAATCCACTCGTAGCCGTCGCGGAAGCAGTGATCACGTGCTGGTTCTGGGTGTTCGGCGTCGCGCCGACGCTCAAGGAGCTTCGCGTCGAGCTCGAGCGCAAGGATGCGCACCTCTCGCGCGACGAGGTGAGAATGCTCCGCGCGGAGGTCGAGGTTCGCAGGAAGCGCAAGCAGGCTTCGGAAGGTGCGAACGAGCTCGCGCGAGAGAGTCTTCGCCCGGACCTTGGCGTCGGTGTCAACTCGCTGCTTCCCTCCGCGTCGGCGATTGCACCGCGTGCGGGACTGTCGGAGCGAACCGTGGAGCGGCGGCTGGCCGAGATCCGAGCCTGGCTCTCGGGCGGACCGCCACCAGTTCTCGGCAGGAGCCACGCCAGACGCAACTGGATCGACATCGCTCATGCAATCCGCGCGCTGATGACCGAGGCGGGCACTTGGTCGAGACTCGCGTCGCACCCGTTCGCGGCAGCAGCCGAGTTCGAGTTTGGCGATGCCGAATCACCTTCGTCGCGCAGCGCGGAAGACATCGGCGGAGGAACTCGACCGATCGAAGGGGTCGATGCATGACCGGCGCCGACATCAGTCGAATCGCGTTCGTGCGTTCCAACCAGGTCGAGAGTCGCACCGGCTTGCTGGGTTGGTGTTCGTTCACGCTGGGGAACCTCGTCCGCGTCGACGGGGTCTGCGTCCGCACGCGCGCGGGTCGACTTGCTCAGCTTCCCGTCTCGCCGCGACCGCGCCGGCGTCGACCATCCGTATCTCCGCCCCGTGGACGACGCGACACGGCGCCAGCTCGAGGCCACGATCCTGCGCGCGCTCGGCCTCGCCTCCGCGGAGGCACAGCCATGATCGGCCGCCGCGATCCAGCGGAACTCACCGAATCCGAGCGCTTCGCAGAGATCGCCGAGCTGCTCGCCCGTGGCGTCCTGCGCTGGCGCGCCCGCCACCAGGATCCCGCGGCGAATCCCCAGAACCGACTGGATGACCGCGGCGGACCCGAGGCTCCATGTGGCTCGCACGCTTTGAACCCCGAGACCAAGGAACCCGCCGCATGAACACCATCGCGCAGCAGGTCAACGAGCTGCAGCGCCTCTCCGCCGCCGAACTCGCGGAGCGGATGCGCCGAGCTGTTCGGCAAGCCGCCGCGCGTCCGCAACAAGGCCTTCCTGCAGCGGCAGGTCGCCTGGAAGCTGCAGGAGCGCGCGCTCGGCGGGCTGTCCACGCACGCCCGCGCGCGACTCGACGAGCTGATCTCGAAGCTCGACGTGCGACTCGCGCCGCCCGAGCCCGCGCGCGCCGGCCGCGTTGAAGGACGCGCCGCGCGGGCCGCTCGCCGGCACCACGCTGGTGCGCGAGTGGCGCGGCCAGCAGATCCGCGTGGAGGTGCGCGAGGACGGCTTCGAGTGGCGCGGAACAATGTTCCGCTCGCTTGTCCGGCGTCGCGCGCGCCATCACCGGCACGAACTGGAACGGTCGGCTCTTCTTCGGCCTGACCAGGAGGACGGTCGCTCGATGATCGCGCGCGCCCCCGTGCTGCAGCGCCGCGTCGCGGTCTACACGCGCAAGAGCGTCACCGAGGGGCTGCAGCAGGAGTTCAACAGCCTCGACGCGCAGCGCGAGGCCTGCGAGCGCATGCGTGCGGAGCCAGCAGGGCGAGGGCTGGGTCGCGCTGGACGCGCGCTACGACGACGGCGGCTTCTCCGGCGCGACGACGGACCGCCCCGGCTTCCAGCGGCTGCTCGAGGATGTCGAGCGCGGGCTCGTCGACGTCGTGGTCGTCTACAAGATCGACCGCCTGAGCCGCTCGCTGCGCGACTTCGCCAAGCTGATCGACTTCTTCGAGCGCCACCAGGTCACCTTCGTCAGCGTCACGCAGCAGTTCTCGACCGCGACCAGCATGGGCCGGCTGACGCTCAACGTGCTGATGAGCTTCGCCGAGCGACGAGCGCGAGGTGATCGGCGAGCGCATCCGCGACAAGAAGCGCGCCTCGCGCAGCCGCGGGATGTGGACCGGCGGTCGCCCGCCGCTGGGCTACGCGGTCGTCGACAAGAAGCTGGTCGTCGATGCCGACGAGGCCGCGCAGGTGCGCGAGACCTTCCGGCTCTACCTCGACGGAGGCTCGCTGCGCGAGGTCGTCGCGGAGCTGCGGCGCCGCGGGTGGCGCAGCAAGACCTACGCGAGCCGCCACGGGCGCCCCAGCGGCGGCAGGCCGTTCACGAAGACGACGATCGACGCGATGCTGCGCAACCCGATCTACCGCGGGATGCTGCGCTGCGGCGACGACCTGGTGCGCGGCGCCCACGAGCCGATCGTCGACGCCGAGACCTGGGACGCGGTGCAGGCGCGGCTGCGCGAGAACGCGAGCCGCGGCGGTGCCGGCGTCAAGAACAGGACCGGAGCCTTGCTTCGCGGGCTGGTGCGGTGCGGCCGCTGCGGCTCGGCGATGCTGCACACATTCTCGACCAAGCAGGGTCGACGGTTCCGCTACTACGTCTGCGCGCGCGCGCACAACGAGGGCGCCAGCACCTGCCCCGGCTCGCGAGTCGCCGCGGGGAAGTTCGAGAAGTTCGTCATCGAGCAGGTCCGAGCGATCGGCTCCGACGAGGCGTTGCTGGCGCGGACGGCGTCCGCCGCCGAGCGCCTGGCCGACGAGCAGCGCGAGCAGCTCGGTGGCGAGCTGGCGCGCGTCGAGCGCCGGATGCGCCGCTATTCCGACGGACAGCGCGACGAGGATCTCGAGCGGCGACGCGCCCAACTGCGCGACGAACTTGACCGAATCGGCGAGGGAGTCGTCGATCCGGCCCAGCTCCGCACCGCCCTCGCCGGCTTCGACCCGGTCTGGGAGCAGCTGTTCCCGGCCGAGCGCGAGCGCATCCTGCGGCTGCTCGTCGAGCGCATCACCTACCAGCCCGACGGCGGCGACGTCGAGATCGCGCTGCGACCCTGCGGGGTCAGCACGCTGGCCGCCGAGGCCGAGGGGGTGGCGTGAAGCTGCGCGCGAACTTCGAGCGGCGGCCGGTCGCCGCTCCGGCGCCGGCACCGGCCGCGGACACGGTCCAGCCGCAGCGCGACGCCACCGCCACGCGGGCCGCGCGCAACCTCGCCTCGCCCACTACCTCGGCCGGATGGTCGAACGCGGACTGATCGCCGACTTCACGCAGGCCGCGGATGCTCGGCGTCAGCCAGCCGCGCGTCACGCACCTGATGAGCCTGCTGCTGCTGTCGCCGACGATCCAGGAGGAGATCCTGTTCGGCAGGATCGCGCCGGGGGACAAGGAGCTGAGGAGGATGGCGAGGGTGGCGGAGTGGGAACTGCAGGCTGAATTGAACAAGCCGTGAGTTCAGCCGCCCCATCGCGCATCCCGCAGCCAGGATGCGATGCGCATCACACACTGCTGCGAATCCAACTCGAGAAAGCGATTGTCGCCGAGTTCATCCAGCTCACGTCGCAAGGCGGCGCGATCGCCGACGCCGGTGTGTTCGGATCTCCGAAGTTCGAGGATCCGCTGCGTCCGCCGGATCCGCTCATCGATTCCGAGGTTGTTGAAAGCGCCGGCCAGCTCCTCTGCAACTCCTCGCGCAGTGTCGTTTCCCGCGCGCGCCAGTGCGTCGAGTTGGGGATCCTCGCCGGGCCCAATGCTGGCAACCACCGCAAGGGATCGCCCGTCCGACAGCGTCACCGAACCGTTCATCACATAGAGGCGACCGAGAACCGAGGCGGGTGGTCCCAGGTCACCAATGACGTATTCCACCTGACCGGCCTCGGACTTCGGTAGTAGTAGCTGCGCGCGGCGCATGTCCCACGCAATTGCTGCTCCGCCAGCAAGTCGGACAGGTTCTCCGGGGTTTGAGTTGCGCCAGACGGATCTGCAAGGCATCAATCGTCGATGACAAGTAGTCGTGCAACTTCGCGCACAGGATGGACTTCTGCTCGGAGGTGACCTCTGTCTGCTCGGCGCCCTGAGCCACCGGTCCGGGCGAAACAGGCACATCCACCAGCTTGCGAGACAATGGGGCCATGGCCTCGGCCGCTCGGCGGGGTGACGAGGATCTCGCATCTTGCGAACCGTTGGCTGCCGAGGTCAGCTGCTCCCGGTCATCTCGGTTCAGCGTCAACCACCACAGGCCGATCGCCACTCCAACGAAAGCGAAAAGGAGAAGGAAACGCGTCGTTGCCTTCGAACTGATCATCGGAGTTCGCCCTCGTTGTGCTCCGTCGTCTGCTCCCAGCGTCTAGCCGTTCAGACTCTTCTGACATTGGCTGCATGCCGACGTTCTCTGGACCATGTAGACGATCCCCGTCCCCGACGAAACGGTAATGGTCCCGATTATCGTTGGGGAGTCGCACGCTTGGTCAGGGACGCTGAAGTCGAGGCCCGGGCTGCCGAGCGGGGGTACGCGCCGTTCTGCGCCGGCATCGTGCCAGATGCCCCGTATCCCTGTGGGGTAGTGACCTTCACGCTCAGCGTGCCGGTAGCACAGGCGCTGGCGCAACCCGACGATGTTACCCAGATTTTTGCCGACGGAAACTTGCACGGCTTCGCGTCGGCAGTGCAAACGGGATCGTTTGGCGGCTTGCAACGTCCGTTCTCCTCACCTTCGGGAACTGGGACATTGTTTTCGATCGCGTAGTCGTAGCAGTGAACACCCCCGTTGCACGAGTTGCCCCGAGTCGGCTCTGTGAGCGTGTCAGTGCGAGTGCAAACACAAACAGCCTGGGCGCTAGCACCTGCGCCCGAGAGAACCGACAAGAGGAACAGGTCAAGAAAAACCCGAGAAGCTCTCATGGACTACTCCATGAGTGCCCGGCTGGCGGCCTCGACCGACACTAGCCTTCGTCCACCAACTCATGTCTCTTGGTGCAGAGTGGACCGGCATCGGGCGAATGTCAAGCCCCCCCTCTTCTCTGCGTCGGGCTTCCGAGCCTTGGTCCAGACTGAACCGCCCCGCGGTCATCCGAGGCTTGGTTGCTTGAGTCCGGCCACCGCGGCCGGCCCTCGCTCTTGATCATAGTAGGCCCGCTCGAACTCCGCGGGAGGTCGATGCCCGGGCAGCCCTTCACCGCCATCGCGACGCACCGAGAGGCGAAGTGGATGACCCGTCGCCACTACTCCTCGCCCTGCATGTGTGTGCCGGCGCAACGCGTGCGCGAACCTTCTCACCCGGCAGCGGACGGCCGACGTCGCCCGACCAGCTCCCTGGTCCCGCTCGGACAGGCCATGACACTTCCGGCGCGCGCGGATCGTCACCGGTGGACACCGGCAAACTGCGCGCCGTCGGCATGCACGCTTGTCACGGTCACGAACAGCGTCAGCCTCACCTCGCACTCCGCTGCTCTCGGGTTCTTAACCCACCCCCTGCTCTCAGAGTCTGAGAGCACTTCGAGATAAGGCCCCTCGGGGGCCCCTCCGGGCACCCTGCCGGGTCATGGGCCTTCGAGCCCCTCGGACCAGCCCCGGGTGCTCTTCCGTAACCCACGCCCTGGGGGCGGCGACTTGTGCGCCCCAGAAACGACTGCGCCCCAAGGCTTTCGACCCGGGGGCGCGTTCGAAACTGGCGTCGCCAGCACTGTTAGCGGGGACAGGATTCGAACCTGTGACCTTCGGGTTATGAGCCCGACGAGCTACCGGACTGCTCCACCCCGCGGTGTGGAGGGGCGGCAGGTTAGCCCTCGGCGTGGCGGAATCAAGACGTGAGGCGGTCAACCGCCGCAGGTCTTGAGGAGGGCGTGGTAGCGATCGGTGAGTTCGTGGGCGGTTTCGCCGCCGAACTGGTCGGCGCGGGCGCGGAGTTCGAGGAGCAGGGGCTCGCGGGCAGTGGTGTCGGTTGCCGCCACGCGGGTCTCCATCGAGAACAGGAAGCGCTCGCGCCACGAGGGTGCATCGGCGGCGGTGCGCGCGAGGACGTCGCCGGCGATGCGCGAGGCGTTGGCGACGTCTCCAGCGTCGAAGCGCCGACGGGCCAGGGTCGACCAGAGGTCGAGGCTGCGGCCGTTGACCGAGCCGGTCTGGTCGAGGTCGCGCAGCAGGCGATCGGCGTCGTCGAGATCGGCGGGCAGGGAACCGTCGCGGAGGTCGTTGTTGATGCCGGCGATCAGGACGTTGACGCGCGTCTCGACCGGCAACCCGGGGATCTGCAGCGCGGTCCGGACCGCCGTCGCGAGTTCGACGCCACGATCGAGGTCGCGCAGCACGCGCAGACGAAGCTCGATGTCGGCCGGAGCGGTGATCGCGACCTTGCACTTCTCGAGCAGATCGAAGGCGCGCCGCACCTCCTCGGCTTCCGGCAAACCACGCCACGACGCGGTGCTCTTCTCGAGTCGCGCAGCCGCGATCACGAGCTGCAATGCGTCGACGAGCGCCGGATCGCGCGGCTCGGTCAAGGGCTGGTTGGTGATGTCGTGCTGTTCGAGCAGCTTGCGCAGCTCCTCGCGTGCGCGCAGCTCCTGCAAGGCCTTGCCCGCCACCACCCACTCGGCGAGCTTGCGCGTGCGCACCGAGCCGAGCACCTTCAGGCTGTCGGCGAGGACCTTGCGCCGGGTCTCCGCGCCCGCGGCCTGCGGATCGGCGGCGACCGTGTGCACCGCCGCCGCGAAGCCCTGGATCACGCTCTCGGCGAGCACCTCCTGCTCGGAGTCCGAGAGGAGACGCGCGCACAGCTCGCGAAGGGCGACCTCGTCGGTCTCCACGGCGAGGCGACGCGTCGACGCAGCCACCACGCGCAGGTCCCATGCCTCGCGACGGGTGCGTCCGACGTCCGGCATGCTTCCGAGCTGCGCGGCCGCGAAGCGACGCAGGTTGACATCGGAGTCGTCGAGCATGCCCACGACGAGGTCGAAGTAGCGGTCGGCACGTTCGTCGTCGCGGGCGAAGGCGACCATGCGCTGTGCGACGAGGCGACGCGCTGCACCGTCGCGCTGCGCATTTGCGGCGACGGCGATCAGGACGGGAAACAGTTCGTCGACCAGGTTGCCGGCCGAATCGCGCATCACCGCGACCTGCAGCGCGCGCTCGGCGAGGGTGGCGTCGAGACCGGGCGTCTCGAGGACATGTCCGAGCGTGGACACCCAATGCGCGCGTTCGGGAGCCGCAGGCTCCGGTGCGGACCAGGAAGCCGACGAGATGCAGGCAAGGGCCTCGACATCGGTCAAGACGTCGCCGGACGCGAGCGCCGCGTCGATCGCGGCGAGCACCGCCTCGCGATTGGCCGGCGACGGGAAGCGGCGCAACCCACGCAGGGCCGCGCGGCGGATCTCGGCATCGGGACGCTGCAGAGCTGCGACCAGGCGCTCCTCGGTGAGTCCGCGCTGCGTGGCATCGTCCTTCACCGCGAGGTAGGCCATGGTCTCGAGGACCAGCGCGTAGTCCGCGGGGCGTTCGTCGCTGCGCGCGAGGAGTTCGCGAAGCGCGCGCGCGAACTCCTGGCGATCCGAGACGATCCCGCCGAGCTTGCTGGTCACGGCGCGATCACCGAGCGCGTCGCGCAGCGCCCGCAGACAGGCGACGGTGAGCGACGCGGGCGTCGTGCGCAGCGTCTCGGCGCTGATCGACTTCCAATCCGGGTTCTCGGCGCGCGCCATCGCGGCGACGAGCCGCGCGGTCTGCGTGACGAACTGGCCCTGCAGGTCGTCGCGCACGCGACGCACGGCATCGTTGGCCCGCCGCGCCGCGTCCTCCGCGAGTTGGACGTAGTCCGCCGACTTGTTCAGGAAGAACCAGGTGTCGAAGGCGGCCTTGTCGACGAAGGGCTCCTCGACGAAGGTCAACTCGGCGAGCGCCTGGCGCGCCGCCACGACGAGATCCGGATCCGTGAGGCGTTCCGCGAGCCAGGCACCGAGGCCGAGATCGCGCGAACGACCGGCGATCCTCAGCGCCGCGCGGACCGTCGTGAGCTCGCGGCTCGCGGCCACGCGATCGAGTTCGGTCCGGCGCTCCTTGAAGCTCAGGGCGCGCACACAACGCATCGCGAGGTCGCGGAGTTCGGGCGTGCTGGATGGAACGGGCGGGTTGTCGCCCTCGACGAACAGCAGGGCGATCGCATCGATCCAGGCGGGGAGGACGAGGACGCGCACCCGCTCGTCACCGAAGACCGGATCCGCCGGTTGCGCGAGCTTGCGCGCCACGTTGTCGAGCACGAAGCGGCCGCGGCCGTCGGGGTCGTCGCCGTCGCGCAAGGTGCGCGCGAGGACCTGATGCGCCAGCAGATCCCGGCGCAGCAGCAGCGCGTCGACGGCGCCTTCGCGTTCGCTTCGCGCGCCGGCTCCGGGTTGCTGGAGCGCGCGGCGCAGGTTCTCGAGATCGTCCTGCGGGGCAGGGCGGGCGGCGTCCTGCGGTCGCGACTCCGGCGCCTGGGTCGTGAGACTCCCGGCGTGCGCAAGGTCCGTCGCCATGGCCTGAACCAGCAGCAAGACGACGAACTGCGACCACCACCGCATCGACGGATTCCGCGCGCCAAAGGACCTGGACGACGTGTCGCGGGACATCCCCGTGGGACGCACCGGAAACCGCGACAACGCCGCGGATCTTATCGGACGGAACGGCTTCGGATCGCTCCGTGATTCGATCGGGCCGCGACGACGCGCAGCGGGGCCGAAGGCTCCGCGACCCGCTCAATCGACGCCCGCGACGTAGCGGCGCAGTTCCTCCTCGTCACCGCGCTCGCCGACGAAGAGGCGCAACTGCTCCGCGGCCTGCGTGAGGAAGGGCTCGAGGCCGGGAACCGCGACGGCCCCCGCCGCCGCGGCATCCTCGATCAACCGCGTCCGCAGCGGACGATAGACCAGGTCGAGGACGAAGGTCCCCGGCGCCGGCACCCAATCGGGCACCGGCCGCTGACCCTCGCTGCCGTGCGAACGCGAGCCCAGCGGAGTCGCCTGGACCACCACCCGCGGGGCGAGATGGTCGATGACCTCGGCACGCAGCGCCCCGACCTGACAGCTGCGCCGTCGCGCGAAGTCGCGGATGGCGTCGAGGCTGCGGACGCAGAAGGTCACGTCGAGCCCGAGCTGCTGGAGCGCCACCGCGGCCGCCCGCGCCGCCCCCCCGCCGCCGAGCACGACCGCCTTCCCCGGACCCCGCACGAATCCGGCGCGGAGCAGCGACTCGCGCACCCCGGCGACGTCGGTGTTGTGCCCCACGACGATGTCGTGGGCCTCGAAGCCGAGGGTGTTGACCGCGCCGACGATCTCCGCCTCCTCGTCGAGGCGATGGCACATCCCCAGAGCGACCTCCTTGAACGGCGCCGTCACCGACAGCCCGCGCATCCGTCGGCGCGGGAGCATCGCCAGCACGTCGCGTGGCCGGGACGATCCGAGCGGGATGTAGACCGCGTCCTCGCCGAGCGCGCGAAGCGCACGGTTGTGGAGCATCGGGGAGAGACTGTGTCGGATCGGGTCGCCGAGCAGCCCGAGGATCTCGGTCTCGAGACCGAGCGAACGAACGCGGTACAGGCCGACGGCGTCGGCGACCGGGATCTGGCCCGCCGCGGTCTCGCTGTCCTCGCCGAGCGTGGCGTAGCAGAGCGGCGCGCCGAGCGTGCAGCCGAGGATCCGTGTCATGGTCGCGCAGGCACCGGTGGCGAACGCCACGGTCGACTCCCGTGCGGGATCCGACGACGCCAGCAGTTCGAGGAGCGGCGCGGCATCGGCGAGGTCGTCGGCGCGTCCGACGATCTTGGCCACGTCGGCCCCCCGGTCGAGCAGGCGATCGCGCAGCGCGCGCAGCTCACGCGGGATGCCCCGCGGATCGTGGTGCGAACGGATCAGCAGCTTCACCGCATCGCCGCGGGGCGACCAGTTCTCCCAATCCTCGATGTCGATGCCCTGCACGCCGGCATCGAGGGCGTGCTCGAGCAGGGCGATGCGCTCCTGCAGGCTGCCCTTGAACGTGCCGCCGTCGCGCGGCGTGCGGCAGGTCGCGATGACCGGCACACGCAGCGCTTCGACCAGGGGCGTCAGCTTGTGGCCCTTGGGCCATTCGTCCAGGCGCAGCTCGACCCAGTCCGCCCCGGCCATCGCCGCGCGACGGGCATCGCGCAGCGCGAGATCGGGGTCGCGGGCGAACATCGAGACGACGACCTCAGGCATCGGCGTCCTCCCCAAGGAGCGCACCGATGCGCGCGGCGGTCTGCACGGGTAGTCCGCGTTCGACGGCAAGTGCGAGGGCTTCGTGCATCAGGCTGCGGTAGACGGCGACACCACCATCGCCGGTCGCGCCGAGTGCGGACAAGTGGGAACGCACACGCTCGACGTCGCCGCGCACGACCGGTCCCGACAGCGCGAGTGTGGCACCGCGCTCCGCGCACAGGCCGAGCGCGGACCCCGCGAGGTCGGCGATCAGGGTCTCCGCTTCGCCGCGATCGACCTGCAGGGCCCGCGACAGCGTGCGCGCGGCGACGGCGCAGAGAGCGGTGCCGCCGTTGGCAGCCAGTGCGCAGGCCGCGTGGTAGGCATCGCGGTCGATCGGCCCGCCGGCACAGACCGGCCGGAGTCCGGCACGGCGCGCGAGCAGCGCGAGCAGACGGGCACCGTTCGCGCCGGTCTCACACAGCGCGAAGCGACCGGGCAGGGCGTGGTATCCGGCTCCGGCGTCGGGAACGGGGACCAGCGGATGCATCGCCGCGGTCCGCGCGCCGCACGACGACGCGAGCGGCGCGAGGGCATCGCGTCCGACGGCGCCGGCGAGGTGGAAGACGAGCGCACACGAGCGCACCGCACGACGCGACGCGAGGTCGGCGGCCAGAGGCGCGATGACGGAGTCGGGCACCGCCAGCACCACGACCTGCGCGGCGTGCAAGTGCTCGAACTCGAGCGCGGCACCACCACCGACGAAGCGGAGCGCCTCCGCGACACGGGCGGGATCGCGCCCCAGGAATCCTCGGAATGCGAAGCCGGCCTCGCGCCAGCGGCGCGCGAGAGCTCGACCGAGTCGGCCTGGGCCGACGACTGCGATCTGGATCGGCAAGTTGCGACGGACGGACGGGGTTGCGCTCCCGATTGTGCGTCGCGCGGCGCGTTTCGCCAGCTTCGTCCGATCAGCCTTCGGCAGCGTCGTCCGATCAGCCTTCGGCAGCGTCGTCCGATCAGCCTTCGGCAGCGCGGCGATCGTCGGCGGGGCGCTCGGCGTCGCGCCGCGGGAGGTCGAGCAGGTAGTCGTCGGCGGAGAACTCGTCCGAACCGTCGAGGTCATCGAAGGTCGTCGGCTGGTAGCCCTCCTGCTTGCTGCGCTCCACCTCGTCGCCGTAGGCGCGCATGATCGCCTCGTGCAGGCGCTCGCGGCACGAGCTGTGGATCGGATGCGCGAGATCGGCATGGAGACGGACCCGCGCGTCGGGGCTGCGCATGGCGCGGTCGCCGTCGATCCCCTGGCCACACTGGTTGCAGAAGCGCGCACGCAGGTGGTTCTTGTGGCCGCAGCGCGGGCAGTGGTCGCAGATCTTCCGGCTCGGCATGGCCACGAAGGCGCCCCGGCCGCCCTCGATGATCTTCAGATCGCGCACCACGAAGGCATCCCCGAAGGTGACGCTGCAATAGGCCTTGAGCTTGCTGCTCGGATCGCCCGTGAGCTTCACGCGGATTTCGGTGATCGGCAGGTCGCGTTCGCTCACGGGGCCCCTCGTTGGTCGGTTGCAGGTCTTCGGTGTTCAGCCCTGATCTCGGCTCGACCACGCAACGCGGCCGGGCCGGAGCGGGGCGGCGAGGGCGTTCGCCCGCAGCACCCGGACCGCTCCCCCCGGGTCCGGACGCCGCGCGAGCGCCGCCTGGATCCGGACCGCGATGCGATCGGCTTGCGCGGCGGAAGCCGATTCGACGAAGAGGGTCGATCCGCTGCCGCTCATGCGGACGCGGACGTCTTCCCCTTCGAGGGAGGCGACGAGGGACTGACGCAGGTCACGCAATCCGGGCGTGCACTGCATCGCAGGCTCCTCGAGTTGGTTGCCCCCAGCTTCGATCACCGCAAACTCCGATGCCGTCGGCGTTTCAGTGGCGCGGACCATAGCTGGCGCAACGGTTTCGGTCAATCGGGAGGCGAGCGCGTGGAACACCGCTTTGGTCGGAGTACCAAAGGGCGGAAGAACCAGCACGAAGTGACGCGGTGGCTGATCCGGCATCGGCCACAGTTGTTCGCCGACCCCGCGCGCGAAGCAGGTCACCGCATCGCAGAAGGGACCACGGAGGAAGAAGGGGACGTCGGCGCCGAGCGCGAGCGCGATCTCGGCGAGCGCGGCCTCGCTCAGCGGCGCGCCACACAGCGATTGCGCCAGGCACAGCATCGCCGCGGCGTCGGCACTGCCCCCTCCGAGTCCCCCGCCGGCGGGGATGCGCTTGCGGAGCACGACGTCGAATCCTCCTTCGGCACCACTGCGCGCCAGGAAGGCCCCCGCGGCGCGCACGACGAGGTTGTCGTCGCCCGCGACGACCGGGAGCCCACCCTGCTGCTCCGCGATCAGCCGCAGTCCGACCCCGGGTTCCGCGCGCCGCGTCGCGCACAGCTCGTCGCAGAGATCGATGGCGACGAAGATGGTCTCCAGCTCGTGGAAGCCGTCGGGACGACGACCCAGCACGCGCAATCCGAGGTTCAGCTTGGCCGGTGCGCGGAGCGCGAGGGCGTCGCTCATGCGGCGGTCTCCGGCAGCTCGTCCCGCCCGAGCACCGCATTGTCGAGAAGACGGGTGGCCGGGTCGCCGAAGCGCCCCGCCACGAGGAGGCGCACCGGCCCGACGGTTCCGGAAGGCAGCTCGGCGAGGTCGTCCGCGGAGCGCAGCTCGAGGTAGTCGACACGACAGCGCGGTTCGCCGGCGAGCACCTCGCGGGCCCGCGCGAGCAGACGATCACGGTCGCGCTCGCCGTCGCGGAAGAGGCGATCGGCGGCACGCAGCGCGCGCGACAGCACCCGACCTGCACGTCGATCGTCCGGCGCGAGGTAGATGTTGCGCGAGCTCATCGCCAGGCCGTCGGGCTCGCGGACGATCGGGCAGCCCTCGATCACGCCGCAGAGCCCCAGGTCGGCGTGCACGCGACGCAGCACGGCGAGCTGCTGGGCATCCTTCTCGCCGAAGTAGCCGAGGTGCGGCAAGGCGAGCGACCACAGGCGCGTCACCACCGTGGCGACCCCGCTGAAGTGGTCCGGCCGAGCGGCGCCTTCCATGCCGAGCGCCTCCCGCCCGACCGCGATCCTGCTCACGAAGCCGGGCGGATACATGGCCTCCACCGAGGGCGCGAAGACCACGTCGACGTCCTCGCGCGCGCACAGCGCGACGTCGGCATCGAAGGGTCGCGGATAGCGCGACAGATCCTCGTGGGGTGCGAACTGCAGCGGATTGACGAACACCGTCGCCGCCACGCGATCGCACCCGGCGCGGGCGCGGCGCATCAGCGAGGCGTGTCCCGCGTGCAGCGCGCCCATGGTGGGGACGAGTCCGATGCGACAACCACCGGCACGCCATTGCGCACACAGGTTCGCGAACGCGGCCGGGTCACGCACCACGCGCGGCCGCGGCTCCTGGGGGATGCGTCGCACGTCGACGCCGAGCTCGCGCAGCGGCTCGAGCACGAACTCACGCTCGTGCAGACGCGGGTGCGGGACGATCAAGTCGCGCGTGTCGATCCGGTCGCTGCCGAACAGCAGGATGTCGATGTCGAGTTCGCGCGGGCCGAATCGCACACCGTCCGCCGCGCGCCCGGCTTCGCGCTCGATGACCTTGCACACCGACAGCAGGGCGTGGGGCGACAACATGCAGCGGACCGCGACCGCTGCATTCAGGAACGGGCCCTGCGGCGGGCCTCCGACCGGTGCGGTCTCGCGCACACGCGAACACGCGAGGATCTCGATCCCGGGCACGCTGCGCAGCCGGTCGAGTGCGAAGTCGAGGTGCCGCTGCCGATCACCGCGATTGCTGCCGAGTCCGAGATGGACGACGACCGGATCCGTGGGCATGTCCGAACGGCGGATTCAGTTGCGCAGGGAGTTCGCGTCACCCAGACGCGGCGACGCGAGCGCATCGTCGCCCCCGCCGTCGTCGTGCGGGTCCTTGCGATGCATCGATCGCAGCAGGCCGCGCAGCAGGCCGGTCATGAGATAGGCGAGGCCGGCGACCAGGAGCGCGAGTTGCCATTCCACCAGGGCGAGCCCGAGCAGGACCACGAGCCCGGCGAGGAAGGCGAAGGAGTGGCGCTTGCCCACCAGGGCGTGGAACAGGTGTGGGAAGGGCACACGACTGACCATCAGCAGCCCGATCAACACGAGGCTCGCGGGAAGGGCGCGCACCGCGAGTCCGCTGGCGCTCTCCGGCAGGAGCCAGTGGGTGATCTTGGCGTCGGCGTCGTAGCGGCTGCAGAAGAAGGCGAGGATCGCGCCGACCGCGGCGGCCGCTCCGGGTGAGGGCAGACCACGGAACTCGCGATGATCCTCCTCGGCCCCCCCGCTCGACTCGACGTTGAACCGCGCCAGCCGCATCGCCGCGCACACCACGTAGACCGCGGCGCAGAAGTAGTAGAGCTTGGGATGCGGCGGCAACAGGTCCTTGGGCAGACCCTCGTGGAGCTTGACGAGTTGCAGCGACACGAAGGCCGGCGCGCAACCGAAGGTCACCACATCGGCGAGGCTGTCGAGCTGGGCGCCGAAGGCGCTGGTCTGACCGGTCATCCGCGCGATGCGTCCATCGAGCGCATCGAAGATCATCGCGGCGAAGATGCACAGCGTGGCGGTCTGGAAGAGGTCGACGACGCCGGGCGAGTCGATGTTGCCGAGCCGCACCGCGTCGGCCGCCTTCGCCATGGCGAGGAAGCCGAGGAACAGGTTGCCGAGCGTGACGAGCGACGGCAGCACCGGCACCGAGCGGAGATCGCGAAGCCGCTTCTGACGCGGTCGGGGAAGGTTCATGGCAGCACTCCGCTTCGTGGTCGGACGGGGTTCGACGTGCGAGTCCGCGACCCGGAGGGGCGGAAACTCTATCGGTGATGCAACCGCTGTGCACGGAACGGGCGTCGACCTGTCGCCCGTGGTCGACGACCCTCGCGCTACCATCCGCAACATGTCGCGTGCCAGCGCCGATGCCGTCTACCTGCGCCGCCTGCACCACGACGTGGTCAATCGACCGCCCTCCCCCGCCGAACTCGGGGCATTGCAGGGCATGCCGCTCGATCGCGTCAGCAAGCAGGTCTGGAGGCGCCGCGAGGCGATGGAGGAGTGGCTCGAGGAGGAGCTGTACTTCTACCTGCTGATCGACCGCTTCCGCCCGCGCACGCCGGCCATCGAGGACCTGCCCGATCGCCTCGCGCGTGGTCGCGCCAGCGCGCGCGACGCCACCGCCGAGATCCTGCTCTCGACCGGCTTCTCGCTGCGTAATCCCGGCAACGACACCTTCGTCACGGTCGTGCTCGAGCAATGCCTCGGCATGAAGGTGCAGGAGCGCAAGGGCGCCGCCGAACTCGAGGCCGGCAAGCAGATGTACGACGGTCGCACCGCGAAGCTGTGCGGACAGGAGGGCAGCAGCCAATCCGACATCGTGCGCATCGCGCTCGGGCAGGACGCGTTTCGCGCGCGCCTCCTCGACCGTCACCACCAGCGCTTCTTCGGGCGGCCGATGAAGAGCCGCGGCGACAAGTTCGTCGCCGACACCGTCGCCGCATTGCGCGGCGACGAAGCCGGGTTCTTCGCGACGCTTGCCGAGTGGACGGCGTCCGACGAGTACCTCGAAGCGACGCGGACCAGGAAAGCGCGCACCCAGCGACAGCTCGTGCGTGCGCTGTACTTCGACGTGCTCGAGCGCGCTCCCGACTACGAGGAGATGCGCAACATGCGCAACGCGCTGCAGTCGATGGCCGACCCGACCCCGTTGCGCGCGGTCCTCGCCAAGCTCCTGCTCGACGCCAAGGCGGCGAAGCTCCCGGGTCTCGAGCGCGGCAAGGAAGCCGAGTACGTGCGGCAGTGCTTCCTGCGCTACCTCGGACGCGAGCCGACGCAGGGTGAGGCATCGCGCTACACCGAGACGCTGCGCGATCCGGAAGCCGATCCGAAGCTGGTGCCGCGTGCGCTGCTCGGGTCGGTCGAGTACGGGTACTGCTGAGATCGGTCCCCCGGGGGGTTGTCGGACCGGGTCGTCGCGGTCAAGGTCTGCGCGCATGCTCGCCCGCACGTTCCTGGCCGCACTCTCCGGATCGCTCGTGCTGGCGTCCGCGGTCCGCTCCCAGTCCGCGCATTGGACTCAGATCGATTCCTGGCCGAGCGCCCGACGCGACGCAGCCGTCGCCGTCGACATCCCGCATCGGCAGGTGTTCTGCTTCGGCGGTTACCCTGGGCTCGACGACCTGTGGGTGTACGCCGGCGGCGAGTTCCGGGTGGTGCCCACGATCGGCTCGCGACCCTCGCCCCGCTTCGCCTGCGCGATGGCCTTCGACAGCGCCCGGAACCGACTCGTCCTGCACGGCGGAGCCACCGCCGCCGGCGTGTTCGTGAACGACACTTGGGAGTTCGATCCGGGAACGTCGCGCTGGAGCCTGATCGCGACCGGCGCGACGCGACCCTTCGCCGAACCCTATCAGCAGATGGTGTACGACCGACGCGTCGGCACCTGCATCCTGTTCGAGGGACTGCACTCCAACGGCACCTGGACGTTCGACGGTGCACGCTGGCAGCGCCTGGCGGTGTCGGCCGCACCCAGCACGCGCGCCGCGACGTCGATGGTCTACGACGGCACACGCGGCCGCGCGGTGCTCCACGGTGGCACCCTGGGACAGAGTGTTCTGGACGACACCTGGGAGTTCGACGCGCTCGCCTCGACCTGGACGCGGATCTCCACCGCACACCGCCCTCCGCAGACCTACGTCACGAAGATGGTCTTCGACCCGGTGCGCGGGCGCACGCTGTGGAGGTCGACGATGGCACCCCAGGAGATGTGGGAGTTCGACGGCAGCGACTGGCAGCGCGTCGTCGAGACCGCGGTCCCGACCGATCGCCTCGCTGCAGCCCTGATCTTCGATCCGGTGCGCGGTGTTCCGGTGCTGTGGTCCGGCGCGATCAACGCGCCGATCCCCCGTGAGTTCGACGACCTGTGGCAGTTCGATCCCGTGCAAGGGCGCTGGTCGCCATTGCCGGCACCCGCGCGCCTCGGACGCCGCTTCGAGCACGCCGTCGCCACCGATCCCGTCCGCGGAGTCGTGATGTCGTTCGGAGGCTGGGATCTCGAGAACCCCGGTGCTCCGAGTGCGGAGCAACTCCGCTTCGACGGTCACAGGTGGCAGACCGAAGCGGTCGCCACTCCCCCTGGTCGCACCGACCACGCGATGGCCGCCGACACGCGGCGTGGCCGCGTCGTGATGCTCGGCGGCTTCGGCAATGGTGCGGCCTTGCTCGGCGACACCTGGGAGTGGGACGGCTCCTCGTGGACCCAGCTCCCGTTCGCGTCGAACGGACCCGGCCTGCTCGCGATGCACGCGATGTGCTACGACCCCGACGAGGGACGAACCCTCGTGGTCGGTGGGATCGTCAACGGTTCGGGTCGGCTCAACGCGCAGATGTTCGAACTGCGCGACGCAACGAGCAACTGGCAGGAGGTGGTGACCGCGACGACCCCGCCGATGCGCAGGTCGACTGCTCTCGCCTACGACCTCGTGCGTCATCGTGTCGTGATGTTCGGCGGCGAGACCAATCTCGGCCTCCTCGGCGACACCTGGGAGTTCGATGGGCACGACTGGGCGCTGCGATCACCGTCACACGCTCCGACCGCGCGGAGCAACCACGCGCTCTGGTTCGACCCTCGTATCGAGAGGGTCGTGCTCGTCGCGGGCACCGATCACACGATCGAGTTGGAGGATGCCTGGATCTGGGACGGCCAGGACTGGAAACCGCTGCTGCAATCGTCCTGGCCACCCCGCCGTGCGCAGCATGCCATCGCCTGGGATCCGACGCTCGGCACGGCGATCCTGTGCGGTGGCCGACTTCCATCCAACGCGGGCACCGTGTTCGGCGACACATGGACCTTCGAACCCGAGCACCTCGGCGAGGTGACCTACGCGGGCAGTCGTTGCTTCTCCGGCAATCGCACGCCCGTGCTGCGGACGACCGTCGGTGGTCGACCCTGGCTCGGTGAGACCCTGGAACTCCGTTGCACGGGACTCGACCCCACTCCGGGCGCAACCGCGCTCGCCGTGCTCGGTCTCTCGGACCGAACCCTCGCCGGACGGATCCTTCCGCTGTGGCTCGGAGTTCCCGGCTGCTCGCTGCTCACCAGCGCCGAGTCGGTGATCCAGGCACCGCTGCTCGGCGGAACCCTCGATTGGTCGTTCACGATCCCCGCCGATGTGCGGCTCGCCGACGTGACGGTCTACGTGCAGTGCATCGGTCTCGAATCCGGAGTGAATGCCTTCGGACTCCTGACCTCGAACTCGGCGCGGCTACGCATCGGCTGGCGCTGATCCGGCGGCGCCACAGGGGCGATCCCCGACGCTCCGCGATCCCCTGCGGAAGCGATCCGGGCACACCCCGTCACGGGGTTATGCTCCCGCGCCGCCCGAGGGCATCGATGTCGCAGAGCACCCTCCCAACGAGTCGCCACCGGCGATCCACTCAGATCGCGTCCGCGATCACCCCGATCGACGCGCGTCCTTGGAGGGAGGAGCGCCAGGGTGCCGCCGTCGGATGAACGTCGCTCCACGACGGCGACGGAGTCGCGGCAAGCGTCTCGCGTTCGCCGCGGTACTGCTGGCCGTGCTGTATGCGACGATCGAGGCCGCGGCCTTTGCTGCGTACTGGGTCATCGACGGCAAGCCCTTCGGCTTCGCGCGGGTGCACGACGAGCAAGTACGGATCGCCGGTGAGGACACCGCTGCCGCCGCGCCCACGACGGACAAGTACGACGCGCGCTTCGACGGCGCCCAGCACCCCTTCCTGGGCTACGTCTACGACCCCACCGAGAACTACGGCGTCGCGAAGACGACGTCGTTTCCGGTGTCCGATCACGGCTTCCGCGGCGAGCGGTCGCCGATCGTCCATCGGCGACCCGACCGCCTGATCGTCGGCATCGTCGGCGGATCGGTCGCGGAGAGCATGTCGACGCGCGGGGACACCGCCCTCGCCGAGACGCTGCAGGCGGATCCGCGTTTGCACGGCCGGCGCGTCGAGTTCGTCCGACTCGCGCTCGGCGGGTATCGGCAGCCGCAGCAGCTCTTCGCGCTGAACTGGATCCTGGCGCAGGGCGGCGAACTGGACGTCGTCGTGAACCTCGACGGCCTCAACGAGGTGTACGGCGCGCTCACCAACCACGCGCAGGGGACCTCGATCTACTACCCGCAATTCTGGTCGCGCCTCGTCGCCGATCAGGGCAGCCCTGCGGAACGCCGTCGGATCGGCGCGATCGAGCTGCTCGGCGAGCGACGCCGGGGACTCGCGCGCCTGTTCGCTGCACCTCCGCTGCGATGGTCGATCACGGCAGGACTGATCTGGCGGATCCTCGATCGCGGCGTCGAGATCGATCGCATCGAGCGCGCGCGGGAATCGGCGCCCGCAGGCCGGTTGCCGTACGTCGCGACGGGTGTGACCGAAGACCTCGATCGCAAAGGGCTGATCACCGCGTCCGTCGCACTCTGGCAGCGTTGCTCCCTGCAGATCCACCGTCTGTGCCGCGCGAACGGCATCCGCTACCTGCACTTCCTGCAGCCCAACCAATACGTCCCCGATTCCAAGGAGCTGACGGCGGAGGAACGCGCCTCGGCGTGGCTGCCCGATAGCTTGTTCCACGACGTCGTGGTGGAGGCCTTCCCCGAGCTGCGGCGCGCGGGCGGCGAACTCACCGCACAAGGTGTCTCCTTCCACGACCTGACCATGGTCTTCGCCGGACTTGGCGAGTCGATCTACGTCGACTCGTGCTGTCACGTGAACCTGCATGGCGACGAGATCCTGGGCCGAGCGATCGCGGCGGCGATCCTCGACGACATTGCACGCGATCCGCTGCCGAGCCCATGGTCCGGCAGCTCCGACCGTCACCTCGTGCACCTCCGTTCGCCGGTGGCGAACTACCGGCTGACCCAGCCGCTGCAGGCGGTGACGCTCGAGGTCGACGGCGAATTCGACGACGGCTCGACGGCCTCCCTGACCTTCGCCGGGGTCTCGTCCCGCTCGAGCGATCCATCCTGCGTCGACATCGACGAGGACGGCCGGGCGGTCGCCCGCGCACCAGGGACCGCGACGGTCGTGCTGACGCTCGGCGGACAGGAGTTGCGTGTGCCGGTGACGGTCGCCTACGCGGCGATCACGGCCTACGGAACGGGTCGCGCGGTCGACGGCGGGACCGCACCGGAACTCACCGCGGTGGTCCGCGGTGACCACGCCGTGGTCGAGCTCACTCGCGCGCCCGGCGGAGCCGTCGCCAGCCTGATGATCGGAACCGCTCCCGATCGGACCCGAGTCTGCCGCAACGAGATGCTCGTCGAGGCGAACGGTGCACTGACGATGACCGCGCCGCTGGAAGGCAGGCGCGGCGAGAAGGGCACCGGGCATGCGCGGTTCGAACTGCCGCTCGGGCCCGAGTTGCCGCCCACGATCTATCTGCAGGCGATCATCCGCGGCGAATCCGATCCGTGCGATCTGAGCACGTCGAACGCGATCGCGATCACGCGCTGAGGGGTTCACGACTCCGCGGCACGACATTCCGCTCGGCGCCTTGTCCAGTGCGCGGTCCTGCCGGTCATGAGGGGACGTTCAGCTCCTTCGCCCACCGCGTCGCGATCACAGCTCACCGCGAGGACGCGGCCAGGGACCCTCATTCGAAGAGCAGGAGAGTGTCATGAATGCATCCGTCCTCCGCCATCTCCCCGTACTCACCAGCCTCACGCTGATCGTCGGAGCGGCGAGCGCCCAGATCGGCACGCTCGTCCTTCCCGCCGGCATCGGCGACGACCCCCGCAGCGTGCACGTGATCGGCAACGGTCACGTCGTGGTCTGCGATCAGGTCGACGGATGGGAGCACTTCGTCAACGTCAGCGTGCCGAGCGCGCCGACCCTGACCACCAGCTTCAACCCGCCGTACGGCGACCAGTGGTTCGAGGCGGAGTACACGCCGATGTACGGCGGGCGCCTGTTCACAGCGCACCGCGGCGGTGGCATCAATCTGATCGACGTCAGCGTGCCGGCCTCGCCCGTCGTGCTCTCCAGCACGCCGACGATCTACCACTTCCGCGGTCTGCGCTACCAACGCGACGGTGTGCAGGGCGTGCTGCACTACAACGCGACCAATCAAGGACTCGGCACCTACACGGTGACGGGGGCCACCGCGCTCCTGTCCGCCGCGCCGGTGTGGAACAACTACGCCAACAACGGCACCAACGACGGCAACGGCCTCGAGCTGATCGGCAATCAGCTCTACCAGTTCGGCGTCGCGCCCAACAACCCGACGGTGCGCGTGCTCAAGGGCTTCAACGTCACGACGCCGCAGTCGCCGATCCAGAACTTCACCGGCTTCTGGTCGAATCAGACTTCCTCGCACACCCAGCTCCGCAAGAGCCTGATCAATGCGCCGAGGATCGTCGCGTCGATGTGGAACGACGGCCTCGAGGTCCTCGACGTGACGGTCCCCACCGCTCCGACCTCCTATCCGATCCTCGCGCCGATCCCCTCGCTGACCCTGCTGTGCTGGGGTTCGAAGCCCTTCCCGAACAGCACTCTCACCATCGCCTACGGCCAGGTGTGGGTGACCAGCAATCCGAGCGTGAAGTGGTCCTGGTGGATGCTGCTGGTCGTGCCAGCCGTCGGAGCGCCCTTCAACGCCGGCATCGTGCTGTCACCGATCGAGACCCACGACATCGACGTCGACGCGAACAGCGGCCGCATCTACGTGGTCGGCCGCAACGCGGCGGGTCAGGGCGTGCTGGAGATCTTCTGATCTGCGCCCCGCGCGGCACTCGCCGACGTCGACCACTGGGTCCTTCCACTTCTTGGCCGGGACTCACCCGAGAAGCCGAGTTCGGCGTGCCGCAGCCGGGTGCGGGGTCGACCGACGCCGGGACGATCCGCGAACCGCTGTTGGTCCGGGCACCGATCTCCCGTGCACCGCGCTCGTGGATCGATTACGGATGCCGTTGGATCGGCACGGCCGCGACGCGGACACCGCCATGCACACATTCGCAACACGCATCTCACTCATCCCACGATTCCTCAGCGCGCTCATCCTGACGGCGTGGTACGCCATCGGACAGACTCAGCCGCCGTCCGTCTTGTTCGAGATGCGCGGCCAGTTCGCGGAGAACGAATGGTGTGGATCGGTGTTCTGCGGCTGGGTGAATCGGCAGCAGATCCCACTCTCGAGGCCGCTCGACTCCGCGATCCAATGGGGTCAGTCACTTCCGATGACGACCCAGGCCTCCGGTATCTCCGGGGGCGTCGCGATCGAGGGTGACTGCACGAATGCGCAGGGATCCTTGTTCCAGAGCATGCGCCTCAGCTGGATCAACCCCAGCGGGGGCATCAACTTCAACTGGCCCCTCGTGGAGATCGGTCAGACCGTCGACTTGTACCTCTGCGCGCCCTCCGGCACGCGATTCCGACTCGAGTTGGATGGAGCCGTCGACTGGAATCTCGACAACGTCAGCTGGTGGAGTTCGTGGCACCTCTCCGACGATGGCAATGTCGTCGCATCCGGACCGGAGTCGATCGCCTTGGCGAGAACCGGAATCACCCGGGGTCCGCAGGTGGTCCGCAACGGAGTCACCTACAGCTTCGCGACTTCGCTGACATTCGGCGGGTCGATGCACATCAACAGCTCGACCGGGCCGCAGACGCATCTCGGCGAGATGGTCTTCCGCGCCCGGTTCTCGCTCACACCAGCGGGCGATCTGGACGACTGGCGCAGCCCCTGCCTGAACTGTTTCAACCACGCGCTCGGCGTCCGCGATCGGCCCTATCTGCAGGTGCCGACGCCCCCACCGCCGTTGTTCATCGATTGCGGATGGTTCTCCACCTACGTCAACCAGATCGGGAGTACCGCACCGAACTGGCCAGGTCCACCGGCACCCATGCCACCGAACTGGCCGCAGGGGGCGTGCCCGACGGGGTTCACACTGGTCGGACTTTCGGTCATCGACCCGGCTGTCGTCCTCGCCTACCGCGCAACCGATCCGCAGAACCCGGATGTCGCCAATTATCCGGGTGACTTCCACTGGTACCGCTTTCACCCGGAGGCGGGAGGATGCACGTCGTACTGGACGCAGAAGCACGGCACCGATCCCGCGCAGGCGACCGACGACGCGCGCAAGCCGATGGACGCCAGCAATCCCCCGCACCGCGCGAACATCGCACCCTACGTGTTCTGCCGCTACCTCTGCGTGCCGGACAACCCGTCGCTCCTGGTCAACCTCGTTCCCGGACCGCCCTGGGACATACCCGCGGGCGGCAGCCCGAAAGTGATCTCACTCGACGGCCAGGACGGCACTCCGCGCTCCACCGATGCCACCGATCTGCAAGGTCTGGCCGCGCATCTCCCGAGTGGAATACCGGCGCCCGCCGTCGCCATCCGGCACGGGATCGGGTTCCGAGGGCACGGGCTCATCGCGGACCCAGCGCAACACCCGGGCCTGCCTCCGTACCTCGAAGTCGCCGACGGAGTGGTGTCCTTGTTCTCCGACATCCGCGGCGATCGCAACACGACGATCACCCGCCTGGTCGACGATCGCGGCCTGTCGGAACACCTGGCTGCCATTCTCCCGCCCCCCTCGTTCGAAGCGTTCGGCTCGCCCTGTTCGTCACCGAATGGCCCGGTTCTCCATGCTGCGGCGGGCACGACCCGACCAGGAGGCACCGTCATGTTGCTGGGAGCGAATATGGTCCCGAACCAGATTCGAGCGTTCGTCCTGGGCGCCCAGAGGATCGACATCGAGTTTCCGGGACTCGTCACGCCTTGCCATCTCGTGGTCGATCCGCTGTTGCTGGCAGCGGGAACCACGGATGCAAGCGGAAGGGCTACCCAGGCCCTCACCATTCCAGCAGACCCCCTGCTCATCGGGACCGAAATCCTCTCCCAACTCGTTCTCCTTGGGCCGGGAATCGGGCCCGTCGGAATCGCCACGTCGAACGGCATCCTCATTCGGGTCCGCGGCTGACGCGCGCGGCACTCAGCGACGCCGACGCGTCCGCGTGAAGCCCGCGCCCAGTCCGACCGCGATCAAGGCCGCGACCAGAGCGCCGGCCCCCGCGGCGATGCGAAGCTGACCGCGGTCGAAGTACTCGTGCTGGACCTCGATCGGCACCTTCACGCCGCCGACCTCGATGTCCTTCTTCTCCTTGGCCAGCACGGACTCGACGAGGCCGAGTGCGGCGACGGTCCCGATCACGGCAGCACACAGGGCGATGACGAGCGAGCGAGGCATGGGTCCGACATCATGCCGGACGCAGAGGACGGAAGCGCGCCCGGCACCCGGGGAGCGCGAAGGGGCCTGCAGTCCGCTAACCTCTGCGCCCGGTCGCGCCCCGACCTCCTCCCTGGTCCCGCTGATGAACAGCTACGCCGAGTTCTCCCGCCGTCGGTTCCTCACCTCCGGCGCGCTCGCGGCGGGCGCGGCCGCGCTGCCCTCACCCCTGCGCTTCGCACTCGATGGCCGTGGCGGATTCGCCACCGAGCACGTGGTACTGGTCGCCTTCGCCGGCGGTGTGCGCAAGAAGGACGTGCTCGACACTCCGCAGAACGTGCCGAACCTGATGCGCATCGCGGCGTCGGGCGCGACCTTCCCGAGCGTGCGCGTCGAAAACCTCGGCCACTATGGAGCGGCGCTGTCGATCTTCACCGGCCGCTTCGAGGCGATGGGCATCCGCGAGAACGAGCGCGGACTCGACCCCACGCTGTTCGAACGCCTGCGCAAGGACATCGGCCTCGGCTCCGGCGAAGTCTGGCTGTCGACCGCGAGCGGTGCGCAGGGTCGCCTGTTCGCCTGCTCCGACAACCCGGAGTACGGCGAGGAGTTCGCGGCCAACGTGCTCGACGGCGACGGCATCTTCAACGCGGAGCTGAAGAAGGTGCTCGACGGACTCGGCAAGCCGAGGCCCGACTCCGAGCACGATCGCGCGATCCTCGCGCGCCTCGGCGCGGCGCTCGATCCGAACGCGCTGGTCCTGCCCGAGGGCCAGAAGCGACCCGATCCCGAGCACGTGCAGAAGGTGGCGAACTTCGTGCTCGATCAGCTCAGCGGACGCAATGCCCAGATCTCCGGCCCCGGCGCGGGCGATGCGAAGGCGATCCGCACCGCCGGCGATCTGCTGCGCGCGTTCCGCCCGCGCGTGCTCGGCATCACGCTCCAGGGTCACGACGTCGCCCACGGCTCCTACAACGCCTACGTCGAGGTGATCCGCCGCAACGACGACGAGCTCGGCCGTCTGTGGGACTCGATCCAGGCCGATCCCGCACTGAAGGACAAGACCTCGATCTTCGTGCTCCCCGAGTTCGGTCGCGACAAGGACCTCAACGAGCGCAACGGGCTCGATCACGGCGACGGCAGCAAGGAACTGCTCGAGGTGTTCCTGGTCGCCGCCGGACCGGACTTCAAGCGCAACCGCGTCGTGCGCGACGAGATCCGCAGCATCGACGTCTGTCCGACCATCCTGCAGATGTTCGGTGAGCGCACGCCGCGCGGCGTCGCCGGCAAGCCGATCCGCTCGCTGCTGTCGTGACCATGCGCAGGATGCGCGCCGGTCGTGTCAGGATCGCTTCGGGCCTCCTGTGCGCGTGGTCGATCACGGTCCTCGCCTCACCGTCGACCATGTCGCACCGGCAATCGGCGCCGTCGGGCGAGAACCATTGCCTCGACTGCCACGTAGGTATCGAGGACATCCATCCCGGCTACCACCTCTCCTGCGTGGACTGCCATGGCGGCAACGCCGCGGCACCGCAGACGGAACGTGCACACGTCGGCCCGCCCGCGAACCTTCCCGGCGACGAGCGCGTGCTCGGCATCGATTACGAGCTGGCCTGGCAGCGCTTCCGCAACCCGAGCAATCTGCGCGTCGCGGCGGCGGTGTGCGGCGACTGCCATCGTGAGATCGCGACGCACATCACGACCTCGCTGCACGCCACCACCACCGGACACCTCGGCGACGGCTTCTACGAGCACGGCCTCGTCGACGACAAGCGTCCGCACTTCGGCGTGTTCGCGGCACGCGACGAGGACGGCGAGATCCCGCCCCACGCGCTCGCCAAGCTCGAGCAGGTGCCGCCACCGAAGAAGCAGGCGCGCAAGGACGCGATCGAGACCCATTACGCCGACCTGCCCCGCAAGGCCTGCATGCAGTGCCACCTGTGGAGCGAGGGACGTGCAGTGCGCGGCCGTCTCGGCATGGACGGCGACTACCGCGGCGAGGGCTGCGCTGCCTGCCACGTGATCTACGCGGAGGACGGTCGCTCGCGCTCGGCCGATGCCAGCATCGACAAGAACGAACCCGGTCACCCGCGCGAGCATCGCTTCACGTCGAAGATCCCGACCTCGACCTGCACGAGCTGCCACTACGGTGACGCGAGCATCGGGCTCCATTACCGAGGACTCGCCCAGCTCGTGCCGGGGATGCCGGCCGGACCCGATGTCCCGGGCACGACCGACCACCTGCAGAACGGCGTGTTCTACATCGCCGATCCGCTGCTGACTCCGCCCGACGTGCATCACGCGGCCGGAATGCACTGCATCGACTGCCACACGGCGTCCGACGTGATGGGCGACGGCAACCTTTGGCCGCAGATGGACCACGCGGTCGAGATCGAGTGCACCAGTTGCCACGGCACCATCCACGATCCCAGCGACCTCACCACTTCGCACGGCCGTCGTGTCCCGAACTTGACGCGCGACGGCGACCGCTTCTGGCTGACGTCGAAGGTCACCGGCCACAGGCACCCGGTGAAGCAGGCCCGCGACGTGATCCGCAAGGACTCGCACGATCACGATCCGCGCGCGGCCGCGGCGATGGACGACCGACACGCGCGGCTCGAGTGCTACGCCTGTCACGCCGGATGGAACGTCGACTTCTTCGGCTTCCACTTCGACCGCAACGAGCAGTTCACGCAGCTCGACCTGTTGTCCGGTGACCGCACGCCGGGACGCGTGACCACGCAGGAGAAGGTCTTCGCGAGCTTCAGCCAGCTGCGTCTCGGCCTGAACCACGAGGGGCAGATCGCCCCCTATGTGGTCGGCTTCTCCACGATCGGCAGCGCGCACGACAAGGACGGGCAGACGCTGATCCACCAGGGCACGCCGGTGACGGCAGCCGGTCTGTCGGGCGTGACGATGGTCCCCCACCAGACGCACAGCGTGAGTCGCACGCCGCGCACCTGCGTGGAGTGCCACCGCTCACCCGCGACCTGGGGCCTGGGCTCGCCGAACTTCCGTCTGACGCGCGAACTCGGCTACGCCATCACCGAGGACGCGCTGGTCGGCATCGCCTTCGACGGCCGCAATCCCGCGCGCACCCAGCCGATCAACACGCTCCGGCTCGGCGAACGCGCACTCGCGCTGGCCCTGCGCATGGACGAGGTGCGCGGCCGTGCCACGCACGCCTTCGTCGCGCTGGCCTCGGGCGCGATCGCGATCGTCGATGTCGGCGATCCCGCGTTCCCGAAGCTCGTCAAGCGCTTCGACGCGCGATTGGCGGAGCCCCGCTCGATGCTCTGCCGTGGCGACACGCTGTACGTCGCCGACGGCGCCGGCGGGCTGTGCATCGTCGACGTCGAGAGGCCGGAGTCGCCGCGCGTGCGCAGTCAGTTCCCCACGCACGAGGCAACGGCCCTGGACCTCGCCTGGCCATGGCTCGCGATCGCCGACGGAGCGGGTGGTCTGGTGATCTGCGACGTCGCCGATCCCGACGCGCCGCAACTCCTCTCGGAGACCGACCTCAACGGCTCGTCGAGCGAGCCGAACGAAGCGGTCGACGTGCAGCTCCTGTTCCAGTACTCGCGCTTCACGACGAACCCACGCGACAAGAACAGCATCACGCGCACGCCGGCGCGCCTGCTCGCCTTCCTCGCCTGCGGACTCGACGGAGCACGCATCGTCGATCTGACCGACCCTCGGCATCCCGTGGTGCTGCTGACGCCGTCGGCCCGCGGAGTCCTGGGCTTCCCGCGCGGCGACGTCCGCGGCGTCGCCGTGAACACGGTGTTCGACATCGGAACCGACGGCGGAGCCAACCAGAGCACCGAGCGCGACTACCTGTACCTCTTCGTGGAGACCGGCAACGACGACAACCGCCAGCAGAGTCTGCGTGTCCTCGACGTGGTCGATCCTTTGCACCCGCGCAGCGTGCGCGAGGGCAATGTGCGCATCTACGGCGGCCCGGGACGGCTGCGTGTGGTGCGCGCCTACAACGAACCCTTCCTCCAGCACTTCGTGGTGTCCGCGGGGAGCGGTGGGCTCGGCACCTTGATCGAGGTCGGTCGCGCGGCCGCGGGCGGCACGCGTGTGACCACCACCTGGGACGATCTCGAAGGCGTCGTCGACCTGCAGTTCGAGGAGCTCGCCTTCGACCGTCTCGTCGACGAGCGCGGACGTTGGGTGAAGGACATCAGCCACGAGGGCTGCCGCTACCTCGATCCGCAGGAGATCCTGCGCGTGCTGCGCGCCGACGTCCCCGGCTACGGCTATCGACTCGACAACTACGGCAACGCGATCGACATGGTCGACGAACCGCAGAGGACCCGATGAGGCAGTTCCTGTTCGCGCTCGCGCTCGCCTGCGTCACCCCGCTCCGCGCCCAGGACGCCGAGCTGATCCGCATCGTCGCGACGCTCGACGCTGACAAGAACGGCACCATCGAGCGCAGCGAGTTCCCGGGCTCCGACGAGCAGTTCGCGGCGATCGACACCGACAAGGACAGGAAGCTGTCGAAGGCGGAGCTCGCCAAATCGGATCTGGTACGGCGCCTGCTCGGCACGATGCGCAGCGACGATGCACCGCCTCGCGCGCGCGAGGACCAGGGCGCACTCGCCCTGCGGCGTCTCGAGAACCTGGCCCGCTTCGATCCGAACCACGATGGCCGGGTCCAGAAGGACGAGTGGCGCGGCTCGGCGACGGCCTTCGCCGAACTCGACCTCGACGGCGACGGCGTGCTCTCCCCCCGCGATCTCGAGCTCGCACGGCGCCGCGTGAGCGCGCCGATCGCGGCGACCGGACTGCCCGAGTTCAAGAGCAACCTCGAAGCGCCGGCGGAGTTGCTGCGCCGACTCGACAGGGACCGCGACGGCGCGATCCAGCGCCGCGAAGTGGGCGATCACCGACTCGCTCCGGCCTTCGATTGGGCCGACCGCAATCGCGACGGCGCACTCGACGAGCGCGAGCTCCAGCGCCTGGTCGGCGAGGTGGCGCGGCAGGTCGAGAGGCGCAACCGCGGGAGCGGAAGGATCCAGGCCTACCGCGTGCCCTTCGCCACCTGGGATTCCGACAAGGATGGACGGATCGCCGTGGCCGAGTGGAAGGGTCCCGCCTACCTCTTCGCGCGGATCGACTCCGACCGCGATGCCGCCCTCCTGCCGGCGGAGATCGAACGCTACGTGCGCAGCGTGGAGGGCAGCACCTTCCTCGAACGCTTCGACCTCGACGACGACGGCAAGGTGACGGCCGCCGAGTTCGGTGGACCGATCGACGCGATGCGGCGCTTCGATCGCAATCGTGACGGCGTTGTCTCCGGCGCAGATCGCTGAAGCACGCACGCCGACAATCCGCGACCGACCCCGGTAGCTGGAGTTGGAACACGACCTAGAGGCGGCGCTCGAACTCCTGCTCCACCCCGTCCCGGCAAGACCTTCCCGAACGCGAATCACCCGCGGCACGTCATGACGTGCAGTTTCTTTCGGTGAGCGATCCGCGGAAGGCGTCCAGAGCCCGGTCGGTCGAGGCGAGACGAGCGTCATGACGAGTCGAGTCCCGACTCCCCATCTCCACGACAGGATCCAATCCCCGATGAATCGTCTCCCCCTCTCGCTCCTCGCCGCAGCCGCCCTCGGCACCGTGGCGTCCGCTCAGCAAGTCCTCGAGATCTACCCGGGCGTCACGAGCTTCGCCTCGCGCGGCAACACCGGAACCGGTGCCGGCGAACTGATCCAGGGCTTCCACAGCTCGGTCAACCATGGCCTCGGTGACAACG
The DNA here is from genome assembly GCA_046349595.1 of Planctomycetota bacterium. Lineage (GTDB taxonomy): Bacteria > Planctomycetota > UBA1135 > UBA1135 > UBA2386 > JACRLW01. Next base: position 2,871,564 of record JAXMCA010000001.1, read on the forward strand.
GCACGAACTGCGTCATCGCCGGCAATCGCTACCTGGTGCAGGATCAGATCGGCAACACCGTAGACACCTACGGCATCGTCTTCCGCTCCGGAACGGACGCGGCTGGCCCGACGCCGGGAGTCGCCGGTGAGATCGCCCGCGGTGGTCCCTTCGCCATGCCGCCGAGCACGGCCACGGGCCCCGTCGCCTGGATCATCACCCTGACCTGGGCGACTCCGATCACCGTGCCGTGCACGAGCTTCTTCTCCGTCGGACTCGATCTGCCGATCGCCACCTCGAGCGCGGACCTGATCCTGGCCCATGCATCGAACAACGTCGCCAACGCGCAGCACGCGAGCTCGGTCGACATGGCCTGGCAGTCGATCGGTGGCACGGTGAGCCACCCGTCGGCCAAGCGCTCCTGGCGCATGGCGTTGATCACGCCGCAGAACGTGCTGCAGGCGGGCAACAGCGATGCCACCGCACCGGGCACCCACTTCGGCAACGGCGGCTACTTCCCGAACACGGCCCTCACCGGGACCGGCGCGACCTCGCAGGGCCTCGGCTTCCGTTGCGCCCACAACCTCGGCGCCGCGGGCGTCGCCGCGATCCTGATGTCGATCGACTTCGGCGCCAGCCCCTTCACGCTCGCTGGCTTCGGCAACACCATCTACCTCGATGTCGGCACGGTGGCGCCCTTCGCGCTGACCGGTCCGGCGGACGGATCGACGATGACGCTGTTGACCAACGGTCTGGATGCGCTGCCCTCCGCGGGCGGTCTGCGCCTTTGCTTCCAGGGCGCGGTCATCGATCCGGCACTCGGCTCGATCGACATGACCAACGCCGTGATCGTGACGCTGCTCTGATCAGAGCCTGACGTCCGACACACGATGCGGCACGCGGAACGGATCGTTCCGGCGTGCCGCATCGCGTTTCAGGAGGACCTGCGCGCAGGCTTGCGAGCCCCGTGCGATGGCGGCCTACTGTGCACGAGAGTCGCCGCCTGTCCCGGCCGGCGCTGAATCGCACCATGCTCCGCGCAACGTCACTGTCCTGCCTGATCGCAGCTTCCGTCCTCACCGCGCCCTCACAGGCGCAGCAGGTCTTCGAGATCTATCCCGGCGTCACCAGCTTCGCGTCGCGCGGCAGCCTCGGCGGCGCGCTCGGCGAGGTCCAGCAGGGCTTCCACTCCGCGGCGAACCGCGGACTCGGGGACAACGGGAGCTTCTGCGCGCTCCGCGGAGTGCGCGCGGTGCTCCAGGACCAGAACGACGCCACCGTCGAGCCCTTCCGCTACGTGATGCGCAGCGGCAGCGATGCGACCGGCCCGACTCCGAGCGCAGCCGGACTGATCGCCACGCTCGGCCCCTACACGCTCCCGGCCGGCGGCGGCGCCGTGACCTCGTTCCAGGTCACCACGACCTTCGGGACACCGATCACCGTGCCCTGCTCCGCCTTCTTCTCCGTCGGTGTGGAGCTGCCCGCCAACGCGAGCTGGTCGAACGACGGCCTCTCGGTCCACAGCTCCGTCAACACCGTGCAGATGCAGCACGCCTCCGCGGTCGACTCCGCCTGGCAGATCCTCGGCGGCACCGCGAGCCATCCGAGCAGCAAGCGGAGCTGGCGCATCGGGCTGCTGCTGCCGCAGAACGCGTTCCAGGCCGGCAACGTGGTCGCGGGCTCTCCCGCCGCACGCTTCGGCATCGGCGGCTACTTCCCCGACACCTCGCTGACCGGGAGCGGGCCGTCTTCGCAGGGCCTCGCCTTCCGCTGCTTCGACAACGACGGAGCCAATGCGATCGCCGTCGTGATGATGGCGATCGACTTCGGCAACGATCCCGTCGCGCTGTTCGGCGTGGCCAACCGCGCGCACTTCAACCTCGCGACGGTCGCGCCCTTCAGCCTCGTCACCGGTCCGGCCGACGGCACGACGCTGCTCTATGCCCCCGCCGGCGGAAACACCTTGCCCTCCGCCGCGGGGCTGCGCGTGTGCTTCCAGGCCGTCGTCGCGCACCCGCTCACCGGCGTGCTCGCGTTCTCGAACGCGGTCGTCACCACGCTCCTGTGAGCGCGTGGTGCGCGACGCGAAGCGCCGGTCGACTCAGCGACCGGCGTGCGTGCTGCGCGCGACGTCGAAGCGATCGAGGTCCATGACCTTGGTCCACGCGGCGACGAAGTCGTCGACGAACTTCCGCTTCGCGTCGTCGCTCGCATAGACCTCGGCGAGCGCGCGCAGCTGCGAGTTCGAGCCGAACACGAGGTCGACCGAGCTCGCGGTCCACTTCACGTCGCCGGACTTGCGATCACGACCCACGTAGGTGCCCGAGGTCCCCGACGACTTCTCCCACATCGTCCCCATGTCGAGGAGGTTGACGAAGAACTCGTTGGTCAGGGCACCCGGATGCGCGGTGAACACTCCGGTCCGCGAGCCATCCCAGGTCGCACCCAGCGCACGCATGCCGCCGAGCAGCACGGTCATCTCCGGCGCGCTGAGGCGGAGCTGGTTGGAGCGATCGACGAGCCACTCCTCCGGACGGCGTCCGAGCGTTTCGCCGACCCAGTTGCGGAAGCCGTCGGCCGCCGGCTCGAGGACGGCGAAGGAGACCACGTCGGTCATCTCCTGCGCGGCGTCGCTGCGCCCCGGCGTGAAGGGGACCGTGATCTCGAAGCCGGCCTGCTTCGCCGCCGCTTCCACCGCGGCACAGCCGCCGAGCACGACGGCGTCCGCGAGCGAGATGCGCTTGCCGCCGGACTGCGCGCCGTTGAACTTCGCGCGGACCTGCTCGAGGCGATCGAGCACCTTCGCGAGTTCCTGCGGGCGGTTCACGGCCCAGTCCTTCTGCGGCGCCAGACGGATGCGCGCACCATTGGCACCGCCGCGCTTGTCGCTGTCGCGGTAGCTGCTCGCCGACGCCCACGCGGTCGTCACGAGCTGCTGCACGCTGAGCCCCGAAGCGAGGATGTCGCGCTTCAGTGCCGCGACGTCCCGCGCGTCGACCAGCGGGTGATCGACCGCGGGAACCGGATCCTGCCAGAGTTGCGCCGGGGGAACCTCGGGTCCCAACAGGCGCGAGACCGGTCCCATGTCGCGGTGCGTGAGCTTGAACCAGGCCTTCGCGAAGGCCTCGGCGAAGGCCTTCGGGTCGTCGCGGAAGCGCTTCGCGATCGGTCCGTAGATCGGATCCATGCGCAATGCGAGGTCCGTCGTGAACATGATCGGTTTGTGGTGCTTCTGCGGATCGTGCGCATCGGGCACGTTCTCGCGTCCGCCCTTGGGCGACCACTGGTAGGCGCCACCGGGTCCCTTGCCCAGCTCCCACTCGTAGCGGAACAGGTTGGCGAGGTAGCCGTCGGACCATTCGGTCGGGGTCGAGGTCCACGCGCCTTCCAGGCCGCTGGTGATCGTGTCCGCACCCTTGCCGGTGCCGTAGGTGTTCTTCCAGCCGAGTCCCTGCTGCTCGAGGCTCGCACCTTCGGGCTCGGGCCCGACGTACTGGGTGGCGCTGGCGGCGCCGTGCGCCTTGCCGAGCGTGTGACCGCCGGCGATCAGCGCGACGGTCTCCTCGTCGTTCATCGCCATGCGTCCGAAGGTCTCGCGGATGTCCTTGGCGGCCGCGAGCGGATCGGGATTGCCGTTCGGTCCCTCGGGATTGACGTAGATCAGCCCCATCTGCACCGCGGCGAGCGGCTTCTCGAGTTGCCGGTCCCCGGAGTAGCGCTGGTCGGCGAGCCACTTGCCCTCGGGGCCCCAGTAGATGTCGTCCTGCGGTTCGTAGACGTCCTGGCGGCCGCCGCCGAAGCCGAAGGTCTTCAGTCCCGCGGACTCGAGTGCGACGTTGCCGGCGAGGACCATGAGGTCCGCCCACGAGATCTTGCTGCCGTACTTCTGCTTGATGGGCCACAGCAGCCGTCGCGCCTTGTCGAGGTTGGCGTTGTCGGGCCAACTGTTCAGCGGTGCGAAGCGCTGCGCACCATCCGACGCACCGCCGCGGCCGTCCGACACGCGGTAGGTCCCCGCGCTGTGCCAGGCCATGCGGATGAAGAAGGGACCGTAGGTGCCCCAGTCCGCGGGCCACCAGTCCTGCGAGGTGGTCATCAGCTCCTCGATGTCCTTCTTCAGCGCATCGAGATCCAGCGTGGCGAAGGCCGCCGCGTAGTCGAAGTGCCCGCCCATCGGATCGGTGGCGGGTGAGTTCAACTGCAGGATGCGGAGATCGAGCCGCTCGGGCCACCAGTCCTGGTTCGTCTTCGGGCCGGCGGCCCGAGGGTCCTCTGCGATTTCGTGATGCATGACGGGACAGCCCTCGGTGGTCGTGGAGGTTTCGTGGGAGACGTTCCGCCCGGTACCGGACGGGGCGGAACAGGACGCGACGCAGCAGGCGATGCCGAGCAACGCGGCTGCGCTCGTGGATCTTGCGGAATCGACGAGGTTGTTCATGAGGTCTCCTGCTTGGGACTTCGCCAGGGTCGTCCAGGTCGTCGGGTGCGACCAATCGGATGTCCTGATGCCCCCGATCAGCAGACCGGGCTGCTCACCCTGTCCGCCGCCGCACGGGCGGACGCAACCTCACCGCCCGAGCTGCACCAGCACGCCGTCTTGCAGCGTGTAGAGACGCGCGTTCTGCGCATCGGGGTCATTGTACCACCACAGACCACTCGTCCCGCGATCCGCAGCGTCGGCGGCGTGATAGGGACGGAGTCGCAGGCGCACGAAACGCGGCGGTTCGTTCTCGAAGGGACCGCGTCGGAACAGGAGCCGCGTGACGCCACGTCGTTCGAGGAGTGCAGCGATCGTCGACAGCAGGAAGGTCGGCGGTTCATCGCCAGCGGCGAGCGTGCGCGCGGCGATGTCGAGGCGCATGTCGAAGCGCGGCACGGCGAGGGTGGCCAGTGCCGGTGCACGCTCCAGCTCGCCCGGGGCGTACCAGGGATCGAAGCGTTCGAAGTGCTGGCCGTCGGTGCTGCCCTCCAGCACCACGGTGGGGTGCGCGCTCAGCGCTTCGCCCCAGCCGCGGTAGTCGTTGCAGAAGAACCACGGCGTGATCGCCGCGCGCAATCCGAGGACATCGGTCGCGGGGAAGCTCTGCACCAGCGCGCACACCAGCAGGGCGCCGACGAGGACGGACCGCGTCACGAGGCGCGCGCGGCTCGGACGCAGGAGCTTCGGCGCGGGAACCGAAGGTCGTCGTAGGATGCGCGCGAAGGTCTGGTCGTCGATGCACATCGCCGTGCAGCCGAGGACCAGCAGGAACCAGGGGCCGCGCGTCTCGAGAGAGGTGACCCACAGCACGTGCAGGAGCACCGCGAGGGCACCGAGTGCGCGCAGCCGTCGTGGGCCGAACACGAGGAACACGAGCACGGTGCTGCAGGCGACCATGCCCATGCGCAGTGCCGCCGCGACCCAGGTCGGACCCTGCGCGACGAAGATCGCGAGACGCGACGGACAGGCCTGCGAGACCAGATGGTGCACGAAGGCATCGGTGCTGGACCAGGTGCCGCCGTCCTGGATGTGCCCGAGCGCGTCGAAGAACACCACGCGCAGCAGCAGGAGGCGGAACAGAAACACCACCGAACCGGGCACGCGCTCGCCGCGACGCCCCACGAGCAGCAGCCCGAGGAAGGCCATCTCGACGAGCAGGGCATCGGCGGCGAATCCGACGAAGGGGTTCTCGACCGTCTCTCCCGGAGGCGGCAAGGCCGTCGACAGGAAGCTGAGGCCGACGACGAAGAGGATGCAGAGTCCGGCACGTGCGAAGCGCTGTGTGAGCTGCAGGGTCGCTCCCAGCACTCCGAGCAGCAGCAGGATGTGGAGCGCGAGATCACCCCGCCACCACCACAACAGGCTCGGCATCGCGACGAATCCCTGGGGCTGCGGGTACTGCTCCCAACGCAATGCATGCTCGAGCGGCACGATCCCCGCAGAACCGAGCAGCTTCGAAGTGCCGATACCGAGTTCGGAGAAGGTGATCCACGCAGCGATCCCGAGCAGCACCAGACAGACTCTCCGCGCGATGCGGTAGCTGCCCGGGGACGGATCGTTCCCCGACAGCAGGGACAACAGGCGCATCGCGACGCCCCGGTGGCCGGCGACGTTGCGGTAGAAGGCCTCGCTGACGGGTCGTACCCCAGGCAGTCGGTACAGCACGCGGAGGAAGCCGAGCCCCGGCGCACGCGACAGCGCGCGAAGGCTCGCCTCGGCCGCCGCACTCAGACGCCCGTCGGCTTCGACGAGCTGCACGGCAGTGCGACAAGCCTCCTCGCGGAGCTGTGGATGCAGCCCCGCGAGATCGACCTCCTGGTAGGGCACGATCCGCACCGCATCGCCGACATGGTGCTCGAGTCGTCGCGCGGAACGACGGCAGAAGCCGCAGTCGCCGTCGAAGAGCAGCACCGGCACGGAGCCTCGCGCGGGCTCGCTCATCGCGCTCCGAACAGGGGATCGACGGGGCGCGCGCCCTGCATCCCCGAGGCCTCGAAGGAATGCAGCACGCCGGTGTCGTCGAAGGAGCCGAAGCCGAGGTAACCCTCGCCGCACAACGAGACGTCGGCGACGAGGACCGGTGCTTCATCGCCGTCGAACCACACGCGCAGCACCGGACCGTTCCGCTTCATGTGCACGCGATGCCTCGAACTCGGATCCCCCCACACGACGCCCTTGGTCCGCGAAGTGGTGACTTGACGCCGCGGTGCTCCGTCGACGAGGAACACGCCGTGTGCGTTGTCGTCGGCACTGCTGGCGAGGTGCACGTAGCCGAAGTGCGTCGGGTCGTGGTAGGCGAAGAACATGCAGAGGTCGCGGTGCGGGTACTCGCGCCCGTCCTGCTGCACCTCGGCCCACAGCTCGAAGTCGGCGAAGGACTCGCGACGCCACAGCGCGATGCCCTGCGGCGCGCGCACCGGGGGCCGGTACGCGGCGGGCTTCTCGAGCGCGAGCTCGGCTCGGCCGTCGGCGCCTTCCCGCCAGCGGAAGGCGTCGTCGTCGCTGGTCACCCACTCGGCGGGCACCAGCATGCCGGGGCCGACGGCGTTGGTCCCGCAGGAGCACAGAGCAGCGAAGCACCAGAGCAACCCGACGATGCGCATCAGACCTCGGGCAGCTCGAAAGGCGCACGGTGCGTGCCGCTCGCGAACTGCTCGGCGCGTTCGGCGAGAGGCCCCACGAAGCGCGCGGTCACCGGATCGAGGGACAGCCTCGCACCCATCGCGAGCGGCGTGATGCCGAGGTCCACCTCGTTGGCGGCGAGGTGTTCGCGGAGACGCGCCTGCGCTTCGGCCCCAGCGACGTCGGCGGCCACCGCCTCGGCGATCGCCTTCGGCTCGCTCGGCGCGCCCATGCGCAGCGAGATGTTGCCGAGGTGGCAGAGCGCGCTCGACAGGTGACCCTCGACGATCGGCCCGTTCAGCTTGCTTGCGTCGCGTGCCGCGACTGCCTCGACGAAGTTCGCGAAGTGGTCGCCGCCACCCTTGAACTCGCCGACCTTCGCTCCGTCGGGTGCGTAGACGTAGGCATCCGAGTAACTGGGGATGGTCATCCAACCGCGCTCGCCGTGCACCACCACGCCGATGCTCGCACCGAGGTAGCGATCCATGTCCTTGGCCCCGCGTGCGCGCGGCAGGCCACGCACCTCGAAGAGCATCGGCGCCGAGGAGTACTCGTGCACCGTGACCATGGTGTTGGGCGTCTGTCCATCGTCGACGTAGCCGACCCGACCGCCGAAGGAGTAGCTCGCCGCAGGCAGCGCGCCCTCACCGAGGATCCAGCGGGCGATGTCCATCTGGTGGATGCCCTGGTTGCCGAGGTCGCCGTTGCCCGTCGACCAGACCCAGTGCCAGTCGTAGTGCAGGTTGCGCCGCGTCAGCGGGTCCTTCGCGGCCGGTCCGCACCACAGCTCGTAGTCGACGCTCGCCGGGACCGGCTGCGGCCCGTCGACCTTGCCGATGCTCGGCCGCGGCTTGTAGCAGAGGCCGCGCACCACGCGGATGCGCCCGAGACCGCCCTCGCGCACGAAGGCGACGGCGGTCTGGAGTCCCACGCTGCTGCGGCACTGCGTTCCGCATTGCACGATGCGCCCGGTCTTCTGCGCAGCGCGCACCAGCGCCTCACCTTCGCGGAGGTCGTGGCTGACCGGCTTCTCGACGTAGACGTCCTTGCCCGCCTGCATCGCCCAGATCGCGATCAGCGTGTGCCAGTGGTTCGGAGTGGCGATCGACACCGCGTCGATGTCCTTCTCCTCCAGCAAACGGCGGACGTCGGCGAAGGTGGTGAGCTTGCGCTGCTGCTTCTTCTCGAAGTCCGCAGCACGCGATGCCAACACCTCGGAGTCGACGTCGCACAGCGCCACGACGCGCGCGCCCTTGACCTTCTCGAAGCCCCCGACGTGATCCTGGCCGCGTCCACGCACGCCGACCACGGCGATGCGCAGGTCCTCGTTGCTGCCGAGCACACGGCGCGCCGTCGCCACGGTGTGGGGCATCACGAGCGGGGTCGAGGCCATCGCGGCGAGCGCCTTGCGTCTGGTGATCTTCATTTCGACTTCTCCTGTTTTCCGGCCGCTGCGGGGACCGCGTCCGTCGCGTGCGCGAACTCTTCGAACCAGTGCTCGATCGCCTCGCGATCGGCGTCGCCGCGGAAGAACACGATGCGGTGACGGAGGGTGAGCTCGCCGTCGGCGGCGAGGACGAACTCGCCGGGCTTGCCCTTGCTGCCCTCGAAGTCGTGCTGCCCGAAGGGATTGGCGGCCGCGAGGCCATAGTCCCGCGCGTGCCACCAGGTCGGGAAGCGCGGGTTCTGCGGGTGATCGAACATCGCGAAGCCGACGCGCTTGCCCTCGACCTCACCGTCGTAGGCGATCCAACGCGCGCGCTTGCCCCAAACGTCAGCACCCTTGTGCCCCTCGCTGTCGATCAGCCGGCCGTGCGCGCCCTTGCCGCTGAGCGCGAGGCCGGGAGCCATGCGGAAGGCGAAGGTGCCCTCTTTGGTGTCGCCGAAGCGCAGCTCGCCGGCATTTGCGTGGATGGTGATCGCGTGGTCGATCGCGCGCCAGGCGTCGTCCTGCGCGCAGGAGAAGTGCAGGCGACGCTCGTCGCTGCACACCGCCTTGCCCTCGGGGTCGAGCCAGGTGTCGCGCAGCAGGATGGTGTCGCGCGATGCCGGTCCGTCCAGCGCGACGAAGCCGTCGCAGCGGATCGACGGACCACCGTGTTTCGCGGTCCAGAAGTCGAGCCCGTTCACGTCGCCGTGCGCGAACCACAGCGAGCGGTGATGCGGATGGTCCTGCGGTTCACCCTTCACGTCCTCGAAGGGGAAGCGGCGCATCATCGCGACGCCACCCGGACCGAGGATCGGATAGCAGAGAGGGGCGGCTGGGTCGTCCTCGGTGCGGAGAACGACGAACGACGCGTCGCCGATGCGAACCTCGCGTCCATGGTCACCGTGCGGCAGGACGCGCAACTCCGGCTTCGCCGTCGCGTCCTGCGCCATCGCACAGGGGAACGGCACCACGGCGAGCAGGACGTGGACCGATGCGATACAGCGCAGACGCATGGCCGGAATCGTCGAGCGCCTCGCGGCGCCGTTCAATCGGGATCTCGAGGCGGCGTGCGATCGCAGGAGCTCCGTGCTCGGGCACGGCGCGACACGGAGCGCAGGTCCGGCCACTCGTCGACGCAGAGGGTCGAAGACAGCCGAGTTGTCGCCGGAGCTCTCGAAATTGGCCCAACTCCAGGAGGGTTTTTCGCCATTGCAGGATCTGCGCATGTCTCGCGCTTCACCTGCAGGAGGTCGGTCATGAATCGTCTCGTCCCCTTCGCGATCGCCGCCGCCTTCGCAGTCGGAGGCCACCCGACCGCGCAGACCACCACGGTCTTCCCCAGCGATCACACCGGAACCGGAGGCAACCTGACGCTGCCCGGTGAGACCTACATGTGGGCCAACCCGATGTCGAACGGGATCCAGCGGCAGATGATCGTGTACGACGCCTGGGATCTGCGCGTCCCGAACGGACGCTCGATCTCGCGGATCGGTTTCGTGCGCGACTCCGGCCTGACGTCGACCGGTCAGTCGGTACTGCTCAAGGTGCAGATGGGTCAGTGCACTTTGCCCTTCGGCAACATCTCCAGCGTCTTCGCCCAGAACTTCACGACGACGCCGACGGTCGTGTTCGGCACCGCGCAGGGAGCCGCGAAGGTCTTCGCGCTGCCCAATCTCGGCGGCGTCGGCGGTGTCGATGTGGTCTGGCTGCCCCTCGACACGCCCTTCGTCTACGACTCCAGCAAGGGTCTGGTCGTCGACTTCCAGGTCTACGCCAACAACAACGGCAACAACCCCTTCTCCTACTACCTCGACGCTGCCTCGCACCGCTCGCCGCAGCGCGACGTCGGGATCGCCTGCAGGACCTCGGGCGGCCTCCTCCCGCACCTGGAGAGCAGCACCGCTTCGTACCTCGGCGGGAATTGGTCGCTCTCGCTGAACAATGCCCCATCCACGACGCCGATGGCACTCCTGGTCGGGATCGCCTCCCACGAGCCGGGCATCGCACTCGACGTGATCGGCATGCCGGGCTGCATGCTCTCGATCGATCCGCTGTGGAGTGGTGCGTCGACGAGCTACAGCGGCGGCTGGTACTCGTGGAACTTCGGCCTGCCCAGCAATCGCAACCTGTTCGGCGCCCGACTCTACGCGCAGGTCGTGATGCAGGACGTGTTCGCGAACAGCCTGGGGTGGATCACCAGCAACGGCGACGAGCTGCAGCTGGGAATCCCCCCGCAGGCGACCTTGATCTACGGGAACCAGGGCGATCCGCAGCCGAGCAACGGCTGGGTTCAGGCTGAGTTCGGACTGATCACCTTGTTCGACCACAACTGAGGTGCGCCGTCGGCCGCGGTCGGTTCCGGCCGATCGCGGCCCGTGGCGTCCTCGAACTTGCTCCGTCAACCGTCACGCGCAGAATGCGCGGATGACCTCCGCGCGCCGAAGCCTCTATCCCGAGATCGAACCGTACGAGAGCGGACACCTGCGCGTCTCGGACCTGCACGAGATCTACTGGGAGCAGAGCGGCAATCCGAAGGGCAAGCCGGTGGTGTTCCTGCACGGCGGACCCGGCGGAGGCACCGACCCGCGCATGCGGCGCTTCTTCGATCCCAAGGCCTACCGCATCGTGATCTTCGACCAGCGCGGTTGCGGCAAGAGCCGGCCCTATGCCTCGTTGGTCGACAACACCACCTGGCACCTGGTCGCGGACATCGAGACCCTGCGCCGCAAGCTCGGCATCGAGCGCTGGCAGGTCTTCGGCGGCTCGTGGGGGAGCACGCTCGCGCTGGCCTACGCGCAGCGGCATCCCGAGCGCGTCACCGAGCTGGTCCTGCGCGGCATCTTCCTGCTGCGTCGCAAGGAGCTGACCTGGTTCTACCAGGAGGGTGCGTCGTGGCTGTATCCCGACGCCTGGGAGAGCTACCTCGCACCGATCCCCGAGGTCGAGCGCGGGGACATGATGAGCGCCTACTACCGCCGACTGACCGGCGACGACGAAGCGGTGCGGGAAGCCTGCGCCAAGGCGTGGTCGATCTGGGAGGGCAGCACCAGCTACCTGTTCCAGGACCAGGAGCAGATCAAGAGGACGGCGGACGGGAAGTTCGCGTTGCCCTTCGCGCGCATCGAATGCCACTACTTCGTCCACGGCGGCTTCCTCCGCCACGAGGACCAGTTGCTGCGCGAAGTCGACAAGATCCGGCACATCCCCGCGGTGATCGTGCAGGGCCGCTACGACGTGGTGTGCCCGCTGCGCAGCGCGTGGGACCTGCACCGCGCCTGGCCCGAGGCGGACCTGCGCATCGTCGACGACGCCGGCCACTCCGCCAACGAGGTCGGCAACACCTCGGAGCTGGTGATCGCCACCGATCGCTTCCGCGGCTGAGCGCGTTCAGCGCAATGCGGCGAGACGTCGCGCCGTCCGATCGATCGCGGCGCGCAGTCGCGGAGCCGTGTCGTCGCGGGACACGGTGAACTCGAGGGGTTTGCTGCCCGGCTGCGCCGTGATCGCGATCCGGAGCAGGAGTTCCTGCGAGGCGGGCGGAACGGGTTCGAACAGGCCGGCGCGCGCGAGGTCGCGCAGTGCATCGGCGAAGAGACTGCGACCGGCCTCACGACCCGCATCACCGGACGCGGTGACCGCAACGGCCCCGTCCGGGCCGATCCTCTCCGCGCGCCAGCGCGAGGAATCCCGATCGAGTGTCAACACGCGAAGCGACACGGTGCCGTCCGCCGCCGCTTCGCGCAGGGTGACCTCGGCGGTGAGGACCTGCGTTGGATCCGCGAGCACCGCGGCGAGCGCGGGACGCTCACGTGCGGCGAGGAACCAGACCGCGAGCGGCTCGCCGCGATAGACGCGATCCCAGCAGTTGTGACCGAGTTCGGGATACAGGCTGAGGTGCGGATCGCCTCCGGCCTCGCGCAGCACCGCGACCATGCGCTTGCTCTGCTCGACGGGCACCGCCTTGTCGACCTCGCCGTGGAAGCACCACACCGGCAGGCCCTTCAGGCCGTCCTTCACCGCCGCCGGATCGCCGTAACCGCACAGCGGCGCGACCGCGGTCCACAGCTCGTGGTGGCGCGCGCCGAGGACGAAGGTGCCGTGCCCGCCCTGCGAGAGTCCGGTCAGGAAGAGTCGCGAGGAGTCGACCGCAAACTCGGCGCGCATCGCGTCGAGCATGGCCATCACCATCGCATCATGATCCTCCCATTGCGTTGCCGCCGTCGGCTTCTGCGGGAACAGCACGAGGAAGGGCCAGGCGGCGACGTCGTCCATGATCGCGGTGCCGAGCCCGACCGAGACCTGCTTGAAGCCGTCGGTGCCGCACTCACCCGCACCGTGGAGGAAGACGATGCCCGGAGCGGGATGATCCGGCTCGTAGTCCGGCGGGACGTAGATCACGAAGCGGTGCACACCGTCGGCATCCGCGATCTGACGCGAGAGGAACCCGCGTTCGACCCGGGAGCGTCGCCCGCCGGACTCTTGTGCTGATGGCAAGGGCGCGAGCGCGACGCAGAGCAGACCGACGAGCGAAAGGCGCATCTCCGCGATGTTCGCGATGCGGCCCGGTCGGTGCCAGGACCGCGCTCATGAACGCTGCGCCGCATGGGTCGATTCGGGACCGGCTTGCCGCGCGCCTTGCTCCCGGCGCTAGACTCCCCGCCCGTCCGCCGACGGCGCCGGCATGCGTCGGCGCACATCTCCGCGCGCGTGTCCCGCGTGTCGGCGATGCGGTGCTCCCCGGAGGTGGACGACCTGCTTCTCGCTCATCCCATGAAACGTCCAGCCACTCTGTTCGCGCTCGCAGCCCTGCTGCCGACTGCGCTGCTCTCCGCCCAGTCGGACAAGTTCCTGGCCCTCGACCAGGACACTCCGTTCGAGGCCCCCGAGGTCCAGCTCCAGGGCGTCGGCACCGAGCCGGTCGCCGGGCAGATCCCCGGGACATTCCGCTACAACGTCACCTTCAAGACGCGCAGCTTCGATCTGAACGCGTTCCGTGAGGCGACCGAGCGGCGCGACGTGCTGGCCGTCGATCGCATCGTGCGCGACCTGAAGGATCGCGCGCACCAGGACTACGCCGCATTCAAGACCGCGGTCGAAGGACTCGGCGGCGCGGTCAACATCGAGTTCTGGCTGATCAACGCCTGCAACATCGATCTGTCGAAGGAGCAGCTGGCCGCGGTCCGGGCGCTTCCCAACGTGCTCGAGGTGCAGCCCGATCTCCCGACCTACCCGCTGATCGCGAACGCGGCGCCGGTGATCAGGGTCGCGACCGACGCCAACCACCACAACGCCGACGCGGAGCAGGCGCTGGGCAACAAGGGCACCAGTGTGGGCGTCGCCATCGTCGACACCAGCGCGGACAGCTCGCTGCACGGCGTGAACCTGCCGCACATGGTGTACTACCGCAACGCGGACCGGAACAACCACACCGGACCGGGCATGGACGGCTCGCGCCTGATGGGCGCGTTCCAGATGGGTTCGCAGCCGGCCAACAACAACCACCCGCACGGCACCGGTGTCGCCGGCATCGCGGCAGGCGCGGGCTGGAACACGGTCGGCGCCGATCAGGGCCACAGCTCCGACGCGCGGGTCATCGTCTACTCGATCTGCAACGTCGCCGGCTCCTGCTCGTCGTCGTTCGCGGTCGAAGCCGCGGGCTGGCAGCAGGTCGCCGCGGACGCCGCGCTCTACGGCACGGTGACCGCGAACATGTCGTACGGCAGCAGCCCGAGTCCGACCGACGTCAGCCAGCAGGCGATCGACGCCTGCGCGCTCAACGCCGGCGTGCTCCCGGTGTGCGCGGCCGGCAACAGCGGCCCCGGAAACACCAGCGGCAGCTCGTCGACCGCCAACGGTCTCGCCGTCGCGGCGATCGATCCGACCAACAAGACGGTCGCGTCGTTCTCCTCGACCGGCCCGCTCAGCGGTGACACGCAGCGCTACTACCCCGACATCGCGGCCTGCGGCGTCAACACCGTGATGCCGCAGTGGGGCAACGAGTCCGTGGACTGGGTTGCCTCGGGCACCTCGATGGCCTCGCCCCAGGTGTGTGGAGCTGCCGGTCTGATCAAGAACGCGCGTCCGTCGACCAACGTGCGCGAACTGAAGGCGATCCTGCTCAACACCACCGAGAACATCTCGGTGCAGAACCCGGGCAAGACGCGCAACGACTTCGGCATGGGCTTCCTGCGCGATGACATCGCGTGCTCGGTCGCCCGCGCGAACCAGGTGCTGTCGAGCACGATCAACTCGACGGTCACGCCGAACACGCACACCATGGCGGTGATCCAGAACCAGATCTACGACGTGAGCCTGGTGTGGAATCGCCACAACCTCGCGTCGACCGCGTGGTCCGACCTCAACCTCACCATCAAGAACGGTGCGACGGTCATCGCAAGCAGCTCGACCACGCGCAACCTCTACGAGAAGGTCGAGTTCTCCGCGCCGATCACCGGCAACGTGACCATCGAGGTCAGAGCGCTGAGCCTCGAGATCGCCAACCTGCCGTACTCGGTCGCCTTCAACCTCTCGCCGGCCAACGGCCTCGCCAGCGTCACGCTGTCGGGCATCGGCTGCGTGCAGAGCTCGCCGACCTTCTACGAGTTCTTCGGCCCGGGCACCTTCGATCTGTCGGGCACGGCGATCCGCATGACCCCCGCGGGCGGCGGCTACCTCGTGCACAACATCCCGGCCGCCTACGTCACCCCGACGAGCGGTGGCCTCGGACTCACCGACGACTCGCTCTCCGCGGCCATCACGCTGCCCTTCACGCTGAACTTCCCGGGCGGCAGCACCAACCAGATCCGCGTCTGCTCCAACGGCTTCATCTACCTGAACGGTTCGGGCTCCTCGACCTCGTTCGTCCCCACGGTGGCCGACGCGCTGACCGGCGGTCCGCGCCTCTTCCCGGGCTGGACCGACCTGCTCCCGGACGGAGGAGCCAACAACAACAACGTGTTCTACGAGAACGACCCGGCCAACGGCCGCGTGCTGATCTCGTGGCGCAACGTGCCCGAGTACAGCGCCGGCCCGGCCTGCACCTTCCAGGTCGTGATCTGGAACTCCGGCGACATCGACTACGTGTGGCAGAGCTACGCGGTCAACAGCCACAACGCGTTGGTTTGCTTCACGCCGGGCAACAACGGCAATGACCCGGGCAGCCGCGACCTGTCGACGACCCTGCCCTTCCTCACCGGTCCGGACTCGACCCCGCTCGGCCAGAACGCCACGCGTCCGCTGATCGGTCAGAACTGCACGCTGCAGGTGCAGAACATCCACTCCGGCAGCATCGCGGGTGTGGAACTGCTCGGCATCGGCGCCGCAGGTCTCGACCTGACCGGCATCGGCGCACCGAGCTGCTTCCTCTACGTCAACCCGGTGACCTTCAGCATCCCCTTCGCCGCGGGCGGCACCTCGGCGAACGTGCCGCTGCCGATCCCGAACAGCACTGCGCTGCTCGGCGTGCAGGTCGGCGTTCAGGCCGCGACGGTGACCCCGGGTCTGAACACGCTCGGGATCGCCACGTCGAACCTGTGCGTGCTCGGCGTCGGACAGTTCTGAGCCGTTGCCGAAACACAGAAGCCGAACGGCTGCCCGCGCATCTGCGCTGGCAGCCGTTCGGCGTTTCCGGGGTGACCCGCCGGAATCAACGCGGGCGGCGACCCACCGTCAACGCGCTGTTGCCCGAGACCAGGCGCACGCTGTCGACGTCCCACCAGTTGGCGAAGCCCCAGCTCCACAGCAGACCCTTGGCGGCGTTGTCCTGCACGCGCAGCGGATCCGCGGCGTTGGCCGCGGTGACCGCGGAGCTGAAGCTCAGGCCGAGATTCCACGCGGCGAGGAAAGCGGGGAAGGCGACCGCGGCATCGGCGTGGATGCGCTTGCTGCCCGAGACCACGGCGAAGCCGGCGGTCAGCCAGCTGCTGCGGTGTGACTCGCCGTAGCACGCCGTCGAGTAGAGCGCGCGGAACTTGGCACGCCGTGCCGCGGACACGCCGTTGACGATGTCGTTCTGCACGGTCGTCATCGAGACCGTGGTGTCGCTGAACTTCACCGAACCGGAGAGTCCGTGGGTGATGAAGAACAGGTCGACGGCGACCACGCCGCTGTTGGCCGCGACGTTGTTCAGGGTCACCGGCAGGTTGGCGCGCGTCGCGCTCGATCCCTTCACTACGTGGATCGCGCGGTAGTTGAGGGCGCAGGCGGTGCGCGCCGCGGTCTCCGCTCCGAACTCGACCAGGTTGTAGAACTGGCGCTGGATCCAGCTCTGGCTCGGCGTGTCGAGGTTGGCGATGTAGACGACGAGATCGCGCTGGGAGACGCTGCAGGTGCCCTGGGCGCGCACCGGCGTGGCCAGGGTGGCGACGGCGGCGAGGGAGACGATCGAGGCGAGGCGGGCGAAGAGTTTCATGGTCGAGTCCTTGTGTTCGGAAGTGGATTTCAGGAGGGCGGCGGAAGCCGCGGTTCGCCTCCGAAGGACCGTCCGGACCGCCGCGTGACAGCGAAGCAGCGGATTCCGCGGCAGACCCCGCTGGGCAGCCTCGTTGACGGCGGGGCCGCGTTCCGGGACAAAGGGGTATGTCCTTCGACTCCGTCCCTGCCGCCTTGCGCGATGCGCTGAGCCGGCGCGGCTTCACCCAGCTCACCTCGGTGCAGACCGCCGTGCTCGCCGCCGACGACGGCGCCCGCGACCTCCAGATCACCTCGCAGACCGGATCGGGCAAGACCGTCGCACTCGGCTTCGTCCTCGCCGCGGGACTGCAGTCGACGCCGCCGTCCCCGCTCGGCCCCACCACCCTGATCATCGCCCCGACGCGCGAGCTCGCGGTGCAGGTGCGCGACGAGCTGACCTGGCTGTTCGCCGACCTGCTCGCCACGCGCGTCGATTCGGTCACCGGCGGCACGCACGTCGGCGGCGAGCAGAAGCGGCTCACGCGCTGTCCGCGGGTGCTGGTCGGCACGCCGGGACGGCTGCTCGACCACGTGCGCAGCGGTGCGCTGAATCTCAGTGCGGTCACGCAGGTGGTGCTCGACGAGGCCGACCAGATGCTCGACCTCGGCTTCCGCGACGACCTGCTCGAGATCCTGGCCGCGATGCCGGAGCAGCGCCGCACCCACCTGGTGTCGGCGACCTTCCCGCCCGAGGTCCGCGAGCTGACGCGCAAGTACCAGAGCGACGCGCTGCACATCGAGGGCACCGCACTCGGCGCGGCCAACGTCGACATCGAGCACATCGTCCACTCGATCGACCCCAAGCAGCGCTACGCCGCCCTCGTCAACCTCCTGCTGCTGAGCGGCGACGAACGAACGCTGGTCTTCGTGCGCACCCGCGCCGAGACCGCGGAACTCGCCGACAAGCTGACCGCCGACGGCTTCGCCGCGCAGCCGATCAGCGGCGAGCTGTCGCAGGTGCTGCGCACGCGCACGCTGGCGGCCTTCAAGCGCGGACTGGTGACCGCGCTGATCGCGACCGACGTCGCCGCACGCGGCCTCGACATCGCCGACGTCACCACCGTGATCCACTACGACCCGCCGACGGACGGCGCGGTCTACACGCACCGCAGCGGTCGCACCGGGCGCGCCGGCCAGAAGGGTCGCTCGGTGATGCTGACGCACAAGGGCATCGAACGTCGCGTGCGCCGCATCCTGAACGAGGCGCGCGTCACCGCGAGCTGGAAGCCGGCGCCCGACAGCGAGACGGTGCGCGCCGCACAGAGCGTCCGCACCGAGGCCGCGCTGCGCGAAGCGCTCGCCAAGCACACGCCGAGCGCGGAGCAGAACGCGCTGGCAGCGCGCCTGCTCGGCGAGTACCCGCCTGCAGAACTCGTCGCCGGATTGCTGTGTTCACTCGCGTCCCACCAGCCGCGCGCGCCCTTCGAGGTGAAGGCGGATGCCGGTGCGCGTGAGCGTCGGATGCGTGAACCCTCCGAGCCGGGCGCGGTCGAACGCACGCAGCCCTCATCCGAGCCCCCGACGCGCGAGCGAGCGATCCGCGAGGAGTCGCGGCAGGGCGACGCCCCCTCGATCCGCTTCAAGATCAACTGGGGCGAGTCCAATGGCGCCGATCCCAAGCGCATCCTCGCGCACGTCTGTCGCCGCGGCGGGATCAGCAGCAGGGACGTCGGCGCGATCGAGATCCGTCGCCTCAACAGCTGCTTCGACGTCGCCGCCGCCGTCGCCGACGAGTTCGCCGCGCGCGTCGAGGCCCGCGACTCCCGCGATCCGCACCTCGTGATCGTCCCCTTCCCGCGTCGCGGAACCACCCTGCGCGAGCCGGCGGCACGGGAGGAAGTCCCCGAGCGACGCCCGGAATCGACACGACCGAAGACCATTCGCCCGATCAAGACACGCTTCGCCAAAACCAAGTTCAGCGACCGCTTCGGCAAGGGCCACAAGGCCTCCGCCTTCGACTGGAGCTGACCGCATTCGCTATCCTCCTCGTGGCCCCGACACCGAGGAGGCAGGTCATGGCGCGCGGCGCATCTTGGTTGGCGATCGGTCTCTTCTTCGCGACCCCGACCTTCGCACAACAGCTTCGCGGAGAGGTGTTCGGCACCGTGCGCGTGCGAGGTGACGACACCGCACACGACGACTGGGCCGGCGCCAAGGTGGTCCTCGTCTCACACGCCTTCCCTTTCGACTCCCGTATCGGCGTCACGGATCGAGTCGAGTGCACGATCGACGCGCGCGGCCGCTTCCGCGCCAGCCTCCTGCTCGGACGCAACTACTCGGCCTGGGCGTGGCACGACGCTGCCGACGGTGCTCGCTGCTTCACGAAGTTCGTCACCTCCGTCCGCGCCGGGATGTCGATCGGGCTGCAACCCGAGACCGAGGCCCGCGCCGCGATCGCGATGATGGTCGTTGGCGTCGAGCCATGGTGCGCCGGGGGTGCCCTGCGCTGCATCGTCACCACTCCGGACGACGACCTCGATCGCGAGGAAGTGGCAATCGATCGCGATGGCATCGTCACGATGCCCCCGCTCCCGGGAGAGCGCACCGAGGTCCGCGTGGAGCAGGCAGATGGCCTGCCCATCGCACGCCACGTCTGGACGAAGGCGGAACTGCGCGATCCCGCCCAGAGGAGTCTCGACCTCGCCCCACCACACGACCACCCACTGAAGCTCACCGATGCGCGGTCCGGTGCGCCGCTTCGGGGCGCCAGGCTGTACCGCCTGCCGACCGGTCCGGCTTTCGCCTTCGCCACGACGGATGTCGACGGAAACGCTTCGGTGACCCTGCCGCGCCCGTCCTTCGTGCGTCGCGGCTTCGCCCTGTTCGGCGACACGCTCGTGGCGCAGAGGCCGGGCTACGCTCCTGCCCTCGCACACGGCGATTCCGCGGATGGCATCTGGGCACGCCTCTTCCCGAGCGAAGGGCTGACCGGCCGTGTCGTGCGCGGCACGCGACCTGCGAGTTGCGAAGTCACCGCCGTGCTGTTCGAGCGGGTCGACGATCAACTCCGAACCAACCAGCACGCCTACATCTGCAGCTCGACCACGACCGATGCCGCGGGCCGCTTCTCCTTCGCGAGCTGGACCGGCGATGCGCGACAGTCACGTCTCGGGCTGCTGCTGCGCCCTCCCGAGATCGACCCCGACTGCGACGCCCTGGTCGTCGATCCGATCGATCTGCTGCACACCACCCTGAGTGGTGCCGATGTCGGGGACATCGACCTCGACGCACTGCTCGACGTGGAACTGGAAGTGCTCGAACCCGATGGCACTCCTGCGAGCTCCGCGTTGTGCCGGCGGGGGATCGGCAGAGCGTTCGGCGACTTCCACGCGGTCGAGACGCGCGCCGACATGCGCGGCCGGCTGCGCCTGCTCCTCCACGACGCCGACGTGCCGATCCACCTTTCGACGGAGTCGGGGTCGGCGCTCCTGTGCAGCATCCCCACCGGGGGGAGCGAACGAGGACGCCGCAAGGTCACCGTCTCGCTGCATCGCAGGCGCCGGATCGAAGGACATGTGCTCTCGATGCTCGGTCACGCCATGCGCTCGCATCTCTATGAAGTCGGACAGGTGATTCCGGCGACCGGTGCAGTGGGCGCCGGAGAGCACGCCGCCGACGTGCTCCTGTCCCTCGGCATGGTTCCCGCGACGCAGTTCACCACCGATTCCGAAGGGCACTTCGACGTGGAGGTCGAGTTCCTCGGATCGGAGGTCCAGATCCGCGCACCGTTCTTCGTCGGGAGCAACTCCGCTCGCAGGGACCAGAACCGCCTGCCTCCTCCGATCCTCACGCTGACCGCGGCGAGCCCGGCGCTCGATCTGCAGATCGTGGATCCGAGAGGGCGGCAGTGATCGGACCGAATCCGCGGCGCGGTGCGCAACAGGCCCTATCGTCCCGCCCATGCGCGTCCTCGCGGTGCTCTCCCTCCTCCTGTCCCTCTCTCTCGCCCTCCCCGCCCAACAGAAACCCGAAGGAACGCTGGCCCACACCAGCGCCTACGTGATCGAGAAGGGCGCGCCGACGAAGTGGACGCGCCCCGCGTTCCACTTCGATCCCAAGGTCGCGAGCGGGCGCAAGAGCGCCAAGGTCGTGGTGGTGATCTACGACCCGATCCTCGAGAAGGAGGGCGGCAAGCGGCTGACCGAGTACCTCCACTCCGCCGATCCGGTCGAGTTCTCCAACATCCTCGTCGACGTGATCCGCGATGCGAGCTGGGGCTACATCAACTACGAGATCGTCGATGTGATCCGCGTCGACGGCTACACCAGGAAGGTCGACGGCTTCCGCTACGACGACGACAGCTACCTCGAGGTGCGGCGCACCAAGCAGTGGCAGCCGTCCACCACGTCGTACCGCGCGGTGATGGAGGAGAACCACCTCGTCGAGCGCTTCCAGAAGGAGGGCATCACCGAGATGTGGCTGTGGGGCGCCGACGGCTTCCACTTCGACGAGTTCGCGTTCTACGTCCCCCACCGCTACGAGCGCTTCGGTCCCACCGACAACGAGTGGCTCTACCGCCCCTACGACATCCCCGAGGAACTCGGTCGCACCACCTGGGTGATGGGTTTCAACGTCGAGGTCGGCGCGGACAACATGATCCACAGCTACGTGCACCGCGTGGAGAGCATCATGGCTCTCGCCTACGGCGACGGCATCTGGGACCCGCAGACGCGCCGCGATCCGTGGAACGTGTTCACCTTCCTCGAGATGGATGCGCCGGGGAACCCGTCGATGGTCGGCAACTGCCACGTGCCGCCCAACGGGCAGCAGGGCTACGACTACGACAACAAGCGTCGCGTGCAGAGCTTCGCCGACAACTGGGCCAGGTATCCCGACTTGCGCGGCGAACCGCACACTCTGTCGAGCTGGAGCTGGGGCAAGAACCAGTTCGGCTACATGCGCTGGATCCTCGGTCACCTGCCGAAGGGGCCGGGCCAGACGCAGTGGGGCTACGACAACTGGTGGGTCTACGTCGCCAACACCGACGGCGACCTCCCCGACTGGACACCCCCGGAGCCGGGCAAGCTGCAACTGCCCGAGGGCTATCCGGCGCCGAAGGCCGACGGCGCGAAGCGCTGAGCACGGCAATTCGGCACCCGACCGAACTTCCGAGCGCGGACGCGGCACCAACCCCGCAGGATGCCGCCGTCGACCCGCATGCAGGAACAGGACCTCGCCTCGCTGAGCGCGACGACCGTCGCCCGCGTGCAACGACTCGCGCAGCGCCTGTGCGGACCTGACGCGGAGGACGCGCTGCAGGAGGTGCACCGCGAGATCACGCGGTCGCTGCCCGGATTCCGCGGGGAGAGCGCACCGACGACCTGGGCGCACCGCATCGCCGTGCGCACGATCGCGCGGCAGGCACAGCGGCGTCGCCGCCGGGCCCTGCAAGAGCCGCGCGCGAGCGAACTCGATCCGACCCTCGATCCGAACGCCGTCGCCGACTTCCGCGACGAACCCTTCACTAGGCTGGTGGAGGCGGAACGCGCGCGACGCGTGCGCTCCGCGATCGACGCGCTGTCACCGCCGCTGCGCGACGTGCTGGTGCTGCGCGTCCTCGAGGAACTCAGCTACACCGAGATCGCCGACGCGCTCGGCCTGCCGCTCGGCACCGTGAAGTCGCGCATCGCGGCAGCGACGCTGCGCCTCGCCGAACACCTGCAACGAGGAGGAGATGCACCGTGAGTGAATCCGAACCGCGCGTCGACGACGCGACCCTCGTCGCATGGATCGACAACGAACTCGACGAGGCCACCTCTGCCGATCTGCGAAACGCCCTGCGCGATTCTCCCGAACTGCAGAGCCGCGAGGCGATGCTTCGGGCAGCCCGGCGTCTCGCCGCGATCGAACTGCACCGCGACCAGACCCGAGGAGGAGCCGCGACGGTGCGTCGCCGTCATCGATTCGAGGTCCTGTGGGTGACGGCCGCGCTCGCACTCCTCGCCCTGGTGTTCGCGCTCGCACGCCGCACGCCGGTCGAGGATCCGGCGAGCAAGGCGGAGAACCGCTGGCTGCGCCTGCGCGTCGACGCGGTGCGCCCGACCTGGACACCCTTCTCGGCCATCGCCTTCGATCTCGTCGGCGAGGCCACGACGACGACGCCCTGTCGCGTGGTCGCGCGCGGCCTCGACGAGGAGGACACGCGCGTCATCGAGCGCTGGCGCCAGGAGACCGCCGGCGACGGCGTGCCGCTGGTCCTCGACGCCGAGATCCTGGATCCGTCCGGAGCCCGGCACCGCGGGAAGGTGCCGGGCGCGGCCGCGGAGTTCACTGCGCAGGGCGGACGCCTGCGCGTCGCGCTCACCGACGTCGTCGTGCCCTCGCATGGGATCTGCCCGCTGTTCTGCGGACGACCGACCGAGGACGGCCTCGAGGAGGACTTCATCTGGCCGTTCCGGCAGGGACTGTCGCCGACGCGCGACGGCAGGCACGGCTTCGTCCCCGAGGTCTGCGGCGATTGGCGCATCCGCTTCGAGCTGCGCACGATCCTCCCGGAAGGCGAGTCCCAAGCACTGCGCATGGCCGAGCCGCTCGCGGTGGAGATCGGCTTCCGCATCGAGGGCGTGATCGGCGAAGACGGTGCGGACGCGGACGGATTGCGCGCGCGCCTCGTCGTCGCGCAGCGCGAGGTCCTCTCGGCGGGTCCGGTGATCGCGCTGCAGCTCGAGAACCGTTCCGACCGCCCACGCGCGTTCAACGTGGTCGGCACCACACTCGCCCCGATTCCGCAGCCGCTGCACATGGACCTGCTCGTCGACGGCGCGATCTGGACCCAGCGCACGGACCTCGGCGTGGTGATCCCTGCGGAGATCGGCTTCGTCCCGCTCGGTGCCGGCGAGCGACGCAGCATCGTGATCAGCGCCGACTACTGGCGTCTGGACGGCAAGCGTCTCGCCGATCTGCCCGGTCGCCACAGCATCGCCATCCGCTTCCGCTTCACGCCGACGACCTGGGTCGGCGACGGCCGCGACCTGTGGATGGGCAGCGTCGAGACGGCTCCGGTGGAGATCGAGGTGCGCAAGCACGATTGACGACATCCGGCAGCCCCCGTCGCAAGGGCGGCAGGCGACAGGCTGCAGCGACGCGGCGGCTCGCGCCGATCCTCCACGCGGCCCCCCGATGCAGATCCTGGCACAGCTCGCGTGCACCTTCGCACCGATCCTGTTCTGGTTCGTGTGGATCCGCCGCCAGGATCGCGCGCAACCCGAACCGGCCCATCTGGTACTGCGGTGCTACCTGCTCGGCGCGCTGAGCACGCTGCTGGTGCTGGCGCTGCGCACTCCCCTCGAATCGCTCCTGCTCGGCGACGGCGTGGCGCTGTCGCGCGCGCGCGAGGCCTTCCTGCTGACGGCGCCGCTCGAGGAGATCTGCAAACTCGCCGTCGTCGCCGTCGCGGTCGCCTGGCACCGCGCCTTCGACGAGGTGCTCGACGGCATCGTCTACGGCGCCTGCGCCGCGCTCGGCTTCGCGACCGTCGAGAACCTGCTCTACGTCTTCGCCGAGCACGATCCCGCGCTCGCCGCGCTGCGCGGCTTCACCGCCACGCTCGCCCACGTCGCGAGCAGCGGGATCGCGGGTCTCGGCCTCGCGGTCGCGAGGACGAGGCGTGGCACGCACGGCATCTCCGCACTCCTGCTGTGCACGGTCTGTGCGATCCTCCTGCACGGCGCCTATGACTTCGGCCTCGCGCTCCCCGACCGCGCCGCACGTGCGGCACTGGTGGTCGTGCTGCCGCTGACCTTCGTCGTCCTCGGCCTCGCCCTGCGCACCGCACAGGCGAGCGGACGGCGCTGCGCGGGCATGCGTCACTCGCGCTAGGACGTCGCGGCCGCACGTGCTCCGCGCAGTTGCAGGGCCGCGCGGATCCCGGCGATCGACACCACGATCAGGATCCAGGCACGGGCGCGGTCGACGCGCCCTGACCCGGTCGCTGGCCGCATCGCCCGAGTTCGCGCGCGTGCCTGCGCGCGGCGCAACGCATGCTCAGCTCCTGGTGTGCTGCGGTCCGCTCCTCACCCGATCCCGCTCCGTGCGTCGTGGCATGCTCCGGAGCCGTCCCTCCCGCACGACGGCGCGGAAACCAGGGCGTCGACCTAGTGTCCTGAGTCGGAGATTCGGGAGCAGAATCGGCCGAGCGCTGCGAGGATGTCGTCGGCCGTCTTGGTCCACACGAAGGTCCGGGGGCAGTCGTTCCATCCGTCGACAAAGCCGCGGATCGCCGCGACGAGCGACTTCGTGCTCTTGTGGGTGCCCCTTCGGATGTGCTTCTGGGTGATCTCTGCGAACCAACGCTCGACCAGGTTGATCCACGAGGCGTAGGTCGGCGTGAAGTGGAGGTGAAACCTCGGGTGTCGAACGAGCCATCGACGAACCGACGGCGTCTTGTGCGTGCTGACGTTGTCGAGGATGACATGCAGGTCGAGGTCCTGCGGGACGGCGTCCTCGATGCGTCGCATGAAATCCACGAACTCCGACGCGCGGTGACGCTGCCTGCAATCACCGATGACCTTGCCCGACTTCACATCGAGAGCTGCGAACAGCGTCGTGGTGCCGTGTCGGACATAGTCGTGGGTCCGACGCTCTGGCAAGCCTGGCCGCATCGGGAAGACCGGCTGGGTGCGGTCGAGGGCCTGGATCTGGGTCTTCTCGTCGACACACAGGACCACCGCCTTGGCGGGTGGATTCAGGTAGAGGCCCACGATGTCGCGCACCTTCTCGACGAACAGCGGGTCGTTCGAGAGCTTGAACGTCTCCTCTCGGTGCGGCTGCAGCGCGAACGCGCGCAGAGTGCGGCTCACGGTGCTCTGGCTCATGCCCGTGGCCTTGGCGAGGGAACGGGTGCTCCAGTGCGTCGCGTTCCTCGGGGTGCTTTCGAGCGCGGTTGTGATCAGCCGCTCTACGTGCGCATCGGTGACCGTCCTCGGTGCGCCCGGGCGCGGCTCGTCGAAGAGACCGTCCAGACGTCGCGCAAGGAACCGGCCCCGCCACTTGCCGACCGTGACTCGACTCACCGACAAGGCGTCAGCGACCTCGAGATTCGACTTGCCGTCGGCCGCCTCGAGCACGATGCGTGCTCGCACCGCGATTGACTGCGCACTCGTGCGCCGACGCGACAAGCTCACGAGGTGCTCTCGCTCCACGTCGCTCAAGACCAACGGCTTCAGTTGATGCCCGCGCGCCATCGTCGACCTCCCGTGTTATCTGCGGAAGTCAACGATCTACAAGCACTCGAATTCCTGACTCAGGACACTAGTCCTTCTTCGACTCGCCGAGGCGGAAGGTCACGTCGGTGGGTCCGTGCTCGAGGATCTCGACCGTCGGCGGGATCGAGGCGTAGCGACCCTGGTCGGTGTAGATCTCGACCGTGTAGTGGCCGGGATCGAGCTTGGTCGAGCGGAAGGCAACGGCGCCCGACACCGAGGTGAAGGCCATGCCGCCGTGCTCGCCGTCGTTGCGCAGCAGGACTCCACGAAGCGTCGTGCCCGCCGGCAGATCGACCTTGCCGCGGAGGATGCCGTCGGCGTTGGCGCGGATCTCGAGCTGCATCGGCCCGCCGACGACGACGCCAACGCGCACGGCCTCGCCCCGGGACGACTCCACCCGCATGGTGTACTTGCCCGACGGCAGGCGCACGTTGGCAACGCCGCTCGCACCGCAGCGCGCTTCGAGACGGAACGAACTCCCGTCGCCGAGCGTGCCCCAGGCCTGCAGCGTGGCGTCGCCGGGCACCGCGCCATCCTGGTCGACGACGCGGACGTCGACCGGCATCGTCGCGGTGACGAAGTCGGCGGACACGGTCGCGCCGTCGCCGACCTGCACCTCGCGGTGCCACTCGATGCTCGGATCCGCCTGCAACCGGACCGTGAGTTCGAAGTGCTTCGCGTTGAGTGCACTGCGCTCGAAGCGACCTGCGGCGTCGGTGGTCGCGAACACGGAGTCGGCGCGGATCGTCGCGTCGTAGGGGAAGGATGACATCAGCTTCAGGCCGCTGCGCGGCATGCCGTCGATCTCGACGCGACCGTGCACGGTTCCGCCCGCGTTACCGGGACCGGCGAACAGCGGGTCGAGGTCGAGGGAGACCTCGGTGGTCACGTCGCTCTGCACGCTGACCGACTCGGTGCGTCCGCTGGCACTCTGGAAGCTCCAATCGTTCGGGTTGGCGCGGATCAGCAACTCGCCGATGCTGCGGATCTTCGCGTCGTCGTCCTTGCGCGCACTGATCTCCCAAGAGCCGGGTGCGAGGCCTTCGACCACGAAGCGACCGTCGGCATCGACCTGCACACCGTGCGGTGCGACGGGGAACAACGAACCGTTCGCGGGATCGAGCGGACGCAGGCGCAACTCCAGGGTGCCAGGTTCCACGGTCTGGCCCGCGGCGCGCACGACACCACGGATCGAGCCGGGCCGCTTCAGGGTCAGGGTGACGATCCCGCGCGGATCCTCGACGCGCAGCGCCGTGCTGCCGCGCGCGCGATGGCGCGCCAGGACCTGGGCCGGACCCTCCGGCAGATTGGCGATGCGTGCGACGCCGTCGCGACCGGTGAACACACCGCCACGCGCGAGACGATCCCAGGCACGGTAGTCGCCGGATCGGAACAGCACCGACTCGCTGAACGCGGCCGCCCCGTCGGCGTCGGAGAGAACGAAGACCTCGGTGCCCGCGATCGCTGCGCCGGTCTCGTCGACGACCCGCACGCCGAGATCGACTCCGCCGCGGAGATCGACGTGCAGCGGCTGGATCGCACCCTCGGCCGCGACCTCGAGAACGCGCTGTTCGAAGGCGAAGCCGTCGGCGGCGATGCCGAGCGTGTAGATGCCGGGTTCGAGTGCGCGCAGCAGGTAGTCGCCGCGATCGGCGTGATCGGCAGCGATGTCGACGGGGAGCTGCACCTGCATCCCCGCCGCGGTCAGCTCCCCGATCGGAGGGCCGTCCCACAGCATGAACTGCGCATGCGACGGCACGCGATCGCCCGCCGCGCGCAACTCGACGGGCAGATCGCGATGCACGGGAAGAACGAGCTCGATCTCGTCGCCGCCGGGACCGGCGGGTGCTTCGGTGTTCCATCGCGCATCGGTGTTCCTGCGGAAGGCGATCGCGAAGTCGGCACGCGGCAGCGCGTCGAAGACCACACGGCCTTCGGCATCGGTGCTGCGGGCGGGATCGGCGAACAGGATGCCGGTCAGGCCCAGGCGCGGCCTCAGCGCGATGCGCACCTCGGCACCCGCCACCGGATGGTGGTCGTGGTCGACGACACGGAAGCCCAGACGATCGCCGTCGCTCAGCACGACGTCGCCGGCATTGCGCTCCTCTCCAGCACGGACCGCGATGCGCGGTCGCACGAAAGAAGCGAAGCCCGGCGCGCGCACCATCAAGACGTGCTCGGTGTCGAGCACGCCGTCGACGCGGAAGCGGCCGTCGTGATCGCTGCGCGCCGTCGGGATCGGCAGGGAGTTCCACGCCTGGTCGAGCCACGCGGGGAACGGCAACACCACGAAGGGCGCGTCCTCGTCGGCCTGCGGGATGTCCTTCGACAGCAGGCGCCGCATCGCCACCGCACAGCCCTTCGCGCCGTCCGCCTTGCCGGCGAAGTCCGCGATCTCCGGAACCGCGCAGAACAGGGCGCCGCCCTCGGCGAGCCGATCGATCGGCGCGAGCGCGAGCAGGGCGCCGGGTACGTCGAGCGCGCGCACCAGCGCACCCTCGACGGGACGTCCGCCGCGATCGACGACGCGCCCGACGATCGCCCCGCGCGGTTCGAGCTGCAGGTTGCCGAGATCGGTGGTGCGACCCGCGGGCAGCTCGAAGGGCAGGGTGAGCAGGGTGGCGCCCGGTCCGCCATGTCCGAGCCACAGCGCGTGCGACTGGCGCGCCGGCACCTCGGCGAAGGTGAAGCGGCCGTGATCGTCGGTGGTCGTCTCCAGACTGCTGACGCCCGCACCCTGCGGGATGTGCCCCGGTTCGAAGCCACCTGGATGCGCGTCGACGGGGTCGACGCACAGCAGGCGACAGGCGCGACCGCCGGCGAGTCGTCCGTCGGGTGTGAGGAGGATGCCGGTGAGGACGGCGCGCTGATCGACGCCGAGGGCCCCAGCACTCGACGCAGCACCGCTCGGTGAGGCATCCTCCGCCCGCCGGCGCTCCGTGGAGTCCGGCAGCGCCTCCGCCACCGACCTCTGCGGCACGGCGGTGTTGCGCTCCTGCTGGAGACGTGCGGACGCGGCGTCGTCGACACGCGGTCCGGCATCGACCGGACCGAAGGAACCGTAGAGGACCACCGCGAGCGCGGCGCCGAGCAGGACGATCAGGACGGCTTTCATGGCAGACAAGGTCGAGAGGACGGCAAGGGCCTTGGCCATGAGCGCGCCGCGCACCACCTGGTGCGACGACGCCAGCGGGATCAGTCCGAGCATCCAGGCGCGACGATCGCCGCCGTGCCGTGCATCGAGCTTCTCGCGGAGCATCTGGCGCGCACGCCGCAGACGCGTGTTCACCGTGTCGACGGGAACCTCGAGCAGCGTGCTCATCGCACGCGGCTCGTGGCCCTCGAAGTAGCGCAGCATGATCGCGGTGCGGTACGGCTCGCCCAGCGAGGCGACCGCGGCGACGACCATGCGACGCTGGTCCTCGCGTGCGAGAAGCTCCACCGGCGATTCGATCGCCTCGGGACGCGCGGCCTCGCGCTCGTGCGCGACCCGCCGTCTCTCACCGCGACGCAGATTGCTCGCCCGCGTGCTCACCACGCGCGCGAGCCACCCGCGTCGCTCACCGCGGCCGGGCATGCCTCGGCGCAGCGCTTCGATCCAGGTCTGCTGCACGACGTCGTCGGCCGCCGCATCGTCGCACAGCAGGCTGCGCGCGAGGGCCCTCACGAAGGGCTCCTCCGCCGCGAGTGCGTCGAGGTCGGTCAGGTTCGGGGTCGTGCTCGTCATGGCAACCCGGAGACACCGCAGGGCGCGGCGACGGTTCAGGAAAACCGGCACCTCGGCGAGCGCGCTATCCTGCCACGACCGATGAGCCGCCGTCAGGACCGCATCCTCGCCCTGCGCGGCGAGATTCCCGAAGTGACTCCGCGCGAAGCCACGACCCTGATGGAGAAGGGCGCGGTGCTCATCGACATCCGGGAGCCCACGGAGATCGCGGCCGGGGCGCCGCGCGGCGCGCTGCACCTGCCGCGCGCCTTCCTCGAACTGCGCATCGAGGAGCGCGTGCCCGACGTCGGCCGCACCATCCTCTTGTCCTGCGAGACCGGTCTGCGCTCGTTGTTCGCCGCCGACGGGCTGCGCCGTCTCGGCTATGCCGACGTGCGCTCGGTCGCGGGCGGCTACGTCCGCTGGCAGGCGGACGGTCTCCCGATCGAGGCGCCGCGCGGACTCAGCTCCGCGGATCGCGAACGCTACGCCCGCCATCTGTCGATCCCCGGCGTCGGCGAGGAAGGTCAGCGCAAGCTGCTCGAGGGCAGGGTGCTGTGCGTCGGCGCCGGCGGCCTCGGCTCACCGGTGGCGATGTACCTCGCCGCCGCCGGCGTCGGGCACCTGCGCGTCGTCGACCACGACGTCGTCGATCGCAGCAATCTGCAACGCCAGCTCCTGCACACCGACGACCGCGTCGGCATGGCGAAGGTCGAATCGGCGCGCCGCACGCTGGCTGCGCTGAACCCGGGGATCGAGATCGAGGCGCTGCGGGTCCGGCTGGGCACGGACAACGTCGAAGAGCTGATGCGGGGCTGCGACGTGGTCGTCGACGGCACCGACAACTTCGCGACGCGCTACCTCGTCAACGACGCCTGCGTGCATCTCGGCATCCCCAACGTGCACGGCGCGATCTTCCGCTTCGAGGGCCAGGTGAGCACCTTCTGGCCGCGATCCCCCACCACGCGTGGCCCCTGCTACCGCTGCGTGTTCCCCGCGCCCCCGCCTCCCGAGCTCGCCCCCAACTGTGCCGAGGCCGGAGTGCTCGGCGTGCTGCCCGGGGTGATCGGGACTCTGCAGGCGGTCGAGACCGTCAAGCTCCTGCTCGGGCTCGGCGAGCCGCTGGTCGGGCGACTGCTCCTGTACGACGCATTGGCCGCGCGCTTCCTCGAGCTCGAGCAGCGCCGCGATCCGGACTGTCCGCTGTGCGCCGACGGCCGGGCCTTCCCCGGCTATCAGCAACTCGCCGCGATCTGCCGCTCCTGAGCGGCTCGCTGTCCTCCCCGCGGGACAAACTCGTGTGGTTCAGCGCCAGGCGTTCTCGCCGGGGACGAAGGGCCCCTGGCGGAAGGGCGCGAGCGGCCCGGGTCCGCCGGTCGAGTAGAGCGGCACGCCGCGGTAGGGCACTCCGCGCGACCACGAGTAGCGCGCCGCGAGTTCGGCGCGGCGATCCTCGAGCTCCCGGTCGATCAGCACGGGCTTGAGCCCGGGGTCGTTGTCCCGCGGAGCCTCGCAGGCCACCGTCCAGCTCCAGCCCGACGGATCGAGATGGATGTCGTTGGTGTAGGCCCGGATGGTCGTCGTGTAGGTGTAACCCGGCCAGAAGGGGTAGCCCATCGGGTTGAACAGGCGCGCCGACGCCGAGCCGACCACGTGGTCCTTCGCGTCGAGGACGTCGAGCCAGACGAAGGCGACCTCGACCGGGTGATCGGTGGTGTTCTCGTAGGTGATGCGAGCCTGCAGGTAGACATCGCCCGGCACGCCGGTCAGCTCCCAGTGGTCGACGTGCACGGTGCCCTGGCCCTCGAAGACGAAGTCCTGCTTCTCCCAGCCCGCGCGCCACAGTTCGGCCTTCTGCCGCTTCAACTCCTCCCACGGCCGCATGAACTCGGCCAGCCGTTCCTGATAGGGCCGCGGCTTGGTGGTCGAACAGGCGAGCGGGAGGAGGACGATCGGACACAGTCCGAGCAGGCGGAGCATCGAGCGCATGAGCTGGGCCTCGGGGTTCGCGGGCGTGCGGGTCAGACCGGCGAAGGCCGCCGGATCTTCCGCGCGGCGCCGCCGCTGGCAAAGCCCATGCCGTCTCAGGAGAGCCCGACGCGACCCAGCCGGGCGACGATCGGCCAGCGCCACCGGCGCTGCCCGGGCCCGATGACCTCGGCAACGGACCCGAGCGCGCGGTCGAGCTCCGCCCCGCGCCCCGCGTCGCGGAATGCGCGCGCCGACGACCAGGTGGAGACGTAGCCGCAGAACTGCGCGGCGTCCCAGCTCCGCTCGATCGCGAGTTCGGGTTCCGGCAAGGACGGCCAGGGAAAGGGGAGTGCGACGTAGCCCGACTCGACGTGCGCGCGCTCCGCGGGCCAGTACGGGGCGAGCAGTGCGTCGTAGAGGGAGTCGAAGACGCCGACCAGATCCGGCTCGGGGATCACGCGGCCGTAGCCGACCATCGCCACCAGTGCGCCCGGTCGTGCGACCTCGCGGATCGCGCGGTGCCAGGCCTCGACGTCGAACCAGTGCACGGCCTGCGCCGCGACGCACAGGTCGACCGATCGCGGCGGGAGCGACGGCTCTTCCGCTCGCTCCACACGGTACTCGACGCCTTCGGCGCGCTGAGCGTGCGCGATCTGCGCCGCGCTGGCATCGGTCGCGATCACCTTCGCGAAGCACTGCGCCAGCAACACGCTGAGCTGTCCCGAGCCGCATCCTGCGTCCCAGGCGACAGCGGTCGTCGGCGCGAGGCTCGCGAGGTGGTGCGCCAGTTCCGGCGGGTAGCTCGGACGGCATTGCGCGTAGCGCGCGGCGTTCGCCGAGAAGTGGTCGCGGAAACCGGGGGCACCTTCGGCGCCGTGCATGCCGGCATGCTCGCCGAGGCGGTTTGCGGAGGGAAGCCTCAGCGGCGCGGGCGCGCGCGGGCGGCCGTGGCCGGCTCGACGACGCCATCGCGCAGCACGGCGGCGACGCGCTCGAGGGTCGGCCAGGTCAGGGTGCCGAGCGAGCGGATCAGCAGGCCGGCGCCGCCGGCGTCGCGCACCGCGGCGCGGGCGGTGTAGACGTCGTCGGCCGAGCGGTAGTGCGGCGGATGCGGTGCGATCGCGGCACGCAGGACCTGGCCGCGCACCGCATCGCTGCGCCAGGTCGTGCGCATCGCCTCCGCGGACTCGTCGACGTGCGAGAGGATCAGCTCGTCGGCGTGTCCCTGCACGACCTGCAGCGGCGCACCGAGCGCGTCACCCGAGAACAGCGAGTGGACGTGAACGTGCAGCGCGAGACGCGTGCGCTTGCTGACCGCGGCGCGCAGCGCCTTGAGCATCCGCACGTAGGTCGCGAGACGATGGCTCCACAGCGCGAACATCGACGCGTGGCCGAGGTCGTCCTCGATGCGTCGGAACACCTCCTCGCTGGTGCCGGTGCGCCGTGGAGTCAGCGCGTCGGTCGTCGCGATGCGCGCGTGGATCAGCTCGCGGACGCGGGAGCGCAGGCCGTCGACGTCGAGACCGGTGCGACGCATGCCGTCGGCGCAGTCGGTGCAGAAGCACACCGACAACAGGAAGTCGACGTAGGGATCCGGCGGCAGCGCGCTGTCGAAACGGATCGAGCCGCGGCGCGGGTCGCTGAAGCCGAGCCCTTCGAGTTCGATGGAGTCCAGGCCAGCGTGTGCCGCGAGGTCCTCGACCAGCCAGACCACGTACTCGAGCACCGGCGGTTGCGCCGGACACAGGGCGATCGGGTCGCGATCGCCGAAGGCGTTCTGCACCGCGGTGTGCGGATGGTGCGCGGCGAGCGCGACGTTGCGCAACGGGCGCAGCCAGGCGCGCGCACACACGCCGGCGTCCGCGGCGTCGGCCAGAAAGGTCTCGAGCGGCGACGGCGCACCCTCGGCGAGGATCGGTGCGAGTTGCGGCGCGAGCAAGCCGAAGTCGCCCCTCGGCCGGAACCACAACTGACCCTCGTTGGCGTGCCGCACGCAGCTGCTGCCGTTCCAGGGCATCAACACGCGCCCGCCGGCGTCCGAGACGGCCAGCGAGACCTCGCTGAAACCGAGGTCCCTCAGGCGCGCCAGTCCTCCGTGCGCCTCGAGCGCGACGAGGTCGGCGGGGTGGGCGTGGATGCCGTGACGCATGCGATGGGTCGACGCTCACGGAGCGTGAGCGATCGTCCTCATCGGCCGGCGCCCCGCTCCAACTCCAGTGTCACCGGACAATGGTCCGATCCCTGGACCTCGCTCAGGATCGAGGCCCCGCGGACGCGCGGCCACAGGCCTTCGTCGACGCAGAAGTAATCGAGGCGCCAGCCGATGTTCCGGGCGCGCGCACCGCTGCGCATGCTCCACCACGAGTAGCCGACCTCACCGGGATGGAGGCGTCGCCAGGTGTCGACGTGGCCGGCATCCAGGAAGCGCGTCATCCAATCGCGCTCGCCCGGCAGGAAGCCGGGGTTCTCGACGTTCTGCTTGGGGCGCGCGAGGTCGATCTCCTGGTGCGCGACGTTGTAGTCGCCGCCGATCGCGACGTGCCGCTTGCGCTTGCGCTGTGCCGCCGCGAAGCGCTCGATCGCGGCTCCGTAGGCGAGTCGGAACGGCAGGCGTGCACCGGCTTCCTGGCTGTTGGGGAAGTACGCCGAGGCGATGCACAGGTCGCCGTAGCGCGCGGCGAGGAAGCGTCCCTCGTCGTCGATCGCCGCATCGCCGAGACCCTCGATCCACTCGTCGGGCTCCTCGCGGACGTAGATCGCCACGCCGCTGTAGCCCTTCTTCTGCGCCGGGTGGACGCGCAGGCGGTAGCCCTCAGGCTCGCGGAGCCCCGGATCGAGGTCCGCAGCCGACGCGCGCGTCTCCTGCAGGCAGAGCACGTCGGGGCGCGCCGAGGCCAGCCAGTCCAGGAAGCCCTTGCCGGCGATCGCTCGCAGACCGTTGACGTTCCACGCCACACACAGCATCGGCGCAACCGTAGGGTCGAACGAGGGCGCGGGCTACCCTTCGTGCATGCCCCTCTCGATGTGGTCGCAGGAGACCGCACCGCTGCCTCCCGACCCCGAACCGCTGCCCGCGCACGCCGACATCGTGGTGATCGGCGGAGGCATCGCCGGAGTGTCGACCGCGCTGTGGCTCGCACGGCAGGGTGCATCGACCCTGCTGCTCGAAGCCGGCCGCGTCGCCGATCGCGCCAGCGGTCGCAACGACGGCCAGATGCTGCTCGGCCTCGGCGAGCACTACAACCGCATCGTCGGTCAGCTCGGCCGCGATCGTGCGCGTCTGCTGTGGGACTACATCCAGCTCAACAACGCGGCGATGAAGCAGGAGATCGCGGCGCTCGACATCGACTGCGGACTGCGTGCCGACGGCGGGCTGCGTCTCGCCGAGACGGAGCACGAGATGCGCGAACTGCGCGAAGCCGCGGCGCTGCTGCACGAGGACGGCATCGCGCATCGCCTGATCGAACACGACGCGGTGCGCGACGCGCTGCCCGCCGCCCAGGGCTTCTTCGGCGCGCTGCACCTGCCGGGCGAAGCGATCGTGCAGCCGGTCGCGATGGTGCGCGGCTTCGCCCGCGCGGCGCGGCAGGCGGGTGCGCGCATCGTCGAGGGAATGCGGGTGGTCGCGGTGTCACGCGGTGAATCGGGATTCACGGTGACCACCGCCGACGGTCGCCGGGTCCGCGCCGAGATCGTCGTGCACTGCACGTCGACCCTCGCTCGAGAACTCGACGACTCGGGCTTCCTGCGCGCACAGGTCTTCCCCTTCCGCGGCCAGATCCTCGCCAGCGAGGAGCTGTCCGAGGAACTGGCAAGGCAGTTCCCGCACTGCGCGATGTCGAGCCACTTCTGCTACGAGTACTTCCGCATGCACGGCCGCCGCCTGGTGGTCGGCGGCATGCGATGGAGCGTGAAGGGCGAGCAACTCGGCATCCTCGACGACGACGGCCACGACGAGCGCGTCTCGCGCAACCTCCTCGACTGGGTCGCCCGCCACTTTCCCGGACTGCGCGACAAGGCCTTCCCGACGGTGTGGACCGGCATCATGGCCGGCACCAACGACGCCCTGCCGCTGCTCGGTGCGCTGCCCGGCCGTCCCGGGGTGTTCACCCTGCTGGGGTTCAACGGCTACGGATTGAGCTTCGCGTTCCTCGCCGGACGCTCGCTCGCGGAACAGATCCTGACGGGAACGGCCTCGCACCCGGCAGCCGGGCTGTTCGCGCCGCGCCGCCTGAGCTGAGTCCGGCGCCGGCCGGCGGCCTTGGCATCGGCATTTCGTGGAGATGGTCGTGCAGTCCGCAGGGCCGGTCTGCCGATGGGTGATCCGACGTGGAGTTCTCCTTCCTGTTCTGGCTCGCCTACCAGGGTTGCGCCCTGGTGCTCGCCCTGTGGGCGGCCGGATCGGCGATCTTCCACGGCGGACATCACGGCGGATCGCATCGCGCGTGGACGCTGCTCGCCGCCCTCCTCCTGCCGGCGTGCCTCGCCATGGCCGCGCTCGCGACCCCGCTCCATCGGCCCGAGTTCGAGCTCGCGGGTGCGCTGGTGCCGGTGCTGGTGATCGCCGCGGCGTGGTCGAACACGCTCACCGTCTCGCGGACGGGGCGTGGCGTGCGCATCCTGCACGCGCCGATCGCGCTGTGGAACGCGGCACTCGTCGCGATCTACCTGGTGCGCGGGCTGCAACAGATCGGGGGACAGGACTGCGGCGATCTCGGCGCGGCCCTGGTGTGCGGTCACGCGATGATGCAGACGCACTTCGGCCGCAGCGACGCGCTCAGCCTGCCGGTGTTCCTGCACCTGCCGCTGTGCCTGCCGCTGATGTCGGTCCTCGCCTGGCCCCATCGCCTGGCCATCGCCACGGCGGCGCTCGCGTCGACGATCGCGCTGGTCGTCCTCGCGAGCGTGATGCCCTGGGCGTGGGATCGCGTCGCCCACGCGCGCCAGCCCCTCGACGAGATCCAGGGCCTGCCCGACAGCCTGCAGGTCGGACTGATGGCCGATGTCGGCTCCCACCTCGACGGCGAGAAGACGCTCGCCGATCAGCGCGCGCTGTGGACCGGACTCGGTGCCGACCTGCTGTGCATCGATGCGGACGGTGCACTGTTCGAGGATGCGGCGCGTCTGCGTCAGGTGCTCGACGAACTCGCCTACGCACGCAACCAACACCGCGGAGTGATGGTCATCGCGCGTCCACCGGCGCACTTCGCACTGCAACCGGCTCGCGACCTCGACGCCTTCGTCGAGGAGATGGCCAAGGTCCATTGGCTGATCGCCGAGCGCCTCGCGCCGGATTGGCTGGTCCTCTACGACGGCCCCTTCGGCGCGCTGGTCGCACAACGCGCCGAGATCGGCACGATCGACGCCTGGGAAGCGATCTGCGCCCGCGGCGTCGGCGAGGTCGAGCGGGCCAACCCGCGCTGCAAGACCCTGATCGTCATCGAGACCTTCGCCCCGCACGGCCGCCGGCTCTTCGACCTGCTGACACGGCGCGGCTCGCCGGTGGCCGCGGTCGGTCTGCGGTTGTGTGGTGAGACGCTCGAGCCTGCCGAGGTGGACGCCACCCTGCATGGCTTCGGCGACTGGTTGCGCACCGGCGAGGCGGACGGCAAACCCGTCTGGCTGGTGGGGATGGGGACCACACCGGAAGCGTCGGGCGGTGAACTCGGCCAGGCCAACTTCCTGCGGCGGGTCCTGCGCTTCGCCGCGACCCAGCCACGCCTGCGCGGCGTCGTGGTCGACGGCCTGACCGACGGCCGCTCCTTCCGAGGCCTGACCACGGTCGACGGGCGCCCGCGGCTCGCCTACCGCGTGCTCCGCGGCGCGACCCTGCGCCCGCCCGCCGCCCCGCGCTGATTTCCTGTCGCGGTCTTCCGACCCGCGGTGCACGGGAGACGAGGTGGATGGCCACCTTGCCGCCGTCGCGGCACTTCCCCACAACCGCATCCCGATCGCATCTCATGAGTTCCCATCAGCAAGGCGCCGGCGGCCTCCGTCTCGCGCTGTCCGGCGTGCTCGGCCTGTGTGCGCTCTCGTCCTCAGTCCTCGCCCAGGGCCAGCTCGCCACGCGCGGCGAAGTGCTCCTGACCCACGGCGAAGCGCACCCCTCCCTTCCGGCGGGAGCCTCCATCGGCGGCACCAGTTCCTTCGACTCGGCGGTGATGGACAGCTCCGGGAACATCCTGTTCCGGGCGCGCATGACCGGAGGTTCGGTCACGGCGATCGACGAGCGCGCCTACTTCTACGGACGGACCAACGCCGACCTGCACATCGTCGTACGCGGCGGTGACCCGGCACCCACGCTGACGGGCGTGACGCTCAATACGGCGACGGCGTCCGGCATCGGCGGCAGCCCGCGCATCTCGCCGAGCGGAATCATGATGTGGAGCAGCTCGCTGAGCGGCACCAACGTCACCACCATCAACGACACCGCGATCTTCTGGGGAATGCCCAACGGCTTCATCATCCTCGCGCGCGAGGGCGACCTCGCCGGTGGCTCCGCGGGCGTCGCGGGTTGCACGTACTCGACGTCGTTCAGCATCAGTGCGCAGCCGACCGGCATCAATGCCGCGGGCGTGTGCCTGTTCCAGAGCAGCCTCTCGGGTGGCGACGTCAACGGCACCACCAACAACTCCGCGTGGTTCTCGGGAGTGCCGGGCGCCGTCGACGTGGTGCAGCGCAAGGGCGACACCGTGCTGAGCGGTCAGGTGGTCAGCGCCCTGGGCTTCGTGTCGCAGCTCAACGCAGGCGGACAGGTCCTGCACGACGAGACGCTGTCGACCACGCTCGGCAACCCGCCGGCCACCGCGCTGAACGACAAGGTGCTGTTCCTGTGGACCCCGGGTCTCGGCAACCAGGTCGTGGCGCGCGAGGGCGATCCGGCTCCGGGCACGCAGGGCGCGATCTTCGGCAACGCCACCAACACCTGGTCGGTGAACACCGGCTCCACCACCCTGACCGACAGCGGCAACACCGCGATCGTCGCGGACCTCATCGGCGGTGACGCGACCAGTGGCGTGAACGATCGCGCGATCTACTTCGGCGGCGCGAATGGCCTGTCGATGGTCGTGCGTCGCGGCGACGCGGCGCCAGGCACCCTTGGTCTGACCTTCGACGTCTTCAACAACACCAGCCTCACCTGCCAGGACGGCGGCCGCGTGGCCTTCTTCGGCGCGCTCGCGGGTTCCGGCGTGACGACCAGCAACGACAGCAGCATGTGGGTCGGCACGGCCGGCAACCTCCAGATGCTGGCGCGCGAAGGCGACCCGGCCCCGGGTGTCGCGGGAGCGATCTTCGGTGCGAGCGGTATCACCGGCGCGCCGCTGATGAACACGCGCGGTCAGATCGTGTTCAACGCGACCCTGCTGGTGAACGGCGGCAACGTCTCCGCCCTCTACAGCTGGGACGAGCACGTCGGCCTCACGCTCGAGTGGGCCGCGGGTGACACCTTCAACTCCGCCGTCGGCCCGGTCGTGCCGAGCACCTTCGGCGGCAACCAGTTCAATGCCGGCGACAGCCGCCCCTTGTCCTTCAACAACAAGGGCGACTTCGTCTACCGCGCCGGCATCACCGGTGGCAGCTTCATCGTGCGCGGCCACGTGGGCCGCAACCAGTGCGGTCCGAGCGCGATCTCCGCGACGCTCGGCGGCCTGCACGCGATGAACATCGACGCCGGTATCGCGAACGCCAACGGCCTCTACGTGGTGCTCTGCACCGGTGCCGGCACGGCGCCCGGCTTCAACTACGGTGTCCACATCCCGATCAACTTCGACATCTGGACCAACCTCGGGCTCGCCGCGCTCAACGTCGCACCGTGGGGCAACACCTTCGGCTTCCTCGACGGCAACGGCCGCACCACCGCGACCTTCAACATGCCGCCGGGCTTCCCGCAGTTCGCCGGTGTGTCGCTCGACCACGCGCTGGTCGTGCTCGGACCCTCCGGCTTCGCGACGGCCGCCACGGAGCCCTGCGGCTTCCTGCTGTTCTGAGCATGGTGGCTCGCCGTTGGCGAGCTTCGTGAGGAAAGAACAGGTGCCGTTGAGGCCTCGGAAGCGGAAGCTTCCGAGGCTGGTGTGCGGACGAAGACCGCACATGCTCTGGTGCCTGTTGCCCGACTCTGAGCTTGGTCTGTAGGGACTCGCGGCCTCGTCACTGGTGACGCCGAGCGATCGGCGATCCCGTTTGGAAGAGTGCCCATCACCGCCCCTACTCCGCGACGCCAGCGTCCTTTCTGGAGGTGCTACATGTCGTCGCGAGCGAGTCGTCGGAAGCAGAAGTCATCTGCGATGGAGCGAATCAACCTCGATGCCGCAGGCATCGACGTCGGGGCGTCGAGCCACTTCGTGGCTGTTCCCGAGGATCGAGACGAGAGACCCGTGCGTGAGTTTGCCGCCTACACGGCAGACCTGTACCAGTTGGCCGACTGGCTGAAGGCCTGCGGCATCAAGACGGTCGCGATGGAATCGACCGGGGTCTACTGGATCCCGTTGTTCCAGGTCCTCGAGGAGCGCGGCTTTGAAGTGCGGCTGGTGGATGCGCGTCGCGTGAAGAATGTGAGCGGGCGGAAGACTGACGTGTCCGATTGCCAGTGGCTGCAGCAGCTGCACACCTACGGGTTGCTGAGTTCGGCCTTCCGGCCCGACGACGACACGTGCGTGCTGCGGTCGTACATGCGGCAACGCGATGGGCTCGTCATCCAAGCTGGCCAGCACATTCAGCACATGCAGAAGGCGCTGGAGCTGATGAACGTCAAGCTGACCGAGGTGCTCGCGGATGTCTCCGGGCAGACCGGCATGGCGATCATCGACGACATTCTTGCCGGCCAGCGGGACCCCAGCGTGCTGGCGAAGCATCGACACACTCGCTGCAAGCACGACGAGGAGACGATCGCCCGGGCACTGACGGGCCATTACCGCGCCGAGCACCTGTTCGCCCTTCGGCAGGCCGTGGCCCTCTACCGACAGTGCCAGGACCTGCTCGGCGAGTGCGACACCGAGATCGAGCGCTTCCTGGAAGATCACGGTCCGAAGGACGATGGCACGCCCACGCCGCCGGAGCGATCGAGTGCACGCAGCAAGAATGCGCTGAGCTTCGACGCCCACGGTCATCTTTTTCGCCTCGTGGGTGTCGACCTCACCGCGATCCCCGGACTGTCGACGGCCTCCGTGCTCGCCTTGCTCGCGGAGACCGGGCTGGCCATGGATCGCTGGCGCAACAGCAAGGCCTTCGCGTCCTGGCTAGGGCTCTGCCCGAACAACCGGGTCTCCGGTGGCAAGGTGCTGGCCTCGAAGTCCAAGCAGTGTGTCAACCGCGCGGCCCGGATCTTCCGCATGGCAGCCTACGGCCTGCACCACGCCAAGAGCGCGCTCGGGGCCTTCTACCGCAGGATGCGCAGCAAGCTCGGTGCGCCGAAGGCCATCACCGCCACCGCACACAAGCTCGCCCGGCTCTTCTACTCGATGCTCAAGACCAAGAAGTCCTTCGCCGACATCGGCCAGGACGCCTACGACCGCACCTACAACCAACGCCGCCTCAAGGGCCTCGCCAAGGTTGCCGAACAACTCGGCTTCAAGCTCGTCCCGTCAACCCCGTGAGCGGGGGCTGTTCTTTGGAAGCCACGCGGACCGCGCGCGGGTCAGTCGTCCTGACGACCCGCGCGCACGTCCATGCCGCGCGCGAGGAAGATCTCTTCCATCGTGTCGAGCACCTGGCGCACGTAGTCGCGCTTGACGCGGTAGGCGCCGGGGAAGAACGAGCGCTTGAAGCCGTACACCAGCACGTCCTTCAGCTCGCGCGGCGACAGCTTGAAAGTCTGCACCGCCTTGAGGACCTCGTCGGTCACGGTGGTGCGCGACACGAGGCGGTTGTCGGTGCACAGCGCGGTGCTGACCTTCGCGTCGCGCATCTTGCGGAAGGGGTGCTTGCGCAGGTCGTCGCGCAGCTCGGGCAGCGTCTGCTGGTTGCTGGTCAGGCAGACCTCGAGCGTGATGCGTCGGTCCGCAACGTAGCGCACCAGGTTCTCGACGTAGCGCTTGCGATCGCGGATGCGCGGATCCTGGATGCGACCCGCCGAGAACAGCCAGGTGCCGTGGCCGATGCGGTCGGCGTGGCAATCGGTGATCGCCTGGAAGATCGACTCCGGACCATAGTCCTCGCCCGCGTGCACGGTCGCGCCGAGGAAGTGGTCGTGCACGAGCTGATAGGCCGCCGCGTGGTGTTCCGCGGGGAAGCCGCGCTCCTGGCCGGCGAGATCGAAGCCGACGATCGGCAGCCCGTCCTCCTCGACGGCGGCCACCGCCGCGCGCGCCAGCTCGAGCGACGCCAGCCCGTAGATCTGCTCGCGCGGCATGTGCGGCAGCGCGGTGAAGTAGGCGGCGTAGTGCCGCGAGAACACCGGGAGGAAGAACCGCATCGCGCAGACGATCACGCCGGCCTCGAAGCGCGGGCGACGTCCGGCGAGCACCTCGGGGTCGCGATCGAGTTCGCGCTTGGCGCGCGCGATGCCCTTGCTCACCGCGTGCAACACGCCGCGCAGGTCGAGCTGGTCGTGGACGTGGAGCTGCGGGGCGAAGCGTGGCTCGACGTAGCAGACGTTCTCCGCCCAGCAGTCGAGGCACAGCTCGTAGGCCGCGCGCTCGAGGGCCTCGGCGTCCTGCAGGCAGGCCACGGTGAACTCGAAGCCCTTCAGGTACTCGGGCAGGTTCTTGTAGGCGCGCTTGAAGACGAGATCGAGGAGGCCGTCGCGATTGGTGCTCGGCAGCGCGACCCTGCGCTCCCGCGCAAGCTCGATCAGGGTCTCGATGCGCAGCGAGCCGTCGAGGTGGACGTGCAGATCCGACTTGGGGAGCGCCGCGATCAACTCGCGGTCGAGCACCGGACTCGCCGGCTTCGCCTTGGGCATCGACGGATTCTGTGGCCGGACGGTGCCGCGATGCAACGATCGTCGCGCTTGCCCGGCGGCGGGACGCCTGGGAGCATCGGCGCGTGGCCTCCGCGTCCCCACCCGACGAGCCGACGCACGACGCGAGGTGGCGGCTCCGGGACGCCGACCAAGCAGAGGCCGCAGCCTTCTCCGATCTGCCGGCGGTGCTGTCGCGCCGCGAGGACGAGCCCTGCGCGCCACCCAATCGCCATCGCGTGGTTCATCGCGTCCACGGCGACGACGGCCGCACCTACTACCTGAAGTGCTTCGCCCGCACGCCGCTCAAGAACCGCATCACCAACGCCTGGTCGTCGCCCCGCTGCCGTCTCGACGCGCAGCGCGAGGCCTTGGTCGCGGGCGCGTTGCGGAGCGCGGGATTCGCGGCGCCGCGCGTGGTCGCGGTCGGGACGAGCGGACCGCGATCGTTCTGCATGCTCGCGCAGGTCCGGGGTGAAGAGCTGCGGACCAGGATCGCGACCGGCCGCTGCCCGCGCGCCCTCGCCGAGCGTGTGGCACGGCACTGCGGCGCGATCGGTCGCGCGGGGATCACGCTTCCCGACCTCTCGGCGCTGCACGTGTTCGTCGACGGCGAGGATCCGGGCACCGCCGGGCTGACGGTGATCGACCTGCATCGCGGCGCATGTCGTCGTCCCCGACGTCGCGACCTGGTCCGCATGCTGCGCTCCTTCGCGCGCTCGGTCGCGGGACTCGCCGTCACGCGCGCCGCGGCGCTCCGCTTCGCGGTGCGGCTGCTGCGCGCCGCCGACACGGGCGTGCCACCGCGCGCGATCGTGTCCCGACTGCCGCCCTTCGACACGCATGGCCGCTACGACGCGGCGGACCGCGCACGCCGCTACGGCGAGCGCGACGCAAAGCGTGCCGGACGCGAGGTCGTGCTGCTCGACCGGGTCTGGCCCGGTCGCGTCGGGGATGTCGTGCTCGACGTCCCCTGCGGCCGTGGACGATTCGCGGAGTTCGCAAGGGCGCGCGGCGCGGCGTGGATCGGGGCCGACCGATCACGCGCGATGCTCGCCGCCGCGCGCGACGCCGAACCGGCGGCAGGGTTCGCATCGGTCGACGCCACCGCGCTGCCCTTCGCCGATCGAGCCGTCGACGGTGTGGTGACCTTCCGCTTCCTCCACCATGTCGACGACGAGGCGGCGCGACGCGTGTGTCAGGAGGCCGCGCGTGTCAGCGCGCGCTTCGTGGTCGTCACCTTCTTCCACCCCGTCTCCGCCCACGCGCTGCAACGGTACCTGCTCGGCGTGTTGCATCGCCGACCGCGCACACGCTTCGCGCGCACGCTGTCGACGGTCGACCGGTGGTTCGAGGAAGCGGGCTTCGCACGCACGACCGCTGCGGCCGAGGCGCGCTACCTGCGCGATCTGTGGATCGCGAGCTACGTGCGCGCGCTCAGCGACCGTTGAAGCGACCGCCCGGCCGCGATGGGGGCGAACCGCCACCCAGCGCACCCCCGAGTGAATCCCCGAGCACGCGATCGAGAGCGCTCTCCACGGCGAGGTTGTCGTCGTTCGCATCGAGCGCGTCGAACGCCGCACGCAGCGAGTCCTGGACCGAGGAGATCGCGTGATCGACACCCTCGAGTGCGCCGGGCGTGACGATCGCACCCTCCTGCGCGAGTTGCACGAGGAGCTGGTAGACGTCCTGGATCGGGAGGCCCGAGACCTGCGCGAGGCGCTCCGGCGAAGTCTCGCCGTTGATCATGGTCAGCAACTTGATCTCGACCACGCCGAGGCTGAGGTTCGAGATGCGCGCCAGCATGTCCGGCTTGGGCTCGAGCGGCGCCTTCGGATCGGGGAACACGCGGAGGAGGCTGCGCCAGTCGTCCAGCCGCTTGGTGATCTCGAGGAGGATCGGTGTGATGCCGAGGCGGAGTTCGTGCTGCGTCGCGAAAGCAGGCAACGCGTCGAGCTTGCGGTACGAGAAGTAGCTCTCCTCCTGCGCACGCAGGAAGTCGAACAGGACCTCGGATCCGAGCTGACGCACGACGG
Organism: Planctomycetota bacterium; assembly: GCA_046349595.1. Classification (GTDB taxonomy): domain Bacteria; phylum Planctomycetota; class UBA1135; order UBA1135; family UBA2386; genus JACRLW01. The sequence continues at coordinate 2,916,338 of JAXMCA010000001.1, forward strand.
CTTTCACATCCGCGTTCCGGAACACCCCGGATGCGTGCAGGCTCAGCACCACCGGCGTGCGCTGCTCACGGTGGGCGCGCTCCGCCAACGCGAGCTGCTCGGCCCCGATCTCGCGGTAGTCCATCGGCGTGGCTCCCGGGAGCACGCGGCGCACGAGGTGGTGCGGGTCGAGGAACGCGATCTGGCCGCGGTGGATGTAGAGGTCGAGGCGGTTGTCGTGCTTCTCGAGGCTCAGGCAGCCGGTGTGCTTGCCCGAGCCGAGCATCTGCAACACCTCCTCGATCGCGATGAAGTCCGCGCGCCCCGCGAAGCTGTAGTCCTGCGGTCCGGTCTGCGAGAGGATGGTGCGGTCGAAGATGCTCGCCAGCTCGGCGAGGGCCGCGTCCCCCACCACGGCACCGAGCACCCACTCGGCGACCTTCACCTCGCTGCCCGCATCGGGTGAGCGCAGCAGGGCGCGGAGCGTCCGTCGCAGGCGGGAGAAGAAGTGTTCGGCGACCAGCGCGTGCGTATCGCTCTTGGTGCCGGACATCTCGCGCTTGCGCGTGACCAGTTCGCGCGCGCGGGCGAGCAGGTGCGCGAGGTCCTGCTCGGCGGCCTCCGCCTCCAGGGACAGCAGGCTGTCGAGCGCCGTCGCGACCTCGAGTGCGAGATCCTCGACCGCGGTGCGGTTCTGGTCGGCTTTGGGTTCGGATCGCGACACGGGAAGTCCAGGCAGGATTTCGGCGCGCCTCGCGCGAGCGCTTGAGGGTGCGCGGGATCACCCGGTCTTGTCGATGGTGCCGCGGACTCCGACACTCTCCCCGGACCGCCCCGGCGACAGCTTCCGAGCGCCCCACCCCATGAGATCCACCGCCCTGGTGCTGCCCGTCGCCGTGCTCGCCGGCCTCGTCGCGATGCGGGGACCGGACGCCCGCAGCGGGTCGCGGACCTCGATGGACTGCGCGGGATGCCATCCCACGATCACCCGGGAGTGGCGGGATTCGGCACATGGTCGGGCCTTCGTCGATCCGATCTGGCGCAAGGAACTCGCGCGCACCGCCGCGCCGGAGCGCTGCGTCGGCTGCCACGCGCCCTCGCCGGTGGCGGCACGGCTGGGCCACATGCCTGCGCCGCGCGAGGCCGACCGCGACAGCGGCGTCGACTGCGCCGCATGCCACCTGCAGCGCGGGGTCGTGCACGGACCGCTGGGTTGCGATGTGGCGGACCACGCCACCGACCCCGATCCGCTGTTCGGCGAGGCCTCGTCGGTCCACCTCTGCGCCTCGTGTCACGACACCCGCATCGGGCCTGTGCTGCCGCTCGCGCGCGACTTCCGCGCCTCGAGTCACGCGCGCAATGGGCGCGGTTGCGTGCGCTGCCACATGCCGCACGAGGAGCGCACCGTCGCGGTCGACCCCGACTCCGGGAAAGCGGTCGGAGCGAGGCGGGAAGGCCGCAGCCATGCCATCCTCGGCCCCGCCGATGCCGACTTCGCAGCCTCGGCCTTCGACGTCGCATTGCGCAGCGAGGGCGCGCGTCTGCTGCTCACGGTGCGCAACCTCGCCGGTCATCGGGTGCCGGGGCTCTTGGGGCGGAGCTTCGAGTTCGTCGTCGAGCAGCGCGACGGCGCGCGCACCCTCACGAAGGACACCGTCCGGCTCAGCGCCGACAACCTCCTGCTGGTCGACGAGACCCGGGAGTTCCGCATCGCGAAGACCCCCGGCGCCGGCTCGGCGGTGCTGCACCTGCTGCACACGCTCCACGGCGCGTCCAGCACCCTGTCCGAGCGGGAATTCACCTGGTGAATCCGATCCGGTCGCGGCGACGATGAGCGGGACGCCGCCACGCATGCAAGACCCGACCGATACCGCCGCAGCCCCGGAGCAGCTCGCGCAGGCCCGCGCGGTGCTCGACGAACTCGGCCTCGTCGAGAACCCGGCCGTCCGCGTCCGGCCGGTGTCGGGGCACAACACGTCCCTGCTGCTGCCCTGCGTGGGTCCGACCGGCGTCGAGTTCGTCCTGAAGTTCTTCGTGACCCCTGCGGACGCACGCTTCTACCCGGCCGATGTCCGGGTCAGCGACTATGCGCGTCGCGAGTGCGCGTTCTACCGCTACCTCGACGGGGTCGACCCCGAGCGCTTCGACGTGCCCGCGCCTCGCACCATCCTCCTCGATTCGCTCGACCCCCCGCGCTGGCTCCTGCTCGAGTGGATCCGCGGGGCCCCGGGACCCTCGGAGGAGTCGCTCGGACTGGATCAGGTCTTCGGCTTGATGCACGCGCTGCGCGCGCTCCGCACCGAGCACATGATCGGGCGCCGCGACTTCCCCCTGAACCACTGGGACGTCGTGAGCTACCTCGACCGGGTGCGTCTGATGTACGACCCCGTGCTGCAGGTCATCGGCCAGCGTCGCTGGCGACGCGCCCTCGACTTCTTCGACGAGGCCATCCGGTGGACCGAGGCGAGGCCTCCGGTGCTCGTGCACGGCGACTTCACCGAGCAGAACATCCTGGTCGACGCCGACGGCAATCCCTTCCTGATCGACTTCGAGCGCGTGGGCGTCGGCAGCGAGGATCACGACTTCGCATGGCTCTGGATCCACGCGACCCGTGGTCAGGACTGGAAGCGCGCCCTGCTCGAACGGTGGTTCTCGACCCGCTTCGGTTCGGATCGCATCAAGTCGGAGTGGGGCATCCGCGCCGCGCTGATCTACCTCGCGTTGCGACGCCTGCGCTTCGGTCGGCTCGCGCTCGGGACCGAGGACCCGAACGCGGCTCGCAACATGGCGATGCTCGATGCCGCGCTCAACGGCGGCCCCGAACTGTTTCCCCTGCGTCCGTAGGCCGGAGGATCGCCGCGCGAAGCGACGATTCGAAGGCCGGAGCGACCCCAGCCAATGAAGCGGCCTGGGCCCTCCTGGTCGGCGCGCAGCGACGACGCGCCAACCCGAATGGGTTGAGGCCAGGCCGCGATGTGAGAGGCCCGCGCGAGGTCCGCGAAAGACACGCCTTGGGCGCTCGTTGACCGCCCAGGTGTAAGTGCCTTTCCGCGTTGGCGGCACGGTGCCGCCGATGATTGGCACCCCCGGTCGCCGCTCTCCGGGGAGCCGGCCGCAAAGGCCGGTGAGAGCTGGACTTGGGGCGCATGTCGGAACTTGGCTACACGACGGCACGCGGCTTGCGCATGACGCCCGCATGACCCTGCTCGCCTATCCCGGAGTCTCCGACCACCACCACGCGGACCCGGCCCCCGACCTCAGCGACGACGCGCTGATCGACCTCGTGCAGCACGGCGACGCACAGCGCGGACTCACCGCGCTCCAAACCCGCTACGGACGCCGCATCCAGCACTTCGTGCGGGGTCTGGTCCGCGATCCCGACCTCGCGCAGGACGTCACCCAGGAGGTCTTCGAGAAGATCTTCCTGAAGGGTCACCTCTACGAGCAGGGCACCAACTTCCGGGCGTGGCTCTTCGAGGTCGCCCGCAATCAGGCGCTCACCGCCCTGCGTGCCTATCGCCGTCGTCCGCGTCCGATCAGCAGCCTGCTCAACGAGAACGAGGACGATCCGCTCGGCGCGATCGCGGACGACCGCGACAACCGCCATGTCGAGGAGGAGGAGCTGATGACCGCCTTCCACGACGCGGTCGAGCAGCTCCCCGAGCACTACCGGTCGGTGTTCAATCTCTGTGTCCGCGACGGCACCTCCTACCAGGATGCGGCCGCGGAGCTGTCGCTCCCGCCGGGAACCGTCGGCATCCGCATCATGCGCGCACGCAAGCGCCTGTTCACCGCGCTCGGCAAGCACCTGGGCCGACTCCGCCGTCCGCCGGCCTGCTTCGAGGGCGGGCATCGCGACCGCGCCTGAACCGGGATCCACTCCGGGTCGGCAGCCGAGACAGCGCGCGGGAGACCGCGCGCTTTTTTTTGCCGCGCGAGACGCTGGTCCGCACCGCGGCTCCTCGCGAGGATCCCGCGCGTGCCATCGATCAGCTTCACGCTCGCGGGGACCACGGTCACCCTGGAGACGGGTCGCATCGCCCGCCTCGCCTCCTCCGCGGTCCTGGTGCGCAGTGCGGACAACGTCCTGCTCGCCACCATCGTCGTCGGTGACGAGCGCGAGGGCGTCGACTTCTTCCCCCTCACCGTCGAGTACCGCGAGAAGCTCGCCGCCGCCGGGCGCATTCCCGGGGCCTTCGGGCGTCGCGAGGGCCGCATCACCGATCACGAGGTCCTGGTCAGCCGGCTGATCGATCGCTCGATCCGCTCCTTGTTCCCCAAGGGCTTCACCGCCGAGGTCCAGGTGCAGGTCAACGTGCTGTCGGCGGATCCCGCCGCGGACCTGTCGACCCTCGCCATCCTCGGTGCGTGTGCCGCGCTGCAGCTCAGCCCGGCACCCGCGAAGGGTCCCGCGGCCGGTCTCCGCCTGGTGCGGCTCGAGGGCGGCTTCACGCCCTTCCCGACCACCGCCACCCGCGACGATGCGGTGCTCGACTTCGTCGTCAGCGCGGGACCCGACGGTCTGGTGATGGTCGAAGGCGGCGCGCGCGAAGTCGACGAAGCCACCTGCTGCGCCGCGCTCGATCAGGCCGCGCAATGGATCGCCAAGGCGCAGAAGGCGATCGGCGAACTCGCGGCCCAGGTCCCCGTGCAGAAGCGTGCCGTGCCGCCGGCCGAGGAAGCGCGCGAACTGCCACAGGATGCGCTCGCCGCCCTGCGCGCCGCACTGTCGGAGACGCGCAAGGCGGCGCGCTACGCCGCGGTGTCCGCGGCGCGGCAGGCCTTGCTCGCACAGGCCTCACCCGACGACGAAGAGGATTGGGCCACCGCCTTCGATCACGCCAAGCACGAGTTGGTTCGCGAAGCGATCCTCGCCGAGGGTCGCCGCCTCGACGGCCGCGGTCTCGAGGACGTGCGTCCGATCTCGGGAGAGGTCGGCCTGCTGCCGCGGGCACACGGCTCCGCGCTGTTCACGCGCGGCGAGACGCAGGCGATCGTCACCTGCACGCTCGGCACCGCAGAGGAACAGCTCCGCAACGAAGGGCTCGCCGGCACCACCTACGAGCCCTTCCTGCTGCACTACAACTTCCCACCGTACAGCGTCGGTGAGATCCGACCGCTGCGCGGACCGGGACGGCGCGAGATCGGTCACGGCTTCCTCGCACGTCGCGGCCTGCTGCCGGTGCTGCCGCGCTTCGACGGCTTCCCCTACACGATCCGCATCGAGTCGGAGATCACCGAGAGCAACGGCAGTTCGTCGATGGCCACGGTCTGCGGAGGCTGCCTCGCGCTGATGAACTGCGGCGTGCCGATCACGCGCCCGGTCGCCGGGATCGCGATGGGCCTCGTCACCGACGGCACCCGCATCGCGGTCCTCACCGACATCCTCGGCGACGAGGATCACCTCGGCGACATGGACTTCAAGGTGGTCGGCACCGAGGTCGGCGTCACCGCCCTGCAGCTCGACAACAAGGTCGGTGGCCTGTCGGCCGAACAGCTCGCGCAGGCCCTCGATCAAGCGCGCCGCGGCCGTCTGCACGTGCTCTTGGAGATGAAGAAGATCCTCCCGGCGCCGGCGCCGGCGCTGGCGCCGCGTGCGCCGCGCGTGATCCGCACGACGATCATGCCCGACAGCGTCGCCGTCCTGATCGGGCCGCGCGGGCAGACCATCAAGGGCATCGGTGCGGCGACCGGAGCGACCGTCAACGTCGACGATGAAGGCGTGGTGCGCATCTACGCGGCGCAGGAGGAGACCGCGAAGAAGGCGCTGCGCATGGTCGGCAAGGTCGCCGGCGTGGTGAAGCGCGGCGGCTACTACAGCGGCACGGTGACGCGCGTCGAGAACTTCGGCGTCTTCGTGCGCATCAACGAGGTCGTCGAAGGTCTCGTCCCCCGCGACGAGCTGTTCGAGCACCGCCGCGAGCCGGATCGCGAGTTCACGCCCGGAGACGAGGTCCGCGTGCGCGTGCTCGGTGCCGACGCGCGCGGGCGTCTCGAGTTCTCGCGGCGCGCCGCCATCGGCGTCGACGAAGCGCTCGTCGAGTTCTGATCGACTCGGCTCAGCGCTTGTCGAGCACGCCCGGCGCCGCCCACACGACGCGGTCGGGCAGCGCGCGCGCGACGCGCTGGGCATGACTCGCGGCGAGGAAGCCGTAGACGTGGGCGTCGACGCGGGAGCGACGCACCACGCAGAGCTGACCGGTCGACAGCTGATGACGGTCCGCGTCGTCGACACGGAGCTGCGGCAGCCGCCCGTCCGGAAGCTCGAAGAACCACGGCGCACCGCCGCGACCCGAGCTGCGCACGGCCGTCTCCAGGATCGCCTCGCATGCGGCGCGCTCGGCGGCGAGCAGGCGCTCGGCCTCGAGTTGCTTGCCGCGCTCGACGTCGACCGTCCGCTCGTCGGCACGCAGCCTGGTGAGCTCGGCCTCGCGCTGCGCCTTCTCCGCGTCGATGCCCTCGCGGCCGACCTCCTTGCGATGGACGCGCTCCTCGTGGGCGAGTCGCTTGGCGTCCTTCTCCGAGAGCAGCTTGGCCTTCTTGAGCTGATCGCGCAGGTTCATCGCGGCGGCAGCATACCCGCACCCGGATCAGGCTTCGGGGTCGAGGAACCGCACGGCGATGCCCAGCCGACCGGGTCCGAGGCTCTCGAGCCGGATCAGTTCGGCGCGCCGAGGGCGCGGGTCGCCGGCGACCTGCACCATCACCTCCGCGCGCTCGGCGGCGACGAAGTAGACACCGCTCTTCGAGAGATTGCGGGCCGAGCCGGTCACACGCAACGCACCGAACTCGACGACCACCTCGCCCTCGAAGGGACGCCGATCCCCCGCACGGCGCTCGTCGACTCCGGTCTGTTCCCTCGACGGGTCGCGGTCCATGATGCCTCGCCTCGAACCGAGGCTTGGATCGACCAGCGGGAGCCATCACCTTGACCGCGACGAACCCACGACCCGAGCGAGCCTTCGAGCGAGCCCCCGGCTGGGCCGTCGACTACCGCGATCGCCGCTTCCGCAGCGGCAGCGGAGCGGCCACCGATCGGCGCGAGCGACGGGCCCTGCGCTCACTCCTCGCCCGCTGCGAACCGGCGGAGGGGCCTTGGCTCGACGTCCCCTGCGGCGCCGGCCGCATGAGCGGCCTGCTCCCTGGACCGGTCACGCAGGTCGACTACGCCCGCGAGATGCTCGGCGCGATCGAGGGCGCGGACGGGCCGCGGATCCGGGCCAGCGCCTTCGAACTGCCCTTCGCCGACGACGCCTTCTCCGGAGTGCTGTGCCACCGGCTGCTGCACCACGTGCCCGGTCGCGCCGAGCGCGTCGCGATCCTCGGCGAACTCGCGCGGGTGAGCCGCGGCGCGGTAATCGTCTCGTTCTTCCACGCCGCCTCGCTCCAGAACCTGAGGCGCGGCCTCGCACGGCGCCTCCTCCGCAAGCGCCGCTCGTCGCGTGGCGGGGTGAGCTGGCGGACCTTCCAGCGTGATCTCGGCGAGGCGGGCCTGAAGGTCGTCGCCGTCCGCGCACTGCTGCCCTTCGTCAGCGAGCAGTGGCTCGTGCTCGCGCGCCGTCACTGAGCCGCGACACCGCGCTCATTCGTCGAGGCATCGCAGGATCGCTGGTGCAGCCGCGGGCAATGCGATGCACCAGGGGATCGCGCCGACCTCGAGCACTCGCACCCGACCGGTGGCGCTCGCCGCCTGGGCGACCAGGAGCAGCGAGCCGTTCGCGGGCAGGCCATGCGAGAGCACCACGGCGACATGCAGATCCTCGCGCTGCTCGAGTTCGCGTCGCGTGACGGGCCCGCCGTCGACGACCACCAGTCGCTGGACACTTGAGCGCGGATCGAGTGCGACGCGCGACGCGGCGAAGGCGCCCTCGCGCTCGCCGATCAAAACGACCTCACGACCGGGTGCGAGCTCGCGCAGGCGATCGAGGGCGTCGAGCACGGCGCCGGTCGGACTGCGGAAGCGACCGGGGGACTCGAGCACGACCAGGACGTGCGTTCCGTCGTCGAAGCCGACGCGACGCAGCGCCGCGGTCGCCCACGCCGGATCCAGCGTCTGCGGCGAATCCGGTCGATGCCCCGCGCGGGTCCAGATCGGCGCGCCGGGCACCACCACGACGAGCGGTCGACGATCGTCGCCGTCCCGCGGCGCGAGCTGGTCGGGATCGACGGTCGCGAAGATGCGGTCGGAGAAGCCCGCTCCGTCACCCGGCGCCGCGGTGAGCGGCAGGGCGATCAGGTTGGTCCCGTGCAGGGCGGTGAGAGCATGCACGCCCTCCTGCAGGGACTTCAGCACGGCTTCGGCGCACGCGAGGTCGTGCAGCGGATCGGCCAGCGGCAGACGTGGTTCGCCGGAGTAGGGCCGCTCGACGCGCAGCGTGCACGCCTGGAGCACGCTGCGATCGAGATCGCTCGCCTTCGCCAGTCCCGCGTAGACCGACCGCGCGTGCTCCACGCGCGGCGCGGTGCCGTCGATCAGCATCGGCAGGAGCTCCGCGCGCTTCGGGAAGCGGCGGTCGACGATCACCGGTACCTCGCCGAGAGGTCGCGACGCCTCGCCGCCGAGCCGCAGGCCGACCACCGCCCGATAGCGATCGTCCGCGGCACCGTTCAGCGGAAGCGGAGCCGTCGCGCGGTAGCGCATCAGTTCGTCCGGCGTGGTGCCCTTGTCGATGGTGGCGCTCGCGATCTGCTTGCCGGTGGCGTCGAGGAGCGTCACGTCGAACACGATCTCCGGCAGATCGGCAGGCAGCAGGCGCAGCGCCTGGATGGTGACGTGCAGCTCGTGGAAGCGGTCGTCGTCGACGACCTCCGGCAGGGCGAGGATCACGGTGCCGGCGCGCACGCGATCGAAGACGGATGGCGTCTCGCCGCGCAGCAGCGCGAGCGCCGACGCCATGCAAGCGAAGGGATCGGCGTCGTCCGCGGACGCCAGAAAGTCGACGCAGGCCTTGCGCGCCTCCGGCTTCGCGGCGAGCCAGCCGTCGAGGAGTTCGGCGCGCAGTTCCATCAGTCGCGCGTGCGCCTGGCGCTCCGCACGCATCGGTTGCGCGGCGAGCGGGACGGCGCAGGCGAGCGCGACACAGACGCGCAGACCGACACCGCTCACTTGCCGGGCTCCTTCGGCGGATAGGTGACCTTGACCCACTCCGCGAAGCGCTCGTCCATCTGCAGCGGACCGAAGCCGAAGACGGCCTGCATGGCGTCGCGCTGCGGCACGCGCTCCTTCAGCTTGCGTGCGAAGGCGGCGATCTTCTCTCCGCCCTGCGTGGTCATCAGGTAGTCGACCCAGGCATAGGCATGCGCGTTCTCCTCGAGGTCGAGCGCATCGCTGTTCTTGGTGTAGGTCTCGACGAACTTGCGCAGCTGACCGGCATCGGCGAGCTGTCGGATGCCGACCCGATAGCGGCCGTTCTTCCAGTTGGTCCCGGGCATCACCACCGCCTCCTCGACGCAGTACGCGGCGATGCGGCCGTCGACCTCGTACTCGAACCAGTGGGCGACGCCCTCGTCGAGCCAACCCTCGCCGGTCGGTCCGAGTTCGCGCGCCGGAACCATGTTCGAGAGCAGCAGGTGGGCGACGTTGTGCACCACCACGCGGTGCACGTCGACGTCGTCCTTCATCGAGCGCGGGTCCTCGACCATGCACCACACCGGGATGCCGCCGCACAGCTTGATGTTGGTGCCCATCGCACCGATGCCGGTCAGCCGCGGCGACATCTCGCGCATGTCGCGCATGTCGCGGAACATGTGGATCGAGAGCCGGGGATCGGCGTCGTCGCTCTTCGGCGGGAAGTCGCTCTCCTTCAGGTCGAGGACCTGCATGAAGCGGCGCCGGACCGCTTCGATGCGATCGGCGTACAGATGCATGCGCTGGTGCGCGTCGATCTTCTTCTTCGCGACGGTCGCGCCGTCGAGCGCGAAGGTGAGTTCGACGTGTTCGGTGGCGAGGTGCATGATCCCCTCGCCCTTGCAGAAGCGGTCGACGGCGGCGCGACGCGCGTCCAGCCACTCGCTCCCGGCCGTGCGCTTCGCCAGCAGATCGGCGAGGATCTCGGGACGGTCACAGTTCGGGCAGTCGATCTCGAGTGCACCGCCACACTTCTTGCAGGCCACGGCGACGCTGCAGTGCAGCACGCGCTGTTCCAGTTCGAGATCGCCCTTGTGCTCCTTGCAGGGCAGCTTCCCCTTGCTCTCGCACTTGCGGCAGATCGGCACCTGCGGCACCGGCGGATCGGGGTCCTGGGCGAGGGCCGTCGACGCCGAAAGAAGGACGGCGAGCATGCCCTGGAACAGGGCGCCGCGGAGTCGCGGGCGTCGTCGCGCGAGGGTCGTCATCGGGACCGCAGGATAGGCAGGTGCCAGGGGAGCGTCACCCGGTCATCGTCGCGCGCATCGTCCCTGGCCCGCGGCTACGCTCCGTCGCCCGACACCCCACGCCATGAAGATCGCGATCCTCAGCTACGAGTACCCGCCCGACACGGGCTACGGCGGCATCGGCACCTACTCCTGGTACCAGGCCCGTGCGCTCGCCAAGATCGGCCACGATGTGCACGTCTTCGCCGGCTCACGGCAACCCGGCGTGTTCCACAGCGAACACGAGGGAGTCCGCGTCACGCGTGTGCTGGAGAAGGGCTGGTTCCGCGGCATCGTCGACGGCCTGCGCAACCAGGGCTGCGGCTGGGGTTCGAACCGCGCCGAGACCGCCTTCGGGGCCTACCACGCGCTGCGCGCCGCCCTCGAGAAGGAGAGCTTCGACATGGTCGAGTTCCCCGAGTGCGGCGCGGACGGGCTGCTGGTCTCCACCCTGCTGCCGGTCGCGACCTGCGTGAAGTTCCACAGCCCGGCGCGGCTGATCATGGGCATCTACGACACCCCGAAGGACGACCAGGAGACCACCGCCTTCCTCGAGCAGATCGCCATCAACCAGGCGACCCTGCGTACCTCGTGCTCGCTGTTCCTCGCCGAGGAGGTGGTCTCCAAGATGAACGTGCGCCGCCCGGTGCACGTGGTGCCCAACGGCATCGACCTCGAGCTCTTCGACAAGGACGAGGGCATCGACGTGAAGGAGCGCTTCGGCCTGCCGCCGAAGGACGGCTTGACCGTGTTCTTCGCCAATCGCCTGGAGCGCCGCAAGGGCATCCACCTGGTGCGAGAGATGTGCTTCCACGTGATGCAGAAGTACCCGCACGTGCACTTCGCGTTCGCGGGCGACGACAACTTCGGCGTGCTGAAGAACGAGATCGCGCCCTTCATCGAGAAGCACCGCCTGCAGAACCGCTTCCGCTACTTCGGCAAGCTGCAGCTCCCCGAGGTGCGCGCGATCCTCAAGCGCATCGACATCCACCTGATCCCCAGCCTGTGGGAGAACGCGCCCTACTCCTGCCTGGAGGCGATGTCCGCCGGGCGCGCGATCGTCGCGTCGGACTGCGGCGGCCTGCCGGAGATGATCCAGGACGGCCGCAACGGCATGCTCGCCCGCAACGACGACGTGAAGTCGTACATCACCGCACTGGAGAAGGTCATCGAGGACAAGGCGCTGCGCGAGCGCATCGGCGCCGAGGCGCGGCGCACGATCGTGCAGCGCTACACCGACGTCGGCATCGCGCGCCAGACGGTCGACGTCTACCGCCGCGAGCTGGTCAAGGCGCGTTGACCGGAGCGCGGTAGAGCGCCACGAAGCGCTCGAAGGCGGCGGCGACGTCGCCGGTCGGCTGCGGGTCGAGTGCGGCGAGCTCCGCGGGTTCACAGGCCCACAGCTCGATCAGGCGCGCGAGCGCCGCGTCGTCGCCGGCCGGGAACAGGAAGCCGTTGCGGCCGGGTTCGACCAGCTCGGCCATGCCGCCGAGCGCCGAGCACGCCACCGGCACGCCGGCGGCAAAGGCCTCGAGCATCACGAAGGGCGTGTTCTCGTACCAGGTCGAGGGCACCAGCAGCACGTCGGTGTCGGCGAGCACGTCGCTGATCCGATCGGCACCGAAGGCGCCGGCGAACTCGATGCGAGGGTCGTCGCCGGCGAGACGACGGAGCTCGGCGATGTGCTCGGCGAAGTGCTTCTCGTCGAGGTTGCCGTGCACGCGCAGTCGCACTCGCGCCTGCGTGCGCCGCACCGCGCGGACCGCGACCTGCGGTCCCTTCCAGGGCGACATCACACCGGCGAAGGTCAGGCGGAGCGGATTGCGCGGTCGCGTCACGGCGCGCCGCTCGACGCGACCCGACTCGAGGCCGTAGCCGATGACATGCACACGAGAGGCGTCGAATCCGTTGCGCACGAACATGTCGCGCAGGAAGCGCGACGGTGCGATCACCGCGTCGGCACGCGCAAGGCGCGCGAGCTGGACGTCCTTGCGCCGGATCAGCGCGCTGAAGCGGTTGGCGTCACTCCACGCGGTGCCGGGCACGGGCACGAAACGCGCGAAGTCCCGGGCGAGCGGCGCGAGTTCCGGATCACGCGTGAAGCCGCCGAGATCGGGAGCGTGGCACCTTGCGCAGCCGAGGCCGCCGTCCGGCGGACCGTCGCAGAGTGCGCCGTCGCTGCGCAGGAGCGTGAAGCGCGGACAGAGGAACCAGAAGTCCATCAGGTGCACCACGGTCCGCGCGCCTGCATCGGCAGCCACCTGGATCAGATCGCTGCCGAGATTGCGCAGGTGGAAGAAGTGCACGACGTCGGGCCGCAGCGAGCGGAGCACCTCGCGGAAGCGCGCGGCGACCAGCGGGTGCGCGTAGTCGCGCAGGTGGTCGTTGGGCTCGATCCCCCACCAGTGGCGCAGGCGCAGGACGGAGCAGCCGTCGTAGGGGCGATCCTGCACGACCAACGGCGGGTCGTCGCGCCCGAGGTCGGGCCACAGCGAGAGGATCGTGACGTCGAGTCCGAGGCGTCGTGCCTGCCGCGAGGTGGCGAGGCAGTACTGCTCGGTCCCCGAGTAGCACTCGGGGAAGTACTGATGGACGACGTAGAGAACCTTCAACTCAGTTGCCGGGCCCGATCGCGTGCCGGCTCTTCGGGAAGGCCTTGCGGATCGCGCCGAACAGTCCGAGCTTGCGCAGGAGCTTCGCGGGCATCGAACGCTTCAGCGCCTGGTGCTCGCGGAACACCTTCTCGAGCTCGGCGAGGTGGTGCGGGTCGACGCGCACCATGCCGTCGTTCGGGTTGTGGGCAACGGCCTGCGCCGCGTGCGCCACCGGCGCGGGTGCAGGGGCCGGAGCCGGGGTCGATGCCGGCGCCGGCGTGGCCTTCGGGCGATTCGCTTCAGCCTGTGCGATGCCCTCCTTGCGCCCCTCCTCGCGTGCCGCACGCACCATGTTCTCGACGTCCGCGGTCGGCGCGATGGGGATCGGCAGGTTGCCGATCACCGTGAGCTTGCGCGGCGCGAGTCCGAGCACGTCGAGGTAACCGAGCGCGCGCAACTGCGTGTCGTTCTCGACCGTCGGCAGGTCGCCGTAGAAGTCGCCGCACACCATCCCGGTGTGCTGGATCATCATGTCGCCGGCCGCCGCGATCGCCGCGGGCAGTGCACACAGGCGCTGCTCGAAGCGCGACAGACCCGAGAGGAAGCGGCACGCCTTCATGTGCTCTGCCTTCGCCGCGAAGACCTGCGGCAACGCGCGGCCGCCGACCAGGAGGTCCTGCCACGACGCATCGGCCGGGTACGGGAAGGCGCGCGCGTCCTTCGGCCGCAGCCACACGTAGCTCACGCAGGGCACGCGCGCATCGCGCACCTGGGCGACGAGGTTCTGCATGCGACCTTCGTCGAGCCGCACCCCGGCGCGCAGCCACACGCAGGTGTCACCGTCGGCGCGATCGGCCCACGGCGGCACGTCGATCGAGTTGAAGCGGCGCCACGAGGCCGGCACGTCGACCTCCTGGCCGGGCTCGACGTAGACCGCGACGTCCCAGTCCGGCGAACCGCCGAGTTCGAACTCGACGCACTTGCGCGAGGTCGCGATCGCGACCGCTTCGGCGCCGGCCGCGTCGATCACACACAGGCCGCGACCGGGCAACGGGTCGGCGAGCGGCTGCGCCCGCAGCGCGATCGGAACCGAGTAGAGACCCTGGCGCGATGCCGATGCGGCGCGCTCGCGTTTCACCATCGCGTCGAACAGCTCCATGCGTCGCGCGAGCACCTTCTTCTGGTCGGTGATCGCCTGGACGCGGTCGATCGCGCCCTTGCGCATGCGCTCGGCGAAGGCCTTGTCGTCGAGCATGCGACGGATCGCCGCGGCCAGCGCGTGCGCATCCTGCGCGGGCACGACCAGACCACTGCGGCCGTCCTCGACCATCTCGGCCTGACCGCCCTGATCGGAGACCACGCAGGCCGCACCCATGCCCATCGCCTCGAGCGTGGCGCAGGGGTAGTTGTCGAAGGGAGCGGGGTGCAGGAAGGCGCGCGCCGCACGCGTCGCCGCGAGCGCTTCCTCGCGCGGCACGTTGCCGAGCCGCACGATTCGACCGCGGTGGCGCGGCTCCACGTTGGCCGCGATCACGTCCTCGATCGACTCGCCCTGGTGCCACATCGGCTTGCCGAGGAACACCAGCTTCAACTCCGGATAGTCGTCGGCGATCGCGCTGAAGGCGCGCATCGCGAGGTCGCTGCCCTTGCGCGGTTCGATGCGACCGAGCGTGACGAGGAAGGGCTGACGCGCGTCGAGTCCGTTCGGCAGGCGATCCTTCGCCGCCGGCAGCTCGAGGAAGTACGGCGTGGTCTGGCGCAGATCCGGCAGACGGTCACCGAACAACTGCTCGTAGCGCTTCATCAGCGCGACCGACGGCGTGAGCAGTGCGTCGGCGTGCTGCACGCAGTACTCCTCGCGCAGCATCATCTGGCGATGCGGGTACCAGCCCAGCTCCCAGACGTGCTGATTGGTCCCGAACGCGATGCGCGAGCTGACGTGGCCGTGGATGCAGATCGGCGGGAAGCGGTGCGCCTCGCCGGAGGCCCGACGCCGCAGCATGTAGAAGGCCTCGGCGAAGAACTCGGGCGACTCGATCACGTCGAGCCCGACCTCGCGGTGCAGCGCCTCGATGTAGCCGGTGGCCTTGTGCGCGGCCTGGTTCGACGGCTCGCGCGCCCACACGCCGCTGCGGTCCGCGTAGCGGTTCGGATCGAGGTCGAAGAACTGCGCGTTCTCCCCCACCTCGCGTCGCTCGTCGAAGTACCAGATGCGGTGGATGTGCAGGTTGCCTTCCTGCCAGCGACGATGCGTGCACGACGGATCGCGGCTGCCGTGCCACGCCGCGTTGGTCACCACGTGGACCTCGTGCCCCGCATCGGCGAAGGCCTTCGCCGCGGCGTTGTTGTAGGTCGCGATGCCGCCACCGGGGAACGGGTGGTACTCGTAGCTGAGGATGCAGATCTTCATGCGACGACGTTCTGCGCGTGTTTCGCGGGCGCGCGGTGCATCTCGCGCTCCATGTGTTCGGCACCCTCCAACCAGTGCTCGACGCGGCGGACGAGCTCATCCGTGTCGTGGAAGGTGCGCAGGACCCAGCGGATGTCCTGCTGGTACAGATTGACGACCGAGGCCGGAGCGAGCAGCTGCTCCTTGATGCCTTCGAGCACCTGCCGGATCGGGTCGAGGTCGCTCTTGCGGCGGCTCTTCACGAAGGCGCGCGCCGGCGTGATCAGCGGTTCCATCGAGCGCATCAGGCGCAGGTGCAGCGGCGGCCGGAAGCCGGGCGGCGCGCCGAACTCGTCGAGCGGGCAGGCCTTCAGACCGACGCGCGGAGTCTTGCGAGTCCCCCGCCAGTACGACGGGATCACGTGCTCGACGATGAAGCGGTGCTCCTGGTCGATGTGGCGGATCCCGAAGGTCCGGTCGAACACGTCGATGTTGCGGAACGCGGCGCGGCTGCCGAACACCGTCTCGTGCGGGATGTGGAACACGTAGGAGCCGGGATCCGACTCGAAGCGCGCACCGATCGACTCGGCGCGGCGCGCGAACTCGAACTCGTCCATCCCGTAGGCACCGTCGTAGGCGCGGTCGAAACCGCCGAGACGCTGCCAGGTGCTCTTCAGGAAGGAGTAGTTGGCGCCGACCGGGACCACGTAGGTCGACTCGGGGAAGTGCGCGAACTCGAGCGTCGTGAAGGTCGTGGTGAAGGGCCCCGACGCACCCTGCAGGAACTCGAAGCGCGGCCCGGTGCCGATCGCGATGCCCGGCTCGCCGTGGATGCGGACCTGGGTCTCGATCGCGGTCGGCCCGAAGATGCAGTCGGAGTCGCTCAGGTAGATCAGGCCGTCGTCGAGAGCGTTCTGCGCGCAGGTGTTGCGCATCGTCTGCAGCCGGAAGCGACCGACGCGCTGGTGCCGGATCAGCTTCAGCGGGATGCCGCACCGCTTGGCCGTCGCGATCGCGACGTCCGGCGTCCCGTCGCTCGACCCGTCGTCGCTGATCACGATCAGATCCGGCTTCCGGGTCCCCCGCGCCGCCGACTCGATCGAGAGACCGATCGTGTCGGACTTGTTGTAGGAGACCATCACCAGGGTGACGGGGAGGGATTCGGACATGGAGTGGGAATCGACCTGGTGCGCCCAAGGCTTCGGCTTCGGCCCGGAGCGGCGGGCAGCCGGGTGCCCTCGGACGGGCTCACGGTCTCGTCATCGACCGGCCGGACCACGAGATCTTAGCAGGCGGGCACGTGGCGCCGTCCGCGGTCCGTTGCACGAACTTCGGCCTCCGGACGGACTGTGCGCCGGGCCCCGAGCTTCGTTCGCACGGACTCTCCTCGGCTCGGATCGGACTCCGTCGAGGCGTTGCATTCATCGACCGTCCCGTCTCCGTTCGATGGCTCGGATGCGACGGAGCGAAGCGAACCGCTCGAGTGACAGGGCGCTCGGGCCGGACCGCGGCCTGGCTGGATCCGAGCCGAAGCACGTAGGGTACGAAAGTACCTGGGCTCCGGCCCACGGAGACCGATAGTGGTACTGAAGTTCTCGCTTGCCCGCAGTCGAATCCGGACGAGATCGAGCATCGGAGCGCCCCACGGGGCGCTCCGGGCCGGTCTTGTACGGAACGCCCATCCCCTCCACCTTTCATGAGCGAAGACGACCCCTTTGCGCTGAGCCGCCCCCTCGAGACCCGGCAGCCCACCGACTCGATCCTCGAATGGTCACGCAGCATGCGACCCGCCCCCGGGATCTTCGTCACCGGTGTCATGGTGCGCTCGGGGACGCAGTACGCGACCAACCTCATCGCGCTCCATCCTCACGTGTTCCGTCATCCGCGAGAGATCTGGGAACTCCCCCTCCTGCGCGAGGCGTCGCGAGTCCTCGAGCTGACCGAGCACTTCTTCGAAGCCTACACTTTCAATCGGGAGCGCCTCGGACCCTTGGACCTGATGACCCTGCTGGGCTCGGGCGTCATCGCCTACCTCCAAGCCGCTGTCCCTCCGGGGGTCAGGATCCTGCTCACCCACCCCGGCGCGCACCATCTCGACTCCTTCTATGCGATGTTCCCCCACGAGCATCAGCTGCTGTTGATGCGCGACGGGCGCGACGTCGTGGCCTCTGCCCACACCACTTGGCCCGCCTGGGACTTCGAGGACATCGTCCGGACCTGGACCGGAAACGCCCGCCTGATGCTCCGCATGCGTGATCGCTGGCTGGAGGAAAAACGCACCATCCTCTTCGCGAACTACGAGGAGATCGTCGCAGCTCCGGAAGAGTTCGTGCACAAGGCATGCGCAGCGTTCGGCCTGGATCCTCAGGTGTTCCCGTACGAGAACATCGCCAGCTGGGTCAGGATCAAGGGCTCCTCGACTTTCGAAGCTGTGCAGAAAGGTGAGTGGGAGATCCGAGATGCCTCTCCCGACTTCAAGACCAGCGGACGCTGGAGCGAGTGGACCAACGCCGAGATGCGGGCCTTCAAGGAGATCGCCGGCCCTACCCTGATCGAGTGCGGCTACGTCGACAACGACCAGTGGTGAGGGTGACCTTCCCCCGCGCTGCCCTGCGCGACGGCCCGCCTCACCCCACGCCCAGGATCCGGCGGTAGGCCTGATTCATCGTGGCCCCCACCTTCTCCCAGGCGAAGTCCTGGGCACGCCGACGCGCGCCCTCGCCGAGCCGGCGCTGCAGGTCCTGGTCGGAGCCGAGCTTCTCGATCGCCGCCACGGCGGCGTCGACGTCACCCGACTCGACAAGGACACCGCTCCGCTCGTCGACGTATTCCGGGATGCCCCCGGTGCGCGTCGAGATCACCGGCGTCCCGCAGGACATCGCCTCGAGGATCGCGTTGTTCGCCGTCGACATCTTGAGCGGCAGGAACAGCGCCGTGGCGCGGTGGTAGCTGGCGCGCAGTTCGTCGTCGGGGATGCCGGCGAGCAGTTCGGTGTTGGGGAGGTCGGCGAGGTGCTGGTGGTTCTCCTTCGCCGTGACGATGCGGAAGCGCGCGCGCACGCCACGCTGCGCACAGGCCTTGATCGTGGCCTTGGTCATGTCGAGATCGCGCAGCCACCAGCCGACGAACACGAAGCTCGGCACGATGTCGCGCGACACGCTCGGATCGGGCGCCCAGTAGTGGACGTGCACGCCGTGCGGCACCACGAAGATGCGTTCGCGCGGCAGGAAGCGCTGCATGTACTCGACCTGCGAGTTCGCGACGACCACCACCGCATCGGCCTTGCGGATGTAGTCCTTGTCCTCGACATGCTTGTCGAGGAACTCGGGCGGCTGGTGGAAGGAGCCGACGATCTTGTTGTTCCAGCGGAAGCGGAACCGCGACGAGATGCGCAGATCGTTCTCGGCGTAGTAGAAGTGGTAGAGCGTCTTGCGCGGCAGCATGCAGCGCCCGATCACCTCGAGCTCGCGCCGCATCTGGTCACCGCCGTACCAAGGCGTGTGGTAGGCCTTGTACTTCTCGAGACGCTTCCACGTCGCGTGCTTCTGTGCGAGCCGGTAGAGCGAGCCGTAGCTGTAGGCCTCGCCCTCGGTGTACTGGGCCATGATGTCGTAGCCCGAGTACTTCGCGTGGTGCGCGATGTGGTTGTAGATCAGTCGGATGCGCATGCGGGATGGACCGCGACCACCCTCGCTCGGCGGGGCACCGGCGTGGATTCGAGGAGGGCTGTCGGGTGCGGTCGTCGAGACGGACATGTCGCCGGACCTGAATCGAACCCCACGGCGAATGGAGTTCAACGGCGCACGCGCGGCCGTCCGCGAAGATCCTGACAGGCCGATGTGAACGCGCCGTCGAGGACTTCGCGACCTGCAGCGAACCGCTTCATCCTTGCGTCGGTCGTCGCGTCGTCGTCGACCGGTCGCGAGAGGGCGGCGCCAAGGGCGTCCTGCAGGGACCCGCGATCGCCGACCCGCACCAGCACGAGAAGCTCGCCGGACGGCAGGGAGCGCGTCGCCGGCAGATCGGTGGCGATCACGCGCCGGCCCCGCGCCAGCGCGAGATGGACCTCCCGCGGCACCGCCGCTCCCGGCTTCGCGATCCACACGAGCGTGTCGAGATCCGAGGTCCACGCCTCCGGGTCGCGCTCCGCCGCGACCCGCGAGAGGAGTCCGGCGACCTCGAGCCGGGCGCGCAATCCCAGCTCCGAGAGCGTTGCCTGACCCGACGGCGGCGACGGGACGATCTCCAGCTCGGGTCGCCGGTTCGCACAGGCCGAGGAGAGGGCCGCCACGAGGGTCTCGTGGTCGCTGCGACCGTGGACCCCGGGCAGGAGCGCCAGACCACGGCGGAGACCGTCGCGGGGCCGCGGCGATGGAACCGCGGGCGGGCGAAGCAGGATCCGGCCCTTCCGCCGCGGCACGCGCGCCTCCAGGTCGCAGCGCAAGGCGTCATCGTCGACGACGACGAGATCGGCCTCCGCGAGGATGACCTCCTGCACCCGCTCCGGGAGCGGGTGGGTCCCAACCGCCCCCTCGAGGACGACGGCGAATCGCGCTCCCGTCAGCCAGTGCGCCGCCACGGCGAACAGCGCCGGTTCTCCCAGTCCGTGCGCGATGCACAGCCCGGTCCCCCGGGTCTTCGCGAGCCGTGCCGCGCGCAGCGCACGCCCGGTCGACGGGTGCCGCGCGCCGAGCAGCCCCTCGACCAGCGTGAGCCCCGCGGTCACGCGCCGGCCGAAGTGGGAGCGATCGCGGCGGCACAGGCTGGCGTCGTCGACGATTTCGAGCGCCGGACCGAGACCGGCCGCGCGCAACGCGCGGTCCGCCTCGGCGCGATGCGCGCGGGCCGCAGCGAGACCGAAGCCGACGACGCGCGGGCCGAAAGCGGCGAGCGCGCAAGCCTCGATCACGGAACGGGCGGTCCCACCGCACTGCGGGATCCCGTCGTCGAAGATGGTCACCGCCGTGCATGCGCGCGCCTTCGCCGACAGCATGCGACCAAGCGCCCAACGCGCACGACGCAGTGTGTCGACGCCACGGCGGACGAAGCCGCGCGCGGTCTTGATCGCTCCGCGCAGGCGGAGCCCGTCGAGCCACGCCGCGGCGAGCGCAGCATCGTCGTCGGCGGCGACCTGCTCCGCGCTGCGTGGTCGCTCGGCGAGGCGCGCGGTGGCACGGACGAGCATGCGGCGGTCGAGGTCGACCGTCTCGAGCGCGGCGGTCAACGCCGAGCGCGCCTTGGTGTGCCGGGCCTCGAGTTCCGCGAGCCCCGCTCGCGCATCGCGAAGTCGCGCTTCGAGGACCATGAGCTGCTCCTCGAGCCTTTGCCTCTCGACGCGTTGCGCGTCGATCGCCGCGCGCTGTGCGTCCAGTTCGGCACGTTGCGTGAGACTCTCGTGCCGCGCCGCCTCGAGATCGCGGTCCTGCTCGGCGATCGTCGTCCGCAGGCCCTCGATCTCCGCATCGAGGACACCCACCCGTGCCCGCGCTTCCGCGAGTCGGGATTCCAGATCGACGCTCCGCGCGCGAGTCCGTGCGTGTTCCTCGCGCTCGACGCGGACGGTTTCACGGAGCCTCTCGGCCTGCTCGCGCGCCACGTCGAGATGGGCGGTCAGCTCCTCGCGAGCCTTCGCGAAGTCCACCTCGGCCTGCTCCCGCTGTCGCTTCAGTTCGTCGAGTTCCGCGCCGCGATGCGCGAGCTCCGCGCGGAGTCGTTCCACCTCGCCAAAGGCACGCTCGCGCTGCTGGCGCTCGTCGTCGGCCACGCGACGGCGCATGTCGACCTCCATGCGCAGCTCTCCGCTCTCCCGCTCGAGATCCCTGGTCCGCGCCGTGTAGCCCTCGGCGACCTCGTGCTCGATGCGCCACAGGCCCGCCGTGCGCACCCGCCACGGAATGCTCCAGGGATCGACCTCGACCTGGCGCATCACCATGTTGTGGATCTTGCGCCGCAGCGCGGCGTCGGCGAGCGCAGCGACCGGACGGAGTCCGACGTCGATCGCATCGTCGCCGAGTCGTCGTGCGAGTCCGGCGAGGTACAGCGCGAGCCCGTCGGTCTCGCCGTGGAGTTCGACGGCGCGCTCGAGGATCGTCGCGAAGGCCTCGACGGCGGCGGCCGCGCCGTCGCGCGCCGTCGCCCGCTCGAGCCACTGCACGAGCACGCGATCGACCACGCGATTCACCTCGATCACGTAGTCGGCACGTCCGCCCTCGCGGAACCACACGGTGTTGGCATCGTGCAGCCGGTAGGCGAGCAGCTTCTCCGGCACCACCCGCAGCGAACCCTCCATCGCAGCCTGCAGGAAGAGCTGCCAGTCGAGGCAGTACTTCAATCGGCTCGCATCGGGCATGTGCTCGCGCAACCAGTCGGTGCGGAACACCATGTTCGAGCTGGTCGCGAGCACGTTGTGCCGCAGCAGCACCTCGAAGGAGGTCCAGTCGGCGGGCGTGAGCAGTTCGTCGCGCTCGATGGCCTCGAACCAGCGCAACCAGCCGTAGGCCTGTGGCCCGATCTCGGCGGCGCAGGCGGTGGCATGCGAGAGCAGGTTCCCGGATCGGTCGACGACGGCGAAGCTGGTCGCGACGAGAGCGGCCTGCGGATCGCCGTCGAGCACGGCGAGACACTTCTCGAGGCGCTGTGCGTGGAACAGGTCGTCGGAGTTGAGCAGGGCCACGTACGGCGTGTCGACCTGCTGCAAGGCACCGAGCACGCTTGCACCGAGTCCAAGGTTCTGTTCGTTGACGGACACCCGCACACGCGGATCGTCGATCGCCGCGGCCACCTCCGCGGTGCGATCCGGACTGCGGTCGTCGGCGACGATCACGCGCAGGTCGTCGATCGACTGGCGCAGGCAGCTCTCGATCGCGGCGCCGATGTAGGCCTCGTGGCGGAACGACGGCACAACGACGGTCACGCGTGGTGAAGACGTCGCGATCGTCTTGCCGGTCTTCGTCCGCCGTGGCTGCGGGAACTTCGTGCGCGCGAGCGGCGCATGCAGACCGAAGTCGTCGATGCCGCGGCGGAACGCGTCGGCACCGGTGCGCCCGAGGAATTCCACGTCCGCGGCGATCACGACCTCACGCCGTTTGGGATCGCGGTAGAGACGCCGCAGCACCTCGAAGGCTGCCACGCTCGGTGTGCGACGTGCGGCTTCGACCGCGATGCGGCGCAGGTTGACGTTGTCGGTCGCGAGCGCGACGAAGTCCCGGCGCGCAACGGCCGCCGACAGCCACGCGGCAACACCCGTGTGCGCCTCCAGACGCCACAGCTCCGCGAGCAGGATGCCGTCCTCCCCCGCCCCGAACAGCGGATGGGTGATCGGTGGCAGGACCAGAGCCGCCGCCGTCGCTCGCGGCTCGGCCGCGCCGCTCCTCCTCAGCTCGTCCGCCCGCCGGAGGACCGCCGCACTGAACTCGCGCAGGTCGGTCCACTCCGGCGCGCTCCAATCGGCGGGACCCTCGCACCACGACCGCACCAGGACCGCCTCGACGAGCTTCAACTCCGCGTGGGGCAGAGCGAGCAGGGCCGCGTGGTCGAGGCGCGTGGGCACACGCTCGGTGCCGGCAACCCACCATGCATCGAACCAGTCCTCGGAACCGCGCGTCACCGGGGCGGGACTCGCCGCGACCGGCGTCGCCTGCGACACCCTCCCTTCGACGGCGAGCTGGCAGGCGAGCAACCTGCGCCGCGCCGCCTCGACGACATCGAAGCGCGTCGCCACCCGACGCTGCGCCGCCTGCGCCAGCCGCTCACGCAGCGTCGCCGTACGCAGGAGCCGCTCCAGCGGACGCGCGAGGTCGGCCGTGCGATCGAACAGCAGGCCGTCGAGTTCGTGACGCACGGCCTCGGGCACGGCTCCGCGCGCGGGTGCAACCACCGGCACCCCGGCCGCCATGGTGCGGAGCAGCCACGACGGGACCCGCGCGACGTCACCGCAACACAGCAGCGCGACCGTCGCACCTTCGGAGGCGGAGGCGGAGGCAGCGGGCAGGCCGTCGCGCAGGATCGCGATCGCGCTCGCCGCGCTGGACGGTCCGTCGACCTGCACGCGCAAGGCAGGGAAGTGCTCGGACAGCGGAGCGAACGCGAGCGCCACTTCGCGCGCGGAAGCGTCACCTCCGTCGAACCACAGTCGGACCGTCGGCTGCTCGGAGGGAGGTGCGGACTCCCGCAGCGACACGCCGTCATGGACGACCAGCGCGTGGCGTTCGAGCAGATGGAGACGATGCAGTCGGTCGCGCAGCCACAGGCTGGGCACGCTGACCGCGCGTGCCGCGCGCAGCCCGAGCCGCAGCAGGCGACCCGCCGCGAAGCGCTCGACCGCGGTCGCCTGCGGCGCGCCCAGGCCGATCGGCCGCAGCAGCGCGGGGACGCCGTCGCAGAGCGCGATCAGCGCCATCGCCGGCGCATCGCCGACGATCTCCGCGACATCGAACTCACCGGCGCGCAGCCGCCGCCCGAGCGCGCGCAGCCCGGCGTGGGCCGCGGCGAGGTGCGAGGCCAGTCCCGCGAAAGGTTGCGCCGGCCCGAGGGTCAGCGCACGCGTGAGCACCCGATCCGGAACCGCGACGTCGACGATCTCGACGCCATCCAGGTCCGCGGGCAGGGCAGCATCGCGCGCGCTCGCGAACACCACCACCCGGTGTCCGAGGCCGACGAGGGCGCGGGCGTGGTCGAGCAGGCCGTCGACGAGCCCATCCGGCCCCAGGGCAGAGGGGTCGGACGCGTGCGAGAGGAGAGCGACCCTCATGCGACGCGGCGGATGCTAGGAGTCCGCGCCGCCCGCACCAAGGGACCGGGTGTCCATCGACGAGTGGACGCGGCCGATCTGTGGGCTACCGTGCGCAACCGCGGCAGACCGCGCGCAATGGCCCACGGCGACGAAGACCCGATCCTCAGCAGGCTGGACCGCATCGAGGCACGCATCGGTGCTCTCGAATCGGCCATCGCGGCGCTCGGACGGGAGGCCGAATTGCGGGCCCAGCTCGAAGTGAAACGCCAGGAGCTCGAGGCGCTCGGGCAGCAGGGCCTGTTCGTCGTCGAGCAGCTCGACGTGGCTCGTCGTCGCATCCGCGAGCTCGAGGGCGGTTCCTGAGATGGACGACGCCCAACTGCTGCGCCGCCTGGCGGCACTCGATGCCCGTCTCGACGCGATGGCGCAGCGCCTGGATCAGATCGGATCGCTGCTCTCCGAAGCCACGACGCTCCGCGCGCAGCTCGTGCACGAGATCGACAGCCGTCGCGCCCTCGCCGACCAGATGCAGGGTTTGATCGAGGTCCTCGGAGAGGCACGCAAGCAGGTGCGCTGGCTCGAAGCGGAGCGCGCCCGCGCGTCGGGAGCGACGCCGAAGAGCTGATCCCCGGCGCGGCTCAACGCAATCCGAGCAGCGGATGCATCTGCGGGAGCACGCGGTACGCGAAGCCCGCAGCCCCGGCCTCGCGGGCGCGACGTGCGAGCCGATCCGGCGACAGCGGTGTCGTCGCATCACGCTGCGGCGTGACCGGCTGCAAGAACAGCAGGAGCGAGGCGCGGAAGGGCGCGAGCGCCGCGAGCATCGCGGCGAAGGACTGGTCGCGATGGCCGGCGGTCAGCACCACCTTCACGTCGAGGGTGGCGCGGCCGTCGCGTGCGACGAGTTCCACGCAGGCTCGGTGCGCCGCGGTGTGGTCGTCGCGCTCCAGGGTCTCCGGCAGCTTCCAATCGGCACTGACGTGCGCGAGGACCGGAAGGCAGCGCGCCAGCGCATCGGGATCGTGCGCCGCGGTCTCCAGGTGCACGCGTCCCTGCGCGCCGAGCACCGTGCCGAAGTCGAGGACGAACTCGGGGTAGACCAACGGCTCACCGCCGGTGATCGAGACGCGCAGCGGCCCGCTCGCCCGGAAGGGTGACGCGTCGGCACATGCCAGCGCGAGTTCGACCGCGCGCTCGGCCCTGCAGGGATTCGGCTCGTCCCGCTCGAGCTCGTGCACACGGAAGCGCGGCGCTGCGGTCCAACTGTTCGGCGTGTCGCAGTAGCGGCAGCGCAGCGGACAGGTCGCGACGCGGACGAAGGCCATCGGCTCGCCGACGAAGCGTCCCTCGCCCTGCACGGAGTGGAACACCTCGATCAGCGCGGCTCGCGAGACCATCGCCCGAGCGCCGGACGGCGCCGCCAGAATCGCGTCGCAGGCGACGTGTGGCGCCTGGAGTGAGCGCCGAGCGCTCACTTCTTCTTCGCGTCGGCCTTCTTCGCGTCGGCAGCCGGTGCCGCGGCACCCGCGGCCGGCGCAGCCCCGGCCGCAGCCGCAGCAGGAGTCTCGGCGGCATCGGCCTTCGCCGCCTTCTTGGCCTTGCTCTTGAAGCGCGTGCGCACCTTGGGGAGGCCGAGCACGGAGCCTTCCTCGCCCCAGCGGCCTTCACGCTTCAGGACGGCGAGACGCTCGATGCGGGTCCACACGTTGCGGTTGCCCTTGCCGGCGCCGGAGATCTTGAGGCTGGAGTGGATCGACATGACTCAGGAGGGGCCGGGCGGGCCCCAGAGGTGCCGCGCCAGGTCAGTGATTTCGGGACTTGAGCTTCGTGAGGTCCTGGACCTGCGCCGCCGCGACGGCGCTGCGGAGTGAGAACAAGCCCCCATGGTTGGTGGGATCGTCGAACTCCGCCGGCAGTTCCAGGGCACGGACCGCCTTGAGGTCCGCTTCCTGGTCCTCGGCCGTCGTGTAGAGCAGGACCAAGTACCAATAGATCGACTCGCCGGACTTGGACCGCGTCATGACCGAGCGGATCCGCGTCCGGGCGAGGCCCTGATCACGGAACCAAGCGGCGCAGGAGGCCGCCCGGGCGCGATCGCGGGCGGGGCATTGTAGGAAGTAGAGACCGAGAGTCGAGAGCTCTTCCTCCTCCTGCTCCGCGCTGAGCTTCGGTGCCGCGGGCTTGTCCTTGCTCGGCGCGACCGATCCCTGGTAGTCGGGGATCCGCGCGGCCGCCTGCGGCGCCTTGCCCGAAGACGACGGGGTGCCGGGGGCCGTGAAGCGGCCGAGCAGGAAGCCGGCCAGCAGGGCGACCAGGACCAGCCCCACCACCGCAGCACCGGCCGGCAGGCCCGGTGCCCTGGCCGGTACAGCCGCCCGCGCCGGGGCCGCGCTGCGCTTGGCTGCCTTCGCCTGGGGTCCCGCGACCAGCGCGCGCGCCGAGTCCGACAGCTTGCGGAACCAGCCGCCGGCCGAAGCCGGGCGCGAGGCCGGAGCCCGTGCCGGACGGCTCGCCGCCGCACGCTCGCGCATCGACCCGTTGGAACGACCCGAACCCCCGCTGCGATCGCGGAGCAACTCGAAGAGATCACGGCCTCGCCTGGCCATGTCGAACCTCACCCGCGGAGCCCACCCGCCCCGCAACCGCCGAAACCACGCGAGCGCGCGCGACGCACCACGACGTCTTGTTCCGCGCACCCGCCGTGCCGCGCGACCGACCGGCGTCGCACGGCCGCGCGAACCTACCGCGTGCGGTGCATCGCATCAACCACGAAGGAGATCAGCCCTGCAGCAACGCGCGGATGCGATCGAGCACGCTCTGGTCGGTGTCGTCGCCGGGTGCCGCGAGATAGTCCTGGCCGAGGCGCTGCAGTTCGTCGAGACGACCCAGCCGGCGCAGCGCGGTCATCGCATAGAACACCGGCAGCCCGCGGTCGCGTCCGCTGCGCCGCTGCTCCTCGCCGGCGCGCTCGAAACACTTCAACGCCTCCTCGGTGGTCGCCGTCTCGGAATCGCGGAGCAGCAGCGCCATGCCGAGTTGCAGACAGGGAGCGGAGATGTCCGGGCGCAGCTCGAGGCACAAGCGGAGCGCACGCTCGGCGCGCTTCACGTCGCGGTCGATCAGGGCCTGCTGACCCTCTTCGTAGCGCCGCGTCCACTCGCGCACGACGAGATCGTGCACCGCCTCCGTGTCGCTCCCGACCGGAGCCTCGGCGAGGTAGCGCGCGAAGTAGTTCCAGCACGCCTCGCGCTCCTTGGGGTCGAGGAACAGCTGCCAACCGCGGTCGCGCAGCGTGTCGGCGTGGAGCTGCAGCACTTCACGATCGTCGGGCATCGACTCGCGACAGCGGTCGAGCAGGATCAGCGCGTCGACGACGCGCTTCTGTCCGCGCAATGCGACGGCGCGGATCAAGGTGCCCTTGGGGCTGGTCGGATCGAGTTCGAGCACGCGGCCTGCGATCCGCTCGAGAACGTCGGGCTTGGCCGTGAACAGGTCGCGCACACCGATCGCTCCGAGCACCGCAGCCAGCGCGCTGCGGATCTGTGGGTCGTGCGGACGCAGCAACAACGCGGCCTCGTAGTAGGCGCGCGCATCGTCGAGGCGGCCCTGCGCGCCGAGCGCGAGCGCGAGGCGGTACTGCAGGGGCGCGGCATCGCGCTCACCGACCGACTTGATGCCGTCGCGCGCGATCTGCTCGGCCTGCGCGGCGAGTTCCGGTTGGGCGAGGAACAGGTCGCAGCGGGCGATCCAGGCCTCGACGCGCACCGGATCGAGCTTCACCGCGCGGGCGAGTGCGACCTCGGCGTCGAAGGCGTTGCCGATCGCGCGCAGCCACAGTCCGCGGGTCCACTCGACGTCGTAGAGCCGATCGACGCGACGGCTCTGCTCGGCGAGCTTCGCGGCGCGGTCGAGCATCGACAGCGCATCCTTGGCGACGGGACTCGCGGGATCGACGCTGCCGTCGGGCTTCATCACGTCGGCCTGCATCTTCGCCGCCGCGAAGGCGAGCACCGAGGGATCCTCGGGTGCGATCGAACGCGCCGCCTCGAAGTGTCGCTGCGCGGCGGCGACGTCGTCGTTGCGACGCGCGTAGCGTGCCGCGAGCAGGTGTGCATCGAGCCGCTTGTAGAGCGCACCGGGTTGCAGCGGATCGATCGCATCGGCGGCATCCGCCGCGATCGCCGCGTAGCGCGCCGCGCGCTCCGGCTCGTTGTTCATCTCCGACACGCCGACCAGCTCGGTCGCCGCGAGCAGCTTGTGCTGCGGATAGCGCGCGGCATCGACGGCCTCCACCAGCAGATCCTCGATGTCCTTCATCGCCGACTCGGAGCGGCTGCCGGAGAGGACGTCGACGAAGCGCTTGCTGGCGAGATTGCGCAGCGCGACCGAGTTGTCGCGATCGCGATCGAGGCTCGCGTTCCACAGCGCCTCGCTGCTCTCGAAGGCGTGCGTGCGTTCGCGCGCCATCCACCCCATCGGAAGCAGCGCGACGATCAGGAGGCCGGTGCCGAATCGCGGCACGGCCGCGAGCGCGAGGACCGCACCCGGGATCGCGAGGTACAGGTAGCGGTCGGCCGCTGCGATGACCGACGCCGGCAGCGCGGTGTTGAAGGGCAACCACGCGATCACGAAGGCGCACAGGCCGATCGCGACGCGCGGCGCGCGGCGGCGCGCGACGAAGATCGCGACCAGCACGGCGGCGATCGCCACCAGCCCGAACACCAGGTTGTCGCGGAAGGCTTCGAGGGTCTTGACCTCGGGGTACAGCACGTCGAGGCCGGTCGGCCAGACCGCGGTCCGCAGGTAATGCTCGAACGCACCGGGCACCTGCGGCAGCCGGGCCAGGACACCGCCAGTCGGAGCCATGGTCCCCGCTGCGCTCGCGATCAGGGTGTGGTGCAGCGTGCCGAGCGCGATCACCAGGAGGACGGCGAGTGCGGGACCCGGACGCCGGCGACCACCTGGGGGGACGCGCCCCCAGACGACGAGCAGGGCGAGCGGCGCCAGGACCATCGCGGACGCCTTCGCATAGATCGCCAGCAGCGCCCACAGCACGCCCATTCCGGTCGCACGCAGGGTGGTCAGCTCGCCGTCCGCATGGCGCAGCAGCACACCGAGCGCGAGGAGGGTGAACAGGCCGGACAGCAGGTCCTTCTGTCCGGACACCCACAGGCTGGACTCGACCAATGCGGGATGGACCAGGAACAGGCCGGCCGCTGCGGTCGCCGCCACCACCGACAGTCCGCAGCGCGCGAGCAGCCGCATCAGCACCGCCGCGACCGCGCCGTGGAGCAGGAGGGAGATCAGGTGCGGGACCAGGGCCGAGTCGCCGAACACCGTCCGCTCGAGCGCGAACAGCAGGTGCGTCACCGGCAGGTAGACCTCGGCGATGGTGCGCGTCGGATCGAGCACGCCCCACAGCCCCGCCGCGGCGATCTCGGACTGCGGCCCGAAGAAGCGGTTGTCGTCGAAGTTCAGGAACTCGGCACGCAGCGCCGCGGGCAGCAGGACCACCGCCGCGAGCGCGACGAGGACCCACAGGCTCCGCGTGCCGGGGAGCCGACCTTGCGGCGCGATCATCTGCGGGGATTCGGTTGGGTCGTTGCGACCGGGAGGTCCGGGGGGTACTGGACGGGGCTCTTTACCGCGCGCCCGGCGCCTTGTCCCGGGTCCGAAGCCTTTCCTCAGCCCATGAATCTTCTTCCTGTCCTCCGCGTGGCGAGCGTCGCCGCGCTGATCAGTTGCTGCGGCGCCCTGCGCGCCCAGGACACCGTGACGCTCCAGAACGGCGATCGCATCTCCGGCAAGATCCAGTCGGTGACCGCTGGCGGTGTCGTGGTCGACTCCCCCGCCGCGGGAACCGTCACCGTGAAGATCGACCAGCTCGCCGGGATCAGCTCCGCCGCGCCGATCAAGCTGGCGACCTTGGCTGGCGACAAGCTGGAGGCGACCATCACCGGAATCCAGAACGGCCAGCTCCAGGTCAGCGGACCGGGTGGCACGCGTTCGCTCGCGGCCGGCGACCTCGTCGCGTGGCGCCCTGAGGTCGAGTGGAACGGTTCGATCTCGGTCGGCGCTTCGATGACCACCGGCAACACGGAGCGCCGCTCCGCGAACGCCGCGGCCGAAGCGATCCGCCGCACCGAGGACACCCGCCTGACCCTGCGCGGCACCTGGGACTACGCCGAGGACAAGGCGACGGGGAGCTGGGTCATCAACCAGCGACGCGTGTTCGGCAGTGCGAAGTACGACTGGTTCTTCAACACGAAGACCTACCTCTGGGGTCAGGTCACCGCGGAGAACGACAAGTTCGCCGACCTGCAGCTCCGCAGCACGGCCGGTGGCGGTCTCGGTTACCAGTTCTATGACGACGCGGACTTCTCCCTGCAGGGCGAAGCCGGTCTGACCTACTTCGACGAGAACCGCAAGGTCGGCAAGGACTCGAGCTACGTCGCCGCACGCCTTGCCTACCGCGCACGCTGGGAGATCGCGAAGAACGTCACCCTGCTGCAGGACGGCGAGTTCTATCCCAGCATCGAGGACGTCAACGACTTCTACGCACGCCTCGACACGCGCGCCCGCGCCACGCTGACGGACAACATGTTCGCGCAGCTGCAGTGGATCTTCGACTACGACAACACGCCGGCGACGGGATTCGACCGCCAGGATCACCGCATCCTGGCCGCGGTCGGCTGGAGCTTCTGAAGGCGATGGCCGCCGTGGATCCCCGCATCGCGATCCTGCACCTGCTGCGGAACGCGACCGAGGCCTACGGCGCCGACATGCCCTTGCCATCGGCCGGACGGCTGCGGCTTCCGGCCGCTGCGACACCTCCAGCTCCGGCGGTCGCCCGGAACGAGCGTCCCGCGACACCGCCCCCGACGCGGCAGGAGCCGCGGCCCGCGACGGTGGTCGCCGCCCCGCCCGTGGCGATCGAGATCGGTCTCCCCGCAGATCTCGACGCGCTGCGCGACCTCGCCCTCGCCTGCCGCAAGTGCCGCCTCTGCGAAGGGCGCACCAAGGTGGTGTTCGGCGAAGGGGCCCCTCGGGCACGCGTGATGTTCGTCGGCGAGGCCCCGGGGGCGCGCGAGGACGAGTCCGGGCGACCCTTCGTCGGTCCCGCGGGACAGCTACTCACGCGGATGATCGAGAACGCGATGGGGATGCGGCGCGAGGACGTGTTCATCGCCAACGTCAACAAGTGCCGTCCGCCGAACAACCGGGATCCCCAGCCCGACGAGGTCGCGGCCTGCCTGCCCTTCCTGCGGGCTCAGATCCGGGCCGTCCGTCCGGAGGTCATCGTCACACTGGGCCGGGTCGCAACGCACAACCTGCTCGGCACCGAGTTGCCGATGGGCCAGCTCCGCACACGCGAACTCCGCTACGAGAACATCCCGGTGGTCGCCACCTGGCATCCCGCCTATCTGCTCCGCCAGCCCGACGCGAAGCGCGACACCTGGGAGGACATCAAGCGCGTCAACCGGCTGCTCGGCAACCCGGAGATCCCCCCGCGTCCCGACGTGCGAAGCTGAGTTCGGATCCGGCGCAGACCGGAGTCCCCCGGACGCGCGCACCAGCACCCCGCGAGGACGCGGCGACCCCCGGGTTGCGAGCCCGTCGACGACGTCAGCGGAAAGCCCGATCGGAGCCGGGCTTCGCCTTGACCCTGCCTTGCGGCGTGGCTACCGTCCGCCCCGCTTTTTCGTCCGGAAGCGACTCCGGGCTCCCCTCGCCCGCGCCCCTCGACCCCTCCGGTCACAGCCCCGCCGTCTCGAGTTTCCGCCCAGGAATCCGCATGAAGATGGTCCGCTCGAAGCTCCTCCGCGGTCTGACCCTCTCGACCGCGTCCCTGCTGTTCGCCTGTTCAGGCACGCAGGGCCACAACGACACGCAGACCCCCGCGGGCGGCAAGCCCGACAACGGCCCGACCGCAGCGAGCGGTGCCGGTGGCGGCGCGCAGGTCCCCGCGAACAACGCGCCCTCCGCTCCTCAGGACACCCCGCAGGGTGTCGCGCAGGAGCGGCGTGCCTTCCTCATCAAGGATGGCCTCGATCGCGCCCGCCGCGCGCTCGAGTACCGCCTGTATGCGGACGCGCTGCGCGAGTCGGCCCAGGTCCTCGAGATCGACCCGACCAACGACGACGCACGCAACATCCAGCTCACCGCGCAAGAAGTGCTCGGCGAGGAGACGGCGCGCGTGGCACGCAGCTTCGAGAGCAAGGTCCTCGAAGCGCGCGTGATCCAGGAGCGCACTCGGTTCGTCGCACGCCAGCTCGCCCAGCAGGCCGACGCCGAGGTCGAACTCGGCCGATTCGGCGATGCGATCGAGCACTACCACACGGCGATCATGCAGCTGAAGCTGAACGCCTTCGCGAGCGCCGGCACCGATCTGGAACAGGAGATCCAGAAGAAGTTCGAACTCGCGCAGCAGCGCCGCGCCGAGGCGATGAAGGCCGAGCAGGCTGCGGAGATCGCCAAATCGCGCCAGGAACTCGACGAAGCCGAGCGCCGCAAGCGTCTCGAGCGCGACCAGCGCGTCTCGCGCCTCGTCGTGCAGGCGAACCGCGACTTCCAGAACGGTCACTTCGGCTCCGCCGAGAGCGCTCTCGCGCAGGCCGCGATCCTCGACCCGAACAACGGCGAGGTCCATGCACTGCACGATCTCGCCGCGCGGGCGAACCACGAGAGCAAGATCGACGTCGCTCGCCAGCGCTGGAAGGAACAGTGGGTCGAGACCTTCGACGAGATCAACCGCTCACTGCTGCCGCAGACCGACACGGTGGTCTACGACCTCGCCCGCTGGGCCTATGTCAAGCAGACCCGCAAGCCGCGCGAGTTCACGCCCGAGGAGTCCTTCGACTCGCCGGAGGATCGCGCCGTCCGCCAGATCCTCGACAACACCAGCATCGAGCACCACTTCTCGACCGCGACACTGGCCGACTGGGCGCGCCACTACCAGGACGCGACCAATGTCAACTTCGTGATCGCCAACTCGGCCCGCGAGCTCGGCGAAGAGACCACGACGCTGCACGATCTGCACCTGTCGAACATGCCGGTCAGCAAGGCGCTGAACATCATCTCGGCGCAGACCGGTGTGAAGTGGCACGTCAAGGATGGTCTGGTCGAGCTCGTCTCCGCGGCGACGCCGATCGGCAAGGCCTACCTCAAGCCCTACCTCGTCAAGGACATCGTGCAGGGCGTGAAGGGCCAGCCCGGCCCGACCCTGCGCCTCACCGCCCCCGGCGAAGAGGCCGGGACGACGACCGATGACGAGGACCCTGCTCCCACCGTCGTCGGCGATGACGTGCTCACCAAGCTGATCCAGGAGAACATCGCTCCGGAGAGCTGGACCGAGGGCAACACGATCAACTTCGAGTCCGGCGTGCTGATGGTGCGCAACACCCGCGAGGTGCACCAGCAGATCGAGCGCCTGCTCACGCAGCTGCGCCAGTCGGTCGGCATCCAGGTCGACATCGAAGCGCGCTTCCTCAAGGTCGAGGACAGCTTCCTCGAGGACATCGGCGTCGATTTCCGCGGCCTGGGCGACCAATCGTCGGAAGGCATCGCCGGCCGTGGTCTCGAGAAGAACAACCGTTCGAATCTGCGCTTCGACGACTTCGGTCGCCCGGAGCAGATCAATCCGGCGTCGCCCGGCCTGATCGGCAGCGGCACCGAGCCCGGCGTGTTCTACGACGATGGCGGTGACGGTGACCTGATGGGCCGCACCGAGAACCTCTACGACCGCGCCCTCGGCGGCCGTCAGGGCGGACTCGACAACTCCGGCGGCCTGTCGCTGCAGTACGCCTTCCTCAACGACGTCGAGCTGCAGCTGATCCTGCGCGCCGTGTCGAAGCAGGAGCGCAGCGAGTCGATCGTCGCCCCGCGCCTTCTGGTGTTCAACAACACCCGCGCGCACATGCAGGCGCTGCGCTCGACCTCCTACATCTCCGACTTCAACGTCGAGATCGCGCAGGCCGCGGCCGTCGCGAACCCGATGGTCAGCGTCGTCCGCGACGGCGTCGTCCTCGACGTCCGCCCTGTGGTCTCCGCCGACCGCCGCTTCATCACCATGGAGTTGCGCCCGACGGTGATGTCGCTCCAGCTCCCGATCCCGACCTTCACCACCACGCTCGGTGCCGGTCAGCCGGTGTCGATCCAGTTGCCGGTCACCAACCTGCAGCAGGTCCGCACCACGGTGACCATGCCCGACGGCGGTTCGATCCTGCTCGGTGGCATGAAGCTCGCCGAGCGGCAGAACGAGGTCGCCGGGGTGCCGATCCTCAAGGATCTGCCGGGCGTGTCGTTGCTCTTCAGCCGCAAGGGCAACTATGTGCTGAACCGCAAGATCATCATCCTGATCCGCGCGCGCATCATCCTCTCCGCCGAGCACGAGCCGGCGGATCTCCCGGATGCGATCGACACGCTGCTGACCAGCCGCTGATCGTCGCGTCGCCCGCGCGACGCACGACAGTCGAACGCGGCCGCGCCGGCATGCATGCCTGCGCGGCCGTCGCGTTGACGGAGAACGCGATCGGACGCTGCGAAGCGAGCGCCACCCGCCGGCGCCTCGCCGCACGCGGCGCTCGGCGGCGATGGAATGCTCCGAACCCGTCTCTATACTCCGGCGTTCCCTCCTGCGCGGGCCGCACCCCTCGGCCGCGCCTTCCTCCGAAGTCCAGCGCGTGCGCGCCAACCCGGCCGCACTCTGCCTGTGTCCTTTCGTCTCCGCCGCCGATGACGACACCAAGGATTGCGTTCCGCTCCCTGTGCGGAGTCCTCCTCACCGGCCTCGTGCCGCTCGCCGCCCAGTCCGCCGCGTCGCTCGATCGCGAGATCGAGTTCGTCCGCAAGCTCGCGTCCGACCTCGGCTTCGTCTCGCTGGCGAAGACCCAGATCGAAACCCTCCAGAAGCAGTTCCGCGGGGCCGACGAAGCGAAGAAGGTCCGCCAACTCGGCATCGACATCTCGCTGCTCGGCGCACGCGCCGACTCGCGACCCGAGGAACGTCGACGGCTGTTCAAAGATGCAGTCGATGCCTCGCGTGAGTTCGTCCAGACCTACGGCGACGATCCGGTGGCCGATCAGGCACGCCGTACGCTGCTCGAAGCGAGCTTCGACTACGGGCGCTTCCTCGTCGACGAACTCGAGGTCAGCGCCGAAGCCGCGCCGGAGAAGATCAAGGAGCTGCGCGCCAATGCACTCGACGTGTTCCAGGGCGGCATCGACGCAGCCGATCAGGTGATGAAGCGCCTCGAGTCGAAGCGCCACGAGGAGGGCTCGGCCGCACAGCGCGACTACTACGTGTCCTGGCTCTACAAGGCGATGCTCGAGCGCGAGGCCGCCGGTGTCGCTCCCGAAGAGGACCGCAAGACCCGGACAGGCATTGCCCGCGACACCTTCGAGGGACTGATCCTCGACGTCGGCGAAGAGACGCTGCTCGGCCAGCGCGCCTGGTTCGAGATGTCGAAGCTCGGTGAGGTGCTCGGCAACCTCGACGACGCCTACCGCGACTACGCCGCGACCATCGACACGATCAAGACCTCGCTCGACTCGAAGGACATCGAGCTGCCCGAGGAAATCCGCGAGTCGATGATCAACCTGATGCAGGAGGCCTACGACCGCGGTGCGGAGACGCTGTTCGCGCAGGGCCGCATCGAGGAGACCCTCGCCTTCTGCCAGCAGTTCCGCGAGATGCTGAAGAAGTACGGCGCCGAGAACACCGACGTGTTCGAGATCGCCGACCCGCGCTTCGGTCACCCGGTGTTCCTGGTCGAGGCGCGCGCCATGGCGGAGAGCGGCAAGCCCGAGATGCTCGCGCAGGCTCTCGACCAGGTCCGCAAGATCAACGATCAACACCCTTCCGACATGATCGGCGTGCGCGCCAAGAGCGCCCTGCGCCAGATCCTCGAGGGCGGCGCCACGGTCAGCGGCGCGTTGCTCTTCGAGGTCGCGAAGGGCGCCCAGCAGGAGCGCGACTACGAGCGCGCGATCCGCAGCTACAAGCGCGCCTTCGGCGCGATGACAGCCGACGAGAAGAAGACCCTCGGCATCGAGACCTGGAAGGCCATCGGCGAGTGCTCGGGTGTGCAGAAGCGCTACCTCGAGGCCACGCTCGCGATGGTCAAGGGACTCGAGGACTTCGGAGCCCTCGGTGACCCCACGGCGGAGGCGATGACCGACCGCATGAACCAGGCCTGGGGCCTGTTCAAGCGCGATGCCAAGGAGATGACCCCCGAGCTCACCAAGCTCGACGAGCGCGTCACGGCGCTCGGCAAGTTCGGCGGCGCGGGCAGCGAGGCGAAGACCTTCTTCACCAACGCGCAGAAGGCGCTCAACGACAACAAGTACGCCGAGGCCGCCGACCTCTTCGCCAAGGTCCCGAAGGACACGCCGTACTACGAGCCCGCGCAGTCGATGATCCCGCAGGCGTGGCAGCGCGCCGGCGACTTCAAGAAGGCTCGGGCCGCGATCAAGGCCTACCAGGACTGGACCGGCACGCCGGAAGCCAAACTCGACAAGCGTGAACTGATCGCGACGCGCGAGAACTCGCTCGCGACGGTCGAGTTCTGGAACTGCTACATCGACTACCTCGAGGCCAACGGCGCCAACGGTGGCACCGCGGACCCGACCAAGTTCGATGGGATCATCAGCGCGATGCAGCGCTTCGTCGATGATCGCGGCAAGCGCCAGGGCGACCTCGCCGCACGTTGCTACGACATGATGGCGCGCATGAACGCCGCACTCGGTCGCATCAACAAGGCCGAGGAGCTGTACCGCACGCTCAACACAGCCGACGCCAACAGCCCCCTCGTCGCACCGCTCGCCACCGCGATCTTCAAGGCGCACTGGGACAGCGTGAAGGCGCTGGAGACCGAGCGCGAGGCGCTGCTCAAGCGCAAGGCACCCGACAACGAGGTGACCGACGTCGAGCGCCGTCTCACCACGGCGCGCCGCGCCGCGGTGACCATGGTCGCGGAGTACGCCGACGGCTCCAACGCGCCCTCCTTCGAGATCCTCTATGCCGGTGTCAATATCGGTAAGGACCTCGGCGACTGGCCGACCGTGGAGCGTCTCGGTCGCAAGTGCATCGACAACTACAGCAGCGATGCCAAGCGCAAGGACGACGTGCAGAAGTGGATCCTGCCCGCCGTCGGCGAGGCCTTGATGCGCCAGGGCGGCAGCAAGTTCGCGGATGCCGTGAAGATGCTCACCGCTGCGGCGGAGGCGAAGCCGGACGACTATCCGCTCAAGCGCCTGCTCGCGCTCGCGAAGGGCGGTTGGTTCGAGTTCGACCAGAAGGGCAACATGGTCGAGGTCCTCGGGATGGACGACCCGGTACCCGCCTGGGAGCTGTACTGGGTCGAGTACAAGAAGTACGCGCTCAATCCCGCGCGCGGAGTCGAGCCGTACTCGCTCGAGTGGTACCAGTTCCACCTCGAGGCCTTCATGATCGCCAAGCGCGCCTCGCGTAAGGACAGCACCTACGGGACCTACGCGACGTCGGTGTTCAACACCGCCCAGGGCCGCGCCGGCGAGAAGTTCGGCGGCCTGAAGGCGCTCGGCTCCGACGGCGCCAAGATCCTCGACATGTTCAGGGCCGTCAACGCGATGCGTTGAGCGCGGTCGATCCCCGCAGATCCAACACCCCTTCCGGACCAAGACGACGCTGGTCGCACACGACCGCACCAAGATGGCTCCCGACCTCCGTTCCAAGCTCCTCCCCCTCCTCTGCGGATCGCTCCTGTTCGCACCCCTGTGCGCGCAGGAGGCCGTGAAGGACGTCCTCTCGCTGCGCGACGGCCGCAAGCTGCGCGGAGTCGAGATCACCGCGGCGACTTCGACCTCGGTCCAGTACAAGCACCGCAACACCACGGCCGAGGTCGCCGCCTCGTTGGTCGCCGAGATCGAGTGGGACCACCCGCCCGACGAGATGGCGCAGGCGCGTGGCGCCCAGAAGAGCGGCGACGCGACGATGGCGTCGAACTACTTCCTGACCGCAGCCGGCAAGACGACGCGTGCCCCGCTGAAGTCCGAGTGCGAGTTCCTCGCCGCGCAGGCCCTGCAAATGGGCTCCGTGAAGGACAAGGCGGCGTCGGCGGAAGCCGCGCGCAAGCTCGAGGAGTGGGTGAACGCCAACGCCGACGGCTTCCGCCTCCCCGATGCCTTGCTCGCCCTGGGGCGCGCCCAGGTCGCGGCCGAGCAGTACCCGGAGGCGGAAGCGAGCTTCAAGAAGCTCGCGGACGAGACCCTTTCCCGGTCTTGGTCGCCGATCTGGAGCGCCCGCGCGAAGATCGGACAGGCCCAGGCCCAGGTTGCCCGTCGCGACTTCGCCAACGCACGCTCGACCTACCGCTCGACCCTGTCCGCGTTGCAGAGTCTCAGCGAGCAGGAACGCAAGAGCGACGAGGTCGTCGGCATCCAGGCCGAGGCGATGGTCGGCACCGGTGACTCGCTGGTCCGCGAAGGCAAGTTCGACGACGCTCTGTCCTACTTCCGCGACGAGATCGGCCGCACCGCCGAGAGCGATGCGATCCGCGCCGCCGCGAAGGCCGGGGAGGGTGAAGCGATCTTCCTCAAGGCGCAGGCCTCGGGTGCCCCCACTGCCGATCTGCGCCGGGCGCAAATCGCGTTCGCCGAGGCGAACCTGCTCGACACGGTCGGCGGCGACACCACGGCCAAGGCGCTCTACTACACCGCGATGGTGCTGCTGGCCCTCGGGCCGGACCGCGACGGCTCCGCCGTCCGCCAGCGTGCGAACGAGTACCTTCAGGCCGTGATCGACGACCACGCCGGCTCGCGCTGGGCGGCACTGGCCGCCAGCGAGATCAAGAAGTGAGGCGCGCCGGCCCGGGCCGGCGTCGGTGATGCGCGAGGGTCGATGCGGACCGCCCGCGCGTGCAGGGGAGGCGTGGTCGCGGCGCGACGAGGTGTGCGCCTGAACCATGCGGGTCCGCGTGACGTTGTCGCCCCTGCCCCCCGGCAAGCATGAGTGACGACGTCGCACCCCACGGCGCGACCCACCGACGGTGATTCCTCGAAGGCCCATTGGCGCGTCTGCGCAACGCATCCCGCGCACGAATTCCTGGAGCGCCGCGTGCAGGGACTTCCCTTCATCGCCTCCGATGCGCACACTCTCCGCGCCCCGGACTACCCCCTTTCGACCCGCGACGTCCCACCCCTCGGACCTCGCCCGTCCTTCGGCACCTGTTCCCCTCGGCCCCATGATCCGCAAGTCGAACGTGATCCCCGGTCTGCTGTACTCCCTCGTCCCTCTCGCGCTCGCCGCGAGTGCCGCCGCGCAGAATGCGCCTGCGGCCGAGAAGAAGCCCCCCCAGTCGAACGCGATCATGGACATGTTCGCGAACGCAGGCTTCATCGGCTACTGCATCGTCGCGCTGTCCATCGTGTCGGTCGCGCTGATCATCGAGAACTTCGTCTCGATCAAGCGCGAGAAGCTCGCGCCCCCGGACGCGATCGATGAACTCGAGGCGCTGTTCGAGGAGGAGCAGTTCCAGGAGGCGATGGATCTCTGCGAGAGCGATCGCAACTACCTGACCAACGTCGTCCAGGCCGGCCTGTCCAAGCTCGGCCACTCCTTCGAGACGATCCAGGCCAGCGTCCGCGAGATGCAGGAAGAGGAGACGGTCAAGCTGTTCCAGAAGATCGGCTGGCTGTCGCTGATCACCGCATCGGCGCCGATGCTCGGACTGTTCGGGACGGTCACCGGCATGTTCGTGACCTTCGGCACGATCGCCGAGGCCGGTGGCTCGGTGCAGCCTTCCGACCTGGCCGGCGGTATCAAGCTCGCACTCGTGACGACCATCTTCGGTCTGTCCGTCGCGCTGCCGACCGGTGCGTTCTTCTTCACCTTCCGCAACCGCGTGGTGCGCATCACCATCGAAGTCAACGCGATCGCCGAAGATCTCTTCGAGCGGTTCCGCGCCGCGAAGGCGTGAGACGTGATGAGCCCGCCATCGCGGGCTGTTTCGTTCACCTCCTCTTCAACCCAGGGACGCGGATTCAGGCGAGTTGAACCACGAGTCCGCCGCGGTCGTTCCGAAACGATGACCGCGAACGACTCTGGAAACACCGGCTGAACCGATCCAGGACGACGATTTCCGATGGGAAAACAATCCGCCCGCGCGAATCAAGACGCCGAGATGGACATGACGCCGATGATCGACTGCGTCTTCCTTCTCATGATCTTCTTCGTGCTCGTCATCGACCTGAGCCAGAAGGAGCTCGAGGACCTGATCCTCCCGAAGGCCCAGTTCACGGTGCCCGACGACGCACCGCCGGACGTCCGCCCGATCATCAACATCACGCAGGACGGCCGCATGATCTACCGGAAGAACACCTACTACGATCCGGCGGTCAACTCCGAGGAATCGGCCAAGGACCACATCCACAACCTTCTGATCGAGTGGAAGAACACGGTCGTCAAGAACCAGAACTACGACGCGAAACTCAAGGCGACGCTCGTCGAGGACCCGGTCCTCATCCGCGCCGACAAATGGACCGAATGGCACTGGGTCGGCGTGTTCATGACCGCGTGCAGCCAGCCTGATGCAGCCTTCTACAAGCTCGAACTCGCGCTCAGCGACAAGGACAAGGAAGCGAAGCTCCTGCAGAAGCAGGGCATCACCTCCCGCTGAGCCGGGCGTCCCCAACCGAGAAGGAAACCATCCATGAGCCACCTGGACGACGCCCAACAAGAAGCCAAGGTCGACCTCACCCCGATGATCGACTGCGTCTTCCTGCTGATCATTTTCTTCCTCTGCATCGAGTTCAAATCGCTCGAGGCGAAGCTGCAGGCCTACCTGCCGAAGGACAAGGGCTCGCAGAACACGAAGTTCGATCCGCAGGAGCAGTTGTCGGTCCGCATCGAGCTCGTCGAGAAGGGCACGGCGGTCCCGCGCCATCCCTTCGAGCCGGCCATCAACGAGAAGACCGGCCGACCCAACGCCGTGGCCCTGGTCGGTCACGTCGTGAAGTACGCGATCGGCGCGACCCCCTTCCAAGAGCTCGGCCGGATGCAGACCGAGCTGAAGAAGATCAAGGAGGACCCGGCGAGCATGGTTCCCGACAGCGCCAATCCCGGGAAGCGCAAGCTGCTCCCGATCGTGATCGAGCCGCAGCCGGGCACCACCTACGGCGACGTCGCCGCGGTGGTCGACGCCGTGAAGTCGGCCGGCTTCGAGGAGATCAACTTCGGCGGCGGTCGCGGCGCAGGCCCGAAGAAGTGAAGCTCGCGCGGGCGATTCGCCCGCGCCCTCCCCACGGCCCCACCCCGGTTCCGACCGAGGCGGGGCCGCTTCGCGTACCGGCCTCGAGCAGCACACGCGCTCGACCAGGACACGCGGTCGAGCAGGACACAGGGCGGGAACCGGACTTCTTGCAACCCGGCACGCACCCGCCGCGGCCGGGACGATCCGCCCCGCTCCGCGGCGATGCCCAACCTTCCTTGTTCCCGGCGGCTCTCGCACTTGTCTCTGGCACCGCTGCCAGCGCCTCGCTAGCTTCTTGCCCCTCGCGCCGAAGGGTCACCCCTCGCCCCGTCCTCGGCGTGAAACCCCTCACCGTCCCGCTTCGGAATGCCGGTCGTCCCTCCCGCTGTCCTCTTCCGGGCAATCAAAGCGGCAGCGTTCCACCGGTCTCTCCAGGCCTGATCCATCCTCGCGGACGTCGCGCGCGCCGCACGGAAGCCTCATCACGATGAAGCTCGATCGTCAAAGCCTACTGGCAGCCTCGATCACCGCCGCCTTGCTCGGCACCATCTCCTGCTCTGCGCCGAAGTCCTCGGGCGCGGATTCCCCCACCAACACCGACAAGCCGGTGGTTGCTGCACCGAGCGATTCGTCGCGGGGTGGGCAGCAGGGTCAGGGCACGCAGGACAACTCCCTGCAAGCCCAACGCGAACGACTGCAGCTCGAGACCTATCTCGAGAATGCCGAGTCGCTGCGCCGTCAGGGCACGAAGGACGCGCTCGAAGCAGCCCGTCTCGAACTGCTGAAGGCCCACGACCTGCGCCCCGATGACGCGCGCGTCGCGCAGTTGATCAGCGCGGTGTCGGCCGAACTCGGCATGCCGGCGGGAACGATCACGTCCTTCGCCGACGAGCAGTCGCGCCTGCAGGGCATCCAGGAGCAGCGCTACAAGTCCGAGGTGGTCGGCCTGCTCGACTCCGGCGACCAGGCGCTCGCACAGCAGAACTACGCACGCGCCCTCGAGGACTTCCGCCGCGCGGTGTGGACCATCGACCTCGCACGTTACGTCGGCTGGGGCGATCTCGAGCCACGCGCCAAGACCGCACTCGCCGATGCGATGAAGAAGCGCGACGAGGCCGAGTCCGCCGAACGCAACGAGATCCGTCGCCAGGCAGCAGCTCAGCTCCGCGCCAGCGAGGAGGCGAAGGAAGCACGACTGCGCGCACAGGTCGGCGGCCTCCTCTCGAACGCGACCCTCGCCTTCGAGCGCCGCCAGTTCCAACTCGCCCAGGACTTCGCGTTCCAGGCACTCCAGGCCGACCCTTCGAACCAGGTCGCGCGCGAGCTTCACAACGCGTCGATCAAGGCCGCGCGTGAGTCGCGTTCGGACGACTACTACCGCGCCATGGCCCAACGCATCCGCGCGATGCGCGAGAGCGCCGAGGATCTGCGCATCCCGCAGACCGACATCCTCGAGGTCGACCCCGAGGTGTGG
The DNA here is from genome assembly GCA_046349595.1 of Planctomycetota bacterium. Lineage (GTDB taxonomy): Bacteria > Planctomycetota > UBA1135 > UBA1135 > UBA2386 > JACRLW01. The sequence goes on from JAXMCA010000001.1 coordinate 2,959,086, forward strand.
GCGCGCTCGAAGGCCCGCGTCGCGAACGCCGACACCGGCCCGCTCGAGAACCCCGATGACGCTGCCCTGCGCAAGAAGGTCAAGGAGCAGAAGATCGAGGGCCTCAGCTTCACGGAAGAGGACGGCACCATCGAAGAGGTGAAGACGCGTCTGCACGCGATCACCGACATCCCGATCATCATCACGCCGGAGGCGCGCGAGGTGATCAATGGCGAGGCCGTGAAGGTGGTGATGGACATCACCGCCCCGATCTCGATGGAGTCCTTCCTCAACCAGGTCGTCGGTCGCAGCGCACAGCTCGCCTGGACGGTCCGCGACGCGGTCGTGCAGATCACGACCAAGGCGCAGGCCGGTGGCGCGAACCGCACGGTCTACATGGACGTGCGCGACCTGATCTTCGCGAAGCACCAGTTCCTCGCGCCGAAGATCCGCGACATCCCCAACGGTGAGGACTCCCCGGACTCGCCGCGAACCGGCGGTGAAGGTGACGAGAAGTCGACCTTCATCGAGATCGACAAGCTCTCCGCGAACATCAAGGACGCGACCGATCCGACCTACTGGGACTCGGAGGGCGGCGGCAAGCTCGACCAGGCCGAGAGCGGCTACCTGATCGTGACGGCCAACCCCGTCATGCTGAAGCGCGTCGAGTCGATCCTGAACAACCTGCGCAGCTTCTCGACGAGCGTCGTCACCATCGAGTCGAAGTTCCTGAACGTCAGCCAGAACTACCTCCAGGAGTTCGGCTTCGACTTCCGCGGCCTCGGTGGCTCGGGCGCCAAGGGCACCGTCGCCCAGCTCGACGACATCACCAACGGCCTCAGCAACAACGCGAGCCGCGGCCTGGACAACGCCGGCACCGGTGACCCCGCCGGCAAGCCCTTCGCCGGCTTCTACTACAACGACGGCCAGGACGGCGACCTGCGTGGTCGCACCGAGAACTACTTCACCTCGCCGCTGGGCAACTCGCTGACCACCAACGGCGGCTTCACCGGCGCGATCGCCTTCCTCAACGACCTCGAGCTGCAGGCGATCCTGCACGCGGTCGAGAAGAAGGAGGACGTGCAGGAGCTCAACAGCCAGAACCTGACCGTCCTCGACAACGAGCGCGGCTACGTGTCGGTCATCAACCAGACCGCATACATCCGCGACTTCGAGGTGGAAGTCGCGCAGTCGGCCTTCATCGCCGACCCGAAGATCGACGTCATCCAGGACGGCATCGTGCTGGACGTCAAGCCGACCGTGAGCGCCGATCGCCGTCGCATCAGCCTGAGCATGCAGCCGACGGTCGCCGAGCTGGTCCGCCCGATCCCGACCTTCTCGACCTCGCTCGCAGGCACCACCCAGCCGGTCACCTTGCAGCTCCCGCAGCTGCTGGTCCGCTCCATCGCGACGACCGTCGAGGTGCCGGACGGCGGCTCCGTGATGATCGGTGGCCTCCGCCAGGTCCTGAACAAGGAGCGCCGCGCGGAAGTGCCGATCCTCGGCCGCATCCCGCTGCTGTCCTTCTTCTTCAAGCAGGAAGGCGTGGCCGACGAGAGCAGCTCGCTGATGGTGCTGGTCCGCGCGACCATCACCGACGTCCGCGACGTGATGGAAGGCCGCTGAGCCGACTCGCACCCGCGACGACGGACATCGAGGAGGGCCGCGAAAGCGGCCTTCTTCGTTTTCCGGGAGCAGCGAGGCGCGGGTGCTCCGCCGCTCGTCCCGCTAGACTCCGCGACGCCCCCGTCGCCGGAGCTTGAACCCTTGAGCCGCGCACTCGACGCGATCTTCTTCGACATCGACGACACGCTGTTCTCGACCTCGGTCTTCGCCGACAAGGCACGCCGGGCCGCCGTGGACGCGATGGTCGCTGCCGGCCTGCGCTCGTCGCGCGACGACTGCTTCCGCGAACTGACCGAGGTCGTCGGGGAGTTCAGCAGCAACTTCGGATCACACTTCGACAAGGTGATCCAGCGCCTGCCGATCGGGGCGAGCGCCGGCCTCAATCGGGAGATCCTGGTCGCCGCAGGAGTCGTCGCCTACCACGAGACCAAGTGGCGCGAGCTCAAGGTCTACGACGACGTCTACGAGGTGCTGCGCTGGCTCGCGACGCGCCCGGGACTGGTGCGCGGCATCATCTCCGCCGGCATCGGCATCAAGCAGGCCGAGAAGGTCATCCGCCTTCGCGTCTACGAGTTCCTCACCCCCAACGCGATCTACTTCACGGATCAGGTCGGCATCAACAAGCCGAACCCCAAGCTGTATCGCCGCGTGCTCCAGGACCTCGGGCTGTCCGCCGACCGCTGCATGTACGTCGGGGACAACCCCACCAACGACATCGACCCCGCGGCGGAGATCGGCATGATCACGGTGCGCAATCGTCGTTCGGGGCGCCACTCGGACGAAGCCGGCCGCAACGCTCCCGACTACACGATCGGCACCTTCTACGAGCTGCGCGAGATCCTGAAGAAGGACTTCGGATTCTGACCGTCACGGCGCGGGAAGGCCGATCCCGTGCACACGGTCGGGCCGCGACTCCCCACGCAGCGCAGGGAGTCCGCACACTTGGTGCTCAGCGCAACTGTTCCCAGTACTCCGCGGGCATGTCGTGCGCGATCTTCAGCGCACCGTTCGCGCCGCCGTAGACCGGCTCGTCGACGTGCACGACCTTGCCGCCGCCCATCTCCCGCTTCATCACCGTCTCGATGGCCGAATCGAGTCCGCGGATCATCGATCCACCGCCTGCCAGCACCACGCGATTGCGCAGGCGGTGCTGGAACTCGGGGTCGAACGAACCGATCAGCTTCTTCAGGCCTTGGATGATCGGCTCGACCAGGATGCTGCAGGCTTGCTTGACCGACTCCGTGACGTCGAACTCGGTCGGCCGACCGTCCACCGGCAGCGTGACCAGCGCCCGCTCGGGCGCATCGCCGAGGAACGAGTAGCGCTCCTTGATCTCCTTGACCATCTGGAGCGAGAAGGCAGCTCCCGGGCACGCGGACTTCATCAGCTCGGTGAGCTTCTCGTCGACCACGTCGCCGGCGAAGGGAATGGTGATCTGGTCGGACTCTTCCGGCATCGTGCCGTGCATGCGGCAGAGGTCGGTGGTGCCGGCGCCGATGTCGATGATCAGCGCGTCCTCGAGCATGTCCAGGCCGTAGGCGACGGCGAAGGGCTCGCTGCACAGCATCACCGAGTCCACCGAGGCCTTGGCCGCGGCGAGGATCGCCTCCTTGTTGTGGATGCTGGCCTGCGCCGGGACTCCGATCACCGCGTAGACCAGCTCGTCCTTGCGCGGCTTCGCGAGACGGATCGCCTCGCGGATCAGATCGCTGGCCGCCTTCTCGACCTCGCCGCGATCGGCACCTGCGGGCAGGTCGTTGTACTTGAAGACACCCTTGGCCAGCGGTCGGTGCATCCGCAGGGAGAGGCGCTTCTCGAGCGCCTCCTTGCCGAACAGCACGTCCTTCTTGAGGAGCTTCTTGCTGACGACGTCCTTGGGATAGCCGACCACCGAGAGGACCGTCTCGCGGACGCCGTTGCTCGCCGAGACCGACGTGCGCGAGGTGCCGAGGTCCATCCCGATGTAGAGGACACCGTGGTCCTTGGCAGGCGGGCCACCGGCCCCTGTGTCTGTGGTTGCGTTCATGGTTCGTTCCGATGCTGCCGCACTCACGCCTTCTTCTGGAGTTTGAGATTGGCAGCGAAGATCCCGGCCATCAGCTCCTTCTTCCGGTCGTTGCCGGATTCGGGTTCCAGGCCCTGCACGTCGCGGTAGACCGAGGCGATGCCCTCGTCGACGTCTTTCAATGTCGACAGCTTGCCGATGCGGTCCTCGGCGACCTCCAGCGACTGCGACAGCTTGCTGATGCGCCGACGCAGGAGTTCGACCTCGTTGTCACGCGCGGCAGCCTTGGCCTCCGCGGTGGTGCGCCGCTCATCGCCAACCAGGTTCATCACGAGCTCCAGGACACGGCGCTCCATGTCCTGCGGCGACTCGCGCTCGCGCTGCGACGCCGTCATGACGGTACGCACGAGGTCACGGATGAGTGCGTCCTGCGCTTCCCAGCCGGCGCGCTCGTCCGCGTCGTTCCGCGCGAGACGCAGCTCGAGCTCCTGACGCGAACGCAGCAGCTCGAGGCGCAGACTCTCCGCCTCCTCGGCAGCCCGATCGCCGCGCGCCTTCAGCTCCTCGTTGCTGCGCAGGAGCTTCATGAACTCCTCGCGGGTCGCATCGGCGACCGCCTCGCGCTCACCGAGCAGAAGTCGATTGCGGAGGCTTCGATGCACCGCCTCCTCGACGAACTGGACGATGCGGTCCAGCCCGATCACGCTGACTTCCTTCACGCCCTGCTTGCGCAGTTGCTCGACCGAGGTCTTGGTCGCGAGCTTGCGGACGGCGTCGGCGAGTGACTTGCGGATCCCGGCCAAGACCTTCTCTCAGCTCTCGCGACGGGAGCGGTAGGAGAAACGCGGATCGCTGTCGGGGTCCGCGCCGCGGACCTCGGTGACGAAGACGCCGAGCACGTTGGCTCCGAGGTCCTTGAGGCCGCGGATCGCCTCCTTGGTGTGGCTCTTCGAGGAGTACTCGAGGCGCACAGTCAGGAGCGTGCCGTCGGCACGGGCCGCGATCACGCTGGCGTCGGTCGCCGGCAACACGGGCGGCGTGTCGATCAGGACGTAGCTGTAGCGCTCCTTCAGTCGCGCGAACAACGCATCGATCCGCGGCGAGGTCAGGATCTCCGACGGCGTCGCCAACGCGGAGCCGGCGCCAAGAACGTGGAGGTCGCGCATTCCCGTCTGTCGGATCGCGGCGTCGAGCGACACCCTCTCCAGCAGCACGTCGGCGAGGCCGAGGCCGCGATCGAGACCGAGTGCGTACTCGACCGACGGATCGCGCAGGTCGGCATCGACCAGGATCACCGGCTGACGGCCGAGTTCGGCGAAGGTCAGCGCCAGGTTCACCGCCGTGATGGTCTTGCCCTCGCCCTTGATCGCGGAGGTGATCACGAGGGTCTTGGCGGCGCCGTCCGGATTCAGCGCCATGAGCTGGTTGCGCAGGCCGCGGAACTGCTCGGCGCGATAGCTGGTCGGATCGTGGAAGGCGACCACGTAGGGGTCGACGACCCGGTCGACGACGACCAGCATGTCTTCGGGCGGGGGCACGCTCTCGAGAGGCTGCTCTTCGTCCTTGCTGCGGAATCGGGTCACGGATCCTCTGGCGGAAGGTCGCGCGCGGGACCGCCGGGGCGGCGGAGCGCGAGCACCTTCGGATATCGACCGGCTCCGGAAGCCCGCCTGAGGGGCGGTCCGGACCGGGCATCGGGCGCTACGACACCGCGCCGAAGCACCCTTCGCAAGGGTCCCTCGGCCGAGGTGTGCGCGGGAATCCGGTGCTCAACCGCCGAGGTCGACACCGCGCCCCGCTGCGGTCTTCTGCGCCAGCGCGTAGCCGGCGTCGGCATGGCGGGCCACGCCGATCCCCGGATCGGCGCAGAGCACGCGCTCCAGGCGACGCGCGGCGTCGGCGGTCCCGTCGGCGACGGTGACCTGGCCGGCGTGGATCGACTTGCCGATGCCGACCCCACCCCCGTTGTGGATGGAGACCCAGGAGGCGCCGCAGGCGACGTTGAGCATCGCGTTCAGCAAGGGCCAGTCGGCCACGGCGTCCGAGCCGTCGCGCATGCCCTCCGTCTCGCGGTACGGCGAGGCCACCGAGCCGCAGTCGAGGTGGTCACGGCCGAACACGATCGGCGCCGAGATCTCGCCGCGTCCGACCAGCTCGTTGACGGCGACGCCGAACCGATGGCGCTCGCCGTAGCCAAGCCAGCAGATGCGCGCCGGAAGGCCCTGCCAGGCGATGCGTTCGCGCGCCGCGCGGATCCAGGTCGCGAGCGACCGATCGTGCGGGAACATCTCGAGGACCAGTTCATCGGTCCGCGCGATGTCGGCAGGGTCACCGCTGAGCGCGACCCAGCGGAACGGGCCGCGGCCCTCGCAGAACTGCGGCCGGATGTACTCGGGGACGAAGCCGGGGATCCTGAACGCGTCCTCGACGCCGGCATCGCGCGCCTCGGTGCGGATGTTGTTGCCGTAGTCGAAAGTGATGGCGCCGGCATCCTGCAGGCGTCGCATCGCGCGCACGTGGCGCGCCGCGGTCTCGCGTGAACGCATCTGGTACGCGGCGGGGTCGCTGTTGCGCAATGCGAGTGCCTCGGCGAGCGTCATGCGATCCGGCACGTAGCCGTTGAGCATGTCGTGCGCGCTGGTCTGATCGGTCAGCAGATCGGGCACCAGCCCGCGCGCAAGGATCGCGTCGAGAAGCTCGGTGGCGTTGGCGACCACGCCGATCGACACCGCCTCGCGCGCGGCGCGCTTCTGCCAGGCGAGGTCGATCGCCTGCGCGACGTCGTCGCAGAGCACGTCGAGGTAGCGCGTGTGCAGTCGCTTCTCGATGCGCGCGCGATCGACGTCGGCGGCGAGGAAGGTCGCGCCGGCGAGCGTCGCCGCCAGGGGTTGTGCCCCGCCCATCCCGCCGAGTCCGGCGGTGACGACCAGCTTGCCGGCCAGATCGCCGCCGAAGTGCCGGCGCCCCGCGGCCGCGAAGGTCTCGTAGGTGCCCTGCACGATGCCTTGGCTGCCGATGTAGATCCAACTGCCCGCAGTCATCTGGCCGTACATCACGAGGCCGAGGTGCTGCAGACGGCGGAACTCGTCCCAGTTGGACCAGTCCCCCACCAAGTTGCCGTTGGCCAGGAGCACGCGCGGCGCATCCGGATGCGTGCGGAACACACCGACGCACTTGCCCGACTGCACGAGCATGGTCTCGTCGACCTTCAGGCGACGCAGCGTCGCCAGGATGCCGGCGAGGGCCTCGTGGTTGCGAGCAGCCTGACCCGATCCGCCGTACACGATCAGGCGCGCAGGATCCTCGGCGACCTCGGGATCGAGGTTGTTCTGGACCATGCGCCAGGCGGCCTCGATCTGCCAGTTCGCGCAGGTGAGCTTCGCGCCGCGCGGGGCGCGGAAGACGGGGGGACTCGCGGACATCCGCGGCAAGATAGCGCGATCAGCGCAGGGTTCCGCAGCGCTCCTCGACGGCGCGGACCAGAGCACCCGATCCGACCAGCTCCGCCGCCGCGTCCAGATCCGGCGCGAGGAAGCGGTCACCCGTCAGCGGCGGCACCCGCTCGCGCAGCACACGACAGGCGACCTCGACGCCGCGTCCGGGACGCAGCGGTTCACCGGCATCCAGCGCCGCGACGGCGGCGAGCCACTCGATGGCGAGCACGCGGGTGGTGTTGGTGATCACCATCGCAGCGTGGCGTGCAGCCGTCACACCCATCGACACGTGGTCTTCGCGGTTCGCCGACGTCGGGATGGTGTCGACGCTCGCCGGATGGGCGAGGGTCTTGTTCTCCGACGCGAGCGAGGCCGCGACCACCTGACTGATCATCATCCCGCTCTCGAGACCGGGCTTCTGCGCGAGGAAGGGAGGCAGTCCGGAGATGTCCGGATTGACGAGGTTCTCGGTGCGACGCTCGCTGATGTTGGCCAGGGTCGCGACCGCGATCTTGAGGTAGTCGAGAGCCTGGCTGACGGGCTGACCGTGGAAGTTGCCGGCCGACACCACGTCGCCGTCGGGGAAGACCAGTGGGTTGTCGGTCACGCTCCCGGCTTCGGTGCACAGCACCTCCGCGGCGAAACGGATGCCGTCCTTGCTCGCGCCGTGCACCTGCGGGGCGCAGCGCATCGAGTAGGCATCCTGCACCTTCGAACAGTGCGTGTGGCTCGGCAGGATGCGCGAACCGCGCAGCAGCGAGCGCACGTTGTGCGCCGTCTCGGCCTGTCCACGATGGGCACGAAGCGCGTGCACGCCCTCGTGGAAGGGCCGGATCGAGCCGCGCAGGGCCTCGATGGTCGCCGCGCAGCAGATGTCGGCGGTCTTGGCCAGCGTGATGGCGCGCGCGACGTCGAACAGGCCGAGCGCGGTCATGATCTGCGTGCCGTTGATCAGCGCGAGACCTTCCTTGGCCGCGAGTTGCAGCGGCGCGAGTCCGGCCCTGCGCAGCGCCTCCGCGCCGGCGATCACCGCACCGTCGCGATCGTGGCAGGCTCCGGCGCCGATCAACGGCAGGGCCATGTGCGCGAGCGGCGCGAGATCGCCCGACGCACCGACCGATCCCTGGCTCGGGATGCGCGGCGTGCAGCCCGCGTTGAACAGCGCGATCATCGCGTCGACGAGCTCCGGCCGCACTCCGGAGAAGCCGCGCGCCACGGCGTGGATGCGCAGAGCGAAGGCCAGACGCGACACCTCGACCGGCAGGGGCTCACCCACGCCGGTCGCATGCGAGAGCAGCAGGTTGCGCTGCAATTCCCCGAGCCTGTCGGCCTCGATGCTGACGTTCGACAGCTTCCCGAAGCCGGTGTTCACGCCATAGACCACGCGCCCTTCGTGCATCGCGCGTTCCACCACCTTGCGCGAGCGCGCGATCCCGGCTCGCACCGGAGCCTTGATCGCGATGCTGCTCGCGCTGTCGCCGAGAGCGATCCACTGGTCGATCCGCAGGTTCTTCCGCCCGAGCTCTTGGGGCTGGTTCATGCGTCGCTGCCTGGGTCTCAGTTGCGCGAGATGCTGAAGTAGAACTGACGCATCTCGTCCTGGTCCTGGTCGAGGATCGGCCAGGCGAGATCGAACTCGAGCGGCGCGTTGAGCACCGGGACGAGCAGATTGATGCCGATGCCGACCGTCAGGCGCGGCGCGCCGAGGTCGTGGATGTCGAGGCCGAGCAAGCCGAAGTCGGCGAAGAGGTGACCACGCAGCACCTCGGTCTCGCGCAACTGCCCCGCCTGCCGCGTCGAGAAGATCGGGAAGCCGTACTCGAGGCTCGACAGGACCCGCGCCTCGCCGCCGACCGGCTTCCCGAACTGGAACGGGCCCGCGCGACGCTGGTCGAATCCGCGCAGCGTGTTGCCACCCATGTAGAACCGCTCGGTCACGAACAGGTCGGGCGTGTCGCCGAAGGCCTCACCCCAATCGAAGCTGCTCTTCAGACGCAGCACGTGCGCGCGCTCGCGGGAGTCCCGCCACAGGCGGAAGTACTGCGTGTGCACGAGGCCGAGCTTCCAGAAGTCCTGGTCGGCGCCGAGGAAACCGCCGGCCGTCTCCGCGCTGAGTCGGAGCCGATAGCCGGTGGTCGGCTCGATCGGATAGTCGATGTCCTGGAAGCTCAGCGCGCCGCTCAGGCCGCGGATCTCGCTGCGCCCCTCGTCGCCGAACACGATCGCCGGGGCGTTGGCGGACACATGGCCGATGCGCACCGACTCCTCGCGGAAGGTGATCGCCGCGCTGATGTCCTCCGTGAACGCGCGACTCAGTCCGAGCTCGACGCCAGCCGAGTCGGCGCGGAACGAGTCGTAGGCCTGCAGGCGACGGTAGCCACCGACACGCAGCCCGATGGTGTCCATGTGCGTGCGGAAGATGTCCGGCTCGAAGAAGGACACGTCGAAGTAGCTGACCTCGGTGCCCGGCGCGAGCAGGACATTGAGTTCCTGTCCCGCGCCGTGGAACGCCTTGTTGCTGCCGATCTCGCTGAACCAGTCGATCGGGTTCCACGACGAAGGCGGTCGGCCGATGTCGAAGTTGCGCTTGATGAACTGGATGCGCGCCTGGAGCCCGAAGGCCGAGCTCACACCACCACCCCACAGCAACTGACCCGTGTCGCCCTCCTGCACGTCGACGGCGAGATCGACCACATCGGGCTGATCCTGCACCGGCATCAACTCGAAGCGGACACCGCCATAGCCCCGTGAATCGTTGAAGTACTTGAGCGCGTCGAGCACGCCCTGCGATCGCTCGAGCTTGCCCATGTCGAGCCGATCGCCCGGCATCTGAAACACCTTGCGCAGGATCACGCGGTCCTGGGTGTCGGTGTTGCCGCGCACCTGCACGGCGCGGAGCGACTTCGGTGTCCCCTCGTGCACGACGAAAGTGAGGTGCACCTCCGCCTTGTCGAAGTCGAAGCGCTCGACGGGGTCGTCGACGCGGAACGCGTCCTGGATGGCGCGTCCGTACTGGCCCTCGCGCGGATGGCCGCGTTCGCCGTAGTAGCGGGCCAGGGCGAGCTTGTCCTGGTCGATCTGGAGCCAGTCGAAGGTCTGTCCGGCGCGCGTCTTGATGCGCGCCATCAACTCGTTCTTCGGATAGAGCGGCTCCTTGCCCTGCGGCGCCACCTGCTGGATCTCGACGCTCGCCACGCGGTAGCGCCGTCCCTCGATCACGCGGATGGTGATGTCGACCCGAGAGCGGCCCGACGAGTAATCGAGGCCGACCAGTTCGACGAGCGCATCGCGGAAGCCGCGCTGGCGATACCACACGCGGAGGCGATCGAGGTCCTCGTCGAGCACCTCGGCCGAGTAGGCATCCCCGGGCAGGACGGCACCCGCGGGCTGCGATTCGAGGTGCGCGCTGTTGATCAGGTTGTCGGTGAGCCCGAGCGCGGCCCATCCGGGAAACGACTCGTTGCCGATGAAGCGCACGTTGCGGACCTTCACCTCCGGTCCCTCGTCGACCCAGAAGCGCAGCACGCTGTGCTCGCGATCCTCTTCGATGCGCACCTGCACGAAGGCGTATCCCTTGCGGCGATAGCGCTCGGCCAACGTGGCGGCGTACTGGTCGGCGGCACGTCGCAACATGCGCTGACCGACGTCGAGTCCGAGCAGCGTGCGGATCTCGCGCTCCGAGAACGCATACAACCCGTGGATCTCGTAGTGGTCGAAGCTCTGCGAATCGAGCAGGACGAAGAACACACGCACGCCGTCGTCGACCTCCTCGACATCGACCCGTGCGGTCACCTTCAGCCGTTGCCACAGCGCTTCCTCGTCCTCGTGCACTTCGGACATGCGCAGCGTGCCACCGGTACGGGTGCGCAACAGGCGCAGCACGATCTCGGACTGGTCGGCGGGTTCGACCACCACCTCGACGATGCGCTTGCCCTCCGAGGTGTCCTTGTCCTGCGGACGCTCGGGCTCGCCCTGCTTCTGCGGGTCCTGCGGCACCCGAGCAGCGATCTCTGCGGCGACCACTCCGCCCCGCAGGACGATGCCCCAGAGCAGCAGCCACACAGCGATCGTTCGGCCCAAGGCGCGCGATCCGGTCACGCGATCGGCTCCGGTCGCCGTTGCCAATTCTCGAAGCGCATGTACTCGCGGAAGAACATCAGCGTGACGTCGCCGGTCGGACCGTTGCGCTGCTTCGCGACGATCACCTCCGCGAGGCCGCGGTTCTCCTCGGTCCGCTTGTAGTACTCCTCGCGGTGGAGAAGCATGATCACGTCGGCGTCCTGCTCGATCGCGCCCGATTCGCGGAGGTCGCTCATCCTGGGCCGATGATCCTCGCGTCCCTCGACGTCGCGATTGAGCTGCGACAGGGCGACCACCGGGATCTCGAGCTCGCGTGCCAGCGCCTTGAGCGAACGCGAGATGTGCGCGATCTCCTGCTGACGGCTCTCGATGCGCTGCCCACCACCCATCAGCTGGAGATAGTCGATGATCACCATCGACAGCGGGTGCTGCTGCTTGTGGCGGCGACACTTCGCGCGCAGGGTCGCCGGGGTCAGGCCGGCGCTGTCGTCGACGAAGATGGGCGTCTCGTAGAGCTTCGCCGCCTCCTGGTGCAGACGCTCGTACTCGCCGTCGGTGATGCGCCCGCGGCGCATCGCCTGTCCGTTGATCTGCGCCCGCGAGCACAGCATGTTCGAGATCACCTGCTGCGCGGACATCTCGAGGCTGAAGATCAGCACGCCGTTGCCGCGCGCGGCGACACGCTCGCAGACGTTGAGCGCGAAGGTCGTCTTTCCCATCGAGGGGCGCGCGGCGAGGATCACCAGCTCACCAGGCTGCAGACCACCGGTCATCTCGTCGAGATCGCCGTAGCCGGTCAGCACGCCGGTCGGCGCGCCCTTGTTCGAGCGGAAGAAGTCGATGCGCTCGAAGGTCTTCTGGAGCACCTGTTCGACGCTGCGGATCTCCGCGGCGTTGTTCATCCGTGCGATGCGGAAGATCTGCTCCTCGGCGAAGTCGAGCAGTTCGCGCGGCTCGGCGGCGTTGCGGTAGGCCTGCTCGGCGACGTCCTCGCAGACCTCGAGCAACTTCCGCTGGATCGCCTTCTCCCGGACGATCTCGGCGTGATAGCTGACGCCCGCAGCGGAGACCACGCCGTGCAACACGGCGAACAGTTCCTCGCGACCGCCGACCTCCTCGAGCACACCGTGGCGTGACAGGACCTCCTCGACGGTGAGCACGTCGACCTGACCACGCCGCTCGAAGGCCTCGAGGATCGCGTGGAACAACAGCCGGTGCTTCGGGACCCAGAAGTCGTCCGGCTGCAGCATCTGACCGATGTCGGCGACACAGCTCTGGTCGAGCATCAACGAGCCGAGCACGGAGCGCTCCGCCTCGATGTTGCGGGGTCTGCCGCGCTGTTCGGCGCCCGGTCCGAAGTCGACCATCGTCCCTCCCGCGTCGCTGTTCATGGGTCAGTCCCGCGCTGGATGACCACCGGACGCGGGCCGCGCATCTTGCCGACCGCGCCGTGTCGCGTTCAAGCGCGATCGAGTCCGAGCTCGTCGCCGGAGCGCGGTGGAGAATGTGGAAGATCTTCCACCGGACACCTGCCTTCGCCCGATCGCTCAGAGCTCGAGAGACAATTCGTCTGTCGAGCTCTGCGTGGCCGCGCATGCGGCCACCAGTAGGCATTGGAGAGCCCGTGTCATGGATTTCCTCTCGGGCCCTCAGCGATCGACCAGGACACGGCCGTGCGCCGCGTCCTCGTCGCATTCGATCACACCGCGACGCGCGAGCTCCTGCATCAGCTCTGTGGCCTCCTGCTCGCTGACGCGCAGCCTCCGCTTCAGGAAGTTGGTGCTCGCGCGACGGAAGGTCACGACCAGTTCGCGCGCTTCGGCGAACAGCGACTCGTCGGCCGCGGCGCTGCCGAACAGACCCTTCTGTTTCACGCCGCCGCCGCGCTCCGCGGGATGCAGGACCACCACCGGCCCGGCCGCAGTCGCTTGCTCGGCGGGCTGCTCGTCGGCGGGCTGCTCGTCGGCGGGCTGCTCGTCGGCGGGCTCGTCATCCCCGGGCCCGCCGTCGGCGGACTCCGCGCCCGGACTCGGTGCCTCGGCGGCCGGCTCGTCGAGACGGGCTCGGCCTTCGCCGGGCTCCTCCGCATCGGCCGCAGGCGGGGCGAGCGCATCGACCGCCGCTTCGACCAGCTCCGCTCCGGCGCGCACGTCGACCTCCTCCTCCACGGGCGCCCGGTCCTCGACCGGCAGGTCGACCGCGGCGACCGGCGGAGACGGGATCGCGAACTCGAACTCGTCGAGCGGATCGACCTCCTCCTCGACAGGCTCCGTCCCGAGATCGGTCGCGTCGACCTCGCGATCGGCCGTGGTCGGCCGCGCCTCGAACTCGAGGGTATGGAACCAGGAGCCCGGCGCCGGCAGCGTCTCCTCGCGCAACGGCGTCGCGCTCTCGGGCCCGGGGGTCTCGGAAGCGGCGAGGGCCTCTGCCTCCGCCTCGATCGGTGCGACCTCGGCGGCCGAGAACTCGGCCCACGCGTCGCCACCTTCGAGCTCCCGGGCAGCGACTTCGTCACTCGCGGCAGCGGCCGCGCGAGTCGCACGACGGCGCTCCCGACGGCTGGTCGTCGCCGCGGGCGCGTCCGCCGGCGGCACGACCTCGTTCCAGGCGTCCGCCTCGAAGCCCACGTTCTCGGCTTCGGCCCCGGCCGGCGCGGCCTCGACGGGCTCCTTCTCGTGCACCGCGAGGCGCAGTTCGGCGAGTTCGGCGACCGCGGCCTGCTCGACACCGTCGGGCTCCTCCACCGGTGACGGGTCCGCTTCCGCAGCATGCTCGGGCGCGGCCGCGACCGCCTGCATCGCGGACGACGTGGTCGATTCGACCGACGCCTCCTGCGGCGCGGAGTGCAGCTCGGCCGCTCCAGCGGCCGCCCGGTCCGCGAGCCGCTTGAAGTGCCCGAAGAAGAAGAAGTCCGTGGCGAGCAGCAGCGCGGCGATCACCGCGACACCGACGACCACGGCCACCAGCCCCTGCGGGACGAAGGCCAGACTGGTCAGACGAGCTGCGATCGCGGCCCCGATCTCGCCGCCGGCGTGACCATCGGCGCGCATGCCGACCAGCACCGCGAGACAGAAGCCGAGCCCCGCGATCCGCAGCAGTCGCCCGACGGGTCTCTCGAAGCGGCCCGTGAAGAACCACACCGAGCACCACACCATGAGCAAGGCCGCGACCATGAAGGTCGACTCGAAGCCGAAGAGCTCGAGCGTCCGACGCACCATGCTCGCGGGAAAGCCGGTCGCACCCGCGCCGTCGCGCAGGCGCAGGGTCGTGGCCGCGGCGAGGAAGAAGGCGGAGGCGACGGCGATCAGGCCGGCGACGGCGAGCGGCCAGCGCAGCCAGGGAGTGCCGGGAGCCTTCGACGGCGGAGTTCGCTCGCTCATGTTCACCTCCCCCCACCGCGAGAGTCGTTCGGGACGGCCGCGCCGGCAACCGGCGCCCGTCCGCCGCGGAATCCGCCCGGTGGGATGCCGGAGGATAGCCACGCCGCGGGGACCGATCCAAGCCATGGCTCCGGTCGGACCGGCTCGGATCCCGCGGCGCGGGACTCAGAGCTCGAGAGACAATTGGTCTCTCGAGCTCTGCGTGGCCGCGCATGCGGCCACCAGCAAGCATCTGAGAGCCCGTACGATGGATTGCTTCTTGGGCTCACAGCGCGGCCTCCTGCCGCAACCGAAGGGGTGCGGCTCGCTTCGCTCACCGCACCCCGAGGCACTCGGCCGCGCTGTCGTCCTGCTGGCATCTACTGCTCACGAGAATCCGCGCGTGCCGCGCGAATCCTCCAGAGTGGTAGATCAGCGCTCGTCGTCGTCGGCCTCCGCCTCGTCGTCGTCCTCGGCCTCGTCTTCTTCGTCGCCGGCGTCCTCCTCGGAGTCCTCGTCCTCCTCCTCGCCTTCGGAGTCTGCGGAATCCTCGGCGTCGTCGGCCTCGGCGTCGGCGTCGGCCGAGTCGTCGTGCTCGGACCCCTCGTCGACGGACTCCTCGTCTCCGACGTCCTCGTCGTCGAGCTCCTCGAACTCCTCGCCGTCGGCCTCGGCGAGTTCCTCGGCGAGCGCGCGCTCGCGCTCGTGCCACTCCTCGAGCGTCATCAGCACCTCGCGCGACTTCGAGCCGCAGAAGGGGCCGACCAGCCCGTCCTCCTCCATCATCTCCAGCAGCCGCGTGGCGCGCGTGTAGCCGACGGCGAGCGCGCGCTGGATCAAGGTCGCGGAACCTCGCTGCTGCCCCAGGATGATCTCGACCGACTTCTCGTAGAGGTCGTCGCGTTCGGCGGGCCCACGACGCTTCGCCGTCTCGGACTGCACGAGAGCCTGGATGAAGGACTGATTCGGTCCGTTCTTCTCCAGCCAATCGCACACGCCGTGGGTCTCCTCTTCCGACACGAAAGCACCCTGCGCGCGCAGGGTCTGCCCGGCGGACGGCGAGACGAACAGCATGTCGCCGTAGCCGAGCAGCTTCTCGGCGCCGTTGCTGTCGAGGATGACGCGGCTGTCGATCTTGCGATTGACCTTGAAGGCGATCTGGCAGGGCAGGTTGGCCTTGATGACGCCGGTGATCACGTCGGTGCTCGGCCTCTGCGTGGCGAGGATCACGTGGATACCGACCGCGCGCGACTTCTGCGCGAGCCGTTGGATCGACTCCTCGACCTCCTTCGCCGCCGTGTTCATCAGGTCGGCGAGTTCGTCGATGACGACGACGATGTACGGCAGATGCGCCTCGGTCGGCTCGATCGGCCGCTGCAGGCGCCGCTCGATCTCCTCCTTGCCGAGCTTGTTGAAGGTCTTGATGTGGTTGGTGCCGACGCCGGAGAGCACGGTGTAGCGCCGCTCCATCTCCTCCACCGCCCAGTTCAGCACCTGCGGCGCGCGCTTCATGTTGGTGACCACATCGCAGGCGAGGTGCGGCACCTTGCGGAACACCTGCAACTCGACCATCTTCGGGTCGATCAGCACGAGGCGCACCTGACGCGGCGTGCGCGTCATCAACACCGACAGCAGGATCGAGTTGATGCACACCGACTTGCCCGAGCCGGTGGTGCCGGCGATCAGCAGGTGCGGCATGCGCGCGAGGTCCTCGACGATGGCCTCGCCGGCGACGTCCTTGCCGAGGAACAGCGGGATCGCCTTGTCCTCCGCCAGGCCGAAGTCGGCGAGCAGTTCGCGCATGTAGACCATCTGGCGCGTCTTGTTGGGCACCTCGACACCGACCGTGTCCTTGCCCGGGATCGGCGCGACGACGCGCACGTTGAGCGCGCGGAGCGCCGCGGCGAGGTCGGCCTCGAAGGAGGTGACCTTGGAGAGCTTGATGCCCTCGCCGAGCGCGACCTCGTACTGCGTGACGGCAGGCCCCACCGAAGCGGCGACCACGCGCGCGTCGAGCTTGAAGGAGGCGAGGCGCTGCTCGATCGCCTGCATGTTCTGCTGGATCACCTGATCGCCGCCATCCGACTCCGGCTCCGGCGGCTCGGGGAAGAGCTCGAGCGGCGGGTAGTTCCAGGGCTCGTCGAAGGGCAACTCGGGGTGGCGGACGCGCGGCTTCGGACGGCGGCGCTTGCGCACGGTGCGCTCGATGCGGAGCCGGCGGTTCGCAGTGCCGGGGGCCCCTTCGGCTCCGGCTCCTTCCTCCGCGTCGGCGTCGGCGTCGGCGTCCGGAGCGGGCTCCGGTTCCACGCCCTCCGAGGTCGCGTCTGCCGCGACAGCCTCGGTCACCGCCTCTGATTCCTCCTCGTGCTCGACCGGCTCCGGCACCGGGCTCTCGAGCGCGGTTTCGGCCGCGGCGATCTCGGTCTCTGCAGAGCGAGCCGCGCGTCGACGACGCCGCGCCGGTGCGGGCTCGGGCTCGGGTTCCTCCTGCGCCTCTTCCGGCGCGGGCAGGACCGCAGCGCCGGATCCGGCCCAGGCCATGCGGGGACGCAAGGAGCCGACGCGGCGCGCGGTCCCTTCGATGCGCTCGCCGGCACGGATCAGCAGCGCCGAGAGCAGCCACTCGGTGGCGAGGAGCAGCGAACACAGCGCGCCGAACAGGACGACCAGCAATCGACCGGAGCCGCCAAAGGCATGGGTCAGGCGCGGCG
Organism: Planctomycetota bacterium; assembly: GCA_046349595.1. Classification (GTDB taxonomy): domain Bacteria; phylum Planctomycetota; class UBA1135; order UBA1135; family UBA2386; genus JACRLW01. The sequence goes on from JAXMCA010000001.1 coordinate 2,976,280, forward strand.
AGATCACCGCAGCGACGGTTCCTCCCGGTCCGTAGGGAAACAGCCGCGACGGATCGGCATCGCCGCGCGGACCGGCGAGCAGGATGTCGATCATGATCACGAACACGAGCAATCCCGCGATCTTGAGCGCACCGCGCTCGAGCCGCCGTCCGACGAACACCGCGAATCCGGCGAAGGCCGCCGATGCGCACACCGCCCAGGCTCCGGCGCCCAAGAGCCAGGTCAGCCCGTTGGCGAGGTGGTAGCCGACCACGCCGCCGACGTTGCGCAACGCACCGCGCGGGATGCCGGCGTCGAGCTGGCTGCGATCGAAGGTCGCCAGTGACAGCAGGAGGAACAGCGCCACGCCGACCACCACCAGGCCGACGAACTCGCGACCGCGAGGGCCGAGCTGCAGGGGTGCCGGCTCGGCGTGGTCGGAGAATTCCTCGGCGGACGTCCGCGCCCCGCGCCCACGCCCGGTCTTCCGATCCTTGCTCATTCGCTTCCGACTCCGGTCTGCGGCCGGCGTCCGGCCGCGAGCGCGAGGGCGCGCTCGACGATCACCGCCGCCGTGGCGGTCTTGTCGGCCTCGGGCAGGGTCTCGACCCTGCCGGCGGCGTCGATCAACGTGATCTCGCTGCGCTCGCGCGCCAAGGCGGCGGGCGCGTTGAGCACACAGAGATCGAGATGCTTGCGCCTCAGCTTCGCGCGGGCGCGGTCGAGCGCCGCGGTGCGGTCCGAAGCCATCGCCTCGAGTGCGAAGCCGACGCAGATGCGCCGACCCTTGCGGGCACCGAGGGTCGCTGCGATGTCGGGGTTGGCGACCAGATCGAGCACGAGGCGACCGTCCTGCTTGGCAGGCTTGCCGGGTTCGCGGTGCGCGGGACGGTGGTCGGCGACCGCGGCGACGAAGAAGGCGATGTCACAGCCATCGAAGGCGCGACGCGCGGCCTCGAGCATCTCGTCCGCGGACACCACGTCGACGCGCTGCACGCCGTCGGGACAGGGGAGCTGCGTCGGCCCGCTGACGAGCGTGACGCGACAGCCGCGGCCACGGGCTTCCGCGGCGATCGCGTAGCCCATCAACCCGGTGCTGCCGTTGCTCAGGAACCGGACGTCGTCCAGATGCTCGCGCGTCGGCCCTGCCGTGACCAGGATCTCGGTCATCACCTCAATCGGTACCGCCCCTCTCACCGTGCGCTCGTCACCACCGATGGAACCGCCGCTCCATCGCATGTGCGCACCTCGCTTGCCGGGTCCGGCAACGCGTTGCACGCCGAGTCGAACAGTCGGACGACCCGCGGCTGGTTCGCCCTGTAGCACGATGGTAATCGCAAGACGGCCGTCCGGGCCAGCGCGCTTTCGCGGCTAACTTCCAACGCCCTCGAATGCCTCGCTTCGAGTGTGCGCGACCCTTAGAGAGAAGCCTTGCACCCGCCCGCCCCCGCCTTCCGACGCGACCTCGTGCTCGCGTCGCTCGTCGCCCTCTGCGCCTGTTCGTTGCCCGCCGATTACCGCGGCGAGGCCGACTCCGACGCCTACGCGATCCTCGAGCGCGCGCACGAAACGGTCACCGGTGAGGTGAAGTCGGAGCCGATCGGAGGATTCGAGGGCCCGCTGCGCCACGCGCTGACCCAGCGCATCGCGGCCGGCGAGAAGCCGACCCTGCAACTCGACATCCCGCAGGCGCTCGACGTCGCCGCCGAGAACAGCCGCGACTTCGCCCGCCAGAAGGAGTCGCTGTACCGATCGGCACTCTCCCTGACCTCGGCGCGCCACGACTTCGAGCTGCGTTGGGGCGGCGGCGGCAGCGCCGACGTCTCGGGCGTGGGCGACGACAACTCCTCGCTGCGCCTGAGCGAGGACCTGAGCGCTTCGGTCCGCTCTCCCGCCGGGACCCGGGTCGTGGCCTCCTTCGCCAACAACCTGCTGAAGTCCCTGGTCCACGGCGGGGGCTGGACCGAGTCCTCGGTCCTCGGCCTCAACCTGACCCAGCCGCTGCTGCGCGGTGCCGGCGAGAGCGTGGTGCGCGAGCCGCTGACCCAGGCCGAGCGCGACGTGGTCTACGCGGTGCGCAGCTTCGAGCGTTTCCGGTCGACCTTCGCCGTCGACATCGTGTCCACCTACCTCGGCCTGCTCGCCCAGGTGCGCAACATCGAGAGCCAGGAGCGCAACCTGAAGAGCGTGCAGCGGGCGCGCGCGCAGATCCAGAAGCTCTTCGACGCCGGACGCCGCCAGATCGGCGACCTCGACCGCGCCAAGCAGAACGAGCTGTCGGCCCAGAACAACCTGCTCAACGCACAGAACCGGCTCGAGACCGCGCTCGACTCCTTCAAGGTGCAGCTCGGCCTGCCGATGGACCTGCAGCTCACCCTCGATCCGAAGGAACTCGACCGCCTCGCCGCGATCGAGGTGGTCGACGTGGAACTCGAAGTCGGGCAGGCGGTCGCACTCGCCACCGAGCGTCGCTACGACCTGCGCACCTCGCGCGATCGCGTGGAGGACGCAGCACGGCAGGTAGTGGTCGCCGAGGACGCGCTGAACAGCACGCTCGACTTCTCGGCCGCGATCTCGGTGCCGACCGAACCGGGCAAGGCGCTGGTCTTCGACTGGTCCAAGGTGTCGTGGTCGGCCGGCTTCGATCTGGGCCTCGCGCTCGACAAGCTCAGCGAGCGCAACTCCTACCGCACATCCTTCATCACGCTGGACGAACGCATGCGTGCGCGCGACGAACTGCAGGACCAGATCGTCCAGCAGGTCCGCGCCTCGCTTCGCGACATCGGCACGCGTGTGCAGAACTGGAACATCCAGCAGGAGTCGGTGAAGGTCGCCGAGCGCCGCGTGGACAGCAATCGCAAGCTCTACGAGGCCGGCCGCGCCTCCGCGCTCGACCTGCTCGACGCCGAAGACGCCCTGCTCTCCGCCGACCTCGGCCTCACCTCCGCGACCGTGGACTACGCGACCAGCAAGCTGCGGCTGCTGCGCGATCTCGAAGGACTCGCCGTCGAACCCAAGGGTCTGCGCTACGACCCGACCCTGCCGATCCCGTCGGGACCGCAGGAGACGAAGGACGCGAAGCGAGCGCAGCGCTGATGCAACGCCGAGCCCGACCCACCCCCAAGCACCTCCATCCGAACATGCGCAAGCCCTCCTGGAATCCGACGCTCGCCGGCGGCCTCGCCGCACTGGCGGCCCTCTGCGCCTGCGGTGGCGAAGACAAGACGCCGAGCGCGCTCGGCAGCGACGCCGCAGACCTCCACACCGTCGCCCGCGGCGAGATGCTGATCACGGTCCGCGAGAACGGCGAACTCAAGGCCGCCAACCAGACCCTCATCCGCTCGGGGATCGAAGGCCAGGCCACGCTGATCTTCCTGGAGAAGGAAGGCCAGGTGGTGAAGAAGGGCCAGAAGCTGATCGAGCTCGACGTCAGCGACCTGCGCGAGAAGCGCGCGACGCAGGCCATCTCGGTGTCGCGCGCGCAGGCCGCGCTGGTCGCAGCGCAGCAGAACACCGAGATCCTCGGCAAGGAGCTGGCGTCGAACGAGGCCGAGTCGCGCAGCAAGCTCGACATCGCACAGATCGATGTCGAGAAGTTCCTCGGGCGCGCGCCGCGCGAGGACGCGGTGCCGAACGCGGAGCGCGTGACCAATGCGGAAATGATCCGCCGCCTCGCGGAAGCGGTCGGCAAGGGCCAGTACAGCGAGCTGCCGGGCAAGGTCGCGCAACTGCTGGTCGGTCCCGACGGCGGGGACAACCTCAGCCGCGAGATGGGCGAGCTCGGCCAGCAGATCCTCGAGCAGATCGACCAGATCCGGATCGCGCAGCAACGTCTCGCGCTCGCCAAGGACACCAAGGAGAAGAGCGAGGGCCTGTTCAAGGACCAGTACATCACCGAGAACGAACTGAAGCGCGACCAGCTGGACTTCGAGAGCCAGACCTCGCAGGTCACCATCGCCTGGCAGAAGCTCGACATCCTGGTCAGCTACACGCTGCGCAAGACCAAGATCGACCTCGGTCTGAAGCTCGACAACGCCAAGCTCGACCTCGAGAAGGTTGTGGCCTCGAACGAGGCGAAGCGTGCCAGCCAGCTCGCGGACCTCAGCAGCAAGGAGCAGGAGTATCAGCTCGCCGACGAGCGCCTGAAGAACTTCGACACGCAGATCGGCAACGCGATCATCTACGCCCCGACCGACGGACTGGTGGTCGCGGCCGAGGTCGACGACCGCAGCCGCGACGTCGTGCAGGAGGGCTCGCAGGTGCGCGAGCGGCAATCCCTGCTGACGCTGCCCGACGTGTCGCGCATGGTCGCCGAGGTGAAGATCCAGGAGTCCGACGTCGACAAGGTGCGCGTCGGCCAGCTCGCGGTGATCGGGCTCGAGGCCTTCCCCGACCAGAGCTTCACCGGTCGCGTGTCGCGCGTGTCCCCGGTCGCCGACTCGGGCTCGCGCTGGATGAGCAGCACGCGCAAGGTCTACAAGACCTGGGTCGAACTCGACACCCGCAACGAGGACGGCTCGCTGCGCCCCAACATGACCGCCGCGGTCGAGATCCGCGTCGGCACCGTGCCGGACACCCTCGCGGTGCCGGTGTCCGCGGTGCGGCGCGTCGACAAGCACCGCTACGTCTGGAAGGCGACGGCCGGCGGACCGACTGCGGTCGAGGTGAAGATCGGACGCTCCACCACCACGCAGGTCGAGATCACCGATGGACTCGAGGTCGGACAGCAGGTCTACCTCGCGCCGCCGCCCGGGACGACGGAGCCGAAGTTCCCCGACGATCCGGCCGACAAGGTCGCGCAGGAAACGCCGAAGCTGCCCATCGACCCGGCGAAGGATCCCGCGGTGGCACCCGCCGCGGGACCGGGCGCCGGCGCCCCGGCCGGTGCCGCGCCCGGCGAGATCACGCGCGAGGCCTTCCAGGCCGCGATCCTCGCCAAGCACCCGGAGTTCAAGGAACTCTTCGACACCGATCGCCGCGCGATGATGAGCCAGGAGGTGCGCGATGCCATCCAGGCCGATCCCGAGCTCTCCGAGATGAGCGCGAAGTTCATGGAGCAGATGCGCGCGCGCTTCCCGCAGGGCGGTCCCGGCGGTCAGGGTCGCCCGGGCCGGGGGCAGGGCAACGGCGGCCCCGGCGGGACCGGTCCGGGTAGCGGACCGGGCGGCGGCAACGGTGGACGGCGCGGCCGTCAGGGCAACGGCGACGGCGGCGGCGGCGGCGATCCAAGCAGTGGCGGCGCGTCGCGTGGCGGACCGACGAGGGACGGCGAGTGAAGACCCAGACCGAGGCGGACCCTCGCGCGTCGGACACGCGCGAGGTGATCGCCGAGTTCGTCGACGTGCACCGTCACTATGTGATGGGTGACACCGTCGTGAAGGCGCTGGATGGCATGTCGATGCGCATCCGACGCGGCGAGTACGTCGCGATCATGGGGCGCAGCGGTTCGGGCAAGAGCACGGCCCTCAACCTGCTCGGCTGCCTCGATCGCCCGACCTCCGGCAGCTACGTGCTCGGCGGACGCGATGTCTCCAAGCTCAGCGACGCGCAGCTCTCCGAGGTCCGCGGCCGCGAGATCGGCTTCATCTTCCAGTCCTTCAACCTGATCCCGCAGCTCACGGTGCTCGAGAACCTCGAGGTGCCGCTGTTCTACCAGGACCGTGTCGGCGCGGAGTCGCGCAGGAAGGCGGCCTATCTCGCGGAACGCGTCGGACTCGGCGCACGTCTCGACCATCGGCCACTGGAGCTGTCCGGCGGTCAGCAGCAGCGCGTCGCGATCGCGCGCGCGCTGATGAACGATCCGCTGTTCCTGCTCGCCGACGAGGCGACCGGCAACCTCGACAGCAACACCGAGAAGGAGATCCTCGCGCTGCTCGACGAGCTGCATCGTGAAGGGGTGACCATCGTCATCGTCACGCACAACGACGCGGTGGCGAAGCATGCCGAGCGGACCATCTGGCTCGCCGATGGGCGCGTGCACTCGATCGTGGAGAACCGACTGTGACGCGGGGACTGATCCGTACCGTCAAGCTGGGCATGAAGAGCCTGGCGCTGCACAAGCTGCGCTCGGCGTTGACCATGCTGGGCCTGTTGTTCGGCGTCGCGGCGGTGATCGGCATGCTCGCGATCGGCGAAGGCGCGAGCCGCGAAGCCCTCGACCGCATCAAGGCGATGGGCTCGACCAACATCCTGATCCGCAGCGCCAAGCCGCCGGACACCTCGGAGACGTCGTCGATGTCACCGATGTCGGCGCGCATGTACGGGCTCACCTACCGCGACGCGGACCGCATCAAGGAGGCGCTCGCCAAGGCCGAGAAGGTCGTGCAGGTCCGCGAGACGCCCGCCGAGATGCGCGCCGACGCCGCCTGGATGTCGAGCGTGACCGTCGGCACCGAGCCCGACTTCCTCGGTGTGGTCGGCATGAAGGTCCGCGAGGGACGTTGGCTCGCCGAACTCGACATGGCACGGCGCGCCAACGTCTGCGTGCTGGGCTACCAGGCCTCACAGAAGCTGTTCCCGCTCGAGGATCCGATCGGCCAGACGATCCGCGTCGAGAACGACCGCTACTCCGTGATCGGTGTGCTCCAGGAACTCGGCCGCTCCAGCGGCAGCGTGGGTCCACCGCTCGACGTGTGCGTGTTCATCCCGATCACGACCTCGCGATCGCGCTTCGGCGACGAAACCACGATCCGCTCCGGCGGCACGATGTCGCGCGAACGCGTCGAGCTGCACGAGATCAAGGTCAAGATGGCGAACGTCGAGGACGTGATGGCCGCGGCCAACGTGGTGCGCACCTCCATCGGCGACTACCACAAGGACCAGGGCGACTACGTCGTGACGGTCCCGCTCGAACTGCTGCGGGAGACCGAGGAGAGCAAGCGCAAGTGGAACTTCATGATGGGCTGCATGGCCGGCATCTCGCTGCTGGTCGGCGGCATCGGCATCATGAACGTGATGCTCGCGACGGTGACCGAACGTACTCGCGAGATCGGCATCCGCCGCGCGCTCGGCGCCAAGAAGGCGCATGTCGTGCAGCAGTTCATCGTCGAGACCGGCGTGCTCAGCGGCTTCGGCGGACTGCTCGGTGTCGCGCTCGGCTGGCTGGTGCCGCGCTACGTGATCACCAAGCTGTTCCACGAGCCGACCATCGTGCTGTGGGAGCACGTGCTGCTCGCCTTCGGCATCTCCTTCTTCGTCGGCGTGGTGTTCGGGCTCTACCCGGCGTGGCGCGCGGCGAACATGGACCCGGTCGAGGCCCTGCGGCACGAGTGAGCCCTGCGGCACGAGGGAGCGCGACCGGATGCGCGCAGCGCGACGGCTCATCGCAGCACCGAGTGCTGCGGCGACGGCATGCGCTGCCGCAGCAGCAGCATCACCGCAGCAGCATCACACCAGCAGCATCACACCAGCAGCATCACACCAGCAGCATCACACCAGCGGCATGACTGCAGCGGCATGACTGCGCGGGCCGTACAAAAACGTAGGCTTTCCACCTCGCCCCCGGAGTCTCCAGCACCGTGCCTTTGACTCCTCGGTGGAAAGCCTACCGTCCGGGTCGTCTGCACTCGGGCCACGCACCTCCGCGCAGACGCCGCAGCTAACCGCGCCGTCGCGGAGGGTTTCGCGGTACGGAACAATTTTTCGACGACGCTGGTCCGACCTGCCGATTCGGCTTCCATCACCGTCCCGCGCCATGCACCGACCCCGCTCGAAGCTGTCCGCGATCCGCACGTCGTGCACGGCCGTGTTCGTGCTCATCACACCGCTCGCACCCCTGCGCGCGCAGGACCAGGACACGCCGGCGCCGCCGCCTGCAACCCGCGCGACGGCCGAGCAGATCGACGACGCGCTCGCGCGCTTCCGCGCTCTCGACCTGCGCCGCAAGGCGAACGTGCTGCGCCAGTTCGAACGCAGCCTCTCCTGGTCGGAGAACGCGGCAGCGACGCGCATCGGCGCCCTGCGCGCGGAGTTCGATGCCTTGCCGCCGGCCGCGGAGACGACACCGACCTACGGCGACCCGGTCACCGATCCCGAGGCCCCCTACCGGAGCGCGCAGGGCTCGATCGATCGGCATCCGGTCGCGGCCACCGCGCCCGACTTCGCCAAGGTCGCCGCGCGCTTCCACAGGGTGGCCTTCCTGCCGGACCTGCAACGCGAGGTCGACTACGAGTGGGCGACGCATCGCGTGGTGCGCCGCGCCGCCCTCGGCTACGACGAGCTCTTCGCCAATGCGCTGCACGGCTACCCACCGGGCGCCGACCATGCCGTGGCCCGGGTGCTCGAAGCCCTCGATCGCGATCCGGACGAACACGCACGCGCCACCTTCTTCGCGCACACCTACGCCGATCTCTCCGGCAAGACCTACCCGGGCATCACGCTCTACGACGCCTGGTACTCGGGCCGTCCGGTCGACGTCCCCGACGTCGACGCCGTGCCCTTCGGCTGGCTCGTCCTGCGCGAGAAGAACCACGTCTCCCCCCTGCGTGGCAAGCCTCGTGACCGTCTCTACGAGCAGATCAAGCTCGCGGCCCAGGCCTACCGCATCCACCGCACCACCTGCGAGGCCGCCGCGGCCGCCTTCGTCTGCGCGGAGCCGTCGATGGACCCGATGTACGCGTTGCTGGTCCCGCGCTTCCATTGGCTGTTCTCGACCTCCGACGACGACCTCGCGCGCGTGGCCGAGGCCTTCCGCAAGGAGGGCCGCGATCCCCTGCTCCAGAGGGTCGATGCCGCGATCAAGGACCACAGCGGCTCCGACTGGGCGAAGCGCGAGGCGCGCAAGCAGGAACTCGACCGGATGGCGATCCTGGTGCAGTCCCTGGCGCTTCAGACCCTGGCGCGTGCCGGCTCGAATTGACGAGGCCGCGCGCGGACGTCGCGTCACGATGACGGCATGCGCCACGCCGCCGCCGTCCGCCTCCTGTTCCTCTGCAGTGTGCTCGCGGTCCTGACCTGCACCTCGTGCAGCACCGCGCCGATCGATCGCACGGAGGTGCAGGCCGTGCTCGACACGCAGGCTGCGGCGTGGAACCGCGGCGACCTCGAGGGCTTCATGGCGACCTACTGGCGCAGCGATGCCCTCAGCTTCGTCGGCAGTCGCGGACTGACGCGCGGCTACGACGCGACGCTCGCCAACTACCGCCGCGGCTATCCCGATGCGCAGAGCCGCGGCCACCTCGACTTCGAGCTGCTCGACGTCCGCGCCCTCGACGCCGTCCACGCGCTGGTGATCGGCGCCTTCCATCTCCGCAAGGACCCGCCCGCGGACGGCTACTTCACCCTGATCGTGGAGCGCCGCCCGGAGGGCCTGCGCATCGTCCACGACCACAGTTCGGCGGCGGCGCCGGCACCGCGCGCGCAGTAGACTCCGGCCCCTCCCGACGAGGACGCGATGAGCGACCAAGGCTTCTCCCGCAGGACCTTCCTCAAGGGTGCGTCGATCGCGGCTGCCGTCAGCGGCGCCGCCGTCGCACCCGATCCCCGGACCGGCATCGCGCGCGACGAGGCGCGGAAGCTGGAACCCGGACTCCACGACCTCGCGCTGAGCATCAACGGCGAGACGCGCAAGCTGAAGGTCGAACCGCGCACGACCCTGCTCGACGCCCTGCGTGACCAGCTCGATCTCACCGGTGCGAAGAAGGTCTGCGACCGCGGTGCGTGCGGCGGTTGCACGGTCCTGCTCGACGGTGAACCCGTCAACGCATGCCTCACCCTCGCCTTCGATGCCGAGGGACATGCGATCCGCACCATCGAGGGACTCGCCTCGGGCGACACCCTGCATCCGGTGCAGGAGGCCTTCGTGCATTGCGACGCCCTGCAGTGCGGCTTCTGCACGCCGGGCTTCGTGATGAGCGCGGTCGCCTGTCTCGAGCATCACCCCGCGCCGAGCCGCGAGCGCATCCGCGAGGACCTCTCTGGCAACATCTGCCGCTGCGGTACCTACGGACGCATCGTCGAGGCGGTCGAGACCGCGGCGCGCCAAGTGGGCAAGACGCGATGAGCCACGAACCCCAGAAGGTCGTCCTCGGCTACGCGGGGAAGGAGCAGGAGGTCGAGGTCGACGTCCCTCAGGGTGATGCACCGCCCTGGGATCTCCGCACCAGGTTCGCGCAGGTCGGTGGCACGCAGGATCGCATCGACGCGATCGCCAAGGTCACCGGGCGCGCCAAGTACACCTACGACATCAACCTGCCGGGCCTGCTGTACGGTGCGATCGCCCGCTCGCCGCAGCCGCAGGCGAAGCTGACCGCACTCGACCTCGACGCCGCCGCGAAGATGCCCGGCGTACGCGCCGTGGTCCCGCTGAAGCAGGTCGGCCACCGCGTGCGCTTCGTCGGCGACCCGATCGCGGCCGTCGCCGCCGACACGCTCGATCGCGCACGCGACGCCCTGGCGCGGATCGCCGCGACCTTCGAGGCCGACGGCAACGCCGCGATCGACCTGCGCGACGCCGAGGGCGCACCGACCCTGGATGCGCAAGGAGCCATCACCGGCGACTGGCCCGAGAAGGGCCGCGACGAGATCGATGCCGCGCTGGCCGGCTGCGCACACCGCGCCGAAGCCACCTGGTCGGTCGAGGTGCAGACGCACAGCAGTCTCGAGACGCACGGCGCGGTCGCCCGTTTCGCCGACGACGGCAGCGTCGATGTGTGGTGCAGCACGCAGGCCACCTTCGGTGTGCGCGGCGAACTCGCCGAGGCCGCGCGCATCCCGGTCGAGAAGCTGCGCGTCCACGCCGAGTTCGTCGGCGGCGGCTTCGGCAGCAAGTTCTCCGCCGGCAGCGAAGGGCTGGCCGCGGTGCTGCTCGCACGCGAGAGCAAGGCGCCGGTCAAGGTGATGCTCGATCGCTTCGAGGAGCACACCGGATCGGGCAACCGACCCTCCGCGCTGATGCGCATCCGCGCCGGCGTCGACGACAAGGGACGCCTCGAGGCCTGGGACTGGCAGTCCTTCGGCGGCCCGGGCTTCACCAAGTCGGGCGGTCACGTCGCCTACGTGCGGAGCTGGTTCGAGGGCTTCAAGCCGCGCCACACCCACACCGACCTCGCCACCGCCACCGATGCAGCGCGTTCCATGCGTGCACCGGGTTGGCCGCAGGGCAACTTCGCCGCCGAGGGCATGCTCGACGAGCTCGCGACCCTCGCCGGCATGGATCCGCTCGCGTTCCGCCTGCTCAACGACTCCGACGCGCTGCGCCAGGACGAGTGGCGTCTCGGTGCGGAGCGCTTCGGTTGGGAGCGTCGCGTGAACCGGAAGCCCGGAACCGCCCGCGACGGCGACCCCGCGCGCATCCTGCGCGGTGCCGGTTGCGCCGCTGCTGCTTGGGGCGGCATGGGCGGCGGCAACAGCGCCGTGACCTGCCGCATCCACCAGGACGGCACCGTCGAGGCGCGCAACGGCGCGCAGGACATCGGCACCGGCATGAAGACGGTGATGGCCATCCTGGTCGCCGAGGAACTCGGCATCGATCCCGCGCAGGTGAAGGTCACGATGGGCCACACCGACGACCCGGCGGGTCCAGCGAGCGGCGGGAGCACCACGACACCGTCCCTCGCACCGGCGGTGCGTCACGCCGCGTTCCTCGCCGGCAACGAGCTGTGCGAACGCGTTGCGCAGGCCTTGAACATCGCGGCGAGCGAAGTGCGACGCGAAGCGGGCAAGGTGATCGCTGGGCAACGCACGTTGTCCTTCGCCGAAGCCTGTCGCACCATCGGCCCGACGCCGGTCGAAGTGCAGGGCCGCCGCTTCCGCAACGGCGCCGGCTTCCGCGACAGCGTGGCGGGCTGCCAGTTCGCGGAGGTCGCCGTCGACGCGCTGACCGGCGAGGTGCGCGTCACGAACATGCTGGCCGTGCAGGACTGCGGGCTGGTGATCGACAAGAAGCTCGCCGAGAGCCAGGTGCTCGGCGCGATGATCCAGGGCATCAGCTACGCGCTGCACGAGCAGCGCGTGATGGATCGCCGCGTCGGTCGCATGCTGAACGGCGATCTGTCCTGGTACAAGGTCGCAGGCATCCGCGACGTGCCGGAGCTGACCGCGATCCTGTTCAGCGTCGCCAACGGCAAGAACAACGTCGGCGCGGCAGGGCTCGGTGAACCGCCCGCGGTCGCGGCACCGGCGGCGATCGCCAACGCGGTGTCCAACGCGATCGGCGCGCGCATGCGCAGCCTGCCGATCACCCCCGACAAGGTCCTCGCCGCACTCGCCGGCAGGAAGGAGGGTCGCTGACATGAATCCCTTCGCACTCACCCTCCCCACCGACCTCGCGCAGGCGCGACAGGCACACAAGGACGGCGCGGTGTTCAAGGCCGCCGGGATCGACCTCGTCGATCGGCTGAAGGAGCGCAAGGAGTCGCTGCCGGAGCTCGTCGACCTGCTGCGCCTGAAGTCGGCCTTCGGCGAGAACCGCAAGACCGACACCGGCATCGCGCTGAGCGCACTCTCGACCCTGCGCGCGATCGGCGAATCGCCACTGCTGGCGTCGACGGGCTTCACCGCGCTGCGCGAGGCGGCCGCCGTCGCGGCGACCCCGCAGGTGCGCAACCGCGCGACCCTCGGCGGCAATCTGCTCCAGAAGGCGCGCTGCTGGTACCTCCGCTCCGCCGGCTTCACCTGCGTGCACGGCGGCGACGGCCCGACCTGCATGGCCCGTGACGGCGAGAACCGCTACCACGCGGTGCTCGGCTGCTTCGACTGCGTGCGCGTCCACCCGAGTAACACCGCGACCGCGCTGTGCGCGCTCTCCGCCGAGGCCGAGATCCAGACCGCCGACGGCACGCGGCGCATCCCGGTGCGCGCGCTGTGGCCCGAGTTCGGCCTCGCCGGCCTGCCGGAGCACACGCTCGCGCAGGGCGAGATCCTGCTCGCGATCCACCTGCCATCGAGTGTCGCGAACGGGCGCTCCGCGTACCGCGAGGCGCGCGAGAAGCAGAGCTTCGATTGGCCCACCACTGCGGCGGCAGCCCACGTGGTGCTCGACGGCGACCGCATCCGCAGCGCGTCGATCTGCCTCGGCGCGGTGTCGCCGGTGCCCTTCGTCGCAGGCGATGCCGCGCAGTCGCTGGTCGGCAAGACCGCGGACGACGCCGCGTTCTCGGTCGCGGCGCAGCTCGCCTACTCCGGCGCCCACGCGCTGTCCCACAACGCCTACAAGATCGAGCAGGGCAAGGCGGTTCTCGTCGACGCACTGCGCGCGGCCTGCGCGAAGGACTGAGCCATGGCGGACAACCAAGCCAAACCGACGCGCACGCACCGCGACCTGATGCCGCGCGACCTGTGCACCTCGCTGGCGATGAAGCACATCCTCACGCACGGCCTCGACGAGGTCGTGCACGACGACCGCACCTGGCCGGGCGACGGCTACTGCTGGTGCCGTCGCACCTGCACGCCGGTCGGCCCCGACGACCAGCTCGCGAACCCCGGCGCCTGCCGCCCCCCGCGCGGTTGCTGGCGCGGTCTGGAGACCTGAGTGACGGCGTCTCCGGAATCGGCCTGGCCGCCGCAGCGTGTGGCGTGGAGCTGGCGCACGTTGCGCACCGCATTGGCGTATCTCTACCTGCCCCAGCTCCTCGCCCTGTTCGTCGGTCCGCTCAGCGAGTGCTCGGACTGCACGGCGTCCTTCTTCGCGCTGTGGCCGGTCATGCCCGGCTTCCTGTTCGCGTCGATGCTGATGGTGCCGGGCAAGTCCATGGCAGCGGCGATCGCGATCGCGGCGGTGTGCAACCTCGCGATCCTCGCCGGGCTCACCGCGGTCCTGCAGGAGCGATCGCGCATGCGCTTGGCGATCGCCTGGTTCGTCGCCATCGTCTCCGCGTCGACGGCGGTCGCACTCGGGATGGCGCTGCGCGCCTGACTCCGCTCAGCGCAGCGAGATCCTCGCGCTGCGGATGGTCAGCTGCTGCGACGGCTGACCGGTGCGCGAGCCGGCCTTCTCGAGCACGGTCAGGGTCTCCATGCCCTCGACGACCTCGCCGAAGATGGTGTGCTTGTCGTCGAGCCAGGGCGTCGCCTTGAAGGTGATGAAGAACTGGCTGCCGTCGGTGCCGGGACCGGCGTTGGCCATGCTCAGGCGGCCGGGCTTGTCGTGGCGCACGCTCTTGTCGAACTCGCCGGCGTACTGATAGCCCGGCCCGCCGGTGCCGGTGCCCCGCGGATCACCACCCTGGGCCATGAACGCCGGGATCACGCGGTGGAAGCCCAAGCCGTCGTAGAAGCCGAGCTGCGTGAGGTAGATCGTGCTCGTCACGTGCATCGGCGCGACCTTCGGCAGCAGCCGGATCTTGATCTCGCCGACGTTGGTCGAGAGGTTCCAGAAGTAGTCCTGATCGGCGGGGAACTCGCACAGCGGAGGCTTCGGCAGCGACATCCTCCAGCCATCCTTCTGGGTGTCGACGCGGCTCTTCTTGGCGAAGTCGGCGAGCTGGCGCAGCGGAGCCTCGGCGGCGGCGAGCTTCTCGGCGCGCGCGGCGGCGTCGCCGTCGTGCGCGAGCGCCCCGCCACCCGCGGCTCCTGCACCCGGGATCACGGCGGCCTCGGGCGTCGCCGCCTTCACGCCGCCGAGCAGGGTCTCCTGGATCGCGCGCCAGGTCAGGCGCTGCAGATGTGCGCGCAACGGCGGGATGCCGATGCCGTGGCGCGACTTCGGATAGAGCATCATCTCGAAGTCCTTGCCCGCCATCTCGAGCGCGTAGGCGAAGCGCAGCGTGTTCTGCAGGTGCACGTTGTCGTCCATCGTGCCGTGGATCAGGATCAGCCGGCCGCTGAGGTCCTTGGCACCCTCGATGACCGAGGAGCGGCGGTAGCCCTCCGGGTTCATCTGCGGCGTCTGCATGTAGCGCTCGGTGTAGATGGTGTCGTAGAGCTGCCAGTCGTAGACGCCGGCGCCCGCGACTCCGAGCGCGAAGGCCTTGCTGTGCGTGAGCGCGTAGGCGGTCATCGAGCCGCCGTAGCTGTAGCCGGTGATCCCGACGCGCGCCGGATCACCGCCGTGTTCCTTGCAGACGAAGGCGACGGCGTCCTCGAGGTCGCGCAGTTCCTGCACGAGCAGTTGCTTGTAGCAGGTGCCGGTGTCGATCTGTCCGCCGCCGCTCGCGCTGCGCACGTTGCACTGCAGGACGATCACGCCCTGCTGGCGCAGGAACTGGTGCCAGGGATTGATGCCGTTGCGGTTGCGCACCGTCGGCGCATCCGGACCGGAGTAGGTGTCGATCCAGATCGGCGCGCGCGCGTCGCCCTGGCGATCGGGGAGCAGCAGGGTGGCGTCGAGCACGCGGCCGTCGCGCGCGGGAACCTGCACGAGCAGCGGATCCCGCAGGCCGTACTCGGCCACGGCCGGCGCGGGCTTCGAGGTCCAGGTCTTGAGGACCTTGCCGTCGGCGCTGCACAGACGCACTTCCGGGAGCTTGTCGAGCGCGGAGTAGGTGTCGGCGAAGAACGCGCCGTCGGGCGAGAAGCCGACCGCATGCGTGCCCGGATCCGCGGTGAGCTGCGTGAAGCCCTTGCCGTCGATGCCCACGCGGTAGAGCTGCGCGTCGAGCGCCGACTTGCCGCGCCCGGTGAGCCAGAGCTGGCCCGTGTTCTCGTCGATGCGTTCGATACCGGTGAGGGCGAAGGCGGCGCTCGTGACCGGCGTCGGCGGCTGCCCGTCGAAGGCAACGCGGTACAGGTTCTGGCGTCCCGTGCGCTCGCTCCACCACAGGAAGCTGCCGTCGCCGAGGAAGCGCGGCTCGTCCAGGACGTTGACCCAGGTGTCCGCGGTCTCCTCCAACACCGGCGTCAGGGCGCCGCTCTGCGGGTCGACCGCGCACAACTGCAGCCAGTTCTGGATGCGGTTCTGGATCTGGACGAGGGCGCGATCGCCGCTCGGTGTCCAGGTCACCCGCGCGAGGATGATCTCGTCCTCGGCCTTGAAGCGCGACAGGTCGACGGCGACGACCTTCTGCGCGGCGACGTCGGCGACGAGCAGCGACGCGATCGGGTTGGGATCGCCGGCCTTCGGGTACTTGGTCACCTCGGCCACCACGGTGCGCTCGTCGTCGAGCTTGGGAGTCGGCACGTGGTCGATCACCGTGAAGGCCTTCACCTTCGACTCGTCGAGACGGATGAACACCACGTGCTTGCTGTCCGGGCTCCACCAGTGCGCCTGGAACTTGCCGCGCCCGTAGACCTCCTCCTGGTAGACCCAGTCGAGGAGGCCGTTGAAGACCGTCTCGCCGCCGTCCTGCGTGACGCGCCAGGTGCCGCTGCCGTCGGTCGCCGCGATGAACAGGTCGTTGCCGCGGACGAAGCTCGCGTGCGCGCCGTCGGCGGAGAGATGCGCCTCGCGGCAACTTCCCCCCTCGGTCAGCAGGCGCTTGGCGCCGGCGGGATCGCTGAACTCGACGTTGCCGTCCTTGATCGCCAGCTTGCCGGACGGCGCCGGCGGCGTCTTGCCCGCGCGCGAGCCGGTCTCGGTCGCCTCGGCCAGGGTCCCCGGATCCACCACCAGCTTGCGACCGCCGGCGCCGTCGTTGACGTGCAGTTGCCCTTCCTCGTCCCACTCCGCGGAGGCCGCCGCAGGTCGTAGGTTCAGGCCGTTGCGGGCAGAGAGCACGTCTTCGAAGGTCAGACGCTTCTGCCCTCCCTGCGCGCACAGCTCCGGCGACACGAACAAGGCAGCGAGCAGGGCGACGGGAATCAGCGGTCGATGGGTCGAGGTCATGGACGTCCTTCCGGGCGGGCCCGCCCGGGCGGCGTTCGCCGGGCGCGAGGGTGCGCAGACTACGGCGGCGAGCGCTCGCGCGCGAAAGCGGCCACGACGGGGAGCGGCAC
Source organism: Planctomycetota bacterium (assembly GCA_046349595.1). Classification (GTDB taxonomy): domain Bacteria; phylum Planctomycetota; class UBA1135; order UBA1135; family UBA2386; genus JACRLW01. The sequence continues at coordinate 2,993,068 of JAXMCA010000001.1, forward strand.
GGAACTTCGACCGACCGCTTGACGGCGTGCGACCGCGATTGCATATTCTTGCGCCCTTCGTCGCATGAACATGCAAAGCCATGCCACCACCCCGGAGCGCCGCGAGCGCCACGACACGATCGTGCGCGTGATCGCGTCCGGCGGCATCCGCAGCCAGGCGGATCTCGCCGATGCGCTGGCGGGGCTCGGCATCGAGGTGAACCAGGCCACGCTGTCGCGCGACCTGCGCGACCTCGGCGTGCTGAAGGGACCCGACGGCTGGACGCTGCCGGGCGGCGTGGCGGTCGACGAGATCACCGCCGCCTGCCGCCAGTGGCTGCGCAGCGCCGAGGCGATCACCAACCAGCTGGTTCTGAAGACCCTGCCGGGCGGCGCCACGCCGCTCGCCCTCGCCCTCGACCACCAGGGCGACCGCACCGTGGCGGGGACCATCGCCGGGGACGACACCGTCCTGGTGATCTGCCGCACGCCGCGTGCAGCGCAGGCCCTGGCCAAGACCCTGACCGCCCGCATCACGCGATGAGAAAGCGCGTCGCCATCCTCGGCGCGTCCGGCTACACCGGGCGCGAACTCACCCGTCTGGTCTCGGCGCACCCGGACCTCGAGACGCCCACCCTGATGACGGCGCGCGCCGGTGTCGAACCCGATGCGCCGGAGTCGAGCTTCGAGCCGCGCATCGAGCGCCTCGACCTCGGTCGGCTCGGCGGATTCGACGGCGTGTTCCTGTGCACGCCCCACGGAGCCGCCGCTCCCTTCGCGCGCGCCGCGCTCGACGCCGGCTGCAAGGTCGTCGACCTCAGCGCCGACTTCCGGCTGCGCGATCCCGCGGTGCACGCCAGCGCCTACGGCGAGGATCACGATCCGGGACTCCGCGAGCGCGCGATCTACGGCCTGACCGAGCACGCACGCGATGCGGTGCGCGCCGCGGACTTCGTCGCCAATCCCGGCTGCTACCCCACGTCGGTCAGCCTGCCGCTCCTGCCGCTGGTGCACGCCGACCTCGTCGACCTGTCGGCCGACGTGATCGCCGACTGCAAGAGCGGCACCTCGGGCGCCGGCAAGGAGCCGAAGAGGCGCACGCACTTCGGCAACGTGCACGAGAACTTCCTCGCCTACGGCGTCGGCGATCACCGCCATCAGCCGGAGATCTGGCAGGCGGTCGGCAGCGAGCGCGTGTTGTTCGTGCCCCACCTGCTGCCGACCTTCCGCGGCATCCTCTCGACGATCTGGCTGCGTCCGCACCGCGGCGTGCACGCCGCCGAGATCCGTGCCTGCCTGCACGCGAGCTACGACAAGGAGCCCTTCGTGCGCATCTACGACAAGGGCTTCCCGGAGCTGATGAACGTGCAGCTCACCAACTTCTGCGACATCGCCGTGGCCGACGTGCCGGCGTCGCGCGAGACGCCGGGCCGCGTCGTGATCGTCTCGGTGATCGACAACCTGGTGAAGGGTGCCTCCGGACAGGCGCTCCAGAACATGAACCTGATGCTGGGTCTCGACGAGACCGCGGGTCTGCTCGCATGAAGCTGTGCATCAAGATCGGCGGGGCACAGCTCGAGGAGAGCGGCCCCCGCGCCACCCTGGCCCGCGCCATCGCCGGCGCGCGCGAGGCCGGACACTCGTGCGTCGTGGTCCACGGCGGCGGCAACCAGATCCGTGCGCTCAGCAAGCGCTGCGGGATCGAGGACCGCTACCACGACGGCCTGCGCATCACCGACGCGGCGACCGCGGAGATCGCGGTCGCCGTGCTCGCGGGCACGGTCGGCAAGGCGCTCGCCGAGAGCATGTCGGCGGCCGGTGCGCCCGCGGTCAGCCTGTGCGGCGCGGACGGCGGACTGTTCACCGCGCGCAAGCACAGCCCGTCCGGGGTCGATCTCGGCTACGTCGGGCAGGTCGCGCGCGTCGACCGCCGTGTCGTCGACGCCCTGGTCGGCGCCGGCCTCGTGCCGCTGATCGCCACCGTGGCCCCGCTCGACACCGGCGCCAGCGGCGCGAACGACCGGCTCTACAACATCAACGCCGACCACGCGGTCGCACCGCTGGCGCGCGCGCTCGGATGCGAGGCGATCCTGTTCCTCACCGACGTCGAGGGCGTCCTCGACCAGGAGCGGCGGCGCATCGCACGCCTGACACCCGCCGACTGTGCGCGCTTGCGCCACGAGGGCGTGTTGCGCGGCGGGATGATCCCCAAGGTCGAGGCGGCGCTCGACGCGCTGCACGCACTGCCGCGCGGGCTCGTGAAGATCGCCCCCGCAGCGGGAGCCGATGCGGTGCTCGACGCGCTGCGCGACGACGTCGGCACGAGATTCACTGTCGATTGCGGCGACGAGAAGGACGGATGCGAGCATGGATGAGCACGTATTGAGGACCTATGTCCGGCAGCCCGAGGTGTTCGTCGAGGGCAAGGGCGCGACGATCCGCGACGAGAGCGGACGCGAGTGGCTCGACTTCCTCGGCGGGATCGCCGTGTCCGCGCTCGGCCACGGCCACCCGAAGCTGGTCGCCGCGCTGAGCGATCAGGCACGAAAGGCCTTGCACGTCAGCAACCTGTTCCGCAATCCGTACACCGAGAAGGTCGCCTCGGCCCTGTGCCGCCTCAGCGGCATGGAGGCGGTGTTCTTCACCAACAGCGGCGCCGAGGCCAACGAGTGCGCGCTCAAGCTCGCTCGCAAGGCGATGCGCGTGCGCGGCGACGAGCGGCGCACCGGCTACGTGGCGATCGAGGGCGGCTTCCACGGCCGCACGATGGGCGCGCTGTCGGTCACGAGTGGCGCGAAGTACCGCGAGCCCTTCGGTCCGCTGGTCCCCGGCGTGACCTTCGTCCCGCGCAACGACGTCGCCGCGCTGAAGGCGGCGCTCGACGCCGGACCCGCGGGACTGATCCTCGAGCCGATCCAGGGCGAGGGCGGCGTGGTGGCGCTCGATCCGGCCTTCCTGCGCGCTGCGCGCACGCTCTGCGATTCGACCGGCACGATCCTCATCCACGACGAGGTGCAATGCGGCACCGGCCGCACCGGCCGCTTCCTGTGCAGCCAGTGGTGGGACGCAGCACCTGACGTGGTCACGCTCGCCAAGCCGCTCGCGGCGGGACTGCCGATGGGCGCATGCCTCGTGCGCAAGGGACTGGAAGGCACCTTCCAACCAGGCGACCACGGTTCCACCTTCGCCGGTGGTCCCTTCGTGCTGCGGGCCGCGCACGTCCTGCTCGGCGAGCTCGAGAACGGGCTGCTCGGCAACGTCGTCGAACGCGGCGAGCAGTTCCGCGAGGGACTGACCGCACTGCAACGCGAGTTCCCGCGCATCGCGGAGCTGCGGGGCCGCGGATTGATCCAGGGTGTGCGCGTCGAGGGAGCGGCGGAGCTGCAGAAGCAGCTCTACCGCAACGGCCTGCTCGCGAACTGCACCGCCAACGACGTGATCCGCTTCCTGCCGCCGTACATCGTCACCGCCGACGACGTCGTGCGCGCCCTCGACATCATCCGCCACACGCTCCGCGGCTGAGACCGCATCACCTTCCCGCCCGTCCCGGCCACAGATCCCGATGACTTCGTTCCGCTTCGGCAAGCTCCCCCACAAGGACCTGATCTCGGTCGCCCAGCTCTCGGTCGACGAGATCGGGCTGATCTTCAACACCGCCGCGGAGCTGAAGCGCAATCGCGAGAAGCACGACGCCGTCCTCCGAGGGCGCAAGCTCGCGATGGTCTTCGAGAAGGACAGCCTGCGCACGCGCTTCACCTTCGACGTCGGCATGCAGGACCTCGGCGGCTCGGCGATCTACATGGATCACCGCGATGCGCGCATCGGCGCCCGCGAGTCGATCCGCGACGTGGCGAAGAACCTCGAGCGTTGGGTGCACGCCATCGTCGCGCGCACCTACAAGCACCGCGTGGTCACCGAGCTCGCCGAGAACTGCGGCATCCCGGTGATCAACGGACTCTCCGAGTACCTGCACCCCTGCCAGGCGCTGAGCGACTTCTTCACCCTCTACGAGAAGTGGGGCGGCGACGTCGGCGGCAAGAAGCTGGCCTACTACGGCGACGGCAACAACACCTGCCACTCGCTGATCTTCGCGGCGAGCAAGCTCGGCGCGAACATCACGGTCTGCACGCCCGAGGGCTACGAGCCCAACAGCAAGGTCGTGCACGAGGCGATGTTGTTCGCGCGCCAGTCCGGCGCGGAGATCCAGATCGTCAACGATCCGGAGACCGCATCGATCGACGCCGATGCCGTCTACACCGACGTGTGGGCGAGCATGGGCCAGGAGGACGAGACCGAGGAGCGCGCCGGCATCTTCCACGACTACCAGATCGACGACGTGGTGATGGGCCGCGCCAAGCGCGACGCCTTCTTCATGCACTGCCTGCCCGCGCACCGCGGCCACGAAGTGACCGCCGACGTCATGGATGGACCGCAGTCGATCGTCTACGACATCGCCGAGAACCGGCTGCACGTGCAGAAGGCGATCCTCGTCCTGCTGCTCAATCGCTGATCCACCTCCTCCGCACACCCGCCCCCATTCCCCCCATGAGCAACAAGAAGGTCGTCCTCGCCTACTCCGGCGGTCTCGACACCTCGATCATCATTCCCTGGCTGCGCGAGCACCACGGAGCCGAAGTGCACTGCCTCGCCGGCGACGTCGGCCAGGGCGGTTCGGAACTCGACGGCCTCGAGGACAAGGCGAAGCGCACCGGCGCGGCGTCGTGCAAGGTCGTCGACCTGCGCAGTGAGTTCGTCGAGAAGGTGATCTGGCCCTGCGTGCGCGCGATGGCGGTCTACGAAGGCCGTTACCTGCTCGGCACGAGCATGGCGCGCCCGATCCTGGCCCGCGCGCAGGTCGCCTACGCCCACGAGGTCGGCGCGCGCACGGTCGCGCACGGCTGCACCGGCAAGGGCAATGATCAGGTGCGCTTCGAACTGGCCTACCAGGCGCTCGATCCCGATCTCGAGGTGATCGCACCCTGGCGCAACTGGGACATCCGCTCGCGCGAGGACGCGATCGACTACGCGGCGAAGCACCAGGTGCCGATCACCGCCACCAAGACCAAGATCTACTCGCGCGATCGCAACCTCTGGCACATCAGTCACGAGGGCGGCGCACTCGAGGATCCGGCGAACTCGCCGCCCGACGACGTGTGGATGCTCACGGTCGACCCGCGCAAGGCGCCTGACGAGCCCCGAATCGTCACGCTCGGCTTCGAGCAGGGCGTGCCGGTCAGCGTCGACGGCGCGAGGCTCGACGCCGTCGCCCTGGTCGAGCGGCTCAACAAGCTCGGCGGCGAGCACGGTGTCGGTCGCGTCGACATCACCGAGAACCGCCTGGTGGGCATGAAGTCGCGCGGCGTCTACGAGACACCCGGCGGCACGATCGTGCTCGAGGCTGCTCGCACCCTGCGCAGCATCACTATGGAGCGCGACACGCTGCGCCAGGCCGAGAAGCTGGTGCCGGACTACGCGGATCTGGTCTACACCGGCCGTTGGTACCACCCGCTGCGACGCTCGCTCGACGCCTTCTTCGCCGAGGCCACGCGTTGGGTCACCGGCGAGGTGCGTGTGCGCCTGTGGAAGGGCACCGCGACCGCGGTCGGTGCGAAGTCGCCGTACAGCCTGTACTCCGAGGATCTCGCCACTTTCGGCGCCTCCGCCCGCTTCGACCACGCCGACAGCCGTGGCTTCGTGAAGCTCTACGGACTTCCCGGCGCCGTCGCCGCGGCGCGGAGCCTCCGCGCGGGAGAGGATCTCACCGCATGAGCAAGCTGTGGGGTGGACGATTCGAGGGCGGCCTCGACCCCTTCTTCGAGCGCTTCAACCGCAGCCTGCCCTTCGACCGGCGGCTGGTCGACGAGGACATCGTCGGCAGCATCGCCTGGGCCCAGGCCCTCGGCGGTGCCGGGGTGCTCACGCCCGACGAGGTCGGCGAGTTGTGCACGGCGCTCGGCGTGCTGCGCGAGGAGCTCTCCAACGACCCGGCGCGGGTCGCGCGTGCGTCCGACGAGGACGTGCACAGCTTCGTCGAACGTGAGCTGTTGACCGCGATCGGCGCGCTCGCGCGCAAGCTCCACACCGGGCGATCGCGCAACGACCAGGTCGCCACGGATCTCAAGCTCTGGCTCAAGCGCCGCGTCGACGAACTCGACGCTCACCTGCTCGAGCTGCAGACGACCCTGCTGGACCTCGCCGAGCGTCACAGCGACCTGCCGATCCCCGGCTACACGCACCTGCAGCGCGCGCAGCCGATCACCGCCGGACACCACGTTCTCGCCTGGTTCGAGATGCTCGCGCGCGATCGGAGCCGCCTCGCCGACGCACGCGCGCGCTTCGACACCTGCCCGCTCGGATCGGGTGCACTCGCAGGGACGGCCTTCCCGATCGACCGCGAGTCCCTCGCCGAGTCGCTCGGCTTCCTCGGCGGACCGACGCGCAACAGCCTGGACGCGGTGAGCGACCGCGATCACGTCGCCGAGGTCGTCTTCGCCTGCGCGCTGACGATGATCCACCTCTCGCGTCTCGCGGAGGACTGGATCTTCCTCGGCACCTTCGAGGCACGCCTGGTCCGCTTCGCCGACGCGGTGGCGACCGGATCGAGCCTGATGCCGCAGAAGAAGAACCCCGACGCGCTGGAGCTGATCCGCGGCAAGTGCGGGCGCGTCGCCGGTCACCTGCAGGGCTTCCTGATGACGCTGAAGGGCTTGCCGATGGCCTACGACAAGGACATGCAGGAGGACAAGGAGGCGCTGTTCGACGCGATCGACACCACCATCGCCTGCGTTCGCGTGGCGACCACGGTGGTCGCGACCATCGAGTACGACACCGATCGTTGCCGCGCCGCAGCCTCGCAGGGCCAGCTCAATGCGACCGACGTCGCCGATCTCTTGGTGCGCGCCGGCGTGCCGTTCCGCGACGCCCACGAGCGCATCGGTGCCCTGGTGCGACGTGCAATCGAGCAGGGCGTGGAGATCGAGGCGCTGCCGGAGGCGGAGTTGAAGAAGCTCCTGCCCGAGGTGCAGGGCGACCTGCGCACGGAGCTCGGCGTCGACCGCGTGCTCGCGCGGCGCAACGTGCTCGGCGGCACCGCGCCCGATCGCGTGCGCGCGGCGATCGCCGTCGCACGGGCCCGCATCTCGACGGAGGAGACCCGATGAGCGAACTCGTCATCCGCTCCGCGCGGGTCACCGACGCCGGGAAGATCATGCGCCTCGTCAACGAGCTCGCGATGCGTCAGGTGATGCTGCCGCGCTCGCCGGCCTCGGTGATCGAACACATCCGCGACTTCGTGGTCGCCGAGATCGGCGACCGTTTCGTCGGCTGCGGCGCCCTGCACGTCGTGTGGTCCGACATGGCCGAGGTGCGCTCGATCGCCGTGCATCCCGACGAGCAACGCCGCGGGGTCGGGCGCGCGATGGCCGACCGCCTGATCGAGATCGCGCAGGAGCTCGGCGTCCCGAACATCTACGCCTTCACCTACGTGCAGGGCTTCTTCGAGAAGCTCGGCTTCCGCGTCGTCGAGCACCGCGAGCTGCCGCACAAGATGTTCAACGACTGCAAGAACTGCCCGAAGTTCACCGCCTGCGACGAGATCGCCATGCTGCGGGTGCTGCGCGAGCCGACCGCCGCGGAGCGCCAGGAAGGCCCGACGCTGCCGAGCCGACCGATCCGCATCGTCTAGGCGCGAGCTTTCGCTCCGGCGAAGCGTCGCAGACTCGGACGACACGACCTCGGGACGAGCACCTGGATGCGGCGGTAGGCTAGGATCCGGCGCGCACGCCACACCCCCGCACGGACGACTGACATGCAATCGCTCCTCCGCCTCGCCGTAACGCTCGCTCTACCCCTGCTCGCCGCCGCAGTGCCCGCGCAGCGGTCCTCGTCGTGGGTGTTCCAGTCCGAACCCGGAGTGACGAGCGGTCAAGTGGGCGCGCTGGGCAAGATCGCGTGGATCGCGACCAACACGACGGTGCACGCCTTCTCCTCGAAGACGCGCAGTTGGGCCTCGTTCCCGGTGTCGGGCGTGTTCGCACTGCGCCAGACCAACGATTGGTTGATGATCGACGCGGGCAGCAGCGTGACCTGCTACTCCGGCGCCACGGGCCGTTTCGAGACCATCGCCGTCTCCAATGCCCACACCATCGTCAACCCGACCACCAACCGCAACGACGTGGTGCTCGCCGTGCGCGACGGCAGCACGCTGTGGACGATGTCGGGCCTGGTCGGAGGATGGACCTCGCACACCGTTGCACCGACGGCCGCGATCCTCGTCGAACGCAACGGCCTGGTGGTGGTCGACGGAACCAATCTCGAGGGCTACAGCGCGCCGCTCGGCACCTGGACCGCAGCGACCGCGGGCGCCGTGCCGTCGTCGAGCGGGATCTCGCACACGCTCGCCTGGGTGATCAGCGGCAACACGATCCACGGCTTCTCCGCGATCCAGGGCTCCTGGCGATCGGTCACTCTCAATCAGACGCCGGGACCCGGCCTCGCCAACGGCGACGTCGCGCTGTTCAAGAGCAGCACGGAGCTGTGCGGATTCAGCGGCATCTCCGGCACCTTCGACGTGGTGACGACCAACGCCGCGGCGACCACGCCGGTGGTCGGTGACCACGCCGGACACGCCAGTCCGGACGGCTTCCAGCACTTCTGCTTCGGCGCGGGCTCGCCGCACTGGACGAGCTTCATCACCACGCAAGCCGCGGCCCCCACGCCCTCGGGTGCCATGGTGCTGCTGGTCGATCCGCAGACGGTGACCGCCTACAGCGGACTCACCGGTGGGACCGCCGCGGTGTCGCTTTCCTCGGCCACTCTCGCGCTGTCGACGACGGCCGCGGCGGCGATGAACGTCAACCAGACCGACGTGCGCCTCTACAGCGCGATCCGCAACGCGTGGTACGCACTGCCCGCCGGCGCCGCGACGGTGATGCCCGAGGTGTCGCGCAACGGCGCACTCGTGCACAGCACCTCGTTCACGACCTGGTGGGGTTTCGCAGCCCGCTCCGGACAGTTCGTCGCCCACCCGACGAGCGCGAACGCGATCCCGTGGAGCAACCGCGACAGCGCGGTCAACGTGCTCGAGGACGACACCGAGCTCGCGATGTTCGACGCGCGCCGCGACGCCTGGCTCTCGACCCCGATCACTGCGAGCGACCGACCGCTCGACCTGCGCTTCCACCGCACGACGGTGGTCGCGCGCACGCAGCAGGGCGCGGAGCTGCTCGGCGCGAGTTCCCTGCACGGGACGATGGAGCGCGAGCCGTTGAACGGCAGCTTCATCGAGGTCCGCGCCAACTCCGAGGTCGGCGTGATCGTCACCTCGGCGGGCGTGCAGGCCTTCGCGGCCTATCCCGATCTCGGCACCGAGGTGCAGTTCCCCGAGTTCCGTCGCATGACCACCGCGGGTGCCACCTTCCACCTGCAACTCGACGGGCCGCCCGCGGCCGCGCATTCGATCGTCGCCGGCCTCGCCAGCCGGACCTCGACCGCGATCCCCGGCCTCGGCGAACTCCAGCTCGGTCTCGGCCTGCTGATCCCCTTGCCGGCCGGGGTGCTGGATGCGACCGGGATGGCTTCGATCCCGCTGACGGTTCCGGTGACGCCCTCGGTCGCGGGACTCGACCTCGGTTTCCAAGCCGTGGTCGCGCCGGGCGTGGGGACGCCGTACCTCACGCGGCTCGCCACCGTCTACATGCCTTGATGCCGGGTGCGGCGACGCGGTCGGCGCGCGACGTCGTGCCGCCGGCCGTCGGGGGATCCCGGGGCCGCAATCGCGCCGTCCGGTGCGGGACGAGGTTTGACCGGCTGCGGCGCAGACCTATCGTCGTCGGCCCGCCGATTCCGGTGATGAACTGACGCGATGACCCCACTCCGCAACCTGGTCCTCGTCGGTGTGCTCGCCTGCTCGCTCGCGAGCTGTGGCGACGACTCCGCGACCAAGCCGGCGAATCCCCCCGCCAACCCAACCGAGAAACCCGACGTGACCCCCGAAGCTCCCAAGGCCAATCCCACCGACCCCCAGTCCCCGCTGCAGGAACTCGCGCGCTTCGCCGAGGCCCAGAAGGTCGACAAGGCCAAGCAGAACTGGAAGTTCACGTTGCCGAAGCCACCGAAGGTCGCCTTCGCCGCAGGTCACGACTACTTCTGGAACCTCGCGACCAACGTCGGAAACATCAAGATCAAGCTGATGCCGTCGGTCGCACCGATGCACGTCTCGAGCACGATCTACCTCACCCAGCTCGGCTTCTACGACGGCCTGCCCTTCCACCGCGTCATCACCGACTTCATGGCGCAGGGCGGTGACCCGCGCGGCAACGGCAGCGGTGGGCCGGGCTATCAGTACGCCGGCGAGTTCGACAAGAAGGTCCGTCACGATCGTCCGGGACTGCTGAGCATGGCCAATGCCGGCGCCGGCACCGACGGCAGCCAGTTCTTCATCACCTTCAAGCCGACGAGCTGGCTCGACGACAAGCACACGATCTTCGGCGAGGTCGTCGAGGGCATGGAGGCGGTGCGTCGCCTCGAGAGTTTCGGTTCGGCACGCGGCGAGACCTCGCAGCAATTGCTCATCGAGCGCGCGACGATCACCGTGCAGTGATGCGGGCAACGCGCGCCCGCCCCTCGCGAGGGCGCGCACCGCGAGATCCCACCCATGAGCGATATCGCCTTGCCCGCGGGCTTCCGGGCGGCCGGCATGTGGGCCGGCATCAAGAAGCCCGGCCGCGGTTCCGACCTCGCGCTGCTGGTCGCCGACGAGCCCGTCCCGACCGCGGCGATGTTCACGCGCAACGCACTCGTCGGCGCGCACGTGACCGTGTGTCGCGAGCAGCTCGCGAAGTCGAAGGGGCTGATCCGCGCGGTGATCGTCAACGCCGGCTGCGCGAACTGCGCGACCGGTCAGCGCGGCATCGACGACGCCCGCGAGACCGCGCGACTCGTCGCCGAACGCCTCGGCTGCCGCACCGAGCAGGTGCTGCCGATCAGCACCGGCGCGATCGGCGCCCACCTGCCGATGGACAAGATCCGCGGCGGGATCCCCGCGCTCGTCGATGCGCTCGATGCCCAGGGTGCCGACGCTTTCGCGCGCGGCATCATGACCACGGACACCGTGCGCAAACTGCATTCGGCGACCTTCGCCACGCCGAGCGGTGAAGCGCGCGTCACCGGTGCCGCCAAGGGTGCCGGAATGATCCACCCCAACATGGCGACGATGCTCGGTTTCCTCGCCACCGATGCGGTCCTGCCGCGCGCAGCGGACGAACTGCTGCGCGACGTCGTCGACCGTTCGTTCCACCGCGTCACCGTCGACGGCGACACCTCACCCAACGACACCGTGGTGCTGATGGCCTCGGGTCGATTCCGCAGCCCTGACGAGGAGCTGTGCGAGGGCGCGTTGATCGACGTCGGCACCCGCCTCGCACGCGCGATCGCCCGCGACGGAGAAGGCGCGACGCGGCTGGTCACGGTCGAGGTCCGCGGCGCGGCCAGCGACACCGAGGCCCTGCGCTGTGCGCGCACCATCGCCACCAGCCCGCTGGTGAAGACGGCGATCGCCGGACGCGATCCGAACTGGGGTCGCATCCTGTCCGCAGCCGGACGTTCGGACGTCGCCATCGACGTCGCCCGGGCCAGGGTGTGGGTCGGCGAGCAGTTCGTCTACGAGGACGGCAAGCCCCACCCCGAGCGCGAACCGGCCGCGAGCAAGCACCTGCAGAACGACGAAGAGGTCGTGATCGGTGTCGATCTCGCGATCGGCGATGCAGGCCTCGACGTGTGGACCTGTGACTTCACCGCCGACTACGTGCGCATCAACGCCGACTACCGCACCTGAGGACGCAGCTCAGCGCGCGACCTTGCGGAAGCGCGCGTACCAGTTGTCCTTCAACAGGTCGTGCGATCCCTCGACGAACTCGAAACCCGCGTCGAGGATCTCCTGGCGCACGACGTCCTCACCGGCGCGCACGTGGTTGAGCGTCCATTCGCTCGACTGTCCCGGGATGCGATGGAAGTCGATCACGCACAGCGAACCACCGGTGCGCAGCGCGCGATGGATCGAGGCCAGCGTGTTGTGGGGGAACTCGAAGTGGTGGTAGGTGTCGCACACGAACACGACGTCGACCGAAGCCTCCGGGAGCTCGGTCGACTTCGCCGTGCACTGCACCGGAACGACGTTGGTGAGCCCCTCGCGCTTCGCACGCTGCGTGATCCACGACACCATCGCCGGTGCGATGTCGACGGCGAAGACCTTGCCGGACGGGCCGACGGTGTCGGAGAAGGCACGCAGGAACAGGCCCGTGCCGCTGCCGACGTCGGCGATCGCCTGTCCCTGCCGCAGTCCGAGCTTGGCGACGATCGCCTGCCGTTGCGTGTAGATCTCGCGGCTCTCGGTCTCGAACTTCTGCGCGAACTCGGCAGCACTGTCCGCCTTGAGGAAGGAGTCGTTGATGCCGGGCTTGACGCTGGTCTCGCCGGTCAGGTCGGTGGACTCCGACGGCGCGGGCTGCGACTGCGGCTGCGGCGCGCCGCCACACGCGGCGATCGCCAGCGAGGCCAGGACGAGGAGCAGACGGGATGGAATCGGGTTCTTGCGACGCTGCATGGACGACATGGACGGCTCGCTCACTGCATGGGAAGTCGGACGTCGGTGCCTTCGGCGAGACGCCGAAGATCGGCCTCGCTCCAGCCGTTGAGCTCGGCGATCTCGCGCCAGCGCGAAGAGTCGCCGAGGACTCGCGCGCACAGCTTGCTCAGGCTCTCGCCGGCCCCGAGTCGCACGGTTCGGTAGCGCACCGGACGCTCCGGCGCGCGCAGACGGAGCGGAGACGCGATCGTCTGCGACGACGCCGACTCGACGCGGCGTCGTGCATCGGTGAGCAGCTTGGCGAGCGGCGGCCCGTCGCCGCCGAGTTCGAGCACCAGTTCATCCCGGCTGCGAGCCGCCGCCTCGCGCGGTTTGCACGCCGACAGACCGACGAGGAGCGCGACACCGCACACGAACCACCCACCGCTCATCGCCGGATCGTGCCACGCGGCGCCCTGGTTTTCGAGGCGCGACGACGCAGCTGCCGTGCAGAATGACGACCGCTTGAGCTGGCTGCGCCGATCCCTGTTCTCGCTCCTTCCCAAGGTGGCGCTGTCGCGCACGACGGGTGTCGTGACCCGCATCCCCCTGCCCCGCGCCCTGCGCGCCCCGGCGTTCCGTGCGTTCGCGCGACGTTACGGCGCCGCGCTCGACGAGCTCGATGCTCCGCTCGACTCCTTCCGCAGCCTCGCCGCTTTCTTCCAACGCCCCCTGCGCGCGGGGGCACGCCCGGTGGCGGACGCGCCTCTGGTCGACGCCTGCGACGGCCGGATCGTCTCCTCCGGGCCGATCGACGCGGGACGGATCGAGCAGATCAAGGGCGTCGACTACACGGTCGCCGAGTTGCTCGGCGACGCCGCGTCGGCTGCCGCGTTGCATGACGGCAGCCAGTCGACCGTCTACCTCGCACCCGGTGACTACCACCGCGTCCATGCGCCTTTCGACGCGACGATCACCGCGATCCGCGCTCTGCCCGGGACGCTGTTCCCGGTGAACCAGGCGGCGGTCCGCAGCTTCCCGCGCCTGTTCGTGCGCAACGCCCGCGTGGTCTTCGAGGCCAGGCTCGACGACGGCCGGACCGGCGCCGTGGTGATGGTCGGCGCGCTCAACGTGGGCCTGATCCACCGCAGCGTGGCGGTCGGGACCAGGGTGCGCCGCGGCGACGAGGTCGGCCGCTTCGGTTTCGGCTCGACCGCGGTCAGCTTGGTGGCGCGGGGTTCGAGCGCATTCTGGGCGCGCACGCCGGGCACCGTCGTCCGCATGGGTGGCGCGGCCGCGGCGCAAGCCGGCGCGGGTCAGTAGCCTTCGGCGCGCAGCGCGACCTTGGCCTCTTCGCCGGCGCGCCGCTTGCCGAACTTCTGCGCCACGTAGGCGAGCAGATCGACTCCCAGTCGTCGCTCCTCGCCGACTCCGCCACAGAAATGCTGCCCGATGCGCAGCATCGCCTCGGGAGTCACCGCCGACTCCTTGCGCACGCGCTCGAGCATCGGGAAGCCCTCGCGGATCAACAGGGCGAAGTAGCCCATGGTCGCGTTGCCGACCGGAGCCTCCTCGCCACGCGGCTGGGCCTCGTCGAGCAGCAGCCGCGTCACGGCGAGCTGGAAGCGGCCTTCCGGATCCAGGCGCTGCATGTGCGCGAGTAAGGCGAAGAGGGCGACCGATTCGCGCAGCTTCTTCTGCTTGCGCAAGCGCACCGCCTTGTCGGTGATGCTCGCCACACCGGCATCACCACCGGCGCGAGCGACCAGTTCGAGGACCAGCTCGCCGAGGGGATCCTGGACCAGGAGCGCCTTGGTGCCACGCTCGACGAGAGCATCGAGCTGCTTCTCGTCCATGCCCCGCATCAGTTGCGACAAGGGCTGCAGCATGCGGCGCGCCGAGGCAGCGTCCTTCTCGGCGAGGAAGCTGCGCAGCAGACCGTCGCGCGCGTGCGGGTTGTTGCCGAGCGCGTCGGCCGCGAGGCCGGCGAGTTCCTCGGAGCTGCCGTGCAGGATCGCCAGCAGCGGCTTGACGACGTCGGCGTCCTCGACCCGCTTCATCGCCTCCAGCGCGAAACGGCGCAGGGCGACGTCGGGAGAGTCGAGGAGATTGCGGAGCGCGGGGATCGCCTTCTCACTCCATGGGACACCGCGCAGCAACTCGACCGCAGGTTCGACCAGCGGCTCGGCGTCGGCCGCCGAGAGGACGTCGAGGATCAGCACCGACTGGGTGGGCGTGAGCTTGACACCCTTGAGCGCGCGCAGCGCCGCAGCGCGCACCAGCACCGGATGCTGCGCGCCGACGTGCTCCATCAAGGTCTCGCGTGCGGCGGCTCCGTCGAGGCGGGCGACCACGCACAGGAGCGCGCCGCGGGTCTCGGGGCTGAGTTCGATGCCCTTCATCGCCTTGGCGAGACGCCCCTGCAACGATTTGCGCTGGCGCGCATCGAGGCCGTCGAGGTGGGTCTCGACGAGCAGGTCGGCCGCACGCCGCGCGTTGATCGGCTGGAACAGCGCCGTCTCCAGCGTCGAGAGGGAGTGGCTGTTCCGACACGACGCCAGGATCGGCATCAGGCGAGCCTGCACCTCCGGACTCGACTGGGAGAAGACCGGCTCGATCTCCGCCGCGACGGCGGGGCCGATCTCGCGGAGCACGTGGCTCGCGAGGTCGGCGTGGCGGCCTTCGAGATGGCCGAGCAGCACCTTGATCGCCGCCGAGGAGCGGATCGCTCCCAGGGCGAGCAGCGCAGGCCGCGCCAGGTAGTCCTCCCCCGATCCGGCGGCTCCCGCCAGGGTCCGCACCACACCTGGATCCTGTGGTGCCAGCTCTCCGAGCACCTGCGCGGCCGCGATCTTCAACTCCGGAGGCTTGTCCTGTTCGAGGATTGCCAGGATGGAGCGGATCGTGTCGTTCATGGCTCAGAGCGCCATCGGGATTGGATGACTCGGGCGCGGATTATCACCGCCGAGTTCAGGTCCGCAAGCTTGCACCCCGTGGAAAATGCTGTGGAAGCTCAACTCTGGATTGATCTGAAATCAAGATATCATGGGCACTTACGACACGTGATATGTTCTCCACCGAGCGCCAGCCCGCGGACCCGCGCCGAAAAAGGCCGGATCGCGTGCCGACGATCCGCTGGAGCGCAGATCCTCGTCCCTCGATGCGCCTGATCGTCCTCACTCCCTTCATCCCGCTCGAGGGCAGCAGCCACGGTGGCGGCGTGTACCTGCATGCCCTCCTCGGCGCGCTCGCGCGGCGGGTCGAGATCGGGTTGATCGCCCTGTGCACCGCCGCTGAACGGGAGGAAGCCCGCCCCGAGCGCCTGCCCCCCGGGTGCGCGGTCACGCCGGTCCGCCGTCTCAGCCGCCGGGACCCCGGACCGTGGGGCGGTCTGCGCGACAAGCTCCACACCGCCTGGGGTTTCGGGGTGCTGGGGTTGCCCGTCGCGGTCGCCAAATGGCGATCGACGGCCCTGGTCGGTGCGCTGCGTGGGGAGATCCAGCGATGTCGACCCGACGCCGTCCTCGTGGAGATGACGCTGATGGGTCAGTACCTCGACGCTTGCGGTGCGGTGCCGACCGTCTTGACCGACCACGAGGCGGCCACCCCGGTCCCCGCCGGGGTCCTGCCCTTCGGCATCGGAGCCGGTTCGGAGAGGCGGCACTGGCAGCGCTACCTCGACGCCATCCTGTCGCGCGCCGACCTGCTCCAGGCACTCAATGAGGACGACGCGGAAACCCTGCGCCGACGATGCGGAAGGGCCGTGGCGGTCCGCCCACCGGCGGTCCCCGTCCCCCCCGCGCGCGTAGAGCCGGAGCACGCCCCGCGACGGCTGCTCTTCCTCGGCGATTACAGCCACCCGCCCAATCGCGAGGCGGCGATCCACCTCGCGAGCGAGATCCTGCCGCGCGTCCGCAGGTCGTCCCCCGATGCCTCCCTCGTGCTGGCGGGCGACCACGCCCCGGCGACGGTACTCGCGCTGGCGGAGATCCCCGGCGTCGAGGTCGCGGGGCTCGTCCCCGATCTCGCGGCGCTCCTCGGCTCGGGACGGGCACTGGTCGCCCCACTGTTCTCGGGAGGCGGCAGCCGCATCAAGGTGATGACCGCGCTCGCGCACGGACTGCCGGTGGTCGCGAATGCGCTCGCGGCGCGCGGCATCGACGCGCCGCCGCCGGCCCTGACCTTGGCCGAGTCACCTGCACAGTTCGCCGAACGATGCGCCGGGCTGCTCACGCACGACGACAGCGCGCGCGCGGCGAGCGTCGCAGCCCGCGGGTGGGCCGAGCGCAACATCTCTGCGGATCACGCCGCGGCGGTGCAACTCGCGGCGATCGAGGAGCTGCTCCGCCGCCGGTCCGAACGCCCACGCTCAGGACCCGCGTGATGCGGCGCTGAGCGGCTCGACGCGCTTGCTACCGTCCTGATCGCTCCGACTGCGGCGACGCAGCGTGAACTTGCGCTTGGTCTCCTGCAGGAACGACTCCATCTTCGAGGTCTCCTTGCCGCGCAGGAAGTTCCAGAAGATGCGGAACACCTTGCCGGGGTGGAACAGGAAGTTGGTCAGGTAGAAGTTGGCGACGATCCAGTACTTCCACCGCGTCATCTGCTTCGCCGTCATGTGCGGGTTGTAGTTCCTGTCGGGCGACATGAACTTGTTGTGCACGTAGATCGGGAGCTTGAGGAAGTCGTCGTCGAGCACGACCTTGCCGTTGCCTTCGAGTTCGCGGTAGATCTCGGTGTTGGGCAGCGGGAAGAAGAAGCCTGCGGAGACGTCGTCGACGCCGACACGCGCGAGCCTGCGCACCATGCGCGCGGTCGCCTTCATGTCGACGGGTTCATCGGTGGGATAGCCGAGCACCAGGAAGATGCCGACGTTGAGGCCGTTGCGCACCGCGGCTCGCGCGGCGCGGAACAGCTTCTCGTCGGTGATCATCTTCTTCATGTGCTTGCGCGTGCGTTCGGATCCCGACTCGGGCGCGAGATTGATCGAACGGCAGCCGGACTGCACGAGCAGACGAGCGACTTCGTCGTCGATGATCTCCGAGCGGGTGCCGGCCGGGAGCTGCCAGGTGATCTTCAATCCACGCTTCAGGATCTCGCTGGTGAACTCCACCACCCACTCGCGCTTGAGGATCGCGGTGAGGTCCTGGAAGGGGAAGTTCGTCGCCTGGTACTTCTCGACGTAGTGCTGGATCTCGTCCGCCACATCTTTCGGCGTGCGCGCGAACCATCGCGTGGTCCACATGCCGGGCGACGAGCAGTAGGTGCACTGGTACGGGCAACCGCGCGTGGCGAGGATCGGGACCGTGCGACCGTAGTAGATCCCGGTGACGAGGCGGTTCTCGTCGTAGGCGTGCACGTCGAAGAGCTCCCATGCCGGCCAGGGGATCTCGTCGATGTTGCGAATGCGGTCGCGGCGCGGGTTCTTCTTCACCGTGCCGTCGGCGGCGCGGTAGGCGATACCGGGGATCACCGACACGTCGAGTCCGACCTCGAGCGCGCGGAACAGCGCGAGCGCCGTCTCCTCGCCCTCGCCCTGCACGATGTAGTCGATCGGCGCTTCCGCCATCGACAGATCGGTGACCGCGGTGAAGTGCTCACCACCACAGACGATCGGCTTGTCGGGCCAGCGCGCCTTAAGCTTGCGGATCAGCTCGCGGACGATCGGCCACGCGTAGCTCCACATGCTGGTGACGCCGATCACCTTGGTCGCCGGATCGATCCGCTCGACGACCTCGTCGGTCGACAGGCCGATGCGCCAGATGTCGCCGTCCTGCACGCTCTGGTCGGGTGCTTCGCCGAGCGCATCGATGACCGCGACCTCGTGGCCGTCGTCGCGCAGGACCGCGGCGATGTAGGCGAGCCCGAGCGGAAGGCTCGGTCGGAGCGCAGTGAGCCCGTTCTTGTTGATGTAGACCGGGGGGTGAACGAGCTGGATCTTCATCGTCCGAGCTGACGAGCCGGAGGTGCGCGGAGGAGTCTAGCACGCGGCCTGGGCGCCGGCATCGACCGGTCGATCAGGTGCAAGGGCATGCCGTCCATGGACTTGTGATGTCGCAACTGCCGCGCGCGCGGGGAAATGACCCCGGAACAGGGCTCGATGGCCCAGCCAGCCCGGGGTCGGTCCTCAGCTATCGGCATTCCCGCGGCGCGAACCCTGCCCACCCGTCGACCCGGATCCCGAGCTGGTTCCGGGCGCCGTGCCGCCGCCGCTGCCGCTGCCGGGCGCACGGCCGTTGCCGTTGCGCCGGGGACCGCGCATCAGCGAGGAGGCCTCGACCGTCATCTTCACGGTGCTGTCACCACGGGCGAAGACGATGTCGACCTTGCCGGCGTTCTCGTCGCCGAACACGGCTCGCGCGGCGGTCCCCAACTCGTCCGCGGAAGCGACCGCCTTGCCGTTGAAGCTCTGGATGCGATCGCCGGCCTTGATCCCGGCGGTGGCCGCGGCGCCGCCCTCGACGACGCGCGCGACCTTCAGCCCGTCGGCCTCGTCGAACTCGATGCCGAGGCCGCGGCCGATGAAGGAGCCGCGCGGACGCTGCTGCCCTTCGCCGCCGCTCCCGCCGACGCCCTCGCGCGGCAGCATCTCGGGGAGGTTCGCGACGCCGAGCACGGTGAGTGCGACGACCGTCGAGGTGTGCCGCATGTACTCCGGGATCGCCTCGTCGTAGGTGTCCCACTGCGAGTGCCAGGTGTGCGAGAAGTAGTCGCTACGCCCGGTCAGTGACCAGTCGAAGGCCGGCACGCCGGTGCGCAGGAACGAAGCGTGGTCGCTGCCACCCATCCCGCCGCCGATGCGCGGCGCCGCGCGCAAGTCGAACACCGGGTCGTCGCCGATGTCGTCGGGCGCCTTCAACGTCATCACCGGCTCCAGCACCTTCCGCATCATCGGCTCCATCGCGGTGGTCACGGTCAACCCGTGCGCCCAGTTGGTCCCGGTGTCGTGGTTGAAGACGGCGGAGACCTTCTCCATCTCGGTGCGATGGCGCGTGGTGTAGGCGAGCGATCCGAGGAGCCCTTGCTCTTCGCCTCCCCACAGGCAGAAGCGGATCGTGCGCTTGGGCTTCGCACCGATCGCCATCAGGATGCGCGCGGCCTCCAGCGTCGAGCACGCGCCCGTGCCGTTGTCGGTGGTGCCGGTGGCCTGATGCCACGAATCCAGGTGGGCGGAAACGATCACGACCTCCTCCGGCTTCTCGGTGCCGGGGATCTCCGCGATCACGTTGTTCAGGTCGATGGGCTGCTTGCGCCAACGATTGCGGATCTCGAACTCGCCGACCACGGTCTTGCCCGCGTCGAGCAGCTCACGGATGTGCTGCGCCTGATCACGACGGATCACGATCTGCGGCGGCGAGTCCGGGATCTCCGCGCTGTGCGGGCGATCGCCGAACACGCGGATGCGATTGGGATTCGCGGAGTCGCCGCTCGAGGACACCAGGAAGCCGGCGATGCCCGCCTCGGTCCCCGCCGCGACGAAGGGTCGGTACTCCGGCGAACGCGACGACGGCAGGCGTCCGAACAACCACTTGCCGCGGTACGTCTCCGCGCCGCTGCGCAGGTCCTCGACCTTCTCGGGCATCGCGATCAGCTCACCGGAGACGCGGCCCTTCGTGCCATTGGTCCACGCCTCCGTCGCCACCTGCAGTTCCATCGCCTCGGGCTCGACGATGCGCCCCATCCACTGCTCGCGATTCCACGTGATCGGCCAGGTGTCCCACTTCTCCAGCTCGACCTGGGTCATGCCGAAGCTCCTGAACTCGTCACGCGCCCACTCGCAGGCGCGCGTGAAGCTGTCGGAGCCGGTGAGGCGACTGCCGATCCCGTTGGTCAGCCGATCGAGGATGTCCATCACATGGCTGTTCTCGATCCCTTCGCGTTTGATCGCGTCGGCGGTCTGCGCGTCGATCTGGGCTTGGAGCGGGGCGCCGAGACAGGCAGCGGCGGCGAACAGGAGGTACGGACTTGCGTGTCGCGCGATGTTCATGACGGGCTCGCGATGTCAGGTTCGGCGCGAACCTTCGCGCCTCGGGCGGGGCGATCCATACGCGACCCATGAGGCGGATGCGAGCGCACGGGGAAGCGTCACGCCGTCGCGACGACTCCATCCTGCACCTCGCTGACGAGGGCGCGCACCCGGATGCCGCCGTGATCGGTGAGGAATGCGGAACGCAGCGGCAGGCCACAACGCAGCGAGGTACGGCGATCGGCGCTGATGACGGCCAGACGCCAGCCGGCCCCCAGCGCACGCACGCGATGGCCGAGGCTCTGCCACAACGGAACCAGGCGCTCGGCGGAGCCGATGCGCCGGCCGAAGGGTGGATTGCAGGCGACCAGTCCCTCCGCCCCCGGATCCTGGAGCCCCGGCGCCGCGGAGAGCGGAGCCTCGGCGAAGGCGATGTCGTCCTCCACGCCGGCGCGTCGCGCATTGGCGCGCGCCGATTCGACGGCTCCGGCGTCGCGATCGCTGGCATGGATCGCCCGCGGTGCAGCATCGAGCGCGCGAGCGAGAAGGGCACGTCGCGCCGTGTCGACCTCCCCGCGCAACAGGGGCAGGTCCTCGCCGGCGAGCTTCCTTTCGGCACCCGGCGGAATGCGACGGGCCCGCAAGGCCGCCTCGATGGCGATGGTGCCCGATCCGCACATCGGATCGCAGAACGCTCGATCGCCCGACCAAGCCGCCGCGCGCAGCAGCGCCGCCGCGAGATCCTCACGCAGCGGCGCCTTGGCGGTCGCCAATCGCCAACCGCGCTCGTGCAGCGGACGGCCCGCGACGTCGAGCGACAACGTGCAGCGATCGTCCTGCATGCGCACGTGAACGGTCACGGCCTCGCGGGCCGCTTCCTCGGCGGTACCGATCCGCTCGGCGACCACCGTGGCGATCCGCTCGGCGATCGCCCCGGTGTGGATGAGCTTCGAACGACGCGCCGTCGCGTGCACCTGCCAGGGCACCGTGGGCCCGAGCCAGTGCGTCCAGTCGACGGCGGCAGCCCTCCGACACAGTTCACCGAAGTGACGGGCGTGGAAGTTCGCGAGGCGTACCAGCACGTGCGAGCTGCACGCGGTACCGACCAGCAGACGTGCGAACGCCGCGACGTCGCCCTCGATCGCCACACCGCCCCGACCGATCTCGACCGTGGGAGGCGTCGCTCCCAACTCGACGCACTCCGCGGCGACCAGCTCCTCGAGTCCGGGCAGGCAGGCGACGAACAGTTCGAGGCGGGCGCTCAAGGATGTCTCTCAGCCACGGCGATGCGATCGCGCATGATGCGCGGCGACACTCTAGCCCGGTGATCTCCAAACTCCTCCTGCTCGGACTGACTCGCGACGCGGCCAGGCACGCGGCCACGCTGCACCTGCGCGACGGCGCAGGCGTCGCAGCAGCGGTGCATCGTGCCGCCCATCGCACCGGTCGCTTCGAGCCGGAGCAGCACGGCCTCGGTCCACGGGGGATCGCCGCGTGGCGGGAGACCTTCGAGCTCAGCGATGCGCGCATCGATCGAGTGCACGGCGAGGACATCGACGACGTGGCGAAGGCGATCGTGCGCCTGCACGACGGCCTCGAGGTCGAGACCGTGCGCATCCCGATGGGCGATCGCGGTGAGAGCCAGTGCCTGTCCAGCCAGGTGGGCTGCGCGATGGGCTGCCGGTTCTGCGAGACCGGCCTGCTCGGCCGACTGCGCGACCTGCGTGCGGACGAGATCGTCGCCCAGGTGGTGCTCGCCCGACGCGAACTCGGCTGGCGACCGCGCAATCTGGTCTTCCAGGGCATGGGCGAGCCGCTCGACGCCCTGGACAGCGTGGTCGACGCGATCGACATCCTGACCGATCGCAACGGGCTGAGCTTCGCGCGTGATCGCATCACCGTCTGCACCGCCGGTCACGTCGACGGCATCCGGCGGCTGTTCGCGAACGATGTCGGTCGCCTCAACCTGTCGCTGAGCCTGACCGTGGCGGACGAGACACGGCGCGCGGAGCTGATGCCGATCGCGCGCCGCTGGTCGCTCGCCGAATTGCAGGGTGCGCTGGTCGAGGTCCGACCGCGCGGCAACTGGCAGCTCGGCGTGCACGTCTGCCTGATGCCGGACATCAACGACTCGCGCGACGACGCACGCGCCATCGCGCGCTTCTGCGCCCCGCTGGGCCGCGTCATGGTGCACCTGATCCCCTACAACCCCGGGTCGGAACCGCTGAGCCGCGCACCGACCGAGCCGGAGATCGAGCGCATGGTCGGTTGGCTGCGCGACGAGGGCCTGCCGGTCCGCCGCCGCATCACCAAGGGACGCGATCTGAAGGCCGCCTGCGGCCAACTCGGGAACCTCGCGCTGCGGCGCCCGCGGCGCACGCGCGGCAAGGTGTTTCCCGACCAGGATTCGAACCTGGACTAGCTGGACCAAAACCAGCTGTGCTGCCGTTACACCATCGGGAAGCGCTGCGCCGCGGCAAGGAGGCCGGCCCGATCACGGGTGCCGACAAGAAGACGGCCGACGCGCGTCTGCACGCGCGCCGGCCGTCGGTGTTTCGGTACCTGGACTTGAACCAGGACTAACGGAACCAGAATCCGTTGTGCTGCCAATTACACCATACCGAAGCACGTTGCCCGTGATCCGGGGCGGAGGAGCGTAGCGGATCAGAACCCGCTTGCGAGAGCTTTTTCGGCAGCCG
Source organism: Planctomycetota bacterium (assembly GCA_046349595.1). Taxonomy (GTDB): domain Bacteria; phylum Planctomycetota; class UBA1135; order UBA1135; family UBA2386; genus JACRLW01. Next base: position 3,016,274 of record JAXMCA010000001.1, read on the forward strand.
TTCCGCGCGGCTCAAGCCGGTGCGTCGGCTACGAGAGTGCGGCGCAGGGCGACGGCGAGGATCTCGAACGCGGCGCGTGTGCGCACGAACTCGCGGCTCACGGCGGGGATCTGCCGGGTCCAGGTCGAACTCGCACCATCGAGCGCGAGGCCGAAGCAAACGGTGCCGACCGGCTTGTCGGGGGTGCCTCCATCGGGACCCGCGATGCCGGTCACTGCGAGGGCTAGTGATGCGCCGGTGCGGGCCGCGAGACCCTCGGCCATGGCCCGCGCCACCGTCTCGCTCACCGCACCGTGCGACGCCAGCACTTCGGGCGACACCCCGAGGTCCGCGATCTTGCGGGCGTTCGCATAGGTGACGTAACCGCCGACGAAGGCCTGCGAGGAGCCGGGGCTCTCGGTCAGCATGCGCGCGACGAGACCACCGGTGCAGGACTCCGCCGTGGCGATCGTCCGGCCGGTGCGCGCAGCCGCGGCGAGCAGCCGCGATGCGGGATCCCCCTCGCCTTCGTACAGCAGGTCGCCGTGGACGCGCCGACGCACCTCGGCGGCGACGGCATCGGCGGCGCAACCGGCGCCCGCCTCGTCGGAGCCTTCCGCGACGACCCGGATGGTGAGCAGTCCGAAGTGCGGCGTGATGCCGACCTTCACCTCGTTCTCGGCCGCCATCAGATCCGCGATCTTCACGCCGAGCGCGGCCTCGGTCGGACCGAGCACGACGAGCAGCCGGTGCGCGGTCGGTCGCAGGCGCCCGGCGAACTCGGCGCGGATGCGCGGGATCACGCGGTGCTCGAGCATGGCGCGCATCTCGCTCGGCACACCCGGCAGCGAGAAGGCGAGCGCACGACCGATCCGCATCGCGAAGCCCGGCGCCGTACCCCAGTCGTTGGTGAGGCGCGTCGCACCGACCGGGAGCAGCGCCTGACGGCGGTTGTCGTCCCCCACCTTGCGCCCGCGCGCCGCGAACCAGGCCCCGATCTCCGTCCAGCTCGCGGGATCGAAGACCAGATCGGCACCGACGGCAGCTGCCGCAGCATGTCGGGTGCGATCGTCCTCGGTCGGTCCGAGACCTCCGGTGATCAGCATCAGATCGGCGCGTGCGCCGACCTCGCGGAAGGTCGCTTCGACGTCCTGCGGCGCATCGCTCACGACGTGGAAGCGCGCCGCGACACACCCGAGCGCCTCGAGCGTGCGGGCGATGTGCGCCGAGTTGGTGTCGACCTGGCTGCCGTGTGCGAGCTCGTCGCCGACGGCCACGATCTCGAGGCGTGGGCCACTCATGACTTCGCGGCCGCGGCTTTCGCGCGCTTGCGCTCGGTGCGGCCGGTGAGCAGCAGGCCGAGGACATAGAGGATGCTCATCGGAACCGCCATCAGGAGCTGCGTGACGACGTCGGGCGGCGTCACGATCGCCGCGAGCACGAAGGTGCCGACGATGAAGTGACGCCAGTACTTCTTGAGGGCGGCATGGCTCACGAGCCCCACGCGGTGCACGGCGACCATCACCAGGGGGAGTTGGAACACCAGGCCGAGCGCACCGGTCATCACCAGCAGGAGACCGAAGTACTGCTGCACCGAGAAGTTCGGCTGCACGAACTCCGGGTTCATGAACTGGATCAGCATGTACAGGCCGAAGGGCACCGCGACGAAGTAGCCGAACAGCACGCCGACGAGGAACAGCACCAGAGCCCAGGGCAGCGAACGCATCACCATGCGTCGCTCGCGTTGGTACAGCCCAGCCGCGATGAAGGCCCAGATCTGGTAGAGCACGACCGGGGTGGCGAGCGCGAAGGCGAACAGCAGGGTCGCGCTCATGTACACCCACATGTCCTCCACGCCGCCGAGCGCCTTGAGGGTGCGATCGAGGGCGAAGCCGCCCTTCGCGCCGATGAACACGTACTTGTCGGTGGGGAAGGTCCCGCCCAGGATGCTGGCACGGTAGTCGTGGTGGAACTCGAACTGCTCCGCGAGCAGCTTGTCGGGCTTCTCGCCCGTGGCCTTCAGCTCCGCTTCCTTCGCGTCGAGCTTGTCGAGGAAGTCGTTGTAGGTGCTGTACCACACCTGCTCGTAGGGCCGGACGTAGATCCACGTCACGGTGTCCTTGAAGGGCAGCACCACCCCCATCGCCAAGGCGATCGCGATCGCCGAGCGGATCAGGCGACGACGCAGTTCGTCGATGTGGTCGCCGAGCGACATGCGCGGCAGCTCTTCTTCGCGCTCCACCTTCGCGGAGGTGGACGGAGTCGTGGGCTGCGTCGTCGTCATCGATCCAGCGCGCGGTGCGGGGCGGACACTGTAGTCCGCGCCGTCCGCGGCGGAAGATCGAAGCTCCCCGGAACGACCGCGGGCCGCACCCGGAGAGTGCAGCCCGCATGGACAGAGCCGCGTCGCGGCCTGGGCGCGACGCGAGCCGGGATCGGCTCAACGCCCGATCAGTTGTTCGACTCGCCGAGGGTCAGGAAGGGGCGCATCTTGGACAGCGGCGCCATCTCGATGCGCAGGTTCTGCGCGAGGCGGTATTCGTCGGTCTCCGTGATCGGGGTGAAGCCGGAGCCTTCCTCGTTGACCAGATCGCCACCGACGATGATCAGGTCGACGCCCGGGCCGAGCTTGTCGACCACGGTGTTGCCCAGACCGGTGAGCAGCGACGCGACGACCGGCTTGGCGAGCGGCTGGCTGAAGCGACCCATCAGGTAGATGTTGTGGCGCATCTCCGGGCTGTAGAGGTCGTTGCGGACCTGATCGCCGGCCATGACCGGGTCGTAGCGGTCCTTGACGTCGAAGATGCGGACTTCGGCGCGGGTCTGCTCGATGCGGCGCACGACCGCCATCGCCTTGACCTCACCGCTGATCGGCTTGACGACCTCGAAGGTGGTGCCGACGGGCAGCATGTCGCGACGGCCGAGGTTGATCCACGCGAGGCCGGACGCCTCGGAGGCCTCGATCACCGCGCCATCGGGCACGTTGGCGGGGTTGAGGAGCTTGACCTTGTCGGCGGCGGAAGCGGCGCGCGCCTGCAGAGTCTCGATCTCCTTGTTCTTCGCCGCGATCTCCTTGGCGTGCTCGACGGCCTGGTCGGCCATCTTCTGACGCAGGTCGCCGTACTCCTTGTTCTGCTGCGCGAGACGGCGGTCCTTCTCGTCGACGGCGGCGTCGAACTGCGTGCCGCGGTCGGTCAGCGAGCGGTTGAGCGAGCTCTCACGCGCGGCGGCGTCGGAGACCACCTTGGCGTTGCTGGACTGCAACGAGGCGACCTGCGCCTGGATGCCGTCCTGCACGCTCTTGCTGCCTTCGTTCTGCTTGACGAGTTCGTCACGCGCGCGGGCGACCGAGCCGAACACCGCCGAGAGGCCACGCTGCTCGGCCACGCCACAGGCGCGGGCGAAGTCGGCGAGCGCCTTGCGGACGCGCGAGGGGATGCTCACGTTCTGCAGCGGATCGGGGTTGCCGTATTCGCTGTAGTTGAAGCCTTCGCGCTTGTACTCGCCGACCTCTCCGACTTCCTTGGAGATGTCCTCGGCGAAGTGCTTGTAGACGAGGAGTTGATTGCTCATCGCCTTCTCCTTCGCCAGCGCTTCCTTGGCTGCGAGTTCGAGCTCGGTGTTCTTGCCGAGCGTCACGTAGCCGAAGCCGAGCGCGCCCAGGAACAGGACGAGCATGACCAGGAAGAAGAAGATGTTGACGTGCGCGGCGCCGCGCTCGCGGGTTTGCATGACCGATGCTCCAGGCTGCGTTCGGGTTGTGCGGGGGAGAGGGGTTTCAGGGGGCCGGGGACAGCGTGCGACCGGGATCACCGGGGCTGCGGTCTCGATACGAGGGATCAGGTGCCTTGCGGGCGTTCGTGAGTGCGGTCCGTGCGGAGGTGAGGTTCTCCGACGGGATGTCTTGGCACGACGCCCAGAAGCAGGAGCCGCTGGACGGCGGACCGAGGACCCGGCCCCAAACCCCTTGCTGACCCGCCTCGTCGAGGGGAGAGAGGGGTCGATCGGGGGATCGGGCGCGGGATTCTAGGAAGCTCGGTTGCGAAGGGTCAAGGCGGCGAAAAATGCTGTCCTCGGTTTCGCGACCGCGGGAGTCTACCGCACGCCGCCCGCCGACGCGGTCCGGCCCGCACGTCGGCCCTTCCCCCATGCATCGATTCGAGCCTCGACCACCCGTCGTCATCGGCATCGTCGGTGGCATCGCCGCGGGCAAGTCGACGGTGGCCGCCCTCTTCGAGGAGGCGGGGCTGGTCCGGGTGGACGCCGACGCCGAGGCGCGGCGTGCCACCGCCGCGCCGTCGATCCTCGCCGCCCTCGCCGCCCGCTTCGGACCCGAAGTGCTCCGACCCGACGGCCAACTCGATCGCGCCGCCCTGGCCCGGATCGTGTTCCGGGACCGGGCGGCGAAAGCCGACCTCGAGGCGATCACGCACCCGGTGATCCGCGCGGCGATCCTCGATCGCATCGCGCGAAGCCATGCCGAGGGTCGCTCGGTCCTGCTCGACGCGCCGCTGCTGCTCGAGGGACCGCTGGCCGGACGCTGCGATGCGATCGTGTTCGTCGAGGCCTCGACCGAGACACGGCGGGCGCGGGCGATCGCGCGGGGTTGGACCGAGGAGGAATGGCGATCGCGCGAACGGAGCCAGCTCGATCTCGCCCTGAAACGCGCCGCGGCGCGCGCTACCATCGCCAATGACGGCGATCTCGACGACACCCGCCGTCAGGTCGCCGACTTCCTCGCGCGCTGGCCGATCGCGGACCCCTGATCGGATGCACGGCGCCGAGCGCGGGCGCGCGGCAGCCGTGTCCTCCTTCCCCCTGCCCCGTGCCCGTCCCTCCCATGGGCAATCCGAGCCCATCCTCACCCGATCCCGCCGTGACGCCGCACGTGTCCACGTCGCACGAATCCGCACCCGCCGGCAACGGGCACTCTCGCCGCGTCGATGACCTCGATGAATCAGCGCGCAATGAGGTCTACGAGCGCGCGAAGCGCACCGACTACGACATTCCGCGCCTGCAGAAGCTCGGCGTGCCCGAGTTGTTGCGCATCGCGCAGGACGCCGGCGTCGAAGCCACCGTCGGCCTCACCAAGCAGGAGCTGATCTTCCAGATCCTCAAGCGCAAGGTCACGTCGCAGGGACTCGGTTGGGGCGAAGGCACTCTCGACGTGCTCCCCGACGGCTTCGGCTTCCTGCGTTCGCGTCGCTACAACTATCAGGCGGGTCCCGACGACATCTACGTCAGCCCGAGCCAGATCCGGCGGCTCAACCTCAAGCAGGGTCACGTGATCGCCGGACCGGTCCGACCGCCCAAGGACGGCGAGAAGTACTTCGCCCTGCTGCACGTCGAGTGGGTCGACGGCAAGACCGTCGAGGACCTGCGGCGCCGCATCCCCTTCGACGACATGACGCCGCTGGTCCCGACCCGGCGCCTGCTCCTCGATCGCGACGGCACACCGCTCGACGTCCGCCTCCTCGATCTGCTGGCGCCGATGGGTCGCGGGCAGCGCGCGCTGGTGCTGGCGCCGCCGAACTCGCGCCGCGCCGCATTGCTGATCCACCTCTCGCAGGCGATCCTCGATGGCAATCCCGACGTCTACCTGATCCTGCTGCTGCTCGACGAGCGCCCCGAGGAGGTCACCGTCGCCGCGCGCAGCACCGGGCCGGACGACCGTCGCGAGGTCGTCGCATCGACCTTCGACGAGCCGGCCTCGCGCCACGTCGCGCTGGCCGATCTCGCGATCATGAAGGCGAAGCGGATGGTCGAATCGGGCGCCCACGTCGTGCTGGTGCTCGATTCCCTCACCAGCCTGGTGCGCGCCTTCAACACCGAACTGCCACCGACCGGCAAGACGCTGTGCGCGGGTCTCGACGTCGCCGCGCTCCAACCGACCAAGCGCCTGTTCGGCGCGGCGCGCAACCTCGAGGAAGGCGGCTCGCTGACCGTGATCGCCACCGCGCTCACCGGCACCGGATCGCGCGTCGACGAGGTGATCGCCGAGGAGTTCCGCGGCAAGGGCAACTGCGAGGTCGTCCTCGACGAGCGCCTCGCGGGACTGCACCTCTATCCGCCGATCGACGTGTTGCGCACCGGCACGCGCCGCGAGGACAGCCTGCTGCCGCCCGCCGACCTGCAACGCCTGCGCGCCCTGCGGGCGCACGTCGACCGCGACTCGATGCGCGAATCGCTCGAGGATCTGATCGCGCGGGTGCAGGCCACGCCGAGCAACCGCGCGCTGCTCGACTCGCTGTGAACGGATCGCGCACGCCGTGGCCGGCGCTGATCGCCGTCGCGCTGATCGCGACGCTGAGCGGCGTGCGCACCCTCGGCGGCGGATTCCTGTCCGACGACCTGCTGCTCGACTTCTTCACCGATCACGCGCAGCCCGGAGTGGTCGCCGATTGGCGCGGTGCCTTCGCCGACTTCGCGCGGCCCTGGCTCGACCTGCCGGCACCGCTGTACCGACCCATGGTCAGCGTGAGCATGTGCTCGGACCTCGCGGCCGGCGGCGGCAGCGCGCTGCCCTTCCACGTCACCAACCTCGGCCTGCACGTCGCCTACGCGGTGCTGTGCGCCGCGTTGTGCGCGCGCATCGCGCATCGCGGGCGGACGATCGCGGCTCTGCTCGGTGGCGCCGTCGTCGCCCTGCATCCGATCGCGGTCGAACCCGTGGCGTGGATCGCGGCACGCAACTCCTCGCTCGAGATCGTGTTCCACGCCCTCGCGCTGCTCGCCTTCGCCGTGTACCTGACCGGCCCGGGACGGATCGCGCGCGCGGCGGTCGTCGCCGGGTCGTTGCTCGCCCTGTGCACCAAGGAGAGCGCGGTCGTGCTGCCGGTGTCGTTGCTCGCGGTCGACTGGCTGCTGCGCCCCCACCATCCGCTCGGCCTGCGCATCCGGACCCACCTCGGCCTGCTGCCGCTGTGGATCGGCTACGTCGCGCTGCGCATCGGTCTGCTCGGCACCCTCGCGTCGGCGCCGGCATCGCCGGGCGACGTCGACGCATGGACCGCGCTCTCGGGCAAGCTGCGCGCACTGTTCGCCGCGCCGGTGACGGGATCGGTCTGGCTGGATCTGCTCGCGCTGCCGCTGTGGTTCACCGTCGGGTTCGTGCTGCTTCGCGCGCGACGCACGACCTTGTTGATCTGTGCGCTCTGGCTGGGTGCGCACCTCGCCCCCACCTGGCAGATGCCGGTCCAGGCCGGGCTGAGCGGGTCGCGCTTGATCTACGGCGCGCTGCTGCCGCTCGCCGTGCTGGTCGGGACGGCCGCCGCGCGCGCGCCGCGATCGATCGGAGCGGTTGCCGCGGTGATGCTCGTCGTCTCCGCCTTCGGTGGCAGGCGACTCGTCGACCGCTACCGCGCGGCGTGGGACGAGATGCGCGTCATGGCGACCGATCTCGCATCGCACGCAAGGGACGCGACACCGACGACACCGCTCGTTCTCGGCGCCATGCCGCCGACGCGCACCGGTGTCCCGCCCTTCAATCACAACGGTTGGTTCGCCGCGGGTTGGCCGCCGCAACAGACCGCGCCGATCCGCGTGGTGTCCGCCGGCTACGTCACCACGCCGACTCCCGGCGCCGAAGTGCTCCACCACGACGGTTCCCCGCTGTGCGCCCTGTGGGAGCAGGGCTGCACGATCCTCGCCTGGGACGCCGCGACGTCGCGCTTCCTCGCACGACGGCGACCCGCGGGCCCCGTCGAACTGCCTGCGCTGACGCGCGTCGGCGACACCAAGCGCTTTGCCTTCGCGACACCGGCACCCGCCGCACACCTGCAGATGGTGACGCTGAGGACGACGCGCGGCGCGCACGGTGGACGCCTCACCTGGCACACCGCGGTACCCGATCTCCCCCACGAACTCGCCGGCATCGACTTCGGCGAAGGCATCGACTTCCGCGGCGGCACGCTGTTCGCCATCGACCTGTCGCATGCGCTCGGGTTGCCGTCGCTCTCGACCTTCGGCATCGGCATCGACGCACTCGAGGTCGCGCTCGACGGCGACGCGCAGATCACTTCGCTCGAGGCCGCGCCGCGCGTCCCGGACCTGGATGTCGGCGAGCATCTCGACGGTCGTCGACTCGGCGCCGCGGAGTTCCTCGCCGCGCTGCGCACCCCTCGTGCCGAGGGATCGCTGCGCCTGATCGTGCAGACCGCGATGGGCACCGTCGTGGTCCCCTTCGACGCGCACGGCGTGATGGGCTCGACCACCCCACTCCTCGACGCCCTCCGCGTGCTCGCCCGCGCCTCGCGCGACGATCAGGTCCTGTTCTGGTTCGAGTCGCTCACGCCCTCGGGCATGCCCGGCTTCGCGCGTTCCGCGATCGATCGCTTCGTGCTCGCGCCGGAGCCGTGAGACGGCCGAGGATCGCCGCGCGACGCATCGCTCGGGGTGCTCCGCGGCAGACTCCACCCAGACAGCGAGCCGCCGATTCGGACTCGAATCCCGGATGCCCCACGCCCAACGGTCCGTCTTGGGCCCGCGCTCACAACGCCGCGTAGATGCGGTGCACGTCGTCGTGATCGTCGATGCGCTCGAGGAACTCCTCGACCTCGGAGCGCTGCTCGGGGTTGAGCTGCACCGGGTCCTTCGCGACGTAGCCGAGTTCGGAGACGCTGACCGTCCAACCGGAGTTGCGCAGGCCGTCGGTGACCGCGTCGAGGTCGGTGCGGTCGGTGAGGAAGCGCGCGCTGGTCTTGTCCTCGTCGCCGGAGTCGATCTTCTCCGCGTCCTGCGCGCCGGCTTCGATCGCCGCACCCTCGAAGTCGACGTCGGCGCCGTCGCAGGTCGCCTCGACGATGCCGACGTGCTCGAAGAAGAACGCGACCTTGCTGCCGAACTGGCCGTCCTTGAACAGGGAGCGGATGTCGGGCGCGGTGCGGTTCCGGTTGTCGGTCATGCACTCGACGATCACCGGCACCTTGTGCGGCGCCATGCCCTCGAAGGTGACCAACTCGAAGTCGGCGGCGCCGTCACCCTGCCCCGAGCCCTTCTTGATCGCGCGCGTGATGGTGTCGTTGGACACCGACTGCTTGCGCGCCGCCTCGACCGCCACGCCCAGCCGCGCGTTCATGGTCGGGTCCGGCACGCCCATCTTGGCGGCGACGGTGATCTCGCGGACCAGCTTGGTGACGATCTTCGCCCGCTTGTTGGCGTTGATCTCCTTGTTCTTCTGCAGCCACTGACGACCCATGGTTCTCTCGCGCGGATTGCGGGCGACAAGGATGGCAGACGGCACGCACCGGAGCAACGCAGGCTGTCAACGGGAACGCAGCAAGCCGCGCTCGCGGAGGAAGCCGAGCGTCTCCCGCAGCACCAGGTCGGGCACCTCGAGCTGCGCGGCATGGCCCGCACCCTCCAGAGGGACGAGACGTGCATCCGGCAGCACCTCGGTCAATCGCCTGCCCATCGCCGGGTCGATGATGCGGTCGTGCGTGCCCCACAGGATCAGGGTCGGCACCTGCAGCGACGGATAGCGCGAGGTCCACCTCTCGACCTGCTCCACGGACGGCATGACCTGCCGCTGCAATGCGACGAAGGCGCGCACGGCATCGGCGCGGCGCACCTCCTGCGCGTAGAGCGCGACCAGGTCGGGGGTGATGCGTCGACGGTCGCCGAAGTTGGCGAGCAGCGCCACACGGGCGATCCACTCCGCGGGGAGTTCCTTTGCCGATGCCTCGACGGCGTGGGGGAAGTTCCACAGCACTCCCCCGGTCCAGCCGCCCTTCGGCCAGGCCGCCGGACTGATCAGGCACAGGGCGCGGACCCGCTGCGGATCCTCCACCGCGAGCAGCAGCGCCTGGCTGCCGCCGAGGCTGTTGCCGATCACGATGCAGCGGCGGATGCCCCGCGCGTCGAGCACCTCGCGCAGCCGGCGCACCTGGGAGTCCATGTCGTAGGGGCCGTCCGGCTTGTCGGAGCGTCCGGCGCCCAGCGCATCCAGGAGGTGCACGCGCAGGCCGGCCTCGCGCAGACCGGCCTCGACCCGGCTGAAGGTCACCGAGCTGTCGCCCAGGCCATGCAGCAGCAGCACATCGGGCCCCTCACCGCGGCTGGTCAGGTGGAGCGCGCCGTCACGGGTCGCGACCATGCCGTCGAAGTCGGGCTGCGGTCCAAGAACTTCGGCGCCACTCCGGCACGCGACCATTCCCAAGGCGAGCCCGAGCGCGGTCGGAAGGGCGGCTCGACGGCATGGGAAATTCATGGCGTCGCCCCGTGTGGCCCTCTGCACCGGCTGCGCTGTCGTGCCGCCGTCTGTTGAGATCCGTTCTCAGGGTGCTACTGTCCTCCCGATGACTCTCGACCTCCTCGAACCGGGCGCGAGCTGCCGTCTCACCGCGATCGGCGGCTGCGGCGGCTTCCGCCGGCGCCTGCTCGAGATGGGCTTCCTGCCCGGCACCGCCCTGCGCCTCGTGCGCCGCATCGACGTCGGTGGCGTGCTCGAGGTCGAGCTGCGCGGTTGTCGCGTGTCGATCCGCACCGCGGACGCGCAGGCGCTGCGGGTCCTCGCCGTCTGACGGCCCGCCGACAAGTCGAGACGATGACCGCCCCGACAGCGATGCCGCGCTCCGCGACCGCACTGCCCCGCGTCGTGCTCGCCGGCAATCCGAACGCCGGCAAGACCACGCTGTTCAACGCGCTGACCGGCCTGCGCGCGAAGGTCGCGAACTACCCGGGGGTCACCGTCGATCTCGCGCAGGGCCACTGGCAGCTGCCGGACGGCGACGGCGTCGAACTCCTCGACCTGCCCGGCTGCTACAGCCTGTCGGCGCTGAGCGCGGAGGAGCACGTGGCGATCCAGGCGATCGCCGGTCTGCCGCCGATTCCGCGGCCTGCCGCGGTGATCGTCGTCGTCGACGCGACCGAGCTGCAACGCCACCTCTATCTCGCCCTGCAGATCCGCGAGCTCGGCGTGCCCGGCGTGGTCGCGGTGACGATGGCCGATCAGCTCGAGGAGCGAGGTGAGCAGATCGACACCGACGCGATGGCCAATGCCTTCGGCCTCCCGGTCGTGCTCGTGCATGCCAAGCGCCGCCGCGGGCTCGCCGAGCTCGCCGCCGCGCTGCAGTCCGAACTGCGCGGCGGGCGGCCGGACCTCGCCCGTGCGCCCTTCACCGATCCCGCGACGCTCCGCGACGACATCGACGCGATCGCCGCCGCAGTCCCCGCCGACTGGCATCATGGCGATCGCGCCCGCGCGCGCGCCATCGCGCGTTGGACCCTGATGTCGGTCGAGGAAGCGGAACAGCACGGGACGGTGCCCGCCGCGGTGGTGCAGGTCGCGATGGAGCGACGTCGCACCGCCCTCGCGCAGGGTCGCGATCCCGACCTCGAGATCGCCGCGGCCCGCTACGCCTGGATCGATGCCCAGATCGGTGGCTTCGTGCGCAGCACGAAGGCCGGGGGTGCCTCGATCACCGACCGCTTCGACGCCCTGCTCCTGCACCCGGTGCTCGGCTTCACCCTGTTCGCGGTGGTGATGACCGCGCTGTTCCAGCTCCTCTTCCTCGGAGCCGAACCGCTGAGTGCAGGCATCGAGACGATCGTCGGCAGTCTCGCCGACCTGGCACGCAGCACGCTTCCCGACGGCCTGTTCCGCGACTTCGTCGTCGACGCGGTGATCGAGGGCGCGCTGTCGGTGCTGGTGTTCCTCCCCCAGATCGTGCTGATGTTCCTGTGTCTGGGCCTGCTCGAGGACAGCGGCTACATGGCACGCGTCGTGGTCCTCACCGACCGCCTGATGCGGATGGTGGGATTGCACGGCCGGGCCTTCGTGCCGCTGCTCTCCGGCTTCGCCTGCGCGGTTCCGGCCGTGCTCGCGACGCGGACCATGGAACGACGTCGAGACCGACTGCTGACCATGCTCGTGGTCCCCCTCACCACCTGCTCGGCACGCCTTCCGGTGTACGGCCTGCTCATCGCCGCGATGGTGCCGACGGGTGCGCGTACCTCGCTGGTGCAGGGCGGCCTGATGACCGCGATGTACCTGTTCAGCACGGTCATCGCGCTGTTCGCGGCCTGGGTGTTCGGACGCACCATGTTCCGCGGCAAGCCGGCTCCGCTGGTCCTGCAGATGCCGCCGTACCGGCGCCCGCACCTTCGCTCCGTGCTGCACCTGATGGCGCAGAAGGCCGGCGTGTTCGTGCGCGAGGCGGGCACGGTGATCCTGATCTGCACGATCGCGCTGTGGTTCCTGCTGACCTTCCCGCGCGATCCGAAGCTCGACCGCGACTACGCCGCCGAACGGGCGCGGGTCGTCGCGGTCGACCGCGACGCGACGACGCGCGACAGCGCACTGCGACTGCTCGCGGCGGAGGAGGAAGGCGAACGTCGTCGCAAGAGCTACGCGGGACGGATCGGCCACCTGATGGAGCCGGTGATCCGCCCGCTCGGCTTCGACTGGCAGATCGGCATCGGCATCCTCGGCGCCTTCGCCGCGCGCGAGGTGTTCGTGTCGACGATGGGCGTCGTCTACGGACTCGGCGACGACGTGGAAGGTGATGACACGCGTCTGCGTGATCGGTTGCGGAAGGAGCGCCGTCCCGACGGCACCCGCGTGTTCACCCCGCGCACCTGCCTCTCGCTGATGATCTTCTTCGCGCTCGCCTGCCAGTGCATGAGCACGCTCGCCGCCGTGCGTCGCGAGAGCGGCGGCTGGCGCTGGCCGGCGTTCCTCTTCGTCTACACCGGCATGCTCGCCTGGCTGTGCAGCTTCACGGTGTACCAGGTCGGCGGCTGGCTCGGCTTCGCCTGAGCACCGCGCTCAGGCGTCTCCGCCCAGGAACGCGTCGGGCGGCAGCTTCGGCTCGCCGTCCTGCAACAGCGACCACAGGCGGCGCTCCGCGCGACGGAACAGCACGGCCGCACGACGCGCATCGTTGCACAGCGGCGCCTCCCCGCACGGCCGATGTTCACCGCGCACCGCCTCCGCGTAGCGCACCAGCAGTTGCTCGGCGGCCTGCTGCGCGCCGACCCAATGCGCTCGCGGCTCGCGCAGCGTCGCAAGGCGCACCTCGTCGAGCAGGAGAACGGCGAGCGAGCCCGGGTCCCCGGCCGCGAAGAACGCGGTGGCGTCCGGATCGGCGTGCTCCCGGTACGCGGGGAGATCGGAGGCGATCAACGGCAGACCGAGACAACGGGCTTCGTCGACGACCAGCCCGTAGCTCTCGTGCGAGGTCGAGGGGATCAGCGCGTAGTCGGCCTCCACCGCGGCGAGCTGCTCGGCGGTGAATCGACCGCGGAACTCGATCGGCAGGCGTGCGCAGCGCGCATGCAGGCGGTCGCGCTGCACCGGGTCGTGGATCTCACCGAGCACGATCAGGCGCCAGCCGCCGACCGAGGCGAGGGCGCCGATCGCGACGTCGAGGCCCTTCTCCGCATAGATGCTCCCGAAGAACAGCAGCGTGCGGCCCCGCGGTCCGCTGCGCGGAGCGCGGCGCGGCGGGACCGCGAGCAGCGGCGGAGGCGCGGCGAGCACCGGACCGAGGTCGGCACGCGCCATCTCCGCGAGGCCCCGCGCGTGCGCCAGGCTCGGCACGAAGCGCAGGTGCGCCGCGCGCACCTCGTCGAGCAGGTCGGCTCGGTGCAGGGCGAAGGCCTCGTCCGCTTCCGACGCATTCACCCACCGGGCACGCGACGGCGGCGCCGGCACGTCGACCCCGATCTCGCGGGTCGGCGTCGCGAGCTGGGTCCAGTAGTCGTTCAGCGTGCACGCCACCACGGTGCCCGCACGGCGCCGTGCGATGCGCACCAGGTCCGTCGTCATCCGGATCCAGTGGTGCACGTGCACCACGTCCGGCCGCAGCGCGTCGAGCACCTTCGCGAAGGCGTCGCCCACCGCGGGCGACCAGGCCTTCTCCCAGGACTCGAACCACAGGTCCTCGCGTCGGATGCGGATCACGCGAAGACCCTGCACGACCTCCTCCTCGGTCGTGTGCGAGGGTCCGACGTCGAGCGAGCCGGCGACGATCACCACCTCGTGTCCGGCCGTCTGCATCGCCTTCGCGAGGGCCAGCACGGTCCGCTCCGTGCCGCCTGCGGGTTCGCTCGGGAACAGGTGCAGGACGTGGGCGATCCTCATCGCGTGGCACTCCGCGGTGCGCTCCCGAGGTAGCGATCGACGTCGGCACGCGTGACTCGCCCTCCGCGCAGTCCGACCCAGATGCCGCGCAGCTTGGCGAAGGCCGCCTTCGCGCCGGTGCCGGACAGGAAGGTCAACGGCAACATCGCGATGTCGAAGAAGGCGAACGCGAGCCAGTCGCGCGGACGTCCGTGTGCGCGCAGCCAGCGCACCGAGTTCACCGCGCTCATGTACTTGCGCAACGGGGAACGTCCCCCGCCCGACGAAGCGCTCGCCGCGTGCTCGACGCGCACCCACGGGAACCACACCAGACGCCGACCCTTCGCGCGCAGCCGCGCGCCGAGGTCGACGTCTTCCCAGTACATGAAGTAGTCCTCGTCGAGATCGCCGATCGCGGCGAGGTCGCCGAGGCGGTACAGAGCGCACGCGCCGACCACGAAGGGGACCTCGGCCGGGCCGGCATCGGTCGGAGTGGGTTCACGACCCTGGTTGCGCAGACTCACGAGGTTCGGTCGCGCGCGCACCTCGCCACCCTCGCTCCAGGCCCTTCCGTCGGGAGTCACGATCGTCGGCGTGACCGCGGCGAGTGAGGGATCGTTGCGCAGGCAGTCCCGCAACACCTTCAGGAAGCCCGCGGGCAGGCGCACGTCGTTGTTGAGGAACAACACCGAGTCGGCCCCGAGCTCGCGCGCGCGCGCGATGCCGCGGTTCATCGCGGCGCAGTAGCCGAGGTTCTCCGCGAACGCGAGCAGTTCGTGACGGTCACGCCCCTCCAGCGCGACGCGCAGTCGCTCGGCAGAGCCGTCGCCGCTGCCGTTGTCGAGGACCAGCACGTGGAGGTCGTCGACGCCGCAACTGCGCAGGTCCTCGACCACGCGCAGCGTGTCCTCGGCGAGGCGGAAGTTGAGGACGATCGCGACGACCTCAACCACACGCCCACCTCGTCAGCTTCCACCACGCGCCGAACGCGCGATCGAGCGTCCGGCGCAGGACGGCCTTGCCGCCGCGGTCGGCGAGTCCGGGGTTCGCGGTCATCGGCATGCAGCACAGGATGCTCCGATCGGCAACCTTGCGTCCGCGCTGGAGTCGTCGGCGACGCATCACCCGCGGCAGGGCGAGCAGGGCGGCGAAGTTGCCGCGCAGCGCGGCGAGGAAGCCACCGCGCGACAGCGCGAAGCCGGCGTAGACCGCCGCGTAGAGGAGCTGGGCCGGCAGCGTCAGGACCAGCGTGCGCCAGCGCGCGCACTGCAGGAGCACGAGCCAGCGATTGCGCGCGTGCAGGTAGGCGCGGCGCGACGCGTAGCGCGCCGTCGGCGCACGGAACGACAGGCCGGCGGTCCCCGCGTGATGCCTGGCGCGGGCATCCATCGCGAGCCGGATGCGGTGGCCGTGCATGCGCAGGCGCCAGCTCAGGTCGTTGTCCTCGTAGAGGATGAACAGATCCGGATCGAAGGCGCCGACGGCGAGGCAGACCTCGCGCCTCGTGAGGAAGCCGAGCGCGACGAAAGCGCCGACCTCGCGGTGCCCCCGCTCGTTCGGATCGATCGGCCGGAAGAAGCCGTGCAGGATCAGGGTGCCGAGATAGTGCAGGTCGGCGGCGTCGTAGTGGAGCAGTTCGGGACGATCCGCGACCACGCTGCGCACCTGGACCAGGGCGCAGGCGGGATCGTCGTCGAGCGCACGCTTCAGCGCGGCGAGCGCGCCCGCCTCGAGCTCCACGTCGTTGTCGAGGAGCAGCACCAGCTCACCACGCGCCTCCTGCAGACCGCGATTGCGCGCCGCTGCCGCGCCGAGGTTCGCGCCGGTGTCGACGATGCGAACTTCCGGGAAGTCACGGGCGACCTGCTCGCGGGATCCGTCGCTGCTGTGGTTGTCGATCAGCAGGACCTCGTCCACGGGCGGATCCTGGGCGAGCAGGGCGCGCAGGCAGGGCCCGAGGTAGCTCGCACCGTTCCAGTTGACGACGACCGCCGAGATCAAGGCGCGGGATGGTAGGGAGACCCGCCTTCGGGTGCGACGCATCTTGTCTGCCGCAGCCGGCCCGCGATCATCCCGCACATGCGCCGCGCCCCCGTCCACACCGTCGTGTTCCTCCTCGTGAGTCTCGGCCTCGTCTCCTGCGGATCCGGCCCGAAGTCCCACGACGAGGGCAAGCCGATGGGCTGGACCGGCGTGCTCGACGAGGCCAGCTTCGCCGCGCTGCACGACCTGAAGCAGGGAGCCGTCGCCGAGCCGCTGCACGGCCAGGACATCGAGATCGACGGCCAACGCGCCTACCTGTCCCTCCCGGCCGGTGCCAAGGCGCCGCTTCCGGCGGTGCTCGTCATCCACGAATGGTGGGGACTCAACGATCACATCCGTCACTGGGCCGACCGGCTCGCCGCGGACGGCTATGCGGCGCTCGCCGTCGATCTCTACGGCGGGCACACGGCCACCACGCGCGAGGAGGCGACGGCGCTGATGCGCGCCGTCGACGAGAACGCGGCACGCGCCACCCTGCTGCGCGCGCACCGCTTCCTCGCCGAGGACCCGCGGATCCGCGCGACGCGGCGCGGCGTGGTCGGCTGGTGTTTCGGCGGCGGCTGGTCGCTGCAACTCGCCCTCGCCGCACCGGATCTCGACGCCAGCGTCGTCTACTACGGTCGCCTGGTCACCGACGTCGAGGCCCTGCGCGCCATCCACGCGCCGATGCTCGGTGTCTTCGGCAACCGCGACCAGGGCATCCCGCCAGCCTCGGTCGACGCCTTCGCCGCGGCGATGAAGGAAGCCGGCCGCGACCTGCGCGTGCTGCGCTACGACGCCGATCACGCCTTCGCGAACCCGAGCGGCGCGCGCTACGACGCGAACAACGCCGCCGCCGCGTGGGCCGAGGTGCGGAGCTTCCTCGCGGCGAAGCTACGGTGATCAGAAACTCTGCGGGATCAGCCGCGGCGTGATCACCAGCAGGAGTTCCTTGTTCGGGTCGGTGTGCCGCCGAGTGAACAACCCGTTGACCACCGGCAGGTCCTGGAGGGTCGGCACGCCACCCCGCTTGTTGGGATCGCCGAGGTTCTGCATTCCCCCGATCACGAGCGTCTGCCCCGACTGCACCTCGATCCCGCTCGTCAGGGTCTCGCCGTGGCGGAACAGCGGCACGTCGATCGGATACATCGACGTGCCGAGGGTGACCTCCTCGCCGGTGCGCACGGCGACGCCGCGCGTGTCGAGGCGGAACTGCATGCGGATGCCACCGGTGTTGGTCACGAAGGGCTGCACGTCGAGCGTGTAGCCGGTCTCGATCGCGGTGGCGTTCGGGTAGCGGATCTGGATCTCGTCGCTGATCGGCGACTCGATGTTGGCGAGCAGTTGCGTCGAATCGGCGATCTGCACCAGCCCGCGCTGGCCGTTGTAGAGCGTCAGGGTCGGCGCCTCGAGGACGTGGGCGCCCGCGCCGCCGAGCACCTGGTCGCGCAGCGCGTCGTCGCCGAGCTTGCCGTACAGGTCACCCACCGACGCGTTCACCCCGGTGAACCACGGCGTCTTGTAGTCGAGCGACAGCGAGGCGGTGAAGGGCACTTCGTCCTTGCTGTCGACGGTGAAGCTGCGCGGACCCGGCTGCGTGACGAAGGTCCGGTAGTCGATCGACGCCGTCAACGCGAGGTTCGAGCCCAGGCCGCCCCGATCGAGCCCGGTGGGCACGAAGGAGTACTGGTCGGCGAAGCCGCCGATCACGCCCGCGGCCAGCACCTGATCGTGATTCACGCGCGTCTTGGTGCCGAAGTCGAAACCCGGTGCGGCGCCGTACGACGCGACCATCTCGAGCGGGATCGCGAGTCCCTGGAGATAGCCGGTGTCGGCCTCGACGAAGCGGGCCTCCAGCCGGATCTGCGGCTCGACCTTCCGGATCACCGACCACTTCTGTCCGAACAGGAACTCGCCGCGCTCGGGGCGAAGGCTGCCGAACCAGTCGTGGGGCGCGTTCTGCCCGTAGTCGAGCGCCGATTCGAAGGCGGTGCAGCGGCACTTGGGGCAGTAGAGGAGATCGTCGATGTCGTCCTGGGGGAACATCAGCATCAACACGTCGTCGCAGGCGAGCAGCAGCGCCTCGGTGTCGAAGGGCACGATGTTGTTGTTGCGTGAACTCACCGCGCTGAACTGCCACGCGGAGCCCGGCGCCTTGACCAGTTGGAACGCCGTGTCGGTGCCGTTCCAGAAGTCCAGGTCGTAGGGCGCCTGCCCCTGGTAGTTGTTGGAGGTGTCGCCGTCACGGTCGAACAGGAAGGCGTACTGGAAGCGGCGGTTGTCCTCCGTGAACGGCACGTTCTCGCGCAGGTGCATGTAGGCGAAGTTGTAGAAGCCGGGCTGCAACGCCCTGCCCGGCATCGCGCTCCAGCGGTAGGCGAGCGAGCCGTGTCCCTCCGGGAAGGTCTGCTCGAAGGCGGTCAACGCCGGCGCATCGAGGAAGGCACGCGCGAGTCCGATGCGCTGGATGTCGGTCCGCTTGTTGGGCGCCTTGTCGGGAACCCCCAGCGTCGAGCTGCTCCAGTGCGTCAGCAGGCCCGCGGCGTAGTCGCGGACCGCGAGTTCGTCGCCGAAGGAGAGTTCGAGCACGTCCTTGAAGGTCATGCCGCCGACGATCTTGGCCAGAGCGGCGGTGATCAGGTTCCTGGTGCTGCCGCCATGGTGGCAGCCGGCGAGCAGGACGAAGGCGGCGAGGAGGGTCGCGAAACGTTTCATGACGGGCCGAAAGGCGCAGGACACCGCCTCGGCCTGCCATGCCGATGCAGGATTCGCCGCGCGCCGCCCCCTCCGACGCGACGGTCAGCCGCTGGTATCGCGCCGCCGCGGCCCCGGCACGCCGAGCGTGGTGAGCCACTCCTGAACGCTGATCCGCCCGCCGTCCGCCCCCTCCGAGAGCCCGTCGATGATCTCCTCGTGGAGCATCCCCTTCTGCTCGAGCAGCGCGTGCACGCGCGCCTCGATCGTGTCGGTCATCCACAGCGAGTAGACGTTGACCGGCTCGGTCTGCCCGCGCCGATGCGCACGATCCTCGGCCTGCCACATCCACGCCGGATTCCACCAGTGGTCGAAGTGGATCACGTAGCTCGCCTCGGTCAGCGTGAGGCCGACACCCGCGCTCTTCACGGTGGCGACGAAGGCGGTCACGGTCGGATCCTCGCGGAAGGTCTTCACCGCGGCCTCGCGCTGCGCGGCGTCCATGCTGCCGTCGAAGGTCACCACGCCGAAGGGCCGCAGCGCCTCGGCGATGCGCAGCACACCCTCGTCGACCCATTGCGTGAAGATCAGCACCTTCTTCCCGCCCGCGGCGATCTCCTCGACCTTCTCGACGGTCGCGCGCAGCTTCGGGCTCGATGCGTTGCCGGGTGCGAAGTTGCAGATGCGCTTGAGCTCGGCGATGCGCGTGAAGACGTGCACGCGCGTGACGCGATCACCGAGCTCCTCGAGTTCGCTGCGCGCGCGGTCCTCGGCGATCTGGTAGGCCTGCCGCTGCGCCGGATCGAGCTCCAGCCACTCGTCCTGGCGGATCTTCGGCGGCAGCTCGCGCATCACGTCCTTCTTGGTGCGGCGCTTCACGTAGGGCGCGATCAGCTCGGCCGCGAGCGCCGGCGTGAGTCCCTCCTGCGGCAGCAGGCGCGGCTTCAGGAAGTCGAACAGGCTCTGCAGGTCCTCGATGCGGTTCTCGATCGGCGTGCCCGACAGCGCCCAGCGCCGCGCCGGTGCGAGCTGAAGCACCGCGCGCGTGCGACCGCTCGCCGCGTTCTTGATCGACTGCGCCTCGTCGAGCAGCACGAGGTCGAAGCTGCGCGCGATGTCGACGGGGAGCAGCGGATCGTTCCGTCCGCTCGCGCAGAGGTCGCCGCGCAGGACGTCGTAGGTGGTGATCCAGACGTGCGCGGGACAGCGCCAGTCGGCCCAGCGGGTGCGCGCATCGCCGTGCACGACGGTCACGCCGAGCTCCGGCGCCCACTCGGCGAGGTGACGGTCCCAGACCCCGACCACGCTGAGCGGCACCACCACCAGCGCACGACGCAAGGCGCCGCTGCGGAACAGCAGACGCATCGCCACCGTGCTCATCACGGTCTTGCCGGTCCCCATCTCGTCGGCGAGCAGCGCCGAACGCGCATCGCGCAGGAACACGATGCCGTCGACCTGATAGCGGTACAGCGGGTGCGGCAGGTCGCAGCTCTCGGCGCCGGCACCGAGCGGCAGCGGCGGGTGGAGCAGCGGCAGAAGCAGGTCCCACACCGTCATGGTCTGCCGCAGCGTGTCGTTCGGGAGCCGATGTTCCTTGTACGACTTGCGCGGCTTGCCCTGGCGCGGCTTGGCCTCGCCCGCATTGCGATCCTCGCGCGGCACCTCGACGACCGGTCCCGCGGCGAACTGCTTGCCACGCGCCACGCCGCTCGGGGGCAACAGGCGCACCAGCAGATCCTCGCTCACGGCGGGACGGCGCAGGATCAACGGCTCGTGGACCTGCGCTCGCTGCTGCACGCACAGGTCCTCCCCGACCCGCGGCGCCGCGATGTCGAGGGCGCAGGGCTCGTGCACGCCGCGCGGCAGGAGCCGACGCACCCGCCTCAGGGTGCGTGCACGCCGCGAATCGAAGGACGGTGCGACCACGGACGGATTCAGCGCAGGTTCGGAGCCGAGCGCTGCAGCTGCTCGACCGCACCGCGGATGCGCTCGTACGGTTCACACAGGTCGTAGTGCTCGGCGACCTGACGCAGCACCTCGCGCACGCGGTTCAGCGCCTCGCCGCCGCCGTCGCCGTGGTAGCCGAGCACCACACGCGGACGACCGTCCTGCTCGCTCGCCTCCTCGTCGCGCCCGAGCCAGACCACCGGCTCGGTGCGCGCCGACTGGAGCGCCAGCAGCGCCTGGTCCTGGACCAGCACGCAGTCGGGCTGCTCGCGCAGCGCCTGCAGCAGCGGAAGACCGCACAGCTCGCCGATCAGGTGCTCGTCGAGCACCGCGCCGTAGAGCGTGCGCTGCAGGTCGTCGACGACCACCGGGTCGGTGACGCGGAACTCGAGCGGACGCGTCTTGGTGTCGGTCACCAGCGCCGCACCGCGCAGCGCACCGTCACCGACCGGAACAGAAGCCAGGAAACAGAGCCGCATGCCCCTCCCATCGCGGGGATCGGACCTTGGAACGAGGACCCGCACCCCCTGACCGGGGAGCGGGGGCGCATGGTCTCAAGCGATGCCATCAGGTGCAAGCCGGCGGCCGGCGCGTAATCTGCCGACCCCTCCCCGAGCATGATCCACAAGCCCTATCTGCTGTTCCTCGCCGACGCGTCCGATCGCAATGCGTGCAAGACGGCGTACGGCGTCGCCTACTGGCGTCCGAACGACTGCGTCGGCGAGCTGCGTTATCCCCAGGCGAAGACCGACTGCGGCACACGGGCGCTGTCGATCCGCGATGCCGCGGCACGCGGTGCGAAGACCCTGCTGATCGGTCTCGCGCCGTCGGGCGGAAGCCTCGCTCCGGCATGGGTCGAGACCATCCTCCAGGCCCTCGATGCCGGACTCGATATCGCGAGCGGCATGCACGTGCGTCTCGACAGCGTGCCAGCGATCCGCGACCGCGCGCAGAAGCTCGGCCGCGCGCTGCACGACGTGCGGGTGCCCCCGCCGGGGATCCGCGTCGGCAGCGGACGACCGCGCACCGGCAAACGCCTGCTGACGGTCGGCACCGACTGCTCGGTCGGCAAGATGTTCACCTCGCTGGCGCTGGAGAAGGAGATGCGCGCACGGGGCATCAAGGCCACCTTCCGTGCGACCGGACAGACCGGGATCCTCATCGCCGGCAGCGGCATCGCCGTCGATGCGGTGATCGCCGACTTCATCTCCGGAGCCTCCGAGCAGCTCTCCCCCGCCAACGAGGGCGACCACTGGGATCTGGTCGAAGGCCAGGGTTCGTTGTTCCACCCGAGCTTCGCCGGGGTGAGCCTCGGCCTGCTCCACGGCGCGCAGCCGCACCTGATGGTGATGTGCCACGACCCGTCGCGGCGCACGATGCGCGGCGACGTCGACCACGCCCTGCCGGGGCTGCGCGAGTGCATCGCGCTCAACGAGCAGCTCGCGAAGCTGACCAACCCGCGCGCGAAGGTGATCGGGTTGTCATTGAACACCGTGAAGCTCGCCGACGGCGAGGCGCGCAACCTGCTGGCGAAGCTGGCGCAGGAACACGGCATGCCCGCGGTCGACCCGGTGCGCACCGGCGTGGCCCCGCTGGTCGACGCGATCGTCGCGAGCCGCGCATGAGCGGAGCCCTGACCATCGCGACCCTGCGCCGCGAGACCTGGCCACTGCGCGCCGCCTTCACCATCTCGCGCGGCTCGCGGAAGGAAGCACAGGTTCTGTACCTCGAGCTGCAACGCGGCGGCCATGCCGGTCACGCCGAGTGCATGCCCTACAAGCACTACGGCGAGAGCTTCGAGTCGGTCGAGCAGCAGATCGTCGACACCGCGGCGAAGCTGGCGGACCGCGAGGATCCGCGCACCGAGCTGCAGACCCTGCTCGCGGCGGGCGCCGCGCGCAACGCGCTCGACTGCGCATTGTGGGATCTCGAATGCAAGTCCACGGGGCGCCGCGCCTGGGAGATCGCGGGGCGCGAGAAGCCGGTGCCGGCGATCACGGTGGAGACCGTGGTCATCGACACGCCGCAGGCGATGTTCGACGCCGCGCACCGCGCGCGTTCCCGCCCGGTGCTCAAGGTGAAGCTCGACGCCGATCAGGTGCTCGAGCGCCTCAACGCCGTGCACGAGGGCGCGCCGCACAGCAGACTCGTGGTCGACGCCAACGAAGCCTGGAGCTTCGACCAGCTCGTGGCGCTCGCTCCGAAGCTCGCCGCGCTCGGCGTGGCGATGATCGAACAACCGCTGCCCGCGAAGGCCGATCAGGTGCTGGCGGGCTACCAGGCCCCGATCCCGCTCTGCGCCGACGAGTCGTGCCACACGCGCGCCGATCTGGAGCGCTGTGCCGGGCGCTACGCGATGGTCAACGTGAAGCTCGACAAGGCCGGCGGGCTCACCGAGGCGCTCGCCCTGTGCGAAGCGGCGCGTGCGCGCGGCCTCGGTCTGATGGTCGGTTGCATGCTCGGCACCTCGCTGGCGATGGCGCCGGCGACGCTGCTCGCCGACCGCGCCGACTTCGTCGACCTCGACGGCCCCCTGTGGATGAGCAAGGACCGCGAACCGGCGCTGCGCATCGAGGATTCGCGGGTCGGGATCCCCGAAGCCGCGCTGTGGGGATGAAGGTCTCGTCGTGCGGCAAGACGCATCGCCGTGCCGATCCACGCGCGCAGCACCTGGACGCGCCGCCGGCCGCGACTAGAGTCCGCGCCGCCGCCCCTTCTGCCGACCACCCGGAGGCCCAAGCGATGCGCCGTTCCACCCTGTTCGTGCTGCCTGCCCTTCTCTGCGCAACCGGCCTGAGCGCCCAGAGCTACTTCTACCTGCCTGCGGGACACGACGCCCTGGAAGGCAACACCAACAACACCATCCCCTTCTGGTCGACCTCGGCGACCTACCAGCAGGTGCACGATGGGACCGATGTCGATCGCGCGATCGGTGGCGGCTTCGCGTTGATCCAATCGCTGAACTTCCGCAAGGACAACGCGACGACGCCGATCCCGGCGCGCACGATCGACGTGCAGATCACCCTCGGCCAGACCCCGGTGACCGCGGCCTCGGCGAGCGGAACCTACGCGAGCAACCTCGGCGCTGCCCCGGTGGTGGTCGTCCCCTACACCACCTTCAACCTGCCCTCCCTGACCGCCAGCAGCGTGCCGAACCCGATCGGCTGGTCGTTCCCCTTCGCGACCTCGTTCCCCTACCTCAGTGGCAACGGCAACCTGTGCTGGGAGATGCGGACGATGAACTCGTCGATCAACAGCAGCGCCTCGCTCGACGCCGGACAGGGCAACAGCGTGCAGGCCAGCGGCGTGATCGGGACCGGCTGTCAGGCGACCGGACAGGCCGCGGTCGCGCAGATCTCCACGCGCTCGCTGAACGTGACCTCCGGCGCCTGGCGCAACGTGATGACCTTCGGTGCGATCACGGCGCCGAGCGTCCTGCTGATCGGCGTCGGTGCCGTGCACATCCCGCTGCCGGGCTACTGCTCCGCGCTCGAGCTCTCGCCGATCGCGTCGATCACCGGCGTCACCGACGCCGCGGGCCAGCTCGACATCACCTACACCTTCGGTTCGCTGATCGGACAGCCCGGAGTCCAGTTGCTCGGGCAGTACGCCTTCGTCGACGTCGGGCTGCCGGGCGGTGTCGGACTCTCCAACGCGAGTTCCTACACCCTGGCACCGCGCGGCAATGGCCAGACCTCGCGCATCTACACCGCCCCCTCCGGCGGAGGCGCCGGCAACGAGACCTCGCTCAGCGGAAGCGTCGGTCGCTACTTCGGCCTGGTGACGATCTTCGGGATGTGAGCGCGCGTCCGATGGTGTGGACGCCTTCCGCGAAGCCGTCCGTGGTGGCACAGCTATCCTGCGCCGCATGCTCGGAAGGCTGATCGCCGCATCCTGTCTGGCCCTGCTGAACTCCTTCGCCACCGCGCAGGAGGACCTTCCGCGCGGTCGACTGCTCGGCGTGGCGCAGGGTGCCGGGGGCAAGCCCTGGGAAGGTGCGACCGTGCATGCGCGGGAGCAGGGCGCGAGCCTGCTCGACCCGTCGGAAATCGATGCGGTCGAGGTCCGGGTCGGCGCCGACGGCCGCTTCAGCCTCTCGATTCTCGAGGGGCGCCCCTACGCGGTGTGGGTCAGCGCACCGGCCGACGGAGGGCGCGTGCTGTTCAGCCCGGTCCACGAGGGCGCGCGTTCCGGTGAGCGCGTCGAGTTGCATGCCGAGTCGGAGCCCCGCGCCCCGCGTCGTCTGCGCATCGCCGCGCCGGAAGGCGTGCCCGCGGTGCCGATGCACATCGAGGTGCGCGAACGCATCCTGTCGCGGCTCACACGGGTCGACGCGACGTCCGGCGAGGCGGTGCTCGAAGCCGGCCCGGACACCGACGCCACCCTGATCGCGACCGACGCCGCGGGTCACCTCGTGCTGCACGTGGATTGGAGCGGTGGCGCCGGCCCCGGCGACGAGATCGTCGTCGAGCGTTCCGCACCGCGCGGCTGTCGCGTGCGCGTCGCCGAGATCGGGGACAAGCAGCCGATCGCGGGCGCCACGATCTGCGCCGTGGTCGACGGCTCGCTGTTCCCGCTCGCCACGACTGACAAGGACGGCATGGTCGTCCTCGACGCCTCCTTCGCCTTCGCGCACCTCGCCGGGGAAGACGCCCCGGACGACGCGAGCCTCGCCGATCTGGTGGTCCGGTCCGAAGGCCATCACCTCGGCCTCCTGACGACTCCGGAGCTCCCTCTGCTCGCGCTCCGCGAGGTCGGCGCGGAACCGACCGCGACCTGTCACCCGCAACCGCTCGAGGTCAAGCAGTGCGTCGTCCGTCTGGCGATCGACGGCAAGCCGCTGCCCGGTGCCAGCCTCTTCGCACCCGCGACCGCATGGGAGAGCGACGGTGAGGGTTCGATGCACGGCTCCGAGTTCGAGCTCTGGTTCCGCAGCGACGACCAGGGCGCGATCGACCTCACCGGGATGCGGGATGGCGACGAGGTACTCGAACTGCATCTGGGCCCGGCGATCCTGCGCACCCTGCCGGCGGGATGGCGGAAGGGCTTGCCCGATTCGATCCCGCTGTTCCTCGATCCCGACCAGGCCGCGCAGTCCTTCGCGCTCGACCTCGTGCGCGACCTCCGCGTGGTCGACATCGAATTCCTCGCCGCGACCGACGGCGGCCCCATGGTCGCAGCCCCGGTCGCCGTCGCGACCGCCGACGACCACGTCGCGTCGTCGCTGGTCGCCGACCGCGTCGGACGCCTGCGCACTCTGCTTCCCGCGGTGACCAAGGCGCGGATCCGTTTCGGCACCGTCGACGCCCGTGGCTGGTGCGTGTGCGAACTCGATCCCGACGCACTCGCCAAGGATCGCGAGCGTCCGCTCGTGATCCGTCCGAAACTCGAACGTCCCCTGCGCATCGACGTGGCGTTGAAGGCTCCGCAGGACGTCCCCGCCACGGCCGAGGTCTTCGTCAGCGCGTCCTTCGCCTATCCCGGCGAGATGCCCGAGGAATCCGCCGACGCGAAGCCGACCGACGGCAAGGCCTGGCGCGACCTGCGCGGCGTCGCGGCCATCCTGTTCTGCCAGCACTTCCCGCTGCATGCGGAGCGACACGGCGACGATCCTCGACACTGGCTCCTCGACGTGCCGGCCCTGGAAGGCGCCTTGGAGCTGACCGCCACCGCGCTCCACGGCGACGCGCTGTACACGGCCGACGCGACCGTCGGGATCGAGCGAGATGCGTCGACGTCGAAGGTCGAGCTCGAACTCGTGCGGCAGTGATGCCGCGCATCACCACGACTCGCACTTGCGCGGCGCGCGGCACTCGGTGATCCTTCGCGCGCGGCACGCGGTTCGGTCAGGATCCGCGGCGCCGATCGGCCATGGGAGACGTGATGCAGCGACTGGTGCGCGGATGCAGCGCGCGGGCGGCGGACGACGTCGCCGGATTCGACGTCACTGGACTCGACGTCGCCGGGTTCGACGTCACTGGAATCGACCTCGCCGGGTTCGACGCGCGGAGGTCCGCGTGCTGAGGCGCAACCCCTTCGCGGGCCGCAGTGCGGAGTCGAAGCCGGCGCGCGGCGGACTCGGGCCCCGTGGTCACGGCGTGTTCGAGCGGCTGTTCGGATCGTCGCGCGCGAGTGCTCCGGTGGTCGTCACGCGGGAAGCTCCGGTGATCGCGATCGCCAGCGGCAAGGGCGGGACCGGCAAGTCCTTCCTCGCGACCAGCCTCGCCGTGCTGCTCCACCAGCGCGCGTTGCGCACCGCGCTGGTCGACTGCGACTTCGGCCTCGCCTGCGACCACCTGCTGCTCGGCGTGAAGCCGATGCTGCACCTGCAACACGTGCTGCAGCGCCGCAACACGGTGGCCGACATCCTGTGCCCGACACCGCACGGCCCGGTCCTGGTGCCGGGCAGCGCCGGCGTACGGCAGATGACGCGCCTCACCGACGGCGAACTCGAGCAGTTCGGCAAGGCGCTCGGCGAACTGGCGGCGACCCACGACGGCGTGCTGCTCGACATCGGCGCCGGACTGTCGCCGCAGAACCTGCTGACCTGCTGCGCGGCCGACTTCATCGTGCTCGTCACGCAGCCGGAGATCGCCGCACTCACCGATGCGTATGCGGTGATCAAGACCCTGGCGACGCTCAACGCCGCGCGCCGCATCGGCATCGTGGTGAACCGCGTGCTCGAAGAGGCGCACGGTCCCGCCACCTTCGAGAAGCTGCGCGACGTCGCCGCACGCCACACCGGCATCGAGCTGTGCGACCTGGGCTCGATCCCCGACGACCCGCTGGTCTCGCAGCGACGCCTCGGCCAGGCACCCTTGTGCGTGAGCGACCCGCACAGCCCGACCGTGACGGCACTGCATGCGGTGTGCGACAGGATCCTGCAGATCGCCGGTCCGATGCGCCCGCGCGAACGCAGCGGCGGTCAGACCGTGGGCGCGCGCTTCGCCGAGTTCCAGCGCGTGGTCTGATCCGGCGCCGAAACACGACACCCCTGCGGGTCGTTTTCCGCCGCGGAGGTGTCGCATGCCCGGAACGAAGTCGGCACCCGCGCAGCGCGGGCGTCTCGGCCACAAGGTCATCCGTCACGGGGTTCGCGCCCTGTGGGCTCTCGTCGTCACATCGACGCTGGTTCCGACCCTCGCGGGCCAGAGCCTGATCTACCGCTTCTTCGGCGCCGAGGGCGACGTGCTCGGCACGGGGGTGGCCTTCGTCGGCGACCTCGACGGCGACGGCTACGACGACATCGCGGGCGGAGCCCGCGACGCAGGCGTCGGCAACGAGGTCGGCATGATCCGCGCCTGGTCGGGACGCACCGGCGGCGTGCTCTGGTCGTACTACGGTTCGGCCGCCGTCGACTACCTCGGCTCGAGCGTCTCCGCAGCGGGTGACGTCGATGGCGACGGCTTCGCGGACGTGATCGGCGGAGCGCCCTTCGAGTCGGGCAGCCTCGCTCCCGGTCTCGCGCGCCTCCTGTCGGGCCGCGACGGCAGCCTGCTGCGAACCTTCAGCGGGGACGGACGAGGCGATCAGTTCGGGAGAGCGGTCGCCGGCGGCGGCGATCTGGACGGCGACGGCTTCTGCGATGTCGTCGTCGGCGCGCCCTTCGGCGACGCCAACGGCTTCGATTCGGGCTACGTGCGCGCCTTCTCCGGCCGCAGCGGTCAGACCCTGTGGACGGTGGCCGGTGAAGCCGTGAGCGATCGCTTCGGCCTCGCGGTGGCGAATGCGGGCGACGTGAATCGCGATGGCTTCGACGACGTGATCGTCGGGGCGAGCGTGCCGTCGCGCGCCTACGTCCTCTCCGGCCGCGACGGCACGCGCATCTGGCTGCTGAGCGGCGCCACCAACAGCTCCTTCGGCTCCGCCGTCGGCGGCGCCGGCGACGTGGATCGCGACGGCTACCCCGATCTCGTGGTCGGTGCCCCCATGGCGGCCGCGCCCGGAGCCCAGGCCGGAGAAGCGCGGCTGTACTCGGGTCGCACCGGTCTGCAGATCCGCATCGTCGCGACCGGCAACACCAACGATCGGCTCGGCACGAGCGTGAGCTGTGCCGGCGACGTCGACGGCGACGGCCACGACGACGTGCTCGTCGGCAGCATCCTCTCCGATCTGCCCACCACCGACGCCGGCTCGGTGCGCGTGTTCTCCGGCGCCGACGGCAGCTCCCTGTGGACCTTCCTCGGTCCGATGACGCAGAGCGCATTCGGCACCTCGGTCGCGGGCGGTGGCGACATCGACGGCGACGGCTACGCGGAGATCGCGGTCGGCGCTCCGTCCGACGCCACCGCGGCGAGCCACGCCGGCTCGATCTCGGTCCACGACATGCTGCGCTCGGGCACCCCGGCGATCGCGCGGCGCGTCGGCGCGGGTTGCGTCGGCTCGAACGGTCACCTCCCGCGCATCGGCGCGATCGATCGCCCCTTCCTCGGCCGCAGCTTCACGCTGACCCTGCGCGGGGGGCGAGCACTCGCGCCGGTCGTGCTCGACCTCGGTCTGCCGATCGAGCTGCCGCTCGCGGGCCTCGGCATGCCCGGTTGCACGCTGCGCGCGAGCACCGGCCTGTTCGCCTTCGTGCACACCACCGACGCCTTCGGAATGGTCCAGGGCGCCGCGATCCCGGTGCCGAACGACACGACCCTGATCGGTGCAACCCTGGCCGCGCAGTGGGTGTGCATCGACGCCGGCGCCAACCTGCTCGGCCTCACCCTCAGCGACGCGCTGATGCTGCGGCTCGGCTCCTGATCGGGCGCGCGACTCAGCCCTTCTTGCGCGGCGCGAACTTCGGCGCACCGAAGGCCTCGGCGAGCATGTCGTCGGCCTGGGCATCGAGTTCGTGCAGCTCGGCGTGCACGAAGGGGAAGAAGTCGTTGGTGCCGAAGAAGGACTCGCTCGCCTCGGCGAACCACTCCTTCTCGTCGGTCAGCGCGTAGTGCTTCTCGTGTGAACCGTCGCTGCGCAGGA
This sequence comes from Planctomycetota bacterium, assembly GCA_046349595.1. GTDB lineage: Bacteria > Planctomycetota > UBA1135 > UBA1135 > UBA2386 > JACRLW01. Next base: position 3,045,942 of record JAXMCA010000001.1, read on the forward strand.
CCTGTGACCAGCGCGCGTCGGCCTTCGCCCGGGCGAAGGCATCGAGGATGCCGCGGTGTCCGTAGCCGAGCACACGATGGTGGAAAGCGTGCGCGAGTTCGTGCAGCAGCATGAAGGGCTGCTCGTGCGTCCAGTCGAGGAAGTGCTGCAGATTGCCGATCTCGACGGCCTCCGCCATGCGCGGGTCGTAGCCCTCGTGCTGCGCCAGCCACTCGCGCGACGGGTGATAGGCGGCGCAGGTCGTCTTCGACTCCGCGCTCATCCAGATCGGCACCTTGCGCAGCTCCGCGAGCGCCTTGTCCGGGACCACGCGGGTCACGCGGTAGAGCTGGTCCTGCAGTTCGCGCAATGCGAGCTCGGTGCGTGCCGGATCGTGCGCGAGCAACTCCTTGGCGACCAGCACGCGGAAGCCCTCGACCTCGCGCTCCGCGTGGCTGTCCTGGACCGCCAAGGGGAGGACCGACGCCAGGGATGCGATCAGCGGGACGACGACGAGCGGGTGCACGCGCATCCGGACACCATAGGATGCGCGGCCCTTGACGTCCCCTTTGCACGACGACGGATGCTGTCGCGATCCGAGGCAGCCCAGCATGCAACACCTCCCGCACACCGACGAGCGCATCCACAACCCGCGTGCCCGGAGCGAGGCACACTCCTTCGACCGCCTTCTCGAGGCGCGCATCTCGAGGCGCGGACTGCTCGGCGGCATGGGTCTCGGCGCCGGTGCCCTGCTGACCAGGGAATGGTCGCAGGCGACGGCGCGCGCCGTCGCGCACCCACCCGAAGCCGTGTTCGGTTTCGAACCGATCACCTTCGGGATCACGCCGAGCGACAAGTGGGCGAAGGGTTATCGCGCGCAGGTGCTGCTGCGCCACGGCGACGCGCTGTTCGCCGACTCACCGGCCTACGCGCCGGCCTCGACCGACGCGCGGGCGCAGGAGCGGCAGTTCGGCACCAACAACGACTTCATCGCCTACATGCCGCTGCCGCTCGGCAGCGCCGAGAGCAAGCACGGTCTGCTGTGCGTGAACCACGAGTACTGCAACACGCACCTGCTGTGGCCCCAGATGGGCAAGGGCCTGCTCGCCTACCGCGAGTCGCGCGAGAAGGTGACACGCGCGCAGATCGACGTGGAGATGGCGGCGCACGGGCACAGCGTGGTCGAGATCCGTCGCGCCGCCGACGGCACCTGGTCCCCCGTGCTCGACAGCCGCTTCAACCGCCGCATCACCGCGAACACGCCGATGCGGATCAGCGGTCCGGCCGCCGGACACCGCAAGCTGCGCACCAGCGAAGACCAGGACGGCACGCGCGTGCTCGGCACCTTCAACAACTGCGCGGGAGGGATCACGCCCTGGGGCACCGTGCTGTTCGCCGAAGAGAACTTCCACAAGTACTTCTCCGGCGACACCGCGCGCCTCGACGACCCCGCCGCCTACGAGCGCTACGGCGTCGCCGACGATCCGGAGTTCGCCTGGGGTCGTCTCGGCAAGGACGGCGAAGCGCCGCGCGGCCACCGGCGCTTCTGCGTCGAGGCCGAACCGCACGAGTGCAACCGCTTCGGGTGGATGGTCGAGTACGACCCCTACGATCCGGAGTGCACGCCGCACAAGCGCACCGCGCTCGGTCGCTTCAAGCACGAGGGGGCCGATGTCGTGGTGGACCGCAGCGGGCACGTGGTCGTCTACATGGGCGACGACGAGCGCTTCGAGTACCTGTACCGCTTCGTCACGTCGGGCAGGATCGGCACCGACCGTGCCGCGAACATGGCGCTGCTCGACGAGGGCACGCTGTACGTCGCCCATCTGCACGAGAGCGGCGCGCTCACCTGGTTGCCGCTGGTCTTCGGTCAGGCCCCGCTCGATGCGGCGCACGGATTCAGCGATCAGGGCGACGTGTTGATCCAGGCGCGCCGCGCCGCCGACCTGCTCGGGGCCACGCCGATGGATCGACCCGAGGAGGTGCAGGCCGATCCGGCGACCGGGCGCGTCTACGCGATGCTCACCAACAACACGCTGCGCACCGAGCGCAACGTCGACGGCGCCAATCCGCGTCCGCGCAACGCCAACGGGCACGTGCTCGAGATCCTGCCGCCGGGTCGCGACGGCATGCGCGATCACCGCGCCGAGCGTTACCACTGGAACATCGCGTTCCTGTGCGGCGAGGACCTCGAGCGCGCGAAGGAGACGCGCGCCAATCTCACCGGCGACGCCAGGGCCAAGGACCTGCGCTGCCCGGACAACTGCGCCTTCGACTCGCAGTCGCGCCTGTGGATCGGCACCGACGGCAATCCCTACGCGGCGAAGGGCAAGCCGGAGGAGATCCCGCCCGACGGACTGTGGGCCGTCGCCGTCGACGGACACGGCAACCGCAGCACGCACTTCTTCTACGGCTGCCCGGCCGGCGCCGAGTTCACCGGCCCCTGCTTCACGCCCGACGGCGAGACCCTGTTCCTCTCGGTGCAGCACCCCGGCGAGGACTCCTCCTTCGACGAACCGAGCACGCGCTGGCCCGCTCTGCGCCAGAGCGACGACACCGATGCGCAGAGTCCGCTCGTCCTCGATCCGAACTGCAAGAACCATCCGCCGCGCTCGGCCGTCGTCGCGGTGACCCGCATCCGCCCCGCGGATGCACCGTCCGCCTTCGATCTGCGCATCGGCTCGTGATCCGGACGGACGGCGATTGACCAAGGTGTCGCCCGACGCGAGTCTCCGCGCCCGTCCGCGGAGCCGAGCCCTGAACGACGCACGATCCCCCCACCCGCCCGGCGCGGTGCGCCTGACCACGGCGCGTCTCGTCCTGCGCGAGCCCGACGACGGCGACCTCCCCTTCCTGCTCGAGCTGCTCAACGATGCGGGCTTCATCCGCTTCATCGCCGACCGCGGCGTGCGCACGCTCGAACAGGCGCGGGAATACCTGCACGGCCGCCTGCTGCCGCACTTCCGGATGCACGGCTTCGGCGCCTTCGTCGTCGAGCGCCGCGACGACGGCGAACGCCTCGGCCTGTGCACGCTGATCTCGCGCGACACGCTGCCCGACGTCGACATCGGCTACGCCTTCCTCGCCCGCTTCACCGGCCAGGGCTATGCGCTCGAAGGCTCACGCGCCCTGCTCGACCATGCGCGGGGCACGCTCGGCATGGCGCGGGTGATCGCGATCGCCAACCAGGACAACACGCGCTCCGCGCGTCTGCTCGGCAAGCTCGGCCTGCGTCACGAAGGACGGGTGCGTCTCGAAGCGGAGACCGAGGAACTCGACCTGTTCGCGATCCCGTAGCGGAATCAGTCGCCCGCGGCGTTGGCCTCGTAGAGCGACCGGAACACCGCGCGGATGTCGCCGCGGCACGCCGTGAAGCGCGCGCGCAGCTCGTCGTCCGCGAGGTCCACGCCGAGTTCGCGCACCAGTTCGACTAGCAGCGCCGGTGACGTGCGGGTGCGCAACGCGGTGGGCAGGCGACCGGACCGGTGTGCGGTGATCACCAGCACGCCCGCCGGCTGCAGCGCGCGACGGATCGACCACCAGTGGTGCGGCCACAGGTGGCAGGCGCCGTCGAAGAGCACGACGTCGTCGGCCGACAGCCCCATCAGCAGGCCGGCGCGCTCCGGATCGGTGAGGGCGTGACGCTCGTCCCCGATGCGGAGCAGACGCACGCGGCGCCCTTCCCTGCGCCAGCTCTCGGCGAGTTCCAGGAGCAGCGTGGTCTTGCCCGAACCGTGCGGTCCCACGATCGCGCCGCGACCACCCCGCGCGGCGATGCGCGCACGCAGCGCGTCCATCGAATCGCCGCCGTCGAAGCGGAAGCGCAGCGCGTGCATGCGGTCGACGCGGAAGGGATTGTCGCGCGCACGCATCGCGATCACCCGGGGGCGCGGAACAGGATCACCTCGCGCCCCTGTGGCGCGATGGTGATGTCGAAGCGCTCGGAGTCCTCGCTGGGCAAGGCGACGATCTCCAGGGCCCAGATCAGCGAGATCAGCTTGCCGGAGAACGACCAGGGTCGTCGCGGTGCGGAGATCGCGAAGGGCTGCTCGCCGGCGGCGTCCGTCGTCTCGATGCGGGCGACGTCGACGACCTCGAGGTCGGTGTCGCCCTTGCCCTGCGTGCGCCAGAACAGGCGTACCTCGATCGACGTCGGCGGCTGTTCGCAGAGCCACAGGGCGCGGCCACGGATGGTCGCACCGGGCTCGAAGGCGCGGCGGTCGTCGTCGAAGGCGAGGGCGAGCTGGTTCATGCCACACCTCCACGCGACGGGCCGACGGGAATCTCGATCTCGTCGCGGACGTCGGGCCACCAGCGGATCGGCGCGTGGAAGCGCAGGAACCAACGGATCTGGTTGGAACGCGACGAGAAGCTCGGCACCGCGCACGGCGGCATCTCGATACGCAGGTGGCCCGACGCCTCGGTGCGATCGACGTCGGACTTCATCAGCGTGACCCTGAAGAAGTCGTGGCGGTCGGTCTGCCGCGTCGTGCCGCGCTGGTAGGACGCCTCCTCGCGGCCGATCAGCTCGATCCTCAGGGTGCTGAGGCGCGAGGTGCTGCCGACCAGCCGCCACGGCACTTCGATCGGGGTGCCGACCGTGATCTCGGCGGACTCGAGCACGACCTCGGCCCGTGGATTCAGCAGCGACAGGCCGACGTGCAAGACCCCGATGCCGCCGAGCAGCCCCAGGACGAGCAGGGCGATGCCGAACACGCGCAGACCGCCGTCCGGATCGCCGAGCAACATCCGGTAGCTGCCCACCAGCAATGCCGTGCTGATCGGCAGGAGCAGGGTCAGCGCGCAGCCGCGCGAAGCTCTGGCACGCAACACGGCAGGGCCGGTCGTGGCCGCACGACGCGGAGCGGCGAGCGTGGCGCGCGCCGCCACGCCGTCCGGCAACTCCGGCGCCGGGCGTGGTCCGAACAGGAGGAACGCACCGAGCAGCACCGCACCGGCACCGAGCACCCCGCACACGATCGCGATGAGATCGACGGGAGCCTGCGCGCCGGACGCCATCGAGAACCCGCCCATGCCGAAGCCGGCCCCCCACACCAGCAGGAACAGGCCTGCGCAGCCGCGACCACCGCGACCACGAGAGGTCGACGTCAACGGTCGATCGCGGCGCCCCGGCTTGAACATGCCGGGAGGTCTTGTAGCGGGCGCCCGCGGCGATCTCACGTGCGAACAACGGGGCGGCATCGACCGCACCGCGGAGGTCTGCTCCGATGACACCCTTCCACCCGATGACCCCCGCATCTGCCGCGCAGGATCCGCCGCCCGGCGCCGAGCGCTTCGGTGAGTTCGAGCTGTTGCGCCCGCTCGGCAGCGGCGCGGTCGGGGACGTGTGGCTCGCGCGCCAGCGCATCGGCGACTCGCATCGCATCGTCGCGCTGAAGACCCTGCGCGCGCGGGGCGCGGCCTCGCCCGAGGCCAAGGCACGGCTCGAGCGCGAGGCACGCGCCCTGCTCGGGATCGACCACCCCGGTGTGTGCCCGATCTTCGACCTCGGCGAGGTCGACGGGACTCCCTACATCGCGATGCGTCACATCCCCGGGCGCACGCTCGCCGATCTGATCGCGGAAGCCCGCAGCGCACGCCGCAGGGTGGACCTCGCCGCGACGCAGGACGGTTCGACGGCGCGGAGCAGCGCGCACGGCCGCACGGGACCGCACTCCGCCGTGCTGACGGTGATCGAATCCCTCGCCCGCGCCCTGCATGCGGCACACGAGAGCGGAGCGGTCCACCGCGACGTCAAGCCCGGCAACGTGATGATCACGCCCTCGGGTGAACCGGTGCTGCTCGACTTCGGACTCGCACGTCTCGCCGACGAGACCTTCGACCTGACCTTGACCGGCGCAGCGCTCGGCACACCGGTCTACATGTCTCCGGAGCAGGTCCGCGGACAACGCGACCAGATCGGCCGCGCCGCCGACATCTGGTCGCTCGGGGTGACGGCCTACGAGTGCCTCACGCTCCGCACGCCCTTCGACGCGACGACCCGCGAGGGCATCTACCGGCGCATCCTGCTCGAACCCCCGACTCCGCTGCGCGAGACGGATCCTTCGCTGCCCCGCGGTCTCGATGCCGTCCTCGCCACGGCACTCCACAAGGATCCCGCCGCGCGCTACGCCAGCGCCGCCGAGTTCGCCGACGACATCGCCGCAGTGCGCGACAGCCTGCCGACGCGCGCGAAGCGGATCGGTAGCCTCGAGCGAACGTTGCTGTGGGTGCGACGCAACCGCGCCGTCACCGCACTGCTGATCCTCCTGGGGCTCGCGTTGGGCGCCACGATCGTGTTCGCGTCGTCGTCGCGCGCACGCACGCGGGAAGCGGTGCGTTCACGGGAGCTGGCCGAGTCCTCCTTCTCGGCAGCGCGCGCCTCGATCGAGAGCGTGGTCGACATCACGCGGAGCAGGCTCACCGACGTGCCGCGCTTCGCCGAGGGTCGCCGCGTGATGCTCGAGGCGGCACTCGACTTCTACCGTCGCTTCGCCGATCTGCGCGAATCGGAGCCATCGCTCGCCGCCGAGGTCGCGATCGCGCTGCTGTCGGTCAGCGAGATCCAGGAGCAACTCGGGCGCTTCGCCGACGCGACGTCGACCCTGCTGGAGGCCGAGCGGATCCTCGGAAGGGCCGTCGAGCTCGGCTTCGCCGATCCGGGCAACCGCATCGCGATCAAGATCGCGATGCGCCGCTCGTCGCTCGCCGCACGTGCGGGACATCTCGACGAAGCACTGCGGCTCGACGAACAGGCGGTCACCGACGCGCGCGCGATCCTGGCGTTCGATCGCGAACCCCGCACCCTGTCCGACTGTCTCGACGCGATGCGCCGCCGCAGCGAGGACCTCGACACGCGCGGCGACACCAAGGGCGCCCTGGCCGGTTGCGACGCAGCGCTTGCACTGCTCACCGAGGCGGACGAGCGCAGGATGCCGGAGCTGCGGCTCCCGCTCGCGCGGTTGCTGATCCTCGCCGCGCAGCTCGAGGCCCGCAGCGATCGCGTGCAGGACGCCGCGACCCACTTCGCCGAGGTCATCGCACTCCTCGATCAGCCGCCGCTCGCCGGTGATCGCAGCGACCAGGACGAGCTGCTGATCACCGCGTTGGACGCACGCGCGGACCTCCGGGGACGCGCTGATCTCCTAACGGAGGCCATCGACGACCGGCGCCGCGCAGTGGCGCTCGCCCTGGCCCTGTCCGAGAAGCGGAGCGACAGCGTGCGTGCGCTCGGCACCCTGGCCGCGGCGCGTGCGAATCTCGGTCAGTCGCTGCTCACCGCCGGTCAATACGAGGAGGCCGGTCTGGTGATGGAACTCGCGTGCGACGACCACGCGAGGCTCGACTCCGCCGCTGACGTCGACTTCACCACGCGGGTCAACCACGCCACGGCCTGCTTCATGCTCGCGAAGCTCCGTGAGGCGCTCGATGACCGCGATCAGGCACGCACCCGCTTCGGCGAAGCGCTGCGCCTGGTCGACGACGCCGGCCCGCGCGCGGACGACGACATCACGGCCATCCGCCTGCGCATCCAGGCCTCCCGCGGGATCGCCTGCAATGCGCCGCAAGGCAGCCCGCCGGACGAGGTGGAGTCCGCTCTCGGCAGGGCGGAGCAGCTCCTCGCCGCGGCACTGACGCGCTTCCCCGACGACATCCGCTTGCGCACCGACAAGGCCAATCTCTACGCGGAGCGATCGACGCTGCGCGCGACGCGCGGTGACTTCACCGCTGCGGCCGCCGACTCGGGCATCGCCGGCGACGCGTGGTTCGCGCTGATCCCCTCTGACTTGCGCGTCCCGATGGCCGTGGCTCTCGCCACCGAGCGCTACGCGCGCGAGGTGCTGTTCCTGGGTCGCGGCGAAGACGTGCGTGCGCACGCCATGGCTCGCCTGAACACGGTGCTCGGAGCCCCAGCCGAACATCTCGACAAGGCCCGGACCGCGGACCGGTTCGTCTGTGACCTCGAGACCATCCGCGTCGTCGCACGGCGCGACTTCGCCGCGTCGATCGCGCTGCTGCGGACGCTGCAGGTCGAGTCGGATCCCGACCGTCCGCGCGCGCTCGCCGCGCTCGCGGAGCTGCGTGCCGCGGAGTCCGCCGACGGACCCGAGGCCGCATCGCAGCACCGCGAACACGTCGCCGACGATTTCGCCGCGCTCGCCTCCTCCGCGGCGGACCGCAGCGCCGATCTCCTCGCCATCGAGCGCTACCTGCTGGCGGAGTTCGGCGAGGTCGCCCCGCGATGGACGGCGCCGGTGAAGGACCGCGCGGAAGCGGCCGCCGCGGCCCTGCGCGCCGCGCTCTCGCGCTGATCGTCCACGCGCCGGTCCGCACCGCTTGGTCAGACGACGAGCGTGAGCGACAGCAGGTCGAGGTCACAGGGGCCGTTGATCGGGTCGATCCGCAGCCACTGCACGTCGCGCGGCGCGCCGCCTTCGCCGAGCTCGACGCGGTAGCGGTGCACGAGACCGTCGTTGGGCACGTCGAAGCGCACGCTGGCGCCCTCGTGGAAATCGCGAGACTCGCGCCCCTTCCAGAACACCTGGCCGGTCCCGATCACGCCGGGCAGGTCAGGATTGAAGACGCGGAGTTCGAGCTCGACCGCGCGGATCGCGCGATCGAGGCAGGGCGTGAGCACCCACGGATCCGAGCCGAGCGCGCGCCAGGCGAAGCCGGGCCCATCGGCACGCTTCTCCAGTTCGGGGTTGGGCCAGAAGCCCCGGCGATGCTCGCGCTGCGAGAAGTCGAAGTGGTCCCGGTCGCTTCGCTCCGGGAGCGTCAGGCGATCGCAGAGTTCGAGCACCGCGGCGGCGCGGTCGGCCGGCAGCGAACGCAGCCGAACGACCAGCTCGTCGCGGGTCGGCGCGGCGCGCAGCGGATCGGCGAAGTCGGGGACACCGTCCACGAGCGCGAAACGAGCGCCTGAGCTTCCGACCAGGGACCCGTCGACCGCGATCAGCTCGCCCGAACCACCGGGTTCGCGCAGCGACCGGGCGAAGTCCGCCGTGAGCTCTTCGACGACGCTCGCGCGCGCGCCAGGACGGACGGCGCTGTGCAGCAGCAGGTCGATCAGCTGCTCGTCGCTGTGACGACGCTCGACCACGTCCTGGGGTCGACGGACGTCGGTGAGCACGATGCCGATCCTGCCCGGCGCCATCCCGGTCGAGCGCGTCGTGGCGAGCAGCCACGCGCGGAGGTCGTCGATGTTCGGGGACTCGCGCGGAGGCGGCGCATCGCACTGCGGTAGGAAGCGAGCCTCGGGGAACGCACCCCTGAAGTCGTCGGGATGAAACAGGTTCCGCTCCATGTGCGGCCAGCCCGGGCGACGGAACAGGTACTCGTCGATCGAGGCCTTGTCGTAGCGCACCTCCTCGGTGGTCAGCACCACGGCGACGCGCGCCACGCGCTGCAGTTCGAGCATCGTCTCCACCGGGCGCTCGACGTGCTCGATGACCTCGCTGCACACCACCACGTCGAAGGCGCCGTCGGCGAAGGGCAGGCGCGCCGAGTCCACCGCAGCCGCCGGGAGTCCGAAGATCTCGCGGGCCCGCAGGCACGCCTGCAGCGAGAGATCGGTGGTCACGGCGCGCGCACCGAAGCCCTTGCGAACCAGGTGCGAGAGGAGGCCCTCGGCCCCACCGACGTCGAGCAGGCTCGCGAAGCGGAGGCCGTCGAGCTCGCGGAGGATGCGGAGGAACCGCGCCAATCGGCCCGGATGCCCGCCCTCTCCGTGGGGGTCGCCAACGCCGTAGATCGGCATGTGGGCGAAGTAGACACCGGTAGCGGAGCGCTCGGCGAAGCGGCGTTCCAACCAGTCGCGGGTGATGCTCGTGTAGAGGCCCATCAGCAGCGGCTCCTGTATCGGCGATCGGAGTCGGCCCGCTTGCGGAGCAGGGAGCTCATGCCGGTGGTTCCGCGTCCGCAACCGCGACCACGATCGAGTCCATCCCGCCGTGGCGGTCGATGCCCGACAGCGCCGAACGCAGCCGGGCGAGCACACGGCGCAACCAAGGGCGGCGCGGGCGGCTGAGGGGATCGTCGAAGCTGGCGATCACGCGCAGACCCTGGGCGATGCACAGGCGTTCGACGAGCAGGCGCGGATAGGGACGGCGATGCGTCGGATCGAGCCAGAACACCTCCTCGGCGACGATCTGGTTGCGGAAGTTCGGGGTGACGACCAACAGCGTGCCGTCCTTGCCGAGCAGACGCGCGGCACACTCGATCACGGACCGTGCCGTCTCGGGATCGAGGTGCTCGATGACGTGCACCAGGGCGATGCCGTCGAAGGTGCCGGTGCCGGTCAGACGGTGCGTCATCCAGGCGAGCGCGTCGGCCTGCTCCGCGACCAGTCCGCGCGCGCGGCAGTTCTCGACGGCACCGGCCGAGGCATCGACACCGAGGGCGTCGACGCCGACGTCGCGCAGTTCCTCGAGCAGCGTGCCGGTTCCGCAGCCGACGTCGAGCACGCGCATCGCGCCCTTGAACCAGCGCAGGTAGCCGCGCTTGATCGCGCGGTCCTGCTCGGCGTCGACGAAGGAGCGCGCGATCGAGTCGAGTCCGAAGGTCGGCGTGCGCGCGGCCATCACGAGTTCAGAGCCCGAGAGACAGTTGGTCTCTCGAGCTCTGCGTGGCCGCGCATGCGGCCACCAGTGAGCATCTGAGAGCCCGAATCATGGAGTTCTTCTCGGGCTCTCAGCCGAGGTGATAGCGCTCGCGCAGGATGCCGAGGTGGTGCAGCTCGTGGCCGGCCACGGTCCACACCAGCGCACGCACCGAGAAGGGATTGCCGCTGGCCTTGCCGCGCCGCAGGGCGACCTTCGCATCGAAGCTGCGGAACAGGGCCAGCGTGGCGGTGCGCACCGCGCGGTACTCGTCGCACAGGCTCCCCATGCTGCGCGCGTCGAAGTCGGCGCCGGCCATCCAGATCTCCTGATCCATCGACGGCTGGTCGGCCGGATCGCAACGTGCGATCGCCAGCGCGCGGTGCGCGAAGAGGCGCTCTCCGTCGATCACGTGACCGAGCACCTGCTTCACGCTCCACTTGCCGGGCGCGTAGCGGTACGCGGCGCGCGATTCGCTCAGCGGCGCGAGCAGAGTCAGGGTCTTCTCGCCCTGGGCCTGCATCAGGGTGAGCACGTCGGTGTCCGGCACCTTGCCGATGTAGGTCCCGTAGTAGGCGGCGTATTCGTCGGACGCGGGGCGGGCGAGTGCAGTCATGAAGGTATGGATGCGGATCGGGGATCAGGACTTGGCGATGCGGCAGGTGCGGTTCGCGACCGCGAACCACGCGACGATGCCGGTGGCGAGCACGAGGAGACCCTTCAGCGCGTTCTTCTGCTCGTCGGAGTCGCTGAGGAGCGCGCCGACGAAGAGCACCGACACGATCACGAAGAAGGCCGGGGTGATCGGATAGCCGGTGCAGCGATACGGACGCGGCAGGTCGGGCCGCTTGATGCGCATGCGGTAGACCCCGGCGACGGTCAGTCCGTAGAACAGGAACGAGGCGAAGACGACGAAGTCGCTGAGGTTGCCGAAGGTCGGCACCAGGAACACCAGAGCGATCGCCCACACCGCCTGCGCCCAGATCGCGATCACCGGCGTGTTGAAGCGCGGATGCACGTCGACCAGCACGCGCGGCATCAATCCGTCCTGCGCCATCGCGTAGAAGCCGCGCGGCGACGACAGGAAGTTCGGATTGGCGGCGCCGAACACCGACAGCGCCACGAGCAGCGTGAGGCCGTGACCCCAGCCTTCGCCGAACGTGCGTCCGATCGTGGTGCTGGCGACGGCCCGCGTGTCGGTTCCCATCGCGCGCATCTCCTCGAATGGCACCACGCGCAGGTAGGTGAGGTTCACCGCCAGGTAGATGCCGATCAGGATGAACATGCCCAGGATCAACCCACGCGGCAGCGCGCGATTCGGGTCCTTCAGTTCGGCTGCGTTGAAGGGCAACTGGTACCAGCCTTCGTAGGCCCAGAAGATCGCAAGGAAGACGGCGACGATGCCCTTGATGCTGAGCGAGGTCTCGCCCGTCGCGGCGCTCGCGACCTGCGCGGTCCCATGCGGCTCACCTCCGGCGAAGAAGCCCGCGAGCGCGATCAGGACCAGGGCCCCGACCTTGGCGAGGGTCGACACGTTCTGCACCGCGGCGCCCACCATCACGCCGAAGTGGTTGATCGCCGCGAGCACGACGATCATGCCGGCGGCGCACAGTTGACCGGGGAGACCCTTGGCCTGGTCGACCGAGAAGCCGAACCAGGGCAGCACGTACTCCGAGAACGCGGCGCCGAGCGCCGCCACCGTTCCCGAGTTGATCGCCCAGAAGAACACCCAGCCGTAGAGGAAGGCGGCGAAGGGGCCCCATGCCTCCCGCAGGAAGGCGTACTGCCCGCCCGCCTGCGGGAACATCGCACCGAGCTCCGCATAGGCGAAGGCGCCGCACAGGCACACCAGACCCAGCCCCGCCCAGAACAGGTAGATCCAGCCCTCCGACGGCATCGCCTGCGAGATCGCCAGCGGCTTGAGGAAGATGCCGGACCCGATCACCGCCCCGACGGTGATCGAGATCGCGCTGAGCGTGCCCAGACGGCGCTGCAGGTGCCCCTGCTCGTGATGCATGGGCGCGCACGCTACCGCGGCACCCGCCCGGATGCGCGCCGTCAGTTGTAGACGCCGTACTCCCCGCCCGACTCGGCCGCCAGGCGCTTCATCATCGGGCTGTCCGCCCCGATCGAGATGCAGTGGATGCGCACGCGGCGGGTCTTGTTCCAGCGCGCGACCTCGTCGGCCAGCGCGTTGGGATCGACGATCTCGCCGGCGCTCGGTGCGCCGTCCGACAGCAGGTAGATGGTGTCGACCTCGGGCTCGTCGAAGGCGCGCTTCAGCGCGGCGTGCACGTTGGTCCCACCCAGCGGCTCGAGCGCATCGATCTCGCCGAGCGCCTGTGCGCGTGTCGCGTCGACGGCCGGCATCATCTTGTCGAGCACCGCCGACACCGTGGTGTGGAAGGGCACGATGTTGAAGCGGAACTGCTTGGGGATCGACTCGACCACGCGGTGCAGTTGCGCCTTGGCCTCGTCGAGACGCGTGCGCGTCCCGCCGGTACCGACCTTGGCGGACATGCTGCCGGAGACGTCGACGACGAAGACCACGCGGTCGCTGACCAGCGGGATGCCGTAGTAGCTGACCGTGGCACCCTGATCCTGACGCGGCCGGTGCTTCTGCACCGCACCCGCCGGCACGAGCTGGAAGTCGGCGGAGTGCGCCTTCCACCACTCCTGCCAGTGGCGGAGGTCGTTGAAGCGCATGCTGGTCAGCGACATCAGCGTGTCGAGCACGTCCTCCCGCAGGCGGCCGGACTCCTCGTCGAGACGCGCCATCAGCAGCGGCACGGAGCGCGCGTCGCGGACCGCCTTGCAGAAGTCGTAGGCCGCGGCACGCACGGTCCAGTTCTTCGCGGTGAAGGCCTTCCAGGCGGAGGACAGGGCCTCCACCGAGCCGACGTCGGCGAGCAGGTCGAGCAGCAGCGCGTGCAGCGCGGCGTCGCGGTTGCGCTCGGCGCCGTTCAGCATGCCGAGCAGTTCGGCGTGCCATTCCTTGTCGGCGCGCTGCAGCTGGTGCAGGCAGGCCAGTAGCTCGGTGCGGCGCTCGTCGGGTTTGCCGCGCAGCAGCTTGCGCAGGTCGGGCAGCACGCTCTGGTCGCCGCGCGCACCGAGCGCGCGCAGCGCCGCGGTCACGACCTCGGGCTCCTTCTGCTTCACGAAGGAGACGAGCTGCGCGGTGATGTCGTCGCCCTTCACCTGCCCGAGCACGCGGATGGCGAGCACGCGCTCGGCCGGCTCCTTGCGGCGGATCGCCTCCTTGCGCAGCCAGGAGATGAACTCCGCGTCCTTCGCGGCCTTGCCCACCGCTTCGTCGACCTGCTGCTGCGCGTAGCCGGCGGGGCCCGCCGCGACCTCGAGGAAGCGATCGAACAGCCCGCTGTCGAAGACGGCGAGCATCGCCTCGAGCAGGTCGACGCGCACCGTCTGCAGATAGGCCGGCTCGATGTGCTCGAGCACGTTCCACACCCGCGCCCTCGCGTCCGGCAGCCTGCGCTCGGCGAGCATGCGCACCGCCGCGGCGGCGAGCAGGAAGTCCCTGTCGGCCGCCGCGGCGACGATCGCGACGCGCACTTCCTCCAGATCCGGCGCGCGGTTCAGGTAGCGGATCGCGTTGCGGCGCTCGAAGATCGCGCCGTCCTTGCAGATCGCCGCGAGCGTCTTCCACGCCGCCTCGTCGTTCGCCGTCGACAGCCCGCTCATCGCATAGCTGCGCGCCGTGGTGATCGCCGGCTCGCTGCCGGGCATCACCGCGACGCGCTGCAGCTCGGCGATCCCCGCGGCACCCTGCTTCGCGAGTCCGCGCGCCGCCGCGTTGCGCAGCATCGGCGAGGTCTGGAAGGAGCTCAGCAGCCCGGCGAGCGTGTCGACCACGCCGTCGCGCTTCACCTGTCCCAGCGCATCGACCAGCGCGGTGCGCAGCGACTCCTCGCCGGCCGCCGACAACGCGCGCAGCAGCGTGCGCGTGACCTCGTCGTCGGCGAAGCGCCCGAGCGCGCGCGCCGCGTTGGCGCGCTCCGCCTCGGGCTTGTCCTGCAGCGCGGTGAAGGCCTCGAGCGCCTTCTGAGCCGACGGCGCGACCTGGGCGCGCAAGCTTCCGGTCAGCCCGACGAGGACAGCGAAGAGGGCAGCGAGGAACGCAGGCATCCGGTCGAGTCGCGGCGATCGAGGGGCGGCGGGGGCGCGGATGATAGCCGCAGAGGTCGCAGGCGTCGGGTCAGGCGAATCGACCGGTGCCGAGGAAGCCGATCCGAAGTGCGGTCGCGCCGTCGAGCGCCAGATCGGCGAGCGCCTCGCCGAGCACCGGGGCGAACTTGAAGCCGTGGCCGGAGAAGCCGCAGGCGAGGACCAGGTCCCGCTCGCGCGGGTGGCGGTCGACGATGAAGTGGCCGTCGGGGCTGTTCGTGTAGAGGCAGACCTTGGCGGCGCAGAGCGGGCCGTCGGCGTCCTTCAGGTAGCGGCGCAGGGCATCGCGGACGGCGGACTCGTCGTCGGGACGCAGACTGCGATCGACGGCGTCGGGAGCCGTGGTCTCGCCGAGGCGGTGGACGGCGGCCTTGAGACCGCGCGGGCCGTCGGCGACGGCGATCGGCAGCTCGGGGAAGCCGTAGAGCAGGCCGCCTCCCCCCTGATCGTCCTCGATCGCGAAGCAGGGGAAGCGGTCGAGGGTGAAGGTGTCGCGCGTGTGGGGCGCGAACCAGCACAGGGGCTGGCGCGTCACGCGCAGCGGGATGCCGAGGTCCTGCACCAGCGGCGCGGTCCAGGCACCGGCGCACAGCACCACGCGCGCACAGCGCCAGCGCGTGCCTGCGGTCGCGATCACGAAGCGGTCGCCGTCGCGTGCGAGCTGCAAGACCTGCTCGCGCGCGTGCACCGCGGCGCCGTGTCGACGCGCCTCGTCGACGAAGGCGGCGATCGCGCGCTCGCAGAGCACGAAGCCGGCCGCGGACTCGAACAGCACCTCGTGACCGGTCGGAACCGTGAGTGCAGGGAAGCGCGCGCGGCATGCGTCGCGCGCGACGCGCTCCACCGCGAGCCCGTGCTCGGCCGCGGCGCGCAGCACGCCGGTGACCAGCGGACCGTCGGTACGCCCCATCTCGATCAGTCCGGTCTCGAACAGGATGCGCGCGCCGCTGCGTTTCTCGAGCGCGCGCCAGCCGGCGAAGGCGCGCTGCAGCAGCGGCACGTAGTCGGGGTGCTCGTAGTAGGCGGTGCGGATCAGCCGTGACTGTCCGCCGCTGCTGCCTTCGCCGTGCGGCACGTCGAAGCGCTCGATCCCCACCACGCGCGCACCGCGACGCGCGAGCGCCGACAGCGCAGCGGAACCCATCGCTCCGAGGCCGAGCACCGCGACGTCGTAGTCCTGCATCGTCGACCTCGCCGCGTCCTCACTTGATCGGCAGGTCGAAGTCCGGCGCCCTGCACACCTGACGGCGCTTGATGCAGTACGGCAGGTTCCACAGCGCGGCGACGGTCGCCTTGATGCAGATCCAGTAGCCCCACTTCACGCCGCGGATGTTCTCGAACAGGCCGATCGTGCCGACCGCGTCGCCGACCTCACCGCCCTTGCCCTTCTGCTTGCCGCCGAGACCCTTTCTGAGGAACAGGAAGGGGAAGCCGAGCACCTTCGACCAGGGCAGGTACTTGAAGGCCCACAGCCAGAAGTTGCGCACGTGGTAGTAGAGGCTGCGCTTGCCGTGGCGCATGCCGAACGGCGCTTTGTGGAACACCTCGATCGACGGCACCATCTTCACGCGGTAGCCGAGGTTGAGCAGGCGCGTGGTCAGGTCGCGCTCGTTGCCGAAGATGAAGAAGCGCTCGTCGTAGAAGCCCGCCTCGCGCAGCGGCTTGCCGCGCGCCATGCTGCCGCAGCCGCGGAAGGTCGACATGTAGCGCTCGGTGTTCACCGCCGGCGAATCGCGGTACCAGTCCGGCATCTCGGGCTCGACGACCTTCGGCGACAGGATCGCGGTGGTCTCCGGTTCGCGCGCGAAGCCGTCGAGCATGCACTGCACGAAGTCGGGCGGGAGCACCACGTCGTCGTCGAGGATGCCGACGTAGTCGCCGTGCGCGCTGGCGAAGCCGATGTTGAAGGTCTCGCAGGCGCCGTAGTCCGAGTGCGGCATGCGGATGAGCTGCACCTCGGGGAACTCGGCGATCACCATCTCCGGCGTGCCGTCCTTGCTGCAGTTGTCGACCACCACCACCTGGTCGGCGGGACGCGTCTGCTTGCGGATCGCGGCGAGGTTCTCGCGCAGGTCGTCGCGACGGTTCCACACCGAGATCACCAGCGAGACCTTCGGGGTGCTCACGGTGCCTCCCGGAACATGCGACGGATCAGGCCGTGCGCGAGGTCGCGCACCTGCGGCAGCTCGGCGGGGCGCAGGTCGGCGAAGACCTCGGCGTACTGGATCGACGGATCCTCGATGTTGACGGTCATCGAATGGTCGCGGTGCAGGATCTTGTCGCGCCAGTCGTTGTAGGCGAGCTGGCTCCCAAAGCGCGACAGTGCGCGCTGCTTGTGCTCCTCGAAGGCGCCCACGTCGAACATGGTCCCGCCCGGCACGATCTGGTTCACACCGAACAGCAGGCAGCGGCAGTGCGCGGGCAACGCATCTGCGGCGTCGACCGCGGCGAGCGCGAGCGCGCGGTGGTCGCGGTGCGACTCGGTGAAGAAGAAGGAGTAGAGCGTGGCTGGCGCGATCTCGGCGAACAGGGCACGCAGCGCCGGCACCACGCGATCGCGGCTCTCCGGCAACGCGCCGTCCGCGAAGCCCAGGCTGCGCACCTCGGTCACGCCGAGTTCGAGAAGCGCTGCACGGCCCTCGCTGCGACGCACCGCGGCGATGTCGCCGAACTGGCCGTCGGGATCGCCCTGCGCACCGTCGGTGAGGTGCGCCACGACCACGCGGTGCCCCACGCTGCGGTGCCACGCCAGCATCCCGCCGCAGGAGATCACCTCGTCGTCGGGGTGGGCGGCGAGCACCAGCACCGGCGGCGCGAGCTGCTCCTTGGGAAGCAGCGGTGGGAACAGATGCGCGAGCGGACGGTCGCTCATGCGGGTCCCCCGCTGCGGGCGCGACGGTACAGCGCGCGGTAGCGATCCGCGGTCTCGTGCATGGTGTCGAAGCGGCGCGGCAGCTTGGCGCGGAGCGCGTGCAGGCGCGAGCGGTCGGCCGCGATTCCGCGCAGCACCCGCGCCAGCGGTCCGGGCTCGTCGACGGGCACCACCACCCCCGCTCCGCCGATGCGTTCGGCGAGCGCACCCCGGTCGGAGACCACCACCGGCACGCCGCGCGCGAGCGCCTCTTCGACGACCAGCCCGTAGGTCTCCTCGCACTGGCTCGGGAAGACGGCGAGGTCGAGTGCTCGTGCGGGGTGGGCGCGGTCGGGGCCGTACGGGCCGTCGATCGTCAGCGGCACCGCGAGCGCGGCGGCGCGCGTGCGCACCTGCGACTCGAATGCCGGGTCGAGGAAGCGTCCGGCCAGACGCAGGCTCAGCCCCTCGATGCCCGCGCAGGCCTCCACCAGCAGGAGCACGCCCTTCTCGGCGACCAGGTTGCCGAAGTGACCGACGCGCAGGACCCCGTCGAGCGCGGGCTCCGGATCGTGCGCGCCCACCGCTTCGAGGAGCCCGTGCGGAACGACCTCGATCGCTCCGTCGAAGGGCAGGTGCGCGGCGATCAGCCGGCGCGCGGTCGCGCTGGGCACCGTGATCGCGCGCGCCGCGGCGAGTTCGGCGCGCAACCCGGCATCGCGGGCGCGGATCGCCGCGAGCGTGGCCGCCGCATCGAGGTGGCCGAGATCGAGGCGCACGCAGGGCACGCAACCCTCGCGCGAGGCCTCCGACGGGCAGCGCAGACCGGCGGGTGCCCGGCGGAAAAAGCGCGGGCAGGTGGTCCACAGGTCGTGCAGCGTCGCGATCCCGGGGATGCCGGCCTCGCGCGCTCCGCGCAGCAGCGCCGACGACAGTCCTGCCCAGTGATGGACGTGCACGCACTCGATGCGCGCGCGACGCAGTTCGGCGACGACCAGGTCGCGGACGCGCGGACGGGTCACGTCGAGGTCGTAGGGTTCGTCCCGGCGTCGCGCGATGCGCGCGACGGTCACGCCGTCCTGCTCGCTGCGCTGAACGTCCTCGCCGCAGTGCGGGACATCCGATCCGGTCACCACCAGGACCTCGTCGCCGCCGGCCAGCAGCGCGCGCGCCAGCGCGGCCACCACGCGCTCGGTCCCGCCGAGGAACTCCGGCGGGAAGTTCGAGGTGCACAGCGCGACGCGCACGCTCAACGTCCTCCCGGGACGAGCGGCGGTGCGAGGATGTCGCGCACCAGGTTGTCGACGTCCATGAAGCCCGAGGCGCGCAGCGCCGGATCGGGATTCGCCGCGGCGATGCGCCGGCGCTCCTGGTCGGCGCGCACCTTCACGATGCGACGCAGCAGCGGCAGCACCCAGCGCCCGTAGTGCTTCACGTAGTAGGCGATGCGGTTGCGGTGCCAGGTCACGATGGTCTTGCTGAAGCGCTTCGTGGAGCTGCCGACATGGTGCATCACCTCGGCCTCGGCGACGTAGCGGATGCGGCGTCCGCGTCGCCACATGCGACGGCAGAAGTCGACGTCGTTGAAGAACAGCCAGAGGTTCTCGTCGAGACCACCCTGCTCGAGGTACTCGCTGCGCGCCATCACGCAGCACGCTCCCGGCGGCTGATCGACGTCGCGCGAATGCAGGTGGTCGAAATCGCGCATGTAGTAGCGGTCGTCGATCCAGCGCATCGGCCAACGCCTGGCCCAGTCGAGATCGAACACGCAGGCGGTGAGCAGACCCGGGAAGCGCATGCAGGCGCGCTGCACGCTGCCGTCGGGATGCACGAGGCGCGGCGCGGCCACGCCGTAGCGCGGATTCCGCTCCAGCCAGTCGACCAGCAGGTCGAGCGCGCCGGGGCGCACCTCGGTGTCGCTGTTGAGCAGACACAGCCAGCGACCGCGGGCCTCGCGCGCGCCCTGGTTGTTGCCGCCGCTGTAGCCGCGATTCTCCGCATTGCGGACCAGGCGCACGTCCGGAAAGGCCGCCGCGATCGCGTCGGCGGACCCGTCGGCGCTGCCGTTGTCGACCACGACGATCTCGCGCGAGCGTCGCGAACCGTCGTTCGCCAACGCACGGAGACACGCCAGCGTCAGGTCCTTGGTGTTCCAGGACAGCACGACGACCGAGAGATCGGGGCTGTTCGGCGTCGCGCTCACCGCACCTGCTTCTGGTGTGCCGGGGCAGCGACCGCCGCCGGGAGCAACCGGTACTTGTAGATGCCGATCTCGGGCTGGCCCGGAGCGTCGACGTCGACCACCCGGAACCAGTAGGTCGTCGGTCCGAGGTTGTCCATCAGCGCGTCCTTCGGCGTCCAGGTGTCGCCCTGCGCGAGGATCCCGCCGGCGAGGAAGAACTTCGGATCGAGACACAGCTCGACGAGGAAACGTGCACGCGCGCGGTCGATGCGGATCGTCGGACGCTGCGAACCTTCGCCGAGATCGTGGACCTGCGCGTGCGGGATGCGCGCGAAGCGGCGCTTCGCCCAGGCGGTACCGAGCAGCTTGCGCGTGAGGTCGTAGACCATCGCACCGATCGGTCCGTACCACTTGCGATAGTAGAGACGACGGCTGCGCCAGTAGCGCTGCATCTTCAGCTCGTTCGCCGTCTGGCCCGAGCGGTCGAAGAAGTGGATCAGCCGGCTGTCGTGCACCTGCACGATGCGCTTGCCGGCGCGACGGATCCGCACCGAGAGGTCGGTGTCCTCGAAGTACAGCGGGAAGCGTTCGTCGAAGAAGCCGATGCGGTCGATGAGGGATCGCCGCATCAGGAAGCAGCAGCCGGACAGCATCGGCAGATCGACGTCGTGCTCGGCGAGCCAGACGCGCACGGCGTCGCGCGTGCGGCGTCGCGAGTACGAGCGCTGCGCGGACGGCCAGAGCGCGGCACGCGTCAGGTGCCAGAGGTCGCGCAGCGTCGGCAGGATGTTCGGCGGCAACATCGCCTCGCGACCGGGATCGAGGTAGCCGCGCGGAGCGGCCGTGCCGATGGTCGGATCGCGCTCCATCGCGCGCAGCAGCGGATCGATGGTGTCCGGCAGATAGCGGACGTCCGGATTGCTCACCACGATCCAGTCGCCCTTCGCCTGCGCGTAGGCGAGGTTCATCCCGGAGCTGTAGCCGCCGTTCTGGTCGTGGAGAACGAGCCGTCCACCGGTCGCCTCGCACAGCGCGCGCAGCTCGACCTCGGCCTCGGGATCGCGGATCGGCGAGGCGTTGTCGACGACGATCGCCTCGTACGGCATCGGCGTGCCGTCGGCGCGGCGCGGCGCGTGATCACGGAAGCTGCGCAACGCGTCGCAGCACAGTCGCCACGAGTTGAAGTTGACGACCAGCAGCGACAGCTCCGCGCGGGTCACGCCGTGCTCCCTGCCATCGGCCCGGGCTTCATCACGTCGACCTTCCACTCGCGGTCCGCGTAGAACAGGCCGAGTTCCTTGGTGCGGTTCTGCACGATCAGGTTCTCCGTCGCGGTGGTCTCGTGGAAGCGGTGCACGCCCTTGTGGTCGAGCAGCCACACCGGCACGACGAACTCGCCGGACAGGAGACGCAGCTCGGGGAAGGCCAGCGTGACCACGCCCTCCTGGAAGTCGAGCGGGATCCCGTCCATCTCGGTGGTCGGCGCGTAGCACAGCGTGCCGTCGGCGCGCGTGAAGCCGATGGCGAGCGCCAGCGGCTCGTAACGCCGCCCGTTCACGATGTGCACGCGCACGGCCATCGGCTCACCCGGCTTGAAGGTGTTGCGCAACTCGCCGGTGCGCGGATCGATGAGGTGCGCGGACACCACGCGAGGCAGCTCCTCGAGATCACCGACGGATTGGACACCGTCCACCGCGCTCACGCCGGCACCGGTGTGCTCCTGGCGCGCGATGATCTGGTTCTCGTAGGTCGCGTACTCGTTGGTGACCGTCACGGCGTCGTCGAACATCTCGACCTTGCCGTTCTTGAGCCAGATCACCTTGTCGCAGAGCTGGCGCACGTCGTAGAGCGAGTGCGAGCAGAAGAACATGGTCTTCCCGGCCGAGCGGAAGCCGAGGATCTTGTCGACGCACTTGCGGCGGAAGTGCATGTCACCCACCGCGAGGATCTCGTCGATGATCAGGATCTCGGGATCGCTCGCGACGGCGACGCTGAAACCGAGGCGTGCGACCATGCCCGACGAGTAGGTGCGGATCGGGCGGTCGATGAACTGGTGCAGCTCCGAGAAGTCGAGGATCTGCTGGAACTTCTCCTTCGTCTCGGCCTGATCGCGACCCATCAATGCCGCGTTCAGGTAGATGTTGGCGCGCCCGCTGAAGGACTGGTGGAAGCCGGCGCCGAGCTCGAGCAGTGCAGCGACCTTGCCGCGCACGGTGTACGAACCGCGCGTCGGATAGGTGGTGCCGGTCAGGATCTTGAGCAGGGTCGACTTGCCCGCGCCGTTGCCGCCGATCACGCCGATGCACTGACCCGGCGCGACCGTGAGGTTGATGTCCTGCAGCGCGGTGGTCTCCGCGTGGAACTTGCGTCCGCGGTTCCACGGCATCCGCTCGCGCAAGCGGTCCAGCGGCTTGCGATACAGGCTGTAGGTCTTCCAGAGACCCTCGACCTCGATGGCGTTCTTCGGATCCATGTTCAGATCAGATCCGCGTACTTGTGCTTGTTGGCCATGAAGGTCCCGTAGCCGATCAGCATCAGCGCGATCGACCAGATCGAGGCGGTGGTGAGGTTCTCGATCATGCTGTCGGTGAAGCCGTCCTGCGCCCGCGCGAGTCCGAGCACGTGCCGCTCGGCGACGAGGATGTGGAAGGCGGGATTCCAGGACAGGAGTTCGGCCACCCAGCCGGCGCGCTCCTGCACGAACTTCGGGGTCCAGAAGCCCGGGGACAGGAAGAACCAG
Source organism: Planctomycetota bacterium (assembly GCA_046349595.1). Classification (GTDB taxonomy): domain Bacteria; phylum Planctomycetota; class UBA1135; order UBA1135; family UBA2386; genus JACRLW01. The sequence goes on from JAXMCA010000001.1 coordinate 3,068,480, forward strand.
GCCGAGGCGAAGATCGCCCAGAGCTGCTGGATGTCGCGCATGAACACCGCGACGTTGGCGAGCGTCATCGACAACCCCGAGGTGAAGCACAGCAGGGTCAGGAGGAACCACGGCAGGGCCAACAGTTCGACGCCGAAGTGCATGGTGCCGAGGATCAACCCGACCGCGACGACGATCACCAGGCCGAACAGGAACACCACGTGCTCGACGAACACGGGCACGAAGGGCATCACCTCGCAGGGGAACTTGACCTTCTTGACGATGTTGCCGTTGCCGACGATCGCTCCGAGTCCGCCGGTCGATCCGGCGACGATCGAGTTGAAACAGATCATCCCGGAGAACAGGTAGGTCGCGAAGACCTCGTTCTCCTCCATCACCCCGCGGTTCACGATCTGCGTGAAGACCACGAAGTAGACCGCGAACATGAACATCGGCTGCAAGAGCACCCACAACGGTCCGAGCAGGTTGTCGGCGAAGCGGCTCTGCAGTTCGCGCGTCACGAAGTGGCGCAGCATCCCGCGGTGGCGGAACAGGAGCAGGGGGAGCTGCGTCAGCCGCAAGGCGTGGTGCAGGGTCGAACGAGGCGAGGTCTCCGCCGAGTAGCGGACCTCCAGGGGCTCGTTCGCGAGAGTCGGGGCAGTCACGTAGGTGTGGTCGGAAGGGAGGTCGTTCGAACCGGAGCGGCGGAAGCACGAGGCGTGCCGGGGGATCGGCTCCGTTCCGGAACTCCCCCTGGGACCGACGGCCTCGCGTTCGCGACGCCGTCGCCGGCTCGGTCAGCGACGCACCGGAGACTCCGTCCGCAGGTCGAGCGGTCGCCCGAAGCGCATCCGGAACTGCGAAGCGAGGATCTCCTCGCGGGCGCCGTCCTGGCCGCCGGCACTCCAGTCCTCCTCATGCGGTTCGAAGCCCCGGGAGATGTCCTTGACGATCTGCCGCTCGACCCAGAACTCCATGCGCCAGCCGTCGGGAAGCGTCTCGGCCTGCGTGAACTTGCCGTGAAGACGCGTCCGATTGCCCATTCCGAAGGGCGCGGGGCGCTCGAGCCAGCGCGACACGAACACGCGGCGTCCGCGGTCGCTGTTCACCAGGTCGAGGTGGTAGCCGCTGCGTTCGGCGATGTCGACGAAGCCCTCCCACAGCTCACCGAAGCCGGTCGGCGTCTCCAGGATCAGGGGCTTGGGAGGAGTGGAGCAGCCCGCGAGAGCGAGCGGCAGCACGACGACGAGTGCGAGCCGGAGGTCCATCGGTCGTCCCGAAGCGCGTTGCGATCAGAGGCAACGCACGGGGGCAGGCACTATACGGAGTGCCGATGCCGATCCGCGCCATGCTTCTGGACCTGGACGGGACCCTGGTCGACTCGTTGGCCGACATCACCGCGAGTGTCGACCATCTGAGGGCGACCGTCGGACTTCCGCCGCTCGGCACCGCGCGCGTGCGCAGCATGGTCGGCGACGGCGCGCGTCGCCTGCTCGAGCGGGCGCTGGCCGATCTCGATCGATCCCCCGACCTCGAAGCCGCCTGGCGGACCTACGAGGCGCACCACGAGCAGCAGTGCACGGCCCTGGTCCGGAGCTACCCCGGGGTCCTGGAGCAGCTCGCGTCCTGGCGCACGCAGGGCGTCGCCCTCGCGGTGGTCACCAACAAGCCCGAGCGCTTCGCACGCCGCATCGTCGAGCATCTCGGGCTGAGCTTCGACGTGGTGGTCGGCGGCGACACGCTGCCCGAGCGGAAACCGTCGCCACGTCCGCTCCTGCGCGCACTCGAGCAGCTCGGGGTGCCGCCGACGCAGGCCGCGATGGCGGGCGACGGGCTCCAGGATCTGCGCGCCGGCAAGGCCGCGGGCACCGCGACGATCGCCGCGCTGTACGGCTTCCGCGACGCGGCCGAGCTGCGACGCGAGGGTGCGGATCGCTACTGGTCGGCCTTCGGTGTCGACTGCGACTGATCTACTACTCCGGAGGATTCGCGCGGCACGGGCGGATTCTCGGGAGCAGTAGATGCCAGCAGGACCGACAGCGCGGCCGAGTGCCTCGGGGTGCGGTGAGCGAGGCGAGCCGCACCCCTTCGGTTGCGGCAGGTGGCCGCGCTGTGAGCCCGAGAAGGAATCCATGATACGGGCTCTCAGATGCTCGCTGGTGGCCGCATGCGCGGCCACGCAGAGCTCGAGAGACCAGTTGTCTCTCGAGCTCTGAGCGGCGCTCAAGAGTCCTCGTTGGCCGCGGCCCACAGCGCCGTCGCCACCACGCACACCGATTCCTGCAGGTCGTGCAGAGGCACCTTGTCGAAGGTGTCGGCCGGCGTGGCGTCGATCAGCCCGAACTCCGGCGCTTCCTGGACGAAGGTGAAGGCGCGCACCTTCTGCTCCTTGAGCGCACGGGACAGTCCGGTGCGTGGACCGCGGAAGCCGACGTCGGTCGCACCGAGATCGCGCACCGGTTCGAAGAAGCGCTCGAAGCGCTCGAGGTCGGACTGCACGCCATCCATGGCGAGACCGCGCACCCGACCGGCTCCCCCCTCCAGCGCGAAGGCGAAGCGGTGTCGCGCGAGTTCGGATGCATGGCGCGCGGCGTAGAAGGAGCTCCCCGCTCCCTCGGTGGTGCCCGCGACGAAGGCGAAGCGGATCGTGCGCCGCGGAGCGCGGCCGAGGTCCTTCAGGATCCGCGCGACCTCGGCGAGCACGGCGACTCCGGCGCCGTTCATCGTCGCTCCGGTTCCGATCGGTGCGGAGTCGAGTCCGGCGAGCGTGAGCACGAGCGCGTCGTCGCGCGTCGCCGCCGCAAGATCCACCCCGCTGCCGGGCAGGTCGGCGATCACCTCGCCGCAGTGCGTCTCGCCGAGCAGCGTCCCGCCGCCTTCGGCGTGGATCGTCACCGTGTCGCCGGAGGCGAGCAGACGGCGCAGCATTCCAGCGTCCTCGGCGGTGACGAAGCAGGCCGGGACCATTCCAGCGGCGAAGGGCGCGGCGAAGGAAGCGACCTCCGACGCGAGCAAGGCGCGCGGGCGCGCGGAGTCGATCAGGAGCAGACCGGCCTTGGCGTAGGGGTGCACCCGGCGCGGCTGCAGCGGCACGGCGTCGGGGTCGACCAGCACGGCGACGCCGGCGTCGATCCCCTCCTCGCGGTCGGGTGGAGCGATGCGGAGACGCAGTTCGACGGCCGCCGACAGTCCCGGCGTGAAGGGCGCGGCGACCGCATCGAGCGTGCGCACGACGGGCGCGACGATGCGCAGCTTCACCGGGCCCGGCTGCCATGCGTGCGGCAGCGTCTCGGTCTCGGTGGTCACGCTCAGTCCGGCGTCGCGCAACTGTCCGGCCACCCACTCGACCGCCAGGGCGTGCGCGGCGCTGCCGGTCGGGCGCGGTCCGATGCGATCGCAGAGGTGCGCGAGGAAGGACGCGCTGCGGTCGCTGGCGAAGGCCTCGGCGCGGATGCGCTCGAACTCCTTCTGCGGTCGATCCTGCGACGGCGCGCGCGCCGCGACCCCGAACACCACCGACCAGCACGCGATCGCACCACCCACGGACAGCCGCTGCATCGCGGCGAGCGTAGCGCAAGGCGGAGGTCGGCCAACCACTGGACCACGGCCACGCACTCCTGGAAGCTCGCCGTCCTGCTCCCCTTCCGTCTCGCCGCCGCCTACGCGGCCGCCTTCATCGTCCTCGGAACCTGGCTCCCGTACTGGCAGCTCTGGTTGGAGGACCACGGCTGCAGCAAGAGCGCGATCGGCTGGCTGAGCGCGACCGCGATCGGCGTGCGCGTGCTCACCACGCCGCTGGTCTTGCAACGCGCGGAGGTGCGTCGTCGCCGTCGACGCACGCTGATCGTCTTCGCCCTGCTCGGTGGCCTGGTGATGCTGCCGATGAAGGCCGCCACCGTCTTCGCGGCGCTGCTCGGACTGCACGCGCTGGTCGGTCTGCTGCATCCGCCGCAGATCCCGTTGCTCGACGCGATGACCCTGCGCGCGGCGATGCACGATGCACGATTCAGCTACGCGCGCATCCGCACCGTCGGCTCGATCGCATTCCTCGCCACCACGCTGGTCGTAGGACGCGTTCTCGAACACACCGCGATCGACGTCGTCCGCCTGATCATCGCCGCGGCCTTCCTGTGCACGGCGATCGCCGCGGCGGCACTCCCGGACGTCGACGCCGAGACCGATGTCGTCCACGCCGACACCCCTCGCGAGTCGCCCTTGCGCGCGTTGCGCGGGCGACGCGACTTCGTGCAGGTGCTGTTGTGCAGCGGCCTGATCCAGGGCAGCCACGCGGCGTATTACGCCTACGCCTCGGTACAATGGCGGAGCGCGGGCTTCGACGAGCAGACCATCGGCATGCTGTGGTCGGAGGGCGTCGCCGCCGAGATCCTGCTGTTCGCATTCGGAGCGCGTGCGGCACAGCGCCTCGGCTCACGGCATCTGTTCCGGATCGGCGCGGCGGCGGCGGTGCTGCGCTGGCTGACGCTCGGTTTGACCGACAGCCTGGCCATGGTGGCCGTCACGCAACTCCTGCACGCATTCAGCTTCGGCGCCACGCACCTCGGTGCGATGCAGTGGATCCAGCGCAACATCCCGCGGCGGCAGGCCGCGACCGCGCAGGGCATGCTGTCGGCGTATTCGACCGGTCTCACGACCGCCGTCGCGACGGCGCTGTCGAGCGTCCTCTATCCGGCCTTCGGCGCGCTGCCGACCTTCGGAACGATGGCCTTGATCGCGGCGGGCGGCGCACTCGCGAGCGCGCGGGTGAATGTGCCCCGGGCGGTTGCGTAGCATCGCGCCCATGAGCGGACGCCAGCGGATCTCGGGGCAACGTCAGGGTGTGTTCATCGTCGGAACCGTCCTCATGGCACTCGGGGGGATCGGCGTCCTGGTCTGTTTCGTCGGCTTCGCGACATCAGGCTTCCGCGCAGTCGGAGGCCCCCCGCAGTTCGGCAGCTCAGGTGTCGAGAACCCGTTCTCATGGTGGCTCGGTGTGCTGTTCAGCGGGATCGCGCTGACCATCGGTCGCGCCCTCCGCACGCTCGGTGCGCGCGGCATCGCCGGCAGCGGACTGGTCCTCGATCCGGAGCGCGCGCGACGCGACCTCGAACCCTTCGCGCGCATGGGCGGTGGAATGGTGCGCGACGCCTTGGAGGAGACCGGACTCGTCGGTCAGGACGCACCGACCGCCGAACCCAAGGGCGAGACGGTCAAGATCCGCTGCCGCGAGTGCCGCGCGCTGAACGACGAGGACGCGCGCTTCTGCGACCACTGCGGCGCGAAGCTCTGATCGGTGAGCACCGTGACGCCGACCGCCGCGAGCGAGCCGCCCCGACGATCGGAATGGGGCTGCTTGCTGTGGAAGACGTGGCTGTTCGGACCCGCGAGCTACGCCTCGTTCCTCCTCTACGTCCGGGTCAGGAGTTGGTCCGGTCATCCCGTGGAGGAAGCCGAACTCGGGCTGGCAGGCTTCTTCGTGCTCCTGGCGCATCTCTACGCAGCGGCCTGCACGTTCCTGCTCCTCGCGGCTCGCGGCCGACACCGACGAAGCGCGGAGTTCAAGCTGTTGCTCGTCTACTGGCTCGGACTGGCCGGTGCCGTCCTCTTGCCGCTCCTGTGCCTGTGGGTGGCGGCCGACGAGATCGTGCCCTGGATCATGGTGGTGTGCCTGGTCGTGAGTCTGGTTACCGCCGTGGTCATGCCGATCGTGTGGCTCGCGAAGCTCGTGCGCGGTCGCGCGCCTTGAAGGGGACTTCGCTGGTCCAGTTCCAGGTGCCGCCCGCGCCAGGCCTCAGGGTCGGTGCTGGATGAGCCAGAGCGTGAGGAGCGCCGCGAACACCAGCGTCACCATGGCGAGAATGATGCGGATTGCGAAACGCCGTCGCCTGGCCTCGTGCGCGTTCCACGCCGCCTCGTCGAGCCACAGCATCCCGTCGCCGGCATCGTGCAGGATTCCGTGGCGGAGCAGGATCCGCAGCGCTTGGCCGCCGCGCACGGCGAGCTTCTCGACGGTCGTGGTGCGACCGGGATCCGTCGAGCCCGCGGCGCGGAAGGCGGCGACGATCCGCCTCTGATGGTGAAGGATCGGGGGAATGACGACCGGGACGATGACGGCCATGGTGGCTCCTGGTGGACGCGAAGGTCGATGCGCAGGTCGCACCCGCACACGGCGCCGGGGACGACGTCAGTCCGGCAGCTGGTCGTCGCTGCTCGCGAGCACGTCGACGTCGTCGAGCGCGGCATCGTCGAGCAGTGCGTCGTCGAGAGGCTCGTCGGGCAAACCGTCCTCGAGCACCGGCATCGAAGCGCCGCCCGCCCCTTCGGCCGCGGGGTCGGCGTCGCCGCGGCGGCGCGAACCCTTCTCGCGGAACACGATGCGCACCGGGACCTCCGGCACGTCGAAGCGCTCGCGGAAGGCGTTGGCGAGGTAGCGCTCGTAGTTGCCGCGGAACAGCTTGACGTCGTTGACGAAGACCACGATCGACAGCGGATGCGTGCCGATCTGCGTGCCGTAGAAGACCTTCGGCACCTTGCTCTTCGAGCGCGGCACGAGCTTCTGGCGCGCGTCCTGCAGGAAGGCGTTGAGCTTGGGCGTCGGGATGTGCGTGCCGGCTTGCTCGTGCAGTTCGGAGAGCACCTCGAGCATGCCGGTCACGTTGGTGCCGTCCTTCGCCGACAGGAAGCAGACCGGGGCGAACTGGAGCCCGGGGAGCTGCTGGCGGACGTAACGGTCCCAGCGCTCGACGTCGAGCGACTCCGCGAGATCGATCTTGTTGCCGACCAGCAGGACGGGGCGCGCGAGGCCGAGGTAGAAGTGCGCGAGCTTCTTGTCGACCTGGCTCAACTTCTCGCGCACGTCGAACATGTGCACGACCACGTCGGCGCGGCGGATGCTGTCCTGCGCGCGGCTGGTGCTGAACAGCTCGATGGCGTGCTCGATGCTGCGCTTCTTGCGCAGGCCGGCGGTGTCGATCGCGCACAGGCGGAGGTCGCCCCACTCGAACATCACGTCGATCGCGTCGCGCGTGGTGCCGGGGATCTCGGAGACGATCACCCGCTCCTCGCCGGCGAGGCGATTGATGAGGGTCGACTTGCCGGAGTTGCGCTTGCCGACCACGGCGAAGCGGATCGCGGGTTTCTCGTCCCCGGCTTCGTCGTCGGCTGCGGGGGGCAGTGCAGTGACGACGGCGTCGAGCACCTCGGAGGCCCCGAAGCCCTCGACCGCGCTGATCGCGTGCGGCGCGCCGAAGCCGAGCTTCTCCCACTGGGAGATGGTGATCTCCTCGAGGTGCGACTCGACCTTGTTGACGCACAGGATCACCGGGCGATCGAGGCGACGCAGCTTCTGCGCGACGAACTCGTCGCCGGGGACCACGCCGTCCTTGCAGTCGACGACGAACAGCACGACGTCCGCCCGCTCGATCGCGGCATGGATCTGCTGTTCGATGTGCGCCTTGAGCTTCTCCTCGTCGACCAGGCCGAGACCGCCGGTGTCGATCAGATCGAAGTGCCGATCGCGATGGTGCATCGGGATCGTCACGCGGTCGCGGGTCACGCCGGCGGTGGGTTCGACGATCGAGACCCGCCGCCCCGCGAAGCGGTTGAGCAGACTCGATTTGCCGACGTTGGGTCGGCCCACGATCGCGACGACGGGACGGCTCAAATGATGTCAGGGAACGAAGCGGGGCGAGAAGGCTACGGCGGCACGCTGGACTGTCAATCGGCGCGCGCTCCGGGAGTGGACCCGACCCCTTCCGCGGCCTAACCTCGCCGGGCTCGACGGACCGCCGCATGCGGTCCCCGGCCGCCCCGCCCGCGCCGCGACGATCGCCCCCGCCCCCCCTCCCCGATGAAGACGTCCGACTTCGATCTCCTCCGCCGGATCGACCGCCGCGTGCTCGCGCAGATGGTCGCGATGATCTGGCGTGCCAATCACCGCCAGGACGCCGCCGACGGCGATCCGAAGGTCGGTGGTCACCCCGCGGCCTGTGCTTCGGCCCTGGAGATCCACACCGCGCTGCACCTGATCGCGCGCGAACCGCGCGACTTCTTCTGCAGCAAGCCGCACGCGGCGCCCGTCGATCACAGCCTGTTCCGTCTGCTCGGCCTGTTCCGGCACCCCGACGGGACCTGGTTCGACGACGCCGCATGCGCCGCGGTGATGGATCGCCTGCGCTCTTTCCCGCACGACGGCAAGCCGGTCTTCCAGTCGTACCACTCCGAGTTCGACCCGGACTACTGGCGCATCCTGCCCTCGGGCACGGTCGGTATCCCGCCGGTCAATGCGGCCTACCTCGCCTTGGCGTTCCGCTATGCGAAGGCGCACGGCTTCGAAGTCGACGAGCCGCACTTCTGGTGCGTGATGGGCGACAGCGAGTTCCGCGAGGGCTCGCTGATGGAGGTGCTGCCCGAGGTCGCCGAACGCGAGCTCGGCAACGTCACCTGGATCGTCGACTACAACCGCCAGAGTCTGGATGGCGCACGCACTCCGAACGCGCGCGGACTCGAGGGAACCGATGCCGACCGCATCGAGCGCTCCTGCGTGGCGAACGGCTGGCACGTGATCCAGCTCCGCCACGGACGCTTCCGCCTGGAGGTCTTCGCGCGCAAGGGCGGAGCCGCGCTGCGCGAGGCCTTCGAGCGCGGGCTGACCGACTTCCACTTCCAGACCCTGGTGTGGAAGAAGGACGCGCAGGCGATGCGCGCCGCGCTGAACGAGGCCGCGCCCAAGGCCAACGCGCTGGTCGGATCGCTCAGCGACACGGAGATCGTCGAGCTGTTCCGCGACCTCGGCGGCCACGACCTCGAGTTGCTCGCGGAGGCCTTCGCGACGGCGCGCAAGGACGCGGCGCGTCCGACCATGGTGATCGCGCACACCCTCAAGGGCCGCGGCCTGCGCTGCGAAGCGGCGACCGGCAATCACTCGGCGCTGCCCGAGGAGGACGAGGTGCGCGAGCTGCTGACCCGCGAGGGCCTCGACTGGGACGCGCCCTTCGCCGACTTCGCCGGCAGCTCACCAGAGGGCCGCTGGCTCGCCGAGCGCGGCCGCGCGTGGCGCACCGCGATCGAGCAGGAGGAGGCGAAGAAGCGTCGTCGTCTCGACGACCTGAAGGCGAAGCTCGCGGCGTCCGGCGGCGTGCCGCAGTCGCTCGACATCAACCTCAAGCTGGCCCCGCTCGCGCACACGCAGTGGATGTGGGGACAGCTCGCCGCGAAGTTGATCCGCATCGGCGTGTTCGACGAGCTGACGCGCGCCGGGAGGCCGGCGGGCAAGGCGCTGGACGCCGCCGAGCAGCGCTGGAACCTCCTCGCCGACCACGTGCTGACCATGGCGCCCGACGTCGGCACCAGCACCAACATCAACCCGGCGATGGACCAGAAGGTGTTCGGGCCGGAGAGCGAGAGCGACTGGGAGGAGAAGCTCGCGGTGCGCGAGCGCAACCGCCCGCAGGTCGCGCCGACCGACGAGTCGTGGAGCCGTCACATCCGCTTCGACATCGCCGAGGCCAACTGCACCTCGGCGATGGGCTCGTTCGGAAAGATGGCCCACTTCGTCGGCGTGCCGCTGATGCCGATGATGACGGTCTACGACTTCTTCATCAAACGCGCGCTCGACCAGCTCTACTACGACCTCTACTGGAACTCGTCGTTCATCCTGGTCGGCACGCCGTCGGGCGTGACGCTCGCGCCGGAAGGCGCGCAGCACTCCTGGAAGTCCGACATCCAGATGCCGAACCTCGTCACCTGGGAGCCGTCGTTCGCGATCGAACTCGACTGGATCCTGTGCGACACCCTGCGTCGTCACTTCGAGAACGACGACGCCGGCCGCAAGGGCGTGCTGCTGCGTCTGGTCACCCGCGCGCTGCGCCAGGACCTGCTGATCAAGAACCTGCGCAAGCAGGCGCGCTTCAAGCAGGGCCTGCCGAGCGGAGCGATGCTCGGCGCGAAGTCGGGCGACGGCGGCCTGCCCGAGGCCGAGGTCCCCTCGCTGAGCGATGCCGAGATCCTCGCCGCGGTGCGCGAGGACGTGCTGCGCGGCGGCTACTGGCTGGTCGACTGGCGCGGATACCGCGGCTACGAGCCGGGTGAGAACGTCGTGCACCTGGTCACGATGGGCGCGCTCGCGCAGGAGGCGGTCGAGGCCAGCGAGAAGCTGCTCGCGGAGCGCGGCATCTACGCCAACGTGCTGATCGCGTCGTCGCCGGAACTGCTGTGCGGCATCCTCGCCGAGAAGGACGCCTACCGACACCTCCGCCAGGGCCTCGGCGTCGACGGCACGTTGCATCTCGGACCGCGCAACGCCGGCGGTCAACCGCTCGAGGAACTCGACGTGATCGATCTCGCCGGACGTCGCACCCCGATCGTCTCGGTACACGACGGCGAAGCCGGTCTCCTCGACAACCTCGGCTCGATCGCCGGTGTGCGTCAGATCGCGCTGGCGGTGCGCAAGTTCAGCAAGTCCGGGACACCGGCCCACGTGTTCCGCTACCACGGCTTCGATTGCGACTCGATCGTCGAGGCCTGCGGACGCGCGCTCGCCGAGACGGCCCTCGAGACCATTCGCCTGTCGCGCGGCGCGCTGCAGGAGATCCAGCGCCAGCAGGGCAAGCCGAACCCGGTGTGGCGTTCCTTGTGGCCCGATCCGGTGCGGTGACCCCCGCCGGGAGAATCGGCCTCGTCCTGCGTAGTGCGGCAGCCTCGACCCGGCGCATCCCATGACGCAAAACGACCGCTACGGCATCCCTCCCCGCAGCTCCGGCATCGTCCCGCTGTTCGTCGCCGGCGTGGCCCTCGCGACCGCAGCCTGGCTGGTCTTCGACCGCTTCCGGCCACGCGAGCTGTTCATGCCTGCCGACGCGCGGACCATCGAACCGCGCGGCGAGCTCGCCGACTTCGAGAAGGCGACCATCGCGATCTTCGAGCAGAACGCTCCCTCGGTGGTGCACATCACGAGCCGCGCGCTGGTCGGCGACGAATGGCAGGGTGTCTCCGTCTCCGAGGGCACCGGCACCGGCTTCGTGTGGGACGACCGCGGCTACATCGTCACCAACTGGCACGTGGTCCAGAGCGTGCAGTCGGACCTGCTGGTGCGTTTCACCGGCGGCAACGACGTGCCGGCGGTGCTGGTCGGCGGGATCGAGGACTTCGACGTCGCGGTCCTCAAGCTCAGCACTCCCGTGAAGGGACTGCGCCCGATCCCGATCGGCTCGGCGCGCGATCTTCGCGTCGGTCAGGCGGCCTTCGCGATCGGCAATCCCTTCGGACTCGACAACTCGCTGTCGACCGGCGTGGTCAGCGCCCTGGACCGCGTGATCCGCACCCAGAGCGGCAAGCTGATCCGCGGTGCGATCCAGATCGATGCCGCGATCAACCCGGGCAACTCCGGTGGGCCGTTGCTCGACTCCGCGGGCCGCCTGATCGGCATGAACACGGCGATCGTCAGTCCGAGCGGCGCGAATGCCGGCATCGGCTTCGCGATCCCGGTCGACACGCTCAATCGGGTCGTGCCGCAACTCATCCGCGGCGACAAGGTGACGACGCCGGGGCTGGGTGTCGAACTGCGGCAGGTGACCTTCGGTCGGGATTCCCGCGAGGCGCGCCCGATGGTCACGGGAGTCGTGGCGGGGACCGGCGCCGAGGAGGCGGGATTGCGCGCACGCGTCTACCGCGGCTACGGCGACGTCCTGCTGTCGATCGACGGCACGGAGGTCCACTCGCGCGAGGACGTGGTGAGCGAACTCGAGCGCCACCGCATCGGCGACCGCGTCAAGGTGCGCATCATGCGGCCCGACGCCGAGGGCTGGGCCGAGCGGACCGTCGAAGTGGAGCTCAAGTCCTACGTGGAACGCCGCTGAGCGCGTCCCACACGACGCGCCCGTCCTTCACCGTGAGCTGGTTCGGATTGCCGCCGAACACGTAGCCGAGCCCCTTCCACGACGGCAGGTCGAGCGCCACGAAGTCGGCGCGCTTGCCGTCGTGCAGCGTGCCGAGTTCGCCGTCGAGACCGAGGGACGCGGCGGGATTGATCGTCATCGCCATCAGGCACTCGGCCGGAGTCATCTTCAGGAGCACGCAGGCGAGCGTGGCGATCAAGGGCATCGACTGCGTGTAGCAGGTGCCCGGATTGAAGTCGGTGGCGAGCGCCACCGCGGCACCCGCTTCGATCAGACGCCGCGCCGGAGCGTGCTTCTGCTTGCCGAGGTAGAAGCTGGTGCCGGGCAGCAGCACGGCCGTGGTGCGCGCGCGCCCGAGCGCGGCGATGCCGTCCTCGCTCACCACCGCCAGGTGATCCGCGGAATCCGCGTCGAGATCGACGGCGAGTTCCGCACCACCCATCGGCTGGATCTCGTCGGCGTGCACACGCAGACGCAACCCGTGCGCGCGCGCTGCCTCGAGCACCCGACGACTGCGCGCGAGGTCGAAGACCTTGGGCTCGGCGAACACGTCGGCCGCCTCGCACAGCCCTACCGCGGCCGGCAGCATCTCGTCGATCAGGTGGTCGACGTAGGCATCGGTGTCGGGTCGGAATTCCTGCGGCACCTCGTGCGCGCCGAGGAAGGTGCGCCGCACGGTCACCACGTGACCGGCGGCCGCGCGCGTCAGCGCCCGCAAGCTCTTGAGTTCGTCCTCCGTCGACAGCCCGTAGCCGCTCTTGCCCTCGATGGTGGTCGTGCCGTGCTCGAGGAAGCCGTCGAGCCGCCGGACGACTCCCTCGCACAACTCCTCCTCGCCGGTCGCACGCAGCGCGCGCACCGAGTTGAGGATCCCGCCGCCGGCCTGCGCGATCGCCATGTAGTCAGCGCCCGCGCAGCGCATGTGGAACTCGTCCTGGCGGGTCTTCGCGAACACCGGGTGGGTGTGGCAGTCGACGAAGCCGGGGAACACCACGAGACCATGGAGGTCGACGATCTCGCGCGCGTGGATGTGGCGCATCAGGTCGTCGCTGGTGCCGGTCGCGAGGACGCGGCCGTCGCGCACGGCGATCGCGCCGTCGCGCAGGACCGCCGGTTCCCGCAGCGAAGCGCCACGACGCGAGCCGAGCGCCGGCCCGTCGGCCAGCGTCACGAGTTCCCCGGCGTGCACGAAGATCCGATCGGCTTCGACGGACATCGCGCGGACTCTATCGCGTCCCCGGCCGCGGCTCACCCTGCAGCGAGCATCACCGCGTCGACGACCACGCCAGCTCGCGCGAAGAACACGGTGAGCCGGTCCTGGATGCGACGCCGCGCGCGGAACACGACCATCTTCAATGCCTCGGGTCGCATGTCGAGCTGCTGCGCCAACTCCGCGTAACGCACGCCCTGCACCTCGACCATGTTCAGGACGAAGCGCTCGCGCTCGTTCAGGCTCTCGAAGGCCGCCGCGTAGCAGCACATCAGCAGTGCGAACGAGCTGCGGAACTCGCGCGAGGACTCGGAACTCGCGACGCGCTCGAAGGGCGCCGGCTCCGCACCGTCGGCGCACAGCGACAAGGTCTCGTTCGACTGGAGCTGGATGTCGGGCCCTCCGCGTGTCCGACGCATCAGACGACGCACCGAGTTGTCGACGATGGTCGTGGACCACGCACGGAACGCGCCGGCTCGCGCGGCGACGAATCGGTCCGGGTAGCGGAACACGTTGACGAGCGCGTCCTGAACCACCTCCTCGGGATCGACCGGCACCGAGAGGAAGCGCACACGCGAGCGGACCCTCGATTCGATTCCGCCGCGCACCAGGCGGGCGAGCACGTCGAAGACCTCGCGGTCCCCGGTGCGGCGGAACAGATCCATCAACTGGGTCGCCAGCGCATCGGCACGCAGTTGGGCGTCGCCGGACTCAAGCGGGAAGCGCTGCTCGGGAGCCGGCTCGCCGAACTCGGCGAGGATCGCGCGGGCCTTGGACTCTTCGTCCGGGACCGAGCGCGCCGCAGACGATCTCCGCCCGTGCGAGGAGCGAGGACGCGTCTCGTCCGCTGCCGAGAGGGGACAGGAAAGGGGCATGGGCGCCCGCCTAGCGAATCCCGGACCAACAGCGGAAGCCAACCCGCCCGATGCCGGTGCGCGTTTGCAAATCGTGACGCGACATGTATTTGCGCCAGCACCTGGAGAAGACCTCGCGACTGTGCGGAATCGCCCAGACCTTCCGGCGCGTGCCGAACCGAACAGCACTTGAGCGCCTGCTCGACCCCTGCCGATGACGATCTACCGCAGGTCGTCGGGATCGCCCTCGGCACAAGAAGGCCCGCTTGAAAGGCTCCTCGCTCACCCTCGTCCAGCCGCTCCAGTCGCTGCCGTCGCTCCTGTGCATGAGCGACGTGCGCGCCGCGCTGTTGGCCAGGGACTCGGTCTCCCCCTCGCGCGCCGACGTCGAAGGCCTGCTGGAGATCGATCCGCTGTCGACGCTCCGCGCCCTGCGTCTCGCGAGCGCACCGCTGTGGGCGCCGATGCGCACGCCGGAGACCGTCGCCGAGATCGTCGCCGCCCTGGGGACGCCTGCGGCGCAGCGCCTGCTCGACGTCCCGATGGTCGACGTGGAACGGACCGGGACCCTGCGCCAGCTCTGGCTCCACTCGCTCGCCACGGCCTGTGCGGCCGAGTACCTCGCGAGGATCTCGGGCGCCGCCGTCCCCGCCGAGGGCTACCTCCGCGGTCTCCTCCACGACCTGGGCGAGTGGCTCGAGCAGCTCAGCCGTCACCACGACGGCCGTCGCCCGGAGTGGTGCAGCACCGACCTCGTCGAGTCCTGGGGCCTGCCGAACACCGTCACGGCGCCGGAGACGGACGACAACGAGAACCTCACGCCGCAGACGGCCGGGGCCGACCCGCTGACCCGTCTGCGCCTCGCGCCGCAGGACCTGATCGCAGCCGCCGACGGTCTCGCCACGCTGGCCGGTTTCGGCCACGGCGACGGCGATGCCGCAGTCGCGGGGATCGCTGGAGACGAACTCGAGGATGCCGCGACCCACGTGCGCGAAGCCGTGGCCGGGCGGCTCGCACGCTTCGGACTCTCGATCGAGTCGGTGCGCCGGGCGAGCGCGGTCGACGGTTCCGCCGAGCCACGTCCCCTGTTCCCGGGGCGCACCGAGGCCAACCTGCCCGATCTCGTCGCGCGCATGCTCGACTGCCGTGACGCGTCGAACTACGCCGCGGCCAACACGCTCGGCACCGCCGCAGCGCTGCGCTTCCTCGACTTCGATCGCGCCTTCATCGTCACCTGGAATCGCGAAGGACGTCGGGTGTGGGTCCGCTCCAAGTCGGACCTGACCGAACTCGGTCTGGCGCGACGCCCGCTGCGACCGACCGACCGCGAGATCGACACGCTCGAGCAGTGCATCGCCCGCGGTGAAGCGCGCATGCTCGTCCGCGGCGATCCGCGCGAGGGCCTGTGCGGTGCACTGGGCGCCGACCGCGCGCTGGTGGCTCCGCTGCGGACCCGGCAGCGTCTGCCGAGCTTCCTGATCGTCGACCGCGCCCCCACCACCCGGTTGCTCGACATGGACCGCGACGGCGCCCACGCCTGCGTGCTGTCGGGCTTCCTGGCGATGATGGTCGAGAACATCGAGCTGCGACTGCGGCGCCGCCGCGCCGAACACAACGCGACGATCGATTCCCTGACCGGACTCGCCAATCGCGGAGTCGGCCTGTTCACCCTCGAGCGCCACCTCGCCGCCACGCGCCGTGGCAACGCGGCGCTCTGCGCCATGATGATCGACCTCGACGAGTTCAAGGCGCTGAACGACAACTTCGGCCACCTGGCCGGGGATCACGCGCTGCGGATCACGGCGGCCGTCCTCCGCAGGACCGTGCGCGGGTCCGACACCGTCTGCCGCTACGGCGGCGAGGAGTTCCTGGTGATCCTGCCGGACACCGAGGCACAGGACGCCACCATCCTCGCCACCCGGTTGTTCACGGCCGTCGCCGACGCCGGGCGTGAGCACGGACTGCCGGTGACCTGCTCGATCGGGCTGTCTTCGGCACGTCCGGACGACACCCTGGACGCCCTGGTCGGCCGCGCCGACGGCGCGCTCTACGCCAGCAAGTCCCGCGGCCGCAACCGCTTCTCCGCGGACACCGACTGACGCGCGCGGCAGCCGCGCCGCCCGGAGTGGCGACCAGGGCGCGCTCCGCTTAGCTTCTTCCCCCCCTTGGAAGACCCTGCGTCTCGACCCGGGGCGGCGCACGGCCGCCCCCTGCCGCGCGAAGCGAAGCCGACCCGCGCATGATCCTCGCGACGCTCCTTCGCGACCTCGAGGGTGAGGGCCTGTCCTCGTCCCAGCTCGGTCTGGCGGCCCTCGCGCTGCTGCTCGCCACCTTCGGTGCGGTGACGGCCTCGGCCCTGCTGATCTACTCGCCGACCAAGCTGGCCCGCGACGAGTCCGGAAGCCGGCTCGAGGAGCACCTCGACGCGTTCAGCAGCGAGTACCAGGTGGTCGCGCGCCTGCTGATGATCGGCGGAGTCGCCGCCGCGGCGCTGCTCGCCTGGCACGCGGCTCCCGGTTACCACCTGGTCGCCTCGATCGCCGTGCTGGTGCTGGCCCTGCCGAGCGTCGGCGTGGTCCCGGCACTCTTCGCCGAGGCGCGCGCCGAACGCGTGCTGCGGGTCACGATCCCCGTGCTGCGGCCGCTGCGCTCCGCGCTCCGCCACCTGCTGGTGCTGCCGACCCTCGCCGCGGCCGGTGTGGTGCTCCGCGCCCTGCGGGTGCCCGACGCCAACCGCACGGCGGAGCCCGAGGAGATCGCCGACGAGATCCTCGCCGCGGTGACCGACTCGGCGCAGGAGAGTGCCCTGCCCGCCGAGGAACGGCAGTGGATCGAGAACATCGTCGAGCTGAAGAACCGGCAGGCGATCGAGGTGATCACACCGCGCACCGACATGGTCGCGTTCCCGGCATCGATGCCGCTCGACGAGGCGGTGCGTCAGGCCACCGAATCCGGCTTCTCGCGCTACCCGGTCTACCGCGAGCGCATCGACGACATGATCGGCGTGTTCTACGCCAAGGACGCCCTCGCCCTCGCCGCCTCGCCGGAGACACTCGGCACGCGACGGGTCGGCGACGTGGTGCGCAAGCCGCTGTTCGTCCCCGAATCCATCGACCTCGTCGAATTGCTGCGCCAGTTCCGCGCGACCAAGCGGCAGATGGCGATCGTGCTCGACGAGTACGGCGGCACCGCCGGTGTGGTCACCATCGAGGACGTGCTGGAGGAGATCGTCGGCGACATCGAGGACGAGTACGACCCGGTCGTCGAGCAGCCGATCAAGGTGGTCGAGGAGGGTCGGGTGATCGAGGTCTCGGGTCGCACGCGCGTCGACGAGGCCAACGTGCACCTCGACGATCGCATCCCCGAGGGCGACGACTACGACACGGTCGCCGGCTGGGTCTTCACGAGCCTCGACCGCATCCCGACCACCGATGAGGAGCTCGTCGTCGAGGGGATCGCGATCCACATCCTCGAGGCCGACGACCGTCGCATCGCGCGGATGAGGCTGACCCTCCTGCAGGTGCCCGCCCAGGAGACCGCGGCCGAGAGCCGCGAGTCGGCGCACGACGGGGTCTGAGGCCGGCCACCGTGCTCGTGCTGTGCTGGAAGCGGGCCGATCTGCGCGAGACCAGCCGCCTGGTCACCTTCCTCTCGGCGGAGCGCGGGCGCTTCACCTGCCTCGCCAAGGGAGCCCACCGCGGCAACAGCCAGGCGCTCGGCAGGCTGGACTTCCTCAACCGGCTCGACGTCACCCTCTCGGGTCGGGGGATCCCGCTGCTCGGTCGGGTCCGCCTGGTGCACGAACCGCGGGCGCTGCGCCGCCCGGAGCGCTTCGCCGTCGCGACCCACCTCGCCGACCTCTTCGATCGCAGCTTCGTGCCCGAGCGTGCCGACCACGAGATGTTCGACCTCGCGGTCGGGGCCTTGACCCTGGTCGAGCGGGCCGAGCCGCGGCGTCTGCCGGTGGTGATCGCCGGCGTCGAATTGCGCCTGCTCGCCGTGCTGGGCGTGCTCGGTGACCTGCGGCACTGCGCGACCTGCGGCTCCGCACTGCGCGAAGGGGACATGGTCTTCGCCGGAACCCATGGAGCCGAGCTGCGCTGTCGCGAGCACCGACCGGAGGCCGCGGTGCCGATCGCAGCCGGCGTGCACCCCTGGCTCTCGATCCTGGCGACGACGCGCGGTCGCGACCTCCCGAAGGTCCAAGCGGGCACCGCGCTGGGAGCCCTGGTCGCATGCTGCGGCCGTTGGATCGAAGCCGCACTCGAACATCGTCCGCGCTACCGCGCGCTCGCTCTCTCGGCCTGCACTGCGTGAAGCGCCGCGAAGCCGGCTTCCACGCGAGGACGCCTTGCGCTCGAATGCGGCGATGCGGTTGCGGGTCCTGATCGCGCTCGTCGGATGGCTCGGCCTGTGCGGCTGTGGCTCGGTAGCGACCCCACCGATCCCGGACGACCCGAAGGCGGCGCTCGAACTGGGTGTCACGCTCCTGCCGACCTCCGCGGCCCAGGCGCTGGCGGTCTTCGAGTCCATCGATCGGGACTCCCTGCAGAAGGACGACGCCGAGCGGCTCGACGTCCTGATCGCGCAAGCCACTGCCGGGACCGGCGACCTGTGGGGCGCCTACGAAGTGGTGCGCGAGATCCAGGACCGCAACCGCTTCAGCCGCACTCAGGTCGAGATCCAGGAACTGCACTTCGCGATCGGCAAGGCGCTGTTCGCGCGCGACGCCAGCTACTTCATCTTCGGCAGCGACCGCGGCGACGCGCGGATCGTGCTGCGCGAGTTCATCGAGCGTTACCCCACCGACCCGAATGCCGCGAGCGGCCTGCAGCTCCTCGGCGAGGATGCCTTCGCGGAGCACGACTGGGACGAAGCGCGGCGTCGCTACGAGCAGATCATCCAGGACCACCCCGACAGCGAGTGGATCCCCCTCGCGCACTTCCGCCACGCGATGGCCGAGTTCGCAGCACTGATCGGCCCCGCCTACGACCTGCCCTCGCTGCGCCGCGCGCGCAACGAGCTCCGCGACTACCTGGCGGTCGACAAGCCGGAGCGCCCCGACTTCAAGGGAGCCGCCGAAGCCGCACTGGCGACGGCCGACGACTGGCTGGCGCAGCGCTACATGCTCGACGCCGGCTTCTATCGGACCCTGGGCAATGCCCCCGGCGAGCGCTTCTGGCTCGAGCAGTACCTGGCCGAGTTCGCCGGCCGCACCGAGGCCGAAGCGGTGCGCACCCGCCTCTCCGAACTCGGCGGCGACAAGGGGGGCACGCGGTGACGGCCCCGCGGCGCACCAGGACGGCCGTGACCACGCTGCTCCTGCTCGCGAGTGGCTGCGGCTATGCCTTCACCCACACCGCCGACGGGCCGCGGCGCAAGGTGGCCGTCCAGGTCGTCGACAACCGCACCTTCCGCCAGCGCATCGAGATCCCGCTGACCCGGCGCCTCCTCGAACAGCTCCCTGTGCTGGGGCCGTCGGTTCCCGCCACGCGCGAGGACGCCGACGTCGAACTCGCCGTCGAGATCGTCGACATCCAGGGCCAGACCCTGGCCGGCGCCGGGCGCACCCCGGTGCGGGAGGGCGCCCTCGACTTCGCGGTGCGGGTCAGGCTCACCGACCTCGCCAGCGGGAAGCTCCTCCGCGAGCGCAAGCTGATCGATCGGGCCGAGTTCCGTGTCGCCGTCGGCGAGACGGAGGCGAGTGCGACGGAAGAGGCCGCCTACGATCTCGCCCGCAAGATCGTGCTTGCCCTGGACGAGGACTTCTGACGAACTAACAGACGGGCCGAAACGGCGCGCAAACCGGTCCTGGACCGGCAAGGTCACGCGCCGGCGACACAGCACACCGGAGACGGACAGCGCGACATGACGGAACGCAAGGAAGCCCCCCGCGGGCGCGGTGACGAGCGCGACGAACGCGGCCAGCAACGCAAGCCGCGTGGCGTCGGCGGGGTGCTCCTGATCATGGCCCTGCTGCTGGCGTTGTTCGTGATGGTGTCGCGCGCCGGCATGCAGCGCGACGCGTCGATCTACGACTTCTATCGCTACCTGCTGAACGCGCGCATCGAGCAGACCAGCTGGGAGGACGGGCGCGTCGTCGCGCAGATCCGCAACGACCAGGATCTGTCGGAGAAGATCGAGGTCGCCTTCGACCGCACGCTGGAGAAGGACGGCCCGCTGATCCAGCGCCTGCTGCCCTTCGCCGGTCGCCTCGACAAGACCCGCTACCGCGGCCACCTCGATCGCCTGCAGCAGGACGTGAAGAACGGCTCCGTGATGGTCAAGCAGGCCATCTTCGTGGCCGAGACCGCCGGGGCCGCGACCGACGCGAACGCCGATCCCGCGGTCTCGTCGAGCTACGTGGTGGCGATCGTCGACGACGGCGAGGGTGAACGCCTCGTGCGTGCGGATGCCCGCGCCGGCGACCCGACCACGAGTCTCGTGACCTTGCGCCGCGCGCTCATCGATCGCTCCGTGCCGATCGAGGACCGCAGCATCTCCCGCGATCCGTCGACGCTGCGGGTCGAGCGCCCGAACACCGCGCTCTACTACCTGCTCGGCACGATCGGCCCCTGGGTGCTGATCCTGGTGATCGCCTGGTTCCTGTTCTTCCGGCAGATGCGTGCGCCGGGTGGCTCGGGCGGTGTGCTGTCCTTCGGTCGCAGTCGCGCGGCGCTGTACACCAAGGAGAACCGCACCAACGTCACCTTCGACGACGTCGCCGGTATCGACGAGGCGAAGGAGGAACTGCGCGAGATCATCGAGTTCCTCAAGAACCCGCAGCGCTTCGCCAAGCTCGGCGGCAACATCCCGCGCGGCGTCCTGCTGGTCGGTGCACCGGGGACCGGCAAGACCCTGCTCGCCAAGGCGATCGCCGGCGAAGCCGAGGTGCCTTTCTTCAGCATCTCCGGCAGCGACTTCGTCGAGATGTTCGTCGGCGTCGGCGCGAGCCGTGTGCGCGACCTGTTCCGCCAGGCGCGCGAGAACAGCCCGTGCATCGTGTTCCTCGACGAGATCGACGCCGTGGGTCGCAAGCGCGGCACGGGCATGGGCGGCGGCCACGACGAGCGCGAGCAGACGTTGAACGCGATCCTCGTCGAGATGGACGGCTTCGACAGCGATCGCGGCACCATCCTGGTCGCCGCGACCAACCGCCCCGACGTGCTCGATCCCGCCCTGCTGCGCCCCGGTCGCTTCGACCGTCAGGTCGTGATCGACATGCCCGACGTGAAGGGTCGCGAGAAGATCCTTCGCGTGCACGCGCGCAAGATCAAGCTGCGTGCCGGTGTCGACCTGACGGCCCTCGCACGCGCCACCCCCGGCTTCTCCGGCGCCGAGCTCGCAGCGCTCGTCAACGAGGCGGCGATCCTCGCGGCGATGCGGAACAAGGAGGCGGTCGATCTCTCCGAACTGGAGGAGGCACGCGATCGCGTCCGCTTCGGCCGCGAGAAGCGCTCGCGCATGCGCGATCAGGACGACCTGCGCGTCACCGCCTTCCACGAGGCGGGCCACGCCGTGGTGTCGACGCTGATCCCCGGCCTCGACCCGATCCACAAGGTCACGATCGTCTCGCGCGGACTCGCCCTCGGCCTCACCACCTCGCTGCCGGAGCGCGACGACTACCACCACCGCCGCAACAAGCTGCTCGGCATGATCGCGATGTGCTACGGCGGCCGCATCGCCGAGGAGCTCGAGTTCGGCGAGATGTCGGCCGGTGCGCAGAACGACATCGAGCAGGCCACCAACATCGCCAAGCTGATGGTCTGCGAGCTCGGCATGAGCGACGTCGCCGGCCCGATCAACTACACGGCACCGCGCGGCACGGACTTCCTCGGCCGCGACTTCGCGATCTCCTACGACGTCAGCCAGGAGACCTTGGCTGCGCTGAACAAGGAGGTGCGCCGCATCTGCGAGGACCAGTATTCGCGCGCCAAGGACCTGCTGCTCACCCACCGCGCCCAGCTCGACCTGGTCGCGACCGGCCTCCTCAAGTACGAGACGCTGACCGGCGACGAGGTCGCGGCGATCCTGCGTGGCGACGACCTCGACTCGTTCCGCGCCGCGCGCGCGCGCAGCGAACTCCCCACACCACGTCCGAGCGGCGGTGAGCGTCCGGAGCCCGATGTCGGGCTGGCCGGCACGGAAGGACTGGCCCATTCGTGACGGCCCCCGGTGCTCACGCGCCCGCGGAATCGCTGCCCCCGCGCGAGACGCCGGGACGCAGGCGCACCCTGCTGATGGGTGTCGTCAACGTCACGCCGGACTCCTTCTCCGACGGCGGACGCTTCCTGCGCACCGAGGACGCCGTCGCACAGGGCGAACGTCTGCTCGCCGCGGGCGCGGACATCCTCGACATCGGCGGCGAGAGCACGCGTCCCGGGCACCGTCCCACGCCCGAGGCGGTGCAGATCGAGCGCGTGGTGCCGGTGATCGCCGCGCTGCGCGCGCGCCATGCCGCGCCGATCTCCATCGACACCACCTGGTCCAGCGTGGCGCGTGCCGCGCTCGACGTCGGCGCCACCTGGGTCAACGACACCAAGGCACTTCGAGACGACGAGGACCTCGCCGGACTCGCCGCGCGCAGCGGGGCGACCCTGGTCCTGATGCACCGCTTCGAACCGGCGCGACAGCAGGGCGGATTCCCGGCGCCGGGCCGCGAACTCGCGCGCCTGGTCGGCGAACGCCTCGCGGAGCGCGCTGCGATCGCGATGGAGCGCGGCGTCGCGCGTGAACGGATCGTGCTCGATCCCGGCATCGGCTTCGGCACGCTGCCCGAGGATGCGGTCGCGCTGCACGCCTTCTGCGACGAGCTGCGCAGCACCGGCTTCCCGCTGCTGTTCGGCACCTCGCGCAAGTCCTTCCTCGGCGCGCTCACCGGTCGCGCCGTCCACGAGCGCGAGTTCGCGACGGCGGCGAGCGTCGCGCTCCTCGCACGCGCCGGGGTCGAGGTGCTGCGCGTCCACGACGTCGCCGCGATGCGCGACGTGGTCGCCGTGGCCGATGCGATCCGCTGGATGGAGGCCCGGCCGTGAGCGGTGACCAGATCAAGATGCTGATCGAGATCGCGGTGTTCGCGGTCGGCATCTACGCCGCGATGCGCTTCCTGCGCACCACGCGCGGGTCGGGCGTCATCCGCGGGCTCGCGATCGTGCTGCTGACGCTGATCGCGTCGTTCACGGTGCTGATCAACGTCCTCAACCTCGAGCGTTTGAACGTCATCTTCGAGAGTCTGCGCGACATCGCCGTCCTCGGGCTGATCGTGGTGTTCCAGCCCGAGATCCGCCGCGCGATCGTGCACCTCGGTGATTCGCCGATCTTCGCGCGCCTGCTGCGCACCGAGGTGCGCAAGATCCACCGCCTGCTGCGTTCGGTGGCCCGCCTGAGCAAGGAACGGATCGGCGCCCTGATCGCCATCGAGCGCGACGGTTCGCTCGCCGAGTACAGCGACACCGGCATCCACATCGATGCCGAGCTGAACTCCTTCCTCATCGAATCGATCTTCTACCCCGGCACCGCGCTGCACGACGGCGCGATGATCATCCGCGGCGAGCGCATCGTCGCGGCATCCTGTCTGTTGCCGTTGAGCCAGAGCCAGGAACTCGACAAGCGCCTCGGCACGCGCCACCGTGCGGCACTCGGCCTGTCGGAGGAGTCCGACGCCCTGGCCATCGTGGTCTCCGAGGAGACCGGCAAGGTCTCGACCGCGATGGGCGGTCGGCTGCGACACGGCGTGACGATGGAGGAACTCGAACGCGAGATCGAGTCCGCGCTCGGCATCAAGAAGGAGCGCCCCGGACGGCGCCGAGGGGAGGCCGATGCCGCAGAAAAGTGATCGCCCCGAACGGGGAGCCGTGTGGCGTGCCCTGCTGGGCGACCCCTGGCGCAAGCTGATCTCGGTCGGCCTCGCGACCCTGTTGTGGTTCTACCTCGATGCGCAGGTGTCCTCGGACAGGACCATCGAGGTCTGGTTCCACCACCACCAGGGCGATGCGTCCGCCGACGAGGTGAAGGGTGCGGCGCTCGAACTGCAGTTCGACGAGAAGCAGTACACGATGGTCCGGGCCTTCGATCCGGACGATCCCGCACGTGCGCCGATCGACAACCTCAGCGGCAAGATCCGGCTGTTCGTCAAGGGCGGCAAGCGGGTGGTCCTCGACCTCCTGGCGGCGCCCAAGTTCTTCGTGAAGGTCGAACCGACCTTCCGCGACGGTCGGACCTGGATCGAGTTCACCGCCGCCGACGTGCATCCGGTCGATTCCCGCTTCGACGGCCTGCTGCGCGCAATGGCCCCGGCGCGCGTCGAGGTCGACCTGAGCCGCAACGTGAAGGAGCCGCTGCTCCTCGGCCGTCGCGACGTGCGGGTGATCCCGCCACCGAACGTGCAGGGCTTCCTCGACCGCCTGAAGTGGGACGACGTCAACTTCGCACCGCCGGACATCCAGGTGCAGGGCCCCGAGAGCGTGGTGCGCGCCTATCTCGCGCACGAGAAGCCGCTGTTCGTGTGGCAGCCGGAGGCACCGAGTGCAGGGGCCGGCGGCCTGGTGCAGGCGCAGCTCCATCTCGACGAGGCGGCGGTCGGTGTCTCCACGGTGCCGAACATCGTCTGGATGAAGGTCCCGCTGCGCGCGGTCGGACACGAGTTCAAGCTGTCGAACGTGCCGGTGGTGATCGTCGGCGACGCCGCGCGCGAGCGCTTCCGCGTCGAACCCGATCACGTCGAGGTGACCATCCTGGCCTTCGACATCCTCGAGACCACGCTCGCCGGCTCCAGCGACGAGCAATTGCGCGAGTGGGTCGCTGCGAACTGCATGGTGCTGGCACCGATCCCCACCGACGCGAACAACGAGGGCGGGCCGATCCTGCGACCGGAGCTGCACATCCTGCGGCAGCGCCCGGAACTCTGGACCCTGATGTTCCCGCCGACGATCAACTTCACGCCGAAGTCTCCATGACGAGCGCGCGCCGCGAACCATTCCAACCCCCGCGCTTCGGCACCGATGGCCTGCGCGGCCACGCCGGTGACCCACCCCTCGATCCCGAGACGCTGCGTCGCGTCGGCGCCGCGCTCGGCATCTGGCTGCAGCGCAGCGGACCGGAGGTGAAGCGCGTCGTGCTCGGCAACGATGGGCGGGACTCCGCATCGTGGATCCTCGATGCGCTGGCTCAGGGCCTCGCGGCCACCGAGGTCGCGACCGTCGACGTGGGGCTGTGCACGACCCCTGCGTTGGCGTTCCTCGCACGCACGCAGCCTTTCGTCGCCGGCGTGATGATCAGCGCGTCGCACAACGTGGCGACCGACAACGGCGTGAAGATCTTCGACACCGCCGGCCGCAAGCTCGCGGACGCCGCCGAGCGCGAGATCGAGCGTCTCACCGCGAGCACGTCCTTCCAGCCCGCCAGCGAGGTGCGCACGCGCAGCAAGCCGGAGCTGCTCGACCACTACGTCGAGTGGCTCGCCAACCACTTCCCCGGACTCGACCTCGACGGCGTCACCGTGGTGGTCGACGCCGCGAACGGCGGCGCATCGGAACTGGCCCCGACCGTGCTGCGCGGCCTCGGCGCCGACGTCGTGGCGATCGCGTGCGAGCCCGACGGCTCGAACATCAACGCCGGCTGCGGCGCGTTGCACCCCGAGAACATCGTCGCCACGGTGAAGGAGAGCGGAGCGGTGCTCGGCATCTGCCTCGACGGCGACGGCGATCGCAGCATCTTCGTCGACGATCGCGGCGTCGTGCACGACGGCGATGCGCTTCTCGCCACGCTCGCTCCGCGCTTCCGCGCCGAACGCCGTCTCCCCAAGGACACCGTGGTCGCCACGGTGATGAGCAACCTCGGCCTGACCCGTGCGCTCGCGGCGAACGGCATCCGCGTCGAATCGACGCAGGTCGGCGATCGACACGTCGCGGCGAGGATGCGCGAGGGCGGTTTCGGCCTCGGCGCGGAGCAGTCCGGGCACGTTCTCATCGACGTCGACGGCACCCTGGTCGGCGACGGACTCTTCACGGCGCTGACCCTGCTGGCGATCCCCGAGCTCCGCAAGGGCGGCGCATCGAAGGTCTTCTGCGGTCTCGAACGGTTTCCGCAGCGGCTCGTCAACGTGCGGGTCGCGCACAAGCCGCCGCTCGGCGAGAACCCGCGCATCATGGCAGCCGTGGCCGAAGCGGAGCGTGAGCTCGGTGAGGACGGCCGCATCGTCCTGCGCTACTCGGGCACCGAGAACCTGTGCCGCGTGATGGTCGAAGCACGTGAACAGTCCGAACTCGAGCGGCACACGGCGGCGCTGGTCGCCATCGTCGAGCGGGAACTCGGCAAGTGAACGCCCGCGGCAGGATCGAGCTCGCGGTCAGCGCCTCTTCCGCCGAGGTCGCGGTGGCGGCGCGCGACGGCGAACGCAGTGCCTGCGAGCGCTCGCGTGCGGGTCGGGGTGGCGACGACGTCGTGGTGCTCGCCGCGCGGGTGATCGAGCGCCTCGGCGCGCGCGCGAGCGACATCGCGCGGGTCGTCGTCGATCGCGGACCCGGCTCCTACACCGGACTGCGCGTGGCGCTGACCTTCGCGCGCACGCTCGCCGGCTTCCAGGGGTGCGCGCTGGCGACCTTGACCAGCACCGAGCTTCTCGCCTGGCAGGCATGGCACGCAGGTGACGTCGCGCACGCAAACGCGATCACCGTCGTGCTCGACGCACGTCGCGGCCACGACCACTTCGCGCGACTGGTCCTCGACGGGGGACGGATCCGTCTCCTCGACGGCCCACGCGCGGTGCGCAACGAAGAGCTCCGCGCGCTGCTGCCGGGCACCGGGGACGTCCTCGCCGACGAGACCGTCCGCACGCGGTTGTCGGCGTCGTCCGTGGACGGTGTCAGGCTCCAGCCGCTGCGCGCGATCGATCCGGCGGCGGCGTTCGACCCGCGGTTGTGCCCGCAGTCGGTGACACCCGACGCGCTCGAGCCGCTGTACCTGCTGCCGTCCTACGCCGAGGACTCGTCAGCCGGTACGTGACGCGGGCCCGCTCCGATGGGTATCGCAGCGGGCCCGGCCACGAGCGGCGCCGGCGAACCGGCGCGCTCTCGATCCGATCGGGAACCGATCAGAGATCGAAGGGGCGAAGCGTCTTGCGCTTGTTGTCGAGCGCACGCTTCTCGGCGCCCTTGATGATCTCGCGCACCTTGGCGTCGAGAGCCGAGTAGAAGTCCGAGGACACGTTGCACGCCTTGGCGGCGGCCTTCGTGCGGGACTTGGAGATGATCAACTCGGCGGGGGTCGCCTTCTTGCCAGCGGACTTCTTGCGAGCGGCCATTTCAGCCGTTTCCTTTCTTGAACGAGAACACGTGGGTCCGCGGAGCACCCCCTCGGCGCGCCGCGGTTGGGGGGATGTTGACGTTCCGCGCTTCCCTGTCAAACGGAAAACCCGCGTCTTCGGCCCCGAACCGGGGGTTTCTCGCGCGAATTGCTCCTCCGCGGCTCGGTTCGCCCCCCTCGCCGAAGGGCTCGGAGGGGGTGTTTCGCGAGGGTCGACGGCGCAGGCGACCACGCTGCGACGCCACGACTGCCGCAGGAGTTCAGACTCGACGCGAGCTAACATCGCGGGCCGCACGCGACGCGATACGTGAGTTCGGCCGGGCGGTCCGGAGCTGGTACTTGAGCAGAAAGCGCATCCTCCTCCTCTACTTCGGGTTCGTGACGGCCCTGCTCGTCACGACGTGGATCGTGTTGGGCCGCACCGGGGTCTCGCGCACCTTCGTCGCGAACCTGCTCGCCCGCGTCATCCGCCCCGAGCACTTCAAGCTGCGCGATGCGGCGGTCGATCTCGGCGGCGGCATCGTCACGCTGCGTGGGCTGGAGGTGTCCACCCCGGCCGAACAGCCGGGACGGGCACGCATGGCGGTGGAGCAGGTCGACGTCGGCGTGGAGACCAATCCGCTCGGCGAACCGGGCCGCGTCCGCGAAGTACGCATGCGCGGCCTGGACCTCGAGATCGACCTCGCGGAAGGTCGCTTCCCCGACCTCGGACGCCTCCTCGAGACCTCCGCCGACAACGGCACGGACCGGGGGATGGATGCACCACCACCGCTGACCGTCACCGAATCGCGGCTGCGATTGCGCATGGAGCCCGATGCCCCGGCGATCGACTTCAAGCAGCTCGAATTCCAACTGCTCCCCATCCAGGCGGGGAGCAGCGTGATGATCCTGAAGGGCTCGATGCGCGGGCCGGGCGGCGACCTCTTCGAACTCGACGGCCGCGCGGACGTCGCGAAGCCGGAGGTCGCGGCGAAACTGCGGCTGGCCGGCACCGCGCTCACGCCGGAGTTCATCACGCCCTACAACCGGCTCGCCGGCGAGTTCGCCGCGGACATCGGGGCGACCGGGCGCATCGATCAGCTCGAGGTCTGGGCCCGCTATCCGCGTCCGCACGACGGCAACGACACGGCACCGGACGAACTCGCCGCCGGCCTGCGCCTCGATCTCGGCGCGATCAACTGCCTCGTGCCGCAGTTCCCCTATCCGATCCAGGGCGCGAGTGCCCACCTCACCGCGGATCTTCGCGAACGCGGGTCCATGCGCTTCGAGTTCGACCAGCACGGCGACGACGGCAGCATCCGCGTCGCCGGCGAGTTGCACGACCTGCTGGCCACGGCGCCGATCGGCGAGTTCCGGGTCGAGGTGCGCGACGTCGTCGTCGACCCGCGCATCGGGCGAGCCCTCGCCCGCATCGACGACGCGCGCAACGTCTGGGAAGCCTTCAGTCCGACCGCGGGCCGAGCGGACGCGGAGATCCGTCTCGAACTCGGCGGAGCGGGGACCAGGCCGACGTTCAGCATGGATCTCGACGTCCGGGATGCCGCGGTGAAGTTCGTCGGCTTCGTCGGCCGCGACGGAACACGTCTCGATGGTTTCCCGCTCCCCCTCCGCGACGTGAAGGGCCGCATCCAGGTTCGCGACGAGGAAGTGGTGATCCCGCAGGTCGATGGCCGCCTCGACGAGGGTCCGGTTTCGATCCGCGGCCGCATCGGCAAGTCCGACGGCGATCACTCGCTCCGACTCTCGGTGTGGAGCGACGACCTCCTGATGAGCCCCGCGCTCGCCACGGCGCTGGGCAGTTTCGATCCGGGCATCACGACGACGGTCGCCGAGTACGCACCAGAGGGCCGTACGGCATGCACCATCGACATCGCCACACGCACCGGCGGCGACGACCATCTCAAGGTCGGCCTGCGACCGCGCGCGGCGTCGGCGAGTTGGGCCGGCTTCCCGGCGCGCGTCGAAGCGATCGAGGGCAGCATCGACATCGACGACGAGCAGGTCGCACTCGACCTGCACGGGCGACGTGGCGAGGTCCCGATCGCGTTGAGCGGTCGATTCGCGATCGGTGGCCGGCCGCCGGCCGAACACGAGCCGCGGGCGGAACTGGTGCTGCGCACCGGACCGCTCCGGATCGACGACGAACTCCGCCACGCGATGCACGTCCTGAGCCCGACCCTCGGCGACAACGTCGATCGCTTCGATCTGCAGGGTTCGGTCGGCGTCACGCTCACCACCTGGCACCTGCAGGGTCACGAAGCCTTCGAGTACGACGTCCGCGCCGACCTCGGCGCCGCACGCGCGACCTTCGCGCTGCCGGTGCAGGACATCCTCGGCCCGGTGTTCGTGCAGGGCTCGGGAGAGCGTGCGCACGTGGAGCTGTCGGGAGTCCGCGGGAGGATCGTGCACGAGACCGGAGCCGCGCCGTCGTCGGTCCTCGTCCAGGGATCGATCGAGACCGACACGTCCGGACAGCAACTCGACCTGACGGCCGTGGTCCGCGAACTGCCGCTCGACGAGCAACTCGGCGCCGCGCTCGATCGCATGCACGCGCTCGATCTCGACACCTGGCACGTGCTCGCACCGAGCGGCAGGATCGACCTGGTCTGGCGTCACACCAAGTCGAAGACGGCGGGCGACGACCATCAGTCGATGCGCGTCCAGCTCTCCGACGTCGGGTCCGATGCATCGTTCCTCCCGGCACCGGCGCTCAGCGTCTACGGCGATCTCGAGATCCGTGACGGTGTGACCACGCTGTCGGAGCTGCGCGGTCGCATGGCGGACGCGGAGTTCAGCATCACGGGAGGCACGATCGCCCACACCGGCGATTGCACCGATCTCCAGCTCACGGTCACCAGCGACAGCTTCCCGGTCGACGATCGCCTCGCCAACCTGCTTTCCGGACCGATGCGGGACACCTATCTCGCGCGACATCTGCTCGGTCGCGTCGCGTTCCGCGAGCTGAAGCTGGAGATGAAGCTGCCCGACACATCCGACGGCTTCGAGACCCGGCTCTCCGGCAGGATCGTCGCCAGCAAGGTCTCGGCGACGATCGGCGCCGAACTCCGCGAGTTCGACGGCATGCTCGCGGTCGACGACGCCCATTTCGATCTCGGCGGCGGCAAGGTGCGCGGCAGCGTGCAGGACGCGGCCTTCACCCTGTTCGGACATCGCGCCGAGGACGTCGACGCCGCCTTCGAAGCCGATGTCGCGCAAATCGCCTTCCACTCGATCCACGGCAAGTTGCACGGCGGCGAGTTCCGCGGCGCGGGAACGGATGGACGCGATCTGGTCTACGAGTTCGACGGCCCTGGCAAGCTGTCGTTCGGACTGGCATGGACCGGCATCGATCTCGCACGCCTGATGCGCGCCGCGGGTGCGCGCGACCGCCGCTTCCGCGGCGAACTCGCAGGGAAGTTCCAGATCGACGAACTGCGCGGAGTCGACGTCGTCGACATGCGTGGCTCCGGGGACCTGCGGATCAGCAGCGGCGATCTCGGCGCCGTCCCGGTGTTCACCGCGATCTACAGCTATCTGCTCGAGCCGCGTCGCCCACGCTTCGACAACTTGACGACCAAACTGCGCATCGAAGGGCGCAGGGTGTTCGTGGACGAACTCGCGATGTCCTCACCGCTGCTCACCGCGACCGGCAAGGGCAGCTTCGACATGGCGGGCTGGGTCGACATGCGCATCGACTTCCCCGACCTGTTCGGACGCGAGGGTGACTGGATCCTGATCCCTGCCCTGATGCGCGCGATGACCAGCACGCTGGTGCAGTTCCAGGTTCACGGGCTGCTGCGCAATCCGCAGACCCGACCGCTGTGGATCGGTCGCGAGGCCGCCGGCGACGTCCCTCTCGAACCGCTGCCCTCCTCCGAATCGCTGCGCCGTTGAACTCCGCATGACGCACCTTCACGCCGTGGTACTCGCCGGTGGTTCCGGCACCAGGTTCTGGCCCGCCGGACGACGTCTGCGGCCCAAGCAGCTCCTCCCGCTCGCAGCCGGACGATCGCTGCTCCGCGCCACGATCGAGCGCGTCGCGCCGCTGTGCGGGATGGACCGCGTGTGGGTCGCGACGAGCGCGGAACTCGCACCGGCAGTGCGCGCCGAATTGCCCGAACTGCGCCCCGACCGTCTGGTCGTCGAACCCCAGGCCCGTGACACCGCACCCTGCGCGGCGCTGGTCGCGGCGTGTGTCGACGCCGCGGAACCGGGAGCCCTGATCGCGATGCTCCCCTCCGATCACCTGATCGCGCCCGAAGATCGCTTCCGCGATCTGCTGGCGCGCGGTGCCGCGATCGCCCGGAACGGACGCACGCTGGTGACCTTCGGCATCCGGCCGACCTTTGCTGCGACCGGCTACGGCTACGTGGAGCCGGGAGAAGCGCTCGATTCCGACGCACCGCGCGCATGTCGCGTGGTCCGCTTCCGCGAGAAACCGGATCGCGCGACGGCCGAGCAGTTCCTCGCCGGTGGTCGCATGCTCTGGAACAGCGGCATGTTCGTGTGGACGTCACGCGCGTTGCGCAACGCGATGGAGATCACCGCCCCACCGCTCGCGACGGCGTGCGCCGCGATGTGCTCCGCGGCCGTCGCAGGGGATCGCGCCGCGCTCGAGGCAGCCTTCGCGACCGCCCCGCGCAACAGCATCGATTTCGCCGTGATGGAGCACGCGCCCGACGTCGCGGTCGTCGAAGCCCGATTGGATTGGAACGACATCGGCTCGTTCGCCGCGCTGTCGGCGATCGGAGACCGCGATGCCCTCGGCAACGTACAGGTGCGGAGCGAGGGCGCTCGTGTCGTGAGCCTCGATGCACGCGACTGTGTGGTCTACGGCGAAGGACACGGCACGGTGGCCTTGCTCGGCGTCGAGGGCCTCGTGGTCGTGCGGGTCGGCGACGTGGTGCTGGTGTGTCCGCGGGAGCGCGCCGAGGAGATCAAGCGGTTGCAGGAGGTCCTGCGTGCCTCGGGTTGCGAGGACCTGCTTTGAGCGAGACGTCGCGCCGGAGGATCCTCGCCGTCGACTACGGCGAGCGTCGTACCGGGCTGGCGGCGACCGACTGGACCGGCACCCTGGTGGTGCCGCTGCCGCGCGTCGAGGCGAGCGACGTCGAGGCCTGCGCCCGCAGCGTGGCCACCGTGGCGCGCGAGCGCGAATCGGAGTGCATCGTGATCGGCCTGCCCCTGCGCGCGGACGGCGGTGAGGGCGAACGCGCAGCGCGGACGCGGCGCTTCGCCAGCGCATTGGCCGCCCAGATCACGGTGCCGATCGAGTTCGTCGACGAGACGCACTCGACCGACGAGGCGCACGAACGGCTCAAGCAGTTCGGACTGCGGGCCGCGCGCCGCAAGCAGGCGGCGGACAGCGTCGCGGCGATCGTGATCCTCGAGCGCTACCTGCGCCGAGCTTGAACACCCGGGCGCACCGGGTGCGTCTTCAACCCTTGCCGTCGGAGATGGCCCGGCGCCACTTCCGCGAGGAGATGGCCAGGCCGAGCAAGCCGAACCCGACCAGAAGGAAGGGCGCCGGCTCCGGGACGGCCGAAGCGGCCTGATCGTGTTCCGCGGGTTCGGGCACCCCGCGATCGGGAGCGCGATGGGCCGGCGGGCGGGTCGGGTCCTGCGGGGTCACGACCGATGCGGCGACCGCGGGGGTCGGCATGGGAGCGGCAGGGAGCAGGAGTGCAGTGGCGAGTGCGAGAGAGAGCACAGCCGGGACCGGGGTGTCAGACAGAGGTGCGGAGCAGAGAGGTCACCGCGACCGAAGCCGCAGCGGATGGACGAGCCTACCACCTCCTACGAGTCGGACAAGTCGGCGCACGCCCGACGATCCCTTGTGAGGCATGGGCCGGGCGATACGCTGCCGCGCGTCCGGTCCCCGGGTGATCGCCGGTGTTGCCCTTGCGGGCGACACGGGAGGAAAGTCCGGGCTCCCCAGGGCAGGGTGGTGGGTAACGCCCACCGCCCCCGGATCGTCGATCCGGGGGTAGGGACAGTGCCACAGAAACCAAACCGCCGGCTGGCGGCGTCCGCTTCGCGGCGTCGCAACGGCAAGGGTGAAACGGTGCGGCAAGAGCGACACCGGGGGCGAGGGAGACCTCGCCCGACCGCGGCAAACCCCACCCGGAGGAAGACCATCGGGGGGGCGC
Source organism: Planctomycetota bacterium (assembly GCA_046349595.1). GTDB lineage: Bacteria > Planctomycetota > UBA1135 > UBA1135 > UBA2386 > JACRLW01. The sequence goes on from JAXMCA010000001.1 coordinate 3,101,865, forward strand.
GTGGCCCGCGCACGCCCCTCCAGCAGGTCGTTCGAGGGCACCCGCGAGGGTGCTCCTAGAGAAATGATCGCCACCGCCTTCGGGCGGCATCAGAACTCGGCTTACGGGGACCGGACCTTATCCCCTTCCCACCAGATCGGCGGCGATCCGTAGCGCGGTCGGTGCGTGCGGATCCGCCAGGCACGCCGGACCACCGCGCGCGCGATCCGCTTCCATCCCGGTGCCAGGCGACCGCCGCTGTAGCTGCGCAGGAAGCGCAACGCGAGGGTGCGGGGCAGCGTTGCGGCCGGCCATGAACCCAGCAGGGCACCGAGATCCTTGACCAGCCAGCGTCGTCGCCGGATCCAGGTCGGACGGATCACACGCTCGACGTCGATGATCGCCGGCTCGGGACGATGCTCGCCGATCTCCTCGGCGAAGAGGTGGTTCCAGTAGAGGTCGCGGTGCACGAACCCCGCGTCGTGCAGACGCCTCACGCACGCGGCCACCGGTCCGACCAGGTAGGTGCGGAGCCTGGACCTCGCATCCGCGGTCTCGACCGCCGCGAGGATCCACTCCGACAGGGGGCGCCCCGGAACCGCGCGCATGACCACGACGGACCGTGTGTCCTGCTCGAGGAGCAGGAGCCGTCCCGGAACGCGGAATCCGGCGGCCGCGAGCGATCCGAGCCACTTCCACTCAGCGCGTGCGTCGGCGCGCCGTCCTCGGCGGTGCTTGCGAAACGCCGTCGAGCCATCGGCGAGCGCGAAGGACCAGGTCGAACGGGTCGGGGTGGTCCGGATCTCCTGCCCGCGCCGGTCGTCGATCGCCTGTTCCAACCGCTCGATCCCGAGCAAGTGCGACACCGTGGATTCGTTGCCATCGACGATCCGCACCGAGCAACCGCGCGCCGATCCACGAGGCGCGCGCTGTGTTGTGCCGCTCACCCCGGGCGCGGTAGAGTCCGCGACTTCCCCTCGCTGGTCGCTCCGTCTTCGTTCCGGGGCCGCCTCAACCATGAATCCCAACCAGGTCCTCGGAGAAAACAATCCGTTCGAAGCGATGCACGCCAGGTTCGATCTGGCGGCGAAGAAGCTCGGGCTCGACGAGGGCTTCTACCACATCCTGCGGACTCCCGATCGCGAACTGACCTGCGCGATCCCGGTCTACATGGATGACGGTTCGCTTCAGGTGTTCACCGGGTATCGCGTCCAGCATTCGCTCGCGCGCGGACCTGCGAAGGGCGGCATCCGCTTCGACCCGAACGTCACCCTCGACGAGGTGCGCGCCCTCGCGGCGTGGATGACCTGGAAGTGCGCCGTGGTCAACGTGCCCTTCGGCGGCGGCAAGGGTGGCGTCGTCTGCGACCCGCGCAAGCTCTCGCTCGGCGAGATGGAGCGCATCACGCGCCGCTACGTGTCGGGCATCCTCGACATCCTCGGCCCGGATCGGGACGTCCCGGCACCCGACATGGGCACCGACGGACGCGTGATGGCCTGGATCATGGACACCTACGCGATGCACGTCCGGCACGCGTCGACGGCCGTGGTGACCGGCAAGCCGGTCGAACTCGGTGGGTCGCAGGGACGCGTCGAAGCGACGGGCCGCGGGCTGAAGATCGTGACCCGCGAAGCGCTCCAACTCCTCGGACGCGACGCGCGCCAGTGCACCGCAGCGGTGCAGGGCGCCGGCAACGTCGGCCAGATCACCGCCCACTTCCTCGCCAAGATGGGCATCAAGGTGATCTCCATCTCGGACATCACCGGCGCGATCGTCGACGAGAAGGGTCTCGACATCGACGACGTCCGCGCGCATCTCTCCCGCGTGCGCAGCCTCGAGGGCTACGGGCGGGGTGATCGCATCACCAACTCGCAGCTCCTCGAACTCCCGGTCGACATCCTGGTGCCCGCGGCGACGGAGAACGTGATCACCAGCCGCAACGCCGCCAACGTGAAGGCGAAGATCCTCGTCGAAGGCGCGAATGGCCCGGTCACTGCCGCCGCCGACAAGATCCTCGACGACAAGGGCGTCTTCGTGATCCCCGACATCCTGGCCAACGCCGGTGGCGTGACGGTCTCCTACTTCGAGTGGGTGCAGGACCGCATGGGCTACTTCTGGTCGGAGGAGGAGGTCAACACCCGCCTCGAGACCATGATGGTCAAGGCCTTCAACGACGTCGTCGACATGGCGCGCCGTTTCGAGTGCGGCAATCGCATCGGCGCCTACATGCTCGGCGTGGATCGCGTCGCCAAAGCGACCAAGATGCGCGGCATCTACGCCTGACGCAGCGCGCGCCGCGCGGACCTCACTCGTCCAGCTTGCGGCGCCGGATCTTCTGGATCAGCTTCTGCGTCGAGTGATCCTTCTTGTCCCCGACGAAGATCGGCTTGATCCCGAGCCTCTTCAGCGTGTCGCGCTCCGGGAGGGTCTTCGCGTTGTAGTCGGTCCCCTTCGCGTAGAGATCGGGCTGCAGGATCTCGAGCACCGCATCGGCCGTGTCCTCGTCGAAGCTGGTCACGTAGTCGACGAACCAGAAGCCGGCCATCAACTCCATGCGCTCGGCGATCGGGACGAGCGGCCGCCCCTTGCCCTTGTTGGCCTCGGTCGAACGGTCCGAGTTCAGCGCGACCACCAGGAAGTCGCCCCGCGACCGCGCATCCTCGAGGGCGCGCAGGTGGCCGACATGCACGAGGTCGAAGACGCCGTTGCTCAAGACGACGGTCTTGCCCTGCAGGCGCAAACCGGCGAGCACGGCCCGGAGCGCCTTCGCTTCCGGAAAGACCTTGTCCTTGGACCGAAGGTGACGCGGAACTACGACCAAGCAAACCTCCCCGAGAGCGGGATCGAGCAACGAGTTACGGCGGCGAGAATAGCGATCCGCCGCCGGAGACTCCAAGCGCTTTCGTGCACCGCCCCTCGGGAGTCACCGGGTTCCGGACGGTCCCGACACCCGGTCAGGAACGCGATGCACGGATCCGCGCGATCATCGCCGTGGTCGAGCAACCCTGGCGGAGCGGCACCAGCACGACCTGTCCGCCGTGCGCCTCGACCCAATCCGCGCCGACCACGCCGCGGTCGCGCCAATCCTCGCCCTTCACCAGCACCTGCGGCGTGATCGCACGGATCAACTCGAGCGGGGTGTCGGCATCGAAGGGCACCAGGTAGTCGACGGCCGCCAGGGCGGCGAGCACGTCCATCCGGTCGGCCAGGGAGTTGATCGGGCGGTCCTCGCCCTTGCCCTGACGCCGCACGCTCGCATCGGTGTTGACCGCGACCATCAGGGCGTCGCCGTAGGCTCGGGCCCTGGACAGGTAGTCGGTGTGGCCCGGGTGCAGGATGTCGAAGCAGCCGTTGGTGAAGACGAGCCGCTGGTTGTTGGACCGGAGGCGTGCCGCGATCGACACCGCTTCGTCGAGGTCCAGGATCTTCCCCGGCGTCTCGGCGCCGAGCATCGACATGAGTTCTGCGCGGGACACGGCCCAGGTCCCGAAGCGGCCGACGACGATCCCGGCCGCCACATTCGCCAAGGTCAGGCTGTCCTCGAGACCGACACCGCAGGCGCGGGCCAGGGTCAGCACCGCCACGACCGTGTCACCGGCGCCGGTGACGTCGAACACCGCGCGGGCCTGGGTCGGCAGGATGCGGGACGTGCCGTCGCTGGTCTCGAAGTAGATGCCGTCCTTGCCGAGCGTGACGGTGACGTTCGACACCCCGGTGATCTCGCGCAGCCGACGAGCGACCTGGGCCAGGTCGTGATTGCTCGCGATGCGGATCCCGGTCGCGGCTTCCGCCTCTTCGCGGTTGGGCGTCAGCAGGTCGACACCGCGGTACTTGGAGTAGTCGCTGCCCTTGGGATCCACCACCACGATGCCGTTCACCGACCGCGCGGCGAGCACCGCCTCCTCGATCACGCCGCGGTCGAGGACCCCCTTGCCGTAGTCGCTGAGCAGGATCGCCTGGTACGGGAAGGGGCGCTGGCGAAGGCAGGTCAGGACCGCCTCGCGGGAACCGCCGCTGAGATTGTGGCGCCGCTCCTCGTCGACGCGGAGCACCTGCTGGGTGCGGCTGACGTAGCGCGTCTTCCGGGTGGTCGGCCGGGTCGGATCCACCACGCAGGGCGAGTCGTCGATCCCGGCCTCGCGCAGCAGCGCGCGCAGGGACTCGCCGGTCGAATCGGCGCCGACCACGCCGAGCACCGCGGCGCGCGCACCGAGCGCGAGCAGGTTGGCGGCGACGTTGCACGCCCCGCCGAGCAGGGCGCGCTCGCCCTCCTTCTCGAACACGAGGACCGGCGCCTCCGGAGACACACGCTTCGCCGAGCCTTCCACGTAGCCGTCGAGGATCAGGTCTCCGACGACGAGGATCGCGGGGGAACCGAGGTCGTGGACGACACGGGCGAGGCGCTGCATGTGCGGATCAGGGTGCGAGCGTGGCCACGTCCTCGCCGGGCGGGCGGGTGCGGTAGCGGTCGTGGATCCAAAGGTACTGGTCGGGGTGCTCGCGCACGAGGAACTCGCAGGCCTGGTTGATGCGGGTCACGGTGGTCGTCACGTCGGCCTGGAGATCACCGGTGTGCGCCACCTCGATCGGCGGGGCGACGCGGAAGCGGAATCGGAAGCCCGGTCCGCTTCGCGCACACACCGCGACGACGATCGGGTAGCCCCGGCGCACGGCCATCGTCGCCGGTCCCCGTTCGGTCGCCGCGAGCTTGCCGAAGAAGGGCGCGAAGACCCCGCGGAGCCGCTGGTTCTGGTCGACCGCGTGCACGACCACGTCTCCCGACCTCAATGCGCGAGAGATCGCCCGCATGCCACCGCGACGGCCGTGGACGACCACACCGAAGGCCTCGCGCTGCTGGCGCAGGTACTCGGCAAAGAGCGGATTGCGGGGCAGCCTGCCGATGGCGTGCACGGCCTGGCCGGGCCCCGCGATCGCCGCCGCCGCGACCTCCCAGGAGCCGAGATGGAGGGTGAGACCGTAGAACGGCCCGGACGGCCGATGACGATCGGCCTCGGCCATGTCGACGCGCTCGTGCAGGCGTCCCTTGCGCAACCATCGCTTCGCGTACTCGAAGTCGATCACGTTCTGGAACGCCGACGCCACGCCGCCGCGCAGCATGCGCAGCCGCGCCCGTCGATCGAGCGTGGAGCCGTCCTCGGGATAGGCGAGCGCGAGGTTGGCGAGTCCCACCGCCCGCCGCTTCGGTGAGCAGGCGAGGAACATCCGGGCGATCCATGCGGTGATGGCGTAGCCGCATCGCTCCGGCAGGATGCTGAGCAGGAACAGCGCGGTGCGCGCCGCCGCGTAGACCAGTCGGTGCGACCAGCGGACTCTGCGGACGCGGGTCATGCCACCCCCAGTTCGGCTGCGGTCGGCGCATCACCGAGGAAACGGAGTGCGATGCGCAGGAAGGAGAAGGGTGCTGTCACCGCCGCGAGTTTCACCGCGTCCTTCTCCGTGGTCAGCAGCAGCCTACCCCGCGCCGCCACGTCGCGAGCGAGTCGCTCGACCTCCTGCACGCCGTGGCGGTGATGATCGGGCCGACGGTGGTGCACGCAGACCGTCGCGCCCAGGTGCGTGACGGTCGCCTCGAAGGCCTTGGGGCGCGCGATCGCCGACAGCAGTTCGACCGATCGACCGCGCAGGGAATCGGGCGGGGACGCGATCTTGGACGGATGATCGATCACGTCGAGCGCCTCGTGTTCGGCCGCATGCACGGGAATCGCTCGACGGGCAAGGGCCCGGACGCGATCGCGCTGCCGCGCGAGAGCGGGCGGGTCGAGCGCACCCGCGCGCGTGAGCACGACCATGTCCGCTCGCCGCAGCGACGAGCGTGGCTCGCGCAGATCCCCGGCCGGGAGCAGCAAGCCCGGGCGATCGAGCGACGCGGCGTCGATGCAGACGATGTCGACGTCACGCGCGAGTCGTCGATGCTGGAAGCCGTCGTCGAGCAGGATCACATCCAGCGCGCCGCGGTGGATCAGCCGCTCGCAGGCCGCGACGCGATCGCCGTCCTGCTCCTGCGAAAGATCCGGGAAGCGCGCGGCGAGGAGCATGCCCTCGTCGTTGAGCGTGGCTCCCGGCTCGCGACCGTAGCCCCGCGCGACGACACCGACGCGCAGGCCGAGCCCGCGAAGGAACGCGCACAACCACGCGACCAGCGGGGTCTTGCCGCTCCCGCCGACGCTGAGGTTGCCGACCGAGACGACGCGCGCCGCCACACGTTGCGTGGCGAACAGTCCGCGATCGAACGCGAGATTGCGCAGTCCGACGCCGGCCTGGAACAGCAGCGACAGCGGCCAGGTGCCCACGCGAAGTGCGCGGATCAGCTCCATCACGTGCCGGCGCGAAGACGCTCGACATCCTGCGGCGTGGTCACTGCTTCGGCGATCACGTCCGCGATACCGAGGTTCGACGCGATCTGCGTCACCATCTTGGCGAGAGTCGGCTTGGGGCCGAACTCGACGAAGCGCCGGATGCCGCCCTCGACGAGCATGCGCTCGATGCTCTCCTGCCAGCGCACCGAGCCGGCGAACTGCCGTTCGAGGGCGTCGCGCACCTCGTCGACGGAACGCACCGGGCAGGCATCGACGTTGCACCAGATCGGCCACGCCGGCGCCTTCATCGGCGTCGCACGCAGCACCGTCGCGAAGCCGGCGGCCGCGTCACGCAACAGCGAGGAGTGGAACGGTACCGAGACGTTGAGGCGCATCCCTCCGCGCGGACCGACGATCTCCATCACCTCGTCCATCGCCGCAGCGCTGCCCGACAACACCACCTGACCGGGGGCGTTGTAGTTGGCGACGTCGCACACTCCGCGCGTGACCTTCGCCGCGACCTCGCGCGCCTGGGCCGCATCCATCTTGCGCAACACGACCATCCCGCCGGCTCCGGCGGGCACGGCGCGCTGCATGCGTCGCGCACGCTCGCGCACCAGACGGACCGCGTCGGCGAAGCCGAAAGCACCTGCTGCGGTGAGCGCGCTGTACTCGCCGAGCGAGTGGCCTGCTGCGGCAGCGGGAGTGCCACCCAGACAGCGGAAGGCGGCGATGGACACCGCGAGCGTCGCCGGCTGGGTGTTCTCGGTGAGCGCGAGCGCTTCCTCCGGCCCCTCGAAACACATCGCGGAGAGCGACTCGCCCAGTGCGGCGTCGGCCTCGGCGAAGGTCTCGCGCGCGACCGGGAACACCTCGGCCAACGCCTTGCCCATGCCAGCGAACTGCGAACCCTGACCGGTGAAGACGTAGGCCGTCTGCATCGCGCGAAGGATCCGCGCGCGACGACGGGCGTCAAGCGGAAACGCAGCCGCGACGGAACGCGGCGCGACCGGCTTCAGCGACGCATCGGGGTCTTCATCGGAGTCGTCGGCGTCTTGCCCGGCTGCGCACCGGGCACGGGGAGCCCGCCGGACTTCTCCGCGGGCTTCTGCACCGTGCTGGTTCCGGCCGTCTCCCCCGCCGGCGCCGGCGTGCCGTTGGCGCGCTGGTTCGCCTGGATCTCGGCGATCTGCTGCGCGATCTGCGAGGCCTGGCTCCAGAGACCGAAGTTGTCGAGGAAGCGCTGCTCGTGCTCGTTCGGGTAGACGCCGATGCGGATCTTGCGCGCCTCGAGCTCACGCATGCGGTCGTAGCTCCAGCCCTCCGACGGCGGGAACTCGGCGAGGATCGCCTTCTGATCGTCGGTCATCGTCGGCAGTTCGGGACCGTCCTTCGCCGGCGCACCGTCCTTCTTCGGCTCGTCCTTCGACTTCGCCGAGGGATCGTCCTTGAGGCGTGCCTTGTCGAGCGCGATGCGATCGAGCTCCTCGGCGATCTTCTTCACCTCCTCGTCGGTGAGGCGGTCGCCGATCTTGTGGTAGGCGATGTCCGCGTACGGCAGGAAGATGAAGCTGTTGGTCTGGTCGTAGTACCACAGACGCACGCCGGCATCCTCCGCGGTGAGCTCCGAGGGCAGGAACTCGAGACCCTGCGGCCGCTCGACGAAGCGTCCGTCCTTGACGACGCCCTTCATCCGGCTGCCGTTCTTGAGCCGCAGGGTGATGCGCACGTTGCTGCGCACGACCTTGCCCTCGCGCATCAGCTTCTGCTGCTGGTCGATCTCGCGCTGGATCTGCTCCTTCGTGGAGTCCGGGCCGCTCCCCTGCGCCCGCGCGGTCGTGCCGAGTGAGAGCGCAGCCAGCGCGCTCGCGATCAGGATCCGGTTCATCGATCGACCTCCGTTCGGATGGACACCATGGCCTCTATCGACGCTCGACACCCCTTCGATGCAGTGCTGTCCCGAGTCGGGACGCCGCGGCGGTCAGCCGCCGCCCGGGTGGATGCCGGCCATGACGGCAGCGAAGAACTCCTGCACATCGGGCCTCTCGAACACGGCGACGGCCTCCGTGTCGCTGCCGGCGCGCACGCAGCAACGGACCAGGAAGCGCCAACGGCTGCCGACGTCGATCCGTCGCCACCGCTCGCGACGCACGGGGCCCGATGCGGGTGCGAACACCCAGTCGGTGACGTCGTTGCGCTGAGGACTTCGCTCCGCGCTCCGCAGCTGACGAGTGCCCGGTGCGAAGGCCTCGCCCATGGTGAGGCGGTGCAGGGGATCGCCGCCGATCTCGCCGTCCGCGGTGCGGTAGCCGAGCACCTGCACCCACGCGCCGTCCAGGTTCGCCACGCGAGGTCTCAGCACGACCTGCACCTCCGCAGCCTGCCCCCGATCCCGCATCACGCTCACGCTCGGCGGCACGTCGATCGAGAGGTCCATCGGTTCGTAGCGGTAGCGGTCGCGGAGCAGCGTGCCGCGATCGGACTGCGGCTCGGGGCCGAACCAGATCGCGCGGAGGCCGACCTCGTGCCTGCGGAAGAAGGCAACCACCGGCCAGTCGTCGACCACGACGTCGGTCGCGCTGGTCACGGGGGATCGCCAGGGCGGTGTCGGCGCGGACCAACGGACACGTGCGCGCACGGCGACGATCGGGCCGACCGCGGTCACGTCGTCGACCGCGAGCAGATCGAAGCGATCACGGGTCGCGGCCGTCGCCGAAGTCAGCGCGCGACGGCCGATGCCGTGCGGCAACAGCAGGAAGTCGTCGTCGAACACGCGCGCGAAGCGATCCTCGGCGACCACGCCACCGATGGTCTCGCACAGCATGCGCATCGCATCACTGCCGCTGCGGAACGTCGGCCACTCGTCGGCGAGCGCGCCGTCGACACGGAAACGCACCTGCGCACATCCGGGCACGGCGCACTCGTCGGCGTCGCCGGTCAGGTCCCACACCAGCACCTCGCAGCCATCCTCCACGTAGCGGAGCGACGGTGCCGGCTCGACCTCGTCGATGCGCGAGCGCGCCGGCATGCGCAGGATGTGAACCTGCCGGAGATCCGGCGTGGACTGCATCGGAAGCACGAAGCGATACTGCGGACCGGCGCACCACAGGCCGTCGAGCGGCACGAGCCGGGCGTGGATCGAGTAGCGATAGCCGTGGTTGGCTCGAGCCGGTCGCGGCAGTCGGACGTGCAGCTCGCTGACATCCATCGACCGGCGGACGCGCTCCGCCACCATCCGCTCGTCGTGTCCGCCGCGCACCTCGGGCGAGTCGAATTGCGCGAAGCCGGGCGTCGCCAGCATCAGGTCGATCGTGGACCGGTCCTCGCGATGGATGCCGCCGAGGGTGAGGTCCTCCACCACCTCGCCGTTGCGTTCGATGCGCCACTCGGAGACCACGGAAGCGGCACTGACGAGATCGGCGCGTCTTCGCCGTGCCTGTGCGAGCGCGTCGTCGGACTGCAGCGGCGGAAGGAAGCGCGCCAGTCGTACGCCGACGCGCGGGTCGTGGTCGTCGAACCCGAGGCTGAGGAACGCGCGCGGTCCTTCGACGCACAACTCCGGCTCCTGGTCGCAGGAGTAGTCGCCGCCGGCCGCGAGCACGCGGTCCCGCTCGCTCGGTGCGAGCAGCTCACGCACATTGCCGACCAGATGGAGGATCCCGTGGGGCGACGCTCCGGCTGCGAGCGAGTCCACCGGGCGCGGGGTCTTCAGACCACCTGTCGGCGATGCCGCGACGAGCTCCCAACGCATCGCCGCGCCGAAGGGGTGTCGCAGGTGCGGCAGACCTGCGGTCGCCGCCAAGGTGTACTCGCGCAGGTCGGGGACATGCGCGCCCTCGAGGATCGCGATGTCGCGTGCCTGCCGCCAGGAGATGCCGCCGACCGGCAGACTGCCCGCGGACGGCGGCGTGGAACCGTACCACCCCGCGGGTCGGATCTCGTCGGCCAGGTTCGTGCCGCTGACGCGCGACAGCAACGCGGAGAGTGCATCGTTCGAGAGCTCGACGCGCGAGACCAGCGAAGCGACGCCGGCCTGTTCGTCGGGCACGACGCGCGCGTCGAAGCCGGACGGGAACTCGCCGAGTTCGTGGAGCTGGGGATCCAGGATGCACACGCGGTCGCGTTGGATTGTGATCGCGTGCACCACGCAGGCGCGGCCGGGCGCCTCGATCTCGCACAAGTAGTCGCAGAGCGGCAAGCGCTCGCCTTGGACAGCGACGCGCCACGCGCCGAACTCGCCGTCGGTGCCGAGCGGGCGCAGGCGCACGAGGGATCCGGACGGCAGGGCCGACAGATCGAGCGTGCCGCGCCCTTCGACCTGTTCGCGCATCCGCTTCCAGTCGGCGTCGCGCTCGGCGACGGCCCAGGTGTCGAGGTAGGCGCCGAGTTCGGCGAGGTGTCCGGCGGAGTACACCGAATCGAAGCAGCCACGCAGGTGCGTCTCGCGCGCGCCGCGCACCAACTCGTCGCCGAGCAGGACCCGCGCCTTCCCGTAGGCGGCCTGCGCCATGTCGAACCTGCCCGCGGTGATCGCGGTCCGCGCCGCATCCAGGGCATCCCGACCCTCGGCCTCGCTCGCGCGCCGCGACACCGCACCCATCACCGCGAACAGACCGATGCTCGCGGCGAACACCGCGGCACCGACCGCCACCGAGATGCGGTTCCGCGCGACGAAGCGCGTCGCGCGATGGACGATGCCGCTGCTCCGCGCGAGCACCGGTCGATCGGCGAGGTAGTTGCGCAGGTCGAGTTCGAGTGCCTCCACCGCCGCGTAGCGCGCCTCGGGGTTCTTGCGCAGACAGGTCTCGACGATGCGGGCGAGATCCTCGGGCACGCGCGGGTTCAGGCTTCGGACCGGCGTCACCTCCTCGTCGACGATGCGCCGCATGATCTCCGCGGCGTTCGCCCCGTTGAACGGCGGACGCAAGGTGAGCATCTCGTAGAGGGTCGCGCCGAGACCCCACACGTCGGTGCGGCCGTCGACACGCGTACCACCGCAGGCCTGCTCGGGGGCCATGTAGTTCGGCGTGCCGATCGCATCGCCGGTGCGCGTCAAGCCGAGGGTCTGTTCGTCGCGGGCGAGGCCGAAGTCGACGAGCACCGGCTGGCCGTTGGCGCGGACCAGGATGTTGCTCGGCTTGACGTCGCGGTGGATCACGCCCTCGCGATGCGCAGCCGCCAGAGCCGAAGCGACCTCGGCCGCGATGCGTGCGCACGAGCGCGCGTAGCGCGAACCGCTGCCGGCGGTGCGACGATCCGCCGCGGCGACCCCCGGCATCGCCTGGTCGAGACCGCTCTCCTCGAACAGGCTGCCGAGCAGTCGCTCGGCGGGTCGTCCACGCACCGTCTCCAGCAGGCGATCGAGCGGCGGTCCTTCGACCAGCTCCATCGCGAAGTAGTGGACGCCGTTCTCCTCGCCCACCGCGTGGACCGACGCGATGCCCGGATGCGAGATGCGGCTCGCGGCCTCCGCTTCCCGGCGGAAGCGGGCCACCGAACCGGCATCGAGCCCCACCAGGGAGGGCAGGACCTTCAGGGCGACCACCCGGCCGAGCGAGGACTGCTCGGCGCGGTAGACGATTCCCATGCCGCCACGTCCGATCTCCTCGAGGATCAGGAAGTCGCCGACACGCCGGAGCGCTCCGCCTGCGGGAGGGGTCACTCCGCGGATATCGGAACGCCGGTGGCACCGGCTTCACGGATTCACGACGGAGCCGCCGATCGCGGCCGACTCAGAGCGTCGGCGGGTTCGCGGCCTCTTCGTCCGCGACCAGCTCGATCAGGCCGCGCTCCAACTCCTCCGCGGCGATGCGGATGAAGTTGCGCTCGCGGGTCTCGAACAGCGGCTTCGCACCCCGGACCAGCTCGCGGACGCGCTTCTGCAGCAGGGAGGTCAGGCGGAAGGAACCACCGACCTGGCGGACGAGCTTCTGCGGGAGGGTGTCTTCCATGGTCGACCGGGGCGAAGGGGCGGGAAGGTTAGCCCCGCCCCCCCGCGGCATCAAGACCGGCGGCGTCCGACCCGATTCCGGTCCCCGGGGAGTCAGGGGTCGCGGACGTCGACCACCGTCTGCATGTCCGAGTAGGCGCGGCGGCCGTCGAAGTTGGTGCTGACCAGGGTCAGGTGGACCATGACCTGCCGCGCCGACGGCGGTCCGATGACCTGGATCTCGAAACCGTGGGGGAAACCGCCGTTCAGCTCGCTCTGCATCGAGAAGCGCCCGACCCCCATGTTGGCCTGCGCGAAGTTGCTCGCCACCGAGTGGTGGCGGTAGATCAGGATGTCGGGGTCGCAGAGGCGGATCTCCGGAAAGATGCGCCAGGTGGCGCCGCGGGACGGCATGGGGGTCATCGAGAGAACCCCGGTCGCATCGATCTCGCGCAGCGTGCCAGGATCGTTCACAGGGGCACGCCCCAGCCAGACCAGCTTGACGGCGTCGTGGACGGTGCCGCTGCGATCGGGCGTGCTCGTGTTCAGGTGCTCGAGGATCTCCTGCACGTCCGTCGCATTGGTGATGCGATCGAGCTGGTTGCCGTCGGCGAGGGGTTCGCTGACCCAATGGCAGAGGTTGAGACCGTCGGGCTTCCCCGCGGCGGGGCCGCCCCGCACCGCGGTCAGGTAGTAGCGTTCGATCCGGTAGACGTCGATGCGGTAGATCGTGCCGGTCGACACCTGGAACTCGTCGGTCCAGGAGTAGCGCGCGAAGAACAGCTCGTTGCCGGTCTTCGTCCCGGCTCTCGCCTCCCGCTCGAGACGACCGCTGACCTCGAAGGTCGGAATCGTCGTGGAGCGGATCGGCGCCGGCATCGAGCCGCGCACGAGCGCATCGCGGTAGCCCTCTCCCAGCGGTCCACCACCGAACATGCCCATCGCCGATCCGAGGTCACGACGGATCTCGTCGAGGACGTCCTGGGCGATCTCGGTCACGCGTGCCTGGCGCTCGGCGTACTTCTGCGCCCGCATGCCGTCGACGCTCAAGGTCGAGACCAGCCAGGCCAGCATCAGCACCAGCACCGAGGCGATCGTCACCTCGATCAGGGAGAAACCCGCCTCGCGGTCCAAAGGATGCCCGTCGTCGCGCTTGGTCTTCATGCCTCCTCCTCGTCGGCCGGGCGGGTTGCGCCCGACCTTCCTCCTGTGCCTTGGCGAGGCGGGGCGGGATCTCCCCGCCCCGCGCACGAGCGTCAGCGCTCGATGTAGATCTTCATCTGGTGCGTCGAGTAGTGCAGCGCCATGTCGCGCCGGTACGCCTCGATGCGGATCACGTAGCTGCCATCGGGGAACTGCCGGCTCGGCGTCGGCCAGTAGTAGGTGTCCGGGCCGGTACCGGCGTCCGGGATCACGTACATCGGGTCGGTCGGCTTTTCGCCGATCACCGCAGGCGTGTCGTCCTGGATGTGCAGCCAGTTCGCGCCGTTGTCCACCGAGTAGTCGATCACGTAGTCGATCTCGGCTTCGTCCTCCGCGAAGGTGGCCGGCGTGGTCCGCGTGTAGGCCAGACGGTCCCAGCGCAACCACTCCACGTGGAATTGGATGTCGATGCCGCGCGGATTGAGGATCTCGCTGATCTCCGTCGGCGAGGTGATCTCCACGCGCGGCGGTTGCTTGATGCGGTGCCGCAGCGAGTTGTCACCGAGCTCGAAGTACGACTGGAACATCGACAACAGACACCACTTCGCCAGGAACGACGAACCGGTCTCCGTGGTGTTCGCGATGCCGTTGACGATGATGAATCCGGCCGCCGTGTCGGTCGGATTGGCGAGCTGGACCAGGCCGGAACCCAGGTAGCTGGTGTTGTGCTGCACGTACTGGCGCAGGATCGTCGCCGCGTAGCGCGACGTGCTGTACGGCGCGAGCCCGAACTCCGGCGGATTGTTGCCGCTGGTGTTCACCGTGAACGGTCGCGTCGTCGTGATCGAGGACGGAACCGGGAAGCCGTAGTCGTTGCTGATCGACAGGCCGGCACCGATCGTCGGCCCGCTGGCCGTGGAGAAGTGGTGGTTGAAGTGCGCCGACGTGGTGCCATTGTTGAAGAACGACACGCAGCCCATCTCCGCGGTGCGGTGGATGCAGTTGTAGAGCGAGGTACCCTGCGCCTTGTAGGCGGTCGAGCCGCTGTAGGCGGTCTGCATGGGGACCTGCTTGAACTGCGTCGTCGCGGTGCCCGCGGTCAGATTGCCTCGCACCGTCCCGCTGGTGTCGGTGACGAACCAGTCGGTCGCGTAGGCGGCATCCGGGAACAGCTCGCCGAGCCACGGCTTCTCCCACCAGTAGTTCGTCGACTCGTTGATGCGGACGAAGTAGCGGTTGGTCAGGATGCTGTTGATGTAGCCCGTCGAGATGTCGGCGCCGCCCCAGGGCTTCTGGTTGACGGGGATCGAGTTGGCGTAGCCGTTCGCCGAGTCGTAGCCGATCTCGTTGCCGCAGCCGACGTAGTAGTACGAGTAGCCCGACAGCGTGGTGTAGATCGACTCACTCTGGACGATCGCATTCCGGAACAGGTACATCAGCCGCGGCACGTCGAAGCTCTCCGCACCGTTCCAGCGGTTGTTGGCCTGGGTGATGCCCGGGTGGTCGGTCTTCGCGTTCTGCGAGTTGTTGGTGAGGCTGTCCCACCACCAGTTGTAGCCGTCGCCGAAGTCGGCATCGCCGCTCATCAGGTCGCGGTACGGGTTGTGGCGCGGGTCGCCCCAGATCTGCGCGCGTTCGGTGAACGGCACCGCGTCGCGGGTCCGCGCCCACCAGGTGTAGGTCTCCGAAAGGTCGTACGGCTCGTTGTAGGAGCCATTGAAACCCGACGGCGACGCGCCGAGATCCTCGAACGACGAGCCGACCGACGGCGAGAAGATGCGCGTGCGGATCGTCAGGGTGACGTCCGGCGTCGGCGTGGTCCGCGGATCGAAGTAGACCGGCGGCGAGTCGGTGGTGACGAAGCGACGCGCGTCCCACACCGTCGACGGCACCTTGATGCGCCAGCGCGCGGTGTTCTTCGGGCCGTCGCCGGTCGCGACCAGGTCCTTGGTGAAGGTGCCGCCGGTTCCCACCGGACCCGGCACGTACTCGAGCCCGTAGGGGCGCGAGCGCAGGTTCGCGTTCAGACCCATGCTGCTGATCGGCGGGGTCTTCACCGGCGTGTTGTAGAGCACGAAGACCGTCGACTTGCGCTGCCCCGGCCCCGGATCGTGGAAGAAGCACGACCAGGTCATCTCCGGATACGTGAAGGTGTTCACGTTGAAGTTCGGGGCGTTGAGGAACGTGCGGTAATTGGAGTCTCCCGCGATGGGCACACCACCGCGCGCCGACTGCACGGTCACTCCGGCCATGGCGACGCCGGTGCCGGTGCCGTCGGTGAGGTCGACGTCCATCACCTGGAGCACGATCGGGTGCGCGACGTCCATCACGTCGCCGTAACCGGCCGCCGTGTACTTGGCGGGCTCCGAGGTGTAGGCGTAGACGCGCAGGTAGACGTCGGTGACCGCGGATGCGGCAGCCGGCGGGCTCTGCGTACGGAGTTCCTCGGGGTGCGTAACCACCCGCACGTACGGGAGCTCGCGCGGCAGCTTCGCGGCGTCCGAGAAGTTGCGCAGCGGAGGCGTCGGGAGCAACTCGCCGTGCAGGTTGATCAGCAGGGAGTGGCGGTAGAAGTCCGGTCGCTGAGCCATGTCCTCGACGAGGATCTGGAGCGGCGGCTCGGTCGACATGTCGTCGAGCGGCGGCGGAGCCGGCACACCCAGGCGCTGAGCCTGACGGATCGCCTCGCGACGATCCTCGATGGTCTTCTTGCGCGCCTGCCACAGGGCATAGGCCTGGGGATAGCGCATGCAGTGGTTGTTGAAGTCCGCCAGCGTGTACGGATAGGGATTCCGCACCGCGTCCCAGCCGTTGGTGTCGACGCCGTCGATCGACACCTTGCCGTTCATCATGTCGGGGACGTAGTAGAACGTGGATGCGCTGCCGGCCGGCATCGCACCCGGGTACAGGTAGACGTCATTGATCGTCTGATTGCTGTCCTGGCGATCGTTGATGTACGGGCGGTAGACCGGATCACGTCCGTATCCGACCTTGGTGATCCAGTGCGTGCGCACCGAGAGACCCGGGTTGCGGTTCTCGAGGTCGGTGACCGCGGATTCGACGAAGGGCACGATCGCCTCCATGAACACCCACCAGCCCGGGATGTTCTCCATCGCCAGCAGGTAGACGTCGAACACCTGCGTGGTCGGGAAGGCCGATCCCACCGAGTTCACGACCGAGGAGAGGCTCGCGATCTCGTGGACCTCACCGTCCGACTCCTGCTTCACGATGCGCACCGTGACGTAGCGCACCGTGCGATTGAGGAGGCCGGTGAAGGGGCGCACCGAGACGCGTCGCCCCCACAGCCAGGTGCCGTCGCGCTCGAGATTGCCCGACAACGGATGATCGGGAGCGATCAACGCGCCGTTGGCGTCGCGCGCGATCGACAGGGTCGGCTTCGGGACGATGCCGTCGTCCAGCACGTCGAGGTCGATGGCCGCACCGAAGTCGCCGCGATCGAGTGACGAGTGGATCTCGGCGAGGATGGCCTGGGCCTTCGTGAACGCGAACACCTTGTCGCGTTGCGCCGCCGTCGTCGCGTAGTTGGTGCTGATGTGGTTGCCGAGAACGATCGCGGCCACCAGGAAGATGGTCACGCCCATCAACAACTCGATGAGCGTGAAACCGTCCTCTCTCCGCCCCAAGGGATAACCGGTCATGTCTCTCTCCTCGTCCACATGCGCGCCGTTCGACGGACACGCCGGGCTCCGTCCGGACGACGGCGCCTCGATCGCTCCCATCGGTCGGCGGTCGGTCAGGACTGTGGTGAGGTTCGACGGTCGTCCCGGAGCGGGACGGCGAGCGGCGCCATCCCGGGACCGGACCCGGTCGAAGGAGCCTTCGACCATTCCTTGCCGCTGCGCGCAGCGACGCAGATAGTCCCTCGCCCCCTTGCCCCCGTTTCTCCGAGCACTCCTGCAGCGTCTCGCACCGCTGCGCCCCATCGTCGCGCCGTTCCTGGTGCGGCGCGGGCCCGTGCTCCTCGGAGCAGGGGCGACGATCGGCGCCGCGCTCGCCCTGCTGTCGATGCCGGTCCTCGCGGGTCGGGCGCTCGACGCAGCGCGGGGAGGAGATGCCGGGACCGTGACCACGCTCGCGGCAGCCTTCGCGGCCGCGGCCATCTTCGAGGGCGCGCTCCGCATGAGCGCACGCCGCCTGCTGATCGGCGCCTCGCGTCGGGCCGAGGAGAGCTTGAAGGCGCGCATCGCCCACCACATCGCGCGACTGCCCGTGCCGACCATCGAGGCGGAGCGCACCGGCGACCTGATCAGTCGTCTGACGCAGGACGTGGAACTCCTGCGCTTCGTGACCGGGCCGCTGCTGCTCTACGGCGCCCAGGCCGCGATCGTCGTGCCGGGCGGTGTGGCGATCGTCATGCGCAGTTCCGTCGGCGTGGCCGCGGGGGCGGCGATCCTGTTCGTCGCGATGGTCGTCGCGCTCCGCCGCCTCTCCCCGCTCATCGAGCGGCGCTCGACCCGCGCGCAGGAGGCGCTCGCGGCGATCTCCGACCATGCCGCCGAGCGCGCGGTGGGGATCCGCGTGCTGCAGGTCTTCCATCGCATGGTCGCCGAGGACCGTGCGATGCGAGAACTGGCCGGGGAGTTGGCGACGCGCGGGTACGCGGTGGCTCGCCTGCAGGCCGTCGTCAACGCCGTGATCCACCTCGCCGTCGAACTGGTGGTGCTGGTCGGACTGGTGTTCGGCGCGATCGAGGTCGCACGGGGACGCAGCACGCCGGGCGCGCTCCTCGAGTACTGGGCACTGCTCGGTGTGCAGCTCGGTCCGCTGATGGCGCTCGGCTTCGTGTTCAGCGGCATGCCGCGCGCCCTCGCCGCGGGTCGACGGGTCGAACGCATCCTCGAACTGCCGATGGAGACCGATGCCGGGGAGGGGACGATCGCGGGTCCGGGACGGATCCACGTGCGTGGACTGACCTTCCGCCACGCCCCGGATCGCGAGCCGATCCTGCGCGACGTGTCCTTCGACGTGGAGCCCGGCACGACCCTCGGCATCGTCGGACCGGTCGGCAGCGGCAAGAGCACGATCCTCGACCTGCTCCTGCGCCTGCGCGAGCCACCGCCGGGCGCGCTGTTCGTCGACGGAGTCGACGTGCTGAAGATCGCACCCGCGGCGTTGCGCGGCCGCTTCGCCGTCGCGCTGCAGGACCCGTTCCTGTTCAGCGACACGATCGCGAACAACGTGCGACTCGGTCGCGATGCCGCCGACGTGGGGCTCGCGACCAGCGCGGCCGGGCTCGACCCCGACCTCGCGTCGATGCCCTCCGGCACGGAGACGGTGGTCGGCGAGCGCGGGGTCACGCTCAGCGGTGGTCAGCGCCAGCGCGTCGCACTGGCCCGCGCGCTCGCCAGCGACCGACCGGTGCTGGCGCTCGACGACACCCTCTCGGCCGTCGACCACGCGACCGAAGCGCGCATCCTCGCCAACCTGCGCACGCACGCGGAGAAGCGAACGACGATCGTCGTGACGCACCGTCTCTCGGCGGTGCGCGACGCCGATCGCATCCTCGTGCTCGACGAGGGCCGCGTGGTCGGATTCGGTCCGCACCACGAACTGCTGCGCGACTGCCCGCAGTACGCGGAGACCTGGCGACGCCAACGCGAGCATGCGGCGCTCGAGTCGTCGCCGGAGGCCGGAACGACGTGAAGTCGGATCGGAAGCACCTGCTCGGGCTGTGGCGCTACGTGCGCCCCTACCGCCGACGCTTCGCGGTGGCCCTGGCGCTGCTGGTGCTGTCGTTCGGGATCGAACTGCTCGGACCCTTCCTGATCCGTCGCGTGATCGACGGACCCTTGGCCCAGGGCGCCGGCGACGCCACCGGTGCGATCGTCGGCCTCGCACTCGCCTACCTCGGGTGCATCCTGGTCGGTACCGTGCTCGGCACCGGATTCGCGCTGCTGACCGCCGGCATCGGTCGCCATGTGGTCCGCGACCTGCGCACGGCGCTGTGGGGCAAGTTGGTGCGCGTCGACTCACGCTGGCACGACCAGAACCCGAGCGGGCGCGTCGTCACGCGCATCACGACCGACCTCGAGAACCTCGACGAGCTGGTCTCGAGCGGCGGACTCCAGACGGTGTTCGACCTGATGAAGCTGGTCGGCATCGTGGTCACCCTCGCCTTCGTCCAACCCGGCGTGTTCCTGCTCGCCCTCCTCGCGGTCCCGCTCGCCGGAGCGGTGAGCCTGTTGTTCCGGAGCGCGGCCCGGCGGGCCTACAACGAGGTACGCACGCGGATCGCCGACCAGAACGCCTTCACCGCCGAGTTCATCGGCGGCGTGCGTACCGTGCGCGCCTACGGGCGCGAAGACCTCGTGGACGGTCGCTACGGATCACTCAACGCGGCGACGCGCGGAGCCTGGGAGAAGACGATCCGCTCCTTCGCCGCGTTCTTCGCCGCCGTGGACTTCGTGCTGCGCCTCGCGCAGTCCGCGATCCTGCTGGTGGGCGGACGCGCCGTCGCCCTGGGGACCGCGAGCGCAGGATCGCTGGTGCAGAGCTGGCTGTACTTCGGGAAGCTCCAGGAGCCGATCCGCGAGCTCGGCGAACGCTACAACGTGCTGCAATCGGCGCTGAGCAGTGCGGAGCGCGTGATGACGATCCTCGACCAGCCCGATGGGCCGGGCGACGGACCTCACACGCGGGCCGTGCGCACCGATCGTGGGGCGGGGGCCCTCCGCTTCGAGAGCGTGTGGTTCGGCTACGACCCGGCGCGCCCGGTGCTGCGCGGTCTCGATCTCGCGGTCGAAGGCGGCCGGACCGTCGCGATCGTCGGACCGACCGGCGCCGGCAAGTCGACTCTGCTGTCGCTGGTATCGCGCCTGCACGACGTCGATGCCGGGACGATCCTGCTCGACGGAGAACCGCTCCGCGCGATCCCGGTCGAGGAGCTGCGGCGTCGCGTGGCGGTCGTGCCTCAGGAACCGCTGCTCTTCGACGGCAGCATCCTCGACAACACCCGGCTGTTCGACGACGCCATGGCGCGCGAACGGGTGGTCGCGGTGCTCGACGAACTCGGCGCCGCGTCGCTGCTGCGACGCCGGGGCGGGATCGACGCACCGGTCGGCGAGCGCGGGCAGTCCCTGTCGCGCGGCGAGCGTCAGCTGATCGCCTTCGCGCGCGCACTCCTACGCGACCCGGACGTGCTCGTCCTCGACGAGGCGACCGCCAGCGTCGACACCGCCACCGAGCAGACCCTGCAGCGGGCCTTGCGCACCCTGCGCAAGGATCGCACCTGCCTGGTCGTCGCCCATCGTCTGGCGACGGTGCGCGACGCGGACGAGATCGTGGTGGTCACCGACGGTCGGATCGCCGAGCGCGGCCGCCACGCGGCACTCCTCGCGCTCGACGGCCTCTATGCGCACATGCACCGCGTCGCGGTCGCGTCCTCCTGACCCGCGGCATCAGTCGGACGCCGCGCGACGCTCGCCGGCCCAGCTGCAGATCGGACAGAGCTTCGCGTCGTGGCCTCGCGCCGGACAACGCTCGCGTCCGAACCAGATGATCTGGAGGTGGAGTCGGTTCCACGAGTCGCGCGGGAACAGGGCCTTCAGATCGGCCTCGGTGCGCTCGACCGAACGGCCGTCCGAGAGACCCCAGCGCTCCGCGCAGCGATGGATGTGCGTGTCGACCGGGAAGGACGGCACGCCGAATGCCTGGGCCATCACCACGCTCGCGGTCTTGTGGCCCACCCCGGGGAGGGCTTCCAGGGCGTCGAGATCGGCGGGGACCTCTCCCCCGTGCCGCTCGCACAGCAGGCGTGACAGCTCCCGGATGTTGCGGGCCTTGGCGGGGGCCAGCCCACAGGAGCGGATGGCTGCGAGGATCTCCTCCGGGGCGAGTGCCGCCATGTCCCTCGGCGTGGCTGCCCGGGCGAAGAGGGCCGGCGTCACCTGATTGACCCGAGCATCCGTGGTCTGGGCGGACAGGAGCACCGCGATCAGCAGGGTGAAAGGGTCCCGATGCACCAGCGGGATCGGCGGGTCCGGGTAGAGCTGGTCGAGGATCGCCTGGATCGTCTCGGCCTTGGCGGCGCGCTTCACGTCCGCCATCGGAGCGCTTCCGCCGCCGCGGATCGACGAGGCATCGTCGAGAGGCGTACAAAAAAGGAGACCGAAGGGCTGAGCCCTCCGGTCTCCTGCTCGCTCTCTTCTCTTGCTCGTTCTCTCACCAGGCCGGTCCCTTGCGGGCGCTCGGCCTGGCCTCGTCAGAGGCGCGGGTCCGAAGACCCGCAGCCGCTTCACTCGGTGCCTACTAAGACGCCAAGGTCGGGTGGTTTCCTCCTGGAGCGCAGGAATTCTCGGACGGCGCGACCGGCTGCTCCGGCCGAGTCGGAGCAGGCTCCAGAGAACTCCGACCACGCCCCCCGTTGACGGCGCGCCGCCGGCTCCCACAATGCTTCGCCTTCGATCGCCCGCAGAGGCGCGGACACCGCCACTCCGTACCCCGATGCGGAGCCCGACCAGCCGCCTTGCGACTGGCATCGCGGCCGAGCCGGTCAGGGTTCTCCGCATCCATTCATCCATGACGCGCCCCATCCGCAACGTCGCGATCATCGCGCACGTCGACCACGGCAAGACCACCCTCGTCGACGCCCTGCTGAAACAAACCGGCATCTTCCGCGCGAACCAGCACGTCGCGGAGTGCGTGCTCGACTCCAACGACCTCGAGCGCGAGCGTGGCATCACCATCCTGGCCAAGAACACGGTGGTGTGGTTCCACGACGTCAAGATCAACCTGATCGACACGCCTGGTCACGCCGACTTCGGCGGTGAAGTCGAGCGCGTGCTGTCGATGGCCGACGGCGTCCTGCTCCTCGTCGATGCCGCCGAGGGCCCGATGCCCCAGACGCGCTTCGTGCTCTCGAAGGCGTTCCAGCACGGCCTCGTTCCGATCGTCGTCGTGAACAAGGTGGATCGTCCCGACGCCCGGTGCCGCGAGGTGCTGAACGAGGTCTTCGACCTGTTCATCGACCTCGATGCCGATGAGAGCCAGCTCGAATTCCCCGTGCTCTTCGGCTCAGGCCGTGCGGGCTGGATGTCGCGCACCTACCTCGAGGACAACAAGACCGCCGAGGACATCCGCCCCCTCCTCGACGCGATCCTCGAGCACATCCCCGCACCGAAGGACGATCCTGCCGCGCCCCTGCAGTTCCGCGTCACCTCGCTGGACTGGTCCGACTACGTCGGTCGCATCGCCATCGGCCGGGTGCATCGCGGCACCATCCGCAACAACATGCGGGTGTGCCGGGTCGGCATCGACGGCAAGCGCACCGAGCACAACATCCGCGGACTGGCGACCTTCGAGGGCCTGGCGCGCCGCGACATCGACGCCGTCGAAGCCGGCGATCTCTGCGCGGTGTGGGGCATCGAGGAACTGCTGATCGGCGAGTCGTTGACCGATCCGGCCGTCATCGAACCGCTTCCGGTGGTGGCGATCGACGAACCGACGATGAGCGTCGTCGTGCGCATCAACGACTCGCCCTTCGCCGGCAAGGAAGGGCGCTTCGTCACCAGCCGCCACATCCAGGACCGACTCGATCGCGAGCTGCGCACCAACGTCGCGCTGCGCGTCGAACCAGGCGAGACAGCGGAGTCGTTCATCGTCTCCGGCCGCGGCGTGATGCACCTCGGGTTCCTGTTCGAGACCATGCGACGGGAGGGCTACGAGTTCTCCGTCGGCAAGCCCGCGGTGATCATCCACGAGGAGAAGGGCAAGAAGTTCGAGCCGATCGAGAGCCTGACCGTCGACTGTCCCGAGTCGGCGACGGGCCGCATCATCGAGATCCTCGGCGAACGCCGCGCCGAGATGGTCAAGATGGAACGCAAGGGCACCTTCCAGCGCCTGGAGTTCACGGTGCCCTCGCGCGGATTGATCGGCGTGCGCAACCGCATCCTCAACGCGTCGGGCGGGCAGGCCACCCTGCACCACGTTTTCTCGGAGTACGGCCCGTGGCGCGGACCGATCCAGGAACGCACGGCAGGGGTGCTGGTGTCGATGGCCGCAGGGAAGGCCACCTTCTACAGCATCGATTCGCTACGCGACCGCGGCACCTTCTTCGTGCCCCCTCAGACCGAGGTCTACGAGGGCATGGTGGTCGGCGAACACTGCCGCGACAACGACCTCGTCGTGAACCTCGCGCGCGAGAAGAAGCTGACGAACGTGCGTTCGAGCACCAAGGAGACCTTCGTCAAGCTGAGTCCACCGCGGGTCTTCGGTGTCGAGGACGCTCTCGAGTACGTCGGCGACGACGAGTACGCGGAGATGACGCCGAAGAGCGTGCGCCTGCGCAAGATCCTGCTGAAGGAGACCGACCGCCGCCGCGAGGACCGTTCGTCGCGCGCTGCCATGCGCTCGTGATCGCTTCGCCCGGTGCACGGGCCGCAGCGGCTTCCGGGAGGCACATCCGACGGCTATCCTCGCCGGGTCGCTCCGTCCCCGCCGTTCCTTGCCCGACGATTCCGACCCACCGCGCACGCGTCTGCTGCTCGAACTCGCCGAGAAGATCGGCCACGAGTTCGCGCGCATCGAGCTCCTCGCCGAGGCGCTCGTGCATCCGTCGATGGGCAACGAGCGCAAGGACAGCTACGAGCGCCTGGAATTCCTCGGCGACGCGGTGCTGGGCCTGATCGTCTCCGATCACGTCTTCCGTGCGCACCCCGAGCGACCCGAAGGGGAACTCACCAGATTCCGGTCGGACATCGTCAGCAAGAAGCCGCTCGCCGAGAAGGCGCTCGCTCTCGACCTGCCGCGCTACGTGATGACCGGCCGCGGAATGAGCAGCGCCGAGGTGCTGTCGGAGAGGATCCTCGCCAACCTGGTCGAGTCGGTGCTCGCCGCGGTGTATCTCGACGGCGGGATCCGGGCCGCACGCCGCTTCGTGAAGCTGCACCTGATCCAACCCGGCGCGGAGGTTCCTCGTCACGAGACGCCCCGCGACCCCAAGACCATGCTCCTGCACGCGACGCAGGGCAGCGGGCTCGGTCAGCCGACCTATCGGATCGAGAGCCAGAGCGGGCCGGACCACGAGCGTGAGTTCGTCGTCGTGGCCCTGGTCGCCGACCGCATCACGGGACGCGGCACTGGACGTTCGAAGCGCGCCGCCGAGCACGCGGCCGCAGCCGACGCCCTGGTCCAACTGCGCGCGCGACGCTCGGACACCGCCCCGCCGGCCTGCGACGCCTCCACCGGCGCATGACCACCGCGCGCGCGTTCCTCGAACTCGCGACCTGTGCGCGGGTCGTGGAGTCCCTCCGGCACGAGGGGCGACACCTCGCCGTCGGCGGCCTGTGGGGTGCCAGTGCCGCGCTGCTGGTCGCCGCCATTCGAACGCCGCTCCGCGCACCGTGGTTGCTCGTGACCGCCGACGACGGCGACACCACCGCGTTCGCCGACGATCTCGCAACCTTCGGGGTGGCCGGCGTGCATCGCCTGCCGTCGCGCGAGGTCGACGCCGAGGGCCGCGCCGATCCGATCGCGGAGAACGCGCGCGCGCGCACCCTCGCGGCGCTCGTCGAACACGACACGGCGCGCGATGGCCCTTTCGTGCTGTGCGCGTCGCTGCCTGCACTCCTGCAACCGGCCCCGCAGTTCGGAGCGTTGCGCGCGGCCGGTGTCGAGTTGCGCAAGGGCCAGCGCGTCGATCCCGAAGAGATCCTGAGGACCTGCATCGAGTCCGGGATGCGCAAGGTCGCGCTGGTCGTCGCACCGGGCGAGGTAAGCCGACGCGGCGACGTGCTCGACGTGTTCCCGCTCGCCGGCACCGACGCCATCCGCATCGAGTTCTTCGACGACGAGATCGAGTCGCTGCGCACCTTCGACCCCGATTCACAGCGCTCGCTCGCCGTGTTCGACTCGGTCACGCTGCGCATCGGCAAGACGACCGACGAAGCGGCCGCGCGACGCCACCTGCTGCAGTGGATCGTCCGCTCCGACCTGCTCGTCGGATGGTTCGAACCGCTGCGCATCGCCGAACGCAAGCAGGTGCTCACCACGACCGGCGGCACCGAGCTTCGCAACGCGCTGGCCGCGCTGCTCGAGTCGCTCGCACCCTTGCCGTGGGTCGAACTCGGCTCGCTGCCGAGTCGCGACATCGACTTCCGCATCCTCTCGGCGGGCGGGAGCGCAGCGTCGGGCGAAGCGGATCCTCTGGGCCGACTGCGCTCGATCCGCGGCATCGACGGCGGCATCGTCGAGATCGTCTGTCGCAGCGACGCCGAACTGGCGCGCATGACCGAGGTGTTCTCCCACCGCGGCGTGGATCTGCAGCGCGAGCAGGTTCGCCTGCGCGTCGGCACCCTCAGCCGCGGGTTCCGGGTGCCGGAACTGCGCTGGACGATCCTCGCCAACACCGAGTTCGCTGGCGTCACCACCAGCGCGCGGGTGCGAGCGCGGCCCAAGGTGCCGACGCGCGCGATCCAGACCTTCTTCGAGCTCGGGCCCGGAGACCTGGTCGTGCACGCGGTGCACGGCATCGCACGCTTCGAGGGCATCGAGCGCATCCACCGCGGCGAGGCCGAAGAGGACTGTCTCCGCCTGCTGTTCCAGGACGAGGTCCACCTGCTCGTCCCGGTCTCGAAGATCCACCTGGTCCAGAAGTACGTCGGCGCGGGTGGTGCGTCGCAGCCGAAGCTCGACAAGCTCGGCGGCAAGGGCTTCCAGCGCCGCAAGGCCGAGGTCCAGCAGTCGCTCTACGACCTGGCCGCCGATCTCCTCGAGGTCGAGGCGGCTCGCGAGCGCGTGCGGCGCGACGCGTTTCCGCGTGATCCGCTGGAGGACGCCTTCCTCGACGGATTCCCCTTCGAGGACACGCCCGATCAGGCGGCCTGCTGGAGCGAGATCCGCGCGGACCTGGAGAGCGACCGGCCGATGGATCGCCTGCTGTGCGGCGACGTGGGCTTCGGCAAGACCGAGCTCGCGTTGCGCGCGGCGTTCAAGGTCGCGATCACCGGACGCCAGGTCACCGTGCTGGTCCCCACCACCGTTCTCGCCGAGCAACACCACCGCACTTTCTCCGCGCGATTCGCGCCGCACGGACTGCGCGTCGAGGTGGTGTCCCGCTTCGGCTCCGCGAAGCAGAAGAAGTCGATCCTCGACGACTGCGCACTCGGCAAGGTCGACGTGCTGCTCGGCACCCACCGGCTGCTCGGCGACGACGTGCGCTTCCGCGACCTCGGCCTGGTGATCATCGACGAGGAGCAGCGCTTCGGCGTTCGTCAGAAGGAGCACATGAAGAAGCTGCGCGCCGGCGTCGACGTGCTGACGCTCAGCGCGACTCCGATCCCCCGCACCCTGCACGCATCGCTGCTCGGCATCCGCCGCATCTCCACGGTGTCCACACCGCCGCCCGGACGGCAGGACGTCGAGACCAGGATCGCATGGCGCGACGATGCCGTACTGCGTGACGCGATCGGCCATGAACTGGCACGCGGTGGTCAGGTGTTCCTGCTGCACGATCGCATCTCCGGTCTGCGGTCACTGAAGGAGGCCGTCGAACGGCTCGTACCGCAGGCACGGGTCGCGATCGGCCACGGGGAGCTCGGCGAACGCGAACTCGAGCGAACGCTCCGCGACTTCGTGGGTGGCAGGATCGACGTGCTGGTGTGCACTTCGATCGTCGAGAACGGCCTCGACATCCCGCGGGCGAACACGATCCTCATCGATCATGCGGAGATGTTCGGACTCGCCGAGCTCCACCAGCTCCGGGGACGTGTCGGACGCAGCGACGTGGCCGCGGTCTGCTGGCTCCTGATGGATCGCTTCGAACCGCCGCCGGAAGCATCGCGGCGCCGGCTGCAGGCGCTCGTCGAGTTCTCGCACCTCGGCGCCGGCTTCGCGATCGCGATGAAGGACCTCGAGATCCGCGGAGCCGGCAACCTGCTCGGGCCGCAGCAGTCGGGGCACATCGCCGCCGTCGGCTACGAGATGTACTGCCATCTGCTGCGCACCGCCGTCGAGCAGGCGCGGGAGCACGGCGAGGTGGTCGTGCCCGACGTCCGCGAGGTCGACGTCGACCTGCAGGTCTCGGCCTTCGTGCCGGAGGACTTCGTGCCCGATCCGAAGGCGCGCCTCGAACTCCTGCGCGAGATGGACGGTGCGACCACCCCGAGCGAGGCCGCGCGCATCCGTTCCGATCTCATCGATCGCCACGGCAAGCTCCCGCAGCCGATCGAGAACCTGCTGCGGGTGTTCCTCCTCAAGCACCTGCTGATGGACCAGGACGTGCTCGGCCTGCAGCGGACCGGTCCGGATCGCGTCGTGGCCCGCCATCCCCCCGGACAACCGCTCGGCGGTGCCTGGCTCGAGGTCTTCGCCGACGTGCGCCGCGTGGAAGCGGGCAAGACCCATCTGGTCCTGCCGCTGCGCCGCGGACGCAAGGTCGCGGACTGGACCCAGCTCGAGATGCTGCAGTTCCTGCTCGAGAGCTTGTGCGGTGATCCGATGCTCCCGAAGATCGCGGCATGCGGTTCGTCGAGAGAGGGGTCGCGAGCTCACTCGCGGTCCTCTGCGCCACGGCGTTGAGTGCGGTTGCCCAGGATGCAGGTGCTCCCGGTCCGGCCGTCGCGTCGGCTGCGGCCGCGCACTCCGGCGGACGCCGCACGGTCGACCGGGTGCGGGCCATCGTCGGCGACCGCGTGATCCTCGACAGCTCCCTGCGCCGCACCCTCGCCGCGCGCCCGGAGATCGCGACGGCCGACGCCGCCCAACGAGCCGGCCTCGAGGAGTCCGCCCTGATCAGCATCGCGCGGGAAGAACTCTGGGTGCAGATCGGCAAGGTGATCGGACGCGAAGACCCCGTCACCTTCGAGAAGCGGGTCGACGAGCTGGTCCAGGACTACCTGCGGGAGCAGCAGGACCAGTTCGGCAGCTTCGCGCGGATGAACCAGGAACTCGCGGCCCTCGGCACCTCCTGGCAGACCCTGCGCGACGAGCAGCGCCAGCGCATCCTGCGCGACACGGCTCGCAGCTATGCCATCGGTACCCGCTTCCGCGACAGCTTCGCGATGCTCGTCACGCCCGAGGAGATCGCGCGCTTCTATCGCGACCATCCCGAGCAGTTCGCGGCCCTGACCAGCGGCGACATCGCGTCGGTCTCCTTCAGCAAGGATCGGAAGGACGCCGCCGAGTCGGCCGGGCAGGCTGCCGAGTCCTGGAAGGGCGGCAACCAGACCTCGGCCGACCTCGCCACCCGCTTCGGCGGCGTGGCGTTGCGCGATCAGACCGACGTCCGCCCGGGTGAGGCCAAGGACCGGCGCGCCGAGTTCCTCAAGCAACTGGTCTCCGAACACGAGCAGGGTGCCGTGCTCGGTCCGCTCGACCGCGGCGAGACCCTGGTGGTCTACAAGCTCCTCCGCAAGGTCGACCAGCCGGCGGCCTCCCTCGACGAACCCCGGGTCCAGTCGGCGATCCGCATGGCGCTGGTCAACCGCCGGGTGAAGTCGCTGGAGCAGACGATCCTCGCCTTCAAGGCGCGGCAGATCCTGGTCTGGCCCCCCGAGATCCTCCGCCGCTGAGGCGGCGCTCGGGGTGAGACTTCCTCGGCCCCATCCCCTCGACCGGGTGGCGCAGCCGGAGGTTCAGGCCGAGCCAACCGGAGGGAGCGGGGATGCCGGTCGGCCGTCGTGCCCTCCCCGTGGCGTCGACGATCCCGATGCCACCCTTTGCGATCGCTGCTGCGACCGCTACCTTCTCGCCCCCCGGCTGAACCCCTCTCCGGATGGCGCCGTTGGCAGGTCTGCGCGTGGACAGCGGGTCCCGCGCACCTTCCAAAGTCGCTCTCGTACTTCGAGCCTGGGCTACGGCAGATGGCAACCGTCGACCCCAAACAATTCCACGTCAGCACCCACACGCCCCCGATCTGGGAGAAGGAAGAGTCCTTCCAGGAGATCATGGCGGAGCAACTCCGCCACGCGCCGTGGGTGATGCTCTCGATCGTCGTCCACGCGATCGCCTTCTTCCTGCTCTACCTCCTGCCGCCGACGGTCAAGGAGGAGAAGAAGGAGGTGATCATGATGCAGCCCCAACAGGAGCAGCAGGACACCCCGGAGGAGAAGCCCCCGGAGCCGGAACCCGAGCCCGAGAAGGTCGAGGAGCCGGTCATCCAGGAGCAGGAGGTCACCGAGGTCACGGAGAACACCCAGAACTTCGAGGAGTTCTCCGAGTCGAACACCAAGGAATCGGCCTTCGACAGCAACCAGTGGAACTCCGCGGTCGGCCTCGGCGGTGGCGCCGGTGGCAAGTACGGCGGTCGTGGCGGTGGTCGCAAGGGACTCGGCAAGGGCGGCAAGCAGACCGCCGTGGCGATCGAGGCCGCACTCGAGTGGCTGCGCAAGCACCAGGACGAGGACGGTCACTGGGACGCCGACGAGTTCATGAAGCACGACGTCTCCGGCGAGCCCTGCGATGGTCCGGGCAACCCGGTCCACGACATCGGCCTCACCGGGCTCGCGCTGCTCGCCTTCCTCGGCGACGGCAGCACGATGCGCTCCGGCCCCTACAAGGAGACCGTCAAGAAGGGCGTGCTCTGGCTGCGCGAGCAGCAGGACGACAAGACCGGCCTGTTCGGCGCCGCCAACTCCAACGAGTTCATCTACAACCACGCGATCGCCGCTCTGGCGATGGTCGAGGCCTACGGCCTGTCGGACTACAAGCTCCTGCGCGGCAACGCGCAGAAGGCGATCGCCTACCTCGAGTACCACCGCAACCCGTACCTGGTCTGGCGTTACCAGCCGCACGACGGCGACAACGACACCTCGGTCACCGGTTGGTGCCTGATGGCCTACTCCTCGGCGCAGTTCTTCAAGCTCGAAGTCAACAGCGCCGCTCTCGACCTGTGCCGCACCTGGTTCGACCAGATGACCGATCCGACCACCGCGCGCACCGGCTACACCGAGCGCGGTGGCTACAGCTCGCGTCGCACCGGTGAACACTCGCAGCGCTTCCCGCGCGAGAAGGGCGAGTGCATGACCGCGGTGTCGCTGCTGTGCCGCATCTTCCTCGGCGACGACCCGAAGAAGGACAAGATGATGGCCAACCAGGCCAATCTCATCCTCAAGAAGCCGCCGGTGTGGAACCCGACCGACGGCTCCATCGACCACTACTACTGGTACTACGGAACCTACGCGCTCTACCAGATGGGCAACCCCTGGTGGCCGACCTGGGAGAAGGCGCTGCAGGAGGCCGTGGTGAAGCCGCAGCGTCACGACGGCAACTACAACGGCTCGTGGGATCCGATCGGTGTGTGGGGTCACGATGGCGGTCGCGTCTACTCGACCGCGCTGCTGTGCCTGACGCTCGAGGCCTACTACCGCTACTCGCGCCTCGTGCACTGAGAGGAACACCCTGCACGCGGACCGTCCCGCTCGGTCCGCCTCCCCGCGGCGCGTCGATCCATCGGTCGGCGCGCCGCGCGTGTTTGGTGTGGATCTGAACCGTCGCCGTGCGCGTGCCGTTGCGCGCGGCACGATGTTCCGACGCCTGCTCTGCTCGTCCCTCCTGGCCGCTCTCTGCGCAGCCTGCGCGGATTCCCCCTCACCGAGCCCGAATCCCCCGGATGCGGCTGCAACGCGCAGCGCGATCGACGCCGCGATCGATTGGCTCGTCCGGCATCAGGACGAGGACGGCCGCTGGGACGCCGATGCATTCATGAAGCACGACGTCTCGGGTGAGGCCTGCGATGGCGCGGGGAATGCGACGCACGACGTCGGCGTCACCGGCCTGGCTCTGCTCGCCCTCCTCGGCTCCGGCAACAGCACGCACTCCGGACCGAACGCCGAGTCGGTTCGGCGCGGGGTGCAATGGCTCCGCGGGCAGCAGCACGCGGAGAGCGGCCTGATCGGGACACCGAGCTCGAACGAGTTCATCTACGACCACGCGATCGCGGCCTTCGCCCTGTGCGAGGCCATGTTGCTCGGCGACGAGAAGGCGCTGCGCCACAGCTGCCAGCGCGCCGTCAACTACATCGAATCGCATCGCAATCCCTACGCGGTGTGGCGCTACCAGCCGCGCGACGGAGACAACGACACTTCGGTCACCGGCTGGTGCGTCCTCGCCCTGTCCTCGGCGAAGTTCGCGGGCCTCGAAGTGAACCCACAGGCTCTGGAGAGCGCGGGCCATTGGCTCGATCAGCTCACCGATCCGGCCACGGGCCGCACCGGCTACACCGAGCGCGGTGGTCCCAGTTCGCGACGTGTCGGAGATCATTCGACTCGCTACCCACGTGATCGGGGTGAGTGCATGACCGCCGTGTCGCTGCTGTGCCGCTTCCTGCTCGGCAACGATCCGAAGCAGGACACGGTGATGGCGAAGCAGGCCGATCTCCTCCTCGCCAAGCCACCGGCTTGGACTGCGGACGGCAGCAACGTCGACGAGGACTACTGGTACTACGCGACGCTCGGCCTCTACCAGATGGGTGGCGCCGCGTGGCAGTCGTGGAACGCGCGCCTGACTCGAGTGACGACGCAAGTGCAGCACCGCGAAGGCAATCGCCGTGGCTCCTTCGACCCGATCGGCGTGTGGAGCGCCGACGGCGGCCGCGTGTTCACCACAGCGCTGATGTGCCTGTGCATGGAAGCGTCGCAGCGCTACGCGAAGATCGTCCGCTGAGTTCGCCGCGCGGCGCGAACCGCGCTCCGTCACGCACGTTCCTTCGGCGAAAGGAGCGTGAACGATGACGAGTCACGAACTGAGCCGTGCGCATCCGGCACTGCACCTGAGCGAGCCGGAGTTCCACGAGTTGATGGCGGAGCAGCTCCGCCGCGCGCCCTGGGTCGCGCTTTCGCTCGCGCTGCATGCGATCGCCCTGATCCTGCTGTATCTCCTGCCGACGCGCGCTCAGGTGAAGGAGGAGAATCGCGTCGCGGTGCTGCCGGCGACGGAACCGGTCGCCACTCCCGACGAGATCGTGAAGCCGCCCGAACCCGACGTGCTGCCGGTCGTCGATCCCACCATCGATCCCGTCGAGGTGAGCGACAGCAACGACGCCGACTCCGAGGTGATGGCGGACGCGACCTCGGAGACGCCGACCTCGCCGTTCGACAGCTCTCAGTGGAACACCGCGGTCGGACTCACCGGCGGGGCCGCCGGCGAGTACGGCGATCGCTTCCGACGTGGGCGTGGCCCACGCGGTGGCGGCCATGCGCCCGAAGGTCACATCCAGGACGCGTTGATCTGGCTCGCGCGCCACCAAGACGAGGACGGTCACTGGGACGCCGACGGCTTCATGAAGCACGACGCCAGCGGTGAGCCCTGCGACGGTCCGGGCAACCCCGTGCACGACGTCGGACTCACCGGCCTCGCACTGCTCGCCTTCCTCGGCGACGGCAACACCCTGCGCTCGGGCCCCTACCGCGAGCAGGTGAAGCGCGGCATCACCTGGCTGCGCGAGCAGCAGGACATGCGCACCGGCCTGATCGGCACGCCGAGTTCCAACGAGTTCGTCTACGACCACGCGATCGCGACGCTGGCGATGGTCGAGGCCTACGGGCTCTCGGCCTACCGCCTGCTGCACGACAACGCCCAGCGCGCCATCGACTACCTCGAGTTCCACCGCAACCCGTACCGGGTGTGGCGGTACCAGCCTCACGACGGCGACAACGACACATCGGTCACCGGCTGGTGCCTGATGGCCTATGCGTCGGCGCGCTACTTCGGCCTCACGGTGAACACCGCGGCGATCGAACTCGGGCGCACCTGGTTGACGGAGATGACCGATCCCGTCACCGCACGCTGCGGCTACGACCAGAGAGGCGGTGCGAGCTCACGGCGCGCGGGCGAGCACGCGACGAGGTTCCCGCGCGAGCGGAACGAGTGCATGTCCGCAGTCGCTCTGCTGTGCCGCATCTTCCTCGGCGACGATCCAGGCAAGGACAAGCTGATGCAGCGCCAGGCCGATCTCGTGCTCTCGAAGAAGCCGACGTGGAACACCACGGATGGGTCGATCGATCAGTACGCCTGGTACTACGGCACCTACGCGCTGTACCAGATCGGCGGACCGCGCTGGAAGGCGTGGGAGACGGCCCTCGACACTGCGGTGCTGAAGACCCAGCGCCAGGACGCCAACTTCAAGGGCTCCTGGGATCCCGCGGGCGTCTGGGGTCAGGACGGCGGCCGCGTCTACTCGACCGCGATCCTCTGCCTCACACTGCAGGCCTACTACCGATACACGCGGCTGGTCCACTGACCGCGCCGCGTGGAGCGCACCTCACTTGGTGCGCTCGATGATGTGGTAGCCGAACTGGGTCTCGACGATGTGATCGCAGACCTCACCGACCTTGAGCGCGAAGGCCGCGTCGGAGAAGGGCTTGGCCATCGCGTCCGGACCGAACTCGCCGAGGTCGCCACCCTTGTCCTTGCTCGGGCAGCTCGAGTTGTCCTTGGCGAGTTCCGGGAGCTTGGCGGGATCGGCGCGCACCTCGGCAAGCAGCTTCTCGGCGAGAGCCTGTGCCTCGTCCTTGGTCCGCGTGATGTCGTCGGGCGCGCGTTCGCAGCCCTTCCACGGGATCAGGATGTGCGACGCGCTGACCTTCTCGGGCTTGCCGTCGTCGGCCACGACCAGCTCGTCGAAGGCCTTGGTCATCGGCGTCGCCTTCCAGGTGCCGATCTCGTAGACCCAGCTCTGGTGCTTCTGGTTGAAGGTCTCGGCGGCCGCCGCCGCGAGGCGGTTCTGCTCGATCTCCTTGTTCTTCGCCTCGTCGCCCTTGGCGGCGAGCACGAGCTGCTCGGTGATCGCCGGGCCGACGTAGTTGGCGCTGCCGCGCAGGTACCACTTGTCGTCCTTCTTGGCGAGGTCGAAGCGGTACTCGGCGCCGGCGCGCGTCGTCACGGTGAAGGCGTTGTCGAAGGCGAGGTCCTTCATGTCCGCCGCCGAGCTGAACTTCTCGAAGCTCAGGTAGTTGGCGGCGTTGAACACGGAGTCGGGTTCGTAGCTCTTGACCTTCTTGCCCTCGGGGATGTCGGCCAGCTCGGTCTTGCCCTTCTCGGGGCTGTTGATCGTGTAGACCTTGCCACCTGCCGGGGCGACGACCACCTTGGCGATGTCGTCCTTGTTCAGCTGCACGAGCTGCTTGTCGACGTAGTCGAGGCCCTTGGTCCGCAGCGACAGCGCTTCCTCGGCGCGGAACACCTTGGGGCCCGAGCCGAGGCGCACGAACTGCTGGTCCTTCTCGGACTTGCCGGTGATCACCGTCACCAGTTCCTTGCCCTCGGCGTTGCTCAGCTTGACCGTCGTCGACTTGGCGTCCTCGCCGCCGGCGACGCCGAGCGGCGCATAGGCGTCCTTGTCGGTGGTCGCCTCGGCCTCGAGACGGATGCCGAGGACGTGCCCGAGCAGGTCGTTCACCTCCCGCGTCGACGCCGGGTAGTTCTTCTCCGACTCGACGAGGTACTGGGCGCCGGCGCGCTTCAGCACGACCTTGTCGGTGCCGTTCTGCACCTCGATCTCGGCGACCTTCTCCGCGTCGACGTCCGGCAGCAGCAACTGGCCCTTGCTGAAGGGGAACTCGACCGTCTGCTCACGGCCACCCACCCAGATGGTCGCGATCACCAGCGCTCCCGCCGCGATCGCGAGATTCCTCAAGATCGAATCCGAGATCATGCCGCACCTCCGGTCGCCGCACGGCGACTCTGCAACTTCAGGAACCAGATCACAGCTCCGACCAACAGCACGATGCAGGGCACGCCGGCGACGTTGAACCACTGCAAGCGCGAGCCGAGCGCCTCGATGCCCTCCGTCTTCTCACGCTGGACCGCGATCAGCGCACGCTCCTTCTCGCGCACCTGCTTCTCCAGTTCGCGCTTCTTCTGGATCGCGTCGTTGCGGAGGAGACCGACGTTCTCGGTGGTCGCCTGGCTGCTGAGGTCGCTGAGCTCCTTCTGGAAGCGCTCCTGCTCTTCCTTGATGCGACGGATCTGGTCCTGCGACTTCGCATCGGCCTCGCGCTCGATCTTGTCGACCACTTCGAACTTGCGCTGGATCTCGCCGCGCGAACGGATGCTCATCAGCGCGGTCGAACCCGCGAGGTAGTCGATCGCGTTGTTGAACACGGCGCCGTTGCCGGTGTTGACCGGCATCACCATGCCGGGCCCGAAGCGCTGATAGGCGAGACCGTCGGCGAGCATGTCGACGTCCGCGAAGATCAGCACCGTGTTCGGCTCCTTGCACTCGGTGAGGTGCGGAGCCTCGGCGGGCTTGTCGTCGGCCTTCTTCTCGCCGTCCTTCGGCTGATCGGCCGCCGCGGTCGCGTCGTCCTTCTTGGGCTCGTCGGGCTTGGCGTCGTCCTTCTGATCGCCGTCCTTCTTCTCGTCGGTCTTCGGCTTGGGAAGTCCGTCGGGGAAGGCCGACTTGAGCTTGCCCATCACCCGCGCCGCGATCGTCACCGGCTGCACGCCGGGGTTGAACTTGGCGTCGAGTTTCTGCGGATCGGGGTTGGCGAGTTCGAAGCGCTCCGCGGTGTAGGTGTTGCCCTCGGCCGTGGTCTGCAGGATCGGGGTCACCTCGACGTCGGTCGGCGCGTTCGCGGTGCGCTGGATCGCACCGGGGAAGTAGACGGCGATCGGCTGGGTGATGCCCTGCGTGATCGGCATGTCCGCCGTCACGCCGCGGCCCTGCTCGAGCGCCATGAAGGACAGCAGGCGCTGGGTGCCGCCACGACGGGCCTGCACCGGCAGCGCCAGGCTGCGATCGCCGACGATCTTGTCCTTCGGAACCTCGACACCCCAGGCGGCGAACAACTTGTTGAGGTCGCTCGACGCGTCGTAGCTGAACGCCGCGTAGGGGTTCTGCGGATCCTGCGGCGCCTGATCGACACGCGGTGCGTAGGGATCGACGAAGGCGATCAGCTTGCCGCCGCGCATCACGAACTGGTCGATCGCGAAGAGCGTCTCGTCGGACAGGTTCTTCGGCTGGACGACCAGCAGGTAGTCGAGGCCGGCGTCGATCTCCTTGCTGTCGGCGGGCACCGAGCTCACGTCGTAGTAGCGCTTGAGCACCTCGACGGAGGCCCACGCGTCCGGCGCGCGCTTGCCCTGCATCATCAGCTGCTGGCGCATCATCGGGCTCATGCTGTCGCCGGTCGGATCCAGCGAGGACAGCACGCCGACCTTCGACTTCTTGCGCTGCGTCGACAGTTCGATCGCCTCGCTGATCTGGTACTCGATCTGCGACTGGCTGCGCACGTCGAACACCGGAATGGCCTGCCAACCGCTGTCGCTGGTGACGGCCATGCCGAAGAACAGACCGTCGCTACCGATGTCCTGGAGGCGTTGCACGCCGTAGTCCTCGGCGTCCTTCTCGGCGTCCGAGAAGGCCTTCGGGTCGAACTCCAGCAAGGTCAGCTTGCCGCCGCTCTCGCGCTCGTAGCTGCGCAGCAGATCGCGGACGTTGTAGTAGAGATTGTTGATCTCACGCCACTGGTCGATGCCGGTGCGGTCGACCAGGGACTTGGAGTAGAACAGGCGCAACTGCAGCGGCTTCTGGAGCCCCGCGATGATCTTGCGCGAACCCTCGCTGAGCGTGAACAGACCGCCCTGCGTGGTGTCGATGCGACCGAAGCTGCTCCCACACTGCGTGATCAGGAAGGTCGAGCACAGCGTGATCACCAGGACCAGCGCGGTGGCGAGGACGGATCTCTGACTGTTGGTCATCGGGGTCACCTCCGTTCAGCGGGCCTTGGTGTCGTCGAGGAGGAGGATCGTCGCCGTCAGGAAGCCGGCGCCGATCGCGAGGATCGCACCGAGATTGCCGAGGACGAGCAGACCCTTCTGCAGGGGGTCGTACTGGGTGAGGAAGCTCATCGACTCGACGAGACGCGAGCTGATCCGCCACAGCCAGTTGTCGCCGGAGAGGAACTTCGAGACCGCGGGCGAGCCGGCCCACACGAACAGCGAGGACGCTGCCGTACCGAGCACGAAGGCGATCACCTGGTTCTTGGTCAGCGCCGAGAAGAAGGTCCCGATCGCCAGATAGGCGCCGGCCATCACGAAGGCGCCGAGATAGCCGACGAGGACCGGACCCGGATCGGGGTTGCCCAGGTAGCGGACCGTGAAGTAGTTCGAGCTGGTCATCACCAGCGCGATGCCGAAGAAGGCCCAACCCGCGAGGAACTTGCCGAGGACCGCCTGACGCAGCGTGACCGGGAGGGTCAGCAGCATCTCGATGGTCCCCGTGCGACGCTCCTCGGCCCAGGTCCGCATCGCGATCGCCGGCGCGAAGAACGCGAACAGCGCCGGCAGGTTGGCGAACAGCAGCCGGAGGCTCGCGTCGCGCTGCTCGAAGAAGCGCTGCGAGTACATCAGGAACGACGCCGACGCGAGGAAGGCGACGAGGAACACGTAGGCGAGCGGGGTCGCGAAGTAGGCTCGGAACTCCCGCTTGAAGACGGCAGCGGTCGCGCTCATGCGGCGTTCTCCTTGCTGGTGATCTGCCGGAAGAAGGTGTCGAGCTTGCCGCCGCCCTTCGCCGTCAGCTCGGCGGGCGTTCCGTCGGCGAGCACACGGCCACGCGCGATGATGATCGCGCGCGAGCACACCGCATCGACCTCTTCCAGGATGTGGGTCGAGATGATGATGCACTTCTGCTGACCCATGGTGCGGATCAACTCGCGCACCTCGTGCTTCTGGTTCGGATCGAGGCCGTCGGTCGGCTCGTCGAGGATCAGCGTGCCCGGGTCGTGCAGGAAGGCCTGCGCCAGACCCACGCGGCGCTTGTAGCCCTTCGACAGGGTGTCGATGCGCTGGTCGACGACCCTCTGCAGCGCGCACAGCGGGATGACGCGGTCGATCGCGTCCTTCAGCTTCGCGCCGGAGATGCCGCGCACGTCGCCGACGAAGGACAGGAAGGAGCGCACCGACATGTCGTCGTAGAGCGGGGCGTTCTCCGGCACGTAGCCGACACGCTGCCGCACGCCGACCGGATCCTTCAGGATGTCGCAACCCGCGACCTCGGCGGTGCCGCTGTCGGGCGCGAGGAAGCAGGTCAGGATCTTCATCGTGGTCGACTTGCCGGCACCGTTGGGGCCGAGGAAGCCGAGCACCTCGCCGGGACGCACCTCGAAGGAGACGCCGTCGACGGCAACGATCGGACCGAAAGTCTTTCTGAGCTGAGCGACCTTGATCATGGTTCCGGAGGGAAGGATCGAGGGATGGCGCGACCGACACGCGGGGTCTCACCGCGTGCCGGCACCCTTTTCACGGAATGGCCGTCGCACAGGATGCGCGGCCCCGCGAAGTCCTGACGGCGCGCCGTGGCTGACGCGCGACAGGGGGCGCGGGGAAAAACGGCCGACATCGAGCAAGCGCAGGAAGAACTCCCGCGCTCCGCGAGCCACCGCGAAGTCGCGGAAGCCCGCGATCTCGCGCAGCTCACCGGCCCGGAATCAGGCCTTCTTGGCGCGCGCCGCGTTGAGGGCGCGAGCGAGGCGACTCTTGCGGCGTGCCGCGGTGTTCTTGTGGATCACGCCGGCCTTGGCCGCCTTGTCGACGGTCTGCACGGCCTCGACCAACCGCGACTCGGCGGCCGCCACGTCACCGGATTCGGCGGCGGTGAGGGTGGTCTTGAGGACGGTCTTCATCCGCGACGACACCGCCTTGTTGCGGAGCCTCGCCTTCTCGTTCTGACGGATGCGCTTCTCCGCCTGCTTGCTGTGGGCCATCGGATCGGTCCTGTTGGGTTCGGTCTGGTTGCTGAGTGAGGTTCGAGTTCCGGTTCACGACGCCGACAGGCGCGCGACCCGGTCCGCCACGTCCCGGTAGCTCCAGTCGAGCTCCAGGATCGCGGAGAAGTGTCGTCGGGCGGCATCGCCATCGCCGCCACGCTCGGCCAGGGAGCCGAGCTCGTAGAGGAGTTCCTTGCCAAGGCGACCGGCGGCGCCGCCGGCGACGGACAGGGCCTTGTCGAACTGGGTGCGCGCCAGGTCGGCGAGACCCTTGTCGCGGAACGCCCGTCCGAGCGTGAACAGCGCCTCGATCTGCCGCCGCGGATCCTTCACCGCCTGCTGCAGTTCGGCGATCGCGCCGTCGAGGTCGCCGAGGTCGAAGAGCGCGGTGCCGAGGTCGAAGCGGGCCCCGAGATCGGTCGGGTTCGCCGCGACGCGACGGCGGAACTCCGCGACCTTCATCTCGGCGAGCACCTTGCGGGCGGCCGCGGCCGCGCTCTTGTCGCCGCGCGCCTCCGCCTGCTCCACCATCTGCTCCTGCGTGCGCATGCGCAGATCGGCCAATCGGGTGCCGATGGCGACGTCGTCCGGCTTGAGGTTTCGCGCCCGCTCCAGGAAGTCGAGCGCCCCGCGGGGATCGCGCCGCATCTCGTAGAGTTCCGCGGCGCGCAGCAGGGAGTCGAGATCCTGCGGGGACTTGGCGAGCCGCGCCTCGACCTCGTCGAGTTCGGCCTCGATCTCCTCCGCGGTGAGCTGGAGACGTTGCGCCCGCTCGAGCTTGCGCGCGCCCTCCTTGTCCTTGATCAGTTCGCGCGACGACTGCGCCTTCTCGATGTTGCTCTTCTTGAGCGCGCCCTCGGCGGCGAGGTTCTTGCGCGCGCGCAGGGCATCCTGGTCGCGCGGATCGACCTTGAGCGCCTGCTCGTACATGGCGAGAG
Source organism: Planctomycetota bacterium (assembly GCA_046349595.1). Lineage (GTDB taxonomy): Bacteria > Planctomycetota > UBA1135 > UBA1135 > UBA2386 > JACRLW01. Next base: position 3,141,835 of record JAXMCA010000001.1, read on the forward strand.
CAGCCTCGAGCTCGCCGCGCTCGTAGAGCAGGCGCCCAGCCTCGCGCGAAGCCTCGAGACAGCGCGGCTGCTGCTCGGCCCAGGCGCGGAACACCGACAACGCCGATTGCTTGAAGCCAGCCTTCTCCAGCGCACGCGCGAGCTTGAGATTGATGCCCTCCGAGAGGGGATCGAGCGCGAGGTAGCGCTCGTACGACTTCGCCGCCGCCGCGTGCTTGCCCAGCGAGGTCGACAGCTTCGCGGTGAGCAGGCTGACTCCGCCGACGAGGCCGGCGATCAGCTTGGACGGCTTGCGCTGTTCCGCCTTGCGAAACAGCGCCGCCCGCAAGCCCGCGCGCGCCGCGCCGTTGTCCGGCTGCAGCGAGAGCAGTTGGCCGTAGAGGTTGACCGCAAACGCATAGTTCTTGCGCTTGACGGCCTCGTCGGCCTTTTCGAGGTGCTTGCTCAGGTCCATGAGAGGGGCCGCCGACGACGCTTGACGCCGCTCGGAGGGCCGAGCACTCTAGCCAGCCCTCACGGGAGCCGCAACGCCGCCGGCCCCAGGCAGATCGAACTCCGACCGAGACCACCGAATCGATGGACGTCGTGCGCTACCCCGGCCCCGTGTTGCGGCGCGGCGGCAAGAAGGTCGAGACCTTCGACGCCGCCCTCGCGAAGACCGCCCAGGACATGCTCGACACCATGTATGCGAGCAAGGGCGTGGGTCTGGCAGCCCCGCAGGTGGACCTCGAGATCGACCTCCTGGTCCTCAATCCGACCGGCGACCCCAAGGACCGCGACGGCGAGCTGGTGCTGGTCAACCCCGAGGTCCTGGAGCGCAAGGGCCGCGAGTACGGCGAGGAGGGCTGCCTGTCCTTCCCCGGCCTCTACGCCGAGGTCGAGCGCGCGCTGCGCATCCAGGTCCGCTACCAGGACCTCCAAGGCCAGGTCCACGAGCGCCGCTTCGAGGATTTCGTCGCCCGCGTCATCCAGCACGAGGTCGACCACCTGCGGGGCGTGCTGTTCGTCGACCGCCTCAGCTCGGTCGAGAAGATGCGGGTGAAGGGCTCGCTGCAGGACATGGAGCGGCGCGCCGCCCCTGCCAAGGCGTGAGGATCCTCGAGGGTCTGGGCAGTCTGGAGGGTCCCGGCCGGGACGCCTGGCCGACGTCCGGCATCGAGTCCCGCTCGGCGATCCTGGTCGGGGTCTTCGACGGCGTCCACCTCGGCCACCAGCGCCTGCTGCACGAGCTCGGCGAACTCAGCTCCTCCTGCCGTGCACTGCCGACGGTGGTGACCTTCCGCAACCATCCCGACGAGATCCTGCACGGCCGCAAGGTCGACTGGATCGTCAGCCTGCCGCATCGCCTGCGCCTGCTGCGCCGCGCCGGCATCGGCCGCGTGCTGCTGCTCGACTTCGACCAGACGATCCGCGACCTCACCGCGCGTGCCTTCACCGAGCGCGTGCTGGTGCACGGCCTGCACGCCGCAGCCGTGTTGCTCGGCTACGACTCCGCGCTCGGCCGCGGGCGCGATGGCGACCTCCCCCACCTCCAAGCCCTCGGCGACGAGTTCGACTTCGTGGTCCGGCAGGGCAGCCGCTTCCTGGTCGACGGCGAAGCCGTCTCCTCGACCGCGATCCGCCGCGCGATCCGCTCCGGCGACCTCGCTCTCGCCCACCGCATGCTCGGTCGCTGGCCGCAGGCCTTCGGCGAAGTCGTGCGCGGCGACGGCCGCGGCCACGAACTGGGCTTCCCGACCGCGAACATCGTCCCCCAGAGCCTCGTGCTGCCACCCGCCGGGGTCTACGCGGTCGAGGCCCTCGTCGACGGCGACACCCGTCCCGGCGTGGCCAACCTCGGCTCACGCCCCACCTTCACCCGCGATCCCGCGCAGCCTCCGCTCCTCGAAGTCCACCTCCTCGACCTCGACCGCGACCTCTACGGAAACACGCTCGAGGTCTCCTTCGTCGCGCGCATCCGCGACGAGCGCCGCTTCGCCGGCGCCGACGAACTGCGCACGCAGATCACCCGCGACATCGCCACCGCGCGCGACCTGCTCCGGATCTGAGCCTCGCCGCTGTCCGCGCTTGACCCCCACGCGCGGCGCGCTAGCGTTCGGCCCCTCACAAGTGCGGGCAGATAGCTCAGCTGGTAGAGCACAGCACTGAAAATGCTGGGGTCGCCGGTTCAAGTCCGGCTCTGCCCATCACTTCGAGTTCCGCTGGACGCTGGTGTTGGCGACGACTTGCCGGGTGCGGCCGTGCTGCTGGAAGAACCCCTGGAGTCCGGTCACGACCGGTCGGGGGAACGACCGCAGCTCGACGTGCATCCGACGCGCGCACGGCGATCGGTCGGAATCGGCGGGTCGATGCCAGCACCAGTCCCCTCGATCGCAGAGCGAAGCCTGCTCCTCGGCTCCGCATTGATCTTCGGGTCCTTCGCGGCACTCCTGGCCGCATTGGAGATCGCGGTCCTGATCCAACCCTCGCGTCTGATCGGGTACTCCGAAGCCGAGTGGCTGGGCCTCTTCGGTCTCTGGATTCCGGCGGTCGCGACCGTGAGCGCGATGGGTGCTCGCGTCCTTGGCTCGAGAGCCCTGCGCCGCACGGCGCGCGCGGCCCGACCCCGGCGACGCCGGTTCTCCCTCTCGATCGCATGGGTGATCCCCTGGCTGATCCTCTGCGACTGGCGTTGGAGGGAGGCCGCGAATCTACGGATGGAACAGGGGGAAGCAGTCCGCCGCGAAGGCGTGCGCAGGATGCTCCGCCTCGTTCCGACGAACGGCGATGCGCAGCACGGATCCGTGTTGTTCGACGCCCTCTCTTGCCAAGGATGCCACGGGAGAGCTGCATCCGGCACGAGCGCGGCTCCCGGCCTCTGGCGCCTCGCGGACCGTTCGGCAATACGACGCGGCGACCAGACTCCATGGGTCCATAGGCCGGAGAATCGTCGCGCGAAGCGACGATTCGCAGGCCGGAGCGACCCCAGCCAACAAAGCGGCCTGGGCCCTCCTGGTCGGCGCGCAGCGACGACGCGGCAACCCTTGGGTTGCGGCCCTGGCCGTGATGGGATTTCGTCGTCACCTCGATCCTCGATCCCTATGCCAGCCTGAATCCGGACTTCCCTCGCGGAGGGATGTCCACCGACTTCTGGCAGAGCTTGTCCCCGCAGGACGTCGCGGATCTCGCCGCCTACGTCCTGTCGCTGCGCTGACCGACGATCGACGACGGCGCGCGCCATGTGCCGCACGTCTGCGGACTGGGCGCGATGCCGGGGCACTCGGATCAGGACCCGAACCGCGCGCTGACCCCGGCGAGGAAGGCCGCAGCATTCGGCGGCCCTTCGGAGATCGTGGTGATCCCATTGGCCTCGATCACGCGCTTCACGCGCGGCACCAGACGAGCACCGCTCTCCCTGGTGATGCCGTAGCGCTCGGGCCAGGAGAGCTGCAGGTACCAGAAGGGCAGCAACAACTTCTCCACGCGGTTGCGGTGCAGGTCGTCGCCCGCGGCGTCGAAGGCACGGCCGAGCGTTTCGACGGCGGCCGCGACGATCTCCGGCGGCGTCACGTCCGGCGGATGCCAGCCGTTCATCGGGATGTGGTGCGGCGTGCTCGCGCCCCATCGGTCCATCTGGTCGAGGAAGGCGAGCACGTCGTCCGCGGCGTTTCCGTAGTAGCCCGCGCAGAAGTCGCGGCGGATCTGCATCGGGTCACGCGTCGGATCCCACATCAACTGCGCGCACAGGTAGCTGCGCAGTTCGGCGAGTTCGCCGCCGGGGCTCTGGATGTCGCATTGCACCATCACGCCGTCGATGCCGAGCTTCGCGTATTGCTTCAGGTCGCTCGCCAGCGCGGCGAGATTGGGATTGGGTGCGAGGTAGTGCCAGAAGTTGACGCCGTAGTGCCAGACCCAGATGCGCGGAGCGACGGCGCGCCAGTCGTCGAGCGCCTTGCGGTAGATCGCGCCGAGCGGCGCACAGTCGATGCCGTGGAAGTAGCAGGCGTGCTGACACAGGCGGATGACCACGTTGTCGCGCGGGCGCGTGATCTTCGGCGTCGACACCGTGTGCTGGTAGGCGAGCGTGCCGAGCAGCTTGTCGGGGAAGCGCTTCGCCACCGCGTCGGCGATCGCGTCGACGAAGCGCAGGATCGGTCCGTGTTGCGCGCCCTCCTCCTCCACGACCGCGCGGCAGGCGTCGCACTCGCACGCACCGCTCTGGCCCGGATAGGCGTCGTTCTGGGAGACGTCGACGCAACTCACCTCGGGATGCTGCTCGAGCCAGCGCAGCACCCAGTCGGTGCACAGACGCAGCACCTCGGGATTGGTGTAGCAGAGCTGCCCGCCGATCGCGGCGCCGTGGCGTTGCCCGCCGACCAGTCCGTAGTACTCCGGATGCGCGGGGAAGTTGATGCCGGCGGGCAGCATCGCCTCCGCCGAGTGTGCGAAGGGGCAGATCAGCACACCCGGGATCCGCACGCCTTCGGCGTTCGGGCGTCCCAGGCATTGGTTGATGTCGTCGCCGTTCAGCCGCAGACGCGCGGCGTAGTCCCAGTCCGAACTGTCGTAGCAGAGGATCTCGCGGTAGCGGAACGGCGGCGCATAGCGGTGGTCGATCACCGGCAGCACCAGCTCGTCGCGCGCCGGTGTGATCACGCAGTCCCGCGCGAGGAAACGACAGCCGAGCCAGCGCTCGAGGAGCTCGTAGACCGCGAAGAGCTGGCCGCGTTCGCCACCGCCGAGGATGACGAGATCGCGGCCCACGGTCTTGAGCAGGACACCGTCCTCGCCGAGATCGCGCACGGTCTCGACGAGACCCGTCGCGCGCGCCGCCTCGCAGGCGCCGAGCAGGAGCGCAGGGCCCGTGCGGGCGTCGCCGTCGACCACGATCGGCAGACGCGCACCGCTGATCGACGCGAGGTACCGCTGCAGCTCGGTCGCCGCATGGTCGACCCCGGCTCCGTGGTCGCGGGGAACCACGATGCAGCAAGCACCGCGACCACCGCGCGCGACAGCGATCTCCGCGGGACCGACCGCACAGCCCTGCAGGATGGAGAGGACGAAGAGGACGAGGACGACGAGCGGAATGCAGGGCATCGATGTCGAGAATCGTGAGCAACGTGAGTATCGGGGCGCTGGGCACGAAGGTCTGCAGAGGCGACGCGCTGGCACCGGTGGCGAGGCGAATTCGCATGCGTCGCGAGAACCCGACCGGAACGAGCGCTTCCCCTCCCGGGGCGCGACGGAGAGAGTGCGCTCCGCTGCACCTTCGCCTATTGTCCCGCGCCCTCGTGCAGCCCTGCGCCTGCCGAATCCCCGCGTCCCGACACCTCAGATGAACACCCGCCTCCTCGCCTCCCTCGTCCTCGCCTCCGGAGTGGCGACCCTCGCGCCCCTCGCCGCCCAGGTCACCACCAACTCCCTCGCGATCGGCGGCGCCGGCGCGATCGGCTGCCAGGGCAGCGAGGACCCACCGACCCTCAGCGAAGGCGTGCCGGCGAGTGCGCAGTTCGACGTGACCTACGACCCGGCGACGCATCGCATGACGCTGACGGTGACGAACACCTCGGACGTCGTCGCGAATCAGGCGAACCCGGTGCTGACGCGGATCTTCCTCAACACGCCGCCCGGTGCGCTGACCGGTGCACTGCTGGTGTCGCAGACCGGATCAGGTGGTGCGAATCCCGACTTCGAACTGGAGTTCGGCGCCGAGCGCGCCGGCTGCATCGGCGACTTCGAGCTCAGCCTGGAGACGGAGCACGGAGTGCAAGGTGGCGTCGCCAACGCCGCAGCACCCTGGATCGGCGGCCCGCCCGGCGCGGCGGCGATCGGTCCCGTCACCTTCGTGATCGATCTGGTCGGTCCGGGTGCCGGCAACGTGAACGCCCGCGCGCTGACCTACGGCTACTCGGAGAACGGCGCCCGCGATCCGGTGCACGCCGCCGCCAAGTTCCAGGCCGGTGGTGCGACCGCCACCGCGAGCGGCTGGATCACCTCGGCCACGCGCGTCGCCGACTGCGCGACGTCGATGTGGTTGCTCGGCGAGCCGCGGGTCGGCACCACGGTCACCTTCTGCCGCAACGGCCAGCGCGCCTGCCACGACTGCATGTGGGTGTCGCTGTTCCCCGGCCCGACCTCGGTCGGCGGCATCACCGCACCGATCGGCTTCCCCCTTCTCGCGGTGCTGAGCGGCAGCTACTTCACCGAACTGCCGCTGTGCTTCCCGATGCAGATCCCCGACGACCCGAACCTGTCCGGCGTCCCGGTCTACTTCCTGATCGCCACGATGGACGACAACGGCCCGACCGGCATCCCGACCTTCTCCTTCGGCGACGTCTTCACCGTGCGCCTGCTGTGAGACTGCGCGTCCTCCCGCCCGCATGAACACGACCGGATCCGGTGAGCGGGAGATGCCCGAGTGGATCGGGCGCTACAAGGTGCTCGACATCCTCGGCGAGGGCGGGATGGGCACCGTGTACCTCGCCGAGCAGCGCGAGCCGGTGTGGCGACGCGTCGCGCTGAAGGTGATCAAGCTGGGGATGGACAGCGCCGAGGTGCTGCGTCGCTTCGAGGTGGAGCGGCAGGCTCTGGCGATGATGGATCACCCCAACATCGCGAAGGTCTTCGATGCCGGCACCACCGACCGGGGGCAGGCGTACTTCTCAATGGAGTACGTCAAGGGCAAGCCGATCACCGAATACGCCGACGCGATGAAGCTGTCGGTCGAGGATCGACTGCGGCTGTTCCAGCAGGTCTGTCATGGCGTGCAGCACGCCCACCAGAAGGGCGTGATCCACCGCGACCTCACGCCGCGCAACGTCCTGGTCGTCGACCAGGACGGCGACGTGCGCCCGAAGATCATCGACTTCGGCCTCGCGCGCGCGACCGACCACCGCCTCACCGAAGGCACGCTGTACACGCAGCAGGGCCAGGTCTTCGGCACCCCGGCCTACATGAGCCCCGAGCAGGCCGGCTTCGAGAACCACGACGTCGACACGCGCGCCGACGTCTACACGCTCGGCGTCCTGCTCTACGAGCTGCTCACCGGCGAACTGCCCTTCGGCAAGCCCGGCAACGGACCTGCGGGGTTCCTCGACTTCCAGCGCAGGATCCGCGAGTCCGAGCCGAAGCTGCCGAGCACGGTGGTGACCGTCGTGGCGAACCGGCCCGCGAACGCCGAGTTGCGCCACGCCGAGCCGCACACCCTGGTCCGCAAGCTGCGCGGCGATCTGGACTGGATCGTGATGCGCGCGATCGAGCGCGACCGCAACCGGCGCTACGAGACGGCCAACGCGCTGGCGATGGACATCCAGCGCCATCTCGACGACCAACCGGTGCTCGCCGGACCGCCAACCGCCACCTATCGGCTGCACAAGTTCGTCCGCCGCTATCGGCTGCAGGTGATCGCCGGCTCGCTCCTTCTGCTCTCGCTGATCGGCGGCGTGATCGGGACGACCTGGTTCCTGTTCGAGGCGCGCGCCAACGAGATCCGCGCCGTGAAGGCCGCGGACGACGCGAAGAGCCAGAAGGAACGCGCCGACCAGGAGGCACGTCTCGCGACCGCCGCGCGCGCCGACGCGGACCGGCGCGCCGTCGCCGAGAAGGAGGCGCGCGAGGAGGCCGTCGCCAACCTCGCCAAGTTCGAGCTGCTCTCCAACGTCGTGCTCCTGCGCGAGGCGAAGGCGAGTGCCGAGCAACTCGCGCCGGAGACGCCGGACCTCGTCCCGGCGATGAGGGAATGGCTCGCCGATCGCGGTGAGCCGCTCGCCCGCGTGCTGCCCGAACTGGAGAAGACGCTCGACGAGCTGCGCAAGCGCGGCAAGCCTCGCGAGGGGGGCGAGACGAGCTTCGGATTCGAGCAGCGTGGTGACCAGTTCCTGCACGACACGCTCGACCGCCTAGTCGCGGACCTGCACGCCTTCGTCGACGAGAAGAACGGGCAGCTCCAGACCATCCGCGACCGCCTCGCCTGGTCCGAGTCGGTGCAGAAGCTCAGCATCGACGACCACAAGGACGACTGGGTCGCCGCGCGTCGCGCGATCCTTCGCGCCGACGACCAGGTCGCGAGCAAGCTCTACGCCGATCCGGCGATCGAGCTCGAACCCCAGCTCGGTCTCGTCCCGATCGGGATGAACCCGGTGACGAAGCTGTGGGAGTTCTACGACCTGCGCTCGGCGGAACCGGGCACGCCGATCCCCGCGTTCCGCGCCGACGGCACGCTCGAGGTCCGGCCCGAGACCGGCATCGTGCTCGTGCTGCTGCCCGGCGGCGAGATCATGATCACCGGTGATCCGGCGTCGGGTTCGGCCGGAGACACGCAGAAGCACGTCGCGCAGGTCGAGCCCTTCTTCATCTCGCGCTACGAGATGACGCAGGCGCAGTGGCGCCGCCTGTCGCGGGGCGACAATCCGAGCTACTACGTCGCCGGCCGCGAGATCGCCGCCGCGAGGGCGACGATCACCGAGGTGCATCCGGTGGAGCAGGTGAGCTGGCCGATGTGCGAGAGGCTCCTGCACATCCACGGACTCCGGCTGCCGACCGACACGCAGTGGGAATACGCCTGCCGCGCCGGGACCGAGACCACCTGGAGCACCGGCCCCGACTCCAAGTCGCTGCAGGGCTTCGCGAACGTCGCCGACGCCACCGCGAAGAAGGTCGTCCCCACCTGGACCTGCGACCCCCTGATCGACGACGGCTGGGTCATCCACGCCCCGGTCGGCAGCTTCGGCTTCAACGCCTTCGGACTCCACGACGTGCACGGCAACGTCTGGGAGTGGTGCCAGGACGCCTTCGGCACCTCCGGCGCGCGCGTGATGCGCGGCGGCTCGCACACCAACGCACCCGATCTCGCCGCCTCGGGCAATCGCAGCTCGGCACCGGCCGACGCGCGGTCGAACAACCTGGGCCTGCGCCCGGCGCGGCTGCTGACCAACCGCTGAGCACCGCGCGCCCGATCCGACGATTCGCCCGGGTACTTCCAAGCTCGGCGGCACGCGCTTCCATCTGCGGACGACTCCGCACACCACGCGGATCCGGAGACTCCCATTGATCATCGCCGCCGTGGGACGCGCCCTGCCGCGTCACCGCTACGAACAGGACACCATCCGGAGCTTCCTCGCCGGACTCTGGTCGGAGGAACCGGCGCTCGTCGAACGCATGTTCCGCATGCACGGCAACGCCTGCGTGCAGACCCGACACCTCGCGCTGCCGCTCGAGGCCTACCGCGATCTCGACACCTTCGGCAGGGCGAACGACGCATGGATCGCCGCTGCGCTCGATCTCGGCCAGACCGCGCTCGAGGACGCGCTGCAGCGCTGCGGACTCTCAGCGTCCGACGTCGACGCGCTGTTCACGGTGTCGGTGACCGGCATCGCCTCGCCCGCTCTCGACGCACGCCTGATGAACCGCATGCCGCTGCGCCACGACCTCAAGCGCATCCCGATCTTCGGGCTCGGCTGCGTCGCCGGAGTCGCCGGCATCGCGCGCGCCGCCGACTACGTGCGTGCCTTCCCCGACCAGATCGCCGTCCTGCTCTCGGTCGAGTTGTGTTCGCTGACCTTCCAGCGCGACGACACCTCGACGGCGCACGTGATCTCCGCCGGACTGTTCGGCGACGGTGCCGCGGCCGTCGTGGTGCTCGGTGCGGAGCGCGCGCGGCGCATGGGTCTGTCCGGCGCGAAGGTGCTCGCGACGCGCTCGGTGTTCTACCCCGACACCGAACACGTGATGGGCTGGCAGATCTCGGAGCAGGGCTTCCGCATCGTGCTGTCCGCCGAGGTGCCGCGCGTCGCGCGCGAGTTCCTCGGCCCGGACGTCGACCGCTTCCTCGCCGACCACGGTCTCGACCGCAGCGCGATCGGGTCATGGATCTGCCACCCCGGCGGACCCAAGGTGCTGCAGGCGATGCAGGACTCGCTCGACCTCACCGATCACGACGTGCGCTTCGCCCGCGAGATCCTCGCGAGGCAGGGCAACCTGTCGAGCACCTCGGTGCTGATGGTGCTGCGCGAGGTCTTCGAGCGCGCGCGACCGGGGCCCGGCGAGAGGAGCCTGCTGATCGCCATGGGGCCCGCGTTCTGCTCCGAGATCGTGATGGCGGAGTGGTGAACGGGACCCCGCGCGCTCAGTCGCGCAGCACGATCCCGAAGTGCGTGTAGGTCGGCCGCTCGACACCCCCATCGTCGCTGGGCACGTTCACCAGACCGCCGAACTCGCGCACGAACATGCACGACGAGCCGCCCTCGTCGCACAACATCGCGCCCTGCACGCCGAAGGCGGCGAGGAACCAGCCGGCCTGTGGACGCGTGAAGCCGTAGCTCCACTGCGGCTGACGACCGTCGACGACCAGCAGGAACAGGCGCTCCCCCTGTGCATCGACACCCATCACGGTGCGCGGCTGGTTGAAGCGGAAGGCGTCGGTCTCGACCTCGCCGTCGACGATGCAGTCGACGCGACCCCAGATGGCATCGGTCGCGGCGGACGGGAGCTCGCGTGGAGTGGACGAGCCGGCGACGAAGTGCACGCGGCGCTGCGCGTCGAACCACAGGAAGGGGCGCGGGTTGCCGGGCTGTTCGCGCAGCAGCACCTCGCCGCGTCGCATCAGATGCCCGATCCACGGCCCGAACCCGCAGTCGGGCCGCGGCGAGTTGCCGGCCTCGCCGTTGATCGCCAGCGCACAGCCGTGCGATCGCGCGAAGTCGGAGGTCCGGGTCTTGTGCTCGAGCGTGGCGCCGAGCTCGATCGAGACGCGCGGCGAGCGCAGATCGACGACGGCGAGGAGGGCCTCGATCGGAGGATCGTCGAAGTGAGCCCGCACCAGATCGATCGCGTCGTTCAGGATCGACGCACGCAGTTCGAAGCGCGGGAAGTGCTCGGCCAGCGCGGTGCGCGCCGCCCCCACGTCGACGAGCGGAGCCGTGCGGCGCGGACCCGGGCGCGCGAGGTTCTCGAGGATCGCCGCGGTCGTCGCATCAGCGCGCATCCGCAGGCGATCGATCTGCCCCTGCAACTGCGCCATGCGGTGGTCGAAGACGGCGACCGCTCCGAACACGGCCACGGCGAGGGCCAGCACGCGTAGCGCAGCCGCGAGCGCCGGTCGTCGCCCGCTCCTCTGCGAACGACGTGCGAGCAGCCACAGGCACGCGGCGATCACCGCCACCACCGCGAGCAGCACCGCGACCGGCAAGTCGAGCAACCGGGCGAAGGTCGCGAGCAGGCTGTCGATCAGGTGGTTGACCGTCTCGCGCAGGCTCCCGCCCGAATCGGCCTGCGGGGGAATCCATGCCCGCGCGGTGGACAGGTCGGTGGCGGAGAGCATCGCTGCGCGCGGATCCTACGCGCGCGAGCCCGCGGCGCATCAGCCGGGCACGCGCCCGCCGACCAGGAAGTGCACGATGCGCACCGCGGTCGCGCCGCGTGTCCCGGAGGGTCGTTCGGCCACACGGATCCGCAGCAGGTGGGCGCCTTGGGGCAGTCCGCAGGCGAACACGTGACTGAAGGGCAGGTGCAGCCCAGCACTCCAGGGCGTGAACAGATCGGCCTCTTGCTCGACGGCGCCGTCGACCGACCAGGCCAGCACTCCGGCATCGGGGCCGGCATCGACGAGGACCCCGCAGCAGGTGCCTTCGAAGGCGAGTTCGCACGTCGCGCCGGGAGTCGTCGCGCACAGCACCGGCACGCGCGCGAAGCCGTCCCGCGTGCCGGCGCCGTCGTGCGGTTCGAAGCTCGGATCGATCGCGAAGCCCGACAGCGATCGTGCTGCCGTCGGAGGCACGAGTTCGCCGTCCTGATAGCACGCGGGATCGAGCGGCGACGGCAGTCGGTGCGGGCCTTCGACCGCAGCAGGGTCCTTCCACGCGCGGTCGAACAGACGCGCGATCGCCGCAGCGTAGATGCCCTGGCCGAAGGGTGACGGGTGGAGATCCTTGAAATCCCTGGCCCACTCGAACTCGCCGCGCGCGATGCGCCACGTGACCTCGGAAGCGAGATCGATCGACGGCACGCCGTAGCGCTCCGCCACCGCCTCGTGCATGCGGATCACCGGCGGCACCTCGCCGCGGCGGATGCGCTCCATCTTGGCGGGGTCGGCGAAATGCAGCATCACCACGTCACAGTCGGGCTGACGACGACGCACGCTGCGCACGATGCCCTCCATTCCACGCAGCATCTCGTCCTCGCTGCGCCCGTTGGTCTCGTCGTTGACCGCCGCCTCGACGAACAGCAGGTCGATCGGACCGCGGTCGAGCACATCGTGCCGCAGGCGGAACGCGCCGGGAGTGCTGCCGAAGGAAGGAATGCCCGCATTGACGAACTCGAAGGCCACCGCCGGAAGGCGCCGCTGCAGGTCCTCCGCCACGCGATCACGCCAGCCGGGATTGAAGGTGATCGAGCCGCCGAGGAACGCGACGCGTGCGCGTCCCTGCGCGAGCATGCGTGCGCGGCTGCGCGCGAGCCCGTCGCGCAGCGTCGACCAGTCGCCGCCCTCGCTCACGTGGCTCGTGACGAAACCGACGATCGGCGCAGGATCCCGCAGCGAGTGCGGGTGATGGCCGACGCCCGGCTTCACGATCACGTCGATGGTCCCGCCCAGTGCGCGATAGCGCGCGGCGAGCACCGCGGTGTTCTCCGCGAAGGGCACGACCTCGTCGGCATCCCCGCACACCGACAGGATCGGGACCTGCGCCGCGGCGATCGGCGCGAGGACGTCGATCGGATTGCCGCGCCACGCTTCGACGTCGGACTCCGTCAGGCCGTGCGCGAGAAGGCAGGTCTGCCACGACGCGGCGTCGCCCTTGCCCTCGCCCTTGCCCCCGGGCCAGCTCCGGATGTCACACACCGGTGCGTCGACGTAGATGCAGGCGACGCGCTCGGGTCGGCGGGCCGCCCAGCGGAACACCGGCAGCCCACCGCGGCTCATGCCCTCCAGCACCGCGCGCGGTGCGAAGCCGAAGTCCGTCGTGACGCGCTCCCAGGCCGCGTCCCACACGTCGAGCGCATGCTCGTTGCCGTAGAGGTCGGCGACGTCGCAGTAGCACAGGCCGAAACCGCGGCGCAGCAGCTCGAGGTCGGTCTGCGGCTCGTGCCCGAAGAAGCGCGCGCGCCAGATCCACGGTCGTCCCGGCGCGGGGAAGTCCGGCTGGATCACGGTCAGCGCGCGATCCATGACCGTCAGGTCACGGCGCGTGTACCCCGACCAGGTCGTGGTGCCGTCCTGCGTGATCGAAGGAGCACCGTCCAACCACCCCATCGACGCGAGGAAGCGGTCCGCAGCGCGTGTGCTCGTGACGAAGTCGTCGGCGCCGCGCTGTGAGTTGAAGAAGCCGTGGTTGCGACCGGGGTACGCGACCAGCTCGCACTGCCGATCGAACGCGGTCATTGCGCTCACGAAGGCTTCCGCCTGTGCGAAGGGCACGGTCCTGTCGGCGGTGCCGTGCAGGATCAACGCCGGCGGAGTGTGCGCGCTCACGTGGTGCACCGGTGAGATGGCGACGCCATCCGGCCCCGTGCGATCCGCCGCGAAGCCGGACGGGCCGGTGTCGAGCACCGGGTTGAACAGGATCATCGCCGCGGGCTGCGGGCCGTCTCCGAACAGCGTGCCGACGCAGGCGGCGAGATGACCGCCCGCAGAACCGCCGGCGACCGCGATGCGCCCGGCGTCGATGCCCTGCTCGGCCGCGTGCGCCGCGAGCCAGACGAATGCCGCGTGAGCGTCGTCGACCGCATCCTGCGGCGTGGTCCGATCCCGGTTGCGCACGCGGTAGTCGGCGCAGGCCGCGACCATCCCGCGCGCGGCGAAGGCGCGCGCCTGCGGCGCGAACTGCGCGGGCGTGCCGCTCGTCCATCCGCCGCCGAAGAAGAACAGGATCGCGGGGCGGCGGTCCTGTGCCGACCACCCCGCGGGTCGGAACACGAACAAGTCGAGGGCCCGACCGACGTCTTCCCGATAGTTCACCCGCACCGCAGCGGCGAGGGCGTCCGCGCGCGGATCCTGGGCGGACAACGACGCGCAGCACAGGATGAGGGCCGACAAGGGGACGCGCATGGTGCCCGCAGTATGCAGAGCGATCGCGGGGCCGCGGAGGCACAATCCCGCCATGCGCATCGCCGTCGCACTGGTCGTCTCCGCCGTCGTGCACGCACAGGACCTCGCCACACTGCCGGTGATCGAGGCACCGCTCTCGAGGAGGGCTTCGACCGATTGGCTGATCGACCCGTCGCCCTTCGTCGCGCGGCTCGGACGGAGCGCCGACGGTCGCGATCTGGTGCTCGACAACGGGCTGGTGCGACGCACCTGGCGTCCCACCGCCGAAGCGGCGTGCATCGGCTTCGACGACCTGATGCGCGGCGAGACGCTGCTGCGCGCGGTGCGCGAGGAGGGCAGCGTGACGATCGACGGCGTCGACTACCCGATCGGCGGACTGGTCGGCGCGATCGATCAGGCCTTCCTGCCGCCGGACGCGATCGACCGGCTGAAGCCCGTGGGCGGCGCACTCCGCTTCCTCGGCTGGTCGAGCGGTCCCGTCGAGGCGCGCATCGCATGGAAGCGGGTGCGCCACGCGGCGCCCGATGCGGTGTGGCCGCCGAAGGGTGTGCACCTGCGACTCGAATTCGGGCAGCCCGCTCCCGCGGCCGCGAGCGAGCCTCCGCGCGACGAGTTGCTGCGCGACGGCTTCCGCTCGCTCGACGGATGGACGGAGCACCGCTCGGGCACGGATCCGCGCAGCTCGTGCTGCAACGAGGGCAAGCCCGGCGAGGTCCTCACGCCGACCAACACCGCGTGCTACCTCGAGAGGACCCTCGACGGTGCGGCACGAGCCGTGACGCTCACGCTCGACTGCGGCACCGATCGAGCGGCGAGCTTCGGCCCCGGACTCGCCGTCGACTTCGCGGGAGGCAGCTTCAAGTTCAACCTGCGTCCGGGCGGCAGCCAGGATCACGAGGTCCCCGAGTTCGGATTCTTCGACGGCGACCACGAGCGCTGCCGCGTCGGCGACGCCGCGCCCTTCGACCTCGGCCGCCCGCTGGAGCTCCGCATGCGCTGGGACGAGCGCACGCTGACCTGCGAGGCACGTCAGGGTGACGGCGCGTGGCGGACCCAGGTCGAGCACGACTTCGATCGCCCGCCGGGGACGGCGTCGAGGGTGCGCATCGGCAAGCTCGACCCCACCGGCAAGGGCAGCGACTTCGGCAGCCCGGGCGAAGCGGTGCGCCTGCACCTGCTGTCCTTCGCGGCCTTCGGCGCCGCGCAGCCGAGACCCTCGGCTCCCGCCGTCGCTCCGGGCTTCCGCGTCACCGTCCACTACGACCTCTACGATGGGATCCCGGTGTTCGCGAAGTGGCTCGAGGTGCACAACGACACCGATCACGCGATCCGCGTCGATCGTTTCGCGAGCGAGACGCTGGCCGTCGTCGAACACGCCAACTTCGTCGAGACGCGCGACGGAGCACCGTTGCCGACACCGCAGAACCTGCACGTCGAGACCGACTTCGCCTTCGGCGGCTTCAACTTCGAGAACGCCAACCGCCACGTCGTTCACTGGCGCGAGGACCCGCGCTTCACCACGCAGGTCAACTACCTGATGAAGATGCCGTGCCTGCTGGTGGTCGAGCCGCCCGAGGGTCCGGCGCAGTCGATCGCACCCGGAGCGCACTTCACCAGCTTCCACACCTTCGAACTCGCCCACGACTCGCTCGACCGCGAACGCATGGGCCTCGGGCTGCGGCGCATGTACCGCACCATCGCGCCGTGGGTCACCGAGAACCCGCTGATGATGCACATGCGCGATGCACGCCCAGACAGGGTGCGCGCCGCGATCGATCAATGCGCCGACGTCGGCTTCGAGATGCTGATCCTCTCGTTCGGCAGCGGGTTCGACATGGAGGACGATTCGCCGGCGAACCTCGGACGCTGGAAGGAGGTGGCCGACTACGCGCGGCAGAAGGGCGTGGAGATCGGCGGCTACTCGCTGCTCTCCTCGCGGCACATCGGCGGCGGCAACGATGTCGTCAGCCCGGCCGGACAGCAGCCCACGCACGGCTCCTGCCCGAGCCTGACCTCGGAATGGGGACTGCGCTACATGGCGAAGCTGCGCAGCTTCTTCCCCGCGACCGGCTTCACGCTCCTCGAACACGACGGACCGTACCCTGGTGACGTCGACGTCACGCCCCGTCCGCCGCTGCAGCAGGGCGAGGTCGATTCACGCTGGGTCCAATGGCGCATCGCGTCGGGCTTCTACGAATGGTGCCGGGCCGAGGGCATCTACGTGAACGCGCCGGACCACTACTTCCTGAACGGCACGAGCAAGTGCGGCATGGGCTACCGCGAGGTGAACTGGTCGTTGCCTCGTGCGCTGCAGGTGATCCACACGCGGCAGAACATCTACGACGGCACCTGGCGCAAGCCGCCCTCGTTGGGCTGGATGTTCGTGCCGCTCACTGAGTACCAGGGCGGCGGCGCCGCGGCCACCATCGAGCCGCTCGACGAGCACCTCGATCACTACGACCGCATGATCACGTCGAACCTCGCCTTCGGCGTGCAGGCCTGCTACCGGGGACCACGGCTCTACGACACGCCGCGAACCCGTGACCTGCTGGCGTCGCGCGTCGCATGGTTCAAGCAACACCGCGACATCCTCGAGTCCGATCTCGTGCACGGTCGCCGCGCGGACGGCCGCGACGTCGACTGGATGCTGCACGTCAATCCGCGTCTGGACGAGTGCGGGATGCTCGTGGCCTTCAATCCGCTCGATCACGAAGTGGAGCGCCGGATCGACGTCGACTTGCGCTACACCGGACTCCGTGACCGCGCGCAGATCTGCATCGGAGACGCCGCGTCACGGGTCGTCGAACTCCGGGACCTCTCCCACCTGGCGCTGGACCTCTCCGTCCCGGCCTTCGGCTTCGCCTTCGTCGTGATCCGACGCCCCTGACCGTCGTCGCGCCGACGTGTCGCGAAGCGCCCCGGATCTCACCCGGTCGCGGACGCGATCTCCTGGCTACCATCTCGCGGCCCCACTCCCCCCCATGGCATCGAAACGCATCGTCAAGATCATCTGCGGTTTCGGCGCGCTGACCGCGCTCTGCTGCGCGCCGCCCGTCGCCGCCCACACCTACGCCCTGGGTCCGCTCCACCCGGAAGAGGTCTCGGTGCTGTGGGTGGGAGCGATCGGAGGAGCGGTCGCTTGCTGGTTGTTCGGTCGGACCGTCGCTTCGGTCAGACCCGGCGCCGTCGCCCTCCTCGTCCCGTTGATCGCGTTCACGTGGTTCGAGATCGGACTGCGCATCGCGCTGCGGCTCGCCCCTGCGCAGACGCAGCGCGACATCGCATGGTTGGCGGAGCGCACGTTCCCGGACAGTGCCGCGGTCGTCGGCCACCCCTTCCTGCAGTTCCTCGGCCGGCCGTCGAGCGAGATGCGCGGCACGGAGTTCTTCGGAAACCTCTCCGCCTACAACAAGAACGGGTTCTTCGGCAGAGCCGGCGAGATCCCCAAGCCCAAGGACGTGATCCGTATCGCCTGTCTCGGGGCCTCGACCACGGCCGAGGGCTACCCGGAGGTGATGGAGAAGCAGCTCAACGAGCAGATGAAGGGCGAGAGCATGCACTTCGAGGTCCTCAACTTCGGCCTCGGCTTCTGGACCAGCGCGCACACCGTCGTGAACTACGTGCTGAACGTCGTCTACTACGAACCCGACTATGTGGTCGTCCTGCACGGTTGGAACGACGAACGCGTGCTCGGAGCAGCGCCCGGTGTGTTCCGAACGGACTACAGCCACGCCTACAAGGGCTTCGACCCGCCGCTGGCACCCGATCGCTGGCTGATCCGGACCAGCCTGGCCTACCGCTGGATCGCCAACAAGATCGCTCCACAGCCACAATGGACGTCGATGATGGAGGCGACGACGAAGCCGTACCCGCACTCCGGCGTCGACGTCTCGCAGTATGGACCCTTCGTGAACAACCTCCGCACGATCATGCAACTGGCCATGGTTCGTGGCTCGGTGCCGGTGCTCGCGACGATGCCGCATTGCACGGATCCGAAGACACCCTTCGTCACGAACTCGGCGAACAACATGCAGACCTTCGCGGACCTGACCCGGAAGCTCTGGGAGTCCGAGTTGCAGGGCTATGCCCTCCTGGTCGACCTCGACCGCGAGATCACGGGCAAGCACAACGACTGGTTCATCGACGCCGGCCACATGAACAAGACCGGCATCGCGGGGCGCGCGAAACTGATCGGAGACGTCATCCTCCAGCACTACCGCAAGAGCCACCCGCAGAATGGTGCCGGCGAGGATCCGCAGACCTCGCCTCAGTCGACGCCGCGCGAGAAGCGCTGAGCCGAGAGCACCAGCGCATCGAGCACGCAATAGAAGACGCCCGCAGCGACCGGCGGATTGACGGTCGTGAGACCGAGGTGTGGATCGGCGGCGCTCCAGCGCCAGGTGCCGATCGCAGTGCCGACCAGTTCGAGGGTGAGCGCGAGGAAGAACATCGTGCCGTACAGCGCGGGGTTCGAACCGACCCGGAGCAGGAGCGCGAAGATCGCGAGGTAGCAGAGCGATTGCTGATCGCCGAGCAGGACGAAGGCACCGACCGCGACGGGGAACGCGATCCAGCGCGTCGCGAGTCGCAGTTGCGGTGCCATCCATGCGGTGATCCAGGCACCACTCTGGAACAGCAGCGCGTGTCCGGGAGGCACGAAGGGTGGCACGAATCCGAGTCGGTAGTGGTAGAGCCCGAACAACTCGGTCAGCGCGATCTCACCGGCGGTCGACCACAGGACGCAGGCGATCAGCGCACGGCGTCCGCCGCGATCCTGTGCGCGGCCCACCCAGAACAGCAACGCCCAGGTGACGAGCGTCGTGAGCAAGAGTCCGGTCGTGCCGCCGAGAGCGTCGAGCCCGAGACCGATCGGGAACCACGGCAACACCAGCAGAGCCTGCCGCGGCACGCGGCGCACCGCGGCACCCTCGACCGGGACGACGTCGCTCACCGCCGGCTGCGCACTTCCTGGATCAGCTCCATCTGGATCTCCTGGATCTCGACCAGCCGTTCCCACTGGTGCGAGAGCAGGTGATCGATCTTCTGGTGCAGCTGCCGGATCTCCAGCTCCGCCTTCAGGTTGACCTGGTAGTCGTGCTGCGCGCGCCTGCGATCGCGCTCCTCCTGCCGATTCTGGCTCATCATGATCACCGGCGCCTGCAACGCGGCGAGGCACGACAACACGAGGTTGAGAAGGATGAAGGGGTAGGGATCGAAGGGATTCCGCGTCAACCAGGACAGGTTGATCGCCATCCACACCACCAGCACGCCGAGGAAGCTCAGGATGAAGGTCCAGCTCCCGCCGAAGGACGCGATGCGATCCGCCAGCCGCTGCCCGAGTCCGACCGCGGCCGCGTCCTCACCGTCGGGCCGACGCGCCAGGATCTCGTGCTGCCGCAGACTCTCGAGGACCTGCTGCTCCAGGTTGGTGATCTCGCCACGCTCCGAGGCGAGGAGCGACCGCACGTAGTCGTGCCGGAAGCGCTGGAGATCGTCGACGCAGATCCAGCCCGCTTCCGAGAACTCGCCGCGCTCGCGGCGGATGACGTCTGCAACGGCGGGTCGGACCAGGACCGCGCGCCGGAGCTGAGCATGGTGCTCGTTCCCGCAGATCTGGCACACCGGCTTGTCGTCGCGCACTGCCGTGGTCATCGGGCGTCCCGCTGGACGGTGGCCGCGAACCATAGCCGGCGCGCCCTCCACGGTTGAGTCGCGATCGGGGGTCGGAAGAATGAACCGCCCCTCCGGACCGACGTTGCAGGGCGCCCCGGCGTCCGGCCGGCCACGCGAAAGCCTTCCCCTCATGCACCACGGAATCCCCGTCATCCGCCTCGCCGCCCTGTGCGGACTCCTGCTCGCCTTCCCGGTCCTCGCGCAGGACAACGTCGTCAATCCGGCCGACAAGCAGCGTCGACCGACCACCCCGCCCGGCGAACAGGGCACGCCGGTGGTCGTCGAGGGTCGTCAGGTCAGCAATCTCCGCGAAGAAGACCGGATCGGCAGCTACCAGCAGCCGGAGTGGACCAGCCACCGGCGCTTCATGGAGACGCGCGTCTACGTGCGTCCGGAAGGCCAGGCCGACTTCGAGTACTGGCTGATCCCCGAGATCGACGACAAGGGTCACACCGAGACCAAGCAGCAGTACGAGTTCGAGTTCGGCCTGCCCAACCGTTTCCAGTTCGACCTCTATCTGGTCTCCCACCAGCAGGGCAACACCGGCCCGATGGAGTTCGACGAGACCAAGTTCGAGGTGCGCTACGCGCTCGCCGACTGGGACGAGATCTGGGGCAACCCGACCCTCTACCTCGAGTGGGCCGCGAAGAACGACGCGCCGGACGGCATCGAAGGCAAGCTGCTGCTCGGCGGTGAGATCTCCGAGGGCTGGCACTGGGGCGCGAACCTGGTCTACGAAGCCGAGACCGGCGGCGCGCGCGAACGCAACGTCGAACTCACCGCCGGCGTGAGCTACACCGCGATCGACAGCAAGCTCTCGATCGGCGCCGAGACGAAGTACGCGCTCACCGACGACAAGACCGATCGCGGCGACTACGCCAACGAGTTCCTGCTCGGTCCCAGCGTGCAGTACCGCCCCATGCCGAACACGCACCTGGACCTCGCCGCCCTCGCGGGGCTCAACAACGACTCCCCCGACGCCAAGTTCATCTTCGTGTTCGGCTGGGAGTTCTGACTCCGTCGGCAGAAGAGCCGGACTTCGGCCCGAAGCGTTGGATCAGCGCGGCGCAGGCCGCATCGGTCGCCTTCGCCGCGGGATCGCCACCCTCGTTGCACACGGCGAGGACGGCGAAGCCGTCCTCGGGCGCGCACCAGACCACGGCCCACCACCTGGTGTTGCTGCCGGTGTGCGTGAGCACCGGTCCGTGCGCCCAGGTGCGCGTCGTGATCACGAAGCCGCAGGCGTAGTCACCGCCGGCGGGAACTTCACGCAGCGCGGCGAGAGCGCGCGGCGAGATCAGCGGTGGATCGCGATGATCGGCGCCGATCTGCAGCGCGATGAAGCGCGCCCAGTCGCGCAAGCTCGCGTGGACCGTCCCTGCGGGACCGAGCGCGGGCGGATTGTCGGCCTGCGCCCACGGCACCGGCTGTGCACGTACGCCGCGCATGTGCCCGACCGGCTGATCCAGGCGATCCGGAGTGCCGGGCGGGCCGAAGCCGGCGCTGCTCATGCGCAGAGGTCCGAACAGACGCTCCTGCATCAGGTCCTCCCAGCTCCTGCCCGTGATGCGCTCGAGGACCGAACCGGCAAGGATGTAGCCGGTGTTGGCGTAGAGGTACTCCCCCGGCTTGCCGCTCGGCCCGGCGGCGAGGATCCCGGCTGCGACCTCGGCGCGGATCTCGGGCAGAGTCAGGTCCTTGCGCAGCATCGACGTCCACAGACCGTCGAGCGTCGGATTGGCGGGCAGGCCGGCGCGATGGCGGAGCAGATCGCGCAGCGTGACCTCGGCGAAGCCGGCATGGATGTCGTCGGCGATCTCCGGGAACAAGCCCGGGAGCCGGGCATCGAGGTCGAGTCGCCCTTCGTCGACGAGCATGCCGCACAGAGTCGCGGTCATCGCCTTGGTGCAGGAACCCAGATGCCACACGTCGTCGACGGTCACCTTCGCGTCCGCACCGCGGCGGCGCAGTCCGTCCGCGCCGAGCGCGACGACCCGGTCCCCGCGCAGACAGAGCGCCGCGAGCGCCGTCACGTCGTACTCCGCGCGGATCGCCGCGAGGATCTCGTCGACCCGCACCTCGGCCGATGCGGCCCCGTCCTGCGCCGCGAGCCGACCGAGGGCCGCGACGACGAGCACGAGGGGATTCGCGCGACGCGACATGCTCAGAGCTCGAGAGACAATTGGTCTCTCGAGCCCTGCGTGGCCGCGCATGCGGCCACCAGCAAGCATCTGAGAGCTCGTATCATGGATTTCCTCTCGGGCTCTCAGTCGTCGAACATCTCGCCGTACGACGGCGCAGGATCGTCCTTCGAACTCGGCTGCAGACGGAACACCACCTTCTGTCTGCCCTCGTGCGGCGAAGGGATCGCCCCCTTGGGGAAGTCGACCACCAGTTCCTCGGGGAGACGACCGTCCTCGCTGAGGAGGAGACAGGGAGTCTCGACACCCTCGAGTCGGATCACGCGTGCCACCGTCATCGATTTCGCTCCTTGGGCCAGGTTCCGGTTCGGGTCCGCGGCGCGGATGGTGCGGCATCCGCGCGATCCGATCCAGCCCTTCCCGATCGCCGTCGCCACGACACTGCTACCATCCGCCGACCGATGACGCGCCCGATCGCGCCGCTGCTCTGGCTCCTGTTCCTCGCCACCGGACTGCTCGTGATTCCGAGCGGAGTCCTGCTCTGGCGCCGCGCGACCGAGTCCCTGCCCTCCGACGAGCTCGACACCATGCGCGTCGTGCTGCAGCAGATCGAACGCGAATACGTCGAGGACACCGATCCCCATCGGCTGATGCGCGCCGCCATCGCCGGGATGGTCGACAGCCTCGACAACTTCAGCGAGTTCGTGACCGAGGACGAAGTCGCCGACTTCGAGGGGCGCGAGCTGGAAGGCACCTACCAAGGCATCGGCGTGGTCATCGCGCCGGGGATCACGCCGGTCACCGTGCAGTGCCCCATCGCGGGCGGACCGGCCGAGCGGGCCGGGTTGCGGGTCGGGGACCGCATCCTCGGCGTCGGCGAGGTCGACCTGACCGGCCTCGACGCCCGTCAGGCCGTGGAGCGCGCCGAGAAGGAGCTGCGCGGCCCCGCCGACACCAAGATCGTGCTCCGCATCGAGCGCGACGACCAGCCGACCTTCCTGGTCGAGGTCGAACGCAGCCAGGTGCCTGAACAGAAGGTGAAGTGGGTCCGCCTGCTCGATGCGAAGGAGCGCATCGGCTACGTCTACCTCGCCGGCTTCCAGCGCGGTGTCTCCGACGAGATCCGCCGCGCCGTCGGCGAACTCTGCGCGGATGCCGGCGGCAAGCTCGGCGGATTGGTGCTGGACCTGCGCGACGACCCGGGCGGTTTGCTCACCGAAGCGGTCGGAGTCGCCAACCTCTTCCTGAAGGAAGGCGAGATCGTCCGGCTGACGCGACGCGGAACGGTGACCGAGACGCACGCCGCACAAGCCTCGCGCTGCGTTTGGCCCGATCTCCCGCTGGTGCTGCTCGTCAACGGCGGCACCGCGAGCGCGAGCGAAGTGGTCACCGGCGCCCTGCAGGACCACGAACGCGCGAAGGTGGTCGGCACGCGGACCTTCGGCAAGGGCGTGGTGCAGAGCATCTTCACGTTCCGCAATCGACCGTTCCGCCTGAAGATCACCACCGCGCGCTACGTCACACCCAAGGGGCGCGACATCGACGGCGGATCGATGCACGGATCCCCGCATCGCCGCGACGACGACACCCGCAAGGGCGGACTGCAGCCCGATGTCGAGGTACGCGTCGGCGAGGACGTCGCCGGCAGGTTGTGGGGACGTCGCCGCGACTACGACGTCCCGCAGGGTCTGCGCACCGAGGTCGCGGCCCTCGCCGAGAAGCTCGGATTCGCGCCTGCTGCGGAGCCTTCGCCGGACGGCGATCCGCAGCTCGCGCGCGCGCTCGCGCTGCTGCGTAGTGACGTCAAGGAGACGAGCGGTCGATGAGCGGGAACACCGATGCGGCAGACCGCTGCTTGGTGCTCGGCATCGAGACCTCCTGCGACGAGACCGCCGCAGCGGTGGTCGAGAACGGCACGCGTGTCCTGTCCAACCAGGTGCACTCCCAGGTGCGACTGCACGAACGCTTCCGCGGTGTGGTTCCCGAGGTCGCAAGCCGCTCCCACATGACGAGGATCCTGCCGATCGTGCGCGACGCGCTGCAGGTGGCGCAGGTCGAGGCGACGGATCTCGACGCGATCGCCGTCACCGCCCGCCCCGGCATGGTCGGCAGCCTGCTCGTGGGACTCGCGGCCGCGAAGACCCTCGCGTGGTCGTTGGGCAAGCCCTTGATCGGCGTCGATCACGTGCAAGCCCACGTCTTCGCCGCCTTCATGGCGGAGCCCGATCTTCCGCTCCCCTGTCTGTGCATGGTCGCGTCCGGCGGACACACCGCGCTCTACGTGGTGCGCGAGAAGGGACGGGCCGATTGCGTCGGCCGCACCATCGACGACGCTGCGGGTGAAGCTCTCGACAAGGGCGCGGCGCTGCTCGGCCTCCCCTACCCAGGCGGACCTTCGATCGAGTCGACGGCGCAGGGTGGTGATCCGCGTGCGGTCGACCTGCCGCGCCCGATGCTTGGACCGGAGTCGCTCGACTTCAGCTTCAGCGGCCTGAAGACCGCACTGCTCTACCACCTGCGCGGGCCCGGCGTCACGCAGCCGATGCCGGAGCTCGATGCGCAACAACTGCGCGACGTCGCGGCAAGCTTCCAGGCCGCGGTCGTCGGCACCCTGGTGCGCAAGCTGCGCCGTGCAGCCGAGGCGATGCCCGAACTGCGAGCCCTGGCCATCGGCGGAGGCGTCGCGCGCAACCGACTGCTGCGCCAGAAGCTCGCCGACGATCGACGCCTCGCACGACTGCGCATCGCCTTCCCGCCGCTGGATCTGTGCTCCGACAACGGCGCGATGATCGCCGGCCTCGGTCATCATCTGTGGCGCGAACGCGGCCAGGTCGACGATCTCTCGCTCGACGCACGTGCCACGTCGCGGAGCGCGCGATGAACGGTGACCGGTTCGGCGACGTCGCGCGGATCGACCACGATCGGGCGCAGCGCTGCGGATTCCCCGAGGTGGTTCTGTGCGAAGGCAAGACCCCGGCGGATGCAGCCGGCATCGCCCGCGAGATCGCTCTGCGCGCGGGACGCGTGCTGTGCACACGCGCCGGTCCCGCGCACGTCGAGGCCATCCGGGTGCAGCTCCCCGCCGCGGTCCACCACGAGCGTGCTCGCTGCGTCAGTTTCGAAGCGACGGCCCTGCCACGCTGCGGTCGGCTGGCGATCGTCGCCGCCGGCACCGCCGACCTGCCGGTCGCGGAGGAGGCCGCGGTCACCGCGTCGCTGCTCGGTTGCGAGGTCGAACGGCACTACGACGTCGGAGTCGCGGGGCTGCACCGGCTGCTCGCGGTCGTGCCGTCGATCCGGCGGGCACAGGCCGTCGTCGCCGTCGCCGGCATGGAGGGGGCGCTGCCCTCCGTGCTCGCCGGGCTCCTCGACCGCCCGGTCGTCGCGGTGCCGACCAGCACCGGCTACGGGGTGGGGCAGGGCGGCCTGGCGGCGCTGGCGACGATGCTGTCGTCCTGCGCGGCGGGTGTCGTCTGCGTGAACATCGACAACGGCTTCGGGGCCGGCTACGCCGCGGCGTTGATGCTCCGCGCGGGACGCGCCGCGGAAGGATGAGGGGAAGGCCGCCGCGGTCGCTATGCTCCTTCCGCCTTGAACTCCCGCAAGCCAGCCCGCCTCGTCCTCGAAGACGGCACCGTCCTTCGCGGCCGCTCGATCGGCGCCTCCCGCGATTCGATCGGCGAGCTCGTCTTCAACACCTCGATCACGGGCTATCAGGAGATCCTGACCGACCCGTCGTACCGCGGGCAGACCGTGCTGCTCACACAGCCGCACATCGGCAACTACGGGGTCAACAGCGAGGACGAGGAGTCGGCGCGCCTGTGGCTGTCGGGACTGATCGTCCGCGAGGCCGCCGCGCGCGCGAGCAACTTCCGCTCCGGCGGTGAGCTCAGCGACTACCTGATCCAACACGGGGTCCCCGGCATCGAGCGCGTCGACACCCGAATGGTGACGCGCCGCGTGCGGACCGGCGGCGCGATGAGAGTGCTGATCACGGAGGACATCGACAGCCCCGACGCCGATCTGGTCGCGAAGGTACGCAACGCTCCGAGCGTGAGCGACGAAGACCACGTGCTCGCGGTCACAACACGCCAGAGCCTCGATTGGACGCGCGGCCACGAGTCGCCCTTCGCCGCGTCCTCACCCGGTGCACCGAAGGCGCCCGAGCGCCGGCACAAGATCGTCGCCTACGACTTCGGCGCGAAGCGGAACATCCTGCGCTCGCTGGTCGCGTCCGGTTTCGACGTCACGGTCGTGCCCGCCGACACTCCGGCGGCCGCGGTGCTCGAGCGCAAGCCCGCGGGTGTGTTCCTCAGCAACGGCCCCGGCGACCCCGCGATCCTGCACTACGCGGTGTCCGCGGCGAAGGAGCTGGTGAAGAAGGTGCCGGTGTTCGGCATCTGCCTCGGCCACCAGATCCTGGGACAGGTCTTCGGTGCGAAGACCTTCAAGATGAAGTTCGGCCACCACGGTGGCAACCAGCCGGTGATGGACCTGACCACCGAGAAGGTGGAGATCACCGCGCAGAACCACTCCTTCGCGGTCGATCCGGCGCAACTGCCGGGGTCGGTCGAGGTCACGCACCTGAACCTCAACGACAAGACCGTCGAAGGCATCCGGCACAAGGAGCTGCCGGTGTTCTCGGTCCAGTACCACCCCGAAGCGGCGCCCGGGCCGCACGATTCGCTCTACCTGTTCGACCGCTTCCGCGGGCTCATCGACGGAACTGGTTGTAGCTGAACATCTGGTCGCGCTCGGCGCGCGGCCGGTAGAAGTCGATGTAGAAGGGGTTCCAGGCCCGCTCTTCCTGCGAGAAGGTGTCCATGTCCGCGATGCGGGCGCTGGCGTTCATCAGGTCGTCCTCGGGGATGTCCGGCTGGACGACGCGGAGCCCGTCGCGCTGCTCGTGCAGGATGATCGGATAGATCTTGCCCGACTCGCCGTCGTCGATGCGCACCAGCACGGAGCGCTCGCGCTGGAGCACGTAGGTGCGCGTCTCCTCGTTGCGCTTGTGCATCATCGCGAGGTGGACGGTGAACACGTCCGACTTCGTCGTGAGCATGTCGAGGAAGCGGCTCTTGAGGTCGGGATCGGGCAGGTTCTTCAGCTCCGGTACCTGTTCCTCGATCTCGTCGACCGCCTTGAACATCTTGCGCTTCACACCCGCACCGGTGCGGACGTCGCCGAGGTAGTCCTCCGGCACGGAACTCGTGCTCGGCTTGGACGGGTCTTCTTCGACCTCCTCGTTGCGGTAGCGGATGATCCCGTCGATCACCGCGTCGGGGATCTCGGAGGGGTCGAAGAGACAGCGCAGCACCACGCGCGGTGCAGTGTTGACGTTGATCCGGATGCCCTCACCCTGGAGCTGCGGCGGAGTGCCGTTGGATCCGCTGGCGTTGCCCGGGTTCGCACCGTTCGCGGCGTTGGCGCCATTGCCGGTGTTGCCGGATCCGGACCCGTTGGCGTTGTTCGCTCCACCGCTCGCCGCCTTGCGCGCATTGTCCTCGGGGTCACCCGAGTCGTAGGTCAGTGCGGTGTAGACGGTCAGGACCGACTCGAGCCCGGGGATCACCTTCGAGTCGAGGACCTTGTCGAAGAACATGTCCTCGGTGACCGCCGGGAGCAGCAACATCTCGTCGAGCTGGAGCATCAAGGTGACGTCGCGGTGCGCCTCGTCATCGCTCTTGAGCGGCATGCGCGGCAGGTTCTCGCTGCGGGTGCGGCTGTGCATCCAGTCGATCACGGCGGTGGCGATGCGCTCGGCATCGGACCTCGTGATGTCGTCGTCGGTGCCGTCGCGGAGGTCGTCGAGCAGCCGCACGAAGCGATCGCGTGACAGGTCGGCGAACTTCTGGTCGGCGCTGACCAGCGACAGCACGTTGAACTTGTTGTTCTCCGGTTCGGCCCAGGCGTAGGTCGTGATGTCGTCGTCGGGGTAGCCGGTCGGCTCGAACCACGCGTCCTGGCTGCCGTCGGCGACGGCCGAGGGGTCCTCCTCCTCCGGCTGATCGCCCCCCGCCGCACCGGGCTGTCCGCCCGCGGCGCCCGGAAGCCCCGCCGGTGCCCCGGCACCGCCGCTGCTCGACTGCGCCGCGGCCGCCTGCAGATCCTGCAGCAGCAGGTCCTCGACCTGCGGCAGCACGTAGTCGGCCTGATTGCGCATCCGCGCCAGCACGAGCTGGTTCTCGCCCACGATCTGCGCGGTCTGCGAGGTCGTAACCAGCTCGGTCACCATCGCGTAGAGCAGGATGCTCAGGATGAGCACCATCAGGAGGGCCATGCCGCTCTCGGCGGGGCGGCAGACCGGGCTGTGCGTCGACGACATCGAGATGGTCCCTGGGACGGGCGGCGAGCGTAGCGTCTTCCCGGCGGAGCGTCGCGATCCCGAAGCGGGGCGGGCGACGGCGTGCCCGATCGTCAGCCGCTGACCGTCGACCGGCGCGTCGTGCTGGTCAGGATGCGCGGCGTGATGTGGAACTCGAGGATGGTCTTCTCGTGCTGCGTCAGCGTCGAGCGGAACAGAATGCCGAGCAGGGGGATGTCGCCGAGGATCGGGATCTTGCGGTCGGTGTCGAAGTTGGACTCGGCGACCAGACCGCCGATCACCGTGGTCTGGCCCTGACGCAGGTGCACGGCGGTCGCCGCCTCGCGCGTGGAGATCACCGGTGTCGGGATCGGCTCGCTCTCCACGAAGCCGGTGATCGCCGAGACGCTGACGTAGATGTTGAGCACCACGGTCTCGGTGCCGGCGATCTCCGGCCGGATGTCCATGGTGATGCCGACGTCCTTGAACTGGATGTCGGTCGAGGTCACCGTCTGGTTGATGATCTTGGCGACGGGGAAGGGCTGCGAGGTGCGCGTCGACACCGTGGCGGTGCCGCCGTTGCGCACCACCATCGTGGGCTGACTGCGGACGTCGGCGATGTTCTCGGCCTCCAGCACCTGCAGTGCGGCGTTGAGCTCGAGACTCTGGTGGATGCCGCCGAGCGAGATGATGCCGCCACCGTTGCTGTTGCCGGAACCGGTGAAGCCCGCGGCCGAGAAGTCGGAGACGATGTTGCGGATCAGGCGGTCCGACTTCAGGTTGTCGATCGTCGGCGTGTTGGCGTTGATCGGCACCACACCCACCGCGAGCGAGTCCGAGGTGGTGTACTCCACCACCTTCACCTCGATCTGCACCTGCGGGATGTTCGCGTAGAAGAGGTCGAGGGCCTTCTCGAAGGACGCCAGGGACTCCGGCTGCGCCGTGACCAGCACCAGCGCGTTGTTGCGCTGGGAGGGCGTGATCGGCGCACGCGTGATCGGGGTCGCCCGGATGCCGGTGTCCTCGATCGCCTCGAACTTGTCGATGTAGACCAGGTCGACTTCGTGCTCCTTGCCGAGCATCCGACCGAGGACCGAGTCGATCTCGGCGCCGCCGAACTTGTTGATGCCGGTCGGAGGCTTCCCGTCGCCGCCGGTCAGTTTCTGGAGCAGAGCGATGAACAGCGATCCCGCGCTCTGGCTGAGGAAGTACTGCTTGGTGATCGAGCCGTCGTCATTGAGCAGGATGGTGTCGCCGAAGGCGTTGCGCATGCGCGCGGCGGCGCGGCGCTTCTCCTCCTCCTGATCGACGCGTGCCTGGGGCGGCTTCTGCGGGTCCTGCGGTTTCTGCGGATCCTGGACCCCGGCCGAGGCCTCGAGCGCCTGCCAATCGAAGGCCGGAGCGGCGACCGGCCCGAGGCCGCCGACCTGGTCGCTCAGCGCGGTTCCTTCGTTCGGTACTCCCGAGGGATCGAAGACCTGGACCTCGGTTTTCGGCTGGAGGTCGTAGCGTCGCCGCGGCTCGGAGCTGGTGCACGCCGCGGCGACCGCGAGGGCCAGCAGCGCGCCGATCTCGGCGCTCCCTCTCCGGCGGGATTCACGCATCCGGTCTCGCAGCGTGGGAAGCTTCACGCAGTCCTCGCGGGAACCGAAGCCGCCCTGACCTCGGTCGTTCGTCGATCCACGCCGCGGCGCATCGCCCCGGATCCGCAGTCCGACGGTGGCGGAAGGTTACGAAGTGGGCTGACCGGACTCCAGCTTCGTCACCACGGAGGAGGTGATGTCGATCGGGGTGAGTCCATTGCTGCTCTTGATGTCGCCGTCGCTGACCACGCAGTCGCGGGACTGGTCGTCCGCCACCTTCTGGCAGGCATCGCGGATGCGGTCGTTCATCTGCGAGATCAGCAGGCTGTAGCGGGCAGAACCCTTCTTCACGCCCTCCGAGCGGATCGTCTGCCACTCGGGGGTGGCGTCGCGGACCGAGTCGAAGCGGATGGTGGCGGGCTGAGAACAGGTGGAGGCGCTGCCTGACCAGACCGTCGCGGCACTCTTCAACTCGATCCCCTGCGCCACCCCCATCGTGGTCAGGACCATCGTGGCGAGGAGGCCGATCAGGGCGCGCGAAACAGAAGTGGGCAGCATGGGTCGTCCTCTCGCTCGAAGGTCATCCGCAGTTCGATCGGCATCCCGGACGGCGGGTCGTCGTGCCCTCTTGCGAGGGTCCTCGAGAAACCCGAGCCGGCCGTTTGCCGATGGGCGTAGTTTCGCAAGGCCCGTTCCGGAGCCTTGAGGGCGAATTCCGCCAAAGCCCGGAGACTGCCCCAGTGCTCGCTCCGGTGGCGATTGCCGGGTCCCGAAAAAATCTCGCCAGGGCGCGGCCAGAGATTCCGTCAGACTGAAGTCGGCAGGTCGTGGCCGAGCTTGTCGGATTGTTCGGGAGAACTTGGGGGGTTGGCGGATGGATCGGCGAGGCGATAGCGCGCGCCGCGCCGCTTGCCCAGCCGCTCGATGCGACCGGCCTGGCAGAGCTCGGTGAGGATCCGGAGGGCGGTCCGCTGGCTGAGACCGAGCGCGTCGGCGCACTCCTGGCTCGAGGTGCTGGGGCGCGCCGCGATGAAGCGGAGGATGTCCGTCGCCCGCCCGGGCGGATCCAGGTCGGGTCCGGCCAGGGTCTCCGACGCCGCCGCGACGGGCAGCGCGGTGAGGGGATCCGCCCCGGCCGCCGATCCCCCGGCACTCGGCTGCGCATCCGGCGGCGCAGCCTGCTCGACGGGTGCCGCCCCCGAAAGCGGGACGACATCGACCGGCGGCGGCTCGTTTGCCACAACGGTAGCCGGCACCGCGGTCCGCGGCTCCTGCCAGAGGAGGTCGGCGCGTGTCACGCGCGGGCCCGGCGCGAGCACCATGGCCCGCAGCACCACGTTGCGAAGCTCGCGCACGTTGCCCCGCCACTCGCCGCGGAACAGTTCGTCCATCGCCTCGGGAGTGAATCCGTCGACGCGTGTCTGTCCGGCGGCGAACAGCTCGAGCCGGAACTGTTCGACGAGCGCCGGGATGTCCGAGCGCCGCTCGCGCAGCGGTGGGACCCGCAGCAGCACGCCCTGCAGGCGGTAGTAGAGATCTTCGCGGAAGCGTCCCTCCCTCACCATCTGCTCGAGGTCGCGGTTGGTCGCCGCGACGATGCGCACGTCGACGGGGATCGGATGCGTGCCGCCCACTCGATCGATCTCGCGCTCCTGCAGCACGCGCAGGAGCTTGACCTGGACGTCGGCGGAGACCTCGCCGATCTCGTCGAGGAAGATCGTGCCGCCGTTGGCCTGCTCGAAGCGTCCGAGCTTGCGCTCGGTGGCGCCGGTGAACGAGCCCTTCTCGTGGCCGAACAGCTCGGAGGCGAGCAGGCTCTCCGGGAGCGCGGCGCAGTGAACCTTCACGAGCGGTCCCTTGGCACGCGCACTCCAGCGGTGCACGAGGTCCGCGATCACTTCCTTGCCGGTCCCGGTCTCGCCGATCAGCAGCACGGAGATGTCGGTCGGCGCGACGCGCTCGACCACGCGGACCACGCTCTCCATCGCGGGACTGGTGTGTGCGAGCAGTGGGCCCGGATCACGCGCGATGCGCGGCTCGCCGGAACGGGCGGGGATCAGACTGCTCCCGAGCGCATCGACGAGGAACTCGGTGCTCGCCGCATCCTGGGGATAGGCGACGACCGCGACGCGCCAGCGCAACGGGCGCAGGACCTCCGGGATGCGGTCGCCGTCGAATCGCGCCGCGGCGCGGCGCAGCACCGCCTCGAGTTGCACGCGATCGGCGTTGCGCATCGCCACGCGCAGCTCGAAGGCAGCGTGTCGGGTGATCAGCGCCTCGGGTCCGAGTTCGGCGCGCAAGGCGTAGACGACCTGCTCGATCGCGGATCCGAACACCTCGTCGCCCAGGGTCACCGCGAGCGCGGCGCCGTCCTCGATGCGCAACCCACCGAGGGCGACCGTGGCGGTGTCGCGCTCGGCGCGACTCACCTCGTCGGACAGGCGCGTCGCGAAGTACTCGGGGCGGAGCGTCCCGGTGCGCACGTCCTCCACCGCGAGCTGGTAGAGGCGCGCGTTCTCGGTCGCGGCGGCGGTCTGTGCTGCGATGGTCGCGAGCAACTCCAGATTGACCGCCGGCGGCCGCAGCGACGTGAACAGCAGCAGCAGCGTGCCGCGCGATCGACCGGCGAGCCGCAACGGGAAGGCCAGCGCCGAGCGGTGTCCCGGTGCTGCGGCCAGCAGGGTCGGCGTGATCTCGCCGAGTACCACGCTGCACGCGCCCTCGGCGGAGAGCAGCATGTCCACGTCGCCCACCTTGGTGAGCAACGACGAACCACCCACACCGAGCAGTTCGACCCGATCGCGGCTGCGATCGACGAGGAGGATGCGCACGTCGTCCGCCGGCGCATGACGCATGCAGAAGCCCACCGCCGCGGAGACCACGTCGGAGAGTTCGAGTCGTGAAGCCAGGGTCTGGATGCCGCGGTTGAGGAGATGCAGGTCGTCGATGCGCCCTCGCAGCTCCTGGGCCATCTGGTTGAAGGTCCGCGTCAGCCGCCCGATCTGCCCGGTCTCCTCGTGTTCGACTTGCACGTCGAGTTCACCGCGACGCAGGGCCTGCGCGCCGCGTTCGATCTGCTCGATCGGACGACTGATGCGCGACGTCACGACGAAGCTGAGGAACACGGCAACCAACGCGAGCAGACCTGCGACGGCGGCGAAGAAGGCCCGCGCGGGAACGCGCCCCACGGCCAACGGCAGCGTCGCCTCCACGTCGGGACTCACCACGCCGAGCAGCAGACGCGGCGTGTTCTGCACGTCGAACAACACGCTGTAGGCGCTGACCCACGCACCATCGCCCTCGCTCTCCCGCTGTACGAACGGACGGGTGCCGCCGCTGCCGTCGCGCACGATCGCCTCGCGCGCGGCCATCGCCGCCGGACGTCGGGCGTGATGCTCGAGGGCCTGCGCCGCGATGGCGTCGCTGCCCGAGACCGCGAGCGGATAGCCGCGCAGATCGCACACCAGCGCGGCGCGATCGTGCACCAGACTGGTCAGGAAGGCGCTGTCGATCCTGCGCGCCACCGAGAGCGAGCAGGTGCCCTGCCCCGCGAGTTCGACCGATCTCCTCACGCCGAGGATCGGCACTCCCCAGCTCAGATAGGCGCCGGTCTCCGAACGGAGCTGGGTGTCGAGGTTGCGCAGCGAAGCCGCGCCGACGAACACGGCGACCGGGCTCGCGCCCTGCTTGTCCGCCGCCGGCGTGAACTCGAACTCCAACCCGCAGGAATCGGCCCAGCTCGGAGGCACCTGGCTCTGCAGGATCGGACGCAAGACGTCGCTGAACGCCGTGGTCGTGTCGTTGCGATCGGGCAGACCGCGCGCGCGCACCACGGCTGTGAGGTCGCCGAGCCAGACGTCGCAACTCGCCGCCAGTTGGGTCCGCTGCTCGGCGAGCTGCTGGTCCACCGAGGAGATCTCCTGCTGCAGTCGTTCGCGCAGCTTCTGTTCGTGGTCGCTCTCGATCACGCGGACGAGCACGACGGACAACACGATCAGCGGCACGAGCGAAGCGAGCGAGAGCACCGACACCAGACGCACGCGCAGGCTGCCGAGCGTCGCGACCACCTCGCTGAACAGCAGCAGGAGGATCGGCAGCGAAGCCAGCCACGACACCGCACCCACACGGTGCACGAAGCGGGTGAAGTCACCGTAGCCTTCGTCGCGGAGCGTCGCGCCGAGCGTGGTCCCCGACCACGCCTCACCGCGCAGCGCGACGTACGCCTCCGCGGTGACGACATCGCCGGTCGAGACGGTGCGGACCTGGATGCCGTCGTCGGGCACGATGCGACGGAAGGCCTCCGGCAGCACGACGCGATCGGCGACGGAGTCGACCTTGCCGGTGGCCCCCGACAGACGACCGCTGCGGTAGATCGAGAACGAGATCCCGCGCAGCCGCTCACCGATCTCCGGGCGCAGCGAGAGTTCGCCGTCCTTGCCGCGCACCAGCGGCGAGTCCGCAGTGCTGGTCGGAGCGTCGCGGACCGCCGACCCGAGGATCGCACTGCGGAATCGGATCGCGTACGGACCGAGGTTGCGCAGCTCGATCGCGACCGGGGTCTTGCCCTCCGGCAGATCGATCTCGCGCACGAAGTCGGTGTGCGACTCCTTGTCGTCGCCTTCCCAGCGATGCGCGATGCGGACCCCCGCGTCGTCGCTCAGCTCGCGATTGGCGCGGTCCTGCTCGAAGAACATGGTGCGCTGGTGCTGGAACGGCACGACGCGCGGCGCCACGCCCTCCTCGGCGAAGCTGATGGTCAGTTCGGCGACATGGCTGCCGACCGGCAGGTTGATCGGGCGCCGGTATTCGCCGCTGAACACGATCCACAGCTTCTGGAATTCGTCGGGGTGCACGCCGACCAGCGGGAAGGTCGCGCTCGCCGTCTCGCTCAGCTCGACTCCCGCATCGGCGGGCCAGGGTCCGCGCAGGTCGGTGGGTACGCCGCCGAGCGTGTCGGAGCCGAGCGTGAGCGGCACGATCCGCGGATCGCTGTCGGGCGACGACAGCCAGGTGATCCCGACCAGGCGCACACCGTCCGCGTTGCGGCAGGTCAGGCTCAAGGACTCGATCGGCTGGTCGACCGGGATCGTGCGGAACGAGATCTCCATCCGCTCGAGGCCCGGATCGGCGGTCGGCAGGAAGGGTCCGGGGATCTCGACCGAGGACTCGACCGGCGCCGCGCCGAAGCGGTGCAGCGCGACCTCCAACTGGACCACGTCGTCCGCCGGCTCCGTCGCACCCAGAGGATCGGAGGCGAGACCGGAGAACAACAGCGGTCGCGCGACCACCAGGTTCAGACGCCCGGGCAGCACACGGTCGCGGAAGTTGAGGATCTCGCGCTCGCCGCGCGGCAAGGGCATCAGGTAGGGCCGCACGTCGAAGCCCAACCCCGGATAGCTGCGCACCCGCGCGCCGAGCGCCGGACCCTTGCCGGCGAGCTGACCGTGCATCGTGTAGCGGTAGCGGTTCTCGCGCGCGATCGACCGGCCGTCGACGAGGTCGATGAGCGTGCGGTCGCGGTCGATGCCGCGGTAGCCACCGAGGAGTTCACCCTCCATGTCCGGCACTCGCTGCACCAGCGTGTCGACCGCCGCACGCAACCGGTCGCTGCGCGCGCGCGCACGGGCGTCGACCAACCATCCGGGCAGCAGCAGGCCGGCGCCGAACATCAGCACGCCGAGTGCCCGCCCGAGCGGACGCAGGATCGGCGCCCTGCGGCTGACGCGGCTCCAAGCCCACAACAGCACGCTCAATGCGATCAGGGAGAGGGCGGGGACCAGCACGTACGGCGCGGTCTCCGCGAGCCAGCCGAGTCCCGAGGTTTCGTCACCCGGCGCAGTGCGCAGCGGCGGCGACCCCCCGAAGACCAGGCGCCCCAGGTTCTCGCGGTGGTCGACGAGCTGCTCGCCGTTCCACGACATGTACTGGTAGCGGTCGGCGCGATCGGGGTCGTGATCGTCGAGCGCGATGCTGAAGCCGATCTCCCCACGGCCGGCGACGCGGGGGAAGTTGTGGAAGGGCAGGACGGCCTCGAAGGTGTACTGCCCCTCCGCTTCCTGCCGGAACACGACGTCCACCGCAGTCAGGCTCGCCCCCGACGGCGTCGGCGGACGGCTCCGCCAGTCCATCACGCCCCAGGGCCGCTCCGCGCTGAAGGGCATCAGGAACCACTGCAGGACGTCGGGCGTGAACTCACCGGTCGCGGCGGTGGCGTCGCCGAGGTCGAAGAACAGTTCGATCGCGTCACCCTGGTGCCACTCGGCGCCGACCTTGCCGGCGACCAAGCCGTCGTCGCGGACGCGGCCGGCGATCCAGAGGCGGCTGGCGTCGTAGGCGAGCCAGAAGTGGGCTTCCAGGTCCTTGGCCCCGCCCCATCGCATCGCCGGGGAAGGATCGCGCTTCTGGCTCCAGACCTGATCGGCGCGGTCGAGGTCGATGCTCGGCGTGGTCGGCCATTCGCCCAGATCGCCGTCGAGGTGGATTGCCTCAGCGCGGTACGGGATGACCACCGTGGGGCGGGCCGGACTCTCCGCCGGATTCTGCGCGATCAGCGATCCGCAGAGGCTGACAAGGCCGATGGCGGATTGTCTGGCGGATCGGGGGCCCAGCCGGCGCATGGCCAGCTATTTCGCCACAGTCGCCCGGAATCCGCCAGCGCGGACTCCGGGAGACCAAGGGAAAAAGGCCGCTCAGCGCCGGCGGCGCGGCCGGGACCGATCGCGATCCGCGTCGTCCTGGCCGCTCCGATCGAAGGGACGACGACGATCGCCCTCGCTACGCTCCTCGCGGATCGCGCCGCGCGGCTCCGGGCGGTCGAAGCGACGGCCAGAGTCCTCCGCGGCGACGCGGCGCGGACGCGACTCGTCCTCGAAGTCGACCGGCTCATCGCGGTGCGCGGCGCGCGGCGCGGGATCCTCCTCGCGACGCGGACGGCGCTCGCCTCGGTCCTCGCGGTCCCGCCGCGGCGCACGCTCAGCGCGCGGATCGCCCCGCTCGCCTCGCTCAGGGCGCTCGGAGCGGTCGGCTCGCTCAGGGCGCTCAGGACGCTCGGCTCGCTCGGGACGCTCAGGGCGCTCAGGGCGCTCAGGGCGCTCGGCTCGCTCGGGACGCTCTCCACGCTCGGGGCGCTCCGGCCGAGACTCGCGCTCGACCTCGCCATGGCGTGGTCCCGCCTCACGCGGCCCCCGGTCCTGGTTCCGCGGTCCGCGGTCCTCGGAATCGCGGTCACGGCGGGGACGTTCCTCCCATTCGCCGCGCTCCCGGCGCTCGGACCGCTCCGGCCGCTCACCACGCTCCGTGCGCACGGGGCGCTCGGACGGCTCGGGGCGCGGACCGCGGTCACCGCGCTCGGTGCGGTCGCCGCGGTCACGGAAACCTCCGCGCTCCTCGCGCGGGGCGCCTTCGCCACGCTCGCCGCGACGCTCGCCGCGATCGCCACGGTGGTGACCGCGACGCTCCTCGCGATCGCGCCCGCGCGGCCGCTCCGTCTCCGCTGGTTCCTCTGCCGCGAAATCGAGGTCGGCCTCGGTCGAGTGACCACCCTCACGCCGCGGGCGGGGCTGTTCGTCCGTCTTGGGGGCGTCGCCCTTCAGCAGCGCCTTGCGGCTCAGCTTCACCTTGCCGAAGTCATCGATGTCGATGACCTTGACCTCGATCGTGTCGCCGATCGCAACCACGTCCGCGACCGAGCGGACGAAACCGTCCGACAGTTCGGAGACGTGCACGAGGCCTTCTTGGCCCGGCAGGATCTCGACGAACGCGCCGAACTCCTTCAGTCCGGTGACGCGACCCTTGTAGACCTTGCCGAGTTCGACCTCGGCGGTCATGTCCTTGATGCGTGCGATGCAGGTGTCGACCTTCGCCGCGTCGGCACCGCACACTTCGATCACGCCGGTGTCCTGCACGGCGATGCGGCACTCGAACTCCTCCTGCAGGCCGCGGATGGTGCGGCCGCCGGGACCGATGACCGCGCCGATCTTGTCGAGCGGGATCGGGAAGGACACGAGGCGCGGCGCGTGCTCGCTGACGGTCTCTCGCGGACGCCGGATGACCTTCAGCATCTCGCGCAGGATGTGCAGTCGTCCCTCGCGGGCCTGCTCCAGCGCCTGCTGCATGGTCTCGCGCGAGAGGCCCTCGCACTTGATGTCCATCTGCAGCGCGGTGATGCCGCGGCCGGTACCGGCGACCTTGAAGTCCATGTCGCCGCAGTGGTCCTCGGAGCCGAGGATGTCGCTGAGGATCGCGATGCGCTTGCCTTCGACGACGAGGCCCATCGCGATACCCGCGACCGGCTGCTTGATCGGCACGCCGGCGTCCATCAGAGCCAGGGTCGCACCGCACACCGTCGCCATCGACGACGAGCCGTTCGACTCCATGATCTCGGACGTCACGCGGAGGCTGTAGGCGAACTCCTGCGAGTTCGGCAGGACGGCGCCCACCGCACGCTCGGCGAGTGCACCGTGACCGATCTCACGACGACCCGGTGCCCCGAAGCGACGCACCTCACCCACGCTGAACGGCGGGAAGTTGTAGTGCAGGAGCCAGCGACGCTTCTCCTCGGGATAGATGCCGTCGATCATCTGCTGATCGTCGACGGTGCCGAGGGTTGCGATGCACAGCGCCTGGGTCTCACCGCGGGTGAACAGCGAGGAGCCGTGCACGCGCGGAAGCACCCCGACATCCATGGTCAGCGGGCGGATCTCGGTCGTTCCGCGACCATCGGCTCGACGTCCGGAGAGGATCGACTCGCGTTCGCCCTTGTCGAACAGCGCTTCGATGATCCCGGCGACGGCCTTCTTGTGCTGGGCGATCGCCTTTCCATCGGCGCCCTCCGGTGCCGGGAAGGCCTCGTTGACCTTGGCCTTGATCGCCGACTTCGCCGCGCTGCGGGCGTGCTTGTCGCCCTCGCTGACGGGAGCCGCCATCAGCTCGCGGCCGAAGCGCTTCTCGATCGCCGACAGGAGCTTCTCGTCCTTCTGCGGCGGCGTGAACACGACCTTCGGCCGACCGGCGTAGCCGACCAGCTCGTCGATCATGCCCGCGATCTCGACGCACACCTCGTGGCCGAGTTCGAGGGCCTCCAGCATCACCTCTTCGGCGAGCTGATCGGCGCCGGCCTCCACCATCACGATCGCGTCGCGATGCGCGCAGATCGTCAGATTGAGCTTGTTCTCCGCGGAGCGCAGCTCGCTCCAGGTCGGGTTGATGCGGAGCTTGCCGTCCATCAAGCCGATGCGGACCGCGCCGAGCGTGGTCTTGTGCGGGATCGAACTGATCGCCACGGCGGCGAAGGCCGCGACCGAGGCGACGATGTCCGAATCGTTCTCCTTGTCGGTGCTCAGCACCTGCACGAGCACCTGCGTCTCACGACGGAAACCGTCGGGGAACAACGGGCGGATCGCGCGGTCGATGATGCGCGCGGTCAGGATCTCACGGGTGGTCGGACGACCCTCGCGCTTGAAGAAACCGCCGGGGAACTTGCCCGCTGCGGCAGCCTTCTCGCGGTAGTCGACGGTGAGCGGGAAGAAGTCGACGTCGTCCTTCTCCGACGGCGCCGCCTGCGCGGTCGCCATCACCATCGTGTCGCCGTAGCGCGCGATCACCGCCGCATCGGCGAGCTTCGCCATGCGACCGGTCTCGAGCTCGAGCTTGCGTCCGCCGATCTCGCGCGAGACGCGCACCATCGACGGGTAGCGCGGATCGACCGGTTCGAAGCGACGCGTGCCACGCGCCTCCGTGCGCGAGGTCCCTTCCGTGCGCGAAGACCCCTCCGCGCGCGAAGGCTCTTCCGACCGCGAGGGCCTCTTGCGGGAACTACCCGCATCGTCGTCGTCATCGTGGAAGCGGCCGCGGCCGCCACGGCGGCCGGAGCCGCGATTGGTCTCGCCCGCGGGCGAGTCGGAAGCCGGGCCCTGTTCGGACCGCTCCGTCTGCGGAGCCTTCGTGCTCCGCCGCTTGCGCATTGCCATTCTGCTTGTCTTCTCTCTTCTGCTTCTCGTGCGACGCGCACCCTGTGCGCGCCCCGTCGTGGAGCCCGAGGCTCCGCTGTCCCGCGGGGCGGGACGGACGACCGTTTCCCCTGGCGCCGCGGTCTCACCGCATCGAGCGCCCTGCCGGCACGGTCCCGCGTCCTCCGCCCACAGCGGCCATCGACGCGAGCCGGATCGACCGGCCCAGGATTGCGCTCCTTCCCTTCACCTCGCGCGGCGGACCGATCCTTCGGTGCACCGGGTTCACGAGCGACCACACCACGCGGCGTGATCGGGGAGGCGCTTGCGATCCTCGCAAGGGGTCCTCGTCGCGCGGGAACTCCGCGCGGACGTCGACCCCACTCTCATCGACTCGGACGCGTTCGGCGCCTGAGTCATCCCTCCAGGATCGGCCGGCTTCGGCCGACCGTCCGGCCACGAAAGTCTCAGCGGCGCAGACCGAGCTTGTCGGTGATCGCCAGGTAGCGGTCGTGGGCGGTGCTGGAGAGGTAGCGCAGCAGCTTGTTGCGGCGGTTGACCATCTGGATCAGACCGCGCCGCGAATGGAAGTCCTTCGGATGGACTCGCATGTGTTCGGTGAGCTGCTGGATGTTCGCCGTGAGCAACGCGATCTGGACTTCCGGGGAACCCGAGTCCTTCTCGTGGATGCGGTTCTGGGCGAGGATCGTCCTGCGACTGTCTTTGGAAATAGCCATCCCTGTCGTCTTTCGGTCAGAGGCCAAGGACCGGTCCGCCAGGGCCAGGGTGCCCCGGGCTTGGACGGTCTCCCCGCTCCACACGGAGCGAGGTCGAGGGCGTCGAGGCGGGGAGGATAGCGTCGCCCGACCCGAAAACAACTTCGCGGCGCAACCGCCCGGTTGCGAGAGCCTCGGGCCACCGGCGAAACGCGCGCCCGACGACCCGAGCGGCGCACCGCCGCGATCGACGACCCTCGAGCCGCCCGAAGGCCCCCCGCTCAGCGGTTGGTCGGGCGATTGGGCAGTTCCTGGGCGATCGCCCCCGCCACCACGTCGGCCGCGGACTCGATGCGCTGCTCGCGCCCCAAGGGCGCCGGGCCGTCTCCGCCGGCCTTCACGCTGCCTTCGACCCGCCCCGACCACAGCGTGGCGCCGGTCTGCGATCCGAGCATCAGCAGCTCGGCCGAGAACTGCACGCGGCGCGTGTCCATGATCTTGCTGACGTCCCACTGGGTGATGCGGACGCCGAGCACCGCATCCTCCCCGAAGCTGCCTCGGACACTGCCGAGCCAGGTGCCGTCGACCGGGGAACCGGTGGCGAGGCGCCCGGTGTCGCGCAGACGGCGATCGACGTGCGACGGATCCAGGGGCGAGTAGAGCCGCTCGGCGAGCTGCTTGACGAGGGCGGCGCGCATCCGCCCCTCCAGCGGTCCGAAGCTGCGCGTGAGGGTGCCGTCTTCGATCGGCAGGATCGCGATGTCGGCCGGGCGCAGGGTCAGGAGCTCGGGCGCCACGCGGAGCGATGCCGCCATCCGGACCGGCGGTTCGGACTGGCAGCCGGAGAGCAACGCGGTGAGTCCGGCGAGCAGGATCGGAACGAAGGATCGCATCGGGGAAACGCCTCGACGACGAGGAGTCGGGTGCGCCGCAATCTAGCGCGGGCGTGCCGTCAATGCCCGCATCGAGTGCGGAGATG
The DNA here is from genome assembly GCA_046349595.1 of Planctomycetota bacterium. Taxonomy (GTDB): domain Bacteria; phylum Planctomycetota; class UBA1135; order UBA1135; family UBA2386; genus JACRLW01. The sequence continues at coordinate 3,183,198 of JAXMCA010000001.1, forward strand.
CGACCGGTGCGCTCACGCGGTCGACCACGCCAGACGACTGCGCACGCAGGACTCGCAACGGCATACCGCGGGATCCGACTCGGCGTGGTAGCAGGACCAGAAGTCGCCACGCCCCAACCCGAGCCGACGCGCCTGCTGCACGATGCCGCGCTTGTCGAGTTCGAGCGTCGGGCTCGCCACCGCGACGCCGGCGCGCGTTCCCCGGGCGAGGACCGCGTCGAAGGCGTGGCAGAACGAGGCGCTGTTGTCGGCGAAGGTCGCGGCCTCTTCGCGATTGAAGCCGGTGACCACGAAGCCGGCGCCGGTGGCATCGGCGAAGGCCGCCGCGGCCGCGATCAACACGACGTTGCGCGCCGGCACCCAGACCGCGGCCGCGCTCTGCGCATCGCCGGGAGCCGACTCGTCGCGCTCGGGCACGGCACGGGCACCACCGTCCGCGAGCGCGCTGCCCATCCGACATGAGGCCTCGCCGAGCCAGGGCAGCTCGATGTGCTGCCAGCGCAGTCCGAAGCGGCGCGCGAGCCTCTCGCTCGCCGCGGCCTCGGCACGCGCCGCTCGCTGTCCGTAGTCGGCGCACAGGCAGCGCTCGACCGCTCCCCCGCGTTCGAGCCACATGGCGAGCGCGGTGCCGGAGTCGAGTCCGCCCGACAACAGGACGACGGCTTGCCCGCTCATGCCCGCAACGCCGCGCTCACTGGATGGTGAAGTCGACGTCCGCCGTCCGCGACGCCTTGACGAGCTGGCGGTAGCGCTCTTCGAAGCCGAACTCGCCGTCGCCGTAGCCGACGCCGAACATCAGTTCGCTCGTCACGCGCACCTTCCAGGTGCCGACCGCCATGCCCGCGCCGAGTCCGGTGAGGTCCGGGACCTGCACGTCGCGCGTCGCGCCTGCACCGTCGAAGTCCTGCTCGATCAAGGTCCAGCGCAGACCGGAGGCATCCTGGACGCGCAGTGTGTGGAAGCCGAAGCCTCCGGGCAGCGTGGATGCGTCGAGACGGTCCTCGAAGCGGATCAAAGGAGAACCCGTCGACGCCCCACCCGGTGACGCGACGGTCGGGATGCCGAGCGGAGCGCCGGTGTTGTAGGCGACGCCCAGGGTCGGTGTGGTGATCAGCGCGCGATGGATCGTGGTGTTGCCCGCGGCGTCGCCGGCCTGCGCCTGCACCCACAGCACCGGTCCGAGTGGCGCCAGCGCGGTGATCGACGACAGGGGCCAGTTCGCGGCGATCTGGAACAGGCCACCACCCGAGCTGGTCGCCACACCGGCACCGAACAGGGAACCGCCGGCGAACCCGCCGAGCGTGACGACCGGACGCACGCGCACGGCGCCGTCGATCGCACCCAGTCCCGTCGCGGCGCTGAAGTCGACGTTGTACGGCGCGAGCAGACCGGCGATCACGCCGTTCGTCCCCAGCACCGCCTGCGTGGTGTCGAGCACCGCACCGGACTCCTGTGGCGCGAGAGCCGGAGCCGCGCCGGCACCGGTCGCCCCACAGATCGCGCAGAAGAAGCCGACGTAGGCTGGCGTCGTCGTCGGCTCGAAGTTGCCGGTGAAGCCGGTGAGCAGCAGCGGACGCGATGCACGGATCGCCGTCTGCGGGATCGAGGTCACGCTCGGCGAGCCGGTGGCGATCTCGAGCTGGAGCGGATCGGTCAACAGGTTCGCTCCGACCTTCGCGGTCTGCCCGGTGACCGGAACGAACGCGAGGGTCCCCTTCACGGAGGCAAAGGCGGAAGCGGCCTGCGGCACCGCCGCGATCGACACGAACGAAGACGGTGTGTCGAGCAGCGTCGTGATGTGGTGGTTCGCGGCGATCACAGTGATCGTGTTGCGCGGCCCCGGCAGCGTGGTGAACACGGCGCGACCACTCGCGTCGGTCGTCGAAAAGACGCGACCGACCGCCGGCTTCTGCGGCACGCCCGGTTCGACCGCGACCGTGGCGCCGGCGATGGGCGCGAGCGTCGCGTCGTCGTAGACCTCCACGGTGAGCGTCCCCGCGAAGCTTCCGGTCGCGAAGCCGCGGCGCGTCAGATGGATCGTCGACGCGGTCGTGCTCATGTTGCCCGCCGCGTCGGTGATGTTGAGCGTGAGGGTGCGCACGGCACTGCTCCGCGGAACCTGCAGGGGTCGCATCATGAAGTTCGCGGAGCCGTCGGCACTCCACAGCGCCGCGGTGGCGGTGCCGTCGGTGAGCTCGGCGGAGCCGATGGTCTCGCTGGCCTTGCCGTAGACCGCGATCGCGTCCTGGTCGGTGACCACGGCGTCCGGCGAACCGGTGACCGCGGGCAGCCAGGCCGTGACCGAGGGCGGCGTGACGTCGAACCGGGGATCGGTGCTGCCGTCCGCGGAGCTGCGGAACGAGCTGCTGTGGTCACCGCTGACCAGCCGCACCACGAACACCACCGGCCCCTCCTCGAAGAAGTACCGCCCCGGACTGCCGAGGGCCGCACCGATCGGGAGCGACACCGTCGTCGGCCCCGGAACCGTGAGCGTGGTCGAGGTGTCGAAGAAGGTGATGTCGCCGACGGCCTTGGTCGAGGGATCGAGACCGTAGACGCGCAGCTTGACCTGCGAACCGACCGTCGCCGACGCATCGACGTCGACGTCCACCACCGCGGACGCGGCGTTCTGCGCGTTGATCTTGTCGGCGAAGCCGGTCGTCGCGTTGCCGAGCGCCACCCGGGTCGGCACCGCGAAGGCCACGGTGTCGAAGCGCAGGAACGGGGTCTTGTTGCCGAAGTCGAGCTGGCCGGCGCCGCTGTTGAACTTGATCGTGTCGTCGACCGTGAACCGGAACTGGGTCGAGCCGGCGAGCGGGTTGCGCGGACGGAATCGGTAGAAGCGCGGGTCGGACTGCCCCTGGACGCGCAGGGGCGTGTCGAGCGATCCCTGCACGTCGGTGGTGCCGTCGCCGATGCGGAAGTTGGCGGTGGTGATCGATGCGGTGTCGACCGGGCGGTCGAAGACGGCGATGAACTCGGTCTCGCGGTAGACGTCCTTCGCGTTGGCCGGCGGCAGGGTGGTGAGGATGCGGCCGTTCTTGATCGTGTCGGTCTGATCGGCGCGGAAGGTGGCGACCACCTGCTCCGCACCGCCCTTCTTCACCGCGTCCAGATCGGCCACATCGGCGCCGACGAAGGCCTCGAAGGTCGTCGTGTTGGGCAAGGGTGCCGAAGGGCGGAGCACCACGACCCGGTCGCCGAACAGGTAGTCGATGCTCACCGGGAGGCTCTGCGTGGTGCCCTGCACGCGCAGACCGACGCGTGCCGCAGGCGGAGCCCCGGTTCCGGTCGCCGGCGGCTCGACCGAGTCCCGCGAGACCGACTCGCTGAACACGATCACGACCGGCACCGTGGTCGGCCAACCGCCGCTCTGCGGGAACGCGGCCTCGACCTTCGGTCGGACGTCGGCGAGCTTCCCGAGCGCCGTCAACAGGACGATGCCACTGGCGTCGTTGGCTCCGGTCCCGCCTCCGCCGCGATGGAAGGAGAACAGCTGGCCGACGTTGCTGCCGCAGGCGGCGAAGGCGAGCGCGCAGCCAAGGGCGACGAGAAGCAGGGGAGAGCGGGACAGGCGACGTTGGGTCATCGGCGTCGGTCGCGCAGCGGACGGCGCGGGCGGACAGCTTATTCCGGGAGCCGATCCGCGTTGCGCGCTTTCCTGCTCGCCCTCGACCGCCCGGCCGCGTAGTTGCGCGCCGACTTGACCACGACAGGCACCCCCTCCCCCACGGCGGCGGCGCACCCGCTGTTCGCCGCCGCATGGCTCGGCCTCGTGCTCGCCAGCTACGCGATCCTCAAGCCGATCCGCGACGCCATGAGCACGGCCGCCGGGACCGGGGACGTCGACGTCGCCCTGCTGTGGACCTTCACCTTCGCGGGCACGCTGCTCGTGGCTCCGCTGTTCGCGGCAGCGGCGGCACGCATGCCGCGCGGGAAGCTGGTGGCGCGCACCTTCCACGTCATCGCGGGCTGTCTGCTGGTGTTCTTCGCGGCGTGGCGATGGAGCGATCCGGAGTCGCGCCTCTGGATCGGGCGCGCCTTCTACGTCTTCGTCAGCGTCTTCAACCTGTTCACAGTGGCGGTGTTCTGGTGCGCGACGACCGACGCCTTCGATCACGGCCGTGCCGTCCGTCAGTTCGGACCGATCGCGATCGGCGGGACCCTCGGCATGTTCGCGGGGTCCGAGATCACGCGACAGCTGGCCCGGCAACTGGACACCTCGACCTTCCTGCTCTTGTCCGCCGCGCTGTTGGAGCTCGGTCTGCTGTGCGCGCTGCCGGTGTTGCGCCAGCGCGCCGGCGAGGGTCTGACCCTCCAGGTCCCCCGCGGACGCGATGCGCTGCGCGACCTCCGCGCGGTGATCGACTCGCCGATGCTGTGGCGTCTCGCGGTGTACGTCGTGCTGATGACCTTCCCGGCGGCGGTCTTCTACCAGGAGACGCGCCACCTGGTCGCCGGCTCCGGACTCGACGAGGCCCAGCGCAAGGCGCTCTACGCGACCGCCAACGAGATCACCCAGGGCTTCACCCTGCTCGCGCAGGGTTTCGTCGTCGGACCCTTGATCCGTCGCTTCGGCCTGAGAGTCGGACTGGCGGTGCTGCCGGCGGTGAGCACCGTGGCGTTCCTCGCGCTGGGCATCGCGTCGTGGTCGGGGGTCTCCCTGTTCTGGACCCAGCTCGTCGCCAACTCCGCGGTCGAAGCGATGCGTCACGCGGTGCAGAAGCCGAGTCGCGAGGTGTTGTTCACGCTGACCGAGCCGCACGAGCGCTACGCCGCCAAGAACGTGATCGACACGGTCGCGCACCGCGGTGGTGACGTGGCGAGCGTGTTCGCGCACCATGGACTCACGCTGCTGAACGGCTCGCTGCACTTCGTGCTGCTGGCCGTGGTTCCGGTCTCCCTCGGCTGGTCGGCGCTGGGAGCGCGGCTCGGGACGCGCGCCGATCGTCGCGCTCGTTCACGGGATGCGTGAGCCGCGGATCAACGCGACTCGACGCGGACCCAGCTCGCATGCAGTTCCTGCGGAGCCGTGATCTCGCCGCGCACCGCGATGCGATCCCGCGCGAGGATGTCGCCGAGCGTGATCGCCGTGAGAGAACTGCCGTTGCGACGCAGGATCGACGTCGCCGCATCGACGGTCACCGTGATGCCGGTCACCGCCGCTCCACCGAGCAGCAGCGGATCGTTGCCGCGCGGCCCGACCGAGATCGTCCCGGCGCCGACGTCGACTCCGACGACCTCACCTTCGGTCTCGCCCTGCTGGTGATGTTGCTGATCGTCCTCCAGCGAGATGGAGCGCGCGGTCATCGCACCCCCGCTCGGATCGCTGCCCTCGACCTCGACCAGCGCGCCGACACTGAGATCGCCGAAGCCGACCGCGGTCTGCACGCTGTGGCGGCTGAGATGGATCGCGGCCGAGCTGGCATCGACATCGATCGGCCCGGTCGCGAAGTCGACCAGAACGCCGCGCCGGCGCGCGGCCTGCACGTCGAGGGTGAAGTGCGAGGTCCCCGCATCCAGGGCCGTGATGCGGCCGATCAGCTCGAGCTCGCCGTGCTCCGCGCCGTGGTGGTGCAGCGAATGACACTCGACCTCGCGCGAGGAGTGGCTGATGCCGTCGAAGGACACCTGCGAACCGCTGCTGCACTCGGCGAGGAAGTCGTCGCGACCACGGCCGCCACCATCCTCGCCGACCAGATGCGCGGTCGAGGGCACCGACAGCTCGAAGGACAGATCCTGGAAGCCGCCGAGCGTGACGATCATCCGTCCGTTCGCGCGATCGACGGACATCACCTCGGCGTCCGCCACGCTGAGCACGACGTCGGCGACGGCCGCGACACGCAGATCGGGAGTCCAGTCGAATCCGCCGCCGGCGCGCGCGGTGAGCGAGGGCACGCCGTTGTGGGAGAGACCGAGGAGCGTGGTGGGCAGGACGACCGTCGCGCTCGCGAAGGCGAGGCGCAGATCGCTTCCCGGCAAGGTCACGATCCCGTTCGATCCGTCGGCGCGACGCACGCTGGCGACACCACCTTCGACCAGCAGATGCACGGCGACGGCCGCGGTCGCCGTCGGCGTGCGCAGCGCGAGCCCTGCGCTCGCCCCGGTCGGATCGACCAGGGTCACGGTCGTCGCAGCCGGCAGCAGGTTCGAACCGAGCGAACCGTCGCTCGCCTCGAGCACCACCGCGGTGATGCGCGCGCTGATCAGATCGCTCGAACCCGCCGCCGTGTCGACGTGCAGTGCGAGCGAGGCCGCTCCGCCGCCCGAACCGGAGGAACCACCTCCTCCGCAGGCGATGGGGAGCAGCAGAGCGAGGAGGACGAGAAGGCGATGCAGGCGTGGGGTCATGCGGGATCCTGGGTGTGTTCCCGCACGGAAAGGCAAGGCCCGTGCCAGTTCGAGGCCAGGACCTCGCCGCCCGCCTCCCGCACACGGGCCGTGCGTCACCCGTTCACGCCGCTCAGCGCGACGGCGCCGCGACCGTGAACAAGCCCTCGCGGTCGCAGCGGTCGATCAGGGCGTCGAGGATCGTGCCGATCGAGTGGCCGAGTCCGCAGGCGAGTTCGCCGGGGTCGCTCGAGGCGAGCGGCGTGTCGGCGCGGAACTCGTCCTGGAACACCAGACGGCCGTCCTGGCGCACGAGGTGCAGCTCGATCGTCGCGCGCGCGCGCCAGCCCTGCGCGTCGCCGACCTCGTGGAAGTCGAGCACGCGCGCGGTGATCACGAAGTCCTCGGTACCCGAGGCCGACGGCGACTTCACCTCGGCGAAGCGGCGCGTGCGTGCGAGCCCGGTGACCAGGGCGTCGGAGACCATGCGCTCGAGGGGCCCGGCCCAGCGATGGTGCTGCCACGCGCGCAGGCGCGTGCCGGCGTCGGCGACCAGGAGACGATCGCCGGCCAGTTCGGCGACGACGTCGACATCGCCGACGCGCAGCACGCCGCCGATGAAGTTGGCGTCGTCCCTCGGCTGCGGCGCAGGCAGACGGTAGGCGAAGTCCTCGGGCACTGCGACCGCACCGCAGCCGCACGCCATCGACAGCAGGAGACCGGCAGCGATCGCAACGGATGTCCTCATCGTCCTCCTCCGACCGGCGTCGCCGGCAGCTCGATCTCGTGATCCTCGACTCCGAACACAAGGCTGTCGGGGGCGACGCGGATCTGGCGTGCGAAGGCGCGAAGCTCACGCATCGCGTCACCGGCGCCGACCAGAAGGCTGCGCAGCACGCCCCGATTGGTGCCGAGGATGCCCTCGGTCTCCTGCGCCACACGCGTGAAGGCGTTCGCGGTCGCCTCGAGCGCGACGGCGCCGCGTTCGAGAGTCCCAAGCGTCGTGCGCAACGCCTGCGCCGACGGCGCGATCTCGCGGTCGGCGATCTCACCGAAGTGCTGCAACGTCGCGCGCGCTTCGTCGGCGAGCGGGCGGAACGCGGCAATCGTTCCGCGGAGCTCCGCACCGCTGCGGCCGAGCTCGGCCGGCACCGCGTCGAGTGCGCGTCGCAAGGCATCGAGGATGCCGGCGACACGCGCCTCGTTCTCGGGGGACAGGAACTGCTCGGCACGCGACACGAGATCGGTGGTGCGATCGAGCAGGAGATCCACACGTTGCAGCATCGCCGGCAGGCTCGACTTGATCTCCTCGATCGGGTCGCTGTGTTCGGCGCCGATCAACTCGCCGTCGGCGAGGGCTTTCGCGTCCACGCGGTAGCCCTCCAGCTCGATGGTGACCTGCCCGGTGACGAGGAGACGGTCGAGGCGCGCGCGGGTCACGTCCTGCACCACCGCCTTCTTGGGATCGATGCGGATCTCGACCAGGGTGTGACCCTGCTCGAAGCGGATGTCGGCGACCGCACCGATCGGCACGCCCTGGAAGTTGACCTTGCTGCCGACCACCATGCCCTTCACGTTCTCGTCGAAGCGGATGAAGTGATGGCGCATCTCGCGGTGCAGCGACGAGCCGGCGACGAAGGCCAGCAGCGCGACGAACAGACCACCGGTGCACAGCACCAGGATTCCCACGCGGAGTCGTCGGGTCGGATCGTGCATGCGGCGGCTCAGATGCTGAAGTAGCGGGCGACGTCGACCGTCCCGCTCTCGCTCTCGCGCAGGCGACGCTCGACGAAGTCGCGGATGCGCACGTCCTTGGTCGCCCAGATCTCGTCGCGCGTGCCGAGGGCGGCAACGCGACCGTCGAGGAACACGGCCGCGCGATCGGCGATCGCGAAGGCCGACGGGAGATCGTGCGTGACCACGACCATGGTGATGCCGAACACCGCGTTCAGCTTGAGGATCAGGTTGTCGATGCCGGCGGCGGTGATCGGGTCGAGCCCGGCGCTCGGCTCGTCGAGGAACACGATCTCCGGGTCGAGCGCGATCGCGCGGGCGATCGCCGCGCGCTTCTTCATGCCGCCCGACAGGCTCGCGGGCAGCAGGCTCCGCGCGTGCAGGAGGCCGACCATGTCGAGCTTCATGCGTGCCACCTGCAGGATGACGCGCTCGTCGAGATCGGTGTTCTCGCGCAGCGGCAGCGCGACGTTCTCCTCGACGCTCAGGCTGCCGAGCAATGCGCCACCCTGGAAGGCGAGGCCGGTGCGCAGCCGGAGGCCGTCGAGTTCGGTCTGGTCGAGCGCGTAGACGTCGCGGCCCTCCACCGAGATCGTGCCCGCGCTCGGCCGCTGCAGACCGCACAGATGGCGCAACATCGTGGTCTTGCCGCAGCCGGACGGCCCCATGATCACGAACACCTCACCGCGCCGGATCGCGAGATCGACGCCGCGCAGGATCTCGCGTCCGCCCAGCACGGTGGTGACGGCGACCGCACGCAGCAGGTCCGCGCTGGGTTGATGGCGTGCGCGCACCGCCTCGAGAAGCTCGGGTGCGACACGACGACTCACGCGAGCACCATCCTCTGCGCGGTCACGAAGATGGTGTCGACCACGATCACCAGGAAGATCGACAGCACCACGGCATTGGTCGTCGCCCGTCCGACGCCCTCGCTGCCGCCCTCGACACGCAGGCCGAGTGCGCAACCGACCACACCGACACACAGTCCGAAGGTGACCGACTTCACGGAGGCGACCAGGAAGTCGCCGAGCTTCAGCGCGGTCTGCAACTGCTCCCGAAAGGCCGCCGGCTCGATGCCCGCGACCAGCCAGGCGAACAGCGCGCCACCGCAGATCGCGACGATGTCGAACACCACCGCCAGCGCCAGGGTCGAGATCGCCAGCGACAGCACCTTGGGGACCACCAGGAAGCGGATCGGGTCGACGCCCATCTGCCGCAGCGCGTCGACCTCTTCGCTCACGACCATCGAGCCGAGCTGGGCGGCATTGCTGCTGCCGGATCGGGCGGCGAGGACGATCGCCGTCATCAGCGGGCCGATCTCGGTGAGGACCGACACGCCGACCATGTCGGCGACGTAGATCTCCGCTCCCCACACGTGGAGTTGCACCCAGGCCTGCATCGCCAGGACCAGGCCGAGCAGGAAAGCGATCAGCACGACGATCGGCATCGCGCCGTTGCCGGCCTGATCCAGCTCCAGCGCGGTGCGGTCGAGACGCAGGGGCCGCCCGCGGAAGGGCCCGATGAGGATCGCGCCGAGGCTGCGGGCGGTGATCTGGGCGATGGCGCCGAAGGCGTCGAGGATCGGGATCACCGCGCCGCCGACCCGTCGGACCGGGTCGAGGCGCGGCCGCGCCGTCGACTCCGCGGTCAGGCGTTCGACCGAGAGCAGGGAGAAGAAGTCGAGCATCGCCTGCGAGAGCCCGCGCAGGCGGACCTCGACCCCGCGGGCCCGAGCGGTGCGCATGCCCTCGACGATGCCCCCCAGCCCCGCCGAGTCGAAGCGCTGCACGCGGCCGAGATCGACGACGATCCGGCCGGTCGCGGACCCGATCGCCGTCGACAGTGCCTGCACTGCCGCGCCGACCGAGTTCCGGTCCAGGGTCTCGTCGACTTGGATGACGGGCACCTCGCTCATCGTGGGATTCGCCGGATCGTTCGGTCTCATCGGCCACAGGCCGCCGGGCCCTTGAAGGCCCACCCGCCGACCCCCGACCCCTCGCCGGAGCGACCGGTCGGGGGGAGCGGACTTGCCGACCGGCGGACGCTCCCGAACAATCCCGCGCGGTCCGGCCGCCGCCTCGCGCCCCTCGCCGCGCTGCACGCGCGTCGCCGAGGGCTCCATCCTTTGCGTTCCAGAGTGCCGACCCCCATCCGATGATCGTCATGTTGCTGAGTGTGTTCGCCCTGTTGGCGACGGCCTGTTCCTCCCCCGCGAAACCCGCAGACCACCCGGCCGGAGCCGGCGCGCACGCGACCGCCGAAGCGCCCGATCTGCGCGACGCCGAGCGGAAGCTCCGCTCGGGTGACGCCTACGCCGCGCTCGACGTGACCGACGCGATCCTGCGTGCGCGTCCCGAGGATCGCGACGCCCGGCTGCTGGCGGCAGCCGCGAACGTGCAACTCGCGCAGAGCGGGGTGAAGAACGCCGACCAGTTCCTCGAGACGGCAGCGCGCCAGTACGAGTTCGCCCTCGATCTCGACCGCAAGGATCCCGCGGCGCTGATCCGCCTCGCGCAGGTGCGTCGACTGCTCGGTCGCTTCAACGACGGGCGCGACGCCGCGCTGGAAGCCGCCGGCGTCAGCGGTGATCGCCGCCAGGCCGCCGATGCGTTGCTCGAGGCCGCCGCCAACGAGATGCAGCTCTTCGTCACCGACCGCAACGACGAGCTCCAGGCGGGAACCGAGAAGCCCTCCGACTCCGTCGTGCGCCAGGCGACCGGCGTGATCGCGCGGCTCCACCAGGCGGAGCAGGCCGGTGCTTCACCGGGAGTCACGCACAAGCGCACCGCCGACGTGCTGCGCTGGATGGGACGCCACTCCGACGCGCTGAAGGAGTACGAGACCGCGGTCGCCGCCGCACCCGACTCGAACGAGGCCAACACCGCGCTGCAGGAGGTCTGGTGGCAGATGGGCGGACACGTCGAGTGCGTGGGAGCCTACAAGCGGATGACCGGCGAAGCGGCGGGCAACGCCACGCTGCGCTTCTACCTCGGCCGTGCGCAGGTCGCGCTCGGCGATCGCCTGCGCCGCGAGGGCGACACCGCTGGTGCGATCCGCAACTACTCGGAGGCGCTCGATTCGTGGGCGCGCTACGACGCCGCTCGCCCGGCCGATCACGATCTGAGCACCCAGTGGGTCGCGATCTGCGAACTGTCCGTCGCGCGCTGCGCGCTCGAATCCGGCGACACCAAGGTCGCGGAGGAGCACTACCTGAAGGCGCTCGCCGCGGATGCGCGAGTCGCGCAGTTCGACGAGGAGAAGCAGCCCCGCATCGTCGACAGCTTCGGCGGCAACTACCTCGGCGGCCTCGCGATGATCGGCGCTCGCCTCAGCAACGCTGAAGGCGACCACGCCCTGCGGGACACGCTGGACTTCTGGCAGCGGGTGATCACGCGCCATCCCGACGCCTTCGGCATCGCCTACAACAACGCGGCGCTCGCCGCGCGCGACCTCGGCGTGAAGATCGCCGGTCCGGACGCGGACGATCCCGCGACGGCAGGCGACGCCGAGCGTCAGGCCAGGCTCGCCGAGGCGATGAAACTGTGGGAGCAGAGCTACGCCTGGTACCGCAAGGCCGTCGAGCTCGAGCCTCAGGACCCGCGCATCGTGAACGACTGCGGACTGATGCTGCTGTACCACCTGCACCGCGACTACGAAGCCGCGCGCGGCATGTTCGAGCGCGCGGTGGAGCTCGGCACGGCGCAGCTCGCCGAGCTCGCGAAGGACGCGGATGCGTCGCAACGCGAGTTCCTGGAGGAGGCGACCGGTGACGCGCTGCAGAACCTCGGCGTGCTCGCGCAGAAGAACCTCCACCGCCCGGTCGGCGAGTGGAAGCCGTACTTCGAGAAGGCCGTCGGCTACTTCCCGTACCAGCGTCGCGAGGCCGCACGTGAACTCGCACGTCTCGCCGGCGGTGCGCCGGCCGACCAGGACAAGCCGGATCCGCGCAAGGCGAAGTTCGATGCCGAACTCAAGAAGGCCGATGCCTTCGCTGCGGACGGCGACTTCGACAGCGCCCTGAACGTTCTCGACGCGCTCAACAAGGAGATGACGGGATACGCGCCGTACCACTACTGGCGTGGGCTCTACTCGCTGCGCTTCGCTCAGCAGGCCGCGAAGCGCAACGACCGTCTCGGCACGGCAGACAGCATGTTCGCCAACGCGACCACGCAGCTGCAGCGGGCCGTCGAGCTCGACGACAAGCCGCTCGAGCCGCGCCGCGCGCTCGCCGAATCGCAGCTCGTGCGCGGGCTCTATGCCGAGGCGACGCGATCGATCGACGATCTGCTCAGCCACGCGCGCTCGGTCGGTGGCGCGAAGCCCGAGGAACTGCTCGCCGCGCACAAGATCCGCGCCGAGGCCGCGGCCCGCGCCTACATCGACACGCAGCAGTCAACCGACGCCGCCACCAAGCAGAAGGGCAGCGATCTGCTCGCCGCCGCGCGCGAATCGATGCAGGCCGTCGACAAGGCCGGGCAACTCGACACTGGGCTGCGCGACACCTGGATCTCCGCCGAGCGCTGGGCCGGCGCCAACGCGCAGGCGATCGCGATCATGGTGCGCGCCTGGCAGGGTGACGCTTCGGCGATCGGCGCGCTGGTCGATCTGGGCAGCCAGATCGGCGACAGCGGGGCGGTGCTCGAAGCCCTGCAGAAGGCCGAGGACGCGACCTCGCTGTGGTGGCGCGGACGTGCATCCTTCGACCTCGCGATCCAGCAGTGGGCCGCGGGCAAGTCGGAGGACGGTGTGGCCACGCTCGACCGCGCGATCGGGTTGTTCGGACGCTCGATGGAGGTGAACCGCGAGTTCGCCAACTCCTGCGAGCAGTGGACCGCGCTGTGTCTCGGTCAGAAGGGCATCATCCAGACCAGCCGCGACGACCTCGACGGCGCCGAGACCTCGCTGGTCGCGGCGATGGAGAAGCGCCCCGACGTGTTCACCAACGACCTCGGCAACGACGCGAGCATCCGCCGCGCCGTGCTGGTCCTCGCCGACCGCTTCTTCCAGAAGGGCGACCTCGGTCGCACCGCCGCGCTGTACCGCGTCGCGGGCAGGACCGCGCCGAACGACGTCGACATCGCCAACAACGAGGGCCTGTTCTGCCGCGACCACGGCGAACGAGTCGCGCGCAAGGACGAAAAGGCCGCACGCGAACTGTTCGAGGCGAGCTATGCCGCCTATCAGCGCGCCGTGAAACTCGACGGCGAGAACACGCGCCTGCTCAACGACTGCGCGCTGATGCTCGTGCACTACCTCGATCGCGACGCCGACACCGCACAGGCGATGCTCGAGAAGGCGGTGAAGATCGGCGACGAGAAGCTGAAGAACGACCCGCCCGCGGACGCCGGCGACAAGCGCAATCTCGAAGAGGCGGTCGGCGATGCCTATGGCAACCTCGGTCGTCTGTTCCTGCGCATGAAGAAGGACCTGCCGAAGGCGCGCGCAGCCTACGAGAAGAGCCTCGAGTACTACCCCTTCCAGCGCCGCGAAGGCACACGCGCGCTCGGCGAGATCGAGGAACTCGAGAAGAAGGGCGACGGCAAGTGAAGCGCGCCGTCCTCCTCCTCTCGGCGCTGTTCGCCGCGTGCGCGGCGAACGCGCAGGACCCACCCGTTCCCGACCAGAACGCGCTGCGCGAGCAGGCCTTCGCCGCCGAGCGGCGCGGTGACCACAGCACGGCCGCCGACACCTTCCTGCAGCTCGCGAAGCTCGAGCCCAACGATCCGGGGTGGGTCAACCGCGCGGCCGACAACCTCGGTCGCGCCGGCCGCATCGACGAGGCGCTCGACCTGCTGCAGCCCGCGCGCAAGCGTTTCCCCGACGCACTGGAACTCCGCGCCATGCTGGCACGCAGTTTCGCGCTCAAGGGCGACGCACTGCGCATGCAGAGCGGGCGCAACTCGACCGTGCAGCTCTACTACGAGGACGCGGTCCGCACCGGCAAGGAGGTGCTCGCGATCGACGCACGCAACCTCGACGCGCGGATCGTGGTCGCGTCCTCACTGCTCGAACTCGGAGAGGCCGAGGAGGCCGAGGCCACGGCGCGCATCGCGGTGGAGCAGTCGCCGTCGAACTACAGCACCAACGCGCTGCTCGGACGGATCACCTACGAGCGCTTCGTCGCCGCGCGGCGCGACCTGCAGGACGCAGGCGAGGACACGCGCGATGCCCTGCGCAAGCTCGCCGAACAGACGCGGACCTCCGCGGAGGCCGCGCTCGAGTCCGCACACAAGGCGGACCCCGCGCGGTCCTATCCACTCGCGGCGCTCGGCGACGTCGCCGCCTGGAGTGGCGATCTCGACAAGGCTGCGAGCCGCTACGGCGAAGCCCTCGCACTGGATCCCTGGGCAAAGGTCAATCACCCGTGGATCCGCAGCGCCTACGACGGCAAGCGCCGCGGCGAGATCTACGGTGGGGCACGCGCCACCTACGCCGCGCGAGCCGACGCGAAGCCCGCCGGCACCGCCCTGCTCCAGTGGTACGAAGGTCAGTCGGCCTTCGATGCGGCGAGCGCCGCCGATCTGTCCAGCGAGGATCGTCGCGCGCTGTGGACCAAGGCCGGCGACCTCTTCGAGTCGACGCTGACTCCACTGCCCGACTACATCGACACCTGGTGGTGGCTGATGCAGGCGCGCTACTGGCAGGGCGACACCGCCGGTGCGACGAAGGCCGCGACCGCGTTCGCGAAGTCCAATCCGCGTCGCTTCGCGGACATGGTGCGCGGCGACGAAGACACCGTCTCGATGCTGGTCGGCATCGCCGCGAAGCAGTACGAGTCGGACCGCATCGTCGAGAGCCGCGATCTCAACCTGGTGATCGCCTACGCACGCAACACCGCCGATGCCTGGAACAACTACGCCTTCCTGTGTCGCGAGACCAAGGCGTTCCAGGACAGCCTCACCGGCTACGAGCGCGCGCTGCAGATCGAGCCCGACTCGCCGCAGCTCCTCAACGACTGCGCGGTGATCCTGCACTACCACCTCGCGTCGGCGGACAACCTGGAGCGGGCGCGCGGCATGTACCAGAAGGCGATCGAACTGGCGCAGTCGCAGCTCGATGCCGGCGGCCTCGACGCGGACCACAAGAACCGCGTGCAGACCGCGCTGCGCGACGCGCGCAACAACCTCGCGGCATTCGAACGCAAGCGCTGACGAGGGCGAGACTCAGACCTCGACGAGCCGGCGCGCGAGGTTGCCGTACTCCCGATACGGCACCTCGTCGGGCTGACCGGGGGCGAAGCGCCAGCGCAGTCCGCGGATGTCTCCACGCGGGATGGCGATCAGCGAACTCGACACCGTGCCGTAGTCACCGCCGCGCTTGAGCACGCGGTGGCCGGAACTCGCGCCGGTGTCGAGGAGCAGGACCGCCAGCGCGGCGAAGCGATCCTCGACCGACAGACCTTCGGCGCACGCAGCATCGAGACCGGGCAGGCCGAGTTCACCGATGCGGTGCTCGTTGCTGATCACGACGGAACCGCCGGCGATGTCGTGCTCCTCGATGCGGCCGTCGCGATGCACCAGGACGCGCGTGTGCAGGCCGTCGCTGACCACCAGCTGGAACCCGTCGAACACGGTCCGCTCGGCGGCGGTGCGCACGGCTTCGACGGCAGCCCCGACGTCCGCCTGATCGAGCGCGAGATGCGGCAACTCGCCGCGACTGCGCGCTCCGGCGCGGCGCGGCACGCCGGCGAGATTGGTCAGGCCCGCCACCATCCCGCGATCGGAGACGGCGAGCCAGGTCCCCCCGGCACGCCGATCACGGGGCGAGAGCATCCGTCGATTCAGCCCCACGAACAGCCCGGGCGGCGCCGACGGCCGCGCCCGCTGCTCGTCCCGGTTGCCGGCCACCACCACGGGAAACGCGGGATCGACACCGGCGAGGACGATCAGCAGGCACATGCGCGGGGAGAGCGTCGCGGACCGGACGTTCGACTGCAACCGCTGCGTGTCCGCGGGTGGGTCGACGTCGTCCTGTCTTCGCCGAGGGACGCGCTAGCATCTCGCACCCCCTGCCCCCGGCGAACTCGAAGGTGATGCCCTGGTGACGAGCGCAGAGTCCACGCACGGTCTGGTCCCCTTCGTCGTCGGGGTGACCGGCCACCTCGCCCGCGTCCGCGACATGGACCCTGTCGAACGGCACCGCCTTCGGCATCTGGTGCGTGATCAGGTCTTCGCGGTCCTCAACGATCCCAAGAAGTTCGCGCGCTGGAGCGATGCAGCCGGTCGTCCGATCGATGCGATCCGGCTGCCCAACACACCGATCGTGCTGGTCACGAGCCTCGCCGACGGCGCGGATCGACTGGTGGTCGAGGCGGCGACGGAGTTCGCGAACACGTCCGGAGCCGACATCCGCGTCGTGCCGATCCTGCCGCAGGTCGTGAGGCGGGATGCACACGGCGCGGTGATCGATGCGCCCTACCCTGGTTTCGATCGTCTCCTCGCGCCCTGGCGGGACGAGGCGATCGAACTCCCTCAGCTCCCCTCGGGCGACGCTCACCTCCAGTACGCGTTCGCCGGCCACCTGATCGCGAAACTCGCGCGGCTGGTCGTGGTGCTTCGTGATCCGACGAGGAGCGACGAACACAACGAGGGTGGTGCATCGTGGGTCGTCCGCGCGGCGCGCTCGGGACGACTGGACGACCGACGCCTGCACGAGGCCCTGTGGGACCTGTGCAGGCGCGCCGGGGACGAACCCGGACACCCCGACTGCGCGCGACTCCTCGAACTCGGTCTCAAGCGCACGGCACTCGACCACTTCGAACCTTGTCCGGTGCTCGAGATCGACTGCCGCAGCGCTGCAGAGCGCGGCGCACCCGCCGTGGAGTTCCCGCAACGCTGGCTGACCTTCCTGCCCCCTGTCGGCGGCGAGCTCCACCCCGGATTCCACGACGCCTACCACGCCGGAGTGACCGCGACGGACGGGCTGCCGTGCGCCGATTGCGCGCGCCATGCGCATCACCGCTTCGAGTCCTTCCTGCAGTCCTATCGGCGGTCGGCGTCGAACCTCGATCGCTTCAACGAGCGCGCGAGGCGGGCCTCGCCGAGGGCGAGCAGCCGCCTCGAACCGGACGAGCCTCCACCGGAGCTGCGCTCCGCCTCCGACACCTTCCGCAGGGCAGACGAAGTGGCGAACCGACTCCGGGCGAAGCTCGATCGCAACCGCTGGTGGATGGTCCTCCTGGTCGGAATCTCCGCGTTCTTCTTCCTGATGACGGCGCACGGCCTCGCCGAAGGAGATGGCGCGCACGGGCACGGAGGGGGCGGCGCGCGCTGGTTCTCCGTGGCGATCTACCTGCTGTTCCTCGCAACCGCCCACCGAGTGCACTCGCGGACGACCGGCGATCGGCTGGAGAGTCCGTTCTGGGATGCACGCGCACTCGCCGAAGGCCTTCGCGTGCACTACTACTGGCGCCGCGCCGGGGTGGGAACAGCGGTCGCACGCAACTACCTCGAACACCAGAAGTCCGACGTGTCCTGGGTGCAGTTCGCACTGGATGCGATCGCGCTGGATCGGATGAGAGCGGTCCGGAACCCGGTGCCGTCTCCGGACGAACGCAGGAGCGCGCTGCGCACGGTACTCGCCTGCTGGCTCGGCGATCAGCTCTGGTACTACTTCTGCGCCGCGCACGTTCGGCTCCGCAAGCATGCGATCGCGGACACCCGCGTCGTGGTACTCCTGTCGGGATCCGTGCTGTTCACGGTTTGGAAGGTGGTGTGCGGATTGCCGATGCCGTACGCGGCGCTGTTCGCGCTGTGCTCGGCGGGCTTCGCCGCACATCACCTGGCGACTCTCGATCGCGGAACATCGCACGCGGCGCACGACGCCTCCGGTCGTCGGATCGGTGCGCTGGTGATCCTCGGCCTGGTGTGGGCGGTGGTCTGGCTGCTCGCTGCGATGGCGCGATCGGGTTCCATCGGCGGACTCCTGGACGACCACGCCTTCGGTTGGACGATCATCGCCATCGCCGCCCCGGCGGTGCTCGCGGGTCTGATCCACGCGCACGCCCAGCTCAGCGGATGGTCGGCGGAGAGCCGCCGGTTCCAACGCATGATCGGCGTCTACTCGGCCGCCTTCACGCGGCTGGCCGAGGCGGCCGATGTCCCCCGGTTCCCCCCGCCGCTCCCGGCCGACATCGGCGAGGAGGACCGGCGCGGCTTCTTCGAGCATCTCTCCGCAGGGATCGATCGGATCGTCGCCGTCGAGCACGCCGTCGATCTCGCGACGGCGACCCTGGAGTCGCTCGGCCGGGCTTCCCTCGCCGAACATGCCGACTGGCTCATGGTGCGACGCGACCATCCGGTCGACCTGCCGCACGCGGTGTGAATGCGGCAGTCAGCGCCGGCGTCGCACCACTCCGAAGCCGGCTCGCGCGAGCACTTCCGGGATCACCCTCACCATCACGCGGTCGTACTCGCGGATCGCGTCTTCGAGCGCGTCATAGGGCACGAGATAAGGCGACCGCTTTTCTGCCGGGTCGCGTGGGCCGAGGGTCCAGCCGGCCGCCTTCCGCTCGTCCATCCAGCGCTCGTGCTCGGCGGCAGCCAGGAGTTCGATCTCGACGTCGCCGAGTCGGAACTCCTCGGCCGCCCCGTGTCGCAGTGCGCAACCGATGCGTGCGAGCTTGCGCGGCACGTCGCGCGCCAGGGCACGGCTCGACTCCTGATACGCAGGATCGAGAACATCCCAAGCGCGCAGCGAGGGGTCGGTGGCGGCGCGTTCGGCCGACGCGTGAGCGCGATAGATCTCGTGGAAGGCGCGCGCCAGGTCTTCGATCGCCTCGGTGTCCAGTTCCACGTCGGTTCGGCCGTCCATCGGTTGGTCGTGCGAACTTACCCGGTCCCTCTTCGACCGCGTCCCCCGACCTCACGAACACGAAGCACCCTCATCGCGATGCCGGCGCCGACGATCACGCATCCCGCCAGCACCAGGATCCCGTGAAGACCCAGCGGGTCGGCCGCCAGCCCACCCAGGAGCGGCCCCGAGAACATGCCGAGCTGCATGCAACTCTGCAGACTCGCGAATGCGACCGAACGGCTCTCGGCAGGGATGCGCTTGCCGAAGGCCGCGTACGACAGCGTGGCACCGCCGGCGGCGAACACGGCGCCGGCGGCGCGGCAACCGACGAAGGCGTGGATCGAACCGACGAGACCCGAGACGACCGTGGCAATGCCGAGTCCGAAGCACACGACGGCGAGTCCGCGCAGCGGTCCGAAGCGGTCACCGATCTTCGCCCACACGCCCGTGAACGCGACCTGGGCGAGGGCGTGCAACACGAACACGAAGGCGGTGGTGCGATCGACGGCATGCGCGCGCCCGGTCGCCTGCTCCGCGACCCAGTCGAGCGGACCGAGCTGCTCGACGATCAGCTGGACGAAGGCGTCCGCCATCTGCAGACCGAGCCGCATCAGGAGGAGGATCGCGAGCAGCGCTCCGACGATCTCGGTGCTGAACAGCTCACGCAGGTCGCGCCACACCTGGAAACCACCCGGACCGCCGCTGCGCAGCGAGCTGCGATCCTCGCGCGCGAACAGGATCAGTGGAACCAGCGCGAGGGCCGCGCAGATGCTGGTGGCGAAGAACACCGCGGGCCGTCCGAACAGCTCGGCAACCTCCGCTCCCAGCGCGGGCCCGGCGAGCAGGCCGAGCGCGAGCGCGACCTGGAGTCGACCGATCGTCCCGGCCTGTCGATCCGGCGGCGTGCCGGCCGACACCAGCGACATCGCCGGAGCGACGTAGCCGGCGAGCGCACCCTGCAGTGCACGCAGACCGAGCAGCGCGAGCGGTGTGCTCGCCAAGGGCATCAGCGACGCGACCGCCGCGATGCCCACGATCGCGCGGATCGCCATCGCCTTGCGGCCCCGTCGATCACCGAGACTCCCCCACAACGGACCGAGCACCGCCGCGGTCAACGGTGCCACGCCGTAGATCAGCCCGGCCCACCGCTCCACTTCCTTCTCGTCGTCGATGTGGAAGCGCTCCCGTACGTAGATCGGGAGCATCGGCAGGAAGGCCATCAACCCCATCGACACGGCGAAGAGGCTCGGCCACACCGCGAAGAAGTTGCGCCGCCAGGGTTCCAGAGCGGCGGACTCTACGGAGCGTGCGCGGCGATGCACGCACACCGAGGGCTCACAGACCGAGCTGCAGGCGCGCCGCGTTCGAGACGATGACGCCGGCCACGTTCACGCCCGGTGCCACCACCGCGCTCTGCGCGTGGATGACGAGTCCGACCAGCGAGGGCGCCGAGGGCAGGGCCTGATTCACGTTGCTGTAGGCGCCCTGCACCGCGAAGGGAGCGGTGACGTCGGGCGTCAGGTACAGCCGACACCCGTTCATGCCGACGACGTCGAGCGAGACGCCGCCCGGGACGGCGTTGAAGCCCCACAGCATCAGTCCCGCGAGCGCGCTCGCCGGCGCATGACCGACCACCATGGTGAAGGTCGACCCGATCGCCGGACGCGAACCCGCGGCGGCGAACAGGAGCAGCGGATCGCCGCCGGAACCGGTGGCGAAGGGAACGGCGGAGCTCAGGTCGTAGGAGCCCGGATCACCGGCACCGTTGCCCGGAGTGAAGCCGACCAGGCAGGCGTGTCCGCGATTGAGCACGTTGCCGTAGGCGAGGCGGAAGCGGCCATCGGCGAAGAGCTGCAACTGCGCGGTGTTGGCGGAGCCGGCCGCGTTGTATTCCGGCACCGAATCGAAGGTGACGACGAAGGTCGACGGGTTCGGCTGATGCGTGCGCACGCTGCCACCCGCGCCCGGATTCAGGTCCTGCCACAACACGGCGATGCTGGCATCCTCGCTGAGGAACTGGCCGGGATCGCCGTTGCAGCAGCGGTGGCCGGAGATGGTGCCGGTGTCGAGGTAGACGTTGCCGTTCGAGGACACGTCGATCGCCGTCGTGCTCCCACCGTGGAAGGGGAAGGTGAAACCGAGCGGCAGATTGCGCGCGATGGAATCGTCGGTCAGCCCGAGGTTGTTTCCCCCCGCGTAGCCGGGGTCGATGCAGCCGCTGGTGCAGGCGGTCACCTGGTAGCCGCCGCCGGGCGACGGCGTGAAATCGAAGGCGAGTCCGGACAGGTCGATGGTTCCGATCGGGAACTGCTCGTAGACCGAGGGTGCCGTCGGGCAGCCGTTGCCGACCGTGGCGAAGGTCGCGAAGCCGCAGTTGGTCCGGCGTGCGACCGCGTAGCCGCCGGTGCCGTTCGGCGTGAACGAGATCGCGGTGCCGGCGAGATCGAAGGTCGACGCGGGGAAGGACTCGAAGATCGTGGGCGTCGTGCCGCTGTCGAAGGGCATCGCGACCGAGAAGTCGCGCGCGCCGGGATTCGGGGCTCCACCACCGGGCGTGATTCCGACCAGCATGGTGTGGCCGTCGATCACGGTCGCGAAGTCCCAGTACATCACCATCGAGCCGTCGGAGACGAGCTGGAGCTGCACGGTGAAGGTCGTGCCTCCGCCGTATTCGATGATGCCGTCCCAGGTGATCACCGCGCGGCCGGGGAGCGCATTGAAGTAGACCCCGCCGTTCGACGACGGGTCGAGATCGGCCCACACCGGTGCGACGCGGGGAGTCCCGGCGAGGAAGGCGTTCACGTCACCGTTGCAGCAGCCATTGCCGGTGCCGGTGCCGAGCCAGACGAAGCCGTTCGACGCGACCATCACCGAGGTCACGGAGCCCCCCGCGAAGGGGAAAGCGAAACCCAGCGGCTGCGATGTCGACAGCTGATCGTCGCCGAGTCCGAGGTTGGTGCCGAGATTCTGCTCGAAGCAAGGGACGGATTGCGCGCGTGCGGCGAGGCTGACGCAGCACACCACGAGAGCGGCGGGGAGGAAACGTGAGTTGAGCATCGGTGGAACCGCGCGACACACCGGCGGGGCGGGCGGGCGCCGTCGTGCCGTCCCCTCGTGAAGCGGTGCGGGGACGGCCGCGAATGCTAGCGCTCTGCTCGCAGTGCACGGGCGACACGCTCGCCGACCGACAGCAGGATGGCGGTCTCCCGGGCGTCGAAGTCGTGCTCGTCGGGACGCGCCACGCCGAAAGTGCCGCGCAGATGCTCGCCGTCGAGCATCGGCACGCAGATCGATCCCTTCATCGCCGTGAGCTTCGCGCCCGGCCGCACGTCGCCGGAGGTGTCGGTCTGCAGGTTGCACGCGGCGACCGGTGTCCGCCGCTGCGCGGCGAGACCCGCCATGCCCTTGCCGACGGGGATTCGCTCGACCTGCGGACGGATCGCCGGCGGGATGCCGCGCGCCGCACGGAGATGGAGCAGGCCGCCTTCGGCATCGAGCTCGTGCACGCTTCCGGTGACGCAATCGAAGCGCGCCAGCACGGTCGCGAGGAGGTCGTCCCAGACCGACCCTGCGTCCGCTGCACGCAGACCCTTCACCAATCCGTCGATCCGACCGAGGAAGACATCGTCGTCGCTGTTCATCGCTCGCGACGACGATAGCGGTTGCCCAGGGTCTTGCGGCTCCGGTTCCCCGTCCCGCGGTCCTCGATCGGGACTCGCGGAGCGCGGAACTCCCGTCTGCACACAGGCCCTTCCGAACCGGTCGGACCGGCACGGACGCGACGGGTCGATCCCGCGAGGGTCGTCGCGCATGATCCGCGCTCCTTTCCAGGTCTGCGATTGCACCGAGCCGACGTCGTGATGAAGCGCACCTTTCCCGCCCTGAGTGCCGTCCTCGCCCTGTCCCTCGCGTGGGCACAGGATCCGATCGCCGCCCCGCTGCGCGAAGCCCTGCCCGCGCTGCTCGAGCAATCGACGTGGCGCATCGACAGCGACGACGCGGCGGCGCGCGGCGCGCTGCCGATCGGCAACGGTTCGGTCTTCGGATGCCTGGGGCTCGATTCCAGCGCCTGCAGCATCGGCGCGATCAGCGGGCCCCGCTACGGCTCGGGTGACGTCGAGGCCGTGGGCGAAGGCGCATTCGGCGCCGTGGTCCTGGAGCTGGTCGACTCGGCCGGCCGACCGCTGGGTGTGGCACACCGCAGCGCCGCACGCGTGACCGGCTGCGGCGTTGTCGTCGCCGAGGATCGCTACGGCGACGTCGCACTGCGCCTCACGGCCTTCGCCGTCACCCACGGTCCGCGGCTCATCGCGGTGCTGGAGGCCACGACGTCGCAGGACACCTGGCCGGCCGGGGTGTCGATCCGCGTCTCGACCAGCCACCCGGCGCGCGACGACAGAGATCGATTGCTGGTGAGCGCGTCCGGTGATGCGCGGATGGCCGTCGCGATGACCGGTGCGACGTCGCGCGAGAATCGACTGTTCGCCCCGCTGTCGGGGCCCGGACCCTTCCGCGGCGTGCTGGTGATCGACTGCGCGGAGGGTCAGCCGCCTGCGCGCGACAACGTGACCGTCGAGGCGGCGCGGGCCGAACTCGAACGCACCATCGCCGAATGGCGGAGCCGCCTGGCACGCGTGCCCTTCTTCGACTCCGACAACGTCCGCGTGCGGGATCTCTACCACGACCAGGCCGTGAACCTCCTGGTGCAGACCTGCGCGCAGACCGGTGCGGTCGTCGCGATGCTGGGCCGTCGCGTCTACTCGCTGCGCACCCAGACCGGCGGCCTGCTCGCCTTGCTTCGCCTGCGCTTGCACGACGAGGCCAGGCGCGTGATCACGTTGACCTCGGAGGCAATCTGTGCCACTCGTCGCCTGGACGAGAGCTATCCGCTCGACTTCGACCGTGCACGTGCATCGGACCCGGAGTGCGGACTGCCGGAGTTCTGGCGCACCTTGCCGATGCCGTCCGCCGAACTGCCTTCACTGCTGCTGCTGCAGCACTATTGGTACTGGCGCGCCACCCGCGACATCGAACCCATCGAGAAGGCGGCCCTGCTGCTCGAGACCTGCCTGAAGCGCCCCACGCGCGGCAGCGACTCGTTGATGCCCTTCTCCGGCAGCGAACCCTGGGCACCTCCGGCACTGGCGCGTTGTGCACCGGAGCTCCTCGGCAGCGAGACCTGCCTGTTCGGCGAGGAACCCTCGCGCGGTCGCACCGGCTCCTCGTTCGTCAGCGGCGTGTTGTTCCTGCTGGCACTCCAGGCCTACGGGGAACTCGGCGACGCACGCGATCGCATCGCTCGACCCGAGCTGTGGGCGAACGGCAAGCCGGAGGATGCGCCGTCGACCGCCTTCCTCAAGCGCACGGTCACGATCCTGCAGGACGTCGAGAAGCGCTTCTGGATCGCCGATCTCGAGCGCTTCGCACCCGCGCTCTCGCCGATCGACGGAGCCCCGGTGCGCGAGGTGCTCGCGAACGCCAACCTGATGCCGCTGTGGATCGGCTGGACCTATCCGACCGGCGAGAAGAGCAAGCTGAACCTGCAGCACTCGCTGGACGGGCTGTGGCAGAAGGGCGCGAGGATCGGCACGACCCGCACGGTGCCGGCTGCGAACGGTGACCTGATCGGCATGCTGCTGGTCGCGCTCTCCGAACGCGACGACGTGCGGCGTCTCGACGTGTTCGATGCCGCACTCGACTCCGCCGCACCCACCGCGTGCTGGAGCGACTTCGTCGACGGCAACGGCCGTCCCGTGGATCCGGACGGTGACGGCCCGCGCCGCGTCGTTCTCTGCGATCCGGGCAGCAGCGGCATCGTCTTCGACGCGCTGCTGTTCGCCATGATCGGTGTGCGCTACGCGGCGATCCCCCACTGGGACGACGACGACATCCGCCTCGAGCTGCGTCTGCCGCACGGCGCGGATTACGTCACCATGCGCGGCGTGGCGAAGGACGGTCGCGTGCTCGACATCTTCTTCCGCCGCTCGGTGTCGCTGATGACCGAGGAGGAGCGCAAGGCGAACGACGAGATGGCCGCCGACCGGCGCCGCGATCCGAACGTGCCGCACGAGCGGCTGCGCTTCGTCGTCGAGCTGATCGAGGGCGCGCCGAAGGACGGCTACTACAACACCGACATCGACGCGATGGGCACGATGTTCGTGCGCTACCTGAAGAAGGAAGCCCCGGCGAACGCCGAGGAACACGACTTCCGCCGCATCGAGGAGATGGAGTTCAGCAAACCGGACAGCAACGCGTACTTCGCCGTCCGCGACGGCGCAGGCGCGCCGCCGGCGGGCCCCGATGTCACGGTGCCACCCGGCACGAAGAACCTCGTGTTCACCTGGCGCCCGCATTTCGCGGAGCTGGTGCGCGGCACGGAGACGCTGGTCGTCGACACTGGAATGCCGATCGATCGCGCCGGTCTGCACCGCCTGATGTTCGACTCCGATCGTGCGCGCGTTCCGCACCTCGTCCTCGACTGGGACTTCGATGCCGCTCCTCCGACGGCGTGGAACCGGACCTGGCTCAGGAGTGCAGACTTCAAGCGCGAACTCCAGCTCTTCGAGGACCTGGGAGGTCACGTCGAGGACACCGGCTTCGTCCGCAGCGCGCTGCTCGACGGGGCCCGCATCGAGGCCGATGCGCAGGGCGCCCTGCACGTCGCCGCCGGTGATGCTCCGCGGACGTTGCGCATCGCTCTCCCCGCCGGGTTGCCGGCGAACGCGGCGGTCCACGTGGGGTCTTCGGTCGCGGTGCGCATCCTGCGCGGAGACAAGCAGGTGCTGCGTGCCGGCGGCAGCGACCCGGTGGTTCCCGACCGCGACGCCGCGCTGGTCCCCGAGGACGCAGCCGCCGAGATCCGCATCGAACTCGCGCCGAGCCCCGACCACGAGCGGGTGTTGTTCGCCCGCATCACCGGGGCGGACGGTCTTCCGCTGCGCTGATCAGCGCTTGCCGCCGGACTCGGCCGGCTTCGCGCTTTCCGCGGGAGGCGACGGCTCCGCACGTCGACGCACCACGATCCAGGTGCTGGTTTCGGTGGCCTTGTCTGGGGCCCCCTTCGGCTGGTTCACCGGCTGACCCACGGTCGGTTGGCCGGGCTTCTCCGGCGATGCCGGTACCTGCTTGGCCACCGCACCCGCGGCACCCGGAGGAGCACCCCGTCCGCCCATCTGCGGCTGCGCCTCGCGGCGCGTCGCCGGTGCCTTGGCCTCGCTGTTCTCGCGAGCTGCTTCCGAGTCGCGATCGTTCTCGGCGGCCCCCAGATCCGCAGCGGCCAGCTCGCCGCCGGTGAGTTCGAAGGCGCGCTGCACCACGATGCGGCCATTCTGCTGCGCGACCAGCGGGGTGAGCGCCTTCAGGTATTCGGCATTCTGCGCGGCATCACCCTCGAGTCGGAACACCTGGTCACCGCTCTGCGGTCGATAGGCGCCCGCGTCCCCGCCCGCGGCCCGGAAGTAGCTCATCAGCGCGCGGTTGTCGACAGGCTCGACGGCGACGACGAAGGTCCCATCCTGGTCCTTGACCGGCTCGACCTGCAGACGTCGAACCAAGGGCGGGAGGACGTTCGCCGCCCAGTGGTCGGACTGCTGGACCGGCATCTGCACGAAGCTGTCCGACCAACTCGTGAATCCGAGGGCCTCGGAAGCTCTGACCAGGTTCGATGTCGTCGTCGCCTCAGGCGACTTCTCGGCGGCTGCCGGCAACTCGACCACCAGGACCAGGGAACCCGGATCCACCCGCTTGTAGTGCGCCTGCGGCACCACTTCCGGCGCGGGAACCGCGGGATCCGACTTCGGCGACGCCGCCGTGCTCGGCGGCGGACCGGCGAGACGAAGCACGACGTCGGACTTGTCCGTGTCGACACCCCGAAGCCCGGAAGTCACGTCGATCCCCTCCGCGAACTCGGAGGGATTCGCATCGCCGGTCGACGACTTGCCTCGCCCCGCGTCTTCGCCGGAAGCCTGTCGACCCCGCGGCGCGACGAATCCGCGAGCCCCAGCCTCCAGGCGCGCCGCGTCGTCCTTCGCATCCCGCGACGGCGTCTCGACCCTCGCTTGGGACTCGGGCGCGCTGCTCGAGGTGGCTTCGCGCGACGCGTCGTCCATCCGCTCCTCCTCCAGGTGACCCTGCAGGCGATCCTCGATCCGCGCATCGTGATCCAGGAACCAGTTCTCGTCCGGCGCGCGCCGCCGCTCGTCGAGCGATGCGACGTCGTTGCTCCGCGGATCCCGCGCCGCGAAGTCGCGGACGAACAACCACAACCCGACCAGAAGGCCCGCCGCAATCGCGCTTCCGAGCAGCGGAACGAGGCGGAAACGGCGCCCACGGCGATCGGCATCCACGCGGGCCATCACACGGTCGGCGAAACCGGGCCCGGCGGCGTCCCCTTCGCGAAGGGCCTGACGCAGGTCGAGGACCATGCGGCGGTACTCCTCCGCCGCGCGGCGCAGCTCGGGATTGACACGCATCTCGGCCTCGAAGCGCTGGCGCTGGACGTCGTCGAGTTCTCCGTCGACCCAGTCCGCGAGTCGCTCGTCGTCGAAGGCGCTTCGGGTCATGACACGAACCCCTTCAGGAGGACCTGGAGTTGGAGGCGCCCACGGTGGATCCGCGAGCGGACCGTGCCCGGGGGAACGCCGAGCACCTCGGCGATCTCCTCGTAGGACATGCCCTGCATGTCGCGCAGGATCACCGCGTCGCGGAACTCGTCGGGGAGCCGCGAGACCGCATCGCGCACCGCGGAGCCGAACTCGCGCTGGTCGGCGCGATCGGCCGGATCGACCTCGCGCGACGGCGGCTGCACGTAGAGGTCCTCGGTGCCTGCGATCGGCGCGTCGATGGACATCGGGCGGTGCTTGCCGCGCTTGATGGTGCGCTGGCTGCGGTACTCGGTGATCGCCGTGTTCATCGCGATGGTGTGCAGCCACACCGGGAAACGCACCGCTCCGTCGAAGCGCGGCAGCCCGCGGTAGGCGCGCATGAAGACCTCCTGGCAGAGGTCTTCGGCGGCATTGCGATCACACCTGAGCACGCGCATGGCGAGGCGGAAGACGTGGTCCTGATAGCGCTCGACCAGGGTACGGAACGCATCCCCGTCACCGCTGCGTGCGGCATCGACCAGGTCCCCCTCGTGGGGGTCGGTTCCGCTCGATTCGAGCTGGTTGTGAGTGGCGACCTCGGACAAGGCGTCCGGAACGAGGGGCTGCGGACGCAGCGCGCGCGGGACGGTTCCCGGTGGGGCCTGCTCTCTCTCGTCGAGTGCCAAGCGGTCGTTGTCGTGGGGTGTTGAGGACATGGGGTGGTCGACCCCATCGGGACGCGACAGCGGCGCGTCGGCCGGGCCGGCAGGATAACGTCGCCGGCGTCAGACGCCGCGGCCCTCGGCGGAACTCCACGCGACTTCGCCGTGTGGATCACGCTCGAGCGCGGCGAGCGAAGCCATGACCCGACACATCCTGCACGTGGACTGCCCCTGTTGCGGTCAATCCCTCGAGATCGACACGCGGACCGGCAAGGCCAGGCGACACGCCGGCAAGGACGCCGGTCTCGACGACCTGGTCGCGAAGCAGCGCAAGGAATCACAGCGCCTCGACGACCTCTTCCACGGCGCGAAGAGCGCGGAGCGCGAGCGCGACTCCGAGTTCGACCGCCTGCTCGAGGACGCGAAGGAGAAGAGCAAGAACGACAAGGACAAGCCGCGCAGCCCCTTCGACCTCGAGTAGGGCCGATCAGCGACGGTGTTCGGCGGCGGCCCGGCCCGAGTCGTTGTAGGCCGGTCGCTGCTCGCGATCGGCGAACTCCGCGATCACCGCGGCGATGCCGCGGACGACCGCCGTCATGTGCGGATAGGCGATGCGATCGGCCTCGTCGGTCGGACGGTGGTAGTCCTTGTGCAGCGTGCCGGCGCTGATCGAGTGCGCGACCACGCCCTTCTGCGCCAGCGACGCATTGTCGCTCTGGTAGAACAACTGCATCCCCATCTCGAACTCGGTGAGTTCCACGCCCTGCTGCGTCAGTGCCGGCCGTGCGATCTCCGCGAAGTCCGAGTAGGTCTCGCCGGTCACCCACACGAAGGGCTTCGCCTCGCGTTCGGGACGTCCGAGCATCTCGAGGTTGACGTCGACCACCACCTTGTCGAGCGGCACCGGCGGGGTCTCCGCGAAAGCGCGGCTGCCGCGCAGACCCTTCTCCTCGCCGGAGAAGCACACGAACAGGATCGAGCGACGAAGCGGCGCCACGCGCGCGAAGTGCTCGGCGAGCAGGAGCACGGCGGTGGTCCCGGTGCCGTCGTCGTCCGCACCGTTGTTGATCGCGTCGGCGCCCGGCGCCGACGGGCTGATGCCGATGTGGTCGTAGTGCGAGGACACCATCACGTACTCGTCGGCACGATCGGTGCCGGGCAGGAGCGCGACGACGTTGCGCAGCGGCACGTCGAGCTTGCGCGGTTCACCGGCGCGGATGTCGACTGTGTCACCTTCCGCACTCGCGACGCCGCGGCGCAGCAGGATCACCGGCGCACCACCGGCGATGCGCTGCGAGAGCACGCGCCGTTCCGACGAAGCCGCCCTCCACACCGGTGAATCGGTCTCGACCTCGAAGAAGCGCACCGAACGTCCGGCCATGTTGCGCCGCGAGGCCCGCGGGTCCTCGCCCGGGGCGGGGAAGACCACCGCGACACCGTCCTCGCTGAACGCTCGACCGAGATCCCAGACGCGGAAGTCGCCGCCTGCGATCAGGTCCTGGGCCTTGTCGCCGTGGTGCAGCGTGAGGCGCGCCGTGTCGGAGCGGAACGCGAGCCCACCGAGCGTGTAGTCGTGGAAGAAGGAGGCTTGGTCGTCGGACTGCGGACGCCCCGCGGGACGCAGGCCAGCCTTCGCGAAGCTCCACGCCAGGAACAGCGCGGCCTCGTCCTGTCCCGGGCTCGGCGTGTCGCGTCCGGCGAGCGCATCGCTCGACAGGTAGCCGAGCACCTCGCGGATGCGCACTTCGGTGATGTCGTCGGCGGGATGCGCGGCCTGCGCCGCGAGGGTTCCCGCGGACACCAGGGCGAGACCGATCGCCGCAGTCGATCGGAGAAGGGTTGGATGGATCATGGATCGGAGAGCTGATTCAGGCTGCCGCTGCGATAGCCGGCGAGGTCGACGGCGACGAAGGTCCAGCCGAGGGCACGGAGCGCGTCCTGCAAGCGTTCGCGGTGGCGCAACACCCTCTCGATCTCGGCCGGGTCGACCTCGATCCGCGCGATCGCACCGTGATGACGCAGGCGCACCTGCACACAACCGAGTTCGTGCAGGATCTCCTCGCCGCGCTCGATGCGCGCGAGGATGGCCGCGTCGACCGGGATGCCGTAGGCGACGCGCGACGCGAGACACGCGGAAGCGGGCTTCTCCGCTACACGCAGGCCGTGCTCGCGTGCATAGGCCCGCACCGCGGACTTGTCGAAGCCGGCGTCGGCGAGCGGCGTGAGCACGCCGCGCTCCCGCGCCGCGCGCGCGCCGGGGCGATGATCCTGCGCGTCGTCGGTGATCGCACCGAGCGCAACCGGCCACCCGCGCATGCGCGCCTCGGCAGCCAGATCGCCCGCGATCACGTCGAAGAGCTCCGACTTGCAGTGGAAGCAGCGGTCGCGGTCGTTGCGGCGGTAGCCCTCGCGCTCGAGTTCGCGCGTGTGCAGCACACGATGTTCCACACCGATCGAAGACGCGAAGACGGTGGCCTCATCCAGCTCCTTCGCAGGCAGCGATGGCGACTTCGCCGTCACCGCGAGCACGCGCGAGGCTCCGATCACACGCGCCGCCGCATGCAGCAGCACCGAGGAGTCGACTCCGCCGCTGAAGGCGACGACCAGACCGTCGTGCCGCCGCAGATCGCCGTCGAGCCGCTGCCTGAGCTCCGCGCTCACTTGCCCTCCGCGCGGAATGCGACGCGTCCCCCGATCACGGTCGCGATCACCTTGGCACCGAGGATCTCACCGGCGTCGCAGTGAACGAGATCGCGGTCGAAGATCGTGAAGTCGGCGCGCATGCCGGTCGCCACCACGCCGAGGTCGCGCTCGGCGAAGGACGCGAAGGCGGCGTCGGCCGTCATGCCGCGCAACGCGGTCTGGCGGTCGAGCACACCCTGCGGGCGGAAGCCCTCCTTCGGACCGCTGCCGTCCGGTGCGCGCGTGGTGCAGGCGACGAACAGCGTCAGTCGCGGATCGACGGCCTCGACCGGGAAGTCGGTGCCCAGCGGCAGATGCAGGCCGAGGCCGAGGAAGCGCGTCCACGCGTAGGCACCCTCGACGCGCTTCGGCCCGAGGCGCGCCGGTGCCCAGGGCATGTCGGAGGTCATGTGCGTCGGCTGCACCGACGGGATCACCCCCAGTTCGCGAAAACGCGCGAAGTCTTCGGGATGCACCACCTGCGCGTGCTCGATGCGGAAGCGCAGCGCGGCGCGACGCTCCTTGTCCACCGCAGCCTGGAAGGAGTCGAGCACCGCACGGTTGCCGGCGTCGCCGATCGCGTGCACGCAGAGCTGGAAGCCGCGGTCCACGCAGGTACGCGCGATCCGCACGAGCTGCTCGGGCGGTGTGGTGAGGAAGCCCTTGCGCGACGGCTCGTCGGCGTAGGGCTCGAGCAGGGCGGCACCGCGCGAGCCGAGCGCCCCGTCGGCGTAGGCCTTCACCGCGCGCACGACCAGCACGCCGTCGGGTGTCTGCCAGGGGCCCTCGTCGATCGCGGCCTGCGCCGAAGCAGGCAGCATCGCGTAGACGCGCAGCGACCAGCGATGCTCGACGAGCAATTGCCGCAGCACCGCGATCACCGCGGGGTCGGTGCCGGCGTCGTGCACGCAGGTCAGCCCGCGCCGCAGACACTCCTCCTGCGCGGCGAGCAACTGCTCGCGCGACTCCGCCGGCGACGCGTCGGGGATCAGCCCGCCGACCAGCGCCATCGCGCCATCGACGAACACACCGGTCGGATTGCCGTCCGCCGCGCGGTGGATGCGGCCACCCTTGGGCTCCACCGTCTCCTTGCCCACGCCGGCGAGCTCCATCGCGCGGGCATTGGCGAGCGCGGCGTGGCCGTCGACGCGCGTCAGCCACACCGGATGGTCGGGCACCGCGGCCGAGAGCGCCTGATGCTGCGGGAAGGCGGTGTCGGCCCAGTCGTTCTGGTCCCAGCCGCGACCCTGGATCCAGCTCCCCGTGGGCGCCTTCGCCGCGCGCGCCTTCACCCGCTCGATCACCTCGGCGTAGCTGCGCGTGCCGGTCAGATCGACGTCGTGCAGCGCCTTGCCGAGTCCCTCCAGATGCGCGTGCGCATCCTGCCAACCGGGGAGCAGGAACGCGCCGCGGAGGTCGACGATCGGCGCACTCTCCGGCGGCTGCGTGCCGGGAGCCGCGATGCGCCCGTCGATCACCACCACCTCGTCGTCCGGCCAGGGCTCCGCGGTCCCCGACCAGACGTGCACGTTGCGCAGCACGAGATCCTGGGCGGCGACGCGCGGCCCGATCAGCAGGATGACGGCCGCGAGCGGCCAGGTGCGCAGACCCATGGGGGGCGCACTGTAGACGCTGCCTCGAGGATCGTCTGCATGCCGATCCACGGCCCGTCCACCTCGTGCGGTCATTCCGCGGGAGCCGTGTCGTTGCCCTGGGTCCTCCTCACCCGGCGTCGGTCGGCTCGACCGCGGAGGTTTGCCGTGCAAGGGTTCCTGCTGTTCCCCCTTCCGCTCCTGCTCGCGCTGGGATCCGCTCCCGCGCAGTCGGTGGTGTCGTTCAACTTCGACTCGGCGCGTCTCTACGCACCTCTTCCCGTCGATGTCGTCGAGGGCGGCGTGACCGCCCACCTCTCCGCGACGGGGTCCGGCTTCTCGATCCAGGGTGTCGGCACGGTCTCGATCGTCCCGGTCGGCTTCTCCGGGCACTTCATCTACCCGAGCAGCATCAACGCCTCCGACCTGCTGATCGGCTTCTCGCGGACGATCACCGCCTTCTCCATCCAGTACGCGCCGAACGAACTCGGCTGCGACGACTCGGCGCGGATGCGCGTCACGGCCTACGCGAACAACGTCCTGGTCGGCACCAACACGACGACCGCGCGCCATCCTGGGACCTGGCCCGTCGAAACGCTCTCCTGCACCTTCGCCCAGGGCTTCGACCGGGTCGTCGTCCACTACGACGCACCACCGCCGACCTGCCAGGACTACGGCACCATCTTCATCGCCGACAACATGGCGATCACCTTGGCGCCGGTCCATGTACCGGGGAGCACGACGAACTTCGGCACCGGATGTGCCGGCAGCAACGGCGTGTTGCGGCAGATCGCGAGTGGAACGCCCGAGGTCGGCTTCCCGGTGACCTTCGACCTCGCGGCAGGACCATCCAACACCACCGCCCTGCTCGGTCTCGGTTTCGACAACAGCATGTTCCAGGGGCTGCCGTTGCCCTTGGATCTGTCGCCGTACGGCTTCTCGGGTTGCTGGCTCCTCACCGAGCTCCCCTTGAACCTGCCGCAATCGACCGACGCCTCGGGAGGCGCGCACGCCGTCGTGCCGATCCCGCTCGACATCGGCCTGATCGGTCACCACGTCTACACCCAGTACTGGGCACTCGACGCGACGTCGGTGGTGTTCAGCGACGCGATCGACACCGCAGTCGGCGGCTATCTCTGACCCCGCGGTGCGACGGGCGAGGGCATCGGCCGGCCGCGGATCGACATCCGCCCTGGGCACCACCGCGTCACGTGGTCCGACGGACCGTCAGGTTCCGGAGAGGAACGGTCATGGGCAGCGACCGCCGACCTGCACCTGGTCGCGTGCGCCACGGTCCGACCCGACGCCGAGACCACGGATTGCGCACGGCGATTCCCTCCAACCGCATCGGAAGGACGCATCCCCCGTGCCCGGAACGGAGACCTCACCGCCGCAGCACCGGTTGACGGCACCGGGACCGGCTCCCACATTCCCCCCGCTCCGCGCCACACAACTTCAAGGGCGGCTGGGCTCCGCTTCGCGCTCTGCATGGACTTCGCACCCGCCGAACGACCGGACGACGATTCCGCATCCGACCCGATCGCGCCGCAGCCATCGCAGCGGCGCAAGCGCGGAGTCGATCGGTTCTCGTTCCACCTGCACACCCGATCGCAGCCGCGCGCGAATCCCGAGCGGGTTCGGCGCGCAGGCATCCCGGCGACGAACCTCGATTGCGACGATGTCGTCGAGCCGACGATCGAGAGCCTGTTCCGCAGCTTCCGCAGCACCGGCCGCGCGGATCTCGCCGAAGCGGTGCACCAGCGCACCGTGCTCCGTCTGCGTCTCTTCGCTGCGACGCTGTTGCACGACGTGAACGACGTCGACGACGTGGTGCAGGACACCTTCATCGCGGCCTTCGAACGCCCCGAGTGCTGGGACGAAGATCGTCCGCTCCTGCCCTGGCTGTGCGGAATCCTCCGCCATCGCGCGCTCAATCACGGTCGCTCCGAGCGTCGCCGTCGTCATCGGGAGAACCGCGACGGCGGCAGCTACGCGCCGCCGATCGACGCCATGGAGGCCGAGGAGATCATGCGCGAGGTGCAGCTCGGCATCGCGACCTTGCCGCGTCTGTACCGCGAGGTGGTCGCGCCGAACCTGCTCGACGGCGTGAGTTCCGCCGACATCGCACGCGGTCTCGGTCGCGCGGAGAGCACCGTGCGTGTGCAGCTCAGCCGCGGACTGCGCATGCTTCGCGACGCCCTGCCGATGGGAATCGGCGCAGCACTGGCGCTCGCGATCCTGCCCGGTCACGCGTCGGCGGCCGCACTGGTTTCGTCGACGGCGCAGGACCTGCCCGCGCGCACCCTGCCGCGCTGGTTCCGCGCGCGCCCGCTCGCCCTGCTCACCGCGCTCGGGCTGTTGCCGATCGTCGCCGCACTGACCTTGTTCGGCGGCGGAATCACGGAGCCGGTGGTGATCGACACTCCGCAGGAGGTGACAACCGCGGCGCCGATCGCCGCCGCAACCGCCGAAGTCGCGCGCACCGAGGTCCTGGCCCCCGTGAGCCCGAGCGACGAGGACGCGAGCGCCGTCCTCGAGGTCCATGTGGGACTACGCGGCAATCCGGCGGCGAACATGCGTGTGGCGCTGAGCCCGCTCGACTCGCCCTATCTCGTCTCGACCACGGTTTCCGACTCCTACGGCAACCGCCGCATCTTCGAGGCAGCCGAACCGAAAGGCACCCATGTGCAGTTGAGCGACGCCGACGGCCGCGTGCGCTTCCGCGTGCGACCCGGCTTGTGGTTGCTGCGCCTGCCCGGGGACGGCGGATCGATCGCGCTCGACGCCGGGAGCAACCATTCCATCGACGTCGACCTCGGCAACGTCGCGACCCGGGCCAAGGGGCAGGTGGTCGATTCCGAAGGCCGCGGCGTCGCCGCCGCGATCTGGGCGAGCAGCGGCATCGACGATCCCGCGCTGCACCGCCTCGCCGATGCGCCCGACGGCAAGTTCGAACTGTGCGTGCTGCGCGGCACCACGCTCCAGGCGCGCACCGCGGATGGCTGCTCGGAGGCCCTGACGCTCACCACCGACGCACAGGACCTGCGCTTCGAACTGAACCGTGGAGCCAGCGTGCACGGGGTCCTGCGCGACGTCGGTGGCAAGGGCCTCGCCGATGCATACGTCGAGGTCACCGACGGCCGACAGCGCGTGGGCGTGCGCACCGACGCCGGCGGTCGCTTCACGCTTCCGGGCATCGCGACGGGTGACTGGCGAATCCGAGCCCGTGCGTCGGGAAGCGACGTGACCGAACGCGCCTTGAGGATTCCCGCCGACGCGGAACGCTCCGTGGAACTCGTCGTCCGCAGCGGTGCATCGTTGCTCGGCCGCGTGGTCGATGCCCAGGGCATGCCGGTCGCGCACACACGCGTTTGCGCGGGCTGGCGCAGTTCCGATCTCGAGTACACCGCGACCAGCACCGACGAGCAGGGCAACTACCGGCTCGACGGCGTGCCCTGCGCACCCGTGCGCGTCACCGCCGGTCTCGACGCCGAGGGCTTCGCGTGCGCGAGCTTCCACCCGGTCTCGGGCGAAGTCCTGCAGTGGAACCCGGTGCTCGACCCCGGGGAGATGACGCTGCGTGGGCAGCTCGATTCGTCGCGCCGACCGGAGGATCTGGTCGTGGCGATCGATGCGTCCGACCACTTCCTGCCGATCTTCGGACAGCTCGACGGAACCCGCTTCTCGTTCGTGATCCCCGGCTATCTGCGCGACCGCTCGTTCACGCTGCGCGTCTACGAAGCCGAGTCGCTGCGCGCCCGCGGCCTGCGCCGCTCACTGCCTCTCGCCGCCTTCGAAGGTCTGAGACCGGGACGCCAGGACCTCGTGCTCGCGATGAAGGGCGATCTCGGCCTGTCGTCCTCGCTGCACGCACGTGTCGACACCCGCGGTCTGCCGGCCGGAGCCTCGCTGCGCCTGCTGCACCGCGATCTGCACCACTGGATCGAGGTCGGGACCTGCAGTGCCTCGGCGGACACGGTGACGATCGACGTCGACCACTTGCCCGCCGGTCGCTACAGCCTGGCGGCGCCGAGTTCGCAGGCGCGCGTGAGCTTCGAACTCGCCGGCGGACAGGACCTCGATCTGGGCTGCGTCACTCTCAGCGGCGACAAGACCGCCCGACCCGGCGAGGTGCTGATGACCTTGTTGTTCGAGCACCCGAACGACGACACGCCGATGGGCCGGATGGACTGCCGGATCACCGATGCGGCCGGCCGGGTGGTCGCCGAGTGCGGAGTGCCCGGAGATCGCGGCACCTGGCGTGTCTGCGCGGCCCTCCCGGCCAGCCGTCTGCACGTGCGCGCCAGCACCACTGACGGACTGGTGCACGAGTCCGACTTCGAGGTACGCGCCGAAGATCGGGGCGTGCTGCGCTTCCGCCTCGAACACGCGCGCTGAACCGCCGGTTCAGCGCCCGCGCTTCACGGTGAGGAAACCGCGGTAGACCTTGCCCGTGTCGAAGCCGTCGATCAGAGGGTGGGCGGCCGGCACGAACTGCCGCGTCTCGATGGTGAGCGCATAGGGCAGCAGGTCCTTCTGGTCGTCGAACACGACCGCGTCCTGCGGGAGGTGTTCACGCTCCAGCACACGCCGCGTGTACTGGTTGAACAGCGCCTCCATCTCCCACGGTGACAGGCCGAGCGCATTGTGGCTACGCACCTCGAAGCCCATGTAGCGCGCCAGCTTCACCACGAGTTGGTGGTAGTACAGCGAGTTGTAGAACAGGATCGCGATGCCGTCGGGCGTCGTGAGGTGCCGATCGAGACCGCGCAGCAGACTGAAGCCGAGATCGCCCTTGTCGACCTCCGGCGTGTTGACCGCCGAGTCGAGATCGAGGTTGTAGGGCGGGTTGCTGATCAGGATGTCGAAGCGCTCGTCCGCGCCGACCACCGCGTAGGCCGACATGTCCTGCACGCTGACCAGCCGTCCCTCGACCCGGTCGCCGACGCCGAGCCGCGCCGCGTTGCGCTTGAGCGACTCGATCGCCCAGGGGTTGATGTCGGTGGCGACGACCTTCGCCGCGCCGAGCTTGGCGATGTAGAGGCTGATGATCCCCGAGCCGGTGCCGATCTCCATCACGGTCTTGCCCTGGAAGAAGGCGGCGTGGTCCTTCACGAAGGGCAGCACGTAGATCTCGGCCTCCTGCGGCGGGAACACCGTCGGCAACAGCCGCATGGTGATGCCGAGGTGTTCCGAGACGTAGTCGACCTCCTGGTCCGAAGGCGTCGACGCGGCGAGCGCGAGCAGGCGTCGCACCTCTTCCTCGTTGGCGGTCTTGGTCGCGTCGGCGAGCGCATCGTCGATCTTCTTGCCGCCGGTGTCCGGGGTCTGCTGCACCGCGACCGGCTGCGTGGGTTCGGCTGGAGCCTGCCGCTGCGGATCCGCGGCGCAGGAGCACAGCAGCGCGGCGAAAGGAACGATCACGGACAAGGAGCGGAGCTTCATGGGATCGAGCGGTCGAGGGGGCGCGATGCTGCGCACATCACCGCGGTCTGTCCACCCTCGATGGGTGCGGAGCCCGGAGAATCGTCGCGGCACGCGGCGATTCGGAGAGCGAACGGAGAGTCAGCTCGCGCCGCTCGCACCGCCGGATCCGCGACGGATCACGTCCGAACCGAAGCGCTCGCGGAGGTCATCGACGGCCCGCGTCAGGCGACGCGCACGCTCGGGATCCTCGGCCGGAGTGTCGAACAGGCCGAGCTGCCGCGGCTGCTCCTTGGCCTCCACGAGATCGGCGGCGGTCACGCCGAGCAGGCGGAGCGGTGAGCCTGCGGCACGCCCCCTCGCGCACAGCACGCGCGCCGCGCGCAGGATCGCCAGGTCGTCGTCGATCGCCTCGGCGAGCCGCTCCTGGCAGGTGTGCGTGCGGAAGGGCGGGAAGCGCAGCTTCACACGCAGGGTGCGTGCGCGCTTGCCCTCGACGCGCAGGCGCCGCCCCACGTCCTCGCTCAGCTCGACCAGCACGCGATCGATCGCGGCATCGTCGCACAGGTCGACGTCGAAGGTCGTCTCGCGTCCGATCGACAGCGCGTCGCGATCGGGCACCACCTCACGCGGGTCGTCGCCGCGTCCCAGCGCGTGGAAGCGGTCGGCGGCCGCGGCTCCGATCGCGCCGAGCAGACGTGTGCGCGGACAGGTCACGACCTCGCCGATGGTGCGCAATCCGAGCTTCGCGAGCTGCTCCTGCGTGACCTTGCCCGCACCCCACAGGCGCGACAGCGGCAAGGGCGCGAGGAAGTCCTGCTCGTGACCCGGTTCGACCACCACCAGCCCGGCGGGCTTGCGCAGATCGGAGGCGACCTTCGCCACGAACTTGCAGCTCGCCACACCGACCGAGACGGTGAGCGCGGTCTCCGCGAAGACCTCCTGCTGGATGCGACGCGCGATGGTCACGCCGTCGCCGAACAGCGCACGCGAAGCGGTGACGTCGAGGAAGGCCTCGTCGAGGCTCAGCGGTTCGCACAGCGGCGTGTAGCGATCGAAGACCGCGCGCACGCGCTCCGACTCCGCCACGTAGTGCTCCATGCGCGGCACCAGGTAGATGCCGTCGGGGCAACGCCGTCGCGCCTCCGCGGTCGGCATCGCCGAGTGCACGCCGAAGCGCCGCGCCTCGTAGCTCGCCGTCGACACCACGCCGCGACGGCCGAGCCCGCCGACGATCACCGGCTTGCCGCGCAGCGACGGCTCGTCGCGCTGCTCGATGGACGCGTAGAAGGCGTCCATGTCGGCGTGGAGGATGGTGCGCGACGACATCGCGCGCGCATCATCGGCCGGCATCGCTCACTTGCCCAGCTGCAGCTCGTCGACGGATTCGTCGGCGACGAAACGCGCGTGCGGCTGCGCGGTGTCGTGGCGCAGCACCGCGTCGTCGGACAGGCGGTCGAAGCGGATCTCGACCACGCCCGGCGGCAGGGCCTCGAGCCGGAAGTCCGGGCCCGCGGTGTTCGAGGGCGAGGTGAGCCACAGGCCTGCGCCGAGCGCCACGATCGGGCGCACGTGATCGGTGTAGCCGGTGGTCGGTCCCTCGCTGAGGATCGCGCCGTCGCGGTCACGGATCTCGATCTCGATCGCGCGCGCCGGGGACAGGCGCGCGATGCCGCCGTCGCGACGCAGCTCGTCGACGGTGATCGCGCGCACCGCGAAGCCGGCTGCCGCGACCACGATCGCCGCATCGCCCCGCTGGGGCACCGGCATGGTGCAGCGGCCGTCCGACCCGGTGCAGCGCCGCGGCGCCCACACCGGGAAGCCGTCGTCGAGGGTCGGGGACAGTCGCGCGCCCAGCGCTGCGCCGTCGCGCAGCACCGCTCCGGCGATCGGTGCGCCCTCCGCGTCGACCACACGCAGGGCGAGTTCCGCGGTCGTGGCCCCGTCGACGTCGAAGACGACGCGCGTGCGACCGCCTTCGATCGGCAAGGTGACCTGACGCACCGCGACGATCTCGTCGAAGCGCCGCAGGGTGATGTCGACGTCGCCGGCGTCGTCGAACTGGTCGAGCACGGCGCGGCCGTCGCCGAGGAAACCGCACTCCCACTCCGAATGCCGACGATCGACGACGCTCCAATGCGCGGGTGTGCCGTCGACCGGTCGACCCGGTGTCTGCACGTAGTGCGACTGCCAGAAGCTGCGCTGCACGAAGCTCGACCCCAACGAGATCTTCGCGTGGAAACCCTGCGCGTCGACCGCGCCGCGCGCGCTGTGCAGCGCGATCTCGAGTCGGTTGGCGAGCGGCAGCACCACCACCCACTCGACCTCGGGCGGCGGCACCTCGACGAAGACCTGCCGGTGTCCGGGCGCGACCACGGTGACGTGCTTCTGCGCCGGCTCGGTCATGCACGGCCGCGCGATCCCGCGTCCATCGCTCGCGACCGTACGCAGCAGATCCGCGCTGACCTCGGCACCCTCGATCGGCGCGCCTCGGCCGTCGACGACGCGCAGCACGCGTTCGTGACCGCGCGCGACGTGCAGACGATAGGGACCGGTCGAACGCAGGATCTCCTCGGGGCGCGGTCGCGGGGTGATCACCATCGACGCGCTGAACTCGGGCAAGGTCACCTCGAAGTCGCAGCCGGTGACGCCGTCGAAGGCCTGCGCCGGGATCGCACGCACACCCTGCGCATCGGCGACCAGTTCCTGCGAGCGGTTCTCCTCACCGCCGTAGGTCCACAGCACGAGCGGCACGTCGACGAGCGGACGATCGTCGGCGGCATCGCAGAGGATCACCGCGAGGGTTGCCGCGGGTGCCGTCGGCGCGACCTTCACCGGCACGCGCGGCGTCGGCGTGCCGCGATCCGAGACTTCGGCCACTCGCGCTTCGCCATCCGGCGTGCGCATCGCCGCCTCGACCTCCGCCGCGGGCAGATCGACACCGCCGGCGCGCGTCCACGTCCACGCCATCCACGCGACCAGACACAGGAGCCCCGGCACCACCCACCGCATGGAGACGGCATAGCGCCAAGCTGGCGCGCAAGCGAGTTCGCGGCGCACACTTCCGGGTCAGCGAGCCTGTCGACCCGACACTACTGAGCTGCTCCATCAGTTCTTGGCCGTCCCTCCTGCTGAGCCCGAACCTCGGCAGACATCGGCGATCGACAGGTGGGCCTCAGGCATCTGCGCGACGCTTCGAATCCGCTCGATCGCAGCATCCACGTCTTCACGGAGCTCGCATGACCCGTCGAGGCTTGACGTCCCGACGACCGTCCCCGTACCGTCGCACGAAGTGGATTGCGGGAGACGGGACTCCTCTCCCGGGAGATGGATATGCCTTGGCACACGGCGAGATCGAGAGCAGACAGCGCAACCGGCGCGCAACCCGTCCCAAGAGAATCACCCGATCGACTCTCGATCCGTCCGTCTCGCGACTCGACGACGCACGCCCAGGGCCTAGTCGGATGTACCTTCGCGGAGCAACTGCGGCCGCGGGCGTTTTCACTCCCTGCAGATCGAGACCTGCGTCCATCCGCCGATGGTTCCGCCATCTCCCATGTCCGCAATCGTGCCGTCGGACCAGGTGGCGCGCAGGCCGATGCTCGAATCGGACTCCGTCGAATTCGCAGTCCATGCGTCTTCTGTGAGCACCACTTTCGAATCCGATCTCCCATGACCCGAGGTACCCAATGAACACGCGTCTGATTCCATTCCTTGCTCTGGCTCTCGCCGCACCAGCAGCCTTCGTTCTTCACGACTCCGCCTTTCCAGACTGCGCCCAGATCATTCCCACATGCACCGTGAGCGAAGTCACCTTCCCGGGAATCGGCGACGCCGGCGGCCTACCGAGCGCGTGCGTGACCATCACAGCGGGCGCCACGGCCATCTGGGATGGCAAGTGTGCCTGTCGTCAACATCCCGTGACCATGGAATGCACCGACTGGCCGCAGTGTACTCTCGTTCGCATCTACACCATCTCGCTCAATCCACCCAATACCCCCCTCGGAGCGGGCACGTGCGGCTGCCTGGTCGCCGATTGCGATGATCCGACCGCGACTCAGCCGTGCATCGACAACTGCTCAGGGCACCCCGTGCCGAATGCATTCGATGTCACTCTGAGCGTGACCCAATGCGGTGGGGATCCAACCCAGGTCATCATCACGTTGTACCAGGGGCAGTGCGGAGCGAGTGGCCCACCGTACGTCAGTTTCGCATTGGAGGCTCAGTGCGGTGAGTCCAACTGCTCGGTTGGGACATGCCTACTATGAACGCGCAGCAGCCGTCGACTCGCGTCCGCAGCGTCCGCGTTCTGGCGCTCGTCACCACTCTGGTGGTCGCAGGCATCTGGCTGACGCGATCGATGATCGCTCCATCAGATGCCGGCGCTGCGCCGTCCCAGCCAGCCAAGCCAGGTGAACAGCCGGCGCTCGCTCCCGGGTCGATCGATATTCACCACCCTGAGGCAGATTGGCTTCACGACCCGACGGTGTCCGCAGTGGTGGCCGAATTCGACGGAGGAAAGAAGCCGGCCGCCATCGCCGACAAGGGAGCGGACGACGCAAGAGAGCAGGACTACTCGCGTTGGCGGGACACCACCCCCGAACGCGGAGGATCCAGGGTCTTTCCGATTCTGCTGGCAGGCGCTACTCCGTCGCTCGGAGCCATCGCCCACAGCACCGACCTCAACCCACGAAGTCGTCGACTGACCAACTCGGAGATCGACGCTCTGGAGGTCATCGTCGAGCGATACACCAAGCATCTGCGATGGGCAGCGTCTCAGTCAGCGGAGGCCCAGACCCTCGACATTGCGGAGGCACGGAGCGCGAATCTCCTCAAGTCCGCGGGAGACTGGAAGCAGGATGAGGGGCTCCAGCGTGAGATCGAGAAATTCGTTTCCGATGAGTCGGCGCTCGACTCGCGTCGCGGGGAACTCGCGAGACAAGCGGCAAGTGCACCGAAGCGCATCCTGGAGCGGCTGGGCTACATCCTCGTCTCGGACCCGCAAGTGGAGTTCCGCTACGTTCCAGCCTCGACACTGCGGCGATTCAGGGATGTGATGGAATACCGCGCCTTCCGTGGAGAGGAATACGCGTTTGTCCTCGCGGCATGGTTCCAGCTCAATGGCATGTTGCTGCCTGAGGAGGTGCAAGCATTGCAGGCCTTCCGCGACCTCTTCAGGGATCAGTCCCCGATACTCCGCAGTCGCTAGTGTCTCGAGTTGGAGATTCGGGAGCAGAATCGGCCGAGCAGTGCGAGGCGCTCTCTGTGCGAGGATGCCCATCTCGAGGGGGTTCGTCGTGATCGAGAGGTGGATCGCGCTGCCACTCGAAACAATGCGGGATCCTGCAAGGGTCATCAGATCGCATGGCCAGGCGAATCGCTTCTGACGCACGAGAGGCCGAGATCGGCTGGCGTGGAAGGAGAAAGGCCTCGCCGAGAACCAAGAAGTCCGGTCACAGCAATACGTCCAGGAAGACCCCCGATTGCAACCATCGCGGGCCGGCAGTCATCCAGCCGACGAATGATCTGCCACGGTCCTCGGCCGCGGACGATCCGCCGACCCCATGCAGCCAGGCGAAACCAATGGCAACTGCTTCATCATCCTGCGACGAGGACCGGGTGTGAGGCTCGAGCGTGGCCCGCTGGCGACTCGAATCTCTCCGACGAATCGCTCCC
Source organism: Planctomycetota bacterium (assembly GCA_046349595.1). Taxonomy (GTDB): domain Bacteria; phylum Planctomycetota; class UBA1135; order UBA1135; family UBA2386; genus JACRLW01. Next base: position 3,226,674 of record JAXMCA010000001.1, read on the forward strand.
ACACGAACCGGTCGTCCGGGAGATCGCGCATCTCCGTCCGTGGACCCAGAGCCCTACGATTCAGCTGCGGATCGCGATCTCGGTCACCTTCCACCGACCCTGAGCATCCAGTGCCCGCCTCTCACAGCTCCTGCGCCCGAAGCTGCCCATCCGCCCCTTGCGATCGACGCACAGCGCGCTGCGCGAAGGGATCACCACGCCTTCCTGCGCGAGCTTCGGGTGCGCGCGCAGCACTTCGAGCAGGGCGCGCATCTCCGACCAGTCGTCGTCCTCGCTGTGCACGTCGAGCGGAACCGGGACGTCGAGGGCGAGGCAGGGGGCGAGTTGCGGGCGCTCGTCGTCGTCGTAGCCGATGGTGAAGGGGGCGACGGCGCAGGCTCCGGCGGAGATGCCGGCGATCAGCGTGTCGCGCTTGGCGAGGGCGGTGAAGGCGTCGGCGAGGCCGCGGGCGCGGACGTGGTCGCAGAGGCCGACGGTGTCGCCGCCGTCGAGGAAGAGGACGGCCGCGGCATCGAGTGCGCGGCGCGCGGCGACGACGTCGAGCGCGGGATCGCTGAGGCGCGGTGCGTGCACCTCGCGGCCGAAGATCTTGGCGAGGTTGTCGCTGCCGCGTTTGCACCAGCGGCGGTCGTCGTCGTGCGCCGCGCCGATGTAGCAGACCGGACCCGGAGGCAGTCCGACCTCGGCGGCGAAGGCGCGCAGCGCGGCGTGATCGAGGGCGTGGGGATCGGCGGCGAGGAAGAAGGCGGAGGGCACGGGGTCAGGATGCTAGCGGCCCTGGATCCTCTCCGGATCCCGGCCTACCCTCGCCGCGCTCGGAACCCGACATGACGAAGATCGCAGTACTGGGCACCGGACTCCTCGGCAGCGGCATGGTGGAGAACCTGCGCGCCAAGGGGCAGGAGGTGCGGGTGTGGAACCGTTCGCGCGAGAAGCTCGCGCCGCTCACGGCCAAGGGTGCCGTCGCCGGCAGCGACCCCGCGGACACGGTGCGCGGTTGTGCGCGGGTGCACCTGATCCTCGCCGAGGACACGGCGGTGGACGCGGTGATCGCGGCCCTGCGTCCCGGTCTCGGCGCCGGCGTGCCGATCCTCGACCACTCGACCAACCTGCCGCAGAAGGTCGCCGCGCGCTCGGCCGCGTTGCGCGGTGCGGGGGTGAACTACCTGCACGCGCCGGTCTTCATGTCGCCGCAGAACGCGCGTGAGGGCAGCGGACTGATGTTGATCGCGGGTCCGCACGCGGCGGTCGAGCCGCTACTGCCGTCGCTGTCGACGATGACCGGCAAGGTCTGGCACTGCGGCGAGCGCGTCGACCTCGCGGCGGCGCACAAGCTCGCCGGCAACGGTGTGCTGATCGGGCTCGCCGGCGTGCTCGGCGACCTGTTCGCGATGGGCCGCAACAACGGACTCGATGCGGCACAGGTGCTCTCGCTCTTCGAGGTCTTCAAGCCCGGTGCGGCACTGCCGATGATCGGCCAGCGCGTGGCCCAGGCCGGGGACACGCCGCCGAGCTTCGAGCTGACCATGGCGCGCAAGGACGTCCGCCTCATGCTCGAGACCGCGGGCAAGGCGGAGCTCTGCGTGCTCCCCGGTGTCGCCGCCGCGATGGACCGCGCGCTGGCCGCCGGACGTGGCAAGGACGACTTCGCGGTCTTCGCGCGGCCGCGTTGAGCACCACGCCGCTGCCTTTGGCGCGCGCCGCGTCGTCCGCGCTGCCGACCTCGCACTGGGTCGCGTTGCGCGACACGCTGGTGCACGCGACGCAGAGGGTCCCGCTCTACGGCGGCCTTTCCGCGCCCGAACACGACGCCGACCTCGAGCGGTCCTGCCGCGCCGCGCTCGCGCAGTTCCCGCTGCTCGACAAGGCGGCGCTGCGGCGCGCCTTCCCCCACCGTCTGCTGCCGGCGGGCGAGTCGCTCGCCGCGCTGCTGCGCGACGGCGTGATCGAGTTCGTCGGCACCAGCGGCACCACCTCCGAGCGCGTGCAGGTGCTCTGGCACCAACCCTGGTGGAACGCGCAGGAACGCGCCGGCTTCGCGCTGCACCCGCTCACCGACCGCTGCTGCAGCCGCGACGACTACCGCGAAGCGGTGCTCACCACGCCGGTGTGCTCGGGCAACCTGTGCCACGTCGGCGCGCTGCCGATGGCCGAGCGCGTGGTCGACGATCACATCCTGTTCCTCAACCAGACGCCCGACCCCGCGCTGTGGAAGGACCGCGACGTGCTGCGCATGGCCGACGAGCTGGAGGCCTTCCGTCCGCACGCGATCGAGGCGGATCCGGCCTATCTCGCGCACTTCGTCGTGCGTCTGCGCGCGCTCGGTCGTGCGCCCCATCAGCCGGACTTCGTCGACCACAGCTACTCCTTCCCGGCGCGTGCGCACCTCGCCGCGATCCGCGCGGCCTTCGCCTGCCCGGTGCTCGACGCCTACGGCTCGACCGAGTGCGGCTTCGCCTTCATGCAATGCGAGGCGGGTCGCTACCACCACAACGCGCACTGGACCCACGCCGAGCTGCTGCCGCTCGATCGCCACGCGGGGCTCGAAGGCCGCGCCGCGCTGGTGCTCACCACGCTGCGCAATCCGTGGCTCAACCTGGTGCGCTTCGACACCGGCGACATCGTGCGGCCGTCGACGTCGCCCTGTCCCTGCGGGCGCGACGACAGTCTGGTGCTCGACGCCCTCGAAGGACGGCGCAGCGATCTGGTCGCAGCGGCCGACGGTCGCCTGCTCACCACGCACGCGGTGGATCGCGTGATCGGCGCGGCCGAGGGACTGCTGCACTGGCGTCTGCGCCAGACGGCTCCGCAGTCCTTCGAACTCGACCTCGTGCCGATGCCCGGTGCGCATCCCGATGTCGACGCGATCACCGCGGCTCTCGCTGCTCTGCTCGGCGCCGAACCGCGCACCACGCTCCGCACCAACCTGCCGGTCGAGGGATCCGGCAAGTTCCGCCTCTGCGCGGCGCTGCACCAGGACCTCGCCGAGGTCTGCCGGCCGTGAGCCTCGACGTCGCCGCACTGCGCCGAGCCTTCCCGCTGCTCACGCAGAACCTCGCCGGGCAACCGGTGCTGTGGCTCGACTGCGCCTCGACCACGCCGCGCCTGCAGGCCGCGATCGACGCGACGCGCGAGTTCCAGGAGCGCTACACCGCCAACGTGCACCGCGGCGTGCACCCCTTCGCGGCGGAGGCGAGCGCCGCCTACGAAGCGGCACGCCACGAGGTCGCCACGCACTTCGGTGCGCAGCCCTCCGAAGTGGTGTTCACGCGCGGCACGACCGAGTCGATCAACATGGTCGCACTCGGACTCGACCTGCAGCCCGACGACGAGGTGGTGTCCACGCTCGCCGAGCACCACGCCAACCACCTGCCCTGGCGCGTGCGCGCGAGTCTGCGCTGCGTCCCCTCGAGGGCCGACGGCACGCCGGAGTGGAGCGCGCTGCCGGAGCTGATCGGACCTCGCACGCGATTGATCGCGGTGCACCACGTGTCCAACGTGCTCGGCACCTTCGCGCCGCTCGACGCGATCGCAACTCTCGCGCGCCGACACGGCATCCCTCTGCTCGTCGACGGCGCGCAATCGGCCGGTCACGTGCCGGTCGACGTCGAGGCGCTCGACTGCGACTTCTTCGCCTTCTCCGGCCACAAGCTCGGCGCACCCGGCGGGACCGGTGCGCTGATCGCGCGCGGCGACTGGCTCGACCGGCTGAACCCGACGAACTTCGGCGGCGCGATGGTCGCGCAGGTCGACCTGCGCGCGATCGAGTTGCGCGAGGGACCCGCGCGCTTCGAAGCGGGCACACCCAACGTCGACGGCGTGCTCGGTCTCGGCGCCGCGCTGCGCTTCCTGCGCGGCCTCGGCATGGCGGAGATCGCTGCGCACGGTCGACGCCTCGCGGCACTCCTCGTCGAGGGCTGCGCGTCCTTGCCCGGAGTGCGCCTGCTCGGCGATCGCAGCGCAGCACGCATCCCGCTGGTCTCGCTGGCACTCCCGGCGCGGGGTCTCGACGCCGAGACCCTCGCCCGCACACTCGCCGACACCTCCGGCATCCTGCTCTCCGCAGGTCGCCACTGCGCGCATCCGCTGCACGACCTCGCCGGAGCCGGCGCGACCCTGCGCGCGAGCGCCTGGCTGTTCAACGACGCCGCGGACGTCGCACGCCTCTTCGACGCGCTGCGCCCGCTGATGTCCTGATTCCGCGCGCGCCACACCGCGCGCGCGGAGCCTCACGTCACCCGCCCTTGCGCTCCGGCTTCGGCGCGGGCTCGGATCCCGTGCCGTCCTTCTTGCCCTCCTTCGCTTCCTCCGCGCGGCGCTTCGCGATGCGCTCGTCGCGTGCGATGTGCTGCGGGGTCTTCGCCTTGTGGATCACCAGCGTGATCGGCGTGTCGGCCGGCGGCGCGATGTCGGTGATCCACCAGCGCTCGTCGTCGTCGGCCGCGGCATGCTTGATGGTCACCAGGTGATTCGGCGGCGAGCGGTAGACGTTGCTCACCAGGTTGCCCTCGTAGTCGCCGATGAAGACCGGAGGTTCGTTGCGGTACATCGGCGCCATGTTGCCGCCGAGGTAGATCCAGTCGACGTCCTCGATCGACCGCTCGGTCGCCATGTCGAGGATCATGTCCTCGACCGGCACCTCGACGTCCTTCTCCTTGCCGTCCTCGTCGATCTTCTTCCACTGCGCGGTCATCCACACGCTCATGCCCTTGGGCGGGAAGAGATCGCTGAGCGGCGCGCCCTTCGCGACCTCCTCCGGCGTCGGCAGCGGGTTCTTCTCGACCGAGCGGGCGTTCTCACCGGGCTTGAAACCGAGCAGCAGCATCGCGCCGTTGAGGATGCTGGCCTTCACATCGGTGACCAGCAAGGTCTCGTGGGACTTGCCCCGGCGGTGCACCAGCACGAACTCCAGCGGATCGGCGGGACGTCCCATCACGCAGGGCACGCGGATGGTGCCCTGCTTGGTGTCCACGACCAGTCCTGCGTCGGCGAAGGTCTTCATCATCGCCGCGACGGGATCCTGCTCCCCGGTCGCGGGCTTCGTCTCGGGCACCTTCTCCTGCGCAGGCGCGGACGAGATCGCCGCACACAGCGCGAGCAGCGCCGCGCAGAACACGCAGCCGGCGAATCGGATCTTCTTCATTTCGCGTACTCCTCGGCCAGTGCGCGCACCTCGGCAAGGGCGCGACGGTCACCGAATGCCCTGGGTTCCGCTTCGGCGAGCGCGCGGGCCACACGCTCCTTGTCGCCAGCGGCGTGCGCGGCGCGCGCGCGGCACAAGGGTGCACGCGAAGCGAGCCACGCGGTGGACGAAGTGCCCTCGAAGGCGGAGCTCTCGCCGACGAAGGCACGTTGCGCGAGCGGTGTCATCGGCGCGCGCAGGTACCAATGCGCGGCGAGATCCCACTCACGGGCCGCCTGCGCGAAGTCACCCTTCGACTCGGCCTGCTCCGCGAGCATCTGGTGCGCCGGTCCGAGCGGTCGCAGATCGAGGTCGTGCAATTCGACGATCGCCTGCGCGAGGATCGGGCACACCGCATCGCGTGTCGACTCCTCGCGCACGAAGACCTCGAGCAAGCGCTGCAGACGCGCGGCGGAGGTGAGACGGAACGACGGGGAGGTGCGTGCGTCCCGCATCGCCACGGCGAAGGCGTCGGCGCTCGCGGGCGAGGTCTCGCGGACCATGCGCTGGAAGGCGAGCTGCGCGCGCGGCTCGTGCGGCACCGGACCATGGCGCAGTGCGGCCTGGAGTTCGGTGTCGAGATGCGCGAGCGGCTCGACCAGCAGGAAGCGCGCGAGGAACCGAGCCGTCGGCGCGTCGAGCGGCGCGGGCCCCGCGCCGATCACGTCGTAGGCCTCGTCCTGCTGCACGTCGTCGAGGCCCTGTGCGAAGGACGCATCGAGCTTCGCGCGCAACGCCGCTCGCCCCTCTTCGGTCGCGAGCATGCGACGCAAGGCCGCCGGGCGCAGCTCGCTGAGCAGATCGGCCTCGTCGCGTGCGAACAGCTTCGCGCACAGACCGTGGTCGTCGAGCTCCGGACGCGCGGCGATCCACCCGAGCACGATCGGCTGCAGCGCGGCGTCGAGGCCGTCGAAGCGCCGCACGAGGCCGTCCACGTCGACCTGTTCGAGCATCGGCGGCAGGATCTCCACGGTGCGGCGCAGCCACTCGCGATCCCAGGTCGACGCATCGAGCAGGAGCGCCTGGAGCACGGCACGGTCGCCGAGGGCGAGACGCGCGAAGCCGAGGGCGCCGCGATCGCCGTCGAGCGGCTGCGCCATCAGGACCCGACGTGCGAAGCCGTCGTTGCGGATGCGCAGGGCATTGGCCTGATTGCGACGACGCTGCGCATCGAGACCGTTCCACACGCGCTCGGCGACGGTCTCCGAGCCGGCACGCAGACAAGCCTCGGCCGCTGCATCCGCGGTCGGCGCGGAGCTGAGCGCGCGGATCGCGAGAGCGTCCTCCACCACCTCAGGCAACGGCTCGCGCATCAGTTCGCCGATCAGCCGAGCCGCCGCGCGCTGGTCGGTCCGGGCGATCAGCTTCTCGAAGGCCGCGGCCGGGATTCCCGCGTGCGGCATGCGCAGCATCACGCCGATCCGTCCCGGCTGCTCGTCCGGTTCGCTGAGCGCGAAATCCAGCAAGGCGTCGTCCCACACGCCCGCGGCGCACAGCGCGTCGAAGGCGCTGGTGCGCGCGGCGAGATCGATCGTGGCCGGCGCGACGGCCGTGGCGCCGAGCAACTGTGCCTCCTGCTGGGTCAGCTCGCGCAAGAACTGCAACACGCGGGCACGGCGCGCCTCGGTGTCGAGCAGCGCACCGGTGCGGCGCAGGATCTCCGGGGTGAGCGGGTACTCGCCATCGAGCGCCTCGCGCAGCAACACGTCGAGCTGCGGCGACTCGCGCCGTCCGAGCCAGCTGACGATCGCATCGCGGTCCCGGTCCTTCAGCTGCCGCGCCAACGACACCAGCATGCGTTCGCCCTTGTGATCGACGTTGCGCAGCAGGTCGAGCATCGGGGCGATGTCGGTGCCCTCGAGCAGCCGACGATGGACCTCACCGACCATGCGGGTGGCGACCGACGGCGCGACCAGCCAGCTCGCATGTTCCGCGGCACGCGCGAGGTCCTGGTCCTCGACGAGCGCGGCGTTGACCAGGGCCTCGACGTCGGAACGCTCCCAGTCCTCGCTGCGCCGCGCGGTGAGCGCGAGCAGACGCTCGGCGATCGGCAGGTCCTTGCGCGCGAGCATGCCGTCGAGTGCCGCGGCGAGGTCGCTGCGCGGACGCGTGCCGAGCGCGTCGAGCACCCGCAGGCGCGCGCTCGGAGACAGCTCGTCGATGTGCGCGATCGGGAAGGGCCAGACCTCCTCGGTGGCGAGTTCGACGGCGAAGTCGGCGAGCAGTGCGTCCTCGCCGTTGACCACGCGGCTCCACAACGCGGCGTCGGCGGCACCGAGGTCGACCAGCCGCGCGAACGCACGGTCACGGAGCTCGCGCTCGGAGTCCTCACGGTCGACGTCCTCGGCGTCGATGTAGCGTCGCTGCTGCGTGACCACGCGCAGCAGCACTTCCTGAGGCAGCAGTTCGACGAGGTGCACGAGCACCCGCGGATCGTTCTCCTCCGCGAGCCATGCCGCGACCTCGGTCCCGGCGAGCTTGCCCGCGAGGAGCAGGCCGCCCGCGGCGGCGCGGCGGAACTCGTCGCGAGAGCGCAGCAGGCGTACGAGCACATCGGGATGGAGATCCGCGACCGGCCGATCGAGCAGTTCGCGCCGACCGCGTTCCACCCGGGCGGCATCGCCATCGACCAGCCGCGCGTGCATCGCGGAGACGTCGTCCTGCGCCGCCAGGGCTGCGCTGAACACCAGACCGGCCACGGTCCAAGGAACGAAGGGGAACCTGCTCATGCGTCCTCGAATCCTCGCAGCACCTCCGCGATCGCGAGCGGGAGGTCATCGGCGCACAACCCGGCCTGCGAGAGCCGCGACGCCACCAGATCACCCGCCTCGCCATGCACATGGACGGCGAGACGCGCGGCATCGAAAGGCTCCATGCCCTGCGCGCACAATGCGCCGAGCAGGCCGGTCAGGACGTCGCCGCTGCCGCCGGTGGCGAGCCCGGGATTGCCGCTCCGATTGACGGCGAGGCGCTCGCCGTCGGTGATCACCGTGCCCGCGCCCTTGAGCACCACCACGGCGCCGCTGCGGGCCTGCAGCTCGCGCGCGCTGCCCTCACGATCCCTCTGCACCACGTCGGTCGTGGTGCCGAGCAGCCGCGCCGCCTCGCCCGGATGCGGGGTGAGGATGCAGTTCGACAGGCGTTGTGGCCCGCGCAGGGGTGCGAGCGCGTTCAGGGCGTCGGCGTCGAGCACGACCGGGATCGCGGTCGCGGCCGGGAGCCAGCGCCCCAGCAGCGCGCGGGTGGTGTCGCCGTCGCCGAGACCCGGACCGACGACGAGCGCGTCCGCGGCGTGGCACGCGGTCTCGGCCTGTGTGCCCGCACGGTCGAGCGTGGTGGCCGGCGGAACGGCGATCGTGAACGACGCCATCAGCTCGACGGGCAGCACCGCGCGCACCAACCCGGCCCCGCCGCGCAAGGCTCCGCGCGCACACAGGATCGCCGCGCCGAGCATGCCCTGCGATCCGGCGAGCACGAGCACGGTGCCGAAGGTGCCCTTGTGGCCGTCGCGCGGACGGCGCGGCAGGCGCGGCAGCACATCGACCCGGATCACCAAGACGGCAGCTCCAGTGCGCAGCGCACGCAGCCGACCTCGAGCTTGTTGGTGTTGAGCACCGGCGACCGCGCGTAGCCGCTCAACGCGGCGGGAGCACGACCGTCTGCCCACAGGCCGAGCCGTTCGAGCAGCGCGACCACCACGGGGAAGTAGCCGCGCTCCGCGCCGTCGCGCACCTTGACCGCGAGTCCGAAGGCGCCGCGCCGACCGATGCCGCCCACCGCGTAGACGCCCTCGGCGCCGTTCTTCGGGACCACGCGCCCCGTCGCCGTCTGCACGCACAGCGTGCCGAGACGTCCGTTCCCGCCGAGGTGCACGGGAGAGTGATCGATGGCCTTGCGGATGCGCGCGCACGCGGCGGCAGCAACGGGCTCCAATCCGACGGGGTTCATCAACCGGCAGAAGGCCCGGGCCAGGGCATCGAGCGGCAGGCGCAAGGTCGGGGCACCACAGCCGTCGGTCGCGTGCTCGACGCTGTCGACCGGAACCCCAGCCATTGCCGCGACGCGCTGGCGCACGCGCGTCTGGGCCGGCCCCTTTGGGTCGAGGTAGGTCGCGACGTCCTGGCCGAGTCCCTGCGCGAGCAGCAGGAAGCCGGCGTGCTTGCCCGAGCAGTTGTTGTGCAGGCGCTGCGGCCTGCCGCCGCTGCGCGCGAGTTCGAGCGCCGCGTCCTTGTCGAAGGGCACGTGCGGTCCGCAGCCGAGCTGGTCGGGCGCGAGCCCGCCGCGCGCGAGCAGACGCCGCGCCGTCTCCAGGTGGAGCGCGGTGCCGTCGTGGCTCGCGCAGCACAACGCGAGCTCCTCGTCGCTGAGGCCGAGACGGTCCGCGATCCCCGACTCGACCAGCGGCATCGCCTGCAGCGGCTTGATCGCCGAGCGGGTCCAGACCGGGCGCGCGACGTCGCCGGACGACCAGGAACCGCCGTCCGCGAAGACCACCGCGACCGCGCCGTGGTGTTCCGACTCGACCCGCTCTCCGCGCGTGACCTCGGCGAGGAGGACGTCGCGGGTCCGGAGATCGGGAGACGGGGTCTTCGGCATCGGCCGGGCAATCTCGGGCCTTTGCGGGGGCGCCGCAAGTCCATGCGGTCCGCCGCGCCCGCTCGTGGTAGAAAGCCGCACCGATGGACGACCTCGTCCCGGTCGAAGTCTCGCGCCTCGTCCTCCAGCAGAAGGGCGATCCCCAGTACGTGCACCTGCGCACGCTCGACTCCGACCGCAGCTTCCCGATCGTGATCGGCTTCAACGAGGCAGCGGAGATCTACCGCAAGCTGTCCAACGAGGCCTTCGAGCGCCCGATGACGCACGACCTGATCGGCCGCATGCTCGAAGCCACCGGCTGGCAGTTGCGCCGCGTGATCGTCAGCGACCTCAAGGGCGGCACCTTCCACGCCTGGCTCGACCTCACCGCCGAACTCGAAGAACGCCTGATCGACTGCCGGCCGTCGGACGCGATCGCGCTGGCGACCCAGTTCCGCACGCCGATCTTCGTCAGTCGCGAAGTGCTCGACGCCGTCGCACCCGAGGGCTAGGTTCGCGCGCCACGACGCGTGCGTCTCTCCGTGGTGGGATGGCAGAGCGGCCGATTGCGGCGGTCTTGAAAACCGCTGTCGGTGAACAACCGACCGGGGGTTCGAATCCCTCTCCCACCGATTACCTCGCCGGAGCGCCGCGCATCGTGGCCAGCCGGGGCGTCGCGCACGCCCCCGGCACCCGCGGCCGCCAGGAGGTCTGCAATGGGAAGCCTCGGAATCCAATCTCGCTCCTTCGCAATCGGGTTGGGGATCCACGTCCTCCTCGGAGCGACGAACCTCGCCCCTGCACAGGGTCCGGCGACGGCCAAAGGACCTCCCCCGCTGGATCTGACCAAGCTCCCCGACGGTGCGGTGGGCGCGCGCGATCGCTGGTTCATCCGCGGTGGCAATGCCGCCAACAGCGGTGTGGTGTTCACCCCGGCTCCCTTCGCGCGGCCGAGCGTGGCGTGGACCTATGACAGCGGCGGCAAGATCGCCGGCGAACCCCTGGTCTGGGACGACCTGGTGCTGCTCGAAGTGGTCGGCGCCGACGGACGGCACGAGTTGCATGCGGTCGAACTCGACGACGGCAGTCGACGCACGGTGTCGCGTCTCAACACCAAGATCGACCTCGAGCCGGTGCTGTGGGAGCACCAGGTCGTCTTGCGGCGCAGCGCCTCGGAACTGCAGAACCTGCTGATCGGCTCGAAGATGTTCGTCGAGTACGGCAGGCTCCGGGCCAAGAGAGCCGACGCTCCGCTGCGCCTCGGCGACGAACTCTATGCCGTGGTCGACGGTCACCTGCAGCGGATGCGCGTGCCGGACTTCCACACGGTGTGGAGCAGCACGACGGCGGACTGTCGTGGTCGTCCGGTGATCCTCGGTGATGTCGTCTACGTGCTGCACGGGAGTGACGGTGGATCTCAGGTGCTGGGATTCGCGCGCCAGGACGGTGCCGAGCGTGGCCGCAGCGACTCGATTCCCGGAAAGACGGGGTCATCGCCCGGAGAGCTCGTCGCCGGCGGATCCCGCTTGATCGTGCGATTCGCGCAGCCCGTCGACACCGACCAGCAGATCGACACGTTGCTGGTCGATCTGCCGCTGTCGCAGAGGTTCAAGCCCCTGCGCGGACTGTCGCTCTTCGCGCCGCCGATCGTGGGCGGTGACGTCGCCGTCCTTCCGATCCAGGAACGCGCCGGCGGCCATCGGAGCCTGGTCGCAGGAGACGAGTTCGAACTCGCCAGCGCGGAACACCATGTCGATGTGCTGGCGGTCGCGTCGGCGATGACCTTTGCCGACGACACCCTGCTGCTCGGCAACTCAGCGGTCGACTGGAACACCCGTCGGCTCCGCTGGCGGAACCCGGATCTGCCCAGATCCCGACCCGTGCCGGCACGCGAGACGCTGCTCTACGTCGACGGCGGCAAGCTCGTCGCCGCACGCGACGACAGCGCAGCCACCACCGGTTCGACGGCCCTGACGCGCGAGCACGAGTTGCTCCAGGGCAAGCTCCTGCAGCAGTGGGTCGATGGCGCATTCAGCGCCCACGGTCTCGACCTGGTGACCGATCTCCTGCAGCGCTGCTATCTGGTCGGTGTCGACGAACGCTGGATCAAGGAGAAGGAACGCATGCGCGACACGCGTGCGAAGGCCACCGTGCGAGGCAAGCCCGACGACGCGCAGATCGCGGCCATCACCGCGGCCGTCGCGAAGGTCGAGAACAGCGCGCTCGACCAGCTCTGGCAGGCGCACGAGCACGACAGCGATCCCGCAGCACGGGCCGAACTGCTCCGCTTCGTGCTCGCCCGCGATCCGGAACACGCCGGCGCCGTGGATGCAGTCGGCGCGTTGCTCCCGGCTCCCCTCCGACCTCGATACGAACCTCGATCGGCCGCCGCGTCACGACTCGCGTCCGAGTGGCTCGACTTCGCCACGCTGTCGAACCGCATCGGGATCGACTTCCTCGAACCCCTGCCCGACCTCGGCAAGAACTCGGCCGATCAACTGATGCTGCTGCAGCTGCGCGACGTCCACAACCGCGGCTGGCGCCCCGACCTCGTGGCGCTCCAGAGCCCGCGCATCCTGATCTACACGCCGGTGACCCATCCCGGCAGCGTCGCGCGATGTCTGTCGGCCGGTGAACGAGTCTGCGAGGTACTCGAACCCCTGTTCGCCGACTTCCCCAAGCTGCGCGAGAACCCCAACCGGATGCGGATCCTGCTGTACGGGAGTCGCGAGGAGTACCTCGCGCAGTCCCGCAAGTCGGGCAAGGGAGCCTCCTCGCATCTCGAGTGGACCGACGGTCACTACTCGCCACCCGAATCGCTGTCGCGCATGTTCGTGCCGCAGTCGCGCGACGCATTCGAGCGCGTGATGACGGTCTTCGCGCACGAACTGACGCACCAGTGGCTGATGGATCGTTGCCCCGCGGTCTTCCCGGCGACGTCGAACAGCGGACCGGATGTTCCCGGGTTCTGGGTGGTCGAGGGCTTCGCCAGCCTCATCGAACAGTTCCACATCGACATCGAGACGGGGGTTTGCACGACCGACAATCCGCTCGATCCGCACCTCGACGTCCTGGCTCACGCGTCCGACGATCACCTGTTGCCGTGGGACTTCGTACTGCACGCTTCGCAGTTGGAGATGCAGGGACTCGATCCGAAACCACGCGATGAGCTGTCCGTCGAGACCGCCCTCTTCCTCGGTGGCCTTCGCAGAGAGAGCGCAGCAACCCTCTTCTACGACCAGTCGGCTTCGCTCTGCCATTTCCTGTTCCACGCGGAGAACGGCCGGTACCGCAGGCACCTGCTCGAGTTCGTCGTCGCCTTCCACTCCGGCGATCTCGCCGGCCTCGACATCGCGAAGCGCCTCGGCACGAGCGATTCCGACCTCGGCAAGCGCGTGGTCGATTACGCCCGCAGGCACTGACCGGAGCGACACGGCATCGCCGAGATCGCCGGACCGATGACACGGGATGAACTTCTGCTTCGCGGTTGCTACGGTGCACCCATCGATCCACGAGGACCGCAATGATCCGCAAGTCCGCCTGCGCACTGCTGCTGACGACTCTTCTCCAGGCGCAAGACAGGGCCGCACGAGACGGCGAACTCGGCGCGCCGATCCTGCTCCGCGCGGGTGATGCACCGATCGATGTCACCGTGGGTCACGCCGCGCCGCGCTTCTTCGACTTCGACGGCGACGGCCTGAAGGACCTGCTGGTCGGCGAATACGGCACCGGCGCCTTCCCGCGCGACCGGCTGCCGCCCGAGATCGCCAAAGGCACGCTCGACTTCGAGATCGGCAAGCTGCGCATCTACCGCAACGTCGGCACCGCCGGAGCACCGCGCTTCGCCGACTTCCACTACCTGCGGGCCGGCGACGAAGACGCTTCGATCCCCACCACTTGATGCATCTGCTTCTGTCCACAGTTCGTGGACTATGACGGCGACGGTGACCTCGACATCCTCAGCGGTTCCTACACCGGCGAGGTCTACTGGTTCGAGCGCAAGGACGACGGCAGCTTCGCGCAGGGTCGCTATCTCCTCGACGAGACCGGTGCACCGCTGAAGACGGGCATCTCGATCACGCCCGAGGCGCACGACCTCGACGGCGACGGCGATCTCGATCTGCTGATCGGAACGCGGAGCTCCGGCGTGTTCGTGTTCGAGAACCACGGCGTGCGCACCGCACCGAAGTGGGCTGCGAAGGGCCGGCTCCTGACCGCCAGAGACAAGAAGAAGCTCGACGGCAGCAACGCGCACTACGCCGATTGGGACCAGGACGGCGTGCGCGACATCGTCGTCGGCAGCGAGCAGGGCGAGGTGGCGTGGTACCGCAACCTCGGCAGCGACACCGCACCGCGATTCGCGCCGCGGAGGGTCCTGGTCCCTTCTGAGCGCTACGAGCAGCTGAAGGAGGGGACCCTGCCGACCGGCATCGGCCAGCGCACCAAGGTCGACGTCGCCGACTTCGACGGCGACGGCAAGGTCGATCTGCTGGTCGGCGACGCGCAGTGGATGTCGATCGAGCTGCCGCCCCTTCTCCCCGAACAGGAAGCGGCGCGCGCCGCACTCGCACCGCAGTACGAGGCTGCACGAAAGCGCTTCGAGGACTGCATGAAGGAGCGCAACCAGTACGTCCGCAAGCCGGGAGGCATCCCGAAAGAGGTGGCGGATCGGTACTCGGAGGCGCAGCGGGCCTACTCGTCCCTGGCGGCGAAGATGCGGCCCTTCGATCGCAAGCGCATCGAGTCCCACGGCAACGTGTGGTTCTTCCCGCGCACGTCGCTCGGCGAGGCGAACGTGGAGGCACGCGCGCAGAGCGAGAAGGCCGCGAGCGGTCCGGCCTCGCTGCGCCTGCAGGTGTTCCCCGTCCCCGGGCGGAAGGATCGCGTGCGCGTACAAGCCGAGTTCGACCTCGCCGAGGGCTGGCACGCCTATGCGGCCGGCACCGAAAGCGACGAGCATCCGATCACGACGGTGCGCTTCGCGGAGGGCCAGAGGCTCCGTCTGCTGCGCGACTGGACGCTGCGCAGCGAATCCGTCCCCGCCGAGGACGGCGCCCGCTGGCTGCGAGGCCACGTGCTGTTCGACTGCGAGGTCGACCTCGGTGACACCGACTCGGCGACCGTCGAAATCGACTACCAGGCCTGCGATGCGAGCCTGTGCCTCCCGCCGGATCGCCTGTCCGCGAACGTGCGCCTGCGCGGGTGAGGCGGATCGAGGGCCGTCCCGCGGAGCGTCCCCCGCGGGATGCCTGCGTCGCTATGATCACGCCCGCGATGACGACGCGCGCGACGAATGACAGCGCCACCGATGCAGCGCCGCGCTCACGATGGATCACCGGATGCGTCTGGATCGTCGCCGCGTTCGCGTGGTGCGCGTGGCTCTCGACATCGCGCGCGGTAGCGCAGGGGCCCTGCGCCACCTGCGCGGGGAAGGACCTCGTCCCCTGCCGCAGCTGCCCTCTCGAGAGCGAAGCGCAGGTCCTGTTCTGCAGCCTGGCCGCGCAATGCCGCACATGCGGAGGCGCACTCGTGGTGCCGTGCCCGACGTGCAAGTCCGCGACAGGCAAGGCCGAGTGCGAACAGCGACGCGGAGCGACGCAGGCGTGGCTCCTGGCCCGGACACGCGAGCTGTCCGCAGCCGAAGTCGGGTCTCGGCCGCTGCTGTGCCGAACCGCGCACTTCGAGCTGGTGTTCGGGCCGGGTCCGATCGAGGACTGTCCGGTGCGCGATCGGCATCTGCAGATGCACCTCTACGCCACGCGACTCGAAACGGTGTGGCAGCGCTTCGTGCAGGTGCTGGCCCTCGATGCGAAGGACATGACGGTCGAGCCCCGTCTCCGGGTGGCGATCCTTCGCGACGACGGCGACGTGCGCAAACTCGCATCCGCCTGGTGCTCACTCGAGGTGCAGGGACTCGGTGTGACCGACGGCGAGCGGGGAGCGACCGTCGTCGAGTGCGACCCTCGCGGGCTCGGCGACGATGCGGCCCTGCACCGCCTCGTCGTGCACGACGTCACCCATCTCCTGCTCCATCGCCTGCTCGGTGAGTCGCTCGACGAGCACGGCCATGGCTGGCTCGAGGCCGGACTCGCGCATTGGTTCGAAGCCGACGCCGGCGACGGGCTCTGCGATGCGGCGTGCTGGCTCGGTCACCCGCAGATCCCCAAGAGCTTCCAGGGCCGCCGGTGGCGCATCGGCGTCCGCGAGATGCTCGAGGCGGGCACGCTGCCTGCGGTCGGCAACGTGATCGGTCGTGACGTCGCCGATCTCGATCTCGCGCAGCATGCGGTCGCATTCGCACTCGTCGACTGGTTGCTCGGACACGGCGGCTCGCCGGCGTCCCCCACCACGGGTGTTCCCTCGGCCGCGCCCGCGACGCGCCATCCCCTGCGCGATCTCCTCGACGCGGCGAAGGGCGGAGGCGAGCCGGTCGCATCTCTGCGCCGCGTGGTCGACATCGACCTCGCGGCCCTCGACGAGGAACTGCGCGACTTCATCCGTGCGCGCTACCCACGACGATGAGGAAGCCGAATCACACCGAGGGCGCCGCGGCGGGACTGGATCGACGCCAGCTGCTGCGCGGCAGTGCCGCCCTGGCCCTCGCGCCGTTCCTCCGCGGACTCGACGTGCCCCCGCACGCCGCGCTCTACCTCTACACGGAACCGCTCTACCGTCCGCGTCACGCGGCGGTCGTGGCCCAGGCGCTGCGCCGTCGCCACGACGTGCACACCTCCGGGTGGAGGCGCGGCGACGACGGCAAGCCGGTGCTGGAGGTGGGACCCGTGGCGAAAGGCGCCTTCCAATGGCACGGCGACCAGCCGACCGGAGCCGTCAGCCGCGCGTGGCCCTTCGTGATCGTGCTCGAGTACGACGGCGCCCACGCTCCCATGGCCTTCATCGACTGCTTCCGCCGCGCCAGCGACAACCCTTCGCCGGGCTCGTGGATGCTCGATCCGAACCTCGGTTACGCCGAGCACATCAACGCCGAGATGGTGACGGCCCAGGACGACCGCTGGTGCTACCTCGCGACCGCGGACACGCCCACGGGCGACGTGTTGCGGAACCAGGAATTCGCGATCCGCGGCCGCGTGCGCTGGGGCGACGGCCGTCGCGCGCAGAAGGGCTGGTGGATGACCTTCTCCGCGCCTTCCAACGACAAGGACGCGTGGCACGCCGAACGCACACCGCTCGTCGACTGGCGTGTGTCCAGGACCACATCCGAGCTCGGCATCGTCGCGGTCGCTCCCGTCGACGACCCGGATCACGAGCTCGCGCCCTGGGCGAGCAGGACCGTGTTCCGCTTCCCCGACATGCCCGAGGGGCTCGTGCCTGGTCGTGGACACGGCTGAGGCCGGAACAGCACCTCGGACCAGGCGGGTGATCCCGCACCGCGCGACGCGTCACCTCGCGGCGACGAGCTGCGGACTGCCGCTGACGGCCACGCGATCCATGGCGTCGACCAGTTGCCTCGCGATGCCGGGCTCGTGCGACGAATGACCGGCGTCGTCGACGATCACGTAGCTGGCCTCGGGCCAGGCGCGGTGCAGGTCGTCGGCGCCGATCAACGGACACACGAGGTCGTAGCGACCGTGGACGATGAACGCGGGGATGGCGCGCACGCGATCGACGTCGCGGAGGAGGCGGTCGTCGGGTTCGAAGCGCTGGTTGCGGATGTAGTGCGCTTCAAGCCGCGCGAGCGCCCAGCTCGTCGTGTCGTTGGTGAGCAGTTCGAGGAACTCGGGATTGGGGAGCAGCGTGCACGCCGATCCCTCATAGGTCGCCCACGCACGCGCCGCAGCGCGCGCGGCCCGCTCGTCGGCGCCGTTGAACAGCTTCCAATAACCCTCGAGGAGGTCACCGCGTTGCTCGGACGGCAGGTGCTCGGAGAATGCGCGCCACAGGGCAGGGGCGAGGTTGCGGAGCCCGTAGAGCCACCAGTCGACCTCGAGCTGCCGCAGCAGCCAGATGCCGCGCAGGCACAGCGACATCACCCGTTCGGGATGGCGCTCCGCGTAGTACAGACCCAGCGTGCTCCCCCACGAGCCGCCGAAGACGTGCCAGCGTTCGATCCCGAGTCGGACGCGCACGCGTTCGAAGTCGGCGACCAGATCGTCGATGGTGTTCTCCCTCAGCTCGCCGAGGGGACGGCTGCGACCCGCTCCGCGCTGGTCGACGAGCACCACGCGGAACGCCGCCGGATCGAAGAAGCGCCGGTCGGTCTCGGAGCATCCCGCGCCCGGACCGCCGTGCACGAACAGCACCGGCGCACCCTGCGGATCGCCGCACTGTTCGAAGTAGATCGAATGGAGCGCGGACACGGCGAGATGCTCGCTCGCGAAGGGCTCGATCGGTGGATACAGGTTGGGAGGAGTCATGGTGCTCGCGCGCTCGAGGAGAGGAGAGCTTGGCGGCACGCATCCGCCGATCAAGACCGTCGCGATCCCACCGGCGCGACGACCGGCGCATCCGCGGCACCGCTCTCCCGATGCGCCGGATCGACCGGGTCGAAGGCCGTCTCCTCCACCCTGCGCACGGGCCGGGCCTCCGCGGTGATGTCGGCGTCGAGCTTCTCCGCGAGCGCCTTCAATTCCGCGACCAGGTCGGCGTGCTGCTCCGCGATGTTCCACTGCTCACCGATGTCCTGCTCGACGTCGTAGAGCTCCGCGTTCGCCAGCATCAGCTTGTAGGGACCGCGACGGATGGCAGCGAGGTCGCCCTTCGAGCTGTAATAGAGGAACTGGTGCGTCGGCGAACGCGCGCCGGGCTCACCGCGCAACAAGGCGCCGATGTCGTGTCCGTCGATCACACGGCCTGCAGTCGGCGGTGCTGGGCACAGCGCGGCGACGGTCGGCAGCACGTCCATCGACGTGCACACCTTTGGGCACAGCGAACCCGCCGGGATCGTCCCGGGCCAGGACACGATGCACGGCTCGCGTTGTCCGCCTTCCCAGTTGGTGCCCTTGCCGCCGCGCAGCGGTCCCGCGGAACCGCCGCGCAGCTTGTAGGGAAGCCACGGGCCGTTGTCGCTCGTGAACAGCACCAGGGTGCGCTCCTCGATGCCGTGGCGACGCAACGCCGCGATCACCTGTCCGACGCTCCAGTCGATCTCCTGCACGACGTCGCCATAGGTGCCGCGCGCACTCGTACCCACGAAGGCATCCGACGCGTAGATCGGGATGTGCGGCATCGTGTACGGCAGGTACAGGAAGAACGGGGCGTCATGGTGCGCATCGACGAAGGCCACCGCGCGCTCGGTGTAGCGCCGCGTCAGCAGGTGCTGATCGGGCTCCCACTCGACGACCTTCGTCCCCTCCATCAGCGGCAGGCGGTAGCGGTAGTCGCTGCCCGGCTTGCGATGGAACTGCGACATGTCGTTCGAGTACGGAAGCCCGAAGAACTCGTCGAAACCCTGATCGGTGGGCAGAAGGCCGGGACGGTGACCGAGATGCCATTTGCCGATCGCCGCGGTCGCATAGCCGCGGTCATGGAGCATGTCGGCGATGGTCACCTCGTCGGTGTGCAGACCATGATCGTCCTGCGGGAAGATGACCTGCCGCTGCATCCCCACGCGCTTGGGGTAACAGCCGGTGAGCAGCGCGGCGCGCGACGGCGAGCACAGAGGAGCCGCCACGTAGAACTGCGTGAGCTTCATGCCCCCTGCGGCGAGGGCGTCGAGGTTCGGCGTGTGGATGGTCGGGTTCCCGTAGCAGGACAGATCGCCGTAGCCGAGGTCGTCGGCGAAGAGGATCACCACGTTCGGCGGTCGCGCCTCCTGCGGATCGCGAAGGGGAACGACGGAACATGCGGCGAGCAGCGACAGCGCGATCGCCGCGACGAGGATGCGGCCGTCGTCGCTCATTCGGTCCTCCTGGTCGGTTGCCGCGCACCGCTGCGTTTCAACCAATCCTCGAGAGCGGAGCGCATGGTCAGGACGCGCTCCGGCATCCGCGCCGCGAGGTCGTGTTCCTCGCCGATGTCCATGCTCAGGTCGTAGAGCTCCGTCGAGCCGTCGTCGTAGTCGAGGATCGCCTTGTAGGAGCCGGTGCGCACCGCACTGCCGAGTCGGTTGCCCTGGTGGAAGGCGTAGTTGGGGTAGTGGAAGAACAGCGAGCGCGCACCGCAGCTCCCGGTCCCGCGCAGCGACGGCATCAGATCGACGCCTTCGAGCGGGTCCGAAGGATCCACCGCCAGGCCCGCGACATCGAGGAAGGTCGGATAGAGGTCGGTCGTCATCACCGGCTCGCTGCTGACGCACCCTGAGCGGACCACGCCCGGCCACCGCACGATCATCGGCACCCGGATCCCACCCTCGTAGAGATACCCCTTGCCGGCGCGCAGCGGTCGGTTGTCGGCGACGCCGGTGAAACCACCATTGTCCGACGTGAACACGACCAGCGTGTCGTCGCGGATGCCGAGCCGGTCGAGGCAGGCGAACACGCGGCCCAGTGCGCTGTCCAAGGCCTCGATCATCGCGCCGTAGCGCGCGTCCTTCAGGCCGGGGCCGGTGCGCGTGCGGTACTTCTCGACCAGTTCGGCCGGCGCCTCCATCGGCCAGTGCACGGTGTAGGTCCAGAGCTGCAGGTAGAACGGACCGCGCCGGTGCGCCGACTCGATGAAGGCGATCGCTTCGTCGGCGAGACGATCGGGGAGGTACTCGCCGGGCTTGCGGTCCGGCAAGGAGTAGATGTCGTAGGGATCGAAGTAGGTCGTCGGTCCGCCGCGTGCACAGCCGGCGATGTTGACGTCGAAGCCCTGCCGATCCGGGAGATAGCGCTCGTCGCCCTTGCCGCCGTCGCGCGGCGTCCAGTCGCCGCACAGATGCCACTTGCCGATGTGCCCGGTGCGATAGCCGGCTTCGTGCAGGCGCTCCGCGATGGTGACGTACTCGAGCGCGAGATGGTCCTCGCACCTCGCCGGGGCGAGCGGCGCATCCTTCGGCGTGAAGCGCGGCGAGTCCGGGATGTGGTTGGTGATCCCGAGTCGAGCGGGCGCGAGGCCCGTCACCGCAGCCGCGCGCGTCGGCGAGCACACCGGAGCGGCGGCGTAGGCGTCGGTGAAGCGTGTGCCTTCGCGCGCGAGGCGATCAATGTTCGGCGTCTCGAGACGGGCATTGCCCTGACACGCCAGATCCATCCAGCCGAGGTCGTCGATCATCACGTAGAGGATGTTCGGTGCTCTCTGGCGCGGAGGCGCCGTCATCGCGCATGCGCCGAGGAGGAGTGCGCAGAGGGTCGTGGCGTGTCGACGCATGCTGCGCATCCTCCGCCATCTCGTGGGCGAAGGCGAAGGGCGGATCGCTGTTCGGCCCGATGATCGAGGTGGTAGGTGGATGCCGCGCAAGCGGCACGCGCCCGGTTCCGACTTCTCGTGCGCATCCTTGGGTTCACTGCTTCGATCCGCCATGCTCGCCCCCGATCCGCACGGATCCGCACCACGAGCCACGGACGCCCTCGAGATGGACAACCCTCGCCCAGAACCTCAGATCGTCGAGCGCAATCCCGACGGCAGCTTCACCAAGGAGACCCTGCAACGCGCGATCAAGGCGTTGAAGAAGCGACTGAAGGCGACGCGCCTCGACGATGAATCGCGGCTCGGCCACGACGCGATGACCCGCGGCGGTCGATCCGGCATCGTCGGCGTGGCGCTGCCGAAGCAGTACCCGCCGGAGGTGTGGCAGGCGCTGGTCGAGAAGGGTCGCATCCGCGAGGTGGGTCGCGGCAGCGGGACCTTCGAGATCGTCGAGCAGTCGCCGAATCAGGATTGAGCCGGGCGATGCGTCGGTCATGGTGACGCAGGGAGTCAAGGTCGCGATCACGGGCGCGGCCGGCCTGGTCGGTGGGGCCGTCCTGCGCCTCGCCATGCGTCGCGGCCTCGATTCGACCGCGGTGGTCCGCCCGGGGCGATCCCCGCTGCGGGCGACGCGCACCGCATTCGCGGACTCGACCGACGAGGAAGCCCTGGTGCGCGCCTTCGAGGGATCTGAGGCGGTGGTGCACGCCGCGGGGCGGATGGAGGGAACGGCAGCAGAGCTGGACGCGGCGAACATCGAAGGCACGTCGAAGGTCGTCAGGGCCTGTCGTCGCGTCGGTGTCGCACGCCTGGTGCTCGTGTCGACGGTCGCCGTGTACGGCACCGGCGACCTGCTCGACGTCGACGAATCGCGCGCGATCGACCCTCGCAGCACCTACGCCTGGACCAAGTCCGAGGCGGAGAGCCGCGTGCGCGAAGCGTCCGAGCAGGGTCTCGGCGCGTGGATCCTGCGGTCGACCGGGGTCTGGTCGGCGACTTCCTGCGTCGGCTTCACGGCCCTGGTCTTCGATCTCCTGCGGCGTGGTCGCCTACCCTTGCCGCGAAGCGGCGAGGTCCGGATGGACATCGTCGCGGACGACGACCTGGCGAGCGCCTGCCTCGCCGCGGCAGCGCGAGCACCCTCGCAGGCCGCGCCGATCCTCCACATCGCTTCCGACGAGGCATTGACGCTGAACGGGATCGTGTCACGTCTCGCTGCCTGCGGTTTCGACCTCCGCACGGTTCCCGTCGACGATCCTGCGGATCTGCCTGGCGACATTCCCGTCTGGCTGCTGGATGCCGTGCGCGAGCATCGTGGATTCCGGATCGACCGCGCGCGCGCAGCCCTGGACTACGAGCCCGTGGTCCGCTTCCCGACCGGGCTGCGCGCACTGTTCGATGCTCTCACCGACGGTCGAGATCAGAGCAGGTCGGAATCCCCGATCGTGTAGTACCAGTGGCGCAGGTACCAGCCGAGGTCGTGCTCGGTGAAGTAGAAGCGCCCCACACAGGTCATCGGCGACGGCTCGGTCTGCATGCCGAGTTCCAGTGCCGTGGCGAAGAGGCGATGCCCCGCCGGCAACCACATCTCGACCCGGCCTTGCTCCTGCGCGCCTGCGGTCTCGATCGCCGTGAGGAGACAGGCCGCCAGGGCATCTCGATCTGCCGGATGCGTGAGGAGATCCGCGATGGCGAGGATCGAGGGGGCACACCAGCCATGGCGGAGCACGAAGATGGCTCGCAGTGGCGAGGCGGAGCGATCCCTGACGACGAACAACCGGTACGGCACCGGTGCGTCGGCATAGCGCCAGTTCAGGTAGGTGGCGTCGCGGATCGCGGCGACGTCGTACGACGACCGCACGGCGCTCCACAGCACGTCCACGCGCGCGTCGAAACGACGGACTTCCTCGACGACCAGCTCGGAACAGCGGTGGCGCCCCATCCCCGTCCACGGCCCGGGTTCGAAGAGGTTGGCGAAGAGCGTCTGCACCGGCGCGAACATCGAGATGTAGCCGAGATGACGCTGACCGATGACCCGGGCCTGATGATTGGGGAAACCGTAGGTCGCGTGGCAATGCCCGGCGTTGCCCCAGGTCTCGTAGTAGTGCCTCGCCGTCGCGAGGAACGCGTTGGGAGTCGCGTGAGTGCGCCGCCACTGCGGATCGACCATGCTGTCGACCGGCTGTCCGACGAGCACGTCCTCGCCCTCGACGTTGAACCGCACCGGCACGGCCGCGTAGTGCGCGACCACTCGACCGGTGTCGTGGTCCTTCCCGAGCATGATCTGCATCCCGGCCGGGCAGTCGCGGAACTCCCAGTTCCACTCGGCGATGCTCCTCGGGACGAAATCGCTCCGCCCGGCTCCGAACACGCGATTGAAGAGGTCGACGATTCCATGCTCGTCGCCGATCTCGTAGGGGGTGACGAGGAGATGTGGCGCGGGACGGCAGCTCGTTCCCCTCGTCGTCGAAGTCATTTCTCCCTCCTCGCTCACTGTCGGTAGGTGTTGTCCAGGCGCGTCTGCAACAGCCGCCGGTAGAGCCACCGATCCCAGGACATCCCGAATCGCCCGACGCGGAGTCGCAGCCGGGCGAAGCTGCGCAGCACGCGGTACACCGACTGCCGCAAGCAGGATCGGAATCGCAGCTTGCTCGTCGTCAACGGCAGGTAGTGAGCGGTCATCCGTTTGATCTCGCGCTCCTCCGCGGCGTCGAGCCATTGCATGCTGTGGACGTCCTCGCGGCCGAATCGGATGCGGTACGGCAGCATCTCCCCCACGGTCCGTGGGTAGTCGGGTGTCCGCTGGATGGCCTCCTCTCCCATCACCGTGCCCCATGCGGCCTGATAGAAGCGGAAGGTGAAGAACACCCACTCGGCATTCGGGAGGCGCTGGAGCTCACGGATCAGGCGCAGGGACTCGAGCCGATCCGCGCGTGTCTCGCCGAGGAAGCCGAACACGAAGTTGTGCATCGGCATGATCCCCCGCGCGAGCAACTTGCGCGTCAGCTCGACGGGATCGCGCGGACGATGGCGCTTCCCGATCGCGGTGATCATGCGCGCGGAACCGGTCTCGGTGCCGAACTCGATCTTCCGGCATCCACCCGCGGCGATGACGTCCCACTCCTCGTCGGTGAAGCGGATGGCGTCGCTCGGTGACATCAGCGCGAACCACGTGCAGTCGGGGATCCGCTCCTTCCACAGCCGAGCGGTCGCGAGGACGCGCTTGCGATTGGTCGCGAAGTCGAGCTCGCCGATGTGGAACTGCGTCACGCCGTAGCGGTGGAACAGCCGCGAGGCGAGTCCGACGATGTCCTCCGCATCCAGCATCGAAGGCTCGTGCGAGCTCCAGTAGCAGAACGAGCACTGCTTGGGGCAGCCGCGTGATGTCCCGATCACGAGCGTCGGTCGGCCGTTTCCGAAGATCCCGCCCTTGTCGTGGACGTAGCCGGAGAGATCGAGGAGGTCGTAGAGGACCAGATTCGCGGCGGAGATCTTCGTGTTGCGTGCGATCGGGTTGCTCCTCTGCACGCCATCCTCGCGCCAGATCAGACCCGGGACGGACACGAGAGGGATGCGGCCCTCGATGGCACGAAC
This sequence comes from Planctomycetota bacterium, assembly GCA_046349595.1. Lineage (GTDB taxonomy): Bacteria > Planctomycetota > UBA1135 > UBA1135 > UBA2386 > JACRLW01. The sequence continues at coordinate 3,251,314 of JAXMCA010000001.1, forward strand.
CAGTTCGGGTGCCGCGTCCTCGCCATAGCCCCGCAGAACGAAGTCGAAAGGTGGTGCGAGTTCGAACGCGCGCTCCGGTGTCAGGGTGATGAACTCACCGCCCACCGCGATCCTCAGGTCCGGGTACCAGCTCCTGATCTCGCCCGCGAGCTTCAGCGCGTTGGCCGTCTGCGTGAGTGGATCGAGCTCCTGCATCCACAGGAACACGACCGAAGCGCCGGCCAGGGCCTCGCGGAGTTCCAGGCGCCGATCGCGGCGATCGAGGTCGGGTTCCTGGTCGAACCACACCACCTCGCAACCGGCCTGGAACAAGCCGCCGGCCGCATTCATCGCCCGGAACGGCACGCCCTGGCATTCGTGCATCGGGTCGACGGTCCAGCGCGGGATGACGAATCCGACGCGAGACGTCGCATTGCTGGGCGTCACGATCTGCATGGCGGGGATCGAACGACGGACGAGGGCCGGACCAAGTCGGCACCACGGAGAGGCGGAGCGGGCGCGGCGCGCTCAGCAATGGCCGTGCCGGTGATTCATTGTCCTGGCGTCGGGTCGACCGCGGCCGACGGACCCCGCAACTCTCGGCGCCCGAGCCCCTGACTGTGCCACAGTGCTCGATCGCAACGACGGTTTCCAGCCGCCGTCGATCGGAAGACCGTCACCTTGCCGGCGCGCACGGCGAGATAGGATGTCGCGCCGGCTCCCCATGCCCGCGGTGTCGCACTTCCTCCGGCTCTTCGAGCAACATCACGCGACCTTCCTCGCGGAATGCGATCGGCTGACGAAGTCGGACTGGCTGCAATGGCCGATGAGTGCGGCATACCAGGGTGAGTGGCTGTTGCTCCCGCTGATCTCGCGGCGGTTGTGCGACGGTCTCGCCATCGACTTCGAGGCCCACCGTCGACTGTGCCCGGAGACCTATCGGATCCTGGCCGCGATGCCCGAGGTCGTGGAAGCAGGCTTCTCCCGACTCGAGCCGGGAACGCACATCTATCCACACGTCGATGCCGACCACTCGGCCTTCGTGCGCTGCCATCTCGGCCTGCGGATCCCGGAGGGATCCCTGATCCGCATCGACGGTCGGATCAGCACCTGGCAGGAGGGTCGATGCATGGTCTTCGACGGCCATCTCCTTCACGAGACGGTCAATCTCTCCGCCGAGCCGCGCACCATCCTGATCTGCGATCTCGACCCTGCCGCGGTGGAGTGACGAGCCGCCGCCCGCCCCCGGGTTCGACGGCCGAACCAACGCCGTGTCCGACGACCGACGCTTCGCGCTATCCTGCCCCCGCCGATGCGCGCTCCGCTCGCCCTGCTCGCCCTCGTCGCCACGCTCCCGGCCCAGAAGCCGACGCCGCGCACCTTCCTGCCGCTGCCCGATCAAGTCGCGATCCCGAGCCCGCAGCGGCACGACTGGCAGCGCAATGCGATCGACGACTTCGTGCTCGCGCGCCTGGAGAAGGAAGGCCTGGCGCCGAACCACGAGGCCTCGCGCGAACGGTTGATCCGCCGCGCCACCTTGACGCTCACCGGTCTGCCACCGGAGCCGCAGGACGTCGCCGCCTTCGTGGCCGACGTGTCGCCCGACGCCTTCGACCATGTGCTCGATCGCCTGCTCGGCAGCGTGCAGTACGCCGAGCACATGACCGCCGACTGGCTCGACGCCGCGCGCTATGCCGACACCCACGGCTATCAAGTCGACTCGTACCGCGAGGTGTGGCCGTGGCGCGACTGGGTGATCTCGACCTTCGACCGCAACCTGACCTACGACCGCTTCCTGACCTGGCAGCTCGCCGGCGATCTGCTGCCCGACGCGACGCGCGAGAGCACGCTCGCGACCTGCTTCCTGCGCCTGCACCGGCAGACCAACGAGGGCGGCAGCGTGGAGGAGGAGTTCCGGCAGGAGTACGTCAGCGATCGCGTGGAGACGATCGGCACGGCGATCCTCGGTGTCACGATGGGTTGCGCCAAGTGCCACGACCACAAGAACGATCCCCTCACGCAGCGTGACTACTACGGGATGTGCGCGATCGTCGACGGCGGCGACGAGTGCGGGCTGTACTCGTACTTCACCGACGCGGTTCCCACCCCCACTCTGCGCCTGCCGACGGCGGAACAGGAGACGGCGCTCGCGACGGCGACGCGCCGCGTGGGCGAAGCCGAGGACGCGCTTCGTCATTTGGCTGGTTCGCGCGAGGAGGCCTTCGCTCAATGGCTCGCGCAGCAGGTCGACTCCCTCGACATCCCGGGCGCGAGGGGATCGTTCTCCTTCGAGTCGATCGCGGCGGATGGTTCGCTCGACAACGGCGCGGTCGCGGCCGATCGCGGACGCACGGCAGATTCGCCCGTGCTCGGCGACGGCATCGTCGGCAAGGCGCTGATGCTCAGCGGTGAGAACAACGCGATCTTCCCGAAGGTCGCCGACTTCGCACGCGATGATCCCTTCACGATCGCATGCTTCGTGCGCGTCGCGGAGCACCACGACCGCGCCGTGGTTTGGCACCGCTCGCGCGCCTGGACCGACGCCGGCAGCCGCGGCTACGAACTTCTGCTCGAGGACGGCCGCCCCAGCGCCGCACTGATCCACTTCTGGCCCGGCAATGCGCTGCGCGTCGTGGCACGACGAGCGCTGGTGCCGGGGCGCTTCACGCACATCGCGGTCAGCTACGACGGCAGCAGCCGCGCCGAAGGCCTTCGCATCTTCGTCGACGGTCAGGCGGTCGAGGTCGACGTGGTGCGCGACAAGCTGACGCGGGACATCACCGGCGGAGGCGCGGATGCACTCACGCTCGGCCAGCGCTTCCGCGACAAGGGCCTGCGCGGTGGCGCGATCGACGAGCTGCGCACCTATGGACGCGAACTCGCACCGCTCGAGGTCGCCGAGCTGGCGCGCCCCGGATCGCTGCGAGCCGCGCTGCTGGCACGCGATGACGCGGACCAGCGCATGGCATTGCGAGCCGTCTTCGCCGCCGGCCGCGACGAGGAACTCGCCAAGGCGCGGGAAGCGCTGCGCGCTGCGCGCCGTGAGCGGACCAAGGTCGTCGAGTCGATCCGCGAGGTGATGGTGATGCGCGACGACCTGCCCGAGCCCCGCGTGGCACATCGCCTGATCCGCGGCGCCTACGACGCGCCCGCGGAGGTCGTCGAGCCTTCGATCCCCGCGGTGCTCGGCGACTGGCCGGAGGATGCGCCGCACGACCGCCTCGGTCTCGCCCGCTGGATCTGCGATCCGCACAACCCGCTGACGGCGCGCGTGATCGTCGACCGCGTGTGGCAATTGCACTTCGGCCGCGGTCTGTGTCCGACCCCGGAGGACCTCGGCAACATGGCCGGCGCGAGCGAATACCCGGAGCTGCTCGACTGGCTCGCGCGCCGCTTCGTCGACAGCGGCTTCGACCTGAAGGCCCTGCACCGCCTGATCCTCTCCTCCGCGACGTGGCGTCAGGACTCCGCATGCGACAGCACCCTGCGCACGCGTGACCCGGACAACGCCCTGCTCGCGCGAGGACCATCGTTCCGGCTCGGTGCGGAGGTGATCCGCGACAGCGCGCTCGCCGTCTCGGGCCTGCTGGTGCGCAAGGTCGGCGGTCCGTCGGTGAAGCCGTACCAGCCGCCGGGTCTGTGGGAGGAGAAGTCCGGCGCGAGCTACACGCAGGACCAGGGCGAAGGCCTGTGGCGCCGCAGCCTGTACACCTTCAGCAAGCGCACCTCGCCGCCGCCGGCGATGACGACCTTCGACGCCGGCTCACGCGAGGTGTGCAGCGTGCGCCGCCAGCGCACGACCAGCCCGCTCCAGGCGCTGCTGATCGAGAACGACCCGCAACACGTCGAGGCGGCGCGCATGCTCGCCGCGCGCGTGATGCGTGAGTGCACCGGCGACGGCGAGCGCCTCGACGCGCTGTTCGCGCGCGTGCTCTCCCGCGCTCCCACGGCGCGCGAACGCGAGATCCTGCTGGCGCGGATCACGGCGGAACGCGCCTCGTTCGCAGCCGATCCGGGCTCCGCCAAGGCCCTGCTCGCGGTCGGGGTCGCTCCCTGCGACACCACCCTCGATCCGATCGAGGTGGCGACCTTCACCACCGTCTCCACTACGCTGCTCTGCCTCGACGAGGCGATCACGCTGCGCTGACCCCGTCGCTCCGCTCTCCCCACCATGGACTCCATATCCAACGCGCGACGCTTCGCGGTCCTGATCGACGCCGACAACGCATCGGCCGGAATGATCGAGGGACTGCTCGCCGAGGTCGCCAACTACGGCGTGGCGATCGTGAAGCGCATCTACGGCGACTGGACCACGCCGAACCTGCGGACCTGGAAGGACCAGCTCCTCGAGCACTCGATCCAGCCGATCCAGCAGTTCCGCTACACCACCGGCAAGAACGCCACCGACAGCGCGCTGATCATCGACGCGATGGACCTGCTCTACCGCGCGCGCCTCGACGGCTTCTGCATCGTGTCGAGCGACAGCGACTTCACACGCCTTGCCTCACGCATCCGCGAAGAGGGCGTGATGGTGATCGGTTTCGGCGAGCGCAAGACGCCGCGGCCCTTCGTCGCGGCCTGCGACCGCTTCGTGTTCACCGACGTCCTCGAGCAGCACGAGGAAGAGGACGAAGGCTCGCGCTCCAAGCGGATGACCGCGCAAGAACTGAAGGGCGACCAGCAACTCGTCGCCGTGCTGCGCTCCGCGGTCGACGCCGTCGCCGACGAGGACGGCTGGGCCAACCTCGCCGCGGTCGGCGCCAAGGCGATCCTGCAGCTCCCCGACTTCGATCCGCGCAACTACGGCTATTCGAAGCTCTCGCAGCTCGTCGAGGCGACCAAGCTGTTCGACGTCGAGCGCCGCAAGGTCGGCGACTCCGGCCAGATCGCCGTGCTGGTGCGCGATCCGCGGCGTTACCGGCGATGAACGCGGCGGACGGTCTCTCGCGGCGCACACTGTTCGCGCACTCCTGGTCGGCGCTCGGAGCGCTGGCCCTGCGCGATCTGCTCGGCGACGACGCCGCAGCTCGCCCGCCACAGTTCGCGCCGCGCTGCCGTCGCGTGATCTCGCTGTTCCAGAGCGGCGCGCCGTCGCAGCTCGACCTCTTCGATCCCAAGCCGGAGCTGGTGCGACGCAACGGCGAGGACCTGCCGGCCTCGGTGCGCATGGGCCAACGGCTCACCGCGATGTCGGGCAATCAGGCCAAGCTACCCCTGGCGGGCTCGGTGTTCCGCTTCGCGCGACACGGCGAGAGCGGCGCCTGGATCAGCGAGTTGCTGCCGCAGACGGCGCAGATCGCCGATCGCCTGTGCTTCGTGAAGTCGCTGCACACCGAGGCGATCAACCACGACCCGGCGATCACCTTCTTCCAGACCGGCTCGCAGATCGCGGGCCGACCGTCGATCGGCGCCTGGCTCGACTACGGGCTCGGCAGCGACAACCGCGACCTGCCCGCCTACGTCGTGCTCGTCACCAAGGGCAAGGGCGGCCAGCCGATCTACTCGCGCCTGTGGGGAGCCGGCTTCCTGCCGTCGCGCCACGAGGGCGTGCAGCTCCGCGCCGGCGCCGATCCGGTGCTGTGGCTGCAGGACCCGCCGGGCATCGATCGCGATCGACGTCGGCGCATGCTCGACGACCTCCGCGAGCTGAACGGGATCGCGCAGCAACGCGAGCAGGATCCCGAGCTCGAGTCGCGCATCGCGCAATTCGAACTCGCCTTCCGCATGCAGCGCTCCGTGCCCGAGGTCACCGACCTGCGCAGCGAGCCCGACTCGACCTTCGCGCTCTACGGCGAAGACGCGCGCAACCCAGGCACCTTTGCCGCCAACTGCCTCCTGGCACGACGGCTGATCGAACGCGGCGTGCGCTTCGTGCAGCTGTTCCATCGCGGATGGGATCAGCACGGCAACCTGCCGAACGACATCCGCACGCAATGCCGCGAGACCGATCGCGCCTCGGCGGCCCTGGTCACCGATCTGGCGCGTCGCGGCCTGCTCGACGACACGCTGGTCGCCTGGGGCGGCGAGTTCGGCCGCACCAACTACTCGCAGGGCAAGCTCACCCCGACCGACTACGGCCGCGACCACCATCCTCGCTGCTTCACCTGGTGGCTCGCCGGCGGCGGCGTGCGCGAAGGCACGAGCTACGGCGAGACCGACGAACTCGGCTACAACGTCGCACGCGATCCGGTCCACGTGCACGACCTCAACGCCACCATCCTGCGCCTGCTCGGCATCGACCACGAGCGTCTGACCTGGCGCTTCCAGGGGCGTGATTACCGCCTCACGGACGTGCACGGCCGTGTCGTCGACGGGCTGCTCGGCTGAGTCGGCAGTGCTCCGAGAAGTGCCGAAGGGCGCCGATCAGCACGGGACGGCGGCGATCGGAATCAGCAGGCTCCGGCTCGGCCGCCGTGCTTCGCGCGGCGACGGGCGAACGGGAGGGGACGTCGGCGCGGGGCACCCCCATCCACCTCGCCGGAGCTCACGCGAACAGCTCCCGATCCCGGATCTTGCGCGCGTTCGAGTAGCTCTCGCTCCACCACGGCTTCTCGCTCGCCTTCCGCGGGGGCCTGGTCAGGTGGAGCCTCCCCTTCGCTGTCTTGGCCTCTTCCTGACGAACGCGGAAGTGGTAGTGGTCGAAGATGCGAAGCGCCTCCACGACATAGGCGACGGCGATTCGTCGATCGCGAATGACGAGCAGGTTCTCGCCGTTCGAAGTGTCCGCCGAGACGGAGAAGTTGTACGAGCCCATGTAGACACGGGCCGTGGGCTTGTCGAAGTCGACCACGAGGAACTTGTGGTGCATGCGCGTGCCCGAGCCGCCGGTGGGCTCCGACTTGAACGGCTCCGGGACCTTCGCACTCAGAGCCGACGGTTGAACGACCGTGACCTTCCCGTCAGGCTTCTGGAGCGCCACGCCGGTTGCCGTCTTGCCGTTCAGGTCTTCGACCGCGTGGTCGGAGATGCCATAGGAGAACACCTGCTTCTTGGACTTGACGGCCTTGATCGCATTGCGGATCGCGCCGGGGGTCTGGTAGAGGAAGGCCAGGGAGAAGAACAGGCTCGATTCCGCGGTCTTGACGTCCTCGGCAATCGCCGTGAGGACCGCGTTCTGCTTCGAACGGGGTGAGAAACCGATCTCGATGTCGAGCCCCGCGACTCCGAGCGGTTGCCACACGGCAGACTCCGTCGCCGCGAAGTCCGCTGCCGTCTCGCTGTTCCAGTAGTTCTCGAACGCGGTCATGAACACCTTCACCGCCGGCGCTCCGCGGGCGACGATCGCGTTGTTGTTCTGGACGTACAGGCCGCGCCACGAGTGGTTGGTCGAGCCGCACAGCGCCGCCTGCACGTTCTTGCCGTCGACCACGACGGTCTTGTTGTGCTGGAGCTTGCCGAGGTGTTGGCGCTTCACATGCGAAGCACCGGCGGAGTCCATCAGACGCTTCACGGCCCGTGACTCGCTCGAACTCGCCTTCCCGTGTGACCCGTCGTCGTCGACGATGACCATCAGCCGCGTGCCGAGTCGCTCGAGCCTGGAGACGATTCCCGGTTCATTGAGGTCGTAGAGGACGGCACGCACTTGTGCCGACTCGTCGGCGATCGCCTCCTCGAGGAGTTCGAGGATCGCGTTGCGCGCCTCGAATCCCATCCACGCGAGGGCCTCGTCCGCCTCGGGGTGGGACGGAGAGAAGTCGAGTCCGTCATCGGCCTTGGCCGGGAGCAGTTGCGCGATCGCGCTCTTGCCGTAGCGGTCGACGAACGCCTGCGAAGACACGAATCCGCGCGTGAAGCAGACGTTGAGCTCGCCCGGGTAGGTCTCGCGGCGGAGCTGGATCGCCACCTGCTGGGGTTCGCCGTAGCTCAGTTCGTCGGCCGTGTTCATGAACACGGGAGTGACCACGTAGGTGAAGTCGCCCGCCAGCTCCGCGTTGCGAGGAAAGTGCACCCAGCGGAACATCTGGATCGGCGCGAGTCGCGTGGGCCGCGCCACCGGATCCACCTTTCCGTTCGGAAGCAGGAAGTTCAGCCGGTTCTTGAGCTGGAAGAACCTGGTGCCGCCCGGCTCGCGATACTCGATCGCGAACCCGACGAAGTCGGCCGGCGGTTTGCCATTCCTCCAATTCATGGCGAGCAGACACATGCCCTCGCCGCGGTGGACCTTCAGCGTGAAGAGTGCATCCGCGTTGGAACCACTCACCTGGAATGCCTCGCTCATCTCGACCTTCTCCTGAGCGGGTCGAATGCGACCCGAGGAGCAGGATGACGGCCCCCCGGTCGATGCGCCAAGCGAATTCCCAAGGGTCGAACTCGGCCTTCCACACGGCACAGCTCAACGCGGTTGCCGCCGACTGCCCGCGCGCGAAGCACGCTCGATTCAGTTGATGGCGATTGCCGACCTGCGAAACTCAGAACTGCACTTCGAAGCTCGCGGTCGTCATCAAGCCCGTCGTCGAGCAGATCCCCTGGGCGTCCAACACGACGCCTTGGAGCCGCAACACGCCTCCCGCTGCGGAGGGCGGCACCGTGAACAACTGTGAAGCCGTGCCGTGGGTGCCCTGGGCTGCATTGGTGGAGAACAAGAGCCGAGCGAAGGGGTCGAGGCCACTGAACAGGATGACGGACGATGTGAGATCGAGGTCGACGACGAGCCCCGCGCCGAAGTTCTGTCCGGGAATGAGGCTGGGCGATGCCAGCAGTACCAGAGGTTGATGTGCAGGCCCGCTCCACCAGAGATCGATCGACGATCCCGCGGGCGCGGTGACGAGGAACGGCCCGCTACCCGTCGCACCGACACCGTTCACCGTGAGCGTCGCACACGCGGAGTTGCTCTGGCCGCGCGGACCCTGGGGCATCCAGCTGAAGTCGTCGAAGTACGCCGTCCAGGCCGGTCGCCAGGAAGGCCCACCCATGTACAGCATGATTCCCGTCACCGGGGTCCCTCCGGGGCCGGAATGGACGACGACTCCGTCGATGGACAACACGAGGGCGTTTGCCGTCGAGGCGATCGTGAGTTCGTGCCAGGCGTAGGTCCGGATGATGCTCGACATCACTCCCGACGCACCCGGCAGGTTGTAGGCGTAGCTCCCCCCGTTCGTGGAACCGAGGTTGTAGTCCCAGGTGCCGAGTCCGGTCGATCCCGCCGTCGTCCCGACGACCAACGAGATGTAGTTCGACGAACCTGCAGTGGCACCAGTGTCGAACATCCATACCGATGCGGTGCCGTAGAGCGGAGTCGCGAACTGGTGGTGCAGGTAGATGTACTTGTTGCTCGCCGTCGTCACCGAGTCGAACCGGGCAGACTGCGAACCGCTGTGCACCTGTCCGCCACCCGACAGGGAGATGGAGCCGGACGTCGTCGTCGCGGCCCAGAAGGGATCGATGGTCGGCGCTTCGAACGAATCCGTGAAGCTTCCCTGAGCCGGGAGGACCGAGGCCAGGAACGGTAGTGAGAGTGCCAGGACGATCGCGTTGAGGTTGGTCATGCCGACATCAACACGGGGCACCTCGGATCCCCACGCCGAATTCGAACGACGCCCGCGCAAAGGCACCCACGGCGCGAGTTGCCTGGCTCGACCCCAGGTGTTCCCGGATTTCCGTGGGGCGACGCGAGCCCTGGTGTTCCTACATCCGCGTACCACGTCAACGACGTGCAAGATGCCCTGTCTGAAATGAGGTCTCCATGTCGATTCCGTCCCCGTTTCGTCGAGCCGGGCTTGCGCTCGCCCTCGTGCTCACCGCCGCCACGTGTGCAGCCCAACGGCAGATGTTCCCCGAGAACCCACCACAAGGGGCCTCCTGGTATGGCCTGACACCGGGATTCGACTACGGGGTGACGATCCCGAACCAGTTCGGGACCTTCAATCTCACTGCGGTAGAGCTGTACATGACGTCGAGCAGCGCACTGGGAGCGGCGGAGGTCAGCATCTGGAGCGTCGATCCCGTGACGCAGATGCCTTCGACGCAGATCACTCGTACTCAGTTCACCACCTACGGACCGTTCGAGGGGTACCACGGTGCGGTGTTCTCCCAACCGGTGACACTCCAGGCATCCACGCCCTTCGTCGTCGCGCTGAGCGGAGACTACGGCCTGTCGCTCGGGCACTCGGGCCCGGCGTCGCTCCCGCTCCTCCGGAGCTTCGCGGGTGGTCCCTGGTTCCCGGCGGCGAACATCGGGACACCGAGCATCCGCCTCTACCAGGGCTATCACGCAGGAACCGTGAGGTACTACGGCACCGGCAAGCCAGGCTCTCAGTCGGTCACGCCATGGTTGTCGCATCGGGGATTCCCGGTCACCAGGAACGAGATCGCGCTCGACGTGACCGATGCCCCGGCCACGGCCCCCTGCGTGTTCATGCTGGGCACGAGCACCCAGATCACGCTGCCGATCGGCACTCTCTACGTGCAGCCGATCGCATCGGTGGCGGCAACGACAGTCGGCGGCTCCACGACCATGCCGCTCACCATCCCATACTCGCCAGCGCTCGCCGGTGTGCGCCTCGCGGCGCAAGCCGTGTTGTTGGATCCCGGCGCGTCTTTCGGGGTCTCCCACACCCAGGGTCTCGAGGTGACGATCGGCCACTGACAGCGCCGACCACGTTGCGCGCGTCTGCCTCCGGAGAGATCTTCCCGCGGCAGGTCACCACCACGCTGCTCCGCGCGACCCATGCCGATGAGCGAACCGGATCCAACTGACGCACGCGAGCTGGACCCCTCGGACGACTTCGACTCCGCGTGCGCGCTGTTCGCCGCGTTCCTCGCGCACCCTGATGGCACATCGCCCTTGGCATTCGAGGAACTCTGTACGCGGCACGCGCGATGCGAAGTGCACTTGCGCGAGATCCGCGCAAGTTATCACGAACTCGGACGTCAGCTTCCCGGACCCCTGACCGCCGTCGGCGTGTCGGACGCGCCGGCGCCCCTCGACATCGACCTCGTGCGACGCCTGCTCTCGCGTGAGGATCGCGGCGATCGCTACGCCGTCCGCGGTGAACTGGGTCGCGGCGGCATGGGCGTCGTCCTGAAGGTCTGGGACGACGAACTCCAGCGCAACGTCGCGATGAAGACCATGCGTCGGCACGATCGGGATGCGGCGACCTGGCGACGGTTCCTCGCCGAGGCCCGCGCGATCGGTCGATTGGTTCATCCGGGGATCGTCCCGGTGCTCGAGTTCGGCCTGCGTGGTGACGCGCAGGTCTACTACACGATGCCGATCATCGATGGCGATGAACTCGGCGTCGTTTTCGCGCAGATTGCGGCGGGTCGCGAGGGTTGGTCACTCGATCGCGGTATCGAGATCCTGATCCGGGTATGTGACGCCGTACACTTCGCCCACGACCGCGACGTCCTGCACCGGGACCTGAAACCGTCCAACGTGATGGTCGGTCGTTATGGCGAGGTGTTCGTGATGGACTGGGGCCTCGCGCGCGTACGTTCCGGATCCGAAGCCACCGCGACCGCCGAAGACACGGGACACGCCGAGATGACGTCCGGTCACAGGGTGGACGCCGCCCCATCCACGATGGCTGGTGACGTGTTCGGCACGCCGAGCTACATGTCGCCGGAGCAGGCCGCGGGGGATCCCAACCTCGTCGACCAGCGCACAGACGTGTACGCGATCGGCGCGATGCTCTACCACCTGCTCAGCGGAGTGCCGCCGTTCGCGACGACCGCCCACGCTCCGAACAGCGACGCGGTGCTGCGATCGCTCCGTGCCGGACCCCCTCCAGCGCTGCTCGATCTCGCACCGTCGTGCTCACCCGAGCTCGCGGCGATCTGCGAACGCGCCATGGCCCGATCCCCCACGGATCGCTATGCCTCGGTCGCCGGACTGGCGCAGGACCTACGTAATCACCTGCTCGGGCACGTGGTGGCCGCCTTCGAGACCGGCGCCCTCGCCGAATTCCGCAAGTGGGTGCGGCGGAACAAGGCGCTCGCCGGCGCGGGCCTACTGGCGATCGTCGCAATCGCGATCGGCTTCACGCTCGGGTGGCTCCAGATCGAGCAGGGACGTGCGGAGCACGGACGGAGAGCGATCATCCGGCTCCTCACAGAAGTGCGCGAGTTCGAGAAGTGGAGTTCGGACACGCCACCGGCCGAACGAGCCGAATCGCCGACGACCCGCTGGTTGACCGAGGCGCGAGGACTCGTTCGCGGCGGCGCACACGGCAGTCTCGGACTCGCTCACTACGAGGAAGCACTCGCTGATCTCGAGCGTCAGGCGACGGGAGTGGATCCGACTCGCATCCCGCGATTGGATGGAGAGCCGCTCGACGACGTGCTGGAGAAGAAGCGCTCCGAACTCACGTGGCTGCGGCGAATGCTCGGGAGCGAACCCTGGCCGAACGAGGCAGAGGTCCAGCGTCAGGTCCAGAGTCTCCATCTCCCTGCAGATGCCCTCGGGAAGAACGCGGTCGCATTCGACCTGATCCGGCCCGACCGACCCCGACGATTCGGCCTCGAGTGCTGCGCGGTCGTCGTCGCCGAGGCAGCCGCCGCGGCTGCAGCCGACGACTATGAGCGCTTCCGGTGTTTCGACACGCTGGCGTTCGCGCTGTGTCGCGTGGGGCGCTGGGACGAAGCACTGCAGTGGCAAGGCCGCGCTCTGACCTGTGTCCGGCGCCATCTCCAGGCGGGTGTCGCCAGGGATGCTCTGCCACCTGCGGCGTGGCAGCGCACGATCTTGGAGAACGCGGAGCTGATTCGGAGACTGACGGACACGTTTCAGCTCGAAGGCTCCGCCCACCGCGTGGTCGTGGAATGCGACATCTTCGACGGCAACCGGCGGAGGCGCTCGCACAGTCTCACCTTCGCGGACCCCCTGATCTCGCAGGGGCATGAGGAACTCCTCGATCTGGTGGAGCACTTGAGGTTGCTCGCGACCCGCGTCGCAACCGCGGAATCCGCGTTCGACTCACCGCAGGTGATCGCGGCGTGGCAGCGGGCGGCAGCCGAGTTGGCTTCGGATCCACGATTCGCGGGCCACCGACTGACACCGCAACTCGATCTCGTTCCCCTTGGTGCCGACCCGGGATCACACCTCCAGGAGTTTGCTCACCTCGCATCCGGGTTCGCTCCGCATCGCGACGCCCGCGGGCGGCTCGTGATCACTCCGGGCTCCGCGATCGTGTTCGTCCTCCTGCCACCGGAGGGCGCTGCGCCGCCGTTCCTGCTCGGGAAGTTCGAAACGACGAACGCACAGTGGTCCCGCCTGCTCGGCTCGTCGGCGTCCGCGAAACGTGACGACATGGCCACCTGCCCCGTGCGGGATCTCAGCTGGCGCGCGTGCGTCGAACGACTGGTCCGTGTTGGTGCCTGGATTCGCCTTCCGTCCGTGCGCGAGTGGCGACTCGGTCTGGATGCCGGTCGTGACCCGAGTTGGATCGAAGCGGTGACCGTCAGCGACCTCCTCGCCGGCGATTCCCTCACCAGCGCCCAGAGTGGAACGGTCGACGCGCGGAAGCCGAATCCCTACGGCTTGTACGAGATGCTCGGCAGTGCCCGCGAACACACCGGAGATCGGGTCGAGTCGAGGTTCGGATTCGAGTTGGCCCATGCCATCGTGGGCGGCCTGCAAACCGAGGCGAAGGGGTTCATCCGTGATCTGTCGCTGTCGGTCTACGACTGTGACGAACGCCTGGCGAGAGTCGAATTCGGTCTACGCTGCGCCCGCAGTCTCGTCCGCTGAGAGTCGTCGCCGTGCACGGCATCTCGCCCGTGACGCGAACCGCGACTGGGCTTCCCGGCGACAAGAGGACGCGTCAGGTCTGCTGGATCAACCGCCGTAGTTCCACGCGCGCTCGGACGTGAAGCTGCTGGCAGGCCTCGGCGCTGCGCTCCATCTTGTTCGCGATCGTCGCCCAATCGTGCCCTTCGTAGTCCCGCAGAAGGACGACGCGCTGCAGCTCCTCGCGCAAGCGCGGCACGGAGGAATCCACCCGGTCCTTGTCGATGGCGCTGACCACTTCGGTGACCACGCCACGGCAGTGGGCCTCGACCTGGAGCCAGGAGCCGGAGTCGGTGTGCAGCGGGGTGTTGGACCACCCGGAACCGCGTTTCTCCGCACGCGCCTCTCGTCGCCGATTGAGGATCGCATTGCGCGCCGTCTTCGCCAGCCAACTGATCCACTGCGCGTCCGGGCGTTCTTCGTAGCGATCCATCCTCTCGGTGACGTGTAGGAAGACGTCTTGCACCACATCGACGATCTCCCACCCGGGGATCGGTTGGCCGGCAAGTTCGATTCGCACGAGCCGGTACACCCGCTCGTAGTAGCGATCGAACAGATCGTTCAAGGCGGAGCAGTCTCCGTCCCGAAAGCGCCGGATCAATGCGACGGTGGTGTTCATGCTCGAGGAGCCACGCCTGCTCTCGATGGGGCATCGTCCCGCGCCGAGTGGCGCGCAGCAAGGCAGACGATCGCCGAGGAGACGAAGGCGCGGCAACTCCCGCATCGCGGTCTGGGCCGCAACCCAAGGGTTGCCGTGTCGCCGGTTCGCGTGGACCAGGAAGGCCCAGACGCTTTGTTCGCTGGGGTCCTCCGGCCTTCCGAATCGCCGCTTCGCGCGACGATGCTGCGGCCTGCGGACCCATGGCGTGCCGTCCGCTCGCTGCCCTGCTCCCATCGCGGTCGCGAGCGAGGCGCGAGCTCCGTGCTCAGCGCTGCAGCATCGCACGAACCGTGTCGAGCCGGTCGCTCGCCGCGTCGTCGATCCAGAGATAGCCGTGGCCCTTGGTGTCGTGGCCGCGGATCGGCGCTTCGAAGCTGACCGTGAGTCCCCCGACCAGGCGTGCGAACACGCCGCCACGCAGTGCGGCGTCCAGATACCAGTCCTCGAACTCGGCACGGCGCAGCGCGACGTATTCGAAGGTCGTCGCGTGCCGGTCGCCGCGCAGTTCGAGGTCGTCCTGGGTCACGTGCGGTCGACGACGATCGCTGGGAACCAGCTCGATGAGCCACGGAAGGGAACGCAGGCGAGCGCGACCGGGACCGAGAGCGTCGCGGGGCGAAGCCACGACCACGCCTTCGAAGCGCTTGCCGAGGGAATCGATCCAGAGCCCGGGGTGGAAGGGATGTGGCAGGATCCGAGCCGGCACCCAGCGCAGACGCGCGTCGCGCGGGCCACCATCCGCGGAGGCCAGCGCATGGAAAGCGTCGATCGCCGTGGGGTCGAGTTGGATCGCACGACGGTTCGCGCCGTCGTCGGCGTCGAGCCAGGCGGTGAGGCACGCGACCTCCGTCTTCAGATCGATGCCTTCCTTGGAGTCGATTCCGAGTTCGACGATCTCGAAGGTCGGTGCGATTCGTGCGTGCTGCTCGAAGTCGGCATCGAAGGCTCGGGCCACGGCGCGCGACATGCGCACCAAGCGGTCGTCGTGGTCCTTGCAGGCATCGACCAACGCGGGCGCGAGCCACGCGAGATCCGGACCGATGCGCGCGGTCGCCTCGAGCATCGCCATCGCCACGTCGGCATCCGTCTCGACCCGCAGGGCCTCGACGAGCCAGTGACCGGCATCGGCGTCACGACGCGCGCCGAGCGTCTTGGCCGCCTCGATGCGCAACTTGGGGTCGAGGTCGAAGAGGCGCTGACAATGACCGAGCAGGGTCGATGCGTGCGATGGCGCATAGGCGAGCAGCGCCGACGCCGCATCGGTGCGCAGCATGCGGGCCTCGGAATCGGTGAGCGACGGCAGCGCGTGGCACCACGCGACGCCGAGAACGCACGACGAATCGAACTCCATTTCGACCGTGGCCGCGAGCACGGTCGCGATCTCGCGCCGCAGCGGCGCGAACTCGGTGGCGCGCGCACGCAACACGCGACACGCGGTCGCGACCCTGCTCAAGTCGGTGTCGAGCAGGATCGACTCGAGTTCACCGACGCTCGCGCCGGAACCATCGACCGAGAGTGCGCCGAGCAACTGGGTCCGCCACCTCTGGAGCTCGGGGCGCCAGACGTCCGATCGGCGGGCCGCCATCACCGAGGCGGCGAAATCGCGACGCTTCGCGGCCGGCGCGAAGGGCGACACGTGGATCAACGCCCAGGCCGCGAGGTCGACCACGTCGGCAGGCAGCGCCTGGTCGCGCACACATTCGACCAATTCGTCGAAGGCGAGACCGCCGGCGCTCCCGATCTCGGTGAGCACGCGCGCGGCCGCACCGCGAGCCGCCGCCTCGAGGGGAACTCCGTCGAAGCCGACGCGCAGCGCGTGCGCGAGCGCGGCGGCGCTCTCCTGCGCACGCCAGCGCAACTCGACCTGCGCGGAGCGGGGATCCGGATTGGTTGCCAGCTCGGCGACCAGCTCACCGATGGTGTGCTGCGCGGGCAGAAGGCCAAACGAGACCAGACAGCAGGCAGCGGTGCGAATCCCGATCACGCGGGGATTTCAGGCTCCGCCGGCCTCACCTGCAAGCCCCGCACTGACGCGGAACATGTGCCCGTCCGGGTGGCGGAGGTGGAACTCGCGCAATCCCCAGGGCTTGTCGGTCGGGGACATGGTGACGTCGAGGCCGAGGCGGAGCGCGGTCGCGTGCAGCGCATCGAGGGCCGCGAGCGATCCCAGCCACCAGCTCATCCACACGCCGTCGGTCTCGTCGTCGCCGGGGTGACGCGGTCGG
Organism: Planctomycetota bacterium; assembly: GCA_046349595.1. Classification (GTDB taxonomy): domain Bacteria; phylum Planctomycetota; class UBA1135; order UBA1135; family UBA2386; genus JACRLW01. Next base: position 3,267,905 of record JAXMCA010000001.1, read on the forward strand.
ATCGTGCCGCGCGCCCCCTGCGCCCCGCAGCACAGGAAGACCTCGTGGTTTCCCGCGCAGACGCTGCCGAAGCAGGCCTCGCCGTGCACATTGCGGTCCGCGCCGCCGGCGATGAGGCCGGTGCGGTTCCAGGCGAATCCGCGCCGCCAGCCGAGCGACTCGAACCACGCGAAACTCGACGGCACGCTTTGGACATTGAGGATCGGAGTGAGCCCCCGGAGATCCAAAGGCGTGGTCGGCATCGGCACGGGAGTGTCGGGTGACGACACGGTCCAGGACAAGCACCCATCACCGCGCTTGTCGGCGATCGCTTCGATCGCGATCGTGCCGCTGCCATGACCGCCGAAGCCCCACGCCCTCCCCTTCCCCCCTTCGACCTGGACGGCGCCACCCAGAAGGTGCGCATGGCCGAGGACGCGTGGAACACCCGCGACCCGCGGCGCGTGGCGCTCGCCTACACACCCGACAGCGTGTGGCGGAACCGCGCGGAGTTCCTCGCCGGACGCCCGGACATCGTCGCGTTCCTTCAGCGCAAGTGGAGCCGGGAGCTCGAGTATCGGCTCATCAAGGAGCTGTGGGCCTTCCGCGACGATCGCATCGCGGTGCGCTTCGCCTACGAGTGGCACGACGACAGCGGGCACTGGTACCGCTCGTACGGCAACGAGAACTGGGAGTTCGACGAGCACGGCTTCATGCGCCGCCGCATCGCCAGCATCAACGACCTGCCGATCCGCGAGGACGAACGGAAGTACCACTGGCCGCTCGGACGGCGGCCGGACGATCACCCGGGTCTGTCGGCGCTCGGGCTCTGAGCTGCTCGACCCGATATGCCACTGCCGGAAAGAGCGGCGCAGGCCGCGCCGTTATGCTGCCCGCGCCATGATCCTCATTCACCGATTGCTGCCGACCGTCCTCGTCCCGATCCTCGCACTCTCCGCGCTCGCTCCCGCGCAGCGCCCGCAGACACGACCGGCCGCCGGCTCCGAGGCCAAGCCCGAGGCCCAGGCACCGAAGGACGAGGTGACGGAGATCGAGAAGCTGATCGCCGACGGACTCGCCGCCTGGCGCGCGAAGGACGAGGTCAAGGCATCGGATCTGCTGCAGAAGGCGATCGCCAAGATCCAGGCACGTGCCGCACGCGCCCTGTCAGCCTTCCTGCCGAAAGCTGCACAGGGCTGGACCTTCGACGAACCCAGCGTCGACTCCGGTTCCTGGGGCACCGGCGAGAACGCCATGCAATGGAGCAATGCGCAGGTCACGGCCCACAAGGGCGAGGACACGCAGACCCACGTGCAGATCACCAACTCGCCGCAGATCTACGATGCGATGCAGACCATGGTGCAGGTCCAGGTCCAGATGAAGGAACTGCTGCGCCAGCAGGGCAAGGACGTCGACGTGAAGTCGAAGAACGGCTTTCAGGTGGTGAGCATGGTCGATGACGGCACCGGCACCGCATGGATGGTCGGCAAGCGGATCCTGGTGACGTTCAACGTCGACCACTGCGATCGCAAAACCCTCGACGAGGTGCTCGGCTGGATCGACACCGCCGGCCTGGCCAAGCTCGACGGTCAATGACGCGAGCGTCGCGCGGCGAGTGAGGCGCGGAGGTCCGGCCATTCCGAGGCCAGGATGCTGAAGTAGACGCTGTCGCGCAGCACGCCGTCGGGCATGACCATGTGTGCGCGGAGCGTCCCCTCCTCGCGCGCTCCCAGCCGCGCGAGCGCAGCGCGGGAGAGTTGGTTGCGGGCGTCGGTCTTGAACTCGACACGCACACAGTCCATCGGGCCGAAGGCGTGGTCGAGCAGCAGGAGCTTGCAGGACGTGTTCACCGCACTGCGTCGGAACGGGAGGGCGAGCCAGGTCGCACCGATCTCGACGCGCCGATGCACCGCGTCGCGCGCGAGATAGGCGGTGCTCCCGACCACCGTTCCGTCGGGGATGCGGATGGTGAACGCGCAGGCGAGCCCCGCCCGCCGCTGGTCCTCCATGCGCGCGATCACTGCGGCGAGCTGGTCGCGGCTGCGCGGCTGCACCGGCGCGTAGCGCCAGGGGTCTGCTCCGAGGCTCGCCTGCCAGAGGGAGTCGACGTCGCCGGCCCCGGTCGGGGACAGCCGGACCTGTCCGTCACGCAGCTCGAGGTTCGCGAATCCGACTCCGCTCATGCCCGCTCCGTCCGGCCTCGGGTCACGACGACGCGTCGGGACCCACCGGGATCCGAATCATCCGCGCCGATGATCCACCGGTGAACGGTCATCCGACCGGCCGACGCGGTGATGCGGGTGGCCGCAGCGAGGAGCGGTGATCCGCCGTGGTGCTGGAGCGCGCCGCACCGCGCCCTAGGATGCGCGCGCTCCGCCGCCATGAAGCAAGCCGACCTGCGTCCCGTCCTGCTCGCCACCCTCACCGCGTTCGCCGCCGCGCAGGACCAGACGCCGCCCGCGCCGAAGACCCAGGCCGAGATCCTCGCCGACCTCGCCGGCCACGCCTTCGAACTGTTCCAGCCGGTGGGTCTCGCGATCGCGGTGGTCGACGGCGACCAGATCGTCTTCGAGCACGGTTACGGCGAGCGCATCAAGGGCAGCGGCGAGGCGATCACCGAGAACACGCAGTTCAACATCGCGTCGTGCACCAAGGCCTTCACGGCAGCAGCCGTCGGCAAGCTGGTCGAGTCCGGCAAGCTCGGGTGGGACGACCTGGTGATCGACCACCTGCCGGAGTTCCGCGTCGCGGATGCGTGGATCTCGCAGCACATGACGGTGCGCGATCTGCTCTGCCATCGCTCGGGCCTGAAGACCTTCGACGGCGACCTGCTGTGGTACGGCACCGACTACACCGACGCCGAGGTGATGCGGCGCATGGCCCGCCTGCCGATCACGCGCCGCTTCCGCGAGGAGTTCGGCTACCAGAACCTGATGTACCTCGTCGCGGGCGAGGTCGTCGCGCGCGAGAGCGGGATGGACTGGGGCGACTTCGTGAAGCAGTCCTTCCTCGCGCCGCTCGGCATGACCGGAACCTCGATCGGGTTCGCGGGACTTCCTGCCGAATCGAAGCCGGCCATGCCGCACATCGACGGCATCGCGGTCGAGGTGACCACCTTCAAGGCGTGCCGGCCGGCTGCTGCGATCTGGTCGTCGGTGCACGACCTGAGCGCCTGGATGCGCATGCTGCTCGCCGAGGGCAAGTTCGACGGCAAGCCCGTGCTCTCCCCCGCGACCCTGCACGAGTGCTGGAAACCCCACACCGTGATGAGCGGCGGACGGACTCCGTCGGCGATCGAGGACTTCTCCTCGTACGGGATGGGCTGGTTCCTCTACGTACAGGACGGCAAGAAGCTGGTCGAGCACGACGGCGGCATGCCCGGCTACATCAGCAAGGTCACGCTGTTGCCCGCGGACCACTTCGGCATCGCCATCCTCAACAACGGCATGGACGGCGTGGTCAACATCGCGCTGCGCCGCGCGATCCTCGCGCAGCGCAACGGCGGCGACGGCCGCGCGCTGCTCGAACGCTTCGCCAAGGTCGCCGAAGCACGCAATGCGGCGGCGAAGGAGGCGGTCGCGAAGCGCGAGGCGGCGCACGTCGCGGGCACCACGCCCTCGCTGCCCCTGCCCGAGTACGCCGGCCGCTTCGAGGACCCCGTGCTCGGTCCGGCCGAGATCACCTGGAACGGCACCGAACTGAACCTCACGGTGCTGCCGTCCGCCGCGAAGCTCCACGGCGTGCTCAGCCACTGGCACCACGACGTGTTCCGCGTCGACTTCCCCGACCGCTTCCTGCCCTTCGCCCTGATCGACTTCTCGCTCGACGTGACCGGCAAGGTCCAGGGCTTCCGGATCGACTGCCCGATCGACGACTTCGACTTCGCTGCATTGGACTTCCGCCGCGCGGCAGCGGGGCGCTGAGCCGACAGGAGCAACGGCATCCTCGACCCGGGCCGAGCCGAGATCGATGTCCCGCACGCGATGACGTCGCCGCGGACCCGTCGCTAGGATGCGAAGCCGACAGAACCAGCGCGATCCGTCCGGCGTTCGGTCGGCATCCGCGGTCTGCCCGAATCCCGGCGGCCGCCCGCAGCGCCGATGCCCAGAACACACGAGGACGTCCCACGATGAATGCCGGATCGCAGCGCTCGCGCGGGTCCCGACGGATCTGGTCCCTGTGCCTCCTGGCCTGCGCCTGCTCGCCAGACACGGTGGCTCCGGCACCACAGGCGCCCCCGACACCGGATCCCGCGTGGTTCGCGGACTTCGCCGACCGTGATGCCCGGCTCGCCTTCCTCGCGGAGGTCGAACGATCGTTCCGCGCGAAGGGGCTGATTCCGGAGCTGCAGGCCGACGGAGCGATGCAGGTACGGGGCGGCAAGTCCGGGACACAGGAGTTCGAGCTCTCGGAACTCGCGGCGAACTGCGCGCACCGCCCGCGTGCGGAATGGGCGACAGCGATCGCCGACCATCTCGCCCGGGTGATCGCCATGCGCGATGCGCTCGACTCGGTGCGCGTCCTCGCCTGGAAGGACGCGCAACCGCGCCTGCGCCTCGGCCTGCAACCGGACTCGTATCTGGCGGAGGCGGGATATCGCAGCGAGGAGGTCGCGTCCGCGGTCGACCTGCCGGGACTGGTCACACTCGCCTTCGTCGACGATCCGCAGGTCGCGGTCGTCGTCACCAACAGCTCGCTCGATCCCTGGAAGCAGGCGCCGGTCGTCGCCCTCGGACTCGCGCGCTCGAACACGCGCGAGGCCTTGCGCAAGGAGTTGAAGGTCGAGGAGCAGGACGTCGGCGAACTCGGCAAGCTGTGGGCGATCACGGCGGACTCCTGGTACACCGCGTCGGCCGTGCTGTGGCTCGAGGACTGGCCGCAGACGCTCGGTGAACACGGGGCGATCGTGATCCTGCCGACCCGCGAATCGGTGTTCGTCTGGCCCTTCGACGACGCCCGGGTGACCCGTGTGATCCCCGCGCTACGGTCCTTCGCGCAGAGCGCCGCGCAGAGGATGGGTCATGTCCTCGACGAGGGCGTGTTCTGGCGGCGCCCCGACGGCAGCTTCGAACGCATCCGCTTCGAGACCAAGGACGGCAAGCTCGAGATCACGCCGCCACCCGATCTCGCGCGTCTGATCGCCAGCTTCGAGAAGAAGTGAGCGCGATCGGGAGAGCTCGGGTCAGGAAGCGTCGCGACGCTCGCCCTCGGCAGGAGGTTGCGGTGCCGACGCCGACGACCGCGAGATCCGCGCCAGCACGACCGAGCCGGTGGCGGCGGTCACGCCGAAGGTGAAGACCGACAGCACCAGCGGCACGCCGCTGGCCTCGAGCAGATCGACGCCGAGCACCTTGGCCCCGCCGATCACCGCCACCAGCACCGCGGTGGCGAGGATGCGTCGATCCTGGCTGCGCGCCCCCCACAACAACATCGCGGTGCCGACGAGATTGAGCACGACGGACTGCCCGCAGGAGAAGGCGAAGGGGTTGGTGATCGAGGCGAGCGCGAGGATGCGGTCGAGGACGACGCGCAGGGACCCGAATCCGGCGAGGAGCGTGGCCCACAGCGCGAGGATCCCGCTGCGCCGGTTCGGATCGAGGTGCGCGAGCCAGCCGTCTCGCTCCGTGCTGCGTACGCGATCCCGGACTGCGAAGACCGCGCTCGAGACGAGCAGCACGAGGCCGGCGCCGGCCGCGGCGAGAGGTGAGGACGAAGGCACGGCGTAGAGCCCGTCGCTCACCGCCCACAGGCCGACCCCCACCTGCAGGAAGAGGCCGAACAGCCGAAGACCCGGGCTCGCACTGCGCAGCGCGAACAGCCCCACGCCACAGGTCAGGAGCGCTCCGAGAGCGAGCTGCATCGGCAGGGCAGCGACCGTGGTGACGATGCCGAAGAGGACTGCCAGCGTCGCTGCGGAGGCCGCGGCGCCGATCGCCGGCGCAGAGCGGTGCAGGCGTCGCGCGAGGGATGCCGCGAGCGCGAACAGCGCGAAGCCGATCAGGAATGCGCCGAGTCCCAAACCGATCGAGGTCCCGCCTCGTGCGCCGAGCACGGCGAGGGCGGCACCGCTCCCCCAGACCACGGTCGCGCCGGGAGACGCAAGGTAGTAGCTGGCGGCGTCGTCGGGATCGGCGGACAGTCGACGCGCCGCGATCCCGAGTTGCACGACGACGAACAGGAACAGCAGCGGTGCGAACCACTCGACGTCCAACGCGAGCGCAGGGACCTGGTCCGGGCGCAGGAGATGCGTGCGCGCCTTCAGGCTCCACAGGAACCAGAAGAACAGGGTCGGCAGGAGACAGGTCCACGCCAACCAGCGCAGACGCCGATCGGCGTGCGCAAAGGCGAGCACCACCTGCACGGCGAGCAACAGCACCGCGGCCTGGGCGAACTGGAGATCCGGATAGCCGACCGTGAGCGCCGCGAGCGAGGGGGTCAGGACGGCCGTCGCCACCAGCGATCCGAGCCCGCAGCGCAGCCCGATCGCGGCGACCACGAGCAGATCGGCGAGCAGGATCCAGTGCACGGCTTCCGCCGAGATCAGATGGAACTTGTGCTGCGCCTCGACGGCGATCGCACAGGCGAGAATCGCCCCGCAGGCCGGCAACACGCGCTGCCCACGGCGTTGTCGCGCGTGCAGCCACGGACCCGAGACGACCAGCACGAGGCAGTAGCCGAGGCCGACCACCACTCCGGCGCCGCGCCCGAGGACCTGGCTGTCGGTGAGCGTTCGCAGGATCAGCGCCACCACCAGCACGAAGGACACCATCGCCACGCGCTGCAGCGCGCGCGACTGTCCCGACCATCCGATCGCGGCCGCGGTCTTGCCCCCGAGCCGGAAGTCGATGCGGTCGAGGTCGACGTCGGGCGGCGCCGGACTGCGCGCCTCGAGCGCGCCGAGTCGCACACCGAACTCGTCCACCCTCCGGCCGAGGGCACGGACCAGTTCCACCACTTCGGCGAAGCGCTCTTCGAGGGACCGGTCTTGGGTCGCCATGGCCGTCGCTCCTGGGGCTGTCTTGGGGTCGTCGACGACGACTCCGACCGGACGGGTTCGACCGGTCGGACGGGGATCGGGCGCCGCGGACTGCGACGTGCACCGAGGGCCCTCGCCCGAGGAGGACGCGGACCCTCAGCGACCGTCGATTCCGAAGCGCTTCAGGACATCGGGATTGCTCTCCTGCTTGGCGAGCGTCTGGTGACACAGCGCGCAGTCGGCGTTGATCATCTCACCGTCGTCGTCGAAGTGCTCACCGTCGTGGCACCGCATGCAGCCGTCGTGGCCGATGAAGTTCTTGTAGGTGCCCCAGGTGATGTTCATCTCCGGATGGACGTTGCGGGTCCAGATCTCGGCGAGCATGTCGCTCGCCTTGCCGATCAGATCCTTGCCCTCGGCGGGCAGGGTCTTGTCGCCGTAGAACTTCTCGAGGTGCGCGCGGATGCCGTCGCGGACGTTGGCGCGCGTCCAGGTCTGCTGCAGAGCTTCGAGACCCACCTTGCGGATGAAGGGGAGCTGCCGCGAGATCAGGCCGCTCGCGATCTTGCCGTCGATCGCATCACCCGGATCCTGGAATCGGTGGCTGGGCTGGTTGTGGCAGTCGATGCAGTCCATCGTGCGGACCTCGCCCTCCGGCGGCTTCTTGGCGTCGACGCCCTCCACCGTGAACACGCGCTCCTTGCCCTCCTTGGTCTTGTACTTGACCCAGGAGATCTTGGTCCGCGTCTCGTCGGCGATGTAGCTGACCGCGTTGGCCGGATCGTTGTGCCAGTGGTTGCCGGTCGCGGTGCCGTCGGGATGGATGCCGCCGACCTTCATCAGGAGGACGGACGTCATCGGAGTGACGGCCTCGTCCTCCTGATAGTGCTTCCGGACCACGAGACGGTCGCCGATGAAGCGATCGGACCAGTGGCAGTGCTCGCAGGTGTCGCTGGCGGGCGCCATGTCGTGCACCGGAGCCGGGATCGGGCGCCGCGAGGTGTCGAACATCACCGCGAACACGCGGCGCAGGCCCGACATCTTCGCCTTCACGAACGAGGTGGCGCCGCGGCCGATGTGGCACTCCACGCACTCCACGCGCGCGTGCGGTGAGTCGACGTAGACGTCGAAGGTCGGCGACATCACCTCGTGGCAGAGCGTGCCGCAGAACTGCGGCGAGTCCATGTACTTCATCGCCTCGTAGCCGCCGGTGCCGGCGACCGCGAGGTTGATCAGCGTGAGCAACCCGACGAAGCGCAGCAGGCGAAAAGGCTTGTTCATCAGCATTTCCATCCTCTGCGTCAGCTGCTTCCGATAGACCCACAGCCCAACCGGGATGATCACGAGTCCGAACACGAACAGCACGGGCAGCAGCACGAAGGCGAACATGCCCATGTACGGACCGTGCCCGGCGCCATGGAGCGTGAGGTAGATCCAGGTGATCGCGAATCCCATGAAGGACAGCGTCGTGAGGATCGCCCCGAAGGCCGAGATCCAGTTCGAACGCAGGAGCAGCAGGAGGCGGGCCATCGTCTTGGCAAACGCCCGCGGGGGGCGTTCTTTCTCCGGTCAGGCAGGTTGGTGCCCGGGTTCGGGACCCGGGACGGAGCACTCGGACACCCGGAGGTGACGCGCTCGCGCGCCGCAGCCGGGGAACAGAGGCTCCCCGCTATCCGCCGCGCCGACCCGATTCCAGCATCGGATCATGGACTCACGCCGGATGTGGCACCGCCTCCGACTCCGGCTCCGCGGTCACACCGCGCATGCGGAACTCGCCGAGCATGATCGGAGTGGCGACCTTGACCATCAGGGTGAAGACCAGGAAGCCGATCGCGAAGATGCCCGCCGAGACCTCGAACTCGACCTTGGACGGGAAGTACTCGTAGATCTCGCCGAGCGTGTCGGGAGTCATGCCGGGGATGACGAGCCCCATCCCCTTCTCGAGGTAGACGCCGATCCAGATCAACACGCAGCCGATGTTCAACGTGACCGGGTTGGCGCGCGTCTTCGGGATCAGGAACAGGATGAATGCGGCGATCGAGCAGAACACCGCAAGCCACATGTACGGCACGATCGCCGTGTGTTCGCCGATGCCGAAGAACATGTAGCGCATGTGGACCAGGTGTTCGGTGTCGGAGTAGACGTCCTTGAACACCTCGGCGCCGAGCAGGAAGAGGTTGATGAACATGGCGTAGGCCATGAGCTCGGCGACCTTCCAGATCGCGCGGTCGTCGATGTGGAAGCGTGTGAACCTGCGCAGCAACTGCATCAGGATCAGCAACACCGCCGGTCCCGAGCACAACGCGGACGCGATGAACCGCGGGGCGAGGATCGAGGCGTTCCAGAACGGACGGGCCGGCAGGCCGTTGTAGAGGAAGGCCGTGACGGTGTGGATCGCGATCGCCGCAGGGATCGAGAACAGGACCAGCGGCGTGAAGAACTTCTTGTTCGGCTGCCGACCGCGATACAGCGAGAACAGCAGGTAGGTGACGATCACGAAGTTCAGCACCAGATAGCCGTTCAGCACCAGCACGTCCCAGCCGAGCAGGGACGACGGCACGTTGAGCCGACCGATCGGCGGGAACAGGTGCCAGAAGCGATCGGGGCGGCCGATGTCGACCATCACGAACAGACCGCACATCACGATCGCGGCGATGGCGAGCAGCTCGCCGAGGATCACGACCTCCTTGATCGGCTTCCAGTGGTAGACGTAGGCCGGAATGACCAGGAGCACCGCGGCCGCGGCGACACCCACCAGGAAGGTGAAGTTGCCGATGTAGTAGGCCCACGAGACCTGATCGCGCATGTTCGTCTCGATCAGGCCGTTGCTGAACTGGAGCCAGTAGGCGTGAGCGCCGAGCCCGATCAAGACGAGCAGGAAGGCGATCCACAGCCAGTAGAGCGCGTTGCCACGCAGCACGATCCTCGTGCTGTCGACGACGAAGTGGATGAAGGGACGGATGGTGTTCACCGCTGCGCCCTCACAGACCGTAGAAGTAGAAGAAGCGCGGCCGGGTGTTGAGCTCGGCCTTGAGCACGAAGACCCTCTTGTGCTCGATGATGTCGCGCACCTCGGAAGTCGGATCCAACAGGTTGCCGAACTTGCGTGCCCCCACCGGGCAGACCTCGACGCACGCCGGGTAGCGGCCGTTGCGCGTGCGATGGATGCACCAGGTGCACTTCTCGACCACACCGCGCATGCGCGGCCGGTTGCCGAGGTAGTGCGTGTTCGGGTTCATCTGTTCATTGGGGATCGTCGGCTCGGCGAGGTTGATATGGCGCGCACCGTACGGGCACGCCGACATGCAGCAGCGACAGCCGATGCACCAGTCGTAGTCGATCACGACGATGCCATCCTCTTCACGCCAGGTGGCTCCGACCGGGCAACTGCGTACGCAGGGCGCGTTCTCGCAGTGCTGGCAGGCGACCGGCAGATAGAAGTGCCCGTCGCGAGGAACCTGGTCGGCTTCGTAGTAGGGATTGGCCCGCTCGAAGTCGATGCCACGCTCCTTGTCCATCTCCAGCACACGGATCCAGTGGAGCTGCGGATCGCGACTCTGGTTGTTCTCGTCGACGCAGGCGTAGACGCAGCGACGGCATCCGATGCAGCGCGAGATGTCGAGGGCGTAGCCGAACTCGACGCCTTCGCGTGCCGGTTCGACACCGACCTTGACCTCCTTGCCGTACTTCTTGCTGAAGTCGCGCTCGAGGTCGGCGATGACATCCTTCTTCTCCTGCTCGGACATCTCGCGGAAGCGGTGCCGGAACCAGCTCGTGTGCGTCAGATCGGAGCAGCCGGCCGCAGTGGCGGCAGCCGCACATCCGAGCAAGGAGCACAGGAACTCACGACGATCGGGCAGCTTCTGCGCCGGGATCAGCGGCATGTTGTCGGTGCCGTCGGCGCAACCACCGCCGCATCCCCCACCTGCGCAGGCGGGGTCGGAACACGCGGATGCCGTCGACCGATCGAGGATGGGCTCGTTCATCGCAGGTCTCCCTTCGGCGCGATCGGCGCCGGCTTGGGCTCGAGCGGCTTGAAGCGTGGTGAATGCGAGTTGTGGCAGCTCACGCACAACAGGTAGGTCTTCTCGCCGTCCCACATGCCGCTGCGACGACCATGCACGCCTGCTCGCCAGTCGCGGTACTTGTCGCCGTGGCACTGACCGCAAAGGCGGTAGGACTCCGTGAAGTCGATCAGCGCGCCGCCGGCGAGGTGCAGCTTGTCGCGATCCTTCTCGTCGTGACACGCGAGGCACCAGCGGTGCTGCTCGTCGTGGTGCAGCACGATGTCCTGGTGCGCCGTCACCAGCTTGCGCGGCGTGGTGTTGACCTGCAGTCCTTCGAAGTGGCAGTCGCTGCAGGGAAACTGCCCTTCGCTGAAGGGCGGGGGCGGGACCTGGAACTTGGCGTCCGGATCCGGCACGACGTCCGGGACCTTGCCGGGCCAGGCGTGGCCTTCGCGCTCGGCGTAGTTGCAGCCACACAGCCACAGACAGAGAGCGGCGCTCAGGAAGACGAGGGACTTCATCGCACTCCTTCGGCTGGGAGCAGCCGGGGTCGTTCCGCGACGGCCGAGACGCGCGAACGCAGATTGCGGGTCGTCGAACGCGCAGCCAGCGCAGCCGATCGAAACCCCGTTCGCGGATCCGTCTCGTCGCGGTCCTCGATCGGCGATTCCTCGCGCTTCGTTCATGGCCGGCGTCCGTCCCGCGGCCGAGCCGCGAAAAAGTCCGCGTGCACGGGGACGATTTCGCAGCACGCGGGCCCGCCGCGCGATCGTGCGCGCGAGCGCGCAGCGAATCGCACAATCCGTGCCGACACTCTGAGGTGGACTGCCGCTCGCGCGACCTCACTTCTCGCGGTACGCGACGCGACGCGCGGTCGATCGGGGATCGACGCCGCGCGCCGCACGAGGAGGCCGAGACAGCGCGGAGCCTGCCGCGCCGCCGATCAGGGTCTCACTTCTTCTCTTCCTTGCCCTCTTCCTTCTTCTCGTCGCCGCCGGCTGCCTTGGCGCCCTTGCCGGCGGTCGTGCACTTGCCGTCCTTGCTGTCCTTGCGGCACTTGCAGGTCGCTTCGCAGCTGCAGGTGTCGAGCGCGGCCTTCTCCTCGTCGGTCCGCGGCTTCTTCGGGTTGAGGTGGCGGATGTTGGCGCGGAACTCGTGGAAGCAGAAGTCCTTGTAGGTCGGGCTCTCCGTGTTGTGGCACTCGACGCAGAGCTTGGCAGTCGGGCTCTTCACGATCTCGGTGTCCGGGATGGCTGCGTAGCCGCCGGCTGCCGGAGCTTCGGCAGCGGCCTTCATGCGCGCCTTCACGTGCTCCTCGCCTGGACCGTGGCAGGTCTCGCACTGCACACCGATGTCGGCCTTGAAGCTCTTCTGGAACTCCTCCTTGGGCGCCGAGAAGGCGGTGACGTGGCACTTGAGGCACTTCGGATCGGTCTGCGGATCCTTGATGTCCCGCTCCTTCGCGAACTTCTTCGCATCGTCGCTGGCCAGGGCCTCGAAGGCGTGATGGTGCTTCGACTGCTCCCAGTGCCCGAACTGGTTGCCGGTGTCCTCGGCCGAGTGGCAGTTCTTGCAGCGCAGGGCGCCGACGTAGCGATTCGGCGCGGGCGCCGGATCCGTGGTGCTCGCCGTGACGCGCACGGGGTCCTCCGTCGTGCTGCCGCCCGCCGGCGGGCGCACGGCCGCGATCAGGACGGTGAGTCCGAACGCAGCGAGGATCGGAAGGCTGCGGATCCGCAGCTTGCGGGAGGTGTCGGGAGTCAGGTTCATGGACTGGTCTCTCTTGGGGTGGTCAGGACGGACGCCCTCTCCGCCGAGGTACGAGGAGAAGGTCGAGAAGCAGGTGCATCGACGCCGTGAGGGACAAGCCACTCCGCGCTCGCTCTCCCGCAACGTCAGCATGCGGTTCAGCCATCGCTCGGAACCGTCGGCTCTGCCGCCGCGCGATCGAGCCCGAGACGGTCCAACAGGCGCGCGACGGCTTCACGATGCGGGTTGTCCCGCAGCGCCGAGATCATCCCCTGCACGCAGATCGCGTCAACTTCGGCGTGCATGCGCCAGGGGAAGCGATCGATATCGGCGTCGTCGATCGACGCGGCCCAGGCGGCGGCCATGCGGCGGCGCAGGTCCGCGGGCAGCCTCGCGCCACGCTCGAAGGCCGCGGTCTCGAGGACACGGCGGGCCACCGGGTCGATCGCGGCGTGTCGACCGAGTTCCATCGCGGTGACCACGGCGAGCGATCCCCCACCGGCCGCGGACGGCACCGCGTCCATGCGTGTGATCGCCTGGAGGCAGGCTCCCTCCGCTGCGGAATGGTGCAGATCCAGGAGGGCCCGCAGCAAGGCGATGCGACGACCATCCGGCGAATCCCCATCCAGGACTTCGTGGACCAGCGCATCGGCCGAAGTCGCATCCCTGCGCAGCAACTGCAGGAAGAATCGGTAGTGCTCCCGCTCGCTGCGAGGCGCGCGCTGCGGGTCGGCATCCCCGACATCATCCATCCATGGCGCGAGTGGAACTCCGGCGCGATCGAGATCGAACGCAGCACCACCGCCGTCCGAAGGCGCCACGGACCTCGCCGACGCGGACGACTCCTGCACGGAGCCCGCAAACGAAACAGGGTCGGGCCCTTTGGGCACCGACCCTTGCATGCGACGCTCCGTCGCGCCGCCGAAAGACAACCAGGCGGTGAGCACTGCGACCAGCGCGGGGACGCCGATCAGCGTCCACCGCTTCGCCGCTTCGCGCTGCACCGCCCGGGCGCTGGCCATGTCAGTAGATCTTGTGGACCAACTGGACCGGCCACTCGCGACCTTCGCCGTGGCACGTCGCACATCCCTCGTAGCCGTTCGAGCCGGTGTTCGAGGAGATGTGACCCCTGGCCGCGTCCGAATCGTGGCATGCGCCGCAGACCACGTTCCAGCTCTTGACCGGCATGCCCTGCATCGTCGGGTGGTTCCGCGAGCTCGGCTCATGCCAAGCGGTGTTGTTCTCGCCATGGCAAGCCGCGCAGTTCTTGACGCCGCTCGGCATCACCGGGAAGCCGATCTCGGCGAACTCGGAGACCACGTAGTTGTTCGGCCACGCGGTGTTGGCGCTCCGCACGAACCAGGACGTCGACGCGTAGTTGAGCTCGTCACCCATGTGCAGGCGGTGGAGGAACTGACGGAAGTTCCAGGTCGTCTGATCGGTGGCCGGAGCGTTCGGCGCGATGTACTGCGGGCGGTCGCCGCCACCCGATGTGCCGTGGCAAGCGATGCAGGCCACGAAGCCGCGGCGGCTACCGCCGTGGAAGGCCACGTCCTTGTGGCAGGCATTGCAGGTCTCGCCGCTGTCGATCAGCGCGTAGGGCTCGAGCGTGGTGGCAGAGCCGACCAGGAGCTCGGTCCGCTGCGCGACCGTCACCGAACGATAGGTCTGCGTCTCGTTGTAGAGGTTGAGGACCAGGTCGCGGCGACCCCACAGGGTGACGGCGTAGGTGCCATCCACGAGGGGCTTGCCTGCCCAGTTGCCGACCGTCTCGTCGAGGTCCGGGCTCGGGTCCGTCAGCGGCAGCGGGAACACGCTCGGCACCACGTAATCGGTGGTGTAGGAGCAGAACACCCAGTTGCCGGCGCCGAACTCGGTCACTTCGGTGATGCCACCGGTCGCGGCCGCGACGGTGTAGTCGGTCGTCCGCGTCTTGGTGGCGACGGTGACTTCCTGCACGGTGGCTCCCACCGCGTGATTCTTGCTCAGGGTCGGGGAGACGAACCAGAGGCGGTTGCCGGTGATCCCGGTGATCTGCGCGATCTCCGCGGTCCCTGCGACGCCACCGTCGATGACGACCCAGTCATTGCGCGCCAGGTTCGCGACGTTGGCGACTTCGATCCAGTAGGCGGGACCATTCGAGGCCGCCGTGAGGGTCGTGTTGCCGCCGCCACCGACCACCGTGGTCACGTAGACCGTCGTGGTCGCGCCGGTCATGTCCCACATCGGGGTGTAGGCGGTGTTGAAGGTCTCGGAACCCGCACCGGTCGAGGTGCCGATGAACTCGTAGGCGCGCGCCTGCGGCATCAACACGGTGAAGGGCTGGGTCGCACCGAGAGCTGCGACCGGGATCGAACCGCTGAGCAGGATGTTCGAGTTGGTCGTCGGACCGGAGAACACGACGTTCATCGAGCCGATCTGCGCGGCCGCGATCTCGGCACCGGAGTCGTCCTTCACGCGGAAGGTGATCTGGACCTTCTCGCCGGTGTCGAAGGTGCCGTCGGCGTCGTTGGTGCCGGCTTCCACGATGCTGTCGACCGTGAAGTTGGTGCCGGTGTTGAAGGCGGGGTCCTTCAGCGGGTGCGTGTGCGCGACCTCGGGGTGGAGCGGGGTGCCCACGTCGCCGTGGCACAGCAAACATGCGGCATCGTCGTTCTGCGCCGGCATGGTCTGTCCGTTGGCGGTGTAGGGGTGCGCCCAGTCGATGTCGTCATGGCACGCGCCGCACGCACGGCGGGTCGGCTGCGAGAAGGCGATGCCGCCCTGGGCCGGAGCTTCGATCGGACCGGCGCCGTCCGGATCACCGTGGCAGGCCGAGCACTGGGCGGCGCCACGGCGGATCAGATCTTCCTGCGCCTTCTGCGTCGTGGTCAGGGCGGTGTAGCCCTCGTCGCGCGGCATCGCGATGATGCCGTTCGGCCACACCGGGAAGGCGACGTGCGAGAAGTCGAGCAGCGAGTTGTTGAAGCCGACGATCTCGTAGGACTTCGGGGTCGCGCCGTAGTTGCGCGAGCCGTCCGCGTTGGTGGCCACGCCGTTGACCGACGGCAGGTGCTCCGCGTTGTGGATCTTGTGGATCATGACACGGAAGTCGATCGTGACGTCGGGGGTACCACCGGCGACCGTCGCGACGTTCCTGTCCTCGGAGCCCGAGGTGTGGCAGAGCACGCACAGGCCGACACTGCGACGCAGACCGCCGTGGGCCTGCAGCGTCTTGTGGCACTCGTTGCAGTTCTCCTGGCCGACCAAGGCGCGCGGCGTGATCGTCGCGGCACCGCCGAACAGGAAGTCCTTGGTGGCATCCGCCGCGTCGCGATAAGCGGCGCCATCGACCGTGTAGCTCCAGCCGACGTAGAAGCCGACCGTGTAGGTGCCGGGGAGGAGGGCCTGGCCCTGCAACTCGCCGTCAGCGGCCCCGAAGGTCGCGGTGTCGTTGAGCGGCGGCAGATAGGTCGCCGGGATCGCGGTCGGGAAGGTGTACGTCCAGGTGTGATCGCCGTTGTAGACGGCCTTCGTCGCGATATCGCGCTGCTCGGCGACGACCAGCTGGTAGTTGAAGGTCGGACCGGCGACGAGCATGCGGGCGAAGGGCAGTTCGTCGAGGCGCCACCAGGTCCCGTCGTTCTTCTTCACGGTGAAGGTGACCTTGACCGTGTCACCGACCTGGAAGCCGCCATTCGCGTCGCTCCCACCCGTGACGGAGAGGATCTCGAGGCTCATTCCCGGCGTCGCGTCACCGCGTTGCAGGGCGGTCTCCGCCGCGGGCCAGTCCGGAGTGAACGGACCCTGGTTGTTGTTCGACGAGTTGTTGCTGTCATGGCAGGCAGCGAGGACGCCGAAGAGCAGCGAGGCCGCGAGCGCGGTCGATCGCATGCGGGATGGATGATGCGTGTGCTCAGTCATGGGGGGGAACTCCCGGATCGAAGCACCGTGGGCAAGGAACGTGCCGCGCGGCTGACACAGGAATGACATGGCTTGGGAAGGCTCCAGGTCCTGCGGAATGACACTGCCGAAGAGATTCGGGGCGCCCTGCGGGCTGGTTCAGGCGAGCGCGCGACGATCGTAGAGCCGGGCCAGGGCAATGCGCGCGGCGTGGGACCGCGGGAAACTCAGCATCACCGCGTGATTTCCCCCACCAGATCGCGAGTCCGGAGCAGGCGGCGGCGGGGTCCACCCCGCCGCCCGCACGCTCAACGGTGGCAACGACCGCACTCGTCGCCCTTGTCGACGTGCGGCAGCGGCGCGGTCAGGCCATGGCACATGCGGCAGTTCATGCCCGGCGCGTGATTGCCCGGCAGCGGAGCCGCCGTGAGGTGGCTCGGCGTGTCGTGGTGACAGGTCTCGCACTCCTGCTTGCCGAGCGGGAAGTGGCAGCCGACGCAGTGGTTGCTCCGCGTGCCGCCCCACTGACCGGTGTGGTTGAGAGGCTTGGCCTGGCTGTGGCAGAGGTCGCAGGAGTCGGAGCGGTGGCACGACGCACAGCCCTCCCGATCCATCCGCGCGAATGCGCCGTGACCGCGATTCCGGAAGTAGCTGTTGTGGTTGTCGGGCGGCGTCTCCTGGTGACAGGCGACGCACGACGACTCCTGGTGGCACAGCGAGCACTGGTTCGCGGTGTGCTCGTCCTTGGCACGCACGATCGCACCGTGCTTCTTGCTCCACGCCCAGGCATGC
Organism: Planctomycetota bacterium; assembly: GCA_046349595.1. Classification (GTDB taxonomy): domain Bacteria; phylum Planctomycetota; class UBA1135; order UBA1135; family UBA2386; genus JACRLW01. The sequence continues at coordinate 3,285,290 of JAXMCA010000001.1, forward strand.
GACGGCGGCGCGTGATCCGTGCGGATCTCGCGATGGCAGGTCGCGCACTCCGACGCGACCTTGCTCTCCGCGTGGCAGCTGCGGCAGTCGTCCATGCCGATGGCCGAACTCGCCACGATGCGCTCGTCGTTGTCGATGCCGACGTGGCACTTGGCGCACTCGATCTCCTTCGCGGTGTGCTTGAGATGCGAGAACACCACGTCACCACCGGCGTGGTTGACGTGCTGCGCCTGGAACTTGCCGTCCTTGTAGAGGGTGTCGACGCGTCGCTCCGGCGGCTTCTTCGAGTCGATCTCCTCGTGACACAGCTTGCACTGCGCGATGACCGGCATCCCGGGGTCGTCCGACGACGTGGCCCCGAGGTGGCAACCCTCGCAGTCCAGTTCCTGATCGACGACGTGGATCTTGTGGCTGAACGCGAAGGGCTTGGAGTGCGAGAACAACGCCCCCACCACCGCGCAGCCCGCCACCGAGATGACGAGGAGTGCGGCGACGACGCGCGTCGTCCGACGGGTCGATGCTGATCTGCTCAGAAGCGCCATTGCATGCCCACCTTGAAAACGTGGTCCTTACCGATGTCGCTGTCCTCGAGCTCGTAGGAGGCGTCGAAGGACATCTCCTTGGACGGCTTCTCCCGCAGCTTGAAGAACCAGGTGCGCACATTGTCGCGCTCGCTGGCGAGGTACAGGTCGAACTTGTAGAGGCTGTAGTAGGAGCCGAGTGAGGCGGTGAGCTCGTCGGTCAGCGCCTTCTCGACGTCGACGCCCCAGGTGTAGACCTCCTGGTTGTCGGCGTGCCACAGGTCGCCGGTCAGCGCGACCTGGAGGCCGTCCACGGCAACGTCGCGACAGTCGAGCGTGAAGTAGACGCGCTCGTAGTCGTGGTTGTAGGTCCCGGCGTCGGCACGATCCGCGAGACGACGCGCATCGACGTTGGCCTGGATGTCGACCTTCTCGGTCACGCCCTTGGTCAACAAGAGGCCGATCTGCGAGTACGGGAACTCGTCGTGCAACGCGTTGAAGAACGGGTCGAGATCGACCACCAGATCGCGCTGCGTGTTCAGCAGCTGGTAGTAGCTGAGGCGCGCGGTGAAGGTGTCGTCCGGGTCGTCGAAGCTCAACCGCGCGCGGATGTCGCGATCCCGGTCCTCGAGACGGCCGTACTGGAAGTCGACGTCGACTCCCTTGCAGAGGTTCTGCCACGCACCGGCAGTGAACAGGTCGTTCTTGTGCGCGCCGAGCACCGCCTCGTCCTCGAGGTGCATCCAATCGATGCGCACGCGCCCGCCGGTCCAGAAGCGACCCTCGCCGTAGGCGCCGAAGGTCCAATCGCCCTTCGAGGAGTCCTCGTAGAGGTGGGTCGAAGCACCGCCGTAGGCACCGAGCAGGATCTTCGCGGAACCGAGTTCCGGGGACTCGACGCGCACACCGTCGAAGTAGGCGAACTCCGGGGTCTCGTGGATCACCTGTCGACCGACGCGCGCGAGCTCGAGGCCCGGCAGCCGATGGAAGTCGACGTAGGCGTCGTAGATCCGGCCGTAGACGTTGCCGAAGTGGTCGTTGATGTGCGCGAACTGCGTGGGGTCGCCACCCATGCCGTCGATGTCCGCCGCGACACGGCCGACGAAGTAGCCGGTCACCGCGTCGTGCTCGGGATCGCCGACGTCGAGCGACAGCGTCTCGAAGATGTCCTGGTCGCTCCGGCTCTCCCCCGAACGCAGCCAGTAGCGGCTGGTGAGGGAGCCGCGGATGAAGGGCCGCTGGTCCGCCGGCTTGGCCTGGGTGTCCGGTGCCGGCGGGTCCTGCGCGCGTGCAGCTCCGAGGACGCACGGGACGGCGAGAAGCGCGAGCACCGGTGCGTGGAGCAGCGCGCTGCCCGTCGCTCGATGCGTCGAAGAGGTTCGGAGGAGCGCCATCTTGCGTGAGTGGATGGTGAAGGAATCGCCGAGTCGTGCGGCGTGAGCCGGGACCGCAGCACCCAGCCGGCTCGCAAGTAGCGGGCCAGCATCACAGCGACGCGAACCCCCACAATCAAAGGCGCGATCGGTTGCCGGCGACGGGGACGAGTGGGTGGCCGACCGGTCCTCTGCGCGACGGCCGACTCGCCCGGATCAGCCCTCGTCCTGGGACAGATCCTCGAGCCTGAACTTCGCGATCCGGTAGCGGATCTGGTCGCGGTTCATGCCGAGCAACTTCGCGGCACGGGTGCGGTTGCCGCGGGCTCGAAGCAGCGCCTGACGCAGCAGTTCGCGTTCGACGTCCTCGAAGACCACTCCGCCCGCAGGGAGCGTGAAGGTGTTCGCGGGAGCCCCCGACCCGGCCTGCGGCCCCCCGCCGTCACGGATCTCCACCGGGAGATCGCGGGGCAGGATCACCACGCTGTCGGTCAGAAGGATCGCACGCTCGATCGCGTTGCGGAGTTCGCGCACGTTGCCGGGCCAGGGGTAGCGCTCCATCAGGCTCGCGGCGGCCGGGTCGATGCCCTGGACCGACTTCCGCAGTTCGACGTTGAAGTGCTGGATGAAGGATCGTGCCAGGGGAAGGATGTCGGCCACGCGCTCGCGCAGCGGCGGGATTTCGATCGGGATCACCTTGAGGCGGAAGTACAGGTCGCGACGGAAGCGCCCGGCCTCGACCTCCTTCGCCAGGTCCTTGTTGGTCGCGGCGATGATGCGCACGGTGACCCGCACGTCGCGGGTGCCGCCGACGCGCCGGAAGGCCTTGTCCTCGAGGAAGCGCAGCAGCTTGCCCTGCAGCGCCGGCGAGATGTCGCCGATCTCGTCGAGGAACACGGTGCCGCCGTCGGCCAGTTCGAGCAGCCCCTTCTTCTGCGCCTTGGCGTCGGTGAACGCGCCTTTCTCGTGGCCGAAGAGCTCCGATTCGAGCAGGGTCTCGGGCAAGGCCGTGCAGGTGATGTTCATGAAGGGCCGCTCCCACGCGCTGCCCTCGAAATGCAGCGCACGGGCGATCAGGCCCTTGCCGACCCCGCTCTCGCCGAGGATCAGGATGGTCGACGCCTCGCTGGCCGCGATCCGGCGCACGAGACGGACCACTTCCTTCATCGCCGGGCTCTCCGCCACCAGGGTCTCGACGCTGTAGCTGCGCAGCCCGGCCTCACGCTGGCGCGCCACTTCCTCGCGGAGCTGGCCGGTCTCGAGCGCGCGCGCCACCGTCTGCAGCACGTCCTCGATCTCGAAGGGCTTGCTGATGTAGTCGTAGGCACCTTCCTTCATCGCCTCGACGGCCCCACCCACGCTGGCGTGTGCGGTGATCATCACCACCGGGATGCGCGCCGCCGTCTGCTTCAGGCTGCGCAGCACCTCCACCCCGGGCTTGTCGGGAAGGTGGTAGTCGAGGAGGACCAGGTCGGGCACCTCGAGCGCGATGGCATCGAGGGCTTCCTTCACGCTGCCGGCCTCGTCGACCGGATAGCCCGCACCCTCCAGAGCCTTTCTCAGACCCCAGCGGACCATCTTCTCGTCGTCGACGACCAGGACTCGGGAGGGCATTCTCGCGCCCGGAGGGACTTCGGAACGGCGGGGGATTTCTCGCGGCACCGCGGGATTATCCACGCCTCGGCTCCGCGATCGGTGCACAGACCGCAGGATGTGCGGGACGTCGGGCACATCGCGTGCCAAGATCGGAGGCGACCTCGCCGCGCATGGACCACAAGCCTGTCCTCCACGCTCCCGCCGGGTTCACCGTACCCGTCGTCGACCTGATCTCCCTGCGTCGATCGATCACCGAGACCGCGGGTCCCGGCGCGGCCTCCGAGATCCTGTTCCGGCTCGGACGTCAACTCGGCGAGCGCGCCGCCCGAGAAGGTCTCCGCCGCGGCGATGCCCCCGCCGCCATCCTCGAGCAGGGCATGGCGCAGCTCGGCGACCTCGGCCTCGGCCACGCGCGGCTGCGCACGGTCGACCTCCGTCCCGAGGAACGCCATGCGCGGATCGCCGGAAACGTGCGCTCGAACGAGCCCCTGTGGCGGTCGGCGCACCCGAACGGAGAAGGCACCGGCGAGGCCTGCGAGATGACGGTGGGCTTCCTCACCGGACTCGCGGCGACGGCGACCGGACTCGACGTGGTGTGCACGCCGCTGCAGTGCGGCGGGATGTGCGCCGGCGAGGGCTGCGGCTTCGAGATCCATCCCGGGCATCGCGAGGCCGGACACACCGGCCACCCCGCGCCGGCGGGGAGCGCGCGCTTCTTCCTGCGCTCGATGGGCACCTCGCTCGCCGATGCCGACGTCTCGCTCGACGACCTCATCGACGACAACCTCGATGCGATCATCCTCATCGACCGCGACAACGTGATCCGCTTCTGGAACCGCGGAGCGGAGCGCACCTTCCTCTACGCGCGCGAGGAAGCGGTCGGCACACCGGTCGGGTTCCTGGTCCCGAGCGACCTCCTCGCCTCCGACGAACTCGGCTGGATCCGGCGCCGCATCGAGGCCGGCGAGACGGTGCAGAACCACGTGACGCGGCGCGTGCGCAAGGACGGCGTCGAGCTGTGGGTCAGCCTGAATCGCGCGATCCTCCACGACAGCAACGGCCGCGCGGTCGGTTCGATGGCGACGCTGCGCGACATCACGCGTCAGCGGCAGACCGAGACCGAGCTCACGCGCTCGCGCGGACTCGCAATGGTCGGCGAACTCGCGGCCAAGGTCGCCCACGAGATCAAGAACCCGCTCGCCGGCATCTACGCCGCCGTGCAGATCCTCGAGCGCGAGTTCGAGGAGAGCGATCCCAAGCGCGACATCCTCGGCTCGGTCGGCATCGAGATCCGCCGTCTCGACGAGACGGTGCAGGACCTGCTCCGCTTCGCGAAGCCGGCACAGCCGCGACCGCGACCGACCGATCTGCGAAGCTTCGTCGGCGACCTGCGCGAATCGCTGCAGCACAACCCGGAGATGTGCAGGCACCGCGTCGAGATCGAGATCCCCGAGGGGCTGATCGTCGAATTCGACGCGCGCCTCGTCGCCCAGGTCTTCACCAACCTGTTCCTCAACGCCTGTCAGGCGATGGAGGAGAGCGGCGAACTCACCGTGTCCGCGCACACCCTCGATGGAGAGGTCGTGGTCACCTTCGCCGACACCGGGCCCGGCATCCACGGCGTCACCACCGAGTCGATCTTCGAGCCCTTCGTCACCACCAAGGCGCGCGGCACGGGTCTCGGACTGCCGATCGCACGCCGCAACATCGAAGCGCACGGCGGCAAGCTGGTGGCGCGCAACCGCGAACACGGCGGAGCCGAGTTCATCGTCTGCATCCCTTTGCGCGCGATGGTGTGAGTCGCGCGCCGGCGCGACCTGGTTTCACGACGGCGCGGCCGGAGTGGCAACCCGCCTGCGGTGCCGGTACCAGCACGCCAGCCAACCGAGGCCGAAGCCGCCGGCGATGCAGGCCAGCAGCGTGAGAGCGAGCGGCATCTGGAACGTGGCCGACAGCACCCGCGTGCTGACCGTCTCCGTGTTCTGCAGGATCAGCACGAGGAAGAAGAAGCCGAGCAGGATCCCGCCGATCAACTTGACGCGCTTCATGAAGGGAGGAGCGTACCTGCCCGCCATGCGAGGATGCCAGCGCGACGTTCTTCAGCCCGCGCGTCGCGCCAGCGGGAGACCGATCGCGAGCGCGAGCAGGTAGATCGCGCCGGCGACGACCGCCATCACCGGGTAGCCGTACATGATCGAGCCCGGCATCACGAGCGTGGTTCCGATCACCGAGAACACGCCGTTGATCCCGAAAGCCCAGGGCACGAACAGCGGTGAACGCTGCTTCACCATCCACAGACCGGTCGGGAACATGGCGCCGAGCGCGGTGCCGAGCGGGGCGATCGCGACCAGTGCGACGAAGATGCGTGCAAGGCGCGGCAGGCCGGCGGTGGCGCCGAACAGAGGATCGAGCCCGAACTGCACCACCACCAGCATCGCACAGACGATCGCGACGGCGACCGTCATGGTGCGGCGCGGCGTGGCGAGGCGGCCGGCGATCATGCTGCCGCAACCCGCCCAGACGAGCAGGCCGCCGATCACCACGGCGAAGGCGTAGGCCTGATGACCGAGGAACAGCACGGCGCGCTGGATCAGCCCGCTCATCGCGAAGATGTAGCCCGCGCCGAGGCAGCCGAAGTAGAGAGCGAAGGGCATGGTCGTCCATGCCCTGAGGCCACGCGCGTTCATCACGACCAGCGGTCCGAGGATCAGAAGCAACGCCAGCCCGAGCATCAGGAAGAGCTGACGGAACATGCGCCCGAACTGCTCGGTGCGACCCAGGAAGGCAGGATCGGCGGCCTGGCCGTCGCCGACGAAGGGCAGGATGCGCGCGAGTTCGATGCGGAAGCGCTTCCAGATCTCGGCCTGACGCGTGGTGTTGAAGAAGTACGGGCGCGAGTCCGGAGCGGGCGCGATCTCGAAGGGATGCTCGGCGATGAACTTGTCGAGTTCGCCACGACGCGCGGCGTTCAGCACCGCTTCACCGGTCTTCTCCTCGTCGGGGATGTAGCGCGCCTTCGGAGCGCGGTTCATCGACAGCGCCCCACCGGGCACAAGCAGCTCGTAGACCCACACGGTCGCGCCGGTCATCCCGTCCTCGAGTCCGTCGGCCTTGTCGCAGCGGGTGAGGAACGAGCGCATCTGCGCGCACTCGGCGTCGGTGAATGCCGTGGGCTTGACGAGCAGGCCGAAGATCAGCGCCTGCTCGACGATCATCACGTTGCGCCAAGGCTCCTTCACGCCGCGCCGCTGCAGCGCTTCGAGCGCCGTCACGGTGAGACGTTCGCGGAACTGGTCGCCCGAGTAGTTCACGCACAGCACGCCGTCGTCCTTCAGGTGCGCGACGTACTCGTCGAAGGCCTGCGCGGTGTAGAGGTAGCTCTCGTTGAGCGCGAGCGTGCCGCTGGCGAGCACCGACTTGGTGTCGACGCCGGTGAGCTGGATCAGGTCCCAGCGACGCTCTGAAGCACGCACGTAGCTGCGGCCGTCGCTCAGTGCGAGCTGCACGCGCGGGTCGTCGTAGGGACGGCCGAGGAAATCGGCCATAGGACCCTTCGCCATCGCCATGGTGGTGGCGTTGATGTCGACGCCCGTCACCTCGCGCACACCCTGGTGCAGCGCGGTCTGGATGTCGGGCGTGCCACCGAGGCCGATCACCAGCACGTCCATGTCCCTGCGGTCGCGGAAGTAACCGAAGGCGTAGCAGGTGCGCTCGCAGAACGCCGCGCTGCCCGGCGCCTTGCCGGCGACCAGCGGCGAGCCGTAGCTGCTGTCCTGGGTGAACCACTTGCTCGGCAGGTTGTCGAAGGAGCGCTGCAGGTCCTTGTCGGTGGTCTCGACCTCGAGCGAGTGCACCTCGACGCGCGCCGTCGGATCCCAGCGGTCGAAGACCTTGACGAGTTCGGCGCGCGGGAAGCGCTGTCTGTCCTTCTGCGCCTCCTCGGCGACATGCTTCTGGATCAGCGCGAGTTGACCGCCGCTCTGCGCCTTCTGGATGCGGTACGGCAGCAGCGCGTCGGCGAAGAGGAACAGCACCGCCCCGGAACCGAACACGATCGCTGCGCACAGACCTCGGCGCTCGGTCATCGGCACGGCGAGCGCGCCGCACATCAGGGCGCAGGCGATCAGCGCCTGCGGTCCGGACAGCGGACCGAGCACGAAGAACACCGTGATGCAGCCGAGCGCGGAACCGATCAGGTTCAACCCGTAGCGCGCGTGCACGTTGCCGGCCGGCTCGGCGAGGATCGCGGAGACCGCCATGCCGGCGGAGAAGTACGGTGCGGCGAGCGCGACCAGGAGGCCGATGGTCCACGCGTCGAAGCCGAAGTCGAGGTGGTCGGAGCCGTGCGCGAACAGCGTGTGCGCCGCGACCAGCAGCAGCGCGGTGGCGAGCAGGTTGCGCGCCACCAGGCGCCGCGGATCGCGGATCTCCTTGCACAGGGACAGCACCGAGCCGCCGGCGCCGAAGCCGAGCAGCACCACGCCGACCACCAGGAAGATCAGGCCGTTCTCGAGCGAGTAGGCGAAGATCTTCGTCTCGAGCACCTCGAGCGTGAGCACGAGGCAGGAGAGCAGCAGGAGAACGAGCGGCATCGACGGGTCGAGAGCTTAGCTTGGGGGTGCTTCGAACCGCGGCGAGCGTCCGACGCATCTCGCGCGGACGCGCAGGTTTCCGCCGCACGGCACCTCCCCTTTTCGGCCGGGAATCGGTTGCGACCCGAGCGGAACGGCGCTCTACTCCCCGCCCTCCGGCCGCGCCCCGCGCGGACTTCGTCCGGAGAGATGGCAGAGCGGCTGAATGCACCACCTTGCTAAGGTGGCGTGGGATCCAGATCTCACCGGGGGTTCGAATCCCCCTCTCTCCGTCGCAGGGAGCGCCGCGCGCCCGGCCGAACCGGGTGCGCGGCGCCGCCTGTGCGCCGCGGCGCTGTTCGGCACGGCGCTGTTCGGCACGGCGCTGTTCCGCGCGGCACTGCTCCGCGCGGCACTGATCCAAATGGCGCTGGTGTCGGCATGTTCGACACCGCAGTGGCATGCCGATGCGGCGCCGGAGGGCACCACGCTCTTCGTCGACGGCCGCGACCGCCACACCGCCTCGATCGAGGGTCGGATCCCCTACTACGGAATCGTCGAACTCACCGCGGTTCCGGACTTCGCGACGGAGGAGGACCGCGACCAACCCCGCACCGCGACCCGAGCCCAGCTCGCGATCGTCGAGCCGGTCACACCCTGGCTGTTCCCCTTCGACTTCGTGTTCGAGATGGCGCTCGCCCCCTTCGTCGACGATCCCGTCCCGACCGCACATCTGGTCGCCCCGGTGCGCAGTGACATCGCGATCCCGCGCGCGCTGACCCCCGGTGTCGAAGCCTTCCAGGCGCGTGCCCGCGCCGCGGCGACCTCGCGATGACCACCCGGGCTCCACGCGGCAGGGTTCTGGTCCTCGGCCTCGGCCGCTTCGGCGGGGGTCGCGAGGCGACGCGATTCCTCGCGCGCCGGGGCTTCGCGATGCGTGTGGCCGACAAGGCAGCGCCGGAGACGCTGCGCGATTCGATGGAGGCGCTCCGCGACCTCGACATCGACTGGCGCGTCCCGAGCGAGGATCCCGCGGTGCTCGACGGCATCGACCTGTGCGTCGTCAATCCCGCGATCCCCGACGACAACGCCCTGCTGCGCGCCGCACGCGAGCGCGGCATCCCCTGCACGCAGGAGATCGCGCTGTTCCTCGAGAACTATCCGGGACGCGTGGTCCTGGTGACCGGCACCAACGGCAAGTCGACGACCACCACGCTCCTCGCGCAGGCCCTGAGGAAAGCCGGAATCGACACGCTGGTCGGTGGGAACCTCGGACACAGCCTTCTCGCCGACGAAGAGCGCTGGAGTCCGGACCAATGCGCGGTGGTCGAGATCTCGTCGTTCCAGCTCGAGCGTCTCGATCCGCGACGTCACGACGTGACGGGTGCGGTGATGACCCCGGTCACCCGCGACCACCTCGACCGCCACGGCAGCCTCGAGAACTACCGCGCCGCGAAGGCGGTCGCGCCGGCGCTCGCGACCGGCTTCTACGTGTTCGGTGCCGACGACGCGGTGGCGGAATCGTTCGCGACCAAGGCGTCGCAGCGCCTGCGCCACCGACGAGGGCCGTGGCAGAGCGGTGATGCGGCACACGTCGAGGACGGCTGGTTGATCCTCGATCAGGGTGCCGATCCCGGCCCCCTCTGTCACGTCGACGCGCTGAGCCTGATCGGCGAATTCCACCATGACAACGCGATGGGTGCAGCGCTCGCGGCATCCGCGCTCGGTGCGGACCGCGCTGCGATCGGCTTCGCACTCGCCACGCAGAAGCCCCTGCCCTTCCGCCTGCAACTCGCCGGGCTCCGTGACGGCGTGCGCATCTACGACAACGCGGTGTCCACCGCGATCGAGTCGACCGAGTCGGCCCTCGACAGCCTGCGTGGAACGGTCCACTGGGTCGGTGGCGGCAAGAGCAAGGAAGGCGATGCCGGCTACGCACGCTGCGCCGATGCACTGTGCAAGCGCGTCGCATCGGCCTCCCTGTTCGGCGCTGCTGCTCCGCGACTGAGCGAGGATCTCCGCGCACGTGGCGTGCGCGTGACCGCGCACCAGCAGCTCGAGCAGGCGCTCGATGCCGCGCTCGCGCAGGCACGCAAGGGCGAGGCCCTCCTGTTCAGCCCCGCCTTCGCGTCCTTCGACCAGTTCACCAACTTCAAGGCGCGCGCCGAGCGATTCCACGCATGGCTCGGGCGCAAGGATCAGACCAGCGGATCGCGCTCTGCAGCGCAGGACTGAAAGCCCGAGAAGATTTCCATGATACGGGCTCTCAGATGCTTGCTGGTGGCCGCATGCGCGGCCACGCAGAGCTCGAGAAACGGATTGTCTCTCAAGCTCTGAGGATTCGGACCATGGCGAAGAAGTCCCTCTGGAAGAAGGGTCGCGGCAAGCTCGGCGTCTTCGAACCCCTGCTCGGCACCTGGGTCGCCGAGTCCGACAGCCCGATGGGTCGCGTGAAATGCACGCGCAGCTTCCAGAAGATCCTCGGCGGCCATTACGTCGAACTGCGCGCCAACTGGAAGTTCGGCGACCGCGACTACGACGAGCTCGCCGTGTTCGCCCCGGGCGAGGACGGCGCGATCGAGTACTGGTCCTTCACCTCCGACGGCAAGCGCTCGCAGGGCAAGCTCGCCGACGGATCCGACGTGCACGAGGAAGCGCTGTGCTTCGAGGCCGAGATGCCCGCCGGCCTCGCGCGTCAGGTCTACTGGCCGAACGAGGACGGCGGCGTGAGTTGGGTCGTCGAGTCCAAGAACAAGAAGGGCTGGAACCGCTTCGTCACGCACAACTACCACAAGGCCTGATCGCCGGCGGGGTCACAGAGGTCGCGTCGGCACACCTTCGTGGTCGCGACGCGCCGGCAACCTCTCGTTCTTCATCACCACGCTGTGGGCGGTGACGCGAGCGCCGTCCTCGATCACGGTGCCGTAGAGGACCACGGTCGAGCGCTGCAGGGTCGCGCCGCGGCCGACGCGCACGCGGTCGATCTTGAGCACACGGTCCTCGAAGCTGTGCGCCTGGAACATCGAATCGACGGTGGAGCCGTCGTCGAACTCGAGCATGTCGGGATCCACGACCTGCGCGAAGCCCGAGCCGAGCAACACTCGTCGTCCGATCTTCACGCCCGTCGCGCGCAGGTAGAAGTTGAGCAGCAGCGTGCCGCTGATCCTCACCAGGAGAGCGCGCGCGAGCATCGCCCACACCACGTAGAGGAAGTCCCAGCGACTGCACCAACACGACCACAGCACGTGTTGCCCCGGTCGCACCCGTCCGAGCAGCGCCCACTTGGCGATCAGCACGAGCAGCGTGAGCCCGAACGCGGCGCAGAGGGTGACGAGCGGAACCTCGACGAACCACAGCGCGGCACCCGTCGCCGTCGTCGAGGCGAGGTGGCCGCACCAGAATGCCGCAGCGACGAGCGGCGCCGTCGGGATCAGGAAGCGCGCCGCCTCCCAGCACAGACGATTCACCCGTCGGATCGGGCTCGGCTCGAAGATGAAGCGACGATCGACCTCGACGACCTCGCGCCTGGGCAACTCGAAGGCCGGATGCCCGAACCACGACGAGCCCGCGCGCATGCCGTCGTCCGCCTTGGTGCACACGCCGAGCAGCACCCCCGGCTGCAGCGTGGTTCCGGGGTCGATCACCACGTGGTTGCCGAGGAAGGTACCCGCGCCGATCTCGACCGGCCCGACGCTGACCGTCCCGCGGTCGACCTTCGGCCCACCGAGGTAGATGCCGTCGGCGAAGAAGCTGTCCTCACCGATGCGGAGCTGCTCGGGCAACACCCCGAGCACGGTGCTGATCTCGCAACGCCGACCGATGCGCGCCCCGGCGAGTCGCAGCCAAGTCGGCCAGAACAAGGTCCCGCTGAGCCACAGACCGGCCGACTCCACGGCGCGCGTGCGCAGCATCACCGCGATCCCGGTGAGGCTGCGCCGCGGACACACGCCGCTGCGGATGTTCGGCCAGAAGCGCAGCGCGAGTCCCTGCACGATCAATCCGAGCGGGATCGACAGGGTGAACAGCGACGCGGTGATGGCGAGTCCGCGCAAGCTCAACGTCGGCTCGTCGACCCACCTCAGTGCGGTCCGGCTGTCGATGCCGAGCACCAGCAACGCCGCAACCGTCATCAGGACGAAGGGCAGCGACGCCGCCGAGGCGAGCACCGTACGCGCGATCAACACCGCCGTGGTGTGCACGACCACGCCGAGACGACGCGAACCCATCGTCGGTGTGGGGCGCGCGACGGAACTCCCGGCCGGGCGCGCGGGCACCCCGTCCCAGCGTTCGCCCGCCGGGATGCGGTCCCCGCTGCGCAGCGCCGACAGTGCGCTCAGACAGCCGTCCTCGCCGATCTCGGTGCCCGCCGCGACGCCGGCGCGCACTTCGAGCGTGGCGCCGCGCGACAGGCGCACCGGTCCGATCACCACGCAGCCCGCGTCGAGTTCGACCAGACCCACCGTCGCATCCTGTCCGAGCGACACCTCGTCGCCGATCTCGAGCAGATCCCATCCGCCGTCGAAGAGGTCGACGCCGCGATGGATGAACACACCCTTGCCGACCTTCGCACCGAGCGCACGCAGCGCGACCGAATGGAGTTCGGTGCCGAGGAAGGTCCCCCACGGGATCCATCGCGCACAACGCGTGACGATCCAGTGGCGGAGATACCACAGGCTCCACACCGGTTCCCGGCGCGCGGTGTAGCGCCCGATCATCAACCACTTGGTGCAGAGCGTGGCGAGGACCGAGAGGACACCGAGCGCCAGACGCGCCGCGAACATCAGCACCGGCACGAGCACCACGAGCAGCCAGGGTTCGACCCAGGCGAGCAGGGCCGGCACCCCCACGAACGCGGCGGCGTAGGTGAGCGTCGATCCGAGCACGAGTTCGAAGAGGAGCCACAGCGTCTGCAGAACGGTGACCGTCGCGGGGAGCACGGCGGTCCTGCGACGCTCGTCGGGTCGCGCCGACGTCGCGCGTGGAGCGTGTTCGCGCGCACGCGCGGCCAGCCGTTCGACGTCGCGCGTCTCGTACAGGTCGCGCACCGACAGCACCGCGGTGCGCAGGTCGTCGCGGAGGACGGAGATCACCATCGCCGCGCGCACCGAGTCGCCGCCGTGCTCGAAGAAGTCGGCGTCGATCGGCATGCTCGCGCGGTGCAGCGCTCGGGCGAAGACCGCGGCGATCGAAGCCTCGAGCTCGTCCGCGGCTTCGCGCCCGCGCGCGCCATCGCGATCGGCGAGCTTCGGCAGGGCCTTGCGGTCGAGCTTGCCGCCGAGCGTGGTCGGCAGGACGTCGATCCATGCCATGCGCGCGGGCACCATGTGTGACGGCACACGCTCGCGCAGGCGGGCAGCGATGCGCGGGAGTTCGCCGTCGTCGCGCGCCGCACGCGGCACGAGGAAGGCGACCAGCGTGTCGCCGTCCTGCACGCGACAGGCCGCCTCGCGCACGCCGTCGATCTCGGCGAGCCGCGCCTCGATCTCGGCGAGTTCGACGCGGTGCCCGCGCAGTTTCACCTGCGCGTCGAGACGGCCTTCGTAGAACAGCCGTCCATCGGCCGCGCGGTGCACGCGATCGCCGGTGCGGTAGATGCGTCCGTGACGAGGATGCGCGACGAACTTCGCCGCCGTGAGTTCGGGTGCGCCGAGGTATCCGCGCGCGAGTCCGATCCCGGCGATGCATAGCTCACCGCTCTCCCCGTCGACCACGTCGTTCAGGGCTTCGTCGAGGACGAAGGCCGTGTTGCCCGGCACCGCGGTGCCGATCGCCACCGCCTCGCCGACGTGCACGTCGCATCGCACGACGGTGACGCTGCACTCGGTCGGTCCGTAGCCGTTGACGAACCGGCGCCCATCCGCCCACAGATCGGCGAGGTCCTGCGGAAGGGCTTCGCCGCCGGCGTAGACCAGCCGCAGATCAGGCAGCTCCTCGCGCGGAGCGCGGCAGCCGGTCGTGCGCAGGAGCGTCGGCGGCGGACACAGCACGCTGATGTGCTCGCGGCGCAACCAGGACACGAGATCGGGGCCGAGGCGCACGGTTTCATCGTCCAGCGGAACGACCGTCGCACCGCTCGCGAGCGCGAGCCATGTCTCCTCCACCGACGAGTCGTAGGCCGGGGACGAACCCTGCGCGACGCGATCTCCGACACCGAGCGCGAACTCGCGTCGATCACCGCCGATCAGGTTGGCGATGCCGCGGTGCTCGATCATCACCCCCTTCGGCCGACCGGTCGTGCCCGAGGTGTAGATCAGGTAGGCGAGGCTGTCGGGGCGGAGCCACACCGGCGCCGGCGCAGGGTCAGCGCGGTCCCCGATGTCGGCGACGTCGATGAGTCGCGTGAGCTCGGGCACCGCGCGACGCAGACGCTGCGCACCCTCCGCGTCGGTGATGCAGGACACCGCCTGCGCATCGCGAAGGACGAAGCGCAGATGATCGTCGGGCACCGCGCGATCGAGGCAGACGAAGGCGGCGCCGGCGCGCAGCACACCGATCTGCGCCGCGTAGAGCTCCGGTCCTTCGCGTCCGAGCAGGATCGCGACCACGCACTCGCCGCGGACGTGGCGCGACAGTTCCGCGGCGAAGGCGCGCGCGCGCGCATCGAGCCCGGCGTAGCTGACGGTCACCCGATCACTCCGCCCGCGCCCCGGCGGCACGTCGATCGCGATCGCATCCGGCGTCGACCCCAGCGGCCCGCGCAGGAACTCGTGCAGCAGGGCGGGCACGCCCGCCGGGCCGCTCATCCGCGGCGGGGCTCCCCGTGCCAGAGCGCGAGCACGTGCGGAGCAACGGTGCCGTCCAAGGCCATCCGTTGGGCGGCGGAGAGGAAACGGAAGCCGCGCACGTGACCGCGACAGGACTCCGCCCCGCACAGACAGGCGAAGGGCGCGGCCATCGCGTACTCCGTGGTGTCGTAGTCGAAGGTGATCTCCTCCAGCACTCCGATGTCGCGCAGCGCGATCAGTTCACGCCCGCGCAGATCCGCGGACGGCGCGCAGGAGTGATTGAGGAAGCGCCATGGATAGCGGTCGAGCTCGTCGAGCAGTTCGCTGTCCTTCGGCAGGTCGATGTGCTCGGTCGGTCCGACCTGCACCGAGAGCCGAGTGGGTTGCGAGGTCACCACGCCGTCGATCGAGAGGATCACGTCGCCGGCGTGGATGGGGTGCGCGGCGATCACGCGGAAGGCGCCGTCGATGCGGGCCACACCCACATTGGTGGTGGGAACGACGGACGAACGCGAGCCCATGAGCTCCGGCAGGTCACCGCCTTGGTGCATGGGGCGCAGAGTCGAGCAAGGAGCGGTGGCGATGAGAAGGACGAATCGCCCTTCCTGGTGGTTCCATCGCGACGGGGATCGCACGCACTGCTGCCGAGGCTGTGATGCTCCGAAGGTGTGCCGCTACATCGCCACTCTCCCCCGCGTGCCCGTCCGGAGAGTTCGCGTGCCATCCCCTGTTCGGCTCCTCGGCCTGTCCTTCGCGTTCGCGCCGCAGGTCGCTGCGCAGGGCTTCGGTCTCGACTACCGCCCCAATCAGCGCGAGGTGGTCCTCGACACCGACGACACCATCATCGTCCCCACCCAGGGCGTCCCGGTCCGCGTTCTCGGCGGGGTCTTCGTGTTCCGCAGCGTCACGATCCCGGAGGGCGTCTGGGTTCGCGCCACCGGATCGCCACCGATGATCCGGATCGTCCAGCGGGACTTCCGGATCCTCGGCAGCCTGAGTGTCGATGGCTTGGCCGGCGAGAGCGTGAGCGTCCCCGGCAAAGCCAACCTTCCGATCTCCGGCGGCCGGGCCGGACCCGCCGGAGGAGCCGGCGGTTCGGGCAGTCCGGTGGCGTTCGCGCGATCGCCATCCGGAGAACCGGGCTTCGGCGCCTACCGGGTACGCGGACTCGGCGGACAGCCGGGCCTGCTCGACTGCATCCCCGGTTGCGCGCATGGTTCGGGGGGCGGCGGTGGCTCCTTCGCCACGGTGGGCGACGTCGACCACCTCCTCGGTGGACTCACCGGGCCCGAGGCGCTCGGCATCGGCGGCTCCGGGTGCGGCGGCACGCTGCGAGGCGGGCAACCGGGACTTCGCCCCTTCGTCGACAACCGCGAGGACAACGACTTCTGGGGTGTCGGCGTCGACGTGTTCCGACGCCGCTCCATCCAGGACGAACTCAACTCCCCGATGGGAGGCCAGGGAGGTGGCGGCGGCGGCTCCGGCGGGATGATCGTGCTGCTCGGCGGCCATGGCATCGAGCAGCACGTGAGGGGCGGCACCTACCCGAGCAGCTTCGACTTCCTGACCCCACTCTCGGCCGACGGAGCACCCGGCGGTCAATGAGGTCCGGGCCCCTCGGCTGGTCCAAGTACCCTCCGGGCAATCCGAGCTGGGACGTCAACTCGGCCGGCGGCCATGGCGGACTCGGTCTGGTCGAGCTGGTCACGCGACCGGGCAACGACGCCGACGGAACCAACACCATCCTCGACGACGGCATCGACCTCTACCTGAACGGAGTGCAGCTCACCGGTGCGCAGAAGACGCAGTACCTCGGCTGGCGCGGATTCCCGGACCCCCAAGGCGTGTGGGTCGACGACTTCGGCAACCCGACCAACGTCGGACGCGGCTACGGAGAGATGCGACCGGACCCGGCGTTGTTGCCGTTGTCCTGAGTTCGGAGGAGTCAGTCGCGGGAGAAGCTCACCTCGTCCCAGATGGTGCGTGCATCGCCGTTGCTGTCGTAGGTCTTCACCCAGCGCCCCTTCGCCTCGTTCCGCGCGAAGCTCGCGACCAACCTCTGGCGTGCGTGGCGACCGCCACCTTCCATCTCCGAGTGGAACACGGGGAGCTGGCCGGCGAGGTCCTTCCACAGCGTGAAGGCGAGGATCTCGGCCCTCTGACCATTCGGCCCGGGATGACGGACCTCTTCCTTGCCGGACCAGAAGCGGGCGCTGATGCCGAACAATGCGCCATCTCCCTCCTCGATCAGGGAGACCTCCGAGGCGTGGGCGAGCGACTCGGCGTAGTGGTGCTCGAAACGCAATTCGCGGCGGCCGTCGTCGCGCGGATCCGGCGCGCGTTCGGGATCCACGCGCGAGGGATGGAACTCCTGCTCCTTCAGCCACTCGTCGATCAATCGCCGCTCACCCAGCGGCGCCTTCCTCGACGGTGCGAAGCTGCTCGATTTGACCCAGGTGACCGCTGCGACGGCGCAGGCGCCGATCACGGCGGCGCTGATCAGAATGCCCTTCATGGTCCACTCCTTTGGCGGAAGCCATCGACCGAGACGGCCTCCGGACTTGGGGTCCCCGGTGGTGAGGGCGATGTCTGCCGCCCCCGCCCCGCCCGGAAGGGCCGCGGTGGGGACGCACGCGCCGCAGCCGAGTTCGGATCCACGACGATCTTCGTGACGGTTCTCGTCGAAGGCCGACCCGGGTATCTCCGTCGGTCCTGCTTCGCATGAATCCCCGCCACGTCCTGCTCCTGCTCGCACTGCTCGCCAGCGCCTGCTCCTCGCAGATCGCACAGGGCCCGCACCCGATCCCGGTGATCTTCGACACCGACATCGGCGACGACATCGACGACACCTGGGCGCTCGGCTTCCTGCTGCAATGCCCCGAGCTGGAGCTGAAGCTCGCGGTGGGTGACAACGGCAAGCCGGAGTACCGCGCGAAGCTGCTCGCGAAGTTCCTCGCGACCACGGGTCACGGCGACGCCCCGGTCGGGCTCGGCCTCGAGGTCGGCGAGGATCGCAGCGCGCGGCAGGCCGCGTGGCTCGGGGACTACCAACTCGCGCAGTATCCCGGCCCGGTGCTGCGCGACGGCGTGCAGGCGATCATCGACACCATCCTCGCCTCCGACCGCATGGTCACGGTGATCGCGGTCGGCCCAACGCAGAACATCGCGGAAGCGCTGCGTCGCGAACCGCGCATCGCGCAGCGCGCGCGCTTCGTGGGCATGCAGGGCAGCGTGCGCGTCGGCTACGAGGGCAGGTCGCAGATCGCGGCGGAGTACAACGTCGCCGTCGCCCCCACCGCGTGCGGAGAGACCTTCGCCGCGCCCTGGCCGGTGACGATCACCCCGCTCGACACCTGCGGCCTCGTCGCGCTCGACGAGAAGGCCTACGCGCAGGTCGCGCGATCACACGACGCCGTCGCCGCGGCGATCGTCGCCAACTACGAGGCCTGGGCCATCGCCGGTGGTGCGGATGCCCGTCGCGCACCGCAGCGCAGCACCACGCTCTTCGACACGGTCGCCGTCTGGCTCGCCTTCGACCACTCGCTGTGCGGGATGGAACGCCTCGGCATCCGCGTCGACGCGCAGGGCTTCACGCGCGAGGACCCGAACGCGAAGTCGATCGACGTCGCGACCTCGTGGAGCGACCGCGTGGCCTTCGAGCGCCTGCTCGTGACGCGACTGATCGGCTCCCGCTGATCGCCACACGGCGTCATGCCGACGCGATCCGGTAGACTCCGCTCTTCGATCCGAGCGCAGGTTCGCGCACCCGCGCAGACCGTGGCACCTCCCGATCGAGCACCGGACCAGGATCCCGCGCGCGCTGCGCAGCGGCGGAGGCTCGAACGCGCGCCGCGACTCCGGCCCGCGGCGATCGCAACCTGAGCGCAGAGACCTCACGAACACAGCCGAGGTCGTGACGGCGAAGGATGCTGCACGCCAGCGCGACGAGGTCGCCGTTTCTCGGGCACCACGACCCGCGGTACCATCCGCGCCCGAGGGTGAAAGCCATGGTCTACGAACCGAAGCTCGACGTGCGCGGCAGGGTTCTCGCCACACTGCGGATCGACGACTGGCGCGATGTCCATCGTCACCTGGTGCGCTTGCTCGGCTTCGAAGTGCCCGGCATGCGCACCGCGCTGGCCTTCTACGAGAGCGACCTCGCCGAGGACTTCCCGCGGCCGAACGCCGATGCACTCAGCGAACTGCTCGGCATCGACTTCCACAGCCCGGTGTGTCGCGAGATCCTCGAGCCGGGGCGCATCATGGCCTGCCATGTCAAACCGGGAGGGGAGGGTGAACGGGCTCGCGTCGGCGGCTTCCTGACCCGGCCGGGGACCGGCCTCGACATGCTCGGCCTGCAGGGATCACCGCGACGGATGGTGCGCGTCTCCACCCTCGAAGCCATCCCCGCGCTCCACAGCCGCGTCGCGGCGACGGTGGACACCTGGTCCGATCCGGATCGCAAGGCGTGGCTCGCGATGGGACGCGGCGAGCAATGGCGCATCCCGAAGTCGGCCACGCGGGATGGGCGACTGCACGTCCCCATCCTCCACTGAGTCCTCGACGTCTCGAGCCGGGTGCGCACCCGTTGCGCGCAGCGGGCTCGCATGCGCTCGGCGCGGATCCGATCGTCCGGAGGGCCCCGATCACGGCAGCGGCCGGTAGCCACCAATCCCTGCCAGGATCGATCTGCATCATGGCTCGCTCGTTGATCTGTCGCCCCTCCGCGCCGCGATCCCGGCAGCCACGAGGCGCTCGGAGAAGCGATGGCGTGTGTGGCCCGGACGCGCAATGTCCGCACATCGCACACCGCAACTCGGCTGGTGCCGCGGCACGGTTCTGGAATGTGATCCGCATCCGAAGCGAGGATCCCGTGAACGCACCCCACCACTCCCTGCGAGGCCCGAGACTGGCCCTGGTCGCACTGGCCCTCGGCCACCTCGTTGCAGCACCTCGCGCCCAGGTCGACTGGATCCCCCTCCACCGGGCCAGCCCCGTCGCGCGGACCGACCATGCGATGAGCTACGACCTCGGGCGCGGGCGCGTCGTCGCCTTCGGCGGCCGTGACAGCACCGGCGCGTGGCTCGCCGACACCTGGGAGTGGGACGGCACCGGCTGGGATCGCATCAACACCACGAGGAGTCCGACCGGTCGCGACGGCGCCGCCATGGCCTTCGATCCGGTGCGCGGCACCACGCTGCTGTTCGGCGGTGACGACGGATTCGGTCAGAGCGCACAGACCTGGGAATGGCTCGGCAACGACTGGCACCTGTTGAACCCGACCACCAGTCCACCGGCACGCAGTCAGCACTGCATGACCTTCGACCTGGGCCGCGGGCGCATCGTCGTCTTCGGCGGCGATGCCGCAGGCATCGCGATGAACGACACCTGGGAGTGGGACGGCACCACCTGGACGCGGATCGTGACCGCCCACACGCCGAGCGCACGCACGCGCGCCGCGATGGCCTGGAGTCCGGCGCAGGGCGGCACGGTGTTGTTCGGCGGACAGAGCGGCAGCGGCGAGACCTGGAGCTTCGACGGCGCAGACTGGACGCAACTGCAGCCCGCGCATTCGCCGCCCGCGCGCGCACACCACGCCATGACCACCGACCTCGCGCGCGGCCGCGTCGTCCTGCACGACGGGGACGCGGGCTCCTTCGTGCCGTACGCCGACACCTGGAGCTTCGACGGAACCGATTGGACGCAGGTCTCGACCGGTGGCGGTCCGCCCGCCGTGTACTGGGGCGCTCTCGCCTACGACCTCCAGCGCGACCGCGTGGTCGCCTTCGGCGGCAGCGGCTTCTTCCAGATCTACGGCGACACCTGGACGCTCGACGGCAACACCTGGTCGCAGCCCTCGAACTCCTTGTCGCCATCGCCGCGGGGCATGTCCGCAGTCAGCTTCGACTCCGCACGCGGACGCCTCGTCCTGTTCGGCGGCAGCGACGGAACGCTGCTCGGCGACACCTGGGAGTGGGACGGTGCGCTCTGGCTACGCCTCTCTCCCACTGCCTTCCCTGCCGTCCGCTACGGCGCCGCGATGGCCTTCGACCGCGCACGCAATCGCAGCTTCCTGTTCGGCGGCAACAGCAACATCGGGCAGTGGTACGGCGACACGTGGCAATGGGACGGCACGAACTGGAGCCAGTTGCAGATCCCTGGCCCACCGGACGGCTACCACCACGCGATGGTCTACGACACCGCGCGCCA
This sequence comes from Planctomycetota bacterium, assembly GCA_046349595.1. Lineage (GTDB taxonomy): Bacteria > Planctomycetota > UBA1135 > UBA1135 > UBA2386 > JACRLW01. Next base: position 3,306,286 of record JAXMCA010000001.1, read on the forward strand.
GCGCTGCGTGCTGTTCGGCGGACACACCAATGCCGGCATGCGCACCGACACCTGGGAGTTCGATGGCACGACGTGGCGTCGCATCCCCACGGCGCACGTGCCCTCGCCGCGCATCGGCATCGCGCTCGCCTTCGACTCGATCCGCAATCGCGTGGTGCTTTTCGGCGGCCTCGATCAGACGGGATTCCTCGCCGATACCTGGGAATACGACGGAGTCGACTGGACGCAGCGCACCGGACTCCCTGCACCCTCGGCGCGCTACAACGCGGCGATGTGCTTCGACGAACCGCGCGGTGTGTGCGTGCTGTTCGGCGGCTGGGGCAATGCCGGTGTGACCGACGATGCGTGGGAGTTCGACGGTACCTCGTGGGCCCAGCGCACCACGACCATCCGACCGGCGCAGCGCAGCGAACACATGCTCGCATTCGACACCGTGAATGCGCGTGTCCTGCTGTTCGGCGGACGCGACGCGGGCAACACCTACCAATCCGACACCTGGCTGTATGCCGCGAAGCGTCCGGCGAGCGTCACCTCCTACGCACCGGGCTGCGCGGGTAGCTCCGGGACAACGAACCTCACAGCCGTCCCCGGCGGACTGCCCTGGCTCGGTGGTCGGCTGGAGCTGCAGCTCGCCGGCATCCCCGGCGGCAACGCCGCGGTGCTCCAGTACGGAGTCTCCCGCACGCGCTGGGGGAGCACGCTGCTGCCCTTCGACCTCGGTGGGATCGGCATGCCCGGCTGCCGCCTCGCGACGTCGATCGACGCCGCGGTGGTGCTCGGCGGCAGCGCCACGAGTCGTCGCTTCGCACTCAACGTGCCGACCAGCCCAGCACTGCTCGGCGGCACCATCCTCGCGCAGGGCTTCGTCGTCGATCCGCCGGCGAATGGCTTCGGTGCGGTGTTGAGCAATGCGGTCGAAGCGCGCTTCGGCACGCGCTGACCTCGAGCGCGCCGATCGGTGTCGCCTTCGGCTGTCTCGCCCGCGGCACCGCGCTACCTTCTCCCGCCATGCAGAGATCAACACTCGCAGTGTCACTGTCCCTCGGATTGATGGTCGCGTGCCAAGCCTCGCCGTCGCCCTCGGCCGAGCAGGACCTCACCCTCGTGTTCCTGAAGACGGGGCCGCGCACCGATCTCGCGGGCGAGGAGCAGCAGAAGGTGTTCGCGGGGCACTTCGCGAACATGAACCGTCTCGCACGCGAAGGGCACCTGCTGCTCGCCGGTCCCTTCGGGGCGAAGCGCTCCGATGCGACCCTGCGCGGTGTGTTCGTGTTCGGCACCGGCGACCGCGCAGAGGCCGAGCGCCTCGCGGCGACCGATCCCGGCATCCAGGCCGGCGTGTTCGTGCCCGAGTTCCACGCGCTGCGCAGTGCAGCTCCGCTGCGTGCGATGATCGCCGCCGAACTCGCGGCCGAGGATGCGATGAAGGCCGCCGGCAAGACCCCGAAGCCCGGCGAGTTCGGTCGCCCCTATGTGCTGCTGACCGCGGAGGACGGGGATGCCGCGCAGGCGGCGTTGCACGGAAGCGCGGTGGTCCTGCTCCGCGGTCGACTCGACGGCCGCGGAGCGTGGATCGTGCTCGACGCCACGGACCTTGCCGCCGCGGAGGCGCTGCTCGCACCGCTCGCGGCGAAGCTCGGCTCGCACCACCTCGACGAGTGGTTCGCGACCAAGCGGGTCGCAGAACTCCGCTCCATGCTCGATCGCGAATCGAAGTGAGCAAACAAAGCGGGCCGGGCCGGGATCCACCCTTCCCGCGCGCGACGTCGCGGGGAAGATGCGCCGATGCTCCGCTCCTTCGCGATCCTCGTGGCGCTGTGCGGTGCGCTCGTCGCGCAGCGTCTCAACGTCGTCGTCGTCCTCGTCGACGATCTCGGCTGGACCGATCTGACCTGCCAGGGCAGCCGCTACTACGAGACGCCGCACATCGACGCGCTCGCCGCGCAGGGCATGCGCTTCACGCAGGCCTACGCTGCCGCCGCGGTGTGCTCGCCGACGCGGGCCGCGATCCTGACCGGGCGTTCTCCGGCGCGCACGCACGTGACCGACTGGATCCGCGCACGCTTCCAGCGCGGCGGGCTCGGTACGCCGAAGGCGAACCCGACCGAGCTGGTCGGCGGCAAGGAGCAGGCCCTGCTGTGCCCGCCCAATCCCTATTGGCTGGAACTCGGCGAGGTCACGCTCGCCGAGGTGCTGCACGACGCCGGCTACGCCACCTGTCACATCGGGAAGTGGCACCTCGGCGACGATGCCTGGTATCCCGAGCACCAGGGTTTCGACGAGAACCACGGCGGCTGCGACTTCGGGCAGCCGCCGAGCTACTTCGATCCCTACCGAAATGCCGGTGTGCCGGACGGCATCCCGACCCTGCCGCCGCGCCGCGAGGGTGAGTTCCTCTCCGATCGCGAAGCGGACGAAGCGGTGTCCTTCATCGATCGCCACAAGGACACGCCCTTCTTCCTCTACTACGCACCCTACGCCGTGCACGTGCCGATCCAGGCCAAGGCCGACGTGGCCGCGCACTACGAGGCGAAGGCGAAGACCAACCAGAAGAACGCCAAGTACGCCGCGCTGGTGCAGAGCGTCGACGACGCCGTCGGCCGGATCGTCGACGCGCTCGAGAAGCAGGGACTGACGGAGCGCACGCTGCTAGTCTTCACCTCCGACAACGGCGGTCTGCTCGGCCCCACCGACAATGCGCCCCTGCGCTCGGGCAAGGGCTATCCCTACGAGGGTGGTCTGCGCGTGCCGTGGATCGTGCGCTGGCCCGGCGTGGTGAAGCCCGGCAGCGTGTCCGACTGCCAGATCACCAGCGTCGACCTGATGCCGACGGTGCTCGACGCCCTGGGCGTGAAGCCACCGTCGGACGTGGTCCTCGACGGCCTCTCGCTGCTGCCGCAGCTGAAGGGCGCGGGTCCCGTCCCCCGTCCGCTGTTCTGGCACTTCCCGCACTATCGCGGCGACATCACGCCGTTCAGCGTGGTGCGCGCCGGCGACTTCAAGCTGATCGTCCGCTACGAGGGTCCGGCCTTCGAGCTCTACGACCTGCACTCCGACCTCGGCGAGCAGCACGACGTCGCGACGGACCACCCCGACCGCGTCGCCGCGATGCGCAAGCTGCTCGACGACCACCTGCGCTCCTGCGACGCGCGCATGCCGGTCCAGAATCCCGAGCACGTCGCCAAACCGCGCGTGCTGATCCTCGGCGACTCGATCTCGATGGGCTACACGCCCGCGGTGCGCAAGCTGCTCGACGGCGAGGCCATCGTGGTGCGTCCGACCAACGCGCGCGGCGACGCCGAGAACTGCGAGGGGACCAAGCGCGGCGTCGCCAACCTCGAACGCTGGCTCGCGCTCGGCGGCGGTCACTGGGACGTGATCCACTTCAACTTCGGCCTGCACGACCTCAAGCACGTCGATGCCGAAAAGGGCCAGAACTCGGACGATCCGAAGGACCCGCGCCAGGCCGAGCCCGAGGTCTACGAGCGACAGCTCCGGCAGATCGTCGAGCGCCTCGAGAGGACCGGCGCATCCCTGGTCTTCGCGACCACGACACCGGTGCCACCCGGCGGTGTCCGCCCCTACCGCGACCTCGCCGACCCGGCGCTCTACAACGCGATCGCGAAGCGGATCATGGACGAGCACCACATCCCCATCGACGACCTCTACGGCCTGGTCGAGCCGCGTCGCGCCGAACTGCTGCCGCGCCCCAACGTGCACTTCGAAGCGCAGGGCTACGACCTGCTGGCCGAGCAGGTCGTGGCGTCGGTGCGGGCGGCACTTGCGAAGCGCTGACCCGTGCCTCAGTGCCCCTGCAGCACCGTGCTCGCCTGACCCTGCAGCTGCCCGTCGGCATCGAGCCAGGAGTCGAGCACGAGGCCGTTGTCCGGGTCGCTGAGCAGACGGATCAGGCGCGCGCCGAGCGGGCCCGCCATCTCCGGGTCGGTGGAGCCGTCGCGCAGCGAGGCGCCCACGCCGGGTTGCAGCATCGGGTGGTTGCTCGATGCGTTGGACACGCCGCTCTGCTCGACGATGCGGTCGAGGTCGAGACGGACGTGCGCGATGTCGAAGCTGGTCGCGGGGGCGACGCCGTCGCTGCCGATGCGGTTGTCGTTGGTGTCGAGCGGGTTCACGGCCGCGCCGTTCTGGTCGAACAGGAACAGGCCGCTGCCGAGACCCGCGACCATGTGGACGAAGAACGGGGAGTCGTCCTGGTTGCCCGGGTTCTTGCCGATGTGGTCGCGCAGCAGGTTGAAGTCGAGCGCCGCGTAGTTGCGGGCCTGCATCGCGGTGCGGAAGGCGTCGTACTGCGGGCGCCAGTTGGCGAGGCTCTCGGTGGTCAGGTGACAGGTCACGCAGTAGCGCGGCCCTTCCTTCGTCGGGCTCACGCGACCGCGGATGCTGTGCGCCATGATCGCGTTGTGGCTGAGCGCGGGGTACGGACTCGCCAGCGGATCGTTGCCGCGACCACGTCGGTCGGAGAAGGCGAAGATCTTCGAGAAGTCGCCGTTCAGGTCGCGGTACTGGTAGAAGACCTTGGTGTTGGAGCTGAACTGCGTGATCTTGTTCTTCGCGTTCACGCCGAGCTGGAAGTAGACCGGCGACTGGTAGACGAAGTCGGCGTTGGTCTGGCGATAGACGATGCGATCGCCGGTGATGTTGCTGAAGTTGTTGCCCTCGTTGTAGTCGCCCTTCAGGTGGCAACCCATGCAGGTGTTGGTCCACGACGCATGGCACGACGCACAGTCCATGTTGTCGGTGTGGCTGAAGCCGGTGTGGGTCGTGGTCGCCTGCAGCGGACCGATGCCGGTCTGCGGATCGCCGTCGTCGCGGCCCATCGCGTAGGAGGCGAGTCGGCTGTAGACCGGCGTGCCGCTGATCGGATGGAGCTTGCCGTTGTCGACGATCACGTCGCGGGTCTGCGGCACGAAGTGCAGGTCGCCGGTGAGCCGACTCATCAGCCACAGGTCGCCGTTGGCGTCGCGCCAGACGTTCTTCAAGAGTCGACCCTTGCGGTCGACGGCGAGCGCGCGCGTCTGGCCGTCCTGCGCCACGCCGGTCTGCGTCGGCGCATAGGTGGTCGGCGTGCCGTGGCAGCTCTCGCACTCGACACCGACCGCCTGCCCCATGCGGGACAAGAGCGGGCTTCCGCTCGGATCCTGTGTGTCACCGCCGTGCACGTCGAGTCCGCCGTGACAGTCGATGCAGCCCATGCCGGCCTCGTAGTGCACGTCGGCAGGCGTGTCGTCACGGCCGTCGCCGTCGTAGTCCTCCTCGAGGATGTACTGGTTGGGATTGCGGCCGTTGAAGGTGCGGTTGGCCACCGCCGGATCGAAGAGGCGTGTGTCGTGCGCGGTGTTCGTGAAGCTCACCGGATTGGCCGGGTACTGCTGGTGGCGCCGCACGTCCTGGTTCTGGTCGAGGCGGATGCCCCAGTACTGCATCACGGTGCGGTTGCTTCCCTGGTGACAGCCCGCGCAGGTCACGTCGTCGATGCCCTCGATGGACTCACCCGAGGCGAGCGTCTTCTTGGTGCTGCGGATGCGATGCCCGCGCACGTGCGCGCGCTCCGGTGCGCGGATCTGGTCCGGATCGAGCGGCTCGGTCTTCGGCACGTTCGGGTCGCGGCTGCGACTCCTGCCGTCCAGGCTGTAGGGCATGTGGCACGCCGCACAGCCCGAGGGACGGAAGTCGCCGTAGCGGTTGTTCGCACCCGAACTCCCGAGGTGACAGTCGCCACAGGTGAAGGCCACCTGCTCGTGGTAGAGGTCGGCGAGCGGTGAATCGGTGATCGCGCGGCCGAGCGCGTCCTGGTCGTCGGCGAGGCCGGCCGCGTTGTAGTTCTGGTTGCGGAAGATCGCGCGTGCGCCGGTCGCGCCGCGCTGGCTGTAGACCGGGAACTCCTCGTAGCGCGCGACCTGACCGCGCTGGATCGGCGTCGTGCCGTAGTGCTGGTCGACGAAGGCGCGGAAGGAGGTGTCCGACGCAGTGTCCTCGTAGAGACCCTGGCTCTCGACCACCTGGCTCCGGATGCCGGCCGCGTACATCGCACCGGCGAGGATTCCGGTCTCCGACGCCAGCATCCCGCCACTCAGTGCCTCGGAGTGCGCCGCATGGCACTGCGCGCAACCCTGACCGGTGGCCGTCACGCGCAGGTCGCTCGGATTGAGGAAGCGCAGGTAGTCGATCGCGGTGTAGCTGCGACCGTTCGCGCTGTAGTCGGCGAACTTGTCCATGCCCGCGAGCGTGAGCTTGTTGAACCACGCGTGGGCATCCTGCTCCTGCTGCGGACGATCGCCGATCGCAGGAGGAGGAGGAACGTGGCTGCCGTCCTTGTCGACGCCCGCACCGTTGCCGCCGTGACAGGTCGTGCAGCTCAGGTTGGCGGCGGTGCCGAAAGGATGGGGATTCTCGAGGCCCGGGCCTGCGTAGTCGTCGTGCAGCGAGCCGTTGTGGCAACGCATGCAGGATTCGGCATCGGCCACCAGTTCGCGACCATCCTTGTTCGAACCGCAGGCCGCCAGCGCGAGCAGCAGGAACGACACGACGGTCGCAGGATGACGGACTGCGGTGCGCATGGGGAATCCTCCGAAGCTCTCCGTTGCGGAGCCGGAAGTGTTTCGACCGCCAGGGCCAGAACTTGAGCGGATCGCGGCGGCGTGTCCGAGGACTCGGGATGCGTGCCTTGCCATGGTCACCTCACCTGTGCCTGACGCCAGTGCGTCGGGATGTGGCAGCGGTCGCAGTGGTCGATCCAGCCGAGTCCGAGGTGCGGCGGATTGGTCGTCCTCTGCAGGTCGTCCTGGTGGCAGGTCGCGCACTGCGTGTCGACCGGCACGAAGCGTCCGGCGAAGGCGCCGGGATGGCAGCGCTGGCACGACGTGGTCGCGTGCGCACCCGTCAGCGGGAAGCGCGCGTGCAGATGTGCTGCGGCGAGATCCCCGCTGCGCCAAGTCTCCTCGCCGTGGCAGCGCGCGCAATCTTGGCCGAGCGTGCCGGCGTGCCAGTCCTCGTGACAGCCCGCGCAACCCTGCGCGCGGAACTGCGCGACCGGCCCGCGATCGTTGTGGCAGAGCAGGCACTGTGCGCGCGCGTGCGCTCCGTTCAGCGGCACGCCGGTCTTGGCCGCGTGGTCGAAGCTGAACTCGGGCACCAAGGTGTTCCAGTCGGAACCCGTGTGGCAGAGCTTGCAGTCGGCGGGGAAGGTGTCGTGCGGGAGCACGGGCCCGAGTCCCGCCCACCAGCGATGCAGGTTGCCGCTCTGCGGCTCGGTGGCGCAGGACGCAGCGAGCAGCAGCGCCACGACGGCGATCGCACACACGAGGATGGTTCGTTGCCTGGTCATGGCGATCTCCTTCAGAACGAGCGCTGCACGAAGAAGCCGAGGGCGTAGGAGAGGTCGTCGTCCCACAGGACGACGTCGCCGTGGAACGAGAGGCTCCAGCCGGCGTCGAGGAACAGCGAGCGCGACACGCGCAGGCGGTGCTGCAGCAGGTCGTCGGCGTTGGCGTCTCGGCCCGCGAGATGGTGGTTCGCGATCTCGTAGCTGAGGTCGAAGCGACCGTCCTGCACGACATGGGAGAGCAGCAGCCGCAGACCGACCGTGTTCTCGAACTGGGCGATCGAGCCGAAGGCCGCCATCTCCAGCGTGAAGCCGTCGAACAGGAAGTCCGGCACGCTGCGCGCGATCTCGCAGGATCCGCCGGAGCCGCTCTGGTCTGCGAATCCGGCGATCTCGCCGCGCCAGTGCGCCGTGCCGTAGGCGCCGGTCGTGCCCGACAGCGCGAGGCGATCGGTGTGGTCGTCGTCGACCTCGGTGATCGTGACCGGCGTGAACTCGTTGCGCTGCGTCAGCGGGAAGGCGTGGCGCCAGTAGGTGAGATCCCAGCCGGAGCCGTCCGTCTCGAAACGTCGCACCGTGAACAGCGCCTGAGTGACGTCGAAGCCGTTGCCCTTCGCCGCGTCGCGTGCACCGCCGTAACCGTCGATCCAGGCGGTGCCGAACAGGTCCCAGCCCTCCTCCGGCGCGTAGCGGCCCTTCAGCACGAACAGGTCGCGGTCACTCGTGCCGTGGTGGAAGGTCTTCTGGTAGCCGAAGTCGAACGACGCGCGCTCCTGCGCATCGGCGACCAGGTGCACCGAGCCCGCGACCTGGAAGTCGTCGCCGGTGCTGAGGTCGTCGTCGGGATTGGGCAGGAAGCCGATGCTCGCGCCGAAGCGGTGGCCGTCCTCGGTGCGACGGCTCCACTCGAAGCCGTCGAGGATGCCGAACTCGGGCATCGCCGACTGCATGAAGCGGCCGACCTCGAAGCGGTTCGGTCGGAAGCGTGTGCCGCCCTCGGCGTACGACAGGCGACGGATCTCCAGCACGCTCGACATGTCGTCGTCGAAGCCGCTGCGCACGGCGAGCTCCACGTCGGCCGCGATGGTTTCGCCACGGCCGAGGAAGTTGTCGAAGGTCAGCGCGGTTCCGGTCCGCAACAGCGAGTTCGCGAAGGCGTCGCCGTGGTCGTCGGTCGCGGCGCGCACCAGATCGCCCAGCATCCACACACGACCGCGCAGGCTCTCGCCGCGCTGCTCGGGGCGCACCGGCTTGACCTTGGCGAGGAGCGGCATGCCCTCCTGCCAGCCGTCGCCGCGATCGGGCCAGTCCTGGTGTTCGGGTTGCTGCGCGGCCTCCGGTTGCTTTGCCGGCTCGGGTGCCACGCGTGCGCGTGGGATCGTCACCTCGCCGCGCGTGCCCGGCTCGGGCTGGTAGGTCGTGTCGTCGCACTCGACGACCGCACTGCGTGCGCTGACCTGCCGCACCGTGGCACCCCGACTGCCGCCGCCGCGCGGATACAGCAGCACGCGATCGCCGGCGAGCAGATGATCGACGCTGCCGCGGTCGACGACGATCGGCCCTGCCGTCGACGAGGTGACGCGCAGGGCGACGCGGATCGGTTCGTCCTGCGCACGCGCGAGCATCGGTGTCAGCAGTGCGGCGAGCACCGCCCTGGCCCATCGGACTGTCATTTCCCCCCTCCCTGACGCCGCAGAGGATCGCGGATCGTGCCGTGGCACGTCGCGCAATCGGTCGGCAGCGGCTTGTAGCGGATCGGTGCCGCAGTGTCCTTCGAGGTCGGCCGGTGGCAGGCGGCACAGGCGACCTTGCGATGCTGATCGCCGAGTGCGAAGCGGCTGTCGCGCTCGTGGTCGAAGACCAGCGCCTTGAAGTCGTCCGCCGTCGCATGGCAACGTGCGCAATCGGTCCGATCAGCGCCCGCGAACTGACCGGCATGCACGTCGGCATGGCACTGCTCGCAACGGCGGCCGCGCGCCGCCTCCCAGGTGCGGCCGTCGGCGTCCGCGACGAGACGCTGCGGATGACAGGACGTGCACTCGGCGCGTGCGTGCGCGCCGCTCAGCGCGAAGCCGGTCCAACGACCGTGGTCGAAGCCTTGCTCGTAGCTTCGGAACGAGGTCTCCACGTGGCAACGCGCGCAGCCTCGCTCGCCCTCGCGGTCGAATCGGCCGGCATGCGGATCGCGGTGGCAGGGCGTGCAATCCGTGAAGCGCGACGCGCTCGCGGCGATGCGACCGAAACGCCGACCGTGGGCATCCGCCGTCGCCTGCGGCGTGTGGCAGGACGAGCACTCGCTCTGCGCGTGCGCGCCGCGGATCGGGAAGTGCGCATCGCGGCCGTGGTCGAAGGCCTCGGCCAGGGTCTGGTCGAAGTGCGCGGCGCCGTGGCAGCGTGCGCAGTCGGTGGCTCCGGCATGGTCCGCGAAGAAGCCACCGTGCGCGTCGGCGTGACAGGCCTCGCAGGCCGGCGCGGTGCCGGCGAAGCGACGCGGCACCGACGGCGACGGCCGCGCGTGGCAGTCCTCGCACTTCGCCTGCAGGTGGCTGCCCTCGAGCACGAAGCCGCTGCGCGCATGCAGCTCGGGCGTCACCGCATGTGGCGTGAAGTGCGTGCGCTCGTGACAGCCGATGCAGCCGGCGGACGCGAAGGGTCCGGTGTCGAACTGACCCTCGTGGGGATCGCCGTGGCACGCGCGACAGTCATCCGGCGCGCGCCGCGCATGGCGGGATGCGAAGTCGGCGCCGTCCGGTCCGTGGCACTGCACGCAGGCGACCTTGTCGTGCGGGAGATCGAGCGGGAAGCCGAGCGCCGCGTGCTGCCGCGGCGTGACCGTCGCCTCGTCGCCGAATCGCCGGTGCTCCGGTCGATGACAGGCCGAGCAGCTCGCGTCGGGCGCCTTGTCGAGGAGCTTGCCGATCACCGCCGTGAAGTCCGCGCGGTGCGGAGAGGCGTGGCAATCCGCGCAATCGCGCCGCGCCGGCGCACCGGGAGCGCGCATCGTCTCGAGCGCGTGGGCGCTGCCTTCCTCGTGGCACGCGCGACAGCTCACGCCGGCATGCCCGCCGGCGAGCGAGAGGACCTTGTCGTGGTCGCGGGCGGCGAGCACGTGGAAGTCGTCCTGCCCGTGGCAATCCGCGCAGTCGACGTGCATGCGACCCTGATGCACGTCCTCGTGGCAGCCCTTGCAGTCGCGGTCGAGACCCGCGAAGCGACGCGTGTCCTTCTCGAGCACCGCGCGTTCGGCATGGGGATGGCACTTCGCGCAGTCCTGCTGCAGGTGCTTGCCCTCCATGCGGTAGCCGACCAGTTCGTGATCGAAGTGCTTCGGATCCGGCACCCCCGCGGCCGCGAAGCTGGCGCGATTGACCACCGCGAAGTCGGTGCCGTGGTGCTCGCTGTGGCATTCGCCGCAGGCGCTGCTGCGCTGTGCGCCAAGCGTGCCGTGCAGTCCCCTGTGCCCGTCGATCTGCTCCTGGATCGGCGCATGGCAGGACAGGCACGCGCTGGTCATGTCGCCGAACAGCCCGCCGTGGCACTGCGCGCAACTGCGACGACCCTCGAGTCCGGCGACCTGCCCGTGCACCGCCGACAGCGGTCCGGGCGAGGTGCGACCCGTCGCGTCGACGGCGATCCAGCCGACGATCAGGGTCGACAGGCTGCCGATCCACAGGCGCGGGTCGGTCCACTTCACGGCATCGCCCTCTCGCCGAGCAGCGAGCCATACAGGAGTGCGTAGACGACGTGCACGCCGATCAGCACGACCATCAGCACGGCGAGCCAACGGTGCATCCACCGCCAGGTCGCGAGCACGCCGCGCAGGTCCTCGAGGTGCCCCGTCGCGAGGGCGAGACGGTGCGCCTCGCGCGCGAGCGCCAGCGTGCGCGAGGCCTCGCCGGCGTCTATGCCGTGCGCACGCGCCTCGGCGGTCAACCGACGCAGCGCACGAGACAGATCCAACTTCACTCCGGCGAAGGCGAGCAAGCGCCCGCTGAACGATCCGCGCCACTGGCGACGCTCGACCAGCGACTCCACCACTTCGCGTGCGTGATCGGCGAAGCCGCCGTCGTGCGGTGCGATCGCGAGCAGCCGCGAGCGCACGTCGGCGAGCGCGAGCTCACGACCGTTGGTCGCGCGCGGCACCTGAGCGTAGATCCAGCGGCCCACCACCCCGGTGAGGACGATCACCAGCATCGCCCACAGGGCGTTGCCGCCCGGCGTGTCGCGCGGCGCGAGTGCGGCGTGCAGGAGTGCGCACAGCGCGGCGGCCAGACCGGTGGCGACGTGGACCGACATCCAGGCGCTGAGGGTCCCGAAGCGGAACAGCGGCCGTCGCGCGCGACGCAGCAGATAGGCGAGATTGAGCAGCACCAGCACGGCCGATCCGATGCCTAGCGCGAGACCGAGCCCGCGACCGGGGCGGAGCCACGCGTGATCGGGATGCGTCGGTCGTTGCGCGAGGGGCAGCGCGTAGTAGCCGCGATGGAGGAAGGCGAAGGCGAGCGCCACCACGGCGACACACAGCCCCGCGACGATCGCCGGAAGTGCTCCACTCCGTGGTGACCCCTCCTCGCGCGGCTCGGGGCGCGAGGCCGGATCGAAGGACACGCCGCAGCGGGCGAGCAGCTCGAAGGGCGGGACACCGCCGATCATCACGAACACGTCGTCGTTGCCGATCACGACCTCGCCGTCGTCAGCGCAGGCGAGCACCACCGAATCGGTCGAGATGCTGCGGACCTCGCTGCGCAACCGGAGCCGGATGCGACCGGCGTCGACCGCGACGCGGACCTGATCCAGGTTGCGCGAGCGCACGCGCACGAACTCCTCCTTGCGGTAGGAGAGCGTCACCTCGTTGCCCGGTTGCGCCGACAGCGCGAGCGCGGCCTCGACGGCGCTGTCGCCGCCGCCCACCACGAGGATGCGTCTCCCCTGGTAGGAGCCGGCGTCGATCAGCGAGTAGACGACCTTCGTCAACTGTTCGCCGGGGACGCCCAGTCGACGCGGCGCACCGCGACGCCCCAGCGCGAGGCAGACATGACGCGCGCGATGCTCGCCGTGGGTGGTGCGCACCACGAAGACGTCGTCGCGCTCACGACGGATCTCCTGCAGCACCGCCGAGGTTGCGACCTCGATGCGATGCTCGTGCACCGCGCGCTGCCACAGCTCGATCAGCTCCTCCTTCTCCCAGGTGCGACGCCGCAGGCGACCGACCAGCGGCAGATCGACCGGCTCGGTGAGCACCAGCTTGCGGCGCGGGTAGCGCGCGACCGTGCCGCCGATCTCGTCCTCCTGCTCGCAGAGGACGAACGACAGCCCCAGCTCGCGCGCGCGCAGCGCGCAGGCGAGACCGGCCGGTCCGGCCCCGACGATGCACAGATCGACCTCGCCGTCGACCTTCGCACGTGGGCGGCGCGCGACCTCGTCGGCGACACGCGTGCCGTGCTCCACCGCGACGCGGATCAAGGCGTGCGCGGTGACCTCGCCGGGGAGGAACACGCCGGGGACACCAACCGCCTCGAGGTGCTCGTCGATCGCCGGCACGTCGTCGCGCGTCGCGAGATTCGCGATGCGCACGGTGATCGCGCCGGCAGGACACTCGCGTTCGCACGCGGCGATGCCCTGGCATCGCGCGCCGTTCACCACGACCGCCTGGCCGTGCACGATCTCGATCACGCCGTTCTCGGGGCACACCGCGACGCAGGTCGCGCAGCCGAGACACTTGCCGAGGTCGACGACCGGATGCTGCAACCTCGCTTCCTCGTCGCCCGCGCGGAGCGCACGCGCGCGCTCCGCGAGCGCGACGCGGGTGCGCGTGAGCGCCCGGCGATGGCTGAGCAACGCCAGCAGTGCCAGTCCGCAGCCGGCCGCGAAGAGGTAGAGGACGAACCAGCTCATGGGCGGGCCGATCGCGAGGCCGGAGGACGGCGACGCTCAGCGCGCCGGACGGGCTTCGGAGGCGCCGGCGCTCTCCGGAGAGACCACGGCGAGGTAAGCCTGGGCCGCACCGAGACTGCGCTCGAAGCGTCCGTCGAGAGTGCTCGCGTCGCGATCGAGTGCGACGAGATCGTCGTGGATCGCCGCGACGGCAGTCGGGTTGAAGTCGTGGTCGAGGAACAGCGCGAGGTCGTTGACGGTGCGGTTCAGCGCGTCGAAGTCCTCGACCGCCGGCGCCACGGCCTGCGTGATCGCTTCGTAGCGTTCACGCGTCGAGCGGAGGCGTTCTTCGCTGCGCGCACGCACGCTCGCGCTGGCGATGCCGTCGAGTTGCGCACGCCACTGTTCGAACACCGGATCGGCGGCGACCCGCGTCGCGACCAGGGCCTCGCGCAGCGTCGAGGCACGTTCGCGCGACGTCGCGGCGACGGCGTTGAGGTTGCGGAAGGCCTCGACCTTGTCCCCGGAGAGGCTCGGCAACGCGACACCACGAAGCGCCTGCACGGCGGTGGTCATGGCCTCGCGCGACAGCTCGACCTCCACGTGGAGACGCTCGACGCGGGCGACGAGGTCCTCGACCTTGGCGACGCCGGGGCGGTCGTCCCCGAACACGGCGCAGCCCGAGAGCACCGCAGGGACCAGCAGGGGCAACAGGCGGACGATCCGATCTCGCATCGATGTTCTCTCCCCTTCGGCGCGGGACGCGCCGGGAACCCAGGGTCTCGTCGGCTCTTGTCGGCTTTTCCCACAGCGGAGCGGAGGGAAGTCGTCCCGACCGGCGATCGGACCTGCGCTCGCAACGGGCCGACCGCCGGTCGCAGGTCGGTCCTGATCCGTGGTGCCGCCCCTACGCGTCGGCGGCGACCGGGAGCCGATCCACTTCACTGCGGGCTTCGACACCCCGGTCGGCTAGACTGCGCGCCCGGTCACCCGCTCGTCGGTCAGGGGCGGTTCGTCCTCGGAGTCAGCAGAGCGATGCAGCAGAAGTGCACCCATTGCGGCAACGCGCGGTGCAAGTACGGAGCCCCGAGCGTGCACGTGCTCGACGTGGCGGCGTGGGAGATCCACAAGCAGCAGTTCCTCTGCGAGGGCATGGCCCAGCAGCTCGGCATGCTGCCCCAGAAGTCGACCGGACTGCCGGTCTCGCCCGAGCTCCTCGAGAACCTGATCGGCGGCCTGAAGCCGCCGGCTCCCGGCGCCGAGACCTCGCGACCGCGACCGACGGAGACGGTGTGCGCCGGCTGCCGCCTCACGCTCGGCGCCTTCAAGATGCGCGGCCGCGTCGGCTGCCCGCGCTGCTACGAGACCTTCCGCACCCACCTCGTGCCGCTCCTCGAGCGGGTCCACGATGCGACCACCCACCGCGGCCGCTTCCCCGGCCAGCCTGCCAGGAAGGCACCCGACCCTGTCGATCTGACCGCACTGCGCGAGAAGCTGCGGCACGCGATCGAGCAGGAGCGCTACGAGGAAGCGGCGGCGCTGCGCGACGAGCTGCGGCGTCTCGGCGCACGGGTCGACGGCGACGAGGAGGGCGACCCGTGACCGAACTGCCGGGCCTCCCCACGGATCTCTCGGTCGGCGAATGGCTCGCGACCACCGGTCCGGACTCCGACATCGCGCTCTGCACCCGCGTGCGCTTCGCGCGCAACCTGGTCGGCTACCGCTTCTCGACGCTGATGGATGCCGGTGAGGCCCGCGATCTCACCGCCTTCCTGGTCCAGCAGGTCGGCCAGCTCCGCCTGCCCGAGCCGTTGCGCATCATCGACATCACTGCACAGGGTCCGCTCGAGCGCGAGCTGCTGGTCGAGCGTCACCTGATCAGCCGCGAGCTGGCGCAGGCGGAACGGCCGCGCGCCGCCGCCCACGACGTCGCCGAGCGGATCGCCCTGATGCTCAACGAGGAGGATCACCTGCGCAGTCAGGTGTTCCGCTCCGGTTTCGACGTCGACGCGGCCTACACGGCCGCGCAAGCGCTCGACGACGCGCTGATCTCCACCCTGCCGATCGCCTTCTCCGAGGAGTTCGGCTTCCTCACCTCCTGCCCCACCAACGTCGGCACCGGGCTCCGCTTGTCGGTGATGCTGCACCTGCCGGGTCTGGTCTGGGCCGAGGAGATGGAGAAGGCGGCGAACACCTGCCAGAAGATCCATCTCGCGGTCCGCGGCCTCCATGGGGAAGGCAGCCGCGCGCTCGGCGACTTCTACCAGGTCAGCAATCAGGTCACCCTGGGGCGGAGCGAAGCCTCCCTGGTCGACGACGTCCGCATCGCGGTCGGACAGCTCATCGCGTGGGAGCGTCGCGTGCGTGCCGCGCTGCTGGACGGCGAACGCCGGGCCCGCACCCTGGACCGCGTCTGGCGCGCGCTCGGCACCCTGCAGTCGGCGCGCATCCTCAGCAGCGAGGAATGCCTGAATGGGCTGTCGTCGGTCCGCTTCGGCGTGCAGCAGGGCATCCTCCACGACTTCGACCTGCCGGCGCTGAACCGGCTGCTCCTGCTGACCCAGCCCGCCCACCTCCAGAAGCTGCAGGGTCGGGTCCTCGAGCCGGCCGAGCGCGACACGCTGCGGGCGAGTCTCGTGCGGCAGGTTCTCAGCGGTCGGGGACAAGGCGCGTGACGGCGAGCCGAGTCCGGCGTAGGAACGGGACTTGCGGAACACCCCGGCCAGTCCGAGGACCGACCTGCCACGCCGGCATCCAGACCGCCGGCGAGCCGGTCGACAAGGACCAGGACGACGTGCGTCGCATCCTCCCGCACCTGTGGTGCGCGGGGACCGCGGCGGACGTCTCGTGACCGGGCGCGAGCCCCGACTTCGCCAACCGACCACCTTCGATCCCAAGCTCCGCGAGACAAAGGACCGCGAATGTTCGATCGCTTCACCGACAGAGCGAAGAAAGTGATGTCCTTCGCGCGCCAGGAGGCGCAGAAGTTCAACCACGAGTACATCGGCACCGAGCACATCCTGCTCGGCCTCGTTCAGGAAGGCAGCGGCGTCGCGGCCAACGTGCTCAAGAACATGAGCATCGACCTCGAGAAGGTGCGCCACGAGGTCGAGAAGATCGTCAAGACCGGGCCGTCGATGGTCACCATGGGCCAGCTCCCCTTCACGCCGCGCGCGAAGAAGGTGCTCGAGCTGAGCGTGGAGGAGGCCAGCCAGCTCAACCACAACTACATCGGCACCGAGCACCTTCTGCTCGGCCTGATCCGCGAGAACGAGGGCATCGCCGCGCAAGTGCTGACCAATCTCGGCGTGAAGCTCGACGAGGTGCGCGAAGAAGTGCTCGAGTTCCTCGGCGCATCCGACAGCGGCAGCGGCTCCGGCGGCTCCGGTGGCGGTGGCGGCGGTGGTGGCAGCGGCGGTGACGACGAGGGCGAGTCCGAGTCGAACACCGGTTCGGCGACTCCCGCGGCCAACAGCAAGAGCAAGACCCCCGCGCTCGACTCCTTCGGTCGCGATCTCACCGAACTCGCCCGCGAGGGCAAGCTCGACCCGGTGATCGGCCGCGAGAACGAGATCGAACGCGTGATCCAGATCCTCTCGCGCCGCACCAAGAACAACCCGGTGCTGCTCGGCGAGGCGGGTGTCGGCAAGACCGCGATCGTCGAGGGTCTCGCGCAGAACATCGTGCGCGGCACGGTGCCGGAGATCCTGCGGCGCAAGCGGCTCGTCGTGCTCGACCTCGCGATGATGGTCGCCGGCACCAAGTACCGTGGCCAGTTCGAGGAGCGCATCAAGGCGGTGATGACCGAGGTGCGTCGCGCGAAGGACGTCATCCTGTTCATCGACGAGCTCCACACCCTGGTCGGCGCCGGCGGTGCCGAGGGTGCCATCGACGCCAGCAACGTCCTCAAGCCGGCGCTGTCGCGCGGTGAAGTGCAGTGCGTCGGCGCGACCACTCTCGACGAGTACCGCAAGTACATCGAGAAGGACGGTGCGCTCGAGCGCCGCTTCCAGACCGTCAACGTCGAGCCGCCGTCGCCCGCGCAGGCGATCGAGATCCTCAAGGGTCTGCGCGACAAGTACGAGGCGCACCACCGCGTCGCCTACAGCGACGACGCGCTGAAGGCCGCCGTCGATCTGTCGACGCGCTACATCCAGGGCCGCTTCCTCCCCGACAAGGCGATCGACGTGATCGACGAGGCGGGCGCACGCGTGCGCATCCGCTCGATGACCCCGCCGCCCGACCTCCAGGACATGGACAAGGAGATCGCGCGCCTCAACAAGGAGAAGGAGGAGGCGGTCGCCGCGCAGGACTTCGAGCGCGCCGCCGACCTGCGCGATCAGGCCTACAAGCTCCAGCGCAAGAAGGAGCAGATCCAGAAGGACTGGCGCGAGCGCGAGGCGTCGGTCGAGCACAACGGCCGCGTCGACGAGGACATCATCGCGGAGACCGTCAGCAAGATGACGGGCATCCCGCTGAACCGCCTCGACCAGGCGGAGGCCGAGCGCCTGCTCAACATGGACCAGGAGCTCAAGCGCGACGTCATCAACCAGGACAAGGCGATCGAAGCGATCGCGCGTGCGGTTCGCCGCTCGCGCTCGGGCCTCAAGGATCCGAACCGGCCGATGGGCTGCTTCATGTTCCTCGGGCCGTCGGGCGTCGGTAAGACCTGGCTCTCCAAGTGCCTCGCCAAGTTCATGTTCGGCACCGAGGACGCGATCATCCAGATCGACATGTCCGAGTACATGGAGAAGCACAACGCCTCGCGTCTGGTCGGTGCGCCGCCCGGATACGTCGGCTACGAGGAGGGTGGTCACCTCACCGAGAAGGTGCGTCGCCGCCCCTACGCGGTGGTGCTCCTCGACGAGATCGAGAAGGCCCACCCGGACATCTTCAACATGCTCCTCCAGATCATGGAGGAAGGCCGACTGACCGACTCCTTCGGTCGCCACATCGACTTCCGCAACGTGGTCCTGATCATGACGTCGAACATCGGCGCCAACCTGATCAAGAACTCGACCGGCCTCGGCTTCACCAAGGGCGGCGCGGAGGCGGGCTACGACAAGATGCGGCAGATGATCACGGCGGAGGTCGAGCGGCACTTCCGTCCGGAGTTCATCAACCGCCTCGACGAGATCGTGGTGTTCAACCAGCTCTCGCAGGGCGACATGCAGAGCATCGTCGAGAACGAACTGGCGAAGGTCGGCAAGCGTCTGGCGACGCGGCACCTCGAACTCGAGGTCGGCCAGGACGTCCTCGACTGGTTGATCCAGCACAACTTCAACCAGGACTTCGGCGCGCGTCCGCTCAAGAGAGCTGTGGAGCGGCACATCGAGGACCCGCTGTCGGAGGAGATCCTGCGCGGACGCCTCGAGACCCCGCACCGCATCTTTGCCTTCATGAAGGAAGGCAAGGTCGCGTTCCGCCACGAGCCGATCGCCACCGAGAAGCCGCAGCAGCCGGCGACCGGCAACAAGTCGTGAGCGAGCGGCGGCGCCGAGGGCGCCGCCGCAACGCCGGTCCGGCGCATCCCGCCGTGACCGCGACGCTCCGCGACACACGAGGTGCGCGATGGACGCGCACCTCATGCTCGCGATCGCCGAGGGATGCACTCCGACGCCTGTCGCGGCCCTCCTCGATCCCGACGCCGATCCGCGTGCGCTGCTCGCCGATCCTCCGACGGATCTCGCACCGTCGGTGCTGCGACGGCTCCGCGATCCCTCGCTCGCCGCGCGTGCGCTCCGCATCCGCGCCGAGGCCGAGCAACTCGGTTTGTCCGTCCTGACACCGGATCACGTCGACTACCCCTCCCGTCTCCGTCGCGCCCCCTTGCGGCCGCTGGTCCTGTTCGCGCGCGGCGACCCTCAGGTCGCCGAGGAGGATCGCCGCGCACTGGCGGTGGTGGGCTCGCGGACACCGACTCCCTACGGTCTCGCCGCCGCGCGCGACTTCGCCTCCGCCGCGGCACGTGCGCAGGTGGTGATCTGGAGCGGACTCGCCTTCGGGATCGATGCCGCAGCACACGAAGCCGCACTCGCGATGCACACCCCCACGGTCGCGGTGCAGGCCGGAGGCCTCGACGAGGTACAGCCCCCGTCGCACACGGCGCTGGCGCGCCGCATCGTCGACGCCGGCGGACTCCTGCTCAGCGAAGCGCCCCCCGGGATGCGCCCGCTCCGCGGTCACTTCCCGCGGCGCAACCGGATCCTCGCGTCGGCGAGCGAGGCCGTCCTCGTGATCGAGGCCGGCGAGCGGTCGGGCGCGCTGCACACCGCACACCACGCGGCAGAGTTGGGCGTCGCCGTGTTCGCGGTGCCCGGACCCTACACCAGTCCGCGCAGTCGCGGCTGTCATGCGCTGCTCGCCGAGGGTGCGGCGATCGCGGTCGACCCCGAGGCGGTGATGCGCGCCTTGAGCATCGAGGGCTCGCTCCGCGACCCGCATGCGGGCGATGGATTGGAGCGCGACGCCGACCGGATCGCCGTCCTGACCACCCTTGCCCAGGGCCCACGACCCGCGGACCTGGTGATGCGCGAATCTCGACTCGACGCGCCGCGCTATCTGGCCGCCGTGATGGCCCTGCTCGAGGAGGGTGCCGTCATCCAGCTCGCGGGCGATCTGCTCGCGCGCTGCCGCTCGTGAACCCGGCGATCAGGGCAGGAAGATCGCTTCGAGCAGCCACATCGCGAGCACGATCCCGAAGGTCCACGCGACGAGCTTGCCGGTCTTGCGGACCGCGAGGCGAACGACGCCGGATGCGTCGGTCGCGTGCGGCGCGACATAGACCAGCATCACGAGGAACGCGATCGGCAGGAACAGCAGGATGTGGCCGAACGGAGTCCTCACGCGACCACCTCGGACGGAGCTCCGGCCCCTTCGGTCGCGGACGTGCCGTTCTCGGCGACCGTCCACGCGTCGGTGATCACGATCGCGTTCATCAGGCCGGCGATCGTGCACAGGATCACACCGAGGTCGAGCAGCGGCGGGTACGACTCCATCTGCAGCGGGCCGGTGAACACCGCCGCGAAGGCGACGCCCCCACCGAACACCGATTGCCCGGCCCACCAGAACGGCATCTGCGGTCGATCGACCGAGTGGCCCGCACCGAGCAGGAGGCCCAGCGCGAACATGCCGACCACCACGGCGCCGATCAGGATGCCCTTGCTGCGTTGGCCACCGAGGACGTGGCCGGCGCCGGGGAGGATCCACGACACGAAGGCCGCGAAGGCCGGGGCGACCTTGCGGTCGCGCGCCGCACCGGCGATCCACAGGGCATCGGCGGCCCAGAACACCGCGGCGTAGCTCGACGCCGCGCTGACGAACATCCACAGGTGCTCGCCCGCGCGCGGCAACTGCATGTGGCGCGCATCACCCACCGGGCCGTCGATCAACGCGGCGGCCGTCGTGCACCCGAAGTTGACGAACTCGGGCTGCAGCAGCACCGGGAAGTAGCGCGAGAGGCCGCTGAGCGGCACCGGCGACAGATGCCAGAGCCGGTCGCCGAGCACCAGGAATGCGATCGCGAAGAGGCCGACGGTGCTGGTCAGCGCGAAGACCGCGCGCACCGGCCGACCGACCAGGAAGTGGCCGAGACCGGGAAACACCAGACTGGCGAGCGCCGCGACTCCTGGTTTCGTCATGATCCGCGGCGGAAGGGTAGCCATGACGACAGGAGGCGGAAGCGAAAACCGCCGTGGTCAGGCACCGCCGCGGGGCGCGACAATCGCGGCATGACCGCGTTCCTCGGCCTCGACATCGGCACCCAGGGCGTGAAGGTGCTCCTCCTCGATCCGGAGCGCGGACCACTCGACGTCGCCGCGCGTCCGCTGACCACCCTCGAGGGGCTGCCCCAGGGCCACAGCGAACAGCATCCGGCCGACTGGATCGACGCGGTGCGCGGCGCGCTCGCCGACCTGCGCGCGAGGGCGCCGGCGGACTTCCGACGCATCGCGGCGATCGGCGTCTCGGGCCAGCAGCACGGACTCGTCGCCTTGGACGCCGGACACGACGTGATCCGCCCCGCGATGCTGTGGAACGACGTGCGTTGCGCGGCCGAATGCCGGGAGATCGTCGCGTCTCTCGGCGGCGCCGCCGGGATGTTCGCGTCCACCGGCCTGGCCTCGCTTCCGCCGGGTTTCACGGCCGGCAAGCTGCGTTGGCTGTTCCGCCATGAGCCGGCGTCGTTCGCTCGCCTTCGCCACGTTCTGCTGCCGCACGACTACGTCGACCTCTGGCTGACCGGCCGACTCACAGCCGAGGCGGGCGACGCCTCGGGAACCGGGATGCTCGACGTGCGCGCGCGGCGCTACCACGACGCCGCGTGTGAAGCCGTCGCTCCGGGTGCGCGAGGTCTGCTCGCCCCGCTGTGTGGCGCCGGAGACGCGATCGGCACGCTGCGCGACGAGCTCGCATGCGAGCTCGACCTGCCGCACGGCGTGCTCGTCGCGGCCGGCGGTGGCGACAACATGATGGCGGCGATCGGCGCCGGGGCCGTCGAGCCGGGAGTCGCCGCGATGAGCCTCGGCACCTCGGGCACGATCTTCGCGTTCGCCGACCAGCCGATCTGCGATTCGGATGGTGAGATCGCGCCCTTCTGCGACAGCACCGGACATTGGCTCCCGCTCGGTTGCACGATGAACGCGACGGTGGCGACCGAAGCGGCGCGGGCGCTGTTCGGACGCGATCTCGGCGTCTTCGAGAACGAGGTCGCGCGGGTGCCGGTCGGTTGTGACGGCGTGGCGTGCGTCCCCTTCTTCACCGGCGAACGCAGCCCCGATCTGCCCACGGCGACCGCCTCCTTCCACGGACTCGGTCCGCGCAACACCACGGCAGCGCATCTCGAACGCGCCGCGATGGAGGGCGCCACCTTCGCGCTCGCGCGGCTCCTCGACCGACTGCGCGACCTCGGGATGGTCACACGCGAGTTGCGTCTGACCGGCGGCGGCAGTCGCAGTGCGACATGGCGCCGCATCGTCGCCGCGGCGTGCGATGCAACGGTGCGTGTCGGCATCCATCCCGATGCCGCCGCACTCGGCGCGGCGATCCAGGCCGGTTGGACCTGGCGGCGGGATCGCGGCGAGCACGCCCTGACCCTCGCCGCTCACCGTCGATCCCTGAAGCTCGACGACGCACTCGGCGAACTCGTACCGTCGCCCGACGAGGTCGAGGCCTACTGCGGCATCCGCGCGCACTGGCAGCACGTGGTCGACGCCGTCACCACGACCTTCCCGGAGACCCTGTGATGCGGCGCACCACAACCCTCCGCCTCGGTGCCAGCTTCGGAGCGCTCGGAGTCGTCGCGGGCGCATTCGGCGCGCATGCGCTGAAGGCGCACCTCTCCGCCGAAGACCTCGCGACCCACGAGACCGCCGCGCGCTACCTCTTGATCCACGCCCTCGGACTGTGCGTGATCGCGGCGTGCGGCGACGGCCGTCGACTGCGCCTCGCGGCGACCGCCATGGCGATCGGAACCGCGATCTTCTCCGGATCACTGTTCGCGCTGGTGCTCAGCGGTCTGCGCTGGCTCGGCGCGATCACGCCGATCGGAGGCGTGTTGATGATCGCCGGATGGATCCTGCTCGCGACCGCGTCGTTGCCTTCGGACGACGCGGCCGCCTGAGCACTCACTTCTTCTTCTCTTGCACCTTGAGCTTGCCGTGGCCGCGCTTCTGCGTGCCCGTGGTGAAGCGCCACTTCACCTTCTGCTCGCCGGCGAGGAGCTTGAGCGTCGCCTCGACCTCGTAGGTCGTCTTGGGCTCGAGCTCCTGCTTGGGGATCGCGAACACGACGCTCGGATTCTCCATGCGCTTGAGCAGGGGCGTCTTCGGCGTGTGCAGCCAGCAGGGCACGACCTCGTCGCGCTCGAAGTTCTGGCCGCGCTTCTTGCAGCGGAACACGGTCATCGTCGCGTCGTCGATCTGGTTGGCGACGTGCCGGGCGAGTTGCAGGCTGATCGGATAGCCGGCGTTGTGCTGCGCCTCGAGCGGCTGCTTGCCGGAGCGCCCTTCCGGCGTGTCCGCGAGCGGATCGGGCTCCTCGTTGGCGTGGAACTGCAGCGGCACGTTCTCCATGTTGTCGTGCGGCCACGCCACCCACTTGAACTTGTCCTCGCCCTCCGGCGTGCGCGCCTCCTCGAGCGACCCCATGTCGAGCACGACGACGTTGTCCTCGGCCGCGAACCCGATGCGACGGATGTTCGGCTCGAGCAGCGGGAAGCGGTGGTAGACGGTGCCGAGCCATCCATCCAGGCTGTCGGCCGGATCGATGTGACCACCGTTGGGGCTGATCACGATCACCGAGTGCATGCCGGCGCGCATGCCACGCGTGGTGAAGCCCGGCTTCGCCGGGTCCTCCTCGTGCGCCTCCGGCCACTTCCAGTGGTCGGGGTTCTGCTTGAGGAACAACGCGTGGTCGCGGCAGGCGAGCGTCGACTCGAGGTCGATCTCGCACTCCGGCAGCTCGATCAGCGAACGGAAGTCGTTGAGGCGTTCAATGCCCTTGATCTGGTCGGCGTTGGGCTTCTCGGGCAGCAACGGCGGGCCATAGCCCGTGAACTCCGCGGTCAGCGTGCGTCCGGCGGCCCAGCCGCGCCAGTCTTCCTCGACCTCCTCGCGCGGGTGACCGAAGACCTTGGCGAAGATCTCGTCGACGTTCTCGGGCAAGGGCCGCTTGTCCTCGTCCGGAACCGCGTGCAGCATCTCGAGCCACTTCTGCGGGTAGCGCGCGAGCACCCAGACGCCCCAGCTCCAGGTCTTGATGCGGGCATCGGGCTTGAAGTTGGAGAACTGCACGCGCGGCACGTCATTGATGCCGAAGTCGGTGCGCGCGATCGCCTCGTCGCGGACCTCGCGCATCCACCAGGTGGCGGAGTCGGGCAGCTCGCGTCGGTCGCCGGTCGTCGTGCCGGTCTCGATCGCGCCATGTCGCGTGATCGCGGTGGCACGGAGGTACCAGGTCGCGGCGTGCATGATGCCCTCGCGCAACGGCCCGTTGCCGCCCAGCTCGAAGAACACCCGCGCGATCAGGTGGTCGTGCATGCCGACCGGCGTCAGGCTGCGGACCACCTCGTTGAGCTTGCCGTTCTCGACCCAGGCGACGTTGACGAATCGCTCGGTCCCGCCGGTGTGCGGGTTGAGCCGCAGGAAGGCCTTCTGTTCCGCGTTGGTCCAGATGAACGCGGTCCAGTTGCGCGACATCCGCATGATCTTGCGCATGTCGACCTTCGACTTCTGGTCGTCCGGCAGGACGAACTCGAGGAAGTCGCAGGCGCGCTCCGCCCACAGCACGCAGTCGTTGGCGTTCTCCTGGGTGCCGCGGGTGAAGATCGTGAAGTTGGCGCTCTTCGCTCCGAAGAACTCGATGTCGCCGTCGTCGGCGACCATCGCCTTGAGCTCCTTGGGCAGCTCGGTGACCGGCTCGATGTCGTAGGTCTTCTTCGACAGCTCGGCGGCGTAGCGATCGATGTCTCGCATCCGCTTGACGAAGGCGATGTCCTCCGGCGTTCCCCAGAAGCCCTCCCACTCCTCGTGCTCCAGACCCTTGTGCGATTCGACGTCGTGCGGGTCGTAGTAGAGCGCGCGCTGGAGGTGCTGCACCGCGCGGGCCGGGACGGTCTTCAGCATCTTCAGGCCGAGTTCGCGGTGCAGCCGCGCCATCGCCTCGGCGAAGCGCCGCCACTCACCCATCACCTCGAAGCGCTTCTCGTCGTTGGAATCGTCGGGCCAGCGCTTCTGGACCTTCGGCGGCTGCCACTTGCCGTCGACCTTCTCCCAGTTCAGCGCACGCAACGCGACCAGGTTCTCCGGCTCGTAGTCGGCGAGGACCAGCTCGTAGGCCTCCTTGGCGCGCGAGAACACCTTGTTGCGCTCGGCCAGCTTGGCGTAGGTCGTGAGCTTGAGGGCCGCGCTCTTGTCGAGCGCCGCCTCGTCCTTGGCGAAGGGGTCGTTGTCCTGGGCGCAGA
Source organism: Planctomycetota bacterium (assembly GCA_046349595.1). Classification (GTDB taxonomy): domain Bacteria; phylum Planctomycetota; class UBA1135; order UBA1135; family UBA2386; genus JACRLW01. Next base: position 3,331,461 of record JAXMCA010000001.1, read on the forward strand.
GCGCGCCGGCCGACAGGCCGAGAAGGAGTGCGGCGAGAGGGAGGAGGAATCGCTTCATCACGGGATGGATCGCGGCGGAGCCGCGGGTCGGACGAACGGGGCGAGGAGTCTACGCAGACGGGCATCCTCGTCGCAGACGAGAACCGGAGCCTCCCGGCTTTTTCGCCGCGACGTCGACGGGATGGAGTCGATGTGCCGACTCGGCCAGTCCCGACCTCGCCGCCCGTGGCGGCACGTCACGACGGACCCCGCTCCGCATCCATGGAGCCGTTCCCCGGCGGCCGCGTTGCATCCCACCGATCCGCCTCTCCGCTCGATTCGCCGCTGCTGCCGTCGCACTCGTCGCCTGGGTCGCCCTGGCCCGCGACCCGACGCTCCAGGCTCGGGAACCGCCCTCCTGGTCGTCGCTGGGCGCGCGGGCAACGGCCCCTGATCATCGACCGAGCGTGCCTCGTCCCCATCATCCACGGCATGCCGGTGATCGCAGCCCGCGAGGAACTCGACTCCTCATGGTCGACGCACGCGCCGGCACCGACCGGTGCACTCCCGACCGCCGTGTTCTTCGACTCGATCAGCTTCGCGTTCACCGCGTCGTGCGCCGCAAGCGCACACAGCCTGCAGAACGGGATGACGCGTCTGCGGGTCGGACGATCACCGCGTCGCGCGACGATGCGGGAGGCCGGACGGCCTCGGTGAACAAAGCGGTGCTTGTCGCGATGGGTTGGTGCGTGCGCGGTAGCATCCGCGCGCCATGCGACCCGAGATCACCGCCATCCCACCGGCGCCGCGCCGCGTCCGCTGGCAGTCGGTGATCTTCCGGCGCTGGCCTTTCGGCCTGCTCGGGATCCTGCTCGCGGGATACGGCTCGCTGCTGACGTGGATGTTCTGGCTGAGCGCCAACAACTCGCACGTCGCGGTCGCCGAACGAAAGCTCGACGCCGGATGCGCCCGCACGGAGGGCGTAGTGACCGCGGTCGGGCTCGAGGCATCCGGACGGGAACGCGTTCACTACCGCTTCACGCTGACCGACGGCAGCAGTCAGGACGGCGAGTCGCTGTTCGCCGTCGACGACGCGCACCATGCGGTGGGCGCACCACTCCTCGTCGACTACCTCGCCCGCGAATCGGTGGTGAGCCGGGCGGTCGGGGGACACGTCGCCTTCATCCTCGATGCGCACCGTGTCGTGCTCGCCTCCCTCGTCGTGCCGGGACTCCTCGCCTTGCTGATCTGGTTCGGCTCGGTGCTCGCGGCGCGCGCGCTGCTGTCCCACGGTGATCTCGCGGTGGCCGAGGATCTGTCGGTGCGCGAGGTCCGCTACCTGATTCCGACCATGCTCGACGTGCGCTTCCGGTTCCGCGATCGGCAGGCACAGTTGTGCGACGGGCGCCACGTGGTCGCAGCCCGCTCTCGGCTCGGCCACCTCGTGGTGACTCAGCGGGCCGGCGTCGGCGTGATCCACGATCGCAAGCGACCCTCCCGCCATCAGCTCGTCGTTCCCGAGGACTTCGTGGCGATCACGGCGGGACGGACGTCATGAGCGCGGCGAAGCTGCCACCGGCACCGCGACGGCCCCGCGTCACCGCGGTGCTGCGCTTCGCACCGCGCATCGCACTGCTCCTGGCATCGATCGCACTGCTGCCGATCGCGGCCACCGTGGGCATGCGACTCAAGGGCATCGACGTGCTCGGCACGGTCGATCCGGCGCTCGACGCGGAGCACTCCGTCGTCGACGGTCGGGTCGAGGCCACCGGCCCCTTCGACGTGGGTTTCGGCGGCGCGCAGCTGGTCGTCGATTTCCGCTTCAGGGCACCGGACGGCGAGGACTTCGGCGGCCGGTCCTTCGCACCGCCCACGCTGCGGATCGCGCGCGGCGACTCGGTGCCGATCGAGTTCTCGAGCAAGAGCCCGGACGTCTGCCGGGTGCGCGGCACACGGTGCAATCCGTACCAACCTCAGCTCACCCGTTTCATCGGTTTCGTCCTCGGCCCGACCCTGCTGCTGCTGCTGCTGTGGATGCGTGACTCGAGCCGCCGCCGCGGACTGCTCGTCAGCGGACGCGAAGCACGGTTCGAGGTCCTGCAGCGGGCCGAGGAGCCACGGAGGATCACGCTGCGCTACCGCTACCTCGACCAGCACGGTGTCGCCCACGCGCAGGAACTGCGGCTACGCCGCGGCGACGAACTCCTCTCGCGAATCGACGCCGATGCCGACGGGGTGCGCGTCGTGCACGACGAGAACGAGCCATCCCGACACCGCGTGGTGACCGCCGCAGACTTCCATCCGTGACGCCGTCCGACGAACTCGACGCCCTGCTCGGCCCCGACGGGATCGTCTCGAAGCGTCTGTCCACGTGGGAGCCACGACCGCAGCAGCTCGAACTCGCCCACGCTGTGATGCGAGCCGTCGACGGCGGCGAGCACCTGTTGGCGGAGGCCGGCACCGGGATCGGCAAGTCCTTCGCCTACCTGGTTCCCGCGGTCCTGCACGCGCTCGCGCATCCCGGACGCGGTCCGATCGTGGTGTCGACACGGACCATCGCCCTGCAGGAGCAACTCGAGCAGAAGGACCTGCCCTTCCTGCATGCGGTTCTGCCCCTCGAATGGTCGTCGGTCACCGCGGTCGGGCGCTCGCACTACATCTGCCTGCGACGCATGCACCTCGCCTCGCGCGAGCGTGGCAATCTGTTCGACGACGCGACGCGCGAAGCGCAGCTCGATCGCATCGTGCAGTGGGCGTCGCGCTCGCACGGCGGGCTGCGGTTCGAACTCACCGAACCGGTCGACGACGAGGTGTGGGACGAGGTGCGCGCCGAGCAGGGCAATTGCCTCTACAAGGCCTGCCCGCACTACGACGGTTGCCCCTATCAGCGTGCACGGCGTCGACTCGAGACGGCACAGATCGTGGTCGTCAACCACGCGCTGTACTGCGCGGACATCGCGCTACGGATGGCCGGCGCACGCTATCTCCCCGACCACGATGTGGTGATCTTCGACGAGGCGCACCACCTGGAACGGATCGCGACCGAGGCGCTCGGGCTGCGTCTCGGGCTGGGCTCGGTGCTGTGGCACCTGCGCCGATTGCGTCCGCGCCGCGCACGGCGCGGCCTCCTCGACCGCGCCGGAGCGCAGCGCTCGCTGACGCTGATCGACGAGACGCGCGGTCACGCCGAGGCGTTCTTCGCGATGCTCGACGCTCGCGTGAGGTCGAGCGGCGGCGCGACGCTTGCACTCGAACCCGACGACGTCCTCGACGAATCGGTCTCGGCAGCGATCGCGGAGCTCTGTGCCGAGCTGTTCGCCGCCGCCATGAAGTTCGAGGAGGTGGATCTCCGCACCGAGCTGCAGGCACGCGCGCGCGGACTGCAGGCGCTGTCCGCGGCCTTCCTCGCGCTGCGTGGTCCCTGCCCGCCGGAGTCGGTGCGCTGGGTAGAAGCCGATTCTCGCGGCGCGTCACTGAGGTCGGCACCGCTGTCGGTCGGCGATGCGCTGGCGCGCCAGGTCTTCGCGGCCCCACGCAGCGCCATCCTGGTCAGCGCGACGCTCGCTCCGGACGACGATCCGCAGATGGAGTGGCTGGCGACCCGTCTCGGCGTCGGCGAACGCAGGCGAGCGCTCCGCGTCGGTTCACCCTTCGACTACCGGCGCAACGTCCGCGTGCGCGTGCCCGAAGCGATGCCCGACCCGACGCGCGAGGCGGACGCCTTCCTGCGCCGCTGCCGGGAGGAGGTACGCGAGCGCGTCATCGCCAACGGCGGCAGGGCCCTGGTGCTGTGCACGTCGTGGAGCTTCGTCCGCGCGATCGCCGACGAACTGCGCGATGGCCTCGAACCGCTCGGCATCCCCGTGCTCGTCCAGGGCGATGCGCCGATGCGCGAACTGCTGCGGCGCAAGCGCGACGAACCGACCTCGGTCCTGATCGGCGCGGACTCGTTGTGGGAAGGGATCGACGTCCCCGGCGACGCCTTGACCCTCGTGGTGATCACGCGGCTGCCCTTCGCGCAGCCGGACCACCCGCTGACCAGGGCACGGGTGCGCGCGATCACGGCACGCGGCGGCGATGCCTTCGCCGAACACTCGCTCCCCGAGGCGGTGCTGCGCTTCCGTCAGGGCTTCGGACGGCTGGTGCGGAGAACCGACGACCGCGGCGAGGTCGTCGTCCTCGACCCACGCGTGCGCACCAAGGTCTACGGGCGCGCCTTCCTCCGGGCCCTGCCCGAGGGGGTCCTCGACGCCGACGACGAACACCGATCCCGGTGACCGCCCGTGACGCGGAACAGCCGCCGGCATGGGGTTCTGGCCCTTCCCGGAAGGTCCGTGGGGAGGGTGGGGGGAATCTCCCCTGTTCGCTGCGATATCTGAGTGATATCACTCTGCTAACAGAGGCCGACGATGACCAAGACCACCTCCGCCGAAGTCGCCTATCCCCGTCCCCTGCCGGGTGTCCCGATGCTGATCCTCGCGATCGCACTGGTCGTCGGCGCCATCACGTCCTTCGTCCAGGCCGGCAACGCCCCGCGCCACGGACCCGACCAGGTCGGTTTCGTCCTGCTCGGCTTCGCCGCGCTCCTGTGCGTGGTCTTCGTCGTGCGCGGGCTGGTCCTGGTCAACCCGAACCAGGCCAAGGTGGTGCTCCTGTTCGGCAGGTACCGCGGCACGGTACGGAACAGTGGCCTGTTCTGGGTGAACCCCTTCACCGTGCGACGCCTGGTTTCGCTGCGCGCCCACAACTTCAACAGCGAGCGGCTGAAGGTGAACGACCGCAGCGGCAACCCGATCGAGATCGGCGCCGTCGTGGTCTGGCGCGTCAGGGACACCGCGCAGGCGATCTTCGACGTGGAGGACTACGAGTCGTACGTCGAGGTCCAGACCGAGTCGGCGTTGCGCACACTGGCCGCCTCACACCCCTACGACGCCAACGAAGACCAGCCCGGAGAGACCTCGTTGCGCGGCAGCGCCGAGGTCGTCAACCTCGAGCTGATGAACGAGCTCACCGAGAGGCTGCGGATGGCAGGTATCGAGGTGCTCGAAGCGCGCCTCGCCCACCTCGCCTATGCGCCCGAGATCGCCGGGGCGATGCTCCAGCGCCAGCAGGCCCAGGCCATCATCGCCGCGCGCACGCGCATCGTCGACGGCGCCGTCGGCATGGTGGAGATGGCGCTCGAGCATCTGGCCCGCCGCGGCGTGGTGGAACTCGACGAGGAGCGCAAGGCCGCGATGGTCCAGAACCTGATGGTCGTGCTGTGCAGCGAGCGCGGCTCGCAGCCGATCGTCAACGCCGGGACGATCTACCCCTGAGGGCCGGGATTGGGCGTCGAACGCAAAGGCTTCCTGGTCCGTCTCCCGGTCGAAGTGCTCGAACAGCTCCGCAGCTGGGCCGAGCAGGAGATGCGCAGCGTGAACGGCCAGATCGAATGGGTGCTGCGCGAGGCATTGCGCGCGCGGAAACGCAGTGTCGAACCGAAGGGCGACGATGAGGCGGAATCGCCCCCGCGGAACGCGTGACGCACGCCTCAGAGCTCGAGGGGCGATTGGTCTCTCGAACTCTGCGTGGCCGCGCATGCGGCCACCAGCAAGGATCCGAGAGCCCGGATCATGGATTCCCTCTCGGGCTCCTAGCGATCCAGCAGCACCAGCGGTACGTCGCGCCGCAGCGCCTGCTGCGCAGCCGCGTGCATCACGGCGACCGCGCGGAGGAACGCGCCGAGCACGCGGTCTGCGACCGCACCGGTCCCGCGCAGCGACTCGGGGCCGACCCCGACCGTCCGCTGCGCGAGGAACACGAGTTGATCGCGCAACGCGGGGAGGGAGCCGATCGTCCAGTCCTCGCCGTCGGGGCGCGGGACGGCGCAGGTGAAGTCGAAATCGGGCGGGACCCAGGCCTGCGCCGCGAGCAGGTGGCCGTAGTTCGAGCGCGCGAATCGGCCCTCTTCTGCCGCGCGGAACACGGGGTCGAGGATCAGGGGATCGGGCAACTCCGACGGCAGATCGAGATCGGTGCGGTCGGCGTAGACCGCGGTGAGCCGCAGAGCGGCGATTCCACCCTCGCCCAGATCGACGAGCGCGGGTTCGTCGTGCGGATCCTCGCGCCACGCGAAGGGTCGTTCGAGGCGCGGAGCCAAGGCCTCCGCCATGTCGCCCATCCAGGCGCGTACGCCGTCGAGCTTCGCCGTGGCTTCTGCGGCGTCACGTCCGAACAGACGACACAGCGGACCGATCTGGAGATCGCGGATCATCGGCGCGGCAGGATGCGCTCGGTGAGGAAGGCCTCCATCGACTGGAACAGATGGAGTTGCTGCCGGATGTCCTCGATGCCGTGGCGTACACGTGGATAGGGCAAGTAGCGGAACGTCGCCCCGGCCTGCTCGAGCGACCACACCAGTTGCGTGCTGTTCCGGCTGTGGACGTTGTCGTCCATGGTCGACGACACCAGCAGCAACTCGCCGTGCAGTTCGCCCGCCGACTCCAGCACGCTCGCACGCGAGTAGCCGTCGACGTTGCCCTGCGGCAACCCCATGTAGCGCTCGGTGTAGATCGAGTCGTAGAAACGCCAGTCGGTGACCGGGTTGACCGCGATCCCGCCCGCGAACTTCCGCGAGTGCGAGAGGTCGTAGAGCGTCTGGTAGCCGCCGTAGCTCCAGCCCCAGATCGCGATGCGGTTCGGATCGGCCTGTCCCTGCTTCACCAGCCAATCCATCGCATCCTCGTGGTCGGCGAGCTCGAGCTGGCCGAAACGCCGGAAGCCGCTGCAGGCCGACCTGCGGCCCTTTCCGCTCGACGTGCGGCAGTCGACGTAGATCACGAGCCAGCCGTGCTGGGCCATGCGCTGGTGCCACAGGTAGTCACGCCAGCGCCAGCGATCGAGGACCGCAGGCGAGTGTGGACCGGAGTACTGCATGAACAGCACCGGATAGCGCTGACGGGTGTCGAAGTCGCGCGGCTCGATGATCACGCCCTCCAGCGCGAAGCCGTCTCGCGCCGGGATCGTCACGAAGCGGGTCTTCGACAGACGGTAGCTGTTGAGCAGCTCGGTGCGTGCCTTCGCGATGGTGCGCAGCACGGTGCCGTCGATCGCACGCACCGTCGTGGTCGGCGGCTGGTCGATGCGCGACCACTCGTCGGTGTACGAATTCCAATCCGGCGCCAGCACCACCTCGTGCCAGCCGTCGTCGCGCGTGATGCGTTCCGGGGTGCCGCCGGCCAGACCGACACGCCAGAGGTTCTGCGACTTCCAGTCACCACCCTCCGAGAGGAACCAGGCGAAGCCACCGGCCTCGTCGACCGAGAGCAGCTTGTCGACCTCCCACTCGCCGCTGGTGAGACGTCCGACCAGCGAGCCGTCGGTCTTGTAGCGATAGAGATGCGCGAAGCCGTCGCGCTCGCTGATCCACAGGAACTCGTCGCCGCCGCGCACGAAGACCGGCTCCGGCGACGACTCCACCCAGCACGGGCTGTCCTCGCGGAACACGAGGCGCATCGCGCCGTCGGCAGCGTCGCCGGCGACCATCTCCAGCCAGCGCTGCTCGCGGTCCTGCACCTGGAACCAGACCTGCTTCGACGACGGATGCCAGGTGACCCGCACGATCAAGGGATCGTCATGGGCCCACTGTCCCATGTCGAACCAGCGCACCTCGCCGCCCGCGACGTCGACGACACCGAGGTCGACGACCGGGTTGGGCTCTCCCGCCAACGGGTAGACCAGCTCCTCGACGGTCGCCCGACCCGAACGATCGTCGGGGATGGCGATGCGCTCCACGCGCGACTCGTCGAGGCGGAGCAACGCGATGCGCGTCGAGTCGGGCGACCACCAGAAGCCCTTGAACTCGCCGCGCCCGTACAGCTCCTCCTGGTACACCCAGTCGAGGCGGCCGTGCAGCAGGTTCGGTCCACCTCCGCTCGTGAGCTTGAGTTCGTCGCCGGCGTCGAGCGCCACGACGAACAGATCACCGCCGCGCACGAACGCGGCCATCGTGCCATCGGGTGAGACCTGCTCCCCCACCTCCTCCTCGGTGTTGCGCGTGAGACGTCGCGCGACGTCGTGAAGCCGGTCGTACCAGAACAGGTCGCGGTTCACGTTGACGACGAATCCACGCCGGTCCGGAGCCCAGGTGAACTTCTCGGCGGAGTCGAGGGCGGAGTCGAGATCGGCGCGGCGCAGTCCGGGCAGGGCGGCGAGGGTGTCGATCCAGTTCGGGTCGACGAACACCGCGCGCTCCTGTCCGTCCTTGCTGCTCTGCGCGAAGAAGGTGTGTGTGGTGTTGCCGCCCTTCTCGATCGCACCGAACACCAGGTAGCGCTGGGCGTCGAGCCAGGCGATCGGCTCGTCGTGGTCGGGGACCAGGCTCGAGTCGAGGGCGAAGCAATCGACCAGACGGAGTTCGCGCTGCTCCTGAGCGACAAGTCCGGCTCCGGCGAGGAACGACGCGAGGAGCACGGATCGGCTTTCCATCATGGCGCGGCATGATCGGGGCTGTCCGTCCGCGGTGCCAGCACGGCTCCGCACCGCCGATCGACGACCGGCACCGAGCGATCAGAGTTCGAGAGACAATTGGTCTCTCGAGCTCTGCGTGGCCGCGCATGCGGCCACCAGTGAGCATCCGAGAGCCCGTACACGGATTCCTTGTCGGGCTCACAGCGCGGCCTCCTGCCGCAACCGAAGGGTGCGGCTCGCTTCGCTCACCGCACCCCGAGGCACTCGGCCGCGCTGTCGGTCCTGCTGGCATCGACTGCTCACGAGAATCCGCGCGTGCCGCGCGAATCCTCCGGAGGAGTAGATCAGTCCATCTCACGCTTGCGGTCCCGCTCCATCAGTTCGCGCACCGCGGTGACCGGGGAGAACTGCTCGAACAGGACACGGCACACGGCGTCGCACAGCGGCATCTCGACGCCCATCGCCGCCGCGCGGCTGCGCACCACACGCGAGGTGTAGACACCTTCGGCGACCTTCTGGGTCGAGGCCAGGATGGCCTGGAGCGTCTCGCCGCGGCCGATGCGCACGCCGAGCGCACGGTTGCGCCCGTGCTGGCTGAACGCGGTCACCGCGAGATCCCCGACACCGGCGAGTCCGTAGAAGGTCTCGGCGCGCGCGCCGGCCGCCACGCCGAAGCGGACCATCTCCGCGAGTCCGCGTGAGAGGATCGCGGCGCGCGCGTTGTCGCCGAGCCCGATCCCCTCGGCGATCCCGGCGGCGAGCGCGATCACGTTCTTGAGCGCACCGCACAACTCGACGCCGAGCAGATCGTCGTTCCGATAGACGCGCAGGTGCTGATCCGAGAGCGCCTGCTGGAGGACGCGGCGGATCTCCGGGGTCGCTCCGGCCAGGACCACCAGCGCCGGCAGTCCGCGCGCGACCTCCTCGGCGTGGCTCGGTCCGCTCAGGGCGAGCACCGGATGACCCGGCGCGATCGCCGTGAGCACCTCGCTGGGACGCAAACCGGAGGTCTGCTCGAGGCCCTTCGCGAGCGACACCAGCGCGGCCCCGACACGTAGATGGGCCGACATCCCCGACACCACGCCTCGCAGATGCTGGGTGGGAACCGCCACCAGCACGACCTCGGCGCCCACGAGCACGGCCACGGGGTCGGCACTGATCGCGACCGCGACGGGGATCTCGACATCCGGCAGGTAGCGCGGGTTGCGGCGCGTGCGGGCGACCTCGGCGGTGTAGACCGGATCGTGCCCCCACATCGCCACCTCGCGGCCGGCTCGCACCGCGGCGATCGCCATCGCCGTCCCGAAACCACCGTTGCCGAGTACGGCGACCTTCACGAGGTCCTCCTCGCCGCACGCAGCTTCGCGAAGTTGCTGCGATGGGTCCAGAACAGGAACACCGCGACGACCAGCGCGAGCGTGGTCGCGGGCAGGCGTTCGCGGAACGCCGTCGCCGGTTCGCGCAGGATCACCGTCACCGCGAGCAGCACGGCGATGGCGAGGCTGCCGAAGAACACGCGCCGTCCGATGGCGAGGACGATGAGGAATCCGAGCAGGGCGACGCCGAGCGCGATCGGCTCCACCGCAGCGAACACACCGGTCGTGGTCGCCACCCCCTTGCCGCCGCGCAGGCGCAGGAAGGGCGAGAAGCAGTGCCCGGCGATCGCCGCGGCACCGCACAGCACCGGCGCGGACACCCCCGGCGCGAGACCGAACCAGCTCGCGAACCAGAAGGCGGGCACGAAACCCTTCGCGCAATCCAGCACGTAGAACAGCAGGAACATCGGCACGCGCGCGCGACCGAAGGCGCGCGAGGCGTTGGTGGCGCCGACGTTGCCGGATCCGATGGTCCGGACATCCAGCCCGAGCAGCACGCGGACCAGGACCAATCCGAAGGGGATGCCTCCGAGGAGCCACGCGACGGTGCAGGCGAGGACCAGGTTCATGCGCGGGTGCGGACGCGGCGCATCGAAGGGCAAGCCACTCGTGCGCGCAACCTCGCGCTGCGCTCGCTATCCTGCGGCACTCCCGTGGCGGACCTGCGCATCGGCATCGACACCGGCGGAACCTTCACCGACGTCGCCGTCCTCGAGCGGGGCGCGATCACGGTGCACAAGCTGCCCTCCACGCCCGCCGACCCCGGGCTCGCGGTGATCGAGGGCGTGAAGGCGGTACGCGGCGGACGCGTGGTCGACGTCGTGCACGGAACCACGGTCGGCTTGAACGCAGTGCTCACCGGGCGGCTCGCCCGCACCGCACTCGTCACCAACGCCGGTTTCGAGGATCTGATCGAGATCGGCAGACAGGACCGCCTGGGTCTCTACGACCTCGAGCCGAAGCGTGCCGTGCCACTCGTCCCCCGCGAACTCCGTGTGGCGGTCGAGCAGCGCCGTCTCGCCGACGGAAGACTCGAGTCGGAGCCGGACAGGGCAGTCTTGACCCGGCTCGCGGACCGCCTGCGGGCGCTCGGCGCGGAATCGATCGCCATCGGCCTGCTCCACGCCGCAGCCCATCCCGGCGATGAACTCCGCATCGCGGCTGCGCTGGCGGGACTCGGCCTGCCGATGACCTGCAGCGCGGCACTCCTGCCGCGACCCGGTGAGTTCGAGAGGCTGTCCGCAGCCGTGCTCAACGCGGCGATCCGGCCGGTGATGAGCGGATACCTCGCACGACTCGAAGCCCCACTGCATCCCGGACGCCTGCGGCTCCTGCGCAGCAGCGGCGGGATCATGGGCTCGCAGGAAGCGATCGAGTTCCCCGCGCGCGCGATGTTCTCGGGTCCCGCGGGCGGCGTGATCGCGACGGCCCGCATCGCCGCCGCGCGCGGTACCGACCGCCTGGCGGCGATCGACATCGGCGGCACGTCGACCGATGTCGCGCTGGTCGGTCGCGAGCCGGAGGTCGGCGACGACGACCGAGGCATCGCCGGTCTGCCCTTGCCGCTGCCCGCCTTCGACGTCCACACCATCGGTTGCGGCGGCGGCAGCATCGCCTGGGTCGACGCGGGAGGTGCACTGCGCGTCGGCCCACACAGCGCCGGAGCGGATCCCGGTCCGGCGTGCTACGGCAAGGGCAGCGAGGCGACGGTGACCGATGCGCACGTCGCGCTCGGACACATCCGTGCGGACACGCTGCTGGGCGGGCGCCTGTCGATCGATCCGGACCGCGCGGTCCGGGCGATCGAAACGCTGGCCCGGAAGCTCGGCGTGTCGCCGCACGCCGCAGCCCAGGGTGTGCTCGAGATCGCCGACGTCGCGATGGTGCGAGCCCTGCTGGTGATCACCAGCCAGCGCGCGGTCGATCCGGCCGGTGTTCCCCTCCTCGCCTACGGCGGTGCTGGCGGCCTGCACGCGGCATCGCTCGCGCGGCGCCTCGGCATGCCCTTCGCGCTGGTCGCACCCGTGCCGGGTGCCTTCTCCGCGGTCGGACTCGCGCTCGCCGGAGAGAGCCGCGTCGTCACCGAACCGGTGTTGCGCCGACTCTCCGACCTCCCGGCACGCGTGCTGACCGGGCGCATCCGCGCCCTCGGCGAGCGCGCCCGCGCCGAGCTCGAGGGCAGCGGTCGAGTCGCGGTGCGACTCGAGATCCGACTGCGCTTCGCCGGCCAGGGCGCGGGCCTGTGGACGAGCTTCGGGACCGACCTCGAGGCCCGCTTCGCCCGCCTCCACCAGCAGCGCTTCGGCTTCGTCGCGTCGGACAGTCCGATCGAGGTCGTCGAGCTGCGCGCGGAGGCCCGCCGTCCCGGGCCGCGCCTTTGGAAGCTGGTCGCGGAGGGATGCGTCCGCGATCCCGCTCCGGTGGCGACCTCCCGCCCCCCTCTCGGCGACCTGAGCCTGCCGGTGTGGGCACGCGACACACTTCCCCTCGGATATGGAATCGAGGGTCCCGCGCTCATTGTCGAGACCACTTCCGTGATCCGGATTCCGGACGAGTGGTCGGCCCGGATCGACCCCACGGGCGTCGTGCTGCAGCCGGTCCAGGGGGCGTCGAAGACCAGGCGCGCATCGCGCGCGACCACCAGGAGTCGCCCCGGTGCGCGGCGATGACCACCACCGCTTCCACTCGCTCGCGTCGCGAGTTCCCCGCCGTGAGGGAGATTCCCGGTCGGTCGGGTTGGAAAGCGGTGAGGCGCGCGCTACACTCCTCGCGACGTGGATGGGTTGCTTCGGGATTCGAACAACCGCACAGTCCACGGACCGAGAACACGACCTCCGGCCCAGCCGGAGACCGTGGCTGTTCTTCGACAATGAGAAGTTCAGGTGAGGTCGCGGACGCGGTGCGTTGCGCGAGCCTCGCCAGCAAGCGCACGTGAGCCGGGGGTTGCCGCCAAGGGCGTAAAAACTTGACTCTCCTTCTTCCCCTTTTCCCGAAGTTTGCCCCCCGGCGTTTTTTCCCGCGTGCCCTCGGACTTCTCGAACGGCTCCTCAGCCCCGTGATGAGTTGAGTCGCGACGCCGCGGCACCCCGGCAGCGAGAACGACGCGCGTCACCCTTCGCTCAGCCGCGGGCGCGTTCGTCGATGTCGTTCTTCCCCGCCCGCCAATCCTGCTCGGCGCGGATCGCCTCGAGGAAACCGATGGCCTCGACGTCCTGCTCCTGCACGTCGAGCACACGGCGCCACGCAACCGCGGCCGCCCCGAGATCGCCGCGTGCATACACCGCGCGGGCACGGACCCGGATCGCGAGGAGCCAGAGCGCGCCCGACTCGACAGCCCATCCCCCCGCGCGCGCCGCTTCGAGCAAGACGATGGCCTGATCGACGCGGCCCTGGCCCAACAGGCGTCGGACCTCGTCCTCGACGTGGCTCCAGTCCCCGAGTCCGGCCAAGGCGGCAACGGGTGCGATCTCGCCCTGCGGCGCGGTCGGGGGATCCGCGTCGACCACGGTGCTGGTCGAGAGCACTTCGCCGAGCGCGGATTGGTCCCCGACGCAGGTGTCGAGCGCCGCCATGCGGAGTTGCGTGGCCCGCGCGAGCGCGGCGATCCCCGGCAACGACGGCCAGATCGACCGCGCGGCGGCGATCCTCGCTGCCGCCTGCTCATCACGCCGCTGCGCACGGAGGTCGAGGGCCTGCTGCATCAGGCGATGCGCGACGCGCACGCGTCGCTCGACGGCATCCGCAGTCGAGCGCGCTTCCGGGTACCGCGGATCGCTCGGCGGAATCGAGTCGAGTTGGACCAACGCCTCCACGAGTGCCCCGTCGCGGAGAGCGTCGAAAGCCGAATCGAGGTGCGTCTGCTGCGCGCAGCCGGAACACAGCAACACGAGAGCGAGACGCGCACGCCCCGATGTCACGACTCGTCCCCGTCGGGATCGTCCCACATCAACTCCAGCGGCGATTCCGGGTCCTCTCCGACCTCGTCGGTCGACTCGCACGCATCGATACCGAGCGGCGCGATGCGCGAAGCCTCCGCGAGTGCCAGCGCGGGCGTCGGGATGGCGACCGCGACACCGCCGCGCTCACGTGGCGGCTTGGCGCGCACCATCTCCTCGAAGGAACGGACCAGGTTGGGATCGAAGATCGCGCCGGATTGCTCGCGCAGCACGTCGAGCGCTTCGGGCCAGGACAGCGAGGGCATGCGTCCGTCGCCGAGCAGCAACTGGTCCCAGGTCGATGCGATCGCGAGGACGCGGCTCGCCACCGGGATGCGCGCGCCGCGCAGCCCGTCGGGGTGCCCCGTGCCGTCCCAGCGCTCACGATGGTGGCGCACGGCACGCGCGACCTCGGCGAGTTCGGGGAGCGCACCGAGCAGCGATGCACCGCGACTGGGGGCCTCGCGCAGCGACTCCAGCTCGATCTCGTCGAGTCGCCCTTCCTTCGCGAGCGCCGAAGGGCGGATCCCGGCCTTGCCGAGTTCGAGCACCACGGCCGCCTCGCCGATGGTGGCGACCTCGAGCGCGTCGAGTTCGAGGTGCTCGGCGAGCGCGACAGCCTGACGACGCACCCGCTCGGGACGACCAGGGGCAACCTGGCCACGCAACTCCAGCGCGTGGATCAGCTCGCGCGCGAGACGCAGGAAGCCCCCGCGCGCATTCTGTGCCGACTGCTCGCCGCGCAAGGAGAGTTCGAGCAGGGCCTCGCGGACCTCGCCCACCGCGCCGGCGTCGCGTCCGACCTGCTCGGCGCTCTCGCCCCGCGCGAGGTTCCGCGCATGCGCCGCGAGCTGTCGCAGCCTGAGAACCCAGCTGTGCACGATCCAACCGGCGAGCGTCACCAGGGTGGCGCTGCACAGGAAGACCAGGCCGAAGAGACTCCAGGGGAACTCGACCGGGGGCAGACCGCGCGTGGTGTAGCGCAACCGCACCTCACCGACGAAGCCGTCGTTCGACAGGGCCGGGGCCATCACCTCGAAGCGTTCGGCGCCGAGCGGACGATCGGCGAGCCCGTCACTGGTCGCGAGTTGGAGCACGTGGCCCTGCTCGGCCTGCCCGGTGTCGATCTTCACGACACCGCTGCGATCGAGGATCAGGACCCGTGCGCTGGCGATGTCGGCGGCCGACGACGCGACGACGGAGAGACGCAGCGCATCCTCGCGCTCGAGCAAGGCCGCGGCGCGCCGGGCGAGCGAATCGCACATCAGCCGCTGCTGCGCATGAAGCGCCCGGACCTGCCGGTCCTTGGCCTCCTCGGCGCCGGACAGCGTGACCAGGGCGGACAGCGCGACGGCACCGGTCGCCAGCACGGCGCACAGGCGCAGGGTCAGCGAGCTGGTCTTCGGTCTGGCGATCCCCGGCATTCCGGGGGAGCTATCGGCGCCGGTGCGGTCCGGACTTTCACGGCGCAGGATCGGATCGGGACGCGCGTGCGCGCCCTGGCGACGTCACTTCACCGTCGACACCGACTCGGCCTCGAGCTGGTAGATGTCGACGCAGTAGCCGTCCTCACGCGACTCCTTGACGCGGAAGGTGCCGGTCACCAAGACCGGGTCGAACTGGTAGTCGGTGCGCTTGTCGCCGTTCATCACGACGCGGACGATGCCGTTGATGTCCGGCGGGGTTCCGTAGCAGCAAGCCCACAGCGACTGCACGAGCAGGAACTCCTTGATGTGCTCGACCTGGTCGATCGGCAGCATGAAGCCGATCATCGCGACCTTCTTGCCGTCGAGCTTGCGCACCGCCTCGGGGCAGCTCTTGAGGCCGTCCTGGTAGGGCCAGCTCGAGACGTCCTCGAAACGCAGCAAGGTGTCGACACCCTTGATCTCGCCGCTCTTGATGCGCTTCAGCAGCCGGCGCTCGGTCGAGATCATCTGCTGCGCACTGCGCATCGCGCGGATGTCGTCCGGGCTCGCGCCCGGCGGCAGCGGCTGATCGGCAGGAGGATCGACCGGCTCCTCCTTCTCGCCATCCTTGGGCTTCTCGCCGCCGTCCTTCGGCTTGTCCTCGCCGGGCTTGCCGGTTCCGTCCTTCGACTTCCCGCCATCCTTCGGCTTCGCCGTGTCCGCCGGCTTCTCCGTCCCCGGCTTCGCCGGCGTCGACGTGACCACCGGCGTCGTGACGACGGGCTTCTCGATCTTGGGCTTCTCCACCTCCTGCGCCCGTGTTGCGATCGGCAAGGTGAGGAGGGCGATCAGGATCGGGAGCAAGCGGATCATGCTGTGGGACTCGCGCATCACGAGGTCGGTCCGAGGTGTTCGGCGACTTCGGTCGTCGAACCTTTGACCGCGGGGATGAACCCGGCGAGGGCGCCCAGCGCGGTGACGGCGAGGATAAGCCAGACCTCGTCGATCGAGAAAGCACCCGGGTCGATCGGGACGTTCACCCTGGCCTGGATCGCGGGCCCGAACAGGATCGCGCTGCCGTGCGCGAGGAGCACACCGCCCACCGCACCGAGGCCTGCCACCACCGCCGCCTCGAGCACGATGATCGCGAAGATCTGGAGCCGACGCGCACCGAGCGCACGCATGATCGCGATCTCCCGACGACGCTCGTTCATGGTGTTGTAGAGCGCGACCAGCACCCCGGCCGCGGCGACCACGATCACCAGCCAGGCGACGATGCGCAGGATCCCGGCGGCGTCGCCGACCAGCGACAGGAGCTTGATGATCTCCAGCTTGGGGGACGCGACCTGCGCATCGGCGCGCGTCTGGAAGTCGTAGCGCAGGTTCTGGTCGGCGAGGTGTCCGAGCGCGCCGACGACGATCGACGAGATCTGCACGTCCTTCGCACCGACCTCGGTGGTCACGGGGTTCGCGTCGGGCGCGAGCTGGATCGCGTTGTGCTGGGGCAGGGACAGCTGCAGACCGATCGGCACGTAGATCGAACGGTCGATCGGCGTGTAGGTCGGCGCGAGGACCCCGACCACGGTGGTCCGCGCTTCCTCGTGCTCGTGCGCACCGGCCTCGCTCTTGCCGTGCACCGGGACGAAGGTGCTCCCGACATCGAGTCCGAGCGAGCGCGCGACCTGTGCGCCGATCACCGCGCGACACCATTCCTTGCGGATCTCGTGGTGGTCGTGGTCCTCCTCGCCGGGATGCGAGCCGTGGTCCGCGTGGTCCGCGTGCGGCTCGTTCATCTCCTTGGCGAGTTCCTCGGCGACGGCGAGCAGATCGGCGTGCGAGAAGCTCCAGGTCTCGCCACGTTCGAGCACCAGATGCCGACGCTGGTCGTTCTCGTCCTTGCCGCGCGTGAACGCGCTGAACATCTCGTCGGTGGTTCCGATCAGCGGAAAGCCTCCGACCGTGTCACCGCGTGCCTGGGGGATGGCGTAGCGGAGGCCGTAGCGCGACCTGGCCCGCGCGCCGTCGTGGAGTTCGGTGTAGACCGAGAGCGGCAACACGCCCTGCGCGTCCTCGAGGTTGAGCACCGTGCTCATGAACAACTGCAGCGACGAACCCTGCTTCGGGCCCACCACCGCGTCGTAGCCCGCGATGCTCGACTGGTAGCGCGACTGCACCTGCACGAGCAGCAGCCAGATGGCCGCGATCATGCCCGTGCCGAGGGCGACCGAGAACGCGGTCAGCGAACTCGACAGGACGCGCACCCGCAGGTTGCGCAGCGCGATGGCGGGCAGCCTCATGCCGCCTCCCGCAGGGACTGCAGGTCGATGGTGCGACGCATCAACTTCGCGCTCTCCGGGTCGTGCGTCACCATCACCACCGTGCGGCCCTCCGCGCTCGCGATCTCCAGGAGGAGCGCGAGCACCTTCGCACCCGTCTCGCGATCCTGGTTGCCGAGCGGCTCGTCGGCGAGGATCAGCTCGGGTTCGTGGATGAGCGCACGGCAGAGCGCGACCCGCTGCTGCTGGCCGATCGACAGCTCACGCGGCCGATGGTGGATGCGATCGCCGAGGCCGACGTGGCCGAGCAGTTCGTGGGCACGTCGCCGATGCTCGGAATCGAGCCTGCCGCTGAAGGTCGCACCGAGCAGCACGTTCTCGTAGGCGGTGAAGGGCTGCAGCAGATTGAAGGTCTGGAACACGATGCCGATGTGGCGAGCGCGGAATCGGTCGAGCGCGCCCTGGCCGAGCGTGGCGAGATCGGTGCCGCACACCACGACGCTGCCCGAACTCGGCCGCTGGATCCCCGCGATGGTGTTGAGCAGCGTGGTCTTGCCGCACCCCGACTTCCCCATCAGCGCGATCTGCTCGCCCCGCTCGACGACGAGCTCACGGACGGAACACGCGAGCAGGGTCTCTGCGCCGCGACGGTACTCCTTGCGGAGTCGGCGAATCTCGATCATCGGAGCTGCGAGTGGCGCGAGGATGGGCCGATCGGTCCGGCGAAACAACCGCCGTCAGGATTCGGTACGCGAGCGCGCGCGTCCGACGGCTTTGGATGCACGGAAGCTCCCGACGTGGCCGACTCATCCCCCGCCGTCCAGCGCCTGCTCCGCGCGCAAGTAGATCGCATGGATCGCGGGTTCCTTGGCCGCGTACTCGACGGTGTCCCCGAGCAGCTTCCGGAACCGCGGGTCACCGCGCAGCGCGGCGTGCCGGGTGACGACCCCCTCGACGAACTCGGCGACCTGC
The DNA here is from genome assembly GCA_046349595.1 of Planctomycetota bacterium. Taxonomy (GTDB): domain Bacteria; phylum Planctomycetota; class UBA1135; order UBA1135; family UBA2386; genus JACRLW01. The sequence goes on from JAXMCA010000001.1 coordinate 3,349,853, forward strand.
GGGCCGAGCGGCTCGTTGGCCATCAGGTAGACCGCCCGCAGCCGGTCGAAGGCCTCACGGCCGCCGAAGCGCTCGGCCATTCCCGCGATCCTCTGCGCCATCACACCTTCGCGGTAGACGGTCTCCATCACGCCGCGCTCCTCGGCGTCGTACAGCTCCGTCGTCCAGATCCGGGCGCAGGCATCGCCCGCCTGGAGATCGGCGGGATCGCTGGCGAAACGTTCGAGCGGACCGCGACGATCGAGCAGCACGAACCACGCCGCCACGCCGACCGTCAGCAGGCCGAGCGCGAACAGCGCCACGCGACGGGTGCGCCCACGCGCGAGCGGAGCCGCCATGGCCCGGTCGAGTTCCTCGCGCGACAACAACGCCGTGCGACGGATGCAGTCGTCGAGCACGCGGTAGACCTTGACCTCGCCCGGCACTCCCTTGAACACGCGCGCACCGACCTCGAAGGCCTGCACCTCGTTGCGGTTCATCGACAGGAAGGTCGTCTCGGCGAGCCAGACGGCATCGGGCTCGGCACTGGCCTGCAGACGCGCGGCGAGGTTGACGGGATCGCCGAACACGTCGTCCTGCGCGTCGCGCGACACCTCGCCGGTGGCGATGCCGATACGGACGTGGAGCGACTGCTCCACGTCCTTGCCGAGGTTGTGCTGCGCGAGCTGCTTCTGCACCTGCACCGCGGCGAGCACGGCGTCGGTGGGACTGTCGAAGACGACCAGGAAAGCGTCGCCCATCGACTTCACGACCCGGCCGCGGAACGCGGCGAACACCGGACGGAGGAGCTCGGCGTGACGCGCGAGATCGCGTGCGATCGCCTCACGCGACGATCGCGCCTGGCGCTCCGTGTAGCCCTGCAGGTCCGAGATCAGGATCGACAAGGTCTGCGTGCGCATGGGCGGATCGGATGCTAGCCAGCCAATGCGTCGCGGACCCAGTCGAGTTCGCGCCCGATCGCGCGCGCCAGGTCGCGTTCGGGATCGAAGCTGCGGTCGAGCACGTTCCAGGTGTAGGTCTCGACCTCGAGCAGCGGCAGGTCGCCGCGCAGGGAGGCGAGGACGCGGCGCACCTCGCGCTGCGTCGATCCGAGCGGTCCGTCCGCGTCCCAGAACAACGGCACGTGGTAGTGGCTGCGGATCCGCTCGCTGCGCGTGAACTCGGAACGCCGCGCGCGGACCTCGCCGAGATCACGCGCGCGCAATGCACCACCGTCGGCGACGGTCTGGTGCAGGTAACGCGGCTCGTCGAAGGCGAGCAGACGATCGATCTCGGCGCCGTCGCGCAGCTCCAGACAGCTCGAGACCTGGATCTTCGGCACGGCGATGCCACGCGCGCGCAGCTCCCCCAGCGCGACGACCGCGTCCTCGCCGACCACCGCGAGATGGCAGAGGTCGACGCAGATGCCGAGATGGCGGCGCAGCACGCCCTCGTCGGTGCTGGCGCGGAACACCCGTTCCTCGAGCCATCGCGCCGCGGCATCGGCGCGTTCGAGGAGACAGAAGGGCTCGGGTTCGAGCGCGAGCACGCAGCGGACGCCGTACTCCGCCTCGATCACGGCGAGCTGCACGGCCGTCGCGCGCAACGCCGACGCCATGCGCGCGAAGTGGCCGGTGCCGAAGCCGAGCGGAAGCGTCGACAGCGGGATCGTCGTGCCGGGCGCAGCGAGCATCGCGATCGCCCGCGCCGCATCGAGCGTGTAGTCGGCGCGGCGGTCGTCGGCCCAATCGGGCCGGTACACCGCCTCCTTCACCACATCGGCGTGGAAGCCGCCGAAGGGGAACACGTTGAGCGTCGCGATGTGGCAGGCGGTGTTCGCCAGGATCTCGCGCACCCGTTCGCGTGCGGAGGCGTCCGTCGCGAGGCTGCGCGCGACCTCGGCGGTCCACCACACGCCGAGGGGAAAGCTCCGACCCGCAAGGCGCGACGACGACGCGATCTGCGCGCCAGGCCCGACGAGCACTCCGAGCCAGTCGTCGAGCGACTCGGCCGGGTGGACGTTTCCGCAGTAGGTCAGGACCGGTGGGGACAAGGTCGCGTGAGCGTCGCCCGTGCGAGGCTCGCCGACAAGTCGCCGACCGTCAGCCGATCTCGAGGATGCGCTTGTAGAAGGGCGGCACCGCGGCGGGGTCGTCGGTCATCAGCACGTGCTTGTCGATCCAGTCGGGCGCGCGCTTGTCCTGGACCATGTTCCGGAATTGGCGCCGCAGGGGCTCCCAGTACGGGCTGTCGCCGTGCTGGCCGAAGAAGACCACCGGCGACATCTCGATCACGCCGAGCTTCATGTCGGTCATCGTCAACCCGATCTCCTCGAGCGTGCCGAGACCGCCGGTGCAGAAGATCTGGAAGCTCGCGATCTCGAACCAGCGCTGGCGGTTGTGCCGGCTGATGTCCTGGAAGCACTGGTAGAAGTCGGCGTCCTTGTTGGTGCCCTGGTCCACCGTCTCGATGTAGTTCGCGCCGACCAGCAGGCCGAGGTCGTGCGCGATCTCGCTGGCCTGTTGCATGGCGCCAGGGCCTCCGCCGGTCAGGATCGCGAGGTTGTCGCCGAACAGGCCCTTCAATCCGGTGAGCAGCTCACGCAGCTTGCGCACGTCGACGTCGGTCAACGGACGCGCCGACCCGTAGATCGCGATGATCAGCGCGTTCTGGAAGCGCGCCTCGGTCTGCGGCTCGACGAAGTAGCCACGCAGCCCCCGGAAGGTGTGCACCGCGAGATGGCCCCAGTCGTCGTTGCACCAGAACACCTCGAGGCCGAGGGACGCGTAGTCGGCGAGACGCGCGTGGTCCTTGGCCGAGAGGAAGGGTCCGTGCTCCCAACTCGCACGCCGGAACACGATGCGGTGGATGCGACGCTCCACCGCCGCGCGGCAGACATCGAGATGTTCGAGCAGGTTGGGGAAGCAGCCGAGCAGCACGGTGGCGCGCGAGCCGACCGGGACTTCCTGGAGAAGGCTCGTGCCGAAGCGCGGCAGCGGGTCACGCGAGTAATCGCGCGTCGCACGCAGCTTGTGGATGTTGTCGCCGTTGCCGTTCGGCGAATGCCAGATCCGCGTCGGAGTCTCGCCGCGCGCGATGGCCTCCCAGTCCTCCACCACGGCGACGAAGCGGTCGAAGTACGAGCTGCGCTCGCTCTTCTGCTGCAGACGGTCGAACAGACCGCGGACCGCCTCGAAGCGCGCGCGGGCCTTCTGCTTCGCCTGCAGGTTCTCCGGCAGCTTCACCGGCACCGTGCGGAGCTGCGGCTCGAGCGGCATCGCCTCGTAGATGCGGGCGCTGACCGACGGGTTGACGATCGTCTCCTTCGAGCAGTTGGTGAACTCGAGGAACACACGCGTGCCGCGCGTACGGACCGGGTCGAGGGCGATCGCCTGCAGATGCTTGCCGAGCTGTCCGGACTCGCGGTCGAGGACCACGTAGTGGCGGTGCAGGAACATCGAGCACGAGGTGATCACACCCTGCCCTGGCTCCATCACCACGTTCTCGACGTCGCGCGCGACCTGCATGCGGTTCAGCACGCTGCGCCCCTCGGCCGAGGCGAGGATCGTCAGCACGTCGTCCCGTGTGAGCGGGCGGGTCAGCTCGTAGACGCGGCGGTGCGGCGTGATCGTGAAGCGGCCGCGTTCGTCGATCGAATACGCGGCAGGGAGCTGCAAGGCGCCCTCGCGGATCGCGGCGAGGATGCCGCGCGAGTCGAGCGCCTTCTCCTGGGGACAGAACACCAGGCGGCCGACGCGTAGACCGGGCACGACGACGTCGTGCACGAACTTGCCCACCTCGTAGGCGGGGATCGCGACGTCGAAGCGGGCGCGGAAATGCGCGACGTCGTGTTCGAGGGCGATCTCCGACGTCGGGGTCACGTCGAAACCGATGCGCGCGATGCGGCTGCGCGAGGCGAGCACCAGTTCCTTCTCCCGGCCGTGGACCAGGTTGCGGAACCGCTTGTTCAGCGGGATGCGGACCTCGACCTCGCAACCCTCCGGGTCGCAGCACAGGACGCGGGAGACGACGCCGTCTTCGGTCTGGGGCGTCACATAGACGGGAGGCGTCAACTTGCTCTCTCTCCGGTTGTTCTGGCCCTCGGGCCGGAGAAGCGGCGCGCGCGGTGCGGCCGACGGGGTCGAAGGAACCGCGCCGGACGGTTCGGGATGCGTTGGCCGGCTCCGGACTCCCTCGTGCATGCTCGGTCCCCCTGGGATGGCGCGGCGACGGTCCCGGAAGTCAAACGCGACCCGTGCCTGCCGGTGCGGCGGCACGGGTCGCGTTCATGGAGCGGGTGATGAGGCTCGAACTCACGACCCTCACGTTGGCAACGTGATGCTCTACCACTGAGCTACACCCGCGGGTGCGAGGACGGGAACATGTAGGGACTCCGATCACCTGACGCAAGTACGATTTCGGCCCGCCAAGGTCTCCGGCTGAACAAGTTCTCGGACGCTCGTGCGTCCCCACGTCACCCGCCGATCGCAGCACCCTTGCCGGGCCCACCCGCGCCGCGAGAATCCCCCCGCGTCGACGAGCCCGGCCGGGCCGACCGCGCCGCACGCCATGATCGAATCGAGCGCGAGGATCCCGACCCGATGAAGGCCCGATCACTCCGCAACTTCGCCGAGTTGGTGCGCGGTTCGGCCGAGATGTTCGGCGATCGCGTGTTCCTCGAGCGCCGTGACGCGCGCGGCGGCGATGCCACGACCTTCGCCGAACTCGGCCGCGAGGTCCGTCGTGTCGCCGCCGGCCTGGTCGCGAGCGGCGTGAAGAAGGGCGACCGGGTGGCCCTGATCGCCGAGAACCGCCGCGAGTGGATCGTCGCGGATCTCGCCTGCGCGTGGATCGGCGCGGTCGACGTGCCGAGGGGAACCGACACGACGCCGGCCGAACTCGCGTTCCTGCTCGACCACGCCGGTTGCACCTTCGCCTTCGCGGAGACCGGGAGGGTCGCGCAGGACCTCGCCGGGCTCGCGCCGCAGCTCCCCGCCCTGCGTCAGCTCTGCGTGCTCGCGGGGCCGGTGACGACGGCGGGTGTCATCGACCTGTCGACCCTCGCCGCACGCGGCGACACCTGGCTCGGCGAGCACGAGGGTGAACTCGAACGCCTCGCGGATGCGGTGCAGGCCGACGATCCGCTCACCGTCATCTACACCAGCGGGACCACGGCCAACCCGAAGGGAGTCACGCTCTCGCACGGCAACCTGATCGAGAACATCCACATGGTCGAGGAGCTGCTGCACTTCGACCACGACGACCGCGCGCTCTCGGTGCTGCCCTCCTGGCACAGCTACGAGCGCATCATGGACTACGTGCTCCTCTACGCCGGCAGTCGCATCGTCTACTCCGATCGACGTCGCCTGCGCGACGACCTGCGCAGCGTGCAGCCGACGATCTTCGTCGCGGTGCCTCGAGTGTGGGAGATGATCCACGACGGCATCGTCGCCCAGTGCCGCAAGCAGACCGGCTGGCGCCGCCGCCTGCTCGACTTCGTACTCACGAGCTGTCGCGCGATCGGAGCGGGACGTGCCTCGTTGCTGCGCCGTCTCGCGCAGCGTGTCGTCGGGAAGAGCGTGCTGTCGCGTTTCCGTGAGGCCACCGGCGGTCACCTGCGCATCGCCGTCTCCGGCGGCGGCTCGCTGCCCGCGCACGTCGACGAGACCCTGCTCGGCATGGGCATCCCACTGCTCAACGGCTACGGCCTCACCGAGACCAGTCCGGTCGTCGCGCTGCGCCGACCCGACGAGAACCGACCGCACACGATCGGTCGCCCGCTGCCGCGCACCCAGTGCGAGATCCGCGACGAGAACGGCCGCACGCTCCCCACCGGCGCGGTCGGCCTGATCTGGATCCGCGGACCGCAGGTGATGCAGGGTTACTGGCGGAACCCGCAGCAGACGGCGCAGGTGATCGTCGACGGTTGGTTCAACAGCGGCGACCTCGGCTCGATCGACGCGCGCGGCGAGCTGCGCATCACCGGTCGCGCCAAGGACACCATCGTCCTGGCCGGCGGCGAGAACGTCGAACCCGAGCGCATCGAGACGCAGCTCAAGACCTCGCCCCTGATCGAGCAGGTGGTGATCGTCGGACAGGATCAGAAGAACCTCGGTGCGCTGATCGTGGCCGACGTCGAGTGCCTCGATCACGAGATCCCCCGGGCCCGCTGGGAAGCGGACGAGGGCGTCCTGCGCGGCGACGACGTGCAGCGCCGCTACCGCGCCGAACTCGACCGACTGATCACGCGCGATGCCGGCTTCCGCCCTCTCGAGCGCATCGCGACCTTCCGCGTCCTGTGCGAGCCGATGACCGCCGAGAACGGGTTGATGACGCAGACCATGAAGGTCAAGCGCCACGTCGTCGCACAGCGCTTCGCGGGGCTGCTCGACGAGATGTTCCACGTCGACGCCGGGGACTGACCGACCGGAGACCGTTCAGTCGAGTTCCAGCGGATCGGGACGCCCGTCGCCCCGGTCCGCGCTGATCGCGATCCAGCGCGCGACATCGGCGATCGCCTCCCTCGCCGCGACCTCGATGTCGATGCCCTCGGCGAGCCGTGCGGCGAATCCGGTGGCGAGCGCGCAGCCGGTGCCGTGCACCGGACCGCGACGGATACGCGGGTGCTCGAAGCGGAGGTCTTCGCCGCTTCGCACCAGCCGGTCCACCACCACGTCGCCGTCGTCGTGACCACCCTTGAGCAGGACGGCACGCGCGCCTCGCGCGAGCAGGTCGCACACGCCGCCACCCGGCGCGAGCCGGCGCAACTCCGGAGCATTGGGCGTGATCAGCACACCGAGGGGCACGAGTTCCTCGACGATCGCATGCGCCACCTCGACCGCGCGCCGCGGCGAGCCACCCGCCGTGGCGGAGAGCACCGGATCCACCACGACGGCCGGGAGCGGGCCGACGTGATCGCGGAGCCAGCGCGCGATCACGCGCACGGTGCCAGGGTCTGCGCACAGCCCGACCTTCATCGCGTCGATCGGGCCCTCCTGCACCACCGCCCGCAACATCGCCGCGATCCACGCGTCGTCGATCGCGTCGGCGCGGCGGAAACCGTTCCGGTCCTGTTCGGTGAGACAGCTCGGCACGGTCGCGATGCGAACGTCCCGGCGCGCGGCGACGCGCACATCGAGACCGAGCCCGGCACCGCCGGTCGGATCGATCCCGGAGACGAGCAGCAGCCTGCGCATGCGCCGGCTCAGCGGACCTCGATCGGGACTTCGAACCGCGTGTCCAAGGCCACCGTGACGCGCAGCGTCCGCCTGCCCGCCGGAATCGTGGCGGGCACCGCGAACAGATGCGCACGCGGGCTCGCCGCGACATGGACGAGGTCCACGCCGTCGATCGCACAGTGCAGATCGACGGTCGCGAGATCGAAGCCTGTCAGCGCCATCGGGGCTCCGGCGTCGACGGTCCGCGGCGGAACGGCGAGCGGCGCACCGACGAGCACCCGCGCGATCAGCATCTCGACGTCGTCGCGGCTGATCGTGCCATCGGCGTCGGGATCCTCGTCGTCGCGTGTTGGCGCTTCGCCGATCCGCGAGGCCAGGAGTCTCAGGTCACGCACGTCGATCGATGCGTCGCCGTCGAGATCGCCGCGGAAGGTCCGCCGTCCGACGCTGATGCGAGCCGATCCGATCAGCGACGTGAGTCCGCCGACGAGCATCCGGCGGCCGTCGTCGACATCGTGCGCCAGGATCGCGGTGGGGCCTTCGATCGCCGCGACGAACTCGGCGCCGGAGGGACACCCCGCGGCGGTCTCGAACTGCACCACCAGCGGGAGTTCCTCGCCGATCGCGAGACGACGAGCGCAGGGCAGGCTGACTCGATCGACCGCGCGGACAGCCGCGACGGGTGCACCCAGACGCAGATCGCCGCTCGACACCCGGCCGTCCTGGTCGCGATCGATCCACAGGGAGAGACCGCCCAGGTCGCGAGCGGCATCACCGGCTCCGCCGACCATCACCGTGATCGCGTCGACGTCGACGGCGTGCGGCGCCAGGTTGCGCAAGCGGAACGCGCAGGCGTCGATCGCCGTCCCGGGAGCGAAGCTCCTCTCGCCGCGGAGCGCGAGCGGACCATCGAGTGCCAGCGCCGCGGAGCTGTCGGTCCGCGCGTCGACGCGCAGCACCACCGCATCGCTCTCGCCGTGGTTCTGCGGCTGGAGCGCGTTCGCAGCGACCGGCAGATCGGTCGAGAAGGTCGAGCCTACGGCAACGCACTCGTCGCCCACGCCGGTCGTGACGACGCCACGCAAGGTGTCCTTGTCCGCTCCGCCGGCGTAGCTCACCGCGCGCGCCATCGACAACGTCGGGTCGAGCTGCGCGACGAAGCCGTCGCTGACGCCTCCTCCGAAGATCGGTTGCGCCGCGTTGCCACCGACCGGGAATCCGGCTCCTGCCGTGCTGCCCACCACCACCACGCCGCCGCCCTGCAGGATGGTCACACCGAGTGCGTCGTCGTCGCCGGCGCCGCCGAGCAGGGACGCAGCACGCAGCGTGCGCGCGTCGGCCGAGATGCGGGCGACGAAGCCGTCGTACTCCCCACCGGGGTCGGTCTGGAAGGCGCCGTTCGTCACGGGGAAGGTGGCGAGATCGCCGCCGATCCGGCCGACGCAGACCACGTCGCCCGAGGCGTCGACGACGAGATCCTTCACCTGCTCGTAGCCCTCGCCGCCGAGGAAGGTGCAGGCCTCGACGTGCCGTGCATCGGGAGAGAGCGTGGCGATGAAACCGTCCCAGAAACCGCGCAGCGTCGACTGCAGCGCGCCGCTCGTGACCGGCAGACCGCTCGAGGCGGTCAGCCCGCCGATCACGATGTTGCCCGACGACGTGATCGCGAGACCACCGAGGTAGTCCTGCGCGAAACCTCCGAAGAAGGTCGACCAGATCAGGCTGCGGCCGTCGCCGCTCATGCGGCAGACGAAGGCGTCGGGGAGGAACACGTTGCCGCTGCCGAAGACCTCCTGCACCACTCCCGGCGTGGTCGGGAACCGATCGGCGGTGGTGTCGCCGGCGACGACGATGCTGCCGTCCCGATCGACGAGGACGCGGCGCACGAAGTCGTCGCCGAAGCGCCCGAGGTAAGAGGCCCAGACCAGGGCCGAACCATCGGCGCGCAGCCGCGCCACGAAACCGTCGCCGATGCCGGCGAGCAGTCCGCCGCCGAAGAAGAAGCGCTGGTAGGCCCCCGCGGTGCTCGGGAAGTCGTTCGATCCGGTCCAGCCGCCGACCACGATCGTGCCGTCGGCCGCGACGTCGATGCTGTCGATCTCCTCCGCATCGCTCCCGCCGAGGTAGGTCGACCAGCGCAGGGTGTGGCCGTCCGCGGAGACGCAGGCGAGGAACGCGTCGCGCGCGCCCTGCACGCGGAACGCACCCGGAGTGGTCGGGAAATCGGCGGAACCGGCCCAACCGCCGATCAGGAGATCACCGTCGGCAAGACGGTGCACGCAGTGCGCCTCGTCGCTCGCACCGCCACCGAGGTAGGTCGACCACAGGAAGCCGGGGTCGACGCACAGGGCGTCGCCGTCCTGCGCGCCGTCGACCTCGAATCCGAAGCGGTTCGCGGAGCGCAGCACCACTCGACTCGCGATCGGGGTGTCGATGGCACCGCGATGGACGAAGGTGCGCGGGGCGCGCTGCAGCAGCGTGACCTCACGACCGTCGCCGAGCACCACGTCGATCGCCAGTCCGCCGTCCTTCGTGACGTGCATGCTGCGCGCGCCTTCGACCGTGATCTCGAAGCTCCGCAGTGCGACGGGCTCGGCGACCATCAGGTCGTAGGCGAGCACGCCGAGACGACCGGACTCGGGATCCGCGCGCAACACCACGTCGACCGCCTGGGCGCATCCGCGCATGCGCAGCATGGATGTCGACTCGCCCTCGCGCGCGACGACGCCATCACCGCGCAGCAGGCGGACGGGCGCGCCGCGGTCGCCGATCGGCTCGATCGCAGCCGCCGCACCGCCGAAGCGGAACGCGACCGTGGCGCCGACCATCGCCCCGTGCGCATCGTCGGCGAAGCGCTGCAGGCACATCGCGAAACCGTCGTCCTGCACCACCGCGGGCGTCGGACCCCCGACGAGCAGGTAGCGCACGGAGGCTCGACGCGGGTCCTGGACCGGGACGAACACCGGCGCCGCATCGACCCGGGCCGTTGGATTCGGCCCGATGGAAGCGCCTTGCGGCCCAGCCTGGGTACGGAGGAGTGGCCCGACCGCCGACAGCAATGCGGCGCCGGCACCGCAGAGTGCGGCCAGTCGGAACGGGGACATCGCGGAGAGACGCCGATCGGGGAGACGGCGGCCGGCGAAGCTTATCCCCACAGCAGGCGAGGAGCAGAAGCGACCGGTCGCGCGGTGACGTGCACCGCGCGGATCACTCGCGGACGCCGCCGAGACCCGACGCGCTGGTCCCCTCGAGTCCCAGGGCCTCGAGGACGTTCTTCTCGAGGCGGCGCTCGAAGCGCTTCACGGTGCGCTGGTCGTCGTCGGGCAGCGGCACCGCACCGCCGGCGATCCGTCCGTGACCGCCGAAGGACCCTTCTCCCGCCAGCGCCGCACCGAGGATGTCGTAGGCGTCGCGCTCCAACTCGGTGCGCAGGGAGACGTAGTAGGTCGTGCCGACCAGTCCGCCGCACAACACGGTCTGCTTGCCCTCCAGCCGCATCAGCAGGTCGGCGACCTCCGCGACCATCTCGGGCGCCGCGATCCGCCCGAGCGAGCAGAGCACCAGGTCGCCGTACATGCGGACGTTGTTCAGCGCCTCGCGGAGGGTGCGGTAGTACTCGGTCGACAGCTCGGGCTTGGTGATGCGACGCAGCACGGCGCGGTCGACGCGCGTCGCCAGATACTCGTAGGAGCGGTGGTCGAGCGCGCTGGTGTCGCGCGACATGTCCGCGGTGTCGGTGACGATCCCGTAGAACAACGCTGTCGCGAGCAGCCGGGGGATGTCGACCCCGGCGTCCATCAGGTAGCCGGCGACGATCGAGCTGGTCGCGCCCACGGAGAGGCGGACGTCCTCGAACACCGGGCGCGGCAGGGACTCGGCGCGCTTGGGCGGCACGTGGTGGTCCACCACGATGTCGATGGTGCGCCCCGGCGGCAGGTGGGTGTGGCCGAAGCCGGGCTGGGTGTCGACCAGGGCGAGGCAGTCGAACTGGCCGACGTCGATCTCGGTCTGCGGGATCATCTCGATCCCGCAGGCCTTCACCATCTCGCAGTTCTCGGCGCGCATCACGCGGCCCGAGAAGGCGAAACACGCGGGCATGCCCAAGCGGGTGCGCGCGAGCTGCAGGAGACCCGCCGCGCTTGCCAGGGAGTCGGGGTCGGGATTGGCGTGGGTCAGGACGAGCAGGCTCTTCCGGCTCGCGAGGAGTCGGATGAGCTCCGCGGTCGACCGGCCATCGGTCGATCCGGTTGCCTGCACACCATTGCGCTGTTGCATCGCGCTCAGAGCGGGACCGTCCATGCGTGGTTCGGCTACGCAGCCGGCCCACCTACAGGCCGAACTTCTCCAGGAAGGCTCGGACCGACGGCAGTTCGGCCGGTGGCACCGCGGGTTCGAGTTCGACGACCGCCGGGAGACGGGCGCCGACACGGTCCAGATAGGACGCGAGCAGCGGGTAGTCGACAAGTCCGGAGCCTGGAGCGGCGTGCAGACGCTCCTCCGACCAGTCCCCGAGGCTGACCCCGGCCAGCCTGGAGCCGAAGCGTTCGAGCCACTCGCCCTGCGGCTCGCCGAGGCGGGACTGGCGCAGGGCGCAGACCGCGGCCTCGTGCCAGTAGCTGAGGCGGAGACGCGGCAGGTCCTCGAAGATGTGGCCCAGCGCAGCCGGGGTTCCGAGCCCGTCGACCATGCGGCTCGCCGTCAGGGCGAGTCGTTGCTCGGGGTGGTGCCTGGCCAGTTCGAACAGGGCCCGACACACCAGATCGAGGGCGCGGTTCTCTCCAGCGCGACGGCGCGCGGCCTGGGAGCGTGCGAGGTCGGCGGTCCACGGGATGCCCGGGTCGCCGAGGTCGAGGGGGCCGGTCTCGCCGATCATCGGCACCGCCCCCGGCTCCAGGATCAGGGTCGAAGCACCGATGCGGGAGGCGTCGCCGACGCCGCGGCGAACCTGCGCGAGTGCGGCACCGCGGTCACCGGAGTTCTTCGACCCGAGGCCGCGGTCACAGCGGTCGTCGGTGGCCGACAGCGCACACAGACGCATCGCTCCCCCCAGGTCGAAAGGCAGGTCCTCTGCGGCCTCACGCACCTGCACCCAGTCGATCGGTCGCGCAGTCGGTGCCGGCAGCACGCCGCGGAAGCCCTGCTCGAGCGCGAAGATGCACAGGCGACGGGGATCGCTCGGACCGTGCACGGCGGCCCAGGCCGCGCCGAGGTAGCGGATCAGCGGCATCGGGGCTCCTCGCCTGGTGCGGATCTCGACGCGACGCGGGGACGGATCGGTGTCATGGCAGGGATGGCCGTCCATCCTCGCTCAGGAGATGTCCGCGTGCGACATCCGAGCTGCGGTTCCCTGCGTATCGCATGCGAGACGCCGGGCTTCCGCTAGTTGATCGATCCCCGGCAGCGGCTTCGATCATGGGGTGACCACGCACGAGGATCTGGCCCCGCAGTCGCTCGGCTCGAGCCAGCCCGCCAGCGGAAGACTCGGCGTGGTCGACGTGGGCAGCAATGCGCTGCGGACCATGATCGGAGAAGTCGCCCCCGGCGAACGCGGGTCGGTGCGCGTGGTCGAGGCCCATCGCGAACCGGTGCGGCTCGGCCGCGACGTGTTCCTGAGCGGACGCATCCCCGAGGCCAAGATCGGCGCCGTGGTCGAGGTGATGACGCGCTTCGCCGCGCGCTGCCGTGAACTCGGCGTGGCCCGGATCGCCGCGATCGCGACCTCCGCGGTCCGCGATGCGCGCAACCAGGAGGAGTTGCTCGCACGAGTCCGCGAGGCGACCGGCATCGGCATCGACGTGATCAGCGGCAGCCAGGAGGCCTACCTGCTGACCGCCGCGGTGCGCAGCCGCGTCGACATCCGCAGCGGGAGGTCGATCCTCGTCGACCTCGGCGGCGGCAGCGTGGAGGTCAGCCTGGTCGAGTCCGGCGAGATCGTCCACTCCGAGTCGTACCGGCTCGGGGCGCTGCGCGTGCTTCACGCACTCGAGGGCACCGCCGCGACGACGCCCGCCAAGGACTTCGTCGAGCTGGTCGATCGCTACGTCCGCTCGGTCGAGGATCGCATCCGCGATCACTTCGGCGGGCGCAACTTCGACCGCTACGTCGCGACCGGCGGCAACATCGACTCGATCGCCGACCTGCTGCAGCGCGAGGGGCGCACCCGCAAGATCGACAGCGTCGAGGTCTGTCGCCTCGACGACATCCGCGACCTCACCGCGCGACTCGCCGACCTCGGCTTCGAGGAGCGCTGCACGCGCTTCGAGCTGCGCCCCGATCGCGCCGACACCATCTTGCAGGCCGCGGTCGTCTACTACCGGTTGGGCCGGGTCGCGCAGGTCGAGGAGGTGCTGGTGCCGCGTGTCGGCATGCGCGACGGTCTGCTGCAGGAACTCGTCGCCGAGACCGTGCGCCATTCGAAGCACGAGGAGCACCGCGATTCGTTGCTCTCCACCTGCCGCGAGCTGGGCCGACGCTACCACGTCGATGCGCAGCACGCGGAGCGCGTGCGACGCCACGCCGTGACGCTGTTCGACGCGACCCGCACGCTCCACGACGGCGCGCCGAAGGACCGCTCGCTGCTCGAAGCCGCGTCGCTGCTGCACGACATCGGCGTGTTCGTCAACAACAGCGGCCACCACAAGCACACCTGGTACCTGGTCCGCGAGAGCGACATCCCAGGCATCGACTCGCGGGAGCGCGAGATCGTCGCACAGATCGCGCGCTACCACCGCCGCGCGCATCCGTCGCGCCGCCACACCGCCTTCGATGCTCTCGCGCCGGGAGATCGCGAACGCGTGCGCCGGTTGTCGGCGTTGCTCCGGATCGCCGACGTCCTCGATCGCAGCCACATGGGCAGGATCGAGGCGATCGAGGTCGCGCTCGACGAGCGCAGCCTGCGCATCGTTCCCCGCCTCGTCGGTGGACCGGACCAGGACATCTCGCTCGAACGCCTCGGCGTCCCCGAGAAGGCGACGCTGTTCACCGAGGTCTTCGACCGCCGGGTCGTCCTCGAGGAGAGCGGACGATGAGCGATCTGGCGACACGTGAGGTCGAGTGGAAGCTCGCAGGAGCTGCGCGCATCGGCACCGACAGGGTGCGACGCGCGGCCGCCGCCGTCGGCCTGCGGCTCCGCGAACGCGACCTGATCACGCAGGTCGACGTCTACCTCGACACCGCGGACCTCGAACTGCTCCACTCCGGCCGCGCACTGCGCATGCGTCGTCGCGGCGGGAGATGCGAGCTGACCTTGAAGATCGAGCTCGATCGCAGAGCGGGTTTCGCGGAACGCGACGAGATCACCGCGGAGGTCGACGCGCGGATCCCCTCGCGGGTCGACCGACTGCCGCGACCGTTGCGCGAGGCCCTGCGCGACTTCGCCGACGCCCGGCTCTCCCCCCTCGTCGAACTCCGCACGAAGCGACGCGTCCTCGAGCCGGTGCGCGTGCCGATCGCCGTCGAGATCGCACTCGACGACGTCCAGGTCCGCACACCCGAGGGCGAACGCATCGGGGAGTTCCACGAGTGCGAGATCGAACTGCGCGCGAGCAGCGATCGCGCCGCCTGGGCCGAGTTCGCCGCGGAGCTGCGGCAACGCCTCGGCCTGCAAGATGCGCCGGTCGACAAGCTCCGCCACGCACTCGGCCTGATGGGCGTGCATGTCGAAGCGACCACGCCACGCAGCCTGCACGCCCGGATGCCCGTGTGCGAGGCCGCGCGTTGCGCGCTCGCCGCCGCGCTGAGCACCATCGAGAGCGAGGAGGCCCGCGTCCTCGCGCGCGGCAGCACGCGCGCGGTGCACCGGCTGCGCGTCGCCTGCCGCCGCGCACGCGCGGTGCTCGCCGCGTTCGCGGAGGTGATCTCCGAGCCGGTGGCGCACGACTTCGGACGACGCATCCGCACACCTGGTCGCGCCTGCGCGCGGCTCCGGGAGCTCGACGTCCTGATCGACGATCTGCGCCGCGAGGTCGACGGTCTCCCGGCAGCCTTCGCCGCGCGGATCCATCAACTGCGTCGCCATCTCGCGGCGACACGGAGCGATCGGCTGGCGGATGCCGTCGCTCGACTCCGGCGCGGCCGCGGCGCGAAGCGCAACGATCGCCTGCAGCGCTTCCTCGCGATGCCGAGCGCCGGCGACACGACACCGCTCCTCGACTTCGCACCCGACCGGCTCCGCGAGGCCGGTGCGGAGGCCTTCGCCAGGATGGGCGACGTGCAGTCCCTCGACGACGACGGCGTCCACCGCCTGCGCCTCGCGCTGAAGCGCCTGCGCTACACGGCCGAGCTGTTCGAACCGCTCTACGGGAAGGACCTCCGTCGACTCGCCGAGCGGGTTTCCCACCTCCAGGAGCTCACCGGCCGGCACCACGACGCGGTCACCTCGATCCCACGCCTGCTCGAGCTGCGACGCAAGCGCCACGGTCTGCCGCGCAAGGACCTGCCGACGCTGGGCGCGCTGTCCCTGATCGCCGATCTGCGCGGCGACGCGATGCGGCTCGAGGTCGAGTCCGCGTGCCGCGAGTTGCACACCGACGAGCCCGAACTCCTGCTCGACGCGATCCTGCGCGGCGACCACCGCCCGACCGACTGAACCGTGCCCGGGCCGCGGCGTTGTCCGCGAAGGATCGACAGCCGGTGCTGGCGAGGCGCGAGTCGCGGCGATTCCATGAAGGGCACGAACCCGTGCCGTCCGGCCGACGGCGCCGCACCGAAGGGACCCCTCCCATGCTCCGCTTCCAGAAGATCATGGTGCCGACCGATTTCTCGGCGGCCTCCAAGCAGGCGTTCCTCTACGCGCGGGAACTCGCGAAGCTGCACGGTGCCGAGGTGCTCGTGGTCCACGTCGTCGAGGTCCCGCACTACCCGACCCTGTTCGAGGGCACCGCGATGGTGGTGCCGCCGCTCGACGAGACGGTGCGGCGTGAACTGACCGGTCAGCTCGATCGCCTGATCGAGAGCGAGTTCACCGCGCAGGGCGTGAGCGCGAGGCGGCTGCTCCGCGACGGCTCCCCACGTCACGAGCTCCTCGCCTGCGCGCGCGACGAGCAGGCCGACCTGCTGGTGATCGCGACGCACGGCTACACCGGTCTGCGCCACGTCTTCCTCGGCAGCACCACCGAGCAGGTGGTGCGCGAGGCGCCCTGCCCGGTGCTCACGGTCCGCGCGCGTCCCGAGGGTCCCGCGTGAGGCGTTTCATCCTCGGGGCGTGGCTGGTGCTCGGCGCCGTGTTCGGCGGCGTGGCCTGGGGCATCGCGATCCCGGACGCGTGGCGCCTCGTCTATGGCGTGGTGCCCGTCGTCGGCATCGCGATCCTCGTGATCACCATCTCACGGCTGCGCGAGGGCGAACGCATCCCCGTCGCGGGCGCCTCGCGCCTGATCGTCTACTGCTTGGTGGCGAGTGCGGTGGTCCAGGTTCTGCTGTTCTCGCCGTTCTTCGCGCCGCGCGCCTTCCTGGCCATGCACCTCGCGATCGTCGCGGGTGCCGCAACCCTGTTGTGGCGCGGCAAGCATCGCCCCGGCGCCCCTGCGATCCCGCTGCTCGCCGATGTCGTCTGCGCGGGCTTCCTGATCCTCCTGCTCGGCGCCGAGGCCACGCTGCGCGTCTGGGCGTCCCTGGAGCCAAGGGCTCTGTTCGCACAGCGCGACATGACGCCCTCGGCACGCCTCGCCGCGATGCGATTCGCACCGGGCCGCATCGTCGACGGAACCCCGGCCAATCAGGACGGCTTCCGCGATGCGACCTTCGACCACCAGGAGGGGCGACGCAGCGTGCTGGTGCTCGGCGATCGCGCCTTCGCGCTCGGAGTGCCCGCCCCCTACGCACCCACCGCGATCGCGAGTGCGGCGACGCCGGACACGGTGTTCTGGAACGCCACGCTGCCGTCGACCGGCCCGCTCGAGGCCGAGGAGCTGCTCCATCGGCTCGCATCGGAGGTGCGGCCCGATGCCGTCGTTCACGTGATCTCGCTCGACGACGACCTCGTCGACCTCGATCGCACGCCGGAGCCGTGGACAACCTGGGCCATGGTCCTCGATCGCGAGAACGTGCTCTCCGCTCTCCTCGTCGACCGCATCCTCGCGCGCATCGAGGAGAACGGCCGCCTCGGCGACCGCGCCGATCCGCCGCTGCTCGAACGCGTCGACTCGCGCGATGCGTTGCGTGCGAAGCTCCCCTGGCTCGACGATCCGAAGCTCGAGCGGCCGCGGCTGTCCGTCGAGACGATTCGCGCACGGTCTCGCCGCGCGATCGCTGCATCGGCGGGATCCGCAGGCCGGGCACGCGCGACGCAGCTTGTCGCCGTCGAGGCGCGCATGGCGAACTTCGCGGCGGAGAAGGGCATCGCCTTCGGCACGATGGTCCTGCCCGCGCGCTACCAGATCGACGACGCGCTGTGGGAGCAGGTGGGCGGCGAAGCCGATCGCGATGCGCCGCGCGCCGAGATCGTGCAGGGCCTGCGTGCCCACGACATCCGCACCCAGGACCTCGCGGTGCTGTTCGGTGCGATTCCGCGGGCGAGTGCGCTGCGCGAGCACCTGTTCCACAGCGGCGATCTCGCGCTCGGCGTCGAAGGCGCGCGGCTCGCGGGAGACGGACTGAAGGCCCTGTGCGCGCAGCTCCTTCCGCAGAGGGACGGACCGAAGTGAAGACCGTGGTCCAGCGTGTCTCGCGCGCACAGGTGCGCGTCGACGGCGAGATCGTCGGAGCGATCAGCAAGGGTGCGTTGCTGCTGGTCGGCGTCGAGCGCGGTGATTCCGAGGCCGATGCCGACGTCACGGCGGCCAAGATCGCCAAGCTGCGCTTCTTCCCGGGCGCGACCCCGATGGACCGCACGCTCGGAGAGGTCGACGGTGGCGCGTTGGTGGTCAGCCAATTCACGCTCGCCGGCGCGGTCGCGAAGGGCAATCGCCCGAGCTTCACCGAGGCGGAGGATCCGGCGCGCGCCGAACAGCTCTACCTGCGCGTCGTGGAGGGCCTGCGGGACAGCGGCCTGCGGGTCGCGACCGGGCGCTTCCGCGCGGCGATGGAGGTCGAACTCTGCAACGACGGCCCGGTCACCCTGCTGGTGTTCGCGCGCGACGGCCGCGTGCTGTGAGTTCCGCGGTCAGATCAGACGCCAGACCGAGTGCGAGCTGGTGTAGATCGGCCAGTGCAACGCGATGCCGCTCCCGAGCATCACGAGCGCGAACACCGCGGTGAGCACGAGGCCGCCGCGCGGACCGAGCAGACGTGCGAAGCCGAGCGTGGTGAGGATCGCGAGCGCGGGCAGGCATGCGGCGACCAGACGTCCCTGGGTGAAGTACGGGTGCTCGCGTGTCGGGAAGCTGGCGTGATCGAAGTTCCATGCCAGCGAGATGCCGGCCATCACCAGGACCGCGAAGGCGACGCTCGCGCCGAGAGCGAGACCTGCTCCGCGCGTGCTGCGCAGTCGGGGTTCACGGTTGCGGAGCAAGGCGAACAGGCCGACCGTCGGCAACACGAGGTAGCCGAGGTCCATCCAAACGTGGCGCAGCGGATGTCCGTGGAACCACAGGTCGCCACGCCACAACTGCGTTGCGATCTCCGAGAAGAAGGTCCACGCTCCTGCCGGCGTGAACATCGGATGGTGCAGCAGGCCATCCAGGGTCTGCGGGCCCAGATGCGTGAGGGCGACCTTGTGCTCGCCGCCGTGCCACATGCCGAGCACGATCCGCGCGTAGAGCACCCAAGCGACGATCGGCACGAGGAAGCCGCACGCGATCGGGACCAGGCGTCGCCACTCGCGTCCGCAGCGGATCAGGAGCAGCAGCCAGGCCGCGGCACTGGCGTGCAAGGTGGTGAGCTTGGCCAGCAACGGCAGGGCGAGGACGACGCCGCCGACGAAGGCGAGTGAACCGCGACACGGGCGGGAGGACAGCGCGAAGGCGCACAGCAGCGTCGCCGGGCCGAGAAGCAGGTCCGGTGCGTCGTTGCTGACGCAGGCCGCCACGTCCTGTCCGGCGACGGCGACCAAGAGCGCGGCACCGAGCGCGACCGACGGAACGCCGGGAACGGCGACGCACGCCAGGCGATAGGTCAAGAGCACCGCACCGGCAGCGAACAGTGCGCCGAGGAGGCGCACCCACAACACCTGTGCGGCACCGTCCACGCCGAGCAGCCTGCCGAACCTCAGCCAGGTCCCGGCGAACAGCCCGTAGGCCGGCGGCTCGAAGGCCTCGTAGTTGGGGCTGCGATCGCGCGCCGCCTCGATGTTCCGCGCGAGCATGGTCTCGATCGCCGCGACCGTGGTTGGGTCAGCCGCCATCGCCGCCGCGGCGGGATCGCGCGCGCGCAGGCGTGGGTCGACGAAGACCCCCGGCAGAACGCGCTTCCGCGGATCGGGGTCGGGCGCCACCAGCCAGTCACCGGACTGGAAGCGCGTGCCGATGTCGGCGACCTCCGGGTCGTAGCGATCGGAACCCGGCTCCGGCCACTGACCGCGCGCGTACTTGTGCACCGTGTCGAAGTGCGCGTCCTCGTCGAGGTGGACGAAGATCGGCAGGGTCGCCGCCAGGAGGGCGATCCTCAGCGACGCGAACAGCGCGAGGAGTCCGACGAGTCGACGACGGCGCGCGCGCCCCGCTGCGCCATCGGGTTCCGCCGCTCCTGCCGCGCCAACAACCATCGGCGCAGGATGCTGCCCGATCCGTGGCGCCGGGCAAAGACCCGGCGCCCGGATCAGCCCTTCGAGCCGGCGGGTGCGGTGCTGCGCACGACGAGCTTGCCGCCGTCGAGGTCGACGGTGACCGCCGCGCCATCGCTGATCTGGCCGGCGACGATCGCGCGACCGATCCGCGTCTCCAGCTCACGCTGCATGAAGCGACGCAGAGGCCGCGCGCCGTAGACCGGGTCGAAGCCCTGTTCGGCGAGGTGACGCCGCGCCGCCGGGGTGATCTCGAGCGTGATCTCGCGGTCGGCGAGCCGCTTGCGGAGCTGGGCCGCGAGCAGATCGACGATCTTCTCGATCTCGCTCGGCCGCAGCGGCTTGAACAGCACGATCTCGTCGACACGGTTGAGGAACTCGGGGCGGAAGGCCTTGCGCAGCTCATCCATCACGCGCGTGCGGGCCCGCTCCTCGATGTCGCCGTCGGCGCGGATCCCCTCGAGGAGGAAGTGCGAGCCGATGTTCGAGGTCATGATCACGACGGTGTTCTTGAAGTCCACCGTGCGACCCTGGCTGTCGGTGATGCGACCGTCGTCGAGGACCTGGAGCAGGACGTTGAACACGTCCGGATGCGCCTTCTCGATCTCGTCGAAGAGCACCACAGAGTACGGGCGACGCCGCACCACCTCGGTCAACTGACCGCCCTCGTCGTAGCCGACGTAGCCCGGCGGAGCACCGAGCAGCCGCGAGACCGTGTGCTTCTCCATGTACTCCGACATGTCGATGCGCACGATGTTGTCCTCGCTGTCGAACAGCGACTCGGCCAGCGTCTTGGCGAGCTCCGTCTTCCCGACGCCGGTGGGCCCCAGGAAGATGAAGGAGCCGATCGGGCGACGCGGATCCTTGATGCCGGCGCGCGCGCGGATCACCGCATCGGCCACGAGCTGGACCGCCTCGTCCTGCCCCACGACGCGCTGGTGGAGGATGCGATCGAGCTCGAGCAGCTTCTGGCGCTCG
The DNA here is from genome assembly GCA_046349595.1 of Planctomycetota bacterium. GTDB lineage: Bacteria > Planctomycetota > UBA1135 > UBA1135 > UBA2386 > JACRLW01. Next base: position 3,370,646 of record JAXMCA010000001.1, read on the forward strand.
CCCTCGACCAGCTTGGTCACCGGGATGCCGGTCCAACGGCTGACGATCTCCGCGATCTCCTCGTCGGTGACCTCCTCGCGCAGGAGCGTGTGCTGCCCGCGTCGCGCGCTGAACTTCTTCTCGGCCTCGGCGAGCTGCCGTTCGAGTTCCGGGATGCGGCCGTGCTTGAGCTCGGCCGCCTTGTTCAGGTCGTAGGCCCGTTCGGCTCTCTGCTGCTCGAGGCGGAGCTGCTCGATCTGCTCGCGCAGGGTGCGCACGCCCTGGATCTCCTGCTTCTCGCGCTCGTACTGGGCACGCATCCCATCGGCTTCTCCGCGGGCGTCCTGCAGCTCCTTGCGGAGGTCGGCGAGACGCTTCTTGCTGGCCTCGTCCTTCTCCTTCTGGAGCGCCGCCTCCTCGATCTCGAGTTGCATGACACGGCGCGTGATCGCGTCGAGCTCCGCCGGCAGCGAGTCGATCTCGGTGCGGATCATCGCGCAGGCCTCGTCGACGAGGTCGATCGCCTTGTCGGGCAGGAAGCGGTCGGTGATGTAGCGGTCCGACAGCGTCGCGGCGGCGACCAGCGCGTTGTCCTGGATCTTCACGCCGTGGTGCACCTCGAAACGCTCGCGCAGGCCGCGCAGGATCGAGATCGCGTCCTCGACGTCGGGCTGCTCCACCATCACGGTCTGGAAGCGTCGCTCCAGCGCGGCGTCCTTCTCGATGTACTTGCGGTACTCGTCGAGAGTGGTCGCGCCGATGCAGTGCAACTCGCCGCGGGCCAGCATCGGCTTGAGCATGTTGCCGGCGTCCATCGCGCCCTCGGTCTTGCCGGCACCGACGATGGTGTGGAGCTCGTCGACGAACAGGAGGATGCGACCCTCGCTCTGCTTCACCTCGTTGAGGACGGCCTTCAGGCGTTCCTCGAACTCGCCGCGGTACTTGGCACCCGCCACCAGCGCGCCGAGGTCGAGCGCGAACACTGTCTTGTCCTTGAGACCGTCGGGCACGTCGCCGCGCACGATGCGCTGCGCGAGACCCTCGGCGATCGCGGTCTTGCCGACGCCCGGCTCCCCGATCAGCACCGGGTTGTTCTTGGTCTTGCGCGACAGGATGCGGATCACGCGGCGGATCTCGTCGTCGCGTCCGATCACCGGATCGAGCTTGCCCGCACGCGCGGCGGCGACCAGGTCGGTGCCGTAGCGCTGCAGGGCCTCGTAGGTCGCCTCCGGATTCGCGCTCTGCACCCGCTGGTTGCCACGTACCTCCTTGAGTGCGTGCAGGAAGCGGTCGTGCGTGACCTTGAAGCGGGCGACCACCCTTCCGACTCCGGTGCTCTGCGGCTCGGCGAGCAGCGCGAGCACGAGGTGTTCGACGGAGACGTACTCGTCCTGCAACCGCTTGGCGTGCTTCTCCGCCTCGGTCACGACCCTGGCGAGTCGCTGCGTGAGGTAGATCTTGCCCGCCTCGAAGCCGGGACCGGACACACGCGGTCGCTTCTGCAGCTCCTCCTCGAGAGCCTTGCCGAAGCCGTCGGCCGGGACCTCCATCTTCTGCAGCAGCCGGCTGACGAGTCCGTCCTCCTGCTGCACCAGCGCGAGCAGCACGTGTTCGCAGTCGACCTCCTGGTGTCCGAAGGTCACCGCGAGTTGCTGCGCCGTGGCGAGCGCCTGCTGCGACTTCTCGGTCAAGCGGTTCATGTCCATGTGATCGTCCTCCTGGTGTGAATGCCCTTGGATGTCATCCCTGCCGCTGCCCGTCCTGCGGCCGGAACCGTGCCTTGCTGCGCAACTCCTCGAACAGCCTGCGCTCGTCGTCGCTCAGCTCCGCGGGCACGACGATGCGCAGCTTGACCAGCAGATCGCCGCGCTCCGTTGCCGAGCGCGGCATGCCGAGCCCACGCAGGCGCAAGGTCTGTCCGCTCTGCGATCCGGGGGCGACCTTCAGCTCGACCTTGCCGTCGAGCGTGTCGACGTCGACCTTCGCGCCGAGAGCCGCGTCCCAAGGCGTGACGTCGACCTGCGTACGCAGGTCGGAGCCCTCGAGCGCGAAGCGCGGATCGGCATCGACTGCGACACGCAGGTAGAGATCACCGGCCGGACCGCCGCCGCGTCCTTCGCCGCCCTGTCCGGCGAGGCGGATGCGCGTGCCGTGCGTGGTGCCCTGCGGAATCGAGACCGCGAGGTTCCGCGTCGCACCCGACTCGCTGCGCAGCTTGACCTCGGTCTTGCCGCCGCGCCGGAGTTCCGCGAGCGAAAGGTGCAGTTCGGCCTCGACGTCGTCGCCGCGCATCGCGCGCGCCCGCCCCGCACCGCCGAAGCGATCGCCGAAGCCGTCGAAGCCGCCGCCGAAGCCACGGCCTCCGAACAGCGAGGCGAAGAAGTCGCTGAAGTCGGACGGCCCGCCATCGCCCCCCGCGAACTCGAAGTGCCGGCTCTCCCAACCCGGCGGCGGGGTGAACTCCTGGCCCTGCTGCCAGCTGGAGCCGAGCTGGTCGTACTTCTTGCGCTTGTCGGGATCCTTGAGGACCTCGTAGGCCTCGTTGACCTCCTTGAAGCGCTCGCCCGCCTTGGGGTCCTTGCTGACGTCCGGATGGTACTTGCGCGCGAGCTCGCGGAAGGCCTTCTGGATCTGCTCGGGCGTCGCGTCGCGGGCGACGCCGAGGATCTCGTAGTAGTCCTTGTAGTGCAGGCTCATGCGTCAGCTCCCAGGCGGTCGACCGCCGCGGAGAGCACAACGCATGCCGCTGTCCCGGTTTTGCAGCGGCAGACGCATCACGCAGCCCGCAATGGACTTAGGTCGCCGCTGCCCGACGCGCCCGCAAGCCCTGGCTGCCAGCGTGACAGGCCCGGATCGGCCGCAGGATGCTGCGGGGGAAAGTCTGTCAGCCTGACAGTCAGAGCATCGAGTGCAGCAGACGGAGGCGGCGCTCCAGACGCTGCAGGTCACCACCCGGGGCGAGGCCCTTCTCGACCAGCGCCTTGCTGCGCGCGATCTCGGACTCGGTCGCCGCCATCTCGTCGGCGACGATCGCGCGGACGATCTTCTGCTTGCGCTGGGCGGACTCGAGTCGGAGCTGCACGCGCAGCTTGTCCTGCACCGGAGCACGGCCGCTGTCGACGAGCGGACCGGTGGTGGCGAGTTCGGCCTCGGCGAGTCGAGCTTCCGCATCGAGATCGACCAGCCGCGTGGCGAGATCGACGAGCGCGGCGAGATCGTCGGGTGCCCGCGCGATCGGATCGCTGCGCGACGGTGTCGCCGTCGGATCGACGGCCACCTCGACGACCTTCGACGGCAGACCGCTCGCATCGGCGACGAACAGCCGGTTGAGCAACGGCAGATCCGTCAACAGGGGAAGCTGCGGCGGCTTCGCCGCGTCGGTCGCGGCCTGCGTCGCGGTGACGTCGTCGAGCTGCGGCTGCGGCTTCTCCTGCCGGGCCATCGCCTTGGTCAGCGCGTCGATCGACTTGCGGAGATCCTCGATCTGCGCACGCAGCTTGGCGTTCTCCTCGCGCAGGCTGCGCACCGTGTCGCCGCCGGGTTCCTGCGCAGGAGCGCGCACACCGAGGAAGGCACCGCAGGTCGCCAGCACCACGACGGCGACGATCGCCTGGCTCGCACGGCGCAGGCGTGAGATGGACACTCTGAGTTCGCAATCTCTCTCGAGCAACATGTTCATCCTCCGGAAGAACTCGGAACGACGGCGGAACAGGGAGACGGCGAGCGGAGGCGCATGGCCCTCCGATGCCGCAAGACCGAGCAGGCTGCGCGCGTAGTCGGTGCGCTCGCCGTCGACCACTGCGGTCGCATCGGCGAGGACTTCGCTGGCGAAGCGCACCTCCTTGCGCAGCCACCACAGCACGGGGTGGAAGAACAGGACCGGCAGCAGCAGGGCGAACAGCACCTGGGCCTCGGGGTCCCGCGCGCGCAGGTGCGCGAACTCGTGGCGCAGCACGGCAGCTCGCGTCGCCGCTTGGCCGGATCCGGCCAGGGATTCGGGGAGCACGACGCACGGCCGGAGCAGACCGCAGCAGAAGGGACGGATCGGGCGCGCGACGAAGGACACGCGCGTACGACGCGGCACGTCGACACCACCGAGTTCCTCGGGCCGTGCCGCCCGTGCGGAACGCAGGAGGCGCGCGAGTCGGATCCGACCCGCGCACAGCCACAGCGCGACGAGCACACTGCCGATGCACCAGCTCGCGGCGAGGAGGCGCAGCGGATCGAAGCCCGGTGTCGGAGTCGCCGCGGGCCGCGCGTGCGTGACCGGGACGAGCTCGGCGAGCCGCTCCGCGAGCGGCCGGAGGTCATGTCCCCGCAGGTCGACCGCGGGCGCCGTGATTCCGCTCGCAGTCGCATCCACGACGGACGTGACCTCCGCGACGCCGCCCTCCGCGACCATCCCGAGACGCGGCAAGGGGATCGCGGCGAGGATCAGATAGACACCCACGGCGAGCACCGTGCGCACCCCGAGCCAACGACGCGCGAAGGGCTGCGACTGCAGGGCGACACCCACCGAACCGCAGGCGAGCACGATCGTCGCGCCCAGCAGCAGCACCGCGCCGTGCCGCGCCACGAAGTCCACGACCGTGACGGCGTTCACGACTTCCTCCGGCGCGCCGCGACTTTCGACTCGGCCGCATCGATCAGGCTGCGCAGCCGCGCGAGTTCCTCGGGATCGGGACGCTTCGCGTCGAAGGCACTGGCGACGAGCTGGTCGAGTGCGCCGTCGAACAGAGTCGACAGCAGCCCCGAGATCAGCGAACGGCTGGTCGAGTCACGCGCGATGCGGGCCTTGTAGACGAAGCTGCGTCCGTCGACGCGATGCGTGACGAAGCCCTTCTGCTCCATGACCCGCAGGAAGGCCTGCACCGTGTTCTGCACGATCGGCAGCTCCTCGCGGAGCACCTCGTAGACCTCGCGCACGGTGGCCTCGCCGCGCTCCCACAGCACCTTGAGGATCTGGAGTTCGCGTTCGGTCGGTTCCTGTTGGGGCTCGGTCATCGCGCTCGCCTCGTCACCAGGACTTCTACGCTTAGAGTTCTAAGCGTAGGAAAGCAAGCGGTGTTCTTCCCGGCTCGTTGCGACTCAGTCGACGACCACGCGCAGCGCGGTCAGGCCGTCGGACGGCACGCAGAGCGCGGTCTCGACGCGCTTCCTCCCCCGCTGCGCGATCAGCACGCAGGGCCCAGGGCGGACCGCGCGCAGCTCGAAGCGACCGTCCTTGCGGCTGGTCGAGACGGCCGCGGTTCCGGCGATCAACGCGTCGATCGAGCGGCGCGTCCCGGTCGACTGGTCGGGCGGCTCCTCGCGCTCGACACGGAGTCGCCAACCCTTCTGCGGCGTGCCGCTCGCATCGACGACCCGACCGGCGAGCGCGCCGAGCATCGCGCCGAGCTGCAGTTGGACCGGTCCGAGTTCCGTTCCCGCGCGATGGGCGCCGAGCCCGACGCCGAACCGAGCCTGGATCGCCGGCGCGGCGCCCTCCTCCCAGGCGATCAACGCCGCGCTCGGATCGGGCCAAGTGGAGCATCGCAGCACGAAGCGTCCCTGGGTGTCGCTGTGCGTCCGCTGTCCTCCGAGGGTCACCTGTGCCGCGGTCGCCGGACGACCGTCGGCGCGGAACACCGCACCGGAGATCGTCAGAAGGGTCGGCCGTGGTGTCGGCGGTGTCGGCACGGCGCGCGGAGTCGTCACCTCGACGGCCACCGCCTCGCGATGGTCCGCGGTAGGCGACGCGGCGTACCGCGGCCCCAACGCGCCGGCCTCGTCGCCGCGGCTAGCGATCTGCTGCGCAGCCGGACTTCCAGGAGACGAGCCCGCGGCGAACCAGGCGGTCGCCGCGAGCATCGCACCGGCAAGGGAGAGCAGCAGTCCGGCGCGCATGTTCCGCGCTCAGTCGACGCGGCGGATCACGTAGTAGTAGGTGTCGCCACCGTTGCCGTAGGCCTCGACCACGTTGACGTAGAAGGTGCCGGCGGCCGGTGCGCGGAAGGCGACCTCGCAGGTGGACTCCGACTGCGTGACGCTCTGCGGATAGGGCGTCGTGCTGCCGTCGGTCGAGTTGATCACATTGCCACTGCCGTCGCGGACGACGAGCTGGGCGACCATCTGAGAACGCAGGCCGTTCACCAGCTGGTTCGGCACGTAGCCGTCGTTCGCACAGATCACCGCGAGATGGACGAGTTCTCCAGCGGCCGAAGCCGTGACGCGGAACACGTCCACGTCGCCCACCGAGCTGACCGTGCCGCACACGCCTGCGGAGCCGACGACCACGGTCGCGCTCGCGATGTCGTCATTGGGCTCGCTCTCGCTCGCGACGTTCTCGATCGAGAGCCTGATCGCGTAGCCGACCGGGTTGGTGGACGACTGCGCCCGCGCGGTCACGTACCAGGTGCCTGTCGCATTGGCGAGGACCTCGAGGTGCGTCGAGGTCGTGCTGCCACGCACCTGATCCGCGGGATCGCGGATCTCGAAGTCGATCGTGTCGAGATTGGCCGCGCCCGGGAGCATGGCGTAGGCGCCGAGCACGTCGACGCGGATCGCGTCGCCGGCCGTCGCCTGGATCGCGAAGTAATCCAGGTCGCTGCTCGTGGTCGCGCCGGCGAGCATGGCGCCGTCGGTCACCAGCATCGCGGTGTTGACGTCGTCATTGGGCTCGGTCTCGGTCGTGCCATCGAAGGGCGTGATGGTCACGTCGCTGATGTACGGAGCGTCGGCGGCGCCGCAGCACTCGTCGATCCAGTAGGTGTAGTCACCCGGATCGACGAAGGCCTGGAAGCCCGAGTCGTAGAAGCACTCGTCGTCGTTGTCCATCGACACGCTGCCGCCGCCCTGCGCGAAGAGGCCGATCTCGGTGTCGTAGTAGTCGGGAGTGTTCGCGCCGTCGTGATTCACGCCCAGGCGGTAGCCCATCACGCTCGCCCGCACGATGGCGGGCTGACCGAGCACGGTGATGGTGTAGTCGTCGGACTGGTCGTCGTCGTGGAAGCCGACGATGCGCGAGGTGCCGAACAACGTCGAACCCTCGCCGACGGTGGTGCCGAGATCGACCTGCGACACGCGCAGCGCATAGGCACCGCCGCCCGCGTTCTGGTCGTCGGCGGTCACGGTGATCAGGTAGTCACCGTCGTGCGGGACCATGAAGACCGGGATGTCGAGGTCCTGGTCGTCCCAGTACCAGGGGTTGCTCGAGTCGTTGCCGCTGTAGTCGTGCTCGACCAGCTTGGTCGGACCGGTCGCGTCCCAGACCGTCAGGCGCGGACGGTTGCCGTTGTTGCTCCACGTCGTCTGGTCGAAACGCGAGCCGAAGACCTCGATCTCGATCGCGTCACCGGTGTGCAGCGCGAGCTTCCAGGTGTCGACGTCGGCCTGATCGACCACGGTGCCGTAGCACGCGGTGCCGACGTACAGCGTGTTGGCGTTCGCGGCGTCGTCGTTGGGCTCCGTCTCGTCGGCGAACAGCGGCACCTCGAAGGTCGCCGTCGGCTGGGCCGACACGTTCGCCACGTCGGTGCCGACCGTGATCGTCGCCTGCACGTGCACCGCGCCGGGGAAGCTCGAGTGGATCGTCGTCGTCGCGTCGCCCCCGGCATCGGCCGTCAACGACGTACCGTCGAGGACCGCGCCAGGCACGTCGAGCGCGAGCGCGATCTGCGCGCCCGGGATCGCGTTGTCGTAGTCGTCGCGCGCCTGCACCGTCACGGTGCCGGTCGTCACGCCGTCGGCGGGCAGCGTCGAGGGCGAGATCGCGACCGCCGAGTGCGTCGCCGAGGGCGCCGCGGGGTCGACGGTCAGGAAGCCGGGCAGGGTGAAGGTCGTCGTGCTGCCACCGACCAGGACCACGATGCGGAGCTGGCGCTCACCGGCGAGGGTCGCGGTGACCTGGGCATTCGCGACACCGTCGGCGCCGGTCAGCCCGGTGGGCTGCGTGATGTCCACACCACCACCGTCGATCTCGATGGTGACGGTCGCGCCCGAAACCGGCGCGCCGGCGGAGTCCATCAGCGTGATGGCGACGGCGCTGGTGCCCGACGCCTGGATGGTGGACGGCACGAGCGACAGCGTCGTGTTGGCGGAAGAAGGCAGGTGGACACCGTGGTGGTCGCACGCGCCCGCAAAGGTCAACGCGGCGAGCGCGAGGGCGCCGCCGATCCTCGTCAGGTACAGCATGATGTGGTCGTTCGCTCTGATTCGTGGGCTCCCCCGCGCCATGCGCGGGTTCGAGCCGACATCGACCACACCGAAGCGATCACCGAAGCCGATCCGCTGCGCGGGATCCGATCCGCGCAGGGACCGCTGACGCGATCCGCGACAGCAGCACCCGACTCAGACGCGAACTTCGTCGGTCGCCGCGGCGCGCGTCCAACCGCGCAGCCGCTCGGCGACCTCGCCGTCGAGGAATTCGTCGACCTGCTGCGGAGCGCGACCCACGTAGCGCATCGGGTCGAGCGCATCCGCCAGCACGTGCCGCACCGGGGCGAAGGCGGGATCTGCGGCGAGCAGCTCGATCAGCGGATTGCGCTCCGCACCGTCCTCTTTGATGCGGCGCGCAGCCTCGCGCGAATGCACGCGAATGCTCTCGTGCAACGCCTGGCGGTCGCCGCCGGCCTTCACACCCGCCATCAGGATCTCCTCGGTGGCGAGGAAGGGCAGGTTCTCGCGCAGCTTGCGCTCGATGACCTTCGGATACACCACCAGGCCCCGCGCGACGTTCTCGATCAGCATCAGGATGCCGTCGATGGCGAGGAAGGACTCGGGGAGCGCGATGCGACGCACGGCGGAGTCGTCGAGCGTGCGTTCGAGCCACTGCGTCGCCGCGGTCTGCGCCGAGGTGTCGGCGGCAGCGATCACGTAGCGCGCGAGGCTGCAGATGCGCTCGCTGCGCATCGGGTTCTTCTTGTAGGCCATCGCCGAGCTGCCGATCTGCTTGCGCTCGCTCGGCTCCTCGATCTCGCCCTCGTGGCTGAGGAGGCGCAGATCGGCACCGAACTTCGAGGCCGACTGGGCGATGCCCGACAGCGCCGCGTGGATGCTCCAGTCGAGCTTGCGCGTGTAGGTCTGTCCGCTGACGGGAATCGAGCGCCCAAAGCCGATCGCCGCGCACACGCGACGGTCGAGCTCGGCGACCTTGCAGTGGTCGCCGTCGAAGAGCGAGAGGAAGGTGGCCTGCGTCCCGGTGGTCCCCTTCACGCCCCGCGCCGGCAGCCACCCGATCAGACGGCGCACCTCGTCGAGGTCGAGGAGCAGATCGAGGATCCACAGGCAGGCGCGCTTGCCGACGGTGGTCGGCTGCGCGACCTGGAAGTGCGTATAGCCGAGGCAGGCGCGTGCGCGCCAGGTGCGTGCGAAGACGGCGAGTGCGTCGATGCATGCGCACAGGCGCTGTTCCACGCGGCGCAAGGCGTCGCGGTAGAGCATCAGGTCGCCGTTGTCGGTGACGAAGCAACTGGTCGCGCCCAGGTGGATGATCCCGCGCGAGATCGGCGCGAGTTCGCCGAAGTGCTCGACGTGCGCCATCACGTCGTGACGGCGCTCCTTCTCGATCGCCGCTACGCGTTCCCAGTCGAAGCGGTCGCGCACCGCCTCCATCGCACGGATCTGCTCGGCCGTGATCGGAAGTCCGAGCTCCATCTCGGCCCGGGCGAGTTCGATCCACAGCGTGCGCCAGGTGCCATGACGCGAGCGCGGCGAGAACAGCCGCGCCATCTCGGGGCTCGCGTAGCGCTCGATCAGGGGATGGTCGAAACGGTCGCCGTCGCTCATCGGCGCGGTTCTACAGGTGACCGCCGCACGGCGCGACGCGCATGCGTCGCCGGCGACACATGCTGCCCTCCGCCGCTGTCCCTGGCGCAGGACAAGCGCCGCGGAACGGGCCCCCGGAAGCCGTCGCAGGGGCGAATCCCGCTCGGCACGGCATTCGCCCAGTGAGGGTCACCATGATGCGAGAACTGATCCTCGGAGTCCTGTTCACCACCGCCGGGGCCGCTGCTCCGCTCAGCGCGCAGCAGCTCCACATCGGTTTCGACCGCCACGGCGTCAGCGTCGGCGGCACGGTCCAGATCGGCGGCCACCGCGGCCCGATCCTGCGCATCGGCGATCGCGACTGCGACGAGCCGGTCCGCTACGAGTGCCGCACCGTCCGCGTGTGGGTCCCGGGCTGCCGCCACATCGAGCACGTGCCGGCGCAGTACGGCTGGGTCCGCGACCACTGCGGACGACTCGAATGGACCTGCATCGCGCCGGCCTACGACCGCGTGATCGAAGAGCCCGGGCACTGGGAGTGGCGCGAGGAGCGGGTTCCGGTCTCGGGTCGGCACCGCCACCGCGGCTGAGCGTCGCGACACCCCTCACTCGAGGGTCGCGACCAGCACCGACAGGAGAGCGAGAAGGGAGAGCGCGCCGAGGACCACCGGTCCCCGGCGCGCGCGCGTACGCAGGTGGGCGAGGGCCTGCACGACCAGGGCTGCACCGCAGGCATCGGTGGTCACGTCGAAGACCGACGAGCTGCGCCCCGGGACCGAGCGCTGGTGGATCTCGTCGAGGATCCCCCACGCGACGGCGAGTGCCCAGGCCGACCACCGTGCCGATGCGGTGCGGGCGCGCAGAGCGAGTGCGCAGAGTCCGGCGAGCGTGCCGAACAGCACGAGGTGCCCACCGTTGAAGGCGAAGGCGATGGCGAAGCCGTCACCGAGGCCGAGCATCGGCCGCGACGACAACCACCAGATCAGTCCCGCCCAGGCCGCGGCGACGAGCGCACGCGCTCCGACCGGCCTCCCCTCCCACCATGCCAGCCCGCGCCGCAGACCCTCGATCATGGCGAACTGCGCAGGAAGCGACCGCGCACCCGCAGACCGGTCCCCGTCGGATCACCGCTCAGATCGAGTTGGTCGAGCCCGTCGTTGATCAGGAACAGGCCGCGGCCGCGCTCGCTGTGGATCGGCGGACGACCGTTCCGACACTGCGCGAGCAGGTCGAGGATGTCGCGGATCGTCGCCGCGGGCACGGCCGGATCGATGAACTCGATGTCGACGTGCGCCACGTCGACGGCGAAGCGGACGGTGAGGAGATCGTCGGGTCGCCGGTAGTCCTCGCCGTGCTCGATCGCGTTGCTGACCATCTCGTCGACGACCAGCAACAGGCGGCCGACGTCGTGTTCCGACACCCCGAGCGGCTCGAGTCGCTCCCGCAGGCCGTGACGCAGCGAACGAACCTGTTCGAAGCGCGGCTTGAGCTTGAAGCCGAAGCGCACGGTCAACGCGCGCCCCCGGCGACCTGGTGGCCGACCTCGCACAGCAGCGAGAGATCGAGGGCCCGGGCCGAATGGGTGAGGGCACCGATCGAGATGCGATCGACGCCGCACGCCGCGTAGGCCGCGACGTTGTCGAGCACGACTCCGCCGCTGATCTCGATCTCGACCGCGCGCTGCAGGCGGCTGGCCTCCTCGCGCACCGCGGCGATCGCAACACGCAGACGCTCGCCGAGCTCGAAGTTGTCGAGCATCACCACGCCCGCACCGCCGCGCACCGCGGCGACCGCCTCGTCGAGATCGCGGGCCTCGGCGACCACGGCGACGCCCTGCGGTCCCTCCGCGACCGCGCGCGCCACCACCTCCTGGTAGGTCTCCGGCAACGCGCAGGCGAAGTGGTTCTCCTTGAGCAGGACCTGGTCGAACAGACCGATGCGGTGGTTGGTCCCGCCGCCCTGCCGCACCGCGTACTTCTCCAGCACGCGCAGACCGGGGGTGGTCTTGCGGGTGTCGAGGATGCGCGTCGAGGTGCCGGCCACGGCGTCGACGAAGCGGCGCGTCGTCGTGGCGATGCCACTCATGCGCTGCAGGAAGTTCAGCGCGGTGCGCTCGGCGCGCAGCAGCGCTGCGGCATCGCCCTCGATCTCCATCACGAGATCGCCGGGGGCGACGTCCTCGCCGTCCTCCCGGTGGAACCGCAGGCGCACGTTCGGATCGCAGCTCCGGAAGGTCGCCGCGGCGACCGGCAGTCCGGCGAGCACCCCGCGCGCCTTCGCCACGATGCGGGCACGCGCCGAGCGCGGCCGGCGCAGGGCGATACGGACGGTCACGTCCTCGGCCCTGGGCCCGAGGTCTTCGCGCAGGGCGCGCTCGACCACCTCGGCGATCAGGGCGTCCGGGAGCTGCATGGGCCGCGGAAGTTACCCGATGGCGCGGCCGTGGCGCGACGGCCAGCAGCTCAGCGACCGGTCTCCTCTGCGAAGGTGAGCCAGGGCGCCAGGATCGCGATCGTCGTCTCCCCGAAGCCGGGCACGCGCCGCAGGTCGGCAGCGCTGCGGAACGGTCCATTGCGGACCCTTTCCAGCACGAGGGCCTCGGCGCGCGAGGGCCCCACCCCCGGCAGCAACGCGAGTTCGCCGACGCGCGCCCGGTTCGGGTCGACCCGATGGACGCGCCACACCGACCGTGGCCGGTGAAGCCGCGCGTCGACCGCAGCCGCGAAGCCGTGGACGGCGAACACGATTACCAGGTGCAACCACAAGGACGCTGCAAACCTCTGCTGCGCCGGGCTCAGGCCGGCCGGGGCAGTTGTTCCACCATGCGCGCCGTGATGCCCTGCTGCGGGGTCCGCACGGGACGCGGCCCGAGGCCCTGCGTCACCTGCCCGATCCGGTCGAGGATCGCTCCGATCTCCAGGGCCGTGCGGCATTCGGGGTGGGTCAGCACCAGGGGCGGTTGGCCGAGACGTCGCGGCGTCACGGCGGGCTCGTCATGGACGAATCCGAAGTCGTGCAACGGCAGGCCGAGGAAGCGCTGCGCCACATCGGCGAGCCGCTCGAAGGCCGCCGCGGCGACCGCGGCATCGTGGGCCCGATTCACCACCACGCCGATCCGCGGCCGCGGTCCCGGCCGCCGAGCGAGGCACTTGGTGACCGCGTAGGCGTCGGTCAGGGAGGCGATCTCCGGCTGGACCACGAGCACCACGACGTCGGCCGCGAGCAGCGTGACGATCACCTGCATCTGGATCCCCGCGCCGGTGTCGAGGATCAGCAGGTCGCGATCGCGCGCCCACTCGCCCAGCGCGTGCGCCATCTGCAGCAACTCGGCGCGACCGAGACCGGCGAGTTCAGGCACGCCGGTGGCGCCGGCGATCAACTCGAGGCCGAGCGGACCGGGCGTGCGCAACAATGCCGCCGGGGCGCGACCCTCGATCAGATCCTGCAGAGTGCGGCGCGGGGTCACGCCGAGCAGGTAGTGGTCGGCCGCGAGTCCGTAGTCCGCGTCGACCAGGGTGCAACGACACGCCCGCCGTGCAGCGACGAGCGCGAGGTTGGTGGCGAGGAAGGACTTGCCGGTCCCCCCCTTGCCGCTCGCGATCGCGATGCTCAGGGCCTCACGTGGCCCGGCCGCGGGAGAGAGACCTTCGCTCCCCGCCGCGACGACAGGTTCACCTTCCTCGCTGATGGCTGCCTCCCCGGAACCCGCGGATCCGACCCGGAACCGCCGCCGCGACGCGCGACGACCGCTCCGCACCGGCACATCACTTGACCCCTCCGTCGTCGGCGAAGAAGGCCTCGTACTCGTCGGCCGTCACCTCCGCCGCGTCGACCACCTCGCGCGTCGTGACCGGCCCCTGCTCCGGCTCGACGAAGGCGATCGGCGAGTCATCGCTGCCCAACAGGACGCCGAGATAGCGCCTGGTGGCGAGATCGACCGCGTCCTCGACGGCCTCGTCCGAACACAGCGCCACCGTGGCGTGCCCGGGCACCGACGCGTGCACAGCACGCGTCTCGCGGTGCAGCGACGCGATCGGCATGCCGTCGCAACGCCAGGTGCGCGCGAAGCGATCGCCCTCGATCGACATGCGGTCGTCGAGGCGCTGCATCAGGTCGACGAAGCGGTTGACACGGGCGACGTCGTCGCGCGCCGCGAGTCGGTCCGTCCACGCTCCGGTCTCGGCACCGCGCACCACCACCGTGCCGACGTGCACACGCCCCGCGACGCGCACGGCGTCGACGCGGACCAGCATCAGCTCGTCGTCGTCGGAGGACAGCCGCGCCAGGCACCGCTCGGTGAACTCGAAGCCGATCGCGATGACGCGCGGCGGCAGATCGAGGCGGATGCGGAAACCGTCGACCACCTCGCGCAACATCGCGGCGCTGCGGGCGAACCAAGCGCGCGCTTCGGCGATGCGGGCGGGCAGGGCGTGGTCGTCCTCGACCAGCGAGAGGAACAGCAGGACCGGACGACCGGCGGCGTCGGCGGCGAGGGCGTCGATCGTCAGTCCTCCGTCGAGGACGAGGTCGCGGCGGATCACGACCAGACCGTGTTCGACACGGCCGGCATCGTCCTGCACGACACTCCACAGTCCTTCCGTCGTCCGCGGAAGGATCGGTCCAGCGATCATCGATCCTCCAAAGCCGCCCGCCCAGGCGGCCGTGCCTTGCACTGGGCGGGGATGAAAGCGGATCCGACGCGATCGTGCAAGGCGCCCACCACGCGAGGTCGGCTCAGCGCGCGATCACGCCGAACTCGGCGACCGAGGCCCAGGGGCCGCCGTTGACCTCCGACAGGGCGCGCAGACGCAGGTAGCGCGCGGTCACCGGAGCGCATCGGAGGTCCTGGGCCGTGCGCACCTTGCGGAGCCGGGTGCGCACCACCGGTTCGCCGAAGGTGTCGGGATCGTCGGAGACGGCGATCTCGCAGTCCGCGATCGCGCCGTTCCAACCGCCGTCCTGCCGCGCGAGGTAGCGGAAACCGGCGATCGCACGCGGCGCGCCCAGGTCGATCACCAGTTCGTGCGGGGGACCCTTCACCTCGCCCTGGAACTGCGTGTGCCAGTGCGTGCGCGGGTCACCGTCGATGGCGTTCGCCGCGAGCTTGCCGTTGGCCTTCGACTCACTGCTCACGCGGAGGATGCGCCAGCCCTGTGTCGGGATCAGACCGTCGGTCGGCCACGCGGCGACGGGCTGGGTGGCGGAGGATCCCGGGGGACCCGCCGGCCCCCACTTCGCCGCGCGATCGCGCTCGTGCAGCGCGGTGTCGGCGAAGGTCCCCTCGCGCACGGGCACGTGCGCGGCCGTGGCGAGCCTGCTCAGCTCGGCGACACGCTCGGGGTGTTGCGCGGCGAGGTCGTGCGCCTCCGCGATGTCGGTGGCGAGGTCGTAGAGCTCCCAGTCCGCCTTCGGTCGCGCGCGGTAGGCCTTCCAGTCCCCGGCGCGGATCGCGGTCTGCCCGTCGATCTCCCAGTACAGGAACTCGTGCTGCGGTTGCGGCCGACCTGCGCGATCGGCACCGAGCAGGGTCGGCACGATCGAGATGCCGTCGATGTCCTCCGGCACCCTCGCCCCGGTGAGCTCGGCGAGCGTCGGCAGCATGTCGGGGAAGTAGCACAGCTGATCGCTGACGACACCGGCCGCGACCTTGCCCGGCCAGCGGATGAGCATGGGGATCCGCAGTCCGCCCTCGTAGAGCTCGCCCTTCTTGCCGCGGAACTCGGCGCCGCCATGCGGATCGACGTTCGCCCCGAAGATGCCGCGCGGGTGCTCGCGACTCGCGAAGTAGTCGGCACCGCCGTTGTCACCGCTGACGATCACGAGGGTGTCGTCGTCGATCTTCAGCTCGCGCAACAGCGCGAACAGCTCCCCGATCTGACGGTCGACCATCGCGACCATCGCCGCGTAGCGGCGCGCCTCCTCCGGCCAGGGCTCCTTCGCGAACGCGGCCCACGCGGGGTCGTCGTCGGGGATGTCGATCATGCCGTGCGGCGGCGTGATCGGCATGTAGCAGAAGAACGGCTGGTCGCGGTGCGCGCGGATGAAGTCGCGCGCCGCGTCGACGATCACGTAGTGCGAGTAGGTCTCGCCGCTGCGTCCGCCGACATTGCCTTCGAGCGGCACCTCCTCGCTGTTCCGCACCAGATAGGCCGGGTAGTAGGAGTGCGCGTGCACCTGGTCGTAGTAGCCGAGGAACACGTCGAAGCCGTGTTGCTCGGGAACGCCGGTCGAACCGCGTCCGCCGCAACCCCACTTGCCGAAGCCGCCGGTCGCGTAGCCGCGATCGTGGAGCAGGTTCGCGACGGTGATCTCCTCCGCGCGCAGCGGTGTGCCGCCGCCGTTGGTGCGCACCGAGGTGTGTCCCGAGTGCTTGCCCGTCATCAGGCAGGCACGCGTCGGTGCGCACACCGCCGACCCGGCCATCGCCTGCGTGAAGCGCATTCCCTCGGCGGCCATTCGGTCGATGTTCGGCGTGCGCAGGCGCGGGTTGCCGAGGCACGACAGCTCGTAGTAGCCGAGCTCGTCGACGACCACGAACACCACGTTCGGCGGGCGTTCGCGGGAGTGTGACGGCGCGCTCGGCGCCTGACAGCCGACCGACGCGATCAGGAGTGCGAGGACGGCGCGGAAGGTGCGAGGCATCGCGCACACGAGAACCCTCGGGCGGCGGCACCGCAATCGTCGAGCGCGGTCTGCGGGCCAGCGCGATGCGAACGAAACCGATACGAGGGAACCGCAGCACACGGAGCCGCGGCTAGTCTTCCGCCATCGCCACCCTCGACCCCACCTCGCGCACCCTCGGCCTCGCGCTGCTCGGCGGACTCGGTCTGCTGGCACTCGGCGCGTTCAGCCTGAGCTCCGCGCTGCGCGATGCCGATGCGCGCGCCGACGACGACGCGCAACGCGCCGCGCGCGCGGTGGCGCTGGAGCTGCGCCGGGTGCTCGACTCCGACGCGATCCTCCCGCTCGCCACCGCGCAGGAGCGCTTCGCGCTGGCCGACGGCGACGTCGTGGTCGAGCCGGAACTCGGCGGGCTCGAGGTCCTCCCCGAGGACCCGCGCAACGAGCTGTCGGGACTGGTCGCTGCGAGCCTCGACGAACTCGACCGCGATCCCGGTGCCGCAGCACGGCTCGAGCAATTGCTCGACACGCAGTCGCCGTCGGCGCGCGGCACCGTCGAACTCGCGCTCGCGTGGCAGGCCTCACGACAGGGCGATCGCGAACGCGCCGCGCGGCTCCTCGCCGATCTCGACGCGCACTGGAACGACGGCGGACACCCGCTGCGTGCGACCGCCGCCGGGCTCGCCTTGCTGCATGCGAGCGCGAACACACCGATCGATGCCGCCCTGCTCGCGACCATCGCGCGCGGCCAGGACGCGGAGGTGCGCGCCGTCGTCGAGCGCCTGCGCGAACTCGGTGCGCGGGAGAGCGCGGTCGCCCTCGAAGCACTGCAGCGCGAGATCGCAAGCCGTCGCCACATCCTCGCCACCGCGCGCACCCTGCTCGGTGTGCTCACGCCCGCGAGCACGCCGCTGGTCCTCGCCGTCGGCGACGCGCTGCTGATCTACCGACCGCGCGCACGCGGCGAGGGCAACGGCGCGCTGCTCGACCCGCAATCCCTGGTGCAGCGCATCCGCGCCGCGCCCGGCCTCCTGGTCGTGCCCTGGGACGGCGTCGCCCCCACCACCCCCGCCACCCGCGGTGCGATCGACGTGGTGCCCGGCGCCCTCGCCCTCGCACCTGCGCCGCGGCCCGCCGACCACACCGGCCCGCTCGGTCTGCTCCTGGTCTTCGCCGCCTGCGCCGCGACCTTCCTCGGTGCCCTCTTCGCCGTGCGCCGCGGCCTGCTGCGCGAACGCGACGCGATGCGCGTGCGCAGCGAGTTCCTGACCACCGTGACCCACGAACTGCGCACGCCGATCGCCGCGATCCGCCTGCTCGCCGAACGCCTGTGCGCCGGCGCGGTGCAGAGCGACGCTCGGCGCGGCGAGTACCACGCCCTGCTCGCCAGCGAGGCGACGCGCCTGTCGACGCTGGTCGAGAACGTGCTCGACCTCGGCCGCATGGAGCGCGGCGAACGCGCCTACGACATGCGGCCGCTGCGCGTCGGCGAGCTGCTCGACGAGACCGCGCGCGTGTTCGCGACCATCGCCCGCGCCGAGGACCTGCCCTTCGAGCTGCACGACGCCGCACCGGATGCGCGGATCGTCGCCGACCGCGCCGCCCTGCAGCAGGCGCTGCTCAACCTCTGCGACAACGCGCGCAAGTACGGACGCGGCGACGGCCCGATCGAGCTGCGCGCCGAGATCGTCGACCACCGCGTGCAGCTGTGCGTGCGCGACCACGGACCCGGCGTGCCGCCCGCCGAACGCGCGCGCATCTTCGAGCGCTTCGTGCGCGGCGAGGCGCAGCGCAGCGGTGCGGTGCCCGGTGTGGGACTCGGCCTGCATCTCGCGCAGGCGATCGCCGTCGCGCACGGTGGCACCCTGGAACACCGCGTGCCCGACGACGGTGTCGGCGCCGCGTTCGTGCTGACCCTTCCGACCACGAGCGACGAGGACCGCGAGTCATGAGCAAGCGACTGCTGCTGGTCGAGGACGATCGCGCGCTGCGCGAGGGTCTGCGCGACCTGTTCGCCGACGAGGGCTACGACGTGACGCTGGAGGGCGACGGCAACGCCGCGCGCGACACCGCGCTGAGCCGTCACTTCGACGTGGTGGTGCTCGACCTGATGCTGCCCGGCCGCAGCGGCTACGAGGTGCTGCGCGCGATCCGCGAGGCGCGCCTGACCACGCCGGTGCTGATCCTGACCAGCAAGGGCGACGAGTCCGACAAGGTGCTCGGCCTCGACCTCGGTGCGGACGACTACCTGACCAAGCCCTTCGGCGCACGCGAGTTGGTCGCGCGGGTGCGCGCGCTGCTGCGCCGTCACGACCGCGACAGCACCGCACCGCGCGACACGCGCCAGGTGATCCGGCTCGGCCGTCGCGAGATCGACCTCGGCGCCTTCGAGGTGCGCATCGACGGCGCGGCGGTGCAGGCGCTGTCGCCGAAGGAGGCCGGCATGCTCGCGCTGCTGTTCCAGGAGCGCGGGCTGGCGGTGCGCCGCGAGCGCATCCTCGACCTGGTGTGGGGCAGCGAGGCCTTCGTCGGCCCGCGCGCGGTCGACACGCACATGGTCAATCTGCGGCAGAAGCTCGAGGACGACCCGCGGCAGCCGCGGCACCTGCTCACCGTGCACGGCGTGGGCTACCGGCTGGTGGTCGAGCCGGGCGCCTGACAAGTCCCTGACAGGCTTCCCACCGCGGCGACAACACCGCGCGGGGCGGTCGTCGTCTGATCCGGCGCAATCAACCGGAGCCGAGCCATGAACCCACGGATCTCAGGAAGCCTTCTCACCCTCACGCTCGCGGCGCTCTCGCCCGCGCAGCAGCAAACGCAGGTCGACCCCCGCCTGAGCAAGGCCGAACTCGCCGACCGCGCGGAACACGACCTCGCCCGCGCCGCCGCGCTCTATGCCGAGGTCTTCGACGATGCCAACTGCCCGATCGAGGTGCGCGCCGACGCGGGCATCAAGCTGTGCGCGGTGCTGCAACGCCAGGGCAAGACGGAAGACGCCAAGGCCGCGGGCGACAAGCTGCTGAAGCTGCGCGGATCTTCGGGGGTCGTGAAGCTCGCCGGGCCGCAGCAGGACGACGCCGTCGACGCGGAGATCGCGCGCTTGATCGAGCAGGTCCGTACCTACAGAGCCGGCTCCGACCAACTGGTCTGGTTGGGCGATCGCGCCGTGCCGCGCGTGATCGCGGCCGCGGACCAGGAACCGCAATTGGAGGCCTTGACCGGCTTCGCACACGTGCTGTTGCGCATCGGAGGTCCAACGGCGGAGGCCTGGTTCGACAAGGTCGCGACCTGGACCGATCCGCTGCGACGCCGGGCGGTGATCCGCGCTGCAGGTCTCGGAGGAACAGACGAATCCGACCATCGCGTCAAGCGCGCACGACTCTGGCGCTTCGGCGCCGATCGCGACGCGGAGGTGCGCATGGAGTCGATCCGCGTCGGCGTCCTCGGCCGGATGGAGGACCTGATCGCCAGCCTCGACCACGGGGATCCGCGCGTGCGCCAGGCGGCGCTGATGTCGTTCTCGTCGGGTCAGCTCCCCGCCGACATCGAAGAGCACGGCGCAACGCGCGCCGCAGACCTGCTCGCCGCCGTACTGCGTCACCCCGAGGATTTCGCGGGCAACACCGGCACGGTCACGGGTCTCGTGGCGTGGTTCGGACGACGTACTTCGCCCGTCGCGGCGACGCGCGCTTGGCTCGCGCTCACCGCGGCTGCGGGAACCTACTGCTCCACCTGGCCGGGGGTCTCCAGCAGCGAGCAGGCCGACGCCGTCGCCGACGCTGTCGTGCAGTGGGCACGCGTGACCGCAGCACCGCGCTTCGAACCGCTCCGCAGGCAGAGTGAGGGGTGGATCAACGGCCTGACCTGGCACCTGAGTCGGAAGAGCATGCCCCAGATCCTCGAACTCGCGTCGCTCGGGGTCGGCTTCTCCGTCGGGCCTTTCGTCCGCGAGGCGCAGCCGGAGGATTGGGCGGCGCTGATCCCCATCCTCGGCACCGGGACGCTCGACGAGAATTCCGTCGGCGAGTTGCTCCAGTCGAGCTACCCGGTCGCGCTCCCCGACACCTGCTTCGCCGCCCTGCGCGAGCAGTTCCTCGCTCGCACCGCGACCGCCGGCAAGAGCGGCGACAGCGGCACCTTCAGCCGCCTGATCATCCGCCTGTGCCTCTTCGACAGCGACGAAGCCCTGAGCTGGTGCGAGGGCATGCTGCGCGGTGGCACCGACGACCACGCCGGCCTCGCAGATGCGAACCTGCGCCGCTTCGTGCGCGATCAGTTCGCACTGGGCCTCCTGTCGGGAGACTCGCCGGCCCGTCGGGCCATCCGTCGGCGCATGGCCAGCCTCGACCTGCCCGACTTCGGCGCCTCCCGCAATCAGGCCCTGTGCCGGATCGTGCAAGACCACGACGTCGAGGGGGCGGAGGCCTTCGCGCAGGCCTACACGCTCGGAGTCGCGTCCTGTGCCGGACCGACCGATGTGGTCACAGGCAAGCAGCTCGTCGGCAACACACGACGCGGTCTTTTCTGGTTCGAGGGTGCCTCGGACTGGTCCGCGGAGGAGATCGCCAGGGCGATGCACGCCGCGTTGAGAACCGGGTCCGGAGAGGCGTGGACCGATGTGCGCGGCGTGATCCGGCCGCGTGTCCCCTCGGAGAGCGATCCGGAGAGGCAGCGGAGGGTGACGCTCTGTGCTGCACTCGGCGAGGAGATCGCCCACTGCCCGGGCGGTCGAACCCGCCGCGATTGGGTCGAGAGTCTCCTCAAGGAACTCGAGTCCGAGCCCTCGACACGCGATGCGCTGATCCTGCGCACCCTCGACGACAAGGACCCCGAGGTCCTCGGACCCATCCTCCAGCGATCCACCGGGGTCGCCACCGGCAACGACGCCATCCAGCGCAAGGTCAGCGAGCTGCTGCAGCACGAAGACGATCAGGTCGCGGCCGCCGCGCTGGACTACCTCGCGCGCAAGCCGAGCCGAATCGGCTACGACCGCGTCGCCGCCTTGATCGAGCCGTCGCGGCTCCGCGTCGCATCGCGAGCCGTCCGCTGGCTCTACGAACTCGATCCCGAGCGCGCCATCACCGACCTCCTGCCGCGCTTCCAGAGCGGCGCGTTCCAGGGCGAGCTCATCGACATCGCGACACGCAGCCTCGATCGCCGCCTCGTCCCGGCGCTGATCGGCGCGCTGCGCAGTGACAACGCAACCTATCGCACCGAAGCCAAGAAGGCCCTCGGCGCCATCGAGTACTACACCACCCAGACCGAGCACTGGCAGCGCCTCCTCGACGGCTCCGGCCTCGACGCGAGCAGCGCCGCCGAGGCGCTGGTCAAGCAGGCGCGCGGCGGCGAGAAGGCGATCCGCATCGCGGCGATCCGCTCGCTCGGCACGCTCGCCAAGCCGGAGACGCTGCCGATGCTGATCCAGCTGATGCAGGACCAGGACGCGGAGATCCGTCAGGCCGCGGGTGCCGCGGTCGAGAAGATCAACGCGAAGCAGTGAGGTCGGCGAGCGGGCTGTGCCGCTCCTCGGCGCGACACAGCGCGACGGCCACCGCATCGCCGGCGTCGGCGGGGCCGTCGATCGGACCGGCGCCGAGCGCGCGCAACGCCATCTCGGCGACCACTTCTTTCTCGGCGCGTCCGCTGCCGGTGACGCGCCGCTTGATGGTCGCCGGCGGGAACTGGTGCACGCTCAGTCCATGACGGTGCGCCATCGCCAGCACCACGCCGCGCGCCTCGCCGATGCGCAGCGCGGCCTGCGGGCTCTTGCCGTGGAAGGCCTCCTCCAAGGCCAGTTCGCTCGGCGAAAGCCGCGCGATCAGCTCCTCGATGCCGCGCGCGAGATCGGCGAGACGCTGCTCGATCGGACGGCCCTTGCCGAGCCGCAGCACGCCGGCCTCGATCAAACGCGCATCGCCCGACGGCGCCGAGCGCCGCACCAGATTGCTCGCGCGCGCCGCGAGCAGCTCCGATCCCGCGGCGCGGACCGCGCGCGACGGCTCGCGCGCCTGCACCTCCAGGCACGCGAAGCCCGCCACGATGGTGCCCGGGTCGATGCCGAGGATCCTGACCGCCGCCATGCGCGCGGACGATACGCTCGCGCCCGTGAGGCTGTCGATTCTCCTGCTCGCTTCCGGACGCGGCACGCGCCTGCGCTCCGAGGTTCCGAAGGCCTTCGTGGCGGTGCGCGGCGTGCCGCTGGTGCTGCGCAGCGCGCGCCGTCTCGCGCAGATCGCCGACGACTTCGAGCTGCTGCTCGCCGTCCATCCGGAGGATCGCGAGCGGCACCTCGCACCGGTGCTCGGCGAACTCGACCGCGCCGGGCTGACGGCGATCGTCGACGGCGGCGAGACGCGCCAGGATTCGATGCGCCGCGCGCTGCGCGCCAGTGATCCGGCGCGCGAGCTGGTCGTCGTGCACGACGCGGCGCGACCCTTCTTCCCGCTCCCGCAGGCACGTCTGTGCTGCGCGCGTGCGCTCGAAGTCGGCGCGGCGCTGCTCGCCATCCCCGCACCCGACACGCTCAAGCTGGTCGATCACGGCAAGGTCGATCGCACCTTCGACCGCAGCCGCGTGTGGCTCGCGCAGACGCCGCAGGTGATCCGCCGCGATCGCCTGCTCGCCGCCCTCGCGCACGCCGACGCCACCGGCTTCGCGGGGACCGACGACGTCTCGCTCTGTGAGCACGCCGCGCAGCCCGTCGCCGTGGTCGAGGGCGATCGCCGCAATCTGAAGATCACCACTCCCGAGGACCTCGTGCTGGCCGAGGGCATCGCCACCGCGGAGGATGGCGCGCGATGAGCGCGCTCTTCCCGGTCCACACTCCCCGCATCGGCCTCGGCATCGACCTGCACCGCCTCGCGCCCGGACGTCCCTGCACGCTCGGCGGCGTGCGCATCGAGAGCGAGGTCGGACCGGTCGGCCACAGCGACGGCGACGTGATCCTGCACGCCGTCTGCGACGCCTGCCTCGGCGCCGCCGGCTGCGACGACCTCGGCACCCTGTTCCCCGACAAGGACCCGCGCAATGCGGGCCGGGCCTCCTCCGAGTTCTGCGTCGAAGTGATGCGCAAGGTCGCGAGTTCGGGCCTGCAGATCGTCGGCATCGACGTGGTCGTCGAGTGCGAGCATCCGAAGATCGCACCACACCGCGCCGCGATCCGCGCACGCCTCGCGAGCCTGTTCCAGGTGCCGACGACCAACGTCAACGTGAAGGGCAAGACCGGCGAGGGCCTCGACGCCATAGGCCGCGGCGAAGCGATCCGCGCGACCGCGGTCGTGCTCGCGGCGGTGCCGTTCCACCCGCAGCCCTGACCTGGGTCAGCGCACCGCTTCGAGCGCCGCGCGCATGCGGTCGAGTTCGGCGGACGGCGGCAGGTCGGGCAGGTGCGCGACGATCGCGCGCGCGAGTTCCACGCGGCGCGGCGCCAGCGCGGGATCGCCTTCGAGGATCGCGTAGGCGATGCGTTCGATCGCCGGCAGGAAGCGCGCGTCGCGGACGGACGCGGCGGCGCCGATGTAGGCGAGGGCCTCGGGGAGCAACTCGTCCGCACGCAGGTCGGCGCGCACCTCGAGCCAGCCGCGTTGCTCTTCCAGCGGATCGACGACGGACGTGGACGTGTCGGGCGCCGAGGGGGAGAGCGCGGTGACCGCGAAGCCGAGGGCCATCGCGCCGAGCAGGACGCCGAGCACGCTCAGCCAGAAGGTGCGGGGCGGAACCAGCGCCGCGGACAGAGGCGGCGGCGCGACGAGTTGGATCGGTTCGAGGTGCATGGTGCCGAGGAGACGAGCGCGACGGATCGTCCGCGATCACGCCTGATCGTCAAGAACCGGCGCCCTCAGCCGAGGTTCTGCAGTTCGATCAGGCGGGCGTAGAGGCCGCCGCGCTCGAGCAGCTCGGCGTGGCGGCCGCGCTCGACGATGCGGCCCTCGTCGAAGACCAGGATCTGGTCGGCGTCGCGGATCGTCGACAGGCGGTGGGCGATCACGAAGGAGGTGCGGCCGTGGCGCAGGTTGGCGAGCGCGCGCTGCACCGCTTCCTCGCTCTCGGAGTCGAGCGCGGAGGTCGCCTCGTCGAGGAACAGGATCGCCGGGTTGCGCACGATCGCGCGCGCGATGGTGATGCGCTGCATCTGACCACCGCTGAGGTTGCCGCCGCGCTCGCCGACCAGGGTGTCGTAGCCGAGCGGCAGGGAGACGACGAAGTCGTGGATCTGCGCGGCGCGTGCCGCCGCCTCGATCTCCGCATCGGTCGCCGAGGGCTTCCCGTAGCGGATGTTCTCGCGCACCGTCGTGTTGAACAGGAAGGGCTGCTGCACGACCAGCGCGGTGTGGTCGCGGTAGCTGCGCAGGCTGAGCTCGCGCAGGTCGGTGCCGTCGATGCGGATCACCCCCGACTGCGGATCGTGGAAGCGCATCAGCAGGTCGACCATCGTCGACTTGCCGGCGCCGGAGGGGCCGACGAAGGCGACCGTCTGCCCGCGATCGACGTGGAAGGAGACGTCGCGCACCACCGGCTCGTCGCCGTAGGCGAAGGACACCATCTCGACGTCGACGCGCCCCTGCAGCGCGGTCAGCGCACGCCCCTGGTTGACGACCGCGGTGTCGAGATCCTCGCGCAGGATCTCGTCGACACCCTCCATCGCGCCCGCCGACTCCATCACCGTGTTCCACACCCGCACGATGCGCTTCACGTGCTGGTAGGTCGTCGAGATCGGGACCAGGGCGGTCGTCAGATTCGCCAGCGAACCGGGTGAATCGAGGATGATCCAGCCCATCGCAATGATCATCCCGACGAAGCCGATCTGGTAGCCGACGAAGACCACGCTCTCCGACCGCGCCTTGGCGCGCAGCATGCGCAGGGTGCGCGCCAGGAAGTTGGCGTTGTTCGCCGAGAACTCCTTCAGGCGGACGTCCTCGAGCCCGAAGGCCTTCACGACCTTCATGCCCGAGAGCATCTGGTTCATCGACTCGGTCGCGTCCCCCATCGCGGCCAGACTGCCGGCCGAGCGCTTCTGCACCTTGCGACCCAGGCGCATCATCGGCAGCGCCATCAGGGGGATCGACGGCAGGAAGACCAGCAGCAGGCGGTAGTCGACGAAGACGACCAACCCGATGTTGAACAGGATCATCAGCGGGTCGACGAGCGCGTAGTCGGCGACCAGCGTGAAGGTGCGCGACAGCACCGTGGTGTCGTTGGTGACGCGCGAGATCAACTCGCCCAGGCGCCGTCGACCGAAGAAGCGCAGCGGCAGGTGCAGCACGTGCTGCGCCAGCCGATCGCGCATGTCGACCACCACCTTGGTCGCGAAGTAGCGGCTGAGCAGCGTGGAGCTGTAGATGGCGATGCCGCCGATCAGGCCGCAGGCCGCGGCGACCACCGCGCAGGTGAAGACCACGTTCTTGCCGTGGACATGGTCACCCGCGAAGTGGATGCCCAAGACGCCGACCAGCCAGTCGGCGAAGCCGCTGAACCAGTGGGAGAAGCGATCGGCGAGCTTCTCGACGCTCGACGGATCGGGCGCCGCGTCCTTGGCCTTGGGCGTGATCTCGTCGAACAGCGGCTTCACCAGCACGAAGGGCGCCTTGGTGAAGAAGGCCTCCGCCATCGCCATCGCGATGACCAGCGCGACGAGGCCGCGATCGCGCCTCACCCCGCCCCACACGTGCCGGCCCAGCGCGCGCAACGCGCGCCGCGCGTTCAGCCTCTGCGTGCTCTCGTCCGATCGTTCGGCGTCCGCGACGTCCATGCGGTCCGGGAATCATGCAACACGGCCGCGGCCCGACAAACGTCGAACCGCGGCCGTGTGCGGGGAAGGCCTTGTCGGCCTCACTCGAACTTGGACTCGGCGATCACACCGTTGGCCCACTGCAGGAAACGCCAGTTGACGTAGTCCTGCCGCGCCAGCTCCTTGGTGCGATCCTCGCTCAGGTTGACCGCCTGGCGCACCGGCACGCGCGAGTTGATGCGCGCGACGAACCAGGAGTCGGGGCCGCGCACCGGGCCGACCACGGTGCCCGGCGCAGCGTCGTAGAACAGGTAGGAGCCGACCGAATAGCCGAGCAGCAGGTCGGTGAACTCGCTCTCGCGCAGCGACTGGCGGATCTGATTGAGCGACTTGCTGCCGAGGCGGCCCTTCTCCTTGTCGGTGGCGTAGAACTCACCCTTGTCGCGCAGGACCTCGTCGAAGTCCGCGCCGCCCTCGATCGACTTCATCGCCGCCTCGGCGCGCTGGTGCGCGGCATCGAGACCACCGGGGACCCAGGCGCCGGTCTTCAGGTCGCGGCCCATGAACTGGATCACGTCGAGGGAGACGTGGCCGTCCGAGAAGAACGCGGCGAAGGTGTTGGCGTGCGCCTGGAGCTTGTCCAGGTCGTTCATGTCCGCCTCGATCATCTTCTCGAAGCTGCGGATCAGGCGCCAACGCTGCCGGAAGGCCTCGAGGCTCGGGTAGCCCTTGAACGCGGTCGCGATGACCTCGGTGGTGAAGGGAGTGTCGTCGTACTGCTTGCGGTAGGCGTCGAACTCGGCGCGGAAGTCGATGTCGCTCAGCAGGTGACCGGACTTCTGCAGCGCCTGCTCCAGCGCCTTGCGGATCACCACTTCGGCGACGGCGCGCTCGAGATCCTGCACGTAGAGGCCGTTCTGCACCTCGCGGTAGGCGTCGGCGGTCGACCAGCTCCGGTTGTTGACGACCAGGCAGACGTCGGGGGCGATGCCGTCCGACGCGTAGCGCACGTCACTCCACTTCTGGAGCTGCTTGGTGACCCAGCCGCGGCACAGGTGCATCCAGAAAGGCGGCAGCGCGCGGGGCTGGTTGGTCGCCGGATCGACCGACGCCTTCACCAAGTTGTCCCAGAACTGCTTGCCGTCGGTGCTCCCGGTCGACGCCATGATCGACTCCTTGGTCACCAGCGGCCACTCGGTCGCCGCGCCGGGGAAGAACACCTTGTCGAACAGTTTGGTCTGGCGCTGCTGCGCGAGGAACTGCTCGCGCTCGAAGCCATACTGCGCGCGCACGGCCTGCCAAAAGTCGACGTCGGGGTTCTGGCGGCGGAACTCCTCGACGGAGTTCTTCAGATCCGCGGTCAGCTCCTCCTCGGAGATCTCGAACTCCTTCTTGTCGCGGCCCGCCTTCACCTGCTCGTCGACCTGCTCCTCGAGCAGGAGCTCCGCGACCTTCGCCCCGAGCTGCTTGGCGCCCACCAGGTAGATCGCTTCGCGACGGAACTGGTCGAGCGACACCTCCTCCCCGTTGACCTTGATCGGCTTCAGGGTCGACGCACGCGCGGCGGCGACGTCGGCCTTGGCGCGATCGATGGCCTTGAGCAGGGCGAGCTTGCCCTCGGCCGTCCCCTGCTGGTTGTCCTGCGCGAGGAGCGGCGAAACGAGGAAGAGGGCCAGCGCGAGCTTGGGCCCGACGGGGAATGCAGAGTGTGCGGACATCGGTCGAAAAGGGCTGAGGAGCATAGCGAGGGTGGTTCCCCGAGCCACGCGCCACACGAGGTTCTGGATGGCAGTGGGCCGGCCTCGACGGCGCCTGCCGGCAAAGACTCCCACCGGCACCCGGCAGGCTCCGCCTCGGACGCGCTCGACGCCGGACCGACGGTGCGACCGGCATGACGGCCTTGACCGATGTCGGCAGGAACACGCGCGGCGGATGAGCCCATCGGCGCGGATCGCCTCCGACACGGTGGGTCGCGCCGCGCAACCTCGGCACCGATCCGAGTAGGATGCCGCGCCCTCGCGTCCCGGCCGCCGCCGCGGAACCGCGAACGCACCCCCGTCCATGTCGCACTACGACCCCCGCACCATCGCCTTCGGCGCCGAGGTGCTGCACACCCCCCTGGCCCTCCGGGCCGACGCGGTGCAGCGCATCCACAACGAGCTCTACACCAACCGCGAAGTCGCCTACCAGAACTTCCAGGTCGCCCAGGACGGCATCCACCTGAGCAACCCCGCCGCCGCTCCCGGCCAGATCTCGGCGACCTCCTTCCTGCCGGACCGCCTGGTCCTGCGCGAGGAGCTGCGCGGCACCACGATCGAGGACTTCGCGACGCGGGTGGTGAACGTCGTCGGGGTCGCCTACCGCTCGCTCCAGATCCCCCTGTCGCTGGGCCAGCAATTCTGGGTGCGCTCGCTGATCAATCCGCAGCACGCCACCGACAGCCGGGCCTTCGTCGCCGAGCGCATGCTCAGCGGCGGCAAGGAGGCGCTGGCCGCCTTCGGCCGTCCGGTGCATTCGCTCGGCCTGCGCATGACCTTCCCTGCGACCTCACCCGAGGTCCCGACGGTGAACCTGCGCATCGAACCCTGGGTGCAGGAGCCGCGTTCGCTCTGGATCGAGGTCATCGGCCAGTTCAACACGCCCTTGCCGACCGACCGCCTGCCGCAGCTCGGGCACGCGCTCTACACCACCTACCGATTCATGACCGGGCCCTGCTTCGACTACGTCGCGCGGTTCGACCTGCCGTGAGATCCGGATCGACCACCGCCGCATCCCTCGCCGTGGCCGTGCTGTGGTGCGCCGCGGCCTGCGGGGAGAAGACGTCCGCGCCGAAGCCTGCTCCGGCGCAGCTCCTGGGCATCGAGTTCGGCAGCGGCCTGCGCATCCCGCGCGAGGAGATCGACGCCTTCGATCCCTACTTCGACGCACTCGATGCCCGCGTCGGTCACAAGCAGCGCCACCGCGTGCTGCTCGAACGCCACCTGCTGCCCCTCGCCCTCGTCCGCGACGGCTTCCGCCCCCGCTACGACGAGGCGATGCAACGCGCGCAGGAGCTGTGCAGGGTCGCGGGCAACAGCCGCGAGTTCGAGCGCATCGCGAGCCTCGCAGGCGGCGAACGCATCGAACATCGCCAGCGCACCCAGCTCCCGCTGCCGGTGTCGCGCTTCGCACGCGACGAATCGGTGATCGGTGCCGTCAGCCCCCCGCTGCCCACCGCGGAGGGGATCTGGGTGGTGACCGTCCTCGAGATCGCGCACGGCCTCACCCTGAGCGACGACTACCTCACCCTCTTCGCGGTGAAGTTCCCGGTCCCCGACACGCCGTCGCTCAGCGACTGGCTCGATCACCGCCATGCCGAAGTGCGCGGCATGCCGGTCCACTGCGACGACGACCTTCGCGACGCCCTGCCCGACTGGCTCCGATCCTGAGAGACTGAGTCCGATGACCGCGACCTCTGGAAAGCTCCTCCTGCTCCTCCTCCTGGCCGGAGGCCTCGCACAGGCTCCCGCGCAGGATCCGCCGAAGCAGAACAGCACCGCATGGCCGGAGCTCGCCAAGAAGGACGAGCCGAAGGTGACCTTGCTGCTGCGACGCGTCGAGACCGGCAGCGAGGAGGAGGCCGCGACGTCGATCCGCGAGCTGTGCGGATTCGGACCGGCGATCGTGCCGACGCTGCTGCGCAAGCTCGCGCTGCCACGTCAGTCGCGCACCCTGGTCGACGGCATGCTGAGCGTGCTCGACACGGTGGTGAAGCCCGAGCACGCCGACCTGGTCGCGAAGGCGCTCGACGACCGTTCGCAATCGACCCGCCGCTGGGCCGTGTTGTGGCTCGCTCTCCACCTCGACGAGAAGTGGCGCCCGCTGTTCGAGCGCTTCGCCACACCGCCCGAGTCGCAGAAGCCGAAGGACCCGCCCGATCCGGAGATGGTCTTCCTGTCGAACCTCGGGCTCGCCGCGCTGAAGGACACCGACGCGCTGGCGCGCGTGATGACGGTCTGCCACACCGAATGGCTCGAACGCGGCGGCATCGTCGGCCGCGTCCTGCCGGTGGCGCGCAGCCAGCAGATGGCGCGCTTCGTGATCGACACCATGCATCCCGACGACGAGCGCAGCCGCGTGACCGGGCTGCGCATGATGCGCTACCTGGCGCCGAAGGAGTTCGCTGCCGCGGTCGCGGTGTACCTCGATGCCGGTGAGTTCAGCGTCAAGAAGGAGGCGATCAACGCGCTGCGCGTGATCGTCGACGGCGCACAGCCGCTCGAGGAGCTGTCGTCGTTCACCGGCATCGAGATGGCGAAGAAGTGGAAGGAGCGGATCAAGTGAAGCTCGTGCGCCCTGTCGCCGCCGTCGCGCTGCTCGCCGCGGCACTCGTCGCGCAGAAGCAGGACAAGCTGCCGCGCTGGCGCATCGATCCGTACACGCACAACGATCCCAAGCTGCTCGAGAAGGTCGGCTACGTCTCCTACGGCGGATTCGAGTTCGGACAGCGTGGGACCAAGGCGGTGACCACCGAGGACATCGACAAGGCGATGCCGGGCTCGCAGATCCTGTGGGTCGAGACCCCACACTTCCGGCTCGGCTCGACGCTCGAAAGCTGGACCGTGCCGCTCGAACCCGACGTGCGCGGCAAGATCCGCGGCGAGCTCACGCGCCTGCAGGAGCGTGGCTTCGAGCGCATCAACGAGAAGACCCGCAGCCTCGATCCCTGGCTGCGTCTGCACCTCTACGCGATGCGTCTCGAGGACCACTACGCGGTGATGCAGTCGTGGCTCGGCGTGACCGATGCGACCTTCCCGAAGGACGAGGAGGACCGCAAGACGCGCATCGGCGACTACACCGGCGAGGGGCCCTTCCTCGGCCAGAAGAACAAGTACCTGTTCCTGCTGTTCCAGGGCTTCCCGGAGTACGAGAACTACCTCGCCACCTTCACCGGCCGCCGCACCATCGGTGGGCAGCAGTGGAACTTCAAGGACGTCGACTCGCTGCTCTACGCCTGCGCCGCGGACAATCCGAACGAGGACGGGCGCCTCAAGGACGACGTCGGACTGCACGGCCACGTGGTGTTCTCCGAGACGCACAACCTGATCAACGGCTACCTGCACTACAACTTCGACCTGCCGGTGTGGATGCGCGAGGCACCTGCGCACTGGTTCGAGCGGCAGATCTCGCCGCGCTACAACTCCTTCACGCGCAGCGAAGGAGCGGCGCCGATCGAAGCGCGCCAATGGCGCTTCGACCTCGAGACGCGCAAGCTGCTCGGCAACGGCAAGTTCACCGCCTTCGCCGACATCATGAAGCGGCGTGACTTCGGCGAGTTCGACTTCCCCGACCACGTCACCATCTGGTCGCGTCAGGACTACCTGATGAGCCTCGGCAAGGAGAAGTTCGCCAAGTTCATGCGGCTGGCGAAGGCGCAGGTCGATCCGCTCACCGGACAGACCATGGGCGACATCGTCGAGGGAACGCGCATGGCGCTGCGCGAGGCCTACGGGCTCTCGCCGCTCAGCCTGGAGGAGAAGTGGCGCGCCTGGGTGCTCGAGACCTACCCGACCAAGTGAAGGGCCAAGCGGTAGCAGGCCGTCACGGCGTCCACAGGATGAAGCGGTAGATCGGCAGCAGCGCGAGCAGCGAGGTCACGGCCCACTCGGGCGCCGCGAGCTCCATGCCGATCGCGTCCTCCGACGGCAGCTCGCGCACCAGGTGCAGCCAGTGGTTGCCCGGCGTGTAGGCGTCGAACAGCTCCTTCATCTCGCGTGGGTTGGCGGACGCAGCCCAGTACATCTTCTTCCAGTCGTGCACGCGCAGGGAGAAGCCCGGCGGCAGCAGCTTGAGCATCTGGCA
Source organism: Planctomycetota bacterium (assembly GCA_046349595.1). GTDB lineage: Bacteria > Planctomycetota > UBA1135 > UBA1135 > UBA2386 > JACRLW01. The sequence goes on from JAXMCA010000001.1 coordinate 3,402,558, forward strand.
CCACTCCGCCATCGCCGCGGGATCGGCGACCTTCTTGCGCAGGTGCTCGCCGTCCCACCATGCCTGCGGATGGATGCGGAGCGCGGCCTCGAGGACCTGGCCGTCGAGGCTCGCCTCGAGCACGGTCTGGATGTAGTGGGTCTCGGCGTCCTTGCCGAGCGCCTCGCCGAAGAAGGCGCCGAGCTTCTTGCGCTCCTTGTCGGACCGGCACAGGTAGGCCCGCTGCTCGCGCACGCGGAAAGCGTTGTAGGAGTGCGGGTGATGGATGCCGCCCTGGCTGGCGAGCTCCTGTCCGAGTTCCTTGGCGCGCTTCTTCACCTCGTCGGTGATCGCCTTCAGCTTGCGACGGATCGACAGCCGCAACGCGTTGTATTCGGGGTCCTGCTGGCGGTGCTTGTCGAACGCGAGGAAGTCGCGCGCGAGGAAGGGCTCGAGAACGGTCTTGCTCATCGGCGCGAGAAGATAGCCGCACGCTCGGCCGCCCCGTATCCTCGCGCGATCCCTCGTCCCCCGAAGCGGGCCGGACCATGCGCGCGATCCCGATCCTCACCGCCCTGCTGTTCCTACCGGCCTGCTCCGGACTCCCCGGGCTCGACATGCCGGTGATCCGGATCTCGCCACGTCTCCACGAGGACGTGCAACACGGGACCACGCGCATGCAGTCGGTGCAGGGTGGGAGCGTCGTCGACAACGCACCGCAGGACATGCGCCAGCTCGGTCAGAACGGCCACGACGAGGACTGGGCGATCGTCGCATCGGCCGGCGACGGCTTCTCGGGCGCCGAGCTGGAGTACCGCCACATCGCCATCGCCGACACCTCCACCGGCGTGCTCGGCGCCGACTTCGGCGCGGTTCCGGCCGGGACCACGGTCAGCTCCAAGCTCGCCGGCGACGGCTGGCGTCTGGCCTACTTCGGCAAGTTCCTGGGCACCACCGTCGCGGTCGGCAACCAGGAGCTCGAGTTCGCGCTCGCCGGCGCCTTCGCGCTGACCCACCGCGAAATGACCTTCGGCGTCGCCGAGGACGGCAACACCGGCGTGGAGCAGCGCATCCACTTCAGCGACTCGGTGACTCCCTACGTCGGACTCCGCGGCCGCGTCGCATGGCGCGACCTCTCGCTCGACGTCGACGCCCTGGTGAACCCCGACATCTCCTTCGGGAGCGACTTCCGCGGCACCCAGGAGGACATCGCGCTCACCATGCGCTACCGGCTCGAGGCCCAAGACGTCGCGCTGCTCGCCGGCTTCCGCTGGCTCGACCTCGACACCAGCGGCGAGGAGGGTGGCCTGCGCTACGACACCGGCTTCCGCGTCGAGGGATTCGTGCTCGGCCTCGAGATCGAGTTCTGAGGCCGATGGACCGACCACGCGTGCTCGTCGTGAGCTGCGTGCGCACGCGGGGCGGCCGCGATCGCTTCTACTGTGTCCGCAGCGACGGCGGCGAGACGGCGTGGTCCTTCGCCAGCTACGGCCAGGGCCTGCCCCACGACCTCGTCCATCTGGTGGTCGAGTCTGCCTTCGGACTGCGGGACGGGTTCTACGGACGTGTCGACCGCGGGCACGACGTGGCACGCATCAACGCCGACGCCAACCGCAGCGGCGGCAAGGACAAGTACCGCGGCTTCGGTGACGACCTGAGCGGACTGCTGCTCGCCGAGGAACTCGCCAACCTGCCGTGGTGGAACCCCGACACCACCGCCGACGAACTCGCCGCGTGCGCGGTCGATCTCGGCACGCGGGACGCAGCGGATCCGGCGCGCATCACCTCGATCCGCGGCGAACTCGTGCGCACGCGCGAGGCGTGGATCGCGCTGCCCGACCGCGGTGCGCTGCGCTTCTGCTTCTTTCCCGACGAACCGCGCGCGGGCTTCCCGCTGCGCGTCCTTCAGGACTGACGCACGAGCCGCGACAGCTCTTCCATCGCGGCGCGATCCGCGGCCATGTTGCGCGCATGGTAGATGCCGACCAGGTTGCGCAGGATGCGGAGCACCCACTCGCGGTGCGTGGCGAAGGGCAGACGCTGCGGGTCGACCTCGAAGTGTTCACCGGTCACCTCGCGCACCTGCGCGATCAACTCGGCTGCGGTCAGGACACGCCCGCCCGCGAAGGGATCGACGAGCATCGGCGTGAAGCCGGCGCCGGCCTCGACGTGCGCGAGGAAGTGGCCGGGCGTGTTCACGCCGCGCACCAGCGGACCGAGCGGATCGAGCACGAGCTTGTAGATCAGCGTCAGCAGGATCGGCAGCCCGCGCCGCCGCTGCAGCACGTGCTGCACGAAGCTGTTGCGCGGGTCGTAGTAGTCCTCGGTGTCGCCACGGAACCCGAGTTCGTCGAACAACACGGCATGGGCGTGCGCGACGATCGCGCGCGGTTGCGTGCCGTGCATGCGCGCACGGATCGCGCTCACGATGCGCGCGACATCGGTCTCGACGCGCTCCGCATCGAGATCGGGATCGCCGTGGCGCGCGATCGCGATCGCCGCGCGCAACAGGCCGCGCGGCGTCTCCAGGGAGGGCAGACAGTCGTGCATCGCCGCGAAGGCGGACGGCCGACAATGGACGGGCTGCGGAACGGTCATCGGTGGCGGTGGTGGGCCGCGCATCCTAGCGCGCACCCGCGCCGCACCGACTCAGGAGGATCCGTGCACCGGGGTCACCGGCTCCGCCGGCACGTCGAGCGAGGGCGTCGCATCCGACTCGGTCGTCGCGTTCCCGCCCTTGCCGTGGCGGACGCGGAGCGCTGCGCCGTACACCTCCAACAGCCGGTTGTGGTGTGCGTCCGCCGTGAAGCGGGTCAGGAACGACTGCCGCGCCCCGGCCGAGAGCCTCCCGCGCAGCGCGCGTTCGCCGCTGACCATGAGCAGGGCGTCGGCGAGCGCGCGCGGGTCGCCGGCTTCCACGAGCCGGCCGTTCACGCCGTCCTCGACCAGGCTCGGCAGTCCGCCGATCGCGCTGCAGACCACCGGCAGTCCGCACGAGAAGGCCTCGACGATCGTCATCGGCATCCCCTCGTACCACAGCGACGGCACCGCGAGCACCGCCGCGCGACGCATCTCCTCGTGCACCTGTTCGTTGCTGCGCACCCCCACCGCCACCAGCCTCGGATCGGCCGCCGCCGCGATCGCGACCTCGCTGCCGAGCGGGCCGCTGCCCACCACACGCAAGCTGACGTTCTTCGGCAGGTGTCGCAACGCCGCGAGCAGCGTGCGCACCCCCTTCTCCTCGGTGAGCCGACCGACGAACAGGATGCCGTTGCGCCCGCCATCGGCGAATCGACCCGGATCCGTGGCGAGGAAGTTCGGCAGGATCGTCACGCGCTCCGCCGGCAGTCCGGCGCGCACCAGCACCTCACGCTGGAACTCGGTCAGGGCGACGTAGCGGTCGACGTCGCGACGCCAGGTCCCGAGCACGCGGTGCAGACCGGTGCCCAGCGCCACCACCGCCGACGCGGCGCGGCTGTTGCGATAGCAGCGGTTGCGGATCGCCGGTGTCGCGAAGGTGCGCCCCACGCAGTCCTCGCAGGGTTGCCCGTCGCGGAACAGCGTCGCCGACGGACAGGCGATCCGGTAGTTGTGCAGGGTGTGCACCACCGCCGCACCGGCACGTCGCGCGGCGCGGAACGACGCCGGCGAGATCTGCGGCTGCGTGTTGTGGAAGTGCGCGATCTCGATCTCGTGCTCCTTCACCAGCTCCGCGATCCGCCGCCGCGCCGTGCGCCCGAAGATCGCTGCCGACGCCAGCGCGAGCTGTGACATGCGGTCGACGCCCTCGTTGTCGACGCGGTACTCGTGGACCTCGTGTCCCTTCTGCCTCAGCAGATCTCGCTCGGCCTCGTAGACCGCGTCCTCACCCCCGCGCTGGAGGTAGGCGTTGTGGACGAGCAGGATGCGCACGGTTCCTCACACGTGGGTGCGCTCGTGGACCGCGTGGCCCGCGGCGACGAGGGTCTGCTCGCGACGTGCGAACTCGAGGTCGGCGTCGACCATCATGTTGACGAGCTGGTCGAAGCCGACCTTCGGCTGCCAGCGCAGCTTGCGCCGGGCCTTGCTCGAGTCGCCGAGGAGGATGTCGACCTCCGCGGGACGGAAGTAGCGCGGATCGATCTTCACGTGCTTGCTCCAGTCGAGCCCGACGTGCGCGAAGGCCTTCTCGCAGAACTCGCGCACGCTGTGCGTCTCGTCGGTCGAGATCACGAAGTCCTCGGGCTCGTCCTGCTGGAGCATCATCCACATCGCCTCGACGTAGTCGCCGGCGAAGCCCCAGTCGCGCTTGGCGTCGAGGTTGCCGAGCCACAGCTCCTTCTGCAGACCGCAGGCGATGCGACCCACCGCGCGCGTGATCTTGCGCGTCACGAAGGTCTCGCCGCGGCGCGGGCTCTCGTGATTGAACAGGATGCCGCAGGAGGCGTGCATCCCGTAGCTCTCGCGGTAGTTCACCGTGATCCAGTGCGAGTAGACCTTCGCGCAGCCGTAGGGCGAACGCGGGTGGAAGGGCGTGGACTCGCGCTGCGGGATCTCCTGGACCAGCCCGAACATCTCCGAGCTCGACGCCTGGTAGAAGCGGATCGGCCGGCGGGTCTCGTCCTGGTGCGAACGCACCGCTTCGAGCAGGTTCAGCGTGCCGATGCCCGTCACCTCACCGGTGTAGACCGGCTGGTCGAAACTCACCCGCACGTGGCTCTGCGCGCCGAGGTTGTAGACCTCCTGCGGATCGACGAAGCGCACCAGTCGGCTCAGCGCATTGCCGTCCGACAGGTCGCCGTAGTGCAGCACCAGCCGCCGCGTGTCCGCATGCGGATCCTGGTAGACGTGGTCGATGCGCTCCGAGTTGAAGGTGCTCGAGCGGCGCAGCACGCCGTGGACCTCGTAGCCCTTCTTCAGGAGCAGCTCCGTGAGATAGGAACCGTCCTGGCCCGTGATGCCCGTCACCAGGGCCCGCTTGGTCACTTGACTCATCCGCACACGCCTCCGGCACACCGTTTCGTCGTGTGCGGCGCCGTGGGCTGAGCGGAGCGTGGATCTCCCGACGGCATCGGGTCCTCATCGCTCGCGCGGCATGGCTCGGCGGGGCATGGAGCTGCCGATGGATCGTCGCGGTCCGCCGGTCGCCGGCCCTGTGCCGCAGCGTGGATCCGAGGGAGGAGAGGGATCCGATGGAGGACGAGCTTGCGGGGTCGAACTCAGCCCATGATGCTGCCCGCGCCGTGATCTCGCATCGCCGAGAGCGGCCGAGGTCACGAGAGGCATCGACGATCTCTCCGTGCGTCGATCTCACCTGCGTCGGACAGCTCGCAAGCGGATCGACGACACCTCCGCACCCACCCAACTCGACGTTCGCATCTCCCGGGATCCTGCCGGGCCGCTCCACCATGCCGCGTGACCCTCTCTCGCTCCTCGGCCTCGCACTCGGATTCGCCTCCTGCGCCTGCGCTCAGTCGGTCCCCCGGTTCCACGGCTACCAGGTCGAGGACACGGGCCTCGACGCCTCGAACTACTCTGCAGGTGGCCTGCATGCGTTCAATGCACGTGGGAGCTTCTGGGGCCGGGACCTCGCGCAGATGCGCGACTACGTGCGCTTCTCGAACGGCACGCTCCACTACCCACCGCTCGGCTACAACATCCTCGACCTGGACGATCTCGATCGCCTCTGTGGTGATCGCAACATCCAGCCCCTGCCGGGGCTCACGATCGCGCGCGGATGGGTTCGCGATCTGACCTACATGGACGTGGCACCCTTTGGTTCGATGCGCCTGAGTGAGACGTCCAACAGCATGCTCTCGCTCGCGGAGACCGGGCGGATGCTGTCGGGCCAGTACTACGAATTCACCGCAGCGGGAGCGGTCTCTCTCCCTCCAGACACCCTGCCGATCTCGAGCGTCACCGGCTCCACGTCGCTCCTGCAGTTGACGGGGCTCCCCGCATCGACGAGCAGTGCCGCTCCGTTCAACGGGTCGATCAACCGCCACGGTCGCACGCTGCTCCGGGTGGTGCACTCCGATCCGCAGGTCCCGACCCCCTACTTCCGTTGCGACACGAACGGCGTCTGCGTCCCCGTCGTCATTCCCTCGAGCCTCAGCCCCAACCCGTCCTACCTCGATGACAACGATCTGGTCGTCTGCGCAGGCTTCGACCCGATCAGTGCCTCGTTTCGAACCTGCCTGTTGAGTTCGTCAGGACAGATCACCTGGCTTCCTGCCCTCGGCTATCCGAACGTCCACAACGACCAGATCGCGGTCGAGCCGCCGAGCAGCCAGTGGTACACCCTGTTCCGGAGCAACGGAGCGAGGGTCCGCATCGAAGCCGCAGTCGCGGACTTCCATGGCTACCTGCTCACGCCGGGCACCAGCCCGAAGATCAACGATGGTGGGGACGTGCTCGTGCGGGGCACCGATCCGCAGGGCGCCCCGCGGTGGTTGATCCTCCACCCCGACCCTCTTCCCAGGGTCCTCGTCGAGTTTCCCGAAGGAGTGCTCCAGCGATCCGCACGCTTCAACGTCTGGCGCGCTCAGGATGGAAGCGTCCCCGTCCACATCGTCGGCGGTCAGCCCGGTCAACCGACCGGGCTCTTCGTCGTGCTCGGCGGCACGCCGATCTACCTGGAGGGGACACTCGGACTCTTCGACAGCCGGCAGGCCCATGACTTCCGGATCCCGGTCCCCGCGTTCCTGGCTGGTGTCGACGTCGACTTCACGGCGTTCGCCCTGGACTCCCAGTTCGGCTTCCTTCCAGGGCAGACGGCATCCGTGACCTTCCGCTGAAGAGCGTTTGATCGCTCGCGTGGACGAGGAGGATCCGTCACGAGTTGCCCGACCGGAGGCGTGCACCCGGCATGGAAGCACGATTGCAGTCGATGCGCGTCCGTCCCGGCGCCCACTCCTCTCGACTCACTTGCCCGTCGCCGAGCTCTGGATCAGGCTGCGCTGCAGCGCGTCGATATTGGCGTCGAGGCGCGGTTCCTGGAGCAGCGAAGTGAACTGGAGTTGCTTCACGTCGCCGAGGTTGCCCATCAGCAATGCCATCTCGGCGAGACGGCGGCCGGCGTAGAGGAAGTCGGTGAGCTGGTTGCCGAAGGTGCGCTCGAGCGGCTTGCGCGGGACGAGCACGACGTCGCCGGGCAGCAGTTCGGTGGAGAGCGAGAGGCGGTAGTGCGCCTGGGCGAGGCCCTGCACGGTGCCGTCGGCGCGCACCACGTAGACGCGCTCGGGGTCGCCGTCCTCGGCCACGCCGCCGCTGCGGGCGAGCAGGTCGCCGACGCGCAGGCCGGGCTCGGCCACGAAGGCTCCGGGGTTGAAGACGTTGCCGATGATCGACACCGTCTCCTGGCGCGCAGGGATGTGCAGCGCGTCGCCGTCCTCGAGCGTGAGGTCGTGCGGGCTGCGCGGGAAGTCCTCGCGCGTGAAGGGGATCACCACGCGGCCCTCGACCTGCCAGGTCTCCATCTGCGAGAGCAGGTTGCGGGTCTGGTCGAGTGCGATGCGCGCCGCGGTGCTCTCGTTGGGGAAGCCGGATGCGACCATCTGCTCGAAGGCGCGCTGGAAGGTCGCCTCGGTCGAGTTGCGCAGGTTGTCGAAGCGCTGCTGCTGCAGCTCCTTCACGCTTCGGCGCGCGAAGCGTGCGGCGCGGAGATCGGCGTCGTCGAGCACGCCGCCCGCCGCCGCGATCAGATCGCTGATCTTCTGCCCGCGGGCGAAGACGTAGTCGCCGGGGAAGCGCACCTGGCCGTCGATGTGCACGCGCACCTGCTCGGAGTGGAGCGCACGGATCACGAGGTTGTCGCCGTTGGCGAGCGCGGGATCCTTGTCGCCGCCCTCGCGCAGGGCGGCGCCGAGGTCGAAGCGGTAGCGATGCACCGACAGGCCCTTGGTCGCGGGGTCGTAGGCGCGACGGATCAGCTCCGCCTCGTCGTAGTAGACCTCGGGGAGCACGTTGCCGGCGAGCGCGACGAGCTGCGACACGGTCAGCCCCGCGGTCAGCTCGTAGGTGCCGGGCTCGCGCACGGCGCCGATGATCTCGATGGTCGGCGTCGCCGTCGCGTCGCGTCGTGCACGCACCATCAGGTGATCGAGCGGACGCAGCTCCACGTCGGCCTGCTTGTCGCCGGCGAGCGCGCGCTCGAGGTCGATCACCAGCACGCGGCGCGAGGTCCCGATCGACTCGCGCTCGGGGACGATGGTGACCTCGCCCACGTCGCCGACCTGCCGCGACAGGAAGGCCTGCGGGAGGAAGGCGTCGACGCACAGGCCGTCGGCGGAGCGCAGCAGGTCGGAGACGGTCATGCCGTCGCGGAAGGGATAGCGACCCGGTCGCGCGACCTGTCCCTCGACCTCCACCACCGGCTGACGCTCGGCATCGACCGCGCCGACGATCAGCACCTCGCCGTCGCCCATGCGCGTCTGCTTGCCGGCCTCGTCGAGCCCGACGTCGACGCGCGCACGCCCGCGCCCCTCGACGGTGCGCTCGATCTGCGCGTTGGGCATGAAGGTGAATGCGGTGAGTCCGCCGGCGAGCTTCAGCGCCTCGCCCACGGTGGTCTCCTTGTGCACCTCGTAGATGCCGGGCCGCTGCACCGCACCGGTGACGGCGACGGTCGGACCGATCGACGGCACGAAGATCACGTCGTCGGAGCGCAGCGGCTCGAGTCCAGCGGTGTCCCCGGTGAGCAGGAAGTCGTAGAGGTCGATCACCGCGACGCGGCGCCCCTCGCGACGCACTTCGACGTTGCGCAGCGAACCGGTCTTGCGCGGTCCGTGCGCCGCGGCGAGAGCGGTGAGCACGGTCGCATGACCCTGCACCTCGACCAATCCGGGCTGCTCGACCTCGCCCACCACGTGCACGCTGAAGCCGCGCAGGCGACCGGGTGACACGTCGACGTTGAAGCCCTTGCGGCTGGCGCGGTCCTCGATCTGGTGCTTGATGAGATCGGCGAGCTCGCTGAGCTTGCGACCGGCGACGATCACCGCGCCGCCGTCGGGCACCACGATGGTGCCGTCGGCCTCGACGGTCTTGAACACCTCGTCCTTGAAGGTGCCGGTCATCACCACGTGCAGCTCGTCCCCGGGGACGACGATGTGGTCGAAGGGCACCGTGGTCGGCTGCGTGCCGCCGAGATCGCGCTCGAAGTAGGGGTAGCCGAACTGGGCGAGTTCGCTGCTCGGCGAGGGTGCCTCGCCTGCATACATCCGCTCGAGCGGCGAGGGCGGCGCCGGAGGCTTGGTCGCGCCCTGGTCGGACTCCACGTTGTGCACGTGGACGATCACGCCGGCGTTCTCGCCGACCGGCGCATCGACGGTGGCCCCGGTGGCGACGACGCCGTGGTTGCTTCCCGATGCCGCGCGCGGCGTCGCTTCCGGTCGCTGGTTCGAGGGCGCGCCCGCGTTGTTCGCGACCCCGGCGAGGGGCGAGGGAAGGTCCTGGTCGCCGGTGCGCGGCGTCGCGAAGTTCTCCGGTGCGCCGCGCGCGACACCCTTCGCGTCCGGCGGCCAGGTCGTCGGCGTCGCCAGTCGCGCATTCCCGGGTCGCGCCTCCGGCGGCACGCTCTGCACCCGCTCGTCGAGACGGTCGACCCAGGCCGGACGCGGGTTGCGCGCCTGCGTCGGGTCGAAGCCGGTGGCGCCGGGACCGCCCTGGCAGCCGACCAGCGTCAGCGCGATCAGGGCGACGGCGAGTCCCCGGGAGACGAGAGTTCGCAGAGGGTGAGGCACCGTCCCTTGTCATCGGACCTTGGGACCCTGCGGATTGAGCGCGGCCGAAGGGACACTCGGACGCCACCCGCCGACCCGGTGCGCCGGCCTGCGCGCGGCCTGCGCGGCGGCCGTCCGGCGAACGTCAGCGTCCATGCCGCCGATGCGATCGGGCCATGGCCGGCGCCCTCCGGCCCGGCCGCGCGCAGGGTCGATCACGGATCCGATCGGCTCCATCGCATCGAGGAAGACATGCTCCACGAGATCCGCACCCTGGTGGTCCACGACGAACCCGCCGCCGCGCGCGCGCTCGCCGAACGCTTGCGCGCGGCCTTTCCGGCGATGGTGGTGGTGACCACCGACGAGCCGTCGGCCAACGGTCACGACTTCGACGTGTTCGTCGTCGACTGCCGCAGGCTCGGTGTCGACGTCGTGCGTCTGCTGCACACCGAGACACCGACCGCGTTGATGCTCGCCTTCGCCGACGGACTCGACCGCAGCGCGGTGAAGGAGCTGGTCAACGCCGGCGCCAGCGCGGTCTACGACGCCGAGGTGCACAGCGACCTGGAGGCGCTCGAGGCGCGCATCCGCACCTACCTCACGCGACGCGCCGAGAACCCGGAGACCAAGGGACTCCTCGGCGTGATGCGCTCGATGGCGGACCTCGTCCGCATGTGGAACCGCCGACTCGACCGCCTGGAGGTCAGCTGAGCCCGCGACGGGTTCGAAGGGGAACGCGATGAGCCAGACGCCGACCGGACCGTTCGCGCCGCTGGGAACCTCGCTCGAGGGTGGGGCCGAGACCCGACCGATCGAGACCTTGATGGCCCAGGGCGTCGACGTGCACGCCGCGCTCGGCGCACCGGCCGTGGGCCTGCACGACACGCATCTCGCGCCCGAGCAACGACTCGCGGGGCTGATGCGCGCCGGTGCCACGCCGCGCCCGCAGGGTCGCGAGAAGGCGACGGTCGGCAGCCTCGGCGTCGAGCTCGCACCGATCCACGCACCGCTGGCCTGGAGCCTGCTGCAGCGATTCGGCGCCCTGGTCGCGATGGTGCTCCTGCTGCCGCTCGTCCCGCTGGTGTGGCTCGCGGTCAAGTTGTCGTCGCCGGGACCCTTCCTGTTCCGCCAGCAACGGCGCGGTCACGGCGGCGAGCCCTTCACGATCTACAAGGTGCGCACGCTGTGCGTCGACGCGGAGAAGAGCACGGCGCTCGGCGTGTCGCGCAAGGATCCGAAGATCACGCGCATCGGACGGATCCTGCGGCAGACCAAGGTCGACGAGCTGCCGCAGCTCTGGAACGTGGTGCGCGGCGACATGGAGGTGGTCGGCCCGCGTCCGATCCCGATCGCGCTCGAGGACCGCCTGCGCAAGGAGATCGCCGGCTTCCACGAGCGTAATCGCGTGAAGCCCGGGCTCACCAACCTCGCGCAGGTCGCGGTGGTCGACAACCGTCTCGGCGCCGACCTGGTCGAGGACTGGCACGAGCGCTTCGAGGCGGAGCTGCACTACATCCGCCGCAAGTCCTTCGGCTACGACCTCGTCACGCTGGTGCTGTCCGCCGCGTTCCTGGTGCGTTCGTTCCTGCGCGTGCTGCGCGGCACACGTCGCCCCGAGCCGCGCGCCGGCATGCCAACGGCGACCGAGGTGCTCGGCACGCCGATCGCCGACATGGACATGGCCGCGGTCGTCGATCGCATCGACGGCTGGGTCGAGAGCAAGAAGCCGCGCTACGTCGCGTTCTGCCCGGTCCACAGCGTGATCGAGGCGACGCGCGATCCGGTGCATCGGCAGTCGCTGCTCGGCGCAGGGTTGTGCGTGGCCGACGGCATGCCGGTGGCCTGGGCGCAGCGCATGCTCGGCAATCGCAACGCGTCGCGCGTCTACGGGCCGACCACGATGTTGCGCGCACTCGAACGCGCCGAGCAGAAGGGCTGGCGCGTGGTTCTCTACGGCGGCCGCCAGGATCGCCTCGAGAAGCTCGTCTCCAATCTCGAGGAGCGATTCCCCGACCTCGAGATCGTCGCCGCCATCTCGCCGCCGTTCCGCGCGCTGAGCACCGAGGAGGACGAGGCCACGACGCGTCGCCTCGCCGACCTCGAACCGGACCTCGTGCTGGTCGGACTCGGCTGTCCGAAGCAGGAGCGGTGGATGGCCGAGCACTGCGGTCGCGTGCCTGGCGTGATGCTCGGCGTCGGCGCCGCCTTCGACTTCCACGCCGGAGCGGTGCGTCAGGCGCCCGCCTTGCTGCAACGCATCGGCATGGAGTGGTTCTTCCGGTTGCTGTGCGAGCCGCGCCGCCTGTTCAAGCGCTACGCCTCGACCAATCCGGCCTTCGTCGCGTTGTTCACCATGCAACTCGTCAAGCGAATCCTGCTCCGCCGTCGCTATCGCATCGAACTCGGGGCGGAGCCGGAGGCACCGGCGTCGACCACCGTGCGTCGCAGGACGCGCACCGAGTCGGAACGCAGCTACGTGCCCGCACCGGGCTGCGCCGACCTCGCGATCTGCATCGCGAGCTACCGCAGGCCGCAGTTGCTCAAGGGCACGCTCGCGAGCCTGCTCGAGGTGGAGCTGCCGCACGGCATGCGCAACGTCGAGGTGCGCGTGGTCGACAACGATGCGGAGCGCACCGCAGAGGCCACGGTCGCGGCCTTCGCCGCCGAAGCCGCGCCGCACTTCAAGGTGCGCTACGCCGTGGAGCCGGAGCGGAGCATCGCCCTGGCACGCAACCGCGCGCTCGAACTCGGACCCGCGCGTTGGATCGCGTTCATCGACGACGACGAGCGCGCCGACCGCTGGTGGATGCGCGGCCTGTGGGATGCGCTGCACGCCGGACGCGCCGACGCCTCCTTCGGACGCGTCGAGTCGATCCTGCCGGAGAACGCTCCGGAGTGGGTCCGCCGCGGCGCGTTCCTCGACAAGGCCGCGGGGCCCGAGGGCATCGACCTGCAGTGGGAGCGCACCCGGACCTCCAACACGCTGGTCGACGGCGTCTGGTTCTTCGACTACGGCTTCCGCTTCGACGCGCGCTTCGGCCGCTCGGGAGGCGAAGACACCGACCTGTTCCGCCGCATCGCCGCGGCAGGCGGTCGCTTCCGCGCCGCACCGGCCTCGGCCGTACGCGAGGTCGCGCACCGTGACCAGTGCCGCTTCGCCTGGATCCTGCGTCGCGCCTGGCGCGGCGGAGCCAACTACGAACGGCTGGTCGCCGGCGAGGGCAGCAAGCTCGCGCCGCTGTGGCGCTTCGTGAAGCGCGCCGGCATCGGGATTCCGGCGGCGCTGCTCGCGCTGCCCTCGGCCCTGCGCGGTCGACGCGAGCACCTGTGCGGAGCATTGCAGGGACTCGCCCTCGCGGGCGGCGGCCTGCTCGGCTGGCTGCGACCGAAGATGTTCGAGAACGCACGTGGCTACCGCAGCTCGGGGACGCTCGACGAGCAGCGCAAGAAGGAGGGAGGCAGCGCCGCGTGAAGATCGCGTTCCTCACGAACGTGATCAGCCCGTATCGCGCGCCGGTGTTCCGCTCACTGGCCGCGACCCAGGGCTGGGAGTTCCGCGTGATCGTCAACGCGCGGACCGAGTTCGATCGTCGCTGGGACGGCCATTGCGACGGAGTCGACGTGGTGGAGTCGCGTACCCTGCGCTTCCGCCGCAACCACGTGTCGTACGAGCCGGTGCGCACCGAACAGGTCGTGACCACGCACCTGCCGGTCGGCCTGTGGCGCGACCTGTCGCGCTTCGCGCCCGATGTCGTCATCACGCACGAACTCGGACCGCGCAGCCTGCTCGCCTCGCTGTGGGCACGTCTCCATCGCCGCCCGTACGTGGTGTGGTCGTACCAGAGCCGGGCGATGTCCACCGCGAGAGGACGACTGCGCGCACTGGTGCGCAACCGCATCCTCGGTCGTGCCGCCGCGATCGTCGGCATGGGCGTGCAGGCGCGTGCCGTGTTGACCGCGCAGGGGGTGCCCGCGACGCGCATCGTCGACGCCCCCAACGCGACCGACGTGGCGCTGATCGAGAGTCGACTCGCGGCACAGCGCGACGACGGCTCCATCACGCGCCTGCGCAAGGAGCTCGGCGACGGCAAGCGCATCGCGCTGTTCTGCGGCCGACTGGTGCCCTTCAAGGGCCTGGTCGAGCTGCTCGCCGGCTGGCGCGCGCTGCCTGCGGAGCTGCGCGAAACCTGGCGCCTCTGCATCGTCGGCGACGGTCCGCTCGCGCCGCTGGTCGACGAGGCGGGCAGGCACTCCGACATCCTTCGCAGGCCCGGCGTGCCGATGCGCGACGTGCCCGGTCACTATGCGGCCGCCGACCTGCACCTGTTCCCGTCGCTCGCCGACGCGTGGGGCCTGACCGTGCAGGAGGCGATGCTGTGCGGCGTGCCGACCCTGTGCTCGGTGCACGCGGGCTGCGCCGACGACCTGGTCGCCGACGGCGAGGATGGTCTGCTGTTCGACCCGTCGACGCCCGCGTCGATGCTCACCGGACTCGAGCGCGCCCTCCGTCATCCGGACCTGCCGCGCCTCGGCGCACGCGCGGTCGACAAGGCCCGCCTGTTCACGCCGGAGCGACTCGCCGAGTCGTTCCGCTCCGCGGTCACGCGCGCGCTCGAGACGCGCGCCGGAACCACTCCGGCCACGACCCTCCGCACCAAGAGGGCGACCACGTGAGCCATCCGCGGAACGACCACGAGCATGCCGGCCATCGCCCGCCCGAGACGGCGCAGGCGAACGGCAGGCCCATGGTCCGTCCGCCCATCGGGTGGCAGGCCCCGCTGCTCGACGTCACCTCCGCGGTCCTGCGTCGCTGGCAGATCTTCCTGATCGTGTTGTCGCTCGGCCTGATGGCCGGTGTCGGGCGCTACCTGGTCACGCGGCCCTTCTATCGATCGACCTGCGTGGCGGTGCTGATGCCGCGCGAGAAGCCGCCGCTCGACGTCGAGGTCACCATCGGTTCGCTCGAGACCACGCGCGATCTCGCCAACCGCGGCGACACCGGGGCCGGAATGCTGCCGGCGCGTGTCGATCTCTACACCTCGATCATGCGCTCCGACGCGGTGCTGACCGCCGTCGGTGAGCGCTTCGCCTCGCGCCTGCGCCTGCCCGACAACCTGCGCATCGGGGACCTCGTCCACCGCATGCGCGACATCGCCAGGATCTCGGGCACCGAGGAGGGGATGTTCAACGTCGAGGCGACGGCGAACGATCCGGCGCTCGCCGCCGACCTCGCCAACGCGCTGATCGACGAGATGACGGAGACCAGCAAGAACGTCGAGCGGCAGATGCTCGACCGGCAGGTCACCTTCCTGAAGAGCTCGCTGGGCGCCGCCCGTAGTCGCCTCGAGAACGCCGAGAAGGCTCTCGCCGACTACATCGAGTCGCACGGCATCGTCGATCTCGACAAGCAGACCGGCGACGTGCTGTCGATGATCCGCGACGCCGAGACCGCGCGACAGTCCTTGGTGCGCCAGCGCATCGAACGACTGACGGCCTTCACCCCGGAGGACCACGTCGCACGCAATCTGCAGGAGCAGATCGACGAAGCGGACCGCAACCTCGAGGAGCTGCGCCGCCGTGCGCACGGTGGACTGACCACCGGCGGCGCGAGCATCCAGGAGGTCAAGCTCCGCACCGAGGCGCTGCGCAAGGAGGTCGAGCAGAGCCGCGACCTGGTCGGCACGCTGCAGGCACAGACCTCGCTGTGGGAGCTGCGCGCCAAGCAACCGGCGGGCGCGATCGCGGTGATCAAGCCCGCCATCCCGCTGCGCGAACGCGCCGGCCCGAGCAAGCGCGACACCATCGGTGCCGCGATGTTGATCGCCTTCCTCCTCGGCCTGGTGGTCGTGATGATCCGCGAGCAGTGGGAGAAGGTCGCCGACGAGCCGTATCTGCGCGTCCGCGCCGAGGAGATCCGGCTGCACGCGCGCTTGCTCGCGCCGACCTGGAACCGCCTGCGGCGTGAGCGTCGCCAGAAGGTCGGCACACCGACCGACGGAGAGGGATGACCACCGTCGCCGCGGAGGTCCGCGCGCATTCGCGACCGCAGCCGGCGTCGCTGACGGAACGCATCGTCCTCGCCTATGCGGCGATGTGGATCGTGTTCCTGATCGGCGGCTTCCGCATGCCGTGGGAGCCGATCCCGCTCGACGACGACGTCACCTTCAGCCTGCGCCGCCAGATCGTCTTCTCCCTGGGCGGGCTGCTCTCCATCCACCAGCTCATGCAGAACGGCCGACTCGGTCTACGCGTCGGGCTGCACCTCGGTTGGGTGGGACTCTCTCTCGGGCTGGTCGCCTCGCTGCTGTGGAGCACCGATCACGCGCTGACCATGAAGCGCTCGATGGTGCACCTGTTCGGCATCGCGCTCCTGCTCGCGACGATCGACATGCACCGCCGGCCGTGGCGCTACTTCCTGCGCACGGTCACGCTGGCCGTCGGTGCCTGCGCGTGGATCTCGATCGCGCAGCAGTTCCTGTGGTCGCCGGCCTGCTGGAGCATCCCCTGGCGCCCGGGACTCGCCGGACTCAGCGGTCACCCCAACGTGCTCGGCCCGTGCATGCAGGTCGGATTCCTGCTGTCGCTGGCGCTCACGCCGCGCACCAACCGCGAGATCCTGGTGTTCCGCACCATGCAGGTCGGGATGGCGGTCGCGCTGTTCAAGACCGACTCGATGACGTCGATCACCTCGACCATCGCCGGCACCGCGATCTTCTTCGCGCTCAGCACGACCTCGTACCGTGCCGGGCTGATCCAGCTCGCGGTGGTGCTCGGAGTCGGCGTGGCGCTCGCCATCGGCATGGACGAGCTGCGCGCCGTGTTCTTCTCGACCACCGGACGCGACGCCTCGCTGTCCGGACGCGAACACCTCTGGGACATGGTGCTCGAGAAGTCCGAGGCTCATCCCCTGCTCGGCACCGGCTTCGGCGCCTTCTGGTACGCGAACCGCGGCGTCCAGCTCGTCCTGACCTGGAATCCCAAGCAGGCCCACAACTCGTGGATCGACATCCTGGCCGAGCTCGGCTGGATCGGCATGGTCGCCTTCGTCGTGCTGGTGCCGCTGCGCCTGCTGCCGATGTGGCAACGCTGTGCGGGGTTGCGGGGCACGCAGCGCCGCGCCGCCGTCGCCGCGGCCTTCGCCAGCGCGATCGCGCTGCTCGCCTTCGCCTCGCGCAGCGAGAGCTTCTTCCTGCGCATGGACAAGCTGCAGTGGTTCCTCACCGTGTGGAGCCTGATGCTGCTCGAGAACCGCGGCGCGAACGCGACCGAGGTCGAGTTCCGGGACGACGTCCCGCACGACAAGCACCGCTGGTCACACGCGGTCGAGGCCGGCGGAAGCGCGACGCCGACGGGCTGACGCGATCACTCGGGCGCCACGATCCCGTGTTCCGACGCGCAGACGCGGAAGTCGTCGGGCCAGGTCGCGTCGAGTCGGAGCGCCGTGCCTTCCAGCGGCGAGACCAGCTCCAGACGCCGCGCGTGCAGCATCTGGCGCGGTGCTCCGAAGCGGCCGTCGAAGGCCACGTCGCCGCCCTGCTTCACGTGCGCGACCCAGGCGAGGTACTCGTCGTCGGTGCGTCCGTAGAGCTTGTCGCCGACCAGCGGATGGCCGATCGACTCGAGGTGCACGCGGATCTGGTGCGTGCGGCCGGTGTGCAGCACGCAGCGCAGCAGGGTCGCATCGCGCCCGCGGGCCAGCACGCGGAACGAGGTGCGGGCGTCGCGCGCGTCGGCCGCTCCCGTCTGCAGCACACCGCGACGCAGTGCCACCGCACTGTCGCCGCGCAGTCCGATCGGGGCATCGACGGTGAACTCGTCACCCTCGATCACGCCGCGTGCGATCGCGTCGTAGGCCTTGTGGATCGGCGGCGCGCCGACCGCGCGCAGGGCACGCGCGACCTGGCGCTCGCGTGCGAACAGGCACAGTCCCGAGGTCTCGCGGTCGAGCCGTTGCAGCGGCTCGAGTCCGGGTCCCAACCGCGACGCGAGGACGGCGACCAGAGTGTGCGTGATGAACACGCCGTCGGCGTGGAAGGGCAGTCCGGCCGGCTTGTCGACCACGAGGATGCCGGCGGCGTCGTGCACGACGCGCACCTCGGTGGGCACCGCGGGCTCGCGCAGCACGCGACGCGTTCCGACCACGGTCCCCGCGCCCACCACCCGATCCGGCGTTCCGCGGCGGCCGTCGACGGCGACGTGACCGGCCTCGATCTCCCGTCGCCAGGCCTCGCGGTCGAAGTAGCGGAAGCGCGTGGCGAGGAACTCGAGCAAGGCGACGCCCGCCTCACGCGGACGCACGCGGCACTGCAGCAGGGTCGACAGTTCCTCGGGCCGCGCGCTCATCGGCGCGGATGCTACCTCGACAGGATCGCAGCTGGTTCCTCGCCCGTGGCACCGGGATGATCGGCCGCCCCGCATGAGTCCGCACCACGGCCCACGGATCCGCAAGCGCAGCGGCGATGTCGAACCCTACCGCGAGCGCAAGCTCAGGTCCGCGCTGCGCCGCGTGGGACTGTCGCCGCGCGACCGGGACCGCATCGTCCAGGAGGTCGAGCAGCTCCTCGACGGCGAGCTCAGCACCGCGGCCATCGACAAGGTCGTCAGCCGTTCCCTGCGCCACGGCCCCGCCCCCTGCGGCGCGCGCTGGAACCTTCGCCGCGCCCTCGCGGAACTCGGACCGAGTGGATTCCCCTTCGAGCACTTCGTCGCCGAGCTGTTCGCAGCGAGCGGCTACCGCACCGGCGTGGGTGTCCGTCTCCAGGGTCGTTTCATCCCGCACGAGGTCGACGTGGTCGCCGAACGCCAGGGCGAGCGGATCCTCTGCGAGTGCAAGCTGCTCACGCGCCGTGACGGGCGGGTCGATGCGAAGACCGCTCTCTACGTCTACGGACGTGCGGTCGATCTCGACGCGCTGCGTGGTCGCACGCGCTTCCGCCTGGTCACCAACGGGCGATTCACCGGCGATGCGATGCGCTTCGGAGAGGGCATGGGGCTCCAGCTCCTCGGCTGGGACACCCCGGAAGGTGGTGGCCTGCGCCAGCTCGTCGAAGCGGTCGGCGTGATGCCGCTGACCGCGCTGGTGCATCTGCCGCCGTCGGCCAAGGCTCGGCTGCTTGCGGCGGGACACGTCCTGTGCCGCGATCTCGTCTCGCAGCCCGCGCTGCTGACCTCGGTCGGCGTCGCGCCGGCCACGGCGCGACGGGTGCTCGACGAGGCCGAGTCGATCATGCGCTGCACGAAGCCGCGCTGAACGCCGGGTCAGGCGGGGCGGCGCAGGGCGTCGAGCACGACGCGCGGGTCGGGGAACGCATCCCCCATCTTCTTCTTGTCCCAGACCACGCGACCGTCGGCGGTCACCACGAAGTCGCCGCGACCGCCCGGCTTCAGCTCGACCTTGGCTCCCGGGATCTCCTTCTGGATGGCCGCGCCCAGACCGGACGCGCGCGGGAGGTAGTTTCAAACCACGCAGTACTCGATGCGGATGTCCATCGGCGCGTTATCGACTCGCGGTGGCCCGCAGGCAAGGGTGAGCGGGATCGCCTCAGTCCTTGCCCGCGGCGCGCAGGGCGTCGAAGTAGCCGCCGTCGCCGCCGAGCACGAGCAGGGCGCGATCCCCGAGCGACTTGCGGTAGCTCTCGAGGCTGCGCACGAAGCCGAAGAAGGACGGGTCCTTGCCGTACGACTGCGCGAAGATGCGCGACGCCTCCGCGTCGGCGGTGCCGCGCACCGTCTCGGCCTGGCGCTTCGCGTCCGAACGCACCGTCGCCAACGCGAGCGAGGCCTCGCCGCGGATGCGCGACGCCTCGCCCTCACCCTCGGAGCGGAACTGCGCCGCGATGCGCTGGCGCTCCGCGATCATGCGCTGGAAGACCTGCTCCTGGACCGTCTTCACGTAGTTCAGGCGCTTGATGCGGATGTCGACCAGCTCGATGCCGAGCGCCGGCATCGACTTGCGCGCCTCGGTCAGGATCGCGTTCTCGATCCCCTCACGGCCGATCGCGATCTTGCGCAGCAGATCCTGCTGGTTGTCGGTGCCGCCGGCCTCCTCCTCGAGGTCCGCCGGGGTCACGTTCCAGTCGGCGGAACGCACCAGTTCGACGAGATCGTGGCTCGAGACCGTGTCGCGCACCACCGAGTCGAGGATGTCGTCGAGGCGCGACTGCGCGCGCGATTCGTCGTGCACGCTCTTGAGGAACTGCAGCGGATCGGCGATGCGCCAACGCGCCGTCGTGTCGACGAAGATCAGCTCGCGGCCCTTGGTCGGGATCTCGTCGGGTGATCCGTCCCAGGGGATGATCCGCTTGTCGAAGCGCACGACCTCCTGCACGAAGGGCATCTTGAAGTGCAACCCAGGTTCGACGACGGGATCGCCGACCGGACGACCGAACTGGAGCACGACCGCCTGCTCGGCGGTGTCGAGCATGTAGACGCCCCCGCCCATCGCGCTCACCAGCGCGAGTGCGACGGCGACCGCGGCGACTCTCACGAGCGCGCGACGCGGAGCGCCGGGCACGGCATGCAACACCCTGTCGGAGTCAGCCATGGTCAGCGGCCCCCCTTGTTCTGGAGCATGCGTTCGAGATCGAGCAGCGGCAGCGGTCCGCCGAGCTTCGGATCCACGATCACCAGGCCCTGCAGCGACGGCAGCACCAGGTCCATCGACTCGAGGAACAGGCGACGTCGCGTCACCTCGGGCGCCTCGAGGTAGGTCGCGAGCAGGGCGTCGAAGCGCGCGGTGGCGCCCTTCGCCTCGTTCACGCGCTCGGTCGCGTAGGCCTGCGCCTCGGCGATGGTCTGCGCGGCCTCGCCACGCGCGCGCGGCAGGACCTCGTTGCGCTCCTTCTCGGCGACGTTGACGAGGCGCTCCTTCTCCTGCCGGGCCTCGTTGACCTCGTTGAATGCCGGCTTCACCGCGGAGGGAGGCGTGACGTCGCGCAATTCGACGGCATCGATGTGCACGCCGGTGCCGTAGCTGTCGAGGATGCGCCGCAGTTCGCCGAGCACCTGCGACGCGAGTTCGCCGCGACCGACCGTGAGCACGCGCGAGCCGAGGCGATTGCCGACGATGCGGCGCACCACCGACTCGGCGAGATCGCGGATGGTGTCGACGGGATCGCGCATGGCGTGCAGCCAGCGATCCGGATCGACGATGTGGTACTGCACCACCCACGAGACCTCGACCACGTTCAGGTCGCCGGTCAGCATCAGCGACTCGTCGGTGTGGTCACGCGAGTCGAACTGCGTGACACGGTCGGCGACCAGTGTGCGGAAGCCGAACTCCTCCTTGCGGTTGGCGTCGGTCTGCACGACGACGGCCGTCTCGATGCCGAGCGGCCACTTGAAGTGCAGGCCGGGACCGGTGACGTCGACCACGCGCCCGAAGCGCTTCACGACGGCGCGACTGCCGGCGTCGACGGTGTACCAGGAGGACAGGACGGCGATCAGCAGGACGATCGCCAACGCTGCACCGCCCGCCAGGAGCAGGATCCTGCGCAGGGGCAGGGGTCCGCGACGGCTGCGCAAGGTGTCGCGGAGAAGGTCTTCGAGTGGTCTCACGCGGCCCATGATGGACCGCGTGTCCGCTCATTCAACGACGAGCACGAATGCCCGTGCGTCGATCAGTACACCGTGATCCGCACCGCGTTGGTGCCGACCAGCGGGATCGGCGCGGAGGATCCGGAGTCGAAGGCGAAGACCTGCGCGGCGAGGAACACGCCGACGCTGCCGCTCGGGATGGCGAGCGGGAAGCGCACGAACCCGAAGGGCACCGGGCGCGGCGAGGTCGGCTGGTCGCCGATCTGCGCGGTTCCCGTGTTGCCGGGGACGGCGACGACGATGTCCGTGTTGAGCGCGCATCCGGTTGGGAAGAGCGGTCCGAGCGGAGTCGACACCGCGTTGGGATCGAAGCCGAGCATCAGGAAGGCCGCGGCGCCCGGCGGGAGATTGGTCGCGGAGAAACCGAAGCCGCTGTTGCCGTCGGTCGGCGGCGTGTTGGTGAACGCGGAAGCCAGAGCACCCGAAGACGTGCCGCAGCCGTTGCCGAAGACCGAGACGTTGAGGTCGTCGAGCTGGTTGCAGAACAGGCGGAACTTGATCGTGCCGGCGGTCGTGTTGACGGCGCCCCAGGCGTTGTTGGCGTTGCGCGTGCGTCGCGGCAGCGCGACCCCACCCGGCTCCTCGGGCACGTTCGAACCACCCGAGTCCACCCACACGAACCAGTAGTTCGTCCCGGGGAACAGCGTGGTCGGCGCACTGAAGTTGGTGCCCATCCAGTGCGGCGCGGTCGACAGCGCCGAGAAGAAGGTGCCCACGGACAGCGCGCTGTTCGGGGTGCCGGCGTTGTCGTCCCAGATCTCGAGCCGCATGAAGTCGTCGTGCAGCGGGGATCCCGTGAAGACGGCACCCGCGGACACGGTGATCACCGAGGTCGGCGAGAACTGGTAGGCGCGCCAGTTCGGATTGAGACCCACGAAAGGTGACGATGTGAGCGAGGTGCTCGAGTTGGTGGTGGTGTCGTTGTAGGACAGGCAGGGCGGCGTCTGCGCGCACAGGGCCGACGCCAACAGGAGAGAGGAAGCGAACAGGAGGTTGCGCTGCATGGTGGTACTTCGGAATCGAGGGGACCGGGAGGCCAGGGGTCACCCGGGGCGGCGACGCATGCTAGCCACGTCGGAGATCCGGTGCGCGATTCGCATGATCACTTCCCGTGCAGCGAATCGAGTCGGGCAGCGGTCGCGCTAGGATGCGCGACCATGCGCCAAGCCCACCGCTTCGCAGCCCTCGCCTGTGCACTCGCCACCTCTCTCGGTGCACAGATCCCCGGTTGGTTCCTCACCACCGGCAACGGTTGCCCGCGCTCGAGCCTGCTCTACGAGCGGTTCGCGGCGGCGGCCTTCGATCTCGCGAACGCACCCTCGCTCGACTTCGTGCCGAACACGGGGCGCGGCTACATCGTGCTGCGCGGCACGCATTCCCTGCTGCCGACGGCGGGCGGTGTGCTGGTCCCGGTCGGCGACGACACCGTCGCCGGCCCCTTCGCGCTCGGCTTCTCCTTTCCCCATCCGGGCGGCAACGGCAGCACGACGACCGTCGACGTCTGCTCGAACGGCTACGTCTACCTCGAGACCGGCACCATCACCTCCTCGCGCTGTTGCGACGCCAGCGACGCGATCCTGCGCGCCTTCCGCCGCGACACGCCGAGTTGGGCCGTGTTCGGCACCGATCTCGATCCGTCGGCAGGCGGTTCGGTCTGGATCAACACCGCACCTGGCATCGCGTGGATCACCTGGGATCAGGTCTGGGAGGGCGGCACGGGCCAGCTGGTCACCGCACAGATCCAGTTCGAGGCGAGCGGCGCCGTTTCCCTGGTCTACGGACCCGCGCTGGCGACCACGCACTCGGTGCTGGTCGGTTGGTCGGCGGGCAACGGTGTGATCGACAGCGGACCGAGCGATCTCTCGACGCTGTCGGGCTTCGACATGGGTTCCTCGTACGGCCCGCTGACGATCTCCGCTCCGCTCGCGCGCATCCCGACCGTCGGCAGCAGCTTCGTCGTGGACATCACCAACGTGCCGGGCGATGCGCTCGCAGCCGTACTGCTGCTCGGCACCGGTCAGACCACTCTGCCTCTGGATCAGTTCGGATTGACCGGCTGCAGCCTGCTCGTCACCAGCGATCTCCCCGCGTTCCCGACGTCGATCGCACCGCCGATCGGCACGGTGACGATGCCGATCGCGCCCGGCACGCGCCTGGTCGGCCTGCAGCTCGAAGCACAGGCCGCAGTCCTC
>JAXMCA010000002.1:0-2080000 GCA_046349595.1 Planctomycetota bacterium
CTGCCTCGGCGACCGCGCCGCACCCAAGCCCGCAGCCGCGAAGTCCGACAAGGAATGACGCGCGCCTCGCTGGCCGGACTGCTCGACCGCGCGGAGCTGCTGTGGCCGTCGCGCACCGCGGCGGTCGACGGCGACCTCGCCCTCGACTACCGCACCCTGGCTGTGCGGGTGCGTGGTCTCGCCCGAGGGCTCTGGGATGCCGGAGTGCGCACGGGCGATCGCGTCGCCGCCCTGTGCGACAACCACGCCGCGTTCCTCGAGCTCCACTTCGCCGTCGCCCGTCTCGGCGCGATCCTCGTGCCGATCAACACGCGGTTGAGCCGCCACGAGGTCGAGCACATCCTCGACTTCGCGTCCCCGAGCCTGGTGTTCGCCGATGCCGAGCATGCACACCTGTGCGGCGCACGCGCGGCGTCGATCGATTCGATCCGTCGCGAAGGCACGGCACCCGTGGTCGCGACCGGCGTCGAGCACCCCGCGCAGATCTACTTCACCAGCGGCACGACCGGCACGCCGAAGGGCGTGGTGCTCACGCACGGCAACGTGCACGCGCACGCGATGGCGACCATCGCCGAGCTCGGTCTCGGCGAGACCGACGTGTGGGCGCACGTCGCGCCGATGTTCCACCTCGCCGACGCCTGGGCCACCTTCGCGATCACCGCGGTCGGCGGCCGCCACGTGTTCCTGCGCCGTTTCGCACCGGGCCCCTGCCTCGACCTCTTCGAACGCGAGCGGGTCACGGTCACCAATCTGGTGCCGACCATGCTCAACCGGCTGGTGCACGAGGGAGGTGCCGCGTCGCGCGATTACTCCACGTTCCGCCTGCTGCTCAGCGGCGGCGCACCGATCGCTCCCCACACCGTGCGACGCATCCGCGAGACCTTCCGTTGCCGCTACGTGCAGACCTACGGGATGACCGAGACCAGCCCGTACCTGACCTTCAGCATCCCGCTCGCGCGCCATCACGATCTCGACGACGACGCCCGCCTCGCGCTGAGCGCACGCACCGGACGTCCCGTGCTCGGCGTCGAGCTGCGCGTCGTCGACACGAAGGGCGCTCCCGTGCCGCGCGACGACTGCAGCGTCGGCGAGATCCAGGTGCGTGGGCCGACGGTGACTCCCGGCTACTGGAACGCACCCGAGGCCACCGCCGCGGCCTTCACGGCCGACGGCTTCCTGTGCACCGGCGACCTCGCCGCACAGGATGCCGACGGCTCGGTGCGGATCGTCGATCGCATCAAGGACGTCATCAAGACCGGCGGCGAGAGCGTGTTCAGCACCGAGGTCGAGTTCCGCCTGCACGAACATCCCGCGGTGCTCGAGGCCGCCGTGTTCGGAGTCCCCGACGACGACCTCGGCGAACGCGTGACCGCCGCGGTCGCGCTGAAGCCCGGCCACTCCGCGAGCGAGACCGAGCTCATCGCCTTCTGCCGCTCCGTGCTCGCCGGCTTCCAGACGCCCAAGTCGATCCGCTTCGTCGACGCGCTGCCGCGCACCGGCAGCGGGAAGATCAGCAAGCGGATGCTGCGGGATGCGTCGCCGTTAACCGGAAGGTGAACGACTGCTGCGACGAGGCGCCCTGCGACCGCGAACCGGCACGCACGCGGCACCGCGATCCAACGAACACAGCATCCTCGACGCGCCCGTTCCGCCGCGGCATCCTGGCGCGCCATCCGCAGATCGCCGTCATCGCGCAGGTGCGTCGTGTGCCTGCCGCCGGCGATCACGAACCATCGCCCGACATCGCCGACCATGTATTACCTCTACGAGCATCAACTGGGATTCCATCGCCTGGCCCTGGGATACCCGAGCATCGACGGCTGCAACGCCATCTGCCTGCAGACCAAGAACGGCTTGTTCGGGGTCCACGTCTATGGCTGCAATGCCTTCAACCACATCAGCAAGGCGATGGAGAACGAGGCCGCGGCCTTCGCGTCCTTCGTGCGGAACCACACGGAAGGTGCGAACAAGTCGAACGACGTCCACCTCTTCAGCGTGTGCTTCCACTCCCGCCGTGGATGGGAAGCGGGGAAGACGTGGAAGGACGAGATCAAGAAGTACGCGGAGGCGCTGAAGTACAAGGGCCCGGTCAGCTCGTTCGACCTGAGCACCGTGCCGAGCTGGCCGGACGGCCAGTCTGCGTACGTCGAATATCGACGCGCGTTCGATCAGGTGAGCATCCTCCACAAGCCCTGGGGCCAGTGCGTCCACCCGAAGGAGATCAAGGCCAGCGACATCGCGGACGGGATCAACTACCGGAACGCCGACAACAAGACCGGGCAGGTGACCGACACGTTCCGCTTCAACAAGGCGCTGACGTCGCTGTCGACGGACGGCTCGGGCTTCGTGCTCTCCCCGGAGTCGCTCCGGCTCTCCTTCCGGTACTGAGCGACACAAGAGAGTCCGATCCGGAATCAGCGGAACGTGATCCGCAGCGGCGTCGTCAGGCTCGGCGACCGCGGGTCGAGCGTCAGGCCCTGGATCATCAGATCCACGCCGGAGAGCTGGGAGTCCGGGGGAACCGGCACCTGCAACTGACCGGTCCCGAGCGGGCCGAGAGGAAGCGGTGCGAGCGGTGCGATCAGGATCGGATCGAGGCTGAGCATGCCGAGGCCGGGGATCGGGAGCGGCGATGGCAACCCGAAAGGACTGGCGAGGATCAGCATCTGTCCTGTCGCATCGAGCGGGCTCGAACAGGAGATGGCGTAGGGTTGGCCGATCAGCGCGTTCGGATCGCCGGCGAGGAAGCTGCGGTACGGCGCCATCGCCACGTAGCCGGCCTGCACACCGCGGCGGATGCCGACGTGGTTCTGCCCTTCGAAGTCGAAGACCTGCAGCCCCTCGACGCACTGCGGATGGCAGATCGTGGTGACCTCGAAGTCCTTGCAGGTCCCGGGGTAGATGAAGTCGCCGGGGAAGATCGTCGAGAAGTTCAGGACGTCGTTCACGTGATCCACCACGCAGCCCCAGTTGGCGGGAGCCACCACCGTCGAGGTGTCGAGCTGCGCGACGCCGCCCGCGAAGTGGATCACCACCCGGGCCACCGGCTCGGTGCAGGTCGTCGGCAGGCAGACGTGGTAGCGGTAGGTGAAGGTCGAACACGTCCAACCCGCGTTGAAGGTCGCGGTTTGGGTGACGGTTGGGACGCAGTTCTGCGCGGCGAGCGGGGCGGCGAGGGCGAGACCGGCGAGGGCGAGGAGGCTGCGGAAGGGTGCGGACATCGTCTTGGTTCCTTGGTTGTCTTGGGTTCGACACCAGGACCGAGGGCGGCGGCGCAGACCGGAACCGAAATCCCGGCGGACTGGCGGCCACGCGAGTTGCTGCGCAGCAGACGCTCCACGCGCGCGCAGCCGACCTGGTCCGCTCCTCGCAGCCGCGGCACGCATCGGGCCCGCGGCGCAGGATTCCCCCCGCCCGGGCCGACCCGGGTCCCCGACACGCGACCCCTCAGCGGAAGGTCACGCGCAGGGCGTTGCTCAGCCGCGGCGACTGCGTCGAGAAGGTCAGTGCCTGCATCGCGAGCTGACCGCCGATCAGTTCGGTCGACGGCGGGATCGGCAGCGGCAGGAGCCCGACGCCCTCAGGGCCCATCTGCACCGGCGCCACCGGGATGATCAGGATCGGGTCGAGGAAGAGACTGCCGAAGCCCTGGATCTGGATCCCGATCGGGATGCTGAAGGGACTCGCGAGCACGAGGTTCGCGCCCAGCGGGTCCAGCGCGCTGGTGCAGCACAACACGTAGGTCTGGCCGACCGGTGCGTCGAGGTCGCCCGACAGGAAGTTGCGATATCGGTCGGTCGCGGCGAGCACGAAGCTGGTCCGCTGCCCGGTGTGGATCGGCAACCCGCCGAAGGCGAAGAAGTCGGCGCGCTGGATGCCCTCGATGCCGCGCGGATTGCAGTTGGTGGTGATGCTGAACTGCTTGCACTGGCCGGGCTGGATCTCCGACGCCCGCGCGTTCGCATGCCACTCCACCTCATCGGTCGCGGCCACCACCGAACCGCCCCAGCCGTCCGGAGAGCTGATCGAACCGCCGTCGAGCAGGCCGACGCCGAGGCCGAACTTCACACGGAAGGAGTGGACGGGGAGCGAGCACGAGGACGGCACGCACACCGTGTAGGTGTAGGTGATCGTCGAGCACAGCCAGCCCTCGTTGAGCGTGGTCTTCTGGCTGATCGTGGGCTCGCACTGGGCGGCGAGGGCCGCGGTGAGCAGGGTCGAGAGCAGGACGGAACGGAACATGGCGGTCTCCTTGGGTTCGATGGGTTTCGTTGCGGACGAAACCCGGACCGGAAGGAGCGCCCGTCGGCGGAACGGAATCGAGGATTCCGAGCGGAGAGCCTGCGCGATCCCCTGCGCCGGATCGGCGATCGGGATCCCAGTCCCCGGAATTGCCGCGGCCGCACCACGCGCGAGGCGGAGTGCGGCCGCGAGATCGATGCGGGCTCACCCGCATCGCACCTGGCTCACAGACCGAAGGTCAGCGACAGGCCGTTGCTGAACACGACGCCCAGCGCGTTGGCGCCCGGCGCGAGCGCCAGGGCCTGCGACTGGATGGTCACGCCCGACAGCGAGGAGATCGGCGGGATGCCGAGGGTCATCGTCCACGACGGCGGAGCCGCCGGCTCACCGGCCCAGAACAGGTCGTTGCTCTGCACGAGCAAGCAACCCGG
This sequence comes from Planctomycetota bacterium, assembly GCA_046349595.1. Taxonomy (GTDB): domain Bacteria; phylum Planctomycetota; class UBA1135; order UBA1135; family UBA2386; genus JACRLW01. The sequence goes on from JAXMCA010000002.1 coordinate 4,674, forward strand.
GGCGCCGAGGAAGCCGAGATCGAGGGAGGTCTGGGTCAGGCCGAACAACCACGCGACCGTCAGGGTCGAGGCCGGCAGGTTGGTCATGTCGACCGGGAACGAGCCGCCGATCGACGGACGTGCGCCGGCCTGGGCCGCGAGACCCATCGGGAGACCCGGAGCGCCGGTGTTGAAGGGCACCGTGGTGAAGTCGACCGCGTAGCCGGTCGGCACCGCGCCACCGTGGTATCCGACGATGCCGTCGAGGTTCGGAACGCTCGGCAGGGAGATCACGAAGCTGCCGTCCGGGAACAGCTTGAGCTGTGCGGTCATCCGGTTGCCGCCGGTGGGGTACTCCTGGACGTTGTCCCAGGTGACGAGGGCCACACCGGGCAGCGCGTTGAAGTGGACGTCGCCGGTCGCGTCGCAGAGCAGGTCGTCCCACCACGCGGCGATGCGATCCTGCAGGGTGACGAGTTCGCTGGTGCTCTCGCTGAAGTCGGTCGAGGTGGTCGAACCGGTCTGCAGCCACACGAAGCCGTTCGAGCAGATGTCGATCGCGGTGGTGCTGGTGCCGCAGTACGGGAAGCTGAAGCCGAGGGCGTTGTTGATCGACAGGGTGTCGTCACCCTGGCCGAGCGCCGCGCCGATGTTGCTGTCGAAGCAGGACGCGCAGGGCGTCACGATGTAGCCGCCGCTGCCGTTGGGCAGGAAGTGGAGGCCGCTGCCGTTGAGCGGATTGCCGGACGTGAACTGCTGGTAGACACCGCAGCCGGTCGGGCAGCCGGTGGCGTAGGGCAACGAGGACGCCGCCTGGCAGAGGGTCGACACGTTGTAGCCGAGGCCATTGGGCGTGAAGAGGATCGACTTGCCCTGCAGGTCGAGCTGGGCCGTCGTCGTGAAGAGCTGGTAGACGCGGGGAGCCGCGACCGTGAATGGGGTCGCCGAGATGTCGCTCTGGCCCGGGTCGGCGCCGCCGAGATTGGCCATTCCGACCAGCCCCGTGCTGCTGTAGACGCGGACGCGCGCGTCGTAGTTGAAGACGATCTCGCCGGTGTCGTAGAGCTGGCACTGGAAGGTCATCGGCTCGGTGCGTCCGAACTGCACGACGTCCTGCCAGGTGATCGCCGCGCGGTTGGGGCCCGTGAGCGAGTTGAACGCGAGCACATGGCCCGTGCAGTTCAGGTCGCGGTAGTAGGGAGCGATGCGCGCGCCGGCCGTGCCGGAAGCACCACTGAGACCGGCCCAGGTCTGGCTGCAGCAGGCAGATCCCGTCGGCGCCGTGCCACCCGTGTTCCACAGGTAGAAGAACCCGTTGGAGCTGATGTACACCGTGTCGTAGGTGCTGCCGTTGAAGGGGAAGTTGAAGCCGAGCGAGAAGGGACCGCTCAGCGTGTCGTCGCCGGCGCCGGCGATGGCGGAACCGATGTTGGTCTCCACGCAGGAGATCTGTGCAGTCGCGACGCTCGTGCCGAGCGCGAGGGCCGCGGCGAGCAACGCGGCGCGAGAAGTGAGGATGGAAGTCATCGTGGGTTTGGACAGGACGTCGTGCCGAGACCCGCGCCGGTTCAATCCCGACGCATCGAGGCCTCGATCTGGTGAGCCGAGAAGGCTACCTCACGCGTGCCGCGTTGCATGTCCCCTGTTGGCCTCCGAACACGCCGCTCCGCATGCCCGATGAGCACGCGTTCACCATCCTCACACCGTCAGTCGACCACGCGACACAGGCGCCACTCGAGCGGTCGGTGGAACGAAAGTTCCGGATGCGGTGACGAGGACGACAGCACCGGCTGTTCACGACCGCGGGTCGCGTCGTAGCGGCAGAAGGACAGGCGGAGGAGATCGCCGATCGCGGCATCCACAGGCACCACCACGCGGGTGCGCCATCCGCGACTCGTACGGTCGACCGTCGAGGCTATCGATTCGGGATCCGCGGCGACCTCGTCGATGTCCGCGATGCGCGAGACCTGGGTGAAGTCCTCGAAGCGGAGATGGAGACGCAGGTTGTCCGGGGTGACGTGCACCTCGGTGTACTCCTCGCTGTCGTCGCGACGGACGAAGATCTCGAGGACGTCGCCGAGCTCCCAGGTGCGTTGGTTGTGACGTGTGGCGCGGTTGAAGACGTCGTCGTCGACGAGCTCGGCGTCGACCATCAGGCGACCGTCGGCGAAGCGCGCCTCGACGCGCGTCGGTCGCAGCTCGGGTTCCGGCGCGCTCCGCCACGCCTGGCCCAACGTGAAGACCAGGGTCTGATGGCGACCGAGGGCAGGGATGTCGTCGTGCGTGGATGTCACGCCGACGAGGTTCGCCTCGGCGCGGCACGGCGTCGAGCACGAACCCGTCGACAGCCGGGACACGGTGCGGGAGACTGCGCCTCCCCCATCGCGGCCTGGGCCGCAACCCATTCGGGTTGCCGCGTCGGCGCTGCGCGCCGACCAGGATGGCCCAGGCCGCCTTGTTGGCTGGGGTCGCTTCGGCCTTCGAATCGTCGCTTCGCACGACGATTCTCCGGCCTACGGTCCCATCGAGACGCGATCACGCAGGAGGACACCGTGCGCAAGCTTGGATCGATCCGGGTGCAGGCGATTCCGTCGGCAGGCCGCACCGTCGGCTGCGCGGCGCTCCTCGTGCTGTCGGCCGCTGCGCAGGGACCACTCACCCAAGGCGATCCCCTCCGCCACGGACTGAACACGCAGGAGCTGGCCTCGATCCGCGAGTGTCTGGCCGAGCGCTTGAGCTCCGGAGAGTTCGCCGGGGCCGCGCTGCTGATCGCACATCGCGGCGAGATCGTGATGCGAGAGAGCATCGGCAACTTCGATCTCGAACGCGCACAGCGCAACGACGCCCTGCTGCTGCCGATCCTCGCCTCGGCGACCCTCGTCGCCGTCGAGCGCGGACTGCTCTCGCTCGACGCACAGCTCGGCGACCACCTGATCGAGTTCCGCGGCACGCCGCTCGCGAGCACGACGATCCGCACGCTGCTCCAGCGCCAGGCGATCGAGCAGCTGCGTGCGGACCGCGAGCCCGGGACCGAACGACGTGGCCCGTCTTCACGCGGGCCACGACGGACCATGCCGCGGACCCACGAACCCGGCCGCATCACCCCACGCGAGACGGGTCGCGAAGCACGCGAGCCGCGTGGGCTCGACGAACGCGTCGGCGATCCCGCGGTGCTGACCTGCCGCATGCTCGAGATGGCGACCGGCATGGCCTGGGCCGACTGGTTGCGCGAGTCCTTCCTCGACCCGGCCGGGATGCACGGCGTGCATCTCGTCGCGGAAGCGGGACCCGCCGAGCGGTTGCGCGAGGTCGGCCTCGAACTCGGCATCGACGACCTCGGCGCCTTCGCCCAGCTCTACCTCACGCACGGCGCGTGCGGCGCGCGACGCGTGCTGTCCGAGGCGAGCATCGCGACTCAGCAGGGCGCGGTCACAGGAGTCGGTGGACGCAGGCGCGAGCCGGCGCTGGGTTGGCGTCGCGAACGCAGCGGTCGCGACGGCGTGGCGCGCACCCTGACCGCGTTCGGCGATGCCGATTCGGCCGCCTGGGTCGACTACGACCGCGAACTGATCGCCGTCGTGCTGACCCGCCCTGGCCGCGAACCCGCGACCCGTTTCCTGCCGGAACTCCAGGAGCGCATCCGCGCGGCCTTCGGCGCGACCGAGGCACCCACCGTCGACGACTTCGGCGAAGCCGGTCCGTGGACCACGAGCGTCGACGAGCGGCAGTTCGCGATCGATGGCGCGCAATCGCGGTTGTCGGTCTCCATCCACGCGCCACGCTCGCGCGGGATCACGCCGGTCGTGATCCATCTCGTCGACGCCGCCGATCCGACGCTCCCCGCCCACCTCGCATCGCACGGCTTCCTCGTGCTGCAGTGCCTGCGCTCCGAGCCGATGCCGCGGGAGCGGGCACGCAGCGCCGTCGCCCAGGTCCCCGGCGCGCCTCCGGTGATGCTCTCGGGTGACGTGCAGCGCCGTGTCGCCGATCGCCACGGCGACCTCCGTGCGGAGTCGCTGGGCGCGCGCTTCGCATCGCGGGCGCACGACGTGACCGCGTTGCTCGACGCACTTTCGGACTCCGAGCAGGCGCTGCGAGCCCTCCCGGTCCGCGTCGACCTGCAACACGTCGCGGTGATCGGCGAGGACGAGGGCGCGGTCGCCGCGCTCGCACTCGCCGGGGCCACGCTGCAGGACGACGAGCGCCGCCTCGTCGTCGGCGATGCGCGCGTGCGCGCGATCGTCACGGTGGACGTCGCGCCGCCCGACCAGTGCGGTCTGGCTCCGGCGGCGATCGCGCAGCTCGCGATTCCCACCCTGTTCGTCGCACGTGACACGCTGCATCGCGTCGGTCGACCGGGTCTGCTGCTCCGCGCCGGCTTCGACGAATCGCTCCCCATCGACCGCTTCCTCCTCACGATCGACGGCGGACGCAGTTGGACCGGCGACGGCTCACCGGTCCGGATCGCCGGCAGCGGCGACGACGGAGACATCACGCAGGCGCAGGATGAGCGTCGCGCCCACCTGCTCGCGTCGATCACCGCCTTCCTCGACGCACAGCTCCGCGACTCGACGATCTCACGGCAGTGGCTGGCCGCCGGTGGTTTCACCGTCGGTTCGATCGCCAGCGTCGAGCGCCGCTGATCGAGCCGGCACCAACAGCAAGGCACTCGCGAGCAGGAGCGCGAAGGTCCCCCACGCGACCGCGCCGAAGGCGAGCAGCAGATTGCCGGCTTCGCGTCCGATCAGCCCTTTGGTGCTCAGGGTCGCCGCGCAGAAAGAGAAGGCGAGGAGCGCGGTGACCAGCGGCCGTCGTCGCCACGCATCTCCCCGGATCGTCTCGGCGATGCAGAAGGTCGTCGGCAGCAGCAGCACGCAGAAGTGGCTCTTGCTGCTCATCGGGGACAGCAGCAGCATCGCACAGGCGATCGCACCGATCTCGCCGAAGCGACGCCACGCGAGCTCACGCGCGACGAGACCGCGCGCACGCGTCGGCCACGCAGCCCACGCGACGATCGCCACGACCAGGGCCTGCGCCACGAGAGTCACTGCCTGACGCACACCGGCTCCCAGTTCGACGAGCGCGACATCGCGCACGAACTCGCCCTCGAGCGACGGGTGCAAGGTGAGGCGATGCAGCGTGCCGGCGAGGTTCTGGTTGAGGAAGTTCGAGGCCGTCCAGGCATGGCCGACGTCGGCCGGACGCCCCGCGCCCATCGCACCCGCGAAGGTGCGGATCCAGGCGGTGACCCAGAGCTGTCCGTCGGCACGCGGCAGGAACAGGTCGGGCAACAGGGTCGCCGCCGCGGCGACCACCGCGAAGCCGAGCACGGCACGGCCGCGTCGCTGGCAGATCAGGGCCGGGAGGAACAGCAGAGGCGTCGCCTTGCACGCGGCGGCGAGGCCCATTGCGGAACCGCTGCCCATTTCGCGTGCGCGCGACGCGCGTTCGGCAGCGATGCACAGACACAGCAGCACCACGAGGTCGTGGCTCTGGTTCTCGAAGACGGCGAGCAGGTGACGGATCGAGAACGCGACGACCAGAGCCCAGAACAACGGACCGGCACGCAACGCCGCGCCGCGCGCGATCACGCGATGCAGCAGCACGAGACTCGCGCCGAGCATCGCGACGTTGCAGAGGAACCAGATCACACGCTGCGCACCCGCATCGAGCCGGGTGAAGGGCAGGAAGGGCAACGCGAAGAACGGCGGATAGGTGAAGGGCTTGGCCGCCAGCGGTTCGTAGACCTCGCCCCCGTGCAGCATGTGCTCGGCACCGGTCACGTAGACCGGGAGCTCGCTGCTGTCCTTCTTCCATGCCGCGATCGCGCCGGCGACCACGGCCGCGAGCGCGAGGATCGTCAGCAGCACGCCGCGCGCGCGCCGCCCCGACTCGTTCACACGCGCAGCCTCAGTCCGGGAACCTTGCGCACCGCCTCGAGGGCGATGTGCGCGCTCATCTTGCTCTTGCCCACGTTGCGGTCGACGAAGTGCACCGGCACCTCGGCGACGCGCAGTCCCGCGCGACGGAACCGCCACGCCATCTCGATCTGGAAGGCGTAGCCGTCGGTGCCGACCGCATCGAGGTCGATCTTGCGCAGCGCATCGGCGCGCATGCAGCGGAAGCCCGCGGTCCAGTCGTTGACACCGAAGCCGAGCCACATGCGCGCGTAGAGGTTGCCGCAGCGCGACAGCAGACGCCGACGGAAGCTCCAGCCGGTGGTGTCGCCGCCCTTCACGTAGCGGCTGCCGATCACGAGGTCTGCGCTCTGCGCGGCATGCGCGAGGCGCGGCAGGTCGTTCGGCGCATGGCTGAAGTCGGCATCCATCTCGTAGATGCGCTCGTAGTCGCGTTCGAGAGCCCACCGGAACCCGGCGATGTAGGCCTTGCCCAGGCCCTCCTTCTTGCTGCGATGCAACACGTGCACCCAGGGCTGCGCCTTGGCGATGGTGTCGGCGAGGTCTCCGGTGCCGTCCGGCGAGCCGTCGTCGACGACCAGCACGTCGCAGACCAGATGACCGGGGATGCGGTCGAGCAGGCGCGGCAGGTTCTCGCGCTCGTTGTAGGTCGGGACCACCACGAGGTCGCGACCCGGGAAGCGGTGCGGACGCTTCGGCTGCAGCACCACGTCGGGCTCGCCACCGGCGAGACGCTCGGCGTCGGCCTCGGTCGCGTCGGCCTCGAGCACCACCACCCGTGAGCTGTCGACCCCGCGGCGGACCAGCGCGTCGACCAGATCGAAGGAGGTCACCGCGTAGGCGGCGCCACGCGGCGGCACGAGCGGCACGTCGCGATCGGCACCGATGACCAGCACCGGACCACGCGTCGTCGATCGCGGACCGGGGTGAGCGAACAGGGAACCGCCGCGCTCCGCGTCCGGCTCGCTCCGTGGTGCTGTTCCGCCCTGAGCTTCGGTCATCCGTTCGCCCGTCGCGTCGGACGGGAAGCGCGCATGATGCCCGCCCGGTGTTCGCGATCAAAGCGCGCCAGCGCGGGCGAGGTCCTCATTTCAGGACCAGTTCGCCGGTTCCGACCTCGATCCGGAACGACGGCCCACCCTCACCGACGCTTCCGTGCGCCTTGCCACCCACCGTCCCGCGCACCACGTCGAGACCGAAGCGCGGCGCGACGCGCAGGCCGCCGGTGGTCACGGCGAGGTCGAAGACGCCCTTGTGGTGCTCCGGCAACGCCAACGAAGCCTGGCCGTTGCCGACGCCGAGCCCGCCACCGCCGCGTGCCTCCGCGGTCACCGTCGCGTCGACCTGTCCCGTCTCCACGTGCAGGTCGAGCGCCCCGACCACCGTGCCGACGCGGGTCTGGATCGTCCCGTTGCCGCAGCGCGCCGACAGGGTGGAGCACTGGGCGATGTCGACATCGACCGCACCCGCCGACTGCTCGACGCGCAGCGCGCGCCCCGAGGGTGTGTGCACGACCAGACGCAGCTCCCAGTCCTCGCGGTCGTGATCGCCCAGGTGCGCATCGCGGAGTTCGAGTTGGTCGCCCGTCTGCAGGACGCGCAGGTGCGACTCGACGACCTTGACCGCATCGGTCTCCGGACGCGACTCGTCGAGCAGGACATCCAGATCGACGGTCACCTTGCCGTCGTCGGCGTTCACGAAGCGCACGCTGCCGAGGTTGTTGGACACCGTGATCGCGTTCACACCTTCGGCGGGCACACTGAGGGTCGTGCGATAGACGGACCGCCGTGACCCGGAGTGGACGGTGCAGGCCGCGATCAACGCGAGAGCGAACAGGACGGCGGGGCGACGCATGGCCGCGCGATCATGGCGCCGCCCTGACCGCTTTTCGAACACGCTCAACGCCGCGCCCGCACCGCTGCGATCACCTTCGCCTCCTTCTCGGGTGCGATGCCGGTGCGCGTGAACATCTTGCGGCGCCCCGCCTCCTCCTTCGCCCAGGCCAGCGTGTCGCGGATGGTGTCGGCGATGGGCCGGAACACGAGTCCCTTCGCACGGGCGCGATCGTTCTTCGCGTAGCTGTTGCTGTCGGCCGGAATCCACACCGGCATCTCCATCCAGGGTCCGACCTGCTGCTCGCGCAAGAGCGCGTCGTCGGCCCACACCAACTCGACCGGGTTGGCGGTCGCGCAGCGGCATCCGCCGAGCATGTCGCCCATGGTGAGCGCGCCCTCGAAGCCGGTGGCGTTGAACACGCCGTGAACCTCGTTCTCGATGCAGTGCACGATCCAGAGCCCGAGGTCGCGCACGTCGATCACCTGCACGCGCGCCTTCGGATCGCCGGGCGCGAGCACCTCGCCGCCGCGATCGATGCGCACCGGCCACCAGGTGAAGCGATCGGAGCTGTCGCGCGGTCCGACGATCAACCCCGGACGGATGTTGGCGACCCGTCCCGGCATCGCCGTCTCGGCCGCCTTCTCGCACAGCGCCTTGAAGCCGCCGTAGTAGCGACCGCCTTCGCGCATCGAGGCACGGATCGTGGCGACATCGTCGACGACCTCGCCTGGGACCACCGCCGTCTCGGCGTCCTCGTCGATCTCGCCGGCCTTGCTGCCGAAGGCCGGATAGACCGAGATCGACGACACCATCACGTAGGTCTTCGCTTGCTCCGCGGCGAGCTTCGCGGTCGCGGCGACGTGCGAGGGCACGTAAGCCGAGGTGTCCACCACGGCATCGAAGCGCTGACCCTCGAGCGCCTTCAGATCCCCGGTGTCGCGATCGCCGTGCAGCTTCTCGAGCTGCGGATAGAGATCCGCATTGGTCTTGCCGCGGTTGAACAGCACCACCTCGTGACCGCGCGCGAGCGCGGCGTCGACGACGGCAGGACCGAGGAAGCCGGTCCCGCCGAGGATCAGGATGCGCTGCTTGTCGCGCACTCCGAACTTCGCGGTGCGCGAGACTTCCGGCAGCAGTGGCGCAACCGATGCAGCCGCGAGCGAGGAGAGGAGGAAGTCGCGACGGGAGGCGAGATGGGTCATGCACGGGCAGTGGTTACGGATCCACCGCCCGCGCACAAGAGCCGAATGGCCCGGGCGTCCTCGTCAGTTCACGAACACCACGGTGGAGGGCAGGCCGAGACCGATGATTCCGGCGTCGGCCGCCACCGCCTGATAGCTCAGCGGCACCGTCACGAGGGAAGCGAGGAGCGGGATCGGCAGCGACAGGACGAACTGGCCGCTGGCGTCCAGCACGCCGGAGCCGGTTCCCGTCATGGTGCTGAAGTCCAGATACCAGACACCGACCATCCCCGGGAACGTCACGCCCGGCGTCCTCCCGATCGACAGGAAGGAGGCGAAGGGTGCATTGGCGGGCCCGTTGACGGTGAAGTCCACGGTGGTGCTGAGCTTGCGGTTGCTGTTGATCCAGAAGGTCGGACCCGGCGTGTCCTTCACCGACACATTGTCGATGTTGATGCGCGGTGTGGTCGTGTTCGAGAGGTAAGCGCGCTGGAACCAGATGGTCAGCGGAACCATGCCCGACACCGAGGGGACGAACCGGCCGACCAGTTGCACGCGCTTGGTCTCGGGCGGATTCGAGCTGTAGCTGCCCAGCGCGAAGCGCGCGACCTCGATTCCGTTGACCGTCGCCCACACCGTGCCGGTGTCGGCATTGCCGACGGTGGGAGCTGCCGGCCGCGCACCGCTCACGTCGGCGCGGAACTCGTAGGTCATGCCGGCGATGACGAAGATCTGCTGCTCGATGTTGTTCGGCGCGTAGGGCGGCGGCACCACCTGTCCGCCGGCGCTGCAGCCGAAGCTGTCGCTGACACCGAGGCCGGTGGTGTCCCAGGCGCTGTCGAGACCGGCACCGGTGCTGTAGCCACCACCCATCACCCACGGTGCGAGGGTTCCGGTGAAGTCACCGTTGGAGACCCATTCGGTGGATTGCGCGATCAGCAGCGAGCCGAGGAAGGGAGCGACGAGGAGCGAGAGGAACGCGTTCTTCATGATGGAGCCGGAGAGAGCGAGCGCGGCGCATGCTACTCCTGCGCACGACGCCGCAGACGTCGCAGATCCGTGTCGAAGTCGCTCGCGTGCGGTCGTCGCGACTACGGTGGATCGTCAGGTCTTGCGGCGCAGCGCGATCACTCCGCGGCTTCGCGCGGTCGTCCGGCGAGATACTGCCCGGGCCAGCCCTCGTCGATCACGCCGTAGCGACCGGCGGCATGCGCGGTGAGATAGGGATCGGTGAGGTGCCCCCGCGCGATCGCACAGAGGTCGGCGCGACCGGCCGCGAGGATGGTGTTGCAGTGGTCGGCGCCGAGGATCGCCCCCACCGCCATCACCGGCAGGCCGGTCTCGAAACGGATCTTCTCGGCGAAGGGCACCTGGTACATGCGCCCGTAGACCGGCACGTGCTCGGCGGAGTTGCCGCCGCTGCTGACGTCGATCAGGTCCATGCCGTGCTCGCCGAGCACGCGCGCGACGATCACCGCCTCCTCCGGCGTGAAGCCCTGCTCGCCGGCCCAGTCCGAGGCCGAGATGCGCACGGCGAGCGGCTTGTGGGACGGCCAAGCCTTGCGCACCGCGTCGAAGACCTCGAGCGGGTAGCGCATGCGGTTCTCGAGGCTGCCGCCGTACTCGTCGTTGCGCCGGTTCGACAACGGCGAGAGGAAGCTCGACAGCAGGTAGCCGTGCGCCATATGCAGCTCGACCAAGTCGAAGCCGGCGGCGTCGGCGCGCACCGCGGCGCGTGCGAAGGCGTCGCGCACGCGGTCCATGTCGCTGCGGTCCATCGCACGCGGCGCGGACCAGTGCGGACGGAAGGGGTCGGCCGACGGCGCGAGCGTGGTCCACGCGCCCTCGTCCTGCGTGAGCGGCACGTCCTCGCCGCGATCCCAGGGATGGCGCACCGATCCCTTGCGCCCGGCGTGCGCGAGCTGCACGCCGATCTTCGCAGGCGAATGCGCGTGCACGAAGTCGGTGACCCGACGCCACGCCGCGGTCTGGAGGTCGTTCCACAGTCCCGCGCATCCCGGCGTGATGCGACCCTCGGGCGACACGTTGGTCATCTCGCTGATCACGAGACCGGCGCCACCGACCGCGCGGCTGCCGAGGTGGACCAGATGCCAGTCGCCGGGCACGCCGTCGTGCGCGCTGTACTGGCACATCGGCGACACCACCACGCGATTGCGCAGCATCAGGTTGCCGACGCGGAAGGGCGCGAAGACCGGGGGTACCGCGCCGCCGTCCTTGCGCCGCGGCGAGCCGTGCTCGCGTGCGAAGACCTCGGTCACCGCATCGACCAGCGCAGGGTCACGGCGATGCAGGTTGTCGTAGGTGATGCGCTTGCTGCGCGTCATCAGGTTGAAGACGAAGCTCGTCTTCTCCTGCTTCATGTAGCGCGCGCTGTTCTCGAACCACTCCAGGCTGGTCTGCGCGGCGCGCTGCAGCTTCGCCACGTCCACACGGCGCGCGGCGTCGTAGGCGCAGAGCACCTTGCGGACGTCGTCGAGTCCGTGCTCGAGGAACTGGTCGCGCAGCACGATCGCATCCTCCATCGCGAGCTTGGTGCCCGAACCGATCGAGAAGTGCGCGGTGTGCGCAGCATCGCCCATCAGCACCACATTCTCGTGGTTCCACGCGCGACAGGTGATGGTCGGGAAGCGTCGCCAGATCGAACGATTGACCAGCACACGCGAGCCCTTCAGGAACTCGGCGAACACCCCCTCGCAGAAACGCGCCGAGGCGTTCTCGTCCATCTTGTCGAGGCCGGCGCGTCGCCAGACGTCCTCCTGGCACTCGACGATGAAGGTGCCGAGTCCCGGCTCGAAGGGATAGGCGTGCACCTGGAACAGACCGTGCTCGGTGGTCTTGAACAGGAAGGTGAACGCATCCATCGGCAGGTCGGTGCCGAACCACGCGAAGCGGCACTGCCGCCAGTCGATCGAGGGACCGAAGGCCGCGGAGAACTCGTCGCGCACGCGGCTGTTCACGCCGTCGACGCCGAGCACGAGGTCGGCGTCGCGCACGCTCGCCGCGGTCGGGATCTCGCTCTCGAAGTGCAGCCGCACTCCGAGCTCTCGACAGCGCTCGTGCAGGATCTGCAGGAGTCCCTTGCGCGACATGCCGCAGAAGCCGTGGCCCGTCGACCGCACGCAGGTCGACGGCGACTCCAGGAAGGTGTCGATGTCGTCCCAGTAGCGGAACGCCGAGCGGATGCGCTGCAGGCTCGGCGGATCGGCCTCCTCCAGGTTGCCCAGGGTCTCGTTGCTGAACACGACCCCCCAGCCGAAGGTGTCGTCGGGCTTGTTCCGCTCGTGCACGTCGATCTCGACGTGCGGGAACGCCTTCTTCATCAGGATCGAGAAGAACAGTCCGGCGGGTCCGCCACCGATCGAGACGATGCGCATCGGCGGTCATCTTCGCGCAGAGGGGACGGCGTGCAATCGACATGTGCATGCGGCACGCTTCCGCCTCCGCCGCGCGCCGATGCTGCTCGATCTGCTGTTCTACGTCTCCGGACTGTCCTGGCTGGTGGTCTGCCTGCGCACCCTGCTCGGCAGCCGGGCCTTGCCCGATCTCGGACCGGAGCCGCCGCGCGATGGCGAGGGGCCGCCCACCGTCGCGGCGATCGTGGCGGTGCGCGACGGCGAGCACGAGATCGGTCCCACGCTCGATGCGTTGCTCGCCCAGCAGGACGTCGAGCTGACGGTGATCGCCGTCGACGACCGTTCGCGGGACGGCACGCCTGCGCTGCTCGCCGCGCGCGCGGCGCAGGATCCCCGGCTGCGCCCGCTCCGCATCGACGAACTCCCCGACGGTTGGCTCGGCAAGACCCACGCATGCGCGCGCGGTGCGACGCTGGCCAGCAAGGCCGAATGGCTGCTGTTCGTCGATGCCGACACCTGGATCGCGCCCGGCATCGTCGCGCGGGCCGTTCGCACGGCGCGACGCCTCGGCACGCCGCACTTCTGCCTCGTGCCCGGCTTCCGCGACCAGACGCTTCCCGGAAGCGCGCTGCTGATCACGCTGAGCATCGGCCTGTTCCTGCGCGCGCTCGAGCTGGCGCGGCGCTCGCGGCGGAAGCCCTTCGGGGTCGGCGCGTTCACGCTGATCCGCAGCGACGTGTATCGCGACGTCGGCGGTCACGAGGCGCTGCGCATGCACGTGATCGAGGACTGCGACCTCGCGGGCAACGTGCTGCAGAAGGGTCATGCCAGCGCCCTGCGCATGGCCGTCGACGAGTTCCGCGTGCACTGGGTCAGCGACATCCGCAGCGCCTTCCGTGTGTTGGAGAAGAACTTCTTCGCGCTGTTCCGCTTCCGCACCGCACTCGCCATCGCCGCCGTGGTCGCCGAGACCGCGAGCTGGGTGATCCCCGTGCTCGGCGCGGTGGTCGGCAGCCGGGCCGGACTGTTCGCCATCGTCTGCTACCTGATGCTGATCCCGGTCGGCGTGATCCTCGCGCGGCGCTACCGCAGCCCGATCGCCCTCGCCGCGGCGGTTCCCCTGCTGTTCCCCTTGGTGCCCCTGATCCTCTTCAACAGCGTGATCGCGACGCTGCGCCGCGGAGGCGTGCGCTGGCGCGAGACCTTCTATCCCCTCGATCGTCTGCGCGCGCAGCGCTGACCGTCGCGCTGCGGCGACACTGCAACCCGCGAGAGTCGCGGCCCAGGCCGCGATCGGTGTGCGACGACCGCCACGGCTACGGACCGAGCCGTGCAGTGCGCTCGCTGGTGTTCGTATGCTCCGGGGCCCTGGAACGGCCCCACGATCGCTCGGGTGCGAGGTGTCTGCGCGTGATGCGACGACCGTTTCAGGAACTGCACGACGAACGCTGCCGATGACCGGATCGCCCCACTGGGACCGTGGCCTGCGCTTCGTCGAATCTGCACGCTTCGACCTGGCGCGCGACGCCTTCGCCGAGCACGCGCGCCTCGTTCCGGACCATGCGTGGACCCACGCGATGCTCGCGCAGTGCAACGCCGAGCTCGGTGCGCACGAACTCGCCGAGGCGGAAGCGGACGAAGCCTGCCGTCTCGCGCCGAACGACTACTGGGTGTTCGAGGCCGCCGCCTACTCCGCGATCCGCGGCGAGCGTTGGGAGGACGCCCGCACGCTGTGCCGGCGGAGCATCGAACTGGAGCCTGGCTATCCGAAGACCCGCGCCCGGATGGCCTCGATCGCCTTCCATTTCCACGACCATGCCGAGGGTCTCGAACAGGCGGATGCCGGTCTCGCGGTCGACCCGCAGCACGTCGACTGCCTGATCATGCGGGCCTTTGCGCTGGCGCGGTTGCAACGCTTTCCGGAGGCACGCGCCGTGGTGAAGGAGCTGCTGCGACTCGCTCCCCATCATTCGCAGGCCCACTGGATCGCCGGCGAGGTGATGCGCAGCGTGACTCGACTGCACGAAGCGGAACGCCACTTCGTGGAGGCCGCCCGCATCGATCCGATGTCGTCTCACGCCACGCAGAGCGTGGAGCACATCCGCTCGGTCCTACGGTCGCCGGATCCACCTCGCGGCTGGCGCAGAGCGTGGAACCGTTTCTGCGACGACTTCGACCGGCCCAGCACCTGGTTGGCCGTCGCCCTGTTCGGGATCCCGTCGCTCCTGCTGATGATCGCCCAGCCGTCGGACCCGATCTCGCGCCGCCTGTTCGGCTTCACGATCGTCGCGGTGTTCGTCGTCGTGGTCATTCGGCGCCTCCGCCGGCGCAGGTCGCCCTGACGCGGCCATCGCCTCACGGCTGCATTTCGCGCGCCGATCGGTCGCGCCGCGGATAGACCTTTCCACCCCTCATCTCCACACCACCGTGCTCCCCGACCCCCACCCCATCCGCGCCGGCGCGAACATGCCCTGGGTCGCCGATGCCGTTCCCACCGGCATGGCGCTCCTGCGCGATCCCCACCTCAACAAGGGCACCGCATTCTCCGAAGCCGAACGTGAACTGCTCGGCCTGCGCGGACTGCTCCCGCCGCACGTGTTCAGCGAAGCGCAGCAGGAGGAACGCGTGCTCGCGCAGATCCGCCGCGGCGCCACCGATCTCGACAAGTACATGGCGCTCTCCGCACTGCAGGAGCGCAACGAGACGCTGTTCTTCCGCATCCTCTACCGGCATCTCGAGGAGATGATGCCGATCGTCTACACGCCGACGGTCGGCGAGGCCTGCCAGAGGTTCGGCCACATCTATCAGCGTCCGCGCGGGCTGTTCGTGTCGATCGAGGACCGCGGCCGCGTCGAGAGCGTGCTGCGCAACTGGCCGGTGCGCGACGTGCGCGTGATCGTGGTGACCGACGGCGCGCGCATCCTCGGCCTCGGCGACCTCGGCGCCGACGGCATGGGCATCCCGGTCGGCAAGCTCGCGCTCTACACCGCGTGTGCCGGCATCGATCCGCGCACCAGCCTGCCGATCACGCTCGACGTCGGAACCAACAACGAGACGCTGCTCGCCGATCCGATGTACATCGGCCTGCGTCGCCACCGCGCCGACGGCGCCGAGTACGACGACTTCGTCGAGGAGTTCGTGCAGGCGGTGCAAACCGTCTTCCCGAAGGTGCTGCTGCAGTTCGAGGACTTCTCCAACAACCACGCCTTCGACCTCCTGAAGCGCTATCAGGACCGCCTGTGCTGCTTCAACGACGACATCCAGGGCACCGCGTCGGTCGCGCTCGCCGGCGTGCTCGCCTCGCTGCGGGCCTCGGGGATGAGCCTGCGCGATCACCGCTTCCTGTTCCTCGGCGCGGGTGAAGCCGGCATCGGCATCGCCGACCTGATCGTCTCCGAGCTCGTCGACGGCGGCATGGACGCGGCGGAGGCGCGACGTCTGTGCTGGTTCTGCGACTCGCAGGGCCTGGTGGTGAAGTCGCGCACGCACCTCGCGCACCACAAGCTGCCCTACGCGCACGACCACGCCTGGACCGCCGACCTGCTCGAGGCGGTGAAGACGCTGCGACCCACCGCATTGATCGGCGTGTCGGGTCAGGCGCAGAGCTTCACCGGTCCGGTGGTCACCGCGATGGCGGAGATCAACGAACGCCCAATGGTCTTCGCGCTCTCGAATCCGACCTCGAAGGCCGAGTGCACCGCACGCCAGGCCTACACCTGGTCGAACGGACGCGCGATCTTCGCGAGCGGCAGCCCCTTCCCCGCCGTCGAACTCGACGGCCGCACCTTCGTCCCCGGCCAGGGCAACAACAGCTACATCTTCCCGGGCGTCGGCCTCGGCGTCGTCGCGAGCGGTGCGAGTCGCGTGACCGAAGAGATGTTCCGCGCCGCCGCGCGCACCCTCGCACGGGAGACGACGCCCGCCGAACTCGAATCGGGCTGTCTCTATCCCGCGCTCACCCGCATCCGCGAGGTCTCCGCACGCATCGCCTGCGCCGTCGCCGAGATCGCCTACGAGCGCGGCCTCGCCACGGTGGCTCGCCCCGAGTCGATGCTGCCCTTCGTGATGGCGAAGCAGTATCAGCCGGAATACCGGCGGCATGCGTGAACGAGCATGAGCGACGGAGAGCGAATGCCTCCGATCACCAGCCGAGTCAGGACCTGCGCAGCCGCATCACGACCTCCATCGACACGCGGTAGATGTCGCCGCTCCCGGTGATCGGCTCGCGCGCGAGGAGCTGCGGAATCGCGTCGTTGCACTCGGGCACGGCACCGGCGGGCAGACGGCGGTTGCTGGTGAAGAACAGGCTGCGGCCGTCGGGTGAGACGAAGGGGCAGTAGTCGAGCGCGCTGCTGTTCACCTCGGGACCCAGGTTGACGGACTCGGTCCAGGTGCCGTCGGCCTTGCGGAAGGAGACGCGCAGATCGCCGCGGCCGAGGTCGCCGTCGCGCTCGGCGGAGTAGATCAGGTAGGACTCGTCGGGCGCGACGAAGGCGTTGTACTCGGGGCCCTTGCTGTTGATCGCCGGGCCGAGGTTCTCGGGCGACGCGGGTCCCGCCATGTCGGTGCGCACGCGGTAGATGTCCTCCTCGCCGAGTGCGTCGCTGCGGGCCGCGGTGAAGTAGAGAACGCCGTCGCGCGTGACCGAGGGATAGAACTCGTCGCGGCCCTCGTCGATCGCGCCGAAGCACGACGGCTCCGACCAAACGCCGCTCGGTGTGCGGGTCACCCACCACAGGTTCCAGCTCGCGGGCGACGTCGCGCCGGATCGCGATCGCTTCGACGCGAACCACAGCCGGTCGCCGCGCGGGTCGAAGCAGGGCTCGAGGTCGTCGGACTCGCCGGAGAAGGGCGCGATCGCGAGCGGGCCGAGCGTGTCGCCGTCGCGCGGACGCATCACGATCGTGCCGCCCTGCGCGCACAGGATGGTGTGCATCCAGGTGCGGCCGTCGGGCGACAGCGCCGCATCGCGTTCGCGCCACGGCGTGGAGACGAGGCCTTGGGCGAAGAGCGCGCAGGGCGCGGGCGTCGCGTCGGGCCGCGAACTCGCCTCGCCACCGGTCGAACACGCGCCGCACAGGAACAGGATCAGGACAGGAGCCGCTCGCATCGTCGATCGATCATGCGGAGCCGGAGCGCGAAGGGCGCCATGGCGGTCTTCCTGGCCTGCGCGAGCGAACCCGCGGCCATCGCGCGATCCGCGCCGCGGTCCTGATCTGCCCTTGATTTGACCCCCACATCGCCCGCCGTAGCCTCGCCCGACCCTGGCTACCTCCCCTTCCGAGTTCGATCGCACCACCTTCGCGAGCGCGGCGCGCAGCTCGCGCGTGGTCGCCGTGCATCGCCTCACGGTGGTCGACGGCGCCGAACCCAAGCGCACGGTCGAGATCACGCAGGAGGCGCTGGTGATCGGCCGCGACGTGTCCCGCCCCTTCCACCTCGCCGACGCCGAGGTGTCGCGCGCGCACTGCGAGATCCGTCTGCTCGGCACGAGGCTGATGGTCCGCGATCTCGGCTCGACCAACGGCACCTTCGTCGACGGCGAACGCGTCACCCTGCCCCGCGAGATTCCGGTCGGTTCGCTGCTCACGCTGGGTCGCCACGTGCTGCGGCACGATGTGCTCACTCCGGAAGAAGCCGCACAGTCCGCGCAGCTCCAGGCCGAGCTGTCCCGCGCGCGCCGCTATGTCGAGGATCTGCTCCCCGCGCCGCGGACGAACGGCCCCATCCGCCTGCGCTGGTGCTTCGTGCCGACCGCGCAGCTCGGCGGGGACTGCTTCGGCTACCAGGATCTGCCCGACGGCCGCATCGCGCTCTATGTGACCGACGTGTGCGGCCACGGTGTGTCCTCCGCATTGCACGCCGCCGCGGTGATCCACGTGCTGCGCAATCGCACGCTCGCAGACACCGACTTCGGCGAACCGACGCAGGTGCTGGAGCGCCTCAATGCGAGCTTCGCGATGGAGGACCACGGCGGGATGTACTTCTCCGCCTGGTACGGGGTCTTCGAGCCGCAGCGACGTCGACTGCGCTTCGCGTCGGCCGGTCATCCGCCGGCCCTGGTCGTCGATGCACGCGGCCATGTGAGCGCCCGTCTCGCGACCGAGAATCCGGCGATCGGCATCATGGGACCGCGGCGCTTCACCGGAGCCGAGACCGTGCTCGAGCCGGGACGACGTCTGCTGCTCCTCACCGACGGGGCTTTCGAGATCGTCGCCGGCGACGGCCGCGTGCTCGGCCTGACCGACTTCGAGGCGCGCCTCGCGGAGGTCGCGTCGCGGAGCGGTGATTGCGATCCCCGTGCGCTCCACGAAGCCGCACGCCAGAGCGCGGGCGGCGACCTCGAAGACGATTTCACCGTCGTCACCCTCGAAGCCACGACCTGATCGAGAAGCAGCGCATCGAGAAGACGTGCAACCGGCCCGAACATGGAACTCCAAGTCGTAGAGACCACCGACGACCTCACGGTCATCGCCCTCACCGGCCGCCTCGACACGCCCGGCGTGGATCGCATCGAGATCCGCTTCAACGCGGCGCTCGGGCGCGAACGCAGCGGCGTGATCGACCTCGCCGGCGTGAGCTTCCTCGCCTCGCTCGGCATCCGCATGCTGCTCACCGCCGCGAAGACGCTCGCGCGTCGCGGCGCGAAGCTGATCCTGGTCGCACCGCAGGCCCTGGTTCACGAGGCGCTGCGCTTCTCATCGGTCGATGAACTCCTTCCGGTGGTGCCCGACCTGGACAGCGCGAAGCAGCTCCTCGCGAGCTGACATGGTGAAGCGACCCCATCCACCGACCGCGGACCGCGACGATCTGTCGCGCGACCGCGCGGACTTCACCGTGGAGGCCGACGGTTCACTCCAGGCGATGGGTCGCGCCGCATCCGCACTGCACGACTGGCTCAATGCAAGACAGCTCGAAGCGCAGGTGCGCTATGCGGTGGAGCTGAGCTTCGACGAGCTGGTCGGCAATGCCATCCGTCATGCCGATCCCGAGCGCGCATCGCCGCGGGTTCGATTCGCCGTCGACGTCGAGGACGGACATGTCGGTGTCGTGATCGAAGACGACGGCGCCCCTTTCGATCCGACCCGCCAGCCTTCGCCCCCTGCCCCGACCTCGCTCGCCGACGCTCCGCCCGGCGGCCGGGGCATCGCCATGGTCCGCAAGGTCGCGCGACGATTCGACTATCGCCGCGTCGACGGACGCAATCGGATCACGCTCGAGATCGCGCGCGGATCGCTTCCGCGAGCGTGAGTCGGTCGGCGGCCGGTCGGCCGGGTCAGGACCGCGTCGGATCCGACCCCCCTGCCCAGGCACCACAAGGACTCCGTGCATGCGCCCCCGACCGCCACGGATCCTCGGACGGAGACGTCCGTCAGAACCCTACGAAGACGAAGGGCTGCACGTCGTACAGCACGGCCCCGACACTCGCGATCCACGCCAGCACGAGCACCACGCCCCACTCCCGGCGATGCGCCGCGATCGCCGCGTAGCCGACACCGACGAGTGCGATCAGCGTGGCGACCAGGTTCATCCAGGGCAGCGCCTGCAATGCAGACTCCAACGCCGCTTCGAAAGCACGCATCGCTCCCGACGAATCCGTCGTGGCCGCGGGATCGCGCGGGTCCGCATGGGTGACCGCCAGCAACTCGACGCCACGCAGCGCGAGCGCGGCGATGCCGAAGATCAGGCTGCGAAGTGCCGGGCGATAGCGCGGAAGACTCATGATCGACTCCACGGGCCGGTTGGATCGGGTCGCGAGATATGCGGCGGAGTGTCCTTCCCGCGAGTGCCGCGCCGCAAGCCCCCTGTCGATTGGCGCCGGCCATCCTACGGGTGCAGCCACCCGTAGATGGCGTGCGCGACGTCTCGCCACGGCTGCGTGTCGAAGGCCAACACTTCGAACCAGTTCTCCAGCACGATCGCGGACCCGGCGATGCCGAGCACAGGATGGACGCCCCCGCGCGTGATGCGATCGCGGAGCATGGCGATCAGGATCCAGGAATCCGGGATCACGACACCGAACCAGATGTCGGGGCGCGGCACCGAGGGAAACCAATGCCGCCATCGGAACCACGCCGGCCACGCCACGAGCAAGGTCGCCAGCAGCAGCCAGCGCGCATGCGCCTCGCGATCGCGCCGCGCCACGATGCCGCAAGCGACCAGCACGACGAACATCACCGCGGACGTGACGACGCCGACCATCGCCGACACGGCCTCCTCACCCACTCCGTCCGCGAGATCCCGCGTCACCTGGTGCACCCCCGCCGGCACCATGGTCACCGCCACGCCGACCGCCAGGGGAAAGCCGATCCGCCCGACTCGCCTGTGCGCCGCAATCCGCCGCCCGCGCACCAGCAAGGGTTGCGCGAGGAACAGCAACACCCAGCCCAACGCGAAGGCGCCATGCACGTGCAGCGCCATCGGCCCGTGGAAGGTGCCGGCGACCATCGGCGCTGCATAGGTTCGTCCGAATCCGACGGCGATCGCCAGCAGCGTGATGGCAGCCATCGCGACGTAGAACCAGTCACGGGTGAGGCGCTTCATCGGGGGTTCTGGGTCTGGTCGACGTGTTGCATGCGACTCGTCGCTGGGGCGGACGGCGGCGGAGGGTCGGGATCGCATCCGCGGCGGCGCGAACGCACGGCTCTCGCGTTGGCGGTCGCCGGGGTCGCAGGACGCCGGTTCACACGTCGACTTGCCAAGCCCACCCCCGCGCAAGTCCCGCCATGCCATGAAGGCGCCGATGCCGGCGCCGAGCATGGCCGCCCCCGGCAGGAGCCAGAGCACCGGCTGCATCCACCGGAACGGTGGCCCTGTCATGTCTGCTCATGACTTCGGCTCGTCGGTTGTATCGCCGCAAGCCTTCTCCTTGTTCTCCAGCCGCAGCGACATGCCCAACAGAGCCCCGCCCACCGCCATCAGACCTCCACCCGCGCCGATCGATTGAAGGACTGACTTCTCCCCTTCCGCGAGCGCAATGCTGATGATTGCCGCGGCCAGGACTAGCAACACGACACCGATGATTCTGATGCGCTTGAATCGCTTCATGTGTTTCGACTTCCTTTGATGGTTGTCCGTGAAAATGGTGACGCCGCCTGATGTCAGCCGCTCCGCCGCGGCGTGAACCGCAGTCAGCGCCCTGGCTCGAATGCGATCGGGAATGGTCTCCAGGACCTCCTTCGATCCCTCGACATCCCACATGTGCACGCAGCAGCCGCATCCCTTGTCCTCGGAGACCGACGCGAGTCGATCCCTCCACTCGGCGATCCAAGACTCGGCTGCCTCAACTTCATCGGGGTTATCCACGTCGACGATGATCTGGGCTCGCATTTGACAACCGAACTGCCCGGCCAACTTCTGTGTCGCTGAGCGGCGCGCGGCTTGGCGCGCGTCCGCTCCTGCGACGAGTTAGGTAGCGTTTGGTCCTCCACGCTCACGATATCGCTTTATCTGGTGCGGAAGGGTGTAAAGGTACTCAAGGCAGTAGTCCAAAAAACACACGATGTCGTGCGCGTCCTTGCTGGCTGTGGGGACTTGTCCTGGCCGAGGATGCGCCGAGTCATTGCCCAACTCGCGCACTTCGTGAGACCACTCCCCCATGGTTGGGGACATCACGCCGCGCGAGACCAGATCGTTGATCTCCTCCTTGAGGTTTTTGCCGGTTGCACCCTTGTCGCGAAACGCAATCTGAAGGGAGCTTCTGGCCATCACTGCGGCAGCGTCCCAGTTCTCGTCGGACAGAGATCGGTGTGCTTGGACCCAGTAGCGGCCGACATCATTGGGCCACTCTTCCGGTGCCCGAACGACCCGCTGGGGGGAAGGCAGAACTCGAAAGTCGTGGAGCCGGCCATGCGATGCACCAGCCGACCACAGGACCATCACGTAGCCCGCACAGTTGCCGCACTTGAGCGTCGTGAAGTGCAGGGTCTTCCCTGTGCGCGGGTTCTTCTTGGTGTGCTCGGACGCCTCCGTGAAGTTGCCCTCCTCCAGGCAGAACGCGCACGCGATACGGTGAAGTGCGAGGTCCCGCCCCTCGTATCCGCTGCCCTCGCCAAGATCCCACAAGCTCATGATCGGCTACCTAAACGAAGAGGATCCTATCCGGAGGAAGTCGCACAGGAGCGTGGCACGGCGTTGAGCTGCATGCGACTTCTTCCGGATGGGATCAGTTGAACGAAGCCGCGGGTCTGCGGCTATGGGCATTCGAACGAGGTCGGGCGGCGGCGGCAAGGAGGTGAGCTCGAGCCAGCACGTCCCCTGGTGTTCCGGATGGAGTCTCGACTGCGGGTTTCGCACGCCACGTCGTGGTGACGACGGGACTCGCCAGCCTGTTTCACAGGTGTTTGCCGGCAGGGCACGGACGGATCCCTCGCCGCCGGTCGATGCGCGGTGCGATTCGCACGCAGTTCTCCGGGCATCTTGAGGCTCATGACGTGTCAGCAACCTCGGGCGCTGGCATCGAGATCAGCAGTGGTCGGCGCACGAGGCGACCTGAATGGCATCGGGGGCACCAGTCAGTCGCGATCCCGCACGGCGCCACGGTGACCGTCGCCGGCGGCGACGGCATCGGCACCCCGAGTTGCAGCCTGCACAGCGCCAACTTCGTCGCGCGTTTGCGGTTACCGAGCAGACCGTAGTGCCGGATGCGTGGGAACCCGCGCGGCAACACGTGCAGCAGGAAGCGCCGTAGGAACTCAATACCCGGCAGCAGCATCGTTCGCGTGCGCCCGCTGTTGCCGCGGTCACGACAGCGGAACCGCACCCCAGCCTCGCCGACTGCGAGGATGCGGCGATTGCCGATCGCGACGCGATGCGTGTAGCGAGCGAGGTACTTCAGGACCTGAACCGGTCCGCCGAAGGGCGGCTTGCTGTAGACCACCCACGACGTCGCCATCGCCCGATCGAGGCACTCCGCGAAGGCCTGAGGATCGCGCAGGTACCGCAAGGCTCCCTGGAACCGCAGTTGGCACGCCTCGTACGCCGCACGTAGGTGCGCCACGAACTTGCCGCGGAACATCGTCGAGAGCACTCGCACCGGCAGGAAGAAGCCGGGACGGCATGAGACCCAGCGACCTTGCGTCGTCAGACCACCGCCGGGCACCACGCAGTGCACGTGCGGATGGTGCCGCAGCTCCTGGCTCCAGGTGTGCAGGATCGACACGAAGCCGATCTCGGCGCCGAGCTGCCTCTTGTCGGCCGCGACGGTGCGCAACGTCGCCGATGACGCAGCGAACAAGATGCCGTAGACCACCCGCTTGTTCTGCAACGCGATGCGTGCCAGCTCCTCGGGCATCGTGAACACCACGTGGAAATACTCGACCGGCAGCAGATCGGCCGCGCGCTCCTCGAGCCACCGCGCCTGCCGTGAGCCCTGGCACTTCGGACAGTGCCGATTGCGGCAACTGTTGTAGGCGATGCGCTGGTAGCTGCACGCGTCGCACGACTCGACGTGGCCGCCGAGCTGCGAACTGCGGCAGGCGACCAGCGCGCGCATGACGCGGCGCCTGGCCGGCGTGACCGGACCTTCGCGCAACAGGGCGTCGCCGAAGCGCCGGACCACGTCGGCCACTTCGTGAGTGGCCCGGACCATGACCCGTCAGCTGGGGATCGCCAGCAGGTCGATCGCCTTGTTCGCCGCGTCGAGCAGCCGGCCGGTCACGTGCGCGTAGATCGCCGTGGTCGACAGGCTCGAATGCCCGAGCAGCTTCTGGATCGTGCGCAGGTCGACGCCGAGCTCCAGCAGGTGCGTCGCGTAGCTGTGCCGCAGCGTGTGCACGCTCGCCGGCTTGTCGATGCGCGCGCGCAGCCGTGCCCGCACGCACACCTTCTGCACGCTGTTGTCGTGCAAGGGCTGACCCGCCGTGGCGCCCGGGAAGAGATAGTCGTGCGGGTGCTCGGCGAGCCAGTAGGTGCGCAACAGATCGCGCAACGCGACCGACATCGGCACCATGCGCGGCTTGCCGCCCTTGCCGCAGCGGATGTGCACCGTCATGCGGGCGCCGTCGATGTCAGCGACCCGCAGATGCGTCGCCTCGTGCAGCCGCGCGCCGGTCGCGTAGATCAGGCTCAGCACCGCCCGGTGCTTGAGGTTGGTCACCGCGTCCAGCAGCCGCCGTACCTCCTCGACGCTGAGCACCGTCGGCAGCTTCCGCCGCGTCTTCGCGAACGGGATGTGCTCCACCGCGAAGTCGCGTGGCAGCGTCACGCGGTAGAAGAACCGCAGCGCGCACGTAACTGTTCCGCCAACCACATCTGGTTTCGCGATTTCGCGCCGCGAGGATCGGCGCGATGGCAAGTCGAGAGGTACGGCGGCGGCAGATGACCCGTCTTCTCGCGCGGCGTGAGTCCGAGGGACTGTCGCTGCGTGAGCTTTCCGAGTGCTCCGGGATCCCGGTTGGGACCTTGAGCTGGTGGGCGCACCGGTTGCGGGCGGAGTCGGGTCCGGCGTTCGCGGAGCTCGTGGTTGCAGAGTGCGAGACTCCTTCCCTGACTCCGGAAGTCGGCGGAGGTTCAGCTGCAGACATCGTGGTCCGTCACGCGAACGGTCTCGCCATCGAGTTGCGAGGTGCTGCGGCGGAACGCGTCGTCGATCACGTCCTGCGGAGGATCGATCTGTGGTCCTGAGCATCCCTGCCCAGGTGCGGGTCTACCTCGCGTGCGAGGTCACCGACATGCGCAAGCAGTTCGACGGTCTGTGTGCGATCGTCGAGCATCGCTTCCATCGCGATCCCTACAGCGGCGACGTGTTCGCGTTCCTCAACCGTCGACGCAGTCACGTGAAGCTGCTGGTGTGGGACGGCAACGGCTTCTGGCTGGCGGCGAAGCGACTCGAGAGCGGGACCTTCGACAACTGGCAGCCCTCGACCGACGACAAGACACACGTGAAGGTCGACCGCGCGCAGCTCATGATGCTGCTCGAAGGAATCGACTTGAGGAAAGCGAAAGTTCGGCGCCACTTTGCGCGTTCGATTCGTATTGGTAGGCGCGGTGGGCAAGCAGCCGAAACAGGTGAGGGTCGAGGAGATGGATGAGACGCAGATGCGCGATCTCATTCCGACGCTGCTGCACACGATCGATCTGCTGAGGACCGAACTCGCCGATCTGCGTCGTGGCAAGTTCGGCAGGAGCTCGGAGAAGGATCGCTACTTCGACCCCACGGGTCTGCTGCCGTTCCAGGAGATCGAGGAGTTGCAGGCTGAGGCGAAGAAGACCGAGGCAGAAGCCGAGGCGATCACCATCCCCGAGCACACGCGGAAGAAGACCAAGCGTCGCCTCGACTTCCCAGATCACCTTCCCCGCAAGCGGATCGAGTGCAGGGTTCCTCGAGAGGATCTGCCCTGCCCGTGCTGCAAGACGACTCGCGTGAAGATCGGCGAGGTGACGAGCCGAGAGCTCGAGCGCATCGAGTTCACCTTCGTCAACGAGGTGGTCCGTGAGAAGGTCGCATGCCCGAAGTGCGAAGGTGAGATCCTGGTCGCGCCGGGCTTGCCGCGAGTGCTGGACAAGTGCCTGCTCGGAGCGAACTTCCTCGCACAGATCATCTTCGAGCGCTTCGCCAACCACATGCCGTACGCGCGGCTCGAGACGAAGTACGCGGCCGAAGGACTGTCGCTGTCGCGCAGCGTGATGTGCAACTCGACGATCCGCTGCGCAGAGTTGCTCGAGCCGATCTACAAAGCTATTCGCGAGGAGGTCCTCGCCAGCCTGGCGCACTCGGTGTTGCAGATCGACGACTCCGAAGTCGTGCAGCGCAACGGACCTCGCCCAGGCGAACGGAAGGTCAACATCTGGGCGATCCGTGATCAGCACGCGGGCGTCTTCTACAGCGCCACGAACTCGCGCAACCGGGACGGCCCGAAGGACATCCTCGGTGGCCGGCGCGGTCGGCTGCAGAGCGATGGGCATGATTGCTTCGATGGCCTGGACCCTGACCTCATCACGAGGATCGGTTGCTGGGCTCACGTACGCCGCTACTTCGACAAGGCACGGAAGGTCGGCGACACGAACGCGCTGAAGGTGATCGACTGGATCGGCAAGCTCTTCGCCGTCGAGCGCCTCGCCAAGAAGCAGGCGGACGCCGGCAAGGCGCTGACGGACGCCGATCTGGTTGCTCTCCGCAGAGAGCAATCGAAACCCATCGTCGATGCGATCAAGGCTTGGCTCGATCAGGCCCAAGCCGAACCACCGAGCTTGCCGGGTGGCCCGCTGATGAAGGGCGTTGGCTACGCGCTCAACCAGTGGCCGACGTTGATCCGCTTCCTGGAAGACGGGCGCATCCGCGAGATCTCGAACAATGGCTGTGAGCGCGCACTGCGGAAACTGGTGATCGGAAGGAACAACTGGCAGTGGTTCGGTTCCGCACGCGGGACCAAGGCCGCCGTCATCCTGATGACGCTGGTGCAGTCATGCCGCGAGCACGGCATCAACCCGCTCTTCTACCTCGCCGACGCCCTCCGCGAGATCTCGTCGATCCCGGCCTCCGAGGTCGCGACCCTCACGCCCACCGGGTGGCGGCGACGGTTGCGCCAGGCCGCCGAAGCCAAGCGCTCGCAGATCGCCATCGAGAGCGTTGTCCGCGATCTGACCTTCGGAAGGTAGTTGCCTCCGCCGGCCTTCGAAGCACCGCTGCGAAGCGGTGCACGTCGCAGAACAGTTACGCGCGCACACCGCCTGGTTGAACTGGCTCCACGAGACCTTCGATTCGATCAGCCGCACCTGGAAGGCACGGATCTCACTCGTCCCGAGCTGGCCCGGCGGCTTGCCGAACTCGCGCGCAAAGCGCGCCACCATCGCCACGTAGCACTCCACCGTCCGCGGGGAGTAGTTGCGAATGCGCAGGTCCTCCGCCATCCGCTCGCGCAACAGCGTCATCGTCTTCCTCGTCGTCAGGGACTTCCCTCCACTGCCGCCGACGAGGAGCGTCCACCGAGCGAACCATGGACGCGCGGGTGTTTCAGCGGATCGACGAAACTCGCATCGGCTCGACCGGCACGATCTGCCGGGAGCGGGCTACCGCGCAGCGGTTTCGTTCAACTTGGAATTAGACTGTTCTCGATAACACCACGACCCGAGCCCTTCCCGTCAGCCTAACGCGGTCGCGACCTGCGCGCCGAAGGCGTTGGATCGCTTGTGGCAGGCCGAAGGGCGCGGGAGGTCCTGTTCGAGGGCGGCATCTTGGACAGGTCTGTCGAAGTCGGGGAAGTGCCGGCGCGGGTCCTCAGGGGAGAGCGGCGGTCGCGGCAACTTGGCGATCGTCCTTGCGATGCCTGGCACGGCGTCGGGAGCGCCGCCCACCAGGGCGGTGGGTCCCTCGGTGCAGACGCAGACCGCCGTCACGGTCGAATGCGGTCGGTGCGGGGAGAGCGCGCCGGATCGACGCTCCCGGCCGCAGATCGCGCTCACGCGCGCTCTGCCGCGCCCTGCACCGCGCGCAGGTCCGCGACCGTCTTGGGGCAGGCCGCGGTCAGCACCCGATGGCCCTGCCTGGTCACGAGCACATCGTCCTCGATGCGCACGCCGATGCCGCGCAGCGCGGCCGGGACCGCTTTGTCGTGCGGGTCGAAGTAGAGCCCCGGCTCGACGGTGAGCACCATGCCCGGCTCGAAGGCGCGGGCTCTGGCCTTCAGGTCCTGGTAGCGGCCGCAGTCGTGGACGTCGAGGCCGAGCCAGTGGCTGGTGCCGTGCATGTAGAAGGGTTTGAAGGCTTCCTTGGCGAAGAGCTTCTTGGGGTCGCCGCGGAGGACCTTCAATGCGACCAGCGATTTGGTGAGTTCGCGTTGGGCGATGAGGTGTGGGCGGTCGGCGGCGACTTTGGGGCGGATGGCGCGGATGGCGGCGAGCTGGGCGCGGAGGACGGCCTGGTAGACGGCGCGCTGGGCGGGTGTGAAGTCGCCGTCGACGGGGAAGGTGCGGGTGATGTCGGCGGTGTAGGCGTCGACCTCGCAGCCGGCGTCGATCAGCACCAGCTCGTTGCGGTGCACGCGGCGGGCGTTCTCGTGGTAGTGCAGGATGCAGGCATTGGCGCCGCCGGCGACGATCGAGTCGTAGCCATTGCGTTCGCTGCCCGCGCGGCGGAACTCCTGCTCGAGCACGCTCTGCAGCTCGAACTCGGTCACGCCGGCGTGCGAGGCGCGCATCGCCGCGACGTGGCCGGCCGCGGAGATGTCGGCCGCGCGCTGCATGGCCGCGATCTCGAGCGGGTCCTTGAAGAGGCGCAGCTCGGCGAGATCGGGGGACGGATCCTGGAGGATCGGATGCGCCGGCAGGTTGGCGCGCGAACGGGCGCGCTCGCGCGACAGGGCGCCGAAGGTGGCGAAGAGACGGCGGTCGAAGTCGGCGTCGCGGCCGAGGCGCACGAAGACGCGGGCATGCGGACGCAGCAGCTCGGCAATGCGGGTCCAGAACTCGCCGATCGGAACGGCCTCGTCGACGCCGTAATGGGCGACGGCGCCCTCGACCCCGTGGCGCCGTCCGTCCCAGATCTCGCGCTCCTTGTCGCGCGGGCGCACGAACAGCACGGTGCGCACGCGCCTGCCCTCGCGCCACGCGCAGAGCGTGGACTCGGGCTCGGTGAAGCCGGTGAGCCAGTACAGGTCGCTGCCGGCGCGGAAGGTGTGGAGCACGTCGCCGTTGCGCAGCATCTCGCGCGCGGTCGGCACGATCAGCAGACCGTCGCCGAGGCGATCGAGGAGGGCGCGACGACGCTGCGCGCAGCGCGCGATCAGCTTCGGCAGTTCGGTGGTGAGCAGACGTCCGGCCATGCGTGTCCTCAGAGCCCGAGTGCCGCGTGCACGGCGAGCGTCGCCGACGATTTGTTGAGCGTGTAGAAGTGCAGACCCGGCGCGCCGAGGTCGAGGAGGTCGTTGCACTGCTGCACGGTCCAGGTCACGCCGGTGGCGACCACCGCGCTGGCGTCGTCCTTCACGATCTCGAGGCGCCGATACAGCTCCTGCGGGATGCGCGCGCCGCACATCGAGGTGAAGCGGTGCACCTGCGCCACATTGGTCACCGGCATCAGCCCCGGCACGATCGGGATGGTGATGCCCGCGCCGCGCGCGCGGCGCACGAAGGCGAAGTAGTCGTCGTTGTCGAAGAACAGCTGCGTGATCAGGAAGTCGACGCCGCAGGCGACCTTCTTGACGAGGTTCTGCAGATCGACCGCGAGGTCCTGCGCCTCGACGTGCTTCTCGGGATAGCACGCGGCACCCACGCAGAGCGGGAAGCCTTCGTCGCGGATGAACTGCACCAGCTCGCTGGCGTGCGCGAAGCCGCCCTCGACGGCCTGGAACGCGGTCTGCCCCTGCGGCGGATCGCCGCGCAGGGCGAGCACGTTCTCGACGCCGCCGTCGACCAGGCGCTGCAGCACCTCGCGGATCTGCGCGCGCGTGCTGCCCACGCAGGTCAGGTGCGCCATGGCCTCGATGCCCAGATCGCGCTTCACGCGTGTGACCAGGTCGAGCGTGCGGTCGCGCGTGCTGCCGCCGGCGCCGTAGGTGACCGAGACGTAGGACGGCCGGCAGGAGTGCAGCGCATCGACCGTGCGGTAGAGCGCCTCGACTCCCTCGTCGGTCTTCGGTGGGAAGAACTCGAAGGAGACGACCGGCGCGCCGTCCTGGCCGAACATGTCGGCGATTCGCATGGGCGCGCACCTTAGCGGCGGGCTGCGACGGTTTCGCCCGTCACGCGCGCCCGGCCACGCGACCGATCGCAGCGTGACCCTCGACCTGACACACGCGCCAGTCGGGACGCACGCGGGCGCCGAGCCGCTCGTAGAAGCGGATCGCGCCGGCGTTCCAGTCGAGCACGCACCACTGCAGACGCGCACAGCCGCGTTCGAAGGCCACGTTCGCGACCGCGCGCAGCAGCGCCTCGCCGATGCCGCGCCCGCGCTGCGCCGGCTCGACGAAGAGGTCCTCGAGGTGCAGGCAACGCTCGGCCTTGAAGGTCGAGTAGACCGGGAAGAACAGGGCGAAGCCGAGCGCGGTGCCGTCGAGTTCGGCGATCAGCACGTCGCAGGCGGCCTGCGGCGGCGTCATGTGGCGCGTGAGCCGCTCGACCGCGCCGGCGACCTCGACCTCGTGCTCGAGCTGCTCGAAGCGCGCGAGCGCCTGGATGAAGCGGAACACGGTCGGGGCGTCGTCGGCTGTCGCCTCACGGATGCGGACGCGGTCGGGCGGTTGCACGCCTCAGACCATAGCCGCGGACACCGTCCGCTCCGCCACCCGATCAGATCGGTCCGAGCGCGCCGAGAAGCGGCTCGAGTTCCGACTCGAACGCGCGCCAGCCACCGATCGAGCTGCGGAACAAGGGCTGGTGCACCTGCAATGCGCTCGCCGTCCGGACCGGTCGCTCGCACTCGTGGAAGCGCACGCACCGCTCGTCGAAGCCGAGCCCGACGAAGCCGAGGATCGTCCGCACCCCGGCCTCGAAGCGGTCGAGGAGACGCTCGTAGCAGACGTCGAGGATGCGATCGGGCCCCAGCACGCTGCGCCAGTGCGACATCAGGCGGCGGTAGAGGTGGTAGTACGCGCCGAGCTCGCGCTGGTCGTAGGCGAAGGGCACCTCGCCGGCGAAGTCGTGGCGGAGGATCGAAGCGCAGTTGTCGCGCGGGTCGCGGAAGCAGTGCACGACCTTGGCGGACGGGAACATCGATGCGATCGCACCGAGGTGGATGAAGTTCAGAGGGAGCTTGTCGACGACGAGAGAGGAGCCCTCGGGAGCCGCGTCACGCAATGTGTCCAGGTACTCGTTGGCCGCGTCGCGAAGGAGGTCGTCGGTCGCCGGTGCCGAGGCGACTCCGTCCTCAACACCCAATGAAGGATGCGCCTTCACGAGCTCGGGGATCTTCGACAGCTCGCCGGCTCCGTGGACCTCGGGATGACTCGCGAGGATCTGCTCGACCAGCGACGTCCCCGAGCGCGGCATGCCGATCACGAAGATCGGGCAGGGCGAAGGTTCCAGGACGCCGCGTGTCCGGGAGAAGGCCGCACGATCGAACTTGCGGCGCAGGGCGTCGAACTCGCGTCGGGCGTCGTCGATGGACCAGTCGAGCTGCTTCCGCTTCAGCGCGTTCGCACGACTGAGCGCCACGAAGGACTCGCGCGCGTTGCCGAGATCGGCGTGAGCCTTCGCCAGCGCGAACTGCAGCTCGGACTCGCCGATGCGCGCCTTCGACGGCTCGCGGAGGCTGCGCTGGATCCACCTCAGGTGCGGATCCTCTGCCGTCGACACCTTGCGGGTCTTGCAGATCATCACGTGCGACTCGGGATGATCCGGATCGCGGACCAGCGCCGCCTCGTAGGCACGCACGGCTTCGTCGACACGACCGAGTTCGCGCAGCGTCTGGCCGAGATTGAAGTGCGGGAGTGCGACCTTGGGCTCGAGACGAATCGCCTCGCCGAAGCACGCCATCGCACGCTCCGACGCACCGCGGACGCGCGCGATGTTCCCCGCCGTGTTCCACAACTCCGCCATGCCGGGTGCGATCGCGAGTGCGGCGTCGATCGCCTCGGCGGCCTGAGCATTGCGACCTCGACCGAGGAGCAGGAGCGCGAGCCGATGCCAGGCGTGGATCGAACCGACATCCAACGCGGCCGCCTCGCGGTACGCCGACTCCGCCGACGCGACGTCGCCGCACCTCTCTGCGGCGACTCCGAGCTTCAGGTGCGCACGGGCGAGGCGCGGCTCGAGTCCGACCGCGGCAGCAAAAGAAACCCGTGCTGCGGGGAAGTCCAGCCGCGCGAGGAGTGCCTGACCCTCGGTGAGACGGTACTCCACGTGCGCCGGATCGAGTTGCACGGCGCGCCGTGCACTGGCCACGGATTCGTCGATTCGACGCTGCGCGAGACGCAGGAGCGCGACCGCATCGTGAGCATCGGCGCACTGCGGATCGTGACGCAACGCGGTGCGCAGGTCGCGATCCGCGGCATCGAGACGCCCCTCACGCAGCGCATTCCGCGCAGATCGCGCGAGACCACGCGCCGCACCCGCGGAATCCTTCGGCCGACCGCCGAAGAAGTCGCCGAGGCTCATGTTCGCCTCCGTGGCTGGAGACGAGGTGGGCGCGCGGCGTGGCACGCGTCGATGAAAGGTGCTGTGGCGCGCCGTCCTCCGGTCGCGCGCTCGGTGGGTTCCGCCATCTCGTCGGCTTCGCTCCGGAGCGAGGGCGGGGCAGGGTGCGCGCACTACCCGTTCGTCGGGGGCGGTTACCCCAGCCCACACGAATGGGACAACCAGCGCGCACTACTTCTTCGCACCACGCTGCGTGCCGCGGTTGGCACGCAGCAGCACGCGCTGGGCATCGAGTGCGCGCGGCGCCTCGAGCAACTCCTCGGCGATGCGTTCGCACTCGTCGATGGTGTAGCGCTGCAGCACTTCGAACACGCCGGCGAGATTGACCGGCGCGATCGCGAAGTCGCGATAGCCCGCACCGAGGTAGAAGGGCAGGCGCTGCGGATCGGCGGCGTTCTCCCCGAACAGCACGATCGGCTTGTCCGCTTCGGCGGCCTCGCGCGCGAGGCGTGCGAGCAGCTCGAAGGTCGCGGGGTGCGGCATGCCGTAGTACTCGCGCACCGCAGCCGAGTCGCGGTCGGCGGCGACGAGGAGCGCCTGCAGGTCGTCGAGCCCGACGACCACGAAGTCGCTCTCGGGGAGGAAGGTGCGGCAGGTGAAGGCCGCGGCCGGGACCTCGAGGATCGGCGCGATCTGCAGCGTCTCCGCGCAGGGGATGCGGCGCTTGCGCAGCTCGTGACGCTCCTCGAGCACCGCGGCGCGCACGCGCTGCAGGTCGCTGAGGCCGGTCACGAAGGGCACCAGCACGGCGGCGTTCTGGGTGTCGGCCGCGGCGCGCAGGATCGCGCGGAGCTGCAGGCGCAGCAGCGAACCCTGTTCGAGCAGCGCGCGGATGCCGCGGATGCCGAGTGCGGGATTGCGGCCGTCGCTCGACGGCAGGCCCGAGACACCCGAGCCGGGCGCGACGTCGAGCAGGCGCAGCCACGCGGGCTTTCCTGCGTCGTGCACGACCTCGCGGTAGTGGTGCACCAGCGCGTCCTCGCTCGGCAGACGCTTCTCGACCAGGAACAGCAGCTCGGTGCGGTAGAGCCCGATGCCGTCCATGCCGTAGCTGCGCGCCATGCTGGCCTCGGCGAGATTGCCGCAGGCGGCGAGCAGGCGCACGGCGGTGCCGTCGCGCGTCTCGTGCTGCTGATCGGGTGCGGGCCGCGATGCCTGCGCCTCGCGCAACCGCCGCGCGGCCTCCGCGAACTCGGCGCACAGACGCTCGTCGGGGTTGACGTGGATCTCGCCCGCGCCCGCATCGACGATCACGTTGGTGCCGTCGACGAGCTTGCCGGGCAGATCACCGATGCCGGTGATGGTCGGGATCCCCATCGAGCGGGCGAGGATCGCCGCGTGGCTGTTCACGCTGCCTTCCTCGGTGACGATGCCCTCGACCTGCGTGTTGTCGATCTTGAACAGGTCGTTGACCGAGAGGCGTCGCGTGGCGAGCACATAGCGCCCCTGCGGTTGCGGCGCCTGCGCGCGCGCGGCCTGCGGATCGAGGTTGCGGATCAGGCGCATCGCCACGTCGCGGAAGTCGCCGGCGCGCTGGCGCAGGTACTCGTTCTCCACGAGCTGGAAGATGCGGTCGTAGTCGTCGGCGACCTTGCGGATCGCAGCGCGAACCGAGAAGCGCTCCTTCACCACCAGCTTCTCGATCTCGTCGACGAACATCGGGTCGCGCAGATAGGCGATGTGCACGTCGAAGATGCGCAGCTCGTTCTCGCCGAGCGTGCCGCCGTGGTGCTCCTTGAGCCCCTCGATCTGCTTCATGCTCAAGCTCAACGCGGCGCGCAGGGCATTGAGCTCGACCTCGACCTGATCACCCGGGATGCGCGCGGGCGCCTCGCTCTCGCGTTCGTAGCCGACCAGCCGGACCGGGCCGAGCGCGATGCCGGCCGAGACCGCTTCCCCGGTGAAGACCTTCACCACGGCCGTCGACTCCCACCCCGGAACACCGGGGCCTTCGCGGAGGACGGGGCACAGGGAGGGGTCGGGGAGACGGACACGCCGGGGATTCGAGCGCAAGCGCCGGACGGATCAACGGCAGGCCCGCGAAGCTCGACCGTTGCCGGGAGTCGAGCGCCGCCCCACAATCCGGCGCTCCCGCCCGATCCTTCCTCCGCGCCGCCACCCAGTCCACGAATCCGGAACCCACGATCCTTGCGAGCGCGCGTCCATCCCACTGCCGTGATCGCGTCCGGCGCCGAACTCGGCGAGGACGTCGAGGTCGGTCCCTGGTGCAACCTCGGTGCCCGCGTCCGCATCGGGGACGGCTGCCGTCTCCACTCCCACGTGGTGATCGACGGCGACACCATCCTCGGCGCCCGCTGCGAGATCTTCCCCTTCGCCGTGCTCGGCGTGCGGCCTCAGGACAAGAAGCTGCGCATCAACGCCGAGGCCCTGCGGGCCGAGGGCTGGTACGACGAGTCCTGGGCCTGGTGCGGCAAGCTGCGCATCGGCAGCGACAACGAGATCCGGGAGAGCGTCACGATCCACGGCGGCACCCCCTACGGGCGGGGGTCGACCACGCTGGGTGACCGCAACATGTTCCTCGCCGGCTCCCACGTCGGGCACGACGCGGTGATCGGCAACGACTGCGTCTTCACCAACGGCGCGATGGCCGCCGGGCACTGCCACGTGGCCGACCGGGTGATCCTCGGCGGCATGGCCGGCATCCATCAGTTCACCCGGGTCGGCCGCAACGCCATGGTCGGCGGCGGCTCGATGTGCTCGCAGGACGTGCCCCCCTTCGCCCTGGTCCAGGGCGACCGGGCGCGGCTGATCTCGACCAACAACATCGGACTCAAGCGCAGCGGCTTCTCCCCGGAGCAGGTCGGCATGCTGAAGCGGGTCTTCCGGCTGCTGTTCTGGCGCGAGGGGCGCATGGAAGACCGCATCGCGGAGGCGCGGGCTTTCGGTCGGGGGGACCCTCTGGCCGAAGAGATCCTCGCTTTCGTCGAGAGCACGGAGCGCGGCGTCTGCTCGCCGCGCGACCGGTCCTCCCCCGCCGACGACGGCGAGTCCCGTTCCTGATCGAGAGTCCGCCGGTGCTCCATCCCCGTTGGTCGAAACAGGTCGCCGCCGCGATGGTGACGGCCGCGCTGGCCGTCTCGCTGTGCGGGCAGTCGAAGGATGCCCAAAAGCCGGCGCCGGCAGGCGAAGACCTGCTGATCACCACGCCGGACGGCAGCCGCTTCCTCCTGCGCCCCGACACCGTGCACTTCGCCGCGCCGGTGGTGCACTGGGTCACGCTGG
Organism: Planctomycetota bacterium; assembly: GCA_046349595.1. Taxonomy (GTDB): domain Bacteria; phylum Planctomycetota; class UBA1135; order UBA1135; family UBA2386; genus JACRLW01. The sequence goes on from JAXMCA010000002.1 coordinate 40,275, forward strand.
TTCCCACCGGACCCGAGGAGGACCCGGTCGGTGCCGAGGGCCTCGCCCGCGCGATCGTGCGCGCCTCGCTCGACGGCAGCGGCGACACCGGTTCGCTCGACGCCGACCGCGAGATCGAAGCCCTCGAGACCCTCGATGCGCTGGAGCGGCGCGGCATCTCGAATCGCCGCGCCGAGCAACGCGCGACCGAGGCCGAGCGCAGCGCCGCGCGCGCGGTGGCCGCCTCGCTCGGCATCCCGGATGCATGGCGTCGGGCCCTCGCCCGCGCCGGGGCGAGCGATGTCGAGCTGCGGGAGATCGACGGCGCGAGCCTGATCCACGTCGCCCTCCCGACCGACGCGCTCACCGACGTGGCGCTGCTGGTCCGCGAACGCCGCGAGCGCCCGCTGCTGCGCGGCCTCCGCGAGCAGTTCGAGCAGGTGCGCGCCGAGCTCCTGGCAAGCGCCGCGACCGCCACCGGCAAGATGGCCCGCGAGATCCTCGGGCTGACCTTTCCCGGCGCAGCCGACGCACGCCCGATCCTCGCCGAGCCCCGCGTGGTGACGCGTGCGGAAGCCGTCGCCGAGTTCATGGCGATCCACTGTCCGAGCCGCGGGCTGCACGTGCTCACCGGTGGTTTCGATCGCGAGCAGGTCGCCTCCGTGCTGCGTGCGGTCTTCGCGCAGTCGCAGATCGGTCCGACCGCCGACCCACCCGCGCCGGTGCCGTCCGAATCGCGAGGCCGGCGCTCGGTGCTGCCGGGGGTCGGCGACGACGGCGTGTCGATCGCGTGGCCGATGCCCGACGCGGATCCCGCGATGGTCGTGGCCGCGGCCGAGTGGCTCGCGGGCGGGCACGACTCGCACCTCGCCTCGGCCCTGCGCGGCGCGGGCTTCGGCGATGTCCAGGTGAGCTACAAGGTCGACATGCCGGCGCGCGCGCGCCCGGGTCTGCTGGTCGTGCAGGTGGTGGCCGAGCGCCACAACCCGAAGAATCCGGACCTGGAGTCGACGCTCGCGACGATCCTCGACCACGCCGCGGAGCGCGGACCCGCCGGCCCGGAGGTGACGAGGGTCGAGCTCCGTCTCCGCGTGATGGCCCTGAGCTGGCTGCGCGCACCGCGCGAGTCGTCCTTCGCCCTCGCCGAGCTGGTGGGCTTGCGCAATCGGCGCCTCGACACGCTCGATGCCGACCCTCCACGCCCGAGCGCGGCGGATCTGATCGCGGTCCTCGAGAAGCTGCGGGCGCAGAGCCAGCGCACGCTGGTCGTCGCCCAGGAGGGAAGATGAGCATGCGACGAGCGGCTCTCCTCGCCGTGGTGCTCGCCACCGGTGGCTGCTTCTGGTTGCAGGGCGAGTCCCACGAGACCACCTCGCTCCCCGACCAGAAGCCGAGGAACGACGTGCGTCGGCCACCGACCCAGCCTTCCGCCGACAGCCCGCTCGCGGAGCCCTCGGTGCCGACCCTCGAGAACACGACGCTTCCCGAGGTCACGTCCGCGAACTGGCGGGAGCTGCTCCCGGAGTACTCGCTGTGGGCCGGAGGCCTGCGCACCGCGGCGATCCAGTTCAACGGACCGATCGCGTTCCTCGACGTGACCGTCGTGCATCGACGCATCGAGGGTCCGAGCAGCGTGCTCGCGCTGCTGACCGCGCAACTGGTCGCCGAAGCGCCGCGCGACGGCGGGACCAAGCCGTCGCTGCACCGGCGCATCGTCGATCTCGGCGGCGATCTCGAAGTCGAGGTCGGACTCGCCCGCACGAGCTTCGCGGTGACGGTTCCCATCGGTCGCATCGATCGCGCGCTCGCCGCCTTCGCCGAGTGCCTGCAGGAAGCGCCCACCACCAGCGAACGCGTCGACACCTTCCGCGGTCGGATCGTGCGGGAGATCACCGCGACCTGGGCCGCACGCCCCCTCGACACCGCGGTCGACCGCGTGTTGTCGATCGAACTGCGCGGACTCGGTGACTGGCTCGCGCGACTCGAGGACGCCACCGCGATCGACGTCGGCCTGTTCCACCGCGAGAACTACACGCCGGATCGCATGCTGATCTCGCTGGCCTCCGACCGGAACTCCGGCGAGGGGACCAACGCCCTGATCGCGGCCGCCTTCGAGCCCTGGTTGTCGCGCAAGCCGGCCGCGTTGCCGCAGATGGTGGCGCTGCCGCCCGCGGCGAGCGGTGCGTTCTGGAGCCCCGCGCCGATGCAGCCGCGCTTCGCGGTCGTGCTCGAACTGCCCCCGCCGCACGTCCCCGACGCCGCGCTGCTGTCGGTCGCCGCCGAATACCTCGGCGGGCCGGGTGGAGTGGTGGAACGCGCGGTGCGCAGCGTGCTGCCCGACGTCCAGAGGCTCGAACGCCGGATCCGGACCGATGGCGTGCGCCGGTTCCTGCAGATCGAGTTCGCGACCCCCGAGGACCAGGTCGCCGCGGTGTGGAACGCGATCCGCGACGCCTACACCGACACCGCCCGCAAGAAGCCCGGTTTGCAGGAGCTGACCGCGGCGGCCGCGCGCGCACGCGTCGCGCTCGGCGAGCAACTCCGCGAACCGCGAGCGCTCGTCGATCTCGGCACGCGCGCCGGGATCATCGGCGCACTCCCCACCCACATCGTTGGCGCCGACGGCAAGGAGCTCAGCAAGGCGGAGGCGTCCGAGGCGTGGCGCGCGTCGATCCATCGACTCGATCAGCCCGAGACGCTCGACCTGGGTCCGACCCTCACCACGCTCGCCGAGCGCAAGCCGCTGTGCGTGATCCTCGGCGGCGATCCGGCGACCAGTCCGACGCAGGGCTTCTTCGTCGCGGTGCCGGACGCGATCCTGCCCGAATCGCGACGCGCCGCCGTCTCGGCCGACCTCGTCGCGCAGGAGACGGAGGCCGCCAAGTACATGACGCTCGCGGTCCGCGCGGTGTCCGGTGGCATCCCCGCCATCGTGGTCGGCGGAGTCGCATCGCGGAGCATCACGCGCTCGGGCCGCGGCCCCGAGGTGGCCGACATCGAGTGGTTCCACTCCGACGGCCGCTTCCGTCGCGTGCGCTACGTGCTGGCCACGACCATCGAAGTCGTGATCGGCAAGAACGGTGCCACCGAGCGCTGCGGCGCCGAGACGCGTCGACCCGATCCGGACGAGGTCGCCAGCACCCTCGCACCGCTGCGGCGTCATCCGCTGCTCCTGCTCTCGGAGTGGTCGGCCGGCAAGAGCAAGTACCGCCTGGTGTCGAAGCGCGAACACGACGGCCGCGAACTCGCGGTGCTCGAACGCATGAACGACGGCGGCGAACCGTTGCGCCTGATGGTCGACGCCGAGACCGGACTGCCGCGCGTCGTCACCTACCACGAGGACCGCCCGAACGGCCGCGTCTACGTGCGCGACGAATGGCGCGACTACCGCGACATCGGCTCCGGCGTGCGCGCACCGCACCACCGGACGACCTTCTTCGACGACGGCAACCACGGCCTCGTCACCACCTGGAGCGACTTCGCGGCGATCGCCCCGAGTGCGGAGCTGCTCACGCCGGGTGGGCCGTTGCGCTGAGCGGTGCGCGCGACCGACGCCTCCGATCAGGTCGCCTGGGCCAGTCGTTCCAGTGCCCGCAAGCAGCCCGCAAGACTCGGACAGTGGTGCGCAGCAGTGCGGGGCCGCCACGCGTCGCGCATGAACTCGTCGATCTGCCCGAGGTATCCAGGCCCGACGCGTGCAGTGCTCGACTCGCGAGGAACGATGTCCTTGCGGATCTCCGGCCGACGGGACGCGCGCGCGAGTTCGATCAGGACCAGTTTGGGTGAACGCACCGTCTCGGGTTGCCGCGGGATCCTCGCGGACGGAACGCCGAGCCATCTTGCAGCGCGTTCGCGATCGCCGGGCAACCACGCCTCGACGGAGTGGACTGCGATGCGAAGGCACATTCGCGCACTCGGTTGCGGGAGGATCCGCCGCTTCAGTTCAGGGGCGCATTCGGCATCCTGGTCGAGATCTCGCAGAACGAACCACGGAGACCACAGCGCGGCTCGATTCCACTTCGCGAGTCGAGCGTCGATGAGCGGCTTCCCTCCGCGGCCGTACACCTGCCCCACGGGCAGTCCCACTTCGGCCAGGAGTCGGCGAACGACCGGTTCGTCGGTGACGCCTTCGACGGCGAGATGGACCGGCGTGAGCAAGGGTCAGGCGTCGAACAGGGTCAGTTGATGAGCATCGCGCGGCAGTGAACGTGGGATCACCGCCTCTGCCAGTGGGATCCCGGCCTCGAGAAGTTCACGGATCTGCCGGTCGTCAGCCGCCATGTGCACCACGGTCCCATCGTCGGTCGGCTCCAGCAGCAAGACCTCCTCCGCTCCGATGCCCTCGTCGCGGAGTAGCTCCGGTGAGTGCGTGCTGAGGATCACCTGCCTCCCGTGCTTGCGGTTCAGCCGGTGCAGCATCTGCGGAATGTGGCGGACGACTGCAGTGTGCAGGGACAGCTCCGGTTCCTCGAGCAGCAGCGGAGACGTGCCGTCCAGGAAACTCCACAGGAGCCCGAGCAACCGCAGCGTGCCGTCGGAGAACTGCTCCTCCGACTGCCATCCGGCATCGGGGCGCCAATGGCGATACAAGCCCAACAGATGCGAGGTCCCGGTCGCGGGATCGCGTTCCAACTTCAGCTCCACGAGTTGGGGCACCGCAACCGCGAGAGCACGACGGATCTTCGTCAGGCGACTCCCCAGCGTCCGCTTCTTCGTCCTTGCGAGTTGCTCGAGGAAGTCACCACCGAATGGATCCCGGTCGCGCCCAACGGAACGCTCCGGCTCACGGATCAACTGCGGGATCACGTGCAGGTAGCGGATCTCCGCCAGGAACTCGGCGAGCGCCCGGAACTTCTGGTTGCGACTGACCTGCTCGAGATGCGTCTGCGTGAGCAATGCCGCGTCGGACCGATCCTCGTCATCGGGCCGGAACAGCACGGTTTCTCCGCCCCGTCGCACCGACTCCCGCTCGACGAAGAATGGGCGCTTCTTGTCACGGTTGAACGCGAGTTCGTAGTCCCAGTCGATCTCGCCGAGCCGCACCGAGACCCGGATCACGACTGTCGAATTCTTGCGGGCGTGCAAGGAACGGATCTGACTGACTCCGCGCCGCGACGGATGTTCGATGGCTCGCGCCAAACCGCCGCCAGGCTCCGCGACGGCTCGCAGGAAACGCAGGGCATCCAGCAGGTTCGACTTCCCGGCAGCGTTCGGTCCGACCAGGAACACGCGCTCTCCGAGCGGCACGTCGAGTTCGCGGAAGTTCCTCCAGTTCTCGAGATGGAGCCGTGTGAATCGCATCGAAGGCCGCGGGAGCATAGGAAGGAGGTCCGACATCAGCGAGCGTGGCCGCCGAATCCCGCCTCACGATCGGGTCGGCGGGGCAGGTGGACCTTCCCCCGGATTGTTTTGCTTCGATGTGATGTCGATGCTCCCCACCGCGAATCTTCCGCCACACGGATGGACCAGGATTCGCTCCAGGAACTGATCGCGCGTCACAGCCGGCTGATCCGTCACGTCGCCTGCGCGTGGTGCCGGGATGCGACGGACCGCGAGGACGTGGTGCAGGAGGTGCTGGTGCAGCTGTGGCGAAGCGCCGAGCGCTACGACCCGCGCTTCGCCGAGACGACCTGGGTCTATCGCATCGCGCTCAACGTGGCGATCTCGTTCCACCGGCGCGAGTCGCGGCACCGCGTGCGTCGCACCACGCTCGACGACGCCGCGGACCGGATGCCGGAGCCCGCGGCCTCCGAAGAAGGCGAGCGCGTCGAGCGGCTGAGAGCCGCTCTCGACCGGCTACCCGCGATCGAGAAGGCGCTCGTGCTGCTGCATCTCGACGGCAACGACCACTCCACCATCGCCGACGTGATGGGGATCTCGGTGTCCAACGTCGGCACACGGCTGGCTCGCATCCGCAACAAGCTCCGCGACCGACTCAGCGGACGCGGTGGCGATCCGAAGGGAACCGAACATGGAAGTCGATGAACTCCGCGCCGAGTGGACGGCGCATCTCCGTCAGGTCGAGTCGCGGCTGCGCATCGACGAACGAGCCCTGCGCCGCATGCTGGGTGACGACGTCCGGCGCATCCTGCGCCGTTCGATCGCGGCGAACGCGGTTGGTTTCGGCGCGATCCTCGCCCTGACCTACGCGGTCGCTCGCGTGTTCGGAGCCCACCTCGACGATCCCGGCTACCTCCTGTGCGGTGGGGTCACGCTGCTCGGACTGGTCGCGCTGCTCGTGGCGCGACTGCGGTTGGTGATCGCCGCGTCGGGAATCCGCTTCGACGCCGCGGTGTCCGTCGCGCAGTCTCGCATCGAGCTCCTGCGGCGCTGCGAGTACCGCACGATCGCGGGGGCCCTGTGGTGGGGATGCGTAATCTGGCTGCCACTCGCCCTGCTCGGTCTCGAAGCGGTCCTCGGAGCCCCGTTGCTGGGGCGCGTGCCGCAACCCTGGCTGTACGCCAACGTGGGTTTCGGTGTCGTGCTGCTGCTGATCGGCCGCGCGCTGTCGCGACGCTTCGTCGAGAGTCGCTTCGAGTCCCCCTTCGCTCGACGAATCGTCGACGCGCTGTCGGGGAAGGGATTGCGCGAGGCCACACGACGCCTCGACGAGATCGGCGAGTTGACGGCCGCCGACCATCCTCCGGCCTGAGCGACGCTCCCGCGCCACGGGTTCCGGATCGGGACCGCGCACCCAAGCTCGCTGTCCAGGAAGTCGACACAGGGATCGGTACAGCCAGGAGGTGAGATGCTCCGTCATCCGGCATCCGATCGTCACAGCGAGCGCGGCACGGCCGTCGTCCTCGCCTTGTTCTTCCTGATCATCGCGGTCGGAGTGATCTACTCCGGCGTGCTCAACGGCGAGACGCTGCGGCGCGAGACGGACACCCAGTTCCGTTCCCGTGCGCAGGCGACGCAGTTCGCGCGCTCGGGGATGGTCGAGGCGATCTCGTGGTTCCGTCGTCAGTCCTCGCAACCGGTGCTGAGCTTCTCGCCGCAACTCGATGTCGTCGCCAATCCCCCGGTGCTCGACACCGACGCTCCGGAACTCGGCCTGGTGCGTGAGTTCCGCATCGGTGGTCGACTGTGGGGTCGCTACGAGGTGTGGAAGGAGTGGGCCGCGGATCCCGATCCGCTGCGCCTGCAATTGCGCCGGCAGATCTGCGCGATCGACGTCTCCAACGAACGCAGCGGAGCGAACGACGGGACCGCCTGGCGACTCCGCACGGTGGGCTACGTGTTCGACCGCGACGACGACACGCTCCCCTTCGACCAGAGCCCCAATCGCATCCAGGCCCGTCAGCTCGTCGAGGGCGAGATCATCCGCCTGCGCCTGACACCGCCGGGCGCCGCAGCGATCTGCACGCGCGATGCGAGCCTGGTCTCGATCGCCGCACACGTGGAGGTCGACGGTCACGCGACCGGGGCGGGCCTCTACACGCGGCAGGGCACCGGCTCGCCGAATCTCGTCGGCACGCTCTCCGGTCAACCGGGCTTCCTCGCCGACGCCAACTACGCGTGTTCCGTGCAGTCGGTCTTCGGCTGCTCGCAGCGCGACCTGATCGAGGCCGCCGATCTCCTCGTGCAGCAGGACACCGGCATCCCCGTGCCGCTGCCGGGCAACACCCTGGTGGTGATCGACTCCGGTCCGGTGACCTTCGACGCGTCGAGGCCGCTGCGCGGCACCGCCGTGGTCTACGTCAAGGGCGACGTGACCATCGCCGCGGGCAGCGCATCCTCGTTCAACGGTCTGCTGTTCGTCGACGGCAATCTGTCCGTCGCCGCTCCTGCGGATCTCGGCGGATCGATCGTCGTGAGCGACGGGCATCGCTTCGACACCTCCGCAGCCGGCGACTGGGTGCACGTCAACTACGACCCGGATGTGCTCGACACGCTGCGCCGCGAGATCGGTCAGTACCGCCTGCTCGGCGCGATGCGCCCTCTCGGGTCGTGATCAACCTTCGCCGCGTGCCGCACGACGCACCGCGTCGATCGGCACCGCGCGCGACTCACGACCGCAACCGCGCACGGTGGTCGCGCGCAGGAGCGAGTCGAGGATCGCCTGTTCGGTCGCGTCCGCGACGGCGACGAACAGACCCGACATCGCATCGTTGGCGAGCAGCGGACGGTTCCGCGCCGTCGAGAACGCGATCGCGTAGTCGCCGCTGCCGTTGCTGAACGAGGCGCCGATGCGCGCCATGCCGGCGAAGGCGCGGGTCGCGAGACGCTGCAGGTTGCGCGCGTCGAGCGGCGCATCGGTCGCGATCACGATCATGCAGGAGCCACGATCGGCGGGCGGTTCCGCGACGGGCGGCAGTTCGTGACCGAGCACGCGGAGCCGGCCGCCGAAGTTGCTCTGGACGAGGACGCCCACGGTGAAGCCGTCGACGCTGCGGGAGCTGGTGCCGATGCCGCCCTTGAAGCCGAGGCAGCTCGTTCCGGTCCCGGCTCCCACGCTTCCGCCGTCGAAGGGGCCGTCGGTGGCGGTCGCGATCGCACGCAGGACGTCGTCGCCACGGACGTGCCGTCCGCGGATGTCATTGAGACGCGCATCATTGGTCTCGCCGACGACCACGTTGACCGAGCGCACGTCCTCGTTGCCCGGCTGTGTGAGGGTCCAACCGACCAGCGCATCCATCACGGTGCCGACGCTCAACGTGTTGGTGAGCGCGATCGGACTCTCGAGTTCGCCGAGTTCCGCGACCTGCGTGGAGCCGACCAGCTTGCCGAAGCCGTTCTGCACCGCGATCGCGGCCGGGACCTTGTCGCGGAAGGGATTGCCCGCGTGCGGAAGGATCACGGTCACGCCGGTGCGGACGTCCTCCCCTTCGACGCGGGTGCAGTGCCCGACGCGCACGCCGCGCACGTCGGTGATCGCGTCGAGCGGACCGCTCACGAGGGTCCCGACATGGATGTCGAGATCGGAGGGTCGCGCGCGGGTCATGGAGCCGGCGGTTGTCGGGGCGACCGGTGCAGGTGCGCCGCAAGCGGCGATGCAGCCGATGAACAGCAGCGTCGCGCGCACTCGCATCAGCGCCGCGACATCCCGAGACGCGCTTCCATGCCGACGAAGAACTGGTGCTCGCCGGCCACGTCGCGGTCGTAGGAGACCGAAGGCCGGTTCGGGTTGTTGAGGTAGCTGTAGTCGGCGATCAGCGAGAACGAGTCGCCGAGCGGCACATCGAGGTGCACACCCGCGCCGATCCACCAGTTGTTGTCGTTGTTCCCGCCCGACTCGTCGACGGTCGACGTGTACTGGATGCGCCCCGACGGCGTGAGCGCCGCGCTGCCGAGATCGAGGCGATAGCCGAGCGAGGCGTCGACCCACAGATTGCCCAGCGGCTTCTCGGTGTCGTAGTTGTAGACGCGGTCCGAACGATCGGACATGCCGCCGTCGACCTGCAGTTCCCACACGCTGCCGCCGTCGATGGGGAAGTACCACTCGAGGTGCGCGGTGCCGCGCCAGAAGGCCTTCGGGAGGGTGCTGGTCCAGATCGCCGTGCCGAAGGCGTCGTTGGCGTTGTTGCGCTCGTACTCGATGCGCCCGGCGAACAGGAAGCCGTCGGTCACGCGGTGCGTGCGCGAGTCGAAGTTCAGCGTGTCGTGCTGGATCATCGCGCGACCGCCGTAGGCATCGAAGTCCGGGGGAAGCGTGTAGGTCGGCGCGGTGTCGCTGTTCCGCTTGAAGTCGTAGTGCCGGTAGAAGGGGCCGAGTTCACCGGAGAAACCCTCCGCGAGCGGTGCGGCGAGGCCGAGGTAGGCGCCGTAGTCCTTGCCTTCGTAGCGACCCGTCGGAACCCACTTGTCGCCGCTGTAGAAGCCCTCGCGCCAGAACGGGAAGAAGCGCGAGCTGAGTTCGAGGCGGCCGCCGCTCTCGTCCTTGCGGCCGTCGCGGATCCCGATCAGCGCTCCGTCGCGACCGGCGTAGACATCGACCTGCGCATCGCGATCGCCGAGATGGTCGTCGCGGTACCAGGCGAAGCCGTCGAAGGCGGTCTCGTTCTCCATTCCCAGCGACTCGTCCTTGGTCGCCGCCATGTCGGAGCCGATGCCGGCGCGCAGGGTCAGCGCACGCGCGAAGGGCCAGGGACGGGCACGCACGAGCCCGAAGTCGCGGAAGCTCGGCGCGCGGTACTCGCGGTAGCCCTGGGCGACGAGCGGGGAGACGAGCAGGACGAGCGCGAGGGCAGGGGCGCAGCTACGCATGACGGGTTCCGTGCGGATCGACCCGCGCCCTGCCGAGCGAGGCGGGGCACGGCAGGGGACCGGGGGTGCAGACGCTACCCGCCGGAGCCCGCCCGAGGAACGTCAGGCTGCCGCGTAGGCGGAGAGCAGGCGATCGATCTCGAGGTCCGGATCGAAGCGACGCCCGAGGTCCTCGCGCAGGCGGACACCCATCGCTCCGGCCGCTGCGCGGTTCTTCACCAGCGCGACCACGCAGCGCGCGAGCGATTCGCCGTCGTCGAAGAGGAGACCCGACTCGCGATGCCGGATCAGCTCGCGATTGGAGGGGATGTCGCGCGCGACCACCGGTCGTCCGAGCAGACCGGCCTCGAGGATCACCGGACTCATGCCCTCGGCCTGGGAGGTCACCAGCACCATGTCCGCATTGCGGTAGCTGGCTCCCATGCGTTCGCGGGACAGCGGCGGCAGCACGCGCACCCGGGGTTCGCCCCGCGCGAACTCGCGCAGCTCCTCGGCATAGGCGCGGTCCTGCTCCGGGCCGACGATCACCAGTTCGGCGTCGATGCCGCTGCGCCGCAGTGTGGCGATCAAGGGGAAGGCCTCGTGCTGCGCCTTCACGCGACGCAGGGCGCCGGGCAACAGGATCAGCACGCGCTGGCGCGGGATGCCGAGCGAACGCCGCAGATCCGTGCCACCCGCCGGCAGCTCGTGCGCGGCACGCGGAACCACGTCGATCTTGCCGACGGCCTCGGGCGCGACGCGCTCGACCACACCGGTCAGCGCCTCGGCCGGCACCAGCACGCGGTTGGCCTCGCGCAGCACTTCGCAGACCTGCGGTCCGCAGGTCGTGTCCGTCAGCCGCGCGTGGAGTTCGTCGCCACTGATCGAGACCACCCACGGTAGGCGCAGACCGAGCAGTTCGACGCCGGTCGCCCAGGCGTCGTGGGCGTGCACGACGTCGGGACGGAACCGCAGGATCGTCCCCGCCAGCGAACGCTTGATCCCGCCCTGCCCGCTGTCGCCGAACACCTCGCAGAGGTGACCGCGACGCATCAGCCCGGCGCGGTAGCGGGACACGGTTTCGGCCGGTCCGCGATTCAGCTCCGCGGACCCCGGGGCGAGCAGGAGGACCTTCACCGGCAAGCTATCGGCCAGGACGCCCGCCCGGCTTGGGTCGCAGGGCCGAAGCCTACTGGAGGCTGCCGCGCTGCCAGCGGAAGTCGTCGTGGCGGCCGTCGTCCTTGCCGTCGTCGATGCGGGCGCCGAGGTCGCCGTCGGGCAGGATCCGGTAGGTGATCCGCTTGGGGTAGTCGTGCTCGGCGTTGACGAAGGTCGCCTTGCCCGGCTCGCACTGCGCCGGATCGAGGCGGAAGCGCGTCTGGGCCTGCCCGTCCGGCGCCGCGACGTAGTCGATGCCGTCGGCCGTCTTCTCGATGCGCAGGTGCTCGACGAACACCGCCTTCCCTCCGCGCACGCCGCGGCTCATGCCGACCATCACGCCGCCGAGCGGAGCGGTCCAGTGCTCCTCGAGGTGACGGCCGTCCCGTTCGTCGAGCCAGGAGCCGGCGAGGAATGCCACCGCCGCGAGTTCACCTGCGGTCGGGGACGGCGAACGGACCTCGACGAGGGCGAGTGCGTTGCCGTCCGGATCGCGGAAGTTCACGCGCTTCACGAGTCCGCCGAGGTCCTCGATCGCGGACACCTCCACACCCTTGACGAGCAATGCGGCGCGGGCCGCTGCGACGTCGAACACGCCGAAGCTCAGCATGGAGCCGCCGTCGTCCTTGCCGCGCTCGCCGCGGGTGAGTCCGACCTGGACACCGTTGCACGGCGTGCGCAACGCCGCGAAGCCGAGCTTGTCCTCGCGCATGGTCTGCGCGAAGCCGAGCTTCTCGACGTACCACGCGACCGCGCGGTCGAGATCGGCCACGGTCACGACGCAGGTGAGCCCCGCGGTGAAGCGCAGGCCCGGCTCGACCTCGCGCGCCTGCGCGGAGGCGAAGGAAGCGAAGGCGAGGAGGACGCAACCCCGAAGGGACGGCGATCGATTCATGGCAGGCACACGGATGGATGTCGCGACGACTCAGCGCGCAACGCAACGGCGCAGCCGTGCGTCGGTCACCAATACGTCGACGCGGTGGTCGTGTGGTTCGACCGGCACCTCGTCGACGACCTGGATCTCGAAGGCGACGCCGCAGGTCGTAGCGCGGATCTGGGGCAACGCGAGCAGCCGGTCGTAGAAGCCGCCGCCTTGCCCGAGGCGACCGCCACGCGGGTCGAAGGCCAGTCCCGGCACCAGCATCAACTCGACCTCGGCGGGGTCGACGACCTCGCCGGACAGCGGCTCGAGGATCTTGCGGTAGCCGGGCAGACAGTCGCTCCACCTGCGGATCGCGAGGAGTTGCAAGGTCGAGTCGGCCTCGACCACGCGCGGCGCGAGCACGCGTCGTCCGCTCGCCCACGCCGCCTCCACGATCGCCGTGGTGTCGATCTCGTGCGGCATCGACAGGAACACCGAGACGGTGCGCGCATCGCGCCACGCCGCCGAGGCCAGGAGGTTTCGCGCCGCGGCCAGGCTCCACTCGGTGCGCTGCGCACCGTCGAGGGCACGCAGCGCCGTGCGCATGCGGGAGCGGAGGTCGGTCTTCACGTCGCCCATCGTCGCAGCCGACCGCGGTGAAGGTCCATGACTCATCGCAATGCGTAGCGACGCCCGGGGACGTCGACCACCAGCACGCGGTGGTCGAGTTCGAGCAGCGGCAGCGAACCCATCGCGCGCAGGTCGCTGAGTCCCTGGTTGTCGTCACCCGCCACCACGGTGCGCAGGGAGGCGAGCAGTTCGCCGCCGAGGTCCAGTCCGGACAGCCGACCCGTGCGCAGGATCGAGGTGCGAGCTCCGGCCGGCAACCGATCGAGCGCGAAGGCGGAGAAGAACCCGTAGAAGGTCCACGCGTCGAGGTTCACCCAGTCGCTGAATCCCGGATCCAGACGCGCCTCGAAGAACACGCGGCCGCTGCCGCCGAGTTGCATGCGGCGCCATTTCGCATCCGGCACGTCGTGAGCGCCGTCCAGGGGAAGGAAGCGCAGTTCGTCGCGCACGAAGTCGAACTCGAGGATCGCGCTGTCCATCGCCGCCAATCCGATCCGGCCGACGACCTCGCGCTCGTGCACCTTCGGTGGAACCTTCGATTCCTCGACGATCAACCCGTCCAGATGGAGCGGGCCGATCGACACGCCGTCGAGCGTCGCACGCCGTGGTGGTTCGCCGCGCAGGCTCGGCGCCGCCACCTGCTCGAGCCAGGCGCTGGAGAAGGTACAGCCCGTCTGACCGAGTTCGATGCCGACCAGCACCCGTCGGTCACCCGGCAGGGTCAGCTCCACGCAGGGGCGCAGGTGTCGATCGTCGCGATCGACGACCAGCGGCACCGCGCGCGGTGATTCGGCATCCAGCCTCGAACAGGGCGGCGCATCGCAGCGGAACGACTCTCCGCCGATGTCGACGAGACTCCAGGAATCGACCGGGTACTCCAGAGGACTGCGGTCCTGCGGTGTCCCGCCGACGATCCGATGCGGGAGCAGACGACCCTCCACCACGCGGTAGTCGTCGAGCCTCAGCGTCGGGGTCTCGTCCCGATGCACCGTGCGATGGGCCACGTCGACCTCGTGGGTCACGACGCGTCGCTCGCGATCGAATGTGACGAGCATCGTCCTCCGGCGAGGTTCGTGGGGCCACGCCAGCAGGAAGTCCAGCCGATCCTCGTCGGCGTAGACCAGCTCGCGCGACACGGGGAAGTTCTCGAAGGCCCAGGAGCCGCACAGCACGCTCGCCCAGATCACCTCGAAGGGGCCGTCCCACTCGTCGTTGATCCCGCCGCCGTGCATCGCGCTGGCGTGCGTCCACTGGCGACCGTCCCAGGCGCTCGACACGCCGTCCGCTCCCAGAACGTGCATCACGCATCGCCCGTCGACCGCCATCGCGAAGCGGAAGGGCACTTCGAATCCGTTGAATCGACCCTTGGTCCCGGTGGCGACGAGGAGCTTGTCGGCGGGCCACTCCGCGCCGATCGCAGAGCGGACCTCGGCCAGTGCCGCCTCCAACGAGATCTCCGGGGGGCCGAAGCGGATCGTCCCCTCGCCGATGCAGTGCGCGTCTTCGACGCGTGAGTGGAAGCGGATCGGTCCGACCAGTCGACCGAGATCGAAGCACGCGTCGGCGATGCGATCGAGCGAGGACGGCACCAGGCGCATCTTGGACGAGTTCCAGTCGTCGAACCAACGGCAGGTGCGCGCGGCGAGCCGCGCGAGGTCGCGACCGGAGGTCTCGAGGCTCCAGCCCACGGGTTGTGCGAGCGCGCGACGCGCGAAGGGCGAGGTCACACCGCTCTGGTGGGCATCGATCACGCGCCGACTCAGCCGCGCCGAGGTCGACAGCACGACGTGGGTGTCGTCGAGCGCGAAGGCGTGGAAGCGCAGGTCACCGCCGTAGTGCAGGGGCTCGCCGAACAGGGCCGGCAACTCCAGCGACAGGCGCGGCGGCGAGTCCTTCATGTCGAAGGCGTCGACGACCACGTCGGAACCGTCGCCGCCGAGTGCGCGGCCCAGGATCGCGAGGAGTCCGCGCGCGGCGGAGAGGCCGCGATCGCGATCGACGACGGGCGCGATCACCGCCAGCGCCGGGATCCGGCCGTTCGCTCTGGTCTGCCGCTCCTTCGTGACCCACAGCCATCCGTCGTCGTCGACGAGGACCGCGCGACCGGGAAGGAACGCGGCACGCACCGCATCGAGTTCGGGGCCGGATCCGGTCAGGCTGCGCGTGATCGACGATGGGCCCTCTGCGCCGTCGCTCTCGTCCCCCGCTCCGCTGGTGATGACCGAGTCGACGCGCAGCAGCGTGGAGAGGAAGAACGACGGAAGGTCCTCGGTCGCCGACCAGTCGGCCACCGCGATCTCCTCGGGAACGCCGCACAGGACCGCGGCCGATGCATCGCACACCGAAGTCGCCGGCATCTCGCCGTTCCAATCCAGGTGCAGCACGGGACCATCGAGGGCGGCATGCAGGGTGCCGCGCCGCGGCATGGCTTCGATCTCGTCGACGAGCGCACGTCGCGCGACGAGCGGCCACGACGCGCTCTGCAGGGACGCGATCTCCTCGGCCGTCAGCAGCGCATCGAGCTTCGCCACGGCTTCGCGCAGACCGGTGGCCAGATCGCCGAGCGACCAGTCGATCCCCAGGTAGCGATCCGCGGGAAGGTCGACCGCGGCGAGCGGCTCGATCGGCGGCGCACCGCGTCGATGCAGCGAGAGTTCGATCACGCTCTCGTCCCGCCGCAGGGAGAACACGAAGCGCAGGGACTTCGTCGCCTCCAGCATCGGTGTCCGCATCGCGTCGTCTTCGTCGGCGAGGATGCCCCACGCGGCGAGGACGTCGACGTCGTCGAGTCCGAACCAGGACACGATGTCGAGATCGACGTCGAATCCACCTTCGACCTCGTCGAGTTGCAGCTCCGATTCCTCGCCTGACTCCGAGGGCGACCGCAGTTCCCCGATCAGCGCATCCCACGTGAGCACCGCCACGGACTCTCGGGTGAACTCGAGCCGCGCGTCCAAACGCAATGCGGCGAGCTGCTTCAGCACGTCGAGGAGTTCGCGCTGGAGCTCGGTCACGCGTTTCTTCGGTGGCTCGGTTCGCTCGCGCATGACCGCGAGGCAATCGGTCAGCGCGTCGAAACGAAAGAGCGCACCCAACGCGACCCCCGACTCGGCCGGTGCCACGACCCGGACGGCACTCGGCAGGCTGTCGCGGAGCAGCAGTGCGATTCCGGCGGCCATGCCTGCGACGTCGAAGGGCCGGTCCGGCGTGGACGTCAGCCCGCGACGCACGCGCGGGAGACGGAAGATGTCGCGGGCGAAGCGCGAACCGAGGGCGTCGTACAGTGCAGCCGAAGGGCTGCGGAGCTGGACGTCGAGCAGCGGCGGCGACTGCGCCGGGACCGGGAGGGCCAGGAAGACCGCGAGCGCGGCACCGATCCGTGCGACCTTGCGACTCATGTTGCGGGCCCGAGGATACCCGCGGTCGGAAGGTGACTGCCGGACCGGGTAGGAAGGGAAAACACCACGCGCCGCGCTAGCCTCAGGAACTCGCGTGCCCGACCGCCGGCGCGTAGATGCGCCGGTCACCACCCACGAACGTCCGCATCCGGAGCATGATCCGCACCTCCCTCACCCCGCTCGGTCTCCCCCTCACCGGTCTGCTGCTCGCGCTGTGCGCCACGCTGCCCGCGCAGGACCAGCCCCAGAAGCCCGCCGCCGACATCCCTGCGCTGACGCACAAGGAACTCGGCCGCATGTGGCCCTTCGAGCACGCGCCGGTCGACTTCTTCCAGGCCGAGTACGGCTTCAAGCCGACGCAGGCCTGGCTCGACGCCGCGCGCCTCGCCTCGCTGCGCTACGCCGAGTGGTGCTCGGCGTCCTTCGTCAGCCCGCGCGGGCTGATCATGACCAACCATCACTGCGCCCGGGACAACGTGGTGGCGGTGACGCCGAAGGGCCAGGACTGGCTCAGCACCGGCTTCTTCGCCAAGAGCCTCGAGGAGGAGGTCAAGGTGCCGGGCCTCACCGTGCAGCAGTTGGTGTCGATGAAGGACATCACCGCGGCGATGAACGAAGGCATCACCAAGGACCTGGAAGGCGATGAGCTGAAGGCCGCGATCGACGCCAACGAGAAGAAGATCCTCGAGCAGGCGGACAAGGACGAGGCGGACTTCACCCACCAGGTGGTGTCGCTCTACCAGGGCGGCGACTACCAGCTCTACACCTACAAGGTCTATCGCGACATCCGACTGGTCGCGTGCCCGGACCTGAAGATCGCGACCTTCGGCGGCGATCCGGACAACTTCACCTATCCGCGCTTCAGCCTCGACTTCTCCTTCGTGCGCGCGTGGGAGAACGACAAGCCGGCCGACACGTCGATGCACTACTTCAAGGTGAAGACGCGCGGGCCGAAGGAAGGCGAGACGGTGTTCGTCACCGGCAATCCCGGCTCGACCGGCCGCCTCGACACCATCGCGCAGATGGAGTTCCTCCGCGACCTCGAGTACCCGGCGATCATCCGCCAGATCGACGGCCGCCTGAAGCAGCTCCGCAAGCACAAGGACGACGACAGCGGCGAGGACATCCGCGGCGAGATCCTCAATCTCGAGAACAGCTACAAGGCCTACGTCGGCTATCTCGACGGCCTGAAGACCGCCGTCGTGATGGAGACCAAGCGCAAGGCGGAGCAGGAACTGCGCGAGGCGGTGGCCAAGAACACGGAGCTCACCGCGAAGATCGGCGATCCGTGGAAGCGCATCGAGGAGATCGTCGCCGAGAAGCGCGAGATCGTGCGCACGCGCAAGGGCTTCGAGCGCTTCCAGCAGCTCGACCAGGAGATCGAGCTGCTCGCCAAGCGCGTGGGCGAGGCCTTCTTCGCCGTCTACGGCACCAAGCTCCCGCCGGACGCGACCTTCACCCTGCGCCTCAGCGACGGCGTGGTGAAGGGCTACCCGATGAATGGCACGCTGGCGCCGTTCTTCACCAGCCTCTACGGCATGTATGCGCGCAACGCCGAGTTCGGCGGCAAGGACCCCTTCGCGCTCGAGCCGGCCTGGCTCGACAAGATTAAGGAGCTCGACATGACCACGCCGTTCTGCTTGGTCAGCACCTGCGACATCATCGGCGGCAACTCCGGCAGCCCGATGATCGACAGCAACCTCAACGTCGTCGGCCTGGTCTTCGACGGCAACATCGAGAGCCTCGGCAACCGCTTCATCTACACCGATGCGGTCGCGCGCACCGTGTGCGTGCACCCGGCGATGATCGTGGAGGCCCTGCGCAAGATCTACGGCGCCGGCAAGCTCGCCGACGAGTTCGAAGGCAAGGGCACGGGCTACTGATCGCATGAGTTCCATCCGCGGCGCGGTGGCGATCCTCGCGATCGGGACTCTCTGCGCCGCGCTACGGGCCCAGGTCGATCACGTCGCGATCGACCGCCGCGTCGATGTCCTGGGCGGTCGCGCCTTCGGCGAAGCCGGCGCCTACGAGAAGCTCAGCGGCTCGCTGCACTTCGCCTTCGACCCGGACGCGCCCGGCAACCGCGCGGTGGTCGACCTCGGACTCGCGCCGCGCGACGGACACGGCCGCGTCCACGCGCGTGCCGACCTGTTCGTGCTGCAGCCGAAGGACCAGACCCGCCGCTCCGGCATCGGCCTGCTCGAGGTCAGCAACCGCGGCGGCAAGGGCCTGCTGCCGCGCTTCTGCTTCGCACGCGGCAGCGCGAATCCCACCGAGGCCGCGGACTTCGGCGACGGCCTGCTGCTCGAGCAGGGCCTCACGCTGATCTGGGTCGGTTGGCAGTGGGACGTGCCCGCGCGCGACGGACTGCTCCGCCTCGACACGCCGATCGCACACGACGGCGACGCGCCGATCCGCGGACTGGTGCGCGCCGACTGGACGGTCGAGCAGGACTCCAAGACCCTCGAGCTCGGCCACCGCGGCCAGATCCCCTACGCGGTCGCCGACACCGACGATCCGCGCAATGTGCTCACGGCGCGCAAGGGTCCCGAGGCCCCGCGCGAGGTCGTGCCGCGCGCGCACTGGCAGTTCACCGAGGACGGCCAGAACATCGCGCTCGACGGCGGCTTCCACGCCGGCACCATCTACGAGCTGGTCTACGTCGGCGTGGACCCGCGCGTCGTCGGACTGGGATTGGCCGCGATCCGCGACGCGATCGCCTTCGCCAAGCACGACGCGAGTTGTCCCTTCCCGGTCGAGCAGGCGATCGCCGTCGGCATCTCGCAGAGCGGCCGCTTCCTGCGCCACTTCCTGTGGCTCGACTTCAACACCGACCTGCAGGATCGCGCGGTGTTCGACGGCTTGATGGTGCTGGTCGCCGGCGCCGGCCGCGGCAGCTTCGACCACCGCTTCGCGCAGCCCTCGCGCGACGGCCATCGACTCGCGGCCTTCCTGTTCCCGACCGACCTGTTCCCGTTCAGCTCGCGCGCGCAGGAAGACCCGGTCACCGGCATCCGCTCGCGATCCTCGAAGGGCGCACCAAGCACATCCCCAGGCTGATGCAGGTCAACGGCGGCTACGAGTACTGGGGTCGTGCCGCCGCTCTGATCCACAGCTCGGTCGACGGCACGCGGGACATCGCGCCGCTGTCCGACGAGCGCGTCTACCTGATCGCCTCGGCGCAGCATTACGACGTGCCGCTGCCGCGCCGCATCGAACCCGGCTCGGCGAGCAACGGCTCGCCGATCGACGCGGGCGTGGTGCAGCGCGCGCTGCTCGTCGATCTGCTGCACTGGGTGCACGACGGCGACGCGCCCCCGCCGTCGCGCGTGCCGACGCTCGCCGCGCACACCCTGGTTCCACTCGCCGACTTCGCCTTCCCCGAACTCCGGGGGCTCCCCGCGCCGAAGGTCGCGCAACGCGCCTACCACGCCGACTACGGACCGCGCTTCGCGCAGGGCATCGTCGACATCGAACCGCCGAAGCTCGGCGCGGCCTTCCCCACGCTGGTGCCCACCGTCGATCGCTTCGGCAATCAGCTCGGCGGCATCACCGGCATCGAGCTGCGCGTGCCGCTCGCCACCTACGCGCCCTGGCACCTCAGTCCGCTGTTCCCCGGCGAACCCGAACCCTTCCAAGGCTCGTTCCTGCCGCTGCCGCGCGACGACGACGACGGCGCGCAACACCACGACCCGCGCCCGAGCATCGCCTCGCTGTACCGCGACCGCGCGGACTTCCTCGCCCAGGTCGACGCGGCGGCGAAGGCGATGGTCGAGGAACGTGTGCTCCTGCCGTGCGACGTCGCGCGCGTGCGGGACCGCGCCGCAGCGTGCTGGGATATGCTCGCGCCTCGATGATCGAGAGGCGTTGGCCCAGGTTCGCAGTCGCGCTCGCCGTCACTCTTGTCGTCTCGAGCCTGTCCGCGCAGGGCGACGTGTTCACACGCCGGCGCTGCCGCGGCGTGGTCCACGATGCCGAAGGGAGACCGGCGGCCGGAGCGCAGGTGCACTTCCGCCTGGCGCCACCCTCCGCGCTGCTCACCGAAGCACTCGCCGACCCTTGCGAAGCACTCGCCGACGATCAGGGTCGTTTCCACGCCGAGCTGATCACGGGCCGCGAATACGTCCTGTGGGCCGAGCTTCGTTCTCCTGACGGCAGCACCCACCTCTCCGAGATCTGGCCGGCGCACTGCGGCGCGATCGTGAAGCCCGACCTGCTACCGACAGCCACGCTGCCGACACGGCTGCACGTGACCGGCTTCACGTCGACCGACATGCGCCTTCGCCTGCTCGATCCGCAGATCCACCAGATCGATGTCGTGCCGCTCGCGGCCGACGGCGACGTCGAACTGCCTCCGCGCCCACCCTCTCTGCTGGCGATCGAGGTGCTGCACGGCGACAAGTTGTTGGCCTGCGGGAACGCGACCAGCGGCGCGCAGCACGAGATCGCGCCGCTGCACGGTCGCATGCAACGCATGCTGGTCGTCGACACGCGGGGTCAGGCGCTGCAGGGAGTGGAGATGACCGTCGACTTCGCCGGGAAGGAGACGGTCCTCGCCACTTCGGATGCGACCGGCCAGCTCGAACTGGCCGGGTTCCGACCGGGACTGACGATCGACGGCATCGCCGCGCTCCTCCCCCAACTGCCGGGAGTGTTCCGCGCGCCGAAGGTGCGCCGCGCCTGGATCGGACTCGGCGAACTCCTCGCGGACGCGAACTCCTCCGACGCACCCTTCGATCGGACCTTCACCCTGCAAGGTGCCGCAACGTCACCGACACCCCCGGTGCTGCTGCTGGGGACGTCGCCGCTCCAGCACGCGACCCTCCTGGCCATCGAGTCGGCTGGGCACGTGTCGCGCACCGACAACTCGGTGATCGATGTCGAGCGCATCCTGCACACTGACCGCGAGGGCATCGGCGAGGACCCCGAACTGTTCCACGCGCTCCGCTCGCTGCGCATCGTGAAGGACCGAGAGACCCTTTCCCGCCTGCCTCCGGAGTGGCGCCCGACCGCGACCTGTCTGATCGGCTTCGATCTGCCTCCCCCCGCGAAGCTCGACGAGGGCGTCGATCTGCGAAGCCTGCTGCTCCCGGTCGATGTCGATGTCGTGATGCAGGACGGATCGACCCCGGCCGCCGACACGCTGGTGTGGGTCGGTTCCTCCCGGGACGGCGCCACACCCGCCGGCACCGACGCCGCGGGCCGGATACGCCTGCTGATCTCCACTGCAGAGCACGGGCCGCTCTTGATCGGCTGCTGCAACGAGGCCGGCTACGCGGTGGCGCGAATCGACGGTGGCTCCAAGCCTGCTCCGCGTCCTGAGGTCGAGCGGCTCGCGCTGCAGCTCGGCCGCACAGTGCGACTCGACCTCGCGCCTCCGCAGTCCCCGGGCAATCCGGCACTCCCACCGCGCTGCCTCGCGGTGCGCACGCAGTTGCAGCTCGACCGGCGTGTCGCCGTGACCCCCACCAAGGCGCCGGAAGAGCGCGCGGCCCACGCAAGCGTGCTGCCGATGAACGCGGTCGAAGGCCTCCTCTTCGCGTCGGTCGCGCTCGACCGCGGTTTCGCCTGCGGCCCGCAGTTCACACTCCACCTGCCGCCGGTGCCCTGCAAGGTGCGCGTGCAGGCGGACTCGGCGTACCAGACCGGGAGCGCGGTGCTGCACATCGAGGGCCATGAGGAATCGGTACAGGCGCCGATCTCGTTGCACCGGCGCTGAGACCTCCCTTTCGACGAACGCTATCCTCGCGACGCCATGCCGCTGTTCCGCGTCGCGACGTTCGTCACTCTGCTCACGATCTCCGTCGGCGCACAGGAGGCCCGATCGGGAAGCCTCACCCGCGCCTTCGGCACCGCGCGCCTGAGCGACGGCACTCCCTGGCAACAGGCCACGATCGTGCTCCTCGAGAACACCGATCTCGACCGCGGTTGGGACATCGAGAGCGGGGAACTGGATCGACGCACGGCCACGACCGACGAGCGTGGTCGCTTCGCGTTCGACGTGCTCGCGGGTCGCACCTACACCGGCTGGGCGTCCCACGGCGCGGGCGACGGCAAGGTGTTGTTCTCGAAGATCCGGACCGAGATCCATCCCGGCGGGCGCATCGAGTTCGTCGCCGATGCAGAGCCGCGCACATCACGCCGCGTGCAACTCGACACCGCGCAGTTCGGCGACGCCGCAAGACTCTCGCTGCACATCTACGGGTGGCAATCGGGGGAGACGACTCCGCTCGAACTCGGCGCGGATGGTTGGGTCACGTTCCCGCCGCGCGCAGCCGAGACCTGCTTCCTGACCTTCCGCGACGCGGACGGCACGTGGATCGGCGGCTACCACCTCGCCCCCGATGCGACGCCGAAGACGATCCACGTCCCGGCGCGCGCGACGCGCAGGGTGCGGGTCGTCGGCTCCGCCGACAAGACGCCGGTGAAGGGCGCACGCATCGCGATGGTCGAGTCGGGTCACCGCTTCGAACTCGGCGTGACCGACGACGCAGGCGAAGCCGTCGTCACCGTTCCCGTCCGCGCCACGGCGGATGACGATCCGCGCGAGCCTCAGCCTGGTCCGATCCTCGCCTGCGTGTTCGCCGACGGCTACGACATCGGCGCCCTGCAGATCGACCCATCCGGAGCCGCAGCGCAGCCGAACCTTGCGAAGGACTGCGACGGCATCTGCGGACTGACCTCGTCCGAGCACGGCGAGACGAGGATCGCACTGCGCAATCGCGGCAAGCCGCTGGTCGGAGTGCGGGCTCTCGTCGACGCGACCGCGAGCCACCAGATCGACGAGAGTTCGTCGATGTCGATGGGAATGGTGCTCCAGCAGCGCAGCGATGCCGAGGGTCGGATCACCATCCCTCCGCAGAGCGGGTCCGGCGACCTCTTCGCGGTCCGCCTGCGCGTCGACGCGACCCTGCGCGCGGCGCTGGGCGACGAGGCCTGCGCGCGCCTCCCGTCGTGGGTGCCACTCTGGATGAAACGAGGCGACGAGCCGGGCAAGGCGATCGAACTCGACCTCGCGACCGATCTCGTGGCTGCGGAACTGGTCCTGCTCGCGGCAGCAGACCAGGCTCCGGCGCGGAACGTGAAGGTGTCGCTGTGCGCGGCGAGCGGTCAGACCGGCACCGGGATGTTCACGGACCACGTCGGCCGTATCCGTGTGCTGCTCGCCAAGAGCGGCCCGACCGTGGTGCTCAGCGCGCTCGGCGCCGAAGGCTGGTGCGCCGTCGTGCTGGATCCGCGCGGTTTCGCGACCGATCCGTCGCGGGCCGCGGAGCAGGTCCAGATGCGTCGCTCCATCACCATCGACGTGCACGTCGGCGTCCCCGAGGGCAAGAAGGTCGATCAGGTTTGGAGCTACATCAACGTCGAGAACGTGCTGGAGGCCGCCGTCGAGATGCAGGTCGGGAAGGAGGAGAAGATCCTGCCGGTCTCCTGGATCGCCGATGCCCTCGCGCCCGCGCAGCTCTCGATCCTGTCGCAGGGTGGCTCCGCGGTGCTCGATCAGGATCACCGCATCCAGATCCACGTCGCCGCGCTCCGTTGCCGCTACCGCCTGAACATCGGAGCCCTGATCGACGGACAGTGGACCAACGCCAACGAGGAGATCCAGGTCGAGGGCAAGGAGGAGCGGCTGCCGCTGAAGGTCGAACTCGGCAACTGACCGCGCTCACGGTCCGGTCGCCGTGTCGCCGATCCTGAAGCCCCGCTCCCACAGCCGGAATCCACCGACGAAGGCGTTCTGGTTGCCGCCGGGGCGGCAGGTCGCGGGCAGGTCGCCGAGCTTCTTCACGTTGCCGCCGCCGACCACCACGTACTCCGCGACGGTCGCGAGCCGCAGCAGCTCGATCGCCTCGAAGGCGTAGTCGCGCCAGCGGCGTCGGCCGTGCTTCTCGAGACCGCGCTCGCCGAGGTAGTCCTCGAAGCTGCCCTCGTGGAAGGGCAGGTGCGCATACTCGAGCGGCACGACCTGCCCTTCGTCGACCAGGGCCGAGCCGAGCCCGGTGCCGAAGCCGAGGAACAGCATGGTGCCGCCCTCATAGCTGCCGAGTGCCTGCATCGCCGCGTCGTTGATCAGGCGCGTCGGCTTGCCGAAGGCGGCGAGGTAGTCGAAGGACTTCCAGCCCGGACCGAGGTTGCGCGGGTCGAGCACGACCTGACCGCGACGCACCGGCGCCGGCACGCCGATGCTCACCGCGTCGAAGGGCCAGTCGGCCGTGATCTCGCGCACCGAGCTCACCATGGTGTCCGGCGTGAGGAAGCGGCCACTCGGGAACTTGCGCCGTTCGGGCTGGCCGGTCACCAGCACCTTCACGTTGGTGCCGCCGACGTCGATCGCGAGGATGTTCATGCGGAGGGACGCGGCGCAGTGTCGTGGATCCCGCGGTCGCTCGCCAGAGCGCATCGATCGCCGGCGCGATGCGCGTAGGATCCGGATCGCCATGGTCCAGAACCAGCTCGAGTCGCTCCGTCGCCACACCGTGCCCGTCGCCGACACCGGCGAGTTCGAGGCGATGCGGCGCTACCTGCCGCAGGACGCGACCACCAACCCCTCCCTGATCCTCAAGGCCAGTGCGCGCGACGAGTACCGCCCGCTGGTCGAGCGCGCGCTGGCGTCGGCCCCCGGCAGCGGAGCCGCGAAGCTCGACGCCTTCCTCGACCACCTCGCCGTCGAGTTCGGCCTGGCGATCCTCGCCATCGTGCCGGGTCGCGTGTCGACCGAGGTCGACGCGAAGCTCAGCTTCGACACCGCCGGCACCATCGCCAAGGCGCGCCGCCTGATCGCGCTCTACGAGCAGCGGGGCGTGCCGCGCGAGCGCGTGCTGATCAAGATCGCGAGCACCTGGGAGGGCATCCGCGCCGCCGCCGAGCTCGAGCGCGAACGCATCCACTGCAACATGACCCTGCTGTTCGGCTTCGCGCAGGCGGTGGCGTGCGCCGAGGCGAAGGTCACGCTGGTGTCGCCCTTCGTCGGACGCATCTACGACTTCTGGAAGAAGGAGCGCGGCGTCGCCGACATCCCGATCGACGAGGACCCCGGCGTCGCGTCGGTCACCCGCATCTGGTGCTACTACAAGAAGCACGGCTACGCGACCGAGGTGATGGGCGCGAGCTTCCGCAAGGCCGAACAGATCCGACGGCTCTGCGGCTGCGATCTGCTGACCATCAGCCCCGAGCTGCTCGAGGAGCTGCGCAGCACGCCCGGCGAGGTGCCGGTGCGCCTCACGCCGGCCCTCGCGCAGGAGAAGGGCGAAGCGCGCATCGCACTCGACGAGAAGAGCTACCGCTTCCTGCACAACGACGACCCGATGGCCGTCGCCAAGCTCGCCGAGGGCATCCGCCTGTTCGACCGCGACGCACGCAAGCTCGAGGACTTCGCGCGGACGCAGATCGAGGGTGGCCGTCGCTGATCCGATCGTCGCCGAGGCTGGGCTCGGAGGACTTGCGCTGCCCGTCTCCGCATCGGAGAGTCTGCGCCCTCTCTCCCCGAAGCGATCCGGCCTCATGCGCTACCTGTTCACAATCGCATTTCTCCTCACCCTGTGCGCCTGCGGCGCAGGGGTCCCCGGCAAGTACAGCCTCGACATCGCGGCGACCAAGGCCGCCTATGCGAGCTCGGATGCCGCGAAGAAGCAGCCCGAGCAGGCCAAGGCCGAGGAGGCGCGGATCGACCAGATGAAGATCGGACTCGCGCTGAACGCCGACGGCAGCTTCACGATGGACTTCGAGATGACCGGGGAGAAGAAGTCGACGGTCAAGGGCACCTACAAGCTCGAGGGCGACAAGCTCTCCCTCACCGGCAAGGATGAGGGGATGAGGCACGAGGAGACCGTCTCGGGCGAAGTCGCCGTCGGAGTCATCACCCTCCGGAGCGAAAACACCAGACCTCCGGTGCTGGTGTTCCACCGGGACTGAGGCCAGACCGCGAGGAGGGACTCTCGTCTCGGCGAAGCGCCGGATCTCGACAGGTCCCGTCGCACCGGCCAGGGAGATCGTCCTGCGCTTGCGCAGCGCTCCTTGTGCCGGCACAGTCCTTCGCCCGCGGAAGGACGTCCCGACCGCGCCCCACCCGTCCCGGAGTCCGATCCCATGCGCTTCCTCGTCACCCTGTCCCTCCTTCTCGCCCTCACCGCCTGCGGTGGCGGCAGCGTCGCCGGCAAGTACTCGCTCGATACCGCCGCCGTGAAGGCAGCCATGATGAAGGCGGGTGGCGCCGATGCCGACAAGCTGCCGGCCGATCAGAAGAAGCAGATGGAAGAGATGATGAACAAGATGGTCGAGGCCATGAAGTGCGACATGACCCTCGGCGCGGACGGCACCTTCGAGTGCGTCATGGAAATGCCGATGGTCGGCAAGTCGAGCATCAAGGGCACCTACAAGGTCGACGGTGACAAGATCACCATGACCGGCAAGGAGCAGGGCAAGGCCGACGCGAAGGAAGAGACCAAGTCCGGCACCATCTCCGGCAGCACCATCACCATGACCGAGGAAGAGGGCGGTCAGAAGATGACGATGGTGTTCAAGAAGAGCTGAGCCGCACCCGGCTCGCCTTCCCGGTGCGCGCCCGGCCGCGGGCGCGCAGCACCGAGATCACATCGCCAGCGCGTCGACCACGCGCGGCACGTCGCGCTCCGCGATCGAGCACAAGGCCACGCGGAGCGCGCCCTTCTGCGGCACCACGAACACGCCGCGCTCGTCGCGCATCTTGCGCGCCCGCTCCTCGGCCTGATCGGCGAAGACGGTGACGAAGAAGCCGCCCTCGTAGCGCGGATGCACGAGTCCGCGCTGCGCCGCGCAGCGGTTGAAGGTCGCCACGCGGGTCATCAGCAGGTCGCGGGCGGCATCGCGCTCGGCATCGCAGGCGCGCGCCAGGTCGTCGTCGGTGAGCAGTCGCGTGATCAGGGTCAGACCACCGCGATTGCAGTTCGACCAGGTGCCGCGGCAGGAGAATCCCAGCGCGTTCGCCACGGCGCGGCGCTGATCCGCATCGGGCTCGCAGGCGACCAGCGCACCGACGCGCAGACCGTAGTGCGTGAAGGACTTCGACGCGCTCCACGCGAACAGCAGGCCGACGCGGCCGAGCAGCGGGCGCAGCTCGTCGAGGTAGGCGCGCGGATCGTCGGCCGAGCCGTACAGGAAGTAGGCCATGTCGACGAGCAGCGTGATCGGCCCGCGCTCGGAGAGCGTGTGCAGCACGTCGACGACCGCGGCCCACTCGGTCTGCGTCATCGCATAGCCGGTCGGGTTGTGGCATGGATCGTTGAGGATCAGCAGCACGCGGCCCTGCTTCTCCAGGAGATCGGCGGCGGCGCGCTCGAGGGCGGCGACGTCGAGTCCGCCCTTCGCATCGAACATCGAGAAGGTCTCGACGCGGCGCTCGTGCTCGTCGCACAGGGTGCGGTACGGCCCCCAGAAGAAGCTGCTGGTCAGGATCGCGTCACCCGGCCGGAGGAAGTTGACGATCGCGTGTCGCAGGGCACCGGTGCCGCCCGCGGTGGCGACCGCGGTCGCGCAATCGGCGAAGTCGCTGCGGCCGAGGAAGCAGTCGGCGATCACCGCGTTGAGGAAGTCGTGCGGGCCGGCGATCGGGGCGTAGGCCGCCCATTCCTCACGGGGCACCTCGCGCAGCGCGCGCGCCGCGGTCTCGAGGATCAGCAGGCGTCCGTCGTCCTGCATCAACGTGCCGAGCGTCGCGTTGACGATCGACTCGCCGGCGTTGCGGCGGCGGTTGGCCTCGGCGTTGAGCGCGAAGATCGGGTCGTCCGCGGGACGTCCCTGGCGCGACGGAGCAAGGTAGTTCATCAGTCGGGCGGACATCATGCGACGGGAACGCCTGCTGCGGAAAGGCTGTTTCCCGCGCATCGGAAAGCGCGGCGTCGATGCGCCGTCAGCGTCGCGAGTTGCCGCCGGTCGCGGCATTGCGGAACACCAGGGCGTCGGGCTCCGGCGCCGCGGTCGCGCGACTGCGCTGGCCCTCTGCGCCCACCGCACGCACGGCGACGACGACCTCGTCGATGCACACGCCCTTCAGCACGTAGCGCGCATTGCCCTTCGCATCGAACTCGAGGTCCTTCGCGTCGACGGTGCGCGCACCTTCCCAATCCGCAGCGGTGGTCTCGCGCCACAGGACCTCGTACGCACTCGCACCGTCGACACGGCCGATGTCGACCAGCGTGTCGTAGGCATCCTTAGCGCTCTCGATGCGGATGCGTTCGGGCGCGCGCGGGGCGGAGGCGAGTTCGGCGATCAACGTCGCGTTGAGCGCGGCGACGTGCGCCACGTAGTCGAAGTCGACGTAGTCGAGGACGTCGCCGTAGGGCTTGCCGTCGCGCATCACCACGTCCTGGTGCTGGCGCGAGAAGTCCTCGCGCGGCTCGGTGAAGCGCACCGCGGGGAAGCCGGCCTCGAAGAACGAGCGGTGATCGCCACCACGACCGTAGCGATCGCCGCGGAACACCAGGGCGACGCCGAGGCCGTCGACGCGGCGCGCGGCCCACGATGCAGCACGCGCGAGGCTGCGTCCCGACGAGTCGTTGCCGGTCGGCGCGTAGCTGAACACGCGCAGCACGTCGCGACGCCGCACGCCGTCCATGCCCAGCGTGTTGCCGACGATGTCGTTGGTGATCATCCCGTCGACGAAGGCCTTCTTCTCGGCGAGCGACTTGGCGAGGACCGCGGAGCCGAGGAGGCCCTGCTCCTCGCCGTCGAAGGCGGCGAACACGATGGTCGCGGCGAACTTCCGGTCGCACAGCAGGCGGCAGGCCTCGAGCATCGCGGCGGTGCCGGAGCCGTCGTCGTTCGCGCCCGGTGCATCACGTTCGCCGTCGGCGCCGTCGCCGTTGCGCGAGTCGTAGTGGCCGCCGATCACGTAGACGCGATCCGCATCGGTGGTCCCCGGGAGTGTCGCGAGGATGTTCACCACTGTCGTCTCCGGCGGCATTCCCTGGCGCCGGACCGGGACACGCGCCTCCTGGCGTTCGATCCGTAGACGCCCCCCACTGCGCTTGGCGAGCTCACGGAACCGCCCTTCGATCCAGTCGCGCGCCGCACCGGTGCCGTGACCGGGTTGATCGACCGCGGAGAGGACATGGCGCGTGCCGAAGCCGACCAGGGCGCGCAGCGTGCTCTCGATCTCGGCTGCGTTCCCACGAATCGGATCCTGCATGAAGGTCAGGAGGGCCAATGTGACGATCATGGATGCATCCTAGTCTGCCGCGACCGGCGGTCGATCGCCTTCGGGTGTCCGATCACGGAACGCGGCATCGCGGAGAACGACGTGATGAACATGCGGGCACTGTCCGGACTGATCCCCCTCGCCCTCGCGACCCTCTGTGGCACGGCCCTGCCGCAGAACCGCTCGTCGCGCGCCGAATCGGTCGAGCTCGACCGTTACCGGCAGAGCCCCTACTTCCTGATCCCGGCCCGCGATGCCGCGGCCTCGCAGTCGCGCCCCCAATCGCTGCTGGTCGTGCTGCCCGGCGGTGACGGCGGCGCCGAGTTCCTGCCCTTCGTCGAGAACACCATCCTCGCCGCGGCGCCGCGCGACATGGTGGGCGCCATGGCGACCGCCGCGCGCTGGACCGACGACCAGGAGATCGTGTGGCCGACCGAGCGCAACCGCGTGACGCGCATGCGCTACACCACCGAGGACTACGTCAACGCGATCGTCGACGACGTGCGCAACCGCGAGGACATCGACCCCAAGCGCATCTATCTCCTCGCCTGGTCCTCCGCAGGTCCGGTCGCCTACGACATGTCGCTGGCGCGCAACACGCAGTTCGCGGGCTTCTACGTGGCGATGTCGGTGTTCAAGCCCGAGCAACCGGCGCTGCGCAATGCGAAGGGCCGTCGCTTCGTCCTCGACCAGTCGCCCGAGGATCGCACCACGCCGTACCGCTTCGCGAGCGACGCGAAGCACGCGCTGGGCGAGAAGGGTGCGGCGGTCTGGCTGCGCGATTACGCCGGCGGCCACGGCTGGAACGACCAACCCGTGCTGCGATTGCGCGACGGCCTGCGCTGGCTGATGTCCGCCGATCCCGCGCCCGCCGATGAGGTGACGCGCGAACCCGTCGCCGGTCGCAACCTGCTCGAGAACGGCGGATTCGAACGCGGCACCGCGAGCTGGACCGAGATCGACAACAGCCGCACGCTCGAGCTGAAGGTCGTCGAGGAGGGTGTCGAGGGCAAGCAGTGCCTCCACGTCACGAAGGGCCCGAAGGTGCCGATGGACCTGATCCGCCAGGACGTGGACCTCTCCGACCTGCAGACCGTGCAGGTCAGCGCGCGCCTGAAGACCAAGGCCGCCGGCAGCGCCTTCCTCAAGTTCTACGTCTACGGCCCCGACGGCGAGGTCCTCAACGAGGACGTCGACGTGGTCCACCTCGAAGGCGACCAGGACTGGCGCTGCGTGATCCGCGACTACGCACTCCCCGAGGGCGCCAAGTCGGGTGCGCTGATGCTGGTCGTGGTCCGCGGCGGCGAGATCTGGATCGACGACGCACGCGTGACCGTGCCGAAGTGAGCTTCTCGCTCCGGCGGGCAGCTCGTCGATCGGTCCACACCGCCGGAGCTGAGGGCGCGTAGCCGGGGCGGACCGGATCCAGCGGTTCCCTCTCCGATTTCCGAGACCCCTCGTCGTCGGTGAGCGGTGCCAGGTTCGGCGCCTCCTGGAAAGCATGGGCGCGTCCACCCCGCAACCCGTGGGGGCTTGACGCTCAGAAACCGGCCCGGCACGTTTCGCAAGTCGTCCCAATCAGATGGAGGACTAGCGATGAAACGGAGAGAAGGGAACAGAACAGAACAGAACAGAACAGAACCAAATCCCATGCCGAGCGTCGGCGACTGCCCGGGTCCTACTGGGGTTGGGCTCGATCTTCCTTGTCCCTGCGACCTTGCAGGCACAGGTCGTGCACGCGTCGTTCCATGTCTACGTCGATCCCATTCACGGCGACGACACTTTGGCGGGCACACTCAATCCCAAGGGCGACAACATCAGCGCAGGTCCTCGACCGCTCCAGAACCATCCCGCCCTGGCGTTCCCGGGAATGTTGCAGCACGCGCCCTACACGTTTCGGACCATCAAGAAAGCGGTTGAGTACGTTGAGACATGGCCGACGAAGGACAGTAGCACCGGTCAATCGCTACCCTACACGAACACCGGCTTCGGTTCTGACCCAAACCGTGTTGTCGACTTCGTCGTCATCCATCTCATGCCAGGCCTCTACGGGCCTCGCAAGGCGAGCTTTCCACCCCAGACCGAGGAGTACGACGGGGAGAGCGGGCTTCCGTGGAACGGCGAAGTGTTCCCCATCGAGCTTCCTCCTCGGGTGAGCCTCCAGGGAACATCCGCCCTGGATACGATCATCGACGCCAGGGGCTACGCCGACATCGCTTTTGAGAATCGAAGCATCTTCTCATTCGGAGAGCACGTCCGAGACGCACAAGGAGCCGCAAAGACAGCGGCGGGCGAGGGCTACGCACTGACGTTCATCGATTCCCTGACGATCCGCGGAGCATTCTGGACCGAACATGCTCCCCTGATCGGCGCGCAACCCCCGGATGACTTTCCGAACGGCGAACACGGTGTCGCAGTCGCGATTCGTGGACCACTGGGAATCGCGCCCACCATCAGCAACTGCTTCTTGGTCGGCAATCAGATTGCGGTTGGACTCTTCGACCCCAGTGCCTCCTTCGAAGCCGGTGGCCATCACGCTCCTCGGATCGTGGGCAACACCTTCGTGTGGAACAACATCGGGCTGTACAGCAGATACCGCATGGGGGGTGTCGGCACCTCGCGGCCTCTGATCCTCAACAACCTCTTCGATCCGGTGCTTCACAAGCTGCCACCGTTCTATGCCGACCTACCGCCGGAGTGGGTCGCGTCGATCTACGGCGGGCCTGATTCGCTGAATTCCTGCTTCGAAGGGATCGACGCATCCGACCTGATAGCATTCGCACCGGGCTGTAGCGACCCAACGACCGGACTTGCGCTCTCCCACCCGTTCAATGCATACATCACTCAGTTAGCCAACATCGGAGTCGCGTCGGCGCAGTGGCCCGCGCTGCCGCGAAGCGGATCGAGTTCGATCCCGCCCCCGACTCCGGTGGTCGATCTCTGGGCCGCCGGAATCAGCTCCAATAGCTCCAAGATCAGTGACAGGGCCGACCTCTACATCCGCGACGCCATCGTGAGCAACGGCGCGCCCTTCGTCGCGCGTCATGATTTCCGCCTCGCGCCGGCTGTGAAAGCGATGCAATCGTCCAGTACTTTCCCCAATCCCCTTGTGAACATGGGGATTTCCCTGCGCGGCGGTCCAATCGAGTTCCATCAGTGGAACCAGTCGGGCACGCCAACCACGGTGACGATCAACACGCCTCCTGGTGCGCCCGATGACGATCTTGCGCAATTCAACTGCTGGGACTGGGATTGCGAGGGATTCGGAAATCCGCGAGAGACAGCTCGAACCAATCTCCTCACGAGCGATCGCTCCGACCTGCACTTCCCGCGACCCTTCGAATGCGCAGGAGTCGTTGATCTCGGCGCTGACGAGATGGGCGAACTGATCATCTCGGGATACCTCGAGAATACGCGCATCTTCTCCCGACCTCACTTCAATGTGGCAAGCGGAGGAGCAGTTCAAACATTCCAGCTTAGGGATGCCAGCCGGATCTTCTTCTTCAACATGGTCGATCCTGCGCAGCCGACGACGCCGGTCCTCTACGTCGCGCCGCAGTTCAACCTTCGGCACGACGATCGTGCGTTCACCACGCCGACGACCGTTTCCTCCGCGCCCTTCGGACAGAGTGGCCAGCCCATCGGCGCCGAGTGGTACGCACAGCTCGGCCCAAGCCACAATCCCTTCGTGGTGCCGGGCATCGATCCCGCGCTTCCGTTCGCTTTCACAGGTGGTCAGTTCGAACCGTTCGGTGGGACGGCCACGCTACGAACCATGAGATTTGAGTTGGTGCGCACCGGACCGATCACTACCCGCTATCCGCCATTCGGTCGGAGTCGCGTCGCCGACACGGGACCACACTTGCTGGAGGACATCCTCCTCAGCCCCGTGGCGGCAAGCAGGAGAGTCGACTACGCGGAGTACGACTTCGTGTGCCCAGGGATCAACATTGCCGACCGACAGCATGACATCTTCCAGGCCAATCCGTGGTTCAACATGGCGGACAACTCGTCGATCCCCGCGAGCGACGACAACCGCTTCTTCTACACGTTTCCGGCCAATAACCGACATTTGAGGCAAGGGACCCTGAACCCGCCGCTGACCATGTTCGAAGATCCGATTCAGTCTCCGGGCAGCGGCCTCGTGGAGTCCTTCCTGTTCCGGAATCCGGCGCACTCCCTGTTCTTCTGGAATGCGCCGAACTTCACCTACAATGTTGCTGGACTCAACGGCATGTCGGCGGGTGATCCCGATTGGTTCGCTGCGATCTTCGGGATGGCGACGGACCGAAGTTGGTACGCGGTCCGTGTGAACATGGAACTCTTCGATCCTGACAACCCTCTATGGGGTCAGCTCTTCGGGGATCCCGTCAACAACCTCCAAACTTTCTTGGTCGTGGATGCTTGGCCTTTCCAAGCGCTCCAATCAGAATCGCAGAATGCGGCTCCAGCTGTGCGCGCTACGGAGACCAACTGCCGGGAGCGGGCTGCCGAGATGCTGGACCTCGGCACGAATCTCCGGAGGCAGCGATGAGCGCTTGCTTGCACACCACGACTTTGGCCGCAGGCTGCATGCTGGCCACGCTCGCCCTGTCCCAGAGCACGACAACGACGGCGATTCGGCTCACCCACCCGCTCCTGCGCGAAATCCGACAATCGGGGTTCGAGATTCCACTGGTGCCGATCACGTGGCAGGCTGGGCGACCCTGCGATGCACGCTATTCCATTGCGATCGGTGACATCGATGGCAATGGGGCTCCGGATGTGGTCTACGGGTCGATAGGAGGCTTTCGTCCCCGGTTGTTGCTCAACGACGGCTACGGAAGGCTCACCGAGGTCACAGCGACCCATATGCCGAACGAGTTCCCTACCACCTATCAGATCGCCCTCGGCGATCTCGACGGCGATGGTGACCTCGACTACGTCTCGGCCAATATCGAGGGGCCCAACTACGATGCGGCGTCCATCCTGATCAACGACGGCTCGGGTCATTTCACGCTGGAGACCGCGCAGCGCGGCCTTGCTTGGCCGACCTTCCAGGAACCGAACCAATCCTCCGTCGCGCTCGGCGACTTCGACCTGGATGGCGATGTCGACATCGTCCTGGGAGGCAGTTCCGGTCTCGCTCTGCACCCTTACTCGGGATACCTGATCCGCAACAACGGCCAGGGCCACTTCACCTACGATCAGAGTGCATTCCCCCTCGATCACGCCCTGCGAGACCCTGGCCCGCTCCCAGGTTTCATCGCCTGCGACACTGATGGGGACGGCGACATGGACCTTCTCGCCTCCTCCTACCACGGCGGAATCGCCTACTGGATCAACGACGGCACCGGCCATTTCGCCGATGCCATGCTCACCAGGATCCATCCTGCTCCCAACACCTTCGTCAGCCTTGGAGTCAACATCGGCGACCTCGACGGCGACGGCGACATCGATCTGGTGGTCTCTCGCGGCTACACGCGTGCCCCACCGATCATCTACCTCAACGACGGCAGCGGGAGCTTCTACGAATCTTCCGCGGGGCGAATCCCCGCCCAATGTCAGGCCGGTCTCCAACCGGGGGTAATCGACATCGATGGCGACGGCGACCTCGACATCGTCAACTTCCGCCCACCTCTCGCGCCCAACTTCGCCGGTGACATCCAGGTGCTGGTCAACGACGGCACTGGTCACTTCAGTCTCGATCCCAGCGACTCCTTCCTGGATCGGGAGCAGGCCAATGGCGGCGTGGAGTACGTCGTCGCCAAGGACATGGATGGAGACCAGGATCAGGACCTCCTGGTCGCCGAGACCTGCGCCATACCCGCACCTCCTGGACGTCAGCGCTACTTCCTCAACACCACACGTCACACCTTCGCGGAGGAGCGTCCGGCCCGCGGGCACACCTGGCGAGTGGAAGTGAACGGCATCGCCGGTGGCTTCGGCGTCCTCGCCGTGGCGCTGACCCGAGCCGATACGCCGATTCCACCATTCGGTCGGCTCGCACTCGATCCTCAGACCACGTTGGTCTGGCCACGCGTGCTGACATTCGACGCCGACCGTACCGCGGTGACGGATCTCCCGATCCCCGATCTGCCGGTGCTCGCCGGTCACCCGCTGTATGTGCAGGCGCTGTGCGTCGAGCCATCAAGGCGGGCACGCTTCAGCAACTTGTGGATCGAGGACGCGATCCGATAGCGAGTGATCGCGCGCTCTACAGCGACTTGATCACCCGCTCGCTCTCGTTGCCGCAGCGGTCGACGGCGCTCACCGCCACCGCGCGCACGGCGAGCTTCTGCAGCTGCGCCGACGTGACGAGCAAGCCCGGCTTCCGCGCCGGGACCGCTTCGATCAGCAGCCACTGATCACCGCACAGCAGGTAGACGGCGTGCAGTCGTGCGTCGACGTCGGAGTTCCAGCGGACTTCGAGGTCGCCCTCGGCGTGCGCGACGCGCACCGTCGGCGC
The DNA here is from genome assembly GCA_046349595.1 of Planctomycetota bacterium. Classification (GTDB taxonomy): domain Bacteria; phylum Planctomycetota; class UBA1135; order UBA1135; family UBA2386; genus JACRLW01. Next base: position 76,106 of record JAXMCA010000002.1, read on the forward strand.
CGCGGGACGACTGCGGTCGAGCCAGGTGAAGGCGGGCGGCAGCGCGGGCGTCTGGTAGGGTCCGCCGCGCAGGCGCGTGCGCACGCCGCCGACGTCGTCGCGCAGCACCTTCATCGAGAAGTGGATGTTGCCGCTCGCGTTCGACTCGGCGCGCGTGAGGTCGATCTGCTGCAGCAGCTCGTCGACCGACCAGCCCTTGTCCCGGCCCGCCGCCTTCGAGGTGAAGTTGCCGACGAACAGGTGCATGTGGTCGGGGTGCTTCGCGCCCCACCACTTCAGGAGCACGGGATAGCTCTGCGCCTTCTGCGCGATCGGCCAGTAGAGCTGCGGCGCGATGTAGTCGCACCAGCCCTGGTCCATCCAATGCACGACGTCGGCGTAGAGGTCGCGGTACTGATCGATTCCCGCCTCGATGCCCGACGGCTCACCCGGTCGCGCGATGCCGAAGGGACTGATCCCGAAGCGGACGTACGGCTTGATCTCGTGGATGCCGCGATGGAGCGCCTCGATCATCGTGTCGACGTTCACACGTCGCCATGCCGCGCGATCGAGCTTGCCGCCGCCGCGCACGTAGTCGGCGAAGCTCGCGTCGTCGGGGAAGGACTCGCCCTTGACCGGATAGGGGTAGAAGTAGTCGTCGATGTGGATGCCGTCGACGTCGTAGCGGCGCACGATGTCGAGCACGACCTTCAGGGTGTGGGCACGCGCGCCGGCCTGCCCCGGGTCGAGCCACATCTCGCTCCCGTACTTCACCATGAAGCGCTTGGCGGGATGCGAGTCCACCACCGGCGACGTCGCGGCCCGATGCCGCGCGCGGAAGGGGTTGATCCAGGCGTGCAGTTCGAGGCCGCGCGAGTGCGCGCCGTCGACGACGTAGGCGAGCGGATCCCAGTTCTCCGCCGGTGCGCGCCCCTGCGCGCCCGTCAGCCACTCCGCCCAGGGCTCGAGTTCGCTGCGGTACAGCGCGTCGCACGCCGGACGCACCTGGAACACCAGCGCGTTGAGGCGCATCCCCTGCGCCGCATCGAGGATCGCGTCGAGCTCGGCCTTCTGCCGCTCGACCGGCAAGCCCGGTCGGCTCGGCCAGTCGATGTTGTCGACCGTCGCGACCCACGCGCCGCGGAACTCGCGCGGCGCCTGGGGCACCGCCGGAAAAGCCTGGGCATCCTGCGCACAACCCGCGGACACCGACAACAAGGCGAGCAGACCCGCCACCACCGCACCTGACCGCCACACCATGGCGGCGGATGATACGGGCGGAGGGCGTCGGTGCCGTCACCCTGTTGCTTCGTGCACGACGCGACTTCGACCCCGGTTCGAGAGCCGAGGGTGCTCCCCGGCCGAGGCCGACGGTGCGCGCCCGGCACGCCCCCGGCTCACGCCGATCGCGGTCGGACGGGATGACCTCCACAGGCCTCCGCTCTGCAGCGGATCGCCACCCGATGTGCATCAGGACGTGATCCCCGGTTCCGACGCGAGGGTCGGCCCGGGAGTGAGCACGGCAACAACGCGATGCGCCGCGCGTTTCCAGCCGCGGCGCTGCACCTGCTCCGCGGCGCCGAGGAGAACCGATGATCCGCTCCTGGCTGGCTCCTGCGGTCCTCGTATCCATCGCGACCGCGACCCTCTCCGCCCAGAACCTGGGTGACTATTACGTCGACGGACGCAGCGGTGTCGACTCGACGACCAACGGCACGACACCGACCGCTCCGTGGAGGACGATCACCTATGCGCTGACGCGCATCCCACGCCCCGTCGCGGCATACACCTGGCGGACGCTCCACGTCGAAGGCAATCAGGACTACGCGCCGGGCACCAACGGCGAGACCCTGCCGATCGTGCCGACCTTCAACGTGCGCATCGTGGGCTCGACCGCCGGGCACGGGCAGCCGCCGGTGATCCGCATCCCGACCGGCGGCACCGGGATGGCCTTCGCCGGCAGCGAGAACTACGAGCGCGACGACTCGAAGATCAGCTTCCTGGTCTTCGAGGGCGGCAGCTACGGCGTGACGCTGGGCGGCAACAGCGGCAAGAAACATCGGCCCGCGCTCGAGGACTGCCGGTTCTCGAACCAGACCGGGTCCGGCATCCGCTGGCGCGAAGCCGCGGGCCTGCACATGGATCCGCGCTTCTCGCGTTGCGTGTTCCAGAACGCACCACGCGGCATCGAGATGGTCTCGATCGCCAACTGGTCGAACACGATGCCGGAGGTGCGCGAGTGCACCTTCGACTCGATGACCGACGCAGGCATCACCTACGACGACGCGAGCAGCGGTGGTGCCGCCGTGCGCGGCGTCTACGTGTCGAACTGGTTCCTGCGCAGTCGCGCGGGCATCGCCTTCCGCACGGGCACGCTGGGCTACACCGCGCAGCCGCTGGCGATCACCACCTGCACGTTCCAGGACATCACGGCGCAGGGCGTGCTCTTCGAGATCGGTCGGCCCGGCGACCCCGCACCCTGGATCAACGGCTGTTCGTTCGCGCGCTGCGCGACCGGCGTCGAAGTCCGCGGAACCCTGAGTGCACCCTTCGACATCACGATCGACGCGAGCGTGGCGCGGGCCTGCGACACCGCCTACGCCTTCCTCGTCGGCGGGTCGGACCAGATCAACGTCCTCACGCGCGGCAACCTGGTCGACGCGTGTCCGACCGGCTGGCACGTCGATCTCACGAGCACGGACGTCTACTGCTCCTTCCGGTCGAATGCGGACCGCGCGCTGCGCGGCGACCGCGGCATGTGGTTCCACGCGCCGGGAACGAACGGCTACATCCAGGTGATGTCGGCGCTGCTCTGCGCACAGCAGATCACCGGTGTGCAGAACGACTCCTCGCTGCCGCTCTATCTGCGAAGCGTCACGCTCGCCGACGACGGGATCGGCCTGCAGATGGCGACCGCAGCTTCCTCGCTCGACCACATGGTCTTCGCCGGCAACGGCCAGGACGTGTCGGCACCGGCCGGGGTGGCCTTCGAGTACAGCTGCTTCCAGAGCGCGACGTGGTCGGGCCGGGGAAACCTGAATCGCACCGACCCGCGCCTGATCCGCCCCTTCTACAAGCTCGCCGCCGACTCGCCGTGCATCGACGTGGGCAGCATCAACTACGCCTTCCACACGACCGACTACGAGGGGGATCCACGGCTGTCGATCGGCCGGTACGGGACCCCATATCCCATCCCCGATCTCGGCGGTGACGAGTACGTCCTCGCCGGGTCGGCGCGCACCTTCGGCGTGCCGGGCTCGGGGATCGGCGGCGTGCTGCCGCGGATCAGTGCAGCGAGCGCGAACGCTCCGATCGGCGGCGTCCTGAGGATCGACCTCGCGGGCGCGATCCAGAGCCTGACCAACGTGCCGGCCTCCGCGGCGTGGCTGGCCTTCGGCATGCGCGACGACTCCGGCCCCTTGCCGTACGAACTCGGCGCGTTCGGCGCCTCGGGCTCCTGGATCTGGACCGACCTCGTCGCCCTCGTCGGTCCCTACCCGGTCAGCGCACAGGGTGCATCGAGCACGTCGTTCACGATCCCGAGCGATCTGAATCTGGTCGGCAAGGTGGTGACCTTCCAATGGTGGCCCGCGCTGCCCGGGATCAACGCGTTCGGCATGGTCACGAGTGACGGGTTGCGGGTGACCTTCGGGCGGTAGACGGCCGCAGATCGATCACGCTGCGTGCCGCGCCCGCAGCCGTCACACGCAGCCGAGGGTCGATGGCCGCGGATGATGCGTGCACGGCGAGACGGCGCCCGTACCCTGCCCCGCCATGACCGACGCGACACCACGCGACCCGGGCCGGACCGATCGACGTTCGTTCCTCTGCGGCGGACTGGTCGGCGCCGCGGCGGGCATCGTGGGTGCCAGCACCGCCGGAGTGCTGCGCAGCAGCCATGGCGGTGCGCAGCGCACCACCGCGACCGGGCGGCCGATCGTCGAGTGGCGCCTCGCGTCGAGCTTCCCGCAGTCTCTGGACACGATCTACGGTTCGGCGACGGTCCTCGCCGAGCGCGTCGCCGCGATGACCGAGGGCGCCTTCCGGATCCGCGTGCACCAGGCCGGCGAACTGGTCCCCGCGCTGCAGGTGCTCGACGCGGTGCAGAACGGCGCGGCCGAGGTCGGACAGACCGGCGGCTACTACTACGTGGGCAAGGCCGCAGCGCTGGCCTTCGACACCTGCGTGCCCTTCGGGCTGACGCCGCGTCAACAGAGTGCGTGGCTGTTCGAAGGCGGCGGCCTGGAACTGGTGCGCGGCGTCTATGCCGACTTCGGCATCGTCTCCTTCCCCTGCGGCAACACCGGCACGCAGATGGGCGGTTGGTTCCGCACACCGGTCGAGACGCTCGACGACCTGCGCGGCCTGAAGATGCGCATCCCCGGTCTCGGTGGTCGCGTGATGAACGCGCTCGGCGTGACCGTGCAGAACCTCGGCGGCGGCGAGATCTATTCGGCGCTCGAGCGCGGCGCGATCGATGCCACCGAATGGGTCGGTCCGTACGACGACGAGAAGCTCGGCTTCTGGCGCATCGCGAAGAACTACTACTACCCCGGCTGGTGGGAGCCCGGTCCTTCGCTGTCGTTCCTCGTCAACCGCGCGGCGTGGGACAAGCTGCCGTCCGACTACAAGGCGGTGTTCGAGGCCGCGAGCCGTCAGGCCTACGGCGCGATGCAGGAGCGCTATGACGCGAAGAACCCGCCGGCGCTCGAACGCCTGCTCGCGCAGGGGATCGAGCTGCGGCCCTTCAGCGAGACGATCCTGAAGGGCGCACGCGAAGCCTCGGAGACGCTGCTCGACGACGACGCACGCCAGGATGCGACGTATCGCAGGATCCTCGAGCACTGGCGGAGCTTCCGTCGCGAGTCCTTCCGCTGGTTCGCCACGGCGGAACTCGCCTACGCGAACTTCGCGTGGAAGTGAGGTGCGCTCGCGAGGCGCGAAACAATCGCGGCCTCGCGAGTCTTCTTGCGCGTAGTTGCGTACGGCCTTCTCCCTGCGGTCCACCGTCATGCGCGCATTCCATCTGCTGACCCTGCTCCCCTTCCTCGCCGCCTCTGCATCCCTGAGCGCCCAGATCCAGGCGACCTACGACCCCTTCGGCAACGGATGCGCCGGCACCGGCACCGGACTCGGTGCGAAGCACGTGGCACCGGCCGCGTATGCGAACACCTTCGGCTCGAGCAACAACGTCTACGGCTTCTCGTACGACCCGTCGCGTTATCAGCAGGTGATCGTCGGAACCGAGTACCCGACCGCCTTCACGATGGCGGCGATCGCGGCACGCTGGGACAACCAGAACACCGTGCAGATCCCCGAGGCGCTGGTCGATGTCGAGATCCGCATCGGCTACACGAGCAAGACCCCCGCATCGCTGAGCACGACCTTCGACCAGAACTGGGATCTCGGCACGCCGGTCACGGTGCTGCCGCGCACGCTGGTGCGCTACCCGGCGCAGAACAATCCGCCGGCGACCGACCCGACGCAGTTCCAACTGGTGATCCCCTTCACCACCAACTTCGACTGGGTGCCGCAGGCCGGCCGCAATCTGCTGGTCGAGATCTTCGCGCGCGCCAACAGCACCGGAGTCCCGCACTACACCTACGTCGTCGACGCGTGCTACTCGACGTCGATCGGCCGCGTGTTCGGCTCACCGGACACCGCGACGACCGGGATGCACGACGCCAACTACGCCCTGCCGCTCGCCTTCCTGGAACTCACCCACACCGCGGTGCCGGTGCTCTCCAACTCCGACTTCCCGCAGATCGGCAACCAGTTCCTGGTCAACGTTTCGCAGGCGAAGCCTTCGGCGCCCGGCTTCCTGTTCTTCGGACTGTCGCGCACCAACTGGAGCGGCATCGCGCTGCCCTTCGCGATGGACCCGATCGGCGCGCCGACCTGCTCGCTGCTGACCTCGATCGACGTCGCGACGCCGCTGACCACCAACTCCTCGGGCAAGCGCTCGATCACCTATGACGTGCCGCTGAGCCTGTCGATGGTCGGTGCGCGCTTCTACAACCAGTTCCTGATCTCCGACCCGACCGTGAACCCGCTCGGCTTCGTGACGAGCAACGGCGGCGCCGGCGTGATCGGGAACTGACCGCTGCGCCGCAAATCGGCGGTCCGGGCTCGACCCGGGACGCGAGGAGTGCGCCGGTCCGAGGGTGCGCGGCTATCCTGCCGCCGCCCCATCCGGCCTCTTCTCCCATGCTCAACCTCGCTCGCGTCGCCGTCGCGCCGCTCCTCCTCGGATTCGCGTGCGCGCAGTCCTTCGTCAACTACGAGAGTCCGCTGGTGCAGCCGATCCGCCTCTCGGCGGACGGCCTGCGCCTCTACGCCGCGCACACCGCCGATCATCGGCTCGCGGTCTACAGCCTCGCCGACGCGAACTCTCCCGTGCTGCTCGCCGAGATCCCGGTCGGCCTCGAACCGGTGTCGGTGAATCCGCGCACCGACGACGAGGTGTGGGTCGTCAACCACCTCAGCGACAGCGTGAGCGTGGTGTCGGTGAGCGCGGGCTGCGTGATCGCCACGCTGCACGTGAAGGACGAGCCGTCCGACGTGGTCTTCGCCGGAGGCAAGGCTTTCGTCACCGCCGCCGCGAGCGATCGGGTCGACGTCTTCGATGCCGTGACGCGCGCGCCGCTCGGCAGCGTCGACATCTTCGGCAAGGACCCGCGTGCGCTCGCGGTCGATGCAACCGGCACGCGCGTCTACGCGGTGGTGCAGCGCTCGGGCAACGGCACGACGGTGGTGCCGAACCAGCCGCAGTCCACACCGACCAACCCCGCGCTGCCGACGCCGCCGGCCGCGGGGCGCATCGTGCGCGCGAGCGATCCGGCGTGGGCGTCACAGATCCCCTACACGCTGCCCGACAACGACGTGGCGGAGATCGACGTCGCAACGCTGACCGTGATCCGCTACTTCCGCGCGGTCGGCACCACCAACACCTCGATCGCCGTCGACGAACAGAGCGGCGACCTGTGGGTGGCGAACACCGAGGCGCGCAATCTGGTCGACTTCGAGCCGGGTCTGCGCGGCCACGCGATCGACAGCCGGCTGACCAGGATCACCACCGGTGTCACGCCGAGCGTGACCCCGATCGATCTCAACCCCGGCCTCGACTACCAGCAGCTCCCCAATCCGACCGCGCTGGGTAGCGCATTGAGCGAGCCGTACGGAGTCGCCATCGACGGATCGCGGCAGCGCATCTACGTCGCCGCACAGGGCACCGACCGCATCGGCGTGCTCGACCTCGCCGGCAACGTGATCGCGCGCATCGAGGTCGGCGACGTCTCCGGCGCGCAGGTCGACACGCTGCACAAGCGCGGTCCGCGCGCCCTCGCGCTGTCCCCCTCGACGCAGCGCCTCTACGTGCTGAACAAGCTGTCGTCGACGATCGCCGTGATCGACACCGCGAGTGCAACACGGATCGCCGAGGTCCCGCTCGGTTCCTTCGACCCGACCCCGGCGTCGATCCGCGACGGCCGCCGCTTCCTCTACGACGCGAAGCTCTCCGGCAACGGCACGATGAGCTGTGCGTCGTGCCACATCGACGGCGACATGGACGGCATCGCCTGGAACCTCGGTGACCCGGCCGGGACCATGGCCAACGCGCCGAGCAACACGCTGTCGCCCTTCAACCTGCTCAATCCGACCCTGGTGCAGTTCCACCCGATGAAGGGCGCGATGACCACGCAGACCCTCAAGGGACTCGCCGGCTCCGCGCCGCTGCACTGGCGCGCCGACCGCACCAACTTCCAGGCCTTCAACGGTGCCTTCGCGAGCCTGATGGGTGGTGCGCCGCTGTCGACGGCGAACATCGACCTGTTCGCGGCCTTCGGCACCTCGATCGCGTTCCCGCCGAATCCCAACCAGCCGCTCAACCGTCAGTACCTCACGACTCCGGCCGGCAACAACCAGGCCGCCGGCCTCGCGGCCTTCAATGCCACGGCGACCAACCTGCTCGGCATCTTCCCGTTGAGCTGCGCCACCTGTCACTCGCTGCCGACCGGCAGCAATCGCCAGGTCATCACCGCGGCCGTGCTGCAGGAGCCGCAGCAGATGAAGGTGCCGCAGCTCCGCAACATGTACCGCAAGGTCGGCTTCAGCCGCACCGCCGGTCCGCAGAAGCTCGGCTTCGGCTACACGCACGACGGCGCACTCGACACGCTGACTTCCTTCCTCGCGCAGCCGGTGTTCAACCCCTGGGCGGCGGGCACCAAGGACGACATCGTCACCTTCCTGCTCGCCTTCGACACCGGTACCGCGCCGACGGTCGGCTACCAGACGACGCTCGACCAGCTCACCAGCGCGGATCCGGGCGTGATCGCCGACCTCAACCTGCTGGTCGCGCGCGCGCTCGCCGGCGACATCGACCTGACCGTCGCCGGTCGCCTCTCCGGTGAGCTGCACGGACTGCGCTTCGACACCGCGACGCAGACCTTCCGCGTCGACCAGAGCGGGCGTGGTCCCTTCACGCTCGCCCAGCTCCAGACGCTCGCCCAGGGCGGCTCGGCGACGCTCACCTTCACCGGCACCGCACCCGGCACCGGCACGCGCACCGCGCTGGATCGCGACCTCGACGGCGCGCTCGACGTCGACGAACTCGCGCTCGCCTACGGCATCGCCACCGCCGGCTGCAATGGCACACCGTTGCTCGGCGGCAACAGCGAGCCGCGCGTCGGCAACGCCGCCTTCGCGCTGATCGGCAATGCGGGACCAGCGAGCGGCCCCGGCCTCCTGCTGATCGGCTTCGGCGCGGCCTCGCAACCGGTGCTCGGCATCCAACTGTTGGTCGACCCGTCGCAGGGCCCGCCAATCGCGCTGACCGTCGGAAGCGATGCACGTCGCACCGCCTTCTGGCGCCTCGCGATTCCCGCCGACCCGGGCTATGCGGGCATCCACCTGTTCTCGCAGTTCATCTGGGTCGACCCCTGCGGTCCGGCCGGATTCTCGGCGAGTGCAGGACTCGACCTCACGGTGCGCGCGCAGTGAGGCGGGAACGCGGGCGCGTCCCGCCGAGGTGAAGGCGGGAGCTGCAGCGGATAGCGTTCTACTGCCTCCCCCCTCGCATGAACCTCGCCAACCTGGGGCTGCTCGTCGGCTCCCTGCTGTTGCTGACCGCGGGCGCCGAGCTGCTGGTGCGCGGCTCGGTCGCGCTCGCGCGGCGTTTCGGCCTTTCGTCCTTCGTGATCGGGCTGACGATCGTCGGCTTCGGCACCTCGACTCCCGAGCTGGTGACCTCGCTGTCCGCGGCCTCCCACGGACAGGACGACATCGCCGTCGGCAACGTCGTCGGTTCCAACATCTTCAACATCGCCGTGATCCTCGGGCTCGCGGCGCTGATCTGTCCGATCCCGGTCCGCCTGCAGGCGGTGCGCTCGGAGGTCTGGGCCGTGATCCTCGCCGCCGCGGCGCCCTGGCTCGCGCTGATCGACGACCACCGCATCGGCCGCGTGATCGGCGTGCTGATGTTCGTCGCGCTCGTGCTGCAGATCGCGAGCAGCATCCGACGTGGTCGCGCGAGCGGCGGCGACGGCGATGCGATGGTGGCGGAACTCGACGAGGTCGGCGCACCGATCCCGGTGAAGCGGCACGGTGTGTGGCTCCCCATCCTGCTGGTCCTGTGCGGGCTCGCGCTCCTGGTCTACGGCGCCGGCATCCTGGTCGACAGCGCGACGGTGATCGCACGCGCGCTCGGCGTCTCGGAGCTCGCCATCGCTCTGACCATCGTCGCCGGCGGGACCTCCGCGCCCGAGCTGGTGACCTCCGTGGTCGCGGCCCTGCGTCGCCAGCCGGAGATCGCGGTCGGCAACGTGCTCGGCTCCAACATCTTCAACATCTTCGGCATCCTCGGCATCACCGCCGCCGTGCGCCCGCAGGCGGTGTCGACGCAGGTGCTCGCTCTCGACACACCCGTGATGCTGGCCGCGAGTCTCGCGCTGCTGCCGATCGTGGGATCGGGTGCGCGCATCTCGCGTGCCGAGGGACTGCTGCTGATGATCGGATACCTCGGCTACCTGTGGGTGCTGTTCGCCTACGCACCGCGCTGGTTCGGCGGCTGAGAGCCGCGAGTCAACGCGATCGCAACGCGGCGATGCAGCGCTCGGCCCAGCCGCGCAGTTCCCGTTCTCGCGTCGGGTCGATGGGTGTCGACGCACGCAGGCGTTCGATCTGGAAGTCCAGGTTGCCGGCGACGTTGCCGAGCATCACGTCGAAGCGACGGATCAGGGCTCCTCGCTGGCTGTAGGCGGCGAGCCGCATGCCGTCGTCACTGAACTGGAGCTGCGTGATCGGTCCGTCGTCGACGGTCCAGCGGTGACAGATCTCGCCGTTGTCGAGATCGAAGAGCATCACACCGTCGGCGCGCGTCGACACCATCAGCAGTCCGGAGTCGACCGGAGAGAAGTCGAGGGACCAGACGGTTCCGGACTGCGATCCGATGGACCGGGCAACACCGCTGACGCGATCGACGAGCTGGATGTGTCCGTCGCGATCCGCGCATGCGATCGTGGTTCCGTCCGGTGACAGGGCCGCAGCCGTGGGGTGCAACGGCAAGGGGAAGTCCTCGATGCGACCGTCCGACAGGTGGATCAGACGCAACCGCGCAGGCTTCAGGGAGACCACCGCGAGTGCGGAGCCGTCGCGCAGGTAGCGCAGGCGGATCCAGTCGGCACCATCCTGGTCGTGCTCGGCGATCTTGCTGCCATCGCGCGCGTTGATCCTGCGCAGGCGACCCGGGCCGACGAAGGTCGCCAGCTCCTTGCCGTCCGGCGAGAAGCCGAAGCTCTCGTTGGTGTACGGAGCCGACGCGTCCCGAACGACGAACGAGGGCTGCGTCACGTCGCCGCCGAGGTCGTAGACCTCGAGACCGCGCTTCGTGTTCGCCAACGCAGCGAGCCGTTGCCCGTCGTGATCGAGGGCCAGCCAGCCACCGAACCGAGGCACGACAACTTCGGGCTCCGTCTCCGGCTGGTCGATCGAACGCACCACGATCCGATCCTCACGGTCGAATGCGATCCTGCTGCCGTCGCCCGACATCGCGACGTTCATTCCACCGAGCACCTGATCCCAACCCTCGGCGAGATCGAACAGGCGCACGGCATTGCGGTCTCCGGCCGAAACCAGGCGGCGGCTCGCCCGGTCGAGATCGAACCTCCAGGTCCCGTTCAGCCCGACCGGATGGAGTGGAGTGCCGTCCTTCGCGAAGCGATCGATGCGCCACCACCCGCCCACGATCAGCGTGCCGTCCACGTCCTCGACGATGTCGCGACATGTGCCGTTGCGTGTCCAGATCGATCGCAACGGTTCCCGCCCGAGGGTGTCGAGCAGGTAGATGTTCTGGTCGGCCGAGCCGGCCCACAGACGCGTACCGTCGTCGAGCAGCGCGATCGCCATGATGTTGCGCTTGCCCAGTTGCCAGTGCTGGGGCTCGCCGCCGGCGACAGCGGTGATGTTCAGTCCGCCGAGTCGATCGCCGCTGGCGAGCTTGCGCCCGTCCCGATCGAAGCACAGCGACCAGATCGGATCCTTGTGGGTGACGATCTCGCGAGGCTCGGCGGAGTCGGCGCTCCACAGGAGCACGCGTCCGTCACCACCACCGGTGGCGACGAGCCCCTCGTCGGCGCGGATGGCGATGGCGCGCACCTCCGATCCGTGGGGCTTCGAACCGCGCAGGACCCGGCGCGCTGCGAGATCGACGACGACCACGCTGCCGTCGGCGAGACCGACCCACAACGTCGAACTCCCCGGGATCACCGCGAGCGACTGGACCGCGCTGGTCCCGACCTCGATCCGTGCCATGGGCTTCAGGCGACGATCATCGAGCACGTGCACGCCGCCGTCGTCGCTGCCGACCACGACTTCTCCACGCCCTGGAACGAAGCGGATCGGCACGTTGCCGCGCGTCGGCGTGGAGACGGCGACGGCACAGGGTGTCCTCTCGTAGAGCTCCGCCAGCGCCCACAGCGTGGCGCGCGGCATCGTGCCGGCGAGATGCTGACGCCACAGACGGTCCTCGGCCGACGCAGCGTTGTCGGATCGGCTCAGCAACCGCGCGTTGCGGAACTCGCTGCGTTCGAGTTCGACCGCGAGCTTGCGCGCGTTCTGCTCGGCCCGGAAGAAGGCTTCCGTGCTCACCGCGATCCCGACGAGGAGCGCGATCAACGCGAAGGTGCTGGCGATCGAGATGCCGCGGTTGCGCACCATCCACTTCCGCAACTCCGCGAAGCGACCGGTGGCATAGGCCTTCACCACGCGCAGCTCGAGGAAGGCGCGCAGATCGTCGGCGAGTGCCTCGACGCTCGGGTAGCGCTCCTGCGGATCGCGGGCCATCGCGCGTTCCTGGATCGCGCGCAGTTCTGCGGGAACGTCCGACGGGAGCGGTTCCGGCGCGCCGTGTTTCACCCGCGCGAGGATGTCGTCGGCCGTGGTCACCACGCCGTCCGCCGCATAGGGCATGCGTCCGGCACACAGGTGGTAGAGGATCGCGCCGAGCGCGTAGACGTCGACCGCCGTCGGGATCGCACCCGCCGAACCGGTTGCCTGCTCGGGTGCCATGTAGGCCGGCGTCCCCACCACGTCGCCGTGCCGCGTCAGGAGCGGCGAAGTCGAGTCCTCCTCGGCGATCTCGGTGCGGAGCGTGCGCAGCGCGTCCTCGCTCGCTGCATCCGCGTTCGCGACGGTCGCGAGCCCCCAGTCCATCACGTAGGTCTCGCCGAAGCGGCCGACCATCACGTTCTCGGGCTTGAGGTCGCGGTGCACGACACCGCGGTCGTGCGCGTAGGCGATCGCCTCGCACACGCGCAGGAGCACGTGCAAGGCGCGCGTCCGCGACCACCCGTCGCGCTCCTCCTGTGCCGCGCGGATCACCTCGCCGAGGTGTTGACCCCGCACCAGCTTCATCGCGAAGAACGGACGTCCGTCCGGATCCACGCCGAGTTCGTGGATCGGCACGATCCCGGGGTGGTCGAGCTGACCGGCGATCTGCGCCTCCTCGAGGAAGCGCCGATGGCGTCGCGCATCGGAATCGGAGCCGCGCAGGATCTTCAGAGCGACCTCGCGACCGAGATCGCCGTCCCACGCGTTCACGATGCGTCCCATCGCGCCGCGGGCGATCTCCGCTCCGACCGCGTAGCGCCACGGACGTCCTGCGCCGGCGCCGATGCGGCCCATCAGCGCGTCCATCGACGGCGACGGACGCGCCGGTTCGGATGCCTCACCGGCGAGCACCGAGAACGCGGTGCTCATCGCATGGAACCGGCGATGCATGCGCGTCAGCGCATCGGCGTGCTCGGGGTGGAGGGCGACGAAGTCCTCGAAGACGACACGGCCCTCGTCCGCTCCTTCGATGAAGTCGGCGAACAGATCCTCGGCGGTCGGCGTTCCGTCGTCGGGGGCGGTCACTGGGTCGCGCAGGTTATCCACGGCACGTGCCCCACCCGCACCGCAGCTGCGGGAAGCTCGGCGAGTCGCTACAGTCCCGCGCGCCCATGACCATCGACCGCGCAGGTCCGGCGCCCGTCGACGAGCTCGTGACCCGCCATCTGCCGGCGCTGCGGGCCTTCGTGCGCCTGCGCATGGGCCCCGAGCTGCGCAGCCGCGAGGAGAGCTGCGACATCGTCCAGTCGGTGGCGCGGGAGATCCTCGAGCACTCCGATCGATTCGCGCACGGCGGCGAAACCGGCTTCCGCGAGTGGCTGTTCACCACGGCGCACCGCAAGGTCGTGAACCACCTCGAGCATTGGCGTGCGGCCAAGCGATCGGCGGGTCGCGAGACCCCGATGATCGTCCCGGAGGAGTTCGCTTCGCTCGGCACGACGCCGAGCCAGCACGCAGCCGTGCGCGAGGAGTTCCGACGCATCGAAGCGGCCTTCGACAAGCTCAGTGGGGAGCAAAGGGAGATCGTGATGATGGCACGGCTGCTCGGCATGTCGCACGCGGAGATCGCAGCGCGCAGCGGGAAGACCGAGGTGGCCGTGAGGAAGACCTTGTCGCGGGCACTCGCCCGTCTCGCGGCCGTGCTCGCCGGCGTCGTCGACACCGGCGAACAGGCCTGAGCACCGCTCAGAAGCTGCGCACACTGCGCACGTTGGTCACCGGAGCCGGCAGCGGGCGGATCGAGTTGCCGTCGATCACCAGCGCCTGGAAGTAGAGCTGTGCCGGGCCGATGTCGGGAACCGACCAGCGCACGCAACTCGTGAAGGGGTTGACGTGCACCGTCGACGGCCAGGTCCACAGGTTGGTGAAGTTCGCGCCGATGTCCAGGTCGACGATGCCCGGCAGAGGGCTCGGCGTGTTGGAGAGGCTGTAGCACAGCAGGAAGTCCGAGTTGCTCGTCGAGTTGCCGCGCGACGCCAACAGCTCGAAGGCGCCGAAGGCGACCGATGGCGCGCCCAGCGTGCGCGTGGTGGCACGCGTCAAGGTCACGTCGATCGGACGACTCGCGTAGATCCCGTTGCGCAGCACGATCGCGTAGCTGCCCGGGATGAGACCCTGCGGCGGATGCACCTCGATCTGGTCGTCGCTCACGATCCGGAACCAGCCGTCGGTCCAGGTGGTCGAGGCCTGACTGGTGATCGAGTAGGCGCCGAAGGACACGCGATCCACGCCGCTCATCACGTCGCCGTCGAGAACGAAGGCGTCGTCCGTCACGTTCGAAAGCGTGTCGACCGACGCGCCGTAGATCCGCGGACAGACTCGGGGGAACGCCGGCAGGCCATAGCTCGGGAACAGGTCATGGGTCGGCCAGGAGGTGATGCCGTCGGCGATGTCGTTCAGCGAGTCGCGACTCGCCTGCGAGTTGTCGTAGCCGTCGAACACGGCGATCGCGACGCCGTCGGTGCGATAGATGAACTGCGTCGAGGAACCCCACAGATCCCCGTTCTTGCCGTAGGCCACCGCACCGTTCGGACGCACCTCGCGCGAACCGAAGCCGCAGTCGTTGGCACCACCCTGCGGATCAGGTGCCGACAACATCCGATCCAGCGAGGTCTGGGTGAAGATGCCGCCGTCGCACACCAGGTCGAATGCGCCCGAGAACAGGCGCACGAAGTCGACCGCACTGGTGAGCACACCACCGGCCGCAGCGCGACGCGCCAGGTTGTCGTCGCCACCACCCCCGAACTGGATGGCTGTCGTGCGGCGATCGGTGAACACCTCGCTCGGCGTGATGTCGAGGACGCGATTGCGCGGCTCCGCCTCGCCCGAACGCATCTCACTCCTGAGGTTGCCGGACACCCACATGCGGGAGATCGACAACGGGGCCGCGAGATCCTCGCGGAGGAAGCGCTCGTAGGACTTGCCGGCCGCGCGCTCGATGACGTTGCCCAGCACGTAGTAGCCGAGGTTCGAGTACAGGTGGTCCGAGTCGGGCGTGTAGGGCAAGGTGAGCCGTGCCGCGGCGGGGGCGTTCGACGAGAAGCCGACCGGGAGAGTTGGGTTCGATGGATTGAGCAGTTGTGCGATTCCCCAGCTCGACGCGTCCGCCTGCATGCCGGAACGGTGCCGCAACAGCATCCGGACCGTGATCCGGTTGAAGTCGTTGACCGTGCTGTTCAGCCCGAGGTACGAGTTGACGTTGGTGCCGAGTCCGATGGTCCCGCCGCGCTGGATCAGCAGGTTCGCCATCAGTCCCGAGACGATCTTGCTGAGGCTCGCGACGCGGAACATCGTGGTCGGCTGCGTCAGCGTCTGGCTCGGCTCGGAGAAGGTGTAGCCGCGCGCATAGACCAGCCGGCCGTCCTTGGTGATCGCGATCGCCGAGGAGCGGATGCCGTGGGCGCGCATGTGGTCTTCCATGTACTGGTCGAATGCGTCGAGCGGGATCACGGCGAGGCCGGTGCGGGAGAAGGTGCGCGCGTAGGGTATGTCGCGCGTCGCGAACACCACGTGGAAGCGCGCAGCCGTACCGGTGCCCGTCGCCTGGATGTTGATCGGGTACCAACCGCTCGGCCGGCGGTTGGTGATCTCGGTCTGGAGCTGCGTCGAGGTCAGACTCGGAAGGCTGAGCCAGCCGCCGACGGAGTTGTCGCGCCACAGCTGCATGATGCTGGTGGACGGCATCGTCTGGGCCGAGATCTGCCGCGCGTAGGCGCCACCGCGCGCATCGAAGTCGGCGGCATACTCGGCTGCGCTGCTGAGTCCGAGGCACCACGCATCCTGTTCGGGGTTGTCCTCCCAGATCCCGGCGAGCCGCGTCGTCCCCGACGTCCCGCGGACGCTCACGCAGGTGAGGACCTCGTTGTTCGCGTAGGCGGTGGTGTTCCGGGACACGATCTGCGACCAGCTGCGCTCGATCTGCTCCTCCGCGGTGACGCCATCGCGGACGTAGATGCCCGCGTAGACCTCGTCTCCGGTGACGCCCGCGGCGGTCACCAGGAGTGGCCGGTAGCCGGCCACACGCTGCTGGAAGCGCCAGGTGTCGTAGCTGGTCGGATCCACACCGTGCACACCGACGAAGGCCGGACCGCTGCGCCGGATCCACACCGCGGTGTAGCGCGCGTTGCTCAAGCCTCCGGCGACCGACAGCGAGATCGGCCGGTAGCCCTGGCCGGAGAGCTGGCTGAACTGCAACTGGTGCGCAAAGGCACTCACATCGACGTAGGTCACGACGTCGGGAACGATCTGGGCCTCGGCCGCGACGGCGAGGAGGAGGACGGCGAGCACGCAGGCGAGTCGGTTCATGGTGTCTCCCCCGCAATCAGGAGACGCCGCCGCGCGTGACCGACAGAAGTCGGAGAAAAGTGGGACGCGGCGCCCGCCGGTCCCAATCCCCCGACCAACGGCCCGGAACCCGCTCAGAGGCTGCGCACGCTGCGCACGTTGGTCACCGGAGCCGGCAGGGGGTTCAGCGAGTTCTGGTCGAAGACCAGCGCCTGGAAGTAGAGCTGCGCGGGGCCGATGTCAGGGACCGCCCAGCGCACGCAGCTCGTCAAGGGATTGACGTGCACCGTCGAAGGCCAGGTCCACAGGTTGGTGAAGTTCGCGCCGATGTCGAGGTTGACGATGCCCGGCAACGGGCTCGGCGTGTTGGAGAGGCTGTAGCACAGAAGGAAGTCCGAGTTGGTCGTCGAGCCCCCGCGCGACGCCACCAGTTCAAAGGCACCGAACGCCACCGGTGTGGCACCGAGCGTGCGTGCCGTGGCACGCGTCAGGATCACGTCGATCGGACGGCTCGCGAAGCTCCCGTTGTGCAGCACGATGGAGTAGCTGCCCGTGAGGAGACCCTGCGGCGGGTGCACCTCGATCCGGTTGTCACTCACGATCCGGAACCAGCCGTCGGTCCAGGTGGTCGAGGCCTGACTGGTGATCGAGGAGGCGCCGAAGGACACGCGATCCACGCCGCTCATCACGTCGCCGTCGAGAACGAAGGCGTCGTCGGTCACGTTCGGAAGCGTGTCGACCGAGGCGCCGTAGATCCGCGGACAGACCCGGGGGAACGCCGGCAGGCCGTAGCTCGGGAACAGGTCGTGCGTCGGCCAGGTCGTGATGCTGTCGGCGATGGAGTTGAAGATCTCCGGATTGACGTTGGAGTTCTGGTAGCCGTCGAAGATCGCCATCGCGACGCCGTCGGTGCGGTAGATGAACTGCGTCGAGGAGCCCCACAAGCCGCCGTCCTTGCCGAAGGCGATGACCCCGTTGGGGCGAACCTGGCGCGTGTCGAACCCGCAGTTGTTGGCACCACCCTGCGGATCGGGCGCCGACAGCATCCGGTCGAGCGATGCCTGGGTGAAGATGCCGCCGTCGCAGACCAGGTCGAAGGCACCCGAGAACAGACGCACGTAGTCCACCGGACTGGTCAGCACACCGCCGGCCGCCGCGCGGCGCGCCAGGTTGTCGTCACCACTGCCGCCGAACTGGACGGGGCAGATCCGACGGTCGTTGAACAGCTCGCTCTGGGAGAGTTCGAGGAAACGGTTGCGCGGCTCGGCCTCGCCGCTGCGCATCTCGCTCTTCAGGCTGCCCGACACCCACATGCGGGAGATCGAGAGCGGCGCTGCGAGATCCTCGCGGAGGAAGCGCTCGTAGGTCTTGCCCGACGCCTGCTCGACGACGTTGCCCAGCAGGTAGTAGCCGTAGTTCGAATACAGGTAGCTCGAGTTGGGAGTGTAGTCGAGCTGGACACGCGCGATGGCCGTGGCGTTCTGCGCGAAGCTGACCGGCAGAGTCGGATTGGATGGATTGAGGACCTGTGCGAGCGAGTAGCTGTCGGAGTCACCATGCAGACCGGAGCGGTGCCTCAGCAGCATCTGCACCGTGATCGAGCTGAAGCCGGGGACCGTACTGCCCAGACCGAGGTAGGTGTTGACACCGGTCGCGAGGTTGATCGTCCGTCCTCGCTGGATCAGCAGGTTGGTCATCAGACCTGTCACCGGCTTGCTGAGGCTGGCGATGCGGAACATCGTGGTCGGCAGCGTCAGCGCCTGACCCGGCTCGGAGAAGGTGTAGCCACGTGCGTAGACCAGTCGGCCGTCCTTGGTGATCGCGATCGCAGCGGAGCGGATGCCCTTCCCCCGCATGTGGGTTTCCATGTGCTGGTCGAAGGTTCCCATCGAGCTGAACGCGACGCCGGTGCTCGAGAAGGTCCGTGCGTAGGGCTGGTCACGCATCGCGAAGACGACGTGGAAGCGCGCGGCCGTACCTGTCCCCGTCGCCTGGATGTTGATGGGATACCAGCCGCTCGGTCGGCGGTTGGTGATCTCGGTCTGGAGCTGCGTGGCGGTCAACGCGGGCAGGCTGAGCCAGTCACCGACGGAGTCGTCGCGCCAGATCTGCATGTAGCTGCCCGACGGCGTGGTCTGGGCCGAGATCTGCCGCGCGTAGGCTTCGCTGCGTGCGCTGAAGTCGGCGGCGTAGCCGCTCGGGGTGCTGAAATCGATGCACCAGGCGTTTTGATCGAGATCCGGCTCGAAGATCGTCGCGTAACGCGTGCCCAGGCTCGTGCCCGCCACGCTCACGCAGGTCGCGGTTTCGTGGTTCGAGTACGCGTTGACGATGCGGGTGTTCAGCGCGGTGCTGCTCAGCTCGATGTCTTCCCTCGTGTGGCCTCCGTCGAGAACGTAGATGCCCGCGTAGACCACATCGCCCGTGGCGCCTGCCGTGGTCACGAGCAGCGGTCGGTAGCCGGCCGCACTCTGCTGTTGGCGCCAGGTGTCGTAGGTCGCCGCATCCACGCCGTGCACACCGACGAAGGGTCCACCGCTACGCCGGATCCACACCGCCGTGTAACGCGCATTGCTCAACCCTCCGGCGACCGACAGCGAGATCGGCCGGTAGCCCTGGGCGGAGAGCTGACCGAATTGCAACTGGTGCCCGAGGGCACTCACGTCGACGTAGGTCACGACGTCGGGCACGATCTGGGCCTCGGCCGCAACGGCGAAGAGGAGGACGGCGAGCACGCGAGCGAGTCGGTTCATGGGGTCTCCCTGGCAATCAGGAGACGCCGCCACGCGTGACCCACCGAGTTCGAAAGAAGGTCGGGCGCGGTAGCCGCCGACCCCTCTCCCCCGACCGCCGACCCGGAAGCCGCTCAGAAGCTGCGCACGCTGCGCACGTTCGTCACCGGAGCCGGCAGAGGGCGGGTCGAGTTGCCGTCGATCACCAGCGCCTGGAAGTAGAGCTGTGCCGGGCCGATGTCGGGAACCGACCAGCGCACACAACTCGTGAAGGGGTTGATGTGCACCGTCGACGGCCAGGTCCACAGGTTGGTGAAGTTCGCGCCGATGTCGAGGTTGACGATGCCCGGAAGCGGGCTCGCCACGTTCGACAGGCTGTAGCACAGCAGGAAGTCCGAGTTGGTCGTCGAGTTGCCGCGCGACGCCACGAGATCGAAGGCGCCGAAGGCGACGGACGTGGCGCCCAGCGTGCGCGTGGTGGTGCGCGTCAAGGTCACGTCGATCGGACGGCTCGCATAGATCCCGTTGCGCAGCACGATCGAGTAGGCGCCCGGGATGAAGCCCTGCGGCGGGTGCACCTCGATCTGGTTGTCGCTGACGATCCGGAACCAGCCGTCGCTCCAGGTGGTCGAGGCCTGACTGGTGATCGAGGAGGCACCGAAGGACACGCGGTCCACGCCGCTCATCACGTCGCCGTCGAGCACGAAGGCATCGTCGGTCACGTTCGGCAGCGTGTCGACCGAGGCACCGTAGATGCGCGGGCAGACCCGGTTGTAGGCGGGCAGGCCGTAGGACGGGAACAGGTCGTGGGTCGGCCAGGAGGTGACGGCGTCGGCGATGTCGTTGAGCGAATTGCGACTCGCCAGCGAGCTCTGGTAGCCGTCGAACACGGCGATCGCGACGCCGTCGGTGCGGTAGATGAACTGCGTCGAGGAACCCCACAGCAACCCGTCCTTGCCGTAGGCGATGACCCCGTTCGGACGCACCTCGCGCGAATCGAATCCGCCGTTGTTGGCACCACCTTGCGGATCGGGTGCCGACAGCATCCGATCCAGCGAGGCCTGGGTGAAGATCCCGCCGTCGCACACCAGATCGTAGGCGCCCGAGAACAGGCGCACGAAGTCGACCGCACTGGTCAGAACACCGCCGGCCGCCGCGCGACGCGCCAGGTTCTCGTCGCCACCACCACCGAACTGGATCGCGCTCGGGCGTCGATCGGTGAAGATCTCGCTCGGCGTGATATCGAGGTAGCGGTTGCGCGGCTCCGCCTCTCCGGCGCGCATCTGGGCCTTGAGGCTACCCGAGACCCACATGCGGGAGATCGACAGCGGCGCCGCGAGATCCTCGCGGAGGAATCGCTCGTAGGACTTGCCGGCCGCGCGTTCGACGACATTGCCCAGCACGTAGTAGCCGAGGTTCGAGTAGACGTGGTCCGAGTTCGGGGTGTAGATCAGCGGCAGGAGCGCAGCGGTGGGCGCGTTCGCCGAGAAGCCGACCGGCAGCGTGGGATTGCCTGGATTGAGCAGATTCGCGATCCCCCAACTCGACGCATCGTTCTGCAGCCCCGAACGGTGCCGCAGCAGCATCTGGACGGTGATCTGACCGAAGTCGGGGACCGAGCTGTTCAGCCCCAGGTAGGCGTTGACGCCGGTCCCGAGACTGATCGTCCCGCCGCGCTGGATCAGCAGATTGGTCATCAGTCCGGTCACGACCTTGCTCAGGCTCGCGACGCGGAACAGCGTGGTCGGCTGCGTGAGAGCCTGGCTCGGCTCCGAGAAGGTGTAGCCGCGGGCGTAGACCAGCCGACCGTCCTTGCTGATCGCGATCGCGGAGGAGCGGATCCCGTGCGCCCGGATGTGCTCCTCCATGTACTGATCGAAGGGATCCATCGGGATGACCGCGATCCCGGTGCGCGAGAAGGTGCGGGCGATGGGGAGATCACGCGTCGCGAACACGACATGGAAAGTCGCGAGGAGGCCGATCCCGGTCCCGCGGATGCTGATCGGGTAGTAGCCGCTCGGTCGGCGGTTGGTGATCTCGGACTGCAGCTGCGCTGCGCTGAGCGAGTGGAGGTCGATCCAGTCTCCGACCGAGTTGTCACGCCAGAGATGGAGGCGCAAGTCGGTCGGCGTGTCCTGCGCCGAGAGCAGGCGTCCGTAGGCTTCGGTGTGCGCTGCGATGTCTTCCGTGAAGTCGGCCCGCGAGCTGATCGTGACACACCAGGCGTCCTCGTCGGGATTGGGCTCGATCACGTAGGCGTAGTACTGGACGGCGTTTCCGCCGCGCGTGCTCAGACAGGTGATGACCTTGTCCTGGCTCCGCGCGCGGTCGATGTCCTGCGTCATCCGGGACGACGAGCGCTCGATCTGCTCCTCGGCGTCCACACCATCCCGGACGTAGACGCCCGCGTAGACCTCGTCGGCGTTGCTCCCGGCCGTCGTGACCAGGAGCGGTCGATAGCCGGCTGCGACCTGCTGCTGGCGCCAGCTCTCGTAGCCCGCGGAGTCGACGCCGTGCACGCCCACGAAGGCAGCGCCGCTGCGTCGGACCCACACCGCGGTGTAGCGCGGATTGCTGCGCCCGCCCGCCACGTTGAGGGAGATCGGCCGGTAGCCCTGGCCCGAGAGCGAGTTGAACTGAAGCTGGTGGAGGGTCGAGGTGGCGTCCACGTAGGTCACCACGTCGGGCACGATCTGGGCCCGGGCTGCGACGGCGAGGAGCAGGACGGCGAGCAGGCGGGCGAGTCGGTTCATGGCGGACTCCCCGGCAATCAGCAGGGGTCGATCGCCGTGACCGCCGGGCGCCGGAAATCCGCAGCCGGGCGTGCAAGCACCCTTGCCGACGCCATCATCTGCCCGCGGAGGTGGACCGATGGATCGACGGATTCGATGGGCCGTACTGCTCGCGCTGTTCGCCGCCACGATCGTGTGGCGGACCGGCGCATTCCAGCGACCCGTGATCGCGACGAGCCTGACGGCGAGCGACGCGGAGGTCTGGAGCCTGCTCGAGACCCTCGACGCCACACGCGCGCTCGGCGACCACCCGCTCCGTGCGCACCCCGAGTTCCGGTTGTCGGGCTGCATGTGGAGCTACGAGGTGCGCTGGTACGTGCAGCGCGAGGGAAGCTGGCAGGCGATGCGCGAAGGAGATCTGTCCTCGCCGTGGTGCGTGTACGTCAGCCCGGCGGAGGACTCTGCACTTCCAGTGTTCTGCCTGCCGAGTGAAGGCCCGGTCCTGGTCTGCCCGCTCTACCAGCGCCCGAGTGATGCCGAGTTCACGCCGGACGCCGCCATGACACCGGGGACGGGCCGCTTCCTCACCGCAGCGGGACTCGGCATCGACGGCAATCGTTGGATCCCCTCGCACGACTTCGACCTCGCGACGCTGCGCTTCCGCATGCGCGACTCGAACGGCGCGGTCATCTCCGACGCCCGCCTCCGCATCCTGTCCGTCGAGGAGAGCTGCGAAACGAATTGGGGTTCCGGCGCGAAACCCGGGTTCCGTTTCGAGGCTCCGGTCCCGGCGGGCACCGTGTTCCTCGATGGATCCGGAGAGGGGACGTTGCGTGGCCCCGCCGTGCGGGTCGGTGGATTGGGATTCGTGTACCTGGAGAACCAGTGGCCGATCCCGAGGGAGTGCGTCGAGGATCACGACGGCGTCCTGTTGGTGACGGTCCCGGAGTGGCTCCCCGAGTCCATCCGCCTCAATGCGAACGAGAGCCACGCCATCGCCACCTTGAAGGGCATCTCGTCCGCCCAGTCCCAGCTCCAGGCGAGCGCGGCGATCGACGAGGATGGCGACGAAGTGGGCGAGTACGGATTCTTCGGCGAGTTGGCCGCGACCAAGGACCTGCGCGGCCGACGGACCGCCGCGGCCCCCGCGCTCCGGCTTGCGCCGCCCGTGCTCGACGCGAGCCTTGGAGCGATCCAGCGCGGCTGCGCCTCGCGGCACGGCTACCTGTTCCGCATCTACCTTCCGGACGCCGCGGGCCGCGCGCTCGGTGAGGCGGAGGAGGGCGGCGCCGGCGGTGCCGCGGTCGATCCGCAACTCGCGGAACAACGCTGGCTCGCCTACGCATGGCCGATCGAGAACGGCATCACCGGCAAGCGGGTCTTCGCCATCTCCGACCAGGGTGACGTGGTGTCGACCCGCAACGAGATCGGCTACTCCGGCTACGACAACATGCCGGCCTTCGATGCCGCGCTTCGCAGCGACGGCAAGGACCTGCTCGGGGATCTGATCGCCGCCAACACCGTCGGCCGCGACGGTGCGACCTGGTGCATCGTCCAGTAGCGATAGGCAAGCGCGCAGCCAAGGCCCTCTTCGCGTCCATCTTCGACTGCGCGCAAGCAACTCCGTCCGTCGCGCAGGCAGTGAATGCCGCGAAGACCCTCCGATGGATGACGCCTTCGTCGGCACAGAGCTTCGCCACGTCGACGTGCGAGCTGTCGATTCCGGACAACCGACGCACCCGACGACATTGAATTGTCGACGTTGCCCCAATTGCCCACCGCGGCTAGTGTCCGCCCGCCCCGGCCAACCGGGCGTGCTCCACGGGGCCGTTCTCCATCCCATCGCAGCCTGGACCGCAATCTTCGCGGGTTGCAGCTTCGAGGCTTCGCGCCGACCAGGGCCGCGCAGGCTGCCTTGTCTGCTGGGGCTCTTCGGCCTTCGCGTCGTCGCGTCGCGCGACGATTCTCCGGCTTGTGAACCCAATCGATTCTCCCATGCAAATCCTCGACGGGAACACCGCGAACCATCGCCTCCAATGGGTGTCGCTGCTCCTCGCGATCGCGTGCTCGATGGCAAGCCTCGGCGCGCAGACCTGCGGTCGACCTCTCGCCCGGATCCGCACGACCTTCCGTGAGACCGCATGGGGTGGATTGAGTTGCCCAACCTGTCTGGTCCAGGAGATCTCGCGCGACTCGGGCCCCCCTGACGAGAGCGCTTCCCAGAGCGTCGACGCCGAGGCGAGGACGACGCGCTTCGCCACGCTCATCCAAGGGAGCATTCATGCAGGCGTCGAGTTCGCGGACGGTGAAGTCGAGATCGAGCACGACATGCTGCACGCCAACTACTTCCAGGGCGGCGTCGTGATCCATGACTTCTCGCTCACGACCGACGTCGACTTCTACGTGCCCGGAGTCTCCGGGAGCGACTTCGCCATCGCCGTGGACCTGCAGGCCGACTCGGTCATGCCCAGCTTCTACGGTCGCGGTCTCTCCTACGCGCTGACGACGAGCTCGGGACTGCGAATGAGTGCGTTGTCGAACAACTGGTCCGGACTGCTACGCGGGCGCACATCCGGGGCAACCTTCCAGCACGACGGCACGTCGTACTCCTACGCGACGACGGTGACCGTCGGCGGAGGGGCGAGTGCCGGATACTCATGCATCATCGGCTGTGTCTGGACCCCTTGGAACATGGTCGCCCAGTCGCTGAAGCTGAGCGCGCGCGCGCTGACGACGACGCCCTCGATCAAGGTCGTGCCCGATGAGCTGGACTTCGGCCGTGTCGTCTGGCGCAAGAGCCGGGATCTCACGCTTGCGATCCGCAATTCCGGCCTCGCGACGCTGGCCGGGCAGGTCTACCAGATCTCCAACAACCCACAATTCAAGCTCATCGGTGAAACCGACTTCCGATTGGGCCCCAACGAACAGCACATCCTGACCGTTCGATTCACCGCAGCCGTTCCGTGGTATGTCCCGGGGTCACGCCAGTTCGAGGAGACGATCGAGAAGTTCCAGATCAGCTCGAACGACCCCTGCCAATCCCTGATCGTCCTCTCGGCCAAAGCGACACGAGAGCGCCCACTGCCGCGTTTCAAGCGATGCGAGGCGGTCCCCAATGTCGGGGACGAAAGACTGCACACGAAGATCGTCTTCGAGTCGACCTCGGGCGACATCGACGATCTCTTCACGACGCTGACGTTCCAAGACTTCTTCCGCGAGCGACTCGGGGTCGTGGGATCCAGCGATCCGGTCTATTACCCACCAACGCCGCCGTTCAATGTGCCCGGTGGCTTGCCCAATGCGCCGGGTGGGGTCGTCGTGTCGCACTGGTACCCGGAGCGCATCGATCGGCTCCACAACGAAGCCTTCATCATCGATGGGCATGGGCCTCACGGACTCGTGCCGCGTGGGCTCAAGCCGTACCAGTCGGCAGCCTACGACCTGTGGCAACGCTACGAATACAACCTCGGTGGCTCGTCGCCCGGAGAAGCGGATTGGGTCCCGATCGGACCGACGTTCACGATCCATCGAGAGATCACGCAGCGTGCCACGGATTGGTATTACGTCATCACGAAGACCAACTGTCCTGGGGAACTCGCCCTTCGGCTCCCATGAACCATCCACTCGCATCCGCGCTCGTCGCGACGACATTCTCGGCTCTCGCGGTGGCCCAGACCCTCTCTTCCGTCGTCGCCATCGACAGGAACCTCGTCTATCGACAGGGAGCCCTGCCGCTCGGAACGCATTCACCCTCGGCGTGTGACCTGCGGCTGGCGGGAGCGGCCAGTACCGATCACGCCTTCGCGCACTGGTGGTACTACCGGGTCGCCGGTGATCCGAGAGAGTCCGCGCTGCAGGAGGACGGAAACGTCATCCGCGCCGTGCTCGGCAACCAGATCGACTGCGATTGGCGCAACGTGTCTGCGCGGGGCCTGTTGGCGGCGCACCAAGTCACGAACGTGTTCGGCGACGGGGCATCTGGCGGCGTGGTCGTCGATCGACTGACGCTGACGAACATCTCCCCCAGTGCGCTCGTCGTCGACGCCTTCGCGTACACCGATTTCGACATCTGCGGCTCCTTCCTCGGCGATTCCGCATCCGGCGACTCCTTCGGTCACGTCGTCACCGATGCGTCGACCTGTGGCTCTCGGATCTCGTTCCGCGCCGACGGCAACGACATCTCCGAGGTGACCGACTTCAATCCCACCTACCCCGCGGTCTCGATCCGCTCGCGCCTCACGGACAACGCCGTGGACGATCTGCATCCTTGGGCCGGGAACTTCGGCCCGGGCGACTACACGGCCGCCTTCCAATGGAGAACGCGCACGCTCGCGCCCCATGAGAGCATGACGTTCCAATGTTGGTTCGAGGGCAACCTGACCATGTCCTGCATTCCGAGAGCCGCAGCTCGTGGAATCGCGATCCCGGGTTCATCGACTGCTCCGATTCTGGATGCCAGCGCGAGTGTCATCACGCCTGGATCGGGGAGTAGAGCGCTGACGGCGAGTCTGCGCTCGGCGCCTGCAGGTCGCGACTCCTTGCTCGTACTGGGATTCGCGGCAGCGAGCATCCCGCTACCGGGATTGGTCGTCTACGTCGACCCTACGGGGTGGCTCGCGATTCCCAGGCTCGTGGGGCCGAGCGGTGCCGTCAGCTACGACATTCCCGTCGTGGACGACATCTCGCTGTGCGGAGCCGAGTTGTTCATGCAGTGGTTCGTGGTGGATCCGACAGCGCCGTCGGGCTTCGTCAGTCAGACGACCGCCGTCGACGTGCGCCTCGGCGGACTGTGAACCCTCGTAGCCAGTCGCGGATGCATCGAGCTCCGTGGATCTCGCGCCCCGACTGGCGAGAGTGCGCAGGAACCAAGACCCCGCGCCAAGCAGAACGGCACCCACCATCATGCGATCGGACATCGGGGATCTCGCCCCGAACGAGGTGAGAGCGGATCGGTGCGTGCGCTGCGACGCGAAGTCCTACGAACCGAGCAGACGCCGATAGTCGGCGGGCCCCGCGGTGTAGCGCGTGCGGCAGTAGTCGCAGCTCACCGACAGCTCCTCGCCGCGCGCGAGCAGGTCGCGCAGTTCCTGCTCGCCCAGCGTGGCGACGCTCGCGACGACGCGCTCGGAGTTGCAGGTGCAGCCGAAGCGGATCGGCGAGTCGGCGAGCTCGGTGTGTACCTCGCCTTCGACCAGCAGCTCCATCAGGCGACGTGGGTCGGCATCGGTCGACTCGAGGAGGTCGTCGAAGTCACCGAGTGCTTCGACGCGGGCACGCATGCGGGCGAGCGGTGGTTCGCTGACCTCGGGCAGGAGCTGCACGATGAAACCGCCGGCGGCGAGCACGCGGGGCTGCGGGCCGTCGTCGAGCACGACGCCGAGGCGCAGGAAGGTCGTCACCTGCTCGGATCGGGCGAAGTAGCGCGCGAGCGCAGAGTCGAGGCCGTCGTCGTCGGCGGTCTCGACGACGCCCTGATGCCCCTTGCCGGCGCGCAGGATGCGGAACACCTCGAGCAGACCGCCGCTGCGCACCACGGCGCCGAGCGCCGGATCGCCGACCTGGGCGAGCCCGCGGGTGCGGCCCTCGGGGTGCGCGTCACCGATGACGCGTCCGCCGCCCGGATCGGTGTAGTGCACCTGCACGCGGTGGGCCGGCGCCATGGTCTCGCGCACCAGCACGGCGGCCGTCACGACCTCGCCCAGCGTGAACGCGGTCGCGCCGCTGACCTGCTGCGCCTCGATCACCGCCTGCACGGTGTCGGTCGTCCGCAGGGTGAGGACGCGGAACGCGCCGTCATCGGTCATCTCGCGGATGACGTGGTCGTCGGAGTTCGCCATGCGGTGTGCCCGGCCCCTTCTACAGCAGAACCCGGACCAGCCAAGGCCACAGGATCACGATCAGCAACGCGAGGATCTGGATGCCGATGAACGGCACCACCCCCCGGTAGATCGTGGAGGTCGGGATCGACGGCGGCGTGACGCCGCGCAGGTAGAACAGGGCGAAGCCGAAGGGCGGGGTGAGGAAGCTGGTCTGCAGGTTCATCCCCAGCATCACACCGAACCAGACCATCTCGTCGCCCTGGATGCCGAGCTTGCGCGCCGCTGGCACGAGCATCGGCAGCACGATGAAGGCGATCTCGAAGAAGTCGATGAAGAAGCCGAGGACGAACACGGCCAGGTTCGCGACCAGCAGCAGACCGATCCGTCCGCCCGGCAGGTTGGTGAGGAGGTGCTCGATCCACAGGTCGCCGTTCAGGCCGCGGAAGACCATCGTGAAGGCCGTCGACCCGATCAGCAGGAACATCACCATGCTGCTGATGCGCAGGGTGGCGGAGAGCGTGTCGGCGACGGTGCGGCGGTTCAGGCGTCGCGCGAAGCCGGCGAGCGCGGTCGCGCCGAGCGTGCCGAGAGCGCCGGCCTCGGTGGGCGTGGCGATACCCCAGAAGATGCTGCCGAGCACGATCACCACCAGCGACAGCGGCGGCACCAGCACGCGGAGCACCTCACGCCGCAGGTTCGCCACCTGCACACGCTCGGCGTGCGGGATCGCCGGCGCGAGAGCCGGCCGCCGCCACGCGACGATCAGGATCCACACCGCGTAGAGCAGCGCGAGCATCACGCCGGGGAGCAGGGATCCCTTGAACAGGTCGCCAACGCTCACGGTGAGCTGATCGGCGAGCACCACCAGCACCACGCTCGGCGGAATGATCTGGCCGAGCGTTCCCGCCGCGCAGATGGTGCCCGTCGACAGCGCAGGGCAGTAGCCGTAGCGCTGCATGATCGGCAGGGAGATCAGTCCCATCGCGACGACCGACGCACCCACCACACCGGTCGCGGCGGCGAGCAGCGTGCCGACGAACACCACCGCCAGCGCGAGTCCGCCGCGCATCGGTCCGAACAGCAGCCCGATGGTGCGCAGCAGGTCCTCGGCGAGCTTGCTGCGCTCGAGCATGGTGCCCATGCAGACGAAGAAGGGCACCGCGAGCAGCACCTCGTTCTTCATGACCCCGAACACGCGCTCGGGGAACAGGCTGAGGTACTCGCCGGAGAACCAGCCGCCGGCGACACCCAGCGCGGCGAAGACCAGCGCCACGCCGCCGAGGGTGAAGGCGACCGGGAAGCCGACGAAGATCAGCAGGAAGACCGTGACGAACATCAACGGTCCGAGCGGATCAGTCATCGCGCCCCTCGTCGCCGGTGGCGACGCCGCGCAGGGCGGCGAGGTGGCGGATGCCGTCGGCGAGTCCCTGCAACGCGATCAGCGCGAAGGCGACGGGCAGGGCGATCTTCAGCGGCCAGCGCGGCAGGCCACCGGGGTCCGAGCTGGACTCGCGCATCAGGAACGACTCGAGCGCGAAGGGGATCGAGGTCCACACCCCGAACACACAGAAGGGCACGACCAGGAGGAAGGAGCCGAGGCAGTCGATCCAGCGCCGTCCCCGTGTGGGCAGTCCGCCGGACAGGACGTCGACGCGGACGTGCTCACCGCGGCGCAGGGTGTGGGCGGCGCCGAGCAGGAACACCAGCGCGAAGAGGTACCACTGCAGTTCGAGGAGACCGCCCGTGGTCAGGGTCACTCCGACACGGCGCTCGAGCTGCCGCGCGATCGCGTTGTACGAGCCGACCAGCACCATCACGCCGATCAGCACGGCGACGGACCGCGCGATCGCCGCGTTCAGCCGATCGACGGCCCGCGAGAAGCGGAGCAGGGAACCCATCGCGCGCGGAACATAGCGGGCGACAGCACGGGTTCGCCTCCCGGGCTCAGGCTAGATTCCGGCGATGCACGCGCCCGGTCCGCTCGAGCGAGTCCTGATGCCCTTGCACGAGGGGCTCGACGCGCTGTTCTTCGCGCACCAGGTCGCCCTGCTCGACCGCGACGGCGCACGCGCACAGCGCTGCTTCCTCGCCTTCCGCGACGCGATCGAGACGCACGCCGCCGACGAGGAGTCCCACGTGCTGCCGCTGTATGCGCGGAGCGGCGGTGACGCGACCGACAGCCCGTCGGCGCAGTTCCGTCTCGAGCACGACAAGATCCGCCGCTTCCTCACCGAGCTCGCGCCGCGCATCGCGGCCCTCGCCGGAGCGACGTCGATCGACGACCGCGAGCTGCTCGGCATCCTGGACCGCGAGAGCTGGTTCAAGAACCTGTTCACGCACCACGACCTGCGCGAGCGCAACGTCCTCTATCCCTGGCTCTCGCGGCACTGCGATGCGGCGTCGCAGGAGCAGGCGCTCGCGCGCCTTCGCTTGCGCGCGATCACGCCTTGCGGATGACGACAGCTCCGTCGGTGCGGACCACCCAGCTCAGGCGCAGCGACCTCGTGGTGATCTCGAGTGCGTCGCGCAGATCGCGCACCCGGACGTCGTAGGGCACCTCGGCATCACGCCAGGCCTTCCGCTCGTCGGGCACCGACTTGCCGAACTCGACCTTCACGCCCGGCAGCTCGGCGATGCGGTCGAGCAGCGCACCGAAGGTCGGCGGGATCTCCTTCACGCGGGTGTCGGTGAGGCGATCGAAGGTGACCTCGGAGGCGGCTTCGCTCACGCGCAGGCAGTAATCGAGCCCGCCGCGGCGCTTCAGCACCTGCACGAAGGACCGCAGCTTCTTCTGGAGGTCCTTGTCCACCATCAGGCCGGGCGAGCTACGCAGGCCGTTGTCGTCGAAGGCGATCCAGGCGATGCGCGTGCTGTCGCCCTTCTTGTGTGCGTCCACGCGGAACAGCGCGAAGCGGTCGGTCTCGCCGTCCATGGTGTGCACCGCGTAGAGGTGCCCGAGCGCGCAGGGCACGGTCTCGAGGACCACCGCCCCCTCCGCCATCGCCGGCGTGAGACCTTCGAAGTCGACGACGCCGAGGTCGGCGATGGTCGAGATGTCGTCGCGCACCATGCGCACGTCGAACTGGTCCGGAGTGCCCCTGCCGTTGTTGCCGAACAGCAGCTCCCAGTCGTTGCAGGTGACCTCGAGCTCGGGATCGTCGCGCAGGCCGAACTCGAAGCTGAAGGTCGCCTTCTGGTAGTCGTCGTACTTGGTACGCGACAGCAGCCACTCCTGGATCGCGAGGTCGGGCGCTCCCTCGGTCGGCGTGTCCTTGGGCGCCGGCTCCTGTCCGCGTTCGCGCTCCTGCGCCACGAGGGTTCCACACAGGGCCAGCGACAGCGCGAACATCGACACGGACAGGCGGTGGGTCATGCGTCTCCTCGGGAGGGCGCGCCGTCGAGCAAGCGACGTGCCACCGCCAACGCGGTCTGGTTGCCGCGATCCTCGAGTCCCGACGGCCGCACGCTCACGCGCGCGTTCGCGCCGCGGATCGCATCGCGTTCGATGCCGTCGCGCACGAAGGGCTCCCACAGATCGAAGAAGGCGGTGCCGATCGTGCCGAGCACGATCACCTCGGGATCGAGGATGTCGGTCAGGATCGCGCACAACCGACCGAGCTCACGACCGCAGCGGCGTACCACCGCCAGCGCAGCGGTGTCCCCCGCGCGCGCCAGCTCGCACACGCGACGTGGGGTGAGTTCGCCCGGATCGAGCAGGGCGGTGGGCGTTCCGCCCTGTCGGGCCGCGAGACGCTCCGCCTCCGCCACCTGCACGATGCCCGGACCGCTGCAATAGCCCTCGACGCTGCCGCGGACACCGAAGCCGACCGGCCCGTCGTCGCGGAGGCGCAGGTGCCCGATCTCTCCTGCCAGCGCGTTCGGTCCCTCGTAGACGCGACCGTCGAGCCAGAAGCCGGCACCCATCCCGGTGCTCATGGTGAGGAAGATTGCGCTGCTGCTGCCACGCGCGGCGCCGAACAGCGCCTCGGCGAGCACGCCGGCGTTGGCGTCGTTCATGAAGGTCGCCGGGACCCGCAGCTCGCGCGCGAGCCAGTCGCGCAGCGCGAAGTGGTGCCAGCGCGGCATGTTCGGCACCTCGAGCAGACAGCCGAGGCTGTAGCTCAGGGGGCCGGGCACCGCGAGGCCGACGGCGCCCAGCGTTCCGCCCGCGACCGCGGCCAGGCGCTCCAACTCGAGGGCGGCCTGGCCGAGGAGATCGGCCGGCGCGCGGTCGGGATCGGTCGGGATGCGGGTGCGGCCGAGGACGTGCCCGTCGCGATCGCCGACGCTCACCCCGATCTTGGTGCCGCCGACGTCGATCCCCGCGAGCAGGCATCGCGATGAAGGGTCCGGGCTCACGTGCGGCGACGGATCATGCCAAATACCATCCCGCCATGCTCGCCTGCTCCGGGCGGCGCTCCGCCGCACTGCTCGCCCTCGTCTTCCCCGTCGCCTCCTGCACGACCGACGTCCCGGTCGGATTCGGCTCCGGAACCACGCTCCAGTCCCGCGACGTCATCGCCGAAGCCGCACAGGTCGTCGACGCCGCGCGCCTCGCCCTCTACGAACTCGGCGATGCCGTCGAGACTTCGCAGGACGGACCGAACACCGTGCTCCGCACCGGGCGCTCCAGGATCGTCGTCCACGACCTCGGTTCGGGTGTGACTCGCCTCGAGGTCTACATGGCGCAGTACGTCGGGCCAGACCATCGCCAGCGCGCCGAGAGCCTGTTGCAGCAGGTGGTCGATCACCTGCGCTGAGCCGGGCGACCAGGCGTCGAATCCCGGTGCGCTGGCCGTCGGCCCCGACGCTCACCTGGGGGCCCCCTGCATGGACACGCGAAACCCTCCCTCGCGCGACGACCTCGTCACCCAGGCCGAGGAACTCCTGGCACAGATCGTCGACCTCGCGGTCGATCTGCAGCAGACGGCACTCGAGGAGCTGTGCCGCGAGCACCCGTCGCTCGCCTTGGAACTGAGGGAACTGTGGAGCCTGCACCGCAAGCTCCTCGGCCCGCCGGATCCGACCAACTCGGCGGACGGCGAACCCTTCGGTCCCTTCCAGCTGCTGCGTCCGCTGGGCAGCGGCGGCATGGGAACGGTGTGGCTCGCACGCCAGCGGATGCAGGGCGTCGACCGTCTGGTCGCGGTCAAGACGGTGCGTTCCGCCGGCCTGTTCTCCAAGGAATCGCGCGAGCGCTTCCGCCGCGAGGCGCGCGCCCTGTTCCGCGTCGACCACCCGGGGATCTGCCCGATCTACGACGTCGGCGACGTCGAAGGCACGCCCTACCTCGCGATGCGCTACGTGCCGGGGCAATCGCTCGCGGAGATCATCGCGGACGCGCGGGCGTCGAAGACCGCGGTGCAGTTCGAGTCGCGTGACGGATCCACGATCGGTTCGTCGTCGCGGGCCGAATCGCGCGGACGCTTCGACGGCGTCCTCTCCGTGCTGGAGTCGATCGCGCGCGCACTCCACGCCGCGCACGAGACCGGCCTCGTGCACCGCGACGTCAAGCCGGGCAACGTGATCATCACACCGACGGGTGAGCCGGTGCTCCTCGACTTCGGCCTCGCCAGGACCCACGGTGAGGACAGCGACCTCACCGTGAGCGGCGCCCCGGTCGGCACGCCGGCCTACATGTCGCCGGAGCAGGTCTCCGGGAAGCACTCGCAGATCGATCGGACCACCGACGTCTGGTCGCTCGCAGTCACCGCCTACGAGTGCCTGACGCTGGAGACCCCGTTCCGGGCCGAGACCCGCGAGGCGGTGTACCGCCGCATCCTCACCGACGATCCGGCGCCGCTGCGTCGATTCGACCGATCCTGGCCCCGCGACCTCGACGTCGTGATCTCCACGGCGCTGCGCAAGGAGCCCGATCGCCGCTACCGCACCGCGCTCGAGTTCGCCGAGGATCTCGCCGCCGTGCGGCGCATGCTGCCCACGCGCGCGCGCCACACCGGCATGGTCGAGCGGACGCGGCTGTGGATGCGTCGCAATCCGGTGGTGAGCGCCCTGCTGGTGCTGCTCGCCCTGGCGCTCGGGACCGCGGTGGTGTTCGCGGTGCAGGCGAGCGATCGTGCCGCCGAGGCGGAGCGCTCACGCAAGCTCGCGGAGGACAGCTTCGCCGCGGCGCGGACCTCGATCGAGCAGGTCACCGACATCACGCGCACCAAGCTCGACGAGGTCCCCGGCTTCGCCAGCCAGCTCACCGTGATGCTGCAGAGCTGCGTCGACTTCTACACGAAGTTCGCGGAGCTGCGCGAATCGGACCCGCGGCTCGGGATCGACGTCGCACGTGCATGGCAGTCGATCGGCGAGATCGAGAACGCGGTCGGACGATTCGCGGAGTCCGAGGCGGCGTTCCGGCTGTCGCGCCAGCACCTCGAGAAGGCGGAAGCCGACGGTTTCGCGATCCGCGACAGCGCAACGATGGTGTTCCTGGTGACCAGGCTCGGTGCCCTCGCGGCGCGACAGGGTCGGATCGAAGAGGGGAAGACGAGACTCGCGGAGGCCGTCGCGATCGCTGCACGCGGACTCGCCACGTCGCCGCGCGATCTCGGACGCCTCAATCACGCGCTGAATGCACGCACGGTGCTCTGCAATCTGCTGATCGACTCCGGCGAGGACGACGCGGCGCTGAAGACCAGCGAGGAGGCGATCCGCATGATCGAAGCGCTCCCCGCCGATCTGGAGAAGAGCACGGATCTCCCGGTCTCGATCGCGCGCACCTACGATCTGGCTGCCAAGCTCGAGACCCGCTTCGGTCGGGCCGAATCCGCCGATCAACACTTCGCGAACGCGATCACCTGGTTGGAGAACCTGCCCGCCGCAATGAA
The DNA here is from genome assembly GCA_046349595.1 of Planctomycetota bacterium. Lineage (GTDB taxonomy): Bacteria > Planctomycetota > UBA1135 > UBA1135 > UBA2386 > JACRLW01. The sequence continues at coordinate 110,869 of JAXMCA010000002.1, forward strand.
GGAGGAGCTCAGCGCCAAGGCGCTCCTCTCGATCGTGCACGCCGATCGCGGGGAGCTGCGCAAGAACAGCGACCGACTCCAGGACGCGCTCGAGGACACCGATCGGTCCATCACGCTCAACGAGCAGATCGTCGCCAGCCATCCCGATCACTACCAGTACACGGTCAATCTCGGCGGTGCGTATGCCAACCGCGGCGGCGTGCTCGTCGATCTGGGCAAGTTCGACGACGCGGCGAAGTCGCTGGAGCGCGGGCGTGAACTCCTGCGCAAGGTCCTGGAGACACATCCGCGCGACCAGTTCATCACGCTGCAGCTCGCGATCGCGACGTTGGGTCTCGGCGATCTCGGGACACGACGTCGCGAGATGGAGGAAGCCGCCGAGCACTACCGCGAGGTACTTCGCGTCCTGGATGCCCTCGATGAATCGACTCGCGGCGGGTTCGACGAACTGCGCCTGCGTGCCCGCGCCGCCAGTTCGCTGGGCACCTGCCTGATCTCCGCTCTCGAGTTCGAAGCGGCCGAACAGTCCCTCGCGGCCGCAGCGACGGTGCTCGACGCGCTGATCGCCAGATCACCGGCGACCGTGCGCCTGCTCGTCGACAAGGCGACCTTGCTGCACAACCGCGCACTCGCTGCGGCCGGACTCGATCGGCAGGACGCCGCCGCCGGATGGTTCCAGGCTGCGGCCGAGACCTGGTTGAAAGCGCTGCCGCAGCATCCGCAGCCGCCCGCGGCGCTCCTGCAGACCTCCCGCGACCTCGCACGCGAGTGTCTCGCGCGGATGTTCGAGGACACCACCGTCGCGCATCAGGCCGCGCTCGAAGCGCGCAGACAGATCGACGCGGTCGACGAGAAGACCCGTTCCGCCGTCGTCAAGCTAGCGGCCTATCAACGCGATCTCTGGACGCTCCGCTTCGTCGCCGCGGTCGGCGACATCGGCACCGCGCCACAGGAGGCACGGAAGACGCTCCTCCAATGCGCCGGCGCCTTCGACCGGATGCCCCGCGAACGCGACAAGGACTGGATGTTCCTGCTCGCTGCGCTGTGCCGCGTGAGCGCGTTGCGTTGCGAGGCCGCTGCCGATCCTTCGAACGCGGAGATCGCCGTGGCTCTGACCTCGAACCTGCAGGACCTCGCGACCGGCGAGCTGCCGCCCTTCCCCGACCTCGCGCATCTGTGCGAGAAGGCGCTCGCCGGCGCGCGAGCGATCGCCGCGACACTGGAACCTGCCGACGCCGCTCCGCTCGTCCGTTCGGCCGACGCGGTGCAGAAGCGCCTGGACGGCCAGGATCACTGAGCGTCGTCGGGCTCGGACTTCGCCTCGCGTTCGGCGAGGAGCGCGTCGAGTCCGCCCGATTGCAGCCGCCGCACGATCCCGGCGAGTCGCAGCACGGCGCGATTGCAGCGCATGCGCACGGTGTTCGGCTCGATCCCGAGTTCGGTGCCGATCTCCACGAAGGTGCGGCCGTCGAGGCGGTGCGCGTGCACGACGAAGCGCTCGTCGTCGTCGAGGAACTCGAGGCCGATGCGCAGCCAGTCGAGCTCCTCCTTCTGCGACGCGACCTCGTGCGGCGAGTCGCTCAGCCGAAGGCTCGGGTCGAGCGACACGTAGCTCTCGCGTGCGAGAAGCGATTCCGGGGTCGCGGCCTTCGCCGGACGCCGCGCGATGCGCCGCGCGCCGTCGATCAACATGTTGTCGATCATGCGTGCGACGAGCGCGCGGAACTGGGCACGGCTGGCGACCAGGAAGCGCGGCGCATACTCGAGCACGTCGAGCATCAGATCCTGCACGTGGTCGACGGTCTCGGCCATCTCCCGCAGGCGGGCACCGCGTCGCCGACGGATGCGACCGAAGACCCACTCGCGGTCGCGATCGACCAGCGCGAGCAGCGCGTTGCGATCCCCGGCATGCCAGGCACGCAGGAGGTCGACGGTCTCATGGCCGGAGTTGGTCACGGGTCGGCAGTGTGCATCACGATCGGGAATCCCTCAACTCGCCCGTCCCGGATGCCGTCCCGGTCGACGGCGTCGCCGATGCGGAGGGACCTGCGACGCGGAGCCGCGCAACCGGTCGACGGTCAGTCCGTGTCCGCCTCGCGAACGTGACGCCTGGGTCGAGCGGGTGCCTTGGTGCGCGCCCCCGGCGGCGTGTCGACCTTTCGCACGACGACACGATCCCGACCGGCGCGCTTGGCGGCGTAGAGCGCCTGGTCGGCGACCTCCTGCAACGCGCGACCGTCGTAGCCGGGAGGCGGGAGGACCGTGGCGCAGCCGACGCTCACCGTCACCACTCCCGCACGCCGAGGCGATGGATGGGCGATGCGCTGGGCCACGACCGCGTCGCGGATCCGTTGCGCGACCAGGGCCGCACCCTTGTCGTCGGTGCCCGGCAGGAGCACGACGAACTCCTCACCGCCGTAGCGCGCGCAGTGGTCGGCCGGTCGATGCACGACCTGCGACAGCGCCTCCCCCACCGCAGCGAGAGCCTGGTCCCCGGCGGCGTGACCGAAGGTGTCGTTGAGCGACTTGAAGTCGTCGACGTCGATCATCAACAACGAGAGGGCGATCCGTTCGCGGGCGGCACGCGCCGTCTCGACCTCGAGCACGCGCTCGTACTCGCGACGGTTCCACAGCCCGGTCAGCGGGTCGTGTCGCACCAACGTGAGCAGATCGCGGTTGACGCGTGCCAGCAGCTCGCGTTCGCCGCGCAGATCCCGGATGTCCTCGCACAGCACCATGCCCGCGACGGTCGGGTCGCCGGAGGGCACCGGCATCAGGATCGACGGATTCGCGCGTGATCCTCCGTCCGTCCCCCACAGGATCCGTTCGACGCGGCGGATCACACGTCCCTGCGCGCAATGGCGGATCAGGATCTCGCAGCGTCGTCGACGATCGTGCGGCACCAGATCGTGCAGCGGCCGGTCGACGAGTCGCGAGCGGGCCACGCCGCAGAGTCTCTCCGCCTCGGGATTGGCGTCGACGATGGTGCCGTCGGCATCCAGCACGAGCACGCCGACCGGCGCCTGCGCCACCACCGCCGCGAAACCACGCAGCGCGGCCTCGGCACCCTCGCGCCGCAGCCGCTCGGCCGCGAGCCGAGCGCGTTCCTCGACGACCTGCGCTTCGAGCTCCGCGACACGGGCAAGAGCAGCATCGAGTGCGGGATCCGGATCCGCCATCGGCGCCAAGGATGGCGCGGCGGGCCGTCAGGCGCAAACCGCGTCGGCGCTCAGGCGAGGATGTCCCACAGCGGATCGGCACCCTGCACACCGACGAGCTTGCGATCGAGCCCGGCGTAGAAGTAGCTCAACCGGTTCGGGTCGAGACCCATCAGGTAGAGCGCCGTCGCGTGCAGGTGCTTCACGTGCGTCGGGTCGTCGACCGCCGCATTGCCCAGTTCGTCGGTGGTGCCGTACGAGGTGCCGCCGCGGATGCCGCCGCCGGCGAGCCACATCGTGAAGCCCGCCGAGTCGTGGTCGCGCCCGGTGCCCTCGGCGTACTCCGCGGTGGGTTGACGACCGAATTCGCCGCCCCAGATCACCAGCGTCTCGTCGAGCAGTCCGCGCTGCTCGAGGTCCTTCAGCAGACCCGCGATCGGCCGATCGGTCGCGCCCGCATGCCGCGTGTGGTTGAAGACCAGATCGCCGTGCGCATCCCAGTTGTTGTCGTTGTGGTTGCCGCCGGAGTAGATCTGCACGAAGCGCACGCCGCGTTCGACGAGACGCCGAGCGAGCAGGCACTTGCGCCCGAAGCCCGCGGTGCGCGGGTCGTCCAGCCCGTACAGCGCCTGCGTTGCCGGTGATTCGCGCGCGAGGTCGACGGCCTCCGGCGCGTGCTCCTGCATCCGATAGGCGAGTTCGTAGCTGGCGATGCGCGCGGCGAGCTCACTGTCCCCCGGGCGCGTCGCCTCGTGCGCGGTGTTCATCTCGCCAATCGTGTCGAGCAGGCGGCGCTGCATCCTGCGAGTGATCCCCTCGGGCGAGGCGAGGTCGAGGATCGGCACGCCCTTCGGACGCAGCACGACGCCCTGGAACGCGGCGGGCATGTATCCGGAACTCCAGTTCTTCGCACCCGAGATCGGTCCACCGGTGTCGTCGAGCATCACCACGAAGCCCGGCAGGTTCTCGTTGACGGTGCCGAGTCCGTAGTTGGTCCAGCTCCCGAGGCAGGGCGCGCCGCTGAGCAGGCTGCCCGAGTTCATCATCAGCATCGCCGAGCCGTGCAACGGCGACTCCGCGTACATCGAATGCACGAAGGCCATGCGGTCGACGCACTGCGCGAGGTTCGGGAACAGGTCCGACACCCACTTCCCGCTCTGTCCGTACTGCTTGAACTTCCACTTCGGGCCGACCACGCGCCCCTGCGACTTGCTCCCGCCACGACCCTTGGTGCGGATGTCGATGGTCTTGCCGTCGAGCGGGTAGAGCTTCGGCTTGTAGTCGAAGGTGTCCACCTGGCTCGGGCCGCCGTACATGAACAGGAAGATGCAGGCCTTCGCCTTGGGACGGTGATGCGGCTCCTTCGCGCGCAGCGGGTTGCCGTCGGGTCCGCCGTGACTCGAGAAGAAGCCGTCGCGGCCGAGCAGTTCGACCAGCGGCAGGCTGGCGAATCCTCCTCCGGCCTGCCACAGGAACTCGCGTCGCGTGCGTCCACAGAAGTTCTTGCGTGGTGTGTCGCTCATCGCTGCGGCCCGATCAGTCGAGGTAGACGAATTCGCTCAGGTTCAGCATCGCGAGGCAGCACAGGCGCAGCGCCTCGTCGTCCGGAGTGCGGTGCTCCTGCACCAGGTCGCCGTGCAACCGCGTGAGCGACGCGAGGTCGTGCTCGGTCGCCGGCCGCTGCGTGACCAGTTCGACACCGCGTGCCAGTCGCGAGCGCAGATCGCCGCGCTCGGACGCGATCCGCTTCGCGAAACGCTCGGCCGTCGCATTGACGATCTCGCTGTTGAGCATGGTCAACGCCTGCGTCGGCAGGGTCGTGACGAAGCGCACCGGACAGGTCGCGTCGGTGTCGGCGAGGTCGAAGGTCTGCAGCAGCGGCATCAGCAGCGACCGCTTCGCGTGCACGTAGATCGAACGACGCGCCGCCTGCTCCGGGGTCGAACGCCCCCACGCCTCGTCGGGCCGCGACGACGTCGCGAGCACCTCCGCGGGCATCGGCGGATAGACACCGGGCCCGCCCTTCTCGAGGTTCAGCGAACCGTCGACGGCGAGCATCGAGTCCCGAAGCTCCTCGGCGGTGAGGCGCCGCCGCTCGAAGCGCCAGAACAGGTCGTTGCGCGGGTCCTTCTCGAAGGCCGCCTCGTGCCAGTCCGACGCCATGCGGTACGTGCTCGACGTCATCAGCAACCGGTGGACGTCCTTGAGCCGTCCCCCGCGCGCCACGATCTCGCTGGCGAGCCAGTCGAGCAGTTCGGGATGCGTGGGTTCGTCGCCGAGCTTCCCGAAGTCGTTCGGCGAGCGCACGATCCCGCGGCCGAAGTGGTACTGCCACAGGCGGTTCGCCAGCACGCGCCAGGTGCGCGGATGGTCCGGCGCGAGCAGCCAGTTCGCGAAGGCGAGGCGTCGGCCGGAGGTCGCCGCTCCCTGCGGGGCGAGGATCGCGGCGTCACCACCACCGAGCACGTCGGGGAAGCCGCACACCACGGCATCGCCGTTCTGGTGCGCATTGCCACGCGGATGCACGAAGCTCGGCGCGATCTGCGATCCCAGCTCCTGCGCGCACAGCACCTCGACCTTCTGCTGCGTCGGTTGGGCGAGTTGCATCACGCGGGCGACCGCCGCGCGGTAGCGCTCCGCCTCGGGTCGCCCGACCTTCGCCTCGACCACCGCGTCGAGTCCCGGGCCGAAGCCCTCGCCCTCGTAGAGTTCGAGCACCTCGCGCGGCGACAGGACACGGTCGTAGACGCGCGGGTCGTCGAGATCGCCGCGGTAGACGCCGCGACCGATCTGGATGCGACCGAGGGTGAGGCTCTTCGGGGCGGTCAGCGCCTGCTTGCCGCCCTCGGCCTGCGCGACGAGGACGCCATCGACGTAGAGCGCGAGGTGGCCGCTGTGTCGCTCGCGCGTGAATGCGGTGTGATGCCATCGCCCATCGGCGTTGCCGTCCCCGGAGGCGACGAAGGTGTCGGGATTGCCGACTCCCGCCGCGACGTGTCCGCCGATCAGCGACAGCCCGAAGTCGTCGACGACTCCTTCGACCTCGCCGTCGATGAGGCCGCTGCCGAGGTACCACTGCAGCGCGTTCGGGTCGCCCATGCCTGGCTTGTCGGTACGGAACCACACGGCGAGCGTGAAGTCGTCCTGCACGGCACGCGCGACGCGAAGCTCCGGCTTGCGCGGGCCGAAGGCTGCCGCACGACCGACCTGTCCGTCGGCGACCTCACCCTCGTCGAAGGTCTCGTGCAGCACGAGACCGCGCGCCGACTCCGCCGACAGTTCCTCACGCGCGGTCGTGCCAAGACGCGAAAGCGCTTCCCGCGCGAGGTTGCGGGCTTCGTCGACCGCGGCACCGCGCGCGGTCCGCCACGCCTCCATCTCCTTCTGGAAATCGGCATGGCCGAGGTCGGTCGGCAACAACCTCACGTAGTTGGACTGCGCCGGCGCATTGCCGCCGCCGACCTTGTAGGGCGACAGGCCCTCGAAGAAGGCGAGCAGGCGGTAGTAGTCGCGCGTCGGGATCGGGTCCTTCTTGTGATCGTGGCAGCGCGCGCAGCCCATCGACATGCCGAGGAACACACGCGAGGTGGTGTCGAGGACGTTGTCGTAGTCGTCGTAGACGGCCTGCAGCGGATCGGTCGGCTCATCGTCCCAGATGCCGAGGCGGTAGTAGCCGGTCGCGACCATCGTCTCGAAGGTCGGATGCTCCACCTCGTCACCGGCGAGCTGCTCGCGCGCGAACTCCGCGAAGGGCTTGTCGGCGTTGAGCGCTTCGACGACCCAGTCGCGGTAGCGCCACGCGCCGGGCTTCAGACGGTCGCGCTCGAAGCTGTCGGTCTCGGCGAAGCGCACGAGGTCGAGCCAATGGCGACCCCAGGCCTCGCCGTACTGCGGCGACGCGAGCAGGCGATCGACCAGCCGCTCGTACTTGTCGGCCGCGGTGTCGGCGACGTAGGCCGCGACCTCCTCCGGTGACGGCGGCAGACCCGTCAGGTCATAGGTCGCCCGGCGGATGAGCACGGCGTCGCCGGCCGTCGCGTTCGGCTGCAGTCCCGCCGCTTCGAGACGCGCGAGGACATAGGCATCGATCGGATTGCGCACCCAGCTCGCGTCATGCACCGCGGGGACCGCGGGCCGGGTCAGCCGCGAGTAGGACCACTCGTCGCCGATTCGGGGAGCCGCCCCCGGTGCGAGGAGTGCCCCTGCACAGGGCAGCAGCAACGCGGCCAGGATCGCGGGGCGCACGAGGTTGTGGGCGAACACGGCGCGAGAGGGTAGCGGCTGCGGGCAGGGCGGTGAACCCGAGACGTCGGCGGTCGCCTGCGTCGCTCAGTCCTCGGTCGCCGCGCGCTCGAGCAGATCGGCCACCAGGACCGGTCGCACCACCTGCGGGCAATGCCCGCTGTCGACGAGATGCGGTTCGACGTGCAGCAGCCTGCGCGCGGCACCGGCGCACCAATCCGCCGTGAGGGTGCGGTCACGGGCAGCGACGATCACCGTGGACGGCACGCGAGGGAGCGCGTCGAGCGGGCAGGGTTCGACCACCACGGCACGCGTGTCCATCGGTTCCATCGTCGCGAGTGCGAAGGGCAGGGTCGCAGCGGCCGCATCGTGGAACAGGAAGTCGCGGGCGAGCGCCTCACGCTGCACCGGATCCCTCCACCGGGCACCTGCGGCGATCCACTGCGCATGGAACATGCCGGCGTCTGCGGCGAACTGTTCACGCACGCTGCGTCCGGGCTCGGGGATCACCGCGGCGACGAACACCATGCGCGCGATCTTGGAACGCGCAGCGACGAGCGGCACGAACACGCCGCACAGCGAATGCGCGACCAGCACCGCACGATGGGTGGTCAGGTGGTCGGTGATCGCCGCGGCGTGGTGTTCGAGCCCGAGTGCGCCGTCGTCCTTGACGAGCTCCGGCGTGACCACGCGATGCCCGCGCAGACGGAGGATGGCAGCGACGCGCGCCCAGCTCCGTGCGTTCTGCCCGGAACCGTGGACGAGGACGAACTCGGTCATGGTGTGGTCCGATGCGGTGGCCGAGCGTCTCGCCCCGCTCCCACCGGCGGAAGGGCGTCGCAAGGGTTCCGCGGTCGAGTCGCCTCCGGAGGGATGCCGAAGAGGCGTCGCATGCGCGTCCTCGTCACGCTCGCCGTCCTCGCCGTGCTCGGCATGGTCGGCATGGTCGTCCAGCACCAGTGCACCAAGGTCCGCTCACACGTCGGCAGCGGAGCCGCCGGGCCGAAGATCGAGACGATTTCCGAAGGGGAGCGTGTCGAGGTCGAGAACCACCTCGTCGACGGCCAATGGACCGTGTTCGAGTTCGGCGCCGACTGGTGAGGCGCCTGCGTCGAACTGGGTCCGCAGTTGGCGGACCTGATCCAGAGCCTGAACGGGGTCCGACTCCGCCGCATCGAAGTGCCCGACTGGGACTGCCCGGTCGCCGCACAGTGCAACATCCACGCGCTGCCCACGCTGTGGCTCTACGACGGACGCAACAAGGTCAGCGCCGACACCGGCGAGGTGCTGCAGCGGCTCGCCGAGCGGCGCTGACGCCGACGGTCATCGCACGGCGGATCACGACGGGATCTCGGCCTCGACCAGCGAGGCCAGCAGCTCCAGCGACTGCTGCCAGCCCATGTAGCACATCTCGACCGGGATCACTGCAGGCAGTCCTTCCTGCGTGATGCTCACGTCGGTGCCGCCGATCACCTCGCGCAGCACCACGGTGGTCATCATCGTGCCCGGCAGGTTCGGATCGTCGAACACGTCGGTGTAGCGCAGCTTCAGATTCGGCACGAGCTCGACGAACTTGCCGCCGAAGGAGTGCTCCTGCCCGTTGCCGAAGTTGACGAAGGACATGCGGTAGACGCCACCGACACGCGCGTCCATCTCGTGCATCTGCCCGACGAAGCCGTGGGGCGGCAGCCACTTGCACATCGCCAGCGGATCGAGGAAGGCCCGGTAGATGCGCTCGGCGGGAGCGCGCAGCACGCGGTGGAGGCGGACGGTGTTGGTGGTCTCTTTCATGGGCGGCTCTCGCGAGGAGGTCCGGCGATCGTCGATCTGCGGCCGGTCGGAGTCGAGCGTCTCGAGGTCCGAGCGGCACGAATCGGACCTCGAGACGAAGTCGTAGGCGTGCTGGCCCGCGTCGGTGACGGCGGCGATCAACGCGACTGGCCGCAATCGGCGTGTCAAGGTCGTCGAGCCGCTGTCGACCACAAGCCGCGATACGCCCAGATGTACTTCGCGCCCTTGGCGCGCACCGCGCTGTCGAGTTCGAGGCCTCCGTCGCGCCAGGTCTCGTCGACCAGCTCGCTGTACTCGATCGACGGCACGAGCGGCTCGTAGGCGACGTCCTCCTTCACGAGGTCGACCTTGGTGAGCACGCCGGGCTGCAGGGAAGGTCCGTAGCTGGACACGCCCGCCTTGATGAATGCGGCGAAGTCGTCGACCGATCCGAAGACCTTCGAGTCCATGCGTCCGTCGGCACGCGGGCGACAGGACGCCGAGAACAACGCGGAGCCGTCGGCGTACGACATCTGCACGTGGGTCTCCCCGTCGGGTTCGTGGCCGATGGCCGCCTTGATGACCGGAATGGTGTCGTGCAGCACCCAGGGTCCGAGGATCGAGATCAGCGGAAGATCGGCCCAGCGGTCGGTGACGTAGACCGAGGGCTCCGGCGGATCGACCGAGGTGTCGAGCACGCCGATGCGGTACGCACAGGAGATCGTGCTGAAGCGCAGCAGCGGCGGGATCGGAGCGATCGTCAGGCGATCCAGCCAGAGGATGCAGAACGAGACCGCGCTCCACCCATTGACCACCTGAGGCTCGAGCCAGGGCGCCGGCAGGCGCTTCTTCAGCTCCGCCGGTGGCATGCGGTAGTTGAAGATGTAGCGCTCGACCATCTGCGCCTTCACGGTGCGGAACCAGGGGAAGCTGCGGACCTTGGACTTGTCACTCGCGCTCGCCATCGGCGGACTCCTTCTCTTCTCCTTCTTCGGATGCGCCGCGACGGCGACGCTCCGGATCGGCGCGCAGAGGCTATCGCCGAGCGCGGTGGTACACCCGAGGCATGCCTCCCCAGACCAAGGTTCGCTGCCCCACCCGCGCCGCGCGAACCCGGAATCCCACGTCAGGTCGAGCTGCGACGACACCACGAATCGGGCGCCCGCAGGCCGACGTCAGCGCGCTGCCGCCCGCGGACCCACCGCGGAACGACGGGGAGCCGAAGCGCCCGCGATGGCCGGGCCTCGCTGCGCATACAGCTCCGCGACGACCGGGCGAACCTGCGCCGTCCAGCGCGCATAACCGTCGGCATTGAGGTGGAGACCGTCGGCGCCGAACCAGCGCGGGTCCGGCCGACCCGAGCGGTCGAGCAGGCCGCTCGCGGTGTCGACGAAATGAAGGCTCGGGTCCGCAGCGCAACGCGCGGCGATGCGCGCGTTGGCGTCCTCAACGATCGCGAGATGTCGCGCGCGGCTGGGCGTGGGACTGATCGCGACGTAGACCAGCGGTGCATCGCAGCCGAGGGCGCGCAGTCGCGTCACCAATTCGTCGAAGCGCTGCGCCACCCACTCGCCCGAGCGCGGTGCATCGCCGGCGATGTCATTGGTGCCGGCGAAGACGACCATGACCGACGGCTCACGGCAGGTGACCAGACGATCGAGCCAGTAGAGGCTGTCGAAGATGCGCGAGCCGCCGAAGCCGCAGTTCAGCACCGGCATCGGCGCCATGTCGCTGGCGAGTGTGGACCACAGTCGGATGCTCGAGCTGCCGACGAAGACGATCGGATGCGCGGCGGGCGAGGGCTGTCGTGCCAGGGCGTCGACGTCCTTCTGCCACTGCAAGGGGTTCTCGCCGGCAGGGATGGCGAGCGGCTCCGGAGCAGCGGCGCAGGCGGCGAGCAGGGCGAGCGGAAGGAGGGCGACACGCATCGAATGCACCCTATCGGGGACCCGCGCGCGTCGGCATCGCAGAGTCGGGTTCGCCGGATCCGACGCTGCGATTCGATCGGGCGACGCGCTCCCTGGAACGGGCGACGAGCACGACGAGGACGAGACCGCCGACGAACCCCGCGAGGTAGCTGGCGTTGTGCGCCCACAGGTCGGCGATGAAGCCGGCGTGACGACCCTCGGGAATGGCGGTCAGCCACGAGCCGGTCAGCGCCACCTTGCCGGACCGCGCCAGTGCGTAGCCGAGGAGCCCCGCGGCGAGTGCAAGTGCAGCCATGCATCCGAGGAGGATCGCGATCGGCCGCAGCAGCGACCGGACCGTGCGTCGCGGGCCGCGACCGCATCGCGCCGCGATCGCGAGCAGCACGCCGAGCGGCAGGCCCACCCACCAGGTCGCCACGATGCCCCAGCCGATGCCGAGCAGCGTGGGCGACTCGGTCGCGAAGATCCGCGGGTGGCCGATCGTGAAGTACTCGACGCAGACGCGCGCCGTCACCTGGTCGTGAACGATGCCGTAGACGATCGCCGCGAGGATGCAGGTGACGACGATCTTCACGGCTTCCATGCCGAAGACGCCCCCCGCTCAGCGCACGCGCGCCATCCGACTTCGCACCGAAGCATCCACCGCATCGAGCACCTTCGCGTCGCTCCCCTGCGCCCGCAGTTCGGCGATGCGCTGCAGCACCGCTTCCGCGCCGGACAGCCGTTCGCGACAGTGCTGCATCCAGCGCGCGTGCTCGGTGGCGCCGAGCGTCTCCGGGTGGTTGCGCGCACGCATGCGGAACAGCAGCTCACCGAGACGCTCGTCCTCGAAGCTGCGCTCGAAGTCGCGCCAGCGATCCGGGGACGTGGCGTGGATCTCGCGGCAGATGGCGGCATCCTCGTCCTCGACGAAACCCGAGTAGAGCGCCTCGTCGACGTCCACCTGGTTGAGCGGCTCCTCGTCGAAGACCTCGGCGAGCTTCATCTCCAGCGCGGCGCGGTTCTTCGTGATGGACTCGGCGTGGCGCTCGCACTCGGCCACGTCGAGCCGGATGCGCTGGATCGAGGCCTCGTCGAGCAGCTTGCGCGGCGCCACGACGGGGCAACGCCCGAAGTGGATGCCCTTGATGCCGAGCGGCTCCTCGTCGGGGTCCTCGCGCTCCGCTCGAGGCGTGAAGAGACGCGCGCGGAGCTCCTGGACGTCGAGGTCGAGGATGCGCTGCGGATCACGACGCAGGTCGAGACAGAGGATCTGGTTGCGGAACCGCGGGTGGTCGGTGACGCGCACCACGAGGCTGGTGCAGTAGTCGCTCGCGGGGAAGCGCTGCGTGACGTGGACGAAGGGCTCGCGCTTGAAGGCGTAGATGCGATCCTGCACCACCGAGCGGTGACGCGCGCCGAGCAGGTAGTCGAACATCGTCTCGCGCGCGCCGCGCAGCTTGCGGGCGAGCGCGTGCGTGGCACGCACGTCGCCGAGCGCCTCGTGGGCGTCGTGCGGGACGTCGTTGGCGGTCGCGAGCGCCTCCAGCTTGAAGGTCGGCACGCCCGGCTCGACCTTTGGCCACTCCATGCCCTCGGGCCGCAGGGCGCAGGCGGCACGCAGCACGTCGATCAGGTCGAAACGCGAGTTGCCGTTGCGCGACTCGCGCTCGTAGGGCGGCAGGAGGTTGCGCCACAGCATGAAGCGCGTGAGCTCGTCGTCGAAGCGCATGCTGTTGAAGCCGGCCGAGCAGGTGCGCGGCTCCGACATCACCTCGAGCACGCGGCGTGCGCCCAGGAGCTCGCTGACGGTGCCGGGCCGCTCGGGGTCGAGGCCGGTGACGAGGCAGGCGTCGGGCGACGGCAAGACGTCGGCGGCGAGCGCGAACTCGACCTGGATCGGATCGCCGATCGGCTCCAGCGCGAGCGTGGTGCGCTGCGCGGCGAAGGACATCGGCCGGTCGCGACGCGGTTCGACGCCCGTCGTCTCGTAGTCGTGCCAGAGGATGGTCTCTTCCTGGTTCGCCATGACGTGCTCTGCCGGTTTCAGGGGGGTCGGGCAAGGAAAAGGATTTCGGTCGCCGGCGCAATGCGGCTCTCGATTCCCGCACCGACGGATGCAAGAGTCCCCCGCCCATGCGTCGCGCGGCGACAGCCCTGGTTCCGTTCCTCTGCGCCCCCCTGTCGCTCCCGAGCCAGGACGTCGCGCACGAGCATCCACGGCCCGAGGTGGCGATCCGCTGCATCGCGAACGACCAGGCCCCGCGCCTCGACGGCTGGCTCACCGACCCCTGCTGGGCCGACGCGCCGGTGATCGGCGAGCTGCGCCAGTTCGAACCGGTGGACGGTGCGCCGCCCACGCAACGCACCGTGGTGCGCATCCTGCACGATGCGACGGCGATCTACCTCGCCATCGAGTGCTTCGACACGTCACCGGGCACCATCCGCGCCACCCAGCGCGCGCGCGACGCGCAGCTCGACCCCGACGATCGCGTGGAGTGGTACTTCGACACCTTCCTCAGCCGTCGCAACGCCTACTGGTTCCAGATCGGCGCCGCCGGCTCGCGCGGCGATGCGCTGATCGGCGACAACGGTGCACGGTTCACCAAGACCTGGGACTGCATCTGGGACGGGCACTCCCACGTCACCGAACAGGGCTGGCAGGCCGAGGTCGCGATCCCCTTCCAGAGCCTCGCCTTCGCTCCCGATGAGACCTCCTGGGGCTTCAACCTCCGCCGCGAGCACCGCGCGCTCAACGAGACCGACCAGTGGGCGAACATCGACCGCAGCTCGAGCTTCTTCCGGATCGGCGAGGCCGGCACCATCACCGGCTTCGGTCCCCGGCGCGGCGGCATCGGACTGGATGTGAAGCCGTACGCCGCGGCCGGCGCGAGTCGTGAGCGCGCGTCGCCGAGCCGGACGTCGACCGACACCGACGCCGGCCTCGACGTGACCTGGCGCGCCACACCCGGGCTGACCTTCACCGCCACGACCTTCACCGACTTCGCGGAGACCGAGGTCGACGACCGGCAGATCAACCTCACACGCTTCCCGCTGTTCTTCCCGGAGAAGCGCGACTTCTTCCTCGCCGATGCGTCGCGCTTCGACTTCGGACCGAGTTCGAACAGCAGCCAGCTCCTGCCGTATTTCTCCAGACGCATCGGTCGCACCGGCGACGGCCGCGCGATCCCGATCCAGGCCGGGCTCAAGCTGACGGGGCGCGAAGGGCCGTACGGCGTCGGCCTGATGGACGTCCAGCTCGACGGCGTCGACGGTGGCCCCGATGCACGCAATCTCTCGGTCGCGCGCATCACGCGAGACATCGGGTCGCAGGGCACGATCGGTCTCGTCGCGACGCACGGCGATCCGGTCGGCGACCGCGAGAACGCGCTGCTCGGCTTCGACTGGAGCCAGAGGTTCACCCACGTGCTGGGCGGCGACCTGCGCACCTCGACCTATGCGATGAAGACCTTCACCTCCGGCGACGGCGGCGACGGCAACGCGTTCGGCCTCGACCTGGCCGGCAAGAACCGCGACTGGCAATACACGATCGGCGGACGGCGCGTCGACGAGGGCTTCGCACCGGCGCTCGGCTTCGCGCAGCGCACCGGCGTGTGGCAGGAGTACAGCTCGATCGACTGGCGGCCGCGTCCCGGCGGCGACGTGCTGCGCAACTTCCGCTTCGGCACCAGCACCCGCGTCGACGTCCCGATCGGCGAGCAGCCCGACGACCTGCGCTATTCGCTGATCCCGCTCGGCTTCGAGTTCGAGAGCGGCGACATGATCCGCTTCATCGTGACGCGCAAGTACGCGCGGCTGCCGGATCCCTTCGAGATCGTCGACGGACTCGTACTCGCACCCGGCGAGTTCTGGACCAACACCTTCGACATCGATTCGGCCAGCTCCGTCGGCCGCGACCTCTCGGTGAACGCGCGCTACCGCTGGGGTGGTCTGTACGGCGGCGACGAGCGCGTGCTGACGCTCGGGATGGACTGGCGCACCGGGCCGCTGCTGATCCTCGGCGCGAAGTACGAGGAGTCGCGCGGCTGCCTCCCCGAGGGCGACTTCGTGACGCGCAATGCGGAGGCGCGCGTCGATCTGCACTTCTCGCCGGACCTGAGCTGGCGCAACCTCGCGCAGTACGACACCGAGTCGCGCGACCTCGGCGTGCAGAGCCGCCTGCGATGGACGGTCACACCCGGCTCCGACCTGTTCGTCGTGCTCGGCGCCGGATGGCTGCGGACCGACGACGGCTCACTCCGTCCCACCTCCCAGGACGCGACCTTGAAGTTCGCGTGGACCTTCCGCTTCTGACTACGCTGCCGCGCATGGCGCGCCTGTCGCTCGAGATCCCCGCGATCCTGCCCTTCGCCACCGTGATCGAGGTGCGCGTGACCGACCTCAACTACGGCGCGCACCTCGGCAACGACGCGATGGTCAGCCTGATCCACGAAGCGCGCTTCCGCTTCCTGGTCAGCCAGGGCATGTCGGAGGCCGACTGCGGCGGCGCAGCCCTGGTCCTCGGCGACCTCGCCGTGGTCTACCGCGCCGAGTGTTTCGCCGGCGACCGACTGCGCTTCGAGGTCGGCGTGACCGACGTCGCGCGCGTCGGCTGCGACTTCGTCTACCGCGCGGTGCGCGAACGCGATGCGCGGCTCGTGGTCGAGGCGAAGACCGGGATCGTGTTCCTCGATCCGCTGTCGCGCCGCCCCTGCGCCGTGCCCGAGGCGATCCGCGCGCAGGCCGTGGTCTGACGCCGGCAGTGTCCCGACGCCAGCAACGCACTGCACTCGAACCGCGATCGGCACGCGCTACGCTCGCGCGCTCCATGCCCGAGTTCAGGCACCAACCTCTGTTCGAGACCGGTCACCACGAGGACACGCCCTGGCGTTCGCTGGGCAGCGACGGCATCCGCACCCTGCGGCTCGGCGATCGCGAGTTCGTCGAGGTCGCACCGTCGGTGCTGACCAGGCTGTGCGCCGAGGCGATCCGCGACGTCTCGCACCTGTTCCGCCCCGGTCACCTCGCGCAGCTCCGCGCGATCGTCGACGACCCGGAGGCCTCGGCCAACGATCGCTTCGTCGCGCTGGAGCTCCTGAAGAACGCCAACGTCTCGGCAGGCATGGTGCTGCCGAGCTGCCAGGACACCGGCACGGCGATCGTGATGGGCAAACGCGGCGAACACGTGCTGGTCGTCGGCGACGACGAGGAAGCGCTCGCGCGCGGCGTCTACGACACCTACCAGAAGTCCAACCTGCGCTTCTCGCAGATGGCGCCGCTGACGATGTTCGACGAGCGCAACACCGGCACCAACCTGCCGGCGCAGATCGACCTCTTCGCGCAGAAGGGCGACAGCTACGACTTCCTGTTCATCACCAAGGGCGGTGGATCGGCGAACAAGACCTTCCTGTTCCAGGAGACGCGCGCGGTGCTCGAGCCGCAGAAGCTGCTCGCCTTCCTCGACGCCAAGACGCGCACGCTCGGCACCGCCGCCTGCCCGCCCTACCACCTCGCGATCGTGATCGGCGGCACCTCGGCCGAGATGACGCTCAAGACCGTGAAGCTGGCGAGCTGCCGCTACCTCGACGACCTGCCGGAGACCGGCAACGAACTCGGCCGCGCATTCCGGGATCGCGCGCTCGAGGCGCAGGTGCTGGAGCTCACCCGCAGGAACGGCATCGGCGCGCAGTTCGGCGGAAAGTACTTCTGCCACGACGTGCGCGTGATCCGTCTGCCGCGCCACGGTGCGTCCTGCCCGATCGGCATCGGCGTGTCCTGCTCCGCGGACCGCCAGATCCTCGGCCGCATCGATCGCAGCGGGGCCTTCCTCGAGCAGCTCGAGACCAACCCCGCGCGCTTCCTGCCGGAGGTCGACGAGAAGCAGCTCGCCGGCAAGGTCGTGAAGATCGACCTGTCGATGCCGATGGCACAGCTCCGCAAGGAGCTGTCCAAGCACGGAATCAAGACGCGCTTCGCACTGAGCGGGCCGATGATCGTCGGCCGCGACATCGCACACGCGAAGCTCGCCGAGGCGCTCGCGCGCGGCGAAGGGCTGCCGCAGTACGTGAAGGACCACGTCATCTACTACGCGGGTCCGGCGAAGACCCCGCAGGGGCTGGCGTCCGGATCCTTCGGCCCCACCACCGCGGGCCGCATGGACAGCTACGTCGCCTCGTTCATGGAGGCCGGCGGCAGCTTCGTCACGCTCGCCAAGGGCAACCGCAGCAAGGCGGTGACCGAGGCCTGCCTGCGCTACGGCGGCTTCTACCTCGGCTCGATCGGCGGTCCGGCCGCGATCCTGGCGCAGAACTGCATCCGCAAGGTCGAGACGGTCGCCTACCCCGAACTCGGCATGGAGGCGATCTGGCGCATCGAGGTGGTCGACTTCCCGGCCTTCATGGTCGTCGACGACAAGGGCAACGACTTCTTCGCCGCGAGCTGACAGCGGAGGGTGTGCGATGCTGCGGAAGACGGTGCATCGTCTGCTCGAGATCGCCGAGGATGGCGATCGCGCCAGTCGCGTGGTCGATGTGGCGCTGGGGATCCTGATCCTCGCCAACGTCGCGGCGCTGATCGTCGAGTCGATGGAGCCGGACGAGGCGGTGCATCCGCACTTCTACGCCGTCTTCGAGACCTTCAGCGTGGTGGTCTTCGCGGTGGAGTACGCGCTGCGCCTCTGGTCCGCGCCGGAGGATCCGCGCTTCGTCGGCGCGGGCGGGCGTCTGCGCTACGTGTTCACTCCGACCGCGCTGGTCGACCTGATCGCCATCGCCCCGACCATGCTGAGCTGGTTCCTGCCGATGCAGGGCGACCTGCGCGTGGTGCGTGCCCTGCGGCTGTTCCGCATCGCGCGCCTCGCCAAGCTCGGGCGCTACTCGAGCGCGATGCAGGCGATCGGCGGCGCGATCCGCGAGAAGGCGAGCGAGCTGGCCTCGGTGGTCTTCGTGCTGCTGGTGCTGCTCACCGTCTGCTCGACGATGATGTACCACGTCGAACACGAGGCGAACCCGCAGGCCTTCCCGAGCATCCCCGCCGCGATGTGGTGGGGCATCGCCACCCTGACCACCGTCGGTTACGGCGACGTGGTCCCCAGCACCGGCTTCGGCAAGGTGCTCGGCGCATCGATCGCCATCCTCGGCATCGGCGTGTTCGCGCTGCCGGCCGCGATCCTGAGCGCGAGCTTCAGCGACCGCCTGCGCAGCAAGCGCGAGGCGGCGGCACCACGATGCTGCCCGCACTGCGGCGAGCGCATCGATGCCGACTGAGCGCGCTCACCTCACGAACCACAGCCACACCAGCACCGGCAGCACCGTGCCCGCCGCTGCCGTGAGCAGACCGGCGAGGCGACGCTTCTTCAGGTAGCAGAGCAGCCAGATCCCGGTCAGGCCCGACAGGGTCACGACAACGGCGGAGACGTCCACGACGATCGACCACGGTCCACCGGTGTCGCGTCCCTTGTGCAGGTCGTCGATGAGGGCGAAGGTGCCCTTGCGCGTCTCGGTGACCTCGAAGGAGCCGTTGCGACGATCGATCAGCGCATCGGCGGTGTAGCCCGGGCCCTTGAACAGGACGGCGCACTCCTCGCCGTCGATGCGGAACTCGCTGAGCATCCCGCGCACGCCGGCCTGTGCACGCAGGTGCTCGACGATCGCGAGCTTGTCGACTTCTCTGCCATCGTCGTCGGGAGTGCCGAGCCACCTGGTCTCGAGCGAGCCCGTCGCCTCGCGTGTGACCTCCGCTCCGCCCTCGAAGTAGTCGGCGTGGTTGAGCGTGAGCCCCGTGATCCCGAAGAACACGATGACGAGGAAGCCCGCCATCGAGAGGTAGGTGTGCAGCCACCGCACGATCCACGGCAGGCTGCGGCGCGGAGCGCGCTCGCTCACTTCGACTTCCTCTCCCCGAAGCTCACGCTGGCGCCGGCGATCTCCTCGTTGCCCTCGATGGCGTGCTGGAACGACGCCTTCGCCACGTGCACGCGCTGCCGCATGCTCTGGTAGGTGCCGTGCTCGCGCGCCGCCTCGATGCACACCACGTAGTCACCGGGCTTCACCGCCTTGCCGGCGTCGTCGAGGCCGTCCCAGCCCACCTCGTAGCTGCCCGGCTTGCGCGTGGCGCGGCTCATCGCATCGATGAAGTCCTCGTTGCCGCGATACAGCTTGTACCAACGGCGCAGGTCGGACAGCCAACGCGGCCGTTCGGCCCACAGCGCGAGCGTGCGCACCGCTTCACCGGATGCGGTCTCGACCCAGATCGCGACATAGGGACGGCGATATCCACCGCGACGACCGTTCGACTGCCCCGCGGTCGGATCGCGGATCTCGAGGCCGACGGTGAACTCGAATCCCTGCGGCCACGGCGAAGGATCCTTCGGTCCGCTGGCGATCCCCGACGGTCCGCCCTCCTCGGTCGGGTCCGTCGGCCGGGCGAGGAACTCCTTCCAGCCCTTGCTCTCGGTGACCTTGCCGTCGCGCGTGACGACGATGCCGGCCGCACCGGTCTCGGCCTCGACGATCGGCAGGCCGTCCTTCGGTCCGAGCACGGCGAGGATCGTGGCGAGCGCGTCGGCGGTGGTCGCATCGGCCGCGATCACCGTGGCGCCGGCGATGTCGTCGGAGGACCGACCGGTGCGCGGGTCGAGTAGATGCGAGTGATGGACGCCGGACACGTCGAAGCCGCGCGCGTAGCCGCCGCTGCTGGCGATGGCGCGGTCCTTCAGCCACACGATCGCGAGCGGCGTGGCGTTGTCGGCGGGATGACGCGGATCGGCGACGCCGATCTGGTGCGGCTCGGCACCGCGCACGCGCAGGTCGCCGCCGATGTCGAGCACGCGCACCGAGGCGTAGCGGCCACGCTTGACCGCGCTGGCCTTCTCGATCACCCAGCCCTTGGCGAGTGCGTCGACGGTGACCGTCGCTCCCTCCCGCACCTGGAAGCGGCGCGTCGACGGATCGAAGCTCCACGGCGGGTTCTCGAAGTTCGCGACGACGGCGCGCAGTCGCTCCGCATCGGGTTCCTTGCCGGACTTCGCCGCATCCTGCCAGAGCGCGGTCAGTGCCGCGACGCCGGGTTCGAAGGCACCCTTGCTGGCACCGCGCCAGTGTTCACACGCGGTGATCACCTCGGCGAGTGGCTCGGAGACGACCACCGGTGCGTGCGAGTCGATCGCCTTGCGCAACTCGCTGTCGGCATCCCACGAGTTCACCACCTGTGACAACCGCTCGACCTCCGCGAGCACGTCGGCCTCGAGCTTGTGGGCCTCCGACTCGGTGCGCGCGCGCAGCGACATCGTCAACGAGGTCCCGAGGATGTTCTCGTGGGAGAACACGTACTCGTCGCTCCCCGGCGACTGGGTCATCACCCGACCGCACAGCGCGAGCGAGACGGTCAGCAGCAGTGGCACCGTGCGCAGAGAGTGGAACAGGACGGCGGAGACGCTGGATCCGGACATCAGGGCCCGCGAGTGAACGCTCCGGGCGATGGCGACGCCAGAGCCGCGAAGCTCCCGACCAATTCGTTACGGGGTGACACGCGCGGTGTCGGCTCCGCGGGCTCGGCCGAAAAGCGTCGCCCTGCGGGCCGACACATCGGAAGATCCGGTGCGACGTCATGACGCGGTCCCTCCTCCTGCTCCTCGCCATCACCTCCTTCGGACTCTGCTCGTGCGGCAAGGACGGCACCTCCGCACCGATCGACGAGACCGCCCGGATCGCTGCCGCGAAGAGGCTCGCGCAACAGGTCGGCGCCAATCTGCTCGCCGAACTCAACCGGGCACTCGAACTGAAGGACGCGACGACGACGACGGCCCTCGGCGTCTGCAACACCCGAGCGCCGGCGATCGTGCAGACCTCGACCCTCGACGGCCTGCACGTGCGACGCATCGGCACGCGGGTACGCAACAAGCTGCTCGGCTCCCCCGACGCGCAGGACAAGGAGGCCCTGGCGACCTTCGAGAGCATGCCGCCCGACGCGCTGCTCACCGCGCAGGAGGTCCGCAGGCCGGACGGCCAATGGCGCCTGTACCTGCCGATCGTGATCCAGACTCCGCTGTGTCTCCGCTGCCACGGCCCCGTCGACCAGATCGAGCAGGCCGTCAAGGACAAGCTCCTGGAGCTGTATCCGGGTGACGAGGCGACCGGCTACTCGATCGGCGACCTGCGCGGCGCGTTCGTCGTCGAGACGAAGCAGTGAAGCCCGCTTGACGACCGGACTTTGCCTCGTAAAGTCCGCGCCATGCACCTCGACGACGCGCTCGACAAGCTCGAGGCGATCCATGCGCAGGTCCTGCGCAGCGAGACCTACCGGGGTTTCCGCGCCCTCCCCACCGCGCTCACCGGAGCGATCGCCCTGTGCGCCGCGGTCCTGCAATCGCGCTTCGCACCGGCCGCCGACGCGATCGCCTTCGCCCACTGGTGGATGGGAGTCGCGGTGCTCGCCGGCATGGTCGGGGCCAGCGACCTCGTGCTCCACTGGGTACGCGGTGGGCCGGACGCGCGCTGGCGATCGCTGCAGGTCCTGCGGCAGATCGGCGCGCCGTTCGGAATCGGCGCGCTGTTCACCTTCGCGCTCCTGCAGGTCGGCGGCGAGGCCGTGACCCTGCTGCCCGGGGTGTGGGCGGCGTGCTTCGGCGGCGCGATCGTCTCGGCGCGACCCTTCCTGCCGGAACGGATCAGCGCCGCCGCCGGCTTCTACCTGGTCGCCGCGGTGGCGCTGCTGGTTCGCGACCTGCGCACGCCGGTGCCGGAACCACTCGGCATGGGCATCACCTTCGGTGTCGGTCAGCTGCTCGCGGCCTTCGCGCTGCGCCGCGGCCGGGAGGTCGACGATGGGACGTGAGCGCAAGACGGTGCGCCCCACGACCCGCGCACCACACGACTACGTGGGACTCGATCGCGTGCTGCACGAGAAGGCGCGCCTGGGGATCCTGATCGCGCTGCTCAACCGCAAGGACGGCATCGCCTTCCCCGAGCTGCGCACGCTGTGCGAACTGACGGACGGCAATCTCAGCCGCCACCTCACGGTGCTGCAGGAGGCCGGGATCGTCGACGTCGAGAAGTCGAACGAGGGACCCCGGCCGAAGACGACGGTCCGCCTGTCGAAGACCGGCCGCAAGCAGTTCCTCGCCTACCTCGAGGAGCTCGAGCGGGTCCTGCGCGACGCGCGCGGGGCCCAGAGCCCGGCGACCCGCCCCGGCCTGTCGCCGGGCTGAACCAAGAAGTGCTCCGCGGGCCGGCCCCACGCCTAAAGACTTTGTGATACCAAGCCGAAGAGGACGACGATGCAAGTGATCCGGGCGACCGAGATGGGCATGTGCTTCGGGGTCCGCGACGCCCTGGCCGCAGCACGCACCGTGCACGACCCCGCAGACACCACGATCTACGGCGAACTCGTCCACAACGAGGTGGTGCAGCGCGAGCTGTCCGCGCGCGGCTTCCGGCATCTCCGTGAGGACGATCGCGACCGCGAGATCGGGACCCCCGCGGTCCTGATCACGGCGCACGGCGTGTCGGACCGCGAACGCGAAGCCCTGAGGGCACGCGGTCACCGCCTCATCGACACGACCTGCCCGCTGGTGGCGAAGGCCCACCGCGCTGCACTCGTTCTCGCGGCGCAGGGCCGTCACGTGGTCGTGCTCGGCAAGAAGGGGCACGTGGAGGTCCGAGGGCTGTGCGGCGACCTCCCCTCGTGGAGCGTGGTGGGACACCTCACCGACGTGGAACGCTGGCCGCACGCGATGCTCGGCGTGTTGTGCCAGACCACCATGCCGGAGAGCGACGCGCGGCGGCTGCTCGACGCAATCGAGGCCGCCAATCCCCACGCCGACATCGTGTTCGCCGACACCATCTGCGAACCGACCCGTCAGCGGATCCGGGCACTGCGCGAGTTGCTCGGTCAGGTCGACGTCGTCGTGGTCGTCGGCGGCCAGCACTCCAACAACACGCGCCAGCTCGCACTGGCCGTCACCCGCGCCGGCAAGCGCGCCGTGCAGGTGACCGGTGCGGACGACGTCGATCCGCACGACTTCGAAGGATGCACGGCGGTCGGACTGACCGCCGGGACCTCGACGCAGGACGCGACCATCGACGCCGTCGAGCACGTCCTGCGGGCGCTCACGCCTTCGGTTCGGCCGGCTCCGCCTTCGGCCCGTCGGTCTCCTGCGTGAGGTCGCCGAGGAACTCGGGGAGCTTCACGCCGCCGACGTCGCGCATCATCTGCAGCATCGGCGGAAGGCTGCCGGCGAGTCCCTTGAGGAAGCCAGCCGCCCCGCCGCCCTCCTTGCCGGAGTCCCACACCACCACCTTGTCGAACTTGACGTTGGCGATCGCCTTCGCCGCGGTCTCCGCGAGTTGCGGCAACTGCTCGAGCATGAGGAGCTGGAACGCCTCCTGCGCACCACCGCAGCTCTGCACGATGCGGCCGAGACCCTCGGCCTTCTTCGCCAGTCGCTCGAACTCACCGCGCGCCTGGGCTTCGAGCTGCGCGAAGGTCG
The DNA here is from genome assembly GCA_046349595.1 of Planctomycetota bacterium. Taxonomy (GTDB): domain Bacteria; phylum Planctomycetota; class UBA1135; order UBA1135; family UBA2386; genus JACRLW01. The sequence goes on from JAXMCA010000002.1 coordinate 134,433, forward strand.
CCGCCGCACGCGCCTCGGCCTCGAGCTTCACGCGTTCCGCCGCAGCTTCGGCGTCGACGATCACCTTGGCCTTCTCGGCGCGCGCTCGCGCTTCGAGCTCGGCACGCTGTTCCTTCTCGATCTTGTGCGCCATCGCCTCGGCGGCGCGCGCCTCGGCCACGTACTGCGCCTCGCGCACCGACGCATCCGCCTCGCGCTTGCGGCGCTCCGAGGCCTCGTAGGTCTCAGCCTGCTTGATCTTGAGTAGCATGTCGGACTCGGCGACACGTTGCTTCGCCTCGTTCTCGCCGGACACCGCCTGCGCATCGGCCTCGGCGACCTGGACGCGCATCGCGCGCTCCGCCGACTTGACCTTCGCGTCCTGCTCGAAGGAAGCCTGACGCTTGCCGATCTCGGTCTCCTTGTCGAGGTCGGCGAGACGGACCAGCTTCTCGCGCTCCGCCTCCTTGGTTCCGATCTCACGCGACTTCCCGGCCTGTGCGACCGAGATCATCTGCTCCTTCTCGGCCTCGGCCACGCCGATCGCACCGAGCTTCTGCTGCTCGGCGACATCGATCTCGGCCTGCTGGATCGCCTGGCTCGCCGCCTTCTTGCCGATCGCCTCGATGTAGCCCGACTCGTCGGTGATGTCGGTGATGTTCACGTTGATCAGCACCAGGCCGATCTTCTCGAGCTCGGGTCCGAGCGAGGCGTGGATCTTGTCGAGGAACTTCTCGCGGTCGCGATTGATCTCGTCGATCGCCATCGACGCGATCACCTGACGCAACTGACCGAAGATGATGTCCTCGGCCTGCTTCATCACCTCCTTCGGAAGGAGCCCGAGCAGACGTTCCGCCGCGTTCTGCATCACCGCCGGCTCGGTGCCGACCGCGACGGTGAACACACTGGGCACGTTGACGCGGATGTTCTCCGCCGACAGCGCCCCGCGCAGCGGGATCTCGATCTGCATCGGATCGAGCGACAGGAACTGGTAGTCCTGGATCAGCGGCCAGACGAACGCGCCGCCGCCGTGGAGGCACTTCGCCGAACGGCCGCCCTGAACGCGTCCGAAGATGACGAGCACCCGGTTGGACGGGCAGCGCTTGTAGCGCCGCGCGACCATCATGAAGAGTCCGAAGAGGAACAGGACGATCGCGGCGATCGTCAGCAGCAGGTACTGATCAGGCATGTCTTTGGGCTCCGCTCCGAAAGGTCCATTGCGCCGACGGGAGGCGCTCGGCCGTCACGGGTTCGGCTCGACGACGAGGCATCCGTCGGGGGCGACGTCGACCACCTTCACCTCTTCTCCGGTTGCGATCGCTTCCCCCTTCGAGATCGCGCGCAGTTCGATGCGGCGTCCCTGCACGTCGACGTGTACGCGACCCTGGCCCGCGCCGTGCGCGGGGATGCCGAGGTAGACCCGCGCACGACAACCCTGCGCGTTGCGCAGATCGATCGTTCCGCTCGACTGCAACCGCGCCAGCCATCGCATCGCCTGCGCGATCAGGAACATCGCGAGCACGCCGGCGCCGGCGGCGAGCAGCAGGACGATCCCGGTGTCCATCCCGGCGGACCGACCGGCGAGACCGATCAGTCCGAAGAAGGTCGCGAAGGCGACGATCGCGCGCAGGGACAGCGCACCGAGGAAGTGGTGTTGCGCGGCGTCGCTGTGCTCGAGATCGAAGTGGCCGTCGCCGTCGAAGTGGACGTCGCTGTCGACGTCGCCATGCCCTGCACCGAGGAGGATCAGCAAGGTCTGTCCGACCAGGATCGTGCCACCGATCCATGCGGACCACGTGAAGAGGTCGGCCATGCAGGACACCCGAAGGAAGGGGCCAACCTACACGACCCCAGGGCCAGGATTCACGCGCGGGTCGAATCAGCGGCCGTGCCGTGACAGGACGAGGTCGGATTGGCGGCGATCTGGGTCGGAGACCGTACCCGGACGACGGGTGATCGCCAGGCCGGCGCACACCTCGTAATCCTCCGCCCACGCCAGCGGATCACGCGCCGAGGCGGAACCGGCCAGCGGTGGTGATCAACACCGGCACACCGTCGACCAGCGAGCAGTCGCCGAAGGGGCTTCGCCCGTGCAGGACCGCTCCCTGCACGTGGGTCTCCTGATTGCGCACGCGACCACCCTTCTCCGCGTAGTCGCTCCGAACCTGCACACCGTCGAACTGGTACTCCGCATCACCGCTGCGCAGCAGGCTGTCGATGCGCGTCGTCGCCGAACTCGCGGCTCCCCGCTGACCGGGCAGCAGGCGGAGACTCGTCGCCGACGCGAATCGGATGGACTGCGTCTCCCTGACCTCCACCGCGAAGCCGTCGCCCTGCAGGGTGCCGGTGCAGGCGTATTGCGTCGTGCGGTCGGCGCCGTCGAGGTCGCCCACACCTTGGCTCGCACCCTCCGCGACGAGATCGATCTCGACCTTGCCGCCGTCGTACGCCGCGTCGCCCGCGACGTGGACCCAGAACCGCGTGCCGTCGAACTGCACGTCGACCTCGGCGCTCGGTCCTCCCTTCACCTCGTGGTGATAGCTCAACGTGTGCGGGCGCGACAACCATTCGACAGCGGAGCCCTGCGTGTTGTCGCCCTGCGCCGAGCGCAGCACGAACTCGTGGTGCGCGCCGCCGAGTTCGACGACCAGCCGGTCGCCCGGCGTCGCGACCCACCGAGGTTCACCCTGCGCGTCGACGGCCAGGGTTCCCGTCGAAGTGACGGCTCCTCTCGAAGTCGCGCCCGAGAGGGCCGAAGCGCGGTAGACCGCTTCGACCACCATCGATCGCGACGCCATCAGGTCCGCCGCCACGATGCGCGGCAGCCCGAAGGCCGCGGTGAGCCCCGGCAGGGTCGCCCCGGCAGCCGGAGCTGCCGCACCTCCGCCACAGGCGCAGGTCAACGCCGGGACCAGGAGAACCGCCGCATTGCGCAGGACCATGGCGGACAGCAGAGTCCCCGCACCCGCGGAAGGCAATCCACGCTCGCGGGAGAGGAGCACGATGGCGAGAGCGGCTGCGAAGTCCTGGTCGGAGAAGCTGCGCGACCCGCGCAAGCAGGCGCGCGTGGAACCGATCGAGGGCCCCATGCTCGCGCGCTGGGGCCCGGGCACCATGCTGATCCCGGCGCCGATCGAGGTCGACGAGCTGATCCGCAGGGTGCGTCGCCGCGAACTGGTGACCATCGATGACCTGCGCGACGCCCTCGCGAAGCGTCATCGCGTGACGATCACCTGCCCGATCACCACCGGCATCTTCGCGCTGATGTCGGCGCGCGCCGCCGACGAGGAGCGTGGCCTGGGTCGAACGCGTATCGCCCCGTACTGGCGTGTGCTGCGCAGCGGCGGCGAGATCAACCCGAAGTACCCGGGCGGCCTCGACGCGCAGCGCACCCTCCTCGAAGCCGAGGGGCACGAGGTGCAGGTGCGCGGCAAGCGCGCCTTCGTGCTCGACTTCGCCGCGCACCGCGCGCGCCTGTGAGGGCGAGGCGCGGCGCCGCTACTTGCCGAAGGCCGGATGGTTCGGGTTGCCGCCCGACTCCAGATAGGCGAACAGGTCGAGCAGCTCGGGCAGCGTCAGCAGATTGAGCAGGCCCTGCGGCATCGGCGAGACCTTCGACTCCTCGCGCTTGCGCACGTCGGAAGCGCGCAGCGTGCGGGTCGTGCGGCTGATCGGGTCGAGCATGACCTCGATCGCGCCGTCCTTCTCGCTCAGCAGTCGCCCCATCACCGCGGTGCCGTCGTTCAGAGTGAACACGGTGGCGGAGTACTGGTCCGAGATGTCGCGCGACGGCTCCAGCACGGCGGTGAGGAGATCGCGGCGCGAGAGGCGGCTCGACACGGCGGTGAGATCGGGGCCCACGTCGCCACCCTTGCCGTCGACGCGGTGACAGGTCGAACAGATGGCCTTGGCGAAGGCCATGCGACCGTCCTCGAAGTCGCGGCCGTGGTCGACCAGCGGCAGGTAGGGCGTGACCGACTCCGCGGTCCACGCCTGTGGCGCATTCGCGAGTCCTTCGAGTGAAGGCATGTGCCGCTCCGGAGCTGCCGCCAGCTTCGCCAATGCGGCACGTTCCGCGCTCGGGACCGACTTCAGCGCGTCCTTCTCCATCGCCTCGACGTAGCCGACGAAGCTCGCGCCGCCGTTCTCCGCCTTCAAGGCGCCGAGCATCGAGAAGAGGGCCTCGCGATCGGCAGCGCTCCAGTCGCCGTCGTAGACGCGCAGCGAGTAGGCGAAGTCGATGCGCGGCGCGACGTCGAGTTCGCGCATGCGGGCGACGACGCGCGCCGGGAGACCCGGTGCCCTGAGCGCGACCAGCAGGCGCAGGAGTTCGCGATCGGTCTCGAGATCCCGGGTCGGGAAGGACTTGTCGAACGCGCCGAGCAGACGGACGCGCAGATCGTCGGCGATCGGCTGCGCGGTCCGCGCCAGCGCGATCTGCGCGATGCGCAGGATCGCGATGCGGGCGTCGAGATCGAGCGACGACCAGGCGACGCCCGCGAGGCGCTGAAGCACGTCACGACGATCGTCGTCGTTGCCGACTCGGCACAGCGACAGCCACGCGGTGCGCGCCGCCTGCGGCTCCTTCTCGGCGAGCGCCCGCGCGCGCCAGCCCTCGACCGGCTGCGCCTCGAGCGCGACCCGCGCCGCGTGGCGCAGGTAGCGGTCCTCCGAACCGAGCGACGGCCAGGCGCGACCGACGGCACCCTCGTGCGGACCGTCCTGGTCCTTCTCGAGCGCATGCCGCGCGCGCGCCTGCGCGTTCGGCGACCAGTCGGTGGGTTCACCCGGATCCGCGGCAGGCCCGTTCCAGGTCACGCGGTAGAGGCCCGATTGCGTACCGCGGCCACCGGTGACGAACCAGAGGGCGCCGTCGGGGCCGGCGGCGATGTCGGTCACGTTCAGCGGCTTGCCGGTGACGAAGCTCTCGAAGCTGCCGGTGTAGCCGGCGCCCTTGCGATCGAGGTGCACGGCGAGGATGCGACCGTAGGCCCAGTCGCAGGCGAACAAGGCGTCGCGCATGCCGCGGTGGAAGGCGAGCTTGGTGCCGAACAGCATGCCGGTCGGCGACGACAGTCCGACGTCCACCACCGGCGGCAGCGAGTCCGGATAGCGCGGCGTCTCCTTCGCGGCGCCGGTGCGCCAGCCGAAGTCGGCGCCGGGCACCGCCTGGCAGACGCGCGTCGGGCGGTACCACGGCAGGCCGATGTCCCACTCCATGTCGGAGTCGAAGATGAACAGCTCGCCGTCGGGTGCGAAGGCGATGTCGTAGGGGTTGCGGAAGCCGCAGGCGATCAGCTCGCACTTCGAGCCGTCGGGTGCGACGCGCAGCACGCGTCCGCCCGGGATGCGCACGCCGTTGGCGTGACCACGCGGATCCTCGAGCCGCGGCAACAGCACGTCCTCCGCCTGCCAGCGCACCGGCGAGGTCTCCGCGATCTGAGGCGGCAACGACGACATGTTGCCGTTGGACAGCCACAGCCAGCCGTCGGGTCCCGGGACCACCGCGTGCGAGCCGTGCTCGCCTCCGCCGCCGAAGTGGACCAGCGGGGTGATCTCGTCGAAGCGATCGTCGCCGTTGGAGTCTCGCAGGCGGAACAAGCCGTAGCCGCCGGGGCCATCACCCTGCATGTAGAGCGCGTCGCCCATCCAGGTGAAGCCCATCGATCCGCGCGGCGTGTTGTCGAGCGGTTCGAACAAGGTCTCGCCGCCGGACTCCTTCGGCAGCGTGATGCGCGCCAGCGCGGCGTTCTCACGCGACACCAGCGCGCGGCCCTTGTCGTCGAAGCCGAGCGCGATCCACGAGCCCTCACCGACCCCCGAGCTGCGCACGAGTTCGACGCTGAAGCCGTCCATCACCGTCAGCGCGGAGACCGGCGTCGCGGTGCGCGGGGTGAAGGGATCCGCCCACGGCCCCTTCACCGACGAGGTCGCGCCGAAGGAGTGCACCGGCTTCCACTCGGTCGACTTCGCATCCGCGGCCCAGCGCCATTCGCCGTCGGAGACCAGGGTGCTGGTCTTGCCGTCCTGCCCGGTGATCTCCGCGCGCAGCACGAAGCCCGCCGGTCCGCCGTGGTTCTGGCAGTCGACGTCGATCACGTGATGCCCCGCGGCGATCTCGCCGGGCACGGCGACGGTGGCGAGCGACTCCCAGCCGTCGTCGTGGAGCAGACGCTTGCCGTCGAAACGCAGCGTCATCTCGTTGTCGCAGGTGGCCAGGATGCGCATCGCGCGCGCCGGCGACGGCAGATCGAACTCGCGCCGCAGCGTGATGCGATCCTCGGTGCCGGGAGACGCGACCGACCAGATCCACTGCGCCGACGGCCCGCCCTCGGCGACCGGCGCGCGCGCCGGAATGCCGATCTTCGCGTCGAGCGGCATCACGCCGGCATCGGCCGCGAGCTTGCGGATGGTGACCTCCTTGAAGCGGATCTCCATCGGCTCGCCGGCGTGGAGCTGGAAGGCGAGCAGTCCGCTGTCGGAGCGATGCGCCGCGTCCTCGTCGTCGAGGATCGCGGTGACGAAGCCATTGATCGCGAGCGTGACGTGATGGCCGACCGCGCGCACCACGTAGTCGTTCCATTCGCCGTCGTGGATCACGCCCTGCAGCGCGCCGTGATCGGCGAAGTCCTCGGCGCGATGCGTGCCGTCGGCGTTCCACGAGCCGTGCTGCCCGCGCGGCACCATGATCCCGCGGCCCCGCTCCTCGTAGATCATCCCGGTGTAGTTGGGACCGGCCTCGAGGTCGGCCTGCGGACCGGCGACGACGAAGTCGCCGAGATCGCGGCTGCGGAACTGCAGTCCCGAGTTGCCGCCGTGGATGCGGAACTTGAAGCGCACCTCGAAGTCGGAGAACTCGCCGTCGTGGATCAGGAAGGTGTTGCGCGTCAGCGGCTGCTGCGGGGTCGAGCGGCCGACGATGCAGTGGTCGTCGACGCTCCAGAAGCGCGTGTCGCCGCGCCAGCCGTTCAGCGTCGTGCCGTCGAAGAGGGGAACGCGCTCCTCCTGTGCCGTGACGGCTCCCGCGAGCAGCGCTAGCGGGGCGAAGGTGCCGAGGAGACGAACCCGCATCACTTGCCACCTCCGGTCACCGGGGTCGCGACGAGGTGCGTGAGACGTCCGACGACGTTCCAGTCCATCACGTAGAGGTCGCCGTTGCGGTCGAAGGTCGCGCCGTGCGGCGAGAGGAACACGCCGTCCTGCCAGCCGTCCTTCTGCACCTGGTTGGTCGCCCGCTTCTTCTCGTCGGGCTGGTCGCCGAGCTGACCGACCAGCTCGTTGCGCTCGTCGAGGATCGTCACGCGACCGGCCAGGTCGGCGACGGCGAGATGACGTCCATCGGGATGGACGCAGGTGTCGCAGGGGCGGCGGAAGATGCCGCTGACGATCCCGCGCAGCCCGCCGTCGAGGTCGAAGATCTGCAGCCGACCGTTCTCACGATCCGCGACGACCAGCCGCGGCTCCTTGCCGCGCGTGTCGAGCGTGATGCCGTGCGGCGTCTTGAACTTGCCGGGTTCGGCCCCGAGGCCGCCCCACGAGCGCACGTAGTGGCGCTCGCGGTCGAACTGATGAACGAAGCTCTTGCCGTAGCCGTCGGCGACGTAGATCGAGCCGTCGGGCCCGATGGCCACGTCGGTCGGCTTGAACTCGTCCTGCTTCTGGTAGATGCCGGCCTCCTGCGGCCAGGGGATCGTCGCGAGCACCTTGCCCTCCAGCGTGGTCTGCACCACCTCGTGCCGGCCGATGTGCGCGATCCACAGCACCTGCTGCCCGTCGGCGCCGGTCACCAGCGTCATGCCGTGCGCACCACCGGCGAACTCGGCGCCCCAGGTCGCGAGCTGCTCGCCGTCGCGGCCGAAGATGTTGATCGCGTTCTCGGTGTCGGTGCTGAAGAAGATCCGCCCGTCGCGATCGACCGCCAGGTTGCCGTGCGTGCTGCCCGGATCCGCCCCGTCGGGCCGCAGGCCGAAGGCGGTCCAAGTGAAGCCGAGGTCACCGGCCTGGAGCTTGGGCGCAGACCCCTGCGGCGTTTGCGCCGGAAGAGCAGCGAGAGTAACGGTCAGGAGGGCGAGCACGCAGGACGTCGACGGGCGCAACATGGTCGGCGAACCATATCCGCGGGGGAGGGCGCGACGAACAGGCGCAGATCAACGATGCGCATGCGCCGCGCCCGGCCCGAGGCACTCGACGAGACGCTCCTCGGCTTCCGCTGCCACGGCGTCGGTGCCCGCCGTGAGGTCCTGCAGGATCGCCTGTGCCGCCTGACGCTCGTCGCGCTCGAGCAGGGCGCGGGCGAGGAGGAGTCGCGAGGGTGCATCGGGCGTCGCGGTCGCGCGCACCATCGCGACGACCTCCGCATTGCGGCGTTCCGCCAGCGCGATGCCGGCGCGGAGGGCGAGGGGCGCAGCGGCGGCATCGAGGCGATCGATCACCGCGCGAGCGCCGGCGACGTCGCCGGTGGCGAGACGCGCGGCGGCTGACAGGGCCAGGTCGGACGACGACGGTCGTGCGATGCGCCCGATCTGTCGCAGCGCTCGCTCGGGGAAGCCGAGGCGGAGGTCGCAGCGGGCGCAGGTGCGCAGGGCCTCGTCGCCGTCGGCTGCGGTGCGACGCTGGCGCGCGGCGTCGGCGGCCCCGGCGAGGAAGGCGAGCATGGCGCGCGACGACGCCACGCCGAGCCAGCGCGCGATGGGCTCGTCGCCGTCGAACACCAGCGTGCCGACTCCGCGCAGCAATCCGGCATCGGGTGCCGCGGGATCGTCGAACGCGACGCGCCGGAACTCGAAGCGAGCCAGCCACGCGACCACGCGCGCATCGCTGAGCACCTCGCGCTCCATGCGATCGCTCGCCTCACGTCCCGGCCACACCACCTGGACCACGCGCAGGCGTGTCGAGGTCGATGCGGACACACCAGGTTGCGCATCGCACGCGACTCCCCACGGCAGCAGCGCGCAGAGCAACCACGCACGGCGTCGCAGCATGCCGCTCAGTTGCCCTTGCCGGCGGCAGCCGGTGCACCGTGACGCGCCTCTTCGAGCAACTCGGTCACGGACCACACGCCGGATTCGTCCCACTTGCCGTCCTTGCCCCGCGCACCCTTCTCGCGCAGAACGCGCACCGCGAAGGTGCCGGTGGACAGGTCGGCGCAGATCTGGTGCAAGGTCATGCCGACCTGCGAGCGACGGATCAGCTCGCGCGCGCCGTCGAGATCGAGCTTCGCCTCGTCGGCGGAGACGCCGTCGAACAGCGCCTTGAAGCGCCAGCAGCCCTCGGGTTCCTCGCGGGAACGGAAGTGGTTGCTGCACGCGATCCAGGTCTCGTCCTTCGCGGGGCGTCGTGCGGTCACGCCGTCCTCGGTGAAGTCGTCGGGTGCGATCTCGAACACGCAGGCGCCCGGTGCGGTGTCCTTCGCACCGCGCCACGCGAACATCACGTTCCCGCCCATGCCGTAGCGCCACTGCTGCAGCAGGGTGGTGGCGGCGACGACCGGATCGCCGTGCGGAGTGCAGGTCTCGAGCAGTTCGAGCAGGGCGACCGTGCGCGGAATGCACTTGTCGCGGCCGATGCGCTTCTTCGGCACGTCGTGGATCGAGACGAACACGCCGCTCGCGGACATCCCGGTGACGACGGCCGGCAACCCCGGCCAGCCGAGAGTCACGGTGTCGATCCGGTCCTTGCGACCGGTGCGCACGATCAGCATGTCGTGCTCGAGCAGCTTCTGCGTGGCGGGGTAGTCGAGGTTGCGGCCGATCAGCGGCCCGTCGCCCTTCGCATGGCTCCCCCACACCGCGAAGGACGAGCACATCAGTCCCACGAAGTCGGGGAGTGCCGCGGCACCGAGCAGATCGTCGGCCGTGAGCTTGCGCTTCAGCTCGGCGATCTCGAGGGTCGCGGGATCGCGCGCCGTCATCCCGGCGACGACCTGCTCGCACCATGCGTGCAGACGCTCCGGCACCTCGGTGGTGCGCGCGATCAGGGGCCGCATCGCGAGGTCCCAGGCCGCCGGCGACGGCACGAAGGGGTTGTGCAGCGCGAAGTCCTCGAACAGCTCGTGGATCGCGGTCGCGCACAGATAGCCCTCGGTGAAGGCCTGCTGACGGTCGTCGCCGCTCAGGAACAGGACTTCGATGCCGTCGATGCGTCGCAGGTGACCCGACAGCTCGGGCTCGGTCCGGGTCGCGACCTGCGCGGGCAGCGCGACCGCCCACGCCAAGGCGAGCAGCAGCGCGAGCGAAGGAACAAGGCGGCCATGAAGGCGGCTTCGACTCATGGGCGGGAAGTGTGACGCCTCGATCTCCTTCCCGCCAGCCGACCGCGCATCAGTCGATCTTCACACCGAGTTTCTTCAACGCCGCCTCGACACGCGTGTCGCCGGCCTCGTAGCCGGAGATCGACGCGGCGACCTTGCCATCCTTGTCGATCACGAAGGTGGCCGGGATGCCACGCACGTTGTAGTCACGGCGCGGGAAACTACCCTCGGCCTGACGGCCGGCCGGATCGCGCGCAAATGTCATGTGCAGCTCGGCGCGGCGCTCGTTGATCAGGCGGAGATAGGGCTTCTCGTCGTCGTTGACGTTCAGCGCGATGACCTCGACGTCCTGATCCTTCACGGCATCGTGGATCTTCGAGAGGTGCGGGAGGCTCGCCATGCACGGCGAACACCAGGTCGCCCACATGTCGACGACCACGATCTTGCGGCCGCGGAAGTCGGAGAGGCGAAAGGTCTCGGGGTCGCCGCCGTCGACGAAGCGCTGCGCGGTGAAGTCGGGCGCCACGCTGCCGGCCGGGAGCAGCACCGGACCCTCCGCAGGCGGAGGCGGCGCCTTGAGCACCTTGAAGGTCGGCGCGAGCACGAGGTGTGCGCCGTCGTCGCTCACGTCCGCGAGGTAGTTCATGCCGCGGAACGGGAAGGTGCCGCGCGCGTCGAATCGATCACCATCCAGGCTCAGCCACACCGGCTTGCCGACCGCGCCGACGACGTCGACGGAGCGATGGTCGAAGCGCTTGTCGAAGCGCGCATCGCAGTCGTTCTCCATCAGCGTGACGGTCCAGGTCTTGTCGCCGATCGACACCGAACCGACGCGCGCCGCGGCGGTGTGGTAGTTCATGCGATCACGGTCGGGCGAGTAGTAGAAGTTGACGCCGTAGTCCCCGCTGCTCGCCTTGCCGTCCGCGGCCTGCCAGCCGACGTGGAACACGAAGGTGCCGCTGTACGAGGCCGAGGCGCCCTCGCGTTCCGCCTTGGTCGGCCAGGCGCCGTCGCCGTCGTCGCTCAGGTCGCCGTCGCCGTCGAGATCGAGGTAGACCTTCGCATCGCCGTGCTCCGGTTCGTCGACCGCGATGGCGCGGGTGCTGTGCGCGTCGTTGCCGAGGGTCAGCGTCGCATAGCGCGGCTTGCCCTCGTAGGTCGGCTCCTTGCGCACACAGGCAGGCCGCTCGGCCTGCAGCATGAGCGAGGCCGGCATGTACATCAGGCCTGCCTTGCGGATGCCCTCCATGTCGAACTTGCGCGGCGCGAGTTCGAGCGCGCACTCGGCGCGATCGGCGGCGTCCTGCGCGGCGAGGGGAAGGGCGGTCAGCAGAGGGACGAAGAACGCGGTCGGGATCAGCGTGCGCATGGGAGGGGTCACTCGACGCAGATGATGCCCCGCACACTCCGCCGGATCGCAGGCCAATCGGCGATCCACGGCGACGGTGCCCTCCCGGACCCCGGCTTCTATGCTGCGAGGGATGCCGCATCCCGACCTGACCAAGATCCCCTACGGCTTCGAGGAGCTGCGGGGCGCCTGTCCGCCGCCGGTCGCCGACTCGGTCTCCCCGACTCCCGAAGGGATCGACGTCCACGCGCTGCCCGCGGCCGAGGCGCTGCGCGGCCTCGAGGAGCGGATCGACTCGCTGCCCGGGATGCCCCCCTTCGTGCGCGGTCCCTACCCGACCATGTACGCGCAGCGGCCCTGGACCATCCGGCAGTACGCGGGCTTCTCCACGGCGGAGGAATCGAACGCCTTCTACCGCCGCAACCTGGCAATGGGTCAGCAGGGTCTGTCGGTCGCCTTCGACCTGCCCACGCACCGCGGCTACGACAGCGACCATCCGCGCGTGAAGGGCGACGTCGGCATGGCCGGCGTGGCGATCGACTCGATCCTCGACATGCGCATCCTGTTCGACGGCATCCCGCTCGACCGCGTGTCGGTGTCGATGACCATGAACGGCGCGGTGATCCCGATCCTCGCGCTCTACGTGGTCGCGGCAATGGAGCAGGGAGTCCCGCAGGATGCGCTGAGCGGCACCATCCAGAACGACATCCTCAAGGAGTTCATGGTGCGCAACACGTTCATCTACCCGCCGGGGCCGTCGATGCGGATCGTCGGCGACGTGTTCGCACACTGCGCGCGCCACATGCCGCGCTTCAACTGCATCTCGGTGTCCGGCTACCACATGCAGGAGGCTGGAGCACCTGCGGAACTTGAGCTCGCCTACACACTCGCCGACGGCCTCGAATACCTGCGCGCGGGAGTCGCCGCCGGGCTGTCTATCGACGAGTTCGCGCCGCGCATCTCCTTCTTCTGGGGCATCGGCATGGACCTCTTCATGGAGGTCGCGAAGCTCCGCGCGGCACGCGCGCTCTGGGCGGACATCGTCGCGGGCTTCGGCGCGAAGGACCCGAAGAGCCTGGCGCTGCGCACACACTGCCAGACCTCGGGCTGGTCGCTCACCGCGCAGGCGCCGTGGAACAACGTGACGCGCACCGGAGTCGAGGCGCTCGCCGCGGTGCTCGGCGGCACGCAGAGCCTGCACACCAACTCCTTCGACGAAGCGGTGGCCCTGCCCACCGCGCGCTCGGCGCGCATCGCGCGCAACACGCAGCTCGTGCTGCAGGAGGAGACCGCGATCACGCGTCTGATCGACCCACTCGGCGGCAGCGTGCACCTCGAGACGCTGACCGAGGCCCTCGCCGTGCGCGCCCGCTCGCTCATCGCCGAGATCGAGAAGGCCGGCGGCATGGCCAAGGCGATCGAGGCCGGCATCCCGAAAGCGCGCATCGAGGAGGCGTCGGCGCGACGCCAGGCACGCATCGATTCCGGAGCCGACGTGATCGTCGGCGTGAACCGCTTCCGTCCCGAGCTGGACGAGCAGCTCGACGTGCTGTCGATCGACGACGCCAAGGTGCGCGCCCAGCAGGTGGCGCGCCTGCAGAAGCTGCGCGCCGAACGCGACGGCGACGCGGTGCACTCCAGCCTCCGCGCCCTGACCGCCGGCGCGAAGGGCGATGCCAATCTCCTCGCCCTCGCGATCGAGGCTGCGCGCGTGGGCGCGACCGTCGGCGAGATCAGCGCGGCCATGGAGGAGGTGTTCGGACGCTACGAGGCGGATGTGCGCACCGTGCGCGGCGTCTACGCTGCGGCGAGCGTGGACCGGACCACCATCGACACCGTGCGTGCCGCGACCGCGGCCTTCCTCGAGCGCGAGGGCCGGCGCCCGCGCATCCTGGTCGCGAAGATGGGCCAGGACGGCCACGACCGCGGCGCCAAGGTGGTCGCCACCGCCTTCGCCGATCTCGGCTTCGACGTCGACGTCGGCCCGCTGTTCCAGACCCCGACCGAGGTCGCGCGCCAGGCGATCGAGAACGACGTGCACGTCGTGGGGATCAGCTCGCTGGCCGGCGGTCACAAGACCCTGGTGCCGGACCTGATCGCCGAGCTGCGCCGTCAGGGTGCGCCCGAGATCCTGGTCGTCGCCGGCGGCGTGATCCCGGAACAGGACCACGCCGCCCTGCTCGCCGCGGGATGCGCCATGATCTTCGGACCCGGCACGGCGATCCCTCACGCCGCGCTGTCGCTGCTCGAAAGACTCGGCTCATGAGTCCCGTGTCCCTCCTCCACCACGCATTGTGCGCGTGCGGGATCGTCGTCGTCCTGACCACCGGCTCGATGCCGGCGCAGTCGGTGCGGTGGAACCTGCCCGACGACCACTCGCTCACCTACCGTCGCGAACGCCGTGTCGACACCAAGGGCATCGAGCCCGCCGCGCGTCCCGGCGATCCGCGGCCACCCGCGTTCGGCATGGGGAGCCCGTTCGGGGCCGGCGTGCTGCTCGCGGCGGATCTCGAACCCAAGCGACGCCAACTCGGCCGTGAACCCCTCGACCTCTCCGAGCTGATTCCGTGGCTCGCCTTCGACCTGACCACGTTCCGCTCCGGGAAGTGGAAGGGCGACCAGAACTGGGTGAAGCCCTTCGGTCACCTGCAGATCGAGACCGAAGGCGACGCCCCGCTCGACGGCGGCACGCAGACCGTGCGGATCAAGATCCGTCGAGCCCCGCTCGACGAGTCGCGCATCCCCGGCCCGGCGCGCGAGCGCAAGCAACGTGGTGAGCGTCTGGCCAACAGCTACGACACCGACATCGATGCCCTGCTCGTGATCCAACGCACCTTCGACGCCGAGCACGGTCGCATCGCGGAGTTCGACGCGCAATTCGACGCCACCGTCTCGCCGCGCAACGACCCGAAGTGGAAGCACGTCGGCATGACGATCACCGAGAAGTGGCGCTTCGACCGCGAGGACGTCGCCGACTCGACGGTGTTCCGTGAACGCGTCGGCGATGCGATCCGGATGGGGCGCGAGCATCTGTCCGTCGAGCTGGAGAAGGCGCTCGATCGCGTCGATCGTCACCGGCCGCCGGATGCCGGCGGTGTCGACGTCCCCGTCGGCGAGGTCGCACTCACCGCGCTGACGCTGATCAAGGCGGACATCAAGCGCGACGACAAGACGCTCCTCGACGCTCTCCAGGTGCTGCGCGAATGCAAGCTGCGGGACACCTACACCCTCGGCATCACGTTGATGGCCTTCGAGGCCTTCTACGCGGATCCCAACGAGCGTCAGCATCTCGTCGAGGGGTTGATCGACCGGCCGCAGAAGCGCAATCCGTCGGACGCGGATCGCAAGCTGATGACGGAGTGGATCCAGCTCCTGCTCGAGAACCGCGACCAGGCGGCCGACCGCAGCAAGCTGAGTCGATGGACCTACACGCCCGGCTCGGGCTTCGACCACTCCAACTCGCAGTACGCCCTGCTCGGCCTGTACTCCGCTCACCTGTGCGGCATCGATGTGCCGGTCGAGGTGTGGAACACCTCGGCGCGCCACTGGCTCGACATGCAGTGCCAGAGCGAAGGCAACGGCAACCTGTCGATCTTCACCTACAAGCAGCTCGCGCAGGCCCGCGGTCGCCCGACCAGCACCGGAGTCGACGTGCGTGGCTGGTCGTATCGCTATCCGGCCGAGGAACCCTACGGGAGCATGACGGCCGCGGGCACCGCGAGCCTCACCCTCGCTCAATCCGCGATGCGCGATCTCGGCGGACGCAACGACCTGATCGGCGAGGCCGGCAAGGCGATCCGCTCCGGCTACGCGTGGCTCGCCCGTCACCTCGACGTGCGGAGCAATCCTGGACGGCCACCGGAACACGATGCGTGGCGCTACTACTGGCTCTACGGCCTCGAGCGCGCCTGCGAGATCGGCCAGGTCGCGCGGCTCAACGAGCGTGACTGGTACTTCGAAGGAGCGTCCCTGTTGCTCGCGATGCAACGCGACGACGGCTCGTTCGAAGCAGGTGGCCTCGCCGACAACTGCTTCGCGATCTTGTTCCTCAAGAAAGCCCAGGTGCCGGTCGCGACCGGCCGCTGAGGGCGGGGCTCGGTCAGCGGAACACGCGGGAGCCGACGCGCACGAAGCCGTCCTCGTGCTTGCCCGCGGGATCGTGATGTGTCCAGTGCAGCACGCCGCCCTGGTCGTTGAACTCGTACTCCCCCGCGACGGTGACGCGGTCGCCGACCTGCATCTCGACGCGCGGCGCGAGGTCGATGTTGTGCGCGACGAGCACGCTGTGCTTCGAGCCGGAGAGTTCGATCACGAAGCGCTGATGACGGGCTCCGTCGGTGTCGTCGGGCAACGACCGGAGCACCCGACCCTCGACCTCGACCTGCACGTCGGAGCGGTGCGCACGGAACGCCTCGAGCACGAGATTCGTGCCGGACGCTTGTTCCGTCGTCGTGCTCGGTGCGTCGGCTGATCGTGTCGATTCGGAGCCTGCGGACAGGCCGAGTTCACGCAGGACGCGACCCGGGTCGGTCAGCAGCCCGAGGAGGAGCACCACGACACCGAGCAGACCGGCGATCAGACCACGCTTGCCCGTCGACTTCTTCGGCTCGCTGTCTCGCATCACCAGCGGTGGTATCCACGACCGCTCGCCGCGGGTCAACGCCGAGCCGGGGTGGCCGATCAGCGCGGCTTTGCGGCACGACGGCGCAGACAGAGCCCGGACCAGTCGGCGTCGATCGCGCAGACCTTGACGTCGACCAGGCCGACGGCGAAGGCGCACTCACGCACGCCGTCCTCGGCGAGATCGAGGGCCAAGGGCGAGGTCTTCTTCGGCCAGGCCACCCACAGCGCGCCCTTGTCGGCGAGCGAACGCAGCGCGACGGGTAGTCGCTTCTCCAACTCGGACCGGCTGCGCACGAACTGCACCACGACCTGTGCCGGAGTGCCCGCGCGACGGCGCACCACGACGTCCTTCGGCAAGGTGCCGAGAGTCGAGGCGAAGCCCTCGGGTTCACCGAGGAGGAGCAGGGCGGTCGACGGCTTCACGCCGAGCTTGTCCACGAGCGGCTTGCCGGAGTAGCCGCTGGTCGAGCGTGGCACCACGGGAGCGGCGACGGGCTGCGCGATCGCGGTGCGGAGCGCGGTGCCGATCCGCGCCCAGGGCGTGAAGGTCGCGTCGTGGAACTCCTCGCGAATGCGCGCGGTCTTCCCCTCGTCACCTTCGACGAAGACCAGCGGCACGCTGCGAGTCGCCACACGATTGCGCAGGGACATCGCCAGCGTCCGTCCGTGCGACGGCAGGCGCCGGAGATCGATCACGATCGCCTCCGGCTCCGCGGCGTCGATGTCCTTCATGCTGAGTTTCATCCCGTCGCTGAAGACGGTGACGAGGTGCTTCGCGGCCTGCAGCGACGCCGCGCGTTCGCGAGCCTCTGCGGTGTTCCAATGGAAGAGCACGATCCTCATGGTCGCCCTTCACCCGTCGCCCGCGACCGCCATGGCATCGAGGCCGCACTGGCACATGCACCCGACCGCATTCGCGGTGCCTCGCCCTCGTTCACGCGATTCACGGACCAAGAGCTACGCTTCGGGGTCCGGAGGAACGCATTCCGCATGTTCAGACCATCCCAGATCATCGTCACATCCTCTCTCTGGATCGCGTGCCTGGCCAGTTCGACGACGGCGCAGATCATCGAGCCCCCGTTCAACGCATCCTATTCCTACAGGACCATCGGGGCGGTCCCCGGGGTGCCGACGCCGTACGGCGGTTGCTGCTTCAAGTACGACGACCCAGATGCGCTCGTGATCGGCGGTGGCGCGAATGGCCCCGCGGGTGCGATCTACACGATTCGCGTGGTGCGCAACGCCTCCAATCTGATCACCGGGTTCCAGGGCACCGCGACGCTGCTGGCGACGGCTGCGAACATCGACGGCGGGTTGCAGTACGGACCGAACAACGTGCTGTTCTTCACCACCTACTCGAACAACACGCTCGGACAGGTGCGCCCCGGCAGCACGACGCCGGACAAGGTCATCTCACTCAGCTCCACGCCGGGCTGGGTCGGTGGCTCGACCGGCGCGCTCTCCTTCGTCCCTCCGGGGTACCCTGGTGCGGGAAGGTTCAAGATCGCGTCGTACTCGAGTTCCACATGGCACTCCTGCACGCTGACGCCGGATGGTGCAGGCACCTTCGACCTCAGCAACCTGCAACAGACCGCGATGGTGCAGGGCGGACCCGAGGGCATCCTCTACGTTCCCCCGGGCTCACCGCTGTTCCCGAACTACTCGCGCATGCTGCTCACGCAGTTCGGCTCGTCCGCGATCTACTCCTATGACCTCGACGCCAACGGTGATCCCGTCCTCGCCACGGCGACGCCGTTCATGACCGGCCTGGCCGGTGCCGAAGGAGCGACCATCGACGCAATCTCCGGATCCTTCGTGTTCTCCACCTACGGAGGTTCCGGCGTGGTGATCGTCGACGGCTTCGGCAGTTGCGGCACCTTCACCAACTACGGCTCGGGCATCCCCGGTGCTGGCGGTCGCCGACCGACGATCCGCGGCGTCGGCTGTGCCACGATCAGCCAGGCGATCGGCTACCAGATCGGCAACGGTCCCGCCTCGGGGCTCGGGGCGCTCAACATCGGCTTCCAGCAGCTCTCGATCCCGATCTTCGGCGGCTTCGTCCTGACCGAACCGTCGGTCCCGATCGGCCACGTGCTGGACTCCTTCGGAGCCTTCAGCACCACGCTCAACACGCCGAACAATCCCGCCCTGGTCGGCGCCCACATCTTCTTCCAGGGCGTCTACATCGACCCCGGTGCACCCTTCGGCGTCACCGCGAGCGACGGGCTCGACATGCTCGTGCAGTGACGCAGGCGCTCAGCCGGCGACGCAGAACTTGCGTCGCTGGCGTTCGCCGAGCGCAGCACCTTCGAGTCGTGAGTCGCTGACGACGACGCCGGCCACACGCACGTCGGTGAGGTCGGCGTGGCGCAGGTCGACGGCCTGCAGATAGGCCCCGCGCAGATTCGCACCGCGGAGATTCGCGTCCCTGAGGTCGGCGTCGTGGATCCGCGCTCCCTGGAGGTTGGCGCCCTGGAGCTGCGCGCCCCGCAGGTTGCCGTGGCTGAGATCGCAACGACTCAGGTCGGCGTGCCGCAGCAGCGCACCCGAGAGGTCCACGCCGCGCAGATCGAGACCCGAGAGGTCGGCACCGTTGAGCACCAGGCTCTGGTTGCCGTGGGGACAGGCGAGAAGGCGCAGCAGTTCTTCGCGCGCATGACCATTCATGGGAAACCTCCGATTCGAGAGAGCGCGCCCTGGTCGTCCCGCCAGGGCCATTCCGCATGCTACCGACCCGAAGCGACCTCGGGCAGTCGCGGCATCCCGGCTTGAAGCACGCTGCCGGTGGCTTCCAATGCCGTCCCGATGTCGAGTCTCGCCCGACGGCTCCGCGCCTTCCTGCTCCTCCCCGTCCCCGTGATCGCCCTGGGCGGCTGCACGAGCTTCGCCACGGATGCGTCGAGGACCGGCCCGCGCGTTCTCTGCGTCGTTGCCCATCCCGACGACGAAACGGCGTTCGCCGGCACCCTCTACAAGATCAGCTCCTGGCTGAACGGCACCTGCGACATCGTCGTGATCACCAACGGTGAGGCGGGCTACAAGTACTCGACCCTCGCCGAGCCGCTCTACGGTCTGCACCTCACCGACCCCACGGTCGGACGACGCGAGCTGCCGGTGATCCGTCAGAAGGAGATGCGCGCGGCGGCCCGGGTCCTCGGCGTGCACCACGTCGAGTTCCTCTCGCAGCTCGACAACCACTACACGAAGGATCCGGCGGAGGTGCTCGGGGCCGAGGCCACGGTCTGGGATCTCGATCGGGTCCGCTCCGTGCTGCGCCGGACGATCGACGACGGTCGCTACGACTTCGTCTTCGTGCATCGACCCGTCCCCGACACGCACGGTCACCACAAGGCTGCGACCATCCTCGCCCTCGAAGCCGTCGCAGCGACTCCGCTCGAACGTCGGCCGATCGCGCTGTGCGCGTACCACGAGTCGAAGCCGAAGCCGGTGCAGGAGGGGACCCCGGCGACCAACACGGAACCGCCGCCGATCGTCCCCTTCGCACTCGACGGCTGGCCGATCACGAGGCAGCGCGAGGACGTCGGCCCGTGGTCTTTCGACCGCACGCAGACCTTCGGCTTCCAGGCCAAGCTCGACTACCGCATCGTCACGTCGTGGGCGGTGGCGGAACACAAGTCGCAGGGCACCTACCAGGGCTTGCTCGGCAAGGGCGAACTCGAGTCCTTCCGGATGTTCGCACTCGACGCGCCCGAAGCGGTGGCGCGCACCGCGCAGCTCTTCGCGAGACTCGCCGAACCGCAGTTCGCCACGCCGAACTACGACGGTGACGGCAATCTCGTGGAGGGCGAACCCGGGCGCTGAACGCCCGCGCCGGGTCGCACGCCCCTCACTGCACCAGCACGATCGGCACCGGGTTGCTCATGCGGAGCGGTGCCGCGCTCGCCGAGTCGAGCACGGCGCAGGCGAAGTCCATGGTCAGGTTCGGCGGCAACACGCCGGGCGGCAACACGAACGAGGTGTGCACGACTCCACCCGGCGGGACGAAGCCGAGCGAGTTGGGGAGGACGGGAGAGTTGATCGCCGTCGCCGTGAGCACGAGGAAGGGATCGACGTTGAGCGGGATGGTCATCCCCATGTAGCCGAGACCGGGTGAGGTCCCGCTCATCGAGCCGAGCAGGAGATAGGTGCTGCCCGCGTACTGGGAGCCGAGCACCAGGTCGAGGTTCGCCGTCCCACCGGCGCTCACCGACAGGGTCGACTGGCTCGACCACAGGCTGCGCTCCGTGTAGTGGGCGTGGAACACCAGGGAACCGGCACCGGGGACGATCTGGCTCCACACGATCTGGCCGAGCGGCGTGACCTCGAACAGCCACTGCTGGGCGCCACTGCAGATCAGCGTGTTGCCGTTCGACAGGCGCTGTGCGCTCGAGATGAAGGAGGAGAAGAAGACCGGCGAGGTGTAGCTCCAGATCGGCGCGCCCGGACCGAAACGGCCGCCCGGACCGAGGAGGAAGTTCCCCGCCGCATCGATCGGCAGCGTGATCTCGTGCACGGCCGATTGATTGGGGAGGTACAGGTTGTTGAACACCGTGATGTGACCGGCGCCGGGATAGCCGGTCGGGATGAAGCGCGGATCGTGCTGCAGGTTCAGGATCTGGTCGGCCGCGGTGCCGGCGCGATAAGCCTGCGGATTGCCCCAGCGGTAGAGCAGATCGCCGCCCTTGCCCCGTCGCCCGCCGCCATGGCCAGCCGCCTCCGCGATGGTCGTGCCGTGGTCGATGATCCAGATCTCGCTCTGATGGCGCGCGCTGATCACCACCCAGTCGTGGATCGGGTCGTAGTCGATGCCGTTGCTGTGGTTCCAGTCGTTGTCGATCGTCGCGTCGGCCGGGAAGTTGATGTCGACCAGTTCGGGGTGGCTGCCGACCGGTCCGTAGTTCGACTTCGTGTTGTCGAAGTCCTGGATCAGGTGATCCCAGACGTGCCACTCCCACACCACGCGACCCGAGGTCGGTCCGGTGGGTTCGATCTCCAGGAGGTAGTCCGGACGGAACACACCGTGCGACATCAGGGCGGGGTTGCGACCGGCCGCGATCGCCTGGGCCTGGGTCCGCTCCTCCCAGACGATGACCAGCACGTTTCCGTTCGGCATGGCCTCGACGTCGTGGTGCTGTGTGAACCCGACCCCGTTGACGAGGTACTGCCAGAGCACGGTGCCGTCCCACGCCACCTTCTGGACGGCCCCTCCGGCGCCCGGGGTGACGATCGTGGGGAAGTAGTTGATGGCGCGGAACAGCGTCCCGTCGGGCGCGAGGTCGACGCCGGCGCCGGGGAGACGCGCGCTCGGCCAGGTGTGGAGCTGATTGCCGAGCGCGTCGACGATCCAGGTGTCGGTGCTGTTGAGTGCACCGAAGTAGCGCAGCCCGGGCGCGGGCGTCCCCTGAGCCACGGCGAAGGTCGAGGCGAACAGGAGAGCGACCAGGACTCGACCGCGAAGCGAACCAGGGGTGGGTGTCATCAGAGGTGGCGTCTGCAGCCGGCGGGAGCAGCGCAGTCGGATACGCGAGCGAGGCGCGTCGGGGGTGGCTCGGGGCGGGTCAAAGCCTAGCACCGGCCAAGGGCCTCGGGCCGACGCCCATGGGTGCCGTCGCCGTGCCCCATCCCTGGCCCCCGTGGCATCGGGCCCGTCGCCGCGGCGCTGTCTCGCGATCGACCCATCGCGGCCAGGGCAGCAACCCATTCGGGTAGCCGCGTCGTCGCGGCGCGCCGACCAGGATGGCCCAGGCCGCTTGGTCGGCTGGGGTCGCTCCGGCCCTCGAATCGTCGCTTCGCGCGACGATTCGAAGGCCTACGGACCCAGGAGGTCGAACGGAGACGACGCGCGCCGCGCCGGCCGCCGCCGACGGCCGGGGGCCACACCCAGCGGGCCTCTGCGCGGGACGAGTCGCAACCCGAGGCGGGTGACCCGCGGAAACCCCGACGCGGCTGGAATTCCCCACTTCTCCGGAGCTTTGTATCCCTTGATGCTGGTCCATCGCTCAGCGCTAGCCCCATTGCCGTGGCTCTCCGGGCCATTCCTGGGCGTCGCGACCCGTCGTTGAGTCACCATCACAAGACTCTTCCATCCGCGAAGTCGAGATCCTGAGGACCCATCATGCGCCGCGCGTTCCGAACCACAGCCCTCTGCCTGCTCACGACCCTGGTTGCCTGCGGCAGCAAGTCGTCGACGGGCGGCCCCGCGGTCTCCGCCGCGGCGCGTCAGGAAGCCGAGGCCTTCTTCACCCAGACCTGCGTTCCGTGCCACGGCTCGACCGGTCACGGCGACGGCCCCGGATCCGGTGCGCTCCAACCCAAGCCGCGCTCGTTCGCCGACGCGTCCTGGCAAGACCAGGTCAGCGACGAGCAGATCGTGAAGACCATCACTCTCGGTGGCGCTGCGGTGGGAAAGAGCCCGGTGATGCCGGCGCAACCGCAGCTCAAGGAGAAGACCGAGTTGCTCGCCGCGCTCGTCGCGAAGATCCGCGCCTATCGCGGCAAATGAACGTCCCCGCCGCGTGAGCGGCACCCACGTCCCCGTTCCCGAGGTGTCCTGACCATGAACATGAGCCCTTCGCCCAAGGGACTTCTCTTCACCGTCGTCGCCGCGAGCCTGGTCGGCTGCGGCGGCGGAAGCCCCGGTGGCGCGACCTCCAATGAGATCGTCGCACTGATGAACGCTCGCGGCCTGAAGGAGGCCGACGTCACCGCAGCCCTCAAGACCTACACGCCCACTGGCAAGCACGACGAGTACTACACCTTCGCGTCGGGCGGACACGCCGGAAACCTGATCGTGATCGGCGTGCCGAGCATGCGGATCCTGAAGTACGTCGCGGTCTTTACTCCCGAGCCCTGGCAGGGCTACGGGTACGGCGACCAGAGCGGCGAGGTGTTGACCCAGGGAACGCGCCACCACAAGCGCCTCACCTGGGCCGACATGCACCACCCGGCCCTGAGCGAGACCAATGGCGACTACGACGGCAAGTTCGTGTTCGTCAACGACAAGGCCAATCCGCGGATCGCGGTGGTCGACCTCCACGACTTCGTCACCAAGCAGATCGTGACGAGCGAACTGATCGAGTGCGATCACGGCGCGGCGTTCGTGACCCCGAACACCGAATACGTGATCGAGACCTCGCAGTACCCCGCCCCGCTGGGCGGACGCTACGCGCCGATCGAGAAGTTCAACGACGAGTACCGCGGCGCGATCCTGTTCTGGAAGTTCGACCGCGAGACGGGGCGGATCGTCCCGGAGCAGTCGTTCGCGGTGGAACTGCCACCCTACATGCAGGACCTCGCCGACGCCGGCAAGCGCGTGTCGGAGGGTTGGGTGTTCTGCAACTCGATCGACACCGAACGGTCCTACGGAGGCACCGCGGAGGGACGTCCCCCGCTCGAAGCAGGCGCCTCGCAGAACGACATGGACTACCTGCACGTCTTCGACCTGAAGAAGGCCGAGCAGGTGGTCGCGGCCGGCAAGACCGAGACCATCGCCAAGATGCGGGTCATCCGCCTGCAGACGGCGATCGACGAGGGTCTGGTGCACTTCATCCCCGAGCCGAAGAGCCCGCACGGCCTCGACATCACGCCGGACGGCGCCGAACTCGTGGTCGGTGGCAAGCTCGACACGCACTGCACCGTCTACTCCTTCGCGAAGATCAAGGACCTGATCGCGCAGAAGAAGTACGCGGGCAAGGATCCCTACGGCGTGCCGATCCTCGACTTCGCGTCGGCGATCCGCGGTCAATGCGAGATCGGGCTCGGCCCGCTCCACACTCAGTTCGACGACAAGGGCTTCGCCTACACGTCGGTGTTCATCGAGTCGACCGTCGCCAAGTGGTCGGTCAAGGACCTCAAGGTCGTCGACAAGGTGAACGTCCACTTCAACATCGGTCACCTGGTCGCGGCGGAAGGCGACACCGTCTCCCCCGACGGTCGCTTCCTGATCGCGATGGACAAGTGGGCGATCGATCGCTTCGCCGGAGTCGGCCCGCTGCTCCCGCAGAACTTCCAGCTGATCGACATCTCGGGCGACAAGATGCAGTTGCTCTACGACATGCCTCTGCCGCTCGGTGAGCCGCACTACGCGCAGATGGTCAAGGCGGACAAGCTGCACCCCGTCGATGTGTACTCGCCGATCGGAATCGATCCGTTCACCATGAAGGTCGATCCGAACGCGACCGTCTCGGGCAAGGAGCGCATCGAACGCAAGGCCGACGGCGTCCACGTGTTCATGACTGCGGTGCGCAGCCACTTCACGCCGGACACGATCCGTGTGAAGCAGGGTGAGCGGGTCCATCTGCACCTGACCAACGTCGAGCAGGCGCACGATGCGACGCACGGCTTCTGCATCGGCTCCTACAACGTCAACGTCAGCCTCGAGCCCGGCAAGCACACCAACATCGACTTCGTCGCCGACGAGGCCGGCGTGTTCCCGATGTACTGCACCGAGTTCTGCTCGGCCCTGCACCTCGAGATGGCCGGCTACTTCCTGGTCGAGCCGCAATGAACTCCGCTCCCGCGATCATCCTCTGCGCCGCACTCGCCGCCGTGACGGCGTGTGCGGATGGTCGCGGCGCGGGAGCGCCGGCGCCCCAGCCGCTGCCGGCGCCCGCGGGAGGCAGGTCCGTTCCACCGGGAGGGTTGCAGGACGCTCTGACCGAGGCAGCAGCCGGGGCGGTGCTGCTCCTCGAACCGGGTCTGCACCCGGGGCCGATCCGCATCACGAGACCCGTGACGATCTGGGGGCCGCCGACGGCGATCCTCCGCTCGACGGGCGAAGGCACCACGCTGTCGGTCGAAGCGGCCGGAACGAAGCTGTCCGGATTCACGGTCGACGGCAGCGGTTCGCGCTTCGACACCACCGACGCCGCCGTCCGCGTGCGGGCCGACGACGTCGAGGTGCGCGGACTGAGCGTGGTCCACTCCCTGTTCGGCATCCTGGTCGAACTCAGCAAGCGCGCCGAGATCCGCGACAACCTGGTGGAAGGGACCGGACAACCCGCGCACGGTCTGCGCGGCGACGGCATCCGTCTGTGGGAGACCACCGATTCCGTGGTCAGCGGCAATCGCGTGCGCGATGCGCGCGACGTCGTGGTTTGGTACTCGTCGCACAACCGGGTCGTCGGCAACGACGTCCGCGGCTGCCGCTACGGCACGCACTTCATGTACAGCCACGAGAACCTCGTGGCGGACAATCGCTATCGCGACAACGTCGTCGGCATCTTCGTGATGTACAGCCACGACGTGTCGATCGAGCGCAACCTCATCGCGCATTGCTCGGGTGCGGCCGGTGTCGGACTCGGGGTCAAGGAATCCGGCAACCTCACGGTCGCCGCCAACGCCTTCCTCGCCAACACCACGAGCATCTACCTCGACACCTCTCCCCTGGATCGCAACCAGACCAACCGCTTCCGGGGCAACCACATCCGCATGAGTGACACCGGCGTGGTGTTCCACGCCAGCCCCGAGCGCAACGAATTCGAGGACAACAGCCTGCGCGACAACACGCATCAGGTGCAGGTCGGCGGCGGTGGGGACGCCATGCGGACCAGCTGGCGCGGCAACTGCTGGGACGACTACCAGGGCTACGACCTCGACGGCGACGGCCGCGGCGACGTCGCCTACGAACTCCGCAGCCTGTCCAGCGATCTGCTCGGCAAGCAGCCCGAGCTGGCCTTGCTGCGCGGAACTCCTGCCCTCGCGATGGTCGACCTCGTCGGCGAGGTGCTGCCCCTGTTCGCGCCGCAGCAACTGCTCGTCGACGAGTCGCCGCGACTCGTCTCCTCACCTCTGGAGTGGTTCGATGCGCATTGAACTGGAATCCGTGCGCCGTCGCTTCGGGTCCGTCGTCGCGCTCGACGGCATCGATCTGTGCCTCGCGTCCGGCTCGCGGACCGCGCTGGTCGGCCCGAACGGTTCCGGAAAGTCGACGCTGATCCGCATCGTGTGCGGCCTGATCGGCCACGAGGGTCGCGTCGCGATCGACGGCCTCGATCCGCTCACCGACCGTGCGAAGCTCGCCCCCCGCGTCGCCTACGTGCCGCAGGTGGCGCCGCGCCTCTCGGCGACGGTCGGCGAACTCACCGCGGCGGTGTGCCGTCTGCGCCGGTCGCCGCAGGAGCCGATCCTCGACGCCGCACGCGGCATCGGCCTCGACCCGGTGGCCCTGCGCGGCAAGCCGCTGCGCTCGCTCTCGGGCGGCACGCGCCAGAAGCTGCTCGCCGCCTTCGCGCTCGGCTCCGGTGCCGAGCTGCTCGTGCTCGACGAACCCACCGCGAGCATGGATGCGATGAGCCGCACGCGGTTCTTCGACCTCGTGCAGTTGCTCGACCCACGCCCCACGCTGCTGCTGTGCTCGCACCGTCTCGACGAGATCCGCAATCTCGTCGATCGCGTCGTCGCACTCGAGGAAGGGAAGGTCGACCACGACGGTCCGGCCACGCAGTACTTCGCGGCCACCGGACGCTCGGTGGTCGAACTGCGCACGCACAACGGCCGAGCCTCCACGTTCCTGCTCGAGCACGGTTTCCAGCAGAGCGGCACCGGCTGGTGGCGGACGACCATCGGCACCGCGTCGCGCGGTGAGCTGGTGCGCGAGGTGTCGGATCGACTCGGCACCGAGCTCGAGGACATCGTCGTCCGCGACGTCGAGGAGTCCCGATCGGGACCGGAGACACGCCGATGAACGGCAGCCGCTCGCTCACCTGGATCCTCGGCGCCCTGGTTCTCGTGGGTCTGTCGGTCGTCGCCCGCACCGTGATCGGCGCCGGCCGACCGCCGGCCGGTCCCGTGGAGCCGGTCTGGGACCGCGAGGCCTGCGCGTTCTGCGCGATGCACGTCGGAGAACGCGGTTTCGCTTGTCAGCTGCAATCGAGCCGCGGCGACGTCCGCTTCTTCGACGATCCCGGCTGCCTGCTCGAGGATCTCGACGCGACCAAGCCCGAGATCCACGCGATCTACTTCCACGCGCACGATTCCGATCGCTGGCTGTCACGCGAGGAGGTCCGTTTCGTCGCCCTGACCCCCACACCGATGGGCTACGGGCTCGCCGCGGTGTCCGCCGACACGCCCGGTTCGATGTCCCTCGAACAAGCAGAGGAGCGCGTCCGTGCCCGACGCGAATCACGCCGATGATCGCCCGTCACGAGTTCGCCGCGATCGCGCGGCTGGAGATCGCCGAGGTGCTGCGGTCCCGCTGGCTGGTGTTCTGCATCGCCGTCTATGCGGTGCTGACCGGGATCTTCGTGCTGGTCGGTCTGCGCGAGTCGACGGTGATGGGCTTCACCGGCATGGGCCGCGTGCTGATGTCGTTCAGCCACGCACTGGTGTTCCTGCTGCCGCTGCTCGGACTCGGCGCGAGCGGCCAGATCGTCAACGGCGCTCGTGACGACGGCACGCTCGAACTCCTGTTCGGTCACCCGCTGGGTCGTTCGGGCTGGTTCGGCTCCGTGTCGCTGGTGCGCTTCGTGGCGCTCGCCGCGCCGCTCGTCCTGCTGCTCCCGATCATGGCGATCGCCGGGAGCCTGATGTTCGGACAGATCGTGCCGTGGGGTTTCCTGCTGCGTGTGACCGCGGTCAGCACCGCGCTCCTGTGGTGTTCGGTCGCCCTCGGCTTCGCCATCTCCACCTTCGTCCGTGGCCAGGCCAAGGCCCTGATGCTGCTGCTCTTCGCATGGGCCGCGCAGGTCGCGCTGATCGACTTCGGCCTGATCGGGCTGATGCTGCAATGGCACCTGCCGGCGGAGGCGGTCTTCGCGCTGGCCGCCCTGAATCCCGTGCAGGACGCACGGCTCGCCCTGCTCTCCGCCGCCGATCCCGAACTCGCCACCTTGGGCCCCGTCGGCTTCTACCTCGCCAATCACCTCGGCAGCGGTGCGCTGCTCGCGCTCGGCATCGGCTGGCCACTCCTGCTCGGCTCGACCGTCTGGCTCCTGAGCGCGCGCCACTTCGAGTCCGGCGACCTCGTGTGAGGACATCGTGAAGACCACCGCACCCAGCTTCTTCGAGTTCCTCGACCTTCCCCTGCGCGGACGCGGACGCCTCGTCCTGTGCGCGCTGGTGATCCCGCTCCTGCTGAGCTTCGCGTTCCCCCTCTGGAACATCAACATGATCGCCCCCCAGTACCCGAAGGGTCTGCAGATGGACATCTGGAGCTACCAGCTCGTCGGCGGCAACAACGGCAACGACATCCAGGAGATCAACACCCTCAATCACTACATCGGGATGAAGACGATCACCCGCGACGAGCTGCGCGACCTCGACTGGTTGCCCTTCGGGCTCATCGCGATGGCCCTGCTCGCCCTGCGTGTGGCCCTGCTCGGCAACGTGCGTGCGCTGATCGATCTCTCCGCCATCGCCGCCTACATCTCGGCGATCGCCTTCGGGCGCTTCGTGTTCATGCTGTGGGACTTCGGTCACCACCTGAAACCCGAGGCGCCGGTCAAGGTCGAGCCCTTCATGCCGGTTGTCTTCGGTTCGAAGAAGATCGCGAACTTCTGGACCTACTCGTATCCGCAATGGGGAGCGATCCTGGTCGGGATCTTCACGGTCGGCATCTGGGGGATGACCGTCTTCTACCTGGTTCGCGGTCGTCGCGAGAGCCGGCTGCACCCGGAGGGATGACGACGGCGCACGCGGATCGGTCGCGTGCTGGACGGCCGATCCCGCACTGCCGACATTGACGACGAGGTCCATCAACCCGCCGTCCATGCAAGTCGATCGCGAAGCCTCTGCAGCGCCGTCCGAGATCATCCCTCTCGAGCGCACACGGGGCGTGCGTCGCGCGATGCTGCTGAACGACATGCTGCCCGGGTTCGCGGTCCTGTTCGGCGGCCTGTCGCTCCTCTCGATCGAGGGCCGTCGCGCCTACGCGATCATCAGCCTCCTCACGGGTGGTGCGCTGTGCGCGGCCGGTGTGCGCGAATGGCGATCCTCGAGCGAATCGACCTCGCGCTTTTGCTGGGTGGACGTCTGTGGCGGCGTGGTCGCGTTGCTCACGGCGCTCATGACCTACAAGCCGCAGAAGGCCTTCCAGCCGGCGACGCTCGCAATCCTCGTCGGCGTCCTGCTGCTCGTGCGCGGCCTGTTCCCGCACCTGTTCCCGCGCCTGCGCAAGCTGCGACTCGACGAGGACGGCTTCAGCCTGCGCCTCTCGCCCCTGCGCTCCTGTCGTCGCACCTGGCCGGAACTGGAACGGATCGAGACGCGGCCGCGTGCGGTGACGCTCCACCATCGCGATGGCCGGATCCGCACCGTGTCGCTGCGCAGCGTGGCCAATGCCGAGGTCGTGGTCGCCGCGCTGCTCCGCTCCGCAAGCGCCCACGGTGTCTCCGTGCCGGAGCGCGCCGACGCCCCGACGGGTTGAGGCCGGTTTCCCTTCGCATCGGGTACGGAACCGACCTATCCTCCGCGCCCACCCGTGACGTCCCTCCGCTCCCTCGCCGTCGGTATCGCCTGGATCGCCTGCGCGATCCTCGTGGGACTGCCGGTGCACGGCGTCACGCTGTGCATCCACGACGCGGGGGACATCTCGGTGGGGGTCGACTCCCACGACGGCTGCCCCTGTGCGCCCGCGGCATCGGGCGCGGAGTCTCCGGAGGGAACCGTCGACAGCGACTGCGAGCCCTGCGGATCCGGCTGCCTCGACGTCGCGATCCGCGGCGACTTCGACCTCGGACTCCCCCACGAGCGCACGAGGTTGCCGGGTCGGGCCCCCACCGCCCGCGCCGAAGCGGACCGGCAGGGTGACGTCGCGAGGCGCCACGACCCGGTCCGGCATCGCGAGGGGTCGCGCGCACCGACTCCCTGCATCGCAGCACCACCGCGCACCGCACCACCATTCGACGACGAGTGCTTCGATCCGCGCGCCGTCGTCCCCGGGGACGAGGGTGCGATCGCATTGCGGCGTGCCCTCGCTGCACGTCGCTGCGTCGTGCTGCTGATCTGAGCCGCGGGACCGGCGTCCCGTCCCACCCTCGCCCGCACCGGCCGCGACCACGATCGCCCGCTGCGCCGACCCCACCGTGGCTCCGATGTCCCCTGTCTGCCGATCGCTCGTCTTCTGCTGTTCCGCCGCGTTGTTCGCGTGCACGAGCTACCGACCCTCGCCGCTCGACACCGATGCGCTGCTCGCCGGGATCCGCGCCGTGCGACCGAGCCCCGAGCCTCAGGACGGCCTCGACCTCGCGACCGCCGCGATCTGGCTGAGCGACAGCTCACCGATCGTGCGCGAGAGCATCGCGCGTTTCCGGTCGCGGGCCGCACGTGCGAAGGTGTCCGCCGCGTGGCCCGATCCCGAGATCCGCTTCGGTCCGCAGTGGGCATCGGGTTCGGCGCTCGACGGCGCGAAGCTGACCGCCTTCGCCGACCTCTCCCTGCGCATTCCGCTCGGCGCACGGATCGCCGCGGCTCAGGACCTCGACTCCGCCCGTGCGGAGGTCGCACGCCTCGATGCGATCCTGGCGCTTCGCGAGGAGCAGCTCCTGCTGCGATCCGACTGGACCCTCGCCGCGCTCGCGCGTCAGCGCAGCGGACTCGCGCACGACCTCGAGACGCTGGCCCAGCGCTCCGTGCAGCTCGGCGAGGCCATGGTGCAGGCCGGTGGATTCGCCGCGGGCGAGCTCGAGGCGCTCCGCGTCGAAGCCGCCACACGTTCGGCCGACGTGTACGGCGAAGAGCTCGCGCAGGTCGAGCGGGATCGCGCCCTCGCACTGCGCCTCGGGGTCGATGTCGCAAGGGTCGAGCGCCTGCGCGGCGATCTGCCGCAGGCGCCTTCGGAGACTCCCGACGCGGCGTCGCTCGCCGGCCTCGCCGCAGCCCATCGCCCCGCGTTGATCCGCCTGCGCGGCGAGTACCAGCTCGCCGAACGTCGCCTCCGTCTCGAGATCGAGAAGCAGTGGCCGGATCTCGTGCTCGCGCCCTCGTTGAGCGACGAGCCCGGCGAGGACAAGAGCGTCTTCGCGCTCGGCATCGGCCTGTCGCTCCCGTTGTTCGACCGCAACGCGAAGGGCGTCGCCGAGGCCGATGCCGAACGCGACGAGTACCGCGAGCGCTACGCGACGGAGCTGCGGCGCACGCTGACCGTGCTCGACGGCGACCTGGCCGCGATCGCATCCGCACGCCGGCGGCAGGCGTCGATCGAGGATGGCCTTCTTCCCGCCGCGACCCGCGCGGTCGAACTCGCGCGACGCACGGCCGATGCCGGATCGGGTGACGCGCTGCACCTGCTCGACGCGATGCGCTCGCTGGCCCGCGCACGCTTCGCCGCCCTCGACGCCCGGACCGCGACGCTGCGCGCATGGTTCGCGCTGGAGCAGGACGTCGGAGTGCCGCTGCTGGTCTTCGATCCGTCACCGCCGCCCGCCGCCCTGCCCGTGGTCCTGCAAACACCCGTCTCCGACCACACCGCCCGCGCCGTCGCACCTGCGACCGTCCCCGCCGCCGAGGAACGCCGATGAAACTGCACGTCGCACCACTGCTTCTCGCCCTGTCCTGTTCGGCGCTCGGACTCGCCACCGGGCTCTGGTTGATCCCTCATCACGAGCACACGCCCCCGACCGGAGCCGCGGCGGATCCGAACGAGGAGACGCACTACGACGCCGCGACCGTGGAGAGCCTCGGCATCGCGACCACCTCGCTGGTGCGCGGGACCTTCCGCATCGAGCGAGCCATCGCGGCGACCGTCGACGACCTGCCGACCGCGCGACGCGAACTGCACGCTCCGATCGGCGGGATCGTGCTCGAGGTCGCCGCGCACGCCGGCACCACCGTGCCGCCGGGCAGCGTGCTGTTGCGCATGCAGCGCGCCGCGATCCCACCGGTGCGACTGGAACTCACGCGCGAACACGTCTTCCCGAACCACGACGAGATCCACGCCGCCTTCGGTGCGCTGCGCAGCGCCGAGATCGCACTCGCCACCGATCGCGACGAAGTCGAACGACTGCGCGCGCTGGAGAGCGCGACCGAGGACGCGCCGCTGCTCCCGCGCCAACGGGCGATCGAGCTCGGCTACGCGATGAGGCGCAACGAGGCCGCTGCGCAGCAGGCACGTCACGAGCTCGAACGCCACGGCTTCACCGAGGAGCAGATCGAAGCGGTGCTCTCCGACCGCGAGGCGGCGCTGTTCGACGGCGCGCACGCACGCCGCGCACTCCAGCACGCCGGGATGTGGAGCGACGCGGCGCAGGCGCTGCTCGATGCCCTCCCGGAGGCCACGCGCTCGATGCCGCTCGTCGTGGGCACGATCGCGGAGCTGGTCGCGCTCGGGCACGCCGACGACGCGCTGGTCCAATGGCTGCGGAACTCACCTGCCGATGCCGCGCGGTTCCCCACCATCGCCTCGCTGCTGCTCGGCGGCCAGTCGACGCCCGCGGTCATGCACCTCGCGGCACTCGGCGCGCTCGACGAGATCGTCGAGCTGCGCGCGCCCGAACTCGACGGCGCGTGGGACGTCGTCGACGTCTCCGTGCGTCCCGGCGTACCCGTCACCGACGGCGCCGTCCTGCTGACGCTGCGCGATCCGCGCCGCATGCGTCTGATCGCCCGCCCGCTCGGATCCGAAGTCGCTCCGGTGCAGGCGGCCTTCCGCTCGGCCACCGCATGTCGAGCGCGCGCCGTACCTGCGGGCACCGCACCCGATCTCGACGACCTGCACGTCCTCACGCTGCAGTCCGAGCCGAGCGGTCCGGTGGCGTGGTTCGACCTGGACAACCTCGAGATCCGCGGCGCCGACGCTGACTCCTCGATGCGCTCGTGGGCGCTGCAGCCGGGGCAACACTACGAGCTGCTGCTCCCCGTCGACGAGCTGCGCGACACCTGGATCGTGCCGACCAGCGCGATCGTCGAACGCGGTGCTCAACGCATCGTGTTCATCGCCGAAGCCGGCGGTCACTTCCATCCGCAGCCGGTGATCGTGGTCGCGGAGGGCGCAGGGCGGGCCGCGATCCGCGGACCCTCCGACGGTCCCTGCGAACTCGTCGACGGCTGTCCGATCGTCACCGCCGGAGGCTACGCGCTCGCGCTCGCGATGCGCGGCGACGCTGCGGCCGAACACCACCACGACCACTGAGGATCGCCATGCTCGACTGGATCATCCGCACGGCGCTCGGCAATCGCCTCATCGTCGTGCTCACCGCACTGGCCATCGCCGTGTTCGGCACGCTCGCGGCCTTGCGCATGCCGATCGACGTGCTCCCGGATCTCGATCGCCCCGTGGTCACGCTGATCGCGGAGGCGCCGGGGACCAACGTGGAGGACATCGAGCTGCTGGTCGCGCGTCCGCTCGAACAGGCGCTCAACGGTGCGCCTGGCATCGCACGGGTGCGCTCGATCAGCTCGGGCGGCGTCGCGGTGCTCTACGCCGAGTTCGACTGGAGCGTCGATCCCTATCGCGCGAGGCAAGTGGTGGCCGAGAAGCTGCAGCTCGCCGAACTGCCGCGCAACGCGCACGTCGAGATGGCGCCGCTGACCAGCATCATGGGTCAGATCCTGGTCGCGGGCTTCCGCGCCGGCGACCGGACCGACCGGGCCACGCTGCGGCGGATCGTCGAGCGCGACGTGAAGCCGCGGCTGCTCGCGCAGAAGGGAGTCGCGCAGGTCGTGGTGAACGGTGCCTTGCCGACCGAGCTGCAGGTCACGGCCGACTCCGCGCGGCTGCGCGCCTTCGACGTGACCCTCGAGGAGGTCCGCGACGCGGTGGTGCGCGCGAACGTCAGCGTGGTGGGAAGCGTGATGCCGGAGGGTCCGACCGCGCCCCTGGTCGGCGTGCGAGGACGACTCGACGGTCCCGATCAGCTCGCCGCGGCGATCGTGCGCGACGACCCGCGCCGTCCGGTCCGCATCGGCGACGTCGCGGAGGTCACCCTCGGCCCCGCAGCGATCGCCGTCGGCGAGGCCGGTGTCGACGGCCGCGCCGGCGTGCTGGTGGTGGTCACCAAGCAACCGGGCACCGACACGCTCGAACTCACCAAGCGCCTGCGCGACGAACTCGCCGCGATCGCTCCCGGACTCCCGTCGGACGTGACCGTGCTCGACGGCCTGTTCCGCCAGGCGGACTTCATCGAGCGCGCGCTCGACAACGTCGGTGCCGCGGTGCGCGACGGCGCGCTGCTGGTGCTGATCGTGCTGTTCCTCTTCCTGCTCGACCTGCGCACCACCCTGATCACGCTGACCGCGATCCCGCTGTCGGTCGCGGTCACGGCGATCGTGTTCGCGCTGTTCGGGCTCGGCATCGACACGATGACCCTCGGCGGGCTCGCCGTCGCCATCGGCACGCTGGTCGACGACGCCATCGTCGACGTCGAGAACGTCTACCGACGGCTGTGGGAGAACGGGCGCCGCGCGACACCGCGCGCCGTCGCCGCGGTGGTCCTCGACGCCGCCCGCGAGGTGCGCAAGCCGGTGACCTACGGAACGCTGCTCGTCACCGTGGTCTACCTGCCGCTGTTCTTCCTCAGCGGCATCGAAGGTCGACTCTTCGCGCCGATCGGCGTGAGCTACATCGTCAGCGTGATGGCGTCGCTGGTCGTCGCGCTGACGGTGACGCCGGTGCTGTGCGTGCTGCTGCTCGGTCGCCGTGTCCCGCGCAGCGCGAGCTACGGCGGGCGACTGGTCGCGGGACTGCGTGCGCTCGCCGCGCGCGTCGCGAGCTTCGGCATCGCACACTGCGGCGCGGTGCTCGGCGTGCTCGCCGCCTGCACGCTGTGCGCCGCGGCCGTCGTTGTGACGCGCGGCACCACCTTCCTGCCGCCGTTCCAGGAGGGCACGCTGCAGGTCAACCTGTCGCTGCCCCCCGAGGCGAGCCTCGCCACCTCCGACGCCTTCGGCCAGCGCCTCGAGCGCATGCTGATGGCGGTGCCCGGCGTGGCGCACGTCGCGCGTCGCTCCGGACGCGGCGAGGGCGACGCGCACATCGACCCGATCACCGACTCGGAGTGCATCGTCGTGCTCGATCCTCACTCCGGGAGATCGCGCGAGGCGATCATGGACGACGTGCGCGATCGCCTGCGCACGCAGTTCCCCGGGCTGCCCACCGAGACCGAGCAGCCGCTCGCCCATCTGCTGAGCCACCTCCTGTCGGGTGTGACCTCGCAGGTCGCGATCAAGATCTCCGGCCCCGATCTCGACCGCCTGCGCGCCCTCGCCCAGAGAGTCGAGGGCAAGGTGAAGGGGATCGATGGCGTGGTGGATCTGGCGACCGAACGCATCGTGGAGGTGCCGCAGATCGAGATCGCGCCGCAGCGCGAGCGCCTCGCGCAGCTCGGTGTGAGCGTGGACACGCTCGCGACCACCGTCGGTCTCGCGCTCGGCGGCGAAGAGGTCTCGCGGCTGCGCGACGGCAGCCTCACCATCCCGATCCGCGTGCGCCTGCGACCCGACGACCGCGCCGACCTCGACGGCCTCCGCGCGCTCCTGCTGCGTGGTCACGACGACGACCAGGTCCGTCTCGGTGACGTCGCCGACGTGCGCCGCGTGCTGGTGCCCAACGAGATCCGTCGCGAGGGCACCCTGCGCCGCATCGTGGTGAAGCACAACGTCGCGGGACGCGCGCTCGGCGACGTGGTCGCCGACGTGCAGCAGGCGCTCGCACCGATCCGCGCGGAGCTCGCCGCCGTGCCCGGCTACTCGCTGGAGCTGAGCGGCCAGTTCGAGGCGCAGCAGGAGGCGACACGCACCATCCTCGCGCTCAGCCTGGTCGCGCTCGCCGCGATGATGCTGATCCTGTTCCTGCACTTCCGCTCGATCCCCCTCGCCGCGCTGGTGCTGCTCACGCGACCGATCGCCTTCCTGGGTGGGGTCGGAGCCGTGGTCGCCACCGGGCAGGACCTCTCGGTCGCGGCCCTGGTCGGCTTCATCGCCCTGCTCGGCATGGCGGTCCGCAATGCGATCCTGCTGGTCGACCACACGCTGCACCTGCTCCGTGAGGAAGGCGCCGAGCTGTCGATCGACACCATCCTTCGCGCCGTCCGCGAACGCATCGTGCCGGTGCTGATGACCGCGCTCACCAGTGGCATCGGACTCCTGCCGCTGGCGCTCGGCGCGGGTCAGCCGGGTCGCGAGCTGCTGTATCCGGTCGCCACCGTGGTGATCGGCGGGCTCGTCACCAACACGCTGCTCGACTTCGTGCTCGTCCCGGGACTGATGTGGCACCTCACGAGATCCGCGCTCTCGCGCGCCGCGGCCGCCGGTTAGGCTTCGCGCGACGCATGACGCCGGACGCAGCGCCGCTCCCCCGCCTGCCGCGCCTCGCCCTGGCGCTCCTGTTCCTCGGCAGCCTCTTCCTCTTCGCCTTCTCGGCGCACGGCTACCTCGAGAACACCGACGCGGAGATCACCATGCACGCCGCGCGCGCATGGTGGTGGCGCGGCAGCCCGGGACTCGTCGGCGAATCTCGCAGCGAACTGCTGCGCGATGGCGAACCGACCTGGCCCGCCGAGCAGGCGATCGTGCGCTACTACATCGAGGACCCGAAGCTGCCGCGCTACGGACGGCGCGGGATCGATGGCAAGGACTACGTGTGGTTCCCGATCGGGCACCAGGCGCTGTTCGTCCCGGCGATGGCGCTGGCCGCGCTCTGCGATCGGCTGTGGCCCGACGTCGAGCAGCGCTACCGCGCGCAGCACCAGGACCCGCTGTTCCACTGGTTCTTCTGGGAGCGCTTCTTCGCCAGCTTCCTCTCGCCCCTCGCCGGCGCAGGGACCGTGGTGTCGCTGCTGATCCTGCTGCTGTCGCTCGGCTCTCGGCCGCGCGACGCGTTGATCGCGGTCGCCGTAGCCACGCTCTGCACGCAGTTCTGGCCGGGGACGCGCGAGACGCTGTCCGACATGCCCGGCACCTTCTTCCTCTGCGCCTGCGCAGCCGGCGTCGCGCGCCACGGCGCAGGTGGTGAACGCGGCACCCTGTTCCTCGCCGGTCTGCTCGGCGGTCTCGGCGTGCTGGTGCGCTATCCGCAGGCCCTGCCGCTGTGCGGACTCGGTGCGTGGGCGTTGTGGAGTTGCTGGCGTGGCCGTCGCCTCGCCGACTTCGCCTGGTTCGTGGTCGGCGGCGTGCCGGCGATCGCCCTGCTGATCTACGCCAATCGCGCGCGCTTCGGCGACGCGGCGGAGACCGGCTACAGCGGCGGTGTCGGCTTCTTCAGCTACCCGCTGATCTACGGACTACCTCTGCTGTTCATCGCCTTCGGCAAGGGCATGCTCTGGTTCTCGGTGCCGCTGTGGTCCGCCTTCGCACAGCTCGGCAAGCGCGTCGTGCGCGCACGCGCGGCGACCTGGTTCGCGCTGCTCACCTTCCTCGCACCGCTGCCGCTGTTCGCGACGTTGCACTACTGGGCCGCAGGTCAGTGCTGGGG
Organism: Planctomycetota bacterium; assembly: GCA_046349595.1. GTDB lineage: Bacteria > Planctomycetota > UBA1135 > UBA1135 > UBA2386 > JACRLW01. The sequence continues at coordinate 171,975 of JAXMCA010000002.1, forward strand.
CATCCGCTACCTCACCCCGGTGATCGCGCTGTTCGTCGCCATCGCGCTCGCGCTGGGCACTCCGTGGCGCACCGCACCGCGCGCCTTCTGGGCCGTCGCCGCGCTCGGCTTCGTGCTCTCGCTCGGCGGCATCGTCACCACCTACATCGGGCATCAGCAGTACGCCTACATCGCCGCCAACGTCGAGTGGCCCGGTGTCAACGGCGTCGACAACAACGTCAACTTCGAACCGCGCTACAGCCCGCTGCACGGCCACTGGATCCACGCCTGGCTCGCCGCGACCGGACGGCTCGAGTCCGGCCGCTCCGCAGACACCACCGAGCCCATCTTCGGCGTGAAGGTGCCGGAACCGGTCGCCGCACCGAGGCCGGAGACGATCGGCTTCAACCACCTGTGGTGGCGCTACGTGCGCGAGGTGTGGCCGGACTTCCCGTCGGTCGTGGTCGCGATCCTGCTGGCATGCGCGGGCGGGTTGTGCCTGGTCCTCGGAGCGAGAGCCTTGGCACGCCGCAGCTCGGAGACCTTGGTCTCGTGATCGACGAGACTCGAACGGAATACACGGGCGCGACCGGCTGCCCGTACCGCTGACTTGCCGCGGCTCCGCTCCACCCGAACGCAGCCGGACACCGCGGTTGGTCGGGCGGCGTCATCGCGTCGAGCGTCGCGCGAGCCGCACGCAGACGGGCACACCGACGATGCAGAGCGCGCCGAGGCCCCAATACAGGCTCCCTCCCTGGGTCAGGGCGAGGACGGCGAAGACGACGGCACCGATCGCACAGGTCGCCGCGAGTTCATGGAGAGTGAGGAACAGGAGTGCCGCGGCGCGGGGTTCGGCTCCGTCGCGTACTTCCGACCTTCTCTTCTGGTTGCTCATCGGCTCGGCTCGTCCGTTCGACGTCCCTGGCTCTCGGATGGACGAGCGTAGCGAGCGGCGGCTGCCTGCACCGCTCCAGGTTCATCGTTGGCCATGGATCGTCGGAGGCCAGGCCGGAGCCACGGGACCACCAGATGCCTCCTGCCGGAGGAGACGAACGAACTCACCCGCTCGCCATACGCAGAAGCGGGATCGGCTTCCGACGACGGGGACACAGTCGCAATTTGACGGCACGACCCGCTCCTCCGACCCTGTCCCGCGATGCCGGCGCCACGTCCCGAACCGCTCGACCTCCGATCCGGCGTCCTCGCCGGCGATCGCCGGGCGCTGGCGCGGGCGATCACCTTGATCGAGAGCCGTCGTGCCGAGGATCGCGAGCCGGCGGAGAAGCTGCTCGATGCGCTGCTGCCGCACACCGGGCGCGCGCTGCGCGTCGGCGTGAGCGGTGTGCCGGGCGTGGGCAAGAGCACCTTCCTCGAGGCGCTCGGCACGCTGCTGTGCGATCGCGGGCATCGCGTGGCGGTGCTGGCGATCGATCCGTCGAGCGCGATCTCGGGCGGGAGCATCCTCGGCGACAAGACGCGCATGGAGAAGCTCGCGCGGCACGAGCGTGCCTTCGTGCGACCGAGTCCGGGCGGCGGCATGCTCGGCGGTGTCGCGGCGCACACGCGCGAGGCGATGCTGTTGTGCGAGGCGGCGGGGCACGACGTGGTGTTCGTCGAGACCATCGGCGTGGGACAGAGCGAGCACGCGGTCGCCGACCTCGTCGACTTCTTCCTGCTGCTGGTGCTCACCGGCGCGGGCGACGACCTGCAGGGCATCAAGCGCGGCGTGCTGGAACTCGCCGACGGCATCGCGGTGACCAAGGCCGACGGCGACAACCTCGCGCCGGCGCGCGCGACCGCGCAGCAGATCGACGGCGCGATGCACATCCTGCGCGGCGACGACGCGGTGCCGGTGTGGACCTGTTCGGCGCGCAGCGGCGAGGGCATCGCCGCGCTCTGGGATGCCATCCGCGCACGGATCGCGCAGCACGAGCACGACGGCGCGCTCGCGACGCGACGCCGTCGCCAGGACCTGATCGCCTTCGAGCGCGCCCTCGACGAGGTCATCCGCGTGCGCTTCCTCGCCGATCCGTCGATGCGCTCGCGCGTCGACGGGCTGCGGCAGGCCGTATCCGAGGGACGGATTCCGCCCGCGCGCGCAGCACGTCGCGCGGTCGATGCGCGCGACGACGGACTTTCCTGAGCACCGCGCCTTGTCGCGCCCTTCGCGCCGGGGGATCCTGCCCGGCCCGAGCCACCCGCCGCCCTGCCCGCGTAGGGCGCGCGTCTCGGATCTTCGCCCTCACCTCGGATCCGCACCTCGTCAGTCGAAGGCCTCGATGCTCCATACGCGACCCGCTCTGGGTGCCGCGGCGATCCTGCTCGTCGTGGCCCCGCTCGCCCGTCCCCTCGCGCAATCACCGACCGACACGCTCCCGACCCGCTTCCTGTCGCAGGAAGCGAACGCGCGTCACTGGGTGCCGGTGCAGTTCGCGCCCTCGCGTGCGCAGACGACCTGGGACTCCACCGCGATCGCCTTTCCGACCGGGACCATCTCGCGGCTGTACCTGCGCCCCGACGCGGCGCAGACCACGCAGGCGATGGTCGCGCACTCGCTGCCGCTGACCATCCACATGTCGAGCGTCGGCGTGCCGCCGCCCGGCCACGTGATCCCCGAGAGCTACAGCGCGAATCGCGGCAGCGACCGCGTGCAGGTGCTCGGGCAGACCAACCTCAACTTCCCCGCCTTCACGCCGAGCACGACGTCACCCGCCAACTGGACGGTGTCGATCCCGATCACGCCCTTCGCGTGGCAGAGCGGGCGCAACCTGCAGATCGAGTGGGACGTCGGCACTCCCACCGCGGGCCCGGCTTCGTGGACCTGGTTCTGCGATGCGCAGCGCTTCGACCCGCCGGCCTCGTACGGCTTCTTCGTGCGCAACAACGATCGCGATGCGTGCCCGTCGACCGGCACCACCTATGCCGGCGACGTGGGCGGACCCGGCGAGCTGATGAGCATCTGGTTCAACTCGCTGTCGGGTCCGAACCTGCCCGCCGTGATGTTCCTCGGAACGAGCAACCAGACCTGGGGAGGACTCACGCTGCCGATCGACATGGCGCCGATCGGCTTCCCGGGTTGCAAGGTGTGGACCGATCTGACCGCCGGCATCGCGACCACCACCGATCCCTCGGGCGTGCTCGGCCGCGTCGCCGTCACGCTGCCGATCCCCTACAACAACAACCTCGCCGGACTGCGCATCTACTCGCAGGACTTCGTGCTCGATCCGAGCTTCGGCAATGGGCTACGCGCCTCGGACCTCGGCATCGTGCAGATCGGTGGCACGGTGCCGCGCCGCCAGGGCAAGCACCTCTACACCTACACGACGGCGATCAACGACCTGCCGGAGTACGCGCTCGATCTCACGCCGATCGTGGGCATCCGCTGAGAGCCCGACACGCAATCCAGGATACGGGCTCTCAGATGCGCACTGGTGGCCGCATGCGCGGCCACGCAGAGCTCGAGAGACCAATTGTCCCTCGAGCGCTGAGAGCCCGAGAAGAGGCCATGATACGGGCTCTCAGATGCGCACTGGTGGCCGCATGCGCGGCCACGCAGAGCTCGAGAGACCAATTGTCTCTCGAGCTCTGACACGCGGGGTCAATCCGGCTTGAAGGCCGGCGCGCGCGCCGCGAACTGCAGCGAGCCGTCGGGGTGCTCGCTGGTCGCGAGGAGGTCGGCGAGGGTGCGCAGGACCTTGCCGCGGAACACCTCGGCGTCGTTGACGGTCACCACGACCTCCTTGGCGAGGTCGAGCATGCGCTCGTCGAGGAGGACCCACAGGCCCTTGGTCGACTTGTCGCAGGTGACGTGCACGGCATTGGCTGCCTTGTCGAGATCGGCCACCACGATCGCGTTCAGCTTCGGTTCGTCCCACGCGAGCCAGTCGAAGCGGCGCTTCCACAACAGGGTCGGCTGCCAGACCACACGCGACGGCACGGGATCGCGCAGGCGCTTGCAGATGCGGTCGAGCTGCGCGAGATGCCCGCCGGGCGGCGCGGCGTGGCCGAAGCCGTCGAGCTCCCAGTAGTCGTGCTCGAAACCGCCCCACTTCTCCTTCGCCGCCAGCAGTTGCTTCACCGCGAACTGGTTGGGCTCGGGCGGCACCTGTGGATCGTCGGTGCTCTGGTAGACCGACACGAAGACGTTGCGCAGGTTCGGGATCACGCCCTCGATGATCCCGGTGATCTTCGGACCCTCTTCACCGCGCTCCAGCAGCGGAGTCGGCGCGCCGGCCGACGGCGCGATCGCCGCGAGCCGATCGGCGTGGTGCGCGCCGAGCGTCCACGAGCCGTAGCCACCCATCGAGTGCCCGGCGAAGTAGACGTGGTCCGGATCGATCGGCCAGGTGCGCAGCGCGGCATCGACCAGATCGAGCACGAACTCCTCCGTGCCCGAGTCGGTCCAGCCGTGCTCGGTCTTCTCCAGCACCTCCGGCGCGACCACCACCCAGTCGTACTTCGACGCCGCGGGCGAGTAGCCGCCGAAGGCATCGCCTGCGTCGCCGGAGCCCGCGCCCCCGCCATGCATCGCGATCAGCAGCCCCTTCGGCTTCTTCTGCTCGCCACCACCGACGATGTAGCGCCCACGCCGCGGCTCCTTCTTCTTCTCGTCGCCGAAGAACCAGTTGTCGCCGCTCCGCTCGAGCGTGCGCCCCTGCTTCCAGAGCTTGGCGATCTTCTTCTTCCAATCCTCCGCCGCGCGCGCGTCGCGCAGCTCCGGCATCCACCGCAGCTTCGCCAGGATCTCCTGCTGCTTCGCGACGCCGTCCTTGCTGCGCGCATCCTGCCCGAGGAACTCGGCGATCAGCTTCTCGGCCTCGCGATTGCTCGGCGCGCGGTCCTGCGCGGGGGCGAGCGTGGCGAGGAGGAGAGCGAGCGGCGCGGTGTGTCGCATGGCGCGGCCAATGTAGACGCCGCGCTGTCGGACATCACCCCGCCGCGTGCCGCTTCCCGTACACCATCGCGTACACCATCGGCACCAGCACCAGCGTGAACAGGCTCGACACCAGGAGCCCGAAGATCAGTGCCCAGGCCAGGCCCGAGAAGATCGGGTCGAGGGTGATCGGGATGGCGGCGAGGAGCGCGGTGCCGGCGGTCAGGAAGATCGGCCGCAGGCGGATCGCGCCGGCCTGGAGGATCGATTCGGTGAGCGAGAGGCCGTCGTCGAGGGCCTTGCGCATGAACTCGATCAGGAGGATCGCATTGCGCACCGCGATGCCCGACAGCGCGATCATTCCGATCATCGCGGTGGCGGTGAAGAACACCGGGGTCGGTGCGCCGGCGACCTGGCCCCCGCCGAGAAGGTTGAGCATCCAGAAGCCGGGGAGGATGCCGATGATCGTGAAGGGGATCGACAGCATCAGGATCAGCGGCAGGAAGTAGCTCTTGGTCTCGTGCACCAGCAGCACGTAGATGCCGAAGCACGCGGCGAGGAAGGCGATGCCGAGGTCGCGGAAGGCGTCGATGGTGATCTTCCACTCGCCCTCGCCCTTCCAATCCAGCTCGGCGCCGACCGGCAGCGACCAGGGGATGCCGGCGCCCGATCGCAGGTAGTTGCGTTCGGCGACGGGCACCACGTGGGAGACGGGCTGCACCGTGACACCGTCCGGCTGACGGTCCGCCTGCACGTCGAAGATCACCTCGGCGGGCGCGCGACCGACCACCTCGGCGAAGACGTAGGCGACGCGCTCGAGGTTCTTGTGCCAGATCGCCTGCTCGACGGTGTCGTCGACGAACACACCGATCTCGCCGAGCGGGACCGAGTTGCCGTCGAGCGCGGGTACCGGCAGGCGCTCGAGCACCGCGCGGTCGTCGCGGTCGGCGCGCGGCAGACGGATCTCCGCCTGCAGCGGCTGCCGCTCGCGTTCGGCATGGAAGGTCGCGGCGATGCTGCCGCCGATCGCACCGCGCAGGGCGCGGGCCACGTCGGCCTCGGCCACGCCGTGCAGCGCTGCCTTCTGCTTGTCGAGGCGGAAGCGCAGCAGCGACTGGTCGTCCTCGACCGTGCTGTCCACATCGGTCACGCCGATCTCCTGCGCGAGACGGTCCTCGAGCCGCTTCGCAGCGGCGCGCAGTTCCGCAGGTTCCATGTCACGCGGGCCGCGCACCTCCACGGTCAGCGTCGCGATCACCGGCGGTCCCGGCGGCTGCTCGACGATCTTGATCCGCGCACCGCGCGCCTTCGCGATCGGATCGAGCCACGCGCGCAGGCGCATGCCGATCTCGTGGCTGCCGGCCGCGCGCTCGCGCTTCTGCATCAGATTGATGCGCAGGTCGCCCATGTGCGGCAACTGGCGGAGCTGGTAGTGCCGCACCATGCCGTTGAAGTCGATCGGCGACGCGGTGCCGGCGAAGGTCGAGACGTCGACCACCTCGGCCGCACCGCGCACCTTCTCCGCCATCTCGGCGACCACCGCCTCGGTGCGCTCGAGCGAGGTGCCCTCCGGCAGGTCGACCACGACCTGCAGCTCGTTCTTGTTGTCGAAGGGCAGCATCTTGAGCGGCACGTCGCGCGACAAGGCGAGCCAGCAGGAGCCGGCGAAGAGCACCGCGGTCACCACCAGCAGCAGATAGCGCGTCGAACGCGAGGCGAGCACCGGCCGCATCACCGCCGCATAGACCCGATAGATGCCGCCGCGCCGCACCGCCTCGTGATCGTCCTCGAGATCGACGGCGCCCGGATCGGGCTTCACGTGGTTGCGCATCGTGAGGTACGACAGCCACGGCGTGACCGCGAAGGCGACCAGCAGGCTCATCAGCATCGCCAGCGGCACGTTGAGCGCCATCGGCGACATGTACGGGCCCATCATGCCGGTGATGCCGAACAGCGGCAGGAAGCTGACGATCACCGCCAGCGTCGCCAGGATGATCGGCGGACGCACCTCGTTGACGGCGCGCAGCACCGCCTCGAGCGGCGCGTGCTTCCCGCGCTTCAGATGACGATGGATGTTCTCGACGTCGACGATCGGATCGTCGACCACCAGACCGAGCGCCAGCGTCAACGCGAACAGCGTCACGCGGTTGATCGAGTAGCCGAGCAGATCGTTGAAGAACAGCGTGAGCGCGAAGGTGATCGGCACCGCGGTCGCGACCACGAGCCCTTCGCGGAAGCCGAGGGTGAGCGCGATCAGCGCGATCACGATGATGACGGCGACCCACAGACCCTCGAGCAGTTCGTCGACCTTCTGGTCGGCGCTGAGTCCGTGGTCGCGCGTGACGCGCCAGTGCACGTCGTCGGGCAGCAGCTCCTTCGCCGCGGACTCGACCTTGGCGCGCACCGCCTCCGACACGTGCACCGCGTTGCTGCCGCGCCGTTTGGCGACGGCGAGCGTGACCGCGGCGAAGTCGCGCGACGGATCGCGCAGCTCGGGCGGCACGTCGCCCGCGGCAGGCCCGAAGGACACGCGCGTCCAGCTGGTGCGTTCGGCGGGGCCGTCCTCGATGGTGGCGACGTCGCGGAGGTGGATCGGTCGACCCTCGCGCACCGCGACGACCAGGCGTTCGAGTTCGCCCACCGACGGGGTGTGGCCGCGCACCTCCACGATCACCTCGCGGTCGTGCCGGTCGATGCTGCCCGATGGCACCGACGCCGCCGACGCCTGCAGCGCCTGCGCCACCGCCTCGGCGGGGATGCCGCGCGAGCTGAGCGCATCGGGATCGATGCGCACCGAGATGCGCCGCGGCGAGCCGCCGACGATCTGCGTGGGCCCGGCCTCCGCCACGCCCTGCACGACGTCCTGCAGCTCCTCCGCGATGCGACGCAACTCGTAGTCGGACAGCCGTTCCGACCACAGCGCGACGTTCACGATCGGCACGTCGTCGACCTCGATCGGCTTCACCACCCAGTCGGTGACCTGCGGTGGGATCGCGTCGCGGTTCATCTGCAGCTTGTTGTGCAGCTCCAGCAGCGCGTCCTCGCGATCCTTGCCGACGACGAAGCGCACCGTGACCACGGCGCGGTGCGGCATGCTCGTCGAGTACACGTACTCCACGCCGTCGATCTGCCAGAGCATCCGCTCCAGCCGCGCGGTCACGAGGCTCTCGACCTCCGCGGCCGACGCGCCCGGCACGTCGAGCACCACGTCGGCCAGCGGCACCACGATCTGCGGTTCCTCCTCGCGCGGCGTGGTGCGCAGCGCGACCACGCCGAGCGCGAGCGAGAGCAGGATCAGCAGCGGCGTGAGGTTCCCGGTGAGGAAGACCTCGACGATGCGCGCGGCGAGGCCCTTGCGATCCGGGTTCATCGCGGCGAGCTCTCCCGGAGCTGCTGCACGTCGCGCACGAGCTTCTCGCCCTTCTGCAGCCCGGAGAGCACCGCGACCTCGTCACCGGCGGTCTCGCCGAGCACCACGAAGCGGCGCTGCAGCGTGCCGTCCTCACGCACCGTCATGACGAGGTCGACCTGACCGATGCTGCGCACCGCGCTGCGCGGGATGCGGATCTCGTTGCGCTGGCCGAGGTCGACGAACAGACGGCCGAACATGCCGGAGAACACGCCGTCGGGGCAGGGGCCGGTGACCTTCACGTCGAAGGCGCGCGAACCCGCTTCCGACTGCGGAACGATCTCGGCGACGGTGCCGTGGCAGCGCATGCCGAGTGCGTCGATCGCGACCTCGACCTCGCCGCCGACCTTCAGTCGCGTGGCGAGCTGCTCGCGCACGCTGGCCACGAGCTGCATGCGCGTCGGGTCGTAGAGATTCATCAGCACCTGACCGGGTGCGACGGTGTCGCCCTTCTCGACCAGCTTGTCGACGACCACGCCGTCGATCGGCGAGCGGATCACCGCATAGCCGAGCAAGGTCTCCGCAGCGACCGCGGCCTGCTGCGTGCGATCGACCTCGGCCTTGGTGCTCTCCACCCTGGTGGAATCGCGTTCGAGATCGAGGTCCGAGGCGATCTTCTGCGCGTGCAGCTCGCGCGTGCGCGCGAGATCGCGTTCCGCCTGCTGCGCGGTCTCGACCGCGGCACGGTTCGCCGCCTGCGCCTCGCTCAGGCGCGCGCGCAGATCCTGGTCCTCGAGTTCGACGAGCACCTGGTTCTGCGTCACCGCCTGCCCCGCCGACGCGACGTGCATCGCCACCACGCGCGCGAGCAGGCGCGACGCGACCTGCACGCGCTGGATCGCACGGATCGAACCGACCGCCTCCTCCACCACCGGCACGGCGACCTCGTCGACGGTCAGCGTCACCGTCCCCGCGGGGAGCTTGCGGCCCACCTCATTCGGGGTCTGTGTCGGCGGCGTCTTCTGTCCGAACACACCGCTCAACCACATCACGAGGAGGGTCATCGCGGCGAGGACGGCGACGGCCACTCCCCACCGCCGCAAGGCGTACAGCATGGACCGGCGATTCATGGCGGATCGTGCCTTTGCAAAGCATCGTCGGCCGACGATGTTTCAGGCCCGGCATCAAAGTGCCGCCGGTCGTCCGCGGATCAACGCTGCTTTCCGAAGACCAGCGCGAGGATGCCGAGGATGCCGACCACGATCGCGAGCAGGATCATCTTCTTGGAGACCGGCTCGGGCGGTGCGGAGGGCAGCTTCTCCTCGGTGACCAGACCGGTCGCGTGGTAGTCGATGTCGTCGTTGGACTGCCAGCCGGTGCGGTAGTCGCTCCCACACTCGCGACAGACGGTGCGCCCGGCAGGGACGACCGTGCCACACTGCGGGCACTCGTGGTCTTTCTCGGACAGGGGCCGTGGCTTCGGCTGGGACATGGCGGGCGACACTCATAGCCGGCAGGGCCGCGGCCGCCAACTCGACCCGGGCCTCCGTCTCAGCGGCCCAGGCGGAGCAGGACGGCGTTGGAGGATGCGACCTGCAGGGTGGGCGCCGGGCTCAGGTACCAGGTCTGGAGCGCGAGCCCGGTGCCGAGCAGAGCGGGGAGGTCGGGGATCGGCATCGCACCCGCGGCGCTCGGGGTGGTGATCGGCATGAAGGCGAGCGGGTCGATCAGGACCCGGCAGCCGAGGATCGAGATCGGGGCCGGTGTCTGGACCCCGAAGAGCAGCAGCGCCACCGAGCCGAGCGGTCCGTTGGTCGCGTTGATCTGGCTCTGGCCGCCGAGGATCGGATCGGTCGCGTCGAGCAGCGGTGCCGGCGAGGTCGTCGTGCAGCGCATGCCCACGCGCTGTGCGCTCGCGCCGGGGAAGTACACGAAGGGCTCACGACCGTGCACGCCGTCGTCGCCGACGAAGAACAGCCGTCCATTGCTGAAGGCCACCGGTTCGGCGAAAGGTCCGCTCGCGGCGAGCTGCACGTCGACGCGATGCGTTCCCGTCGGCGTGCCGTCCGAGACGAACAGCGAGTTGCCGAAAATCGGGTCCTCGGCGCGCATGCACACACGGCGTGTGCCGGTCGGCACGATGCTCCACAGCGAAGACAGCAGGAAGGGATAGGGAGCGAGGTCGATCAGCCGCTGGGTACCGGCGAGCGTGCCGTCGCTGCACCACGCGGCGACACCGCGCGCATCGACCGCGAAGAACCACAGTCGGTCGACGCCCGCGGTCAGCACCTCGATGTCGCTGCCCGCAGCGCCGGCCGCGATGTCCGCGAACAAGGCGGTGCCGGGGAGAGTGCCGTCGGTGACCCACAGCTCGCGACCGTGCACGCCGTCGTCGGCCTCGAACCAGGCACGACCGTTCCACACCGCGAGGTCGGGCGGCACGCCGAAGACACCGGCGCCGAGGTCGGCGAGCTTGAAGGTGCCCGCGGCGGTGCCGTCGCTGCGCCACAGCTCGTAGGCGGTCGTGGGTCCGGCGAGGAACAGCGCGATACGACCGAGGGCGACCATGCGCAGGACGCCGAGTTGCGGCCCGGAGGCGAAGTCGCGCACCATGACCGTGCCGCTCGCGGTGCCGTCGCTGCGCCACAGCTCCAGGGTCGACGCACCGACGGCGTCGGCGAAGAAGTACAGCGCACCGGACACGTTGGTCAGCGCGCGTGGACTCGACGATCCGAGGCCCGGCCGCAGGTCGACGATGCGGGACGTGCTCGCCGAGGTGCCGGTCGTCACCCACAGCTCGGCCCCGCTCTGGCCGTCGTTGCCGGCGAAGAACATGCGTGCGCCGATCGCGCACAGCGGACCACCCAGACCAGAGACGCTGCCCGGGGACACGTCGACGACCATCTCCGCTCCCGCGGGACTCGCACGCCACAGCTCGTAGCCGTGCACACCGTCGTCCGCGCCGAAGTAGAGGTTCTCGTCGATCGCGACCTGGAGCTGGGGCAGCGTGCCGCCGATCGCAGGATTGATGTCGGCGACCAGGCGCGTGCCGGACTCGCTGCCGTCGCTGCGCCACAGCTCGTAGCCGTGCACGCCGTCGTCGGCGGTGAAGTAGAGCGTGCCGAGCGCATCCTTCATCTGCTGCGGCTCGGAGCCGATCGTCGAGCCGGGGATCGGAGTCTCGATGTTCGCCATCAGGACCGTGCCTGCGGCAGTGCCGTCGCTGCGCCACGGCTCGCGTCCGACAGTCGGCGAGGTCGCGGCGAACACCACTTCCCCGGTCTGCGCGAGCAGCGCGAAATCGGCCGGCGTCGAGCTCGACAGGCCCGGATGGAGATCGGCGACCGGGTGTGCGATCCCCAGGTGCGCGACGAAGGCTTCACGTCCGGTTCCGATGCCATCGGCACACAACCACAGGGTGTCGCCGATCGCACGCAGGTCGCTCGGCGCCGAATCGGAGAAGGTTCCGTTCAGATCGCCGACCAGATGCGTTCCGGTCGCGGTGCCGTCGCTGACCCAGGGTTCGCGTCCATAGAACGAGTGGAAGGCCGTGTAGTAGAGCAGACCGGCGACCGCCGTGAGCTGCTCCGGACGCGTGCCGATGTTCGGGTCGATGTCGCGCAGGCGCGTGAGCTGACCGGAGCGCAGGGTCCACAGCTCATTGGTCTCGAAGGGCAGCCCGCGGTTGGCGACGAAGAACAGGGTCAGGTCGACGGTGACCAGTTCGTGCGGTGAGGAACTGTCGCTCCCGGAACGGATGTCGGCGAACAGTGCCGTGCCCGCCGTGCTGCCGTCGCTGCGCCACAACTCGCGCCCGTTCGCGACGGTGGTCGCCGCGAAGTAGACCTCCGCGCCGAAGTGCGCGAAGGAACCCGGCGTCGAGGAACCTGCACCAGGCTCGATGTCCGCCACCATCACCGTGCCCTGCGTGGTGCCGTCGCTGTGCCACAGCTCCGCGCCGTGCACGCCGTCGTCGGCGCAGAACCACAACTCCTCACCGACGGCGACGAGATTGGTCACATTGCCCGCAGCACCTGGTGCGATGTCGAGCAACAGGGTGGTGCCCGCCGCGGTGCCGTCGGTGCGCCACACCTCGCGGCCGTGCACGCCGTCGTCCGCGGTGAACCACACGAAGGTGCTCGCCGCCAGGAGATCCCGCGGCGAGGACCCGTCGGCACCGGGGCGGAGGTCCGCGATCAACTGCGTTCCGGCCGCGCTCCCGTCGCTGGCCCACAGCTCCGCACCGTGCACATGGTCGTCGGCGACGAACAAGGCCACGCCACGCAGACCGATGCTCGGCCCGAGATAGCCGCTGTCGGCGCCGGGGACGAGGTCGCGCACGAGCGTCGTCCCGGCAGTCGTGCCGTCGCTGAACCACAACTCGCGTCCCGAGTCGTGTCGCCACGCGCCGAACACCAGACCACGCTGCACCGGTGTGAACGACGCCGGCAGAGACGATGAATCGGCCTGGGGCGTCAGGGACACGTCCTTCAGCAATCGGGCATCCTGACCGGGGAGCGATCCGCTCGACGTCCACAGGACCGCCACGAACGGAAGGAAGGGGACTGCAAAGAGCCGCATCGACGCACCTCCGCGGAGGCGAAAACGCGGAGGTCCCCGGTCGAATTGCGGAACACCGGCCGCGGCGCGCAGCTCAGCGCTTCTCGAGTTCCTGCACCAATGCGCGTGCCTGGTCGTCCTGCGGCAGCATCGCTGCGCCGCGTCGCGCATGCTCGAGCGCCTCCTCGCGCATGCCACGCTCACGCAAGGCCAACGCCAGGTTGAGATGAGCGGCCGGGCGATCCGCGACGATCAGGAGCGATGCGCGGAAGCAGGCGATCGCGTCGTCGAGTTCGCGCCTCTGCAGGTGTTCCAGTCCCTCGCCGTTACACACGTCCGCGAGCGCAGGGAACTGTGCCGCGACCTCGGCCAGGGTTCGTCTCGCCTCGTCGATGCTTCCCTTGCGAAGCGCATCGACACCTGAGCGCACACGTGCCGCCGCGAGGTTCTCGGCGATCTCCTGGTCGTCGGGCGCGATGGAGCGCGCACGCTCGAGCGCGAGCACCGCGGTCGGGATGTCCTGACTGCGGCCCGAGGCGGTGGCGAGTGCGAGCTGCGCACGCAGGGCGAGCGGAGTCGACTCGGCGAGGGCGCGCGCAGGGATCGGATCGATCTCGGCCTCGGCGGCGGTCCTCGCCGGGACGCACCACAGCACCGCGGCCGGCACTGCGAGCAGTGCCCATTTCGCGGCATGTCGCGTGTCGATCGGCTCCACGCGACCGAGCGTGCTGTCCATCCCGAGCGCCGCACGCGTCGAGCGCTCACGCACCTTCCAGATGAAGCCGTCGAAGTAGTAGTGTAGGAGCGCGGAGGCCTGCACGAAGCTCGCTGCGAGCGCCGCCGTCAGCGGTGACATCTGCAGGTGCCCGGTCAGCGGGATGAAGCCACCGTAGGCGAAGCAGAGACCAACGTAGAGTGCCGCCAGGCCGTAGCTCCGCCGGAACACCTGACGCGTGAAGCCTCCGATCGCCGGATCGCTGTCGACGCGCCGCAGGTTGAAGTACCAAACGATCGCCAGGTACTGCACGTCGTGGAAGATCTCGAACAGGTAGATACCGAGCAGAACGTCGGTCGTGAGCACGTGGGCGTACCACCAGAACGCGATGCTCGACGCGTGCAGCAGATTCTTGATCGCGCTGATCGGCTGACCGCGGCGCCGTCGCGCGAATTGCTCGAAGAGGAACAGCGCGGTGACGACCGCGATGATGCTCGCGATGACGAGTCGCACGACGTGCACGGCAGATGCGTCGAGCGGACCGATCCCGTAGGTGACGGCGAGCGATTGCACCTGATGGAGTCGCGTGTCGGACCACAACACGCCGCCCGCGAACCACGCGAGGCACATCGCGAAATCGAGGTTGGCGATGCGCCGCTCGGTCGCACCGGCACGTGCGTCGTAGATACGCAGGAATCCGTAGACCTGCATCAGCGCATGCCATACCGCCCAGAAGAACGCGATGAGCGCGATGCCGGTGAGCCCGCGCCAAGTGAAGACGAAGCACACCGCGAACAGCGCGACGGGCGCGACGATGAAGCGGATGCGGAATCGTCGGAACAGCGCGCGATCGCCGTAGGCGCGCAGCATGCCCGGAAGGTTGTGGCCCATCGCGCCGAAGGCGATCACGGCATACTGGATGTCCTTGCTGGCGACGCCGCTGCGCAGGAGGAAGGCCGCCGCGAGGATCAACACCGGAGTGAGCACGAACAGACCGAGGTCACGTGCCGGCCCGGCGATCCACGGCGAGGAGCGTGAGGGTCCTGCGGTCGTGCTCGTCATCGAGCGGGGATGCTAAGTGCCCTCGAGCAGCAGCACGACCCAGCCGTTGGCGGTCGCAGCGCGGCACTGGATCACCAGCGCGCGCAACAGTCCGGCGAGTTCCGGTGCGACGGAGGATTCACCGCAAGCAGACGCCGTCTCGCGGTAGAGCAGTCCGAGCGCGAGATCGTCGAGTCGCGCGAGCAGGGCGACGGCCGACGGCGAAAGGCGTCGCGCACGGATCGCCCTGCCGATCGCGAAGGGCTCACCGGGGAACGCGATCGGCGCGGCCACGCCGAAGCGCCGCGCGGCGGAGTCGAGCGCGGCGACACAGCGGACCTCGAAGCGTGCGTCGCAGGCCTCGACGAAGGGCAGCAGATCGGCGAGTGGCTCGCGATCGCCGTCGGCTCCCAGGATCTCGACGAGGTCCTCGAGGAACCCCGCTCCGATCGCGCGCGCCGGATTCACCGGGTGGCGAGCGCCGCGGTCAGCGCGTCGCGCAGCGAGGACGAACCGCCGTCGAGGACCTCGAGGGTCTTCGCATCGCGGTAGTGCCGCTCGACGTGGTACTCGACCGTGAAGCCGTAGCCGCCGTGCACCTGGATGCCCTCGTCGGCGGCGAGCAGAGCGGCGTCGACCGCGGTCAGCTTCGCCATGCGCGCGACATCGAGCGCATCCTGGCCGAGGTCGAACAGCCGCGCTGCGTGCCACGTGAGGTGGCGCGCCGCACTGGCGCGACGCATGCCCTCGACAAGCTTGTGGCCGACCGCCTGCTGCCGGGCGAGCGGCTTGCCGAAGGCGATGCGCTCCTCGGTGTGACGACGGCTGTGCTCGACCGAGGCGAAGGCACTGCCTGTGGCGATCGCGGCGGCGCCGATCAACGCCGCGACCTGCGCGCGCGCGAAAGCCTGCTTCGCCGCATCGCCGCTCGCGCACAGGGTGCTGCCGTCGACGCGCGACTTCGCGAAGGTGATGCGCGCCGGCGCCGAGGCTCGGTAGCCGAGCGGTGCGATCGCATCGACCTTCGCGCCGGCGGCCGGCATCAGGAACAGCGCGGGCGCGCCATCCAGGGTCGCGGCCACACACAGCCAGTTGGCCTCGGCAGCGGCTGTCGCGCACTCGCAGGTGCCGCTGAGCGCGAAGCCGTCGCCGTCCTTCTGCGCGATGATGCCGTGCTCGGGACCGACATAGGAGCCGATCGCACTGCCGACGAGCAGCTCGCCGAGGGTGTCGGCGGCACCGTCGAGTCCGGCGAGCGCCATGCCGCACAGGCCGCACTGCGAGAGCAGCAGGCGCGCGGTGGAACCGCAACCCTTGCCGATCTCCTCGAGCGCCACGACCAGCGCGAGCATGCCGAGGCCCGCACCGCCGTGCTTCTCCTCGACCGCGACGCCGAGCAAGCCCAGCTCCGCGAGCGCATCGAAGCTGCCGCGCACGAACTGTCCGTGCTCGTCGTGCTCCAGGGCCTTCGGTCCGGCGACGTCGGTGACGAGCTTGCGCACCGTCTCCAGGATCATCGTCTGCTCTTCGCTCAGTTCGAGGTTGTGCATGATCTCAATCGTGAAGTTGCGGGACGGGCGCGTTCAGCGCGCACCCGACCACCAGTAGAGGAGTCGCGGTCCGCTCGAACCCTCGAGCAAGCTCGCCAGCGAGGAGCCCACGGTGTGCGGCTGCGCGTCGCTGCGGAACAGCAGGTCGCCGAGCGTGGGACGACGACGACGTTCGACGTGCACCGCGCTGTCGACATGGCTCAGCTTGGCGAGCTCGCTCCATGCGACCTCGGCGGTGCCGATCTCGTCGACCAAGCCGTTGTCGAGCGCCTGCTTCGCGGAGTAGATGCGGCCGTCGGCGAGCTTCTCGACCTGCTCGCGCGTGAGGCCGGAACGGCCGTCGACCACCACGCCGACGAAGCGGTCGTAGAGTTCGTCGACGATCGATCGCAGGATGCCGCGCTCCTCGTCCGTCATCGGACGGAACTGCGACATGATGTCCTTGTGCGGCGTGCGCTCGGACACGATCACCTCCTGCTTCACGCCGACCTTCGCCGCCGCCTCGGCGAGCTGCAGGTTCGACATGATCACGCCGATGCTGCCGGTGATCGTGGTCGGCCGCGCGACGATGCGATCGCACGCGGCGGCGACGTAGTAGCCGCCCGACGCCGCGATGTCGCCGAACAGGGCCACCACCGGCTTGTGGTGATCGCGCTTGAAGTCCTTGATCGCCTGCCAGATCAGGTCGGAGTCGGTCACGCCTCCGCCGGGCGAATCGATCTCGAGCAGCACGCCCTTCACGCGCGCATCCTGACCGGCGAGGTGCAGCGCACCCTGCACGCGGCTGACCATGCCGCCCGAGGCGCCGAGCAGCGCGGAGCCGGCCTCGGCGATCGCGCCGTCGATGGGGATGCGCAGCAATCGCGCGTCGGCATCCTCGTCGCCGCCGATCGAGACCAGCTCCCAGGCGCCGTCGTCCCACGGCGTGGAGGTCAGGCTCGCGGTCGCGGAACCGAAGGCGCTCACCACCAGCAGCAGCAGGTTCAACCCGACCGACACCAGCAGGAGGAAGCCGAAGAAGATCGCCAGATAGAACGACACCGGCCGACCCTGCGGCGCCGGTGGCAGATCGGGCGGCTCCATGCGGTAGCCGCCGGCTGGAGTCGGATCCGTCATCCGCCGAGCTCACCGCGCGCGATCACGAGGCGCTGGATGTCGGTCGCCCCTTCGTAGATCTCGGTGATGCGCGCATCGCGCATCAGACGCTCGGCGTCGCCGCTCAGTGCGCTGCGACCGAGGATCGAGACCGCGGAACGCGCCGCGCGGTTGCTGAGCTGGCTCGCCTTGAGCTTCGCCATCGCCGCCTGCGGACCGCAGGGCACACCGCGATCGCGCAGACCGGCGGCACGCCAGGTGAGGAACCGGCAGGCGTCGAGATCGGCCGCGATGTCGGCGAGCTCCCACTGGTGTTCCTGACTCGCGGTCGGTCGGCCCTTCGCGTCGACCTGTGCGCGCAGGTGGTCGCGGATCATGTCGCGCGCCGCGGCGGCGATGCCGAGCGACTGCGAGGCGATGCCGAGACGGCCACCGTCGAGCGTGTCGAGCGCGATGTTGAAACCGCGGCCGAGTTCACCGAGCAGGTTGCTCTTCGGGACGCGCACGTTCTGCAGCGTGATCTCGACGGTCGGCGAGGCCCGGATGCCGAGCTTGCGCTCCTTCTTGCCGATGCCGACCCCGGGATAGCCGCGCTCGACGAGGAACGCGCTGATGCCCTTCACGCGATCCTCACCGGTTCGTGCGAAGACGATGAACAGCGAGGCCTCGCTGCCGGTCGTGATCCACAGCTTGGGACCGTCCAACACGAAGCTGTCGCCGTCCTCGCGCGCGGCGCAGGTCAACGCGGCGGCGTCGGAGCCGGATCCGGCCTCGGAGAGGCAGTAGGCGCCGATCCACTCGCCGGTGACGAGCTTCGGGAAGTACTTCTGCTTCTGCGCCTCGTTGCCCCACTTGCCGAGCGGCGAGCAGACCAGCGAGTTGTGGACCGACAGCGTCACGCCGGTCGACGGGCAGCAGCGATTCACCTCCTCGAGCATCACGCAGCTCGCGACATTGCCGAGCTCGTCGCCGCCGTACTTGCGCGGGCAGGTGATGCGCATCAGGCCGAGCTTCGCCGCCTTGTCCACCGCCGAGCGCGGGAACTTCGCGAGGCGATCCCACTCCGCGGCGTGCGGACGGCACTCGGCCTCGGCGTACTCACGACACTTGCTGCGGAACGCGGCGAGCTCGGGACTGAGTTCGAAGTCGGCGACCTGGGGAGCGCGCTGGGTATCGACGTTCGTCATTTGGTGTACTCGTAGAAGCCGCGACCGGTCTTCCGACCGAGGTGACCGGCGGCGACCATGCGGCGCAGCAGCGGGCAGGCGCGGTACTTGTCGTCGCCGAGGCCGTCCTTGAGGACGTCGAGGATGTTGACGCAGACGTCCAGCCCGATGAAGTCGGCGAGCGTGAGCGGGCCCATCGGGTGGTTCATGCCGAGCTTCATGATCTCGTCGATGCCCTCACGGGTCGCCACGCCCTCCATCAGGCAGAACGCGGCCTCGTTGATCATGGGCATCAACACGCGGTTGCTGATGAAGCCCGGGTAGTCCTGCGCGGCGACCGGCACCTTGCCCAGCGCCTCCGACGCACCCATCACGTAGGCGGTGGTCTCGTCGCTGGTGTCGTTGCCGCGGATCACCTCGACCAGCTTCATCAGCGGCACCGGGTTCATGAAGTGCATGCCGATCACGCGATCGGCGCGCTTGGTCGCGGCGCCGAGCCGCGTGATCGAGATCGACGAGGTGTTGCTGGCGAGGATCGCGTGCGGCGGCGCGGCGAGATCGGCCTTGTGGAAGATCTCGCGCTTGACCTCGAGGTTCTCGAACACGGCCTCGACCATCAGGTCGGCGCCGACCACCGCCTTCTCGACGTCGGTCGCCTGCGCGATGCGCGACATCGTCTCGCCCTTCTGCGCCTCGGTGATCGTCGCCTTCTTCACGAAGCGATCGAGGCTCTTGGCGATGGCGTCGACGCCGCGTTGCACCGCGGCGGAGGACACATCGCACAGGACGGTCGGGACCCCGAAGGATGCGAACACCTGGGCGATTCCGTTGCCCATGGTGCCGGCGCCGACGACGGCGACTTTGGTGGGAAGGCTCATCAGGATTCCATTTCGACGGTGAGCGCCACGGCGTTGCCGCCGCCGAGGCAGAGTCCGGCGAGGCCGCGGGTGAGCCCGCGATCGCGAAGCGCGTAGAGGAGGGTGGTGAGGATGCGCGCTCCGGAGCAGCCGATCGGATGTCCCAGGGCGACCGCACCGCCGTGCACGTTGACCTTGCCCGGATCGAGGTCGAGCACGCGCGCGAGCGCGACCGACTGCACCGCGAAGGCCTCGTTGAGCTCGATCAGGTCGTACTTCTGCGGCGCGACGCCGCTGATCGCACAGACCTTCTTCACCGCGATCTCGGGAGCCATCATCACCCACTCGGGTGCCATGCCGCCGGTCGCGTAGCCGGTGATCGTCGCCAGCGGACGGATGCCGCGACGCCTGGCCTCGTCGCCGTCCATCACGACCAGGGCCGAGGCGCCGTCGTTGATCGTCGAGGCGTTGCCCGCGGTCACGCTGCCGCCCTGCGGCTTGAACACCGGCTTGAGCTTGGCGAGCGCGTCGGCGGTCGTGTCGGCACGCGGTCCCTCGTCCTTGCTGAACGGGGTGACCTCACCCTTCTTGCCCTTCAGCTCGACCGTGAAGCGCTCCTTGTCGAACTTGCCGGCGAGTTCCGCGGCGACCGCGCGCTGGTGACTCTGCGCCGCCCAGGCATCCTGCTGCGCACGCGTGACCTCGTACTTCTCCGCGACCAGCTCCGCGGTGATGCCCATGTGGAAGTCGTTGTACACGTCCCACAGGCCGTCCTGGATCATGCCGTCGAGCAGCTTGCCGTGACCGAGACGCTGCCCGCCGCGCGCCTGCGGCAGGTAGTACGGCACGTTGGTCATCGACTCCATGCCGCCGGCGACGATGGTCTTCGCGTCACCGGCCTTGATCGCCTGCGCCGCGAGCATCACCGACTTCAGTCCCGAGCCGCACACCTTGTTGATGGTGAGCGCACCGACGGAGTCGGGGATGCCGGCGCCGCGCAGTGCTTGCCGTGCCGGAGCCTGCCCGATGCCGGCGGTCAGCACGCAGCCGAGGATCACCTCGTCGACCGCATCGGCTTGGAGTTGCGCCCGTGCGAGCGCCTCCTTCACGGCGAGCGCGCCGAGCTGCGGTGCGGAGAAGGTGGCGAGACTGCCCTGGAACCGACCGATCGGGGTGCGGCAGGCAGAGACGATGACGGGCTTGCCCATGGCGACGTGTCCGAGCTGTTGGAACCCAGGCGAACCCCGCCGTCGGCCGAGTCTTTCGGCGTGGACGGACGGCGCGCTCCCGCCGCGAGCGCGCTCCGCGCAGGGCCTGGGCGGCCGCGGGACGGACCCGCGCGCACGGCGAGCGGGGCATTCTGGAAAGCCCCGCGGGGGGAGTCAACGCGGCGCGCGGAAGGGCGCGGACCGCGCGCCCCGTCGGTGCTCACTTCACGCCGTGCATCCAGCGATCGAGGACCCGACCGAGCAGGATGACCACGATGCCCAGGCCGACGCCGATGTAGGCGACATAGCTGAACACGTGACCGTAGGCCTGCACCTTGCCGAGCGCCTCGGTGGCCCGTCCCGCCTCCGCCGCCGCGAGGCTCGACACCTTGCCGGCGAGGAAGTTGCCGGTGGCGATCGAGATGAACCAGGCGCCCATCACCATGCCGGTCATGCGCTCGGGCGCCAGCTTGGTGACCATCGACAGGCCGACCGGGGACAGGCACAGCTCGCCCAGGGTGTGCACGAAGTAGAGCACGAGCAGGAAGTACCACATCACCATGCCCGCGGCGTCGGCGCCGGCGATGCCCTGGTTGATGACCACGAAACCGAGGCCCATCCCCAGGAAGCCGAAACCGAATTTGGTCGGGATGCGCGGGTTCATGCCCTTCTTGTCGAGCATCACCCACATCGCCGCGAACACCGGCCCGAGCAGCACGATGAACACCGCGTTGACCGACTGCCACCACTCGGCCGGCATGCTCCAGTCGCCGACGGTCAGGGCATGGAGCTGCTTCTTGGCGAAGAAGTTCAGCGAGTTGCCGGCCTGCTCGAAGCCCATCCAGAACACGCAGTTCAGCAGCAGCAGGATCAGGAGCACGAACATGCGCTCCTTGCCGATCCGCTCCTCCCGCGTGGCGATGACGCCGAGGAAGACCAGGATCGCCGCGAAGGATGCGTAGAGGACGTAGCCGACGGCATCCTCGGAGAGCGTCAGGAGCTGGTAGATCGCCGGTCCGACGATCAGGCCGCCGAGGGTCACCATCAGCATCGGGCCGAAGCCCTCCTTGCCCTTGGGCGGGAGGCCCTGGCCCTGCAGCAGTCCGCCGCCGAGCGAGAAGCACACGATGCCGAGCAGCATGCCCGCACCGGCGAGCATGAAGCCGTAGCGGTAGCTGCCGCCCCAGGCCGACACCGCCTGGCAGCAGATCGGTGCGATGGCCGCGCCGACGTTGATCCCCATGTAGAAGATCGTGAAGCCGCCGTCGCGCCGCGGGTCGCCCTGCTTGTAGAGCTTGCCGACGATGGTGCTGATGTTCGGCTTGAACATCCCGTTGCCGACGATCAGCAGCGAGAGTCCGAAGAAGAACAGCTGCCGTTGGTCGAAGCCGCCGTAGCTGCCCTCCGGCACCATCAACATGAACTCGCCGGCGGCCATGAACAGGCCACCGAGCACGATGGTCCGTCGATAGCCGAGGACGCGGTCGGCGATCGACCCGCCGAAGATGCCGAGCGCGTAGACCAACGCGGTGAAGCCGCCGTAGGTCGCCGAGGCCGCCTCCTGGCCCTCCTCCGCCTTCATCCCGGGGAAGAACTGCTGCGCGATGTAGAGCGCGAGCAGCGCCCTCATCCCGTAGTAGCAGAAGCGCTCCCAGAGCTCGGCGAAGAACAGCACGAACAGGCCGGCGGGGTGGCCCAGGACAGTCCGTTCCCCGGAGGGAGCGCTGGCGTTGGTCATGGTCTCGGATCCTTGGTCGAGGGACGCAGGGGACGTCGGTGGAGACGGGTTGGGACGCGGAGACTAACGCGGGGTCGGGCGAATCTCGTCAGCGGATCTCCGCGGATGGACGGAGTCGCCGGCGGGTTGCAACCGGGTCGCGCCGTCCTCGACCGGGCCCCGACCCCTCACGCATCATCCTCGTGTCCCGCACGACGGACGCACGAGCCTGGATCCATGCCGATCTATCACCAGGAACCCGAGAACGACTCACCTCCCGATCTCCGGCGCCAACGGTACCAGAGCTTCGGCTGCCAGCTCGTCCACTTCGGACCGATCCACTTGTACCGGGACGAGTCCTTCCTGGACGACGACATCGCCAAGCTGACCGCGGAGTCCTTCGAGGTCCGCCGCCTCGATGCGGCATCCTGGAGAGTCACGGACGATGCGCACGATGCCCTCGAGTCGGCACTCACCCTGCCGGTGTACTACGGCAGGAATCTCGACGCGCTCGACGAATGCATGCGCGGTCTCGCGATCCCGGACGACGGCGGACTGCTCTTCGTCCTCCATCACTTCGACGGCTTCGCGAAGGCCTCCAGGACTCACGACTTCGCCCGCGGACTCCTCGACGTCTTCGCGCACGGCGCCCGTCTGCTGCAGTACTTCGGCAAGACCTTCCTCGTGTTCCTCCAGGTCGGAGACCGCGACGTCGACTTCGGCGAGCTCGGCGCCGTCTCCCCATGGTGGAACCGCCGGGAGTTCGTGCGGGAGCCACGCTGGATGCGGTGATGGGAAGGGACGCGGACGCGTCACTGATAGACCGCGTCCCCCATCCTGATCCCGCTCACCGCGCCGCCCTGCTGCACCACCTGCGCGGTCTCCTGGCCGGTCTCGAAGTACATGAACAGCACGTCGCCGCAGACCTCGTAGCGTCCGCTGCGCTCGCTGTCCGCGGAGATGCCGGGATTGTCCGGCTCGCTGATCACGTTCGACATCAGACGGCGCGTGACCACGCCGCCCGCGGCAAAGGTGTAGCTCGCGTGGTGCGCGCTCTTGGTGACGCGGCCGTATTGACTCGAGCTGAAGGACCTGCCGATCAGCGCCTGCTCGAGCTGCGGGTTGCGCTTCGGCGGCTTGGGCGCGAGCGTGGTGAAGATGCGCTTGACCTTGGGGAGGTATGCCTCGGCCTTGGCATCGAGCACGACGGCGCCGACGCCGAGCCAGCCGTCCTGCTTCACCACCGCACCCCACCACACGGTGACCTGCTGGCCCTGCTGCGTCGTCGCCGGCAGTGCGATCACCGCACCCGGGACCTCCTTGCTGCGAAAGGTCGCGACCGCCGTCTTCGGTTCGCCGGCACGCAGGCCCTGCTGCGCGAGCGCCTGCTTCATGCGCGGCAGGTACTTCTCGATGACCGTCGCGACCGGCTGGTTCTGGTCGGCCTGCTCGAGTCGCCCCCACAGCATGAAGACGATGGCGTCGAGCGAGTCGTTCTGCGTGAGTCCGGGATTGACGATCATCCCGGCGTCGTCCTGCGAGTAGACCGACCAGCCCTCGGGGAACTCGCAGTCGAACCACCCGCGCGGGTGCGTGAAGGTCTTGGTCGTGCCGTCGAACACTCCGTCGAGCGCGGGCGGCGCAGCGGCATCCTCCGCTCCGCCCTCCGCGTTGCCGGCGCGCGCCTGCCCGACGAGGTGATAGGTCGTGCCGTCGCTCTGCAGCGTCAGTTGGTCGCCGTCGAGCGTGGCCGTGAAGGAGTAGCGATCGCCGCCGACCTCGAAGCTGCCGTCCAGTGTGCTGTCCTTCGCGCGGGCCTCGACGCGGTACGGTTTGCCGTCGACGGTCAGCGAGCCGGTGTAGCCCTTGTCTGCGGCACCGCTCAGTTCGAGCTTCAGCCCGTCGCCCTCGAACACGCGGGCGAAGGGATCGCTCTCGGTTTTCTTGCCGCGCCCGGCGAGAGGATTGCCGCCGGTCTTCGCCTTCGCCTCGCGGCGGTACTTCGCCGGCTCACCCTCGATCGTGAAGGTCAGCACGTCGCCCTCGATCGACCACTCGGCGCGGTCGCCGTCGTCGCCGCCGAGCACGATCGTATTCGGCCCGTGCGGCTTGTACGGGATGCGATCGCCTTCGAGGACCAGCGCGTCCTTCTCGACGATCAGCACATCGCCGCGGTTGTCCTCGGAGATGCCGATCCATCGCCCGAGCAACGCGCTGGTGTCCTGGGCGCGCATCGCGAGCGAAGTCGGGAGCAGCAGGGAGACGAGAACGACGCCGAGACGCACGAACATGGATCCTCCACGACGAGAACGACGGTCGCGCATGATCCTCGCCGACATCGCCGAGGGCAATGCGCGCGCTTGCTGGGGTCAGCGCGACGCCGCACGCAGGGCCGCCACGATCCGCGCGTTGGCCGCGGCATCCTTCACCGCGGTGCGCACGAAGCGCGCCCCGAAACGCGGGCTCAACGAGGAACAGTCGCGGACGAAGACGCCGTCTTCGCGACACCGCGCGACCAGGGTCGCCGCCGACGCCCGCTCGGTCCGGAACATCACGAAGTTGGTGGTGCTCGGCATGCAGCGCAGACCGCCGATCGCGTCGATTTCGGCCGCGAGGCCCTCGCGCAAGGCATGCGTGTCGCGCGCCCGATCGCGATACCACGCGTAGCTCTGCAGCGCGCGCACCGCGGCGACCTGGGCGAGCAGTCCCGCCGACCAGGGCGGGTTCCACGGTTCGAGTTCGGCGACGAGTCCCCGATCCGCGACCAGGTAGCCGACGCGCAACCCCGACAGCGCGAAGAACTTCGACATCGACTTCGCGACGATCACCCGCGCATCCTGCGCCACGAGCGGCTCCGCGGTCGGCACGTCGGGCGCGAAGTCGACGTAGGTCTCGTCGATCCAGACGCGGCAGTCCGCGGGCAGGCCGCGCAGCAGGCGCTGCATGCCGTCGCGGTCGAGCAACCGACCGGTCGGGCTGTTGGGATTGACGAGGATCAGCAACCGGCAGCCTGCCTCGCGCACGGTGCGCGCGATCGCGACGGGATCCGGCGCGAAACCGTCGGACTCCTGCAACTCGCAGGGCGTGATCGCACAGCCGAGCAGGTGCTCGGTGATGTGGCGGTACTCGCCGTACATCGGATCGAGGATCGCCACGCGCGCCCCACGAGGCACGAGCCGCGGGATGGCGAGGAACATCAGCGACGACGTGCCGCCGCCGATCAGCACTTGTTGCGGAGACAGACCGTGGCGCGCCGCGATCGCATCGCGCAGACCGTCGCCGTGCGTGGGAGGACTGGTCTTGACCAGCCAGGGGAGATGTGCGCGCAGCGTGTCGAGCACCGCAGGCGCGGGCTCGTACCAGGCGTCGAGCACGTCGGCATCGACGATCGCCGCGCGCCGGTTCAGGTCGCCGAAGTCGACGCCGATCGCGTCGAAGGACGCACCGCCGTGGAAGGCATGCATCGGTTTCTCGCTCATGGTCGACGCCAAGGAGAACGCGGCGGGGAGAGGGAGTCACCGGGCGGCGCGAGAAAGGCCGGGCCGCTGCTCCGCCGGACTAGGTGTGGTGGTGCTTGCCGATCGCCGTGGGGTGCTTCGGCTGGTACATCCCCATGGTCCCGCCGCCGGGGATGTGCAGCATCACCAGCGAGCCCCAGTCCATCTCGCGCACCGGGCCCTCGAAGCGCACGCCCTTGCGCGTCAGCTCCGCCATGGTGCGCGGCAGGTCGTCGCACATCAGGTAGAGCTCGCACGCGCCGCCCTCGTCGTCGGTCGGATGCACGCCGAGTTCGGCGGGTGGCAGGGCGAAGATCGACCAGCCGCCGCCGGCATCGACCGAGGGCAACTCGAGGACCTCCTCGAAGAAGCGGCGGGTCGCGTCGGCCTTCTGGGCGTACAGGATCGCGTGGATGCCTCGGATCATGGGTGGTCCCTCGCGCCGATACGGCGCGGCGCGCAGGCTAGCCGAGACCGAGGAGCGCCGCGGTGAGGAAGCCCACGGCGACGGCGAACAGCAGCCAGGTCGAGATGAGTCCGGCGGCGTCCCGCGACCGGCGGTCGAAGAGGGCGAACCGGCGCGCCGGCTTGTCCTCCGCCTTCGCCGGCGGCGGAGGATCGACGGGAAAGCGGGTCTTGCAGGTCGGACAACGGACGTGATCGACCGGCGGTCTTTCGGTCAGCCGGTAGGTCGCGCCGCAGCCCGGACACTTCAGCTTCAACTTCATCGGGGTCTCGCTCGCTGGAGTGAGCGGCAGACAACGCCCGACGTGACAGGAAATCTTGCGCCGCCCCATGAAGATCCTGCCGTCGCGGTGCGGTGGATCGCAGGAGGACCCGCCGGCATACTCCCGCGCGATCCGCGTGCTCCGCCCGACGGCGTGCGTTCGACCGCCGCTCGCGACAGACGCGAAGTCTCGGCCCGTCCCTCACGGCCGTGACCGCAGACCCATGGCCGTGGGTGTGCTCCGGTCCGCAAGCGCGCGCGTTGCGCAGCGCAGCACCGTCTCGTCGACCCATGGCCAAGCCGTCTGAGCATTGGGCATCACGCCTCGGCGTGATCCTCGCCGTCGCAGGTTCCGCCGTCGGACTCGGCAACTTCCTGCGCTTCCCGGGCAACGCCGCCGAGCACGGCGGCGGGGCCTTCATGATCCCCTACTTCCTCGCGCTCGTCTTCGTCGGCATCCCGATCGGGTGGGCGGAGTGGGCGATGGGACGCCATGGCGGCTCGCGCGGACTGCATTCCGCTCCCGCGATCCTGGGGCTGTGGGCCAAGGGCGCGCTCGGGCGCTACGTCGGCGTGCTCGGCGTGCTGATCCCGCTCGGCGTCTACTTCTGGTACGTGCTCGTCGAGAGCTGGTGTCTGTACTACTTCCTCGAGTACTGCCGCGGAGGCATCGGCCTCGAGGCGCTGGGCTCGATCGATGAGCAGACGGCCGCGGCGCGCAACCACTTCGTGAACGTGACCGGGCAGGCCGCGCACGGCGCGTCGTTCCAGGGCGGTGTGCACACCATCGTCTACGTGCTCGCGATCACCATCGCGATGAACCTGTGGTTCGTGCACCGCGGACTGTCGAAGGGCATCGAGATCGTGTGCAAGTACTCGCTGCCGGTGATGGCGGTGCTCGGCATCGCCATCCTGGTCCGCGTGCTCACGCTCGGCACCCCGGACCCGGCGCTGCCCGACCGCAACGTGGTCAACGGGCTCGGCTACCTGTGGAACCCCGACTACCACGAGCTGACGCACTTCAAGACCTGGGTCGCCGCAACCGGACAGATCTTCTTCAGCCTGTCGGTCGGCTTCGGCGTGATCGTCAACTACGCGAGCTACATGCGTCGCAGGGACGACGTCGTGCTCTCGAGCCTGACCGCCTCGGCGACCAACGAGTTCTTCGAGGTCGTGCTCGGTGGGCTGATCACAGTGACCGCCTCGGTGGTGTTCGTCGGCGCCGCGCTGACCGCGAAGAGCACCGGCTCGTCGATGAGCCTCGGCTTCAACACCCTGCCGGTGGTGTTCGCACACATGCCGGCCGGCAACCTGTGCGGAGCAGCCTTCTTCCTGATCCTGTTCCTGGCCGCGATCACCAGCTCGCTGTCGATGCTGCAGCCGAGCAAGGCCTTCTTCCAGGAGGCCCTGGGCATCGGCAACAACGCGGCCACGGTGATCGTCACGGTGTGGGGCGTGGTCGGCAACGCCTTCGTGCTGTGGTACAGCAAGGACCTCAACACGCTCGACACCATCGACTTCTGGGTCGGCTCCTTCTTCATCATGATCATGGCCGCGGCGCAGATCGTCGCCTTCGGCTGGATCACCGGGATGGAGAAGGGCATCGCCGAAGCGCACGCCGGCGCAAAGATCCACATCCCGCGCTTCTTCCGCTTCGTGATCAAGTACGTGTCGCCGGTCTACCTGCTGGTGATCATCATCGGCTTCTGCAAGGAGAAGCTGCCCGACTCGATCGGCGACGACGGCAAGACGAGCCCGGGCTACCTGTCGAGGATCGTCAGCGACCCGGACACCCAGCGGACCTGGGTCTTCCTCGGCATCACCATCGCCGCGCTGGTGCTGATCACCGCGCTCGGCGCGCGGCGCCTCAGCACGACCAACGGCGAAGCAGACCTCGAGATCGAGACCGAAGGAGCGGCATCCAATGATCGCTGAGACACCCTTGAGCACGGGCGGCTGGGCCTTCCTCTTGATCTCGACCATCGCGGTCACCGCGCTGACCCTGTGGTGCTACGTGCGTGTGCTCGCGCACGAGGACAAGCGCACCGGCTGAGTCCGGCGCTCGACGACCCGACGGCCAGCGCGTCGATCGCGCCGGCGCTGGGATTCCTGGCAGTCGGCGCGGGGAAACGGCGCAAGGGCGTGCGTGATGCACTGCCTTCGCCGATTCCTCCCGTTCCCCGGCCGGATCGTCTGCGCCGTCGCCTTGTCCGCGTCCGCGCTGACACCACAGACCTCCGATTGGTCCCCGGACTTCGCCACGGCAGGACTCGGGGGTCGCACCTTCGCGGCCGCAACCTACAACGCCGAGCTCTACGCCGGCGGCTGGTGGTTCGCCGCGAAGCGCGGCGTGATCCACGGACTCGCCCGCTTCGACGGCAGCGAGTGGCGCCCGGTCTCGACCGGGATCGATCTGATCGGCTCCTGGCCACCCTTCCCCGAGCCGCATGTCCGCGCGATGGCGGTCTACAACGGCGAACTGGTGTTCGCCGGGATCTTCGATCGCGCCGGTGGTCAGTCGATCGAGGGAATCGCGCGCTGGAACGGCAGCGTGATCCGTCCGCTGGGTAGTGGACTGCATCTCACCTTCGGCAGTGCCGAGATCCGTGCGCTCGCCGTGTTCAACAACGAGCTGTACGCGGCAGGACAGTTCGACGTCGCCGGCGGCACCCCGGTGGACGGGATCGCGCGCTGGGACGGATCGACCTGGAGAGCCGTCGGCGGCGGCCTGCGCCAGAACTCCGGGATGTCGGTCGGCTTCCCGTACGCGATGTGCACGCACGCGGGACGGCTCTACGTCGGCGGCGAGTTCGATCGCGCCGGCGGTCTGCCGGTCCAGCACATCGCCGCCTGGGACGGCTCGTCCTGGTCCGCGGTCGGCTCGGGATCCGCCTTCGCCGTCAACGCCTTGACGGAGTACGGCACCGAACTCGTCGCGGCGGCGCAGTTCGTGTTCGGAGTCAATGTCGAGATGCTCGCCGCCTGGAACGGTGTCTCCTGGCACCCCCTCGGAACCGGTGGACCCGACCTTCCGGTGATGGCGGTGCGCGCGATCGGCACCGATCTCTACGCGGGTGGTCACTTCACTTCGCCGGGCCCCTACTTCGCGCGCTTCGACGGTACCTCGTGGAGCAACGTCGGCGGCTTGCAAGGCGTGTTCAGCGGGATCACGACGACCACCGTGTTCGGGCTGCACGAACACCAGCAGCGCCTGATCGTGCTCGGCGAGTTCACCACCGCCGGACTGCACCCCGGCGACGTCGGTTCGGTGCGTTCCGCGAACGTCGCCTCCTTCGACGGAACGACGTGGCGCGGCATTGGTAGCGGACTCGGCGCCGACAGGCCGGCACGACGCATGCTCTGGTGGCGCGGTCGATTGATCGCCGCGGGCGGCTTCACCGAGATCGGCGACGTGCGGTCGATCGGACTCGCGGCCTTCGACGGCGACCGGTGGAGTCCGCTCGCCGTTCTCGATGGCGACGTCTCCGATGCGGCCGTCCACCAGGGCGACCTGATCGTGTCCGGGACCTTCTCGCACATCGACGGCCTCCCCTTCGCGGGCATCGCGCGCTTCGACGGCACGACCTGGCATGCCTTCGGCACCGCCGCGCCGCCCGGACTGCAAGCCCACGGCAGCGACCTCTACGGCTTCGGCGCGGGTTCCGGGCTGCTGCGCTGGAACGGTTCGACCTTCGTCACGGTCGCGCTCGCCGGACAGCCAGTGAGTCACCTCCACTCGCACGTCGACGGCAGGCTCTATGTCAGCACGGACACCGCGTTCACCCACACGATCCACGCTTGGAACGGCACGCAGATCCAGACCATCGGCACGGCGAACGACCTGGTGATGTGCATCGGCAGCTTCGGCAACGACCTGCTGGTCGGAGGCAGGTTGACCTCGGTGAGCGGTGTTTCGGCGCAGTTGCTCGCCCGTTGGAACGGGAGCAGTTGGAGTGCGATGTCCTCGCCGCTGTCGGGCTTCTCCGTCGATGCGGTGACCGAGTCGGAAGGCAGCCTCTACGTCGGGGTCAATGGCGACCCGCGCGGCTACTGCCTGCGGTGGACGGGCAGCACCTGGCAGTCGCTCGGCACCGGGATCAACGGCGTGCCCCAGGTGTTCCTCTCCGACCCGGCGACGGGATGCCTGTGGATGAGCGGAGTGACCCTGCTCGCCGGCGGCATGCCGAGCCTCAGCTTCGCGCAGTGGCGCACGCAACCCGCCTGGACCGATCGCCTCCGCGGACTGGGTGGTGCGAGCGGGATCCCGCTGTTGCGGGGCAACGGAACCCTGCTCGTCGGTTCGACCGCGACCTTCTCGATCCGCGGACCGGCCTATACCCCGCTCGCCCTCGTCCTCGGCGCGGCGCGCGGCGATCTGCCTCTGTTCGGCGGCACGCTGGTTCCTCGCGCCGACGCCATCGCCGGGCTCACCACCTCGGCGGGCGGCACGAGCACCTTCGCGCTGACCGTTCCCTCCGGGTTGCCCGTGGGCGTGCGGCTCTTCTCCCAGGCATGGCTCGTCGACCCGACCGGACCCGCCGGGCTGACCGCCACCAACGCTCTCGAGTGTGCGACCCGCTGACGTGGAGGGCGACGCGCGTGCTTGGATCGGGCAAGGGTTCCCTGGAAGTCGTGCGGCATGCGGACACCGATCGGTGCGCATGCTTGTTGCTCTGCACTCGGTGCGGACATGCCCGACCTCACGCGAACCCTCCAGTCGATCCGGAATGCAGAAGACCCACCCGACGAGTTGGAGGTCGAGGTGCTGTACGACGAAGTGCGCCGCCTGGCCCGGAGCTTGATGCGCGCCGAGCGCCGCAACCACACCCTTCCACCCACGGCCGTGGCGAACGAGGCCTGGGTCCGACTGTTCAGGAGCCGCAGTTCGGACTTCACGGACAGTTCGGCGTTCTTCGCGGCGGCTGCGAACACCTTGCGGCACGTGCTCGTCGATCACGGTCGACGGCGCGCACGGCAGAAACGCGGCGGCGATCGGGAACGGTCGGAGGTCGACTTCGCGGCGATCCCCGCACCGGAACGCGATCACGCGGTGCTGGTGGTCGATGCCGCGCTCGAACGGCTCGCGGCCTTCGATCCGGGCAAGGCACGCCTGGTGGAGCTGCGCTTCTTCGCCGGACTGACGGTGGCCGAGGCCGCCCACATCCTCGGCGTGTCGGAACGCACCGCCGCCCGGGACTGGCGCGTCGCCAGCGCCTTCCTGCGTGCCGAACTCCAGGAGCATGCGCGTGACCAGCTGGACGGCTGAGCGCTGGGAGTCCATCCAGTCGCTGTTCCACGAGGCCGCCGCCTGCGTGCCGACGGAGCGTGCGGCCTTCCTCGACCGGGTCTGCGAGGACGACCGACTCCGTGAGGACGTCGAGCGACTCCTCGCCGCGGACGATGTTGCAGGCGCAGACCTGGTCGAACTCGGCGTCGTCGGTGCGCGACGCGCATGCGACCCCCTGATCGGGCGACGGCTCGGCGCCTTCCGTGTCGTCGAGAAGCTCGCCGACGGCGGCATGGGATCGGTCTACCGGGCCGAGCGCATCGAGGGTGGGTTCGCGCAGTTGGCGGCGATCAAGCTGCTCCGCCTCTGTTCCGCGAGCGACAGCGCACAGGCGTGGTTCGTGCGTGAGCGCCAGACCCTGGCCCGACTCACGCACCCGAACATCGCGCGCATCCTCGACGGCGGTGAGACCGAGGACGGTCGCCACTACTTCGCGATGGAGTTCATCGAGGGCGAACCCATCGACGTGCACTGCGCGGAGCAGGGCCTCGATCGACGCGGGACGCTGCGCCTGTTCGTCACCGTGTGTCAGGCCGTGCACCATGCCCACCAGAACCTGGTGGCCCACCTCGATCTGAAGCCCGGGAACATCCTGGTCGACCGCGGCGGTCACGCGAAGCTCGTCGACTTCGGCGTTGCCGGCCTGCTGGGCGAGGAGGCGGGACGACGCCCTTTCACGCCGGGATACGCGTCTCCCGAACTGCGCGATGGCGAGCCGGCCTCGATCACCGCCGACATCTACTCACTCGGCGTGATCCTCGGCGAGTTGCTCATCGGCTCGCGGAGCGACGCGGAGCAGACGCCGATCGAGTTGCTCGCGAAGAGACTGCCGAGCTTGGACCAGGACCTCGTTGCGATCATCGCACGAGCGACAGCCGGAGATCCGGCCCTGCGCTACGCGTCGTGCCAGGAGGTCGCCGACGAGATCGATCGCCACCTCCGAGGGCTGCCGGTCGTCGCGCGCGGATCGGATCGTCTCTATCGATTCGGTCGGTTCGTCGCGCGCAATCGTGTCGCGGTCGGTGCGCTCGCGCTCCTCGTCGTCGTGATGGCACTCGGACTCGTGTTCACCCTCCGATCGGCGCAGGAAGCCCGCCGTGAGATGGAGCACGCGAGGATCGAGGCGACCTCGAGTCAGGTGATGGCCTCGTTCCTCGGCGACACCTTCCTCTCCGACGATCTCGTCGACCACGCGGCCCACCGCGACGATCTGCGAAAGGTCGTGCTCCGGCGCGCGGAACAGGTGCGCCGGCAATACACGGCGAGCGACCATCTCCGCGCCAATCTGCTCGATGCGCTGGGTCGCGTCTGCACCGATCTCGGCCTGTTCGCGGATGGCGAAGCCCTGCTCGGCGAGGCATCGACGATCCGCGAGCGGACCTTCGGAACGCGGAGTCTCGAACACGCGCTGAGCCTGACGGGCATCGGCCGCCTTCGTTACGCGCAGGGTCGCTTCGAAGATGCGGAAGCCGTGTTCGCCGAGTGCCTGGACATCCAGGAGAGTTCGCCCCGAAGCGTTCACACCGACATCGCTGCGGCAGCCAACGATCTGGCCGCAACCGAGCGAGCCCTCGGCCACCTCGAGCGGGCTCTCGAACTCCACCGCAGGGCGCTCGAGATCCGTCGCGCGGACGGCGGGGAAGATTCCGTCCTGGTCGCGGAGAGCCTCAACAACCTGGCCGGCGCCGAACAGGACCGGACCGTCGCCGAACGGGACATGCGTGAAGCGGTCGACATCCGTGAGCGCGTCCTCGGACACGACGACCCGCTGACCATCCAGAGTCGGATCAACCTCGCACGCATCGTCCTGTCCCGAAACGATCTCGGCGCCGCCGAATCGATCCTGGTCGAGGCGACAGAGGCGGCACGGCGACTCGGCGGTCTGGGCGCGGAGGTGTTCGGTCAGAGCTCGATGACGCTGGCTTTCGTCGATCTCCGCCTCGGCAAGTCGGCGGAAGCAGAGCACGTGATCGAGGAGTCGATCGCGGTGACACGGGGACGCTTCGGTGCCGATCACCCGCGACTCGCGTCCTGCCTGGAGATCCGAGCCAAGGTTCTCGAACAGAAGGACGACTTCGCCGGTGCGACGACCGACTGGCGCGAAGTCCTGCGGATCCGACGTGCTTCACTCCCCGCGGACCATCGTGACGTCGCGAACTCGCTGTGCAGCCTCGGTGCCGCGCTGGCCCGGAGCGGCAGAGCGAAGGAGGGGATCGAGGCGTTGCGCGAGGCGATCGATCTCCACGAGCACGCCGGTCGGACTCGTACCGGCGACTTGCTCGACGCGAACATCAATCTCGCGGACGCACTGCAGCGCGACGGCGATCTCGACTCGGCCGAGAAGACACTCCTGCGCTGCTGGTCGGATTGCCAGGGCGAAGGTGTCTCGCCGCGGCTGCGCGACTGGCTTCGCATGCGCATCGCCGGCTTCTACCGCGATCGCGGCCGATCCGACGACGCGGCTCGGTTCGCCGGTCCCGAGGCGGGCAAGGACTGAGTCGTCCTCTCGATTCCTGGCAGTCTGCGTCCATCGATGGCGCAGATGGCGAAGGGCGCAGCCCGTCCTCCGCACGAGCCACCATCATGAACACCAACCTGTTCGCACTGCTGTTCGCCGCATCGCTGGTGAGTCCACCGGTCGACGCGCAATCGACGCTCCCCGGCGACTTCGTCGCGGCACCAGCGATCGGCGGATCCCGTTACAGCTCGATCGCTCGCGGCGGCCCCGGCTACCTCGTGGTCTGGGAGGACACCCGCACCGCGCTCGAGCCGGGCATCTCCGCTTCCGGTGAGCCGCTGCTCGGCAACATGATGGACATCTACGGCGTCCGTCTCGACCTCGCAGGGCGGGTACTCGATGCGGCACCCTTGGTGATCTGCGGTCTGCCACGCAATCAGACCCGACCTCGTGTCGCTTGGAACGGCTCGCAGTGGCTGGTCGTGTTCACGACCGAGCGGCCCGACTGGTACTTCTTCCACGACATCGTCGGTGTGCGCGTCGACTCGAACGGAACGGTGCTCGACCCCACACCGATCTCGATCCGACCCGAGTTCAACTCGCCGGCGAACTACTACGGGGCCAATCCGTCGGTGGGCAGCGACGGCACCCACTGGGTCGTGACGTGGGAGGACGGGAATCCGGCCAACGGTCGTCCGCAGGCACGCGCCACGCGGATCGCGCAGAGCGGTCAACTGCTCGATCCGAACTGAGTCACGCTCTACGAGTACCCCTACCCGTCCTTCGGTCCACGTGAACCGCAGCTCTCCTTCGCCAACGGCGAGTATCTCGCGGTCTGGAAGGACGCCGCGACATCGGCCGTGATGGGGCGGCGCTTCAGCACGACCCTGGCCCCCCTGTCCTCGCCGTTCACCATCACGACCTACGGTCCGACGGTCCGGATGAGCGTGGCGAGCGACGGCACGCAGCACTACGTCGCATCGAACGACCGCGTGTTCCGCGTGACGTCGACCGGCACCGTGCTCGATCCGAGCGGGATCACCGTGGCGGGCTTCGGCTACGGCCTCGAGCAGGCCGTCGCCCTCGCCTGGAACGGCTCCTCGCTCTCGGTGGTGCAGAGCCAGGCGAGCGCGGGGCGCTCGGACCTGTTCCTGCGACGAGTCGCTGCGAACGGTCAGATCCTCGATCCGAGCCCGATTCCGATCACGGCGCTGCCCGACGACGACTTCTCCCCGGTCGTCGCGGGCGACCTCGGTCACACCCAGGTCGCCTACGTCGCACTCGATCCCGCGCTGCAGCGGCTCGAGGACTATCGCGCGGTGCACGTCGACCCCACCGGCACCGCAACGGCTCCGGTGGCGATCGATGCGGGGTTGCCACGGCAGCAGGACGTGCACGCCGTCGCGACGCCGTTCGGACACCTGGTCGTCTACCTGAGCAAGTCGTCGCTGGGCACGCGTTTCCTCGCCCAACGGCTCGATGCCTACGGCAACGTGATCGACCTGCTGCCGATCGAGATCGCCACGTGGCACCTCGAGACGAGGCACCGGCCGTCGGTCGCGTTCAACGGCCAGGCCTTCATGTTCGCCTGGAACACCGACAACGGGACGACGCTGGTCCGACGCTACGACGCGCAGCTGCAGCCGCTCGATGCACAGCCCGTGCAGGTGTTCACCGCAGCAACCGGTTCGCCGGCGATCGCCGCGCTGGGTTCCGGCTTCCTGGTCGTCGGCACCTACAGCGTCTCCGTCGATCGCAGCCACCTCCGCGGAGCACGCGTCCGCGGATCGGATTCCGTGGTTCTCGACGTCAATCCGCTCGCGATCGCCGGCAACTTCGTCGTCGACTCCCGGGTCGAGACCTTCGGTTCGCGGTGCTTCGTGTACTGGGTGCACGCCTCCACGCACAACTCGCCGGTGACGACGATCGAGGCCTCGTTCGTCGACTCCAACGGCACGGTCCAGCCCGCATTCCAACTCTCGACGACCTACTACGCCGCCCATCCGGACTTCGCGTCGGTCGGGACGGACGGCGTGGTCGTCTACCACACCGGCGCACACGGCGAAGACGGCATCCGCGCACAGCGCATCGCCGAATACGGTGCGCTCGTCGGGTCCGTAGGCCTTCGAATCGTCGCGCGAAGCGACGATTCGAAGGCCGGAGCGACCCCAGCGAACAAAGCGGCCTGGGCCCTCCTGGTCGGCGCGCAGCGACGACGCGGCAACCCTTGGGTTGCGGCCCTGGCCGCGTCGGGACGGAGTTCGTGGTCTGCGATGAAGCCACCGGGCAGATGTTCCCCACGGTGAGCCGTTGCGGTCCCGACTGGATCGTCGCCTGGAACGACTACCGTGCGGTCTCCGGCGTGGAGCAGTTGCGCAGCGACATCTACGCGGCCCGGGTCCGCAGGAGCGGCACGGTCATCGACGACCACGGCATCCGCATCACCAGAAGTCCACTGTCGGAGGACCTGCCGGAACTGTCGGCCAACGGGTCGACGTTGCTGTTCTTCTCCGGCATCGGCATCGGCGGCGGACCCCAGGAGGTTCCCCGGATCGTGTTCGAGCCGATCGACACCCTGATCTCGCCGGCGTGGCGCCGCGTGCCGGCCGGCTCGAGCGGAGTCGGTGGTGTTCCCGCTCTCGCCGGGGCCGGGGATCTCGACGCCGGCTCGACCATGACCTTGACGATCGGCGGCGCGCGCCCGAACGCTCCCTCGGTCCTCTGCATCGGGGCGTCGCGCCTCGACCTGCCGATGCTCGGCGGCATCCTGATTCCGAATCCGGAGATCGTGCTCACGCTCGGCACCGATCCCTCGGGCGGCGCGAGCTTCTCCACGCCTTGGCCGACGGGGATTCCCGCGGGAGTCCGACTGTGGCACCAGGCCTGGATCGCCGACGCCACGGGGATCCGCGGCGTCAGTTCGACCAACGGATTGGAGTCGATCTCCCGGTAGAGCCGGCGGGTGCGGCCCGACCGATCTCGTGACCGGGAGCCGCGATTGCTGGCGCACCCCGACCACGTACGATCCGAGCCACGCAGCGCGCCGAAGCGATGGCTCCAGAGCACGGCCAGATCACGATCTACCTCGAGCGCCTCCGCGGCGGCGACCCTGCCGCGGCGGACGCGATGCTCCCGCTCGTCTACGAGGAGCTGCGTCACATCGCGGGCTTGCTGCTGCGCGGCGGTCGCCCGGGCCACACGCTCCAGCCGACCGCGCTCGTGCACGAGGCCTGGCTGAAGATCCAGGGCGCGCTCGGCGGCGGCGCCCAAATCCATGACCGCACGCACTTCCTGGCCGTCGCCGCGCGCGCGATGCGGCAGGTGCTCGTCAACCACGCGCGGGACCGCAAAGCGCAGAAGCGCGGCGGCGACGCCCGGCGCCTGCCCCTCGACGACTGCGTCGAGCTGATCGAGGCAGAGACCGGCGATCTGGTGGCCCTGAACGACGTGCTCGACCGCCTGGCCGGCGACGACCCGCGCTCGGCACGCATCGTGGAGATGCGCGTGTTCGGCGGGATGACCGTCGAGGAGGTCGCCGACGCTCTCGACCTCGCGACCAGCACCGTGAAGTCGGACTGGCGCTTCGCGCGCTCGTGGCTGGAGCGGGAACTGGGGCGGGAAGGCGCTTGAGCGGATCGGGACGAGATCGCTCCCTCCCGTGCGACGTGCGATGCGAGGACCACGGGATGCGTCGCGTCAGCCATTCCCTCCGGGCGGGCCGAGCAGCCGCGGAGGATTCCGGGGAGGTCTTTGAACGGGACCGACGGGCACTTCATTCTGAGCGCGATCGTCGCCGTGACGACATCGACCTCTCGCGGCTCCTCCGGCATCCCGGCACAACGGCGGAGTCGAGCGCTCCGATCCGGCACGAGTCCCTTCCCCATGTCCCGACTCCCGTATCCGCTCGCGGACGCCGGGTCCGCCCGGTCACGTCAGCATATGCCCCTCCCCATGCATTCCAGGATCCCATCGCTCCGCGGTCGAGGTGTACGCAGCGTCGGACTGCTCGCGCTCACGATCTCCCTCGTCCAGTGCGCTTCCGGTGTCGAGGAACGAAACGTCGTGATCCGCACGGTCTCCGGCGCCGCCCGGAACATCACGCGACTCACGCAGTCGGGTGACGACGAACTCATCCCCACGGTGTCGCCCGACGGCCGTCACGTGGCCTTCCAGGTGATGCGCAACGGCCAATACGACATCTGCACCTTCGACGCGGTGAACACGGCGAGTCGTGTGCAGGTGACGGACAGCACGGCCAACGACGTCGATCCCTGCTGGTGCAGCGACAGCAAGACGATCGTCTTCTCGTCGAATCGCCTGGGCACCTACTCGCTGTGGAAGCAGCTCGCGTCGGGCGGCGGAGGGTGCACGATGATCACGCGCGGTTCGGACACCCTCGACTTCGCGCCGGCGGTCTCGCCGGTTGCGCCGGTCGTCTGCTACCACAGTCGCGGAGTGGGCGCGACGCGCGAAGTGGCGATCGAGACGGGCTCCGGCAGCTACACCGTGTTCCGCAACAACCTCCCGCACATCTGGAAGGTGAACCTCAGCGGAAACGAACTCACCCAGTTCGGTGAAGGCGCGTTCCCGGCATGGGCGCCCGACGGCAAGCGCGTGGCCTTCTGTTCGGATGCGGGTGGTGACTGGGACATCTGGACCATGAACGAGGACGGGACCGAGCTGACGAGGCTCGGCTCGCGCCCCAAGAACCAGATCTCCCCGTGCTGGTCGCCGGACGGTCAGTACATCGCCTACTGCTCGGACGAGGGCGGCAACTACGACCTCTGGATCATGCGCTCCGACGGGACCCAGCAGACGCAGATCACCTCCGACCCCGCCGAGGAGGGGATGCCGAACTGGGGCAGCGACGGGAACATCTACTTCTGCTCGCAGAAGGCGGGCAACTGGGACATCTGGCGCCTGACCCCGACGTCCTTGCCGCAATAGCGATTCGCGGCGGTCTCCCGGGGGCTCGGAAGCACTCGCGACGGAACCGCGCGCCGCGTTCGGGGTATCCCGCCCGCGCCTTCGTCCGCCGCTGCGCGGGAACGCGTTCCGCCCGTATCATCCCGCCCCCCGATGTTCCGAACGCTCCTCGCCGCGCTCTGCGCTCTGTTCGCCCTCCCCGCCCTGCGCGCGCAGGAGGATCCCGTCCAGGTCAGCGCGCGATTCGTTCCGGAGCACGCGACGCCGGGCAGCGAGGTCACGCTGGAGGTGACGCTCGACGTCGAAGCGGGCTGGCACGTCTACGGCAGCAAGGAACAGAACAGCCAGGTCGTCGCGATCACGCTCGGCGAGGTCGGCGCCCTGCGGCTGGTCGGCAAGCCGGAGATCCCGCCGGGCGAGAAGCGCAGCGAGTTCGGCATCGAGACCTATGAGCTGAAGGGCAAGGTCGTCCTCAAGCAGAAGCTGAAGGTGCCGTCCGACGCGAAGGCCGGCACCACCAGCGTGGGCGGAACGGCGAGCTACGCCGCATGCGACGAGTCGCACTGCATCCCGCCCGACGAGAAGCCGTACACCGCCACGCTCACGATCGACGGCGCCGGCAACCAGGACGCCCCCAAGCCCGCGACCGAGCCGGTCGTGCAGGGCATCCCGCCGCTTCCCGGCAAGTCGGCCTTCGGAACCGACATCCGCGTCGGCGCGAAGGCGCGCATCGAACCCGCCGAGGCGATGCCCGGCAGCGAGGTGAAGCTGATCGTGACGGTCACCGTCGTCGAGGGCTGGCACGTCTACGGCTCCGCGGAGAGGGAGAGCCCCGCCACTACGCTCACCTTGACCGACACCGGCGCGTTGCGCGCGATCGGCGGTGCCGAGGTCCCGCCGGGCGATGAGCACGCATCCGACGTGGGCGCGACGCACAACCTCTACGGCACCTTCGAGATCACGCAGAAGCTCAAGGTGCCGGAGACGGCGAGCGGTGAGCAGACCGTGAAGGCCAAGGTCGACTACCAGGCCTGCGACGAATCGACCTGCGAGATGGCGACGAACGTCGCCGTGGTCGCGAAGGTCGCCGTCGCCGGGAGTCGCGGCGTGCCGCAGCCGGAGTCCGTTCCGAAGACGGTGAGCTGGGAGATGCGCACCGAGCCCACCGATCCGCGGGCCGGCGAGGCCGTCGACGTGGTCGTGTCGATCGGCGTGCCGCCCGGCATGACGGTGTGGGGCAAGGCGGACTCGAACCCGACGCGGCTGTTGTCGAAGGATCCGAAGTACACGCCCGTGGGCAGCAACCGTGCGATCCCCGACGGCACGCCGACGAAGGTCGACGGCGCCGAGCGCAGCCCGATCCACGGCAAGTTCGAGATCCGCCAGGCGGTGCGCCTGCCGAAGGATGCGAAGGCCGGCGCGCTCGCGCTGCCCTTCGAGCTCACCTACGAACTCGCCGATGCCGACGGCCGCCTGCCGGAGCGCACCGAGACCTTGTCGGTGCCGGTCGACGTGCACGGTGGCGACGCGCGCGACGAGTTCCTCGGCGCGGAGTTCGTCGTCGCCGATTT
This sequence comes from Planctomycetota bacterium, assembly GCA_046349595.1. Taxonomy (GTDB): domain Bacteria; phylum Planctomycetota; class UBA1135; order UBA1135; family UBA2386; genus JACRLW01. The sequence goes on from JAXMCA010000002.1 coordinate 212,551, forward strand.
CGGAGGACTCCTCGGGCTCCTGCTCGCGGCGATCGGTGCGGGCCTGCTCGCGCTGCTGATGCCCTGCACCTACCCGATGATCCCGATCACGATCTCGTTCTTCACCAAGCAGGCCGCCAACCGCGGCGGCTCGGTGCTGCCGCTGGCGCTCGCCTACGGCTTCGGGATCGTGCTGATCTTCGTGCTGATCGGCCTCGTCGCGGCGCCGGTGATCGTGCCCTTCGCCACGCACTGGCTGACCAACGCGGTGATCACGGCCGCCTTCCTGTTCTTCGCGCTGTCGCTGTTCGGGCTGATCAACCTGCAGCCGCCGCAGTTCCTGCTCAACGCGGCCGGCAAGGCCTCGGCGAGCGGCGGCTACCTCGGCGTGTTCCTGATGGGCGCCACGCTGGTGGTCACCTCCTTCACCTGCACCGTGCCGGTGGCCGGCGCACTGCTCAGCCTCGCCTCGCAGGGTGGCACGCGCTTCGTGATGCTCGGCATGGCGGTGTTCGGGTTGACGATGGCGATCCCCTTCGTCGCGCTGTCGCTGATCCCCGGTCGACTTCGAAAGATGCCGCGCGCCGGCGAGTGGATGAACACGCTCAAGGTGTTCCTCGGCTTCGTCGAGATCGCCGCGGCGATGAAGTTCGCGAGCAACATGGACATCGCGCTGCACGACGGCGAACCGCGCTGGCTGCTGCGCGAACCCTTCCTGTGGGTGTGGGCGGCCCTGTTCCTCGGCGCGGCGATCTACCTGGTGCTGCCGATCCTCAAGGGGGCGAGGCTCGCGCCGATGCGCGCGTTCGGCGTCGTGTTCAGCCTGGCCTTCGCCGGCTACAGCACCTTCGGTGCGCTCGGCAACGTCTACGAGGACGTCGTGATGTCGGCGCTCGCACCGCCGATGACGCACGACCCGAGCCATCACGAGAAGGTCAAGGACGACTACCAGAAGGCGCTGGAGCTCGCCAAGCAGGAGAAGAAGCTGCTGCTGGTCAACTTCACCGGCTTCCAGTGCGTGAACTGCCGCGTGATGGAGCAGACCGTTCTGCCGGCGCCGAACGTGGCCGCGCTGCTCGAGCCGAGCTTCGTGGAGGCGCGCATCCACACCGATCACCCGAACCCCGAGAAGGGTGAGGCGAACCGCGCGCTGCAGATGCAGATGCTCGGCTACCTCGCCTCGCCGTACTACTTCGTGGTGGACCCTGCGACCGGCCGGGTGATGGGTCAGTTCAAGCTGCCGAACGTGCGCGAGGACTGGAAGACGCTGTTCGCGCAGTTCCTCCAGGAGATGCTCGGGCGCTCGCGTTGAGAGCCGCGGCTCCGGCGATGCGCTGGCTGTGGCTCCTGTGCGCCGCGGGCATCGCCTACGGATCGCTGTATCCCTTCGCAATCGACCGTGCGCTGCCCGAACACGGGGTGCTCGCGGAGCTGCTCGCGTCGCTGTCGAGCCGGCCGTCGCGCGGTGATCTCGTCAGCAATCTGGTGCTCTACCTGCCCTTCGGGCTGGTCGGCATGCTCGCACTCACGCCGACGCGGAGCGCCGCGATCTCCATCGCGATCGTCACGCTGTGCGGAGGAGCCGAGTCGCTCGGCCTCGAGATCCTGCAGCTCTTCGACAGAGCGCGCGGCGCGAGCCTGTGGGACTGGGCGACGAACGTGCTGAGCACGGCGGCTGGCGCGACCTCGGCCCTCGCGATCCGCCGTGAACGACTCGAGTGGTTCCGTGACATCGCGATCCGCGACCGCTTCGCGCTGCTGCTCGTCGCTTGTTGGTTCGCCTACCGGCTCGCGCCGTGGGTTCCGACGCTGGATCTGGCGCACGTGAAGCAGGCGGTGAAGGCGCTCCGCGACGCCGACAGCCTGCAGGTCGGGACCTGTCTCAGGCTGACGGTCGCATGGCTCGTCGTCCAGATCGGCTGGCGCACCGGCTTCCTGCGTCCACCACACCGCCTCGTACTCCCCGCGCTGGCGTGCGCCACCGCGTGCGCACCTGTCGCTTTGGTGGGACGCACGCTGCGCGTCGAGGACTTCCTCGCGATCGCCCTGGCCTTCGCCCTGCAGACGGTGCTCGCCCCGAGCCGGAGGTCGACGCTCGCGGTGCTGGTCGGCCACGCACTCACCCTGCTCGCCGTGCAACTCGAGCCGTTCCGTTTCACCAACGAGGCGCAGCCCTTCTCCTGGATCCCCTTCTCCGGAATCCTGCAGGGCTCGCGCGAGGTCGGCGTGTTCGCCGTGTTCGAGAAGTGCTTCCTGTACGGCGTCGCGATCTGGTTGCCGGTGCGGCTGGGTTCCCGACTCGCCGTCACCACCACGGTGGTCGCCGCGTGCACGCTCGCCACGGAACTCCTCCAGACCCGACTCGCGGGCCGCACGCCGGAGATCGGCGAACCCTTGATCGCGGTGTTCGCGGGACTGATGTGCGGAGCCCTGCGCATGGCTCCACGCTATCGTGCCGCGCCATGATGCGTCGCACCTGCGTCCTCGCCGCGGTCCTCCTCCAGTTCGCCATCGCACAGGAGAAGCCGGCTGCGACCGCAGATCCGATCCGCACCACGATCGACGCCGCGATCGACTGGATCGCGCATCAGGCCGTACCGGTCGAAGGGCACGAGCACGCGATCCGGTTCCCGACGACCGCGGAGCAGCCCAAGGAGGTCTCCGACATCGTCTACGGTGGTTCCGCGGGCGTGCTCGTGTTCCTCGAGAACGCGGCGAAGGTGCTCGACCACGCACGCGCCCGCGAGCTCGCCGACGAGACCGCCGCCGGTCTGCTCGCGTCGGCACGCCACGACGACAAGGGCATCACCTGGGCCGCCGATCCGCGCGAGCAGGGCAGCGCCGCGCTCTACCTCGGCGATGCCGGGATCGGCGCCGCGTTCCTCGTGCGCGCACGCCTGCGGCACGACGACGCCGCGTTGAAGGTCGCACGCGAGGTCGGCGACGGCCTGCTCGCGCGCGGCAAGCACAAGGACGGCGAGCTGTCGTGGGACCGGCAGGTCGAGGTCATCTACGGTGCCTCGGGCACCGCGCTGTTCCTGCTCGAGCTCGCCGACGCGAGCGGTGATGCGAAGTACCGCGACGCGGCGCACGCGGTCGGCAGGTTCCTGATCGGCGAGTCCGACCTGATCGACAAGACGCCGAAGCAGCGCCATTGGAGCTGGGATCTCGCCGGCGGCGCGACCTACACCGGGTTCAGCCACGGCACCGCGGGAGTCGCCTACACCCTGCTCCGCATCGGCAAGGCCTGCGACGACGACGCCTGCGTGCAGGCGGCGAAGGACGGCGCCGAGTGGCTCGCCTCTCTCGCCGTGACGAAGGACGACCTCGTGTCGTGGCCTGCGGCACCGAACACCAAGGTGGCACTCGGCGGCTGGTGTCACGGCCCTCCGGGCACCGCGCGGCTGTTCCTGCTGTTACACGAGGTCACCGGCGAGCAGCGCTGGCTCGACCTGGTGCGCGCGTCGTCACGCTGGGTGATGGCGCAGGCCGGACCCGAGGACAAGGAGATCACACCGAGCTTCCCCCCGAGCTTCTGCTGCGGTGTGGGCGGCGTGATCGACTGGTTCTGCGACCTGTCGCGCGTCACCGGCGAGAAGGAGTACGCCGCCTTCGCGCGACGCGCGGCCCAATACCTCGTCACCACCGCACAGCACGACGACCACGGCGCGAAGTGGGCCAACGGCAGCAACGCGCACCAGAGCGACCGGTCGCAGCACGGCGTGGACCTGATGCTCGGCGCGAGCGGAGAAGCCTTCGCGCTGTTGCGCGTGCTCACGCTCGACGCGAAGAGCGACCCCGTGGTCGGACTGCCGGACCGCGCCGTGGTGTTGCGCAAGGGATGATCGGCGCGTTCCCCTGGCAGGCCGCACGGGAGCGCCTGATGCAGTGCGCCGGCCTCGGACCGCTGCACGCGGAGTCGGGGCGCTTCGTCGGGGAAGGCTTCGTCTTCGTCCCTCCCGCGGTGCTGCCGCCGATCCTCGACGGTGACAGCCCGACGGCTTGGACTTCGCGCCTTTCCGACTCGCCCGGCCACCAGATCGTGCTCCTGATGCGCGCCGGCAGTGCGTCGCTCGGAGTCTGGCACGACGACGCCTGCCTGCACCACAAGGCGTTCAAACGCTACGTCGTGCGCGGTCACGGCAAGGCGCAGACGCTGCACCTCAAGACGCGCGGCAAGTCGCGCTACGGCTCGCGTCTCCGGCTCCAGAACGCGGCGAAGCTGCTCGACGAGGTCGCGGACCGGCTGGGTTCGTGGTTCGCGGACACGCACGACATCGACGTGATCCACTGGTCGTGCCCGGTCCGGCAGTGGCCCGAGCTGTTCGATGCAGAGCCCGCGCCACCCTTCGGTCCCGACGATCCGCGTCTGCGACGGATCGCGATGCACGTCCACGAACCCGACCACGAGGAGCTGCTGCGCGTGCGGCGCCGGCTCGGCTTCGGCCGGATCGAGGCCCGCGAGGTCTGATCAGCTCCGCGGCGCGCGCTCACCCTCGAGGCGCGCGATGCGCTGGTCGAGAGCGGCGAGCGAAGGGTTGTCGCTCTTGGAGATCAGGTGTTCGAAGGCCAGGGCGAGCGCACCGGCCGCAAGACCGATCCCGACGACCGAGGCGACGAAGACCCGAACGTCGATCAGGACCCGACCATTGATGTCGAGGAAGATCTTGTCGGTCAATTCGAGAACGGCATAGGTGCTGACGCCGGCGACTCCGGCAGCAGCGAGGACGGCGAGCAGCTTCTTCATCGGGCGGGGAACATAGCGAGCGGAGACCCGCGACCGCGAGTCGCTCCGGGGTTATGGTCCGCGGCGCGCCGCCCGCCCCCACGCGCTGCGCAACGAGTCCCTGCAAGGCAATGCCCCACGCGACGCACGAAGATCCCCTGTCGGCACCGCCCTGGGTGCTGCCCCGCTTCGACGCCATCCGTCCGGAACATGTCGAACCCACGATCCGTCGCCTGCTCGCGGCGCTCGATGCGGACCTGACGCAGCTCGAGTCCCGCGTGCGCCCCGAGTGGGGCGCCCTGGTCGAACCGCTCGAGCGCATGGTCGAACCGGTGCGTCTGGCGTGGAGCGCGGTGAACCACCTGATGGGCGTGAAGAACTCGCCCGAGCTGCGGGCCGCACACGAGAAGGTGCAGCCGGCGGTGATCGAGGCCTTCACCCGCGTCGGCCAGAGCCGCGCGATCCACGATGCGGCGAAGCAACTGCGCCATACGCCGGGCTTCGCGAAGCTCGAGGCGGCGCAGCAACGCATCCTCGACAAGATGATCCTCGACGCCGAGCTGTCCGGCGTCGGTCTCGACGGAGCGGAGAAGTCGCGCTTCAACGAGATCCTCCGTGACCTCGCCGACCTGTCGACGCGCTTCAGCAACCACGTGCTGGATGCGACCAAGGCCTTCGCGATCGAGCTGACCGGACTGGACGAGGTCGACGGCCTGCCCGAGAGCCTCCTCCAGCTCGGCGCCAAATCGGCGCGCGAGGCGGGTCACGCGAACGCCACCGCGGAGGCGGGACCCTGGCGCTTCGGACTCGATCCCACCGTGTCGGTGCCCTTCCTGCAGCACGCCAGGAACCGCGAACTCCGCGAGAAGGTGTTCCGCGCGCTGATCGCACGCGCGAGCAGCGGCGATTTCGACAACACTCCCCTGATCGGCAGGATCCTCGCGCTGCGCGACGAAAAGGCTCGCCTGCTCGGCTTCGCCGACTACGCGGCGATGAGTCTCGCGAGCAAGATGGCGCGCAGTGCCGACGAGGTCCTCGGCCTGCTCGAGTCGCTGCGCGAGAAGGCCCTGCCCGCCGCACGCCGCGACTTCGACGAGCTGTGCGCCTTCGCGCGGAGCAAGGGTGCGACCGAGGTGCGCCATTGGGACGTCGCCTACTGGGCCGAGCGTCTGCGCGAGGAGCGCTACGCGTTCAGCGAGGAGGACCTGCGCCCCTACTTCCCGCTGCCGAAGGTGCTCGACGGCCTGTTCGCGCTCGCCGAGCGCCTGTTCGACGTGCGCATCGTCGCCGCCGACGGCGAGGCTCCGGTGTGGCATCCGGACGTGCGCTTCTTCCGCATCCACGACGCCGACGGTTCGCCGCGCGCCGCGTTCTATCTCGACCCGTACTCCCGTCCGGCCGAGAAGCGCGGCGGAGCGTGGATGGACGACTGCCTGGTGCGCAGCCGCCTGTTCGCGCCGCCGGGGAGCAAGGTGCGCCTGCCCGTCGCCCATTTGATCTGCAACGGCACTCCGCCGGTGGGCGAGCGTCCGTCGCTGATGACCTTCCGCGAGGTCGAGACGCTGTTCCACGAGTTCGGTCACGGCCTGCAGCACATGCTGACCACGATCGACTACGAGTCGGCGGCCGGGATCAACGGCGTCGAGTGGGATGCGGTCGAGCTGCCGAGCCAGTTCATGGAGAACTGGTGCTATCACGAGCCGACCCTGATGGGCTTCTCGGGTCATTGGCGGACCGGCGCGCATCTGCCGCACGAGCTGTTCGCCAAGATCGACGCGGCGCGCACCTTCCGCGCCGGGAGCGACACGCTGCGCCAGCTCTACTTCGGCTTCACCGACCTCGCGCTGCACCACGACTACGACCCGGTGCGCGACGGCGGGCCCTTCGACGTGATGCGCCGCGTCGCCGAGCGCACCACCGTGCTGCACCCGCTGCCGGAGGACCGCTTCCTGTGCTCCTTCTCGCACATCTTCGCGGGTGGCTACGCGGCGGGTTACTACAGCTACAAGTGGGCGGAGGTCCTCAGCGCCGACGCGTTCGCAGCCTTCGAAGAGGTCGGGCTCGACGACGATCGGGCCCTGCGCGCCACCGGCCGCCGCTTCCGCGACACCGTGCTGGCGCTCGGCGGCAGCCGTCACCCGATGGAGGTGTTCACCGCGTTCCGCGGTCGCGAGCCGAGCACCGAACCGCTGCTGCGGCACAACGGGTTGCTCAGCGGCTGACGCCGTGCCAGTCCGCGGTCAGCTCCATCCACAGGGCGAGACCGCGGAAGCGCCCGAAGCGCGCGTACTCGCGTTCGAACCAGCGATCGCTCGGCGGCTTGTTCCGGCCGAGGATCGTCGTCATGCGTGCACGACACCAGGAGTCGAGCGCGAGGTTCTCGAAGTGCAGCAGGCCGCGCATGGCGTGGCCGGTCGCGTAGGGACCGAAGCCGGGCAGGGCGAGGAAGCGCTTCTCGAGCACGTCGTGCGAGAGCGTCGGGTCCTCGAAGTGCGCGTCGTCGAGCGCCCCGCCCGCGAAGGACTCGGCGAGCAGTCGACACGACTTGGCGCGGTAGCCGGCGCGCACCGTCTCGCGCCAGAACGACTCCGGTTCGCGTGCGCAGCGGGCGGCGCTCGGGAAGGCACGCCGGCCGGAAGGCGCGATCGGGCCGAGGGCATCGACGGTGCGTGAGCACATCAAACGCGTGGCGGCCCACGAGCAGTTGGTGGTGAACAGCAGACGCAGCAGGTCGTCGAACAGGCGCGGCGACTGCATCAGGTGTCCGGCGCGCATTCGCGGGACCCAGGCGAGGCGCTCGTGACGTCGACACTCGGCCCAGAAGGGCTCGAGGTCGACGTCGAGGCGAAGCATGCGCCGGAGTCCGACCCGCAGGCGCGCCGCGGCGGCATCGTCGAACGGGCCATCGACCGCGATCTGCGCCGTGGCACCCTCGGCGGAAGGGACGATGCGGACGTCGGCCGCGCGCTCGTCGTCGAGCGCGATCGCGGTGTCGAGCCGCTGGTCGTCCTCGCTCCACGCGTGCGGGCTGAGATCGACCCAGCCATGGCCGTGCACGGTGGTGCGCAGGTCGTAGGGTCCGACGGCACGCAGGCGCCAGGTCCGCTTCGCGATCACGCCCGCGATGGTAGTTCGAGCGGCGCGGATGCGGATACTGCGCGGATGACCGAATCGAGCGCTCCCGGCATGCCGACCTGCCCCGTCTACGAACAATGCGGAGGCTGTCGGACCCTGCACCTGAGCGACACCCAGCGCACCGATCGCTTCACCAGCCGACTCCGCAGCGCGATCGGTCGCATCACCTGGGAAGGCGACCGCCCGCAACCGACGATCGCCGTGCCGACGCCGGACTCCATGCTGCGCATCCGCGTGGCACTCGGACTGGTCGGGGAGGGCAGCCAGGCCGGCGCGACGCTGCCGGCCCGCGCGGGTGGAACCGTCGCGATCGAGACCTGTCCGGCGACGGCTCCTGCGGCGATGGCAATCGCGATGGCGACGCTCGCGGCGATCCGTCGCGTCGACGCGAAGGGCATCACCTCGATCCTCGTGCATCTGGCCTCCGACCATGCACGTGCGCTGGTGACGATGGTCTCCGAGTCCTCCCGCGTCTATCGGGCGCAAGACATCGCGCGCGAGGCGATCGCCGCGGGTGCCTCCGCGGTCGCCACCAATCAGCGCGAACCGGCGCGACGCGTGCTCGGCCGCCGCAGCGTGCCGGTGAGCGGGACCTTCCCCTTCGTCGACGAGATCGACGGACTGCGCGTCCGCGTTCTCGCCACCACGCCCTTCGATGCGAACCACGACAGTGCGGCGCGGACCTGTCGTCACCTCGTCGAGCTCGGCGAACCCGCGGGGCGGCGGATGGTCGTCGTGCGCGCGGGCAACGGACTGTCCGCGCTCGCACTCGCACGCGCCGGCGCGACGGTGGCGACCATCGACGACCGCCCGGAGATCGCCCACGAGGCGCACGGCTCGTACGTCGACTCCGGCCTCGCGATCCGACCGGTGGAGGGTCGCACGACCGACGCCGTGGCATCCCTCTCGGGTGAGCGCATCGACAGCGTGGTGCTGGAGGCGCCGCGCAGTGGAACCGACCCGGATCAGCTCGCGCCGATCGTGCGGCTCATCGCTCCGGCGCGCATCCTGGTCGTGGCGCGCACCTTCGACGCCCTCGCGCACGATCTCGGTGCACTGGGCGAGTTCGGCTACCGGGGCGCGGGTCTCCGCGCCCACCTGGCCGACCCCTTCACCGGCGATCCGGTGCTCGTCGCGAGGGTCGACCGCGTGCGCAACTGATCGACGATCAGAGCTGCAGGGCCTGCGCGTTGGTCAGCTTGATGCCGACCGCCGGGTCGATGATCGCGGCCTGACCGAACATCCGCGCGCCGGTGCCGGCGAGGGTGATCGGGATCGAGCTGGCCGGCAGGAAGGAGAAGATCGCGCGCGACGGAGCGGTCGCCGAAGTGACGCCACCGTTGAACACGAGCAGCGTACCCGGATCGAGCAGCACCTGACCGACGACACCCGGGAAGGAGAAGGGCACGGCGGTGAGTCCGAACGCGACCATCACCGCGGTGATGGCGTTGGGGTTGTTCGCGTCGACGATGCGGACGTCGATGCCGTCGCGGCGCGTCGCGCCACTGACATCGGGGAACATGCCGCCGATGCCGAAAGTGGTCGCGCCCTGACCGACCGAGCTGCTGGTGCGGGTGTTGGAGGGATCGTTGGCGCCCCACTGGAAGGTCGGCGACGCGGTGCGCAGTTCGGCCGACCAGTCGCAGTTGACGCGCTGCACGGTGCTGGTCGTGGAATCGATCGCGCGGCCGTAGCCGAGGGTGCCGAGCTTCGCGTGTTCACCCAGCGTGCCGGTCAGGTAGTGGGCCTGGTGAGGTGCGAGGCCGTCGGTGCCCGGCCAGTTCGGCGCGGCGGGCAACGAGATCCCGTAGAAGTAGGTGTCACTCGGCACCGCCTGCGGCGTCTGGAAGGTGATCGTGAAGTTCCAGGCGGCCGCGCCGGTGCCGGCCGGCGTCTGCAGTCCGCCGCCGCTGAAGATCGTGGTCGCGGTGTCGGGACCGGTTCCCGCGGCGTTGCGCGGACGGGCGATCACGCCGAAGGTCTCGATGGTCGCGGAGTTCTGGTCCTGGAGCACGAGATACATGCCGGACAGGAAACAACTGCCGGTGCCGTCCATACCCACGCCGGCGACCATGCCCGCGGGCATCTCGTTGAGCACCTCGCAGGCATTCAGGATGTTCGAAGCGCCGCCACGGGCGATCCAACTGGTCGAGCGCAGCAGGTCGTCGGGATAGTTGGTGTAGAAGCCGTTGTGTTGGGCCGGGAGGAACGACACCGACAACAGTGCGGTGGCGAGCAGGATCGATGGACGCATGGTGGGGAAACCTCGGGAACTCTCCCGTGCGGGGGTCGGCGCACGGTGTGCGGACTAGTGCGGTCCGAACGACGGGAGACGGGATCAGGACAATTACTGGAGCTCTGCTCACGCCGCACGTGCCGCCGAGGTGGCCAGGAGAGCAGGTGCTATCGTGGTGCACTTCGATGAAGTGGCTGCTGACGATCTCCTTGTTGTGCGGTCTGGCGTGGATCACCTGGTCGGTGACGCGCGGCGCAACGCCGGAGGCCCCTCACCAATTGCCGGCCGACCCGACCGACACCTCACCCCCACCGACCGAAGCGACTCCACGCGTCGCGCCCTTGCCACCGGCTCCTCCGCCGACCGCGCGAGACCTCGTGATCCTGCCCGACGGGACACGGCTCGCCGCGCTGAACGGGGTCACCGGGGTGACGTCGATCGAATGGCCGGCGGATCGCCCCTTCTCACCCGTGGTCGGCACCGAAGCCTCCCCCACCGGGCTGCAGTGGTACGTGCACGCCGACGGCACGCGCTCGACGACGCAGTGGTTGCAGATGAACGACGGCACGCGTCGGGCGGTCGGGACCGTCGCGGCTCCCCGGCCGACGGCCGAGCCGCACAAGGACTGAGCGGAAGATCAGTCCGCGAGCAGCGCGGCGAGATGCGCAGCACGTTCCGCGGTCCGGGTGCCGCGGTGCTTCTCGGCGAAGCGGGTGAGCAGACGCGGCGTGGCCTCGTCGATCCCCTTGTCGCGCATGCCACGCTCGAGCTTCGCGAAGGCCTTCGCCGCGTCGCGCTCGGCGGCGAGTTCGTCGGACTCCATGCGTTCGCGCAGCGACTTCACGGCGGACTCCAGGTCGTCGATGCCGTCGACCCCGTGGACGAGTGCATCGATCGCGGCATCGGCGCGCATCAGCGCACCGCTGTCGATCATGCTCCCGGTCCTCGTGATCGCGGCCTCCGCGGCGGACCGCGCACGTGCCATCAGTGCCGTCGCGCCCTTCACGAGATCCTCGGACCGCGCGTCGTCGCGATGGCGATCGACGATCTTCTGGGCGGCGGCGATCGCGTCGGAATAGCGGCCGTGCGCGACGTCGACCCAGATCGGACGCAGGTCCTTCGGCAGCTCGGCCGGTCCCTTGCGACGGATGGCGAGCTGCGCCTGCAGCGCCTCCTCGAACTGCTTCGACATCGACAAGGGGTTGCCCTCGAGGATCGGACGACCCTCGACATCGAGCAGGATCGCGTGCGGAAGCGAGTTGCCCTGCATCGCCATCGTGCGCTCCGTGGTCCAGTAGGACAGCCCGCCGAGCCAGCCGCGCTTCATCGCGAACTTCTCGACCTCGGAGATCGGGTGTCCCTGCGACTCGACGAACACCACCGCGAGATCGTCGCCGAGTCCGGCCTGCTCCTTCACCGAGCCGGGCACGGCGGCGCCGATGCACGGGCCGCAATTGATCCCCCAGAAGTCGATCAGGACCGGGCGGCCGCGCAGATCGGCCAGCGTGCGCAGTCCGTCGAACTGCAGGCCGCTGCCGTCGAACTGGAAGTCCACGGGAGCGGACTCCTGCTGCGCGAATGCCAACGATGAGAGGAGAGAGAGGACGACGGGGACGCGGAAGGTCATGACGGAAGCGGAGGGGCGGAAGGATAGCGCGGATCCGGGGCGGCACCGGAAAGACCATGTCGCCGCTTCGCGAGATGACCTCTTGCCCGCCCCCTGTCGCTCACGACAATCGCCGCGCCTCTGCGGCACCGCATGGTCCACTACCACAAGAAGCGCATCGCGATCGTCTCGACCGGCGGCACGATCGAGAAGACCTACGACGAACTCCAGGGCGTGCTGGAGAACGTGGTGAGCACGCTCGACGTCCTGCTCGCCTCGCTGCGGTTGGAGGGAGTCGAACTCGTCCGCGTGCCGCTGATGAACAAGGACAGCCTCGAGATGACGCCGGAGGATCACACGCTGATCGCGCAGACGGTCGGCAGCATGACGGCGACCCACGAGGGCGTGGTCGTGGTCCACGGCACCGACCGCCTGGCGGTGACGGGCGAGAGGATCGTCGAGCTGCTGGGGACTCCGCGCGTGCCGGTGGTGCTGACCGGGGCGATGCGTCCCTTCGTGATGCGCACGACGGACGCACCGCAGAACATGACCGAGGCCCTGCTCGCGGTGCAGGTCGTGCCACCCGGCGTCTACGTCGCGATGCACAACCGGACGCTGCGCTTCCCGGGCGTGGTCAAGGACCGCTCACGGATGACCTTCGTGATGGCGTCCGAACTCGCGCGCGATCCTCACTCGGGATCGTAGGCGAGGTTCGGGGTGATCCAGCGCTCGACCTCGCGCATCGCCACGCCCTTGCGCCGCGCATACACCTCGACCTGGTCGCGATCGACGCGACCGATGCCGAAGTAGCGCGCCTGCGGATGTGCGATGTAGATGCCGCTGACGCTGGCGGCAGGAGTCATCGCGAAGTGCTCGGTGAGGTCGATGCCGACGCTTCGTGCGTCGAGCAGTTCGAACAGCCGCCCCTTCTCCGAGTGGTCCGGGCATGCCGGGTAGCCGAACGCGGGTCGGATGCTGCGGTAGTCCTCGGCGATGAGTTCGTCGTTGCCCTTCCCCGCGGAATCGGGGAAGCCCCACTGTCCGCGGACGCGCTGGTGCAGCATCTCGGCGAAGGCCTCCGCCAGACGATCGGCGAGGGCCTTGACCATGATCGACGAGTAGTCGTCCTGGCGATCCTGCCAGGACTTCGCCAGCTCTTCCGCACCGAGACCCGCGGTCACGGCGAAGGCGCCGATCCAGTCCGGCACGCCGCTCTCGAGGGGTGCGACGAAGTCGGCGAGCGAGAGCGTGGGACGACCGTTCTCCGACGGCCGCTGCTGCCGCAGCATCGGGAAGCGTGTCAGCTCGTGCGCGCGGGTCTCGTCGGTCCACAGCACGACGTCGTCGCCGATCGAGTTGGCGGGCCAGAAGCCGTACACGCCGCTCGCCTTCAGCGAACGGTCGGCGACGATCTGGCGCAGCATCGCCTGCGCGTTGTCGAACAGCTCGCGCGCGGCCGGACCCTGCTCGGGGTGGTCGAAGACCTTCGGCACGCGACCCTTGATGCCCCAGGCGGCGAAGAAGAAGGTCCAGTCGATGAACGGGACGAGTTCGGCGAGGGAAACGTCGTCGAGACGGCGCAGGCCCTGGAACTCGGGACGACGCACGTCGGCAGCGGTCCAGTCGAGCGCGAGGCGGTGCTCGACGGCACGCGCGTACGGCATCAGGGGTTCCTCCACACGCTGCCGGTGGAGATCGCGCAACTCGTCCTGCAGGCGACGGTTCTCGGTGTCGAAGTCCTTGAAGCGCACCGGATCGAGGAGGTTGCCAACCACCTGGGCGACGCGCGAAGCGTCCTTGACGTGCACGGTGCTCCGACCGAACGCCGGCGCGATCCTCACCGCGGTGTGCTGCTTGCTGGTGGTGGCGCCGCCGATCAGCAGCGGCTGGCGCATGCGTCTGCGCTCCATCTCCTTCGCGACGTGGACCATCTCGTCGAGCGATGGCGTGATCAGCCCGCTCAGGCCGACGATGTCGGCGTCGCGTTCGATCGCGACGTCGAGGATCTTGTCGGCCGGCACCATCACGCCGAGGTCGATCACTTCGTAGCCGTTGCAGCCGAGCACGACCCCGACGATGTTCTTGCCGATGTCGTGGACGTCACCCTTCACCGTGGCGAGCACCACGCGTCCGGCGGATCTCACTCCTCCGGAGACGCCCTGCTCCATGTAGGGCGTGAGCACCGCGACGGCGCGCTTCATCGCCCGCGCGCTCTTGACCACCTGCGGCAGGAACATCTTGCCGGCCCCGAACAGGTCGCCGACGGTGCGCATGCCGGCCATCAATGGCCCCTCGATCACGTCGAGCGGTCGCGGGTACTTCTGGCGCGCCTCCTCGGTGTCCTGCTCGATGTAGTCGACGACGCCGTGCACCAGCGCGTGCGCGAGCCGCGCCTCGACCGTGCCCCATCGCCACGATTCGTCGGTCTCCCTCTTCTTGCCTGCGGCCTGGACCTTCGAGGCATAGGCGATCAGCCGCTCGGTCGCGTCCGGCCTCCGATCGAGGATCACGTCCTCGGCGAGGTCGCGAAGTTCGCGGGGCACCTCGTCGTACACGCCGAGCATCCCCGCGTTGACGATGCCCATGTCCATGCCGGCGCGGATCGCGTGGTAGAGGAACACGGTGTGCATCGCCTCGCGCACGTGGTCGTTGCCGCGGAAGGCGAACGAGAGGTTGCTCACGCCGCCCGACACCCGCGCGCCCGGACAGGTCTCCTTGATGACCTGCGTGGCCTCGATGTAGGCGATCGCGAATCGCGCGTGCTCCTCGATGCCGGTCGCGACGGCGAGGATGTTCGGATCGAAGATGATGTCCTGAGGCGGGAAGCCGATCTCCTCGGTGAGGAGGCGATAGGCGCGGCGGCAGATCTCGACCTTGCGCTCGAAGGTGTCCGCCTGCCCTTGTTCGTCGAAGGCCATCACCACGACGCCGGCGCCGTGGTCGCGCACCGTCCGCGCCTTGGCGAGGAAGTCGGCCTCGCCCTCCTTGAGGCTGATCGAGTTGACGATCGCCTTGCCCTGCACGCACTCGAGGCCCGCCTCGATGACCGACCACTTCGAGCTGTCGATCATGATCGGGATGCGGGCCACCTCCGGCTCCGTCGCACACAGATCGAGGAAGGTGCGCATCGCCTGCTCGGAGTCGAGCAGGCCCTCGTCCATGTTGACATCGAGGATGTTCGCGCCGTTGCGCACCTGTTCGAGCGCGACCACCAGCGCGCCCTGGTAGTCTCCGGCGAGGATCAGCTTGGCGAACTTCTTCGAGCCGGTGACGTTGGTGCGCTCGCCGATCATGAGGAAGGTCGAGTCGGGGCGCACCTCGAGCCGTTCGAGGCCGGAGAAGTTGGCGTTGGCACTCACCTCGGCCCGCACCCGTGGTCGCGCACCCTGCACGAGGCGAGCGATCGACTTCACGTGTTCAGGGGTCGTGCCACAGCAACCGCCGATCAGGTTGACGAATCCCGCGTCGGCGAACTCGCGGAGGAGGCGCGCCGTGGTCTCGGGGAGTTCGTCGTACTCGCCGAAGGCGTTGGGGAGACCCGCGTTCGGATAGCAGCTGACGAAGGTGTGCGCGATCCCGGAGAGCTCCTCGAGGTACGGCCGCATCTCGGCGGCGCCGAGCGCACAGTTGATGCCGACGGAGATCGGGTCGGCGTGTGCGACTGAGGTCCAGAACGCGTCGATCGTCTGACCGGAGAGCGTGCGGCCGCTGCGGTCGGTGATCGTCACCGAGATCATCAGCGGGACATCGACGCACAGCTCGCGACAGACGTCGCGCCAGGCCAGGATCCCCGCCTTCGCGTTGAGCGTGTCGAAGATCGTCTCGAGCAGCACGAAATCGACCCCGCCCTCCACCAGGGCGTGGATCTGCTCGCGATAGGCGGCCCGCAGCGCGGGAAAGCGGATCGCGCGGAAGGTCGGGTCGTTGACGTCGGGCGAGATCGACAGCGTGCGGTTGGTGGGCCCGACTGCCCCGGCGACGAAGCGCGGCCGCGCAGGGTCGCGTGCGGTGAAGCGATCGGCGCATTCGCGCGCGATCGCGGCCGCCGCGAGGTTGATGTCGCGCACCGCGTGTTCGAGGTGGTAGTCCGCCTGGGAGACCGCGGTGCCGTTGAAGGTGTTGGTCTCGATGATGTCCGCGCCCGCCTCGAGGTACTCCTCGTGGATCGCACGGATCACGTCGGGTCGCGTCAGGACCAGGATGTCGTTGTTGCCACGCAGGTCGTGAGGGTGATCGCGAAAGCGGTCGCCGCGGAAGTCCTCCTCCGTGAGACGCCGCCGTTGGATCATCGTGCCCATCGCGCCATCCATGACGACGATGCGCTCCGCGAGCATGCGCTCGAGGCGCGCACGGGGTTCGGTGCTGGTGGCGGAGCGTTGAATGTCCTGGGTCGTCATTCCTGGGCCGTACGAGTTGGGCGGTGCGCCGAGGCGATGAAGGTCGAAGGGAGTTCCTTGGCCGCGGGGTCGGGTGCGTGCACCTCGATCGCGATCTCGTCGAGTCCTGCGGCAGCGAGCCAGCCGTGCACGCGATCGGGGTCGAAGCCCTCCCACAGCACGCCGAGTTCACGACGCATCCATTCGCGGCTGTGACGGCGATCGTCGTCCTGCTCGACGAAGTCGACGATCACCACGCGACCGCCCTGGCGCACGACGCGCGCCATCTCGCGGATCGCCTCTGCCGGTGACGCGACGTAGTGGAGCACCATGTGCGCCAGCGCGGCGTCGACCTCGCCGTCGGCGATGGGCAACGCCGTGGCATCGCCATGGCGGAACTCGACGTTGCGGACGGCCTGCGCCTGGAGCTTGTCGTTCGCGCTCTCGAGCATGCGCGGCGACGAGTCGACCGCGATCACCTGCACGCCGGTGCGCGCGAGTTCGAGGGCGAGCACTCCGGTTCCGGTGCCGATGTCGGCGACCTTCATCCCGCGGGGCACGAGCTTGCCGATGGCGCGGGCGCGTTGGACGTCGTCGTGGAACACGCCGCGGATGCGATCCCAGCCCGGACCGACCTCGTCGAACCACGCCCGCGACAACACGGCGCGTTCCTCGAGGAGTTGGGTCAGGGCCTGCCGGTCACGAGCCGCGATGGGATCGTCGGCGAGCGACTCGCGGGCGAAGTTCCACGCACCCGCCCACGCCCCCTCGGCCGGCGGCTCGAAACGCAGGTAGCACCAGGTGCCCTCGCGACGCTCGCGCAGCACACCGCCCTCGCGCAGAACGCCCAGGTGGCGGGACACCGTCGACTGCGGCAGTCCGAGGATCCGCATCAGGTCCTGGACCGCGAGTTCCTCCCGCTCGAGCAGCGCCAGAAGGCGCAGCCGGGTCGGATCACCCAGCGCCTTGAGGACGCGATGGAGGGCTTCGGCGGTCATGGGCGCGGAAGTCTATCGAAACATCCGCATGGACGGATGGATCTTCTCGGCACCGAGAGGCGGACGAGTCGCGATCAGGCTTCCGAGCGCCCGCGCGGACCAGGGCACCGCGACCGGGGCGACTTCCGGGGAGGCCCGCAGGAGCTCGCCGGTCGCACGGCGATTTCGGGGCAGGAGCGGCGGCGGGAGCAGGCGCGCGGCACGCGTAGGGGCCGCGCTCGGGCGAGCCGTCCAGAAACGCGACGGGGTGACGCCTGCTGGCGCCACCCCGTGCCTACCGGACTCGGATGGAGGCGAGGGGAGTCGAACCCCTGACCTCAGCATTGCGAACGCTGCGCTCTACCAACTGAGCTACGCCCCCGCAGCCGGTCGGGCGGGGGATGCTAGCCGCGGCCGTCCGGAATGGAAGATCCGGCCGTCGAAAAGGCCGGCTCGAAGTCCTGCTCCGCGCCGTGCGGAGCCGACGCGGCCGGGTTGGCGGGACGACTCCGAAGGTGCTCGATCAGGCGGTTCAGTTCCGCCGCGACCTCCCCGAGGTGATCCCCCTTCCGCAGCTTCACGACGACATCGGTGTCCCCGGCGCGGAGCCTCTCGAGCGACCTGCAGATCCGGTAGGCCGGTCCCGCGACGCGGTGAGAGAAGCGCAGTCCGCGGACCGCGATCACGAAGCAGGACACCGCGCAGAACACCAGCACCGAAACCAGCAGCGGGATCAGGCCCGGCAGTTCGATGTCGTAGCTCAGCGACTCTTCGACCAGCCGATCGCAGAACCAGGCGACGACGACGCTCGTCGCCGCGAGGGCCGACATGGGGACCACCACGACGTCGCGGATGATGCGTCGCTGGACCGGTCGATCGACGATCAGCGTGCGACGTCGTTCCTGCGTGTCGATCTGCATGGCCATCCCTCCGTTCGGGCTTGGGTGTCGATCGGCAACACCACGACCTCCGATGAAGTCCGGATGGCAGCAGGTTTTCGACGATCCGACGCGACGCCGCACAAGTACCGAGGCATCGCTCGCCGATGAGGGGATGGAAGCGCCTGGTACCTGGAAGCCCGGAACATGGAGCGAATCTCAACCTCGGAGGCGGCAAAGCGGCTCGGCATCGACCAGCCAAGTCTGGTGCAACTCCTACAGAAGCACCGGGACGCCATCCCTGGACTGAACTCCGAGAACCCCGACCTGCTCCCCATCGAGGTCGTCGAACTGCTCGGGCAGTTGTCGCGGTCGGGTGGGAAGTCGCCGAACAAGAAGCTGGCGACGGTGATCGCGGTGACCTCGGGCAAAGGCGGTGTCGGCAAGACGTCTGTGAGCGTCAACGTCGCCACCGAACTCGCATCGCGCGGATACCGCACGGTGCTGGTGGACGTCGACCTCGGTCTGGCCAACGCCCACATCCTCGCCGGCCGCGCGCCGGGCAAGACGCTGTTCGATTGGCTCGCCGGCCGCGCCGAGTTCTCGGAGATCGTGATCGACGGCCCCGGCGGCATCAAACTGATCTCCGGTGGCAGCGGCGTGAAGGAGCTCGCCGACCTCGATGAAGCAGGTCGCAAGCGACTGCTCGAGGCCGTCAACGCACTGAAGCCGCACTGCGACGTGGTCATCCTCGACACCGGCGCAGGCATCAGCAGCGGCGTCACCGACTTCGTTTCGATCGCCGATCACACCTTGGTCGTGACCACGAGCAACTTCGCCGCGATCGCGGATGCATACGGCATCGTCAAGGTGCTCGTGCAGTCGGGTCACAAGAAGCCGCTGCACCTGGTCGTGAACCGCGTGCGCTCGCCCGAGGAAGCGGAGCAGGTGTTCAAGAAGCTGCAGGGATGCACGCAGCGTTTCTTGAACAACGAGCTCAACTGGCTCGGATTGCTGCCGGAGGATCACTCGGTGGAAGGAGCCGTCCTGCAGCGGACACCCTTCTGCGAGGCGTATCCGGCGAGCGTCGTGACGAAGTACCTGAAGAAGGTCGTCTCGGCACTCGAGCGGTACCTGCCGAAGCGGGCGTGATCGCCCTCGGCGGTGCGCGCGTCGCAGACGGGTCCGCAACAGGCGGTCTCAGAGCGCCGCGAAGCACTACCTGAGGGAAGATTGATGACTCGTTTCACGGATCACGACACGCACAGCGCAAACGTCGATCGTGACTACGTCGACACGCACGACGAGCACGACGATGGCGAAGGCTTCGGCCGTCAGGCCAACAAGGGCATCCTGGCCGAACGCGTCGCCGAGGAGTTGAACGTCCCGCGACGCACCGCCGCGCGTGTGCTCGACGCAGTCCTCGATTCGGTGCGCGATCTTCTGCGCACCCGTGGCAAGGTCGCGGTGAAGGGCTTCGGCACCTTCGAGCGCAAGGTCCGCAAGGGCCGCGCCTACAAGCATCCGCTGACCGGCAAGAGCATCGACGTCGCCGACAAGGAGACGATCCTGTTCAAGCCGAGCGATCAGCTGATCGAGGACAGCCGCGCGGACGCCACGCCGCCCCAGC
The DNA here is from genome assembly GCA_046349595.1 of Planctomycetota bacterium. Taxonomy (GTDB): domain Bacteria; phylum Planctomycetota; class UBA1135; order UBA1135; family UBA2386; genus JACRLW01. Next base: position 232,094 of record JAXMCA010000002.1, read on the forward strand.
GCCGCAAGACCGTCGGTCGCACCGAGGACATCCTGTTCAAGGGCTGATCAGCCCGATCACGATCCGGAGTCGACGTCGGCGGACGGATGTGCGCCGACCCGACCGGATCTCGGATCGGCATGACTGTCCGTGGATCGGGTTCGCGACCAGTGGTCGCGCTGTCACCGATCTCGGCGACCAGGAAGGACCGGGCCACTCCCGGATCCGCTGGCTATCCTCTCCGCGTGGCCAAGGAACCCCATCCCCGGCGCGTCCGGTGCGCGTGCATCCAGTTCGACGTCTGCCGCGGCGATGTCGAACGCAATGTCGCGAACGCGGAGAAGCAGATCCGCGCCGCCGCCGAGAACGGCGCGCAGCTCGCGGTGCTGCCCGAGATGTGGACCACGTCGTTCACCGAGGGGCGCGACGACGATCTGATGCGCGCGTCGTCTCGCGCGGAGATCCGCCTCCTCGAGCTCTCGGCCGAGCTCGACATGATGATCCTGGGCTCGGCACCGCACGTCGATGCGGGGCAGACCTTCAACCGCGCGCAGTTGGTCGATCGCGGACGCGTGCTGGGTGAGTACCGGAAGATCCACCTGTTCTCACCGATCGGAGAGCACCGCAACCACGTCGCCGGAAGTGAGCCCCTCGTGGTCGACACGCGTCTCGGCCGGGTCGCGGTGGCGATCTGCTACGACATCCGCTTCCCCGAGCTCACCCGCTACTTCTTCCAGCGACACGCGGAGTTGCTGCTGGTTCCTGCGCAGTGGCCGGAAGCACGCTCCGACCACTGGCGGTGCCTCGTTCGCGCGCGCGCGATCGAGAACCAGCTGTTCGTGATCGGCGCGAACCGGATCGGGGTCGAGGAGTCGCTCCGAAAGGACGATCAGCTCTCCTTCCCGGGCGACAGCCGGGTCGTCGATCCGATGGGGAACATCATCGCGGCGGGCGCCGGCGAGGACGCACCGGTGATGGCCGACCTGGAGATCCGCCGCGCGCGGCTGATGCGACGGATCCTGCCGATCGCGAAGGACAGACGACCCGAGGTCTACGTCAAGATGTGGCGCCAGACCTGGTGATCGTGATCAGGCGAACTGCTCGAGGCGTCCGAGGGCCTCGGGCCCCTGCAGGCGACCGATCGCGACCTTCTGCAACTGGCGGATGCGCTCTGCAGTGACGCCCATGTCCTTCGCGATCTCCGCGAGGGTCTCCGGTTCGCGTCCGCCGAGTCCGAAGCGACGGGTCAGGATGGTGCGCTCCCGGTCGGGGAGTTCGCCGAGCAGTGCACTCAGTTCGACTCCGAGGTCACCCTCGCGGATGGTCTCATGGATCGGCACGAGCGATTCGTCGGGCAGCATCGAGCCGAGGGTGCCGGAGTCGTCGTCGCCCGGGCGAGTGGCATCGAGGCTCACCGCGTAGCGGCGTACCACCAGGATCTCCTCGACCTTCTCCACCGGAAGACCGATCTTCTCGGCGACGGTCGAGTTCTCGGGCAGCTTGCCGGTCTCGAGGAGGACCGACTCCTGCACGCGCCGGATCTTGCGAAGCGTCTTCTGCACCCAGATCGGGATGCGGACGGTGCGCGAGGCGTTGTAGAGGGTCTTCAGGATCGCCTGCTGGATCCAGTAGATCGCGTAGGTCTTGAAGCGGACGTCGCGACGCCAGTCGAAGCCGTCGATGGCCTGGAACAGCGACGCGGCGGCCTCCTGGATCAGATCGCCCTCATCGACGCCGAGGTCGCGGTAGCGACGCACCGGACCGAACACGAGATAGAGCGAACCCTCGACGTAGGCGTTGCGGAGACGACCCAATTCGTCGATCGCCTGATCGAGATGCGCGATGTCCTTGCTCGCCGCAGGCTTCCGGAGCGGGGGCAGGGCGTGCATCGGTCGAAGCACGAGATCATCGACGATCTCCTTCGGATGACCGACGCGGAGCAACGCGGCGCGGACACGCGCCTTGAGGAAGGCGTAGCGACGCGCCATGCGGAACTCCTCGGCGCGGTCGTGCCGCGGGAGCTGGCGGATCTGCGTCTCGAACAGGTTGGTCCAGCCGACCGCAGTCGACTGGAAGTTGTTCAGGATCGGAGAGTCGGGGACGACGATCCGCGCACCGCTATTTCGAAGCTCCCGGATGACGGTCTGGACCCGACGGTCGAAGGCGTCGACGGGAACATCGAGGCGCGCGTCGAGCGTCGCCAGGTCGAGGACCGGCTGAGGCTTCGCGCGGTGTGCGGCCAACTTGCGGAGGAGGGGGCGTGCCATCGGGTTCATCAGCGACCAGAGCCGGTGCGGTCTACGTCGCGCCCAGCGCATGGTGTCCGAAACGAGCACTGAAACGCTGCTATTTCTTCGGGACTCCCGTGCCGTTGGATTCACGCAGCTCCGCTGCGGAAAGATGTCGACCTCGCGCTCCCCTGTCAGCGCTTGCCGCGCGCCCCGAGCACCACGAGCAACAGCACGACCGCAAGGACGCCACCACCCGCGATCAGAAGGGTGCTGTCGGACTGCGACGCCGGGAGCGAAGCCGGCTCCGTCATGGATGATGACACTTCGTCACCATTGCCAGCCGATGCGACATGTTCGACCGGCGCGGCGATGACGCGATGCTCGTCCGGCGTGGACTTCACCTCGCCGGAAGGCGGTGTCGTGGCTGCCGAGCCGCCCTGGCCGGGCGTCGAGCTCGAGGCCACCGCATCACCCGGTCCGACGGCCAGCGGAGTCGGGGTGGGGATGGCCGGTCCCACCACCAGCTCCGCCTGACCCGCTCCACGGAACCGGCCGACCGCGGAACCGCGCACCGGATCGGTCACCGACGCGAGCACCTGGGCGCGCAGTGGGTACTTCCCGAAGGCAGCGTCGCCTCGCACGGTCAGGGGGACGGTCACCAGCGCGTACGTCTCGTACGCCATCGCGCCGTTGAAGGCGGGCGAACTCTTGACCAGCGTCGGCTCGCCGAGGGTGAATGCTCCGAGCGCCGCGGGGCCCTGTTGGGCCGCGTAATCGATGCTGAGGTCCGCCGCGGATCGGATCAGCGCCCCTTCCCGCATGCCGAGCAACAGCTTCAAGGTGCCGGTGCCACCGGGGGGAATGCGCACCGGATCCACCGAGCCCACGATCTGGACGAAGCGCTCGAGGCCGGTCGCGACGACATCGGAGACCTCCAGCTTCTCCCCTTCCGCCGCGGCCTTCTCCTTGATCAACCGGATCTTCTCGGCCGTCGCCCGCTCCACATCGCCCTGACCATCCGTCTTCCCCGCGGCGGCCTCGTCGCCGTCCTGCGCAAGGGCCGAAGGCAAGGGCCCGAGCGCGAGGGTGACGGTGAAAGCGAGCAGAAGGCCGGGGCGGAGCATGGTGACGATTCCTCGCGGCTCTCGAAGAGAGGCCGACCTCGACATATTACAACGGCAGGTCGCGTGCCCTGGGACCGACGTCCCGGCGCCGATCTTCCTCCCCACGCAGTTGCCGTCCCGATTCGATGTCCGTGTCCCCCACCGTTGAGCAGATCCACTCCGCGCTGCGCGCCATCCCCGACCCCGATCGCGGCGGGGACGTCGTCGGCTCCGGTGCCGTCCGGGAGCTGCGCGTGGTCGACGGCAAGGCGCGGTTCCTGCTGGCCTTGCTGCAGCCGCGCACCGAAGCAGCCGCGGCGACCCGTGCAGCGGCGGAGCGCGCCGCGATGACCGTTCCGGGCGTGGCCGAGGTCGAGGTGACCGTGGTCCAAGCCGCACCGCAGGGATCCGGGTTGCCGGCAAAGCGCCCGATTCGCGGCGTGAAGCACGTCGTCGCCGTCTCCTCGGGCAAGGGAGGCGTGGGGAAGTCGACCGTCTGCGTGAACCTCGCGTGCGCCATGAAGCTCGAGGGCCATCGCGTCGGCGTGCTCGACGGCGACATCTACGGTCCCAACATCCCGCTCATGCTCGGAGTCAGCGGCAAGCCGCAGGGCAACTCCGAACTCCTGTTCCCCTTCATCGCGCACGGCATGCAGGTGATGAGCATGGGATTGCTCGTGCCCGACGACCAGCCGCTGATCTGGCGCGGCGCGATGCTCAACAAGGCGGTCCAGCAGTTCATGTTCCAGGTCGACTGGCACGAACTCGACTGGCTGTTCGTCGACCTGCCACCGGGCACCGGCGATGTCCAACTCACGCTCACACAGAACACCGACATCGCCGGCGCCGTGGTCGTGACCACGCCCCAGGCCGTCTCCGTGCTCGACGTCCGCAAGGCCGTGCGCATGTTCGAACGCATCGACGTTCCGGTGCTCGGCATCGTCGAGAACATGTCCTGGTTCCAACCCCCCGGGAGCCGCGAGCGCTACGAACTGTTCGGCAGCGGCGGCGGTCGACGCGTCGCGGACGAGTTCAAGGTGCCGCTGCTCGGACAGATTCCGATCGGCCTCGCCGTCCGCGAAGGCGGAGACACCGGCACCCCGATCACCCTCGCCCAGCCCGACAGCGAGATCTCGAAAGCATTCCGCGCCGCGGCACGACGCATGGCCGAACGCGTATCCAGTCCCCGTTGATTCCTCCCATGAACACCAAGCCCGACCAGACCAAGACCACTTCCCGCAAGCCCTTCGACGGCAACACCACGATGGAGCAGGTGCTCGGCACCGACCCGGCCCTCCGCTCGGTCCTGATGCGATTCCACATCGGCGGCTGCTCGATGTGCGGCTTCGATCCGAGCGACACGCTCACGAACGTGGCCAACGACAATGGCGTGCCGCTCCCGGAGCTGCTCGACGCCCTGAACAAGAGCGCACGCTGAAGCGCCTGGAAGCGGCCACGAAACAGCCCATCGGAGAGCCGGCCGGCGGTCGCGTTCGCGGCCGCACGGGGCCTTCGAGAGGATTCGCGGGCTCTGAGCCGCCGCGATCGTCCTGTCGAGCCCGAACTTGATCGGCTCTCCGCGGTGGCCAAGAATCGCGCCCTTCGACCCGACCACACCGAACACCGTCCCCGAGAACGAAGATGGGCAAAGTGAAGAGCCTGACCGATTCCGATTTCGACTCCACCATCGGCACCGCGAGGAACCCCGTGCTCATCGACTTCTCCGCGTCGTGGTGCGGCCCGTGCAAGGCGCTCGCCCCCACGATCGAGACGGTGGCCACCGACTACGCCGGCAAGATCGACGTCTACAAGGTCGACATCGACGAAGCCGAGTCCGCGGCATCGCGCTACGGAATCGCGAGCGTGCCGACCTGCGTGTTCCTGCGCGACGGCAAGGAGGTGGATCGCTTCCTCGGCGCGCTGGACCTTCGCTCGGTCAAGCAGCGTGTGGATCGCGTTCTCGCTTCGCTCGCGTCCTGAGCGAAGCGAGCGCCGTGCTCAGACCGAGCGCGGCCATCGCCACGCCGAACACGCCCCAGACGGTGCGAGGAGCACCGGACAGGACTGCGATCGGCGCGGCCAACTCGACACCCGGCAACTTCGCGTGCAGCCGCCAGTCTCCGGGCTCATCCGGGAGAATCGTCACGGAGCCGTTGTGATCGGTCGTCCCGACCCTGTGCTCCACGCCGTGCGGATCGCTCGCCGCCACTTCGATTCCCGCCTGCGGACGTCCCGCCGCGTCGACCACGACGACACGGACCTCTCGCCCCACCTCGACCACCGCGGGTTCGGGCTGGATCCACTGGAACGCGAGTGCGGAGAGGAACGCGAGCATGGCTGACGGCGCGGGATCGCAGGGCGGCTCCCGCGAAGCACCGGTGATCGAGGATCTCGGTCGCCAGCCCTACGCTGCCGTCCATGCGCGGATGCACGAGATCGCGCAGAGCATCCGACGCGGCGAGTGCACCGGCAAGGTCCTGCTCGTGGAGCATGACTCGGTGTGGACCGCCGGTCGCGCGACACCGCCGGCCGAGATGCGTGATGACTTCGTGCGCGTCGAGCGTGGCGGACGCGTGACCTGGCACGGCCCCGGTCAACTGGTCGTTTACCCCATCGTGCGCCTGCCGCGCCCGGATGCAGGAGCATGGCTTCGCGCGCTCGAGCGATTCGGCATCGAGATCTGCGAGGCATTCGGTCTCGCAGCCGAGGCATCCACCGACGGGACCGGCGTGTTCGTCGCCGGGCGCAAGGTCGCCTCGATCGGCGTGGCCCTGCACGCCTGGGTCAACATCCACGGCATCGCGATCAACGTCGACGTCGATCTCACGGCCTTCCACGCCATCCGCCCCTGCGGGCTCGATCCCGCGATCATGAGCGACCTGTCGCAGTGCATCGGCCGCCGGATCACCCTGGACGAGGCCAAGTCGGTCGCACGCGCCGCGATCCCGCGACTCGTCGCGGGCTGAATCGACGCGTCGGCCCGCTACCATCCGCGGGGACATGAGCGGCACGATCGAACTCGATCTCGACGGTCGGAGCCTGGTGGTGCGCTTCCCCTACGACAAGTTCCTCGTCGAGGAGGTGAAGGCCCTGCCCGGCCGTCGCTGGGATCCCGCACGCAAGGTGTGGAAGTTCCCGGCGGAGAACGCCGAGGTGATCGTGACGGCCCTGATGAAGCACGGCTTCATCATCGATTCGAGCATCACCGCGATCCTCGCCGGCACCGCCACCATCGCCCCGAAGCCGGAGGCGGCCCCCAAGCGCGCGGCACAGGTGGCCGAACCGACCGGACCACCGAAGGACGACGATGCCCCGCTCTCGATCGAAGCGCTGAACAACCGCGTTCGCGAGGCGATCACGCGCGCCTTTCCCGAGCGCGTCCGGGTCGTCGGCGAGATCACGAACCTCGACAAGAACCGCGAACGCAAGCACCTGTTCTTCTCGCTGGTCGAGAAGGAACCCGACGGCGGACGCATCCGCGCCAACGTCGACGTCGCACTGTTCGAGCGCACCGCACAGCGCCTGATCCCCGTTCTGGAGCGCGCCGGACTCACCCTGCGCGACGGCATCCAGATCCTGGCGGAGGCGAAGGTCGACCTCTACCCGGCGACGGGCAGGTTCCAGCTCATCATCGAGGACATCCGACCCGAGTTCACGCTGGGACAGATGGCGCTGAGCCGCGAGCAGATCCTGCTCGAGCTGCGCAAGGCCGGTCTCGAACGCCGCAATCTGGAACTCGCGATCCCGGTCCCGACCATGCGGATCGGCGTGCTCACCAGTCCCGACTCGGACGGCTGGAACGACTTCCTGCAGGAGATCCGCGGCTCGGGGATCGGATTCTCGATCGAGCTGTTCCCGGTCCGCGTGCAAGGTGAGGAACTGCGACCGACCGTGCTGCGCGGGTTGAAGTGGTTCGCCCGGCGGGCCGAGGCCTTCGACGTGTTGTGCATCCTGCGCGGCGGCGGCTCGCGAACCGACCTCGCTTGGTTCGACGACAAGGAGGTCGCGTTCGCCGTCGCCAATCACCCGCTCAAGGTGATCGTCGGCATCGGCCACGAACGCGACCGTTCCGTGCTCGACGAGATCGCGCACTCCGTGAAGACCCCGACCGCCGCGGCCGCGTTCCTCGTCGAGCTGTGGCGCGCCCAGATGGAGGAGCTTCGGGCATCTTCGCGCGCGCTCGCGGAAGCGGCGCGCTTCGCCGTCGCGAATGCCCGCGAGAAGCTCGCCGGTCTCGCCCACACCCTGTTGCGCGGAGTGCACGTGCGCTTCGCGGGCGAACGCCACCGCCTCGCCACCACGGCGCAGCGCCTGGTGCGCGGGTCCGCCGGACTCCTGCGCGACCGCGACCGCACGCTCCTCGACCACGCGCACCGGATCAAGATCGCGGCACTCCACTCCCTGCGGAGCGCCGACGCTTCCCTCACCCGCCACCGCGAGTTGCTGGTGCTGCGTTGCGCCCACCGCCTCGATCGGACCGCGCGCTGGCTCGACGCACAGGCCACGCGCCAGCGCCTGCTCGATCCCAAGCGGGTGCTCGCGCGCGGCTATGCGATGGTGCGCGATGCTCGCAGCGCACGCATCGTCACCGACGCGGCGAAGGTGTCCCCCGGCGCCCGACTGCTCCTCCGCCTCCGCGACGGCGAACTCTCGACGCAGGTCGACTCCGTCCAACTCGATCCACCGAACCGCGACTGAGATCCCCATGGCTGCAGCCAAGAAGAAGCCCGATTCCGCCGGCTACGCGCAGGCGTCCGCCGAACTCGAGTCGATCCTCGACGAGATCGAGAACGGCACCGCCGACATCGACGTCCTCGGCGAGAAGGTCGAACGCGCCGCGGAGCTCATCCGCCAATGCCGCGAGATCCTCGCCGGCACCGAACTGCGCGTGAAGAAGGTGGTCGACGACCTCGCCTCGGACGACGCGGACGGCGACGACGAAGACGAGGAGTAGGACGACGATGCTCGCACTCGCCGGTGATCTCCCCGTCGAGCAGATGGTCCTGCTCTACGGCGTGCTCCTGATCAGCCTCGTGTTCCACGAGGCCTCGCATGCGCTGTTCGCCTACCTCGGCGGCGACCGCACCGCCTACTCCGGCGGACAGGTCACCCTGAATCCGATCCCGCACATCCAGCGCGAGCCCTTCGGCACCGTGATCCTGCCGATCGCCGTGCTGCTGATGAGCAAGGGGACCATGATCCTCGGCTACGCACACATCCCGGTCGATCCGATCTGGGCAGCCCGCAATCCCAAGCGTGCGGCGCTGATGTCAGCGGCCGGCCCACTGGCGAACTTCGCACTCTTCGGCCTCGCGCTCCTCGGCCTGCACGTGCTGGTGTGGACGCACCTGGCCGACAACTGGCCCGCCGGAAGCGGCTTGCTGGGCCCCTTCGTCGATCCCATCGGAAACAGCAACACGGTGTTCGCGGCCGCGAAGATCCTCTCCGCGTTCCTCACTCTCAACCTGCTGCTGGGGGTGTTCAACCTGTTCCCGTGGCCGCCGCTGGACGGCGCCGCCGTCCTCGAAGGCCTGTTCCCGCGCAGTCTCCAACCGCTCTACAGTTGGGTTCGCATGCAACCCTTCGCCGTCTTGATCGGCATGGTCGCCGTCTGGCGCGCGATGGACTACGTCTTCCCGCCCGTTGCGCGCTACGTGCTGAACAACTGGCTGTGATCCGCGGAGCGGAGCCGCGCAAGTCGCGCGGCTCGGATCGACGACTTGATCTCAGTTCGGCGCGATGTGCAGGCCGTTGCTGGTGCGCACGATCAGATTGTTGAACTGGTCGAAGGTGATCTCGGCGAACTGGACGAAGGCCTCGCCGGACCAACCCGCCGCGCCACCCGGCAGCGAGTGCGACCAGGTGTAGGAGCCCGTCGCGTCGGTCTGGTGGATCTGGTTGAACGCGATGTCGGTGAGCAGATAGCAGGTGCCGCCGAAGTTGAGCGGCAGGTTGATCTGGTTGACACCGATGATGTTCATCACCGCTTCGCCGGGCTGGGCGTTCGACACGGTGAACGCGAAGCGGTTGTGGTTGCCCTGAGGCAGGATCTCGCCGCTGGCGAGCGGACCGCAAGTCGGACCGTACGGGGTCACGGTGAGCGTCTGGGCCTTGCTGGCCGCGACGGAGAGGAGGAGGGCTGCAAGAGTCGTGAGGAGGCGCATGGGGGGGGGGTCTCGATTGGATGTGCGCGTGCTTCGACATGACGCACGCCATCCGGTGAAAGTGAAGCGCACCTCTACGTTGCGCACACGGCACGGCAACCACCTTCGTCTCGGATTGTGCCAGCACAGCGTCGTTCATTCGCCCCGGCGCATCGTTTCGCGAGCAGAGCGAAAAGCGGATCGACGTCGGAACGAGATGGCGCGCTCGCACGATGTTCCGATGCGGGCGCGCCTTCGATGAATGTGCTCAGTTTCCGAGCAGGAGTTCACCGCCGTTCGACGCGAGAACGCCCAACGTGTTCGCCCCCGGCGCAACGACGAGACTCTGCGAGTCGACGATCGCTCCGGCGAGTGATGCGACGTTCGGAATCGACAACGAGAAGGTCGCGCTGGATCCGTTGATGGTCATCGGCGACGACTGCGAGATCTGCGTGAGCAGCGTGCAACCCGCCATGCCGACGGAACTGAGATCGATCGCCTGCTGACCGAAACCGAGCATCGCGAGAGCGCCGACCGCGCCGACCGGGATGTTCGAGGTCTCCAGGTTGATCGTCGTGCCCAGCCGTGGCGGTGCCGAGGCGCTGAACCCGATCGGGGTGCCGGCCGAGGGATTCGAGATGTCACTCGGGCCTGGATCCGTGACACCGTTGCCTACGGAGTACCCCACCATGCAGTCGGCGATCGTCATGCCCTGGTAGGCCAGGATGAACGAGCCGTCCGGATAGAGCTGGAGCTGGGCCGTGTTGGATCCCGTATTCGAGTACTCGGGCACGTTCAGCCAGGTCACGATCGCGACGCCGGGCTGCGTGTCGAAGTAGACACCGCCCGCGGCGCCGGGATTGAGGTCGTCCCACATCACCGCGATGCGCGCCGGATTGGCGAGGAACTCGGAGACCGACTCCGTGTAGTCCGATCCCGCGTGCTGATTGGCGACGAGGCCGATCCAGCCGTTGGAGTCGATGTCGATCGCCGTCGTGCTTCCGCCACCGGCGAGCGGGAACGTGAACCCGAGCGCGCGATTGCGCGTGATGGTGTCGTCTCCGAGGAGGAGGTTGTTGGTCGCGCCACCGATGAACCCGTTTTGAACCACCGAGACGTTCCAACCACCCGAGCCATTCGGCGTGAAGCGACGCGCCGAGCTGGCGAGGTCGAAGCTGCCGAACTGCTCGTAGAAGGTCCGCGGAACCGCCGGCGTTCCGATCGGCGCACAACCGCTGCCGTAGGCGGTGAAACGCGCGCGTGGTCCGCCACCCGCCGGAGCGGCCGGCACGCAGCACAGAGCGTAGGTCGCGTCGATCTGCGAGGTCGAGACGTTCGCATCCTGTGCGATCAAGGTGGCGAACACGTCGACCGTCCAGGCGCCTGCGGCGGGGTTGGGCACGAACACGCACTCGACGGTGTCGTAGGTGTTCGCGGAGCCGCCTGCGGTCGAGTAGTTGCCGGCGGTCAGGCCGTTGTTGCCCCAGTAGATGGTGCCGTTCGGAGCGGTCACGCGCAGCGAGAGATCGTTGACGGCGGCCAGCGTCGACGCAGGGTTGCCCGCCGGGTCGACGAAGGTCATGCAGATCTTCAGCTCGGACTCTCCCGCGGGGACGTTGATCACGTGCGTCCGCTGAGTCCCCTGCGTCAGCACGTCGTCTTCCGGCACGACGTAGAAGAACCCGCGGTTGTCGTACATGTCCTGCAGGTTCGGGAAGCCCCAACCCACCTGATTGCGACGGTTGTCGGTGCTGGACGCGGTGAAGGGATACTGCCGCGCCGAGACGATCTGCAGCGCCTTGAGCGTCTGGGCCAGCGGTCGGTTCTGGAAGCGCGTGCCGCCGGGCACGTTCAGCGGATTGCCGAGGATGCCGTCGGTGTACATCTGGATCGCGATCGCGTTGTGCCCCGCGCAGATGGGAGTCGCGCCGGAGGTGCCGCCGAAGCCGCTGAACCAGTTCGTCGCCGAGTAGCCTGCGGCACCCGATCGGTCCGAACAGGCGATCGAATCGTAGTAGGCGCAGAGGTCGGGCTTGATGCGTCCGTCGGCAGCGAGGCCGGTCGATCCACCGCCAGCCGCCCACGAGTCGTCGTTCGGGTTGGAGTTGTCGAAGTGCTGGACCGCGCCGATCGAGAAGATGTTCTTCGCCCATGCCTGCGGACGCGAACTCTGGGTGTGCGCGTTCGACTGGCTCTGCGTCCACGGGATCCGATGGTCGAAGATGATGTCGTCGGCGTCGGCGGAGATCGAGTTGTACGCGGTCGTCAACGCGTCACCCCACGAGGCCGTCGTGAACATGCACTGGTAGGTGTTGACCACCACACCGATGGTCGCGTTGCGGGCCTGCTGCGCGGTCGAGTACTGAGTGAAGAACCCCTGCGCGTTCGGCGCCATGCCTCGCGCGATCGGGCTGCTCGTGCCGTTGCCGAAGACGATGCCGGCCGTGCAATGGCCGTGGTCATCGGCACCACCGCCGCTCAGCACGTTGGTGAACGGCGTCGTGAAGTCCGGATGGTTGAACTCGAGACCCTCGTAGACGTGGCCACGCACGCCCTGCCCGGTGTAGCCAGCCATCGTCTCGACATAGTTCGCACCACCCTGGATGCGCGCGTTGTTCATGTCGAGTTCCGGCGCCGACCAGCGATCGATCCACAGCACCTCGTCGAATCGCGATGCGAGCGCGAGCTGCGCCGCGGTGAGTTCGACGACGAACAGGATGCTGCTCTCCTGCCGATCGACCACTCGTCCACCGATGCCTTCGACATGGCGCGCGAGCTCCGGCTTGTCGAAGCGCTTGTCTGTGACCACCACGTTGTACTTCTGCTTCGGCAGATCGTCCCCGCGAACCAGCGCGGCGAACAACGCGGGTTCCAGACGCCACGACGGCTCGTAGCGCCCGACGAAGCGCACCATCGGCAGCCCGGCGGCAGCGCGCGCGGCGTCGGATGACATGCGCACCACGTAGGCATCGTGAGGGAGGTAGCCGAACAAGGTCGCGCCCACGGATCGGACCGCGGCACGACCGACGTCGTCGGGCCGCGCACGGAACTGCACCACCCACAGGTTGACGTCGTCAGCGGCGGCCAGCGACGCCGGCACGATCGGGAGACCGCGCACCGGGTCGAAGGAACCGAACTTCAGGACGAGCTCGTGCGGAAGACCGACCGCCGGATTGGCGGTGGAGTCGGCCTTCTGCGCGACGGCGAGCATCGACAGGCATGTGCTCGCGAGAGTCGCTGCGAAGAGTCGAACGTTCATCTCGTTGACCTCGAGGGAAGCGGACAGGAGAGAAGGAGTCGGTCGTCCCGCCGGGCGGCGCGACGACCCGCAGACGATAGCTCAGCAGGGCTTCGGCCCGGACCGCTCAGAGCTCGAGAGACAATGGGTCTCTCGGGCTCTCAGCCGAAGCGTCGACCGAGTGCGGGCTCGAGCGAGGCGCGCGCTGCGCGCAACGCATCACGAACCTCACCGTGCTCCGGTCGATCGTGCAGGAGGATCAGATCCTCGAGGATGCGATCGAGGACGTCCGCGTCGTCGACGTCGACGAGCGAGCGGTGTGCACTCCCGGCACCGAAGCGCTCCATCCTGCGCAGATAGCGCAGACAGTCGTGACGCGTCACGGTGCGCCCCTCGTGGTAGGGATCCACCAACACACGTCGACGGCGTCCGTGCACGCGCACCACCACGAACTCCGGCAGCAACACGCCGCTGAGTTGGAGACCGGCACGACGGCCGATCAGTAGGTAGAGGCCGGCGATGACGGCCGCGGGACCCCGGCGCGATTCCAGGACGCGGTCGGGCAGCCATGCGCGACGGTCCTTGGGCATGCGACGCGACCCACGCAGTGCGAGGCGCACGCCGAGCACGTGCGAGATGTGGCGCGCCGCGGTCCGGCTGGTGCGGCCCGACGTGACCGCGCGCAACTGCTCGGCGAGTTCGTCGAGCGCCGCGTCGAAGGCCACGAGATCGCCGTCGCCGAGCCCCGAGAAACCGACCAGCTTGCGCATGCCGGACTCGAGGACCGCGGGACCGCCGCCGGTCTCGCGCGCCTTGGCGACCTCGTCCGCGAAGGAGCGGACCCAGACGTCGAGTTCGATGCTGCGCAGCGCGGCGCGCGCACGGACACGCAAGCGGGGGTCGGGATCGAGCGCCGCGGTCTCGAGTTCGCGCTGAGCGAGTCCGCCCCAGGCGAGGATCCTCCGACGGCACATGCGGACCACGCGCTCGTCGTCGTCCGTGAGCAGTCGAACCGCAGCCTGGATCGCCGGGTTCTCGCGAAGCGCCTGGTGAAGCATCAACGACCTCGATCTGCGCGCCATGCAGCGCGAATGCGCGGCGAGTCTAGCGACGGCGGAAGGTCGTTCGAGCGCACGAATCCGGCCTTTCCCGTTCTGCGACGACGCCGTTTTCCACGCCCGCACGGAAGCACGCGATGGCACCGCCGGCATCGCGGTGGGGAAGCGGTGGAATCGAGCCGCGGGGTTTTTCCGCTGCTTCGGGGGAACACCCCGCGCCGTCGCGACGACGCGCCCGGAAATGCGCGAGGGCCGGTCGTCTCCGACCGGCCCTCGTCGTCTCACCGCAGTGCCCAGGACAGGACTTGAACCTGCACGACCTTGCGGCCACCAGCCCCTCAAGCTGGCGCGTCTGCCAATTCCGCCACCTGGGCGTGTGGGGGGCGCGAGAGGTTAGCGGCGCCCCGAAGACAGTCAAGACTCCGACGTACCAGGGCAGCTCGACGGATCCGGGCGGGGACGCGGGCGGCCGGGATCAGCGGTAGTCGGTCAGCACGTGCAGCTTGAAGCTCAGCCACTGCGGATCGAAGGTGGCTTCGAGATAGGCGGAGCTGAAGGTGTGGAAGAGGCCGCGCAGCTCTCCATAGGTCGCGCGGCTGACGGCCGTCTGCTTCGGCCGCTCGGCAGTCCACATCTCGTTCATGCGCCGCACCACGGCGGCGTCGAACTTCTCGCGGTCCGCGGCGGTCAGGGACGACTTGTTGCGGTACGACTGGAAGTCCGAGCGCAGCACCTGGTTCTCGATATTGGGCCGTACACCGGCCATCCACGCCGGATCGGGTGGGCCGTCAACCTGCTCCGCGAACGACAGGTAGTCCTCGGCCACCTTCGCGAGGTTGTCGCCGTCGAGGTAGACGAAGCCGTTGAACCGCGACGACATCTCCTTGCTGTAGGCGAGGTATCCCGGGCTCGCCAGCAGGTTGTCGCCGTCGAGACGGGCGCGCACCATCCGACGGATCAACGGACCGGAGTTGCCGACGATGAAGAAGTTGCCGTACAGCAACAGCGCGATCTCGCCCGTCGACGGGATGTTGGGACTGACCAGCTCGCGTAGCGAGTCGCCGCCTGCTCCGCCTTGCACCGGCAGGTCGTAGGCGTTGGCGAAGCCGAGGGTGGCGGCGTTCTGCGTCAGGAACGGCGCGACCTCCTCGATCTTGCTTCGGAAGCGCGGATCGACCCAGAACACCCAGGCGACGTGCGGCGCGGGGGACGGTTCGAAGGTCTCGATCGGCTTGCCCTTGTCGTCGAGACCGATCGGCTCCTTGG
The DNA here is from genome assembly GCA_046349595.1 of Planctomycetota bacterium. Taxonomy (GTDB): domain Bacteria; phylum Planctomycetota; class UBA1135; order UBA1135; family UBA2386; genus JACRLW01. The sequence goes on from JAXMCA010000002.1 coordinate 247,112, forward strand.
GATGGAACACGAAGCCGACCCGTTGCAGCAGTGCCGGACGGATCGCATCGATCAGATGGCTCGCGCTGTCGAACTTGCCGGTCTTCTGGATCGCGCGGTCGAGCTCCTGGCGGAGGTCGGAGTTCACGGCCTGCAGCATCTCCTGGAGGAAGTCTCCGGCAGGGACGCGCAGGGCGGCGGAAGCACATGCCGTCGCAGGCACCATGGTGAGGAACGGCACCAGCCACTCCTTGCGATCCTGGGCCTCGGTCTTGAAGAACTGCGTCTGGAAACCGGTGTGCATGTTCCGGTTCAGATCGATGCGACCGAGGACCGTCAGCGAGTTCGGCTGGAAGATCAGCGAACCCGACAGGAAGCGCCAGGTCTTGAGGTTGACGAACGAAGCGAGCACGCGCTCGTTCATGTCATCGGGATCGCGAGGGTCGGGCCAGTTGTCGTCGAAGGCCGTGAACGACAACAGGCGATCCGGACGCGCATACAGCTCGACCGCGTTCGCCGCGACTCCGCTCTGGTCCTCCCATTCGCGAATGCGCGCCTCCACTCCGTCGCGGTAGTCCGACGACCCGCCGAACGAGTCGGCCCCGATCGCGCCGCGGGCGAGCTCCAACGACTTGTTCAGGAACTGCTCGTCGTTGGACACCATCAGGCAGTCGAGCCAGCGCGCGACCAGCAGCGGTTGCCCGCCGGGCGGAGTGAACCGCATCACCTTGTCGTCGACCTTCTCGACCTTGGTGCCCCCGGCAGCGACCTTGTCGCGCACGCTCTGCCACTCGAGCAGGCCCCAGGCGAAGCGCACCTTCCAGGACACCCGCAGGTAGGCACAGAAGCCGACGCCCTTCTGGGGTCCGCCGTCGAGCCTCCCTGCGATCAGCACCTCCTGGCCGAGCACGTCCTTCAGCAGGTCGGCGAAGCCGCCGCTGGCGTCGTGGATCTGGCGCGAGACGTCGCGCAGGGCCTCCACCGCCTTCTCGACGTGTAGATCGCGCTCGAGACCGCCGGTGATCGGACCGCGTCGCATGTCGCTGAACGCACGGCTCTCGGCGAGCGCCGGCCAGAACGCCGGCTCCGGGAAGCTGGCGAAGTCGCTGCGCAGTTCGGTCTTGCGGACGAAGTAGTCGGTGTCGCGGGGCACCAGTTCGCGCATGTCCGGCAACGAACCCTCGAAGGGGTTGAAGATGAACGCGAGCACGAACAGCAGCCCGAGCACGACGACGATCGCGATCGAGATGCCGACGATCTTCCAGACCTTGCGACGCATGTGGGGTGGGGAAGGCTACCTTCGGTCCGCCGCGCGGGAACCTCGGACCGCCTTGTCGACGCACTTTCCGACGTCGGCCGTCCTGCCGGTCTTCCCACGACCACACCCCGGTTTGCGCAGGGAGACCCGCACGGGTCCAATCCCGCGCTCCCGCCGGCCCTCCGACGCATGTCCGATCTCCCCCTGAGCGCGCGCGCGCGCGCGATCACCGACTCCATCACGCTCGCCATCACCGCGAGGGCGCAGGGCATGCGGGCCCAGGGCATCGACGTGGTCTCCCTGGCAGCCGGCGAACCGGACTTCCCGTCGCCGGACGAGGTCTGCGAGGCCGGCATCCGCGCGATCCGCGAAGGCCAGACACGCTACACCGCCGCCTCCGGCATGACCGACGTGCGTGCGGCGGCCGCAGGCTGGTTCCGCCGGCAGTTCGACCTGCCCTACGAGACGCCCAACGTGATGGTCACCGCGGGCGCGAAGCCGGCGCTCACGCTCGGCCTGATGACGCTGTGCAACGAGGGCGACCGCGTGCTCCTGCCGGCACCGTTCTGGGCCTCCTACACCGACATCGTGCAGCTCGCCGGCGGCGATCCCGTGGTGGTGCCTGCGGTGCCGGAGCAGGGCTTCATCCACCACGGTCGCCAGATCGCCCAGGCCGCACACGAGGTCGGCGCGCGCGGGATCGTGCTGAACTGGCCCAACAACCCGTCGGGTGCGGTACCGACGCGCGAACAGGTCGAGGAGGTGGTCGCCGCGGTGCTGGACTGCGGCATGTGGATCATCTCCGACGAGATCTACGCGCGGTTGATCTACGACGGTCTCGCACACCACTCCCCCGCCGGTTGCAAGGGCGCGTTCGAGCGCACGCTGGTCGTCAACGGCGGAACCAAGAGCCACTCGATGACCGGCTGGCGCATCGGATTCCTCGCCGGCCCGCGCGGCGTGATCGAGGCTGCCGGTCGCATCCAGAGCCAGGCGATCGGCAACACCTGCACGATCAGCCAGCGTGCGGTTCTCGCGGTCTGCAACGAGACCGACACCAGCGGGCTCGCCAAGCGCCTCGCCGCCTTCGACGAACGACGTCGCTACGTCTGCTCCGCGGTGAACTCGATCCCGGGTCTCCGTCTCGCCACCCCGCACGGTGCGTTCTACGCGCTGATCGACGCCCGCGCGGTCTGCGCCCTGCGACGCATCGACGACATCGCGCTCGCCGAGCACCTCCTGTCGGAGGCGAAGGTCGCGGTGATCCCCGGAACACCCTTCGCGATCCCCGGCTTCATCCGCATCAGCTACGCCGCCTCGATGCGCGAGATCGAGGAGGGCATCCGCCGGATCGCGGCCTACGTGTCGTGAGCGCCGACGCATCGTTCCCCCTGTTGACGGAACTCGCACAGGCGGGCGCGCACGAGGGCGAGGAGGTCGCGGCCTTCGCGGTGCTGCGACGCATCGAGCGACGGCGCACGGCCCAGGGTCAGGACTACTTCGACCTCGAGCTCGCCGACACCTCCGCGACGCTCGCCGGCAAGATCTGGCACGACAGCAAGCCGGCCTTCGACGCGGCCGGGGCGTTGCAGGCGCATGTCACGGTGAAGGTCGCGTTCCGCGTCACGCGCTACCAGGGCGCGCTGCAGCTCACGGTGCTGCGCCTGCGCGAGACCAAGGAGAAGGACGAGGTCGACCCCTCGCGCCTGTTCGGACCGGTCCCCGAGTGGCTCGCCGGTCGCCGCTACCAGACCCTGGTCTTCGACATCGAGACGGTGCCCGACACCGGCATCCGCGACATGCCGCCGACGATCGTCAAGGCGCTCACCGAGTACGGCAAGCGCAAGGACGTCGACGAATCGCTGGTGCGCGGGCTCTCACCGTTCTTCGCCAAGGTGGTCTCGCTCGCCTTCGCCGAGGGCGACGGCGACGACGACGCATCGATCGAGGCGCTGGTCGTGCCACGTGGCGAGTCCGAGCGCTCCGGTCTGCCCGATTGGGCGCACGCGGTCGACGAGGCCACCTTGCTGCACTCGTTCTGGTCGCTCGCCGCGGCCGCGGAGACGGTCGTCACCTACAACGGCTTCGGCTTCGACGTGCCCTTCCTGGTCGGCCGCAGCCTGATGCACGGCATCCCGGCGCGCGTCGATCTGCTCTCGCAGCGCTACAAGCTGCGCCCCCATCTCGACCTCCTCGAGATCCTCGGCCAACGCGGGCGCGGGCCGTCGAACCTCGACGTGGTGTGCTGGGCTCTCGACATCCAGAGCCCGAAGGGCGAGATGGACGGCTCGATGGTCGCCCCCGCCTACGAGAGCGGACGCATCGCCGAGATTGCGACCTACAACCGTGAGGACGTGCGCGCGACGCGGACCGTCTACCGCCGCGTGCGCGACCTGCTGCTGCGCTACCGCCAGGACTGGGGCTGAGTCGCCGCGGTTCGTGGATCTCGCGCGTGGGAGGCCACGACGGGATTCACCGCAGCGACGACGACCCTGGCCGCGCGACGCGGATCACCGGTGTCGTCGCGCCGTTCAGTCCCCCGACCGGCCAGGCTCCCGCGCGCCCTTGCCCTTGCGCTTGGTCAGCGTGTCGCCGAGATCCGCGCGTGCCTCCTCGGCCGCCTCGAGCAAGCGCGCGACCACATCGGGGTGTTCCTTGCTGACGTCGGTGGTCTCGCCGACATCGGCCTCCAGGTCGAACAGCTCGAGCCCGACCTCCGCGTTCGAGTACGGCGCCGGCGAGCCGTCCTTGCCACCGGGCTTGCCGGCGAGCGTGCGGTAGGTGTGCGGAAGCTGCAGCTTGAAGCGTCGATCGCGCACCGCCTGGAGCTGACCACCGCCGTAGTAGCACCAGAACGACTCGTGCGGGGACTGCGCGCCCTTCTCGGAGAACATCAGCGGTGTGATGTCGCAGCCGTCGATCTTGTGGTCGGGCAGCTTCGCGCCGATCAGCTTCGCGACGGTCGGCAGCACGTCGATCGTCGATGCGAGCTCGGCGCACTCGGTGCCCGGCGCGATGTGGCCCGGCCAGCGCATGATCGTGGGTTCGCGGATGCCGCCCTCCCACTCGGTGCCCTTGCCCTCGCGCAGCGGACCCGCCGAACCCGCGTGCTCGCCGTAGCTCAACCACGGTCCGTTGTCGGAGGTGAAGATCAACAACGTGTCGTCGTCGAGGCCGTTCTTGTTCAGGGCGCCGAGGATCTCGCCGACCGACCAGTCGACCTCCATCACGACGTCGGCGAACAGCCCCATGCCGCTCTTGCCCTTGAACTTGTCCGACACGAACAGCGGCACGTGCACCATGCTGTGCGGCACGTAGAGGAAGAACGGCTCGTCCTTGTGGCGCTCGATGAACGACACCGCGTGCTCGGTGTACCAGGTCGTGAGCATCGCCTGTTCCTTGCCGGTCACCTCGGCGATCGCGACGTCGTTGCCGTCGTAGAGCGGCAGGTCGGGATAACCCTTCTTGCGGCTCTCCGCGTCCGTCGGCAGGTTCGCGAAGTCCGGGTGCAACGGCCACATGTCGTTGGAGTAGGGCAGGCCGAAGTACTCGTCGAAACCGTGCTGCAGCGGCAGGAACTTCCGCTCGCTGCCCAGATGCCATTTCCCGAAGCAGGCGGTCGCGTAGCCCTTCTGCTTGCAGAGTTCGGCGAGCGTGACCTCCTCGTCGCCGATGCCGATCTTCGCGTTGGGTCCGAGCGCACCCGAGATCCCGACGCGGCGGTGGTAGCAGCCCGTCATCAGCGCGGCGCGCGAGGCCGAGCACACCGCGGACGAGACGATGAAGTCCGTGAAGCGCATGCCCTCCTTCGCCAGGCGGTCGAGATTGGGGGTCGGGGTCTTGCCGCCGAAGGGGCCGATGTCGGCGTAGCCCATGTCGTCGATGAAGATGACGACGATGTTCGGTGTGCCGGCCTTGCGTTGTGCAGGCAGGTCACCGGTGCCGGCGAGCAGTGCGGCGGCGAAGAGCGCGGCTTTCATGCCCGGATGCTATCGGAGCAGCGTCTACAGGCGCAGCGCGTTCACCACGCCGGAGGGCAATCGCGCGAGACAGATGTCCTGCAGACGGCGTCGAGCAACCGGATCGCGCTCCGAACCGAACACGTACAGCTTCCAGAGACGCGGATAGGAGTCGCGCAGGTCGCGCAGTCGCGGCACCTGGTCGACGTAGTGTTCGAGCGGTTCCAGCGCGCCCTGCGTGTTCGGGAAGCGCACCAACGTGCGAGCTTCCTTGAGCTGCATGCGGCGCGCGGGGCAATACATCACCACGTCGACGTCACGGCCGAGGACGCGCCGCGCCTCGGCCTCGACGGAGGCCTCCCACTCGTAGCGCGGCTCGGGTGCACCCTTCCTGAAGTACGTCGCCAGAAGCTCGTCCTGCACACCGGCGTTGAGGTACGCGGGCAGCACCAGGACTCGCTTGGGAAGTCGTCGACTGCGGAACGCGCGCGCGAAGCGCAGCAGCCGCGCGGAGTCCGCGTGTCGCTCGGCGGCCGACTCGATGCGGAACAGCAGCGACTCGTCGGTGGCGCCGTGCAGATCGGCCGGCGAGAGCAGCCCGCCGCGCATCGCCATCTCCACCATGCGCGCGATCAGCGCTCCTGCGGCGATCTTCGCATGGTGGTAGTAGACGCGTTCGCTGAAGTGGTAGCGGATCTCCAGCAGGCGCAGCAGCTCCGATGCGATGTCCTCGCGCAGCATGCCGTGCTTCTCGCAGTCGACGAACAACCGCTGCGAACGGCGATCGATGCGGAAGTAGTCGCGGACGCGCGTGTCGTAGCGGAGCTCGAGGCCGGTGTGATAGGCGTCGCGGCGCAGGTAGTCGAGGAGGTCGGCGTCGATGGTGTCGGACAGGACCTGTCGCCAGAACGGCGGCACCTCCATGCCGCGGCCGGCGAGGATCCCCATGATCTCGCGCTGCACACCGAGTTCGCGAAGCACGTCGCCGATCTCGCCGTCGCCCAGCGCCGCCTCGAAGCGCTGCGGCTCGTCATGACGCTCGAGCAGTCCAGTCTGGTCCTCGAGGTTGTGCCCGAAGGGGATGTGCGTCACGTCGTGCAGCAGCGCAGCGATGCGCAGCACACGACGCTCTTCATCGCTGACCCGATGACAACCGGCGGGATCGCGCGCCGCGTTGCGATTCGCCGCGTCGAGCAGGCGATCCATCACATGCACGGTGCCGAGAGCGTGCTCGAAGCGCGTGTGCATCGCCCCCGGATACACGAGGTACGCCGTGCCGAGCTGCTTCACCCCACGCAGCCGCTGGAACGCCGCGGTGTCGATCACGCGCAGCTCTTCGCGCGTCAGCTCGATGTCGCCGTGGACCGGATCGCGGACCACGGCACCGCCCTGCGGGTTCGAACCCATCGGGGCGGACGATAGCCGTCGAAGTCCCGTGAAAAAGTCGGGCCGCGGCAGCGCGAAGCTGCCGCGGCCCGAGCCCACGACTGGAGAACGCGCTCAGGAACGACCGCGCCAGGCGACGAACTCGCGCATGGCGGTGACGGTCTTCTGGTCCACCAGGGTCGCCACGATGCGGTAGCCGCTCTGCAGCGGACTGACCGTGAAGTCGATGCGCCAATCAGCCGCGCCGCCGGCGCTCGACGCCGGGATCGAGGTGCCATGGAGCGCCTCGACCTCGGCCAGCGGACATGCGGCGAGCAGATTCAGCGTCTGTGCCACCACGCGCTCCGCGCGCGGCCCGGCGCGACCCGACTCGAGGTCCACGAGCCCCGCACCGAACTTGCCGCAGCACAGCCCGAGGGCCATGGTCGCGACGAGCACGGCAGCGGCGACCCGCAGCAAGGCACCCCGACCGCGCAGATTGCTTCGCAGCAGGCCCGCCTGATTCCCCGTCTCGGTTGCGAAGCCCCCCACCCTCGGCGTCCGGAGACCGGCGCTGCGATGGGCGGATCCTCGCGTTGGTCCTGACTCGTTCATGTCCTCACCGCGTGTTGCATCGGACGACGGCCTCGCCTTCCGAGAGCGGTGGTCCTCGACACTCCCCCGCGCGCTGCGCGGAGGTGCGACAACGTCCCTGGCACCGACGCCTGCCGCAGTCGCAGTTCGCGACGGTCGGCGCTCAATCGGGGATCGCCAGTTCGACGCGTCCCACGACGGTCAGGCGCTCGAAGCGCCGCTCGATCACCGCCCCGTTCTCGCCGCGGAACCAGCGCACGCGGAGGTCGACGACGGCCGGACCCTCGAGGTCGATGTCGAAGGTCGCGCCGGGGGCGATCTCGGTCCATCCGCCACCTCGATGCCTCGCCCTGAAGCGATCCACTCCGGCGACCGCACGCAGCGCGATCCTCGGCGTGTCATCGCTGCGACGCAGTGACGCGGGGAGTTCGACGCGGGGGAATCGTCGCAGGCGAGCCGCGGCGACCACGAGTCTCGCACCGCCCGGCAGCGTGAACTCCACCGGCGCATCCTGGACCTCGCCGACTGCGATCCCGAAGGAGCCCGCGGCGTCCGTCGAGGTGGTCGCCTCGCCGCAACGTACCGCGATCGCCGCGACCGGCGCACCCTGCGCATCGGTGACGACGCCCCGCACCGCCTCACCCGGCGCGATCACGAGCACGACCGACCGTTGCGCACGTCGTCCGGTCGTGACCTGAACGCTTCGCGCGACCCCGGCGTCCGGATGGACCGCGGACACCGACAAGGCGGCGGCGTCCGGCAGATCGTCGATCACCGCGTGACCGGATTCGTCGAAGCTGTCGCGGTGCTGCAGCGCGGCGAAGCACAACGGATATGCGGACGCCGCGGTGTCGGATCGCACCGGGCGGAGGCGGTAGCGCGCGCGCGACGGCGCGATCACCGAAGCCCCGAGGACCAGGTCGATTCGCGTCGCGGGTTCGAGGCGGACCGTCAGATCGCGCACGCCGTCGTGACCGACGTCGATCTGGGTCAGCACCGAGGCGAAGCCCCTGGCACGCACGACCAGGGGCACGCTCTCGCCGGCAGGAACGTCGATCTCGAAGCGTCCTTCGTCGTCGCTCGACACCGTCCGCAGCGCATCGTCGGCACCGATCTCGCCGGCCCACAGCTCCGCACCACGCACGACCGCGCCACCTCCGTCCCGGACGATCCCCGCGACCATCCGCCGCGGACCGCAGTCCATCTCCGCGGTGAACTCCTCGCGCAGGGTCACGGCGCGGCACAGGCTCGAGCCGTCGGCGAGGCGGAATCGCACCAGTTGCCGTCCGGTCCGAACCCCGTCGCGCGCGGCGTCCCGATCGAGCAGCACGGCGCCGACGTCGATCCGCCTCGTCCCGTCGCTCAACCGTGCCTGCACCTCGGAGCTCTCCTCGAAGAGCAGTCGTCCGACGACCTCGAAGTCCACCGTCGCCGACACGGTTGCGAGATCACCCGACACCGGCAATGGGGCCGGATCCGAGATCGACGGCAGCGGCTGGTCCCCGGGACCGCCGGCGACCGACCCGACAGGCTCGGCTCCGTCGCGCGTCCACAGCACCAGCAGGGCGAGCCCACCGAGCAACGCGACGAGGACCAGGAGAGGCAGCGACCTGGACAAGGTGCGGCAGTGTAGTCCGGTGCCGCATCGGCGTTGCGCGTGACGATCGTCGGGACGATCGAGGGCTCCGATCTGCTAGCCTCGGGTCGATGAGCGAGCGATGAACCCGTTGCGTGTCGCCCTCGACTACCGACCCGCGTTGCTCGGGCGATCCGGAATCCCCCGTGCCGTGCGCGAGCTGGCGAGGTCGCTGGCGGAGGTCGCGGAGGAGATGTCGCTCGAGCTGCACCTGTTCGGCCACTCCTTCGCCGGGGCCGAGGTGCAGGAGACGCCACGCCGGGCACGCCTGCATCGCACGCGACTCCCCGGTCGGGCCCTGCCCTGGCTCGCCCGGATCGGACTCGGCGCTCAACGACTGTGCGGCGGCGCCGAGGTGTTCCACTGGACCGACTACGTGCATCCCCCGGTCGGGCGGCACACGAAGGTGGTGCTCACCCTGCACGACTGCGCCTTCGCCGTCGATCCCTCGCTGCACGGAGAAGACGCCGCGAACCTGCTGGCGCGCACGCGCGCGGCATGTCGGCGAGCCGATGTCATCGTGTGTCCGACCCGCGCGACGGCGGACGACGCACGACGCGCCCTCGACGTGAGCAGCGATCGCATCCGGGTGATCCCTTTCGGCATCGACCATGCGATCCGTCCCCGGACGGCGACTCCCGCGCCCGACCCACAGGGCCACATTCTGATGCTCGGCACCATCGAGCCGCGCAAGAACCACCTGCGTGCGATCGCCGCATGGCGGTCCTTGCCCTCGCCCCGGCCGCGGCTCGTGATCGTCGGACGCCCTGGATGGTGTTGCGAGGAGGCCGTCGCGGCGATCCGTGATGCGGTCGACAGCGGCGAGGCGACGTGGTTCGACGACGCCGACGACGCGTTGCTCACAGCACTCTTCGACGAGGCCGACGCGCTGCTCTACCCGTCGCTGCTCGAGGGCTTCGGATTCCCACCGCTGGAGGCACTCGCGCGCGGGATCCCGGTCGTGGCCGGTGACACCCCAGCGTTGCGCGAGACCTGCGGCGACGCGGCGATCTGGTGCGACCCCCGCGACATCGATGCGATCCGCGATGCGCTCGCGTCGGCGCTCGCGTCGGATGCGCGGGGTGCCGTGGTGCGCGACGCGCGACGCGCGCAAGCTGCTCACTTCAGGTGGGCCGACTGCGCACGCGCGCATGCCGAGGTCTACCACGGAGTGGTGGCGTGAGGCGCGTCGCCTTCGACGGAGCGATCCTGGCAGCCGGCCCGTGGCTCGGCGTGGCGCGGTCCTTCCTCGTCGCGCTGCGTGCCTATGCCGCATCGCCCGGCACCAGACCCTTGTTGCTGCTGCCACCGGCGACTCCAACGGTCGGGATCGACGGCGTCGAGGAGATGCGGACGCGCGCGGTGTGCGGACCGCTCGCGCGGCGCTTGCTGCTCCCGGGCCTGCTGCGTCGTGTCGGGGTCGCCGTGTGGCACGCCCCGATCGCCGCGATCCCCAAGCACCGCGACTACCGTGTGATCGCCACCGTGCACGACGTGCCTTGGCAGGCGCGGGACCTGCCTCGCGAGGAGGGTCACGGGTGGCGCCATCGCCGCGCGCTGCTGCACGCCGCCCGGCACGCCGACGTGGTGCTGTGCCCGTCGCAGGCGACGGCCGCAGATCTGCGCACCGAGGTGTCCGAGGTACGCGCGCGCTTGCTCGTGGTCCCGCACGGCGTATCGCTGCCGGAGAGGGTCCTGCCGATCGCGGAGCACGACGGCCCCTTCGTCTCGCTCGGCGACGACCGTCCGCGCAAGAACCTCGCACGCCTGCGCGAGGCCCACGCCCGGGCGCGCGCACGCCACCCCGGTCTTCGCCCGCTCGTGCTGTTCGGTCCGCGGCGCGACGGCCGCGGCATCACCCCTCAGGAGTCGGAGAAGCACGAGGCGCTGTCCCGCGCGCGCGCGCTCGTGCACCCGAGCCTGCACGAAGGCTTCGGACTGCCGGTGCTCGAAGCGATGGGACACGGCACCCCGGTGATCTGCAGCGACCGCAAGAGTCTGCCCGAGCTCGCCGGAGGCGCCGCGCTGCTCGTCGACCCGACCGACGTCGACGCGATCGCGGAAGCCCTGATCGCGATCGACAGCGACAGCGCGCTGTGCGAGAAACTCGCCCGCGCCGGGCGTGCGCGCGCCGCCGCGTTCCAGCCGGAACAGGTGGCCGCCGCGTGGCGACGCATCCACGAGGAACTCGGAGCTTGAGCTTCAAGCGTCACTACGTCGTCGCCAACTTCACGCTCGACAGCGGGCCCTCCGGTGCATGGCGTCGCACGCTCGCCTTGCTGCGCGAGATGCCCGCGCTGCTGGAGCCGGGCGAATCGGTCTCGCTGCTGACCGGCACGGACACCGACGTACCGGACCTGCCCGCCGACGTCCGTGTGCACCGCGCCGACATCGCGTCGCGTCCCACCTGGCGACGCGTGCTGGCGGAGCGGCGTCGACTCGCCCGCGTGCTCGACGATCTCGCCGCCGACGTCCTCGACCTCGGCACGCTGCCGGTGCCGCCCGGACTGCGCTGTCCGGTCGTGCTCACCGTCCACGATGCGCGCGACCTCGTCGGTCCCTTCCGACGCCGAGCCGCGTGGCTGAGCCGTTTGGTGTTGCGCTCGTCGCTGCGGCGCGCAGCCTCGTTGATCGTTCCGAGCGCCTTCACCGAATCCGCCCTGCGGAAAGCGACCGGTGGACTGCTGCCGCAGGTGAGGGTGATCGGCGGTGGTGTCGATCCGCGGCTGCTCGCCACCGAACCGCAGCACGGGGACGGGCGTCGCTACTTCCTCCACGTCGGACACCTGGAACCGCGCAAGAACCTGCTGCTCCTGCTGTCCGCGTATGCGGCGTTCCTGGAACGGGAGGGCGAACCCTACTCCAGGTTGCCGCGCCTCGTGCTCGCCGGTCGCGACCTCGGCGCCGGAGCCGAACTCGCCGAGCGCACGGCGATGCTCGATCTCGCGGGACATGTCGAGTTCCGCGGTGCGTTCCGCGACGCCACGCTTCCCGATCTCTATGCGGGAGCCGTGGCGCTGCTGATGCCATCGCTGCACGAGGGCTTCGGCCTGCCGGCGCTGGAAGCCCTGGCGGTCGGGATCCCGGTCGCAGTGGCCAATGCCGGCGCCCTGCCCGAGGTGATCGGCGAGTTCGGCTCGGTGCTGCCCCCCGGCGATGCCACCGCATGGAGCTCGGTGATGGCGTGGCACACACAGAACCCCTCGACCTTCGATGCGATCGCCGCGCGCAAGCAATACGCCGCACGTCAGACCTGGTCGGTCCGCGCCGTCCAGGTGCTCGACTGCTGGCGAGCGGCCTCCGAGCAGCCGGCGATGTGAGGCAAGCCGCCCGCTCCCACTCCGGTGCAGTGCAATCATGGCACAGGCCGGCACGACGACAGGCGCCTTCCGAGATCGCTATCCTCCGCAGTCCTGCCAGATCGAGCCATCCGCACCATGAAAGCGATCACCTTCCTCGTCTCCCTCGCGCTGTGCGCCGGCGCCGCAATCGCGCAGACCGCCACCTTCACCAACTTCGGCCGTCCCTGCGGCGGGGACCTCAACGGCTCGCAGGTGCGCGGTCCCGCCGTCCAGATGGACGTGACCAACGCCGCGCCCGGTTCGTACGCCATCCTCTGCGTCGGACAGCAGCAGCGGCCGGTCGCACTGCCGGGTTCGAACTGCTACCTGGTCGTCAATCCGCGCATCACGCTCAACACCCAGGTCGATCGCGCCGGCAACGCCAGCTTCCTGCTGCGTCTGCCGAACATGCCGATCAACGTCGACATGCAGGTGGTGACCGTCGCGCTGTCGAGGAACGGCCGCACCGCCGAGTCGACCAACGGCGTCAATCTGGTCTGGCGCTGATCTACGACTCCGGAGGATTCGCGCGGCGCGCGCGGATTCTCCGGAGCAGTAGATGCCAGCAGGACCGACAGCGCGGCCGAGTGCCTCGGGGTGCGGTGAGCGAAGCGAGCCGCACCCCTTCGGTTGCGGCACGAGGCCGCGCTGAGACGCATCGATCGGCTCATCCACCGACGAAGCGCATCGCGAGCCACGCGGCCCCGGCCGCGAGGCCGAGCGCGAGGACGACGAGCAGGAGCTTCGCGAGACCACCGATCTGGGAGACGTCTCCGGCCAGCACTCCACGCTTGTCGGGACGCGCGCTGAACTGGAGCACGCCGCCGACACGATTCGCGCCGGCTGAAGGAGCCGCTGCGGTCCCGCCACGCGGGGCGGCACCCGCTGCAGCCGCCGGCGCGGCCGCCGGCTTGCGGACCTCGACGATGTCGTCGTCGACGAATTCGAGGACGTCGACCGGCGCGGCCGGCTTCTTCTCCGGCGTTGGCGGTGCCTTGGGAGCGGGCGCGAGGGCCGCGGGACGCGATTCGACCGCCGGTGCATCGTCGCCGAACAGGTCTTCGCCAGGTGCGGGCCCGGGTGCGGCGGACGCCGCCGCGACCGCAGGCGCACCCACGTGGTAGACCAGCCTGGTGGTGCCGACGGTGATCACGTCGCCGTCGCGCAGCATGCGGCGTTTGACGCGCGTCCCGTTGAGGAGCGTGCCGTTGCGGCTGTCGAGATCCTCGACCTCCACCACACCGACCTGTACGACGATGCGCGCGTGATGGCGCGACGACTTCTCGTCGCGCAGCGGGACCGCGCAGTCCGGCGATCGACCGATGACGAGACCGTCGACGACCGGAATCGTCCGACCGTCCTCGAGTTGAAGTGATCCGCTCACGAGTGCGGCGCAGGATAGCATCCCGCACCGTGACGTCCGCAGACGCAGACCTCGTGATCGACGCCAAGGGGATCGAGGTGCGTTTCGGACGGGGCTCGCGACGGGCGCCGCGCGTCGAGGCTCTGCGCGGAGTCGACCTACGGTGCGCGCGCGGCGAGACGGTCGGACTGCTCGGCCCGAACGGCTCCGGGAAGACCAGCCTGCTGCGCGTGCTGTGCGGCGACCTCGCTCCCGATGCCGGCAGGGTGCGCATCCTCGGGCGCGCGCCCGGAGACCGATCGCTGGTGCTCCGCGTCGGATTCCAGCCGGACGAAGCCCCGCCCTTCCCGAACCTCACGCCGATCGAGATCCTCGAGCACCTCGGCGGACTGGCCGGATTGCCCCGGATGCGGGCGAAGGAACGCGGCGCCGCCCTGCTGACGAGGCTCGGGCTGTCCCACGTCACGGATCGCGCGCTCGCCGGATTCAGCACCGGCATGAAGCGGCGGACGGCGATCGCCTGCGCGTTGCTCGGCGAACCCGAGCTGCTGCTGCTCGACGAACCGACCTCGGGACTCGACCCGGTGGGCTCGCTGCTGGTGCTCGACATGCTGCGCGAGGCCACGGCGCGCGGGGCCACAGTGGTGATGGCCTCGCACCGCCTGGACGAGATCGAACTGGCCTGCGACCGCGTCGTCATCCTGGCCAACGGTCGCGTGCATCGCGAGGGGAGCCTCGATCAGCTGCTCGGAACCGGCGTGCAGGAGCTCGGACTCCGCGGCGTCGCTCCCGCGGCACGATCGGCGATCGAAGACGCCGCGCGCGCCGCCGGTGCCGAGGTGGTCGGCTGGACCGAGGAGCGCAGGCACCTCTACGGACTGTTGCGCGAGATCGACGCCGGCGACGGAATCCGATGAGTGCTCCCGGGCCGCAGCGATCCGCTCCGCAAGCCCTGGCCGGACCCGGGCCCAGCATCACCAGGATCGTCGTGCGCGCGCTCGCCTCACGTGGAGCGGCCGTCGCTGCCGCGTGCCTGCTGCTCGCTGCCTTCGCGGCCCGAGCACAGCCCGACACCGCGGCCGATGCCGTCGACACGCGGGTGCACTGGATCCAGGTCGCGCTGTTCCTGCTGGCGACCTTCGGCATCGCGACGGTGCTCGAGACCTGGCCGACGCTCGGGCGCGATCGCCCCGACGGCGCATGGATCCGTCGACTCCACATCGGCGCCTGCGAGGGTGCTGCACACGCCTTCCTCGCCGGCATGCTCGTCGTGCTCCCCCTCGCCGTCGCCGTCTCGGTCCTGTTCGACGTCTTCGCTCGCCCGGGACGGACACCCGCACTGCGCGAGTCGGTCGAGCTGGTCGCGACCGACGGCGAGCGCCTCGATCCCCGCCATCCGCGCGTCGACCTGGTCGCCTCGTCCGCACGGTTCGCCGAGGTCGTCGAGCTGCGTCCGGTCCCGGTGCTCGGCCCGGACACTGCGGTCGGCGAGGCCCGCATCGACATCCTGATCGACGGCCAGCGCGTCGAATCCGGGCCCTTCCACGCCGGCGTTGCGAGCAACCTGATCCGGCTGGCGCCGGCACGGGACGTCGAGCGACTCACGATGGTCTGGCTCGGCGGCGACATCGCCCTCGAATGGCCGCTCTCCACCGCCCGCATGGAACGAACGCTCGCGACGCCGCGCTGGCTCGCCGCGGCCGGGGTCGGCGCCTGCACGCTGATCGACTTGCTGGTCGCGGCCGGGGCCGTGGTGATCTGTCGCCGCGTGCTCGCGACGCCGATCCTGCACTTCGGTGCGATCGCCGTGCTGTTCCTGCTGCAGGTCACGGGGACCGGAACGCTCGGTGCCGCCGTCGCCGCGCACGCCCGGGACAGGCTGTTCCTCGACGCCGGGACGGCTTCTTCGCTGCGTCTGGACGGCCTGCTGCTCGGACTGATCGTGGCCGCCGGGCTCGTCCCCGCTACCCTTCGCAACCGTCGATGCGTGCAGCCCTGATCGCCACCGCCGTCGCCGCCCTGGTCGGCGCGAGTGCCGTGCAGGGCACTCCCCGCGTGGAGCCGGGGACCATCGCCCGCGACGTGATGCGGCCTTTCGTTCTGCCCGGCCTGTGGAATCGCCTGACGGCGTTGCCGCGCAACAACGACCCCACCGAGACGCTGGCCGTGCTCCGCCTCGTCGCCGACCTGATCCCGGAATGGACCGACGGCCTGATCGACGTCGCGTGGCGCGAAGCGCTCGACCTGGGTCGGGAGGCGCAGGGAGCGGACGCGAGGGCGAAGCACGTCAACCGCGCGGTCACGATGCTGCTCGCTGACCTCGACGCACGGCGGGAGGCCGATCCCCACGTCGCGGCAGAGTTGCTGCTGGCTGCGGCCACCATCCTGACCGTGTTCGGCGACCAGGATCGCGCGGGTGCTGCGGCCTATCGGGAGCTCGAGGGCATCGACTCCATCTCCCGCGCCGGTGAGCTGACCGAACGCGCGCTGGACTGCGACGAGGATCCGACCATCGCGCTGCGCTCGGCCCACGCCGCGGTGCGAGTGGTCGCCGCCGCACTGCGGGATCGCGACGTCGCGCGCGCGCAGCTCGTGCTCGACGCCGCACGCACCCGCTTCCGCACTCTCGCCGACCGCGAGAGCGCAAGGAGGGCGTTGCACGCCCTCGATCGTCTGCCGCCACTGCGTGAACTCGCGAACGACCCGCAGCGGACGAAGGCATTCCTGGGCGATCCCGATCTCGACGAGATCGCGCGCGCGATCCTCGACGGCGGACGAGGCTGATCGACCCGATGTTCGATTGGCTGGTCGAGACCTTCAGCACCCACGCGTACGCCGGATGCGCGTTGCTGTTCCTCCTGTGCGGGCTCGGTCTTCCGCTGCCCGAGGAGGTCGTGCTGTTGTTCGCGGGCTTCGTCTGCTTCGAGAAGCTCGCCGACCGCGAGACGATGATGATCGTGTGTTGCAGCGCGATCCTGGTCGGCGACATCCTGCCTTTCGTCGCGGGTCGTCACTACGGACCGAAGCTTCTGCGCATCCGCGTGCTGCGCATCCTGATCACGCCCGAACGCCTCGCGCGCTTCGACATGTGGTTCCGCAGGCGCGGCGAGCTCGTGGTGTTCTTCTCCCGCTTCGTCGCCGGCATCCGGATGGTGTCGTTCTTCACCGCCGGCACCATGCGCATGAGCTGGACCAAATTCCTCGCGCTGGACCTCGCGGGCATCCTGATGGTCGGACCGCTCCTGATCTGGGTCGGCGACCACTACGGGGAGACGATCCGCCACGCGGTCGAACAGGCGCGGCGTGTGGAACGCAGCCTGCTGTTCGTCACCATCGGCGTCGCGGTCGGCATCGGCGGCTGGTACCTGCTGCGCCGTCGGCGGCGCCAGCAGCTGCTGGTCGGCGGCCCGGCGGAGACCTTCGTCGAGCCCTCGACCCCGGTCCGCGAGATCCCGCTGGAAGGGCCGTCCGCGGCCGAACTCGGCAGCCCGCCGCCGGCGGGTGAGCCTCCGGTCCAGGGCGAGAACTGAAGCGAGCGGATCCGCGCGGCGGGACGTCCCGGATCGAGTCCACCGGGGTCGCCGTCTCGCTTGAGCAGCGTCTCGACGGCCGCTATCGTCCTTCGCCCTTTGTCCCGCCGCATCGCTCCGGATGCGGCAGTCCGCAACGCGCTCTCCCCTCCCATGGACTGGATCTACGTACTCTCGCTGCTCGTCGGCGTCGCCGCGGTGGTCATCGCGGTCTCCCTGTTCAAGGCGATCATGCTGAAGGACGCGGGGACCGAACGCATGCAGGAGATCGCGCGTGCGGTTCAGGAAGGCGGACGCGCCTTCCTCCACGCCGAGTACCGCTGGCTCCTGTACTTCGTCGTGGTGATGGCCCTGCTGATCGGTTTCGGCGGCAAGGGTTTCGGACCGAAGACGGCGATCGCCTTCGCGTTCGGCGCGATGGCCTCGGCGGCCGCCGGTTACTTCGGCATGCACACGGCGACGCGCGCCGCGGTGCGCACCACGCAGGCCGCGCGCACCAACCTGATGGGTGCGCTCGACGTGTCCTTCAAGTCGGGCTCGGTGATGGGGCTCACCGTCGTCGGACTCGGCCTGACCGGCATCGCCATCCTGGTGCTGATCTACGGCCAGACCGCAGAAGACATCGAGCAGGTGCTGGGCTTCTCCTTCGGTGCGTCGTCGATCGCGCTGTTCGCGCGTGTCGGTGGCGGCATCTACACCAAGGCGGCCGACGTCGGCGCCGACCTGGTCGGCAAGGTCGAAGCCGGCATCCCCGAGGACGACCCGCGCAATCCGGCGACCATCGCCGACAACGTCGGTGACAACGTCGGCGACGTCGCGGGCATGGGTGCGGACCTGTTCGAGAGCTACGTCGGCGCGATCATCGCGACGCTGGTGCTCGGCACCGAACTCGCCAAGGACCCGGCGGAGAGCTCGCGCCTGCTGGCCTACCCGATGCTGCTGTCGGCAGCCGGCATCCTCGCGTCCTTCGCGGGCACCTGGTTCGTCAAGACCAACGACGAGTCGAAGGTCGGCAAGGCGCTGCACCACGGTCTGGTGATGGCCTCGGTGATCCTCGCGGTCGCGATGGCCGCGCTGACGCCGCTGATCAACCCGACGCCCGACGGCCACAGCTCGTGGAACGTCTACTTCTCGATGCTGATCGGCCTGTTCGTCGGCGTGCTCATCGGTCAGACCACCGAGTACTACACGACCAAGGACGGCAAGCCGGTGCAGTGGATCGCCGACCAGAGCCGTTCGGGTGCCGCGACCAACATCATCGCGGGCCTCGCGGTCGGCATGAAGTCGACCTGGGTGCCGGTGCTCCTCACTGCGGTCGGCATCTGGGGCTGCTCGCAGCTCGCCGGCATCTACGGCATCTGCGTCGCCGCGGTCGGCATGCTCGCCACACTGGGCATCTCGCTCGCGATCGACGCCTTCGGTCCGGTCGCCGACAACGCCGGTGGCCTCGCCGAGATGGCCGAGCTCGACAAGGAGGTGCGCAACCGCACCGACGCGCTCGACGCGACCGGCAACACCACCGCCGCGATCGGCAAGGGCTTCGCGATCGGCTCCGCCGCGCTCACCGCGCTCGCGCTGTTCAACACCTATCAGGTCAAGGCCAACGTGGCCCTGGTCGACGCCGGCCAGGCGCCGATCCCCTTCGCACTGACCAACGCGGTCGTGGTGATGGGCCTCCTGATCGGCGCGATGCTGCCCTTCCTGTTCTCCTCGATGGCGATGCGCGCGGTCGGCACCGCCGCCGGCGCGATGGTCGACGAGGTGAGGCGCCAGTTCCGCGAGATCCCCGGGATCATGGAGGGCAAGGCGAAGCCGGACTACGCGCGTTGCGTCAGCATCTCGACCGACGGCGCCATCAAGGCGATGGTCGCACCGGGCCTGCTCGCGGTGATCGCGCCCATCGCGACCGGCATGGTCTTCGGCAAGGCGGCCGCGGCCGGTCTGCTCGCTGGTTCGCTCGGTTCGGGCGTGATGATGGCGCTGTTCATGGCGAACGCGGGCGGCGCCTGGGACAACGCCAAGAAGTACGTCGAGGGTGGCGCACACGGCGGCAAGGGCAGCCCGGTGCACAAGGCTGCAGTCACCGGTGACACGGTCGGCGATCCCTTCAAGGACACCGCCGGTCCGTCGATCAACATCCTGATCAAGCTGATGTCGATCGTGTCGGTGCTCGCGATCCCGCTGTTCCGCTGAGCGACTGCCGCGCTCCATGAGCGACCCTCGCCCGGCTCCGTGCCGCGCGAGGGTCGTTTCGTTTCGGGCCCTTCTCGCCCTCCCCCTGTCCAGCCTGCGTTCCCTCGCTATCCTGCCGGCTCGAAATCCCCCAGCGGAGACTCCACCGATCGAACCTCGAGAAATGGCCCTGGCCGTCGCCGACCTCGTCGACGAACGTCAGGGCGACGACATCGTGATCCTCGACGTTTCGGGTCCGCTCGCGATCGCCGACTGGTTCGTGATCGCGACGGCCCGCAACTCACGTCACGCGCAGGCCATGGCGCGCGAGATCCTCAAGTGGGCGAAAGCCAACGGTTCCCGTGACCACCACGTGTCCGGCCTCGACGACGAAGGCGGCTGGGTGCTGATCGACCTCGATTGGGTCGTGGTGCACCTGTTCGAGCGCGACAAGCGCGCCTTCTACGACCTGGAATCGCTGTGGAGCGATGCCGCCCGGCTTCCCTTCACGCCGCGCGAGCGCACGGCGAAGGCGTCGGAGAGCGGCCGGAACGACTGGTCCGGCTCAATGCACGGCTCCTGAGGTGCCGAAGATCCGGACACCCGTCCGGTCCAGGCCGACCCGCACGACCGCGAGTCGGATCGGGCTCCCGCACGCCACGGGATCACGCCGACGCACGACACGGAGAACAGACGAATGACCGAGCTCGAGTGGAGGGAGTTCACTCCTTCCCTCTTCGACGAGGCGCGCAAGCGGGGCCTGCTGGTCCTGATCGTGCTGACGAAGCACTGGTGCCCGCACTCGAAGGCGCTGCTCGAAGTCTCGTTCCGATCTCCCGAGGTCGTCCGCGCGGTGAACGACGGCTGGATCGCGGTGCAGGTCGATGCCGAGCGCCGGCCCGACGTCAACGAGCGCTACGGCACCGGATCCTGGCCGTCGATCGCCTACCTCACTCCGGACGGCGAACTGCTCGCGCAGGATCGTTTCCTCGACGGCCCCACACTCGCCGAGCGCCTCCAGAAGGTCGCGCGCTATTTCCGCGACAATCGCGACACCATCAAGGCCGGGATCGCCAGCCTGTGGTCGCAGCGGACCTCGCAGGAGGAGGGCAGGGGCAATCACGCGGGACGCCTGAACCGTCAGATCGTCGAGGACGTGGTGCAGGCCATCTACGAGAAGTTCGACCACCGCTTCGGCGGCTGGGGCGAACGCTCGAAGTTCCCGCTGCCCGAGGCGATCGACTTCGCGCTCGTCATGGTCGCGAAGCGCAACGACGCCAACATGCGCGAGGTCGTCACCCTGACCCTCGATCGCATGATGGAGGGCGCGATCCATGACCACATCGACGGCGGCTTCTTCCGCTACTCGAAGACCCCCGACTGGCGTACGCCCGAACACGAGAAGCTGCTCGACGCCAACGCGATGCGTCTGCGCAACTACCTCGAGGCGTACCAGTTGTTCGGGCGCGTCGAGTACCGCCGCGTCGCCCAGGGCATCGTCGACTGGATGCGTCGGTTCATGCTCGACGCGGACACCGGCGCGTTCTTCGGCAACCAGGCTGCGGACCCCGAGTACTACGCGCTGAAGGCCGAGCTGCGTCGCACGCGCGAGGCGCCGCGTGTCGACCAGACCATCTACACCAATGCCAACGCGATGGCGGTGTCGGCACTGCTGAAGGCGTCGGTCGTGCTCGACGATCCGAGCCTCCGCGAATGCGCGATGCGCACGCTCGGCTTCCTCCTCGAGAACCTCTTCGACGAGCGCGACGGCGTCTTCCACTACTGGGACGGCACCTACCACCTCCCCGGCATGCTGTCGGATCAGGCCTACCTGATCCGCGCGCTGATCGATGCCTCCCAGCACAGCGGCGACGCCGACCTGCTGCTGCCGGCCGAACGCATCGCCGAGCAGGTGATCGAGCGCCAGCGCGCGCCCGGCGGCGGCTTCTGGGACATCCTGCACGACCAGCGCCAGCCGGGCTCGATGCGGCGCCGCAACCGCAGCATCCTCGAGAACTCGGTGATGGCGGAGGCGCTTCTGCGCCTGTCGCTGCTCTCGCGTCGCCACGAGTTCCACGACGAGGCCGTCGCCACGCTCGAGGCCTTCGTCGGGGACTACAAGGAGTACGGCTACTACGTCGCCGGTTACGGTCGCGCGGTCGACCTGATCTTCTATCAGCCGATCGCGATCACCATCGTCGGCGACCGCGACAGTGTCGCGGCCGATGCGCTGCGCCGTGCCGCGCTCGCCGCGTACGTGCCCTCGCGCATCGTGCAGATGCTCGACCCCGCCCACGACCCGATCCTGATCGGTCGCTCGGGGTTCCAGGTCGAGCCGCAGCCGGTCGCCTACGTGGCGATGGGTTCGGAGGTTCGCTGCACGGCCCGCGATCCGGAATCACTCGCTCGAGCGATCACCGAGGTCGAGAGTTCGCGACGCTGATCTACTACTCTGGAGGATTCGCGCGGCACGCGCGGATTCTCGTGAGCAGTAGATGCCACAAGGACCGACAGCGCGGCCGAGTGCCTCGGGGTGCGGTGAGCGAGGCGAGCCGCACCCCTTCGGTTGCGGCGGGAGGCCGCGCTAAGGACGCGCGCGGCGAAGCGTTTCGCTCCGCCGCGGCCGCGCCCCGTCGCGATCGCCCCTTCCGGTTCTGCGCGCCGCCGCTAGCGTCACCGGCGCACCGCTCGCCCCTCCTCGGCCGCCCATGAACTCGAGAATCCTCACGGGACTCCTCGCTGCAGCTCTGCTGGCAGGCGCGGGTGTCGGTCTCTCCACGTCACCGTTCTTCCGGAATCCCCAGGATCCCGACGGACCGCACGCGCGCTCGACACCCTTGGTCGCAGCCCGGACCAGGACGCTGATGCTCACCGTGCAGATCGACGCCAACGGCGTCGCGATCCAACAGGTGACGCGCAAGCCCGACCTCGACTTCACGCAGCCGAAGGACCCCAGCGACATGCCCTTCGTCTGGACGATGCGCGACGCGGACGGTCGTGCGATCGCCGAGGGTGGGTTCGACCCTGCGAAGCTGTGCCTCGATCCGACCCACCTCGGTCAGCCGCCCCATCTCGAAGGCGATCTCGCGGTACCGCACCTGACACACACCAACGTGAAGGTCCCCGACCTCGCCGCATTCGATCGCATCGAGTTCGCCTTCCGCGACCAGGGTGTCGCACGGCCCTTCGGCGTCACCCAAAAGTCGACGCTGACACTGCGCTGAGGAGGCCTCGATGAACCGCATCCACGCGACACTCACAGCCGCAGTCGTCGGCCTCTCGCTGCCGCTCGCCGCGCAGACCGTGACGACCGTCGTGAACAACGGCCCGTCCTCGGAGCTGTACGACATGGTGATCCTCGGCGATGGATACACCGCGGCACAGCAGGCG
Organism: Planctomycetota bacterium; assembly: GCA_046349595.1. GTDB lineage: Bacteria > Planctomycetota > UBA1135 > UBA1135 > UBA2386 > JACRLW01. The sequence continues at coordinate 269,699 of JAXMCA010000002.1, forward strand.
CAGTTCAACCAGGACGTCCTCGACGTCGTGAACTACTTCCGGAACAACCCGCAGAAGTTCCCCTACAACGCCTACTTCAACTGCTACAACGTGCACTCGGTGTTCCGCGCCTCGCTGGAGAGCGGTGCGGATCAGCCGCCGAACAACATCTTCCGGAACACGGTCTACGACGCGACCTACTGGTACGGCGGCACCGAGCGCTGCCTCTACATCCAGAACACCGCGCAGGCCGCAGCCGATGCAGCGCTCGCGCCGGACAGTGACGGCCGCGTGATCGTGATCGTCAACGACTCGAAGTACGGCGGCTGCGCCGGCACCTACTCGGTCTGCTACAACGGCGCCTCGATGGAGGAGGTGCAGACCCACGAGTGGGGTCACTCCTTCGGCGGATTGGCCGACGAATACGACTATGGCAATGCGGGGACCTACGCGGGTCCCGAGTTCACCGAGCCGAACGTCACCAACAGCAGCACCGGCAACAAGTGGGCGCCGTGGCTGGGATTCGCCGGGCCCAACAGCACGGTCGGCGCGTACCTCGGCGGGCACTACTACCAGACCGGCGTGTGGCGCCCCGAACAGACCTGCCAGATGCAGGTCCTCAGCGACGAGTTCTGCACCATCTGCCGTCAGGCCTTCATCGTGCAGTTCAACCGCTACTGCGACATGACCACGGCCGAGTCGCCTCCGGGTCTCTCCTCCGCGCCGCAGTTCTCGATCAAGACCTTCTCCTTCGTCAATCGCCTCGCGGCGCGCCCGCACACCATCGAATGGCGCGTCGACGGCGGAGCCTTCGTGCCGGGCACCACCACCTTCAACTGGAGCGTCGGCAACTCGGCGCTCGGTAACCACACGGTGCAGCTCCGACTCACCGACACCAGCCCCCAGGTGCGCCAGGATCCCTCCGGCCGGCTCGTCCACCTGCAGTCGTGGGTCGTCAACGTGATCGCGCCGAATACGAAGCTGGACCGGGGCTTCGACGAGATCCTGCCTCCGGAGGCGGAGACCGTCGAGCAGGGCTCGGGTTCGTCCTACCCTTTCAACAGCTCGGGCACGCGCGCGATGATGACGTACGGCGCGTCGATGATCGGCAGCGAGATGCCGGTGCACATCCTCGGCATCGCGTTCCGCCCGGAGGGAGGCACCGCCGCTTTCGGTCCGACCACCTACGATCTGCGCGTCGACGTCTCGACCGGCGTCAATCCGACCAACGCGCTCTCGTACACCTTCGATGCCAACCACGGTGCGGACAGGTCCACGGTGTTCGACGGCGCCCTCTCGGTCGGAGCCGCCACGCTCGGCACGTCGCCGTCGTCCTTCGTGCTCGTGATCCCCTTCGACGAGCCCTTCGCCTGGAATCCGAAGTGCGGCCCGTTGGTCGTCGATGTCCGCAACCGCGGACTGGTCAGTGGTTCCGGCGTGGTCTGTGACGGGCCCTCCGGCACCGTCGGCGAGTACGGCCGCATCGTCGCCACCGCCGGCGCGAACTCCGCAACGGCCAACTTCCCCGGCGCAGGGTCCACGCAGCACTTCGCCTTCGTCGCGAAGCTGATGCTCGACTGCGACGCGGCGCCGTCGAGCCTGGCCCTCACCGAGGGGAACGCCGTCACCGGGTATCCCTGGGGGGGCTTCGCCAACCTCCGCATCCAGGACGCGTACGAGGGCTCGACTTTCGCCTTCACGGGTCGCCAGAAGATCACGCGATTGGCGTGGCGCACCGAGGGCGGCAATCCCTTCGGTGGTGCGGATTACGACGTGCGCATCACGCTGTCGACGGCTGCGGCCGGCATCACCTCCGCGATGAGTTCCACCTTCGCGGCCAACACAGGAGCCGATGCGACGGTGGTCTTCGATGGCTCGTTCACCCAGCCGCCCATCCCCGGCAGCCCGGCGCCCAGCAAGTTCCTGTTGCAGGTCGAGCTGCAGCGTCCTTTCGAGTACGACCCCAGCGCCGGAGCGCTGCTGGTCGACTTGCAACTGCGCTCGATGAGATTGACCCAGCTACCCGGCAGCTACTTCGACGCCACGACCGACCCGGCCTTCGGGGTGTCGCGTCTCTTGGGTGGCGGATGGAACGCCACCGTGGGCGGAAGCCCGGTCCACGCCGCCTACGTGATTGCCGTCTCCGGCGTGCCGTCACCGGTGCTCCCGCAATCCAGCGACCACGCAGAGGGCGGCTCCAGTTCCTCCTTCCCGTGGAACATCTCAGGTCCGATGCGCGCGATGTACGGCTACGCCGGCAGCCAACTCGGCGTGACCGAACCCGTCGAGATCACGCACCTGAGCTGGCGTCCGGACGGAAGTGCCACGACCTTCGGTCCGGTGACCTTCCAGGTCCGCATCGACCTGTCGACGGGCACGCTGCCCTTCGTCACCACCTTCGCGACCAACCACGGCGCCGACCTGACCACGGTGTTCAACGGCCAGTTCAGCGTGCCGTACTACGCCGGCAAGACGACCGACCCGGAGGACTTCGCCATCCAGGTGAAGCTCGACCGTCCCTTCCGCTGGGATCCGGCGCGCGGACCGCTGGTCGTCGACATCCGCAAGGCGGCGAACGTCGCGGGCACCATGGGCTCGCTCATCGACGGCAGCACCGGCGCGCTGACGACGCTCGCACGCGTCGTGCACCAGACCGACGCGAACGCCACGGTGGCCGACTTCGGTCCGCAGGCCTTCGCCTACGTCCTGCGCCTCGGTGGCGAAGGTGCCAACGCACTGGTCACGCCGTACGGCGCGGGCTGCAACGGCACGAACGGCGTTCCGGTGAACAGCTCGATCGGACGTCCCTGGCTCGGCAACCGCGATTTCGCCTACGCGCTGTTCGACGCGCGGCCGAACACACCGACGATCCTGCTGTGGGGCCTGAACCAGGCCAACACCTCGCTCGCGGTGATCGGAGCGCCGTCGTGCTTCCTCCTGCACGACGCCGTGCTCGGCTCGATCGGCGCGACGACCGACGCCTCGGGCAAGGCCGCCGCGCTCTCGGCGGTGCCGAACACCCCGTCCTTCGCCGGCATCACGCTGCGGTCGCAGTGGCTGGTGGTCGACCCGGCGGGTCAGGGCACGCCGGTGCCGATCGCGATGACGCCGGGCCTGACGATCACGCTGCGCTGAGCGGAGCAGCGTGGAGCAGACCGATGCCCCGCCTCAGAACCACTCGGGCGCGGCGTCGGCGTCGAGGCCCATCGCCTCGAGGATCAGGGCCTGCACGTAGTCGGGCTCGACGCTGAACTCCTTGAGCGTCTCGTAGCAGGAGCCGGCCTTCACCGACATCAGCGCGATCGCGAGGTGCTCGGGCAACACGATCTTGCTGCCGAGTTCCTGCGCGGTCTCCCGCGCGCGCTCGAACACCGTGTGCACGTGCCGATTGAAAGGCGCGCCCTGCATGACCTCCGCCTCGCGCGGCAACGACTCGATGTAGCCGGCGAACATGTCGGGATCGACGTTGAGGTCCTTGAACACGTGGTGCACGCAGGTGCTCTCGTCGAGCGCGACACCGTAGATCACGTGGCCGGTGGCGACCGACTTGTCGCCCAGGCGCTCGGCGAGTTCCTGCGCGGCCTTCACCGCGGCCTTCGCCTTCGGGGAGAAGTCTTCGAACATGGAGGTCTGCTGGGAAATGGGTGCCGCGTTCATCACTCGGGTGCTCCGTCGGCCCTGCGGTGTTCGAGCCGGCGCTGACGCCGCTCGAGGGCCTGTCGGTAGCGACGCTCCTCGTCGGGTGTGGCGGGGATCACCGGGGAGACGGGGCGGGGCGTGCCGGTCGACGGATCGAGCGACACGAAAGTCAGGTAAGCGGACGCGACGTGGCTGCGCTCGCCGGTGGCGCGATCCTCGTTCCACATCTTCACGCCGATCTCCATCGACGTGCGGTGCGCGTAGTTCACCGAGGCCTTGATGCTCAGCACGCCACCGACGCGCACCGGGCGATGGAAGTCGATCTGGTCGACGGCGGCGGTCACCACCGGGGTGCGCGCGTGACGACCCGCGCAGATCGCCGCGCAGATGTCGATCCAGTGCATCACCCTCCCACCCATCACGTTGCCGAGCGGATTCGCGTCGTTGGGAAACACGATCTCCGTCATCTCGGTCTGCGAGTCGGTCACCGGGCGACCGGCGGGTTGCGCGTCCTTGCGATTCTTCTGGGTCAACGGTCGGGGCTTCGGTCGGGGGTTCCGGACGCCTCCGCGGCCTGCGCCTTGCGCTCGAGCCGCACGGGGGACGGAACCTCGTAGAGCAGCGCGAGCCCCTTTTCCATCGGGTAGACGCCGCGGAACAGGTCGTCGTCCTCGAAGGGGACCCGCTGGAAGACCCTGCCCTGCGCGTCGACCCAGCCGAGCCACTGCCCGCTGTCGTTCTCGACGCGATAGAGCCGCACCGGCCCGGCCGCGTCCTCGATCTCCAGCAGCACGACGCTGCCGAGCACGCGCTGGGCGTCCCGCGCGGTCCAGCGCTCCACCACGTGCACCGGTCGGGGATCGAGAGGACCGGGCGATGGCGCGCCCCGGCAGGCACCCGCCGCCGACAGCACGACCAGCAGGAAGGCTCCTTTGCACGGTCGGTTCACGCCCGGAGGCTACCCGTCCAGGACCCCACCCGGCAGCAGGGATTCGCCTGACCGTTCGACGCTCCGACCGCCCGGACGACACCTCGGGCAATTCCCATCCGTGCCCGACGTGGTTCACTTTCCGGTCTGTCCCTGCCGCGCTCCGCCTCCCGCCAAGGCTCGTGAATCCCGTCCCCGCCACCTTCGTGCTCGGCCTGATGCTGGGCGGTCCGCTGTGGGCGCAGCTCGGTGCCCCGCTCCTCCAACAAGGTGTTCCGGTGCGCTTCGACGCCGGCACGCTGCTGTTCAACGCGACCGGCCAGACCTGGCGGACGGTGCTCGGCTGCGCGCGCGACGCGAACGGGCACTGGTGGATCACCGCGCGGCGCACGGTGCGTCAGGACCCGAACTCGCCGCACATGCTCTTCGAGCTCGACGCGAGCGGCGCGTTCCTCACCGGCTACCCGCAGCCTCAGGCCACGGCGACCTCGCGCTTCGGGATGCGCGACCTCGCCTTCGACGGCAGCCGTTACCTCTACGGCGGTTGCGAGGCGGACCGCATCTTCGCCTTCGACACGATTGCGCACGCCTTCGCGCCCGCGCACGACGTGCTCGTCCCCGCCGGCCTGACCTTCGGCACGATGCGCGCGCTCGCCTTCGATCCGAACGGCAACGGCGGGCAGGGTTCGCTGTGGGTCGGCAACTGGAGCAGCGAGCACGTCGAACTCGATCTCGCCGGCAACCTGCTGCGCCGCGTGCCGAACGTGCAGCGCGAGTCCTTCGGCGCGGCCTACGACCCGCAGCGCCACACCGTGTGGTGGTTCGGCCAGGTCGGCTCGACGATCGGCAATCTCGTCCACGTGGTGGCCACCGAGATGAGCACGGCGACCGGACTTCCGACCGGTGGTCGCTTCCTCGGCAACCTCACGCTGCCGGCGATCGACCCGGGTGGCTTCGCCGGCGGCGCCGAGTTCGCGGTCGACGGCGGCGAGCCCGTGCTCGTGCTCACCGTGCAGGGCGACACCGACTGGATCACCGAGGTGAAGGCGCGCTTCGCATTCGGCAGCTCCAGCGGTGGCGTGCTCGGATCCGACGGCGACGCCGCCTATGTCGGCAATGGCGGCTACGGAGTGACCCTGAGCAACAGCCCGAACGATCTCGCGACCCTGCTCTACGGCGTCGGCGAGACCGCGATCGCGCTGCCGACTCCGGCCTTCGCCCCGGCGACCAACCTGCTGGTCGACCTCAACCTGCCGACCGCCTACTCGCCCTTCGTCGCACTCGCGCAGGGCTCCGCACGCATGCCGTTCCCGATCCCCAATCTGCCGCAGATCGCCGGCATCGACCTGTTCTTCCAGTGGATCGAGGTCCCGTTGCAGGGCGGACTCCCGAGCTGGCCGATCGCCACGTCGACGGGCGGAAAGGTGCACGTGGCGTCATGAACGAGAACCCGATCGACCTCGTGCGCTCGCGACGCCGCAGCCGTGGCCGCACGCTTCTCGCGCTGTCCGCGCTGTGCATCCCGATCGGCGGCGGCATGCTCGTCTCGAGCGCGGCACAGCGCGCGCACGCCGTGCTCCCCACCGATCACCCCTTCCTGGTCTCGACGCAGTGCGAGACCTGCCACTCGAACTCCGCGACGGCGACCGCGATGCGCGACTCGGCCAACCGCGCCGTGTCGCCCTTCGATCTGTGGCGCGGGACGATGATGGCCAACTCCGGCCGCGATCCGTACTGGCGTGCCGAGCTGTCGGCGGAGATCGCCACGGTTCCGTCGCGCCGCTCCGAGATCGAGGAGAAGTGCACGCGCTGCCACCAGCCGATGGCCTCCACCGGTCCCGGCCAGGGTGACAGCGAACGGCATTGGTCACCCGACAAGATCCAGGACGGCGGCCCGCGTGCGGACCTCGCGCTCGACGGCGTGTCGTGCACGGTCTGCCACGCGATCCTCCCCGACAACCTGCGCACGCAGGACTCCTTCACCGGCGGCTACTACATCGACGATCAGGACCGCATCTTCGGCCCGCACAACGTGACCTTCACCGGTCCGATGGTGAACTTCACCGGCAAGATCCCGGTGCAGGGCAACCACATCCGGGACAACGCCGGCCTGTGCGCGAGCTGCCACACCTTGTTCACGCACACCGTGCGGCCCGACGGCGTCGCCACCGGTCACGAGTACCCCGAGCAGGTGCCGTACCTCGAGTGGCGCAACTCGATCTACCAGGACGAGGTGTCGCCTGGTCCGAACGCCGTGAACTGCCAGGGCTGCCACGTGCCGACCGACAGCGTCGACGGCGTGCCGATCTCGACCAAGATCGCGCGCAATCCGATCGGCAACGACTACCCCACGATCCCGGCGCGCCAGCCCTTCGGCCGGCACATCTTCGTCGGCGGCAATCTGTTCGTGCCGCGGATGCTTCGCGACAACGCCGCGGCTCTGCGGGTCGCCGCGCCGGCGGCCGCCTTCGACGCCACGATCGCCAACGTGATCGCCCAGCTCGCCAACCGCACGGCACGCGTGACGATCCCGTCGATCACGCGCAACGGCGCCGATCTCGACGTGGTGGTGCACGTCGACAACCTGTGCGGCCACAAGTACCCCTCCGCATACCCGTCGCGGCGTGCGTGGTTCCGCGTGGTGGTGACCGACGCCAACCAGCAGGTCGTGTGGCGCAGCGGCGACTACGACCCGCAGGGCCGGATCGTGGGTGTCAACGGTCAACCGCTGTCGAGCGAGCTGGCCGGCGGACCGATCCAGGCGCACAAGGATCTGGTGACGAACCCCGATGCGCCGCAGATCTACGAGGTCGTGATGGGCGACGAGAACGGCGCGGTCACCCACCGCCTGCTTCGTGCCGCGGTCAACGTGAAGGACGACCGCCTGCTTCCGCTCGGCTACAGCAGCTCGCACCCCGATGCAACGCACACGGCACCGGTGGGCACCGCCGCGGACCCGAACTTCACGGCCGGCGCCGACGACGTCACCTTCCGCGTGAACGCGCCGCAGGCGAGCGGGCCGTACCACGTCGAGGTGCAGCTCCTGCACCAGCCGATCTCGGCGCGCTGGGCAGCGGAGCTGTTCACGGTCCAGACCCCCGAGGTCGCCGCCTTCCAGGGCTACTGGAACAACACCGACCGCACGCCCGCGGTGGTCGGATCGGCGAGCGCGCAGGGCAACTGATCCGGGCGCGTGCGACGCCTGGATCCTTCGGCGGAGCGGCTCCAGAATGGCCGCCCCCGTCCCCGAGCCGAACCATGTACGAAGGCGTCCGCGATCGCATCCGCGCCGAACTCGACGAGATCCGTCGGGCCGGCCTCTACAAGGAAGAGCGCGTCATCCTGAGCCCGCAGGGGCGTCGCGTGAAGGTCGGCGACCGCGAGGTGCTGTGCCTGTGCGCCAACAACTACCTCGGCCTGTCGAGTGATCCGGCGCTGATCTCGGCATCGAAGCACGCTCTCGACACGCACGGCCTCGGCATGTCGAGCGTGCGCTTCATCTGCGGCACGCAGGACATCCACAAGCAACTCGAGCAGAAGATCGCGCGCTTCCTCGGCAAGGAGGACGCGATCCTCTACATCTCGTGCTGGGACGCGAACGGCGGGTTGTTCGAGACCCTGATGGGCGAGCAGGACGCGATCATCTCGGACGAGCTGAACCACGCCTCGATCATCGACGGCATCCGCCTCAGCAAGGCCGCGCGCTTCCGCTACAAGAACTGCGACATGGCCGACCTCGAGCGCTGCCTGAAGGAGGCACAGGGCGCACGTTCGCGGATGATCGCGACCGACGGCGTGTTCAGCATGGACGGCTCGATCGCGCCGCTCGACAAGATCTGCGATCTCGCCGAGCGCTACGGCGCGATGGTGATGGTCGACGACAGCCACGCCACGGGGTTCGTCGGCAAGACCGGCCGCGGCACGATCGAGCGCTTCGGCGTGCAGGACCGGGTCGACATCGTCACCACCACCTTCGGCAAGGCGCTGGGCGGTGCGTGCGGCGGCGCCACGGTCGCGCACAAGGAGATCGTCGAACTCCTGCGCAACCGCTCGCGTACCTACCTGTTCAGCAACACCATGCCGCCGCCCGTGGTCGGCGCGGTGATCGCGTGCCTCGACCGCCTCTCGGCGACCACGGCGCTGCGCGACAAGTTGGAGCGCAACACCAGGCACTTCCGCAGCGCGATGACCGCGGCGGGCTTCCAGATCAAGCCCGGCGAGCATCCGATCGTCCCGATCATGCTCGGCGACGCGAGACTGGCCACGGACCTCGCCCGTCGCATGCTCGATGAAGGCGTCTACGTGATCGGCTTCTCCTTCCCCGTAGTGCCGAAGGGCCTCGCCCGCATCCGCGTGCAGATCAGCGCCGCGCACGAGATCGAGGATCTCGACTTCGCGGTACGCGCCTTCACGAAGGTGGGCCGCGAACTGGGCGTCGTGAAGTGAGCGACGGTCCGAGGGGGGCGCGACGCACGAACCGGCGCGGAGCGAAGCTCGCGATCGACGTCGTCCTGCTGAGCCTCGCGATCCTCGTCGTCCTCGGGATCTCGCGCGGACTCTCGACGGTCGCCCCCGGACTGTCCGCGGCACTCCGCCTGTTGCTCCATCCGTTGACCCTCGTCGTGATCGCCGTAGGGTGCCTGATCTTGCGTGTGCGGACGACGCGTCCGAACTCCGCGTCCCTGCGCCCGCCCCGTCGCTCCTCATGAAAGCACCCGATCTCGAGAAGCTCCGCCAGTCCGGACGGATCTCTGCCGCCGTCCGCGAACACGGCAGGAGCCTGATCAAGGTCGGCGCGAGCCTGCGCGCCATCACCGACGAGCTCGAGGGGATGATCTACGACCTCGGTGGTCGGCCCGCATTCCCGGTGCAGATGTCCCGCAACCACATCGCCGCGCACTACTGCGCGTCCCTGGACGACGGGACGCACATCGAGCCGGGCGACATCGTCAAGCTCGACCTCGGCACGCAGGTCGACGGCTACGTCACCGACAATGCGATCACGGTCGACCTGAAGAACGGCCCGAGTTCGGCGCTGGTCGCGGCGTCGGAAGCCGCGCTCGAGAACGCGATCGCGGTGATGGGGCCGGGTGCCCCGATCACCGAGATCGGTCACCGCATCGAATCGACCATCAAGGCCTACGGCTTCACGCCGGTCTACAACCTCACCGGGCACGGCGTCGCACGCTTCACCGTGCACTGCAGCCCGAGCATCCCCAACTACCCCGACCCGAAGGCGCCGCGCCTGCGACCGAACCAGACCATCGCCTGCGAACCCTTCGCCTGCGACGGCCGCGGGTTCATCGAGGAGAGCGGCGCCGCGGAAGTCTTCGGACTGGTCCGCAGTCCCAAGCCCAAGGACAAGCTCTCGCCGGACGCGACGGCGGCGGTCGAGTTCGCGCAGGGCCTGCCCTTCGCGCGCCGCACTCTGCTGCGTGCGCTCGGCGAACCGAAGCGTGCCGAGGCCGTGCTCAAGGAGCTGGACCGGGCCCGCCTGCTGCACCGCTACCCGCCCCTGTGCGAGAAGCGCGGCGTCCGCGTGTCCCAGACCGAGCACACGATCTTCATCGGGGAGAACGGGGCGGAGGTCCTGACCCGTTCGACGACTTCCAAGAGCTCCTGAAACAGCGTGCCGACCGCGGCCGTTGCCCGGGGGACGTCTTTGGCCCAATCGACGCGGAGGTTCCGATGTCCAGAGAACGACCCCTGATCCTGCTCACGACCGATTTCTCGGAGGAAGCCGGGCGGGCCTATGGCCCGGTCGTCGATCTCGCCAAGCGGTTGTCGGGCCACATCCTGCTCCTGCACGTCGTCGAGGCCGCGCCCATCGCACCGCACGGTGCGCCGCTGGCTCCGGTCCAGCTCACGCCGGACATCGCCTCCTTCGTGAAGGCCGCCAAGACCCACATGGCGAACGAGGTGCAGAAGCTCGGCACTGTCGTGCACGTCGAGGTCGCGGTGGTCGAGGGCACCGACGTGGCGACAACCGTCGCCCAGATCGCACGCGAGCGCAACGCCGACTACATCGCGGTGTCGACGCACGGGCGCACCGGCCTGCGCCGTCTCGTCCTCGGCAGCGTCGCCGAGGCGATCGTGCGGCACGCCGATGTGCCGGTGATCAGCTTCCCGGCGAAGTGAGTACGGTTCGCGCTACGCGCGTAGCAGGCGTCCCGGTCGCGCGGCGGTGCCGCGGCCGTCCTCCACCACCGCCTCGCCGTTGACGAAGACGTGCGCGATGCCCACCGGATGAAGCTGCGGCTCGTCGTAGGTCGCCCGATCGGCGATGGTCGCGGCGTCGAAGACCACGAGATCCGCGAAGGCACCGATGCGGACGACCCCGCGATCGATCAGGTGCACGCGCGCGGCCGGCATCGAGGTCATCTTCTCCACGGCGGTCGGCAAGTCGAACAGTCCGCTGTCGCGGCAGTACTTGCCGAGCACGCGGGCGAAGGTGCCGTAGGAACGCGGATGCGGTCGATCGATCTGGCGACCGACCGCGGCCATCGAGCGGCCGTCGCTGCCGACCATCACGAGCGGATGCGCGAGCACGCGCTCGACGCCTTCGCTCGCGATGCCGTGACCGATGAACCCTACGTCGGCCCCGCTCGCCTCGAGCAACCGCAGGTACGCCTCCGCAGGTTCGACGTGCCACGCCGCAGCGATCTCCGCGATGCTCCGCCCGACGCAGTTCTCGTGCTCTGCCGCCGCGACCGACGCGATCACCACGAGGCCGAAGTCCCCGGGATCGCTCGCGACGTGCGGGACGACCTCCCGTGCCATGCGCGCCCGCGCCACCGGATCACGCAGCCGCGCGACGATTGCCTCCGACCCACCCTCACGCGACCAGGGCTCCAGCAGGATGGTCAAGGTCGTCGAGTAGGCGGTGTACGGATAGGTGTCGGCGAGCACGTCGATGCCCTCGGCCCGGGCTCGCTCGATACGCGCGATCGCCTCTTCCAGCAGCGGCCAGTTCGGCTTGCCGCAGGCCTTGAGGTGCGAGATCTGCACACGCACACCACTGCGCCGTCCGACCGCGATCGCCTCGTCGACGGCGGCGAGCAGCTCCGCCTCCTCGCTGCGCATGTGCGATGCGTACAACCCGCCGGCCTCTGCGACCACGCGCGCGAGGAACTCGATCTCCTCGGCCGGCGCATAGATCCCCGGCACGTACTCGAGTCCGGTCGACATGCCGACGGCCCCCTGACGCAGCGCCTTCCGCAGCCGCACCGCCATCGCATCGAGTTCCTCGGCGGTCGCCCGACGGTCGACATCACCGAGCACCGTGCTGCGCAACGTGCCGTGGCCGACGAGCAAGGCCTGGTTGAGCGCGGGACGCGCCGCGGCCCAGGCCTCCGCATACGAGTTCAGGTCGGTCCACGGCGGCGGCGTGCCCTGGTCGCCGTCCATCGGCTTGGCGTCGACCGGCGCCGCGGAACTGCCGCAATTGCCGGTGATCTCGGTGGTCACGCCCTGCCGCACGCGACTCTCGGCACCGGGGTAGCGCAGGATCGAGCGATCGGAGTGGGTGTGGATGTCGACGAAGCCCGGCGTCACGCACGAGCCGCTGACGTCGAGGACGCGCCGCGCGCGCACACCGGAACAATCGCCGATCGCGACGATGCGATCGCCGCGCACGGCGACGTCCGCCACGAACGCGGCTGCGCCGCTGCCGTCGACGACGGACCCGCCGCGAAGGACGAGGTCACAGTCCTCGCCGCGCAACAGCCCGCGTGCGCCCGATACGCATCCGGTCGCGAACAAGGCCGCGCCGGAGAGGAACTGCCTTCGATCGAGAGGGAACTTCACGGGGCCTCCGCGGGCTCGACGCCGAAACCCGGTCGCGCGAGCGTGTGCATCGTGTCGTCGTGCAATGTGAATCCTCCGGTGAAGGGGTCCGCGGCGAGATCCAAGCTGCCGTCGAGATCGAGCCAGCGCGTCGCGGCGGACGAACAGGCCGCGTGCAACGCCGCGGCGATGCCGAGCGCGCTCTCGTCGTTGCAGCCCCACATCACGTCGATGCCGTTCTCCGCGCAGATTCGCGCCAGGCGTCGTGCAGCGCGCGGTCCACCGCACTTCTGCAGCTTGATGTTGATCGCGCCGTACGGGAAGCCTTCGGCGAGCGCGCGCAAGAGCCCGGCCTCGTCGAGCACGCTCTCGTCCGCGCACAGGAGCCGCCGCGCGGTCGCCGGCAGCGTGCGCAGGAAGGCCTCCTTGCCGGGAGGCAGCGGCTGCTCGATCAGTTCGAGCGCGAGATCATCCGAACCGGCGAGGAAGCGCGACAGTCCGCGTTCGTCGAGCCCCTGGTTGGCGTCGACGAGAAGTGCGATCGAGGGGCCGAATCGCCGCCGCAAGGCGCGCAGACGCTCCAGATCACCATCGACGTGGGCACCCGTCTTCACCTTGAACGCGGTGAATCCCCGCGCCGCGTACTCCTCGGCCTCGGCGAGCGTCTCCGCGAGGGTCTTGTGCCCGATGGTGATCGAGGTGCGCGAGGGTCCGCACACGCGCCCGAAGACGTCGACACAGGGAACACCGGCGGCCCGTCCGATCAGGTCGCACAGCGCGATGTCGATCGCCGCACGTGCTGCGGGTCCACGGCATCGCCAGGACAGCTCGCCGAGAAGGGCGTCGTCATGCGGATCACACCCGAGGAGCCAGCCCCGCGACGCCTCCCCGAGTTCGCGCGATGCCGCGGCACAGGTCTCACCGGTGACCTCCTCGGCCGGCGCCGCCTGGCCGAAACCGCGCAGGCCGTCCTCGCTGCGCAGTTCGAGGAGCACGAGTCCCACCACGTCGAAGGAGTGCCCATGGATCGCGTAGGGCCGCGCGAGCGGAACCTCGACAGGCCGAACCGTGGCCGCGGCGATCCTCATCGCCGACCGTTTCGGAGCAAGCCCTCGATCACCGGCCAGATGCGGTCGCAGCCGTCGAGCAGCGGGTAGAAGGCGGGCAGTCCGGTCTCCTGCGCGACGCGCGCGCGCACCGCCTCGCGCTCGCCGGCCGCGAGGTGTTCGTGGTTCAGCGCGATCGCCAGCACGCGCGATCCGTACATCCCGATCAGCGCCAGCTCGGACGCGAGCGAAGGGATCTCGTTGCGCAGGTGCTCCTGGTCGTCGAAGAACCTCCGCCCCGGTGCGTGCTGCAGGATCACGCCACGCGCCCCCCCCGACAGCAGCAGCTCGGCACCGCAGGGTCCGGCGGGGTTGCGCAGCGCGGATTGCCCTTCGAGGACGATCAACTGCGGTCGGGCCTCGCGGTCGCAACTCACGATGGCGTGCTCGAGCTCGCCGCTGACGAAGTCGTTCGGCGTGGCGTCGAGCACGAAGCCGAAGCGCGATCCCTGCAGCCACCCGGTCTGACCGGTGAACACCATCTCCGCGTCGATACCTCGTTGCCGGCAGGTCGCGACGAGCAACTGACTGGTCGTGCGCTTGCCGAGCGCGCAGTCGGTCCCGAGGACCGCGAGTCGCGGTGCGCGCACGTCGCGGATCGCACCGGACCAGAAGTGGAGTTCGCTCCTTGGGCGCGGCCGGCGGATGTCGATGATCCGCGCGCCCGACTCCGCAGCCGCGGCGACCAGCTGCGGATCGTCCACGACGAAGTCGTGCAATCCATTGACGACCGAGATGCCGCGGCGCAGCGCTTCGCGCAGGATCGGCCGGAGATCGGCAGGCAGGACACCGCCGGACGTCGCCACCCCCACCACCAGCCACTGCGGCGCCGGTCCGCTCTGCAGCAGCGCGTCGAGGTTCGGCACGATCGGGATGCCGCGTGGGATCCCGTCCAACACGACGCCCGCATCGACACCCGCGCTCGCCGCATCGATCACGGCGACCACCTGATAGCGACAGGGACCGCGCACGAGCCCGTGCGCGGTCTTCGCCGAGGACGTGGCGAACAGATCGCAGGTCAGGACCGCGGCAGTGTCGGGCATGGGCGCGCATGGTTTACCACGCGGTCGTGCCCGAAACGCCCTCGGCCGCTGTGTCGATCCTCAGGCGCGGGTGCGCGCTTCGGCGACGATGTTCTCGGCGAGGCGGTCCGCGGCGAAGCTCGACGGGATGCCCTCGTCCTTCGAGATCGACCACACCTGACGCAGCGCCTCGGGGATGCGCTCGATGCGGCGCAGGGACTCCGCCTCGACGTAGCCACCGGGGATGAACTCGACCGACACGTTGATGATGCCGCCGGCATTGATCACGTAGTCGGGGGCGTAGAGCACGCCACGATCGAAGAGGGTCTTCCCGTGACGCGGCTCGAGCAGCACGTTGTTCGCCGCGCCGGCGATGATCTTGCACGACAGGGTGTCGATGGTCTTGTCGTTGATCACCGCACCGAGCGCGCAGGGCGCGAACACGTCGCAGGGCAGCGAGACGATCGCATCGACTCCGGCCGCGGCGACCTTGAACTTCTGGACCAGCGCCTGCACGCGGTCCTCGCGCGCGTCGGCGACGGTGACCTTCGCGCCGGCCTTCACCAGGCGCTCGACCAGGGCCGAACCGACGGCGCCGACACCCTGCACCGCGACGTGCTTGCCGCGCAGGTCGTCGCTGCCGAAGCGCCATCCGCATGCGGCGCGGATGCCGAGGAACACCCCGTACGCGGTGTACGGCGAGGGATTGCCCGACCCACCGTTCTCGCGTGCGAGGCCCGAGACCCAGCGCGTCGAGCGCCGCACGATCTCGAGGTCCTGGATGCCGATGTTGACGTCCTCGGCGGTGATGTAGCGACCACCGAGGGAGTCGATGAACCGCCCCATCGCGAGGAACAGCTTCTCCGTCTTCAGCGTGCGCGGATCGCCGATCAGGACCGACTTCCCGCCGCCCAGACCGGTGTGGGCGACCGCCGACTTGTAGGTCATGCCGCGGGACAGCCGCAGCACGTCGGTCTTCGCCTCCTCTTCGGACCCGTAGGTCCACATGCGCATCCCGCCGAGGGCGGGACCGAGGGTGGTGTCGTGGACGGCGATGATGGCGTGGAGCCCGGACTCGGGGTCACGGGCGCGCACGACCCGCTCGTAGCCTGCTACGGGAAGGTCGGTGATCTCCATGGGCGGGGTGAGGGGTCTGCGGAGGACGGGATCCGGCCCCGGACGGCCGGGACACGGACCGGGCGACTATAGGGAAAGCACCCTGGCCGGGCGAGCGAGCGCATGGCGCGAAGAGCAGCCCCACGCAGCACCGTGGCGCCTCGCGAGGGTGAGCCCGTCCGGCTCGGTTCCGGGACGCCCCGCAGGCCGTCCTTCTCTCATTCCCAGGGCATGCTGGTCGCCTCGAACTCCTCGCGGATGCGCGGGAGGAGGTTCTCGACCTGCGTGGGGTCGAGGCCGACCTGGTCGTAGACCTCGTGCTGGAAGTTCGGGATCGGGGTGCCGCGCGTCGAGGGGAAGCCGCAGCTCCAGGCGACGTGGTCCGCCAGATGGATCAGCGAGGACAGCGAGCGGTGGAAGGGGTCGCGATCCGGTGCGTGGTGGTAGCGGATCGCGATGGTCAGGTCCTCGGGGAGGAACCACTTCACGCCGAGCACGCTGCCGACGTCGGCGTGGTTGAAGCCGAAGCGCTCACCCTCCAGCTCGATTTCCGAACGGCCCTGAAGGGCGGACGTCGCGAGCACCTCGAGGTACGGCTGGCTCGCCTTCTCGAGCAGGATCAGCTTGCCGATGTCGTGGAGCAGCCCGCAGATGTAGAGGTCCTCGCCGTAGTTCGCGCCGAACTTCGAGCTCTGCGAGCCGAGTACGCGCGCGGCCACGGCGGTGAAGATCGAGTGCTTCCAGAACGCGACCGGCGAGAAGTTCTCGGATTCGCTGCGGTTGCGGCCGAACACGCTGAACACGGCGGCCTTCAGCGCGACCTTCTTGGTCATGCTGAAGCCCATGATCGAGACGGCCAGCGCGATCGACGACACGCGCACCTGCAGGCCGTAATAGGCCGAGTTCACGATCCGCAGGACGTTCGTCGACACCGCCGGATCCGTCGCGATCACGTTGGCGACGTCGTCGGCGGACGAGTCCTCGGAAGCGATGACCTCGTTGAGCTTGACCAGGACCTCCGGCATCGTCGGAAGCTCCATGGTCTTGTTGACCAGCTTGAGGATGCTGGTGGAATTCGCGACCGTCTCGCTCATCGATCCTGTTCCTTTCGTTCCTTGCCAGGGGAGCTATCGACGCCGAGCGGGCCAGACTTGAGACTCCGCCTCCCCCGCCGACTGTGGTCCCTTCTATCACCGGCGGACCTCCTCGCCCGGCTCGCATGCCGCCCCCCTTCCAAGACGTCGTCTTCCTGAGCCAGCGTGTCCCGCATCCTCCGGATCGGGGCGACCGGATCTCGACCCATCACATCCTGCGGCACTTCCGCGAGAACGGCTGCCGGGTGCGCGTGGGATGCTTCGCCGAGGACGATCGCGACCTCGCGGCGGTCGCCGAACTGCGCGGGATGGTCGAGGAAGTGGTCGCCCCCCGCATCCATCCCAAGCGCCGCAAGCTCAGCTGCCTGCGTGGTCTCGCGACGGGCGAGGCCTTGACGATCCCCTACTTCCGCAGCGCCGAGCTCGCCGGAGCGATGTCGCGCTGGATCGCACAGCGGCCGCCGGAACTGGTGTTCGTCTACTCGTCGTCGATGGCGCAGTACGCCCTGCCCTTCGCGAGTCCCGCGCGGGTCATGCACTTCGCCGAACTCGACTCCGACAAGTGGCGTCAATACGCGCAGCGCAGCGGCAGGCTCGGCCGATTCGTGTACTCCCGCGAAGCACGCCTGCTGCTCGAGTTCGAGCGCAAGATCGCACGAGCCTTCGACGCCTCCCTGGTGGTCTCCGAGATCGAGCGCGACCTGTTCCGGCAGTGGATCCCCGACGTCGATCCGCACGTCGTCCCCAACGGGGTCGACGTCGACTTCTTCACCTCGCGCCTCGACCCGCGCAACGGCGAACGTGATCCGCATGCCGTGGTCTTCACCGGCGTGATGGACTACGAGCCGAACATCGACGGCGTGCTGTGGTTCTTCCACGGCTGCTGGCCGCGCATCCGCGCGCGCTACCCCGATGCGCGCTTCTTCGTGGTCGGCAACCGTCCGGTGCCGAAGATCCGCGAGCTGCACGGCAAGGACGGCGTCGAGGTCACCGGCTGGGTGAAGGAGACGCAGCCCTGGTTCGACAAGGCCGCGGTGGCCGTCGCGCCGCTGCGCCTCGCGCGGGGCATCCAGAACAAGGTGCTCGAGGCGATGAGCATGGGGCTGCCGGTGGTGGCGTCGCCCCAGGCTGCGCAGGGACTCGGCCAGGTCGATCCCGACACGCTGATCGTCGCGCGCGACGAGGACGCGATCACCCACCAGGTGCTGCGGCTGTTCGGCGATCCGTCGATGGCCCGCGCCACCGGCTCGCGCGCCGCACGGTTCGTGCGGAAGCACTTCCGCTGGGAACACATGCTGGCGCGGCTCGACGCCGTGCTCCGCGGCATCTCCGACCGCAAGGGCGCCGCGTGAGCGACGCGGGTGGAGCCATCGCCGCAGCCAACCCGCGCAGCGGTCGCATCCTTTCGCGGCTCGCGGTCGTCGTGTCCCTGCTCTGGATCGGGCTCGCGATCGCGATCCCCTTCCTGCGCCTCTGGTACCCCTTCGAAGTCGAGTGGATGGGCGGCGCCTTCGCGGACCACGTCGCGCGCGTCCTCGACGGCAAGCCGATCTACGTCGAGCCGTCGCCGGACTTCGTGCCGTACCTCTACACGCCGCTCTACATGTACCTGTCGGCGGGCATGTCGCTGCTGGTCGGCGAGGGCATGCAGGCGCTACGGCTGGTGTCGATCCTCGCCTCGCTCGTGAACGTGGCGCTGCTGTTCGCGCTGGTCCGCGGTCGCACGCGATCGACGGTCGCCGCGGCCGTCGCGTGTGCCACCTGGAGCGGATGCTACTTCCTGGTCGAGTCGTGGTACGACGCCGAGCGCGTCGACAGCACCTTCCTCGCCTTCGTGATCGGCGCGGTGCTCACACTGGATCGCGGCCGCTCACACCGCGCGCGCATCCTGGCCGGCCTGCTGATGGTGGCCGCCTACATGACCAAGCAGACGGCGCTGCTGCTGGTGCCGCCGCTGTGGTTGTTCGCGACCGTCGCCCATGCGCGTTCGTGGCGCGACTGGTTGCGCCACGCCGACTTCCTGGTCGCGTTCGCCCTGCCGTGGTTCGCGCTCACCGCGTGGATGGACCACGTCACCGACGGCTGGTTCTCCTTCTACACCTGGCGACTGCCGCGCGAGCACCAGTACGTCCTGGCGCCGTTCTGGAAGTTCTGGCTGATCGACTCGCACACCATGTGGCCGGCGATCTGTGCGTCCGCGTGGTACTTCCTGCGCGGCCCCCTGCTCGCCGGCGCGCGCGCCACGTTCGCCGACGCCGCCCTCTGCCTCGGCCTCCTCGGAGCGGGGCTCGCATCGCGCATGCACGTCGGCGGCGCCGTCAACGTGCTGATGCCGACCTGGTTCGGCTTCGCCCTGTTCACCGGCTTCGCCTGGCAACGCACCACGCTGCTTCCCCGCGAACCGGAGCGCGTGCTGGTCCGGCTGCTGATCCTGCTGCAACTGATCGGCTTCGCCTTCAAGTTCCGCAATTCGGACCAACCTCGTGAGGCCGGGTTGCTCGACGTCGGCGAGTACCTGCCCACCGAAGCCGATGCGCGTGCCGGTCATCGCCTCGTCGAGTTGCTGCGCAAGGCCGACGGCGACGTGCTGGTCCCCTTCCACGGCTTCCTGCCGCGCATGGCCGGCAAGCGCGGCGGGGCACACGCGATGGCGCTGATCGACATCCGCGGCGAGGGGCTCGCGGACATGCAGAAGCGTCTGATGGACGGCTTCTGGTCCTCGGCGCGCGACCGCCGTGCCGACCTCGTGGTCCTCGACGAGAACCTCGAGGGCATGGGTCAACTGATCTGGCCGGGCTACGTCAGCGAAGGGCGTCTGGTCCGCGTCGCCGACTTCCACACCTTCATGCCGGTCGTCGGCCTGAAGACGCGGCCGATCATGTTGTTCCGCCGCGCGAAGTAGCCGCCGCGCTACTGCGCCGCGAGGCGGTAGATGCGCCCGTCGTGGCAGAGCGCGACCAGTTCGCCGTCGGGCAGACGCCCGAACGACGCGAGCGGTGCGGGTGCGACACCGAGCTTCTTCACGTCGGCCGGCGTCTTCGCGTCGCCCGCCTTTACCGCCCACAGGTTGCGCAGCGCGTAGTCGCCGTAGACGAAGCGTCCGACCAGCTCCGGCGACTCCTTGCCGCGGTAGACGTAGCCGCCGGTGACCGAGATGCCGTCGGCGCGCGGGTACTCGGTGATGGGCAGGATCAGCCCCTTGCGCTTCTCTTCGCTCAACTCGGCGCCGGGCGGGAAGGTGTGCGTCGCCTCCATCAGGTTCCAGCCGTAGTTGCCGCCCTTGACGATGTGGTCGACCTCCTCGAACAGGTTCTGGCCGACGTCGCCACACCACAGCTCGCCGGTCGCGTCGTCGAAGGAGATGCGCCAGGGATTGCGCAGGCCGTAGGCCCAGATCTCGCCGCGCGCGCCCTCCTTGCCGACGAAGGGATTGTCCTGCGGGATCGCGTAGGGCTTCTCCTTGGTCGCTTCGCGCACGTCGATCCGCAGGATCGATCCGAGCAGCGTTCCGAGGTTCTGGCCGTTGCCGTTGGGATCGTTCGCGGCGCCGCCGTCGCCGAGCGCGACGTAGAGCATGCCGTCGGGTCCGAACACGATCGTGCCGCCGTTGTGGTTGCCCCACGGCTCCTCGATGCGGATCACCACCAGCTCGGAGTCCTTGTCGGCGACGATCGCCTCGCCGTCGGCCTTGGTCTCGAAACGCGAGATCACGCTCTCGCGCGTGGGATTGCGCGCATTGCCGCCGGTGCGGTGCGACCAGTAGGCGAAGACGTGGTGGTTGCCGTCTCCCCAGTGCGGGTCGAAGGCGAAGCCGAGGAAGCCCTCTTCGTTGTGACCGCCGTTGCCGGGATGGAAGGCCGTCGACGACAGGTCGAGGACCAGCTGGCGATCGGCCTTCGCGCCGTCCCGCGGGATCCGCCACAGCTTGCCGGTCTGCTCGACCACCCAGTAGTGCGCCGGATCCTTCGCGGACCAGTCGAGGTAGATCGGGCGATCGAACTTCGCCTGGCCGGGGAAGGCCTCGACGCAGCGCAAGAGGTCGGCGGGCTTGCCGTCCTGCGCGGGTGTGCACGCGGCGAGGGCGAACGCGACGGCGGGGAACAGCAGAGCGCTTCTGGTCATGGCTGAGGGCGCGGAGTTCTACGCCATCCGAGGGCGATTCCCACGCCGGCCGCGCCGAGGGCCGACGCGGAATCGTCGACTGGACGGTCGACGCGCACCCTCCGCGGCGCGGAAGATCCGGGCGTGATCGAAGTCCGCGGGCTGCGCAAGTGCTACGGCGACGTGGTCGCCGTCCAGGGTCTCGACCTGACCGCGGAGCGCGGCAGCATCCTCGCCCTGCTCGGTCCGAACGGGGCCGGCAAGAGCACCACGATCCGTTGCATCGTCGGCCTCACCGAACCGGACACCGGCACCGTCCGCGTGGCGGGCCACGACGTCCGCACCGACCCCACCGCCGCGCGGCGGGCGACGTCGTACCTGGCGGAGGTCACGCGCGTCCACGACGCCCTGACCCCGCTCGAGTACCTGCGCCTCAAGGGGCGGCTCTTCGATCTCTCCGAAGCCACGATCGCCGCGCGCGCCGAACGCCTGCTGGCAGGATTCGGACTCCTCGAGCGGCGTCACGAGCCGATGGCCGGGTTCAGCAAGGGCATGGTGCAGAAGGCCTCGCTCGCGGCAGCGCTCATCGTCGAACCGCAGGTCCTGGTGCTCGACGAGCCGCTGACCGGGCTCGACGTCGACGCCACCCTGGTCTTCAAGGAGGTGCTGCGCGGCTTCTCCCAGGCGGGGGGCACGGTGCTGTACAGCAGCCACCTGCTCGACGTCGTCGAGACCCTCGCCGATGCGGTCGCCGTGATCGACCGGGGTCGTCTCCTCGCCCTGGGCAGCCTCGCCGAGCTGCGGGCGCGGGCGGGAGGATCGGCTTCCCGCCTGGACGAGGTGTTCCGCGCCCTGACCCAGGCCGCCGACCCGGCTGAACGCGCCCGCGAGATCCTCGACGCGTCGCACGTGAAACCCTGAAGGAACCGGCCGGAAGTTCCGATGACAGGGGCATGTCGACGACCTTGCGCGCCGTCTGCCTGCTGCTCGCCCTCGCCTCCCTGCCCGGCTGCAACGGCGGCGACGACGGATCGACGGAGGCCCGGGCGACGTTCGCCTCCTTCCAGGCCGCCCTGCGCAGCGGCGACCGCGACGCGCTCCGCGATCTGTTGACCCGCGACTGCGGTCCGGCGATCGAACCGCTCGCCGAGGCGAAGGGACGCGACGCGAGCGAGGTGATGATCGAGAGCGCGGCCGCGACCGGGAGCGGCACCGTGGAGCTCCACGTGCGCGACGCCGCGGGCAGCGCAGGAGTGTTCGTCGTCGTGCGCGAGAGCGGGCGCTGGCGCGTCGATCTGGTCGAGAGCGCGGCGCGCTCCAACGGCGTGCTGAAGGGCGCCGGCTTCGAGGTGCAGCGTGGTGCGGACCCCTCCGAAGTCCGCGATGCGGTGATGCGTCACGACAGCTTGAACCGCTAGCCTGTCGGGCCGTATCCCCGCGCCATCATGACCGACGTCCTCAAGACCCTCATCCTCGGCTCCGGACCCGCCGGCTACACCGCCGCGATCTACACGGCACGCGCCAACCTGGGACCGGTGGTGCTCGCCGGCAACCAACCCGGCGGTCAACTCACCATCACGTCGGACGTCGAGAACTTCCCCGGCTTCCCCGAGGGCGTGATGGGCCCGGAGATGATGGAGCTGTTCAAGAAGCAGGCGGAGCGCTTCGGCACCGAGGTGTTCTTCGAGATGGCGGAGAAGGTCGACTTCGGTCAGCGCCCCTTCACGGTGTGGAGCAACGCCGACAAGGTCTACCGCGCGGAGACGGTGATCGTCGCGACCGGCGCCTCCGCGCTCTATCTCGGCCTTCCCAACGAGCAGAAGCTGCAGGGCCGCGGCGTGTCGGCCTGCGCGACCTGCGACGGCTTCTTCTTCAAGAACAAGAAGGTCTACGTCGTCGGCGGCGGTGACTCGGCCTGCGAGGAGGCGAGCTTCCTGACCAAGTTCGCGAGCCACGTCCACCTGCTGGTGCGCCGCGACGCGCTGCGCGCGAGCAAGATCATGCAACAGCGCGTGCTGGAGCACCCGAAGGTCACCGTGCACTGGAACACCGCCGTGACCGACGTGCTCGACGTGCAGAAGGGCAAGGTCACCGGCCTCGAACTCGAGGACACCAAGACCGGCAAGCGCCGCACCGAGGACGCCGACGGCCTGTTCCTCGCCATCGGCCACCGCCCGAACACCGCCCTGTTCGCCGACTGGCTGGACCTCGATCCGGTCGGCTACATCAAGACCGTCCCGGGCAAGACCGCGACCAACGTGCCCGGTGTGTTCGCCTGCGGCGATGCGCAGGACAGCTATTACCGCCAGGCGATCACCGCCGCCGGCACCGGCTGCATGGCGGCGATCGAAGCGGAGCGCTGGCTCGAAGCGCAGCACGGCTGAGACCTGTTCCGTAACCGCTCACCCGGAGTCGAGTAGTCCGCGGGCATGAGCCCGAAGGACCGTGAACGCCTCCTCGCGCTCGAGTCTCGGTTGCATCGGCTCGAGCACGAGAGCCCCGCGCCGCACGCGCGCTCGATCTGGACCATCGCGCGCGAGGCGCTGATCGACGAGATCGCCCGTCTCACGCGGAGTCAGTGGCTGCACGGGAATCGGCTGGCAGGCGGCTACGGGACGGTGCCGATCACCGCGTGAACGAGGGGGCCCCTGGGCTACCATCGCGCGCGATGGGCAGCTCCCCCCGTGAGTACAGCACCGCCGAACGGACCCTCCTGGCGCGCCACTTCTCGAAGGTCGACGCCGCCCCCCACGCCGACGTGTTCCTGGTGCGCAACCTGCCCCCGGAGGTCGCCGCCACGCTGAACGGCGTGTATTCGCGCAGCCCCTTGTCGATGCGCGACAACTTCCTCGAGCGGCTGAAGAAGGGACTCGAGCTGGCCGGCAAGGACCTCGAGTCGGTGGTCGCGCAGAACCCGGTGACGGCGACCGACCTGCTCAGCGAGCTGATGGCCGACCGCTCCGGTCAGTTCCTCAAGACCTACGCGATCGATCACGGCCACAACTCGCTGCGCGAGGGTTCCATCGTCCATCTCGCCGTGGAGCGTGTGTCGCAGCTCGTCACGCGCTTCATCCAGCGCGAACGGCGTTGCAGCTTCGAGGAGTCCTCGACCCGCTACATCTCCTTCGCCGCCGAGGACCATTGGCGCGATCCCGAGGTGGTAGCAGCGGGCGGTGAGGTCCTCGCCGCCTACGACGAGATCCTGCGCATCACCTTCGGCCTGTACCGGGAGCTGAGCGAGGGGTTGCTCGAGCACGTGAAGCGGTTGCGCCCGCTGCAGCCCGGCGAGAAGGAGGCACCCTGGCTGCGCACGCTCAAGGCGGAGGCCTTCGACGCCGCTCGCTACCTGCTCACGCCCGCCATCCAGACCAAGTGGGGCATGGTGGTCGACGCGCGAACGCTGTCCGACGTCGTCACCGAGCTGCTGAGCCACCCGCTCGCCGAGTTCCGCATGGTCGGTGAGCGCATGCGCGACGAAGCGCGCGTCGAATTGCCGACGCTCCTCGCCCACGCGCGGGCCAACGAGTTCCTGCGCAGCCAGTACGACACGCTGCCGGCGATGGCATCGTCGCTCGGAGCGCGGAACGCCGCGGTTCCGGCCGGTGAGCCGCACACCGACCTGGTCGCGTGGGACCGGCGCCTCGACATCCGCCTGCTCGCCTCGCTGGTCTACGAGTTCGACCATCGCCCGCTCGCCGAGATCGAGGCCGTGGTCGAAGCCCTTCCGACCGACCAGCGCGCTGCACTGCTCGACCGCTACCTCGCGCAACGCGGACCGCGCGACGTGATGCCCTTCGGTTTCGAAGGCGCGGCCCCCTTCGAGTTCGAGACGCTGGTCGACTTCGGCGCCTACCGCGACATCGGCCGCCATCGCAAGGGCATGCAGCAGCAGCAACTGCTGACCACGGCACACGGCTACGCGATGCCGCCGCTGATCGAGCAGGCCGGCGTGGCCGCGCGCTACCGGGAGGTGCTCGACCGGGTCGCCGTGCTGTGGCCGCGCATCGCCGCCCGCTTTCCCCAGGCCGCCGGCTACGTCGTTCCCTTCGCCTTCCTGCAGCGCGTGCGCCTGGTCTTCGACGCCCGGCAGGTCGGCTACTTCGTCGAACTGCGCTCCGGTCCGGAAGGCCACTTCTCGTACCGCAAGGTCGCGCTCGACATGCAGGCGCACATCGAGCGCGTCGCGCCGCTGTTCGCGCGCTACATCCGCGCGCAGAAGGGCGAGGCCTTCCTCGGACGGATGCAGGCCGAGCAGACCGCCGACGATCGCCGTCTGGAGCGGATGCGCCGCGCCGGGGATGCACCCCCGGGCACGGCACTCGGCACGCACGGCTGAGCCGAGCCGCGGCGATCAGTTCTCGAAGCCGGTGACGATCGCGCCGTAGCCCGACCAGAACACGAAGTCCGTGAAGTCGGTGGTGCCACTGGTCCAGACGCCGACGCTGCTGGTAGCCATGCGGATTCCCGGGATCGGGGGTGCTGGGTACTGCGCGAGCTGATTGCCGTTGCTGCCGGCGAGACCCCAGATCGGCGCGTTGGGATCGAGCGCCCAGGCCTGGAGGTGGAGATCGAGTCCGCCGACGTAGGACGGGTCGTGCGGGAAGTTCAGTCGGAACTCCGCGTGACCACCCGGATCCGACAAACCCATCGGCACCGAGATCTCGCCCGAGGAGTGGATGCCGGTGCACAGACCCGGCAGCGAGAACGACGGATCGCTGAACCCGAAGTTCATGATCACCGGCTGGTTGAAGGGCGCGTTGTCGACGTAGCAACGCAGGCTGGTGTCCTGCTCCGCGAAGACCCACCACTGACCCTGCAACCGCATCGAGCCATTGCCGGTCGGATCGCAGCCGGTGCCGTTGTCGGGACCGACCCACACGTAGAAGGCCGAGTCCTCCTGCTTGTCGACCGGATGCGTCGCACCTTCGGGCGCCGTGCTCCCGTAACCCATCCAGTTGAAGACGAGAGCGTCGTTGCCGTCGTAGTCGAAGGGCACGTCGAAGGGCAGCCGCAGATCGAAGTTCGCGACTCCCGACGGCGTGTTGCGCCAGTCGGGCAGGCTGGTCGGCTTCGGCGTGTAGACCGTCGTCCACCCGGACGTGAGCACGGTGTTGACGTCTGCGAAGTCGCCGCGCACCACCTGACCGTAGTCGCCGTGCGCCATGCGCATGCCGATCGTGGTGACACGGGAGACGGCATTCGGATCGTTCGGCTGCGAGCCGTCGCGACGCCACCACGCGGCACGGATGCCGTGACGCGGCGTGCCGATGCCGGTGGCGTCGATCACCACGTGTTGCGACGACTGCTGCACGTCCTGCGAGGTGCCGAGCCAGCGGGAGTCGTCGGAGTTGCCCTCCACGCCGATCATGTTCGGCGGAGAGGTGAAGGTCGGGCCCTGCGCGGCCGCCACAGCGGCGAGCAGGACCATCGGGATCGAAGTGAGGGTTTTCATGGGGAACTCGGACCTCGGGCACGAGGTGGTTCCCCTTGCCGCGGCGGGCGGGGTTCTGACGGGAATCCGAGGTCGGGCGGCGAAACCCAAAAGCGACCGGCGGATCAGCGCAGGAACAGATCGACCGGCGTGGAGCCGGCGCCGCGGAAGTCGGTCTCGCCGCGGTAGACCCAGGCTGCGAAGGTCAGGCGGATGCCGGCGAGATCGAGGGGCAGCGAAGGGATCCCGCGGAGGTCGAGATGCGCGACCGCGGTCCCCGCGGCATCCAGCGTGCCGCTGAAGTCGACGAGTTCCGGCGAGCCGACCATCATGCCGAAGGCGATCGTCATGCCGTCGATGACCAGCGGGAGCGAGCCGTCGAACACGGGCGTGGCCGGTGTCTGACCCGAGCCGCTCGCGACCAGCAGGTACCGCCAACCTGCCCGGCCCTGATCGGTCTGCAGGTGGAAGGCGATGTCCGAAGGGGCGGTGACGTCGAGCGCGAGACGGTCGCTCTCCAGCGTGACCTCCGAGGCCGTGCGCAGCGGGAGATCCACCCAGGTCGCATCGGTCCCGCTGCCGTGCTCGATGTCGAAGGCGACCGACTCGAACATCGGGACGGCGATCACGCCGACCAGGTGCGGTGGTTCGGTCAGCCACAGGTTGCGCAGCGAGAGACGCAGCGTCGACCCTGCCGGCAGATGCGCCGAGATCGCGGAGAGTGCGACGTCGACGTCGAGCGCGGTCTCCGGCGTGGCGTCGAGCACGCCACGGCCACCGTGCGACAGCATCACGAAGTCGTTGGTCCCGGGCAGGCGCACCGACAACAGCGCGGCGAGCGTGAAGCGCGGACCGTGCGGGATCACGCGCGCATGCAGGTGTGTCGATCCGAGCAGGTACGTCGCTTCGGTCAGGTCGACGTCGAAGCTGCGCGCGCTGAGCGGGATCGCGGCGAGCACGTTCGCCGCCGTGTGCGAACCCGGATCGGCGAGCCACGCGGCGGCGTCGTAGCCGGAGGGAACGGTGTGCTCGATGCGGGTCACCGCGCCCGGCAGGACCGGCTCGTTCTCGTCCAGGGTCCCGGACTCGGTGGTGAACCAGCGGCGCAGGTGCTCGGCGGCGGAGGGCAAGTCTTCGTCGAAGCTGTGGCGCCACAGGGTCGTCGCCGCCGACGCCGAGGAGGGGTCGAGCGGCATCGCGCCGGCGACGACGTGCGGCTCGGATTCGATGCCGTTCGGCTCACTCCACAAGAAGCGCGCGAGCCAGCGCTGCTCGAGTTCGTTGCGGAATCGCAGTTCCGCGGCGTTGAAGGGAACGCCGTGTCCCAGCGTCGAGGCGAGCAGACGCCAGGGTGTGGTCGGCGGCAGGCGATGGAGCCCGTCGAGGACCAGATCGACCCCCGCGATCGCGTCGTGCCAGGCATGGAAGAACAGCACGGGCACGTCGCTGGTCGCGAGCCCGTCCTCGATGATCCGCTCCGGCTCGTTGCGGTAGTACTGCACGAGTCCGGCGGGATCCTGTGCGAGGAAGAACTGACGCACAGCGGTCGCGAGGCCCTGGTCGACGCCGTAGAGCTGGGTCAGCGGATCGAGCGTCGCGGTGTCGATGGCGATGGAGTTGAACAGCGTGCCGCCGCGGACACGATGACGCGTGGGTTCGGCGACGTAGTCGGAACCGACCACGCAGGAGACGACGGGGAAGACGATGGTGCCGCGTCCGGCGACCGTGATCGTGTGGCCCGACTGCGACGCGGCGATCCAGGAATGTGCACCGCCCTGGCTGACGCCGATCACCGCGACGCGCTCGGCGGACACGACGCCCGCGTGCACCGAGCGCACGTGCGCGATCTGCTCGGCGAGATCGAAGCGCTCCATGGGTCCGTACAGCGTGGTGCCGACGGTCTGGTTCAGGAAGCGCGTCGCGCCCTGACCGCGCACGTCGTAGGCCCACACCGCGTAGCCTTCGCTCGCCAGCTCGCGTTGATGATCGACGTCCTGCTCGCGATTCGCACCGAGGCTGTGCACGCGCACGACCAGGGGCCAGCCACACGAGGGCGCCGGGATGGTCGGCAGGATCAGTCGCCCCTCCGCCACCACGCCGTCGGTGTAGGTGACGCTCTCATGCGCGAGCATCTCGGTGCCGAAGCCGCCGTGGGGAACGAGCGGTCGGACGCACTGCGCCGAAGCGCAGCCGAGCGCGAACAACACGGCGAGACTCGATGTGCGGAGCAAGGGTGCCGATCCGAGATGACGAGCCGATCCGGGCCGGGCGGGCGGTCGGGATGGTAGCCTCCCGATCGGTCGTGTCAGGCGGCATCCTGCACGCGGTCGCCACGCGGCCGATGGCATGGCCTGCTGCGCGCTCCGGCGCAAAGCGGTCAGCCCCTCGCGACGGCCCAGACCGCGGACCAGGCTGCGAGATCGTCGCCCGACATCCCGCTCAGGATCGATCGATGCGGCACACCCAGCGCGACGAGGTCCTGCACCGCCGAGGCGTCACGCACGCACACACGCCGCGCGGCACCGAGCCCGTGCACGATCAGGTCGTTCCGGTTGAGCATCGCGGTGCGGTTGGGGAAGGGCGTGAGACCGCGCAGGGGCCGCAGGCACGCGGCGAGGACCGACGCGACTCCGCCGAGCGCGGTCGCGTCGTGTGCGCGACAACAGCTTGCGCAGCGGGTCGCGTCGTCGAACTCGCGGCAGGCGGCGCCGTCCCGATCGACGAGCGTTCCGCGGTGACACAGCACGGCCGCGATCGGCTCCGCGTACACCACGGCGGCGACGCCGAGGCGATCGGCGAGCCAGGGCACGAGATAGGAGTTGGCGCCGCCGAAACCGTGGATGTGCACGACATGCGGTGGATCGCTGCGCAGCTCCTCGTTGAGCGCGCGCTCGAGCGGCAGATCCGACAGGTGCGCGAGCACCGCGCGGAACGGCGGAGTGCGGCTGGGAATGGCACGCACGGTCAGTCCGGAGACCGGCTTCACCTCGAGTCGTTCGTACCGAGCGATCGGCTGCAGGAGCCGCACGCGATGGCCGTCGCGCGCCGCGGCCTGCGCGAGCGTCGCGAGTTCCGCGGCACCTGCCGCGACCGGGCCGGGCCGGCCGCGCGGGCCGACGAAGAGGAGGTCCATCGCCATCCGAGGGCGCGCATCCTCGCGCCTCGGTCCTGCGGCGGAAACGTGGATTTCGGGAGAGGTCCGGCCGACGTGATCCAAGGACCGAACGAGTGCCGGTTGCCTCGGCTCGGGCGATGGTAGGATCCGCGCCGCGATGCGCTTCCGCTCCGCCCTCTCGACCGCGGCAGACGTCGACTCGGCCTGCGCCGAGTGTGCGTCGGTCCTGCTCGACGATCCGTCCGCCGGAGCACCCGATCTGCTGTTCGCGTTCGCGTCCCCGAAGCTCGGCACGATCGATCGCGTCGCGCCCGGACTCGCGGGCCGTGTCGCCCCTCGGATGCTCGCCGGCTGCTCCGGTGGCGGAGTGCTCGCCAGCGGCCGCGAGATCGAGACCCGCGGCGGCCTCGCCACCCTCGCCGCCTGGCTGCCCGGTGCCGACGCCAAGGTGCGCCACCTGCGACGCGAGGATCTCCCCGACGGCGACGCCGCGCCCTCGCACTGGCACGAGCTGCTCGACGTCGACCCCGCGCGCGTGCGCGGCATCGCGGTGTTCCCCGACCCCTGGTCGTTTCCGGTCGCCGCGCTGCTCGAAGGCCTCGACTACGCCTTCCCGCGCGCGCGCAAGTTCGGCGGTCTGGTGAGCGGCGGCGACGGTCCGATGGACCAGCACCTGTTCGTCGACGACCAATCGCTCGAGCGCGGCGCAATCCTCGTCGCACTGCTCGACGGGATCCGCGTCGACACGGTGGTCGCGCAGGGCTGTCGACCGATCGGACGCGCGGGGACGGTCACCGACGGCGCCGGTCAGGATCTGGTCGGCGTCGACGGGCGCCCGGCGCTCACCTTCCTGCAGGAACAGATCGACTCGCTCGACGCCGACGAGATGGAGGCGGTACGGCGCTCGACGATGTTCATCGGCCTGGCGATGGATCCCTTCGCGCTCGAGACCCCGGACGACGGCGAATACCTGATGCGCAACATCGTCGGTCTCGATCGCAAGCGCGGCAGCCTCGCGATCGCGGGTCGCCCGGCGATCGGGCGCAAGGTCCGCTTCCACCTCCGCGACGCGAAGGCGAGCGACCTCGACCTGCACCGCACGCTCGGACAGATCGACTGCAGCCATCCGCCACTGGGCGCGATGCTGTTCTCGTGCGTGGGTCGCGGGCGGCACATGTACGGCCATCCCGACCACGACTCGCGCGCCTTCCAGCGCGTGGTCGGTGCGGTTCCGATCGCCGGCTTCTTCTGCAACGGCGAGATCGGCCCGGTCGGCGGTCACACCCACCTGCACGGCTACACCTCGGCCTTCGCGCTGTTCCGCCCCCTCGGCAACGGCGGCCCTCGCCCCTCGGAACCCGGCCGTTGATGCGCAAGCTCGGTCTGCTGGTCCACACCTGGCTGCTGCTCGACTTCTTCGGCGACGCACGCCGCGAGGGTCGCGAAGGCAGCGCGCTCACCACGGCGATCTTCGGCCAGTCCTTCGCGGCCTTCCTCCTCGCCGCGATCATGTTCGAGCCCTCGTTGCCGATCGCGCGCTTCGCGGCCGCCAACCTCTCGCTGTCGACGTTGCTGGTCGGCATCGCCGCACTCGCCGATCCCGAGCAGGAGTCGCGCAAGCTCGCCGATCGACAACTCTTCGCGACGGCGCCGATGCCGCACCGCACGCTCGCGATCGCGCGTGCGCTGCACGGTGCCCTGCGCACCGGCTTCCTCGCCGTCGGAGTCGGCATTCCTCCGGCGGTGCTGTGTTCCTTCCTCCGCGACGGCGGCATCTGGAGCGCACCCGCATACCTCGGCCTCGCCGTGCTGCTCGCGGCGACGACCGCGGGCGCGCTGCAGATCGCGGTGCGTGCCGTCGCGCGCTTCGCCGGTGAGCTGCGAGCCGCGCTCGCCGCGGGCACGCTGCGCGCGCTGCTGTTCGCGCTGCTGTTCGCCGGCTTCATCGTGGGACTGCCGGCGCTGCGGCGCGGTGCGGAAGTCCTGCCGATCGACCCGGTGCTGCTGTTCGCGTGGCCGCCGTATCTCGCGGCGCGTCTGCTGTCGGGCATCGACGCGGGCTACTGCGCCGTCGCCCTGCTGTGCCTCGTCATGGTCCTGCTGCTGCTCGACGATCTGGTCGGTACCACCGTCGCGGATCGGAGATCCCGTGCGGGGACCCACGACCGCCACGGCGTGTTCGCGAAGCTCGAGGCACGGCTCTCCGGCGAAGGACCGCTGCGCGCGATGACCGACTGGGTCGCGACCATGCTGTTCCGCAGCGCGGCCTTCCGTGCACGCGTGCTGCCGCTGGTCGGTCTGCCCGCGACGATGCTCGCCGTCAGCTTCGCCAACGAGAATGCCGCGGGACGCGAGATGCTGCTCGGCGTGGCGATGCTGCTGCCGGCGATCGGCATGCCCTTCCTCGTCGCCTTCCTGCCGCGCGCGGAGCAGAGCGGCGCCGACCTCGTGTTCGTCACGAGTCCTTCGCCGTCGGTGGCGCTCGCACGCGAAGGCGCGCTCGTCGCACTCACCGTGCGCGTGCTGCTCCCGCTGCAGACGATCGGCGCCATCGCCCTGCTCGCCTTCGATCGCGCACCGCTGCGTGCGATCGATCTCCTGCTGTTCGGAGCCGGGGCTTCGATCCTCGGCGCGGCCTTCGCGTTGCGTCGCCTCTCGGTGATCCCCTTCACCGCCACCGACGACGATCCCTCGGGCCTCGAACTCGGTGCCCTGGTGCCGCCCGCGATGGCGCTGTCCTCGGCCGGTGCCGGCTTCGGATTGATCGCCAACGGTCCGTACGGACCACCGCTCGCCCTGCTCGCCGCGGCCCTCGGCATGAGGCGCCTCACCCTCGGCATCCGCACCACCGCACAGCGATGAGCGAATCCGCGAAGCCTCGCGAGCAGAGCCTCGGGCGCGAACTCAAAGCCCTGCTCGTGCTGTACGCCGCGGCGGCGGTGCTCCCGCTGCTGCTCGGCTTCTGCGCGAGCTGATCGGCGGCGTCTCCCGCTCGACGCAGCCCGCTGCCTTGCCGGGTCGGGCGCGAAGCCCTAATGTCCCGCCCTTCGCCCGCGTCGTGCCGCCGCACGACCGCATTTGGAGCCGACATGACGAGCCTCCCCACCACGGAGACGTCCCGCGCGCCGCAACCCGAGCGGTCGGTCGCGCGCCCCGGCAGCGATGCTTCCAAATCAGCGGCTCCGCCGCGCGGGGATCTCGAGGGGAAGACCGAGACCGCCGAAGCGCGCCAGAGCCCGGATCCGCTCGTCGCGACCGATCGCTATCGGCTCAACATGCCCTTCGCCGATCGGCTGTGACCGCGACGCGCGGCCGCGCCGGTCGACGCAGTCTTGTTGCGCACAGGAACGCATTGCACATCGCGGTCGCGCTCTGCTGATCACACCTCCTGTTGCTCCACCACGAAGGATCCTCGTCGGACATGACCAAGCTCAGCGCGAACCACACCGCCCCGTCGCTCGTACTCGTCGCGGGCCTCCTCGCCTGCGCCACTTCAGCGCGGGCGCAAGCCATCATCTGGGGACCGGTGATGCCGAGCACCGCTGCGTCCGACGTGAGCACCAATGGCAGTGCAGTGGTGGCGCTCAACGTGCGCGGCACCGGTTCGCCGACCGTGAATGGCGTGAGCTTCACCGGCGGGTTCATCCCCACCGGCTGGGGCGGTTACTCGACCACGTCGCTGAACGGATCGACGACCGGCGACAGCAGCTACGACTCCTTGCTCGACAGCGCCTCCGCGACCGCGGGGCCGACCGGCAATCCGAGCGGATGGGGCGCGGTGCGCATCGACAACCTCGGCGCGCTCACCGTCGGTCACGCCTATGAGATCCAGGTGTGGTACACGGACCAGCGTCCCGGCAGCGGGACCGCCGCGATCTACGACCGCGTGATGACCCTGAGCTCCGCGGTCGGCCCGGCCGCCGTCACCAGTGGCGAGGTCACCAATCTCGGTTCGCTCGTGCAGGGCCCGCTCTCGGGACCGCTCGAGGCCGATCCGGACAACGCACCCGCGCTGACCACGCCCGACACCATGTTCGGCTCGTACTGCGTCGGTCTCTTCACCTGGGTGAACGCGAACGACCAGCTCTGGCTGCTGGTGCAGGGCACGCACCCGATCACCTCGAACCTGCTGCGCCCGCACCTCAACGCCTTCCAGATCCGCGACCTGACCGCGCCGTCGTGGTCGAGCTACGGAGCCGGTTGCGCCGGTCCCTCAGGACAGGCCTCGCTGCAGCTCGTCAGCCTGCCGGCGCTCGGCGGCACCTTCGCGCTCGACGTCGCGCCCGTGCAGGGCCCGACCTTCATGCTGCTCGGTCTCTCGCAGACCAATCTCGCGCTGAACTTCCCGCCCTTCGTCCCGAACTGCACCCTGCTCGCGTCACCGGATCTCGCGATCTCGATCGCGACCAGCGGAGGCGTCGCGCACTGGAGCATCGGCATCCCACCGAACGCGACTCTGTCCGGCGCTTCGATCTTCAACCAGGCGATCGAGTTCGCCGCGGTGTGGTCGACGTCGAACGCGGGAGTCGGGACGATCCGCTGAGCCGACCTGCTCAGGCGCCGATCGTCAGCAACAGCCCATCGCTGAAGTCGACGCCCAGCGCGCCGCTGGTCGGCGCGATCACGGCCTGGATGGTCGCCTGCAATCCGTACAGCGCCGGGTCGTCGGGCAAAGGGAAGTTCTGCGCGAAGTGCCCGCCGGTGATCGGCAGCACGCCGAGCAGGACCCACGCCCGCGGATCGACTTCGAGAACACAGGCGCCTGCCTGCGGGAAGGGCAGGGGATGCAGCGGCGGCGCACTCATCACCAGCCACGCGCTGTTGCCTGCTGACGAACGACCGGAGATCGCGAGTCCGCCGTTCGGCGAGCCGCCGAGATCGGCGAACAGCTCGGCCTGACGTGACGCGCCACCGCAGCCGTCGGACAGGCGCTGCACCGACGCGCCGAGGTCGATGACGTGCGGCTCGATGCCGAAGTGCGGGTGTGTGATGGCGGTGAACAGCAGCCCGTTGGAGAGCACTGCGTCCGATCCCAGGAGAGGCGACGTCGTCGTCGGTCGCAGTTCGATGTTCGCGATCGCGCGTGTGCCCGCGGATGTCCCGTCGGTGGTGTAGGTCTGGACCGACGCACTCTGTCCTGGGAAGGCACGGAAGATCGCGCGTGTCGAGTCGTCGGCCAGATAGGCGCCGAAGTTCCACCCGCCGCGAATCAGTCCGCTCTGCAAAGGAGCCGTCCCCGCGACGGTGCCGTCGCTCACCATCGGCACGATCCCCGGTGCGCCGATCGCGTCGAACAACATGCGATCGCCCAAGGGCGTCATCGATGGCCAGGGGTAGCTCGCGTTCAGCCTGAGCGGGAGCCATGTGGTGCCAGACGCCGTGCCATCGCTCGCCCACATCGAAGTGTTGTCACGCACGAAGACGTGGGAGCGGGTCGCGCTGAGAGCGACGATCTGCGTGCTGAGGTTCGCTCCGGCAAGCGGAGCCACGCGGTGCGTACCCCCAGCGGTTCCGTCGCTGGTCCACAGTTCGGAGAGGCCACCCGCCCCGAGAGCCACGAAGTACACCGCGTCGCCGAGGGTCACCATCTGGTCGCGCGTCACCGTCATCGAATTCGCGACGACGTAGCGCGCCACCGCGTGCGTGCCGTTCGCGGAGCCGTCGGAGACCCACAGCGCGACCTGGATACCCGGCAAGGGCGTCGTCTTCTCCTTCATCTGGAACAGGATGGAGTCGCCGAGACGGTGCGCCTTGCCCCATCGCTGCCAAGCATCGATCACCGCGACGGTGCGTACGCTGTGGCCATCGGTCGCGAGCAGCGTCGGATGCGTCGAGTCGGTCTCGAAGAAGAAGGCTTCGTCGCCACGCGCGACGAGGCCGATGTCCGACAGGCCGAAGATGGTCCGCAGCAACGAGGTGCCGGCTGCGGTTCCGTCGCTGGTGAACAGGCGTGGGCCCGCGACCGGGTCGTCGGTGAGGATCAGCAGCCGGTCCCCGATCACCTTCAGGTCGAGGAGGTCGCCGAGGTTGCCCTTGAGCAGCGTGGTCCCCGCCGTGGTCCCGTCGCTGATCCACAGATCGAGCGTCGGCGTGCCGCGCGTCGCGAAGACCGTTCTGCGACCGAAGGGGGTGAAGGCGTAGGGCAGGCTGTCCCCAGTCGGCGGCGGGGTGATGTTGAGGTCCGACAGGATCGTCGTGCCCGCGGGTGTGCCGTCGGTGACCGCCGGTTCGAATCCTGCTCTCGGGTCGGAGCCGCTGAACAGGATTCGCCCGAAGTGCACGGAGAACGAGGGGAGTCCGTAGCTTGCCATGGCGAGCTGCGATGCCGTGCGCGTCGGCGGATCGATCGCGAACAGGCCGAGTCTGGAGAATGCCAGGTAGGAACCACCCCAAGGCACGGCGTTGACCAAGGGCACGGTGACCGAAACGGATGGCGTCAAGGCGCCGGTGTCGGACCACTGCTGCGTCGCGAGGTCCAGGCGCAGCACACGATTCGCGAGGCTTGCCCACGGCCAGCCCAGTGCCCAGAGCGCGCTGCCGTCGGAACCGAGAAACGACCCGAACAGGAGCGCCGGCGGCAGGTTCGCGATCGCGGTGCCTGCCGGAGTGCCATCCGTGACAATGGTGACGTTCGAAAACGGCGAAACGATGCAGGTTCGCGCCCCGATGGGTGTCGCGATCGGCGGCTCACTGCCGGCTTGGTTGTAGTTGATGAGCCGATTGGTTCCTGTTCTCGTGCCGTCGCTCACCCAGAGTTCGCCGGGTCCATTGTTCCCATGCACGGACAGCAGGACCTGGTGATCGCCCTCGAGAAACGTGACGAGGGTGGACGTCGACCAGGACGCGAGGGTGGCGACGCTCGATGTCCCTGTGCCGGTTCCATCGCTGCGCCACAGTTCGCAGCTGCTACCCCGTGCAACGGCGAACAACACCGCCGGCGGTCCGGCAGTGGTCGCTGGCAGCGCGATCAGATTGGGGTACCCGTTCACCACCCACGACCCGAGCGCGAGGCCCGCGATCCTCGTCGCGGCTCCGGTCGCTCCGTCGATGGCCCAGATCTCGTACAGCCCCGCAACCTGGACATCGAAGATCCACCCCGTGCCGACCGGAACCACCACACCGTTGGCCGTGCTCGCACTCCCCGGCGTGAGATCGACCACCATGTGCGTTCCCGCCGGGGTTCCATCGGTCACCCACGGCTCGCGGCCGTGCACGCCGTCGTCGGCGAAGAACAGCATGTGCGCCCCATTCGGAGTCAGGCTCCGCGGGTCGGAACCCTCGCCACCCGCGCGCAGGTCCGCGAACAGCGCCGTCGATGCAGCGGTGCCCGCGGTGCGGAACAGCTCGCGGCCGTGCACGCCGTCGTCGGCGGTGAAGAAGGTCCAGGCGCCGAAGCGGGTGAAGCCGTCGGGGTTCGACGAGCTCGGTGCGGTGGGCGTGGAGTTGAGGTCCGCGAGAACGCGGGGCGCGGATTGCGCTGCGGCTAGCGGGACCAGCAGGGCGGCGAGAGCGATGCGGAGCATGGGCGAGACCGGTCTTCCGTGGGCCGATAGTCCGCACACTGGACCTCGTCACCCCTGACCCCATCCTCGGCTCCGCCGGACGGCGACCCGGCGATTCCCGGGAATCCAACTGGGGACGCGCCAGCACTCTCCGCTGTGGGCGTCGTGGAACTACACTCCGCTCCCCCCCGCCCCGGCATGGACGAGATCGGCGAACGCGACGAAGAGGAGATCCTCATCGAGTACGTGATGCGTGCGCTGGAAGCGCGCGAGCGCGGCGAGCGGATCGACCTCGATGTGCTCTGCAATGCGCATCCGGGCCTGAGACCGGCCGTCGCGGAGGCGCTCGGCTTGTCGGCAGGACTCCAGGACGTCGGACGTGCGAGCGCGGAGCGGGACCGCGAACTGGGTCGGGTCCTCGGCGGTCGCTACCGGCTCGAGGCGCGACTCGGGCGTGGCTCGATGGGCGCTGTGTTCGCGGCGCGCGACCTCGAGCTGGACCGCGAAGTCGCGGTCAAGGTCTTCGACGCGATCGGCACCTCGGACGCGACCGACGAGGAGCGCTTCCAGCGCGAGGCGAAGGCGCTCGCCGCTCTGCAGCATCCGAACATCGTCACCATCCACGACCGCGGCAACGACGAGAACGGCGTGCGCTACCTGGTGATGGAACGCCTGCACGGAGCGCCGCTGTCGGCGTTGCTCGCCGCTCGCAGCGAAGCGACACCCGACGGCGAGAGCTTCGAGAACTGGTTCGCCGCGGCCCTCCAGACCGAGGGTCGACCGCGTTGCGAGACGACCTGGCTGCGCACCTGCGTGCGCATCACGCGCGACGTGGCCGGTGCGCTGGCCGTCGCCCACGCGCGCGGCATCCAGCATCGCGACGTGAAGCCGTCGAACATCTTCGTCACCAGCGCGGGCGAGACCGTGCTGCTCGACTTCGGCATCGCCGCACGCGACGGTGACCCGGCCTTGACCACCGGTGAGAGCACGCTCGGAACGCCGTGGTACATGGCACCCGAGCAGGCCGACCGCGGGGCGCGCACCGGCACGTCGATCGACGTCTATGGTGCGACGGCCACGCTCTACCACCTCACCACCGGTCACCCGCCGTACGACGGCGACGCGATGCAGGTGCTGGCTCGGATCCTGCACGAGGATCCGCTTCCTCCTGCGCGTCTGAAGCGCGATCTGCCGCGCGATCTGTGCGCGATCCTCGAGAAGGGCATGGAGCGCGATCCCGCGCGGCGCTACCCGGACACGACGGCGCTGCGCGCGGACCTCGAATCCTTCCTCGAACACCGCCCGGTGCGCGCCCGGGCGATCGGACGCTTCGGTCGTCTGCTCCGCGCGGCGCGACGGAGTCCGGCACGCAGCAGCGCGATCGCGCTCGCGATCCTGCTCGCGATCGCGCTGGGCCTGGTGATGCCGCTGTGGTCCTCGTACCGCACCCATCGCGACGCAGCCGCGCGCGACGAGCTGTTCCGGACCATGCCCGCGCTGATCGCGATCGACGGACAACCGGGTGCAGCGCTCGTGCACGAGCTCGGCGCCGGCAGTCGTGCGCTCGGCTCCCTCGACGACCTGCTCGCACTGGCTCCCGACGACCTCCCCCATCGCCTGTGGCGTGCGGTGCTGCGCCTCGATCGCGGCGAGCAGGACCTCGCGGCCGAGGACCTGCGCGAACTGCGCCGCCGCGCGGGCGACAGCGCCTTCACCCGCGCGCTGGTCGACGTCTACGAGCAGAAGGGCTCCGCGACCGGTGACATCGATCTCACGACGCTGCCCGCGCCGTCGACCGACTTCGACCACTTCCTCGCCGGTTTCCACGAACTCCGCAATCGCGAGCGCGACGGCGCCGCGAAACGTGCCGACGATCACCTGGCCGCGGTCGCCGATCGCTATCTGCCGGCGCGCGACCTGCGCCTGATCTCGCTGTGCGAACGGGGCGACCGCGAACAGGATCGCGCGCTGTTCCAGCTCGTCGCGGACGAAGCCCTGCGACTCGACGGCATCTACGGACACCCCACCGCACGCACCCTCGCGATGCGTGGCGTGGCCCTGCTCGCGCTGCGACGCATCCCCGAGGCCTGCTCGCTGCTGGAGGAGTCGGATCGCATGCGCCCCGACCGCCACGGCACGCTTCACAACCTCGGCATGGCCTATCGACGCCTGGGTCGCCTCGACGACGCCCTGCGCTGCCTGTCGCGCGCACTCGAGCTGCGCCCGACGGTGTGGAACACCGTCTACATGCTCGGACTCGCCGAGAAGGACCGCGAGGACTTCGACGCCGCGCTCGCCGATGCCGATCGGCTCGATGCGATCACCGTGCCCGCGGAGGTCGCCTGGAGGAAACCCGAGCTGCGCGCGACCATCCTGCTGCGGCGCGGCATCACGCGACGCTCGAACGACGCAGCGGGAAGTCGCCAGGACGCCGCGGACGCCGAGCGCTTGTTCGGCGAGGCCGCTGCGCTCGCACCGAAGACCACGGCCAACGAGCTGAAGGTGCGTGCGCAGATCGCAGCGGCGATCGGAGCCGAGCGTGAGACCGATGCGCTCCCCGCATTGCTCGCGCTCCTGCGACGCACTCCCGACGACGCCTACCAGATCGCCAATCTCGCCGACCTCCTTCCCAAGGACGGACTCGATGCCGGAACGAGCGTCGCGCTGCGCCGCTACCTCCGGGCGCTCGCGATCGCGCTCGCAACGGGCGATCCGGTGTTCCAAGGCAAGGAACAGGCCAACGAGCGCCGCGAACGCGGCCAATGACCACTCGGGCCCGCTATCATCCCGCCGCCGGAGAACGTCCATGACCAATCACGATCGAGCCTTCCGCATCGCCCTTCTCGCCGCATGCGGCATGGCGACCGTCTCCGGCCTGCGCGCGCAATGCTCCGCCGGCCCCTTCATCGGCACCCCCTTCGCGATGTCCTTCGCGGGCAGCGTCGGCGGCTATCAGGGCAGCGAGAGCTATCACAAGCCGGTGGGCTTCGCGCCCGGCAATCCCGGTGCGTGGTCCGGACCGCCTGGCTCGCCGCGCTTCGACTTCGCCGCCGCCGTGCAGTCCTGCAGCGGCTGGCTCACTCCGCTGCCCGACATCGACGCGGTGTCGCTCGGTCGCGATTGGATCCTCGCCGATCCGGCCACCGGCCGCGTGCCTGCTCTGACCGGCCGCTGGGGTGGCCTGACCTTCTCCGTG
This sequence comes from Planctomycetota bacterium, assembly GCA_046349595.1. Lineage (GTDB taxonomy): Bacteria > Planctomycetota > UBA1135 > UBA1135 > UBA2386 > JACRLW01. The sequence continues at coordinate 309,713 of JAXMCA010000002.1, forward strand.
ACACCGGGAACGAACGGTCGCCCGGGCACCGCGCTGCACGACGAGTCGAACGGGCGGCGCAATGCCGTCGGCGGCGACCTGTTCTCCTTCATCCTGCCCGGCAGCGCGATGCCGGCCGCGCTGGTCGGGACCACCGAGCGCGTGTTCGACAGCCGCGAGATCGACACCGGTGCGGTCGCGCAGGACATCGACGCCGTCGATCACTTCATGGCGCTGTTCGACTCCGAACCCTGGATCGCGCCGACCGGTCCGCTGCACTGGTACTTCAGCCTGTCGCAGGCGACCCTCGGCAACGTCCATCCCTTCGTGTGGAACGGCACCACGCCGAGCGGCGCGACGATCTTCGAGATGACCCTGCAGTCGAACCTGTCGTGGAGCTGTCCGCAGATCTGGAAGACCTATGCGGAGCTCGGACTGGCGGCGACCGACGACATCGATGCGCTCGCGATCGACGAGGTGAACCAGTTCGTGCTGTTCTCCACGCGGGGCACCGCAGTGGATCCGCTGATGTTCGTCTCGGTCGCGACCGACGTGCCGATCCCGGTGCCCTACTCCGATCAGCAGGGTGTGCCGATCAGCGACGACATCGGTCTGATCAACGACGACGACATCGACGCGGTCTGCGCGATCGATCCCAGCGTCCGCGGCTCGGCGGGTGGCCTCAACGGCATGGCCTTCGCCATGGGCACGCCCCGACCGAAGCAGTTCCCCCTGCCCTTCGCCGACCTCGACTCGAGTGCATTCCGTGTCGCGACGCCCGGCCCCGCCGACTCGTCCTACGTCACCTTCGTGAAGGGTTGGCCGGCGACCGGAGCCGGTCCGGGGATCGCCGCGCTGTTCTGGTCGCTCGCCGATCAACCGGCGACGCTGGTGCCGGTGGTCGTGCTCAATCGTCCGTTGCTCAGCCCGATCTGCGGTGCGCCGACCTCCTACCAGATCCCGGTGCCCGACCTGCTCGCCACGCGCGGTGTCCAGGTCGACCTGCGCTGGTTCGTCGCCGACTCGGCGCTGACCTCGATCCACGAGGCGTGGCCGATCCAGGTCCGGTTGTGACGGGCGCGGCGGATGCCGACTGGCAGACGCTGCTCGCCCGCAGCGTCGCAGGCGACGCCGACGCGCGGAACGAGCTGGTGCAACGCTTCCACCCGCGCGTGCGCGAACTGGTCCATCGCGAACTGCAGGAGGACTTCCGCAAGCGACATCGCTGGATGCTGGCGCTGTTCAGCACGCGCGACGTCGTCCAGGAGGTCTTCGCCGACGTCGTCGCCTCGCTCGGATCGGGCGAGTTCCCCGACGAGGGCGCGTTCATCGCCTTCCTCACCACGATGGTGCGCAACCGCCTGCTCGACGCGGTGCGCTTCCACGAGGCGAAGAAGCGCGACGCACGACGCGAGGTGCGCGACGACGAGGTCGCAGCCGTGGCCGAGCAGCCCGACCGGGGCCTGCTGACTCCCGCCCTGGCGGCGCAGCTCGCCGAGCAGGCGGCGATCCTGCAGGAGGTCCTCGACGGCTTCGAGCCGCGCAAGAAGGCGTTGCTCACCCTGCGCCTGGTCGACGAGGTGACCTACCCCGAGATCGCGAAGATGCTCGGCTTCGCCTCCGCGGAGACGGCGCGCCAGGCCTTCGTCGAGGCCCAGGCCCGGCTGCTCGTGAAGCTGCGCGCCCGCGGGCTCAGGCCACCGGGCGAGACCATGCGCTGAGCCGGATCGCGCCCTTTCCCAGGAATCGACCTTGGGGCGGCCCCGGTTCCTGCGCTGCGGACTCCAGAACCAGGAGTCCTACCGATGCAGAACCACGTCCCCGCGCGCACCCGCGCCACCTCCCCCTCCCGCGCCGCGCTCTCCGCGGCTCTCTCGCTCGCCGTCGCCACCGCGCTCTCGGCCCAGGATCGCACCGCGGTCCGGACCGCGCCGGTCGCCTCGCCGGGCGTGACCAAGGCCCCGGAGATCAGCGACACGCTGACCCCGCTGATGCTGAACACGCTGGTCGTGCTGCCGCGCCAGCCCGGCGACGACCGCACGCCCGCCGAGCTGACCCGCAGCCCGAAGCCGGGATTCCCCGGCGACCAGTTCGGTCAGCAGGAAGTCCTGCCGACGCTGCTCGGCGATCCCTACCGGCTCGCCTACGTCGCGGGGAGCTTCACGCCACCGAAGGGCGAGCGCGTCGACCCGGCCCTGCTGCAGGAGTCGATCACGCGCGGCGGTGCCGGCGAGACCTACGGCTTCGTGATGTTCCAGGGCCGCATCACCACCGAGAAGCGCGCGCGCGTCGAGGCGCTCGGCGTGCGGCTGATGGATCACCACACCTTCAACTCGATGACGGCGGTGATCCCCTTCGAGGCGGTGACCGCTCTCGCCATGTCCGACGCCGTCCACTGGGTCGGCTACGCGAAGCCCTGGCAGAAGATCGACCCCGCGCTCACCGCGGCGGTGATGGCCCAGGGACCGGACCGCGAGCCGCTGCGCATGTTCGTGAAGGTCTACCGCAGCGACCTGACCGCGAACGCGCGCCGGATCCCGCAGAGCGAGGCCGGCGGCACCGAGCAGGCCGCGATCCTCGCCACCTTCCGCACGCTCCCCGGTGGTGAGTGCCAGCGCCGATTCGAAGCGCTCGGCGCCGCGGTGATCGACTACGACGACGACCTGAAGCTCTTCGCGATCGAGGCGCGGCCCGAGGCGATCGACGCCATCGTCGCGATGGACGTGGTGCACTCGATCGAGCTCGATGGCCGCATCGAGCCGGCGCACGACCGCAGCACGCGCCAGATCGGCGTCGACTACGTGCGCAGCATCGCGACCAACGACGGCCATGACACCGTCGTCGGAATGATGGACTCGGGCATGGACCTGATGCACAACGACGTCAACTCCCACTGGTACGCCGGCTGGGGCTACGACGGCCAGAGCCCGTACATCGACTCCACCGGTCACGGCACGCACGTGATGGGCACGGTGTCGGGGACCGGAGCGATGAACTCGCGGTTCATGGGCTGCGCGCCGCAGGTCGGTTCGAGCCAGGATCACCGCATCTACATCGCCGGCATCTACGACGGCCCCAGCGCCAACTCGACGGTCGACAACGCGATCAACGCCTTCGCGCGCTTCGCGACGCCGATCACGATCAACGGCATCGAGACGCCGATCCCGAGCGTGGTCAACCACTCGTGGGGCGTGGGCACGAGCAACATGCCCGTGGGCGGATGGACCGGCACCGACAGCCTCTCGATCGCGCTGGACTACCGCGTGTTCAACCAGCACCAGACGCATGTCGTCGCCGCGCACAACCAGGGCGGCGCCAGCTACGCGTCGCAGAACCTGAACAACGTCACGCAGCCGGGCGTCGCCAAGCTCGCGTTGACCGTCGCCAACTGCCTCGACTTCGCCGAGAACGGCAGCTATCCGGGGCGGCCCTACTTCTCCAGCAACAAGGGACCGACCGGTGATGGTCGACTGTGTCCGCAGGTGATGGCGCCGGGTCGCTTCATCAGCTCGGTGCAGGCCGGGACCACCGATCAGTACGTGTCCTTCCAGGGCACCAGCATGGCGACGCCTCACGTGACCGGCACGATCGCCGGGCTGCACACGCACTACACCTGGATGAAGCAGAGCCCGGCTGCGACGCGTGCGGTGATCGCGGCGACGAGCAATCCCTACGCCGATGCGCGCACCTTCAACACCAGCGACGACAGCTACGTGCACCGTCAGGGCCTCGGACTGATCGACGCCTACAAGGCCCACTACCAGCGCGACCTGCCGGGTGGATACCTCGCGGGCCGGGTCTACGGCACACTCGACGCCAACGACGGCGGTGCCTTCTTCGACGTCGACGTCCCCGCCGACGCCACGCGCACTTTCTTCGTGCTCGCCTTCGACGAGGCACCGGCCAGCCAGGGCGCGGTCCGCGCGTGCATCCACGACCTCGACCTGCACCTCGACGTCGAGCCCTTCGAGGCCGGCTTCGACACCGGTGAGTTCCACGCCACCCGCGCCTGGGACACCTGGGACTGGTACGGCAACGTCGCCTCGATCGGTCAGCTGCAGGGCAAGCGCGTGCGCGTGAAGATCAACCCGCGCGTCGGCCCGACCGGCAACGACGTGGTGCGCTTCGGCGTCGCCTACATGATCCCGCGCGGCGACACCACGCCGTCCGGCACGGTCGACGCTGCCCTCAGCAAGACGCTGCTGCAGCCGAACGAGAGCTTCGGCCTGACCGCGACGCTCGACGTGCCGGAGTACCTGCAGAGCAACGCCTTCGTCTCCCTGTCGATGCCGGCCGCGGTCGGCGTCTCGCAGCTCAGCTTCGTCGATCGCGGCGACCTGCCCCGCGTCTTCTCGGGTGGCAACACCCCGCTCGACTGGACGCTCGGTGTCCAGGGCTCGTGGTTCTCGCTCCCGCACCGCTCGCTGAACTGGACCCTGCGTGCGCCCTCGACCAACGGCAGCTACCAGATCTGCACGCAACTGCGCTCCGACAACCGTTCGGCGATGCAGCAGGACTGCCACACGATCTGCGTCGACGACCAGGCTCCGTTCCTGATCACCAACGTGCAGAGCCCCACGCACCCCGAGTCGACCTGGGTCGGCAGTTCGAACTTCGTGCTCAACTGGTCGCCGACCTCGGACGTCGGCTGCGCCGGACTCGCGGGCTACGCGTACACCGTCGCCTTCGGCGCGGCGACGACGCCGGGCACCACCCCGATGCTCGCGGCCGGCGCGAGCTCGTTGCAGCTCCTCCTCGGCACCAGCGCCCAGGACCGCTACATCGCGCTGCGCGCGATCGACAACAACGGCAACGCCAACCTGCGCACGATCTACGGACCGGTGCGTATCGACACCATCGACCCGGCGATCAGCAGCCTGAGCATCGATGGCGGCGCGACCTTCACGACCGACACCGTCGTCGACGTGACCATCACGGCGAGTGACGCGCACAGCGGACTCGGCTCGATGCGCTGGTCCTTCGACGAGCTGCACTGGTCGCCGTGGACGCCCTACATGGGAACTCCCTTCGCGATCGACCTCGACAGCGTCGGCGGCAATGCCAACGAGGGCAGCCGCACCCTGCACGCGCAGGTGCGCGACCTCGCCGGCAACATCAGCGCGACGGCGCAGGCGTCGATCACCTACCTGCGTTGCCCGATGCTGCGGGGCGTCGTCAACGCGAGCTCGTTGCCGAACGTGACCGACGGCTTCTTCGACATCACCGGTGCCGACCTCGCCGACATCACCGCGCTGAGCTTCGGCAGCCTCTCGCTGACGGTCGGTGCGATGCCGCCCTTCGGCAACGGCTGGTGCGAGATCGTCAGCGACAGCGAGATCCGCGTGCACCCGCCGCAGGGTCTCCAGCCGGGCAACTACACGCTGACCGCGCAGAACCGCGCCTGCCGCAGCAACGCGCTGGGTGTCAGCCTGACGATCCCCGCCACGCCGAGCCTCGCCGCGCCGGCTGCGGTGACCGCGGGCTCGTCGTTCCGCGTGTTCGTCTCGCGCGGCGCGATGCCGGCGGGAACGCAGGTCGGCCTCGCCGTGAGTCCGTCCAACGCGCCCTCGCTCGCGCCCGGCGTGGTCAGCTTCGGTCTCGGCGCGCAGTTCCAGGCCCTGCTGCTGTTCCCCGACCTGCACCAGACCGACGCCGCCAGCGGTGCGACCTACTGGGTCGTGCCGAGCGTGCCGTCGATGAGCGGCGGGACGGTCTACCTGCAGAGCTTCCTGATCGATCCGAGCTCGCCGCACCCGCTGCCGGCCGCGACGACCAACGTCGGCGCCGTCGCGTTCTCCTGAGCGATCGGCCTCGCCGGTCCATGGCGCCGGCCGCCTCGAGAGGGGCGGCCGGCGCCGTCGTTCCGGGACCTGTCGCGAATCACGGAATCCACCTGGGGGTCCGGACCGGGTCCGCGCTGGAGGGGAGTGAACGAATCCCACAAGGACCCATCGAGAACCGGAGACATCCCATGAACCCCTTCCGCAACCCCTCCCTCGCCCGCTCGAGCAAGGGCCTCGTCCTCGCGCTCGGCCTCTGCGTCGGCTTCACCGCCTGCTCGCCCAAGCAGGATCCGCTCGATCCCGATCAGTGCCCGGACGTCAACTACAACCTGACCGTGATCAAGGACGCGCAGTACGTGGCGTCCAGCGCCGCGGTCGATGCCGAGGTCACCTCGCGCATGCCGGGCAAGTTCCCGGGCGTGGCGGTCGCCGTCGTCAAGAACGGCGCGATCGTCTACCTGAAGGGCTACGGCGTCGCCGACGAGAACTCGCCGCTGACGACGCTCGACGACACGCCGGTCACCAGGACCACCGTGTTCGGCATCGGCTCCATCTCGAAGGTCCTGACCGCGACCGCGGTGATGAAGCTCGCCGAGATGGGGCTCGTCGATCTCGACACGCCGATCTCGAACTACTTCCCCCACGCGACTCCGGTGGGATGGCCGCTCGTGACCGTGCGCAACCTGCTCTCGCATCGCGGCGGGTTCGCGCGTGATCCCGACTTCAACCAACTGGGCACGCTCACGCCGGCGCAGATCGACGCCGCCTTCGGATTGCACGCGAGCCAGCATCCGCGCTACGCGATCTGGGAGTTCCTCGGCACCGCCAATGCACGTCCGGTGGTCGCCGACATCGGTCAGTTCGCCTACTCGAACGTGGGCTACACGATCCTCGGCGCGATCGTCGACCTGATCACCAGCGACGCCGCCTTCCCCGGTGGACCGAAGGGCTACGAACGCTTCGTCTGGTCGCTGGTCGCCGGGAGCAACGACGGCGCGATCACGGCGGCACTCGATCACCCCTGGCGTCACGATGACATCGTCGCGCGCGCCGAGAGCTACAGCGCCGGCGGTGCCGAGTTCGCCACCGACTGGTCGGGGTGGCAGAGCTCGTCGGGCGGCTGGTCGATGACCGTCGGCGACCTGGCGCGCGTGATGCTCGCCCTGAACTCGGAGCAGATCCTCGGCCACGCGAGCTCGGTGGCGATGCGCACCAATCCTGGCCCCGGGGTCGGCAGCATGGACTACGGCCTCGGCCTCGTGCTCGATCCCAAGGACGGCAAGGCCGCCTGGTCGCACTCCGGGCGCATCGACGGCTTCCGCTCCGAGATGATCTTCTGGCCGTCGCAGAACGTCGGCGTCGCGGTGCTCGTCAACGGCGACGTCTCGGGCATCGACGGCATCGCCATCGGCGTCGCGAAGCACTGGTTCAGCGGCGGCGGGCTCGGCGGCGGGATCGGCGGCACCGGTTCACCGCAGATGGACCCGATCGATCGCGAGACGCGGGCACTGATGAACACCGCGACCTACCAGCTCAGCAAGAACGACTACAAGCTCCTCGACGCGCTGATCCGGCCGACCATCGTCCGCTCCGGCGACGCGCGGACAGTGGAGTCCCTGCTCGGGTCGGTGAGCTCGCAGAGCCGCAGCGGCAGCGCCTTCGTCGACGGCATCCGCCGCGCTCCGAACGACATCGAGGGCGCCTGCGCCGGCTTCCTCGCACTGCTCGGCCTGGATGGGCATGTCGGGAAGTACGTCCGGCGGTGAAGACGCCCCCACCGGAAGTGTGCGCTCACGAGCTCCCGGTGGTGGTCCGATCACGGGCCTTCGACGATGCTGACCCGAAGGTGTCGAGCATCGCTCCGGCGCCGAGCGCGCGATGAAGAAGACGATGCTGCTGGCCGCCGTCCTCGCCTGCACGGCCCTGGTCGTGTGGTTGCTGGTCCGCACCGACGCGCGACCTGGGTCCGGGACGGACGACCCGCGGCGACCAGACGAGCGCGAGACTGCGCGCGCCGGCGGAGACCGTCCTCGAGTCGAAGACGTACTCCACCGCGAGAGCGCATCGGCAGCCGAAGCGGGGTCTCCCACCGCGACCGCGACACTTCCCGCGATCACGATCCTGGTGCGTTGGTCGGACGACGACACGCCCGCCGTCGGCATCGGTCTGTCGATCGTCGCGCCCGCTGGACTCGATGCCGATCTCGCGACCCTCGATCGGACCACCGACGACCAGGGGAGCTGCGTGATGACGGACTTGCCGCCGGGGCGCATCGAGATCCGCACCGATCGCGGTACCACGCACACGGTGGAGCTGTCGCCGGCCACGAATCCGAACGTGACCCTGCGCCTGCCGCGAGGGACACGCGTGCACGGTGCGGTCGTCGACGAGGGCGGTTCACCGGTGCCGTACGCGTCGATCTGGTTGTCGAGCGACGAGTGGCCCGGCCGTGGTCATGTCGTGGCGCACGCAGGTGCCGACGGCAGCTTCGAGCTGCTCGGCGTGATCGAGCGTCGCTATGTCGCCGCGCTGGCCCGCGGACACGCACCGTCGCACTGCCTGCCGATCGACGGCGCCACGAAGGCGGCGCTGAGACTGGAGCTCAGCGGCGCATCCGCAGCCGTGGTCGGCCGTGTGTTGGATCCGCACGACCGAGCGGTCGCGCGTGTCGCCGTGATCGCCGACTACGCCGATCGGGTGCCAGGACCGGATGGAACACCCATCGACGGCTTCCCCGACCCACGGGTGCTCACCGATTCCTCCGGCCACTTCGAGATGGACGACCTCCCCTCCGGGCCGCTGTCGCTGATCCTGCGTGCCGCGGGTCACGCGCCCTCGTTGCACCGCTTCGACCTCGCGCCGGGGCAGCGTCTGGACGTCGACCTCAAGCTGGTGCCCGGTGTGCAGGTGAGCGGTGTCGTCACCGACGATCACGACCAACCGCTGGGTGGTGTGGAGGTCGTGGCGCGCGGCGTCGCGGAGTTCGACTACGCCACGCTGCGCACTTCGAGCGAGGGTCGCTTCGCGTTCCCGTCGCTCTGCGCCGGTGCGATCGAGATCCGGGCCACCGCGATCGGCTACCGCACCGCGAGCGTGTCCTTGTTCGCGCAACCGGGCACGTCACTCGAGCAGCAGCTCGTGATGGTCGCCCGACATGGCATCCATGGCATGCTCGAGGATGTCACCGGTCGGGCGGTGCCCGGATGGCGCTTGCTCTGGGAATCCGACGTCGCGCCGGGAGGCGATCTCGTGAAGGCCACCACCGACGCGGAGGGTCGTTTCGCGTGCGCCCTGTTGCCGGGAGAGACCTACCACGTCGCGGTCCACGGCGAAGCACCGCCGTGGTTGCCCCTGACCACGATGGTGATGGGAGCGAAGGACGCCGAGCAGAACCTGCGCCTCCCCTTCGCCGCCGGAGCGAAGTCGAGCGTGCGCGGCGAGCTGATCGCCGACGGGCCGAGCCCGCCGCGCGTCGAGCGCGTCGAGCTGATCGCAAGAGAGCAGGGGCGTCCGGTCGTCGCCACGATGCCTTCCGATGCCGCACCTGGCGTCTTCGCGAGCGCGGAGGTGCCGCCCGGTGACTACCAGCTCGGTCTGCGCCTTCACGACGACGGGGACTCCCTGGTGATCCTCGGGCGCTACCGTCTGGCCCCCGATGTGCCGCTCGATCTGGGGCGCATTCCGATCACCACGCTCGGACGCGTGCGGACGACGGTCGTCGGGGCCGGAGGCGAACCGCTGCAAGGCCTGGAGATCCGATTGCAGGGAACGCGCACGCTCGAACTCGCCGACCACGGTCCCGAGCTGAGTCTGTGGTTGCCGCCGGGCGATTACTCGCTGCTGGTCGCCGCCGCCGAACACGTCACCAGTGGTTGGATCCCGGTGCACATCGATGCGGGTGCGGTGCGCAGGCCGGAGATCCGGCTGGAGTCCGGTCGACGCTGCAATCTGGTCTTCCCGGTGCCGGCGCCGAAGGGTTGGGACGACGTGCAGCGCGCCCGCGTGCATTTCGCCGATCAGCTCGGCCACGTGCTGCTCGACCACACCTACGAAGTCGTCCGCGGTCGACCGATGCAGTTCCGACCGGTGCTCGCCGACAAGCCCTACGTGCTCACCTTGACCACGGGCGACGGCCGCATGTTCGAGGGCCGCTTCCGCGGACCGGCCGCAGGCGCGCCGGATGTCCCCGTCGAGATCGAGGTGAGCCCGAGGCAGTGATCGGGCGGCGAGTCGGACGGAGGGGACGAAGGGTGGTTCGACGACGGATGCATCCCCGGCAGCGTCCTAGAGCCACCGAGCACGACGCAGGCGCGCACTGGATCGCGGGCCAAGCCATGCGTGTCTCGCACCGGAGGGAGTGCCTCGGGCGCAGCACGTCGCGCGCGGATCAGCCCTCGACCAGGGCTGCGAGTTCCGCAGGCAGGGGCGCCTCGATCGCGAAGCCCTTGCCGCGCAAGGGGTGATCGAAGACCAGGCGATGCGCGTGCAGCGCGTGCCGGTCGATCACCAGGCGCTCGCGGTGTTCGTCGTTGAGCTCGCCGCCGAGGTTGGCGAGGAAGATGTCCGGCGCGACACCGTAGATCTTGTCGCCGACCAGCGGGCAGCCGATCGCCTCCATGTGCACGCGGATCTGGTGCGTGCGTCCGGTCTCGGGCCACAGCTCGACCAGTGAGAAGCGTCGCGTGGCGTGGCGCACCTTGTAGCGCGTGATCGCGGGGAGACCGTCGACGACTCCCATCGCGGTGAGCTTGAGGCGGATCGGCGAACGCTTGTCGGGGCCGATCGGCAGATCGATCACGCCTTCGCGCGGCGACGGACAGCCGTGCACCACCGCGAGGTAGGTCTTCTCCACCTTGCGCTTCTCGAACTGCTTGCGCACCTGCGCGTGGAACTGCTCGTCGAGTCCGACCGCGACCACGCCGCTGGTCTCGCGATCGATGCGGTGGAGCAGGCGCGGCACCACGTCGTGCGCGGGATCGTCCGGCCGTCGATAGCGCTTGTGCAGGTAGTGGATCAACGTGCCGTAGAGACGCCGCCCCGAGGGATGCACCGCGAGCCCCGCCGGCTTGTCGATCGCGATCATCACCTTCTCCTCGTGGAGGATCGGCAGATCGAAGTCGCCGGGGGCGACGTCGACCGGCTCGGGCGGAGCCGGGATGCGCACGGTGATCAGGTCGCCCTTGCGGATGCGACACGACGCGCGCGGCGGACGGTCTTCGAGCGACACCAGTCCCTCGGCGAGCAGCCGGTGGATGCTGGTACGGGAGCGCCAGGGCAGGAACAGGCACAGGGCCTGATCGAGGCGCAAGCCGTCGTGGCGGTCGTCCGCGCGCAGGCGGAGCTGCTCGAGCGGACGCGTCAGGTCGCGGGGACCTTCACCGGGCAGGCGCGGGAGCATCGCGATCCGGCGCGGTCACGCGCCGGCCACCGCAGATCACCCCATCGGGGTGGCGCCGGCGACCGACACCACTTCGTCGCTCTCCAGGCTCTCGTCGCGACCACCGCCCGGACGGGCCTTCGGCTTGCGACGCGGACGGCCACCACGGCCGCGGTCCTCGGACTTGCGCAGCGCGCGCTGCAGATTGCGGACCTTCTCGCGCTCCTCGCGGCGCAGGCGATCGCTGCGCTTCTCGAAGTAGGCGTACTTCTTGGCCATCCGGAAGATGCCGGCGAGGTTGCACTGCCGCTTGAAGCGACGCAGTGCGGCCTCGAGCGGCTCGTTCGAGCGGACCTGGACTTTGATCATCGAAGAGTCTTTCCTTGCGACACGACGCCCACCACGAGCGGGCCGGGCTTGCCCCCGAACCGACGTGATCGGCGTTCCGCACCGGAACACCGAACCCGCCCCGACCGCGCGTCCGAAGACCACGGGGAGGGGGGTGAGGGGCGCAGCAGGATAGCGAACCCCGAAGCGGGCACAACCTCTCCTTTGGCCACCCAGAAGGACCCTGATCCGGGCAGCCCCACCGTCGCGCTGGAAGGCACGATCGAGCGCTTCACCTTCCGCAACGCGGAGACCGGCTTCGCGGTGGCCCGCTTCCGGCCCGACGACGGCGGCCCGCCCGTCTCGATCGTCGGCCAACTCGCCCAACTCGCAGAGGGCCAACACCTTCGCGTGACCGGGGCGGCGCGCTCCCACCCCCGCTTCGGCCCGCAGGTCGAGGTCGAGAGCTGCGAGTCGACCCTGCCGCAGAGCAGCGAGGGGATCGTCGCCTACCTCTCGTCGAGCCTGGTCAAGGGCATCGGTCCGGCGACCGCGCAACGCATCGTCGAACACTTCGGGACCGACGCCCTGCGCATCATCGAGGAGGAGCCGGAGCGGCTCGGCGAGGTGAAGGGGCTCGGGCCCAAACGCCAGGAGGAATTGGTCGAGGCGGTGCGCTCGCAGCGCGACGTCCAACAGGTGCTGGTCTTCCTGCGCACCCACGGCCTCGGCCAGGCGCTGGCGGTGCGCATCGTGAAGCACTTCGGCCGCGACGCCTCCGCGCTGATCCAGGCCAACCCCTACCGCCTCGCCGACGACGTGGTCGGCGTGGGCTTCCGGACCGCCGACAAGCTCGCGCTGCGCCTCGGCCTGCGACCCGACGCGCCCGAGCGCCTCGACGCCGGACTGCTGCACGTGCTCGCCCTCGCCGCGCGCGACGGCCACTGCTTCCTGCGCGACACCGAACTCGCGGAGCGCACTGCGACGCTGCTCGAGCTGGATGCCGCGCTCCCCGCCGGCCGGATCGGTGAGCTGGAGCGCCAGGGACGGGTCGTCCGCGAGAACCTCGACGGCAGCGACGCGCTGTATCCGGTCGCCCTGCGCGTCGCCGAGCGCGGTGTGGCCGACATGGTGCTCGCGCTGCTGCACGCGCCGCGCAAGCCGATCCGTCTCGACGTGCACCGCGCGCTGCAGGACTTCGCCGCCGAGCGCGGGCTCGAGCTGCCGGACGCGCAGCGCGAGGCCGTCGAACGCGCCTTCGGCTCGTCCTTCAGCGTGATCACCGGCGGTCCCGGTGTCGGCAAGACCACCATCGTGCGTGCGATCGCCGACGCCTGCTCGCGCGCGCAGCTCGGACTGGTGCTCGCCGCCCCCACCGGCCGCGCCGCGAAGAGGCTCGAGGAATCGACGTCGCGCGGCGCGAGCACCATCCACCGCCTGCTGGAGTTCCAGCCCGGCATCGCGCGCTTCGGACGCGACGCCGAGAACCCCATCGAGGGCGATGTCGTGGTCGTCGACGAGGCGTCGATGCTCGACGTGCAGCTGGCCTACAACCTGCTGCGTGCCGTGCGACCCGGCGTGCGCGTGGTGCTGGTCGGCGACATCGACCAGCTCCCCTCGGTGGGGCCAGGACGCGTGCTCGGCGACCTGATCGACTCCGGCGTGGTGCCGGTGACGAGGCTCACGCGCATCTTCCGCCAGGGTCGCGGCTCGCGGATCGTCGACGCTGCGCACGCGGTGCTGTCCGGCGAGGTCCCCGAGAGCGGCGGCGAGGGTGACGACTTCTTCTTCGTCGAGGCCAGGTCGGCCGCGCATGCACGCACGCTGGTGCGTGAGCTGGTCACCACCCGCATCCCGCGACGCTTCGGCTTCGATCGCATCGCCGACGTGCAGGTGCTGTGTCCGATGTACCGCGGCGACGCCGGGGCCGACGCGCTGAACGCGGACCTGCAGGAGGCGCTCAATCCGTCGGGCGAGGCCCTCGAGCGCGCGAGCTCGACCTTCCGCACCGGCGACAAGGTCCTGCAGATCCGCAATGACTACGACCTCGAGGTGCACAACGGCGACGTCGGTCGCGTGGTGGCGATCGACCGCGCGTCGCACTCGATGCAGGTGCGCTTCGACGAGCGAGTGATCGAGTACGGATCCGGTGACCTGGACCAGCTCGTGCCGGCCTACGCGATCACGGTCCACCGCGCGCAGGGCAGCGAATACCCGGCGGTCGTGATCCCGCTGCTCACCGAGCACTTCATGATGCTCCGGCGCAACCTGCTCTACACCGCGATCACGCGCGGCAAGCGCTTGGTCGTGGTGGTCGGCTCGCGGCGCGCGGTCGAGATGGCGGTGACGACCGCCGGCGACGAACTGCGCAACACCGGGCTCGCGCACCGTCTGCGGGGCGGATGAGTCAGGCGTCGAGGACGGCGATCGCGTGCGCGCGGATGCGCTCGCTGGTCGCGGACATGCGCGCGTTCCAGGCATCGCGCCAGCCGTCGGTGCTGGCATCGTCGCTGAGCGCATCATCGATCCGCTTCTTCAGACCCTGCTGGAACGACTCGATTCCCTCGTAGCGACCGGAGGTCGACCACAGCGGCTGCGGCAGCGGCGGTGTGGCGGCGGCGACGGTCGCCACCACTTCCGGCAGCGATCCGGCCGAGAGCTGCAGGAGGATGGTGAGGTCGTCGCGGAATGAGTAGCCGCCGGCGGCGGTCTCGTAGCGCGCGAGATGGGCGGGCAGACGAACACTGCCGGGCATCACCAGCGCGAAGGATGCCGCTTCGCGAAGCGCACGGTACTGGCGGTAGGCGAGGAAGGCATCGACCAGCGCGTCGTGCTTGCGCTTCAGGCTCCTCTCGAGCTCGTGGTCGCGCTTGGCCTCGTCGGCGAAGAGGTGTGCGAACTCGGCGAGCATCGCATCGAAGAAGAACACCGCCTTGTCGGTGCCGGCGGTGCGATCGAGGGCGACGTAGAAGGACTCGTCGCCGTTGCGCCACGATTCGAGGAAGGACTGGAAGCGGTCGGCGCCGCGCTCGGTGTCGAGTTCGTGCTGGATGCCGCCGATCGCGAGATCGAGGTCGGGCAGCAGGCCGCGGATCGGCGCGAGGAACCACTCGGCCGGCGAGCCGGGTTCGAGGGTGAGCTGCTCGCGACCTTCGCCGACGCGGAGCGATGGCCGCTTCTCGATCGCACGGACCACGCGGTGTCCCCACAGGTACTCGTGCCGCAGCGCGAAGGGCAACGCGGCGTAGCGCCACTCCCCTTCGTCACGCCCCTTGTGGTTCTGCCAGCCGGCCGGGTCCTTGCCCACGGCGAGCGCCCTGCCGCGCGCGATCGCGGCGAACACAGCCTGTTGCCATGGATCGTCGTCGGACTCCAACACACGGCGCAGGTCCTCGATGGCCTTCTCCTGCGCGGCCTTCGGGCGGGCACGCAGCGCGCGCAGCCGCGCCGCGTCACTCTGCGGATCGGCGGACCACGCCCTGCTCCGGATCGGAGCCGCGAGCGACGCGCAGGCCGCGAGACGGAGGAATTCGCGGCGTGTGGTCGGAGACGGCCCGCTCGGCATCGGCGGAACGATAGGGAGGTGTGACGACGGCGGGCGTCACGATGCCGTCACGAATCCCCGGTGCAGCGCTGCGACACCGCTATCCTCTCCGCGATGCATCGACGATCCTTCGCGGGCACGGAGCGGCTGGTCTCCGAGATCGGACTCGGCACCTGGCAGCTCGGCGCCGAATGGGGCGAGGTCAGCGACGCCGAAACCGACGCGATCCTGTCCGCTGCGATGGAGTCGGGCATCGACTTCCTCGACACCGCCGACATCTACGGTCGCGGCCGAAGCGAGCAGCGCATCGGTCGCTTCCTGAAGTCGACCGGGGCGAAGGCCTTCATCGCGACCAAGCTCGGACGCAGCCAGGATCCCGGTTGGCCGCGCAACTTCGACCTCGACGTGATGCGCCGCCACGCCGCCGGTTCGTGCCAGCGCCTCGGCGTGGACGCCCTCGACCTGCTGCAACTGCACTGCGTGCCCGAGCCGGTGCTGCGCGAGGGCCGCATCTTCGACCACCTGCGCGCGCTGCGCGACGAAGGGCTGATCCGAGCCTTCGGCGCGAGCGTGGAGAGCAGCGAGGAAGCGCGGCTGTGCCTGCAGCAGGACGGCCTCGCCTCGCTCCAGATCATCTTCAACGTGTTCCGCCAGACGCCGATCGAGACGATCTTCGACACCGCGCGCCGCCGCAGCGTCGCGATCATCGTGCGCCTGCCGCTGGCGAGCGGACTGCTCAGCGGCAAGTTCACGCGCGAGTCGCGATTCGGTGCCGACGACCACCGCACCTACAACAAGGACGGCGCCGCCTTCCACGCCGGCGAGACCTTCGCGGGGCTGCCTTTCGAGAGGGGACTCGAGCTGGTCGACGAGCTGCGTACCATCGCGCCGCCGTCGGTGTCGCTTGCGCGCATGGCGCAGCGTTGGATCCTCGATCACGACGCGGTGACCACCGTGATCACCGGCGCAACGCGCGCCACCCAGGTCGAGGAGAACGCGAGCTGCTCGGCGCTGCCGCCGCTCCCGCTCGCGATGCACGTGCGTCTGCGCGAGCTGTGGGGTGCGCGCGTTCGCCCGCTGGTGCGCGGCAAGGACTGAGGAGGACGAAGCCCGTGAAAGCCGTCGTCGCACTGCTGGTCGTCGCCGTCCTCGGCGCGCTCGGATTCTTCCTGTTGCGGGGAGGTGACGGACCGCCGGTGCCATCCGGCGGCTCGGTGAGCGACACCGCGCAGACAGGTCCGGGCGCGGAGCGCAGCAGCAGCGTCGAGCGCGGAGAGTCGTCGACCGGACGCGAGGAAGTACCAGTGCCGGCACCGAAGGCGGAGACGCCAGAGCACCCGAAGCCGAGCGGGCGCAGCACCACGCTGAGTGGACGTGTCGTCCACGCCGACGACGGCATCTCGATCCCGGGCGCGACCGTCGCCTGCGCGCGACTGACCAGCGTCGCCGATCTGGCCGCCGCGCGCAGCACGCGCACCGACGCCGACGGACGCTTCCGCTTCGAGGACATCGAGATCGACGGCTCGGTGCAGGTGGCGTCGCTCGGACTGAGCATCACCGTCGACCCGAAGGCCGACGGCTGGCCCGAGGTCACCCTGCGCATCCCGCGCGAACCCTCGCTGATCGGCGACGTCGTCGATGCGAACGGGCATGGCGTCGCCGACGCGACCATCTCGATCAGCGTGCAGCTCGATCCGACCTCGATGCTGCCGGTCGCGCGCAGCAAGGAAGACGGCCACTTCGAGCTGTTCGGCACCGCCGAGCGCGTCTGGATCCGTGCCGGCGCCAAGGGCTTCCGCGCCAGCGATGCCTACCTCGTCGACCGACAGGGTGCGGCGCCCAAGCTGCGCATCAGCCTGGACGGCGATCCGCTGCGCGTGACCGGTCGCGTGCTCGCACCCGGCGGGGGCGGGGTCCGCGGCGCGACCGTGCTCGCGAAGACCACGGGCGATGCGACCAGCGGCACGTCACACGAGGGCTTCGTGCGGCGCACCGGGGAGGGCATCACGGCACGCAGTGACGACGACGGCCGCTTCGTGATCGACGGCCTGCCGCCCGGAGCGATCCGCATCTCGTCGCGCGCCGACGGCGTCGGCTACGGCGAGGCGATGCTGGCCGACACCCCTTCGCGCAGCGCCGAGGTCAGCGTGCAGTTGCAGGGCTTCGCGTCGCTGGAAGGATCCGTGCACGCGATCGACGGCAGCGTGCCCGCCGCCCTGACCATCGGCATCCGGACCTGGCCACGCGAGCTCGGCACGCAGTGGGCCCAGGTGCGACGCGACGGCAGCTTCGCGGTCGAGGACGTCTGCCCCGGCCGCTTCCAGGCGCAGGTCTGGCGCGAAGGCAGCCCGGTGATCGCCGCCGACATCGAGCTGCGTCCCGGCGAACGCGGGCGTTGGCCGGTGACGCTCCCCGATCCGGCCGGCATCGCGGGTGTCGTCATCGATCCGCGCGCCCAGCCGCTGAGCGAGTACGACGTGGTCGCGTGGCGCGACGGCAAATGGCTGGCGAGCACCAGGAGCGACGCGCAGGGTCGCTTCGACTTGCCGAACCTGACCGAAGGTCCGGTGACGCTCCGCGTGGGGAAACGCCCGGCAGGCAACGAGGGTCGATCCTTCGCGCAGAACGCGGCCTCGCTGGACACCACGGCACCGGATCGGCGTGTGCAGATCGTCGTCCCCGACGAGACGCTCTCGACCGCGAAGGTCCTCGGCAGGGTGCTCACCCCCGAGGGTGCGAACCTCCCCGGCGCGCTGGTGCAGCTCAGCGCCACCGGCGGTGGCGCGATCCGACTCACGTCGGGCGACGACGGCCGCTTCGAGGCGAGCGAGGTCACGCCGGGCGAATACCACGTCCAGATCAAGCACGCCGACCACGCGCCGCTGTTCATCGGCATGCGCACGATCCACGTCGCGGAGACCGTCGACTTCGGCGAGCTGCGCATGCCGCCGTCGGGACATCTGCGCGTGCGCGTGACGTCGACCGACGGCGTGTCGACCAGCGGCGTGCAGATGATCGTGCTCGACAACGTCGGGCGTCAGGTCGACACGCTGCGACCCGACGGCGAGGAATTCCGCTCCGGTCCCCTGCCGGTCGGACCGATGACGCTCGGCATCAGCGGCGACGCCATCGCGCGCACGACCGTGGACGTGACGATCCAGGTCGGTGCCGAAGCGCGACTGGAAGTGCAGGTGCGCCGCGGATTGCGCACCTCCTTCGTCGCGAACCTGCCGCCCGGGAACGCGGTTCCGAACTGGGTGTGGCTGTCGATCTTCGACGCGCAGAGCACGCACCTCGGCGGCGTCGCCCTCGAACGCGGCGAGGACGGCGCCTGGCGCGTCGACACCTATCTCGCCCCCGGCCACTACACCGTCGCCTTTGGCACCGACGGCAACCGCTTCCGCGCGCAGATCGAGTTCGATGCCGCCGAAGGCGCGGTCGTGCCGGCGAACCTGACCGCGGATTCGGGGCGATGACGCCGGCGTGCTTCAGAAGAAGGGCACCGACACGGACACGTACGGATCGTGCCAGCTCAGGTCGACGTCGACGAAGACCGAGCGATAGCCCGGGGCCCAGATCTCGAGGGTGACGGTCGCCTGATCGCCGGCCGGGTGGTGGCCGAGGACGGCGCGGCCCGCGGCGTCGAGGGGGAAGCCGACCTCGTAGGAGGCGATGTCCCAGCAGTTGAAGTCGACCAGACCGGCGCGGTCGGTGAGCTCGAAGGAGTCGGTGTAGGGCGAGACACAGGTGCAGCCGCTCCACTCCTGGTCGGCCTGCACGATGCGGACGCCCACTCCTTCCCAGACCCCGGCGGTGACCGGGTCGTAGACCTCGACCCGGATCGCGACCGGCTCCGGCGGCCAGGTCGCGACGAGGTGGGTCTCGCGCACGCAGGCGGCGAGGGAGAGGAGGAGCAGGACGAGGGACGCCGAGGCGAGTCGACGGCGGTTCATGGTCCCCGCCCCCAGGACAAAGGTCGTGCCGTCCCCTGGCACGGCCGGTTCCGCGCCCCGCGCGGGCGACCGTGTCGTGGCCGGGAGACAGCGAGGACGCCGCCGCGACGACATCCCGGACGCACCCCCACCCCGCGTCCTGGATCCCGCCCCCGGAGCCCGGAAGATGCCGGGAAGAAACGCGCTGGCCGTCCCCTCCAAGCGCGGCCATGTTCGCGGTCCCCCTCATGCGCGAGATCACCGACGACGAGCTGATCGACGCCGTCCTGGCAGGCGAGAGCTCGGCCTTCGGAACCCTGATGGGTCGCTACGAGGAGAGGGTGTTCCGCCTGATCTCGCGCTTCACGCGCGACCGCGGCGAGGTCGAGGACCTGTCGCAGGAAGTGTTCGTGAAGGTGTTCCGCAAGCTGCACACCTTCCAGCGCGACTCCGCCCTCTTCACCTGGCTGTATCGCATCGCGATCAACACCGTGAACGACCACTTCGGTCGGGTCGGGCGCCGGCGCCTGCGCCTGGTCGAGGACCCCGAGGAGTTCGACGCGCAGCCAGCGGAGTCGACGGACGGCGCCGCGCCGAGCCAACCTCTGCTCGACGACGAGATGCGCCGCGTCACCCACCAGATCCTCGAGGAACTCCCGGAGAAGTACCGGACGATCCTGGTGCTGCGCGAGTTCGAGGACATGAGCTACACGCAGATGGCCGAGGTGCTCGGACTGCAGATGGGAACCGTCGAGTCGCGGTTGTTCCGCGCACGGCAGCGCTTCAAGGACCTGCTCGCACGCCGGCATCCGGAACTGGTGCCGGGCAGCAGGGTCGAGCGTTCGGACCTGGGTCCCAGGGGGGCACGATGAAGACCGACAACCAGGATTCCTTCGACGCGATCGACGAGCGCGAGCGCATGGTGCAGCGCTACGTCGACGAACTGCTCGACCCGCAGAGTCGTGCAGCCTTCGAGGCGCGTCTGGCGGCGGATCCGTCGCTGCGCGGCGCCGTGGACGACCTGCGCAGCGTGCGCTCCGCGTTCCGCGCGGCAGCGCGCGTCGCGGCACCGCTGCCGTCCGCCGACTTCCGGGCCCGCGTGATGGCGCGCGCCGCTTCGGCTGCCGAGGAAACCCCCACTTTCGGGACTCCGACCGTGGACCAGGGCGTGATCCGCTGGGCCCGTCGGGTCCTGATCGCTGCCGCGGTCATCGCCGTGGTCTCGCTGGCCTTCCTCAGCGGCGCCCTGCGCCGCGCCGACGACGGACGCCTGCAGGCATCCGAGGCCGACGTGCAGAAGGCGATGGCCGACCTCGACGCGCAGATGCGTGCCGCGGCATCCGCGCCGCACGCGGAGGGTCGGTGATCCCCGGGCGGCGGGTCCAGAAATGGCTGCTGGGCGCGGTGCTCGGTGCCTTCGGAGCCGGTGCCCTGGCCGGGCTCGCCGCACCGCGTGCAGTCGCGTCGCTGGCAGGGACCTCTCCCGAGACGGCCGACGAGTTCTACGTGCGTGAACTCGCGACCCGCTACGGGTTGGACCGCCACCAGGTGGAGTTGATCCGCATGGTCCTGGCGGCACGCACCGCGGACTACCTGCGCGTGCTGCTCGGCGACCAGGGTCGACTGCCTCCCGAACTGCGCTTCGAGGTGACCGAAGCCGACCGACGCGCTCAGGAGCGGATCAAAACCGTGTTGACCGAGGAGCAGCGGCGGAGATTCTTGCGCGACTCCACGCCCGAGGAGTTCGCACCGGAACAGACCGGCGATCCCGTTCGGGCGAAACGACGGTGACTTGATGGCCAGAGGAGTCGGACTGGATGCCGGTGCGTTCGAGGTCAAGGTGGTCGAGCTCGACGGCTCGTACCGCAAGCCTCGACTGGCGAAGGTGAGCATCGATCGCGTGCCGGCCACGCCGGCCGGGGACGGCGCGCTGCGCGTCGAAGCCGAGGCCGCACTCGCCGCGGTGAAGGACCAGCACATCAAGCTGGACAGCCTGATGCTCGGCTTCCCCTGCCGGGAGGCGGTGCTGCGCAGCCTGAAGATCCCCTTCGTCGGCGACGACGCGATCCGCAAGGTGATCAAGTTCGAGGCCGAGGGCACCATCCACAGCCACAGCGTCGACGACATGGTCGTCGACTTCATGACCATCGAGCGCGGCGAGGGTGAATCGCAGGTGCTGGTCGCGGCGGTGCCGAAGAAGTCGCTCGGGGCCCTGCTCGATGCACTCGAGCACGAGGGCATCGAGCCGGAGCGCGTCGATCTCGACACCATGGCGCTGTACCGCGCCGCCGATTGGGCCGGTTGCTTCGGCGACGGCGACAAGCAGGCCGCGAACGCTGTCGAGGATGCCAAGGCCGCGGGGTCCGCGACGCCTGCCATCCCCTCCCGCAGGGCGCGCGTCGTGATCGATGTCGGCGCCCGTTCCACGCGGGCGCTCGCGGTGGTCGACGGGAAGCTGGTCGACATGCGCGCGATGCGCGTCGGCGCCGAATCGATCGCGGACGAGATCGCGGCGGAACTCGGCGTGCCCACCGAACGCGTCCACGATCCCGTCGCCACGGCGCTCGAGACCGGCGAGGACTTCGTCATCGAGTTCGATGGCGCACCGCCCCCGGAGGGCGAAGAGGGCGCGGAGTCGGTCCCGGTGCCCTCGCGAGTCGTCGACCACCGGACGACCGAAGCCGCTCGCGCGCGCTTCGTGCAGCGGCTCGGACGCGAACTGCTGCGCTTCCTCACCGCCCTGCCGCGCATCGCCGGCGTGGAGCGTGTGATCGTCACCGGTGGCGCATCGCTGATCCCCGGCGTCCGCGAGGTGATCGGCGAGACCTTCGGATGCGAGGTCGTCGACCTCGATCTGCTGACCAAACTCAACCACGACCTCGGCGCCGAGGATGCCGCGCGCATCGGTCCGCGCATCGCGGTCGCCGTCGGCCTCGCGCTGGGGATGCTCGGCGCCCCGGTCGGGATGGACTTCCGGCGAGAGAACCTCGCCTACAAGCGACGCTTCGACCGGATCAAGTTCCCCCTGGCGATCGCCGCGATGCTCGCGGTGTTCCTGCCGTTCATCTACGCGACCCGGATCAGGGCACAGGTCACCGAGTACGAGAAGCAGTACGGGATGACCTACCAGTTCAGCGAGGAGAGCGGACGACGACCGAAGGCGGTCTTCTTCGGCTTCGTCTCCCGCATGCTCTCGCCGAGCGGTGACAAGCGCCTGGAGCGCTACATGGGTGCAAAGGACTTCGATGCGCTGGTCCGCGACGTCGCGCAGCGCCCGACCTTCCAGCGCCTCCCGAAGATCCGCGAGGAACTCGAGAAGAACCTCAAGCGCAAGCAGGCCGAGACCAACATCTACGAGGACCTGCAGCTGCCGTCGGGCATCTACGTGCTCTCCGACTTCGCGCAGACCCTGCAGTCGATCGAGCGCGATCTCGGTGAATTCCTGGTGGTGTCGATCGACCTGTCGATGCCGTCGACCAAGAACAGCAAGTACATGGAAGTGCTGTTCGCGTTCCGCGGCGACAACTACCGCGTGCGTTTCGAGCGCATGAAGAGCGCCTTCGAGGCCAGCTTCACGAAGACCGGCTCGCCGTTCTCGGACTTCAAGACCGGCGGCAACGTCCAGGGTGAGAAGGTCTTCGCCGACTCCGACACTCCGGGCGCCTACTACACGCTGCGCTTCGAGATCCGCGACGACTTCTCCGTCAGCCGAGGGTGATGCAGATGTTCAAGAACATGGACCTCTACAAGGGGATCATCCTCGCCAGCCTGCTCCTCCTGCCGGTGTCGCTGGGCTACCTGTGGTGGGTCAACGGCAAGAAGG
This sequence comes from Planctomycetota bacterium, assembly GCA_046349595.1. Lineage (GTDB taxonomy): Bacteria > Planctomycetota > UBA1135 > UBA1135 > UBA2386 > JACRLW01. Next base: position 332,478 of record JAXMCA010000002.1, read on the forward strand.
AGGAGGCCGAGAAGGGCCTCGCCGCAGCGACCGCCGAGAAGAACGGTGAGTTGGTCCGCATCGGCGAGATCCTCCAGCGCCTCGACACCGTGGAGAAGAACGCTGCCCGAGGCGGCGAACGCGAGGACTCGCGCATCTACTTCGAGAAGCGCATCACCCAGTCGTCGGAAGGCGGCATCAGCGCGAACGACTTCACCATCAGCAACGAGGTCGAAACACCCGTCTCCGGCAACAACGCCGCCGTCGACCAGGTGGTCTCGATCAACTTCCGGCGCCTCGGCAAGGAGTTCGATCTGCCACGCGCGTTCATCCACGCGGTGATCCTGAACTGCGAGCAGTACGGCGGACAGGTCTGGAAGCTGCGCTCGCTGAAGATGCGCAACACCGAGGCCTTCGAGGCGTCACGTGGCGGCGGCAAGGCCAAGGCCCCGTCGAAGACCGTCGCCGACGACTGGCGCATCGAGAAGCTCGAGTTCGCGCGCCGCGAACCCAAGAAGAAGAGCTGACCATGCGCGCCTCTGCGCAGCTCGTCGCCTGCGCCGCGCTCGCAGCACTGATGGGCTGCGCGCAGCTGGTCCAGTACACCGACGAACTGCGCGACGAACGCACCGGTCGCACGCTGATCGTCCGATCGCCCGCGGCGGTCGGAGGCATCGCGGGATTCGCGATCGGGGCACCGGTCTCCGTCGCCGCACTGCCGGTGACCTGGGCGGTGTACCGCTACCAGAAGGCCGAGACCCCGCTGCGCGCCGACCCCACGTCGACATTCCTGTTCCCGTCCTTCCTGTTCTGGCGCGCCGGCACCCTGCTGCTGGGGACCCCGTTCGATGCCCTCGAATGGGCCTGCTACCGCGCCTGGCGCGACAAGCCGTCACTCACCGCGGGGGAGTCCGAGGCGATCGAGCTGCGCCACGACGAGGAGTCGCTGCAGAGCTACCCGGTCGAAGCGATCTACCCGCCACCCGATCGCGATTCCGATCGCTGAGCGAGGCAGGATCCGCACTGCGAGTCCCCGCCACGGGGATCGTGCGCGTCGCTTTGTGGGCGCGGCCCTCCTGGTCGATACTCCGTTCGCGACATGACCCCCTCCGCAGCACCTTGCATCCGCATGCCCATGACCCGCAGCGGAGGGAGGGCGCGGTGAGCCGCACCGACGCGCAGATCGCGAAGATCCTCGCCCAGGCCATGGAACCGCAGGGGCGCGTGGCGCTCGCCGCACTCCTCGAGTTTGCGCTCGGCGTCGACGAGCTCCGCGCGATGGCTCAGCGCCACGGCGTCAGCCCGAAGGGCTTCCGCATCGAGGCCGCGCCCGCACCCAAGCTCGCCGGGCTGCTGGTCGACCCGAAGCAACCGAAGGTGCTGGAGGCGACGGTCCGCGCCTTCCTCGACAGGCTCACGGCCTCCGCCTCGGAGCCGACCGCGAAGCCGTCGAGCGCCGCCGAGACCGAGGCGCTGCTCGCTCTGCGCAACCGCGAACTCGCCGAGGCGCGGGCCGAGGTCGAGCGTCTGCGCGCGCAGGCCGCCGAGTGGCGCGAACGCGAAGCGGAATTGCGTCGCGAGGCCGAGGACGTCGAGATGCGCGCGGCACGGACGCGCGCGGAACTCGAACAGGCCCTGCGCCTCGCGAATCGTCGAGAGGCGCGGAGTCGATCCAGCGAGAACCCGGACACCGAACGACGCGTCCGCGAGCTCGAGCGCGAGCACGAGGAACTCCAGCGCAACGAGACCGAGCAACGCCGTCTGGTGGCGGTCCGTCACGCGCGCATCCGTGAGCTGGAGGATCGCGTGCAGGAACTCCTGGAGCTGGTCCCCAAGGACAAGCGCGAGAAGCGCGAGTCGCCGAAGGCGCCGATCCTCGCCGACGAGTTCCGCATCCCCCACTTCGCACCGTCGTTCTACAAGTCGCTCTACGACAAGGATCGACGCGCGATCGAGAAGGCCGTGCAGGCCGCGCTGTTGTTCTGCACCGAGGGACACGCCTACCCCGGACTCGAGGTGAAGCCCATCGAGGGTCAGGATCTGTGGAGCCTGCGGGCCTCCCTGCGCCTGCGCGTCTACTTCCGCTTCCGCCCGGACGGCGATGTCGACTTCCTGGCCCTGGCCGACCGCGAAGACCAGCACACGATGCTGCGCCGCTTGAAGGAATGGTGAGGCGACCGCGACGGACGTGGATCACGGCCGCGCTCGCCGTCACGAGCATGTTCGTCGCGTCCGGATGCACATGGCTCGCCGATCGGTCGCGTGATGCAGCCGACACGGTGCGCTTGGCGATCGGTGTCGGACCGGGTCTGGCCGTCGATGCGCGCGTGACCGACTGGATCTCGCCGGGGCTGGGAGTGATCACCTACACCCGCAACTGGGGCTGGCTCGATCGCAACGTCCACGGCTCCTGGCTCGAGAGCGACGTCATCAATACTCCGCGCCTCGCCTACGAGACCGCCGGCGCGGAACTCGAATCGCGACCCCTGAAGCAGAGCGATCCCCGCATGTCGCTCGCACGCCTCGCCGCCAGCAGTCTCAACCTCCCCAATGAGCGTTGGATCCGCAGCGACGGGGTCGCGACGGTCGAGTACTTCGCGTTCCTCAACGGCTTCGGCGCCGGCGAAACGAGTCAGGCGCACTGGCTCGCGGACTTCGTCGCCGAGCCGGGCGAGACGGTGTTCGTCCCGTCACGCACACCCTGGCAGAAGGGCTTCGTCGAAGTCGGGGCGACGCCACTGCTCGTGCACGCCAGGGTCGGCTTCAATCCGCTCGAGCTGATCGACTTCCTCGCGGGGTGGATCGGCCTGGACCCGGCGGGAGACGATGCCCGCGTGCCGTACTACCCGTTGGTCCCCCGTGAAGACCCGGCGCGCAAGCGCGTCGAGGCGCTGTTCGACGGAGCCCCTCTGAAGGATCGACGATGAGCTGGCTGCAGAGGATCGCCGAGTGCAACCGTCACGAGCCCGGCCGCTACCTGCCGCTCGTGATCGGGCCGACATGCATCGGGCACATCCGTCGCGACCGCGTGCGCACCCTCCTCGACCTCGGCGCAGGTTTCACGCTCCGCGGTGGGCACATCGAGTTGCCGGGTGACGACTTCGCTCGCCGCACGGAGTGCCTTCGCGAGGTCGTCGAAGGCCTGGCTGCAGGAGGTGCGATCCGTCGTCCGACCGGCGAGCTCTACCCGCTCGCTCCGCATCCGCGTGCGGCTCCGCTCGCGCTCCTGGAGCGCGCGGCGGTGGCATGGTTCGGCGCGGCCTCGTGTGGCGTGCACCTCAACGGTTTCGTGCGCACGTCGCGAGGGATCGAGATGTGGATCGCAGAACGCTCGCACAGCAAGGCGACCCATCCCGGCAAGCTCGACAACATGGTGGCGGGTGGCCAGCCCCACGGCCTCTCGCTGCGCGCGAACCTGATCAAGGAGTGCGCGGAGGAAGCAGGCATCGATGCCGCGCTCGCGTCGCGCGCGTCCGCCGTCGGCGTGGTGAGCTACGTCCTCGAAGACGATTCCGGCCTCAAGCCCGACACCCTGTATTGCTACGACCTCGAGTTGCCGGACGAGTTCCGTCCACGCTGTGTCGACGGCGAGGTCGAGCGATTCGTGCGGATGCCGATCGTGGACGTCGCCTCTCTCGTCGCGCGCACCGACCGCTTCAAGTTCAACTGCAACCTCGTGGTGATCGACTTCCTGCTTCGGCACGGCCTGCTCGACGAAGAGGATCCGAACCTGCCGACGATCGCGTCGGGACTGCGCACGCGACTCACGCCATGGCTCGGCACGCACGACCCATCCTGATCGCGCCGGGCAGCCCGCCGGTCTTCCCCGATCCGCGTCGAGCCGACGCCGAAGGGCTGCTCGCCATCGGCGGGGATCTCGCACCGGAGCGGCTGCTCGCGGCCTATCGCGCGGGGATCTTCCCCTGGTACGAAGACGGCGTGCCCCCGCTGTGGTGGTCGCCCGATCCCCGGGCCGCTTTCACGCCGCGCTCGCTCCACGTCTCGCGCAGCCTCGCACGCACCATCCGGAGGGGTGGCTTCACCCTGACCTGGAACCGCGCCTTCCGCGAGGTGATGGAGGGCTGCGCCGCCGACCGCAGCGACGGCACCTGGATCATCGAGGAGATGGTCGAGGCCTACTGCGAGTTGCACCGGCTCGGACACGCCCACAGCCTGGAGGTCCGGATCGGCGACGAACTGGTCGGCGGACTCTACGGCGTGCAGGTCGGGGCGCTGTTCGCGGCCGAGAGCAAGTTCCACCGCGTCGGAGACATGTCGAAGATCGCGGTGATCGCGGCCGTGCGGAGCCTGTTCCGCGCGGGGATCGGCTGGTTCGACGTGCAGATGCCGACCGACCACCTCGAGTCCCTGGGCGCATTCAGTCTGACGCGCGCCGAGTACCTCGACCACATCGCCGGGCTGGTCGACGTCGCCGTCGACCTCGGCACCCTGAACCCGACCCTCGACTGATCCGCGCGGCGATCAGCTCGTCCCGCCCACGTGGTAGTCCTGCAGCGGCTTCACGCCGAGCGGCTGCTTGTGCATCCACTCCAGCGCCTGGATGGTCGCCGCGGACGCGGCGAGCGTGGTGATGCACGGCACGCGGTACTGCACTGCGGACGCACGGATCTGTCGGTCGTCGCTGCGCTCGAGCCGCCCCGACGGCGTGTTGATGATCAACTTCACCTCGCGGTTCTTGATCATGTCGAGCACGTGCGGACGGCCCTCGTGGACCTTGAACACGCGCTCCACCGCGATGCCGTTGCGGGTCAGGGCCCGCGCCGTGCCGCTGGTGGCGACGAGGCGGTAGCCGAGGTGCGCGAGTCGCGCCGCGTGCTGGATGATGTAGCGCTTGTCCTCGTCGCGCACCGAGAGGAACACGGTGCCCTCGCGAGGCAGGTCGATTCCCGCGCCGAGCTGTGCCTTGGCGAACGCCGCGCCGAAGTTGCGGTCGAGTCCCATGACCTCGCCCGTCGACTTCATCTCCGGACCGAGCACGGTGTCGACACCGCGGAACTTGTTGAAGGGGAAGACCGGGGCCTTCACGCTGAAATGCGTCGGCACGATCTCCTGCATGAAGCCGAGATCGCTCAGCTTCTCGCCGAGCATGGCACGCGCCGCCAGCTTGGCGAGCGGACGGCCGATCGCCTTGCTCACGAAGGGCACGGTGCGCGACGCACGCGGGTTGGCCTCCAGGATGAACACGCGCGAGCCCTGCACCGCGTACTGCACGTTCATCAGGCCGACCACACCGAGTCGGCGCGCGAGCCGGCAGGTCGAGTCGGCGATCTCCGCGACCAGTCCGTCGGAGAGGGTGTAGGGCGGGATCGAGCAACTCGAGTCACCGGAATGGATACCGGCCTCCTCGATGTGCTCCATGATCCCGCCGATGACGAAGTTCTCGCCGTCGCCGATGGCGTCGACGTCGACCTCGATCGCGCCCTCGACGAACTTGTCGACCAGGATCGGACGATCCTCCGACACCTCGGGCGCGTGCTTCACCATCCAGCGCTCGAGACTGGCGGGCTCATAGACGATCTCCATCGCGCGTCCACCGAGCACGAAACTCGGCCGCACGAGCACCGGATAGCCCACCCGATCGGCGATCGCGGATGCCTCCGGGAAGGTCTTCGCCATGCCATTTGGAGGCTGATGGATCTTCAGTTCGGTGCAGACCTTCGCGAACAGGTCACGATCCTCGGCGGCCTCGATCGAGGCGACCGTCGTGCCGAGCATCGGGGCGCCGTGGTCGAGCAGACCACGGGCGAGGTTGAGCGGAGTCTGTCCGCCGAACTGCGGAATCACGCCGCGCGGACCGACGCGATCGACGACGTTCATCACGTCCTCGTGCGTGAGCGGCTCGAAGAACAGCACGTCGGAGGTGTCGAAGTCGGTCGACACCGTCTCCGGGTTGCTGTTCACCATCACGGTGGCGTAGCCCAGATCGGAGAGGGTGAACGCCGCGTGCACGCAGCAGTAGTCGAACTCGATGCCCTGGCCGATGCGGTTCGGACCTCCGCCGAGCACGATCACGTGCTCCTTCTTCGCGCCCGACTCGGCATCGACGATCGGACGGAACTCGTCCTCGCCGTCCTCATAGGTCGAGTAGTAGTACGGCGTGTACGACTCGAACTCGGCCGCGCAGGTGTCGACCAGCTTGTAGTTCGGCAGCACACCGATCGACTTGCGGTGTCCCCGCACGTCCCACTCGGAGACGCCGAGCGCGCGCGCGAGCTGGCGATCGCTGAAGCCCAGCGCCTTGGTCTCCCGCATGAACTCGCGGTCGAAGGCGGCGAGTCCCTTGGCGGCACGTTCCTTGATCGCCTTCTCGTGGACGATCAGCTCGCCGAGTTGATCGAGGAACCAGGGGTCGATGTTGGTGTAGTCGTTGACGTCCTCGGTCGTCATCCCGGCCAGCATCGCGGTGCGGATCCAGTCGATGCGATCCGGACGTGGCGTGGCGAGATGGGCGCGGATCTCCTCGGCGTCGACCTTGGCGAGATCGATGTGCGGGACTCCGGGTTGGTTGCCGAAACCGTTGCGCCCGTTCTCGAGACCGCGCAGCGCCTTCTGCATCGCCTCCTTGAAGGTGCGGCCGATCGCCATCACCTCGCCGACCGACTTCATCTGAGTCGTCAGCGTCGAGTCCGCGGTCGGGAACTTCTCGAAGGCCCAGCGCGGGAACTTCACCACGCAGTAGTCGATGGTCGGCTCGAAGCTCGCCGGCGTGACCTTCGTGATGTCGTTGAGGATCTCGTCGAGCGAGTAGCCCACCGCGAGCTTCGCGGCCATCTTCGCGATCGGGAACCCGGTCGCCTTGCTCGCCAGCGCCGACGACCGCGACACGCGCGGATTCATCTCGATGACGACCATGCGGCCGTCGCGTGGGTTGATGGCGAACTGGACGTTGCTTCCGCCCGTGGCGACGCCGATCTCGCGCATCACCTTCTGCGAGGCGTCGCGCAGCAGTTGGTACTCACGATCGGTGAGCGTCTGCGCCGGCGCGACGGTGATCGAGTCGCCGGTGTGCACGCCCATCGGATCGAAGTTCTCGATCGAGCAGATGATGACGACGTTGTCCTTGCGGTCACGCATCACCTCGAGCTCGAACTCCTTCCAACCCACGATCGACTCCTCGATCAGGAGTTCGTGGTTGAGGGAGTAGGAGAGGCCATCACGGCAGATGGCCTCGAACTCGTCCATGTTGTAGGCGATGCCGCCGCCGGTCCCGCCCAGCGTGTAGCCGGGGCGGATCACGCAGGGCAGACCGATCTCCTGCACCGCTGTACGGGCCTCGTCCATCCCGTAGGCGAGCCGTGAGCGCGCGGTGGCGAGTCCGCATCGCTCCATCGCCTCGCGGAACTCGAGGCGACCCTCGGCCTTCTGGATCGCCTCCCGCGAGGCGCCGATCATCTCGACCCCGAACTTCTCCAGCACGCCCATGTCGGCGAGCTGCATCGCGCAGTTCAGGGCGGTCTGACCGCCGAGCGTGGGGAGCAGGGCGTCGGGCCGCTCCTGCTCGATGATCCGGGCGACCACATCGGGAGTGATCGGCTCGACATAGGTCCGATCCGCGGTCTCCGGATCGGTCATGATGGTCGCCGGATTCGAGTTGACCAGGATGACCCGGTAACCGTCCTCGCGCAGCGCCTTGCACGCCTGGGTTCCGGAGTAGTCGAATTCGCAGGCCTGACCGATGACGATCGGCCCTGATCCGATGATGAGGATCGACTCGATGTCGTCGCGACGGGGCATTGTTGGGGGGAGGACTAGAGCAGACACCCGTCGCGACCGCGAGAGCTTTCCCTGCCGTACCTGCTCCACTCTTCTTCGCAGAGGAGCGCAAGTCGTTGCGGCAGCACGGTCGGCTGCGCTGTCCGGACTCTCAGACGGCGAGGAATTCGTGTGGCGTCATCGCGACGATTCGCGCGCGCCCGAGGTCGATCGGCAACACCGCCGCCACCTGATCGCCACGGACCTTCTTGTCGCGCGCGACGAAGGGCAGCAGCGCTCCCGGCGATGGCAAGGCCTCGCGTGGCAATCCGAGGGCGGCGAGGAGTCCACCGGCCCGTCGCGCGTGCTCCGGGGACAGCAGCCCACGCTTCACCGCAAGGGCCAGGACGTGGTGCAGACCCTGTGCCACCGCGAGGCCGTGGGGCGTGACGAAGCCGGAGTGCGCTTCCAGGGCGTGGCCGAGCGTGTGACCGAGGTTCAAGAGCCGCCGGGAGCCGGCCTCGCCGGGATCGGATTCGACGATCCGGATCTTCGCTGCGACGGCGGCTTCGATCGCGGCGCGCAACCGGTTCCGGTCGCGGGCGCGCAGCGCCGACGCGTCGCGCTCGCATCGCTCGAAGAGATCCGCGTCGAGACCGATCGCGACCTTGGCGATCTCCGCGAGCCCCGCACGGTAGCGGTCGTCGCTCTCGGTGTGGACGAACTCGGGATCGATCAGCACCTCGACCGGTTGATGGAAGACCCCGACGAGGTTCTTGCCCTCCGGAAGGTCGATGGCGGTCTTGCCACCGACGCTCGCGTCCACCATCGCGAGCAGCGTCGTCGGGACCAGCACGTGATCGATCCCGCGGAGACACAAGGCCGCGGCGAGACCTCCGAGATCACAGACCGCACCTCCACCGACCACGACGAGGCAGTGCTCACGCGTCACACCGCGCCGCGCCAGCTCGCGCAACAGGCCCTCGAGTGAGCGGATGTCCTTGCAGGACTCTCCGCCGTCGACGCGGATCGGATCGGTGCCGCAGGCGAGATGCGACCAGTGGCGAGCCGCGCCGGAGTCGAGCACGAAGTGCACCGGTCGCGCGCCGGCGAAGGCATGCAGGGCGGGGTCGGGGTTCGCCGCGACCGACAGGCCGAGCCTGATCCGCGACGCCCGCCACCCCGGTGGTGCGCACTGCATCTCGGTGACGGGCATCACGATGGGCTGGTCGTGGAAGCCTCCGCATGCGCCTCGCCCATGTGCTTGCGGCGCCGCTTCGTCATGCGCTCCTCGTGCTCGTCGCGGCGCCGCTTGTCGGCACGACTGACGAAGTAGAACACGCCGACGATCACCGCCACGAGGCCGGCGAACACGTACTTCAGCGCGGTCACGACAGGCGACTCGGGCAGGGTCACGTAGCGATCGAGGTCGGCCGCGACGAACACCGGCGTCAGCGCCTCTCCTCCTCGCGCGAGCTCGTAATGATGGCGCTTGAACCAGTAGGCGCGCACCTCGAGCGGATCGCCGTACTCGAAGCCCTCGATCTTCCGCGGCACCCAGATCGGGAGGAGCTTGCCCCCGAGGTTCGGACTCTGGATCCAGACCGTCGACCAGTAGGAGACACCGATCGGGTTCGGGTTCGCCGCGAACCAGTGCGACATCACGAAGGTGCCGAGCAGGCGATACGGCGAACCACGCGGGACCTCGTCGGTGAACGCGATCGCGCGGTACTGCTCGTCCTTCACGAAGGCGGGCTGCAGACGCCAGTTCGGCAGGTCGTCGTCGGGTCCGCCACGCCGGTGCATCGCGTACGACGCGAGGTACCACAGCGGCTCGGACTGCGACGACTCGAGATCGGCCTGCGAATCGCCCTCCTCGATCACTTCGAACCGACGATCGCGACTCTCGCCCTTGCTGAAGCGGCCGTCGTGGAGGTCGGCGAACATCGCCGGATCGAGCTTCTCGACGGGGACCCAGGGCTGGAAGTCCTTCATCAACTCGGATCCGACCAGCAGCGGCGCGTGGTCCGCATCCGGCAGAACTCGGCTGTCGCGGAGCTTCATGAAGAAGCCCTCCACGCGCACCCAGTCGCCGATGGTCACCCCCGGAGCCACGCGACTGACGCGGAACATCACCACGCCGCCGCCATCGACTCCGTCGGTCTCGATGAAGCCCTCGTAGATGCGATAGCCGTCGATCGGATGACCGGTCTTCGGCTCCGACACGTAGCGGAGCCGGCCGCTGTACCACAGCCACGCACCGCGATAGGTCTGCGGCGATCCCTGCAGCACCGAGAGCGGAACCGGCTCGCGCGGGCGACCGAGCGCTTCGGCCGCGGTCGGCAACACGCCCAGCGACTTGTCGAGCAGATGGTTCAGCGGCTCGGTCTCGGTGACCAGGCGATCCTGCGGTGTCGAGTCCTTGACGGTCGCCAGCAGTTCGCGGTCGAGCGACGGGACGTCGATCTGCACGCGTCGCGAACCGGCGACCTCCGGCACGTTCTGCTCCTTCTGCCGACTCGGCCAGAGGAAGGCGAACACGCAGGCCGCGAGCAGCACCGCCAGCACGACGATGCGCCACCATTCGGGCGCGATCGGTGCGGGAGGGCGAAAGCGGGTCGTCGGGGTCGTCATCGCTGACGCAGGATAACGGCACCTCCCGCCGGTCGGTTCTGTCACCCTCCGTCCCTACGCATCCCGGATCGGCGCACCGGGCGCGTCACTGCGGCTTCTCGAACAGCCCGCCGAGATGGAAGTTGGCGATGTCCGAGCGGTCGACGATGGTCGCCGCATTGACGCCGAGGGTGATCGCGATGACCTCGGAGATCTCCTCCGGTGTCGCGCCATCCTTCTTGGCCTTCTTCAGGTGACCCTCGAGGCAACCCTTGCACCCCGACACCAGGGACGCCGCGATCGCGACGAACTCCTTGGTCTTGTCGTCGAGGTGCGACTTGCCGTAGGTCGCCTTGTAGAACTGCATGTAGATCGCCTTGAGGTCGGGCGAGAGCAGCGCGTAGCTGCGCATCGCGGAACTCGGGAGGCGACCGTCGCCGGTCAGGCCGGCCGCGCTCGGCGCGGCTTCCGGATGGCCATCTTTCTTCTCCATGGGGAAGGGTCTGAGGACTCTGGATCGCGAGGACGTCGGAGGGGCGCGGACTACGACGCGCGGCCCAAGGCGGCTGCGTGAATTCCAGCCGGCGGTTCCGAGAGGGGGAGGAATGTCGGCCGATGGTCGCCGCGACGCAAGTCCGTCCTGTCGCCGGGAGCGTGGTGGGTCGACGTCATCCGGCGAGGCGGAGGCGCAGACGGATCAGCGCGTCGCGGTCGCGGCGGGTCTCGATGCGCTGGAAGGCCTCCTCGAACTGCATCCACGCCCACTCGCCGATCATCGGTCCGGGCTGGACCGCCGCGGGCCGATCGGTCGCACCGGCGACGTGGAACGCGAAGGGCCACTCGACCAGGCCGACCTCGCCGAACAGCTCCTTGGTCGGCTCCGACAGGTCGACGATCTGCTCCGCCTTCTTCAGCCCGGTCTCGGCCGCGACCTCGCGCACCACGGCGTCCTGGAGGTGCTCGTCGAGCGCGACCGAACCGATCACCGGCCCGAGCGGCCATTCGACGCGCGGCTTCTGCCTCAGGAGCAGGTACTGCGGCTCGGTCCCCACGAACTGGAACACGAACACGCGAACTCGGTGATCCAGGGTCCACATGCGAACGAACTGCCCCCGTCTAGTGGACGATCGGCGGGCGGTGCGCGGAACCGCGGCGAAAAACGACAGGTTCCATCCCCTGGACGGCGCGAGCCCGAAGCCGCGCCCCGAGCGAGCCTTCAGCGCTTCTTCTCTTCGCCGTCACCCTTCGTCGGCGCTTCCTTCGCGCCCTCGTCCTTGCCCTTGTCCACCCCGGCCTCGCCACCGAAGAGGGCGCCGAGTCCCGCGCTGGCGCGGCCGACCGAGAACTGCGCGGCGACGAAACCGAGCGACTGCGGCAGCCCCTCTTGCGTCGCACCCTCGCCCCAGGAGTGCCCACCGCCGTCCACGAGCCGCCAGGTGTGGCGGATCTTGCGCTCTTCGAGCGCGTCGTGGAGCAGGCCGTTGGTGAGGTGGAACTTGTAGCGATCGGCGGTGCCCGCCTCGAACCAGATCTTCAACCCGGCGAGCTTCTCGACGTCGACGGTCTTCGCGAGCGTGAGCACGTTCTCGGCGTGGTACTTCTCGACGTCCACCGGCTCACCGAAGATCGCCGCGAGCAACGATGCGCCGCGCTGGCGCAGCCAGGGGAACTGCTCCTGCAGCTTCTCGGGATCCTCGGTCAGGATCGCGGCCGAGTGCACCGCGACGATGCCGAACAGGTCGGGGTGCTTGAAGGCGATCTTCATCGCGCCGAAGCCGCCCATGCTCACGCCCATGATCGCGCGCTTCTCGCGCTCGGGTGCCACGCGCCAGTTCGCCTCCAATTCGTGGAGCAGGTCCTTCGTGACCATGTCCTCCCAGGCCTGGTCCTTGGCCATCGCGTTGGTCCAGAACGACGAGCGGCCTTCCGGGCAGACGAACAAACACGGCGGCAACAGTCCGTCACCGACGGCCCTGTCGAGGATCTCGGCTCCGCCGCGCGTCGCGAAGCGATCCTTGTCCTCGAACATGCCGTGCAGCCACAGGACGAGCGGGTAGCGCTGATCCTTGTTCTTCTCGTCGTCGTAGTCCTTCGGCACGAAGATCGAGTAGTTCGCCTGCTTCTTGCCGAGCGCAGCGGACTCGAACTCGCGCGACTCGTAGCGCAGGTTCGCGAGCTTCAGTTCGCCGCGCGGCTGCGGACGCGGACGCCGCTCCTGCGCGGGGAGGAGCAAGGTGCTGACCACGAGAGCGAGGAGCGGGGATGCGATCTTCATGGGTCCATGGGCCGGCGAATCGTCGCGGCATGCGACGATTCCGGAGGCCGGTGGACCCGAGCATACACAGCGGTCCGGGCCGTCCAGGTCGGCGCGCAGCGACGACGCGGCAACCCGTTCGGGTTGCGGCCCGGGCCGCGATGGGGAAATCGGGTCGGAGTCGGACGCGCTGGCGTCGCGGCGGGCGGAACAATAGGAGAGGAGCGTCTCCGATGGACTCCGCCACCCGCAGGATCGGTGCCCTGCTCGCCCGCCTCACCAACTGGGAGAAGGCGCGGAGCGCCGATCACACCTTCACCCTGGAGGCGATCCGCGCCCTGCTCGGACAGCTCGGCCCCTGGGCGTTCCGCCCGACCCGACGCGCGATCCAGGTCGGGGGGAGCAAGGGCAAGGGCACGACCGCGGCATGGGTCGGACATCTCGGGGCACTCGCCGGCCTGCGCGTCGGGGTCTACTCCTCGCCCCACGTCAGTTCGATCCGCGAGCGGATCGTGTTGCCGAAGGGGCCGATCGCCGAGGAGATGATGGTCGCCGCCGTCGAGCGCGCCCTCGCCGCGAGTCCGGGCATCAACCCCGAGCCGAGCGCCTTCGAGGTGCTGACCGCCGCCGCGGCGATCGCGTTCCACGACGCCGACCTCGACCTCGCCGTCCTCGAGGTCGGACTGGGTGGTCGCCTCGACGCCACCACCGCCTTCGACGTCGACCTCTCGATCCTCACCGGCATCGAACTCGAGCACACCGCCATCCTCGGCGACACGGTGACGGCGATCGCCGGCGAGAAGGCGCCGATCCTGCGCCCGGGCCGGGTCGGGGTCTCGGGCTGCCGCGGCGTAGCGGCCGAGGTGGTCGAGGCCCACGCGCGCAAGGTCGGTTGTCGCCTGCTCTGCCGCGATCGCGACTTCCGCATCGAAGAGCTCGCGCGCGATTCCGACGGCTCGCGCTCCCTCGCCCTGTCCGACGCGACGGGTCTGCGCGAGTCCGTCCGCCTCTCCGACGCGCCCGCGTTCCACCTCCCCGCCCTCGCCCTCGCCTGGGCGGGGATCCGCGTCCTGGTCCCCGGCTTCCGCCTGCCCGAGCGGATCGAGGCCCCCCTTCTGCCGGGCCGCTTCGAGCACCGGATCGACCGCGACGGCGAGCTCGTCGTCCTCGACGGCGCGCACACCGAGGAGAGCGCCGGCCTCCTCGCCGACGAAGTCGCGGCGCGATGGCCGGGGCGACGCTTCGCGGTGCTCTACGCCTCCTCGCGGGGGAAGCGCTGGCAATCCGTCTTGAGCCGGATCGCCCCGCTTGCCGATCAGGTCGTCGTCACGGAGCTGACCGGCACGCCGTCGGAGGATCCCGCGACGATCGTGGAATGGCTGCTCAAGCGCGGAACCCGGGCCCGGGCGGTGCCCTCCGCGCGCGACGGTCTGGCCGCGCTGCGCGAGCAAGCGGCACCGCGGTTGATCACGGGATCCTTCCACCTGGTCGGTGAGCTCCGCGACGAAGTCCCCGCAAGGGGAGAGTCACGGACGAGCGATCCAGGATGAGTACCGAACCACGTGGTGGAGCAGGCAGCGCGGGACCGACACCCGCGATGATCGAGGACGTCCTGCTGACCGACTCGTTCCTCGTCAAGGGACGGGTGGCGGGCAAGTACCACCGCCTCAAGAAGGTGCTCGAGGATCTCGATCGCACCTTCGTCACGGTGGAGGACGCCGTGATGGTCTCGCTGCGCGGCAACGACGTGGTGCGCACACCGCGCGTGCAGATCAACGTGAAGGAGATCATCCTCGCGCACGAGCTCGTCGACATGGGTGGCGACGGTGTGCAGCGCCAGCTCGCGCAGGACGACAAGAACGTGCGCATCCGCGCCTTCTACAGCGGCGGCATCCAGCTCGAGATCGCCGGCCGCGTCTCGCCGCTCGCCTACGAGCCCGCGCGCGGATCGGGGCAGAAGTACTTCACGGTCAGCGAGCCCACGATCCGCGGCCTGAACCTCGACGGTCCGAACGACCTGCGCCTGCTCAAGGGGCTGCCGTACGCGATCGTGCAGAAGAGCAAGCTCAGCTACATCTACGACTTCAGCTGAGGACGTCGCTCAGCGCGCGGGCCAGGTGAGCCAGGTCCAGGCCCAGCCGCACAGGAACGCGACGATGGTCACGATGGTGATCGTGCCGACCGGCCACAGCGCGATGCGAGCGATCAGCGATTCGCGTCGCCACAGCGAGAGCAGGGCGACGACCGCCACGTACAGACCTGCTGCGGCGAGCAGCGCGCCGAAGGGTTGCGTGCCCAGCGCACGCAGCGGATGCAGGTGCACGAGCCAGGTCGCCGCGGTGGTCACACCGCAGGTCGGGCAGGGCTTGCCGTAGGCGATCGGCCACGAGCACGGCGGCATGCCGAGTCGTTCGTGTGTGCCGTGTCCGCGCGGATCGGGATCCACCTGCACGAGCAACCACACGAGGGTCACCGCGAGGCCGACCACGAGGATGGCGATCAGACGATCACCGAGCGCACCGGCCGGTGACTCGCGGACGGGAACGCCGGTGCTCATCGCGCCGCGGGCGACTCGTCGCAGGACAGGCCGCGCAGGAACTCGAGGAACGCACCGCGCGCGCCGGTGAAGAGGCAGTCGCCGTCGCCGACCAGGATCGCCTGCAGGTTGAGGTCCCGCAACGCGAGCAGATCCGCGGTCAGGCGGGCACGGTCGGAGAGCTTGTCGTCGGGCAGCATGCGCAGCCGACCGCTGACATGGGAACGCACCGCATCGGCGAACAGCAGCGCGCGGAGGGGACGCAGGTAGAACGCGGTCTCCGCGGACGACTTGCCGCCGTGGAGAAGGTGGACGTCGACGTCGGGTGCGAGCGACGCGGGAAGCTCGGCGGCCGAGGCATACCAGCGCGTCACGCGGGTGGTGCGTTCCTGCAGTCGCGAGCGGTCGGCGGAGGGTGCCGCGATCTCGGCCCCGAATCGCCGCGCGAGTTCGTCGGTCGCACGCCAGTGGTCGGCGTTCGACACCACGATCGCCCGCACGCCGCCCATCGCCGTGACGAACTCGGCCTGCTCCTCGCACAGCGGCATCGGATCGAACATCACGTTGCCGGCCGGACGACGCCAGAACACACCGTTGAAGTCGATCCGCCGTTCGGGCTGGTAGACGCTCCAGACGTGCAGGCGATCGAGGACGGTGTCCTTCATGCGGTGGCTCGATCAGAACGCTCACCGCTCGGCTTGGCAACTCGCCGGATCGGCCTCCAGTCCGAGAGAACGCAGGCTGCACGAATCGCCGCGACCCGCGCTACGCTCCCGAGCCCTTCTTGGCCTCGCAACGCATCTCTCCCGGCAACCCGCCGTCGTGGGCGCGCCCGATCGTGTTCGGCGCGCTGCACGTCGTCCTCGTGATGCTGCTGCTCGGCTCCGCGATGTCGATGGACGGCGGCGCACCGACCGCGCTCAGCGCCTGCTGTGCCTTCGCCTTCCTGCCCTTCGGCTTCCTGCCGGCGTGGCTCGCCCTCCGCCGCGATCCGCTCCTGAGCACCGGACAGGGCTTCGCGGTGTCGTTCATCGCGGTCGGACTCGGCATCTCGCTGTGGGCCGTCCCGATGATCCTCAGCGCACCGACGCCGGATCCGCGCACGATCCGCAAGGCCGTCGTCGAGTGGCAGAAGACGGTGCCCGAGGACTCGCGCATGGAGGCCGACGAGGTCGATCGCACCGTGCGCATGGCGGTGCAGGTGCTTCCCTATCTGCCGGCGTTGCACGCGGTGTGGACCACCGTGCTCGCCGGTTTCGTCGGCATGATGACGGTCGCGCGCGCGCGTCGCGCGCAGCTTCCGCAGCAACCCCCTCCCGACGTCGACCGCAGCGACTGATCGACCATGAACCGCACGCGCGACCTCGTCCTCTCCCTCGTCCTGATCCTGCTGCCCTGTGCGTGCGCCACGCACGCGGCGACCGACGGATCCCTGCCGATCACGCACGGCTTCCTCGCCTGCGGCGCCGAGACCTACATCCTCGACGGACAGGGGCGCGAGATCTGGCGGCATCCGCTCGGAACGCGCGACGGCGAGGTCCTGGCCAACGGCAACGTGCTGCTCGCGATCACCCGTCAGGGCGGCGAAGGCGCGCGCTATCCCGGCGGCGGCGCGATCGAGGTGACGCGCGACGGCAAGGTGGTGTGGGAGTACCTCGGCACGCAGTCGGAGGTGAACACCGCGCAGCGCCTCGCCAACGGCAACACGGTGGTGACCGAGGCCGGCCCGAAGCCGCGACTCCTCGAGATCGATCCGGCCGGCAAGGTGGTCGTCGAGTTCCCGATCCAGTGCCAGCTCCAGAACCACCACATGCAGAGCCGCATGACGCGCAAGCTGCAGAACGGCGACTACCTCGTGCCGCAGCTCTTCGACTTCGTGGTGCGTGAGTACGACGCGACCGGGAAGGTGGTCCACGAGATCGGCACGCGACGCTTCGGCGAAGCGGAGTCCTGGCCCTTCACCGCGATCCGTCTCGACGACGGACACACCCTGGTGACGCTCACCCACAGCGACCGCGTCGTCGAGTTCGACGGCGACGGCAACATCTCCTGGCAGCTCGACAACCAGATGCTCGGTTCCGATCTCCTGCGCGATCCCTGCGGCGCGCAGCGGCTGCCGAACGGCAACACCGTGATCACCAGCTACGGCCGCTCCGGCAAGGGCGTGAAGCTGCTCGAGGTCACGCCCGCGCACCAGTTGGTGTGGAGCCACGCCGACGAGAAGGACCACGGCATCCACGAGTTCCAGATCCTCGACGCCGACGGCCGTCGGCTGCCCGGTCCGTCGCTGCGCTGATCAGACCTCGCCGCGCTGCTCGCGCCGCTCCGTCTCGCGCAGTTCCTCCCAGAGGTGGCGATAGCTCTCGTAGCGACTCGTCGAGATCGCGCCCGACTCCACCGCACGCCGCACTCCGCAATCGCGCTCGCCGAGATGGCTGCAGTCGCGGAACGCGCATTGCCGCGCGAAGTCCGTGAACTCGCGGAACCAGAAGGTCAGCTCGGCGGGCGCGACCGCGAACAGGACGAAGTTGCGGATGCCGGGCGTGTCGAGTACGTAGCCGCCGCCGGGCAGCGGGAACAGTTCGGCGGCCGTCGTGGTGTGGCGTCCGTGGCGCACGCGGTTGACGTCACCGACCCGCAGACCGAGTCCCGGCACGATCACGTTGAGCAGCGAGGACTTGCCCGCGCCCGACAGGCCGGTGAGGACGGTGGTGTTCGCGTGCATCAACTCCGCCAGCGCGTCGATCTCCGCGTGCGTCTCGTGACCCGGAGCGACCGAGGTGAGGTGCACCGCGTAGCCGATGCCGCGGTACAGCTCGGCCCAACGCTCCGCCTCCCCGCCGCGATCACGATCGAGCTTGGTCAGCACCAGTTCGGCGCGCAGATCCTGCCTCGCGCAGGCGGCGAGGATGCGGTCGATCAGCAGGGTCTGGATCGGCGGTTCGCGCAGCGCCGAGACCACCAGCACCAGCGACACGTTGGCCGCGATGACCTGTTCGCGATCCTCCTCCCCCTTGGCACGTCGCGCGAGCCGCGTGCTGCGCGGCAGCACCTCCTCGATGGCGAGACCGTCGGCCGCGGTGCCGAGCGTGACGCGATCGCCGACCGCGACCGGGTTGCGCTCGCGTCCACGATCCTCGAACAGACGCCCACGCAGCGGAACCTGCACGCGCTGTCCATCGACCTCGACTTGACAGATCTTGGCGTCGATGCGCAGGACGATGCCGGTGGACTTGGATTGCATGCAGGTCGGGGCGGAGACCATAGCCATCCGCCTTCCGACCCGTCAGTGTCACGTCGCTCCCTGGTCGGCAACCGCATCGCGGCCTGGGCCGCAACCCATTCGGATTGCCGCGTCGCCGCTGCGCGCCGACCAGGAAGGCCCAGGCGCTTTGTTTGCTGGGGCCCTTCGGCCTCCGAATCGTCGCTTCGCGCGACGATTCTCCGGCCTACGGACGCAGAGCGCGGCCCCGAGCGCGCGACGTCAGTGGATCCACTGCGTGACGAGACCGTTGGCCTGGATGCTGCCGCTGGCCGGCGGGGTGACCCCGAAGCCGTTGGCGTAGACGCGACCGAGTGGCCAGGGCTTGCCGGACGTCGCGTTGAACGGAGTGGCGAAGTCGAGGCCGTTGCTGGTCACCAGGGTGAAGCCGTCGATCGCCACCCACTGCGTGCGCAGGCGGATTCCCGAGGTCGCCGGCGAGAGCACGTAGGACAGGCTGCTCGTCGCGGTTCCCGTCGCCGAAGTCGCCGACGACTCGAAGGCGAAGGGGTTGATCTCGAGGAAGCAGGACGGCGAGCCGAGGAAGCCCAGATTGACGGGCAGCGGCGTGGTTCCGCCGAGCAGGCCGGAGGAATCCCCGTACATCAGGGTCGCCGGCGCGCCGAGCGGCCCGTTCGCGAGGTTGTTGCTGAGCTGGGTCGCGGTGCAGGAGCCGGTCGCAGTCAGCGGAGTGCTGCCGCCGGCGATCGTGCAGCCGTTGCCGATCGCTCCGGCGACGATCGTGGTGCCCGGGCCACGCTCGTAGAACTGCGTCGGCGTCACCGGCGTGGAACTCAGGATGATCACCTCCCACATCAGCGGATCGGTGCCGAGGTGGACGTAGGGCGTGGTGAACGCAACGGGTGAATCGAAGGGTGCCGGCGGACGGGCGATGGGTCCGACCGCGGGGAAGTTGATCGCGCCCGCGAACACGACGCCCTGGTTGCCGCCCGGCTTGTAGTTGTTGGCGAAGGTCGTGCTGATGCCCGCGGCGTTGCTGGCAGCATCGGCGAGCGTGACGGTCGCCTGGAACGACTTGGCGACATGGGTGGAGGTGTACTGGTGGCGGAAGGCCATGCCCTGCAGGATCAACACCTGGCCCTGCAGCTCATTGTCGATCTGCTGGACCATGATCTCACCGGTGGTGTTGCCGGACGGCACGAAGGGGCCCCAGGGGATCGAGTTGTTGATGCCGCCGTAGGCATTGGTCATCGCTTCAGGTGAGACCGTGTAGCTCTGGGCCGTGAGGGATGCGACGCAGGACAGGGCGAGCGCGCCCGAGCGAAGATGGACTCTCATGCTGACGGACTCCGGGGAAGAGATTGCGGAGCGCGCCCGGCGCGCCCCATGAGCGCTGCCATCCTAGCGATCCTCGACCCGCGGACCGGAGTCCTTCAGCGGCCCTGGTCCGGATCGATCGCCTGCACCGCATAGCGGCCCCCGCCTGAACGCGCGGTGATCACGACGGTGTATTCGCCGTCGCGCGGCAACGTGATGCCGAGCAGCGCGTCGCGATCGGGACCGGAGTCGTCGTCGCGAGCGATCTCGACCCCCGAAGGATCGAACAGGCCGATCGCGACATCCGCATCGCGGCTGCGCGCCGAGAGGATCAACATGCGGTCCTTGCGGCCGGCGAGGTGCCAGTAGCCCACCGCACCGGGGCCGAGTTCGCCGGTCTGCGCTGCGCCGAAGTCCAGCGCGGGGATCGGCAACTCGGTGAGCGTGAAGCGGTACCCGCCTCCGCCGCCGTCGCCCATGCTCGCGACCTGGAAGCGCACCGCGTCCGCCGAACGCGCGAGCCATTCGAAGCGACTGCCGAGTCCACCACCGCCGTCGTCGTTCTCGGCGAATGCGGAGCCGTCGCCGCGGGTGAGACGCAGCACCGGATCGAAGGCGTCCGAGACGACGTCGACGCGAAGCAGTTGTCCGGGCTTCGGCGTGAAGCCCAGGAACTCGCTGCCGCCCACCGCCAGGCGGCGTTCGATCGCGACGCCGGGCCCCACGGCGACAGTCGGATCCGCGAATCCCATCGTGTAGCGCGACGGCGAGGGTGACACGGAATGGATCTGCACACGGAAGGCCTGGTTGCGCCCGAACACGACCGCGAAGCGCTGCGTCGATCCCTTGCTCAGGACCGGCAGCCAGGTCATTTCGGGCCGATCGTCGAGCGCCTTGGGCATGTCCCCGTCGACGCCGACGCCGGCGATGCGCACGTCGAGCCGATCACCTTCGACGGTGAGCACCCGGAACGCGCCGGGCGTGGCATCGAAGAGCCACTGGTCGAGTCCCTGCGGTTCGAGATCGCTCGCGATCGGTTGTGCATCCGCGAAGCGACGATCACGTCCGCGAGTCACACCCACGCGGTAGCGCGAACCCGCTCCGCCGCGCACGCGCAGATGGTGTTCGCCGTCGAGCCTGGTGTCGAAGCAACCGCTCCATGCCTCGAGCGATCGCCCCATCGGATCGATCACCTCGACCACTCCGGCTCCGAGCGGCACGACGCTCTCCCCTTTCCTCGCGAGGAAGCGCACGTGGGCGAGGCCGTCACGATCGAGTTCGCCCTCGGTGAAGGTCTCGCCCTCGGCGGACGCCGTGCTCCGGAAGCGCTCGACACCGAGCCGGTAGTTGCCGCCGCCGCGGTTGCCCGGACCGTGCACCAGCAACTGATAGTGGCCGGGCTCCCGGATACGCGCGAGCAGGCGGCTGCGGCTGCCCGGCTCGTCGACATCGGGCACGATCACCGCGACGGCCTTGCGGTCGTCGTCGAGGCGCAGCAGCGAGATCACCGGGTCGAACTCGCCCGACGACACGTCGGCGCGCACGACGTCGTCGACCGCGGCGTCGAACAGCCATTGGTCGACGGTGTCGGTCGTGAGGTGCTTCGTCACCTCGCCGGGTCGTTCGAGGTTGCGGACCGAATCCTGTGCTCGCGAAGGGGTCAGGGCGAGAAGGGGAAGAACGGCGACGATGACCTTCATCACGGCAGGGCTCCGCTCGGGGAGCGCGCAGGACGGGCCATCGATGTCCAGAACTCCGCCGGCCGTCGACCTGCTCCGGAGCCTGTTCCATCCGGAGGTGCGTCCCGCAGAATGCTCGGGTGCGCGAGACCCACGACGCCAGGACCAGAGCGGTGATCGGACGCCTCGCTCCGAGTCCGACCGGCGTGCTGCACCTCGGCAACGCACGCACTTTCCTGCTGACATGGCTCGACGTCCGCGCCCGCGGCGGCACGTTGCGCATGCGCATCGAGGACATCGACGGACCACGCGTGCGCGAGGGCGCCGAGGCCGCAGCGCTGCACGACCTGCGCTGGCTCGGCCTCGACTGGGACGACGGGATCCTGCGGCAGAGCGATCACCTCGACGTCTACCGCAGCCACGTCGCCGATCTCGTCGCCAGAGGCCTCGCCTATCCGTGCGTGTGCACGCGCAAGGAGGTCGAGGAGGCGGCCTCGGCACCGCACGAGGAATGGATGGACGCGGCGCCCTACCCGGGCACCTGCCGCGGCCGGTTCGCATCGGTCGGAGCGGCTCGCGCTGCGAGCGGCCGCGATCCGGCGATCCGCTTCCGTGTCGAGGTGGAGCGCGTGCCCTTCGTCGATCGCTTCCGCGGCGAAGAAGCGGGGCGCATCGCCGGCGACTTCGTGATCCAGAAGCGCGACGGCGAACCGGCCTACCAGTGCGCCGTCGTGGTCGACGATCACCGCCAGGGCGTGACGGATGTGGTGCGCGGCGACGACCTCGTGCCGTCGACACCCCGTCAGCTCCTGCTCTACGCGGCCTTTGGATGGACGCCGCCGCGCTTCGCGCACCTGCCGCTCTTGGTCGGTGCCGACGGCCGCCGCCTCGCCAAGCGCCACGGCGACACCTCGCTCGCCGCATTCCGCAAGGAGGGCGTGAGCGCGGCGCGGATGATCGGTTACCTCGGCGCGCTCAGCGGACTGCTGCAACCGGGTTCGGAGTGCAGTGCCGCCGAGCTTCTCGCGAGCGTGCAGCGCGAGGGCCTCGCGCTGGAACGCGTGCCACGCTCCGCTGTGGTCGCCGTCGGCGCCGAACTGCGCGGCGCCTGACGGCGCTCAGTCCTTCTTCTTCAGCTCGGCGAGGCCGTCGCGGAATCGGGCGAGCATCGCGTCGAGACCAGGCCGTGTGGCGAACTCGGTCTCCATCGCATGGATGCCGCGCTCCAGCAGCTCGGCGTCCTTCTGCTCGAGGGCGAAGGACATCACACCGATCCAGAAGGTCGAACTGCGCGGGCCGGTGGGCGCGCGATCGGCCTTGGCCATCGCCGCGAAATCGGCGAATGCCTTCGTGCGCTCCTTGCCGGCGCGACGGAGGACGTCGGCCATCTCGAGCAGCCGCAACTCGTTCTCCACCTCCACCGCGCGCGCCGCGGGCAGCGACTTCAGGTGCTTCTCGGCGAGCGGCCGCGCTTCCGCGAAGGGGATCGCACCGAGATCCAGACGAGCCGCGAACAGCTCGGCATCCTCCTCCGCACTGCGTTCCGCCTTCGCGGACAGCGCGTCGACGACACCGAGTGCATGGAGCGTCGACTCGAAGACCGCGACATCCCGCGCATTGGGGACGGCGCGCTTCTCACCTTCCGCATCGAGGAAGGCCAGCGAGGGGAAGCCCCCGAATCCCATCTCGCGCAGCAGATTCGGATAGGGCTCGTCGGCGACGCGCGAGGTGTTGTGCACGAACAGCACGACCTTGTCGGCGAAGACCGGGAACGACTTGTCGGAGAGCGGACCGCTCTCCAGCGCTTCGCACGGGCCTCAATGAGCGTAGCTGCGCGTGAAGTAGGCGAAGATCAGCTTGCCTTCCTTCTTCGCGCGGGCGCGAGCGGCGTCGTAATCGGTCTCCCAGCGCGGCTCGTGGAACACCGGCTTCGCGAGCTTCTGCGCGCGCAGTTCGATGAGCTGTTCCTGCGTCGGGGCGTTCTTCTGGGCGGGGACGGTTACAGCCGTCGCGAACAGCGCGAGGGCGAGAAGGAGCGGAGTCTGGGCTCGGACCATGGGCAGATGGATTCCAGGGAGACCAGGCAGTCTAGCCCAACTCAGGCCCCGGCCTCGCCTCGCTCCCTGTGCACGAAACTCGCCGCGTCGTAACCGTGGCGCACCCCGATCCACTGCGCGGTGGTGAAGACCACCGTGCCGAACAGGCTCGCCAGCGAAGAGACCGGCGCCGCCCACGGCGAATCCGCCACCGCGGCGAAGAAGCCGACGTTGAAGCCGAGCCCGGAGGTGAGGAAGGCGATCTCCGGGAAGTCGAGCCGGAGGTCGTCGAAGCTGCTGCGTGCGGCACCGAGGCCCAGGATCAGCAGCGCGTGCGCGAGCAGCGGCCCTCCCACCGCACCGACGCGACGGCTCGTGAAGCTCAGCGTGGCGAGCAACGCGCGGAGCGGGCGACCGGGATGGTCGGCGGCGAAGGCGACGACCGGCACCAGGAACAGGCTCGGCAGCAGCACCACGACGAGGGCCGGCGTGGCCCGGTGCGGGACCAGGCGCTCCAGGGAGGCGACTCCTGCCGCGATCGCGAGGCGGGCCAGGACCATCGTGGCCGTGTGTTGCCGGATCCCGCGCAGGAAGTCGTCGCCATCGGGTCGTCGACCGACCTCGATCGCCTGGAGCAGCCCGACCTGACCGGCCAGGGCCAGACTGCCGAAGGCGAACCAGATCCACGAACCCGGGTGGCCCAGGCGCCCCTCGAAGGGGCCGAACCACGGTCGTTCGGTGAGGCAGTCGACACGGGTCCAGTGGGCCAGGGCGAGGGCGGTCACACCGGCCATCGCCGCCGGGACCAGGAGTGCGGGCTCGCGCATCACCCAGCGCAGCGCCATCCGTGCGACCGCGGTGCGCGTCAGCAGCCAGAGCAGCAGGACGGCGACGGCGAGGATGCGCAGGGCGACGAAGAGATCGTGCATGGCGGATCCGAGGGTTCGGCGGCGGAGCCGCCGCTACGGGATCGCCTGCGATTATCCGCGAGCCGCCTGCTTGCCCGCCTTCCCGTTCGCCGCGATCCTGCCGCGCCGATGGCGCGCACCGTCCACCTCAGCTCGACCCGCAGCCCGCACATCCAACGGGTGCGCGACATCGCTGCGGGCTCCGAGGAGACGGCGATGGTCGTCGACGGCGCGCGCCTGGTCGGCGAGGTGCTCGCCTCGCCGCTCCGCATCGAACTCGCGGTGCTCGCCGAGGGTTTCGCCGCCAGCGAAGCCGGCAACCGGCTAAAGGCCGAGCTCGGCGCGCGCGCAGGCGAGATCGCGATCGCCACCGAAGCGGTGGTCGAACGCATGTCGTCGCTGACCACACCGCAGGGCGTGCTGGTGATCTGTCAGCGACCGCGCTCCACGCCATCCGACCTCTGCGGTGCGAAGGGCAGCAGCGCGTTGATCGTGGTCGCCGCCGGTGTCCGCGACCCGGGCAACCTCGGCGCGATGCTGCGCGCGACCGAGGCCGCGGGCGGCACCGGCTTCGTCGCCCTGCGCGGCAGCGCCGATCCGTTCCGCGACAAGGCGGTGCGCGGGTCGTCGGGGAGCATCCTGCGCGTACCGACGCTCGCCGGCATGACGGTCGATGAGCTCTGCGCCTTCGCGAACGAACGAGGCCTGCACATCGTCACGACCGACGGCCAAGAGGGCGCCGACTACCTCGACGCAGACCTCCGCTCCCCCACCCTGTTGGTGCTGGGCAGCGAAGGCCACGGCGTGCCCGACGAACTGGTCGCCGCCGCATCGGCGCGCGTGCGCATCCCGATCCGCCCCCCGGTCGAGAGCCTCAACGTCGCCGTCGCCACCGGCGTGCTGCTGTTCGAGGCGCGACGGCAGCGGCGCGGGTGATCACGCCTCGATCTGCTCGGCGAGCCGATCGAAGTCCAGCGCCGACAGGTGTTGTTCGAGCCGCGCGCGCACGGCGACATCGCACCAGATCTCGTGCCGCAGGAAACCATCGCAGCCCTGCCTCGCGTACCAGCCGGCCATCACCGACCACTTCGCGGACTTGCCGTCCTGCGATGCGTCCTGCGCCCCGTCGTCACGAGAGGCGAGCCAGGTGGCCACCGCAGGCCAGCGTCGCGGGTGCGCTTCCGCGAAGGCCTGGGCGACGAGTCCACCGAGGGAGGGGTGCCACCGATCATCGGTGGCTCGCAAGCGCAGGACCTGGACCGGCAGCGATGCTCGATCGGACGGCTGACCAGACTGGCGAACCATGTCCTCCATCGACCGCTCGAAGTCCTTGTCGACGTCGTCGTCGTAACAGGCGATGAGCGCGTCGATGTTGCCGGTCTGGTCCCCATTCAGCGCAGCTTGTGCGAGGTGGTCGCCGGCGCACTTGCGAATGGCTGGCCAGCCGCCGCAAGGCGCGACGACGGCGAAGGCACGGTTCCGTTCGAAACCGAAGCGTCCTCCAGCGAGGGGGCGACCGAGAGGGTCGCGGACTCTTCCCGATGTGGATTCCGGCTTGCTCCATCCGCGGACGTGCTCCAGCCACCCGCTGAGGAAGGCCCGATCGTGATAGCCCTCGCACAGCAGGATCGCGTGTCGACTCACCGCAGATCCTGCTCGATCACCGATCGCGCGCGTCGGATCTCCTCGCCCGACAGCCGCCGCGAATCGAGCTGCCCGCCCTTCAGCCGCAACTGGAACAATGCCATGTCCTTCAACCGTTGCTCCCCGGTCGCATCCAGAAGCAGGTCGAGGAACTCGAGACTGTGCGTCGTCAGGACGACGCGCGCGCCGGAGCGGACCGCAGCGGCGATCACCTTGGCCGAGCGTTGCATCGCGGCGATGTGCTGATGGGCCTCCGGTTCCTCGATCAGGAACAAGCCTCCGTCCCGTCCGCTCAATTCGAGTGCGAGCCTCACGGCCAACTCCATGCCGTCGCCGGAGAGTGCGACCGGCACGGATCGATCGGGGAAGGACAGGTGCAACATGGGCTCGTTGTCGGGAGTGAGGATCTCGATCACCTCGAGATCGGGCGCCAGTTCGCGGATCAGGTCCCGCGCAATCGCAGCGGCTCCACGCTTGCGGGTCTCCGTGTAGATCTTCGTCAGCGGGTCACGGGGAGATCCGAATCGTTGGTCGAGGAGGCGAACGACTCCTGGATCGGGGCGAGGGGCGTTCGGATTCTGGTATCGCGACGCCAGCACGTTGTCGATTCCGCAGCCGGTCACCCACGTCCACGCCTTGCTACTGGACTCGCGCACCGAGCGGATCGTGCTCCATTCCTGCCAGTTCACATCCAAGCCAGACGGCCCGAGCTTCCAGGACAACCTCACCTTGTCCTGTGCACCGGGACGGTCGAGACGTCGCACCGCGAGGCGAGCCGTCGACTCCCCCGCGATCGCCGTGTCCGAACACAGGAAACGAGCCCCACCGACGATCTCCAAGCGTCGCCGCACGCACAGTTCCACCGCGGCACCGAGATCGGAAGCCGCACCGAGGAGCAACGCTTCCAGGACGGTGCTCTTGCCGCAACCGTTCGGTCCCATCAGCACCGTCAAGGGTGCGAAGTCCTCGAGCGTCCCGTTGCGGATCCCACGCAGGCCACTGATCTCGATCGACGTGATCACACGGGCATCCTAACCAGGCGGTCGACCCCGCATCTCCTCCAGTTCCTCGAGCGTCTTCGGCCAGTCCTTGCGGAGCAGGCGTGAGAGACCGCGGTCGGCGAGCAGGCGGCCGCCGGTCTGGCAGCGTGCGCAGTAGTTGCACTCGTTGTCCGCGTAGCGGATGCGTTGGATCGGTGCGTTGCAGATGCGGCAGGGTTGGCGATGGCGACCGTGCACCGCCATCCGTGGCTGGAAGGCGGTGACCTCCTCGGGGAAGCCGTCGCCCACGGCTTCGCGCAGGCGTGCGATCCAGGTCGACAAGGTGCTGCGCATGGCGTCGAAGAGGCGACCGAGGTCGGCGTCGGCGAGATGCGAGGTGAGGGTCATCGGCGAGAGCTGCGCCGCGAACAGGATCTCGTCGGAGTAGGCGTTGCCCACGCCGCTGACGATCGTCGGGTCGGTGAGGGCGCGCTTGAGCGTGCGATTCTCGCGGCGCATCGCGGCGGCAAAGGTGTCGCGATCGACCTCGAGGGGTTCGATGCCACCGCGCTCGAAGTCGCGGAGCGCAGCGGCTCCGTGGACGAGATGCAGGCTCGCGCGCTTCTTCTTCGACGCCTCGGTGAACCACAGCACACCGCTGCGCCACCGCAGGCGCGCGAGTGGAGTCGCACGCAGCCGTGATTCGCCATCCAATCGCCAACGCAACCGACCTGCGATCATCGGATGGATCACGAGATGGAGGTCGCCTTCGAATCCGATGCGGATGCGCTTGCCGATGCGGCCGACGCCGACACTCCGCCGTCCGACCAGAGTCGCGAGCGGTGGATCCACCGTGCGCAGCACGAACGCGCTGTCGAGGTCGATCGCCAGCAGGATCTCGCCGACGACCCGCGGTCGCAGGCATTCGACCCAGACCGTGACATCGGGGAGTTCGGGCATGCGGGTACCGCGATCGCGCGTCGGACTCAGCGGGCGATGGCGCGAAGCCGCTCGGCGAAGGATGCCGCGATCTCGGCATAGCCGGCGTCCGAACAGTGGCCGTCGGCGACGAACAGCGCACCCCGCGGGGAGGACAAGGCGCGGAAGCGCGCCTGCACGTCCGCCAACCGCCCCGGGTCCTTCGGCGTCATGTCGCGGAGCACCCGGTTCGCCGTCGGCCCTTCGAAGGGATAGGTCGCGTACACGACCGTGGTCCCCGCTGCATCGCACATCCTCTCGAGGGCGAGGAGGTTCGCACGAAGATCCTCCACCCAGGTCTGATCGAGTCCGATCCCCGTCCCCTCGCGCCACCGCGCGACGAAGACCGCCAGCTCCTCGTCGGGCACCCCGAGTCCCCGCGCGATCGCCGGCCACTTCGCCGCATCGAGGCGCAGCGCACGCTCCTGCCGCAGGGTGAGGAGCATCTCGGGAGTCGGACCCGATGCACGCCATGCGCGCAGCAGGCAGCGCATCGATTCCTCGATGTCGTCGAGGGGCAAGGCGTGGTATCGCGACAACCACAACGCACCGGGCACCTCACTACGGCCGCTCGCTGCGGTGAGGACCCGATCGACGATGCGAAGCGCAGGGTCACGCTCCAATCCGCGGCTCCCCGACTCCGCGACGTCGACGAGATCGCTCGTCGAAAGCGAAGCGAGATCGCCTTCCGCGGCATCGAAGACGGCCAGAGCCTCCCGATAGCGGAAGGTCTGGGTGAGCGCATGGCCGAGTGCCGATCGGCTCTTCGGGTCGCCGCGCCGCGCGTGTTCCGCGCGCAGGACATCGAGCGTGTGCTCGACGTCCTGTTGTGCACCGAGCAGGCTCTGGGAATGCGCGAGCATGCCGAGCACCTCGAGCATCTGGTCCGGATCCAACGAGCCCGAGTCGACGATTTCGCGCCCGGCATGCACGACTTCGTCGTGACGACCCGCACCGTAGGCCGCGACGACTCGCGCGACGCCTTCACGGGTCGCGGAGACGCCAGTCGCCGCAGCGGCGTCGTGGATCAGCAGCATGGGTGGAGCACCGGGTGACTCGAGGAGTGCGGCACCGTCACGGAATGCGATCGTCAACGTGCGCCCTCCCGTCTCCTCGCCGAGTCGGACTCGCGCTCCGTCGCCGTCGACCACCGACCACGGCAGATGGGTCGTGCCGATGTCGGCGATCCCGGACGCCCAGAAGGTCACGTGGATGCCGGTCGACGCGTCCACCCATGCGCCGATCAGCGGATGGTCGGGGGGCACGCCCCGCGGCGCGTCGTCTGCGGGGATCGCGCGATCCCGGAACAGTCCGATGCCGTGGATCAGCAAGCGCACGAGGTCCGCAGTCCGCCAGCGCCATTCGAAGCCGCTCACATCGTCACGCGCCGTCGACGCGCGGCCGCGACGCCGCCAGGCATCGTTGACTCCGATCAGCACACAGGCGTAGCGCGGGCGGTAGCGCCGGAGGTTCGCGGCGAGCTCCTCGACCACTCCGCGCGAGTCCAGACCGGGGCGACCGACGTTCGACACCGACCATCCGGCACCGAGCTCGCGCGCCAACTGCGCCGGATAGGCGCCCGACCCTTCGGACGCTCCCATCCCGTAGGTGAAGGAATCTCCGATGCAGAGCACGCGACGATCGGGCGCCGCCGGGGAGATCTCGGCGGATCCCTCGGCCGGCGCGTGGATCAGGTGCATCACCATCGCGAGGACTTGCAGCCCGAACTCGAGCGCGATCGCGAATGCCACGATGGCCGTCGCGACGCGGAACAGCGCCGACCTCTTGCGCAACACGCGTGGAGTCCGGCCGCGAGTCCCCAAGATCAGGCTCCCCGCACACGCCGATGCGCGATCGTGAGCCCGGACGGCTTCCGAGGGCCGCGCATGAACTGGATCGATCTCCGCATGAGTTCTCCGGCCGAGGTCTGCGGTCCCGGACGGTCACCGCTCCACCTCCGCGGAGCATCTTCGAGCCTCGGAACCCCCGGCAAGAACCAAGTCGACAACTTGCGGGTCGAGCACCGCGCATCGACGATCCCTGCGCTTGACGCTGTTCGAATCCGACGCACCGGAACCATCCGTACCGGGCAACGCCCGCCGTCCACTCGCCGAGCGGATGCGCCCACGGACCCTCGACGAGATCGCGGGCCAGTCGACCTTGCTCGCGCCGGGACGACCTCTGCGCGTCACGATCGAGAGCGGCGGCGCTGGTTCGCTCCTGCTGTGGGGACCGCCCGGAGTCGGCAAGACCACGCTGGCGCGCATCCTCGCCGAGGTCTCCGGACTCGCCTTCGAACCCTTCTCGGCGGTGCTGTCGGGCATCAAGGAGGTGCGCGAGGCGCTGGCGCGGGCGAGCGAACGTCGCGCGCGCGGCGGATCGGCGACGCTCCTGTTCGTCGACGAGATCCACCGCTTCAACAAGGCCCAGCAGGACGCGTTCCTCGCGCACGTCGAGAGCGGCGACATCGTCCTGGTCGGCGCGACCACCGAGAATCCGGCTTTCTCGGTCAACGCGGCGCTGCTGTCGCGCTGCCGCGTGGTGGCCCTCGCCGCGCTCGACGACGACGCGATCACCTCGCTGGTCGACCGTGCACTCGCCGACGACGACCGCGGACTCGGGCGCATGCGCCTGCGCATCACCGCTCCCGCGCGCGAACGTCTCGCCCTCTTCGCCGGTGGCGATGCACGCCGCGCGCTCACCATCCTCGAGGCCGCAGCAGCACTGGCCGCCGCGGCGGGCGACACCATCGACGTGGTCGAGATCGCCGAGGCCGGGCAGCACCGCGTGCTCGCGCACGACAAGGACGGCGACCACCACTTCGACCTGCTCAGCGCCTTCCACAAGAGCCTGCGCAATTCCGACGTCGACGCCGCGGTGTACTGGCTCGCGCGCTTCCTCGAAGCCGGTGCCGATCCGCTGCAGGCCGCGCGACGCATGGTGGCGATGGCCGCCGAGGACATCGGTCTCGCCGACCCGATGGCGCTGCAGATCGCGACCGCGGCGATGACCGCCTTTGAACGCATGGGTCTCCCCGAGGGTCGTCTGCCGCTCGGCGAAGCGGCGATCTACCTCGCGTCCGCGCCGAAGAGCCGCGGCGTCGCCGAAGCGCTCGACGCGGCCACGCGCGAGATCCAGGTCGGACGCCAGCACCCGGTCCCGCTGCACCTTCGCAATGCGCCGACCCGACTCGCGAAGGAGCTCGGTCACGGCGCCGAGTACCGCTTCGCCCCCGACGAGCCAGGCCACGTCGCCGACATGGATTGCCTTCCCGATGCGCTGCGCGGGCGGCGCTTCTACCGACCGGGCGACTGGGGCTTCGAGGCGAAGATGCGCGAACGCCTCGAGGACATCGCTCGACGGCGCCGGCAGCGATGACCGCGCGCATCGAGGTCGGCGTGAGCGGCTGGTCGTATCCCGACTGGAAGGGCATCGTCCATCCGCGCAGCTGCCGCGACACGCTGCGCTTCGTCGCCGAGCTCGTCGATCTGATCGAGATCAACGTCACCTTCTATCGCACGCCGTCGCGCGAGATGGTGGCGAGCTGGGTGTCGCGCACGCAGGACCTCGGGACTGCGTTCACCGCGAAGCTGCCGCAACGCGCGACGCACGATGGCGTGGTCGATGCCGCCGAGTCTGCCGCGTTCCGTGCAGCACTCGCCCCGCTCGCCGACTCGGGACGCCTCGCTGCACTGCTCGCCCAGTTCTCCTTCCGTCTGCAGGCGGATGCCGACGGCTTCGCACGGCTGCACGCGATCGCCGCGACCTACGGCGGAGTGGCCCCCTTGCTGCTCGAGGTGCGCCACGCGTCGTGGCGCGCCGCGGATGCGCAGCGTCGCGCGCTCGACCTCGGCTTCCGTCCGATCCATCTCGACTACCCGGACATGGACAGCGGGTTCTGCGGGCCAGGCGATGCGCTCGGGCGCGAGCCGGGCATCGAGTACCTGCGCCTCCACGGCCGCAACACGCGTGCATGGTTCGACAAGGAAGCCGGTCGCGACGCGACCTACGACTGGCTGTACTCCGCGAACGAGGTCGCCTGGATCGAGCAACGCCTGCGTTCGCTCGCCGCGCTCGGGCAGGCGTCACGCGTGATGGTCGCCGCGAACAACCACTTCCGCGGACAGGCCGTCGTGCTCGCCCTGCAACTCGCGTCCTTCGCGCGCCGTGCGAAGGTCGCCGTGCCGGAGAGCCTGCTGCGCACTTATCCGCAGCTCGATGCGATCGCTCGCTCGGCGCAACGCGGGCTGTTCGATCCGTGAGACGACACACCGGTGAGGAGTCGCCCGGTGATCGCGCGGCGCTCAGCGGATCAGGCGCTCGTGGAGGTCCGCGAGCGCGAGCGGCAGCGCGGATGGCCCGCGAAGCACGCGGAACCCGCTCCCTCCGAACATCCGCGGCAGGTGCGGATGCGCGCGGGCCCCGATGGTGAGCGCCAGGGTCGTCACCTGTCGGACACGGGCCTCGCGCACCGCCTGTCGCACGTCGCCGATCCCACGACGGCCCTCGTAGTGGTCGTAGTCGGTCGGCTTGCAGTCGCTGAGCAGGATCAGGAGCTTCCGTCGCGCCCCCGTGCGCTCGAGCAGGTGCGTGGCGTGACGCAGCGCCGGCCCGATGCGCGTGTAGCCCTGCGGCCGCAGCCCGAAGAGACGTCGCTCGCCCGATCGCCAGTCGTCGTCGAAGTCCTTGACCAGCCCGAAGCGACAGTCACGGCGCGTGTGGCTGTCGAAGGCCGCGATGGCGACCGACAACCGGACCCCGGCGATCGCCTCCCCGAGGACCACGACCGATTCGCGCGCCACGTCGAGCACACGCCGCCCCGCGACCCAGGAGTCGCTGGACAGGCTGGTGTCGATCAGGATCAACGACGCGACATCGTGGCGGTCGGCACGACGCTGGAGGTAGACGCGCTCCTCGCGAAGGCTCCCGAGTCCCCGGTACGCCGCAACGACGGCACCGCGACGCGCGACCATCGCATCGAGATCGATGTCGTTGCCGGTGGTCTGCCGTCGGCGCAACCGCCGCGCGCGATCGATCCGCGCGAACTCGGCCTGCACCGCGGCGATCTCGCGCCGATGGCGTCGACGGATCGAATCGAGCACACCGTCCACCCGCGTTGCCGGCTCCGCGACGCGGCCGACATACACACGACACCAGTCGACGAGGTAGCGCCGATCGCGCTCGTCCCACTCGTCGTAGGTGATGGCCGTCGAGGCGCTCTGCTCGTCCCCCGCCAGGTCGATCGGTGCGGATTCGATGTCGAGATCGGCGCGGAACACCGACGCCGCCGACATCCTGCTGCGGACGACGCGGCGCAGATCGAGTTCGTCGAGGGCCTCGACGTGCTCCGCGAGCTCGTCGCTCCCGTCGATCGATCTGCGGCCCCCGGTGTGTTCCTCCGCCGTGCGGACCTTCTCGAAGACGTGGGCGAGCGGATTGGCCCCATCGTCCTTCTCGTCGAGTTCGATCGTCTCGACGCCACGCGCAGACCGGGCCTCGCGCTCGGTTCCGGTGGGCAGCGCGTCGGGCACGATCGGGTCCTCGACCGCGCGGTCCGTCGGCTCGGCCCGGGCTGCAGCCGGAAGCGTGCCGAACAGGATCAGGGCATCCCGGACGAGTGCGATCGCGCGACGATCGGCTCGGGCATCGAGGGCCGCCGCGCACGACTGGCGCAGTTGCTGCGGATCCGGCACGTCTTCCAACATGCAGGTGACGAGTGCGCCGATCGGCCCGCACGTCGACCTCAGGACGCCGGTCCGGAGCGCGAACCTGCGGCGCAGGCTGCGATCCAACTCGCGAGCACCGGCCCCGACCCCGGCCAATGCCACGTCGAGTGCGGGGAGCTGCTCGGCGACCGCCGCAAGGGCTCGCAGCGCATCGGTCCCGCCGTCGCCCAGCGCTCCGATCGCCAGGGCTGCGTGCAGCCGCGCGAGGCGCAACCGATAACAGGCGAGGTCGGCCTCTTCGTCGCCGAACAAGCCGATCGCTTCGGGAAGGCGGATCTCCGTGCCCCGCGCACCGCCCGCATCCGCCGCTGGAGCCAGACGAGCGGAGGCACCGAACAAGAGGCAGGCGAGATGACCCAGTCGGGCACGGTGGTCGTCGAAGCGTACTGAAACACCGGTCGCGTCGGTCTTGCGCAGGCGCCTCGTCCACCAGCGATGCAGCCTCGCGAAGATCGCTTCGTCGAGGGACATGGCAGCCTCAGAACGCCAACGCAACGACATCGGCGAGCGCGGCGGCGACGTCGCGATCGTCGGTCAGTGCGTGGACGATGGCCACCTCGCAGGCGGCGCGTGCCGGCAGCCCGCCGACGATCAAGGCGGCAGCCGCGACGAGGAGGCGCGTGGACACGGTCTCGCGCAGCCCGAGTTCCTGCAGCGCGCGCACCTTGCCCGCGAAGGCGACCAGTCGGCGTGCGCTCGCCGGGTCCACGCCGGTCTCGGTCGCGACGATCTCCGCCTCCACCGCGGGCGTCGGCCAGTCGAACGCGAGGCTCACGAAGCGATGCCGGGTGGAGGGCTTCATCTCACGGAGGCCGCCCTGGTAGCCGGGATTGAAGCTGACGACGAGCAGGAAGCCGGGTGCAGCGCGCACCACCTCGTTGCGTCGATCGAGATGGATCTCGCGGCGGTGGTCCGCCAGCGGGTGGATGACCACCAGCACGTCGTCGCGCGCCTCGGCGATCTCGTCGAGGTAGAGGATCGCGCCGGTGCGTGCCGCGCGCGTCGCCGGACCGTCCTCCCACACCGTGTCCCCGCCGAGGACCAGATGGCGACCGCACAGGTCGACGGCCGAGGTCTCCTCGTTGCATGCGACGGTGATCAGGGGTCGCCCGAGCTCGGCGGCCATCGCCTCGACGAAGCGCGACTTGCCGCAGCCCGTCGGCCCCTTGAGCAAGACCGGCAGGGCAGCCCGATCCGCCGCGAGGAACACGTCGCGCTCGCGGCCGATCACTCGGTAACACGGAGCAGTCACGGGTCTTGCCACCGGCAGCATGGTCACGACACGGCCTCGGCCGCGCCGGCCTCACCGAGGATCTCCGCGTGCTCTTCGGTCGTCACCTGCCCGACGGGCAGACCGTGGCGCACGAACTGCACGATGTAGGCGACGATCCCGACGGCGAACAGGCTCGCGGCCAGCACGACGCCGATGAAGTGCACCTCGATCTGCTTCTGCACATTGAGGAAGTCGAGACCGACCTTGCGCTCCAGATAGACCTGGGTCACGCCCGCGACCGCGAACGCGAGGGTCATGCCGAGCATGCCGATGTTCGAGGTCCAGAACGCGAAGGCCGACAACGGCGTGTCGAACAGCTTGCGTCCTGTGAGCTGCGGCAGCGCATAGGAGATGATGGCGAGCACCAACATCGCATAGGCCCCCCAGAACGCCATGTGCCCGTGCATCGCGGTCACCAGCGTGCCGTGCGTGTACAGGTTGACCTGGGGCAGGGTGTGCGCGAAGCCGAGGAAGCCCGCTCCCACGAAGGACATGATCGAGCAACCCAGGGTCCACGCGAGTGCGTTGCGATTGGGGTGCGCGCGGCCTCCTCGGCGACTCATCGCGAGCGCGTAGATGGCCATGCCGAGGAAGGCGAGGGGTTCGAGCGCGCTGAACACGCCGCCGACGATCAGCCAGTAGCGCGGTGTGCCGATGTAGTAGTAGTGGTGGCCGGTGCCGAGGATGCCGGAGAGGAAGGTCAGGCCCACGATGACGTAGAGCCACTTCTCGATCACCTCCCGGTCGACCCCGGTGAGCTTGATCAGGAGGAAGGCAAGGATGCCGCCCATGATCAGTTCCCACACGCCCTCGACCCACAGGTGGACGACCCACCAGCGCCAGTACGAGTCGAGTGTCTGGTTGTCGGTGGGGATCATCCCGGGCAGGTAGAGCAACGCGGCCATCAACAGGCCGAAGAACAGCACGCAGCTCGTCGTGGTGATGCGCGGGCTCTTCCACATCGTCGCGGCGAGGTTGCCGATGAAGAGCAGCACGTTGACGACGACCAGCCAGTCGAGCGGCCTCGGGATCTCCAGGAACTTGCGTCCTTCCCACCACTGGAAGTGGAAGCCGACCACCGCAACCACTCCGACGACGACCAACGAGATCAACTGGATCCAGGCCAGCTTGACGTTGTGCAGCTCGCGCCCGACCTCCTCGGGAACGATGTAGTACGCCGCTCCCATGAAGCCGCACAGGAGCCAGACCACCAGCAGGTTGGTGTGGACCGCACGCGCGACGTGGAACGGGATGACGTCGTGCAGTCCGTCGTAGCCCATGTGGGCGAAGCCCATGATGAAGCCGTAGACGAGTTGCAGCGACAGGAGCAACATGCTCGTCGCGAAGAACCAGTACGCGATTCGCTGGGACTCGTATCTCATCGCCGCTCTCCTCCGGTCGGGGCACCGGCATCCTTGCCGCTGCCGACCTGCTGCTTCGAAAGGAACGCCACGAGTTCGGTGATGTCGCTCTCCTGGAGCGGCAGCTTCGGCATCTTGGCATCGGGCTTCACGGAGCCCGGATCGTGGAGCCAGCGCTGGATGTAGTCGGCCGTCAGACGCGAGCCGACACCGTCCAGTGCGGGACCGACCACACCGCCCTGTCCCTCGAGCGAATGACAGGCGATGCAGAGCTGATTGAAGATCAGGGGTCGGTCTCCCTGCGTCGCGAGTCCGGCGTCGCCGGCACCCGCCGGTACCGCCACCCTCGACAGATCGGGGGTCGGGGGGAAGCCGTTCAGGTCGATCTGCCCGATCCAACGCAGGAATGCAGTGAGATCCGCGATCTGCTCCTCGCTGAAGCCGTAGCGCTGCATCCGGCGCTGATGCGGATACATCGACTCCGGATCGCGCAGCATCGCCGCGATGAAGAGAGGCCCGCGCCGACGGAACACCTGGGTGAGTTCGGGCGCGTAGTACGCGCCTTCGCCGAGCAGGGTGTGGCAACCCATGCAGTTGCTCGACTCCCAGAGGTGCTTGCCACGCACCACGGCCGGCGTCATCGCGTCGGCGTGGGTGCGTTCCGGCACACGCGAGAGCGTGTCGACGGTCAGCAGGAGGAACGCGCCGAAGCACAGCGCGGTACCCACCAGGAAGAAGCGGCGGGCGGCGGATTTCGAGAGCATCGAGGACCTCAGGACGGCGGCTGGTCACCGCAGACCAACGGATCTATGAATCTGTTGAAGAACCAATGGCTCAGCCTCGCCGGTGTTTCACGGGAGCACTCCTGCTGGTCACGGCCCCACGGACAGCCTGGTAGGCTGCCAAGAGGGGTCTCCGTCCGGTTCTGGCCAACACGCTCAACAGATGTCTGACTCTTCAGATGCGTTCGGGTCGGGCGTTCCGGGAATGCACTGCCGGCCCGAGGAAGCTCTCGACCGGGACCGGCCGACCACCCACCATCGCCGGAATGCGCCTCCACCTCGCCTTTGGACTGGTGACGGGGACCATCGCGATGGCCCCCGCGCAGGACCCGATCACCTTCGCCTCGCTGGTGCGCGATGCGCGCGATCTCGGTCGCCTCTGCAAGGCACCCGATCCGGAGTACGACCTCGTGCAGTGGTCGAGCACCGACCGGCGCAGCACCGCGCCGGAGAGTCCCGGGTGGTTCGCGAACGCCGACGGCTTCGGCGGCGAGCCGATCCCGGGAGTCGCCGCGGTGATCGAGGAACCGGGGCCGAACGGCGTGGGCGAGTACCTGATCGGCGAGATGCAGGGCGAGGGCGCCATCGTGCGCACCTGGTCGGCCGGCATGAACGGGCGCATCCGCCTGATCCTCGACGGCAACCTCGTCTGGGACGGCGAGGCGATCGACTTCATGTGCCACCGCGCGAAGGCGCTGCTCATGCAGGCGGGTCTGCCGTCCGACGCCGACCAACCCGCGCGTGCTCTCGAGATGGAGGACGCCGACTACTTCCCCATCCCCTTCGCGCGCTCGGTGCGCATCGAGTGGAGTGGCTCGCTGCGCGATCTGCATTTCTACCAGGTGCAGGTGCGCCACTACTCGGTGCGCGCCGTGGTGCGCACCTACGGGGCCGACGACCTGCGCGCGGCCGCCTCCGAACTCGAGGCCACGGCGGCGGCGTTCCGCGCGCGGGAGACATCGTCCGTTTCCGGAGACACGCGGCACATCGAGCGCCACGACACGGTTCCGGTCGGCGAGGAGACGGCCTTCGAGGACGTGCTCGGCGACGACGTGAACGGTGCGGCGATCGTCGCGCTCTCGCTGCGTGTCGGCACCAACGACATGCCGCGCAGCACTCGCGAACGCGCCCTGCGCGGCACCGTGCTGCGCATCTCCTTCGACGGCTCGCAGCAGCCACAGGTGGAGTCACCGATCGGCGACTTCTTCGGATCGGGCCCCGGCATCAACGACTTCGAGTCGCTGCCGATGTCGGTCGCGGCCGACGGCACCATGACTTGCCGCTTCCCGATGCCGTACCACCACCGCTGCCGGATCGCGTTCCGCAACTTCACCACCGATCCGGTCGAGGTCACGACCGCGCTCCACATCGCACCATTCGGCTTCGACGACCAGACGCTGTACTTCCGTGCGCACTGGCGCACCGACCGCGACATCCACAGCGAAGGCGGCTCCTCGCCCTTCGACCTGCCGTTCATCCTGATGCGGGGCCGCGGGCGGTTCGTCGGCTGCGCGGTGCAGATCGTGAATCCGTCCGGCGTGCCGACTCCGGGCGGCAACTGGTGGGGTGAAGGCGACGAGAAGGTGTTCGTCGACGGCGAACCGCTCCCGACCACGCTCGGCACCGGGTCGGAGGACTACTTCGACTACTCGTGGAGCCGACCGAACCTGTTCGCGCACCCCTACTGCGGTCAGCCGCTGTGCAGCGGCCCGGGCACCGCGGGCTTCGTCTCCAACCACCGCTTCCAGATCCTCGACGACATCCCCTTCAAGCGCTTCCTCGGCTTCTGGATGGAGGTGTGGACGCATCGTCCGCTCGACCGCCTCGAGTACGCGCGCATCACCTGGTGCTACGCGCGACCGCAGGCGCTCGACGATCACGTGCGCATCCAGCCTCGCGACGTCGAGCTGCCGGAGCTCCCGGTGCGCGCTCCCGTCGCCGACGGCGGTGCGCGCGGCGCGACGCTCCGCGATGCGTGGGACATGCTGCCGAAGGCGAAGCGCGATGCGATCGCCGTGGAGCCCGACGACCTCGCCACGCGCCGCCGACTTCTCGTGTGGCACCCCGACGCCGGCGACACGCTCGCGCTGTCCGTGCCGATCACCACGCCGGGCGAGCAGACCATCAACCTCGTGATGATGGAGCAGCCCGGTGGCGGTGCGATCGAGGCGAAGGTCGGCGGTGTTCCCGTCGCCATCGAGAGCCAGGGCGTGCTCGATCTGCAGCACGCCACGCGCAGGCAGTTGCGCTCCTTCGCGATCCCGACCCCGGCGCTGCCGGCCGGCGAGGTCGCGCTCGAGTTGACCTGCGCGAGGGCCGGTGCCGTCGCACTCGACTACGCCTGGATCAAGCTCGCGAAGCTGGTCGTCCCCGGCTGCATCGAAGGCGAAGCGATGACCGTGGTGCGCGCCTCCGACGGTCTCGAGCGCCAGGTGCAGGATCTCGACGGCGCGATCGCGAGCGGCGGCAAGCACCTGTGGGTCAAGTCGCTGAGCGAGGGCGATTTCATCGTCCTGCGCGCCACGGCCCCGTCACCCGGTCGCTGGCGCGCACACCTGCGCCTGACGCGGAGCTGGGACTACGCGATCCTCGCCGTCACGCTGCAGGGCAAGCGCTGCGTCGATCGCGTCGACACATGTGCGCCTCGGCTCGGCGCACTCGAGCCGCTCGACCTGGGCGAATGCACGACCGGCGACGACGGCATCGTCGAACTGCGCCTCGACGTGGTCGGCAGCAACCCGGACTCGAAGGCGCCGCACACCTACTTCGGCGTCGACGGGCTGGTGCTCGACGCGCTGCGCTGAAGTCGGTCAGGCCCCGCGGAGGTCGTCGACGAGTCGGCGCAGTTCGGCGACCTCC
The DNA here is from genome assembly GCA_046349595.1 of Planctomycetota bacterium. Classification (GTDB taxonomy): domain Bacteria; phylum Planctomycetota; class UBA1135; order UBA1135; family UBA2386; genus JACRLW01. Next base: position 372,339 of record JAXMCA010000002.1, read on the forward strand.
TCCTCGAGACACGCCACACGCGACTCCAGTCCGTGCGAACGCGGCGCCTCGCGCACCTCGGTCTCCTCGCCTTCGCCCGAGTCGGTCGTCTGCGGTCGCGGCCCCAGCTTGTGACCGAAGCGCTGGTCGCGTTCGCGCGGCTGTCGCGGCAGGCGTTCGACGAGCGGCACCGGCTCGTGCGCGGCGAGATCCTCGAGGATCGCCTCGATGCGCGCGGGCTCGGCGTGCAGCCCCATGCGGGCGATGCGCGGCTTGAGTGCCCCTGGCGCCTGCGGACCGCGCAGCAGCAGTTCGGTGATCACGATCATCTGTTCGCGACCGATGTTGAGCCTCTCCATCACCTTGTGCCGGTAGCGCACCACCCTGCCGCCGGAGTCGATGCGCACCAGCCAGCCGTCCTCGCGCAGGAACAGCAGCGCCGGGTGGAGATCGGTCGCCGTCAGCGCCATCTCCGGATCGCGGTTGCTCTTCTGGTTGCAGCCGATCAGCAGGGAGTTCTCGGTGAGGGGATAGCTGTCGGGGACGGTCAGTTCCTTCTCGACCATCACCCCGACGATGCGCTGTTGGATCGCGTCCAGCATGGGCCCGCAACATAGGGAGTTGGATGGTTGCGCGCTCGACCACGCCCCCTGCCGGTGGTCCGATGTCAGGATGCGCGTCGTACCTTGTTCCCTCGCCGCGATCCTGTTCGCCTCCTGCTCGACGGCGCCGGCGCCCGGGGGCCGCGATGCACGAGGGAGCCGGCCGCCCAACATCGTCATCGTCCTCGCCGACGACCTCGGCTACGGCGATCCGGGTTGCTACAACGACCAGTCGAAGATCGCGACGCCGAACATCGACCGCCTCGCCCGCGAGGGCATGCGCTTCACCGACGCGCACTCACCTTCCGCCGTGTGTTCGCCGACCCGCTACGGCCTGCTCACCGGGCGCTTCGCATGGCGCACGCGCCTGCAGTCCGGCGTGCTGTGGCCGTGGGACGTCCCGCTGATCGACGAGGATCGTCAGACCCTGCCCGCGATGCTGCGCGCGATCGGCTATCGCACCGAGTGCGTCGGCAAGTGGCATCTCGGCTGGGATTGGCCTCTACGCGACGGCGGCCACCTGCTCGACGAGGCGCCGGCCCACTTGTTCACGGTCGCGGAGCGCAACACCGTCCAACCGCGCATCGACTTCCTGCGACGGATCCGCGGCGGGCCCCTCGCCGCCGGCTTCGACCACTACTTCGGCGACGACGTCCCCAACTTCCCGCCCTACGCCTTCATCGAGGACGACCACCTCACGCAGCAGCCGACGGCACAGAACGACGAGCGCCTCTTCGGTCACGACGGCCCGATGGTCCCCGGCTGGGACCTGTCGGCGGTGCTGCCCGCGATCACGCAGCGCGCCGCCGCGATCATCGACGAGCACGCGCGGAGCCGTTCTTCGCAGCCGCTGTTCCTGTACCTCGCCCTGACCTCGCCGCACACGCCGATCGCGCCGTCGACCCGCTGGGCCGGGACCAGTGGTGCCGGCAGCTACGGCGACTGGGTGGCGGAGACCGACTGGGCGCTCGGCGAGGTGCTCGACGCCCTCGATCGAAACGGTCTCGCCGACGACACGCTGGTCGTGTTCACCTCCGACAACGGTTCGCCGCAGCGCGACGCGCACGCTTTCACCGGGCCGGTCGGTTCGGTGAAAGCGAACTTCGGCCACGACTCCTCGCGACCCTGGCGCGGACTGAAGGGCGACGCCTGGGAGGGCGGCCACCGGATTCCCTTCCTGGTGCGCATGCCCGAGGTGGTGTCGGCCGGCACGACCGAGGACGAGCCGATCGAGCTGACCGATCTGTTCCGCACCCTCGCCGCGCTGACCGGCGCACGCGTGGCACCCGGTGCCGCGGAGGACAGCGTCGACTTCTCCGACCTCCTGCGCGGTGCCCCGCGTCACGGACCGGTGCACGAGCTGCTGGTGATGCACAGTGGTTCCGGCCTGTTCGCGGTCCGGCAGGGCAGCTTCAAGCTGATCCTCGGCAAGGGCTCGGGCGGCTTCTCGCGCTACGAACCGCCGCCCGATGCGCCGGAGGGACAGCTCTACGACCTCGCGAACGATCCGGGCGAGACCGAGAACCTCTACGCATCGCGACCGGAGCTCGTGACGAGCCTGCGCGCCGCACTGCAGCGCGTGCAGCGCGGCGAGCGGCGATGAGCGCGATGGATCCGGGCACGGCGCCGCTATCCTCGGCGGCGATGCTCTGGGACCCCGTCAGATGGCGTCACCGCGCGTGGCGCTACCGGCTGCAGATCGATCCGGACGAGATCCGCTTCGTCCGCTCGTTCCTCAGACCGGGACAGAGCGCGATCGATCTCGGCGCGCACAAGGGCGGCTACACCTACTGGATGGCCAAGGCGGTCGGCGCACGCGGGCGGGTGCTCGCGGTCGAGCCGCAGAAGTCCCTCGCCGACCGCCTCGCCCGCCTCACCGCGCACTGGCCGCAGGTGGTGGTCCGCAATGCGGCGGTCAGCGACGTCAGCGGCGCAGGCGAGATCGTGCTGCGCAGCAGCGGCTCGACGCACGGCGCCTCGCTGACCGGCTTCCCCGACGGCGACCCCGGCAAGCGCGTTCCGGTGCAGCGCGCCACCCTCAGCGAGCTGGCCCGCGACGCCGGCCTCGAGCGCGTGCACTTCGTGAAGTGCGACATCGAGGGCCACGAGCTCGCCGCATTCGGGGGCTCCCGCGATCTCGTCGACCGCGACCGCCCGACCATCATCTGCGAGTGCGAGGAACGTCACGCCCACGACTCCTCGCAGGGGGTCGGCGGGCTGGTCCGCCTGTTCGAGCCCCTCGGCTATCGGATCCGCCTGTTCTACCGGCACCAATTGATCGACGTGGACCGCTTCGACCCGAAGGTCCACCAGGTCGTCGACTCGCCCGACTACGGCAACAACTGGTTGCTGGAGCCGAAGACGCCGCGGGCCTGAGACCCCGAGAGGAAATCCAGGATACGGGCTCTCAGATGCTCGCTGGTGGCCGCACGCGCGGCCACGACCCGCGGCGGTGCGAACCTGCGGCCCGGATCGCCACGCCCACCCTGGCCTTGGCGGCAACGGACCCGAGAATGGCCGGACGGTGCTGTTCGAACGACCCCTTGCCCTCCTCCTCCTGCTCGCCGCGCCCCTGATCGCCCTCTCCCTGTGGCGGGCGCGCGCGTTCTTCGACTCCGCTGCACACCGGACGGCGGTGATCGGCGCCGGCACGCTCGGCTTCGCGGCACTGGTGATCGCGCTCGCCGGTCCCTGGGCTCGAACGACGCGCGGTCGTCCGACGCGGACCGTGATCGCGCGCGGCGACGACGCGACGCTCGCGCGGCAGTGGCGCGAAGCCACGCCGGCACGCGACGCCTTCCAGGTCATCGCCGCCGGCGAGACGGTCGCGGTCGGACCGCGTGGGCGAACCGAGGTGCCACAGAGCGCCGGTGATCCCGATCTCGGTGCTGCGCTCGGCGCCGCGATCGCGCTGTCTCCCGACGGCGGCGATGTCCTCTTCACCGGCGAGGCCGGCGATGCGGGCCGAATCTTCGGACACGAGAGCCTCGACGTGCTGACCGCGCAGGCGAAGGCCGCCGGCATCCGCATCCACGCGCGCACCACGCCGGTGGTCCGCAGCGGACCGGCCCTGCTCGAGGTGAAGCACGTCGGGCGGGTGCACGTCGGTGAAGCCTTCCGTCTGGAAGCGACGATCGACGTGCCCGGCGATGTCGCGGTGCGCGTCGAGGTGCGCTCGACCGACGACGACGCCCTGCTCGGTGCGCGCGAGCTCGCTCTGTCGGCGGGCACGAACCACGTGTCGGTCGACGTCGCTCCCGGCACACGTCGCGGCGTGCTCGCGCTCGACACGCGGGTGATGGTCGGTGACGCGAAGGTGTCCGCCGAACGCAGTGCGCTGCTCTGCGACGGCGCGGTGCACGCCACCTGGATGGGCGCGACCGAGGTCGAGTACTCCGCGCTACGCGACACCCTCGCACCCTTCGGCATCGATCTGCGACACGGCGACGTCGCAGCATCGTCGCTCGACGACACCGACGTGGTCGTGGTCGACGACCTGCCCGCGAGCGCGTGGAGCGAAGCGGCGCAGGGCGCACTCGCCGCGGCGATCCCGTCGCGCGGCGTTGGATTGCTGCTCGCCGGAGCATGGCGCAACCTCGGCCCGGGCGGCTACGCGCAGTCGCCGCTCGCACCGCTGCTGCCGGTCGACATGCCGCAACGCGAGGAGCGTCGCGATCCGTCGTGTTCCCTGGTGGTCGTGATCGACACCAGCGGCTCGATGGGCTCGCGCATCGACCTCGCCAAGGAGGTCGCGCGCCTGGCGATCCGCCGGCTGATGCCCCACGACAAGGTCGGCATCGTCGAGTTCTACGGCAGCAAGCGCTGGGCGGCGCCGCTGCAGCCGGCGTCGAACCTGATCGAACTGATGCGCGCCCTCGATCGCATGCAGGCCGGCGGCGGCACCGTGATCTACAGCGCGCTCGAGGAGAGCTATTACGCGCTGCTCAACGCCCGCACCCGCTTCAAGCACATCCTGGTGCTCACCGACGGCGGCGTGGAGTCCGGTCCCTTCGAGGAACTCGCGCGGCGCATCGCCGACGCCAACATGCAGCTCAGCACCGTGTTGATCGGCCCGCAGGCGCAGAGCGACTTCCTGATGGATCTCGCGCAGTGGGGTGGCGGGCGCTTCTACGCCTGTCCGTCGCGCTTCCAGCTCCCCGACCTGCGCTTCAAGGAACCGCAGACGACGCGTCTGCCTGCGGTGCGCGAGGAGCGCATCGCGGCGGAGGCGAGCGCGGGCCGAGAGACTGCGGCGGCGCTGCGCGACGGCGACGCCGTGGAACTCGGTGGCCTGGTGGAGGCCGCGCCGAAGCCGTGGGCGGAGCGCATCGTCGATGCTCCGGGCGGATCGAGCGTGCTCGCCGCATGGGATCAGGGCGCCGGCCGCGTCGCGACGCTCGCGACGGAACTGCTCGGCCCGCTCACCGACACCGCGCGCGGCACCCGTTGGTCGGGGTTCCTCGCCGATCAGATCCGTGCGCTGGCACGCGGTCACGAAGGTGCGCAACCGGAACTGCGTGTCGAGCCGTCGCGCGCGAGCGTGCGCATCGAGCTGCGCGGTGCCGATCCGTCGACACCGCGCATGCTGCGCGTCGTGCAGAGCGACGGCGGCGCCCGCGAGATCGCGTTGGCTACGGGACCCGAAGGCTCGCTCTCCACCACCATGGTCTGGCCCGATGATCGTCCTTGCCGTTTCCAGGTCGTCGGTCTCGATGCCGCTGCGGCGGCGGTGCGACCGGCACCGCGCGACGGGCGTCTCGACGACCGCAGCACGACCTTGCGCGCACTCGCGCTCGCGACCGGAGGGACCACGGAAGGCCTGCTTCCGGTGGAACCGCCGCCCGCGGCGCAGTCCGGGCACCGCTCGCTGACTCCGACCTTCGCCCTCGCGGGACTGGTCGGCTTCCTGCTCCTGTTGGTGACGAGGCGTTGGCCCCGAGGTGCGACGCGCGCCGCCGCGGCGTTGCTCGCCGTGCTGCTCACGCTGCACACGTCTCCGGCACAGGAAGATCCCGCGGCGGCCGCGCGCATCGCGCAGCAGATCCGCGACGTCGGCGATCTCGAGCCGTTGGTCGCCGAATGGAAGGACGGAACCCCCGCCCAGAAGCTCGCGCTGGCGCAGGCCCGCGGCGATCTCCAGCAGGTGATCGCACTCACCGCGGACGCGACGGACATCGCGACCCGCGTGCGACGCGCGCTCGCCCTCGACGCGACCGGACGTCTCGACGAGGCCGTCGCCGTGCTCGCCGCGCTGGCGTCCGACGGCGACGCACCTGCCGAGCTGCGTCAGGAGGCGACGCTGCACCGCGCCGAGCTCCTCGCCGCCAAAGGTGACAAGACCGCGGCCGAGCAGGCGTTCCGCGACGCCGCCCGCGATGCATCACCGGCGATGCGTCGCGCCATCGGTCACCTGGCCGGCGGGCTCGGCATGTTCGACGTCGCGCTCGATCTGCACGTCGACGACGACACCCTGCCAGCCGCCGCACGCTGCTGCGTGCACCTGCGCCGCGGGGCGTGGTTCGAGACCCTGCACGACGACGAGGCCTCCCGACGCGAGTACCACGCGGCCGCCACAGTCGCCACGCTGCAACGCGAACGCGCCTTCGCCCTCTCGCGCGAACTCGGTCTCGCACGCGACGAAGCCGCGTTGCGTGCCTTCGCTGCGGGCATCCGCAACGAGCTCGCCTCCGCCTCGACGGTCGAGATCGAAGCCATGCTCGATGCGCTCCGCGCGTGCGGCGACGGCGATGCCATCCTCGGGCTGCTCGACGAGCCGGCGGTGCGCAGCAATCCCGCGGTGCAGTCCGACATCGTCGCGATCGCGGTGGAGTGCGGACGCGCGGATCGTGCGGTCGAGGAGTCCAAACGCCGCCTGACGGCCGATCCGCACGACCACCGGCTCCGCGTGTCGCTCGCGCTGCTGCTGACCGATCTGCAGCGCAAGGACGAAGCGCGCGCCACGCTGCTCGAGGGGATCGCGATCGGCAGCCACAAGGAGCTGCTCGCGCTCACCCAGGCCGCGGGCGAACTGTTCGAGGACGTGGCGCGCGACGAGGGTCTCGCGCGGTTGAAGGCGAGCGAGTCGGAAGCGGAACGGATCGACGGCGTGATGCTCGAGATCGAGCTGCTGCGCGCCCGTCATCGCGACGCCGACGCCGCGAAGCTCGCGCTCGATGCGCGCTCCGCCGCCAAGGAGCGGTCCTCGCGCGCACGCCTCGCCGGCATGCTCGAGAGCCTCGGCCGCAACGAGGAGGCGATCGAGCTGCTGCGCGACATCCAGAAGGAGCACCCCGCGGAGGACGTCGCGCTCCGCCTCGCCTGGCTCCTCTCGCAGGGCAAGACCGATGCGCAGCGCACCGAGTCCCGCAATCTGTTCCGCGAGGTGTGGCTGACGGCGGGAAGCCCCGCACGTCGCGTGCAGGCGCAGGAACGCGTGCTCGACGCCGCAGCGCGCGACGGCTCGCTCGCCGACCTCGCGATCGAGCTCGAGGCGGCGGTGGCCGATCCGTCCACCCAGAATCGCGACTCGTGCCGCGACGCGCTGGTCAAGATCTGGACGCGCGCGCAGGACACCTTCGGCGCGCGTGACGTCCTGCTGCAATGGGCGAAGGAACAGCCCGAGCACGAGATCGACGCGTGGCAGGCGATCGCGCAGGCTTGCCTCGAGACCGACGACTACCGCGGCCAGGAGCGCGCCCTGCGTCATCTGATGGAGATCGATCCGGAGAACGCGATGGACTACCGCCAGCAGCTCGTGCTGGCGTTCCTCGAACGCGGCCGCGCCGCTGAGGCGCGTGCCGTGATCCGCGAACTGCTCGCGAAGGAAGGCGAGTCCGACGCCGTGACCTACGAGTTCTCGGCCGGCATCTACGCGCTGGCGGGCAAGCCCCGCGATGCGGCACGGCTCTACCGACGCGCCTACGCAGCGCACCCCGACCGCATCGAGACGCTGCTGCTGTGGGCCAACGCGATGCAGTCCCAGCAACGCGGTGCCGAGGCGATCGGCCTGTTCCTCGACCTGATCGCCCAGGACGTGCCCGACGACCTGTTCCTGGTCGCCGTCGACGGACTGCTCAACCTCTCGGCCGGCTCCGAGGCGCTGCGCTTCGCGGAGCGCGCGGTGCGCCGCCGCATCGCCGCGAGTCCCGATCGCGTGTTCCTGCAGCGCGCACTGCAGGATGTGCTGGAGCAGCTCGGCGACAAGGACGGTCGTCTCGCGGTCCTGGAGGAGACGGTCCTGATCGCCGGCCAACAGCGCTCGGCGTGGCTGCGCGAAGCGATGGAGGAGGCCTCGCAGCGCAAGGACTGGACGCGCTACCTCGTGCACGCGCGATCGCTGCTCCGCTCCGGGGAAGAGGTGCCGCCGACGGTGTTCGTCGAGATGGGCGAAGCGCTGCTCGCCGCCAAGGACCTGCCCGGCGCGGAGCGCGCGTTCGCGAGGGCACGTCTCGCGCCGGACTTCGCGGCGATCGAACACCGGATCGCGAAGGCCTATGAGAGCGCACGCCGGTTCGACGACGCGGAGCGCATCCTGCGTCGCGCGTTGCGTCGCGCACCCGACGACCCGGAGGCGATGTTCGCGATCGCCGCGCTGTGCGAGCAGCGTGGAGCTCGCAGCGATGCGCTGGATCTGTGGCGGCGCGGTGCGATCGCGTTGATCCACGGCGAGGTGTTCGCGAGCTCGAACGCTCCGCAGCGCGGCTTCAATCGGAACCAGCGCAGCGAAGGGCCGGGAGTCGACACCGCCATCTCCGGCGTGCTGCGCACCGCCGACTCCGGAACGGACGTGGTGCCGGTCCGCGACGCCGTGCTCGCCCGTCTCGACGGCCGTGAGAAGCTCGAGGACTCGGCACGGCGCACGCTCGCCGGTCGTCTCCGCAATTTCGCCGACGCGTTCCCCGACACGCAGGCGACCGCGCGCGCGCGGGAAGTCGAGGACGGTCTGCTCGGTGAGGAGAAGCTCGACGGGCGCATGCGGCGCGACCTGATCCTGGAGGGCATCCGCCGCTTCGAGATCACCCGCCTCCTCGCGTTGCCCGAGAAGGCCTTCGACGGCGTGCCGACCGAACGCGTCCGCGCACTGCTGCTCGCCGGCGATCTCGATCACGCCGCGGAGCGGATCGCCGCGCTGGAACCGCAGACGCTGGAACTGCCGGTGCGCTGGCTCACCGCACTCGGTGCCGTGCAGCTTCGTGACGCGGCCGTGGCGCGGCTGCGCGAGGCTGCTGCAACCGATCCACGCAAGGCGGGGCGGACCTGGCTGCGCGTCGCACCTCTGGTCGGCGAGAAGGCCGACGAGCGCGCGATCCTCGATGCGGAACTCGCCGACGCGCTGGCCGCCGCCGGCACCGGCCGCGTGAAGGCCGGAAGACTGCTCGCGGCGCTGCGCGCCGATCGTTCGTTGCCGCAGGAACAACGCGCCGTCCATGCCAGGAAGCTCGTCGAGATGACGGTCGAGGCGGGCGACGCCAACCTCGCGTTCACGGTGCTGGAAGCCGCGCGAGACTGGCTGCCCGCTGCGGACCTGGCGGTGCTCGTGCCGCTGTCGTTCAAGAAGCCGTCGAGCGCCTATCTCATCAGCAGCCGGTGCAAGTACCTCCGCCTGCTCCCGATCGACGACGCGGAGAGCCTGCTGCGCGACACGCTGCGGGCCTTCGGCGACGAGGGACGCATGCCGCTCCTGCAGGCCCTGGCGAACGGCGCGTTCAGCGGTGAGCTGGCGACGCGCGCGGTCGATCTGCTCGGCAAGGGAAAGTTCACGACCTCCGACAGCATCTGGCTGACGCGCCTCGCGACCAGCAAGCAGGCCGACCGCTCGGTGCTCCAGGCGATGGCGCGCCTGATGCTGCGCGTCGCTCCGGAGGATCCGTGCCGACCGCTTCTCGACCTGCGGGCGAGCGACGACGCCGGCGAACGCATGTCCGCCGTGGACGAGCTGATCAAGTCGCTGCTCGCCGCGAACACGGTCGACTACAGCTGGTGTCAGCTCGCGGAGGCCGTGGTCGCGACGACCAACCCGGCGATGCGACGCGACGCGCTCGCCGCGATCCAGCCGGGCGCCGGACCGGCGAACCTGCTGCTGCGTGCGACGCTCGAGTCCTCGCTCGGCAGGTCCGCCGAGGCCGCGGAGCATGCCGAAGCGGCCGCTCTCGCCTCTCCGGAGAACATGTCGATCCAATCGCAGTCGGTCACCATGCTCGGACTGATCGGCCGCACCGATGCGATCGTGCGGATCTACAAGCGCTGGCTCGACGTCGCCAACGAGGTCTACCCCTTCCAGGTCGCCCAGCTCGCGCAGGTCATGCTCACGCGTGGCGACGCGATGGCCGCGATCGAGGCCCTCGATCGGACCAAGGACGACTACGGCTACACGGACCGGGTGCGACTGCGCGCCGCCTTGATGCTCACCGACCCGCAGACCCGCGAGCGGGAAATCGCGCGCTGGGCACAGAGCACGCATCGGACGCGCGTGATGGCCGGGAGCGCCGGGCCCGGCGGTGTGATGCTGATCTCGCGTGCCCTCGGCCGGGTCGGCAACGAGCAGACCCGCATCACCATCGAGGACGTGCTGAAGACGCCTGACTGGCCGCGCTACGACGTCGAAGGCTCGCCGTTGACCTCGGACGAGATCGAACGACTCGGCTCGGTGCCGGAGGGCCGGCGGATCCTCGAGGAGCTGATCCGCAAGTCGGGTCCGGCCGCGCGACTCACCGAGACCGAGCACTACCGCGGTCTCCTGCGTGCAGAGCGCAGCTTCGGTGACGTCATCAAGATGGTCGGCGAGGCACAGGCCCGCTTCGACGCCGACCACGGCGACGCGCACGCGCGCGGCATCCTGTGGGCGGCGATCCAGATCGGACTGCCCGTGCGCGAGGACCTCGTCGAGCTGCTCCTCCACCAGCGCATCCTGCTCGCCGACCAGAACCAGGGCGAACTCGTCGAGCTGTGCTGGACCGCGCTCCAGGTCGGCCGCGACGTCGACGTCGACCGCATGCTCGATTCGCTGCTCGCCGACCGCAACACGCTGAACCAGGTCCCCGACGACGACACGGGACTCGGCGGCCTGCTGCGGTTGGCGGCACAACGCCGCCCCGATGCGCTGCGCGGTCTCGCTCCGACCGACTCGGTCGATCCTCAGACCGACTCTTGGCTGCTCGCCCTGGCGCTCGATTCCGACGAGCCGACGGCATCGATCCGCGAACGCTTCGCGGCGGTGCGCACGCGACTCGACGATCCCGAGGCGAGCTACCAGGCCCTGCGTCTCGCTCTGCCGTGGGCCGGACTCGACGTGCGCGACGGCAACCTCGACGCGGCGCTGCGCGATCTGGAGGTCGAGGACAACTCGCTGGAACGGTCCGACGACTTCCCGGCCGCGGTCTTCGCGCAGGCGATCCCGCCTCTGTCGCGCTGGAGCAAGCCGGAACTCGCCACCGACCTGGCTGCGCGCATCGCCGCGGCCGTGAAGGACGAGTCGCGCGTCGAGCGCCGCTTCCTCCTCCTGCGACTGGCGGGGCTGCTCGCGCACCGCCTCGACGCTGCCGGCCGTGGCGAGGATGCCGAGCGCGTGCGCGGCATGTTTGCTGCGGAGATCGCGGCACTCCCGGACCTCGCCGACTGGTTCGCCGCCGCGAAGCGCTGACGATCAGTTCCTGCTCGTCTTCGCCGCGGAGTCGGCGAGCTTCGCCTCGAGCGCGGCGATGCGCGCCTCGAGCTGCTGCATGCGGTTGGCCGCGAGGCTCGGGTCCGGGTGATCCGCGTGGGCGGCGTACTGCTTCGCGACGGAGAGGATCGCGGCGATGCGATTCGCCGGGCCGATGGCGGTCACGAGGTTGCCGTCGCCCGAGGCCGACAGCATCAGCATGGCGCCGCCGTTGCCGCTGAACATCTGCCGCATCGAGCTGACGAACGCGAGGGCACTCGCATCGTGCATCGCGAAGGTGGTGATCACGCAGGTGGCGTCGTCGCCCAATGCGGCGACCTGTTCGGAGTCGACGTAGCGCGCCGTCTCGTAGTACTCCTGCCGTCGCTGACCATCGAACCGCAGGATCCGCCAGACTCCCGATCGATCGTTGCCTTCGATCGGCACCGCGAAGCAATTGGCGTGGAGCAGGAGCTGGGAGGCGAAGGCCTCGAGCCGACCGTCCTCGATCCGCAGGGGAAACCGGATCACCAGCGGGGCCACGGGCCGGGACTTCTCGAAGGACTCACCGGGCACGTAGCTGCGGTGCAAGGAGTCGGCGACGCGATCGAGCAGGACCCAGCACTCGTACTCCCCCGGCTCGATGATCAATGCCTTGCGCACCTCCCCCTGATGCGGGAGGCGGACCTCCGCGGGTTCCTGTTGGGCCGCCTGCACCGGCCGTTGAGGCTCTTGCGCTGCGACGAGGGCAGACAGGACGAGGAACAGGAGGCACTGGACTCGGTGGAGCATGGGAACGCGACCGCCTCGGCGACCTTCGCGCGGGGGACGTCGCGAAGCCGAGGGGTATTCCCGCGGCTTCCCCGGGCTCCGCGGCGAAGATCCCGGCCCCGATGCTCCCCGCGACTCAGACGAACCCGACCGCGATCCTGGTCCTGCGCATCGCCACCGCGATCACCTGCCTCGGGACGGTCGCGCGCTGGTTGCCGTACGACAGCCCGCTGTTCGGCTTTCTCTACTACGACCACGGACTGCTCGGGGAATCGACTGCGGCCGGACTCGACGACGCGGTGCTCGTGATGCTCGCGCTGGCAGGCCTGCTGGTGCTGAGCGCCTGGATGCGCCTCGGCGCCGCACTGGCGAGCGCGATCCTGTTGGTCCTGGCGCTGGCCGCGACCGCCACCGCCACGCGCAACGCGCAGTACGTGTTGCTCGAGGAAGCGACGCGCTTCCTGGCACCGCTCGCCCTGTGCCTGCCCACCCGTCGCGGAGCGTCCGGCGCTGTGCTGACGATCGCCGTCTCCGCGACGTTCCTCGGTCACGGACTGGCGGCGCTCTCGCTGAATCCGCACTTCATCGACCTCCTGATCGGCAGCGCCCGGCGCGTGTTCGGCGCGACGCTGCCGCAGAACGCCGCCGAGCAGACGCTGATCGTGATCGGCGTCGTCGACATCGCCTGCGTCGCCGCGCTCCTGTCCACCCGTGCGCGTGCCGTCGCCGTGTGGATGACGTGCTGGGGTCTGATCACCGCCTTGTCACGGATGACCTACGGCGGGCTCGCGCAATGGCCGGAGACCGCGCTACGCGCGCTGAACGCCGCCGCCCCGCTGGCGATCGTGATGCTCGCCGGCCACCGCGTGACCAAGGGTCGTCCGCTGCGGAACGCGTCGGCCATCGCGGGCTTCGCCGGCCTGCTCCTGATGGTGTCCTGTTCCGCGGGCGAAGCGGCCCTGCCCTGCGACCTGCGCATCCGCGAACCCGGGCCCACGCAGTGGCGCGTGGTCTGGACCGAGGATCCGGCACACAGCGCGCTGGTGGCCTGGTCGACATCGGGTGCCGGACAGACGCACCACGTGCTGCTCGGTGAGCAGGCGCTCACGGCGACGACCGAGGCCGGTGCGCGCGTGGTCGTCGCCGATCGCAACGGTCCCTACACGCGGCGCAACGACGACGACGGCCCCGCGTTGTCCTACCACCACGCCCACCTGACCGGGCTGTCACCGTCGACGACCTACTGGTTCGTGATCGAGAGCGACGGCCTGCGCAGCCCGCAGTTCCACTTCACCACCGCCCCGGTCGACGACCGGCCCTTCGTCCTCCTCGCCGGCAGCGACTCGCGATCCGATCGCGCGATGCGCCGACGGATGGACGAGCGCGTGCGCGCCCTCGCCGAAGCCGATCCGCAGGTGCTCGCGCTGCTGCACGGCGGCGATTACGTCTACGACGGCACCGACTTCGGCCTGTTCTGCGAGTGGCTCACCGACCAGTCGATGCTGGTCACTTCCGACGGCCGCATCCTCCCGCTGATCCCCACGCGCGGGAATCACGAGGGCAAGGGCAAGCTCTTCGACGAGTCCTTCGGATGGCCGGGCGGTGGCATCGACCGCAATTACTTCGCGTGCAGGCTCGCGGGAGACGTGCTGCTGATGGTGCTGAACACCGAGGTCTCGACCGCGGGCGATCAAGCGCGCTTCCTCGCCGAGACCCTCGGCGCACACCGCGACCTGCGCTGGCAGATCGCGAGCTACCACCAGCCGGCATGGCCCTCGGTGAAGCAGCCCTCCAGTGCCCTGATCGACTTCGTCCCGGTGTTCGAGGGGCACGATCTCGACCTCGCCGTCGAGTCCGACGGTCACACCCTGAAGCGCACCGTGCCGATCCGCGGCGGCAAGCGCGACGACACCGGCGTGGTCTACATCGGCGAGGGCGGACTCGGCGTCGCGCAGCGCACTCCCGACGTGAAGCGCTGGTTCCTCGAAGCTCCCGGCTTCGCCCGGAGCGCGCACCACGTCTGGGTGCTGCACTTCGACAAGGACGCGCTCCGCATGCAGGCCGTCCTCACCGACGGAACGGTCGCGGACGACACGTCGCTACGGCCACGCGATCGCCGACGCTGACCGAGTCGCTCGGTGTCAGGACGACCCGTCGGTCGGCGCATCCGGCGCACGCACCAGCCAGAACACCAGCTCCGGCACGGCCCGGCGGTGGATGTCTTCGGCCACGCGATGCACGAGCAGCGGCCGACTGTCCTCGAGGAGCCGCATCACCTCCTCCTTCGGCAGAGCGGCGCCCGGCGGATGGACCATCATGGTGACCCTGAAGCGGTTGCCGTCGGCGGGCTCGACGCTCTCCACGCTGATGTTCTGGAGCACCTCGTCGGTGCACTCACCGATCAGGGTGGACTCGAGCGAACGACGGATCTGAGCGGCGAGCTGGAGCTGCTTGCGCGGATCGCCGTGGCGACGCGCTCCGCTCATCGCCCACCCGACGCGGACCCCTCGGGCTCGGGCGGCTGCGCCTCGGGCCGCGCGGGGAGAGGTGCCGCCGGGTCGTCGATCCAGGCGCGACGGAAGCCGTAGTCGAGGAAGTCGAAGGGCGCACCGAACAGGAAGTGACCGGCGCCGGCGGCCATGCTGGTCGGGGCGAACAGCCACTCGTCGTCGAGCCGTCCCTTGTGGTCGCCGGAGAGCTGCTCGATCGGCCAGGAGACGATCAGGAAGGGCAGCGAGGCGACCGCGCCCGCCGCACCGCAGATCCAGGTGCCGGCCGTGGCCGGAGCTCGGACCCAGGCGGGACGATCGAGATCACTCCGCGGGTTCTGGGCATCGATCGCGTCGACCAGGGTCGGCAGGCTGCAACTCCCCTGGAGTGCCAGGATCAGGGCCGTGCACAAGCGCTTCATGAGGGGCGCAGTGTCGCAGACCGCGGCATCGGACGACAGTGCGCAGCGAGGGCGCAGCGGCTTGCAACAGTCCTGAATTGCCGACCCATCGTCCCGTGGCTACGGTCGGCCCCCCTCTCCCACCGATCAGGGAGACGCGGACTCCGCTGTCCGCAGCGCCCGAAAGCCGTCATGAAGATCTCAGTCATCGGAACCGGATACGTCGGACTCGTCGTCGGCACCTGCTTCGCCGAGACCGGCAATCGCGTCACCTGCGCGGACGTCGACGAGAACAAGGTTCGTCGCCTGCAGGCGGGCGAGGTCCCGATCTACGAGCCGGGTCTCGAGGAGCTGATCAAGCGCAACTGCGACGAGGGGCGCATCCGCTTCACCACCGACGTCGCCGGCTCGATCCGCGACGCCAAGGTGTGCTTCATCGCCGTCGGCACGCCGATGGACGAGGACGGCAGCGCGGACCTGCGCTACGTGCTCGGAGTGGCGCGGCAGATCGGCGAGAACCTCAACGGCTACAAGGTCGTCGTCACCAAGAGCACGGTCCCGGTCGGCACCAACAAGAAGGTGCGCGACGCGATCCGCTCGACCGCCGGTCCGAACGCGCAGTTCGACGTGGTGAGCAACCCCGAATTCCTGAAGGAGGGCGCCGCGATCGACGACTTCATGAAGCCCGACCGGGTCGTGATCGGCACCGACAGCGAGCAGGCCAAGCAGGTGATGACGGACCTCTACGGCCCCTTCGTCCGCACCGGCAAGCCGATCCTCGTCATGGATCCCGCCTCCGCCGAGATGACCAAGTACGCGGCCAACGCGATGCTCGCGACGCGCATCTCCTTCATGAACGAGATGGCCGCGATCTGCGAGCTGGTCGGCGCCGACATCAACCAGGTGCGCAAGGGCATCGGCACCGATGCGCGCATCGGCTTCCCCTTCCTGTTCGCCGGCGCCGGCTACGGCGGATCCTGCTTCCCGAAGGACGTCCAGGCCCTGGTTCGCACGGCCAACGAGCACGGCTACCAGCCGCGCATCGTCAACGCGGTCGAGGAGGTCAACGCAGCACAGAAGGAAGTGCTGTTCGCCAAGCTGGTGAAACACTTCGGCAGCGTGAAGGGCAAGCACTTCGCGCTGTGGGGCCTCGCCTTCAAGCCGAAGACCGACGACATGCGCGAGGCTCCCGCGCTGGTGCTGATCGACCAGTTGCTCGCAGCCGGCGCGACCGTCACCGCCTTCGACCCCGAGGCCATGCACGAGGCCAAGCGGCGCCTCGGCGACAAGGTCGGCTACGCACCCGATGCACTCTCGGCGCTCGAAGGCGCCGATGCGCTGGTGCTCGTCACCGAGTGGAGCGAGTTCCGTCACGTCGATCCGGAGGACATCCGCGCGAAGCTGAAGTCGCCGGTCGTGGTCGACGGCCGCAACATCTTCGATCCGCAGCGTCTGCGCGAAGCCGGGTTCCACTACTACGGGATCGGCGTCCGCTGAACGGACGGCGCGCTGTCAGCGGCCGCGCGCGTTCTCGAGGTCGATCGCGGCGCCGGCCGCCTTGGTCTTCTTGTCGACCGCGCGGCGCAGCATCCCCCGCGATCCCATCTCGTCGAGCGACTTCTTGATGCGCTCTCCCTCCTCGCCGCCGGCCTCGACCTCGTCGGCGGCCTCGTGCTCGGCGTGCTCGATCGCGGCCTTCGCGCCGTCCAGGTCGCCCTTGCGGACGAGTGACTTGGCGAGCGCATCCGAAGCCTCGATCACACGCCGCGCGCCGACCGCCGCCTCGACCGCACCGCGGTAGGCGGAGACCGCACCGTCGTTGTCACCACGCAGTTCGAGGACACGCGCGACCCACAGACGGGCGTCGTGCGCGCGCACCGACTCGGGATCGATCTTGCCCGCCTCCGCGTACAGCTTCCCCGCCTCCTCGAGCTGCTTGGTGCGCCGCAGCATCGACGCGCGCTGGAACAGCGCACGCTGCCTGAAACGATCCTCGCCCGAGGCCAGGACGCGCGCATAGGCCTCGGCCGCGAGATCGACCTTGTTGGCTCGACGCCAGCACTCGCCCGCCTCCCACGAGGCCTGCGCGACGACGGACTTGTCGGTCGCGAACTCGGTGGCGACGGCCTCGTAGTCGGAAGCCGCCTTCTCCAGCGCTGCCGTGCGATCCGCGCCACGCACGCCCACGAGGCCCTCGACCCGAGTCGTGATCTCCTTGATGCGTGCCCGTGCGTCGTCCGGGCGGACGGAAGGCGCCTGCGCACCGAGCTGAGCGAGCGCGGCCAGCGCGGCGAATGCGAAACCGATCAACCTGCCTTGCATGGACTTCATCTCTCTGCCTCTCTCCCTGCAGTCTCGACTGCAGTCTGCTGTCGTGTTGGAACGTCGACGAGACCCGCGCACCGTGCGCGCGCCTCGAGGTCTGCACGGACACGCGAGCGGGCGCGGAACAGGCGCTGCTTCACGCATCCTTCGGTGAGCCCGAGGCGGCCGCCGATGTCGCGGCAGGTCGAGCCCGCGTAGAACTCCTGCAGCACCGCGCGCTGCGAACTGCCGAGACCGGCGAGCGCCTTCCGCAGCTCGGCCTTCAACCACTCGGCATCGACCCAGGTGTCGGCGACCCGGAACCAACGTTCGCCGGCATCCCGATCGTCGGGCGGCGCGATCGGATCCTCGACCTCGAGCCCGACCGTGGTCAGTCGGTGATGCCGACGTAGCTCGTGGTATCGCATGCGCTGAGCGATGGTTCGCGCGAAGGCGGCGAGCCGCTCGCGGTCGCGAAGGGACTCACGGGCCTGCCAGGTGCGGAGCGCGGTCTCCTGCACGAAGTCGTCGAGGTTGCGCCGCGTGAAGAGGTCGCCACGTCGCGAGAGCCAGCCCCGCGCCACCGACACGACGACCTCGTCGTCGAAACCCGATTCCATTGCCATGCGCTCGCACCTCGCCGCCGGTGCGACCGTCGCGTCCGGCAGCTCAGCGGGACGGCGGACGCGAAACTTCACTCGCCCGTCGGAGGCCCCACGCAGACCGGAGGAATCGGCTGCGCGCCGCGGCGAGGGATGCGATGCTCATGACGCGCATGTCCGAACCCGGTCTCGTGCTCCATCTCGCCGCAGCTCTCGTCGACGGTGCCGGCGACGAAGCCGCAGAGGCCGCGCTCGCAGTGGAGGGCGGACTGGTTCGCTCATCGGGCCGCGCGGAAGCGGTGCGCCGCGCTCTGAGGCGTTCACCCGATCGCGTCGTCGATCACGGTGCATCGGTGATCCTGCCGGCCTTCGTCAACGCCCACGCGCATCTCGACCTCGGCGGACTCGGACCGACTCCGTACGGCGGCGACTTCACCGCCTGGGCGATGGACGTGGCGCGGACACGGCCGCGCGACGAGACCGTTGCCGCACGCGCGGTCGTCGACGCCCTGATGCGGTCACGCGAGCAGGGTGTCGGCTGGATCGGCGACATCGCCGGCAGCGAAGTCGCGGTTGCGGCTCGTCTTTCGGCCGACGACCTCGGCCTTCCCGGCGGCACGAGCTGGCTCGAGTGTTTCGGCATCGGACGCGCCGCGCCGGCTGCAGCCGAGCGGGCCGCCGAGCGACTCGCAGTGCTGCGCGCGCTGCCGCGCCGCAACACCGAGCTGCGCATCGCGCTCCAACCCCACGCCCCGTACTCGGCCGGTCGCGGCCTCTACGCCCGCGCCGCGCAGTGTGGACGTCCGTCGACCCACCTCGCCGAGACCTTGGACGAGCTGCGCTTCGTCCGCGACGGCGACGGCCCCTTCGCCGATCTCCTGCGCGCCATCGGCAAGTGGGACGACAGCATCGTCGGCCAACGCATGAGTCCGGTTCAGGCGCTGCGCGACGAACTCGTGCGTGCACCCTGGGTGCTCGCCCACTGCAACTACCTCGACGACGACGACGTCGCGACGCTGTCCGCCCTCGGCAACGTCTCGATCGCCTACTGCCCGATCGCGAGCGAGTACTTCGGTCACCGCGGCCATCGCTATCGCGAGCTGCTCGACCGCGGTGTGAACGTCTGCATCGGCACCGACTCGATCCTGTGCCAGCCCCACGCGGAGCTGCAACCGCACGGCGTCCTGGCCCAGGTGCGGCGCCTGTGGCGTCGGGATCACACCGAGCCCGGGCTGCTGCTCGCGATGGCCACGCACCGCGGTGCGCGCGCACTCGGCCTGCAGCCACTCGCCGCCACGCTGGTGGAAGGAGCGCCGGCGCGGGCTGTCGCCGTCGCGATCGATCCCGACGATCACCGCGGGCCCTGGCTCCAGGTCCTCGATGGCGACGCGCCGGCGCGCGTCATCGCCTGATCGCGCGCACCGAGTCGAGCAGTTCGAGCAAGGTCGGCTCGTGGTAGCTCTTGTCGCGCAGGCGCTGCAGCAGGTAGCGATCACCCGGCGACAGCAGTGCGAGCGCCCACGCGGCATGCACCTTCACGTCGTCGGTCTCGGCGGTGTCGCCGAGCCGCGCACGCAACGGATCGAATCCGGCGTCGTCGCCCATCAGGCCGAGGCCGTCGGCAGCGGCGACGCGCATCTCGGGGCTCGCGTCGAGCAGGCGTTCGATCAGGTACGGCGTGGCCGGCCGATAGCCGATCGAGCCGAGCGCGCGAGCCGCGAGCGAAGCGGTGCGGGTGTCGCCGAGCAGCGCCTGTAGATCGGGTCCGACGACGGTCGCGGTCCGCCCGAGCGCATCCGCGATCTCCGCCCCGTAGCGGCGCACGTAATCCTCCTGCGCGTGGAGCAGTCCCGGCAGGAAAGGCAGCGCGGTGCGGCCGATACGCTCGAACACCCAACGGCCGTTGTCGACCGGACGGAGATCCGACTCCGCGAGTGCGGCAGCCCACGACGCCAACCGCTGGCGGTAGAGCGGCTCGATCGAATCGACGGTCGGCGCGGGCTCTGCGACGGCGGATGGAACGACGCCGTCGCGCCGCCAGTCCTGCCACAGCGCCGAAGCGGCGTCGGCGAGCTGCGCGTAGCTCGTACCGCCGCCCGGATGACGACCGAGGCGCTCGAGGATGCCGATCGTGAGGGTGCCGGCGGTCTGCATCGTCGGCTCGTAGGCGAGCAACGCGGGCAGTCGATCGACGGCGCCGAGGCATCCGAGCCGGCTCAATGCGTCGATCATCCAGCACTCGACGTTGCCGTCCTTCTCGTCCTGACGGATGCGCACCAGGAGCAGGGGGATCGCCGCCGCGCGATGGCGCTCACCGAGCTGGTAGGCGCACTGCGAGCGCACCGCGGGATCCGGATTCGACAATCCGGCCTCGAAGGCCCAGTCGACGTCCGGCTCGTCCAGCAGGCTGCGCTGAGCCATCGCGCGGGTCCGCGCGTCGGCAGAGTCGGGCTTCCACGCGACCTCGATGAGTTCGGTGAGCTGCTTCAGACGCGCGGCGTCGGGAGCCTTCGGACCGATCGAGGCGAGCTCCTTCATGCGCGGCACGATCGGCTCCAGCTTCACGGCCGGCAGCGGAGGAAGAGCGGGCTTCGGCGGCGCCTTCACCGCACCGCGATGGCAGGAGGTGCAGGCGAGCAGCGCGATGCCCGCGAGCCATGGGCGAAGTGCGTTCAACGGAGATCGATCTCGTGCTCTTCGAGGAGCGTCGAAGCCGGATGGGAATCGCCGATGTAGGGCTGCAGACGGTACCACACGCGAAGCTTCACGCTGACCGAGCCGTCGGGAATCGGCACGCGGACCTCCTTGCGATCGCCCGCGACGAGCTGGGTGTTCTCACCCGCCTCGTCGCGGTACGGCTGCCGGAAGCGGTAGGCGAGGCCGAACTCGGTGGGCTGCTGCGCGGCGTCCTGGAAGGTCTGGTGCTTGCCGTCCCTGTCGGTGAACGAGTAGACGATGTCGACCGCGCGGTGGCGCTCCTCGGTGGGGAAGTTGTGGCCTGCGCCCGAGTTGGTCAGCGCCAGCACGAGTTCCTTGCCTTCGACGCGGTACTCGAAGGTGCCGGCCTTCTCGAGCATCGCCGCATCGTGCGCGCCGGCGAAGCCGTGGTGTCGTCCTTTGCGCGTGCCGCCGGCGGCGAGCTTGCGTTCGACATCCGGCATGTGGCAGTCGTTGCAGGAGGTGCCCTTCTTCGCCCATGCGCTCGCACGCCATTGATCGGTCGTGAAGTGCTGATTGTGGCAACCCTCGCAGAGATCCATCGACGTGAAGCGGGTGTCCGCCACCGGCTTGCACGGTGCAGACGGCACCGCGTGCGCGGCGAACACCTCGCCTTCGCCGCTGACGTGGCAGGTGATGCAGTCGACGCCCTGGTCGTAGCGCGTCATGCGCGGCAGGGCGCGCTGCGCGAAGCCGGTCACCGCGATCTGCTGCGGCAGATGGCAGGCCTGGCACTCCTTGTTCTGGAAGTTCTGGCTCTGCGCCGCGACCTCGGGATTGAGGTAGGAGATCTGGTGGTGCGAGCCATACCACTCGTCCCAAACGTCCTGATGGCACTCCTTGCACTGCACCGAGCTGGTCCAACGGAATCGCGGATCCTGACCGACCGTCGGCGACCTCGCGTCCCCGCCGTGCGCACCTTCGGCCTCACCGCCGTCGAACAGCCAGGCTCCGCCGAGGCCGAGGAGGCCGAGGAAGGCGACGGCGAGGAGCAATCGGAGTCCGAGATTCATCGCTTCTCCACATCGCGGTCTGGGCCGTAACCCATTCGGGTTGCCGCGTCGCCGCTGCGCGCCGACCAGGAAGGCCCAGGCCGCTTCGTTGGCTGGGGCCCTTCGGCCTCCGAATCGTCGCTTCGCGCGACGATTCTCCGGCCTACGGACACAGGTTGCGCGCCGGACGGCGATCCTTCCGAACGGGGCAGGATGCGCGGCTGTCCGCGCAGACGCAGTCCGACGGTCTGACCCGCGTTCACCGATCCATTGCAGCGGACGTGGACCGGCTGACCGTCGAGCGCGACGACGGCGAGCGCGCCACCGAGCGGATCGTGACGCACGTGCAGCACGGTCGCGGTGCAGGTCGCGTCGGGACCGTCGAGCTCGACGTCGTCGGCCAGCACGACGTGCACGTGATCCTCGATCGAAGTCACCGTCGCGGAGGTCACACGGGCGAGCGCGCTCGCGACCACACCGTCACTCCCGACGCGCAGCGGAAGGCACGCGGCGCGGCCGAGGAAGCGCGCGGTGAACGCGGTGTGCGGATCGTGGAGCAACGCACCCGCGGCTCCGGACTCGACGACCTTCCCTGCGCGCAACACGACCAGTTCGTCCGCCATCGCGAGCGCCTCGTCGCGATCGTGCGTCACGACGACCAGCGTGAGCCGGCGCTCGGTGGCCATGTCTCGCACCAGGATGGCGATCTCGTCGCGCAGGTGGACGTCGACCGAACCGAGGGGCTCATCGAGCAGCAACACCTCTGGATCGCCGGCGAGCGCGCGCGCGAGGGCGAGTCGCTGCGCCTCGCCACCGGAGAGCTGGGACGGTCGGCCATGGGCACGTTCGGCGAGACCGACGCGGGCGAGTTGCTCGCGCGCCTCGGCGAGGCTCAGCGACGGGCGCACGAAGCGCAGATGCTGGACCGCATCGAGATGCGGCCACAGGGCGCCGTCCTGGAACACGAAGCCGATGCCGCGCGCGGCGGGCGGGACGATCGCGCGCGCGCCGTCCTGCACGACGCGATCGTCGAAGGCGATGCGTCCGCGGCTCGCGCTCTCGAGGCCGGCGATGCAGCGCAGCAGGGTGGTCTTGCCCGAACCCGAAGGCCCGACGAGCGCGGTGCGCGTCCCGGCGGCGAGGTCGATCGAGATCGGTCCGAGGTGGAAGCCACCGCGGGGCCGCACGAGTTCGAGATCGTGGACGTGGATCGCGCGCATGACGGGTTCTAGGACAAGGTCCTCAGCTTCCGACCGGTGACGATCAGCGTGAGGATCGGGAACAACACGGCGGCGAACAACAGGAGGATGGCGAGCGCGCCGCCCACGTCTTCGCCACCGAAGTGGACGATGTTCGAGAGGCGCCGCACGATCGTGCCGTTGCCGGAGGGGAGCAGGACGGCGCAGTCGAGTTCGCGCAGCGCCAGGATGAAGCCGAGACACGCCACCGACCACGCCGCGGGAGCGAGCAAGGGGAGGTGGATACGCAGGCCGGTCGCGAGCGGACCACGGCCGGCCAGGAGCGTGGCCTCGTCGAGAGACCTCGCCCGGCGGCGCGCCGCCCCGGCGAGGGTGATCACACCGAAGGGCAGGAAGCGCGCGACGTACTCGCAGACCACGATCCCGACCGAGTTGTAGAAGTCGAAGTCGAGGTTGCCGCCGCTCAGGTCGCCGAGCGCCGCATAGGCGTCGTTGGCAAGCGTGCTGTTGTAGGAGCGGATGAACCCGATCGAGAGCAGCACCGCCGGCACGGCGAGCGGGACGATCGCAGCCCCTTCGATCCACCGCGAACGCCGCGCCGCACGCTGCGCAAGGGGGATCGCGACGAGGAGCAGGAGCACGGTCACGCACAGCCCGATCCAGAGCGTGTGGGCGATGTCGTCGCCGGCCTGCGTGACCGCGCGGTGGAAGCTGCGCCTCAGGATCGCGACCGACATCGGCTCGATCTTCTGCGACGAGCCGGCGGCCCACCGCAGCATCACCGTGATCGGAACGCCGACACCGCAGGTCAGGAAGGTGATCGGCAGGGCGAGCGCCGGCCAGCGCCAACGACCGAGCGAACGCTGCGGCAGCGGGCGGAAGTCGCTGCGAAGCTCGCTGTGCGCGCGGAAACGCAGCGCCAGCCACAGCGCGACGACGATCAGCAGGATCAGCGGCAAGGATGCGACGATCGGCGAGGCCACCGCCTCGTGCGTGATGCCGGTGGCGCGACGCGTCCACAGAGACTGCACGTGCTCCGCATAGGTGTGCCAGGTCTTCCCCTTGACGGTGAGGAACTCGGGCACGCCGTGGTCGCTCACCACGAACACGAAGGCGAACAGGGTCCCCGCGGCGATCTCCGGCAGGATGCGCCGCAGGAGCATGCGCTCGGCGGCGGGTCGACCACGCGCCAGCAAAGCGGCCTCGTAGCTGCGGCCGTCGACCGCGCGCAGACCACGCGCGGTCATCACCGCGACGAAGGGCGCGTAGCTGGTGCCGAGCAGCATCGCGCAGATCCAGAAGCCCGACGCCGGCCAGAAGTCGGCGAAGCCCATCGCCACGAGGATCGGCGGCACCACCAGCGGCAGGATCGCGAGCGGTCCGAGCTGACGCGCGAAGGGCAGATCGGTGCGCTCGCACAGCCAGGCGTGGCCGAAGCCGAACAGGTTGGCGACCGCGCAGGCCGCGACGCCGAGTTCGAGCGAGCGCAGGAGCTGCTCGCCGCCGAACTTCTCGAACACGAGATTGGTCCACGCCCTCAGCGTGAAGCCGTCGTCGTCGAAGAAGGTCTGGCCGACGACCACGCACAGCGGGACCACGACGAACAGGGTGCAGAACAGCACCGCCGTCGCGATCGGCACGCGGGCGAGGATCCGGCTCGGCGAGGGCATCGGACGTAGCGGCGATCAGCGCGACTGGAAGCGGTCCGCGAACTCGCGGCTGGCCTCGTCGAGCGAAGCGGCGACACGCGTCGGGTCCCACGTCATCTGCCGGAACTTGCCGATCGAGAGGATCTGCTCGGCAGCGGGGCCCTTCACACCGGCACGCACCGGGATCTGCGCCGATTTCGCTGCCGCCAACAGACCTTCGACGCGCTCGCCGAGCACGAAGTCGATGAACTTCCGGCCGAGGTCGGCGTGCGGCGCGCCCTTGACCAGCGCGATCGAGTTCGGGATCAGCATCGTGCCGAAACCACCTTCCTGCTGGTCGGGGAACACCGCGGCGACCGGCTGCCCCTTCGAGAGCGCGACGTGGAAGTCGTCGGTGTCGGTCAGGGCGAAGGCGACGCCGTCGATGTTGTCGGCCGTGGCCTTCATGGTCGCGCCGTTGCTCTGCAGCCACTTCACGTCGTTCTTCTCGAGCCCGTCGAGCCAGGCTCCGAACTTCTCCTTCCCCATCACCTCGCGCAGCGCCGCGAAGTGCGTGAGCGTGGTTCCCGTGAGCGGCTTGGCGATCGCGCACTTCCCCTTCCACTTCGGATCGGCGAAGTCCGTGAGCGACTTCGGCCAGGCGGCGCGGTCGGTGCCGAGGACCTTGGTGTTGACGATGATGATCCGCGCGCGCGCAGCGAAACCGGTCCAGAGTCCGGCGGCGTCCTTGAACTCCTCGGGGATGCTCGCCGCGCTCGGCGCGAAGTAGGGCTGCAGCAGCCCCTTCTGACCCAGGCGCACGGTCTGGGCCAGCTCGTTGTTCCAGAACACATCGCAGCGCGGGTGCGCGGCCTCTTCGACGAGCTGGCTCACGAGCCCGACGGTCTTGTTGGACTCGGTGTCGTAGTTGGCGTGGACCGGGATGCCGGTCTCCTGCTGGAAGACGGCGACCAGCGCCTCGCTGTGTTCCTGGTCGAGAGCGCAGTACAGGGAGACCTCGGCCTTCTTGGCCGAGCAGCCGGACAGCAGGAGGGAGAGGCCGGCCAGGGCGACGAACGGGGTGCGGTTCATGGGACGAGGGGTCGGGGGTACGGGAGCGGCGAGGATAGGCGCGGCCGGTCCGGAACCGAGGCGCGCGGCCATGGCAAGCACCATGCCTGCCGTGGATCGACGTGACGTCGGGCCGAGCGGGCCGACGGCGTTTCGGGATCGGAACGTCAGGCCGAAGCGCGCTTTTCGAGCCAGCCCTCGCGCGACTGGACACCGCCGGTCGCGGCGATGCGATCCATGATCGCGCGGGTCGCCGCCCGCAGGCGCTGGCGGCGATCGATCGGCCCCTGCTGCGCGAGCAGCTCGTCGATGCGGATCGGATCGGCGAAGCGCACGGTGACCCGCGCAGGACGCGGCAATCGCCCCGGTGGCATCGCTGCCGCGGCACCCTCGATGTGCGCGGCGATGATCGGAACGTCGTCGTCGAGCACCAGCGAGACGGCGCCCGGACTGCCGCACAGCATCGCGCCGTCGCGGCTGATCCCACCCTCGGGGAACACGGCGAGCACGTCACCGCGCTCCAGGACCCGGCGCGCGATGCGCAAGGGCTCGCGATTGGAGCCGCGCAGCGCGATCGGGATGCAGCGCACCCAGCGGTAGAACCAGCCGAGCATCGGGCTGCGGAAGTGCAGCGTCGTCATCATGAAGTAGACGCGCTGGCCGGCCGCGACGCCGAGGAGGATCGGATCGAGGAAGGAAGCGTGGTTGGCGACGAGCACGAAGGGGCCGTCGATCCGCGGCGGATTGACGACGCGCAGTCCGAAACAGACACGGACCACGAGCCAGGCGAAGGTGCGGAAGACCCACACCGTGACGCCATTCAGCCAGCCGGCGCGGTGCTCCGCGGGATGGCGCGGTCCGTCGTCGCGACGCGCAGCCACGCTCGACTGCGTCAGCGCTTCGCCCACTCGCTGGTGGGATAGTCGCGACGCAGCACGGCGCGCAGACGCGCCGACATGCGCGCGGAGTCGTCTCCACCCCACTTGTCGGCCGACTGCGACGCCTTGAACAGGCACTCGGCGGTCACCTCCGGAGAGGCCTTCGGCACCTCGACGTAGACGCGGAGATAGCCGAGCAGCGCGTCGAGATAGGGCCCCTTGTCGGAGGCGCTGCCGCGGCTGAACGCGGCATTGGCAACCCCGCGCAACGAGCTCGCGCGCACCACCGGATCGAGGTAGGGCTTGTCGAGGAGGTCCTTGAAGGTCTTCTCGGCATCGGCCGCCTTGTCGCCCTGCTCGTAGATCTCGCCCATCAGCATGCGGCAGCGATTGGCGACGTTGGTGTAGCTGCCGGCCTCGTTCGCCAGGGCCTCGAAGTCGCGCAGCAGCTTCGGTCCGTCGGAGCCGCCCGCGATGGCCTGCGAGAGGAGCATGTAGTAGCGCGCCTCGAGCTGGAAGCCGTGCGGGTAGCCCTGCGTGTTGGCGGCCTCGTCGTAGCGCTTCGCCACCGACGCGGCTTCGCCGGCCTTGTCCTTGCCCTGCGCGCAGTAGTAGTCGAGCTTCGCGCGGTACATGACCGGCACGAAAGCCGAGTCGGGGTACTTCGTCGCCAGCTCCTCGTAGGTCGCGAAGGCTTCGCTGACCGAGCCGTTCTCGAGCAGGATGCGCGCCGCCTCGGAGTAGCCGAACTGGGCGAGGAAGGGCTCCTTCACGGTGCCGGCGATCTGGATGAAGGTCTCCGGACCGGCGCCGCCGGTGCCTTCCGCGTAGGCGCGGCGATAGGTCTCCTTGACCTTCTCCACGCTGACCTCGGAGACGAGGTCCGAGTCGACCTGCTGGGTCTCGCCGCGGGCCTTGTACTCGAGCTTGCGCAGGTCGTAGTTGGTGACCGTGCACTGGTCGACGACCTTGCCGTCGATGAAGACGATGCGGTCCTTCTGGGCCGACAGCGAGGCGACGAGGGCGACCGCGGCGACGGCGGCCCTGGCGAGGGGTCGAATGGGGATCATGGCGAGGGGTCGGGCCGACTTCGGGGGGTGGAGGATCATGCCAGGGGGGCCCGGCACAGGCAACGACACCGCACCTCGGCGGTTCAGGCGCGGCCGGGCTCGAGCGGCTCGATGGCCGGCTCGACGGCCTCCGGCACCTCACGAGCACGCGAGGCGCCGCTGCGGCGCCGCGCCCGCCATGCCGCCTCGGCCGACTCGCCGGTGCGGCGCACCGAGATCAGCTCCCCCACCACCGCGACGGCGATCTCCTCGTGACTCCGCGCCCCGATGCACAGGCCGACCGGGCTGCGCACCGACGCCAGGAACTCCTCGCTCGCGGCGCCGCGTTCGCGCAGGTGGCGGAACAGGACCGCGCGCTTGGTCTTGCTCCCGATCATGCCCAGGAACTTGGCGCGCTCCCCCTTCGCATGCCGGGCCGCGATCGCCTCCAGCACCGCGCCGTCCTCGTGATGGCCGCGCGTGACGATCACCGCGTAGGTGTTGGCGCGGATCGGCATGCCGGCCACGGCGTCGGCGAAGGGGGCGACCACCGTGTCGTGGGCGGAGGGGAAACGATCGCGCGACGCGAAGCGCGCGCGGTCGTCGCACACCGTGACGCGGAACCCCGCGAGGGCCGCGACC
This sequence comes from Planctomycetota bacterium, assembly GCA_046349595.1. Classification (GTDB taxonomy): domain Bacteria; phylum Planctomycetota; class UBA1135; order UBA1135; family UBA2386; genus JACRLW01. Next base: position 400,303 of record JAXMCA010000002.1, read on the forward strand.
TCGCACAGGGCACGGCTGACATGGCCGCCGCCGAAGATCCAGAGAGCCGGCGTGGTGATCGGTTCCACGAACACGGTGAGCTCACCTCCGCACAGCAACCCGGAGTCGGGCGAGTCGTGCTCCGTGAGGCGGAAGTCGAGGCTGCGCGGCATCTCGGTGCGGATGACCTCGCGCGCCGCCTCGTAGACCTCGGATTCCAGGCAGCCGCCGCCGACCGTGCCGAGGAAGGTGCCGTCCTCCAGCACCAGCAGTCGCATGGTCTCGCGTCCCGGGGTCGAGCCGCGCGTCGCCACGATCGTCGCGAGCGCAGCGGGGATGCCTTCACGCCGGACGCGCACGACCTCTTCGAAGATGTCCGCCATGCGAGGGGGGCGGATGATACGCGGCCGCGCTTCACCCGCGCGAGCGGCACCGCTCAGAGCGCGAGAAACCATCGGTCTCTCGGGCTCTGCGTGGCCGCGCATGCGGCCACCAGTGAGCATCTGAGGCCCGTATCATGGATTCCTTCTAGGGCCCTCAGGCGGAACGGCTGCGACGATCGGATTCCAGCTCGCGGATCGCGATCGGCAGGGTGATGAACGCGAACCCGAGGGAACCCACGATCAATCCGGCCTCCGTCTCGCCGCGTCCGCCGTGCAGAAGCAGGCCGATCCCAAGGAACAGGCCGATCCAGCCGATCGCGAACACGAAGCGGGATCCCGACGAGAAGGGACGGGCCGCGGCGGAGGGGGCGGACGGCGGCGTGTGGGCCGGCCGGCGGGTCAGCTCGTCCATCGCCCTCTGCTGCGCGGCTCCATCCAGGCGTCCGGTGCGCAATTGCTCCTCCAGGATCCGGATCCGCTCGCGTCGCTCTTTCGCCCGATTGCTGATCACCGACAGCACGATGACGAACATGAAGATGGTGGTCAGCATGACGAAGAAGTCGGAGGAGACGTACGAGAGCATCGCGGCAGTTCGCTGACGGGGAGGACGGGGGGCCCGGCTGCGGCCCGGCGCGGAGATTATTCGGTCGGTGGCGACACCGCCCGGTCCTTGCCGGCGCGGAGCCCGATCAAGGCGCGGAACTGGTCGGGATCCCCCGACCACACCGCCTCGGCCTCGATGCTCAGATCGCAACGGTCGTTGCTGCGCCAGATGAACGGGAGGCCCGCGGCGCGCGCGGCCTCCAGATCGGGCTCGCGATCGCCGACCATGACGGGCCGCCGCGCAGCGAAGGTCCGCACCGCGGCGCGCAGCATGCCGGTCTTGTCCATGCCGCCCTCCGAATCCAGGCAGAACTGGGCGTCGGTCAGCGCTCCGAGTCCCTGGCCGAAGCGCTGGGCGTCCATGTAGGTCTGGCGGCAGTTGCTGGCGAGAGCCAGCCTGACCCCGGCCGCACGCAACCCGACGAGCAGCTCGCGTACACCGGGGAACAGGTGGTCGCGGCCGGAGTGCAGCTCCTCGACCTCCATCGGTAGGACCACGCTGCGCAGCTCGGCCCAGCGGTGGCGGTGGGACTCGGGAAGGAAGGGTCCCCACACGCCGATGTCCTTCATGCCGACCACCGCACAGGCGGCGCGGTCGTCCGGCATCAGGACCTCGATACCGGTGAGTTCGGCGAAGCGACGGAGTCCGCGGCGAATCAGCGGCGCCCACCAGCGGAAGGCGTCGTGCAAGGTCCCGTCGACGTCGAACACGATCAGGTCCGGCGGGGTCGGCAGGACGCTCATCCCTGTTCCAGCTCCATGTAGAGGACACCCGCGTCGTAGGCCTCGGATCGCAGTCGTTTGATGACGCTCCCGAGTCGCTGGTCCGCGTCGGGTGCGAAGTGGATCCTCAGCCAGGGCAACTGCTCCGGATCACCGGATGCCGCGCGGCAGCGCAGCCGGAGTTCGTAGACGAAGGCCTCGAAGTTCAGGGTGCGATCCCCGATCTCGACACGGCCGTCGGGGAGGATGCGGAGGTCCAACGCGGGGCGATCGGGTCGATCGACGGTCCCTCCCGGCGGCGCGGAGGACGCACAGGCGGCGAGCAGCGCGGCGCACATGGACCATGGGATCCTGGTCATCGCGGCATGATGCGCAGCGACGTCGCGCGATGCACGCCGCCCGCCCTATCCTGCGCGTCACGACGATGCCCGAACCGGAACACGTCCACTGGCACGACTTGCCGGACACCACCTGGCCGGATGCCGACTCCGCGCGGGCGTCGCTGCTGTTCGGCCCGATCGATGTCGGCCCCCTGCGTTGCCGCACCCGGACCTGGGTCCCGGCGATGGTGCCGTGGCGCGCCACCGAGGACGGCGAGGTCACCGACGACGTGATCGACTGGTACACGCGCTTCGCACAGGGCTTGCCCGGCGTGCTGGTGGTCGAGGCGACCGGGATCCGCGACGTGCCGAGCGGCCCGCTGCTGCGTGCGTCGCACGCGCGTTTCGTCCCCGGTCTCCGGCGCCTCGTCGATGCGGTCCGCGACGCGAGCGGCGGCAGGACACGCCTGCTGCTGCAGATCATCGACTTCCTGGCGATCCGTCGTCGCCCGCAGAAGGAGCGCTACTTCACCCGGTTCCTGCGCATCGGATCGCATCACGCGGCGGCTCTCGCGACGCTCGGCGTACTCGACTCCACCGCCGACGAGTCCGCGGTCCGCGGTGCGCTGGTCGCCCTCGACGACGTCACCCTCGCCTCCGTGCTCACCCCACGCGAGTTCCGCGACTACGCCTTCGGCTACCGCGAGCAGGTCGGCGACACCCATCTGCCGCACGTGGCGGAGCTGCCGCGCGTGCTACCGGGGCTGTTCGCGGACGCCGCGGAGCGCGCATGCGAATCGGGATTCGACGGCGTCGAACTCCACTACGCGCACGCCTACACCATGGCATCGTTCCTGTCGCGCACCAACCAGCGCGACGACGGCTACGGCGGCGCGAAGGATCATCGCGTGCGCCTCCCGCTCGAGGTGTTCCGCGCGGTGCGCGCGCGCGTCGGCGAGCGCTTCGCCGTCGGCTGCCGGATGCTCGGCGACGAGGTCATCCGCGGTGGCTCGCGGATCGACGACGCTGTGTGGTTCGCGCGTGAGTTCGCACGCGCCGGCTTCGACTTCGTGTCGGTGTCCAAGGGCGGGCGCTTCGAGGACGCACGACAGCCGCAGGTCGGCGAGGCGGCGTACCCCTACACCGGACCAAGCGGGCACGAGTGCATGCCTCACGTGCGCAGCGACGAGCGCGGACCCTTCGGCCGCAACCTCCATCTCGCGGCGGCGATCCGCGGCGCCATCGTCGCCGACGGTCTGCACACGCCGGTGGTCGGAGCCGGCGGGATCGCGACCTTCGCGCGCGCCGAAGCCGCGCTGCGCAATGGCGAATGCGACATCGTCGCGGCCGCGCGCCAATCGCTCGCCGATCCGGACTGGTGGCTGAAGGTCGAGTCCGGATGCGGCGAGCAGGTGCGACGCTGCAAGTTCACCAACTACTGCGAGGGACTCGACCAGCGCCACAAACAGGTGACCTGCCAGCTCTGGGATCGCGACTTCGCCGACGACCCGCAGACGAAGCGATCGAACGACGGGAAGCGTCGACTCGTCGCGCCGCCCTGGCAACGCCCCTGATCAGGCGTTGGGGACCAGCACGCGCGACACGATCGGCGTGCTGCGCACCCATCGGCCGACCTGCGTGAGCATCCGGTCGAAGACGCGTCGGTAGGGCTCCTTGCGGTGTTCGGTGAGGGTCCCGAGCACCATCACCGCGACCAGGACCGCGCACGCGATCGCGGCCACGTGCACGGCGTTGCCCCGGTCGTAGTCGAACACGTTGCGCGCGAACAGCAGCAACGGTGCGTGCATCAGGTACAGGCTGAAGGTGAAGGACGCGAAGTAGCGGATCGAACGATGCAGGATGGTCGGGACCTGCAGGTGTGCGTGGCCCAGGGCGTGGAGATGGATCACCGCGAACACCGCGACGACGTAGTCGTGCAGCCAGTTCTGGGCGCTACCGAGCGGCGTCTTCTCGGTCCCGCCGAAGGGGACGTTGCCTGCGGTCGAGAGCACGGCTTCGAGTCCCGAGAGCTTGTAGGCAACATAGCCGACGACCGACGCCGCCATCAGCACGCGCGCGGTCGTCGGCGTGAGCACGACGCGATCGCGGTTGCGCCACAGCAACGCGCCGATGCCCCAGATCGGCGCGAGCAACCACAGCTTGAACCCGACGAACGCGAGCCCGAGCGCGAGCAGCACGAAGCGTCGCGTACCCCGATAGAAGGTCAGCAACGCGAACAGCAGGTAGTACCACGCCTCGTAGCCGAGCGACCACCACGGCACGTTCGAGCAGGGCGGCTCCGAGAACATCCACAGCTCGCCGAAGAAGCCGAGCTCGAAGGGGACGTAGAGCCACAGCTTGCCGAGCTGATAGGAGTCCTCGTAGCCGTCCGGAGCGTGCCGCACACCGATCACCGCGAGCGTGTAGGTCAGCAGGATCGCCGGCACGGCGACGGAGTAGAGACGTGCCGCGCGGGCCGTGACGTAGTCCTTCAGGTTCGCGTGCCGCGAATCGGTCGTGTAGGCGATCACGAAGCCCGACAGGACGAAGAACAGCACCACCGAGTCGTGGCCGAGTTCGGGGATCCAGCCGGCGATGTCCGGGGTCGCGACGCCGAACAGTTTGATGTGCGCGACGAACACCGCGAACGACGCGAGCGCGCGCAGGAGGTCCAGCCACAGGGAGACGTCCTTCCGCATGGCTTCCTGGTCTCAGCGCGCGCAGCGCGAACCGTTTCGGACGCCGGGAATCGAGGCGGGGCGGGACATCGCGGCAGGGGTCGGGTCCGGGAGGATACCTCGCGATCGGCGCCCAGGACCCCTTCGACCGGGCTGCCGTACCGATCGTTGCAGGATGCGACAGCAACATCACGGACCGCAGCGAGCCGAGCATCCTGGGCGCTCCTGGTCGGCACGCAGCGTCGACGCCGCGAGCCTTGGGTCGGATCGTGCCGGATGCCGATCCAGGACCGAAGCTCCCGTCGCATCGGCGGTCGGGATCGGAGTCCGGAATGAAGCAGACCGAAGTGTTCGCCTGCGTGGCCGTCCTGGCCTGCGCGTCGCTGGCCGCGACACAGCAGATCGTCGACGTGTCCGCGCTCACCAACGACACCGCTCACCCGGTGGTCGTCACGCTGCAGCCGGGTCTGTGGCGCGTCGTCGCGATCGACCCCACGCAATCCGGCGCCTACACGGCCTGGCACGCATGGAACGGACAGAACGTGGGGTGCAGCGCGACCCCCGGCGGGTGCACGCAGGGCTGGATGTGGAACTACTTCATCCAGTGCCCCGGCATGCCGAGCGTGAAGGTCGGCGCCGTGTTCGGCGGCATCGGCGCGCCGAAGTTCGCCACCGAGGGCGAGGCCTTCGCAACCGCTCCGGAGCATTGGTTCCCGCTGACGACTCCGACCGCGGTGAGCTTCTGGATCGGGGACAGCAACTACCAGGACAACCTGGGTGGCGTCTCGTTGCGCATCGACAGCGCGACGCCGATCTATCCGACGATGACGGCCACCCCCGCCGCGATCTCGGTGTCCGCCGGCGGACCGCAGAACTTCGACATCCAGGGCGGTGCGTTGCGCGCCGGGCACACCTATCTGGTCGTCGGATCGTCGTCGGGGACGTCGCCCGGCCTCAGCGCGATGCACTGGCATCTGCCCCTCAACGGACCCGACGGCTACCTCGGCTTCACGCTCGCCTTCCCCAACAACAGTCTGCTGGTGAACACCATGGGAACGCTCGACGCCGCCGGCGCCGGGCACGCGAGCTTCGTACTGCCGCCCGGGCAGGATCCCGCGCTCGTCGGGTTCCATCTCTGGCACGCATGCCTCACGGTGAACCGCTTCGGGATCACCGGCATCAGCTCGGCGACACAGCTCGACTTCGTGCAGTGATCCTCGCCCGCGCCGGCGGTCAGGTGCCGAGATACCACTCGACGGCGTCGCTGAACGTCACCGGGTTCGGTGCTCCGATCACCGCGAAGATCGCCTGCATGCACACCGGCCCCGCTCCCTGCAGCGAGGGCACGTTCGGGACCTGCAGGTCGAAGACCCCCTGACCGTTCGCCACCGGGCCGATCGGGAAGGAGAACATCGTCGCCGGGTCGAGCAGCAGCTCGCCGAAGGGCGTGATCACGCTGCCGCGCCCGAACGCGATCAGCATCGCGCCGATGGCACCGTTGTCGTGCTGGTCGAACGCGACCCGTGCAGTGCGACCCAGCATCGGCATGCGCGTCGTCGCGAGCGTCGGTGCAGCGGCGCCGGTCCCCGACGCCGTTCCGGTTCCGTAGTTCGACGACGTCGACGACGTGATCGCGAGTTCGACCCTGCCGAGGGGTCCGACACCGCCGCTCAGAGGAGCTCCGCCCCCGCTCGTCACGAGATTCGATTCCGCAGCGAGCCGCGACAGGGTGATCGGCGTGCCCAGCAGGTCGGAGACGAAGGCGCCCACTCCGTACGAAGAATACGACTCGTTCGCATCGCCGGCCGTGCCCAGCACTCCGACGAAATCCCCGGCAGCGAAGCTGATCGCCGTTCGGATCTGCTGCCCGCTCTGCACCCCGGTCGCGAGGAAACGGAGTTCACCCGCGATCGCGCCGGGGGCCGCCGGAGGTGCGGACGGAAGCCGGTACACCGCGACGTTCTGCAGACCGTGACCGAACTCGTCCGGCACCTCGAGGCCGACGATGGAGAACCGTGCGGGGGCCCGGAACCACAGGCCACGCGTCGAGGTCGGGAACGAGTAGGTGCCGGTGAAGCTGGGCAGGGGCACCGTCTGCACGCGCACCACCCGCGTCGCCGTCGCGGTGTTCGTCGCACTGGACACCTGCAGGACGCAGCGGAAGACCCCGGGCGAGGGGTAGTCGAACACGGGGTTCTGCTGGGTCGAGTCGACCTGACCGTCACCGTCGAAGTCCCACGCCCAGGTCGACGGCGCCGGTTGGCTCGCGTCGGTGAACTGGAACTGCAAGGGCACACCGGGGACCGGAGTCGTCGTGAAGTCGGCGAGGATCGGGTCGACCTCGACGATGCGTTGTCGCGTGAGCGTCGTCGCACCGAAGGTGCCGTCCGTGATCCTCAGCGTGATGTCGTAGTGACCGCCGGTCGTGTAGGTGTGCGTCGCACTCGGGCCGCTGTAGTCGTAGATGCCGTCGGAATCGACGTCCCAGTCGTAGCTGACGATTCCGCCCGGCGCGGTGGTCGACGAACGATCGAACATCGTCACCGTGAAGGGCGAGGGACCACGCCTCGCGGTGACGTAGAACCAAGGCTGCACGCCCTGCACCGGCGCGTAGCCGATGCTGCCGTTCCACACCCGCGGCGTGAACACCGGACCCGTGAACGGCTGGTTGCTCGCGGCGCCGAGTGTGAGGCCGAGCACCGCATCGGAGTACGACTGGTTGGTGCCGTTGCCGTTGGTGTAGCGATGGCCCGCTCCCGACACGACGATCGCGATGCCGCGCGTCCCGATCCCGAGCTCGAAGGGCGCCAGCAGGGGCACGCGCGAGGGCCGATCGAGGCCTGCGGAGACCGCGGTGCCGTCGTCGACGCCGAGGACGATCCAGGCTCCGGTGGTCTCGTTGCCGAGGTGACGCACGCCGTCGGGGAGTCCGTAGACCGTCACGCTCAACGGAACACCCGGCGCGCCGCCGACGTTGATCTCGACGTCCTGGACGAGGATCGGCTGCTGAACCGTCGCGTCGAGGTACACCGCTCCGCCGTCGCTGCCGCCGTTGTCGGAAGCGAAGACAGTCGCGAGCCGCGACTGCTGCGCGGCGAGCGGCAGGGCCAGGAGAGCGGCCGACGCGAGGAGCGGGATCGGGAGACGGATCGCCATCGGTCGCGGAGGAGTGTAGCCCCGTCCCGCGGGGGCGGCGCGGGATCGGGAGCCCGGCAGAGGGCTTGTTCCAGGTTTGAGGCGGTCCTTTCCGCGCACCGATAACTCCCTCGGCGCCGGACCTGCGCGCTCGCCACGACCATGGAGATCCAACCCTTCCACAAGGTGCTCTGCGCCAATCGCGGCGAGATCGCGATCCGCGTGTTCCGCGCCTGCTCCGAACTCGGCAAACGCACGGTCGCGATCTTCAGCGAGCAGGATGCGACCCACCAGCATCGCTACAAGGCGGACGAGAGCTACATCGTGGGTCGGGGGCGCAAGCCGGTCGACGCCTACCTCGCGATCGATGAGATCCTCGATGTCGCCGAGCGCTCCGGCGCGGAAGCGATCCATCCCGGCTACGGCTTCCTGTCCGAGAACGCGCAGTTCGCCGCAGCGTGTCGTGCGCGCGGGATCGCCTTCATCGGACCGCGGGCCGATGTGATCCGGACGCTGGGCGACAAGGTCGCCGCACGGCTCGTGGCGGAGCAAGCAGGCGTGCCGACGGTTCCCGGCCTCACACTCGACCTCACCACCGAGTCCGCCCTGGAACAGGCCCGCGCATTCTGCGCGGCGAATGCACCGATCATCGTCAAGGCGGCGCACGGCGGCGGTGGTCGCGGCATGCGCGTCGTCGAACGGCTCGACCAGCTCGCCGAAGCGGTCGAGCGTGCTCGGTCCGAGGCACGGGCGGCCTTCGGCAATCCGCAGGTCTTCCTCGAGAAGTACCTGCCGCGCGTACGCCACATCGAGGTGCAGATCCTCGGCGACCTGACGGGCCAGATCGTCCACCTGCACGAACGCGACTGCTCGGTGCAGCGACGCCACCAGAAGGTCATCGAGGTCGCGCCGGCGCACAACCTGCCCGACGCGATGCGCCACCGGCTGCACGAGGATGCGCTCCGCATCGCACGCGCGGTGGGCTACCACAACGCGGGCACGGTCGAGTTCCTGGTCGGCGACGACGAGCATTGGTTCATCGAGGTGAACCCGCGACTGCAGGTCGAACACACCGTCACCGAGGTGACGACCGGAATCGATCTCGTGCAGGCCCAGATCCTCGTCGAAGAGGGCTACGCGTTGTCGTCGGAGGAGATCGGCATCTACTCGCAGGACGAGATCCGCCCACGCGGTTCGGCGATCCAGTGCCGCGTGACGACCGAGGATCCCGCCAACGGCTTCCTCCCCGACACCGGGACGATCACCGCTTATCGCTCGGCCGAAGGCCTCGGCATACGCATCGACAGCGGCAGCGGCTACACCGGTGCGCACATCACGCCGCACTACGACTCGCTGCTGGTGAAGGTCACGTCCTTCGGGCCCTCGCTCGCGGCGGCGGCGCAGAAGGGACTACGCGCCCTCCAGGAGTTCCGCATCCGCGGGGTGAAGACCAACCTGCGCTTCCTCGAGAACGTGCTGCGCCACGACGCCTTCCTCTCGGGTCGCACCTGGACGCGCTTCATCGACGAGACGCCGGAGCTGTTCCTGCTCACGCGCCATCGCGATCGTGCGACACGCCTGCTCAGCTACATCGCGGACGTCGTCGTCAACGGTCACCCGACGATCCCGAAGGAGTTGCGCCGTCCGCCGATCCAGGTCGTCGAGCCGCCGCTCCCGCGCATCGATCCCGACAGCGCACCGCCGGCAGGCACGGTGCAGATCCTGGAGCGCGACGGCGCCGCGGGACTCGCGCGCTGGGTGAAGCTGCAGAAGCGTCCGCTGCTGACCGACACGACGATGCGCGACGCGCACCAGTCTCTGCTCGCCACGCGCGTGCGCACGCGCGACATCGTGCGCATCGCGCCGGCCACCGCCCGCCTGGCGGCCGACCTCTTCAGCGTGGAGACCTGGGGTGGCGCGACCTTCGACGTCGCCTACCGTTTCCTCAACGAGGACCCCTGGGATCGCCTGCGCAAGCTGAAGCGTGCGATGCCCAATCTGCTGCAGCAGATGCTGCTGCGCGGCGCCAACGCGGTCGGCTACACCAGCTATCCGAACAACGTCGTCGAGACCTTCATCGAAGAAGCGGCCGCGACCGGCGTCGACGTGTTCCGCGTGTTCGACAGCCTCAACGACTTCGACAACATGCGGGTCGCCGTGGACCGGGTGATCAAGACCGGCAAGGTGGCCGAGGTCGCGATCTGCTACACCGGCGACGTCGACAACCCGGCGCGTCAGAAGTACGGGCTCCGCTACTACGTCGATCTCGCCAAGCGGGTCGAGGACATGGGCGCGCACTTCCTGTGCATCAAGGACATGGCGGGACTGCTGCGACCGCACGCGGCGGAGCTGCTGATCACGGAGCTGCTCGGGGCCACCGATCTACCGATCCACCTGCACACGCACGACACCAGCGGCAACGGCGTCGCCACGCTGTGCAAGGCGATCGAGACCGGCGTGCACATCGTCGACGTGGCGCTTGCGCCGATGGCCGGCTTGACGAGCCAGCCGAGCCTCAACGCGTTGATCGCCGCGTTGCGCGGTGGTCCGCACGACACCGGTGTGAAGAACAAGGACCTGCAGTCGCTGGCCGACTACTGGGAGGCAGTGCGGGAGTACTACGGCCCCTTCGAGTGCGGCCTGAAGAGCGGCACCGCGGAGGTCTACTACCACGAGATTCCCGGTGGTCAGTACTCGAACCTGCGTCCGCAGGTCGCATCGCTCGGGCTGCTCCACCGCTGGAACGACGTGAAGCACGCGTTCGCGGTCGTCAACCAGCTCGTGGGTGACATCCCGAAGGTGACGCCGTCGAGCAAGATGGTCGGCGACTTCGCCACCTTCCTCGTGCAGAACGACCTGCTCGTCATGCGCGACACGCTCGCGGAGAGTTGCGCCGCGACACGCGTGAAGCTGCTCGAGCGCGCAGCGCGTCTCGACTTCCCGGTCAGCGTGGTGCAGTACTTCCAGGGTCACCTCGGGCATCCGCCCGGTGGTTTCCCCGAGGATCTGCGCGCGGCCGTGCTGAAGGGCCTGCCGGTCGTCCACGGCAATCCGAGTGACGACATGCCGCCGCTCGATCTCGATCAGCTCGGCGAGAAGCTCCAGAAGCGCTTCAGCCGGCCCTTCGCACCGCACGAGGTCGTGAGCGCCGCGCTGTACCCCCGCGTGATGGACGAGTTCTTCCGCTTCCGCGACCGCTTCGGCGACGTGTCGATCCTCGACACGCCGATCTACTTCCACGGACTCGAGCAGGGCAGGGAAGTGTGGGTCGAACTCGAGGAGGGCAAGACCCTGGTCGTGCGCCTCGACGCGGTCAGCGAACCCGCGGAGGACGGTTCGGTCACCGTCTACTTCACGCTCAACGGCCAGGCGCGGCCGATGACGGTGATCGACCGCTCGCTCGCGAAGCCCGAGGAGAGCGGCCGCAAGGCCGATCCCGCGAACGCCGATCAGGTCGGCGCGCCGATGCCCGGCAAGGTCATCGCCGTGAAGGTGAAGGCCGGTGACGAGGTGAAGGAGGGCGATCCGCTGATCACGCTCGAGGCGATGAAGATGGAGACCATCGTGCGCGCGCCGCGGGCCGGGAGGATCGCCGAGCTGGTCGCAGCCGAGGGCAAGCCGGTGCAGGCGCGCGACCTGCTGGCCGTGCTCGCCTGAGCCGATCGGGCGGAAGACGGCGCGCGCGGTCGCGTCGAAGGGTGCGAATCGCTTCCCCAGAGGAGACCGCCCATGTCGAGTCCCGTCGTCCTGTCCCTCGCGGCCGTCGCCGCCCTGTCCTTCTCCCCGACCGAGCCGGCCGTCGTCCGGACGCCCGCCGGCGACCAACTGATCCTCGAAGCCGGCACCTACGAGATCCCGTCGCTGGTCGACAAGGTCGCACAGACCCTGGGTCGCAACTACCTGATGGCCGAGAGCGAGATGAACGGATCGGCCAAGCTGGTGCTGCAGACCCGCATCGCGCTCGAGACCGACCAGATCGAGCCGATGCTCGAACGCCTGCTCTACACCAAGGGATTCGCGATTGTCCCGCTCGATCCGACGCGTGGCATCAACGAGATCATCAGCATGATGGGCCCGCGCCGCGCCGAGATCATGGCCCGTGCGAAGTGGATCGACGTCGACCAGGTGCTGGCGCAATCCGATCGATTCGACGCCGTCACGACCACCGTGCGCCTGCGAAACGTCAACGCCAACTTCGCGGTCGCCCAGCTCCGCCCGTTCCTGTCGATGCCCGGCGGCACGACGCAGATCGTGGTCGGCAGTCTGTCGGAGAGCACGCTCCTGCTCACGGGGCTCCGCTGCACGCTGGTGCCCGCGGTCCGCGCGCTCATCGCCGCCGACGATGCGGCCGAGTCGCAGCGCGAGAAGAGCAAGCTCGACGAGATCGGCACGCGCCTCGATCGCCTCGAGCAGGCGCAGAAGCACTGAGCTACTTCAGGCTGCGCAGACGCGCGCAGGCCTCGTCGAGCACGGCGTCGCCGACCGCGAAGTGGAAACGCATGGTGCGCACGCCGCTCGGATCCGCGCAGAACACGTGACCCGGTACCGCGTTGATGCGGACGCGCTCGATCATCCGCAGCACCGCGGGGTGCGGGTCGAGGTCGCCGAACACGTCGCGGTAGTCGGCGAGCACGTAGTAGGCACCCTGCGGTCGCGCGAAGCGGAAGCCGGCGTCCTCGAGCGCGTCGCAGAACCGGTCGCGACGTGATTGGTAGCCCGCGCGCAGATCCTCGTAGAAGCGCGCGGGAAGCTCGCGCAGCGCACGCTCCACCCCGCGTTGCGCCGGGCGCGACGCGCACACCCAGGCCTGGTCGGCGACGCGTCCGATCGCCTCGATCAGATCCTCGCGCCCGGCCGCGTAGCCGACACGCCAGCCGGTCACCGAGTAGGTCTTGCTGAAGCTGCTGATCGTGACGCAGCGGTCGGTGAGGCCCGGCACGGTCGCCGGGGAGACGTGGCGCGCGCCGTCGAAGACCATGTACTCGTAGACCTCGTCGGTCAGCACGACGCAGGGACTACCCTGCAGCTCGCGGCCGAGCGCGAGCAGTTCGGCCTGGGAGAAGACCCTGCCGGAGGGATTCGCCGGGGTGTTCAGGACCAGGCCGCGGGCCCCGGCCGCGACCGCCGCCCGCACGGCGGGGAGGTCGAGCGCGAGCTCCGGACCGACGAGCCGCACGGGCACCGGGCGGAGCCCGGCGACCAGGAGCTGGGCCCGGTGGTAGGAGTAGAAGGGCTCGAACAGGATCACCGGATCGCCCGGATCGAAGAGGGCCAGGATCGCGGCGAGGAAGGCACCCGACGAACCCGGCGTGATGGTCACCCCGGCCGCCCCCACCTCGATCCCGTTGAAGTCACGCAGCTTCCGGGCGACGGCCTCGCGCAAGCTCGGGAGCCCGGCGAAGGGCGTGTAGACCTGACGGTCCCCACCCTGGATCGCCGCCACCGCCCCGGCGACCAGGGGGGCCGGGGGGTCGAGGTCGCAGACCCCCTGGCCGAGGTTGATGCCCCCCGGGACCGCGTCGATCACCTCGGTGAGGGAGCGCAGCAGGTTGCCGCCGGCGAGGTGGCGGGTCCGGGCCGAACGCAGATCGAGCGGGTGAACCATGCCCACGCCACGGTAAGCTCTGCCGCCCCTCTGGTCCCCGGGGCCCGTCCCGACGCGCCCTGGGCAAGGTTCCGCCTCTGCGCATCGTTGCGCTCCGTCCCCTCATGGCTATCCGGCGCCGTTCCAGGCTTGGCACGGCCCCCCGGCCGCCTTTTCATGTTCGCGCCATGCGTCAACTCGGCATCTCGACGCTGACCGTCGTCTCCCTCGGCATCCTCGCGGCATCCTGCGGTGGCGGAAGCTCCCGCCCGCCGGGCTACAAGGGCAAGTTCTCGCTGCAGCAGATCACGACCGGACAGGGGCAGGTCTACCCCTATCGCATCCGGGCCGTCGACGGCGCGGGCAACCCGACCTCCGAGATCCTCAACATCGAGCGCTACGACACCCTGACCCTGAACGCAGGTCAGAACAACGGCGTGCTGCCGGTCGCGACGCTGCCCGATACGCCGCTGCTCCCGGACGGGACCGCGGGCAACAACTACCTGCTGTTCCGCTTCAGCCACACGCTGATGCCCGAGTCGATCCTGTCGGCCGATCCCGGCGCGGCGGCGACCTCCTCGGGCCTGACCACGGCGATCAGCATCCTGGCCTACAACAGGACGACGGAGGAGACGACCGTCCTCAAGGGCCGCGGATTCGTCGGCGGCAAGACCTACTACGGTCAGGGTCAGCTCGATCTGGTCCAGGCGGTCAGCATCAACAACGATGCGGTCGAGATCACCGACCCGCGGGCCGAGGGTTTCCCGCACGGTTTCAACGGCGATCTGGACCTCGTGCAGCCCGACGCCTTCGTGTTCGTCGCCGACACCGATGACGACCTGACGACGCTCGAGACCTTCGATCCGCTGAACCTCGACTACGTGATCCAGGTCCGCGTGACCAACTCGGTCCGCGACGGTCGCAGTGCCTTCCTCGAGCAGGAAGTCTGCACCGCGACCACGGTCGGCACCGACCCCACCGCCGGCGACGTGATCGGCTGGTCGGGCAACCGCACGCTGGAGATCACGCCCGGGAACAACCAGTCGGGTGTCGATCCGACCTCCGACATCATCGTCAGCTTCAACAAGCCGGTGCAGCCGACCGACGTCGGCACCTTCTTCACGCGCACCAACCTCACGCCCTCCTCGGGAGGCATCGCGCTGAACGTGACGGTCGCGGCATCGAGCTACACGATCAACTACTACGCCGACCCGCTGAGCTACTCGGACCTCTGCCGCTACCGCATCCGGCCGGCCTACAACCTGCCGTCCGCGGAGGCGATCACGCTGCAGGTCCAGTCGGGGAGCATCCACGCGATCAAGGACCTCACCACTCTCGCGCACGACGTGCAGACCACCTTCCGCACCGGTGCCGGTCCCGGCATCGTCAATGCGCCGGTGGCTCCCGATGCGATCTACGTCGCGGTCGGCGGTGCGAATCCGGGCCTCGCGGTCATCGATCTGAACGGCTACGGACAGGGCACCAACGGCCTGCGCCCCGATGCCTCGGGCAATCCCACGCAGAATCCGGCGACCACCTGGTTCGCCGCCGCGAGCCCGGTCAACCCCTCGATCGGTGGCAACCCGAACATCGGTCAGGCTGGAGTGATCCCGCCGCTCAGCCCCGGGAGCTCGGTGCTCGACGCCGGCAGCAATGGTCCGCTGACCCTCGTCGAGGACACCAAGGGCCACACCAAGCTGGTCGCCCCGCCGACTCTCGCCGGCATCGGTGACATCCACGTCGGCTGCCCGCTCGACCTGGTCTTCAACGACTACAACATCAACGTCAACGCCAGCGGTGCCAACCAGGTGAACCCGGGGACCGGCGTGGTCATGCCGGGCAACTGCATCGCGGTCAGCCCGCACCCGAATCCGCCGCGCCTGGTCTATCCGCCGCCGAATCCGTCGCGTGCGATCTTCGCCGAGGAGCCGACCTCGCAGGGCGGCTCCAACCTGCTCACCCCCGGCAATCGCGCCGACTTCCGCATCCGCGCGGTCACCGGCTTCGTCGGTCCGCAGCCGCCGCCGCCGTCGCCGCCGCCGCCGCCGTCGTACCAGCCGTATTCGGCCCGCCAGCAGCTCGGGCACTTCCTGTACGTGCTGGACCGCCCGAACAAGCGCGTGCTGGTGCTGAACAGCAACCGGATGACGATCCTCGACACGATCCGCCTGCCGGATCCCTTCAAGATCGCATTCTCGCCGGCGCTGAGCCTGATGGCGGTCTCCAACTACGCGTCGGGCACGGTGTCGATCGTCGACACCGATCCGCGCAGCCCGACCTTCCACCAGATCGTCACCGAGACGCGCGTCGACTCCGGCCCCGGTGAGATCGCGTGGCAGCCGGACGGCGAGGCGATCTGCGTGGTCTGTGGCATCGCTGGCTCGATCGTGGTCCTTTCGGGCATCGACTTCTCGGTGCAGAAGTCGGCGACCGGCAACATCATCGATCCGATCTCGCTCGCGGTGACCCAGCGCTACGTCACCACTGGCAATCGCAGCTCGCTGTTCTACGCCTACATCCTGAACCGGAACGGCACGATCGCGGTCTACGAGTCCGGTCCGGACGGCACCAACGGCATCGGCTTCAACGACATCATCGGCGTCGTCCAGCCGGTCTTCGCCCGCGCCTCCCAGATCCGCCTCGACTACACGTCGACGCTGGGCGGAATCTGGGTGAGCCACGTCGACGCGAGCGGGACGGGAATCGTGTCCCGCTGCGAGCTGACCACCTCGCCGCAGGGCATCCAGCCGATCCAGCAGCAGTCGAGCAACGGTGTGCAGTTGCCGCCGACCTTCCGTCAGAAGGAATGGACGGTCACCGAGACCTTCGGTGGCTCCGATCCGAACATCCCGGTCAACGACCGCTTCTCGGGCAACTCGATCGCGGACATCGCCTTCGACGAGATGTTCAACACTGGCACCGGCATCAACCAGTTGACGGTCTACAACGGCAGCTATGGCGCCTCGATCCTCGGTCACTCGTCGAAGGGCGCCGTGGTCGGTGGCGGCGCGCCGTACCGTCCGTCGTACCTGTTCGTCGCGCTGGCCGACGCCGGCAAGATCGACGTGATCGACATCGTCGCGCGCATCAAGGTCACGACGATCGACCTGCCCGGCGTCTCGATGCTCGCCACCTACTGGCGGCAGTGAGTCCATCGCGCGGCCGTCCGCGCGACGGCACCCGACCTGTGCTCTGCGCGGTCGGGTGCGAGGAGGAAGGGAGCGCGAGTATCGTGCGCGGATGCCGATTCGCGCGCTCCTGCTGCTGATCGCCCTCGCCCCCACTCTGGCTGCGCAGATCGGCGCCGACCCCCTCGGCGATCACGCGCCGGCCTGGATCGAGTTCTACCGCGACCTCCATCGTCACCCGGAGCTGTCGTTCCGCGAGGCGAAGACGGCCGAGAAACTCGCCGCCGCGTTCACCGCCGCAGGCTTCGAGGTCACCTCCCACGTCGGCGGCACCGGTGTCGTCGCCGTGTTGCACAACGGCGAAGGTCCGACCCTGCTGCTGCGCTGTGACATGGATGCGCTCCCCGTCGGCGAGCGGACCGGTCTCGAGTATCGGTCCGAGGTTCGCGTCGAGGGCGATGATGGTCGCGTCGGCGGCGTGATGCATGCCTGCGGTCACGACCTCCACATGACGGCACTCGCGGCGACGAGCACATGGCTCGCGACGCACCGTGAGAGCTGGCGCGGCACGCTGGTGTGCATCGGACAGCCCGCGGAGGAGCGCGCCGGCGGAGCGAAGGCGATGCTCGAGGACGGGCTGTTCGAGCGCTTCCCGCGGCCGGACTACGCGGTCGCCATGCACGTCACTCCCGATCTGCCCGCGGGAACGGTCGGGGTGCGCGCCGGTCCGGCGATGGCGAACGTGGAGAGCGTCGACGTGACGATCCACGGACGCGGTGGCCACGGAGCAGCACCGCACCTCACGATCGATCCGATCCCGATCGCCTGTCGCCTCGTGCTCGACCTGCAGACCATCGTCTCGCGAGAGATCGCGCCGACATCTCCGGCGGTGGTCACCGTGGGCTCGATCGTCGGCGGCAGCAAGCACAACATCATCGACGACGAGTGCCGCCTGCAGATCACCATCCGCAGCTACGACCCGCAGGTGCACGAGCACATCAAGGAAGCCATCGTGCGCAAGGCCAAGGCCGCCGCGGCGAGCAGCGGTGCAGGCGAGCCCGACGTCGCGTTCTCCGAATTCACGCCGGCGATGGTGAACGACGACCGCCTCACCGACCGCTGCCGCACCGCATTCCGCGACGAGCTCGGCGCCGCCGCGGTCGTCGACGTCGACGCCGTGATGACGGCCGAGGACTTCGGTCGCCTGCGTCTCGCCGGAATCCCGATCTGCATGTTCCGCCTCGGCACGACCGCGCCGGCACGCCTCGAAGCGGCACGTCGGGCCGGACAACCTCTCGCGCCGTTGCACTCCGGCGGCTACTACCCCGACGTCGAGCAGTGCCTCCCCACCGCGGTCCGCGCCCTCGCGAGCGCCGCACTCCACCTCCTCCCCCGATGAGTCCCAAGCACTCGTCACCTCCCCTCCTGCCCCTGCTCGATCTCTCGCGGCGCTACTGCGAGCCTCACCGTCGCTACCACAACATCGAGCACCCGGCGCACATGTTGTTCGTGGCGCGCCAACTCGCGTTGACCGACGAGCAGATCGCCGCCGTGTGGTTCCACGACGCGATCTATGACCCAAGCCGCAAGGACAACGAGGAGCGCAGCGCAGCCCTCGCCGTCGAGCAGTTGACGATGCTCGGCTGGCCGGAGCACAGCGTGCGATCGGTCGAGGCCATCGTGCTCGACACGAAGCGGCACACCCCGACCTCCGATGCATCGCGCGCGGTGATCGACCTCGATCTCGAACCTCTCTCGGAGACCTGGGACGTGTTCCAGCGCAACGCGCTGCACGTACGCGTCGAGTACCGCGGCATCGACGACGAGACCTTTCACCACGGCCGACGTCGCTTCCTCGAGGAGATGCTCGGGCGCGAACGTCTCTACTGGACGACCTGGGGCGCGCGCTACGAGCTGCCGGCGCGACGCAACCTCCAGCGCGCGCTGCGCGAACTCCTCGAGACGACGTGATCGCCATGTCGAGACCCGCCATCTCCTGCGCCGTCCTGGCAGCGTCGATCATTGTCTCGGCCTGTGGCACGGTACCGACGACCCCGCGTCGCGCAGCGCGCCTGCGGATCGCGACCTTCAACGCGTCGCTCTCGCGCGACTCCGCCGGTCAGTTGATCCGCGAACTCGCCGCGGGCAGCGAGAAGGCCACGGCCGTCGCCACCATCGTCCAGAAGGTCCGGCCGGACATCCTGGTCCTGCAGGAACTCGATTCCGATCCCTCCGGGGCCTCGGCCGACTTCTTCCGGTCGCGATACCTCGCCGTCCCACACGGCGACGCCGCCGCGATCGACTACCCCTACCGCTACGTGCCGACGTCCAACACCGGCATCCCCTCCGGTCACGATCTCGACGGCGACGGGCGCAACAACGGCCCTGCGGATGCGCTCGGATTCGGCCGCCACCCCGGGCACTTCGGATTCGCGGTGTTCTCGCGGCACCCGATCGACGTCGCCAGCGTGCGATCGTTCCGCACCCTGCCCTGGTCGACGATGCCGGACAACGCGATGCCCGACGCGGACCGGACCGATCTCGTGCGCGCCGCGCTGCCCCTGTCGTCGAAGACGCACGTCGACATCCCGATCCGCCTCCCCGACCGCCGCACGCTGCACCTGCTGGTGTGCCATCCGACTCCGCCGGTGTTCGACGGCACCGAGCGACGCAATGCGCGCCGCAACCACGACGAGATCCGTCTGTTCGCCGACTACCTCGATCCGCAGCGCAGCACGTGGATCCGCGACGACGACGGCAGACCGGGCGGCCTCATCCCCGGCGCCAGCTTCGTGATCTGCGGGGACATGAACTGCGATCCGCAGGATGGCGATTCGTTCGAGCACCCGATCCGGCTGCTCCTCGACCATCCGGCGATCACGTCCGCGTTCGTCCCTCGCAGCGCGGGTGGTGTGGACGCCGCGAGGCGCGACGGCGGGAAGAACGCCGCGCACGTAACGTCCGCCGACTCGGACACCTCCGACTTCGACGACGACAAGGGGCCGGGCAACCTGCGCGTCGACTACGTGCTGCCCTCCCGTGAGTTCGTCGTGGAGGACGGCGGGGTGTTCTGGCCGGCGTCCGACGATCCCGACGCGAAGCTCGTGCTCGCCAGCGACCACCGCATGGTGTGGCTCGATCTCCGCTGAAAGGAGCCGCATCATGCGCGCATGCGCCGATGCTGCCTCGCAGCCGTTCTTCCCGTCGTCCTCCTTGCCGCGCCTGAGGCCCGGGCGCAGCGTGCCCGCCGCGAGCCTCGCCCGCTGACCGTCGCGGAATCCTCCGGATTCGTGCGGACGGCCACGCTCGAGGAGGTGCGCGGCTTCCTCACCGCGGTCATCGGCGCGCATCCCGATGCCGCACTGCGGATGGAGACCTTCGGAAAGAGCGAAGAGGGCCGTGATCTCCTGATGGTGCGTGTGCCGCCGACCGGCGCGTCCGGTTCGTCCGAGGATCCACCGCTGCGAGTCCTGGTGGTCGCGAACATCCATGCCGGCGAGGTGTGCGGCAAGGAGGCGGTGCAGTTGATCCTGCGCGAGATCGCCGAGGGCGAACACCGTGCGCTGACGTCGCACTGCGAGCTGGTGTTCGTGCCGGTCTACAACGCGGACGGCAACGAGGCGATGGCGCCCGACAACCGTCGCGACCAGAACGGTCCGGTCGGTGGGATGGGCAAGCGCGAGAACTCCAAGGGACTCGATCTCAACCGCGACTGCGTGAAGGCGGAGTCGGCCGAGTTCCGCGCGCTGCTCGGCCTGATGCGGAGCTTCGACCCGCACGTGCTGTTCGACCTGCACACGACGGACGGTTCACCGAGCGGCTACAACGTCACCTATGCGACATCGCTGTCGACCAACACCGACGATGCGCTGATCGGATACACGCGCGACGAGCTGATCCCCGCTGTGCGTACGCGGCTGTTCGAGCGGCACACGATCCACACCTTCGACTACGGCAACTTCGGCCGTGGGCAGGATCCGGTCTGGGAGACGTTCGACCATCGCCCGCGGTACCTCACCAACTACGTCGGGCTGCGCAACCGCATCAGCCTGCTGTCGGAGGCCTACGCCTACGATCCGTACGAGACCCGCGTCCGCAACACACGCGCCTTCGTCCTGGAGTTCCTGACGCGACTCTGCGAGGACCGACAGAAGGTGCGGGCGCTGTGCGATGCCGCCGACCGGCGGTGCGTCGACGGCGACCGTGGCGTGACCTTCCGGCGCGACACCACCCTGGCCGCCGGCGAGAAGGGCGAGGTCCTGGTGGGCAAGTGGGACGAGGTGGTCCTGGAGAACGGCATCGCGCGACTGGCTCGCCGGACCGAACTCGAGCCGCGCACGATGACCGTCCGCACCCGCTTCGTGTCGCGTGACATTCGGCCGCTGCCCGCGCTCGGCTACGTGCTCCTCGATCCGGATCCGAAGTTGCTCGACACGCTCGCCGCGCACGGCATCGAGGTGCGCGAACTCGGCCGCGGGGTGAAGGTGAAACTGTCGCGCTTCGTCCCCGCATCGGGCGATCGCAGCGCCGGCGCCTACCAGGGCCATCGCGCCATCACGCTGCGCGGCGAGTGGCAGGACACGGAGACGGAGCTGGCGGAAGGCACGAAGATCGTGCCGGCACGTCAGAAGCTCGCCCATCTGGTGACGGCGCTGCTCGAACCGGAGAGCGAGGACGGCCTGACGACGTGGGAGTTCTTCGTCGACAAGACCACGTTCACGCACGACGGACGGACGGGCAGCTTCCCGGTCGCTCGGTTGGAGGTGACCACGGGCATCGAGCTGCGATGAGTCGGATCGGGATCAGCGGCGCGAGCGGACTGGTCGGACGCCGACTCGCCACACGACTGCGGAACGCCGGACACACGGTGATCCCGCTCGTCCGTCGCGACCCGCAGGCCGGTACCTCGATCCTCTGGGATCCTGCGGGCGAACGATTCGACGCCGCGGCCTGCGAGGATCTCGACGCGATCGTGCACCTCGCTGGCGAGAACGTCGCCAAGGGACGCTGGACGACGCGCTTCCGCAGCGTGCTCCGCGCCAGCCGCATCGACGGCACGCGCCTGCTCGTCGAGGGTCTCCTCGCCCGACCGCGTCTCCCGCAGGTGCTGGTGTGCGCATCGGCGAGCGGCTTCTACGGCGACCGCGGCGAACAGGTCTGCGACGAGACCACGTCCTGCGGCACCGGCTTCCTCGCCGGACTCACGCGCGACTGGGAAGCGGCGAGCGCGGGGTTCGACTCACGCGGACGCCGTGTCGTCCTGCGCATCGGCATGGTGCTCGCACGCGACGGCGGCGCACTGCCGAGGATCGCACTGCCCTTCCGCTTCGGACTCGGTGGTCGGCTCGGCAGCGGCAGGCAGTGGATGAGCTGGATCGCGCTCGACGATCTGTGCGGCGTGATCGAACGCGCCCTGGACGACGATTCGATGCGCGGCACCTACAACGCCGTCTCACCGGGACCCGTGCGCAACGCCGAGTTCACGCGCACCCTCGCCGGCGTCCTTCACCGACCGGCCATCCTGCCGGCGCCGGCCTTCGCGCTGCGCCTCGCGCTCGGCGCGATGGCCGACGAGCTGCTGCTCACCAGCCAGCGCCTCGCGCCAGCGCGACTCCTCGCCGCGGGCTTCCGCTTCGCTCACGCGGAGCTCGAAGCTGCTCTGCGCGATGCCCTTCGCAGGTGAGTGTCGCGGCGGAGACACAGCGCGGCCTCCTGCCGCAACCGAAGGGGTGCGGCTCGCTTCGCTCACCGCACCCCGAGGCACTCGGCCGCGCTGTCGGTCCTGCTGACATCGACTGCTCACGAGAATCCGCGCGTGCCGCGCGAATCCTCCGGAGGAGTAGATCAGCGGCACACCAGGCCCAGACCGTTCGTCGAACCGATGCTCTGATTGGCGCGATCGAAGGTCAGTGCCTGCATGTCGATGCTCAGGGCGCGCGCCGGGATCTGGAACAGGATCGTCGCCGCACCCTGGGCGTCGGTGTGGAAGCCGGTCGTGAAAATGGGCCGACCACCACGATCGATGAGGAGATCGCAGACACCACCGGGGAGTGGAGTCGGGGTCGTCGCCGCGGTGCCGAGCACGAGCACACCCACCGTCGACGATGTGGCACCACCGACCGCGAGAGTGAGACGGATGCCGGTCGCACCTGGCACATCAGAACCCTGCAGGGTGCCGACGCAGGACGGACCGAAGCTCGTCCACGTACACGTCAGCCCACCGGTGGCGGGCACGAAGGCGACCGAGAGCACTCCGTCATAGCCTTCGTTGCCTGAGCCGCTCAATGCGACCTGGCCGGAGGTCGAGATGACGATGTGGATGCCCGTCGCGCCGGCGGTCACCGCGATGCTCCGGCGGTCGGGAGCGGCGGCGGTGCCGGTCCAGTCGGCATTGCCGTCGCCGTCGGCATCGACCGAAGCCGTCAGCGAACCCGCGGTCGATGCACGTGCCATCCACTGGACCAGGACATGACCGGTCGCATTGGCCGGCACGGCGTAGTCGAGAGCGATCGCGTGCGATCCCTGCACCGGCGACGGCATGCCCGGCGCATCGCCCGAGGTCCCGGCCGACAGCGAGGCGTTCGGATCGGTGCTCACCGCACGGCCCGTCTCGTGGATGGTCAAGCCGGTGTTCGGGAAGTTGCTCCCGGCAGGCGCGCCGCGCATGACCGCGGTGGCCGCCATCGCACCGGACGACGACGCGCTGCCGCCGACACCCGCGTGCACCGCGAGTCCGGGTCCGAGGGGAGTGTTGACGGCCACGCTGTCGAAACCACTGCTGGTCCCATCGCCGGCGAGCACGGCGTAGTCGGTCGCCGTCGAGGCGGAGATCACGCCGCCCTGGGCGAACAGCGGAGCGGCGGAGAACAGGGTGAGGATGAGGGAGAGATGCTTCATGTCGGGTGATTCCGGAACCGCAACGGCGGCAGGGGTCATGGCCGCTGCGGGGCGCGACCGAACGTGTCGAGTCTGCATCGGTCCACGCCTGGCTGTGGACGGCCGCGCGTTCACGCTTCGCTGAGGAAGCGGTGACTCACCGGCATGCGCCGTCCATCCCAGCAGCGCTCGGACACCCGCAAGGTCGGCGCGTATTGGTAGCGCTTGAACTCGGCGAACTGCACCTTGCGGAACAGCGCGTCGACCTGGTCGACGGGCATGCCGCTGCGCTCAGCGACTTCGCGCACCGGTCGATCCTCCTCGACCAACATGCGCAGCACCGGATCGAGCACGGGATACGGAGGCAGGCTGTCGGTGTCCAGTTGACCGGGACGCAGTTCGGCGGACGGCGGCTTCTCGATGGACGCGACCGGGATGCGCTCGCCCTCGCGATTCAACCAGCGCGCCATCTCCCAGACCTCGGTCTTCCACAGGTCCGCGATCGGGGCGAGTGCCCCGTTCATGTCGCCGTAGAGCGTGCAGTACCCCACGGCGCACTCGCTCTTGTTCCCCGTCGTCAGGAGCAGTGCACCGAACTTGTTCGCGTAGGCCATCAGCAGGGTCCCGCGCGCACGGGCCTGCAGGTTCTCCTCGGCGATCCCCGGCTCGGTGCCCACGAAGACCGGCGCCAGGGTGCTCTCGAACTCCGACTGGAGGCCGCCGATCCCCACCTCGAACAGCCGGATGCCGAGGTTGCGCGCCAGCGCCCGCGCATCGCGCAGGCTGTGCTCGCTGCTGTAGGTCGACGGCATCGCGATGCCGGTCACGTGCTCCGCGCCGAGAGCGTCGACGGCGAGCGTGGCGACCAGTGCACTGTCGATGCCACCCGACAGGCCGACGACGACGTCGCGGAAGCCGAACTTGCCGCAATACGCCGCCAGCCCCTGCACGATCGCCGCATGTTGCATCGCGAGCAGCGGTCGGAACTCGGGCTGGAGGCTCCAGGGCGCGCCGACCTCGACGACGAACACGCCCTCTTCGAAGAAGCTCGGCTGGAAGGCGACACCGTCCGAGGCCACCGCCATCGAGCCCCCGTCGAACTGGAAGCCGACGTCACCACCGGTCTGGTTGCAGAACAGGATCGGCAGGCGATGGCGACGCGCCGCCGCGGTCAGCATGCGATGGCGAAAGCGTTCCTTGCCCTCGCCTTCCGATCCGCGACGGTTCCACGGACTCGCCGACAGATTGACGATCACATCCACGCCGCTCGCGGCGATGCGCGCCACGGGGTCGAGTTCGTAGATGCGTTGCGCGAAGAACTCGGCGTCGTTCCAGGCGTCCTCGCAGATCGTGATCCCCACACGCCGGCCCGCGATCTCGACGACGTTGTCCTCCGGCCGCGTCCAGGCGGCGAAGAATCGCTCCTCGTCGAAGATGTCGTAGGTCGGCAGCAGGCACTTGCGCGCCACGATGCGTGCCAGGCCGTCCTCGCAGAGGGCCACCGCATTGTGCAGCGCGCGGCCGCCGAGGCCTCCGGCGAGAGGGTTGCGCTCGAGACAGCCGATCAGGACCGGCAGGTCGGGAGGCAGCGCAGCCGCGAGATCGGCGAGCGCGGCGTCGTGCACGCGCAGGAATCCCTGTCGCAGCAACAGGTCTTCCGGCGGATAGCCGCACAGCGCGAGCTCGGAGAACAGTGCCCATTGGGCGCCCTGCCGTCGCGACTCGACGGCCGCAGCGAGGATCTTCCGTCGGTTGCCCTCGAAGTCACCGACCGTCGGATCGATCTGGCAGAGGGCGACCTTCACCGGGGCACCACGCTCATCGCAGTTCCACCGGCAGGGTGAACTCGACGGTCTCGCTCGCACCGTCGACGTTGCGCACCTCGGTCGCACCCAGTTCGCGGAGCCGGTCGACGACGCGCTCGACGCTCACCTCCGGCGTGGACGCACCCGAAGTCACGCCCACCGTCTCCACGCCGTCGAGCCAGCGAGGGTCGAGCTGATCCGGACCGAGCAGCAGGTAGGCCGCGACACCCTGCGAGGCAGCGATCTCACGCAGTCGGTTGCTGTTCGAGCTCGCGGGGTCGCCGATCACCAGCCAGAGGTCGACCTGGCCGTCGAGTTGCTTCACCGCCATCTGCCGGTTGGTCGTCGCGTAGCAGATGTCCTCCTTGCGGGGCGTGCGCAGTTTCGGGAACCGTTGGCGCAGCACGTTCATCACCGCGTTCATCTCGTCGACCGAGAGCGTGGTCTGCGTGAGGACGCCGACGCGGTCGGGATCGGGAACTCGGACCTCCCACGCCTCCTTGGCGCTGCTGACCACGATCGTGCGATCGGGAGCCTCGCCGACCACGCCGATCACCTCGACGTGCTCACGATGCCCGATCAGCAGGATGGTGACACCCTCGCGCGCGAAGCGTCGCGCCTCCGCGTGCACCTTGGTCACCAGCGGACAGGTCGCGTCGATGCGTGTCAGCGAGAGGCGATCGGCCTCGGCGAACACCGAGGGCGCGACACCGTGCGCCGAGAAGATCACGTGCGCACCGGACGGCACATCGGCGAGCTCGTCGACGAACACCGCCCCCTTCTCGCGCAGACTCTCGACCACCACCTTGTTGTGGACGATCTCGTGGCGGACGTAGATCGGTGCACCGAACTTGGCCAGGGCGCGTTCGACGACCTCGATGGCGCGCTCGACACCGGCACAGAAACCACGGGGACGGCAGAGGAGGACGCGCATGCGGGGCGGGGCAGTGTCGGCCGCGCCCTCGGGGCCCGCAAGCGACAGGTCCCCTGGCCGATCCAGGCCGAGGCGGCCCTGGTCCACGGCGACCCCATGCGCCATCCTCCGCAGCCGATCACCATGCTGAGCAAGGACAACGTCCAGAAGCTCGTCGAGGCCGGGATCCCCGGCGCCAAGGCGACCGTCACCGATCTCACCGGCACCTCCGACCATTTCCGGATCCATGTGGTCGCGCCGGCCTTCGCCGGGCTCGGCCGGGTCGAGCGGCACAAGCTGGTGCACCGCGCCCTGGGCAGCCACCTGACGCGCGAGATCCACGCCGTCGAGATCCGCGCCGTGGCACCCGGCGAGGCCTGACGGATCCCAGCTCGGCCGACCCGCGCCCTTGACAAGCGCAGCCAACGCTGCGGAGATCACGGCGCGCGCTCCGGCGAGGCGGCCTCGGACACTGTCCCGTCCGTCGGCTCCCCTTGCCCCGCCGCCCGCGCACCCGCCCGCCCCCGCCCATGTGGACCACGGATGACATCAAGCGCGTCGTCGCTTCACACAAGATCGTGATCTTCGCCAAAGGCACGAAGCAGCAGCCGATCTGCGGCTTCAGCCACCGAGCCATCCACTTCGTGTCGATGCTCGGCAAGCCCTTCGAGGTGGTGAACATCTTCGACGATCCGAGCATCCGCCCGGCGCTCGTCGACGCCTATGGATGGCCGACCACGCCGCAGGTGTTCGTCGACGGTGAGCTGCTCGGCGGCTCCGACATCGTGATGGAGATGTTCGAATCCGGCGAACTCCAGCAGAAGGTCGCAGCGGCGTTCGCGGAAGAAGCATCCTGACCCGCCGCCTTCCGATGGGACCGACTCGACCTCGCGCTCGACGCCTTCCCGCCGCCCCGATCCTGTCGCTCGCCCTCGCGTGTCCCGTGGTGGCGCAGAAGCTGCCCGAACTCGCGCTCCGCGGACTCGATCCCGTCGAGCTGTGCGGTGGCAAGGAGGTGACCGGCGGCGAGGACGTCACCGCGGCCTCGCGTCGGTACCTCTACCGCTTCTCGAGCGCAGCGAACCGCGAGCGTTTCGAGAAGGATCCCGCGCGCTACGAGATCCAGTTCGGCGGCGGCTGCGGTCGCATGGGTCCGCTGTCGGGAGTCGGAGATCCCACGCGCTTCGCCGTGCACGACGGGCGGATCTACATCTTCGCCTCGGATTCCTGCCGCAGAGGGTTCCTGGCGGATCCCGCAGCACACCTCGAGATCGAGGACCCGATCGCGACCGGCACCGACGTCGAAGCCTCCGCCGCTGCGGCCATCCTGGCGCACGCCGTCGAGGCGATCGGCGGCGCACGCCGCCTCGACGCGCTCACCACGATCCACTTCCGCGACGAACAGGAGCAGGAATACCAGGGGCGGAAGGTGCCGACCGGCACTGCGCTGCTGCTCGGTCGTGACGTCGAGGTGAGCAGCGACTCCTGGTGGGACGCCTGGCACGTCCGCTATCGCTGCGCCAAGGGATCGAGCTCCGTCCTCCAGCGAACGGACGCGAAGGATCGCGGCACCGAGTGGCCCCTGGCGCCGTCCCAGGTACTCGCCCTCCGCAAGCTCGCGCTCCACGAACCGGTCCAGGTCCTGCGCATGAGGAATCGACCCGGCTTCGTCGCCTTCGCCAGACGCGGTGAGGGTGACGCGGCGACCGAGGACCGGGTCGCGGTCTCCTTCGTCGGGGTGACGGTCGAGCTGAGCGTCGAACGCCGGACCGGTCGCATCACCGGCTGCCGCTACCGCGGTCGACTCGGCACCGGGCCCAACGGCGACGTGGTGCTCGGCTTCTCCGACTTCCGCGACGTGGATGGACTCACGCTGCCCTTCACGCGCACCGCGAGCTTCGGCAACAAGGAGGCCGCGACGCGGCGATGGTCGCGCATCACGGTCGACGACGCCGCCGACGCCGACACCTTCACGAAGTGATCGGTCGGTGCAGCCGCACGCGCGCCGGACGACGACTCACAGCAGGCCGCCGATGAAGACCATCACGAACAAGGCGACGGTCTCGACGATGCCCAGCGCCATCAGGTAGTTGCCGAAGCCCTTGCCGGTCTCCGCCATCGCGTCGGCCGCCGAGGCGCCGATCTTGCCCTGATAGAGCGCCGAGAGGCCGATCGCGATGCCGCCGAACAGGCCGATGCCGAGCATGGCCGGCCAATTCGAGACGGCTGCCGCGAACTCCTCCGCCTTCTGCGCCGCCTGCTGCGTGCACTTCGCGGCCATCTGGTTCATGAGGATCATGCCGTAGATGGTCTGCGAGAGCGGCGCACCGACGAACGTCACGAGGACGAACGGTGCGGCCTTGTTCTGCGCATAGCACTTCTTCCAGCTCCCGACGGCCGCAGGTCCGGCCGCACCGACTCCGAAGCTGGAGCCGAGCGCACCGAAGGCGAGCGCCATCGCTCCGCCGAGCTTGCCCAGGGATGCCATCGTCGCAACGTCCACTTGCACTGCCTCCGACTTTCAGTTGGTTGATCGATCCGGCGCACCCCCGGCGGGGTCGAGACGACGTCGCAGCGGTTCGTAGCGAACGCCGCTCCACTGCATGCCGAGATGTGCGGAGAACTCGAGGGTGTTGAGTCGCACGCCATGGACGAGGACGCCCATCGCGCACAACAGGAGATTGAGGGTGTGGCCGAAGACGGCGACCAGCGCGGCGACCAGGATGTTGGCACCGCCTCCGGCGCCGATGCGCGCGGCCATGTCGTTGAACGCGCCCGCCACCGCGACGCCGGCGCTGCCGACCGCGAACAGACGCAGGTAGGACACGACGTCGACGAAGTTCGACACCAGGCTCAACGGCAGCATGACGTGGTTGAACCACTCGCTCTTGAGCTGCCGGAGCGGCGTCATGAACAGGACGATCGCTGCGATGCCGCCGACCGTGATCGGGATCACCACCGACGGGAAGCTCTCGCCGAGCACCATGGTGCGCGCCACGAAGAACATGCACCACGTGCTGGCGATCCATCCGAGCTGGGCCAGCGCGGTCGCGCTCTTCAGCGAGCGGGCCGCAGCCCACAGGTGGGCCAGCGTGATGTGCACGGCACCGATGAAGAAGCACAGCAGCATCACGTGCCGCGTGGTGGCGAGGCGATCGCTGCCGGCGAGCCATTCGATGCGCACGCTGTCGAGGGCGGCGGGCAGGTTCGGGATCGCGAACCAGGTGCCGGTCACGGCACCCCAGAGCAAGGTGGCCACTCCGATCGTGCGCAGGAGACGCAGCGCCTGCGGTGGATTGCCCGTCACCTTGCGACCGGCGAGGAATGCGATCACGAGCAGGAGCGCCCCATAGCCGGCATCGCCGATCAGCATGCCGGCGAACAGCACGAGGAAGAACAGGAAGGCCGGGCTGACGTCGGGCTCTCCGTAGCCGGGTGCGATCCCGATCATCTCGAGCACCGAGTGGACCTGCCGCACGAAGGCATTGCTGCGCAGGAGCGTCGGCACG
Source organism: Planctomycetota bacterium (assembly GCA_046349595.1). Taxonomy (GTDB): domain Bacteria; phylum Planctomycetota; class UBA1135; order UBA1135; family UBA2386; genus JACRLW01. The sequence continues at coordinate 429,939 of JAXMCA010000002.1, forward strand.
ACCTCGTCGGGAGCCGGCGCGCGGGCCACGACGGCGAACCCGTCTTCGGCCGCCGCCGCGGTGAGCGCGCCCACCGCATCCTCGGGACAGAAGCCTTCGATCCAGGACAGCTCCTCGGCCGAGCCCATCCCGGCGCGCGCCTCGACGAGGCGCAGTTCGTCCTCCAGCGTGATCGCCTGGCGTTCCAGCGCGGCCCGTGCAGGTGCGAGCGCGAGCAGTTCGGCATCGAGCTGCGCCCGGCGCGCGGCGTTCGCCGCGAGAGCGGCGCGGATCGCCGAGAGCGGTCGCGCGGGCAAGGGAACACGGCGGCCGCCGACCGACGCACCAATCGGCGCGATCGCGACCGCACTGGTCACGCCGTCCTGGTCGCCGAGCTCCTCGAGCACGGCGCCGTCCGGCATGGCCGGTCGATCGCCCCGCGTCGGGTATTGGACGAGGTGGATCTCGAGTCCCGCCTCGGCCAGGTTGCGCGCCTGCTCCGGGTCGAAGTCGCCGAAGGGCTCGACGCCGCGGCGCTCCGCCTCGAGTTCCGCCGCCGCATTCGCGAGTTCGCGTGACTCCGCGACGATCGCGTGCACTCGATCCGCGACGACCTGCGCATCGTCCGCCCGCGGCGCCGCCTCGCTCGTCGGAAGAGCCGTGATCGCGTTGCGCAATCGCTCGACCTGCCGACGCGCGGCGTCGACGTCTCCGTCGACGCCCTGCCGGCTCGGAACCACGTGCAGCACGCCGAGATCGCGCAGCCGGGCGACCGTCGTCTTGGTGTCCGCGCTGCGGCACACCACCGTGACCCTGCTCATGCGGACGATCACGTCGCGGTCTCCCTTTCCAAGGCCTTGCTCTTGGCGATCTTGCCGCGCGCCACGTCGAGCGTCTGCATGTCGCCGAGGAAGATGCGGATGCGACGGATCGCATCCTTGCACTCGGGGATCTTCACGCGCTCGAACAGGTTGACGCGCTGGTTGGTGATCACCAGCTCCGCGCTCAGCAGCTCGCGCTGCTGCTCGAGGATGCGTCGCTCGAGGCGCAGACGCGCCAGCGCGGACAGGCAGTCGAGCGCGTCGTCGATCCAGGGTTCGGTCTTGAACAGGTCCGGAGTCGAGCGCGTGAACTCGACGTCGCGCAGGACCGGGATGGTCACGCCCGCCACGTTGGTCTCGTCGAGGACCAGACGCAGCACCGACAGCCAGGCGCCGAGATCGACGTCTTCGCTGAACAGGTGCACCCAGGATCCGAGCGATTCGACCAGACTGCGCTCGGCCGTCGCGCTGTCGTCGAGCCGATGCTCGACGAGGCGCACCTCGAGCTGGAGCTGCTGCTTCTTGAGCTGCAACGTCGGGAGGTAGCGCTCGTAGCGACGCAGGGCGTCGCGTTGCGCCTTGAGCTCGTTCTTGGTGTTCTTGACCTTGGCCATCGCCGGACCGCGCTCAGCGAGCGGCTGCCGCCGTCGATTGTGGGGTCGTCGGTTGTGCCGCCGTCGCCTGCGACTTCGGCCAGAACTTCTCGACGAGCTTCGACGCGATGCCGGTCTCCGCCGGCTCGAAGCAGTCGGCGAGGATGCGCCAGCCGAGATCGAAGGCCTGCTCGAGCGGGATGTTGACCGAGAGGTCCATCATCTCCTTCTCGAAACGCTCGCCGTAGCGGATGAGCTTCTGGTCCCAGGCGCTCATCTTGAAGCCCATCGCGCGCTTCTCCCGCGACTCCTTGCACGCCGCGTAGAGCTGGATCATCACGTTCATCAGCGTGCGGTGGTCCTCGCGCGTCCGTCCGTTGACGAACTGCTTGAGGCGCGACAGCGACCCGAAGGGCTCGATGCGGCCGTTGCGCAGGTAGAACTGGCCTTCCGTGATGTAGCCGGTGTTGTCCGGCACCGGATGCGTCACGTCGTCGCCGGGCATCGTGGTGACCGCGAGGATCGTGATCGAACCCGAGCCCTGGAAGTCGACCGCCTTCTCGTAGCGCGACGCGAGCTGGCTGTACAGATCGCCCGGGTAACCGCGGTTGCTGGGGATCTGCTCCATCGTGATGGCGATCTCCTTCAGCGCGTCGGCGAAGTTCGTCATGTCGGTGAGCAACACCAGCACGCGCTTGTTCTGCAGCGCGAACTGCTCGGCCACCGCGAGCGCCATGTCGGGCACCATCAGGCACTCGACGACCGGGTCGGCCGCGGTGTGCACGAACATCACCGTGCGGGTCAACGCACCGTGCGCATCGAGCGTGTCCTTGAAGAACAGGTAGTCGTCGTGCTTCAGGCCCATGCCGCCGAGCACGATCACGTCGACCTCCGCCTGCAGTGCGATGCGCGCGAGCAGCGGGTTGTACGGCTCGCCGGCGACCGAGAAGATCGGCAGCTTCTGCGACTCGACCAGCGTGTTGAACACGTCGATCATCGGGATGCCGGTGCGCACCATCCGTCGCGGGATGATGCGGTTGCTCGGGTTCACCGAGGGCCCCGCGATCTCGATCATGTTGTTCTCGAGCAGCGGGCCGCCGTCACGCGGGGTGCCGCTGCCGGTGAAGATCCGCCCGAGCAGCGCCTCCGAGAATGTCACCTGCATCGGGTGCCCGAGGAAGCGCACCTGTGCGTCGGTGCTGATGCCGCGCGAACCGGCGAAGACCTGGAGGAACACGCGGCCTGCCTCGAGCCGGATCACCTGCGCGAGCGAGGTCCCGTGCGCGGACGTGACCGTCGCGAGCTCGCGGTAACCGACGTTCGAGGCGTTGACCGTGATCACGTTGCCGACGATCTGCTCGACACGCGTGTAGATCGTGTTCACTTGCGCACCTCCTTCGCCGTCACCCGCGTCACCATCTCCTCGACGTGCTGCTCCGCCTTGCGGAACTCCGCGCTGCCCCACGCCGTGCGATTCCAGTCGTTGGTCGCCTGCGTGAGGCGCTGGAAGAAGCTGCGCGCCTCGTCCTTGCCGCCGAAGGTCATCGGCGTGCGCAGGATCGCGAACACCTTCCCGTAGACGTGCTTCTGACGGTCCGCGGGAGTCGCCGCGTCGACATCGTGGTAGGCGTCCTGCTGGAGGTAGCTCGCGTCGAGATACTCTCCCTTCAGGTAGATCACGAAGTCGTCGAGCGAAGTGCCGTCCTCGCCGACGACCTTCATCATCTGGCTGACCTCGTTGCCGCGGCGCAGGATGCGGCGCCCGTACTCGACGTCGCCTGCATCCACCACCGATGCGTACTTGCTCCAGCTCTCGAGCGGATGGATCGCCGGATAGCGACGCGCATCGGATCGCTCGCGCGAGAGGCCGTGGAACGCGCCGACGACCTTCAGCGTCGCCTGCGTGACCGGCTCCTCGAAGTTGCCGCCCGCGGGACTGACCGTGCCGCCGATGGTCACCGAGCCGAGCTGGCCGTCGCGCAACCGCACCAGACCGCCGCGCTCGTAGAACGCCGCGATCACCGATTCGAGATAGGCGGGGAAGGCCTCTTCGCCCGGGATCTCCTCGAGGCGCCCCGACACCTCGCGCAGTGCCTGGGCCCAGCGCGACGTCGAATCCGCGAGCAGCAGGACGTTGAGTCCCATCTGCCGGTAGTACTCGGCGATGGTCACGCCGAGATAGACCGAGGCCTCGCGCGCGGCGACCGGCATCGAGCTGGTGTTGCAGATGATGAGCGTGCGCTCCATCAGACTGCGCCCGGTGCGCGGATCGGTGAGTTCGGGGAATTCGCGCAGGGTCTCGACCACCTCGCCGGCGCGTTCGCCGCACGCGGCGACGATCACGATGTCGACGTCGGCATTGCGGCTGGTGATCTGCTGGAGCACCGTCTTGCCGGCACCGAACGGACCGGGGATGCAGTAGGTCCCCCCGCGTGCGACGGGGAAGAAGGTGTCGACGATGCGCACCTGCGTGATCAGCGGATCCTTCGGGCGGAGCCGTTCCGCGTAGCAGCGGATCGGCATCTTGACCGGCCAGCGCTGCATCAGGGTGGCCTCGTGGACGGTGCCCTTGCCGTCGCGCAGCTTCGCGACGACCGTCTTCACGTCGCATTCGCCGGCCTGCCTGATCTCGACCACGCTCAGCGCCCCCTGCAGTCCGAAGGGCGCCATGATGCGGTGCGTGAAGATGCCCTCGGGCACGGTGCCGAGCGTGTCGCCGGCGTGCACGACGTCTCCGACCCGTGCGACCGGCGTGAACGCCCACTTGCGCTGACGATCGAGCGCGTCGAAGTAGGTGCCGCGCTGCAGGAAGTAGCCACAGGCCTCGGCGAGCTGCGGCAGCGGGTTCTGGAGACCGTCGTAGACCTGACCGAGGAGGCCCGGCCCGAGCTCGGCGGACAGCAAGGCCGTGGTGAACTCGACCTGGTCACCGGCATGGATGCCGGAGGTGTCTTCGAACACCTGCATCTCGGCGAAGCGGCCGCGAACGCGGATCAGCTCCGACTTCAGACGCAGCTCGCGCGCGCAGACATACGCGACCTCGTTCTGCGTGACGGGTTGCTCGAATTCGGCGGTGACGAGGTTGCCGTTGACGCCGATGACCTTTCCGTAGTGCACGGTCATGACTGTTCGGATGGCGACGGGTTGCCGCCCAGCAGGGATTCGATGCGTCGGGACAAGCCGTCCCGCCCGCGTCCGGTGTCGCGTGCCGCCTGCCGCTCGAGGATGCGGAGTTCGATTCCGTAGGCGAGGACGGCCGGCAGACCGAAGGGAGAATCGAAGGCGAGTTCGCGCAGCACCTCGCGGCGCAGGGCGTCGAGGCGGCGCTCGCGCTCGCCGGGATCCCCGGCGGCGAGGGCCTCGCGCGTCCGATGCTCCAGCGTGAGATCGAGCGACTTCACGGATCGCAGGTGGGGCTGCACGTCGACGCCGAGCCGCGCCGCGCGCGTGCGCGCGCACTGGTTGCGGATCGTCGCGTCGGCCTCGCGCCAACGACGCGCGAAGCCGGATCCACCCGCGCCGCTCAGCACGAGGTCGAACTCCGCGAGATCCGCGGGCAGCAGGTGCTCCGAGCACAATGCGCGGAACACCGCCGAGGTGGGACGCGGTGCGTCCGCCGCACCGAGCGACGGCAGGCTCGCGACGAGGTAGTAGTAGGTCGTCACGACTGGACGGCCGTCGCTCCGACCGCGAGTGCGGACTTCATCACGACTTCGGCGATCTGCGGTCGCACGAGCTGCATCAGCGCCTCGGCGGTCGCCTGCACCGTGAAGTCGTGGCGGACCTTGCCCTTGCTGTAGGAGATGCGGAAGCCGCGGCCCATGCGCGGATCGACCTGCACGTCGACACCCTGCTCCAGCTTGTGGAGCAACTCGGCCATGACGAAGCGGGTGAGCTGCTCGCGATCCGCTGGATCGACCGCGATCGCGATCTGCCCCTCGGAGATGCCGTTGCGCGCGAAGCTGTCGGCGAGGCGCAACAGCATCTGTTCGACGATCTGCGGCGACAGCGCCGCAGCGGCCTTGGCGTCGACCATCTCCTCGACGATCCGCTCGATCCCCTGCCCGATCGCGATCAGCAGATCACGGGCCGCATGCTGCAGCGTGCGCTTGCCACGTTCGGCGAAGTCCTTCGCCTCGCGCTCGGCAGCGGCGATCGTCTCGCCGGCCTTGGTGCGCGCCTCGCTCAGGATGCGCTCGGCCTCGACGCGTGCCTGCGCGAGGGTTTCATCTGCCTGCTGTCGGGATGCCTGGACTGCGTCCTTGCGGATGCGGTCGATCAGGTGCTGAACCTGGTCGGTCATGGGAGTTCACAGACCCTGTGCCTTCGGAAGGCCCTGGACCCTGCGGCGAGAGGGGTCGCGCTCTCGCGCCCTCGGTATCGGCGCGCCGGAGACCATGCGTGAAGGTGCATCGGCCCGACCTCGCACGCCCGCCCGGCGGGCCGCTCGTGCAGCCGACGGACGCAGCGTCTTGCGTCGAACGCGAGAGAGAGCCAGCACTTTGCGGCATCGAGAATGCGGGGTCCACATCAGGATTTCGGGGGCGAATGCTCCGTCGTCACCGGATCGCTCCCACGCCCTCACTCCGGCGGCAGCATCGCGATGCGCAGGTCGCGGATCGCCGCGCGCGTGGCGAAGCTGGCGATGCCGAAGGGGATGCTCGGCCGCACCTCGGCACGCACGTCGATCCTGCGACCCAGGGTGGAGACGTCGACGATGCGCTCGCCGTCGACGAAGGCACGTAGTCGATCCCGTCGCACCTCGATGCGCACGAGGTACTCCTTCCCGGTGACGAAGGCGCGGAAGCTGCGCGTCTCGTTGTCCGAAGCGTCCTGGTCGTCGAGGCTCGAGATGCCACACAACGCACCTCCCCACCCGCCGAGGATCAGGCTCGCGTGGGAGTCGCCGACCGGGAAGGTCAGCCCGCAGAAGAAGTCGGTGCCGCGCAGGCGCGCCGCACGCACCTCGATCGCGTAGTCGCAGGTCGGCAGCGGTGCTCCGCGCCAGGTCACGCCGGTCAGTGGATCGCCCTGCTCCAGGATCAGGCGACCGTCCTCGACGTAGACCTCGCTCTGCATACCGAACTGCGTCGGTGCGAGGTCGCCGAGCGACGTTCCGTCGAAGAGCACCCGCCAGGTGGGCTCCTGCCGTTGCTTCGGCGTGTCGACGGACGCGGAGCTGCAGGCGGCCAGCACGAGGGTCGAGAGGGCGAGTGCGCGACGGGACATGGGACCGAATCGTTCGCGCCGCGCGCTCCGCTGCAACCGCGAGCCGACGCTGCCATGGACACCACCGCGCGATCGGCTCCAGATCGGAACGCTCCGCGTCCGGCGACTCCGGGCCGGATCGAGGTCGGGCCGAGATCCGCGGAGCTGCCACCCTCGGCCCGGGTGCGGCCAACCGGGGAAGGAGGGAGATGTCGATCCGCACGACCGTCGCCGCAGCCGCCGTGCTCACGGCGATCGCCCACGCGCAGGACGAAGCGCCGGCCGTGCAGGGCACGCTGAGTCTCGATCTGCCGTCCGCCTACTTCTTCCGCGGAATGCAGCAGGAGGACCAGGGCCTGATCGTGCAACCCGCGATCGAGCTGCAATGGGCGCTCTACCGCCCCGACGAAGACGGCCCGCTCGGACCGATCGATCTCCACTTCGGCACCTGGAACTCCTTCCACCGCGGACCGACCGGCTCCGACGGCGCAGGCGACGCGTGGTACGAGGCGGATCTGTTCGCAGGCGTCTCCATCGGCATCGCGGATCGCCTCGCGCTCGGCGCGCAATGGGCGCGCTTCGGCAGCCCGAACTCGACGTGGAGCGCGATGGAGGAGACCACACTCACGCTCGGCTTCGACGACCACGACCTGCTGGGCGAGGGCTTCGCCGGGCTGCAGCCGAGCCTGCTGGTCGCCATCGAGACCGAGGGGCAGGGCGATCTCGGCGGCAAGCGCGGCAGCTACCTCCAGATCGGGATCGAGCCGTCCATCGCCCTCGGAAGCGGCGAAGAGGACGAGGACGGCACCCCGATCACGATCTCCTTCCCGTTCGCCGTCGGCCTGAGTCTCGGCGACTACTACGAGCGGCCCTCGGACGGTCGCGACGCGCGCTTCGGGTTCGTCGACCTCGGCGCCGTGATCAGCGCACCGCTCGGATTCCTGCCCGGCGCCTGGGAGGGCAACCTCGGTGTGCACCTGCTGTTCCTCGGCGACGCGACGCGCGAGATGAACGGCGGTGACGACACGCAGATGATCGTCTCGCTCGGATTCAGCACGGCGTTCTGATCATCGACGCAGCCAGGTGCGCGGTGCGATCCTCTCGGCCGTCGCATGCGGACCGCGCGACCCGGTGTCACGGATGGCGTAGTGGCGGATCCGCGTGCCGACGTGTCGCATCACCGGATCGTGCACGCGCCGCACCACGGGGTCGGGAGCCCTGTCGGTCGTCGTGGCCTGCTGCGCGCACGCACAACCGGCGAGCAGGAGGATCAGTGCGAGGAGGCGAGTCGGGTCCATGGCGTTTCGCGGCGCAGTGCATGCCGCGCCGGGGGAGGCTACCACGCTCCACCGTCGCCGGACGCGCCGCGCGGCGAACCGGCGATGGCAGCGAACGCATGTCGAGCCGCGCAACGCGCGCGTGACCGTCGGCCGAGGCGCACGGTCCCGTTGCTGGACCGCCACTGTCCAGGACATGGACGCCTTCTCAAGCGCGGGACGGCCACCGCCGAAACCGACAACGATTCCCGCCACCTTTGCCACCACAGAGGACACCGTGAGAACGGAGACCATCACCGCAGCACCGACCAGGCTCTCTCCAGAGATGCGTTATGCATCGCTCCATCGCACGATCGAGAACGGGATGGACACGGACCGGACCTGGCTCGAACTCGTGCAGATCTGCATCGAGCTCGAACGTCGCGACGAAGCGCGCGCCGCATTCGAACATGTCCACGAGCCGAGCCTGCGGCGCCGCGCGTTCAACGTGCTCGCAGCAGCGGGCGTGAAGGTCGCGATGCCGTCGGGCGACGGCAACCACCCCTCGCAGGCGAAGGACACTCGTCATTCGCTGATCGAGTGGATCGCCGACGGCTTCCGCTACCTGTTCCTCGATCACATGCCGCTGACCACCGTGGTGGCGACGGTGACCTTCCCGCTGGTGGTCGGGCTCGGCGGATTCCTGACCTCGAGCGTGCACAACTCCTGGCTGTTGCCGCTGGTCGCGCTGATCCCCGCGCTGTCGGTGGTCGGACTCATCGGTGCACTCGGTCGCCGCATCCTGGTCGACACCAGCCGCGGCATCGACGACGTCCCCGAAGTCCCCCCCGCAGCCCAACTCTGTCGTGAGGCCGGTCGCTTCCTCTGCGATGCGGTTCTGCTCGCGAGCCTGTTCCTCGGACCCGCGCTGCTGATGACCCAGCTCGCCGACGTGGGGCTGAGCGCGATCGGTGCGGCCTTCGCGGTCGGCGGAACGCTGTTGCCGATGTCCCTCGCGATGCGGCAGACGCGCGACGACTGGAGCTGTCTGTCGCCGACCGACCTGTTCTCGAGCATCCGCCACGCCGGGATGCGCTACTTCGTCGCGGTCGGCGTCGGCTTCGTGCTGACGACTCCCGCAGCGCTGTCGGTGTGGCTGACCTGGGGTTCGGCGCTGTACCTGATGGTCTCCGTGGTCGGCCCCTTGCTGGTCGTGCCGATCTTCGTGATGTCCCGCCTGTTCGGGCAGACCATCGTGCGCATCGAACGCGATCGCATCGCCCAGCAGCGCCAGCTCGCCACGGCTCAGGCCGTGGTCACTCAGGCCGCTCCCGTCGCCGCGCCGGCACCGGTCGCGCCGCGGGCGACGCCGCGCGCCGTCGCTCATCCCGAAGCCGCGTTGGCCGCACCGCAGGCACCCGCTCCGCGCGCCGCAGCACCGGCACCCGCACCGGCTCCGGCTGTTCCCGAGGCACGCGCCGCGCGCCCGAACGCGGGCAACTTCCCGGGCGGCAGCCTCGGCCTGCGCAGCGATCGCGCGGTCGCACCCAGTGGCCGCTCGCGCTCCGCGACCCCTGCGGAACCGAATCCGGCTCCGAACGGCATCCGGAACCTCGGCACCGCACCAGCCCCCGCGCCGGCCCGTCCTCCGGCACCGCCGGTCGCGCGCTCGATGCCGACCCCGCGCCTGCGGGCACGCGCGGACGGCGCCCAACCTTCTCCGCAGACGCCGCGACCGCAGCGCTTCCAGCCGGTCTCGACCTCGACGATCGGTGAGCAGATCCCCGACCTCACCAAGCTGCCGGGTGTGAGCGTCCTCAAGGGCGAAGCACGCGTCGCAGCCGGTGCTGCCGCCCCGACACGCCCGCAGTCCTGAGCGTCAGCGCCGCGGGTCGACCGCGGGGTCGCCGCCGCGCTTCTCCTCCGGCTGCGGAGCAGGCGGGCCGCGGTCGAGTTCCGCCCTGCGCGCCGGGATCCACCGCGACGGACTCAGCCACTCGTCGACGGTGAGCCGATCGCCGTAGCCCGAGCACCAGTTCGCGATGTCGGCCGGTTGTCGGCCCGGCGCGGTGCTGCCCATCAGCAGCGACATCAACACGGAGCGACCGCTCTCCTTGCTGCGGACGAGCACGCTGGTCCCTGCCTGCGGGACGAACTCCAGTTCGCCGCGGATCGGTTCCTCCCCTCCGACGACCACGCCCGTCGTGCGCGCGGCCTGCTCGAGCTCGCGACGCCACGACGGCGCGATCTGCAGGTACGCACCGCGATGCAGTCCGAAGTGCAGGTGTGCGGGATACAGACCGTTCTCCTCGCTGCGGTCCTTCCCGATCCGTCCGATCACCTGACCCTTCGCGACCACGTCACCCACGGCGACACGTCGATCGGCCGCCAGATGGACGTAGACCGAGCACAAGGAGTCGAGGTCACCGTTCGGAGGATCGAGTCGGTGCTCGATCACCACGACGTTGCCGAGGTTCCAGTGCGTGACCTTCTGCTCGTCGATCCAGCTCGGACTGAAGTCGGAGTAGCGCACCACGCCGGCGGCGGCGCTGCGCACCTCGGTCCCGGCCGGCAGCCAGCAGTCCTCGGCGAGGTGATGAGTCCCGCGGAACGGTGAGACCGTGGCGGTGATGAGGCTGCCGAAGTTGCCCTGGCCGCGCAGGCCGCGCAGGTAGCCGTCGCAGGGGAACTCGAATCCCGTCGCGGCCGGGATCGCGACACGGCGCTGCGGAGCCTGCTGCGCGCCGGTCGCTCGGACGAGGGCGAAGGCGAGGCAGAAGCCGATCGCGATCCGTGGGGTCGCACGACGGCGGTGGGACGCTGCGAATCCGTCGATGGAAAGCCGCATCGGGACAGAGCCGTTCATGAAGTCGTGATCCTCGTGCCACCTCGATCCGCGAAGGGTCCGGCATCCTAGTCCGATCGCGGATGGTGGCTGCGGGCTGCCACTCGCGAGAATCGCCCGGAGCGCCGCGATCGCGGCGGAGATTTGCCACGCTCCGCTGCCTATCATCTCCCGCCCGACCGTGAGCGAGTTCCAACCCATCGTCGACAAGCGCGTGCTGCGGGAACGCCTCACCTCGTTGTGTTCGCACGACACGACGACCGGTCGGGAAGACCAGGGTCTCGCGGCCCTGCTCGCCCAGCTCGAGGACCTGGGTGCGAAGGTCGAACGCTTCGAGATCGCACCGGGGCGCACCAACGTGCTCGCCACCTTCGGTCGACCCCGCGTGCTGCTGTCGACGCACCTCGACACCGTCCCTCCCTACATCGCTCCGAGCGTGGACGGCGACGTGGTGCGCGGTCGCGGCACCTGCGACGCCAAGGGCCAGATCGTGGCGCAGCTGGCCGCGATCGAACGGCTGGTGCACGACGGGCGCAGCGACATCGCCTGGCTCGGCGTGATCGGCGAAGAGACCGATTCGATCGGCGCGCGCCGTGCGCTCGAGCTCGCCGCGCGTCTGCCCGACGTCGAACTCGTCATCGACGGCGAGCCGACCGACAACAAGCTCGCGACCGGTCACCGCGGCATCCTCGATCTCGAGCTGCGCTGCACCGGGATCGCCGCGCACTCCGGAACCCCCGAGCTCGGCCGTTCGGCGATCTGGACGCTGATCGATTGGCTGCAACGCCTGCGCTCGCGCATGAATCGGATCGACCCGGAGCTCGGGCCCGAGGTCTTCAACATCGGCCGCATCGAAGGCGGCGAGGCGACCAACGTGCTGGCGCGTGCGGCGCGCGCGCGAATCCTCGCGCGCCCGGTGCCCGACTCGAGCTTCCTCGACGACGTCCGCCGGTTCGCGCCGCCCGAGGGCGAGATCGCCGTCGTGCACGAGACACCGCCCGATCGCTTCCCGCCGATCGCCGGTCACCCCCGGACCACGGTGACCTTCGGCTCCGACGCCCCTCGCCTCCGCGCACTCGCCCAGAATCGCGCCATCGCGCTCGTCGGGCCGGGGTCGATCCGCGTCGCACACACCGCCGAGGAGCACATCGTGCTCGACGAGCTGGTCGCGGGGACCGCCGAGAACGCCACGCTCGCCGACGAGGTGCTCAGGCGACCGCGCGACGCCTGAAGAGCGCGACGGCGAGGTAGATGAACGGCGTGTCGCAGAGCGCGCAGATCACCTTGAAGAACCAGCCGTCCGCGATCAGTCCGCCGATCTCCGAAGCGGTCTTCTGACCAGCGAAGAGCACCGAGACGACCAGCACGGTGTCGAGCAACTGCGAGAGGATCGTCGAACCGTTGTTGCGCAGCCACAGGTGACGACCGCGCGTCAGGTCCTTCCAGAAGTGGTAGAGCCAGACGTCGACGTGCTGCGCCACGAGGTAGGCGACCATCGACGCGGCCATCACCCGCCACGCGTTCTGGAATGCCGCGCGGTAGGTCTCGTCCGAGACCGGCGAACCGGGGATCGCCGGGAACTGGTTGCCGAGCCACAGCACCAGCAGCACGAACACCGAGGCGAAGAAGCCGGCGCCGACGACCTGGTTCGCACGCCGCTTCCCGTACATCTCCGAGAGGATGTCGGTCGCCAGGAAGGTCACCGGATAGGGCAGGATGCCGGCCGAGACCGTGAAGGTCTTGAAGCCGAGATCGATGCTCACGAACTTGTTCGCGATCAGGTTGCAGCTCACCAACGCGGCGAGAAACAACCCGGTGAGCACCAGGAAGGGGAAGTCGAGATCGCGCTCCGCATCCGAGGTCCCGGTGGTCATGCGGCGCGCTTCATAGACCATTCGACAGCCGGGGGAAACCGCCGCGCGGACCGCTATCCTCGACGGCCTTCGAAAGACCAAGATGCGCGACCGTCTCCTCATCGCCAACGGCCAGGGATTCTGGGGCGACTCGATCCTCGGCCCGGTGCGTCTCGTCCGCGAGGGCCCGATCGACTACCTCGCTCTCGACTACCTCGCGGAAGTCACGATGAGCATCATGCAGAAGCTCAAGTCGCGGAACCCGCAGGCCGGCTACGCGACCGACTTCGTGAAGATGCTCGACCGCATCCTCCCGCAGGCCGCGGAGAAGGGCATCAAGGTCGTGGCGAACGCAGGCGGCGTGAATCCGCGTGCTTGCATGAACGCGGTCCTCGACCTCGCACGCAAGAAGGGCTGCAAGGGGCTCAAGGTCGGCATCATCGAAGGTGACGACATCCTCGATCGCCTCGACTCGCTGATCGCCGGCGGCGAGCCGATGAACAACATGGACGACGGCGCGGCGTTGACCTCGGTGCGCGATCGCGTGCTGGCCGCCAACGTCTACATCGGTGCACCGGCCGTCGCGGCGTGTCTCGCCGCCGGCGCGGACATCGTGATCGGCGGACGCATCACCGATCCCGCGCTGGTCGCCGGACCGATGCTGCACGAGTTCGGCTGGCGTCTCGACGACTACGACCGGCTCGCCGCCGCGACGATCGCAGGGCACATCGTCGAGTGCGGCGCGCAGTGCACCGGCGGCAACTGGACGCGATGGCGCGACGTGCAGGGCTGGGCCAACATCGGCTACCCGATCGTCGATGCCCGCCCCGACGGCACCTTCTGGATCACCAAGCACGAGGGCACCGGCGGCGTGGTCGACCGCTCGTCGGTGATCCACCAGCTCCTCTACGAGATGGGTGATCCGAAGCGCTACCTCGGCCCCGACTGCACCGCCGACTTCAGCTCGGCGATCGTCGAGCAGGACGGCAAGGACCGCGTCAAGGTCAGCGGGGTGCGGGGCGGACCGCCGACCGGCACCTTCAAGGTCTCGATCTCCTACTCCAACGGCTTCAAGGCGATCGGACAGCTCGTCGTCTCCGGGCCCGACGCCGTCGAGAAGGCGAAGCTCTGCGCGCAGATCGTGTTCGACCGCCTCGCCTTCGACGGTTGCACCTTCCGCGACGACCAGAAGACCGTCGAGCTGCTCGGCACCGGTGTGTGCCACGCCGGCATCGTGGAGCCGAACGATCCACCCGAGGTCGTGCTCCGCATCGGCGTGAAGGACGTCGACGCGAAGAAGGTCGATCGCTTCGGCATGGAGATCGTGCCGCTGGTCACCAGCGGTCCGCCGGGAGTCACCGGTTTCGCGGGCGGGCGCCCGAAGGCGAGCGAGATCGTCAGCTACTGGCCGGCGCTGCTCGGCAAGGACAAGGTCAAGACCACGGTCGCGGTCGAGACGGTGTGATGCCCATGGCCAAGGTCAAACTCGGTTCGTTCGCGCAGGCGCGCTCCGGCGACAAGGGCGACGGCAGCAACGTCGGCGTGTTCGTGGAGAACGCCGCCGACTACGAGCTGATCCGTCGCGTGCTCACTCCCGAACGCGTGAAGGCGCACTTCAAGGGCATCTGCTTCGGCGCGGTGGAACGCTACGAGGCGCCCAACCTGCTCGCGCTCAACTTCATCCTCCACGACAGCCTCGGCGGCGGCGGCAGCGAGAGCCTGAAGAGCGATGCGCAGGGCAAGACCCACGGACTCGCCCTGCTCGAGATGGAGGTCGAGCGGCCGTGAGCGAGCCGGCGATCGTGCTGCGCCTGCGTGAGAAGGCGCGCGCGCTGCGCCGCCGCATCACCTTGCCGGAGATCGACGACGCGCGCATCCGCGAGGCACGCACCCTCCTCGAGAAGGATGCGCTCGCCGAGGTCGTGTGGGTCGAGGATCCTGCCGCGCACCCGCGCTTCGGCGATGCGGCACGGCATTTCCACCGGAGGCTGAGCCACAAGGGCGTGAGCGAAGGCGAGGCCCGCGAGATGGCCGCCGATCGCATCTTCTTCGGCGCAGCGCTTGTCGCGCTCGGCGAAGCCGACGCCTGCGTCTGCGGCGCGGCCACCGCAACGGCGCACGTGATCCGCGCCGGGCTGCGTGCCGTGGGAACAGCGCCGGGTACGAAGCTCGTCTCCTCCTGCTTCCTGATGGTGCGCGACGACGCCACCTTCGGCTTCGCGGACTGCGGCGTGGTGCCGGATCCCGATGCGGAGGGCCTCGCCGACATCGCCGCGAGCACCGCGCGCACCTTCCGCGCGCTCACCGGTGAGGAGCCACGGGTCGCCTTCCTCTCGTTCTCGACACGCGGCAGCGCGGAACACGCACGCGTCGACAAGGTGCGCACGGCCTTCGAGACCTTTCGCGCGTCGAACCGAGGCATCGCCGCCGACGGCGAACTGCAGCTCGACGCGGCGATCGTGCCCGCCGTCGCCGCGCGCAAGTGCGCGGACAGTCCATTGCGCGGTCGGGCCAACGTGCTGGTCTTCCCCGACCTCGACGCCGGCAACATCGCCTACAAGCTGGTCGAACGACTCGGCGGCTTCCGTGCCTATGGACCGCTGCTCCAGGGCCTCGCGAAGCCGGTGATGGACCTGTCGCGCGGCTGCTCGGCCGGCGACGTGGTCGATGTCGCCGTGATCGCCGCGGTGCTCAGCGCGCGCTGATCGGGACGCCGAGGAGCACCGGTCCTTCGCAGCTCCTTCGCGGCAGTCGCGGCGGCCTGGGCCGCAACCCTCCCGGGTTGCTGCGTCGATGCTCCGCGTCGAGCGGAGCGGCCCATGCCTCTTTGTTCTCTTTGGCCCTACGGCGGGGGTCAGGTGGGCCGAACTGCAGGGAATGTCGACCCGTTGGCGAGGAGACCGGGCCCGGCAGCGTCTGACGCCCTCGACTCGCGCACCGTCCCCCTCGACAATCCGCCCCGACCCGGAGGAGGTTCTCCCATTGGCTGCAATCAGGATCGTCATCGCTGCTTCCATGCTCTGTCTGGGCCCGGCACTCGCGCAGGACGAGGAGCCTGCCAAGACCGCGAGGAACCAGAGCGCCTGGCGCGATCTGGTCGGCGAGGCCATGCCCGAGCTCCCCAACGCCAAGTGGCTGTGCGGCGAGAAGTTGCCGAAGACGCTCGCCGAGATGAAGGACCGTGTCGGGCTCCTCGCCTTCCTCGACACCCGACAGAGCGAATCACGTGATGCGCTGATCGCGCTGACCGAGTTCCACCAGGAGCATGCGGCCGAGGGGCTGTGCATCGCGGTGATCGCCGTCGACGACGAGAAGGACGTGAAGACCGAGTTCGTCGATCGCCTCCAGGCGCCGTTTCCGGTCGGCGTGTTCAGCGGTGACGAGAAGATGATCCCTTACATCAAGGGACCCGGTGCCTTCGACGCGCCGCGGATCAACCTCTTCGGACCCGACGGGAAGGTCGTCTCGCACGAGATGCCGACTCCTCCCGCGTTGCAGAAGCTGCTCGAGGGCGTATGGATCCCGACCATCGACCGTGAACTCGCCGCGGAGCTCGCCGATGCGCGTTCCGCCTACGAGAGCGGGTGGAGCGGCGTCGCACACGAGCTGGCCGCGAAGTTCGCGGACAGCAAGGACGAAGGCGTGGCGCGTGACGCGCAGTACCTGATCTCCAAGAGCGAGCACCACGCCGCGGCCGCCGTCCGCGAAGCCCTGGAGGAGCGCAAGGACGAGTTCCCGGAGATGGCCTATGGACGTCTCCTCGGGATCAGTCGCCAACTCGCAGGCCTCGCTCCGACTCGCTCGGTCGACGCCCGGTTGAAGGAGCTGAAGGACAATCCGCGCGTCTCCCACGAGGGCAAGGCCTGGGCCGCCTACGAGAAGGAGCTCGACCACGAGCTCGCGGTCCGTCGCGCCGGAGGCAAGCGGATCGCGATCGAACTCGAGAAGATCGCGAAGGCGCTCGACAAGCTGGTCGAGAAGGACCGCCGCGGCACCGCGCCCCAGTTCATGCGCAAGCGCGCCGAAGCGCTCCGCGGCGTGAGGTGAGCTTGCGGCGATCACCGCGCGGTGCTCCGCTTCCGCGATGCTCGCCGCGTTGCTGCTCTGCGCCGTCCAGATCCCCGCTCCCGCCGACCCGGCCGTGAAGGGAGCGCCCGCGCACGACGGCGCTCCGCTCCGCTACGAGGCGAGGGCGCTGTGCGTGTCGCCCAACGAGACCTGTGCGGTGGGCGACGTCGATCACGACGGTCACGTCGATCTGGTCGCCGGTCCGAACTGGTATCGCGGCCCGGAGATGGTCGCACGCCCGCTACGCGATGTGCCCGAAGCGCTGGGCGGTGCCTATCTCGCGAACAACGGTGAACACCTGATCGACGTCGACGGCGACGGCTGGCTCGACGTCGTCGCCGGCTCCTTCTTCGACGAGGACCTGTGCTGGTACCGCAACCCCGGTGCGGAAGGTCTGCGCCGTGGCATCAAGTGGGTCCGCACCGTGCTGGCCAAGGTCGGCACCAGCAACGAGATGACGATGGCCCATGACCTCGACGGCGACGGCCACGAGGAGATCCTCGTCAACTCGTGGAACGATCTCGCGGCGGTGGTCGCGTGGCGCTTCGTGCGCGAGGACGGCAAGCCGCCACGCATCGAACCCTTCACTCTCGGAGCGCGGCAACACGGACACGGGCTCGGCGTCGGCGACCTCGACGGTGACGGTCACGTGGACCTGATCACCAAGACCGCGTGGTACGCGCAGCCCGCGGGTGGCGCATTCGGCGAAGCGTGGACGATGCACAAGGACGGCGACCTCGGTCGAGCGTCGTGTCCGATCCTGGTGTTCGACGTCGACGGCGACGGTCGCAACGACGCGATCGAGGGTCAGGGCCACGGCTACGGCGTGGATTGGCTCCACCAGCTCGCGCCGAACGCCGACGGCTCCCTGCATTTCGAGCGCAAGCCGATCGACGCCTCGTTCAGCCAGGCGCACGCGCTCCTGCTCGTCGATCTGCTCGGCGAAGGCCGCCCGGGATTCGTCACCGGCAAGCGCGTGCGTGCCCATGAGCAGGGAGATCCCGGCGGCGACGAAGCACCCGTCATGTGGTTCTTCCGCTACGACCAGAAGGAGCAGCGCTTCGAACGCCACCTGATCCAGGAGGGCGTGGGCACCGGGCTGCAGATCCGTGCTGCCGACTTCGACGGCGACGGCAAGCTCGACCTCGCGTGCTCCGGCAAGAGCGGCACCTGGGTGCTGCTGCGCCGCGACTGAGGGTCAGAGACCGCCGAGTTCCTCGGCATTGCCGAAGAACGTGAACACCTGTCCGGTCGCGAAGGAGACCGACACGCCGTAGTCCTCGCCGTCGACCGTGCTCAACGGGAAGGCGACGTCGAGGCGCAGCACGCGCCCACCGAGCAGGTTGCTGCTGCCGATGCGCAGGCCGAAGCCGGCGGAGACCAGGGGATCGGCGAAGGACAGCCGTCCCAGCGGATCGTGGACCCAACCGACGTCGCAGAACGCGGCGAGACCGAGGCGGAAGGTCCACAGCTCCGCACCGGTGTCGATGCGATCCTCGAGGTTGAGACGGGCCACGCGCGTGCCGTCGAACTCGCGCGCCGGATAGCCGCGCAATCCGTTGTCCTCGCCGAGCGTGAGCTGCGGTGCGAGGTCCTGCAGCTCCTCGACCGATTCCCACGTGAGGCTCGCCGCCAGGGTCTGCGCCGGCAGCGACATCTGGAAGGCGTGGAGCGCGAGCCGCGCGTGCAACTCCTCGCGGCCCGTGCTGCCGAAACGCGCGTCCGTCGCCGCTTCGAAGGTGAGGAAGGTCTCGGGCAGCGACTCGGCGGCTGTCCGCAGCCGGACATCGATCAGCGGTTGGAGTTGCGCACCGGCCCCCTCCTCGTCGCGATAGCGCGCTGCGAGACGACCGTAGGCGCCGGCACCGAGCCCGATGTCCTGCCGGTAGTCGAGCGTGTCGAGCCGCGTCACGGTGAGGAAGCGCGGGCGGTAGTCGAAGGTCGCGTAGGGCCCGAACTCGAACGCGGTGGTATCGCCCGGCACGCGCTCCGACGCCACCGCCGAACCATCCGGAGTCCCGTAGTCGTGCCGCCACATGCGCGTGTCGAGGCCGACAGCCGTGCGCTCGACTCGCGAGCCGCTGCCGACCGCGCCGAACAGGTGCAGCGCGTGTCGCTCGATCGGCACCTGCACCACGGTGTCGCCCTCGCGATAGCGTTCGAAATCGTTGCGCGAGTGGTCGGTGTCCACGCCGTAGCTGACCGGATCCTCGATGTGGCGGAACGGCCGCGCGAACTGCATCGCGAAGAAGTTGCCCTCGTCGGTCTCGCCGATCTGCACGTCGAGCGTGTGCCAGGAGCCGAGGAATTGCGGATCCGACCAGGAGACGGTCGAGACATGCCCGGTGTCGGAGTACTTCGCCGAGGCCGACAGGCCCTTGCCGCTGCCGAACAGGTTCGTCTCCGACAGACGCATGTCGAGCTTGTTCACGCCGCCGACGTGGGCCACGCTCGCGCTCGCACCCAGCGTGAAGCGATCGCGTGTGTCGACGAACACGTCGACCTGGCCGTCGCCCACCCGCTCGGCCCGCGTCCGCACGTCGCCGAACAGCTCCAGCGCGCGCACGTTGCGTTCCAGCTCGTCGATGTCGTCCTGATCGACCTCGTCACCCGGCCCGAACCACAGCTCACGCCGCACGACCTCGCCCTTGGTCGTGACGTGGAACAGGTTGGCGAAACCGTAGAGCAGGTTGCCGTCCGCCTCCTGCTCGGTGAACACGTCGCGGGTGCTCACGTGGACCTCGCGCACCTTGCCGAGCGGCTCACGCACCGGTGCGTCCTGCGCGCGGAGGACCGCGGCGGTCAGGAACCCCACGATGGGGACCGTCGCGAGGCGGAATGCGGAAATCGGCGATCGGCTCAACCGGCGGATCGGAACCGATGACGGCGCGGTGCGGAACGCAAATCCCTCGAGCCTCGACGCGCCGCGGCTCCACGGCGCTGTCCTCAGATCGCGCGCCGAGAGCGTCGCAACTGCCCGCACGCCGCATCCGCATCTTCACCGGCCGACCAGCGCAGCGTGGTGAACACTCCGCGCTCGCGCAAGGCGTGCACGAATGCGAGCGCGCGCTCGCGGGACGGCCGCGCGAAGGGCAGGCCGTCGACGCCGTTCCAGGGGATCACGTTGAGGTATCCGTCGCGACCGGCGAGCAGCGTGGACAGTGCGTCGATGTCCTCGTCGCGGTCGTTGACGCCGGAGAGCAGGGCCACCGCGTACTGCACTTCACGACCGGTGGCACGGCCGTAGGCATCGGCGGCGGCGACGAGATCCGCGACTTTCTCCCGCGGCGCGTGGGGAAGCAGTTCGCGGCGCAGTGCGTCGTCGGCGCTGTGGAGCGAGAGTGCGAGGCTCGGTCGGGTCGCGGCCGCGGTGAGCTTTGCGAGAGCGTGCGTCGAACCGACCGTCGACAGGGTCTGGCTGCGCTCGTGCACGTCGCCGTCGCGGGCGAGCACCTCGGCGGCGGCGAGCACGGCGTCGAGGTTGTGGGTCGGCTCGCCGATGCCCATGTAGACGACGCGCTGCAGGCCCGCATCGAGCGCGCGTGCGTGCGCGACCTGTTCGAGGATCTCCTCGCAGCTCAGGTTGCGGACCAGTCCGCCGATGCCGCTCGCGCAGAAGCGGCAGCCGACCGCGCAGCCGACCTGGGTCGAGACGCAGACGCCGCCGTCACCCATCACCACCGACTCGACGTGTTGGCCGTCGGCGAGGCGCACGACCAGCCGCCGTGCACCGTCGCTCGCGGTGACGATCTCGACCACCTCGCTGGCGGTGCCATCGAAGCGCTGCAAGGCGTCGACCTCGAGCTTCGACGGCATCGCCCCACGCGCACGCAGCGCCTCGACGGTCGGGCGCTCGTTGCGCAGCAGCAGATGCCACGCGAGATGCAGACGCGCGGGTTCGAGCACACCTTCGAGTGCGGAGAGCCCGCGCACGATCAACCGCTCTTCTCGGCCGCTTCGATGCGCACCAGCAGCGTGCCCTGCTCCACGGTGATCCCGGCCTCGGCGTTGACCTCGGCGACCGTGCCGTCGACTCCGGCGAGCAGCTTGTGCTCCATCTTCATCGCGGTGAGCACGCCCACGGTCTGTCCGCGGACGACGCCATCGCCGACCTTCACCAGCATCTGCACGACGGTGCCCGTCATCGGAGCCTCCACCGCACCGCCACCACCCGCTGCACCGCCGCGGCGGTGACCCTCGTGGGGCTTCAGCGCATGCGTGTGGCCGTCGAGTCGCACGTGGACCGACGTGCCCGGACCCTTGCCGACCGCGGCGACGTGCACGCGACCCTCGAGCTCGAACACGAGACGGCCGTCGCTCAGCCGCTGCGCGGTCACCTCGTACTCGCGATCCCCCACGCGCACGCGGAAGCGACCCTCGCCCCTGGCGTCGACCGCGAGCTTGGTCACACCGTCGGCTCCGTCGAACTCACGGCGCACGCTCATGCCTCACCTCCGAACAGGCGCAGCGCGCCCACGCTCTGGAACAGCGACTCGGTCGTGGCACCCTGCGGCGCGCCGCTGCCGCGCGATCCCTCGCCGAGCATCGCGGCAAGCCCGGCGGCGACGAACACCGCATCGGGTACAGGAGCCTCGACCGGCGCCACCAGCTCCGGCGCGAGGTCCAGGAAGTCGGTGCGCAGCTTCGCGTCGACGAAGCGCGCGTCCTCCACCACGCGGCGCAGGAAGTCGACGTTGGTCGGGATGCCGAGGTAGGTGCTGTCGCGCAGCGCGCGCGCGAGCCGAGCGCAGGCGGCACGTCGATCGGGCGCGTGCACGATCAGCTTGGTGAGCATCGGGTCGTAGTGGACGCTGACCTCGCTGCCGTCGACGACGCCCGAGTCGACGCGCACGCCGGGACCCTCGGCCTCGCGAACGCACGACAGTCGCCCCGCCGCCGGCAGGAAGCCCTGTTCGGGTGCCTCGGCGTAGATGCGCGCCTCGATGGCCCAACCGCGCGGCGAGAGATCGCGGCCGGCGAGCATGTCGTCGAGCTTGTGGCCCGCGGCGATGCCGAGCTGCAGCCGCACCAGATCGAGCCCGGTGACGCACTCGGTCACCGGATGCTCGACCTGCAGGCGCGTGTTGACCTCGAGGAAGTAGAAGCCGCCCTTGTCGTCGAGCAGGAACTCGACGGTGCCCGCGTTGCGATAGCCCACCGCTTCGCCGAGCCGCACCGCCGCGGCTCCCATACGCTTGCGCAGCTCGGGGTCGACCGCCGGCGACGGCGCCTCCTCGAGCACCTTCTGATGACGGCGCTGAACCGAGCACTCGCGCTCGTGCAGGGACACCACGCGACCGTGCGCGTCGCCGAGGATCTGGACCTCCACGTGCCGCGCGGGGAACACGCGCCGCTCGAGGATCATGCGGTCGTCGCCGAAGGAGGCCTTCGCCTCGCGGCGTCCTGCGGCGAGCGCATCGAGGAAGTCGGCCTCGCGATCGACCATGCGCATGCCCTTGCCGCCGCCGCCCGCCGACGACTTGATCATCAGCGGGAAGCCGATCTCGCGGGCCTTCTGCAACCAGGCGGCATCGCCGTCGAGATGACCGTCGAAGCCGGGAACGACGGGCACACCGGCCGCGATCGCGACTTGACGTGCACCGGCCTTGCTGCCGAGCTTCGCCATCGCATCGGCACCCGGGCCGATGAAGACCAGTCCGGCGTCGGCGACGGCCGCCGCGAATCGCGCGTTCTCGCTGAGGAAGCCGTAGCCGGGATGGATCGCCTCGGCACCGCTCCGGCGCGCGGCCTCGAGGATCGCGTCGATGCGCAGGTACGACTCGGCCGCCGTGGTGCCGCCGATCGGGATCGCGAGGTCGGCGGCGAGCCGGTGCGGCGCGCTGCGATCGGCGTCGCTGAACACCGTCACCGAGCCGATCCCCATCTCGCTGAGCGTGCGACAGATGCGGATCGCGATCTCGCCGCGGTTGGCGACGAGGACCTTGCGGAACAGCGGCTTCGGGCTCGACATCGGGGAGGAAGCCTACGGGCGTGCGAGGCGGAGAGAAGCGCGAGCCGGCGCGACGGCGGACGCGTGCGCGTCCAGGCTCGATACCGGTCCCTGGGTGGACGGTCCCTTGCCATGGACGCGCCCGGCATCGCATCTCCGACGGCAAGCGCGGGCTTCACGCCGGGCACTCGCCGCGCCGATCCGGACGGCGATCCGCCGTCGTGCAGCAACGACGACCGCGGGAGGAGAGGTCGGTCGATGAAGCACGAAGACGATCTGCTGTTCGGCGCCGGGTCGAAGGCGAACGAGGGTCAGGACCAGGGGACGAAGTTCGGTCGCAACGCACCGCCGGCCAAGGAGCTCGCGGCGGCCGTCGCCAACCTCGATCTGGAGTCGGCGCTCGGCATCGGTGTGCAGGCCGTGCCGCAGACCAAGGCGCCGCGTCGCGCCGGCGCACCGCCGGTCGAGTTCGACACCGCTCAGCTCATGCAGCCGGCCCCGACCGTGCCGCCGACGATCGAGGACAAGCCGCGCGTCGTGCGCGGACCCGTCGCCGTCGAACCAGAGCGCATCGCCGCGATGGAGAAGCCATCGCTGCTCGCGCGCATCTTCCGCGTGCTGTTCGGCTGGATGCGCAAGGGCTGAGCCCGGCGCCGTACGCCGCCCGTCGAGCGGGATCGACACGCACGTCCGGCCCATCGCGTGCCGCGGAGTACAGATCGTGGACACGGGATCGACGCCTTCGCATCGCAGCGTCCCGTCACATCGAGATGCCGTGTCGGACGCTGCTGCCGAGGGAATCGACGCCCTGTTCAGGAGTCCGACGGCCTGGATCGATGACTCCAGGGTCCGCGGTGTCGGGATTCACCGCACCCGATCAGGAGAGTCGCTTGCAACAGCACAAGAAGTTCCGCAGTCCGGAGCAGGGCTACTCGCGTAGGGCGATGAAGGCCCGCACCTCGCGCGCCATCCAGTTGACGCTCGAGGACGACCTGGAGATGGACGTCCACGATCTCGGCGACGACAGCATCGCGCAACTGATGCGCGGTCCGCAGCCGCCGACGATCTCGGCGCCGACGCCCGCTCCGATGCCGGTGCCTGTCGCGATGGCGCCGACGGCGCCGCAGGGCGCGGTCATGGAGTCGGGGCGCTACGTCGCCGCGAAGTCCTCCGTCACGCACGTGGTGCGGGGCGGCACGTTGAGCGCGGAGCGCGAGACTGCGCCGAAGCAGGGCATGATCGATCGCCTGCTGTCGATGATCCGCCGCAACCGCTGAAGCTGCGGCGGACCGCGCAGACGCTCACATGTGCGCGATCACGGCGTCGCCGAACTGCGAGCACTTCACCTCCTTCGCACCCTCCATCAGGCGTGCGAAGTCGTAGGTGACCGTGCGGGCGCCGATCGCACCGTTCATGCCCTTGATGATGCGGTCGGCGGCCTCGCTCCAACCGAGGTGACGGAACATCATCTCGCCGGACAGGATCACCGAGCCCGGATTGACCTTGTCCTGGTCGGCGTACTTCGGCGCGGTGCCGTGCGTGGCCTCGAAGATCGCGTGACCGGTGACGTAGTTGATGTTGCCACCCGGAGCGATGCCGATGCCGCCGACGCACGCGGCGAGCGCATCGGAGATGTAGTCGCCGTTCAGGTTCATGGTGGCGATCACGTCGTACTCGGCCGGACGCGTGAGGATCTGCTGCAGGAAGGCGTCGGCGATCACGTCCTTCACCACGATCTGGCGGCCGTTCTTCTCGAACACCTGCCAGGGGCCGCCATCGAGGTCCTTGGCGCCGTACTCGCGCTTGGCGAGGGCGTAGCCCCAGTCACGGAACGCACCTTCCGTGAACTTCATGATGTTGCCCTTGTGCACGAGCGTGACGCTCTTGCGCCCGCTCTGGATCGCGTACTCCATCGCCGCGCGGACCAGCCGGTCGGTGCCCTCTTC
Source organism: Planctomycetota bacterium (assembly GCA_046349595.1). Lineage (GTDB taxonomy): Bacteria > Planctomycetota > UBA1135 > UBA1135 > UBA2386 > JACRLW01. Next base: position 454,458 of record JAXMCA010000002.1, read on the forward strand.
GGAGCAGGGCTTGATGCCGAAGCCCGTGGTCTTCGGGAAGCGCACCTTCTTGAAGCGGTCGGGGAACTGCTCCTGCAGCATCGCCTTGAACCGCTCGGTGTCGGCCTCGCCGTGCTTGAACTCGATGCCCGCGTAGATGTCTTCGGTGTTCTCCCGGAAGATCACCATGTCGGTGAGGTCGGGGCGCTTGACCGGGCTCGGCACGCCGGTGAACCAGCGCACCGGGCGCAGGCAGACGTACAGGTCGAGGAGCTGACGCAACGCGACGTTGAGGCTGCGGATGCCGCCGCCGACCGGGGTGGTCAGCGGACCCTTGATGCCGACCAGATGCTCCTTGAAGGCCGCGACGGTCTCGTCGGGCAGCCAGTTGCCGGTCTTCTCGAAGCTCGCCTCGCCCGCGAGCACCTGCTTCCAGTCGACCTTGCGCTTGCCGCCGTAGGCCTTCTGGACCGCGGCGTCGAAGACGCGCACCGAGGCGCGCCAGATGTCGCGTCCGGTGCCGTCACCGTCGATGAAGGGGATGGTCGGGTTGTCCGGCACCTGGAGGCCGGACGCGGACATCGTGATCTTCGCCATGGTCGTGGAGCGCGGGGAAAGGAGCCGCCCGCTCGGCCGATTCTGGGGTCTGCGGGGTCTCTCAAGCAAAGCAGGGCGGCCGTTTTTTCAGGCGGCCGAGCGTGACGCGCCGCGCGGTGCGCCGCATCGACTCCGGACGGGGTCTCCGGCTTTCTTCCGGCGACGGCGACGGCCCGGACAATCACCGCACCGAGGCATCCTCGCCATGAACCACGCTCGCTCCCTGTTCCTGCTCTCCGTCCTCGCCACGGCGACCTCGCTCGCCGCGCAGGCTCCTCCGCCGCCGCGCGTCGTCGGGCTGACCTTCGGCGCTCCGATGGTGCCGACCATCGACCCGGGCACCTGCCAGTTCCAGCTCTGCAACGGCGCCGTGCTGCCGCCCGCCGCCAATCCGCTCGCCGGAGGCACCGCGCACGACGCCACCGACGGCGCGACCTGGATCACCACCGGCCTGTTCCTCGCCAAGGTCGACACGCGCAACCAATGCCTCGTGGTCTGTCCCCCGCAACCGGTGCCGATCCCCGCGGGTGCGAACTTCGCGACCGGCCTCGCCTTCAGCGAAGCCCAGCGCGTGCTGTGGATCAGCTACGACAACAACGTCATCGCGCGGTTCGGTGTGCAGGGCTGTCAGCTCCTGCCGCAGGGCTTCTGCCAGGCGCCGGTCGCGCTCCAGCACATGGTGACCGGGCTCGCGACCGACGACATCAACGGCTTCCTGTTCTATGCCTCGAGCCCCATCGGCGGCGGTGGGCCGGCCTTCGGTCTGGTCTACCAGGCACCGATCGCGACGCCCTGCAATCCGTTCTGTCGCTTTCCGATCCCGAGCTGCACCGGTGCGCTCTTCACGCAGATCACCGGCCTCGGCTGGGAGCCCTGCCGCCAGTTGCTCTACGCGACCGACGGCGTGGGCCTGGTCGGTTCGCAGTTGCTGCCCAACTGCCAGGTCAACCCGGCGATCTGCTGCCCGGGACCCTTCGCGGCGCCGTTGATCGGTCTCGACGTGATGCCGTCGAACGCCGTCCCGATGGGCGTGTCGTGCACGCAGGGCGCGTGCCCGGTGTGCCCCGCGATGCGTCACGACACGGTCGGTGACGCCACGATCGGCAACCCCTTCTTCGCGCTCACGCTGCGCAATGCGCCGTCCGGTGCGGTGTCGATCCTCGTGATCAGCATCGGACAGTTCTGCACGCCGCCCGGCTTCCCGCTGTTCTTCTGCGGCCCGATCCTCACCCCCCCGCCGCTCACCACCTTCGGCGGCTTCCCCACCGGCGGCACGGGCGGCTGCAGCGGCGGCATCCTGTTCCCGGTCCCGCTGCCGCCGAACCCGGCGCTGTGCGGCATGCCGATGTCGTCGCAGTTCGTCGGTCTGTGCCCGGCCAATCCGCTGACGGACAACTTCGTCAGCAACTGCCTGAGCTGGATGATCACCGGCTCCTGAGCGGGTTCAGTCCTGCGTCGCGACCCGCGTGGCGCGACGCAGGACGACGAATCCGACGATCGCCGACACGATCGATCCCGACAGCACACCGACGCGCACCGCCGCATCGTGCTGTCGACCGGCGCTCTCGAAGGCGAGGGTGCCGATGAACAGGCTCATTGTGAAGCCGATGCCGGCGAGGATCGCGACGCCGGCGAGCATGCCCCAGGTCGCTCCCGGCGGCATTGCCGCGAGCTTCGTCTTGATCAGCAGCCCGCTCGCGGTGAACACGCCGACGCTCTTGCCGACCAGCAGGCCGCACGCGGCGCCGAGGGTGACGCCGTCGGTGAGCACCGCGGTGCCGACTCCGAACAGTCCGACGCCGGCATTGGCGAGCGCGAACAGCGGGAGGATGAAGAAGGCGATCCAGGGATGGAGGAGGTGCTCGAGTCGGCGCAGGGGCGAGAAGCCGTCGGCGTCGGTCGCGCGGAGCGGGATCGTGAACCCGAGCACCACACCGGCGACGGTCGCGTGCACACCCGACTTCAACACCGCCACCCACAGCGCCACGCCGACGAGGACGTAGGGTGCGAGCCGCGTGACGCGCATGCGGTTCAACGCGACGAGCACCAGGGTGAGTCCGGCCGCGACGAGATGCGCCGTGATCGAGAGATCGCCGGAGTAGAACAACGCGATGATCAGGATGGCGACGAGGTCGTCGAACACGGCCAGCGTCATCAGGAAGGTGCGCAGCGGACCGGGCACGCGCGGTCCGACGAGACCGAGCACGCCGAGTGCGAAGGCGATGTCGGTTGCCGCGGGGATCGCCCAGCCGTTGCGCGCCACCGGGTCGTGCGCGGTGAAGGCCCAGAAGATCAGCGCGGGCACCGCGATGCCGGCCAGCGCCGCGACGCCCGGCAGGACGATCTGCGAGGGGCGCGAGAGTTCACCGTCGAGGAACTCGCGCTTCAGCTCCAGCCCGACGAGCAGGAAGAACACCGCCATCAGGCCGTCGTTCACCCAAAGCAACAGGGGCTTGTCGAGGCCAACGGTGCCGAACTGGATGCGGAAGTGGGTCTGGAAGAAGCCGTCGAAGGCTTCGGCGAGCGGTGAGTTCGCGATCAGCAAGGCCACCGCCGCGGCGGCGATCAGCCCCAGCCCGGCGAGGGTCTCCGTGTCGAGGAAGCGTTCGCGCTGCGCGGATCTCTCGGAGTTCTGCACGGCGCGATGATGCAACGGGCTCGGATGCGACGTCGAGCACAATCGCCCTGCCATGGACGCTTCCGGGCCGATCCCGGGACACGCGCGGACAACCGGTCCGAGGCGGGTCCCGATCCTGGAAGCGATCTCCAAACCCGCACTGCGAAGCGCCGATCCAGACCGGGGGCCGCGGCGGCCCAGGAGCTGGAGGAACGGATGCCCATCACTGCGACCGATCCCGTGGCGGACAAGGCCAGGGCGCTGCGCGAGAGACTCGGTCGCGTCGTCGCGATCGACGACTCCACGCTCGAATGCGTGCTGGTCGCCCTGTTCGCGGGCGGTCACGCACTCATCGAGGGCGTGCCGGGCATCGGCAAGACGCTCCTCGCACGCACCCTCGCGCGCTGCGTCGACTGCGACTTCCGGCGTATCCAGTTCACCAACGATCTGATGCCGTCCGACGTGGTCGGCACGCAGGTCTGGCGCGCCGCGACCGAGTCCTTCGAGTTCGTGCCGGGCCCGTTGTTCGCCAACATCATCCTCGCCGACGAAATCAATCGAACCAGCCCGCGCACGCTCTCGGGCCTGCTCGAGGCGATGGAGAACGGTCGCGTCACGGTGGAGGGTCGTCCGCACGAGCTCGCCGATCCGTTCCTCGTGCTCGCCACGCGCAACCCGATCGAGTTCCACGGCACCTTCCCGGTGCCCGAAGCGGCCCTCGATCGCTTCCTGCTCCGCGTGGAGCTCGGCTATCCGAGCCCCGATCGCGAGCTTGCGCTGTACCGCGGCGAATCGCCGGAGACGATCCTCGACTCCGTTCAACCGGTCTTCGACCGCGCTTCGCTGCGTCGCGCGATCGAGCGGACCAGTCGCATCGCGGTGTCCGAACCGGTCGCGCGCTACGCCCTGCGGGTCGTCGAAGCGACACGCCGCGATCCGGATCTCCTGCTCGGCGCGAGCCCGCGCGCGGCGATGGCTTGGCTCTCCGCGGCACGCGCACGCGCTCTGCTCTCGGGCCGCGAGTTCGTCCTTCCCGATGACCTCAAGATCCTCGCGGTGCCGGTGCTCGCGCATCGCCTGATGCGCCGCGACGGCGATCCGAGCGCCGAGTCGGTGCGCGCGATCCTCGCCCGCGAACCCGTGGAGCTGTGACGTGCGTCCGACGCGCCTCGGCGTGAAGGCGGTGGGCTTCCTGCTGCTCCTGTTCGTCGCCTTCTTCGTCAGTCCGTACTCGAACCTGTTCTTCCTCCAGCTCGCCTTCTACTGCGTGTTCCTCGTCCAGAGCGCGTGGTGGTGCCGACGGAACGTGGCGAGGCTGCGCGGTCGCGTGGTCACGCCGCGGCCGATCCCGGCGGACAGCGGGGACGCCGTGCTCGAGTGCGATGTGGTCGCCGAACGGCACGGCGCGCGCTCGGTCTCCGTCGAGATCCGTCGCGAGCGTCGCAATACCACGCGGCTCTCCGGAATCGTCGATCTGCCGGCCGGCAGGGAGGGTCGCCACGGCTTCCACCTCCCTCCGCTCCCGCGCGGATTGCACCGCGCGCGGACCGTCCGCCTGTCGTCGAGCTTCCCCTTCGGGTTGTTCCGCAGCAGCGTCGCACTCGAGGGTGAACTCGAACTCGCGGTGTTCCCACGTCCGGTCGAGATCGTCGGTCTGCGCAGCGGCGGACTCGCGGCGACCGTGGCGGCGCTCTCCGGTGGCGTGCTCGTCCCCGGCAACGACGTGGTCGGGCACCTGCGCGACTGGCGCGAGGGCGATTCGCAACGCGCCGTCCACTGGCGTGCCACCGCGCGACGCCGCAGGCCGGTGGTGAAGGAGCGCGACGGCGACTCCGGCGAAGGTGTGAGTGTGGTCATCGATCGACGCGGTGATCCCGAGCAGGTCGAACGCGCTCTCGCCGAACTCGCGACCCTCGCACTCGCCGCGCGCGAGCGTGCCGAGTCGATCGAGGTGTTCAGCCAGGACGGGCGCACTCGCTACGGCGATTGCGCGCAGCCGATCGACGATCTGCTGCGCTGGCTCGCCGCCGCCGAGATTCTGCCTTCCGACGCACCTCCTCCGCAGGGCGGCCCCGCGGGTGCGCTGCGTCTCCCGCGCGCATCGAGCTCCGCGCCCCCCCTCAACGTGACGCCGATCGGAGCCCAGAGGTGAACCGCCTGCTCCGCCTCGGACTCGTCGGGTTGGTCGCCCTCAACCTCGTGTTCGTCGAGCTGACCGGTGCCGTCGACCCGCGTTGGCTGATCGCGCTGTTCGCGTTCACCTTGTCCGCGCCGTGGACCTCCCGCTTCCGCGACAGTCGCATCTGGTGCGCACTGTGGAACTCGGGGGTGCTGATCACCTTCACGCTGCTGGTGCGCGATGCGGTGACCACCGGTCCGAAGCAGTTGCTCGAGGACGGCATGACGCTCGCAGCGTTCTGCCAGGTGCATCTGCTCAACGTGATCCAGAACGAGCGCCGCGCCGACCTGCTGTTCTTCAACTCGTTCCTGATCGCGATCGTCACCAGCTTCTTCTGCCAGGACATCACCTTCTCGCTGACCTTCGCCGCGTGGGTCGTCGTGTTCGTCACGACCCTGTCGTTGTCGCACGAGTCACGCGATCTTCCGCCGTGGACCGTCGTCCGCGACGCGGTCCGCCGCGCCGGCGTCGTCCTGTGCGGCACGCTGCTGGTCTTCGGCGTATGGCCGCGCGACTTCCGCCGCCCCGGACTCGTCGACGATGCGCTGTTCCTGCAGGGTCTCGACGACGGCTCCCAGGTCGGCTTCTCCGAGAAGGTCGATCTCGGCCGCTCGTCGCACGTCACCGTCTCCGAGCGCGTCACGCTGACGGCGACCCTGGAGTCGGGACGGCGTGAGGATGTCCCGAGCCATTGGCGAGGCGCCACCCTCGACATCTGGGACGGTCGCGGGTGGTCGTCGCTGCCCGGCACCGGTCGGGCCTCCCAGGTCGAGGTCGCGTGGGAGAAGGCCGGCCCGGGGAAGTGGATCGGACCACGCGGCACGGCCCGGGCGATCCTGCGCGTGAGCAACGTGGACACCGCGTCGCGCCGCCTGTTCGCGCCGCTCGAGACCCTCTCGCTCACCGTCCTCGAACCGGGCGACATCGAAAACGTGATCCCGGCGTTCGACGGGAACTTCGTCCGTCTGCCCTCGGGCGCGAACACGCCGTGCTGGCAGATCGACTGCGGCATCGCGGAGCCGGTCGAACGTCACGTCGATCGCCCCCGCCTGTCGCGCTTCCTCCACGTCGATCGCAACGACCCGCGCGTGGTGCCGCCCGTGCTCTTCGTGATGCTCGCCGAGGCGACCCGCGGGCTGACGGCAGCGGCCTCGAACGATCAAGTCGTGCAGCGCTGCCGCGATCTGCTGGCTTCGCGCTTCGGCTATCTCGAGCCCGGCCGGCAGGGGGCCGCCGCCGACCTCGCCGAGTTCCTCGACGGTGACGCGCCCGCGCACTGTGAGTACTTCGCGACCGCGCTCGCGTTGATGCTGCGTCTGCGCGACGTGCCGTGTCGCGTGGTCACCGGCTATCTCGCGCACGAGTGGAAGCCCGACGGTCGCACTCTGGTGGTGCGCGACAGCGACGCCCATGCGTGGGTCGAGGTCTTCGATGCTCGGCGCGGCTGGTACGCGGTCGATGCGACACCGGAGACCAGCGCGGACGCCAGCGGCTTCGCCGCGTGGATCGACTCCCTCGGCAAGGCCGTGTCCTCGGCGTGGACCGCGGTCACGACCTTCGATGCCGAGCGCCGACAGGCCCTGATCGACTGGTTCGCTGCCCTTCCCGCGGAGCTCGCCGACGCGACGACCGGCCATCCCCTCCCCACGGTGGCGCTGCTGCTGTTCGTCGCCGCGCTGCTCGTCCGTCGCCGGTCCCGCCGCAGATCCGATCGAGCGATCCTCGCCTACCGACGCTGCCTCGCGAGGCTGCGTCTCGTCCGACGTCCGACCGAGACCCCGCGCGAACTCCTCGAGCGGACCCGTCGTGAGGGACGCTTCGATGCCGACCGACTGCACCGGCTCGAACTCGCCACCGAGGCCCATGAGCGCGCGCGCTTCCTCGTCCTGCGCGGCGACGATGGGGCCGATCGAACCCATCGTCTACGCTGCCGAACGGAGACTCCGTCATGCTGAGAGCTGCACTCGCCGTCGTCCTGTTCGCTGCCGTCGCCGGCGCCCAGACTCCCGATCGCGTCACGCTGAAGAGCGGACGGGTGCTGGTCGGACACGTCGTGGAGGACTCACCGAGCCGGGTGACGCTGAAGGAGCGCGAGCTCGGCGAGATCGAGGTACCGCGGACCGCGGTGCGCTGCGTCGCGGTCGGCGGCCGCTGCACCGATCTGTTCCCGATCGATCCACCGACGGACCCAGGAGAGGTGCCCGAGAGCCATCTGCGGTGGACGGCGCCCCGCGGCGGAGAAGACGGAGGCCTCGAGACCTGCACCTCGCGGTGGCGCGACGTGAAGACGGGGACCACGGTGTTCCTGGTCGGCGTCGTCCACATCGCCGATCCGAGCTACTACGGCGAGCTGCAGAAGATGCTCGACTCCTGCGACCTCGTGCTCTTCGAGGGCGTCGGCAAGGGCGAGGTGAGCAACGACGAGCTCGCGAGCCTGGACGTGATGATGCGCATGCAGCTCGCGATGCGCGGTGCTCTCGGACTCGGGTTCCAGAAGGACTTCGTCGACTACGACCGCGAGTTCTGGGTCAACTCCGACGTGGACTACTCCGAGCTGCGTCGTGCGCTCGCCGACCGCTCGGCCTCACTCCCCACCGACCATCCGGTGGTCCAGCGGCTGCTGAAATCCGCGTTGTCCCTGGCCAAGGGCAGCTCGGCGAGCCGCTCGCGCAAGCTGCAGCACCGCATGAAGAACCTGATGGGCCCCGGTCTCGCGCAGGCCGATGCGATCCTGCAGCGGCCGGCGTTCTCGGGGATGCGCGGCGCGGTGATCGAGTACCGCAACGAGGCCGTGATGAAGGACCTCGACCGCGAGCTCGCCCGCGGCATCGAGGGACGTTGGATCGCGATCTTCTACGGCGCCGGTCACCTGCCGGACTTCGCGCACCGCTTCACCGAACGCGGCATGCAGTTCGAGGGAGCTGCGTGGAGCCGTGCATGGACGATCCCTGCGAAGGAGCCCGTGGATCACTTCGCGAAGAGCGTCTTCGACGACCTCGTCGAGGACAGAAGGACCAAGGACGGTGACGGAGCGGTGCTGGGTGTCCACGTCGAAGCCGCACGGAGCGGCGATTCGTACGGCAATCACGACGACGAGCGCTTCGAGGAGTGCGACACGCTCGGGCTCCTCGTCGAACTGTTCGCGACGCACGCGGGTCACCTCGACGAGCCGATCTCCGGCTGGCAGGGCTTCGACGATTCCAACCTGCATCGCACCCCGGGTCGTTTCGGCGGTTGGCCGGTACGGAGGCTCGGCGAGGCGATGCTCGATGCCGACACGACCGTGCGCGCCGAGGCACGCAAACTGGTGATCGCGCTGCTCGGCGGCGCGATCGATGCGCGCGCGAAGCTCCGCCACCGCGTCGGCATCGTCGGCGGCGACGTCGACGACCTCGCCGCAGCCGGTCGCCTGCTCGCGGAGATCGCCCGCGGTGAGATCCACGGACTCGACGCCGCGACCACGGCTGCGGTCTCAGCGACGCTCTTCGTCACCACCACCGCCGAAGGACGACTGCACGCCGTCACCCTTCGCTCGGACGCAACGACCTCGATCGACCTCGGCTACCTGCAGCGTGCCGACGGCGAATCGATCGCCTGGACACTGGGTGCACGCGACGCCGACGTCGACCTGCCCGCGTTGCGCGCGAGCTTGCTCGAGCGCGCCACCGCGGCCTTGCGCTGAGCGGGATCGACCGGCGTCCGCCCGTCACGCGACGATTCTCCGACCTGCGGACACGTCGTGCGCGGACGCCGGGCGGCAGGGGTCAGCGCAGATCCCAGCTCGCGAAGGCGTCCCAGTCCGGCGGACCGCTGCGGGCCGGCCGGCGCAGCGCTTCGGTCGCGGCCTCGATCAGCTGGGCGCGCTGCAGACAGGCCTGGTCGTTGCGCTGCTGCGCCCAGCGCAGCGTCAGTCGCGTCGCCGGCAGGCACCAGATGTTGAAGGACTCCGGGCTGCCCGGCCAACGGGCGTACTCGAGGCTCGTCGACGATCCGGGCGGCAGCGGCGCACCGCCGGGCATGTAGCGCAGCGCGTAGCCGACGAGGGTGTCGTCGAAGTCGACCTTCCAGCCGTTCATCACCAGATTGCGGCCGATCGTCCACGCCAGCGATGCGGCGTTCTGGTTCGCGGAGATCTCGGCGTAGGCGGCGACGCCGACCACCGCGAGTCCCTCCTCCCAGGGCGCCCAGTAGTCGCCCGATCCGATCGAGCGCGGATCCGGCGGCTGCACCGACAGCGGTTGCACCACGCCTCCGTGCTGGATGCCGTAGTGCTGAGGAATCACACATTCCTCCACGCGACGACGCATCCGCTCGAAGATGTCCGCGCGACCGGTACACACCCAGTTCCACGACATCGTCAACAGGGATCGTCCGACGGCGCGGCCGGTGCCCATGTTGTTGGTCGGCTCGTCGCCGTGCACGCTCGGCACCGTCTGGCTCTCGAGGTAGATCTCCGCCTCGTTCTCGAGTTCCGCCTGCAGCGACCAACTGCGCGTCAGCAGGTAGGTCGATGCGAGGGTCAGGCTCGACCAGTGCTCGTCGTCCTTGCCGGTCCAACCGTTGGTCCGACCCGTGGGCGAGACTTCCGGCTGGGGTTTGCCGAGACGATCGGGACAGACCGACGAGCTCCAGTGCGGGCGCCCACCACGCGAGATGAACTGCGGGTGGTTGACCGCGCGCATCGGCGTGCCGTCCGCCTCGCGGAAGTGCACGGGACGGTAGGCCTCCTCACCGGCCATGTAGCGCGCCTCCTCGATGCCGTGCGGCATCGACGAAGCGAAGATCTCGACGAGCTTGTGCACGCCGAAGTCGTGCTGCGTGCCGGTCGAAGCCGCATAGGGCAGGAGCCCCATCGGACGATCCTCCCAGGGCAGTCCCGGCACGACCTGCGCATTCTCGAAGGTCTGCCAGTGCTGGATCGCCGCGGCGCGACCGCCATCGGTGATCCAGGCCGGCGGGTTGGGCACGTGGCCGAAGGGCCCGAAAGCGTGCGACGACGCCCAGTTCGCGGCGACGCCGTAGAGCGGCTCGAGCATGCGCGCGAAGATCGTCTCGCGACGCACCTGCGCATCGGCGACAGAGACCCCCTGGTTGTAGAAGACGAGATCGCCCCACCACTCCTGCGCCTGACCGTCGAACAGGGAGGTCGGGCCGAGCAGGAGCACCGGGTTCGCACCGCTCGGATCGAAGCCCGGTTGGAACACGCCCGAACGCGTCGCGCTGCGGACGATCGGCGCGGCGTTGGTCGGCATGAAGATCAGCCAGTCGAAGTCGTCGGTCCACGCCTGCCCACCGACCTGCGAGCTCGTCAGGCGCAGCTCGAAGTGCGCCACGTCCTGCCCGGTGAACCACGTCACCCAGAGGTCGTAGACGAGCTGCGTGCCGGGAATGCGATCGCGGTAGTAGATGGTCTTCTGGATCGGCGTGTCGACGGGCACCGCGATCTGCCGCAGGCCGATGCGCTGCACCCCGCCTCCGGTCACGCGCACCATCAGCTCGCAGGCGAATCCGGAGATGCGCGACTGCACCCACGGCGAGTAGGCGAAGGGCGCCGGCGACGCGGTCAGTTGCTCGACCGTGTAGAGATGCTCTTCACCGGGCTGGAGATCGGCGAGCACCGCGAGCTGCGCGAAGCGGACCGAGCCATCGGGCCAACGCGCGCCGAAGGGCACCAGCTCGCTCGGGACATTCCGCACACCGAAGCTGCGCCCGTTGGTCCACACACCCTGCGGGAAGGGAACCGTCGCCAATCCCCACTCCTTGCGGTGGACGGGGACCTTGTTGACGAAGCGGACCTGCGCCTGGAAGCCGCTGCCCTGGGGAGCAAAGGCGAGAAGCTGCGAATCGGAGAGGAACAGCAGGGCGGAGATCCAGACGAGGATCCCACCCCACCGCACGCAACGGTGGACGAGACGCCGACGAAGCATGAGTTGAGTGCGCGAAGTGGTGGAGGGCCGGAGGCGTCGCGACGGCGGGGGGAGCACCGAACGCGTGTGGTGGCGCCTTACGAGCCCGACTTCGGGGGCGGCTCGATTAATCGACGGACTCTTCGTTGCCAACGAATCGTCCGACGCACTCGAGCCGTGGAAGAAGCTCCACAACGGCGCGGCGGAACGAACCAGCCGTTCCACCCGACATCGATGACGTCGAACCGCTCGCCGTGAACGGTCGACCGCGTCGGGCCCTCAGTCGTTCGGCGGAAGGTCCGCGTCGGCGAGCAGCCCTGCGAGATACGCGATCGCACCCGCACCGAAGGCGAGCGCGCGCTCGTTCACCGAATCGGCGGTGTCGAGCACGCTGTGGTGGTAGTCGAAGTAGCGCGCGGAGATCACCGAGAGTCCGAACATCTCGCAGCCGCTCGCGGCGAGCGGACCGATGTCGGCACCACCACCACCCGCGGTCAACGCACCCATGCCGTACGGCTCGAGCGCGGCGAGAGCCTTGCGAAGGAACTCGAATCGCGCGCCCTTCGCAGACGTTCCGAAGCCCAACGCCATGTCACCGCCGGCATCCGACTCGATCGCGGCGACGTGATGCTCGCCGGCGTGTGCGTCGCGGTAGCCATTGCCGCCACGCAGTCCGTTCTCCTCGTTCATGAACAGCACGAAGCGGATGGTGCGACGCGGTCGCTCGCCGAGCTGCCGCAACAGCCGCGCAGCCTCGAGCGTGTGGCAGATGCCGGCTCCGTCGTCCTGAGCGCCTTGCCCGACGTCCCAAGAGTCGAGATGGCCGCCGACCACGATCAGTTCATCCGGCCGCTCGCGGCCGACGATCTCGCCGACAACGTTCGCCGAGGGCACGTCCGGCCCGGTGGCGCAATGCATACGGATGCGCAGGCTGACGTGCTCACCGCGCTCGAGACGTGCCGCGAGGGCATCGGCATCGAGCGTGCAGATCGCCGCGGACGGCACGTGGGGCACCGCCGCGTCGTACATCATCATCCCGGTGTGCGGGTGCTCGTCGATGCGCGTCGTCATCGAGCGGACCAGCGCGAACACTCCACCCGCCTTGGCCGCCTCGATCGCGCCGTTGGCGCGTTGCGGCACCGCCTGTCCGTAGGCGCGGAAGGTGTTGGCGAGGATGCGCGGCATCGGACGGTTGAAGAACACGATGCGTCCGCGAGCCTCGGCGGCGCGCTGCTGCAGCTCCTCGAAGCTGCGGACCATCATCACCTCCGCCGCGATGCCGTCCTCGGGGGTCGGCTCGCTGCCACCGAGCGCGAGGATGCGGTACTCCTCGGCCGACTTGCCGTCGTCCCCGAGCCGCTCGCACGACTCGGGCTCCCCGCGGGTCCAGTGCGGGACCATCACCGGTTCGGCGCGCACGTTGTCGAGGCCGATCGCGCGCATGGTCGCAAGGCCCCACTCGACGGCTCGCGCAGCATTCGCAGATCCCGACAGGCGTGCCGGCGCAACCGTGGTCAGCTCGCGCAGCATCGCGTGCGCGCGGCCGTCGAGCGCGGCCTCGACGATCCGCTTCGCGCGCGCGGAGTCGGCATCACCGGCGACGACGGCACCGTCGGTCGCGGCGCCGTCGGTTCCCCCGGAGCCGACCCTCCCGCTCGACGCACAGCCGAGGGGGAACGAGGCGAGCACACCACACAGAGTCGGGCCGAGCCACTTCACGACGTCCATCCTGCCTTTCGCTTCTCGAGGAATGCGGTCATCCCCTCGCGCGCTTCCGGAGTCGCCCTCAGATCGGCGATCCACCGCGAGGTGATCGGGATCGCGGCATCGAGGGCGAGCCCGTCGACCGCGCGGATCAGGTGCTTGGCGCTGGCGACCGCGCAGGGTCCCGCGCCGAGCAGTTCGCCCACCACGCGGGTGACCTCTGCGTCGAGCCGGTCCTCGCCCACGGCACGGTGGACCAGGCCGATCCGCTCGGCCTCACGACCGTCGAAGCGCTCGCCGGTGAGGAACAGGGTCCGTGCGCGACCGGCGCCGATCTTCTGCATCACGAAGGGCGAGATCACCGCGGGGACGATGCCGAGTTTGACCTCGGTCAGGCCGAAGACGGTGTCCTGGGTGCAGATCGCGCAGTCGACCGCGGCGGTGAGCCCCGATCCGCCGCCGAGCGCGTGGCCGTGGATGCGGGCGATCACCGGCTTCCGGCAATGCGCGATGCGCAGGAACATCCCGGCCATCTCGGCCGCCGACTCCTGGTTGGCGTCGCGTGGCAAGCCGGCCTGCTCGGTCATCCAGGCGAGGTCCGCTCCGGCGCTGAAGGACTTGCCGTTGCCGCCCAGGACGACCACGCGCACCGCGTCGTCGTCGTCGATCGCGGCGAAAGCGGCGGACAGCTCGTGGACCACCTTGCCGTTGAACGCGTTGCGCACCTCGGGTCGGTTCAACCGCACGTGCAGCACGGGTCCCTCGGCGTGGACGGCGAGCGTCTCGAAGCGGAGTTCCGCGGACTTCATCCGAACGAAGGTAGCGGCTCGCACGAGGCGACGCATCAGCGCGATGTCCGCGTCCCTCCCTGCTAAGGTCCCGCGACCACGTAGCCATGGACCTGCCCCGTCTCCTCGTGCTGTGCGCCGGAGTGCTGTTCGCCACGGGCGGTGCCGCGCTCAAACTGACGCGTGGATTCGAGGCGCTCGACGTGGCCGGCCTGCGCTCGGGGATCGCCGCGCTCGTCCTGCTGCTCGTCGTCCGCGAGAGTCGCGGGCGGCCGTCGCTCCGCACGCTGATGGTCGCGGTGCCGTACGCGGCGACGCTGCTGCTGTTCGCGACGGCGAACCGGCTGACGACCTCCGCGAACGCGGTGTTCCTCCAGTCCACGGCGCCGATCTGGCTCACCGTCCTCAGTCCCCTGCTGCTGCGCGAACGCGTGCGCCCACGCGACCTCGGCGTGCTCTCGATGCTGGTGCTCGGTGCCTCGCTGTTCTTCGTCGCGAGCGATGCGTCGTCGGCGATCGCCTCCGATCCCCCGCTCGGCAACCTGCTCGCCGGCGCATCCGGCCTGACCTGGGCCTTCACCGTGCTCGGACTGCGCGCCCTCGGTCGGAAGCAGAGCGGCGAGGCGGCGCGCGCCGCCGCCCTCGGCAACGCCCTCGCGCTGTGCGCGACCCTGCCGTTCCTCCACTTCGATGCGCTCGCCGCGGCGCCCGTCGGCGACTGGATCGTGCTCGCCTGGCTCGGCACCTTCCAGGTCGGACTGGCATACGTGCTCCTCACGCACGCGGTCCGCAGCGTCCCGGCACTCGACGCGACCCTGCTGCTGATGGTCGAGCCCGCCCTGAACCCGGTGTTCACGTTCCTCGTGCACGGCGAGCGTCCCGCAGCGCTCGCGATCGTCGGCGGACTGGTGATCGTCGCAGCCCTGCTGTGCAAGACGCTGCTCGACGCGCGGCGCCTGCCGATCCCCCGGAGCTGATCAGATCATCGGCGCCCACAGTCGGGCCATGCCGTGGAGCACGCGGGACGGCGCGCTGCGTGCGTCCAGTTGCTCCCTCGTGATCGCCCGGGCGAGCGCGATACGACCGTCGATGTGCGCCGCGATCGCCGCGGCGAGCGTGGGATCGTGACAGCCGTAGGCGAACTCGAAGTTGAGGCGCAGGCTGCGGGTGTCCCAGTTCGGCGAGCCGATCAGGCTCCAGCAGTCGTCGACGACGAGCAGCTTGCTGTGATCGAAGGCCCCCGGCACCGCCCAGATGCGGCAACCGCTCTCGACGAGTTGCGCGAACACCTGCGGCATCGCCCAGCGCACGAGGCGCACGTTGGTGCGCTCGGGAACGACCACGTCGATCCGGACGCCACGCATCGCCGCAACGTTGAGCGCGCCGATCAGCGCCTGATCCGGGAGGAAGTACGGTGTGACGATCCTCACCCGCCGCTGCGCGGTCGCCAATGCGCCGAGGATCACCGCCACCAGCTTGCGGTAGCGCTTGTCGGGACCGTCCGCGATGCCACGCGCCACGACCGGACCGCTCGGCTCGAGCGACGGGTACCACAGGTCGCCGCGCAGCATCTTCCCGGTCGCGAATTGCCAGTCCTCGGCGAACACGTCCTGCATCTGGCTCACCGCAGGACCTTCGACGGTGAAGTGCGCATCGAGCACGCGCCGATCCGCGGGCGCATCGCCGCGGCAGCCGTCGTGGATGTTCATGCCGCCGGTGAAGCCGATGCGGCCGTCCACCACGCACAGCTTGCGGTGGTTGCGCATGTTGAAGGTGCCGGTGATCAGCGTGGCGGCACGGGCGAAGAACAGCGCATGTTCGATCCCGCGCCGACGCAGGACGGCATCGATGCGCGGCTTCACGAAGGGCAGACCGATCTCGCCGACGAGCACCCGCACCTCGACTCCGCGGTCGCGCGCCGCCGCGAGTCGTTCGACGAACTCGAGCCCGGTGCGGTCGGCCTCGAACAGGTACGAAGCGAGCGAGACGGACCGCGTCGCCCCCTCGATCGCATCGAGCATCGCGTCGCGCGCACGCTCGGTGTCGAACCAGGGAGTGATGCGGTTCCCGGCGAAGAGCTGGCGCGAGGTCACGCGCGACAGGACCTGCTCCAGCGCCGCGAGGTGCGCGCAGTTCGGCCCGAGCCCGGCCGCGAACTCCGTCGGATCGAGCCCGCCGGCCGCCGGCTCGCCCTCCCGCCGTTGCACACCACGGCGCAGGCTCACCGCACGCCGCGCGACGCGGTTGATGCCGAAGGTCGCGTAGAGGAGCGCACCGAGGATCGGAGCGAACACGACGAGGCCGACCCACAGCAGCGCCGATCTCGGGTCGTGCTTGTGCAGGACGACGTGGATCGCCGTGCAGATGCCGATCACCCCGCCGGCGACCGCGAGGACGATCCTCCAGTCGGACCACAGCGACACGGACTGCTCGAGGGCGATCACCGTCTCATCTGCAGGCGTAGACGCGGTCGGTGGCGTCGACGAGGCTCACGAAGTCGGGCCCGGTGGCGCGGAACATCGTCAGGCCGGCACGGAATGCCAGCTCGAGGGCGACCATCGGATCGGTGAGCTTCGGCCAGCCGTCCGGGCGCCACACCACGAGATAGCCGCCGCCGTCGCGGTTGATGGTCTCGTGGAAGGTGCGTTGGAGCTCCGCCATGGTCCTCGTCTCGCCGTCGAGCCTCACGGTTCCGTATGGATCGGAGGCGAGGTGGAAGACGTGCCACTCGGGATGGGCGTCGAGCGGCGACGGCGCGCGTCGCTTTCCGCAGGCGACCCATCCCAGCAACAGGAGCAGGACGCAGGTGCAGGTGATCGCTAGGACGCGCGGCATCGGATCCCCGAGGAGGTGCGGATGCTAGCCACCCATGCCATCGGATCGAAGCCGACTCCAGCCCACCGCGAGATCGGGCCCGGATCGCGACGTCGAGAGGAGATCGAGGAGGCGCGACGGATCGGACTCCGCGATCAGGTGCTCGCGGTTGCGCGGCGACACGAAGCCGGCCCTCACCGTGCCGTCGAGGAAGTCCAGCAGCGGGGCGAAGTAGCCGCTCACGTCGAGCAGCGCGCAGGGCTTGCGATGGATGCCGATCTGCGTCCAGGTCAGCGCCTCGAAGATCTCCTCCAGCGTGCCGAAGCCGCCGGGCAGGGCGACGAAGGCGTCGGCGAGTTCGGCCATCCTGGCCTTGCGCTCGTGCATCGACGAGACCTCGATCAGCTCGGTGATGCCGAAGTGCGCGACCTCCTTCACGAACAGATTGGTCGGGATCACGCCGCGCACCGCGCCGCCCCCGGCGAGCACCGCGTCGGCGACGATGCCCATCAGCCCGACGCTCGCACCGCCGTAGACCAGCTCCAGGCCGCGCCGGGCGATCTCGCTCCCGAGACGGCGCGCGGCGTCGGCGAAGGCGGGATCCTCGCCGGTACGGGAGCCGCAGTAGACGCAGACGCGACGGAGGGAGGAACTCATGCGAGAGGGACGTCGACGGCGCGATCCACGCCGATCGAGAACAGCGTGGCGCGGATCGCGGCGGGTTCCAGACCGAACTGCGCGGCGACGACATCGCGGTACACCGCGAGCTGCGCGGCGTGGCGCGTGACCAGGATGCCGAGCGATGCGGGTGCGATCTCGTCGGTCTTGTAGTCGATCACCTCGGCGGCCACGACGCGGCCACCGTCGTCGCGCTGGAGCACCAGGCGATCGATCGAACCCTCGGTGAGGCCCGACGGCGTCTCGTGCAGGAAGCGGTACTCGTTGCGCGCCTCGCACGCGGGCGACTCTCGCAGAAGGAGCGCGCGCAGGCCCTGCCGTGCGAGCGCGTCGAGCACCTCGGCCGCGCAGGCGTGCGTCCAGGCGGGGAGTCGGTGCGGGAGGGCGTCACCGATCGCGGTCACGAGGAGTTCGCGCTGCGGATCCACCTCCGACAGCCACTCGATCGTCGCGAGTGCCGCGTGGAACGCGGTGCCGCGATCGAGGCTGTCGCGGTCCGGGAGTCGGAACAGTTCTTCGCGTGTCGCGTGATGCGAGGCCGGTCGCGCCCTTCGCCGCAGCGACGAACCCGAGATCACGCGCAGGCGCGTTGGAGCCGCGGGGGTCGTCGGCGCCGACGACGCGGGCGACCCGCTCGAGGCCTGTGCGCCGATCTCGTGCAGCACCCGCATCCCCTCCGTGGGTGTGACCAGCACCGGACCACCGACGACGGCTGTCATCAGCAAGGAGGCGAAGCGGCCGGACTTGGGAGCCGCCGGCTCGCCCTTCTTGTCGATTCGCGATCCGCTGACGAGCACCGTGAGTTCGTCGCGCGCTCGGGTCAGCGCGACGTACAGCACCGAGATCGACTCCTCGATGCGGCGCCGGCGCGCGTCGTCGCAGACCGCCCCCATCGCGGGCAACGCCGGGCGCAACTCCTGCGGGATCCAGCGCACCACGCGTGGAATCGGATCGGTCGGCCGCGGCGGGGTGGCGAACGCGAGATTCGGTGTGCGCCCCCCTTCGAGCTTGCCTTCGAGATCGGTGACGAACACCAGGTCGAACTCGAGCCCCTTGCTCTGGTGCACGTTCATCACCGCGATCTCGCCGCCGGCGGCGTGCTCGACGCGCGCCTGCATCGCCAGCTCGGCGATCTCGCCCGGCGTGCGATCGGCACTCGACTCGAGACGGGCGAGCACCGCGACGAGCTGTTGCAGGCGCAGCGCCTCGTGGTCGTCGAGGATGCCGCCCAGTCGGCTGCGCCAGCGATCGACGGTGGCCGCGACGCCGTCGGTCTGGAACAGCCGACGCAGCGTGCGCGAGGTCGAGGCCGCGGCGCCGCGACCGTCGTCGCCGGCGCTCCAGTGCGTGCCGTCCCATGCGCCGTCGAGTCCGACGATTGCGGCGAGCGGCGAGGTCGCGAGATCGAAGGCGGCAACGGTGTCGTGCGGCCATTCCGCGAGGCGCAGGGCCTGGAGCACGCACAGAGGAGCCTCGCGGTCGAGCAGCGCACCGTTGCCGACGACGCGCACGGCGTGGCCATCGCGCTGCAGCGTGCGCACCACGGCAGCGACCATCTTGTTGCCGCGCACGATCACGCCGATCGATGCATCGGGCCGACGCGCACGGGCCGCGGTGACCTCGTCGCGCAGCACGCGCAGGAGGAGCGCGCGGTCCTCGTTCCCGCGGTCTCCGCGTGCGATCGCGAGCAACCGCGCGCTGCCCGCGCATCCCTTGCGCTCGGTGCTGTGCGGGGCGAAGCGCGTGGCCCAGCCGCGCACGGCATCTCGTTCGACGGTGTCGTCGGCGTGATGGTCGACCAGGGAGCCGAAGATGAGATTGACGAAATCGATCACCGCCTTCGACGAGCGATAGGAGACGCGCAGATCGTGACCGTCGATGCCGACATCGGGGACCAGGTCGCGCACCAACTGCGGGAGCTCGGCGAGGAGCCGCGGTTCGCCACCGCGCCAGCCGTAGATCGCCTGCTTCACATCGCCCACGACGAACAGGCTGCGCTCCTCCTCGCCCCCCGCGACGATCTCCTCCACCAGACGCTGCAGCGCGCGCCACTGCACTACGTTGGTGTCCTGGAACTCGTCGAGCAGCAGGTGACGGACGCGGCCATCGAGGCGGAACCAGACCTCGTCCAGGTCGGGCTGATGCTGACCACGCGGATCGAGCAGGGCGGTCAGATCGCTGAAGCTCGCGAGGCCCTGCGCACGCGTGTGCCGCAGGCGACGCGCCGCGATCGCGACCGCCAGCGTCCGCATCGAAGCGGTCATGCGCGCGTAGTTCGAAGCCGTCTCGCGGAGCAGCACGGACCCCAGGTCGCGGTATGCCTGTGCCGGGTCACCGGTGATCGTCGCTCGATGGAACTTCAGCGGTTCGCCGCGGGCGGCGCGCTGCGCGAGCGTGCTGAACTCCATGGGTGACCAGGTTTGACCACCGGTCCGGAGGGCGCGTTCGAGCTTCTGGGTGTCCTTCGCGACTGTTGCAGCGAATCGCGAATCGCCGACATCGACCTTCTCCGACGCGCGCAGTTCATCGCGGATGCGCAGGATCGCGTCCTCTTGGGTCGCGGCGGAGATCGGCCAGGTGAACGCATCATCCGTCGCCTCTGCCGTGAGACCGAGCAGATCCTCGACCTCGTCCTCCGCCGTGCGCACCACCGCCGCGACATGTCTCCCCTTGGCGAGCGACAGGATGGTCTGGAGCAGCGCCTGCTCGTCCTCCTCCTCCATCGCGAGACGGATCGCCTCGAGCAGAACGGTGCGCTCCTCGCCCGCGTCGAGCAGGCGCGGCACGCCGTTCAACCCCAACTCCGTCGCGAAGGCGGTGACGATGCCCGCGAAGAAGCTGTCGAGCGTGCGGATCTGGATGCGCGGGATGGCACGCACCACGCGCTCGAGCAGTCGACTCGCCTCTGCGACGTCGAAGCTCTGCTCGTCGCGACCGATGGCCTTCGCGAGTTCGCGCCGCTTGTCCGCCCCCAGGACCGCGAGTGCCGCACGGCGCAGGACGCGCGCCTGGATCTCGGCGGCAGCCGCGCGGGAGAAGGTGGTCGCGAGGATGCGCGACGGATCCTCGCCGCCCGCGACCAGCTCGAGATAGCGGCTGGTGAGCGCGAAGGTCTTGCCCGACCCAGCCGAGGCGAGGATCCGCGTGACGCGCGGCAGCGCAGGATCGCTCACGACTCCTCCTCCTCGCCCTCGTCCGCGTCCCGATCCGTGTCCTTGCCGAGCGCGCGTTGCAACGCGGTCCTGCACAGGATCTCGACCGGATCATCGTCCTCGCCCTGCAGATCGACGTTCATCGGGAAGCGCGCATCGCGGATCGCGGTGACGATGCGCTGCGCCTCCTGCACGGCCTCGTCGACCTGTGCGACGAGCGCCTCCGCCGGATTCCAACGCACCTGATCTCGGGTCGCGCCGATGCACAGGTAACCGACATCCAGTGCGATGACCTCGTCTTCGTCCGAGAGCCCGCAGAGCTGCGGTTGATCGCGGACCACCTGCGCATAGAGCGGGAGCTGCAGGTCGCTCCACGTCACCTCGCCCTCCTTCTCCTTGCGATGCTGCTCATCGGGATCGCGCGCGGACGCGGAGGTCTTGTAGTCGATGACGCGCAGCTCGATGCCCTTGGCGACGCGACGTCCGTCGACGCGGTCGATGCGACCGCGCACCTCGGCGGGTTCGCCGCCCGGAACCGGGAGCGTCAGCTGGAACGCGGATTCGACCGCGAGGATCCGCCATCCCTCCCCGCCGAGTCGGGCCTGCTCCTCGGCGAACCAGCGCAGCCGCTCGCGCAGGATCTGGCGCTGGATGCGCAGTCCGCCGCCGAGACGTGGACCGGCGCGCTCGCTCAAGACGGCATCGAGATGCCGTTCGAGCCGCTCGCCGATGGCGCGCACATCGATCGCCGCTCGCTCGGCCTCGCGCTCCTCCGCGCCGAATCGATTCAGCACGTCGTGCACGACGATGCCGAAGGATCGATCGTCGAGCGCGATTCCGGCCGGCTCCGTCGACTTCACCTCGACGATGTAGTTCAGCCAGAACCGGTACGGGCAGCGCAGGTAGGCGCGGAAACCGCTGACCGGAATCCGGGTGAGCGCGACCGGCGGATCGGGCGGTCGCGGTGGCGTGAAACGGCTCGCGTGCATCGCCGCCGGCTTCGGTGCGGGCGGCGGCTCGGTCAGCGCGGTCACGCGCGCGGCGAGTTCCGCACCGCGACCGCACAACAGCAGCGACGACGGCGCGAGCGGATCACCGCGCCCGTTGCGTCGACCGAGGGTGAAGGCGATCCGCGGCCGCGCGAGCAGGGTGCTGAGCACGAAGCGATCGCGCGCGAGACGCGCGGCGGCGTCGACCAGACCGAGTGCGCGGCGCAGGCCGTCGGGCAGCAGCGGATCGTCGGGCGCGGCCGGCACCGCGCCCTCGTTGAAGCCGGCGACCATCACCGTGTCCGCCTCGTCGAGCGGCAGCTCGAGCCAGCCGACCAGATCGAGTTCGTCGTCGCGCGGCTCCTCGCGCACGCGTTGCCCGCGGGTCAACGAGAGGACGCCATCGAGCGCGTCGACCGCGTTCACCTCCGCATCGACCGATTCCGGCAGCGACTCCAACGCGGACAGGGATGCGACCAGCGACGCGATCGCCTGATCGGTCAGCCCGCGGTCGTCCACGTTCGCCTCGCGCCCGAATCCCGCGTGCAGGAGCGCGGCGATCGGACCGGCGCAGTCGGACAGTCTCGCCTCGGTCGGCAGCGCTCGCGTGAGCTGCGCGATCACACCTTGCAACGCGATCAACGCATCGTCGCCGCCCGGATCCGAGGAGCCCGAAGCATCGAGCGCGCGATCGTGATGGTCGGTCCGCCAGCGATCGAAGGCCGGCAAGGTCTCCGTCCCCTGCAGCGGTTCGAGGGCCGCCACCGCCGCGACCCGGCGCAGCGACTGTGTGGTCGGGGCACGCAGATGATCTCGCAACCGCGCCAGCAGGCGCGCCGGCGGCAGGTCGGAAACCGCCACCCCGCGCGCATCGTGGACGCCGACCCCCATCGCACGCAGCTCGCGGACGAGGATCGACGCGACTTCCTCGTCGGCGGTCGCCAGCGTGACGCGATCCGCAGCGAGCGTGCCGCCGGTGTCCGCGGCGCAACGCGCGAGCCACTCGTGCACCGCGTGTGCCTGCGCGACCGGTCCGTCGACGAGTCGCACGCGATCGAGATCGACCGACGGCTCGACCCGCAGCCACGCATCCACCACCAATCCGCCGAGGCGATCGAAGCGATCGGCGTGCTCGGGTGCGGCGACACACCACGCGACCACCTGCGACTGCAGCGCGTGGAACAGCGCGCGTTGGCGCGCCGTGGGCTGGACCACCGCGACCAGGTGGACCCGGCCGCGCGGCGGCAGGGGCTCACCGATCACGCACAGGGGGTCGACGTAGCCCGCCTTCGCCAGTGCCTCCTGCGCGGAGCGCACGACCTCGCCCATGCGCAGATAGCGGGCGCCGTCGCCACCCTGCGCCAGAGTCGCACGCGCCGCGTCCTGGAATCCGACTCCGGCAGCGGCAATCTCGCGGTGCACGCGCCGGATCTCCTGCGCCTGAGCGAGCGAGGCCGAGCTGCCTTCGTGGTGGCGCAGCGCGCCGTGGATCGCGAAGAGCACGGCGGTCGGATCGGCGGCCGGGGTGCCGTCACGCCGGATCAGCACGGCCTCGGACTGCTCCAGACCCAGCACCCGCGGCGGATGCAGCCGCGCTCCGACCGCGCGCGCGACTCCGTACAGCAGGGCGAGCAACCGGCGGCGTGCACGAGCGCCCGGCACCACGACCACATCCGCGGACAGATCGACCTCGCCCCCGCGCACGCCCGCTTCGTCGATCATGGACTCGGCAATCCGCCGCGCCGCGTCCACCGTGCCGACGAAGCGGCGCGAATCCGTGACTGCTCGGGCGTCTTCCAAGGCCGCGCGATGCTAGTGTCCTGAGTCGGAGATTCGGGAGCAGAATCGGCCGAGCGCTGCGAGGATGTCGTCGGCCGTCTTGGTCCACACGAAGGTCCGGGGGCAGTCGTTCCATCCGTCGACAAAGCCGCGGATCGCCGCGACGAGCGACTTCGTGCTCTTGTGGGTGCCCCTTCGGATGTGCTTCTGGGTGATCTCTGCGAACCAACGCTCGACCAGGTTGATCCACGAGGCGTAGGTCGGCGTGAAGTGGAGGTGAAACCTCGGGTGTCGAACGAGCCATCGACGAACCGACGGCGTCTTGTGCGTGCTGACGTTGTCGAGGATGACATGCAGGTCGAGGTCCTGCGGGACGGCGTCCTCGATGCGTCGCATGAAATCCACGAACTCCGACGCGCGGTGACGCTGCCTGCAATCACCGATGACCTTGCCCGACTTCACATCGAGAGCTGCGAACAGCGTCGTGGTGCCGTGTCGGACATAGTCGTGGGTCCGACGCTCTGGCAAGCCTGGCCGCATCGGGAAGACCGGCTGGGTGCGGTCGAGGGCCTGGATCTGGGTCTTCTCGTCGACACACAGGACCACCGCCTTGGCGGGTGGATTCAGGTAGAGGCCCACGATGTCGCGCACCTTCTCGACGAACAGCGGGTCGTTCGAGAGCTTGAACGTCTCCTCTCGGTGCGGCTGCAGCGCGAACGCGCGCAGAGTGCGGCTCACGGTGCTCTGGCTCATGCCCGTGGCCTTGGCGAGGGAACGGGTGCTCCAGTGCGTCGCGTTCCTCGGGGTGCTTTCGAGCGCGGTTGTGATCAGCCGCTCTACGTGCGCATCGGTGACCGTCCTCGGTGCGCCCGGGCGCGGCTCGTCGAAGAGACCGTCCAGACGTCGCGCAAGGAACCGGCCCCGCCACTTGCCGACCGTGACTCGACTCACCGACAAGGCGTCAGCGACCTCGAGATTCGACTTGCCGTCGGCCGCCTCGAGCACGATGCGTGCTCGCACCGCGATTGACTGCGCACTCGTGCGCCGACGCGACAAGCTCACGAGGTGCTCTCGCTCCACGTCGCTCAAGACCAACGGCTTCAGTTGATGCCCGCGCGCCATCGTCGACCTCCCGTGTTATCTGCGGAAGTCAACGATCTACAAGCACTCGAATTCCTGACTCAGGACACTAGGAGTCGGTGCCGCGACTGGCCACAGCGCCGCGCACCCGGCGGCAACCGGTCGATCGCCGGCTAGACTCCTTCGCCGAACATCGCCACCGCCCTGCCAAGGATGCCCACGCCAGACTCAAGCGTCCCAGGTCCGGATCGGGACACCGTTCGACTCCTGCAGGCAGCCGCCGCAGGCGACGCGGCGGCCCGCACGGAACTGATGGAGCGGCTCTACGCCGAGCTGCGTCGGATCGCGGAGAGGATCTACTCGAGCGCGGGCAGCCGCGGGCACACGCTGCAACCGACCGCGGTGGTGCACGAGGCATTCCTGAAGCTGGCCAGCGGCCGTTTCGAGTTCGAGGGCCGGCGGCACTTCCTGTGCGCAGCTGCGCGGGTCATGCGTCAGGTGATGCTCAACCACGCCCGCGACAAGCAGGCCGACAAGCGGGGCGGTGGACGCATCGCAGTGCGACTCGAGGACCACGAGGTGGTCGCTCCACCCGCCGAGTTCGACGTCCTCGAGCTCGAGGAAGCCATGAGCGCCCTCGAGGTGATCGACGAACGGCAGGTGCGCATCGTGGAGTTGCGCTACTTCGCAGGTCTCTCGGTCGAGGAGACCGCGGCCGCGCTCGCTGTCTCCGTGACAACGGTCAAGAACGAATGGCGCATGGCCCGTGCCGAACTGGCCCGGCGACTGCAGGAGCCCCGCGGCGGGTCCCGGGCACGTGGTTGATCGCGACCGACTGAAGGCGGTCTTCGCTGCGATCGCCGACGGACCGCCGGACCGCCGTGCCGCGCTCGTCGACGAGCACTGCGGCGGCGATCAGGAGCTGCGTCAGGAGGTCGAGGCCTTGCTGCACGCGGAAGAGGCAGCGCACGGATTCCTGGAGATCCCGGCCCTGGGTCGGGGGATCGGCGACCTCGTCGACCGCGTGCTGCACGATGCGGCAACGCCCGCCGACGAGGTGGTGCCTCTCGGTCCGGTGGGCCGCTACACCCTGCTGCGCAAGCTCGGCGAAGGCGGGATGGGCGCCGTCTACGAGGCTCTCCAGGACACACCCCATCGGCGCGTCGCGCTCAAGCTGATCCGCGGCGCCGCGACCACGCCCGAGCTGAGCGCACGTCTGCGCCGCGAGGCGGAAGCGCTCGGACGTCTCGACCACCCGTCGATCGCCCGCATCTTCGAAGCCGGCAGCACCGCAGTGAAGATGAGCGACGGCAGCATGCCGACCCTGCCGTTCCTGGTGATGGAGCGCATCGAGGGCACGAACCTGCTCCGTCACGCGGAAGAGCGGCGACTTTCGCTGCGATCCCGGCTGGAGCTGCTGGTGCAGATCGCCGACGCCGCGCAACACGCCCACCGCCAGGGCGTCATCCATCGCGATCTCAAGCCGGCCAACATCCTCGTCACCGCGGACGGTGTGCCGAAGGTGCTCGACTTCGGCGTGGCCCGACTCGTGGACCTCGAGCCCACGGCAAGCCTCGCCATGACGCAAGCCGGTGCGATCGTGGGCACGCTCGCCTACATGAGCCCGGAGCAGATCCAGGCCGGGACGGTGGACACCCGCAGCGACGTCTACTCACTCGGCGTGATCGCCTATGAACTGCTGTCGGGTCGACCGCCACTCGACGTCGGTTCGAGTTCGCTCGCGATGGCGGCCCGGATCGTCGTGGAAACGCCACCGCGCTCTCTCGGCAGCGTCGCGCGCGGCTGCCGCGGCGACATCGCGACGATCGTCGACAAGGCGATCGCGAAGGATCCGGATCGTCGCTACGCCACGGCCGCGGAGTTCGCGAGCGACCTGCGACGCCACCTGTCGAACGAGCCGATCCACGCACGACCGCCGTCGCTGCTCTACTCCGCACGGAGGTTCGCGGCGCGTCACAAGGTGTTCGTCGGTGCAATCGCCACGGTGTCACTGGTGCTGATCGCCGCGACGACGATCTCGACACAGCACGCGATCGCCGCCAAGCGCGAAGCCACCCGCGCCACCGCGGTGGCGGGGTTCCTGCGCAGCATGCTGGAGGGCGTCAAGCCGGGCATCGCGCGCACGATGGACACGAAGCTGCTGAAGCACATCCTGCAGCGCACCGTCGAACGGCTCGATGCCGGAGAACTCGGCGAGCAGCCCGAGGTCGAAGCCGAACTCCGCGTCGTCGTGGCGACGACCTACGAGCAGCTCGCCCAGTTCCCCGAGTCGATCGCGATGTTCGAGCGAGCGATCACCCTCTACGAGCGCGCACTCGGTCCGTTCGCCTTCAAGACCCTCGAGACCCGCAATGGGCTGATCGGACCGCTGCTCGCCCTCGGCGACTCCGCGCGCGCGGAGCATGTGCTCGTCGAGCTGCAGCGCGACGTCAACGCCTACGGCACGAGCACCTCCGAGGGTGATTACCTCGCCATCTCGATCGCCGAACGTCTCGGCATGCTGCTGGCGAACCTGCGCCGCCACGGCGAGGCGATCGCACCGCTGCAGCAGGCGCTCGCCGGTTGGATCAGGCGCTTCGGCGAGAAGTCCGGCCCGGCGGTCGCCGCTCGGAATGGCCTCGCCGGTTGCTACGCGGAGACCGGCCAGCTCGATCTCGCCATCGCGAGCTATGAGCGGGCCCTCGAACTCACCAGGGAGAACGTCGGTGTCGATCATCCCAACTGCGCGGTGATCGAGAACAACCTCGCCGGAGCGCTGCAGGATGCCGGACGGTCGGACGAAGCGATCACGCACATCGAGCACGCGATCGCCGTGCAGCGCGCCAGCCTGCCTCCCGACCATCCCGCCCTGGCGATGAGCCTGCGCACGCTCGCGAACCTGGTCCGCATCAGCGACCCGGTGCGCGCCGAGGCGGCACTGCGGGAAGCCGTCGGGAGCTATGCCAAGAGACTCGGCCCCGAGCACGACCTGTCGCGCGAAGCACGTGAGGACCTGAGCGGCTGGCTGGCGACACGCGGCGACTTCGCCGCAGCCCTTGCGATCGAGACGGACGCCCACGACGCGTTGGTCGCGAGGAACGCCTCGCCCGCTGCGCGGCGCACGATCGCTGCGCGGTGCGTGTGGCTCTGCGAACGATGGTCGGCCGCGTCCCCGTCGCCCGAGCAGGCGACCCGTCTCGCCGAGTGGCAGAGGCGGGCCGCCGAGTGAGTCCGGCCGGCGTTCCGACGCTCAGCGGATGGTGAAGTCGATCGCGTTGCTGAAGTCGAGCGAACCGAGACAGTTGGACCCGACGATGGTCCAGCCCTGCACGGCCAGGGTGATCCCGGCGAACACCGGGTCGACGGGAATGCCGACCACCAGCGGATTGCCCATCGCGTTCGGACTGTCGACGGCGATGGTGCAGTTGCAGCCGATCGGCAGCAGAGAAAGGGTCCCGGGGAAGCCGAACAGCGTGCCCGACGCAGCGCCGTTGGCGACGGTGAACGAGACCGACCCGCCGAGCACCGGGTTGCCCGACGCCGTGATGGACAGCGAACCGCAGCCAGCCGGAACGGTCTGGAAGTCCTGGGTCGGCCGGTAGCCACCGAAGCGGTAGAGCTCGAGGCTCGTCAGGACCCCGGGATCCGACCACGCGTCCGCGATCACGTATTCACCGGCCGGTCCACCTCCACTGGCACGGCTGCACACCCGTGGACCGACTTCCTGTCCCGTGGTGCCGCCGAGCAACACGCGCGACTCCTCCAGGCGCAGCGAGTTGGTGGACGGGATGTACGCGATCGTGGTCGCCCGCGTGTCGCGGTCGCCGCTGGTCCCGTTGCGGAACTCGGTGTAGGCGACCACGAAGCGCACGCCATCCGAATCGACATGGGGAGCGAAGCGGTCGTAGGCGAGGACTCCCTCCGCCAGATCGAGATTGAGCAGGGCACCCGTGAACCCGTTCGTGTCGTAGACCTTGACGTAGATGTCCCGGCTGCCGACAGCACCAGCCTCGTGGGCGCAGAGCCAGAATCGCTGTCCATTGATGTCGATCGGCGAACTGGCGGCGGGATTGGTCTCCGGACCGGGTGCAGTGCCGAGCAGGAGCGTCTGAGGCTGGACGGTGCCGTTGTAGTAGACGTACTTGCCGTAGAGATCCTCGTCCGCCGGGTTGTTCGGATCGGTCTGCTGATAGGCGACCATCCAATACGCCGCCGACGAGGAAATGCCATTGCACCGCGAGATGCTGGGCACGGACTCGTTCTGCGGAGTGTTGGCGACGACGATCGGATTCGTCGTCTGGAGAGTCCCGGTGCGGGTGACGAGCTTGACGTAGATGTCGCGATTGCCGACCGCAGGGTCCAGCTTCTCGAAGACCACCGCGTAGTAGGCAGCCGGGCCGGGATAGCGATCACCACCGACGGATGGCTTGTAGTTGTTGCCGGGCAGACCGACCACGCCGTTGCGCTCGATGTTGAACAGCGACCCAACCACGCCATTGGCCTGAACGAGGCAGCCGACGATGAAGTGGGTGAGCTGGACCCTCATCTCGATCGCGATCAGGAAGTTCTGGGCGTTGTCCAGGCCGCCGATCGAGAGCGACTGGACGTCCAAGGTCGAGGCATCGACGGCGAGCACCGCGCTGATCGGGTTCAGGGCGCGGTCGAACAACTGCGCATAGCAGTCCTTGTCCTGTCCGCTGAAAACGCGCCACCACGTGATGCAGGTCGCGTCGACGGACGTGATGGTCGCCACATCCGGTTCGTCCTGCAGCGGGTAGTAGTTCACGCTCACGTTGATGTTGGCCCCGATCACCGGGTCGAGCACGAGCGGGAGTTGCGCGGCGGCGACGAAGGCTGCGGGGATCTCCATGCGGATCGTGCTGCCCGTCCACTCGATCGGCAGTTCGAGACGCCGCCCAGCCGCGTCGACGGCGAGCGCCTTGCGGTAGGACACCTCGCCGAAATCGTTGGCGAAGGTGAGTCCTTCGGCGGTGACCTTGCAGCCGAGTTCGCTCTCGACGCCGATCGCGACCTTCACGGCACCGCGATCGGGCAAGGAGGAGAACACGAACGACTGCTCGACCTGGGTCAGCGCCGTATCGACGATCTCGACGACGCTGCCGTGATCGGTCCGGACGGACGTTCCGTCTCGCGTGGGGACTCCGGCTCGCAGCGGCAGCGGTTCGCCACCGACCGTCACCTGCTCGAGAGCGAAGCGCACCGGGAAGTTGCGCGGTGCGTCCGGCCCGAAGCACGGCACGAACCGGAAGCCGCTCGCATCGAATCCGGCCTTCCAGTTCCTGCCGACCGCCCACATGTTCCCGTCCAGGTCACGGTCCTGGAACAGCACGCGGTCCTGGCTCATCAACTGTTTGTGGGAGATCTGCCGTCCTCCCGGGTCGCCGGTTGCGGTCGATGCCGGCGCCGACGGAGGCGACTGGGAAACGGCTGCGGCAGCAGCGAAGGCGAGGAAGCAGGTCGACAGCAGAGTGCTGCCGGCGGAACCGAGGAATTGGAGGTATCTCATCGATGCTAGGGGGGCCGGAGCCCGGGTCTCGAACCCGGGGACACCGAAGGCGCGCGTCGAGGGCAACGAATTCCCGAATCTCCGGCGAAACCCGATCGAGGTCGCGGCGCCCCGCGCACGACGTGGGCGCCATCGCGACATGCGCCTCAACCCGGACGGGTTGCGGCGTCGACGCTTCACTCCGACCAGGAAGGCCCAGGCCGCCTTGTCGGCTGGGGCTCTTCGGCTTCCGGACCGTCGCCGGCCGCGACCATTCCCCTGCCGTTGGACCCGAAGCGCTGATCGCATCGGCGGCTCGTGGGTCGGAGCAGGGGTCCGTCCCAGTCGCCGGGCGTGGACTGTGGTCGTCGACCATCGGGAGTCGAAGTGACTCCCATGCCCATCAGCAACTGGATGTCCTGGGAAGGCGGCGTCGATCTCGTCGCATGCACGCGCGACGGCCTCGCCATGCCCGATGTCATCCTCCACTTCGCACGCCTCGTCCACACACCGGTCGGTTCGGCGCCCAGCGGGATGATCCTGTTCCAACCCGATCCGACCGCCGCACCGCTCGCGATCGGCTTCGTCAGCACCGATCCGAAGTTGGCGGCGTGGTTCGGTCCGCACATCTTTGCGGGGACGCCCTTCGAGAAGGCACCGACCCTGACCGGGAAGATCGCGATCGAGACCGCCGCCGATCGCGCGACCTCGAAGGTCGAGGTCGCCGGCCACCGCTTCGAAGTGACCCTCGCCGGTGTCGAGCCCGCGCAGTTGATCCACCGCGCCGCCGGACAACCGATGCCCTTCGCGCAGCAGGGTCTCGAGGCCCGCGCCTCGCGCGCCGAACTGCGCGTGGATGGGAAGTCGGTACCGATCCAGCTCCCGCCGCTCTCGATCGGCGGCGGCCCCGCGGCGCTCGTCTCGGCCTGCGGGCTCTACGCCCGCTGAGTGCATCTCGCGACGACGCAGGACTCCGCTGGGCCCGTCGCTCGCGGAGGGTCGTGCAATTCGCCCGGGAATCCGAGAACCGGACGAATCGACCGCGCACCAACCGCGCGCCCACCGCTGTCGGGTAGCTCGGAGAGCGATCCGTGGTCGACCGCCGTCATGGTCGGTCCACCGCGAGCGGTGAGCACCCTCAACCTCTTGCGGAGTCCGATCCATGCGAATCAGCACAGTGGGGCTGTGCTGCGTCCTGACCACACCTCTGGTCGCGCAGTACCCCGTCCCGAACATCTCCTCGCCGAGCGTCGCGACGACACGGCAGGACAACATCATCACCAACTGGGCGGAGATCCCGATCAGCCCGCTCAAGATGGCGATCAAGTCGGCCGCGCTGCCGGTTCAGTACACCGCCGTGGTCAACAGCCGGCGCGGGCGCGTCGAGCTGTACTACTACAACTCGACCGCCAACCAGCACTTCCTCGTCGACGAGTACCCGATCCCCTTCGGTGCGACCGCCGCGGTGGTTCGCCCCAACTCGACCGAGCTGTGGGTAGCCGTGCCGAACTCGCGCATCGGCGTGGATCCGGCGACCGGACTGCTGAGTGACGGCGGCGCGGTGATCGTGATCGACGCGCTGGTGGGTGCGCCGGTCCGGTCCATCGCGGTCGGCATCAACCCCTCGGGGATCGCCTTCCATCCCAGCGGTTCGCACGCCTACGTGAGCTGCCGCGGCTCACGCAACGTGCACGTCGTCGACTGCGCGCTCGGCCAGTCGATCGCGGCGATCGATGTCGATCAGTACACGCCGCACGCCATCGACTACCTGCCGGCGACCAACGAGATCGTGGTCGCGTCCCTGCTCGCTGGGAATCAGACGGTGGCGAAGTCGGCCTTCCCGGGCGGAGTGCCGGAGCACTTCGTGACCAATGCGCTGACCGACCCACTGGTCACCCAGCCCCTGCCGGACCGCGATGTCGTGGTGCTCAGCGTGAACCCGACCAATCCCGGCTCGGTCTCGCAGGCGACCACACGCCTCGCAACCGGCGTGATGTCCACGCAGTACGCGCTCACCGCGGATCCGTCGGCCAGCCGCATCTACGTGGTCGGCACCCAGGCGCTCAACGACCAGTTCGTCGGCGAGAAGAACTTCGTCGCCGGACAGGTGGTCGAGAACCGTCTCGCCGTCCTCGACTACTCCGGCGGCGGCACTCCGACCAAGACCTTCGTGAACCTGGACGCATCCGCCTTCGCGCCGATGGCCACGCCGACCGATTTCGTGGTCTCGCCGTCGGCGCGCCGTGGTTGGCTGGTCGCACGCGGCGTCGATCGGCTGGTCGAGTTCTCGCTCACTGGTGCGGTGCCGGTCGCCGTCGGTGCGTGGGACATCGCATCGGCCGATCCGAACTACTCGGCGAGCCTCGTCGGTGCTCGCACCGCCGCCGTCGACTCCAACGGCACCCAGGTCACCGTGTACTGCGAGATCGAGAACTCCTTCGTCGTGATCGACGTGACCGGCGGAGCACCCACCACGCCGACGACCGTCACCACGACCAGGCTCGCCTTCGATCCGCTGCCGGCCTTCGCGAAGAGCGGCTGGGCCAGCCTGTCGGATGCGAAGCGCTCGCTGATCCGGACCTCGTCGTGCGCGTCGTGCCACGTCGATCTCGGCACGGACAACCTCGTCTGGCAGCTATCCAAGTTCCACAGCCCGGAGGGCACCTCGAACCTGTCGGTGCTGCTCAGCCAGGCCGAGGACCTGAAGAGCCCGATGCAGACGCAGGTCCTCTTCGGGCTGCCGGAGGTCGCACCGTACCACTGGCGCGGTGAGCAACACACCCTGGAGGAGTTCAACGGCGCGTTCCCCGGACTCCTCGAAGGCGCCGCGCTCAACACCGCCGAACTCGACGACATGGTGCGCTTCATCGGCATGCTGCGCCATGCGCCCAACCGGTACCTCGCGATGGACCGTTCCTACGCGAACACCACCTCGCCGACCGGTGCCGGCAATCCGGGACAGGGACGGATCGACTTCGAGACGTTCCGCTGCTACGGCCCCGCCAATCCCGCGTCGTGCGCGTCGTGCCACGCGCTTCCACTCGGAACCAACGGCGAGATCCAGTTCACGCCTCCGGTCGGAGCGATCAGCCCCTTCGTGCAGGTCGCACAGCTCCGCGGCGTCGTGAATCGTCTCGACGCCCCGATCGACCTCGGGCCCTTCGTCGGCTTCCGCGCATCGAACGGCGCGGGCCTGGTGCACACCGGCCAGATCGGCAGCTTCGACCAGTTCGTCGGCAGCTTCGGTGGGATCACGGGCAATCAGGTGGTGCAGGACGACATCGTCTCCTTCCTCCACACGATGGACACCGGTCTCGCTCCTTCGACGAGCTTCGTGTGCGTGCTGCGGACCGACTATGCGAACCCCTCCGCCGACTTCAACAACGCGATGAACTACCTCACCGCGGAGGCAGCCGCGGGCAACTGCGACTTCTCGGCGACCATGTCGATCCCCAACGGCGTGGGTGGCTACGACCTCTACTTCGGCTTCTGGGATCGCACCCAGCAAGCGTTCCAGATGCAGTCGCAGGCCTTCGGTTCGATCAACCGCGCCAACCTCCAGGCGCTGTTCCTCGGCGGCAACCTGCCGCTGATGCTCGTCGGCCACCCGCCGGGAACCGGCCAGCGCTGGGGCATCGACGCGGACGACGACCAGCTCCTCGACCTCGACGAGGTGTTCACCTTCGCGACCGATCCCTTCGACCCCGACAGCGATCACGACGGTCGCCCCGACGGGCACGAGGTGCTCCACCCCACCACCCCGGACACGCAGCCTCCGGTGCTCCCGCCATCGGCGACGGTGATGTACGCGACCGACAACACCCTGAAGGTCGAGTTCAACTCCGACGAGCCCGCGCTCGCACGCCCGATGGTCACGATCACGATCGGCGGCACTCCCTTCCCGCCGATCGAGTGGACCGGATCGCGCTCACCGGCCGGCGGCGGCTTCACGACCAATCACCAGGTCGTGTTCTCGAACCTGCCGCAACAGATCGAGGTCACATTGTTCGGCCTGCAGCTCATCGGCGTCGCGCTGAGCGTCCAGGTGACCGATCCGGTCAACAACCAGGCGACGCTGGCGATTCCGTCGAGTCCGTTCCCGACCACGTCGTCGAACATCCCGGTGCGCGTGCAGGACATCGCCAACGTCCAGTACGTCAGCGCGTCGAACTCGGGACAGTTCACGGTCAACCTCGGTGCGGGCACCAACGAGTTCCCGCTGCCGGTCCCGGGCTCGTGGGACGTGACCTGTGAGGTCCTCTACGGCACGCAGCCCGGCGGACCCGGCACTCAGATCCAGGGGATCACCGGCATCATCAATCCGGCGACGAACACGCGGGAGTTCACTGCGACGGTGACTCCCACCGCGCCACTCGGATCGTTCACGGTGCCGCTGCCGGCGTCGGCGCCGACCGACCTCAATCGCGTGCTCGCGATCAACGTCACCAAGGTGCTCCCGACGCCGCCGGCCGCGCCTCCCGCCGGCTACTTCTACGTCGAGACCTACGCGTTCAAGCGCAACCACAAGGTGGCGGGGCTCTGATCGGACGCTAAGTTCGCCGTGTCCCGCCGCACGGCGGGGCGCGGCCCCGTAGCCCGTCGAAGGAGGAGTCCATGCCCGATCGCATCCCAACGCGCATGCAGGCAATCCGCCACCATGCCGGCGCAGCCTGCGCTGCACTGTTCCTCGCACTCGCACTCCCTGCGCAGCTCGCGCCCGGCGCGCCACGCGCATTCCTCGTCGCGAACGGCGCAGCCAACACGCACTCGCTCGGTCACGTCGCCTGCGGAGACTTCGACGGCGACCACCGTGGCGACGCCGCGATCGTGGTCGACGGCGAACTGGTCTTGGTGATGGCGGCATCGGGCTTCGGTGCGCAGCACCACCTGGCGACCCCGGGAGACGGCGTAGTCCGCGATTGCGTGGCCGTCGCCGCAACGGCGACGGGCCTCTCCTCCATCCTGTTCACGGTGACCGGAGGCACCGACCCGGGCCTCTACCTGTGCATCACCGACGGATCCGCGGTTCCGACGGCCCGCAAGCTCGACTCCACCACCTGGTGCAACGTGGGCAAGCTCGTGGCGGCGTCCACGCAGGACGGCACCGAGCTGTTCGGCCTGGGAGTCGATGGCGACTCGATCGCGCGCGGCGTGTTCGCCGACGACCACTTCGCGGTGACAGCGCCGATCGACGCGGGCCTCACCACCACGGACCTCCGTGTCTCCCCGTGGCAGAGTGCCGAGGACCTCGCGCTGTTCGTCGTCAAGGAGGCGGAGATCCACGTGCTCGACCTGCTCGGCCGCGAGGTCGGCACGATCGCGACGTCGAACGCCATGGTCGACTTCGACGTCGCGCTGTCCGCAGAGCTGCGTCACGGCCGCCTGGTACGCATCACTCGTGACTCGGGCGGAGCGAGCGTCCTCGACGCGATCGACCCCGATGGGAGCCTCGTGCAGACCATCGATCTGCTCGGCTTGCATCCGCGCATCCTGCTGGACGACGTCTTCCAGCGCGGTGCGCTCGACGTCGTCGGCGTGTCGACGGTCACTCCGCTCGGCTTCGCCTGCTTCTCGGGCCTCGGTGCGGAACCCGGCAGCTTCGTGTTCGATCCGATCAGCACGGTCCTGTTCGGCTTCGACAGCCCGAACTTCGCCGACGCTCCGTCGCATTCGAACATCGCCATGGGAGACCTCGATCAGGACGGCGACCGGGATGCGATCTTCTGCGACGAGGCGAC
Source organism: Planctomycetota bacterium (assembly GCA_046349595.1). GTDB lineage: Bacteria > Planctomycetota > UBA1135 > UBA1135 > UBA2386 > JACRLW01. Next base: position 489,964 of record JAXMCA010000002.1, read on the forward strand.
CAACACGATCCGCGTGCAACCGAGCTGGGCCGTCGACGAGATCGATCGCGCACCGCACGCGGTGCAGTTCACACCGATCTACTCCTACCAGGTGTTCGGTGCGCAGAAGTTCGAGTTCGAGTACGCGGTCCCTGCGGGTCTCTTGGTGGTGCCCTCGCACATCGAGCTGAGCCTGTACCAGAAGAAGGTGGTCGGCGGCGTGCTCCAGCACCTGTTGCTCGGCTCGACGGTCGTACCGGCCACGGCGTCGACGGCGCACCAGGGTGCGGTCACCACCGGTGAGGTGGTGGTGTTCGCCGTCTACGACGGTCCGGAGGGGACCGACGCGGACTGGGTCGCCGTCGCGCGCTTCCTGCACGCCGACGCGGGCGGCACCGCCTGGGATTGGTACGGAGTCGATGGCTTCACCGCCTTCCACCACCATCGCACGCCGAGTCCGCACTACCCGGGGTACTACCTCGGCGGCACCGTCGGCGGCACGAACCCGCTGCCCACCGTGATCGGCAGCGGCATCACCGCACCAGGGAGCCAGCCGCCGCTGCCACCGCCTCCCTCCGGCGGTTGATCGCGGACTCCACGCTTCAGCGCCACAGGCCGTAGGCGACGAAGGTCGCCCAGTAGTGCGGGTGGTCGAAACGCGGCTCCGCCCGCAGCGCCGCGCGCGCATGGTGGAGCGCGACCAGCGGCGGCGCACCGCCGGCGAACTCGGAGAGGATCGAAGCACAGAGCCGTGCGGTCGCCTCCTGTTCGAGCGGGGCCGCGGCGAGGAACACCATGCGGGCTCCCTTGCGCAGCAGCGAGGCACCGAGGTGGTCGGAGTCGTCACCGCCGAGCTTCACCTCGACATTGGTCGCGCCGCACGCGGCGAGCAGACACAGCGGCGGCGCCTGCAGATCCAGACGATCGAAGTCGTCGGGAAAGACGCGACCCGACGGTGCGCCGGCGGAGGGTGTCACCTGCACGCCCGACGGACGCGCTCGCTGCGGATCGAAGACTCCGTGCGCGAACCACAACAGGGCGCCGTCCCCCGGATGGATCGACTCGAGGACGGCATCGGCACCTTCGCGCCACGACAGCCCAGGCACGGCGGATCGCAGCCGATCACGCGCCCGTCCATCGAACGCGACCGCCTCCATCGCATCTCCCTCCGCGGCGGAAGGAGCGACCAGGGCGAGCACCCTGGTCTGTGCGCAATGCGCGACACCACCGATCGGCGCCGCCCCTGCGAGCGCGAGTCCGACCGCGGTCGACGGAAGTTCCGAGACCAGCGCGTGCTCGCCGAGCGAACGCGACGAGGAGGCGACGTCGACCGTCAGCAGATCGATCGGCAGATGTCGCATCACATCCGCGCCGACGAACACGAAGGACTTCCAGTCGCGGAGCTGCTCGCCCAGTCCGCGTGCCACGACCAGATCCGAGAGACGCCGCAGCGCGGCATCGCACCGTGCCCGTGATGCGCTCAGGTCCGGGAGCGGGCTCGGAGCCAGCTCGCGCCACACGTCATCGACGGCACCCCCGATCTGCTCGACCCGCGGCAACAGGACGTGCACCAGACGCTCGCCGTCGACCGCGAAGGCGTGCGTGTGTTCGAAGCCCGGCACGAACACCAGCAGACCGGTGTCGCGCCGCGGAGTGAGCAGTCGACGGATCGCCGCGAGGGTGGGCCGCGGAGCTCCCAGGGCACGGGCGAGTCCACCCGCTGCTCGCGCCCGCAATGCCTCCTCGAGGGCGAGCGCGACACCTTCTTCTGCCGGCGCGTGTTCGAGCGCGAGGGTGATGACCTCCTCGATCAGGCGGCGCCGCGGAGCGAAGCCGAGGATTCCCGCAGCACTCCTGTCGTCGGTCGCGGACCAGGCATCGAGGAAGTCGTGATAGCTGCGGCAGGCGAGGTCGAAGGCCTCGGCGATGCGCCGCGGATCACCGCCTTCGCGGCGGAGCAGCGCGGCGCGCAATCCTCCTTCGCGGGCCGTGAGCAGGGGAGACGATGCGCCGTCGAGCGTGGCAACGCGATGGCAATCGTCGAGCGCTTCGCGCGCGCGCCCGAAGTCGCGGTCGGCGATCGCAGATGCGGCATGGTCGAGGAGCGCCATGCACCGCAGCTTCCGATCCAACCCATCCGAGCCGAGAACCGTGACCAGCGCCGCATCCGCCGCCGCTGTCTCCCCGTGACCGCGCAGTGCGACCGCCTCGTAGTAGCGGACCTGTGCCGCGATGTCGTCCGCAGGGTGCCGGTCACGCAGCCGCGTGACGGTGTCGAGTGCACGATCGCAGAGCCCGGTCTCGCTCTCGAATCGCAGACGCGCGAGCTCGACGACCTGGAGCATCCGATCGCGCTCCGCCTCCGACGGCGGCGAGCTGGTCGTGTCCGACGAGTCGACGACCGATCGCGCCGTTCCGATCGCCTGCGACGCCTCGAGATTGCGACCCAGGGTCTGCAGACAGGAAGCCCTCTCGAGCGCGACGAAGCAACGCTGCGTGATGCCCTCCCAACCGCGACGCACGGTCGAGGTCTCGGCGAGGTGCAAACACCGCAACGCGGGGTCGTGTTGCCCCGCGTCGCGGTGGATGCGCGCCAGCACGATCAGGACCCACGCGGCATCGATCCCCTCGGATTGCGCATAGCGCGACGGATGGTCCACGTCGACGAGTTGCGCGAGCGGTACGTCGACCCAACCGGGAACATGTGCATCGCGACGCCGCAGCATGAAACTCGCGAGCGCGGATTCGATCCGCGACGCCGGCGAACCGGCCGCTCCGGTCATCGACGCCGCGAGCCGGCGCTTCGACCTTGCCGCGGATCCTTCGTGCGGCTTCCAACCCGATGCCTCGAGACGTTCGAGCCAGCCAAGCGCACCGATCCACGCGGCGACGTCCTCCGCGGTGCTCGGCTCCGCCGCGTCGAGACGCTCCTCGAAGGCTGTGAGCGCTGCCTGGGCCGTAGCAGCATCGCGGGCTGCCGTGACCGCCCTCTTCGCCGCATCGAGTCCTTCGTCGAGGGTGGCGCGGCGGTCGCAGGCTGCCGGTGCGACGAACACGATGCACGCCAGGAGACGATGGGTGACGGGACTCATGGCCGACTGCTCCTTCCCAGGTCCCCGACTCTACGCACTCAACGCGCCTGGTGGACCGACTCGAACTGCGGGACGGCGACACCCACGGTCACCATCCCGAGCTCGAACTCCAGGGCGGAGACCTCGACGAGCGACGCATCGGGGACGCGGAACTCCCCGCCGCGGGCATCGCGTTGCGACGCGAGCGGGGCACCGCGCGTGCCGTCCGCCTGCGTGCGGAACACGCGGACATCGAAGCGCACCGCATCGGGATCGCCTCGCAGCAGCCTCCAGCGCAGCGTTCCGAAGGGCGTGCCGGCGACGATCTCGACGTCGTGCGTCCCGAGGTAGCGCGGGCGATCGTTCGACGTACCGCCGCCGGAGCGGACCAGGGCATACACGCCGAGCAGACCGAGCAGCATGCAGGCGGCGGCGATCCACCACACGGCGGTCTTCCTCACCCTCGGCGCCGTGGTCGCGCGCACGTGGGCGCGGAATCCGGCGAGCAGTGCGGCCTCGTCCGACGGATCACCGGCCGGAGCCGCGAGTGCGTCCCGCTGCTGAGCCGCGGCTGCATCGAGACCCGCGGCGAGCGCCGCGAGCGACGCCTCGTCGTCGGGACGCTCCGGGTCGGGACGGGATGCCCCGCTCACTCGACTCCCCCCTGCGCATCGCTTCGTCCGCCGTCGCCGCCGAAGCTGCGCCTCAGCCACTGTCGGAGGCTGCGCAGCGCGCGGTAGTAGCGCGTCTTCGCGGTGTTGGGCGAGATCGCGAGCCGTTGCGCGATCTCCTCGAAGGTCAGTTCCGCGAAGTGCTTGTCGGACACGATCTCGGACTCACTGGGATCCAGCCGCTCGACCGCCGCGCGGAGCAGCAACGCGTCCGAACCGGTGATGCCCGACGTGCCGCGCGGATCGATCACCCAGTGATCGGGGTCGACGTCGAACTGCCCCGGGGTACGCGCTCCGCGCCGGCGCAACTCGACGAGGGTGAGGACGCAGAAGCGGTAGACCCAGGTCTCCAGGCTGGAACGCCCTTCGAAGCGATGCCGAGCGCCCCACACCCGCGCGAACACTTCCTGGACCGTCTCGCGACGCTCTTCCGCCGTGCGGAACGGGCGCGAGGCTCGGGTCAGCGCATCCAGGATGCGGGGAATGCAGATCATGCGCGCGACGAAGGTCTCGGTGGCTGCGGAGCGACCGGCGAGGGTCCCGCGGACCAGGTCGAGATCGGCAGCCCAGCCGCTGTCTGCCGCCGGCGGGATCGTGTCCGGGGGCGGTTCTCGGTTCTCGTTTTCTCGCGAGGCCACGCGGGGAGGAGACGGCGGAGTGTAGCGAAGGCGATGGCGAGCTCCCGCCAGCCGGCTTCGGACGTCGTGCGATGTCCACGTGGCTCGTCGGCGTCGCGCCGTGCGGGTCACATGCGGAACACCGGCGCATCGAAGTCGGGGATCGGTGCGCACAGAGTCGCAGACAGGGCGAGCCCCAGCACGTCGCGGGTCTGACGCGGATCGAGGATGCCGTCGTCCCACAATCGCGCGGTCGAGTAGTAGGGATTGCCCTCCTCCTCGTACTTGGCGCGCACCGGATCCTCGATCTCTCGGCGCATCTGCTCGCTGAACTCCTCGCCCTTGGCCTCGAGCTGGTCCTTCTTGACCTGGCTGAGGACCGATGCAGCCTGATCGCCCCCCATCACGGAGATGCGCGAGTTCGGCCACATGAACAGGAACCGCGGCTCGTAGGCACGACCGCACATGCCGTAGTTCCCGGCACCGAACGAGCCGCCGATGATGACGGTGATCTTCGGCACCTGCGCGGTCGCGACGGCCTGGACCATCTTCGCGCCGTCCTTCGCGATGCCGCCGTTCTCGTACTTCCGGCCGACCATGAAGCCGGTGATGTTCTGGAGGAACAGCAGCGGGATCTTGCGCTGCGCGCACAGCTCGATGAAGTGCGCACCCTTCTGCGCGCTCTCGCTGAACAGGATCCCGTTGTTGGCGAGGATGCCGACCGGGATGCCGTGGATGTGCGCGAAGCCGCAGACCAGCGTGTTGCCGTAGCGCGCCTTGAACTCGTGCAGACGGCTGCCGTCGACGATGCGCGCGATGACCTCGCGGACGTCGTAGGGCGTGCGGGTGTCCTTCGGCAACACGCCGAGCAGTTCCTCGGGGTCGTACCGCGGCGGCTCGGCCGCGCGCCGCTGCACCGTCTCCGGCTTGCGCGTGTTGAGGTGCGCGACGACCTGCCGCACCAGCTCGAGACCGTGCTCCTCGTCTTCCGCGAAGTGGTCGGCCACGCCGCTGATCCGCGTGTGCACGTCTGCCCCGCCGAGATCCTCGGCCGACACGACTTCGCCGGTCGCCGCGCGCACCAGCGGCGGTCCACCGAGGAAGATCGTGCCGTTGCCCTTCACGATGATCGATTCGTCGCTCATCGCCGGCACATAGGCGCCGCCCGCCGTGCACGAACCGAGAACGCAAGCCACCTGCGGGATGCGCGCGGCGGACATGCGCGCCTGGTTGAAGAAGATCCGACCGAAGTGATCGCGATCGGGGAAGACGTCGGCCTGCAAGGGCAGGAATGCACCGCCGGAGTCGACGAGGTAGACGCAGGGCAGACGGTTCTGCAGCGCGATGTCCTGCGCGCGCACGTGCTTCTTGACCGTCATGGGCAGGTAGGTGCCGCCCTTCACGGTGGCGTCGTTGGCGACGATCATCACCTCCCGGCCGTCGACGAGACCGATCCCGGTGACCACCCCCGCGCTCGGCGCCTCGCCGTCGTAGAGGCCGTGAGCCGCGAGCGGGGAGAGTTCGAGGAAGGCGCTGCCCGGGTCGACGATCCGGTCGATGCGTTCGCGGGGCAGCAGCTTGCCGCGCTTGTGATGCCGGGCGACCGCCTCGGCCGAACCGCCCTGTCGGACCTGCTCGACCGCCCGGCGGACCGCGTCGACGAGCGCCGCGTGGTGGGCGCGGTTGGCTTCGAACTCGGGGGATCCGGGACGCAGGTTCGAGTGGAGGACCTCGGACATCGGGGCCGCCCACGGTAGGCAGCGGCTCCGCCCGATGCCAAGGCGCGACGCCGTCCGGTCCTGCCCCGCCGGGCATCATCCCGCTTCGGATTGGCCGGAATCCGGAGTTCGAGTCGAGCCACCCCGGCGAAGGGTTGCGTAGGAGCCACGCCGCGATCGCCGACTTCCGGACACACGACGCCCGCCGACGCGCTCTCGCATACGGTAGAGCGACAAAGAATCCGGTCCCGTCGTGCATCAGGATTCTCGCGGTATGCTTCGGTTGCCTCTCCCCTCTCCCCTCTCTCGCACCTGGTCCTGGCGATGCGCCGGCTGGTGGACTCCATCCTTTTCCTGCTGATCGCCTACACGGTGACGTGGCCGGTGGTCCGTGGATTCGTCGCGCGCCCTGCGCAGCGCGCCGACCTGCTCATCGAAGTGCATGGGGATGTGGTGCCGGGGGCGATGCTGCTCGTCGCTCCCGACGAAGGTTCGGCGAGCCGCCGCGACTGGTCGGCGAGGATCCAGACCACGCGGGAGAGCCCGATGGCCCTGCTGCAGGGACTCGGTGACGCCCAGCAGGTCTGGGTGTCGGTCGAGCAGGAGGGCGTGGCCTCTTCGCCCCGTCCGATCGACGTGGAGCGCAGCGCGGGATCACCGCGCGTGATCGTCGACCTGCCTTTCGACGCCGACGACGACCGCAGTCACCACGGCAAGTGATCCGCGCGGAATCGCTCTCGATCCGTGACGTGATCCACCGGCCGCACACGAGGACCTGATCGGTGATCGACGGTCGATCACCGCATTCGACTCGAGGGAGGAAACATGTTCTCGAAGCTGATCGCGGCGCTCGTCTCGTGCGCCGCGCTGTGTGCCCAGGGTTGTCCGGACACCACCACCCGCGTCGTTCCCACCGACATCGTGGTCGGCCCGACGATCGATTGCTCGTCGCTCCAACTGAAGTTCGACGGCGTACAGATCGGCGGCCAGGTCAGTGGCTGCCCGACTGTGATCGTGGTCGTCCCCGCACACGCCGAGCCGAAGTCCGAACCGGGCTGCGGAACGCGCGTCGTGCCCGACGGTCAGGTGCAGATCACCAAGCTGTTCTTCGAATGCGAGTTCAGCTACTTCCTCTTCATCAAGCTGGGGAGCTCGTGCGTGATGAAGCAGCGCGTCAATGCGGGCGGCCTCGTCACCTACCGAGCAGAACCTTGCGAAGCGGTCGTCCACTCGACGCTCGGCGCCTGACCGGTCCGCAGGCTCCGGGGTCGTCGCGCAACGCGACGATTCCGGAGGCTGGAGGGCCAAAGGTCGCGATCCGGTTCGCGCACCGCGCGTGACCGCAAAGCGCGCGGTGCACACGGGGACGTTGCTGCGGCCGATCTCCGGCCGCACAGCGAGGAGGAACCGATGACTCTGAAGTCCAGGCGAGGTCGAGCGCTCGCCACTCTCGGGATCGCCGCCGCGATCCTCTCCCTGTGGTGCTGGCCCGATTCCGAGGTCGATCCCGTCGAGGCCGAGGACGGCCCCCCGCAACGCATCGAGACCACCGCGGGGAACAGCGCTGTCGAACGCGTGACGCCCGCGGACGGCGCAGCTCCAGCGCGAAGTCTGGTCGCGTCTCCCACGCCAGCCGCACCCGCGGACTTCGACGAGTTCGTGAAGAGACTCGTCGACCTCGGGCTCGAGCTCGTCGGAGTCGTCGAGCGACGTGAGGAGGGACGGGCCCGTGCGCTCGATACCCAGGCACGACGCATCCTCGTGGAGATCGCCAACGCCTTCCCCGACTCCGGTGAGAAGTCCCTGTCACGCAGCGCCGTGCTCCCGCCGATCGATGCGACGATCGAGCAGACCGTGCGCCGGCAAGTGCTTCAACGCCTGCTCGCCGACGACCTCGACCGTCGCTTCACGCTCAGCGAGAAGGGCGGGCCGCGCGCCGGTCTCGACTCGCTCGTCGACGGCATGCTGCGGCTCGTTCCGAAGGACGCCGCGGTCGCGGAGATGCTCGGTGCGAACCTGATCGTCGGACAGCCCTATCTCGGTCCCGCGCACGAGGAAGGTGTCCTTCACGTCCTCGAGGAGAGTCGCGAGCAACCGTGGCTCGAGCGGGTCGCATGCGACCTGCTGCGCACCCTCTGGCGCAACCTGGAGAAGACCGGAGCGCGCACCCGCGCCGACCTCGCGAGCCTCGCGCTGTTGTTCTTCGACGACCCGAGTGCTGCTCGGCGCAACGCGGCTCTCCACGAGTTGCTGCGCGAACCGCGCCTGCGTCATCTCGTGATCGACCGTGCGCTGCGCAGCGGCGACCCGGAGTTCGCCGCACAGGTCGGGACGGCCGCAGCGACCGAGCTCGATCCGACGACCGCGCTCGATGTCGTCAGGCAACTCCGCGGCGTCGGTGGATCGCGCATGCTCGCGGCGAGCGTCACGATCGGCACGAAGGCCCCCGAGCGCGTGCGTCGCGCCTACGAGGAGGCTCTCGGGGACGGGCGCGAGCCCGGGTTCCGCGCCGATCTGCTCATCGCCGGGACGCTGACCAACGACGCCGACAGCCTCGAGCTCGCCCGCATCGCGATGCGGGAGGACCCCGATCCCATGGTGAAGAACCGGGCACTGATGGCGCTCACCGGATGCCCCGACGGAAACGTCGGGGAAGGCGCGCTCTCCGCGTGGCTCGACGACCCGCGTCTCGGATCGGACCCCACCGCCGTGCAAGGGGCGGTCGACGGTCTGGAGAACCTCGCCGTGATCGGCGACGCCAACGCTGCGCTGCGGATCGGCCGTCGCCTGCTCGACCACCCGCTGCTCGGCAGCGCCGACAAGGCGCGCGTGCGGGAGATCCTCGCGCGGCTCGGCGTGTCGGATGGTCGCTAGACCGTCCGCACGTGCCGCGCTCGGCGCCGGGTCACTTCTTCTTCTCGGTGTGCAGCGTGTGCTTGCGCAGACGCGGGCAGTACTTCTTCAGCTCGAGCTTCGCGGTGCCCGGCTTCTTGAGGATCGTGTAGTTCCGGTCACCCGTCTCGGAGCAGACGAGGTGCACGATCTCCTTTTTCTTCTTCGGCTTGGCCATGGGATGGGTCCTCGGCGAGGGCGCAGCAGGGTAGCGAGCGGCCCGGCCAACGCAAGCGCGCAGCGGCTCGGCCCTCCCCCCCAAGGGGGGAGGGCGCGAATCGGACTCGTCGGACCCGCGGACACGAGCACGGCCGTCCCGGCCGGACTCGCCCGTTGGGGGCCGCCAACGAGGGCACTCGACTCTCCGTCGTCTTCCCCGATCTTGCAGATCGGACTTTCCCGTGAAGTTCTTGAGCGTCACGGCGTGGCCATCGGGTTTCAGAATTCCGGCGAAGACCCCAGATCGTCAGCTAGCGATCTCTCCGAAGCTCTGGTGGGAGGCCGCGGGCCGCGCACCCTTCCAGATTGAAATCGCCGCCCGCCACCCGGACTCTCCGCCCATGCCCGTCGCTCTGGTGACCGGCGCCAGCCGTGGAATCGGCCGAGCGATCGCCGCCGCCCTCGCCGCCGAAGGCTTCGACCTCGGCGTGCTCTCCCGCTCCGCGGCGGAGCTGCGTACGGTCGCAAGCTCCCTTTCGACCGAAAGAGGCGTGCGGAGCCTCGCGATCCCCGCGGACCTGCGGGAGCCGGGAGCCGTCGACCTCGCCCTGGCGAGCTGTGTCGCCGGGCTGGGAGCGCCATCCGTCCTGGTCCACAACGCGGGGACGGCGCCTTCGGCGCGGCTCGAGGACAGCCCGGACGTCGTGCTCGACGAGACCCTCGACCTCCACCTCCGGGCGCCCTTCCGACTGATCCGCTCCGCGCTCCCCCACCTCCGCCGCCAAGGCCAGGCGACGGTGGTGCTGATGGGATCCACCGCCGGGCTGCGCGGCTACCCCTTCACGGCGGCCTACGGCGCCGCCAAGCACGGCACGGTGGGACTCGCCCGCGCGCTGGCGGCCGAGTGGGCGAAGGAGCCCGCGCTGCGCGTCTTCGTGGTCTGCCCTGGATTCGTCGACACCGAGATCACGCGCAACGCGGCGAGAAGCGTCGCCGCACGCGGGAAGAAGAACTTCGAGGAGGCCCTGGCGGCCTTCGGCGCGATGAACCGGATCGGACGTCTGCACAGCGCCGAAGAGGTGGCGCAGGCCGTGGCCCGCTTGGTTCGCGAACGACCGGTCGGCACCGTGCTCGATCTCGATCAACCCGAACCGGAGCTGGAACCATGACCCCCTCCGCAGCCCGCGGTCCCTTCGATTTCCGTTTCGAGGTGCGACCCGACGGCGTCGCCGTCCTGACCCTCGATCGGCCGGACTCGCTCAACTCGCTGACCTTCGCGATCTACGGACAGCTCGAACGCCTCTTCCTCGACCTCGAGCACGACGACGCGGTGAAGGCGGTGGTGCTCACCGGAGCAGGTCGCGGATTCTGCAGCGGAGGCAACGTCGACGACATCATCGGTGCGCTGTTCTCCGCCGACGCCGCCGACACGCTGCGCTTCACGCGCATGACCGGCGCCGTGGTGCGGAACATGCTGCGCCTGAACAAGCCGATCGTCGCGGCAGTGAACGGCACCGCGGCCGGTGCCGGGACCGTCCTCGCGCTGGCCTGCGACATCCGCGTGCTGTCGAGCGCCGCGAGCTTCGCCTTCCTCTTCACCAAGGTGGGCCTCACCGGAGCCGACATGGGTGCCGCGTGGCTCCTGCCACGCGTGGTCGGTGCCGGTCGCGCGAGCGAACTGCTGCTGCTCGGCGAGAAGATCGGGGCCGACGAGTGCCACCGGATCGGACTCGCCAACCGCGTCGTCGCACCCGAGCGCGTGTTCGACGAAGCCCTCGCGCTCGCGACGCGACTCGCCACGGGTCCGTCGCTCGCACTGGCGATGACGAAGAAGATGCTGCTCGCCGAGGCGACGATGGACCTCGACACGGCGATCGAACAGGAGGCGCAGGCGCAGGCCCTGCTCCTGCGTTGCCACGATCACCGTGAGTTCTACGAGGCTTGGAAGGCGAAGCGCGCACCGCGCTTCGAAGGCCGATGACCCGCACGCTCGGCGAAGCCGACGATCCGCTCCTCCCCGACTCGGAACTCGACGCCGCCGCGCGCACCTTCGCGCGGCGCGTCCGCCAGTTCGCCGCGAACGAACTCGCCCCGCACGCGCGGCGGATCGACGAGGAATCGGTGTTCCGCCGCGAGTCGATCGCAGCGCTCGCGTCGGCTGGGATCCTCGGCGGACCGCTCGCGAAGCAGCACGGCGGATCGAACTGGTCGGCGATGGAGCTGGTGATCGCGCACGAGGAGATCGGCGCGGTGTGCGGCAACACGCGCGGATTCCTCGCCGTGCACACCGGCCTGGTTTCGCAGTGCATCGAGCGCCACGGCGACGACCGCCAGAAGGCCGCCTGGTTGCCCCGACTCGCGCGCGGCGAGATCGTCGGTTGCTTCGGTCTCACCGAGGAGGAGGCCGGTTCGGACATCGCGGCGATGCAGACCCGTGCAGAACGCGTCGAGGGTGGCTACCGCCTGACCGGCCGCAAGATCTGGATCACCAATGGAGGCATCGCCGATCTCGCCCTGGTGTTCGCCAACGCAGATCCGTCGCGCGGCAAGGACGGCATCACCGCGTTCGCCGTCGACACCGGGAGCAGCGGACTCTCGCGTCCGCGCATGCCCGGACGCGAGCTCGGTCACCGTGGTTCGGATCATGCGCAGCTCGTCTTCGACGGCTGCTTCGTTCCCGACCAAGACGTCGTCGGCGGGATCGGCAAGGGCTTCAACGTGGCGCTCGACGGACTGCACGCCGGACGCCTGTCGGTCGCCGCAGGTGCGGTGGGCATCCACCGCGCCGCACTCGCCGCGAGCCTCGACTTCGTGACCACGCGACAGCAGTTCGGGCGCACGCTCGATCGCTTCCAGATGGTGCAGGAGCGCATCGCCGACATGACGGTGGAGCTGCTCGCGTCGCGTGCCCTGGTGTGGCGTTGCGCGCAGAGACGCGATCGCGGGCTGGAGACGGCCGGCGACCTCGCCGCGGCGAAGCTCTACTCGACCGAGGCCGCGGCGCGCGCGTGCGACGCTGCCGTGATGCTGCACGGCGGTCGCGGCTACAGCACCGAGTACCCGGTCGAACGCCTGTTGCGCGACATCATGGGTCTGCGCATCTACGAAGGGACGACGATGATCCAGAAGGGCCTGTTGGCCCGCGCGATCACGGAGTCGAGAACGCGAAGGTGATCTTCGCCTCGGTCTCCCAGTCCCCGGTCGACGGAGCGGTGGGCCGGAACTTCGTGCTGATGTCGTTGCTCTGCGCCTGAGGGACGAGACGGAGCAGCGAACGCAGGCGCGTGAGCCGCTTCGTGCACAGCTCCTCGGTGCGCACCGAGCGGCCGTTCGCGTCGCGGCCGACGATCGAGTCCGGCGCCTCGATCCGGATCTCGGCCTCGCTCGCCAGCGGAGTGCCGTCGTCTCGGCCGATGCCTTCGAACAGGTCGAACAGCCAGATCTGCGCGTCCTCGCGCGGCGTGACCTCGCCGCGCTCCCAGAGCGCGTCGAGCGGCGCGGTGAAGGCGACCGTGTCGTCCGTCACCACGACCTCCAGCGAACGCCCGAAAACCTCCTCGAACTGCTTCGGCAGGGTCTCGAGCAGGAGCTGACGCATGGGACCGCTCTGCGCGTTGATCAGCTCCAGGCCCTCGATGAGGTCCCCCGCGCTGTTCGAGCCGAGGTCGAACTGACCGCTCTCGCCGGTCGGAGACTGCTCGGACCCGAGCGCGAAGGCGAAGCTGCGCCTCAGCTCGGCGAGCTTCTTGAGCCGCACCTCGCCGATCGAGTACAGCACGACGAACAGTGCGAACAGCAGCGTGAGCATGTCCGCGTACGGCACGACCCAGAAGTCGTGCTTCGGCCCACCGCCCGTCTCCGCGGCCGTGACGTGCTCAGCCATCCGCGGCCTCCGCCGCGTAGACCGACAGGCGGTTCCTCAGCGCGCCGGGCGCCACGCCCGATTGGATGCCGATCACGCCCTCGAGCACCATGCTCTTGCGCACGCGCTCGCGCTGGCACATGCGGCGGAGCTTGAAGGCGAGCGGCAGACACACGAGGTTCGAGAACCCGACTCCGTAGACGGTCGCGACGAAGGCCACCGCGATGCCCGCGCCGACGTCGGCCGGCGTCGCGATCTGCTTCATCGCGTGGATCAGTCCGAGCACGGCGCCGAGCACGCCGATGGTCGGACAGATCGAGCCCCAGGTCTCCCAGAAACGCGCACCGGCCTGGGCATGCTGCTCGTCGATGCTGATGTCGGTCCCGACGATCTCGCGCAGTGCCGTGCTGTTCGTCCCGTCGATCGCCTGGGTCAGGCAACGCGACAGGAACACTTCGGTGTCGGCGCGCGATGCGACCTCCTCGAGCGCGAGGAGTCCCTCACGACGCGCGATCATCGCCAACTCCAGCAGGCGGTCGCGGGTGTCGAGCAGGTCGCGACGCGGCGGGAACAGGGCGGTCCCGATGCCCTGCAGACCGCGCAGCACGTCGGCTCGTGGCGTGGCGACCAGGACCGCACCGAACGAGCCGAGCACGACGATCATGAACGCCGTTCCGGAGAACAGCGAACGCATGGTCCCCTCGGCGAGGTGGTGCCCGCCGAGCACGGCTCCGATACCGATGAGGACCCCGAGGATCGTCGTCCAATCGGGTCTCTTCCGCATGTTCGATCCTCCTGCGCGCTGCTCCGCCGGTGATGGTCCGACAGCAGAAGCTTCGGCTTGAGCGGCGAACGGCGACGTTCCGGCGAGAGACGGACCCCGCTATGGTGCCGACGACTTCCTCGACGCAGCGGAGGCCGAGACGTGGCAGGAATCGACAGCACACGCTTCTGGAACCCCAAGACCGAGACCCTGCCCAAGGACCAGCTCCGCGCGCTGCAGACCGAGAAGCTGCGCCGCCTGGTGCAGCGGGCCTGGGACGAGAGTCCCTGGCACCGAAGGCTCTACGAGAAGGCGCGGGTGACCCCGGATCGGATCCGCACGCTCGAAGACATCCGCCGCCTGCCCTTCATGACCCGCGAGGACTGGATGGCGTGCCAGGCGGAGAAGCCCCTGTTCGGCGACCTGGTCACCCGGCCCCCTGAACACGCGATCCGCTACCACCTCACCTCGGGCACCAGTGGTCGCCAGCCGCTGCGCGTGCTCGACTCGCGGAAGGACTGGTCGTGGATCGGGGAGATGTGGTGCTACGGCTTCTGGGCGTTCGGCGTACGCCCGTCCGACACCGTGTTCTTCGCGTTCAGCTACGGTTCGTTCATCGGCTTCTGGGGTGCGCACTACTGCTGCGAGAAGATCGGCTGCCTCGTGTTGCCGTCCGGCAACATGACCACCGAGGCGCGCGTGAAGCAGATCGTCGAGATGGGCGCGACCGTGGTGTGCGCGACACCGACGTATGCGCTGCGCATGGCGCAGGCCGCGCAGGAACTCGGCATCGACCTGCGCAAGGAGGGACGCGTGAAGCGCGTCGTGGTGTCCGGCGAACCGGCCGGCAGCATTCCGGCGACCAAGCGCCTGATCGAAGACATGTGGGGTGCCAAGTGCGGTGACACTGCCGGCATGACCGAGATCGGCACGATCATGATCTACGAGTGCGAGAAGCAGCCGGGCGGCACGCACATCATCGAGGACCACTTCGTCGAGGAGGTCCTCGATCCGGAGAGCGGTGAGCCGCTGCCGTACGGCGAGCGGGGCGAGCGCGTCGTCACGTCGTTCGGACGCGGTTTCATCCCGCTGATCCGCTACCGCACCAAGGACCTCGTCGAGAAGGTCCCCCACGACACATGCTCGTGCGGACGCACCGGCGACATCTACCGCGGCGGCATCCTCGGACGCGTCGACGACATGAAGCTGGTGCGCGGCACCAACGTCTACCCGCGCGCGGTCGAGGCGATCGTGCGCGAATACCCCGAGGTCGAGGAGTTCCAGATCGTGCTCACACGCGAGGAAGGCATCCGCGACGAGATCACCGTCGAGTGCGAACTCGCTGCCGAGAAGCAGTCGCTGTGGAGCGAGCTCTCGCCGCGGCTCGCGAAGGACCTCGCCGACAACCACGAGGGACTGCGCTTCAACGTCGTCCTCGCCGCCCCCGGTTCGCTCCCACGCTTCGAGCTCAAGGCGAAGCGCCTCCAGGACCGCCGACCCAAGTCGTGACGCCATGGACCAACCCCGACAAGTCACCGATCTGCTGGGCCGGGAGATGACCGCCGAGGAGCGCGAGCTGCTCGACCTCTACCGGCGCCTCCTCGCGATGTCCGCGCGCACCGACCTGCCGCCCTGCGCGAGCGCCAACGTCAAGCAGGCGATGGTCATGCTGTGGAACGCCTGCAACGACCTGGCGCTGATCGCCGAGGAGCCGCGCGTCGACTGAATCGGACCGGACGGTGGGCCGCGGTGGGCGCCGACCGCCGGCCTCGCTATGGTCCTCGCCCCCGGGATCGCGCCGCGAGCGCTGCACGACCACCGGCTCCTCCGCCCATGGACATCACCCTCTCGACCTGGATCAGCGTTCCCGTCCTCGGTGGCGTGATCGGCTGGGTGACCAACACCATCGCCGTGAAGATGATCTTCCGGCCGTTGCGACCGGTGAAGGTCCTCGGTCTGCGCGTGCAGGGCCTGATCGGGCGGCGCCAGAAGGACCTCGCCAAGAGCGTCGGCGCCGTGGTCGGCGACCATCTCGTGCAGCACGAGGACATCGTCCGCGGCTTCCGCAGCGTCGACATGGGGGCGATGTTGTCGGACGTCCTGGAGCGCGGCCTCGCACCGAAGATCGAGGAGCTCCGCAACCTGCCGTTGATCGGCGGCTTCCTCACCGCCGAACGCGTCGCCGACCTGCGGCAGTCGATCGTGAGGCAGATCCTGAAACAGGAGGGCCTGATCTTCGAGAAACTCGAGGAGGCGATCCAGAAGGGGCTCGACGTGCAGGCGCTGGTCGAGTCGAAGGTCGCGGCGTTCCCGGTCGAGAAGCTGGAGCGCATCGTGCTGCAGGTTGCGAAGCGTGAGCTGCGCTCGATCGAGGTGCTGGGTGGCGTGCTCGGCGTGCTGATCGGGGTGCTCCAGGTCGGGGTCATCGCCTGGCTCGGTTGATCCCACCCCGTGACCCCGGCCCGCGCGCGTCCTAGACGCGCACCGAAACGATCGACGAACCCCATGCGCCGCCTCGCCACCCTTGTCGCCCCCCTCGCCGCGCTGACCCTCGCGACCTGCCCGCTGCGTGCGCAGGCCGACTGGCGGATGCCGTTCCGCTCGCCGCAATCGAACATGGTGCCGCCCGAGGAGATGTTCTCCCACCTGCAGCCGATGTTCGAGATCGCGCAGCATGTGCCGGCCAACAAGCGACGCTTCGAGGAAGGCGTGGAGATCGTCGACGACCCGACGTGGCAGATGCACCACAAGGCGCTGCTCGCGATGCGTCAGGATCCCGGCTACCTGTCGGCCGTGATCCGGGACAGCCGCCACAGCCCCGACCGTCGCATCGCCTTCTACGGCGCCTTCTACGTCACCACGACCAACGACGTCTTCAACCTGATCGGGCACATCCCCGGCGAGCCGGTGCGCGAACTGCGCGAGGAGGCGTTCAAGCGCGCGGTCGAGTATCTCGCCGTCTACCTCCCGAAGGTCAATCCGGGCGACCTCGCCGAATGGAACAAGCTGGTGGTCGGGCCGGGCGGGAAGAAGCCGCCACGCCCCGGCGACTTCACCGATCAGCTCGATCCCGCGCCGTTCGCCGCACTGCTCGCGTTGCCCGAGGAGATCGATCAGCGACAGGTGCTGTGGTTCTTCGCGCGCTGCGTCGAGATCCGCCGCTCCTTTGCGAAGGAAGTGCTCGAGAGCTGCCGCGACACGCTCCGCGCAATCGCCGCCAAGGACTCGAAGGACCTGCGCTCCTCGCTGTTCGATCTGCTCACGCAGCTGGATCCGGATCCGAAGCGCAAGCACCCCGAGATCGATGGTCCCACGAGTGAGGCCCTCGCCTGGCTCAAGACCGTCGAACACGAACTGCTGCCGCCGATCCGCCGCATCTCCTCGGGTCTCGTCGACCTCTACGACAGCGACGACCTCGATGCCGTCGTGCGCGCCGGCACCGCCCTGCTCGAGAGCGGCCAGCTCGGTTCGAGCCGCAACGGCAAGACGGCGCAGGGCACCTCCTACCGCGGAGTGCGCATCGACCAGACCCCGGCGCCACTCGACCTGCTCGGTCTCCCGGTCGGGACCATCGTGACCGCGGTCAACGGCGCGCCGGTCGGCGACACGGCGAGGCTCTACGCGCTGCTCAAGAAGCTCGCACCGGTGACCCGGTCGTACGTCGTCGAGTACGTCGACCCGCAAGGCGGCGTCGGCGCGATCGAGTTCCGCCGCCGCTGAGACAAGGTCGCGGGCATCGGGGTGCGATTGGATGCGGTCCGGGGCGTGTTCCTGGATAGCATCCCCGCCCCCCCGACTCCCGCCTGCCGTGACCCTCGTCTCCCTCGAACGCATCGAACGACGCTTCGGCGACGTCGAGGTCCTGTCCGGGGCCTCGCTGCGCGTCGACGAGGGCGAGCGTATCGGCATCATCGGCGACAACGGATCCGGCAAGACCACGCTGATCCGCATCCTCGCCGGAGTCGACGAGGCCGACCGCGGCCTGCGCAATACGCGCCGTGAGCTGCGCATCAGTTATGCCGAGCAGGTCCCACGCCTGGACGCCGGCACCACGGTCCGCGACTGGGTGCTGCGCGGCGACGGCTCCTTCGACGCCCTCGAGGCACGCATCCGCGCCCTCGAGCACGACCTCGCCACGCACCCCGGTGACGAGCGCATCCTCGCCGAGTACGGCGACCTGCAGGTCCGCTTCGAGGCCGGCGGTGGTCTCGACCGGACGCACGTCTGCGAACGCGTGATGACCGGACTCGGGTTCGACGAGTCGAGCTGGCAGAAGGACGTCTCGGTGCTGTCCGGCGGCGAGCGCTCGCGCGTGGTGTTGTCGGCATTGATGACGATGCCGGCCGACCTGCTGATCCTCGACGAACCGACCAACCACCTCGACCTCGAGGGCATCGAGTTCGTCGAGGACTACGTCACGCGCTTTCCCGGCGCGGTGGTGGTGATCAGTCACGATCGCCGCTTCCTCGACGCGGTGGCGACGCGCATCGTCGAGGTCGAGGACGGCGAGACATCGAGCTACAAGGGCAACTACACCGCTTTCCGCCGGCAGAAGGAGCTGCAGCTGCTGAGCGAGGCGCGCGCCTACGAGAAGCAGCAGGCCTTCGTCGAGAAGGAGATGGACTACATCCGCCGCAACATGGCCGGCCGGATGTCGCGACAGGCGAAGGGGCGGCTCAAGCGTCTGACCCGCGTGCAGATCCTCAGCCGACCCAAGCGCGGCAAGCGCGCGATGCGCGTCGCTTTCGGGGAGGAGGTCCGCGGCCAGGTCGGCCAGACCATGATCGAGGCCTTCGGTGTGACCCTCGAGATCGGCGGACGCAAGCTGCTCGACCGCGCCGACTTCAAGGTGCTGTTCGGCGAAGTCGTCGCCCTGGTCGGTCGCAACGGCGCCGGCAAGAGCACCCTGCTGCGCGCGATCGCCGGGCATCGCGCGCCCGACGCCGGCCGCTTCGAGCGCGCCCGCGGACTGCGCATCGCGAGCTTCAGCCAGGAGGTCACCGACCTTCCCCACGGCATCACGGTGCTCGCAGCACTGCGGCAGGTCGATCCCGACGCCGAGGATCGCGAACTGCGCGACCACCTCGGTCTGTTCATGTTCAGCGGCGACGACGGCGAACTGCTGGTCGACGGCCTGTCCGGCGGCGAGAAGCAGCGCCTCGCGCTCGCCCGCATGACGCGCGCGCAATACGACCTCCTGCTCCTCGACGAACCGACCAATCACCTCGACGTCGCCGGTTGCGAGAGCCTCGAGCGCTCGATCGCCGAATTCCCGGGCACGATCGTGCTGGTGACGCACGACCGCGAACTCCTCGCCAGCGCAGCGAGCCGCGTGCTGTGGCTGACCGACCGCAAGGTGCGAAGCCTGGACGGCGGCCTCGATGCATGGTCGACGGCCGTCGCCGAGCAACGGGCACGGGACAAGGAGGCGCAGGCCAAGGCGAAGGCCGCATCGGCGCAGCCCGTGGACGCCAAGGCCGCGATCGCGCGCAACGACCGCGTCCGCAACCCGATGATGTTCGAACGCCTCGAAGCGCAGATCATGGAGCTCGAGTCGGAACTCGAGTCCGTGCGCGGCGCGATGGTGCTCGAGGACAACTACCGCAGCGCGGACAAGCTGATGAAGCTGCAGGCGCGTGAGAAAGAGATCCAGGCTTCGCTCGTCGAGGCCTACCAACGCTGGGAGAACTGGAATTGACCGATCCGCGCGAACATCTGCGCCGGTGCATCGCCGACGCCGTCTCGGCTTCGAGCCCGTCCGAGCTGGCCGCGATCCAGCTCGCACCACCGAAGAACCGTGCCCACGGCGACGTCGCGCTCGGCTGCTTCGCCCTCGCCAAGCTGCGCGGTGAGAACCCCGCCGCCCTGGCCGAACGCATCGCGCGCAGCGTTCCGGCGGACGACGTCGTGCTCGCCCTCACCGCGGCGGGTCCGTTCGTCAATGCAACCTTCCAGCGCGCGGCGATCGCGCGCTGGGTCGTGTCCGGCGTCCTCACCGACGCTGCGCCCTTCGGTCGCGCGACACCGAGCGGCAAGACGATCGTCATCGACTTCTCGTCACCGAACATCGCCAAGCCCTTCCACATGGGGCACCTGCGATCCACGGTGATCGGTGCCGCCTTGTGCCGCATCTGGCGCCATCTCGGCGCCGAGGTCCACGGCGTGAACCACCTCGGCGACTGGGGGATGCCCTTCGCCAAGATGATGACGGCGTGGATGCACTGGGGCGATCAGAAGGAGCTCGACAAGAGCCCGATGCGCCACATGTTCGAGCTCTACAAGCTCTACACGGCGCGTGCCAAGGAGGACCCGGGGCTCGATGCCGAAGCCGCGCGCCACTTCCAGGCACTGGAGTCCGGAGCGGACAACGAGGAACGCCGCATGTGGCAGTTCCTGCGCGACGAGTCACTCAAGGCCTTCCAGGGTCCGTACGACCGGCTGGGTGTGACCTTCGACCACGTCACCGGCGAGTCCTTCTTCGAGGACAAGATGGAGGCGGCGATGGCCCGCGTGAAGGCGGCGGGCGTACTCGAGGTCGACGACGGTGCCGAGGTCGTGAAGCTCGACGAGGTCGGCATCAAGGTGCCCTGCCTGCTGCGCAAGAGCGACGGCACCACGCTCTACCACACGCGCGACCTCGCCGCCGCGTTCTACCGCGAGGCGACCTTTCGACCCGATCGCATCCTGTACGTGGTCGGTGCCGAGCAGAAGCTCCACTTCGATCAGCTCATCGCGGTGCTGCGCCGCATGCGCGAACCGCTCGCCGAGAAGATCGAGCACGTCCCCTTCGGCCTGATCCTCGCCAAGAACGAGGAGACCGGGAAGTGGGAGAAGTTCGCGTCGCGCGGCGGCAACGCGATCTTCCTCGACGAGGTGCTCGACGAATCGGTCGCCAACGTGCGCCGCGTCATCGCCGAGAAGAACCCGGATCTGCCCGATGCCGAGCGCATCGCCGAGCAGGTCGGCGTGTCGGCCATCGTGTTCAACGACCTGAAGAACTCGCGCATCAAGGACGTGAAGTTCGACTGGGAGCAGATGCTCAACTTCGAGGGCGAGACCGGACCGTACGTGCAGTACGCGGTGGCACGCCTGTCCGGCATCCTGCGCAAGTCCGACGTCGACCTCGACGCCGGCGCCGAGCTGTGCCGCGACCTCGACTGGAACCTGCTCGAGGACGCCGGCGACGTGCTCCTCACCATGATGGACTTCGGCGGCACGGTCGAGCGCGCCGCGGAGCAGAGCGAGCCGAGCGCGATCACCGGCGCGATGATCCAGATCGCCGGTTCGATCCACGGCTATCTGCGCGACCACCACGTGCTGCGTGCCGAGCCGGAGGTCCGCAATGCACGTCTGGCGCTCGTCGCCGCCGCACGCCGCCTGCTGCGGACCGGGCTCGGGCTGATCGGCGTGGCCGCGCCGGACGCGATGTGACGGAGACCGCGGCGCGGCTGCTATCCTGCTGCGCCGCATGATCCGCTTCCCGAGACTCGCGGCGGCCGCCGCACTCCTCTGCTCGTTGGCTCTCGCCCAGGACGACGAGACCGCCTTCAACAAGAAGCAGGCCGAGCGTCTCGACAAGTTCGCGAAGGCGGCGTTCGACAAGGGTTTCCCGAAGCAGGCCAAGCTGATCTGGCTGCAGGCGATCAAGCTCTACGACGAGGACGACGCGGCGGCGCACAAGGCGCTCGGACAGTTGAAGGTCGGTTCGTCGTGGGCGCCCGATTCGTCGTTCACCTATCCGACCGAGGACACCGGCACCGGCACCGACGGAACCGCCCTGTTCAAGGCCTACGAGAAGCTGAAGGACGACCTCGCCAAGGAGCACAAGCGCCAGGCCCTGAGCTGGGAACGCGCGGGGCGCAAGGACAGGGCCGACTTCCACTACCGCATGGTTCTGCGCTGGGTGAAGACCGACGAGGTGGCGCAGAAGGCGCTCGAACTCAAGGAGTTCGACGGAGTCAGCGGAACCGACCTCGAGCAGACGCTGTTCGATCGCAGCAAGAAGATCGAGAAGGCCGTCGAGGAGCAGTCGCGCATCAGCTACGCCGTCGAGCCCTACGACGGCAAGGCCGAGGTCCTCGATCGTGCTCAGGTGAAGTACGTCTCGTTCAAGTCGGAGCACTTCGTCCTTCGCGGCGATCCGAGCCAGGCCGACGAGCTGCAGAAGGCGCTGCAGTGGGCCGAGCGCGAGCTGCGCATCGCCGAGGCCACGTTCCCGTGGCAGGCCAAGGTCGGGGGCGACTGGGCGTTCTTCGACGACAAGGACACCTACAAGCAGATCCTCAAGGCCAACGCGGACAAGGTGCCCGATCTCGAGTGGAAACTCGAGAACACTGCCACCAGCGGTCTCGGCAACATGATCGTGGGTGCGACCGGCAATCCGCAGACGCTCTACGACGCCTGCGTGCGCAATGTCGCCCAGGCCTACGCGGGCTTCACGCTGACCGGCCTCAGCGAGGGCATCGGCCACACCATGGTCGGCATGACCTTCAACAACAACCGCCTGTTCGCGGTAGACCTGAAGAAGCAGGAAGGCACTACGGCGAGCGAGGAGGACCGCTCGTACACGTCTCCCGACTTCGACGTGTGGAAGAACCTCGCCCTGGAGATGGCGTGGAAGATGAGCGGTGGTGTCCCAGCGATCGACATCCCCTACTTCGAAGCCGCGACCTTCACCAACGAGCAGCGCATCAAGTCGTGGTCGTTCGTCGACTACGTCGTGCGCCGCGATCCCGAGTTGCTCCGCAAGCTCGACCAGATCGGCGCCGAGCAGCGTGCTGCGCGCAAGAAGCAGAAGCCGGAGCTCGCCGAGAAGTTCGAGAAGGAGGCCGGAGTCTCGATCGCGCAACTCGAGAAGGAATGGGAGGACTTCTGGACCGAGGCCACGCCGGTGCTCGCCGCGATCCGCGCCAACACGCCGCCGATCCAGGCGGTGAGCAAGGGCGTCGAGAAGTGGCTCGCCGCGCTCAACGAGGCGCGCACCGCGCAGCACGCATCCACGGTGACTTGGTCGTCGCAACTCTCGGCGCGGTGCCTCGACCACGCCAAGTACCTCGCCGCCAACAAGAAGGAGCGCGGCCCGGAGGCCGAGCACCGCGAGATGGTCGACCTCGGCGGCACCTACCTCGGCAGCATGTTCGCGCAGATGGCGGTGGTGCAGACCGGCGCGAAGATCAACGACGCCAAGAAGATGTTCGAACGATGGCTCGGCATCCCGGGCTACCGCGACCTCCTGGTGCACGACATGCAGCGCGTCGTCGGCATCTACGTCGACGACGACATCCTCGTGATCAACACGGTGGCAGGCCTGGGTCAGCCGAAGTCGCGCCAGTCGGGTTACCTCTCGTATCCGCGCAAGGACGCGACCGGGATCCCGGACAAGGTCGACGTCGCCGACATCGGTCCCGAGCTGCAGACCCTGCTCGAGAAGAACGGCAAGGGCGACCGCAAGGCGGTCGGCTACCCCTTCACGATCCACTTCGGTTCCACGGCGCTGCCGGGAGACCGTTCGTCGTGGCGCTGCAGCGCGGTGGACGCACGCGGCAACAAGATCGACGGAGCCCTGATGCTGGACGGCGGCAGCGTGCGCACCTCGAGCGCACCCGGCATGGCGACCTTCTACCCCTACGATCCGCTGCCGCGCGGCAAGATCACCGTCACCTGGAGCTGGGAGAACAACGGCCAGGCGCAGACCCTGACAGCCGACTTCCAGACCAAGTGACGCCGGTCGCGATCAGAGGAACAGCCGCTTCGCGGTGAGTTCGATGCGACGCAGATCCTCACCGTGTGCGATCCACACGCTGAGCTCGCGGCCCTCGTAGGTGCTGTTGCCGTCGATGGCGTGCTGCACGTCTTCGATCGACTCGAAGCGGATCAACCGACCCGCGTCCGCGGTCGAGTGGTCGACGTCGACCTGCAGTCCGAGCAGGAAGTCGCCGGGAACGACGGCCTCGTTGACGACTCCGAGCGACGGCATCGCGGCCTTCACGCGGACCAGGTGCTCGGGGATCTGGCTGGGCGCGGCGTCCGGATCGCCGACGAAGGCACGGTAGAAGGCGACCGACACGCGCTGCACGAGCTGCGGATCGGTCCGGTAGTCCACCGTCTCCGCGAACAGACCGGTCTGACGGCAGACCGCCCATTGCCCGGCACTCCACGGCGCAGCGGCGGCCACGACGCGCTTGCCGTCGCGCTCGAGCTCGAGCCGAATCGGTGTTCCCGGTGCGGACCGGAGGAGTCGCATCGCGACCGCCACGCTCCAGCGCGGATCGGATCCGGCGAACGACACCACGCGGTCGCCGCGCTGCACTCCGGCGAGCGCGGCAGGACCGCCGTCGATCACGCTCTGGACGAACAGACCGCCTTCGGCATCGATCACGCTCGTGCCGAGCCAGGGGCTGCGCAGCTTCTCGGGGCTCAGCAGCAGCGAATGCACCTTCTCGCGCACATGGTCGACCGCGATCGCGAAGCCGGTGACGCTGTAGAAGCTGCCGCCGGCGCTGTTGATGCCGATCAGGCGCCCGTCGTAGTCGAGCAGCGCGCCACCGCTGTTGCCGGCGTTGATCGCGGCATCGGTCTCGAGCAGGTGTGGGAGTTTCGCCCAGCGGCCCTTCACCCGGATGCTCTGGTTCTTCGCGGACACCACTCCACTGGTCACCGTGTTGGCGCGCCCGAAGGGATTGCCGATCGCGACGGTGGCATCACCGACCTCGAGGATCGACGACGAGCCGAGTTCCACGGCGGGAATCGACTGGCCCGGTTCGAGTGCGAGCTGCAGCAGGGCGAGGTCCTCCTCGCGGGAGATGCTGAGCACCTGTGCGGGGAACACGGTGCCGTCGCGCCGCGCGACGCGCACGACGCGGTCGGGACGCGTGCTGCCGTCGGGATCGGTGGCCGAATCCACGACGTGCCAGTTGGTGATCGCGAGGCCGCTGCCGTCGATCACCACCCCGGAGCCCAACCCCTCGACCATCGTGTGGGGTTTGGACGCCGCGAAGGGGTTGTCCTCCTCGTCCGCCGCCTTGGTGGTGATCTCGACGTAGACGTTCAGCATCGCGATCCCGACGCGGTCGACGACCTCGGCGAGATGCGACCTCGAAAGCTCCGAGCCGTCGCTGCGGGCGACACCGGCGAGCTTCTCCCCGTAGACCTGAAGGAGTCGGTCGATGCCCGGCGCGAGGTTGAGGCTCGTCTCCACCTTTGCCTGATCGCCGCGCTGGGCGTAGGCCAGATCGATCTTGTCGACCGCACCGCCGTCGACGATGCCGATCAGCTCGCCGCGCCGGTTCACGAGTGCCCCACCGGCGTTCTGGTTGCCCGCCGGCGCATCGAACTGGATCGACTCGCCGCGCCGCGCGGAGACCACGCCATCGCCGACCAGCAGAGCGTTGCCTTCCGGATTGCCGATCGCGAACAGGGCATCGCCGACGGCGACCTTCGCCGAGGACGACACGCGCGCCGCGACGAGCTCGGTCCCGGCCGGGAGCGCGACGCGGAGCAGCGCGCTGTTGGTCGAGGCATCCTGCGCCACGAGTTCGGCGGCGTAGCTCCTGCCGTTGCGCAGCGTGACGTGGATCTCCTCCGCTGCGACCACGAGGTGCCGGTCGGTGAGGACGAGGCCGGACGGGTCGACGACCACGCCGGAGCCGACGCCGTCGCGACGCCTTTTCGCGTACGGGTCATCGCCTGCGAGCGCCGGACGTGCGCCCTTGCCGCCGAATACGCCGACGACCGCGTCGGCGATCCGGGCGACCGCCGCCGCTCCGACGCTTCGTTCGAACGCCGCGCTCACCGGCACCGCCGCGAGTTGCTTCGCGAACACGCGGCGCACCGTCGCCGTGGGGATCACGAATCCGAAGCTCGAGCGCTTCAGGTCGTCGAGGGTCGGTTCACTCACCGACTCGCGCGCATGGGCGGCATTGCAGATGCCGATCAGACGGCCGGTCGCGTCGAGCAGCGCGGCACCGTGACAGCGGCGCTGGATCGCGGCATCGGTGAGGAGGACGGCATCGCGTGCGAAGGCCGGTGTCGACTCTGCGGCATCGGCCGCGATCGGACCCGCGGCCTCGGAAACCGCGCCGGTGAACGCGAGCGCATCCTCACCGTCGGGAAATGCCGCGACCATCGCTGGATCACCGGGCTCCGCATCCGCGCCGAGTTCCACGGCGACGAGCGGGGTCTTGGCGGTCGACGTGACCGCGAGCAGCGCGAGGTCGGTCGCCGGATCGCGCGCCAGGAGGGTGGCGGCGAGTCGCGTCTTCGCGCCGTCCGGCAGCACGACCACGATGCGCTTGTCCTTCGCATCGACCGCCTCCCGCACCAACGAATCGAGCGTGACGACCAGACCGTCCGGAGTCAGCACGATGCCCGTGCCCGGCCGCTCGATGCGGAAGGTGTTGCGATCGTCGATCTCCACCTCGACGTGGACAATGCCGCCCCTGGCGCGCGCGAGCGCATCGCTCTGCGGCCCGCCGACGCGACGGATGGCGCCCTCCTTGGGCAGCAGCAGCGAGGGATTGATGTCCTGTGCGAGGACGGAGGAGAGCACGGCGGCCTGCACGAGCAGGACCGCGGTCGGTCGAAGTCTGGTCATCGATCGGATCACGGTCCCGTGTTCGCGCCGCGGCTCACTTCTTCCCGCCGGCAGGCTCGTTCGACTCGGCGCGCGCGATGCACAGCTCGAGCAGGCGCTTCTGGCACTTGAGGTAGTACTCGAGCTGGTCCTTGGCGTTCTTCGTGTCGGCACGCACGCAGTCGGCGTACTTGGTCCACACCGAACCGTTCGCTTCCGCCTTCTTCTCGGCCTCGAAGTGCTTCTGTGCGTCCTTCAACGGCGGGAAGAACTTCTGTCCGGGAGCAACGACCTTCGCATAGAGCTTCATGTCCTTGCGACCATCGCCCGTCGACTCGAGCGTCTGCATGGTGTCCATCACCTGCTGCAGCGCCTCCATCGCCTTCTTCAATTCGGCGAGCTTGGCTTCCGCGACATTGGGCTTCAGCTTCGGCGTGTCGACGTAGCGACGACCGTTGCAGGTCAGGCAGGTGAACCCGCCGGTGCCCTTGCAGCAGCCGCACTTCTGCGGCTTGTCCCCGGCTCCGTTGACCTTCATCTGGCCCATGCCTGCGCAGATCGAGCAGGCGGTGAGACCTGCGCCGCCACATGACGGACAGGGTGCACGCAGCAGGATGTCCGGCATCTTGCCGGTCCCCGCGCAGACGCGGCACGTCGCCTCACGGGTGTTGTGGCACTCGGGGCAGTCCGGGCACATGCCGTCGTCGAAGCGCTCGCAGTGGCGGCAGGTCATCTTGCCCTTGCCCTTGCAGTTGACGCATTCGACGTCCTGGAACTCGGCCCACTGCAGCACACCGTTGTCGTCGGCCTTCGTCGCACGCTCCAGGCGCTCGGGGATCGGCACCATGAACGGCTCGGGCTCCTTGCGCGGCTTGTCCTGCGCGAACGCGCTGCCCGCCGCGGTGAGAGCGAGGAACAGAAAGAGGAGGATGCGGGAGGAGGTGAGCAATGTCGGATCTCCGGAGTGGTGAGGCGCAGGATTATCGCCGGTCGTTGCGCCGGCACGCGCGGGCGATTGCGGCGAAGGCGTCAATCTGCGCGACGCTGCAGGCCTCCGGCGAGCGAGGGCTCCGCGACCCAGACGCTGCCCGTGAATCGACCTTCGCCCGAGGACCGCGACGCACCGACCAGGAACAGGCCGCCCGGGAGCGCATCGATGCCGTGCGCCGCATCGAGTGGGACCCGCGCGAAGGGCGCGAACAGGGCATCGGTGACGAGGAGCTGGGGCTCGCTTCCCCGGCCGCCGATCCAGTAGCGGTGCTCGCCGAAGCACAGGCTGACGGCGTCGACGCGCTGCTCCGCGGGCACCTCGACCGCGTCGATTCGACCGGAGCCCGGATCGAGCGTCAGGATGCGCAGGAGGTCCCCGTCCTGCGCCGCGACGCGGATCCGTCCGCCTTGCCAGGTGATCGCCCTCGCATCACGCGCCTCACCGGTGAGCACCACCTCGCCGCGCGAACCGAGATCCCCGGCGTCGAAGATGCGGATGCGGGCTCCACCGTCCGACGCACGCGCGAGAGCGAGGAGTTGGTCGCCGCGCAGACAGAGGTCGCCGAGCGCGAGATCGGATTCCGTGGACGAGAGCCGCGCACCGCGCAGGTCGGTGGTGATCAAGGCGTGCCCGAAGGCCCAGTGGATCCTCCCGCGAGGATCGACGGCGAGTCCCGAGAGGGCTTCGGCGAAGGTCCCTTCGCAGGTCACGTCGACGAAGTCCGCAGGCGCCGGCACGACGCGCGCGCGCCATCCGACCGGCTGGGTCCAGGCCTGGCAGCGCTGTCCTTCGAAGGACGGGTTCGCCGGGGTGCGACTCGACGTGATCACGGCACGCACGTACAGCTCGTCGCCCTCCAGCGTGTAGCTCGCCCTCGGCCCGTCCGCATGCGCCAGCACCACGCCGATGTCCGACGAGTAGCGCCACGTGGCGTCGACGAGCTTGCCGTCCTCGCCGCGCACCGGCTCGGCGCTGCGGTCGTAGCCCTCGCGCGTGCCGACGAAGTCGATGCTGCAGGACTCGCCGTCGACGGTGGCCACGTCGATGGTCAGCGTGTGCCCGTCGAAGACCACGTCGCGCAGCTCCACGCCGCTCGATGCATAGAAGTCGCCGGCGCCGAGCGACTCGATCAGCGCGGCGTCGCTGAGTTCGCGCGCGCGCACCTGCACCCAGCCGCGTCCCGAGTTCGCGCTGCCGGACGACTGCACGAAGTAGTTGTGGCTGTCGTCGGTCGCGAGGCCGAAGAGCGGCGCCGCGTGGAAGCGGTCGATGCGCAGCGTGCTCGCCACGTCCCAGAGGCGCTCGTTGCCGGCGTGGGTCGCGTCGCCGAGGTGGTTGACCGTCGGATGGCCGTTGTAGACCTCGACGAATCGCTCGCGCAGCACGGCCGCGAGATCCTCGGCGGTGATCGAGTAGTAGAAGTTCGGATGGTTGAGGTGCGCGACGATGCTGCGTCCCGTGGCCCATGCCTGTTCCTCGACCGCACCCAGATCGCGATCGATCGCCCGCGCGACCGAGGTTCCGCTGCGTGGCTTCAACACGGCCGACACGCCGGTCGCATTGATGTGGATCGGCTTCTTCGCGAAGGCGTCGGTGATCTCCTCGGCGAGGATCATCCGGAACTCGCCCGACTTCTCGAAGCGCGGGCGGAACTCGTCGAGCGTTCGCAGGCGCACCTGCAACTTGCCGTCCTCTCCGGTGCGGGTCTGCACCCACTCGTCACCGAAGCGCTCGCGGTAGTCCGCCAGCGCCTTGCGACCACCGCGACGCACGATGTCGTCGACCTTCATCCAACGCTCGCCCTCGGCGAGCACGTTGTGTTCCGTGAAGGCGAGGAACGCGTAGCCGTGCTCGCGATACCAGTGGGCGATCTGCTCGGGGAAGTCGTCGCCGTCGCTCCACAGCGAGTGTGTGTGCAGGTTGCCCTTCCACCAGCGGGCCTCCTGGCAGGGAGACGCGGCGGACAGACAGAGGAGCAGGACGAAGACGACGGCGCGCATGGCGCGCCCATGGTGGCGTCCCTGTGAGCCCGTTTCGAAGACTTCACCCGGGGTTCACGGCGAGCTTCGACCGCGGCCCCGTCGATCGATCACGACGATCCTGCCGATAGCATCCCGGCATGGACCTCTCCCGCTATCTGCGCGACGTGCCGGACTTCCCCAAGCCCGGGATCGTGTTCAAGGACATCAGCCCGCTGCTCGCCGACCCGCAGGCCCTGCGCAGGTCGATCGAGAAGCTGGCGCACGCGATGTCCGACGCCAAGGTCGAGCGGGTGGTCGGCATCGAATCGCGCGGCTTCATCTTCGGCGTCCCGGCGGCCGTGGAACTCGGGGTCGGCTTCACCCCGGTCCGCAAGCCGCGGAAGCTGCCCTGGAAGACCCGCTCGGTGCAGTACGACCTGGAGTACGGGACCGACACGCTGGAGATCCACGAGGACGGGGTGCTGCCCGGCCAGCGCGTGGCGATCGTCGACGACCTCCTCGCCACCGGCGGCACCGCGAAAGCGGCCACGGTGCTGGTCCAGGGGCTCGGAGCCGTCGTCGCCGGCTGCTTCTTCGTCGTCGAACTGGGCTTCCTCGGCGGCCGCAGGAAGCTCGAGGGTCACCGCGTCGATTCGCTGGTCCGCTTCGACTGAAATCGCGGTTCGGCGGGCGTCGCGCATCTACGGACGAGACATTCTCCACCGGCGGCCGCGGCCCTCGCGCTCCGGGACATGGATCGCGGAAATCAACGCAACCCACTGCAGTATCCTGAGTTGAGCCGGATTGACTAGGCCCTGACAGCTCCGATTGGGTCGGATCTGTGGAGAGTCTTGAGAATTCTCCACTTTCCACTGAAGTCGCAACCCCGAGCGGCCGATCATCCCCTCGCGACCGTCCTCGGTCGCAGTTCTTTTCCGACGCCGCTTCACGACAAAGGCAAACCCATCGAAAGGTGGGGACGCAAAGCCAAGGGCCTTCGACGGGTCACCCGTCATGGCAGCCGGTTCCCGAACGAAGCCGAGGCAGCAACGCGACGATCCTAGGATCCGCTGCCGGACCGAGCCCAGATTGGGCATGGGAACTCAGAGCTGTCGGAAGAGCCGGCCGAGCGCCGCCCCGCGTGAAGTGGTCCCACCAACCGCTTCGGTCCGCGCCCATCCGCCCATGGGCCCGGCCAGGAACCGCGAACAATCCCCATGGCTCGGTCTACCCTCGCTCGTCGCTCCCCTGCCGTCGCTGAGTCCCCGATCACCCGTCTCGCTCCCACGGCTTCGAACCGTGCCCGTCTTCCCGGTGGCGCCCCGCGCCCGAACGACGAGGAGCTCGACCAGGTCTGGAAGACCTACAAGCGCACCCGCGACCGCAACCTGCGCGACATCCTGCTCGAGGTGCACCTGCCGCTCGTCCGCATGATCGCGGAGCGCGTGCTGCAGACCCTGCCGAAGTCGATCGAGCTCGACGACCTGATGAGCGCCGGGATCTTCGGCCTGATGGACGCGATCGACGGCTTCGACCTGACGCGCGGCATCAAGTTCAAGACCTACTGCACGACCCGCATCCGCGGCTCGATCCTCGACGAGCTCCGCTCGCAGGACTGGGTTCCTCGTCTCGTCCGCCTCAAGGCCCACCGTTTGGAGCGCGCGTCGCGCAAGCTCGAGGGCGAGCTCGGCCGCACCCCGAACCAGTTCGAACTGGCGCAGGCGATGGAGATCACCCTGGAGGAGCTGCAGGCACACGAGGCCGAGGCCAACGCCCGCGCGATGTTCTCGCTGTCGGAGAAGTGGGACGACAACGACGAAGACAAGGACATGGAGAAGGTCGAGATCCTCGCCGATCAGAAGTGCGAGGATCCCATGCAGACGATCCACCAGCGCGACCTCTTCGAGGTCATGACGCGCAGCCTGACCAAGAAGGAGCGCCTGATCCTGGTGATGTACTACTACGAGGGACTCACGATGCGCGAGATCGGCGAGATCCTCGAACTCACCGAGTCGCGCGTCTGCCAGATCCACAGCAACGTGATGTCGCGCCTCAAGGTCCAGCTCGACCGCGCACAGCTGCAGGTGACGTGATCCCGTGAACTCCGGCACGAAGCTCCAGGGAATCATCGAGCGGATGCCGCCTCTCCCCGAGGTGGCGATCCAAGTGTTGGCTCTCGTCCAGGATCCCGAGTACTCGACCGACGACCTGGTTGCGATCGTCCGCACCGATCCGAGCCTCACGGCTCGCCTGCTGAAGCTGTGCAACTCGAGCCTCTACTCGAGTAGCCAACCGATCACGACCATCCGCGAGGCGCTCGGCCGACTCGGCGTGCGCAACGTCATCCGTGTGGTGGTGGCGTCGTGCAGCACGCACTACTTCGAGAGTTCCGGAGCGCGTCCGCGGATCCTCGATCCGAACGCGATCTGGCGCCACGCGCTGGCCTGCGGCGTCGCGGCGGAGGTGCTCTCCGAACGGCTGCGCACGGCCGATCCGGGGACTGCTTTCACCGCCGGTGTCCTGCACGACATCGGCAAGGTCGCGCTCTCCCAACAGTCGACCGCGGCGATCGAGAACGTCGCCCCACTGCCGGGTGAGGGTCTGATCGCCTTCGAGCGTCGCGTGATGGGCATGGATCACGCGACGGTCGCAGGCTTCGTCCTCGACCGCTGGCCGGTGCCTCCCGAGGTGCGCCGCGCGATCGTCAACCACCACGACGTCGACAAGGTGCGCAACGATCCGCCGCTCACCGCGATCCTGCACGTCGCCGACATCATGGTGCTGCGTGCAGGCGTCGGTTGCCCCGCCGACGGACTGGAACTCGAGTACATGCCCGAAGCCCTCCGGGTGCTCGGCATCGACACCGCGAACGCCGACTCGTACGCGCCGAGGTTCCTCACCGAACTGGCGCAGATCGAGGAGATGTTGACGGTGTGATCCGGACGCCTCCCGAACCAAGACCCTGACACGTCGGACGCCGCCACGCGCCGTCCGCGAGTCGCAACCCTCCGGCCGCCGTGTCCAAGCATCCCCTCTTCATCGCAATCCCCGCAGCGATCGCGATCCTCGTCGTGCTCACGCCGACGGATGCGTTGCCCACCGTCGCCGTGGCGGCGGGTGCGGTCGCGGCCGCCGCGATCGGCCTCGTCCTCGCGTGGAACACGCGACCGAGGGCGACGGCATTCGGGCGCGGCCGTGCCTTCCTCGTGGTCCAGAGCGAACCCATGCAGGGGGGAGGAACCCTGCTTGCGGTCCAGTTCGAGGATCGACTGCTGCTGGTCGGCGCCACGCGGCACTCCTGCCGCGTGCTCGCCGGAACCGGACTCCCGGCGGTCGAGGACGTCGTCGAATCCTCGCCGGCGACCGCCGACCCGACGGTCGCGGAGAAGGAGGTCGTCGTGATCCCGGCCGAGCCGAAGGAATCCGACGCGCTCGCGCGCTTCCGCGCGCTCTCCGCCCGTCAGCCCGTGGAGTCGGAGGCGTGAACCCCACGCGGACCTTTCACGGCCGCGACCTGCGCGAGGCCATGGCCGCGGTCGAGCGCGCGCTCGGCCAGGATGCCCGCGTGCTCTCGACGCACACCGATGCACGTGGCGTGCGCATCACCGCGGAGCCAGCCGGACTCGCACCGCTGAGATCACGCGACTGCGCATGGCAGGAGGACGCCCGCGCCTTCGGTCTCCCGGACGCGATGCTCGCCTCGCTGGCACGCGAGGTCGCGCGCGTCGATGCGCACTCGCGCGAGGCGATCGCGCGTCGTCTCGCCGTGCGCATCGCCGTCGCACCACCCTTCGCCGCACGTTGCCAGGCCTTGGTGGGCCCGACCGGCGTCGGCAAGACCACGACCATCGCCAAGCTCGCGACGCTGGCCCTCGAATCCGGTCGACGTGTGCGCCTGCTCACCCTCGACACGACGCGACCGGGCGGCGTCGAGCAACTGCAGGCGCATGCGCGGAGCCTCGAACTGCGGCTCGACGTCGCGACCAACACCGGCGACTTCGTCCGCCTGGCACGCAGCCGCGCGACCGACGAACTCGTGCTCGTCGACACCGCCGGTCGCGGACCGCACGATCGCGCCGCGCGCGAGGCGACGCAGTGCGCACTCCGCGAGGCCAGGGCGCAGGTGACCGTCTGCCTGCAGGCGAACATGCGACGGGAGGATGCCGCGGCATCGCTGCGTGCATGGCGCGCCTCGCACCCGTCCGCCCTGATCGTCACCAAGTGGGACGAGACCGAGGTGCCCGGCGAGGTGCTGGCACTCGCGATCGAGCAGCAGCTCCCGCTGAGCTGGATCACCCACGGACAGGGCGTGCCCAAGGACATCGTCGCGGCGGATGCGCTGGTGCTCGCCTCGCACGCGGTCGGCCTCGATGCCCGCGCCGCGGAGCGGATGTTCGCCGAGTAGCGACCCGGCGCTCCGCAGCGAAGCGATGGCTCAATGGATGTGTTGCGAAAGCAACGAGTAGATCAGCCAGAGCAAGGGGAGAACGAGGTACAGCACGATGCTGATCCGCTTCCACCTGGCCACGCCCGTCCTGGACTCCACGACTTCTTCGTGGGCATCCTCGCTGCGCTCCTCGACTTCGGGTGCGGTCCCGTCAGCGCGGGCCTCGCTCAGCGCCTGCTCCGCATCGGCGAGCCGCGACCGTGGCACCAGCACGCGGACGCTCTGCAGGTTCATCAAGCGCTGACTCATCGCGAACTCGTCGGCCAACATGCTCCCCGGCGCCACGGCCGGGATCCCCGCCGCCTCGAGCACGGCCACCACGATGCCAGCCTCGAACGGCGAGTGCGCGGAGATCAGGGGGACCAACGGGTCCGCGCCGGGATTCGGCTTCTGGTCCATGTGACTCGGCCGGCGAAGCGACCGATGGTCGAACGACTCCGCGAGCGCGTCAACCCGCCCGAGCAAGACGGCGCTTCGGTCCGCTGTCTCAACCGTCGAGCAGGCGACCGGACGATCCACCGTCTTCGCGCAAGGGACGATGCAGCGCCACGCCGCGCCCTGCGACGCGCCCGGCGACGTGCGCATCGGTGAGCGCCACGGTCCGCCCCGACCCCGAGCGCACGTGCGGATTGTGCCAGCGGTAGTAGGCACTCAGTCGCGGATCACCACGCCACATCAATGCCGTGCTCTGCGCGACGAGTTCGCGCTCCTGCTGCCGCAGCTTCTCGCCAAAGCCGAGCATCACGCCGTCCTGGTACTGACTGCGCTCGCGATCGCGTCGCAACCCGTGCGTCCGCTTGAATCCGATCCACAGGTCCTCGACCACGGCAGAGAGGTAGCCGTGGACGTACTCCGCCATCGCGAGGTTGGCGGGCGTGCCGTAGGCGTGCAGGGCCTTGCCGTCGGTGGCCGTGATCGCGTCGAAGTACGGCGCCCAGATCACCTCGACGAAGAAGAACTCGCCAAGGATGCCGCCGAGCGTCAGCTCCCACGCCTTGTGTCGCTTGCAGACCCGTCCGAGCACGCGCACGCCGAAGCTGCGCTCACCATCGCCGCGCACGCTCTCGAGGTTGTGCTCCAGCATCAGGTGCCGAGCCTTGCGCATGGCGGCGGTCGCCTCGTTCTCGTTCGGCGAACCACCGAGGGCGAGCAGCTTCTCGATGCGGCTCCTGGTCCGTTCCGCTTCGGCGCTCTCACCACCCAGCGACGCACTGGCCGCAGGATCCACGCGCAGCAGCCGGCAGGCGCGACGGAACGCCTCGCCGTGCGGCAGCTCGTCGGCCGCGCCGAGCACCTCGTGGGCGTACTGGTGCGCCATCTCGTGTCGCAGTGTGGCCAGCACCCCGGTCCAAGGGGCTTCGAGGATGTGCCACTGCGACACCTCGATGATCCGTGGACCACGCAACCAGCGACCGAGCTCGCTGCGCGAGTCGGTCAGCCTGAAGGCCACCGGACTCAGCACCGAGGCGAGGTAGTCGCGGTTGTATTCGTCCCAGGATCGCGCGAGCTGGAGCAGCCAGGCGATGGAGCGATCGGGGCCGGAGGTCATGGGTGGGCGCGGATCATCGCGTCACGCAGGCGATCCGTCGCGCCCGATCCCGCTTCAAGGCATCTCGATCGCACCACCGAATCCGAGAGCACCGAGATAACGCCCCGGGACCATGCGATCCGCGTGCACACGCAGCGGCATCGAGCCCACATCGCGAGAGAAGTCGAGCACGGCCGTCGTGCCCGTGAGACCGAAGTGTTCGACCGCTGCGCCGTTCCGCGAGACCAGGACGTCACCGTCCTCGACGAGCAGCACGCTACGGAACGCCTCGTCCCCACCGACGGACGGCCCGAACTCCAGCGTCGCACCGAGACGCACGCTGTGGACTCCGACCCCCTGCAGCGCACCCTGCAGCATTCCGAACCACGCGATCGGGTCACCCATGGTCGTGAACACGAGGGTGTGCCCCGACGCGGAACAGCCCCATGCGCCATCCGGCAGGGTCAGCTCGGAACCGATTTCGATGCGACCCTCTACGGGAAGCAGGGCCACGACACTGCGCTCGACGTCCCACGCCCCGCGCCACCGCTCGCGGACCACGTAGATCCGCTCGTCGTCCCGCGCGACCAGCTGACCTTGGACATCACGCTGCTCGCCGGCGACTCCTGAGACCAGGTCGACCGTGACCAGCCGGTTCATCAGCAGCGGACGTCGGTCCCGATCGGCACCGGCGAACCTCCCCCAGGTCAGGCTGATCGAGTCCGCTCCGATCGACAACCCGGTGATCGCCGCATCGCGGACGAGGATCCCACGTGCGAGTCTCGCGTGGGCGAGATCGACGATGACGAGACCGTCGGTGACTTCACCGCTCCCCAACACGAGGGGATCTCCGGTCGGAATGCCGCGCAGTACGAGTTGTCCGGTGGGAGCGATCCCCTCCGCGACCCCATCGAGGACGCCGACGTAGAACCCGGTCGCGTGTCCGACCGCTCCGGAGGCCAGCATCCCGTTCTCACCACCGGGACGGCCGGGACCGGTCGCCGCACGCGGCAACTCCGGACTCGCGAGTCCGCCCCAGCCGATCTCGAAGCGTGGTCCGAGAGTCGGCGGATCGGTGGAGTAGTCGACGATCACGACCTCGCGGCCGAGTGGACTCCAACCCACGATCGCGGCACGCAGGCCGTGGACGAACAGGGACTCACCCCACATCTCGAGTTCGACGCCTCCACAGCGCAGGAAGTCGCCGATCTGCACGAGCTCGAGGCGCCGACCGTCCGCCAGGCGTTCGACGTCGACGACGTCCTCCGCGACCGTCACCCGGCCGCGCACATCGAGGCTCGTCGCATCGGCCACGACCACCTGCTGCATGCCTTGCGCGACGAACTCCGTGCCGCGCAGGAGGCCCCTCTGGGCACCGCCGTCGACCGCGATCGCCCCACGGTGCGTGAGTTCGTCGCGCGCGAGATCGAACACCGACAGTCCGCAATCGGTGGGCACGAGCACGCGATCGGACAACACCCGCATCGCCATGCGATCACCGAGGGCGAATGCCGCGAACCCTTCGACCGGTTCACGATCGAGCAGGGCCGGGTGTGCCGCGTCGGCGACGTCGAACAACGACACCACCGTCTGGAAGCCCTGCTCCGGGACCACGCCCAGCGCGATCACGCGATCGCCGACGGGGACGAGCTGGGTCGAGTAGCCGGGCACCTGCAGCTCTCCGGCGATCCGTGGACGACGCGGGTCGGACAGATCGATGATCCACAGCGGATCGATCTGCTCGAAGGTCACCATGTAGGCTCGCGAGCCGTCGAACCGCGCACCCATCAGTTGCTCGCCGTGGCCGAAGGTCAGCGTGGCGAGGGCGTGCGGTGCGTCGGGATCCGCGACGTCGATCGTCGTCAGGTGGGAGATGCCGCGTTCGAGCAGATCGTGGGTGACGACGCGGAGGACGTCGCCCGAGAGGTCCATCTGCAGGTCCGTCGCAACCATCCCCGGCAAACCGAAGGAACCGCGCAGAACCAAGGCGCTACCCGGGTCGCTCAGATCGGCGATGCTGATGCGCGTGCCACCCTCGGATGTCGTCGACGCGAGGAACGAGAACGAGCCGCCGAACTGAGCGACCTCCACGGCGTCGGGCAGCGCGAGCTCGCGGGCGACGGCGAACAGCGGATCCGTGAGCCGGAACGAGGCCACCACGCCGTCGGTGACGACGACCAGGACATCGCCGACGATCCGGCTGGTCCGATGGACTCCGCGAAGCGATGCGACCGTGACCAGCGCCGGCGCCTCGGCGACGTGGGTGTCGATCTCGGCGACCCGCGTGTTGCCGTCGTCGGTGCCGAGGCACACGAACAGCCGTTCGCCACGTCGATGCATCTCGCGCGGCAGTCCCGGGAGCTGAAGTCGCGCGAGCAGCGTCATCTGCGCGAGATCCACCACCGCGAGACCCCGGTAGGGATTGAGCAGCCAGAGGTGGTCGCCGTCGAGCTGCCACAGGTCCGCCTCCGCGATCTCCCTCTCGATCGCCTCACCTCCCTGCGTCGAGCGGCTCCGCTCGACACCGAGCAGGTCGGCGGGCAGGGCCCCGGTCAGGTTGCGGCCCGAGAGCGGTCCGAGACCCCTCGCGTCGGCGACCAGGAACTCGGTCCGCCACTCGTACTTGCCGCCGCAGGCGGAGAAGCACGACGCGACGAGCACCAGGACGAACTCGAGACCAAACCGCAGCAGGAATGAACGGCCCCACATCGGAACGGACCTCATGCGAACCGGACGGATCGGGCGCGGGATCATCCCCGCACGACAGCGCTGCGTCACCCCCATTCCGGACGGCGAACCGGGTGCTTCCAAGCCGGATGCGGTGCAGCCACGATGCACCGATGCCAACGCTCCGCCACATCGGTGCCGTACTGCTGTCCGTGCTGTGCACTTCGGTCGCCCACGCGCAGAGCGGGGTGACCGTTGCCGATCTCCCCGTCCCCGACGGTTACGACCCGGTGCTGTGGAAGCGCGCGCTGCAGGTCCATCGCGAGGCGACGGTCGTCGACACGCACTCCGACACGACGAGTCGGATCCTCGACGAGGACTTCGACATGAGCCAGCGCGCATCGACCGGGCACATGGACGTGCCCCGCATCTTCGACAGCGGGCTCGACGTCCAGTTCTACTCCATCTACGTCGCCTCGAGTTACTTCGGCGCCGAGGACCTGAGCGGCAAGGATGCGCTGGAGAAGAGCAGGGCCAACGCTTCGGCGCGGCGCGCCCTCGACATGATCGACGGCTTCTACCGGACCGTCGACCGCAACCGCGATCGGATGCAAGCCTGCTTCTCGACGGCCGACATCCGCTCCACGCTCGCCGCGGGTCACCATGCCGCATTGATGGGCATCGAAGGCGGTCACGCGATCGAGGGCGACCTCGGCCTGCTTCGCCAGTTCGCGCGGTTGGGCGTCCGCTACATGACCCTCACGCACAGCAACAACAACGAGTTCGCCGACAGCAGCGGCGAGGCCACGCCGCGCTGGGGTGGCCTCAACACGCTCGGCGTGAAGGTCGTGAAGGAGATGAACCGGCTGGGTGTGATGGTCGACGTCAGCCACGTCTCGGACGAGACCTTCTACGACGTTCTGAAGGTGACCCGTGCACCGGTGATCTGCTCGCACTCGTCCTGCCGCGCGCTCGCGAGCCACCGTCGCAACGTCACCGACGACATGCTGCGCGCCGTCGCCGACAACGGCGGCGTGGTGCAGATGAACTTCAACTGCGGTTTCCTCTCCGACGACTACCAGAAGGCCCGGGACCTGTGGAACTCGAAGGTCTCGCTGCGCCTGAAGGCCATGGAGTCCATCCACGCGAAGGGCTCACCGGAGTACCGGTCGGCGGAGAAGAAGATCCGCGCCGAGAATCCCGAACCCGTCGCACCCGACCTGGCGGTGCTGATCGCGCACATCGAGCACGCCATCGAAGTCGCCGGCGCCGATCACGTCGGTCTCGGCAGCGATTTCGACGGCGTGCCCTGCGTGCCGTCCGGCATGGACGACGTGACCCACCTGCCGCGCATCACCTACTGGCTGCTCGCGCACGGGCACTCGCCCGACGACGTGAAGAAGGTGCTCGGCGGCAACCTGATGCGCGTGTTCGGGAAGGTCGAGCAGGTGGCGCTGTCGCTCGCGAAGGAAGATCCCTGGCGCAACGGCAGGGACGACACCGATCCGATCGCTCGCTGAGTCGCCTCACCGGGCCGGGCGGCCGTGCACCTCGAGTTCGTGGATCGACCACCAGAGTCCGTCGGTCTTCCCGGTCTGCACGATGCGCAGGAACCGCGCCGGCCGCGGCGTCGCGATGTCGATCGCCGTGACCGGTCCCGCGCCTTGGCCCAGAGCGACCGGAGCAGTGAAGTCCGCGCCGTCGTCGGAGAGCCGGATCTCGAAGCCGCGCGGGTAGTCGCCGTTGGAGCCACGCGCATCGAGCACGAGACCGTCGATCGTCCACGGACTGCCGAAGTCGATCTGGAACCACATGCCGTCGTGCATCGGCGTGCCGGTCGTGTAGCGCGAGCCGCGGTCGCCGTCGATCGCGAGCCCGCAGTCCTCCGGCTTGTCGCTCGCCGACAGCTTCCACGACTTCATCACGGAACGATCCACGGGCTGGAAGGCGTCGATCTCGGCGACGGTGAACGGGGTGTTGCGACCTGCACACGCGGCGCGCACGCGCGCGATGCTCGACGCAGCGATCGGAGCGGCCGCGTTGCCGAAGGAGTTGCGCGCGTAGCTGAGCACGGCGGCGATCCACTCGTCGTCGTTCTGCCCCATCGGCGCCATCAGGTTGCCGGGGTACTCGTGCCCGGCGATCGGGCCGGTCATCCCGAACAGGAGGATGCGCGCGGCACCGTCGACACTCCCGCACAGACGACGCGAGCCGCGGAGCGGTGGCGCCAGCATGAGGTCGCCGGACTGCACGCCGGCGCCGTCGGGTCCGTGGCAGGCGATGCACAGCGAGCGATAGACGTCGCGGCCGGCATGCACGCGCACGAGATCCTCTGCGGACAGATCCGCGATCGCGGTGCCGTCGTTCTCGGTCGTGCCGCGCAGGGTCGTGTTGCCGATCGCGCGGAAGGTCGCATCGCCGGAATGTGCGACGAGCAGGTCGAGGACCAGCTCGCGTGCCGCATCGATCGGCACGAATCGCAGCGACTGTACGAGCTGAACCACCACGTCGAGCGACGGGTCCTTCGCCAGCTTCGCGAGGTCGTCGTAGAGCACGAGATCACCCTTGCGGAACAGCGACTCGGCCACGCGGATCGCCGTGGCACGCACCCGCGGGTCGGGATCGCGTGACGCCACGCGCAACACCCGCGCCTCGGTCGAATCGAGTCCGTCGAGGGTCCACAGGGCGTGGACGCGCGCGAGCGGCGGAGCCGCGACGTCGATCGCCAGCTTGCGCAGCGCAGGCACCACCGACCGATCACCTGCGAGGACGAGCGCGCGTTGCGCGAGATCGCGCCACAGGCCGTTCGCATCGCCGAGGTGCGCGACGAGCTGCGCCGGCGTCTCGCTCGACATGTGCGGCATCGGTCCCGGCTTGGCCGACTCGTGGACGATGCGCCAGATGCGGCCGCGACCGACGTTGGCATCGAGTCCGAGCTTCTGCACGACGCCGCGCAGGTAGCTGCCTTCGCGGACCCAGTTCCCCTCCTGGATGATGCCGCGGTACATGTCGACGACCCACAGGCAGCCGTCGGGTGCGGTCGTCAGCCAGATCGGTCGGAAGCATGGATCGGTCGACGCGACGAACTCCGCCTGGTCGTAGGCATTGCGCAGCACGCGTTGCGCGCCGACCACGTCGATCCTTGCACGGCGGATCAGACGGCCGACCGGCTCGGCGATGAACCAGTCGCCGCGCATCTCGGCCGGAAGTCGATCACCGCGGTAGATCGTCTGTCCGCAGCAGCCGGTGAAGTGGTTGAGCGTCCCCTTCTCGCTCAGCCGACCCGGCCCACCCTGCACGTCGGGGATGGCGAGGATCGGGAACGGCACCTCGAAGCCCGGAGCGAGAGAGTGCTCGACCTCGAACTTGCCGTAGATCGGGTGCTGCTGGAATCCGTACGCCGGACGCTCACCGCCCGCGGAGGAGAAGAACTGTCGACCGAGATCGTCGACCGCGAGTCCCCACTGGGCGAACTCCGACGGCACGTCCTCGCTCGCAGAGATCCCCGCGAGCGTGGCACGATGCCGCTTGCCGCCCATCGCGGTGTAGAGCCAGTTGTCGATGCCCCAGATCAGTGCGCTGTCCTGGTGCTCGAGGTTCGCGCCGCTGCGCGGATAGCGATACCACTCCTCGCGGCGGTCGGAGCGGCCGTCGCCGTCCTCGTCGACGTAGCACCACAGCACGCCGTCGTAGGTCTGCTGGATCAGTACATGGTGTGCGTCGAGCGGGAGGAGCAGGCGCGGCAGCACCAGCCCGGTCGCGAACTCGACGCGCTCGTCCATCCGGCCGTCGCGGTCGGTGTCGCGCAGGCGGGCGACCACGCTGCGCGCCTCGTCGGTCCCCTTGCCGTCGATGTCCTGCATGTAGGTGCGCAGCTCGGCGACCCACAGGTTGCCGTCGCCGTCGAAGGCGCAGCACGCCGGCTCGACGACCAGCGGTTCGGCCGCGACCAATTCGACGCGGAAGCCGGGCGGCACGCGCATCGTGGCGCGTTCCGCCTCCGGCCCGAGCGGCTCGATGGCGGCCGGCGGCACGGGATCGGTCTTCACCCCCTGCGCGGAGACGACGGAGCAGAGGAAGGTGGCGAGCGGGATGCCGAGCTTCATCGCGGGCGACGGTATCCGTCGCCCCGCCACGCTTCACCAGGCCTCGATCACCATCGGCTGCGTGTCGGAGTGCCGCACCTCACCGTCGTAGCCGCCGTGGATCCGGAAGCCTCCGAACCCGGCGAGGCGGAGGAGCAGCTCGAACTCCGGCTGGAAGCACCAGCGCACGTCGGTCTCGCTGACGAAGGTCGCGAGGGTCGCACCCTGAGCATCGAGCTCCTCGACGACGATCCGCGAGTGCTGCACCTGCGAGACGTAGTCGAAACTGCGTTCGTCCGACAACCGCAGACGGCGTCCGCTGATCGCCGGATCGGTCTGGAGCTCGACGACCGGCGCGTTGGAAGGACGTGCCAGCTCGGTGAACGAGGGGTGTCCGGAGCCGATCGCCACCACACCCCCCGGCCTGGTCGCGGCGCGCATGCGACGCAGCAGGCCGAGCTGAGCTTCGGCGGTGAGGTTGTGCGCGAAGGCGTTGAACGCGCAGAACACGACCCCGTAGCGCGCATCGCCGGGGATGTTGTCGACGCCGTCGGTG
Source organism: Planctomycetota bacterium (assembly GCA_046349595.1). GTDB lineage: Bacteria > Planctomycetota > UBA1135 > UBA1135 > UBA2386 > JACRLW01. Next base: position 532,502 of record JAXMCA010000002.1, read on the forward strand.
AACAGGCGCGGCGAGAGTCCCGCTGCACGCACCTTCGCTCGCAGCCGATCGAACATCGGCCGCGACGGCTCCCAGCCGTCGACCGGGTAGCCATCACGCGAGAGACGGAGCAGCAGGCGACCCGTTCCGCAACCGACGTCGAGCAGGGGTCCGCCGTGTCGACGTGCGAGTTCCAGGTAGAAGCCGCGGTCGAACTCGAGCCACTCGAACAGGGCGTCGTAGAGGTCGGGGTCGTCGTACGGCGAAGGGCTCATGCCGACATTGCCTCGGGATCTCGGAGCGGGAGCAGATCGTGCCGTTCCACCATCGGGAACGCGGAGGTCGCGAGAGCTGCGTCGACGCCCTCGACCCACTCGCGTGCGATCGCCGCCAGCTCACGTCCGTCCGGGGCGACCGCGCGCAACCCGTGGCGCGCGACCTGTTCGTGGAAGGCGCGCAACTCGACCGGATCGGTGACGATCAGCGCGGCACCGATGCGATCCGCCACGCGACGGGAGCCGTCGTGATACGCGACCGCTGCGAGCATCGCGGCGATCGCGCGGGCGCGATCCCACGGCACCGAGTCCATGCAGCGCACTTCGGCGTGACCGCGCGGACGAACGAAGGGGAACAACGACGACAGGTGGAGCGCGAGATCGGCGGATGTCACGACGCTGCGTGCGACCAGCTCCTGAAACGGCATCTCCGGAGCCTCGACGATCACGCCCTCGCGCCACTGGAACAGCGTGCGGGCACGTCTGGCCCACGCGACGTAGCCGTCGATCACGCGCGCGGGATCCAGGCAGTCGTCGGGCAGCGCGGATCGGTCGCGGTCGGTGTGCAGCCACACGTGATGACGGAAGGTCGCGTAGCCGCTGTCGTCGCCGACGACGATGCGCGAGTTCGCGGTGAGCGCCGCGAGCAGCGGGCTCAGGCGGTAGAAGCTCGCGAGGAGTTCCGAAGCCCCCGCGCGGCCGTCGAAGTCGAGCGTGACCTGGAAGCCCGCCGTCGCGCGCATCATGTTCCGCGTCAGCTCCCCGCGGGGAGGCATGCGCGCGTCCATGATCCGGTAGCGATTGCGCGGCAGCAGTCCGTGCGCGAGGACCGGGGTGCGCGGAGCGTGACCGAGCGCCACCAGTTCGAGGTCGGTACCGGACAGGGCCGTCGCAAGGGCATCGTCGGCCGCGGCGATCGACCGATCGGCATCGGTCAGGCTGTGGCACGGAGGCGTCGAGATCTCGACCTGTCCACCCGGCTCGATCGAGACCTCGAAGGCCTCGGCATGCACGCCCTTGAGGATGCCGTCCTCCACGATCGGTCGGCCGCCGGTGGCGACGCCGACGCCCTCGAGGAGCCGTTGCGCGGCGTCGAGCGCGGCGCTCTCGCCGGTCACGCGGTGCAGGAGCAGACGCTCGTACTCGATCCCGATCAGTCGCTGTCGCGGTGCTCCCGGGTCACCGATCAGATGGCGCTCGATGCGCGCGTCGAGGTCGTCGATCGTGACCCTGGCCGTGGGATCCATGCGGCGCCGGACTTAGTGCAGCACGCCGGTCGCGGCAAGGACGGACCGCGCCGGATCGCCGGACGATTCACACCGTTATGCTCCCCGCCCCCGATGGAGGCGTTCCGCTCCGACCTGGTCGCACGTTTCGGCACCGAGCGCACGCTCGTCGGCCGCGACCAACTGCTGGCCTACGAGACCGACGGCTTCACGATCCACCGCGCGCCGCCGCTCGCGGTGGTGTTGCCGGACACGACCGCCGACGTGCAGGACGCGGTGCGTCTCGCCCGTCGCCACGGTGTGGCGTTCATCGCACGCGGTGCGGGGACCTGCCTCTCCGGTGGACCGACACCGCTGTCCCCCGCGCTGGTGATCGAGACCGCGCGCATGCGCAAGGTCCTCGAAGTGCACGAGGCGGACCTCTACGCGGTCGTCCAACCCGGTGTGGTGAACGCGGCGCTCACCCGGCACGTGTCCTGCCACGGTCTCCACTACGCGCCTGATCCGAGCAGCCAGACGGTGTGCACGATCGGCGGCAACATCGCCGAGAACAGCGGCGGACCACACTGCTTCAAGTACGGGATGACGACCGACCACCTGCTCGGCGCGCTGGTGGTCCTGCCCGATGGTGAGCTGGCGCGCCTCGGTGGCCCGCACGGGCCGCGCGGGCCGCACGAGTTCGACCTGCTCGGCCTGTTCACCGGCAGCGAGGGCACTTTCGGGATCGCCACCGAGATCACGGTGCGCCTGTCACGCGATCCCGAGGGCGTGCGGACGCTGCTCGCGGCCTTCGCCACGATGGAAGACGCTTGCGCCAGCGTGTCGGCGATCGTCGCCGCCGGGCTGATGCCGGCCGCGATGGAGATCCTCGACGATGCGACGATCCGCGCCGTCGAGGCCTCGGTGTACCGCGCCGGCTACCCGCAGGACGCCGCCGCCGTGTTGCTCGTGGAGCTCGACGGACCGACGCTCGCGCTCGACGACGACGCGCAGGAGATCGCCGCGATCTTCTGCGCGAACCGGGCGATCTCGACCGAGGAGGCCCGCGACCCCGCGCAGCGCAAGCGCCTGTGGAAGGGTCGCAAGGGCGCGTTCGGTGCGATGGGTCGGCTGCGCCCGGACCTCTACGTCCTCGACGGCGTGGTGCCGCGCACGCGCCTCGTCGAGACCCTGCGCGAGATCACCGCGATCGGCAAGCGACACCGCGTCACGCTCACCAACGTGTTCCATGCCGGCGACGGCAATCTGCATCCGAACATCGCCTTCGACAGCCGTGACCCCGACGAGCGTTCGCGTGTGCTCGCGGCCGGCCACGAGATCCTCGCGTTGTGCGTGGCGATGGGCGGGAGCATCAGCGGCGAGCACGGCATCGGCTCGGAGAAGCTCGAGCACTTCGGGTTGATGTACGACGTCGACGACCTCGACGTCATGCTGCGCGCCAAGCGCGCCTTCGACCCCGAGGGGCGCTGCAATCCCGGCAAGGTGCTGCCATCGCGTTCGGCGTGCGCGGAGTCGTCGCGCTGGCCTGCGATGGTCGCACGCGTGCTCGAGGAGGGCGACGCGTGACGCAGGCCGCGACCTCCAGCGTCGACTTCTCGGTCATTGGGCGTGTCAACGTCAACAGCGCGCGACAGCTCGTGGAGTGGTTCGCGTCGCGGGCGCCCGATGCACCACGTGTGCGCATCGCCGGGAGGCTCTCCCGACAGCGCGAGGTTCCGGCCCCCGAGACCCCGGTGCAGATCGTGTCGCTCGCCGGGATGGACCGCATCCTGCGTCTCGAGCCGGACGACCTCACCTGCACCGTGCAGGCCGGAGTGACGCGTGCGGAACTCGACGCCGAACTGTCCGCGAAGGGACTGTGGTTGCCCTGCGAACCGGGCACGGGATCGATCGGTGCGACCTTCTCGATCGGCAGTGCCCTGGGCGAAGCACCGGGTCCCGCGGGATGCCTGCCGCCGCGCGCATTGCTCCTCGGCATGAGCGGCGTCCTCGCCGAAGGACTCGCCTTCAAGGTCGGGGCGCGGGTCGTGAAGAGCGTCGCGGGTTTCGATCTCCACAAGCTGTTCGTCGGCAGCCGCGGACGTCTGTTCGCGGCGACCGAGCTGCACCTCAAGCTGCGGCCCAGGCCGCGTTGCTCGGTCGCGTTCTGCAACCGTGATCCCGACCCTGCCGTCGCGCTGGCCTTGTTCGACCGTCTGCGTCGCGACGACGCCCCGCCTGCGCGGCTGTGGCTGTGCCGCGAGAAGGGCGCGTTCGCCGTGCGCGGTCGTTGCGACGGCGCGCCACGCGTGGTCGCCGATCGCGTGCGACGCCACGCTCTGATCGAGAGCGACGATCGCATCGCCGCGGTCGTCGGCGCTCCCGAGCGCGTCGCCGGCAGCCTGCCGCCGAGTCGCGCGCAGGAGCTGATCGCGCGGCTGCCGGCCGAAGCGGCGCTGCGGATCGCGGGCACCGGCCGTTTCGAGGTGGCCCTGGTCCCCGGCGACGCGGACCGCCTGCTCGTGGAACTGCCCGACATCGACGGCTGCGGAGAGATCGATCGCGCGAGCGCGGATCGACGCGGTCGCGCGACCGCTCTCGATCCGGGCGCCGCACGTCTCGCCGAACGCCTGCGCGCGGAGCTCGACCCGAGGGGACTGTTGCGATGAGCACACCGGGCGCCGTCAAACCCTGGCACGAACGCACGCTCGACTGCGTGCACTGCGGACTGTGCCTCGAAGCCTGCCCCACCTACGCCGTGCTCGGCACCGAGGTGGACTCGCCGCGGGGTCGCATCCTGCTGATGCGCGCGCTCGCCGAGGGACGCATCGAGGACGTCGATGCGATCCGACCGCACCTCGATCGCTGCCTCGACTGCCGGGCCTGCGAGACGGCGTGCCCCTCGGGGGTGCAGTACGGTCACCTGCTCGAATCGGTGCGGGAGCAGCTCCGTCCCGAGCCGACGCGCACGCGTCGATTGCGCCACCGCGTGGCGAGCTTCCTGTTGCGTCACGTGGTCGCGCACCAGGGTCGACTGCGCTGGTTCTTCCGCCTCGCGCGCGCCAGCGAGCTGCTCGGCTTGAGACGTCTCGCCCGAGCTCTCCGGCTGCTGCCTGCCGAGGTCGATGCGCTGGTCCCGCACGTTCCGAAGGGCCGTGAGCGGGCGCCGCTTCGCGAGACCTTCCCCGCACGGGGCGAGCGACGCGGACGTGTGGCGCTGTTCACCGGCTGCGTGATGGAGCAGGTGTTCGGCTCGATCAATCGCGCGACCGCGCGCCTCCTCGCGCACAACGGCTGGGAGGTCGTGGTGCCGCAGGGTCAAGTGTGCTGCGGCGCGCTCCTCGTCCACGACGGTCAGGCCGACGCCGCTCGCGATCTCGCGCGCCGCAACCTCGTGGCCTTCGAGGGATGCGATGTGATCGTCACCAACAGCGCGGGTTGCGGGGCGCTCCTGCGCGACTACGGCACCCTCCTCGGCACGCCGGTCGCCACGCAGTTCGCCGAGCGTTGTGTGGACATCACGGCGTTCCTCGCCCGCACCGGACTGCGCGCGACACCGCGCCGGTGCAACGCCGTGCTCGCCTACGACGCCCCCTGCCACCTCTGCCACGCGCAGGGCGTGCACACCGAGCCCCTCGATCTGCTGGCGCAGGTGCCCGGATTGCGCATCGCGACCCACCCGACCGCCGAGGACTGCTGCGGTTCGGCCGGCATCTACAACCTCCTGCAACCCGAGCTCGGCCGTCAGATCGGTGCGCGGAAGGCCGCAGCTCTCGCGACGGTCGGCGCCACCGTCGTGGCCACGGGCAACCCCGGTTGCATGATGCAGATCGCCGCCTCACTGCGCGCCGCTGGCTCCGACCTTCCGGTGGTCCATCCGGTCGAACTCCTCCTCCCCGAGGAATCGACGTGAACCGCCGGCAACTGGTGATCGTCGCGCTGGTCCTCACGGCCGTCGCGATGCTCGGCTGGGAGCTGGTGAGATCGCAGCTCGGCGCCTCGACCCCGGAGCGCACGCAGGTGTCGGCGTCGACGGCGACCGGCTCGAGCGAGGAACTGGCGCGCGTCCGACTGGCAGGCGATCTCGCCCCGCTCGACTCCTTCGTCGCCGCGCAGCGGACGCGCTGTGGAGAGCGCGGCCGCGCCGAGGACTGGCGCGTGCTCGGCGAAGCCCTGCTCGAGCGCTGTCTGGCGCGCGACCGCGACAAGGGCATGGCGGTGGGCCGTCCGACCCACACGGAGCTCCCCGAACCCAACCGCAAGGACATCGACGCCGGACTCGAGGCGATCGACAAGGCGATCGCGCTCGGCGACACCGATCCCGATGCGGAGCGCATCCGCTCGGCACTGCTGTCGCTCACAGCGACCGGCTGGGTGCAGATCCTCTCGCTGCGTCCGCGGATCGAAGCGGCGCTGCGCGCGGCGGAACGGCGTGATCCGAACCACCCGCGTGTGGTGATCGCGCGAGCCTGCGAGAAGCTCTTCGCCCCGAACCGTTTCCTCGGCCAGGACTTCGCCGCAGCCGAGCGCATGCTGCTGCGCGCGGCGGCGGCCCTCGAGGTCGACGAACGACCGTACGTGCTCGCGGCGATGGGAGCCCATCTGCTCGGCCGCACCGACGACGCGAAGTCGCACCTCCGCAAGGCGCTCGAACGCAACCCCACCAACCGCTACGCGCGCGAGGTGCTGCGACGGATCGAAGCGCACGAGGACGACCCCTTCGGTCGCGACGTCCAGTGAACGACGCGCCGCAGGCGGTCAGTTCATCGCCGTCTGCGTCCACACGCCGTTCGACGCGGCGAGCAGTCCGTTCGACGCGTTGGGATCGAGCACGAGCCACTGCGAGAACAGCATGACGCCGACCCAGTTGGTGGTCGGTGGCGTCGGCAGCCGCAACTGCGCGATCCCGGCACCCGGTCCGCCTCCCACCGTCGGGATGGTGACGCCGGCGACGTACTCGGCGAGCAGGTTGCAACCCGGCGCGCCGATGCTCGACAGATCCAGCGGCAGCGAGAACGAACCCCATTGGGTCGCGCTGAAGCCCATGAAGAACAAGGCCTGTCGCTGGGAGGGTGCGTTGGTCAGGACGTGCGTCCAGTTGGAGTTGCCCGGCACCGGATGGCCGCCGGTGGTGCTCGCGACGGGAATGAAGCCGCCTTCGCCGGCGCAACCCGTCCCGTACGGCATGCTCAGCGCATTCGCGTAGTTGAAGCGCGTGATCAGTCCCTGACCCGCGGCGAAGAATTGCGCGAAGTTCGACGTCGGGCCGTTGGTCGCATCCCACATGCGGTAGACGGAGCCGCCACCCGCTGCGTCATAGGCGAGGTTGTAGGTCCAGCTGTTGTTGTTGTTGCCGTTGTTCCAGAGCTTGATCTCGAGGATCACCCCGGACACGCCGTCCCACACGAACTCGTTGGTGAAGGCGAGCGAGACCGGCCAGTTGCCGGGGATGCTCTGCGGGAGCGTGACGAAGGCACGGGGGAAAACCGTCACACGGCCCGACACGAAGTTCGCCTCGAAGGAACTCGTGGGATTGACCGGCGACGAGTTGCCCATCGTCACCTCGATCTCGACCTGACGACCGGCGACCGCCCCGCCGGTCGGGCCGGCGCGGAACTGCAGGTTCGTCACCCGCACCGGCTGTTGCACGCGCTGGAACCAGTCGATCGGCGAATACCACTGCTGGTAGCGCATGCGCGGCCCACCGAACGGAAAGGTCGTGTCGACCATGTTTCCGACCACCACCGGCAGCGTGAAGTTCTGCTGCGCGACGAGCGGTGCTGCGGCGAAGACGCAGAGGAGGACGGTCGCAGCGCGTGCGAAGGCGGTGGTTCTCATGACGGCAAGGTCCGGGTCGCGGGCCGCGGCGGGATAGCACGCGCGCCCGCCGCGGCAACGGGTCTCAGCGGTAGTAGAACTCGGTCGACAGGCTGACACCCGCCGGCGTGTCGCCACCGAGGATGTGATCCTGCCCGGATGCGGTCACGTAGGCGCCGTACGCGACGCGCGGCGTGTTGAGGTTCGGCCCCGCGCTCCAGGTGCCGGTCGCGGAGTTCCAGATCTCGCAGGTCGCCAGCGGTGTGACGGCGAACAGGGTTCCGTCGCCGCCGCCGACGCACTGGTAGCGGCCACCGCCGATGTCGAAGCACTGGTGCAGCGTGCGCGCATGCGCCATCGAGCCGGTCGCGGTGAAGGTGTTGGCTGCCTCGTCATAGATCTCCGCCGCGGCGGTCGGAGTGCCCTGTTGGGTCAGCGAGATCGCGCCGACGCCGCCGGCGAGCAGCCAGCGCCCGCCGCCGATCGAGACCAGCGCGGGCTCGGCGCGCGCCTGGCGCAGCGTCGGACCCGCGGCGATCGAGCCGGCTCCGGTCGACGCCGTGTAGAGGTCGGTGGTCGTCTCGAGCGACGGGATGCGCACGATGAAGGTGTACCAGCTCACGCCGCCGCACAGCAGTACGCGGCCGTCGGCGCGCGTGATCGCAGTGTGTCCGGCGCGCGGCTTGCGCAGGGCGGGACCTGCGGACCAGTTGTTGGTCGTCGGGTTGTAGATCTCGGTCGTCGTCGTGATCGAGTAGACGGGATCGAGCGACGAGCTGGTCTGGTTCATGTCGGTGATGCCGCCGGAGACCAGGACGCGGCCGTCGGGGAGCAGCGCGGCTGCGTGACCGGCGCGCTGCAGCGCCATGCTCGCCACCGCCGTGAAAGTGTTCGCGACGGGATCGTAGATCTCCGCCGTCGGCGTCGGATCGTTGAGGCGATCGACGCCACCGACGACCAGCCAGCGACCGTCGAGCAGCCGCGTCGCCGTGTGGAGCGAGCGCTCGATGGTCATGTCGGGGCCGAAGGAGAAGGTGTCGTGGATCGCGTCGAAGAACTCGGTGTCCTTGCGCGCGGTCTGCGCGAACAGCGCGCCGGATCCGCCGCCGAGGATCATCGGCCGTCCGCCGTTGCCCTCGATCACCGGGAAGAACGAGCGCTGCGCGCCCATGCTGACGAAGCGATCGCGCATCGCGTTCGCCGGCGCGAAACGCACGGCGCGGGGAGCGCTGATGCCGTCGAGGATGCGGAAGCTCCCCGGCGCGGTCGCACCCTGGAAGTACATCGCCACGTCGGTGAGCGACGGGTTGTTCGGGACGATGAACGGCGCGGGCGCGAAGATCGGCGGGCTGAGCAGCGGTCCCGACAAGGTCAGTCCGAGCAGGTCGACGCCGACGGTGAGCGAGCGCGGGTCGTTCGGATCGAGGGCCGAGAGCTGCGTCGGCCCCGGATTGAAGGAGAGGAAGATCAGTCCGAGCTGACCGAAGTTCTGGCCTTCGAGAGTCAGCGCGAGTGGCTGACCGAGCGAACCGCCGGTGGCGCGGAGGACGGGATCCTGAGCCTGGGCGCCCGCCGCGAACGCGGCGATGAGAGCGAGCGAGGTGAGTCTGGGCATCGGGTGGGTGGGGTCGGACGAGGTCCCGACATGTTCACCTGAGCCCACCGCGTTGCGAAGGGGTCCGTCCCTGCGAGGGACGGCGCGCCGGAGCACTGCAGCGGCGTCACCTCACGCCGGCGCGCTCCACGGGAGCAGGACGCTCAGACCGGCCCGGCGGCGGTCCGGCCGAGGCGGCACGCGCGGCGCAGCCACATCATCGCGCGCTCGACCTCGCGCGGGCCGGACACCGGGATCTCGACGAACTCCCGCGAGTGCGGATCCGCCTCGTCGGGCTGGCGCTTGGCGCCGATGATCTTGAGCGCCTCGACCACTTGCGGCGGTGCGAGTCGGACCACCACGCCCTTCTTGCCGAGGTAGGCGAAGACCTGGCCTCGGACGTAGAAGCTGTCCTTGCCCTGATCGGTCTTCCGGGTGACGTCCTTCCAGGCGCAGAGACGCTCGACGATGGTAGCGAGGGGTGCGGACATTGGGGCGAGGAGTATAGCACGCGCGCCCCAGGGCAAGGAAGCCACCGGCACTCAACCCTCGCGCCTCAACCCTTGCGGAGCATGTTCCGGGCGACCAGCAGCATCATGCGAGGGTATTCGTCGAGCCGGCGGCGCAGGTAGGCGATCGCCATCGGCCAGCCCAGGGCGAAGGGCACGTAGAGCCGGGCACGGACCCCGCGCGCAGCGACCTCACCGAGCAGCTTGTCGCGCGGAACCCCATAGAGCATCTGGACTTCGAATCGGTCGGTTCCCACGCCAGCCGCCGGGACGACCTGCTCGAGGAAGCGCCGCACGATCGCCTCGTCGTGGGTCGCGAACTCCACGAAGTGCCCGCGCGCAAGCAGCTTGCCGGCGAAGGCCAGCATGCGTTCCTTCATCGCCGGCTTGTCCCGCAGGGCGATGTTCTCCGGCTCGTTGTAGATCCCGATCACCAGACGGACGCGGATACCCGCCGGAAGGCGGTCGAGGTCGGCCTCGGTGCGGTGGAGGCGAGTCTGCATGACACAGCCGACATGGCGATGACCGGCGGCGTGCAGATCCTTCAGCAGGTCGAGCGTGAAGTCGGTCCAATGCCGGCCCTCCATGTCGACGGTGACGCGCACCTTGCGCTGTGCCGCGTGCTCGACGATGCGCCGTACGGCAGCAGCCGATCCGGCGGCATCCCCACTCTTGTCCAGCGGCGCCACCGTGTAGCTGCTCGGTTTCAGCGAGACCGTGGGGCGATCCGCATCGCCCGCGAACCGCGGGTCGGAGGCGGCGGCGTCGACCATCGCCAGGTAGGTCGCCACGTTGCGTTCCACCGTCTCCCGCTCGCTGATGTTCTCGGCGAGGAGATCGAGCGTCGTCAGCAAACCTCGCTTGGTCCGCAGCTCGGCGGCGACGTCCATGGCCTTCGCGAGGGAATCACCGGCCACGTAGGGCCGGGCGAAGAACCGCACCAGGAAGGGCGGAATCGAGCGGATGAGTGGGTTCACGCGCGGCGCAGCATCATGCCCGCGCGTCGACGCGCACGCCAATCGGCCGAACGCTAGCCTCTGCGGATCCGTCGCGCTCCGCGGCGGCCACCGGAGGAAAGCATGATCCACGGCATCCTCGTCTCCGCCCTGCTCCTCGCACCCGCGTTCGCGCAGGAACTCTGGGTCGACGCCCAGAGCGGCAACAACTCCAACCCGGGGACTCCCTCGCAACCACTGCGGTCGATCACGGCGGCGCTCGCCGCGGCGACACCGCAGACCCACATCCTGGTGCGCGCCGGAACCTACTCCGTCGCGGCCACCGGCGAGTCCTTCCCGATGCAGTTCGGCAACGGACAGCCGCACGCCGGAGTGGTGATCCAGGGCATCGGCAACGTGGTCATCGATCTCGTGAATGCCGCCGGCACCGCCATGCGGATCGGCACGACGGCCTCGGGTGGTCGCCTGACCAACATCACTTTCGCCAACATGAACAAGGCGGACTGGTGGACCGCCGCGATCTCGGCGGGCACCTACAACGGCGCCGGCAGCGCCACCGGTTTCGAGGTCGATCGCTGCCGTTTCATCGACGTGAACCGCGGGATCATCCTGTGGCAGGGCACGCCGATCCTCGACTGGCACATCCACGACAACCTGTTCGTCGACCTCGGCAACGACGGCATCAACCAGTTCGACGCCAACTCGGTGATCGAGATCACCGGAAACACCATCGTCAACACGCCCCAGCTCGGCGTGCTGCGCGAGGGCAACAACACGACCGTGGTCGGCAACGTCTTCACCGGTTGTCGCGTGGGGCTGTCGTCGAACGCCACCGCGGCGACCACCCCCGCCCACGTCCACCACAACGACTTCTGGAACAACACGCTCGCCGTCGAGGGACCGTCCTTCCCCGGCGGCGCAGTGCCGCCGGGCAACCTCGCCGTGGATCCTTCCTTCGTCAATCCGGCGACACGCGACTACCACCTGCGATCGAGCAGCGCGCTGATCGATGCAGGCGACGTCAACGTCACGCTGCGCGCCGACATCGACGACGACACGCGCCACGCCGACGGCAACCTCGACGGCACCAGCGCGCCCGACATCGGCGCCGACGAGTTCACCCCGGTCCACGTCACCACCGGCGCGTCCTTCCCCGGACTCGCCGTCTTCGACGTGACCACGACCAGTTCGTCGATCGCCACCGGCTACCTCCTGTTCGCGTTCGACGAAGGCCTCGTGCACCTGCCCGGTCTGCCGACCATCCTTCTCGACCCGACGACCTTGATCCCCTTCGCGTTCTCCGGTGCGCTGCCGTGGCGCGTGGCACTCGCGGTGCCGCCGAATCTCCCGTCGGGAGTCCGCCTCGTCGCGCAGAGCTTCGGCTTCGCGGTACCCCCCGGCGCGCTCGTGCCCGGCAATCGCGAGACGCTCTGGTTCTGATCCGCATGCACGTCACCGAGCTCGAACCGCCGTCGCGATTGCATCCTCGGCTGGCCTTCCGCCTCGGCGCTGCGATGGCGGCCAGCGGCGCGCTGCTCGCGGGCAGGATCGCCGATCAGGCCCTCGCCATGGCCGGCCCGATCACCTTCGCGGTGCTGGGTATCGGCTTGATGCTCTTCGCCGCGCGCGCACTCGCCGAACGCCATGCCATCGATCGGGAAGTCGCGCGCGCACTCGACCAGCGTGCGCAGCTCTCACGCGACCTCGCACAACTGGTGCAGAAGGGCGGCAAGGTCACCCGCTACCTGGAGACCAAGGGCTTCCGTCAACCCTCCGTACGGCGCTGGATCGCGACACAGTTCGTGCCGCTGCAGCTACGTCGCCCGGTCGCGGTCCAACGCGACGCCGGCGCGTCCGGGCAAGACACGGAGGCAACGCCGTCCACGCCGGCGATCACGCCGCTGACGCGCCGCCCCTCGTTCCTTTCGCACGGCGGCATTCCCGAGTTCTCCGACCAGATCTTCGGGCTCCCACCGATGACGAAGATCGTGGTCGGACCGCTCCTCCTCCTGTCGTCGTTCGGCAGCTTCGCGATGCTGCAGGGTCGCGTCTACGTCCACTACTGGTTCCCGGCCCTGATGGTGATCGGCCTCGCGGCCCTCCTGATCGGTGTCGACGAACTGCGCCGCAAGCGCGCAATGGAACGCGAGGTCGCGCGTGCACTCGAGCGCCGCGATGAACTCGAGAAGGCTCTCGGCGATCTCGCCCGTGAAGGCGGCAACGTCGCGCGATACCTCCAGCAGGAGGGGTTCCGCGACTACGTCGTTCGGCGCTGGATCGCCCTCGAATTCGTGCCGCCGCGCGAGGGGGCCTGAAACGTCAGCGTCGGCGACGCAGCTCGTAGACGAACTCCTCGGGACCGTCGTCGATCATGCGGAAGCCGCAGCGCTCCAGCACCTTGATCGAACCGCGGTTGCGCGGCGAGACGCGCGCCCAGACCACCGCGTCGTGGAGCAGGTCGACGAACTCGGCGAGCGCGCGGCTGGCGATGCCCTTGCCCCAGTGCTCGCGGCCGATCCAGTAACCCACGCAGGGCACGCCGTCGGCGACCCAGCGCACGACGTTCCCCACGACCTCGCCGTCGCAGGTGATGGTGCGAACGAAGGCCTCGGGATCGGCTGCGATCCGCCCCCAGTGCGCGATGAACGCCCGGCCGTCGCGGGACGCGAACTCGGCCATCTGCGCCGCCTCGACGTCCAGCTGATGCTCGAAGAACACCCCGAGATCGCGTGGCTCGACCGGACGCAACGCGACGACGTGTTCCGGCCCCTTCGCTTCGTTCATGTCGCACTCCCACCGAGCACGCGCCAGGTCACGTAGCCGACGTAGCCCACGAGCAACACCGCACCGCCGATGCGCGGCACCCGGCCGAAGCGCACCATCGGCAGCATCAGGACGGTCGACACGATCATCGCCGGCACGTCGCTGCGCAGGAGCTGCGACGACACCGCCTGGGGCGTGACCACGCAGGTGATGCCGAGGATGCACAGGATGTTGAAGACGTTCGACCCCAGCACGTTCCCGACGGCGATGTCCGAATGGCCCCGCGCCGCGGCAACGATCGACGTGACGAGCTCCGGCGCGGAGGTGCCGGCGGCGACCACGGTCAGGCCGATCACGAGTTCCGAGACACCGAAGCCGCGCGCGACCTCCACGGCGGCATCGACCAGCATGCCGCCGCCGAAGACCAGCGCGGCGAGGCCGATTGCGATCAACAGGAGCGCCACCGGCACGCCGATCCGCGCGTGCGGCGCGACGACCGGCTCGCTCTCGAGCAGTTCCTGCCCGGTCGGCTGGTGGCCGTTGCGCCGCCCGTTCACGTAGCCCCGGATCAGGAACAGCACCAACCCCACCAGCATCGCGATGCCATGCGCCCGGGTGAGCCGCCCTTCGGCAGTGAGGGCGAGAAAGGGCACGAACGACGCTGCCAGCGCGATCCAGATCTCGCCGCGCACCACGCGGCCCGGCAGCGGGATCGGACGGATCAGCGAGGTCAGCCCCAGGATGAACGCGACGTTCATCACGTTGCTGCCCACGACATTGCCGAGCGCGATGTCGTCCCGACCGTCGAGCGCGGCACGCACGCTCGCCGTCAGCTCCGGGGTGGAAGTGCCGAAGCCGACGATCGCGAGACCGATGAAGAACGACGACAGACCGCAACGCTGCGCCAGCGCGACAGCCCCCCGGACCAGGAGCTCCGCGCCACCCGCCAGCAGGACGATCGACGTGACCAGCGCGACGGACGAGGGAAGTTCAGGCATCGGGGGCGGCCGGTATGCGGCGAAGTGCCCGCGCATGCAAGCAGGACTGTCGTCACCCGCGCGTGACGGAGTCCTTCCGCATCGCCGCGGCCGGGCGATGCATTGTTGCCGCAGTCGGGGAACACACACGCGACGGGAGTACCCTCGCGCATCGCGGGCACGCCGCTTGCCCGCGGCCGCGGCCCGCCCCCCAGGTCCTCTCTCCGCCGAACATGAACAGCCGTCGCGTTCCCATCCCCGTCACCGCCGTCCTGCTCCTCGTATCGCCCGTCCTCGCCCAGAACGTGGCGACCATCCCGTACCAGAACGCCGCCGCGGAGGGCACGGGTATCAGCTTCGCCCTCGCGCGACCGGGCTTCCAACTCACCCAGACGATCTACGAGAGCCGCTTCGTCTACCGCGCCACACCTTCCTACTCGGCGGTCTTGTTCCGTCCCGACTCGAGCAGCACGGTGCCGACGATGAGCGCGGTGTCGCGCCACCTGACGCTCCGCATGAGCGGCATCGGTGTGCCGAGCCCCGAACTCGCGAGCACGCTGAGCTTCGCCGCCAATCGAGGCATCGATCACACGACCGTCCTCGACGATCGCCTGGTCGCATTCCCGGCCGAGTCGCAACGTCCGACTCCGGCGGTCTTCGACGTCGTCGTGCCGCTCGATCAGCCGTTTCCGCTGACCAACATCGCTCACCTGTGCGTCGAGACCGAGACGCGCGACGAAGGCACCACGATCCAGCCCTGGTATCCGGACGCCGAGTTCTTCCAGACCGCGGACTGGACCGTGTTGACGACGCTCTCCGGCGCGAATTGCCCCGCGGGCTCGACCGGCTTCAGCGCGGACTATCTCAACGGCGACCTCTTCGCCGAGATCAGCGCACTGCCCGATCCGAACGTGCCGATCCACCCTGCCGTCGCCTTCGTGGGGACCAGCACGACGCGATGGGGCTCGATCCCGCTGCCGCTGCACCTCGATCTGTTCGGCGCGCCGGGATGCACGATCCTCACCGACTCGTTGCAGTCCTACGTCGGCATGTCGCGCGCGGGCCGCGCGGAGCGCTTCACGCTCCGGTTGCCGGTGCCTCGCAACTTCGGACTGCTCGGGCAGAGCCTGCACACGCAGTTGTTCCTGCTCGATCCCACGGTCAATGCGTTCGGGATCAGGACCTCGGCCGCAGCGACCTTCACGTTCAGCTCGCCACCCGACCCGCGTCGCACACTGACCCTGTCGACCCAGACGTCGGGTGATCATCCTGCTCTCGTCGCGCCGAACCTCGCGCTGATCCTCGGCGTGCGCTGATGCCCGCGCGACCATCGGTCGCAAAGTGCACTTCGAAATAGGCGCGGAAGCGGTTTCGTTCCGGGTCGGTTCCGGAGGCCTTGGGACGATGAGCGCACATGCCACTTCCGCTGTCGGCACCACCTACGAGTTGCTGCAGCGTCACGGGATCAGTCGTCGCGACTTCCTCACCTTCTGCGCGACCCTGGCGGCGAGCATGGGGCTCGACGCGAAGGAGCTGCCGCGGGTGATCGAGGCACTCGAGACCAAGCCGCGCCTGCCCGTGCTTTGGCTCCACGGCCTCGAATGCACCTGCTGCAGCGAGTCCTTCATCCGGTCGTCGCACCCGATCGCCCAGGACATCGTCCTGAACATGATCTCGCTCGACTACGACGACACGCTGCAGGCTGCTGCAGGTCATCAGGTCGAGCAGATCCGCAAGGACACCATCGAGAAGGCCAAGCGCGGCGAACTCGAGTACGTGCTCGCCGTGGAGGGCAATGCTCCGACAGCGGATGGCGGCGTCTATTGCACGGTCGGCGGCGAGACCTTCCTCGAGATCCTGCGCGAGACCGCCGCACACGCGAAGTTCGTCATCGCCTGGGGCTCCTGCGCCTCGAACGGCTGCGTGCAGGCGGCCAAGCCGAACCCCACCGGCGCCAAGCCGGTGCACGAACTGATCAGCGGCAAGCCGATCGTGAAGGTGCCGGGTTGCCCACCGATCGCGGAGGTGATGACCGGCGTGCTCACCCACGTCCTCACCTTCGGCCGCCTGCCCGAACTCGATCGCATCGGGCGCCCCAAGGCCTTCTACCAACACCGCCTCCACGATCGCTGCCTGCGCCGTGCATTCTTCGACAACGGCCAGTTCGTGGAGGCCTGGGACGACGAAGGCGCGAAGAAGGGCTGGTGCCTCTACAAGATGGGCTGCCGCGGACCGACGACGGCGAACGCCTGCGCAACGGTGAAGTGGAACGGCGGCACGTCGTGGCCGATCGGCTCCGGTCACGGCTGCATCGGCTGCGCGGAGGAGAACTTCTGGGACGACGGCCCCTTCTACGAGCGGCTGTCGCACGTCGTCGTGCCGGGCATCGAGTCGACGCCGAAGACCATCGGCAAGGTGCTCACCGGTGCCGCGGCCGTCGCCGTCGCCGCGCACCTCACGGCGCTCGGCATCAACCGCGCACGCAAGGGCAAGCCGCCGGCTGAGGGTGCCGCCCGCGAGGAGGTGGAGTCATGAGCGCCACGCGAGTCGTCGTCGATCCCGTCACCCGCATCGAAGGCCATCTCCGCATCGAGGCGATGCTCGACGAGAAGGGCACCATCAACGAGGCGCTGTCCTCGGGAACGATGTGGCGCGGCCTGGAACTGATCCTGCAGGGTCGCGACCCGCGCGACGCCTGGGCCTTCACCGAGCGCATCTGCGGCGTGTGCACGACCGTGCACGCGCTGGCCTCGGTGCGTTCGGTCGAGGATGCCATCGGCATCCACGTGCCGCCGGTCGCGGAGATCGTCCGCAACCTGATGTACCTGACCCAGCTCGTGCAGGACCACGTGATCCACTTCTACCACCTGCACGCGCTCGACTGGGTCGACGTGGTGTCGGCGCTGAGTGCGGATCCCGCGGCGACGGCGGCGCTGAACCAGCAGATCTCGCCGCACTGGAAGGCCGCGACGCCGGGCTACTACAAGGACATCGCAGCGACGCTGAAGAAGTTCGTCGACTCCGGCCAGCTCGGCCTGTTCGCGAACGCCTACTGGGGCCACCCCGCCTACAAGCTGCCGCCCGAGGCGAACTTGATGGCGGTCGCGCATTACCTCGAGGCGCTGAAGTGGCAGAAGGAGCTGATCAAGATCCACACCGTGTTCGGCGGCAAGAACCCGCATCCGAACTACCTGGTCGGCGGAATGCCGTGCAGCTTCGACCTCGAGGGTGACGGCGCGATCAACATCGAGCGGCTCAATCTCGTACGCGACAAGATCCTCGAAGCGCAGGACATCGTCGAACAGCTCTACATCCCCGACCTGTTCGCGATCGCGTCGTTCTATCCGGAGTGGACGCAGATCGGCGGCGGCGTGGGCAACTACCTCTGCTACGGCGACGTGCCGCAGAACGGCCTCGCCGACGTGAAGGGGTTCCGCTTCCCGCGCGGCGCGATCCTCGGCCGCGACCTGTCGACGATCCACCCGATCGACGCCAAGGACCTCGGCCAGATCACCGAAGAGGTCGCGCGCTCGTGGTACCGCTACCCCGAGGGCAAGAGCAAGCTGCATCCCTTCGAGGGGCACACCGAGCCGCACTACACCGGGCCGAAGCCTCCGTACGAGCACCTCGACGAGAACGGCGCCTACTCCTGGCTCAAGACCCCGCGCTGGAAGGGCAACCCGATGGAGGTCGGCCCGCTCGCACGCATGCTGGTCGGCTTCGCCGCCGGCAATGACGACATCAAGGGAGTCGTGACCGACGCGCTCGGCCAGTTGAAGCTGCCGGCGACCGCGTTGTTCTCGACGCTCGGCCGCACCGCCGCGCGCGGGCTCGAATCCCGCGTCGCCGTGCGTTGGCTCATGGACGAGTTCGACCGCTTGCTCGAACACCTCAAGTCCGGCGACACCGCGACCGCAGACGTCTCGCACTGGGAGCCCTCGACCTGGCCGACGGAGTGCAAGGGCTTCGGCTTCACCGAAGCGCCGCGCGGCTCGCTGGGTCACTGGATCCACATCAAGGATCAGAGGATCCACAACTACCAGTGCGTCGTGCCGAGCACCTGGAATGCGTCGCCGAAGGACGCCCAGGGACAACGCGGCGCGTACGAGGCCGCGCTGGTCGGAACACCGATGGCCAAGCCCGAGCAGCCGGTCGAGATCCTGCGGACGATCCACAGCTTCGACCCCTGCCTCGCCTGCGCGTCGCACGTCTACGGACCCGATGGCCGCGAACTCGTGAAGGTCAAGGTGCGCTGAAGGAGGTGCTCCGATGAGCGACGTCCCGATCCGTCAGGAGACCGGCAGTCCGGTGTGGGAGCGACGCGTGATCTGGCAATGGCCGATCCGCGTGTTCCACTGGAGCTTCGCGGCTTCGGTGGTCGTGCTGTTCCCGACCGGGCTGTGGATCAACCGGCCGTGGTTCACCGCGGGCGGCAGCACCGACGCCTACCTCATGGGCTGGGTGCGTTGGTTGCACTTCGTGGCGGCCGCCGTGTTCACCGTCGCCTTCGTCTTGCGCGTGCTGTGGTTCTTCCTCGGCAACGCGCATGCGCGCTCGGGCTTCCCCTGCGTGCACAGCGTGCGGTGGTGGCGCGACGTGCTGTCCCAGGCCGGCGCCTATCTGCGTTTCGACTTCCGCAAGCCGCACGTGGGCCACAACGCACTCGCCGGGCTGAGCTACGTGCTGGTCCCCCTGCTGTGCGGACTGCTCCAGATCCTCACCGGGCTCGCCTTGTTCGGTTCGTCGGATCCGGGCGGCTTCTACGACAGCGCCTTCGGCTGGGTCGTCCCGTTGTTCGGCGGGCTGTTCCGCACGCACATGTGGCACAACCTGCTGTCGTGGCTATTCGCGGTGTTCGTGATCCTCCACGTCTACATCGTGGTCCTCGACGATCGCCAGTACCGCAACGGACTGATCTCCTCGATGGTGTCCGGCGCCAAGTTCTTCCGGCGCCCGACCCGCGGAAAACCCACCAACGGCAGGTGAGATGGCTGCTCCGATCCTCGTGCTCGGCCTGGGCAACATGCTGCTCCGCGACGACGGCGCCGGCCTCGAGCTGCTGGACGCACTGCGCAAGTTGGACGGCAAGGACCCGCGCATCGAGTTCCTCGACGGCGGCACCCTCGGCCTCGCACTCCTTCCGCACATCGCGGAACGACACGGGCTGCTCGTGCTCGACGCGATCCGTCTCGGCGCCGAACCAGGCACCGTGCATCGCGTCGACGACGTGCTCGCCAAGGCACCTGCACACAGCGCCGGTGCGAAGGGCGGAGCCCATCAGGCGAACGCCGGCGACCTGCTGCGCACCGCGGCCCTGCTCGGCGAGATGCCACGCCACGCCGTGATCGTCGGCGTCGAGCCGAAGACGGTGCGCACCGGCGTCGGACTCACCGCCCCGGTCCGCGATGCACTGCCGCGGGCCGCGGACTGCGCGCATCACGTCCTCCTCGAGCTCCTCGACGAGATCGCACCGCCATGCACGAGCTGAGCGTCGCGACCGAGCTGCTGGCGCTCGCCACGGCGCGCCTCGATCCGGGTGCATCACTCGGCGCGGTGCAGATCGCCGTCGGCGAACTGTCGAGCCTCGATCCCGCGCTGCTCCGCTTCGCCTGGGAAGCCGTGATCACCGGCACTCCGCACGCAGGGTGCACACTCGACATCGAGTGGCACGCGGCGAACCAGCTCTGCCCCGACTGCGGCACGATCGCCGAACGACAACCGGGATCCTGGCTGCGCCTGTGCCCCCGCTGTGCCGCTCCATTGCAGATCGACGGCGGCGACGAGCTCGATCTGCTCGACGTGACCTCCTCCCTCCCGACCGGACCTGTCCGATGACCACCCTCGACGCCCGCCAGAAGATCCTCGCCGCCAACGCCGCGGCCGCCGACGGTCTCCGCAGCCGCTTCGCCGCGCAGGGGACGCTCGTCGTCAACCTGATCTCGTCGCCGGGCTCGGGGAAGACCACGCTGCTGGAGGCGACGGCTCGCCGGCTCGCCGGCGAGATCCGCATGGCCGCGATCGTCGGAGACATCGCCACGGAGCGCGACGCCGATCGCCTGCGTCGTGCCGGGCTGCCCGCGCATCAGATCGTCACCGGCGGTTCGTGCCATCTCGACGCACGCATGGTCGAGAACGCGATGGTCGAACCGCTTCGGAACGGCGCGCGCTACGAGGACCTCGACCTGCTGTTCGTCGAGAACGTCGGCAACCTGGTGTGCCCTGCCAACTACGACCTCGGTGAACACTTCAAGGTCGTGCTGCTGTCGGTCGCCGAGGGTGGCGACAAGCCCTTCAAGTACCCCGGCATCTTCAGCAAGGCCGACGTCGCGCTGATCACCAAGATCGATCTGCTGCCGTACCTGCCCTTCGATCTCCACGCAGTGCGGGACGAGATCGCCGTGCTGCGACCGACGGGCACGACGATCCCGCTGTCGTCGACCACCGGTGAAGGCATGGACTCGTGGTGCGGCCTGCTGCGCGAGAGGATCGCCCGGTGCAAGTCGGCCATGAACCGCTGATCCGTCGCCGTCTCCGGTGTCGCGGTGTCGTGCAGGGCGTCGGCTTCCGACCCGCGGTGCTGCGCCTCGCGCGTGCCCACGGACTCGCGGGCTTCGTCCGCAACGACGGCGAAGGCGCGACCCTCGAGATCGAGGGGACGCGCACGGCCGTCACGGCGTTCGTCGACGCGCTGCCGCATTGCCTCCCTTCCCTCGCGAGGCTCGCGCAGGTCGAGAGCGAGGATCTCCCGCCGCGCAAGCTCGCTGCGGACTTCGAGATCGCGGACACCGTCTTCGGCCGTCGCGGTCGCGCGCTCGTTCCACCCGACGCCGCGCTGTGCCCCCGCTGCCGGGCTGAGATCGACGACCCGCGCGATCGTCGTCATCGCCATCTCTTCACCGCCTGCACGGAGTGCGGCCCGCGCTACAGCGTGATCCGCGCGTTGCCGTACGACCGCGTGAGCACCTCGATGGCGTGCTTCCCGTTGTGCCCGCGCTGCGCCGCCGAGTACGCCGACCCCGAGGACCGCCGCTGTCACGCCGAGGCGATCGCCTGCCCGGACTGCGGCCCGCACGCGTGGCTCGCCGGCCGCGACGGTGCCGAGATCGCGCGCGACGGCGAAGCACTCGAACGCACCCGCGCCGCGTTGGCCGACGGCGCGATCGTCGCGTTGAAGGGACTCGGCGGGTTCCAGCTCCTGTGCCGTCCCGATCACGAAGCGGCGGTCGCACGCCTGCGCGCCCGCAAGGCGCGCGCGCGCAAGCCCTTTGCACTCGTGGTCCGCGACCTCGCCGTGGCCGAGGGCCTCGTCGAGTTGCGGGACGAGGATCGCGCCCTTCTCGCCTCGCCGCAGGGCCCGATCCTGCTCGCTCCGCGTCGTCGCGACGATCGCCTCGCGGAGGTCGTCGCCCCCGGACTGCGTGATCTCGGCGTGATGCTCCCCACCACGCCCTTGCACCACGCGCTCTTCGACGGCGCACCCTTCGCCGCGCTGATCGCCACCTCGGGCAATGCACACGACGAGCCGATCTGCATCGGCAATCGCGAAGCGCTCACTCGGCTCTCCTCCTCGGCCGACCTGTTCCTGCTCCACGACCGCGACATCGTGCGTCGTGTCGACGACAGCGTGGTGCGGACCCACGCGCACGGCACGATGCAGGTGCGCCGATCGCGCGGCTTCGCACCGACACCACTGCACCTGCCAATCGCGACGGACGAGGTGATCCTCGCGCTGGGAGGACATCTGCAGACCACGGCCTGCGTCGCGCAAGGCGAGGACGCATTCCCGTCGCAGCACGTCGGCGATCTCGACACGGAGTCCGCGCGCGCCTTTCTCCGCGAGGTCGCGGACGGACTGCTCGCCTTCCTCGACCGTCGGCCGACGCTGCTCGTCTGCGATACGCATCCCGACTACCCGAGCACTTGGCTCGCCGAGACGCTCGCGCGCGAAGACGGTCGTGCACTGCTCCGCGTCCCCCACCATCTCGCCCACGCCGCCGCCGTGCTCGCCGAGCACGATGCGTTCCCGCGCAACCGCACGGAGCATGCCGCCGCGTTGATCCTCGACGGCACCGGTTTCGGACCCGACGGCACCGCCTGGGGTTCCGAGCTCCTCCTCGTCGACGGCGATCTGTGCTTCGCGCGTCTCGCGCACGGCGAAGCACTGCCGTTGTGCGGAGGCGAGGCCGCGGTGCGCGAACCCTGGCGCATCGCCGTCGCCGTCCTCGCGCGCGCCGGACGACTCGACCTGCTGCCGCACCTGCCGCTGTCCCGCACGGTCGACGGTGCGCGTCGTGCTCCGCTCGCACGCCTCGCGCTGCACGACGCCATCCCTCACGCCTTCGGCGCAGGGCGCCTGTTCGAGGCCGCGGGTGCGCTGCTCGGTCTGGCGTCGGCGCAGGAATACGAGGGCGAATCCGCCGCGCGCCTCGAGGCGGCGGCACACGACGAACCGACCCTCGAGCCCTGGCCCGAGGTGGTCGCGTCCGTGGGGCTCTTCCCGCAACGCAGCCTGCTCCTGCACGCCGCCGAGCGCGCTGCCGGCGGCGAGACCGTCGCAAAGGTCGCCGCCGGACTGCTCGACACCTTCTGTGCCGTCACCGCGCGTTCGACCGCCGCGGCACTCGGCGGAGCCGCTTCACGCGTCGCACTCGGGGGCGGCTGCTTCGTGAACCGCCGTCTCGCCGCGGGTCTCACGGCGCAGCTCGGCGCTCTCGGCATCGAGACCCTGCTGCCCCGCGAACTGCCGCCGGGCGACGGTGGCCTGTCGTTCGGGCAGGTCGTCGTCGCCGCGATCGGTCGTGCCCGCGGCTGCACGCCGAAACTCGTCGACGTCCCGGTGCTTCACCCACGGGTCGCGTCGCGACCAGCGGAGGTCCGCCCATGTGTCTCGCCATCCCGATGCAGTTGAAGGAACGTCGCGAATTCGACGGCGTCGCCGAGTTGCGCGGTGTGCGTCGCTCCATCAGCCTGCTGCTGTGTCCCGAGGCGCAGGTGGGCGACCACGTGCTGGTGCACGCGGGTCACGCGATCACGAGGATCGACGAGGCCGAGGCACGCGCCACGCTCGCGCTGTTCGACGAGGCGATCGCGCGCGAGGAGCAGCCCTCGTGAACACACTCGACGCGTTCCAGGACCGCGCCCGTGTGACCGTGCTCGCGGCCCGCGTCGAGGCGCTCGCACGCAGCCTGCCGGAGCCGGTGACCTTCATGGAGGTGTGCGGTACGCACACGCACGCGATCGCCGCCGCTGGGCTCCGTCGGTTGCTGCCGCACAACGTGCGCCTGGTCTCGGGTCCCGGGTGCCCGGTCTGCGTGACCCCGATCGACTGGCTGGATCACGCGATCGCGCTCGCCGAGCGTCCCGACGTCACGCTGTGCACCTTCGGTGACCTGATGCGCGTGCCGGCGTCGCGACGCGACAGCCTCGAGAAGGCGAGCGCACGCGGTGCCGACATCCGCATCGTCTACTCGCCACGCGACGCCCTCGCGATCGCGCGGGACAGCGCCGGGCGCAAGGTGGTGTTCCTCGGCGTCGGCTTCGAGACCACGATGCCGACCATCGCCGCAGCCCTCGCCGAGGCGGAGGAGGACGGCATCCGCAACTTCCTGGTGTTCGCCGGCGGCAAGCTGATCGGTCCGCCGCTGCGCGCGCTGCTCGGCGATCCCGATCTGCGCTTGCAGGGATTCCTTCTGCCCGGCCACGTCTCGGTGATCCTCGGCGCCGACTTCTACGCGTTCCTCCCGCGCGATCACGGTGTGGGCGGCGCCATCGTCGGTTTCGGTCCGGTCGACATCCTCGCGGGGATCGCCGAGCTCCTCGAGCAGGTCCGCACACGCACGCCGCGCGTCGCCAACCTCTATGCGCGGGTGGTCAGCCGTGAGGGCAACCGCACGGCGCAGGAGCTGATGGCGCGCTTCTTCGAGCCCGCCGACAGCCGCTGGCGCGGACTCGGTGCAATCCCCGCGAGCGGTCTCGCCCTGCGCAAGGAGTTCGCACACCGCGACGCCGCGCAACTGCCGGTGGAGCTGGCGCCGTCGCAGGAACCGAAGAGCTGCCGCTGCGGCGAGATCCTGAAAGGAGCCATCACGCCGCCGCAATGCCCGCTGTTCGGCCATGGCTGCGATCCCGACCACCCGATCGGTGCCTGCATGGTGTCGAGCGAAGGCACCTGCGCGGCGTGGTTCCGTCACGAGCGGCAGAGCGTCGGAGCAGGTCGATGATCGGCGACGGCCGCATCCTCCTCGCACACGGCGCAGGTGGTCGCGCCAGCAATCAGCTCGTGCGAGAACGCTTCCTGCCCGCCTTCGACAATCCGTACCTGCGCAGCCTGTCCGACTCCGCAGTGTTGCACGAACTGCCGCAGGGACGGCCTGCGCTGACCACCGACGGATTCGTCGTCGACCCGCCGGTGTTCCCAGGCGGCGACCTCGGCTACCTGTCGGTGTGCGGCACGGTCAACGACCTCGCCGTCGCCGGTGCACGTCCGCTGTGGTTGACCTGGGCGCTGATCCTCGAGGAGGGTTGCGACGACGCCCTGTTGCAGCAGGTCGTCGACGGCGCCGCACGCGCTGCACGTGAAGCAGGGGTGAGCCTTGTCGCCGGCGACACCAAGGTCGTCCCGCGTGGCAAGGGCGACAAGGTGTTCGCGGTGAGCAGCGGACTGGGCGTGGTCCCACCGCAGGTCGAACTCGACGACGCGCTCGTCGAACCCGGCGATCTGGTGATCGCGAGCGGAACTCTCGGTGACCACGGCGCCACGATCCTCGCCTGTCGTCACGGCATCTGCGGAGAGGGACTGCGCTCCGACTGCGCACCGCTGAACGAGTTGTGTGCACGTGCGACCGCGGCCGGGCCCGGTTTGCGCAGCATGCACGATCCGACGCGCGGAGGTGTGGCGACCCTCTGCCACGAGGTCGCGCAGCGCAGCGGGCATCGCATCGAACTCGATGCGGAGGCGATCCCGCTGCGCGACGAGACGCGCGCCGTCGCCGAGCTGCTCGGGGTCGATCCTCTCTACCTCGCCTGCGAGGGACGGCTGGTCGCCCTCGTCGCAAGGGGCGCGGCCGATGCGGTGCTCGCCGCCATCCGCAACCATCCCCTCGGCGTGGGCGCCGCCGTGATCGGCCGCGTCACCGCGCGTGGCGCAGGGGAGACGCCTCTGGCGCTGCGCACGCAGGGCGCCGGTCTGCGGCCTCTCGATCTGCTCTCCGGTATGGATCTGCCCCGCATCTGCTGACCAGGACTCACAGGATGGACGGACTCTCGATCGGCATGGCGACCGCGGCGGTGGGCGTTGCCTTCGTGCACACGGCTCTCGGTCCCGATCACTACCTGCCCTTCGTCGCCCTCGGCCGCGCCCGCGGCTGGTCGATGCGACGCACGCTGTCGATCACCGCGGTGTGCGGAGTCGGACACGTGTTGTCTTCGGTCGTGCTCGGCGGACTCGGCGTGCTCGCCGGAGTCGCACTCGGCGCCCTGTCCACGGTCGAAGGGCATCGCGGCGATCTCGCCGCATGGCTGCTGTTCGGCATCGGCATCGCCTACGCGCTGTGGGGTGTGCGGCGCGCCTTGCGTCGCCACGAGGGTTTCGAGCTCCACACTCACGGCCATGGCGTGCATCTCCACCACGGCGGCGGAGTGATGCACGTGCATGCGCACCATCATCACCCTCGCGACGCGGTGCGGCGTCAGACCACCTTCTGGGCCCTGTTCCTGGTCTTCGTACTCGGCCCCTGCGAGCCGCTCATCCCGCTGTTCATGGTGCCGGCCAGCGAAGCGCGCTGGGGCGTCGCACTCGTGCTGGCCCTCGTGTTCGGAGTGATCACTCTCGCGACCATGCTCGCGATCACCGCGGCCTTGGTCGCAGGGGTCTCACGCGTGCCGCTCGGCCCGCTGCAGCGTTGGGCCCATGCGATGGCCGGCGGTGTGATGGCAGCCTCGGCCTCGGCCGTGCTGTTCCTGGGTCTGTAGGCCGGAACATCGTCGCGTGCCGCGACGATGTGGAGGCCGAAAGACCCCAGCAAGCAAAGCGGCCTGGGCCTCTCGGGTCGGCGCAAAGCGCCGACGCTGCAACCCGGCAGGGTTGCGGCCAAGGCCGCGTTCGGTCTGTGGCGCCCGCTCTCGTGCGCCGCCTAAGCTGCGCGCATGTCGAACACGCCCGCGTCGATCTCCGACGAACTCGCGCAGTGGCTCCTCGAACAGAAGGTGTTCTTCGTCGCCACGGCTCCGCTGTCGGCCGACGGCCACGTCAACCTCTCGCCGAAGGGCCTCGACACCTTCCGCGTGCTCGATGCACACACCGTCGCGTGGCTCGACCTCACCGGCAGCGGCGCCGAGACCATCGCGCACTTCCGCGAGAACGGGCGCGCCTGCGTGATGTTCTGCGCCTTCGACGGCCCGCCGCGCATCATCCGCCTCCAGGGTCGCGGCGACGTGCTGCTGCCCGGTGACGCGGACTTCGAGGCGCTGATCGGACGCTTCCCGCCGACCCCCGGCACGCGCTCGATCCTGCGCGTCCGCGTGACCCGGGTCGCCAAGACCTGCGGCTTCGCCGTGCCGCGCATGGACTTCGTCGGCACGCGCGACCGCCTGCAGGCTTGGGCGATCGAGAAGGGTGAGGACGGGGTCGCCGAGTACCGCCGCAAGAACAACGCGCTGTCCATCGACGGGCTGCCGGCGATCGACGTCGACTGATCGCACGCGTCACCCGTGCGCGACGGCGACCTCGCCCGCTTCGTCGTCCGAGGGAGCGGGTGTCGCGGCGGCGAGCTGCTCGAGGTTCGCACACATCGCGTCGACGTCGGGCGAGTCCCACAGGATCGCGGCGATCTTCTCGTGCACGCTCTCGCGCGGGTCGCGCAGGATGCTCTCCAGCGGCGGCAGGTCGTCACCGCGATCCACGCGTGTCTGCATCAGCGGGTAGGACTTCGCCTGCTCCTGGAACTCCTCGTCGGGCATCGGCCGCCAGCGGCAGAAGAACGACAGGTGCCAGGGCAGGAAGAACATCGCCTTCTTGCGGCCCTTCGCGTCGTCGCCGAAGTGCTCGCGGCCGTGCGCGATCAGACGCGCATAGACCTCCACACGCTCGCGCGCCGTCGGCAGCCAGGTGCGCCCCTCGACGACCTCCTTGAAGATCCACGGCTTCACGAGCGCGCCACGACCGAGCATCACCGACGCGCAACCCGACTCGGCCTGCCGGTCACGGAGCTCGTGCCAGGTCAGGACGTCGCCGTTGCCGACGATCGGGATCCCGCGTTCCTGCACCAGCTTCTTCACCAGCGACCAGTCGGCCTGCTTGGTGTAGCGCTGCTCGCGGGTGCGCGCGTGCAGGGTCACCATCGACGCACCCGCCTCTTCGCAGATCTGCGCGATCTCGGAGGCATTGATCTCGTCCTCCTTCCAACCGGAGCGGATCTTGACCGTGACGGGCACGTCGAGTCCCTCCTTCATGCCCGCGACGATGCGTAGGAGCGCCTTCGGCCGCTGCAGCAGCGTGGCGCCCATTCCGCGCTTGATCACGTCGTGGATCGGGCAGCCGCAGTTCAGGTCGATGAAGGCGGCGCCGTTCTCGATCGCACGCTTGCCGGCGGCCACGGCCTCCTCGGCATTGGTCGCCGCGATCTGCACGCCGAAGCAGTCCTCGGACGCGTGCTTGCGCAACAGGGCCAGTTCCGGTCGCGACCCCCGCACGACCTGCCGCGCATAGGCCATCTCCGACATCGTGACCTTGGCGCCGAAGTCGACGCACAGGCGGCGGAACGGCAGGTTCCCGCCCTTGGTGAGCGGCGCGAGGATGGCAGGCGGCAGCGCGGTGAACATCGGGGGCGGGGATGCTACGCGGCCGCGTGCTCAGAGCTGGAGAGACAATTAGTCTCTCCAGCTCTGCGTGGCCGCGCATGCGGCCACCAGCAAGCATCTGAGAGCCTGTATCATGGATTGCTTGTCGGGCTCTCAGGCGAGGCGGAGGAAACCGATCGGATCGCCGACGATCGCCGTCTCGATCATCTCGTCGTCGGATTCGAGGCTTCGACCCGAGACCTCCGCGACGTGCATCAGCCACGGCACCTCCTCGGCGGTGGTCGTGA
Organism: Planctomycetota bacterium; assembly: GCA_046349595.1. Classification (GTDB taxonomy): domain Bacteria; phylum Planctomycetota; class UBA1135; order UBA1135; family UBA2386; genus JACRLW01. The sequence goes on from JAXMCA010000002.1 coordinate 560,661, forward strand.
TCCAGGCCGGCGTGCGGAGGGCCGCGACCAGGTCGGAGGCGAGCGCCAGGATCTCGCCGCGCTCGCGGACGAAGGTGTCGACGTCGAGGAGCACCGGCGGCATCCGCCCGTAGCCGACCGCGCTGCTGACCGGCCAGCGCTCCGGATCGCTGAGGATCGAGACCAGCGAGAGGTGGTCGAAGGGCCCTTGCGCGCACAGCGACCGGGCATCGACCGGAAGGATGGTCAGCTCGTTCGGAGCGACGCCGACGGCGCGCAGGCCGGCATCGAGGATGCTGCATTCCTCCACGCGCAGATTGCCGGCGAGGACCCTACGACCGAGAGAGCGCACCTCGCGCAGCATCGCGGGGAGCTCGGCGACCCCGGCACCGACGTAGAGACTGGTGCCACCCTGCGGCAGACGCTCGGCGAGGGCTTCCGCCCATCTGCGCCCCTGCCGGAGGGCGGGCTTGCGATGTTCCTCCCAGAACGCGTCGCCGCCGGTGTCGCAGTAGACGGAACCGAGCAGGTGCCAATCGAGCGACGCGAACAGGCGGTCGAGCAGCTTGTCGAGCGGAGCTTCCAAGCGAGGTGTCGAGGTTTCCGGGCGAGGTGTTTGAGGCATCATGCCCGGCGCGTAGCTTCCCCGGCCATGATCCTCGGATCGATGGTTCTCGCCGGCGGACGCAGCGACCGCATGGGCCGCTCGAAGCCCGACCTGCCCTGGGGCGACGGCTCGCTGCTTCTGCACACGGTGCAGACGCTGCTCGATTGCACCCATCCCGTCGTGGTCGTGGCGCGCGACGACCACCAGGAGCTCCCGCCGCTGCACACCGAGAGCGAGCTGATCTTCGATCCGCGTCCGGGTGAGGGACCGCTGCAGGCGGTCGAAGCAGGCATGCGATTCGTCACCGGCAAGTGCGACGCGGTGTTCGTCGCCGGTTGCGACCTGCCGTTCCTCGACTCGACGGTGGTCGGCAGGCTCTTCGGTCTGCTGGGCGACAAGAACGCGGTGATCCCGACCCTCGACGGCAAGCCGCAGCCACTCTGCGCGATCTACAGCAACAAGCTCCTGCCGAAGATCAGCGCGCTGGTGCAGCGTGGTGAACGCCGCGCGCAGGCGCTCTGCGAACTCGAGGGCGTGCGCATCCTCACCGCCGACGAGCTGCGTGCTCTGGATCCGCGGCAGCGCTTCTGCCGCGACGTCGACACGCCCGAGGACTACCAGCGCGCCCTCGCCGACGCCGGCCTGAAGTGAGCCTCGCGCCCGACGCCCTGCGCGTGACCGTGCTCGGCTCGGGCACGGCGGTGCCGAGCGCCGATCGGTTCCCGGCCGGACACCTGCTGCAGGACGGCGACCGCACGCTGTGCATCGATCTCGGCCCCGGCGTGCTGCGACGCCTCGCCGCCTGTGGACTCGACCTCGACGCCGTCGACGCGGTCCTCTTCACCCACTACCACACCGACCACTGCGCGGATGTCGCGGCGCTGCTGTTCGGTCTGCGCAGTCCCCGCTACGCGGGCCGGAAGCCGCTGCACCTGTTCGGCGCGCCGGGTCTGCGGACCCTGATCGGGAGCCTCACCCAGGCCTGGCCCTGGCTCACCCCGCGCGACTACGAGCTGCACCTGCACGAGATCGAGCCGGGATCGCACGACGTCCTCGGTCTGCGCGTCGATGCCCTCGCGATCGAGCACACCAAGGAGAGCCTCGGCTACCGCGTCCACGGCGGCGGTGGCGCGATCGCGGCCTTCAGCGGCGATGCGGTGCTCTGCGACAACCTCGTGCCGCTGGCCCGCGACTCCGACCTCTTCGTCTGCGACAGCGCATTCCCCTCGGCCGCACCGGGCCCCGGCCACATGACCCCGAGCGAGGCGGGGCGCGTCGCGGCACGCGCCGGCTGTCGGATCCTGCTCCTCACGCACTTCTATCCCGAGTGCGACGGCCACGACCTCCTCGCCGAGGCCCGTCGTGAGTTCGACGGCGACATCCGCATGGCGGAGGACCTGCTCTCCTTCCGGCTGCACCCGGCGAGCCCCCGTCGGTCTTGACCCGATCGCGCGGGCGGCCAATCCTGTTCGCCCCTCCGAGTCCGTGGAATCGAGAGAGAGCCGATGAGCACCTCCCAATCCGAGAAGCACCGCTTCGCCGCCGAAGTCGACCAGGTCCTTTCGATCGTCGTCAACTCGCTCTACAGCCATCGCGAGGTCTTCCTGCGCGAGCTGATCAGCAACGCCAGCGACGCCCTCGACAAGCTGTCCTTCGAGGCGCTCACCGATCACGCGCTGCTGGGCGACGACAAGGAGCTGCGCATCGAGATCGAGGTCGACGAGAAGGCGCGCACGCTGACGATCCGCGACAACGGCATCGGCATGACGCGTGACGAGCTGGTCGGCAACCTCGGCACCATCGCGCGCTCCGGCAGTCGCGAGTTGATGGCCGCGCTGAAGAAGAAGAACGAGGACCCGAACCTGTCGTTGATCGGCCAGTTCGGCGTCGGCTTCTACTCCGCGTTCCTCGTCGCCGATCGCGTCGCGGTCACCTCGCGCAGCGCGCGCGGCAGCGAGGCCTGGCGCTGGGAGAGCGAGGCGAAGGAGGGTTTCACCCTCGAGCCGGCCGAGCGCGGCTCACGCGGGACCGACATCGTCCTGCATCTCAAGGAGGACTGCGGCGAGTACCTGGAGTCGTGGCAGATCCGCACGCTGATCCGCAAGTACTCCGACTACGTCCGCCACCCGATCCGCATGCAGGCGGAGAAGGACGGCAAGAAGGAGTGGGAGACCGTCAATCAGGCCAATGCGCTGTGGACGCGTCCGAAGAGCGAGCTGAAGGACGAGCAGTACCACGAGTTCTACCGCCACCTCGCGCACGACTGGTCCGATCCGCTGGCCTGGACCCACTTCAAGGTCGAGGGCACGCAATCGCTCACCGGATTGCTGTTCGTGCCGAGCCGCGCGCCGCTCGACCTCTTCGACCGCAAGAACAAGGGCGTACGCCTGTTCGTGAAGCGCGTCTTCATCATGGAGGACTGCCAGGAGCTGCTGCCGGAGTGGCTGCGCTTCGCACGCGGCGTGGTCGACTCCGAGGACCTGCCGCTCAACGTCTCGCGTGAGATCCTGCAGCAGGACCGCGTGACACGTCAGATCAAGAAGCAGGTCGTGAAGAAGACCCTGCAACTCCTCGAGGAACTCGCGGGCGAGGGCAAGACGACGCGCAGCGAAGGCGAGGGCGACGAGCAGGAGACCGTCGAGGTCGACCGCTACGAGACCTTCTGGCGAAACTTCGGCACCGTGCTGAAGGAGGGCATCCACGTCGATCCCGAGCACAAGGACGAGATCGCGCGGCTGCTCCGCTACGAGTCGTCGCGGGACGAAGGTCTCACCTCGCTGCACGACTACGTCGCGCGCATGCCGCAGGATCAGCCGGGCATCTACTTCGTCACCGGGGACAGCGTGGCGACCTGCCGCCGCAGCCCGCAGCTCGAGGCCCTGCGCAAGAAGGGCTTCGAGGTCCTGTTCATGGCGGATCCGGTCGACGAGTGGGTCGTCCGCGATCTCACCGAGTTCGAGGACAAGAAGCTGATCGACGCCACCAAGGGCAGCCTCGACCTGCCCGAGAGCGACGACGAGAAGAAGGAACGCGAGCAGAAGGCCGCCGCCATGGGTGACCTGTGCAACGCGGTCAAGGAGGCGCTCGAGGAGCAGGTCAAGGACGTGCGCGTGTCGTCGCGACTGTCCGAGTCACCGGCCTGCCTGGTCGGGGACGAGGGTGATCTCAGCCCGCACCTCGAACGCATCCTGCGCGCCCACGGTCAGGCGATGCCCGAACAGAAGCGCATCCTCGAGCTGAACCCCGATCACGCCATCGTGAAGGCGATGCAGCGCATGGCCGGCGACGAGGCGCGCAAGACCGACGTGGCCGAGTGGAGCGCCCTGCTCTACGACCAGGCGAGTCTCGCCGAGGGCACCATGCCGAAGGACCCCGGCGCCTTCGCGCGCAAGATCGCGGAGCTGATGCAGAAGGTGGTCGGCTAGTCGCGGCGCGGCGACGTCGTCAACTCGACGATCGCATTCAGCAGCTCGATCGCCGCCGCGACGACCGGCGCGGCGAGCGGATCGCGGCCGAGCGCCTCGAAGGGTCCTTGCCCGAAGTGGAGACCGCTCGGCGTGAGCAGGCTGATGCGCGCGAGGCCGGAGGGGATCGGCGGACGTGCTCCCTGATGCGGCCCGATGCGCAGCGCGAGCACCTGACCTGCGGTGAGGAGCTTGCGCACGTGGGTCGTGAGACTCCCCTGCGGGATCTCCCCGATGAACACACTGCCGGCATGGTTGAGGTAGCGCACGCGGCCGTCGTCATAGGCGGCGAGCGTGTCGTAGCCGTCGCCGACCGGGACCTCGACGACCACGCCGAGCAGCTGCTTCGCCTCTGCCGGCGGCGGCACTTCGCCGGCCTGACGCAGACCGAACCACGCCTCCAGCCGATGCCGCGACTCGAGGTCGGGTCGTTGCAGGATCGACCTCAGCACGCGCGCCGCACCGGCGATGTCGCCCTGCGCGAAGCGGGTGACCGCGCGTGCGAAGCTCGCGAAGGGCTCCTCGGTCCCGGTCGCCCATTGCGCGAGGGGAAGGTCCCCGAACAGCAGATCGCGCAGGTTCGCCTCCATTGCGTCTCCGTCATCGACCATCGGATCGACGCGACTGCAATGCGCGGACACCGGCATCGCAGAGCACACCAAACCCGATCCCGCAGGCGTAGGCGATCAGGTTGTGCCACGAGAACACCTGCCCGAGCAGCAGGCTGCCGAGGCTCGTGCTGCGGAATGCGTCGAGCCAGGGAGTGTGCCAGAGCTTGGCGAACTCGATCGCGCAGGCGGTGATCGCGGCGAACGCGGCCAGACGCAGCGTCGACACGCGCGGCAGCAACACGCCCCACGCGAGGAACACCAGCAGAGCCCACAGCACATCGCCCGGGTACTTGCCGAGCACGGTCGGCAGGACGCTCGGGTAGCGGCGCGACGCCAGTCCCGCGGCGACAGTCACCGCGCAGCAAGTCAGCAGGACCAAGCGATGGCGAGGAGGACGGGACACGATGCCGGGACAGGCGCGCACGCGACGCTATGCGAGGATCGGCGTGATCACGCGCCCGGCGACGTCGGTGAGGCGTCGCTCGATGCCGTTGTGGTACCAGGTCAGGCGTTCGTGATCGAGGCCGAGCAGGTACAGCATCGTCGCATGCAGATCGTGGACGGTGCAGACGTCCTCGACCGCACGATGCCCGAACTCATCGGTCGCGCCGTGGCTGAACGCGCGGCGCACCCCGGCACCGGAGAGCCAGACGGTGAATCCGTCCGGGTTGTGGTCGCGCCCCGACGCCCCGGCCTGGAAGGTCGGCATGCGCCCGAACTCGGTGGTCCACACCACCAGCGTGTCCTCGAGCAATCCGCGCGCACGCAGGTCGGACAGCAGCGCGGCCGCGGGTCGGTCGAGGATCGGTGCGTGCACCGAGTACTGCTCGACGAGCTTGCGGTGGCCGTCCCAGTTGCCGACGCCCTCGCCCATCGCATAGGCGCCGTTGAAGAGTTGCACGAACCGCACGCCACGCTCCAGAAGGCGCCGCGCCACCAGGCAGTTGCGCGCGAAGCCGGCGCGGATCGGATCCGGATCGTCGACTCCGTAGGCCGCACGCGTCGCCGCAGACTCGCGCTCGATCGCGAGCACGCCGGGGACGCTGAGCTGCATGCGCGCCGCGAGCTCGTAGCTGGCGATGCGCGCGTCGAGGTCGGTGTCCCTGGCAGAGCGATCACGGTGTCGCGCGTTCAAGCGGTTGATCAACGCACGCGTGTCCGCGTCCTCGCCCGCGTCGATCGACGGCGGTCGCTGCAAGTTCTCGATGCCGCGTCCGATCCGCAGCGGCGTGCCCTGGAAGACCGCGGGCAGGAAGCCGTTGCTCCAGTTGTTCACGCTCGATTGTGGGACACCGCGCGGATCGGGGAGCGCCACGAACGCGGGCAGATCCTGGTCCTCCGTTCCCAGCGCGTAGCCGACCCAACTGCCCATCGACGGGAAGCCGTCGAGCGTGAAGCCCGTCGACATGAAGTTCTCGGCCGGGCCGTGGGTGTTGCTGCGCGACGTCATCGAGTGCACGAAGCACATCTCGTCCGCGAGCGCGGCGAGGTTCGGCAGCAGGTCGGAGACCATCTTCCCGCTCTCGCCGCGGGGTCGGAACGACCACGGACTGCGCGTGAGGTTGCCCTGCTTGCCCTGGAAGGTGACGAGATCGGCGGCGCCAGGCAGCGGCGAACCGTCGCGGGCGATCAGCGCGGGCTTGTGGTCGAAGGTGTCGAGATGGCTGCACGCTCCGGAGCAGAACAGGACCAGCACCCGCTTCGCCCGCGCGACGAGCTGCGGCGGACACGCCGCGAGCGGAGCACGTGGATCGATGCGCGGCCGGAAGGCGCGCGACGGATCCTGCGCGCGCAGCATGCTGGTGAGCGCGATGCCGGCGAGTCCCGTCGCCGTCCTGGAGAACAGCTCGCGTCGGTCGAAGGCGGGCTCCGTCGGTCGCTGATCCATCACCCGCTCACGGCACGAACAGGAACTCGCTGGTGTTGAACAGCGCGCGGCACAGGGCGGCGAGCCCGTGCACGCGAACCAGGGCGACGCTCGACATGGACTCCTCGGCATCGGGCCCGCGCTGCAGCGCGAGCTCGAAGGCCCGCGCGACCTGCGCCGCCGGCGCATCCCCCGCCTCACGCCGCACCCGCTCCGCGAACAGCTCGGCCTGCTGGAGCACGAAGGGGCTGTTCAGCAGCGCGAGCGCCTGCAGTGGTGTCGTGGAACGCACGCGTTGCGGCATCGGCTGGCCCGCGTCCGGGCAGTCGAAGCTGCCGAAGGTCGCGTCCCGCTCCATGCGCACCACCTTCGCGTAGACCATGCGACGGAATTCGTTTGGTCCGAAGCTGCGCTTGGGTTCGTAGACGCGCACGTAGTTGTCGTTCGGCTCGAAGAAGTCGAAGCCGGGACCACCCATGCGCAGATCCAGCGCTCCGGACACGGCGAGGATGCCGTCGCGGATCACCTCGGCGTGCGCGCGGCGCGCCGGGTAGCGCCACAGGAGTCGGCTCTGCGCATCGCGGGACTCGGCGAGTTCGTCGCGCACCGCGCTCGACCGGCGGTAGGCGTCCGACATCACGATCGCCTTCTCGACCGCACGGATCGACCAGCCGCCGTCGATCAATGTGCACGCGAGTTCGTCGAGCAGCGCGGGGACGAGCGGTGCTGCGCCATTGCGCCCGAAGTCGCTGGGTGTGGTCACCAGTCCCTGGCCGAAGTGCCACAGCCACAGCCGATTGGCCATCACGCGTGCGGTGCGCACGCGCGCCGGCCCGCAGAGCCAATACGCGAGAGCGGCGCGGCGCGTGGACTCCGCGGCGGCGTCCGCCACGGTCATCGCGCCGATGGACGCGATCGCGCCAGGAGCCACCGCGTCGAGCGGCTGCATCGGGTCGCCGCGCTTGAGCAGGTGCGTCGGTTCGGGATCCGTGAAGCTGCCCACGTAACCCGCGGGTGCCGCCGTGAGCTGGGCCAGCTCGGCGGCCAGCGCGCGTCGGTGCGCGGAGTCGTCACCGCCCACCTGCTTCGCACGGAGCGCAGCGTCCGCGACGGTCACGAACACACCGTCGTCGCCGGCGACCTCGATGCGGTAGCTCGTCGCGAGACGATCCGCGTAGCGGGCCTCACGGTCGCGAGCCCACACCACGCGATCGACGCGCGCGGGGCGCGGCAGGTCGATGCGAAGCCACCCGGCGCCGGACTCGTTCGAGATCCAGCTGTGGGCGTTGCCGTAGCGGCCGTCGTTGAGGTGTTCGACGCGATGGATCGCGTAGCCCGGCAGCAGACTCGACGCGCTCGCGCTCGCGCCGGTGCTCGCCCGCGCGAGATCGAAGGACGGATCGTCGGGGCCGAAGACCTCGAGCTCGTCGATGCAGGGCTGCGCGCCGTCGTTGGTGGCGGTGATCGTCATCCGCACCGAGCGCGCGATGCGCGGCGCGAAGGTGTCGATCGACAGGGTCGCATCGACCGGCGCATCGGCGCGCGACGCGAGAGCCGTGAGCTCGGCCTCGATCGCCGCGCGCCGCGCGACGCGCGACGCGTCGTGGTTGGCATCGCGCAACGGCCGCTCGCCGTGGCGCACACCGGCGAACACCGCCGCGAGCCCGTAGAAGTCGCGCTGTGTGATCGGATCGAACTTGTGGTCGTGACAGCGCGCGCAGCCGACCGTCGCGCCGAGGAATGCTGCGCCGGTGGTGCCGACCATGTCGGCGATCTCGTTGGCGCGCTGCTCCGCCGTGAGACGCGGATCCGGACTCTTCACCGTGTCGGTGGGGCCAGCCACGAGGAATCCGGTGGCGGCATCCATGCCGATCGTGTCGCCGGCGAGTTGCGCGAGCACGAAACGGTCGAAGGGCATGTCGCCGTGGAAGGCGTCGATCACCCAGTCGCGGTACGGATAGGCGTTGGGCCGCGGCGTGTTGGTCTCGAAGCCGTCGGTGTCGGCGTAGCGCACCACGTCGAGCCACTGCCGTGCGAGGTGTTCGGCATGGCGCGGCGACGCGAGCATGCTGTCGACGGTCGCCTCGTACCAGCGCGGATCTTCGGGATGCGCGTTCGCGACCTCCTCCGGCGACGGCGGCAGCCCCCACAGGTCGAGGTGCATGCGCCGCACCAGTGTGACGCGGTCGGCCTCGGCCGCGGGCGACACGCCTTGCGCCAGCATCGCGTCGCGCAGCAGTTCGTCGACCGTCCGCCCGCTCGCACGCAGCGGAGCATCCGCCCACTGCGGATCCTGTTGGGGCAGCGGCGCCGCCGACAGCAGCAGGGCGAGGACGAGGGAGGCCATCGAGCGCGGGGGAGTGTAGCGCGCGAGCGCGAGGTCGCTGCGCCCACGTTCCCGCGCACTCACGATCCGAGCACGAGCGCGAGGCCGGGTGAGAACGCGAGTCCGACGCTCGCTCCGCTGTCGGGTTGGACCGTCTGGAAGTAGACCGAGAGGCCACACAGCGCCGACTGATTGGGGATCGCGAGTGGCACACGCGCTCCGGTGACCGAGAGCGGCACCGTGACCAAGGCGAGCGGTTGCACCAGGAGCGTTCCGCCGAAGGGAGTCGCGAGGTTGTCGGGCGCGAGCCCGGCGAGCAATGCGGCTTGAACGGCCGAACCCGCGGAGTTGCCGGCGACCAGGTCGATCGACGTGCCGAGCACGGGATTGGCCGATGCGGTCAACGACGGGATGCCGAGCGTCCCGGCGTGACCGACGCCGTAGTTGCCCGCACTCGCCGGCAGGGCGACGAAGCTGCGGAAGCTCAGATCCCACACCGACAAGGCATTGGTGTCGTTCTGGAAGATCATGCCTGCCGCATAGCTGCCCGGCGCCTCGCCCCACCACGCGTAGGTCTGCGTGCCGGGCGCGGCCGACGACGACAGCCGGATGCCGAGCACCATTCCCGGCACGACCGGGATCGCGAAAGCACCGAGGTCGACGGCCAGTGTGCCGCGCGTGGCCGGAACCTGCGCCGGAGTGAAGGTCACCGATGCCAGCGTGGCACCGTTCGGAACTCCGCTCGCATCCGTCGCGACGATGCGCACCTCGAGGTTCTGGCTCGGCGTTCCGCGGTGATGGTTGATGTTGGCGATCTCGACCCCGGCGAGCAGGCCCGACATGCTCGACGTGAAGGTCTGCGTGACCGTCTGCGACGCCGTGACCTCGAGCCCATTGTTGACCACGGGGAGATAGGACTGGTCGACGCAGCCGCTCTGTGCGCAGAGACGTGCGGAGACCACCAGGATCACGGAGAGTACCGGGCGCATGGGCGGGAATCGTAGCTGCGGCAGGTCGAAGCGGCCGATCCGTTCGCTTGCTCCGAGGTGGTGGTACCGCTCATCTCGCAGCCGATGCCCGATCGATCCCGCGACGTGACCGAGGGTCCACGCGCCCGCACGGTGCGCACCTCGGATGGACAGGTGCTGGAGGTCCCCGCCGCATGGGAGCTCCTCGCCCCCGGCGACGCCACGCTCACGCGCCGTGTGAAGCAAGGCGGACCGAGCTGGACGGTGAGCGAGAAGAAGGGACGCAAGGTCTTCTCCCGCGGCGTGTGGGCTCCGGCGGAGCGCATCGCACAAGTGCGCGCCGAGCTCGACGCCGAACGCGCCGATCCCGCCTGGGGAAAGCGCCTGGCGGCTGGACGTGCGCGCCGCGAACGCGAGCAGGTCGACTACCAGGCCGAGTTCCACGCCGCGGTGCTGGCCTTCCTCGCCTTCCATCCTTGCCACGCCGCGCTGGCCGAGCGCATGGCCAAGGCGATCACGGCCCATGCGACCCCGGTCGGCAGCGGCACCGTCGCGCGCACCGAGCGCATCCCGATCGCGGAGCGCGCCGAAGCGGCGACCATCGCCTGGCTGCGCCACAACACCACCGGCTACGACGAGATGCGCATCGCACGGCGCAAGGGCGAACGCCGCGCGGTCCGGCGGCTCCTGGCGGAGACCTCGCGTGAGCTCCTCTCCGCATATCGCCGCGGCACGACGTCGGCGCCCTGCCCGCTCGAGCGTGCGCTCGGCGAATGAGGCGCGCACCACGCGTACTATCCGTCGCGAGTCCCCGCGATCCCCATGCCCGAAGCCCAAGCCCTTCCGCGTTGGCTGACCGTCATCCTGATCCTCGCCACCGCGGCGCCGCTGATCGCGATCCCCTACGCGGTGTCGAAGCTGGAGGAGATCCAGTCGCAGTTCCCCAAGCTCACCAACTCCCTGTTCTGGACGCAGGCCGGTGCCGCCCTGCTCGGCGTGGTCGGTGCGCTCGCCCTGCTGTGCGGCCGGCGCTTCGGGGTGTGGCTCGTGCTGCTCTCGGGTGCAGGGGTCGTCGGGGCGGACATCGTCTACGAGAGCTACCCTCACGCCGGTGCTGCAACGGCATTGACGACCGTGATCGCCCTCGGCGCACGCGCGAACTGGACGCGCCTGCGCTGAGCCAGTAGAGCGGTGGGCCGCTGATGGCCCGCACCTACGACCCCGTCCCGGATTCCGTCCGCGTCCCCTTCACCTGGCTCGACGGCGAATGCGTCCCCACCGACCGCGCGACGGTTCCGGTGATGACGCACACGCTGCACTACGGACTCGGCGTCTTCGAGGGCATCCGCGCCTACGACGGCGCACTCGGCCCCGCCGTGTTCCGCCTCCGCGAGCACATCGCGCGCCTGTTCCGCTCGGCGGCGTTGTGCCGCATCGAGATCCCGTACACCGCCGAGGCTCTGTGTGCGGCGTGCGTCGAAACCCTGCAGCGCAACCAGCTCCGCGCCGGTTACCTCCGGCCCGTCGTGCTGGTCGACGACGGCAAGCGCGGACTCGGCGCGATGAACAACCGCACGCGCGTGGCGATCGCGACCTGGCCGTGGGGTCGTCTGCTCGGCGAGGAGGGCGTGCAGAACGGCATCCGCGCGCAGATCTCGTCGACCGTGCGGATGAGCGCGCGCTCCTTCCTGCCCAAGGGCAAGGTCAACGGCCAGTACGTGAACTCGGTGCTCGCCAAGCGCTCCGCGATGCTCGCCGGCTACGAGGAGGCGATCCTGCTCGACGAGGACGGCTACGTCGCGGAAGCCACCGGCGAGAACCTGTTCATGGTGCGCGACGGCGTGCTGATCACGCCGCCCTGCTCGCAGCCGATCCTCGAAGGCATCACCCGCGATGCGATCCTCACGCTCGCGCGCGCGACGGGGATCCCCGCACGCGAGGAGCGCTTCGCCAAGGATTCGCTGCTGATCGCCGACGAGGTGTTCCTCACCGGCACCGCAGCGGAGGTCACGCCGGTGCGGGAGATCGACGGCCACGTCATCGGCACGGGCCGGCGCGGCCCGATCACCGAGAAGCTGCAGTCGCGCTTCTTCGACGTCACCGCGGGCCGCGCACCCGAGCACGCGGGCTGGCTCACGACCTACCGCGTCTGAGCGCGATCCGGGCGCAGGGAGAGCGCCACGCTGCCGAGCACCAGCACCGCGCCGGCGATGGTCGACGGTGCGAGCGGCTCGTCGCGCCACACGCTGCCGATCAGGAGCGCGAACACCGGGGTGATGTAGCTGATCGTGCTCAGCCGCACCGAGGACGAGTGGCGGAGGATCCAGTAGTAGAGGACGAAGGCCAACGCGGTCGCCACGACGGCGAGGTAGGCAGTCGCCAGGATCGCCGCGGTCGTCCAGCGCGCCGTCGAGAGGTCCTCGAAGGCGAGCGCGGCGATCGTCAGCAGGACGGCGCCGATGCCGAGCGCGTTGCGCGTGAGCAGCGTGGCGCTGGCACCCGCGCCGAAGCGCTTCACGCAGGTCTGGGTGATCGCGCCGGCAAGCGGACTGGTCAGCAGCACCGCAGCGGCGCCCACGCTCCCCGCGCCACGCTCCCTCAGGTCGAAGAGGAACAGCAGCCCGAGCCCGAGGAAGCCGCCGACGAAGCCGAACACGTGCACGCGCCGCAACTTCTCGCCGAGGAACAGCGTTCCGCTGACCAGCATCAGCAGCGGGAACACTCCCCAAAGCAGGGCCGTGATCCCCGAGGGCAGGTCGCGCTCGATGGTGTAGATCACGCCGTAGCTGTAGGCGACGTTGAAACAGCCCATCACCAGCGACAGCCACAGCGGCGGGTTCGCACCGCCCTCGACCCGCGCCGCGGAACGAGCGAACAGCGCGAGGGCCACGAAGGCGACGGCCACGCGAGTCGCCGCGGCCGTCAGCGGCGGCAGGTCGTGCACGCTGAGCGCGATCAACGACCAGGTCGTGCTCCAGATGATGCAGAGCAGGACGAAGGCGATGCGGATGCGGACGAGGCTGGCCACGCGGGGATTCGGGGCGGGAATCGAAGCGGACGGTCGCTCGTCGCGCGAGGGCGGCGCGGTCAATCCGCGTTCAGGCGCCCCTCCATCCCGATCCACCACGCCATCGTGTAGCGCGCGTTGATCTCGCAGAGCGGGTGGAAGCGGTCGGAGCCACGCTCGTCGCGCCAGCGGAAGGCGTCGATGCAGAAGGGGCCGACGTAGCCGGCGCGGGACAGGGCGTCTGCCGCGGATGCGCCGGCGGCGTGCAGTGCGTCGGACTCCGACGGTGCGAGATCACCGGGGACCGCGGGGCGAGCCGATGCGAAGGCGCCGTCCTGGTTGGCGAGGCGGACCGGGCGACCGAAGGTCGCGCTCCCGTCCCCCGCCAGGAGTCCGTGCAGGGAGAAGTCGGCCGAGATCTCGACGAAGGGCTCGACGGCGAGACCGATTCCGTGCCCGGTGAAGGAGGCGGCGATCCAGGTCGTGGCCGCAGAGTTGAGATCCCGTGCGCACAGGATCTTGCGCGATCTCCCGGCGAAGGAGAGGGCACGTTTGAGCACGAAACGACGGGACGGCTCGTCGCGAAGATGCCGCAGCACCTCGTCCGACTGCGTCGCGAATCGGGCGCCCGGAAGAGCCGGCCCGAGCGAGGCAGAGAACGAGCGGTGGTTGACGCGACGCAAGACCTCGACCGTCGGTGCCGGGGACGGCTCGATCCCGAGGGCGCGCAGCGTGGCCAGCGCCGAAGGTGTGGGGCACCAGCAGTCGCCGTCCCGTGGCTGCACAGCACCGAGGTCGTCGTGCGCGTCGATCACGAAGACGGGATCACGCCCGCAGGTCCGCCGCATCGACTCACGCAGAACGCTCGCCCGCGCGCGCAACTCGGCGCGCATGTGCGACGAGCGCCGGTAGCCGGCATCGATCAGCTCGAGCTCCGCGTCGAGGTTCGCGACGAACACACGCGACGGCCGTTCAATCATCGCGCTCGCCGTAGGCCGCCAGTCGCTCGAGGAAGGCTTCGTCCATCCCCGCTTCGGCGCGGGCCGCGCGGTTGAGTGCCTTGCCCCGCATCATCGTCGGCGTGAGCGGAGTGACCAACTCGGCGCACCAGCGGTCGAAGTCGAGTCCGCCGGTGAAGCGGCGGAACCAGTCGACCGCGAAGCGCACGTGCGCGATCTCCTCGCGCTCGACCATGCGGTGGACCTTCGCCGCGCGCGTGTCGCCGACCGCCTCGAAGTCGCGGGCGCAGCGCGCCGCGTGATCGAGATTGCCCCCCTCGAGTCCGAGCCCCACCATCGCGACGAAGCGCAGCGCGGAGTCGCACTGCGACACGCGCTGCCAGAACCAGTCGCGCACCGGGAACTCGCCGAAGCGCGAGCCCAGGGCCTCGATGCAGGCGACGTAGGCGCGGGCGTGGCGGATCTCGTCCTGGCACAGCCGGAGCAGTCCGGCGCGGAAGTCCTGCGGCGCATCGGCGAAGGCGAGGATCGCCCATGCGAACAGCTCGGCCGCCTGCAGCTCGTGATGCGCCATCGCGTGCAGCATGCGAGCGCGCTTGCGCGGATCGCGCATCTCGACCGGGCGCAGCGAGCGCGGACTCTTCGCGACGACCTCGAGGCCGGCTGGACGTCCCGGCCCGGCGATCCGCTCTGGCTGCGGCGAAGCACTCCAGTCCGTGGGAACCGGCGGCGGGTCGAACTTGTGCTCGAGCCGCGTGGCGAGCACGTAGTCGCGCGCCCAGTCCTCGACCGTGGCCGTCATCGACTCAGCGTCCGAGGAAATGCACCACGAGATCGGCATCGAGGCGCAGCCGGAAGCGATTGACCCCGCGCACCAGTTCGACCGGCCAGTGCGCCCCCTCGGGATCCTCGGTCGCCGAGCGCCAGCTCGACACCGACAGCGAGGCCGCCCCGGGTGCGACGGCGGTGAGCACGCGCGCGTGCGTGGTCTCTCCCGGCTTCCACGGCACACCGGCGACCTCCACGTAGCGCTTCGGATCGTCCGGCGACGGCATCGCGAACAGCAGCGGCGCGAGGATGTCGTCGTGGCGCCAGAGGTTGCCGTTCAGACGAGCGATCGGAACATCGCCCACGCGCCCGGCGAAGCGATCGGGTTCGGCGCCCTTCAGGTTCGACGCGTCGCACTGCACCTCGAATTCGATGCGCGCCGCGTGCGTGAACACGACCTCGCGCTCGACGCTGCCCGCCGGCGCGATCGCGATCTCGAAGGTGGCCGGCAGGAACTCGTCGGCGAGCGGACGGCTGCTGCCCCACGCCGGATCGGCGAGGATCTCGACGCCGTAGCTCGACGGCGCCAGTGCGAAGGGCTTCGCCGGATCGACGCGCACATAGCCGGCACCCAGGTCCTCCGCACCGACCGGCACGACCGGCACCTGTCCGGTGCTGGTGATCCGCGCGAACACCTCACGGATCGCGGTGCCGTCGTCGCTGCGAACGTGAACGGCGAAGCGACCATCGGCCGCGGCCGACTTGCCGACGCGGATCTCCTGCACGGCGACATCGCGCGCGACCCATGCGCCCTCGCGCGCGTGACGCGGGCCGTCGTCGATCTCGGCGACCACGAAGCAACCGGGTGAGACCCAGAACGACGCACGCGATCCGCTGCTGCCGCTGCGATTGGCGGTCGCGACCAGGTCGGGACCTTCGAGCGCCTCACCGGTCGCGAAGCGTTGCGCGGCGAGCTGCGCGAGCGGTTCCACGAAGACGTGGAGGATGAAGCCGTTGACGCTCTGTTCCTTGTCGTCGCGGCCGACGGCGATCACGTCGACGCGCGTCCAGGGCAGCTCGACCGTGACCAGCGGTCCGTCGGTGACGGCCTCGGGTCGATCCTCGGCGCTACGCACGAGTTGTCCAGCCGGCTCTTCGCGCGGCGACGCGTCGATCTCGAACTTCCCCGGGCGCAGCCCGCGCGCGACGAAGGAGCCATCGGGCCCGGTGCGGACCTCGCAGTCGTCGCGGCCGTAGGTCCATTCGAAGGTCTCCTGCGCGGGATCGGTCCGCACCAGCATCACCGGGTGATCGGGCACCGGCCGTCCGCCGGGACCGAGCACCCGTCCGGTGATCGAGCCGAAGGCGAGCGTGGCGTGCAGTTCGACGATCGTGATCTCGCCCTTCTGCGGCTTGCGGACCGACTGCAGTGCGCTGAGCCCACGAGCCGGATCCTGCGCTGCGAGCCGGAAGCTCTCGAACTCCTCGCTGTCGATGCCGACCGGGAACAGGAAGCGACCGCGTGCATCGCTGGTGCGCTGGTCGAGCACGTCCTCGTCGGTCGGATGCACGAGGACGACGAGCGCACCCTGGACCGGGGCACCCGTGTCAGAGACCACGAGGCCCGCGATCGCACCGCCGTCGTGACCGCGCAGGAGATCGGCGAAGTCGTCGCGGATCGGCTGACGCACTGGGTCCTGCACGACCCGGTCGGGTGGCGTGCCGCCCTGCCCCTTCGGCGTGACGACGGCCGCCGGCCCGGCGTGCGGTTCGGTCTGCGTGTCCGGCGCCGGTCCGCCATCGCGACGCGGGCCGTCGCCTCCCTGCCCGAAGTACAGGGCGGCGGCAGCGCCGACGATTCCCAGCGCGACGATCGCGAACGCGAGCCGACCGATCTGCATCGGGGCGCATGCTATCCGCGGGAGAACGCCGTCGTGTGCGGCTAACCTGCCGGCGTGAAAGACAAGCACATCGCGATCCGCGTCGAGCAGTGCCTGGCGCTGAGCAAGGCATCGAACTGCCCGCGGCGCAAGTTCGGTGCGCTGCTCGTCGACCCGACGCGGAACGTGATCCTCATGGACGGCTACAACGGCGGCCCGCGCGGCGGCGGTCGCCTGTGCGGTGGCGAGACCTGTCTGCGCGACGAGCTGAAGGTGCCGTCCGGCGAGCGCATGGAGATCGGCTGCCATCACGCCGAGATGAACGTGATCTGCAATGCCGCGGCGAACGGGGTGTCGACACGCGGCGCGTGGCTGATCGTCACCGGCGAGCCGTGCACGATGTGCGCGAAGATGCTCCACCACGCGGGCATCGCGCGCGTCCTGGTCGTCGAGGGCGGCTATCTCGGCGCCAACGGCGTTCAGTACCTGCGTGATCACGGCGTGGAGGTGCAGAGCGTGCCGGGTCCGATCGATCCGCGACGGGTCGCTTCGCAACCCGTGGCGACGTAGAGTCCCGCCGATGACGGGCGTGCGCAGGGCGGCATGAGCGACTTCCTCCTCGTGGTCGGAGACGGTCCCTGCGCCGCACGCTGGTTCGAGGACGGCCTGCGCATCGCCCGCGCTTCGGGTGCCGGCGAACCCTCGTGCCGCATCGAGCGCAGCGGCGTGCGCGCCGCGGTGTTCGCGCGACGAGCCGGATCGCCGGGGCACGCCGTCGAGATGGGGCCGAGCTGGCTGTTCGCGACAGGGACCTGGTTCGCCGACGACGGGCTCGGGCGCGGCGACGAGACCGCCCTGCTCGGGCGCTGCACGCGTGAAGGCATGGGGTCGTGCGCGCGCCGCCTCGACGGCTTCTTCGCGATCGCGGGCGGTGACGCACGCAGCGCCACGCTGGTGACCGATCCGGTGGGCAGCCACCACGTCTACGTGCGTCAGGGTGACGGCGCGATCGCGGTCGCCGGCTCCGCACTCTGGCTCGCCGCGCTCGACGACACCGCGCTCGATCCGCTCGCCTGCCAGGAGTTCCTCGCGACCGGGGTGATCTACGAGGACCGCACGCCCTTCGCCGCGGTGCGCGCCTTGCCACCGGCATCGGTGATCGCGATCGACGGCAAGGGCTGGCGCAAGCAGGCCCACACCTGGTCACTGCGTGGACTGCGCCCGGAGTCGCTCGACGCCGACGAGGCCGTCGAGTCCTTCGGTAGCGCGATGCTCGACGCGTGCCGCCGCATCGCACGCGTGCTCGACCGACCCGTCGCCGACCTCACCGCAGGGTGGGACTCGCGGATCCTGTGCGCCTTCCTGCTCGGAGCGCAGGTCGGGTTCGAGACCACCGTGACCGGCAGCAAGGACAGCGCCGACGTGGTGCTGTCGACGCGCATCGCGCAGCGCATGGGACTGCGGCATCACCCGCTCCCGCTCGGTGCGCCACCCGACCTCGACGAGATCGAACGCTCGATCACGTTGACCGACGGCCTCCTCAACGCACTCGGCTACGCGCGCGTCTACCGCGTCCACCGCGAACTGAGCCAACACTTCGGTGCCTCGCTCAACGGCTCGTTCGGCGAGGTGGGTCGCGGCTACTGGTGGGAGCTGCTGTCGCCGTCGCCGTCCGCACACGCTCGTCTGGATGCGACGCGGATCGCGCAGCGTCGCTACGCCGCCGGCGCGCCGGCACTCACGCTGTGGCCACGACCGCTGCGTCTCGACCCGGTGGCGCACTTCGCAGAGGTGATCGCTCGCGTCGATTCCGACCTCGACGACGCTCCGCTCGGCTTCCGCCTCGACCGCACCTACCTGCGCCTGCGCATGCGGTGCTGGCAGGGGCGCATCGCCAGCGCGACCGATCGGCTGTGGCCATGCCTCTCGCCGTTGGTGTTCCGCAGCGCACTCGAACCGCTGCTGCGCACGCGCTTCGCGGCACGCGACAAGAACCGCCTGGCACGCATGGTGCTCGCTCGCTTCGCACCGAAGCTGGCGCGCATGCGGTTGGAGAGCGGCGGCCCGGCATTGCCGAGGACCGCTCTCAACGCCTGGCGCTTCCTGCCGGAGGCCGTCGGCTTCGCGAAGAAGGTCGCACTCAAGCTGGCCGGACGACGCACGCACGCGCGCACCCTCGAGGAGACATCGGCGCCGCGCCTCGCGCTGTGGTCGGATCCGAGGTTGCGCGATCTGCTCGACCCGACGCGCATGGAGCTCGGCGGTCACGTCGATCGCGACGAGCTGCGAAGCCTGGTCGACGCGACGCGCGCACCACAGTTCGAACACGAGCTGCTGTTCGGCAACCTGCTCGCGCTCGAACTCGGGCTGCGTCGGCTGCGCGAACTGCGTGCGCGGTGATCAGCGCAGCAGCGCGTCGAACACGAACTTGAAGGTGCCGATCGGCTGACCGCGGTAGATCACGTCGGCGCCGAACAGCACGAAGCGCCCCTTGCCGCGCGGCACCTCGGCGATCGCGGCCTTGCCGCGCAGCAATGCGCCGCCGCGCTGCCAGCCGCTGGCGAGCAGCGGCACCTCGCGGGACCAGACCGCGATCGCGCGCGCGCCGTCGCGTGGCGTGAGCACCGCACTGCTGCGGAACATCGCGGACTGGCGCGCCGAGGTGCCGTAGGCCAGCGGGTCGCTCGTGTCGACGTCGATCCACAGCAGCGAACCAGGGATGAAGAACTGGTTGCTGTCGACCGGGCGCGGCCCCTTGTCGCCGTCGACCTTCAGGCCGACGTCGACGGGGAGCTCGAACAACCCGACCGCCGGTTCCACCGCAGCGGCGAGCAGGAGCAGCGAGCCGCCGTCCTCGACGAACTTCGCCAACGCGGCGACACCCTTCTCGCGCGTGATGCGTTGGTTGCGTGCACGCAGGTCCGACCAGTCCTCGAAGTCGGGCAGCGCCTTGGCGAGGGCGTCGAGTTGCTCGTCGGTCGCGACATTGCCGCCGCGCTGCAGTGCGGCATCGCGGCGTTCGCGCTGGTTGGCCGGCGGGAGTCCGGTGCACATCAGGAGCACGTCGAAGTCGCTGCCGAGATCGCCGGCCTCGATGCGTGCGCCGGTCACGCGCTGCGGCGCGAAGCCGTACTCGCGCAACGTCCACTCGGTCCAGCCGGTCGCCATGTCGCCGCCGAAGGGATCGAAGAGCCCGACGCGTGGCGCGCGAACCGCTGCTGGTCTGGTGGAAGGCATCTCGCCCAGGGCAACGGGCCGCAAGGCGAAGTTCGCCGCCGCACGCGCCAGGATGCGCGCGGCCACCTCGCTTCCGCGGACGAAGAAGGTGCCGGCGGGCCAGTCGCGACCAGCGTCACGAAAGCTCGTATCGAAGCGCTCGACGGGCACGTTCGATCCGAACAGGTCCGCGAGCGCGGGCCACACCGCACTGTCGCGCGGATCGAGCAACCAGCCGGTGTCCTTCGCGGCCGAGGCGGGCAGGGTGCTCTTCGGGAACGGCACCTCGATCGAGTCGACGCGCTCCACCGGCAGATCGACCGCTTCGAGCAGGCGGATGATGCGCACGTCCATCTGCAACGACAGGGTCCAGCCCGCGCTGTCGTAGGGACGGATCGGCTGACCGTTGATGCCGATGTCGTCGGGGTGCCACTGCGATTCGAGCATGTCACGCAGATGGGCGCGGAACGGCTGGGCCGTGGAGATCACGAAGGATCCGGCCGGAGCCCTGGTGCCGTCGGGCAGCACCGCGTCGGTCCGCAGCGCACCGACCTCGATCGCGCATCGCCTCAGCGCGCGCACCAGGCGCACCGCAGCCGCGAGGTCGGGCTGGTCCGAGGGGATCACGTAGAGCCTCGGGTCGCGCAGGCTCTTGTCGCCGAACACGCCGTCGACGGGGTCGTCGACCGACGGCGACGCTCCGCTCTCCGCGCTCTCGCCGCCGTCGGTGGAGCGCGGTGTGCGCTCGCCCGCGCCGTCGTCCTTCTTCGCGCGGGCGATCAGGTTAGGGGTCGCGGTCCAGTGGTCCGACGAACCGAGCGCGATCGCGCGGCGCGCCATGCGCCACTGGTCGAGCAGCAGATCCTCGCGATAGCGCGCGGCGTGGTCGAGGATCGCGAAGTTCGCGGTCTGCAGATAGTCGACCGTCTGCCGCGCGTGCCACAACGTGGTGGGGATCGGATCGGGGTAATCGAGCGAAGGAAGACGACGATCGAGTGTCTGGCGGATCTCCACCGGATCGGGCGACCCGAACACCTCGGTGAGGATGCCGATCATGTTGTGGAAGTACGCGGTCGTGCGCAGCCCGCCGTTCCACCAGGTCGAGTAGGGCGCTCCGCTGCGGCTGACGATCCCCGCCTTGCCCTCGGCCGCGAAACGGTGGTTGATCTGCGCCGCGACCAGATCGATGCCGCGCACCACCAGCGGATCGAACTCGTAGTTGAAGGGATCGCGGAACGGCGGCGTGAAGATGATCGTGCCCTTCGGCGCCGTCTGGTGGTGGTTGTAGACGATCTGCGGCAGCCAGCGGTGATAGAGCGCGGTCTGGATGTTGCGCGTCTCCGGCTGGTTCCCGATGTAGTGATCGCGGTTGTTGTCGTGCCCGATGTAGCGCTGGTAGAGCACCGGCAGCAGGCCGACACGACCGGTGGCCGCGTAGCCGCGCGCGATGAGTTCCATGCCGTCCGGGTTGGCGGGGCACACGAGCAACACGACCTCGGCGAGGATGCGCTGCACCTCGGGGTCGTCGCGCGACACCATCTGCCAGACCAGCTCGAGGATGTTCTGGCCGGCGATCGACTCGGAGGCGTGCAGCCCGCCGTCGATCCACACGATGGCGCGGGCCGACGCGGTGAGCTTGCGGGCGTCGTCGAGAGCGGTGACCTCGCCGAGCGCGAGGCGGTGCACGTCGCCGCGGATCGCGTCGAGACGCGCGAGGTTCTCGGGCGAGCTGATCACGGCGAGCCACTGGGTCTGCCCGTACGAGGTGTCGCCGATCGACTCGAGCCGCATGCGCGGCGATGCGGCGGCCAACTCGCGCCAGTAGCGCACGAGACCGCGGTAGTCGACGAGGTGGTGGTCGGCCCCGATCTCGTGGCCGTAGAACTCGCTCGGACTGCGGAGCTGCGCCGCGACCGGAAAGGCGAGGAGTGCGGCGCTCAGGGCCGCGGACAGGATCCGCATGCGGGGTTCTCTCGAGACGTGGGAAGAGAAGCAGAAACGAGAGGGGCCTGCACCAACCAGGGAGCCTCCTCCGGGGCTCAGTCGCCGATCCGGAAGCGGATCCCCTGCGACAGGCGGAAGCCGAGAGGATCGAGCGGGGCGATCACGCTGGCCTGCGCGTAGAGATCCAGTCCGCGGAGCCAGAGCTGCGGGGGAATCGCGAGTCTGGTCTCGGCGTTGCCGATCAGGTTGGTCGTGGTCACCGCCGACACGATCGTGAAGTCGAGCCAGAGGGTGCAGCCATGGCCCAACAGCAAGGGGCCCGGCCCGGTTGCGAAGGCGAAGACCACCGGCTGCGAGGCCGGCCCACGGGTCTCCAATCCGAAACTCGACGAGCCGAGTCGCGGACGCGACCGCGTGGCGAGCACGGCGATCTCGGCGCCACAACCGGGACCGGTCTGTGCGACCTGCGCCGGTGTCGAGGTCCACTCGGCGAGCGCCGTCTGCTTGAAGCTGACCACGCGCTCCCGCGTTGCCTCCCACGCCGTGGATCCGCCGACCTGGTCGTTGGTCGACGACGCGACCCAGGTCCAGGTGCCGGCGGAATACCGCCACACCTGCGTCTGCGCAGGCACGCTCGCGAGCGAGGTCCCGACCAACAGCAAGGTGCCTGTCGCGAGTTCGAAGTACAGCGACGGCACGAGCAGCGCGGGTGGAGAGGTCGGCGTGGCGACCGGCTGCCACACGCTGCCGTTCCACTCCCAGGTGTCGTTGAGCTGGTCCTGGGCGGTGAAACCCCGGCGGCCGCCGAACAGCACGGTGCGCTGCCGGAACAGGTCGTAGGCCATCGCGGCTCCGGCGCGCGGCGAGGGTGAGTTCGGTGATGCGTGGTAGGTCCAGATCGAACCGTTCCACTCCCAGGTGTCGTCCGTCGGTGTGAATGGCGTCGACTGTGGACCGAAGCCGCCGAACAGGATCGCGACTTGACGCGTGCTGTCGTAGGCGAGAGCGGGCTCGGTGCGACCGGCTGGGCCGATGCCGCTGTTGCGCAGGGTCCAGTCGTTGCCGTCCCACGCCCACGTCTCGTCCGGTCGCTGACCGCCGACGTTGCCGCCGAACACCAGCGTCTGCCCGCGCGCCGAATCGAACACCGCCCCGGCATTGGATCGAGCCGACGGCCGGTGCAACGGCTGGCGTTCGGTCCACGCGTTGCCGTCCCAGGTCCAGGTCTGGTCCGTCGCGCTCTGCTGGACGACGCCGCCGAACATCATCACGTCGCCGTTCGGATCCGCGCACAGGACATGGCCGTAACGCGAGCCGGGGCGGAGGTCGCCGTGCAGTTGCGTCAGTGTGGAGCCGTTCCACTCGTAGGCATCGAGCCGACCGCTGCCCTGCATGACCGTGCTTCCCGACATCACGAAGTCGAATCCGCCGAGAAGCTCGATCGCCCCGCGCGACGGATCGAAATGCACGGCGGGCGCGAGTCGCGACGGCGCCGTCGGCACGAGGAAGCGCTGCCACGTCGTGCCGTCCCACTCCCAGATCTGACCCTGGTTGCCGACACCGCCGAACATCACGCTGCGCTGACGGGCGAAGTCGAATCCCAGACCTTCGTTGCTGCTGGTGATCGGACCGGTGCTGGCGCGCAGGCTCCAGTCGACTCCGTCCCATTCCCAGGTGGTCACGGGCGTGCCGACGATTCCCGAATGCGTCACCATCACGCTGACCTGACGGAGGATGTCGTAGGTCATCACCGGTGAGTTGGGCCCCGGCACCGTCGACGGGTTGCGCGCCACCCACCGCGTGCCGTCGTGCTCCCAGGTGTCGGTCAGCGGTCCCGCGAAGAGCTGAGCACCGCCGTAGAGCACGACCCGCCTGCGCAGGATGTCGTAGGTGATCGCCGCGTCGACGCGTGCGGGGGGACGGACGGGAGATGGGTCCTGCGTCCATCGCACTCCGTCCCACAACCAGGTGTCGTCCAGCATCGCTCCGCGGACGTCGTGACCGCCGAACAACAGCACGCGGTCACGCGCGAAGTCGTAGACCATCGATCCGCGGGTACGCGGCGGCGGCGACGACCCGAGGGCGTGCCGCGCGAGGACCTCCGATCCGGCGATCTCCCAGGTCGCGCCGTCGGGTCCGAGCACGACCAGACGCTGGCGCGACCAGTCGTACGCGGACATGCGGCCCGGATAGCTCGGGCCGTCGAGGAACACCCAATCCTGGGAGACGGCCGCCGACACAATCACCAGCGACGCGATCGCTCCGAACAGGGAATGCGCAGACCGGGCGACATGACGGAAGACGACGGTCGGCACGAGCATGACGAGAAGACCCTCGGGACGTCGCGGCCGGGGGCAGCCGCAACGGCGCGCATGCTAGCGCGGTCCGATCGCGCGCGCCGACGGGTTCAGCGCGCGTCCTCGGCGCCGACGAAGAACTGCGCGATGCGACCGTCGACATGGCGGTACATCAGCACGCGCAGCGAGCGCTTCGCGAAGCTGAGCCGCGTGGTGGACACCTCCATCCCTCCGCGCTCCGCCACGCGCAGCACGTCGACGCGGTCCGGCTTGCCGAAGGGGGCCAGCCGTTCGCGCGCACCGCGGGCACGATCGGGATCGAGCCAGGCGTCGAAGTCGGCTGTGAATCGCGAACGGTCGAGAGGCTCGGTCTGCAGGTCGGCGAAGACGGCGCGCACGGTGTCGGCGATCGATGGACCTTTCACCGCCGGAACGACCGGAACCGGTTCCTTCAGCAACTCACCCAGCAATGCGCCCGCGAGATCGGAAGCACCGCCACCGACACCGAGGTTGGTCAGCACCACGACGGCGACGCCACGCGACGGCACCATCGTGTTGGTCGCGAGGAACCCGTCGACGGCTCCGTTGTGCGACCAGGTGGGACGACCGTCGCGCAGACCGATCGACAGTCCGCAGCCGTAGCCGGTCTCGCGACCGTCCTTGCAGGTGCGCGCGGCGGTCATCACGATCAGCGCCGCGGGCGAGAGGACCTTGCCCCCCATCAGGGCGAGGTCCCAGCGCGCCAGATCCCCGGCCGTCGACCAGATCGCACCCGCGGCTCCGATCCATCCACGACCCTCCGGAGTGCAGGGTTCGGGCGGTCCGAGCGCGAAGCTCGTCTGTCCCTCCGCCATCCCGTCGTCGTGCCCTTCCGGTTCGTAGACGGTGTGCTCGAGCCCGAGCGGCCGCAGGATGCGCTGCTCCAGGAAACGGCCGAAGGGCATGCCGCTGACCTTCTCGACCACGCGCCCGAGCACGACGTAGCCGGTGTTGCTGTACGACCAGCGCGTCCCCGGCTCGAAGTCGAGCGGGCCGCATGCGTAGCGGCGGATCAGCGCGTCGGGTTCGATCGCCTCGCGCATGCGCAGGTCGACGAAGTCGAGCGGGTAGTAGTCGGGAATGCCCGACACGTGGTTCATCAGGTCGTACAGCGTGATGTCCGCTGCCCTGGTGATGTCCGGAAACCAACGTGCGATCGGATCGCCGACGGACAGCTTGCGCTCCTCCTCGAGCAGGAGGACGCACGCGCAGGTGAACTGCTTGGTGATCGACCCGATCGCGAACTTCGTGTCGACTCCGACGGTGGAGTCTCCGCGAATCGAACGCTTTCCGTAGCCACGGGACAGGACGACCTCGCCGTCCCGCACCACCGCGACCGACATCCCGACACCCTGGTTCGCAAGCGAAGCGCGACACAGAGCGTCGAGTCGCTCGTTCGCCGGGCCTCCCTGGGCAATGAGCCCCGGGAGGGTGATTGCGAGCGCGAAGATGGTTGGGAGCAGCGTGGTCTTCATGGCCGGACGGATCTTCTAGCGCGGATGCGACGTCGGAGCAGGACTCCGCGCGCATCGGGCTGTCGCGATCCGTTCAGATGCGATGCAGCACGCCGAGCCTTGCAGGTCCACGGGTCGATCCCGAATGATGGTGGCGGTGTCGCAGCAGTCCTTTGGATGCAGAGTCGCGCAGCGAGTCGTCGCGATGCGCCGATCCTGCGCCGATGACCGGATTGCGCGACTGCCGAAGCCCGCCCTGCCCATGGTCCGTCGTCATCTCGTCCTCGCGGCCGCACTGCTGTCACTCCTCGCGACGCCGCTGCGCTGCCAGGATCGCGAACTCCAATTGCGCGACAGCCAGGAGCGCGTGCTGCGTGGTGCGAAGCTCGTGTTGAGTGACGTCACCGGACGCCGCCTCGAGACCCGCTCGGACGTGGAGGGGCGCATCACCATCCCGGCGGACTTCCGCCTCGCTCACCTCGTCGCAACGGACATCCAGGGTGAGGGACGCGAGGTCGAGGTCGACTCGCGAACCCTGTGGTCGGATGAACACCCGACGATTCGCGTCGCCGGCGTCCAGACCCCGGTCGGTGCCGATGTCGCTCTCGCGCGAACCCGCGATGCGCTGTCGCGCGCCGGCTTCGGTGAGTTCACGACGGAGTGGCGCGACCTGCGCTCGTCCCTCCTCAAGGAAGGCATCACGCAGGATCGCCTCACCACGATCGATCGCGCGCTGGACGAGATCGAGTCCACACGGAAGCGGCTGCTCGTGTCGATCGGGGAACCGGCGCGCATGACGGCCGCGGAGGCCCTGGATCACCTCGACGGCGTGGAGGCCTTCCTGGTGCAGTGGCGGGCCTTGCGCGAACAGCTCAAGGACGTGTCGCGCCTCGCCCGCACCCGACCCGACACGGAAGCGGCGCGGAGACAGGCGGGGCTGGAGAAGCGCTTCCTGTCCGCCGCGGCGAGTCTGGTCGGAGCCATCCGGGACACCGCCCAGGCGATCGATGCGCCGATCTCGAACCTCGCCGCCGATGCCGTCGACCACGAGCTCGACGGTCTCGGCCTCGGCCGCGTCGAGGTCCAGGTCCGACTGGAGTGCTGGCTGCTCGCCCAGAACGCACGCCCGCCGGTCCGATCGATCACTCCGGCCCCCGCCGAGGGCCTGCGCGTCGAGTTGCGGCGTTCGGTCTGCCGCGCGGATCCCGAGTCCCTGACGATCCCCGAGGGACGCAGCATCGCCAGCACCTTCGTCACCACCGACGAGACCGAGGGAACCGCCAGTCTGGTCGCGAGCTGCGCGGGCTTCGCCGACGTCACCGTCGACCTGCCGATCCGCTTCCCCTGGAAGTCCGTCCTCGCCCTGCTCGGTGGACTGCTCGCGGGCGTGTTCCTGCGCGGCCGGCTGATCCACGCCCCGCAGGCAGCGCGCAGGCGGCCGCGCTCGACCTTCGTGGTCGACCTGATCGCCGGACTGGTGGTCCTCGCGGCCTGGTTCGCCGGAGCGATCGCCGTCCTGGCGCCCCGATGGCCGGACCTCGACCCGCGCGTCGGGCTCTGGATGAAGGTCCTCGCGGGAGCGTGCTGCGGGCTGGTGGGACTCCCCTTCGTCAGCGGCTGGGTCAAGCGCTGGCTGGCGTCGGCCTGACTTCCCGTCGAGCCCCGACTCGGGGCTCGATGATTCGGCGTATCGCAACGTCGCGAGATTTTTTGGTTGGACCAACCCTCCCCGAGGGTCAATGACGTAACCGTGACGTTGCTCCGGCTCCACCCGAGCCGCGAGCCCACTCTTCCCTGGTCCACCATGCGCTCCAAGAAACCCCTCGTCATCTCCGCTCTCACCGCGGTGACCCTCGCCGGCCTGGCCGCCTCGCGAACCTCCGCACCGGCCGTGATCGGCTGGAACCTCGTCGGTTGGAACGACCTCGGCATGCACTGCATGGATGCCGACTACTCGGTGTTCTCGATCCTGCCGCCGTTCAACACCATCCAGGCCCAGTTGATGGACGCGCAGGGCAACCTGGTCGCGAACCTCAACGGGATCACGGTCACCTATGAGGCCGTCGCGGATCCCGAGGGCTCGATCAACAAGAGCTCGATCGGCAAGACCAACTACTGGGCCCACGTCAACGAGCTCTACGGCGGTTCCTCGACGCCCAACACGGGCCTCGCGGGCCACGACATGCCGGGACCGGCGAACACCCCGCAGCCGATGGCCTTCGACAACACGAAGGGGCTGTTCCACGCCGAGGGCATCCCGCTCACCCCGTTCGACGACCTCGGCCGCAAGCGCACCTATCCGATGATGCGGCTCACGGCACGCAGTGGGACCGGTGCCGTGCTCGCCACCACCGACATCGTGCTGCCGGTCTCCGACGAGATGGATTGCAGCCTGTGCCACGCCTCCGACTCGGGTCCCGCGGCACAGCCCGGTGCCGGATGGGTGCACGACGGCAACTTCGAGCGCGACTACCGACTGAACATCCTGCGTCTGCACGATGAGCGCCAGGCTTCGAATCCCGCCTACGCACAGGCACTGCACGACGCGCATCTCTCGCAGCACGGCCTGTTCGACACGGCGACCAGCATGGGTCGATCGGTCCTCTGCGCGAGTTGCCACGCGTCGAACGCGCTGCCGGGCACCGGCCTCGCCGGCATCTCTGCGCTCACCAGCGCGATGCACGCCGGGCACTCGCAGGTCATTGATCCGGTGACCAACCAGACGCTCGACTCCGGCACCAACCGCGCTTCGTGCTACCGCTGCCACCCCGGTTCCGACACGCGTTGCCTGCGCGGCGCGATGGGTGCCTCGGTCGCCGCCGATGCGACGCTCCAGATCCAGTGCCAGAACTGCCACGGCAACATGAGTGCGGTCGGCGATCCGGTGCGCGTCGGCTGGCTCGATCAACCGTCCTGCCAGAACTGCCACACCGGGACTGCGACGCACAACAACGGCGAGATCCGCTACACCTCGGCGCTCGACCAGAACGGCCAGCGGCGCGCGGCGGTCGATGCGACCTTCGCGACCAACGACGACGTGCCGGGCAATGGCTTCAACCTCTACCGCTTCTCCGCCGGTCACGGCGGACTCGCCTGTGAGGCCTGCCACGGTTCGACGCACGCGGTGTTCCCCGCCGCGCACGGCAACGACAACCTGCAGAGCCAGGATCTGCAGGGCCACATCGGCACGCTGGTCGAGTGCACGGCATGTCACGCGCAGATGCCGCAGGGCTACGACGGCGGCCCGCACGGCATGCACCCGATCGGTGCGAACTGGGCCGCGGATCACGCCGATGCCGTGGAACAACATGGCTCCGCAGGCTGCCTCGCCTGCCACGGTGGCGACGGGCGCGGCACCGTGCTCTCGCAGATGCAGGCGGACCGCACGATCTCCATGCACTACGGCACGCGCAGCTTCTGGCGTGGTCAGCGGATCTCCTGCTACGAGTGCCACAACGGTCCGAGCAACAACAACAACACGCCCGACGCCGCACCGGTCGTCCAGGACGGGAGCGGGGCGACCAGTGATCAGCCGATCACCATCAACCTGATCGGAAGCGACGCCAACAACGACCCGCTGACCTTCCGCGTCGTGCACCAGCCAGCGCACGGCATGGTCGGCATCGTCGGCAACGTCGCCACCTACCGCCCTGAGCCGGGCTTCGCCGGTCTCGACACCTTCTCCTTCGCCGCCAACGACGGCCGTCGCGACAGCAACCTCGGCACCGTCACGGTGACGCGCGGAGCGACCAGCGCGATCTACGGCCGCGGTTACCCGGGCACCAACGGCACGATCCCGGGCTACGACGTCACCGCCGCACCGGTGCTCGGCAGCAACATCGGATTGACCATCGGCAACAGCTCCGGTCAGTCGACGGCGATGGGCATCCTGATGTCCGGCGAACCGGCGCGCATCTCGACCGGACTCGGCGGCGTGCTGCTCGTGCTGGGCCTCGACGGCTTCTTCGGAACCCTGCCCGCCGGAGGCACCACGCTGTCGGTGCACGTGCCGAACTCGACCGCGCTGCTCGGTGCGAACCTGTACATGCAGATGGTTCAGGCCGACGCCGGCGCACGCTTCGGCATCGCCTTCAGCCGCGGCCTGCGGCTGACCTTCGGCAACTGAGTCCGCGACTCAGCGCCAGTCGTGCGTGAAGGGCTCGGGTGCGATGCCGCTCAGCATCGTGCTCGAGCCCTTCTCGATGTCGGAGCCGACCGCCGCGACGTGAGTGCGCAGCCGGTCCATCGCACACAGCCCCGACAGCAGACGGATCGCGCGGAACTTGTCCTCGAGCACCGCGCACTGCAACGCCGCGACCTGCTGCTGCGACGCGTCCTGCTCCGCCGCGTGATGGCAGAGCGCGAGCATCGCGACGAGGTGCTCGATGCTCTTGCCGAAACGCTGGATCGGGATCTGCGCGCGGGTCAGCTCGAGCTGGAACCACAGATTGACGCCGAGGTAGGTCCAACGGCGACCGCGCAGCTTGCGCTCGGCGTAGCGCGCGTAGCGTCGCAGCGGTTTCGGCAGGGATGCGTAGCGTCCGATCCACGCGCTCGGCACGAGTCGGCCGGGGAGACGCAACACCTCGAGGAGCGCGTTCCCGGCGGTCCAACCGCACAGGCGCCAGAAGCCACCGTTGCCCAGCAGGCGCAGGGTCGCCTTCAGGCATCGTCCCGGTGCACGCAGCACGGTGGACGGCGCGATGCGCAGGATGAGCTGGTCCTTCGGAAGCGGCTTGCCCTCGGCGTCGACGTTGATCGACTGGATCACGCCGAGCATGCCGGCCATGTAGCGGTCGACGAAGGCCGTGGTGACGTCCTTCACCATGCCCATCAGGATCAGGTCGTTCTCGCCTTCGACCACGCCGAACACGTGCATGTTCGAGCGCGCCTGCGAGACGCGCGACCTCTCGTCGAAGCTGCGTCCGCCGAGCACACGCTCGCAGGCCTCCAGCGATTCGAGCGCGGAACCGGCCGCCGCCGACTTGGTGAGATCGCGCAGACCGGCGAGATCGACGCCGTCCGCGTCCTGTTGCAGCGAAAGGTGCGACAGGGCGCGTGACAGGAGCGCGCCGCCGAGCATGCGTCCGAGCGCGAGACGCGGCAGCTCGTGCTTCACGACGGCACCGCCGACACCTTCGCGCACCCTGGCGTAGTGCGCGGCATCGGCTGCGAACATCCGCTGATAACCGGCCGACATCGCCGCGAGCATGCAGCGGCCCATGCGCAGGCAGTAGAACAGCACCTCCACGCCGTCGGCCTCGATGCGGTTGCCGAGCGGCACCGGGAAGTTCTTCAGGTGGATGCGCGCGTTGTGGTTGGGATGGAACGAGTCGACACGCGACGGCTCGACGCGGAACTCGTGATCGCAGCCGTCCTTCGCCTCGAGGTCACGCTCGGGCAGCTCGATCACGAACAGGCCGACCTGCTTGCCGTCCTTGCCGATGCGCGCGACGAGACCCGCGACGCCGCCGTGAGCGGCATTGGTGATCCACAGCTTGTTGCGCGCGCCGTCCGCGAACACACGCCAGCAACCCTTGGCGTCGTCCTTCTCGACGTAGGCGCGCACCTTCTTCGCGTTCACCCCGACACCGACCTCGGTCAGCGCGAAGCTCATCATGCGTCCCTCCGCGATCATCGGCAGGAAGGTGCTGCGTTGCGCATCGGTGCCGTAGCCGATCAGCGAGCCAGCGCCGATCGTGAGTTCGCCGGAGATCTCGACGGCGAGCGCGCCGTGCCCGTTCGCGGCGAGCTCCTCCTCCATGACCGCGAGTTCGGGATAGGAGCCGTCCTTGCCGCCGAACTTGGCAGGGATGGTGAAGCCGTAGCCACCCGCCGCGGTGACCTTCTCGCGCAGCTCGTCCGACAGCTTGCGGTCGGCATTGAACGCCACGCCGCGCGCGATGCAGTCGATGGCCGCCTCCACGACCACGCGACCCTTGTCGAAGGGACGCTTGCCGATGGCCGCGCCCGAACGCAGCTCCGCGACATCGGGAGTCGGCCCGTAGATCAGTCGCTCGACCAGACCCTTGCGCGTGCGCCCGAGCCGCTTGGCCGCTGCGGCCGCAGCATCGTCGAGCGCACCGACGTCGCGCGCCTGCGCGGCATCGCCGGCGGCCGCCAGGGCCTGTGCGGCGAGGGAACCCTTCTCGGCATCGCGAAGCTTCGGATCTTGTGCCTGCGTGGTCATGGCGCGGAGTTTCGGAACGCCGCAGCATATAGCCCGCGGTTCGCTACTTCCCGCGGGTGGTCTGGAGCAGTGCGCGGAAGTCGTCGCGTCGATCGAGCCGTGTCGCACGGCCGAAGCCCTCGAGCAGCGCCGCGTCCATCGGCGCCCTTTGCTGCATGACGACCAGCGCCCGCATCGCCTCGTCGAGGTCCTCCAGCACGACGAAGGTCTCGACCAGGACGCGATGCGCGGAGGACAGCACGCCGTCGGGAAGGGCGAGAGCACCTGCACCCCGGACCGCGTCGAACTGTTCGAGGGCCGCCCGGATGTCGGCGAGCACGCCGCCGGGGTCCTCGTTCTTGCGTCGCAGCAATGCACGGTTGTAGAGCGACAGGCCGAGATCGAGCCGATCGCGCGGGTCCGCCTTCCCCGAGGCGACGACCTCCTGCATCAGCGTCACGGCTTGGTCGCTCGCGGCGGAGGCCTCCGGTCCACGCGACGTGGCGCGCAGCAGATCCGCCAGCCGATCGTGCATCGCCGACAGCTCACGCCGGGTGTCGACACCGCGCGAGCCGGTGGCCAGCAGTTCCGTGTGCGATGCGATCGCGCGACGGAGCGCGGCCTCCTCGGCGTCGGCATCCCGTCGCTGCGCGGCGATCTCCGCAGCAGCGAACCCGGCGAGACCGAGTTCGACGCGATAGTGGGTGCGTTGCGGGAAGTCCGTCACCAACGCGGCGAAGCCTGCCAGCGCCGCATCGAGCGCGGTCGTGACCTCCTCGACCCTGCCGACTGCGATCGCCATCCGCGCGAAGCCGGCGCGTGCGCGCGCCAGTTCGCGACGTCCCTCCGGCTCCGCGGGCTCCGCACGGCACAGCGATTCCGCATCCTCGACGATGCTCCTCTGTTCGTCGCAGGCCTCACGCAACCTGTTCTGCGAAGCGAGCAAGGTGGCGTGGTTCGAGCGCACCCGCAGATCGGCGAGACGCATCGCGCGGTCGTCACGGAGAGTGAGCAGGCGCTTGCGCCAGTGCATCGCCTGGTCCAGTCGTCGCTCCGCTTCCTGCGGGTCGTTCCGGGCTCGCGCCAGCATGCCGATGTCGGAGCAAAGCGTTGCGACGAGCGACAATTGGTCCACACCCGCGGCCTCGCCTCCATCACGCGGTTCGACGAGCCGCAGGGCGTCGATCCACGATGCCAGCGCCTCGTCGATCCGACCCTGCATGCGGCGCAGGTGCCCGAGCGAAGAGAGCGCCGATGCGAGCTGATGGGGCGGCCCATCCGCTCGCAGTTCCTGCTCTGCCTGCAGCAACACCGACTGTGCGGCATCCGCACGACCGAGCGCCATCCACGTGTCGGCGGACGAAACCAGCGCCCGCAACCACGCGAGCCTCACGTCGGCACGGTCCGGATGCTGCTCGTGCATGCGCGACAGCCGTCGCACGGCGTCGTCGAGCTGGGCTGCGCGCTGGTCGTCGAAGCCGGGAGTCTTCACCAGATTCGGATCGGACGCCTGCTGCGCGAGGCGCAGCGTCGCATCGAGCGCACCGTCGATTTCGGCGCGGAGTGCACGCTCGAAGCCGGTGCGATACCAACCGATGACGAGCGCCGTGACCACCGCGACCGCAGGCAGCGATGCGGCCACGGTGGACCAGACCGGATGACGTCGCGCAATGCGCGAGGCACGCCGCCAGATCCCCGCGGGTCGCGCCACGATCGTGCGATGCTCGAGGAATCGACCGAGATCCTCGGCGAAGGCCGTGGCACTCGCGTAGCGTCGCGACGGATCGACCTCCATCGCCGTACGGCACACGACCTCGAGATCGCGTGGCACGGAACGGCTGATCTCGCGCAATGCAGGCACGTCCCCACCGAGGATCGCACCGCGCATCGACTCTGGGGCCGCGCCGTCGAACGGGCAACGCAGCACGAGGAGTTCGTGAAGGGTCACACCGAGTGCATAGACATCGGTGCGCGCATCCACACTCTCGCCGCGCACCTGTTCGGGGGCCATGTACGGCAACGAGCCGATTTGCGCCCCGCTGCGGGTCAGAGGATGGCTGCCCTCGGCTTGCGCGAGGCCGAAGTCGAGCAGCACGACCCGACCGTCCGTCGTGACCATCACGTTGGAAGG
Organism: Planctomycetota bacterium; assembly: GCA_046349595.1. GTDB lineage: Bacteria > Planctomycetota > UBA1135 > UBA1135 > UBA2386 > JACRLW01. The sequence continues at coordinate 594,347 of JAXMCA010000002.1, forward strand.
CTTCACATCGCGGTGCAGGATCCCGCGCGCATGCGCATGGGCGAGCGCCTCTGCTACACGCCGCACGATGCGCACGCACACCGTGGCCCAGCTCCCCTGGAACAGATCACCCGCACTCGTCGGGTCGCCACGGCGCACACACTCGAACAGGTCGGCTCCGACCAGGGTGCCGGTCCCACGATGACGCAGTCGCGCGACGACTTCGTCGAGTCCCCTGCCCTGGATCAGCTCCATCGCGAAGTAGGGAACACCACGGTCCTCGCCGACGGCGTGGATCGCGACGATGCCCGGATGCTGCAGTCGTGCCACCGCATCGACCTCGCGGCGGAATCGCTCGCGTGCGCCTTCGAAGAACAGGTGCTCGGGCCTGACGACCTTGAGTGCGACCTCGCGGCCCAGCGATTCCTGCACCGCGCGATGCACCACGCCCATCCCGCCGGCACCGAGTCGTTCGAGGAGTCGGAACTCGCCGAGCTTCTGTGGAGCCGCCTCGTGTCCCGCCACCGCGATCTCGGCGAGCAGGCCGCTGCTGCGCAACGCATCGATGCGACGCCATAGCGCAGACGCGTGCACCGGGTGCCGTGCGATCTCTGCGGCGAGCCCGGTCTCGCCGTCCGTCTCGTAGGCGAGCAGGCAAGCCTCGACGATCGGCCGCAGATCCTGGCTCTCTCGGTGCATGGTCAAGGTGACGATCGCATCGTTCGGGAGCGGTGGACGCGGACGCTATCATCCCCACGCCCGCTCCGGCACCGCAGCCGGCGTGGATTGCGATGGAACCGATCGACGACGTGATCCGCAGCGCGACGGCCGGCGAACCCGCGGCGATCGATGCATTGCTCGCCCGCTATCTGCCGAGCCTGCAGGCGTTCCTCCGCCTCCGCGCAGGACGCCTGTTGCTGAACCGCGAATCGACGTCCGACCTCGCGCAGTCGGTGTGCCGTGACATCCTCGAGAACGCGTCGCGCTTCCGCTTCGACGGCGAGGATGGATTCCGCCGCTGGCTGTTCACGACGGCGCTGCGCAAGATCGCCGACCGCCACGAGTACTGGCTCGCCGCGTGCCGCGACGTGAACCGTCAGGTCGCGCCAGCCCCCGCGACCTCGGACGACGAACGTCTCGACGACTGCCGCGCCTTCTACACACCCAGCCGTCAGGCGATCGCGCGCGAGGAACTGGCACGCGCGGAGGCCGCGCTGGGTCGCCTCAGCGACGAGCAGCGTGAAGTCGTCCTGATGGCGAAGGTGCTCGGACTGTCGCGCGCCGCGATCGCCGAACAGATCGGCAAGAGCGAGGGTGCGGTGCGCAACATCCTGTACCGCGCGCTGGCCGAGATCGCCGAGGAGATCGGCGGTCAGGACTGAGCCGCTCCTGCGCTCGACGCAGCGGTCGGGTCGGTGCTGGGGCTCGACGCCGGGCTGTCTGCGCGAACGTGTCATCGGGTCACGACAACCGGAAGGACCGCCGCCCATCACGGCTTCATCCTTTCGATCGATTCGCGGCTTTCCCGTGACACTCCCGCCGCGCTCCGGGTGTGGGAGCCATCGCCATCGCGACCGCACCATGAACACCTCCGACTTCGTAGTCCCTCTCCTCCTCGCCGCCGGACTCTTCGCTCAGGACGTGAAGCCGCCGACCCTGCCTGGTCCGGCACAGATCGCCGCGGCCTGGACCTCGCCCTGCTTCGACGTCCGCGACGACGGCACCATCCTCGCCGCGGGCCCAGGCTACCGGGCTGCATTCGGAGCGGACGGCGTGCGCTTCGAGCCGGTCCTCGGTGGCGATCGCGCGTGGCCGGTCGAGTTCCGCGGGCTGCGCGCATCCGTCGCCGGCCATCCCCTGTCTCTTCGGACCGCGAAGCCGATCCGTGAGGGCGAACGCGTCCGCATCGAGCGCGGGGTGTTGACCGAGTCCTACGAGGTGGGCGTCGACAGGATCGAGCAGTGCTTCCGCTTCGACAAGCTCGACGAGCGCGGCGAGCTGCTCGTGTCCTTCGACGTCGTCACCGACCTCGTCGCATCGGAATCGGCGGATGGATTCCACTTCAGGACGGATCACGGCGGCGTCCAATACGGCCGTGCCACGGCGATCGATGCGGGCGGCCGGCGGCTGGAACTCGAATCGCAACTGATCGACGGGCGCATCCGGATCTGCGTGCCCGAGACCTTCGTACGCGCCGCGAAGCTGCCGCTCCTCATCGATCCCGTCGTGCAGGGACAGTTCACGGTCACCGAGGCTTCGTTCCAGGTGCTCGATCCGGATGTCGCCTGGGACACCGAACACGGGCAGTTCCTCCTGGTCTGGTCGAGCGTCGTCTCGAGCGTGAACTTCGACGTGTTCTCGGCACAACTGTCGGCCGAGGGAGCCGTCGTCGGCGGGATCTCGGCGATCGAGATCGATGTCACCACTTGGTCCGGACCCAAGGTCGCCGGCATCGCGGGCTCCGGCTTCCTCGTCGTCGCCGAAGTCCACGATTCATCGCTCGTGCATTCGATCGGAGGACGCAAGCTCACCTATGGCACCTCCGGGTTGGCATGGGGACCACAGCTCACGATCGCGAGATCCGCCGTGAACGGCGCCCCCTCCGGCTCCTTCTCGCATCCCGACATCGGGGGCGACGGCGAAGGAGGAGTCAACTCGCACTTCGCCGTGGTCTTCGAGCACACCGCCTCCGGCGTTGCGGACGTCTACCTCCGCATGACCGATCCGGCCGGCACACCGCTCGGCAACGCGCTGACGCCGATCGGCACGAGCGCCTTCGACGAGTCGCACCCCCACATCTCGCGCAGCAACGGAACCGGAGATCCGAACTCGCAGACCTGGGCGGTGGTCTATCAACGCAAGATCGGCAGTGTCTGGAATGCGCCGAGCCGGCTGTGGTGCGCGCTGCTCGATCGCAATGGTCAACGCCGTTCCCTGCTCGGCGGCCTGACCTGGCAAGTCACCGACTACGCGCACACCACCGACGACAACTTCGACGTGTCGTCGCCGACCGACGCGGTCGACGGCCAGCGATGGATCCTCGCCGTCGAAGCCCGCGACAATGCATCGAGCGCGAGCTACGACATCTTCGGCACGCTGATGACCCAGCAGGGCATCTCCATGCCGACCGTCGAGCTGACGAGCCTCGAGAACCCGAACGCCGTGCGACACGCACGGCATCAGCACCGACCGGTCGTCGACTCCGACGGTGCACGCTTCGCAGTCGCCTACCTCGAGAACTACTCGACGACCGACATCGACCTCCTGGCCGCGACCTTCGCTGTGGTCGGGAACACGCTGGTGTGCAACGAGGGCAACGTGCCGATCGCGACGACGACGAGCATGGAGACCATGCCGGCGTTGACCTCGATGCTGTCGGGGGGCGGCCCGCGCACGCGCTACCTGATCGCGGAGCGCCAGGAGTCGGGCTCGACCTTCCGCATCCGGCGCAGCATCTACGAGGGGCGGACGTCGACCGGCGGCATCGCTGTTCGCAGCACGGGCTGTGGCTGGGTCGGCATCTCCTGCCAGGGCAACCCGTTCCTCGGTGGTCAGTTGGTGTTCTCCGCGACCGGCAACATCCAAGGCGGCGGATTCCTGATCGGGTCCACGGTCCAGCAGCCGATCCCCGGCTGCGTGTCGTGTCAGCTCGGCACGAGCAATGCGATCGTGCTCTCCACGCCTTCGTTGCCCTTGCAGATCCCGGTCGTCGGCGGCCTGGTCGGAGCAAGCCTTTCGATCCAGGCCTTTGGCCTCGGCGGTGGAAGCTGCATCGCCGGGCTCGGCTTCTCCGACACCGTCGACCTCGTCGTGCAATGAGTCCGAGGGCCGTCGAATCGTCGCGCGAGCCGACGATTCGACGGCCGGAGGACCCGGCAGACCAAGCGGCGGGAGCCTTCCGGCTCGGCGCGAAGTCGCGACGCGGCAACCCGTTTGGGTTGCGGCCCAGGCCCCGATGAGGATTCGCCCGGCAGGCTGTAGCGCGCGGCGGGGTTTCCGGATCTCCACAGCACAAGTCATGGAAACCACCCCCAACTCCTCGCCGCGGTGCGCGAGGCCGTGCTCGGCCTGTGCACCGGCGATCCGCAGGTGATCCGTCGCAACGCGCTCCCGCACCCGGAACTCGACCGGCTCAGCCGTCGGCAGGCGACTCCTCCGGAACGCGAGACCGTACTCACCGATCTCGACTCGCTTCAGGTCGTGGTGCAGTCGGAACTCGCCGGTCGCCACGTGCTGCATGTCTTCTTCCGCGGCCTCATCCACCCGATGGTGGCGGTCCAGACACCGGATGGCTGGCGTTTCGATCTGCGTTTCGCGATCGCGGCCAGCGGGCCGGAGCCCGAGGCCTTCACCGTCGCACGGCGCTTCCTCGCCGCGATGCTGCTCGGCGACCGGGAGACCTTGCACACGCTCGCCGTGGATCCGACCGGTCTCGAACTGCTGGTCAGCGAGCCCCCGCCGGCCGGTGAGGTCGATCAGCTCCTGCATGTCGCGTCGACCATGCCGCTGATCGCACTCGGGCTCGGCGAGGCGATGCCCGACCTGCTCGGCGGGATGGCGTCCGTCAGCCAGCGTCATCTCGACCACGGCTACCAGGTGTTGCTCGGCCTGTTCGGGGGAGCGGAACTGCCCTTCCTGGTGAAGACCGTCGACGGGACCCTGCGCGTCTCCCCAGCCCCCTTCATCCGTGCGGCGGCGAAGGCGCGTGGTGCCGTGCTGAGCTGAGGGAGTTCTCCTTTCTGCGACGCGGATTTCGTGTCTCGATGGGGACACCGGCGGTGAACTGGGGCCGTGCCGCTCGCCTCCTCGAGGACGACGACGGCCATCCATCACCCAACCGACGGCGCTTCGGCGCCGAGAGATCCCATGCGCATTCCCCTGACCCTCGCTGCCCTGAGCTCCGCCCTCGCCGCGCAGAGCTTCACGGTGTCCCCGTCGCCTTCGCCTCCACCGAAGGCAACAGCACGCTCAGCTACATCTTCACGTCGGCACCGAACAACACGCAGCAGATCCACGGCGACCTGCGGGGCACCACGCGCGTGATGACCGCCCTGTCGTTCCGCCGTGACGGCGTGTCGACCGCGTCGACCGGCCTGCCGCGCACCATCGACATGGAGATCTGGGCCGGCGATGCCGACTTCGCCCACGTCGGGATCACCTTCGGCAGCAACTGGGTGAACCCTCCGGTCAACGTGTTCACGCGCAAGCTGGTGTCGACGCCGAACTGGCAGAGCCTCGTCTCGACGCCCTCACCCTTCGACTTCACCCTGCCCCTCGACACACCCTTCGTCAGTCTCGGCACCGACGACTTCGGCTGGCAGATGATCAACTGGTCGAACACCGGTGCCACCTCGGACACGGTGCGCGTCGACCTCGCCTCGCCGTCCTTCACGAACTCGGGGACGCCCGGCTTCGGCACCGCGTGCCGCACCACCGGCGCGTCGCAGGATTACCAGTTGCTCGGCACGATGGGGACCAACATCAACCCCGAGTTCCGCTGGAGCATCCAGGGCTTCCCGACCCCGCCGAACTGCGCGCTCAACATCTTGCTCGTCGGCCTCTCGGACCCGGCATTGACCGTTCCAGGGCTGTGCAACACCCTCCACTGCAGCGCGGAGATCGCGCTCGCGATGCCGGTCTCCGACGCCAACGGCACCTGGACCTATCCGCTCTACTACATGCCCTACCAGCCCGCCTTGGTCGGAGCCTCGTTCTACGAACAGGCCTACTCGGCCGACCCCGGGCAGGGTGGCTTCGGTCTGGTCGGCACCGTCGCACGGCGACTGACCTTCATGTCGGCGCCCGCCACCGGCACGGCCGCGATGATCAAGAGCGTCCGCAACACGACCGCCGGATCGCCGACCGCAACCGATGGTCAGAGCATCTCGGAAGGCGGATTCGTGGTGCAGATCACGCACTGATCTACGACTCCGGAGGATTCGCGCGGCACGCGCGGATCCTCGTGAGCAGTCGATGCCAGCAGGACCGACAGCGCGGCCGAGTGCCTCGGGGTGCGGTGAGCGAAGCGAGCCGCACCCCTCGGTTGCGGCAGGAGGCCGCGCTGTGCATCGCCAACCCAGTCGCGAACACCGTCGCCCGGTCCCGATCCCGGGCGAGACGGTCGCAGTCGGCGAGAACTCGGGTCAGAAGCTTCCGAGCGTGAGCGCGAGGCCATTGGTGCTCGCGATCGCGGTCACCGTGAGATTCGGCCCGAGTTCGAATTGCACGACCTGATCGCGCAGCACGATTCCGGCCAACGCGACGTCGGCCGGCAACGCGAGCTGCACGGTGGTCTGGCCTCCGGTCACCGCGAGAGGCTGTGTGACCACCGGATTGACCAGCAGGTCGCAGCCGGGCCGACCCGCGGGGTGCAGAGCCGCGAGCGGCACGGCGATCCCGTCGAAGCCGAGCATCTCGAAGGTGAGACCGGATGCGACGAGCCCCGAGGCACGAGACCGGTAGGTCCCGCCGAGCCACGGCGGCGAGATCGGCGTGAGAACCAGCGTGCCGGCACTGCCTGCGCACGCATTGCCGTAGGCGAGCGCCGTCGCGGGACAGGTCGCATGCAGGCGCGCGAAGTCCATCGACCCGACGGTGCCGATTCCTTCGAAGTCGCCGCCGGCGAGCACGTCGCCGTCGTCGGCGGGAGCGAGCGTCTTCACGCGACCAACCTGGGCATCGACGTAGGTCGTCGACGAACCATGTCGGACGACCCCGCCACCCGCGACGAGCAGATCGCCGTCGGGGAGAGCCAGGAGTGCTTCGGGATCCCAGGCGAACTGCAGAGACGGCTGCACGCCGGCCCAATTGCCGCCATCGCCGTGAACCACCACGTAGCGCTGCGCCACGTTCCAGAGCCACTCGCCCAAGGGTGTCAGAGCCGCGATCTCGCCGCCGGGCAGCACCGCGAGGTCGGTGACCGGGTTGGTGAGGCCCGGACCGAACTGTGACCACGAGCTGCCATTCCAGCGCGCGATGTGCAACGCGGTCCCGATCAGACTGCCGGCGAGCGTGAAGTCGCCACCCGCGACGATGTCGCCGTTCGGCAACTGCGCGAGCGCATGCACCGGCGCATTCATGCCGCCGGCGAGAGCCTGCCAGGAACTCCCGGTCCAACGCGCGACGTACGGTGCGAAGGTCCCGCCGATCGAGGTGAAGCCACCGCCGACGATCAGTTCGCCGGATGGCAATGCGAGCATGTGGTTCACGCCGCCCACGATGCCGGTGGCGATCGGGAACCAGTTCGTCCCATCCCAACGCACGATCTGCGTGTCGGGTTGGCCTCCGGGTAGCGTGATCCCACCCGCGGCGACCAGGTCCCCGTTGGCGAGCCTGGCGAGACACGTGACGTTGCCCGTCAGTCCGCCGATCGGCTGCCATGCACCGGGATGGCCCTGCCGGATGCCGAAGGAGCCGGCGACGACGACTTCGTTGCCGGCACCGAGGACGGCCGCGATCGGACCTGGTGCCGCCGTCGCCATGTTCAGGGCACCCACGCACCGGCCTGCAGCCGCTGCATCGCCACGACGGAGGTGGCCTGACCGCTCCCCAAGTGCCACGCACCGCCGAAGCACACCACCGTCTGTGCATTCGGCGCCGGGGTCGCGAGCTGCACCCACGTGGTTCCGGTCCACTGCCAGAGACCGTCGTTGACGTAGTTCTGCACGGCGACCAACTCGTAGGAAGCCTGCCCCGTCGCACGGCGCCCAGCGACGGACAGTTGCCCGTCAGGTTGTTGCCGAGCGCGACCCAGGAGTTCGCCGACGCGTTGAAGCGCACCACCCGAGAGGCTGCGATCGTGCCATTGCTGCCGGTCCACTGCGTGAACGCACCGCCGGCGAAGAGGAAGGTCGTCAACGGAGTCGACGTGATGCGCGTGGCGAGCGCGGTGATCGGCCCATTGCACGTCGCGACGGCACTCCACGCCGTGCCGTTCCATGCCTCGAGGTGGCCGATGTTGGTGCCCACGTCGTAGCTGCCGACCTGCAAGGCGCCGGCGAACGAGACCATCGCCGCGACCCCGTGCGGCTGACCGCCACCGAGTGCCGCCCACGACGAGCCGTTCCAGCGCGCGACGTTGGCGGCGGAGACGCCATTCACCGTCGTGAAGAGGCCTCCCGCATGGAGTTCGTTCTGGTGGACCGCGAAGGTGCGGACACCTCCTCCTGCGGTTCCGGAGAAGGTGCCGAGCGGGGACCACGCTGCGCCGTCCCAAGTCGCGACGGTCGTCACTCCGTACGCGGTCTCGAAGGCGGCGACGAGCAAGCCGTTCCAGACCGTGGCACTCCACGCCCGATCCGAGAGTGGCGTGCCGAGCCCGATCCAGTCGACGCCGTCCCACGCGAGGATGCCCACGTCGACGGAAAGGCCGGCGCGAAGCTGGTCGCCGGCCACGACGAGGAGCGGCGATGCGGGTCCCGCTCCATCCGGGTCCCGCTCCATCCGGGTCCCAGACCGTGCTCGTGAACACGAAGCCCGTGAGATGCGGAGCCGGATCACCGGGCAACCAGACGGGTTCACACTGAGCCGGAACCGCAACGGTGGGAAGTAGCGCGGCCGTCGCGGAGACGAGAATGCGGAGGAAGAGCCCGGACATGGAGGAATGTGCGTCCGGTCCAATGCGTATCGACGCGACACGTGACGGAGTTCCGGGGGAGTCTACGAGCACAGCGCACCTCGTGACCTCCCCACCGCGGATCGAGCTGACATGCGGTAACTCGGATCGGTCGGAACCAAGGCGGCCATCACTTCCTGGTCTTCGCTCCGACAGGGACCATCGAATCGAAGCGTCTTGGGGGCGATGTAGGCTCTCGTCTCGGTCCCAGCCGCGACCAGCTCGCAGTCGCGTCCTCGGATTTACTGTCGCGGTCCGAGTCCCGGGGGTGAATCGCCGCAAGCGTCTCGAACGCATCGGGCGATCGACGCTGGTCGAACGCATGCCCGATACGCCGGGCCGCCACGACGCCCCCGATCCACCCGTTCCGCGCACCGATCCTCCAATGCTGCACCGTCCCATCGCCCTCGTGACACTGTCGCTGCTGGGCACAGATGCCCTCGCGCAGACCGTCACTCCCGCCACCAGCCCGAGAGCCCACTGGGTGCTCACCTCGGGGGTCACCGGCACGCCGACCCAACGTCGCGATCAGGCCGGTGCCGCCAGCAACGACAAGATGTACGTGTTCGGCGGATACAGCGGGAACTCCGCGACCACGGTTCTGAACGCGCTCTACGAGTTCAACGGCACCGCCTGGACGCTGAAGACCGCCGAGGGCGCTGCCGGTTCGCCTGCGGCACGTGGCCGCTCCGCGGTCGCATGGGACTTCCAGCGCAACAAGCTGATCGTGTTCGGTGGTGACACCGGTGGATCGGCACCGACGCTCCTCGGCGACACCTGGGAGTGGGATCCCACGACCAACACCTGGACCAACGTCACCCCGGCATCGGGTCCCTCCGCGCGTCGCTGGCCGGCGATGGCCTACGACCCGTACCCGGCGGCATGTTGTTGTTCGGTGGCGAGGACAGCACCGTGGCTGCGACCCCGCCGAAGGACGACACCTGGCTGTTCCTCAGCGGCACGTGGACCCAGCTCGCGCCGAGCACGGTTCCGCCCGGACGTCGCCAGCACAGCGTGATGACGCGTCCCGACTTCGGCGACGTGTTCATGTGCGCGGGCATCGACGTCTCGACCTCGCCGCAGACGCCGCTGATCGACACCTGGCGTTGGAATGGCAGCGACTGGGTCGCGGTGATCCCGACCACCGCGGAGATCCCCGCCAGCGCCAACGCGAACCAGGCGGTCTACGACCCGATCCGCAAGCGCGTGGTGATGCAGGGCGGCCAGGGCATCGGCACCGTCAACGCCACGCTCTATCCGACCTACCTCGGCTCGCCGACGACCTGGTGCAGCGAGTTCGACTGCGTCACCAACGAGTGGAAGCTGTACGGCCAGGCTGCCTTCGGCACCGCCGATCCGGTCATCGGGCGCATCAGCCGCTACTACGCGGCCTACGTTCCGGCGCTCGGCAAGGTCTACAAGGTCAGCGGGCAGAATCCCGCGGGGACCGGCACGACCACCGGGACCTGTGAGTACCAGGCGACGCCGGTCGCCACCACCACGAGCGTCGGTGCAGGTTGCATCGGTGCGGGCGGTCCGGTGTCGATGAGCGCCTTCGCTCCGAACGATCGCCCTGGCTCGGGCGCGTCTACGACTACCAGGTCCTCGGTCTCGCACCGACCTCGGTGGCGTTCGGCGTCGTCGGCTTCTCGACCCTGGGAGCGCCGATCTCGTCGTTCATCTCGCTCGGCGATCCGGGCTGCATGATCGAGATCAGCCTCGACGTGATGTACCCGATGGTGAACGCCGGCGGCATCGCCGCGGGCAGCTTCGCGATTCCCGTCGACAGCGGCCTGATCGGCGTGACGCTCTATCAGCAGGCGCTGCAGTTCGAGCTCGACGGCTCCTTCGCACTCACCGGCATCAGCTCGTCGAACGCGCTGGCCTGGACCTTCGGCGCGCTCTGAGCGCGACCTCTCGCAACTTCATCTCTCCCCCAAGACTCGATCAGGATCCCTGACCATGTTGACCCGAAGCATTGCCTCGTCGGCGATCGCGCTCCTCTGCGCCGACGCGATGGCTCAGACCATCTCCCCGGCGACCTCGCCGCGCGCCCACTGGGTGCTCACCTCGGGCGTGACCGGCACGCCAACGCAGCGTCGCGACAATCCCGGCGCCGCCAGCAACGACAAGCTCTACGTGTTCGGCGGCTATGACGCGAACGCGGCCACGACCGTGCACAACGCGCTGTACGAGTTCAACGGCACCGCATGGACGTTGAAGACCGCCGAGGGCGCCGCCGGTTCGCCTGTGGCGCGCGGTCGCTCCGCGATCGCGTGGGACTTCACCCGCAACAAGCTGATCGTCTTCGGTGGTGACACCGGCACCTCGACGCCCACCCTGCTCGGCGACACCTGGGAGTGGGATCCCACCACGAACACTTGGACCGATGTCACGCCGGCCTTCGGCCCCTCGGCGCGTCGCTGGCCGGCGATGGCCTGGGATCCGACCTCGGGCGGCATGCTGATGTTCGGCGGTGAGGACAGCACCACGGCTGCGACCCCGCCGAAGAACGACACCTGGCTGTTCCTCAGCGGCGCCTGGATCCCGCTGTCCCCGACCACCACTCCTCCGGGTCGTCGTCAGCACAGCGTGATGACGCGTGCCGACTTCGGCGACGTGTTCATGTGCGCGGGCATCGACGTCTCGACCTCGCCGCAGACGCCGCTGATCGACACCTGGCGTTGGAACGGCAGTGACTGGGTCGCAGTGATCCCCACCACGCCGGAGATCCCCGCCAGCGCCAACGCGAACCAGGCGGTCTACGACCCGATCCGCAAGCGCGTGGTCATGCAGGGCGGCCAGGGCATCGGCACGGTCAACAGCACGCTGTATCCGGCCTACGGCGGATCGCCGACCACCTGGTGCAGCGAGTTCGACTGCATCACCAACGAGTGGAAGCTCTACGGGCAACCGGCCTTCGGCACCGCCGATCCGGTGATCGGTCGCGTCAGCCGCTACTTCGCGGGCTTCGTGCCGGCGCTGGGCAAGATCTACAAGGTCAGCGGTCAGAACCCCTCGGGCACCGGCACCACGACCGGCACCTGTGAGCCCAGGCCACGCCGGTCGCGGCGGTGAACGATGTCGGCACTGGCTGCGTCGGCGCCGGCGGACTCGTGCAGCTCGACGGCGTCGCCCGCTCGATCGCCCTGGCTCGGTCGCAACTTCGACTACCAGGTCACCGGTCTGGCTCCGACCTCGCTGGTGCTCGGCGTGTTCGGCTTCAGCGCCACGCCGCTTCCGTTGAGCGTGCTGCTCCCGGGACTCGGCGTGCCGGGCTGCAACCTCGAGGTCGCGCTCGACGTCACCTACGGTCTGGCCAACAGCGGTGGCACCGCGAGCGGCAGCCTCGCGGTCCCCGACCTGAGCTCGCTGATCGGCGCGCCCTTCTACCAGCAGGCCCTGCAGGTCGAGATCGGCGGCGTGGGCATCAGCGGCGTCAGCTCGTCGAACGGCCTGTCCTGGGTCTTCGGCAGGCTCTGATGCCCGAAGGCCGGCGAAACGTCGCGTGAGCGACGATTCGCGACGCCTCACCTGCCGGGGACGATGGGCTTCGGCAGGGTTTGACCCTCGGGCACGAAGCGCATCGAGATCGAGTTCACGCAGTGCCGCGTGTCCTTCTTGGTGAAGCCCTCACCGAGGAACACGTGGCCGAGGTGACCGCCGCAGTTCGCGCAGAGGATCTCGGTGCGGTAGCCGTCGGCGTCGACCTCACGTCGGACCGCGCCCGCGATCTCGTCGTCGAAGCTCGGCCAGCCGCAGTGGCTCTGGAACTTGTCGGCCGAGCGGTAGAGCTGGGCGTTGCACTGCCGGCAGATGTAGGTCCCCGGTTCCTTGTTGTCGGTGTGCTCACCGACTCCCGGAGGCTCGGTGCCCTTGTGCAGGATCACGCGTGCCTCGGCCGGCGTGAGCTGGTTGTAGGCGGACGCTCGATCGACGTTCGGCTTGGTCATGGGATCGGGTGTGGCGTGCTTCGGCGCAGGCTCGGCGACCGTCACGGGTTTGGCTGAGGTTTCCGCGACATCGGCCCGACAGCCGAGGAACGCAAGGCAGAGCACCGCGGCCGCGGCGGGAAGACGGGGGGAGATCGCAGGCATCGGTCACCAAGGTAGCCCGGAAGCGGGCCGAGGCCGCGCACTACGGCGCGCGTCCGCCCGCGTTCCCCCCGCCTTCGGTGTCGGTCAGGAGCCGATCGGCACGAGCACCTCGAAGGGAACGCCGGCGACCACCTCGAAGCGTGCGTGGTGGTGCGCACCGAGCGTCGAGTCTGCGTCGACGACGTAGCTCCCCGGAGCGAGACAGGTGTCCAGGCGGAAGGGCTTGCCCACGGTCGCGTAGACCGAGCGCGCGCGCAGCACCCGCCCCTGCTCGTCTTCGATCCGCAGATGGAGCCACGCGTCCTGGGGCAGTCCGTCCGACGGCTCCCGCGCGAAGGTCAACACTCCGGACACTCCGCGCGTCAGCACGATCGGGACGAGCATCTCGCCGCCGCGCGGCACGTCCACCACCACGTCGTCGACCGCTAGATCGCGATAGGCCGCGTTGTCGAGGTGGATGTGGCAGCGTCCCTCGCCGAGGTCGGCGAAGCGTCGACCCTCTGCATCGAGGTTCGTCTCCACGCGCCACTCCGAACGCGGATCGAGGGCGCGGACCGTGAACACCGGAGGCGTGCCGCTCCACGGCCTGCCCTCGGCGTCACTCAGCACGAGGATCACCCGACCCTTGGGGAGCAACATGCGCACCCCGAGATCGCGGTCCTCGCCGGGCGCGATGTCGAAGGGTTCCACGACGTCGCGCGGTAGACCGCCGTCGACGACTTCGAGATGGATGCGGCCCGGAGGCACGGCGTCGAAGCCGATGCGTCCATCGGCTGCGGTGCGCGACCAGTGACCCTCGACCTGATCGTCGATGCGCAGGCGCACGGCCTGATCCGCGTAGGGTTCGCCTTCGCGTCGCATCAATATGACGCCGACGTGTCCCGCACCGCGTCGCACCCGCAGCTCGATGTCCTTCGATCCGGACGGCAGGTCGACGCAGGTCCCCGCGGGGACCTCGTCCGCGCCGCCGGGAGGCACAGCCGCCACGCGGATGCGATGTGCTCCGACCGATGGGATCACGAACCCGCCGTCGGCGCCGCTCGTCGTCCGTCGCGAGCGCGCCCACGAGCTCTGTTCGGTCGCGATCACGACATAACCGGCCACGCCGTTGCCATCCTGATCGATCACGCGACCGCTGACACCGGGTTGCAGGCGCGCGACGAGTTCGACGCGCGTGTCCTCACCCTCCTTCACGCGGACGCGTGTGATGACGGATTCGTCGGTGCCCTCCTTCCAGACCACCAGACCGGTTTCACCCGCAGGCTGACTGCGAATCGTGAAGGTTCCGTCGGCGGTCGTGTCGACCGCTGCCCTCGCGCCGACCGGCAACCAGTCGCCGACCAGCACCTGTGCTCCGGCGAAGGGACGGCCGTCGGCGAGGGTCACACGCCCCGATACGGAGCCGACCTCGGGGATGACCACGTCGAGCTCCGCGACCGCGCGCTCGGCGATACGCACCTCGCGCGTCACGTCGAGAAGCCCGCCGCGGTGGATCGACACGCTGATCAGCTCGACGGGCAGATCCTCGAGGACGCACAGGCCCTGGGCGTCGGTGGACCCAGAAGCCTGGATGAAGGGCTGCGGCCCGGAGTTCATGCCGCGCAGGGCGACTCCGGTCAATGCGCGCGCCGTGACCTGCGCACCCGGCACCGGCTCACCGCGATGTGTGACGCGGCACCGCAGCGAGCCGCAGGTCGCACTCATGACGATGCGAACCTCCTCGTCTCCGTGCGGCAACGCGACGCTCTGGCTCTGCGCATGGCCACGCGCACGCACACCGACGAGCGACTCGAAGGCGACGGCGTTGGCGTGGAAGCGGCCGGATGCATCGGTGCGCGCCACCTCGCGCGGCTGTGCGCCGTGCGACGTCGACGTGAACACCACGCTGGCACCTGCGATCGGGTGATCACCGTCGTCGACGACGATGCCGGTGACCATGCGACCGACGTCGATCTCCCCCTCGAAGATCGCCTCCTGTCCGGCGACGACCTCGACGCCCGTCGTCTCGGGGATCATGTTGCCCGGCGTCCACACCGGCATCATCACGCGCCAGGGACCGGGCTCGAGATCGGAGAAGGTCACCTCGCCCGACAGATCGGTCGCGCCGCGACGGTCCTCCTTCTGGCTCGGCATCGACCATCGCCCGCCCGGCCAGACGTGGATGATCATGCCCGGCGCGAACTCGCCGCCGTGTGCGCGGTCGTAGCGCGCGCGCACGCGCAACGATCCGCGTGGAGCAACGAGGAGTGGGCCGAAGGCGGACTGCTGTGGTTTCGTCGAGGACGGCACCGGCTTCCGATCCACGGCATCTTCCGAGGTGCGCTCCAGCGCGGTGTGCGACAGGGCGTCCGCGACCCTCGTCTGGGCGGGAGCGTTCGCAGGAGGTGTGGGCTCGACGGCGTCGCGCAGCCAGAAGGCGACACCGACGGCGAGCACCAGGATCGCCGCAACGATCGCGACGAGCGGTTTCTTCATGGCGAGGAACCCGAGGGTGGAGGCCGAGACCGCGATCGCGCCCTTGGCGGCGACGGCAGACATCACCAGCGAACGCACGGAACCGAGCGCAGCCGCCTCCGCGGAGCGCAGCGCGACGAGCGAAGCGCCGACCGGCAAGGCCGAGCGCAGCGCACGCAGACCACGTGCGAGCTGCGTGCGCACAGTGCCGGCCGGACGATCGAGCGCGGTGGCGATCTCTCCGGCGTCGAGTCCATGGCGCAGGTGGAGGCGGACCACGGCGCGGTAGGCCTCGGGCAATCCGTCGACCGAAGCGAGGATCGCGGCCTCGGACTCGCGCGCGGCCGCGACATCGGAGGGATCCTCGACGACCTCGGCGGCGAGTCGCGCCGGATCGGGTCGGCGTTGCCGCGCGCGGAGCAGTTCGCGTCCGCGCATCACCAGGATCCCGACCAGCCACGGGAAGAGGCCGCGTTCGCGGTCCCAGCGCGTGCGCGATTCGATCGCCGTCACGAAGGTGGCGTGGAGCAGATCCTCGGCGTCGTGGGTGTCGCGCACCAGGTGTCGCGCCACACGGAACAGCGCCGGAGCCACGCGGTCGAAGAGCTCGCCGAGCGCCGCCGGATCACCGTTGCGGCAGAAGTTCTCGAACAGGGCGTCTTCGTCGACGTCGACCACCGCGCGTCTCTTGTCCCGGGAGCCTCGTGCTGCGCCCGACACGGAAGGATTCCACGGCGACCGGCGGTCGCACCGCGCTCACTTCAGGTGGCGCAGCGTCGGACCGGTGTAGATCTGGCGCGGGCGGTTGATGCGCGCCTTGGGATCGTCGCGCATCTCCTTCCAGTGGGCGAGCCAGCCCGGCAGTCGACCGAGCGCGAACATCACCGTGAACATCTCGGTCGGGATGCCGATCGCCCGGTAGATGATGCCGCTGTAGAAGTCGACGTTCGGGTAGAGCTTGCGCTCGACGAAGTTGCTCGTCGTTGAGCGCCGCGTCCTCCAGCGTCTTGGCGATGTCGAGGAGCGGGTCCTTCATGCCGAGCTCGGAGAGCACGCGATCCGCAGCGCGCTTGAGGATCTTCGCGCGAGGATCGAAGTTCTTGTAGACGCGGTGGCCGAAGCCCATCAGGCGGAAGCCCGAGTTCTTCTCCTTCGCCGAAGCGACCGCCTTCTTGGTGTCGCCACCGCTGTCGCGGATGCGCTCGAGCATCTCGATGACTTCCTGGTTGGCGCCGCCGTGCAACGGCCCCACAGCGCCGAGACACCGGCCGCCATCGACGCGAACAGGTTCGCCTTGCTGCTCCCGACCATGCGCACGGTCGAAGTCGAGCAGTTCTGCTCGTGGTCGGCGTGCAGGATCAGCAGCAGGTTGAGCGCGTCGCGCACCGCCGCAGAGACCTGATAGTCCTGCGACGGAATCGCGAACATCATGTTCAGGAAGTTCGAGCAGTAGTCGAGGTGGTTCTGCGGGTAGATGAACGGCTGCCCGATGCTCTTCTTGTGCGAGAACGCGGCGATGGTCGGCGCCTTGGCGAGCAGGCGGACCATGTTGTGCTCGACCTCGCCTTCCTTGGTCTCCGGGTAGAAGGTCGAGAGCGAGGCGAACATCGCGGCGAGGATCGCCATCGGGTGCGCGTGCCGCGGGTAGCCCTCGAAGAACTTCTTCATGTCCTCGTGCAGGAGCGTGTGCCGCGTGACGTTGTCGTGCCACGCGGTGCGCTGCGCTCCCTGGGGCAGCTCGCCGTAGATCAGCAGGTGCGAGACGTCGAGGAAGCTCGCACTCTCCGCCAACTCCTCGATCGGGTAGCCGCGATAACGCAGGATCCCGGCCTCGCCGTCGATGAAGGTGATCGCGGACTGGCACGCACCCGTGTTCCCGTAGCCCGGGTCCATGGTGATGTAGCCGGTCTGCTCGCGGAGCTTCTGGCAGTCGAAGGCCTTCTCGCTCTCCGTGCCCACGACGACGGGCAGCTCGTACTCCTTGCCTTCGAGGATCAACTTCGCGTTCTGCATGCTGGCCTTCCGCTCGGTCTTCGCAGTCTCACTCGATGCACGCGGTGGGGGTCGCGGCGCTGTTTCGGGCGTGCGAGCTTAGGACTTCGTCGCCGCGACGCGAGCGACTTCGAGAGAGTCGTCCGACTCACCCGGGGCACACGCCCCATCGCGGCCTGGGCCGCAACCCATGCGGGTTGCCGCGTCGCCGCTGCGCGCCGACCAGGAAGGCCCAGGCCGCTTTGTTGGCTGGGGCCCTTCGGCCTCCGCATCGTCGCTTCGCGCGACGATGCTCCGGCCTACGGACCCATCGCGGCCGGGGCCGCAACCCATGCGGGTTGCCGCGTCGCCGCTGCGCGCCGACCAGGAAGGCCCAGGCCGCTTTGTTGGCTGGGGCCCTTCGGCCTCCGCATCGTCGCTTCGCGCGACGATGCTCCGGCCTACGGACCCATCGCGGCCGGGGCCGCAACCCATGCGGGTTGCCGCGTCGCCGCTGCGCGCCGACCAGGAAGGCCCAGGCCGCTTTGTTGGCTGGGGCCCTTCGGCCTCCGCATCGTCGCTTCGCGCGACGATGCTCCGGCCTACGGACCTAGGGATCCTCCGGTCCGCTGTCGTCGAGCGCCGGATCGGACTCCCCGCGCAGCCGCGCGACCTTGCCGCGGACCTTGCGGTTCTGCTTGCGCAACATGTCGTTGGCCTGCTTCAGGCGCTGCATCTCGTCGGAGATCGCCTTGATCTCGACGCGGGACAGGGACAGGGTCGCGGAGTCGGAGGAATGATCCTGCAACCACGCGCGGAGGTCGGGAACACCAGTCATCGGGCGGAGCATCCTAGCGGCGTCCACCACGCAACCCTTTTGCGGTCCGAAGGATCCGGCTGCTCGCAACCCCCCGGTCCAGGATGAACCCGCCGAGCTAGGATTCTCGACCCCGGATCCGACCCGACCGGTGCCCCCCGCGTCACCCCTCGCACTCCGAACCTCGACAGCTCCATGCACACCCTCACCCTCGCGGCCGCCCTCGCGCTCGCGGCCGCCGGACTGGCCCAGAACCCCTCCGTCACGCTCGACGCCCGGAAGGACAACACCTCTACTTCCTCGACCCGGTCACGGGCTCGAACGGCGCCGGCACCCGCATGTTCTGCGGCACCGACCTCAGCGCATCCCCGCACCGCGCGCTGATGGCCTTCGACATCCGCTCCCAGGTGCCGGCCGGATCGACGATCGTCTCGGCTCGCCTCGAGCTGACCGTCGCCCAGACCCTGGCCGTCGCGCTGCCCTGCGACCTGCACCGCCTGACCTCCGACTGGGGCGAGCAGGGTTCGCTCGCGAGCGGCGGACAGGGCGGCGGCGGCACCGCGCTGCCCGGCGATGCGACCTGGGACTATGCCTTCTGGCCGACCACGCCCTGGCAGACGGTCGGCGGCGGCGGCGACTTCGTGGCGACGGCGAGCGCGAGCACCGTGGTCGGCCAGGTCGGCCGCTTCTCCTGGAGTTCCGCGCAGCTCACGGCGGACGTCCAGTCGATGCTCGACAACCCGTCGAGCAACTTCGGCTGGGTGCTGATCACCGACGAGGTCAACATCCGCACCGCGCGCGCCTTCCACACCCGCGAGGCGCTCAATGCACCCGATCGTCCGGCACTGCTGATCACCTATCTGCCGCCGACGGCGGCGGTGACGGCGTTCGGCAACGGCTGCAACGGCGGCAGCGGCAGCGTGCTCGCGTTGTCGGCCAACGGTCTGCCGTCGATCCCGAACCCCGGCTTCGCGCTCCTGCTCAGCGGCGGTCCGGTCGGCGCGATCCGCGCGATCAACCTCTTCGCGCTGCCGCAGGTGCCGGGCCTCCCGATCGGCAACGGCTGCGAGATCCTCGGCGACTTCAACACGCTGATCATCGGCCTCGTCACCACCGGCACGCAGCCACTCGCGATCCCGAACAACACGGCCTTCTACGGCATCGAGCTGACCGCCCAGGGCCTCTCGCTCGACTTCGTCACCGGCGGGATCGGCTTGTCGAACGGGCTCACGCTCCGGCTGGGGACCTGAGGTCGGCCACCAGCGCGCGCACGGCCGGGGCGAGGGCGCGCGCCGCATCCTCGTGCATCTGCGGTGAGGGGTAGTAGGCGTTGTGGGTCCAGACCTCCGCCTCGCGCTCGCCGGTGCCGGCGTCGGCGGGCTTCACCGTCGCCGGCGCGCCGCTCGGATCGACGAGCCGCTGCGGGCTGCCGCGGGCGCTGACGCACTCGACGTAGCTGTCGGCATGCGCGCGCACCGCGGCGACCATGCGCTCGTCGACCAGCTGCGGGAACTCGCCGAGCAGCGCACGCAGGCTGTGGTAGCGCGGGCGGAAGCGCGGGGTGCGCCGGCTGAACCAGAACAGCAGCTTGGGCGCGCGCGTCGCATCGAGGAGTTCGCGGAACGAGTTCACCCAGTCGTCCTGCGTCTCGCGCACCAAGCGGCGAACCTCGGTGCGACCGAAGCACGCACGCCATCGGTTGACGAGCCCACGCCACAGCGGGTTGCGCAGGCCGCCCAGATCCGCCTGCAGGACCTCGCGCCACGCCGCGTCGGCTCCGAGCACACGGCCATCGGCTCGCACGCGCAGCCGCTCGCGACCGCCGCTCTGGAAGCGCGAGCAGTCGGCGCTTCGCCCCGACATCACCTGGAACACGCAGAGGCGCGCACCGTGGAGCAGGGGACGAAACGACGGCTCGAGGAACAGGCGCGGCCCCGCCCCGGCGATGCCGAGGTTCAGCACCGGCAGGCCGAGGACATCGGCGAGCAGCGCCGGCCACGGGCGCTCGACGAAGCAGCCGAAGGTCTGCGCCGCGCCGATGCAGGCGAAGTAGCTGCCCGGCTCCAGGCTCGGCGGCGCCGGTCCGCGCAATGCGTCGCCCCCGACCACGGCCGCCACAGGCGGTAGTCGACGATCGCACGGTCGCGGCGCTGGTAGCCTTCGGACACCGCGCGCAAGGTAGCCCGTGAAGCCGGACCGTCCCAATCGACTGCAGATCTACGGCGAACGCTGCTCCGGCACGAACTGGGTCGCCCAGCTCTGCCGGCGCAACTTCCTGGCGCTGCGCCCCTGCGACGACTTCGGCTGGAAGCACGGCTGGATCCAGGGCGACGTCGAGCAGGCGCGCGATTGCCTGTTCGTCGTGGTGCACCGCGATCCCTTCGACTGGCTGCGCAGTCTGCACCGCCAGCCGTGGCACACCGCTGCCGCGCTGCGCGATGTGCCCTTCGCGCGCTTCATCCGCGAGGCATGGCACTGCGAATGGGGACGCGACATGGACCTGCCTGCGGACGATCCGCGCATCGGCACGGAGATGCTGCACGAGCGCGATCCGCGGACCGGCGCGCGCTTCGCCAATGCCATGCGCCTGCGCACCGCCAAGCATCGCGCGTGGGCTTCGCTGCGCGGTCGCGTCGCACACCTCGAGTTCGTGCGCTACGAGGACGTGTTGCGCGCGCCGCGCGAGTTCGTCGCGAAGCTGGCGCAGACCCACGGCCTGCGCCGCTGGCCCTGGTTCCGCGGAGTCGACACCTTCAAGGGCGGCGCAACGCCCTTCCGACCCTCGACCTACGCGCCGATCGACCCGCCGACCTGGACTGGATCGCCGCGGAACTCGACGCCGCATGCGAAGCCGCGCACGGCTACGACATCGCGGCGCGCATCTCGGAGTTGCGCGCCGCCGCGCTGGATCCGCCGACCGCGCACGGCAAGCTGTCCGCGCCGTGACCCTGTCCCGCGACGAACTGCACCGCCTCGAACGCCTGCGCGCCCTGTTCCTCGACGACGAGCGCGGCGCCATGTCGCTCGCCGACTACTGGCGCGACGACGGCGACCTCGCCGCCTACGACAGCGTGCTCGCCGAGCGCATCGGCTGGAAGTGGGACGCGGTGCTCGACGAATGCGCCGCGCGCGGATGCCGCGCTGCGACGACGCGACGATCCTCGACTTCGGCTGCGGCACGGGAGTGGCCGCGCGTCGCTTCGCCGCGCGCTTCGGCGCCCGTGAGGTGCTGATGCACGACCGCTCGCAACGCGCGATGGACTTCGCGGTGCGACGTCTCGCGCAGCAGGGGAACACCGCGGTGCGTGGCCTGCCGCGCGTGGAGGGCGTGGCTCCAGACGTGCTGCTCGTCAGCCACGTGCTCGGCGAGATCGACGCACGCGAGGAAGCCGCACTGCACGAGCTGATCGGGCGCAGCACGACGCTCCTGATCGTCGAGCCCGGCAGCCGCGACATCTCGCCGCCTCTCGGCGCTGCGCGACTCACTCCGCGATCGCTTCACGATCCTCGCGCCCTGCACGCATGCCGCAGCCTGTCCCGCGCTCCGCCGCGGCGACGACTGGTGCCACTTCTTCGCCCCGCCGCCGCAGAAGGTCTTCACCGACGGCGACTGGGCCCGCCGCGCCAAGGCGCTCGGCATCGATCTCCGCGCTCTGCCCTACTCCTTCCTCTGGGCGACGCGCGCGCCGCGCTCCGTCACCGACGACGACCGCTCACGCCTGATCGGTCGCGCCCGCGTCGAGACCCACCGCGCCCGCTTCGTCACCTGCGACGCGCACGGCCTGCACGACGTCGAGATCAACAAGCGCCACGAACCCGCGGCGTGGCGCGCGCTCAAGAAGCACCCGGAGACGCTGCGGCTGTGGCCGCCGGAGACCGCCGTCGAGCCGGACTGAGCGCGCTCACTTCGCCGGGACCTTCAGCTCCACGTCGACGACCGCGCCCGGTCTTGCACGCACCTCGTCACCGCGCGGCTTGCTTCCGCCGGCGACGGCCCCGCCCGCGACGATGATCATCTGCGCCGCGTTGCGCGCGCGATCGCCGACGCCAGGGGGATCACCTCGAGCGAGCAGGTCTCGTCGGGGAGGTAGATGGCCAGCTCGCGCTGCTCGTCGACGAGACGAAGCTCGCCGCGACCCTGGTTCATGCCTCCGAAGGGATCGGAGGGTCCTGGCTGTCGAGGAGGGTGATCGCGATGCGACGGCCGGTCAGACGCTGCCCGTCGTGCTCGGGGAGCAGATGCAGATGCACGACGCCACACCGCGCTTCGAGGTCACGCGTGACGAGTCCGCCAGGTGAGACTTCGAAGGCTTCGGACTCCATCAGCTCGACGCCGGTCGGGAGATCGATCACCGAGAGGCGCCAGTGGCCGCGCAGCAATGCGAGATCGAACGCGCCGCTGCGATCGACGTAGGTGTGCACGTCGAGTTGCACCCCCGGGGACTGTCGGATGAAGATCCGGTTGCCGGCGGTGGATTCCGGGTCGATGGACCGCGCTGTCACCGCGAGCCGCTCGGGAGGAGATCGGCGCCCGTGATCCGGACGCTCCCGCGCACATGGGCCCGCGTGACCTCCGGCGCCGCGAAGCTCTTCTGCAGATCGTCCTTCGCCACCTCCACGGTTGCGATCCGCACATCCTTGTCGAAGGTGTCGCGCCGCGTGCCCGCTGGGCGCAACGAGAGCGCCCATTTCCCGGGGGCCAATCCGCTCAGGGTGGCACTTCCACCTCCCTGCACTCGAACCTGACGCTCCCCGAAGATCGAACGACCGCCCATCGCGGTGTCGGCGATCACGAAGGGATTGGCGTTGGGTGCGACGTCGACACGGGTGTTCGTCGCGACGATCCAAGTGCCGTCCAACGAACCCTTCTCCGCCTTCAGATCCAGCGTCAGCGTGGCGCCGCGTGCGATCACCAACTCCACCTCGCCCGGAGTCTTGCCCGCCGAGAGATCGACCGTCACGTGCTTCGACTCGGGGCGATCCGTCATCGAAGCGACGAGTTCGAACTTCTGCATCGGCAATTGGTCGAAGGTGAACTTGCCGTCGTCGCCGCTCAGCTCGGTCAATCCCGAGCGATCGGATCTGCCGATCGAACCCTGGAACTGGAACGCCGCATCGCGCTGCACAGGGCGGACTTCGACCCGCGCGCGAGCCGGTTTGCCCGTGGCCTCGTCCTTCACCACTCCATGCACGACCGTGGCCTTCCGCAAACCGATCTCCAGCTCCACCCCGTCGGCCTTCCACTCGACCGTCTGCATCTCCGGCGCCCGTCCCGGTGCGACGACCACCACGACGCCCTTGGTCTCGCCCCCCATCCCCGAAGGCGAGGGCAGATCGATGAGCCCGTCCCTCGCGAAGCCGGTCAACTGCACGAACTGGCGCGC
The DNA here is from genome assembly GCA_046349595.1 of Planctomycetota bacterium. Taxonomy (GTDB): domain Bacteria; phylum Planctomycetota; class UBA1135; order UBA1135; family UBA2386; genus JACRLW01. Next base: position 617,663 of record JAXMCA010000002.1, read on the forward strand.
CGTGAACACGTCCTTCGCGTACTCGATGAGGAACTCCTGCCAGCCGACTCCGGCGCGTGCGCCCTCGATCGGCTCCTTGCTGTCGGCGTCGACGACGCGAAGCACGAGATGCGCACCGGGTGGATGCCTGGGCCGTAGGGCGACTTGCAGGTCGTCGCGCGTGCCCTCGATCCAGTTCGGTTCGGTCGCGTCGTCCTGCTCCGTCCCTGACGCGAGCGGGTCGTAGGTCGGCAACGGTTCGACGTTGTAGCGAGCACGCGAGGGCAACGAGATCTCGAAGCGCCCGTCCTGGGCGGACTTCACGCTGGCGGAGCCGCCGAGTTCGTCGTGGAGCACGAGATCCACCTCGACGCCCTTTCCCTCGGCGTCGACCGCGGTGCCGCGCGCGCGAAGCCGGTCGACGCGAGCGTGAGATCGAGCCGATCACCGATCGACACCGGCATCATCCGAGACCGTGCATATCCGCGCGCGGTCGCCGTGACCTCGAGTCCGGCGATCGCAACGCCGTGCAGCTCGAAGCGACCCTCTGCATCGCTCTGCGCGATGCACAGGACCTTCGGGACGACGGTCGCACCGAAGGTGAAGTCGAAGATGAACGGTCCGCGATTCTCGAGACAGTCCTTCGCCTCGATGTGCGCACCGGCGACGGGCTTGCCCTGTTCGTCGCGCACCGTGCCTCGCATCTGGACACCGAGCGGCATCGGTACGTCGCCGATGTCGATCCGATCGGACTCGCCGCCGGAGAAGACGGAGATCGACAACAGATCGATCCCCATGGTCGCGCGACCACGTCGCCGAAGGACGTAGCTCGCCGCATCCGTCACGGGCACGCCCACGGTCCCCTGTTCCGAATCCGACCGGGCGATGCGGAACTCGAACATGCCGTCCGCGCCGGTGGTCGCGACGACTTCACCGACCTGCCATTGCTCACGATCCAGCGACGCGACCTCGACACCGGACAGCGGTCGACCGATCTCGTCGGTCGCGCGTCCCACCATCGTGATCACGCCGTCCTGCGCAGCGAGCGCGCTGGTGCACGACAGCAGGAACAGGATCGCCCCCCGGACTCTTCGGCTCGACATGCGACGGATCATGCCGACTCCCCACGTTCCTGCAATTCGCGCACTGCGGATCGGGTGCGGCGTCGGCGACTCCGCGGCGCATTTCCTCGATCCGCTCGGACGATCTTCGCCACGACAGAGAGGCGATGGCGACGCCCTTCTCGCAGCTGTCCAGCTCGGAGGTGTGAACCATGTCCATCGACAACCGTGAGTCCATGTCCGGCGCGTGCCTGCGCGTCGTCCTGATCTTCGTCCTCGCGCTGCTGCTGGCGATCTGGCCGATCGCCGTGGTGGTCGCGTACCAGCGACTGATCCCCATCGCGTGAGGGAGGTCGCGCGCGACAGATCCGCTGCGCGATCGCCCTTGACGGATCACGGAGGTCCCCATGCCCTTGCCCATCAGGTCGAACATCACCCTCGGCTCCGCAGTCGTCACGCTCGCCTGTCTCTGTTCCTGCGGCACGGCCCCGCGCTTCGCCGATCGCCTGGAGGCGGCGACCGCGTGCCTCGACTCGGCGCAGAACGACGCCGCGCTGTCGCATCTCGAGGTCGCGTTCACGGTCGCGGCCTGCAATGACGACCGCGCGCAGGTGATGGCCCTCGAGGTCGAAGCGCAGCTCGCGCGCGGCGACGTGGAGCACGCCGGCTACGCACTCGATCGGCTGAAGCTGATCGCGCCCGCGGCCTTCATCACCTGGAAGACGCAGTCGGTGCTGGAGCTGCGGCGCAGCGGCACCGAGCCGGCTCGCGCAGCGTTGCAGGCCGCGGTCGGGAGGGCGAAGGCTCCGGGCCAGACCGTCTGGACCCGCGACTTCGGCAAGCTGCTCGACGCGCTCGACGCCTTCCGCGACGGCGACCTCGTCGCCGCGCGCCGTGGTCTCGACGGGATCACACACGCCGACGTGGCGCCCTCCGCGCGCTGGCTGCTCGGTCGACTGGACGCGATCGATCAGGTGCAGCAGCGGCGCATCTCGGCCGCGGCGCGCGCGGGCGCACGCGAGGGCATCACCGATCTGATCGACGTGGCACGCGACGACGCACGACTGCGCGATCGCGTGACGCAGCTCGCCCGACAGATCGGCCTCGACCAGGACCTTGACGACATGCAGCCGGCGGACCTTCGCGAACGAAGCCGCCGGTGCCCTTCCCCGCTCGTCGTCGCGAGCCTCGCCGCTGTGGCGCGACTCGCCGTCGAGCAGACCCCCTCGAGAACCAGGAGCATGTGATGAGCAAGTCCCCGATCCTCGCGACGCTCGGCGTCGCCCTCTTCGTCCTCGCGGCGTGCTCGAGCGCGCCGCAGGCTGCGCGCAGCGACGCGCCGCCACCGCCGCCCTCGGAGCCGACCTCGGACACCAGGTTCAAGGAGGCGCTGCAGAAGCGCATCGGTCAGATGCCGTCGGCGCACGTCGACCCGACCCGCTCCGCGAAGTCCGCGCTCGACTCCCTGCGCGCCGCGCGTGACGCCGAGGTGACGATCGAGCAGGAGCTGCGCGCCGAGTTCGCGCGCAGCGGCACCATGTCGGACGAGCCGATCGAGCGTCTCCGTGAGGCGCGCGATGCACGCTACGACGCGATCTACCGCCTGATCGTCGACGACCCCAGCTCGCCCCTCCCGGACGAGCTCTGGATCGCGAAGGGAGGTGCGCGATGAAGCGCGTCGACCACCGGCGCCTTCCCGGCGCCGAACTCCTGCTGCTCGTCGCGTGCGGACTCGGGACCCTCGCGTCCTCGGTCCACGCGCAGCAGCGACCCGAGCCCGTGCTGGGCCGGACCGTCCGCCTGATCCAGGAGAACAAGCAGAAGCTCGAGGCGATCCTCGCCGGCATGTCGCCGGAGTCGGCGAAGCTGGACGACGCACTGCGCGCCGTCGACGCGGCACTCGCACGCACCGATCTGCCGGAGAGCGAACGTCTCGCCAACGCCGCGAAGGCGAAGGACGAGGTGCTCAGCGCGCTGGACGCGATCCTCGCGCACGAGGATGAGACCAAGGCGCTGTTCGGCGCCCAGATCGACGCCTTGAAGTCGGCGTGGCTCGAAGCCTCCCGCAGCGGCGCCGGCTCGGCCGTCGACCCGATCGCGAAGGAGAACCGCGAGAAGCGCAAGGATCTGGTCGCCCACCTGATCCTCGCCGACGACACGCCGCCGGAGTGGCGCGAGCTGTTCCAGATGGCCTTCGAGATGCTCGAGATCGACGAGTCCGGCAACGACGAACTCGGCGAGCAGGAGAAGGCGATGATGCAGGAGACGGTCGCAGCGCTCGCGCAGATGCGCCGCGAGTTCTACGCGTCGTATGCCGAGCAGGCGCGCGCGTTCAACTCGCTGCGTGCCCTGCGCCGCTCGGAGTCCCTGCAGAAGAACCTGCTGCTGTCGAGCCGCGATCTCCAGTCGCTCGTCGAGGTTGCATCGGCGGCGCGCGAGAGCACCAAGGTCATCACCAGCCGCAGCACCGGCTCGAAGGGCACGCTCGAGGAGATCCGCAAGACCATCGAGCGCATCGGCAGGGAGCGCGGCAAGTCCGCCGCACCGGCACGCACCCCCGAGCAGCTCCGCCGCTCGGTCGAGGAGCACGCGGCGAAGTACCGCGACCGCCTCGCCAAGGGAGGCAAGTGAGCCATGCTCCGCTGGCTCATCGACTCGCAGTCGCTGCCCTCACTGATGTGGACGATGGTCGGCCTGTCGGTCGTGATCGTCGCCGGCGCGCTGTTCCTCATCCTCGCCCGGCTCGCGCCCCGCGCGATGCCGGGCGAGGACTGGACGCGCGAACTCCTCGAACTCGGCTGCGAGCTCGGCCCGATGCTCGGCATCCTCGGCACGGTCTGCGGTCTCTCGCTCGGCTTCGCCCTGGTCGGTGACACTGACACGCGCGCACAGTTGATCGCCTCGCTGAAGTCGGCGCTCTACAGCACCGCGCTCGGACTCGTGCTCGCCAAGCTCGGGCTCTGCACGCTGTTCCTCACCGCGCGCCGCGCGCGCGCGGAGGTGACGCGATGAAGTCCCGCCGCCTGTGGGCCGTCTCCGCCCTCGACCTGGTCTTCCTCGTGCTGGGCAGCGTGTTGCTCGTCGCGCAGGGTTTCGAGCGCGGACTCGACCACCTGCGCATCGACCTGCCGCTCGCCGCAGGAGGTGACGGACACCTCGCCGCGGACGCGAAGGTCTTCACCCTCGCGCTCGACCTCGACGGCATCCACGTCGACGGCGCCACGCTCGCACCGACCGATCTCGCCGCGCGCGCACAAGACGCGCGCGAGCACGGCGCCGACCAGGCGGTGGTCGCCAGCGCGCCCCGCGTCACCGCCGGACAACTCGTACCGGTCCTCGCCGCACTGCGCGACGCCGGCTTCTCCACCATCCGCATCCCCTTCCAGAAGGAGCAATCGCGATGAAGCCCCTCTCCATGCTGCTCGCCGTCGTCGCCGTCGCGCTCAGCGGCGCCCTGCACTGGTTCCTGTTCCGACCGATCGACCTGCAGATGCCCGCGCCGCTCCCCGATGCGCCGAGCGAAGGCGAACGACGACACGATCGCGGCGCCACGCTGGTCGTCGCCGCGCCGGAACCATCGAAGGAGGACTCGCCGCCGGCCGTCACGCCGCAGTCGACGACCCCGCTCGAGGACACCACCGGCCCCGCCGTGCTCGCCACGGGCGGCGAACCGCGCGAGGACCTCCTGATCGACTACCGCATCGAGGACGAGCCCGCGCTGCTCGCCTTCGCCGCGGCCAACCACTTCCCCACCGTGCTGCTCGACCTCGACCGCGTGCGCGTCTGGCCGGTCACCATCGACCCCCACCTCGGCGTGCGCATCCCGTCGACCGCCGCCCCGGAGGTCTCGCACTACCTGCTGCTGCCACCGCTCTCCCCCTCGGGACGTCCCCTGCGCTACTCCGGCTGGTGCGCCGAAGCCCGCACCCTGCACCAGGTGCCTCGCGGTTCCCACGCCACCCTCGCCCTCGCCATCGACGGCGACCGCCTCGACGACCTCGGCCGCTCCGCCCTGCGCGCGGAATGCGCGTCCCGCGGCCTCGCCCCCGCGCAGGTCACCCGCGCCTGCCTCCGCCCGATCGCCGACGGCGCGGGGGCGCGGCTCGTCGTCGAGGACCTTGCGGTTGAGGGGATGAAGAAGGGCTCGACGCGGGGCGCAAGCAAAAGTTCGGACTGAACTTTTGGTTGCGGAGGACCCAAGGCAAAATCCTTTGGATGTTGCGCGGGCCGAGCGGGCGCTTCGAGACCGGTTCTACCCTGGGCGGTGAGTCCGTCCGGCCTTTCGTCCCCACCCCCCTTCCTCCCACGCCGCCCTTGGTCCTCGACGAGCTGCGCGAACTCATCGACCAGGCGCATCTCGCCCTCGGACGCCTCGACGCCATCACCGCACTGCTGCCCGAACCCGCGCTGTTCCTCTACCCCTATGTGCGCAAGGAGGCCGTGCTCTCCTCGCAGATCGAGGGCACGCGGTCGACGCTGACCGATCTCCTCCTCCTCGAACTCGACGAAGCCCCGGGCGTGCCGCTCGACGACACCAACCAGGTGCTCGCCTACGTCCGCGCGATGCGCCGCGGTCAGGATCTGCTCGGCGAAGGACTGCCGGTCTGCATCCGTCTGCTCACCCAGGTGCACGCGGTGCTGTTGGAGACCGGCCGCGGCAGCGAGAAGACGCCGGGAGAGATCCGACGCTCGCAGAACTGGATCGGTGGTGCGCGTCCCGGTGTGGCCGAGTTCGTCCCACCGCCGCCGGGACTGGTCCTGGACTGCCTCGGCGATCTGGACCGCTTCCTCAACGACCAGCCGAAGCGGACACCCACGCTCATCAAGGCCGGCCTCGCCCACGTGCAGTTCGAGACCATCCATCCCTTCCTCGACGGCAACGGTCGTGTCGGTCGACTCCTGATCGCGCTGCTGCTCGCGGCCGAGGGCCTCCTGAAGGAGCCGCTGCTCTACCTCAGCCTGTTCTTCCGACAGCACCGCGAACGCTACTTCGAACTCCTGCAGACGGTGCGCCGTGACGGCGACTGGGAAGCCTGGCTGAGCTTCTTCCTCACCGGTGTCGCGACGACGGCGAAGCAGGCGACCGACTCCGCGTTCCGCCTCAATGAGCTGTTCCGCACCGATCGCGCACGGATCGAATCGATCGGTCGCCCGGCGAGCTCCGCATTGCGCGTCTACCACGAGCTGATGCGCCATCCGATCATGGCGATCCCCGAGTGTGCGCGGCGCACCGGCATGTCGGAGCCCACCGTCGCGTCGTCGATGAAGCGGCTCGAATCCATGGGCGTTCTGCGCGAGATCACCGGCAAGTTACGCGGACGGCTGTACGCGTACGACGGCCAGCTCGCGATCCTCAACGAGGGCATTGACGACTGAGTCCGCCTTCCCGGTCCGTGGTCGCGGCAATATGTTCCGCGCCATGATCGACCGCGAGGATCTGCTGATCGAACTGCGGAATGGGGAGCAATGCGTGGAGGCGCGATTCCTGCGCGGGACGCGTCAGCGATTCGAGACCTTGTCGATGGGCACGGAGGGCGGGTGGCTTCCCTTCGCCCAGTCGAACGCCGACCACGCGAGGTTGATCGACAGCGGACGCACATTCCGCAGCGCACCGGGCATCGCCAACCTGATCGAACACGGCACGGCGATCTGGCAGTGCTTCGACCCTCGACATCGCAATGCCCTGCTCGAGTTCCGCGCGAACCACAAGGATCCGATCAGCCGCGTGTCGATCCGTGTCGCGGAGTCCGTGGCTCATCCCTTCGACCCGGTCGCGACGCAACGCCGTACCGCGCGCGATCTCTGGCAGCAGACGGCCTTCGAGTGTCTCGTCGATCCCGCGAGCCTCGCGCCCGACAGGGTGGTGCAGACCTTCTTCCTCGGCGGCGACCGCAACACCGACTGGGCCCTGCGCCGTGTGCTCGATCTCGCCTCACCGAGCGAGAGCCGCCGCCTGCCGAGCGCACCGATCCGCGTGTTGTTGCTCCTCACGTCGCTGCACGACGAGCACGACGAGACGCGGCGACGTCTCCTCTCCGCGGCATGCGACACCATCCTCGAGTTGCGCAAGGTTCTCGCGTCGGACACCGAGGTCGAACTGACCGTCGCCGGCTCACGTTGCGATCTGGAAGAGCGCGGAGGTCGATGGTTCCTGCCGGGTCTCGAAGTCGCCGTCGATCGCCATTACGGCACCGAAGAGGATCTCGAGAAGCTCCTCGCGACCAGGTCGGACGAGGCACCGCACGCCATCGTCTTCCTCGGTCACTCCGACGCAGAGCCCGGTGACGCGTCCCAGAAGAAGGTCGATGCCCTCGCGCGACACCTGAGGTTCCGACTCCATCAGGGCGGGAACGACCGTGACGTCGACATCCCGCTGGGCACGCTCGCGAAGTGGCTCTCCGTGCAACGCCTGCCGACCACGCCGTCGACGCTCGAGTTCATCGCCGCGCTGAACTGCTCCAGCGCTGCCCTCGCCGAACAGCTCCTCGAGCTGGCTCCCGACGTGATCGCGACCAACGCCATGGTCCCGGGCCAGGCGATGGCCGCTTTCGCCGGCACCTTGCTCGCGGCGTTGCGCGACGACGAGTTGCTCGCGACCGCCTTCGTGCGCGCACGCCAGGGCATCCCCAACGCCGAACACCGCCCGCTCGTGGTGCAGCTCTCGCGCACCCTCGACGACGTGAGCTTCCTCGGCCCCAATCGCCGCGCCCTGGCGCGCTACCACGAGAAGGTGCACCGCAAGCACGACATGCTCGAACCCGAGGGGGCGAACCGGAAGGCGCGCTTCGAGCGCGTGCACGTCGAACTCGCGCTCACGCGGATCCGCGAGGAGGAGAACTGGCGCGCCACGCGGGAGGCCTTCGAGCACGGCAAGTTGACGGAGACCGTCGACTTCGAGGCGATCCTCGGCGATCCGCGCGCGTGCTGGATCCTGCGCGGCGTCGCCGGTGCCGGAAAGACCACCACGCTGCGGCGCTGCGCTCTCCTCCCGCCGGTCGATCGCGTGCCGATCTACCTGTCGCTGCCGAGCTGGCTCGGCGCGAAGGATCATCGACCGAAGGACCCCGACGACGCGTCGTCGATCCTGCGCGCCATCGCCGATGCGGTCGAGGTGTCGACCCTCGACACCACGATCCGCACGATCGCCGCCCGTGGTCTCGGTCGCCAGCACGCGCTGCGCCCCGTCTTCCTCCTCGACGCCTTCGACGAACTCGACGAGGAGCAGCGCGACATCGCCCAGCGCACGGCACGCACCCTCGCCGACACCTTCCCGGACTGCCCGGTGGTGATCTCCTCGCGCGAACGGGCGGAGATCGGGGATCTCGGCCCGCGCTGGCAGACCGCGCGCTTGCTGCCGCTCGATTCATCCCGTCAACGCGACCTGGTTGCGGCCTGGGTCCGCGCGGATGCGGAGAAGGCCAGGCCTGCGCTGAGCGAGGACGAGCTGCTCGCCGCAGCGCGCAAGGTCCTCGATGCCATCCACGGCGGCGGCCCACGCATGGCGGAGTTCACGGGCAATCCCCTGCTGCTGACCCTGCTCGTCAATCTGCAGCTCGACGCGAAGACGCTCGACGGACACGCCCGCTTCGACCTCGGTCTGCACCGCGTCATGTCGACCATCCTCGATCGCCTGCTCGCCGGACAATGGCGGCGCCGGGAGCAGAAGAAGGACCCGAAGATCCGAGACAAAGACGCCCTACGGCAGCTGCTGCGCGCGCTGAGCTGGAGCATGCTGCACCGCAGCGAGGGCAGCCCGCGCCACGTCGTCGACCGCGCCGAGTTGCTGGCCTGGATGCGCGACCAGCGCGGGCATCCGGCACTCGCGGCAGCCGCAGAGTTCCTGAAGGGCAAGGATCGGATGGACTGCGCACTCCACGACATCCCCGACCCCCTCGCCGACGAGTCGCCCTTCTGTCCGGAGGATCCGGTGCGCAAACGCCACTGGACCTTCACGCACAACCTGCTCCAGGAAGCGCTGTGCGCGGAACACTGGTGGCACGTCGTGCTGAAGGAGCGCAACGACGACGCGGCCGTCGACGACGCGATCCGTCACCTGCGCGAACGCATCGCCGCGCGCCCCAAGGACGCCCTCGACTTCTGGACCGAGCCGGTCGCCTTCCTCGCCGGCTGGATGGGCAACGACCGCATCGTCGTCGAGCTGCTGAAGAGCAAGGACACGCTCGACCTCGGTCTGCGCGCGATGGCCGCCGTCGATCACCTGCAGCCGGAGACGGTGCGCGAGGTGCTCGAGTTGCTGCCGCCCTGGGGCTACGACGCCGAGCGCGCCCGCGAAGACAAGAAGGGACCGCGCGTCGAGGCCTACGAGATCATCGCGGCGCAGACGCGGCCTGAAGACGTCGAGGCGATGGCCAAGGTGCTGATGCGGCGGGCGGGTGTGAAGTGAAGCTCGGATCTCGGGAGCGCGCCGCGACCTCACCATGCTGAGGCGGATCCTCGCGCGTCTGCGGTGGCGGAAGCTCGATCTCGCCGAGCTCGGTGCCCTGGTCGAGTGTCTCGCACGCATGGGCGCGCGCGACGCGATGGGGCAGGTGATCGAAGCGAAGCTGCCGGCGCTTCGTGATGAAGACGTGGCTCGGCGCTTCGCGGAGTTCGGGGGCTCGCCTCTGTGGCGGCGCTGTCCGCCGGTAGGAACGCCGGGGGTCTTCCGGATGGGGAGCCCCGAAGACGAGGTGGATCGAAGAGGCGACGAGCGACAAGTGCCGGTGTTTCTGTCCGAACCCCTGTGGGTGATGTCGACCTCGGTGACCTTCGGTCAGTGGTCGCTGATGGCAGATCGGTTCGCGCACGAGAGTCATTGGGGCAAGGATGCGCAGCTTCCGATCACGCATGTGACCTGGTTCGAGGCGCGCCTCTTCGGTCACTGGCTGGAGCACTGGCGTCGGAAGCGGCCTACCGCATGGTCCGCGGCGATTCCCAGCGAAGCCGCGGCCCACGGGATCACGCTCCCGACCGAAGCTCAGCGCGAGTACTTCACCCGCGCCGGCACCACGACGCGCTTCTGGTCAGGGGACGGTGACGCGGGCCTCGCGCGGGTTGGCTGGTACGGCGACAACTCCGGAGGCCGACTGCACGCCGTCGGCGAGAAGGATCCCAACGCCTTCGGTCTGCACGACGTGCACGGCAATGTGTGGGAGTGGTGTCGGACCTGGTACGCCGAGGACCTGGAAGGGAGTCATGACCCCTTGGGTCCTCGAAGCGGCCGCGGCCGCGTCCTCCGCGGCGGTTCGTACGGGAACGACGCCTGGTGGTGTCGCTCCGCCAGCCGCGACGGGGACTCGCCCGACAGCGCGGGGGACTACGGGGGTTTCCGCCTCGTCCTGTCCGCCCCCGAGCGGCCCTCGAAGTTCGATGATTGAGGATGCGGTGTTTTCTCGGCCGTGACCTCCCTGTGCGGTCACGGCCGACCGCGGCTGCGGCAAGGGCACACGGACTCCTCGGGCGCGCGCCGCACCTTCCCGGCAACCTCCCGTCACCGCCCGCGACCGCACCACGGTCACCCATGGCCGCGAGCCGCGGAGCCGCGCGTTGCGCGCATCGAGTTGTCTCGAGGGCGGGTTCGCTGCGTGCTCGTGTTTCAGACGCAGATTGCATGTCCCCGCCGCCCACACCGCGACGTCCTGACGCGACACGCGCCGTCGAGCCCGCGAGGGAGCAAGGATGCCAATGTCACGGATCTTGTTGACGGTGACCGTGGAGCGAAGTCACGGCCAGGCAAGCACCACATGCTCAATCATCGAACTTCGAGGACCGCTCGGGGGCGGACAGGACGAGGCGGAAGCCCTCGTCGTCCCACGCACCGTCAGGCGAGAACCAGCCGCGGTCGGCGGATCGACACCACCCAGCGTCGTTCCAGTACGAACCGCCGCGGAGGACGCGGACGCGGCCGGTTCGAGGATCCAAGGGATCGTGACCCCCCGCCAAGTCCTCGGCGTACCAGGTCAGACACCACTCCCACACATTGCCGTGCACGTCGTGCAGATCGAAGGCGTTGGGATCCTTCTCGCCGACGGCGTGCAGTTGGTCTGCGGAGTTGTCGCCGTACCAGCCAACCCGCGCGAGGTCCGCGTCACCGTCCCCTGACCAGAAGCGCGTCGTGGTGCCGCCGCGGGTGAAGTACTCGCGCTGGGCTTCGGTCGGCAGCGTGATCCCGTGGGCCGCGGCTTCGCTGGGAATCGCCGCAGACCATGCGGAAGGCCGCTCCCGGCGCCAGTGCTCCAGCCAGCGGCCGAAGAGACGCGCTTCGAACCAGGTCACATGGGTGATCGGAAGATGCGCATCCCTGCCCCAGATGTGCTCGTGCTCGACCTGATCCGCCATCAGCGACCACTGACCGAAGGTCACCGAGGTCGACATCACCCAGAGGGGTCGAGACAGATGCACGAGCACCCGTCGCTCGTCGTCCCTTCGACCATCCTCGTGTTCGGGGCTCCCCATCCAAGAGCTCCGCGGCACACCCTCCCGCGGACACCGCCGCCACAGCGGCGCGCCCTTGAACTCCGTGAAGTGCTTCGCCACGTCTTCATCCCGCAGCTCCGGCAGCTTCGCCTCGATCACCATCCCCATCGCCTCGCGCGCACCCATCTGCGCGAGGCAATCGACCAAGGCACCGAGCTCCGGAAGTCCGATCTCGGCGCCGTCCTCGACCGGCGTCCCAGAACCTGCCGAACTCCGCCTCGCTGCCATCGCGCGCGCATCATGCCGGGCTGATGACGGGCGCGCCTCTCCTCGCCGCCGACAGCCGCCGGCGCGATCCCCGCGGTCGTCAGCCTCACGGAGACTCTCGATCCGCGGGACGCGGATCCGGCTCCCGCTCTTGCGCAGTGCACACCAGCCTGAAGCCGGCGCCGTCCCGCGCGAAGTCGGGCGAGTTCCAGAAGCGGCGCGACGAGCTGCACAGGCGCGCCTCGTACCAATAGGACCCGCCGCGGAGCATGCGGAACCGTCCGTTCGCGGGACCGCGGGGATCCGCGCCACCGGTCAGCGCATCGGCGTGCCAGTCGAGGCACCATTCGAGGACGTTGCCGTGCACGTCGTGGAGCCCGAAGGGATTGGCCGGCTTCTCGCCGACGGCGTGCACGCGGCGCGCGGAGTTGGATTCGCACCAGGCGACGCGCGGCAGCTTCTTGTCGTCGTCGCCGCACCAGAATCGCTTGTTGGTCCCGGCGCGCGTGAAGTACTCGCGCTGCGCCTCGGTGGGCAACGTGAGGCGATGCTGCGATGCCTCGCGGGGCAGGATCTGCTCCCACACCGAAGGCATGGCACGGCGCCAGTGCTCCAGCCATCGCGCGTAGAGCCGCGCTTCGAACCAACAAACGCGTGTGACCGGCAGCGAGGGGTCGGCGCCCCAGGTGCGCACATGCGCGCGGTGCGGAGCCATCAGGCTCCATCCACCGAGCGTGACCGATGTCGCCATCACCCACAGCGGTCGGGTGAGACGGACCTCGACGTCGGTCGCGGCGCCGTCCTGAGCGTCGCCGACCTCCGCAGCACCCATGCGGAAGGGCCGCGGATCGCCCTCCCGAGGGCAACGACGGAACACGCGCTCACCGGCGAAGCGTCCGAAGCAGACCTCGATGTCCTCCGCGCGCGGTGCGGGCAGCATCGATCGGATCACGCGCGCCATGGCTTCGTGCTCCCCGAGTCTGCAGAGGCACTCGACGACGGCGCCGATCTCCGCAAGCGAGGGCGCGTCGCCGACAGCGGAGTCGCGGGCCTTGCGCGTCGACCGCGATCGATCTGCCATGGGGCGCGCATCATGCCGGCCGCACGCCGGTCCGACAGATCCATCGCGCCCCGTTCCTTGACCGGGCACATGGACACCCCTCGCCCCATGCCGGCGCAGACCGGCGACGGTCTGCCCGCGCAGCCGCCGTCGTTTCCCACGCCCGAACAGATCGTGAAGGCGCTCGACCGCACCGTGTTCGGACAGCGCGCGGCCAAGCGGGCGCTCGCGCTCGCCGTCTACAAGCACTACCTCGGCGTCGCGCAGAGCTCCGGCGAAGGCCAGACGCCGGCATTCGGACAGCAACACGTGCTGCTGGTGGGGCCGACCGGATCCGGCAAGAGCCATCTGGTCCGCGAGCTCGCGCGTTTCCTCGGCGTGCCGGTCGCGTTCTGTCCGGCGACGCGGCTGGTGGAGACGGGCTACGTCGGCGAGCAGGTGGAGTCGGTGGTGCGCGCGCTGCTCCACGTGGCGGGCGGTGATCGGGCCCGCGCGGCGCGGGGCATCATCGTGCTCGACGAGATCGACAAGATCCGCGCGGTGAGCACGGACACGCGCGACGTGTCGGGGCGCGGCGTGCAGAACAGCCTGCTCACGCTGCTCGACGGCGTGCGCGTGCCGATCCAGCGCGAGGACCAGAGCAAGACGATCGACACCTCGGGGATGTTGTTCATCGCGACCGGCGCCTTCGTGGGGCTCGACGAGATCGCGCGGCACCGCGATGGCAGTCCGTCGCGGCTCGGCTTCGGCGCGGTCGACGGCGGCGCCGAGCGCACCGGCGAAGTGCTGCACGAAGCCACCACCGCCGACTTCGTCGACTTCGGTCTGATCCCCGAGCTGATGGGGCGCCTGCGCCACATCTGCCGGCTCGAGAAGCTCTCGTCCGAACAGTTGGTCGGGCTCGCCCTCGAGGCCGAGAACTCCGCCCTGCGGCGCCTGCAGGAGTCCTTCGCCGCGCACGGCGTGCGGCTCGAGTTCTCGCGCAAGGCCCTGCAGCGGATCGCCGAACGCGCCTTCGCGCTCGACACCGGATCGCGCGGGCTGGATCGCGTGCTCGCCGAGGTCGTCGCCGAGGTCGAGTGGCGCGTGATGTCGGATCGGCTCGTCGGCCGTCGCGTGACCTTCGACGTCGACCGACACCACGACATCCGTGCGCGCATCCGCAAGATCGACGGCGCTCCGTCGCCCTCTGCGCCGGAGCTGCGCCAGCGCGTCGCGAGCGCAGTGCCACCGCGACCGGCCGCGACCCAGCAGATCACCGACACGCGGGGCTGGAGCGATGCGGCGATCCTCGCCAAGGTCGGCGCCTTGCGTCCGCTGCTCGAGATCCAGGCCGCCGATCTGGTCGCGCGCGGCTGGTGGATGATGGTCGAGCGCGAATACCAACCGCGCCCGGCTCTGCTCCTCCGCCTGATCGAGGAGCTCGCGATGCGCGGCATGAAGCTCGCGGAGTTCCACGCCGCGGTCGGACAGTCGGGGACGTCGAACCTGCAGGCCAACCTCCACTTCGCCGACTACCTGCGGCTCAAGCGCGAGGAGGAGCGCGGCGGGAAGACGGGCTGAGACGCTCAGCGTCCCGAACCGTCGGGCGGCGCCATCCAGGGAACGCCGCGCGCATGCAGCTCGGCGCGAACCTGGTCGCGCAGCGCCTGCACCGCAGGTGAGAGGTGATCCCAGCGCGCGAGCAGGAACAGCAGCGCGAGCAGAGCCAGCCAGAACAGACGTTCGAGCCACTTCATCACAGGCCTCCCGGGGGACCGGCCGCGAACACGCCGACCAGCACCAGCACGCCGATGAGCGCCGCGGTGAGCGCGGCGCGCCGGGTGTCACGGGCTTTGTGCGTGCGGTCCATGGGTCGGTCCGGTCGGCATCGGGAAGGGCCGCGGCCGCCCGCATCTGTCGGTCCGGACCGGGCTTCGGCGCCGTCCTCGGAAAAACCGTGACGGCGACGACAGTCCGGAGCGCGGCCGACCCTTCCGCGGATCACCCCCACCCGAGAACAATCCGATGCCCGCGATCCCGACCATGCCCTTCCCGACCTTCGAGGCCTTCTACGCCGCCGAGAGCTCGCCCCTCGCGCGCTGGCTCGAGCGCAACCGCGTCAGCGATCCGGACGCGATCGTCCAGCAGGCCTTCCTGCAGGTGTTCAGGTCGAGGGGCTTCGATCCCGCGGCGTGGACCCGCGCCTACCTGTACCAGGTCGTGCGCGGCCTGTTGCACGAGCGCCATGAGCGCAACGATCGGCTCGCGCTGCAGTCGCTCGACGTCGAGACGGCCGGCGGCGAGGGCGATCCGCTCGCCGCCACCATCGCCGCGCCGGAGGCTCCCGAGCACGGCCCGGTGATCGAAGCGCGTCTCTCGCGCGTCAAGCACGAGCTGCGCCGCATGCCCGCGCGGATGCGCGCCGCCTTCGCGATCCCGACCATCTACGGCAAGTCGAACAGCTTCGCCGCGGACTTGCTCGATCGCAGCGTGACGCGCGTCGATCATCTCCGTCAGAGCGCGCGTCTCATCCTCGATGCCACCTTCGGCGGCGGCGCGCCGAAGCTGACCGCGTCGTTGCTCCTGCCCACGCCGGACTGCGACGAGCTGGAGACGCCGATCCGCCCGCGTCCGCTCCCGCGCCTCTGCGACGACGGCAGCATCGAGATCTGCCTCGCGAAGCCGAGGCAGCTCGACACACATCCCGAGTGCCACGCCATCGTGCACCTCGCCGGAACCGACGGCGACCGCAGCGTCTTCGCGAGCGACCCCTGTCCCGTCGAGTGGATCGAGAACGGCGACGACCGCTGGCACCTGCGCCTGCGTCCGCGCTTCGACAAGGTCGCGCCCGTGGGCGCGTCGCTGATCGGACTGTGGCTGTTCGCCGGCGACTGGCTCGCCGGCGCGTGAAGCGATCAGTTCGATTCGAAGCCGATCACCGGACCGCAGGACGGCGCGACGATCACGGTGCCGTCGCTCATCCGCTCGAGCTGCGCCATGCCGAGGCTTGGCAGTGCGCCGCCGACGATCAGGTGCTGGGCCTGCGAGGTCACGATTCCCGTCGGCCCGAGTTCGAGCCACTGCGTCCAGATCGGCGTGCCGAGCAGACCGATGTCGGAAGGGATGCGCAGCCGCACGGTGGCGATGCCACCGAAGGCCTCGATGCCCGAGGGAACGACGGGAGCGCCGATCAGCGTCAGCGCATCGATGTACCAGGTGCAGCCCGGCGCACCGAGGAAGCCGAGATCGATCGGTTGCGGAAGCGGAGCGATCGCGATCCCGAGCCACGCCACGTCGCCGACGGTGCCGCCGAGATGGAAGGTCGTCGTGCTCGCCGGCGCCATCACACCGCCGGCGATCGTCGCGGTGTTCACCAGATCGAGCGCGCGCGGTCCGCAGGCGGCGCCCACGTCGATCACGGTTCCCGCCACCGCGAGGTTCACGCCGTCGAGCGGATGGAAGGCCGGCGCACCCTGCAGCGTCGCCTCGATCTCGATCGCGAGCGTGCCGCCGGTGTAGGCGTAACCCTGCGTGAAGGGGATGCGGATCACATGCGGAGCCGTCCACCCGACGAATCCCGTCACCGCAGGCATCGGTGCGATGCTGAGCGCGCCGCGGAATACCTCGACCGGCTGCGGCAGATTGCCGGCGAAGTCGGCCGCCGGATCATCGGCCGACGTCGCGGCGGAGCCGATGCGGACGATCATCGTCGCATCGCTCTGCGGCAGGGCCTCCGGCCAGTCGCCATCGCGACGGAAGGAGATCGACGTGATCGTCCGACCCTGCAATGCCGCGAGATGTGCCGGCGCGATCAGGATCTGCTTCGCTCCGTTCGCCGACACACCGGGCAACCAGGTCGCCTTGTTGCCGCCGCTCGTCGCCGCGGTCGCCGGAACCGTGTCGAAGCGCTGGGCGAGGGCGAGACCCGAGGTGATCCCGGCCGCGAGAAGGACGCTGACTGCTGACTTCATCGACTCTGTGCTCCGATCACGTCGATTCCGATGCTGGATGGGTCGGGAACCTGCATGTCCGACACGATGATCCTCCCGCCGCCGTGCACCTGCGGCGGAAGGGTGTATTCGGCGCGGCCGTTGACGACGCCAAGCTTCACGACTCCGACTCCTGGGACAACGAGAGTCAGTTGCGGCACGTCGCCATCGACACGGAGCTGAATCGTCCCGCCTTCGCGGACGGTCGGCTCGGCATGGATGCGCGCGGGTCCTTGCATGACTGCGAATCAACGCGGCCGTTGCGCGAGGCGACGTCGCCGTGCAGCGCACAGCGGCCCATCTCCGAGGGCGTCCAAGGTCGCACCGATCGCCGCAGCAAGCTGGTTCGCTCGGGACCGGTCGAGTCCCTCGACGAACAGATGTTCGATGAGCCGATCGACACCCGGCATCAATCGATCCATCGCCTCCGCGTGCACAGCGACGATCGCAAGGAAATCGAGTTGACGCGCGAAGAGCGCCTCGTCTCCCTTCTCGAGCAGATCGATCGCCCACACCACCTCTCTAGAATCGGTCGCCGCCCCGCCGCGAGCCAGGAAAGCCCTGCCGAGTCCATGCCCGGCGACGCCACCGATGCCTGCCGCGATCGCCAATGCGACCAACCAGCGCCGCCGCGACATCGCAGGCCGGGGAGCTTGCTCGGGTGGTTGTTCGGGAGCCACGAGCAGAACGGGTTCCAAGCGCATCTCGACCTCCAATGCGGGACGTGCAGAGGGTGTTCGATCTCGGACCGACTGTCGACTCGAAGGCTCCTTCCTCGCGGCGCTTTCTCGTCAGCGGAACGAGGGATGCAGTACCGTCCGCCGCACTGCCCCATCGGCCTCCCTGGGCCACTCACGACCGAAGTGCCCGATCGAACCGTGCCCGCGGGATCCGCATTGCGCAACTGGATGCGGCGCGAAGGTCTCTGATCGGCGGGATGCGCGATCAGACGCCGACCACCACGACCAGTCCGTTCGAGGTGGTCATGCCCAGCGCGTTCGCCGCGGGATCGACCATGAGTCCGTCGAAGACCACGCTGGCACCGACCAGGGCCGGGTTGTTCGCGATCGGCAGGACCAGGGGTACCGACGCGCCCAGGCCATCGAAGCCGGTCGCCAGGGCCGTGAAGGGCTGCGTGTGCAGCGTGCAACCCGGAGCGCCGATCGAATCCAGCGGCAGGTTCGCCGGCGCGAAGCCGAGCAGATAGAAGCCGAGCGTGTTCGGCACGCCGTTGCTCATCGCGATCGAGAGCGAGCCGCCGATATTGGGCGCACCCGTTCCTGCGAGCGCCGCCGCCGGGCTCCCGCACGCGGTGCCGATCGACGTGTAGCTGCCTCCGGAGGTCTCCAGTCGGACCTTCAACGCCGCGCTGCCGGTCGAACCGAGATTGGCGGATGGGCAGGAGCCTCCGTTCAGGTAGGCGCGCGGCGAGACGTCGCGGTGGAACGAGGCGCCACCGGCAGCACCGCAGAACTCGATGTCGATGACGAGATTGCCGAACGCCGGGTCGTAGGCGAAGGGTGCGGTCAGGCCGACGTCGGCCCAGGCGCCGCTGGTGTAGGCGTACGACCAGTTCGTCGCGTTGAGCACCGTGACCGGATTCGCACCGAGGTTGATGGTGAAGTCGGAGCCGAGCGTCGCGCTGCTGGTGTGCGACATGCGGATCAGGATCTGACCGGCGGTGAGGGTGCCGGTCGAACACGCGGAATAGGCGATGTCGGTGATCACCTGCGGCGCATTGCCGAGCTCCGCGGCGGTCACCAGGTGCTGGTGACGCGCGCTGCTCTGTCCCCAGGGGATCGAGTTGCAGGTGCCGGTGCCGGGCGTGTCGGAGGGCGCATACCGGTGGTTCTGTGCCGGAACGATCACGGCGAGAGCCGCGACGAGAAGGGAGCCGAGCAGGGCGGTACGGAGCTTCATCCGAGGGGCCTCGATTCGGGGAGAGAGGAGAGACGCCGCGCGCGCGGCGGAGAGAGTGCCGATTGGAGATCGCGCAAGTCAGGGCGGCAAGCCACCCCTGTGCGATCAGCGGGCCTGCTTCAAAGTCACGATGAGGTCGACCGCAGCACCGTTTGCGACGGTGACTTTCGCCGAACCGGTGAGACTCCCGGCCCAGACCATGACGTCGTAGCTCCCTGCGGGGATGCCGCACAGCTCGAAGGCCTTGCCGGTGGACCGTCCCTGGAGGAGCGGCTGCCCGGTCTCCGACGGCGGATCCGGCCACAGGGTGATGAACACCTCGTTCTGGGGTTCTGCGTCCGTCTCGAGTCGTCCGCGCAGAATTCCGGTGCCGGCCGGCGCGAGATCGACCTCGAGATCGGCGCCGTCGGCGACGGTGATCCGTCTCCCGAAGGGGATCGCGGCTCCCTCGCGTCGCACATGACCCGACAGGTCGTATTCGCCGGCGGGCAACCCCCCGAATTCGAAGTGACCGGTCGAGTCGAGATCGTGCTCGAAGCGCGTACGCGAGGAGCGCTCGCGGAGCGCGAGGCTCAGGTGTCCGCCGGTGGCGAGCGCGCCCTTCTCGTCGCGGATCACGCCGTGCACCTTGCCGCCGTCGGGGACCACGATCGTGCGCGTGATGCGTTCGCCCGACAGCGTGTCGAAGGGCCATTCGACGCGGCGCGGCCTGCCGGTCGCTTCGATCGACAGCTTGGTTGCGCCCGCGGGAACGTCTTCGAGCTCGAAACGCCCGGTCGCGTCGGTGACGGCGCGGATCAGTCCGTACGGCTCGTAGCGGGCATGCTCCAACTCCTGCTCGTCGTCGAACCAGGTGATGGTCGCGCCCTCGATCGGTGCGTTGTCGGCGGTGGAGACGACGAGGCCTGCGACGATCGCGCCCTTCTTCAGCCGCAGCACGCAGGCCTCCGGATCGGGCTCCTGCGCAGCGAGCACCTTCAGGTTGCGCGCCGGCGCGTAGCCCTCGGCGCGCGCTTCGACACCCCACTCCGTTCCGGGCAGCAACTGCTCGTCGGCGGTGTCCCAGGCACCCTTCTCGTCGTGGAAGCGCTTCCCCTCGCGCACGAAGGTCGCGGAGATGCCGCCCTGAAAGCGGACCACGCGGATGGTGAAGTCCGTGATCGGATTGCCGGTGAGATCGTCGACCACCTTGCCGGCGAGAGCGCCGGCGGGATCGAGAGTGACGGAGAAGTTGCTGCGATCGACCGCGATCACGGGGACCTCCTTGCGCATCCAGCGCGACGAATAGAACTCGAGGGTGACGTTGCCGGTGGGAAGTCCGTCGACGCGGAACGCACCTGCGGCATCGGTCTGGCCGTGGACGTCGATGTAGTCGCCACGACCGATCCCCGGGCTCGCGCCGGGCTGCGCGACCTGGACCGCGACGCGAACCTCGGCAATCGGCTTGCCCGCGGCATCGACGACATGACCGGCGAGGAAGTGTCCGGCAGTCAGTTGGATGTCGACGACGCGCTCGCGATCCTGCGCCGTCAGCGTGAAGGCGCGGTGATCGGGAGCCATGCCGCGCTTCTGCGTGACCAGGGTCTGCCCGCCCGCGCCGACCGCGGGGAACACGAAGTGCCCCTGGTCGTCGCTGACCGCATCGATGCGGTTCCACGCGCTGGGGCTGAAGCCGATGTAGAGCTCCGCACCGACGATCGGCTTGCCATCCGGACCGGTCACCTTGCCCTCGACACGCGTGCCGCGCGGCAGCACGAGCACCTGCTCTGCGGTGGCCTCCGCCGCACTCAGGTTCTTCTCGAAGATCGCATAGCCGATCTTGCGGACCTGCAGGCTGTGGTTCGCGCGCGCCGGATCGACGAACAGCTCGAAACGACCGCGGTCGTCGGTGAGAGGAACGTCGCGTGAACCGAAGAAGGTCGAGACCTTCGCTCCGGCGATGGGGAGATGCGCTTCGTCCTCGACGTGGCCGGCGATCCGCAATCCAGGCGCCAGCTTGAAGTCGTGGCGGTACTCGCGGCCGTGCTCGACCACCAGGGAGAAGCGTTGCTCGACGCACTGCGGAGCGCCGCCGGTGATGTAGGTCTCGCGGAATGCACTGCCGACTTCGACGCGATACGTGCCGGTCTCGTCGCAAGGAATCGTCATCTCACCGACCTTGATCCACGCGCCATGGATCGGTCGATCGGCGGTGTCGGTGACACGCCCGGTGACCACGGCATCGAGCGGATAGACGTAGACCTCCATGTCCTGCGGCGGAGCTTCGCCGTGCAGCACACGCGCGGTGTCCGCCCAGCCACCATGGTGCTCCATCGCCCCGTGCACGCGCACGAACAGGTGGGTCGAGGGAGGCTCGCGCTTCCACGCGAAGCGTCCTTCGGCATCGGCGACCAACTCGACCTTCGACTTGTCCGTGCCGCTCTCGTCGAGGCCGACGGTCGCCTCGATCGCGATGCGTGCACCGGGATAGGGCGTCGAACTCGCGCGCAGCACCCGTCCACGCAGGATCCAGTCCTTGCCGTCGTCGACGGCGACCGGAGCGCGATCCGGAGTCGCATCCGCCGCCGGAGCCGTTCCGCTCGGAGCCGTCGCTTCGCGAGGCTCGACTGCGGAACTCGACGGACCCGTCTGCCCCGGCGAACTGAGCGGTCGCGGCTCGTTCCCGCGCAGCGCGAACCACGCGACGACCGCGATGATCGCCACGATCGCCGCCGGGATGATCCTTCGCATGGCGCGCTCATACACGAGATCGCGGCGTGATGCAGCCCGGGGTCCACACGTCGCGCGACGGATCCGCAACCGGTCGACGACGCGGTCAGCGATCGATCGAGCGCGCGAACCGCACACCTCCGGTCGGTGCGGCGAAGGCCTCGTCCGCCATGTAGCCGCGATAGGTGACGCGCGCCTCGTAGGCGCCACTGCGCGCATTGCCGCCGCGGGACACCCTGGTCCGGAGCGACGCCGCAGACGCGACGGGGCGACCGGAGGAATCTTCGGTCTGCGATCCGGCCGTCCACTCGCTGGCGTTGCCGAGCATGTCGGCAAGGCCCCAGGGGTTGCTCCGGAAGGAGCCGACCGGAGCCATCGCCATGTGGCCGTCGTTCCACGGAACCGGCGCGGTCGCGTTCGCACCGCCGACCGACTGCGACTGATCGCCGCACGATGCGTCGAGCAGGTTCTCGGCGCCCTCGAGCGACTTCGACTCGGGCCCGGTCCACCAGGGCCAATGCGTTCCGGCCCGGGCCGCGTACTCCCATTGCTTCTCGGCAGGCAGCATGAGGCCGAGCCGTCGCGCGACGATCGCACAGTCCGTGCACGAGACCATGCCGACCGGGCTCAATGAATCAGGTTGGCGCTTCCCGTGCTCACGCGGAACCGTTCCGACGAACCGCTTCCACTGATCCCGCGTGACCTCGAACTTCGACAGGAAGAAGGGCTCGTCGATCGCCATCGGTGCCGGCTTGCCGGTCTCGAAGAAGGTGTCTCGCGACCCGACGTCGAGGTTCGGATCGAAGTTCGGCGCCGCGGGATCGGTGCTCGCGCCCATGGCGAACTCCCCCCGCGGCAGGAGCACGAGGACGATGCACATCCCTTCGAAGGGGACGATCCGATCGCCGGGATTCACACGCCGCGGCACCTCACCGGAGAGCACGTGCGCGAATTCCTCGAGCTTCGATTCGGGATCGGCACCGAGCGGGACGAGTCCGAACTGCGCCTTCAGGTCCGGGAGTCCGTACCGCGCACGGATCCGCGGCAAGGCCGCGTCCCACGCGGCGGCGAAAGCGCCGCCCGGACGGAAGCCCTCCTCCAATCGATGCGCAGCCGCGAGTCGCTTCGCGAGACTCCAGCCGAAGCGCGCCGTCGGCTCGTCCGCGTCGAGGAGTTCCTTGCGGATCGCCTGGAGATCCAGAGCCGCGATCCGTTCCACCATGGCGCCGGAGGACTCGCGACTGCCGATCGCCGTGAAGCCACCGCTCGCCGCGGCGGTGGCGCGATCGGAAGCGACGAAGCGCTGCAGCGCGAGGAGCGCATCGATCTTGTCCGGGTGCGGCGGCCACAGCCGTTCGGACTCCGTCTCGAGCTGCGTCAGGCGATAGGCATCGGCGAGCCGCTGCATCTCCGCCGCGGTCGCTTCGGCCTCGAGACGGCCGGAGATCAGACCGAGGATGCCGAGGACGACTCCCAGGAGCACGACCGCGCCCGCGAGCACAGCACCGCGATTGCGCCGCACGAACTTGAGGGTGCGGTACGCCGCACCCGGCGGGCCGGCGAGGACCGGCTCGTCGGCGAGGTGCCGGCGCAGGTCGGCCGCGAGTTCCGACGCCGACGCGTAGCGTCGCGCGGGGTCCTTCTCGAGCGCCTCGAGACAGATCCAGTCGAGGTCTCCGGTCAACTGTCGGATCAGCGTGCGCTCGTCGGTGCCATGACGCGGTGCGAGCGCCGTCGCGGTGCCCGACTGTCGACGCAGGCGCGTGCTCGGCGTCGGCGGATCGACCTCGCGGATCACGCGTTGGACCTCCGAGATCGCGACTCCTGCTTCCGAACCGTGTTCGAAGGGCAGCAGTCCGGTGAGGAGCTGGTACAGCACGACACCCAGCGAGTAGATGTCCGAGCGCGTGTCGACGTCCGCGCCGGTCGGGTCGGCCTGCTCCGGGCTCATGTAGTCGAGGGTTCCGACCACCTGGCCGGCCATCGTCTGCATCGAGCGCTGCGTCAGCCTGCCCGTCACGACACGCGCCACCCCGAAGTCGATGATCTTCGGCACCGGTCGGCCGTCGTGATCCGTGACCAGAATGTTCGACGGCTTGAGGTCACGGTGCACGATCCCCTTCTGGTGCGCGTGCTGGACGCCCTCGCAGACGCCGAGGAAGAGCTCGATCCGTGCACGTGTCGTCAACGCATGCCGGTCGGCGTAGTCGGTGATCGACTCGCCCTCGACCAGCTCCATCGCGAAGTACAGCCGGCCGTCGTCGGTCGTTCCGGCGTCGAGCACCTGTGCGATGTTCGCATGGCTCATGCGTGCGAGGGCCCGACGTTCGGCCTCGAAGCGCGCGACGATCTGCGCGCTGTCCATGCCGGGCTTGATGACCTTGAGCGCGACGGTGCGGGCGATCGGTTCGAGCTGCTCGGCGGCATGCACCTCGCCCATGCCACCTTCGCCGAGCTTGCGCGTGAGCCGGTACGGCCCGACCCGCGAGCCGGCGGAGAGCGGCAATCCCGGTTGAATCCGAGCCAGGGTGTCGTCGCCCGACAGTCCGCGCAGGAGGCGCAGCAGCTCGACCTTCATCGCGGGCGCCGAAGCGCACTCGCGTTCGATGAACGCCACCTGCTCATCGGTCGACAGTTCGGCAGCGCGATCGAAGAGCTCGAGAAGCAGCTCTCGATCCTCCGGAGTCATCGGCCCGCTCACGTTCCTTCCTTTGGTTCGGCGAACCACGCATTGAGCCAGGACCGCGCGAAGCGCCAGTCACGCTCGACCGTGCGCGTCGACAAGCCGAGTGCTTCGGCGACCTCGGGAGCGGTCATGCCGCCGAAGAAGGTCAGCGTGACGACCCGCGCCTGGCGCGGATAGTCGCGCTCGAGATCCTGCAGTGCCTCTTCCACGGCGAGGACCTCGTCGCTCGGACCATCGCTGCCGATCCCCGCGGCGCGGTCCTCGGCCCGCTGCAGGTGACCGCCCCGCTTCAGGCTGCCACGACGATGCAGATGATCGGCGAGGACATTGCGCATCGCGCGCGCCGCCGCGCCGAAGAAGTGCGCACGACCCTGCCAGCCCGGGTCCGTGCTGCCGACGAGACGCACGTAGGCCTCGTGCACCAGCGCCGTGGCCTGCAGCGTCTGGCCAGGCCCGAGGCGCGCCATCCGCGCGGCGGCGAGTCTGCGCAGGTCGCCATAGACGAGCGGCAGGAGCTCGTCGGACGCATGCGCATCCCCCGCCCGCGCCGCATCCAGGAGCTGTGTGACATTCCGGATCGCGTCGGGCGGCGGGGTGTCGACCATCGCGGGATCTTCGCTGGATTCCGTGTCGGGATGGAGAGCCGGATTCGGAATGACGGCACAGAACGCGGCCGCGACGGCGGGGCATCACCCCGCATCCGGCCGCCCCTTCGTCTCCTGACAGGAGTCCATCGTGCAACCAGCTCCCCTTCGCATCGCCTTCCTTCCCCTCGCACTGCTGCTCGCGGTCCCCGCGGCCGCGCAGTGGTCGACCGCATTGCTCACGACAGCCCGCCAGGGTCTCTCCGCGGCGACCGTCGGCGATCTCGCCCTCTTCGCGGGCGGCCGGGCGAACCTGACGACGAGTCCGGTGGTCGACATCTACGACCGTGCCACCGGCACCTGGACGACCGCGACGCTCTCGGTCCCGCGCAGCGATTTCGCGGCGACCACCATCGGCCCCTATGCCCTGTTCGCCGGAGGAGCGATCGATGGGTTCACGGAGGCCGCGGTCGTCGACGTCTTCGACTCCCGCACGAGGACCTGGTCGACGACCACGCTGTCCCAGGCGCGGTTCTCGCTCGCCGCGACGACGGTCGGCGGCAAGGCGATCTTCGCGGGCGGAGCGATCGGCGGGATCGGCACGGGCGGCGCGGTGCCGAGCGCGGTGGTCGACGTCTACGACTCGTCGATCGGCGCACCGAGCGACCCGAACGCGTGGTCGACCACGGTACTGAGCCGGCCGCGTGGCGGTTTGGTCGCGGCGAGTGCCGGAGGCAAGGCGTTGTTCGCCGGAGGATTCGACGGCTTCGCCCCCTCTGGCACGGTCGACATCTACGACGACGCGACCGGGACCTGGTCGACCGCCTCGCTCTCCCAGGCGCGCATGCTCAACGAGGGGACCGCGGCCGCCGTGGGGACTCGCATCTGCTTGGTCGGTGGCCAGACCGGCGTGACGACGATGTCGAACGTGATCGACGTCTATGACGCGAGCAGCGGCGGCTGGTCGAGCACGGCGATGTCGGTCGCGCGACTCCGCCCCGGAGTCGCGGTGGTCGGCAGCTCGGTGCTGATCGCCGGTGGCACGATGGACAACCACGTCTCCACGAACCTCGTCGAGGTCTTCGATCCCGCGACCGCGACCTTCGGTTCGACTCAGCAGCTCTCGGTCGCGCGCGGAGACCTCGTCGGTGTGACCCTCGGTGGACGCGCGATGTTTGCGGGCGGCTGGACTCGCACAACGACCGCGGCACGGCGGGTCGACATCCTCGATACCGCTTCGGTCGAGACCGTGCGGCTGGGCACACCGGCCAATGCGGATGCGCTGCGCCCGGGAATGACCAGCGGACCGGTGCTCGGTGCGACCTGGGACCCGTATGTCGATCACGCGTCGTTCATGCCGGGTGCCATCCTCGATGCGCTGCTCGTCGGTTTCGGTCCCGCCAATGCGCCGACTCCCTTCGGCACCATCCTCTGCAACACCACGGGCGCCATCGCGCTGACCGGACCAGCAGGATCGCCGATCCTGTTGCCGATCCCGATGGACAACCAGCTGCTCGGAGTCACGCTCAACGTGCAGGGTGTCGCGCTCGACGCCACGAGCTTCGCTCTCGCGAACGCGCTCGACATCACGCTCGGCTCGCGCTGAGTCGGGGCGCGGGCCCGCGCGACCGGGCCCTCACCGACCCGCGACACCGAGCGCGGCTTCGACCTCGGCGTGGAGGCTGGGAGGCGCGCCGAGGAAGGTGCGCACCGTGCTGCCGTCCTTGCCGAACACGAACAGCGTCGGCAGGGCGCTCACGTCGCCGAAGGCGCGACCGATCGCGGGCGTCGCGAGACCGAAGCGGATCCCCGGGTGGTCGGACGCGAGCTTGCGCACCACCTCGGGATCGGAATCGACGGCGAGGGCCACGATCGTCAGGTGATCGCCCTCTTTCTGCTGCAGTTGCGCGAGCCAGGCCAGCGTCGAACAACACGGCGGACACCAGGTCGCCCAGAACTCGACCAGCACCGGTCGTCCGGCGAGGGACGTCGAGGCGATGGGCTTGCCGTCGAGATCCGGGAGTTCGATCGCGGGCAGCCGCGGGATCGCGCGAGCCTCCGGGCTGCTCGCCACCACCTCCGCCTTCTTGCCGTCGAGCACCAGACGGATGGCTCGGCCGATGTCGGCGCGGAAATGCGCATGCCCCTCGGCGCTCTGGAACGGCGCATAGCGTGCGACGTCGGGTCCCTCGCCCTTGCCGAAGAAGCCGAAGTCCTTCGGCGTGGCGACGAGGATGTCGTCGACGAAGATCGCCGGATAACGGGTCACGCCGAAGCGACGTGCGAGCGCGGAGTCGCCGAAGTTCTCGATGGCGAAGCGCACGCGACCCTCGAAGTCCTGCACCACGGATTCGGCCAGCAAACTTGCTGGATCGCAGACACCTCAAGTGAAGGGCCAGCGCACCAGCGTGACGGTGAGCTCGGCACGCGGCTGTGCATGGTCGGCGGAGGGCTGCAGCGCCGCGAAGTAGCGCGGCAACGCCCACGCCACGCCGACGGCCGCAGGCGTCGGGGCACCGTCCTTCGCCATCTCCAGTTCGACCTCCGCGACCTCCAGCAGCATCAGCGCGATGCTGTGGTCGACATCGTCGACCGTCGCCTGCTCGCGCAGTGCGGCGAGGCGTCGCTGCAGGGCCGCACGGTCGCCTTCGCCCTTGTCCTGCAGGAGCGCGGCGGCGCGCACGGCACCCTGCAGATAGCGCAGCAGGGCGGCGGCACGCAGGCCCGCGGCATCAAAGGTGCGCGCATCCTGCAATGCCGAGTGCGCCGAGATGAACTCGCGATTGCGCGCCAGGGAAGCCGGTGGCAGGTAGGCGGCGAGCAGTTCGCGCTCCAGGTCGTCGATGTCGCCCGCGATCCTGCGCAGGGTCGGCGGCTCGCCGTGGGTCACCTCGTGGAGCCTTCGCGCCAGCGCGGCGAGATCGCGTTCGGCGCGCGCCGCACCGATGTAGTAGAGCCCGGTCTCCGGGATCGTCGCGCGGGCATAGTCGAGACTGGCCTCGAAGTAGCCGCGTACCTGACCCGCGGCGGCTTCGGCGATCGCGCGCACGGCGAGCGGCCGGACCTGCGCGAAGGCCTGCGCATCGATCGGCATCAGGCTGTCGCCGAGGGCCTTCTGCTCCTGCTGCCACGTGGCTTCGACCTTGGCGAGGTCGAGCGCGTCCTCGCCGAGATGCGCGAGTTCGTACTCCATGCCGCCGACGAGGTCCTGCAGCGACGCCAGTCGATAGAGAGCCGCGAGACGACGCCCACCCGCGAGGCTCCGCGCAGCGATCGCCGCGACCGGCTCGCCCGCCTGGCGAACCTGCTGGAAGTCCTCACGCATGCAGTCGCTTCGCGCGAGGAAGGACGCCCAGTGCTCGATCGCGGCCGCGAGTTCGTCGGCGCGATCCTCGGACTGGACGCCACACCAACAAAGCGGTCTGGGCCCTTCTGGTCGGCGCGCAGCGTCGACGCGGCAACCCGAATGGGTTGCGGCCCAGGCCGCGATCGGAGAAGCGGCGAACGAAACGACGGCCAGGAGCAGATGGACGTAGGGCGTGGATCGCCGCATGGGTTCAGCTACGTCCGCCGCAGTTGCGGCGCGAAGGCAGGGGAAAAGAGGGTCACCGACCGAGTTCGACCTCGATCGCCTCGCCCGGCTTCGCCGTGACCTCGACCGGCAGCGCTTCCGGAACCACGTAGCGAACGTCGCCTTCGCCCGTCGACGTGTCGACGCGCCAGGTGGCGATCGAGAGCCGGCACTCGATCGCAGGAAGGAACAGACGAGCCGTCGTGCTCGAGGTCATGTCCGCGCCGGGGATGATGCTCGTGGCGTCGACGAAGGCCGAAGGCTCGTCGGCGAGCCGGGTCGGGAACTCGCATTGCAGCACCCGGCAATACGAGGCGATCCCGTCCTCGATCGCGAGGCTCACGCGCACCTCGCCGCAGGACACCGGCAGTTCGAGCGACTGTGGCGCGCCGGAACCGATCGTCAGCGGCTTTCCCTCGATCAACTGCACGCCGGTGATGGCGTCGAACACCGCGACCATCCAGTCGCCGCAAGTCAGGCGGAGTTCGTAGGCGCCGGTCGGATCCGGAGCGCAGAACACCGAGGGCACGCCGGCAGAGTCGTCCGATCGCACGGGCCACGCCGCGACGGCGACGCGGTGGAAGGGAATCTCCGCACCCGCGATCACCACCGCACCAGCCACGCGCGCGCGTGCGAGTTCCGGCAACACGAAGGCCTTGTCGAGGTCGGCGTCGAGCACGCGAAGCGAACCGAGTCGAATCGGGTCCGACGGCACACCGGGCCAAGACGTCATCGTGAACGCGATCAGCGACCATTCGCCGGGGCTCAGGCCTTCGATGCGGAACGATCCGTCGCCGCCGACGCGCGAGGCACGGCCTCGGTGCACGGCGTTCTGCAACAGGAACGACCTCGCACGAGAGAAGGGGTCGTAGGGTGTCACCGCGATCCAGGTTCCGTGGCGATCGCCACCCGGGATCGCGATGGAGCCGCCGATGGCGAAGCCGGTGGGCACCCACAGTTCGACGGTCGCCTCGAGCTTCCCGGGACGCAAGGTGACCAACTTCGCCTCCGAGGGCGGACGACCGGATGTGGTCGCCCACACCTCGACGAAGGCCGGGATCAGATCCTCGAAGGCGAAGCTGCCGTCGGCCGCGCTCACGGTCGACTCCAGCGTTGCATTGCCGTCCTCGTCGACGACCGCGCCGATCGACGAGAGCTGGCTGCCTTCGCCGTGCTGGATGCCGAGCTTGACGCGCACGCCACCCATCGCGGCGCCGCTCTTGCCGTCGACGACCTTGCCGTGGATGCGGCCGGCTTTCGCGAGCTTGATCTCGATCGGTGCATCGCGTTGCTCCCACTTCACCGGGAAGGTGCGTGCAGCGTGGCCGGGCGCCTCGACCAGCACGACGCCGACCTGATCCTCGTCCGCCTTCGGTGCACGCAGGGACGCGATCCCTCCCGAGATCGGCTCCATCCACTCGACCCAGGTCCTCGCCGCGAAGGGCAAGGCGTCGGTTCGCGCGAGGTACTCGCGCCAGGCGACGCCGATGCGCGCGTCGCCGAGCAATTCCCCGGTCACCCTGTCGATCGCGCGCACGAGCGGTCGCAGGCGTGGAGCCGGAGGCGGCGGAGCGTCCGCGACGACGACCCTCACCTCCTGCTTCGACACCGGCAGCCACTCGTCGTCCGCTGGCCAGTGGCGCTCCGGATCCGTCGCTGCGGTGAGCGATCTGACCACGAAGGACTCGCGCGCGGGCATGCCGAGCTCGAAGCGTCCGTCCGCTCCCGAATGCAGGTACTCGCGATGGCCGATGCGATCGACGAACTCGAGGTCTGTCGAGACCGGCCGGCCCGTCGGGTCGACGGCGACGCCGTGCACGATGCCGGTGCGCCGCAGTGTGATCTCGATGCGATCCCCCATGCCGAAGGTGGATGACACGCTCGAAGCGAAGCCGGTCTTGCGCGCCTGGATGCGGATGCCCTGCGCAGGCGCGCCGGGCAGGTCGAAGCGACCGGAAGCATCGCTCGTCACGCAGCAGGCCGGGCCGGCGGAGCCCTCCACCGAAAAGGTGTCGTCGGTGCCGAGCTGCGAGGTCAGACGCATGCGGAAGGCGTCGACGGCGAGGATGTGCACGCCGGCGAGGGGCGCGCCGGATTCGTCGTGCACGACCCCGCGCAGGCGCACGCCGGGCGGCATCGGCACGTCGCCGAGTTCGAGGCGCGGCCCGTCGTCCGCGACCGCGCTCAGCGGCATCAGCACCGTCGCGCGTCCACGGCGGCTGAACTGCAGCATGGGCGCACGCGCCGACGTCGCGAAGTCCGTGAACGAGGTGTCCCGCGCGAGGACGAGCATGCCATCGGCGCCGCTCGTGCCGAGCGCTCCCGACGCCGAGGCATCGGCGAGGTCGAGCAGGCGCACCTCGACCTCGGCGAGCGGGAGTCCGTCGGGATCCACGGTGCGCAGCGAGAGGGCCGGCCCGATCGCGTCCTGGGCAGCCTGGTCCGTCACGAGAAGGGTCAGGACGGCGGTGATGAGGATTCCGGCGCGCACGTCTGCATCATCCCGCGACATCCTCACGCTGTCTCCGCCGGCCGCGCTCGCGGACAATGCGCCGACCTCGCCGCGGGTCCCCGCGGTGGTCATGCCCTCCGATCGAGTGCACCGATGCTCCAGATTCCCGCTCGTCTCTCTCTCTGCCTCCTGACCGCAGCCACCGCGCTGTCTGTCGCTGTTCCCGCGGTCGCCCAGCGAGGCCGAGTCGCCGTCTCGGCGGGCTCCGTGGTCGAAGCCGACGGCCGCGCCTTCTCGATCCTCCGCTACCAGGGAGGCGACGCCGTCGGCGAAGTGTCGTCGCAGCGCGATCCGAGCGGACGCAAGCGCATCAGCGCGGTGCGCTACTCACCGGTCGTGATGCAGTGCGAGGTCGAGGATGCCGCACCGTGGATCCGCGAGGCCGTCGGCGGACGCAACCTGTTCAACTTCGCCGTGGCGCAGATCGACGGTGAAGGCAAGGTGCTCGGCAAGCTGAGCATCGAGAACGCGGTGCTGAGCCGCGTCGAATTCCCCGCTCTCGAGGCGTCGAGCAAGGACATCTACCGCGTCGATCTCACCTTCCAGCCGGGCCGCACCGCGTACTCCTCCGGGGGCGAGATGAAGGCGAGCGCGAACTCCAAGGCAAAGCGACCGATCGCGTCGAACTTCCGCGTCACGGTCGGCAGCCTGGACTGCAGCAGGGTCAGCAGCGTCGGCGCGTTCACGATCTCCTTCGACGTGCAGCAGCAGCAGGCTTCGACCGGGATGTCGCGGATCCGTTCGAGCGGAGCCAGCGCGCCGCAGTTCGGCGACCTCGTGCTGAAGCTCGGCGACGCGGCTGCGCAGCCCTTCTACGACTGGCACCGCGACGCGGTGATCGAACAGAAGGCCGACAACAAGCCGGTCACGGCGTCGATCGAGCTGCTGTCCGCGGACATGAAGAACACCCTGTTCCGCATCGACTTCAGCGGCGTGGGCATCTTCGCGTGTCGCCGCCTGCCCGCGGAGAGCGAGCGCCCGGCCATGGCGCAGCCCGAGATGTTCGTCGAGGGCGTGTCGATCCCGAAGTGAGGCCGAGGGCGCTCAGCCCCAGTCGTAGAAGCCCTTGCCGCTCTTCTTGCCGAGCTGCCCGCGCGCGACCATGTCGCGCATCAACTGCGGCGCCTCGAAGACCGGACTGTCGAGTTCCTTGCGCAGGTAGTCGGCGATCGAGAGGCGGACGTCGAGCCCGACTAGATCGGTGAGCTTGAGCGGCCCCATCGGGTGGCGGTAGCCGAGCTCCATCGCCTTGTCGATGTCCTGCGCCGACGCGACGCCGGCCTCGACCATGCGGATCGCCTCGAGACCGAGGCACACGCCGAGACGCGAGGTGGCGAAGCCCGGGCTGTCCTTCACCACGATCGGCTCCTTGCCGATCGTGGTCGCGTAGGAGCGCACGCGCTCGAGCGTGGCCGCGGAACAGGTGTCCGGCTGCACGATCTCGAGCAGGGCCATGATCGGAACCGGGTTGAAGAAGTGCATGCCGATGCAGCGTTCGGGGTGCGCGATGCCCGCGAAGATCCGCTCCAGGGACAGCGACGAGGTGTTGGTGGCGAGCACGGTCGCCGCACCGCTGGCGCGCGCGACACGGCCGAACACGTCGCGCTTGAGCTCCAGCTTCTCGGGCACCGCCTCGACCACCAGATCGGCCTCCGCGACCGCGCGTGCGAGATCGAGCTGCACCGTGAGGCGCGCGAGTGTCGCCTCGCGATCCGCCGCGCTCACCTTGCCCTTCTCGACACCCTTGTCGAGGAAGGAGGTGATCGTCTGCATGCCGCGATCGAGGAAGCGCTGCTCGACGTCGTAGAGCACCACCTTCGAACCGGCCTGCGCGCAGACCTGCGCAATCCCTGCGCCCATGGTGCCGGCGCCCAGCACGGTCACCTTCGCGAATCCGCTCGCTCCGCTCATCGTTCAGCCCTTCTTGTTCTTCTTGTCGAGGAATGCCTGCATGCGCGCGTGCTTGTCGGCGCTGTCGAACAACACCGCCTGCAACGAACTCTCCAGGGTGACAGCCATGCTCTCGTTCGGCCGCGCCAGCGCGTTGATCGAGGCCTTGGCGGCCCGGACCGCGAGCGCCCCGTTGTGCGCGATCTCGCGGGCGAGGGCGAGCGCGGCGTCGAGCACCTCGCCGTCGGGCACCACGCGGTTCACGAGTCCGATGCGCTCCGCCTCCGCGGCGTCGAGGATGCGCCCGGTGTAGATCAGCTCGCGCGCTCGACCGAGTCCGATCAGGCGCGGCAGGCGATAGGTGCCGCCCGCGGCCGGCATGATCCCGAGCGTGACCTCCGGCTGTCCGAGCCGCGCCGACTGTCCGGCCACGCGCAGGTCGCAGG
This sequence comes from Planctomycetota bacterium, assembly GCA_046349595.1. Lineage (GTDB taxonomy): Bacteria > Planctomycetota > UBA1135 > UBA1135 > UBA2386 > JACRLW01. The sequence continues at coordinate 650,735 of JAXMCA010000002.1, forward strand.
CGATCGCGAGTTCGCAACCGCCACCGAGGCAGAAGCCGCGGATCGCCGCGATGCTCGGCACGGGGAAGTCCTCGATGCGCTTGAACAGGGTCGAGTTGATCGCCGCGGCGGCGTCGCGTGCGGTGCGCTTCTCGAGCTGCGCGATGTCGGCTCCGGCCGCGAAGGCCTTGTCACCCGCACCGACGATCACGATCGCGGCCAGATCGGCGACCGACTCCAGACCGGTCAGATCGGCGTGCAACGCGTTGACCATCTCCAGATCGATCGCGTTGCGACGCTCCGGTGCGTTGAGGGTGACGACCGCGATGCGGTCCTGGATCTCCAGCAAGGTCTTCTTGTCGTGCATGGTGTGCGTTCCAGAGGCGGGATCAGGGTTCGACGACGATCTTCCCGAACAGCCCGCGCCCTTCGATCTTCGCGTGCGCCTCGCGCAGCGCCGTCAGCGGCATCACCTCGGCGACCACGGGACGCAGCGTGCCCTTCGCCACGAGCCCGAGGATGGTCCACAGATCGCCCTTGCTGCCCATCGTGCTGCCTAGGATCGACAGGTTCTTGAAGAACACCTGGTGCAGCGAGATGTCGACCTTGCCGCCGGTGGTCGCGCCGCAGGTGACCAGACGTCCACCCCGCGCGAGACAGCGCATGCTGCGCTCGAAGGTCGCGGCCCCGACGTGTTCGAAGACCACGTCGACGCCGCGCTTGCCGGTGATGCGGCGCACCACCTCGTAGAAGTCGCTCGCGGTGTGATCGATCACTTCGTCGGCGCCGAGCGCCTTGGCCTGCGCGCACTTCGCGGGCGAACCCGCCGTGGCGATCACCGTGGCGCCGAACAGGCGTGCGATCTGCACCGCGGCGCTGCCGACGCCCGAGCCGCCGGCGTGCACGAGCACCGTCTCGCCGGCGCGCAGCGAGGCCTTGCGGACGAGCATGGTCCACGCGGTCTGGAACACCAGCGCGAAGGACGCCGCAGCGACGAAGTCGAGCGAGGCGGGCTTGGGTGCGAGGTTCGCGGACGGCACGACGACGAACTCCGCGCAGGTGCCGTCGCGTGCCTCGCCGAGGATGCGGTATTCGCGGCAGAGTTGGTCGACACCCGACACGCAGGCCGCGCACACCCCGCAGGAGGTGCCCGGGAAGATCACGACCTCGTCGCCGATCGCGAGCTTCGCGACCCCGTCGCCGAGGGCGTCGATCACGCCGGCGCCGTCCGATCCGAGAACGAGCGGCAGCGGGAAGGTGTGGCCGGGCACCCCGCGCCGCACCCAGGTGTCGAGATGATTGAGGCCCGCGGCGCGGATCCGCACCCGCACCTCACCCGGCCCCACGGCGGGGACGTCGCGGTCCTCGAAGAGGATGCGCTCGACTCCACCGTGTTCACGGACCAGGGCGGCTCTCATGGGGGGCAGGGAGCGTAGCTGAGGAGGGCGTCCCGGGACACGACGGAGACATGCGTGGGCGCGGCCGTTCGCATCGACGACAGCGCGACCGACACGCCGTGCGCGGCTTGCCGATCCGGCGGTCGATCCAGCTTCCCGACAAGTTCGCCGATCGAAGGCGCATGCATGTCCATCGCTCCTCTCCGATCACCGCGCACGGCCTGCAGACGGTGGTCGGCCACAGCGACGAGATCGACTCCGTCGATGCGATCCATGCGGTGATCGACCAATGCGAACGGGAACTCGCGGGTCGACAGCCGACCGCCGGTGTGCTGTTCGCGAGCGTGGACTACGACCACCAGGCACTGGTCGATGCCGTCTCGCGCCGTTGGCCCACCGTTCCGCTGATCGGAGGCACGACCGACGGCGAGATGTCGAAGCGGAACGGCTTCACGCGCGACTCCGTGTTGCTGACCCTGCTCACCGGCGACGGCATCCGCGTGAGCGCCGGCCGAGGCCTCGCACTTTCCACGGATGTTCCGCGCGCGGTCGAAGAGGCACTCGCCCAGATCGACGAGCGTGAACCGACACTCTGCATCGCGCTGTGCGCTCCGACCGCGAACAGCTCGGCCATCGTGCGCGAGCTGCAGTCGCGCCTCGGCGAGGGCTGCGTGATCGCCGGCGGTCTCACCGCCGATCATCGCGAGTACTCCCGCTCGGCCGAGTTCTGCCGCGACGAGGTCCTCCGCGATTCCCTGACCCTCCTGGTCCTCGGCGGTGGGATCCGCAGCAGCGTGGGCATCGGCTCGGGTTGGTTCCCGGTCGGCAACGCGCAGCGCGTCACGCGATCGAACGGCCACGTCGTGCAGGAGATCGACGGCAAGCCCGCCGCCGAGGTGTTCCGCCACTACTGGGGCCACCTCCCCGAGGACAGCCTCGGCGAGTATCCACTCGCCGTCTACGAGAACGGACTCGACGCACCCTGCGTGTTGCGCGCGCCGCTCGGCATGTGGGGAGAGCACGGCGAGATCCGCTTCGCCGGCGAGGTCCGCGAGGGTTCCTTCGTGCGCCTCACCGAGGTGCTCCCCGAGGGCATCCTGTCCGGCACGCGGCAATCCGTGGAGAACGCCATCGCCGCGTATCCCGGGGAGCAACCGGAGCTGGTGATGCTGTTCTCCTGCGCCGCACGCAAGTGGGTGCTCGGATCCCAGGTCGAGCAGGAGCTCGATCTCGCGCGGCGCGCTCTCGCCGACACGCGAGGTGCGCTCACGCCCATCGTGGGGATGTACTGCTTCGGCGAGATCGCCCCGCTCCCGGGCGAAGTTCGCAGCAGCTTCCACAACGAGACCTGCATCACCCTCGTGCTCGGGCGATGAACTCGGACCGTCCTGACGAAGTGCGAGCGGCTGAGGACGTCGGCTCGCTACGGCGTGATCTCCGCGTGGCGGAGCGCACCATCGCACAGCTCCGTCGCGACCTGGCGACGGCCGAGTCGATGTCGACGAAGAGCAAGCGTGCGATGCTGCGTCTCCACGACGAGCTCCGCCGCACCATCACCGAGCTGGAGAAGACCGCAGCCGAGCTGGTCGACGCCAAGCATCGCGCCGAGGAGGCATCCGCGGCACGCGGTCGCTTCCTCTCGACGATGACGCACGAGCTGCGCACGCCCTTGCACGGCGTGATCGGCAGCCTCGAGCTCCTCACCGAGGAGGAGACCGATCCGGAGCGGCGCGCCCTGCTGGAACTGGTGCGCAGCTCGTCCGACGGACTGGTGCGCGTGATCAACGACGTCCTCGACTTCTCGAAGCTCGAGGCGGACCAGGTGGTGCTCGAACAGACGCCCTTCGACATCGAGGCGTGCGTGCGCGACGCCGTCGCCGTCTACCGTCCGCAGGTCGAGCGCAAGGGCGTGGGGCTGTCGATCGAGATCGCTCCCGCGGTGCGTGGACGCGTGATCGGCGACGCCATGCGCGTGCGACAGGTGCTGCAGAACCTGGTGTCGAATGCCGTCAAGTTCACCGAGCGCGGGGCGGTGCGGGTGTGCGTCCGTCGCATCGACGACGACCACTGCACCTTCGAGGTGAACGACTCCGGAATCGGCATGGACGCCGAGACACTGGCGCGCCTGTTCACGCCCTTCACGCAGGCCGATGCCTCGACCACGCGTCGCTTCGGCGGCACCGGCCTCGGTCTCGCCATCTGCCGGCGCCTCGCGCAGGCCATGGACGGCGACGTGACCGCGACCAGCGTGCGAGGCAGCGGGAGCTGCTTCCGCTTCGTGTGCCGTCTGCCGCGCGAGGTGATGCGCGCGTCGAGGACGGCGACGGATCTGCCACCGCGCTGCTTCCCCGGTCTGCGCGTGCTCGTGGTCGACGACCATCCCGCGAACCGCATGCTCGCCGAGCGCATGCTCGCACATCTGGGCTGCAGCGCGATCTGCGCCGAGGACGGCCATGCCGCGCTCGTCGCGCTGGAGCTCCACGACTTCGACCTCGTGCTGATGGATTGCTCGATGCCCGGCATGGACGGCTTCGACGCGACTCGCGCGATCCGCGCGCGGAGCGACGCGAAGGCGAAGGTGACGGTCGTCGCCCTGACCGCGTGCACCGAGGAACAGGAGCGCGAGCGCTGCCTCGCCGTCGGCATGGATGCGCATCTCGGCAAGCCCTTCCGCATCCGCGACCTGGCCGAGACGCTCGCACAGGTCGTCGACGCGCGACCGCTCGCGCGGTGAGCCCGCATGGCGCGGCTATGCTCGCGCCGCATGCGAAGGACCTCGACCGCGCTCGCGCTGCTGCTCCTCTCCGCCTGCGCGCAGGCGCCGCCGCTGCGCCGCGCGCTGATCCCGGTCGACGCGATCCGCGAGTGCCTGCGGCAGGAGTGCGAGGATCAGGGACTCTCGGCGATGTCGGTCGCGATCGCGTGGCGGGACCAGGATCCCTCCTTGCCCGCGAACTCGATCGAGATCTCCTGGGGGAAGGTGCACACGGCCAGCGGTGAACTCCTCGCTGCCGACGGCAAGCTGTGGTGGCCAACCTACGAGTACTACAACTTCCCGGCTCCCATGTACGCGAGCCCACAACATGGCGACCATAGGTTCGCGATCGCGACCGAGGATCGATCGAGGACCGTCATCGGCAGTCTCTGGGCCAATGGGGCACCTCGCACCGTCCCCAAGTTGAAGCTGCCGGGAGGCGACGTCCCGGCTTCACCGACGGTCGCGGCCATCCTCCTCACGGAGGAAGCGGAGCGCTTGCTCTCGCGGGAGCAGCGCGACGACTTCGACCGGTGGGGATGGCACAAGGTCGATGCCTTTCGACTGGGCAACTCGCTGGGTTTGGTCTCGCTCGACTCACCTCGTGCCTGTGTCGTCGCGGCAACCGATCTCGCTCCGGCCACCGCATCGCTGAGGCGCGTCACCCACCGCATCGCATCGCTGCTGCGCGGCACCGACCTCGGCAAGGAACCGGAGCAACTGCAGCCGGTCGAACGCAGCAGGACCCGGCCGATCCTGGGGACCTATGACCACGAGGGACGTCGCCTCGAGATCCTGGAGGTCGACGGCGAACCCTGGCTCGTCCCCGACGTCGGTTCGTGGATGCACCTGCGCGAGGCCGGGAACGGGGACCTCGTCGTGCGTGACCTGCTGCACGAGGGACTCCGCATCCGTTGCGACGGCCATCGCGTCGACTTCGACGGTGACTCCTGGTTCCGACGAACCGACACGCCGCCGGAGCTGGCACCGGAGCTGCGGCACCTCATCGGCCGGTATCGCATCGAGGAGGCCGATTTCGCGCTCCCCGAGGTGGTCGTGCTCGAGCGGCACGGAGAACTGCGCATCTCGACTCCGCTCGAGCTGACCGAGCGCGGGCTGTCGGAGGAGGAGCTGGCCGACTTCCGCGCCGGCAATCCCGAGGTCGAAGCCGCGCCGCTCGTGCGCATCGAGGACGCAGACGGCACCTTCCACATCGAGCCCGTGCACACCAAGGCCGAACTGCACGCCCTCGCCGACGCCGCATCACCTCCACCGCCCGCACCCGACGCACTGCCCTTCGACCTCGTCGAACTGCGCGATCTCGACCCGACCATCCGCTACGACATCCGCTACGCGAGCGACAACAACTTCATGGGCTTCCCGCTCTACGACGAAGCCCGCGCGCGCATGCAACGCCCCGCGGCCGAGGCGGTGGTGCGCGCCCACCAGGAGCTGAAGAAGCTCGGCTACGGGATCGTCGTCCACGACGCGTGGCGTCCCTGGCGCATCACCAAGATGTTCTGGGACGCGACCCCAAAGGCGCAGCACACCTTCGTCGCCGATCCGAGCAAGGGCTCGCGCCACAACCGCGGCTGCGCGATCGACCTCTCGCTCTACGACCTCGCCACCGGCGAGACGGTGCAGATGCCGAGCGGCTACGACGAGTTCACCGAGCGCGCCTATCCGTACTGGCCCGGCGGCACCTCGCGCGCCCGCGCGCTGCGCGACACGCTCCGCCACGCGATGGAGGACCAGGGCTTCACCGTCTACGAAGCCGAGTGGTGGCACTTCGACTTCGAGGACTGGCAGCGCTACCCGGTGCAGTGAAGGGAACCGTGCGCGGCGTCGCGCCATCGAAGACGCGCCCCTGCCATGCGATCCCGGAGGGATCGATGCGCCACCTGCTGTCCACCACCCTGTTCGTCCTCGCGACGAGTCTCCTCGCCAGCTCCCCGCGCGCGCAGATCTGCGCGCCGACTCCGCCGCCCAGCGGCCAGCCCGCGCTGATGCCTTTCACGCCGGCCTGCGGCGGCCTGCTCCCGCCGCCCGTGGTGTGGGCGGTCGGCAATCCCGGCTTCACGCTGTCGTCCTTCGCGCCGCCGCCGGTTCCGCCCGGCTCACCGACCGTGCTGATGGTCGGCCTGCCGGCACCCCCGCTGCCGATCCCGGCACCTCCGCTCGCGCCCTTCTTCGGCGCTCCGGGCTTCTTCAACCAGATCAACCTGATCGCCGTCCCCGCAGGACCTTCGGGTCCGCTCCCGGGACTGCCGGTGCCCTTTCCCATCGCTCCGACCGGCGGACCGATCGGCGTGATCAACGTGCACACCGTGGTGCTGATCCCCGGCGCCCTGGTCGTCGCGCTCACCGGCGCGACGGATGTCACGATCTGATCCCAAGGCAGCCTCGCGCTCCTGCGGTGCAGCCGCGACGGGCGATGGAGCGATAGTCTTCCGCGCCAACCCGCTCCGCCCGGCTGCCCCATGCGACACGCACTGCTCGCCCTGGTCCTCGCCCTGATCTGCGCTCCTTACGCGATCGCGCAGGTCACTCCGGTGCGCGGAGCCGGCTGCCCGGGATCGGGTGATCCGGTCGCGCGCTCGGCGCCGGCGCTCGGCACCACCTTCACGCTCGATCTGCCGAGCTGCGGGCGCGGCACCGCGGGATTCGCCGTGGTCGGCGTCGCGAGCGAGCCGACCGTGCGGCTGTCGGGTGCGCTCCTGTGCGTGCCCGGCGTGGTGTGCGACCTGGTCGTCGACCCGCTGCGGATCGACGTCGACACCGACCTGTTCTCGCTGGTGATCCCCAACCTGCCGCGTCTGATCGGCCTCGAGTTCCGTGTACAGGCCGGCTGCTTCGACCGCGCCGGCGGCTGCGTGACGCTCGGCGGCGCCGTCGACGTGCGCATCCAGCGCTGATCGATCCGGCGCGCTTGTGGGCGACAGCGGCGGGCCTACAGTCCGCGACCCGCGATGACGCGCATCCGCAAGGTCTGGATCGAGGAAGGCTGCATCTCCTGCAGCCTGTGCCAGGACATCTGCGCCAAGGTCTTCGAGGTCAAGGACGGACTCGACTGCGTGATCCGTCCCGACGCCGCGGCGCATTTCGCCGCGAACGACGAGGAGATCCGCGAGGCAGCTCAGGACTGTCCGGTCGAGGTGATCAAGTTCAGCGAAGAGACGGCGGAGTGAAGGGCCCGCCCGCGGAGGTCGCGCGAGGTTCACGGCGACAGGCGCGCGTCCCCTCCCGTCCACCTGCGCCCGCTGCATGGCCCGTCGCTTCGCGTTGCTGATCGCACTCCTGCTGTTCGCGACGCTTGGACTCTGGACGACCGGCATCCTCGGTCCCGCTCACCCCCCGGCGGGGCCGCTGCAGTCCGATGCCCAAGCCGCTCGACGAGCTGCGGACGAACGCACCGCCGATCGCGTCACGTCCGGCGAAGCCAGGGCTGCGGAATCAGGTGCGGCGGTGACTGCACCGGAATCGCGCGTGGCGATCGAACGCGGACGCGGACGCTTGCGCCTCGTGCCGGTGTTCGCCGGAGTTCCGATCGAGTCCCTGCCGATCGCGCTGGGCCTGATCGCCGAAGAGACGGACTCCGCAACGGCATCCCTGACGAACCTCGCCACCGTCGGCGGTGAACAGGCCATCGAACTCGAACTCGCTGCCGGGAGCTATCGCGCCTACGTCGTCCGCGGCCCGGGCGATGCCGTCGACGCGCAGCGCTCGCGCTACTGGCACGTCGACATGTTCGACGATCTCGTGCAGGTCGCCGCAGGCACCACGACCGATCACGACGCGCGGATCGTCCGCACCGACGAGGAGGTTCCGCCGCGCGGAACGGCCCAGATCCGCGGCGTCGCGTTCCTCGATGGCCGTCCCGCAGCGGGTTGCCTGGTCAGCTCGGATCCGATCTCGGGTTCGCGCGCGGCGCGCGTCGCGCCGGACGGCAGCTTCGATCTCACCACGGTGCAGGGCGGGCTGCAGCGATTGCAGCTCTCCACGCCCATCGAGCTGGTGAGGCAGACCGACATCGTCACGCGCATCGCCGCGATCGACGTGGCGCCGCGCGATGGCGAGACCCTGCAGGTGCGCATCGAGGCGCTCTCGTCGCGGCTCGAGGTCGAGACCGTCGATCCCCACGGCAGGCCGGTCGCGGCGACCGTCGGCATCGGTGGTGTGCCCTCGTGCATCCTGCCCGGCATCGGTTCGACGGAGATCCGGCAGGTGCTGCGCAGCGGTGGCGACGGACGACTCACGATCTCGCCCCTTCCGACCTGCACGGCGCACATCGATGCCACCGCCGACGGTCTCGCCGCCGCCGAGATCACGGTCGAACTCCGCGCCGGAGTCGCACATCCGCTGCGCGTCCAGCTCCAGCCGCAGGTCGTCGTCGAAGGCGTGCTCGCCCTCGACACACCCACGACGAAGCGCTCCCGATTCAGCGCGACGATCTTCTTCTTCGGCCCACGCCGCGCCGCAGTGCCCGTGTTCGACCAAGGGCGTTTCACCTGCAACGAGCTGATCCCGGGTCGCTACCGGACCCGGATCGTGACCACGCGGATGCAGCGCTGGGACGGCCCTGAGCTTGAAGTCGGTCCGGCGGGACTCCGCGACATCCGCATCGAGCCTCCGGCCGAGAAGTCGCGGTGAACCTCCGCCTCCGCGGGAGGTCCGCCCGGTCGCCGGATCGGCAGTCCGCGGGAACCCGGGCCCGGGGCGGTCCGGCCCACGGACGCAATGCGCCGAGGTTGCGGCCGGGTCCGCGCGCTGTCGATATCATCCCCCGGCCGATGAGACCCGCGATCGCGATCCCCCTCTGCGCGCTGCTGTGCCTGGGCGGCGTCCTGCCGCCGCATCACGCGCAGCCGATCGACGACCCCAAGCCGGTCGACTTCGCATCGCTGTCGGACTTCAAGTTCGTGCGCGGTATGAAGCTGCCCGACCACGTCACGAAGCTCGACAAGAGGAAGGTGCGCATCTCCGGCTTCATGGGCCGCGACGGCAGCGGTGCCGGACCCGTCGACTACTTCATGCTGATCAACGACGCCTGCGGCTGCAACGGCACCCCCTTCCTCAACGAGATCGTGTTCTGCGACATGGCCCAGGGCACGACGACCGACATCTTCCCGGGCATCGTCACGATCGAGGGGACGCTCTACGTCGGCGAGGTCGTCGAGGACGGTGTGGTGACGAGCCTCTACAACCTGGACGTCGACAGGATCGTCCACTGACCTCGCAGGTCGGCATGCGCGTCGCCCTGCTGCTCCCCCTGCTGCTCGCCCTGCCTGCGTACGCCCAGGACCTCGACGGCGCGATCCGCACCGCAATCGAAGGCAAGCGCTACGCACTGCGCCGCGCCGCCGCCACGAAGGTCGCGCAGGCCGGCGACGAAGCGGTGCCCCCTCTGAAGGCCTTCGTCGCCGAGCACGACCGCAACAGCTTGCCCCTGGAGCTGGTCGACGCGATCGCGCGCGCCGATTCGATCGGTCCCGCGATGCGCGGACTGCTGCGTGAATGGAGCGGTGATCGCGAGTTCTACTGGCGTGCCCAGGCCCTCGGCGGACTCGCGCGCGCAGCAGACCACAGCGACACCGGGCGCTTCCGCGCGGCTCTCCACGACGCCTCCCACCTGTTCCGCATCGAGGGCGCCCGAGGCCTGCTCGCGGTGTCGGGCGAGAAGCGCGACGTCGAGGCCCTGCATGCGCTCGCCGGCGACGACCCCGACCCGCGCACGAGGCTGCGCATCGCGCTCGCGCTCGTGGCACACGACGATCGCTCCGCGGTCTCGCAGATCGTCGACGCCCTGCGCGGAGCCGATCGCAAGTTCCTCGACGACCCTTGGGGCTCCCGCGAACTGCAGGAGGTGCTGCGCACGCTGCGCGACCTCGGCCACGACTTCGGTGCCGCGGCCGGTCCCGCCGGGCCGGAACGCGATGCAGCGGCGAAGGCCCTGGTCACCTGGCTCGGCATCCCCGATGCGGATCTCAGCCCGCTCGCGGATCCGCCGGAGGCGACGGCCTGCGACAGCGGCATCGAGGTGCGCTCGTGTCGGAACGGCGACCTGTTCCTGCGCTTCTCCGCGGACGGGACGCTGTGCGTCGGACTGTCCCCGGTGAAGGTGATGCGCGTCGACCAGAAGGCGCTCACCGACCTGCGCGCCGCGCTCGTGCCCGAGGTCGGCACCGCCGTCCACGGTGCGGTGATCTGCGACTACCTCCGACTGCGCATCGTCGTGAAAGACGACGCTCTGGCGCACCACAAGTGCGCTCCCGGCGCAGTTCCGGAATCCCTCGCGGCGTGGCTCAAGCGGCTCGCGGCGGTCATCGAAAAGACCGATGCCGAAGCGGCTTCGTGCCCACTCACCGACCGTCTCGCGCAGTTCCTGCCGCGCGCGAACAAGTAGCCCATGTGCGGAATCATCGCCGTCCTGCGCCGCCGCTGCGCGCGCGCGGTACCCGAACGCCGTGAGATCGAGTCCTCGATCCAGGCGGCACTCGCGATCGACCTGTCGCTCGACGCCGATCGCCTCGCCCCGGCGCTCGACGCCGCATCCGAGCAGCTCGAGAAGGTCGACCGCCTGCTGCGCGGTCCGTCCGGTGCCCGTTGCCTGATCGGCGACCCCGCGCTCGCCGACATGATCGGACGCGAGCTCCGCAGCCTCGACTCGCACATCGAAGCCCTCGAAGCCGACCTCGATCGCGGCACGCGCGAGTGGTCGGGCGCCACGGTCGAAGGCGTGAACCGCGGGCTCGTCCGCCTGCGCGACGCCGCGTGGTCGGTGAGCCGCGATCGCCTGCGCACCGCACAGGAGATCGGACGCCTCGCCGGTGCCTCGGCTAGTCCGACGGCGATCGAGTGCTACTCCGCGATCCAGGTCGCGCTGTCCGGTCTCGATCGGCTCGAGGTGCGCGGACGCGACTCCGCGGGCGTGCACGTGATGGTCGAGAAGCACGGACTCGACCTCGCCGATCCCGAGGTGGAGCGTCGGGTCGCCGCACGAAGCAGCGATCCCCTGTTCCGCAACCGTTCGATCCGCATCGCCCGCGATGGCGCGGTCCTCGGCTTCGTCTACAAGCGCGCTGCGGAGATCGGCGAGCTCGGCGACAACGTCGCGGCGATCCGCGCGGCGATCCTCGGCGACGAACTCCTGCGTGCAGCGCTGAGCGCTCGCGATGCCGAGGTCACGGTGCTCGCGCACACCCGCTGGGCGAGCGTGGGCATCATCAGCGAACCGAACGCGCACCCGCTCGACTCCGCGGAGACCGATCGCCCCGACACCGGCTACGTCGTCGCGGCGCTCAACGGCGACGTCGACAACCACCTCGCGCTGGTGCGCGAGCACGCGCTGGCGTTCCCCGCCGAGATCACCACGGACGCGAAGGTCATCCCCGCGTTGTTCGCACGTCGCCGCGCCGACGGCCTCGATCGCGAGGAGGCCTTCCGCCGCACGGTCGCCTCCTTCGAAGGCTCGGTCGCGATCGGCGCATCCCTCGCCGAAGAACCCGGTGAAATCCTCCTCGCGTTGCGAGGCAGCGGACAGGCGCTGTACGTCGGTCTCGCGGAGGAGGCCTACGTGGTCGCGAGCGAACCCTACGGCGTGGTCGAGGAGTGCTCGCGCTACCTGCGCATGGACGGCGAGACGCCGGGCAATCGCAACAACCCGACAGCGAGCCGCGGCCAGATCATCCGGCTGTCGCGCAAGGACGCCGGCTCGGTGCACGGCATCACGCGTGCCGCCTACGACGGCACACGCCTGCCGGTATCGCCCGACGATCTGGTCCGGTCCGCGATCACCACGCGCGACGTCGACCGCGGCGCCTTCCCGCACTTCCTGCTCAAGGAGATCTCGGAGTCGCCGCGGTCGTTCCGCAAGACGCTGCGCGGCAAGATCGTCGAGGAAGCCGGGCGCCTGCGCGTCCGCCTCGGTCACTCGGTGCTGCCCGAGTCGATCCGCACGAAGCTCCAGAAGGGCTCGTTCCGCCGCGTGATCACGATCGGTCAGGGCACGGCGGCGGTCGCGGCGCAGGGCGTGGCGAACGCGCTGCGCATCGCGTTGCGCGGGGTCACGATCGCGATCGAGACGATGCCGGCGACCGAGCTGTCCGGCTTCCAGATGCGCGACGACATGGGCGACACGCTCATCGTCGCGATCAGCCAGTCCGGCACGACCACCGACACCAACCGCACCGTCGACCTGGTGCGCGGTCGCGGCGCCGCAGTGGTGGCCATCGTCAACCGCCGCGGCAGCGACCTCACCGACAAGGCCGACGGCGTGCTCTACACCTCCGACGGCCGCGACGTGGAGATGAGCGTCGCGTCGACAAAGGCCTTCTACGCGCAGATCGCCGCCGGCTTCCTGCTCGCGTTCGGACTCGCCCAGGAGATGCGCTGCGTCGACGAGCGCTCCTGCCACGAATTGCTCAGCGCCCTGCGTTCGCTGCCCACGGCGATGACCGAGGTGCTCGGTCGCCGCGAGTCGGTGGCACGCGCCGCGCGCGACACCACGCGTCGTCGCTACTGGGCCCTGGTCGGCAACGGCAGCAACCTGATCGCCGCGCGCGAGATCCGCATCAAACTGTCGGAGCTGTGCTACAAGTCGATCGCCTGTGACGCGACCGAGGACAAGAAGCACATCGACCTGTCGTCGGAGCCGATGATCCTGGTCTGCGCTGCGGGCCTCACCGGATCGACCGCCGACGACGTCGCCAAGGAGGTCGCGATCTACCGCGCGCACAAGGCGCTGCCGATCGTGATCGCCGACGACGGTGAGGATCGTTTCCAGGCAGCGCACCACGTGCTGCGCGTGCCGCGCGTGCACCCGTCGCTCGCCTTCGTGCTGTCGACGGTCGTGGGCCACCTGTTCGGCTACGAGTGCGCGCTGTCGATCGACATGCTGGCCCGTTCGCTGCGCGAAGCGCGCGCCGCGATCGAGCGTGCCGCCCACCGTGACCACGGTGGCGATCTCCTGGAGATGCTCGCGCCGGAGCTGATCGTGACGTCGAAGGGCTTCCACGAGGCACTGCGCGATCGGCGCCTCGACGGCAGCCTCGAGGCCTCGACCGCCACCGCGCTGGCCGCACTGCTGCGCTACGCGACCGGCGTCGCACCGCTCGACAACTTCCCGCTCGAACTCGGCAAGGCTGTCGGTCCCTCCGAACTGATCGAGGACCTGACCGCAGCGCTGACCCGCGCGATCGACGAACTCACGCGTCCGATCGACGCGATCAAGCACCAGGCGAAGACGGTCACCGTCGGCATCTCGCGTTCCGACGAGGCGCTCCTGACCGAGCTCCTGGTCCGCGAGGTGCTGGCCGCCGGTGCACCGCGCGACGCGCTGGCCTGGAACGAGTTGCGCACGCTCGCCGCACTCGGCCCGGCGATCGCCAAGGTCACAGGCTTCAGCCGCTACGAGATCGACGGCGACGAGCCCGATGCACGCGTGCGCCAGATCGCCTCCGGCGGCAGCGCGCGTGGGCTGCGCTCGCGCACGCTCGACGATCCGCGGCTCCGCGGCACCAAGCACCAGGTCGCCCGCGAGCGGCGTGTGCTGATCGCTCGCGGTGCGCGCGACGGCCGCACCGTGGTGATCGTGCCCGAGGTCCAGGAGTCGCGTTGCTCGGGTCTCACCCTCCTGCACGTCGAGCTGCGCGAGTTCCTCGACCCAGGGGATGCGCGCAGCGCGCTGTCCGCCTACCGCAACCGCTTCTCGCGGCTCGCCGACGCGGTGATGGAGACCGAGCCGACCTTCCGCGAGGAGGTGCTCGCCACCATCCAGGTCGGTCGCCTGCTGATCGAGCCCATCGAGGAGCTGGCCCTGGCGTGGCGCCGCGCCGGTTCGCGCTCGGCCGAGAACAAGCGATAGGCCGCGACGGCTCCGTTCGCGGCCCGGCCCTGGTTACGCTGCGCGGTCTCCCGTCCGCATCGCCATGGCCCGTTCCCCGCTCCACCGTCTCCTCCCCTCTGCCGTCGCCGCGCTGGCCTCCACCGTCGCGCTCCATGCCCAGGACCGCATCGACTTCGAGCGGATCCCGGTGTTGTTGATCGGCGGGCAGAACAACCACGACTGCGAGTGGACCACTCCCGAGCTGAAGCGCTCGCTGGAGGAGACCGGACGATTCGAGGTCACCATCACCACCGAACCCGGCAAGACCCTCGCCGACGCCAAGGGCATCGAGAAGTACGCCGCGTTCGTGCTCGACTACAACGGCGCGCGCTGGGGTGAAGAGGCGGAGACCAACTTCACCGCCGCGGTGAAGGCCGGAAAGGGCGTGACGATCATCCACGCCGCGAACAACGCCTTCCCGGGCTGGAAGGAGTACGAGGAGATCGTCGGACTGTTGTGGCGCGACGGCACAGGCCACGGCCGCTTCCATCCCTTCGACGTGCACATCGTCGACGTCGAGCATCCGATCACGCACGGCATGGCCGACATCACCGGTCATCCCGACGAGCTCTACCACCGTCTCGTCAACACGCAGGGTGTGCCGGTGCGCGTGCTCGGGGTCGCCCACTCGGATCCGGCGACCGGCGGCACGGGCAACGACGAGCCCATGATCATCGTCGGCAGCTACGGCAAGGGTCGCGTGTTCCACACGCCCCTCGGTCACGTGTGGCGCAATGCGCCGGACACGCACGTGTCGCACCAGGATCCGCAGTTCCGTCGCCTGGTCGCGCGCGGCACCGAGTGGGCGGCGACGGGAGCGTGCACGCTCGATCCCACGCCGCCGAACTGGCTGTCGCCGCAGGAGAAGGCGCTCGGCTTCCGCCTCCTGTTCGACGGTCAGGGCCACGACGGCTGGCGCGGCTACCGTGCGGAGGGATTCCCCGCGAAGGGCTGGGCCGTCGAGAAGGGCGCGCTGCACTCCCTCGCCGGCGGCGAGGGCGGCGACATCGTCAACCACGCGCCGCTCGGGGATTTCGAGCTGCGCTTCCAGTGGGCGGTGACCAAGCGCGCGAACAGCGGCGTCATCTACCGCGCCACCGAAGCGGACAAGGCGAGCTACATGACCGGTCCGGAGTACCAGGTCCTCGACGACGAGGGCCAGGATCCGCGCCCCTCCGCGAACACCTCCGCCGCGGCGCTCTACGCGCTCGCCGATCCGGAGAGCAAGACCCTGCAGCCGGTCGGTGTCTACAACGACGGCCGCATCGTCGTGCGCGGCTGGCACGTCGAGCACTGGCTTGCCGGCAAGAAGGTCGTCGACGTCGATCTGTCCACCGACGAGATGAAGCAGCGCATCGCAGCGAGCAAGTTCGCCGCGTGGTCCGGCTTCGCGAAGTCGGATCGCGGACTGCTCGTGCTGCAGGACCACGGCGACGAGGTGTGGTACCGGAGCATCCGCGTGCGCGACCTGACCGAGGACAAGGAGAAGAAGGGCGGCGACGGCCGCTGAATCCGCCGGATACCGGTGTCACATCGTCGCGAGCAGGGCGATGACGCCGGCGACGACGAAGGTGAGGATCGACAGCCAAAGGTGCATGCGATCCGACTCACGTTCGTCGATCTCCTGCAGTTGACGGCTGTGCTTGTGACGCTTGCGGAAGTCGAGCGACATCCTGCGCAGGGTGGTCTGTTCCATGATCACCGATTCCTCTGACGGGCGAGCTTTCGCGCGCGATCGTGGCCTCTTGGACGTCACGACCTTTCGCGCGCTTCCGTGTGAGACCTGCACGACGCCGACTTCGACAGCTCAGCGACAGGTCGGCCGTTCTTTCCTGCGATCCTCCGCATGGAGGAAGACGGAGCGGCATGCGCACCCCTCGCGTCGGCATTCCGCGATCACTCGACCTGACCCTGCGTGAACCAGCGCCGTCGTGCACGATCGTGGAACAACCACAGCACGTCGCCGCGGTCGGTCTCCGCGAAGTGGTACTCGCGATGCTGCTCGACGGCCCACCAGCCGCCGGACACCACGTACGGGCCGTGCAGCCTGCGCACCGGACCGGCCTCCAGACCGCCGGCGAACCAGCCGTCGGGACCGGGTCGTTGATCGCCGAGCGGTTGCGGACGCTGCAGGATGCGCCGCACCAGGATCGGACTGACCTCGCCGCCATGATCCGCCGTCGCGAGATGCTGCAGCGGTTCGAAGCGGAACCGCGCCTCGGGGAGATGGCCTGCACGCAGCACCGCGCGACACACCGCGGCGTCGCCCAGGCGCGCACGCAGGCGCGCGAGCACGCGGTCGACGACCTTCGGGTCGCGACGCGGCGCCTCGGCGAACAGCTCGAGCTGCTCCCTGGTCGCGCGTACCGACTCGCAACGCAGCTCGAGTCCGTCGAGATCGACACCGCCGGGCAGGGACTCCAGGGTCTGCTGCGCGATCGACTCGATGCGGAGACGGAAGATCTCGGTGATCTGCATCTCGTCGAGCGTGGGATCCGCCGGTGTGACCTGCGTGGTGATCGGCTCGGCGCCGTCGAGCAGGATGGTCACATGGAGGGTCTTCAGTGCTTCCCCACGCGCGGCGAGGTCGTGGCACAGGCGTCCGATGCCCTGCTTGCCGAGGAACACGAGACCCTGGGCGTCGAGACGCGGATCCTCCGGGTCGCGCACGAAGCGATCGACGGGCGTCGGGATCTCGAAGTGCGGCACGAGCGCATCGGTCCCGCGGCCGAGGACGATCTCGTGCAGGCCGTGGGCGTCCTTGCCGAAACGTTCGAGCAGGCCGCCGGGCGGAAGACGGCGCAGACCGCCCACCGTGTCGATGCCGAGGCGATCGAGCGCGTCGCGCAGGCGCGGCGCGATGCCGAGGCGGTCGAGGCGCACGGAGTCGGCGCGGCGCGTCTCGTCCTGTGGCGAAGCGATCACCTGCCAGCGCGCGCCTTCCCGTCCACGCGCGATCGCGTAGCTGCGGAAGCGGGTGAAGCCCACCACGATGCGCGCGACGAAACCGAGCCCGGCGATCTGCGCGACGACACCCTCGGCCCATTCCTCGAGCGACGCGAACAGACCACACAGGCCGCGGGCGTCCATCCAGAACACGCCGGGCTCCGCCGTCGACGGCTCCACCACCGGCGAGTACTGCGCCAATCCCCGACACAGGCCTTCGACCGCGGACGTGATCGCGTCGGCATCGACCGTCGCCGCGCGCAGCTCGGCGGTGAGCGAGAGTCCCTCCGCGTAGCGCCGCCCCGGGAGCACGCGCGCGCGCCGCGCCGCCTCGTTCACCCACAGGATGCGACCCTGCGGCTCGTCGCGTTCGACGACCGCCACCGGATGCCCCGCCCACTCCGATTCGCGCTGCAGCAAGACCTGCAACGGGAGCGCGGGCACGTCAACGCAGGCCAGGCGCTCCATCGCAGGTCAGGGTGAAGGTCCAGCGCCGTCCACGACGCTTGTCCTTGGTGGCCTCGAAGCCGACCTCGAAACGACCGGGCTCGATGCGCCGCCGGAAGGTCGACAACCGCAGCGAGGCGAGCGAGCCGCTCTCGCTGCGCTCCTGCTTGCGCCCGCACAACAGCACGAATGCCGCCTCGTGCTGCTGCGCCGCGCTCGCCAGGCGGACCTGCACCGCCATCGACAGGGCGCGCGGTGCGATGCCGTCGAGCACCACCAGGCCGAAGGCCCCCGAGCGCAGCAGCTCATCGACGCTGCGCAGTGCCTCGGCCTCTTCGGCGGGACGGATCACCGCGAGCGCGTCGAAGTCGATGCCCCACGCCGCGAGATCGGGCGGGAAGAAGCACGACTCCGGCGATGCGACCCAGGCGGTCGTCTCGCCCTGACGCTGGGCATCGCGGAGCAGCCCGACCGCGATGGTGGTGCGCGCCTCACCCATCACCTCGACGAAGCGCCCGGCGACCTCGTCGAAACCCCACGCCGCGGGTGCGCGGCGCGCCAGCGCGTTGGCAGGGCGGACCCGGCCGCTCGCGAGCAGGGAGGACATCGCGGTCCGGGCTGCAACCTGTGGCTGCGGCGCGGACGACTTCGCTTGCTGCGGTCCCACGGGACGACGGAGGGAGGACATCGGTGCACCGGCCAGAGCCGGGGCCCCACCAAAGCAGACGGGCGTCCACCTGTCAACGCATCGCGTCAGCCGCAGCCACCGCAGGAGCCGCCCCCGCACAGACGCGCCTCGATCGCCTTCGAAGCGGGCGTGATGGACAGACCACCCAGTGCGGTGCAGCGCAGTTCGCGCGCCATGCTGGCGCTGATCTCGCGGTGGGCGTCGAGCACCTGATCGAGCGGGATCAGGTGGTCGTAGCCGGCGAGCGCGATGTTCGCCGAGGCGATCGCGTTGGCGGCGCCGGCGATGTTGCGGCCGAGGCAGGGCGCCTCGACGCGGTTCGCGATCGGATCGCAGACCAGGCCGAGCACGTTCTGCAACGCATGGCTCGCCGCCGAGAGCGCGCGCTCCGCGTTGCCGCCGCCGAGTTCGACGAGGGCAGCCGCCGCCATCGCCGCTCCGGCACCGGTTTCCGCCTGACAGCCACCGACCTCGGCCGCGAAGCTCGAACGCGTGGCGACGAACACGCCGACCAGGCCCGCGGAGAGCATCGCACGCAGCGTGCTCTCCTCGTCGCTCGCCAGCATGTCCGCAGCGGCGAGGCAGGTGCCGGGGAAGGTCGCGCACGAGCCGGCGGTCGGAGCCGCGACGATCACGCCCATCGAGCTCTTCACCTCCATCAACGCGGTGACGTAGAGGATCGCGCGGTTGAGGAGGCCGGCCTCGAGCAGCTCCTTGCGCTCGAGCCGCGCGGCGAAGCGATCGCTCTGCCGCGGCAGGATGCGGCCCGGGTATTCGGTGCCCGCGAGACCCAGCTCCACGCCGCCACGCACGATGGCGAGGATGCGTCGCATCTGATCGAACACGGCATCGCGATCGATCGCACCGCGCGCGCATTCGTAGTCGAGTGCGAAGTCGGAGAGGCGACGCTGCGACGGATCGGCGTGCGCAATCATCTCGCCGGCGTGCAGGAAGGGCACCGCGAGTCCCTTGCGCGAGAGCACCGGCAACACCGGTGCGAGACGGCGCACACGACGGATCGACGGCACGCGGGCGAGTGTCGCCTCGTCGAGGAAGCGCCGCGCGCACACCGCGAGCAACGCCGGATCGCGACCGGCGAGCTGCACGGCGTCGACCTCGGCCCGGGTCCGCAGCAGATCCGCGGCGGAGCGGCCGTCGCCGTCGACGTCGATCAGGGTCACCGCGTAGTCGCCGTGCAGGCTGAGCGGCACACCGTCGATCGAGATCACCTCGATCATCCCGCCGCCGGTCGAGATCGCGACGAGACGGTGCTCGACACCACCGCGATGCAGCGTGAGCCGATAGGTGTTGGGATGCGGATCGTGCAGCTCCGCGAAGCGGAACTGCAGATCGACACCCGCCGCACGCAGCGCCTCGCCCGAGCCGGGCAGACGCGCGTCGTCGGCGTCCCAGCCGAGCAGGCCGCCGAACAGGCCCATGTCCGAGCCCTGGCTCTCGTGCGTCGTCGGCAGCGAGCCGAGCGTGTCGAACTCGACGAGCACCTGCTCCGGCGTGCCGCCGCACAGATCGCGGGCGAGGCGGCCGATGCGCACCGACGCCGCGGAGTGCGAGCTCGACGGCCCGCGCATCACGGGCCCGACGACGTCGTTGAAGATGCTCGGCGGAAGCTGCGTGGCCATGGCGCGCGAATCCTAGTGGGCTCGCGCGGCGATACCCGCACGCATCACTTCAGGCCGATCACCGCGTCGAGCGAGTTGCTCAGCACGAGGCCCGCGGAGTTGGCGGCGCCATCGACGATCAGGGCCTGGAGGTGGAAGGGCGTGCCCTCGAGGCCGAGCACGACCGGGATCGGCATCGCGAAGGACGAACCGCTGCCGGTCTGCAGGATGTCGATGCTCGTCGCCAGCGCGCAACCCAGCATGCCGACGCCGCCGAGCGCGAGGGGCAGGCTGACGAGGCCCCAGTTGGTGTTCGAGGCACCGATCAGCAGCGACCACGGCGCGGCCGGGGCGATCTGACCGAGATCGACGCTGAAGGTGTCGCCGATCCACGGCAGGGAGTCCGCCCCGGGCAAGAGGCTCGGCGTGCCGGCGCTTCCCGCGCATCCCGCACCACCGACCTCGACCGACGCCGGGTTGGTCGGACCGTACTGCCAGGTGTCGGTGCCGTGTCCGAACATCACCACGACGCGCTGGCGGGTGTCGAAGACCATCTGGTGACCGTCGCGGCGCGGCGGGATGGTGGTCGGGAGGCGCTGGTACCAATCGGTGCCGTCCCACTCCCAGGTGTCGTCGAGCTGGTTGGGTGTGAAGCTCGAGTGGATGCCGGCATTGATGACGACGCGGTGACGCACCGAGTCGTAGGTCATCGCGTGCTCGCTGCGGCCGGGCGGCGTGTTGGCGCTGGTGCGCAGGGTCCAGTCCGTGCCGTCGTACTCCCAGGTGTCGGCGAGGTCGGTGCGACCGCCGAACATCACGATCTTCTGCCGGAAGGCGTCGTAGGCCATCGCGTGCCGCGTGCGCGGCGGCGGAGTCGTGGCCGTGACGATCTGCGTCCAGTTGCTGCCGTCGTACTCCCAGGTGCCGGCGAGCCCCGCGTTGCCGGAGAACATCACGACGCGATGCCGCGCGGAGTCGTAGGCCATCGAGTGGCCGGTGTCCGGCGGAGGCGAGTTCGCCGGGAAGCGCTCGATCCAGTTCATCCCGTCGAACTCCCAGGTGTCCCTCTTCGCGCCGGCACGATCACGGCCGCCGAACAACACGACGACCTTGCGGTCGCTGTCGAAGGTCATCGCCATGAAGCTGCGTGCCGGAGGGACCGCGCCGCCGAACTGCGCCCAGTCCTGGCCCGCCCATTCCCAGGTGTCCTTGAAGAAGTTCGGGGACTGCTGGCCGCCGAACAGCACCGTGCAGCCGCGCGCCGAGTCGAAGGCCAGTGCCGCACCGAAGCGGTTGCTCGGGCCGTGCACGGGCAACTGCTGCGACCAGTCGGTGCCGGCCTGCGCCGCAAGAGTCGCAGCGAGAGTCCATGCGGACAGAACGCTGAAGAGAAGTGGATGCGGAGTGCGGAGTCGGCTCATGACGGGAGTGGATGCGCGCGGTTGCAAGGCCACGCGGGGTGCGGAGACGATAGCAGCAGCGTCGAAGGTCGTCGGATCCGCACGTCGTCCGTGCAAGATCGCGACGAGTCCGCACATCGACTCGGATTCCGGTTCCGCATGGCAATACTCCAACGCGTCCTTCCCTCGCTGGCCCTCGCGCTGGCCCTCGTCCAATGCGGCACGACGGATCCGCGACCTGCCGAGCCGCAGTCCTCGCCGCGACCCTCCGATCCGCAATCGACGGTGGAGCCGCGCTCCGAGCCGGGGGTCGGCCAGGCCTTCCTCGCGCGCATGGTCGGCGAGTGGTCGGTCGCGAAGACCTTCCATGGTCGCGACGGCAGCAGCGCTTCGAGCACGGGCGAGTGCCGTCAGACCCTGGTCCACGGCGATCGCTTCCTGCTCTCCGAATTCATCCTCCACTCGAAAGATGGCGACTCGACCGGCACCGGCCTGATCGGCTTCGACGCCCGCAGCGGTCGCTTCACGAGCTTCTGGATCGACTCACGCTCGACGAACTTCTCGATCCGTCAGAGCGTGTCCGACTTCGACGGCCAGAAGATCGAACTGCGGGGCAAGGCCCTGGAGGGTGCGCCTCCGGCGCGCGAGTCGCGTACCGAGACGACCCTCGAGGACGGCGATCGCCGCATCGTGCACCGCCAGTTCTCGACCACCGCCGGTCAGCCGGAGCGCCTGGTGATGGAGATGGTGCTCACCCGCCGCGGCTGACCACCGCGCGCGGTCAGTTCTTGCGCGGCGGATTGTTCGGCTTGCCCTTGGGGGGGGTGTTCTTCGGCACGGCCGTGGGCTGCGGTACCGGCTGGCTCGCCGCGGGCTGTGTCACAGCAGGCTGCGCCGCGACCGAAGGCCTGGTCTCCGACACCTTGGGCTGGAGCGTGATGACCGATTCGGCCTTCGGCGTCGCCACCACCGGAGCCGGCAGGGCCGGGATCGCCTCGTTGCGCGACCGCGAGATCGACCACAGCGTGCGCGTCAGCACCTCCGCCGAGGACACGCCGCTCTTGTGGTGCTCGCGAAGGACGTCGGCGGTGGAGATGAGTCCGACGAGCACGCCCTTCTCGTCGATCACCGGCACGCGGTTGACCTGCTCCTGCGCCATCGTCGCGACGATGTCCATCAACGGATCGGCATCGCGCACGGCGCGCACCGGCGACGACATCACGTCGCGCACCGGAATCGAGTGGAGCGAACGGCCGGTGGTCCAGCACGCCATGCACAGATCGCGGTCGGTGACGATGCCGGCGACGGTGCCGTCGTCGTTGGTCACGACCACACAACCGCAGTCGCGGTTCCACATGTGCCCCGCGGGCACTTCACAGGAGTCGTCGGCGCGGCAGGTGAACACCGGGCTCGACATCAGATCGATGGCTTTCATGGCTGGAACCTATTGCGTGGGGTCAATCCCGGGCAAGGTCGACTATTGCAGTTCGTGAACTTCACCATCGGCCCGTGCCGCGATGCGGGGTGCGTGGTGGGAACCGCAGCCATGGGTCGGCACGATGCGCGGCCTCTCCGATGAGCGTCGACTCCGCGATCCCGACAGCTGGACCGACACCGCCGCGGACGTGGTCACTCCTCGTCCTCGGCGCGCTGCTGTGCGGCTTCGCCGTGTGGCGCGAGGGCAGCGTGTCGGGACAGGACGAGTACTGGCTCACCTTCCGCACGCCGATGGAGATGCTCGATCGCGGCGATTGGTGGACGCCCTGGCTGAGCGGCGAGCCGCGGCTGCAGAAG
Organism: Planctomycetota bacterium; assembly: GCA_046349595.1. GTDB lineage: Bacteria > Planctomycetota > UBA1135 > UBA1135 > UBA2386 > JACRLW01. The sequence goes on from JAXMCA010000002.1 coordinate 673,643, forward strand.
CCCCCGCTCCTCTACTGGCTGATCTGCACCAGCTACGAGGTGCTCGGTCGCAATCTGCTCGCCGCGCGGCTGTGGTCGGTGCTCTGCGGTGCCACGCTCGCGCTGCTGGCCGCGCGCTTCGACCGGATGTTGTTCCGGCGCGACGGCACCCTCGCGGCGCTGATCGTGTTGTCCTCGGTCGGAGTCGCGGTCGAGTCGAGACGTGCGATGCTCGACCTGCCGATGGGCTGCTTCGCCGTGCTCGCCGTGTGGTGCGGAGCGAGGTGGCTGCGCTCGGGTCGGCTCCGCGATCTCGTCGCCGGTGCCGTCGCGCTCGCGGCCGCGATGCTCGTGAAGGGTCCCGTCGCGCTGCTGTTCGCCGCGACCGCGGGCATCGCCGCCGGCCTCGCAGCGCGCGGTTCGCACGGCGCCCATCTGCCGGCCGCGCGCCGGACGGCGCATCTGCTGGTCGCGGCCGCGGTCCTGCTCGGTCTGACGCTTCCCTGGCCCCTGTCGATGGCCGCGAAGTGGCCTCAGCTCGGCGAGGTCCTCGCCGAGCAGACCGAGGCCCGTCAGTTCCAGTTCGATCCGCTGAGTTCGTTCGGCCCGGTGGTCGGCGGCGGTCTCGCCCTGATCCTGCCCTGGTCGCTGACCCTGCTCGCCGCGCTCTTCGCCCGACGGAAGGACGACCCGCAGCGGAGCGCGGCCCGCTGGCTGATCGCATGGATCGCGCTCAGCGCGTTGCCCTTCCTGTTCATGAAGTCCTTCGAGCGCTACCTCATCCCGATGGTGGTGCCCGCAGCGGTGCTCGCCGCACGTTGGCTGGAGTCGGCATCACCGCGTGCCCGACGCACCCACGGCGTGATCGCCCTCGCGCTGCTCGCGATCCCCACCCTTGCGCTGTGCGGCTTCACGTTGTGGTTCGGTCTCGCCATCGCCGCACCGCTGCTCGCCCTGCTCACCCTCTGCATCGCGCTGCGCGCCGCGATCCGGGGTGCGGAACCCCGGCGCCTCGCGATGGCCGCCGCGGTGCAGCTCGCGCTGCTGCTGGGCGCCGTCTATCCGGCGATCGGCATCAACGCCCTGCCCGACGACCTGCCGGCCGATCTCGCGCAGCGCGACGTCGCCGTCTACCGGATCTCGCAACCCGGGATGGTCTCGCTGCGCGCGGGGCACAGCGTGATCGCGATCCGCGACGGCGACACCCTGACCGAGCGGCTGCGCGGCTTCGACGGCTACGTCTTCGTCGCCGACGAGCGGGCGGACGACTTCGTCGCCGAGGCTCGCAGCGCCGGTCTCGCCGCCGACCGCGTGCAGTCGTTCCGTTCCTTCTTCTCCCGCAAGACCTGGCTGCGCTTCGCCCGCGACGGGGCCTCGTCCGACGACTGGTGGACGGCCTTCCGCACCCGCGACCTCGACGCCCTGCGCCCCGGCTTCACCTGCTACCGCGTGCACCGCGCCTGATCGCCTCTTGCGGCCCGACTTCGCCATAGCGTAGTCTCCTTCGCCGTGACTTCCCGCTCCGCCCCCGAACCGGGCGACGTCGGTCCGAGCATCCGCCGCCGACGCCTCGCCGCCGGGATGACGCTCGACCAGCTCGCCGAGGCGAGCGGCGTGTCGACGGCGATGCTCTCGGAGGTCGAGCGCTCGGTGAAGAACCCGACGGTGAAGCTGGCCTACCAGATCGCGCGGGCGCTGCGCTGCTCGCTCACCGACCTGTGCGAAGGCGACTCGCTGCAGCCGGTGCACCTGGTGCGCGCGGCACAGCGGCGCTCCTTGCACGACGCCGAGAGCGGCGTGGTCCGCCACGGCCTCTCCCCCGAACTGTTGCGGCGCGGCATCGATCTGGTGCTCTACGAGCTGCCGAAGGGCAGCACCACCGGCGAGATGAGCCCCAACCGCGCCGGCATCCTCGAGCACGTGGTCGTGCTCGACGGCACCCTCACGCTCGTGCTCGGCGGCGAACGCCATCTGCTCGGGAGCGGCGACGGGATCACCTACGGACCGCAGACCACCACCGAGTACCGCAACGAGCGAGCGCGCGTCTGCCGCTTCCTCTTGTGCGCCGATGCGACGCGCGCGCTCTGATCGACACCGAGACAGGAGACCCAAGCGATGAACAGGATCCAGGTCGTCGACTCCCACACCGAGGGCGAGCCCACGCGCGTCGTCGTCGCGGGTGCACCCGATCTCGGCAGCGGTGACGCCGCCACACGTCGCGAGCTGTTCCGCAGCCGCTTCGACGGCTTCCGCAGCGCGGTCTGCAACGAGCCGCGTGGCTTCGACGCGATGGTCGGCGCGCTGCTGCTGCCGCCGCGCGATCCCGGAGCGATCGCGCAGGTGATCTTCTTCAACAACGTCGGCTACCTCGGCATGTGCGTGCACGGGACGATCGGCGTCGGCGAGACGCTGCGTCACCTCGGTCGCGCGACCAGCGGACGCCATCGCCTCGAGACGCCGGTCGGCGACGTGACCATCGATCTGCGCGCCGACGGTTCGGTCGCCGTCGAGAACGTCGAGTCGTTCCGCACCCGCGCCCGCGTGCCGGTGCAGACCCGCTTCGGCACCGTGCACGGCGACGTCGCCTGGGGCGGCAACTGGTTCTTCCTGGTCTCCGATCACGGCCAGGACCTCGACTTCGCCCGCATCCAGCAGCTCACCGACTACACCTGGGAGCTGCGCGAGCAGTTGCCCCGCCAGGGCATCACCGGCGACGGCGGCGCCGAGATCGACCACATCGAGCTGTTCGGACCGCCGCGCACGGCGGGCGCGCACAGCCGGAACTTCGTGCTCTGCCCGGGCCGCGAGTACGACCGTTCGCCCTGCGGCACCGGCACCTCCGCGAAGATGGCCTGCCTCGCCGCCGACGGGAAGCTCGCCGACGGCGTCGCGTGGCGACAGGAGAGCATCCTCGGCACCTGCTTCTCCGGCACCGTGCGACGCACCGCCAGGGGAGTGATCCCGACCGTCGCCGGTCGCGCCTGGGTGACCGCCGAGTCGACGCTCCTGCTGCGCGAGGACGACCCGTTCCGCGAGGGCATCCGCAAGTGACGTCGACCGCGATCGTGGTCGGTGCGGGCATCGTCGGTGCCGCCTGCGCAGAGGCGCTCGCGCTCGACGGCTTCCGCGTCCGCATCCACGACGCCTCGCGCCCGGCCGGGCGGGCGACCGCCGCCGGCATGGGTCACGTGCTGGTGCTCGACGACAGCGACGCGCAGTTCGCGCTGACCGAACTCGGTCGACGTCTGTGGACCTCGCGGGACTGGCCCGACGACGTCGAACTCGACCGCTGCGGCACGATCTGGGTCGCCGCGGACGAGGAGGAGTTCGCCGCGGCCTGCGCGAAGGCGGAGTGGTACTCCGGGCGAGGCGTGCGCACCGAGCTTCTCGACGAAGCCGAGCTGCGCGAGGCGGAGCCCCGACTGCGCGAAGGACTCCGCGGCGGACTGCGCATCCTGGACGACGTCGTGGTGCATCCGCCGACCGCGACCGCCCATCTCCTCGCGCGCGCACGCGAGCACGGGGCGACGCTGTGCTGCGATCGTCCGGTCCGTTCCATCGGAGACGGCGTGGTCCGTTTCGCGGACGGCTCAGAGGAGCACGCCGATCTGGTCGTCGCCGCCGCCGGCCTCGACACGCCGGCGCTGCTCGAGCACCGCCCGGCGGCGCTGCGCATCCGCGCGAAGAAGGGGCATCTGCTGATCAGCGACCGCGCGCCGGGCTTCGTGCGCCATCAGCTCGTCGAGCTCGGCTACCTGAAGAGCGCACACGGCGGCGGTTCACGCTCGGTGGCCTTCAACGTGCAGCCACGTCGCTCCGGACAGGTGCTGCTCGGTTCGTCGCGTCAGATCGACGTCGCCGATGGGCGCGTGGAGCACGATCTGCTCGCCGAGATGATCGTGCGCGCACAGGACTTCCTGCCGTCGATCGGCACGCTGCCGGGACTCCGGGCGTGGACCGGACTGAGACCGTCGACCGACGACAACCTGCCCTTCATCGGTCCGCTGCCCGAGGCACCGCGCACGATCGTCGCGGCCGGTCACGAGGGGGTCGGCATCACCACCTCGCTGTCGACGGCGACGCTGGTCGCGGATCTCGCCAGCGGTCGTGAGCCGCGCCTCGATGCGCACTGCTTCGCGACCGATCGCCGACCGGAGGTGCACCGGTGAACGAGGTGCGGATCCGCGTCGACGGGCAACCACTGGTCGTGGCGCACGGAACCTCGCTGGCGGCGGCACTCGCCAACGCCGGCATCCCCACGCGACGTTCGGTGCGCGGCGAGCCGCGCGCGGCGCTGTGCGGGATGGGCATCTGCTTCGAGTGCCGCGTCAACGTCGACGGTCGATCCCTGGTGCGCGCGTGCATGGTCGAGTGCGAGGACGGCATGGAGGTCCACACCCGCGATGCATGACTTCGCCTGCGACCTGTGCGTCGTCGGTGGCGGTCCCGCCGGACTCGCGGCGGCGATCACCGCGGCGCGGCACCGTCGCAAGGTCGTGCTCGTCGACGACGAGCCGACCCCGGGCGGACGGATCTGGCGTCGCGACCACGGCGCGATCCCGCCACGTGCGCGACGCATGATCGCCGACGCGGCACGTGCGGGCGTGCGCAACCTGTCGGGTGCGCGCGTCGTCGATGCCGCATCGCAGAAGGAACTGTTCGCGACGACGCCCGACGGGCCGGCCCGCATCCGCTGCGAGCGCCTGGTCCTCGCGCTCGGCGCGAGCGAGCTGTTCCTGCCCTTCCCCGGCTGGACCCTGCCCGGCGTGTGCGGCGTCGGCGGACTGCAGGCGCTGTGCAAGGGCGGACTCGATGTGCGCGGCAAGCGCATCGCGATCGCCGGAAGCGGACCGCTGCTGCTCGCGGTCGCCGCGGCGCTGCGGGGCAAGGGCGCGGTCGTCGTGGGGATCCACGAGCAGGCCGAGGCCGCGGACGTGCGCCGCTTCGGGCGCGGACTCGTCCGGCATCCCCGCAAGCTCGCTCAGGCGCTGGCACTTCTCGCGAGACTGCGCGGCGTTCCGCGCCACCATGCGAGCTGGCCACTCCGCGCCGAGGGCGACGACCGCGTGCGGCGCGTGGTGATGCGCGGCGCGACGGAAGAGATCGTGCACGAGATCGATTGGCTCGCCTGCGGCTTCGGTCTCGTGCCCAATCTCGACGTCGCCGCGCTGCTGGGCTGTGCGATCGACGACGAGCACGTGGTGGTCGACGGCTTCGGACGCACCTCGCTGCGCGGCGTGTTCGCGGCCGGTGAGATCGCCGGGATCGGCGGCGTCGATTGCGCGATCGCCGAGGGTGTGACGGTCGGACACGCGGCTTGTGACGAGCATCACGCGGCCCGTCGCGCCGAACGACGCGCGGCGCGAGAACGTCGCTTCGCGCGCGTGCTGGAGCAGACCTTCGTGCTTCGCCCGGAGGTCTCCGCGCTCGCCACCGACGACACGCTGGCCTGCCGCTGCGAGGACGTGGCGCTCGGTCGCGCGCGCGCCTGCGTCGACCTGCGCGAGGCCAAGCTTCTGACGCGTGCCGGCATGGGCCCCTGTCAGGGCCGCGTGTGCGGTCCCGCCCTCCGTCATCTCTGCGGTTGGCGCCGCGATCGCGTGCGCCCGCCGCTGCTCCCGATCACCTTCGACGAAGTCCGCGCGCTCGGCTCACCCGGCGCCACACAGGAGAAGCCCCGATGAACTGGCAAGGAGTCCTGCCCGCGATCACCACCCCCTTCGCTGCCGACGGCACGATCGACACCGCCTTCGTGGCGCGTCACGTGAACTGGCTGATCGACCACGGCTGCAAGGGGATCGTCCCCTGCGGATCGCTCGGCGAGGGCGCGACCCTCGATCCCACGGAGAAGGTCCTGCTGATGCGGACCTGCGTCGAAGCGCTCGCCGGTCGCGCGCCGGTGGTGCCCGGCATCGCCGCCGCGAGCACGCGCACCGCGGTCTGGTTGTGCGAGCAGGCGAAGGCGGTGGGCTGCAAGGGGCTGATGATCCTGCCGCCGTACGTGCACAAGGGCGAGTGGGTCGAGATCAAGGCGCACTTCGAGGCGATGCTCGCGGCGACCGACCTGCCCTGCATGCTCTACAACAATCCCGCGGCGTACGGCACCGACGTGCGCCCGGAGCAGGTGGAGGAGCTCGCGGCGCGTCATCCGAACCTGCGCGCGGTGAAGGAGTCGAGCGGCGACGTGCGACGCATCACCGCGATCCGCGCGCTGTGCGGGGATCGACTTGCGCTGTTCGTCGGGCTCGACGACCTGGTGGTCGAGGGTCTCGCGATGGGTGCGTCGGGTTGGATCGCCGGACTGGTCAACGCCCTCCCGGCGGAGTCCGTCCGCCTGTTCGATCTCGCGCGGACCGGACGCAACGGGCAGGCCTTCGAGCTGTACCGGTGGTTCCTGCCGCTGCTGCGCATGGACACCGTTCCCGAGTTCGTGCAGCTCATCAAGCTCGTGCAGGCCGAGGTGGGCATGGGCAGCGAGCTCGTCCGCGCGCCGCGCAGGGCCGTGAGCGGCGCCGCACGCGAAGCGGCGATCCGCACGATCCGTGAGGCTCTCGCGCGGCGACCCGCCGTAGAGTGAGCGGCATGGATCTGCACGGAAGGCATCTGATCGCGGGCGAAACCGCACGTGCGAAGGAACCGGGCTTCAAGGCCATCGACCCCCGCACCGGGACTCCGCTCGAGCCGGGTTACGCCGATGCGGACCTCGCCGAGATCCGCAAGGCCTGCGAGGCGGCAGCCGCCGCACGGAACGCCGTCGCCGACGCCGATCGTGAGACGCGCGCGCTGCTCCTGGAGTCGATCGCGACCGGCATCGAGGGACTCGGCGACGAGCTCCTCGAACGCGCCGGCAAGGAGACCGGCCTGCCGCGCCCGCGACTCGAAGGCGAGCGCGGCCGCACCTGCAACCAGCTCCGCATGTTCGCGCGCGTCGTGCGCGCGGGGCAGTTCCTCGACATCCGCATCGACCACGGCGATCCGTCGCGGACGCCCGCACCCAAGCCGGACCTCCGCTCGATGAACGTCGCGCTCGGTCCCGTGGTGGTGTTCGGAGCGAGCAACTTCCCGCTCGCCTTCTCCGTCGCCGGAGGCGACACGGCGTCCGCGTTGGCGGCGGGTTGCCCGGTGATCGTGAAGGCGCACCCCAACCACCCCGGCACCTCCGAGCTCGTCGGCCGCGTGATCACCGATGTCGTGCGCGGCTCCGGTCTCCCGGCCGGCACCTTCTCGCTGGTCCACGGCGTGTCGCACACGGTCGGTCGCGCGCTGGTCCAGGATCCCGACGTGCGCGCAGTGGCCTTCACCGGTTCGACGACCGGCGGCCGCGCCCTGCTCGGCGCCGCGAACGAGCGACCCGAACCGATCCCGGTGTTCGCGGAGATGGGCAGCACCAATCCGGTGTTCGTGTTGTCGAAGCGACTCGCCCGCGACGGCACCGGAATCGCCAATCGGTTGTCAGTGTCGGTCACCCAGGGAGTGGGCCAGTTCTGCACCAACCCCGGACTCGTCGTGATCGAGCGCGGCCCGGCCGCCGATGCCTTCCTCGCCGTGCTCGCCGACGCGCTCGGTGAGGTCCCGGAGGGAACCATGCTCCACGCCGGCATCCGCAGCGGCTTCGAGTCACGGCTCACCGCCGTGAAGGAGGCTCCGGGCGTCGAGGTGATCGTCGAGCCGGGCGACGTCGCGGGACCCTGCGGTGCCCGCGCTGCGCTGCTCGCCGTGCCGGCGCAGAAGTGGCTCGAGACCGACACCCTGCGCGACGAGGTGTTCGGACCGGCAACCATCGCGATCGTCTGCGACGACGCCGCGGCGATGCTCGCGGTCGCGCGCAAGCTGTGCGGTCAGCTCAGCGTGACGGTGCTCGGCGATCCCGAGGACCATGCGGCGAGCGTGGAGCTGCGTCGTGTGCTCGCCGACCGCACCGGTCGCCTGCTGTTCGAGGGCATGCCGACCGGCGTCGAGGTCAACGACTCGATCGTCCACGGTGGTCCGTTCCCCGCGACCAGCGACGCGCGCTTCACCTCGGTCGGCACGCGTGCGATCCACCGCTTCCTGCGTCCGATCGCCTGGCAGGACTGCCCGGCGCGCCTGCTGCCGCCGGAGTTGCGCGACGGACAGAACGACCGCATCCCGCGTCTCGTCGACGGCCGCCTCTTGCCGCCGACCGACTCGTGAGCGGTGACACCTCGAAGCCGCCCGCGACGCGAGGTCGCCGCCGACTCGGTATCGCGCTCCTGATCGTCGTCGCGCTGCCCCTCTTCGCCGAGGCGGTCGTGCGCTTCTTGGACCTCGTGCCGGTGGTGGGACCGGCATTGACCAGCGCCGATCCGGTCTACGGCAAGCGCTTGAAGGCCTCGCTGCGCTGCGAACGCCGCACGCCGTGGTTCCGGATGCGTTTCACCACCAACTCGCGCGGCTGGCGCGGTCCAGAGCCGCGCGAAGGCCGCGGTGCGATCGTGGTGATCGGCGACGAGGCGGCGCTCGGCTACGGCGTCGACGACGGGCTCGAATTCCCGCGCCTTCTCGAGACGGCGCTGCGCTCGCAGGGAGGTGGTGCCGAGGTCGCCGATCTCGCGATTCCCGACAGCGCGACCGGTCGGTCCCTGCTGGTGCTGCGCGACGCCCTGCGCGATCTCTCGCCGCGTGCGGTCGTGCTGCAGATCGACGGCGCCGACTTCGCGGAGGTCTCACGCGAGGGACTGTTCCGCATCGACGCCGAGCGCCGGCTCGTGCGCCTCACAGTTCCTCCGCCGTCCCTCGGGCGTCGTCTGCAGTCCTTCGTCGAGTCGGTCCCGGTCCTGCGTGACGCGCACCTGATGTTCCTGCTGCGGGGTGCGATCGCGGTGAACGAGAGCGATCCCCGCGACCCCACCCCGCGCATCCCCGGCGGCGAAGCCCCTGCCGCCGTCGGCGACGGACTCGCCTTCGCCCTGCTCGACGAGATCGCACGTGCCCTGCACGACGCGACCTGCCCCGCGCTGATCGTGCTCACCGGTCGTGTCGCGCCGCTCGACCTCGCCGCACTGCGATCGTTCTGCGTCCGCGAGGGCTTTCCGCTGGTGATCGGTCCTTCGCCCGACGAGGACTCCGCTGCGTACCTCGGCGATCGGGCGAGCCTGAGCGCGCGGGGCCAGGCGACGATCGCCGAAGCCCTGCTGCCGCCGCTCCTGCCCTTGCTCGAGCGGCGGCGATGACCGCCTCACATCACGCGCACGAGCTCGATCGGTGCGCCGAGCGAGGGTCGCACTCCGCGGAACAGACCGATGCGTCCCGTCGTCGACGTGGCACGCAGGGTCACGACGAGGTCGAGCAAGCCGTCGCCGTCCACGTCCGCGGGCGCGGCATGCACGATCTCGTACGGCCACGCGGAGTGTGCGACGAGCCAGTTCGCCGACGGTTGGAAGAAGGCCTGGAAGCGACGCGACTGCGGCATCGGGTCGGTCACCACGAGCACGTCGCCGATGCCGTCCAGGTGATCGAGGAGGACGATCTCGTCGGCGCCATCGCCGTCGTAGTCCGCGACCGCGCCGGTCATCAACGCGCCGGCGATCGAGGTGTCGAGCCAATGTCCGGACGGCGGCACGTACGGCGCGAGGGGTGAGCCGTCGAATGCCACCGACGGTCCCGGAAGGAACTGCACCACCGGAGAGCCGAACATCGGCAGGGGCGAGAAGCCGCCGTAGAGGGAACGTGCGCGTTCATCGAGCGTGCTGCGCAGACGCGTGGTGGGTGCCATGCCGAAGCCGATCTCCGCGGACATCACCGGACCGAAGGGGCCGCGCGCGATGGTCACGAACTCCACACCGTGCGCGGCCGGCCAGGGCGGCGGCGCGATCACGGCGAGCATGTCGTCCGACGATTGCCCGAGGTTGCGACAGCGGTGCAGCCCGACGAGCTCGTGGTGATGCATCGTGAGCTGCAGCTGCGGGAGGTCGAAGACCGTGCCCGACGACGAAGGCGAGAACCACGCCGCGCGCATCGACGACGACGCCGGCCGCGGGATCTCGGCCCACAGCGCGAGCACGTCGTTCGCGCCGTCGTTGTCGAAGTCGAATCCCTGCGCTGCGACGCGGATCGACGTGACCTCGTTCGTGCCCGCCGATGGTGCGAGGGCGTAGCTGACGATCGGGAGCAGTCTGCCGTCGACCTGCACGCGCCAGCACTCCAACGTGCCGTGCGCGGAGCCGAGCGGTCCGAGACTCGCGAGCCACAGATCCCGGCCGCACAGCACCGGTTCGCAGGCCCGACGATCGTGCGCGATTGCCGTGGTCGGACCGGGCGTGAACCACGGTGCCGCGGCGTGACCGAACCATGCGTGCACTTGCGTGGCTTCGAAGATCAGCGCATCGCAGCAGCCATCGCCGTCGACGTCGGTGGTGAGCACGAATCCGGCCGGATGGCCGGTCTGCACCTGCGCCGCGCAGGGCATGCCGATCACGGCCGCCCACGCGGCCAGGAACCACGACTTCATCCGAACCACCTCCGTGCGCGTTCGCCCGGCGCACGTCTCCCTGCGTCGGTGCTCCCTCCGTGCAGCCTGAGGTCCGGGAATTCGCGACCCTGTCCCGGACGTCGCAGGACGCAGCAGTCGACTTCCCCGCCCGACGCCACGGCACACGATGTGCTCGTCGTCGGTGCGCGATGCGAAGGCGCGATCCCATCGCGCTCGAAGCGCGACCTCACGCGACGCTGTCGCGATCCACGACAGCCGGGACTCGCGCGATGCGCGCCGGAATCATTCCCGGGCGATCACGCGCACGATTCCGAGGCCGCCTGTGTCACATCGAGTCGACGTGGAGCCGCGCGATGTCGGTGTCGAGCGTGACCTTGCGCTCGAATGCCTTGCTGCCGTCGGCGCGCAGGCACTCCACCGCACACTCGCCTGCACGAGGGAGGATCAGCTCTCCGGCGAGCGACGGCACGTCGAGGTCCGGACGTTCGCTGCCGAAGGTCGGCAGCAGCACGCGCAGGAAGGACTCGCCGGCGACGTCGACGGCGATCGTCGCGCCGCTGTCGCGCCGCGGATCCCAGCGGGGGCAGTCGACGAGCAACCGTGTCGCCCTACGCAGCTCGACCTCGACGCGGCCGCTCGCGAAGCGCTGCGCGGTCGCGGCGAGGTAGACGTGCGAACGACCGAACACCGCGAGGCGGTGCTCACCTTCGAGCGCCGGCACCGTCGCCGTCGCACTCGCCCAGCGGAACGCACCCCACCAGGAGGTCTGCGGGCGATCGTCCTGCACGCGGCCCTCCTCGATCGGGAGCACGCGCACGGGGAGTTCATCGTCGGGGATTCCGCGCAACGCCACCTCGAGGCGGGACGGGTTCTCGTCGAGATGCAGGGTCGCCGTGCGCGACGATGCCGACACGCGGAGCAGCCGTTCCACGGGTCTGGTGACCAGCTCCCCGAGAGGCCGTGTGGAGACCTCGTAGGTCCCTTCCGGGATGCGCAGCACCACGTGCTGCTCACCAGGCTCGACCACGCGCGGGAAGGCGAAGGCGCGGCGCGAGGCATCATCGGTACGCACCAGCACGAGTCGCGTGCTCACGCCGTAGCGCGGTGCGAAGCGCGCCTGCACGTCGATGTCGACGTCGACCGCGGACGGCATCGCGGCCACCACCGCTTCCGCGGTCGCGGACTGCGGATCGACGTCGATGCGCGCGGTCCCCGGCGGTTCGTCGCCGGGTCGGGCGCCGGGCGCACAGACCAGGTAGGAGCCGCGCGGCAGGTCGGTCAGCTCCACCACGCCGTGTTCGTCGGCGCGGACCATCCTCGGATCGTGCGGCAGCTCCATGCTGCGGGGATCGTGCGCGTAGACGGCGACCTCGCTTCCGCCCATCGCGGTGGACCAGTCCGCGGCGCGCACGCGGACGCGCAGGACCGCCCGTGCGGCTGGCGTGGTGTGGCGCGGCTTCTGGACCAAAGCAGAGGTCGGCTCCGAGGTCGGAGCCTCCTGCGGTTTCGCCGGATCGGATCGGAGCAGCAGATGAGCCGCGAACGCACCCAGCGCGATCACGGCGAGGATGCCGAGGCCGGCCCCTGCCCTCATTTGACGACGCCGTTGCGGATCACGTCCTCGACGGCCTCGCAGAACCGGTCGATCTCCTCCATCGTCGAATACACGCTCGGCGACACGCGGATGCCCGTGCAGTCGGCGTGACCGATCGGACACGTGATGATGCGATGCCGCTTCATCAGCGTGCTGTAGATGTCGCCCGGCTCGATCCCCTCGACGGTGAAGTTCGCGAGACTGTTGGCCATGCCGTCGGCGAGCGAGGTGTTCAGACGCACACGATCGATGCGTTGCACGCGCTTCGCCCAGGTGTCGCGCAGCAGCTTGAGCCGCGCCCACTTGCGCGACGGCCCGAGCCGCTCGTGGAAGGTCAGAGCATCGGAGACGGCGAGCGGATAGGCGACGGGATGCGTGCCGATCTCCTCGAACTTGCGGATGTCCTCCTCCTCGCCCTCGCCGCCGGCCATCAGCGGCCATGTCCCGCGGATGCGCGAACGCTTCACGTAGAGCATCCCGGTGCCGATCGGCGCGAACAGCCACTTGTGCAGGCTGGTCGCGTAGTAGTCGCAGTCGAGTGCCGCGAAGTCGTAGTCGAGGTTCGCGAAGGCGTGCGCACCGTCGACGATCACCGGGATGCCGCGCTCACGACCCAGCGCCGTGATCTCCTTCACGGGCAGGACCTGTCCGGTGAGGTTGATCACGTGGCTGCACAGGATCAGCCTGGTCCGCTCGCCGATGTGTTGCCGATAGAGATCGACGATCTGCGCCGGATCGTCGCAGGGCACCGGCAGGCGGAAGGTGTCGAGCACGATGCCTTCCCGCGCCGCACGCTGCCGGAAGGTGTTGAGCATGCGCGGATAGTCCTGATCGGTGCACAGCACGTGGTCGCCGCGCTTCAGGTCGACACCGAACTGGCAGATCTGCAGACCCTCCGACGCGTTGCGCGTGATCGCCACCTCCTCGGGATCGACGCGCATGAAGCCGGCGAGCTTGCGGCGCACGGCCTCCTTGTTGGGCTGCAGCAGCTGCCACATCACGTAGGCCGGCGCCTCGTTGCTCTGCTGCAGGTGACGTGCGAGCGCCGCGGTGACCGTGCGCGGTGCGGGTGACACGCCGCCGTTGTTGAAGTTGATCAGGCTGCGATCGACCTCGAAGGCCGCCGCGATGCCGGCCCAGAAGTCCTCGTCGGCGGCCACCTCGGCGTCGCTGCCGCGCGGTGCGGGCAACTCGTCGAGACGGCGCAGCGCGCGGTCGAGGTCGAGCGAGGCGAGCGGCGCGAGCGCCGGCAGGCCGAGAGAACCGAGGAAGGAGCGTCGCGTGGTCATCGGTCTCGAACTCCGGCGCGGCACTGTAGCGCGGCCGCGCGGAAGGAGTGCCGCTCCGCTCAATCCCGGGCTGCGGCGCGATACCAGCGGGCCCAGTTCTCGACCGACTTGGGCATGGCGGTCTCGCCGCCGCTGCTCGCCGCACGGAGCACGCCTGCGGCGTCGACGAACAGGATCCAGGCATCGTCCTCGGGCGGTTGCTTGCGCGTGTCGCGTGCGACCGTCAGCTCCGCACCGGTCACTTCCCTGGCGATGTCCTGCAGCTTCGCGAGCGTGGCCTCGGGACAGGTCGCACCGACCATCAGCACGAAGGACTGGGGATAGGTGAGATGGTCGCGCATCGCCTTCGACAGCGTGCGCAACCAGCGGCCGCCGAGCGTGACGACGTCGTCCTGGTCACCCGCCGTGGGAAGCCAGATCACGATCGTGCCGTTGGGGCCGGTCGGGACCCCGGACAGCGGGCGCTTGATCAGCTCCTCGAAACCGAACTCGCCCTCGGCCGGCGGCAGGAGCGCACCGCGATCGAGGCGTTGCACGGTGGGCGCCTGCACACGCACCGCACCCTGGCCCATCGCGAAGCCGATCGCGCCCTCGATCGGCGAGAGATCCACGGTGGTGTAGCGGAAGAAGGGCTCGCCCATCACGAGCACGTCGACGGTCGGACCGTCGACGCGGACCTCGAGATCGACGAACGACGACGGCTGTTCGAACTTCAGCGGCCTGCTGCTGTCACCGTTCGAGAGCGGGCCCTCGCGTTCCCAGGTGCCGTCGATCGAGAGGTTGACCTGGTTGGTCTTGCCGTCGTCCTCCTTGCGCCCGATCGAGTAGAGGAAGTCGCCGGCGCTGAATCGGATGCGCAGGTTGCGGTCGCGACGCGTGTAGCCGACCACCATCTCGCCGGAGACGAACGAGGTGGTGAAGTGGATGCGTGCGCGCACCACGTAGCGCCCGGGAGCGAACCACTCCGCGCTGCGCACGAAGGCGTCGCGCTGGTGCGCGGCGCGATCGGTGAGACCGGTGTCGTCCTTGGGCTTCGAGCGTCCGACGTGGATGTCGCCCTGCGGCGTCTCGAACCACAGCCCCGCGACGCGGCGTTCCTCGCGACCGGTGAGTCCGTCCTCGACCCATCCGAAGGCGCCGAGCACGTGCGGGGTCTCGTTGCGCGGCAGCATCGAGGCGCTCTGCGCCGGAAGTTCGACGGCCGCGGCATCGAAGCCGAGTCGCGACGCGATGCGTCGCTGGCGCTCCGCGAAGGCCGCAGCGGCGAGCGGGCGCCCGTTCGCGCGCTGGTCGGCCGCGGCCTCGCGGAGCAGGTCGCAGAACGCCTTGACCTTGCTCAGGCGTCCCGCGAGCGGCGGCGTACCCGACGGAGCCGCGAGCGCGGGGAAACGCTGCGCCCCCTCTTCGCGCAGGACCCACGCCGCGTCGCGATGCCCGCTCGCATCGAGATCGGCGGCGAGCCGCTTCACGCGCTCCGGATCGAAGCCGTCGACGAGGAGCGCCCAGCATCCGGCCGCAGCACCGCTGCGTGGATCGTCGACCTCGTCGAACAGCCGCGCCGCCGCATCGGCCTGGCCCTGACCGAACCACGGCTCCGCGCGATCGCGCGCCCACGACAGGCTCGGCGCGTCGTGCACGCGACCGTAGCCCTTGTCGCCGGTGAAGTTGACCGCGTGACGATCGAGCCATGCATTGGCCGCATCGCGCTCGTTCCAGCACGCGCGGTAGCACTGGTGCATGAACTCGCCGAAGCCCTTCGCGAAGGCCTCGAGGTCCTCGGGACGGCCGTCCTTGCCGTCGGCGAACATGGTGGTGAAGTAGCCGACCGGGTCCGCCTTCCCTGCGCGTGCATTGCGCATGAACTTCTCGAGCCGCTCGGCGAACAGCGGCTTGTCGCCGTCGCCGGACCACTGCTTCAGGTAGACGAACAGCGCGTAACCAGCGGTGTAGTTGTCGCGGTAGTCGTCGATGGTTCCGTCGAGCAGCTTCTTCAGCTTCTCGACGCCGCCGTAGCCCTTCACGAAGGGCGTCTGGATGGTCCAGGGGTTGAGCGCCTCTGGCGCGAAGGTCGGATCGGTGATCGCGCCGTAGCTCGCGGCGGTCCACACCGCGCGACCCTCGGTCGCCCACGGCGGCAGGAAGGGGAACAGCGCGCCGTCGAAGCGATGCGTGAGCTCGTGCGTGAGGCCCTTGCCGAGTCCGGGGATGCTGCTCCACGCGAAGCGCACGGTGGTCACGTCGCCGCCCTGGAAGCCACCGGCCCACCAGAACGGCGCGCCGTCGGACTCGAGACCCGTGTGCTCGGGCTCGATGCGAACCAGACCCGGTCGCTGCTCGAAGGGATCGCTGCCGAAGAACGACACCAGGCGCGCGTGGTGGTACTCGATGGTCGACGCCGCACCGAGCAGGGTCTCGAAGCCGCACACCGTCTCGATGCGGTAGCGACCGTGCGGGCTGATCGCCACGCCGGGATTCGCGCGGCTCTGGTGCACGCGCGTGAACTCCTCGCGCTCGGCGGGTGTCAGCGCCTGAAGGCGTTCGACGGTCCACGGCTCGCCGGCGCGCGATGCGACCTCCTTCTCGAGTCCGCCCAACGCTTCGCGCGCGTCGCGCGGCAGCGTGCCGAGGTCGGGAGGTTGCGGTCCCTGCAGGTCCTTGCCGAAGCCGACCTGCGCCGCGAGGCCGAGCACGACACGTGCCGCGCGCATCGCACGATCGAGGGCCGCGGTCGCCGCCGCGTCGTCGCCGGACGGACCGGCGCTGGTCGCCGTGATGCGCGCACCGAACAGCTTGCGGAGACCGGCGAACACGGTGGCGTGATCGGCGACGTGTCGCGCGACCGCCGCGTCGATCGCCGCGGCACGCGCGGCGAGCACACGCGGTGCATCGCGACCGAGCTCGATCGCGAGATCGGCGAGCCAGCGCGCGACGATGCCGCCACCCGGGGCGTTGCGACCCTGGTGGTCGACACGGCCGAGTTCGCGCACCACGTCCTCGAGCGCCGCGAACTGGGCCTGGGCGATGCGTGCCGGCCAGGGATCCTTCGGCAGGAGCAGGTCCTTGTCCCCGCGGTCGCCGGTGGCGCGTCCCTTCTCGTCGAGGGTCGCGAGCGCGAGAGCCACGCCGAACACCGCGCGTGAATCGGGATCGTCGGCGCAGGCGCGCAGGACGAAGCGCAGGATCGCGGGCGATGCCGGATGCAGCTCCGCGGCAGCGAGGAAGTCGCGCAGGGTATCGGCCGCCTTGCCGCTCCCGAGCGACTTCTCGCCCACCGCGATGCGCGTCGCCGCGGGTGACTCCGGCGCAGGATCCGCGCCCGCGACGTCGAGCCGGATCGTGGCCGGCGATCCGAGCGGAGCCTGCGAGGACAGGAACCCCGGGCCGGTGAGGACGGCGAGCAGGACGAGGCGACGCATCGCCGCGCGAGGATAAGCCGTCCGCCGGGTTCCGCGACCCGCCGGTACACGCCAAGATCCGCGCATGGGACTGCTCTGCGGCACGCACTCCGGCGGCTTCCACGCCGACGACGTCCTCGCCTTCGCCCTGGTCCAGGAGTTCGTCGACCAGGACGCGGTCGTCGTGCGCAGCCGCGATCTCGAGGTCCTCGCACGCTGCGACATCGTTTTCGACGTCGGAGCCGTGTTCGATCCGGCGCGCCGTCGCTTCGACCACCATCAGAACGACTACCGGGGCGAGCTGTCGTCCGCGGGAATGGTGCTGGAGTGGCTGCTCGCCACCGGTGCGGTCGAGCCGCCGCTGGCCGGCGTGCTGCGCGCGGAACTGGTCGATCACGTCGATGCGGTGGATACCGGGCGTCGCACCCCGGAGCGCGGTGTGCCGTGCTTCTCGTCGTTGATCGGCATGCTCAACGACGGCACCGGGGAAGTCGCCGACCTCGACACCTGCTATCGCGAAGCCGTGCGCTTCGCCCGGCGGATCGTGCAGGGCCTGCGCGGCAGCCACGCGCGGATGCAGCGGGCACGGGCGCTGGTGCACGCCGCGATGGACGCCGCGGTCGCCGCGGGCCGTCGCACGCTGTTCCTCGACGAGTACCTGCCGTGGAAATCGGCGTACTTCGAGAAGGACGGCATCACGCACCCCACCGAGTTCGTGCTGATGCCGGTCGACGATGCGTGGCGGATCATCGCGATCCCACCGCAGCCGGGCAGTTTCGCGCAGAAGGTGCCTCTGCCCGAGAGCTGGGCCGGACTCGTCGACGCCGAACTCGAAGCGGCGACCGGCGTGCCCGGTGCGCGCTTCTGCCACAAGAACCGCTTCGTCGCGGTCTTCGCGACGCGCGACGGCGCACTCGCCGCGATGCGCCGCTACGGTCTCGGCGCGGTGTGAATCAACCGGCGCGCCGCACCCACTCGGTCGCGATGTGCGCGAGGTCAGGAGCGTTGCGGCCGGTCTGATCCGACTGCGAGAAGTAGTAGGACTCGACCTCGCCGATCACGGAGTCGAGCTCGCCGCGCAGCGAAGACGGCAGCCGTGGGTCGCCGGCGATCTCCCGCAACAGCGCCAGCACGCTGAAGGGTTCGATGCGATCCGGCACGCGGTGACGGGCAGCCTCCGGTCCGCGCTGGCGCGAACGCTTCATGGCGAAGAAGCCGACGAGCAGGGCGACCGTCCCGAGCGAGATCGCGATCCACCACCAGGGGAAGGGCGCCTTGCCGAGCGTGGTGTCGAGCGTGATCTCCTCGTCGGACGCGACGAGATCGGCATCGGCGTAGCGATGGCGCTCGACCTTGGTCGACGGATCACGCGGGCGACCGAACTCGAAGCGTGACGCGGCGTGGCCGATGTCGTCGCGCGGCACAAGCGTGACGTTCCACAGGCGCTCGGAGGCGATACGCACCTGGTCGTCGTCGAAGGCGTTCACCGACACGCCCTGGTCGTCGACGTGGTCGACGCGGAACTCCTTGGGCGCCAGGTCGAGGATCTCGTCGAGGTCCGGCACCAGACCGCGCGCCGTCGCCTTGATCTCGAGCGACAGCTTGCCCTTGTCGGCGCGACGCTCGTCGAGCGTCTGGTTGATGGTCAGCTCCTCGTAGGGCCGCTCCGCTCCGCCTTCCTTCGACGCGTCGATCGGCAGCGCAGCCGAGGTGATCGGCATCACCGTGTAGCCCGAGGTGTCGAGGAAGTCGAAGTCGAGGTGGATCTGCGGGACCTTGTCGACCTGCGGTCCGCGCGCACGCAGGAGCAGGTAGGCGTAGGGCGTGACGCGCCAGCCCTCGGTGTCGGAGTCCTTCGAGGTCACGTCGGGAGAGTTGAAGGTGATCGACAGCACCTCGAACTGCTCCTGCAGGGCCTGGTTCGCCGCCTCCTGGAACTTGTCGCGGTAGTTCTCGAGCGGGCGCCCGTAGTTGTAGCCGTACGGCTGGTTGTTCTGGTTGCGCAGGTACTTGCCGAAGCCGCCGCTCTCGCGCTCGATCTCCTTGGTGTGCCGCAGGCTCACCTTCAGACCGAAGGGCTTCTTCCAACCGACGTCGCTCGGGCCGTCGACCTCGGTGACGAGTCTCAGCTCGGAGACGAGGTCTTTGTAGTACGCGAAGACCTTGCGCGCCTCCTCGGCCTGAGGATGGTCGCCGACCACCGCGAAACCGCCCTCGAGGTAGCGGGACTTCACCGCGGGGTTCACGGCCGCCATGCGGTTGAACAGCAGATTCGCGAAGCGCGACATGTGCCGCGCGGCGGATTCGCCGGGAAGGGCGAGGATGGCGCGCCGGATGAGTTCGGGCTGACGCGTGTCGGGTCGCGTCTCGGCCTTCACTGCGCCGAGATCGCAGGCGCCGAGGCTGGCGTAGAACCAGGTCTCGTAGACCTCGGTGGTCTCCTCGTCGGGGGACAGGGTGGGCGCGAGCTTCGCGTAGAGATCGGCCGCGTGCGCGAAGCGCTCCATCGCCGTCGTCCGGTTCGCGGCGAATTGCGGGACCGCGGCGAGCTCCTGCGCGAAGTTGTTCACGTCGTGCAGCACCGAGGCCTGCGCGAGGACCAGCTTCCAGTGCTCACCGCGCTCGGCGATCGCCTTGTCGATCACCTCGCCGGCGACCGTGTAGCCGCGCAGCACCTCCCGCTCGATGTCCTTCTGGCTGCGCCGAGTCTTCTTGTCCTCCTGAGTGCTCGGCCTGCGCCAGACGCTGGCGAGATTGGCGCGCATGTGCTGGACCAGGTCGGCGAGCGTCTCCGGCTTCTGCTTGTCGAGCGCGCCGAACACCGACTCGATCGACTCCAGCCGGTAGACCTCCGCGGTGCTGTGCGCGTGCGTGAAGGCGTCGACGAGCTGGGCTTCGTCCAAGGCGTCGACCGGCAGCGCACGCAGGCGCGTGACCCACTTCGCCAGGTCCTCGAGATTGCGATCCTGCTGGGAGCGCGTCAGCGGGATGCCGTTGCTGCGCTGGTCGAAGCCGTACATGTACATGTACGGGTTGGTGTTGTTGGACGCGTTGGGATCGTGGTTCCTGATCCACACGCGCATGAACTCGGCGGCGAGTTCCTTCGCGCTCTTCGGGTAGGTCTTGGCGAGCTGTTCGATGTAGGGGAACGCTTCGTCCGGCTCGTTCACCTTCAACATCAGCTGCGCGACGACCATGTTGAAGCGCGGCTTCAGCGACGAATCGAGCAGGTCGAACCAGCGGCCTGCCGGCACGATGTCGAGAAGCTTGCCCGGCTCGATGGGCTGCACCGGGGTCGGCTGATAGCCGCCGCCGTCGAGGTAGAAGATGTTGCCGTAGGCGTCGCGCCGCATGATCGGACCGCGCGCGCTCGAGTTGGAGAAGGCGTAGGCGTGCTGCGCTTCGGCGAGCCAGTTCTCGGCGAGGATCGCGAGGCTCTGACGCCAGCTCTCGGCGCGCTCCGGCGCCGCAGCGAGCAGGGCATCGACCGCGGTCTTCTGCAGCTCCAACCCGGTGAGACGGAACTCCGGGTCGCGCATCCGCTCCTCGAAGCCGCGCGACGACTGGCTGCCGATCGTCGCGATCACCTCCATGCCGCGCTCCGGTCTCGAGGTGAAGCTCTCCGCCAGCCACTTGTCGCCGAGTTCGGCACGCACCTTCGGCGCGAGTTCCACCGCGCGGCGCAACGCGTCGGCCTTGTCGTCGTCGCCAATCGAGCCCGAGGCGAGCGCGGCCTGGGTGACGAGCCACGCACGCTCGAGCGAGGCCGGCTTCTTGTCGAGGTTCCACACGGCGATCGCGTGACGCGCGAGCAGGTTGAGTCCCTCGCGATCGTTGCCGGCGATGGCTTCCTCCACCGTGGGAAGGAAGCCGTCGAGGTCGATCTCCTGGCCGAGCTTCACGAGGAGCCACGCGACGCCGCGCCGCGTGATGCGGGCGTCCTTCGCCTCGACCGCGACCGCTTCACGCAGCTTGGCGATCAGCTCCTCGTTGACGTGACCCTCGGCGAAAGCGCGGCGCACGATCGGCTCGAGGAGCTCGACGTGCTTGCGCTCGGGCGACGCCGGCGCGTTGCGCCAGATCGCCAGCAGGTCGTCGAAGGAGAAGCGGCATTGCTCGCGCAGGTTCGACGGCACACCGTTGTTCTGGTTCGGCTGCGGCGGGACGAGTGGCAGCACGGTGAGGATGCGCGCGTAGCCGTCGAGTCGCTCGGTCTCCGGCAACACGGCGAGGAAGGCACCCAGCTTGTCCCAGTGACCGAGCGCGACGTCGTGCTGCAGGATCTCGATGTCCCGCGCGATGCGCTTCTGCTCCCACGCGGCCTTCAGAGGGTCGGGCTTGGACGGCGGTTTCGCATCGCTCGGGGATGCCGTCGATTCCGTGACGGCCGGCTTGTCGGTGACCTCGAGCGCCGGAGGGTTCGATGCATGGGCATCGTCGACCGGCGGCGCCTCGGTCACGGGCGGCGGCACTTCGTTCGTCGGCGGCGCGCCATCCGAGGGTTGCGGCTCGTCCGTCTTCGCCTGCTCGGCCTTCGCGTCCGGCGGTGGGTTCTCCGGCAGCGGCTCGGGCGCTCCCTTCGCCCACGCCTTGAGCATCGCGCTGGGGCGGCGATCGAAGGTCGCCTGCATCAAGGCGGCGAGTCGCGGCGAGGGCGGCGCTTTG
This sequence comes from Planctomycetota bacterium, assembly GCA_046349595.1. GTDB lineage: Bacteria > Planctomycetota > UBA1135 > UBA1135 > UBA2386 > JACRLW01. The sequence continues at coordinate 695,015 of JAXMCA010000002.1, forward strand.
GCGGCGGTGTTGCCCGGACCCTGCTGCTGCGCCGCCATGCCCGAGCCACCGGACGAATTCCCATACGAATCGGCGATCTGCGACAGGGACTGCGCCGGCCGAGTCGCTTTCGCAGGGACCTGCGCCGGAACGACGGCGCACCAGGAGAACAAGACCGACAGCGCGACGATCGCGCGGACGCGGACTGTCATGGCGAGAGGGATTGCACGCGGACTCGAGGGGACGCCGTGCAGGCGTCGTGAGACGAAAACGGGAGGCCTTCGCCTCCCGTCATGAGATGTCGTCGCCGGTGTGGATCAGGATCCGGCGCCGTCGAGCGGCTTGCCCATCGTGGCGCCGCGCGCGTCGGAGTCCTTGTCCGGCTTCCCGCCAGGCTTCTTGCTGCCGCGACCGCGGCCGCTTCCGCAACCCTTTCACTGGCCTGGGATCGGCAGACCCTGGAGTTCCTCGATCTCCAGGCGCGACAGCAACACCGCCGCTTCGAGATCCTGTTTCGACTTCTTCTGCACGCCGGTATCGGCGGCGACGGTCGAGCCTTCCGCGAGCAGCCGGTACTGCTGGCGCGCGCCGTCGATCTCCGGCTCCCACACCTCGCGCGGCATGCCTTCGAGGCGCATCAGCCAGGTGGTGTAGTAGTGCGCGTTCGCCAGCGAACGGCGTGCTTCGGCGAGCATCGTCGTGTCCGGCTTCGCGTCGCGGGCGATCTCGTCGACGAGCGTCTCCAGCTCGGCGCGTGCGTCGGGCAGCTTGGATGCGAGCATCCACGCCTTCGAACGCTCGAGGCGGATGTGGCGCGCCACGCTCTCGTGTTCGGCGGGGAGACCGGCGAGCGCCTTGTCGTAGGCCTCGATGGCCTTGCCGAAGTCCTTCGCCACCGCGGAGTCGTGGGCACTCGCGAGCAGCGTGTCGACCTCGTCGAGCTTCAAGCGGTCCTGACCAGGACCCTCGTGATAGGCGATGCCACCGATCGGCAGCATCAGCCACAGGACGAGCAGGGGGATGCGCATGGCGTTTCCTCTCGGACGGGCAAGGGGAGTCGAAATCGGCTCCCGGGCCGCGCGGGGATGTTATCGAGCGGGACGGACCTCGGGCAGCAGGGCTTCCCGGGATCCTGGCACAGGGTGGGGAGAAGTCCGCCGCACCCCCGGCTGCCAGGATGTGCCGAGGTAGTGCAGGAGGAGCGGAAGGCCCGCCAGCAACGCAGCTCCGGCGGCGATGGCCAGCAGGGCGTACTCGCGCAGGGTCAGCTTGTCCCGGTCCGCGCCCTCGGCGGTCTCGGTGATCTCGCGGACCACGTCGGAGGGGATCTGGCGGAGGTTGCCGTCGTGGTAGACACCGTGCAGACGGGTCGCGACCTGCCGGAGTGTGGAAACGTCCTGGCGCGACTGCTTGCCGTCGATGAAGCGCCCGGCGACCGGGTCGCCGACTCCCACGACGAGCACGCTGCCGATCGACGGCGGCAAGTCCGGCATCCCGGTCGCGGGCACCGTGTCGCCGTCGCTGAGGATGGCGAGGATCGCGCTGCCCGGCTTCCACGGTTTGGCGATGCGCGCCGCTTCGGCGATGCCGTCGAAGAGCTTGGTCTTGCCGGCCTGGAAGGCGAGGTGCATCGGAAGGTCGCCGAGCACGTTGTCGATCACCGCGGAGTCGTGCGTGTCGACCACCACCGGCTTCGCGCCGTTGTAGACGCTCACCACGCTGATCGCGTAGTTGCCGACCGCGATGCGCTGGAACAGCGACTTCAGCAGATCGCGCGCGCGGTGATTGCGTTGCTCGTTCTTGGCCGGGCCGGCATCGGCGAGGCGCATGCTCGGCGAGACGTCGAGCAGGATGATCAGATGGCGCGGATCGTCCGGGCGCGCACCGCCGACGTGATGCGTCTTCGGCGGCAGTTCGAGCAGGTTCACCAGTCCGAAGGCCAGTGCGGCAGCCGCCAGCGATCGCAACCACGGTGCGAGGAACACCCAGGCCGAGGGCCGCTGACCAGGACCGAAGGCGAGACGCGCGATGCGCCGCACGCGACGCGCGTGGAGTCCCTCGCCGAGCAGCACCAGCAGGAACGCTCCCGCTGTCGACAGCCACGCGGCGAGGCTCACCATGGCGTGTGCCTCAAGCCGAGTTGCAGCAGCGCGTGCAGGCCGAGCAGCGAGAGGCCGACGACGCACCACAGCGAGAAGGCGTCGACCAGCTCCGCGGCCTCCTTCTCGAGCTTGGTGGTCTGCATCTTGTCGATGTGCCGGAACGCGGCCTGCAAGGCCTGCTGGTCCTGCGGATCGAAGAAGTCACCGCCGGTCCACCGGGCGATGTCGAGCACGTCGTCGGGGATCGGCTCGTCGGCGATGTGGATCGCGTAGAGGACGATGCCGTCCGCCTTCAGCTTGCGCGCAACCTCCTCGTTGCGGTCGCCGCCGAGATCGGCGCTCGCACCGTCGGTGACCAGCACGATCATGCGATCGCCGGTCTCGCGCTCGAGCAGGACCTTGCGGCACGCGAACAGGGCCTTGCCGATCTCGGTGCCGGACCCGACGCCCATGGAGTCGCGACCGGGGCCCATGAAGGGCGTGGCGCAGCGGAAGGCGGATGCGTCGCTGGTGAGCGGAACCCAGTGCAGGGGATTCTCGGCGAAGAAGGTCAGGCCGAAGGCGTCGCCCTTGCGCACATCGAGGAAGGCATCGATCGCCTTCATCGACGCCTCGTAGCGCGTCCCGTCGCCGAACTTCGCCGCCATGCTGCCCGAGACGTCGACGCAGAACTCGATGTTGGTCAGCGCGCGGCGGGTCTTGGGAACCGCGAGTTCCTGCGGACCGGCGAGCATCACGACCGCGACACCCAAGACCAGCGCCGGCAGCGACTCCGCGGTGCGCAACGCCGCGACGAGCACGCGGCGCGGCCACGCGGCGCCGTGGTCGAAGGGCATGGCCACGCCACGGCCGCTGCGGCGCCACACGTGCACGAGCAGCAGCAGCGGCAGCCCGAGCGCCAGCAGGACCCACGGGTACACGAAGCTCATGCGGGCTTCCCCGGTCCCGATCCACCGACCTCGCGGTAGGGCGCGAGCAGGGCCTGCAGATCGACCTGTTGCAGCGGCTCGGGACGATGCAGCCAGTCCTCGAGCTGCCGCAGCAGCGCGCCGGCCTCGGGATGCGCACGCAGCTTCGCGACGGCCTGCGCGGTCCGCTCTCCGCCGAGATCGAGACGCTCACGCCAATGCGCGAGCAGCAGTCGTTCGAGATCGGCACGACGGTCCGGACCGAGACGACCGTACATCGCATCCTCGACCATCGGGCGCAGGCGATCGGCGAGGGTCAGCGGTGCGCTCGCCGTGGCTGCGGCTCGCGCACGGCGACGCCCGACGAACAGGATCAGTCCGAGTCCGACGACCCAGACCACGATCGCGACGGTGATCAGCGTGTGGTAGCCGCCGACCGACGGCGGTGTGACCGGTGCGAGATCGTTGGGCTCGATGCGCAGCGGCGAGATCACGCTCTCGGCGAAGACCTCGATCTTCGGCAGATCCTCGGTCGACGACCCGTCGGCCCGCACCAGGAACTCGCGCAGATCGTGCTTGCCGGCGACGAAGGGCACCCACTCCAGGTCGTAGCGGAACTCGGTTCCGTGCGGCCAGGTCTGGAGCACGCGCAGCACGATCGGCGCCTTGGGGTCGTCGGCGGGCTTCGCGACGAGGCGCGTGCCCGGAAGCACGAGCTGGTCGATGTGCGCGCGCATCCCCACGTTGACTCGCCGTTCGTCGCGCGACTGCGCGACCAGCGCCGACACCATCAGGAACACGATCGCGATCGGCTGCACCGCATGCCGCAGGAAGACCTTGCTCATCGCGCACCTCGGGACAGCACGCCGCGCGAGGCCAGGAAATGGCGCACGCGATGGACGAAAGGACGATCGGTATGCACGACCAGATGGTCGACGTTGGCGCGGCGCAGGTCGGTGGTCACGGCATCGACATCGACCCGCGCCCGGTTGCCGCTCGCCACGAACTCACGTCCGGTCTCCGCCTCGCGTGCGCGGACGAAACCGACACCGCGCTGCGGCTCCTCGGCTGGGTCGCGAAGCTGGATGACCACGCAGTCGTGCATCTGCGCCATCAGGGCGATGCGATCGACGGCCTCGGGATCGTGCAGATCGCTCAGCACGACGACCAGCGCTCGGCTGCCGAGGGTCGGAGCGAGCTCGCGCACGCGCCTGCCGAGCGAGGTCGACTCGTCGTAGCGGAACTGCCGCAGTTCGAGGAGCCACTGGTAGACGCGCGGCCGCGACAGGCTCGGTTGCACCCGCAGATCGCGTTCGCCGACCCCGAGCACACCGACCGGACTCACGCGGTCGAGACAGGCCAGCGCGATGCCGCCGGCGAGCTGCAGCGCGATCTGGTACTTGGTGCGTTTCGCGGCGCCGATGACCATCGACGCCGAGGTGTCGATCAGCAGGTAGCAGGGGATCGACTTCGGCGTGTCGTATTCCTTGATGTGGTAGCGCGCGGTGCGCGCCGTGATGCGCCAGTCGATCGAGCGCACCGGGTCACCGAACTGGTAGGCGCGCGACTGCACGTACTCGACGCCGGCGCCGAGGAAGCGCGAGTGGTCGGTGCCGTAGTTCAACGAATCCGCGAGACGTCGCACGGCGACGATGAACTGCCGCGCGTCGAGCGGATCGAGCCCTCCGATCCGGCCCTGCATCACGCTCCGTCGGGCAGACGTTCGGCGAGGATCTCCTCGAGCACCGCGGCGGCGGTCCTGCCCTCGGCGAGCGCCTCGTAGGTCAGGCGCACGCGGTGCAGGATCACGTCCTCGGCCAGCGCATAGAGGTCCTCGGGCACGACGTAGCCACGGCCGACGATCAGCGCCCGCGCACGCGCTGCCTTGACCAGCGCGATGCCCGCGCGCGGGCTGCATCCGAGCTCCAACGCCGGATGACGACGCGTGCGGTTCACGATCTCCACCACGTGGTCGAGGAAGGTCTCGCTGACGTGGACGTGCTGCACGCACTCCATGGCGCGCGCCAGATCCTCGATCGTGCCGACCGGCTCGTCCTCGATGACGTCGAACTCGGTGCGCGCGATTGCGCCCGCGCCGTCGCGCTTCACGCCGAGCGCCATGTTGCGGCGCAGCACTTCCTTCTCCTCGTCCCTGGTCAGGTAGTCGAGACGGTGCAGGAGTATGAAGCGATCGAGTTGCGCTTCGGGCAGCTCGAAGGTGCCGGCCTGCTCGACCGGGTTCTGCGTGGCGATCACGAGGAACGGCGCCGGCAGCCTGTAGTTCTGGTTGCCGATCGTGACCTTGCGCTCCTGCATCGCCTCGAGCAGCGCGCTCTGCACCTTCGGCGCCGCGCGGTTGATCTCGTCGGCGAGCAGCAGATTGGTGAACACCGGACCCTTGTGGGTGCGGAACTCGCCGGTGCGCTGATCGAGGATCTCCGAGCCGAGGATGTCGGACGGCAGCAGGTCGATCGTGAACTGCACGCGCGCGAAGGCGAGATGGATGGTCTTGCTGATCGCGGCGACCAGCAGCGTCTTCGCCAGTCCGGGCACGCCCTGCAGCAGCAGGTGGCCCGAGGTGAGCAATGCGATCAGGATGCGTTCGACGACGACGTCCTGTCCCACCACCACCTTGCCGACGCGCTGGCGAACCGCTTCGAGGAGGCGCGCGGTCTCCTCGAGACGATGGGTGTCGATCGACTCTCTCGTGGTGGTCATGGTGAGCGCGAGGTCACGCACCGGCGGGCGGTCCGACGGGGGGCGGCGCATCCTCCCCAAAGAAAGGCGATCCGGCCACCTCCCGCCCGGGGAACCCGCTCCGGCGGCGCGGGAGCACCGGCCGGCCCGCAGCTCAACGCGCCGCGATCCCCTGGATCTCGATCAGTGCGTCCGGGTCGAACAGGGAGACCACCATGAACATCGCCATCGCCGGGTAGTGGCGGCCGCACAGCAGCTTCCAGATCTGGCCGAATTCGCGGCGAGCGGTCGCGTAGTCGTCCCGACTGCGGACGTAGAAGTTGAGCTGGACGAGGTCGTCGAAGCCCATCTCGGCGTCGCGAAGTACGTGACCGATGTTCTCCATCGCACCTTTCAACTGGGCGACGAGATCACCGCGGGACCGCACGAGGCCCGCGGCGTCGTAGTCGCACTGGCCGGCGAGGTAGAGCGTCCGCGCGCCGCGCTCGCCCTCGACGAGCCAGCCGTGCGCGAAGCCGACCGGGCGGCACAGGGTGATCGGATTGATCGGACGCTTCATGCGAAGCCAGCTTGCGGCGCGGCGCGCATGCGAGCAAGTGCAACGCCAGCGTGCGTGGTGCATTCCGTGCCGGCGGCTGCAACAATGCGCCGCGTGTTCGCCATGCGCCCCACATCCCGAATCCTGTCCTTCTCCGTCCTGTGCGCGCTCGCCGCTTGCGGCGGCGGCGGCCACTCGACCCCGCCGGCCCCCAAGCTCAGCGGAACGCTCACCATCCCGAACCTGTCGATGGGCGAGACCATCGTCATCGACGAGCGCGGTGACGACGACGCCTTCTGCGCGGCGAAGGTCGGTCCGCTGAACTCGCGGATGCAACTGCGCGGCAGGGTTGGTGGCGACGACCCGCTCGACGTCCGGCGCACCGCCTTCGGCCAGGGTGGCGTGCGCGTGGCGTTCGACGCCGGCGCCGGCGCGGTGGCCTGGGTGTTCGAGACCTCGACCGGCCGGCAGGTCGCGCGGATCGACAGCGGGTCCGTCGTCGACTTCGACGTGCGGTCGCCGCTGGAAATCGACCTCACGGTCTCCGGTGGCATCGCGTCGGTCGCTTGGCACATCGATCTCCGCGTCGAGTCCGCCAGCGCGACAGCGGCCGGCGCAACGCACATCCCCCTCGACTCCGCCGCCCCCGAGCAACGCAGCTCCGTGCAGGCACACTGGCTCGGTGCGATCCACCCCATGGAAGCAGGTGAGGTCGTCGTGCTGCGCCAGAAGCCGGTCGGGACACTGGAGCCGCAGGGTTTCGACCTCGGCTCGGTGCGACTCGAACCGGTGCAGGTGACCGCGGGCGATCCGATCTCCGTCTATCGCCTGCCGGCGACGACCACGGCCGCAAGCGTGACGAAGGGTGCTCCCGTCGAATGGAGCCTGGAGATGGAGACCTGCCTCGCCGCGCTCCGCGCATCGCAAGTGCAGGGCGTGCGCGCCGCGAGCCCGAACCTTCTGCGCTTCACCACCACCACCGAACCGAACGACACCCACTACCACCTGCAGTGGCACTACAAGCAGATCCGCATGGACCAGGCGTGGGACATCACCACCGGTGACGCGGGCGTGGTCGTGGGCATCATCGACACCGGCATCGTGCAGTCGCACCCCGAGTTCTCGGGGCGCCTGGTGCAGGGCTTCGACTTCATCTCCAGCGCGACGCGTGCGCGCGACGGCAACGGCATCGACAACAACCCCGAGGACGAAGGTGATCAGTCGCAGCCGCCGAACAGCAGTTGGCACGGCACGCACGTCGCGGGCACGATCGGCGCGAAGACCAACAACGGCGCCGGAGTCGCCGGCATGGACTGGGCGTGCAAGCTGATGGCGTTGCGCGCCCTCGGCGTCGGCGGCGGTTCGTCGGCCGACATCCTCGAAGCGGTGCGCTACGCCGCGGGATTGAGCAACGCGTCGGGAACCACGCCGCAGCCGCCGGCGGTCCCGAAGGGTCGCTGCGACGTGGTGAACATGAGCCTCGGCGGTCCGAGCGGGAGCACGGTCGAGCAGCAGGTCTACGCCGATGTGCGCGCCGCCGGCGTGCTCGTGGTTGTCGCCGCCGGCAACGAGTCGACCAGCTCACCGAGCTTCCCCGCGGCGTACCCGTCCAACCTTTCGGTCGGCGCCGTACGCTTCGACAAGACCCTGGCGCCGTACTCGAACTTCGGCTCCACCGTCGACGTGGTCGCGCCGGGCGGCGATCTCACGCAGGATCAGAACGGCGACTCCTTCGGCGACGGCGTGCTGTCGTGCCTCGTCGATGCCAGCAAGAACCCGATCTTCGCCTTCGAGAACGGCACCTCGATGGCGTCGCCGCACGTCGCGGGGTTGGCCTCGCTGCTGCTCGCCGTCGATCCGAACCTCACGGCGGATCAGCTGTTCACGTTGATCACCACGCACACCGAGGACCTCGGCGCGGCGGGACGCGACGACCAGTTCGGCAACGGACTGATCGATCCGCTCGCGGCGCTGCGTGCGGCGTCGAACTCGGTGCCGATCGGGCCGGTGCTGCGTGCGGCGCCCAGCGGCGTGAACTTCGGCGACACCACCACCGCGATGTCGGTCCAGCTCGTCAACGACGGCGTCGGCACCGTGAACATCGACGTGCCGGGGACCTCGGTCGCGTACGCCGCCGGTGGTCCGACCGGTTGGCTCGGCGGCACCTTCGTGACCTCGGCGGGCGGCACGATCAGCCACGATCGTCTCGATCTCACCGTCGACCGCACCGGCATCGCCGCGGGCAGCTACACCGCGACCGTCACCATCGCGACGACCAACGCCAACAGCTTCGACGTCACGGTGTCGATGGGCGTCGCAGGCGCGGGCTCCTCGGACACGGTGTTCGTGTTGCTCGTCGACGGCACGACCTTCGACACGGTGTTCCAGGCGGAGACCACGGAGGCCCAGAACTGGCAGTTCCACCTCGACGCGACCTCGCAGGCGCCGATCGCGAACGGCTCGTATCTGCTCGTGGCCGGCACCGACCGCAACAACGACAACGTGATCGGTGACGACGGCGAGCTGTTCGGCATCTGGCCGAACTCCGACTCTCCGCAGGCGGTGGCGGTCGATTCGCAGTCGCAGGTCACCAGCGGCCTCGACTTCGCGCTGGAGCTGGTGCAGCAGGTCACCGGCGTGCGACCGCACGGTCGCGCCTTCCGCCTGCTCCCGCACTGAAGGGCGACCCAACGCGCGAACGACCGGTCACCCGATTCCCCATGGACACCGGTCCGCAGATGCCGACTCCGCTCCGCGAGTCGCAGATCGAGGAGGTGGTGCTCGCGATGCGTCGCGAGCAACGCCTGCGCGGGGCCCGCCTGCGCGAGGTCCTGGGCGAGCATCTGCCGAAGCTCGAACTCGGCGCCGCCGACCGTCGCACCATCGCGCGTCGCGCCTACCTGATGGTGCAACAGGAGCGTCGGGTCGACTTCGCGCTCGACGGTGCGCTTCGCGGCAGGAACCTGTCGCTCGAGCGGATGGAGCCGTTGCGCTACGCAGCGACCCTCCTGCTGGGCGGGATCATCGACCGTGACGACGCCGCACGACGCGCCCCACGCGTCGACTGGGGATTCGTCGGCGAGGTGGACACGCGTGTCGCCGCCATCGTCGATCCGGACCGGCGCTTCGCGTTGACCTGGTCGATGCCGGACTGGTTCGCCGCGCGCTTCCGCAGCGAGTTCGGCGAGGAGGCAACCGCGATCGCGGCGAGCCTGAACATCGAGCCGCCGCTCACGCTGCGCGCGAATCTGCTGCGGGCGAAGGACCGTGACGAGGTCGCCGCACGCCTCGCCGCCGAGGGGATCCGCACGTCGCCGACGCGTCACGCTCCGCACGGACTCGTCGTCGACGGCGCCATCAGCCTGTTCTCGAGCGACGCGTTCAAGGACGGGCTCTTCGAACAGCAGGACGAGGCGAGTCAACTGTGCTGTCTGCTGGTGGCACCGCCGCCCCGCGGTCGAGTGCTCGACGCCTGCGCAGGCGCCGGCGGCAAGACGCTCGCACTCGCCGCCGCGCTCGGCAATCGCGGCGACATCCTCGCGATCGACACGCACGAGCGCCGGCTCCAGAGTCTCGTCGAGCGGAGGCGGCGCGCCGGGACCGACAACGTCCGCTCACAGCTCGTGAGCGAGGATGCATGGCCTGCCGACGTGATCGCATTCGCGCAGCGGGCCGACCGCATCCTCCTCGACGTGCCTTGCAGCGGCGTCGGTTCGTGGCGCCGGCGTCCGGACGCACGCTGGACCTCGACCCCTTCGGGCCTCGCCGAGCTGCGCACCACGCAGGCGACGCTGCTCGAACGTGCTCTCGGCTGCCTGTCGCCCGGCGCGAGACTGATCTACTCGACTTGCACGCTGTTCCGAGACGAGAACGAGGCGCAGATCGAAACGGCGCTGGCACGCGATCCCGGACTCGAACTCGTGCGCGTCGCCGAGATCCTCGGTCGCGAGAGCGCGACGCCGCTCTCCGATTCGAGCGGCACCTTCCTGAAGCTCTCGCCCCACCGTCACGGCACCGACGGCTTCTTCGCCGCGGTGCTGCGCCGCCGACGCGTCAGTTGACCGACACGAGCCGGATCTGCGCCACGATCATGAAGTGGTCGCTGAATCCCTCGGTCCAGTGATCGCCGCTCTTGCGGAACCACAGGGGACGGCGCTTGTCGTCGCGCACGCGGTCGGGGGCGTGCACACGCAACGAACCGTCGACATAGGCGAAGCCGTGATCGTCGAGCATCCCGCGCGAGACGATGAGCTGGTCGAAGACGTTCCAGGTCCACTCGGGGTTGTAGTACAGCGTGCCGAGATCGGTCTGGCCGAGGATCGACCACGAGACGTCCCACAGCGGCGAGCCCTTCTCGCGATGCATCACCGCATTGCGGCTGCGAACGGCGCCGAGTCCCTCGGTCACCGACTTGTCGAAGGGATCGTCGTTGAGATCACCGACGATCACGATGTCCGCGGCGCGCCCCTCGCGCGCGATGGTCGCGTCGACGATCCTGCGGCACACCTTGCCGGCGATGGTGCGGTACGAACCGTCCTTGTCACCGCCGCGCGAAGGCCAATGGTTGACGAGCACGGTGAGCGGCGTGCCGCCGATGCGCAGGCGCACCTCGAGGACACCACGCGACGGTTTCTCGCCCTCGCGGGCAACCGGATGAAGCGTGAGCCAGTCCTCTCCTGTCGCACGCTCGAATGGCGCGCGGAAGGCGAGTGCCAGATCGATGCCACGCGTGTCGGGTGACTCGAGGTGCGCGATCTGCCAGCCATGCTCCGTGAGTCCCGGAAGAGCGAACAGATCGTCGAGCACGCGCCGGTTCTCGACTTCGGCGAAGCCCATCACGCTCGGCATCTCCGTGGCGATCTCCGTCGCGAGGTGCTCGAGCTTGTGGTGGTAGCGTTCGGCCGTCCACTCGTGCGAGGGCAGGAACTCGTCGTCACCGGGGTTGGCAGGGTCGTCGTCGGCGTCGAACAGGTTCTCGACGTTCCAGAACGCGATCGCGAACTCCGAGGGAGGGGCGGCCGCCGTGGTCGCCTGCGGCGTCTGGCAACCGAGCGGGAGGATGGAGCCGCACAGGAAGGCGGCGAAGCGCAGCTTGCTCATCGCGAGGAGGGGAGTTCGCGCAGGATCGCGCGGACCGGCGAGGAATCGCCGCCGACGATCCGGAGCGGGAGTGCGATCAGTTCGTACTCGCCGGCTTCGACGCGCGACAGGTCGATGTTCTCGAGGATCGCCACGCCGCCCTCCAGCAGCAGACGATGCGCTTCGAGTTCCTGCGAGCTGGCGTGGTCCATGCTCGGCGTGTCGATGCCGACCAGGCGGATGCCCGCATCGACCAGCGCGCGTGCCGCAGCCGTTCCCAGGGCGGTGAAGCGCGGATCGAAGCGCGAGCCGTCGTGTCCGCGCGCGGTCCTCAACAGGATCCGCTGCGTCCCGGCGAGATGCTCGCGTGCGAGGCTCCGCGGATCGACGAGTGGCGGGTCGCCGATCGAGGTCACGTCGATCACGCGACAGGGGCCGAGGTAGGCATCGAGCGCGACATCGGCGATCGCGGGCGCGCCCTGGACGAAGTGCAGGGGCGCATCGGTGTGCGTGCCGCAGTGCGACGACATGCGGATCGTCGACACGTTGCACGAGCCGCCGGCGTCCATGCGCAGCACCCACTCCTGGGAGAAGGGCGTGTCGCCGGGGAAGACGGCCGTCGAGGGGGACACCGGTTCAGAGATGTCCCAGATGCGCCGCGGTGTCATCGCGGCGCGATGCTAGCAGCTGCGCGACGCGATCTTGCGCCGCGCAATCCGGCGATCACCAGCGATCGTCGCCGCGATCACCGCGATCGCGACCACCGCCGAAGCCACCGCGGCCACCGCCGCCACCGCCGCCGCGACGGCCACCACCGCCACCACCGCCACCACCGCCGAAGCCACCGCGGCCACCGCCGCCGCCACCACCGAAGCGGCCACCGCCGCCACCGCCACCGCCACCTCCGCGCTCCTGGCGCTCGTGGGCCTCGTTCACGCGCACCGCGCGCCCGTCGACCTCGACGCCGTCCATCGCTTGGATGGCCGCCGCCGCATCCTCGTCGGTCGCCATCTCGACGAAGGCGAAGCCGCGCGAACGACCGGTGTCACGGTCGGTCATGATGCGGCAGCTCGCCACCTGGCGTCCGTCGCGCTCGAAGTGCTCGGTGAGGGTGTCCTCGGTCGTGTCGTAGGAGAGATTGCCGACGAAGAGTCGCTTGCCCATGGGTCTTTCTCGCAGGGTGAGCACCGGATCGCGGAATGCGCTGTTTGCGCGTCGGTCCCCGATTCCGGTCGTGGCAGCGTGGGAGCATCCGAAGGGATCTCCGCGGATTTCGTCGGACGCGAGCCGCTGCCGCACTCGCATCGTGAACTTGGATCTGCCTCGCGCGTGCCGGGTCCGCGCGACCACGCGTGTTCGGCCTCATGAGAGCCGGATGACGCAACGGAGCGCGCCGGCCGCTCCGCACAGCCTGCCCGGGCATCGTTCTCCCGGGCGATCCATCGCGGCAGCTCGAATGGGCAGGCGCCAAAGGCACCCACCGGTCTTCTCACGACCGTGGACGGCGCGGGACTCTAGCGGCGCCCTCCTGCCGAGGGAAGGGACACGACGCTCCCCCGCGCTCGCCGATCCTCGCCCGACCCTCCCCCCGCCGCCGATCGATCAGCCGGGGCGCCGTGCCTCGTCAAGTCGCGACTCGTACTCGCGGTCCGCGACGATCCGCGCGATGGCATCGACCGCTGCGAGCGCCTCCTCGACCCGCGTGTAGAAGTGCGGCGACAGGCGGATGCCGGCACCCGGCCGGTAGTCGCACACGATGTCCGCCGCGCTCATCACCTGACACACGGCGTAGCCGTGGGGGACCTCGATCGAGACGTGGTTGCCCCGCTGCTCCGCACCGCGCGGCGAGCGCAGGGCGAGTCCGTGCTGATCGCAGCGCTCGATCATCCGACGGGTCACCTCGAGGCTCTTGCGCCGGATCGCGTCGACGCCGATCTCCGCGACGATGCGCACACCTTCGATCCCGGCATAGAGCGCCGGCACGTTGGGGGTCCCGTTGAGGAAGCGGCCGCCGTCGTCGCGGAAGTCCTGGCCCGTCGCGGAGAAGGCGAAGGGGTCCTTGTGGGCCGCCCAACCGGTGAAGCCCGGACGGAGGCGTGACCGTTCAGAGGGATCGACGTACAGGAAGCAGTTGCCAGGGCCTCCGCACAGGTACTTCAGCGCGCCGCCGACCGCAGCGTGCACACCCCATTCACGCAGTCGGAGCGGGACCGCGCCGACCGACTGGAACACGTCGAGGATGACGAACGCACCGACCTCGCGGGCGCGACGCACGATCGCGGCCGCATCCTGGATGAAGCCGCTGCGGAACAGGACGTGGCTGATCGGGACCAGGCGGGTGTGCTCGTCGATCGCCCTGCACAGCCGATCGGTGTCGATGGTGATGCCGTCATCGGACGGAACGCGCACGATCTCCGCGCCGCGACGCACCTGCTGTTCGTACAGGTACATCACCGACGGGAAGTTCAGATCCGTGTAGACGATGCGGTTCCGCTCGCGAGGGAAGTCGAAGCAGGACAGGATCGCCTGCGAGGCCATCGCGACGTTCTGGTGCATCGAGACGGTCGACGCATCGACGCCGAGGATTCGTTCGATCAGCCCCGCGAACTCGAACTGGAGGTTCCACCAGGCGTCGCCCCAGGCGCGCACGCCACGGGTGTCCCAGAGGTCCGCGTAGCGCGAGAGGCTGTCGCGCGCGCGGGCCGGCATCGCGCCGAGCGAGTTGCTGATCTGGTAGTTCGCGCGCTCGACGATCGGGAACTCGGAGCGCCAGCGCAGCAGGGGGTCGTCCATCGCGGGCGCAGCCTAACCCGCGACGGACCGACACGCCCGCTCAGAGCTCGAGAGCCAATTGGTCTCTCGAGCTCTGCGTGTCCGCGCATGCGGCCATCAGCAAGTACTTGAGAGCCCATGTCATGGTTCTCTTCTCGGGCCCTCAGCGCGGCCTCCTGCCGCAACCGAAGGGGTGCGGCTCGCTTCGCTCACCGCACCCCGAGGCACTCGGCCGCGCTGTCAGTCCTGCTGGCATCTACTGCTCAGGAGAATCCGCGCGTGCCGCGCGAATCCTCCGGAGTAGTAGATCAGTTGCCGAAGCGGAACTTCGTCGCGTTCGAGAAGGCGTAGCCCGGCGCATTGACCGGCGGGTCGTAGCAGATCCACTGCACCGCGAAGTCGCTGCCGACGAAGGACGGCACGACCGGAATCGTGATCGGATCGAAGTCCATGCGGCCGTCGACGTCGGTGAAGCGGACCAGCACGAAGCCGTCGGCGGTGGCGAGGAAGGTGCAGCCGGTGAAGCCGAACGACGAGATGTCGAGGTTGGTCTCGAGGCCGATGTCGACGATCACCGGGGAGAGCGGCGGTGCGCCGCGCAGGTTCAGCTCGAGCACCTCGCCGAGCGCCGCACGACCACGGTGTCCGACGTGCGGCGAGTTGCCGTTGCTGCCGAGGCAGGCCTTGCCGAAGTCCCACGCGCGCGGCGGCGTGCCGGTGTTGTTGAGGTCGAAGACGTAGGCCGAACCGGAGTCCGCGCCGGCGTTGTCGGCGAACGGAGCTCCGACCACGATCTCGTTGAAGCCGTCGTCGTCGACGTCGCAGCCGACCTCGCTGAAGCCGAAACCGTCGGCGATGCCCTCGCCCGACAGCGCGGTGATCAGCGAACCGGTCGCGCCCGAATAGACGTAGACACCGCCCGAGGCGGGGACGACGCCGGGTGTCGAGAGGATCGCACCGACCAGCATGTCGGGGTGCCCGTCACCATCCAGATCGCCCGCGGCGCCGACCGGGTATCCGAACAGCGTGTACGGAACGACCGGGACGAGCGTGTAGATGCGCGCACCGGTCCGACCCGAGTAGAGGCGCGCGGAACCGAAGTCGACACCACCGTCGTCGGCGAAGGGCGCACCGACCAGGATGTCGTCGTAGCCGTCGAGGTCGACGTCACCAGCACCCGCGACGCCCGCACCCTGCAGGTCGGCCGCATTGCCGTTGAGGCGCCAGATCTCGGCGCCGGTGCGACCCGAGTAGACGATCGCCGTGCCGGCGAGCACGCCGCCGGCGGCGTCGCCCACTGCACCGACGACCACGTCGGAGAAGCCGTCGCGATCGACATCGCCCGCCCCGGCAACCGACCAGCCGAGGTACTGCGTCGACTGGGTTCCGCTGAAGGTCCACAGCACGCTGCCGTCGCGCCCCGACCAGACCACGGCCTGACCGCCGTCGACGGCCGCGGCGTCGCTGGTGTACGCACCGCCGATCACGTCGGCGAAGCCGTCGGCGTTGACGTCACCGGCACCGGCGACGCTGTAGCCCATGCGATCCTCGATGCCGACGCCGGAGAACTTGTAGAGCTGCGCGTGCGTGCGACCGGAGAACACGTAGACCGCGCCGAGGTCGAGAGACAACGGCGGGTCGTCGCCGTAGGCGCCGACCACGACGTCGGGGACACCGTCCGCATCGACGTCACCGGCGCCGCCGACCGCGGCGCCGAAGAAGTCGCCGATCGAATCGCCCTGCAAGGTGAAGAGCACCGCGCGTGTGCGCCCTGAGTAGACGTAGACCGCACCGCTGTCGCGGCCGGTGGCGTCGGTCTGATCGGCACCGACCGCGAAGTCGTCCGCGCCGTCCTGGTCGACGTCACCGACGCAGGCGACGGCTCGACCGAGCGTGTCGCCGATGTTCGGAGCATCGAATCGCTGCGATGTCGCCTGCGCAGCGAGTGGAAACGTGAGCGTGAGGACGGCCGGGAGCGCGAACAGGGAGGAACGCATCGGAGGAGTGGGGATCGGAGTCGAGCGGCTCGGCGAAGAGTCGACCATTGGAGATTATTGCCGCCGGATCGCGGGGCGACGGTCCGGAGGAGTGCCACATGAAATGACGACAGGGCTCAGGACGGAGCGCCCGACCGCATGGGAGTGCGGGCACCCGTCGAGAATCCCGCGATAGGACGTCGAGGCTTCCCCTGCCGGTTCCCTGTCGCGGTCCGCGGATCCACGCCGGCGAGCTCGGGCCTCGCCAACGCACACCGACTCCGCCCTGTGGCCGGCATGGTCGAGCGGAAATGCGCTCGCCTACTCGTGACCCTCGTCGATCCGGCCCTGACCCTCGCCGCCGAGCCGATGCGCGAGGTTGCGCGCTTCATCGCTGCTCGCGCCGAGGTGGACCGCGCGTCGGAATGCGGCCACGGCCTCGTCGCGGCGTCCGGCTTCCTCGCAGATCCTCGCGAGCTGGACCCAGATCGACGGTTCGCGCGGTGACAGCTCGGCCGCGTGACGGAGGTGACTGATGCCCTCCTCGGCCCGACCACGCGCGGCGAGCAGACAACCCAAGCGGGCGTGGGCGTCGGCGGACGCGGGATCGATGGACAGCGCGCGTCGGTAGGCCCGCAGCGCACGCCAGCCATTCCGGCAAGCAACGTGCACCGCACCGAGCATCGACCAAGTCTCTGCGACCTCCCCGTGGAACCGCACGAGACGACGAGCCTGCGAGAGCGCCGACGACAAGCGGTTCGAATGCAGCGCCCGCTCGATCGCGAGCATCCCGGGGACGAGATCGGGGTGCGAGCACAGGTTCAGCAGTCGCCGGCATTCCGCCGCGCCTTCGCTGCTCAGACCGCGCTCGAGCGCCACACGCAATGCACCTCGCGCCTCCTCGACGCGGGAGAGCGCGACCAGTGCTCTGCCACGTTCGAGCCAGACGCCGGGTACCTCGCTGTCGGCTCCGACGCAACGGTCGAGCAGGGCGAGCGCATCTCCCGCGGAATCGCGATCGACCAGCCAGGACGCGACGAGACGCGCCACGCGCGGAGGCAGCCCGTCGTGCGACTCCGACCACAGCTCTCCGAGCAGCAGATCGCGCTGCTGCGGATCACCGCCGACGTCTTCGACGGCCGCGAGTTGCGCGCGCAATCCCGGATCGCGGCAGCCGCCGTCGATCGCGCGCCGAAGAACGCGACGGACCTCCTCGATCTCGCCGGCCGCGAACAGCGCTGCCGCGGCCTGCGCCAGCGCATCGTTGTCGGACAGTCCGCCGTGCACGGCTCGACGCCACAGGTCGACGGCCGCACGCGCGCCCAATGCGCACTCCACGGCCTGCGCGCAACGCAAGACGAGCGTCGCGGGATCTCCAGCCCGCGCGAGGGCGTGTTCCAGGCTGCGCACGCCATCGTGGTCGAGCATCCCCCGCCGCGCGAGCTGCAGGGCGACGTCACGGAACACCTCCTGCGTCGCCGGGCTGCCCGGTTGCGCCATCAGTGCCGCGCTCGCGATCGAGAGGGCCTTCGGCGAGTCGATCGACAAGAGATTGGCATCCAGCGCGAGCAGGACGTCGCGCGCTTCGAGCCAGCGCGACAGCGCGGGGCCGGGCAGAACAGGGGTTCCGAAGTTCACATCGCGGGTGCCGACCAGCTCGCCGAGTTCGAATGCGACGCGGCGCAGGGCCGGCAACGGATCGAGCGGGTCGAACTCGATGTCGAGCGAGACGCACTCCTGCATCGTCGGTAGCGCGTGGACCCGCATGCGCAGTCGATCCTGATCGATCTCGCCGGCGATCAGGTGACCGGAGGAGCGGTCGCCGACGAGTTGCGCCAGAAGTTCGATCGGGATGGCTCCGACGGGGTCGAGGAAGCGACGACGTCCCTCGACGACTCCGATCAACGGCACGAAGCGCACGCCGCGATCGCCCGGCCCGTTGAGGCAGACCACGAGCTGCCGCGGCAATTGCCGCGCGAGCACCGACCACGGTGCGGCGCCCTCGACCGGGACCAATCCCGGCGCCGTCGCAAGGGTGAAGACGATGCAGCTCAACGGATGCGCGGCGCGCGGTCGCGGACGATCTGCTCCCACCCGTCCGTGGATGCCATCGCCGCAGGAGGCACCCGGGAATCTCCGCGCAGCTCATCGACGCGGCGCGCGAACAGTCTCCGGTCCTGCTCGGAACGCGCGATCCCATGGGCGACGCAGAGCGCGCAGGCGACGACGGCCGACTCGCCGAATCGGGCGATCTCGCCGGGCGCACCGAGCAGCTCGGGTCGATCCCCTGCCCCCACGTAGCCGGCGGGACCGTACCCGGTGATCCAGGCGTCGCGGGCGATGCGTCTCGTCACCTCGAGCGCTGCATCGCGAAGCGCATCACGATCCGTCGCCTCCGCGAGCGCCACGAGGCCGAGGCTGAGCTCCGCCATCTGCTCGGGGGCATCGAACGGTAGTTCCGACGCGAACGCACGCGGATGCGGCGGCTGGACGATCGCACATCCCCGCGGCGCCGCTGCGATGCGCGGCAGGACCTCGCGCTCGGCATGGGCGACGAGCGCGGTGAGCAGGGAGCGATCCGCCGTCGCTCGCGCGATCAACACTCCGGCCCGCAGGCAGCGCCCCTCTCCCCGCGAGGTCCGCATCGCCACGTGCGCGAGCAGCGGCAACAGGCCGTGGCCGACCCGCGCGAGTTCGCCGCGGACCCAGGGATCGCCGGTCGACCAGTACTCGTCGAACAGCAGATCGACGCCGAAGTGCTCGTAGTCGAGCACGTGCACTCCGTGCGGCGTGGCGATCGCACGCGGGCCCAGACCCGCGCGCAGGTGCGCTGCCTCGTCGGCGAGTCGCGGCTCCGTCGCGGGTGTGGGACGCAGACCCTGCCGCAGCGCGGTCGCCTCCGCCAGTTCCGCGAGTTCGCGCGAACGCCACAGCAGCACGTCGTGCAGCGCGATGGGCGCGGTGCGCACGCCGTCGCTCGCCGGATCGAGGACGTCGGCCAGCAGCGCGAAGGGCGACCCCGCGACGGTGCGACGCCGCCAGCGATGCAGTGACGAGATCGCGTCGTCGATCTGCGGATCGGGACGGGTCGGACCACCGAAGGCGGCGAAGGCACCCGTCGTCCGGGTCCATTCCGCATCGGGCACGGCGAACACCGCACCCGCCCCGTCGAGGTGGGCGGTGTCGCGCGCGATGTCGAGACGGAACACCAACTGCGTGCGATCGCCGAGGTACGCCGTGTCGTCGGGTCCCACGAGTTCGACGACCCGTCCCTGCGACGTCTCCCTGACGACCGGCGTGCCCCCGGACAGCGCGGCATGCCGCAGACGCATGGCCGGTCCGTCACCGTCGGCGAGGATGCGCAAGGAGCGGAATCGCGCGGGACCGGGGACCGGTTCGCCCTCACGCGGATCGTTGTCGAGAACTACCGTGAGTTCCGCGACCGGATCACCGGCGCGCTCGATCAGGATGCCCTGCATCGCGAACAGGGCCTCGACCGCACCCGCCTCGTCGCGCGCGAACAGCGAACGGTAGCGTCGCACGCGCACGCGCGGGGACGAGAGATCGGATTCGAGGGCGCGCGCAGGATCCTCGGTCCACGCGGCGATGTAGCCGCGGTCGTGCCCGTCGCGCAGTTCGATGCGCAGCGGCGGTGGGACGTCGAAGGGAAACGGATCGGACGTGGTCGGAGCGGACTGCTCGAGTGCGCGGATGCGAAGTCGGCGCTCTCGACCCGCTTCGAAGCGTGCGCGGGCATGGACCTGCGAGACCGCGACCGAGCCGTCCGGCCAGCGCAACAAGGTCACGCAGGGTGCGAGGTCGCCCTCGACGTCCACCGCCTGCAGTTCGTGATGCGCACCGGCGGGCCAGGGAATCGACACGCGGAACACGAACTCACCGCTACGCCGCGACACGGCGTGGATCGCAGGAGTCGGATCCTGCACGGTGAGCAGGCTGCACGCGACGGCGAGGAGCACGCCGCACATTGAAGCGCGGCCGCGCGATCGAAACCGCGATCAGCGCGGCGGCGAGGACGGCACCGCGACGCGGACCAGCGGCAGGAGGGGCTCCCAGGGCGGCGGAACCGAGTAGGCATTCGGCTCCGACACTCCGCTGTCGCAGACCACCACGAGTTCGCGGATCTTCCGACCGAGGCGACGCCAGGCGCACTCGCCTGCATCGCGCGCGAGGTTGGTCTCGTTGACCCCGACCACCGGCTGCAGGAACAGACACGCCGATGCGTGCTCCGGGTCGGCAGTATCGACGCGCAGGCTCGATGCTGCGCTGAGCCGCGCACCGACTGTCTTGTCGACCTCGGCTGCGACCGGATCGACGACGCGCTCGTGGTAGACCTTTGCCATGTGCTGAGCCATCAGCGTCAGTGCAAGGCAACCGGCGAGGCCGAGTGCGAGCAGGATGAGGTTGGTTCGCCCCACTTCGGCTGTATCGGCCGTGCCCGTCCTGGGGCTCATGCCACCGCCGTTTTTCCCCGCGTCCCCTTGCGTGCTCCTCGTGCCGTGGTAGGAACTCTCGGCCGTCGGGACCCCACCCCAGGTCGCTGCAACGCTGTTCCGGAGCTTCCCGGACCGACATCGACAGCCCCTTCCGGATGGGCCCGCCGGCCCCCGCGCGCTCGAGATCGAGCCCCTCGCACTTCAGTCACAACATCAGGAGCCACGCACTGCCATGGGCAAGTCCATCCGGTGCCCGGAATGCGGCGAGGTCTACAAGACCATCGACCGGATCGAAGACCTTCGCGACAACGACGGGATCTGCTTCGTCTGCAACAACCCGATCGAGGTCGCCGACTGGGATCGCATCCTCGCGTCCTACGAGGACGGTGAAGAAGACGCCGACGACGTCGACGACGACGATGACCTCGACGACGACGACGAGGAGGAAGCCGACGACGAGGAGGACGGCGACGAGGAGGAAGACGCCGGCTGGGAGGACGAGGAAGGCGGCGATGACGACGAGGACGACTGGGATGAGGACGAGGATGAAGACGGCGACGACGACGACGACGACGAGGACGGCGGCGGCGGCGACGACGAGTGAGCGCGCGCCCTGAGGGTGCGTGCCAGCTTGACAGCGCCGGGATGCCGCGGCTGTCAGGCTGACAGAGCAAGAGTCGGGATGGGGCGGCCGTTTCGTTCCTCATCCCCTCGCGGCCCGGGCCGCCGCCCGAACGGGTCGCCGCAACGCCGCTGCGCGGCAACCAGGAGAGCCCTGGCCGCTTCGCTTGCTCGGGTCGGCCGACCTCCCGACTCGTCGCGTCCCGCGGCAGGTCTTGGGCCTACGGACCCGGGGCGACGGGCGCCTGCGCCAGGACACCGGAGGCGGCACGCGGCTTGCTTGCCGGGCGCGCCCCGCATCCACGGTCCCATGACCCGCCCCTTCTCCGTGCTGCTCGTCGAAGACGATGACCCGCTGCGCGCGGTGCTCTTCGAGCTCCTGCGCCAGCGCGGTTGGCACGTCCACACCGCCAGCCGGGGGGACGAAGCCGTGGAGATGGCCCGCCGGGTCGAGATCGACTTCTCGATCCTCGACCTGCACCTGCCCGGCCTGAACGGGCTCGAGGTCTACCGCCGCATCTGCGCCGAGATCCGCCCTCTGCCGTCGATCCTGATGTCGGGCGAGGCGAGCGGGGAGGAGGCGCGGCGCGCCCTCGAGCTCGGGATGGTCGAGTTCCTGCGCAAGCCCCTGGAGCTCGACCGCCTGCGCCGCGCCCTCGACGAACTGGTGCGCCGCACCGCCGCCGGTTTCCCCGCCGACCCACCCCACGGCGATCCGGCGCGCTCGCTGCCGGTCCGCCTCGACGACCTCTGGCCGCGTCCGCCTCGCCGCCGCCGGCGCTGAGTCGACGCGACCCAACCCTGCTTCCCGAAATCCCGTACCTCAAACCTCTCGGGCGTCCCTGTGCGACGCCTGATCCCGACAGCCATGGCCAAGACCAAGTCTGCAACGAAGATCGTCCCGATCGGTGATCGCGTCGTGCTCAAGCGCGTCGCCGCCGAGGAGACCACCAAGGGTGGCATCATCCTTCCCGACTCCGCGAAGGAGAAGCCGCGCGAAGGCGTCATCCAGGCGCTGGGCTCCGGAAAGCTGCTGAAGAACGGCGAACGCGCGCCCTTCACCGTCAAGGTCAACGACCGCGTGCTGTTCTCCTCCTACGCCGGAACCGAGGTGAAGGTCGACGGCGAGGAGTACGTGATCCTCTCCGAGGACGAGATCCTCGGTGTCGTGAACTGAACCCGCAGCCCCTGAACAGGAGACACAACCATGGCAGTGAAGAAGATCGCCTACGACCAGGAGGCTCGCGAGCGCATCCGTGACGGAGTCCGCCAGCTCGCGCGCGCCGTCAAGGTCACCCTCGGCCCTCGTGGTCGCAACGTCATCATCGAGAAGAGCTTCGGCAGCCCGACGGTCACCAAGGACGGCGTCACCGTCGCCAAGGAAGTCGAGCTCGAAGGCAAGTACGAGAACATGGGCGCGCAGCTCGTGAAGGAAGTCGCCTCGAAGACTTCCGACGTCGCTGGCGACGGCACGACGACCGCGACCGTGCTCGCCGAGGCCATCTTCGAAGAGGGCCTCCGCAACGTCACCGCAGGCGCGAACCCGGTGTCGCTCAAGCGCGGCATCGAGAAGGCCGTCGCCGCGATCGTCGAGCAGATCAAGAAGCAGGCCGTGAAGGTCAAGGGCAAGACCGAGATCGCACAGGTCGGCTGCATCGCCGCGAACAACGACGAGGAGATCGGCAAGATGATCGCCGACGCCATGGAGCGCGTCGGTCAGGACGGCGTGATCACGGTCGAGGAGGGCAAGAGCCTTTCGACCGAGGTCGACTGGGTCGAAGGCATGCAGTTCGACAAGGGCTACCTGTCGCCGCACTTCGTCACCAGCCCCGAGCGCATGGAGTGCGTGCTCGAGGACGCCTACGTGCTGATCCACGAGAAGAAGATCAGCTCGATCAAGGACATGCTGCCGCTGCTCGAGAAGGTCGCGCAGTCCGGCAAGCCTCTCCTGATCGTCGCCGAGGACATCGAAGGCGAAGCACTGGCGACGCTGGTCGTCAACAAGCTGCGCGGCGTGTTCAAGTGCTGCGCCGTCAAGGCACCCGGCTTCGGTGATCGCCGCAAGGCGATGCTCGAGGACATCGCGGTCCTGTGTGGTGGCAAGGCGATCTTCGAGGACCTCGGCATCGCGCTCGAGTCGCTCACCCTCGCCGACCTCGGCACGGCGAAGAAGATCGTCGTGACCAAGGATGACACCACCGTGATCGAGGGCAACGGCAAGAAGGCCGACGTCCAGGGTCGCATCGCCGCGGTGCGCGCCGAGATCGATCGCACCACCTCGGACTACGACCGCGAGAAGCTGCAGGAGCGCCTGGCGAAGCTGTCCGGCGGCGTCGCGCAGATCCTCGTCGGCGCGGCCACCGAGGCCGAGATGAAGGAGAAGAAGGCCCGCGTCGAGGACGCGCTGCACGCCACGCGCGCGGCCGTCGAGAGCGGCATCCTCCCCGGCGGCGGCGTCGCGCTGCTGCGCGCGCAGAACGTCGTCGAGAAGCTCGCGCTGGAAGGCGACGAGCGCATCGGCGCCGACATCGTGCGCCGCGCACTCGAGGCCCCCGTCCGACAGATCGCGGCGAACGCCGGTGTCGACGGTTCGATCGTCGTCCAGACCATCCGGGACACGAAGAACCAGAACCACGGCTACAACGCGGCGACCAACGTCTACGAGGACATGATCAAGGCCGGCGTCATCGATCCGGCGAAGGTCACCGCGACCGCGCTGCAGAACGCGGCGTCCGTGTCCACCCTGCTGCTGACGACCGAGGCGCTGATCTCCGTCGTGCCCGAGAAGAAGAAGGGCGGTGGTGGCGGCGGCCACGATCACGGCGGCATGGACGACATGGACTACTGAGCTGCCGCTGAGTCGGCGGGTCGACCCGCCCGAGTGCAATCGACGTCCGCCACGCGACTGCGATCGAACGGCGACGCGGTTCCTCGACGAAGCCGCCCTGACCCATTCGGGTCGGGCGGCTTCGCTGTTCTCAGGCCCCGGTGATCTCGACCATCTCGAGGTTGCCGAGCGTCAGGGTCGACGACAGCGGATCGAAGCCGACCAACTGCAGCGGCAGGGTCACACCGGCGAGTCCCTGCGGCACGCCCAGATCGATCGCGCTCGCACCGGTCGCCGTCCCGATCACCGTGGTGAAGGTCGCCGGCGACACGAGACGCAGGAATCCCCAGTTCGCGACCGGCACGCGCGTGGTGAAGGGGCTGAACAGGACGAAGCCGAACTGCCCGGCGGGAACAGCCACATCGAGACGCACCACTTTGCCCTCCTGCGCGGGACCGCGCGAGGCGAGCTGGTGATCGGAGCGCAGCAGTACCGCGGGCGGAGCATCGTCGCGCGTGGCGACCACGTCGTCATCGTGATCGGCGTCGAGATCCGCGACCAGCAGGTCGTGCAATACGCGGCTGCCGCCGACCGCGACGGTTCCTGCGGACAGGAACGCGCCGTTCGGGCGACGCGCGAGGAGCAGGGGATCCGCGGACTGCCGACCGATCATCACACGACGCGCGGTCGCAGGGCCGAGCGCGGCCACGCAACGGGCACCCGTGATCGGCAGGAGGGCGGCGAGTTCGACCGCGGTGACATCGACGAACATCCCGTTGCCGAGACCGCGCAGGAAGGCCACTCCCTCGGCCGAGCTCGGGGTCGCGCAGAACAGGTCGAGTCGTCCATCCCCGTCGAGATCCTCGAGAACCCCGGCGACGGCCGGAGCGAGCGTGACCGCGGCTCCCGGCTGCTGCACGAACTGCAGCCGATCGTTGCCACGCGCGAGGTGCACCTGCGGACCGTCGTTCGCCGAGAGCACCACCAGATCACGCGCGCCGTCACCGTCGACATCGCCGGTCAGGATCGCTTCGACGCTGCCGAGATGGACGAAGGGGAGCGCGTTGCCGAGTTCGGTCAGCGACGTGCCGTCGTTGCGGTGGATCGTGACGCGGCCCGAGACGTCGCCGAGCAACAGATCACTCGGTGCTTCGATCGGACGGGCGACGCCGAGCGTGGCGATACCGGCCGCACTGAAGATGCGCCCGACCTGCACACCGCCGAGCGTGGCGCTGCGGTCCACCCAGCCGGTGACGGCGCTACGCCCGAGCACCGTCACTCCGGTCGCGCTCGCGACGCCGGGCTGGCCGACCACGAACAGATCCTGCGGTGCTCCACCGGCGGCGAGTCGGCACGGCAACAGCGCGAGGATCGTGCCGAGACCGATCACGTCGGGAGGGGCGAAGGGCGCGGGACGGAAGCGCGCGCCGCCGTCGTTCGCCCAGGCGACGAAGTGGCCTGTCGCCGAGCACGTCAGCACATCGGGGTCGCCCTCGCCGGACAGATCGAGGATCGCGGCGCGCGCCCCCGTCTGCCCTCCGGACGACGGCACCGTCCCGTCCTCCGTGGCGACCAGCCCACCCGACGGTGCGCCGAGCAGGATCGCATCGCGCAGCGCCGCGCCGGGGACGAGCAGGTCGAGGTCGAGATCGCCGTCGAGATCGACCGCGCACAGCCGTCGATGGCTGCCTCCATCGAGCCACCGCACTCCGCCCAGGAAGCTCCCGCCGCCGGTTCCGGCGCCGACCCAGAGGGCTCCCGCGCCATCGAGTCCGATGCAGTCCGCGGATCCATCGTGGTCGATGTCGCCGACGGCGATCGCCATCCACGATGCCAGCGCGATCGAGTTCGGCGCGGGCGACACGCGCGTCGCACCCTGGCGCGTCACCCTGGCGACGACCGGCGGCAAGGTCGCGGTCGAGTCGGGCGCAGCGATCAGCTCGGGTGCCCGGTCGCCGTCGAGGTCGGCCGTGGCGAGCGCCGCGATCGGCGTCGCTCCGGCGACCGGCACGAGGGTCTGCACGAAGCTGCCCGAACCCGAGTTGAACAGCACCAGGGTCGGGGCGAGTGCGGTGGCGCCGAGCACGATGTCGGGCGCGCCGTCGCGATCGAAGTCGGCGACGGTCGCCGTCGTCCGTGGCTGACTCGCCGCGCTCGGCAGCAGCACGCTCGCGTCGACGAAGGCCGCTCCACCCGATTGCAGAAGCAGCCGCGGCGGGCCGTTCACGGGCAGCACCAGGAGGTCGTCGCCGCCCGCGCGGTCGAAGTCCGCGGCGACCAGGACCAGCGTGGCGACGAATCCTCCGCTGGGGATCGCTCCGGTCGGCGCGCGCGCGAAGCGCCCGGTGCCGTCGTTGACCAGCAGGACGTCGGTCGAGGCCAGCATGCCGACCGCGAGGTCCTGGTCGCCGTCGCCGTCGAAGTCGCCGGCCGCCAGCGAGCGGATGCCTCCGGCGAAGTCCAGCATCGCGGCGGGCTGGGTGGCGTGCGGAGCGAACACTCCCGACACCGACTGCAGCAGCACCGCGACGCGGTCATCCGTTGCGCGCGCGAGATCGGGTCGGCCGTCCCCGTCGAAGTCCGCGACCACGCACGCGGTGCAATCACCCGTCCCGGCCGGCAGGCGCGGACGTGGGTCGCCGAGCACCGGGCCCTGCGCCAGGACTGCGGATGCGGCGCAGAGGACCGCGGCGGGGAACAGGAACGAATTCAGCACAGGCACGCGCTCGACGCAGGACGGTCGTCAAGGATACGCCTACGGGAACCGGGTGCGCGTCCCGTCGGATCGCAGGTCGCACCCGACGCGAGACCCCCATGACGACGATGCTGCGAGTCCTTGGCTTCTTGTCCTGGCTCACCCTGTTCGCCGGGGCTGTCCCCGCGCAATCCCGCGCCGAGTTCCGCTTCCAGTTCGCCGCCGGACAGGAACGAGCCAAGGTGCAGGTCCGCTACGAGGGCTGCGAGGCCGCGCGCTTCGATGTCGCGATGCCGGCGTGGAAGCCCGGCTCCTACACCATCCACGATTTCGGCAAGAACGTCGTCGACATCCATGCCCACGACGGCGACGGCAAGGAGCTGAATCTCGAGGGTGACGACCCGAACGCCTGGCACATCCACGCCGACGGCGCGAAGACCATCGTCATCGACTACGAGCTGGTCACCCGTCCGAAGTCCGGCTTCGGCCCCGGCTACTCGCTCGGCAAGGGCCTCGGACCGCAGGACAAGCCGAAAGAGGGCAGCGATCCCGACGCGAAGGACCCGGCGACCTGGCAGGCCTACGGATTCGAAGGGCCGGCGTGCTGGCTCTACGTGCCGGGCAAGATCGGCATCCCGCATCGCGTCACCTTCGACCTCCCCGCCGACTGGGACATCGCCACCGGGCTGCAGCGCGTCGACGACAAGGCCCTGATCTTCGAAGCCCCGGACTACGACGTGTTCACCGACTGCCCCTTCCACGTCGGTCACTTCGAGCGCAAGAGCTTCGACGCCGACGGCGCCCGCTACGAGATCGTGATGTCGGGCTTCGCCCAGGACCGCCACGACCGCGACGAGATCGTCGATCGCTATCGGAGGATCGTCGCGGCGCACCACGCGATGTGGGGCAAGCCGCCGTACTCGCGCTACGTCTTCCTGATCGGCTACCCCGGCGGTGGCGGACTCGAGCACCTCAACTCCTGCGACATGGGAATGATGGATCTGTCCGGTTCGGAGCCCGGCAAGCCGTCGGCGTGGGACTCGCTCGTCAGCCACGAGTTCTTCCACTGCCACAACGTGAAGCGGCTGCGTCCGGAAGCTCTCGGCCCCTTCGACTACAGCGGGCCGAACCGCACCAAGTTCCTGTGGTTGTCCGAAGGCGTGACCAGCTACTACGGCGACGTGCTGCTGGTGCGCGCGGGCATCTGGGACGCCGACCACTTCTGGCTCAATGCCATCGGCGACGAGATCCGCACGCTGCAGGCCAACCCGGGCCGCCTGAAGATGAGCATCGCCGAGGCGAGCTGGACGGTGTGGGACGCCCCCTACATGCGCCGCGGACGCACCGCGCCCGACTACTACAACAAGGGCGAGCTGCTCGGCCTGCTGCTCGACATCGCGATCCGCGATGCGACCGACGACGGGAAGTCCTTCGACGACGTGATGCGCGCTCTCTACGAGCAGTGCATGTCGACCGGCAAGGGCTTCGCCGACGGAGACGTCGCGTCGATGTGCAGCAAGGTCGCCGGCAAGCCGATGGACGAGTTCTTCGCGAAGTACGTCGACGGCGTCGAGGAGCTGCCCTTCGCCGAGATGCTGGCGAAGATCGGCATCCGCTTCGCCAAGCAGGAGGCCCAGGGCGACGAGGCGGAGCAGGGCAATCGTCGCCGCCGTCGCGAGGCCATCCGCCTCGAGTTCGACCCCGAGGCGGGGGAACGCGCGCAGAAGCTGCGCGCCGCGATCACCGCGCCCATCGCGCGCTGATCCACTCGAATTCCGCGCGTCCGACGCGCGCCCGGATCAGTGTTCGTGACCGCCTTCGCCGTGGACGTGCCCGTGCTCGCGCTCCTCGGCGGTGGCATCGCGCACCTCGAGGATGCGCACCTCGTAGTGCAGCACCTCGCCGGCGAGCGGGTGGTTCATGTCGACGATCACGTGGTCGTCGTGGAGCTCCATCACCATGCACGGCGTGAGGTTGCCGTCCTCGTCCTCCGCGGTGAGCTGCATGCCGACCTCGAGTTCGAGGTCCGCGGGGAAGGCGTCGCGCGGGACCTCGTCGACCGCGTCGGGGTCGTGGTCGCCGTAGCCTTCGTCGGGGCTCACCACGATTTTCACGACTTCGCCCACGGCCTTGCCGGTGAGCGCATCCTCGAGCCCCGGCACGATGTTCCCGGCGCCGTGCAGGTAGCTCATCGGCTCCTCGTCGGCCTCGGTGTCGACGACGAGTTCGTCACCTTCGAGCGAGAGCTTGTAGTGCAGGGTCACGACCTTGCCGTCCGCGACCGTCGTTTCGCGCATGTTCGTCATGTCGCGGCGAAGGTAGGGAGCGGGCGCCGCTTGGGAATGGACGATCCTGAAATTCGCCCTCAGCCGAACAGGTGGGCCAGCATGCGGCCCTGAACCTCCAGCGCGCCGACCACGCCGGCCGCACCCCTCTTCGAGGAGGAGAGGTACACGGGCCCCGCGGAGTCGTCCTCGAACAGCCGGCCGTGGGAGCCACGCACGATCGCGGGATCGGTGCCGATCACGTCCATCAGGTAGCGGAAACCGCACAGCTTCTTGGCGAGGTTCTTCGCGACGCGCAGCTTGGGGAAGCGCAGACGCGGATCGACGAACAGCTCCGTCGGGTCGTAGCCCGGCTTGCGATGGATGTCGACCGTGGTGGCGAAGTCGGGGCGCCGCGCCTCGTCGAGCCAGTAGTGGTAGGCGAACCACGCGCCGCGCTCGGCGATGCACACCAGTTCGCCGCTGCGTTCGTGGTCGATGCCGGACTCGCGCTGCTGCGCACGGTCGAGCACGCGCGCGACGCCGGGTTGCCGGGCGAGCAGGGCACGGACCGCTTCGAGGTCGGACCCGCGGCCGAGGTAGACGTGCGCGCACTGGTGATCGGCGACGGCGAACGCGCGGCACGCTCCCGCGTCGAGCAGTTCGCCGTGGCTGGTGTCCTGCACGCGCAGGAATCCGGCCTCCCGCAGGACCCGATTGGGGAACACCACGTGGTCGACGCGCTCGATGCCGTACTCCGACAGCGCGATCACCTCGGCTCCGCGGGCCATCGCCTCGTCGATCAGCCGACCCGCTTCGGCATCGACCGCGGCGACCTGAGCGACCGAGCGCGGATCGTCCGGTCCGAAGCGCTGGTGGTCGTAGTCGAGGTGCGGCAGGTAGACCATGCACAGCGTCGGGTCGTGGCGCCGGATCACCTCGATCGAGGCGTCGACGATCCATCGCGTCGATCGGATGTCCGCGGCGGGTCCCCAGAAGTTGAACAGGGGGAACGGTCCGTGCCGAGTCTGCAGCTCCTTCTGCAGCTCCGGTGGATCGCTGTACAGCCCCGGCTTCTTCAGGCCGTCCGCGTGGTACTCCGGTCGCGGCGTCACCGACCACGCGACGTCCGCGTACATGTTGAACCACCAGAACATCTTCGCGCAGGAGAAGGACGAGTCACGCTCGCGTGCGACCTCGTAGACCTTGCGCCCCTGCACGAGCTGGTTCGACTGCCGCCACAGAAACACCTGCGCGAGGTCACGGAAGTACCAGCCGTTCGCGACCACGCCGTGGTCCCGCGGAGCCGTTCCGGTGAGGAAGCTCGCCTGCACGGTGCAGGTGACGGCGGGAAACACCGTGCGCAAGGGAGCCGCGAACCCGCGCTCGGCGAGCGCGCGCAGCCGCGGTGCGTGGGCGAGGTCCTTCGGCCGCAGACCGACCACGTCGAGGACGAGCAGCTTCATGGGCGTCCTCGTCGCAGAACGCGCCGGTGGTCGCAACGGTTTTCCTCGTGCGACTCCTTCAAGGATCGAGACCGCGAGCGAAGCGGACGCCGATGGAATCGTGGCAGGCCGTGGGTTCGATCGCGGTACGCACCGCGCACCGCGCGAGGAAGCCCGGAACTGCATGACTGCCGCCGCGAACCGCGCGCTGCGGATCCCGGTTGCCGGGATCGATCCGCATGCCGTCGCCGGGTCGCACCGGGATCGAGTACTTGCGCAAGGCGTCGGCGCAGAGTTCCGCGACGTTGCCGAGCATGTCGTGCAGGCCGAATCCGTTGGGTCGGTAGCTCCCCACCGCCGCATGGACGAAGCGTCCATCGTCCACTTCGGGAGAAGCGCGACGACTCGGGATCGCCCGCTGGAAGGTCGCATCCGCGATGTTCTCGTAGCCCTGCAGGCTCGCGACCTCGTTACCGCTGTAGAACACGGTCGTCGTTCCCGCCCGCGCAGCGCACTCCCACTGAGCCTCGGTGGGCAGCATCAGGTCCATCTCGCGCGCCACGCGATCGGCCTGCTCCGCGGTGATCCTCTCGACGGGGTGCGACGCATCCACGGTCTCGCCACCGACGTCCTCCGATCGCTGCCACACGCTCGGATTCGACCTGGTGTGCCGGAGCCACTGCGCCTGCGTGACCTCGTACTTCCCGATCAGGAAGGGCGCGAGTTCGACATCGTGGACCGGTTGCTCGTTGTGGCTCGCCGCAAGATCCGCGTTCGGCGAACCCGCGGGCCGAGCACCGCCCGGACGCTCGGCCCCCATTGCGAACCGCGCGCCCGGAACGAGGACCAGCACGATTCCCGTCTCCGCCTGCATCGACCAGTTGCCCGACACCGGATCGCGCTTCGGCCGATCGCCGCTCCAGACGTGCCAGAACTCCATCAAGCGCGAGTGCGGGTCGAGACCGAGCGGGAGCAGACCTCGGATCGGTCGCAGCTCGAGCTTGCCGTAGCGACCCGACGACCTGACGTCGCGAGCCGCGTCGTCCCACGCCTGACGGGCTTCCGGAGAACGGAGAGTGACGTCGTCGACCGTGACCGCGAATGCGCGGCGTCGTTGCACATCGCGACCGTCGGCCTCGAGTCGATCGAGACCGCCGAGGATGTCGCGCAACACGCCGACCTGCCACGACACGACCGGCTCCGGAGACCCGGCCCCGATCCCCGATTCGAGCGACGCAAGCGTTCGAGAGTGCACGTCGCGTCGAGCGGCGACTCCGGCGACCGCGGCCAGCCACGCGTCGATCCGGGGAATCCGATCCGGAGTCGGTGGCCACAGTTCCGCCGGCTCGAGCACGAGTTCGGAGACCATCCGCGCATCGGAGAGACGTCGGATCTCCTCGAGAGCCCGCGCGTCACGCATCGCGAACGAGATGGAGAGTCCGAGACCTCCGGCGAGCAACAGCATGATCGCGAACGTCGACATGGCGAGCATCGGCTCGCGCCGTACCCACCGCGAGATGCGACGCCAACCGCCGGCGGGTCGTGCGCGCACCCGGCCTCCGGCGAGGAACGCCCGAAGGTCGGCACCGAGTTCGGCGGCGGACGCGTAGCGATCCGCCGGGTCCTTCTCCATCGCTCGCGCGACGATCGCGGACAGATCGGTCGGGACCGCGCGTGAGATCTCGTGTGCCGGAACAGGATCGTCCTCGACGATCATGAGCAGCGTCTTGTCGACGGTGGTTGCGTCGAACGGGGGGCGGCCGGTGAGCACCTCGTAGAGCGCTGCGCCGACTCCGTAGACGTCGGTGCGCGGATCGCAGCGCTCCCCGCGCACCTGTTCCGGCGCGACGTAGGCCGGCGTCCCGGCGAACTCCCCGGTCCGCGTGACCGTAGGCGACCCGATCTCGCGCGCGATGCCGAAGTCGGTGAGCACGGCGGAGCCGTCACGGCGCACCAGGATGTTCGACGGCTTGAGGTCGCGGTGGATCACCCCGTGTCGATGCGCGTGCTCCAGCGCGTCGCAGATCGAGGTGAACCTGGCAACGACCTCCGCGACGGAGCCGGAGCCGATCGCCTCACCGTCGACGAGTTCCATCGCGATCCACGACCGCTCGTCGTCGCTGCCGATCTCGAGGATCTCGATGATGTTGGAGTGTGCGAGCCGAGATGCGGTGCGCGCTTCGCGATGGAAGCGCGCGAGTGCGCGGCTGTCGGCGGCATGGTGCGGAGCCATCACCTTCAGCGCGACCCTGCGGCCGAGGGAGACCTGGATCGCCTCGTACACGATTCCCATTCCGCCGCGCCCGACCTCGCGCACGATGCGGTATCCGCCGACCCGATGCTCCATTGGCGAATCCATCGCCGTCTCCCGCAGCAACATCGGCCCGAGCAGATCGCTCAGGTCAGGATGGGAATCCATCAACTCGGCGTCGGAAACCTTGGGAACGGTCCGGTGCAGATAGACCAGCTCGCAGGCACGGCGTAGCCGCTCGAAGGGGTCCGGACTGCGTTCGACCATCGGCGTCACCGATAGCGCAGAGGGTGCGGACAGGGAATCGAGTCCCGAAGACCTGGGTCCGCAGACCGGAGAATCGTCGCGCGAAGCGACGATTCGAAGGCCGGAGCGACCCCAGCCAACAAAGCGGCCTGGGCGCTCCTGATCGGCGCGCAGCAACGACGCGGCAAGCCTTGGGTTGCGGCCCTGGCCGCGATGGGAATCCCGCGTTCGCTTTCCCGCCGTCGTCCTCTTCCTCATCCCGTGTCCGACCCGCGCCGGTCGGGGCCCGGACGCCCCGCGCTCCCCTGCCCACCGTCGAAGGCCCCGTCCGCTCCGAGATGAGCCCCCCAATGCGCACACTCCAAGTCATGGCAACGTCGATCGCACTGGCGATTCCCGCCCTGGCCCAGTCCACCGGACGGACCCTGCTCCAGGTCGCTCCACCGATCATCGGCTACTCCGCGGCCTTCGATCTGACCTACCCGGCCAGCGCCGTCGGCAATCCCTATGTGCTGCTGTGGTGCATGCCGCAGTACCCGGGCATCTATCCGATCAGCGTGCCGGGGGTGACGCTGAACGGCGCGCTTCGCATCGACCCGACGACGTCGTTCGCGGCCTTCAGCGGCGTGTTCGGTGGATCAGGACACGTGCAGCACTCGATCGCGATTCCCAACAACCCGCTGCTCGTCGGCTTCTCGTGGGATCTCCAGTCGGCAGACCTGGCCGCGGTTCCTCCGTCGATCTCCTTCTCCGACAACGACCTCGCCCTGTCGGTCGCGTCGGTACCGCCGTCGTCCATGGTGCCGATCCCGCCGGGCTCGTTCCTGATGGGGTCGAACGTTTCCACCGGCACGCCGTATCTCGGGAACCCCGTCGAACGCCCCGTCCACCAGGTGACGATCAGCAGGGCGTTCTGGATCGGCGCGCATGAAGTGACGCAGGCCGAGTACCTGGCGGTGATGGCGACCAATCCCTCGCGCTATCAGGGGCCGTCGTACCCGAACGCACCCCAACGGCCCGTGGAGTCGGTGACCTGGTTTCGGGCCGTCGCGTATTGCCAGGCGCTCACCACGATCGAACAGACCGCGGGTCGCGTGCCTCCCGGCTATCAGTACCGGCTCCCGACCGAAGCGGAATGGGAGTACTGCTGTCGCGCGGGCACGACGTCCGAGTTCTCCTTCGGTCCCTCGCTCGACTGCACGCAGGCGAGCTTCTACTACAGCTTTCACACGAACGCGTACTGTGGGCGCACCGAAACCTCCGTCGTCGGCATCTTCGCTCCGAACGCGTTCGGCATCTACGACATGCACGGGAACGTCCGGGAGTGGTGTCTGGACTCGGGGGATGCGCTCGTGAACACCTCGACCTACCCGTCGTCGCCGGTCGTGGATCCCTATGTCCGAAGCGGCCCGGACAAGGTGCAACGGGGAGGGAGCTACGGGAGCTTCTCCTCCGACTGCCGATCCGCGTACCGGCTCTGGGCCTCGCCTTTCAATTCCGACCACACGCTCGGCTTCCGGGTGGTGCTGGCCCCGATCCTGCCCTGAGCGACCCCGACCCACGCGCCACGATCGCCCTAGTCCAACCCGGCAGGATCGAAGCCTGACGAACGCAGCTCGACGATCTTCGCGGCGAGCCTGCCCAGGGCCCGATTGAATCGCATCCGTGCAGCGTCGCTGCTCATCGAGAGTTGGGTGCCGATCACTGCGAATTCCATCCGATCCCACTCCCGCAGCCGGATCAGGGCGCGATCTTCGGCATCCAGGAGTTCGAGGGCGATCTCGACCCAGGCGCTCTGTTCGCGATTGGAAGCCAGCTCCTCGGCGCTGAGCATCGAGCCCGACAGCTGATCGAGCGCGACCACCTGCGTGGCGCCTGCAGCGACCGTCGGTGCTCGACGTCGTCGAGCGAAGGCATGGTCGGCGGCATCGCACAGGGCGTTCTCGACCATGCGGCACAACAGCGCTCGGAACCTCGCCGAGTCGGACACCAGGAAGCGCGGGCCGTCGCGAAGCACGCGCACGGCGACTTCCTGGACGAAGTCCTGGGTCTCCGCCTCATGGCGAAGCCGACGTCCGAGCCGCAGGTGCACGCGGGCTCGCAGCCAGTCGAGGTGACGTGCGAGCAGGCCGTGCAGGGCGCCGTCGTCGCCTGCATGTGTCCTGCGCAGGAGATCGAAGGTCTCGTCCCGCGGATCCTCGGACTTCTCTTCGACCATCGGTTCGAACGATCCCTCGACGGCATGCCGGGGATCACGGGCGCAGGGCGGCCATGGCCCGATCACCTCGGCGAGGACTTCGGTGGCCGCGCGGATGGAACTATCTTGTCGGCATGATCCGCGCAACTCGCCTGGCACTCCTGCTCCTGCTCGGTGCCTGCACCGGCATCACCACCGACATCGCCGCGGTGCGTGCGCCGGAGTTCGCCAGCAACGACTACTCGAAGGTCTGCGTCTCCGCGCCGGACGCCGACATCCGTCTGGCCACCGGCACCGAAGCCGCCCTGGCCGATGGGCTTCGCGCGCGAGGTGTGGCGGCGATCCGCCTCGGCGACCTGCTGTTCGTCGGCAAACCGCACGAGGAGGCCGAGATCGCGGCGAAGGTGCGCGAGAGCGGAGCCGACGCCTTCCTGGTGTTGAAGCCGGTGTCCTCGAGCACCGAAGAGCGCTGGATCCCACCCTCGATCACGACGACCACGGACTACGGTCGGCGCTCCCGACCCTGGGGCTGGGGCTACAGCACGACCTGGGTCTCCGGCGGCTACTCCGTGAGCATGCCCAGGGCCACGCTCGAGGCGCGGCTGTTCGACGTCGCGAGCGAGCAGGTCGTCTGGGTGGCGAGCGTCGAGGCCTCCGGCAACGCCAGCGCCAACTGGCTCGATCTGCGCACCGCTGCGGCCGCGAAGGTGGTCGAACGGCTGGATGCCGATCATCTGCTCCGGAATCGCGCGGAGTGAGACGTCGACGCCCCCATCCCCGTCGCCGCGCAGCGATCGCTGCGACCGCGGTGCTCGTCGCGTGGTTCGCGGGCCTGTTGATCCAGCCTCGACGCACGCAGTGGACACGGCACGAGATCCTCGATGCGATCCGTGCCGTCGAGTCGGGCGGCCGCGCCGATCCTCCGGACGGCGACGGCGGTCTGGCCATCGGGCCGTACCAGATCCACCGCGTGTACTGGCAGGATGCGATGGCCGCGGATCCCTCGCTCGGTGGTCGCTATGAGGACTGCCGCACGCGCGACTATGCGGAACGTGTGATCGCGAGCTACATGCGCAGATACGTCCCCGACGCCTGGGCCCGCGGCGATGCCGAGGTCATCGCGCGCACGCACAACGGCGGACCCGAGGGCGCGGCGAAGCCGGCGACCGATCGCTACTGGGGTCGCGTGCTCGCCGCGTTGCCCTGAACGCGAACTTCAGTTGACGTCGAGCACCCAGTCGACGGCGTTCGAGGCGACCACGCTGAGCGGATTCGCGCCGGGCACCGCGAGGTACGACTGCAGGTAGAGATGCGCACCGGCGAGCCGCGGGAGGTTCGGGATGGCGAGGCTGTGCAACGCCGTCTGGGCGCCGTTCGGGAAGTAGCTCAGCGTGGCATCGAGGCTGCCGTACTGCGTGCAACCGGTCATTCCGATCAGGCCGAGATCGAAGCCCGGCGTGACCTGGAAGACGCCGAAGGCCACCGCTCCGCCGAGCGCGCCCAGCTGGATGTTGCGCGTCTCCACGCTGGCGGTCGAACCGATCACCGGTCGGGCCATCGGCGCGAGCGCGAGCGACGCCAGGCCACTCGAGATCGTGTGGGACGTCAACGTGGAGAGATCGCTCGGACCAGGATCTGCGGAGCCGTTGCCTTTCGAGTAGCCGACGAACGAGTCCACCGAGGCGATGCTGCCGTACTTCACGTCGATCTGTCCGTTGGCGTGCAGCGAAACCTGGAAGGAGTTCTGGTTGGTCGTCCCGTACTCCGCCACAGCGTTGAAGGTGACGTGAAACAGGTTCGGATCGGCGGGATCGACGCCGGCGGTCACCTGGCCTCCCGCGCTGGGATTGAGATCGTCCCAAAGCGCGTAGATCGCGGTCGGGTAGCTGAGTGCCTCGGCGACCGACTCGGTGTAGTCGGTGACCGTCGAGGGGCCCAGGGTCACGAAGCCGTTCGAGCACACGGTGATCGTGGAGATCGGGCCGTTCTGGGTCGGCATCTGCCAGGGCAGTGAGATCTGCACGTAGGAGTCGTCGATCAATGTGAGTGCGCTACCGACACCCAGCACGATCGGAGTGGTGGTGGGCAGGACGAGATAACCGTCACCGGTCCACAGCATCTGGTAGGCGAGGTTCGAGAGGTCGAACAGCGAACTGGCCCCGTCGAACTGCTCGTACATCACACCGGGAGGAGTCCCTCCGCAGCCCGAGCCGAACGCGACACCGCGCGCGAAGCCGCTCCTGACGAGGTAGTGGATCGAGCCGTTCCAGACGCGTGGAGTATTGATGCTCCCGCCGAACAGGGCCGTGATCGAGCAGCCCGCATTCAGAGTCATCTCGGCGTTCGAGTAGGTCTGGTTGGAGCCGTTGCCGTCCGTGTACGACATCGACACGCCGCTGTACAGGATGGCGACTCCGTAGGTCCCCGGGCTCAACACCATCGGCGCGATGAGGGTGGCCGTGGTGGGCAGATTGGCACCCGCGGAGATGAACGTCGAACTCTGCCCTGCGTGTGTCCAGGCCGCCGCGTTGAACTGGTTGCCGCTGAAGGTGCCGCCAACCGAGGTGACGTAGACGTCGATCGCCCCCTGCGTACCCGATGTGCTGGAGATGTTGAGATCGAACTGCGTGATCTGGACACCGACGTTCAACGTCAGGTCGAACATGTTCATCCAGCCGGCGGATCCGCCATTGCCGCCGGTGAACAATGTGGTGAGGGGAGATTGGGCGAGGCCCGGAACGGCGAGGGCCACGAGCAGTGCGATTGAACCGACGGTCTTCATGGAGGCGATCGGACGAAGCTGCGCGAGCGACGCGCGAGAGAGGATGCGGAGGCTACTGCTCGCGCCGTCCGCCGCCAGTCGCCACGACTCGGCTCACAGGCGCTTCACGAACACGTTGCGGTACCACGCATACGCATCACCGTCGATCTTGCCGCCCGGTGCATGACGCTGCAGCCCGAGGAAGCCCTCGGCGACGCGCTTCGCAAAGGGTTCACCTTGCTCCGGCTTCAGGCCCAGCGTGTCGACGTCGTAGAGCTCGACGCCGTTCAGCTCGCAGCGCAGGCGCCCGCCCTGGAAGCGGATCTCGTAGGTGTTCCAGCAGCCGAGTGGATACAGCGCACCCTTGTGACCGGCAGGAACGCTGCCGTAGAGGCTTCCGCTGAACTGCCAAGGCTTGAGCTTGTAGTTGTTGTCCTCTTCCCAGTGGAAGTCGTCGAGCACCTGGATCTCGCAGCCGCTGTAGGCGGGATCGGCATCGGTGCGCGCGGCGCGGAGGAACACGCCGGAGTTGGCGTGGCGCAGGACCTTGAAGTCGAGCCGCAGGACGAAGTCGCGGTAGTCGGCCTTGGTGCGCAGGTCGCCGGCGCTGCCCTGGGTGAGCAGGCTCAGCACCTTGCCGTCGCAGACGAAGCCCGCGCCGTCACCGCCGTGTGCATCCCACTTCGAGAGCTTGTCGTCGAGCAGCGGCTCCCAGCCTCGATCCTTCTTCGGGGAGAGGAAGCCACCCTCGTCGCAGTCGAACTCGGCGAGGTCGAAGACCGGCAGCTCGACCAGCTCGATGTGCTCGAAGCGCGCCGCAGCGGTGTCCGACTCGCCGCCGGGGTGGACCTGGAGTCCGAGCAGGCCGGTCGGCGCGTAGCCCTCGGAGCCCACCGGCAGCCGGTAGTCGGTGAGCTTCTCGCCGTTGAGCCAGAACTCGAGCCGGTAGTCGCGACCCGTGCAGCGCACGCGGATGTCGTTCCACGCGTCGCGCTTGAACTTGGCCGCGCCCTCCGCGTTGTGCTGCAACCAACCATCGGCGTAGATGCCGCCGATCTCGCCGCCCTCGCGCCAGTCCAACGTGACCTGTCCGCCCTTGCCGGCGGGCGCCATGCGCACGAACACGCCGCTGTCGAAGGGCCAGTCGATCCTGGTCCGCATCGTGACGTCGAAGCTGTGCCAGGTCTGGGTGGTGTAGAGCAGCCCACCCGCCTTGTTCTCACCGCTGCGACCGACGATCGCGCCGTCCTCCACGGTCCACTGCGCCTTGCCGTCGTAGTGCCCGCCGACCGGAGTCCAGCCCTCGAGCGACTTGCCGTCGAAGATCGGGCGACGCACGGGAGCTGCCTGCGGCGCCGTTTCCTTGGCGTCCTTCTCGGGCTGCTGCGCGACGACGAGCGAGGTGAACAGGGACGCGGTCAGGAACAGGTGGCGCGGAGACAG
Source organism: Planctomycetota bacterium (assembly GCA_046349595.1). Classification (GTDB taxonomy): domain Bacteria; phylum Planctomycetota; class UBA1135; order UBA1135; family UBA2386; genus JACRLW01. The sequence goes on from JAXMCA010000002.1 coordinate 734,270, forward strand.
CATGTCGTTCTCGTTCGTCGAAAGGACCCTCGCACCGGCCTGGACGGACCGGTGCGGCACAGGCAACGCTGGATCAGTGCAGGAACAGGATCTCGCGGTACTTCGGCAGCGGCCAGAGATCGTCGTCGACGATCATCTCGAGCGCGTCACAGGACTCACGCAACGCGACCATCGCCGGGATGACCGAGTCGCGGTAGAGCCGCGCGTGCTCGAAGGGCTCGCCGTGGTGACGCTCCGCCTTCTCGGTCGCGGCCTGCAGCGTCTCGATCGCGCCGAGCGCGGACTCGATGCGTTCGGCGACCTCCTGCAGGCGACGCTCCTGCCGAGCGAGGCTCTTGGCACCGACCCGGCGCGCCGACTCGATGCTCTCGGCCAGGTTGCGCTGGAAGGTCGACGCCGCCGGGAGCAGCATCGAAGAAGCGATGCCCGCTGCGCTCTGCGCCTCGATCGCGATGGCCTTGATGTAGGCCTCGAACATGATGTTCGCGCGCGATTCGGCCTCCTTGCGCGACAGCACGTGGTGGCGCTCGAACATCGCGATCTTCTCGGGGGTCGAGTAGACGCCGATGGCGTCGATCGCGGTCCGCATGTTCGGCAGTCCGCGACGCTCCGCCTCGGCGTGCCATTCTGCCGAGTAACCGTTGCCGTTGAAGATCACGCGCTTGTGCTTGCCGAGCACCTGCTGCACGACCTGCTGCACCGCTCCGGCGAGCCCGACGGATCCCTGCAGCTTCTCGATCTCCGCGGCGATGGCGTCCAGCGAGTCGGCGACGATCGTGTTCAGGAAGGTGTTCGGCTGACCGATCGACTGGCTCGAGCCGACGGCGCGGAACTCGAACTTGTTGCCGGTGAAGGCGAAGGGCGAGGTGCGGTTGCGGTCGGTCGCGTCACGCGGCAGCGGCGGGAGGGTGCCGACGCCGAGACGCATGACCTTGCGATTGGCGTCGCGGTTCGGCCCCGCACCGCCCGACACGAGACCCTCGACCACGGCGTTGAGTTCCTCGCCGAGGTAGATCGAGATGATCGCCGGCGGCGCCTCGTTGGCGCCCAGACGGTGATCGTTCGCCGCGTGCGCGATCGACACCCGCAACAGGTCGGCGTGGAGATCGATCGCGCGGATCACCGCGGTCAGGAACACCACGAAGCGCATGTTGGTCTCCGGCGTCTGACCGGGATCGAGAAGGTTGATCCCGGTGTCGGTCGCCATCGACCAGTTGTTGTGCTTGCCCGAGCCGTTGATGCCTGCGAAGGGCTTCTCGTGCAGCAGGCACTGGAAGCCATGGCGCTGCGCGACCTGCCGCAGCACTTCCATCGTCAGCATGTTGTGGTCGGTCGCCAGCGTGGTGCGCTCGAAGATCGGCGCGATCTCGAACTGCGAGGGCGCGACCTCGTTGTGGCGGGTCTTGACCGGCACGCCGAGCTTCCAGAGCTCGCACTCGGCCTCGTGCATGAAGGCGAGCACGCGCGGGCTGATCGAGCCGAAGTAGTGGTCCTCGAGTTCCTGACCCTTCGGCGGACGCGCGCCGAACAGCGTGCGCCCGGTGGAGACCAGGTCGGGGCGCAGCAGGTAGAACTCGCGGTCGACCAGGAAGTACTCCTGCTCGGCGCCGACCGTCGGATAGACGAACTGCACCCGCTCGTCGCCGAGCAGCCGCAGCATCTTCACCGCGGAGCGGTTCAGCGCCTCGCAGCTGCGCAGCAGCGGGGTCTTCTTGTCGAGCGCCTCGCCGGTCCACGAGCAGAACGCGGTCGGGATGCACAGCGTGGCGCCGCTCGCCGTCTCGCGTATGAATGCGGGGGACGTCGGATCCCACGCCGTGTAGCCGCGCGCTTCGAAGGTCGCGCGCAGTCCACCGGAGGGGAAGGACGACGCATCGGGCTCACCCTTGATGAGCGCCTTGCCGGAGAAGTGCAGCAGGAGCTTGCCGTTCTCGAGATCGAGGAACGAGTCGTGTTTCTCCGCGGTCGAGCCGGTCATCGGCTGGAACCAGTGCGTGAAGTGCGTGGCGCCGCGCTCGACGGCCCATTCCTTCATCGCCGAAGCGACGAGATCGGCGAGGCCGTGATCGAGCTCCTGACCACGCTCGATGCAGGACTCGAGAGCGCGATACGCCGATTCGGGCAGGCGGGCGCGCATCTGCTGCAGGCCGAAGACATTCCTCCCGAACAGATCCTCGAGATTCTCGATCTCATTGACGGGGGCGAGAGGGTGCTTCTTGGAGATGGACTGGATGGCTGCGCGGCGGGCGTAGGATGACACCGGACGTGACCTCGTTCGGGTTCGGAGTGGGAACGACCTCGACCTATCGCGGCCTGGGCCGCAACCCTTGGGTTGCCGCGTCGTCGCTTTGCGCCGACCAGGTAGGCCAAGGCCGCTTTGTCTACTGGGGTGCTTCGGCCTTCGAATCGTCGCGTCCCGCGACGATGCTCCGGCCTACGGACCCAGCGAGGCTAGGGGCGCGAAGCCTTCCGGTCCATGGATCGCAGACGCGGAAGGGTCGGCGTCACCGGCACCGGGAGGCCGCGCGGGCTGGACCCATCCACCGGCCGTCGCATGATCCGACGCATGTCCGCTCTCCGAGTCGCCGCCGCCGCGGTGCTCCCCCTCCTCGCCCTGAGCGCCGCCGCGCAGGGCACCACCGCCGACTTCCAGCGCTGCCTCGGCATGCGCGAGCAGGTCCGGGACAAAGTGACCCGTTCCGGTGTCGAGCCGCAGTGGATCGACGGCGGCCCGCGCTTCTGGTACCGCGCCGACCTCGGCGGCGGACGGCAGGAGATCGTCGTGATCGATCCGCAGGCGGGCACGCGTGCGACCGCCGACACGCCGCCCAGTGCCGAGCAGCCGCGCGAAGCCCGTGGCGGGCGCCGCGGCGGCTCCCGCAACGGCGACGCCGGCGAGCGACCGCGCGCCCGCGGCGAGGACTCTCCCGACGGCCGATGGTCGCTCTCCGTGCGCGGTGGAAACCTGTTCGTCCGCGACCGCACCACCGGGGAAGAACGCGCGCTGAGCGACGACGGCGACGCCTCCGACAGCTACGAGGCGCGCGTCGCGTGGTCGCCCGACAGCCGCTACTGCGTCGCCATCCGCACCCGCGCTGCGGAAGAGCGCAAGGTCTACACCATCGAGTCGTCGCCGAAGGACCAGCTCCAGCCCAAGCTGCACGAGCAGGGCTACGCGAAGCCGGGCGATCCGTTGCCGGTGCGCAAGCCGCACCTCTTCGACGTGCCGGCCCACGAGCAGGTCGCCGTCGACGACGCCCTGTTCCAGAACCCATGGAGCATCGACGCGATCCGCTGGGACGCCGACTCCTCACGCTTCACATTCCTCTACAACCAGCGTGGTCACCAGGTGTTCCGCCTCGTCGCGGTCGACGCCACGACCGGCGAGGCGCGCACGCTGATCGAGGAGACGCCGCCGACCTTCGTCGACTACACCAACAAGGTGTTCCTGCGCTGGCTCGACGACTCGCGGCAGTTCCTGTGGACGTCCGAGCGCGACGGCTGGAACCACCTCTACCTCTGCGATGCCGCGACCGGCGCGATCCGGAAGAAGCTCACCGAGGGCGACTGGGTGGTGCGCGCCGTCGACCGCGTCGACGAGAAGGAGCGACGCGTGTGGATCCGGGCGATGGGGATCGTGCCCGGACAGGATCCCTACCACGTGCACTTCGCGCGCATCGACGTCGACAGCGGGGCACTCACGATGCTGACGCAGGGCGACGGCACGCACGAGCTCACCTGGTCACCCGACCGCAGCTACTACCTCGACACCTTCTCGCGCGTGGACCAGCCGCCGGTCGTCGAACTGCGCAAGGGCAGTGACGGCAGCAAGGTGATGGACCTCGAGCACGCCGATTGGACGGCGCTGCTCGCCACCCACTGGCAGGTCCCCGAGCGCTTCGTCGCCAAGGGTCGCGACGGCACCACCGACATCTTCGGCGTGATCTTCAAGCCGTCGAACTTCGATCCGAGCCGACGCTATCCCGTGATCGAGCAGGTCTATGCGGGTCCGCACGACTTCTTCGTGCCGAAGAGCTTCGCCGCGTGGCGCGAGATGCACAGCCTCACCGAGCTCGGATTCATCGTCGTGAAGATCGACGGCATGGGCACCAACTGGAGGAGCAAGGCCTTCCACGACGTGTGCTGGAAGAACCTCGGCGACTCCGGCTTCCCGGACCGCATCGCCTGGATCCGCGCCGCCGCGAAGGACCGCCCCTACATGGATCTCGACCACGTCGGCATCTACGGCGGCTCCGCCGGCGGACAGAGCGCACTGCGCGCGATGCTCGCCCACGGCGACTTCTACAAGGCCGCCGCCGCCGACTGCGGCTGCCACGACAACCGCATGGACAAGGTGTGGTGGAACGAGCAGTGGATGGGCTGGCCGATCGGTCCGCACTACGCCGAGCAGAGCAACGTGACCAACGCGAAGAACCTCACCGGCAAGTTGCTGCTCACCGTCGGCGAACTCGACCGCAACGTGGACCCCGCCTCGACCATGCAGGTGGTCGACGCCCTGATCGCCGCCGACAAGGACTTCGAGCTGATCGTCTTCCCCGGCGGCGGCCACGGCTCCGGCGAGAGCCCCTACGGGCAGCGCCGGCGGCGGGACTTCTTCGTGCGCAGCCTGCTCGGGGTGGAGCCGCGTTCGCACTGAGGCGCGCGGGCGACGGGGCGGCGTCGCGATCGGCGCCTCCGCCCGACCGGATCTGCATGCGAGCGACCGCCGGGTGACAGCCTGGACACGTGTCGCGATGATGCGCCGCGCTCGTTCCGCCCATCGTCATGCACAAGCTCGCGATCGCGTCGCTCCCCCTCCTCGTCACCGCCGGCGCCTTCGCGCAGGGCGGTGTGGTCCCGCCGTGGATGGCGAACTCGCCCGGCTCGGGGACGACCAACTATCCCTTCGGTCTCGGCACCGCGTGCCGTGTGCAGTACGAGTACGACGCCGCGACCACGGGGATGGTCGCGCCGAACCTGTTCACCATGTTCCAGGTGCGGTCCGCGCACGGCGTCGCGAACACGGCGAAGGCGAACATCGTGCTGCAGATCGAGATGAGCGCCACGCCGACCACGCGCGCCACCCTCAGCGCGACCTTCGCGAACAACCGCGGACCCAACCACACGGTGGTCTATGCGCAGCGACCTACCTCGATGCCGGCGACGGCAGTGAGCATCACCGGAACCCTGGCCACGCCCTTCGTCCTCGATGCACCCTTCCTCTACGACCCGACCGCCGGTGACAGCCTGCTCGTCGAGTTCGACGTCGCATCGCAGCCGAGCGGAACGTGGGCGATCGACACGGCCTGGAGCGCGGCGGGTGTGCACTTCACGCTCGGAACGGCGTGCTCGAGCATGACCGCGACCAGCAGCGGCGGCCTGATCGGCGGAGCGCTGACCTTCACGACCGGCGGCGCCCCGGCGAACGCGGCCGGTGCCGCTTTGCTCGGCTTCACCGAGTTCCCGGTCCCCATCCCGGTCCCCGGCAATCCGACCTGTTCGCTGTTCCACACCATCGACGCCAGCGCCGCGGTGGTCACCAGCGCGACCGGTGCGGCGAGCCTGCCGTTGACCGTGCCGAGCAATAACGCGTTGAAGGGGGCTTCGATCTACGGCCAGTTCGCGGCGATCGATCCGTCGTTCCTGATCTTCACGTCACCGGCGCGGCGCGTCTTCCTGACGGCACCCGACGACTGCGGGCGCGTCTACAACCTGACTTCGAACACCAGCCTGACCGGCACGGTCCAGGGCTACGTCGCGCCGGTGCTCGCGATCCAGTGACGCGACCCGGCGCGGAATCCCGCGGATTCCGCCAACGCCTGCGCGCCGTCCGGCATCCCGGCCCTCGATCATGAGCCGAACCGAGATGTCGAACGCGATCCCCGTCGAACTGGCGCGCCTGCTCGAAGAGCGCGTGTGGCTGCAGGACCTGGCCCGCGTGCTGGTCCGCGACGACCACGCCGCGGACGAGGTGGTCCAGGACACCTGGGTGTCCACGCTGCACAGAGCGATCACGCTCGACGCACCGCGCGCCTGGCTCGCCACGGTGGCCCGCAACCACGCGCGGCTGCGGGTGCGTGCCCGCCGGCGGCGCGTAATGCACGAGACGGCCGCGGCCAGGCCCGAGGCCATCACCGATGCCACACCCGACGAGGTGGTCGCGCGCTTCGAAACCGGACGTCGCGTCGCCGAGGCCGTGCATGCGCTCGACGAGCCGTTCCGCACCACGCTGCTGCTGCACTGGTTCGACGGGCTGCAGCTCGCCGAGATCGCACGCCGCACGGGTGTCCCGGCCGGCACGGTGCGCTGGCGTCTGCACCGCGGACACGCGCTCCTGCGTGCGCGGCTCGAATCCACGCTCGGCCGCGACTGGCGACGCGCGATCCTGCCGTTGTGCACGGGACTGCGCTTCGGATTGTCCGGCGCGCTCCTGCCATTGGCCCTGCTGCTGATCGCGTCGGCCCTCGGCTGGTTCGCCGTGCACCTGGCGATCGACGGCGACGGCATCCCTCTCGCCGCGAGTCACGGATCGATCGGACCGACGCGGGACGTCGGGGCGCGCGACGACCGCGCTGCGTCGACGAATCGCGACCTTCGACGCAACGCAGCGGGAACCGACGACCCGATCCCGGTCGCGCCGAGCACCACCCCGCCGCACGGCGCGAGCGTGAGCCTGCGGCTCCGCGTCGTCGATCGTGCGACACAACCGATCGCGGGCGCGACGGTGTCCGTCGATTCGGCCGCCAACGGTTCGACCCGCTTCAGCGGTGAGGCGCTCGCCGCGTGCGCTCCTGCGGTGCGGTCCCGCGCCGACGGCTCCGCCGAAGTGCGGATCGAGGTCGCGGCCGCCGCTGTCGCGCAACTGCAGCGCGGGCGATCCGACATCGACAACCGACCCTGGTCGCTCGACCTCGTCGTGGAGGCGAAGCGATGCGTGCGCTCGACGCGTCGTGTCCACGTCGTCGACGGCGACCGTCTCGACCTCGGCGACTTTGTGCTCGACGGCACCGGCTCGCTGACCGGTCGCATCGTCGACGCCCGTGGGCGACCGGTCGACGGCGCACAGATCGGTCTCGTGCGCCCGCCGATCATCGGCACCGCGCGCGAACTCCTCGCGGGGGACCGGATCGCGACGCAGTACGTCGTCACGTCCTCCGAGCACGGCGCCTTCCGTGTCGAGGCTGCGGCGCTCGGCCCGGCTCTGGTCCTGGTCGCCTCGCCGGGCGTCGGCGGTGCGTCGCGCCCCATCCGCGTCGAGCCGGGGATCCAGGACCTCGGTGAACTCACTCTCACACCGAGCCCGCTCCCGGTCGCCGACGAGTTCGCCACGAAGACCACGCGCGTGACGGTCCTCGACGCAACGCGACGACCTCTGCCATCCGCGCCGGTGTTCCACCGCGCCGCCAACGGTTGGGGCATGTCGCGCACCCACCGCGACGGCGTCGCGACGGTCGATCTCACGACGATCGGGAACGAACCCGGCGACTTCGAGGTCTTCGCCGCAGACGACGACGGTGCGTTGGAGCCGTCGGCGCCGCAACGCGTGATCGCCGGGACCGCGGAGATCGAGATCGTCCTCCGACCGGCGCGCACCTCGCTGGTGCGCGTGCATGCCGAGGATCCTGGTGCGTTGGGCCGAGCCTGGGTCGGCTGGCGCATGGACGGCAAGGCCGCCTTCACCGGTGGCGCACGGAAGGTCGGGGACGCGCGCTTCGAGCTGCCGATCCCACCGTTCCCCGCCGAACTCGTGGTGCGGGCCGACGGCTACGCGCCGGTCGTCGAGCCGGTGCGTGTGCCCGCGGCATGGCCGACCTCGATCGACGTCACGCTGCGGCGCCTGCACCGCATCCATGGCGTCGTGCGCGCCGGGGATCGCACCGTCCCGGATGCCACGATCACGGTCGTCGTCCCGGGCACCGTGAGCCTCCGCGACGGTTTCCGCAGCAGCTACGGCGATCGTGTCGGCGAGACGAGCAGCGATGCCGACGGACGCTTCGTCTTCGATCGCCTCGAGCGCGGCCGGCTGGCACTGCTGGTGCATGCCGCGGGGTTCGCGCCCACGCTCGCCGACCTCGGCGACTTCGATCCCGGTCGCGAGCAGGACGAAGTCACGATCGCCCTCACCAGCGGAGTGATCGTCTCCGGCATCCTGCGTGGATCCGACGGTGCTCCTCGACCCCGCGGTCTCGTCGCACTCAACAGCGACAGAGTGCGGGCCGTGACCGCGATCACCGATCGCGACGGTCGCTTCCGCTTCGAACACGTCGCGCCGGGCACCTACGAGCTGCGTCCGACGACACGCGAGATCGATCCCTCCGGATGGCAGACGATCACGATGGCCCACGACGTGCTGGGCGACGGCACCTGGAGCAATCTGCGCGTCGGCGATCGCGACGTCGAACAGGACGTGGTGACCGATCTCTGCACCTTGACCGGCCACCTCGACAACCGGCTCGGCTCGCTCGACTTCCGCGGCTGGACGGCCACGCTCGGCCTTCCGCACGACGATCGTCCGCTCGGTGACCCCGCATCGCTCGATGCGAGCGGCAACTTCGCCCTCGTCTCCTTCGCGGGCGGCGAACACCGGCTCCGCATCCGCGCCCCGGGCGGAGCCTTCGGTGACCTCGAGATCACGGCGACCGTCGTGCTCGCGCCGGGCACGAACCGTCTCGGTCGATCCTTCGAACTGGTTCCCGCCGCCGGCGAGCTGCCTGCGATCGCGGGGCCGGGATCGGCCGAACTCCGGGGTCGACGCGAGGGCTGGGAGTTCCGCGTCCGACTCGATCTCGACCCCCGCACACGCGGTTGGACGACCGCGCTCGCACCGGTCGGCACGCTCGCGCTCTGGCAGGCTGACCGCGAGATCGCGACGGTCGAGATCGATCGACGGTGAGCGCGCAGCACGACATAGTGCGCCGCATGCTCGTCCTGGCCGTCCTCCTGCTCCTCTCGACCCTGATGTCCTGCAACGCCCTTCCGCACAGCGAGCCCGAAGGACACCTCGCGCACACGGTGTACTTCTGGCTCAAGGCCGATGCCGATCCTGCGCTGCCCGACGCGATGGTGCGCTACTACCAGCACGAGGTCGTGCGCGCGCCGGGTGTGGTCTCGGTCTTCGCCGGTGTCGCGCGGCCGAGCGATCGCGACGTGGTCGACGACAGCTTCAGCGTGGGGACGACCGTGGTGTTCGCGTCGAGCGCCGCGGAGGTCGCGTGGCAGACCGAGCCGATCCACGACGAGCTGAAGCGGCGTTTCCTGCCGTCTGTCGACCACGTGGTGGTGTACGACACGCTGATCACGTCGCCGCACTGAGCGGGGCGTCAGTGCCGAACGAAGCGCTCGCCGTCTTCGTCCCACACCAGTCCGCTCGCCTGCGGATCGACGCCATCGGGCAGGATGCGCCTCAAGCGCACGCGCGCCGCGGTGGCGAGCGACGCGTCGGGATGGTGGGTGAGCGCGCGGAGCAGATCGAGATCGCGCCAGGGCTCGGAGTGTCCGGCGCTCGCACGACGGATGCGCCCGAGCAGGTCGTGCGCTCGCGCGCGGACGGTCGCGATGCCGTCGCCTTCGCCCGCCGCGGTGAGCGCACGCGTGGCGGAGAAGCCGAGTTCGAACAGCCGAGCGGTCGCGGCGTCGGCGCGGCCTTCCTGCTCCGAGCCGAGTTCGGCGATGCGGCGAGCCACCTCGGACGCGTCGCGCTCGGTGCGCACCCGGGAATGGTCGAGCATCCGGGCGAGCCAGATCTCACGCGCATCGTCGCGCGGGAAGTGGACCTCCGATCCCTGTGGTGCCGTCCACGCCGACGGGTCGACCACGGCTTGACCCACCGGCGGAATCCGCTCATCGCCGAGCGGCTCGCCCAGCGGCAGGAAGACGTGGAATCGCCGCAGCACCTTGCTGTTGCCCGCGTTCGTCTCGGTGCACTCGAGGATGTGTCCGTCTGCGCTCGCCGATCGCACGTGGATCGCCGAATCGGGCGAGCCGACGACCGCGAGCTTGGTTCCATCGCGCGCGTAGAGGACCAGCGGTCCGCCCTGTGGTCCCTCCACCACCACGCCGTTGCCCGACGGCGACACCCAGAGCTCCATGTTGAAGTGGGCCTTGGTGTCGAAGCCCAGCTCGAAGCGACCGCGTTCGACGCAGAAGGTCCCGTCGTCGCCGCGCTCGCAGAAGCGGAACAGATGCCGATAGGGTCCGTGCGCCTGTGGCCCGACGCCGTTGCGCGCCAGGGCCTCGACCTGGAATCGACCGTTCGCGGACTGCGCCACGACGTCCTGCTCACCGAGGCAGCACTGCGCGGTGAGGATCGTTCGTGACGCGAGGGCGAGGAGGGAGGCTCGGAGCAGGGTTCGCATAGCGGATCGACGACGCGGCACAGCGTCGCGCACTCCACGGTCGGGAACCATCCCGATCGACGCGCACAGCGCGGCCTCCTGCCGCGACCGAAGGGGTGCGGCTCGCTTCGCTCACCGCACCCCGAGGCACTCGGCCGCGCTGTCGGTCCTGCTGGCATCGACTGCTCACGAGAATCCGCGCGTGCCGCGCGAGTCCTCCGGAGGAGTAGATCAGCCCGCCGTCGAGACCGGAGCGCCCGCGCGGACGTCGAGCTGTGCTTTCGTGCCGCTGACCAGGATCGAACGCAGCCACTCGAGTGACTCGAAGGACAGACCGCCGCCGATCTCGACCAGGCTCTCCCTCGCGTCGATCGCGAGTTCGGGACGGCCGTGCGGATCGCGGCGGATCGTCGCCTGGGCGATGTCGTGCGCGTCGATGCGGTTGCGGAGCAGGTCGCCGAAGGGCGTACGCAGGAAGTAGTCGACGTGGTCGCCGCGGACCTCGAGCCGTCGACGTCCAATGCGGTCCAACACGAAGAGGCCGACCAGGAACAGTCCGACCAGCAGGGTCACCGCCGACACCAGCCAGTCCATCGCCGCGGGCATCGGCGAGCGCGTGCAGACCCAGTGGAGCCCCACCGGGAATGCGGCGAGAAGCGGCAGTGCAGACCACCGCATCTCCGAGCGCCGGATGGTCACGCCGAAGCCGCCGTCGACGGCGTCCAGATGGAGCTCACGCGGGACGGCCACCGGGCCCCTCGCCGCGGCGGCGGCAGGATGATCCCGGTCGGCGAGTCGTGGAGGTTCGAGGCAGTCGGTGCAGGTCACGTCGTTCTCCCCGACAGTTCTTCGGCCGCCGCGAGCGGGTGCGTACAGCCAGGCGACAGGGTGTTCGGGAAACCGCCATGGCGTGGTGCGGATCTCCGAGACGCTCGAGATCCGGAATTCGGGGACAGCGCCGGTCGGGGGCGCCGACCTCGGGACGCCGGGGCCGCAGGGACCCGCGCGCTTGCTCCGCGCCACGCGAAGGGTCACGCTCCGCGCCATGCAGCTGAGGGTGCTCAGCTACAACATCCACAAGTGCATCGGCGGCGTGGACCGTCGCTACGAGCCGGACCGGATCGTCGAGACCATCCGACTCCACGAGCCCGACATCTGCCTGCTCCAGGAGGTGGCGAACACGGCCGGCCACCGCGACTGGCATCGGCAGGTCGACGTGCTCGGCGATCGCCTCGGCTATCGCCACCGCACCTGGTTCGCCAACCACCGGTTCCGGCGCGGGGGGGAGTACGGCAACGCGATCCTGTCGCGCTGGCCGATCGTGCACACCGAGAACATCGACCTGACGGTGCCCGGCACCAAGAAGCGCAGCGTGCTCCACGCGCACCTCCGCGTGCGCACCACGGCCGCGCGATCGCGCACGCTGCACGTGTTCTGCATGCACCTCGGTCTCACCGAACGCATCCGCGATCTGCAGATGGCGCGCTTCCTCGCCTCGCACCCCTTCGCGCGGTTGCACGCCCGCTCACCGATCCTGGTCGCCGGCGACTTCAACGACGTCTGGGCGAGCCTCGGCCGGAAGCACCTGGCCCCGGTCGGCTTCGTCGGCGTGCCGCGTCCGCCGCGCACCTTCCCCGCGTGGGCACCGGTCCGCGCGCTGGATTCGATCTGGTCGCGCGGCGAACTGGATCTGCTCGAGGTGGCGGTCCCGCGCGCCAGGGTGGCGACGCGCGCCTCCGATCACCTGCCGTTGTTCGCGCGCCTTCGCATGCCGCCGTGACGCTATCGTCGGCCCCATGCTGCGCCGCGAGACCGGACCCGGGTACGACATCCTCCGCCTGGAGCACGGCAAGGCCAGCGCGCTCGACCTCGAACTCTGCGTGGCACTCGAATCGGCCTTCGCCGAGCTCGCCGCCTCGCCCCCACCGGCGCTGCTGATCACCGGTCGCGACGCGATCTTCTGCGCGGGCGTCGACCTGCTGAGGTTGAAGACCGGAGGTGAGGGCTACGTCGCGGAGTTCCTCCCCGCCCTGACCCGCGCGATCGAAGCGATGGTCCAGCTCCCGATGCCGGTGGTCGCCGCCGTCAACGGCCACGCGATCGCCGGCGGCTGCATCCTGGCGCTGGCCGCCGACCACGTCGTCGCCGCCGAGGGCAAGGGTCGCATCGGCGTGCCCGAGCTGCTGGTCGGTGTGCCCTTCCCGCGCATCGGCCTCGAGCTGGTGCGTGCACGCGCCGGGGATGCCGCCACGCGCCGCCTGACCCTGACCGGTGCGGCGGTCCCCTTCGACGAGGCCAGGACGATGGGCCTGGTCGACGACTGCGTCTCCCCTCCCGAACTGATGGCTCACGCCGAAGGGGTGGCCCTCCGGCTCGCCGCGATCCCCGCGGTCACCTTCGCGGTCCACAAGCGCCAGCTCCGCGCGCCGATCCTCGCGCTGGTCGGGGACGGCGAGGTCGACCGCGACGTCCACGCGGCGTGGTCGCGACCGGAGGTGCTCGCCGCCGTCGACGCCTTCGTGCAACGCACGCTCCGCAAGTGAACTGTCCGGAGAGGGCCGCTACCCTGCTCGCCACACCGTGAACGACGCGCAGCGCAGCCCAACGCCGAACGAGCCCCACGCCGAGCCGGTGACCGGCACCGGCGGACCCCTGCCACCCCCGTGGGACCGGATCTTCTCGCTGGGCACCCGCATCTTCGTGTGGGCGCTGCTCGCCGGGATCCTCTACCTGCTGCGGCCCTTCTTCCTGCTGGTGTTCCTGACCTTCGTGGTCGCCTACATCCTGGAGCACGGCGTCCAGGGGCTGCAGCACAGGATCAAGAACCGCGTCATCCGCGTGGTGCTGGTCTCGGTGGTGTTCCTCGGAACCCTGGTCACCTTCGGCATCGCACTCACGCCCGCATTCCGCGACCAGGCGCGCAAGATCGGCACCGACTACCAGGTCTACCTGCAGAAGATCGACGGCGAGATCGACAACGCGCGCAAGAAGTACGCGTGGGTGCGCAACGTCGTGCCGGAGGATGCTCGTGCCATCGACATCATCGAGCACCTGCTGAAGCTGACGAAGGAGGAGCCGGAAGGACGCGTCGCGACCGTCGAGGCACCCGTGGTCCAGGACCCGATGTTCATCGGGCCGCCGGCGACAGCCTCCGCACATGTCGCCACCTCGCCCGACCGGGCGACGGTCTCGCGGGCCAACCTGACCTCCGCGCTGGAGCGACTCAACAACATCGCGAGCCCGATCCTCGGTATCGGCTCGGCCTTCCTGCTGTCGCTGCTGTTCTCGTTCCTGATCGTCCTCGACCTGCCCCATCTCAGCCGCGCGGTGAAGGGGCTCGCACAGACCAAGATCGGGTTCATCTACGACGAGGTCGCCGACAACATCCGCGACTTCGGACTCACGCTCGGCCGAGCGTTGGAGGCGCAGCTCCTCATCGCCCTCGCGAACACCCTTCTGACGGCGCTGGGCCTGTGGCTGCTCGGACTGACGTCGAACCTCGTGTTCCTCGCCACCATCGTGTTCTTCTGCAGCTTCATCCCGGTGGCGGGCGTGTTCATCAGCTCGACGCCGATCTGCCTGCAGGCGCTCTCCGACGAGGGCATGCCTCTCGTGCTGGCCGTCATCGCGATGGTGCTGATCGTGCACATGATCGAGGCCTACGTCCTCAACCCGAAGATCTACGGTCACCACCTGCGCATGAACGCGGTGCTCGTGCTCATCGTGTTGACCGTGGCCGGCAAGCTGGTCGGCATGTGGGGACTCGTGCTCGGCCTCCCCGTCGTGAACTACTTCTTCAGCCGCGCGATCCGCTTCAAGGCCGACGCGAAGGCCGTCGCGGTCGCCGGTCCGCCCGAGAGCTGAAGCAGCGGCCATGAAGGCGCTCGAAGGGATCGAGACCCCGGCGCTCCTGCTCGACCGCGCGCGGTTGACGCGCAACGTGCAGCGCATGGAGGAGCGTGCGCGCTCACTCGGGGTGAAGTTGCGGCCGCACCTCAAGACCTGCAAGAGCGTCGACGTCGCCCACCTGATCCCTTCGGCCGCGTCGCACGGCATCACGGTGTCGACGGTGAAGGAGGCCGAGTACTTCGCGGCCGCCGGCCTGCGCGACCAGTTGCTCGCGGTCGCCGTCGCGCCGTCCAGACTCCGCCGCGTCGCCGCGCTGCTGCGCGACGGCGTGCGCACGCGCGTCGCACTCGATTCACCGGTGGCGATCGACTGGCTCGAGGACGCCGCGTCCCGCGAGGGCGTCCGCTTCGAAGCCCTGGTCGAGATCGACTGCGGCGAGCACCGCTCCGGCGTGACACCCGACTCCGATCTCGTCCCGCAGCTCGCCTCGCGACTCGCGCGCGGTCGCGGCACGCGCTTCGGAGGGATCTTCACCCACGCCGGGCACAGCTACGGCGCGCGCGACCGCGAAGCGCTGCGCGCCGTCGCCGAACAGGAGCGGGCCGCGATCGCGACCGTGCGCGAGCGGATCGAGAGCATCGGCATCGACGTTCCGATCGCCAGCGTCGGCTCGACGCCGACCGCGACGCACGCTGCATCGCTGCACGGCGTCACCGAGATCCGCGCCGGCGTCTACGTGTTCCACGACCTGTTCCAGGCGGCGATCGGAAGTTGCGGCATCGACGACATCGCGACCACGGTGCTCGCCACCGTGATCGGCCACCAGCGCGCCCATGGACGCATCCTGATCGACGCCGGCGGACTCGCCATGTCGAAGGACCGCAGCACCATGGCACTCGGCGCGCATGGCGACTGCGGCTACGGGTTGCTCGCCGACGTCGACAGCGGGCAGGTGTTCGACGGCGTCCTCGTCTCCGATGTCTACCAGGAGCACGGTGTGATCACCGCGCGGCCCGGCAGCCGACTCGACTTCGACCGTTTCCCGCTCGGCAGCCGCGTGCGCGTGCTGCCGAACCACTCGTGCATGACCTGCTCCGCCTACGACGCCTACCACGTGATCGACGGCGATGCGCAGGTCGCACTCTGGCCCCGCATCCACGAATGGAGTCGCGCATGATCACCGTCGGCAAGAAGGCCCCCGCGTTCACGCTGAAGGACCAGGACGAGAACAAGGTGAAGCTCTCCGACTTCGCCGGTCGCTGGGTCGTCCTCTACTTCTATCCCAAGGACGACACGCCGGGCTGCACCACCGAAGCCTGTGAGTTCACGAGCGCGATGCCGGACTTCACCGGCCTCGACGCCGTCGTGCTCGGCTGCTCCGCCGACAGCCCGGAGTCGCACCGCAAGTTCATCCAGAAGCACGGCCTCGGCATCACGCTGCTCTCCGACCCGGACCATGCCGTGATGGACAAGTACGGCGCCTACGGCGAGAAGGTCCTCTACGGCAAGAAGTCGATCGGCGTGATCCGCAGCACCACGCTGATCGATCCCGACGGCAAGGTCGCGTGGCACTGGGCCAAGGCGAAGGCCGCCGGCCACGCCGAGAAGGTCCGCGAGAAGATCGCCGAACTCGCGGAGGGCTGAATCGCGCGGTGGTCGGCGTCGACCTTTCGCTGCCGCCCGGGCCCCTTTCGCTGCCGCCCCGACCCCACGCGGCGTAGCATCACCGCCCCTCTTCGTCCCCCGCCGAGGCTCCTCCGCTGTATCTCACCATCCTCGCTTCCGTCCTCGGGCTCGTCGTCGGAGTCGGCTGCTGGCTGCTCGACTTCGGTTGGTTCTTCAGCATCCTGCTCGGCTTCGTCGCCCTCGCCGCGACCTGGATCCTGGTCGGTCGATCGATCGGCAAGAAGATCCAGCCGGTGATGGCGACCGTGCAGCGGCAGATGGAGGCGCGCATGGTCGACGGCGCGATCCAGTCGCTGCGCGGCCTGCTGAAGTACGGAAACTGGCTGCCGCTCCTCAAGGGCAGCGTCTACGCGCAGATCGGCGTGCTCACCTGGCACACCGGCCAGCAGGAACAGGCGATCGACGCCCTGAACAAGGCCGGCCGCCGCTCGGCCGAAGCGCAGCTCCTGCTCGCCTGCATCCGCTACCGCGACGGGAAGAAGGACGAGGCGCTCGGCATCCTCGACAAGGCGATCCTGTTCAGCCGCAAGCACGCGCTGCTCCACAACGTCTACGCGTGGTTGCTCAACAAGGAGGGCAAGCGTGACGACGCCATCCGCGTGCTCAACCGCCTGATCGCCAAGCAGGCCAACGAGACCTCGTCGGACAACCTGCTGCGCCTGCAGAACGACCAGAAGATGAACATGAAGGCCTTCGGCATGGAGTGGTACATGCTGGGCTTCGAACATCCTCCGGCGACGATGGGCGAGATGCGTCCGATCCGGAAGGGCTTCCGCACGCCGCCCAAGCAACGCGGCAAGAACTGAGGATGGCGCGCGTCGCAGCCTGGAGCGCGACGCTGTGGATCGGCGCGACGCTGCTGCCTGCGCAGAGCGAGCGCACGCCGACCGTCGCCGCCCACTACTTCTACTGGTACCGCGCCCCCGACCAGCACATGGGTGGCGAGGGACGCGAAGGGCAACTGCATCACTTCGTCGATCCGGCCGCTGTCAGCTACGAGAGCGCGTCATGGCATCGCGCCCAATTCGCGGACATGGCGACGGCGGGGATCGACGTCGCATTGCCGGTCTACTGGGGATTCCCCGGCTGCGAGACGCACGCCGACCTGCGCTTCTCCGTC
Source organism: Planctomycetota bacterium (assembly GCA_046349595.1). GTDB lineage: Bacteria > Planctomycetota > UBA1135 > UBA1135 > UBA2386 > JACRLW01. The sequence goes on from JAXMCA010000002.1 coordinate 751,259, forward strand.
GCCGGTCTCCCGCCGATGGTCGATGCGCTGGTCGCGATGGACCAGGCCGGTGAAGCGCACCCGCGACTCGGCCTGTTCTACGACACCTCGACGCTCCGCAACGCGGTGCGTGGCGCGGAACCCCGCGACGGCCGCACCGATCTCACCACGGCCGCCGGCCGCGCGCTGTTCTGCGACACGATCGAGTCCTTCTTCGCCGCGATACCGCGGCGGCTGTGGGCGCGTCACCACGGACGCCCGCTCGTCGTGCTCTACGTCAGCGGATTCGCCGCGCGCTGGGATCGCGAACTCGGCACGAGGATGCGGGATCGCTTCGCGTCGCGTTTCGACGGCGAGCGTCCCTTCCTCGTCGCCGACGCGAGCTGGGGCGACATCGGCCAGGACGCCACCACGACCTGGGGAGCGGCGCTGTCCGGCCCCTTCGTCCACGGCTCCGTCGTGCAGATCGGGCCGGGCTACGACGACTCGCCGGTGCCCGGACGACACACGCCGTACCGCCCCCGCGAGGACGGCGCGTTCTACCGCGCGTCGTGGCGCACCGCGGTGCAGGCGAAGCCGGATCTCGTCCTGATCGAGACCTGGGACGAGATGCACGAGGGCACCGAGGTGTGTCGCACGCAGGAGACCGGCGATCTCTACCTGCGCCTCACCCGCGATGGAGTGGATCGATTGCGTCGCGGCGATGCAGGGCCCGCGATCGAGCTCGCGTTCGACGCGCCGCGACCTCGTCCCGACCCGAGCTTCGGTGCCGATGCGAAGGGTCTCGCGGCGACCTCGTGGTCGCAGGGCGAGGTGCACGGACTGCGTCCGATCCCCTGGGAGGACGGCCCGTTCACGCACAGCGAACACGGCATCGTCGCGGCGTGTCCGCAAGGCCGTCCGGTCACCTACGTCTACTTCCAGGTCGCCGACGCATGGCGCTTCGACGACGACGTCGACCTGGAGTTCAGCGTGATCGGCGACGGCGATCTCGGCACGACGACGCTGGAGTACGACTCGCGCGACCGCGATGCGACGCTGGACGGCGCCTACACGCCCTGCGCGCTCGAGGGCGAGACCACGGTGTTCCGGCTCCGACGCGCACGCCTCGCCGACCGGCAGAACGGCGGCGCCGACCTGCGCCTGCTGGTCCGCGGCAAGGTCGAGATCCGCAGTGCAGAGCTGCGCGCTACTTCGCGCCGGCTCCCGCGCTGACGATCAACACGCGCTTGGGATCGAGGTGGGTCTGTGCGGCGCGCATCACATCGTCGGTGGTGACGGCGCGCACGAGGTCCGGGTAGCGCTCGAGGTAGTCGTAGCCGAGTCCGAAGCGACGGCAGCTCAGCACGTACGACGCGAGGTGCGAGCTCCGCTCCAGGCCGAACACCCAGTTCCCGGTCAGGTAGTCCTGCACGTCGCGGACTTCCTGATCGGTCGGCGGCGTGCTGCGGATCGCGCGGATCTCGGTGAGGAAGCCGTCGATGGCCCGCTTGCGGTGCTCGGGCGACGTGCCGATGTAGGCGGCGAACAGGCTCGGCTCGAGGCCGGCGCCGCTGGTGATGCCCGCACTCACCGAGTAGCACAGGCCCTGTTCGTCGCGGAGCTTCTTGCCGATGCGCGAGGTGAAACCAGGACCGGTGCCGAGCACATGGTCCATCACCAGCAGCGGGATGTAGTCGGGATCGGCGCGGCGGATGCCGGCGTGGCCGAGGTAGACGTGCACCTGCTCGCGATCCATCGGGAGGTGCACGTCACGACGCTCGGCCGGCATCTCCGGCGGAACGACCGGCGCACGCTCCGGTGCCGTGCCGCGGAACCCGCGGAACGTCTTGGCGAGCAGGTCGAGCGTCTCCTCGGTCTCGAAGGGACCGACCGCCGCGACGATGGTCTCCTGCGGAACGAACCAGCGCCGATGGAAGCGCACGAGGTCCGCCGACCGCAGCGCCGCGAGCGCGGTACGCGATCCGTAGCGCGGACGTGCGAAGGGATGCGCGCCGTAGGCTTCGGCGCGGAAGCGCAGACGCGCGACCGAGCGCGGATCGGCTTCGTCGGCCTCGATCTCGGCGAGGATCTCGCCCTGGATGCGTCGCGCCTCGCGCGCATCGAAGGCCGGCTCCAGCAGGACTTCGTGCAGGAGACGCACCGCCTTCTTCGCCTCGTCGGCGGGGCAGTGCACCGCGGCGCCGTTCGAGGTGGTGTCGAGCGACGCCCCGATCTCCTCCACGGCTTCGGCGAGCGCGATCGAGTCGCGCTGACGCGTGCCCTCCTCGAGCATCGTGCCGGTGAAGTAGGCGAGGCCGTGTTCGCGCGCGGTCTCGTCGCACTGGCCGACGCGGAACGATGCGACGGCGGCGAAGGTCGGCACGCCGGGATTGCGCACGGCGATGCAGCACAGGCCGCTGCCGAGCTCACGCTCGGCGCATTCGATGGCGACCTTCTTCACGACGCAGCCTCCGTGCCTCGCGGACGCGCGGAACCGCGACGACGTTTCTTCACGGTCGGTCGACGGATCTCCTGGTCGGTCGGCACCGACCACACCACGGTCCAGTTCTCCGGCGCGAACAGCCGCGCTGCCGTCTCACGCACGGCACGGCGATCGACAGCGTCGTAGGTGCTCAGCACGTCGTCGAGCAGGCGCCAGCCCTTCTGCGACAGCACCTCGTAGCGACCGAGGCGTACGGCGGCCTCGAGCACCGTCTCCTCGTCGAAGAGGAAGGCGGAGCGGATCTGGATGCGCGCACGCTTGAGTTCGGACGCAGTGACGCCGTCGTCGACGATGCGCTGCATCTCCTCGCGCACCACCGCCTCGACCTGCTCCGGATCGACTCCCGGGTGCAGTTCGACGAGCACCGAGAACAGACCGGGGTCGAAGCGCGTCTCGTTGTGCGCCCCGACCTGGGTGGCGAGTTGCTCCTCGATCACCAGGCGGCGATGCAGGCGTGACGACTTGCTGATCGCGATCGCCTGCGCGAGGACGTCGAGGTGGAAGTCGTCGCGCTCGCCGACCCGGCAGGTCCGGCAGGCCATCGCCAGCCGCGTGAGCGTGCCAGGTGCGCGCACGATGCCGCGTCGCTCCACGTGACGCTCCGGCTCGGCGAGCACCGGCTCGCGCTCGCCGACCGGCGTGAGACCGCCGAACAACGCACGCACCCGCTTCTCGGCGGCCTTCAGGTCGATGTCTCCGACCACCGCGAGGAACGCGCGGTTGGGGCCGTAGTGACGTCGATAGAAGGCGCGCATCCCGTCGACCGACAGCCGCTCGAGGTCCTCGCGGTAGCCGATGATCGGACGGTGATAGGGGTGGACGTCGTAGGCGAGCGCCTCGGTCGACTGCCACAGCATGTTCCACGGGTCGTCGAGACCCATGGACAGCTCCTCGATCACGACCTGCTTCTCCGCCGTGAACTCGGCGGGATCGAGGAGGCAGTCGCGCATGCGGCTGGCCTCGATCTCGAGCGCCGTCTCCCAGCGATCGGACGCCAGCGCGAAGTGGTACCCCGTCGCGTCATGATCGGTGAACGCGTTGTTGCTGCCGCCGAGCTTCGACGTGATCAGGTCGATCTCGCCCTTCGCATAGCGCTCGGTTCCCTTGAACATCATGTGTTCGAGGAAGTGCGCGACGCCGCTCTCGCCGGTGCGCTCGTCGCGCGATCCGACGCGGTAGAACAACGCGGTCGCGACGACCGGCAATCCCCTCCGCTCGACCAGCACGGCCTTCATGCCGTTGTCGAGCACGACCTCGCGGTGCGGTTGATTCACTCCTCGGCTCCCTTGCCTTCGCCAGACTCGAGCAGGGTGCGGACCTCGTCCTGGTGCAGGAAGCGCCAGCGACCGGCACCCAATCCGTGCAGCGTGAGCGAGCCGATGCGGATCCGCTTCAGCGAGATCACCGGGTGGTCGATCCGCGCGAAGATGCGGCGGATCTCGCGATTGCGACCCTCGCGGATCGACACCTTGAGATAGGTGCGGTCGCGACCACGACGCTCGACCACGATGCGCGCGCCGCTGGTGCGGCCCTCGGCGAGCCAAACGCCACCGCGTGCCTTCTGCAGCGTCTCGTCCTCCACGCGGCCGTGCACCAGCACCGCGTAGGTCTTGGTCACGCCGAAGCTCGGGTGCGCCACGCGTTGCGCGAAGTCGCCGTCGTTGGTGACCAGGATCAGCCCTTCGGAGTCGGTGTCGAGACGACCCACCGTGTAGACGCGCCCCTTCACCTGCGGCAGGTAGTCGATCACGCGACGACGCTGCTCGTTCTGGGCGTTGGTGCACACCACGTCCTTGGGCTTGTTGAACAGGATGTAGACCTTGCGCTCCTCGGCCACGCGCCGGCCGTCGACGCGCACGTCGTCGTTCTGCGGATCGATCCGAGTACCGAGCTCGACGATCGGCTCCCCGTTCACCGAGATGCGACCCGACGCGATCAGCTCGTCGGCGGCGCGACGGCTGCACACGCCCGCGGAGGCGAGGTAGCGGTTGAGGCGGACCTTGCCGTCGCTCTCGATCTCCGGTGCGGCGACCTTGGTGACGCGGATCGCGCGCTTGCGCGGCGCGGGACGACCACGCGGTCCCTGTCCTTGACCTCGCGGCGGCTTGCGCACGGGACCTTGTTTGCGGTTCTCGGGCGTGCGCCCCCTGCGTGTCGCCATCAGTGTCTTCCTTCGCTCTCGCCGTCGATCCACAGGTACTCGAAGGGCCCGATCGGCGACACGAACAACGAACCGGCGTTGGCCGGGACGAGCAGCGTGTCGGAGGCCTTCACCGGCACGGGCGGATGCTGACCGCCACTGCGCCAGCCGATCGCAGCCATGCCCTCGAGCACGACCATCACCTTGAACGATCCTTCCGTGCCGAGCGTCGCCGGCGTGCTGCAGTGCATCCGCCGCATGCGGAAATGCGGGGTCCGCAGCAGCCACTCGCCGTGCGCATCGATCGGCACCGGCGCGACGGTGGCCGGGCCCTCGTCACCGACGCGCAGCGCCTCCAGGGCATCGTCGATGTGCATCGGACGGTCACGCCCCCAGTCCCAGATGCGGTAGGTGATGTCCGAGTTCTGCTGCACCTCGAACAACACGACATCGGGTCCGATCGCGTGCACGACGCCGTGCGGGATGTCGATCACGTCGCCGGTGCGCGGCGTGAAGGAGTGCAGCAGCGCCTCGATCGCGGCACCCTGCCGTGCTGCGACCTCGACCTGGGCGCGCGTGGTGCCGGGGACGAAGCCGCGCACGATGCGCGCCTTGGGTCCGGCGTGCAGGACCACCCAGGCCTCGCTCTTGGGACCGTCACCCTGACGGCGCGCCTGCGCGGCACCAGGGTGCACCTGGACCGACAGCCAGTCGCGCGCGTCGATGAACTTCAGCAGCAGCGGGAAGAAGCCGTCCGGAGTGGGCTGGACCCGCGACCCGAGCAGGTCGCGCGCGTGCTCCTTCATCAGGGAACGCAACGTGAGACCCTGCTCGTCGCGCAGCGGACTGCTGCCGTCCTTGCGATCGAACAGCTCCCAGGTCTCGCCGACGGCCTGGCCCGGCGGCAAGGGGATGCCGAGTCGGCTCTGCAGCGCCGTCCCGCCCCAGACCTTCTCCAGGCAGCGGCGTTCGAGGAGGACGGGGCGGAGCAGGGTCATCGGCGCGGGATCCCGCAGCTTGTATCGGCGCCGCGCGGCAGTCGCCAGCCGAGCGCGGCCGGCTCAGGCCTCCGCGGCGGTCGCACCGCCGTGCTTGCGCGCACGTGCGACCAGCCGGCGTGCCTCGGCCAGCGCTTCGGGATCGGCGCCTTCGCCGACCGTCATCGCGGCGAGCTCGCGCTCGACCGCCGACGGTTCGAGACGGCGGATCTCGGTGAAGGTGCGACCGTCGCGCACGACCTTCTCGACCTTGTGGTGGGCATCGGCGAAGGCCGCGACCTGCGGCAGGTGGGTCACGATCAGCACCTGATGGTCGCGGGCGACGTCGCGCAGCTTGCGCCCGACCTCGAGGCCGAGCCGTCCGCCGATCTCGGCGTCGATCTCGTCGAAGACCACGAAAGGCACACGATCCTGGTCGGCGAGGCACTTCTTGAGGGCGAGGACGATGCGCGAGGCCTCGCCGCCCGAGGCCGTCTCGCGCATCAGGCTCGGCGGCTCACCCGGGTTGATACGCACCGCGAGTTCGAGCGGACCGGGGCCGTGTTCGCTGGCCTGGTCGAGCAAGGCGGTGCCCTGGGGAAGCTCGTCGTCGAACCAGACCTCGACCCGGGTCTCGGCCATGCCGAGGTCGGCCAGCTCGCGCTCGATCGCGGTGACGAAGGGCACAACGGCCTTGCGCCGCGCGCGGACCAGCTTGCGCCCGGCGGCCTGCAGCTCGTCCAGCGCGGTGCGCAGCCGGGCTTCGAGTTCGGCCGGCGAGGCGGTCTCCGCCTCGAGCTGTGCGAGTTCGGCGCGCGCCGCCTGTTGCCGGGCGAGCAGGTCGGCCTCGGTCGGACCGAAGCGGGCGAGCGCACGGCGCAGGGTGGCGAGGCGGTCCTCGATGACCGACAGCCGCGCGGGATCGAGATCGAGGTCGCAGAGGCGGGAGCGGATCTGGCGCGAGGCGTCGTCGATCTGCACCGCAGCCTCGCCGACCAGCTCGGCCGCCTCGGCGAAGCGGCGGTCGATCGCCGCGACGTCGCCCAACGCGCGCTCCGCGCGACCGAGCAGCTCGGCGCCGTTGACCTCGCCGTCGGCCAGCGCGTCGAGTGCGGTGGCGAGCAGCTCGCGGACCCGGTCGAGGTGCGCGAGCACCTGGTGCTCCGACTCCAGCGCCTCGAGCTCGCCGGGGACCGCGCCGATCTCCTCGAGCTCGGCGAGCTGGAAGCGCAGGAACTCGGCGCGCGCCAGGCGATCGCGGGTGCCGGACGCGGCCTCGTCGAGCGCGGCGCGTGCCGCGCGCGCCCGGGTCAGGGCTGCGGCGAAGCTGTGGCGCAGGGCAACGGTTCCGGCGTGGGCATCGAGCGCCTCGGCCTGCGCCTGCGGGCGCATCAGCGCGCGGCTGTCGCCCTGGCCGTGGATCTCGACCAGGAACTCGCCGAGTTCGCGCAGGTCGCGCAGCGTCGCGGGTCGGCCGTCGATGCGGACCGTGCTCCGGCCGCGCGGATCGACGATGCGCGTCACCACCAGCGGCGTCTCTTCGGGAACGCTGCCACACAGCGTGCGCAGGGCCGACAGGATCGGCTCCCAGCGTGGCCCGCTGCCGAGGAGGAACTCGCCGTCGATGCGCAGCTCGGCCGCGCCGTGGCGGATCAGCTCCGCGCTGGCCTTCTCGCCGCGCAGCAGTTTGAGCGCGGTGACGACCAGCGACTTGCCGCCTCCGGTGACTCCGGAGAGGACGTTGAGTCCGCGATCGAATCGCAGTTCGGCGGTTCCGATCAGCGCGAGGTCACGGATGTGGAGGTTCTGGAGCATGCGGCGGTCGCGCAGGAGGCGGGCGCCAGAGTCTGCGCAACGATCGACCGGCTTTCACCTGATCGCGGCCGTCGCGGCGATCCTCCGGGTCGGCGACCGCGGCAGTTCCGGACGGGCATTCGCACGGCTCCCTCGCTAGAGTCCGGGCCCTGCATCCGGCCGGGCGGGCCGGGAACATCCAGACTCCTCCGTTCGGGTCTGGCCGAGCAGGCGCCGGAATGCTCCGGCGAGTTTCTCCACGCAGGCTCGCACGCGAGCCTCAGACAGCAACAGGGAGGGGGCGGCGCGCCCCCTTGTGATGATGCGCACCGATCGGATTCGTCGAGCCGCTGCGACAGCGGCCGTCTCCTTCGTCGTCGGCATGTTGGCGGCTCCGTCGTCGAGCCAGGAATCGCCGCGGGACCGCGAAGCCGCGGGCCAGCAGCGGAAGCTCGATGTCGACACCGGCGACCTCTTCGCACCGCCGCGGCGCGAAGACCGCGCGCGGCTCGTGCAGGACGACGACCAGTACGGCGTCGGCAACATGTTCCACCGTCTGCACGGCTCCTTCGTGCAGAACGCCTTCGCCTATCGACCCGACATCGAGCTGAGCTACCACTTCCAGCGCGAGACGACGGTCAAGAGCGATCCGGGCGACTTCGACTTCCAGCAGTTCCGCGGTCGCGTGTCGGTGCCCTTCGTGCTCGACCCCGACCACTTCCTCACCATCGGCGGCACCGCGCAGGAGCGTCGCTACAACTTCTCGTCGAACGCGCCGGTTCCGGGTGACGAGGATCTGTTCCGCTTCAATGGCGAGATCGGCTTCGGCTGGTTCCTCGACGACGACTGGCTGCTCCAGGCGACCTTCCGCCCGGGTGTCTACTCGGACACCGACGGCACGCTCAACCACCGCGACTGGCAGTTCTTCGGTGACCTGCTCGCGTCGTGGCGCATCGACGAGAAGGTCTTCTTCTCCTTCGGCGCGACCTACGACGAGACCTTCGACAACGTCCGCGTCTATCCCGTCATCGGCCTCACCTGGCACATCTGCGACGTGCTCCGCTTCGACATGATGCTGCCCAAGAAGGCGGAGCTGTCGTGGATCCCCAGCGCCGAGTGGATCTTCTCCACCGGCGTGTCGATCGAGGGCGACGAGTACAACCTGCGCGCACCTGGCACCAAGCAGCAATACAACGCGCGCGTCCAGGAGATCGAGGGCTACGTGAAGGCGATGCTGCGCGTGAACGACAACTTCGCGCTGTGGGGCCGCGTCGGCACGACGCTCGCCGGTCAATACGACTGGTCGCTCAACCAGGGCGTGGGCACGCCCTCCGCCGACCTCAACGGCGCACTGAACGCCGGCGCCTTCTTCGAGGCAGGTATCGGGTTGAGCTTCTGAGGGGCGCGCCTCGGTCGCGACGCCATGAGCGGTGACCAGGGGATCTCGATCCGAATTCTGCTCGGCTGGACCGAGCCTCGAGGTCCATGCGCTTCTGGTGGGTGAATCAGAATCAGACGTACCGCCATGAAGTCCGTGGCGGGTACCTCTGGTCACCCAAGATGCGCAAGTCGGGCACGCGCAATCCGTTCTACGAGTTCATGCGCGAGGTCTCCCCTGGTGACCTCGTGTTCTCATTCGCCGACACGCGGATTCGGGCTTTCGGCATTGCCCGCAGCCACGCATACGAAGCACCCAAGCCCGAGGAGTTCGGTCTTGCCGGGCGCAATTGGGAGAACATCGGCTGGCGTGTCGACGTCGAGTTCCACGAGGCGCTCTCTTCCTTCCGACCAGCAGAATGGATCGAACGCCTCAAACCCCTGTTGCCGAAGCGCTACTCGCCGTTGCGCGAGAACGGTCATGGCGTCCAGAGCATCTACTTGACCGAGGTGCCAAGGCCTCTCGCCTTGGTACTGGCCGACTTGCTGGGGAGTGAGGTTGCTGAGATCGCACGAGGAGAGACCGTCTCAGAGTTTCGCATCCACCTTCCGAATCCTGAGATCGTGCTCTGGGAGGAGCACCTCGAACGCCAAGTCACAGAGAACTGCGAGGTCGACGAAACCGAGAAGCAAGCGCTCGTACTCGCCCGCCGGGGACAGGGGCTGTTTCGATCCCGAGTCTCCGAGCTCGAGCGACGCTGCCGTGTGACCGGCGTCGACCGTCCGGAGCATCTACGTGCGAGCCACTGCAAGCCTTGGCGCGACAGCGACAACCTCGAACGACTCGACGGCAGCAACGGGCTGCTCCTCACTCCCTCGATCGACCATCTCTTCGACCGCGGTTTCATCTCGTTTCAGGCCGATGGCCGGCTCTTGGTCTCTCCTGTCGCACATCGACCCTCTCTGCAGCGCATGGGAGTGAACACCGAACGAGAGATCGACGTCGGTCGATTCACGGACTCACAGGCGCGCTATCTCGAATTCCATCGCGACGCCGTGTTCTTGCGTGCGCGGCTGACTGGTCGTGACCACCGCGCAACGGCCGGATAGGGCCAAGTCGGTAGGAATCACACGGGCTCGACACGCGCACCCCAACTGTTGCCGTGCCGAATCCCGACTTGACCCCCGCTCACTCGACGGCCGCGCCCGCCTTGCCGCAGCACTTCTTGAACTTCTTGCCGCTGCCGCAGGGGCAGGGGTCGTTGCGGCCGACCTTGGGGGCCTCGTGGCGGAAGGTGCCGGCGCCGGCGACGAGGCCGTCGACGAAGAACCACTTGCCGTCGACCTTGGAGAAGGTCGCGAGCTCGTGGTGCTCCTGGTCCTTGCCGTCGATCGAGTAGCGCGCGATGAACTCGACGCTGCCCTGCTCGTCGTTCTCGCCGCCCTGCACGACCTCGAGGACCTCGAAGCCGTTCCACTGCGAGCGGGTCGACCACTGCTCGATCAGGTTGCGGTCGATCTCACCGCGGCTCGACGGGTCGTGCGATTCGAGGATGAAATCGACCTTGCCCGACGCGAACGCGGCGTAGCGCGCCCGCATCAGGTCGACCGCGGTCGACGGCCACCGCTCGCCCGCGAGGTAGGGACCACAGCACTGTTCGAGGGTCTTTCCGCTGCCGCAGGGACAAGTCATGGGGGGAACCGTTTATCGGGACGGGTGCGGACCTGCAACGGCGGTCACAGCCAGTACAGGATCACGTAGTAGAGGACGCCGGAGACCGACACGTACAGCCAGATGGGCGCGGTGATCCGCGCGAGCTTGCGGTGCTTCGCACGACGCCCGCGCAATCCGAGGGAGATGGTGGTCAGGATCAGCGGCACCATCACGATCGCCAGGACCACGTGCGGGATCAGGATCGCGAAGTAGAGGAACTTCATGAACCCCTGTCCGCCGTACTTCACGTGTTCGACGTTGAAGTGGTAGACGAGGTAGCTGACGAGGAACACCGCCGAGACACCGGTGGCCGTCAGGATCATGCGCTTGTGCAACGTCTCGTTGCCGCGCCTGATCGCGACCAGGGCGATCACCAGGAACACGAACGCCGTCAGGTTGAGGCAGGCGTTCACGTCGGCGAGGACGCGGAAGTCGAAGGTGGCGAGCATGGGATGCCGTCAGACCGCGTCGCGCGCCGTGCGGCGCAGGACCACCATCGTCCCGAGCGCGAAAGCGCCCAGCGCGAAGGCGATGGTGACCGCGATGCAGAGGGTCAGCGACGGCAGGTCGGCCGTCGCCGCGGTGCCCGCGCCGTAGAAGACGTGCCGCAGCAGGGCGACGCCGTAGGTCAGCGGGTTCGCGGCCATCAGGCCGGCGAGCACGGGGTGCGCACCCGACGCCGGGAAGAAGGCGCCCGACAGCAGCAACATCGGCATCAGGAACACCATCATCACGCCGTGGAAGCCGGCGGTGCTGTCCATCAGCCACGCGAGCGTGAAGCCGATGCCGGTCAGCGCGAAGCCGAGCAGCACCAGCACCAGGAAGCCGAGCAGGCCGGAGGTCAGGTGCAGGGGCACGCCGGCGAAAGGTGCGAGTGCGTAGAACACCAGCGCGTGCATGACCGCGAGCGTCGCGCCGCCCGCGATCTTCCCGAGCGCGATCGCCGAGCGCGGCACCGGTGCGACGAGCACGCCCTGCAGGAAGCCCTCCTTGCGATCCTCGATCACGGTGATCGTCGAGAAGATCGCCGTGAACAACACGATCATCGCGAGCGTGCCGGGGAAGAAGTACTCGCCGTAGTCCATCTGGTCGGGACGGAACGAGCGGCCGAGCGCGCCGGCGAACAGCAGCCAGAAGATGATCGGTTGTCCGATCGAGCTGAACACGCGCGAGCGGTCCTTCAGGAAGCGCACGATCTCGCGGTGCCACAGCGACCAGGCGGCGAGAGCCATGTCAGGAGCCCTCCTCGGTGAGGCGATGTCCGGTCTTCACGATGAACACGTCCTCCAGCGACGGCTGCGACAACGTGAGTCGCGTCACGCGATCGCCGAAGGCCTCGACGATCTGCGGCACCAGCGTGTGCGCGCGCCACGCCTCCAGCCGCACGGTCCTGCCGAGCTTGCGTGCCGGCAGCTTCATCCGCTCCTGGATCTCGTGCGCGAGCTGATCGGGATCGGCGCAGGTCACCTCGATGACGTCGCCGCCGAGTTCGGCGCGCAGGGCGTCGGGAGTGCCGGCGGCGACCACCTGGCCGGCGTCGAGGATGGTCAGGGCGTCGGCCTCGTCCGCCTCCTCCATCAGGTGCGTGGTGAACATCACCGTGAGGCCCTTCTGCGAGCGCAGGAAGCGCCACAGGTCCTGACGCGCCGCCGGATCGAGCCCGGTGCTCGGCTCGTCGAGCAGGACGAGTTCCGGCTTGTGCAGGAGTCCCTTTGCGATCTCGACGCGCCGCCGCAGACCACCTGACAGCTCGCCGACCTTGTCCTTCTCCCGCGCGCGCAGATTGCCGACCTCGAGCATCTCGTCGATGCGCTTCTCGAGTTCGGTCCCGCGCAGCGACTGCAGGTGACCGCCGTAACGGAGGTTCTCGCGGACGGTCAGCTTGCGATCGAGCGCCGGCGACTGGAACACCACGCCGATGCGGCGGCGCAGCGCGGCGAAGTCGGTGGCGAGGTCGAGACCGAGTGCCGCCAGGCTGCCGGTCCGCACCGGCAGGATGGTGGCGAGGATCTTGAAGAGCGTCGACTTGCCCGAGCCGTTCGGGCCGAGGAAGCCGTGGACCGCTCCGCGCGCCACGTCGAACGAGACGTCGCGAAGGGCCTCGCGGTCGCCGTAGCGGAAGCCGAGTCCGGACGCCTTGACAGCTGTTCCGTTGCCGTTGGTCATGCGATGGATCGGTGCGAGAGCGAGACGGTGCGGGCTCAGGTCCGATCGAGCACCATCACGCCGAGCAGGAGCGGGAGGTAGATGATCGAAACCACGAAGGTCTGCCGTACCGCCGCCTCCCAGCGCAGCACCGCCGCGCAGAACACCGGCACGGCGAACACGAATCCCAAGAGGGCTGCGCTGGCGAGATAGATGCCTCCCGTCATCGCGAAGCGATAGGGCAGCATCGACACCGCGATCAACGCGAAGGTGTAGACCAGCATCTGGCGCCGGATCATGCGACCCTCGACGTCTCGCACCGCGAGCATCTTCATCCCACCACGCGCGTAGTCGTGGCGGTATCGCCACGAGATGGCGAGGAAGTGCGGGATCTGCCACAGGAACAGGATCGCGAACAGCACGGCGGCCGCGACGTCGATCATGCCCTTCGCGGCGACGTAGCCGACCACAGGCGGGAGCGCCCCGGGCACCGCACCGACGATGGTGTTGAACTCGCTGACCCGCTTGAGGGGCGTGTAGACGAAGACGTAGGTGACCAGCACCAGTGCGCACAGCCCGGTGGCCAGCCAGTTGGTCGACACGGCGAGCACGAAGATGCCGATCGCAGCGCAGGCGACGCCGAAGATGCGCACCTCCCGCGGCGTGAGCCTGCGGGTCGGCAGGGGCCGACCGCGGGTGCGCTCCATCAGCGGGTCGACGTCGCGCTCGAGCAGCATGTTGAGCGCGTTGCCCGCGACCGCGATCAGCAGCGTGCCGATGGTCGTGGACACGAGGAGGGCGGTGTCGACCGAGATCCCACTCGGAGTGCCGAGATAGAGCCCGGCGACCACCGCGAAGATCGCGAGGCTGGACAGCCGCAACTTGCCGAGTTCGAGGAACGCCCTTGCCTTCACGATCGCTCCGGCCGGAACCGCTGTGGTCTCGAGGACTCCGCTCACGATGCTGCCTGGCCTTGCATGCCGGGGACGAGGTTGCGCCAAGCACGGGCGACCAGCAAGGTCGACAGCGCGAACAGGGTGGCCCCGACCAGGACGTGCGACGAGACCAGCAGGATCTGCGCGAGGTTGTCGACGCTGCTCGGGTCCTTGAATCGCCGGACGGCGATCGCGACGAAGCCCAGGGTGAGCTGCACGACCAGCAGCAGGTAGAACCAGCGCGCGGTCCGGCGGAAGCCTGGGTGGTCGTCGCCGAAGCGCGAGCTGGCGTGTGCCGCCGCGAGCAGGATCAGCACGGCGACCACGAGCGCCATGGTGATGTGGACCCAGAGCACGCCCTGCACATTGGTGTGGCGGAAGATCGCGCCAACCACGAGCTGGAGGAAAACGGCGGCCAGAGCCGCGGCGGCGAGCTTGCGCGTGGCGCCGACCGTCTCGGACTCGCCGGTCTTCTGCACGCCGAACGCCGGCGAGAGCATGAAGGCGATCACCACCTGCAGGGACAGCGTGACCTGCCCGAGGATGCCGTGCGCGGTCGCGAACCAGGGATTGGTCACTCCGCCGAAGGTTCCGTAGCTCACGCCCGCGGCACCGAGCAATCCCTGGATCACGATCAGCAAGAGGAGCCAGATCGCGGCGCGGAAGGTCTGCCGGCGCTCACCGACGCGGTGGATCCACACGACCAGGACGATGGCCAGGATGCCGACCATGGTCCCGAAGGCCCGATGCAGGTGCTCGAGCAGTTCGTTGCGGTTCATCCCCGGCGGCCAAAGCGAACCGCGGGAGAGCGGCCAGTCCGCGAAGGCCATCCCCGATCCCGAGCTGACCACCAGCGCCCCCCACTTGATGTGGAGGAGCGTGAGCACCGCGAAGAACGCGGCGAACCGGTAGAGGCGCGTCGATCCCGTGACCGGGGTCGGCGGCGCCGTCGCGAGGGTCGAGGTCACGGAAAGGGCGCGGGTGGGGGCCGAAGGCGGGCCCAACACCGAGGGGGCGGAGAGTTTTCACCCTCCTCGCCCGCGCCGCAACCGCGGAGGCTTGCCGATCACCCGACCGGGGCGGAAACCCGCCTGGGCGGGCGCGCGGCGGCCGGCCGATCCTGCTCGGCACCGCACGGATCCTCCGCTCGCAGGCACACCGTGCAGCCGGACCGAACTCGCCGGTCGGCCGCGCGGCAAAGGGCGCGGTTCAGCGACCCGGACGAGCCGGCGCGCCGGTGTCCGTGCCCTGGGTCTTCGGCTTGGTGTTGTCGTCGGCCACGTCGTCGAAGGCCTCCCACAGCGGGCGCTTGGTCTCGTCGACGTGCGACTTGTCGATCGCGCGGTCGAGCTGGCTCGACGGATCCTCCGCCGCGGCACGCGCCAGACGGCTGAGCTCCATGTCGTCGCCCTGGCTCAGGCGATCGGCGGTGTTCAGGTAGACCTCGGCCCGCGCCGCTTCACCGGTGCGCAGGTAGCAGATGCCGAGGTTCTTGTTGATCGCCGCCATCACGTGGTCGGGCTGGTCCTTGCCCGGCGCGAGCGACAGCTCGGAGATCGCCTTGCTCCACTCGCGCTTCTGCATGTAGCTGTCGGCGCGGTAGAGATGGGTCAGCGTGGGATTGTCGACGCGGCCCGGCACGAGCTGCATGTCGAGCACTTCGATCCAGGGGTTGCCCTGGAACACGTTCTGCACCACGCCCTCGATCTGCAGGCGATCGTAGGTGCGGTAGTTGTAGAGCTGGTTGAGCTGCATGCTCGACTTGCTGAGGAACAGCATGCCGAACACGTCCTCGTAGCTGTCCTTGCGCCAGATCGGCTGCGTGCCGGACCACGCGTAGAAGTTCGCGTATTCG
The DNA here is from genome assembly GCA_046349595.1 of Planctomycetota bacterium. Taxonomy (GTDB): domain Bacteria; phylum Planctomycetota; class UBA1135; order UBA1135; family UBA2386; genus JACRLW01. Next base: position 766,660 of record JAXMCA010000002.1, read on the forward strand.
CTGGGCACGAAGCGGGTGAAGAAGGGATTCCAGATCTTGCCGAGCGAGCAGAACTGGACCTCGAAACGAACCCGCACGTTCTGGAACGCATCGGGCTGGCGACGAAGCGTGTCGAGCGTGACCTCGACCACCGCGACATCGTTCTGGGCGAGTCGCAACTGCGCCTTCGCAGGAGCGAGCAGGGACGCGCACAAAGCGGCGAACAAGACTCTCTTCATGGCTGCCTTCGGATCGGTTCGGGCCTGCGACGGACCTCCGTTCCACGCTCGCCGTCGAGACGATCGAACGCGTCCGCCTGCCTGACTCGACGGGATATCGGCAACCCGATCGCCGCCTCTTGACCCCGAGCTTCGCGCCGCGCTCCGATTCTCCGACCTACGGACCCGGCTCGTCCTCGCCCTGGCAGGGGGATTCCGGGGCGTCGTGGACCTGGCGTTCGGCAGGAGCCTCTCCCGGTCGGCGCAGGATCGCGATCTGGCAGCGGCCGTAGCGGCGGAGGTCGACCGGCATGTCGAAATCGTCGACATCGAGCAAGCCGCCCTCGAAGTGGAAGCACAGCACGCCGCGCGGCGCGAGGTGGCCGACGAGTTGGTGCGCGCGCCAGGTCGACTTGCTCGGATCCTCGGCGACCATCGCATAGGGCGGGTCGAGGAAGATCACGTCCGGAGCGCGCAGTTCGGCCGCCGGAGGGTCGCCGACCGGCGGCAGCCAGGCATCGCCGCGGACCACGCGCGTGCGCGACTGCACCGATTCACCGAGCATCGCGAGATTGTCCTCGAGCACATCGATCGCCTGGCGCGCCTTCTCGACGAAGGTCACGAAGCGCGCACCCCGCGACAGTGCTTCGATACCGGTGGCTCCGGTCCCCGCGAACAGATCCCACACTTCGGCATCGACGATGCGCGGGCCGAGGATGTCGAAGATCGCCTCACGGGCCTGACCCAGCAGGGGACGGGTCATGGAACCCTTGACCGACTTGAGGACGCGACCACGGAACTCGCCACCGATGACGCGAAGACTCATGGATCGAGAGGGGAGGGGATCCGCGACGGGGCAGGCAGGCACGCGTCGCACCGGAGAGGGATGAAGCCCGGTGAGGACCGGGGGTCCTCGGCGGGAATCCTAGCCGCAGGGCCATCTTCCCTGGGACCATCGTCCGCCAGCCTCGGTCACCCACCGCGCCCTCGAAGCTAGACTCTGCGCCGCCCCGCTCCGCCGAGCACCGCAAGCCCGTCCCGCGACGATAGAGACACGAACCGACCATCCGGCCGGCCTCGCGTCGGATCCGATGAAGTCGACGGGCTGCAGACGACCCCCGCACGACGCATGACCGAGGCACTCGCGACGCGCACCGACCCACACCCGGCGAGGGTCGTCGTCGGGGATCGGGTCTTCGTCCTCGAGGCGGATCGCATCCACGTGTTCGGCTCGGGTCCGAACGCCGACATCCGCCTGGTGCACGACGCCATCGCGCCCGCCCACGCGACCATCTGCTTCCATCGCGGGCACTTCGTCGTCGAGGCCGTCGGCGACGCGGAGGTCACCGATGCCGAGGGCGCACGCCTGAACACGGAGGCCGCCTTCGAGGGAATCACCAGGCTGCGTCTCGGTCCGATCGAGGTCGAGCTCGCGCCCGACGTCCCTTCCGAGCCCCCGACCGTTCCGACGGTCGCGGCGCCGCGAACGGCGACGCGCGAGGCGTCCTTCAGCGAGCTGATGGCGCACGAGTTGCGCCGCGCGCCGTGGTTCGCGCTGTCGATCCTGCTGCACGCCATCGCCTTCCTCCTGATCTGGATCCTCGTCCCGCCGGAACCGCGGCGGACGTCGACCGCGGTGCAGTTCGCCATGGCCGACGACGGCGACGACCGGAGCGTCGATCTCGACGCACCGCCCGAGCCGACCTTCGATGTCGAACCGCCGCCGGTGCCGCAGGTCGAATCGTCTCCGGTGGTGGAACCGCCACCCGAAGCCGCCAACGCGGAGGACTTCGACGATCCCTTCGCCGCGCTGCCGGTCTTCGACGGCACCCGCGAGATGTTCCGGCGCGTCACCGCCGGGAACGGCGCCGGCGACATCCTGGGCCAGGGCAACGGCGAGCACTTCAGCACCGGGTTCCGCAAGACGGTCGCCGGTCTGCGCCGGTCGGGACTGGAGATCGTCTTCGCCTTCGACAGCACCGGCTCGATGGGTCCGGTCCTCCGCGCGACCAAGGAACGCATGGCGCGCATGGTGCGTGCACTGCACGCCCTGGTCCCCGACGCGCGGATCGGCGTGGTCACCTACCGCGACAAGGGGGAACGCGAGCAGTATCTGACGCGCAGCGTCCCCCTCGACCGCGACCTCTACCGCTCGCTGGCTTTCCTGCAGACGGTGGACGCGGACGGCGGCGGTGATCGTCCCGAGGCCGTGCTCGAAGCGATGAAGGTCGCGGTGCAGCAGCCCTGGGCGCCGCGCTCACGCCGTGTGGTGGTGCTGATCGGCGATGCACCCGCGCATCCGCAGACCGAATCGCAGCTCGAGAGACTGGTGCGCGCCTTCGCCACCGACGGCTCCGCCTGCGTGCACGCGATCATCACCGCCAGCGACCTGATGGGACGGCCCGAGAAGGACGTGCAGCGTTCCTTCGAACGCATCGCGCGCGCCGGCAAGGGTTCCTGCGTCAACTCCGAACGCGAGGACTCGATCCTCAAGCAGGTTCTCAGCCTCGCGGTGGGTTCGGAGTTCCGCGACAACATCGAGCACCTCTTCGATCTCGTCGCCGAACGTGAGGGCAAGGTCTCGACCCGCGCGCTCGACCTCGTGCGCCGTCTCGATGCCGACGAACTGCGCCGTGAGCTGTCGCGCACCGTCGTCGACGACGACGTGGTGGAAGCGCTGATCCGCGACGGTCGTCGCCCCACCGCGGAGATGCTGATCCGCCTCCTCGCCGGCGACGCGCTCCCGGCGCAGGGTCTCCATGCCGCGGGCTTCGCGCTGCAGAACCTGCTGGGCATCCAGCGGCCGCTGATCGATCCCGAGCATCCGGAGAGGCTCTCCACGGAGATGGCGAAGCAGCTCGCGGAGTCCGCGAAGCAGTTGCACTACTAGGCGGACGTCACGAGTCGGGACCGATCTCGAACAGCAAGAGCTGCGGCGGACAGAACAGGCGCACGCGCGGTGCGATGCCGCGCTCCATGCCGATGCCGCGGCTCACGCACAGGCAGGCGTCGCCGTAGCGATGCAGACCGCCCGCGGCCACCGCACGCGGCACGCTGCTGAGCGTGGATGGCGGACCGAAGCCCGGGATCACGACCTGCCCGCCGTGGGTGTGGCCGGCGAGGAGCAGCGCGTCGATCGAGATCGAGCCCTCGATCACCGGGATCGCGAAGTCGGGGGCGTGGCCGAGCACGATGGTGAAGCCGTCGAAGGCGGCGGTGCGCGCCGCGAAGTCGGCGGTCAGCGGACTGCGCGAGGAGGCGAGGTCGAGACCGCACAGGCGCAACTTCGGTGCGAGATCGAAGCCCACCGTCTCGTCGCGCAGCAGGCGCACCTCGGTGCCGGCGAAGATCGACGGATCCGGATCGATGTCGCCGATCACCGCGAACATGCCGAGGCGCGGCTTGGGACGGAACTCGCCGATCAGACGACGGAAGGCCGCGCACTCGACCGCGAAGCGGGCGCGGTCGGCGATCTGCACGTAGTCGCCCGCGAACAGCAGCAGATCCGGCCGTGCCGCGGCAGCCCGAGCGAACACCCCTTCCTCCCATGCACCGATGTGATCGGTCTGGATGTCGGCGAGCAGCGCCACGCGGACGGGTTGCGGCAGACGCGCGGCGTGCGGCGTGACGATGTGGTGCGTGTCGACGGCGAGACGGTACGGCTCGACGAAGTGCGCCCACGCGTGGACGCCGACGATCACGCAGCCGACCAGCACGCCGACGAGTCCATCGACCCTCCGGGCGACGACGAGCCGCGAGGCCCCGCGCAGGAAGGTCAGCGGAGCGACGACGAACAGCAGCGCGTGCACCGTCGCCGCGATGCCGCCGAAGAACGAACGGGCCAGCGCGGTGAAGAGCAGGGCGGTGGCGGCGACCCAGGACAGCCCGAAGACCGTGGCGACACGCACATCCCGTCCGAGTCCCGCGGCGCGCGGACCTCGTCGCCACAGCAGCCACGCACCCAGCGCGAGACCGAGCACGTCGCAGACGACGAAGCCGGTCTCGAACAGGATCTGACGGGTCGCACCGGAGATCAGCGCCGCGGACATCGACGCGAAGTGAAGCGCGAACTCGACCGCGCGGAAACCCTGATTGCGCCCGCCTCGGTCGCGACATATGGACGCCACCCGCATCGCGACGCAGCTGTCTCCGATGGGACGGCGGCTTGCGACCTTCTGCCTGAGCCCTCCCCCGATGATCCTCCTCCGCAAGGCCGACGAGCGCGGCATCGTCGATCACGGCTGGCTGCTCGCCCGCCACACCTTCTCCTTCGCGAGCTACTTCGATCCGCGCTGGGAGCAGTTCCGGGTCCTGCGTGTGATCAACGAGGACACCGTGCAGGGCGGAACCGGCTTCGGTTCCCACCCCCACCGCGACATGGAGATCATCACCTGGATCCTCGACGGCGCGCTGGAGCACCGCGACAGCATGGGCTCGCACGGCATCCTGCGTCCGGGCGACGCGCAGGTGATGTCGGCCGGCACCGGCGTGGTCCACAGCGAGGTGAATGCCTCGAAGCAGCAGGAGGTGCACCTCCTGCAGACCTGGATCTTCCCGAAGTCGCGCGGTGCGAAGCCCTCCTACCTGCAGCGCAACTTCCCGCTCGAAGCGCGCCGCGACCGCTTCTGCGCGATCGCCAGCGGCGACGGGCGCGGCGACAGCCTGCCGATCCATCAGGACGCGGTCGTGTCGATCGCCAACCCGTCGCGCGGTGTCGAGCTGGTGCACGAGATCGGCGCGGGACGCGGCGCGTGGCTGCAGGTCGCGCGCGGCGCGGTGACCGTCGAAGGCCACCGGCTCGCGGCCGGAGACGGCGTCGGGATCAGCGATGCGACGCGACTCGTGATCGGCGCCGAGCAGGACAGTGAGCTGATGCTCTTCGACCTACCCTGAAGTGTCCCGCTCGCGGAACGACAGTCGGTCGGCGACCGCGTGCAGGCCGAGCACAAGCGTGGCGAGCGCGAGCGAAGGGAACAGCCAGAGGTGCCACGCCCCTCCCACCGCGTGGACGCGTCCCTGCTCGAGCATGGCGCCGAAGGAGACCGTCGACGGCCCGGCACCCACACCGAGGAACGACAACGCGGACTCGACCTGGATCGCGTCGGCCGCGACGAACACCGCGCTGACCAGCATGGGCGCGCGAAGCTGTGGAAGCAGGTGACCGTAGAGCAGGCGCATCCGACCGACACCGAGTCCGCGCGCGCAGGACACGAAGGGGCGCTCGCGGAGCGACAGGAGTTCTCCGCGCACGATGCGCGCGATCTGCGTCCACTGCACGAGCGCGCACAGCGCAACCACGTTGACCAGCGACCCGCCGAAGAACGCCGCGCCGGCGAGCGCGGCGACCAGCACCGGGAAGCTGGCGAAGAACTCGATGACGCGCAGCAGTACGGCGTCGACGATCCCGCCCGACATCCCGCACAGCCCACCGATCACCACACCGAGCAGCAGCGCGATCGACACCACACCGGCCGCGACGAGGAAGGCCGTGCGGGCGGCGAACAGCAAGCGCGTGAACTGGTCGCGTCCCGCGTCGTCGACGCCGAGCGGGTGCTTGCGCGACGGCCCGGCGAGGATCGCATCGCGATGGACCTCGAGCGGTCCGGTCGCCCACGGTGGCATCACCGCGAAGTCCTCGCTGCCCTCCGGTCGCGCGAGCCACCACTGCTTCCAGGTGGTGCCGTCGGGCCCGTGGTCGGCGGTTCCGAGAAGCGATTCGAACACAGGCAAGCGGTAGCTGCCGCCGACGCGCGCGAGCAAGGGCACGTCGTTGGCGAGGAACGGCGCGAACAGGCCGAGCACGCCGAGCAGCGCGGCGAGGACGATCGCGGCATGCCTCATCGCAGACGCACCCGTGGATCGGCGTGCCGATGCATGAGGTCGCCGCACAGGCCACCGAGTGCGACCGCGGTCGCGACCAGGAGGGTCGAGACCATCACCGTGGAGACGTCGCGGTCGGAGATGGCCTGCAAGGCGAGGCGGCCGAAGCCGCTGATGCCGAACACGTTCTCCACCACGAGCGCACCGGTCGCGATCCACGGCAGGAGCACGCCGAGGAACGTCCACAGCGGACCGAGCGAGTTGCGCAGGATGCGCCGCGCGATCTCGCGCTCGGAGGCTCCCAATGCGCGCATCGTGTGCACGAATCCGGCGCGCGAGGTGGCCGCACACGACGCACGCAGCAGACGCGTGACCCAGGTCGTCGGGCCGATGGCGAGCACCACGACGGGCAGGGCCAGATGACGGGCGAGATCCACGATCTGCTCGAACGGACCCAGCGCATCGGCGCCCGGCGAGCGCAGGCCGTCGGTCGGCAGCAACGAGCGCAGTGGTCCGGAGAACAGCAGGATGGTCAGCGTCGCGACAAGGAAGTCCGGCATGGCTCCGACGCCGAGCAGGGCCGTCGACGCCGCTCGATCGGTGAGCGAGCCGGTCCTGCGGCCGAGCCACCAGCCGAGGGGGACACCGATCGCGAGCACCAGGGCGAGTGCGAGCGAGCCGAGCAGCATGCTGGTGCTCAGTGCACGGAGCAGGCTGTCCTGGAACTCGGCCGCGGTGCGTCCCGGCGGGGCGAAGTCGAGCCGCGCGGCGTGCTCCAGCCAGTGGCCGAAGCGGGTCAGCACGCCATGGCGCTCGCCGGTCACCGGATCGACGAGCCCGTAGCGCTCGCGCAGCGCGCGCACGGCTTCGATGCGCTGCACCTCCGTCGTCACTCGTGGAGCACCGGCGACCTCGACCTCGGCGCGGTCCAGCGGCACGAGGTCGAGCAGCAGGAAGGTCAGGAAGCCGACGCCGAGCAGCGTGAAGGGAATCAGCGCGAGGCGGAGGAGGACGGCCCGGTGCAAGGCGCGGCGATGATCGCGCATCGTCGCGGCCGACGACAGGTCCGGCCCCGGACGATCAGGCGCCGCCGGCGACGAGCCGGACGAAGGGGATCTCGGGGCGAGCGCCCATGCGCAGGGGCAGCACGGTCGCGCCGACGCCGCGGCTCACGTAGAGGCGGCTGGTCTCGCGGGCGAAGTGGCCGTCGACGAAGCCGTGGCGGGTGTGCGAGATCGGTGCGCGGCCGAGCAGCTTCACCTGGCCGCCGTGCGTGTGGCCGGAGAGCACGAGATCGACTCCGTGCTCGGCCGCCTCGGGGAAGTGGTCGGGTTGGTGCGCGAGCAGGATGGTCGGCTCGCCTTCGCGGCGACCGCGCAATGCGGCGTGCATGTCGGGCATCCCGTCGGTGAGATCGTCGACCCCTCCGAGCCAGAAGCTCGACCCGCCACGCGTGATGCGGCGACCGCAATTCGCGATCACCGTGACCCCGCGCGCCGACAGGTAATCCTGCCAGTCGCCCATGTCGTCCATCCAGCGGTGGTCGTGGTTGCCGGGCACCGCGAACACGCCGAGCGGGGCACGCAGCGCGCGGAGCGGCCGATCGAGCAACTCGATCTCGCGCTCACGCGAGTTGATCAGGTCACCGCCGAGGCAGATCAGGTCGGGTTGCCGGGCGACCACGTCCTCGCAGACGCGCAGCAGCGTCGCCTCGTCGAGGAAGGAGCCCGCGTGGAGATCAGAGAGGAAGGCGATGCGCAGACCGTGGAGTCCGGCACGCGCGCCGACCGCCAGTTCGACGTCGCTGAACTCGAGGCGAGCGAGCGCGCGGCGGTGGAGCGCGTGCGTCAGCGGGATCGTGTCGAGCGCACGGTTGAGCGCGACCGCGAACACGTCGACCAGCTCCCGGAGCAGCGGGCGCTTCGCATGCGGATTCGACACCACCCGCGGTTGCGCAGCGGCAACCAGCGCGGGCGCTGTCTCCAGATCCATCAGGCGAGGTTCCAGGGTGGTCATCGACGCAACGGCTTTCGGCCTCGGTGCGATGCGATCTTGAACGACCGGGCGAGGCACGGACCGGAGAGAGACGACATCGCGAGGCGCAAGGTGTCGGCACGATGCGCGATCACGTCAAGCCGCGATCGGGTGCAGCATGAAGCGCGTGTCCTCCGTCGGTGGTCCGACGCGTCTCGTCGGTCGCCGAACATCCGCTCGCATCGCGCGTTGCAGGCCGCCGACCCGGCGATGGTTCAGCGTCCGGGGAGGACCAGATCGTCCACATTCCGTCGCGGACGCCAGTCGCCACTCTCGCGCAGCCACGACAGTACGGCGCGTGCGGTCGATGCCGCGCGGCCCACCGGTCCGAAGCCCTTGTCGATCCCGGCGACGACGTGGCGATCGCGGGCCATGGTCTCGGTGTAGAGCTCGTCCGCGCGATCGAGGTTGCCGAGCGCCTCCTCGCAGCGAGCGAGCGTGAACACGTCGATCGCGTCCGCGGTGTCGGTGCGGCCGAGCGGTTCGAGCTCCGCATGCGCGGCGAGCAGTCGCGATCGGGCGAGCTCCTCGCGCGCCGCGGCGGCGGCGACACGACCCTCGGCGGCGAGCGCGCGCGCCTCGGTGCGCAGGTCGAGGCCGGCACGCAGCATCGACAAGCCGACGCGACGGTGATCGGTCGATCCCTGCACGCGGGCGGATCCCGACGACTGGCTCGTCGCCGCGGAAGCCTCGACCCGCACGCCGGGCGGCGGCGATGCTGTCGCTGCCTTCGCCGCCGCTTCGGGACGCACCGCGCGATCGACCTCCTCACGGCGTGGCCGTGAATCACCCTCCTCGCGGCGTTCCTTCTCCTCGCGACGCGCAGCGCGGAGCTGCTGGAGCCGTTCCAGTTCCTTGCGCATCGCCCGCGTCTCGTTCTCGGTGAGTTGCAGGGTCTGTTCGTTGCGGCCACCGCGTTCGTCGAGTTCGAGCCATCGAGAGCGGGAGACGTCCTCGCCCCGCGCATGCCGACGGATCAAGTCCTCGATCTCCACGGCGTGACGGTCGAGTTCCTCCACGCGCGCACGCTCGCGCTCCACTTCCGATTGCGCATGGAGCGACGCCGCACAGAACAGCAGCGGCAGGATGCCGGCGACGAGCGTCCTCACCGCAGGACTCCGCGGAACGCGTCGGCGGCGCGGTCGGCATCGCCGAGCTTCTCATAGGCGTGACCGACGAGCTCCGCGACACGACGCTGCCGCTGCGGATCCTGCACACCCTGCGCGATGCGGATCGCCTCCCCGGGGAAGCGGTTCATGGTGCCCGATGCCTGCGCCTGTTCGAACAGGGTCTCGATCTGCATCAGGCGGGCGCGATCGCCGAACTCGTCCTTGCGGTCGACGAGCTTCGCGGTCAGTCCGAGTGCACGTTGATGACGACCGTGGCTGCGCAACAGGTCGGCGAGGAACAGCGTGAGCTCCGGGTCGGCATCCGGAGCGTGACGCACTTCGACCTCGAGCTCGAGCAGCGCGCGATCCTCTTCGCCGAGAGCGGTCGCGGTGGTGGCCCAGACCTCGCTCGCAGCGCGACTCCACGTCTGATCGAGCGTGGCGCGGTCGCGACGTGCGGCGAGCGCCGCGGCGCGCGCCTGCATGTAGCGTTGTTCGGACAGGTAGCCCTTCGCGAGCAGGACCTGGGCGATGCTGCGCAGTTCGTCGTTCGCGGTGTGGATCTGCAGGAACTGCTCCATCATCCGCGATGCGCGCTTGCCCTCGCCCTTCTCCGCAGCGGCGTAGCCGCGCAGGAACAGCCAATCGGCACGTTGCGAGGGCGCGAGTCGCTCGGGTTGCTGACCGTCCTCCAGCGTCGACATGGTCTTCGCCACCGCGTCTGGATCACCGAGCCGGAACTGCGCCTGACCGAGCAGCAGGTACAGGTCGACGATCTCCGGCGTGCCGGAGAGACGCAACGTGGATCGCTCCAGGGTCGCCACGCACTCCGCGTAGCGTGCCTCCGCGAGGAGGACCCGACCGAGCAGGATCGTGCCCTGCGCCGCTTCGGGCCGAGCCGGATGCAGACGGGTGAGATCGCGCGCGCGACGCTCGGCATCGGGCCAGCTCTCCGGACCGGCCTCGAACCAGCACTGCGCCATGCGCAGCAACGCGGCGGGCACGTAGTCGTGATCCGGTGCGATCTCGTAGAGACGCTCGAGCACGCTCGCCGCCTCGACGAATCGGCCCTGCCTGCGCAGGAGACCGGAGAGCTGCATGCGCACGCGCAACGCGTCCGCCAGGCGCTCGCCGCCGACATGCGTGTCCTCGTCGAGGAAGGTGCGATACCACTCGATGGCCCACTGGCGAAGACGACGGCGCCCCTCCTCGGCCTGCGCGTCGGGCACCGCGACCACCACCATTTCGGTCGAGGTGCGACCGTCGACGTCGCGGTCGACGAACACGATGTCGGTTCCGGAGGCGACCGCGATCAGGTTGGCGACGGTGCGCGGACCGCGCGCCGTGAACGAGAGATCGACCACGGTGTCCGCGAGCGTCTTCTCGAAGGCGCCGACCTGGAAGCGCAGGTTCCATCCCATCGACCGCGCGAGTTCGCGCAGCGCGATGTCACCGGGAACCGCAGCGCGGTTGGCCGAGACGGTCCGCGCGTTGCCATCGTCGTGGACGGTGAACAGCGGATCCGAGTGCGGCCACAGCACCGCGAACAGGGCGACGGCGGAGACGATCACTTCCGCGCGGACCCCCTGCCGTCGGGTCTGACGTCGACGTCGGTGGGCGTCTTCTCGGCGCGCTCCGCTTCGAGGCGGTAGGCGTCGCCGAGCTTGAGGTAGGCCTCCTGGACCAGGGCACGCAGCGCCGGCGGAAGCTGGTCCTCCTGCAGGAGGAACTGGGCGTAGGCGCGACGCATCGCATCGCCGTCGCCACGCAGCTCGGCGTCACGTGCCGCGCGGAGCAGCTCTTCGGGCAGGAAGGCGCGGCCCGCCATCTGGCGCGCGCGCGTCTCCTGCTCGATCGACTCGCCGAGGTTGCCGGCCTTGCGGAGGTAGTAGGCGAGGTGCGCGTGGATCAGACGCTCGAGCGCCGGGTCGAGCGACGGATGCGCGGCGAGGAACGCCTGGAGCGTGGCGCTCGCTGCGGCGAAGTCGCCGTCGAGGGCCTGCATCAGCGCCTTCTCGTAGAGCGGATCGTTCGGAAGACCGAGCGACTGGCTGCGCGGGGGCTGCACGTACGGCTCGGCAGTGGTGTGCGACGCACCGCTGCCGGGTGGCGGCAGAGGACGCGCGGAACGCGTGCCTTCCTCGCCGGTCGGCGAACCCGTGACGTACTCCGTGCGCGTCTCCATCGGATGCGGCAGGAGCAGCATCACCAGCATCATCGCCAGGTTGGAGATCAGCAGGATGCGGAGCAGCCACAGCTTGCGTTGATCGATCGGCTCGGGCGGACGGACACCGAGGAGCGGCTCCGCACTGTGCGGTGCGGGTGCGGGTGCGGGTGCGACCTTCGCCTGCGGTGCGGGCGCGGGCGCGGGCGCAGGTGCCGGCGAGGGAGTCGGAGCCAATGAGACGTCGAGCGATGCGACCGGCTCGGCAGCCTCGATCCTCTCCGGTTGCGGAGCGACCTCGGTCGCAGCCTCACGGAAGGGCGGCGGTGGTGCCGCGAGATCCCAGTCGCTCTTGGTGTCGCGCGTGGCGAAGGACGCCGACTTCGGAGCGGTCGTGCCGCCGGGCACCGGCGACTCACCCCCCTGCATCAGGTCGGAGAGGGCATCGCTCGCCGGAGGCGTAGCCGCGCCGGTCTCCTCACCAGCGAACGCTCCGAACGGGTTCTTGCCCAAGTCGATCTTCTCTGTCACTCGCCACCTCCGGCGGATGGAAGGGCATCCACCCTCCTCGTCCCCTCATCGGCAGGGCCGCGTCGTCACCGATAGCGGCTCCGCAACGCGCGAACGGGCACGGTCGCCGCAGCCTTGGCGGCGACCGGCGAACCGTCGCGGATCACGACACCTCGACGGCTTCCCGACCTGGACGCTGTCCGATTTCGTACACCCGGATCTTGTTGTAGAGCGTCGTGCGGTTGATGCCGAGCATCGAGGCGGCGCGGCTGATGTTCCAGTTGGTCGACTCGAGCACCTTGCGCACGAGTTGATTCTCGAGTGAACGGATCGAGCAGTCGGTGCCGTCCAGCACGAAGACGTTGCGCGAGATCTCGTCGCTGCCGTCCAAGGCGCCGCCGGAGAAGGTCGGCAGATGGCACTCGTCGATCATGCCGCCGGTGCACGCGAGCGCGGCGCGCTCGATGGCGTTGCGCAGCTCGCGGACGTTGCCGGGCCATGCGTATTCGCACAGCGTCTCCATCGCCTCCTCGGTGAAGCCGGTCAGGCTCTTCCCCATGTGACGGGCGAACTGATCGAGGAAGAAGTGCGCGAGCAGCGGGACGTCCTGCGCACGCGCGCGCAACGGCGGGACCTCGATGCTCATCACGTTGAGACGGAAGAACAGATCCTCGCGGAAGCGACCCTGCTCGGCCTCACGGCGCAGATCCTTGGTGCTCGCCACGATGATGCGGACGTCGGCAGCGATGTCGCGCACGCCGCCGACGCGGCGGAAGGTGCGCTCCTGGAGCACGCGCAGCAGCTTGGCCTGGAGCGCCTTGCCCATGTCCGCGATCTCGTCGAGGAACAGGGTTCCACCGGCGCAGGAGGCGAACAGGCCGTCGCGGCCCTCGCGACCCGCGTTGGTGAAGGCCCCCGCCTCGTGACCGAACAGCTCGGTCTCCAGCAGGTTCTCGACCAGTGCCGCGCAGTTGATCGTCACGAAGGGTCCGTGACGGCGCACACTGCTCTCGTGGATGCGACGCGCCGCGAGCTCCTTGCCGCAGCCCCGTTCACCGGTGATCAACACCGTGGTGTCGGGCGACATCGCCACCTCCTCGATCCGTTGCTCGAGCGCGCGGATCGCCGGCGAGAGGCCGAGGATCTCGCTCGAGGCCAGATCGCGCAGTCGCTCCTGCGACCACGACAGCTCGCGCACCATCTGCCGCGCCTCGAGGCAACGGCGGATCGCGGCCATCATGCGCTCGCGGGAGATCGGCTTCTCGATCACGTCGAAGGCGCCGCTCCGCATCGCCTCGACGGTGTTCGACGGGGCCCCGTAGCCCGACAGCAGGACCACGTCGGCCGGCGTCGCGCCGCGGCGGATCCGACCGATCACGGCGTGACCCTCGGCGCCCTCGATGTGGGCGTCGAGCAGGACCACGTCGAAGGGCCGCAGCTCGAGGCGGGTGATCGCGACCTCCAGCGAGTCGGCGGTCTCCACGGCGACGCTCTCTCCCTGGAGCAGCGCGCGCAGACCTTCGCGGATCGCCTCCTCGTCGTCGACGACCAGGATGCGGGGGAGTCCGGGGAAGTTGAGGTTCTTCATCGCAGTGATCCGATTCGCCTGGGTCGCTGTCCGCGTCTCGTGAGACCGCGCGACCGAGCCTTGCCACCGTCTCTTTCGGCAACGCGAGGTGTCCGACCTTTGGGCATTTCGCGAAAATCGACGCCCTCTCGCACCGCCTGCGGTCGTGATCGACAGTTCCCGGTCGTCGCGGCGGTCCGCCGCGCGATTCCCACCCACCGACCCCGGACTCGGCATGCTGACCGTCGCAGCGCTCGTCGCCTCGCTCTCGTTCGCGTCCCCCCAGAGCCCGCAAGACGCGCTCAGGACCCTGCGCGAGGAACCCGCGCTGGAGGGCGCCCGCATCGGCGTGTTCGTCCGTGACCTGCGCGACGACAGCATCGTCGCGGAGAGCGACAGCCAACGCGGCTTCATGACCGCCTCGAACATGAAGCTCGTCAGCCTCGCGACGGCTCTGTCGACACTCGGCCCCGACTTCCGCTTCCGCACCACACTGGTCGCCACCGGCCCGATCCGCGAGGGCGAGTTGTTCGGCGATCTCGTCCTGATCGGCTCGGGTGATCCGAGCTTCGGTGGACGCGACGAGGGCGAGGACCCTGCGAAGGTCTTCGATCGCATGATCGAAGCCGCGGTGCAGACCCACGGCCTGAAGCGCGTGCGCGGCAACGTGCTCGGCGACGATGACGTGCAACCCGACGAGGTGATGGGCGAGGGCTGGGCGTGGAACTACGAGGGTGACGACTACGCCGCACAGGTCAGCGGGCTGTGCTTCGCCGAGAACTGCATCCGCCTGGTGCTGCAGCCGTCGGCCGAGGGTTCGATGCCACGCGCACGGCTCTCACCGGCCACGGGCTTCGTCGAGGTCGAGAACCGGGCCCTCTGCACTGCGGCCGGGACCAAGGGGATCCTCGGCGTCGAACGCCTGCGGGCGAGCAATCACATCAGGATCACCGGACGGATGGCCTGCGATGCGAAGGCCTCGCGGCACCTGCTCTCGGTCGAGAATCCCACCGCCTATGCCGCGACGGTGCTCCGCGAACGACTCGTCGCGCGCGGCATCGTGGTCGACGGCGGCGCGTTCGACCGCGACGTCGCACCCGAACGCCCGGAGCGCTACGGCGACGAGACGGTGCTCGCCGTGCACGACTCGGCGCCGCTGTCGTCGATCTGCACGACGCTCGGCAAGGTCAGCCAGAATCTCTACGCCGAGCAGGTGATCCGCGCCGCATCTCCGGGCGCGCACTCGATGACCGCCGCAGCAGCCCATGCCAAGGAGGTGCTCGCGCAGATCGGTGTGGACACCAAGGGCATGCGGATCGCCGACGGCTCGGGGCTGTCGCGCCTCGACCTCGTGCGGCCCCGCCAGCTCGGCGATCTGCTCAGCGGTGTGTGGCGCAGTCCGCTGCGCGACAGCTTCCGGCGCTGTCTCCCGATCGGCGGGGTCGACGGCACGCTGGCGTCGCGCTTCGTCGACCCCGCGCTCCGGGGCCGCGTGGTCGCCAAGACCGGCAACATCTCGGCGGTCACCGCGCTGTCGGGCTACGTCCTCCGCAAGGACGAGGCCGCACCGCCCCTGGTCTTCGCGGTGCTCCTGAACGACTTCACCTGTCCCACCGCAGCCGCCAAGGAAGCGCTCGACCGCTTCGTCGCAGCGCTGGTCTCGGCTGCGGACAGGTGACGCGCCCGGTGTCCGTAGGCCGGAGACATCGTCGCGTCACGCGACGATTCGAAGGCCGGAGGACCCCAGCAAGCAAGGCGGCCTGGGCCCTCCTGGTCGGCGCGCAGCGACGACGCGGCAATCCTTGGGTGCGGCCCCGGCCGCGACGGCTCACCGGCGCGTGAACTTGGCGTCGAAGGACACCACCGGGTCCGCGGCGCCCCAGAGCGTGTGCCCCTTCGCGCTGGTGATGCCGTCTTGGCCGAGGTTCATCACGGTGTTCGACGACACCAGCGTGCCCATCGACACCATCGATCCGGCGAAGACCATCTGCGTGCCGGGCTTGGTCCAGCGGCTGGCCATCGACATCGCCACGCCCATGTTGTCGAAGACGAACCAGTCGTAGCTCGAGGTGACCGGGTTCCAGGCGCCGTAGCTGTGCGAGACGTACTTCGGCATGTCGGGACCCGACTCGCCCTCCACCGTCTCGAGGGCGATCAGACCGCCGTACATCGGCTGGTAGGCATCGGTACCGGTGATGTCGACCATGGGCTGGCCGGGCGCCATCATCATCTTCCCGGCGACGGCGTACTTGCCGAAGAAGGCCGCGAGCGACTTCATCTCCTCACCCGCCGGCTGGTTCGCGAAGGCCACATCGACCGCCTTGACCGCGCCGCCGCCTGCGGGCTTCGTGAACTCGCCCTCGACCTCGACGAAGGGGCGGCCGGCGCCGCGCATGCCGTCGTGGACGAAGCGGTAGCTGTCCTTGGTGAACTCGATGCGCGAGCGCCCGATGCCGGTGCCGCTCTCGTCGTGCGCGGGATCGATGCCGTAGGTGACGAGGATGCCGTCGCCGTGGAACTCGTAGCCCATCCGGTTCGCCTGGCCGACGTTCGACACGATGACGGCCATCGCGTGGCCGCTCGAGGCATCGAAGCCGTAGACGGTGCGCATCAGGAAGGGAGTCGGCGCCCCCATCTCGATGACGAGGTCCTCCTGCACCGCGAAGCCGCCGAGGATGCGCTGGATCGACATGGTCGCCGTCCACGGCTCGGTGCCGGACTTGGCGTCCGCCGACTGGCGCGCGACACCCTTGCCGGTCCATACCCCGATCAAGGGTTCGAACTTGGCGAGCATCGGCGCCGGCTTGGGCGTCTCCATCTCCTGCGCGGAGACGGGCACGGCAGACAGCGAGACGAACAACAGCGAGACGACGGGGAGGACGACGGTCGACTTGTGCATGGGGAACTCCAGATTCGGGCGTCGGGACAGATTCGACGGCGACGCCACCGGCCTTTCGAGGCGACGCCGCGCGGCGCGACGACACGACGGGCTAGGGAAGATAACCGGCGCAGAGCTCGCGGAAGACAACTGTCTGCTCTTCCGCCCACCGGGAATCCCGCCCGAGTTCGGCGGCGAGGACCGCGGCGACCCGCGGCGCGCACTCGGCCGCCGCGCGCGTGTCGAGGAGGAGGGCGCGCGTGCGACGCGCGAGCACGTCTTCCAGGCGGCACGCCATCTCGTGGCGCGCGCCGAACACCACCTGCGCCATGCGATAGGGCAGGCGCGGATGCAAGCGCTCGGCGAGTGCCGGGACGTCGCGGGCCAGGGCCTCGATCGCGTCCGCATCGCTGCCCCAGTCGCCGAGCTCGCCGAGTCGCTTCGGATCCTCGTGCCACCCGTGCAGGTGCAGGTCGCGCGTCACGCAGGGGCGCTCCTCCAGGTGCGCGAGCAGGGCCGCCTGCTCGACCACGTCCTGCGCCATCTGGCGATAGGTCGTCCACTTGCCGCCGGCGATGGTCAACAGACCGCTGCGCGACACGTGGATGCTGTGGTCGCGGGACAGCGACGCGGTGCGCGTGCCGTCGCCGTGCGCGACCAGCGGTCGCACACCCGCGAACACCGAGAGCACGTCGGCGCGGGTCGGATCACGCGTGAGATAGCGTGCGGCCGTGGACAGCACGAAGTCGATCTCCCGCTCCTGCGCACGGGGTTCGAGCAGCGGGGCGTCGATGCGCGTGTCGGTCGTGCCGATCAGCGTGCGGCCGTGCCAGGGGATCGCGAACAGCACGCGCCCGTCCGAGGTACGCGGCACCATGATCGCGGTGTCGCCGGCGAGGAACGCGCGATCGAGCACGAGGTGGATGCCCTGGCTCGGTGCGATCAACGGTTCGACCGCGGGATCGTCGAGGCGCCGCAGACCGTCGGCGAAGGCCCCGGTCGCGTTCACCACGCAGCCGGCGCGCAGCTCGAATTCGTCACCCCGCTCGCGATCGACGGCGACGACACCCGTGACGATGCCGTGCGCATCGTGCAGCAGTCGCGTGACCGCACAGTGGTTGACGAGCATCGCACCGTGCTGCTCGGCGGTGCGCGCCAGGGCGATCAGCAATCGCGCGTCGTCGAACTGCCCGTCGTGGTAGAGCACTCCGCCGCGCAGGCCCTCGGTCTCGAGCGTGGGGATCGCGGCGAGCACCTCGTCGCGGGACAGATGACGCGAGGGACCGAAGCCGTGGCGTCCGGCGAGCAGGTCGTAGACGCGCAGGCCGATGCCGTAGAACGGTCCCTCCCACCACGCGTAGTTCGGGACCACGAACGAGAGGTCGTGGACCAGGTGCGGCGCGTTGTGACGCAGTCGACCGCGTTCGCGCAGCGCCTCCATCACCAGCGACACGTTGCCCTGCTGGAGATAGCGCACGCCGCCGTGCACCAGCTTGGTGCTCCGACTCGAAGTGCCCTTGCCGAAGTCCTCCTGCTCGAGCAGGCCCACGCGGTAGCCGCGCGTCGCCGCATCGACCGCCACGCCGACCCCGGTGGCACCACCACCGACGACCAGGATGTCGAGCGGACGGTCCTCACGCAGTCCGGCCAGCGCCGCGCTGCGGTTCACCGCGGCTCCCTTCCGGCCCAGTGCAGGGAACGACGGACGGCCTCGCGCCAGTCGTCGCGCAGCGCGGCGAGCTTCACGGCATCCCCCTGCGGGTCGAAGCGTTTGTCGATCGACGCGGAGGATGCGAAGTCGGACACGTCGCGCCAGAAGCCGACGGCGAGTCCGGCGAGACGCGCGGCGCCGAGCGCGGTGGTCTCGGTGACCTTCGGTCGAACCACCGGACGGCCGATCAGGTCGGCCTGCAACTGCATCAGCAGATCGTTTCGCGATGCGCCGCCATCGACGTGCAACTCGGTCGCCCGCGCGCCGCGATCGCGATCGACGCAGTCGACGAGATCGGCGACCTGGAGCGCGATGCTGTCGAGCGCCGCACGGGCGATGTGTGCCGCGGTGGTTCCGCGCGTGATCCCGCAGATCGTGCCGCGCGCGTTCGGATCCCAGTGCGGCGCGCCGAGGCCGGTGAAGGCCGGCACCAGGGTCACGCCGCCGCTGTCGGGCACGCTGCGCGCGAGCGCCTCGACGTCACCGGACGCACGCAGCATGCCGAGTCCGTCGCGCAGCCATTGCACCACCGCGCCACCGACGAACACCGCACCCTCGAGCGCATAGCGCGTCGCGCCCGGGATGCGCCAGCCGACCGTCGACAGCAGGCGGTGCGCGGATCGCGCCGGCGACGGCCCGCTGTTGACCAGCAGGAAGCAGCCGGTGCCATAGGTGCACTTGGCGAGTCCCGCCTCGAAGCACGACTGCCCGAACAACGCGGCCTGCTGATCGCCCGCGATGCCGGCGATCGGAACGCCGTGCAACGGCAGATCGCTCGCCACGGTGGCGAACACGCCGCTGGAGTCGCGCACCTCCGGCAACATCGCGCGCGGCACTCCGAACAGCGTGCAGAGTTCGTCGTCCCAGTCGAGCCGGTGGATGTCGAAGAGCAGCGTGCGCGACGCGTTCGACACCTCGGTGGCGTGCACGGCACCACCGCTGAGGCGGAACAGGAGCCAGGAGTCCACGGTGCCGAAACACAGCTCGCCGCGTTCGGCGCGCGCCCTCGCACCGGGGACGTGATCCAGGAGCCACGCGATCTTGGTGGCGGAGAAGTACGGGTCGGCGACCAGGCCGGTGCGTTCGCGCAGCAGGTCCTCGTGGCCGTCGGCGATGAGCCGCGCACACCGATCCGCGGTGCGACGATCCTGCCAGACGATGGCGCGCGCGATCGGCCGCCCGCTGGCGCGCTCCCACACCACCGTCGTCTCGCGCTGGTTGGTGATGCCGATCGCGACCACATCACGCGTCCGCGCCCCCACCTTCGACAGCACCTCGGCAGCGCAACCGACCTGCGTGGCGAGGATCTCTTCCGCGTCGTGCTCGACCTGACCAGAGCTCGGGAAGTGCTGCGTGAACTCGCGCTGCGCCACGCCACGCACCGAGCCCGCGCGGTCGAACAGGATCGCGCGCGAACTCGTCGTGCCCTGATCGAGAGCCAGCACGTATTCCATGATCTCGGTTCCGCACCGCATCGTCGCACGGGCTCTCGCTCGACGGAAGGCTGCGGCTAGGATCGTCGCGATGACCGGAGTCCTGCGTGGTTCGTGCTACTGCAAGGCGGTGCGCTTCGAATGCGAGCTTCCGGCGCGCTTCGTCGCACACTGCCACTGCAACAACTGTCGACGTGCACACGGCGCGGGCTTCGTGACCTGGGCAGGCTTCGTCGACGGCAAGTACCGCATCACACAGGGTGAGGAATCGATCGGCCGCTACCTCACCGAGACCGGCGCGACGCGGAGCTTCTGCTCGAAGTGCGGGACCATGATGATGTATTCGTCGCCGCGCTGGCCGGGCGAGGTGCACATCGCGGCGGGCGTGCTCGACGATCCCCTCGAGCAGATGCCGACCGTGCACGTCTACGCCGACCGGGCGCCGGCCTGGAGCCCGATCCTCGACGACCTGCCGCGGCGCGGCGGCCCGACCGGGATGGAGCCGCTGTGAGCGACGTGCTGCGCGGCTCGTGCTCCTGCAAGGCCGTCGCCGTGGAGTGCACCCGCCCCTTCCGCTACCTCACCAACTGCCACTGCGAGAACTGCCGCAAGGCGCACGGGGTCGGGGTGGTGACCTGGGTGAGCTTCGACGAGAGCGCGGTCCGTTTCGTCGGCGACGACGCTCTGCTCGGTCGCTACGTCACCGAGACCCGAGGCACGCGCACCTTCTGCCGCCGCTGTGGCACACGGCTCAGCTTCGCGGCGCCGCGCTGGCCCGGCGAGATCGACGTCGCCGCGGGGATCTTCGACGATCCGCTCGACGCGCTGCCGAAGGGCCACGTCTACGCGGACCGTGCCCCGCGCTGGTGCCCGATCACCGACGACCTGCCGCGGCGCGGCGGCCCGACCGGTGTGGAACTCCAATGACCGACGATCCTCGCCCCTGCCCGCTGTGCGCGAGCGATGCGGGCATGGTCCTGTACCGCGATGCACGCCTGCGCATCGTCCTCGCCGACGAGCCGGACTGGCCGGGCTTCTGCCGGGTGATCTGGAACGCGCACGTCGCCGAGCTGACCGACCTCGACCGCGGCGGTCGCGAACACGTGCTGCGCGCCGTGTGTGCGACCGAATCCGCGCTCCGCACGCTGCTCGCTCCGGACAAGATCAACCTCGCGAGCCTCGGGAATCTCGTGCCGCACCTCCATTGGCACGTCGTTCCGCGCTGGCGCGACGACTCGCACTTCCCGAATCCCATCTGGGGTGTCGCGCGTCGCGGAGGACGTCGCCGAGAGTTCGACGCCGACACGCTCGCCTCGCTCCGCACGCGGATCGACTCGGCGCTCGGCCGTTAGGCTCGCGGACCGCCGCCGCGGAGGCGTCGCCGGGATCGACGATTCGACGCTGTGACGCGCTCCAACGTCGCATTCCGCGACAGCCGCTGTCCCGGCTCGGATCGCCTTGTCGATCCACGCAACATGGCCGAGCTTCTTGGACCCAAGACGGGATTGTCCGTGCACCGCGTGCGAGCCGTGATGGCGCAGCTGCACGCCGACTGCAACCTCCAACTCGACACGGGGGCCGCGACCGATCGCGATCCCGGTGCGACATTCACCGACGGCAAGCTGAAGTTGAACGACCCGCGCGTGGTCCTCGACTACCTGATCGAGAAGCACCAGTGGCACGGCGCGTGGGCCGACCGCATCGAGATGCGAGCCCGTGAGCGTGCCGCTCTCGCCGCCTTCGACGCGGTGGTGGTGCCCGCCTTCCACGCCACCGTGCGCGGTCTCACCCTGCCGGTCGAAACCCGCAAGAACGTGGTGACAGAGCTCCGCGAACTCGCGCAGACCGCGCACGCGAACGGCTTCCGGGTCGGCAACGCCCTGTCGCTGTGGGTCGCGCCGGCATGGATGCGCATGCGCTGGTTGCGCGAACACTCGCCGATGGCCTCGATGATCGGTGAGTGGATCGAACTCGGCGGCTGGCTCGAGGCTGCGGCCGCACTGCCCGAGGTCACCCGCACGGCGCCGTCGCGCGGCGAGGTGCAGGCAGCGGTCACCACGCGCGTCGGCGGCGCAGCCTGAGGCCGATCGCTCAGCTCGAAGACGGCAGGACCTGCATCACCTCGTGGATGCGGGCCTCCAGTTCACGGCGTGCGTCGCCGCCGACGTTGCCGTGGCTGCGCGCATCGTCGAGCAGGCGTTTGAGCGCCTGCTGGAGTGCGTCTCGCGATGCCCGCGGGAGTTCGGCCACCACGCCGCGGGCATCGCCGGTGCGCATCGTGTGATCGCGACGCGCATGGCTGCGATCGCGCACCTCGCGGAAGTGCACGAGCGCGCGGTCGAGCAGAACCCAGGCGTAGCGCAGGTCGCGCACCGGTCCCTCGCTGACGAAGCGGCCGGTGTCGCCGGGGAACAACGCACGCCCGATCGGACCGGCGTTGCTCTTCACGACCGCGAGGCGCTCGCCGCCGAGCCAGCCCAGTGAACCGAGTGCACCCGCGCCGAGACCGCTGAGTGCGGCGAAGGCGCCGAAGCTGATCCCGCCGAGCATGACGTCGATCGTCCCGCCCGCGATCGCACCGCCGACCGCCATGTAGGTGGCGAGCTGACGCCGCGTGAGGCCGAACACGCGCCAGGTCGTCTCGCTGAACAGATCCTCGTGCAGGATCTCGATCGCCTTGTCGTCGGCTTCGAGACCCGGATGCCGGTAGACCTCCTCGATGCGCTGGCGCGATTGCTTCTCCATGCGACGCTGCGCCTCGAGGAAGGCCGCGTGCAGCGCCGCGCGCACCGCCTTCTCGTCGGCGGTCTCCGCGAGCGGCTTGCGCTCGACGTGCGAGAGGGCCGATCCGAGCAGGTCGGCGACCGCGGACGCCGCACGACGCCCGCGCTCGCTCCACTCGCGCTCCATCGCCGCCACCGCCGCGTCGATCGATGCGCTCCACTCGGGACGGATCTCGCGGAATCCGCGCAGCAGCGCGACCCGGTCGGGGAAGCGTGCGTGATGCGCGTCGAACTCGCGCACCGTGTGGAAGAACTGCCGCAGCACCGGGCGCCAGTGCTCGGAGTGGTCGCGGGCGCGAACACGGTTGAGCAAGGCCATCGCCGGTTGCCCGGTCCAGCGCAGGATCTCCATCTCCGCCTCGTTGGACGGCTCGACCGGGCTCGACGCGTCCACCACGTACAGGATCCCCGCCCCGTCCACGATCGGAGCCAGCAGCTGTGCCTCGTCGGGGAAGTCGGTTGCGAATCCCGGATCGGCGAGCAGTTGGCGCACCGCGCGCGGTCGTTCGACGGCGTTCTGCGCGCGCGGCAGGAGACGTGCGAGGAGCTGGCGCGCCCGTTGGAACCCCGGCGTGTCGATGATCTGGAACAGGCCGTTCGCACCGACGCGGAACAGGTACTCGCCGCAGCGTCGAGTGGTACCCGGATAGCTGTCGATCGGAACGGCCTCGTCCTCGGTCAATGCGGCGACCACCGACGACTTGCCCTGGTTGACGTTGCCGACGACCACGAAACGCGGCAGCGGATCGCTCACGGGACCTCCGGCGCGGTTTCGACCCACAGATGCGCATCGCCCAGCGTCCCGAGCGAACGACGCCAGATCGCGTGTTCCTCCGGATCGGCCGGGGACAGCGTGCCGTCGTCACGCGCCTCGAGCAGCGCGACGACGATCGGACGTCCCGCCCCGAACTCCTCGCGCGCGCGGCGGACGAACTGCAGCACGTCGGCGGTGGGCTGACGCCCGGCGGCGAAGGCGAGCAGCAGTCGATGCGCCTTGTTGCCGCGCAGAGCCGCGAGCGCGCGCTCGTCGTCTTCCAGCGCCGCACCGCCCGCGGACAGCGACGCGATCACACGCATTCCGAGGCGATCCTCGGCGGACTTGCGCACCACCTCCGCATCGGCCTGCAGGCTGCCCCAGCACAGAAGGATCGCGGTCGCGCCGGGCGCCGCCGGTTCCGGAGCGAGGGCAGCAGCCCGCGCATCCGTCTCCGGAGCCGGCCCGCGCATGCTGTCGGGTGCGGGTCCGGACCAACCGGCCGTGCGTGGAAGCAGGGCGTCGAACAACGCGTGGCAACCGGCGTGGTCGAGGCGGGTGTGTCGCAGCGAGCGCGCGCGGGCGAACTCGCCGCACAAGAGGGCCAGGGTCCGCGGCACCAGTCCGTAGGCGATCAGACCGGCGACCAGGAAGTGCCACCACTGCGATGCGAAGCGCTGGGCCTCGGTCAGCGACAGATCCCCTGCGAACGCACCCGGCATGCGCACCCAGCGGCTCTGCTGCACCACGTCGAGCGAAGGAACACCGTCGGACCACAGCCACGACCATGGCGCCGCGAGCAGGCTCGCGATGCGGTGCGCGTGCTCGCCGCTGACGTCGACCAGCGTGGTCGACCAGGAGAACACCAGGTCGGTGCCCACCACCAATGCGAGCGTGGTTGCGAGCGCCGCCACGTTGAAGGCCACGCCGAGGCGCTGTGCCAAGGCGAACAACGTCCACCGTTCGACCGATGCGTAGAGCGAAGCGCGGGTGCGCAGCGCGCGCAGCGACTCCGCGATCGCGCGGCCGCGCGCACCGAGGGCGCGGTCGACGAGCCATGCGAGCGGTCGATGGAGGAGCGGCGGGCCGTCGTGGTGTGCTGCCGCGCGACCGCTGCGCAGCAGGAACCAGAGCATGAACGCGAGCAGGACGATCTGCAGCGCGAAGAACACCGCGGCGAAGTGGAGGACGTTGATCGGCGTCTTGCCGTCGTAGTCGAGGACGGCCTTCGCGGCGCCGAACCCGAGCAGCAGGCCGAACACGATCAGCAGACTGCCGATCAGACGGATCGCGCCGGCGGTGCGCTGGCCGGGAAGACCCTCCATCCGGACACGGGCAGTCGACAGGAAGGCGCCGGCGAGTGCGGCGCGCAAGGGGCGGTCGACGTCGAGCCGGGCGCGGGCACGCGCGGCGTCGAGACCACGCGACGCGCAGGCTTTCTCTGCCGCCGGACGCGCAGCCCGCACCACTTCGTCAGGCAGCTCCGCGCCCTCGCGCAGGAGCCACTCCAGGTCGATCAGGTCGGCGAGCTTCAAGCCGTCGGGATGCTACCGACCGACCGCACCGATCGCCGGTCGGAATCCGCCCGGGAGTCGAGCCGAACTCACTCATCGCGGCCTGGGCCGCAACCCATTCGGGTTGCCGCGTCGTCGCTGCGCTCCAACCAGGAAGGCCCAGGCCGCTTGGTGTGCTGGGGCCCTTCAGCCTCACGAATCGTCGCTTCGCGCGACGATTCTCCGGCCTACGGACTCAGCGCTCGCGGAACGAGGTGCTCCGACGGTGCGACCGCGACCACCGACGCAGCTCCGCACCCAGCGCTCCATCGAGCCCTGCTGCCGTTCCATGTCCGCGACCATCGCGAACTGCACGCGCGCACGCTCGAGGTTGTGCCCCTCGTGGTGCACCTTGAAGTAGCGATCCCCGGCGATGTGGTCGGCGAGGAAGCGCATGCCGACGGTCAAGGTGACGAGCCGCGCGGCGAGCGGCAGCAGCTCGACCTCCTCGTCGAGCAGGAACCCACCGGTCCCTTCCAGGTAGCCGTCGACCAGGGCGCGGAACAGCTCGAAATCGGTGCCCGCCTTGTCGAGGTCGGTCTCGTCCTCCTTGCACTTCGCCGCCGTGAAGCGCACGAGGTCACCGAAGTCGTACAGCGACCAACCCGGCATGCAGGTGTCGAGGTCGACCACGCACACGGCCCGACCGCTGCTCTCCTCGAACAGCAGGTTGTTGAGCTTGGTGTCGCCGTGCACGATGCGGATCGGCATGCGTCCCGCCCGGATCGCCTGATCGACGCGCTCCACGGTCGAGCGCCGCTGCTGCACGAAGGAGACGTCGGCACGCACCTGCGCGAAGCGATCCACCGGGTCCTCGGCGATCGCGGTCTCGAGCTGCTGCAGGCGGTAGGGCGACGAGAAGAAGTGCGGGATGGTCTCGCGCAGATGACCGACGTCGAGATCGAGCAGATCGGCCTGGAACTGCCCGAAGGCGCGCGCCGCCTCGTGGGCACGCGCCGTGGAATCGCAACGGTCGTAGCTGCGGGTGCCCTCGATGTACTTGTAGGTCCGCCATGGCGCATCGGCAGCGCGCAGGTAGCGGGCTCCGGTGCGCGTCGGCACGAGTTCGAGCGCGTGCATGTGGCCGCCGCTGGTCGGAACGCCGTAGCAACGCGCGAGGTGCTCGGTGACGTGCGCGATGTTGTTCATCAACGCGGGGACGTCGGTGAACACCTGCTCGTTGATGCGCTGGTGCAGATAGCGGCGCTCGGCGCCATCGGGCAGTCGCCAGGCCGACACGAAGGTGTCGTGGATGTGCCCGCGCTCGAAGGACCGGATCGACGTGCATTCGCCGTCGATGGCGAACGACGAGACGACCGCGCGCGCGACGTCGGGAGACGTGGAGGAAGCCAAGATGCAGATCAGGAGGGAGAGGCGGGCGCGCGAGGATGGCGCGTCGGAAGCTTAGCCCGAGTGGGCCGCGACCGCCCCGCGTCGCTGCGCCTCGGGATCGTCGCGGGACACCACGGTTGCACACGAGTTCATGGCCCTGTCGACCGCGGTCTCAGGCTGCGATGACATGGCAGCCACCGCAGACCTCGCGCTCGCGTTCCGCCGGGAGCGTGCGAGAATCCCCGCCCCCCTGCTCCACGCAGGACCGCCGCCGCATGACGACGCAATCCCATCCCGACCGCCGCGCCACGACCCTGGCACGCCGCGAGCCGACGTCGTCGTCCTTCCCGCCGCCGCCGGCGACCAGCGCCGACGCGCGCATCGATCTCAAGCTCGCGCTGTGGCGAACCCGCCGCGCGCTCGCCGAGCGCGGCACACCCGAGGCACTGGCGCGCTTCGCCGCAATCGACTCTCCCCAGTTGCTCGCGGGCACCGTGCAGGACGGCGTCGCACGCGGCGTCCTGGTGGCGCTCGAGGAGTCGGTTTCGCTGTGCCGCGGATCCGAGCCGGTAGGCGCCGAGGACCTCCCCGGTCCGGGTGATGCCGAGGAGTTCACCGGGCGCGATCTCCGCCGCAAGAAGGACATCGTCGTCGCCTCGGGCGGCGCGCGCATGCGCTGGTCGCGGCGCGGCGGACTGCAGTTCATCGACCGCGAACACGAGGTCAACGAGGAGGACTGCATCCGCTTCGACGACCGCCGCGACCTCGGCGACCTCGACGCCTTCGCCGGCGACCCGCGCGAGAAGCCGCGCCTGTTCTCCCCGGCGTTCCTCAAGCCGGTGCGCCTGCTGCAGGGAAGGAGCGGCAGCCGTCTCGACCTGCAGGGCAGGCTCGGACGCCGCGCCGACGGTCATCCCTGCTCGATCATCGTCCTGGCACGCGCCGACGAAACGCAGGTGCGCCTGATCGTGCGCGTCCACAACGGACACGACGATCACCGGCTGCGCATCCGTTTCCTCGGCTGCCGTAGACCGGAGGCGATCGAGTCCGACGGCACGCCGGGATTCGAGCTGGTCCATGCGGGCCACCGGCACTTCGTGGTCGCCACTCTGGTCCGCGCGTGCGGCCGCTTGCGCGTCGACGACGAACTCGTTCCGGTGCCGCTCGCGCAGTGTCGCGGTGAACATCGCCACGAGTTCCGCTTGGGTGGAACGCGCTGGAGCGACGCCATCGCGTCAAAAGATCGCTGAGTCGGGACCGGATGCGACACGCACGCGACTCGCGGACATCACGCGACGCACTCTTGCGCGGTCGATCGGAACGGTCACACTGAGGGGCCCTCTCCTCGGCTCCTCCCTCGCGTCCCCCGGCGCGGGATTCGCCCATGCTGAACGTCCTCTGGTTCGTCGCCGGAGTCCTCGCGACTCTCGCGGTGACGATGTTCGCGCGCTCGCGTCGACGAGCCGCGGACCCGTCACCGCCGATCGCGGAGCAGACCGACGCAGTCGCGCCACCCGCTCACGAGCCCGACCACCTGCGGTCGACGGAGCGAACCGAACTCGAACTGGCGCGACGGATCCTCGACGACACCGTGCGGGACCTCGAAGCCCTCGCCGGCGGACTGGGCCGTGAACTCGCCGGACTCGCGAGTGCGATCGAAGGTCACACCCGCCATGTGATCGAGGCCGCCGAGCCCCTGTCGCGCAGCGTGCGCTCCTCGCGCGACGGTCTCGAGGGAAGCCTGCAGCGCCTGCGTTCCTTCGCCGAGAAGTTCCTGTGCTTCGCCCACGTGGATGCGCCCGCGCTGTCGCGGGTGTGCGTTCGACCGCTGCTCGAAGCGGTCGCGCGTGAGATCTCCTCGCTGGGTGCACGTCTGCGCGTCGACATCGAGGTCGCCGAGTTCCTCCCGCCGGTGCGCGGCGACGTCCGCGCCCTGCAGAACGCGCTGCTGTTCCTGGTCGAGACCCTGGTGAAGCTCGAGCGCAAGGCGACGCGGGTCGAGCTCACGGCACGTGCGGAGGTCCGCGACGAGGCCGCGACGCGGGTGTCGATCGAGATCGCGGTCGAGGCCGACGGCTCCGAGGAGGACGGCCCCCGTCAGGAGCAGATCGTCCATCTCGGCTACATCGCCGCGCGCAACCTGCTGCAGGCGATGGGTGGCCAGCTCGCCTTCGACGGCGTCGATGGCCTGACCCAGTGGTGTTTCGTCAGCCTTCCGGTCTTCGAGTCGGACGAGGACGAGGACGAGGCGGCGCCGGTGGATGTCGCCAAGCGCGACCGGCGCTGCGAGCCGCCAAAGGGTCCGCACGCCTTCGGTGGCGTGCTGATCCTCGAAGGCGACCCCCAGCTCCGCGAGATGGTCGCCCACGAACTCCGCTCGCGCGGCCGCAACATCGTGTCCTGCGTCGACGGGGCCGCAGCGCGTTCGCTGATCGACGCCACGCCGGACCGCTTCGAGGTCGCGATCCTCGCGGAGGACTCGCGCGTCGAGAACCTGTCGACGGTGATGGCGCACGCCATCGCCCGGATCCCGGGAGTGCGCATCCTGGTGCTGGGCTCTGCGCGCGGGATCGCCACCGAGTCGCTGCCACCGGGGACCTGGGTCGACGCGCTGCACAAGCCCTTCGGTGTGAAGGAGCTTCGGCTCACCCTGGACCGGGTTCTGGCGCCTTCCTCGCGGGAGATCGAGCCGCTGTTGTGATGCGCGCCCGCCCGGGGCCGCGGTATCCTCCTCGCCCCCCCGGGACCGGGGTCCGCCGTCCGAAGGCGGTGACTCCGCCACCCATCCGAGCGAGGCGACCCTGGCACGCAGCGACCGTCCGGCCGACGCATTCCGGCCCATCCACTTCGAACGCCGCTTCACGGAGCAGGCTGCGGGCTCGGTCCTCGTCACCTGTGGCCGGACCAAGATCCTGTGCACGGTGTCGGTGCTCGACGGCGTCCCGCAGTGGATGGCGGGCTCGGGCAAGGCCTGGCTCAGCGCCGAGTACTCGATGCTGCCCGGCGCCACGCGCACCCGGAAGATCCGCGACGGCCGCATGGGCCGCGTCGACGCGCGCTCGCTGGAGATCCAACGCCTGATCGGTCGCGCCCTGCGCAGCGTGGTCGAACTCAAGGGCATGCCCGAGGTCACCCTGTGGGTCGACTGCGACGTGCTGGAGGCCGACGGCGGCACCCGCACCACCGCGGTGAACGGCGCCTGTCTCGCCCTGCACGATGCGCTGCTGACGATGCAGGAGTCCGGGCGCCTGCGGCAGTGGCCGATGAACGGGCTCGTCAGCGCGGTGTCGGTCGGCATCGTCGGCGGCGAGCTCTTGGTCGACCTCGAGTACAAGGAAGACGCCGCGGCCGACGTCGACCTCAATGTCGTGCGGCTCGGCGACGGTCGACTGGTCGAGGTCCAGGGCACCGCCGAGAAGCGCGCCTTCACCGACGACGAACTGCGGCAGATGCTCGGAATGGCCGAGGTCGCCTGCCAGCGCATCGCCGCACTCCAGGCCCAGGCCCTCGGCCCCCGATGACCGTCGAGCTGTGGATCGCCAGCGGCAACCAGAAGAAGCGCAAGGAGCTCGAACGACTCCTCGCGCCGCTGGGCTTCCGCATCCGCACCATGGCGGAGCTGGACGAGCCGATCGAGTTCGTCGAGGACCGCCCCGACTTCGCCGGCAACGCGGAGATCAAGGCGACCGGACTCGCGCGGCTGGTCGGCGGCTTCGCGGTCGGCGACGACTCCGGGTTGTGCGTCGACGCCCTCGGCGGTGAGCCCGGCGTGCGCTCGGCACGCTGGGCGGGGCCCGACGCCAGCGACGCCGACCGCATCCGCAAGCTGCTCGATGCCCTGACCGGGGTGCAGGACCGCCGCGCCCGCTTCGTGTGCAGCATCTGCCTCGCCGCACCCGATGGTGGCGTCCTGGCGCGCTTCGCGGACACCTGCGAGGGCGTCATCCTGACGACACCGAGAGGCGCGGGGGGCTTCGGCTACGATCCCGCCTTCGCGCCACTCGACCAGCCGCAGCGCGAATCACCTCTCTCCTTCGCCGAGCTGGACGCCGCGGCGAAGGACCGCATCAGCCACCGGGGGCGCGCCCTGCGCCGGCTCCTCGAATACCTCGAAGAGCACCCGCTCGAATCCACGCCGTGACCGACATCAAGCTCATCCGCAACTTCTCGATCATCGCGCACGTCGACCATGGCAAGTCGACCCTCGCCGATCGCCTGCTCGAGCTGACGAAGACCGTCGAGAAGCGTCAGATGCGCGAGCAGATGCTCGACGACATGGAGCTCGAGCGCGAGCGCGGCATCACCATCAAGGCCCGCGCCGTGGCGATGCGCTACAAGCACGACGACGGCAAGACCTACCTCCTCAACCTGATCGACACGCCGGGTCACGTCGACTTCAACTACGAGGTGCAGAAGTCGCTGCAGGCCTGCGAAGGCGCGCTGCTGCTGGTCGACGCCTCGCAGGGCGTGGAGGCGCAGACGGTGGTCAACGCGTTGCTCGCCGAGCAGGCGAAGCTCGCGATCGTGCCGGTGCTCAACAAGATCGACCTGCCGCACGCACGTCCCGACGAGGTCGCCACCGAGATCGAGGACGCCCTCTGCCTCGCTGCCGAGGACGCGATGCCGGTCTCCGCGAAGTCGGGTCTGGGCTGCGAGAAGCTGCTCCACGCGATCGTCGACAAGATCCCGTCTCCCAAGGGCGATCCGGACGGCAAGCTCCGCTCGCTGATCTTCGACGCCAAGTACGACGACTACCGCGGCGTCGTGATCTACATGCGGATCAAGGAGGGCCGGATCCGCAAGGGCCACCTCGTGCACATGTGCGCGACCGGGACCTCGCACGAGGTGCTCGAACTCGGCCGACTCGCCCCAGAGATGGTGGCCGAACGCGAGCTGCACGCCGGCGAGGTGGGCTACCTGATCTGCAACATCAAGCGCCTCGGCGACGTCAAGATCGGCGACACCATCACACACGACAAAGAGAGCGAGCGCGCATCGCCGCTCCCCGGCTTCAAGGACCCGAAGCCGATGGTGTTCTGCGGCTTCTACCCGACCAACACCTCCGACTTCGAAGCGCTGCGACACTCGCTCGAGAAGCTACGGCTCAACGACTCCAGCTTCACCTACGAGCCGGAGACCTCGGAAGCGCTCGGCTTCGGCTTCCGCTGCGGGTTCCTCGGCCTGCTGCACATGGAGATCATCCAGCAGCGGCTGGAGCGCGAGGAGGACATGGACATCGTCCAGACCGCGCCCAACGTGACCTATCACCTGGTCCTCGGCGACGGCTCCGAAGTCGAGGTCAAGTCGCCCGCCGAGATGCCGGACCCCTCGCACATCCAGGCGTACAAGGAGCCGATCGTCGAGCTGCGCATCGTGGTGCCCACGGAGTCGATCGGCGTGGTGATGAAGCTCGCGACCGACCGCCGCGGTGTCTACGAGAAGACCGAGTACTACGGTTCGCAGCGCGTGATGATCAGCTTCCGAGTGCCCTTCTCGGAGATCATCTTCGACTTCCACGACCGCCTGAAGTCGGCAACGCGCGGCTACGGGACGATGGACTACGAGCTGAAGGGCTTCGAGGAGTCCGACCTCGTCAAGGTCCGCATCCTGGTCTCGAACAACGAGGTCGACGCGCTGTCCTTCCTCTGCCACCGCACGGTCGCGGAGTCGCGTGGCCGCAAGATCCTCCAGAAGCTGCGTGGCGAGATCCCCCGCCACCTGTTCGAGGTCGCCCTCCAGGCTGCCATCGGCGGCAAGATCATCGCCCGCGAGAACATCCGGGCGCTGGCGAAGAACGTCCTCGCCAAGTGCTACGGCGGTGACGTCACCCGCAAGCGCAAGCTGCTGGAGAAGCAGAAGAAGGGCAAGAAGAGGATGAAGCAGGTCGGTAACGTCGAGATCCCGCAGAGCGCGTTCCTGAGCGTGCTCTCGTCGGGCGACGAGGACTGACCCCCACCACCCGCAGCACGATGGCCGAACGCAACAAGAAGAAGGGCCGGATTCGCGAGCAGATCGACGCCTTCGCCATCGCGATCCTCATGGCGGTGCTGATGAAGTACTTCGCCATCGAGGCCTATCAGATCCCGACCTCGTCGATGCAGCCGACGATGATGGGCAGCAAGTCGTCGGGGGTCTACGACCGCATCCTGGTCGACAAGGCGCGCTACCTGTTCTTCGAACCGCAGCGCTGGGAGATCGCGGTGTTCCGCTACCCGATCCGCATCCAGCAGAGCTACGTGAAGCGCATCGCCGGCCTGCCCGACGAGACCCTGCGCATCGCCGGAGGCAACCTCTACCTCGTCCACGGCAACGACCCCAACGATCCCGCGCAGCTCTCCCCGCTGCCACGCCCCACCGGCGTGCAGGAGGAGCACTGGAAGGAGATCTTCCCCGCGCGCGCGATCCTGCACGCGGAGCAGAAGACGCTCGGCATCGCCTTCCAGGGACTGGGCGGCGACTGGTCGGAGGGCGAGGGGCGCAGGCTGACCGTCAAGCAGCGCAGCGGCAATGCGCGGTCGTCGATCGTCTACGCCGACGTCGCGAGCAGCGGGATCTCCAACCGCGTGTACGACGGCTACCCGACCTGGATCGCGCAGAAGATGATCGAGGCGGGCGAATCGGAGCCCGCCGAACCCTTCACCCACTCGCTGCACTCCGAGCAGGTGCAGGACGTCCGCGCCGCCTTCGACGTGACTCCGCGCGCCGACCTCGCCGAACTGGAGACCTCGCTCCGCGTCGCACCGCTCGAGGGAGCGATCCTCGAGTTCGCGCTGGTCACCGGCGAGGGCAAGGGACGCATCGTGGTGCGCTCCGACGGCAAGGAGGTCGAGTCGAGCCCGGCCTTCGATGCGCCGATGTCGGCCGGCCGCACCGTCCGCGTGCGTTTCGCACACGTCGACGATCGTTGCATCGCCGAACTCGACGGCCATCGCGTCGCCGAGCTCGACTGTACGAAATACAAGACCCTGTCCCGCCTGCTGCCCTCCGACAGCGTGCCGGATCGCGGCCGCGTGACCTTGCGCTTCGCGGTGCGCGGCGGCGAAGAGGTCACCCTCGACGACATCAAGGTCGAGCGCGACCTGCACTACGTGCCGACGCTGATGTCCACGAGCGCGGGCGCCGACGTGATCCGCGTGCCGTCGGGTCACTACTTCATGCTCGGCGACAACACGCTCCAGTCGGTCGACTCGCGCGATTGGACCGCGATCACGCTGGGGATGGACGCCGAGGGCCGGCTCATCGATCCCGAGGCGCACCCCGACCTCGCGGTGCGGAAGCTGCGTGGCAACCTGCGCGCGGTGCCACCCGGCCGCGAGGTCGACCCCGACGAGAATCCCGTCGTCGTCCAGACCGACCACAAGATCGTCTTCACCGATGATCTCGGCGAGGTCTGGACTCTGGACGGCGAGATCGCGATGTCGCCGTCCAGCGGACACGTCTACGACGGTTCGACGCCCTGGGTGATGGACGCCGAGCACCGGCCATGGCTGCCGCGCCAGAGCAAGGTCCAGTTCGTGCCGCGCGAGCACATCATCGGTCGTCCCCTGCTGACCTTCTGGCCGGGCTTCCATCCGTTCCGCATCGGCTTCATCCGTTGAGCCTGCGATGGCGCGCGACGAACTCCTCCACACCGAGGAACTGACCAAGACCTACCGCCGGCGCAAGGTCGTCGACGGCGTCAGCATCGCGGTGTCGGAAGGCGAGATCGTCGGTCTGCTCGGGCGCAACGGTGCCGGCAAGACCACCAGCTTCCGCATGGTGGTCGGCATGGTCACGCCCGACCGCGGACGCGTGATCTTCGACGGCAAGGACATCACGCGCATGCCGATGTACCGCCGTGCACGACGCGGCCTCGGCTATCTGTCGCAGGAGCCGTCGGTGTTCCGCAAGATGACGGTGCTCGACAACGTCACCGCGGTGCTCGAGGCGATCGGCGTGGGCCGCAAGGAGCGACGCAGCCGCGCCCTCGAACTGCTCGAGGAGCTCCAGCTCACGCACCTGCTCGACAGCCTGGGCGAGACACTGTCCGGTGGCGAGCGACGGCGTCTGGAGATCTCGCGCGCGCTCGCGACCAAGCCCAAGCTGCTGCTGCTCGACGAACCCTTCGCCGGCGTCGACCCGATCACCGTCGAGGAGATCCAGAAGATCCTGCGTCAACTCGTCGAGCGCGGCATCGCGATCCTGATCACCGACCACGCCGTCGCCGAGACGCTGCGCATCTCCGACCGCGCCTACATCCTCGACCACGGCAAGGTGATCGCCGAAGGCATGCCGCACGAGATCATCGCCAACGAGATGGTGCGGCGCGTCTACCTCGGCAGCAGCTTCGGCGAAGGCGTGACCGAGGAAGAGGGACGCGGACTCGAGCTCGAGTGAGACCGCTTCAGCGCAGCGTCGTGGGATACCACGCCGAGGGCGCAGGCAGGTTGGCGAGCTCGCCGTCGAAGTCCGGCACGATGCCGTGACCGAGGGCGTCGACCCACACCGTCGATGCACCCGGCCAGCCGGAGAAGCTCGCGGGCGGCGTGTAGCCCTGCACGGGGAGCAGCGTGCCGCTGGCGTCCCAGGCCTCGAAGAGCTGGGTGAGGTCGGCGGGATTCGGCGCGAAACCCGCACCGCGATCCGCGGGGTCGAGGCTGACGAAGCCGACGGCGACACGCGGCTGCGCCACCACCTGGGCGGTGGCCTGCGGCTGGAACAGCACGCCCATCGTCAGACCCTTGCCGACCTCGATGCGCGTGTCGAACACGCGCGGCGCGTTCACGTTGGGGTCGTCGAAGCGCAGGGCACCGAGGATCTGGCGGCGTCCGATGCCGACACCGATCGCGATCATCGCGGCGTGCGGCAGGTTCTGCGGCAGAGTGACCGGCGTGCCGGCGTCGATCGGCAGGCGCTGGAAGTCGAGGAGGAAGGTCACGGTCCCGAGTCCCGCGGCGTCCGCAGGCAACACCGGGAATTGCGTGTCCTGGAACTCGGTCGCCAGGTTCACGGGCAACCCCGTGGCGAAGGCGAGACCGACGTGCGCACCGATCGCGTTGTCGGGATCGAAGGCGTCCACGGTGTCCGCGAACTGCACCAGCACCATCGCATTGCGCACCCGCGTGTGCGCGCGTGCCGCGGTCGGATCGATCGCGACGCCGTGCTGGTCCCACAGGGCGAGATCGGCACGCACGAAGAAGGGCGTGACCACCGGTTGCTGACCGGCATTGGGGCAACCGTCGTCGTGCTGGCCGTCGAACAGCGCCTGGAAGCGGATCGTCGTGTACGAGAGGTTGGTGAATCGCGTGTCCGTGATCTGTGCGAGCGACACGGTGGTGCCCGGCGAGCGGAGCATCGCGCGCAGGTGGCAGTAGACCTCGCGCGGGAAGGCGAGCTGGTTCAGGGTCTCGCGGATCCCCGCGGCGGTGTCCGAGGTCGCGACTCCGCCCAGTGCGTGGACCATCGAGATCGGGCCGAGGCCGGTGTCCAGCGCGTCGAAGATGTCGGCCGCGGGCAGCATTCCTCCGACCGCCTGACCGTTCTGCGAGACTTGCTGATCGACGCTGAGCGTCACGCCCCCGCCGCAGCCGGCGAGCGCGAGAGAACCGACGACCAGTCCGAGCAGACGATGACCTTGGTGCATGACGAGACCCTCCTTTGCGCGCCCATCGGTCGCGCGCAGGCATGGGGTCGAGTCCCGTCTCCGGACCGGCGCAGCCGCGTCTCCGCGCCGCGATGTCAATGGGCGGCGGTGTCCGTCCCGAATCGCAACGTCACGGCGCAGCTGCGGTAGCCGTTGCCCAGGTCGACGGCGGCGTCGGCCGCGGGGTCGATGCGAAGCGTCCGCCCGCCGTCTCCGATCGCCGCACCCTCCACCGTGCGCAGCGAACGACCCGGAGTTCGGATCGCGAAGTCCGTGGGCTCGGTGAGTTCGAAGTCGAGCACCAGCGTGTCGGCATCCGGGATGCGACGGCCGATGAAGCGCGGACGTGAGCTCGGGGCTCCGACCGTGCACATGCCGCCGTCGATCGCGATCACCAGATCGGGCACGACGTCGAAGTGCAGCACGCAGCGTCCGGGCAGCAGGGCGACCGCGGCTCTCAGCAGCGCACCGTCGCCGAGTTCCTCGACGTGCACGTCGATCGGCTCGCCGTCGCGGAAGACGCCGCGCAACGCGAAGGGTCGCGGCACGAAGGGTGCGACGTCCATCTCCAGCGCCTCGCCGCGACATTCGATCTCGAGGGTCAGGCCGCTGCCGTCGGGCTCGCGTCGCACGCTCCCCGACAGCTCGCTCGCACCGAGGCGCAGGCCTTCGAAGCGCAGCGCGTCGATCGCACCCGGCAGCGTGGGCTCCAGGATCACCCGCGGTTCACCGGGCACGACCCGCACGCCGAGCAGTCCCTCAGCGAAACCCGAGAGCACCGCCGCGTGGCTCCACGCCTGCATCGCCGCGATGCCGCGAGCGGAGTAGGTGTCGCCGCGGAACACCTCCTGCACACAGCCGGGTGCGAACTGCTCGACGCTGCGCAGCAAGGGCCCGAGGGCGAGCCACGCCGAGTCGGCGCGACCGTGCAGGAAGTCGGCGATCACTGTCCAGCCGGTGAACAGCGGCCACACCGAACCGGCCTGGTACGAACCCGGGTCGTAGGCGGGATCGTCCTGAGGCAGCATGCGCGAGCCCCAGTCGGCACGCGCGCGCGCCGTTGCGAAGCGCCGCAGGGCGTCGTTCTCGCGACCCGGCTCGCCGAGCGCGAGCGCCCAGGGCACCGCGGTGGTGACGGCGTCGCGATCGTCACGCGCACCACCGACACGGATCGCGTGCGCGAAGCCGCCGTCCTCGCTGCGGAAGAACCGCGAGCGCAGTGCATCGCGTGCGCGTTCCGCCGCGACGGTCTCGCGCCGCGCGATCTCCGCATCGCCGATCGCGTCGGCGAGGAAGGCCGCAGCGGAGCGTGCCCGGCAGGCGAAGGCGGCGAGGTAGACCTCGACGTCGACGTGCTCGGCGAGCGTCCCGCCTTCCATCCAGCCGTGCCCGACGCCGCGGTTCTCCGGCAGGCCGTCGCCGTCGCGATCGGTGACGCCGAGGAACGCCAGCGCACGCTTCACCGCCGGCCACAGCTCACGCACGAGTTCCGCGTCGCGCGTGAACGCGTAGTAGCGACCGAGGACGTCGACGAACATCGCGGTCGAATCGGCCGCGTCGTGATGGACCACACCGAGCGGTGTGATCTCGTGGTGGATCTTGCCGAGCGGATCCTGGAAGCGCGCGGCGAGACGTAGGTCCTGACGCACGATCTCGCGCGCACCACAGGGCAGCAACGCGGCATCGCAGAAGAAGGCGTCGCGCCCGAAGAACCATGCGTAGCCCGGCCGGCCGGTGAACCAACCGCGCCGCGAGCGATCGTGTCCTGCGCACAGCCCGGCGAGTCCGTCGCCGAGCGGCATCACGAAGTCGCGCATGCGCGACGCCACCAGCGCGAACGAGGCATCGAGTGCGATGTCGCCGGTGGTGATGCGCAGCGTGGGATCCGCACCGTTGCGTGCGACCTCGACGAGATCGACCGGTGCTGCACCGTCGCGCCACGGTGGGGTGCGTCCCGACAACCTCAGCACGACCTCTTCGCCGTCCTCGAGTCCGAACTCGCGGACGAAGGCGACCATCGCGCCGCCGTCGCCCTGCTCGACCGCGCGCGAGACGTCGTGCACGACGGCGCGCAGCGGTTCGCGATCGGCGTGGATGTCCGCCTCGAAGCCGAACAGGCTGTCGCGCAGACGGAGCTTCCCTCCACGGTCCGCGCTGTGCGCGGTGATCTCCGGGGCCAGACCCGCCGGATAGGGCCAGAACGCGCGCAGGTCGGAGACACCGCGGATCTCGACGCGGAGCGCCGCGCCGGTGGCGCGCATCGCGATGCCGAAGCCCGCCTCGTCGGCGAGGTTCGCAACGCGCAGGCGCAGAGCCGCGGCGCCGTCGCGCCACTCCAGCTCGACGTCGTCGGGGTGGATCCGCGCGCCGACCAGCCCCTGCGCGAAGTCGATGTGATCGACGACGCGCAGACGCAGGTCGCGGAAGGCGCGGAAGGCGCGCACCCACATTTCGTCGACGAAGCCGTGCAGGCGTCCGTAGAGCGCGCTGCCGTCGGCGGCGACCAGGGTGAAGGCGGCATCGACGCTCGGGTCGACGTCGCGCGCGAGTGAATCGTCGCGCGCGCGCGGCGGCAGGGAACAACGAACCTGCGGCGCGGACGAAGTCGCTCCGACGATGCGTGCGTGCCGCTGCGTGTTCGGATCAGGCCACACCGCACCGCGATCCCCGGCCAGATCGCTGACCAGGTAGTCGAAGAGGTCGCCGATGAAACGCGCGCGGACTTCGTCGAACTCGGCGTCGCCCGCGGTCAGGTGCAGGTGTGCACCGAGCGCCAGCACTCGTCCTCGACCGTGGCGCGCCTCGAGCAGGACCCCGCGCTGCACGTCGCAGCCGATCGGCAGCTTCTCGACACCGATCACCCGCGCCACGCGCGGCCAATGCCCGCGCTCCCACACCGCCTCCGCGAAGGCGCCGTCGCCGCGCGCGCGACACAGATACACACCACCCGGAAAGCGGTGGAACAGCGGCTGACCGGGCAAGGCCATCACCCCGCGCAGTTCGCGATCCCCCACGTCGCGTCGGTACGAACCACGACGGATCTCCGGCCGAACCGGCTCGATCCCGGCGCGCGCGAGCAGGGCCGCCGCCGTGCCGGTCAGCATCAGCCTGCCGCCCGCCGCGACCCGCTCGCCCAGCGTGTCGACGGCCGCCGCATCCAGGCCGGCATCGCCATGGATCCACAGGATCGACTCGGGAGCCGCGGTCGAGAGCGATCCGATCACCCGCAGCGGCAGGCGCGGGCCGAGGCGCCGCGGGAACTCGGGAGTCGCGACACCGCGCGGGAGGAGGACGTCGATCTGCATCAGCGGCGGCACAGCGTCGCGCGCGATGCACCGCGCCGCAATGCACGGGTGCCGCATGCTCGGCGTCGAAGGGTCGACGTCATCCGGCCTTCGCGTCCCGTGCCAGGCCCGGCGCCCCGGGCCTGGATCCGCGACCACTGGGTCCTACAGGGGGCGCGCTCGCCCTGCCGACCCTCCGGCATCGGAACCCGACGACGCGGGCTACACTCCTCCGCCCGGCGTCGCACCGCACCTCGCTCCCGCACCGAACGCATCGCGCATGAAGGTCCAGCTCGTCCACCCCCCGCTGTACCTCAACGTGCACGCGATGACGGCGCTGCGACCGAGCCTTCCGCTCGGGCTGGCCTACGTCGCCGCGGCGCTGCGCGAAGCCGGGCACGAGGTGAGCCTGCTCGATGCGGTGGCGCTCGCGCCCAAGCAGGTGGCGCGGAGTTCGCTGAAGAAGCAGCTCTTCGCGCTCGGGCTCACGGTCGAGGAGATCGTCGCGCGCCTCGACCCGTCCGCCGATGCCTTCGGCGTGACCAACATGTGGACCTTCTCGTGGCCGCTCGTGCGCGAGCTGATCCAGCAGATGAAGGCCCGCTTCCCCGACAAGCCGATCGTGTGCGGCGGCGAGCACTTCTCCGGGCTGCCCGAGCTGTCGATGCAGCAGGCGCCGATCGACTTCGTCGTGCGCGGTGAGGGCGAGGAAGGTGCGGTCGAGGTGTTCAACGGCCTGCGGCTCGGCCGCGACAAGGTCGACTGGTCGGAGGTCGCCGGCATCTGGTACCGCGATGCGCAGGGCAAGCCGGTGCAGAGCAAGCTGCCGCGCGAGCGCATCCGCAACATCGACGACCTGCCGTGGCCCGCGTGGGACCTGATCGACATCCAGGTCTACAACGACGAGGGCTTCATCAACGGACTCAACCAGGGCAAGACCGTGCCGATCCTCGCGACGCGCGGCTGTCCCTACCAGTGCACCTACTGCGCCTCGCCGAACATGTGGACCACGCGCTGGTACGCGCGCGATCCCAAGGACGTCGTCGACGAGATGCAGTTCTACAAGGAGCACCACGGCGCGACGAACTTCCCCTTCCAGGACCTCACCGCGATCCTCAAGCGCGACTGGATCATCGAGTTCTGCAAGGAGCTCGAGACGCGCAAGCTGAACGTGACCTGGCAGTTCCCGTCGGGCACGCGTTGCGAGGTGATCGACGACGAGGTCGCCGAGCTGCTGGCGCGCACCGGCGGCCGCTCGCTCGCGCTGGCGCCGGAGAGCGGCAGCGAACGCACGCGCAAGCTGATCCAGAAGCGGATGAAGACCGAGAGCCTGCTCGAAGCGGTCAAGGCCTCGGTCAAGGCGAAGCTCAACGTCACGATCTTCATCGTCATCGGCTTCCCGCACGACGTCGACGCCGACCTGCGCGAGACCAAGAAGCTGGTCCGCCAGCTCGGCCGCATGGGCATCGACGACATCGCCGTAGGCTTCTTCTTCCCGATCCCCAACACGCAGCTCTACCGCGAGCTGATGGAGAAGGGCCGCGTCTCCCTCGCCGACGAGTTCCTGCTCACGCCGATCTTCGCCAACGAGGAGAAGCTGCTGCCAGAGAACAACTACTGCGAGAGCCTCGACGCCAGACAGCTCACGCGGTGGAAGTACAGCCTGCTCGCCAACTTCTACTTCACCTCCTTCCTGTTCCACCCGACGCGCCCCTTCCGCATCCTCTGGAACGCGCTCCGCGGCCGGGAGACGCGCAAGCTCGAGACCTACCTCGTCGACCTGCGCAAGAAGGCGGGCATCGCGATCCGCAACCGGTTCAGGAAGGGGAAGAAGAACGAGGAGCGGCCAGTGGCGGTGTGAGGGGATCCTGACCCGGGTGTGAGACGGGATGCACAGCCGTCCGTCGTCGGCGCGCCCGCGACTTCCGATCCATGCGCGTCGCGATCACCTCCCTGCTGTTCGTCCTCGCCCCGGCCCTGCGGGCACAGACCACCCAAGCGATCCGCGTCGACGCGCGCTGTGTCGATCCGGACGGAAAGCCGGTCGCGGGTGTGACCCTCGCCGATCGATGGAGTGAGGTCGACGGCCACTGGCAATGGTCCTTCGAGTGCCCGACTCCGGAGCACCCGCTGAACCTGATCAGCGATCAGGATGGACGTGTCCGCGGCACCTGGGTGCTCTCGCCCTTCGCGACGCCCCTGCTCGCCTGGAGCGCGGATCACGCGCTCGCGGCGTTCGTCGCGCCGTCCTTCGATCCGCTGACGCACGAGGGTGTGGTGGTCGGCGATCTGCGCATGCAACGCACGACCGAGGTGCATGCCGAGATCCGCTCTCTCTCCGCGAGCCCCGCATGCCGATTCGGACTGATCTGGAACGCACGCGATGCAGAGGGCAACCAGCGCTCGATGCACTGCTTCCTCGGTCTCGACCGCAGGAAGGTCGACGTCGCGCTGCCGCCGGGGACCTACGAGCTGAGCGTCGGCATCGGCTTCGGTGTCGCGCCGTCGCGCAGCGTCGTGATCGAGGCCGAGCGCAAGGCACTGGACCTCGGAACGATCGCGGTGCCGTCGTGCGCCTTCGACCTGCCCGGCGAAGTGCTCCCCGACTGGCACGTCGATCACGCGCGCAACATCCCACTCGAAGACGCCATGCTCGCCCACTTCCGCGGCAAGCCGCTGCTGGTGAACTTCACCGACTACGGCAACCCGCCGCATCTCGAGCAGGCCGATCGCGAGCGGCTCGGCGCACTGTCCACGCACCCGCAGCGCGATCGCTTCGCCGTGGTTCTGTTCGGACCGACGCGTGACTTCCTCGCCGGTCTGCCGCCGCGCCCGTCGAATCCCGAGTTCGACAAGCTGTTCCCGCCGCCGAAGCCTCCGCAGCCGCCGGTCGAATCGATGTTCCCGCTGCTCAGCGACGACACCGCTGCGACCGAGCGTCTCTACGGCTGTGCGTGGGGCGCGATCGTCGTCGATCGCGACGGCCGCCTGCTGATGCACGGATCGCTGGCCGAATCCATCGCGCGCCTCGCGAAGGAGATCGCCGCAACAGGCCCGGGCGACGCCGGGAGGTGACGGCGCTGCGCGTCAGTCGACGCGCAGCGTGCCCCGCTCGAGCAGACGCCCGGCAGCATGCTGAAGGGCTTCGTCCTCGGAGATCGCATGCCGCTGCAGCAATCGCCGGATGCCGAGGTCGACGGTCTGCATGCCGACACCCGCACCCTCGTCCATGATGCGTTCGAGCAGCTCGACCTTGCCGCGACGGATGGCGCGCTCGACGCGCTCGTTCTGGAACAGGATCTCCAGCAGCGGCACGCGGCCGCGGCCGTGACGGCGCCGGATCAGGGTCTGCCCGACCACCGCACTGGTCACCGTGGCGAGCCGATCGCGGATGCTCGCGCGCTCGCCCGGCGGGCACAGCCGCGGGAGATCGGCGATCGCACCGGCGATGCCGCTCGCCTCGAAGGTCGCCAGGACCAGCAGACCGCTCTCCGCGGCCTCGATCACGGCGAGCAGGTCGGCGGCACTGCCGATCTCGCCGACCGCGATCGCGTCGGCACCCTGGAGGAAGGCATCGCGCACCGCGCTCGCGACCGACTCGACGTGCGTGCCGACCTCGCGTTGATGGATCAACGTGCGCCCGGAGCCGTGCACCAGGTCGATGCGACGCTCGATCGTCACCACGTTGACGGCCCGCTCCGTCTCGATGCGCGCGACGATGCCGGCCATCGTCGTGCTCTTCCCCGAACCGAAGGGACCGGTGATCAGGACCAACCCGCTGCGCATCATCGTGAACGCGGCGAGGACCTCGGGGAGTTCGCACTCCTCGAAGCTCGGTGCCCGCTCCGGCAGCAGTCGGAACACCAGCCCGAGGCCATCGGCATGCGAGAGCGCGGACACGCGGAAGCGGCCGGCGTTCGCGGAGCTCCACACCACCTCGACCTCCTCACCGCGTTCGGCGCGCGTGATCTGGTCGGCGAACAGCAGCTCACCGGCCAGCGAACGCAGCTCCTCACCGTCGACCGGGGGATCGTCGGTGGCGACGGCGCTGCCGCCGAGGCGGATCCAGGGCCGATTCCCGGCGGACACATGGAGACTCGTGCCGCCCGAGCGGGCCAGTCCTGCGAGCATCTGCTCGAGACGATCGCGATCGAGAGCACTCATCGTGCGGCCTCCTGAGGCGTCGTCGCATCGGCCGACTCCGCCACGAAGTCGAGCAGCCACGCCTTGTCGGCGGCGAAGGGGAAGGCCTCGCCGAGGTCGACCGTCCCGGCCCGCACGAGTTCGCGCAGCGAGCGGTCGAGCGAGTGGCCACACTGTGCATCGTCGACGCGCAACAGCGCCGTGATCCGCTCCAGTGCGCCGGATCGCAGGATGCCGCGCATGGTGTCGTCGAGGTGCAGCATCTCCGTGGCGATGGCCATGCCCCGGCCGTCGCGACGAGGCAGCGTGCGAACGCCGAGGATCGACAGACAGGTGCCTGCGAGCGCCATGCGTGCACGCTCGCGCTCGTGCGGAGCCGTCATCGACAGCAGGCGTCGGATCGCTCCGACCACTCCCGCTGCGCGCACGCTGGCGACCACCAGGCCGACGTGCTCGGCGGCGTGCAGCACGAGGGGCAGCGAGCGCCGATCGATCTCACCGAGGAACAGCACATCGGGTTCCTCGCGCAGTGCAGCGCGCAACGCGCGCTCCACGCCTTCGCCAGCGACGTCGATCGATCGCCGTGTGACGAAGCCACCGCTGCCCGAGGTCGGATACTCGAAGCAACGATCGAGCACGTGCACGCTGCGACCGGGGGTGGCCAACGACTGATCGAGCAGGGTGCCGAAGGTCTCGGTCACTCCGCTGTTGCGTTCGCCGGCGAGGATCACCAGTCCGCGGCCGTTGCGCACCACCTCGCGGAGGCGCTCGTCGATGCCGACCTGCTCGCAGCCGCGCAGTTGATGGGGATGGATGCGCACCGAGACGGCGATGCCGTCCAGGTGGCGGAACGCGCAGGCGCGCCCCCGCGCGATCGTGCCGCTGCGCAGCGACCTCGTCAGCGAACCGTGTTGCGCGACCTTGTCGATGGCGTCCTCGCCGAGAAGGGTCTTCGCGAACTCCCACACCTCGGGACCGGCCATGGGCTCCTCGGTCAGGGCTTGAAGCCTCCCACCGACACGCGCCATCGGGACCTGCCCCTCGCCGATGAACAGATCGCTGACGCCGATCTCGACGGCGCGCGCGAGCAGCCGGTCGTTGCCCTGCAGCGGCTCGATCGTCGTGTCGCGCTCCTGACGCAGGGCTTTGCGTCGCGCCTCCTGGATCGCAAGCAGGTCGTCGAGCACGCGTCGCGTGATCACACCCTGCTCGACGAGGATCTGCCCGAGCGGACGGTTGCCGCCGGTCAGCGACTGGATCTCCAGGCAGTGCCGCAGTTGCCGCTCGGGGACGAGTCTCGTCTCGAGCAGGATCGCGCCCAGTCTCGTGTCCTCCAAAGCTCCGCCTCTTCGATCCTCGTCGCGTGATGCGGACCGACACGGCTCCGCGGCATCGGGATCGACCTTCGGCACCGGATCGCTTGAAGGAGGCTCACCTTCCGATGCCAGCGACGCGAGACCGCAGTGTCGCACCGCGCAACAGTGGCGGAATCAGCCGACCAGACGCGCAACACGAACCACGGTGTTGGTCCCGTACGGATAGGCGTCGACGTGGAGGACGAGAGCGTCGCCGTCGCGCTCGACCTTCGGCGCGCCGCCGCCGTCGAGCCAGGTCGCCTTGTCGAGTCCGGCGGGGACCCCCTTGAAGATGCGCTTGCCCGGCCCGCGCGCCTTCACCCCGATGCGCGAGTCGGCGGTCGGCGTGATGTCGAAGACGAACAGGTGGGCCTGGTCGCCGACCAT
Organism: Planctomycetota bacterium; assembly: GCA_046349595.1. Taxonomy (GTDB): domain Bacteria; phylum Planctomycetota; class UBA1135; order UBA1135; family UBA2386; genus JACRLW01. The sequence goes on from JAXMCA010000002.1 coordinate 811,296, forward strand.
GAGGCCGAAGTCGCGCTCCTCGCCCTCGATGCCGCCGACTCGCCCGGTGTAGATCGCACCCGCATCACCGCCGTGCAGCGCGATCCAGTCGCCCACCCGCGCGAGAGCAGCGCGTTCGTAGTCCGGGATGCGGCCCGATGCCGTCGGCCCGACGTTCATCAGCAGGTTCGCGCCGGCGCGCCGGCAGCTCGCCAAGTCCTCGATGACGTGCGCCGGCGACAGGTAGTTGAAGTCCTTGGTCGCGATGCCCCAGTGGAAGTCGAAGGTCTGGCACATCTCGCCGGCGACGTACTTGGTCATGCCGTGACGATCGATCGGATGCGGCTGGCCGCGCTCGAAGGTCACGCTGTCGATCTCGCCGTGGACGATGTGACCGCCCGCTTCGATGCCGGTGTTGTTGATGATCAACGCCTCCGGCTGCTTGTCGCGGATCAGCCCGTAGAGCTTGTCGAGCTGCCAGTCCGCGTCCGTGCGCGACCAGTTGCCGTCGAACCAGAATCCGCCGATCGGGCCGTACTGCGTGCAGAGCGTCGCGATCGAGTCGCGCAGGTACTGCTGGTAGGCGTCCCAGTCCTTCTCGAAGCGCTCGTCGGTCCAGTCCAGGGTCGTGCAGTACAGCATCGGCACGATGCCCTCCGCCCGACATCCCTCGCAGAAGTCCGCGATCAGGTCGCGACCGGCGGGGGTGTGCGTCACGTCGTACCTGGAGAGCCCGCGCGTGTCGTAGAGGCTGAAGCCGTCGTGATGACGGCTGGTGAGCGTGACGTAGCGCATGCCGGCCCGCTTCGCGACGCGCGCGATCCCGCGCCCGGAGAAGTCCTCCGCGCGGAAGCTGCGCATCAGCTCCATGTAGCGCTCGGTGGGGATGCCCTGCATGTTCTTGGCCCACTCGCCGGCGCCGATCTGGGAGTAGAGACCCCAGTGCACGAACATCCCGAACGCCATCCTCTCGAAGCGCGCGACACGCTCGCTCGGCTGTGGATCCTGCGGCGCGGCGACCATGCTCCAACGACCCTGCCAGGGCAGGACGGCGAGACCGGCAGCGGAGGCGAACAGCGAGCGGCGCGAGAGGTCCATCGCGACCGATGCTATCCGCGCCCGAAGACGATCACCCGCCGGCGCTCTCGACGAACTTCACCGCGATCGTCGATGCGAACTGCTCGCCGATCGTGGTCGGATCGGCCGTTCCGCCGCGTCGTGCGGCGAGCGTGGACTTCGCATCGGCCTCGAGCTTGCCGGTCAGATCGATGCGACGAACCTGGCGACCCGAGTCGTCGAGTTGCACGACGACATCGAGGGTGAGACGTGCCTCCGCGTCACCGCTCGCTCCGCCGCCGCGTGGTCCACGTCCGCCGAACATGGTGGGCGCCGCGAGACCGAGCTGCTGCGCATTGCCCTTCGCCTTGACGACGAGGCGGAGCTTGACCTGCGGTCCGTGTCCATCCGCCGCCGCGACCGACTCGGCCCTGGTCTCCACCTCCGCATCGGCGACGGCGAGCAAGGCGGTGAACGCTCCGAGCATCTGGCGCTCGGTCGGACCACGGCCGAAGCCGCGTCCTCCGCGACCGCGACCGCGTCGCGACTCGGCGGTCACCGGATGCAACAGGCGCCGGAGCGCCGCGCGCACGTCGCCGGTCGGCTCGAAGGACTCGCCGGCCTTGTTGCCGCTCGGCGGAACCAGGACGGCGAGGTCGATCGTGCCGGGAACCCCCTCGACGAGTTCGGGCGCGAGTTCGACGCGCTCGCCGTCGATCACCTCCAGGAGCGAAGCCCCACCCTGATCGTCGACCACCGGCACCACGGTGCGGGACTCCAGCGCACCATCGACGTGGTTGGCGCGAGGTTCTGCGTCGTCGGTCTGCGTGGTCTCGTCGGATTGGACCTGCAGGTAGTGACGCGTACCGTCGCCGCGCTCTTCGAAGGCCACGGTCTGCCGGCGCGCGATGGTCGTCTTGCCGTCTGCGAGCATGCCGCGCCCAGCGGCGGACGCGGACTCGTCACCGCTCTGCGTCTTGCGCGTGACGGTCGAATCCAACGTCGTCTCGATGCGGATCCGCCGCACGCTCGGAACGGGGTCCTGCGCGAATGCGATCGATGCCGCACAAACGACGCCGGGGAGGAGGAGCCACTTGGTGCTGAGCATGCGCATTGCCTCACTTGCCTTCGTATCGAGCCATCAGGTCCGCGACCACGTCGCGGGCGATCGCGGCGGGCAGCGCGGTGGACTCCACCCGTCCGGTCCGCGCGACGTTGAGTCCGACGACCTTGCCATCCAGGGTGACCAACGGACCACCGCAACGATCGGGCAGCAGGACGGTGTCGTGCGCGAGCACGTCGGTGAAGCCGCTGCGCACCGAGCTGAGCAGGCCCCACAGGGGTTCCTGCGCGTTCTCGGGTGCCGGTGCGCTGCCGCGTCGAAGCGAGAGGCGGACGTCCACCACGACTTCCTTGTCGCCGCGCAACAGGTGGATCTCGACGGTCTCGCCCTCGTGCCGATCGCGCAGGGCACGCACCACCTGTTCCAAGCTGCCGACCGCGACGTCGTCGATCTCCCGGATCACGTCACCGGGTTCCAGGCCCGCGGCCGCGGCCGCGCTGCCCTTGCGGACGAACACGACGCTCGGCGTGTCGCGCCCCGCGGCGAACAGGGCACCGAGTTCGCCGAGCGCGGCACCGGCGCGGCCACGCCCACGTGGCCGGTAGGCACGCAGGCTGATCGCCCCATAAGCGGCAGGCACGGTCTCCTCCGACGGCGTGACCACGATGCGCCCCGCCTCCGGCGCCTCCTCCGACCACTCGATCGCGCGGAGTCCCTCGGCATCGATCTTCAGGAGCGCCACGTCGTTGATCGCATCGCTCGCGACGCGACGCGCCAGATGCCGCGATCCGTCGGCGAGCACGCAGTGGATCCGTCCGCCGCCGATCTCGCTCGACTTGGTCACCACCAGTCCGTCGCCGCGCACGATCGCGCCGAGCGCCACATCGCGTTCGTCGACGGTCACGCGCACCACCGAGAGACGCACGTCACGCACCACGTCCTCGAGGGACTCGACGAGCTCGTAGGCATTGCGCGAGCCACGTGCGAAACCGTCGACGTCGTGACGCAGCGGCGAGCCGGGCGACATCGCCGGATCGGCATCGTCGGCATCGGCGGGCTTCTCGTGCGCGATCGACAACACGATGTCGCGCTCCTCCGCTCCGCGGCGCACCCTCAGCGTCACCGAGCCCGACAGTCGGCGCCGCGGCAGCGGCACCCGGCTCGCCGACACCGCGCGTCCGTCGACGCGCAACAGGCGATCCCCGACCGCGAGACCGGCGACCGCCGCTGCGGATCCTTCGTCGACCGTCGCCACGCTCGCACCCTCGGTGTCGAGCGCGAGCGATGCACCGAAGCCCCGCAGCCAGGCTCCGCCCGCGGACGGCGACGGTGCACCCGAAGCCAGGCGCTGCGAGGCCTTCTCGCTGGCGAGCAGGCTGGTCCACTCACGTGCGAAGGCCGCGATCGGCACGTGCATGTTGTGGCTGAGGTCCGCGGTGATCCGGCTGTGGATGCCGATCACCCTGCCGTCGAGATCGAACAACGGACCGCCCGAGTCGCCGCCCTCGATGGTGCAGTCGGTGACCAGCCAGCGATCGGCGTCGGCGCGGAGCACGCGGCCGAATCGCAGCGGCGGACCCGCGGGCCGGCGGCCACCCGGATGCCCGAGGAGCATGCACCAGTCGCCCACGCCGACGCCGTCGAACGAGCCCATCTCGCAGTGCGGGTAGTCACCATCCCCGGTGATCCGCACGAGGCCCGTGTCCGATGCGGAGTTCAAGCCCAGCGCGACACCTTTCACGCGGCGGCCGTCGTCGAGGATCAGCGTGAGTTCCTTGCCGGGTTCACCGATGACGTGTGCCGCGGTGAGCACGAGGTTGTCCGCGACGATCACACCGGAGCCCCCGCCGATCGTGACCACGGCCGGACGCACGCGCGCACACAGCGCGACCAGCCGCTGCTCGAGGCCACGCCACTCCTGCAGTGATGTGGGGACGCCACCCTGCGCAATCGCCTCGGACACGGCGGGAAGGACATCGTCCTGTTGGGCGCGGAGGTCCGGCGACGTCATCGCGCCGAACAGGAGTGCGGTCAGCGTCGCGTTGCGCAGGAGGGGGTGCTTCACGGGCCTTCGATTGTCGCGTCTCGTGTCGGGCGGGCGGAAGCATGGGCCGGGAACCGGAACTCGCCACGCGCAGCGAGGCTCGCGACGAGCTTGGTACCGTCTCAGTCCATCCGGCGACGCAGGTAACGCGCCAGCGTGTCGAGGTCACACTCGAGATCGATCACCACCTCCTGAGCAGCCGTGTCGGGACACAGCACGGCGATTCCGGCGCAGCGCAGTCGGGACGGCCCGGAGGTGTCCCCGCGCGAGAGCTGCGCCGTGGAACCGCGCAGAGCGACGCGTTCGCCGAAGGACACGCGGACGTCGCGCATCTCCAGCCCGCCGGAGGAGAGCACGCCGTAAGCGGCACGCAGCAGCAGGCCCCCGCCGAGTTCGATGCGGACATCGTCGAGCGCGAGCCGATCGCAGACACCGCCCACGGCCAACGGCGTGGTCGCGGGATCGGGAGCTGCGTGCGCCGCGGACAGCGCGGGAAGGCCGCGCGACGCGTCGAGGAGCAGGTCGTCGACGGCGACGAGCTCCGGGCCGGGCCGCGCGCCGACGTCGGGCATCGCATCCTCCTGCGGCCGGTAGTGCACGACCAGCGCGATCGTCCCGCAGAGGAGGACGACCCAGGCGAGGGGAAAACGCATCACGGCAACAGGATCACGCCGCGCACGCCGTCGCGGACGACACCGCCCGTCGACAGATCGAAGTCCTCGCTGCGCACGTCGAACACGCGCGACCGCGCGAGATCGATCTCGTCGTCGAGCAGTGCGCGATCGACCGCGACTTCGAGATCGGAACCCGAAGCGACGGCCGTCGCAGACGCGGCGATCTGGCTGCCCCGCAGGAACACGCGCACCAGCGGCGCCCCGGCCTGCAGCACGACTTCGACGCGCACCGTCTCGGAGAGATGCGTGCGACCGACGTCGCGCAGCCGCATCACGAAGGCAGTCGCGTGCTGCGGACGCAACGCGATCTCGCCGTCGGCAACCGTGACGCGGAAGGCGAGCGCGGTCGTGCCGAGGCTGTAGGCGACCTGCTCGATGTCGACGCCGAGACGTCGACCACCGCTCGCGTCACCGCGCGGATCCGCGGGATCGAGCAGACCGGGGACCTGCGCCCAATCGGCGAAGTCGCCGTCGGCGACGACGTCCCTTCGCGCCATCGGTCGGCGGTCGAAGCCGCCGAACAATTGCGTGGCGTCGACCTGTGTGAGGGTGGGAAGCACACCGCCGAAGGTGGGATCGGCGAGCGTGCCCGCCAGCGGCAGGTAACCGAGAAAGGCGGGGAGCGCAGCGCGCACGTCGAAGCTGCCGCTGGTCAGGGGCCCGTGAAGTCGCAGGTCGAGCGAACCGAGCGAACCGGAGACCCGCAGCTGCGTGGCGACCTCGGCGTCGAGCGCGCCGCGGATCGCGTCGAGGTCTGCACGCCACTCGGTGCGCGCCGCGGCATCGACGGCGTGCGGGATCACCACCAGGTCGTCGCCCTGCGAGTCGGTCTCGGCGGCGATCGAGTCGAAGGCGCTGCGCAGATCGTCGAGCGCAGCACGCAGCGACTGCAAGGACGCGATGTCGACGCCGCGCCGGCTGCGTGCCGTCTGCGGATGCGCGAGCAGGATCGACTCGAGACTCGTCCCCGCGCCGCCGAGGTCGGCCGGCCGCACGTCGAGGTCGAGGGTCGCGAGCCAGTCCAGCCAGAACGAAGCCGCCGCGTAGAGGCTGCGCAGCATCAGCGGATCGGCGGCGTCGAGTTCACGCTGCCCGGGTAGTCCACGGAACACGGCGGGCAGGGTCAGCACGAAGCCGGCGCTCGACGGCACCAGATCGAGATCGAGCAGCGCCGCATCGATCGCCGGACGCAATCGGTCGCGCAACGCGGCCGCGATCGTCTCGAGCGTGGGCCCACCGGGAGGAGGGACCACGGTCGACGGCCAGTCGCCGGCGAGGATCCGTTCGAACAGACCGCGTGAACGGAGATCGAGACCGAGCCCGGCAAGCGCCTCGCCCACGCTGTCGATCCCGGAGGTGGTGTCGCTGCGGTCGTCGAGCACGATCAGCACACGGGAGATCGCACGCAGCAGGTGCGGCAACGCGGTGAACGGATCGATCTGCTGTGCCTGTGCCAGCGCCGCATCGGCGTCGCGCAAGCCGGTGCTGCTGCCCTGCGCGAGGAGGGAGTAGGCGCTCTGCGCCAAGCGGAGCGCGTCCTCGGTGTGTCGCGCACGCGTCGCCGAGCGGATCTGCAACTCGTCGAGATCACCGACCGACGCCGACATCACCTCGGTGACCGGGTCGTAGCCGACGGCGTCCGACGCGATCACGACGCGCGCCACGCCGGGAGTCAGCGCCGACGCTCGCTCGGGATCGGTGCGCCGCGCGACGAACAGCGACGACACCGGTCGGCTCACCGGCAACGCCATGCGCAGGCGGAGCGTGGCGAGTGCGAGCAGGGGTCCCGGATCCGGACGCATCCGGATCGCGAAGCAACGCCCCACCGGCGCGCTGTCTTGGAAGTCGATGTCGGCGACCGTCTCCACCGTGACGTCGACCACGTGGTCGAGCGCGCCCGGGGGGATCCGCAACTCGAATCCGCGCAGCGGATCGCTGCCGTCGTCCCGAAGCACCGCTCCGGCCGGTCCGATCGTCGTCGTGATCTTCCCGGTGCCGACGTTGCGCCGGACCGGAGAGTCGCCGCAGGCGCACAGGGCGAGCAGCGCGAGCGCGAGAGGGAAGGAGCGCATCGGGAAGGCGAGAGGATCAACCCTGCGGTGCAGGGTGTCGAGAGGCTGACGCGAGATCACGCCACCTCCTCGTGTCGCGCCCTATGCTTCACCACCCGCCGGCCTCGTCTCCTTGCTCCTCGGATCCGCATGACGCTCACGCGCCGTCTCGCACTCTGCCTCGCCCTGTCGATACCCCTCGCGCCGCTCGCCGCCCAGGTCGGGACGCAGGAGGTGCGCAATCTGGTCCAGGTCCGCATCCACGACGCGCGCGAGCTGGATCGACTGCTCGCTCTGGACCTCGATCTGGCGTCGTGTCAGGGAGTCGAACCTCCGGTGAAGGTCGTGGAGTTGATCGCGAAGGACAGCGACCTCGCGCTCCTGGACCGTGCGGGTCTCGACTACGACGTCGCGATCCGCGACCTCGCCAGCCACTACGAGCACGAACTGGCGCGCGACGGCGGTGTCGTGACGCAGTCCCTGACGCCGCCGGTCGGCTCGGGGGGCATGGGCGGCAACTACACCCTCGCGCAGATGGAGGCGATCCTCGACGGCTTCAACCGCGACCATCCCGCACTGTGCTCCGCGAAGATCTCGATCGGCCACTCGATCGAGGGCCGCGACATCTGGGCCGTGAAGATCTCCGACAACGTCGCCCTCACGGAGAACGAGCCGCGCGCGTACTTCGACGCGGTGCATCATGCGCGCGAGCCGGTGTCGATGACCCTGACGCTCGCCTTCATGGATTGGCTGCTCAGCAGCTACGGCACCGATCCCGTGGCGACGTTCATCGTCGACGAGCGCGAGCTGTGGTTCGTGCCGTGCGTGAACCCCGACGGCTACGAGTACAACCGCGCGACCAATCCCGGCGGTGGTGGCCTGTGGCGCAAGAACCGCCGCAACAACGGCGACGGGACCTTCGGCGTCGACCTGAACCGCAACTACGCGACCGGTTGGTCGGCTCCCAACGGCGGCAACTCGACGGCGACGAACTCCGACGTCTATCGCGGCACGGCGCCGTTCTCCGAACCCGAGACCACGGCGATCGAGAACTTCATGACCGGTCGCGGCTTCGTGCTGACCTGCTCGCTCCACACCTACCAGGACGTGCTGCTGCACCCGTGGGGTTGGCAGAACGGCGGTCCCGCGAACATCGCCGACTACAACGCGCTCGGGCCGGTCCTGACCGACGACAACCAGATCGTCTTCGGCCCGGTGTCGACGACGCTGTACATCGCGGCCGGTGGCGCGCTCGATCATCATCACGCGGTGCACGGCGCCATCGCCTGGTCACCGGAACTCGGCCGCAGCACCGAAGGCGGATTCTGGCCGGCGCCCGCGCAGCAGATCGCGATCGTCAACCGCCACCTGAGCATGGTGCGCGACATGGCGCTGGCCGCCGGTTCGGTGATGTCGATCGATTCCGCGTCGGTCGTGGAGGAGGCCGGCGGAAACGGCAATGGCGCGATCGAGGCGGGCGAGACCGGTGCCGTCACCGTGATCTTGCGCAATGCCGGTCTCGCGGCCTTGCCGGCCGGCGCACAGGTGACGATCCAATCGCTGACCGTCGGCGTGAACGTGCTGTCGACCAACACCACGGTCGCGCCGCTCGGCCGGCTCGGTCTCGCGCAGAACGGAGCCGGCACGCTGCGCATCGCGGTAGCGGCGGGCTTCGGCGGGAGCAGCGCGACGGTGCGTGTCACGGCGACGGGTGGCGGCCTCACCGTCTCGCGTGACGTCGACTTCGCGACCCGCGTGCGCCGCGTACTCGTCGCCGACGACATGGAACAGGACCGCGGCTTCACGCGCGGGTCGGGCACGGCGACGACCGGCCTGTGGGAACGCGCGGCTCCGCAGCAGACGCTGAATGGCGCGACGGTGATCCAGCCCGGTACGCAGCACACCACCGGCGGCACGCTGTGCCAGGTGACCGATGCCCGTGCCGGCACCGGTGTCGGCAGCTTCGACGTCGACGGCGGCTACACCGACCTCCTGTCGCCGGTGATGGACCTCTCGCACGTCGTCGATGCCGAGATCGACATGTGGTACTGGTACGCCGAGAGCGTGGGCGACGACGCCTTCGAGATCGCGATCAGCAGCGACGGCGGCTCGAACTGGACCACGCTGTTCAACTCGACGCAGTCGACCGGCGCCTGGAGCGAGCTGCGGCTGCCCCTGCCGGCGCCGATCACCGACCGCATGCGCCTCAGGTTCCGCGCGCAGGACCTCAACGCTTCGCTCGTCGAGGCCCTGGTCGACGACTTCGCCGTCCGCGGTGTCGCCGCGGACGGAGCGGTCACGGTGCTGTCCTCGGGCGCGCTCGGCTCGCACGCGCGGATCGGCTTCGTCGGTGAAGTCGGCGCGCAGGTGATCCCCCTCGTCGCCTTCGCATCCGGTGCTCCGCTGAACATCCCCGGCATCGGCGGAAGCCTCCTGCTCGATCCCGCCTCGATCTACGCCTACCCGTCGCTCGCGCTGCCGGCCTCGGGACACGCCGCACTCGAGCTCGCCATTCCCGCCAACGCGGCGCTGCACGGCGCCGTCCTCCACTGGCAGGGATTGCACGCCGGGTCGCAGGGGCTCGCGCTCGCGAACGCGACGACGCTGACGCTGCAGTGATCGCCGCATTTGCGGCGATCCGCACCGCCCCACGAACAAGTCCGAGGTTCGGGTTGACCTCGGCTTGACGTCGGTGCCTAGTCTGCGCGGAATCGGCCCCCAGGTCACCGCGACCGGCTCCGCGCGTCTTGCACAGCGACGGATCCGCACCGAGAGCACTTCCGCACGCGGAGCCAAGGGGACGACTCACCCTTCCACCGAGAGCAACCATGATGCAACGCACTCTGCTGGCCGCGCTCCTCGCGAGCGGCGCGCTCGCCGCCCAGGGCATCGGTCCGTACACCAACGGCGACTACCTCTTCCTCCTCGGCTACTCCGACAGCCAGGGGCCGACCGGTCCGAGCACGCAGTCGTATCCCGTCTCGCGGTTCAAGGACCTCAACGGTGACGGCGCGATCAGCGATTCCAACGAGCTGTTCGCCTTCCTCAAGGTCTCCTACAACACGCGCAACCTGAGCGGCGGCATCCTGGCCTCGTTCATGTCGGACATGTCGTGGTGCCAGGAGGGCGACAACATCGCCTTCTACATCGCCGACTCCGCCGACGGCCGCATCACGCGCGGCGTCGACAGCAACAACAATGGCGTCCTCGACAACAACGAGGTCACCGAGTTCTTCGACTTCCAGAGCGCCTTCGCACCCGACGGCATCGCGGTCCACCGCGACAACGCGGGCGTGACGCACGTCTACGTCGCACTCGACGACTCCGCGAGCCCGTACGGCCCCGGCATCCACGAGCTGATCGACGGCAACGGCGACGGCGACGCGAAGGACGCAGGCGAGCAGACGCCCTTCGTCAACGCCGCGATGGGACTCACGGTCGCCGGCAGCGCGGGCACCGTAACCCTCACCAGCATGCTGTTCGAGCAGGTCAGTGTGCTCGACAACGGCACGGTACTCGCCTACAGCCGCGGCTCCTCCAGCGCGACGACCGCCAACTCTCCCGACCAATACGCGTGGTACGCGTTCAACAAGGTCGGCGGTGTGACCACCGCGAGCGTGTTCTTCAATCCGTCGCAGGCCAACGGACTGGTCACGCATCCCGACTTCGCCGCGGGCGGCACCTTCCCGCAGTGGGATGTCGTCGTCGGCACGGCACCCAACACCAAGGTCTACAGCGACGTGCAGTTCTTCGCGGCGGCACCGCCGACGCTGTTCGGTCCGCGCGACTACTTCTTCGGCGCGGCCTACAACAACCCCTTCCGCTACCTGAACCCGTCGAGCGTTCCGGTGCACGGGCTGTTCTACCGCTGGCGCGATGCGAACAGCAACTTCGCGATCGACGCCGGCGAGATCACGCTGTGGGCGAACTTCTCGGGCAACGTCGTCGCGGGCGTGCAGCCCTTCGCGCTGTCGCTCTCGGGCGGAGGATCGATCCCCGATCTCAACCAGCAGGTGTTCACCATCGAGGCGAAGGACGGTCAGCTCCACGTGTGCTGGGGCTCGGGCAGCACCGCGAACAAGAGCTGGGCGCTCCTGCAGGACACCAACTCCAACGGCGTGATCGAGACCGGCGAGGCGCGCCAGAGCTATGCCTTCAGCTCGGCCGCCAATCCGGTCTATCACCCGAGCTTCGGGCCTTTCATCAAGGACGCGTCGGCCTTCGGCCGCGGCTTCATGCCCGGTCCCTTCCCGGCGGGTCTGACCCCCTACGGCCAGGGTTGTGCGCTGCCGAGCAACGGACTGGCTCCGGTCTGTGATGCCTTCGGCGGCATGCCCCAGGTCGGCAACGCCAGCTTCGGCGTGGCAGTCGAACGCGTGCCCTTCGGCGCGGGGATGTATCTCGAGATCGGTCTGAGCCAGGCTTCGACGCCGCTGCCCCCCGGTCTCGGTGGCGGCAGCAACTGCATCCTGCTCACCGACCTCGCGATCGGCGTGTTCGGTCCCTTCGCCGCGGACACCGATGGTGTCGCCGGTCTGCAACTGCCCATCCCCGCCGTGCCGGCCCTCGCCGGCGGCAACCTGGACACGCAGTGGCTGACCATCGCCGCCGTCGGGCCGAACGTGCAGCTCTTCACCAGCAACGCACTGCAGATCACGATCCAGCCCTGAGGCCGAGGGTCAGGGGCGGGTTCCCCGGCCCAACGCGCAACGGCGCGACCGGCCGACAGGCGGCCTCGTGCGCCCTCGCCGGGGCTTCACGACGGCGCGGCGGCTCCTAGAATCCGCCGCTTCGCCGCGTGGGTTCTTCCGCGCGGCAGCCTCTCCGCGCCCGACCCGCGCTCCTGCAGGGCGAACGGTCAGCCACCGGAACCACGCACCGGTGGTCGTCCTGCATCCCCGATCCCCCTCATCGCTGAATGTCCACTCGCACCCCGAAGGCGAAGAAGTCCACTTCGTCGACCAAGACCGCCGCGGCCGCGACCGCTGCGCCCGCAACGGCACCGGCACCGCGCCGGCAGCCCGCGGCACCCCGCAGCGCTCCGACGCGCCGCACGGATGATCTCCTGCTCGCCGGCGCCTCGAGTTCCGGCACCCCCTTCGGCCGCTGCGGCGGTCGCGCGATCCTCACGCGCCTCGAGCGCGACCTCTGCGACCGGCTCACCGGTCTCGGCGTTGCGCACAGCCACCGCCCGCGCCACTTCGAGGTCAGCCTCGAGAACAAGACCCTCGCCGCCTATGCACCGACGATGGTCCTGCGCGGCCGCGGTCGCGAAGGCAAGACGGTCGTGATCGAGACCGCGGAGCAGGCCCAGGACCCGAACCTCAGCAAGATCCGCGCGTACCGCAAGCAGTACGGTCTCGAGTTCTACGTCTGCCTGGTCGCGCCGGAAGAGGTGCTCGACGAGGTGCACTTCGACACCTACGACGAAGCGACCTCGGCGACCGACGTGCACACCTTGGTCAGCCGTCTCGCCGACTGAGTCGCCGCGGAAGAAGGCGCACCGGGCCTCGGCTCCGAGGCCCGATCGCGGCCCGCGCGGCCGACACGCCTCGCGGCGTCGGTGCGCACGCCGGGCCGACAGATCCGGGCCGCTTCGCGGGTCGAGGTCTGCCGGCCCCATTGCACATGCGCACCCCCGGGCTATCCTGCTCCGCCCCCCTTTCTTTCCCACCTCGTGGAGGCTGCCAAGCCTTGGTCGCGCAGGACTACCTGGCTCTCGTTCATTCCGCGAATTCCGAAGCACTCGAGGCCGCCTGGAACGCGGCACTCGGCGATCCAGGTGAGGTGACGGCCTACGCCCGAACCCTCGCCGAACTGGCGGAGCGGGGAGAGTCGGGCACGGCGATCGATCTCGGCCTCCGCATGATCGAGGCCCTGGAGAAGAAGGGGAGAGCAGCAGACGCCTTCGAACTCGGCGTCACCATCGTCGGGAAGCAGACCAACAACGAGAGCTTCTCGCGGCGCATGTTCGAGCTGCTCCAGCGCGCCTTCGGCAGCACCGACTGGTTGCCGATCGCGCTCGACGCGAGCGGGCTCTCGGAGACCAATCTGGTGCCGACGGCCTTCGAGACCTTCGACCGGGCCCGGCGCTTCACGCCGGGCCATGTCGTGTACCACCGTGCGGGTTGGGGCGAGGGGGTGATCGAGGAACTCGACATCACCACGCGTCACCTGCACATCCGCTTCGTGAGCGGCAGCCGCAAGGAGCTGCCCTTCAAGAGCGCACTCGAGAGCCTGCGCCCCCTCGAGCGCGACGACCTCCGCACCATGCGCCTCACCCGGCTCGAGGAGCTCGTGGTTCTGGCGGAGGAGCAGCCGGCGACGGTGATCCGCATGGCGGTGCGCGTCTACCGCGGCTCGATCAACAGCCAACAGCTCAAGGGCGAGCTGCTGCCGGTGATCACCGAGAAGAAGTGGAACGGCTGGTGGAAGCGCGCGAAGGTCGCGGCCGGCAACGACCCCTGGCTGCAGATCGACGGCACCGCGACGCGCCCGGTGTTCGTGATGCGCAAGACGCCGGTGAGCTTCGCCGACGAGGCGCGCAAGGCCTTCGGCCACGCGCGCAACCTGCCGGAGGTGCTCGGCGTCGGGCGCGACTACCTCGCGCGCGGCATCGACGACGAAGCCCAGGCGCTGATCCTCGACCTCGTGCAGCAGCGCGTGGAGAAGGACCTGCAGGGCAGCGGCGAGTCCGCCGCCCGTCTGCTCGACGGCATCCTGTTCCTCGAAGAACACGGCCGGGGTACCTCGGTGTCCGCGGCGCAGGAGCTGCGCGAACTGCTGCTGTCTCCCGACGGCCTCGCACCCGAGGCCTTCGACACCCTCGCCACGCAGGCCTCCCGCGAGCACGCCGTGCGTCTGCTCCCCGAGGCGCTCGGCGAGACCTGGGCCGAGCAGTGTGCTGCGGTCATCACACGGTTCCCGATCTCGGTGATCGAGCATGTCGTCGCCTTGATGCAGGAGAAGCGCGTCGCCGACACGCTCGCCCCGGTGTGGGCGGTCGTCGCCCCCTATCCGCGCCGCTATCCGGTGCTCACCTGGCTGATCGCGAAACTGCAGGCCGAGGGTGACTTCGAGGATCGCGAGGACGCCCCCGACACCGTTTCGGTCTGTCGCGTGCTGCTGCACCTGTGCCGCGTGATCGCGACCGACCCGCGCAGCGACGCGGGACTGAGCCGCGTCAAGCAACGCGTGGCGACGCTCGTCACGGGTCGCAAGGGTCAGCTCACGCGCTGCGTCGACTCGGTGTCCCGCGACGACCTCGCCAACTTCCTCGGCATCGCCGAGCGTGGCGGGCAGGACTTCCCGCAGGAGATCACCGACGCCGTCCTGCGCGTCGTCGCCAAGCGCTTCCCCGACATCACCAGCAAGCCGGAACGGCCGTTCTGGGACCTGGACGACGTGATCTTCGTGACCGGGGAGGGCCTCAAGCGCCGTCGCGAGGAACACCGCGTGCTGGTCGACGAGAAGATCCCTGCCAACGCGAAGGCGATCAACGCGGCCGCGGCGCTCGGCGATCTCAGCGAGAACAGCGAGTGGGAAGCCGCGATGGAGGAGCAGCGCAACCTGACGGGACGCGCCGAGGACATGACCCGCGAACTTCGTCGCGCCAAGCTGATCGAGGACCAGGAGATTCCCGAGGGTGTCGCGGTTCCCGGCACCAGGGTCGGCATCACCTGGCTCGACGACGGCACCAAGGTCAGCTACCGCCTGCTCGGTCCCTGGGACTGCGTCGAGGACGACATCATCAACTACAAGGCACCGCTGGGTGCCGCGATGCTCGGCCACGCGCCCGGTGACGAGGTGAACTTCGAGAACCAGGGCACGACGCGGACCTTCCGGGTCGAAACGGTCGAGCGCGTGATCTGAACTGCGCCGGATCCCGTCGACAGCGGGATCCGTGGCGATGACGCGCCGTCGACCGACAGGGCCGCCCGCGGGCCACACGGTAGAAACGCCCGAGTCGGTTCCGCGTCAGCCGGGGGGCATATCCTGCCGACCTCATCCTGGTCGACGGATCAACCATGCTCGGTCGGGCTCCCTCTCTCCTCCTCCTCGCGCTCACGTTGTCCGCGGGGTGCAGCCGCTTCGAACACCAGAGCGGCGTCGAACCCCTGTCCGACCGCCGGCTGATCGCGCAGGGGCGGATCACCGGCGAAACCGGCGGCGTGCTCGCCGCGACGGCGGATGGCCTGATGCCCCGCGTCGTGCTCGACATCCCGCCAGGTGCCTTCGAAGGCGAACAGGAAGTGACCCTGTGGGTGCGCTTCGGCGATCCGCGACTGCCGAGCGTCGTCCAGAGCTTCGAGATCGAGCCGCGCGATCTCCGTCTGCACCTGCCCGCCACGCTCGACCTGCAGTACGACCCGAGCTACGCAGCGACTGCGGGTGAGGTGTGGGCCGAGACCGACATTGCGGCCTGGGAGTTCGTGACCGACCCCTCGTCCGACCTGCGCCTGTGCCAGGTGCGTGAGAGGGATCTCGAGCACAATCTGGTACGCACCGCGCTCGACCGCTTCGGAACCCTGTTCTGCATGCATCGCGAGTTGCGTTCGCTCGCGCTCCAGCCGGCGGGGCTCGTCGATCCCGCCGTCCCGGTGCACACCGAATCGCTCGGCAGCACTCCGGTCGAGTCCGAGGGAGGCGCGAGCGCCGTGCGCGTCGGTCGCGGCTCGCTCGACGCCTTCTTCGCCAGTGGGGTCGGCCAGAACCTGCTGGTCGTCCCCGGCGGCTACGGCGAGGCGCTGCACATCGTCGGCGACACCGGCATGTTCCCGGCCGACGTCGAGGCGGGACTCAACTCGGACTTCGCGAACATCGTCGCCTTCCGCTACCCGGCGGGTCACGCGATCCGGGCCAACGGCAATGCGCTCTACGCCGCGATCGCCGATCGCGCCTCTGTCGGGTTCGGCTGCCAGATCCTGGCGCACGGCAGCGGCGGCCTGGTCGCACGCTGGGCCCTCGAGCACGCGCACGAGGATCCGACTCGCCCGGGCTTCCGTGCCGGCGATCGGCCGCTGACCAACTACGTCGAGCGCGTCGTCTTCATGGCGACTCCGAACGACGGCGCGCCGGTCGTCGCATCGCGTTTCGGCGCGGTGCTCGCAGCGCTGGGGACGCGCGACGCGCACTTCGTCGAAGGACTCGCCGATCTGGTTCCGACCGAGGGAGGCGTTCTCGAACTTCTCGACTCCGGACGCGGAGCCTCCGCCACTCGCTACTTCACGATCGCCGGTGATGTCGCCGGCGGCGGCAGTGACGGACTCGTCGACGTGTCGAGCGCGATCGGCACGCAGGGCGACGGACTGCGCGCCGAGTCGCACCTCGTGTTCAGCGGTCCTGCATACGACCACTTCGCGCTGCTCGCGCTGGCCGGACGCACCGGCGTGCTCGGTCAGGTGCGGACCTGGTTCGGCAAGGCGCACGGCAACAGCCGACCGATCGTCTCCGAGCTGACGTCGCCGATCGGCGCGACCGGGGGCGTCATCGAGATCCCCTATTCGCTGGTCGACGCAGAGAGCGACACCTGCGTGGTCGCTGCGCTCTACACGCTCGACGGCAGCAACTGGTTCGTCGCGACACCGGCCAACGGCCAGGGCTACCTGCAGACGCGCAACTCGCTCCCCGCCCCGGGGCTCCGCCATGCCTACTTCTGGAACTCCCGGGCCGACGGCATCGGGATCCAAAACGTCGACCGCGTGGTCATCCGCATCGTCGCCTCCGACGGCGGTGGCTACGGCACCGTGGGCGAGAGCGGCTGGTTCCAGGTCTCGAACTGAGCGCACGGCTGCGCATGCACCCTGGATGGGGCATGCTCTGCGCGTCGCCCCCGATGCCTGCCGTCCAGACGCTCACGCTCACACCCGCACCCGGAGTGCGTCTCGTTGCGGACCACCTCCCGGGACGCCGCCCGGGCGTCGTCTATCTGCACGGACTGACCTCGGTCCGCCGTGGTGAGAAGAGCGAGGCCGTGTTCGCTCGCGCGAGGGCACGCGGCATGGAGGCGTGGCGCTTCGACATGCGCGGCCACGGCGAGTCGAGCGGAACGCTCTCCACCACCACGCTCACCGACCTCGTCGACGACACCACGGCCGTGCTGCGGGACATCGGACCGGCGTTCCTGTTCGGCTCCTCGCTGGGTGGCCTGGTCGCCGCATGGACCACCACCGGCCGACCCCAGGCGGTGGCTGGTCTCCTGTTGCTCGCACCCGCCTTGCGGTTCCTGCCACGATTGCGTGCGCGCCTCGACGACTCCGGTCGGCTGACCCTGCCCCACGGCGGCGGTGTCCTCGAGTTCGGGCCCGAGGTCCTGGCCGACTTCGAGAGCCACGACGAGTCCCTGCTCGGACCGTCGCTGAGCTGTCCGGTGTTGTGCGTCCACGGAGCTCTCGACGACACCGTTCCCGTCGATTGCAGTCGCGACCTCCTCGCGCGCATTCCACATCGCCGCAAGAAGCTGGTCGTCTTCGACGAGGGCGATCACCGACTCAACCGCGAGATCGGAACCATCCTCGACGAGGCCGACCGGTTCTTCGCCTGGTAGCCGATTTGCGTCGGCGCGGTGCGCCGTCCAAACTCCCCGGCGTGCAGGGATCCAAGTCACTCGACCGACTCGCCGCCGAAGTGGAGGGCTGGCTCGAACTCGGCTGTCCGGGCCACGCGCTCGACCGGATGGCCGCGCTCCTCGAAGCACCGAGTGCGCGTCCCGTGGCGCTGACCCTGAAGATCCGCGCCCTGGTCGAACTCAAGCGTCACGCCGAAGCCCTCGATTGCCTGGACGAACTCGCCTACTTCGAGCACGACGTCGAATGGCGACTGGTCACCGAGGCGTGGTGCCGGCGTCGGGTCGACGACCTCCCCACCGCGATCAAGTGCATGCGACGTCTGATCGAGGTCGATCCCCGCTCGTCGATCGCGCACTTCAACCTCGGCTGCTATCTGGCGCTGATCGGCGCTCGCGAAGAGGCCCTGGAGGAAGTCACGGTCGCCTGCGGCATGGACGAGCGTTTCCGCGAGCACGCGCGCACGGAGCCGGATCTCGATTCGCTCCGCGACGATCCGCGGTTCAGCGAGCTGTACGTCTCCTGAACGCCGGTCGGCAGCGCGGGGCGCTCGGCACTTTGTCGCATCGCCGCGCGAAGACCTGCTGAAGGAGTGCAATCCAGAGCAGCCTGCGCGATTGCTCGGGCATGGCCAACTCGACCGAGATCCGCCTGCATGGACGCGGCGGTCAGGGTGGTGTGACCTGCGCGAAGATCCTGGCGGCGTGCTACGCCGACCTGGGTCGCAGCGTGCAGACCTTCGGGGACTATGCGGGCGAACGATCCGGCGCCCCGGTGCGCGCCTACACGCGCACCAGCGACGCCCCGATCACGAATCGCAACAAGGTCTACGAGCCCGACCACCTGGTGGTTCTCGACCACCACCTCCTCGGCCCCGACGTCTTCGCCGGACTGCGCACTGGCGGCAGCCTGCTGGTGAACTCGCCGCAGTCACTCGAGGAGCTGAAGGCGCGTTGGCCCGGTGTCGCGATCGGAGTGGTCGACGCGACGCGCATCGCACGTGCGCACGGCATCGGCACGCGGTCGGTCGTGATCGTCAACACCACCATCGCGGGTGCTTTCGCCAGGATGCAGGGCATCCCGCTCGAGGTCCTCGAGCGCGTCTATCGGAAACTGGGCCTGCTCGGCAACTTCGTCGCCGCGAAGGAAGCCTTCGCGACAGTGCAGATCGGCGAGGTGGCGGCTGCTGCGCCCCGAACTGTGACACCCGCGGCGAGGAGCGGAGTGCCCGCACCGGTCATGCAACTCGTCGAGCACGTGACGAGCGCGCCCACTCCGCTCAAGACCGGCAATTGGTCGAGCCTGCGACCGCATTACGCGGAGCAGCTCGCGCCCTGCAATGCGTGGTGTCCGGCCGGCAACGACGTGGTCGGATTCGTGCAGTCGCTGCATGCCGGCAATGCTGCACAGGGTGCCGCGATCCTCGCGCGCACCACACCGCTGCCCGGAGTGTGCGGGCGGGTCTGTCCGGCGCCGTGCATGGAGGGCTGCAACCGCGCGGAGTACGACGGCGCCGTCGACATCCGCGGTCTCGAGCGATTCGTCGCCGACCATGCCGGAGCCGCGACGCTCCCCGCCGATCGTTGCGCGGATCCCAAGCGCATCGCCGTGGTCGGCTCGGGACCGGCAGGACTCGGTGCAGCCTTCGCGCTCGCCAAGCGCGGCCATCGTGTGGTGATCTTCGAAGGCGAGAGGCAGCTCGGCGGCGTGCTGCGCACCGGCATCCCCTCCTATCGACTGCCACGCACGGTGCTCGATGCCGAGATCGAGCGCGTTCTCGCGCTCGGGGTCGAGGTGCGTACAGGACACCACCTGAGCAAGCAGGAACTCGCGTCGCTCCCCCAGCAATTCGACGCGGTGATCCTGGCGACCGGCCTGCAGAAGCTGACCAAGCTCGACGTGCCGGGCAACACGCTGCGCAAGGTCGAGCAGGGCATCCACTTCCTGCGCCGCGTCAATCTCGACGGCGATGTGCGTCTCCATGGTCACGTCGTGGTGCTCGGTGGCGGCAACACCGCGATGGACTGCGCACGCAGTGCCTTGCGCTGCGGAGCGACGCGGGTGACGGTGGCCTATCGTCGCACGCGCGCCGAGATGCCCGCGATCCACGAGGAGATCGAGCAGGCCGAGGAGGAGGGCGTGGTCCTGCTGGAGCAGCGTGCGCCGGTCGCCTTCCACGGCGAAGGCGCGATCCGCGCCGTCGAACTCGCCGAGGTCGAGATGGGTCCGCCCGATCCGACCGGGCGACGGCGTCCGATCGTCACCGGTCGCACCGCCACCCTCGAGTGCGACCACGTGCTCCTCGCGCTCGGTCAGAGCGCCGACATCGGACTCCTGCCGGAGGGTTGGACCCTGAAGGACGGGCAGGTCGATGTCACAGGTCGTGCGCTCCCGGTGTTCTGCGCCGGCGACTTCGCGACCGGTGACGGCACCGTGACCCACGCCCTGGGCAGCGGACGACGCGCCGCGGACCTCGCGCTGATCCGTCTCGGTTCCGATCTCGTGCCCTTCACCCGTCCGGATCGCGAGTCTGCGGTCCCCGCCACGGACATCCGCTTCGACCACTTCGCGATGCGCAGCCGATCGGAATCGAGCGTGCTGGCTCCGGCGCTGCGTGCGCGGTCCTTCTCCGAGGTGAGTGCGGGACTGGCCGACTCGGCGGAGGCGCATCGCTGCTTCTCGTGTGGTCACTGCACGCGCTGCGACACCTGCCTCGTCTACTGCCCCGAGGGCATCATCCGGCGCGAGGCTCCCGGCTACGGCGTCGATTACACCTACTGCAAGGGCTGCGGCATCTGCGTCGAGGAATGCCCGCGGTCGGCGATGGAGTTGACCGAGTCATGAGCACCGAATTCCTGAGTGCCAACCACGCCGCGGCACTCGCGGCGACCCTCGCCGGCCGCGCCAATGCCGCAGGCCGGGGATTCGGCGGAGGGGTGTATCCGATCACGCCACAGACCGAGTGCATCGAATACCTGTGCCAGCAGCGATTCGACAAGGGTGAGATCGTCCGCGTCGAGAGCGAGCACTCGGCGATGGCCGTGTGCATCGGCATGTCGTTGGCAGGGGCGCGCACCTTCACGGCTTCGTCGTCGAACGGCCTGGCCTACATGACGGAGAACGTCTTCGCGGCCGCCCTGTATCGCCTGCCCATCGTGATGATGGCCGTGAACCGCACGCTCGGCCCACCCTGGAACATCTGGGTCGATCACGGCGACACGCTCGCCCTGCGCGACTCCGGTTGGCTGCAGTTCTACTGCGAGGGCAACCAGGAGGTCTTCGACACCATGCTGATGGCCTATCGCATCGCGGAGGACCATCGCGTGCTGCTCCCCGTCATGGTCTGCCAGGACGCCTTCGTGCTCTCGCACACCATGATGCAGACCGAGGTGCCCGATCTCGCGGACGTCGAACGGTTCCTTCCGGTGCTGCACCTGCCGCATCAACTGACGCACGCACCGGTCACCGTCGGCGGTCTCGACTTCCCCCACGAGACGGAGGTCCATCGCCGTCAACACGCCGAGGCGATGGCGCGCGTGCCCGAGGTGCATCGCGAGGTCCAGGATGCCTTCGGACAGGCGTTCGGCCGTCGCCCGGCGGACGCCGTCGAGACCTATCGCATGGAGGACGCCGACGTGGCGCTGATCTCCATGTCGACGACGGCGAGCACCGTGCGCACGGTGGTCGACGCGGCGCGCGCGCGTGGCGCGAAGGTCGGATCCTTGCGGGTCCGCATGTTCCGGCCCTTCCCCGAACGCGAGCTGCGTCACGCGCTGCGACATTGCTCGCGCGTCGGCGTGCTCGACCGCGACATCAGCCTCGGTCTCGGCGGCATCCTGTGGGGCGAAGCCCGTGCCACGGCTCCGGCCGGCTGCCTGGTCCAGAACTACATCCTCGGCCTCGGCGGAGGAGACGTGCGACCGCAGACCATCGAGGACGTCCTCGCGGATCTGGTCGCGCGGCAGCAAGTGGAGGATCCCCGCATCCTGGAGGTGGCGACGTGATCGAACCTGCATTGCACGGCATGGCCCACACGGCAGTCGACCGCTGCGATCCCCTGCTGCGCCCCGGCAACACCAACTGCGGCGGTTGCGGCATGTCGATCGTGCTCAACATGCTGAGCCGCGGCATCGGACAGCGTCGGGTCCAAATGGTGATACCGGCCTGCTGCGGCATCGTCACGGCGGGTCCGTTCCCGCACTCGGCCTACGGTGCCCCGGTGGTCGCGGCGACCTTCGCCTCTGCCGCCGCGGTCGCCACAGGACTCGTCGGTGTCGCGCGCATGAACGGCGAGGACACGCGGGTGATCTGCTTCGCCGGCGACGGCGGCACCTACGACATCGGCATGGCGACCCTGTCCGCCGCAGCCGAGCGCAACGAGGACATCCTCTACATCTGCTACGACAACGAGATCTACGGCAACACGGGTGGTCAGCGCAGCTCTGCGACGCCGCTGGGCGCGCGCACATCGACCACCCCGTCGGGCAAGACGCAGGCGAAGAAGGACATCCTCGGCATCATAGCCGCGCACCGCGTGCCCTTCGCGGCCACCGTCTCGCTCGCTCACGCCGACGACGCGCTCGACAAGTTCCGCGATGCCGTCGGCATGAGCGGCTTCCGCTTCCTCCACGTGCTCTCGCCGTGCCCGACCGGTTGGAAGTCGGAGCCCGCCGAAGGCATCCAGCTCATCCGCATGGCCGTGCGGACCGGGCTGTATCCGGTCTGCTCCGTGCGAGACGGCAGGCGCTGGCACGTTGACGTCGAACCGGATTTCGACATCGCCACCCTGAAGGACTACTTCGCGAGACAGGGCCGCTTCCGCGGCATCAACATCGACTTCGATCACCTCGCGAAGGACATCGAAGACAATTGGCACGACCTGCGCCGGCGCAGTGCCGGAGGAGACGCGACATGACCGACGATCCGAAGAAGTGCGGTGATTCGAGGGTGTGGTGTCACCGTCTCGAGAGACTCCTTCCGAAGGACGAACACGCACGCTGCCCCTACTGCTACGGCACCGACTCCCAGATCGCCTCCGGCCGGCACCCCGACTTCTGCGACTTCGAGAAGGAACGCGACCCGATCGTCTTCGGCTTCCCGCCGGACTCGTCGCGCAATCTCGAGTCCTGAGCAGCCTCAGGGCCCTCGGTCCGAAGGTCGGTGAATGCAGGGTGCGTATCGCGCAGCGACGCCAACCACGTCTGCCACGTACCGCGCGTCGTCATGACCCGTCCCCTTGGCGCTCACGCTCGGGCGCCGACGGTCCCCGGGCGCGGGACTTGTCCAGCTTGCTCGCAATGACCACGAACGTGATGCCAAACGCCATCAGTGCCAGCAACTCGAGCGATCAGAGGTTGTGACTGGTCGGATCGCGATGGACTTCCCACGCGATGTTGCCGGCACCTCCGAGCGTGACGAGCAGGCCGAGCGCCCGCATGGTGATGGGCACGACGCGAATCCACGCACTCAGACGATCCTCACACCTCATGGGTTCGATCCAGAGGGCCACATCCCAGAGTCGAGTCGGCGCAGGACCCACTCGGATCGGTCGGGACAGCGAGGACGATGCTCCATGGAAGCTGCCACTCTACGCCGGGCTCCGCGCCGCATGGACCAGCTCGAACCTTCGACCGGACACCCGACATCAGTGGCGCGACGAGCCCTCGCGCTGTTGCTCGAAGGCTCCGGTATCCTCGAACCCCGATGACGAGCGACCGGTGCCGGCGATGCTGACCCTCGACGATCTCGCTTCGGACTGGCAGCATCCGGACTGCGAAGCCGATTTCAGCCTGCCTGCGATCGTGAACTTCCGTGGCGTCGTGCAAGCCGCATGGGGCGTGTCGGGCGTGCAGAACTGGATCTGTCCGCCGACCGGGCTCGCGACGCCGACGGCCTTGCTCTACCGGCGCCACGGCGATCGCATCCGCCGCGTGCCGCGCGACGGCGTCCGCTACCGCTGGCGTGCGTACCAGATCGAGCGAACCGGTCACGGCGTGTCGACCGTGCTCCGCATGCCGGCGGACCGCGATGGTGTGATGGAGCGGTTGCGGTTCGAGGAAGCCGGCACCTACTACCTGGTATTCCTGGGGCTGCCCCGCGTGTGGCGCTTCACGGACTACTGGAACCTGCCGCCCGCAGACGTCCCGATGCTCAACGTGCGCTGCACGTCGCGGGGCTTCGCGCTCGACGACACCAAGACCTTCGGTGCCGCCGAGTTCGTCGTGCCGGGCGCGTGCGCGGTGTTCGACGATCTCCAGTCCTGGCTCGACGGTGAGGCGCCCCGAGAGCGAGGCCGCGTGGGTGTTGCGACTCTCGAGGTCGCGCCCGGTGACGAGGTCGTCTGGTCCGGCGTGCAGGGCTGCGAGGAACTCGAGGCACTCGATGTCGAGTTCGAGTGGGAGCGGGCACGTTCGCACTGGGAGACGACCTGGCGTGCAGCCTTCACGCCGGGCAACACCGAGTTCTCCGGTCATCTGCCCGTCGTCGACGGCGAGTTCGCGCGGCTCTACGCGATGGGCGTGTTGTCCCTGCTGCAGACGCGGCGTGTCCTTCCGCGGCCTTCGCCGCGCGCGGCGATCGCGACGGGCGGCCAGTGCATCTGGAGCGAGACCGCCGATGCACCGGCGCGACTCGAACGTGCGTACATCGCACTCGGCCCCGAGGGTGGGATGACGACCAGCTTCCTGTGGGAGCTGTCGTTCCAGGCGCCCTTGCTCGCGCGCCTCGACCCGACGGTTCTCGCCGCACAGCTCGACGCCATGCAGCGCGTCGACCTGCACCGGCACTGGGGCGTCGAGACGGTCAGCGGCAACGGTGCTGGGATGGAGTACGGAGTCAATGCCGGGGCGTTCCTGTCGTGCGTCGCCGACTACGTGCGGATCACCGCTGACCGGAACTGGGCAGAGTCACGCATCGCCTACCTGCGGACCTGTGCGCGCGTCGGGTTTCGCGACTACGGCTCGTGCCAGAACATCCTCGAATGTGTGAGCACGTACGAGCACGGGATCGCGTCGTTCAATGCGCTGAACGTCGCCGGACTGAGGCTCCTGCACGAGTTGACCGGTGAATCCGGATTTGCGAGTGCGGCGGACGGACTCGCGCGCGCAGTGCTCGATCTCTACACTGACGGACCCTTCGCGTGCGTGCAGCCGGATGGATCGCGTCGAGTCGTCCGCACGATCCTCGACTTCGTCTACGTCGGGCGATGCATGACCAACGACCTCCCGCCGCCCGTGCGGGACGGGATGGTCGCGTTCTTCGACACCGAGCTCCGCACCACCGATTGGTGTTTCGCGCTGTCGCCGCGAGATCCCGATGCGTTGACCCGCGCGCTGCCGTCGTTCCAGACCTTCCGGGCCGACCATCAAGCGACCGGCGCCTATGACGGCTGGCCGGCACTCGCTGCCTCGGTCCTGCTGCGATTCGGCCGCGCCAAGGCGGCGCGCGACTGGTTGCTGCGCATCCAGGAGTTGACGCGCGAGGGCCCCTTCGGTCAGGCGCACCTGATTCACCCGAACGGGCGCGCGCGGAAGGCGTCGTTCCACAACGGCAACTGCTGGTTCGCGGCCGCCGGGTGCGCGTTCGCGACCCTCTTCCTCGACGAGGTGATCGGCGAAGCGTGAGTTCTCGCGGCACCGGCGCAGCTCCGCCGGAGAGAGACTCGCACGCGGGCGACCGCAACAGGCTCGCAGGCAGCGATTGCCGCGGTCGGGCTTCCGACCAATACTGCTGGAACTCTCCTGCTCACTCCGCGCTCGACCACCTCCGGCCCATGCGAATCCTGCTTCCCTGCACTCTCGTCCTGACCGTCGCCACCGCGTCCGCGCAATGGGACCCGACCCATGGTCAATGGGGCAAGACGGCGCCGAGTGACGTGCGTGTGATGACCTTCAACGTCCTCGATGCGATCTGCTCGACCAACACCAAGAACTCGGCGACCAACAACTGGGCCGCGTGCGCTCGCATCATCGCTGCGATGCGGCCGGACGTGCTGCTGCTGCAGGAGTGCGGCGACAACAACGGCAACGGCACCGGCAGCTCGATCGACTCTGTCGCACAGTTGACGACGGCGATCGACATGTTCCTGCACGGCGGCTCCGACACCTTCCACTCCGGGAGCCCGGCGATCAGCGCGTACGTCCAGGCCTACGCACCCGGCTACGACCTGCCGTACGTCTTCGTGAGCAGCGGCAACGACGGCTTCAACCGCAACGTCATCCTCAGCCGCTTCCCATTCGTCGACCTCAACGGCGACGGCAAGCCGACCCTGAGCGACATCCCGAACATCAGCGCCGACCTCTATGCGCCGGGCGGCAACGGCGGAATCCGCGGCTTCATGTTCGCGGAGCTCGACCTGCCCGATCCGCTGTATGCCGGCGACCTCGTGATCGGAAACGCGCACTTGAAGGCTGGCGGCGCCAGCACTTCGCACGACCAACGCATCCTCGCGGCGAAGAACGTCGCCTATTTCGTCGATCACTTCTACAACGGCGCCGGCGGCACCGTGCCGGATCCGCGCGGCAAGATCGCCGACAGCCCGCCGGCGACCTCCGTTCTCGACGTCAACACTTCGATCGTTCTCGGCGGCGACTGGAACGAGGATGAATGGGGCAATGGCACGATCGGCCCGGCCGACTGGCTGGCCCGCGCGGCGCTCTTCGACCCGAGTGATGTCGACGGCACCGATCGCGACGGCACCGACATGACCTATGACCACGCGCCGGAGTGGTTCAGCGGCACGCTGAACACCTATCAGAACTCCGGCTACAAGGACGACTACATCTGCTGGCAGGACAGCCTGGTCGCATCGCGGCGCGCGTTCCAGTTCGATTCCGGACAGACACCCGCGTCCGCGCTCCCGCCCGAGCTCGGCAACTTCGGCAATGCCACGGTCGTCGCCTCCGACCATCGCCCGGTGATCGTCGATCTGTTGCTGCCGGCGCCGCTCGGCTGCAATGATGCCGCGCACGACCTCGGCTTCGCCAAGGCCGGTAGCGATGGTCGCTTTCCGCGCTTCGCCGCGTGCGGTTCGCTGGCCGGCGGTGGGGTGGCAACGCTGACCGTGTCCGACTGCCCGCCGCATGCCGTGGTCCTCGGGATGCTCGGCGTGAGCGCGACCACCTGGAACATGTTCGACGCCGTCCTCGTACCTCAGAACCCCGGCGTCATCGGACCCCTGCTCGCTGACGCGAACGGCACCGTCTCGATCCCCGTGGTCGGCGGAGGTGGATCGTTCTCGATCTACGTGCAGTGGGCTGTGAGCGACATCGGTGCGAGCTCCGGCGTCAGCGTGTCGAACGCGCTGCGTATCGACTTCCTGCCCTAGCGTCCGGCCCGGCTTCGCGACGCGCACACCACGCAGTCCGTGTCCAGACCGAGAACTCGAACGAGCTCAGCGCCGACGACCTGACGCGCCTTCCTGCAGTCACGTGCCGATGTGATCGCGGCCGCCGACTTCCTCACGACACAAGTCTCACCCGCGCGAGGGCTGATCCACCACGACCGTCTCGTCGCGATCGACCACTCCGACCGGACGGCCGAGCTCGCGGAGATGACGACCGCTCCGGACTCCGTGATCAATCCCGGCGGTGGGCTTCACAAGCTCTCGAGGGGATTCTCTCGAAATCCGAGCGCTTCCGAGTGCGCCTCGCCTAGAGTGGGGGTGGCAGTGCATCGGGGGTCTTCCCGATGCAGCTCGCCTTGCAGTCCCATCGAATTCGCGTGCGTCAGCAGTGGCGCCTCGACGGCCAAGTTGGCGGCGAGGCGTACTCGGTTCGGTCCGGAACGGACACGACGAGTTCTCGGGTTGCCCCCGAACCTTCCTGCGGAGTTTGCTCGTTGTCGCGTTGACAACGGCACCGACCTCGAGGTCCGCAAGAACTCGGCTCGTTCAGGATCGAATACAAGATGAGCACCAAGCTCTACGTAGGAAACCTCTCGTTCAATTCCACCGAAGCCTCACTCCTGCAAGCGTTTGGGGAGGACTCCCGGCAAGTGGTCCGCGTCTCCATCATCACCGACCGTGAGACGGGAAGGCCGCGCGGCTTCGCCTTCGTCGAAATGGCGACGGAAGCAGACACTCGCTCCGCGATCGCATCCATGGATGGGGCGGAACTCGATGGTCGCAAGCTCCGCGTCAATACTGCTCAGGATCGCAAGCCTGCGCGCGGCGATCGAAACGCCTGAGCTAGCTCGGAGTCGATGCGCTGATGGGCTACGACCTGCGAATCACCCGCGCATTCGACTGGAATGCAAACAAGGGCCTCGAGATCTCCGCCAACGAGTGGCTGCGGATCGTCGAGTCTGATCCAGAGCTGATCCCGGACCCCGCAAACGGCCCGTACGCTGTGAGCTTCGGGGGCACCCGCTGGCTCGACTGGTACGAGGGGAATGTCTTCACGACCGACCCCGACCACGCTGCGGTCAACAAGATGCTGAGCTTGGCGCGCTCTCTCTCCGCAGCCGTCCAAGGCGATGAAGGAGAGTTCTACGAGTCAGCCAGCGAGTGGGGTCGCGCCCACCGACAGCGCTGATAGCGAAACGGAACTGGCTGCCCGTCTTCGTTCAGCATTCCTACGGCCTCATGAGCCACAACACCACGCGAGAATCCTGGCGAGCCCTCGCAGCTCGTCACCAACGCGCTTCCACTGGTCGGGCAAGCTGGCAGATCGTGAATTCGGTCTGCCTCTACCTTGCGCTCTGGTGTGCCATGGCGTGGACCATCCGGGTTTCCTGGTGGCTCACCATGCCGCTGGTGGTCCTCGCTGCGGGGATCTTCATTCGTGTCTTCATCATCTTCCATGACTGCGGTCACGGGTCGTTCTTCCGAACGGCAAAGGCGAACAATGTCTGGGGCTTCTTGACCGGAGTGCTGACCTTCACGCCCTATCAGCACTGGCGCCGCGTGCACGCCATCCACCACGGGACCACGGGAAACCTGGACAGCCGCGGCATCGGAGATGTCTGGACCATGACAGTGCAAGAGTACGAATCGGCGACTCCCTCCCGACGATTCGCGTACCGCGTCGCCAGAAGTCCCTTCGTGCTGTTGCTGATCGCTCCGTCTCTGATGTTCATCTTCGAGCACCGTCTGCCACGCTCCGGTGCTGGCCCCCGCGAACGGCGGTCCGTGTGGTTGACGAACCTCTGCCTCCTCGCATTTGCCTCGCTGATGACCCTTGTGATTGGCCTCCTGCCATTCCTGGTCATCCAAGTCACAATCATTGCCCTCGCCGGGGCGGTCGGTGTCTGGCTGTTCTACTCGCAGCATCAGTTCGAGGGCGCCTATTGGCGACGCACGAGCGACTGGAGTCACAACGATGCCGCACTTCGTGGTAGCGCTTTCCTCAAGCTCCCCCGGTGGGCGCAGTGGATCACCGGGAACATCGGCTTCCATCACATCCACCACTTGGATTCGCGGATCCCGAACTATCGCCTCCAGGAGTGCCACGAGTCGCTCCAGCTGGATAATGAAGTCAGTCCGCTGACGATCTTCCGTTCCCTCTGCGCGTTCGGACTGAAACTCTGGGATGAGGCCAACGGCAGGTTGGTTCGCTTCCGGCAATCGAGTTGATCGAGCGTGTCCTGTCCTGGATCTCGACCGCGCGCCCGTCCTGTCCGAAATCTCGAACGCCCTACGCCCCAACAACCTACGACGATGCGCTTCACCGGTACGATCAGCCTCCGTGCCGAGCTTCCAGCCCCTCCGCCTCCTGCTGACAGCCGTCGCGGGCTGGGTTCACCGCGAGCAGGCCGCGACCATCGAATACCTCCTCGAGGAGAACCGCGTGCTTCGGGAGCAGATGGGGAAGCGCCGCCTGCGTCTCACCGATGATCAACGTCGTCGTCTGGCCGCGAAGGGCGTGGCACTCGGACGCCGCCTACTCGACCGCCTCGCGACCATCGTCACCCCGGACACCATCCTCCGCTGGCACAGGCGTCTGATCGCTGCCAAGTGGACGTGCCTGGCCAGGCAACGCATCGGTCGTCCCGGGATCATGAAGGACATCCGAGCCCTGATCGTCCGGATGGCGAACGACAACCCGAGCTGGGGCTACTGCAGGATCCAGGGTGAGCTCCGCAAGCTCGATCACTGCGTCGCTCGATCGACGATCGCGAAGACCCTGAAGGAGAACGGCATCAAGCCAAGCCCGGATCGACCGACGAGCTGGCGCGCCTTCTTGCGTTCGCATGCAGATGTGATTGCGGCCGCCGACTTCTTCACAGCCGAAGTCTGGACCGCGCGCGGCCTCGTGACGCACTACGTGCTGTTCGTGATCGACCATACTACCCGGGCGGTCGAGATCGCCGGCATCACGACCAACCCCGACTCGGCGTTCATGGCCCAGGTGGCTCGCAATCTGACCGATGGTGTTGACGGCTTCCTCCGCAACAAGCGATTCCTGATCCTCGACCGCGACACCAAGTTCACCGAGCACTTCAGGAGCATCCTCGAGGCGGCCGGCATCCGTTGCATGACGACGGCCTTCCAGGCGCCCAACATGAACGCCGTCGCCGAACGCTTCGTCCTGAGCATCAAGCGAGAGTGCCTCGACCGCTTGATCCTGTTCGGGACACGCCATCTCGTTCGAGCCGTCGACGAGTTCGTGCGGCACTACAACACCGAACGACCGCACCAGGGGCTCGCGAACGAGCCGATCACCAAGCCGAGGGTGACCGACCTTGGCGAGGTTGTCGTCGGCGAGCGACTCGGCGGTCTGCTGAAGCACTACCACCGAGCTGCGTAGACGCCGTCAGGAGTCGGGATCGAGAACCCGTCGTGAACGCCCCCGGCGTGGCAGCTCTGCGTACGTCGCGGTACAGTTCGGCCGAGATGGCCATGAGCGAGAGGCACGGAGCCTGCGATTCAACGCAGATCGGCGCGTCGAAAGGCTCGGGCCCGTTTTTCGGACAGCACGAGCGCGAGGCCATGGGCTTCACCTGAAGCGACTGCTGATCGACGCTCGCGTGCCGAGCGTCTCCGGCTCCTGGAGGTTGTCGCCAGGAAGCAGAATGCGGAGCGCTTCGCGCGCGCCATCTAACGCTTCGCTGCGGCCCGCTGCGAAAGAACCACGCCAGGCGCTACGCGCCTGTCCCCTCGCTCCGCTCGGTCATGGTTCCTTCGCGTACGCGGTCCTTGCTCAGCGAGTTGAAGACCCTCCCTCAGGCTCTCCACCTGAAGCAGCGGTGGGGGAGACGAGGCCGCCCTGCACCGCCTCTGGTCAGGTCTCTTCACGAGGTGAAGACCTGACCGACGGCGGCTCCAGACTGAAGCAGCACCTCGAGCGAGCGGTTTTGCTTAGCTCTCCGAGCCATGTCACGGTGGGCCATGGACGCCTTCCTTGACCCAGCACAGAAGAACCGAGACGACCGCGCGGACCTGGTGCCGCGCCTGCCGGGATGGTGTCGCCCCGAAGTTGTGGTGAAGCTCGCTCGAGGCCTTCCGCTCGAGCCCGAGGCACCGAAGCGAGACCACCGTCTCGACGCCACGCAGCTCAGCTCACTTCACGACCTCTCGGATGAAGAGAGTCTCACGTTCGACCATGCGTGCCGGGCAGCGGCTCATCTTGCTCGCTCCGGCACGACGGAGGATCTCTACCGGCTCCGGACGATCATCCGCTTCGAGCATGACCACGGAGTTCTCGCCGCCGTAGCTTCCGGACTCCACGAGCTCGAGGACTCCCTGCAAGACAACGGGCACGTCGCCTGGGAGCTCCGCGCCGCCGCGCGGGAGAACCCGATCGCTTGGGATCACATCGGTTGGGCCGTGCTCGCCATCGAGGCGAAGGCCGAGAGTGCGCAGCAGAATCTACGGGAGCACCGGCTCCCGACGATCTCGAGCTCGAGCCCCGAGGTCGAGTAGCTACCTAGACCGCCGTCTCCCGTTCTTCCGATCACGCACCCAAGAGTCGGCCCACTGCCGCACCTGGTAGAGCCGCCGCGAAAGGTCGGGGCCTCCGGTAAAACCGAGAAGACTCGCCGCATCCATCACCCGCATGCACGTCGGGATGAACTGGTCGAAGCCGTAGGTCTTCTTCAGCCAAGCGGTCTCCTTCTTCCGCAGCGCCATCGGCACGTAGACGAGCTTGTAGGCGATCCGCATGCGGTCACTCAGCCGCGTGTCTTGGCTCTCGAGGTAGGCCAGCACGCCGCCGGAAGTGAAGCGGTCCCTCGATCCCAGCAGCTTCTTCAAGAACTGACTCACTGCGAGCTTCTCGAGGTACGCGATGGATCCGCGGGACGCTGCCTCTCGGGTCACATCGAACTTCGAGAGCATCTGCCTGGCGAGGGCTCCCGCGTTCTCGGTGCAGAACGCCACGAAGGCCTCGCCATCTCGCAGCGAGACGGTCCCGATGTCGATCTTGGGGGAGACGAACTCGGGGATCCGCTTCTCGAAGGACTTCTTGGTGAGCAAGAGGAAGACCGCGAGCTCGAAGAGCTGGAGGGTCGCGGCGTCCGAGGAGTCCGCGTGCCGCCGCCGCTTCAGCCACTCAACCAAGAAGATCCCCATGAGGACCTTCCGCCGATAGGCCAGGCGCTGCTCTGCCTTCGGATGCCGTCCGTGACGCCGAAGCTCGGCCGAGGCGGCACCGACCCGACCCACGACATCGACTCCCTGCTCGAGTAGCCAGCGAGCGAAGGGTTCGCCGTCGGCACCGAACTCTCGTTCGAGTGACGGGTCGAAGATCGAAGGGGGTCGGGCCACGGAGTCGGGGGTGAGAGCCCCGGTGAGGGGCTCCAGCACGGCCCGCCGATCGACGGGCTGCATGCCGGTGGCCCCCGCACCGGCGGGAGGAACTGGACGGCGAGTCTGTACGTCTTCATCGAGCATCTCGTTCTTGTTCTGGTGGAGTTACCTACCCGTAGGAATCTCCCCACTCAGGCGAGTGCTCGGTCTGCGCGGCGGCTCACCCCTGAGGAGCCAGCAACCGTCGTAAGTCCGGTGTTTTCGAGTCGCGAAAGGCCACGGAAGGCCGGATCCGTGCCCCGGAGCCCGGCGTCTCGACGCAGATTCGGGGGGCCGCGAAGTCCCCTTCCGGGAGCTAGTCCTCGCCGGGGAGCATCACGGTGATGACCGGCTCGCCTTCGTCGCCGGGGCCGCAGACGCTCCAGAGCGTCACCAGCGGCGGCTCGGCCTCGCTCTCCTTCACGTAGAGCTGGAACCGGATGCGGTCGGTGTCGCCGCCATTCGAGCTCACGATCCCGTGCCGCAGCATCCAGAGCACATCCCAGAGTCGGCCGCTCTCGTCCTGGTCAACGAGTGTCTCCCTCGCCGAAATCCCAGCCCCGCTCACCCGTGAATCCCCTGGATGAAGTCATCGGTCCCTACCCGCTCCGCACTCCGCGGCGCCAGGTGACCCATGACTGCTCCGTACACCCGATCCCGCTGACCCCGCAGTACCGCATCCCACCTTCAGCACGCAGCCCCCGCCTTCCGCGCTGCAGCACGACGCGAGCGAGGCCGAGGGCGTAGCCCGAGGCCGAGTGAGCGGCGGGCTGCATCGCGGCGCCGAGCCCACTCCTGCGCTGCACGCCGACGACTTCGACTTCCCCGCTCCGCGCCGCCGCACCCGTCGTCGCGTCGAGCCGCAGATCGCGCTCGCGCCGCGCGCGCGCTACACGCCCCGCCAGCGCCTGCTGCTCCTGGACACCTGGCTGCGCAGCAAGCTCCCCGCCCAGGACTTCGGCGCCCTGGTCGGACTCTCGATCCACACCCTCTACCTCTGGAAGCGTCGCTTCGAGGAGCTCGGCCCCGCCGGTCTCGAGGACCAGCGTCGCGGGCCGCAGAAGGGCAGCCGTCTCTCACTCGAGACGCAGCGCGCCGTCCTGCTGATGAAGCAGTCGCACCCCGAGTGGGGCGAGGATCGCATCCACGACATGCTCGCGCGCAGCCAGGGGCTGGGCGCCAGCCCCGGCGCGATCGGCCACTACCTGCAGCAGGAGGGCTACGTGGTCGAGCAGATCCCGACCAGACCGCATCCCGAGCGCGTCCAGCACTTCGAGCGCAGCCGCCCCAATGAGCTGTGGCAGACCGACCTCTTCACCTTCGTCCTCAAGCGGCAGAACCGGCGCGTGCACATGGTCGCCTTCATGGACGACCACAGCCGTTTCATCGTCGGCTACGGCATCCACCCCAGCAGCTCGGGTGCTCTGGTGCGCGAGGTCCTCGAGGCCGCGATCGCCAACTTCGGCGCACCGCTGGAGGTGCTCACCGACAACGGCACCCAGTACCACACCTGGCGCGGCAAGAGCGCCTTCACCGCCCTGCTCGAGCGCCGCGGCATCAAGCAGATCGTCGCGCGCCCGCGCCACCCGCAGACCCTGGGCAAGGTCGAGCGCTTCTGGGGCACCTTGTGGCGCGAGTGCGTCGAGCGCGCCGTCTTCCTCGACCTCGACGACGCGCGGCGCCGCATCGGTCACTTCATCGACCACTACAACTTCCAGCGCACCCATTCGGGCATCGACGGACTGGTGCCCGCCGACCGCTTCTTCGCCGCCGCCCCGCAGGTGCTCGCCACCCTGCGCCAGCGGGTCGAGGCCAATGCCAGGCAGCTCGCGCAGCACGGCATGCCGCGCAAGAGCTTCTATCTCACCGGCCGCGTCGGCGACGCCAACATCTCGCTGCACGCCGAAGGCGAGCGCGTGGTGCTCACCAAGACCGACGGCACCCGCGAGGAGGTCGACCTCGCGGCTCCGGGACGGCGCGCCGACGAGCCCGAGGTGACGCAGGAGCTGCCGCCGCCGATCGCGGTGCAGGGCGTGCTGCGCGACCACGAGGGCACGCAGGACGACGACGAGCTCTCGGCACCGGGCAGCTCACCGCTCGACAATGCGCTGCGCGATCTCGCGGAGCAGTTGCGTGACAGCGGCGACGACGACGTCGACGCCCTCGACGCGGAGGTGCAGCCATGAGCGACAGCGAAGCCGTCACCGTCGATCCGCAACAGCCCACGCCGCGCGCCCTCAAAGGCAGCCCCGAAGCGTTGCGCCAGGCCAGCGTGATCCTCGAGACGCTGTGCGGCCTGCGCACCACGCAGTCCGCCAGCCTCGAGCTCGCCATCGCCGTGCCGCGCTACTACGTCCTCGAGGCGCGCATGCTGCAGGCCATGGTCGACGCGCTCGAGCCCTGCCGCGCGGCCGCAAGCCCGACCACGAGGCGCGCCTCCTCGCGCAGTCCGAGGAGTTGGGCCGTGCACAGCGCGAGCTGCAGCGGCTGCAGGCGCTCTGCCGCACCTTGCAGCGCACCGTCGGCATCAAGCAGGAGACCCCGCGCAAGCCGGACGGCAAGACCGGCAAGACCCAGAGACGGCGCCGTCCGCCCCGCGTGTCGCGCGGCGAGAAGGTGCTCCGCGACCTGCAGGGCTCGCTTGGGCGTGCGACTCCGGCGAACATGCCGGTCGACCCCCAGTGAGGTGACGCATGGTGATGGGACGGCCCAACAAGGGCGCGGATCACGTCGACTCCCTCGATGCCTCCCCGCGTGAGCGCGAGCGCCTGCGCGCCTTGCTGCTCACCATCATGGGCGAGATCTCCAACGAGGACGCCGCCGCGATGCTCGACCTCGGGCTGTCCCAGTTCGCCAGCATGCGCACGCGCGCGCGCTGCAGGGTGCGGCCGACGCGCCCGCGCCCGGACAGCCCGGACGACCGCGCAAACACGATCCCAGGGCCGACGCGCGCGTGCGTGCGCTGCAAGCCGAGAATGCCGAGCTGCGCCGGCAGCTGAACGAGGCACGCGTGCGCGAAGAGCTCGCGCTCGCGCAGGTGCCCCTGCGACCCAAAGCCCCTCAAGGGGGCGGCCGGCCTGTGAAGAGATTTCCCCGCTGAACCTGCGACGGCGCGGACGACCTCCCAAGGAACTGCCGCGCAGCCGCTTGCGCGAGGTGTTGCGCACGATCCGCGCGACCTTCGGTCGCATCTCGGTGGTCGCGCTCAAGCGCTCTTTCCCGCCGTCGCGCGGCGCGCCCTCGAGCGCATCCTGCTGCGCTTCCGCAGGCGACGTGCGGCCCGACGGCGACGGCGCCTGGCGCGTCTGCGCTGGTCGCGCCCAGGCGCGGTATGGGCCATGGACTTCGCCAGCCTGCGCGGGCGGCGCACGCCGGACTTCCTGCTCATCCGCGACCTGGCCAGCAAATGCACGCTGCACGCGCGCCGTCTGCTCGGCCGAGGTGCGCCGGTGGCTGCCAGGCTCGCGACGCTCTTTTGCGCGCACGGCGCGCCGCTGGTCCTCAAGTCCGACAACGGCTCGCACTTCGTCAATGCCGAGGTCGAGGCCGTGCTGCGCAGCTTCGAGGTCACGCACCTGCGCTCCCCGTGCGCAGACCCGCCTACAACGGCAGCATCGAGGCCAGCGTGGCCCCGATCCGCAGCCTCGCCTTCGACTGCGCACGCCGCGCCCAGCGCGATCTGCCGATCGATCCCGACCTCGACTTCGCCGCCCACGTCCTCGACCAGCGCACCGACTCGCGCCGCGCACACGCGCCCACCCGCGCCCAACGCTGGGACTCACGCACTCCGCTCGACGACGGCATGCGCGAGCACTTCACCGCCACCCGCGCTCGTCACCGCCAGCGCCTCCTCGTCGAGCGGGGGCTTGCCGAGAGCGGCAACCTCACTCATGCTGCCCGCGCCTCGATCGAGCGCGCCGCAACCCGCGACGCCCTCGTCGAGTGCCGACTTCTCTCCTTCAACCGACCGTGACTTCCTCCACGGATTACGCGCGTGAACGAGGCTCGAATTACGAGGGGAGTACACCCCTTCTCTCTCGCTACGCCCCTCTAGGGATCCTCGAGTCCATCTATGCTCACGCAAAACCAACGGACTGGCGTCGTAGCCCTTGGGCTATTCGCCGCAGCTCTCGCGACGATTTGGTTTGCTCGAGGCCCTGCCGACAAACCCGCGTTACCCCATGCCTCCCCCAGCCAAGTGGGCGAACTACGGGACGGGGATTCTGCCACACCGAACCCGCAGCCTCAACCGCGCCTCGCGCGAGTCGACGTTTCCACCGCTCAGATAGAATCTCCTCCGGAATCGCAATTGCCCGTGAACGCGCCGACCGATCGAGTTCGCGCGGATGCGCTCACTCGGGAAGATTCGGTGTTGCTCTCTCAGGTTAATCAAGTCCTCAAGTTTGCGAACCGGCCAGAGATCCCAGCCAGTGCTACAATCGATGCTGGCGATTTGGCGGGTTTTCGTGATACCGTGCAGGAAGCTCTAGCCAAAGTTGGTGACGCGCGCGGAGCCTGGGAACGCCAAGCATCCGGTGAGATCCGCCAACAGCGACGCTTGATCCTCGAGACCGTCGCGCGCGGAGCTGAGCCAAGCCCCGAGGACTACCAACCTCGCATGTCGGCCGAACGTGTGCCGTACGAAGTGCGTGGATGGGTAACTCCGGCTAATAGCACCCGTTCCTACCCAACACGGGCCGCCCCGATCGGCGCCAATTCCGTTTTTGCAAACGCCATTGGCGCAGCGGAAGCCTATCAGCTCAACGTATTTGACATAGCCGTTCGACAGATGTTCCACTAACCGCAGACTCAGTCGGGTTCACACTGAGTCGCAGAAGAAGAGGTCTTGGCTCATGATAGCAATCCAAGCCACCATCGTGGCACTGCTCTCCGCGTTCACGCTTCTTTTCCACGACGGCCTCACCAGCACGTCCAATCGTTCATCGTCGTCCCGGATTGCCGGCCATCTCATCAACTTACCCATCTCCGATGATCTTCCACAAACCCCTAAGTGCGAAATTGACATAGTGTACCAATGGATGCACTGCGACGATTGCCCGGCCCATTTGTATAGGATCTAGAGGCAGTTTCACAAAGCCCTCATGCTGACGAGGACGCATGCGACATGAACGAAGGCGCGGTACATCAGCGAGTGACGCTCGTGCCGAACGATGAGTCGTCGGAAGCCGTTGAGCCACGCGAAGAATCGCTCGACGACCCAGCGCCTCTTGTAGCGGCGCATGCAGCGGCCGTCGTTGGACCGCGACTTCGCCGTGCGGTTGGAGCGGTGAGGTGCGAGCAGCTGAATGCCGACACTCGCGAACGCGGCGCGGAGCTCGTCGGAGTCGTACCCCTTGTCAGCGATGATACGAACCGGCCAGCACGTCGGATCGTCACCGGCGAGTCTTGCTACTTCTTCGACCGTCGGTTGCGCGAGCGACGTTTCGCCTTCGTTCGCCGCGGCCAGCTGAACTCCGACAGGAAAACCCTCGCCGACGACCAGAACAGCAAGCTTCGATCCCTTTCCCCTCTTGGTGAGGCCGACTGCGTCGCCCCTTTTTTCGCGGCCACGAAGGTCGCGTCGAGAAACGTCTCCTCCCAGTCGAGGAGGCCCTTCTCGTCGAGGGCGCCGAGCACTGCTCGCCAGATGTCCTTCCAAACATCGTGCTCTTCCCACATCCGCAGCCGGCGCCAACACGTCGCGTATCCCGGGAACTCCTTGGGGAGCGCCTTCCACTGCGCGCCCGTCTTCAGGATCCAGAGGATGCCGTCGAGACACTCGCGATCGCTGCGCCACGGGCGACCACGACCGTCCTTGCGTCGAGGCAGCTTCGGCAGGTGTGGTTCGATCAGAGCCCACTGCTCATCCGTGATCCGGATCATGGACAGCTGATGCCATGATCCGGGAAAAAGTACAAGTACGATTTACGAAACCACTTCTACCCCTTGGACCCCAACTAGGGTCGTGCATTCAATACCCCCGAGAGATACGCACCACCGATGCACACGAACACTTGCCCGAAATGCGGCGCCGCGATGGAGACTGGTCACACAAATGCTGTGGGATTGATCGCTGGAAATGACGCCGATGAAACAGAGTCCAGACTTCTTTTCCTCGTTCCGGGTTCAAGAACATCCAAGAATCCAATTAGGTCATTCCGCCAGGGACTCGATGACGAACGAGGTTTTCGAAGATACCGGATTGATGGAGCTAGATGTACATCCTGCGGACTCATCGAGTTCTACGCCCTCTTGGAAATGCGCTGAACGAATTCGAGTCGCTCCCGGGCTACTCGATAAGTGAGCTCGACTGTTCCACCGGAGAATCAACACCATGCGTGTCAACCGCGAGCTGGTGCATGGACTCGATTCGACGATGTCTGCGAGGGAGGTTCAGGTGGGCGTCCCCCAGGGGTGGCACGGCAAGCGCTCTGCCAAGGGTACTCCACGTTCGCGGGTCTGATCGCGCGCGGGAGGGACGGGCACGGCGGTACGTGCGAGTGCGACGGCACGGGTGGTACGCCTGGTTGGCCGGGCAAGCACGTCGCGGAGGGCTGGCGGTTCCGGAGTGAAGGAGGCATCCTCGATCTACGATTCGGGGAGGTCCACGTGCACGACCGCGCCGCTGGCGACCGCACCCGGACTGGGAGAGCCCGAATAGCCACGCTTCGCACGGCCGCAACGGCCCTCGGGAAATGCCTCGGGCGGCTCTGACGTGCCGACTTGAAGACTCGATCGTGCCGATGGGATCGGTCCAGCCGTAACTGTTCTGCGACGTGCACCGGTTCCCAGCGGCGTTTCGAGGGCCGGCGGAGGCAACTACCTTCCGAAGGTCAGATCGCGGACAACGCTCTCGATGGCGATCTGCGAGCGCTTGGCTTCGGCGGCTTGGCGCAACCGTCGCCGCCATCCGCTGGGCGGTAACTGTTCCGCCAACCACATCTGGTTTCGCGATTTCGCGCCGCGAGGATCGGCGCGATGGCAAGTCGAGAGGTACGGCGGCGGCAGATGACCCGTCTTCTCGCGCGGCGTGAGTCCGAGGGACTGTCGCTGCGTGAGCTTTCCGAGTGCTCCGGGATCCCGGTTGGGACCTTGAGCTGGTGGGCGCACCGGTTGCGGGCGGAGTCGGGTCCGGCGTTCGCGGAGCTCGTGGTTGCAGAGTGCGAGACTCCTTCCCTGACTCCGGAAGTCGGCGGAGGTTCAGCTGCAGACATCGTGGTCCGTCACGCGAACGGTCTCGCCATCGAGTTGCGAGGTGCTGCGGCGGAACGCGTCGTCGATCACGTCCTGCGGAGGATCGATCTGTGGTCCTGAGCATCCCTGCCCAGGTGCGGGTCTACCTCGCGTGCGAGGTCACCGACATGCGCAAGCAGTTCGACGGTCTGTGTGCGATCGTCGAGCATCGCTTCCATCGCGATCCCTACAGCGGCGACGTGTTCGCGTTCCTCAACCGTCGACGCAGTCACGTGAAGCTGCTGGTGTGGGACGGCAACGGCTTCTGGCTGGCGGCGAAGCGACTCGAGAGCGGGACCTTCGACAACTGGCAGCCCTCGACCGACGACAAGACACACGTGAAGGTCGACCGCGCGCAGCTCATGATGCTGCTCGAAGGAATCGACTTGAGGAAAGCGAAAGTTCGGCGCCACTTTGCGCGTTCGATTCGTATTGGTAGGCGCGGTGGGCAAGCAGCCGAAACAGGTGAGGGTCGAGGAGATGGATGAGACGCAGATGCGCGATCTCATTCCGACGCTGCTGCACACGATCGATCTGCTGAGGACCGAACTCGCCGATCTGCGTCGTGGCAAGTTCGGCAGGAGCTCGGAGAAGGATCGCTACTTCGACCCCACGGGTCTGCTGCCGTTCCAGGAGATCGAGGAGTTGCAGGCTGAGGCGAAGAAGACCGAGGCAGAAGCCGAGGCGATCACCATCCCCGAGCACACGCGGAAGAAGACCAAGCGTCGCCTCGACTTCCCAGATCACCTTCCCCGCAAGCGGATCGAGTGCAGGGTTCCTCGAGAGGATCTGCCCTGCCCGTGCTGCAAGACGACTCGCGTGAAGATCGGCGAGGTGACGAGCCGAGAGCTCGAGCGCATCGAGTTCACCTTCGTCAACGAGGTGGTCCGTGAGAAGGTCGCATGCCCGAAGTGCGAAGGTGAGATCCTGGTCGCGCCGGGCTTGCCGCGAGTGCTGGACAAGTGCCTGCTCGGAGCGAACTTCCTCGCACAGATCATCTTCGAGCGCTTCGCCAACCACATGCCGTACGCGCGGCTCGAGACGAAGTACGCGGCCGAAGGACTGTCGCTGTCGCGCAGCGTGATGTGCAACTCGACGATCCGCTGCGCAGAGTTGCTCGAGCCGATCTACAAAGCTATTCGCGAGGAGGTCCTCGCCAGCCTGGCGCACTCGGTGTTGCAGATCGACGACTCCGAAGTCGTGCAGCGCAACGGACCTCGCCCAGGCGAACGGAAGGTCAACATCTGGGCGATCCGTGATCAGCACGCGGGCGTCTTCTACAGCGCCACGAACTCGCGCAACCGGGACGGCCCGAAGGACATCCTCGGTGGCCGGCGCGGTCGGCTGCAGAGCGATGGGCATGATTGCTTCGATGGCCTGGACCCTGACCTCATCACGAGGATCGGTTGCTGGGCTCACGTACGCCGCTACTTCGACAAGGCACGGAAGGTCGGCGACACGAACGCGCTGAAGGTGATCGACTGGATCGGCAAGCTCTTCGCCGTCGAGCGCCTCGCCAAGAAGCAGGCGGACGCCGGCAAGGCGCTGACGGACGCCGATCTGGTTGCTCTCCGCAGAGAGCAATCGAAACCCATCGTCGATGCGATCAAGGCTTGGCTCGATCAGGCCCAAGCCGAACCACCGAGCTTGCCGGGTGGCCCGCTGATGAAGGGCGTTGGCTACGCGCTCAACCAGTGGCCGACGTTGATCCGCTTCCTGGAAGACGGGCGCATCCGCGAGATCTCGAACAATGGCTGTGAGCGCGCACTGCGGAAACTGGTGATCGGAAGGAACAACTGGCAGTGGTTCGGTTCCGCACGCGGGACCAAGGCCGCCGTCATCCTGATGACGCTGGTGCAGTCATGCCGCGAGCACGGCATCAACCCGCTCTTCTACCTCGCCGACGCCCTCCGCGAGATCTCGTCGATCCCGGCCTCCGAGGTCGCGACCCTCACGCCCAGCGGATGGCGGCGACGGTTGCGCCAAGCCGCCGAAGCCAAGCGCTCGCAGATCGCCATCGAGAGCGTTGTCCGCGATCTGACCTTCGGAAGGTAGTTGCCTCCGCCGGCCCTCGAAACGCCGCTGGGAACCGGTGCACGTCGCAGAACAGTTACGACCTACCCCCCGTTCCCCGGAAAGCTCGAGTTCATCGAGAGGGGAGACACAATAGCTAGTCTCAGCTCTGCGCCCGACGCGACCCAAGCAATCCGGTCCTCCACATGCGCCGTCAAACGCCCCCCAATCACCCGGAAGCAAGAGACTGGCAGCGCCAAATTCGAAGAATCGCAAATGCCGCCGCTGTGGTCACAATCCTCATACTCGCTTGGACTTGCTGGTCCCTACGCCAGCGCATTGACGCTCAGCCGATAGTGATCACCGTCGAACGCGGGGTGCCGGAACGCCCCTCCGATGCGAGCCCCGTCAACAATCGCCTAACTACCGATGAGGCAGCGAGAGAGGTTAGGGAAGCGGCCACCGCCGCCGCAACAGAAGCCAGTGATCTTCACTTTGAGCCAGCCAACGAGGGCCAAGAGCACGCCATGTCTGATAGTGATTGGGGCGCGCTCATGGCGTGGAATGGCGATGTGATGAGTTATCTTGCTTGGTCGCCGGCTGGACTGCGCGCCAACCTCCTGCTTCGCAGTCAACAGATGAATCCCCGCCAGAAGCGTTGGCAGAAAACGAGCCGAGATCGATTCGCGGACAAGTTCGACGCTACAGTAGACAGACTGACCGCCTTGCGTCGGCACTCATTCTTGGTCGCCGGCATCGAAACCAAACAAGCCATTGATCAAGGACGCCTCCAGGAGGTGCGACGGGATCTGGATCCACGAATCTTCGATAGCGCCTTCGGCGTCGCCATGACGCGCTACCTCGCGATGCACAAGGATCTACAATCCGTAAGCATGGAGGCAAGCCCGGACTTCCGCGAATTCGCTCTGAAGCTCATCGGTGACTCATTTCTTGAGAAGCGCAACTACTGGTCGGTTGTTGCAGACTACTCGAACGACTCAGGCTGTCGCGTGTTTCTGACCACTCTCGAGGAACTCCCGGTGACGCGTTCGACAATACAGAGCGAGCAGATCGAGTTCGTTAAGGTCCAGCTCTGCCAGTTCGTCCTCGACGCATTTGCGATCAGCCAATGCCTCACTGAGGAGGAACGCGCCGAGCTATGGCAGAAGTTCTCCGACTACCTCTTGGAATACGCCCAGGCGTGCCGCGAGAATAGGATCCTGCGGCCCCGTCTCCTCGGTCAACGATAGCTCTTGATTGCCGCCTCATACAAGAAGGTCAACAAACGCGAGGTTAACAACCATGCTCTCCGCTACACTCAAGATCCTGACCATTATCTCATGCTGGGTCACTCTTGCATCAACGAATGGGGTCATTTCTCGCCCCCCTGCTTTCCAGGGCACAGAGCCCACTTGCGCAGACAATGGGTGCAAGCAAAGTGGGTCCATTAACAAGGCTCATTGCGCCAGCGCCTGCACTAGCGGCGTCCTCATTTCGAAGTCGCTTCCTTACGGACAGAGCGGCGCCTGCAACTGCCTGGAGGGTGATTGCAAGTCGGTGACTGGGGCGGTGTGCCACACGAAAATGGACTTCTCGGTGACTGTCACGGCCAATGGCGCGTTCGTGTTTTGTAAGGATGGTTATCCATGGGCTACAGCAGGCAACGCCGCAGCAATTACCTTGGAGACAGAGGACCTAGATTGCAGTAAGGGTGTTGGCGTGAGTACCACTGGCGACGCTGACCTTTACATTCAATGTGGCGCGGCATGCGCCGGAACACTGAATTGCGGCAACTCGGACTGGATCGTGACGTGTCATGTAGAGTGTGATAGCTGCGCCACGCTCAATTACCTCTGCAACTAGAAGTGGTTTCGTAAATCGTACTTGTACTTTTTCCCGGATCATGGCATCAGCTGTCCATGATCCGGATCACGGATGAGCAGTGGGCTCTGATCGAACCACACCTGCCGAAGCTGGAGGGGAGCAACGACCTCTCCAACTGGTCTTCGATCACCTCCGGTTGGTCCGCGATCACTTCGATCGGCTACTCCGCCCCGGCGTCGGTCGGCAGCATCGCGTTTCAATACATCCGCGTGAAGTTCGTCTTCGCCGGGTCTGGCACGATCATCTTCTCCGCGAACCTCGCTACCGCGCAACTTTGATCAGGCAGCGCGATGAACCCGCACGTCATTCTCCGCAACGGCAACGTCACGGACGACTTCAGGACCGAACCGCTGCAGTTCGCTGGCGACAACGTGGTGAGCTTCGTCGTCGTCCTGATGACCAACGCGACCATGACCGTGAAGCTCGCGTGGTCGAATGATCTGATCAACTGGAAGGTCGTGCAGACCTGGACGTCGGTAGGTTTCGGCGCGAACGCTCTCAGTCCGGTCACGGGCCTGATCGCCGGGTACGTTCAGCTGCGGCTCGCGCCCGACGATCTGCCCGGCAACCTCATCGTGCCGACCATTACCATGCTCAGTTACCCGAGGGATCAGCACTCCGCGACTTCGACGCCCACTCCGCCGGCGCCGGTTGGCTAGCGATTACCGAGGTCATCACGAGTTCCGTTCCTGCGATCGATAGGCACAGCGCTTCCCCCACTCCATTCCATGAGCTCAGACAAGGGCAAGACCTGCACGTGCTCTTCCCACATTGCGCATGGAACAGCATCGTGCCCGCGACGACTCTGCCGACTTGCGGTGCGGAGACGGTAGCTCAAGCG
Source organism: Planctomycetota bacterium (assembly GCA_046349595.1). GTDB lineage: Bacteria > Planctomycetota > UBA1135 > UBA1135 > UBA2386 > JACRLW01. The sequence continues at coordinate 855,424 of JAXMCA010000002.1, forward strand.
TGATGTCCGAAGCAATCAGATCGTCATGCGGTCCTAAGGACTGCCACCTCCGTCACGATAATACTCCAATGCGCGTCCTTGCCAACAACCCCCCGAGTACTTCTGCGCTCGTACCACCGCTTGGAGAGATCGGAGTCCGATCACCGGCTCGATCTTCGACCTGCTTGAACTGCAAGTGCACGGGCCCAACCGTCGAGTCCGCAGCGTATCACCTGCCAAATGGCCTAGCGTCAGATTCTGAGAACGACCCAACGCATCCCCCCCCGCGTGGATCTCCGGGTCCGCAGGGCGGTCGTGAGCGATACCGCCGCATGAGGGGCGCAGTGGTTACGAATGGGAACAATGACGGCACATGGTTCTCGTGCGCCGAATCGGCACAGCATCTCTTGTGTTCGGGATCGAACACTCTGCGAAAGCCCCGGCAGCCAGTCTGCCGTCAGTGCGCGTCGCCGACGTTGTCGTGGGGCAACGGATCGGTGCAGGAGCACCAGGCGTTCCGCTACAGGCCGGACGGCACGTGGCGGATGGATCGATGCAGGTGTGGTGGGGAGTGTGGCGGCAAGGAACACAACGCTACGGCCGCGCCGGCCGGGGTTGGCGCAGCGGCTTGGAGCCCTCCCGCCTCATCCGCAGGCTCGCAGGACCCCGCGTCGGGCGCTGGGGATGGCTGGACCGGTTATAGCCCCGGGGTCACAGTGGAACCTGCCGAGGACGACAGGGGGAAGCCCGACTCCTGCAAGTCGATTATCACGCTGCACCTCTGGCTAGATGGCGCCAAGAGCAATGCGAACGGCTGCCCAGAGAACTACCTGGGGTCGGGGCGGAATAGGTCCGACATCGACCTCGACGGGGAGCTGTTCGATGCTCGGCGCATTCTAGAGGGGAGACGGTTTGCCTGTCCGTGCAAGCAACCACCCGGTCGGAAGTGCTGGCTTGAGTTCCGCATCAAGGTTCACACGAATCAGGATGGCGACGGTCCAGGTGGCCCCACTCCTATTCCCGTGGAGTTCGACTGCGGGTGCCCCAAGAGGGACGTGGACCCTGGCCCTGGCGTCCAGTTTGCATACGATCCTCCTGGGATGACCTCGCATCCGCCCGGCCCGGTTCGTGTCAAGATTTGCTGGCCGCCGCTCCCGACCGCGCCGCACACCATGGCGCACGAGATCATGCACGCGCTCGGGCTGGGGTTGGGGATGGACATGTACACCGGCGCCGGGACTCCGCAGCTCGGGTGGAGGGACACCCTGATGGGCGATCCGTACGGCACCGGCGTGACGCAGCGGGACATCTGCGCCATCGCCAAGGCGAACAAGGCGTGCCGCGTCCCGGGCAAGCGGGGCAAGAAGGACACCCTCTGCTGCGACGAGTACGACGACACGGTGATAGGCGTCGACAAGAAGGCCATCCCCGCGGAATCGGTTCAGATTGCCCAGGCGCCCACAACCGGCAGTGGCGGCACCGTCGTCCTCGCCGACACGGGTCAACTCGCGGCGGTGCTGCACACCGTTCTGGCGCTGACCCTCGGAACAGGGAGCTCGAGCATTGTCTCGGCCTGGGAGTAGCCGGAAGCGGACCTGGGCGTGGAGCGTCACAGTGGCAACCGCCATGCTGGCTGGTTGTACCACGCCTCGCGGGCAAGGAGCGGTGCCGGAGTTCCGCGACGAAGTGCTGGCTCGAATAGCCGATCTTCAAGACGGGTGGACGGACTGGCTTGCCTTGCTGCTGGCAAACGATGTCGTCCAGGGTGTGTTCAGGGTCGACGATCCCGCTGCAATCCAGGCCAAGCCCGAGAAGTACCTCGACGCACACGTCGAGGCGCCGAAGGTTCTGCTGGGAAGACCAGTGACCGGAGCCAAGAGATTCGTGGTCTTCAACACGACCATTCGTCGATGGGGCTACTGGCCCGTATACTCATCGGATCTCCGAGAATCGAACGGCAAGCCGTGCGTTGTGTTCCTGGCAGTCCACGGCAAGCACGTCGTGTACTCGGCAGAGGGCAAGGTCCTGCCAATCATGCCACTGTCGGACCTTGCGACGAGGAGGTCACAGTTGGAGAGCTTCCTATATCTGGCCAGGCTGGACCCGGTGCAGGTCGCGCACCTGGTGACGAAGCCCGATTCCAGAGTCGATGATATCGTAAGGAAGGCCAGGGCTGCCACGGACAACACAGACGCCGTGCAGTCGTGCTACGACGGGCTGCGTGCGACGGGCGCCGACGGTCTTCCAGGGATCCTGCACGCGATGACCGAGGTTCTGCTGAACCCCGAAACTAATCCTCTCCTGAAGGTCGCTGGCGTCAGCCTCCGCCCGCCGGGGAGTGACAGCCACGAACCGTCGGTAAGAGCCAACGACCTCTTCGATCTGCTGCACCTCGCGGCCGACTCGGTTGTCGCCCTGGGCTTTCCGCCCGACCAAGACCCTGAGGGGCGATGGTGCCACGTCCGGGTGATCGCGCTGTATCTGCTCGCGCGCGAGCTTTCCGGCAGCGGCTGAGCGCGGGGGCTACGGTCGGTCGCGGTCGCCTGTGCTGTCCGGAGCCTCTACCGAGGAGACTCTGGGGCGGAACGATGTCGAATCGGGGGCGGCCCCTGGAGACCCCTGGCCTCGAACTGCGATCACTTTGACGGGACCCGCTCGCCGCGCCGGCGCAACGATCGCGGTAGGGACGCCGGCTGCCCGGCGCCCCCCGCACAGATCCGGACGAGCGGAGTTATCGCATCCGGCTCTTACCTTGGGTCGTGACATCGAGGCGCGTGTCGGGCCATGGATGCAGGATCCTGGGCCTCGGCAACCAATGGCGGAAGAGGGTGTTCATCCGCTTCCAGGTCACGCGATGGCGCTGACTGCGTCGCCGCAGTGCACGTAGTCACAAGCGGGCCGCGTGGTCTTGGAACGAGCCGAGCACCTGGATGTTGGTCGGCGCTTCGTGGTACGCGAAGTACTCTCGCACCACCGATTCCAGCCACGCCGCCGTCTCGTCGACTGGCGCGTGGAGCCGCCTGCGAAGTTCGGCCTTGATCGCCAGGAGTGAGTATGCGGCGGCGCGCGGCATCGCGGCGGGAACGATGTACTGGTAGCGGAGCCGTCCCCGTGGGCCGGGAAGCGGATTGCTTCTTGCCGCGGCCGTCGAGCGTGGCATGGCCAACCTCGCGTTCGACGCCGGCATGGCGCGACGGACCTTTCCGCTCGCACGCCCCGACGCGCGCCCAGCGCTGGGCCTCACGCGCTCCTCTCAACGACGACCTACGCGAACACCTCACCGCCACCCGCGCTCGTCACCGCCAGCGCCTCATCCTCGAGCGGGGGCTTGCCGAACCGAACGTCCCCTCCCATGCTGCCCTCGCCTCGCTCGAGCGCGCCGCCACCCGCGACGCGCTCCGCGAGTGCCAACTTCTCTCCTTCAACCGACCGTGACTTCCTTCAGGGATTACGCGCGTGAACGAGGCTCGAATTACGAGGGGAGTACATTTATGCGCACGTGGAGCTCAAGATCCAAGTAAGGCAAGAATCTTAGTAACGAAAGGACACAAATGCGAAATCATAAGATAGCCTGTCGGACATGTCGTGCCGCGTCTCGGGACCCCTCAGAGGCAATGCCATTAAGCGATCGATCATTCCGCTGGGCCGGTGATTCGGCGCGGGTAAGGAGCGCGACCGCGCGTTATGCTGTGGTGCATTGCGGCAGACGCCGTGAAGACGACGAACCAAGGAATCCTGCGATGAATCAGCCCTCCTTTGGCACGGGAGTCGCTGACCGAATCCGGCGCGCTCGTACTCTCCTCGTCCTTCCAGCAGCTCCTGGATCGCTTGCTCGCGATCGCATGGTCGCGAGCCCATTTCGCCAACGAGCGGTTCTTCAGTCGCGGTGGACCTCTGTCGCCCGAGCTGGTGATGGCGTTGCTTCTGTTCATGTCGGGTGACGCGGGGCGGCGCGGGTATGCGCAGCTGCTCGACGAGTTCTGGGAGCAGGCGGGCAAGGCCGGCATCGATCTCCCGGTCGCCGAGCCAGTGAGCGCCGCCGCGTTCTGCTTGGCCCGCAAGAAGCTGCTGCCGTCTCTCTTCGACACGATGCTGCGCCTGGCGGCCGAGGACTTCACCAGCAGCCATCCTCAAGAGTGTCGATGGCGCGGGCGCAGGGTGCTGGCCGTCGACGGCATGAAGTGCAATCTCCAGCGCAGCGAGGAGCTGTGGACCTACTTCGGCATGCCCGAAGGTGCGCATGCTCCCCAGGCGCTGGTGAGCATGCTGTTCGACGTCACCGCGAAGTTGCCGATCGCGTTGCGAGTGGCGCCCTACGCGTCCAGCGAGCGCCACGAACTCTTGGAGCTGCACGACCACTTGCAGGTTGGCGACGTCGTGGTTCTCGATCGCGGCTACCCGTCCTTCGAAGTCGTCGACCGCCTTCTCGAGGCCGGAGTCGACTTCGTGATGCGCGTGCCGATGAGGCACACCTTCGAGGCGATCGACGCGTTCCGGGAGAGTGGTGGCCAGGACTACCGGGTCGTCCTCCGTCCAACGCGTGCTGCCACATCCCAGACGCCGCGCGAACTGCGCGTCGTGCGCGTCGTGCGCGTCGACTGCGGTGGGAAGGAGCCGTGGATCATCCTCACCAGTCTTCGCCGGAAGGACTTCTCCCGCTCGGCAATCGCGCAGCTCTACCACATGCGCTGGGAGGTCGAGGAGTTCTTCAAGCTCGAGAAGTCCGACTACTTCTCGCTCCGTCAACTGCATGGCAAGAGCGTGCTGGGCGTCCAGCAGGAGATCCGCGCGCAGGCGTTGTTCGCCGCTCTCGCAAGGGTCATGGCCGCCGAAGCATTGCTTCGTCACGGCGTGCCCTTCGTCGAGTCCTCGCAGAAGTCGGCGATGCTGACCCTGGCCAGCAACCTCGTGGCCCTGCTGCTCCTCGACGACGCCGACGCCAGCGCCGCGTTGCTCGACGCCGCGCTGCGGAGGGCTGTGCGACTCAGACATCGGAAGCGTTCAGGGCGCTCGTACCCGCGCCGATCCTTCAAGCCAGGACCTCGATGGAATGCACGCGGTCGAATCGGAGCTTAATGGCATTGCCCCCCCCCTCTACCAGACGAGCGAGCAACTTGGCTTCGCATCGGTCACGGCTCGGTCCGTGGCGAACTTCACTGCCCTCATTGCCGCGCCCCTCCCTTGGGCACCGAACCCCTTCTACGCGCACCGCATCTCCCGTTGAGCGGGGATGCTTGAGGTCTTCGAAATGCATCATCTGCTGGCCTGTCTCATCATCTGCCTTCTGCCTCTGACGCCAATCCCGCCTTTGGCCGCCCCTGTTGCCGACACCGCTCTTGTTCGTCTGTCCGGCCCGGCACGCATAGCCGTGTATCCAACTCTGCCGGACGCGTCGCATGGCTGCAACCTCCGTCTGAGAAGGTATTGGGACGGGACTCTGGCGTGGGTTGGGTGTCCCTCGCTCGCATGCGGGGAGCTGCTGAACTGCGACAACAAGGAGGATGACACAACACTGTGGTGTGAGTGTTCCGACGGCGGCAGCAACCCAAACTACCTTTGTCTCGGCATTGCCACCCAGGACCCTGAAACTGGGGAGATCACAGGCTACACTTGCATTAAACAAAACTGTGCCGCTCCAAATGCCTGTCAGAGGCGCAGCTTCATTGGCCCGATACCTGAGTTCGGCTGGGAAGATTTCTACACCTGCGAATGCGACCTGTACTAGGAGCCAACTCATGCGCATTCACAGCGCAGCTGGCTGGGTCGTACTGCTCGCGGCCTGCCTCGCAATAGCCATCCTCTTTGTCATGGGAGGAGCGAACTCTCCAGAACTCCCATACACGACCCGTGCCGCCTCAAACCAGTCGCAGAGTTCACAGCACCAAACCGCGAGTCCCGATTTCGAATCAAGCGTTGCCAAGAGTCGCACGGCTGTCACTGGGGGCCGCCTCCTGGTGATCGATGCCAACTCGCGTCAGCCCATTGCAAGTGCCACCCTTTCACTGGCCCACGACTTGTCGCTGTCGACGATCGCGTCCGACGACACTTCGATTGCCTCCGCGGGCTCCGACGGCATGATCCGAATTCCCGCAGGCAGTAGGACGGAGTCGACGTACTTGGTCCGCGACCCGGCGCATGTGCCAGCCCTTCTCACATGTCTCCAGTATGATCATGTGACAGTAGCGCTCGAGCCCGCGGCCAGCGTCGAAGTCGCCGTAATCGATGCTGTGGGGCGTCCGGTGCCGGATGCCAGAGTAGTACTCTCCACCAGCGGCCTGGATGGGCCCACCGGGACTCAAGAAGTTCCCCTCGAGGGCATTGGAGGCCCCCTCAGCCACAACCCACTCTGGATCTCCCAATGTAGCCCTACTGGACTCGCAATCATTCACGAGCTTCCCAAGGGACGCTACTTCCTAACGGTGCTTAGCGACGCGAGATGCCCGACGGGCCCTCTCGGCGATCGCAGTCCGCTAGTGGTCGATGGCATCGTACGTCTCACTGTTGCGTTGCAGGACATGTACGGCGTAGCTTTTGCAATCCCGGAAGGAGGCGACGTCATCCATGTTGCATGGAACATCAACAGTTACGCTATCGACCGGTCCCCTCGTGTACTAAGGCGTTTGGCTGCAGCACGCGCATACCTTGAGGACCGCTTTCCTCGTAGCCTAGTGTTCGTACACATTCCCACGCGTACCGACTTTCAAGTAGAATGTCGTGCCGGACTGAAAGGTGGGACATTTTGGAAGGGTCGATGGCCACTCGCTCCGGTGCGCGAGATTCTCGATCCCATATTCTTGGAACAGGAATCCGTCGGGGGCGTCCAACGAGTCGTCCTGCGAGTCGTAGATGACAATGGGACGGTCTTCCCCGGACTGCAATTCCGCGTCCGGCACGGCGAATCGAAGTACCTGTGCTCCGTGGTCACAGACGAGGAAGTTCTATTGCCTTACGGGCACTACTCTGTACACCCACTTGTCGTCTCCTCTTGGACTTACTCAAGCTTCCAACACGCCGAATTCAATGTCGACACAACGTCACCGTCGCCAACCGTGGTAGAGCTTCACATTCATGGCTCCTTCGCCAGCGTTGAGATCCGACCCACGGACATAGTCGATGAGCCCACAGGGCCGCTTACCATTTCGCTCGATGATGAAGGAGGCGGAGGCCATGTCGTGGCCAACTGGACCCCAAAGCGGGGTCCGATCCTGGAGATTGTGCCAATAGGCACACTTCGAGTCAGCGTGACTGGCGCAATGTATGAACCGGCCTCGGTCCAGCGCCGGATCGTGTCCTCGACGGCGACAGACGTTGTCGAAGTACCGCTCACCCGCATCGCGCCTCACAAGTGACCCGTCCTGTCCGAAGGCTCGAACGCACTCCGCCCCAACGACCTACGGCGATACGCCAGGCCGGTACGATGGACCTCCGTGCCGTCCCTCCAGCCCCTCCGACTCCTGTTGACCGCCGTCGCGGGCTGGGTCCATCGAGAGCTTGGTCTGGCGCTCCCGGGACAGCGACCGGCGGACCGGCCGACTGACGCGTCGGAGTCGCCGAACCAACGGACGGTCGCGGACACCCCAGTCCCACGTGGCCCACGTTCGCCCACGTCGCGCCCGGGTTGCCCCGCCCCGCCACCCGGGGCCGTCCGGTCGCTCCGGCGCCACCCAGGCGAACCAGCGAGGCCAGCCTCCCGCCACGCCGCCACGCCAGATCGTGCCACCCCGTGCCACGTCCTGCCCCGGTGCGACCACTCCAATTGCACACTCCATTGCACACTCCCACCCCCCGAATTCGCGATCGCGCCCAAACGGGCGATTCTCGCGCGAACTCGGGGGGGTAGGTGATAGGCCCTGCAGGACTCGAACCGTGAGCCCGCGATCGTGCCAGGTTGTGCCACGTTGTGTCAGGTTGTGTCCATGTGTGCCACGGGGCGCGAGTTACGGCGTCTCGCGGACCGGGCGATCGTGTCAGGTTGTGCCAGGATGTGTCAGGTTGTGACCGGAGCCATTGCACACTCCGTTGCACACTCGGGTTGGCCATCGGGCTCCGTGTGCTTCCAGAAAACTCCACGGCAGGCGGCCACCTTGCGTCGATCGAAGAGCCGAACCGAAAGCCTGTTCCGGGGCTCGTGGTCGCGCGCCGTGCCTCGCCATCGATCTCCGCTGAAATTGGTAGCGTCGGAACGCACCAGATTCCTGGTGTCGACGTCACGCCGAATCTCATCGCCTTGGATGGAGTACTCGGGCAGCCCGCCCGCGGGAACACGCGTGGTTCCGGCCGAGCTCTTGAGAGGTGCCGGCCAAGCCGTACGATCGATCGCTGGCGTGCGCGCGATGGCAACACTCCCGTTCCAGAATCCCGACCATGCGCCACCAGCGGTCGCAGCCATCTCACCATGGCTTGAGATGGGTGCCTACGAGCACCTCTGGTGGGCTCCCCGAGTCGAATGGGGAAACGGCAAGGCTACGTTCAAGCGCATCGCCGAACTGCTTGCGACCGAAGACTCTCCGCCCTCGCGCCATGTCGCGCGCTCCGCTGCGGTCGAGATGTCTCGCTGGGTCATGCAGCGCGTTCGCCACTCCAGACTCCGCAGCTTCGGGGTCAGGATCTACAGAGCTGGCGAGTACCCGAGTCGGCTCCGGGATGCCGATTACCCCGTCGAGCTGCTCTACTACTCGGGCGACTGGGAGCTAGCATCGACTCCTTCGGTGGCGATCGTCGGATCACGTACGCCGTCCGAGAAGGGTGTACTACGCGCCAGAAAGCTCACGAGCCTACTCGTTGAGTCCGGGTGGACGGCCGTCTCTGGATTGGCAGCTGGCATTGACGAAGCAGTGCACAATGAAGCGCTCCGCAAGACGGGTCGGACCATCGCCGTGATCGGGACACCGCTGACCGACGTCTATCCGACCCGGAACACGGAACTCCAAGCCAGAATTGCACGAGATCACCTACTAATCAGTCAAGTTCCATTCCGGCGGTACAGCGAGCAGGACTGGCGAGCCAACCGTACATTCTTCCCGGAGCGCAACGTTACCATGTCGGCGCTCACCTCCGCGACCGTAATTGTCGAGGCAGGCAACACGTCGGGAACGCTCACGCAGGCCAAGGCCGCTCTCCGGCAAGACCGGAGGCTGTTCATCTTGAACAGCTGTTTCGAGAATCCGGAACTCACCTGGCCACATGAGTTTGAAGAACAAGGGGCAGTTCGCGTCCACGACTTCGATCAGATCCTCGCCGAACTGCCGAAGGTCGCGCGACTGTGACGAACCAAGGTCCACCCACGCGCCTCACCGAGGTTGACGACCTGATTCGCCAATCCTTGCCACATCTTAAGTATGGTGACAAATGCTACTACGCTAGGGAATTCACCAAGAACTCTGGATACCAACACGGCGCAACAAACCAACTTATCTTCAACTTCAAGAAGTCCGTTGACCGCAGAGGGAAGGCCGAGTGGCGCTACAAGGAACGTGCTATTGCCCAAATCATCGCAGAGCTTTCCAACCTCATCAATCCGGCCTTCCTGAAGACCAGCGTGGTAACCTGGATACCAACGTCTAAGGCCCCCCATGACCCCGAGTACGACAATCGCCTCGAACTGCTAGCTCATGGTCTCGCTCGGAATGTGCCCGGTTGTTGCGCGATCGAGATTATTCGCCAACGTGACTCGACGCCTGCCTTTCACAGCGCCGGCGGATACCGCGACCCAGAGGCCATCAGAAGCCAATACGAGTTCGTCGCGGGGCAGCTTCCGCCGCTCTGCCAAACCATCCTCGCCCTAGATGATGTCATCACAACAGGCGCGCACTTCCGTGCCTTCTCGGACACCCTCCGAACGAAGTGGAGAGAGCACCCGATCTTCGGCGTGTTCGTCGCGCGGGCGGTTGAGCCGGACGTCGCAAGCATGTTCGGTCCTATCGATTAGCCGGGCAAGACGAGCGCCACCTTGTCGGATGGCGACGGTGAAGTCGTCGTCAGCGAGCGACTCGGCGGGCTGCTGAAGCACTACCATCGAGCCGCGTAACGGTGATCGGAGAACGGGATCGGGAACTGGCTCCAGCCGAGCGTCGTGGCCGCACCCTGTACGTACGTTGCGCCCCCGGGCCAGCAGGAACGAGTCAGGGTTCGCGGAGACCGCCGGGTTCGATGTCGATTTCCTGGTAGGATGGCTCGGCTGACTTCTCGGACAGCACGAGCACTCCGTACCTTCGCGACGGTCTCGGCCAACGGCAACCGGCCAAGGTTCGCGGAGATCGCCGGGTTCACTGCGGATCTCCTGGTAGAAGTCGTTTCGTAAATCGTACTTGTACTTTTTCCCGGATCATGGCATCAGCTGTCCATGATCCGGATCACGGATGAGCAGTGGGCTCTGATCGAACCACACCTGCCGAAGCTGCCTCGACGCAAGGACGGTCGTGGTCGCCCGTGGCGCAGCGATCGCGAGTGTCTCGACGGCATCCTCTGGATCCTGAAGACGGGCGCGCAGTGGAAGGCGCTCCCCAAGGAGTTCCCGGGATACGCAACGTGTTGGCGCCGGCTGCGGATGTGGGAGGAGCGCGATGTTTGGAAGGACATCTGGCGAGCAGTGCTCGGCGCCCTCGACGAGAAGGGCCTCCTCGACTGGGAGGAGACGTTTCTCGACGCGACCTTTGTGGCTGCGAAAAAAGGGGCGACGCAGTCGGCCTCACCAAGAGGGGAAAGGGATCGAAGCTTGCTGTTCTGGTCGTCGGCGAGAGTCTTCCTGTCGGAGTTCAGCTCGCCGCGGCGAACGAAGGCGAAACGTCGCTCGCGCAACCGACCGTCGAAGAAGTAGCAAGACTCGCCGGTGACGATCCGAAGTGCTGGCCCGCTCGCATCATCGCTGACAAGGGGTACGACTCCGACGAACTCCGCGCGGCGTTTGTTCACCGCCACCCCACGATCGAGCTAAGGCGACGCCCAGATTTACGAGGGTGAGTTCGCCGGGACCGGTCAAGACAGCCGAGGATGCGGCCTCACGGGAGGGCGCCGGCGTTGACCAAGCTCGATCCGGAGTCGGTGATGACGATCAAGAAGTTGCACGCGCGCGGCGTGCCGGGCACGGTGATCGCGCGGATGCTGGGGGTGTGTGAAGGGACGGTTCGCTACCGCCTGAGGCGGCAGGCGGAGGGGGCGAAGGACGGCCGAGTGCAGCGTCAGAGCGCGCTGGGCGCTCTGCAGGAGGCGATCTCGGAGTGGCTCTCGGTGCACAAGGGCCGCACCAACCTCGCCGCGCTGCATGAGTACCTGCAGACCGAGTTCGACTGCGTCGTGGGCCTGCGTGCACTGCAGCGCTTCGTGACGCGGCACTTCCCGGGGCCGAAGTTGCGGGCGCGTCGTCGCGTCGAGACCCCGCCTGGAGCGCAGTGCCAGACCGACTGGGCCGAGTTCCGCGGCGTGCTCGTCGGCGGTGAGGAGCTCGACCTCTTCGCGCTGCACATGCAGCTCAGCTTCTCGCGCTTCGGCGCGATCGTCTGGTCGCGCGGCAAGGACCAACTCGCCTGGCAGAAGGCCCACAACGAGTCCTTCCGGCGGTTGCAAGGTGTGCCAGCCAGCAACCGCGTCGACAACGAGAAGACAGCCATCGCCCAGGGCGCTGGCGCGTTCGGTGAGATCAACAGCTCCTACCGGCGCTACGCACAAGCACTGCGCTTCCACGTCGATGCCTGCGCCCCGCGCTCGCCCGAGCACAAGGGCAAGGTGGAGCGCCGCATCCTCGCGCACCGGATGGGCTTCGACCCGCGCCGCCAGCATTGGAATGACCTTGCCGAGCTGCAGGAGTGGACCGACTCGAAGGTGATGTGGAGCGCGGCACGCCGCCGTTGTCCGGCGACAGGGACCACGGTGCTCGAGGCATGGCGTCAGGAGATCCCACGCCTGCAGCCGCTGCCGATCCTGCCCGAGCCCTTCGATGTCGTGGTGCACCGCCCGGTCGGCATCGACTGCATGGTGCACTTCGAGTCGCGGGAGTACTCGGTGCCGTTCCGCTTCGTCGGCCGCAAGGTCGAGGTGCGCGGCTGTGCTGGTGAAGTGCAGGTCCTCGCCGAGGGCAGCGTCGTCGCACGCCATGCGCGCGGCACGGCGCAGCGAGTGCTGATCGACCAGGCGCACTTCGAAGGCAACGCGCAGGATCATGTGTTGCCGCCCGTCCCGCTGGGCCGGATGGGCCGGCGGTTGGCGGAGATCGCCGCGATGGAGCCGCAGCGGCGGCCGATCGACTTGTACGCCGCATTGGCGGAGGTGGCGCGATGAGCCAGCGCAAGGCGACACCGCGCGTCGACATCGACGCGACCCGTCAACGGCTGCTGCAGCTCGGGCTGCAGGCCGCCGCGGAGCAGATCGACGCGCTGCTGGAAGAGGCGGTGAAGGCCGATGAGGCACCCCACGTCGTCCTCGATCGCCTGCTGCAGATCGAGTCCAACACCCGCGAGGAGCGGCGGGTGCGCACCTCGTTGCGGCTCTCCAGCCTTCCGGCCGGTCAGACGCTGGGCAACTTCGACTTCGCCTTCCAGCCCTCGGTTGAACGCAGCCGCATCGAGACGCTGTCGACCTGTGCGTGGATTCGCGACAAGGCCTCGGTGCTGATCCAGGGTCCGCCGGGAGTGGGCAAGACCCATCTCGCGATCAGCCTGGGCGTGAAGGCGGTCGAGAACGGCTTCAGCGTGGCCTTCTTCCGGCTCGAGGAGCTGCTCGCTGCGCTGCGCACCGACGCGGAGCACTCGCCGGCGTCGATGCGGCGGAAGAAGTACGTCAACGTGGCGCTGCTGATCATCGACGAGGTCGGCTTCGAGCCGATGACGCGCCACGACGCGAGCCTGTTCTTCCGCCTGGTCAGCTACCGCTATGGCCGCGGCAGTGTGCTGATCACGACCAACAAGGGCATCAAGGATTGGCCGGAGCTGTTCGCTGGCGACGAAGTGCTCGCGACCGCGATCCTCGATCGGCTGCTGCACAAGAGCCACGTGCTGAACATCAAGGGTCGCAGCTACCGGTTGCGGGACCTGGATCACGACGTCAGCGCGCACGCCTGAGCGGCGCAGCGGCCGCCGAGGAAGAACGCCCGGCCGCCGCCCCCATGGGGGCGGCCCCAGCCCCGCTGGGGCTGGGGCACGGGCTGCGCCCTACCGATGCTGCGCATCGGCAGGGGCCCCGCAGCCCTCGTAAAGCTACGCGTCGCCTTATCTCGTAAAGGTGTGCGTCGCTTGACATCAGGTTCTGCGAGGTTGCGCTGGAGTGAAGCGATGCGCGCGCCGCGGGCGTCGCATTTCCGGTGCTATCTGACCTCAGTCGGAACTCTCGTCGCCGCGCTCCGATTCGCCGGAGGCGCCGTCAGGCAGGTCCTTGATCGCCGCACCCATGCGATCCAGGACGACCGTTCGGAGATCCGCGAGGTCCGAGAGGCTCCCGCCGAGCTTGCGGACTGCATCCTCGTCGCTGATCTGGCCCACGATGTTCCGAAGCACGATCTCCGTGCGTCGCCTCACTTCCGGGCTGCACTGTAGTCGTGCCATCTCAGCGTCCAACTCGTCCATGTTCGCACCCCTGATACTGCGCCAGGAATTCACGCGCCCTCCGATGACCTTGCTGTCGATCGCCGACGAAGTTGAGCCACCGGGACCAGTTCCCCTGCCGTCGATTCGATCCGCCAGAAGTCCCACCCGTTGGCGGTCGGCAACTTGCCGTCGGACCGCCGTCCGCTGATCTGCGCAATCGCGTCTCGTGCTGCCTGGGACAGCGAGTCGTAGGTCTCGGTTCCGAACCGGACGCGGCCGTCCTTCAGGATCGTTGCCGTGAGTTCGACACCCTTGTAGGTCCGAACAAGCTTTACCGGCGGCTCGATGAGTCCAGCGGCGATCAGGTCTGCAGCGGTCGTCGGGTCCTGAACCGGCGCGGCCTTCGTGCCCTTGGGACCCTTCACACCGGGCTGCTTGCGCTCCCGTACACGCGACTGCGGTCCGGATCCCGTCGCCGTGGCGAGCACGCCAATGTCGACCGGGAAGTCGAGGCTGACTCTGCACCGCTGGATCGAGGCGCGGATCTCCTCGACCGAGAGGTTCTTGGTCCGCTGCTCCACGGCGTTCACCAGCAGCATGTCTTGCTCGGGAGAGAACAGCCCCTCGAGCGCGTGCCGAACCTGACGGTCGACGAAGTGCGCCCGCCAGAGTACCTCGATCCGGTTCTCCTCGATGCGCTCCTTCGCGAGCAGTTCGAGCGTCGCCGCCGCGTCGGGCTCGCCCGCCGAGACCCGCACGCTGCGGAACAGCTTCTCCTCCACCGCGACCGTCGCGTGCGAGTTGTAGATCCGGTACTCGTCGCCGTCGGTCAGCACGATCCATCCAACCCCCACCACCGACGCGTAGCCCATGATCTGGCTGGCCCAGCGGCGGTCGTCAAGGTTCTCGCCCAGCGCCTTCGCTTCGACCAGCAGTCTCGGCGCCCGCAACGACAGCAGCCCGTAGTCCGCCGGCTTGTCGCGCGGCTTCAGCCGATACTCGCGCACCACCTCGTCGACGTCCTCGACGTTCCAGCCGAGCGCGCGGAGCACGGGCTCGATCAGCGTCGCCTTGGTGTTCTCCTCGTTGAGCGGCTTCTTCGCGGCCCGCTGGATGCGCTGGCGGACGTCTTGGAGAGTGGACGCGAGAGTGGTCATGCACCGGTCCTCTTGGATGTGGGAGCACCCGGCGTCACCTTCAGTCCCGGGTCGCCGTCTCCAGGGACCGATCATCACCGGGACCCCCAACCTCGATCCAGAGCCGAACCTTCGCTCTGGACGACCTCGACGCACCGCCTACCATCCAGAACGACACCCAGGAAGCGGTGAGCATGACCAGGCACCTCGGGAAGCTCGTTCGCGTAGACCCACGGACGGTCTGGAGCCACGAAGCGCACGACTTCACCCCCTGGCTCGTCGAGAACATCGGGCTCCTCGCCGAGGCGCTGGAGATGGACTTGGAAGTGACCGAACGGGAGGCAGACGTCGGCGATTTCTCGGTCGACATCCTCGCCCGCGACCTCGGCCGAGACCGACTCGTCGTGATCGAGAATCAGCTCGAGCCGACCAACCACGCCCACCTCGGCCAGCTCATCACCTACGCCGCCGGACTGGACGCTGGCGTCGTGATCTGGGTCTCCCGGGAGTTCCGCGAGGAGCATCGCCAGGCGCTCGACTGGCTGAACCGCGCCCACACCTCGAGTGCCGAGTTCTTCGGAGTCCTTCTGGAGGTTCTCCAGATCGACGACTCCCCGCCAGCCGTCAACCTCCGCCCGGTGGCGTGGCCCAACTCGTGGTCGCGCGACACCGTGACGCCCGGCGGATCCGGGGAGGTGTCCAGCAAGCGGCTCGCCTACCAGAGCTTCTTCCAGTCGCTCATCGACGAACTCCGCGAGAAGCACAAGTTCACGAACGCGCGCGCCGGGATGCCGCAGAACTGGTACTCCTTCACCTCGGGCACGCGCGGCTTCACCTTCGGCATGAGCTTCGCTCAGTCCGGGGAGCTGCGGGCTGAGCTCTACATCGACTTCCAGGACCGCGCTCCGAACGAGGCCGCATTCGCGCGTCTGAACGAGGACCGCGGGGCCATTGAGAAGGAGTTCGGAGAGCCACTTCGCTGGGAACCGCTCGAAGGCCGTCGCGGATGCCGCGTCGCCTGCTACGCACCGGGCTCGATCGAGGACCCACCGGAGCAAATGGAGCAGCACCGACAGTGGGCCGTCGCCCACCTCCTCAAGTTCAAGCAGGTCTTCGGACCTCGACTCCCGACCCTGCAACCCCTCGAGACCTGACCCGCGCATGCCCTCCAGGAACGACCTCCTCGATCGCCTCACGCGCGACGAACTGCTCGCGATCGTCGACCGCTACTTCCTCAAGGTCCCTGATCGTCGTTCCCGCGACGCCGTAGCCCGCGCACTCACCAGCGAGAACGTCCCGGCGCACGCCCTTCTGGCGGACCTGTCCCGCGATCGACTGAAGGAACTGTGCCGCGCCTCGGGGCTCGACGACTCCGGACGGGAGAAGTCCCTCCTGATGAGTCGCCTGGCCGGTGAACCAACGGATCCAGCCCTCCCACCCGGCGCCCCGGCTCCGAACACCGCTACCCCCGGTACCGCGGGCTCGGCCAGCGCCGCCGCACTCGCCAATTCCAGTGCACGTCGCCTCACCCAGGCCGACCTCGAACGGCACCTGTGGTCGGCGGCCGACATCCTGCGCGGGTCGATCGACTCGTCGGACTACAAGAACTTCATCTTCGGCCTGCTGTTCCTGAAGCGCCTCAGCGACCGCTTCGAGGAGGAGTGCGTCCTGATCCGCAAGGAAGGCGGCAACCCGGAGGATCCGGACGAGCACGAGTTCTTCGTGCCGAAGCGTTCGCGCTGGCCCGAGATCCAGAAGCACGCGCAGAACCTCGGCGAGGTGCTCAACAAGGCCGCGGCCGCGATCGAGCAGGAGGCGCACAACGGCGCTGCCCTCGAGGGCGTGCTCGCCGGCATCGACTTCAACGACGAGCGCAAGCTCGGCGACGCGAAGCAGCGCGACCAACTGCTGGCGCGGCTGATCCAGCACTTCGCCAACCTCGACCTGCGCAACGCCTCGCTGTCCGAGCCCGACATGCTCGGCCGCGCCTACGAGTATCTGATCGAGCGGTTCGCCGACGACGCCGGCAAGAAGGGCGGCGAGTTCTACACGCCGCGCAAGGTCGTACAGCTCATCGTCGAGCTGCTCGAGCCGACCGAGAAGATGCGCATCTGCGACCCGACCGTCGGCTCGGGCGGCATGTTGATCGAGTGCGCGCACTACGTCGAGCGGCACAAGGGCAACCCGAAGAACCTCTCGCTGTTCGGCCAGGAGAAGAACCTCGGCACCTGGGCGATCTGCAAGATGAACATGCTGCTGCACGGCATCCGGGACGCGCGGATCGAGAAGGGCGACACGATCCGCGATGCGAAGCTCGTTCAGGACGGCGCGCTGATGGTCTTCGACCGCGTGATCGCGAACCCGCCCTTCTCGCTCGACGAGTGGGGCCGCGAGGTCGCTGAGCACGATCCGTGGGGCCGCTTCGGCTACGGCATCCCGCCGAAGACGAAGGGCGACCTCGCGTTCGTGCAGCACATGGTCGCGGTGCTGAACAAGCACGGGAAGCTCGGTGTCGTCATGCCGCACGGCGTGCTGTTCCGCGGCAGCGCCGAAGGCAATATCCGCAGCGGCTTCCTGAAGGACGACCTGATCGAGGCCGTGATCGGGCTACCGCCGAATCTGTTCTACGGCGCTGCCATCCCCGCGGTCGTGATGATCTTCAACCGCCGCAAGCCGACGGCGCGCTGCGGCAGGGTGCTTTTCGTCGAGGCGTCGCGCGAGTTCCGCGAGGGCTCGGCGCAGAACTACCTGCGCGACGAGGACATGAAGAAGATCGTCGGGACGGTGCGCGTGTTCGCCGACGTCGACCGCTACGCGCGCGTGGTGCCGCTCGCCGAAATCGAGAAGAACGACGGCAACCTCAACATCACGCGCTACGTCGAGACTGCCGAGGCGCAGGAGAAGGTCGACGTAGGCGCAGCGGTGCAGGGGCTGCGCAATGCCGAGAAGGCGCGCGACGCGGCGAAGGCGACGATGGACAGGTTCCTGAAGGAGCTTGGCTATGGGAGTTGACGGTTGGGGCACGAGTCCATTCGGCGCCCTGTTCGAGATCCAACTCGGGAAGATGCTGAGCCCGAAGGCGAGGGTGAGCGCCGAGCCCAAGCCCTATCTGCGCAACGTCAATGTGCAGTGGAATCGGATCGACCTGGACAACCTCGCGCGGATGGACTTCTCCGCTGACGAGCGAGAGAAGTTCGCACTTCGCCCAGGGGACCTGCTCGTGTGTGAGGGGGGCGAAGTTGGGAGGTCGGCGATCTGGAAGGGCGAGCTGGAAGAGTGCTACTACCAGAAGGCTCTGCATCGACTTCGCCCACGAAGTGGCGACGTTGATCCGACCTACGTGCTCCACTACCTGACCCAGAAGTTCAGGGTGGAGAAGGCGTTCGCTCAGGAGCATGGGCAGACGACCATCGCCCACCTGCCGAAGGAGCGACTAGAACGCTTGCCTGTGCTGCTCCCGTCCCTCGCCGAGCAGCGCAAGATCGCCGCGATCCTGTCCTCGGTCGACGAGACGATCGAGACGACCGAGGCCGTGATCGCTCAGATCGACGTCGTCAAGAAGGCGATGCTCGAGGAACTGCTGACGCGCGGCATCCCGGGCCGGCACTCGCGGTTCAAGCAGACCGAGATCGGCGACGTGCCAACTGACTGGTCAGTGATCACCCTGGATGCATGCAACGACCCGAGCCGGCCGATCTGCTACGGCATCCTGATGCCAGGGAAGCACTGCGCTGACGGCGTGCCTGTCATCAAGGTCAAGAACATCAAGAACGGAGAAGTCGACGCTTCCGACCTCCTCCTCACAGCGCCAGAGATCGATGCCCAATACCGCAGGTCGCGCCTACGCGCGGGTGATCTTCTCCTGACGATTCGCGGCACCACCGGACGGGTTGCCTTGGTCCCAGATGCCCTCGCCAGCGCCAACATCACACAGGATACGGCGCGAGTCTCGGCCGGCGAAAGCACGAGCAGTGCGTTCCTCTACTACGCACTTCAGAGCGTGAATGCCCAGGCGCAGATCCGCGACCACACACGAGGCCAAGCCGTGAAGGGCATCAACATCGGCGATGTTCGGCGCCTGCTTCTGCCCCTTCCGCCCAAGGGCGAGCAACAGACGATCGTCGAGACGGTGCGAGCCATCGATGAGGGCTTCCGAGCAGAGTCCCTCGCACTCTCGGCACTTCGCGCCACCAAGAACGCACTCGCCGCGGTTCTCCTTGCTGGAGAGCTCCGGGTCACCGCGGAGGATGCCGCGTGAGCCGGGGTGGTTGGAACGAGATCGGCCAGTCCGAGGACCCCGCCGTCCAGCTCCTCAAGGCGCTCGGCTACTCGTTCGTTGACGCCGACGCGCTCGGCCGCGAGTCGTTCCGCGACGTCGTCCTCGTCGACCGCCTGCGAGCTGCACTCCGCAGGCTCAACCCCTGGCTCTCCGACGAGAACCTGCACCGCGCCATCCGCGCGATCGTCGACGTGCCGGCGACCTCGCTGCTCGAGGCAAACGAGAAGGCGCACACCGCCCTCTGCTTCGGCATCACCCTCGAGCAGGACCGCGGCGACGGCAAGAAGAGCCACACCGTGCGCTTCGTCGACTTCGACAACCCGACCGCCAACGACCTCGTCGTCACGCGCCAGCTCAAGATCAAGGGGCAGAAGCAGCACGTCATCCCCGATGTCGTCGTCTACGTGAACGGCATCCCGCTCGCCGTCGTGGAGTGCAAGAACCCGACCCTCGGGGACAAGTGGCTGCACGAGGCCATCGAGCAGCTCGAGCGCTACCAGGAGCTCGGCGAGCGGTTTCGCGGGCTCGGCGCGCCGCACCTGTTCCACACTGCGCAGATTCTCGTCGCGACCTGCGGGCAGGGCGCTCGCTTCGGCACCGTCGGAACGCCGGCGCGCTACTTCGGCGAGTGGAAGATCACAGACCCGAAGGCGCTCGCGGCGCTGCGGCAGCTCGTCGGCCGCGAGCCGACGCCGCAGGACGTGTTGCTTTTCGGCACGCTGGCGCCGGCGGCAGTGCTCGACCTGACGCAGGCGTTCGTCGCGTTCGAGCGGGACGCGACCTGCGGCCGCACGATCCGCAAGACCTGCCGCTACCAGCAGCACCGCGCCGTCACCAACGCAGCACTCCGCGCCCGAACCGCGAAGAAGCCCGAGGACCGCGGCGGCGTCGTCTGGCACACCCAGGGCTCTGGCAAGAGCCTGACGATGCTCTGGCTCGCGTTGAAGCTGAAGCGCGACCCCGCGCACCAGAACCCGACCATCGTCATGGTCAGCGACCGACGCGACCTCGACGAGCAGATCACCAAGGTGTTCCGCGCCTGTGGCTACCCCAACCCGGACCACGCGAAGACCGTGCGCGACCTGCGCCGGCTTCTCGAGGCCGGTGCCGGCCGCACGATCATGACGACGGTGCAGAAGTTCCAGGAACTCGCCGCCGACGGCGACGGCACGCCGCCGGTGCTCAACCGGGACAGCAACCTGTTCGTGTTCGTCGACGAGGCGCACCGCACGCAATACGGCGGGCTCGCCGCCAACATGCGGCACGCGCTGCCCAGCGCGGCGTTCTTCGCCTTCACCGGCACCCCGATCGACAAGAAGGACCGCAGCACTCTCCAGACCTTCGGCCCCTACATCGACACCTACACGATCGAGCAGGCGGTCGCCGACGGCGCGACGGTGCCGATCTTCTACGAGAGCCGGCTGGCAGAGCTCCAGGTGATCGGCAGCACGCTCGACCAGCTCTTCGAGCGCGTGTTCGCCAACCGCACACCCGACGAGCGCGTGGCGATCCAGTCGCGGTTCGCGACCGAGGAGGCGCTCGCAGGCGCGCCGAAGCGCATCGAAACGATCGCGCTCGACCTGCTGGACCACTTCGCGAAGTTCATCCGGCCGAACGGCTTCAAGGCGATGGTCGTCGCGTGCAGTCGCGAGGCCGCGGTCACCTACAAGGAGACCCTCGACCGGCTCAACGCGCCGCAGTCTGCGGTCGTCATCTCGACCAGCAACGACGACGACGAGCGGATGCGCCGGCACGGCATCGACGCACCGGCTCGGAAGGCGCTGCTCGCGCGCTTCCTCGACCCCGAGGACCCGCTGCAGATCCTCGTCGTGTGCGACATGCTGTTGACCGGCTTCGATGCGCCGGTGCTCCAGGTGATGTATCTCGACAGCCCGCTGCGTGAGCACACGCTGTTGCAGGCGATCGCGCGCGTGAACCGGACCAGCGACCAGAAGACCTACGGTCTCGTCGTCGACTACTGGGGCGTGTCGAGCTCGCTGCAGGAAGCGCTCGAGGTGTTCGCGCCGAAGGACGTGAAGGGCGCGCTGACGCCGAAGGTCGACGAACTGCCGCGGCTCCAGGCGCGGCACGCGGCGGCGATGAAGTTCTTCGCCAAGGTGAAGCAGCGCGAGGACCTCGAGGCGTTCGTGAAGGTGCTCGAGCCCGAGGACGTGCGCGCCGAGTTCGACGCGGCGTTCCGGCGGTTCGCCGAGAGCCTCGACATGGTGCTGCCCGACCCGAAGGGCTTGCCGTATCGCAAGGACCTGAGCTGGCTCGGCATGGTCCGGCAGGCGGCGCGGGCGCGCTACCGCGACGCGGCGCTCGACATCTCCGACTGCGGCGCCAAGGTGAAGCAGCTCATCGCCGACGCGATCGTGGCGCACCGGGTCGACGTGCTGGTGCGCGAGGTCTCGATCCTGACGCCGGAGTTCGACGAGAAGGTCGAGGCGTTGAAGGACCCGGAGGCGAAGGCGAGCGAGATGGAGCACGCGGTGCGCGCCGAGATCCACGTCCGGATCGAGGAGGATCCCGCGTTCTACACGTCGCTGCGCGAGCGGCTCGAGAAGCTGATCGCCGACCACCGGCAGAAGCGCATCGACGCGGCAAGGGCGCTCGCCGAGTTGAAGCGGATGATCGGCGAGGTCCGCGGGCGGGCCGGCGAGGCCGAGCGGCTCGGGCTGAGCGAGACGGGGCTGGCCATCCTCGGGCTGATCGCGCCGCCGCAGACCGGTCAGGTGGCGCAGCCGAATCAGAAGATGATCGACCTCGCCAGCCTGCTTGAGGAGTCGGTTGCGAAGGAGATCGAGATCGTCGACTGGACCAGGAAGGAGGACGCGCAGCGCGAGATGCGAAGGCAGCTGAAACGGCGATTGCGCGTCGCCGGCTTCTCTGAGGATCAGCTTGACCCCCTTGCGAACCAGATCGTCGACCTCCTGAAGGTCCGGAGGGCTCAGTGACCGCGGCCGCCGCCGAGCAGGCGATCGCAACCTTCGGGTCGCGGACCATCCCGTATCGCATCGAGCGCGGAGGCCGACGAGTCAGCGTCGCCGTCGTCGTCGACCCGCTCGAAGGTGTCGTGTTGCGCGTGCCCAGGACGCTCGAGCCCGAACGCATCGCCGCGGTCGTGCGCCGCAAGGGCGCATGGATCATCGAACGACTTCGTGGCTTCGAGGACCTACTACCGCCGCAGGCACCGCGCGAGTTCGTCAGTGGCGAATCGTTCCTCTACCTCGGTCGGCAACACAGACTGCGAGTCGAGCGCCAGGCGGGACTGCGCCGGCCCTCCGTCGCGATGGGCCAAGGCCGGCTCATCGTCGGCCTACCGGCGGACACGACCGAGTCCGACCGCGCCCTCGTCGTCCGGAACGCCCTTCGAGAGTGGTATCGCCGCCGGGCGGCACACTACCTACCGCCTCGCCTTGCCCGCTGGTCCGCCAAGCTCGGCGTGCCCACGCCACCCCTTCTGATCCGCGAACCCGTGAAGCGATGGGGCTCCTGCGACGCCGCCGGCAACGTCCGCATCAACTGGCGCACGATCCAGGTCGCTCCGCGGCTGATCGACTACGTACTCGCGCACGAACTCGTGCACCTCGAGCATCGCCGACACGACGCCGACTTCTGGGCACGCCTTGGCGAAGTGATGAACGACGCGGACTCGCGAAGGGTCGCGCTCCGGCGAGCCGGCGCGCGTGCGTCCTGGTAGCCCATTCAGAATCTCCGATATGGCCACGAAGAAAACTAGGCAGGACCTCGAAGCAGAATTGAGAGTGCTTCGTGCCGCACGGACCTCAGATCGCGTCTGCACCACCATCTCATGCTGTTTCAAGTACTCCTGCTTCGCGTACCTTGGTTGGTGTGCATTGGAGTCGGTCCGCGCTCTGGCCGGACGTACTACACTGTCCCAGTTCTTCGTTGGCATCCTCGGCAACATCGAACTTGGCTGGACCGTTTCACTGACGGTCGGCTTAGTCGGTATCATCTACGGCTCAAAAGAGCGTGCTCTCCGACGACGTGTCGTTGTTCAGCTTGCAGCTCAGAAGACCGACCTTGAGAAGCGCCTCGATCCCGGTCGCACTTCAAGCAGCCTCACGATTGACGGCATGACGAACCCAAAGGACAAGCGATGAACGCAGAAGCGGTCAGAGTGCTCTGGGTAGTTGCCTGCCTCGCGACTTTGATGCTGGTCGCGTTCCGATACTATCCCGAGTATCGGGTTGCCTACTGCCGGCAGCGACTCTTCGAACTCAGGAATGAACTCTTCCTCCTAGCTGCCGACGGAGGAATCACATTTGATCACCCGGCATACGGGACCCTGAGAGACACCATGAACGGCCTCCTCAGGTTCTGCCATCGACTGAGCCTTCTCGAGGTGATCCTCTACATGCGCCTGCTTCGGAAGACAAACCTTCCCGACCGCTCCGCAGGTTCGTTCGAAGCTCGGTGGACCGAAGTGTCCCAAGGTCTACCGCCCCAAGTGCAGGAGCGCCTCGAAGACATCCGCCGTCGTACGAATCTCGTCATTGCGGAACACTGCATCCACATGTCTCCGTTCTTCGTGTTCTTCCTCGTCGGGCTCGTGCTTCTGCGTGGCTTGTCGCAGCGACTGATCCGCGCCCTTGGAAGGCGAATCGGTGATCGCGTTGAGGCCGCTGCGCTCGCCTGGGCGTAGCCCCCGCCCACCACCGCTTCCTTGCAGCCGCCGCGAAGAGGGGACATGCCGCCTGCTCCAGGCTCTCTCCAGAGGTTCCGAAATCCGTCCGCCAGAGGGAGCTACGGTTCTGGCGTACTCGATTCGACCCGCGGTCACTGCACTGGTGGCCGCGGGTCGTGTCGTTTCTGGGGTGCGCGGCGCGGGCGCAGGTGCTTGCGGAGCAGGGGGTTGTGGCGTGGCGCTCGACGATGTCTCGGATCGCGCGGCGAGACGCGATCGGGAGAGACACGGGCGCGTGGTCGACGCCGCACGCGTCTCGAAGTCTCGGCGGCGGGGGCGAGATCGGATGTCTCGACTTTACTGATCGGGGAGACACCGAGAGACATCCGGCCGAGGTCTGTTCCGGAACGTCGTCGGGTGGCACCGCGGGGTTCCTCCGCCCTGGCGTCGCGCTTTCGATGCCCGCCGATCTTGAGGACCCCTGGCCACGATCTGCGGGTCTCCTCCTCACCCGCGCCCTACCGCGCGTCCAGTGCTCGCTTCCCGGACAACCAGCCCCAACGCGAAGAATACCCACTCGCACGCGTGCGATCGCTCTCTCCGCATCAGGGGCGTGACCGTGAACGCGGTCGTGGCTACCCTCCCGTCCAAGGAACAAGGACCTCAGAAGGAGTTCGCATGATGCATCGTTCGGTCCCGGTCACCGTCGCACTTCCTCTCGCGACCCTTGCGCTACTTGCATCTGGTCCAGACCTGCAAGCCCAAGGAACCCTGTCGTCGGCTCCTCCGACCCAAGGGAGTTCCGAGAGCGGATGCCCGCCGTACCCTGAGCTCGATGCACGGTATGTCTCGCTCCCCGCGCGAGTCACGATCACCCCCGACGGCGACTCCCTCCTGAAGCTATGGATGCCGACATTCGATGTGACCGGTGTCCAGTCCGATCCCATGGCGGCGCTAGACTACCTCTCGGTCTTCAGCGGCGGAGCAGCCGAAATCGGCACGTCACTCATTGGCGCCGGACTGGGAGGAGAACCCGGGACGTCATTTCCCCTCCCCGGTGGGCCCGCCACAGGACTTCCGGGCGGCATCATCACGCGCGGCGGCACCGGTGATGGCGGGCGGTTGATCAACCCCACTTCAAATCACCCCGCCGCAACCCATCCAGGCCAAGTACCTCACGGTCGCTTCGCGAGCGTCATCTATCCGGTCTCTCTGTCGACCACCAGCGGCACACCACCGACGACCAACTGGATTGCGGAGAACTCCGCAACGCAGCTGTTTGCCTACACTGACGCGACGACGAGTCAGCCACGAGCGCGGCTGAAGATCCCGACCGGCTCCGTCGTCGATTTCGAGTCCGCTTTCACGATGCCGGTGGGCAACGACACCTGGTCGATCTGGCACGTGACGGGATTCACAGACGCCTGGGGCCACACGAAGTCGTACGAGTACGACCCCACCTATCAGTACCTCACCAAGATCCACTACCCGTCCGGAATGGTTGAGAAGTGGAGCTGGGATGAGAACGCAGGTGGTGGGACGCTCTCCAGAATCACCGTGACCTACGACCTCGACGGTGACAACGTCTTCGATGAGGCTGGCAATGAGGCGTCGATGCGCTGGGGCATGGAGTTCGCGCATCAAGGGCAACTGACGCGTCCGTTCTTGAGCTGCCCTCTCACGCGCATCTTCTATCCGGCTTCGCCGTACGTCACTGCCAACTCACAGAACGAACTCTTCTCGACGACTCCCGTGACCGAGCACCGCGTCATCGAGCTTGCCTACGATGACTTCGGCACGGGCAATCCACGCCTCACGACCGTGTACGAGTACTGGAGAGGCACCCTCTTCGGAAGCAGCGCTCAACCCTCCGACAAGATCGCGACGATCACTTGCACATCTATCAATGGCCGCCTGCGGGTCACAGACCTCCTCGACCGCCACGGATACCATACGACGTACAATTACGTCTCATGGAACTCCAACCAGGCTGTCGCCGAGGCTCAGGTCACCGACCCGCGAGGCACGGTCCGAACGATCCAGTTCGACGCGGATGCGCGCAAGACCAGGGAGACGATCACTCCTGGTTCCACCGCATCGGAACGTCCTCGCTACTTCGATTCGTACTTCGCATCTCTCGGCTTGAGTGAGCCATCTTCCGTCTATTGGGAGTACGTCTACGGATCGCCCGGATGCGGCTGCGGCAAGCCGACCGAAGTGAGGAGCCCAGGCGTCAACGGACAGCGGATCGAGAACTGGACGTGGGATGCATGGGGCTACCCGCTCACCCACACATATCCGAATCCGGCCAGCGCCTCGAGCGCGAGCACGATCGTTGAATCCTGGACCTGGGATCGACAGGTGGACAGTTCCTCGCCTCTGCATAGTCGCTCGATGATGGCGACTCACACTGACCCGAGAGGCACTTGGACCGGGACCACGACGTGGACCACGATTCCTGGCACGACGCAGCAACGGCCCAGCGCGTACGTTCTGACCAGTCCCTCCGTCCACAGCGTCGACTCCACCACTTCGACCGTCGCCACTTCGATCGCGTGGAACTCAGCGGGTCGCGTCACCAGGACCGTGGACGGCGACGGAGTCGCAGTCGAGTACGACTACCTCGTCAACAACCAGGACCCCGGCACAGGCAAGCCCTCCACCATCACTCGGCTCCCCGACGGCCAGACGGGACCGAGCGTGGTGACCAAGTTCACGTGGGACAACCTCGGACGATTGATTGACCGGATCGACAACGCGGGCTCGTCGCTCGAGCGCCACTCCACCTTCGAGCACGACGTCTTCGGGCGCCTGCTCGCAAGCCAGGCAGTCGTTTCGGACGTGGATCCGTTTGGCGGCCAGCACTCGATCATCCATCGTGTCGAGTGCCTGCGGGACCGGCACGGCAACGTAGCGGTCCAGCGAGAGCGCAGCCGCAACTCCAGCGACGGCGCGCCCCATCGTGACGGTGGTTCAGCAACGAGTTCGGCTCGCGAGTGGATTCGTCACGATCGCCACTTCGACGGCGACTGGCTCGTCACCGAGTTCGTCGACAGGCGCGCCCTCGATCTCGACGCGAACGGCACGCTCAGCGATGCCCCGGATGCACTCACCCTCGAGTACAGCTACACGCACTACCCGGACGGCACCATCGCACAAGTTGGACTGCCCAACGGAGCAGTTCGGGTCTACGAGGTCGACGGCTTCGGAACGCTCTTCCGAACTTCCACGGTCAACCAGTCGGCAACTGTCACGGATGCCGCCTACATGATCGACTCCGCGCTAGACGTCATCAAGGCATACCGGGGCAAGGACTCGGCCGGACTGAACCTGTGGACCACGATCAATCGCCAACCGTGGAGCGGCGAGATCGACTCCGTGGTTGAACCAATCCTCCCGAATGCACCCCCGGGCTACACGGGCAGCCTCGGCGGCGCGTCGCATGTGTTCACCCGAGACACACTCGGCCGCACCACAGCCGAAGAGACCTATGACGGGTCCACGCTTCTTGCCAAGGTCGAGCACGAGTACGACGAGTTGTCCCGCGAACGCCGCACGAAGCGGCACATGCTCGGTGCGGGACCCGGCGGCTACTACGAGACCAAGCGGCGCTTCGATGGAGCTTCGCTGCTCGCCTCTGTCGAACAGCCGGGAGGTCGCCTCACCAGCTACAAATACGACGACCTCGGACGTCTCAATGAGGTCGACGACTCCTTGCAGCCCACTGCAAACGCGTTGTTCTACGACTACATCGCCGGCACCGACTCAATATCGATGCGCCGCGCCCGGCTCGTTCATGATGTGCTGAACGGGAGCGCGACGACGGTCGAGTATCAGACTCGCTACACCTGGGACACGCTTGGGCGCCTGCGCAAGATCGAGGAGCTCGGCGCAGGCGGCGCCAATCCTCCGGAGACTCAAGCGTTCTGGTACTACACTACCGGCGACACGGAGTGGCACCTCAACTGGAAGGGAACGTCCCAGCCAGCAGTCGGTTCCTCGGGCTGCCGCGAGGAGCACTACCTGCCCGACGCGCTCGGACGCCTCGTTGAGCAAGCAATCCTCGGGACCAGCTCGCAGTCCACCACCGACGACATCGTCCTCGGCCTCGTGCATTCCGACTGGACCGACAGCTCGACGTGCCGCACGCGCCTCGACCGCTACGACGGCGTCGGCAA
Organism: Planctomycetota bacterium; assembly: GCA_046349595.1. GTDB lineage: Bacteria > Planctomycetota > UBA1135 > UBA1135 > UBA2386 > JACRLW01. Next base: position 883,161 of record JAXMCA010000002.1, read on the forward strand.
CCGGACCACGGTGCACTACGACTTCGCGGGACGCGCCGATATCGAGCAGAGGCCGGGCGCACCCAGCTACCTGCCGACCGCGGTGTCGCAGGAGAACACGCTGGTGGCGGCGTACGACGCGGCCTCCCGAATCGCCAGCCTCAAGCACGGTTACCCGATCAGCGGCGTGATGCCGACGACGGAGATGTTCTGGAGTGGCTCGGATCAGCTGCTTGTCCGCCAGTTCCCGAACGTCAACAGCTTCCCCTATCACTCGTTCATGGCGTCCCGGGAGGTTTTCGACCGGGATGCGCGCGGACGCGTCACGAAGGCGAGCACCTACACCGGAGACCTCGGTAGCCTCGCACTGCTCGACGCCGTCACGATGGACGAGGACAGCGTCGGCCGTGTTCACGCAGAGCACTACGACTTCGGCATCCTCGATCTTAGCGCGACCGATATCTGGAACGTCACCAGCACCTACGACGCGACGTTGAAGGACCGCCGCGACTCGTTGACCTACCAGGGCGGCCTGCAGATGACGATGCGCTGGGATGCGATCGGCCGCATGGAGGGGCTCGACTGGAATCCCGGCGGTTCGAGCCAGCTGCTCGCGGACTACGGCCACTTCGGCAGCCAGACATCCTGGCGGCACCTCAAGCCCAAGGACGGCGCGACCGGCACCTTCATCGACACGGAGTACGCGTTCGAGAACTACGGGCGCATGTCGCGGATCACCGATTCGAGAGTCGGCTCCAACCCCGCTCAGATCGACGACTACCAGTTCGTCTACGACAACTTCGGCAACCTCTCGCAGGAGCTCTACAACCGACCCGACGGCAATCCGAACACGACCAACGCGGGCGACGAGTTCCACTACGACCGTTTCCACCGACTCCAGGAGGCCATCTTGGGCGCGTCGGCGATCCCGTTCACGCCCGGCACCGACACCTTCGTCCAAAAACTGACCTACGGGCTCGATCCCGCCGGCAACCGCACGACCGTGCAGACGCAGAACGGCGGCGGCTCCCCGAGCACCGAAACTTACACGACGGTCGCGAACCGCTACACGCAGGTGCAGCCGACCATCCCGTCGACTCTGCTCTACGACGGGCGCGGCAACCTGATCTTCGACGGCACCCACTACTACGTCTTCGACTTCAAGGACCGCCTGTCGGAGATCTGGCAGCTCGTCGCGGACGAAGTCCCGGCCGAGCAGACTCAACTGAACTCCGCTCAGGCCTTCGAACCTCTGACGGCCAAGACCGCGCTCCTCTCAGCCGCACCGCTGCACTCGGCACGCGAGACCGTGCTCGCTGGCCTCCAGGCAACGCCGCGCGTGAACCAGGACGTCCGTCGCATGCAGGCGAACGGCGTGCTGACCGAACCGGTGCTCCTGCCGTACGGAACCCCGATCCAGACCAGCGCCGGGATCCGGTACTCGCAGCAGACCTCGACGCAGACGACTTCATTGCAGCTCATCGCCCTCTACGGCTACGACGCCTACAATCGGCGCGTGGGGCGGCTCGTCGTGTCCGACTCCACGACCTACCTGCACGTCTACGACGGCTGGAGGGAGATCCAGGAGCTGAAAGTCGACGGCACGACCGGCGCCAAGTCGCAGTTCAAGGAGTTCGTCTGGGGTAGTCGGCTGGACGAGCTGACGGCGTATCGGCGCAATGACGCGCCGCAGGGACAGTCGCCGTCATGGACGACGTACCACACGACGCAGTGCGGGCATGAGTGCGCTCTCTCCGTGCTTTCGGCTGATGGCACCCTCCTTGAGCGCGTCACATTCGATCCCTACGGCACAGCAAGCATCTTCTCCGCGACTGGTCAGTACGTTGGGGCAGACTCCGCGACCCTCCTGCCCTTCCTCTGGAAGGCCGCGCACAATGAGAGCGAAGCACCCCTCACGCTGCTCCGTAACCGCCACTACATTCCAAGCATTGGCCGATTCGCATCAGTTGATCCGCTCGGCCTTTGGTTCGATTCCACCAATCGAGGGTCGGGATATGCCTATGGCGGGAACTCCCCCGTAGTCTTCACCGATCCGTTTGGTCTTCAAGGTACTGCAACCGAGTTCAAGAAGGCTTATGACAAAGCCGTATCGAGCGGCGAGATCGATCCCAACGAGGAGATGTCGCTCGACAAGCTCAGCGTCCTTCTGCATCGCCATAAGCCAAAGATCGGGATTCTGGACGATCCTGGCGACGCGATTCGACTCCAGCAAGTGAAGTGGGAGCTCGAGGTTCTTCACTGGGCCAAGTGGATTGGAGGCCCGTACGGCGCAGTATTCGGAGGAGGTGAACTGTGTGCCAAGGCAATCAAGGAGCATGACAAGCCGGGCGAAGTGGCAGCGACGGTAGGTTTCTTCGCTGCAATTTGGGTTGCCATGCACCACATGGTCGAGTCCGGCGACGGCCCGCAGATCGATGGGTCTGCACCACAAGACGGGCGCACGACGGACGACCCAAGTGACTCGGGGACTAGCTCAAGCGATGGTGAGCAACCGGGCGGAATGTTGGGAGAGGGTGGGCCGACCATTCAATCCAAGACAATGGGGGAGGGCGATAACTGGAGGATCGATGTTGAGAATCCGAATCCTGGCCAGCGACCAGGCCAAGTGCACATACAGACGGGCAAGGACAAGTGGCTGTATGAACCCGCTCTTGATCTCTTCCGAGACAAGAACGCTGTGCGGGCCCCTTCGAGAATCCAGAGACTTCTTCAGGATCCCGAAATTCGGCGAGCAATCAATAAGGCCCTCAAGTACCTGGGTGGTGGATAATGTTGCTACTGATGAATCGGAACATGCGAAAGGCGCTATGCACTGGATTCGAGGGGTCTCGCGAGTTTCGCCTCGCGGATTCCCTCGCCCCAGTCGCCCAGTCCTCATTCGTTCGCGATGAGGGTGGAGTGTTCTGGACCGCCATAATGCCCGGCAACTTCGATCCGACGCGCAAGGGATCGACCAGTGAGAACGAAGCCTTTGCGAATAAGCTTCCACTTCGGTGGGCACTGAAGGATCTCACGCCAGAGGAGTACATGTTGCAAGGCGTCCTTCTTGCCACATACCTCGCACTGCGACTCGAGGGATCTGATCACCGGTACGTGATAGAGTTCAGCCAACCGTTGGATTGCGCGGGTAGACCTGAGGCGGACGCTTTCGTGCGAGTTATGTTCTCCTTTGAGAATTCTCCGTGGGATGATCGCTTGGAGGACTCTCTCAACCGCTTTGCACATGAACGAATTGCACGATGGTGCCGCTTTGACTAGCCCGGACTTCTCACCAAGTCCTCGGCTGAAACGCTGTCGGGACCGAACTCCATCGAAGTTTTGTGCAACCAGGAACCTGGGTAACACTTCTGACCGGGCACATGGGTGACAGTCGGGATCGCTCTGGCGAGGGCTCCGCTACCGGCACCCCCTCCATCTTCGCCTCCTCTCCACCCCGCTCCGCGGCGAGCTGCGGCCCCTCGGTTCACCCGGGGCCGCAGCGTGGCCGCCCACGCTGGCAGGCCAGGCCGCAGCACCGCCGTCAGGAGCCCGGGCCGTCCGAAAACTCCACCGAGCCTTCCTGCGAGGAGAACGGCATCTAATGCGGGGACTTCGCGGATGCTGGCCCGTTCCGACCGGCCGAGTGCGTCCCCGAGTGAGGCGCGCATTACGCCCAGCATCTGACGGTCCGATAGCCGAGGGGTGGAGGGGACGGCCTGCGGGACGCTGGCACCGTCCGTCACTCGCGGGATCCAGCGAGGGTTCGGGGGGGGGGCAGGCCGAGGCCTCGGAGGGGCCTCGAACGGTCACCGTCACCAAACGGTTCTAACGGATGTACTGTGGAGCGCAATGACAGGCGGAACCCCTTGTCGTGCCGTGCTTTATCTGCTATCAAGCCGCTATGGACTCCAGCACGCCTTCTACGGCCGGGTCCCCCTGCCGCGACCGCACCGGACGCTTCGCCTCGGGCAACCGTATCGGCAAGGGCAACCCCTTCGCCAGGCGCACCGCCGAGTTCCACTCCGCCCTCCTCGACGCCGTCGAGCCGCGCATGGTCGAGGCCCTGGCCAAGCGCATGATGAAGGCCGCGCTCGAAGGTGACGTCGCGGCCGCGAAGCTCGTACTCGACCGCGTGCTCGGACGAGGAGCCCCTTCCGTGTTCAAGATGCCGAGGATCAGTTCGGCTGCCGACCTGCCGGTCGCCCTCAACCAGATCCTGCGGGCCGCGACGCGCGGTGACATCACTTCCGAGGACGCTGCGCGCTACGCCAGCATCGTCGATGTCGCCGGCCGCGCGATCGCCGCCGCCGAGATCGAGGAGCGCCTGCAGCGACTGGAGACGGGCGCGGGGATCGGACCGCGGAAGCTGGCATGAAGCGGATCACCACCTCACCGTGCGCCAGCTTCCTCACGCGACTGGGTTTCGTGCTGCGAGTCGTTGCGGCCTGGGCCATCCTGACCGCATAGGACCGCCGCGCATTCAGACGTTGTCGAGCAGACCGCGCAGCTTCTCGATGGTCGCGCGAAGCTGATCCCGCTCGCGCTCCAGGCCGCGCACGTGCGCGACGAGTCCGTCCAAGCCACCGAGATTGCCACTCGCGGCCTTCGGCGGACGACCAGGTCCTCGGCGTGCGGGCATCGCACGCGCCGCAGCTGACTTCGGAGGACGACCTGGACCGCGCTTCACGGCGGTCTTCTTCGCGGCCTTCTTTCCGGCCTTCACGTGACCGAGCAGCAACTGCGCGCGTCCGTAGACGATGGGATAGACCTTGTGCCCCTCCGCCTTCGCGGCTTCGGCGACCTCGGCGAAGGGTGCGCCCTTCTTCTTCGTGAGGTAGTCCTTGACGAATGCGAAGGCGTTCTTGCCTTTGTCGTTTGCCATAAGGAGTCCCCTTATCGCGGATCGGACGCGGTCGATCCAGCCTCCATACAGCGATTCCATGCCGCGGGCGACCTGCTACACTGCGCGCAGTTAGCCAACTCCAAGTCGTCCACATCCAAGCGAACTCCAAGCAGCCGCCCGTCCACCGGGCACGGAGTTCACCGTGGACACCACCGAGTTGCATGTCGAGATCGTCCCGCTCGACCGACTGTTCCCTTCTCCGAGCAACCCACGGAAGAACGACGCCGCCGTTCAGCACGTCGCGGCCTCGATCCGCCGCTTCGGCTTCCAGCAGCCGCTCGTCGCCAAGCCATCCGGCGAGGTCATCGCTGGCAACACGCGCTGGAAGGCTGCGAAGTCGCTGGGCATCGCCACGGTGCCGGTCGTGTGGTTCGTCGGCAGCGACATCGACGCGGTCGCCTATTCTTTGGCCGACAACAGAACGCACGAGTACTCGCAGTGGAGCGACGCTGATCTGGCTTCGCTACTCGAGCAGCTGCGCAAGGAGGACGCGCTGGAGGGCGTCGGCTTCACCGACGAGGAAATCGATCGACTGATCGCGGAGCTCGACGACGACGTAGCGGACATCGGCGACGACGAGGGCGTCGAGCCGCCGGAGACCGCCACCACCCGCCGCGGCGATCTCTGGATCCTCGGCCAGCACCGACTGCTGTGCGGCGACAGCACGAGCGAGGACGACGTCGCGCGCCTGATGAACGGCGAGCGCGCCGTGCTGCTCGCCACCGATCCGCCGTACCTCGTCGACTACACAGGCGGCAATCACCCACAGTCGACGGTGAACAAGCCCGACGTGAAGGACAAGCACTGGGACGACTACGTCGATCCCGAGAGCAGTGTCGCGTTCTTCGCGAGCTTCCTGCGCATCGCGCTCGCGCACTGCATCGAGCGCGTGCCGGTCTACCAGTGGCACGCGACGCGCCGGCAGATGCTCGTCGAGCAGGCGTGGCAGCAGAACGGCCTGCTCTTCCACCAGACGATCAACTGGGTGAAGGCGAGGGGCGTGCTCACCCACAGCCACTACCTCTGGAGCCACGAGCCCTGCTTCTACGGCTGGCCCGAGGGCTCCATGCCCGAGACCGACCGCCGCCCCGACCCCAGCGATCGAACCGTCTGGGAGATCGACCAGCAGGGCCAGAACGACGGCATCCACCCCACCCAGAAGCCGCTGGAGATCTTCGAACGTCCGATCCGCTACCACACGCGGCGCGGCGAAGTCGTGCTCGAGCCGTTCAGTGGCAGCGGCTCGCAGCTCATCGCGGCTGAGCGGCACGGTCGACGCTGCTTCGCGATGGAGCTGTCGCCGGCCTTCGTCGACGCGGCCGTCATGCGTTGGGAGAAAGCGACCGGCCAGCAGGCCACGCTCGACGGCGACGGCCGCAGCTTCGCCGACATCGCGACCGAGCGGACCGGGTCGTGAAGCCGCCGCCTTCCGTCGTGCGACGGATCGAGCGCCTCGAGCAGCACTCCGGTCAGCTGGCGTCGCGAGAGGACCTGGCCGACATCGTGGCGGCGATGCGCCGCACGATCCCCTGCTCTCCCACCGCCGAGCCGGACGCCGTCGCAGCCGCCGCACTCCTGCCACCGCGCTGGCGACCGCACCGCTTCCACGCCACCCAGGCTGCGGCATTCATGTCCGCAGCGCGCTTCCGAGCGATCGAGTGCGGGCGCCGCTCCGGCAAGACCGAAGGCCGCAAGCGTGAGGCTGTAATCGCAGCCCTCGATCCGAACTGGCCCCTCACCGATCGCTTCGTGGTGATCGGTGCGCCGACGCAGCACCAGGCCATGCGCTTGTACTGGCGTGACCTGCTGCGCCTGTTGCCGGCCTGGACCGTGCACGCGGTACGCAAGTCGGAGTTTGAGATCGAGCTGGTCAACGGTGCGCTGCTGCGCGTGCTCGGCATGGACCGTCCGGAGCGCGCCGAAGGCGAGCCGATCGATCAGCTGTTTCTCGACGAGTTTGCCGACCTGCGCGGCGACGTGCTCGAGCACCTGCGACCCGCTCTCGACACCCGCGATCGGCCGCCAGGGAAGCTGACGTGCTTCGGAACGACCGACATGCGCAGTGGCGACGCCTTCGTGCAGCTCTGCGACGACTGGCGGGCGCACGCGGAGCGCGGCGACCGCGCCTACGGCTACTTCCATTGGACGAGCCAGGACGTGGTCTCGCCCGCGGCCTGGGAAGACGCCAAACGCACACTGGATCCAGTGGTGTTCGCCGTCGAGTACGAGGCGCGGCGCGTCAGCACCGGCAACCGTGCCTACTACATGTTCGACCGCGACGTGCATCTGGTGCGCGGTCTGAAGCTGGTCAAGCACCGACCGCTGCTCGTCTGCTGCGACTGGAACTGGGATCCGGGCACAGCGGTATTCGCGCAGGAGCAGACGCGCCACGACTACCGCGACGGCACGCAGCTGCCAGCAGCGCTCGCCGCGGACTTCACCGCCGTGCTCGGCGAAGTCTTCATCCGCAGGACCAACACGCCCAGCGTGATGGCGAGCGTGCTCGCCTGGATCCAGAAGCAGGGCCACACCGGTCCCGTGCACGTCTACGGCGATCCGGCGGGCGGTGCACAGGGCTCGGCGCGCGTCGCTGGCTCCGACATCGAGCTCGTGCGCAAGATCCTGGGGCCGATCCTCGGCGAGAGGCTTTCGATGCGCTTCGCGTCCCGGGCGCCGGCCGTCGTCGCGCGCCTGAACGCCGTGAACGCGCGGTTGAAGAACGCCGCCGGCGAGCTACGCCTGCTGTTCGAACCCGACGCGGCGCCGCAGACCGTGCGCGACTTCGAGTTGGTCCAACTGAAGGACGGCGCGCACCACGTGGAAATCGACAAGCCGACGACCGAGCCGGGCAAGCTGCGGACGCACCTCAGCGACGCGCTCGGCTACTGCATCGCCGAGATGCACCCTGTGCGCGAGCGCGGGTCGATGCACCTCGTCGATCTCTGACTGTCTCGGATCGGAGCCATCCAGGGAACCTCGCCATCGGGCGCGGATCGGCCAGAACGGCCTGGATACGTCGCATACGCGCGGAAATGTGCTGGTCACGGCGCGCGCGTCGCGCGCCGGAGGCCAAATCCAAGATGAACCTCCAAGAAGCCCTCGCCGCATTCCAGGCGCAGCTCGAAGCCGACGGCCGCTCCGAGCACACGCGCAAGCAGTACGCCCGTCACGCCGCCGCGCTCGAACGATGGCTCGAGCGCACCCATCGTTCCTCCGACCTGGCGCAACTCGACCATCGCAATCTCGCCGAGTTCGTCGCCGCGCCCGAGGCGTCCAACCGCCCCGACGGCAAGCGCAAGCGGGCTACCAGCACGAACGCGCTGCGCACCTCGCTGCGCACGCTGTTCAGCTACCTCGCGGACGCCGGGCTCCTGCCCGCGAACCCGGCGCGGTTGCTTCGACGCGCGCGCTGCAGCCCGCCGCCGCCACGGGCGCTGCGCGAGGACGAGGAACGACGGCTGCTCGACCACCTCGCGGCTGCCCAGGGTGACGCGGCACGCCGCGACGAGATGCTGGTCCGGTTGATGCTGGGAGCCGGCCTGCGCATCGGCGCGACTCTCGGCCTCGACGTGGAGGACCTCGACCTGCAGCGCGGTGAGGCCCGTGTGCGCCGCGACAAGAACGACCGGGAGGAGGTCGTGCTGCTGTCGCCCTCTCTGGTCGAGCATCTGCGAGGCTTCCTCGGTGAGCGGCGGTCGGGGCCGCTCTTCGCCACAGCGGAGGGCAAGAGAGTCGGCACCCGGCACGTGCAGCGGAGGTTCGTCGACGCCGTCCGAGCCGCCGGAATCGAGCGCCGGCTGTCGCCGCACGCGTGCAGACACACCTTCGCGACCCGGCTGCTGGCGGCGACCGGGAACCTGCAGTTGGTCCGGCGGGCGTTGAGGCACCGATCGATCAGCTCGACGGCGATCTATGCGGCGGTGGTCGATGCTGACGTGCGCGCGGCGCTGATGTCCCAGTAGCGAACCGATGGCACAACTGCTGCCCTGCCGCCCATCGTCGACTGAGGCCCCACGCGCGGCTACCCTCATCCCGCCCGTCGAGCGACAGGCTCAGCCGATCACTGCGCCGAGGTAGATCCAAGGTCCCTACCGTTGCTCGACGGGCTGCTTTCGTTGCGCCGGGACCTTGGAGGACCTTGAGTGGCACAGCAGGAAGCGAACAAGAGGGCGCGTGAGCGCGTCGTGCGGGCGTTGAAGGGGATCGTCGACTGTCTCGACGGCATGGCGTCGGAGGACCGGCACCGGCAGGACAGTGGTTGGCAATCGTGGGGCGACAGCAAGTGGGCTGACGATCTGATCACGCTCCCGGCCGTGCTCGATCGCGCGACGCGGCGGCGGATCGGTGAGCTGCGGGCCGCAGCGATCTCTGCGTTCACCGACCTGCTGCTGCATCGCATCCTCGCCGACACGCAGCGCGTCGGCGTCCAATTGCGGGCGGACCCGCCGAAACGCCCGCTTGCCGATGCTCGGCTGCACGCCGAGCAGGTCGCGGCGGACCTCGAGGAGTTGGCGTGCGAGATCGAGGGGGGCAGTGAGCCGGTGATTGCGGGGGATCAGGTCATCGATGACGGGCCGGAGCACCCGAGCGTTGCCCGCGACCGGGTAGAGCAGGCTGCACGCACGCTCGCCCGCGAACTCGGCTTCCGGGCATCCATCATCGCGCAGGCGATCACTGCCGCATGGTTCGGCTCCACGGAGGGCGCGATACCGACTCATGGCAGTCTCGAGATCGCTGAGCGCAGTGCGCTGGGGCGCGCCTTCGAGAAGGCGGTCCTGATCAAGGCGAGCTCTAGCCCCCTGCGGGTCGCACTTCCGCTGTCGATCCGCTCACGCATCGCCGAACTCATCGCCGCGACGCCTATTCGGTGAATCGACGACGAATGTTCGGTGAGTCAACGACGAATGATTGGTGAATTGACGACGTATCCGGCGATCGGCGCCCTGTGCACCATCGGTGCGCATGGACACGAACACCTACATCGCCCTGCGCGACCTCCCCGATCAGCTCCCGCCCCGCGGCGGGCGCAGGATTCACATCGCATCGTGCCACCGCTGGGCGACGACGGGCGTCGCCGGCGAGAAGTTGCGAACCATCTCGATTGGCGGGACGCGCGTGACCACGCTCGCATGGGTCGAGGCGTGGGCAGAGCGTGTCGCGCGGGCCCGTGCCGGCCATGAGCCAGTACGGCCCTCGGTCCGGACGCGCCGGGGGCACGGGGCGTCGTGACGGCTGCCGAACCTGCAGCCGACCTATGCAGCATTGACGCCGAGCAGGCCGTGATTGGTACGCTGCTCGTGCATGGCGCCGAGGCCCTCGCAATCGTCGAGGAGGAACTCAGTCCTTCCGACTACTGGAGCCGTGAACACAGCGTGATCCATGCGGCAGCGCGGCGCGCGTACGACCGGGATGGCGTGGTCGACGCGGTGACGGTGGCCGCGGAGATCAACCGCGACGAGGAGGACCGCGACACGTTCAAGGCGGCCGACGGCGCCCCGCCGCGACCAGATGCGCGAGAGAGCGTGTACGGCCTGCTGGCGTACGCCGTGATGCCGTCGACGGTGCACGCGCACGCGCGAATCGTCCGCGACCTGGCCGTGCGTCGCCGCACCCACCTCGCGGCCCTCGAGCTCGCCGAGCAGTCGCTCGACGTGACGATGACCCGGGACGACACGCTCGCCGCGGCTCGGACGGCGCTCGACGACATCGAAGGCGTACACGCCCCGGAATCCGTGGTCTCGGTACTCGAACGCTGGCAGCGCGACGGACCGCTCGAGCGCGCTGCGACCGGATTCCCCACGCTCGACACGATGACGCGCGGCGGGATTCCTTTCGGAACGCTCGCGATCGTTAACGGAGCTCCAGACTCCAGCAAGACACTGTTGCTGGTGGTGCTCGCGGACAGGTTCGCCGATGACGGTTACGTAGTCGGCATCCTCGCCGTCGACGAGGACGCAGACGGCATCGTGACGCGCCTCATGCAGAGGCGGAACTACTCGCGCGACGTCGCTGAGGAACGCGACCACGGGACGCTTGGCGACATGATCCAGGGTGTTGCGTCGCTCGACCGAATCCGCATCTACGACGAGACCAGATCAATCGAGTCGGCCGCGCAGGATCTCGCGCAGTTCGCACGAAGGCGCCGCGCTCGAGCCGTGCTGCTCGTCGACTCGTTGCAGACCGTCACTCGGCAGGGCGAGAACCCGAAGGACGGACCGCGGGAGGCAGTGACGGCCCGCGTCCGCGCGCTGAAGTCGGTTGCGGCCCGCAATCGAATGCTCGTCATCTCGACGTCGGAGATTGGCCGCGCCTATTACGGTGGTGGCGATAGGGAGTCGGGCGCGACCGACCTCGCCGCCGGCAAGGAATCCGGCAGCATCGAATATCAGGCGAAGGTGCTGCTCGCGATGCGCCCCGTCCGCGGCGAGCCCAACCTCGTGCAAGTGCGCGTCACGAAAAACAAGGCCGGAGGCCTCATCCACGACCTGGCCGACCAGTCGCAGGGCATCTACCTGCGGCTGCAACGCGACGTCCAGACGCTCACCGAGGACGACGGCTACGAGCCGGCGCCGCGCGTCACCAAGGATGCACGCCGCGCTGAGGCCGCGAAGGAGGCGCAGAGGCGCGACGCGGCGCACACGGCCGCGGCGATCGCTGCTGAGCCGGGCATGACGCTGCGGCGCCTGCGCGTTGCTGTGCGCGCTCGGATGGGGACCTGCTCGGCGGAGCGCGTCGACGTCGCGCTGTCCCTGCTCGGCAACGCGGTGCGCATCATCCGCCGCGGCGAGCAAGCGCGGATGCACTACCTCGACGGCTCGCGGGTCGGTGACCTGGTACTCGGCGAGCTGCCGCAGGCGGACCGCGCAGCCGTCCAAGCGGCTACGGCGCCACCGGAATCTGTGCCGCAGAACGACGACGACGAGGGAGGTTCGGATGACCTCTCCGCCTAACCGGCCGAACCGGCCGCGGCCAGTCTTCGGCCGCTTCGGCACGGTCCAAAACCGGACCGGCCGACTCCCCCCGAAGGGGGGTCGGCCGGCCAGTCCGGTTTGGAACGTGCCGGTAGACCGGTCGGCACGGTGGGAAGCTCGGCCGGTTTCGGGTGGAGGCGTTGCATGACGACGCATCCGCTTGACCTGGAGTCCAGTGAGCTCACGACGGCTGCGCTCGCCGACCCTGAGCAGCGCCGCTTCGAAGCCGAGGTCCGTCGGTGCGGCGCCCGGCTGCCCTGTCGTCGGATCGATGACCTGCTGCGGGTCGACGCTGGGCTCGCCGACCGCCTACATGCCTGGCAACCATCGCCGGACTCCGCGAGATCCGAGTTCGACGCGTCGAACCGCCAGAAGACCCCCGGCGGCATCCTCACTGTCGCTGAGCCGCGCTTCCCGATGCGCGCAAGCGGCCAACTGCAGGTCCACGCCAGGCGACCAAGCGCCTCGGCGCGAACCCAATCCGGACGACGCCACGCCGGTTCCTGGACCGCTTCACGTCGAAGCACTCCCCGCGATCACGCCAGGTCTGGTGACCCGCCGCGCACCCTGCGTCTTCGCCGATCGAGAACGCGCCGCACTTCGGAGGGCACCACGTGATCGCTCCCTCGGTGACCGACGTCGTGTTCACCTCCGCGGACCCGGCGGCTCAGCGGACCGGACTGCTCGGCTACATCCGCTGCTCGTTCGGCAACGCGCTGATTCTGGACGGCATCGCGCTGCGACGCACCGCGGCCGGCAAGCGCGTCCTGAGCTTCCCCTCGCGCACCGACGGCCAGGGTCGCAAGCACCCGCTCTACCGCCCCGTCGACGACGCCACGCGGCGCCAGCTCGAAGCCGCGGTGTTCGCGGCTCTCGGCCTCGATCCGGAAGGAGGCCACGATGGCCACTGACCCGTGCACAGCCAGCACTGGCACCGCGCCAGCCGACAGGCACCACCCGGCCAACACAGCAAGGCCCGAAATCGACTTCCTGCGCGACCCCGGGAATCTGCTCGTGACCGTGCCAGAAGCCGCTTCCCTACTCCGCGTCTCGAACCGCACCGTGTGGCGGCTGATGGCTGACCCGGATTCCGGCTTCCCTGAGCCCCGCCGCCTCCGCGGGCGCACGTTGCTCGTGCGCGACGAGCTGCTCGCGTTCCTCGAACTGGAGGCGCCGCGATGACGCGCGCCGCGCAGTCGCACTGGACCGGCAACCCGTACCGGCGTCCTGGCTCGCCCTACTGGAGCTTCGTCTACAAGGACGCCGACGGCGTCGTGCGCAGACGCTCCGCCAAGACTACGGACCTGCGGATCGCGCGCAGGATGTTGGACGAGAAGCTGCGCGAGGTCGAGCAGACCAAGAACGGCAACTTCGATCGCTTCGCGGCGCTGCGCAGCAAGCCAATCCAGGAACTGGTCGCCGAGTACAAGCAGATGCTCGAAGCCAACCAGAGCGCGCCGCGCTACGTGAAGGGCACGATCCGGCAGATCAGGCAGTTCCTGAGCTTCGCCAAGGTCCGCACGCTGCCCGACCTGCACATCGCGGACGCCGAGAGGTTCGTGACCAGTGTCCGCGCCAAGCGCAGCGCGAAGACGCGCGACCACTACGCCAGCGCGCTGCGCAGCTTCTCGCGATGGATCGAGCGCACCGGACGCTGGGACAGCGATCCGCTGCGGCGCCTCGCGGCGCGTACCTCGAACCGCGACAAGTTCCGGATCTTCAAGCGCGTGTCGTTCCGGTTCGAGGAAGCGGAGCGGCTCGTCGAGTCCGCGTGGAAGCGCTACCTGGCCGAGCGAGTGCTCGGTGGCAAGCAGGCGCACCCCGACTACGGCGAAGAGGTCCGCGACCGCCAGGTGCTCTACTGGTTCGCGCTCACCACCGGATTCCGTGCGAGCGAGTGCGGAGCAATCAGCTGGGACGATCTGCAGCTCGACCGCACACTTCCCTCGGTCCGGCTCGACGGGAAGTTCACCAAGAACGGCGACGACGCCGTCGTCCCGCTCCAGGGCTTCGTCGTCGATGCTCTGCGCGCCATGCGCGAGCGACGCGACGCGCTGCACGCGCGGCAGGGCAGAGAACCCGTGCGCAACGCGGAACGGGTGTTCCACGTCCCTTCGAAGATCGCCGAGCTGGTTCGCAAGGACGCCGAGTTCGCTGGGCTCACCGCGGAGCGCGGCGCCACCGCCAAGCGCGTCGACTTCCACGGCCTGCGCAAGAGCTGCGCCCGCATCCTGGTCGAGTTGAAGGTGCACCCCAAGGTCATCCAGCAGGTCCTGCGGCACTCCGACATCCGGTTGACGATGGACCTCTACGGAGAGCTGGGGCAGGACGACCTGTTCCGGGAGCTGCCGGGGATGTTCCCGGTGCCGAGGATGTTCGCGGGGTCAGGAAGTCCGCCGCGGGCAACCGAACAGGCCAGCTGATACCTCCCCGCGGTCGTCCAACGTGACTGGCCTGAGAGCACCGAGTCCGTTGACACCAAGCCGGGCGCGAACGGCGTTGGTGAGGTTGTGGTCAGCGAGCGGCTCGGCGGGCTGCCGAAGAACTACCATCGAGTCGCGTAGCTGCGGTTAGGGAGGAAGTCGAGATGTGGCGAGACTAACGCCGCTTGGCGGCTTTCCGTACGTCGCGATACAGTTCGGCCGAGACGCCCACGAGCAAGACGCGCGGAACCTGCGATTCGAGGCGAATCTAGGCGTCGCGTGGCCCGGATGACTTCTCAGTCAGGACGGGCGTTGCATACTCGCGGACACTTCCTGAACATGAATACACGGACATCTTGGAAGATCTCTCGCGCTGACATCTGCGCCCGCACAGCGAGCCTCCTCGCGACATTGGTCTGTGTGATCGCCTTCGCTCCGAGGACACAGTGCCAGTCGACAGCCTGGACGGAGCTGACCAGCGCCACGCCACCCCCGTCGCCGCGCCAGTCGCATGAAGCGCTGACCTACGACGTTGATCGCGACGTTATTGTGCTGTTTGGCGGCGGCAGTCCGGTTCTCCAGGACACCTGGGAATGGGATGGCACTTCGTGGCATCAGCGCCATCCTCTGCATGTCCCACCTGCACGTCGCGGTCACGTGATGGAGTATGATCCGATCCGACAGGTCACCTTGATGTTCGGGGGTGGCGACGGCACGAACCTCTTGAACGACACATGGGTCTGGGATGGCGTCGACTGGACGGAGCTGCATCCGTCCACACCTCCATCTACCCGAAGCTACAGTCAGGTAGCCTTTCACAAAGGCCGCGGCACCGTGGTCCTTTTCGGGGGAGAACACGGGAGTGCGGCAAACAACCAGCTACGTGACTCTTGGGAATGGGACGGGTCACAGTGGCACGCACTCACTCCTGCCAACCCACCCCCTGCGAGGAACAACGGCGCGATGACCTATGACTCATCCCGCGGGGTAGTCGTGTTGTTTGGAGGTTGGAATACATCGGGCTACCGCGCCGACACTTGGGAGTGGGACGGAAACCCGACTGGAGCTTGGGTCGAGCGCACCCCCGCGGGTTCACCTGCAGTCCGGCGCGGGCATTCACTCGACTACGACGCCGCACGTGGCCTGTGCGTGCTGTTCGGCGGACGACGCTCCAACACTCTCTGGGCCGGAGATACGTGGGAGTACGATGGCGCGAACAATCGCTGGACGATGAAGTCGCCAATCGGGGCACCCGCTATCCGGGAGATCCAGGGTGCAGCATACGACACTCTGCGCCGCAGGATCGTGATGTTCGGCGGTGCAGACTCCACCACGCTTATGCAAGACACATGGATGTACGCACCGGTTCACGCTGCGCGTTTCGACCCACATGGGACCGGGTGCGCGGGAACCGCCGGGATTCCAATGCTGGATGGCGATCCGACACTCTGGCCGCGATCGTTGCCCTGGGTTGGCGCGGTTTTCGAAGCGCGGTTGCAACGCATCGGGAGTAACCCCAACACGGACGTGCCCTTCATGCTTGTAGGCGGTTCCAGTGCTCCGCCATATCCGATCGACCTCTCCGCGATCGGCATGACCGGCTGCCTCCTCTACACGAATCCAATGGTCACGATCGGGATGCAGCATCAGAGCGCGTCGTTCGCCTCATGGCAGGTCGCGATCCCAAATGCCGTGGGCTTGGTGGGAAGTACCCTCTACACGCAGTGCGTCGTCACGGATGCCGGCGCCAACCCGACCGGTCTGGTAACGAGCAACTACTGCACGCTGACGATCGGGGGGAAGTAGCTGAAGGTGCCTCCGTGCCATCTCTCCAGCCTCTCCGACTTCTGCTAACCGCCGTCATGGGCTGGATCCATCAGGAGCAGGCCACGACCGAGGCAGCCCCCGAGATCCGGTCCACCGGGAGCTCGGGTTGCCGCTTCCGGGACAGCGGCCGGCGGACCGGCCGACTGAAGCGTCGGAGTCGCCGAACCAGCGGACGGTCAAGGACACCCCAGGCCCAGGTGGCCCACGTTCGCCCACGTCGCGCCCGGGCTGCCCCGCCCCGCCACCCGGGGCCGTCCGGTCTCTCCGGCGCCACCCGGGCGAACCTACGCGGCCAGCCTCCCGCCCCGCCGCCCCGCCGCCACGCCAGACCGTGCCACCCCGTGCCACGTCCTGCCCCCGTGTGACCAAGCCAATTGCACACTCCATTGCACACTCCCACCCCCCGAATTCGCGATCGCGCCCAAACGGGCGATTCTCGCGCGAACTCGGGGGGGTAGGTGATAGGCCCTGCAGGACTCGAACCGTGAGGCCGCGATCGTGCCAGGTCGTGCCACGGTGCGTCGGGATGTGCCCATGTGTGCCACGGGGCGCGAGTTACGGCGCCTCGGGGAGCGGGCGATCGTGCCACGTTGTGCCAGGGTGTGTCAGGTTGTGACCAGGGCAATTGCACACTCCGTTGCACACTCGGGGCGGCGCTCGAGGTCCACGCGCCTTGGGGGCGGTCCGCGGCGAGTCCCCCAGCTCCGTCCAATCGCCTTGTGCGTCGACATCTGGGTCCACCCCCCGAGGGCGAGCCCGGGCGCGCGGCATCGCCGCAACCCGCAAGTCGTCGACAACCGAAGGTCCGGACCCGCGACGGCCCGGACCCCGTTGACCCGTCGCCTGACGGCGCGGCATGATCCGACGCGGATCGCACTGACGGCCCAACCAGCGGGAAGCTGGCCACGCCCCCAGCCCAAGCGCCGCACGCCGAGCCGCGGCGCCCAACGAATCGGGATCGAGTCGAGACCTGCTCGGCTATCAGCCCAAGGAGAGTCTGCGCGTGCGCACCGGAGCCGGAGAAGGAGAACCAGGGGCTCGAGGAGATCGGCCGGACGAACCTGGCACGCCCAGGGACGAGGCTAGCCAGCGTGACCCGCTCGACATCCTCGGTGACTCGCGCGGTCTCCAGGCGATCTACGCCGCGATCGAGCAAGCCGTCGCACGGCTCGGCCACGGACGCTGGCGCCTGGCCTCCGACCTCATCGACGCGACGATTGATGTCGTCGTCAACGTGGCGCTGGGCCGGCGGAGGACGCCACCCCAGAACTGGCCCCGGTACGCCATCGCCGTCTTCCGCAACCTGGTGAAGAGGGGACCGCCCCGCGGACTGCTGGACCGTAGGCGCACACTCGACTGGCCGGAGGTAGAGATGGTCGCGCCCGAACCCGACGACACCCCGCCGCCGCCGGAGCTCGATCTCGCGAAGCTTCCCATGCACCTGCTGACCGAAGCAGAGGCGAAGGCGTTCAACGCCGTTCTCGAGTTCGGGAACGTTGCCCGGTCCGCGGAGGAGGTAGCCATGACGCGGCGCGACCTGCGGGTCCGCTGGCGCAGGGCGTTGGAGAAAATCCGTCGCGCGAAGGAGTGATTCTCGTCCCCCCCCCCCCCTTCTTGTTCGTCGCGACGAATGGCCCAGCCCAGCATCGCAAGCAGCAGCATCGGCGAAGTCTTCACCGGTGCGCGGGTCGGCCGTGCCTTCCCTGAACCATGCCTCGGCCTTTCGACTCCGCGACTCCCTGAGGATAAGCCATGATGACCCGACCACTACTTCTTATCGCTGCACTCACGTCCCTGATCTCACCCACTCCCAACGAGCCTCTCCCGACCGGCCTCACCCCAATCCCGTCGTGTGAGTGCACACCAGATCTGATCGTCGAAGGAACGAACGCCATCTGCGCCATCGTCGAGGCTCATCCTGGGTCTCAGTTTTCTCATCCGCTGTGTAACTCGTTCGAAGGGTGCAACACTCTACGGAACTGTAACGCAGCAGAGGGAACCGTCTCCGTCCACATCGCCACGTGGAACCCCACCAATTGCGGCTGCCTTGGCGACGTCACCGTTCTTCTGAACGACTACTCACAAGGCACCATAGCATACAATAGTTCTTCCACGCTTAGTTTCGGCGCCGGCGGCTCAAGTGTGGCATGCACAAGCACAGACCAACAAGAGGGATCTGGTGACACGGTTACGCTCAAGTGCCAATGGTACGATGGAGAACACTCCTTCGACCTCAAGATCAAGGACAAGTGCATCAAGTGCACTGGGCCGTCCACGGAGTAGGAGCCTTCTCGCATCGCCCAGTCCGCGCGACCCACTTGCGCAGTACCTTCGAATTGCCAATCCGCACTACCCGAACGAGCCTCATGAATTCCAGGAGCTGACGCTCGCGCGCGTGATCGACGTCGCAATCCGTGCCGTAGGGCGGTCCAAGCCAGAATGCTACTCACCCACGAACTCTCGTGAAGACTCCGAAATCACCTCTCTGGTTCCTCTTGGCCGTCGCCATCGTGATCGCCTATGCCGGAAGTACAATACTCAGCACATGGTCTGCTTCTCCGGTTCCAATCCCCGCGGACGTCACGAATGACCGTCCCGACCCGCCTCCATCTTCGCCGCCGGAAGCCCTCGCGAAGGATCCGATTCCCGACGGAACAAGCTCGGAACGCCCTCGAAACGCGCTAGCATCGGATTCCACGCCAAAAACCCCAGCCAACTGGTCCGGTGTGAGAATCCCGTCAGGTGTCGTGTGTCTCGGCCCAATAGATCCAGATTCCGCATTGGAGTTGACGGCGAATCTAGCCTCTACGCGCGAGAAGATGTTGGCCCGTGCCGCGCAGACGCCCCTCCCCGAAAACGAAAGTCTTGCGTCCACGCTGGCGGCCATGCGAAAGCAATATGAGAGCATTCTAGCCGCCGACATTCGCAATGCTGCTATGGAGGACTTGACTCGCGGGCGGTACGTGACGGTAGCAGCAGACGGGTCCTCGGCAAACAGGCTCACGCCCGCAGGACGCCACATACCACTACGCGTATACAATGGTGGAACCATCGGTGGGAAGCGCGTCGATATCATGTTCTCTATCGCTGAATCCGACCCTCGCATTGCGTCCACCATGGAAGCGATCGCGAGCGTGCAAACCGAAGCGGACACTGAGATGGCACGCCAATTCAACGCCCTCCCATATGAGGACCGGCGCGTGCGAATCGATGCGCACAATCAGGCAGTTGCCGAGTTTCGACGGCTGCAGGGCGAAGGGCATCCTCCCGAGCTTCTGCAACGCGAAGCACGGCGCCTGATGCGTTCGATGCTTCCTAGCGGCTTCGAAATCAACCTTACTCTCTGCACGGTCGCACCCCGCAAGGACGTCTAGCCCGGACTTCTCACCAAGTCCGCCGCCGCGGCGGCGTCGGGCCCCAGTTGCATTAAAGTTGAGCACCTCGTCGCGCTGCCGACCCCGCAGAGCGCCGAAACACGTCGCGAGGAGGCGTCCGCGTAGTTTCCAAGTGCCCTACCAACCCTGCTGATCGACTTCGGTACAGATCGCGGGCGTGTGCCGAAGTCGATACCGGCGAATTCCGGCAGCCGGCGACATGGATCGTCCGGCGCGCTCTCGGGCTGAGGAAGAAGCGCAGGAGCCAGGCCAGGGGCGCCAAGAGGTCGCGACTGAAGCGTCCCCGCGAGTCGAAAGTCGACTCGAAGCCGTGGTCCGAGCTGACCACTGCCCAGCAGTCAGCTCGGGAACGCTACGTGCTCGAGCGGGTGGAGAGGGGCGCCAGCATCAGCTCGGTCGCGCGCCGATACGGGATGTCCCCGGCGACGGCTGCGCGCATCGTCGAGCGCGTGCGGGAGCGGCGGGAGAAGCGTGGCCGCCGCGCTCGCAGGTCCAGCGGATGAGGCCGCACCTCGCGGCTCGCAAGGCCGCATCCTCGGTTGCGTTCACCGGTCCCGGCGAACTCACCCTCGTAAGTCTGGGCGTCGCCTTAGCTCGATCGTGGGATGGCGGTGAACACTTCTCGCGCCAGCGGCCAGGGCCGTGCCTGACGGTGTCTTGCGCTCCGCCGCACCAGCCGTATGCTATACGTCCATTAGCGTACCCACTACGCCCACGGAGCGATCGATGAAGATGACCATCAGCGTGCCCTCCGAGCTTCGCGACCGCATGAAGCTCCACTCTCACGTGAACTGGAGCGCCGAGGCATGCGACTCGTTCGAACGAACTCTCGTCCGCATCGAGGCGGACGGGCCCGAGAAACACGGCATCCACTACGCGTCGGAGAAGCTTGGAAACGCCATGGGCGCCTTCCGCGCGCCACTGCCGATTCGTGAGAGGCTATTCGGCGCGTACATCTACGACCTCATTCACGTACCCACTTGGTGCCTGCCCGATGACGTTCGACCTGACTTCGAGGCCATGATGGCCGCGTGCGCGCGGAGCGAATTCGATGGTCCGGAAGGCACAGCACGCCATACGATCGACGCCCTTTCCGAGGAAGAGATAGCGCGCCATGTCGAGACGGTTGCGCGCACCGCGGACGCCGTTGAACGTAGATGGCGGCAGCTCTTCGGCGTGGACTGATTCTCATCGCCGCATCGCCGCAGTTCTTCCGCAAAGCACCTCTCCGTTCGTCGAGTGCTCTAGGTCGATATGCTCGGCACTACCCAAGTCCTCCTTGACGACTGGATCACCGGACAGCTCACTGCGGTGTCGATCCAGCCATGTTCGGCTCTGGAGCCGAGATTGGCCATTCTCTGCATCGTGACCCTTCGAAAGCCCCAAGGAATGCCTGAGGCGGACGTTCGATTCGAGGGCATCTGCGGAGACCTTCAGGGTGCCAGCGGTGAGTTCCACATCGCATCGATTCAGGTAGGTGAACCCTTCTATCGCCCGACCTTCAACAGCGGCGAGACGTCGCTTTTCCTTCACGCTGACCTCGGTTGGACGAAGCTCGGGGAGTTGGAGCGACGACGAGGTTCGATTCCGCTTCGACTGCAGCTCTGCCTTGGCATCTCCTGGTTGGTCAACGGTGAGTTGCGTCGCTCGGCCCGGCCACTGTTGTTGCCGATAGAAGTTTCGAGTGAGAACTGGGCAAAAGTCCTACTGGGATTCGGCGAATGCAGGTTCGAGTCGATCCAGATTCGATTCCCTGCGATCCTGGTGGAGGATATGGACGCGGCAATCAGCAGGGTTCGCGAAGCGCGGAGTCTTACAGACCGAGGTAACTTCGAGGGAGCGCTCGTATCCTGTCGAAAGGGGATCGAGGCGAGTGCTAAAGCCATTCGACGGATTCGAGGTGATCTGCCAGGAGAGAAGAACGCGCCCGCGGAGGTAGTCTGCAGGCTGGCGGAGCAGGCGCTTGGAAGTCGACGCGGCTCCGCCGTTGGGAAATCCACTCGCGGGTTGCTCGATCTGCTCAACTGTGCCGCCCACGAATCCGGCATCGGCGACTTCGGACGAGTGGATGCGGAGTTCGCGTGTCGTCAGACTGCAGCCATTCTCGCAATGATCGCAGAGTGCCTGGGTCGCCCCCTTGCGTCGTAACTAGGCCTCAAACAAGCGAAGATCACGGGGGCGAAGCGCCCTGATTCGAGCGTACACGCCGCCGCCTGACCGGCCAGCGCCGGTCACGATGATCACCGAGTTGTCCATCTTGCTGGGTCGACTCCTCTCGTTCTTGTGGTCCGCGGCGGACCAGAGCGTCCGTGCTCTGGCTTCGTGTTTAGCAGCTACGTCGTGAGCTGGACCGACTCGATTGCGCGGAAGAAGACGTGCCGCCAGGGATTCCAGTCGAGCAATCGCACGACGAGCCGGCGACCGGTCGTCACGACCTGAGCCGGCAAGAGCATCAGGCGCTGGACGAAGGTCCGGAAGCGCATGCGCAGCACGTCGTGCTTCTCCGCAGCGTGCTTGTCCCGCCATCTGCCACTGGCCGGCAGCACGAGGGCAATCCATCGCGACAGATTCCAAGCCAGCGTAGCGATCACCGAGTACGCCCAGTTCGACACCAGGTCGCCGAGCGGCATACGCAGCGCGTTCACGCCCGACTTCAGCTCGCCGATCGTGCGCTCCTGGTTGCATCGCTCGTTCGAGAGCTCGACGACGCGCGCGGCCGAATGCGCGGTGTTGGTGATGTAGAAGAGGTAGCGGTGCTCGGCGTGCAGCAGCTTCTGCCCGCGCTCGTGGGTGATGATCTTTCGCAGCGCGACGACGCGGAACGGCACCTCGCACGCGCTCGGGCGGTAGTCGAACTCGGCGATGTCCTCGCGGCAGAGGTGCTGGTTGTAGTACTCGCGCTCCATGACGATGTCGTCCTTCACGTTGCGCGGGCGTGCCCGCGGCGATGTCCGGACCTCGTACGGCGGCTTGCGCTCGAGCACCGTCCACGCCGAATCCGGTAGCGAATCGGCGGTTTCGCACAGGCTCTCGGCAGCTTGGATGCCGAAGACGAACTCGATGCAGTCGGCGTCCCAGCGATCGAGGAAGGCCGTCTGGCTGAAGGCGGTGTCGCCGCGCATCAGGATCTTCCGAAAGCCGCCGCGACGGAGCAGAGCCACGGCTTGGTCGAGTCGCTCGGCTGCGCCTTCGTGCGACGGACGGTTGCCAGGTCGCAGATCCTGGAAGAGGACCTCCTGCGTGTTCGCCAACGACACGACGAGGTGCTGGTAGCCCCACTGCCCCTTGAAGGACATGTCCATGCCCTCTTTGCACTCGCCGGTGGTCTCCGCGATCGTGCCGTCGGCGTCGACGATCGCCTGCGCGAAGAAGTCCTTCGGCTGCCGCTGCCACACGCGCAGGCGACTCTCGTTGATCGCGTCTTGCAGCGCGTCGACGTCTTGCTTGCTGCCGAAGCGGCGGCAGAAGTCTCCAGCCGTCGTCGGGTCGGGGATGCAGTCAACGCCGAGCATGTCGAGGAACGCGTCATCACTCCGGCGCTGCTCGAGGTCTTCGATGCAGGTGCCGCCGGCGAGCAGGTTGTAGGCCAGCGACAGCACGTGGTCCGACTCGTGGTACGGCCGGTGGATCTTCAGCAGGTCGAGGCGCTCGTTGATGGCCTGCGGCAGTTGCACCGCGCGCGCGAGGTCGTGGGCGAGCCGCACGCCGCCCGCACTCGTGGCGACGATGCGGCTCGACATCTCGAAGTTGGCGGCGCCGGCGTCGAGTGCCGCCGCGCGGCCGTCGCTGCCCGCCTGCCTGAGCCGCTTCGCGTTGCGGCGCTGGCGCAAGAGGATCTGATCTCGTACTTTCGCGTTCACCTGAAACGCCCTCCCTGGCGTCTTGTTCGTTGTTGTGCAAAAGCACGTACGAACGTCGGAGAGAGGTGTTTCAGGAACTTTCAGACTTTCGGCCGGCGCGAGTTCGCTGGTTCAAGGCCTAGAGGGCGTCCTTCCGCCGCCGCGCCGTGTCGAGTGGACCGGGCCCACGACCTCAGACGTTGGACATGTGTCCAGGAAGAAGCGACCCGACGCGTAGATGCTTTCGCGAGAACGTGTCACCGATGACATCAGAGGTCACGGCCGACACGGGAGATCGCCGCCGGCGACATGGGGAATCGGCGCCGACGACACTGGAAATCGTGCCTGGGAAGTGACCCGTCGCCCGACGGCGGACACTTCCCATGAACTACCCGATCACCACGGGCGAACTCGCCCGCCTACTTCAGACGACCGAGCCACAACTCGGCGAGACCGTTCGTCGCGGACGGGTCGTCCCCGCCCCCGCTGTCGTCTCCGGCCGCCGCCGCTGGACCCGAGAACAGGCGCTCCAGGCTGCAGAGGCCCTTGGCCGCCCCGCCAGCGCCGCTCTGGCGCCCCTCCCGGCCGGTAACGAACTCGAGGCGTCGTTGGACCAGGTTGGCACCGGGGAGGGGCAGCCATGATCGGCGCCGCACCAGATCCCAGCCGCCCCGAGGAGGTGCGCGTCGACGAGGTCAGGCGCGCATACGAACGCGGCTGGGATCTCACGCTTCTCAAGGGCAAGAAGCCGATGCTCGCGAAATGGCAGAAGCTCCGACCCCTGCCACTGGACACCCTGCTGTCGCACGCGAGGCGGCACAACGTGGGGCTCCGCACCGGACGCTCGTACGGGATCTTTGTCCTCGACGACGACACCGACGATCTCCACATCGCGGCGCAGCTAGAGCTGCCGCCGACCGTGACCGTGAAGACGGGAAGAGGGGGGCTCCACTACTACTTCCACTACGCAGGCGCACCACTCGGGAATGGGACCGGTTCACTTCCCCCTGGGGTCGATGTGCGCGGAGAAGGTGGCCAGGTCGTCTACCCAGGCAGCATCCACCCGGACACGGGTCTCCCCTACGAGTGGCTGCCTGGCCACTCGCCCGATGAGATCGAGATCGCGGAGCTCCCGGCGAACGTCGTCAAGCTCATCAGAACGAAGCGGCGGAAGAAGAACCGCGCGACCAAGGCAGGTCGAGAGGAGTCCCCGCATCAAGACGGTTCGGACCAAGCCCGTGGCCCAGAGCCGGCGCCCCGCAGCGGCACGAACCGGCGGCTGCAGAACTACGCTTACGCAGCGATCGGATACATCGTCGGCGACATCGCTCGCGCCGTTGAGGGTACGCGCAACAAGACGCTGAACAGCGGCGCGTTCGCTGCGGGGCGCTTCGTCGGTCTCGGCCTTCTGGCACGCGAGCGGGTCGAAGCTGAGCTGACAACAGCGGCAACCACCGCCGGGCTTCCTGTGGACGAAATCGAGTCGACCCTTCGCTGCGCGCTGGATGCGGGCATCGCTGAAGCCGGAACGATCCAGGACCTCCTTGAGGAACTCGACGCAAACGTGCTCGGCCTGCCGCCGTCGGATTCCGACGAGCGCGAACGGCCGATCCTCGTGCTTGTCGATGGCGAGCGTCATCACGCCATCGACTCGATCCTTGATGTGCTGCGCGAACAGGACCCTCCGATCGTGTTCGAGCAGTTGGGACGTTTGGTCTGTTTGGTCCCCGCCGTCGTGCATCGAAGGAGTGTTGCCGTCGCCCAAGGCATCTGCGTGCGCTCGCTCGACGACGTGTACCTGCCAGATATGCTCGGGCGCCTGCTTCGCTTCCGTCGCGAGACGGACAAGGGTCTCTTCGTTCCGATCAACTGCCCGACCAGCATCGCGAAGACCGTGCTCGCGCGCGCGCCGCACGCCAAGTTGCCAACCCTGACCGCTGTCATCTGCACCCCGACACTACGGCCAGACGGGTCGCTCCTCGCGACACCGGGCTACGACCCGCAGACGGGGCTCTTCCTGGACATCGCACCTGGCGCGTTCGCCGGCGTTCCGGAACACCCAACGCGTGAAGATGCGCTGCGTGCTCTTGCGGATCTCAAGAATCCGTTCAGCGAGTTCGACTTCGAGTCCGACGCGGATCGCTCCGCGTTTCTCTCCGCGCTGTTGACACCATTCGTGAGGTGGAGCCTCCGAACGGCGCCGATGTTCATCATCAACGCGCCGCGGCGTGGTAGCGGGAAGACATTGCTCGCCCGTTCGATCGGTTTGATCGCAACGGGCCGATCACCGTGGACGCTGACTCAAGAGCACTCCGATGAGGAATCGCGAAAGCGCTGGTTCGCAGTGCTCTTGGCTGGTGCGTCGATCGTCAACATCGACAACCTCGAAGCGCCGCTTGGTGGCGCCACACTCTGCACGATTCTCACCGAGGACCGCCTGACCGACCGAGTGCTCGGTTTCAGCCAAGTGCAGACCGTCGACACCACCAAGCTCGTTCTGATCGCGACTGGCAACAACGTCGAGATCGCCGGCGATCTAACCCGCCGCGTGCTGTTCTGTCGGATCGATCCGGGTGTCGAGTTCCCCGAGGACCGCAGCTTCAAACTGAACCTCGATCATTTCCTCCTCGATCATCGAGAACGACTCGTCGTCGCAGCTCTGACCGTGCTCCGAGCGTTTGTCGAAGCGGGTCGCCCCAGTTCGGATGTGCGCCCTTTCGGCAGCTTCGAAGAGTGGTCGGATCTCGTCCGTGCAGCGCTGATCTGGCTCGGAGAACCGGATCCATGCCGTACGAGGGTGACGGTCGAGGAGGGTGACGCCGAGCGTGAGCAGACCCTGGCAGTCATCGAGGCTTGGGAGGCCGCGTTTGGTGCCGCTGAACTGACAGCGGCGGAGGTCGTCGCCTCGCTGAGTGGCGACGAGGGCTCGGACGAACTCCGGGCGCTCGAGATGGCGCTCCGACCGATCTGCGGTACCGACTCGGCTGGATTCGACACGGTCGCGCTCGGTCGTTGGCTGCGCGGGATCCGGAACCGGGTTCTTTCCGGCTGCCGAGTCGAGGTGGCCAGTCGGGCGAAGGGGAAGGTGCGGTGGAGGGTGCGCCGTGTCTGAGCACCAAAACGGCGGTCGGCGTTTTCGTCCAAGGCACGATTCGGGCGAAGTGCCCGGGTTTGGGTTGGGATGGTTGGGATGGTTGGGATCGAACGGCTCGTTGCGGTTCTCAGCTCAGCCAGCGCTCGATGCCGCTCGCCGGAGCCTGGAGCAGGGTGAGGCGCACCTCGAGAGTCGCGGTGAGCCCAGTTCGGATCGTCCGGTTGGATCCCAACCATCCCAACCATCCCAACCCGAGCACCCCTTCCGGCACACGCCGGGGGGCGCGCCCCCGGCCGCAGCCAGATCGGCTCTCCCCGATCGCTCCGACGACTCGCAGCCCCAGCACTCGAAGAGGGCGCAGACCGCGCTCCCGTGCATCCGACACGGTGTCCACACCACCGTTGTTCCAACTCCACGGACGACCGTGGCACCCAGCGGTGCAGCGCCACGCACCGCGCGGATCACGGTCAAGGTCACTGAGGTCGACCCGCTCGGGAAGCGTCCACCTACGACAGGGCTGCAGCGTGAGGAGCTCGACCCAAGCCCGTCGCGACCGCGGCGATCGATCTGCATGCTCCGGCTGCTGCCAGGTGGAGAGCAACTGCCAAGCGATGCGAGCGAGGAGCGTTCATGACCGCGCTCACACTCTCCTCGGTGCGCTTCACACGCGGCTCTGATCAGGACGTTCGAGCTGGTCTGCTCGGCTTCGTGGAGTTCACGATTGGAGAACGGCTGCGCATCGACGGGGTCACGGTGCGTCGAACGCGCGATGGACGGCTCGCGCTGAGCTTTCCGGCTCGTCGCGATCGCGCGGGCATCGACCATCCGTTCATCCGCCCCGTCGACGACGCGACAAGGCGCCTGCTCGAGAGCGCAATCTTCGAAGCCCTCGGCATCGAGCCGAATGGAGGCCGCGATGCATCCTGATCCGTGGACTGCCATCGCCGAGGTTGGGCCCCTCGCCACACGGAGCGACAGCCACCTGCTGGCCAACGCAGCAAGGCCCGAAATCGCACTATCTGACGGGGTCGAGAACCTGCTCGTGACCGTGCCAGAAGGCGCTTCCCTACTGCGCGTCTCGGTCCGCACTGTGTGGCGACTGATGGCTGACCCGGCTTCCGGCTTCCCCAAGCCCCGCCGCATCCGCGGACGCACCTTGCTGGTGCGCGACGAACTTCTCGCGTTCCTCGAAGTGGAGGCGCATCGATGACGCGGAGCGCGCCAGGCGTCTGGGTCGGGAACCCGTACCGGCGTCCGAACAGCCCCTACTGGCACATCGTGTTCGAAGATGCCAGCGGCGTCGTGCGACGTCGCTCGACGAAGTCCACCGACCTGCGGATCGCGCGCCGGTTCCTGGACGAGACGCTGCGCGAGGTCGAGCAGACCAAGAGCGGCGATGTCGATCGCTTCGCCGCGCTGCGAACCAAGCCGATCCAGGAGATCGTTGCGGAGTATCGAGAGACGCTCGAAGCCAACCAGGCCGCGCCGCGCTACGTGCGGGGCACGGTGCGGATGCTGCGGCAGTTCCTCTCGTTCGCCAAGGTGCGCACGCTGCCCGACCTGCACATCGCCGACGCCGAACGCTTCGTCACCTCGATCCGCGCCAAGCGCGCCGCCAAAACCCGCGACCACTACGCGTCCTCGTTGCGCAGCTTCAGCCGCTGGTTGGAGCGCACCGGTCGGTGGGACAGCGACCCGCTGCGGCGACTGCCGGTCCGGACCTCGAACCGCGACAAGTTCCGTGTCTTCAAGCGCGTGTCGTTCCGCTTCGAGGAAGCCGAGAAGCTCGTCGAGGCCGCGTGGAAGCGATACCTCGCTGAGCGGGTGCTCGGCGGCAAGCAGGCGCACCCCGACTACGGCGAAGAGGTTCGCGATCGCCAGGTGCTCTGCTGGTTCGCGCTCACCACCGCGTTCCGCGCCAACGAGTGTGCGTCGATCCACTGGGAGGATCTCAGCCTGGACGGCGCACGCCCCTCGGTTCGGCTCGACGGGAAGTTCACGAAGAACGGCGACGACGCGGTGATCCCGCTGCAGAGCTTCGTCGTCGAGACGCTCCGGCACATGCGGGCGCGCCGCGACGCGCTGCGTGTCAGGCTCGGCAAGGACCGCGTGCTCGACTCGGAACGCGTGTTCCATGTGCCCTCCAAGATCGCCGAGCTGGTCCGCAAAGATGCCGAGTTCGCAGGCCTGACTACGGAGCGCGGCGCCACCACGAAGCGCGTCGACTTTCACTGCCTGCGCAAGAGCTGCGCGCGGATCCTGGTCGAGCTGAAGGTCCACCCGAAGGTGATTCAGCAGGTCCTGCGGCACTCCGACATCCGGCTGACGATGGACCTCTACGGCGAGCTCGGGCAGGACGACCTGTTCAGGGAGGTGCCGGGGGTGTTTCCGGTGCCGAGGATGTTCGCGGCCAATTCGACGACTGCGGGATAGAGTCGCGTCAGGCGCGGACCACCACGGAGTCCATGTCCCTCCGACGACTTCTCTTGGGGGTCGATTCGGACTCCAAGCGCCTACCCACCCTCAGTCCCTGTCGATCCCTCGCATGTAGTGCACTTGACCTCGTAGAGGGCGCTCGACATGTACTGATGCCCAGCCCCATAGGAGAACTCAACTCTGTATGAGCCTCCACAGGTGATCTTCGACGCATCCTGAGTCGGATTGAAGTTGATGCCCCCAGCACCCGAAATGAAATCAATCCAGTTGTTCGGAGCGCCGTCGTGCACTTCTCGGTAATACCATTGCCCGCTACAAGGAGCCACCAGATGGAAACGCAACTTGCCAGAGAGCGAACACCTGCTCTCCACAATGCATGGTGGATCTGGATACGTTTGAGGATCACAGTCGCCACTTTCCGGCAATGGCAATTCGTCACAGCTAATGCAACCACCGCCGTCGTCGGGCGTGCTCGGATTCTTGAGGCAGCCGGTCTCACAAACTCCACAAAGCACCCGGCTGAAAGGGTTCGGCGGGGTGTCCGCCGAACGCAGCTTGAGAGCGAGAGAGAGAGCACTCACAGTCAAGAGTGCGACATAGAAGACGCTTTTCCGGGTCATCACGCAAGCTCCTTCTTGGCATGCGGTGCGCGGGGCTTGTCTCTCCCGCACACCTTAAACGCTCTCGTACACTAGCCCGAGAGGAAGGCTATTATCTGGTTCCCGATTTCGATTACGCAGCTAGCGGAGAATGTCCTTAACGACCTGCGCGAGCCCCTGCCGAGCCGCGAAGTAGTCACGGTCTGCATCGAATAGCGCCGAATCTTCATAGATCGAGACGCGCGACACCACATACTCTGGCTGACCGGGTGTACCCGCAGGTGCAAAATCGAAGTAGCCAGTAGTCAGGTACTCACCCCTTCCCGCGGGACGTATGGCCTGCAAATCGCTATACACCTCTACGTTGCCTTCGCGTACGCGCTGATCATGAAGAGCAGACTTGCGTTCATTGATTCCTGCGATGGCGGTTTCGATCAACGGTCTGTAGCACTCGATGGCGTCCGTGAGTGCCGCGAATTGATCTGGAGACACCGACAGGTCACGCGCGTATTTCAGGCCTGAGAGATCCGAGATTGCGCCCCGCATTTTCTGCCAAGCCGCGAGACTGGCAGGGGCTGCCGCGTGAGTGTCGGGTCCTGGGGAGGAGTTCACTGCCGTAGTTCGATCATCGGCTGGCGATGGACTCCCTGTACTCTTCGGTGCGGGCTCGTCCCGCGGTGGCGCACTCAGAGGATCGCCGCTGGACTGTGTAGGAACGTCGGGGGGACCGAGAATGCGGTCTCGCGCACCGAAACTCCAGACTAACGAGGTCGCGACCGCGACGATGCAGAACGCGACAAGGGAAAGAGTGGCAACACGCTTCTGGGGCGTTGTCATGGCCAGGCTCAATTGGAATCAACTCGACGAGTCAGACCGACATTGCAGATTCGAAGGCTTCCAGAGGGAACGGCGAACGAACAGGAGACGACCGAGTCTCGAGCGTCTCCCGGCGGTTCATCTGAGCCGCACCGGATCCGTCGAGGACTACGGTGACTTGACGAGTCTGGGGTTGAGGGAATCCGACTACTGTCCTTGGATTCGGCCATCGAACCCCCTCCGACCGTCAACATGCTCGACTCGACCGAGTTCGAGAGTGCCTGCTAACACAGCCAGAACAGACGCGTCCCTCCCTCATGATGGACGCATCCCCTGGCCGCCCCGGCTTGGACAGTGCGGTCAGGACTCCCGATTCAGGCCGCCCCTTGAGTTCGGCGCCACTCGCCGCGACTTGCGTTCTCTTCACGGATCGCCTCGCAACAGATGCGGCGCTCACTCTCGCCGCACTCGCCTCATTTCCACGTCACGTCCACATGAGGCTAGTTGTCAGGGTGGGATCTGTCAACCGCCCCAGTGCAGCCTGTCTTGAGTCGCCCGGGAGCAGCCGATGAACTGCCGCGCGCCTCGCCGAACTTGTCATCAGGCTCCTTGTGCCAGGCAAGTCTGCACGCATCCGATCCGCCGCGACGCGTGGCCGCCTGGATCCCCAACGGCGCCCCCACGTCCAGCGTCGCCGGTGGCGCGGGGATCCACCTGCGCCAACGGGCCACACCACCCCTGGTCGTGACTCGCTGAACCGCCCCGGGTTCATCGGAGGCTTGGTTGCTTGAGTCCGGCCACCGTGGCCGGGGCTCGGTGTTGATGATAGTAGGCCTGCTCGAATTCTGCGGGCGGTCGATGCCCGAGCGGCTCGAGAAGGCGACGGTTGTTGAACCAGTCGACCCATTGGAGGGTCGCGAACTCGACGTCTTCGAGGCCTCGCCACGGTCCGCGCCGCCGGATCACCTCGGTCTTGAAGAGGCCGATGATCGACTCTGCCAGAGCGTTGTCGTACGAGTCGCCGGCGCTTCCGACCGACGGTTCGATACCTGCCTGCAGGAGTCGGTCGGTGTAGCGCAAGCACAAGTATTGCGTACCCCTGTCGCTGTGATGCACGACTCCGTGATGCTGCGGTCGGGCGTGCAAGGCTTTCTCGAGCGCGTCCAGCGCCAAGTCGCTGCGAAGAGAACTCGACACTCGCCAACCGACGACACGGCGCGAGAAAACGTCAGCCACGAAGGCGACGTAGACGAAGCCACCCCACGTCGCGACGTAGGTGATGTCGGCGACCCACAGCTGATTCGGACGCACCGCGCGGAACCGGCGCTGCACCAGATCGCGTGGCCGGGCATCGGTGTCGCTCGACGTCGTGGTCTTGAAGCTGCGACCGCGAACCGCTCCCCGCAGGCCCATGCCGCGCATCAGACGTTCCACCGTGCAGCGAGCGACGTTGACATCGTCACGCTGCAGCTGGCGCCAGACCTTGCGAGCCCCGTAGACCGCGAAGTTCTCCTCGAAGACCTTGCGGACTCGCGGCTGGAGCTCGGCGTCGCGCCTGGCTCGGGTACTCCGCATCTCGGAGAACCGCTCCTGTGCCTTCACTCGGCGATAGGTCGACGGGGCGATCGGCAGGGCGCTGCAGATCGGCTCGACCCCGTAGGCGTCGCGGTGCTGATCGATGAACGTGACCATCACTTCGGTCGGCGGTCGAGCTCCGCCTGTGCGAAAAAAGCCGACGCCTTGCGCAGGATCTCGTTGGCGCGCTTCAGCTCGCGGTTCTCCCTCTCGAGCTGCTTGAGCCGATCACGCTCGCTGCTGGTCAGCCCGGCTCGATTCCCCAGATCCCGCTCAGCTTGCCGGACCCACTTCCTCAGCGTCTCGGCCGAGCAGCCGATCTTCTCCGCGATCGATCCGATCGCAGCCCACTGCGAGTCGTGCTCCGGGGCGTGCTCCAGAACCATCCGTACAGCACGCTCTCTCACCTCTGCGGGGAAACTCTTCGGTCGTCCCATGGCTCCATCCTCTCACGATCTGGAGCCTCCGACGAACCCGGGGCGGTTCAGCATGCGTGGTTGACAAGAGACTGTCGCCCCACTCTCCTAGTCGTGCAGAAGTCCTACTCTCCGATCCGCTCATCACGACCACCCTCCCCACTCATGATTCGTCCTACCTTGCCCATCCTCGTCGCGCTTGCGACCGCTTTCATATGCCCAGCGGTCCGTGGGCAATTCACCGTCGATGTCCGGACCCTTGGGGCAGTCGGGGACGGGACGACGGATGACACAAATGCGTTTCAGAACGCGATCAATACTGCTGTGGCAGTGAAAGGTACGGTTTTCGTGCCTGCCACGGCGGCGAGCTACCTGGTCGGATCCCTCGTGGCGAACGGTCCATTGCAACTGCGGGGTGAGGGCGCCGGGTCCCGCCTGCAACATGCTGTTTCCCTCACTGCCTCCACACTATTGACCATCACCTTAGCACCAGGCCAGGATGCCCGCCTTGAATCGGTCGTGTTCGATGGAGCGGGAACGAATCCACAGCAAAACGCGGCGAATACTCTATGTCGTGTGAACGCTTCGTCCTCAGCGGCTGCACCGACACGCTTTGATGCCAGGAACTGCACCTTCTTGGACCAGGCATACTCCTCGCTCTTCTTCTCGGGAGATAATGCTCCGGCTGCAAGGGAGTTGTTCTTTGTCCAGTCCTGCAACTTCGTTGGGGGACGAGACGGAACGTCGTCTTCGGCACCCCGGTATGTCAACGTGCGCGACGGAGGCCACTTATCCGTGTCAGAGTCCACGTTTGACTCAGGTCGCCACTTCGGCGACCCCAGTCTTGCCGTTGGCATTTCGGCGGTCATATCATCGAATTCGGCGCCGGGTGGAATCGGGGAACGCAATGAGCTGACAGTTGTTGGATGTCGATTTGCGAACACCGGCAGAGTCGCCTCGGACTCCCTCGGTGCAATAGATTTCTATGCGCGTTGCGGTGGGGTCACCATAAGCCAGTGTATGTTCCTCAACTCCGTCGCTTGCGCAGTTCGCGGCAAGAGCGATTCGTACGCCGTTACGATTGCGTCCAATACTATTGTTGATACAGCCGGCATAGGCATATACGTTACCCCCGCCTACCTGGGCGGACAGCCGGCCAATGGTAGTCAGTACTCCATTGTCGACAATCACGTTCGCAACGTAAGTAGCCTCGGAACCAACTCGTATGGCATCATCGTTACTGGCAACACGCAGGCGTACGTGCTTAATTGCACTGTTGCACGGAATACGGTAAGCAACGTCGCTGGCTATGGGATCTATTGTGATGTCTGCCAGGATCTCGCTTTGACCGGCAACATCATTGAACTAACCACACAGGCGGGCATTCAGGCAATGAATGCAGCCGGGGAGGTCAGGGCCTGCGACAATACAATTCTCAGTTCTGCGTCTGCCGGAATGGCAATCGTTGGGCTCAGTCAGACATCAGCGAGCATGATCGTCGCGCGTAATGCAGTACGTCAAGCAACCGGATTCCCGATACTATGCCAAAATGCTCGACACGTCATCTTGGAGTGCAACTCCACTCGACAGACCAACTCCGGGGCAGGCGCCTCTGCATACACCGTTAGCTCTGTCCCGTATGCATTGGTGACTGGGAACTTCAACGATGGGAGCGTGCCGGATCTCTTGCTCGTTGGAGTCTCGAACTCCAAGATCGTGAGCAATTCCTGGAATCCCTAGACTCAAGGAGCAAGATGTCTCCCATGGCTTCAACACAGGTCACATTCGAGGACGACCCCAATCCCGAGTCCGTTCGTTGGGATAATGAATGGCTTGTCTACCTATCGACCGAGGCCGCAAGACCCCATTTCCGACGCTACGACACTCTAGGTGCCCCGCGGAACCTTGCCGGGATTCCCCGCTCAAGCATGTGGGATTCGGAGCTTTGCGTCGGCGCGGGAGCTGCGAATATTTGGGTGGACGGCGACACGCTGGTTGGTGCCCGAGTGTTGGAGGTCGGCTGCGGATGCGGTTACCTTGGGAAGCAGCTAGGTCTTATCTGCGATGCTTATGTTGGCGTAGACCATAGCCCGCTCGCCATTCACATCGCGCGCTTGACATCGCCAAGCAACTGTCAATACGCGCTCACTCACAACATAGGCGTGCTGCACCCTTTGCACGGCACCTTAGGAATCATGCTCGGTAGACACTTCTTCATTCACCAGAACTTGGCAAGTGCCATTGCAGTCCTGCGACTGGCTCGAGTATTCCTAGTGGAGGGGGCCAAGGTCTACGCAGACTTTTTTCTGCCCCCGAAGAAGCACGGCACAGCAAGGGTACTTCGCGCAATGGACGATTTGGACCCCAGTGCCCCCTCGGCCGGATTCTGTTTCTCGGATTCCGAGATTGAGACACTCGCGGATCAATCCGGCTACACGGTGAGTTGCATCGAAGACGCACCCTCGGTCTTCCGGAGATTCGCCCTTCTCGTCCGAGCATAGTCGTGTGCGATGAACCATTGCTATGCTTCTTGACGGTGCAGGTTCAGTTAGCCCGGATCTCTCACCAAGAGGAGTTACCTGATTGCCCGGTCCGCACGTAGAGGCGTTTGTGAAGACGTTTCTGCGGCGAGGCCAAGGCGGTCAGATGACGACAGAGTGTACGAGCGGCGAGTTGTTGTTCCAGGGGTCCGGGTGACGGGAGATCCCCGCGGATTTCAACGGTGGTGACATCACCTCGAACGCTGCTGTGCTGCTGCTGCAGGAGGTGGAGACGCGCTTCGCGATCATCGAGCAGTTCGCCCACTGCCTCGAAGACCATCGGGATCCGCGGCGTGTCGAGCACGGTGTCCGGGAACTGGTCGCCCAGCGGTTCTTCGGGATCGCGCTGGGCTACGAGGATCTCAACGATCACGACGACCTGCGCTTTGATCTCCTGCTAGCCACGGCGGTTGGCAACGGCGATCCCAAAGGGTCCCGTCGGCGTCGTGATCGAGATTGCGACGCTGGCCTGGCCGACAAGAGCACGCCCAACCGGATCGAGCTGTCCTGGCCTCAGGTGGCTGTGACTGATCGCTACCGCCGGATCGTGCTCCACGAAGAACTCGCCGATCGGGTGCTGCTCGACCTCTTCGTGCAAGCATTCCCGACCGCCCCGAAGCAGGTCACCCTCGACCTCGACGCCACCGACGACCCTCTGCACGGCAAGCAGGAGGGTCGCTTCTTCCACGGCTACTACGGGTGCTACTGCTACCTGCCCCTCTACATCTTCTGCGGCGACCACTTGCTCTGCGCGCGCTTGCGCGAAGCCGACATCGATGCCTCCGCCGGCAGCGTCGACGAACTCGAGCGCATCGTCGAACACCTCCGCCGGGCATGGCCGAAGGTCCGGATCTTGGTGCGTGCGGACTCGGGCTTCTGTCGCGAGGAGATCCTGGCCTGGTGCGAGAACCGCCGAGTGGACTTCGTCTTCGGCCTCGCACGTAACCCACGCCTCGAACGGCGCGTCGCCAAACCTCTTCGTGATGCGCGGCGGCGTAGCGAGGAAATCGGCAAGCCGGTGCGCATCTTCGAGGAGTTCGACTACCGCGCGCGAGAGACCTGGAGTCGGGCACGGCGCGTAGTCGCCAAGGCCGAGCACCTTCCAGGGCGCAGCAACCCTCGCTTCGTGGTCACGTCACTGTCCCGCACTGCAGCCGACAAGCGGCGACTCTACGAGGGCATCTACTGCGCGCGCGGTGAGATGGAGAACCGGATCAAGGAACAGCAGCTTCACCTGTTCGCCGACCGCACCAGCTCGTCGAGCTTTCGCGCCAACCAGACACAGCTCTACTTCTCGTCGATCGCGTATGCGCTGCTCGAGGCTCTGCGGCGGATCGGCCTCCGCGGCACCGACATGGCAGAAGCTCTGTGCGGCACCATCCGCACCAAGCTGTTGAAGATCGGCGCCAGGATCCGTGTCACGGTGCGCCGGATCTGGGTCGCGATGACGCAGGCGTGTCCCTACGAACAGCTGTTTCGTCGCGCGGTTGCGAACCTCCGCTCCTGATCGCTTCGTGCGCCACGGAAGTCGTCGGTCTCGACCTCAGCACACCTCGCCGCCCAGGTTGGCGCATGCCCGCGCATGGCCAAATCCCGCCCCGACGGCCCCGACGGGCGCCCAGCGCCGGGCCGAGCCAGTGGAACGAACCCCAGACCCCACCGACGTCGAACTGCCCCGCTGAGTCGTGACTCGAAGCGACCAGCAGGCGCTGTTGGTCCCGCAGGACACAGCTCACGCCTCAGGCTGTACCGCCCCACGTCCGTCCACGTCGCGCCCGGCCGCTCCGCCCCGCCACCCGGGCGCTCGACTCGACCAGGCGCCACCCGGGCGAACCTGCCCGGCCCACCCCGCGGTTCCGACCCCCGTGCCGGGTCGTGCCAGGCTGTGCCAGGAAGTGCCCCCGTGCGACAGGGTCAATTGCACACTCCATTGCACACTCCCCCCTCCCGAATTCGCGATCGCGCCCAAACGGGCGATTCTCGCGCGAATTCGGGGGGGTAGGAGATAGGCCCTGCAGGACTCGAACCGTGAGGCCGCGATCGTGCCAGGTCGTGCCACGGTGTGTCAGGATGTGCCCATGTGTGCCACGGAGCGCGAGTTACGGCGCTTCGAGGACCGCGCGATCGTGCCAGGTTGTGCCAGGGAGTGTCAGGGTGTGACCAGCGCAATTGCACACTCCGTTGCACACTCGGGCCGAACGGCGACACTCGGGCGCCTCCGGAGCCCATCCTCGAGAGACGCGTCCACGCCCCGCCTGGGGGGAGTTGGCCTTCCACCGGCGCGCCGACTAGCCCTTGTCGAAGACGGAAAACCGTGGATCCTCGAACAAAGCAGTCTGGGCTCTCCCCACAAATGGGCGACGTACTCGGCCGAACGGAACAAGCCAAGGCTCGCGCAGAGCCCCACGTTCCCCGTCGCTTTCTGGGTAGAAAGGCTCGGCCGAGGTTCTGAACAGTACGAGGACGCAGACCCGGATCTGCATGTTCCTACTGCGCATGCCTTCAGTCGCCGCGATCGTGCGGAGCAACGACTTGCACCTCTGCCGAAGACTGGTTCAGGGATGAGTCCGTCGCCGTGACTGTGATCGTATAGATCCGTCCCGGCCCGTTGCCCGCTCGCTCGGCGCGCAACAACAAATAGATTGTTCCTGTCCCCTGATCGACCAGGGGATCAGAGAAGTCGGGAATCGTATTCCCGGATCCATTCTTCTGCGCATCGCCACTACTCCGCACCGCTACCTGCAGAAGCACTGGTCCGCCGGAGGCGTCGACTGCATTGCACCTGATAGCCACTGGCACCATCTGGTGATTCGGCGGCCACAGCACAGATGTGTCAGCGACCGGGGCAATGCGCGGGGCGGCGCTGTCGATGACCATGACCTTCGCATGGGCGAAAGCCGTCGTAGAGACACCATCCGTAACGCGCAGTTCGAAATCGTAGGTACCAACGTCCAACTGACCCATCGCGCCCGTCCCAATCGTCACCGTCGGCAAGGCGGAGGGGCCGCCCGCCGCAGCGGCCTGCAATACACCTTGGGCAATCTCCGTGGACCCCAGCCACCAGGACCACTGCAGCAGGTCGCCGTCGTAGTCGGCCACAGTCCCGCCCAGCACTACGGCGTCAAGCCCATCCTGGTAGGTGCCCGAGCCGGAGGCGGCGCAGGTTGCTGGCGAGTTGCCCACCGTCAACGTCATCCGCGCCGTTGAGGTGTCGATTCCGTCCGTAACGGACAAGGTCAAGACGTGCTCCCCGATAGGCAGAGCGGCAATAGAGCGGAGGTCGAGGGGTGCCTCGCCCCCAACGCCAACTGGCGCAGGCCCGAACAGTACGGTTTCACCTTCCATCCAGTGGTAGACAAGGGTCTGATTGTCGACATCCCAGGCCGTGCCGCCTATGACCGTCGCACCACGCTGGCTGGTGACGATCGTCAAGTTCGGGCCGGCCGCGACAATCGGTGGATTGTTACTGCGGCAGAACAGTGAATACCAGGTCCCGCCGACGTCGAAGGTGGTGGGTTCGAAGCTGCCCGACTTCAGCACCTCGAAGAGGAACGTCCCGTTGGCCGAGAGGCTGTCACCTGGGTTGATTGTGATCGAGAAGCCATCGGCACCGGCGCCGCCCAACGTCGGGTAGGCCGCGTTCTCGGTGATCGGCAGCCGCACTACCGACCCCGCCGCTTCGAAGTAGAGCGGATAGCCAAAGAACAGAGATGACCCGGGAACTTCCGCCCCCCCGGTGCGTCGCAGCGCAATTTCGCACTCAATGACGTTCCACTCCACAACAATGCATGCTGTTCCCGAGCCTACTTCGCGGTACTCGATGCGGTAGAGGTTCGAGGCCGACGCCGGAGGACGCCCTGAACATTCCACGCCCGGAGAAACCACAAACCGGTAGCCTCTAGCCTCCTCACCGAACATCGTGGGGTAGATCGACTCGTCAGTAATGGGGAGAGACACCCTTGCACCAGTGGAGAATGAAATGGCTCCTCTTGCCCTGTCCAGAGTCAACGACGAGGCTGGGATCTCCCTCCCCGCTTGGTCCTCGACCCGAAGAACTACTGGCGCAGTGATCCACTCGAAGGTGAGGCTTGTGGTGGCACTCGTGACCTCCCGTCTCTCCGACCTAGCCAGAGCAAGAAGGCGGTTCGTGCCTGGGAGACCAACCTGCAGGTAAAGGCTGTGGCCAGCGACTTCCGAACCGAACATGGTCGGATAGACACTCTCGTCAGTGATTGGGAGATCAACTGCTGCTCCCGTTGAGAAGGAGACCGGGCCCGTATTACCGTCGAAGGTGATGTAGGACCCCTGGATCTCCATGCCATTCTGATCCTGAACCCGAAGCGCCACATGAGCAGTCGTCCACTCAAACACCAGCTCGGTGGTGTCAGACCGCACTTCACGTCGCTCTGACCTGTTCAGATAGAAGGTTCGATTCGCGTTCGGGAACCCCACCTGCAGGTACAGGCTGTGGCCAGCGACTTCCGAACCGAACATGGTCGGATAGACACTCTCGTCGGTGATTGGGAGATCGACTGCTGCTCCGGTTGCAAAGGAAACCGGGCCCGTGTTTCCGTCGAAGGTGATGTAGGACCCCTGGATCTCCGTGCCATTCTGATCCTGAACCCGAAGCGCCACATGAGCAGTCGTCCACTCAAACACCAGCTCGGTGGTGTCAGACCGCACTTCACGTCGCTCTGACCTGTTCAGATAGAAGGTTCGATTCACGTTCGGGAACCCAACTTGGATATATAGACTATATCCGGCGGCTTCACTCCCTGAGATAGTTGGGTACACGCTGTCGTCTGTAATCGGCATCATGATGGATGCCCCAGTCATGACGGTTATCGCACCCTGCAGCCCGTCGAGCGTAGCATAGGAATTCTGAATCTCCACCCTCGGGGAACGGCCAAAACCGGCCAGTGAGGAACGGGTCAAAACCGGCCAGTTGAGGTGCGCGCTCGCGGACGTTGACGACGCGGCGCACTGGCTGTTGTGCCGCGGGGATGGCCAACGTCTTGAGACCCGACGAACAAGAGCAGGTACGTGCGCTGGGGCGGCTGGGATGGTCGCTGCGTCGCATCGAGCGCGAGACAGGTGTGCGCCGCGAGACCGTACGCAAGTACCTGTCGGAAGCGGGGATCCAGACGCGCGAGCCACGTGCGCGCCGACTACTTCGCGCTGCGTCGACCGAGGGCCCGGATCCAAAACCGGCCAGTGATCCGTTCCCCGACTCCGCGACTTCAAAACCGGCCAGTGACCCGTTCGCCGACTCCGACGACTCGGAGCCGAGGGTTCCAAGCCAGTGCGAGCCATACCGATCCCTGATCGAGGAGGCGCTGTCGCGAGGCCGGAATGCCATGGCGATCTGGCAGGACCTCTGCGATCGGCACGGCTTCGGCGGTCACTACGAGTCGGTGAAGCGCTTCGTGCGACGGCTGCGCGGACGTCAGGCGGTTCCACATCCACGCATCGAGACCACGCCTGGCGAAGAAGCCCAGGTCGACTACGGCACCGGTCCGTGGGTACGTGATCCCTCGACGGGCAAGTGGCGACGCACGAGGTTGTTTGCGTTGACGCTCGGCCACAGCCGCAAGGCGGTGTGGCTGTTGACCTGGAGTTCGAGCGTGCGCACCTGGTGCGAGTTGCACGAGCAGGCGTTCCGGCGCCTTGGTGGTACGCCGAGGCTGATCGTGCTCGACAACCTACGCGAGGGAGTGATCAGGCCGGACGTCTACGACCCTGCCATCAACCCGCTGTATCGGGAATGCCTGAAGCACTACGGCGTGGTGGCGATGCCCGCGCGAGTGCGCGAGCCCAACCGGAAGGGCAAGGTGGAGTCCAGCGTCGGCTTTGCGCAGAAGACGCCGCTGCGCGGCATGCGATTCGAGTCGATCGAGGAAGCCCGGCGCCACCTCGATCAGTGGACGTCACGCTGGGCCGACACGCGGATCCACGGCACCACCAAGCGTCAGGTCGCTGCCATGTTCGACGAAGAGCGCGGGGCACTGCAGCCGTTGCCGGTGCAGCCCTTCCGCTATTTCGAGTACGGCAAACGCATCGTCCACCTCGATGGCTGCGTCGAGGTGGCGAGGAGCTACTACGGCGTGCCGGCGAGTTGGATCGGCCAGGAGGTGCATGTGCGCTGGGATCAGCTGTTCGTCCGGATCCTCGATCCGAAGTCCGGTGCACTACTGCGCGAGTTGGTACGCGAGAAGCCTGGACGCTTCAGGGTCGATCCGCGCGACCGTAGCCCCAAGACACCGAAAGGAGTGCTGCACCTGCTCGATCGCGCCCGCGGCATGGGCAAGCACATCGGTCGCGTGTGCGAGCTGATCGAGCAACGTCGCGATCAGTTCGGTGCGCGCCAGATCCTGGGTGTGCTGTCGCTGGTGAAGAAGCGTGGCTTCGGCATCGTCGATGCCTGCTGCCGCACGGCGCTCGAAGCCGGCCATGTCGACTACCGGATCGTGCGCACGCTGGTTGACCGCACACCAGGACAAGGACCACAGCTGCGTCAGGTCGACAGCTTGATCCGCTCCCTCTCGCTCTACCGCGACCTCATCGACAGCAAGACCCCATCACCACAATCCCATGAACCAGATCGAACTCGATCGTTGCCTCCGCAAGCTCCGGCTGTCGGGGATGGCGAACACCCTGCAGACGCGACTCGTCCAAGCACAGGCTGAGCGCCTGCCGCCATTCGACTTGCTCGCGCTGCTCGTCCACGACGAGATGGAGCGCCGTCAGGATCGCCTGATCGAGCGGCGCATCAAGAAGGCCGGCTTCCGCGATCGCGACAAGACCCTCGACAACTTCGACTTCACCTTCAACGCCAAGATGGACCGCAAGCTCGTCTTCGAGCTCGCTGCCGGTCGCTTCGTGACGCAACACGAAGACGGACTCTTCCTAGGGCCACCTGGCACTGGCAAGAGCCACCTCGCACAGGCCATCGGACTGGCCGTCATCCATCAGGGATTCGATGTGCTCTACAAGGAGGCGCACGTGCTCGTCGAGGAGATCGTCGATGCCACGCTGCTGGGCAATCGCAAGGAGACCATCAACGAGATCGCCAGCGTGCCCCTGCTCGTCATCGATGATCTCGGCATGCGCAAGCTGCCCCACACCGCTGCCGAGGATCTGCTCGAGGTCATCATGCGGCGGTACGAGCGCGCCTCGACGATCCTGACCTCGAACCGACCCGTCGACGACTGGGGCAAGCAGCTCGGTGACAACGCCGCGGTGACCGCTCTCCTTGATCGCCTGCTGCATCACGCCCACGTCTTGAAGTGCGGTCCGCGCAGCTGGCGTACGAAGCTGGGCAAGTCACACGACAGCGCGTCGGCGTAGCGACCGCGTCGGCGGCGGCCGCGCGAGTGCCGCGCCCTCCCTGCGGTCGGGTCCGCTCGCTCCGCTCGCCACGGCACTCGCACTGCGGCCTTGTCCCGCCGACGCTGCCACACGGTGTGCTGGCTTCTGCGACTGCGCCTCGGCCCCGATTGCATCGGGGGGCCTCGGCTTGCCGCGCGGCGGGTGGGAGGAGATGGAGATGGAGGGGTGCTCGGATCTGACCCTCAGCTCTTGCGGCGAATCAGACTCTCGCTACACAGACACCGTCCGCGAACGCGCGACTGGCCGGTTTTGACCCATTCCCAACTGGCCGGTTTTGAGGTGTTCCCCGAGGTCTCCACTCCATGTTGGTCTTCGACTCGAAAGGTCACCTGGGACGTAATCCATGTGAGGTTGACCGACGTGGTCGCCTCTGTTATCTCCACGACATCTGTTCGAGAGAGATACGGCAAGCGCCCGGGCGACAAGGCGGGCCGTATGGTGAACTCCTGCGATCCCACGGGGAGGGTGGTGAGCGTCCCGGTCGCCAGATCCGTTCCGGAGCTAGTCCGGAACCAGGAACCCAGCAACTCGACACCATGTTGATCTGTCACCCGAACCGGCACGGTGACCGACTGCGCAAGTCCCGAGCCTGAGGCCACCAAGGTGGGGACGACGATGGCCAGCATGATGCCTGTCCAGAGCCGTGCCAGGAACCTGCCGGCTAGTACGCTCCAAGCGGCGCCATCGAACTGAGAACTGTGACTGGACCGTGAGCTGAAGTGGGGCTGCATGACAGATCCTGACGAATCGACCTTGGGTTTCACCCACCGGTAGGTCGTAGAAACTGCCGTGCTGTGACGCACCGATTCCCGGAATTCAGCTACCGGTGCGAAATCGGCCCCCGCCTGCGCACGGTCACACTCCAGTTGTCGAACGCGGCCCGGCTGACACCCTTGTCCCCAGCAAAGATCCCGAAGCCGAAGTGCATCGGTTGAGCTTCAGGACCGACATCAGGCCCCGGACTGGGTCCCCGCTCCAGGACCGTGGGGTCACGCTGCCAGTCTCGCGGAAGAGCCTGCATGAAATCACCAGGAGCACACCGACTCGCGGTGATGTTGTGCCACGATGGAATCCTACCCATCACCCGGTTTCGATCCGTACCCACGTACAATATACCGCATTGTTCGACAACAGGCAGCACAGCTTCACCTTGCTCCCAATTCAGGAGGCTCCGACAGTCGATGCATAGGTCGAGCTCGTTCCATGCGCCCTGGATAGCAGGATTCCATTCGGCTCGCGGATCGTAGCAAAGGAGGAACACCCTACCCGAGTAGGTGACGGTCTCCATACACGCCCCGGGGTTGCCACCGCCATCACGCAGAATCCACGCCGCGCCACTGTCATTCCCCGCAGAACATCCACACCGCCAGCCTTCGAAGCTGTCCGCCTGGAATTGTCGCTCGTATTCCACCGACCTCGTCTGCTGCGACTCCTCGATGTCCCTTGCCGCCCGCACCCCTAGCGACTCGCTTGCTAGGGTCACTGTACTCATTTGCTTGCTGCTGAGCTGCTCCCAATGTGGAGCGGGAGCTGCGGGCATGATCGCCGGCGAGGTATTGCCTTCATCCGCCACCCACTCCCAGACTCCCCCTGGGAGGCTACCGTCGCCAAAACGCCAGTTCCATTCCTCTGGCCGAGGAAGTCGCAGGCCTTGCCTCCCCAATATGATGAATGCCTCCTTGAATGACACACCGACCCTAATCTTCGTCGACTCTGCCAATTCAGGTGGCACCCCCCAGCCGTAGCGTTGCCATACCGCATTGGTAGCCGGCTCGCAAGCCATGAAAAACGGGTGGGAAACTCCAGATCCTGCCGGCACTAGTTCGAGGACGATGCCAACTGTAGGATCGCTGAGGGACGTTCGGCCATGCTCCGGATCCGGGCGCGCACCACTCGTGACCACCCAGAATAGCAGGCGTCCGTTCCCCGCGTCTGTCCCAATCGGAAACAGTCCCATCTGAGGATCCAGATCGAGGTCGCCGTATAAGCCGCAACTTCGCGCGTCCGCCCTGGCCTTCCGCCAAGCGGCCGTCGCTTCCGATGATCCGACAGAGATCTCCTGAA
The DNA here is from genome assembly GCA_046349595.1 of Planctomycetota bacterium. GTDB lineage: Bacteria > Planctomycetota > UBA1135 > UBA1135 > UBA2386 > JACRLW01. The sequence goes on from JAXMCA010000002.1 coordinate 927,427, forward strand.
TCGTTGCAGCAGCCTGCTCGCAACGCATCAACAGGGCACGTGACTTCTCAAGTGACCGGTACGGGAGCAGGGCGGTGGACTCAGTTAGGTAGACAGACAAGTCTCTGTCCCGCTCCCCTTCCTGTTCAAGGAAATACTGGGGCCCGGCACTGGCATCCTGGATCACGGGCTTGGGAATAGCCGTGTCCATTCCGTTTGAGGCGTTCCGCTGACTGACCACGCGCATGTAGTCTAGAAGAGCGTCCGCCTGCGCAATCCAGAATCTGTATGCTCCCACCTTGTCAGGCGCGATTGGCCAAAGTTGCTTCTCGGATAGGAAGGTCAGGAACGAAAGCGTGTCGAGGGCCCACTTGGCGGAGAGGCGCCTGTCCTGCATCCATTCATCTCGCAGCCGATCCTCCACCCGCTTACTCGCCACGAATGCAACGGTCAAGAGGATCAGGATTGTGATCCCGGCAAGGATTAGTGCAGTCGCAGCCGGTCGTCTACGTATCAGAAGCAGGCTGCGTCGTGCCACGCCTGGTCGTCGCGCCGCGATCGGTCGGAGGGACAGCACGGCCTCCAGGTCGTCTGCAAGGGCGCGGCAGTCTGAGTACCTGTCACCCGGGTCATGAGCGACCGAAGTCAGGCAGACGACGCCTGCTTCCTTAGACAGATGCTGATGAACAGCCGCCAAGCTTGGTCCTGGCCCATTCAGGATTGCCTCCCGAAGGCGCTCCTCGCTCTCGCCTCTGAACGCAACACGCAAAGTGAGCAGTTCGTAGAGAACGAGACCCAGCGAGTAGACTTCGCTGCGGCGGCTGTGGGATCCGGGGTGCGCCCAAAGCTCTGGAGCCAGGTACGGTAGCGAACCGAGCCGTAGCCCGGTCCGAGTCAGTCTGACGTCCCCCGTGTCGAGCGCAAGACCGAAGTCGATCAACACGGGTCTTCCTTCTCTCGTCAGCATGATGTTGGCTGGCTTGATATCGCGATGCAGAACTCCCTCCCGATGTGCGTGATCGAGTGCGCGCGCGACCTGCGCAACTATCCTAAAGCACGTCTCCATCCATCCTCCCGCCAACGTCACGTGGCAGTGAAACTCATCGAGCAACACCGCACTTGTCAAGTCCGATGGCTTCTTGCCCTCCAGACGTGCCACCACAGTGGCCAAGGTCACTCCGTCCAGGAGTTCCATAGTATAGTATGGCACACCCTCGGCGACGCCGCTGGATAGCAGCCGCACGATTCCAGGATGCCTCAAGCCGGAAAGCGTCCGCATCTCGCGCTGGAAGCGCTCGAGAATGCCCGGGCTCAGGCGCGTGTCACGTCGTATCAGCTTCAGTGCCACCACCCGGGATAGTGCGTCTTCGCGTGCCCGCCAGACATCACCCATGCCACCGCCACCGAGTACTTCAAGAAGCGAGTATCCCGGAACCTCTGGGCGTCGCGGACGACCGACGAATCCGTGCGTCGCTAGCGCCCGATAGATGTCCGCGATTTCCTTGGCCAATTCGGGATGATCTGCGATGGCCCGGTCGATGCGCTCCTGCCACTGACTGGGAGATGCATCGAGGCAGCCAGCAACGAAACTCTCTGCGAGCGACTTCGGGTCCATGGTCTTCTTCTTGTCGGATGATGTGTGAACTTGTGACGCTACACCTCAATCATCCCCGCTTGCGGAGCCACGCATGGTATCCTGAGTCTCTCGCTGGACATCCATGGACGAGCACGACCTTTCAGTTTCGGTCGAAGACGCTCTGCCGCTCTACCTCGGGCGGCTTGAGGCGTTTCTCTCGGTCAAGATCAGCGCGCGCCTGCTGCGTGATGAGTCGCGAAGTGACATTCTTCAATCGATCTGCCGGGAGGCACTGGAAGCGGGGTGTCGCGAGGACTTTGTTCCACCTCAACACTTCGCCAACTGGTTGTTCAAGATCGCCGTCGGCAAGCTTGTTGACCGCGCGCGGTACTGGAACGCACAGAAGAGGCAGCAGCCAGGATCGCGCCATTCTGTGGACATGCTTCTCGGGGCAGACGACACACCTAGCCAGGTAGTCTCCCACGACGAGCAGATCGACAGAGCGAGGAGGGCCCTCCAGCAGCTTTCGGAAGATCAGCGAGAGGTTGTTGTGTTGGCACGCATGTTCGACATGGCGCATTCGGAGATCTCCAAGGTCATGCAGCGCTCCGAACAAGCGACGCGACAACTGCTGTGCCGGGCGATGGCGCGGCTCGGAGCGATCTTGTCCGAGTCCGAGCATTCGCAGCGAGGCTGACACTTGATGGATGGCTCAGGCGACTTCTCGAACAACACCAGGTCAAAGCGCGTGGCGTCCGATAGCTCGAACGCTCGCCACGCCAATGACCTGCGACGTTTCGCGCGGCCGGTACGACCGCTCCATCGTGTGCGTCTCCAGCCCCTCCGACTCCTGCTCTCCGCCATCTCCGGCTGGGTTGACCGCGAGCAGGCTGCGACGATCAACTACCTGCTCGAGGAGCACCTCGTGGGACGGAGGCAACTGAACGCAGACACCTGTCCCCGTCGCATTTCCTCTGGAATGCGACTCTTCCCGCGTGCCCGACGCTCGAACGCGACTGAGTGACCACCATGCCACGCAGAATCTTCATCTCGTACAACTTCGGCGACCGTGAACTCGCCCACTCCATTCCCGCGTTCTTTCAGTCACAGGACGGCAGGAGCGAGGGTCAGCCAGTATTCGTGACGAACAACGTGACCCAACAGGGTGACGCCGCAGTCGAGCGGGAGATCAGGTCCGTGATGGCGGGGTGTGACTCTGCGCTTTTCGTCGTGGGCGACAACGTGCACAACAGCCCCTGGATCGATCGTGAGGCTGAACTGGCGATCAGCATGGGTCTCGCCCTGGTCGCGGTCCGCGCGCCTCGAACGACTGGCGGCCTGCCGAAGCGCCTCGAGCCACTGCAGATTCCCGTCGTCGCCTGGAAACAGGACGCCCTCGCGACCGCCCTCCGCATGGCACGGAAGCCGAACCGCTGTTGACGGGTCGCACAGAACAGCATGTCCGTTCTGTTGTTGTGCCACAGGGCGTGCTGGGCCGACGCTTCCACGTGTCCCCACGATGGTCTGTGAAATCGTCCGGAGCGCTCTCGGGCTGAGGAAGAAGCGCGGGAGCCAGGCCAAGGGGCTCGAAGAGGTCGCCGCCGAAGCGGCCCCGCGAGTCGAGAGTCGGCTCGAAGCCGTGGTCCGAGCTGACGACGGCCTAGCGATCGGCGCGGGAACGCTACGTCCTCGAGCGAGTGGAGAGGGGCGCCAGCATCAACTCGGTCGCGCGGCGCTACTGCATGTCTCCGGCGACGGCTGCCCGCATCGTCCAGAGGGTGCGGCAGCGGCGGGAGAAGCGTGTCCGCCGCAGTCGCAGCTCCAGTGGATGAGGCCAGCACCTCGCGGTGCGAGAGGCCGCATCCCTCGGCTGCCCCAACCGGTCCCGGCGAACTCACCCTCGTAAATCTGGGTATCGCCTTAGCTCGATCGTGGGGTGGCGGTGAACAGCGGTGAACACGCGGGTCGAGAACTGGCTACCGATGTCGCCCGCCTCCGCCGCATCGCTCACTCCTGGGCTACCGCGTTGAACTGGAGTCTCACCTGCGGAAATCGTTTCGCGAGTGCCTGCATGCAGTCCACCCAGCGACCCCCCCACTGGTTGCTGAGCACGAAGGTCTGGCCGTTCGAGACCATCAGGTCGGCCGGCTTGATGTGCCACCTGCCGCTCCGGAATGCACCCCCCGCAGCCGTCGCCTGTTCGCTGGCGCGTTGGACGAACTCGTCGGGGTCGGTGATCGAGCCCTCGACCGCACAGAACACACGAGTCGTCCGACCGGCCTCGGCGAGAGTCGCCATGATCTCGTCAGGACTCACGCCGCGGCCAAAGAGTGCCTTGACCACGAGAAGGATCCCGTTGCGCTTCCACTGCGCTGTGTTGGTCACACCGTCGATTGTGATGTCGTACCGTGTGAAGTCGACACCGGTCTGACGCGCCTGCTTCTCCCGCCGGCGTTTCTCCCGTACCTGCACTTGGTACTCGCCAGCCTCAGGCAAGGGAATGATCTGTTGAACGTCGATCAGAACACTCCCTGAGTTCGCGTAGGGTCGAATCCGCACGCATCGAATGTCAAGATCGCGCTCGTTGAGCCAGAGCACCGCCGTCGTGAGCTCCCGTGAGAAGTCCGCCGCCACCAGGACGAGGCGGACATCCTGACCGAACTGGTCCTCGTCGATTTCCGTCCACTCCAGGTGATCGAGCAGGATCTGCTTGGCATCACCCTCCAGACTCCGATCACGGCGGTACCGCGCGAGCACTTCAACTGCTCGACTCGCTGTCAGGGTGGACACCATGGCCGCGTAGCGAAGCGCCTGCAGTTCCATGTGACCTCCGTCCTCGGTTCGCTTCAGTTCGATGACGACGATGTTCGCGTCCTTGTCCACGCCCAGGAGATCGATCCGACGACGCGACTCCGACCACTCTCCAAACTCCTCGCTGATCACGAGGACGTCGGGGGCAACGATTTCGATCTGATCTCGGAGGAGCCGCTGCAGATCGGATCGTTCGCCGATCCCTGAAGCGCCAAAGGAGGTCCTTTCCAGATGCCGAATCAACTCCCGACCGAGTTCGTAGATCGCCACGCCCCAAGTTGAATCCTGACGGCTGCCCATCTCAACCCGGAGAACGCCTTCTCCGTGCCCATCCGCCTGACTGCGTCAGCCTCTCGATCTTCCTGGCAGCACCGGCGCTCGCTGCGACACCCGGGGGACATCCCCATCTCAATCCTCCCGCACGATGGGCCAACCGCAACAAGTTGCGCACGCCCCCGCCGCCGCGGATGCTCCCCGTACCCAGGAGGCTCATGAGCACAACCTGCCAGGTGCGGGGATGCGACCGCCCAGTCAGCCGCGAAGGATTCGAACTCTGCTACACCTGCTGGAAGGACCGCGACCGGCTTCGGAAGGTCAATGGCACTTGGGTTCGCATCACGGAAGACGACGACGCGAACGACGACGAGCCAGAGCATTCCGGACCCTCCGGCGAAGCCCTTTCGTCGACGAAAATCGGGAAGGCGATCGGCCTCCCGAATCAACGCGTGAACCTCGTCCTGGCCGAGCTCGGTTGGATCGAGAAGTTCATCAAGGGCTGGAAGGTCACACCCCAGGGCGAGCGCATCGGTGGAGCCACACGGACAAGTCAGAAGGGCATTCCCTATGTGGTCTGGCCCGCCGCCATCCTGAAGAACCGCGTCTTCCGCGAAAGCGCGACCGATGTGGCTGGCGAGCCACCCGAGGAGGCACCGACCGCGCCCGCTGAGCCGACAGGAACTCCTGCCGTCGAGGACGGCCGACTCAGGTTCCCCGCCAAGTACCGCGCTGCCGACGGCCACTACGTCCGCTCCCGCGCGGAGCTCTCGATCGACAACTGGCTCTACATGCAGGGAATCGTCCACGCTTACGAGCGGAAGCTCCCCATCGAGGAAGACGCGTACTGCGACTTCTACCTGCCCGACAAGAAGGTCTTCATCGAGTACTGGGGCATGGAGAAGGACCCAAGGTACGCCGCCCGGAAGGAGGAGAAGCGCGCACTGTACACTCGCTACGCGCTCAACCTGGTCGAACTCGCCGACGTCGAGTTGGAGAATCTCGATGACAATCTGGCGCGGCTGCTGATCCGATTCGGCGTGAACTGCACGTAGCTCGAGCGCGCCTTCACCCATCGACTTCGCGAGTCACGAGGAAGACGAAGTGACTACCTGTCGGGTCTGGTTGACATGCCTGTGCAGTCCACGCGACGTTTGACACCACCTCATGGTCCGGACATTCGGAGACAGCGGCGCTTGGAAGTCGGTATTGGCGGCCCTACGCCGCATCGACCCCTCTGCTGACCCTGATTCCCCCTCAGAGCTGACTTCCCTGATCGAGCATCGATCCGCCGAGATCGTCGCTCGAAGCGCAACGCTCGCCGAATCGCTGCGGGAGGAGGCGGCAGCGGAGCTCGTGAAACTCGGCATCGCCACCCAAGAAGCTCGAGCAGAACATGATACGGCGATGCAGACGGCCCAGGCTCGGGCCGACGTCTTCACGCGGGAGACCCAAGAGACCCTCGATTCGATGCGCTCGGTCGGGTTCCTCCGACGTGTGTGGCGGAGGTTTCGAGTGTTCTGCCTTCGACTCCGCATCAAGAACCTGCTCGCGGGACCCGGGAGCACACTCGAGAAGAAGCTTCGCACCATCTCCGCGGCCGTGGGCAGGGCGACGCGAGTTCACCAAGACCCGCAAGCCGAGGCGCACTCACGCCTAACCAAGGACAGGCACGTCCTCCATCAACTTCGAGATCTCGCGCAGTCTCCAGAATCTCGAGGAGCCCATGGGGAACTCTCGGTCATCCACCAACTGCGGCGCCTGCCCGATGACTACGTGCTTCTGAACGACCTCAACCTGCAGGCGCCACACTTCATGCGACATGCAGGGAAGGCGCTTGAGAGCGCGCAGGTCGATCACGTCGTCGTCGGCCCAGCTGGGGTGTTCCTCTTGGAAACCAAGGCTTGGACACTGAGCTTCTCGCGGCACGGGTGGTACTTCGATCCGTACGAACAGGTGTCGCGCGCTGGATTGCTCTGCCACGCCCTCCTGAACGACGCTGGACTTCCAGCCAAGGTGCAAAACGTCATCGTGACAAGCACTCGACTGCCACGAAGTGCGCACGCGAAGTTCGTTCAAGTCGTTCCTCCGCACGGTCTTCCGGGATTCATCCTCGCCAGGCAGTCGCGACTGGGGGAGTCGGATGTAGAACAGATCACCAGCTTCCTTCGTCGCCATCTGGGAGAAGCCGACGTCGGCCCGGTTCGCTTCACTCGCTGGCTACGTAGCTTGAGACGTCCGTAGGAGCGATCTCGCACAACCGGATCCATCGGGTTCTACCACCAGGCGATGAGCCAGAGATCGACACGTACGCGCCCCGCATCGTCCTGTGCATTACTGCGTCGCCAATGCCCGTAGGTGGGTCCCGGCCCTTGCCGCGACAGAAGGTTCCTCCGTTCTCGTGCCAGGAACTGGTTGCGCGCAGCGCCGCGCTCCCGACGTCGGTGCATTGGCACCAATCCCGGCATCGCGAACACGGCATGCTCTCCTCGAGCCACAGTCTTGAATGACCGAGTGCCCCGGGAGCTCAGCGCCCCCACTCGTAGAAGTGCCAACCCTGCATCCGCTCGTCGATCCGCTTCTCGACCCGATCGCGCAGGGCGTCCACGCCCCCACGCAGGACATTCAGGGTCTCCGATGCAGCCTCCGCCGCTCGGAGCCACTCCTGGCCCCCCTCGGACGACGAGCCATCCTGCCGACAGTCCGCCAGCATCCGCTTCACCTTGACGTAGGCGTCGTGCTCCTCGGCCAGTTCCTTCAGGACCACGGCTCGATGCCGAGCCCGCTCTGCATCCCGGGCGACCCGCTCGCGCTCTGCCTTCTCGCGCTGCGTCTCCTGCTCGGCCTGCCGCGTGGCCGCGTGACGATTCCTGGTCGCCTGGACCTGCCTGGCGAGCGACGCGAAGACGTCTCGAAGCTGCTGCTCGAGGGGCGCATGCGGGTCGTCGGACCGCTTCGCCAGCAGCTCCCCGTGAGGCCACTCCTCCAGGTGCAGCTCGAAGACCCCGGTGGGTCGCCACCGCTCCACCAGGGCGTCCCCACTCTCGGTCGCCTCCCGGTGCCGCTCGAGGTGCTCCCGTAGCCGAACCCCGTGCAGCTCGCCGAGCAGCTTCACTCCGACCGCGTTGCCCGAGTCCGCGACGACGGTCCCGCCCAGGCCGACCAAGGTGTCCACGAACGCCTGGAGGAGCTGCGTGGTCCGATCGATCGACGCCGACCCGACCTCCGAGATGAACGCCGGCTCCGGGAACGCCTCGCGGCGTCGGATCGGTTGAACCGCGACGACCACTCGTCGCGCTGACGCTCGGGTGGAGCCTCCGCTTCGAATCCGACGGCGCCACCTCGATCTCCAGGCGCTCGATCCTCGCGATCAGGTCGACGACGTCGGGTTCCAGCACCGTCTCGAGGACGGCCGGTGCGCCGGCGGCGCGTCTCGCCACGAGCGTCGAGACCTTCTCGCTCCAGTGAGACCCTTCGGAAGGCTCCGCTGATTCACGCGCCGGCCGACCCGCTTCCTCTGCCAGTACTCCGGGTTCGGCACCGGGATGTCGGTGTAGGTGCAGAACTCGAGCAGCCACGCCGGATCGCAGCCGAGCTCGCGAGCCGCCGCGTTCCTCGACTTGGTCCAGAGCAGGTTGTGGAGCTGGCCCACCGTGAGGTCCGGCGGGAGGGGAGGGGCGTGGTCGACCATGCGTGAATGAGACGGCGGGCGAGATTCGGCGCCCAGCGACCCCGCTCGATCAGCGCGATCGTCGACCGCGTGGTGCAGAAGGTCGAGATCGTAGAGATCGATGGCGAGTCCTACCGGCAGAAGGAGGCGATGGAGCGCGCCGAGCGGCGAGCCAAGGAGCGCAAGCAGCACGGCAGACGAGGGAGAAGCTCGTGAACCGCAGGTCCCCTCTGGTGCCACCACGGCCCGCTCTCGAACGCCGCCCTCGTGGTCCCTTCGGCTGACTCGAGGCAGAGCTGCTGCATTACGGCTGGCTCGCCGAGATCGGACCGAATGGTGTTGCGACCCTCATGCTGCTCGCACTCGCCGCCGACCGGCGCAGCGCCTCGTTCTTCAGCCGCGAGCGCACGGCCATTGCGATCGGCATCAGCAGGCACGAACTCGACGTCGCCCTGCAATGCCTGCTCGACAGCGGACTCGTCGATCACCGCCCGTGGCGCATCGGTGCCCGCGACGGAGTCTGGCAGCTGCTGCAGCCGCCACCGCGGCGCAAGCCCGAGCGTGCGCTGCGGAAGCTCTCCGCTGCCGACGTCCTGCGGAACCTTGGCTTCGGAACTCGCTGAGCCAAAGTCCGCAGCCGGCGGTCACGATCGGAATGCGCGTCTCGGCCGCCGGCAAGACCGCCGGAATCACGCGGATCGTGGCAGCCGGCGACACACATTGCGCCGCCCGCGCCACGATGAACCATCTCTACCGCCCACCCTCGCCGAACTCGTGCGCTTTCACGAGGCCCTCCAACGTCATGTTCTCCTGCACTGCGTCGTGTGGGATGAGGACGTAGCGCCAGGGCTTCCCCCCGTGCTTCAGTTCGTGTTCGGCTGCATGACGACACCACTTTGCAGCGGCCCGGGCCTTGGCGAGCACCGTTTCGTCCTGTAGCTGATCCGCGCGCTTGGTCTCGCACAGGAGCTTCTCGGCGCTTGTCTCGACCGCAAAGTCCGGCTCGTAGTCGCTGTCGGCCGCGTAGCGGATCTGGAAGACGTTGCGCCCGGGCTTGAACCACTTCAGGGCATCGCGCTCCAGGATCACGGCGAAGCGCCGCTCGGCGTCCACGTCGAACTTCTGCGTGGGGTAGATGCACTTCTTAAAGCCACCGAACAGCATCCGGCGGATGTCGGACTTCTTGTCGACAGGGACGTTGAACGGGCGCACGCGCTCATCCGCGCTGGCCGCGAACGCCTGCTGTCGGACCTCTGTGAAGCCGGCACTGACCGTCACCTCGTAGGACGTGGCCTTCTCCCATGCGTGCTCCTGCATCTGTCCGTGGACGAGTGCGCCGAGCGACTTCTGGTGGAAGCGCAAGACGTTCCTGACCGCCTCGTCGTCCGCGAGATAGCTTCGCAGGTGCGTCACGACCTGCCCCGCGAGGTCGTAGAGCACTTCCGCCTGCTCGTCGTAGTTGATGTCGTCGAAGTCGATCAGGGCGCGGACAAGGTAGTCCTCCAGGCGCTGCTCCTGCGCGTGACCGGCACCTTGCTCGCCGAGGATGTGCTGCTCGTCGCTCGTCAGGTGCTGGATCAGGATCTCGGCAGGGACGGGCTGAAGGCGCACCGATGACAAGTCGAGCCGAAACTTGTTGAAGCCCGCTCGGACCTCGCCTTGGGGCAGCACGATCACACGAGGGATCGCGATTGTGTGGCGCAGGTAGACTTCCGTCGCTTCACGAACGATGCTCGTCAGTCGGTCCGGGTCGATCTTCGGGAAGAGGGTCGGCTCGCCGAAGCTCAGGTCCTTGGTGACCTGGGTCGCCAACTTCTCCTGCACCTCCGGGGTCTCCAGGTCCCTCGCCCCGGGGACGACGCGGGCATCTCGGGTCGCCTTGCGGATCGCTTCGATGGCGTAGTGAGCAGCGGCAGCATCTTCGGGCGACTCAAACCTCGGCTTCGGTGCCTCCTCGGGCTGCCGCGTCTCCAACGCCAGGGCGGCATCGTCTCGCCCCGTGGTGCGCGCGCCCGTGAGAATGGTCTCGAAGACCGGAGGCACGACAACCGACTGCTTCGGCCCCTCGGCAACGTCCTCGCCAACGTGGATGACGCTGAACGAGTAGCCGCCCTTCCGCGCCTCATCGACGATGTCCTGGAAGCGGTCGTGGGCGACGATCGTCAGCCGATCGACGGCCGGCACGCCAGTTCGCTTGCCGTAGGGCAGGCGCAGCCCTCGTCCGATCGCTTGTTCGACCAGGGTGCGCGAGTCGGCCGCTCGTAGCGGCACGATGGTGAACAAGTTCGTCACGTCCCAGCCTTCCTTCAGCATGTTGACGTGAATCACGATCTCCGTCGGCTCATCGGCCTTCTCGACGGCCAGGAGTCGCGCGACGTTCTCGTCCTTCTCCGCACCCCGTTGACCCGAGTGAACCTGGATCACGCGACCCCGGTAGCGACCGTCGAAGAAGGACTCGCCCTCGATCTCGGCAAGCAGGCGGTTAGCGTGCTCAGTGTCCGAGGCGATGACCAGCATGAACGGCTTGACGGGCCGAGAGCCGCGTTCTCGCGCGAAAAGGTCGAGCGCCACCTTCGCGTCCTCGTGGATGCGGATGCCATCCTCCAGCTTGAGGCGATCGAGCTGTTCGCGGCTCATGTTGGCCGAGTTGAAGTTCCGTCGCGTCGCGACTGCCGGGTCCTTCACGAGGCCATCGCGCATGGCCTGTGCGAGCGGATACTCGTAGATGATGTTGCGGAACCGAACGGGGCCGCCACTGCTCTCGACCTGCGGCGTTGCAGTCAGCTCCAGTGCCAGCATCGGGCGTAGGTCGGCGATCGCCTGCATCGCTGCCTCCCCTCGATAGCGGTGGCTCTCGTCCATCAAGAGCACGAGGTCGTCCTGCTCTGCCAAGTGATCGAAGTAGGACTGGCCGAGATACTCCGAAAGCCGCCACGCCTTGCGCGCGTCCTTTGACCTCACGCCAAACTTTGCGATATTAAAGAGATTGACGACAACGTCGTCCTTCTCGAACAGGTGCATCACCTGCGGGCGCTCCTCGAAGTTGTCGCCCGTGACCAGCATGGGGCTCTTGATCGCGAACTCGGCGATCCCCTGGAAGACATACTTCGGACTCACCGGCGAGAAGTCGCCGAGGAGCTTCTCGTAGATCGTCAGATTGGGGGCGAGCACGAAGAAGTTGCGCACACCGTGCTCAAGGTGCAGGTAGGCGATGAACGCCCCCATGAGGCGCGTTTTGCCTGTCGCGGTGGCGAGCGCGAAGCAGATGCTGGGGAACGACCGCTCAAAGTCCTCGACGCTGCTGAACTCCTGCTGGATGGCCGCAAGCACGCCCCCCGCATCGCGCTGTTCGCGCGGGTCAGCCGACTCCATGACCTGATGCAGGATCTCAAGTGATCTGCGCTGAGGTAGCCGGAGGCTCAGGCGGTTACTGACGGCGTTGACGGTGCGGTTCATCGCTTCCCCTTCCCCTTCTTCGTCTTCTTCTCTGCATCAAAGAGCGGGAGCTGCTGCATCGTGGGGGCAGCCACTTTGGTTGACCGCTTGCTTCGCTTGGGTGGAGGTGCGGGCGTGGTCGCCTCCGTGGTCGGGGCTTCCGCGTCTCCGGCCTCTTCCGCTTGTGGGAGTGCTTGAACGTTGAGGCTGTAATCGTCCCGACCCCACTCGCACCGATGCAGGACTGCCTGCGGGATCTTCTTCAGGGTCAGGTTCGCGAAGTCGTCGCGCTTGCCTCGGAACGCTCCGCAGCAGATCAGCAGCGTGCGCTGCGGCCCGACCTGCTCGCTAATGAACTGAAGCTGGGCACGGCTGAGGTTCTGCGTTGTGATGTAGACAAAGTCGGTCTCGGTTGAACGACCGTGCATCCAGAACGTCTCAGGGTCGGGCTCGTAGCGGAAGCCTTCGAGCTTGCACATGGCCTCGGCCAGCATCGCGGCGTTGTAGCTCTTGCTGACGACCCAGTTGCCCCACTGGTCCTTCTCCAGGAGGGAGGGGGCGAGGCGGTAGAAGCGAAACCCTCCGCCACCCTTCCAGTTGGCCTGCGCACCCATACCTCCCTTGTCTGAACCGTCAACGATGTTGCGCATTCGCGGCACGATGTGGGTCGTGCAGTGATCGCCGAGTTCAACCATCAGCCATCTGCGGCCGAGCTTGTGAGCGACAGCTCCAGTTGTTCCAGATCCAGCAAAGGAATCGAGGACGAGATCGCCGGGGTCGGTGGCGATGCTCAGGATGCGCTCGATTAGGCGCTCCGGCTTCGGAGTTGCGAAGATGCCGTCGCGGCCGAAGATGCGCGCGCTCTCCTGCTTTGCTTCGCGGTTGTCGCCAACCTCTTCGTTGAGCCAGACCGTGTTGGGAACGAGGCCGCCAAGCTCGCTGCGGAACCGCTTTCGGAAGGGGAATGTGCGACCGGTTTTGCCCCACCACAGCCGATTGTCTTTCCGAAGCTCTTCGAAGGAGTCGCGAGACAGACTCCACCATCGGTTCTCGCGTGGCTCGAAGCGATCGCCGTGGGGGCCTACGACCTCGAACTTTCCGTCGCTGTAAGGCTTCGCGGCAGTGAGATCGGAGCGTCTCCATTCGCCTCGGGGGTCCTCATCTGGATTCCAGAAGTCGGCATCGCTCGCGGCAGTGCGTGCGACGGTGTTGCGACGCCACGATGCCAAGTCGCGTGCGAAGACAAGGATGAAGTCGTGATCGGTTGCCAGATACTTGGCCGAGTTGTTTCTCGCGTGGTTCTTCTGCCAGATGACCGTGGCAACGAAGTTGCTGCGGCCAAAAACCTCATCGCACATCACCTTCAGGTAGTGGGCCTCGTTGTCGTCGATCGAGATCCAAAGTGATCCGTCGATGGTCAGGAGATCGCGCAGGCACGTGATTCTGTCCCGCATGAGGGATAGCCACGTGGAGTGCTCGACACCGTCGTCGTAGTGACGGAATGCAGATCCGGTGTTGTAGGGAGGGTCGATGAAGGCACATCGAACTGACCCTGCGTAGCCTTGCTCCAGTGCCTTCAACGCCAGCAGGTTGTCCCCGTGGATCAGCAGGTTGTCGAACTGGTCGTTCTCGCTGACGCGCTTCGGCGCGTGGTAGGACAGATCCGGGTCCTCCAGCAGGATGCGTGGCTCCAGTCGTGGTCGCTCATCCTTGCCGATCCAGGTCAGTTCGAGTTTCTGTCGTCTCTCGGGCATGTTCATTCCGTCGTTCCACTGGGGCCGGGTAGCACCCAGCGAATCGTGAAGAGGGTCTCGCGCTCGATCTTCGTGCGAAGCTGCTGCTCGATCTCCTCGATCAGTTGGGTTCGCCGCTGGTCGACCTCGTCTTGCGCCTCGAAGAGCTGGCGTCGCTGCTGACTGCGGCGCTGCTCCAGTTGCTTGATGCGTCGCTGCGCCTGGAGCTTGTCCGCGAGGGAGACCTGCACCTTGGACTCCTTGCGAGCGGCACGGATCTCGGCGTCCAGCTCCTTCAGCTCGCGTTCGAGCGTCAGCTTGAGATCCTCTGCCCAGCGGTCGAGCTTCTCGGCCTCTTCCTCGAAGTGCGCCGCGTTGCGCGTCGCAAGATCGTCCACGCGGGAAGCCTCATGTCTGGCGAGTGCGGCTTGAAGCTGCTGCTGAACCTGGGGAGGCACAGCCACCTGTCCTCGTGTGCTGGCGGGAACCGCAAGGATCCGTAGTCCCCACTCCTCGTCCAGCGTTTCGGGGGCGTTCGCCTCTCCATCGGCGATCGCAGCGACGAGCACATGTTCCTCGTCGTCGATCGACGCGATCCGCAGCTTGGTAGCCGTGAGCCACCCGGACTGGCCCAGCCGCTGCGCGAGCACGGCTACTGGCGCACCGTAGCCCGAGTAGTCGAAGACAAGTTCTGTGGTGGGCAGATCGCGCTGGTGCGCGCGCTCGATGATCGCGGCTGCGAGCGGGTGGTCCGTCCGGAAGAAGTGATCTCCCCTTTGCTCGGCGTCCTTCCAGTCCAGGTTGTAGTTGCCGGGTCGGCCGAGCGGTTCGGCCTTCGGCGCGTAGCAGAAGCGCGCCGAGCCTGCCTGGAACTCGGCGTCACTACGCAACTCGATCTCAGCGAGCGATAGGAGCCGACGGGCACGTTCGTCCAGGGCTGCCCGGGCTTCGTCACGATGCACGCGGAGGCGCTCGTGAACCTCTTCGTCAAAGTTGTCGAGCACGGCTTGGCGCGTTCTCGCGAGGCGATCCTGGATCTGCTCATCGAGGTCTGCCTGGAGCTTTGCGAAGCCGTCCGCGATCTCCGCTTCAGTGCGGCACTGCTGGTAGATGTCAGCGATCCGTCGCTCGACATCGACGCCGGATTCGAGCGCGCCGAGAACTTGATCGCTGGTGCCGAACACGCCGTCGAACAGATGCAGCTTCTCGTCGAGCAACTCGAACACGCGCTGATCAGCAGCGTTCCTGCGATTGAGGAAGTTGACGACGACGACATCGTGCTTCTGTCCGTAGCGATGGCAGCGACCGATGCGCTGCTCGATGCGCTGCGGGTTCCACGGCAAGTCGAAGCTGACGACGAGGGAACAGAACTGGAGGTTGACACCCTCCGCCGCAGCCTCCGTTGCGACGAGGAGGGACGCGCGCTCTCGGAACTCCTCGACGATCGCGGCCTTCACGTCGACGGGCCGGCTGCCGCTGACGATGTCCTCTCCCTCGTGCCTGACGAGCCACTGCTTGTAGATCTGCTTGCTGCGTTCGTCAGCGTTGCTGCCGTTCAGGATGACGACCTGCCCCTCGTAGCCAGACTGCTCCAGCAGGCCGAACAGGTAGGTCTGCGTGCGCTGGGACTCCGTGAAAATGACCGCCTTACGAGCTGCGCCTAGTTGCGCCGTCTGCTGGAACGCGGCTGCAAGGGCTTCGCGTAGCGCGTTGCCCTTGGCGTTGTGCTGGATGCTCTCGGCGAGCGCGAGGTAGCCCTTCAGTGCTCCGATCTCCGCGCGCAGCCGCTGTTCGTCTGTTGCCGGGGTTGTCGCCGGCTCGGGGTTGTCGTCCCACTCCTCTCGCAGCTCCTCCAGAGCGTCGTAGTCTGCGGCGATCGGGTCCTCTTCATCCGGGGCGGTGCTCGCTCTGACATCAGCCAGTTGCTGTTCGAGTCGCCTGACCAGGGATCGCAGCGTGCCCGCGATCGCGAAGCTGGAGGAAGCGAGCAGCTTGCGCAGGACCATCGTCATGAGCATCCGCTGCGCCGACGGCAGGGCGAACAGCTCGTCGCGTTGCAGGTAGTCGGAGACCTCGTGGTAGAGCCGCTGCTCCTCGTCGGTCGGATAGAAGTCCCAGGTGATCGGGATGCGTCGCGTGAAGCGGATGTATTCCAGGACCTGCCGCCGAAGTGTGCGGTGGCAGACCGGGGCAAGGCGGCGACGAAGATCGAGGTTCCGTAGCTCCTCGTTGTCGCCGCGAAGGAACTGCTCGCGGAACGAGGGCTCGTCACCGAAGACGTGCTCGTCGATGAAGCTGACCAATCCGAACAGCTCCATCAGGCTGTTCTGGAGCGGGGTCGCGGTGAGCAGGACCTTGGGCGGCGTGCGCAGCGTGTCGCGCAGCGTGCGCGCCATCTTGTTGCTGGTCTTGTAGACGTTGCGTAGCCGGTGCGACTCGTCGATCACGACGAGGTCCCACGGGACGCGCGCCACTTGCTCAGCCTTGTTGGCGGCGAAGTGGTAGGAACAGATGACGATCTGGTCGTCGGGCTCGAATGGGTTTGCAACGCCGGCCTTCAGGCGGCGGTTGAAGCTCGCGGCATCGAGGACCGTGGCCGGGATGCTGAACTTCTCGGCGATCTCCTGCGCCCACTGCTTGCGGAGCGTCGCCGGGACGATGACCAGGATGCGGCGATGGCGTTCCGCCCAACTCTGGGCGATCACGAGCCCGGCCTCGATCGTCTTCCCGAGCCCCACCTCGTCGGCGAGAACAACCCCCTTCGAGAGGGGTGATCGGACCGCGAACAAGGCGGCGTCGACCTGATGCGGGTTGAGGTCGACGCGGGAATTCGAGATGGACCGTGAGAGCTGGCCGACGGTGCCTGCCGGCCCCCGGAGCGTGAGCTGCGTCGCCAGCAGCTTGGCGTGGTAGGCCGTGGTCACCGACGTCGATCTGCCGCGTACCCCTGCCGGCCCAGGGAGAACCAGCGAGAGCCCCGCTCTCGCACGACGCGGGAAGCCCGGGCTGGTGCTGGCCGAGCGTGACGGTGGTGTTCGCGGGATGAGGCCATGGACGAAGCTGCGGTCGGGGCACGGGAGGGGACGGCGACGACCGATAGCTCCCGCGCTCCTCGCCCGACACCGCACCGAGTAGAGCCCGCGCGGCGCGGAAGATCCAGCGGAACGAGCGGCCGGCGACCGACTCCATTTGACGGAGTGTCACCGGTCGACGGCGGCCGGGACAGCTTCAGCCGGAGCCGACCAGTCCCTTGCGCGTCGCGCACCAGCTCGCATCGTCGGAAAAGCCCCGCCGGTCCAAGGGCCCAACGGCGCGACGCAGGGGCGACGACGCAGGGTTTGGATTCAGTCGATCTACGGGGCCTATTCGATCAACGTCGCCGACACCGCACGCTGTAGGGGGGTGCTCGACCTGGAATCGCTGATGGTGTGCGCACGGCCAGGGCATTTGGATTCGCTGCGCGGTGTGCTTCCCGTGGTCGCGGAGTCCCCCGTGATCGAGACGCCGCAGGGTGATTGTCGGTGGCGCGTCGTTACGCAGAAGGCAGTCATCTCGCGATTCGTCGCCGACTTGGTCGCCAGGGTGGACCACGCCAACTTCAAGACTGCTTGGAACGGGCGCGCGCTGTCCGGAAAATCCGCCGAGCCATCCTGCAAGGAGATCGATACCTAATCCGGGCACTCCGCGAATGCTGGCCCGTTCCCGCCGGCCGAGTCCGCCCCCGAGTGAGGCGCGCATTCCCTCCAGCATCTGACCTCTGAGCCGGCGGCTCCAGGTCGCCGAGGTCAGCGTCTCCGACCGGGTCCAGACCAGCCCCCTCGGCCCGCTCTCCACCGTTGACCAACGGTGTTTCAACGGTGAGCCGGGGAGTTCCGCCCGGCTCCTCGATCCCCCGAGACGCAGAGGACGGATCCGGCTCGGACCCGGTCCGTGGCCCTCTCGGTCCGGCCAGATCGCCACCCTTTCTCCCCCGCCCCTTGCAACATCCGGTCCATGCGGTAGACATCTGACTTCCCGAGCCACCACTCCAAGGTCACCTCCAAGCGGCTCCCTTCCGCGAGGTTCACCGCCTTGGAGTCACCCACCGCACTGCCGACCGAGCTGGTCCCGATCGACCAGCTGTTCTGCTCGCCCACCAACCCGCGCCACAACGACGCCGCGGTGCCGCACGTGGTCGCCTCGCTGCGCCGCTTCGGCTGGCAGCAGCCGATCGTGGCGCGGCGCTCGGGCGAGGTCGTGGCGGGCAACACGCGCCTGAAGGCCGCGCAACAGCTCCACATGACCGAGGTGCCGGTGTGGTGGTTCGAGGGCAGCGATCTCGAGGCCGTCGCGTTCGGGATCGCGGACAACAGAACTCACGAGTACGCGGACTGGGATGAGCCGGTCCTCGCGCGGCTCCTGCAGCAACTGCGCGAGGAGGACGCGCTCGAGGGCGTGGGCTACGACGACGCGGAGATCGACCGCCTGCTCGCCGAACTCGATGATCAGGTCAGCGACGTCGGCGACGACGCACCTGTCGAGCCCCCCGAGACCGCCACCACGCGCCGTGGCGATCTCTGGATCCTGGGCGAGCACCGCCTGCTCTGCGGCGACAGCACCAACAACGACGACGTCACGCGTCTGATGGCTGGCGAGCGCGCCGTGCTGCTCGCGACCGACCCGCCCTACTTGGTCAGCTACCAAGGCGGCAACCACCCGCAGAGCACGGTCAACAAGCCCGACGTGAAGGACAAGCACTGGGACGACTACGTCGATCCCGAGAGCAGCGTCGACTTCTTCGCGACCTTCCTGCGCGTGGCGCTGCGCCACTGCATCGATCGCGTGCCGGTCTACCAGTGGCACGCGACGCGGCGCCAGGCTCTGGTCGAGCAGGCCTGGCAGCAGAACGGCTTGCTCGTGCACCAGACCATCGTGTGGGCCAAGGCGCGCGGCGTGCTCACGCACTCGCACTTCTTGTGGAGCCACGAGCCCGCGTTCTACGGCTGGCCCGAGGGCTCGATGCCCGACAAGGATCGCCGCCCGGACCCCGGCGATCGCACGGTGTGGGAGATCGACCAGCAGGGCCAGAACGACGGCATCCATCCGACCCAGAAGCCCTTGGAGATCTTCGAGCGCCCGATCCGCTACCACACGCGTCGCGGCGAGGTCGTGCTCGAACCGTTCAGCGGCAGCGGCTCGCAGATCATCGCGGCTGAGCGCCATGGGCGTCGCTGCTTCGCGATGGAGCTGTCGCCGGCCTTCGTCGATGCAGCTCTGCTCCGTTGGGAGAATGCGACCGGCCAGCAGGCCACCCTGGACGGCGATGGACGAAGCTTCGCCGAGATCACCACCGAGCGCCGCGCGACGGAGACCAGCGCCGAGGAGCCGTGAGCGACCGCACCAACGAGAACGGCCGCGACCATGGAGGTCGCTTCGCGAAGGGCAACCCGGGCGGCCCGGGTGGCCCCCGCAAGCGCAGCTTCGAGCTGCGGCGCGCCGCGGAGGAAGCCGTCACGCCCGAACATGTGCAGGCGCTGATCCGCAAGGCCATCCGCCTGGGACTTGAAGGCAACATCCACGCGATCCGCCTCGTCCTGGAGCGCGTGACCGGACGCCCTGCGGAAGCACCGCAAGACGCCGCACCGCTCGGAATCACCCTGCCGGCGCTCCGCGCTGTCGAAGACTGCAACCGCGCCCTCGACTCGATCACGGACGGCCTGTGCCAGGGCACCATCGACCGCGACTCGGCAACCGTCCTGATCGAGCTGGTGCAGACCCGCATCAAGGCCATCGAACTCGGCGAGCTCGAACAGCGACTCTCCAACCTCGAAGCCGACGCCGAGGCGACCGGCATGCGGGGTCGTCCGCGTCGCGCGTGACCCATGAAGCGTGGACTACGAGATCGCGTCGATCGTCTTGGCCAGACCCTTGCGCTGCGCCCGATCCCGGCCACAGCGATCGACCAGGCATTCGAGCACTTCCGCGGCACCGGGGTGCTGCCCGACAACCAGCGCCTCGCGCACGAGGTCGCGCGGCTGACGCTGAACGGTCGGCCCAAGCCATTCCAGGGGCCCGGGGACCTGCGCGCGGCAATTGCCAGGCTGGGGTTCATCGCGAAGGAGCTGCCGGACGAAGCACACGATCCTTCGCCACCGCCGCCGCGAAACCGACTGCGCGGGGTGCTGTTCGACGAGGCCGTGCATGGCAGTCCCGCTGTGCGAGAGGCTGCTCGCCTGGCGCTACAGCTACAGGTCCAGGCCGGGGTCGACGTGACCGCCGACACCTTCCTCGCCGATCGGCCGCCGCCTGACTTCGGCTGCCTCGGGCTCCACCTGCTCGGCTTTCCCGAGTGCGTCGCGGTCCCACCGTACGAGGCGCAGGCGCATCGACTCTTCGCGCGACAGGCGGCGATCCGCGAGCGCATCGATCACGACGACCCGAACGCCTTCGAGTCGATCGCAGCCGCGATCCGGCGCTTCCGCGCGACCGCGGAACTACCTGAGGACGAGCTGCTGCGCGAGTGCGTCCTCGCCGACACCGAGTTCGTCGCCTTGATCCGGCACATGATCGGAGAGGGCGACGCCGAGCTGATCGCGATGCTCGATCACGTGGCGACCGCCAACCACTCGGCGCGAACCGCGCCTCTCCAACACCTCCAGGGGCTCGTTCGAGCCGGTCGCCTGTTCCACCGAGAGCACGAAGTCGACTCGGAGTCCGATCAGGACACGTGGTCTTTCTAATGCACCGTCTTGGCGCCCAGGCACGAAATGATCCCCGGATTAAGGCATTGGCGCTTGAATCCCGGACACTCCATCGGTGATAAGGACCCTGTTATGGCAAGTGACAAAGGCAAGAATGCTTTCGCGTTCGTCAAGGACTACCTCGGCAAGAAGAAGGACGCGTCCTTCGCGGAGGTGGCCGAGGCCGCGAAATCGGCCGGACACAAGATCTATCCAATCGTCTACGGGCGCGCGCAGTTGCTGCTTGGGCACGTGAAGGCGGGCAAGAAGGCGGCGAAGAAGAAGATCGCGGCGAAGCGCGGCCCTGGCCGTCCCGCCAAGAACGCGGCGACCCGTGCGATGCCCGCACGCCGTGGGCCAGGTCGACCGCCGAAGGCCGCTGCGGGCAACGTCGGCGGGCTGGACGGACTGGTCGCGCATGTGCGTGGCCTCGAGCGCGAGCGGGATCAGCTGCGCTCCACCATCGAGAAGCTGCGCGGACTGCTCGACAACGTCTGAGGCGCAGGGCGCGGTCGCGCATTCGACGATCGCGCTCGCCTGCGTGCACAGCCGCGCGCAGAACATCAAGGCAATACGCGCGAACCGCGGCTCGAAACCTTCGCGCCAGGGCACTGCCAATCGCCTTGCTGCGTCGCGTACTCGAGGGAATGTGTCGTTCGTTCCCAGGGCACTCTGCCGATCCAGCAGGCGCCCGTTTCGAGCGACTTCCAAGTGCACCTCCAAGACGCGACCCTGGCCTTCGACGCGCAGCTCGCCGCCGACGGCCGTTCCCCACACACCCGACGGCAATACGCGCGGCACGCGGCCGCCCTGGGCCGCTGGTTGGCCCGTACGCGCCGTTCGACCGACCTCGCGCGCCTCGACCACCGCGATCTGGCGGCGTTCGTCGCCGCCCCTGAGGCGCGCTGTCGCCCCGACGGCGCCGAGAAGCGAGCGACGAGCACCAACGCGTTGAGGACCTCGCTGCGCACGCTGTTCGCCTACCTCGCTGACTCCGGACTCCTGCCCAGCAACCCGGCACGGGTGCTACGAAGAGCACGCTGCGTCCCACCGCCGCCGCAGGTCTTAGAACCCGATGATGAAGCACGCATCTTGGCGGCCATCGACGCCGACGGCAGCGCCACGGCCCGCCGCGATCGTGCGCTCATCGTCTTGCTGGTCGGTGCCGGACTTCGGATCTCGCCAGCCCTGCACCTTCGGATCGAGGATGTCGACCTGGTCCGCGCATCCGCTCGCGTCGCCAGCGACAAGAACGACCACGCCCACGAGGTAATCTTGTCGCCACCTGTAGTCGCCGCGCTTCGAGAGCATCTCGCCGATCGACTCGAGGGACCGGTGTTCGAGGGTCAGGATGGCGAGGCACTGACCGTGCGGCATGCACAGAGGCGATTCTCGAGTTGGCTGGCGAAGGCGGGCGTGACTCGGCACGTGACTCTGCACAGCTGCAGGCACGCCTTCGCCACCCGACTCCTGGCGCGGTGCGGAAACCTCCGGCTGGTTCAGCAGGCCTTGGGTCACCGCTCGATCGCGAGCACGACGACCTACGCCCAGGTCGATGTCGCAGAGGTTCGTCGGGCACTCGGAGCGAACTGAGCTGGCCAACCACCCGAGTCCTTCACGCCGCCTGCGTGATCAGGGAGGATGTCAGTTCGAGGGCGACACCCGCCGCCAACTCGACAAGTTCCAAGAGATCATTCCAAGGTGGGCGACGACGACCCGGTTCTGCGACGGCACCTCGATGCCGTACAGGGAGACCACCCCCTCGAGTTCTTGCGCGTGGTCGAGGCGGACGGCGTCGCTCTGGGCCGGATCAGTTTGCGGCTGGATGACGTTGGTCGGAAAGCACTCGTTGCAATCCAGAGCTACTGCAGGCGATGGAGAAGCGAGGGTGGTCCGCACGAAGACACGCAGCCTCCTTTGCCAGTAGGTGGCGACCTGTGGGAGATCCATCAGTGGCGCGCTGATCGGTCGGGTCATCCCGAACTGCTCCCCTGGAACGCACCGCAGATTCAGCACATGCGAGGTATCTGGGCGGGAGTCCTCGAGCGCCTTCTTGCGGGATCCGAGCGACCTGTGGAACCCTGCGCCACCCAGGAAGATCCAAGATCTCCGCCGGAGTCCCCCGCGCTGAGGACTCAGGCGGCCGATGAGGCTCCGGATCGCGCCGATTCCTCATCGGAGTCCGACACCGGGGAGGCGGCCCATGCAGACCCGACCCACTGGGTTCCGGTGTCGTTCTGCATCCAAGAGTCGAACCCTTTGCTCCGCGATCACAAAGCAGTCAGCCGATTCTGCGAGAAGTACGGCGTCCCAATGCGCCGGCGCGGACAGAATCGCCGTGACGTCAACCTGGATGCGTTCCGGGAAGTTCTCCGGAAGATCGAGGAGCAAGTCGACGACCTGAGCACTTTCGCTGACAGGGTGCTCACCGAGCGGAGGCGGAAGCAAGGGCTGCAGGACTGATCGCAGCTCCTGCCAGTAGGAATCCTACTGGCCAGCTACTGGCGGCCAGTTGACGCCAGTCCCGCACCGTTGCTGGGCGAGTGGCGCGCGCTACTGGCGGCGGGCAGGCGTTGACTCCGATTCCTGTACTTGGTGCGCGTCGTGAACGCGCCGCACATCTCGTCCCTGCTGCTCTTCAAGGCCGCGGATCCGTTCCATCACCCACGCGGCCTCCCAGACTCCCCACGCCTGCCCTCGCTAGCCGCCGAGGAAGCCGGGGTCGCGCGCGACCGGCTGCACCTCTCCAGCCTGCCGCCTGCGGGGCCGAGGCAGTCGATTCAGCGCCCCGCGGACACCGACACGACGGAACCAATTGGGACTGTACTTAGTACAGTCACTTCCCGTTCCATCGTGTCGCCCGCCGGTGCGACACCGAACAGCGGGCGAGGGGCCACGTCGAGCCCAGCGCCGATGTCGATCAGCGTCGGCGGACCGATCACGAACACCCGCGCTCGCCGGGTGACCATCGCACGCTCTGCGGCAGCGCTGGCTCGCACCCTCGACGAGGCTGGCCGCCCCGAACAGTCCCAGCCGTGGTGGTCGCCCTGCCTGTGGCGGGAAAACCGACGCCTCGGGGCCAACTGGTCGGGAACCGATTGCTTGGCGCTCGACGTCGATCACGACGACCGCCGGGCCCTGACCCCGGACGAGCGCAGCGCGCTTCACCAGCTGCTTCCCCGACTCCCCGGAAGCGTCTTCTACCACACACCCAAGGGCTTTCGTGTCGTCGCGATCCTCAGCCGACCGGTCGACGACCAGGAGCTTGTCCAGCGCGCCCAGCTCGGATTCGCCGAGGTGATCGCGCGGGCTACTGCTTCGTTGGCCTGGCTGCACGTCGATCGGAGTGTCACCGCCGATGCGGCTGCACGCGCCCTCTACACGCCCCGGGGCAACGCCAAGCCCGAGAAGGAGCCTCATCCCCGGGACTTCCCGACGCTCGTCCTGAGCGAGGTGCTCTTCGACGTCGACGAACTCGCCGCCCTCGCACCGCCGCCAACTCCCAGGGCACCGAAGCCCCCGCGAGTCGTGCCAACTCGCCGGGCTGCCGGATCGGCTCGAGCCAGCTCGAGCCTCGACGAGGCTGCGCAGCGCTGGAACGCGGATCATCGACGCAGCTTCCTGGACCCGGACCGCGAGTGTCCTGCGTGCGGCCACCGCGGCTGCTTCGGCCCCCTGCCGGACAATCAGGACCGCTGGTTCTGCTTCTCCGCGAACCACGAAGCCGACTCCGGCGGCTGCGGCTTGCCAGCACCATCCCTCCAAGGCTGGAGCGGTGATGCGCTCGACCTCGAAGCGCGCCAGCGCGGCCTGAGCCGCGTCGAGGTGCTGCGGCAGGACGGCTACCTCGACCGCCTCCGGCACGAACCCAGACCGTCGGCTCCCGGGCAGACCAAGCCCGTGGCTGGTCCGACACCCGGATCGATCATCGTCTCCGAGTTCGGGGAGGCTCACGCGCACGTCTCGGCAGCGCTGAGGTCTTGGGCGATCGGCGACAAGTCGAAGCAGATCGTTGGCGCGACTGGATCGGGAAAGACCACCGCCGCACGGCGCGAGAGCTTCCACCGACTTCGTCGCGGCCAGATCCGCATCGGGATCCTGGCCGAGCACACCGCCGACCTGGTGATGGAGAAGGCGAAGGCTGCGCGAGACGAGTCCGCCGACGACGGCGCGGTGGAGGTCGTCGAACTCCTCGGGGCCCGGCCTGGGCCAACCCACGGCTTCCTCTGCTCCCACCCCGAGCACCGCGCAGAGTTCGCCGAGTTGGGTGTCTTCGCCTGCGAGGGATGCCCCTTGTTCCGCAACAAGCAGTGCGAGACCCAGCCCGGCAACTACCGACACGACAGTGCGGACGCGATGGAGCGCATCAGGACCAGCTCCCGCGTCCTCGTCGTCACGACGCACGCACGGCTCCCGATGCTGCTGCGGGATCTTGGCGCACGGCTGAACGCGCCTGACCACGAGTCGCCTCCAAACCTCCTGGACCATCTTGCGCTGGTCATCGACGACGACGGGCGGACGGCGGGCGGATTGCTTCTCGATCAGGTGCTCCAGGCCGACATCGTGGAGAGTGCACTCGATCACGCGGATCGACTTCTCGCGAAGGTGGATCTGCGCGCAGCATGGAACGCCCTCGAACGGGGAACGATGGTTGTCCCCGACGTGGTGCTTGCCGACATCGTGAGGCGGGTCCTGCGGGCGATCGAGGCAACGACGACGGACAGCCAACCGATCCGCGCCGTACTCGAAGAACTGACGTCGACCCAAGCCGGCTTCCTGCGGGCACTGCACGACGGTCGGCTCGAACCGCCGTGGACCAGCTTTGAACGGCCAGGTCAGGGAGATGGCGAGGATCGTCGACCTGCACTCTCCGACCTCTGCATCCGCCTGCTGCGGCTCGAACACCTGCAGCACGGCGTGACGGTCACGCCAATCACTTACAAGAAGCGGGTGCTGCGCTGGAGCGTCCGCGTCGCCAACGTGGAACTCGCCGCGCTCGCCCGCGCCGGGCGCGTGTGCTGGTTGTCGATCGGGGCACTGCCAACCCAGCTCACCGAGTTGTTCGACATCGAGTCCGCCCTGCTCGAGTCCCGGCCCACATCGCTGACGACGCTTGCGGTGTCCGATTTTCGCTTCGGCCGACTGCAGGGGCCGATCGTGAATGCGACCTACCTCGCCGTGCATGAGTGCGCCGTCAGTGAAGGCATCAAGTTCGAAGGTCTGCGGTTTCAGAAACCTGGCGGCATTCTGCGGAAGTCCGACCGCGACACCTTCGCCAAGACATCTCCCACCGCGTACGACGCCTGCGGTCACTACGGAGCCGCTCACAGCGCGACGGACCGCTTCGCTGACCGCGATGTGTTCGTCATCGGCAGGCACTTCCTGCCGATGGGAACCATCCAGCACCATGCACGGGCCCTTCGACGAGCCTTTCCAGGCCTTCCTCCCGTGGCTTACGCGCCAGGCGCGTCCGCGACGATCGAAGCGCTGGTCGGCTGGTGGGGCCAGCCCGAACACTGGCCCGGAAGAGTGTTCATCGATCCCCTCGAAGCGGACATCCATGAGGCCTGGCGACGACAGCACTTGGTGAACGCCGCCGGGCGTATCCGCGCGCTCTCCGGTTCCGAGCGCAAGCTCCTGATCATTCTGGATCGAGATCCGTGTCCTGGACTGTTCGTGGACCGAGAACTCAATCTGCACGACCTGGTGTCGCTTCTCGATCTCCAGGGCGAGGACATCGCCCGCGCGATTCAGGCCTGCGCCGACGAAGCTGAGCAACGAGCAAGGTCAGCAGGTCGCGAGCGTGAAGACCCGGAGAACCCGCTCGTGGCCGTCGCAGAGGCCATCATCGCGCGGTGGATCTCGAGCTTTGGAGTCGCCCCCACCCTCAAGGTTCTGCGCTCCGAACTCGCGGGCAGGGGTGTGATCCTGTCGCGGGACGAAGTGAGAGCGCTACGCGCGGAGGTCGAGGCTCGCAAGAAGCGCGACCAACAGTCGGGTGAAGAACCTCAGCCTTCCCCGGAGAGTGCACAGTGCAGCCTTGGCGCTCATCTCGTGGCACTCCTGCCCACTGCATCCGCCATCGCGCATCGGACAGGGGTTTCGGAGCGGACCGTCGAGCGCCGACTCGCCGAGATCCGAGACTGGCTCTCCGGCGGTCCACCGCCGATCCTCAGCCGAAGCCACGCGCAGAGGAACTGGATCGACATCATTCGTGCGATTCGCAGCCTGATGACCGAAGCGGGCACGTGGTCGGGCCTCGCGTCTCATCCATTCGCCGACGCAGCCAGCTTCGAGTTCGGAGACGCGGATCAAGCCGCAGCGACCGGGGAAAGAGTCGATGCGACCGAGGAGCGTCCATGACCGCGCTCACTCTCTCCTCGGTGCGCTTCACGCGCGGTTCGGATCAGGACGTTCGAGCTGGCCTGCTCGGATTCGTGGAGTTCACGATCGGAGAGCGGCTGCGCATCGACGGGGTCACGGTGCGTCGAACACGCGACGGACGACTCGCGCTGAGCTTCCCGGCTCGTCGCGACCGTGCCGGTGTCGACCATCCCTTCATCCGCCCCATCGACGACGCGACGCGACGCCTGCTCGAGAGCGCAGTCTTCGAAGCCCTCGGCATAGAGCCGAACGGAGGCCGCGATGGCTCCTGATCCGTGGACTGCCATCGCCGAGGTTGCGCCCCTCGCCGCGCCATGCGACAGCCACCCTCTGGCCAACACAGCAAGGCCCGAAATCGCACTATCCGACCGGGCCGAGAACCTGCTCGTGACCGTGCCAGAAGGCGCTTCCCTACTGCGCGTCTCTGTCCGCAGTGTGTGGCGACTGATGGCTGACCCGGCTTCCGGCTTCCCCAAGCCCCGCCGCATTCGCGGACGCACCCTGCTGGTGCGCGACGAGCTGCTCGCGTTCCTCGAAGTGGAGGCGCATCGATGACGCGCGCCGCGTCCGCCCACTGGACCGGCAACCCGTACCGGAGACCGAACAGCCCCTACTGGCACATCGTCTTCGAAGACGCCAGCGGCATCGTGCGCCGTCGCTCGACGAAGTCCACCGACCTGCGGATCGCGCGCCGTTTCCTCGACGAGACGCTGCGCGAGGTCGAGCAGACCAAGAGCGGCGACGTCGATCGATTCGCCGCGCTGCGAACCAAGCCGATCCAGGACATCGTCGAGGAGTACAAGGCGACGCTCGCAGCCAACCAGGCCGCGCCGCGCTACGTGCGGGGCACTGTCCGGATGCTTCGGCAGTTCCTCTCATTCGCGAAGGTGCGCACGCTGCCCGATCTGCACATCGCCGACGCCGAACGCTTCGTCACGTCGATCCGCGCCAAGCGGAGCGCCAAGACCCGCGATCACTACGCGTCCTCGCTGCGCAGCTTCTCGCGCTGGCTCGAGCGCACCGGTCAATGGGACAGCGACCCGCTGCGGCGGTTGCCGGTCCGCACCTCGAACCGCGACAAGTTCCGCGTGTTCAAGCGCGTCTCGTTCCGCTTCGAGGAGGCCGAGAAGCTCGTCGAGGCTGCCTGGAAGCGATACCTCGCTGAGCGGGTGCTCGGCGGCAAGCAGGCGCACCCCGACTACGGCGAAGAGGTCCGCGATCGCCAGGTGCTGTACTGGTTCGCGCTCACCACCGCGTTCCGCGCCAACGAGTGCGCGTCGATCCGCTGGGAGGACCTCAGCCTCGACGGCGCACGCCCCTCGGCTCGGCTCGATGGGAAGTTCACGAAGAGCGGCGACGACGCAGTGATTCCTCTGCAGAGCTTCGTCGTCGAGACGCTCCGGCACATGCATGCACGCCGCGACGCGCTACGCGCCAGGCTCGGCAAGGACCGCGTGCTCGACACGGAGCGCGTCTTCCACGTGCCTTCCAAGATCGCCGAACTGGTCCGCAAGGATGCCGAGTTCGCTGGGCTCACGTCGGAGCGCGGCGCCACTCCGAAGCGCGTCGACTTCCACTGCCTGCGCAAGAGCTGCGCGCGGATCCTGGTCGAGCTGAAGGTCCACCCGAAGGTGATCCAGCAGGTCCTGCGGCACTCCGACATCCGCCTGACGATGGACCTCTACGGTGAACTCGGGCAGGACGATCTGTTCAGGGAGGTGCCGGGGGTGTTTCCGGTGCCGAGGATGTTCGCGGCCAATTCGACGACTGCGGGATAGAGTCGCGTCAGGCGCGGACCACCACGGAGTCCATGTCCCTCCGACGACTTCTCTTGGGGGTCGATTCGGACTCCAAGCGCCTACCCACCCTCAGTCCCTGTCGATCCCTCGCATGTAGTGCACTTGACCTCGTAGAGGGCGCTCGACATGCTGATGCCCAGCCCCATAGGAGAACTCAACTCTGTATGAGCCTCCACAGGTGATCTTCGACGCATCCTGAGTCGGATTGAAGTTGATGCCCCCAGCACCCGAAATGAAATCAATCCAGTTGTTCGGAGCGCCGTCGTGCACTTCTCGGTAATACCATTGCCCGCTACAAGGAGCCACCAGATGGAAACGCAACTTGCCAGAGAGCGAACACCTGCTCTCCACAATGCATGGTGGATCTGGATACGTTTGAGGATCACAGTCGCCACTTTCCGGCAATGGCAATTCGTCAAAGCTAATGCAACCACCGCCGTCGTCGGGCGTGCTCGGATTCTTGAGGCAGCCGGTCTCACAAACTCCACAAAGCACCCGGCTGAAAGGGTTCGGCGGGGTGTCCGCCGAACGCAGCTTGAGAGCGAGAGAGAGAGCACTCACAGTCAAGAGTGCGACATAGAAGACGCTTTTCCGGGTCATCACGCAAGCTCCTTCTTGGCATGCGGTGCGCGGGGCTTGTCTCTCCCGCACACCTTAAACGCTCTCGTACACTAGCCCGAGAGGAAGGCTATTATCTGGTTCCCGATTTCGATTACGCAGCTAGCGGAGAATGTCCTTAACGACCTGCGCGAGCCCCTGCCGTACTCCCTCGTAATTCGAGCCTCGTTCACGCGCGTAATCCGTGGAGGAAGTCACGGTCGGTTGAAGGAGAGAAGTTGGCACTCGACGAGGGCGTCGCGGGTTGCGGCGCGCTCGATCGAGGCGCGGGCAGCATGAGTGAGGTTGCCGCTCTCGGCAAGCCCCCGCTCGACGAGGAGGCGCTGGCGGTGACGAGTGCGGGTCGCGGTGAAGTGCTCGCGCATGCCGTCGTCGAGCGGAGTGCGTGAGTCCCAGCGTTGGGCGCGGGTCGGTGCGTGCGCGGCGCGAGTCGGTGCGCTGGTCGAGGATGTGGGCGGCGAGGTCGAGGTCGGGATCGATCGGCAGATCGCGCTGGGCGCGGCGTGCGCAGTCGAAGGCGAGGCTTCGGATCGGAGCCACGCTGGCCTCGATGCTGCCGTTGTAGGCGGGTCTGCGTACCGGGGAGCGCAGGTGCGTGACCTCGAAGCTGCGCAGCACGGCCTCGACCTCGGCATTGATGAAGTGCGAGCCGTTGTCGGACTTGAGGACCAGCGGCGCGCCGTGCGCGCAAAAGAGCGTCTCGAGCTTTGCGGCCACCGGTGCACCTCGACCGGGCAGACAGCGGGCGTGCAGCGTGCATTTGCTGGCCAGGTCGCGGATCAGCAGGAAGTCCGGCGTGCGTCGCCCGCGCAGGCTGGCGAAGTCCATGGCCCAAACCGCGCCTGGGCGCGACCAGCGCAGACGCGCCAGGCGCCGTCGCCGTCGGGCCGCACGTCGCCTGCGGAAGCGCAGCAGGATGCGCTCGAGGGCGCGCCGCGCGACGGCGGGGAAGAGCGCTTTGAGCGCGACCACCGAGATGCGACCGAAGGTCGCGCGGATCGTGCGCAACACCTCGCGCAATCGACTGCGCGGCAGTTCCTTGGGAGGCCGTCCACGCCGTCGCGGGCTCAGCGGGGAAATCTCTTCACAGGCCGGCCGCCCCCTTGAGGGGCTTTGGGTCGCAGGGGCACCTGCGCGAGCGCGAGCTCTTCGCGCACGCGTGCCTCGCTCAGCTGCCGGCGCAGCTCGGCATTCTCGGCTTGCAGCGCACGCACGCGCGCGTCGGCCCTGGGATCGTGTTTGCGCGGTCGTCCGGGCTGTCCGGGCGCGAGCGCGTCGGCCGCACCCTGCAGCGCGCGCGTGCGCATGCTGGCGAACTGGGACAGTCCGAGGTCGAGCATCGCAGCGGCGTCCTCGTTGGAGATCTCGCCCATGATGGTGAGCAGCAGCGCGCGCAGGCGCTCGCGCTCACGCGGCGAGGCATCGAGGGCATCGACGTGATCTGCACCCTTGTTGGGCCGTCCCATCACCATGCGTCACCTCACTGGGTCTCGGCCGGCATGTTCGCCGGAGTCGCACGCGCAAGCGAGCCCTGCAGGTCGCGGAGCACCTTCTCGCCGCGCGACACGCGGGGCGGACGGCGCCGTCTCTGGGTCTTGCCGGTCTTGCCGTCCGGCTTGCGCGGGGTCTCCTGCTTGATGCCGACGGTGCGCTGCAAGGTGCGGCAGAGCGCCTGCAGCCGCTGCAGCTCGCGCTGTGCACGGCCCAACTCCTCGGACTGCGCGAAGAGCCTCGCCTCGTGGTCGGGCTTGCGGCCGCGCGGCAGGGGCTCGAGCGCGTCGACCATGGCCTGCAGCATGCGCGCCTCGAGGACGTAATAGCGCGGCACGGCGATGGCGAGCTCGAGGCTGGCGGACTGCGTGGTGCGCAGGCCGCACAGCGTCTCGAGGATCACGCTGGCCTGGCGCAGCGCCTCGGGGCTGCCCTTGAGGGCGCGCGGCGTGGGCTGTTGCGGATCGACGGTGACGGCTTCGCTGTCGCTCATGGCTGCACCTCCGCGTCGAGGGCGTCGACGTCGTCGTCGCCGCTGTCGCGCAACTGCTCGGCGAGATCGCGCAGCGCATTGTCGAGCGGCGAGCTGCCCGGTGCCGAGAGCTCCTCGTCGTCCTGCGTGCCCTCGTGGTCGCGCAGCACGCCCTGCACCGCGATCGGCGGCGGCAGCTCCTGCGTCACCTCGGGCTCGTCGGCGCGCCGTCCTGGTGCGGCGAGGTCGACCTCCTCGCGGGTGCCGTCGGTCTTGGTGAGCACCACGCGCTCGCCTTCGGCGTGCAGCGAGATGTTGGCGTCGCCGACGCGGCCGGTGAGATAGAAGCTCTTGCGCGGCATGCCGTGCTGTGCCAGCTGCCTTGCATTGGCCTCGACCCGCTGGCGCAGGGTGGCGAGGACCTGCGGGGCTGCGGCGAAGAAGCGGTCGGCGGGCACCAGTCCGTCGATGCCCGAATGGGTGCGCTGGAAGTTGTAGTGGTCGATGAAGTGCCCGATGCGGCGCCTTGCGTCGTCGAGGTCGAGGAAGACGGCGCGCTCGACGCACTCGCGCCACAAAGTGCCCCAGAAGCGCTCGACCTTGCCCAGCGTCTGCGGGTGGCGCGGGCGCGCGACGATCTGCTTGATGCCGCGGCGCTCGAGCAGGGCGGTGAAGGCGCTCTTGCCGCGCCAGGTGTGGTACTGGGTGCCGTTGTCGGTGAGCACCTCCAGCGGTGCACCGAAGTTGGCGATCGCGGCTTCGAGGACCTCGCGCACCAGAGCACCCGAGCTGCTGGCGTGGACGCCGTAGCCGACGATGAAACGGCTGTGGTCGTCCATGAAGGCGACCATGTGCACGCGCCGGTTCTGCCGCTTGAGGACGAAGGTGAAGAGGTCGGTCTGCCACAGCTCGTTGGGGCGGCTGCGCTCGAAGTGCTGGACGCGCTCGGGATGCGGTCTGGTCGGGATCTGCTCGACCACGTAGCCCTCCTGCTGCAGGTAGTGGCCGATCGCGCCCGGGCTGGCGCCCAGCCCCTGGCTGCGCGCGAGCATGTCGTGGATGCGATCCTCGCCCCACTCGGGGTGCGACTGCTTCATCAGCAGGATGGCGCGCTGCGTCTCGAGGGAGAGACGGCTGCCCTTCTGCGGCCCGCGACGCTGGTTCTCGAGACCGGCGGGACCGAGCTCCTCGAAGCGACGCTTCCACAGGTAGAGGGTGTGGATCGAGAGTCCGACCAGGGCGCCGAAGTCCTGGGCGGGGAGCTTGCTGCGCAGCCAGGTGTCCAGGAGCAGCAGGCGCTGGCGGGGTGTAGTGCGCGCGCGGCGCGAGCGCGATCGGCGGCTCGACGCGACGACGGTGCGGCGGCGCGGAGCGGGAAGTCGAAGTCGTCGGCGTGCAGCGCGGCGGTGGGCTCGGCGCCGCGATGCAGCCCGCCGCTCACTCGGCCTCGGGCTACGCCCTCGGCCTCGCTCGCGTCGTGCTGCATCGCGGAAGGCGGGGGCTGCGTGCTGGAGGTGGGATGCGGTTGCGGGGTCAGCGGGATCGGGGCATGCGGAGCAGTCATGGGTCACCTGGCTCCGCGGAGTGCGGAGCGGGTAGGGACCGATGACTTCATCCAGGGGATTCACGGGTGAGCGGGGCTGGGATTTCGGCGAGGGGGACACCGTTGCACACTCGGGCCAAAGCCAGGGGATCCGGGCGGCTCGAGGCCCTCGGCGAGTGCCCTCGGTTCCGCCCGTCCGCGTTCGCCACTGACCTTCCTCCGACTCCAGGCGGAAGGGCATCCGGATGCGCCGCCTCCCGCGCGACAGCCTCCACCACCCGTGCCAGAGTGTCAGACCACGGCTCCCCGGCCCCGTTGACGGATCTCCGCGAGGCACAGCATGATTGCGCGTCGGTCGAGCTGACGGCCCCGCCAGTGGAAGGTGGCGACGCCCTCAGCCCGAGCCTCTCCCGAGCGCCCCGCCCCGAGCCACGGCGCCCTGGGCACATGGATCGAGTCAATGCCTGCTCGGCGATCAGTCCAAGGAGGGTCTGCGCGTGCGCACCGGAGAAGAAGGACCAGGAGTTCGAGAGGATCAGCCGGACGAACCTGACCTGCCGAGCAACGACCCGAGCCAGCGTGACCCGCTCGACATTCTCGGCGACTCGCGAGGTCTCCAGGCGATCTACGCCGCCATCGAGCACGCGGCGGCCCGGTTCGGGCACGGACGCTGGCGCCTGGTCTCCGACCTCATCGACGCCACGATCGAGATCGTCGTCAACGTGGCGATGGACCGGCGGAGGACGCCACCCCCGAATTGGCCGCGGTACGCCATCGCCGTCTGCCGCAACCTGGTGAAGAAGGGACCGCCCCGTGGACCTCTGGACCTGCGACGCACACTCGACTGGCCGGAGGTAGAGATGGTCGCGCCCGAACCCGACGACACCCCGCCGCCGCCGGAGCTCGATCTCGCCAAGCTTCCCATGCACCTGCTGACCGAAGCAGAGACGAAGGCGTTCAACGCCGTTCTCGAGTTCGGGAACGTTGCCCGGTCCGCGGAGGAGGTAGCCATGACGCGGCGCGACCTGCGGGTCCGCTGGCGCAGGGCGATGGAGAAAATCCGTCGCGCGAAGGGGTGATTCTCGTCCCCCCCCCCCCCTTCTTCAGTACTCCCACGGTTGCACTGTCCCGGATCGGACCAACGCGACAGACCGCACAGATAGCCAACAACAGACAATGAGACCGTTCCTAACCATTCTCTTGGTGAGCCTGCTCGGATTCGCTGCGGGGCTCATAATACGCAACTCGGGAGCCGCAACGCCCTCTCTTCTCGACACCAGCACTCGGACACGACTGCAATCCACTGATAGCGTCGCTGCTCCCTCGATCGAGGCGCTGGCTAAGGACCGTCCGAGTTCGCCGGCAGTCACGCCGGAGTCTCCTCCGGAATTGGGCACCATCGATAGCCTGTCGTCAGATTCTGTGCCGACGACAGGCAGTTCCAACGGGGAAGCCAGCACCTCCGAATGGAGTGGGCTTCCTCGCTCAAAATGGGACTTCATTCGCCGCATTGTGACATCTCCCGAGTCCATCCGGGCAGACGATCTGTTCCGGCATGTGCAGCTCAATCCAGGTGATACTCCCATTGCACTCGCGGATCGCCAGATCCTCGCCGGCTTCATAAGCGGCTTTCAGAACGAATTCACTTCGTCCAACCTCCGCGTCGGCGCCACTCGCGCCGCAGAGTTAGAGGAAATGAAAGAGGCCGGCCTCACAACCATCATGAAAGTAACTCATGGCACTACTCCATCCGGACAGCCGGTCATGGATCTTCCGAGATTCTCGGAGCCTAGTTCTTTTTCGATGCAGTTTGGCGGTGACTCAACTGCGAGCATAGCCGTCGCGCCGCTTCGGTCAATGCCGCGGACATCCCGAGAGTTTGAGTATCACGACTATCTTGTCGTCGAACTCGGAGGTGGTGTCATCAACTTCTTCCAGTCTCTCGGCGCCTGTCCGAAGTCGCTGGCCGAAGAGCTACTTCGGAAGCTAGCTGATCCAAAGAACAGGCGGGCGCCGCACTAAGAGTTGGGGCCCTGCCCTGGCCCACCGCGTCACAGAAGCACCTAATTCCGTCAAAGGAGGCTACATGTTACTTGCAAAGAACGCCTGCGCCTTTCTGCTTGCGTTGCTGACCACTCTCGGTGTACTTCCGCATTCGGCGCCTTCCAACTCGCCATCACTAGATTCAGATGGTGACGGAGAATGCACCTATTGCCCATACCGAGTCAGCTACTCCGCCCCTGGCTGTGCTTGCGTCTTTGGCTCAGGTACGGTCTGGGACACTAACGGCATCTGCAATGCGCAGTGTCAAGAGACGACTCCATGCCAAGTGACGGTGAGCATAAGCTTTGCACTGGTAGTGCCTTGTATCACCTATTGTGTAGTCAAAGTCCGCGGAACGCCCCTGGATCCTTGGCAAACACCCGCCACTCTAAACGGTGGCAATGTCGACCCAGCATGCGGAGCGACTCAGCCAATCGGGGAAGTTGGGGCCTTCACAAACTGCAATGATACCAGCCCGGCGTGCACGTTCGTCGTCTATGTCGGTTGCTATAACTGCATGTAGTCGCAACGCCGGAGCCCGTCCTGTCCGGAAACTCGAACACCGCTCGCACCAACAACCTGCGACGTTGCGGTCAACCGGTACGATCTCCGCATCGTGCTGCGAATCCAGCCCCTTCGACTCCTGCTCGCTGTCATCGCCGGCTGGGTCCATCGCGAGCAGTCTGCGAAGATCGACCAACTCATCGAGGAGAACCGTGTTCTGAAGGAACAGCTCCGCGGTCGCCGACTCCGCCTCACTGATGACCAACGCCGTCGGCTCGCCGCCAAGGGCATGCCGCTCGGACGCCGCCATTCGCCCAGGTGGCAACGATCGTCACCCCGGACACCATCCTACGCTGGCACAGGCGCCTCATCGCGGCGAAGTGGACCCATCCGGCAAGGCGACGGGTCGGTGGCCCCGGGATCATGAAGGAGCATCGAGCCCTGAACCTCCGGATGGCCGACGACAACCCTAGTTGGGGCTACTGCAGGATCCAGGGCGAACTCAGGAAGCTCGATCACCGCGTCGCTCGCTCGACGATCGCCAAGACCCCGAAGGAGCACGGCATCTAGCCGAGCCCGGATCGGCCGACGACCTGGCGCGACTTCCTGCGCTCACACGCCCACGCGCTCGCCGCCTCGGACTTCTTCACGACCGAGGTGTGGACCGGGCGCGGTCTCTTGACTCACTACGTGCTGTTCGTGATCGACCATGCGATCCGAGCGGTCGAGATCGCCGGCACCACGACCGGCCCCGACTCGGCGTTCATGGCCCAGGCCGCACGCAACTTCATCGATGGCCTCGACGGCTTCCTCCGCGACAAGCGGTCCCTGATCCTCGACCGCGACACCAACTCCCGGAGCAGTTCCGGCGCGTCCTCGGGCCCGCTGGCGTGACTCCAGTGACGACGGAATCCAGCCGCCCCACGTTCACCCAGGTCGCGCCCGGCCGCTCCGCCCCGCCACCCGGGGCGCCCAGCTCGCCCCGGCGCCACCCGGGCGAACCTGCCCGGCCCACCCCGCGACCCGGCCCCGTGCCAGGCTGTGCCAGGAAGTGCCCCCCTGCGACCAAGCCAATTGCACACTCCATTGCACACTCCCCCACCCCGAATTCGCGATCGCGCCCAAACGGGCGATTCTCGCGCGAATTCGGGGGGGTAGGAGATAGGCCCTGCAGGACTCGAACCTGCAACCGACCGGGTATGAGCCAGCTGCTCTAACCGATTGAGCTAAGGGCCCGGAGGGGGTGGGAGGCTATACCATCGGGTCTCGATGCCCAAGTCTGTGGTCGATCAGGTGCTCGGTGCGCGGTGGCTGCCGCGGCTTCAGGAACTCGGGGTGCGGGTGCGCACGGCGTTGGGGGAGTCGATGCGCAGGCAGGATCTCGAGAGGCAGAGTCGGGTGGAGCGGGATGATGCGGAGGGCGACACGATCTTCGGGATCGATGTCGACGCGGAGGCGATCCTGCTGGAGCTGTGCGAGAGGTGGGCCGGGCAGGAGAGCTTCCTGCTGGTGGCGGAAGGCATCGAGCCGCAGGTCGGGAGGAAGTTCGGCTCGGGTGAACCGGTTGCACGATTGATCGTGGATCCGATCGACGGCACGCGCGGTCTGATGTTCGACAAGCGCAGCGCGTGGTGTCTGGCGGCAGTCGCGGCCGAGCGCGGGGAGGACACACGGTTGTCCGATGTCGCGGTGGCCCACATGAGCGAGATCCCCACCACGAGACAGGGTCGTGTCGACGATCTCTCGGCTGTGCGAGGCCATCGCACGCGGGGCCGGCACATCGATCTGCAGGACGGATCCGTGCGCGAGTTCGAGCCGCGCCCCTCGAGCGCACTCACGCTCCGCCACGGGTTCGCCACCGTGTGCAACTTCTTCCAGGGCGGGAAGGAGCTCACCTCGCGCATCGACGAGGACCTGATCGGTGCCGCGATCGGGGGCTGGGACCACCGCAAGGCCGAGGTCTACTCGGATCAGTACATCTCCTCGGGCGGCCAACTCGCGGAACTGGCGCTCGGTCGCGATCGCTTCGTGCTCGACATCCGCCCGCTGGTGCACCGCGCTCTCGGATTCGAGGGCACCTTGTGCAGCAAGCCCTACGACCTCTGCACCATGCTGGTGGCCGAATCGGCCGGCTGCATCATCCGATGCCCGGACGGCACTCCGCTCGACGCGCCGCTCGACACCACCACCAATCTCGCCTTCGCTGGATACGCGAGCTTGGCGCTCGCCGAGCGCCTCGAGCCGCTGGTCATCGCGACCCTGCGGCGACACCGCGTGCTGCCCGGTCCCGTTGCCGGATCCTGAGCCGAGAGAACTCCAGTCGCAGGCGGACGACGGCCGATCCTGTCTCTCGGTCCCGTCCCGAAGAGGAATCCGATGCGACTGCGTTCCCTGGCCCGCTTCTCCGTGATCGCAATGGCCGGACTCACGGCCTTCTCCGCGCCTCCGGCGTCGCCCGGCCCTGGCGCGGCCGACTTCAAGAAGGCCCTCGACGCGGCGGATCGCGCGTTCACCGCCGGGTCCTATCTGCAGTCCGTCGCGCAGCTCCGCGAGGCGATCGACCTCGCCAACGCGACTCTCCGCGATGCGCTCATCGAGGCGATGCCTGCCGCGCCCACGGGCTTCCGTCCTCTCGCGATTGCCGCGACGGTGAATCCGCAGGTGCGCGATCCGCTGATGAGCGCTCTCGCCAGCAGCGCCGGTCGTCCCATCGAACGGCGATTCGAAACTCTGGATGGGCAAGGGCACATCCGCATCGTCGTCGCGCCCAACGCGCCGCAGGCCGCGACGGTCGCCCAGCTGCTCCGCCAGACCGACAACGATGGCCGCTTCACGCCGGTGGTCGTCGGCAAGTCCACCGGTGTGCTGGTGAAGGACGTGCTCGGCACAGCGCTGCGCTTCGCCATCGCCGACCGTCACCTCTTCGAGATCCAAGCCGAGGGTCTCGACGACGACAAACTCCGCGCGATGGTCGACGACCGCACGCTGCAGAAGCTCGCCGCGCTGCTGGCCGACTGATCACACGTCGCGGGACTGCAGTCCCGGCACCTGCACGATGCGGTCTTCCTCCGCGATCCACCCGCTCAACGGGCCGCCGTAGACGCAACCGCTGTCCAGGGCGACCACCTGGCGGGTTCGGTCGAGGCCACGACGCGCCCAATGCCCGAACACCACGCGTCGTGACAGACGACAGAACTCGTCCCACGGCCGGAAGGGCAGCGGAGGAGGAGGCCAGTCCGACGCCGGACGATTGCCGTCTCCGTCGCAGTAGCGGACGTTCACCGCGTAGTTCACATCGGCATCGCCGAGGTGACGAAGACGGGCATCGTCCCAATGCGGATGGAGCCCGGCGTGCACCACGATCAGGTCGTCGAACTCGAGGATCGGAGGACGATCGCGAAGCCATGCCTCCAGCCCAGGATCGGACACACGCCCGTTCACGAGCCAGGACAGATCGTGGTTGCCGATGACCGACTGCGCACGCAGGTCGCACATCAGGCGCAGGACACCGAGCGAGTCGGGGCCCTTCGCCACCAGGTCGCCGGTCGCGATCAGTTCGTCGTGCGCAGGACGGAACGCGACCGCTTCGAGCAGTCGCTGCAGCGGCTCGAGGCAGCCCTGCACATCGCCGACGAAGACGCGACGGCTCACGGCAGGATGGTGAGCTGCACCGGAGTCGCCCAGCGTTCCACGCCCAACGGGAACTGCGGGTCGAAGCTCACGCCGCCGCAGAACATCGTGATTCCGGCAAGCGCAGGATCGTTGGGGAGATGCAAGGTCGCGACTGCCGACTCCGACGCCGAGAGCACCCCGAGATTGTCTACGAGGAGCGGCGCCAGCGAGAGCGAAGCAACCATCAGGGCGTCGCCGTTCAAGGGCAGGACGCGATCGCCGATGGCGATGCCCGGAACCGTTCCGAGCGAGAGCGGGATCCAGTAGCCGAGTCCCGCATCACCGGGAGCCGTGTAGGTGAAGGTCACGCTGGTTCCCACGCGATCGCTCCCGCTCTTCAGAAGGGTGGCGGGGACGAAGGTGGGCACCAGATCCACGTCCAGTCCGATCGGTGTGTCGTATCCGGTGACGTTGATCGTCCGCGTCACGGGATCATGTCCGGGGGCGGAGAAGGTCACCTGCCAGTTGCCGAGGGGCAGCCACAACGAATAGCGGCCGTCGCGTGCACGGCTCCGGTCGATCTCGCCGAAGGTGAACACATTGGGCGAGTAACCGATGGTCGCCTGGAGAGGCGCTCCGCCGCGCAGCGAACGGACGTGGCCACGCAGGGCGGGCTTCCACGTGGTGAGCGCGCGCTGCACGCCGGGCCACACGCGGGCCTCCTCGGTCACGGTCGCGGAGAACGCCGGCTGGAACGCAGTGCCGACCTCGATGAGGAACGACAGCGTGCCGTTGCTGATCCAATGATCCTCGCAGGACTCACCGGCAGCCGATGGCGCGCGCCGTGCGTAGTTCATCGGTGTGCGGAGATCGTCGACATAGCGGTCGATCAGGCCCTGGATGGTCGCACCTGCGGTCACGCACGGCGCGTAGGTCGCCAGCACGTCCTGTCCATAGCTGTGGAAGTCGAGGTAGAGCTGTGGACGGAGGTAGGCGATCAGGGCACGCATCGTGCGCACCTCCGGCTCGCTCGCCGCGAA
This sequence comes from Planctomycetota bacterium, assembly GCA_046349595.1. Lineage (GTDB taxonomy): Bacteria > Planctomycetota > UBA1135 > UBA1135 > UBA2386 > JACRLW01. The sequence continues at coordinate 967,129 of JAXMCA010000002.1, forward strand.
GGGCCCGCGATAGGTCTCCGAACTGGTCACGGTCGACGCACCACACAGCCCGTAATGCGACGTGTAGTTGCGGTTGAGGTCGACGCCGAAGGTGCCGTCGCCGTTGCTGCGGCGGTTCTTGCGCCACAGGTTGTCCACCCCCCACACGTGGTCGACGCCGTCGGGATTCACACACGGCACGAACCAGATCTCGTGATCGTCGACGAGTGCGTGCAACGCAGGAACACCTGCATAGCCACCCAGCACCCGCTGCGCGGCGCGGAGCACCATGTGCGGCGAATTGAGTTCCCGCGCGTGATGCTGTGAGGCGAGCACGATCGCTGGCTCATCCTCGTCGACCGCGACATTGTCGGACACCACCAGTGCCCAGATCGACGCACCATTGTGCGTCAACGACGCTCCGGGCAGAGAGGAGACACTCACACGTCTGCACAGGCCCGGGTAGGCGGCGACCAGCGCGTCGAGCTCCTGCACGATCTCGGTCGTCGTGTAGTAGCCGGGGTCCGGAGCCGCCGGGAACGCGAAGTTGGCGAAGGGCTGTCCCCGACCCACGAGGATCGCGTCGGGGAACTGCATGAGGAAGGCGTCGCGCTCGGGGCCGTCGAGCACGAAGACGTGCACATCGGCATCGGTGCCCCGACCGTGGCCGGTGTCGAAGGAGAGTTCGAGCGCCATGCCGCGCGAAGGCGTGAGCGGCACGGCGAAGCGGTACTCCCAGGTGGTCTGGGATTGCGCGGACAGTGACGCGGTCAGAGCGAGGACGCAGGCGGAGCGGAGCATCGGAACCTGGATCGGGAGAGAGGAGCGGCACCGGATCGTCGTCGACCCGCGCCGCCCGCGAAAGCCTCTCACTTCCTTGCTCGCGACGACACCGCTATGACTCGCCGCGATGCGTTGGTGCGCAAGCAGCTCGATGGACCCGATGCCGCCCGAGGGTGACGCGCGTTGAGCCTGCTCCGCGCCGCGGGCGCCGTCTCCGTCCTCACCTTGGCATCGCGCATCCTCGGACTCGTCCGAGACGTGGTCACCTACCACGTGTTCGGCACGAGCTGGGTCTCGGGCGCGTTCGTGCTCGCCTGGATGGTGCCCAACCTGCTCCGCCGCCTGTTCGGCGAAGGCGCGCTATCGGCAGCGTTCGTCCCCGCCTTCGCGCGGGCCCGCGTTCAGGAGCAGGGCGAATCGCGAGCGCGCGACCTGCTCGCCAGTGTGAGCGGCGCGTTGATCACGGGTCTCGCCGTGGTCTGTGCGATCGTCGTCGTGGTCGGACTGGTCGTGCCTCCGGAATGGTGGCATCTCGAGTCCGGCAAGGGAACTCAGACGGTGAGCAGTGCCGAGGTCGGCAACCTGTTCCGCCACCTGCTCGCGATCCTGTTCCCCTACGTGCTTCCCGTCTGCGTGCTCGCCGTGTGGACGGGAGCGCTCAACGCGCTCGGCGTCTTCTCACCGAGCGCCACCGCGCCGATCGTCCTCAATCTGTTCTGGCTGGGCGCACTCGGTGTGCTCCACGCCCGCGGGACCGACGACCTGCCGGCCGCGGCGCACTTCGTCGCTTGGGTCCTCCTGCTCGGCGGGTTCGCCCAGTTGCTGCTCGCGGCGATCCCACTGCGACGACGCGGCTTCCTGCCGAGGCCGCGGTGGCCACGTCACGGTGACGGCGCTCGAGCCGTCTTCATCGCGATGCTGCCGACCGCGTTCGGCATGTCCGTGGTGCAGCTCAACGTGCTGCTCGACCAGTCGATCGCCGCCTGGATGATCGGAGCCGAGGCAAACAACTACGTGTATCTCGCCAACCGCCTGCTGCTGTTCCCGCATGCGCTGGTCGCGTTGCCGCTGGCAACCGTGGTGTTTCCGACCCTCGCGCTCCACGCATCGCAGGACGACCATCACAGCCTTCGCGCATCGCTCGATCGGGCGCTCTCGATCACCATGCTTCTCGCCGTGCCGGCCGCGGTCGGTCTCGCCGCGGTCTGCGACGACCTCCTGTCGGTGGCCTTCGTGCACGGCCGCTACACACAGGCCGACGCCGACACCACGCGCTGGACGACGATCACACTGGTCGCCGGACTGCCCGCGATCGGCAGCAGCCAGTTGCTCGCACGTGCCCTGTTCGCGCTCGGCGACACCAAGACCCCCGCGCGCTACTCCGCGTGGCTCGTCGCCGCCAATGTCGCGCTCAACCTGTTCTTCGTCGGCGTGCTCCACCTCGGTGTCGCCGGTCTGACCGCCGCGACCAGCATCTGCGCGTACGGCAACTCGATCGCGTTGCGCATCGCCGTCGCACGACGCATCGGTCACTCCCCGGTCGAGGGTCGAGCCATCATCCGCACGCTGATCGCCTCCGCGGTGATGGGTGCCGCCATCCTCGGCCTCGCAGCGCTGCACGGTCCGGGTGCCTCCGGCACGTCGCGGCTCCTGTTCGGACTGGTGATCCCGATCGTCGTCGGAATCGGTGTCTGGGTCGCCGTCCTGCACCTTCTTCGGAGTCCGGAGCTCCGCGAACTTCGTGCACGAATCGCCGCACGACGTGCACGGCGTACGCGCAGAGCCCCTTGAGCAACGTCATGTCGCGCGCCGCACTGCCATTCCTCCTGCTCTTCACGGCCTGCGCGAGCACGGCGGAACGATCGTCGTCCGTCGATCTCGAGAGCGCGATTCGCGACCGCATCGACGGGTTCCACGGCAAGGTCGGCGTCTACGTGAAGCACCTCCGGCACGGCACCGAGATCGCGATCGGCGCCGACGACCTGTTCCCCACCGCCAGCCTCATCAAGGTCCCGATCCTCGCCGCACTGCTCGACCGGGTCGAACGCGGTGAGCTCGACTACCACGCGGAACTCACCTACACCAAGGAGCGGCTCTACCCGGGAGAGGACATCCTCGGCGCGGTCGCGGACGGCAGTCACATCACGCTCGCGAAGGTGGTGATGCTGATGATCACGACCAGCGACAACACCGCAGCGTTGTGGTGCCAGGAGATGGCCGGAACCGGCACCGCCATCAACGCGTGGCTCGAAGCGAATGGCTTCACCGGCACCCGCATGAACTCCCGCACGCCGGGACGCGAGCCGGACAAGCAGCGCTTCGGCTGGGGGCAGACCACACCGCGCGAGATGGCCGAACTTCTGGTCCGCATCCGCAACGGCACCCTGGTGAGCCCGTCGGCGAGCGAGGAGATGCACCGCTGTCTGTCGCGAATCTTCTGGGACTCGGAAGCACTCTCGGCGATCCCGCCGCAGGTGAGCACGATGAGCAAGCAGGGTGCGGTCGACCATTCGCGCAGCGAGGTCGTGCTCGTCCACGCTCCGCACGGTGACTACGTGTTCTGCGTGATCACCAAGGACCAGGACGACGCGACCTGGCGCCACGACAACGAGGGCTTCGTCCTCCTGCGCGAAATCTCCGCGATGCTCTGGCGACACTTCGAACCGGATCGGCCGTTCGCGCAGGGTGCCGGCGCGGCGCGCTACTGGTGATCCCGCTTCACTCGATGCGCTCGAACTCGAGCCAGTCGCCACTCGATTGTGCGATGCGCAGGTGTCCGCCCACGAAGCTCATCTCACGACGCTCGACCAGGCCGATCGGCTCGAGGTGGATCTTGCGGTCGCCGTAGTTGTCGAAGCCGACCAGCGCAGTGGTGACAAGCACGCCCTCCTCGATCTGGTAGCTGCGCGTGCCGGCCTGGATCAGCGGACCGATGTCGGGATTCGGCAGTTCGAGCACCTGCAGCGACAGGTGCGCGCGACCGACCGCGAGGAAGGCGCGCAGCCCTTCCTTCTGCACGCTCCCGTTCACCGACCACGACGACAACTGCCAGAAGCCCTCGATCGGCGATTGCGGCAACCACGATCGCCCGAGGTCACGGCGATCGACCGGGATCGCCTGCGGCTCCGGAACCGGCGGCAGGGGGTTCTTGCCGACCGGGGGTGACGGGATGCGCGCCTTCTGCGGGTCCTGAGGTGCAGCGCCGAGCAACACGAGCAGGACAGCGGAGACCAGGCAGGAGCTGCGCATCGACTCAGGGTATCCGACGGCCATCGATCCCACCCGCGTCTCCCGCGTCGCGTCGGCGCGCAGCCACGCGGCGCAAGACCTCGCGGCGTGCAGCATCGTCGAGCGTGGGCCAGGCCGCGATCTCGTCCGTCGTGCGCAAGCAACCGACGCAGAGCAGGCCTCGGCGGTCGAGCCGGCACACCTTGATGCATGGTGACGGCGGGCTGTTGCTGTGGATGGGATCGGTCACCCCGTCTCCCCGACCGGCGCGAAGCTGCACCACAACAGATCGGTGCGGGCGCGGTCGAGTGCGGTGACGTGGGCATCGACATCGCCCACCACGAGCACCGCATCGCCCTCGACGAGTCGATGCGCCGCCGCAGGCGCCTCGACCTTCACGCTTCCGGTCAACACGAGCAGAACGCCGGTCGACGGCCCACGAGAGCGCAGCGGCAGATCACTGCCCTGCGCCATGGTGAGGACCCGCGAGGTCGCTTCGGTCGAGTCGCGCTCCACCATCACGTTGAGGTCCTCGGTGGGGCCGTCGATCAATCGAGCCTCCACCGCTGCGGCGCCATCGAAGCGGAAGGGCGCGAGTCGCGCGTCGAGGCGGTGCTCCTCGCCCGCGACGGAGAGCACCATTCCCGCGCCCCGCAGCAACCAGATCGTGCGGTCGATGCTGGGGAAGGCGGAGAAGGGACCGTCGCTGCGCACCTCCGCCACGCTGATCCGCCAGCGGAAGCCTCCGCCGGATTCGTGTCGATCCACCGCGACCTCGCGTGTCGTGCCTCCTCCGTTCTTCCAGCTCACGATCGGTTGCTCGGAGACGGGGATCAGGCGCAGGTGCCCGGGCTGCATCGGCGGCGAGTGTCGGCGATGATCGGTGGCCACGGAAGCTCCTGCTGGTCTCGCTGATCGGCCTGACCAAGAGCTTGGCTAGGATGCGTCGATGGCCCGCGTCCTCGTGGTGCTCCTTCTCGCCTCTTTGCCTCTGATCGCGCAGGAGCAGCGCGTGGCGGCGCCGCACATCGTGGTCTTGCTCGCCGATGATCTCGGCTTCGGGGATGTCGGCTTCCACGGCAGCGCGATCTCGACACCGCACATCGATGCGCTCGCGAGCCGCGGTGTCCGTCTCGAGCAGTTCTATGCGCAACCGGTCTGCTCTCCGACGCGCGGCGCGCTGCTGACCGGCCGCTATCCCATTCGACTGGGTCTGCAGGTCGGCGTGGTCCGTCCCTGGGCGGAGCACGGGCTGCCGCTGGAGGAGCGCACGCTGGCGAACACTCTCGGCGAGTGCGGCTATGCCACCGCGATCTGCGGCAAGTGGCACCTCGGTCACGCGACGCGCGATCAGCTCCCGACCCGGCGCGGCTTCGATCATCAGTACGGCCACTACAACGGCGCACTCGACTACTTCACGCACGTGCGCGACGGCGGCTTCGACTGGCACGAAGACGACAAGGTCAATCACGACGAGGGTTACACCACCGATCTGATCGCCGACAAGGCGATCGCGATCCTGGCCGGCCACGACCCTGCCAGGCCGCTGTTCCTCTACGTGCCGTTCAACGCCCCGCACTCCCCGATGGAGGCGCCGAAGGAGTGGATCGAGGAGTACGCGCAGATCGAAGACCGTCAGCGACGGACCTACGCGGCGATGGTCGCGTGTCTCGACGCGGCGGTGGGACGGATCCTCGCCGCGCTCGACGAACACGGCTACGCGCGCGACAAGACCTTGGTGCTGTTCCTGTCGGACAACGGCGGAATCGTCCGCTTCGGCTCCAATGGACCCCTGCGCGGCGAGAAGGGGCAGCTCTACGAGGGTGGGGTTCGCGTCCCGGCCATCGTGTCCTGGCCGGGCCACCTGAAAGAAGGCAGCGTCGTGGACGAGCCGCTGCACATGGTCGACGTCTACCCGACGCTGCTGCGCCTGGCCGGAGCGAAACTCGAGCAGCCTCTGCCGCTCGATGGACGAGATGCATGGGCCACGATCACGAGCGGTGCGGCGTCGCCGCACGACGTGATCCTGCTCAACGTCACGCCCTGGTCGGGAGCCTTGCGCAAGGGTCGCTGGAAGCTGGTCCAGAACGGCGCGGCTGAGGCCAATGCGACCCACGGGCCGAAGCGGGAAACCTGGGAGCTGTTCGACCTCGCCACCGATCCGGGCGAGACGGCCGACGTGGCGGACGGGCACGCGGATGTGGTCGAGGAGTTGCGCGCCCGGCTGGAGGAGCTGCGCGCGGCGGCGGTGGCGCCGCACATCGTGCCGAATCAGGCGCCGGAGGGCTTCGAGACGCCGAAGGTGTGGGGCGAATCGCCGGCGCACTGAGCCCCGAGGTCGGAGCGCTCGGTGCGGATGCGCTGCCCGGCGCATCCAGCGGACTGTCCGCCGCGAACAGTCGCGCCGAATCCGTCCGACGTCGGTTGCGTCCCGCAGAGGACGGCGCCGGGCGTCGCACCCCGACTCCGACCATGAATCCTTCCACGCTCACCGCCGCGGCCGCCTTCGCCTGCGCCGCAATCGCGACCCCCATCGCAGCCCAGTCCTTCCGCCTCGACTTCCAAGACGGCCTCGGTGCGTGGAGCACCGTGCTCGACGGCGTCATGGGTGGTCTCTCGTCCGGCCGCATCGGCCAACCCGAACCCGGCATCCTGCGCTTCACCGGCGAGCTCTCGCTGGAGAACAACGGCGGCTTCTCGCAGATGCGCACCCCGGTGCGTGAAGGTTCGTGCAGCGACGCCGACGGCTTCGTGCTCGAGGTCAAGGGCGACGGCCGCAGCTACATCTTCGACCTGCGCACCAGCAACGTGCGCATGATGGCCGGGTCCTTCCAGCAGAAGTTCGACACGCGTGCCGGCGAGTGGATCCAGGTGCGCCTGCCGCTGGCGGACTTCCGCCTCTACAACTTCGGTCGCGCGGTGCGCAGTGCGGCGACGCTGGACGCCGCGAAGATCGAATCGATCGGCGTGACCCTCGCCGACAAGAAGGCCGGCCCCTTCGTGCTCGACGTGCGCTCGATCGCCACCTATTCCGGCGACGCCGCGACGGTGTCGGCAGTAACCGCATCTTCGGCGTCCGGCGGAGCTCGTGACCTCGTCGCCGTCGCGCGTTCTGCAGGTCTGAACAAGCTGCTCGCCTGCGTGACCGCGGCCGGGCTCGAGCTGCCCGACCGACCGGTGACGATCTTCGCCCCCACCGATGCCGCCTTCGCGGCCCTGCCGAAGGGAACGGTCGAGAAGCTGCTGCGCCCCGAGAACCGCCAGCAGCTCCGCACGATCCTGATGCACCACGTCGTCGAGGGTGCCAAGGGTTCCGCCGATGTCCTCAACCAACGCGCACTCGCGAGCCTCGCGGGACAGGAGCTCGCGGTGGATCTCGCCGCGCGCACCGTCGCCGGCGCGGGCCTCGTGGCGACCGACGTCCCCTTCGACGGCGGGATCGTCCACGTGATCGATCACGTGCTCCTGCCCGAGACGCGTTCGATCGCGGATCTGGCGATCGCGAGCGAGAACCTGCGGACCCTCGTCGCTGCGGTCAAGGCCGCAGGGCTGGTCGACCAGCTCGGCAAGGACAATGGCCCGTGGACGGTGTTCGCACCGGTCGACAGCGCCTTCGCCAAGCTGCCGAAGTCTGCGCTCGAGGACCTGCTGAAGCCGCAGAACCGCGGCGAGCTCACCCGCATCCTCGGCCTGCACGTCGTGCCTGGCCGCATCGCCGCGCGCGAACTCCTGCAGAAGCGCACGCTGACCACGCTGCTCGGCGCTCCCATCGAAGCCCGCCTCGTCGGCGGCAAGGTCACGATCGGCGGCGCGGCTCTCGTCACCGCGGACGTGCAGGCCCACAACGGCGTGGTGCACCTGATCGACTCCGTGATCACGAAGCCGGCCGGCGGCGGCGATCTCGGCACCATGGGCGCGACGGAATCCGACGAGCCCGACGCCAACGCCGAGTTGCGCGCGCTGTACGACCTCGCGGTGCAACGCGGGGCACCCCTGTTCAATCGCGGCGACGTCGAATCGTGCGCGGCGATCTACGAGATCGCGGTGCAGAGCCTGCTGCGGCTAGGACGCGGACGGCTCGCGCCGGAACTGCTCGCGGATCTGCGGAGCGACGCCGAGAGCGCGGGCGCCATCGACAACCCCCGCTCGCGTGCCTGGGCCTATCGGCGCGCACTCGACGAGGCCTACCGGAGCGCCGGCGACGCGGCGGCGCCCGTCCAGCCGGGCGGGAGCAAGCTGCGACCGCGCCAGTGACTCGAGGCGGAGAAGGGCGTCCTCAGCCGCGAGCGCGCGGCGTGGCCGACTCACCCTTCTCCTTGCCCTTCACCGGCTCCGGCAGGATCTCGAAGAAGAAGACGTCGAACAGCTCGCTGCGCACGAACTCGTAGCTCACCTCGGCATAGCGGCCGACCCCGGAGTCGAGCGTGAGGAAGATCCCGCCGCCGGGGACCTTGTCGTCGTCGCGGTAACCGACCAGCGTGCGCGAGTGCGCCATGCCGGTGGCGACCGGGATGCCTGCGGCGAGCGTGCGGCGGACGGTGTCGAACTGTGCGGCGTCGAGGCCCTTCACGCTGTTGCTCCAGGGCTTCACCCACACCACCCGCAGTCGTTGCGCGATCGTCTCGCGCAGCGCGGACGCCTCCTTCGCGAGGTCTTCCTCGGTGACCGCAGGTGCGGCCTTGGGATCGAAGCTCCGCGCGTAGGGGAAGGACGACTCACGCACGGCTCCGTGCGCGGCGAGACCGGCGAGGATGTCGTGGAAGAAGCCGCCGTCGGTGTCCCGTCCGATCACGAGGTTCTTCGCGCGGTTCGCGTACTCGGGGGACAGCCGCGTTGCGGTGCCGGTCGCCTTGGCCAGGGTGATCTCGAGCACCGAGATCACGGTGAACACCGAGCAGGTCGGTCGACGACCCTGGGAACGCGGGCCGAAACCGGAGCGGTCGATCGATTCCCGCAGGTCCACCTGGGTCGGGAGTGGAGCGGGCTTCGGCTGCTCCTGCGCAGGGAGCAGGGAGGCGAGGCAGAGCAGTGCGGTTGCGACGTGCTTCATCCGGACTTCAATCCTTCACCCAACGCCACGCGACCCCTGGGACGTTGATCGGTTTCATCGCGATGAACAGGTGGCCGTCTTCGACGCCGAACGCCGCGGGACCGTAGACGGTGTACATCCGCCCGTCGGCCTCCGACATCAGGATGCGCAATGCGGGCATGGCGCCTGGGCGGAACCACCAGCGCTGGTGCGTCTTGCCCTCGACACCATCCTCTCCGATCAGACTGTCGACCTCGAGCAGTCCCTCCGACGCGTGCGGGCTGTCGGTGAACTCGATGCTCGCCTTGGTCGCCGCCCATTTCTGCGGTCTCGTCAGGATCTGCTGCCGCCATCTGCCGGTCAGCTTGCTCGGATTGAAGGCGTCCCAGCTCTTCTTCCACAGCTCCAGGGTCTCGTCGACGACCGTCTCGTACTCCGTCGAAGCGCTCACCGAGTGGCCAGCCATGGTGTCGACCACGAGGTCGGCCCGGTAGCGCTGCGGAGCGTCGGGCATCAGCATCAGCTCGAGGTTCGTCGTCCAGGGAATGACGATCCCGTAGGTCGTTCCGCGCACGCCCTGGTCGTCGACGGTCTCGATCGCGAAGCGGACCTCGGAGGTCGGCAGCGGAGTCGGCAGCTCGCGCAGTGCGACCTGGCTGCCTTCGGGCGGTACCGGTTCCATGGTCTGGGCGAACCACGTGGAGTGGTGGAACGGGATCACCACGTCGATCCACGCATCCTCCGGCTTGAAGCGGAACTGCGCGCGAGCGAGCCAGGCGGAGTGCGCAGACGGCGCGGTCATGTCGAGCGTGCAGGGCACGATGGTCGTGTCGTTGCTCGCCTCGAAATGCATGCCCGGGATCTCGCTGACGAGATCGTTCGTGCCATCGACGAACTGCGGCATCATCAGGTCGACCTCGTCGGCCGCGGACTGCTCGAGACGGCGCGGCCAGAGCCGATCCAACACGTAGCGCTTCTGCAGGACGATCCAGTGATCACCATCGCGCAGCAGCGTGTGGTGTTGCACCTGCACGATGCCGGTTCCCTCGACCTTGGCCTGCACGCCGCAGGCCTGTGCCGGAGCCACCTGCGAGGTCTTCGTGCCGTCGACGGTCGTGCAGCGGATGTCGCTGATCTTGGGCGGTTCCGATGCACCCTGCGACTTCATCAGCGTGGCGATCAGGGAGAGGTACCACGCGTTTCCCGAGGCGAACCAGGTCGTTCGATAGGCCTGATCGAACTGCGAGCCGTGGTACGGCGCCCAGATCGAGAGTCCATGGCTCAGATGGCGGAGATCGCCGACCGAAGACGCGAGCACCGCCGCGTCGATCGCCTGGGTCAGTCGCGTGAGTTCCTCATTGGCGTCGAAGTCGGGCCGTGAGTGCTCGAGACGCAGGAAGAAGTCGAGCAGATCGATGCTGCGGAAGGCGCCGACCGTCATCCGCGCCGAACGAGCCTCGTACGACTCCGCATAGAACGACGATCTCTGGATGTCGGTCCAGTGATCCTGTCCTCCCGCGATGCACTTGCGGGAGAGCACGTCGACCGCGGCCGCGACATCGCCGACCTTGGCGAGGTCGATCGCGCTCAGAGTCGCCGAGCTCAGGTTGTTCTCGGCGGCAACGGCACCGAAGTCCTCGACGATGCCTCGCGCGATCGCGGCGGCGTCGGTGGTCGAGGCGAAGCGCTTCAGGAGCAGGTCGTACGGGTAGCCGTTGCCGGCCTCGTTCGCCTGCGAGGCGACCATGACCTTCGCCAGATCCGTCATCTCGACGGCGACCTCCAGATGCGCCATGAGACAGGCATCGAAGGCGATCAGATCGAAGCCGTGGAGGATCGACGACTCGATCGACGCCGTGTCGAGCGCCTGGCGCACGCCCTTCAGGGAGATCGGACTGCCGTCGCCGTGGCCGTTCCGATCCTGGTCCTGGACGACGCCGCGCCAACCACCGCCGTGGTCCCAGACGAACACCGCACGGTGCGGAGCCGGATAGCGCTTGAACACCCCGGCGACGAATCCCCCGAGCACCGCAGGATCACTCGTGTCGAGTTCTCCGGGGGTCGCCAGCACCTCCGGCTCGCCGACGCCCAGTGGGCGCACGCGCAGGATCCGCGTGTCGCTCCAGTCCTCGGGCTTGTCGTCGGCATCGTGGAAGCGATCCAGGAGCACGATGACCTCGACTCCCTTCTCCGGCAGTCCCTTGCGCATCTCCTCGAGGTCCGCGAGCGCGCTGGACTCGAGGTTGCTGTCCCCGCCCAGGTAGATCGCCAGCGTCCATTGCCGTTCCTCGTCCTCCTGGACCTCGCCGAGATCAGCGAGCCCACGTGCGATCGGAATCACTCGCCACAGATCGTGCTCCTTGTCGCCACAGCGGACGTGCAGTCGGCCGTCGCGCCACGAAGCCGCGAACTCGGTCTCCTTGCCGTCCCTGGTCGCCGTCCCTTTCAGCGTGTCGCCGTCGGGTCTGGCCTTGACCGCGAATCGCCCGGTCCACGTACCCGTGAGTCCGTCGCCGTCGGCCTTCAGCTCCAGGACGTGGAGGACGTGATCGCGGAAGGTCCCTGCGAAGCCGTCGGGATCGACGCGGGCGAAGCCGGGCGACTGGGCCCTCGTGGCCGGCACCGGGAGCGACAGGAGGAGGACGACCACACAGGCCCTGCGGGCCCAGGACGTGAACATCGCCCGACATTGTCGCCGTCGCGAAGCGATGCCGCAAAATCAGCGCGAGCACGTCGCTGCAACACGGATTCGCGATGCCGCGCTGCCACCGGGAACCCTGAGTGTGCATCGTGGTTCGCGCGCCGCCCGCCGGAAGCCCGAGCACGGAACCATGAGACATCTCGCCTTCGCCGTCGTCGTCGTCCTGACCTTGGCAGCGATCCATCACGCCCCGGAACCAGCGCGACGCGACGACGACGGCCGGGCCGCCACGGTGGTCGATCGCCACGGCCTCGCCTTCGTCCAGGCGGCAGGTCGAACGCGTTGGACCCCACTCGGTCGACGTGAACCGCTGCTCGCCGGGGACGCGATCCGCACCGATCTGCGCGGGGCCAATGCGGTGGAGATCGAACTGGCCGGGGGAGGCCGGGTCCTCGTCGGACCGGACACGCGCATCGAGCTCGGGCCGCGTTCGATCCACGTCCTGCGCGGGGAATGCGAGGTCGATCCGGGAGAGACACCTGTGAAGGTGACGGGGCCCGGCAAGGCGGATCTGGGGATCGGGACGCGGACCGTGCTGCGCGCGACGGCCGGCGCGCTGCAGACGCTCGACAAGGACCCTCGTTGGCTCAGCGGCTACCGCGAGTCGACGACCTCCGAATGGATGGGATCCCTGGTGGCGCAGGTCGACGGCCGCGACGTGCCGCTCGCGATCCGCGAACACCGCGTCGACGTGACGATCCGCGATGCTGTGGCCGAGACCACCATCGAGCAGGTCTACGCCAACGCCACCAGAACCACGCTGGAGGGGTCCTTCACCTTCCCGCTCCCGCCGGGTGCATCGGTCAGCGGCTTCGCGATGTGGGTCGGCGACGAGCAGGTCGAGGCGGACATCGTCGAACGCTCGCGGGCACGCCAGATCTACGAGGATCTCAAACGGCGCAAGGTCGACCCCGGCCTGCTCGAGTGGAGCGGCGGCAACCTGTTCACCGCGCGCGTCTGGCCGATCCCGGCCCAGGGAGAGAAGCGCGTGCGGGTGCGCTACACGCAGCTCCTGCCGCTCGAAGGGACCACTCTGCGCTGGAGCACCGCGCTTCGCAGCGAGGCGATGCGCGCGAAGCCGGTCCGTCACGTGCAGGTGCACGCGGAGGTCGCGTCGTCGCGCAAGCTCGTCACGGTCGGCTCGCCGACGCACGAGGTCAGCACGAAGCACACCGAGCGCAGCGCAACGCTCGACTGGGACGCACAGGACTTCACGCCGGACCGCGACTTCGAGCTGCGCGTGGAACTCGCGGAATCGGCGCCGCTCACCGTGGTCGAGCACGTGCGCGACGGCCAGGGCTACTTCGCCGCGATGATCACGCCGCCGGGGGAGAACGCGGGTTGGACGCGTCCCGCGACTCCCGAGGGGACGGGCGTGGAACTGGTCCTGGTCTGCGACACCTCCGGATCGATGGATGCGCCGGCGCGCAGCGCGCAACGCGAGGTGGTCGCGGCGTTGCTCGGCTCGCTCGGCGCGAACGACCGATTCCGCCTGCTGGGCAGCGACTACAAGGCCGCGTGGTTCGATCCGGGTGCGGTGCCCGCCGATGCAGCCCACGTCGCCGCGGCGCTCGACTTCCTCGATGCGCGCCCCTCGCTGGGTTGGACCGACCTCGATCTCGCCTTCGCGACCGCATTGGAGTCGGCCGGAAAGGGTGCGGTGGTGGTCTACGTCGGCGACGGCATGGTCACGCGCGGCGATGCCGACGGCAGCGCCTTCGCGCGTCGCTGCGCGCAGTTGCTCGAAGGGCACGAGGTGACGCTCGACGCCGTCGCGGTCTCCAACGCGATCGACGCCCAGGTCCTCGACGCGATCACCCGCGCCGGCCACGGCACCTACGTCGAAGCCGGCGACGACGTGCCAACCGCCGCCCTGGCGATCCTCGGCGATGCACTCGGCCCCAAGCTCCAGGACGTGCACATCGCCTTCGAAGGTATCGACGTCGCACGCGTGCTCCCCGACGTGCTGCCCAACATCGCCGTCGGTCGCGAGCGCATCGTGGTCGGTCGCTACCAACCGAAGAGCGAGGTGCAGAGCGGGCGTGTCGTGGTCGAGGCGCGACTCGGCGGCAAGCCGGTGCGCTACGAACGCGCCTGCAGCTTCGGTCCCGGCGACCCGGTCTGCTCCTGGCTGCCGCGCCTGTGGGTGCAGCGCCACATCGAGAAGCTGATCGCGGACGGACTGTCGCCGCAGTCGCGCGCCGACGTGATCGCGCTGAGCGCCGAGTTCCAGGTGATGACTCCGCTGACGTCGTTCCTCGTGCTGGAGAGCGACGCCGATCGCGAACGCTACGGCGTGACCCGTCGGATCAAGATGCGCGACGGCGAGACCTTCTTCGCGCAGGCCCGCGATCAGGCGCGTGCCGATCGCACGCGCACGGCGCTCGCCGATGCGGCGCAGTGGCGTGTCGCGTTGCGTCAGAGTGCGTTGCGGGAGATCGCCGAGCTCGGGCGTTCCCAGGCGATGGCCGTCGCGATCGCATATCCGGTCTCCCGCTTCGGCCTCTATCGGGGGCCGAGCGATGCCATGCCCGCCGGTCGCGGTGGCGAAGCACTTCGTGGTCTGAAGCTCGCCGAGGCCGGCGCTGCGGGGGATGACTTCTTCCTCGGGGCCGGTGAGCCCGTCCCGGAGACGACGGTCGCCTCCGGCACATGGGACGATGCGATCGGAAACGACTTCGCCGGCCTCGAGGCGGCGCGCGAGTCGCTCGACGGTGGCGACCTCGGATACCTCGGAGTGGACTTCGAGGAGCTCGCCGACAAGGACGAGCTCACCGCCGGACTGGCGAAGAAGGTGTCCTTCCATCGCAGGGCGGCCCGCGCACGCCAGAGCGCGAGCGACGTGTTCTCCTGGTACCCCGACGAGTCGCGGCCGGCTTTGGCCGCATTCGGATTCCCGGGCCTCGCTCGCTTTGCAGGCGCCCCCATCGACAGCCCCGATCCAGAATGGCCGGCCGAGCTGATCGCGATGGTCCGCGCGCTGGACAAGCGCGCCGCACTGCGCGCGCTCGACGGTGTCGACATCGCCCGCACGGTCACCACGATGCACGGCCCGACCGGTCGCGTCACCGAGCGTGCGCACACCCGAACGGTGTGGAGCCGCGGTGGCTACGTCGTCCGTAGCGAAGCCGGACGGAACGCGTCGACGCACCTGTCGCTCGCCATCGACGGTCGACGTCGCGAGATCGACGTCGCGCTCGGCCTCGGTCGTGATCGCCCCGTCGCGGAGGGCGAACTCGATGACTTCGCGGCGTGGTTGCCGGCCGGTGCCGGTGCCGACTTCTCGCGCAGCCTCGCCGACCACAGCGCGAAGGTGCTGTCCGACGAGCGCACCAAGGTCGTGCTGGAACTGCGCTCGCTGTCTGACCCGACGCAGTCACGGGTTCTCACGCTCGATCTGAAGCAGTACGTCCTGCTGTCCATGGTGAGCTACTCGGGCACGCGACGCACCGGCGACATCACCGTCGAGAGCGTCATCCACGTCGACGGAGTCGCTCTGCCCGGTCGCGTGGTGAGCCACGACGCCGAAGGTCGCGTGATCTCGGTCGAGGAGATCACCGCGCGCCGCGTGCAGGGCGACGAGCTGCGCGGCGCCGTCGCGGCGGCTCGTGACGGAGAATCCGGCACGCTGTTCGTCGACGCAGCCGACCCGCTGCTGGTCGATTCCCGCGAGGCCGTGCACGCCCGCACCGCACGCGTGCAGCAGATGCTGTCGGTCCTGGCCGATCTCCTGCAGCGCTCGCGCAAGGACGAGGCGGTCGCGCTGTGGAAGACCCTCAGCGGACAACTGGGCGGGAACCTCGCCGCGATGACCTGGATCGGCCTCGATGTCGAGGCGAGCACCGGATTCCGCGGCGGTTACGACGGCATCGCCGATTCCTTGTGCAGGCGTGCGCCGGGTGCGGACACCTTCTTCCTCGTGCAGCGCCTGCTGGAGCGCAGCGCGCCGGCGCTGGGACCGAACGAACGTCTCGCACTGCACGATCGCATCCGGCCCGCGCTCTTCTGCGACGGCGAGGACGCCGATGCGAAGGACCGCGATCTCGCCTGGCGCCTCGCCGACGCGCGCCTGTGGCGGGATGTCGGCGACAAGGAGCGCGCCCTCGGCCGCGCACTCGACATCGCGCAGAAGGCCCCATGGAACCTCGAGGCCCAGCAAATCGCCGCCAACTGGTGCGCGGAGAGCGGGCACGACGAGCAGGCCGAACAGATCGACGAACGCGCCCTCGCGGCGGACTCGCTCTGGACGCGGGACGAACTCGACGGGCTGTATGCGACGCTGTGCCAGCTCCACTGGTCGAACATCGATCTCGCCAAGGCCGGCGCCGTGGCCGATCGCTGGATCGCATCGGGTACCGCATCGCACGAAGCACACGCGCTGCGCCTTGCCGTGATGCTCTACCAGGGCAAGTTGAAGGAGGCCGTCGCCGACGTCGACGCGACCCTTGCCGCCGACCTGGACATCGACGGCAAGCCGTCGGATCTCGCGCGATTCGATGCGGCCCTGCGCTTCCTCCTCGGTGACGGTTGGCGCTTCTCGCGCTCCGCGATCCTGCCCGACGACCTGCCGCGGCTCGAGAGTGTGGTGCGCAAGTACCTCGTGTCCTCGTCGCGGACGGGTCTCGCTCGCGTGCAGTGGATCCTCGCCAACGACGGCTTCCGCCGTACCGACGCCGGTCGAGGTGTGCTCGCGGAGATGCGCGGATGGTTCGGCGTCGCCTCCCGCGTCGAGCAGATGCCCTTCCTCATGCTCGATCTCGCACTCCAGTATCTCGATGCGCGGGAGCTGTCCGACCAGGCCTGGACCGAGGTCGTCGCGAACCTGCCCAAGCGGATCGCCGCGACGACCAACCGCTTCGAGCGTGACCGCCTGGCCCAGCACTACCTGGCCCTCTGCGATCGTCGCGACGCGCAGGATCTCGCGATCACCTTCCAGCGGACCCGGCTCGAAGACGCTGCCAGTCGGCTCTCCCGTCCCGGCATCGCGAACGACCTCCTGCAGCGTCTGACCCGGCAGCCGTGGAGCACGGAACGCGAGGACGAGATCCTCGGCCTGTGCACGCGCACGCTCGACCCGTTCGCAACGACCGATGCCCGGGCCGCCGGGTTCATCAGCATCCTGCGCTGGTCGTGCGACCAGTTGCAGCAGATGCGCCAGACCAAGGAGCTCGGGCCGGTCGGCGAGCTCGAGAAGCTCCCGCGCAAGGAGCGGCGGGCCAAGGAAGTCACCGCGACGGCGAATGCGCAGCGTTCGCTCGCCGCGCGTCTCGCCACCTACGCCGGCGGCATGGACCCGGCGCTGCGCGTCTTCGCGACCGTCGAGGCCGCGTGCTTCGCGGCACAGAGCACCGACGACCGTGACACGCTCCGCATCGAAACGGTCGCAGCGCTGGACTCCATCAAGGACCGCGACATCGGCGACGGCGGCATCCGCGTCGCACGTCGACGCCTCTCGCTGGTGCTCTCGCACCTCGCAGTGCGTCGCGGCACGTCGACGGAACTCGTCGACGGCGTGCTGGCCGACTACGCCTCGCGTTCGCAACGAGGGACCGGCGAGCTCGACTGGCGCGCCGAGACGGCACGTCTGCTCACCGCCCTCGACCGCGACGAAGCCCTCCTGATCGCGCTCGGCCAGTGGATCGCGCCCGCGCGCCTCGACCAGCACTGGCGCACTCTGCGCGGGTGGCTGCTCGCGTCGCGAGGCGACTTCGCCGCGGCGCGAACCGACCTCGATCGACTCGCGTCCGACACCGAACTCTCCGCGTTCGAGTGGAACACGCTCGGCGGCTGGCGTCTCGCCGCCGGAGACGAGGCCGGCTGGACCGCGGCGAACATCGCGCGCTTCGACGCGATGGACGAATGGAGCCTGCGCGGGGTCGTCCAGTCCGAAACCTCGCGTCTGCAGAGAAAACCCGATGCGATCGATCCGCTGTCGATCGAGGCGGCGCGCTCCCTGCTCCGCAAGTGCAGCAACCCACAATGGATGCTCCAGCAGGTCATGGCTCTCTACAAGACGAGCAAGGATCCGCGCGTGCTCGGCGCGCTGCCTGCCATCCTCAGCGGGCACTCGCCCGAGCAGACCTACATCGCCATGGGATCCTTGCGCGACGCCTTGAACGACGTGCACGAGGAGGCCGCGCTCGACGAGATGCAGGCCTCGATCGACCGTATGCGCAAGGCCTTCCTGCCATCCGACACCGACTTCGTCGAGATCGGGCCGGCGCTCGCCACCTACCTCTGCCAGGGTCGCGCGGCACGGGTCCCGAACGGCAATGGCGAACATCGTCGTGCCATGCTCAGCGCGCTCGACCAAGTGCAGCGCGGCGTGCACAGCTCGATCGCTCCGAACGCGCGCTACGCCATCGCCAACTTCCTGACCGGACTCGGCGAGCTGCCGGGCGAGGACGAGCGCATCCGCCGCATCGCGATCCTCACGACGCTGGCCCAGCTCGTCCCGCCGGCTTCGCTCGACGATCTCCGCATCACCACCTGCCTCGCGCAGGCGCTGTGGATCGACGGCGCACGCGACCGCGCCATCGAGACGATGGACATGCTGCTGCGCCGCGCCGAGCAGGACGCCGGAGGTGGGATCCCCGAGCAGGCCATGCCGCAGGTCGACGTGCTCGTCGACTGGCTGACCGCGAGTGGACGCCACGGCGAGGCCGAGACGCGCGTGAAGCGCTGGCGCGACGGACAGCCGACTCCAATGCGTCGTGACTGGTACGAGGATCGCCTCGACAGGGTCTACGCCTCGGCGATCACCAGCAAGGGCACCACCTCGTTGGGCTCGGGAGCCAGGCTGTTCGACGCGGCCGCGACACGCCTCGAGAAACGCCTCGCCGTTCTCGCGGCCGGTCGGGCGCGCGCGACGTCGATCCTGCAGCTCTACTCCGCCCTCTGCCGAGCGGCGTCCGCGGCCAAGGCCGGCGATCCGGGACAACGGCTGAGCGACTGGGCCGCCACCGGTCTCGACGCGCTGCTCGCCCGATGCCCCACCGCGCACGCGGACCTGATCTACACCGCGGCCGACACGCTCGACGACATCGGCAGCAAGCACGCGGCACTCGCGCTGTTCGTGAAGCACTGCCTGAACCCGCCGCCATGGAACCTCCGCGTCGGCGTCGATCTGTGGAACCGCTTCGATTGGCGCATCGCCGACCTGCGCCACAAGCTCGGTGACCTCGGCGATCTGCGGGCCGATCTGCGCGCGCTCGTCCTGCGCGAGCTCGAACGCGACCTGGTCAGCGTCGGCAGGAACTACAACCCGATCTGGCGCTCGAACGACCAGCGCTTCTGGAACGAGCTGCGCGGCGAATTCCTCGCGGTCGCCGGCAAGGTGCTCGAACTCCACCCCAAGGATCCGGCGATCGTCGCCTACACCGCGGGTGTCCTCCACGATTCCCTCGGCGACGTGCGCGGCGGCGTGCGTGCACTGCAGTCGCTGCAGGAGAGGGAACTCCTGGCCCTCGATCACCGGGCGATCCTCGCCGGGTGGCTGATGGATCTCCGCGAGTTCGATGCGGCACTCCCGCACCTGCGGATCCTGGTCGACCAACAGCCCGGAATGCTCCAGCACCACCTCTACCTGATCACGGCGCTGGGGAAGACCGGGAAGCTCGATGCCGCGCGCACAGCCCTCGGAACCGCCATCGAGCGTTTCACCGAGTTCCGCACCCTGACCGATTCGGCGGAGGCGAGTCTGGCCTTCGCCGCGCGTGACGCAGGCCTCTCACCCGAAGCGCTCGAGCACATCGCCAATGCGATCCACACGCGCGAGCGCTCCCGCGCCACGAGTGCCGACAACACCCTGTCCGAGTGGTACTCGGTCTACGCCGGGATGCTCGGGGTCGCCGGTCACGAGGACGACGCCGTCGAAGCCGCCGGCGCTTCGATCGTCGCCTGCGGCGAGAACCAACCGCTTCGCGAGCAGCGCTTCAAGGAGCTGACGAACGTCCTCGGTCGGATGAGGGACCTCGATGGTTGGCTCGGCCGCTACGACGCACGCGCGAAGGAGTCGGGAGTCGACGCGCCGATCCTGCGCAAGGCGCTCGCCTCGGTGATGCGCGACACCGGCGCGATGGAGTCCGCCGCCAAACAGCTGCGTCTCGCGATCGCCCTCGATCCGCGCGACCTGTCCACCTACCGAGATCTGCTCGCCGTGCTCGATGGTCTCGCCCGGACCAACGAGGCCCTCGACGTGGCCTTCGCGGCGCTCGCCGCAGCGCCGTCCGACCTCGACGTCATCGCCGACCTCGCCGCGCGACTCGAGCGCGCCAAGCGCATCGACGACGCCCAGCGCGCCTGGTCGGATCTCGTCGAGCGCCAGCCGCACGAGGCCGACGGCCACCGTCGTCTCGCCGAGCAGCGCGCCAAGCAGGATCGCGACGGTGAGGCGATCGAGCAGTGGCAGCAGGTGGTGCGCACGCGCCCCGACGACCCTCAGGGCTTCCTGTCGCTCGCGCGCGCTCAGCTGCACGCCAAGGACCGCGACGCCGCGAACGCCACCTTCGCGATCCTGCTGGCCCGCGACTGGGGCAACGACACCGTCGCCATCCGTCAGGCGGTCAACGAGCTGATGCGCTGATCCCTCACGAGCCGCCGAGCGGGATCTCGATGCGCGCGGTCTCGCCGGCGCTCACCGTGACGGTGCGCGACGGCCCCGGCTTGGGCTCGCCCGATCCGAGCGCCTCCGCGTGGATCTCGTAGTCACCGGGTGCCAGCCGCTCGATGTGGAACGAACCCGACATCGCCGTCTCGCGGCGCTCCTCACCAGCCGGAGCACCGACCTTGTGCAACACGACCATCGCCGCGCGGATCTGATCGTCGGCAGCGAAGCCGGTGACCTTGCCGCGGAGGTTGCCTGCCGGTTGCAGTTCGATCGATCCGGCATCGGTCGGGGCGCCGTCGGCCACCACGATCTTGTCGAGCTTGCCATCGATGTGCTTGTTGTGCTCGACGACCAGCTCGTACTCGCCGGGAGGCACGTCCTCGAGGGTCGCACGACCCTCGTCGTCGGTGCGCACGGAGCCTGGTCCGCCCTGCATGCGCACCGAGCGGGAGTCGTCACCACCGTCGGTCGAGCGGCTCATCATCATGATGCCGACCATGCGACGCTGCGGTGCGCCTTCGCTGCCGGCGCGACGCAGGGTCACGTCGGCACGCGCGAGCGGCTGGTGATCGATCGCGCTGGTGACGTGCACGACGACGGATCCCCCGGAGATGCGTAGATCGCGCTGCACGCTCGGCACTCCGACGGGGACGTCGAACTCGTCCGTCGACGGAACCGGTCGATCCGGTCGCTTCCACTCCAGGCGCCAGCGCCCTGCCGGCACGTCGTCGAAGGCGAAGTGGCCGTCCGCGTCGCTGTGGCGGAGCTTGCCGCCCATGCCGAGCCCGATCGGAGCATCTTCGTTCACGCGCTGGAGACGGACCTCGGCTCCGCGCACGATGCCGTTCGCATCGGTCACGGTTCCGTTCACCGTCGCGAGCACCGGACGCGTGAGATCGACCTGGGTCTCCGCCCCGGGCTGGATGTCGAAGGCGACTGCGGTCTCGTCGAGCGAAGCGCCGTTGTCGTCGACCAGCATCTGCATGCCGCCGAAGTCGATCGGCTCGGGCGGGAGCTCGACGCGTGCCGTGTAGTGACCCGCGAGCAGCGGCCCGACGCGGGACGAGCCCTCGGCGGTCGCGGTGCCGTGCTCGTCGCGGCGGTCGTCGCCTTCGGGGCCGGTCACCACGAAGCGCGCACCGCCGATCGCGGCGCCGGCCGCATCCTTCACGTGCACGGTGACGAATCCGGCGGGACGAAGCGTGGCGATCACCTCGCGCGTGCCGCGCAACGGCACGGTCATCGGGATCGGCTTCGCCGGGGCGAGCGATTCGTGGGTCGCACGCACCACCACGGCACGTGCAGGCAATCCGCCGAGCAGGGCACGACCTTCGGCATTGGTCGTCGCGCGACGGAGTTCGTCGCCCGGCACCGGGATCGGACCGTCCGGACCGGCTGCGCGGGCCCGCGCGGTGAATCGCATGGTGCGGACACCGCGACCCGCCGGCGCGTCCTGCTGGTCGTCGGGCGTGGCGATGACCACCGTCGCTCCGGGGACCGGCTTGCCTTTCTCGTCCTGCACGAGCACGTCGAGCGCGGCACCGATCTCGGCGACGAGCTGCACGTGTTCGACCTTGCTGCCCGGCAGGACCTGCACCAACACCCCGTCGAGCGGCAGGTGTGATTCGCCGGTGGCACTCAGCGTGACCGGCCCGGGGCGCACGTTCTCGATCACGAACACGCCTTTCTCGTCGGTCTTCGCCGAGGTCTCGCTCGGCATGCGCATGATCGGAGTCGGCGCCACCGACACATCGCCGCCACCGGTGCGCGCACTCACCTCGCTCCCGGCGAGCGGTGCGCCGCTCGCGTCCCGCAGCACACCGCTGATCGTTCCGCAGCGCTGGAGCTGCACCACGACATCGGAGCGACCGACCGCGATCGCCGGCACCGTCTCCGCCGCGTGACCCTTGTTGCTGACGCGCAGCGTGGTCGTCTCGCCTTCGATGCCGGCGATCACGAACGCGCCCGATGCGGATGTCTCGACCGAGCCCTGGCTGTCGAACTGCTCGACGTCGACACCCGAAGCGACGCGCATCTTGCGCAGCGCATTCACCTTCGCGCCCTCGATCGGCCGGCCCAGATCGTCGTAGACGAACCCCGACACGCTCGCGCCACGCTCGAGCTGGAAGCGCTGCTCCTTCATCGGCGGATCGCGCGTCACGTCGATGCGGCGCGGCTCCGGGACGAAGCCGGGCGCCGCGGCGAGGAGATGGCAACTGCCCGGCTCCAGACCGACGACGACGAAGCGCCCCTCGCCGTCGACCGCGACGTCCTCGCCGCCGAAACCGAGTCCGAGCATGCTGTCGTTGACGCGGAGCTTCGCCAGCGGAAGGGCCTGACCGGTCTCGTCCACGACCTGGCCGCGGAGCGTGAGGGCGTCGACCACCACGAGGTCGCCGAGATCCTTGTCCGCGCCGTTCAGCTCGACGTCGAGACTGCGACGATCGCCCTGGCGGAACAGCAGGCCGGCCTTCGCGAGGACCTCGATCTGGCCGCGCGCCTCACGGGACAGCGCGAACTGGAAGCGGCCGTCGCCGCCGGTCTCGGCCCTGGGTGCCTCGGAGTCGCGCAGGAACGGTCGCCCGGGTCCGGACGTGGAGCCGAAGCGGATCACCGCGCCCGCCACGGCGGTGTTGTCGCCGCGAACCAGTCGGCCGCGCAGCATCACCTTCTCCGATCCTGCGGTCGGCAACCCGGTCCTCACGGCCTCGCGCTGCGCACCGCCGTCGGCCGGAGCCTGCTCGGAACGCGCATTGCCCTCGGCGACGCGCGGCGCACCCTCCGGGTCGCCCTTCACCTCATTGGCCCGCTGAGGGTCTTGCGATATCGGGCCGCTTTCGCCCGACCCTCCGCCGAGCAGGATGGCGCTGATGAGGACACCGACCATGACGAGGAGGGTGACGACGAGGAAGTTGCTGCGACGAGCCATGAAGAGATCCGAAGCGAGGGCGGCGCTGGACGCCGCATGCTAGTGGAAACTCCGACCCCGGCACGCGCGCCGCGACGGCGAGCGTGCGCAGTAGGATCGCGACCATGCCGAGTCCTGAGTTCCACCGCGGTCGTCGTCTGGCCTTCCTCCGCTCCATCGACGGTCCCGTCCTCCTGTTCGCCGGTGGCCAGCGCTCGCGCAACTACCCGGCCAACACCTACGCCTACCGCGCCGACAGCAACTTCCACTACTTCTTCGACCGCCCCGAGCCGGACGCGGCCGCGCTCTTCGACCCGGCCGACGGCAGCGTCCGCCTGTTCCTCCACGCGCGCACCGCGGCCGATGCGCTCTGGCACGGCGCGACCTCGCCCTTCGAGACCGAACTGGACCGGCAGATGGTGACCGAGGTGCTGCCGGTCGAGGAACTCGAGACCCACGTCAAGCGGATCTGCGGCACGCGCAAGGTGCGCAGCCTCGCCGTCGCCGACCATCGCACCACGGCGCGCGCACGCAAGATCACCGGCGAGGACCTCGACTTCGACTCCTCCGGCGGACCCTGCGATCCCAAGATCGCCGATGCGATCTTCGCGCTGCGCAAGAACAAGGCGCCCGAGGAACTGGAGGAGATCCGCCGCGCCGCGGCTGTCACCCACGCCGCACACGTCGGCGCCATGAACGCGACACGCAAGGGCGGGAGCGAGGCGAAGTTGACCGGTGTCGTGGAAGGCACCTTCGCGCAACACGACTGCACCCCGGCCTACGGCACGATCCTGTCGGTGCGCGGCGAGGTCCTGCACAACAACGCGCACGGCAACGATCTCCGCGACGGCGACCTCGTCCTCCTCGACGCCGGCGCCGAGCGACCGAGCGCGTACTGCGCCGACGTGACGCGCGCCTGGCCCGTCTCCGGCCGCTTCGATCCGCTGCAGGCCGAGATCTACGACATCGTGCTGCACGCAGAGCTCGCCGCGATCGCGATGGTGAAGCCCGGAGTGCGCTACCGCGACGTGCACATGCAGAGCGCGCGGGTGATCACCGACGGACTGCGGCAGGCCGGATTCCTGCGTGGTTCCACCGACGCACTGGTCGAGTCCGGCGCGCACGCCGTGTTCTTCCCGCACGGCGTCGGTCATCAGCTCGGACTCGACGTCCACGACATGGAGGGCTTCGGCGATCGCGTGCACTACCCCGGCGGTCGCACGCGCAGCTCGCAGTTCGGAACCTGCTACCTGCGTATGGATCGCGACCTCGAGGCCGGCATGGTGTTCACGATCGAACCGGGCATCTACTTCGTGCCGGCGATCCTCGCCGACGACGCGCTGCGCGGTCGCTTCCGCGACGCGGTCGACTGGTCGCGCGCGGAGAAGGTCGCCCGTGAACACGGCGGTCGCGGTTTCGGTGGCATCCGCATCGAGGACGACGTGCACTGCACGGCGACCGGTCACGAAGTGCTGACCTCGTCGATCCCGAAGGAGCGCGCGGCGGTCGAGGCCGCGGTGGGCACCGGGCGTTGAGTGCGGATCGTGCACGCTGCGGCTGGGTCAGCGACGACCCGCTCTACGTCGCCTACCACGACGAGGAGTGGGGCGTGCCCTCGCACGACGATCGTCACCTCTTCGAGATGCTGATCCTCGAAGGCGCGCAAGCCGGACTCAGCTGGATCACGATCCTGCGCAAACGCGCGCACTACCGAAAGGTCTACGACGACTTCGATCCGACCCGGGTCGCGCGTTTCTCTGCGGCGAAGAACGCACGCCTGCTGGCCGATCCGGGCATCGTGCGCAACCGACTCAAGGTCGAAGCGTCGGTCGACAACGCGCGCGCCTTCCTGCGCGTGCAGGAGCGCGAAGGATCCTTCGATCGGTGGCTGTGGGCCTTCGTCGACGGCGAACCGGTGCGCAACCGCTTCCGCGCCCAGGCCGAGGTCCCCGCGCGGACCGAGCTGTCCGACCGGATCTCGAAAGCACTGAAGAAGGAAGGCTTCCGCTTCGTGGGCTCGACCATCGTGTACGCCTACCTCCAGGCCGTCGGCGTCGTCGACGATCACATCGCGGCGTGCTTCCGGAGCGAGCGCAGTCGCGCGCCGTCTACCTCTCGGGGAACGGCGCGCCGCTGACGAACACGCGGTAGTCGCCGACGCGGCCGTGGTCGCTGTCCTGGCGCGGCAGGATGCGCAGGCCGGTCATCACGCTGTCGGCGCCGAGGTCGATCACCAGCCGGTGCGGATGCTTCGGCGCGCCACCCTGCCATTGCGTGTGCCAGAAGCTGTCGCGGGCGCCGTCGAGCACGTTGCCGGCCGAGCCGTCTTCCGCGTCGAGCTCCTCGCTGTCGGCATAGACGACCTTCCACGCCTCGCGGGGCAGCGGCTTGCCGTCCTCGCCGAGCAGTTGCAACTCGGCGCAGGTGGTGAAGGCGTCGCCGGACAGGGAGCTGAGTGCTTCCAGGCAGACGTAGCGGCCGGTCGCCGTCCCGAACTCCGCGGTCTGCCAGCCCGCGCCGGCGCCGAAGGTGCCAATGCAGGACGGTGTCAGCTTGCCGAGATCGAGCGTCTGGCCGGGCCGGCGGTGGCGTACCGGCGCGTACGGATCGACACCGACGGAATCGAGGATCGGGCTGTCGCGTCCCTCGACCAGGATCTGCCGCGCATCACCGCTGACGTCGAGCACGAGGATCTCGTTGTCACCCTCGTGCAGCCAGCAACCCGGCAGGTACAGGGTCTGCTGCGGACCGAGATCCCAGTAGCGACCGAGCGCGTGGCCGTTGACCCACACGTCACCCTTGTTCCATCCGCTCATGTCGAGCCAGGTGTCGCCGGGCGTCGTCACGTGCAGCACGCCGCGGTAGATCGCCGGCGTTCGCACCTGCTGCTCGAAGGGCGCGTAGTGCAGCCCGGCGAGGAACGCCGCATCGAGCGGATACTGCTGCATGGCGAAGCCGTGCAGTTCCTCGCCATCGAGCGTGACCACGCCGGGGATGCCCTTGCGGTCGTGGATGTCGCGCCCGTAGTTGATGCGGCCGAAGGCCTCGACCAGGATGTCGAGTTCGCCGCCCGCCGGCAGCACCGCTTCCTGTTGGCGATGACGTCGATCGAGGACGGCGACGCGCTTGCCGTCGAGGAACAGCTGCGCGTAGTCGTGGGCGTCGACCTGCAGAGTGCCGCCGTGCGCCACGTGCGTCCGGTAGCGCACCAGACCGGTCGGCTGGCCGAGTTGCTCGAAGGACTGCGGTGCCGCGCTCTTCACCCAGGGCTGCGGCTGCGCATCGAGCGCTGCGACCTGCGTGAAACGGGCGGGCGGCAGCGTCACCACCGGCGGGGTCGGCGGGATGTCGGGGATGCTCTCGCCCGGCAGCAGGTGCTTCTGGAACAGATCGCGGATCGCGCGGAACTTCGGCGTCGCGTGTCCGGCTTCGTCGATCGGCGCGTCGTAGTCGTAGCTGGTGGACTGCGGCGAGAACGGTGGGCTGTTGGCGCCGGCGGTGAAGCCGAAGGAGGTGCCGCCGTGCACCATGTAGATGCTGAAGGAGGCGTCGTGCTCGAGCATCCAGGCGAGGTCCTTCAGGATGCCGTCGGTGGTGCCGCGGTGGTGCGGCTTGCCCCACGAGTCGAACCAGCCGGGGTAGTACTCGCCGCACATCAGCGGACCGGACGGGCGCACTTTGCGAAGCGCCGCGAAGTTGGCCGCCGGTCCGCCCCCGAAGTTGACCACGCAGAACAGGT
Organism: Planctomycetota bacterium; assembly: GCA_046349595.1. Taxonomy (GTDB): domain Bacteria; phylum Planctomycetota; class UBA1135; order UBA1135; family UBA2386; genus JACRLW01. Next base: position 994,104 of record JAXMCA010000002.1, read on the forward strand.
CGTCGCGGGTGTCGTTCGGCAGTTGTGACGGACCGTCGCAGGTGAACATCGGCACGTCGAAGCCGGCCTCGACGAGGTCGTCGCGCACCTTGCCGATGTAGTCCTTGTCGTTGCCGTAGCTGCCGTACTCGTTCTCGACCTGCACCATCAGGATCGGACCGCCGTGCGTGACCTGCAGGTCCTTCAGCTCCTCGCCGACACGCAGCAGGTAGCGGTGCAGGGCCTGCAGGTAGCGTGCGTCCTCTGTGCGGACCCTGATGTCCGGGGTCTGCAGCAGCCACCACGGGAAGCCGCCGAACTCCCATTCGGCGCAGCTGTACGGCCCCGGACGCAGGATCACGTGCAGCCCCTCCTCCTGGGCGATCCGGCAGTAGCGCGCGATGTCCGCGGCGCCGGTGAAGTCGAAGCTCCCCGGCGTCGGCTCGTGCTGGTTCCAGAACATGTAGGCGCACACCGTGTTGCACCCCATCGCGCGGACCATCTTCAGCCGATGACGCCAGTACTCCGGCGGAATGCGCGGCGCGTGCATCTCCCCGCTGCGGATCTGCAATCGCTTGCCGTCGAGAAGGAAGTCCTCGTCACCGATGGTGAAGGTGTGCTGAGCGTGCAAGGGCGCAGCGCAGGTGACGGCGACCAGCGTGATGGCGGCATCCAGGAGTCGGATCGGGCGCATGGGGAGTTTCCGGGGTACACAGTCTCACCGGCACGGTAAAGACGTCGCTCCCGGACCAGCACAGGGATCGGCGGCCATCACTTCTTGGCTGCTGCCGTCCGGAGGCATGACCATGAGCGAACGCGTCGAGCCCCTCTCCCGTCCGGCCCTGCTCGGATCCCTGGTCGGCTTCAGCGCGTGGGCCGTCGTGTTCGGTGTGATGCTCGCGTCGAGCGGGGACTGGGTCGCATTCGGACGCGTGACTCCGCTGACGCTGAGCACGTCGATCGGACTGTGGACGGTGGTCATCGCCGGCTACGACGGTGCACGCCAGCGCTTCGGACCGCGTGCACCAGAGGCGCTGCTGGCGATGTGGGGCGGAATGTTGCTCGCGGTCGGTCTCCTGCTGGTCCTCGTCGAGGCAGTGGTCCTGCCCGAGGTCGATCGGCACGACGACATCCGCCGAACCCTCGAAGCCACCGGGTCGGTGATGCAGGTCGCCCCGTGGATCGCGCCGGTCCTGACCAGCATGGGCGCAGCGCTGGCGATCGTTCCGGTCTGGCGTGCGCGAAGGCGCTGACGGGCACCAGCGCCGCGATGGTCGCTAGACTGCGCCGGCTCGTTCCCTGCCACTCGACATGCAGCGCCAGCTCCTCACCTTCCTCCTCGCTCTCGTCTCCCTCGTCAGCCCGCTCTGCGCCACCTGGTCGATCATCCTGATCGACACGCGCACCGGCGAGATCGCGATCGCTTCGGCGACCTGCATCACCAACTTCAATCTCCTCACCGGCGTGCCGGTGCTGGTGGTCGGCAAGGGTGCCGGCGCCGCGCAGAGCATGCTCGACGTGTCGGGCAACAATCGACTGCTGATCCGCGACCAGCTCCGCCTCGGCACCGACCCGGTGCAGATCCTGGCCATGCTGGCGGCAAGCGATCCGCAGCATCAGTCGCGGCAGTACGGGATCGTCGACGTCTCGGGTCGCATGATCGGCTTCAGCGGCACCGCCAATGGCGCCTACGCCAGCGATCGCGTGGGCCGCTTCGGCGACATCGCCTACGCCATCCAGGGCAACGTGCTCACCAGCGGTGCGGTACTCGCCGCGGCGGAGATCGCCTTGTTCACGACGCCGGGAGACCTCGGCGAGAAGCTGATGGCGATGATGGAGGCCGCTCGGTCGTACGGCGGCGACGGTCGCTGCTCCTGCGCCGAGGAGAACCCGACAGGCTGCGGCTCCCCGCCACCCGGCTTCACCAAGTCCGCGCACGTCGGCTTCATGGTGATCGCGCGCCGCGGCGACACCGACGGCAACTGCAACGCCACTCTGGGCTGCGCCGGCGGCAGCTACTACATGCGCCTCAACGTGGTGCTCGGCCAGGTCACGAGCCCCGATCCCGTGTTGCAGTTGCGGCCCCTGTTCGAGAACTGGAAGGCCTCGCAGATCGGGATCCCCGACCAGATCCTCTCCACGGTCGTGTTCGACAGCCCCGACCTGCCGACCAACGGCGTGACGCGCACCAAGGGAATCATCGTGCTGCGCGATCGCACCGGAACGCGCATCGCCCACGGCGGCGCGACGGTGAGGGTCACCGTCGATCCGCAGAGCCTCGGCAATGCGACGCCCGGCGTGGTGCGCGATCTCGGCGACGGCAGCTACGAGTTCGACGTCACCGCCGGCGTGGCTCCCTTCCCGACCCGCTTCGTGATCACCGTCGACGACGGTCACGGCACACGCATCCTCGCGCCGAATCCGCAGATCGCGGTCAGCACCGATCGCCTGTGGGTGAATCGGCGTCAGCTCTCGGCGGCCGCGGGCGGAACGATCGATTTCACCGTCCAGCCTCGCACGGTGGGCGGCGGCAACCACCTGTGGATCATGCTGGGATCGATGAGCGGCACCTCGCCCGGCGTGATCATCCCTCCCGGATTCCGTCTGCCGCTCAATGTCGACACCTTCTTCGAGGCCACGGCGGCAGGCGTTTCCTCGGGTCTGCTGCCGCAGTTCGTCGGCGTGACCTCGCCGGCCGGTGTGTCGGTCACCTCGCTCACGCTGCCGCCGGGCGTGTTCACCATCCCGTCGGGCACCGACCTGTCCTTCGCCTACGTGCTCCTCAATCCGATGACCTTGACCAGCAACGCGGTCACGGTGCGCATCACGCCATGACCGGATGAACCTGGACGGCTTCGCGCCCGCCTTCGTCCGCGATCTCGTCGACGCGCTGCATCCGTCGCATTCCTTCGCCAAAGCGATGCAGATCGATGCGGATGCCCTGCGCGTCGACGGACTCACCATCCCGCTGCGGGGCATCGCGCGTGCCGACGTGCTCGGGCTCGGCAAGGCGTCGGTGCCGCAGGTCGCCGCGGCACGCGCCGTGCTCGCGAAGGTCCTCCCGCTCGGTCCTGCGCTCGCGATCACCAAGGCCGGACAAGGCGACACGGCAGACGGCGTGCACGTGTTCGAGTCGTCGCACCCGCTCTGCGATGCGCGCGCCGTGCAGGCCGCGGGCCTGCTGCGCGACGCCTTCGCGCACGCACAGGCCGACGACCTCGTCGTCCTCTGCCTGAGCGGCGGAGGTTCCGCGCTCGCGGTCGAGCCGCGCAAGCCCTTCACGCTGGACGACAAGATCGCCGTCAACCGGGAGCTGCTGCGCCGCGGCGCACCGATCACCGACGCCAACGCGATCCGTCAGGCGATGTCGTGCTTCAAGGGCGGCGGGCTGCTGAGTTCGCTGCGGGCGCGCACGCTGCTCACTCTGGTCACCGTCGACATTCCGTCCGGTGAACGGGCCCTGGTCGCATCGGGGCCGACCATTCCGAGCCCGCGCGCGGCGCACGAGGTCGCACCGCTCCTCGCACGCTGGTTGCCCGAGCCGCTCGCCGCCGAGATCAGCGCGAAGCTCGCCAACGCCGCTCGTCTGCCTGCCCCGCCGCCGAACATCACGACGCACGTCGCCACCGTCGGCGATCATGCGATGCTGGTCGCACTCGCCGAACGCATCGCGCGTGATCATGGCACGAGGAGCATCGAGGTCGTGCACGCCGCGCTCGACACCACGCTCGAGCAGGGTCTTCCATCACTCCTGCGGGCGGTCGATTCCCTCGCGCAACGGAGCCACCCTGCCCTTCTCCTCTCCGGCGGCGAACTCACCGTCGACGTCCGGGGGCAGGGTCGCGGCGGACGCAACACCGAGTTCGTCGCCCGCGCGGCCGAGGCGCTGTTCCTCTCGCGCCGTACCCACCTCGACGACGCGACCCTCGACCGCGCACTCGTGTTCTCCCTCGCCACCGACGGCAGCGACGGACCCACCGACGCCGCGGGCGGCTACGCCACACGTGCGATGGTCGACGAGGATCACACGGCGTTGCGCGCAGCCCTGGTGGACAACGACTCACTCGGATGGCTCGAGCGGATCGGGGGCGTCATCACGACCGGCGGGACGGGGACGAACCTGATGGACCTGCGCGGAATCCTGATCGCCTGAGGGCGGTCGAACTCACCTCGTCCCGATCCCCCACGCGATCCCGTTGCTGGTGATCAACTGCGCGAGGTTCTGACCCGGCGCGAGAGCGTGGGCCTGCAGATACACCTGTGCACCCACCAGCGAGGTCGCACGCGGAATCGTCAATGCAAAGGTCCTCGTCGACGCGCTCGCGGAGGTGGTCGGAAGGCCGAGGATGTCGGAGGAGGTCAGCAGGGAGCAGCCGGTCATGCCGAGCACGTCGAGGGCGAGGGGCAACGGCGACACACCGAACCACTGGTTGCTGAAGCCCAGTTCGACTCCGGCGATCCCCGCCGGCACGTTGCTGATCGTCGCACGCGCCTGGTTGCCGAGGATCGGACGACCGCTGGCATCGGGAGCGAAGCCGAGTGCGGGTGAACCGCAGCCCGGCCCGAAGGCGAGGGCCGTCGCCGTGATCGCTGGCGGGATCTGATCGTAGATCGACACGTAGGAGCTGGAGATCGCGGCGTTCCGGCACGTGATCGCGATGTCGTTCCAGCCGTCGCCGTTCCAGTCGCCGATCACGCCCGACACCGGATAGACACCCGCCGTGACGGTCTGCGGCGCACTGAACATCCCGCCACCGGCACCGAAGAAGATCTGCACACCACCGAGCCCCACCACGAGGAGGTCCTGGATGCCGTCGCCGTCGATGTCGCCGAGTGTCGTGGACGAGCCGCCGGAACTCGTCGGCTGCGACTGGATCAACGTGAACGAGCCGTCGCCCACCCCGTGCCAGGTCCTGAGGTCCGCTCCCGCGGTGACGATGTCGTCGCGACCGTCGCCGTCGAGATCGGCGACCGCGGCGGAGTACACCGGATCCGTCGAGGGGATGCCGCTCGAGGCATTCAGGTTGCCGGTACCCTGCGGATCGTTGAGCAACACCATCGCGCCCTGCTGGTGTGTCGCCAGCAGATCGAGATGCGTGTCCCCGTCGAAGTGACCGGTGTAGATGCGGTGACCGAACAGGCTGTTGGTGTTCGGCACGACGTGGAACGTGCTGAAGGTGCCGTCGCCGTTGCCGTGGAACCAGTCGACTGCATAACCGCCGCCTTCGCAGATCGCCGCGATGTCGACGATCCCGTCCCCATCGATGTCGCCGGAGGTCACGGCGACCGGCGGAGTCCCGAGCGTGGAGATGGTGACCGCGTTGGTGAATCCACGACTGTGGTTGTTCAGCCAGATGTGCACGCCGTGCTGCGCCCATCCGTAGCTGGTGGCGGCGAGATCCTCGTATCCGTCGCCGTTGAAGTCACCGGTGCCGAGGCCCCACGCCACGTAGCTCGACAACTCGATGGATGAACCGAAGTCCGACTGTCCGTCGCCGAACAGCACTTCGACCTTGCCCTGGTTGTTGCCCTCCATCGTGTTGGCGATGTCGAGGTTGCCGTCGTGGTCGAAGTCGGCGCAGACCGACTGCTGTCCGTTCTCCTGCGCCATGCCGAAGTCGACGTGCGGGGCGAAGGTGACGGACTGGGATGTCAGACCGCAAGTCAGGGAGAGGATGAAGGACGTGGAGACGAGGGGCGTGCGCATCGGGGACCGGGAGGGGGCGGGGAAGGGTCGCCGGACCTCGTCTGCAGGATCGGCGAGCTATCGCGGCATCGAGACGGATCCATCACACTACGCGGACGCCACGCCGGGTGGCTCGCGACGCGGCGGAGGCGACCCGAGCGACCTCGGCATCGCAGCTTCGCGATGCGGTTTCGTGCCGAGCGGCACGCCGGCGGACCTCGACGGATCGACCTAGCGCGCTACCACCCAAAGCGCTGTGGACTCCGTCGCGACGCCGTCCGCATCGCGCACCAGGGCCTGCAGGACAACCAACTTCAGGTTGCCGGTGTCGCCGAGGCGCTGGCTCACCCAGGGTTCACGGATCTCGGGCGAACGCTGGCCGGAGACACCGAGCGCATCGGGTCCCATCAGGAGGAATGCGCGCGCGGCATCCGCCTCTGGATCGCCGGGGGGAGCGAACAGCAGTCCGGAATGGTGAGTCCGCGCCGCGGCATCCGCCGAAGGATCGCCGAGGAAGCCATAGATCGAGAACCTGAAGGGTGGTCGTCCGGATGTCGGAGGTATCAGCTGCAGCAGCAACTGCTCGCCCGGACGCAGCGTCACCGCGCCGGCACGCCCATTGAGCAGCAGTGTCGCGGTCGTGGCCCCGGCGGTGGGCGGCGTGGTCAACAGCGAGGCGATGAGCGTCCACGTCATCGCGCCACCGATCAGGACGAGACCCGCCGCCGTCGCGCGCAGTCTGCGCGGCACCCTCACGACCGCCTGCAGAAGGAACAGGCAGAGCGGAGAGCTCATCACCACCATCAGGTCGGTGTCGTAGGGGAAACGCAGATCGAAGTAGTAGACGGCGGTGAAGGATGCGGCCCCGAGACCGGCGACGCCGAGCGCTGGTCGGCGCAGCAGCGCGGCGAGCACCGCGGTGCGCCAACGCCTCGAGGAGAGGAGAGAGAGGCAGGGCAACGTCAATGGCGACGTGAACAGGAAGATGTTGCCCACGTCGGCGACGTGGGCCGGATCGAACATCGCGAAGTCGTAGTGGAACGGGCTGCCGTCGATGTGCAGCGGAACGAAGTGGCGTCCGTCTCCACCGCCGCTCACGTGCCCTGCCACGATCTCGAATCCCACCACCTTCAGGAGGGCGAGAACGACGGCGATGGTGGTCGCCACGATGCCGATCGCGAGGGCGAGCGGCCGCACGATCCCGGCGACCGGGCCGTGTCGCATGCGATTCCAGACCACGACGAACGGCAAGATCGGCAGCATCGAGCTCGCCACACCGTGGAACATGGCGGCGAGCGTCAACCACGCTGCGGCGGCGGCGAGCGATCGTCGATCCGTCGCACTGCCGGTCGCACGTGCGGCGGCCGCGAGGCCGAGCATCAGGAACGGCAGGCAGAACAGCGTGTTCTCGACGTAGCCCCGCACGCACATCACCTGCCAGCCACCGAAGGCGAGCGCCGCGGCGCACCACAGCCGTCGCTCGGCCGCACACGGACCATCCACACCGACCAGTCGCTCGGAGACGCGCAGGAACACCCAGCCGAACACCGCACCGGTCACCGGCGCGACGTAGTCGAGGCCGGCCGCACCCGATGCGCGGTAGACCAGGCGATAGACGGCGTTGGCGAGCAGCTCCGAGGCACCGAGGCGATCACCGTGCACCCAATCCCGCCACGTGCCCGCATCGCCGAGCGGTTGCACCAGCACGGACAGGTGCGCGCAGAGCAGCAATCCGACCAACGTCGCGTGGACCGGCCACCGGGTCCTCGAGCCCGCGGTCACGAACGCGACCGCGGCGTAGGCGACCAGAGCCACGAGCACCGCGATCGGCGGCAGCGCGTGGTAGTCCAGCCAACGAAACTGCGCCGGCACGAAGGCAACAGCGACGACCGTCACCGCGAGCAGCGCGAAGGTCAGCCATGCGACGGCTGTCGCCGAGAAGCGCAGTGCGAAGGCGTGCCGGAGCATGACGGCGCAGGAGGCGCTCAGCGCGCGAGCCAGCCGAAGTCGGTGTTGCCGCCGGTCAGCACCGCGCCGACGCGCAGGCCCGCGAAGCGCTCGCGATGTTCCTCGAGCACCGCGAGCGGCACGGCGCCGGACGGCTCGACGACGATCTTCATGCGCTCGAGGAAGGTGCGCGCCGCGGCGAGGATCGCGGCTTCGCTGGCGGTGAGCACCTCGACGTGGTGCGCGCAGAGCACGGCGAAGTTGGGGACGCCGAGGCGGGTGAGCAGGCCGTCGCAGAGGGTCTGCGGGTCGTCGACGCGCGGTTGGTGGACACCGGTGCGCAGCGAACGCGCGGCGTCGTCGACGGCGGCGGGCTCGGCGCCGATCACGCGCGCGGTCGGACGCAGAGCAGCGACGGCGATGGCGATGCCGCTGAGCAGTCCGCCGCCGCCGACCGGGGCGATGACGACGTCGAGGTCGGGCACCTGCTCGAGCAGCTCGATCGCGACGGTGCCCTGGCCGGCGATCACGTCGGGGTGCTCGAAGGGGTGGATCATGCAGAGGTGGCGCTCGGCGCACAGCCGCGCGCTGACCGCATCACGTTCCTTGACCTCGCACAGCACGACCTCGGCGCCGTAGCCGCGCACCGCTTCGATCTTCACGTGCGGCGCGTTGCGCGGCATCACCACGACACAACGGATGTTGCGTTGACGCGCGGCCCAGGCCACCGCAGCACCGTGGTTGCCGGAGCTGTGCGTGATCACCCCGCGCGCGGCGGCCGTGGCGTCGAGGGCGAGGATCGCGTTGAGCGCGCCGCGTGCCTTGAAGGCGCCGACCTTCTGCAGGTTCTCACACTTGAAGAACACCCGGCAGCCGAGACGGGCATCGAGCGTGGCGGAGGTCAGCACCGGCGTGCGGTGCACGATCCCCGCGATGCGCGCCAGCGCGGCGCGCACGTCGTCGATCCCCGGTGTGCGCGTCAATCGGAGTTGACCTTGAGCTTGCCGTTCTTGCGCTCGACCTGGAACACCTTGTTGCCGAGCGGGATGTTCGACAGCTTGAAGTCGGGCATGTCGTCGATCACCGGATCGTCCTGGATCTGACCGAAGCGCACCACGAAGCCGCACACCGCGCGGAAGATGTTGTCCATCAGGAAGGCGTGCAGGTACCAGTCGACGCCGCGGAAACGCGACGGTCGCCCGTTCAGCGGGTGGTAGTGCTCGAAGACGCGTGCGTCCTCCACACCTTCCGCGCCGCCCGAGACCATCTCGACGGTCTTCTTCATCAACTCCTTGAGGAGCTTGGAAGCGACCTTGTTGCCGCGCTCGGCGTGGTAGATCAGGCCCTCGGCGACCTGGCTGTTGATCATCGGCCACACCCGCCCGTTCCACGGGCAGTTGCGACGCGTGCCCTTCCACTGGCCATCGGGATCGAAGTACGGATCGCTGATCGCGAGGCTCGGGATCGGGTACTTGGTCCAGAACTCCTTGCGATCGCCGAGCGTGGCGAGCAGGCCATCGACCTGCTTCGGCGTGGGGATGTCGGTCGCGAGCGGGTAGAAGCCGACCGCGGCCTTCACTCCGGTGCGACGGCGCGTCTTCGGATCGATGTCCATGAAGATCGACGCCTTGTCGTCCCACATCTTCTTGCGGATCGTGTCCTGGATGACCTCGGAGGCGGCGATGAAGCGGTTCGCCATCGCCTTCTCCTGGATCTCGTCGGCGACGCGCGAGAGGAACTTCACCATCCGGTAGCGGAACACGCTCGCGTCCACACCCTTGAGGCGGAAGGTCTCGCTGAAGTCCTCCGCACGATCCGCCTTGTCGTCGATGATCGTGTAGCGACGCGAGAACTCCTGGCCCGACTCGAAGTGGTTGCAGATGTCGGTCAGCCCGCTGCCCTCGGGGTCGCGGTTGTTCGCGAGCCACTTGGTGTAGCGCTGCATCCCCATGATCACCTGACGCTTCAGGTTGCGATCCGAGTGCACCTCGTCGAAGGCCTCGAATCCACCACCCCAGTCGGCGTGGTAGAAGTCGGTGCCGGCCATCGACGTCATGTAGATGCGCCCCGGCACCATGCCGTTCTGCCGCAGGTTGTCGAAGAACAGCCTCAGGATGCCGCGGCCGAGCGTGGGGTCGGCGAGCCAACGCACCTCGCGCAGGATCGCGGGCGCCGAGAACGCGATCGGCTCGTGGAAGAATCCGTTGCCCTCGGCCACGCTCGGATGCGAGAGGTTGCCCACGCCGCCCGGCATGCGCAGCAGGTGCAGCGCCTCGAGGCGGCTGTTGACCACGCGCTCCATCGCCTTGTCGTCACAGACGAAGCGCGGCGCCTTCTCGCTGAATGCCTGCCAGCCGTTCTCGTCCTTCTGGTCGGGACGCCGCGGGCGGTAGTTGATGCCCTTGCCCTTGAACACGACGTTCGCCTCGAAACGGTGGGTCGCGTTCTTGCCGGCCTCCAGCGTGACGGGACGGAACAGGCCGCAGTAGCAGTGAGCCGTCGGCAGGATCGGGCTCGGCTTCACCATCGGCTTCTTGGCGCGCGGCGTGGGCAGCGTGCCGCGGTCGAACCACGGTGTCTCCTCGTAATCGGGTCGACCGCTGTTGCCCTCGCCGAAGAATCCCTGCAGGCACTTCGCGCCCTTGCTGTCCGGGCTCGAGAACACGATCTCGATCGGCACCGGCGGGAAGTCGTGGGTCTGGAACGCACGGCGCAGGCGGAACGAGTCGCCCTCGAAGGAGACGGGCTCGCCTTCGACGTCGGTCGTCGTCCACATCACGATCTCGTACTCACGTGTCTCCTTCGACGTGTTCTCGATCGTGATCGTGCTCACGAACCGGTCGTCGGTGGACACCAGCCGCACCTCGGAGAGCTTCAGCGACTTGTCGGCCGTCACGTAGTCGACCTCGAGTGCGCCGCCCTTCACCTCGTGCTTGACCGCATTCAACGAGATCGGAACGCCGTTCCTCAGCACGGTCAGCACGAACATGCGTGGCAACTGTGCATTGAAGATCAGGCACTCGTCCGCGAATCCCGGCGTGAGCTGGAAGCGCGGGAAGCGCGGCGCGTAGAGGCAGAAACCGCCGCCTCCGAGCGCGATCTTGGCGTTCTGATTCATGTCTTGAGACCTCCGACAGTGATCGATGAAAGGAACAGCCGCTGTGCGGCGAGGAACAGGAAGATGCAAGGCGCGATGGCGATCACGGAGGCCGCCATCAGCAGGTTGACCTGGGAGTTGCCGTACGGGCCGCCCTTGAAGGCGGCGAGTCCGAGGGCGAGCGTGTGCTGCTCCTGCGACTGCAGGAACACCAGAGGGAGCTGGAAGTCGTTCCAGGTCCACACGAAGGCGAACACGCCGACGGTCGCGGCCGCGGGCAGCGCCAGCGGCAGGAAGATGCGCGTGAAGGTGGTGACGAAGCCCGCACCGTCCACACGTGCCGCCTCCTCGAGCTCACGCGGCAGACCGAGGTAGTACTGCCGGAAGAGGAACACGAAGAAGGCGTTGAAGCCGTTGCCGCACAGGAAGGCGGGCACCGTCAGGGGCAGCGACGTGTCGAGCCAGCCGAGCCCGCGGAACAGCAGGAACTGCGGGATCATCGTGAGCTGCGGCGGGAGCAACATCGCCGCGAGCAGCACGAGGAACAGCAGGTCGCGCCCGCGGAAACGCAGGCGTGCGAAGGCGTAGCCGACCAGCGCGCCGCTGATCACCGAACCGATCACGTTGCACAGCGCGATCCAGCCGGTGTTCGCGAGCTGACGGGTCACGTCCATCCGCGCGAACACCTCGCCGTAGTTCGACAGCCGCGGTGCCGCGAGCGTGAACACCTCGCCGCGCGCGACCTCTTCGGGCGAGCGCAGCGATGCGAGCAGCATCCAGGCGAAGGGTGCGACGAAGGCGAGCGCGACCAGCACCATCGCGATGCGGCCGACGAGATTCGTGCCGCGATCAGACCGCATGCGCACTCCTCCGCGACAGGCGCAGCACGGCGGCGATCGACACGCCGACGACGACGAGGAGGAGCAGCGCCTGCGCGCACGCGTAGCCGATCTCCTGGTAGGAGAAGGCGGTGCGGTAGAGACCGAGGACCCAGAACAGGCTGGCGTCGTCGGGCCCGCCCTTGGTCAGCACGAAGGCCTGCGTGAAGGTCTGGAACGAGCCGATCAGCAGCGTGATCGCGTTGAACACGACCATCGGTGCGATGTGCGGGAGGATCACGTGGCGTAGACGTGCGACGCGCGATGCGCCGTCGAGCTGCGCGGCCTCGAGCAGCGAGCGCGGAACCGTGGCGAGACCGGCGAGGAACACCACCACCGTGCCGCCCACGTACCACAGCGACATCAGCACGAAGCTCGGGACCACCGCGCGGCCATCGGTGAGCCAGGGCACGGCGGGCAGCCCGATGGTGCGCAAGGCGTCGTTGAGCAGTCCGCCGTCGACGTCGAACAGGCGCCACCACAGCACCGACATCGCCACGCCGGCGATCAGCGACGGCAGGTAGACCACGGCGCGCATCACGCCGAGCCAGCGACCCGCGCCCCACAGGAGCAACGCGAGCGCCAGCGACAAGACGAGCTGTGCCGGGATCGCGAGCGCCGCGTACCACGCGGTGACCAGGATCGAGTGGCCGATGCGACCGTCGGAGAACAGTCGCGCGAACTGCGCGAGGCCGACCCAGTGCGCGTCACCGATCGGGCGTAGCGCGTTCCAATCGGTGAGCGACAGCGCGGCGACCATCACCAGCGGGCCGAGCACGAAGGCGGAGAACCCGAGCAGCCACGGCGAGAGGAAGCCCAGCGCGGCGCGGCGCTCGCGTTGCAATCTCCGATCGCGCGTGCGCTGCGCGCGGAGCAGAGCGAAGAGTCCGAACAGCCACACGACGCCCGTCGCACCGAGGATGGCGCCGAAGGGCATCGCCGGACGGTCGCGCTGCTCGTCGCCGCGCGCGAGCTGCTCGTCGATCTCGGCACTGGCGCGGGCGATCGCGACGCGCGGATCGAGCGGAGTCGACGACAGCAGCGACGCCTCGACCGCGTTGGTCACCGCCTGCTTGACCTCGGCGTAACGCGCGCCGCCGCTCTGCGCGATGCGCACCCCGTCGAGCGCCGACAGGAACACCTCGCGTCCGTGCGCGGGCATGCGCTCGGCGTCCTTCGCCAGCACGTCGTCGGCGACGCTGCGGATCGCCGGCACCGCACGACCGAGTTCACCGAAGAATCGCGCGCCCTCCTCGCCGGCGAGGAAGCGCAGCAACGTGACCGCCGCCTCGCGCTGCCGGGTCTGCGCACTCACGCACCAGGCCGACATCGCCAATGCGGTGTCGCGATTGCCGGCCGGACCGCGCGGCAGCGGCAGCACGTCGTAGGTGAACGACGGGAACTCGTCGCGCAGCGATTGCACGCTCCAGCGACCGGTCGGCCCCTCCATCGCGATGGTGCCGCGGCCGAAGCGATAGCGCGGGGTGGCATGCACCTCGGGTTGCGCGAAAGGCGGATGCGAACCGTCGGCGCGCAGAGTGGCGAGGAAGCCGAGTGCGTCGCCCGCCGGTCCGTCGGCGAGGGCGGAATGCACGCCGTCGGCACGCAGCAGATCGCCGCCGGCCTGCCACACCCAGGGCAGGAAGGCCTGCACCCACAGGTTGCAGCGGATGCCGTAGCGCTCGACCTCGCCATCGCGGACCACGGTCAGGCGCCTCGCGAAGTCGCGCAGCCGATCCCAGGTCCAGTCCTCGTCGCGCGGACGCTCGAGACCGACCGAGGCGAAGGCGGCGACGTCGTAGAAGAAGACGTAGGGCGTGCAGTCCTTCGGCAGGCCGAACAGGGCGCCGTCGCGGCGCAGGGCGTCGAGGGTGCAGGGGAACCAGCGCGACAGGTCCTCGCCGGTCCGGGCGAGGTCCCGGTCGAGGGGCGCGAGCGCACCGGCCTCGCGGTAGCCGTCGAGCGCCTCGTAGCTGATCGCGAACACGTCCGGCGGATCACCGGCGGCGATCAGGGTGCGCAGCGTCTCCTCTTCCTGGCTCGCCTGCAGTTTTCTCACCCGGATCTCGGGATGCGCGACCTGGAAGCGCTCCAGCAGCGGATCGATCCAGTGGTAGTCCTCGAACCACGGGAGCAGCCGGATCTCCGTGGCAGCACCGTAAGCCCCTGTGTGGACGGGCTTTCCACAGGAGGCCGCCAACATGGCAGCCCCGCAACTCGCGAGAAAGATACGGTGATGCCGTATTTTGGCCACCTCGATCCGCCGCATCTTGGGAGAGGTGGCGCGCGAGTCAAGCGCGGAGATCGATCACTGGTACGGAATGACGATCTGGTCGATCGACGGGCGCGCGCGGCCGCTCAGCGCGGCGTCGAAAACCACCATGTACTGCAGGTACGCGTGACCGGAGACGGCCTGCGGAGCACCCGCCCAGGGGGTCGCGGTGAGGCCGAGAGGGTCGTCGGCGCCGCGGTAATGGAGGGACATCGTGGTCCCGGTCGGCACCGAGGCGGAGACCACGGGAGCCAGGTACTGCGGACTCGCGCCCTGCGCATGGATCCAGCGCGACAGTGCCGTGCTGCGGGTGCGCGTCAGTTCGACCTGCATGTCGAAGTAGAAGTTGTCGCCGGTCAGTGCGACGGTCGTGGTGTAGGGATCGACGCGCGGCGGCCCGAAGATCGGGTTGCCGGCGGCGAGCACGCGGGAGTTGGGCTGCGGTGAACTCATCACCATCAGGTAGCCCGCGAGCCCATTGAGACCGAGCGAGCGCGGATCGGGCGGCGTGCGGAAGTCGATCAGCAGGCTACGGACCCCGTCGTAGAGGAAGGGTCGGATCGACGGGAAGGGCATGTAGCCGTCGGCCTGCCGCTGCACGGGGTCGATCGCGTAATCGCCCTGGAAGACGCGCTGCGGGATCGAACCGCCGGCGACGTTCTGCTGGAACACCAATGCCAGGCCGGAATTGGGGAAGCGCGGCAGCGCGGTGAAGGGATCGATCGTGTAATCGGGCACGACGAAGCTGTGCGCGAGATCGATCGCCATGTTGAAGAAACGATCGGGCTGCAGGACGGCGTTCTGGTAGGGCATCCAGCGGATACCGGTGACGTATTCAGGAACGCCGCTCGCACCGAGATCGCCGGCACGCACCACCATCTGCATGCGCACACCGAGTGCATTGAGCGGACCGCTGATCGGCTGATTGAACAGCGCCCCTCCGGGCGGCGGCACGTTCTGCACGCGACGGCGCGGCATCGCAGCCTCGATGCGGCCGCGCACCGAGGCGTCGAAGTCGCCGGTCAGACCCTGCGCGATGGGATCGTCGAAGTCCTCGACGATCAGGAAGGGCGCATTGGCGATCAGCGTGCTCTCGCCATCGGTGGTGCGGAAGGCGAACGCCGGCCCAGGCTCGAGCACGATCGACTGCAGGTAGAGAGGCAGGTCCAACGGACCGCGTCCGGTGGGGATCTGCGCCGTCCTGAAGCCGGCGATGCCGATGGTGCCCGAGTCGAGCACGCCGAGACCCGGCGTGAAGCCGAGGAAGAAGTCGGCACCCATGAACTGCACGGGGCCGCCGTCGAAGTCGAAGAGGGTCGCGTAGGCAGCGAGAGGGCGGCCGAAGAGCACGAGGTCCACGCTCTCGCCCGGCCGCACGACCGGTGTGACACGGAGTTCCGGCGCTTGGGCCGCGAGCTGTGCGGCGAGAGTGAGTCCGATGGACAGGGTGAGATGGGATCGCATGGGTTCTCCTCGGCAGGTGGACGGCCCGCTTCCTAGCCCGGGAGCGTCCTCGGCGTAACGGCGCAGCACCCGGGGGGCCCGCCGCAGACCGGTTGCTCTCTCCGGCTCGGCACGCATCATCCGCCCCCGCATGGCCGCACGCAGAGCGAAGCCTTCTCGTCCCCGCTACCAACCGCATCCCGCACTCGGCATGGAATCGAAGGCCCGCGACAAGCTCGAGGCCGAGACCGGCAAGAGCTTCGAGAAGTGGGTCGAGATCGCGCGCAAGGCCAAGGTCGGGACATCCACCGCACTGAAGGACCGCCTCGTCGCGGATCACGGACTCGGCTCGAGAGTCGCCTGGTGGATCGCGCAGACCGCGATCGACGGCGGAGCCGAGCAGTACGAGGACCCGGAGGCCCTCGTCGACGCGCTGTATTCCGGCTCGCGCGCCGACAAGCGCGCGCTGCACGAATCCCTGATCGACGAGTTCCTCGCACTCGGCCCCGACGTGCTCGTCACCGCGTGCAAGACGATGATCCCCGTCTACCGGAAGTTCGTATTCGCCGAACTGAAGCCGGTGAGCGCGGGCATCGAGATGCACCTGTCGCTCGGCGCCGCGCCGACCGGCAAGCGGTTGACGAAGAGCCCCGGACGCATGGCCGACGACCGGCTCACGCACGCGGTCGTGGTCGGACACGCCGACGAGATCGACGCCGAACTGCGCGACTGGCTGCGCTCCGCCTACGAAGCCGGCGACAAGAAGGCCGAGCGTTCGACGAGCTTCGAGATCCCGCCGGCCTTCGCCGCCGCGCTGAAGAAGTCGAAGGCCGCGGCCAAGACCTGGGGCGAGTGCACCCCTGCGATGCAGCGCGACATGGTCCACTGGATCAGTGACGCCAAGCAGGAGGCGACGCGCGACAAGCGCACCGCGACCGCGATCCAGAAGCTCGCCGAGGGCAAGCGGCGGGTCTACTGACACGCGCGCCGATTCGAGAGGAGCACCGTCTGCGCGGACGGCGGCTCAGCTTTTTTCGAGCCCGTCGATACGCGGATCGGAGTGCTCACATCCCCGCGCGAGGGCACTCCGGATCGTGTAAAGCGAAGCGCATGACGCGCTCGCTCGAGCCCTTGCCACCCCCGACGCGACGACCCGAGCGTTCGTCGATCGCCGAACGCACCTATCCGGAGCTGCGACGACTCGCCGAACGCTGCCTGTCCCGCGAACGCCGCGGTCACACGCTGCAACCGACCGCGCTGGTCAACGAGACCTTCCTGCGCCTGTCGCGCAGCGGCGCCGTGCGTCAGGAAGACCGCATGCAGTTCCTCCGCATGGCCGCAGCGATGATGCGGCGCATCCTGGTCAATCACGAGCGCGATCGACGACGCCTGAAGCGTGGCGGTGGTGTACAGCGCGTGGAACTCGAGGACGTGGTCGACGGCTCATCCAGATCGAGCCTCGATCTGCTCGCGCTCGAGGAAGCACTCGAGAGGCTCGAGGCGATCGACGCACGCAAGGTCGAGATCGTGCAGTTGCGATTCTTCTGCGGCCTCGAACTCACCGAGACCGCAGCCGCTCTCGACATCTCCGTTGCCCAGGTGAAGCGCGACTGGGCGCTCGCGCGTGCCTGGCTGGCCCGTGCGCTCGATCCGGAGGCCCACTGATGGAAGCCGTCGGCTGGCGCAGGCTCGACGAACTGTTCGCACGTGCACTGGAGATTCCTGCCCACGCGCGGCGTGCGTTCGTCGATCGCGAGTGCGGCGGTGACGCCAGGCTGCGCGGTGAACTGATGTCTCTGCTCGCGCACGCATCCGACCAAGCCGCCGATCGCCTCGAACGTCCGATCGACCCCGGCACACGCCGCGTGGTGCGCGCGCTCGCCGGGCTCGGCGACGATCTCGTCGGCCGCACGCTCGGTCGCGATCGCATCGTGCGGGTGGTCGCATCGGGAGGCATGGGCACGGTCTACCTCGCGCATCGCGACGCGGATCCGTCCCGACCCGTCGCGCTCAAGCTGCTGCACGAGCATGCGGAACCCGGCGAGGTGGTCGCGCGCTTCCACGCGGAGAGCGAGGTGCTCGCCTCGCTGGACCATCCGGGCATCGCACGCTACCTCGACAGCGGGGAAACCGACGACGATCGGCCCTACTACGTGATGGAGTTCATCGACGGGCGCCCCATCCACGAGTACTGCGATGCGCTCGCCCTCGACGTGCCCGCGCGCGTCGCGCTCGCCGCGAAGGTCTGCGATGCCGTCGCCCACGCGCACAAGAATCTCGTGGTCCACCGCGATCTCAAACCCGCCAATGTGCTGGTCGATCGCGAAGGCAATCCGCGACTCGTCGACTTCGGCATCGCCAAGCTCCTGCACGATCACGACCCGCGCACGCACGCCGGTCAGACGCGTTCGACGCGCGTGATGACTCCGGAGTACTGCAGTCCCGAACAGGCCCGCGGCGAGCGCATCACCACGGCGAGCGACGTCTACTCGCTGGGAGTGATCCTGCACGAGCTGCTGACCGGCAGCCTTCCACATCGCTTCGAGAGCTATTCGCCGGAGGCCGTCGCACGCGCGCTCGCCGAGGAGGCACCACGGCCGGGTGCGGTGATCGCCGCCCTCGATCCGCAGACGGCCGACGCCGTCGCGCGACGGCGCTCGACGACACCCGCGCGCCTCCGCCGTGCGTTGCGTGGCGATCTCGACAACGTCGTGGCCACCGCGCGGCGGGTCGACCCGCAGCGCCGCTACGCCACCGTGGATCGCCTCGCCGAGGACCTGCGCCGCCACCTGCGGGGCGAGACCGTGTCGGCCCGACCGGACAGCTTCGCCTACCGCGTGACCAAGCTCGCACGTCGCCATCGGGCGATGTTCGCGGCGACCTTGGTGGGCGCCGTGACCTGTGTCCTCGGAGCCTTCGGCGTGCTGTGGCAGTCGCGCCTGGCGAAGGAGGAGTCGCACCGCGCGCGGGTGATCACCGATCTGCTCGTCGACGTGATCGGCGACTCCGCTCCGGACCCCGCATCCGGTCCGGTTGCGCAGGTGATCCTCGATCGTGCGCGTCAGAAGATCGAACGTCGCGCCGCTCTCGATCCCTATTCACGGGCCGCCACTCTCACCGCGATCGGCCGGATCTATGCGCGCATCGGCGACTTCGCCGACGCCAATACGGTGCTCGACGAGTCGCTCGCGGCGCGTCCCGATGCTCCGCCGCTCGATCCCCTCCGACTGCGGGCTCGCGCGACCAAGGTGATGATCCTTGTGCACACCGGAGCCTGCGACCGCGCCGAGCCCGAGCTGCGCCGACTGATCGCCGATGCCCACGCCGCAGGCAATGCGCGCGTCGAATCCGACATGTTGATCACCCTCGGCGAGACCCTCCGTCAGCTCGATCGGCGTGCCGAGTCCGTCGCTCCCATGGAGCAGGCCCTCGCGCTGCGCCGCTCGACTCCGGGCTTCGAGCCGTTCGAGGTAGCCAATGCGGTCAACGCACTGTGCGCCGCGCACTACTCCCTACGCGAGCTCGATGTCTGCGAGGCGCTGTGTCACGAGGCGATGCGCATCCAGGACGAGGCTGAGTCGATCGACACCGGCGTCTACGCGCGCAGCGTGCAGAACCTCGGCACCATCGCCTTCCGCCGCAATCAGCTCGACCAGGCCGCCGAGTTCGGCGGTCGTGCGCTGAAGATGCGCGAGGAGCTGTATCCCGACGGGCATCCGGACATCGCCGAGTCGCTGCGTCTGTGCAGCATGATCGCGATGGTCTCGGGCCGCTGGCGCGACGCCGCCGACCAGGCGCGCGCGGAAGTCGACATGCTGCTGCGCATGACCCCAGGCCACTGGTTCATCGACGACGCGCGCTCGCGCCTCGGCGAATGCCTGGCGCGCCAGGGCGATCGCGACGAAGCCGAAGTGCTGCTGAGGACCGCCTTCGACTCCCTCGCGGCGCGCCTCGGCGATCACCATGAACACGTGGTCGACGCCGCCGAACGTCTGGCCGCCTTGTACGAGACCTCGGGGCGCACGGCCGAGGCCGCCGCGCTGCGCACGCGTGTCAGCGGTACTCGCTGACGAAGGTGCGCAGGAAGGTTCCGCCGAAGGTGTTGACCAGCTCGTCGACGTGAGCGGCGAAGAGGTTGCCGCGCGCATCGAAGGCGAGCGATGGAACGTCGTTCGGCTGGTGGTTCGCGAGGGTGATCGCCGTGGTGCCGGTCGCCCAGGTGCCGCGCACGCGCTCGCAGGTGTAGATCGTGTCGGTGGAGGTGTCGTAGACGCAGACCACCAGGTGACCGTCGCGCGACGCACAGCTCGTGCCGTCGACGCTGACCGTCGAAGGCGTGACACGATCGGAGAGGGAGGTCGGCCGGGTCCAGGTGCCGTCGCTGCCGCGATGGGCACAGAACATCGCGTCTTCGACACCCACGCTGGTGGTGAACATCACGTCGCACTCGCCACCGTCGGCGAGCGCTCCGCGCACGTCCCACACGCCGGTGGTCTCCGGGCTGAGGGCATCCGCGAAGGAGCCGGGGTGGGTCCACGCGCCGTCGTCGTAGACGCTCGCCATCGCACGCCACTCGTTGCCATCCCAGTCCTGCCAGGTGATCAGCGCCTGCCCGGTGCGATTCGTGCACACCGCGATGTCGGTCGGGTAGTCGCCGAGCTGGATGCCCTCGGCCGTGCTCGCGGCATGGGTCCAGTTGCCCCCGCGCTTCTCGCTCATCACCAGCGAGTCCGAGCCGCCGTCGGTGACGTTCGCCACCGTGTAGACCACGCAGATCTCGCCGGTCGGAGCGACCGCGAGCGCGAACGCGCCGACGCGCCCGATGGTGTCGAACGTGTCGTTGAGACCCGCGGGGTGCGTCCAGGTGCCCGCCTCGTTCTCGGCGAGGTAGAGGTGCTGCACCGAACCGTCGAACTGCCGCCACATCACGCTCACCTTGCCGGAGTCGTCGATCCCGGCATGCACGTAGTCCGCGCCCTGCGACGCGATGCTGAGCGCGTCGGCGATCTGGGTGGGATGCGTCCACGTGCCGGAGCGACGCACGCTGGCGAAGACGGACGGATTCTGGCCCTGCACCTGCTGGTACCAGGCGATCACTGCATCGCCGTTCGCATTCATCGCGGTCGTGCAGTCGATGACCGCGTTGGTCCCGACGTTGAGTCGATCGGAGTCCTGCGCGGGACCGGTCCAGACACCGGCGTGGCGCTCGGCGAGGAACAGCGAATACAACTGTCCGGGCACGTGCTGCAGGTAGGCGATCACGGCCTCACCCTCCGCATTGGCCGCGATCCTCGCGATCGTGGAGTCGCCGCTCTCGAGGCTCAGCGCATCCGGTGTTCCGGACGGGTGATGCCACGAGCGCGCGCGCACCGACACGTTGCCCACATCGGCCCCGGGAACCGTCCCGCTCTCCGCGTCGAGCTGCACCGTGCGCCCTGCGGGCTCCGTCGTCACGCTCACCGCGTAGCTCGCACCCGCAGTCAGGAGATCGGCGAACTGGAAGCCGCCGTCGGCATCGACCGTGATCGGCGCCCCGCCGTTGAGGCTGAGCTGCACGTCGTCGCCGTTCAGGCCGCTGACCGTTCCACCGATCAGATAGCCGGCCTCGAGGTTCACGCCGACGTCCATCACCCATCCCTCGACCATGCCGGTGCCGTTCGACACCGTGGCCACCGTGCGATCCGGTCGGTCGACCACCGTCACCTCGTAGGCCGTCTCCTTCTCGAGCAGCGTCTCGAAGGTGAAGCGCCCATTCGCCCCGAGATCGATCTGCTCCGCGCCGTTCAACGCGAGCGTGACGCTGCCGGACCCGAGCCCCGACAACACACCCGACACGCGGTAGCGATCGCTCCCGTTGTGACAGGCCGCAGAAACCACGAGCGCCGCAACCGCGGCGACCGCGAACAACCCTCTCGAACCCTTCCTCGCGAACTTCGTCATGTGGTGTCTCTCTCTCCTCCTGCAGACGACTCCCGTCGAGTCGACGTCTGCGGCGCGAGAGCACCGATCGCGAGGTTGGCGGCTCGCGGGGGCGTGAAGTTCTCGCTTCGCGACGCAGAGTGTGGAGCCGCAGTGCACCACCAAGTCGTCCCCTGTCGGGCGGCGCGACGCCGCGGTCCTCCCGCGGCATCGACCCACCCAACGAACGGATTCGCCCGTGACCGGTACTTGGCCCGACCGCCGCCATTTCGAGTGCCGCCGTGCAGCTTGCCTACATTTAGTCCCATTACTACATTTAGTCACATGGCTCGGACCTTCTCGAATCCGTTCCGTCCCGGAGCAGGCCATCCCCCGCCCTACCTGGCAGGCCGCAGCCTGGAGGTCGACGAGTTCCGCCGGCTGCTGGATCAGGACCCCGTCCTGCAGAACCTGGTGCTCACCGGACTCCGCGGCGTCGGCAAGACGGTGCTCCTCGACGCCTTCAAGCCCTTGGCCGTGCGCGCCGGCTGGGCCTGGGTGGGCACCGATCTCTCCGAGGCCGCGAGCGTCGACGAGGAGCGGATCGCGCAGCGGATCCTCGCCGATGTCGCGGTGATCTCGGCAGGACTGAAGGTCGCCGAGGTCGAATCGGCGTCGCTCGGCTTCTCGCGCACCACCCGCAAGCAAGCGGTGACGCTCGGCTACGACACGCTCGACTCCATCTACCGATCGGTGCCGGGACTGGTGAGCGATCGACTCAAGGCGGTCCTCGGCGTGGTCCTGCGCGCGCTCCGCGATGCCGGCGGCGGCGGCCTGGTGTTCGCCTACGACGAGGCGCAGAACATGGCTGACCACGCGTCGCGTGGGCAGTACCCGCTCTCCTTGCTCCTCGAGGTGTTCCAGTCGCTGCAGAAGCAGGGCCTGCGCACCATGCTGGTGCTGGTCGGCCTGCCCACTCTGTTCCCCAAGCTGGTCGAGGCGCGCACGTTCGCCGAGCGCATGTTCCGCGTGGTCACCCTGGACCGGCTCAGCGAAGACGAATGCCGCGACGCGATCCTCAAACCGATCTCGGCCGCGTCCTGCCCCGTCGAGCTCGACGAGGACTCGGTCCGCTCGATCGTGGAGCTGTCCGGCTGCTATCCCTACTTCGTTCAGTTCATCTGCCGCGACGTCTACGATGCCTTCGTCCAGGGCCGCACCGAGGTCCCGGTCGACGCGATCACGCGCAAGCTCGACTCCGACTTCTTCCACGGCCGCTGGGCGCGTGCGACGGATCGCCAGCGCGACCTCCTCGCCGTGATCGCCCGCCTCGACTCCTCGGGCGACGAGTTCACCGTGCAGGAGATCGCGACCGCCTCCCGCGACGCGGGATCCAAGCCCTTCAGCCCGAGCCACATCAGCCAGATGCTCGGCGCGCTCGCGGAGGCGGGGCTCGTCTATCGCAACCGCCATGGCCGCTACAGCTTCGCCGTGCCGATGATGGAGCGATTCATCCGCAGGCAGATCGAACGCGACCCCCTTCGCTGAATCCGTCGACTGGACCGGGCGGTGCCCTGCGCGTCCAATGCCAGTCGTGAGCACGATGACGGAGCGAGACGGGAACGCCCTATTCGACCGCCTGCTCGCCCTGGCGCAGCCGGCACGGAAGCGGTTGCGCGTCCTCGCCGTCTGCTTCGGACTCGCTGCGCTCGCCGTCCTGTTGTCCACGCTCTACCGCCACGAGCTGCCGATGCGGGCGCTCGGCACCAGCATCCTCTCGCTGCAGTTCGCCTTCACCGGCGACGAGATGCTGTGGCAACTCGCGCGCCTCGGAGACGACGGCCGCGCGATCCTGCGCGACGCCCTGCGCTTCGACCTTCTGCTCATCCTGAGCTATGGCGTCGCCCTGCCACTCGGTGTGTTGTCCGCCGCACTGGGCTGCCGGGGTCATGCGCGCCGCTTCGGAGCGGGCCTCGCCCTGGCGTGCTGCGCGGCACCGCTCCTTGATCTCCTGGAGAACACCGGCATCGCTGCCGCACTGTGGAGCATGCCGGAAGCGGCAGGACTCTTCGCCGCAGCAACGGGTGTTTGCGCCACGCTCAAGTTCGCTCTGCTGTCGGCTGGCATCGGCTACTGCGTCTGGTCCGCATTGCGGCAAGGCGCTCCGGCCCGTCGCATCCAGACCTGGGTTCGTGCGCGGCGAGTTGGCACGTTCACACACCCGGTCCCTTTGGCCTGCGGGCTCGCGATCGGTGTCGGGCTGATCACGCTCCCCTGGCTGTCGGGAGGTCAGGGGCTCGGCATCACGCTGATCGTCCTCTGCGGTGGCTTCGTGCCGCTCGGACTCGCCTGGCATCCTCGATGGGAGATCGAAGCTCGCGATGCGGCGCTGGAGCCCGAAACTCCACCGGCACGCGTCGTGGTGGAACCGACCGTTCCCCTGGTCTCGATCCCTGCGGGCAAGTTCCGCCTCGGCAGTCCGGAGAGCGAGACGGGTCGATTCCTCAATGAGCGATGCACCAAGGGTGTGGTCATGGCGGAGTTCGAGATGACACGCATGCTCATCACCCGCGGCGACTGGCGCCGGGTGATGCCGAAGTCGAGCTGGCCGACGGAGTGGTCGTCGGCACGCGATGACGATGCCCTGCCCGCCAACTTCATCGATTGGGGGAGTGCCTTGCGCTTCTGCAACGCGCTCTCGGACCGAGAGGGTCTTGGTCGCGCGTATCCGGACCTGAAGGACGAGGACTCGGTATCGACACCGGTGCGCTGGGATCGGGATGCCGACGGCTATCGATTGCCGACGGAAGCGGAGTGGGAGTATGCGGCTCGAGGGGGGACCACGACGCCGTATCCGTGGGCAGGTGGTGAGTCGAAGCTGAGCGAACACGCGTGGTGGCGCAAGAACGCGGACGGCCCTCGACCTGTCGGGACGAAGCCTGCCAATGGCTTCGGCCTGCACGACATGATCGGCAACGTGTTTGAGTGGTGCTGGGACGGGTGGAACGACCAGGGAGCTGACCCGCGGGCACGCGACGAGTCGACGGCCGGTTCGCGCGTGGTGCGGGGCGGCTCCTTCGTCTACGACGACCCGAGGGTCCTGCGCTCCGCGTGCCGGGGCAGGGGCCGGCCCTCGGGCCAGGACTCGGATCTCGGCTTCCGCTGTGTTCGTGCTCCGCGCCGCCAGCACGGATCGACCCATTGACCCTTGACCCCTTCTCTCCTCGTCGCGCGAAGCGCGACGAGTCGTCCCGGAAAACCGTGGCATTCCGTCGACGAATCGACGTCGACGTGTCAACAACACACCATGTTGTTGACACTCACCGAGGCCGCCGTCCGCCTCGGCAAGTCCGAACGCCAGGTCCGCTACCTCGTCCAACAGGGCAAGCTCCACGCCGAGAAGCGGGGAGGGCGTTGGCTGATCGAGTTGGATGAGAGCCTCGCCACGGAACCAACAGGCTCGCCACAGGCCGCAGCCCGCCACAGGAAACAAGCCGCACTGCGAACCGCCGTCGACGCTGCATTGCAGACGGACGCAGACTCCGAGGAGCCGCGAAGGCGGTACACGCTGCGCAATCTGAAAGCCTTCCAGATCGCGCTTCCGATCCTTCGCCGCGCGCGCAACTCTCTTGGCGAGGAACACTCCGTACCAAGATCCCTCGCCGCGGTGCTCGATCGGCTCGCGATCGGTTGTCACCGTTTCGAGCGATCGGAGAAGGCGGCCGCCTACCAGCAGGCGCGGGACCTCGCAGCTTCCGCAGTTGCGGACCTCCTGGTTCTGGAGCCGGACCACGCGGATGCCAACGCACTCGTCGATGCCATTGAACTCGAACTCATGCCGGCCTTCGCCGGTCTCCTCCGCCGCGTGGATCGCCGAGCCCGATGGTAGTCGCCAATCAGGCTCCGCTCTTCCGGGATGCCTACTCGCTGTGCGTGTGGATCCTCGGTCGGCTCGAGGGCAATCCACGACCGCTGGCGCGAGCCATCTGCTCCAACGCCATCCGTCTCTCCGAATCGATCACCCTTGCCTTGAAGAATCGCCGACGCGAGGAGCGGCTCGAAGAGTTGGATGAACGCTTGGTGACCCTTCGCCTGCAAGTTCGTCTGGCTGTCGACACCAGAGCGTTGACACAGCAACAGGCACTCTTCGCGCTCGAGCAAGCCGATCGGATCGGCAGGCAACTCGGTGGTTGGCTCCGGTCCCTCGACTCGCGATGATCGCAGTCGACGGATCCGCAAGCGGCCCAGTGGGGTTCGCGCGTGGTGCGGGGCGGCTCCTTCGACAACGACAACCCGAGGAACCTGCGCTCCGCGTACCGGAACAGGAACCAGCCCTCGGACCAGAACTCGAATCTCGGCTTCCGCTGTGTTCGTGCTCCGCGCCGCCAACACGCTGTCGGCCGATCCCGACGGTACGCCGGCCATGGACACCGTGCAGGATCCGTCCGGGCTGTTCCGCAGCCTGATCATCCCGGCCCGCCCGTTCGCGTAGGTGGATCGTGCTCAGGCGCGGTCGCCGAGAGTCCGGGCGGGCCCTCTTTCACCTCTGGCTACCGATGCGTTCCGTCCCCGCGGGGAGCTTCGATCGACTGACCGACCTGGCCGCGCTCTGGAGGGCCTTCCTCGCCTGCCGACAGGGAAAGGCCCGGCAGCCGCGCATGGCGGAATTCGATCTGGACGCGGATACCCGCCTCGTCGAACTCCACCGGGAACTGCGCGAAGGTAGGTATCGACCGGACCCCTGGCGCACGCGCATCGTCCGCGACCCCAAGCTTCGTCTGATCGCCGCGCCTTCGGTGCGCGATCGCGTGCTGCACCGCGCACTGCTCGACGAGATCGGGCCGGCCTACGAGCGCGCCTTCGTTCCACTCAGCTTCGCCCGCGGTCGAGGCCTCGGACCACACCGCGCTGTCCTGGGCCTGCTGGCCGCGATGCGACACTGCCGCTTCCGCCTGCTGCTGGATGTGCGACGCTACTTCCCCTCGGTACATCGCCCGACTCTGCTGCAGCTCTTCGCACGACGCCTCCGGCCCAACGATGCTGCGACGCTGGACCTGATCCGCGTACTTCTCGAAGCGAACGGTGCGATCTACCGCAGCGACGCCGCCCGTCGCGTGATGAAGCTCGACGTCGACCCACTACCCGCCGATGCCGGCCTCGGCCTCGGCTCGCATCTGAGCCAATGGTGCGGAGCGATGTACCTCGACGGCCTCGATCACCATGTCCTCCGCGTCCTGCGTCCCGGCGCGTACCTACGGTACATGGACGACTTCGTGCTCTGCGACGACGACCGAGGAAAGCTCGACGATGCGCGGACACAGATCGCGAACTGGTTGCGGTGCGAGCGCGGTCTCGAACTCGATCCGAAACGGCGGCACGTGGTGCCGTGCAGCGAAGCCTGTGTGTTCCTCGGCTACCGGGTCAGCCGGGCGGGGATCACGCCGAGTCGCAAGTTGCGGCGCCGTTTCGACCAGCGGGTGAGGGCCGCGGCCGAACGGGGTCCGGACGCGTTGACACGCACGATCGCGGCATACCGCGGGCTGTTGCTGTTCTGAGCTTTGTCAGCCTGTCGACAACGGATGTCGACAACTCGCGTCGAAGGGCCATGCGCGCCGAGCCGACTTCGTCGGCTCGGAGAGAAGGGGTCGAGGGTCAAGGGGTCGATCCGTGCTGGCGGCGCGGAGCACGAACACAGCGGAAGCCGAGACCCGAGTCCTGGACCGAGGGCTGGCACCAGTACCGGTACGCGGAGCGCAGGCGCCTCGGGTAGACGTAGTCGAAGGAGCCGCCCCGCACCACGCGCGAACCGTCCGTCGACTCGTCGCGCCCCCGCGGGTCAGCTCCCGGGACGTTCCAGCCGTCCCAGCACCACTCAAGCACGTTGCCGATCATGTCGTGCAGGCCGAAGCCATTGGCTGGCTTCGTCCCGACAGGTCGAGGGCCGTCCGCGTTCTTGCGCCACCACGCGTGTTCGCTCAGCTTCGACTCACCACCTGCCCACGGATACGGCGTCGTGGTCCCCCCTCGAGCCGCATACTCCCACTCCGCTTCCGTCGGCAATCGATAGCCGTCGGCATCCCGATCCCAGCGCACCGGTGTCGATACCGAGTCCTCGTCCTTCAGGTCCGGATACGCGCGACCAAGACCCTCTCGGTCCGAGAGCGCGTTGCAGAAGCGCAAGGCACTCCCCCAATCGATGAAGTTGGCGGGCAGGGCATCGTCATCGCGTGCCGACGACCACTCCGTCGGCCAGCTCGACTTCGGCATCACCCGGCGCCAGTCGCCGCGGGTGATCTCGGTGCGCGCCATGTCGAATGCCGCGATCTCGACGTCGCGGACGTAGCCCTCGTCGTCGAATCGCCCCTCCTCCTCCTTCGGACTGCCCAGTGCGAAGCGTCCCGCGGGGATCGCGACGAAGTCGATGCCGATCGCGGCTGCGAGCCGCACGCTGGACTCCGACTCTCGCTCGATCGTCGCTGCCTGCCACAACGAGTTCACGGCGACCGGGTCGAGGCCGGGCAAGGGCAACTGGGTGGTGTCCGACGCGCGCACGACCACGAAGCGACCGATGCTCTCGCGTGCATTGAGCATGTCGCCAACCGGGTCCTCGGCCTGGACGATGTACACGAGTTGCTGGTCGGGGCGCCTCGCCGCAACGCTCGCCTCCGCATGCGCCGCCATGCCGACGTAGGCGATGTCGACCACGCCGGCATCGAGCATGCGGTGAACGAAGCTCTGCCAAGGATCGCCGTCGCCCTGTACCTCGAAGTCGAGCCAGAGCACCGTGCGATGCGGCCAGTCCGGGAACTGCGGCCGCCCCGGGCGCGGGTTGCGGCCGGCGCGCCAGACCGTGAAGCCATCGCGACGCTCCGGGTTGTCGAGTGAACTCTCGCGCCAGCTCACATCGAACACGCCACTCGTCCCTGGGAGCTGTTCGCTGTAGTGGCGGTTGACGATGCTCGCCCTTGGCGATTCGGCCAGCACGTCGACGTGACCTGCCACGTCCTCCAGGCTCGAGCGCACGTCCGCTGGTCGGGCGCCATGCTCGACAAGGGCCCATCCCGTGCGGTCGCTTCGCCAGCCCGTCACACCGGCGAACAACGCCAGAATCGCGATCGCGATGCCAGCACCCAGGCTGAAGCGAAGGTGCAGCGGCAGCGGTGGATGCCGACGCTCGAGCAGGCTCTCCGCGAGCCCGAGTCCGCTCAGTGTCTGCCAGGTCTCTTGATCCACTCCGATGTCGGGCCGTGCCGGGTCATGGCCCCACGGCAGACACGCGATGGCCGCGCTCTCGTGTGCCTCCGTCCGCATCCCCATCGGCGCCCAGTGCCGCAGGCGACCGCGGATCGTGTCGGCCAGACCTCGCTCTGCCAATGCCGCCAGCCGCGGCGCGGCGCGCTCCGGCCGGTCGAGCAGGTCGAGCATCGCCTCTTCGAGATCGAGGAGGTCGGCGGTCGCCGCGAGCTGCGCTGGAGCGATCATGCGGCGCGAGCCGCGCTCGCGCGCGAACTGCACGCGCCAGAAGGCCAACGCACGACCGAGCTTCGATGAAGGTTGCACCGGGTGGTGCCGTCCCTGGTCATCGACCTCCGACCGCACGAGGTGATCGCGCAGCTCCGCGCGCTGGGGCGACGAGAACCGGAAGCGATCGCCGTAGGCGCGCGCGGCCGCGCGCAGGGCTCGCACCTCGTGCGGTGAGCATGTCAGCCCCAGGGCGTCGCGAAGCGCCCAGGCCGACTCGTCATCGAAGGGATGCTCGACCAGTGCAAGCGCCCCGGCCCAGTCGCGAAGGGCTCCGACCAGCGGTGCATCGACGGCAAGGGCCGGGCTCACCGCCGCAACGCGCCGCCGCTCGCCACCGCGCAGGAACTCCGCGAGGTCCTCGGGCTCGACCACCGGGAGCCGCGCGGCGCCCGCGACCTCCCGCGCGAGGGCGGCATCGGCGCCGCCAGGGATCAGGGCCAGGCGCGGCCACGCGCGCAGCGAGCGCAGCAGCTCGTGCATGCGCGGTGCGCGCTCCTTGTGCGACAGCGCGAGAGCGATGCCGCGGCCATCCGTGAACAAGGCGACGATCACGCCGTCGCGCTGACCTTCGAGGAACAGCGGGTTCTCGGTGGTGCGGTCGTCGTCCCAGCGGATCGCCTGCGGAGAACCCTCGCAGGTCGCCGTGCGCACGGCGAGCCCGGCGCGCCGCAGGGTGCCCGCGGTCTCGCGGACGAGGCGCTCGGCGATCCGGTCGTCGGCCGCGGCGTCACGCCACAGCCAGATCGTGCGCTCGTGCCGCGGCAGCTCACGGCACAGCACCAGATGGCCGCCGCGACGCGCGGTCTGCCTCACGGTGCGCGGGAGGTCGATGCGATGCGTGGGCTCCTCGCCGACGAAGCGTTCGACGCCGAACACCATCTCGCGGGCGCAGCGCGCGTCGATCAAGGTGTGCGTTGCCGACTCGATCTGCGGTGCGCGCGTCCGTCCACGCAGTGTGGCCTTCGGGTCGAGCGGCGCGACGGGTTCGAGCGCGGCGCTGCGCCGACGGAAGGTGATCCAGGTCAGTCCCGCGACCAGTGCCGAGGTCGCGGCGAGCAGGAACCAATGGCTCCGCGACGGCGCAGAGGGTGCCGCGCGTACCGTGACCTCAGGGAAGGGTACCGAGACCTGCGAGACGACCGTGATGCCGGACGGAGGCATACCGTCTGCGGCGCGCTCCGGTCGCGTTGCCGGCGTCGATGTCGGTCCCGTCTGTGGCTGCGGCGGAGTCTCGCCTCCGCCCGAGAGCGCCCAGACCGCAAGACCCAGGAGGATGAGCGCGCCGAACACCCACGTGACCAGGACTCTGCGTGCCGGCAAGGGAGGTGGCCGGTCGGTGGACTCGCGCAAGACGGTCTCGATGCTGCCGGGCCGGATCCGCGCCGGCCTTTCGATCTCGGCAGGTTCGCGCGGCTCATCCGATCCGATGCTTGCTTCCGCGTGTTCGATCCAGGCGGTGAAGGCCCTCTCGAAGTCGCCGACCTGCTCGGCGTGTCGCACCAGCGCGGCGCGCAGCAGCTCGCGCAAGCGGTCCTGCACTTCACCGCCTTCGTGCAACCGCGGCTGCGCAGCGAACACGCGTCGCAGCCGTTCTTGCTCGATCGTGCCGATCGCGAAACCGCGCGCCCGCAGGTCCGCCAGCAGCACGTCGAGACTGAGCGGATCGTTCACGACTCGATCGCTCGCCGCGAGGAGAGCACGGTCAGATCCTCGTGGTCCTTCACGATCGCGCCGAGGCCGGGCAGATCGGACAGCGGCTTGTCGAGTTCCGAGCGCGGTGTCCCCCGCGCCGACAACACCGCGAGCCAAGCGAGCAGCTCGGCCGTCGACGGCCGGCGGCTGAGCCCTTCGACCTTGCGCAGGTCAAGGAAGCGTTCGATCGCGCGCGCGCGCGTGGCGTCGTCGAGCCTCGGGAAAGACCCGGAATGCGCGCCGGTGATCTTCGCGACAAGGTCCGGAGTCAGCTCGATGTGGTGGACGATGCATCGCCGCAGGAAGGCATCGGGCAGCCGCCGCTCCGCGTTGCTGGTCGCGATCACGATCGGCGAGCCGTCGATGCGCGGTTCGATCTCCCGCTTGTCGTCGAAGGGATGCGTGAAGCGGCGTTCGTCGAGTTCGCGCAGGAGGTCGTTGGGGAAGTCGCGCGGGGCCTTGTCGATCTCGTCGATCAGCAGGATCGACGGGGTCGTGCAGTCGAAGGCGCGCCACAGCGCACGCGGCTTGAGGAACTCGGGGTCGTCGCGCAGCTTCTTCGGCTCGGCACCGGACTGCGCGTAGTGGAGGTAGCTGACCGCATCGAAGTCCCAGCGCAGCTCGTCGGCGGTGGAAGTCGAACGGACCTGGAAGCGGAACAGCGGGATCCGCAGCAGCCAGCGCAGGAAGTACGCCGCCTGCGTCTTGCCGGTGCCCGGCTCGCCGGTGACGAGAAGCGGCGCACGCACGCACATCGCCATGTTCATCGCGGTCGCGAGTTCGCCGGCGAGCGCATAGCGCGGCGCGCTGCGCGCGAGGTCGCTGGCGTCGTCCTCGAGACGGTCGAGACCGGCGAACCCGAAACGGGTGCGCGCCGCGACGGCCGCGGCCTCGTCGGCCTGACCGGGCATCACGATGTCGAAGGGACGCGTGCTGTGCTTGTCGGGCATCGACGTGCTCAGAGAGGATCATCCGGTGCCGCCTCGCTCGCGTCGGGCGACGCGTTGCGCTGCGGCCGCTTGGCCACCAGCTCCAGGAGTTCGTGCCAGCCGTTGTCCTGGTAGCGATCGATCAGTTCAACGAGGCGGTCGAAGCGGCCGCCCGCGCTGTGCGCGAACAGCCACTCGGCGCACGCGATGATGAGAGCCTGGGATGGTACGTCGACGGGGAAGGCGCCGTGCTCGCGGAGGTACTCGAGGATCTCCGGGACCGGGACGATGTCGATCCGCGGCAGTCCGTGCAGTGCGAATCGCTCGTCGTTGTGCACCGCCAGCTCGGCGATCACCTTGCCGAGCTGCTGGGTCTTGTCGGTCTCGACCGCGAGCACCGCGAGGATGCGCACGTGCGACGGCGTTTGCGTGAGAACCCTTGCCAGGAACTCGCGCCAGGTGCCGAGTTGTTGGGAGCTGATCCGACTCTCACTCCTCCTGCCGCGAGTACCGAAATCGACGACGACGACAGTGGTTCCGATCTCGCGAACCAAGCCCCTCAGTCCCTGTGCGAGGTTCTCGCGGTCGCACCCGAGCCGGTGGGCGAGCTCGAGCTCCATCAGCTCCACGTCGAGCTGGTCGCTCTCGTCGAGGACGAAATCGAACTTGCGGACCGCCACGCCCGGCGTGTTGTCGCGCAGGTACTCGTAGGCCTGCCGCGCGAAGGCGTCGACCAGCGCGTGCTGCTCGCCGTGCCCGACGACCGCCACGACGCGGCGGCCCTTGCGCAGCAGATCATCCTGCACATGCTTCGCGACAATGGCGCGCTGGTCGGATCGATCGAGCAGCAGCCTCGCGAGACGGCGGCGGCGCTGCTGGACGTGACCCGGCTCGATCACGAAGCGAGCCGACGACGACCAGACCCAGGTATCGGGACCGGACCGTGTGCGCGCATCGTGCACGAGATCGTCGCTGCGTCGCTCGAACAGGATCGCATCGATCACCGCGTGCGCGCCGTCGAGGAACAGCTCCTTCGTGCGACCCTGCGGGTGGGCAGGATCGAAGGTGCGCAGCAGGACGAAGGGCACGCGCACGGCGACCTCGTGGATCGTGCGCGCGAGCGCGCGCGGATCGCGCACGTGGCAGACCGAGAACACGGCGACCGTCGGCACGTGCGCATCGAACAGGCCGGGCAGATCGCGGAACGGCAGACTCTTGTCCTCGAAGTGCAGTCCGGTATCTCCATCCTGACAGGTGCAGACGTAGACCAGCGCCGGTCGCTCGGAGCGAAGAGCATCGCGGACCCGTTCCAGCCGGTGATAGATCTCGGCCGCAGCGCGACCGCCCGATCGCTCCTCGATCCGATGTTTGATGGACGTGCAATGCGCGTGCAGACCGAGGCCGTGGCCGGGGTCGGCGACCAGGATCATGGCGCGACCAGACGGACTCAGGTCGACACGGCCGGTGGCCCGCGCGTCCTGGTGCATCACGGCGACCGACCAGCCCGACTTGACGAGATCCACGCCGTCGAGGATCAGCGAGTTCCAGTCCGCCTCGACATGGAAGGGTGCGGCAGACTGGAGCAGGAGTGCCAACGGCAATCCGCTCGGCGAAGGCAGCGTCGACGCATCCTCCGCCGCGAATTGACGCGCCAGTTGCGCGAAGGCGCGCGAAATCGACACACCGGATGGAGCTCGAACGAAGCTGAACAGCCGCGCCATCGATGACGCGTCGGGGTGTTGGGCGACCGAGTCCCGCGCCGCGATGGCGCCCTCCACAGCGAACTCCATCTTGAGGCGATCGCCGTCCGGTGAGACCTTCACGACGACGGTCCTGCCGCGAGCGGCCAACCCGGCCTCGCTGGCACGCCGAAAACTAAGCGCCGCATCGCGGATCTTGCGCGCCGACTCCGCGATCACGGCCTCGCGCTGGGCGGGCTCCAACCGCGACAGCGGTTGGTCCGGGGGATGGAGTGCCTGGAACGCCGCTGGGGTGAGCCGTACGTCCTTGCCGTCCGGCGTGCAGTGGACCAACTCCTTGTCATACGCCGCCGTCGGCCGGACGACGGACACCAGCAGGATGCACGTTCCATCCTCAACCGCCTTCGCCAGGGCGGGCACCTCCTTCTCGCGAACGTAGCGCGACACCAGGAAATCGGGCGAGATCAGCAACACCGCGACGATCGCACGGTCCAGCGCGTCCTCGATGCGCGATTCCCACTTGTCGCCCGCATCGATGCTGCGTTCGTCGAGGAACAACTCGATGTCGGTCTCCTGCTCCAACAAGGGCCGGAGCTGCTTCTCGAGTGCGCGGCACACCTCCAAGTCGGCGTGGCTGTAGCTGAGGAAGATGACGCGCTTTCCCATGGCGATCGACGAGGCGCGGAACATAGCGGCCAACTCTGTTCATGCCATCGCCCCCCGCTCGGCCTTCCTGCCCGCGAAGGCTGCCGCTACCGTCCCCCGCCGATGCCCTCCTTCCGCTTCCTGCACGCCGCCGACCTGCACGTCGACAGCCCGCTGAAGGGGATCGAGCGCTACGAGGGGGCGCCGGTCGAGGCGATCCGCGGGGCGTCGCGGCGCGCGGTCGCGAATCTGGTGAGCGCGGCGATCGAGGAGAGGGTGGCCTTCGTGGTGCTGGCCGGCGACATCTTCGAGGGTGATTGGCGGGACTTCGGCACCGGCCTGTTCTTCGCGCAGCAGCTGCGGCGGCTCGGGGAGGAGGGCATCGAGGTGTTCCTGCTCGCGGGGAATCACGATGCGGCGGCGCACATGACGCGGCAGCTCGAGTGGCCGGCCAACGTGACGGTGTTCTCGACCAAGGCGCCGCAGAGCGTCACGCACGCGGCCAGCGGCACGGTGTTGCACGGCCAGGGTTTCGCCACGCGCGCGGTCGAGCAGGATCTGGCGGCGCGGTATCCGGAGGCCGTCGCGGGTGCCTTCAACATCGGCGTGCTGCACACGGCACTCGACGGTCGCGAGGGCCACGATCCCTATGCGCCGACCAGGGTCGAGACACTGCGCGGCAAGGGTTACGACTACTGGGCGCTCGGTCACGTGCATGCGCGCGAGGTGGTGAGCCGGGAACCGTGGATCGTGTTCCCCGGGAACCTGCAGGCCCGGCATCTGCGCGAGACCGGCAGCAAGGGCGCGACGCTCGTCGAGGTCGTCGACGGTCGCGTGAGCGCGGTGGAGCACCGGCCGCTCGACGTGGTGCGCTTCGCGCAGATCGACGTCGACGCGAGCGGCGTGAAGTCCGCTGCGGCCGCGGTCGATCGGGCGCAGCAGGCAATGACGAACGCGCGCGACGACGCCGACGGCCGACTGCTGGTGGTGCGCCTGCACCTGCACGGTCGCACCGAGACAGCGGTCGACCTGCGCCGGGAACAGGAGCGTCTGCTCGGCGAGCTCCAGAACGCGGCGAACGCGCTCGGCGAGGTCTGGCTCGAGGGACTTCGCGTCGACACCACGACCGCGGCATCCGACCAGGGCCGGGATCTCCTCGAGGCACTGGGACTCGACGATCCGGATCTCCGCGCGCAGGCGCTCCGCGAGGTGCGCGACGGCGCCGCCACCCTGCTCGCGGCGATCCGCGAACCCGGCGAGGATCTCGACGGACTCCTCGCCTCGCTCTGCGACGACGCGCGCGATCGCGCCGTCTCCCGCCTGCTCGATCCGCACGAGGGCCAAGGCGCGTGAGGATCGATCGCCTCGACCTGATCCGCTTCGGACCCTTCACCGGGGTCGCCCTCGACCTCGCACAGGGGCAGCAGGGCCTGCACGTCGTGTTCGGCAACAACGAGGCCGGCAAGAGTTCGGCGCTGCGCGCGATCGCCGATCTGCTGTTCGGCATCGAGTTGCGCAGCCGCGACGACTTCGTGCACGACTACACGTCGATGCGTCTCGGCGGCACGCTCCGCGCCTCCGACGGACGCTCGCTCGCCTTCGTCCGGCGCAAGGGCAACAAGAACCTGTTGTGGGATCCGTCCGAGCAGCAACAGCTCGGCGACGATGCGCTCGCACCCTTCTTGCGCGGTCTCGATCGAGGCGAGTTCACGCGTGTGTTCGGCCTCGACCACGTGCGGCTTCGCGAGGGTGCGCATGCACTGCTCGAGTCGGGCGACGGAGCCACTGCGGCGATCGCCGGCAGCAGCCTCGGCATTCCCGAACTGCGCAAGGTGCTGCGCGGATTGCAGGACAGCGCCGACGCGCGCTGGAAGGCCCGCGGATCGGCACCGCCGATCAACAAGCTGCTCGCTCGTCTGCGGGACGCGGAGAAGGAGCTGAGCGCCCTTGGCGTGACCGGCGCACACTGGCAATCGCTCCGCGAAGCGCGCGACAAGACCCGTGCGGCACTCGACATCGCACAGGCAAACAAGCAGGAGCTCGACGGACGTCGCGCCGTCCTCGAGCGCGTGCGACGCATCCGCGGCCCGGTCGCAACACTGCGCGCCGCGCGTGAGCGTCTGCCGGCCGGCACGGCGATCGCCACGCTCGGCGCGGACTTCGCGCAGCGTCGCCAAAAGGTCGTCATGGAGATGGCGAAGCTGACGGGAGAGATCGCAACGACGAGGTCCGCGCTCGACGCGCTCCGCAATCGGATCGGCGACATCGCCATCGACCAGCACCTCCTCGACTCCGCGACGACCGTCGAATCCCTGCTCGCGGATGCGGCGAGCACCGCCAAGGCCCTTCGTGATCGCGACAAGGTGAAGGGCGATCACGACACTCGCGTGGCCGCGCGGAATCGCATCGCGCGGCAGCTCGGGGTCCCCATCACCGATCCGGCCCTCGCCGAGCTGCGACGCAGCCTCGAGCGTCATGCGGGCGATCCGGAACTCGCCAAGGCGCTGCAGAGCGTGCACATCCTCGGCGACGTCGGTGCGCAGCGTCGCAAGCTCGATGCCGCCGTCGCCCGTGCGCGCGATGCGCAGGACCAGCAGCTCCGCCGCTTCCATGCCCTCGGCGGATGTTCCGCGACCCTCGATGCGGTCCTCGTCCTGCCGCTTCCCGACCGCCGCTGGATCGAGGACACCGCGCGCGAGCTGGCGGGGGTCGACAACGCGCTGCGCGAAGCGGAGCGGGCGTTGCGCGAACACACGGCGACCCTCGCGCGCAAGCGTGCCGAACTCGATGCGATCCTGCGCGGTGCTCCCGCCCCCGACGAGGACGCACTCGCGACGGCACGCGAGGTGCGCGATCGCCTGTGGTCGCTGGTGCGGCGCAGTTGGCTCGACTCGGAAGACGTCGCGGCGCACGCCAAGGAGATCGACGGTGAACGTGCGCTGCCGGATGCCGTCGAGCACGCCGTGCGACACGCCGATCACATCGCCGACCGGTTGCGCTCCGAGGCCGACCGTGTGGCGAAGGTCGCCGCGTTGGCACACGACATCGAGATCGGCGGTCACGATCTCGATGCGGCGCGCAAGGAGATCGATGCTCGGCAGAGTGAGCGCAACGCCCTGCTCTCCGGTTGGCAGGAGACATGGAGAGCACTCGGCCTCGTCGCCTTGCCGGTCGGACGCGCGACGGAGCTCCTCGACCTGCACCGCGGACTCGTCGAGGCGCGTGACGGGGTCCGCGAGGCGGAGCACGAACGCGACGAGTTCCAGTCGCAGGTCGACGACGCCCGGAACCGCCTCGCGCGCGCACTCGAGGCGGATGCCGATGTCCCCTTCGAGACCCTGCGCGATCGTGCGGAAGCCGACGCGGGCCGCGTGCAGAGCGGTGAACGTCTTCTCGCCGAGCACGAGGCGGCCGAGGAACTCTCCGATCGCCTGGTGGGCATCGACCGCGACGCGCGGGTCTTCGCAGAGTCCGTCGCCGGTCTCGCCCGACGTTGCGCGGAGGATCTGGTGGGCCGCGCGCCCCACGACGCGATACGCGAGATCCATCGCAGGTTGGAGGTGGCGAGGGGGGCGCGCAGCCTGCGCGAAGGCCTCGAGGGACAGCGACTCGAGCAGGAGAACGCCCTGCGCGAGATCGAGGGCAGGAGGATCGCGACCCAGAATCTGCTGCGCGAGCTGTGCGGCGAGGCCGGCGTCGCCGACGAGTCGCTGCTCCCGGCTGTCGAAGAAGCGGCGAATGCCGCGGCGCAGTTGCGCATCGAAGGTGATCCGCGGGCGCTGGAGGAACTGGTCGACCGCCACGCGACGACCGATCTCGATGCCGAGATCGCCGCGCTGCAGCCGGCGATCGCGCGTGCGAACGGGGAGATCGAGCGTCTGGCGCGTGAGTGGGCGGATGCCGAGCGGAACTTCCGCGCCGTCGACGGCACCCCTCACGCCGCCGCGAAGGCGCAGGAGATCGCCGAGTTGCGCGCGGAGTTGCGGCGTCAGGCCGAGGACTACCTGCGCGATCAACTCGCCGCGCGTATGCTCGCCGAGGGACTCGAGCGCTATCGCGAGCGCAATGCGGGTCCGGTGCTGCGGGCCGCGAGTCGCTACTTCAATGGCCTCACGCGCAGTCGCTACACGACCGTGCTCGGCGATGTCGACGAGAAGGGCGAGCCGTGTCTCCTGGTCCGCGCCGCGGAGCACACCGGCGAGCTGAACCTGACGCAGCTCAGCGACGGCACGCGCGACCAGCTCGGTCTCGCACTGGTGCTCGGCTCCCTCGAACACCGTCTCGCCCACCGCGAAGCGGTGCCGCTGGTCCTCGACGACATCCTGGTCCACTTCGACGACGAGCGCAGCCATGCCGCACTCGAAGTGCTCGCGGACTTCGCGTCACGGACCCAGGTGCTGCTCTTCACGCACCACCTCCGCATCCGCGAGCAGGCGGCCGCGCTCGGCGCAGCGCGCGGGGTGTTCATCCACCATCTCGCGCGCTGACCCGCGCACGGCGCTTCACCAGCTGAAGCCGAGCGCCTGCGAGAACTTGAAGCTCCAGGACGAGCAGGTGTCGAGGATGAAGGCCTGCGCCCAGACCTGCCCCGGACCCAAGGGGACGTTGAAGGTCCAACGGGTCACCGTGCCGGGCACGATCGGCACCACGACCGTCACCGGCGGAGGTGTGAAGCCGAGTGCGTACCAGAGATTGGTCGGACCGGCGACCGGGCCGGCGCAGGTCACCGGTTGCGCCGGCGTGAAGGGGAAGCCCGGCGACGAGCAGGGATTGAAGAAGTCGAGCATCAGCACCGCGCTCGTCCCCGTGAACGCGGTGAGGTCATAGAACATCGTGAAGGGCGCACCGGGGGTGAAGCCCATGTTGGTGCCGGGCGCGCAGGAGGTCAGCCCGCCACCCTGCGGCAGGTAGGCCGGCGGCAGATAGATCCGCAGATCGTTCACGCCGAACACACCGGTGGTCTGCGCGTCCACCTTGGCGCACAGAAGCGACACGGCAAGCAACACACCCGAGAGGACACGCTTCATGGACGAACCTCGAGAAGGCAATGGAGAGAATGGCCGCATTGGAGCGCCAGGCACGCGGTCACCAGTTGAAGCCGAGCGCCTGCGAGAACTTGAAGGTAGCTGGCGAGCAGAGGTCGAGGAACAGGACCTGCGCCCAACACTGGCCGGGTCCGACGGGGACGTTGAAGTTCCAGCGCGTCCGTCCCGTGGTGTTGGTGATCCCGAGCACCGTGACGGGGAAGGGCGAGAACCCGAGCGCGTACCAGAGGTTGGTGCCGCCCGCGATCGGGCCGGCGCACGCGACCGTCGCCGTCGGCGTGAAGGGGAAACCCGGTGACTGGCAGGGAGTGAAGAAGTCCAGGAGCAGGATCGCCGCCGTCGAGGACACCGACGTCGACTGGTAGGCGACGACGAACGGAGCGCCGGGGATGAAGCCCATGTTGCTCGGCGCCGTGCAGGACGTGACACCGCTGCCCTGCGGGATGTACAGCGGTGGAAGCGAGATCTCGAGATCGTTGGTGAAGGGCACGCCGGTGGTCTGCGCAACCAGCGGTGTGGAGACGAGGAACGCGAGGAGCAGCGAGCGGAGCAGATTCATGAGACGCCAGGGCAGGGTGGATCGAGGCGGTCGACGAGCGACGGCGACTCCCTCATGACCCCGAGAGGTCCGAATTGGACATCCCCTCGAGGAATCCGGGCGAACACGCTGCAGCGGATGAGCCGCAGCGTCCTCGCGGCATGGGTCACCAGTTGAATCCCAGGGCCTGCGAGAACTTGAACGAGGTCGGAGAGCAGAGGTCGAGGAACACGACCTGCGTCCAGACCTGGGCCGGTCCGGCGGGAACGTTGAAGTTCCAACGCGTGAATCCTGCGGCATTGGTGGCGCCGAGCACCGTGACCGGGAAGGGAGAGAAGCCCAGCGCGTACCAGAGATTGGTGCCGCCCGTGACCGGTCCCGCGCAGGTCACCGCCGACGTCGGGAAGAACGGGAAACCAGGCGACTGGCAGGGATTGAAGAAGTCCAGCAGCAGGATCGCGGCCGTTGCGGTCGCAGACGTCGACTGGTAGGCGACGACGAAGGGTGCGCCCGGAATGAACCCCATGTTGCTCGACGGCGTGCAGGACGTGACACCGCTGCCTTGCGGGATGTACAGCGGCGGCAGCAAGACCTCGAGGTCGTTGGCGAAGGGAACGCCGGTGGTCTGGGAGAGAGCGGGTGCCGAGATCAGGAATGCGAGCAGCAGGGAGAGAAGAGGCTTCATGGACTTCGAATCCGAAATGACGGACGCGGTCGCTTCGGGACCGCATGCCCACCCATGATCGCAGAATCCTTGCGGTGGACACCCCCCCTCGACTTGAACCGACTGGCTACGCGCCACGGCGTAAGTCATCGACGACGAACCTCCCGATCCGATTCCGCGGTCGGATGAGCGGCCGCGTGCTGCGTCGAGGAGCGGACCCGGCCGGCTTCAGTCCCCTCCCCACAGCGGCTCGATCAGTTCCGACTCCCACGCGATCGTCTCGGTGAGGATCGAGGCGAGCTTGTCGAGGTGTTGGGCGGCGACGTCGGTGGTCTCGCCGATGTCGTGGGCGAGATCGAAGAGCTGCGGCTGCGCGGCTTCGGCCGCGTTCTCGTCGGTGCTCGCCTCGGCGGATCTTCCGACCAGCAGCTTGAGGTCGCCGCGACGCGCAGCGATCGGTCCCTTGGAACCCTGGCTGCGCCAGAACAGCGTGCGCTCCGGCAGTCGGTCGAGCTGGCCGGTGATGCGCGGAAGCAGATCGACGCCGTCGAGCTTCCACTGCGGATCGACCTTGCCTCCCTGCACCGCGACGAAGGTGGGGAGCAGATCGAGCGTGATGACGGGATCGCGGATCGTGAGGCCTGGGGTGATGTGACCGGGCCAACGCATCGCCATCGGCACGCGGATCCCGCCCTCCCAGAGCTGGCCCTTGCGTCCACGCAGGGGACGGTTGACCGCGCCGGTCAGCGTCTGACCACCGTTGTCGTTGGTGAACACGACCAGGGTGTTCTCCGTGAGGTGGTTGCGATCGAGAGCGTCGAGCACGCGACCCACGGCGCGATCCAGACCGACCATCAGTCCGGCATAGTTGCGGCGGCGCTGCTGCGCGAAGCCGTCGAGCGTCTCGAGGTCCTCGTCGAGCGGTTGCAGCGGACCGTGCACGGCGGTGAAGGAGACGAACAGGAAGAACGGCTCGTCCTTGTGCTTCTCGATCCAGTCGACCGCGAATCCTCCGAAGCGGTCGGTGACGTAGCCGCTCTCGGGCAGCGCCTCGCCGTTGTGCTGGATCACGCGATCCGCGTCCGGGTTCGGCAACGGCACATAGGGTCGCGAGCCCATCAGCAGGCCGGTGAAGTCGGCGAAGCCACGGCGATTGGGGTGATAGGCCTCCGGGTAGCCGAGGTGCCACTTGCCGATCAGCGCCGTCTGCAGACCGAGCTCGCCGAGCCGATCGGCCACCGTGTGCTCCTGCAGCGACATCCCGCCCTTCATGTAGCGCTGCGGCAGATTGCGCTCGTGCCCGAAACGCTGCTGGTAGCGACCGGTCATCAACCCGGCACGGCTCGGCGAGCACACGCAGCCCGAAACATAGGCGTCGGTGAATCGCACACCTTCGTGCGCGATTCGGTCGATGTGGGGCGTGAGCTTGCCGACCTTCGGATCGGGATGCTCCTGGAAGCCGAAGTCGGCGTAGCCGGCGTCGTCGGCGAACAGCACGACGATGTTGGGCCCATGCGTCGCACGCGGTCGTGCGGAGTCCTGCGTGCGAAGCAACTCCACGATCAACAGGGAGAGGACCACGGTGATCGGGAGGACTCGCATCGGTGGGGCAGGGTAGCGTCGCGCTCCGGATCGACCGAGAGCGGAGGCGGTGGACCGGCTCGAGAGGGTTGCGGACGATGCGCGCCCTCGACCGAGCCCATGCGCGCCCTCCTCCTCGCCGCCGTTTCCCTGCCGCTGTGCGCGCAGGAAGTCCCGTCCGCACCGACCTTCACCGACCACGTCGCGCCGATCGTGTTCGCGAACTGCGCCTCCTGTCACCGCCCTGGTGAAGCGGCGCCCTTCCCCTTGCTCGGCTACGCCGACGTGAAGAAGCGCGCGAAGATGATCGCGAGGGTCACCGGCGAGCGCTTCATGCCGCCGTGGCACGCGGCACCCGGTCATCTGGCCTTCGTCGGCGAGCGGCGCTTGAGCGATGCGCAGATCGCCACGCTCGCGCGCTGGGCGGAGAACGGCGCCCCGGAGGGTCCGCCCGAAGCCCTGCCGCCGCTGCCGGAGTTCACCGACGGATGGCAGCTCGGCAAGCCGGACCTCGTGGTCTCGATGGAAGGCGAGTTCGAGATCCCCGCGGACGGCCCGGACATCTACCGCAACTTCGTGGCGAAGCTCGGTCTGCCCGAGGATCGCTGGGTGAGAGCCATCGAACTGCGTCCCTCGGCGCGCAAGGTCGTGCACCACAGCCTGTTCTTCGTCGACACCACCGGGAGCGCGCGCGAGTCCGACGGACGCGACGGCAAGGCCGGCTTCCGCGGCATGCGCTTCGCCGGTGGCGAACGCGGCATCCGCGGGCTCGAGTCGTCGCTCGGTGGCTGGGGTCAGCTCGGCGGATGGGCCGTCGGCATGTCGCCGCGCTTCCTGCCCGACGGCCTCGCGATGCACCTGCCGGCCGGCGCCGACATCGTGCTGCAGACGCACTTCCATCCCAGCGGCAAGGTCGAACACGAGAAGAGCACGCTCGGCATCTGGTTCGCCGAGAAGCCGAAGCGCACGCTCACCGCGATCCAATTGCCGCCGCTGTTCGGAGCCTTGTGGGGCATCGACATCCCGCCGGGCGCGAAGCACTACGAGGTCGCGGATTCCTTCACCTTGCCGGTCGACGTCGAGGGCGTCTCGATCGGCGGACACGCCCACTACCTGTGCACCGACATGCGCGCGGTCGCGACCCTGCCCGACGGCAAGGAGCTGGTCCTGCTCGACATCCCGCGCTGGGACTTCAACTGGCAGGATCGCTACGCCTTCGCGCAACCGGCGGCCTTGCCCGCGGGGACGAAGCTCGAGTTCGTGCTGCACTACGACAACTCGTCCGACAACGCAGCGAACCCACACGACCCGCCGGTGCGCGTGCGCTGGGGACGCGAATCGGAGGACGAGATGGGCAGCGTCACGCTGCAGCTGGTCTGCCGTGACGAGAAGGAGCTGCCGCGCCTGCAGGAGGCGATCCGCGAACAGGCGACCAGCTCCGCGCGCACGCGCGTGACGCGGCAGGTGAAGGCGCGCGTGCTCGAGTTCGACAAGGACGGCGACGGCAAGGTGTCCATCGACGACCTCCCGCGCACCTGGCGGGCGATCGCGCTCCGCGCCGACACCGACCACGACGGCGTGCTCGACGCGGACGAGATCGACAAGGCCGACCTCGGCGCGGCGTTGCAGCGGCGCCGATGATGCGCCGCGCCCTGCTCGCCGTCGTCGCGCTCGCGAGCTGCAGCGCGGTCGATCCCGTCGCGCGCGCGCACTGCACGCTGCACGACGTCGACGGCCGGACGATCGACGTCACCGCCTGCGCGAACGAGTCGGCCGCCCTGGTTCTGTTCGCAGGGATCGACTGTCCGATCGCCAGGGCCTACTCCCCGGAGATCGCCGCGATCGCGAACGACTACGCCCGGTGCATCGCCGTGCGCGTGGTGATGGTCGACGTCGACCTCGACGCCGCACGCGCCCGCGAGCACGCGCGGGAGTTCGGGTTGCCGGGCCCGATCCTGCTCGATCCGGAGCACCGGATGGTGCGCGCACTCGGAGCGACGATCACGCCCGAGGCCTTCCTCGTCGATCACACCGGACGCCTCGTCTACGC
Source organism: Planctomycetota bacterium (assembly GCA_046349595.1). Lineage (GTDB taxonomy): Bacteria > Planctomycetota > UBA1135 > UBA1135 > UBA2386 > JACRLW01. The sequence continues at coordinate 1,037,672 of JAXMCA010000002.1, forward strand.
CGGTCGGATCGACGACCGTTTCGCGGACCTCGGCAAGCCACGACGCGCACCGCGAACCCGTGAACTGCGCGACGCGATCGAGTCCGTGATCGCCGGTCGCAAGGTGGTCGTGGCGCGCACGCAGGCGGTGGGCTGCCTCATCGAGTGAGCCGGGGGCCTCGGGGCCCCACGACCGGGTGCCGTGTTCAACGCGTCGCGACGATCAGGAACCAGACGCAGGTCAGGGTCCGGATCGCCCACGGGATGAACTCCCGCACGAAGTCGTCGTCGAGTCGCAGCTTGCGCGCCATGGGGTGGCAGGTTGATGGCAGAGGGTGGCGCTGTTCCGGGGCAACTAGGCGGGCGCTCCGTCGAGGTCACCGAGTCGACGGTCACGGCCGTGGTTGTCGTCGACGCTTCCGATCGCCGGATGTTCCCGCGCGGCGCAACACGACCACCCGGTTGGTGTTCGTCCCCCGCCGGTTGTTCTCGATCCCCCAGCAGTTCGCGGTCTTGGTGAAGGCGTGGTCCTGTACCACCACGAAGCAGGCTTCGAGCCCGGCCGCGAGGGCGCAGTCGAGCACGTGCTCCTCCAAGCGCACCTTGCCACCGCGCACTTCGCCGACCTCGAAGGCGACGTGACCGCCGGGCCGGAGGATGCGGTGCTGCTCGCGAAGCACCGCGGTCATCAGCTGCTTCCAGTCGTCGAGCCGACTCAGTTCGGCGACCGAAACCCCGTTCGGATCGATGCCGCAGAACCAGCAGCGCATCCAGTTGTCGCTGCGGTACTGCACGACGTCGAGGAAGGGTGGCGAGGTGACGACAAGTGCAACCGACGCATCGGGGATCTGCGGTGTGCTCGCACTGTCGCTACAGACCAGTCGCGCGGCAGTACGCGCTTCGGCGAGGCGCGCGCGCACGGCCGCGTCGACCTCGGCGAGGAGCTGGCGGGACTTCCGCAGGATCACGGCGCGCAGATCGCGCGGCTCCGGAACCTGCCCGCGCTTGGCGTTGATCTTGCGCTGCGCGGCGGCGGTCACCGCCTGGTTCGGCGGCATGGTGTAGACCGAGAGGAATCCGGAGGAGTGACCGGTCAGCCGGTTGACGGCGACCATGCGGATCCAGCGGTCGACGGCGTCCAGCCGGCCGTCCGCTTCGCGGGCGAGGAGTTGGGAGCGCAGCGCGAGGATCTGGCGCAGGGTGTCGGGGTGGAAGAACGCCAGCAGGTCGTCGTCGAGCGCGTCGGCGCAAGAGAGGTCGAGGCCGTCGAGGCGCGCGGCGATCGCATCGAGCTCCGGCGGATCGAGGCGCGGCGCGGTGAGCACGAGGCTGAGAGGATTGACGTCGCAGCCGCTCGGCACCCGACCGAGCAGCGCGGCCTCGAGGGCGGTGGTACCGCGGCCGAGGAAGGGATCGTGGACCACCTCGCCGGGCGCTGTCAGGCGTTCGACGAAGAAGCGCGGCAGGGCCGGCTTGAAGCAGGCCCGGTAGCTCACCTCGTGGAGCGGGTGCGCGTCCCGCTGGCGGGCGGTCCAGAACTGGTTGCGCAGCAGCGGGACCTCGGCGGCCCCTTCGGCGCCACGGCAGACGTCGACCGTGGTGGCCCGCCCGTCGCACAGGAAACTGCGCAGTTCGGCGGCGAGTCGACCGGCCGGGGAGCCCGCCTCCGCGGCTCGGTCTTCGGGAAAGAGGAGACCCTGTGTGGGCGCCACGGCGGGATCTTGGGGAGGTGCCGGATCACCGTCCATCCCGGTCTTCGGCGGGCGGATCCGCGCTCCTCCCCGGCGGGACCTCGGACCGAGAAGGGTTGACAGCCGCGACCATGGCCCCCTAACACCCTGCCCCCTCCATGGCAGCCAAGCGGAAGGACGGCCCTGCGGTCGTCATCGTCGAGTCCCCCGCCAAGGCGCGCACGATCGCCAAGTTCCTCGGTTCCGGCTACCGGATCGAGGCCAGCGTCGGGCACGTCCGCGATCTCCCGGCCAACGCCGAGGAGATCCCGGCCACCCTCAAGAAGGAGAAGTGGGCGCGTCTGGGGATCGACGTCGAGTCCGAGTTCCGCCCGCTCTACGTGGTGCCCAAGGAGAAGCGCGACACCATCAAGAAGCTCAAGGCGCTGGTGAAGGACGCCGGCACCGTGTTCCTCGCGACCGACGAAGACCGCGAAGGCGAGTCGATCTCGTGGCACCTGGTCCAGGTGCTGGAGCCGAAGGTCGAGGTCAAGCGCCTGGTGTTCCACGAGATCACCAAGGAGGCGATCCTCGCCGCGCTCGAGAATCCACGCGAGCTCGACACCGACCTGGTCGAAGCGCAGGAAACGCGACGGATCGTCGACCGCCTCTACGGCTACTCGGTGTCGCCGCTGCTGTGGAAGAAGATCAAGCCGCGCCTGTCGGCGGGTCGCGTGCAGAGCGTTGCGGTGCGGCTGATCGTGGAGCGCGAGCGCGAACGCATCCGCTTCGTGCCCTCGGACTGGTGGGACCTGCAGGGCACCTTCGGCAAGAAGGGTGAAGACGGCTTCGATGCCCAGCTCGCGTCGGTGGCCGGCAAGCGCCTCGCCACCGGCAAGGACTTCGATCCCGACACCGGGAAGCTGAAGAACTCCGGCGAGCAGGTGCTGCACCTCGACGAATCCGCCGCGAAGGCACTCGCGAAGCGACTGATCGGACGCACGGCGAAGGTCGAGGGCATCGAGGAGAAGCCCTACACGGAGCGCCCGCAGCCGCCCTTCACCACCAGCACCCTGCAGCAGGAGGCCGGTCGCAAGCTCGGCTTCGCGGCGAAGCGGACCATGCGCGCCGCTCAGCGGCTCTACGAGAACGGCCACATCACCTACATGCGCACCGACTCGACGACCCTCTCCAACGAGGCGGTCGAAGCGGCGCGCAAGCTGATCGCCACGCAGTACGGCAAGGAACACGTCCCCGCGGAACCGCGCCAGTGGCAGACCAAGGTCCGCAACGCGCAGGAGGCACACGAGGCGATCCGTCCGGCCGGTTCGAGCTTCACGCCGCCGCGCGCGCTGTCGGGCGACATGGGTGAGGACGAACACCGTCTCTACGAGCTGATCTGGCAGCGCACCGTCGCGTGCCAGATGAAGGACTCCTTCGGAATGCGCACCGCGATGACGATCGCCGTCGACGACGCGCGATTCGTGGTTTCGGGCCGCACCATCAAGTACCAGGGTTTCCGTCTCGCCTACGTGCAGCAGGGCGATGAGGCCGAGGGCAAGGACAGCGACGATCGGATCCTGCCCGCGGTGAAGGTCGGCGAGCTGCTCGAGACGCGCGCGGCGACGCCGGAAGGCCACACCACCAAGCCACCCGCGCGACTGACCGAGGCCTCGCTGGTGCGCGAGCTCGAGGCGCGCGGCATCGGGCGGCCGAGCACCTACGCATCGATCATCGACACCATCCTGCAGCGCGAATACTGCTTCAAGAAGGGCAACGCGCTGGTGCCGAGCTTCACCGCCTTCGCGGTGGTGAACCTGCTCGGCAAGCACCTCCACTGGCTCGTCGACTACGCCTTCACCGCCAAGATGGAGGACGATCTCGACGAGATCAGCAACGGGCGCAAGCGCCGACTCGACTACTTGAAGGCCTTCTTCAACGGCAACGGTCAGCCGGGGCTCAAGGAGACGCTCGACACGGTGGATCCGCGCATCGATCCGCGCGAGGTGTGCACGCTGTCGGACTTCGCGCACCTCGGCGAGTTCGACGGTCAACCCATCGAAGTCCGCGTCGGACGCTACGGACCGTTCCTGTCCGCGTCCGGCGTGAGCGCCACGCTCCCCGACGAGACCGCGCCCGACGAACTCACCGCAGAGCGTGCCAACGAGCTGCTCGGACAAGCTGCGGCTGGACCCGTGGCGTTGGGTGTCGAGCCGGCGTCGGGCTTGCCGATCTTCCTCAAGAACGGGCGCTTCGGGCCCTACCTGCAGCTCGGCGATCCGGCCACGCTCGGCGACGAGAAGCCGAAGATGGCATCGCTGTTGCCGGGGATGACGCCGGACACCGTCACGTTGGAACAGGCGATCGGCGTGCTCTCGATGCCACGCAAGCTCGGTCGCATCACGCTCGGCGAGAGCGAACCCGAAGCCGGCGAGGAGCACGATGTGAGCGTGCACAACGGTCGCTTCGGGCCCTTCCTCAAGTGCGGCAAGTCGACGCGCAGCGTGCCGTCGGGCGAGAACCCGCTGACGATCACCCTGGAGCGCGCCGCCGAGCTGTTCGCCCAGCCCAAGCAGCGCGGTCGCGCAGCGCGTGGCGCACCCAAGGTGCTGCGCGAACTCGGCAAGCACCCCGTTTCGCAACGCGCGGTGAATCTCCTGGACGGACGCTACGGCCCGTACGTCTCCGATGGCGAGACGCATGCTTCCCTCCAGAAGGGCGAGAACGCCGACGCCCTTACCATCGAGCGGGCCGTCGAGCTGATCGACGCCAAGGCGAGCAGCGGGGGCGGCAATCGCCGTGGGAGCCGCAAGAAGTCGCCCGCGAAGAAGACGGCGCGCAAGAAGGCCGGCACCAAGGCCGACTGAGGGCCCGGCGACGGCGGTCGCCACCACCGATCGAGACCGGAGGATCGTGGCGAGGCTTTATCTGTTGCAACGACTATTGTCGCGACCTACTGTGCCCCTCGTGCCCACCCCACCCATCGACCTCGCCCGCGAAGCCTTCCTCGGCGTGATCCGGCTCCATGAGAAGCTGACGACCGAGGCCGCCGAGGTGTTCGCCCGGCACGACGTGACCGCGGCGTGGTTCAACGTGATGCGGATCCTCATCGGCGGAACGCCTGCGGGCGTGTCGTGCCAGTACGTCGGGGAACGGCTGCTTCACCGATTGCCCGATGTGACCCGTCTCATCGACCGCATGGAGGCGGCAGGTCTCGTGACGCGCGAGCGCAGCACGGAGGACCGGCGCGTCGTCACCATCCGCATCACCAAGAAGGGGCGCACGACCTGCGAGGCTCTCCGCGAGCCGATCGATGATCTGCATCGCAGGCAATTCGCGCACCTGAGTCGGACGGCGCTCGAGCAGCTCGTCACACGGCTGCAGAACGCGCTGGATCGCCCGTAGCAGGGGCCGACTCACCGCATCGTCTTCCCGTACCCCATTCACTGTTGCAACAACCATCTGGAGTAGACCTGCCATGCAATCGTCGTCCCCACGCACTTCGTCCGACCTCGCCCTCCTCGCCATGCGCGTGATGATCGGCGTCGTCTTCGTCTTCCACGGATCGCAGAAGGCGTTCGGCCTGTTCGACGGCGTCGGCTTCGAGGGGTTCAAGGGCTGGATCAGCAGCTTGAACGTGCCGATGCCGGCGATCAGCGCCGCGCTGGCGGTGGGCGCCGAGCTCCTCGGCGGCCTGGCGTTCCTCACCGGTTTCGCGATGCGACTCATGAGCCTGCCGATGGCATTCACGATGCTCGTCGCGATCACCCAGGTGCACTGGAAGAACGGCTTCTACAACAACGATCCGGCCAAGCACGGCTATGAGTTCCCGTTGACCCTGATGGTGATGATCCTCGGGCTCGCCCTGCTGGGGCCCGGTCGATTCGCGCTCCGCACCGGCAAGCAGAAGGCGCGCTGAGATGACCACACGCCTCCCTGTGTTGTTCGTCTCCCACGGCTCGCCGACCCTCGCACTCGACACCGCGAAGGGAGCGGAGCTCGATCGCTGGGCCCGGTCGATACCGACGCCGCGTGCGATCGTCGTGGTGTCGGCGCACTGGGAGCGCACGCCCGCCACCGTGGGGACCTCCCGCGACGGCGCGATCGTGCACGACTTCTTCGGCTTCCCCGACGAGCTCTACGCGCTTCGCTACGACGCGCCGGGCGATGTCGCGCTCGCGCGCGAACTCGTCGCCCGCTTCGCGCTCGCACAGGACTCGACCAGGCCCCGCGATCACGGGGTGTGGGTCCCCCTGCGTCACATGTTCCCGCGGGCAGAGATCCCCGTCCTCCAGGTGTCCTTGCCCTCGCAGGGTGGTGCCGCGGCGGTCTTCGACCTGGGACGCACGCTGTCACCGCTGCGCGACGAGGGCGTGCTGCTGATCGGCAGCGGCGGAGCGGTCCACAACCTGCGCGCGCTCGACTGGTCCGACCGCTCGCCGCCCGCGACCTGGGCCGAGGGCTTCGACCGCTTCGTGCGAGAGACCCTCGTCGCGCGCGACCGCGAGGCGCTGGTCACGGCAGCCGAGCGCGCTCCGTCGTTCCGGCTCGCACACCCGACACCCGAGCACTTCCTGCCGATCCTGTTCTCCGCGGGAGCCGCGTGGAGTGATGGCGACGCCGTCACCTTCCCGATCACCGGATTCGAGCTGGGCAATCTCGATCGGCTCTGCGTGCAGTTCGGCTGACGACCGGCGGCTACGCTTCGCCGCGTGCCTCCCGTCCGCTATCCGCGCGCGCTGCGCCGTGGCGACAAGATCGCCGTCGTCTCCCCTGCGAGTCCCCTGCCGAAGGATCGCCGCGAGGACCTCGATCGCGGCATCGCACGCCTGAAGAAGCTCGGCTTCGAACCGGTGATCGGCAAGAGCGCGCTCGCGGCGAACGGATACCTCGCCGGTGACGACGCGGCGCGCGCGGCGGATCTGCAGGATGCGTTCGGCGACAGTTCGCTGCGTGGCGTGTTCTGCGTGCGTGGCGGCTATGGCGTGACCCGTCTGCTCGAGCGGCTCGACTTCGCACCTCTGGCGAGCGACCCCAAGCCGCTGCTCGGCTACAGCGATGTCACCGCGCTGCTCGCCGCGGCATGGCGCGAGGTCGGCCTGGTCGGCTTCCACGGACCGATGGTCGCGACCAGCGATTCGATGGCATCCGGCGATGCACTCGAGCAGCAGCAGGCCGAGATCGTCTCGCAGAGCGGGCGCATCACCTCGCTGCCGATGCCCGACGGTGACGCTCCCCACGTGCTCCGCGTCGGCCGCGCCGAAGGACGGCTGGTCGGCGGCAATCTCACCCTGGTGTGCGCGCTCCTCGGCACGCCGTGGGAGATCGACACCAAGGGCTGCCTGCTGTTCCTCGAGGACACCGGCGAAGCCCCCTACCGCATCGATCGCATGCTCACGCAGCTGCGCTCGACGGGCCACCTCGCGCGCGCCGCGGGAATCGTCCTCGGCGACTTCCACATCGACGACCAGCCGCTGTGCAGTCTCGACCCCGAGATGCACCGCGTGCTGGTCGACCGCCTCGCGGATCTCCCCTGCCCGGTCGCTTTCGGCTTCCCCTTCGGGCACCGGCCACGCTCCTGGACCTTGCCCGTCGGCGTGCGGGCCCGTCTCGATGCGCGCGATGAGAAGGCACTCGCGAAGCTCGAGTTCCTCGAAGCTGCGGTGCGCTGAGTCAGTTCGCGAGTCATCGCGGACTCGGGTACTCCGCAGCGCAATCTCGGGACGTCGCTCGACGAAACCGAAACGCCACGGACACGGCGCAAGGGACTATCCTCGTGGCCCGCCCCACAAAGGGGGTGCCCGGAAAAGCTCACATGCTCAAGACCCTTGCCACGACACTCGTTCCCCTCTTCGCAACCACCCTCGCAGCCCAGCAGTTCGTCGACACCTTCCCAATCAACGGCGCAGGCGCACCGGCCGGTTGGACGGTCCGCAGTGGCGCCTGGCAGGTCGTCGGCGGCCACCTCCAGGCGACGTCGGGTGCGACCTGGGCCTACATCACGAAGGACGGCTTCGCGCCGCAGAACTGCGTGCTCGACGCCGAGTTCTTCTACAACGCGGCGACCACCGTTCAGTTCGGCGGACTCGCGGCGCACTACGCCGGCCCGGGCGACAGCAACACGCTGATGGGGAAGATCCAGAACAACGGCGGCGTGGCCGATTTCGACATCGTGTATCTGTACGAGCGAGGGGGCGCCGGTGCCTCGTCGATGGCGATCGGCAGCACCGTCAATGCGTATTGCCGCATCATCGTGCTCAACAGCCAGTGGTGGATGGAGATCGACGCCGACCACAACGGCACGTTCGAACTCGCGACGCCCCATCGGGCGATCTCGACGATCACCGCGGCCGGTTCGATCGGCTTCGCCGCCTACCAGACCACCGAGATGGACAACTTCGAGTACCACGACGCGGTGCTGGTGCCGTCCACCGGTTCGGTGCCGCACATCGGCACTTCGTTCAGCCTGGATCTGAACGTCGATCCGAATGAGGTCTTCCTCGGTGCGCTCTCCACGGGCAACGCCGGGATCCCGTTCATCGTCGAGCCGCGCGCGATCCCGCTGACCCCGGACGGCGTGTTCTTCGCGACCCTCGGTGTGGGCGCGCTCGGTCTGTCGGGGATCTCGGACGCCGCAGGTCTCGCGACCATCTCCATCCCGATCCCGGCCAATCCCGTGCTGATCGGACTCACGCTGTTCACATCGGCCTTCACCGTCGACGGCAGCCGAACCTTCGGGGTCGGGAAGATCTCGAACGAGCAGGCCTTCACGATCGTGCAGTGAGCGGACCCCGGGTGCGGCCCGAACACGGATCGCACCCGTCCGCAGCTCCCATCCACCCTCCCAGACGACGAGATCCCCATGGTGAGAATCCTCCACCTCGCAATCGCCCCCCTGTTCGCCGCCGTACTCGGCGCGCAGCAGTTCATCGAGACCTTCCCTGTCGATGGTGCAGGCGCACCGGCCGGCTGGACCGCACAGAATGGCACATGGCAGGTGATCGGCGGCCGTCTCCAGTCCACGAGCGGGGGCTCGTGGGTCTACATCACGCGGAACGGGCTCATCGCCCAGGACTGCGTCCTCGACGGTGAGTTCTTCTACAACACCGCCACCGCGGTCCAGTTCGCGGGACTGACGGCGCGCTATCAGGGTCCCGGCGACTCGAACACCCTGATGTGCAAGATCCAGAACAACGGCGGTGTCGCCGATTTCGACCGCGTGTTCCTCTACGAGCGCGGCGCATCTGGCAACACCTTCGTGGACATCCCGGGCGGGACGGTCGACGCCTACTGCCGCATGATCGTCCTCGGCGGCGAGTTCTGGATGGAGGTCGATGCGAACAGGGACGGCATCTACGAACTCGCCACGCCACGTCGGGTGATCACGCTGATGACGGGCGCCGGCCTGCTCGGCATGAACGCCTACCAGACCTCGGAGATGGACAACTTCGAGTACCACGACGCGGTGCTGGTGCCGTCCACCGGCTCGGTTCCGCACATCGGGACCTCGTACGGCATGGACCTGCACGTCGGAGCGAACGAGGTCTTCCTCGGTGCGCTCTCCACGGGCAACGCCGGGATCCCCTTCATCGTCGAGCCGCGCGCGATCCCGCTGACCCCGGACGGCGTGTTCTTCGCGACCCTCGGTGTGGGCGCGCTCGGTCTGTCGGGGATCTCGGACGCCTCGGGACTCGCGACCATCTCCATCCCGATCCCGCCCAATCCGGTGCTGATCGGACTCACGCTGTTCGCGTCGGCCTTCACCGTCGACGGCAGCCGAACCTTCGGGGTCGGGAAGATCTCGAACGAGCAGGCCTTCACGATCGTGCAGTGAGCGGCGCGTGCGGCGGGTCCGCCCGGACGCGGACCCGCGCACATCGCGGAGGATCCTCGTGGTGTTCCTCGCCCTGCGATCGCAGCGGCTCGCCGGTGTCCGTAGGCTGCGGAGCCCCTATCGTGGTCGCCCCCGCCGAACCGGCGGATGACCCGTCCGACAAGATCCCGAAATGATCAGGCTCCCAAGGATCGCGATCCTCTCCTTCACGCTGGCGTGCGCAGCCGTGCCGCGTGCACAGGAACACCTCGAACTCGGCAAGATGTGGACGCTCGAGCGTCCGCCGCTGGCCTACCTGAAGGAGGAGTACGGTTTCGCACCGACCCAGGAGTGGTTCGATCGTCTGCGCCTCGCGTCGATCCGCTTCGGCAATGGCTGCTCGTCTTCGTTCGTGTCCCCACAGGGGCTGATCATGACGAATCACCACTGCGTGCGTGACCAGATCTCCAAGGTCCAGGGCAACTTCGATTGGGTGAAGGACGGCTTCTACGCCAAGGCGCTCGAGGACGAGGTCAAGCTCGAAGGCCTCACGGTCCAGCAGCTCGTCGCGACCGAAGACGTGACCGCCGCGATGAACGCCGGCATCGCCGACGGCGACGATGACGCGACCATCGCGCAGAAGCGCAAGGCCAACGGCGAGAAGATCGTCGCCAAGGCCAAGGGTGGCGATGCGAAACTCGCACCCCAGGTGGTGCCGCTGTTCCAGGGCGCGATCTACGAGCTGTACGTCTACAAGGTCTACGACGACATCCGCCTGGTCTGCTCACCGAACCTCCAGACCTCCCACTTCGGTGGTGATCCCGACAACTTCTGCTATCCGCGCTACTGCCTCGACTTCTCGTTCGCGCGCGCGTACGCCGACGGCAAGCCGCTCGACACCTCCGCCAACTACTTCCGTTGGTGCAAGACCGGACTGCTCGAAGGTGAACTGGTCTTCGTCACCGGCAATCCGGGTTCGACCAAGCGTCTCCTCACGCAGGCGCAGATGGAGTACCTGCGCGATCTCTACCACCCGATCATCCAGGGGTTGGTCGATGCACGCGTGCGGGTCCGCAAGGAACTGGTCGCGAAGTCCCCGGCGCTCGAGAAGACGCTGCGCACCGAGATCCTGCAGTGGGAGAACACCCAGAAGGCCTACCGCGGTTACTGGGACGGCCTGAAGGACCCCTCCCTCATGCAGCAGAAGGCGGCCGCCGAAGCAGCCTTCCGCAAGCGCATCGACGACGACCCCGAGGCGAAGAAGCGCTTCGGTGATGTGTGGGACAAGCTCGCGGACGTCGCGAAGCGTCGCCGCGATCTGGAGGCGAAGCTGCGCTTCCAGACCAACGGCGGACACCCCGTCCTCGCGCTCGCGATGGACGTGATGCGGCTGCGCACCGCCAAGGACAAGGCGGCCGACAAGATCGTCGAACGCATCCAGGCGCAGGCCGCGGCGCTGTCCTCGATCTCCGCCCTCACGCGCGCCGAGTTCGTCGATCACCTGCAGCGCGCGAGCCAGTGGTTGCCGGCCGACGACCCGTGGATGAAGGCCGTGCTCGGCAATCGCACGCCGGAGCAGGTCGCGGCCATGCTCGACAAGAGCGAACTCACGAACAAGGCCAAGCTCGACGAGATCGTCTCGCGCATCCGGAAGGCGTGGGATGGCCCCATGCCGCCCGAACTCGTCATGGCCGAAGCGATCCTCCCGCTGATGGACCGGAACAACGCCGCGAACCAGGAGCTGACGAGCATCGAGGAGGCGCAGGGTGCGCGCATCGGGCAGGCCCTGTTCGCCGCGTATGGCACGAGCGTCAGTCCGGACGCGACTCTCACGCTGCGGTTCAGCGACGGTGTTGTGAAGGGCTACGAGTACAACGGAACGGTCGCACCAGCCTTCACGTCGTTCTACGGCCTGTATGCGCGCAACACCGAGTTCGGCGACCAGCACCCCTTCGACATGCCGCAGATCTGGAAGGATCGCCGCGACAAGATCGACATGCGCAAGCCGATGGACTTCGTGAGCACCAATGACATCATCGGCGGCAACTCCGGCAGCCCGATGGTGAACTCCAATCTCGAGGTCGTCGGCCTGATCTTCGACGGCAACATCGAGATGCTGCCGAACCGCTACGTCTACCGCGCCGAGAAGCCGCGCTCCGTGTCCGTCCACGTCGACGGGATCATGGAAGGCCTGCGCAAGGTCTACGAGGCCGACCGCCTCGTGCAGGAGCTGCTCGGCGAAGGTCACTGAGCCGCGCGACTCCGGGCCGGAGGCCGAAGCGCCCCACGGGCGGATGTGGGGATCCGCGACACGCCCCCGCCGTGATGTCGCGTAGCAAGGCAGACGGGTCGACCCGTCTGCCCGATCCCGCGACTGCCGCCTCTGCCGTCGCAATCCCCGCCGCCCGGATTGGAGAGCCGGGCTCCATGCAGCCGATGAAGCTGCGACGCGCCGCGAAGGCCCGGTGCGCGACGAGGGGACAGAGCAGATGGCGAAAATCGACGCGTTCTTCCGGCTGATGAACGCCCAGGGAGCATCGGACCTGCACATGTCGGCGGGGACCGCTCCGAGCCTGCGCATCCACGGTGACCTCGAGCCCATCAAGTTCAAGGAGCTCACCAACGAGGAGCTCTTCGAGATGCTGGCCGAGATCGCGCCCGAGGCGAAGCTCAAGGAGTTCCTCGAGTGCGGCGATGTCGACTTCGCCTACGAACTGCCGGGCCTCGGTCGATACCGCTCGAATTACTTCCGCCAGCAGAACGGCGTGGGCGCGGTGTTCCGGCAGATCCCGAGCAAGATCATGACGATCGAGCAGCTCGGCCTTCCGCAGATCGCACGCCAGTTCGCGATGGCCGACAAGGGTCTCGTCCTCGTCACCGGAGCCACCGGCTCGGGCAAGTCGACGACGCTGGCCGCGATCATCGACTACGCCAACAAGTCACGCCGCGACCACATCATCACCATCGAGGATCCGGTCGAGTTCCGCCATCAGCGCATCAACTGCATCATCAACCATCGCGAGGTCGGGCTTCACACCAAGAGCTTCTCCGCAGCACTGCGTGGCGCGCTGCGAGAGGACCCGGACATCATCATGGTGGGCGAGATGCGCGATCTGGAGACCATCCAGCTCGCACTCGAAGCCGCTGCGACCGGTCACCTGGTCTTCGGCACGCTGCACACGCCGAGCGCGATGAAGACCGTCGATCGCATCATCGACGTGTTCCCGACCGACGCGCAGGAGCAGGTCCGCACCACGCTCTCCGAGTCGCTCAAGGGCGTGATCGCCCAGAACCTCTTCAAGCGCATCGACGGCGGCGGTCGCTGCGCCGCGCTGGAGGTGATGGTCAACACACCCGCGGTCGGCAACCTGATCCGCGAGGGCAAGACCCATCAGCTGATCAATGCGCTGCAGACCGGTCGCAAGACCGGCATGCAGACCATGGACGACTCGATCTTCGACCTGGTCAGCAAGCGCAAGATCTCTCCGGAGGAGGCATTCGAGCGATCGCAGGACAAGGCTCGCTTCATCGAATTCCTGCCTTCGATCCCCGAGGAGTACCGCGAGCTGGTCGAGAGCCTCAAGAAGACGTCTCCGACGCGCGTCGGTCAGGCTCTCGAGAAGAGCGGTGCCGCACCGGCACCCTCGTCGTTCTCCCGCTCCACTCCTCCTCCGCGCAAGAGCTGATCCGCGATGAGCGCTGCCGAACTCGACAAGGTCCTGATCGCGATGCTCGCCGCCGGTGAGCGCGTGTCCGACATCAACTTCAGTCCCGGTCGTCCTCCGCAGATGGAGGTCGACAGCCAACTCGTTCCCTTCGATCGCGTCGGTGTGCTCACGCCCGAGCGGACCGAGAAGATCGCGGGGATCCTGATGGGCGACAGCGAGGATCTGCGTGCCGATCTGCACAAGCGCGGTTCGTGCGACTGCTCCCATCAGATCCCGGACGGACCGCGCTTCCGCGTCAACATCTTCCGGGTCGACGGCAACTGCGCGATCGTCCTGCGCGCACTGCCCACCGAGATCCCGACCTTCGACAGTCTCGGCCTGCCCGAAGCGTTGAAGAAGATCCCGGAGTTGAAGAACGGCCTGGTCCTAGTCACGGGCGGAACCGGGTCCGGCAAGTCGACCACGCTGGCCGCGGTCATCGACGCGATCAACTCGTCGCGTGCGGTGCACATCGTGACGCTCGAAGACCCGATCGAGTTCAAGCATCCGCACAAGAAGAGCACCATCAACCAGCGCGAACTCGGCAAGGACTACAAGGACTTCTCCGACGGGTTGCGTTCCGCCCTGAGACAGGCGCCGAAGGTGATCCTGGTCGGCGAGATGCGCGACCGTGCGACGGTCGAGATCGCGATGAAGGCCGCCGAGACGGGGCACCTCGTCCTCAGCACGTTGCACACCATCGACGCCGGTCAGACCATCGGTCGCATCATCGGCATGTTCGAGCCGAGCGAGATCAACCTCGTGCGGAGTCGTCTCGCGCAGATGCTGCGCTACGTCATCGGCCAGCGCCTGCTGCCCAAGGAGAGCGGTGGCCGTGCCGCAGCGCTCGAGATCATGGGCAACGACTCGCGCGTGCGTGAACTGATCTGCTCCGGCGAGAGCAAGGAGAAGACCTTCGCCAAGATCATCGGCGAGAGCCGCTCCTTCGGCTGGCAGACCTTCGACCAGCACATCGCCGACCTGTTCGCCGCGAACAAGATCGGCATGGAGACGGCGCTCAACCATGCGACCGACCGTGCGGAGGTGCGTCGTCAGCTCGATCAGCGAATCGCCGCACGCGGTGACAAGACCTCCGACATCTCCGATCTCCAGATGGCCTTCACGCGCCGCATCGACAGGTGACCGATGGCACTGTTCAAGAAGAACGACTCGTTCGACGACCTCTGCGAGAAGCTGAAGAACCCGGCGCGCTTCGGACCCGCCGAGCTCGGCGAGATCATCGCGGAGGCCACGAAGCACCCCGAGGCGAGCGCTCGCAAGCTCGCCTTCATGATGAGCTCGACCCACCCACGCATCCGCGAGGCCGGCGTCCGCTACGTCATGGAGAACGCGCCGCGCGACTCGGTGGACGTCATCCTGCAGGCCATCGCGGCGATCGAGGGACCCGGCCGTTCCGAACTCGCCAAGCTGGCCTTCGAACTCGACCGCAACGAACTCCTTCGCTGCGCGAACACGATGTTCAACGGCACCAATCTGCAGATGCGGATGGTGGTGCTCGAACTCGCCTCGTTGGATCGCAACTGGCGTGACTGGTTCGGGATCCTGAAGCAGGGCCTGCGGGCGACCGAGGTTCCGCTGCGTCGCGCGTCGGCTCGGTTGATCCGTCGGCATCTACAGGATCCGACCGCCTGCTCGGTGATGCGGGATCTTCTGCACGACGAGGACGACGCCGTCCGCAGCGAGGCGATCCAGGGCTTCTGCGACTTCCCCACGCCGGAGATCGTCGGGCCGTTCTTCGCCCGCCTGCCGAAGGAATCGCCGGTCGACCAGACGCGCATGATCCAGGCGCTCGCGCGCCTGAGCAGCCGCCCGAATTCGAACATCGAGCAGCACCTGTTCCCCGTGCTGAGCGACGACGATGCCGACGCGCGCAAGATCGCCGTTCGCCTGATCTCGTCGATGCCGCAGCCCGACCAGGTGCTGCGCAAGTTCCTCGTGCACTGTCGCGGTCTCGCCTCCTGGCTTCGCGAGCGCGCGACCCGCTCGATCCTCGAGATGGCGAACGCCCTGTGCGATCCCGTCATCAAGCTGATGCAGGATGAAGACGAAGACGTGCGCGTCTCCGCGATGTCGCTCGCCGCGAAGATCAAGGACGAACGCATCTTCGAACCCGTCGTCCGCATCTTCTGCGGTCGATCCGACTGGTGGGTTCGCTCCCTCGCCGCGGAGATCCTCGCCAACTTCCCGCGCGACGAGACCCTCGAACTCCTGTTGCCCTACCTGCACGACGTCGAGATGCGCTTCAGCATCGTCTCGGCACTCGCCAAGATCGATCGAGTCGAGACCACGGCGCACCTCATCGAGTGCCTCAAGGACCCGGCACGTTCGATCCGCGACATCGCGCTCGACGGACTGGCGAAGCGGGCGTCGCAAGACGTCATCGAGTGCCTGCTGATCTCGGCCAGGCACGATCCGGATCCCGCCCTTCGCGCCAAGGCGATCGAGGTGCTGCGTGGCTTCGGTCCGGCGGCTTCAGCCCGGCTCCGTTCGCTCGAGGTCGAGCTTCAGGCCGCCGACGACGCGGCCGAAGCCGCGAGGAAGCACGCGAGCTCGCTCGATCTCCAGCTCGAGATGGAGAACCCCTCGCTCAATCGCCCGCACTGATCGCGGGCGCGGCGACGATCACAGGATGTCGAGCACGCCGGTCACGCCGTTGGCCAGCGTCACGATCGGCGCCTGGTAGTTCACGCCGCGGGCATAGGGCTCGTTCCACGGCAGCGGATTGCGATCGCAGACGCCGCCGAGTGCCGCGACCAGGAAGGCCCGGGCGATGTCCGGGTTGTCCTTCGCGGAGAGCTCACGCAGCAGCGGGGCAATCGCGCGACGGTCACCGATGTAGCGGAAGGCGGTCGCGATTCCGGCCAGTCGACCGATCGAGCCGTCCTTGGTGTGGAGCATCCTGGCCAGCGCTTCGCCTGCCGCCGTCGGGTCGATCAGCGCGTAGCCGATCGCCGCCTGCGTGAGCAGGATCGGACGGAAGTCCGCCTCGCCGAGGATCGCGGCGAGCGCCGGAGTCGCCGACGGATCACCGATCATGCCGAGGCCGAGGCAGAGGTATCCGGCGAGCTGATCGCGACGCCGATGCTTGCCGAGCAGGCGCAGCATCTCTGGCACCGCGGGTGCGTGACGGATCAGGCCCAGCGACACCGCGCACGCGGAACGCACGTCGTCGTTCTCGTTGTCGCGCAGGTTCTTGAGCAGGAGCGCTGCGAGCAGGGCATCGGGTGCACCGCCGCGTTCGAGGTCGGCACGCCCGAGCACTCCGAGCGCCAACGCCAACCACGGCCGTTCGGTGCCCTTCTGTCCGCGCGGCAGCTCGCGCATCAGGTAGGCACGGTTGTCTTCGCCGCCGATCTTGGCGAGCGACATCAGGGCGAAGTAGCGCGATCCTTGGTCCTTGCCGTCCTCGTAGACCTTCTCCAGCGTCTCCGAGGCGAGCTTCATCGCATCGCCTGCGTCGCGCGGCAGAGCCATCTCCCCCAGCGCGAGCACCATCGACTGGAGCACCGGATCGGCGCGGCGACGCTTGTGGATCTCCTCGCACCACGCGCTGATCAGACGCACGTGATCGACGTCGTCGCCGCGTCCGATCAGACGCGCGATCGCGGTGGGGACGTGCGCCTGCACGACTTCGTCCCCGCGGCCGAGATCGCGCGCCATGAATCGCTCCAGCACGACCAGCGTCTCCCACAGCAGACGCTTCTGATCCGCCACCGCGGGATCGGGGGACATCACGCCGAGCGCGTGGATCGCGGCGGTGGTCACGTCGCGACCAGGAATGGTGCGCTCCTCGAGCACCTGCCGCGCGATGTCGTAGACGCGGCGCTGGAGGCCGCTGTCCTTCTTGCCGCGTGCAGCGAGGCCGAGGCCGTAGAAGGCGAAGGCCCGCACGCGATCCTCGACCGGGGTACGCCCGGCGACGCGACGTCCGCTCGGCGAGTCCTGGGCGAGGCCGAGCAAGTCGTCGAGCAGGGGATCGAGTCCGGAGATGCCAAGGCTGAGCGCCGCCGTCTCCCGCACTTCCTGCGAGCCGCGTCCGAGACGGCCGCGCAGCTCCTGCGGCACGTCGATCTCCGGATGCAGCCGTCCGATCTTGCCGAGCGCGACCAGTCCGGCGCCGGTGAGGTCGGGTGAGTCCGACGTCCCCATCGCACGCACGATCGCCGGGATCACCTGGTCGACGAGTTCGGTTTCGGTGGGACGCCGATCGACCGGGCCCGCGACGGTCGACCCATCGGGTGCTCGTGTCGCCGGACCGAGCACCGACTCGCGCAGGGCGATGTAGCGGTCCTTGTTGTACTCCCACCAGAACTGCCAACTGTCGAGCGGCGGACCCTGCGACGGATCACCGGGACCGGGCGTGAAGGGGCCGGTGGTCGGCGAACCGGGAGCACCGGGAGTCGGCGGTCCAGGAAGGAAGGGCGGCGAACCGGGACCGCGGTACTGCCCGCCGTGCGCGAGGAGCGGAGCTGCGATGGCGAGGCCGATCGCCCATCGACTGACCCGACTCCCGATGCGTGAAGCTGGACTCCGGCGAAGGACGCTGCAGGTCATCGAAACGGACTCCGGGGACGGGCGGACATCGGACGGGGTTCGAGTCCGTCCAGAAGGGGTGCGGGCTCCCTAGTGCCGAGGCGGCGCCCGATCACCGGATGAGGCCGGTCTCGGTGCGGAAGGATCCGGGGAATCGCCGGAGGCGGCAACCCTCGACGGCGACCACGACGGTGCGTCCGCCCTCACGGACTTCTGCCCGGCGCGGCAGCCTGCCGCGACCGGCGGGCTACATGCGCCTCCGCGTCCCCACGTCCCAGGGGTTTTTCCTTCCCGGCGCTGTCGTACTCGCCGCCCGTCCTTCGACACGTAATCCGCGCGTGCCCGTCGCTTCCCGCCTGCCCGAAGACGAGGAGCTGGTGCAGCGAAGCATCGCCGGCTCGCGCGATGCATTCGGCCTGCTGGTCCTGCGACATGCGCGCCTGGTACGGGCTATCTGCATGGCGAGGATCGGCAGCCGCGAAGTCGACGACGCGACCCAGGAGGTCTTCTTGCGCGCCTTCCGTGGGCTGGGGCGCCTGGAGGACCCGGCGAGCTTCCCGTCCTACCTCGGTCGGATCGCGCGCAACTACTGCATCGATCGGCTGAGGACCGCGCCCCGGCACAAGGCGGTCTCCCTCGACGAGGTCGAGCTCGATCCGGTCGACAAACGTGGTGCGGAGGAATCGCCGGAGGGGGAGGATCGCCGCATGGCCCTTCGCCGGGAGATCGCCCGTCTCCCCGAGAGCCAGCGGGAGTGTCTCCTGCTGTTCTACTTCGAGGAGATGAGTTACGCGCAGATGGCCGCCGCGCTCGGAGTGACCGAAGCCGCCGTGAACCAGCGCCTCAGTCGCGCGCGGCTGCAACTCCGCACCGCGCTGGCCGATCGTCGCGGAGGCGAGCTCTCGTGAGCGACCCGCTCGACCGCGAACTGCGCGACGCGATCGAACCGCTGATGGGGGACCCCGCCGCGACCTGGGCGCGGGTGATGGGGTCGCTGCCTGCACCGCGGCTCCGCCCGCTCTGGCCTCTGGTCGCGACCGCCACGGCAGCCGGTCTGGCACTCGGCTGGGTCGCCGCGTTGCTCACCCGAGAGCCGCAACCGAAGGGCTTGCCCACCGATCAGATCGCCGTCGTCAAGCAGGAGCCGGCGCGGGTCGTGGCACGCATGGGCAAGACCTGGGTCGAGAGCGACCGGGGTCCACGCGCACTGATGGTCGGCGACACGATGGCGGTCGAGGCGATCCTCGGGACATCGGATGAGAGTCGCCTGTTCATGACGCTCGCGAACGACGTCGAGCTGCGCCTCAATGCCGACTCGCGTCTCGCCATCGACACCGACCGCAGCGTCACGCTCGCGGCGGGACAGTTGTTCGTCGGCCAGCGCGGCGAAGGCAAGTCCTTCGTCGTGGTGACCGGTGATCTCGACGTCCACTGCGACCGCGCGGACTTCGAGGTGACGACCACCAAGACCGGGACCGAGGTCGTCGCACTCGAAGGCCACGTGCGCGTGGCGACCCTCGGTGGCGACGAGCGGGCGCTCGGCAGCCTGCAGCGCGTCGAACTCCGCAACGGTGAACTCGGTGAGGTCCAGTCGGCCGGATCGCGATGGGGTTACGTGGCGTGGCAGATCGATGCGCTCGCCGCGTGCGCGGACCGTCGTGAGGAGGCCTTCGGCTACGCCTACGAGCTGGTGCGCGCCCTCGGCGACCCGACCACGGAAGCGGCCGCCGAGAGATCGTTGCGCACCATCGGTGCTCTCGGGGCCGGCGCGCTCGGCATGTTCGCCAGCGGCTTTCCCGACGCCCCCACCGAACTCCGCCGACGCTGCTGGACGATCCTCGCCGACGTCGCCGATGCCCGATCGCTGCCCTACCTGCTGACGGCGATCACCAGCGAGGACGCCGAGGTGCGCGTCGCCGCGGTGCGCGCGATCGAGCGCGTCACGGCGATGCCGTCGGGGCACGACGAGAAGTTCTGGCGCGATGCGCCCTACGCGCAGCGCTTCGATGTCGTCGACGCATGGCGCCGCCGGCTGCGCGACTTCTGAATCGGCCCCGCGCTACGGGCCATCGCGGCCCGAGCCGCAACCGATGAGGGTCGCCGCTTCTCCGCTCCGCGCCGACCAGGATGGCTCCGGCCGCTTGGTCTGCTGGGGCCCTGCGGTCGCCCGAATCGTCGCGTCACGCGACGATTCTCCGGCCTACGGACCCAGGTAGCCCCGGCAGACATAGACGTCGGCGTACATCTGCCGAACGCCGAGCACCTTCAGCTCGAAGGGGTAGACCATCTCCACCTTGCGGAAGTGGCGCGTGATCTTCTCGACCTCACGCGGACGGTCCTCGGCGCGAGGCAGGACGTAGATCGCGTCCTGGCCGATGTGATCGCGGGGAGACTCCCAGTGATCGAACTGCAGCGCCGTCTCCCCGAACACGTTCTGCGCGAGCATCGGCGCGAGAGGCTCCTTCGAACCGGAGCGGCAATGCTGGAGGAACAGGCTGCGTCCGAGTTGCGCGGCGTCCTTGTAGTCGCTGCAGAAGAAGAACACGTTTCCGCGCACACCGTCCTCGGCGTCGATCTTGTCCTTCCAGCCCATCGCGATCGGGGCGAGTTCGTCCCACCCCTTCCACGAGCTGCCGCCACCCTGTGGCCAGACGTGCGCGAGCGGCGCGAGCGCGATCAGGAAGGGTGTCCACGCGACCGCGCAGCGCACGGAGCGCGAGAGACGCGGCAGGCGGGCCTCGGGCTCCGTCTCACGCCACCACATCAGCGTGCCGATCAGCAAGGGCATGTAGGCGGGCAACAGCCAGTTGATCTTCACCTGGATGAACAGCGAGTTGACCAGGAAGAAGGCCGGCATCGGTACGCCGAAGGCGAGCAGGAAGCCCGCGCGCGGATCGCCCGCACGCATCCTGCGCCACAGCCACACGATGACGGGGATCGTCAGGATCGCGAGCGCCGGGTGGTATCCGAGCAACTGGTTGACCACGAACTCGCCCAGCCAGCGCGTGCCGAGCGAACCGCGGCTCCAGCGACCCTCGGTCTGGAAGCGGAACGATTCGAAGTGGTTGCGCAGGTTCCAGAGGATCACCGGTGCGAACACCAGAGTCGCACACAGCACGCCGATCCACGGGCCCGGAGTGCGAAGCTGTCTGCGGTAGCGCGGATCGAACAGGAGGAGCAGCACGCCACCGACGGCCAGGAACGACGCCGAGTACTTCGCGAGCAACCCGAAGCCCGCGGCCGCACCGGCGAGGATCCACCAACCGATGCCTCCGGTCTCGCGCACACGCCACAGCGCCCACAATGCGATCGACCAGCCGAGCAGCAGAGGCGCATCGGGGTTCGCGTAGAAGTGCGTCAACACGTAGAGGGGCACCGCGAGCGCGAGCAGGATCCAGCCGCGCTGCGCATTGCGGTCGAGGCCGAAGCGTCGCACGAGGAGCAGACCGGCGAGCGTCGAGCCGAGTCCGCAGAGCACCATGCCGATGCGCAGACCGAGAGGGCCGTGACCGAAGACCTGCGTGCCGAGCCAGATCGTCCACGCCACCATCGGCGGATGATCGAAGTAGCTGAGGTCGGGATGACGCGAGTAGGTCCAGTAATAGGCCTCCTGCGCGAACACCGGCATCGCGATGCACAGGAACATGCTCGCGACCGCGACGACCGCGAACAGGCGTCCGACTCCCGCGCGGAACAGGGGATCGGTCGACGGCGAGGGAAGAACGGGCATGGCATGCACCGACGGGTGCACCTTGGATCATGCAACTGCGGCCGCGGCGGGGCGACAGATCTCCGCCACCCCGCGCATCGATCGCGGAACGCGGCGCTGCCTTCTTCGGGCACGTGATCGCGGTTGCTATGCTGTTCGGCCCTCGTTCCCAACCGACCCCCTCCATCCCATGAGCTTCAACCACATGGGTCGAGCGATCTCCAAGGTGGCCGTCATCGGCTCCGGACAGATCGGCCCCGACATCGCGCTCTACTTCGCCAAGGTCCTCTCGCCGAGCAGCGTGAAGGTCGTCGTCGTCGACGTCGCCCAGGCCGCACTCGACAAGGGCAAGGCCAAGCTCGAGAAGAAGATCCAGAAGGGGGTCGAGTCCGGCGCGTTCACGCCGATGCAGCAGGCGGAGATGCTCGGCCACGTCGAGTTCACGACCGATTACGGGACGATCGGCGGTGCGGAGCTCGTGGTCGAAGCGGCCACCGAGGACAAGGCACTCAAGCGTCGCATCTTCGGTCAGGTCGAGACGCTGGTCCCTGCCGGTGCGATCCTGGTGAGCAACTCCTCGCACCTCGAACCCGAGGAGATCTTCGCGGACAGCAAGTCGCAGGCGCGCACCGCCGTCGTGCACTACTTCTTCCCCGCGGAGCGCAATCCGATCGTCGAGGTCGTCCCGGGTGCGAAGACCGACCACGCGGTCACCGACTGGTTGATGTCGTTCTACGAGGCGATCGGCAAGGTGCCGATCCAGGTGCGCTCGCGCTACGGCTACGCGCTCGACCCGATCTTCGAGGGTCTGTTCCAGGCCAGCGCGTTGCTCGCCGAGGAGGGCGTGGCGACCACGCGGCAGATCGACACCATCGCGAAGACCGCACTCGGCCTGACCGTCGGCTCCTTCACCGCGATGAACCTGACCGGCGGCAACCCGATCACCGCGGTCGGTCTCGATCACTACACCACCAAGATCAACTCATGGTTCGCGACGCCCGCGAGCCTGAAGCAGAAGGTCGCCGACAAGAGCGCATGGGACGTCGCCGGCCGCGGCGAAGCGGTAGAGGTCCCCGATGCCCTGCGCGAGAAGGTCACCCGCCTGCTGCGCGGCGCCTACTTCGGCCTGGTCTGCGAGGTGATCGATGCCGGACTCGCCGACCTCAGCGACTTCGACATGGCGCTCGAGATCGCGCTCGACATGAAGCCGGCCTTCCGCTTCATGAACCAGCTCGGCACCGCGGAAGCGCTGAAGCTGGTCGAGGAGTACCACGCGCGCTACCCGAAGTTCGTCGTGCCGAAGTGCTTGAAGGACGTCGGCAGCCGCAATGCGAAGTGGGACGTCCGCAGCGTGCTGCGCAAGGACGTCGACCGCGTCGCCGTGCTGACCATCCGCCGCCCGAAGGTCCTCAACGCGCTGGACCAGGGTGTGTTCGACGAGATCGCCGCGCGCTGCAAGGAGGCCGACGCCGATCCGAAGGTCGACGCGGTGGTGATCACTGGCCACGGTCGCAAGGCCTTCGTCTCGGGCGCGGATGTCGGATTCCTCGCGCGCATCGAGAGCGTCGAGCACGGCCGGAAGACCTCGGCCGCTTCCCAGGCCTCGCTCGATGTCGTGGCCGCATGCAAGAAGCCGATCGTCTGCGCGATGAACGGCCTCGCCTTCGGCGGCGGCAACGAACTCGCCATGGCCTGCACCGCACGCATCGCCCGCAAGGGTCTGCCGGTGCTCGCGTGCCAGCCCGAGGTCAATCTGGGCATCATCCCCGGCGCCGGGGGCACGCAGAGGCTGCCGCGCATCATCGGCATCGAGAAGGCGAGCGAACTGATGCGCACCGCGCGACCGATCTCGTCGGCCGACGCCCTCGCGCTCGGCCTCGTCTCCGAGGAGGTCGACGGCGATCTCCTCAGCCGGGCGATCCAGTTCGCGAGGGAACTCGCCTCGGGCAAGCGCCCGCGTCCGGCGATGCCGAGCGGTCCCCTCGCGAACGTGCCGGCTGCGCTCCCCGCGGTGGAGATCGGTCACCGCAGCAAGGCGGTCGACGCGATCCTCGTGCGCGCGATCCTCGACGGCGCCCGCATGGACCTCGCCAAGGGCATCGCGCTCGAGGCGAAGTGCTTCGGCGAGGTCTGCGGCACCAAGGACATGCGCATCGGTGTGCAGAACTTCATGACCAATGGCCCGCGCTCGAAGGCGGCCTTCGTGCACGCCTGATCATCGTGCACGCCTGATCAGGCAGCGGTCAGGGCGCGACGACGAGTCGTCGCGCCTCGGCATCGAACTTGGTGACCTGCATCGGCTCGAGGTTGGTGTTGCGCACCTCGAACCGCGTCTCACCAGAGCCGAGTCCCGTGAACACCGCGACGCCCTTCACGTCGGTCTCCGCGCAGGCGCGGCACAGCCCCTCGGACTGATCCGCGACGACGTACACGAAGGGCTGAGGAGAACCCTCGCCGTCGATCACCGTGATGCGCAGCGGTTCGCGATCCGCACGCGCGAGGACGACATCGCCGAGGTCGGCGTTGCCGTCGACGACGAAGCGGGTGCGTCGACCGACATGGCCGCGCACCGGCAGGATGGTGACACGCAGATCGCCGCTGACGATGCCCGGCAGGACGAAGAGTCCGCCCTGTTCACTGCGCACGGTGCGTGACACGCCGGCGTTGTCGACCACGATCGACGCATCGACGACGCTCTGGCCCTCGTCGTCGCGCAGCCGTCCACGCAGGGTGTATCCCTGGGCGAGCTGCAGCTCGGGCAAGGGCAGCTTGCCCTGCTTGCGGGGCGACGCCGTGGTGTCGGTCACGGCGATCTCACCCGCCGTGTTCCATGCGACCAGCGTGTAGCTCCCCTTCGACAGCGGGACGATGAAGCGGCCCTGCTCGTCGCAGCGAGTCGACGCGCCGGTCTCGCGCACCATCACACTGGCGCCGACTGCCGGGTTGCCGGCGTGATCACGCACCCAACCCTCACCGACGAGGAGATCGTCGGCGTTGGCCTCGGCCAGGGCGCTGCGCGCGGTCTCGGCTTCGGCCCAGGGCATCGGATCCTGCATCACGAGTGCGAGGTCCTCGACCGAGCCACGCACCGCGAGCGGCGCGTGGAGGCCGGGAGCTTCGATCTTCAGCAGGCGGTTCACCGCGCTGGGACCACGGATGCGGAAGCGTCCCGAAGCGTCGGTTTCGACGGCCTCGGAGCCACCGACGCCGAGCAGACGCACGCGCGCGGCGACGACCGGCCAGCCGCGGCGATCGACGACCGTGCCGACCACCTCGCTCATCGCCGGTTTGGGTGGAGCGACACGCCCGCCGTTCGCGGGATTGCGCATTGCGACGCTGACCGACCCGTTCCCTGTCGCGCCACTGCCCGTTGCGCCACTGCCTGTCGCACCACTACCCGGCGTTTCCTTCGCGGATCGGCCCGGCAGGTCGGCCGGTCGCGCGGCGAGGTACTCGCTCAGCGCGCCGGTCCACCACAGCGCTCCGCCGACCACGGCGAAGAAGCCAAGGATCCAGTGCGAGGGTCGACTCATGGGCGGGCGCAGGATAACAGACGGGAGCACGACGCGCGCGGTGCGCATCGGCTCCCACTACGCCGCGACGCCGGCGCGCGGCCCGTCTGATTCGATCTCCGTGACGACTCGCCCGAGCGGACTGTCGATCGTCGTACCGCTGTTCGACGAAGAGGACGGTGTCGAGCGATTGCTCGCTGCGCTCCGACCCGTCGTGGCGACCCTCGACAGCCGCCGCGACGTCGAGGTCATCCTGGTCGACGACGGCTCGCGCGATCGCACGCTGACGAAACTCCGCGCGGCAGTCGGCGACGGCGATCCGCGCTGGCGGGTGCTCGCCCACGAGCGCAATCGCGGCCTCACCACCGCGCTACGCACCGGCACCGACGCCGCAGCCCAGCCGCTGTGCGCCTGGCTCGACGCCGACCTCAGCTACGACCCGGCGATCCTCCTCGAGCTGTGTGCGGCACTCGACGCCGGCGCCGACTGCGCGACCGCGTCGTGCCACGCACCGGGTGGGCGCATCGAGGGCGTCCCGCCCCTGCGCGGCTGGCTGTCGCGGCAGGCCTCGCGCTGCTACCGCATCGCCACCGGCCGGCGCCTCTCGACCTTCACCTGCATGGTGCGCGCGCAGCGCCGCGACCTCCTGCTCCGCACCTGGCCGGAGCGCGCCGGCTTCCTCGGCGTGACCGAACAGATGCTGCGCGTGCTCGAGTCGGGGGCGCGGGTCGTCGAGGTGCCTGCCACGCTGCGCGCCCGCACCACCGGCCGCAGCAAGCTGCGGGTGTTGCGGGTGATCCGCGCCCACCTCGGTCTGATCCGCGCGGCGCGGCGCGGTCTGGGCGTCGCGAATTCCTGAGGGCAACCGGGCCGGGACGACGTGGTCCGGGCAGAGGCGCGGTCCCCGCGCCGGAGCCCGAAGCCATGCCTCAACGAACCGAGAGACTCGACCTTGGCGATGCCGTCACGATCGCCACCTCCATCGCCCTGATCATCGCCCTGCTGGTCCTGCTCGCGCCCAGGGCGCGCGGCCAGAGCCTGGTCCGCGACATAGCACCTCCGACCGGGATCGGCGTGGGCAGCAATCCGGGCGGCTTCACCGTCGCCGGCAACCTCGCCTTCTTCGCCGCCAACGACGGCTACGGCACCGAGCTGTGGCGCACCGACGGCACCCAGGGCGGCACCTTCCTGGTCGCCGACCTCGCGCCGGGTCAGGCCTCCTCCTCGCCCGCGGACTTCGTCGCGCTCGGCCCGGTCCTGTTCTTCACCGCCGACGCGCGCGGCATGGGTCGCGAGCCCTGGCGCAGCGACGGCACCGCCGCGGGCACCTGGCCGCTCGGCGACCTCGTCCCCGGCGGACTCGGCTCGAGCGTGACCTCGCCGGTCGCCTTTGCGGGGCTGATCTTCTTCGTGGCCCACTTCGACGCCTTCGGCCAGCAGATCTGGATCACCGACGGCACCGCGGCCGGCACGCGCCCGCTGTTCCCGACCGCCGCAATGAACCCGAGCTTCGATCCGCGCGAACTCACCGTGGTCGGCAACCGCTTCTTCTTCTCCGCCTCCGACCTCGCGCACGGCCGCGAGCTGTGGAGCAGCGACGGCACCGTCGGCGGCACACAGTTCGTCGCCGACCTGCACGCGGGCAACGCCGGCTCCGCGCCCCACGCGTTCCGCGCCTCGGGCAACCGCGTGTTCTTCCTCGCCGACCTCGCGGCCGGCGACACCGAGCTGTTCGTGAGCGACGGCACCGCGGCCGGCACGCACCTCACCCTCGACATCCGTCCGGGCGGTGTGGGCTCAGCAATCGGCTACCTCGCGCCGCTCGCCGGCGGGCTCGCGTTCCGCGCCGACGACGGCGTGCACGGCGCCGAACCCTGGTTCAGCGACGGCACCGCCGGGGGCACGCGGATGATCGCCGACCTCGTCGCGGGAGCTGGGTCGAGTGACCCGCGCGACTTCACCGCCGGCGCGAACGGCAAGGTGTTCTTCATCGCCAACCTGCCGACCACAGGCTTCGAACCCTGGGTCACCGACGCCAGCGCGAACGGCACCTTCATGCTCGGCGACCTCGCCGCAGGCCTGAACAGCTCGCAGACCTCCGGCTTCGCGGCGGCCTTCGGCGGGATCGTGTTCAGCGCGTCCGGCGTCGGTGGTGGCGAACCCTGGTTCAGCGACGGCACCGTGGCCGGCACGCTGCGCATCGCCGACGCGAATCCCGGCTCGTCGTCGTCGGCTCCCGGCGACTTCACTCCCTTCGCCGGCGGCATCGTGTTCCACGCCACCGACGGCGCCACCGGCCAGGAACCCTGGTTCAGCAACGGAACCCCCGCCGGCACGCACCTGATCAGCGACGCCTACCGCCCGCGCGGCGACAGCAGCCCGCGTGACTTCCACGTCGCCGGCACGCGCGCGTTCTTCACCGCCGAGAACACCACGCTCGGCCGCGAGCTGTGGGGCACCGACGGCACCGCTTCCGCCACCGCGATCGTGCGCGATCTCTCCCCCGGTTCGAGCAGCCCGCAGATCAGCGAGTTCGTGGTGTGGCGTGGCCGCCTCTGGTTCCCCGCCAATGCCGATCTGGCCGGGCTCGAGCTGTGGCAGAGCGACGGCACCAGCGCGGGCACCACGCGCGTCGCCGACATCCGCAGTGGAGTGAACGGCTCCGCGCCGCACGCGCTCGGTGTCGCACTCGACCGTCTGTTCTTCTCCGCCGACGCCGGCCAGGGCGACGAGCCCTTCGTGTCCGACGGCACCGCCGCCGGCACCGTGCAGCTCGCCGACATCGACCCGGCGCAGGGTTCGCGCATCACCGGCTTCGTCGGCGCGGGTCCGCTGTGCTACTTCGCCGCCTGGGACGCCGCGCACGGTCGCGAGCTGTGGTGCAGCGACGGCACCCCCGCCGGCACGCGCATGGTCGCCGACCTCAACCCCGGCGTGCTCGGCTCCAGCCCGAGCGACCTGATCGCCTTCGGCGCCGAGCTCGCCTTCGTCGCCACCAGTCCGACCACCGGCACCGAGCTGTGGCTCACCGACGGCACCGCCGCCAACACCCGCGCGATCGACCTGCGCCCCGGCTCCAACGGCTCGACGCCGCAGTCGGTGATCGTCGCCAACGACCACCTGTGGTTCAGCGCCGAGGGCCCGAGCGGCGGACGAGAGCTGTGGAGCAGCGACGGCACTCTCCAGGGCACGACCCAGGTCGCCGACATCCGCTCCGGTATCGCCTCCTCCAACCCCACCGAGCTGTGCTTCACCGGCGGCAAGCTGTTCTGCTTCGCCGACGACGGCGTGCACGGTCTCGAGCTCTTCGTCAGCGACGGCAACGGCACGCGCCTCGTCACCGACCTCGCCCCCGGCTTCGCCTCGGGCGTGATCGCCGGCACGCTCACTCCTGTCTTCGACTCGGGCTTCGTCGTGTTCGGCGGCACGAACATGGTCGACGGCATCCAGGTCTGGGCCTCCGACGGCTCTCTGCTCGGCACGCAGATGCCCGGCCGCATCGGCACCCGTCCCGGTGTCGGCGCCGTGAAGCTCGAACGCTTCCTGCCCTTCGGCAACCAGATCCTCTTCGCCTGCGATGACGGCATCACCGGCCTCGAACCCTGGACCATCTCGCTGAGCGGCAACGGCATCGCGATGTCGCAGCCCTACGGCGAGCCGTGCACCGGCACCAATCACCTGATGCCGCGCATCGGTGCCCTCGGTGTGCCGGCGCTGGGTTCGAGCAGCTTCGCGATCACGCTGCGTGACGCGCGCCCCAACTCCGCCGCCGTGCTCAACGCGGGCTTCGCGCCCTCGTCGGTCGCCTTCGGCACGTGCAGCCTGCTGGTGCAGTTGCCCTTCGTCGCACTCGGCACGGTGCCGACCTCGGCGACCGGCGGCGCGAGCGTGGCACTCGCCGTCCCCAACGATCCCCGCCTGATCGGCGCCCTGCTGTTCACGCAATGGGCGATCGCCGACGCGGGCGGACCGGTGCTCGGGATCGTGACGCTGAGCGACGGGTTGCTCTTGCGGGTCGGGTGGTGAAGGCTCCAGGCGAGGGATGAGGGCGTCTCGTCCTCCCGCGGGAGATCGGCTATGGAGAGGGCGGAAGGTCCTCTCAGCTCGATGAGCAGTCACGCCGACGTCCGCCTGCATTTCGCGCACGACCCGTCGACCGACGAGCTGGTCGTGGCGATGCGGCTGCCGAGCGACGATGTGCGCGACCCACCGCGGGAGATGCGCCTCGCGACGGCGCAGCGGCGCGCCCTCGCGCGATGGTCGGAGCGGCTGCGCCAGGGCGGCTCCAACGACCATGCCTTGCGCGGCCTGGCGATCGCCGTCGAGAAGGCCTTCGTGCGCAGCGAGCGACGCGGGCCCGCACCGCTCGAACCGCTGTTGCTGCTCACGGCGCCGGAGGCCGGAGTCGCCCTGCCGGCGCGGCGCGTGATCGTCGAGGGTGCCGAAGCCGGCGCGATCCTGCTCGAGGCCTGCGGTGCAGCGGGGCACTGGCCCGGGCTCACCGATCACTGGCAATGGGTGCACCACCTGCCCCCGGCCGAGGGGCGAGTCGGGGAGGCCGTGGTGGTGCCGGATTCGACGCGGATCCGCGCGCTCTGCGTGATCGGCTCGCACGAGGGCGCGGGGCATCTGACCAACGACCGACACGACGCATTGCAGGTCCTGCGCGGCCTGCGCGCGTCGTCGCTCGACCTGCGCTTCGTGATCGCCGCGTCGGAGCGAGACGCACTGCTCGCGGCCGCCGGGAGTTCCGGACTCGACGACGTCGTGCACTGGCTCCGCTCCTCGCCGCCGAATCTGGCGATCGCGACCGACGTCGGCCCCCTCGCCGAGGAGATCGCGAAGGGTCGCGAACTCCTGCTCTGGCTCGGTCACAGCGACGCGGATCCGCGCGACGCCGCGCCGGCCTCCGCGCTGCTCCTGGCCGGCACGCCCGAGTCGGCGCCTTCCGCGCAGCGCCTGACCTTCGTGCGGCTGGCCGGGTTGCTGCGTGACAAGCCGACGCGCCTCTGCGCCCTGATGGCGTGCCGCGTTGAACCCGGTGTCGCCGCGCGTCTGCTCGAAGCCGTCGATCACGTGGTGATCACCGAGGGCTTCGTGCCCACCGGTGACGCTGCAGGTTTCGCGGGCAAGCTGCTCGATTGTCTCGCCCATCTCGATCCGGTCAGCGAAGCGGTGCGCATCGCGCGCACGTCCTTCGCGCCGGTGCACCGCTGGCAGGTGCAGTATTGGACGCGCACCCTCGACCCGCGGCCCTTCGTGGATCGCAAGGCGCGTGCGGTGGCGGTGTACCTGACGAAGACACCTCATCGACCCGCGGAAGAGGAGTCAGCGGTGTTCGCGCCCGGCCCCGACTGGCACGCGACGCGCGCGATCGAACTCGCGGTGGGCTCTGACTCCATGCCGTCGTTGCACGATCGACGGGGCCTCGTGGGTGAATGGATCTGGTGGGGAGGGCGTCCGATCTCCAGTCCGACGCTGCGCAGTCTGCTCACGCGCAACCCCGCCGGCGACTCGACGCGGGCCGGTCGTTGGCTCGTCCTCGGCGAGCCGGGCTCCGGCAAGTCGACGATGCTCCAGCGCGAGCGCGTGTTGCTCGCGCTCGAAGCGAATCGGCCCTTCGTCCCGGTGTTCGTGAAGCTCGCGCACTGGGCGCGCGACAAGCGCAGGCTGCGCACCGGACGCGACCGCTTCGAGATCGAGGACTACGTCGAGAAGCGCTTCGAGATGGGCGGCAGCGGCCTCGCCGAAGGCCTGATCGAGCGCGCCAGGCTCGGCGAGGTCTGCTACCTCCTCGACGGCCTCGACGAGGTCCCCGACCGCAAGGGCTGCGACGAAAGCGTCACCGAGCTGCTGACCAAGCTCGCCGAGGAACGACCGCTGTGTCCGATCGTGGTCACCTCGCGGCCGATCGAAGCGCGCAACTATGTGCTCGGTGCCTACACGCGCTGCGAGGTGCGACCGCTGAGTCGCGAACGTCAGATCGAACTGCTCACGCTGCGCTACGAGGGCGACCGGAACCGCGCGGGAGCGCTGCTCGACGGCCTCGCCGACAACCCGACCGTGCAGGAGCTGGCGCGCAATCCGCTGTTCCTCACCATCTTCGCGATGACCTCGGGTAAGGGTTCGCGCAAGGACCTGCGCCCGCACGACGTGCTCGACGCCTGCATCACGGAGCTGCTGGAAGGCCGGCACCGGAAGAAGCCGATCGCCTGGCCGGCAGCGGCGAGCCTCAACAAGCGCCTCAGCGTCCTCGTCTACCTCGCCTTCGCCGCCACGCAGAAGCTCAGCGACGAGGTCGACGACGACGCGCTCCGCGACTCCTTCGCCGCGCTCGGCGGCGATCTCGGTGCACTTCTCAAATGTCTGCACCAGACCGGCCTGATCCGCCCCGCGCCGAGCGACGGCCTCGTCACCACCGGCTGGTCCTTCGCCCACCGCCAGCTCGCGGAAGCCCTGGTCAGCCGCGAACTCGCCGCGCGCTGGGCGAAGGGCGGCGGCGATCGCGCATCCGTCGGCGAACTCGCCCGCGAGCTGTGCAGCGGCGACGGCGAGGAGCGCGAACGCCGCCTGCACTTCTGGGCCGA
Source organism: Planctomycetota bacterium (assembly GCA_046349595.1). Lineage (GTDB taxonomy): Bacteria > Planctomycetota > UBA1135 > UBA1135 > UBA2386 > JACRLW01. The sequence goes on from JAXMCA010000002.1 coordinate 1,069,203, forward strand.
GCCCTTCGCGCTGATGGCCGGGCGCGTCGGCGAGCACGGTCCGGACGCCATCGTGCAGACCCTGATCGACGACCAAGCCACGCGGCCGATCGGCCTGCGTGCGCTGATCAATGCGCACCGCCTCTCCCCGGACACCATCGCCGCCACCTTCGGCAAGCTCGAGGACTGGGAGGACCGCCGCCGCGTGATCGAGGGCCTGCTCGAGCGCGTGCCGCAGGACCAGGTCGTCCCGCTGCTCGCGCGCCTCGGCAGGAGCACGAGCGAGGGCAACGACCTGTTCTTCCTCTGGCTGCAGCTCGAACGCCTCGAAGTTCTCGGTGGCGCGCGCGGTGCGCAGGCGTGTGCCGCACGCAAGCAGCTCTTCGATCATCTGGAACCGCGTGAAGACGAGATGCGTGGGGCCTTCAGTCATGTTCCGGGTCGACCCGGACATCGGGCCTTCTGCCGCATCGCACCCGGCGTCTTCGACATGGGAGACGACATCGTGGGCTGGGAGCGCGACGTCGCGATCGAGCACGAGTTCTGGATCGGCGCCACGGCGGTCACGGTCGGTCAGTACCGCCTCTTCGACCCGCGCCATCGATGCACGGTGGCGCGCGAGCTTCGCCCGGTGACCGTCGAGGGGAAGAGTGAGCAGCAGGCCCGCGACCGCTACCCAGTCGTCGACGTGACCTGGTACGCCTGCGTGTCCTTCGCGCGCTGGCTCAGCCGCTGGCAGCACCTCCTCCCGCGCGAGAACCTCAACCAGGGAGACCTAGCCGCAACACTCCCTTCCGAAGCGCAATGGGAATACGCAGCACGCGCTGGAGGACCACCCGGGCAGCGCTTCTGGTTCGGCAACGATGACAAAGCCCTTGCCGCACACAGCAGGACGGCGTCGGCCGAGAACGCCCCATTCCCGGTGGCGACGGCCAGCGAGTCCGAAACTCCTCCGCCCAGTCCCTGCGGGCTCTTCGACGTTCACGGTGGGGTGTGGGAGTGGTGCGCCAACGAATACGACGGCGATCGGCGCGCGGAGCGCATCGGGATTTCGGCCAGCGCCTCGTCGCGCGTGCTCCGTGGCGGCTCGATCCTCAACGACCCCGGCAGCTGCCGCTCCGCCTTCCGCAGCTTCTTCCCTCCCGCGTTCAGCTACCGGCTTTTCGGCTTCCGCGTCGTCCTCGCCGTCCGGTCCCCAGGCTCGGAGTAGGCCTTCGAAGATCGGCAATTGGCAATGCGCTGGTTCCGCGGAAGGCCTGCCCTGGTGCGGCTGATTCCTTCCGCACCTGCTGGACCGAGCCCCCACGAGACGCAGCCTCCATTCGGCCTCCTTGCCCCGCTCAGTCCCGCCCGACGACCACGTCGACCTGTTGAGCCACCGGCGTCCACACATCCGCCTCGACACCCTCGGTCTCGATCGAGAGAAGCAGGGCGTAACGCGCCCCGTGCTCACTTCGATCCGACTTCGGCTGCTCCTTCCACCACCCTCCCACCGGATAGACCGCGACGACGCCACGCGCCGCGAGCGCCGCAGCCGTTCCCTCCCAACGATCGGAGTGCAAGGACCCGGTCCAGCGCGACTTCTCGCCGAGCGACCAACCCTTGTCCTCCGGCGCCTTGTCCCGTCTGCCCTCCTCTTCGTCGCGTGCCCGCTTGTTCAACCTGGCCCGCATCTGATCCGTCGTTTCCTCGGACCTGCGCAGTTCGAACCTCAGCCCATGGGATGCGTAGGCATAGCGTCGTGCGTAGCCACGCCGACCGGGCATGGGCTCGATGAAGTAGGACAGGGTGACTCGCACGCGCACCTTCGCTTCGCCGAGTTCCGCGAGCACATCGACCGGCCAGGGCAGCTCGTGGACGTGCATCTCCCGCGTCACCCCCTGACTCCCTCGCTGCTCGAAGGGACGGATCGAGGACTGCACGATCAGGGTGAGTGCGTCCTTCGCACTGCGGAGCGCACGGTCGAGCCGCGGAACACCGAAGCCGTAGCGACGGTGCAGGGTCAGCACATCGCTCTTCCTGTCGCCTGGCAAGCGCTCCCGCATCGCAGGTGTCCACTCGGCCGCATGCACGATCAGCCCACGCACGGTCTCCGGCCAGAAGCTCGGGTACTCGGCGTGGATCTGAGCCGCCATCCTCGCCACCTGCGCACACGCCGCACTGGTTGCATTGGTGGTCACGAACATCCGGCGCTGGATCTCATGCGACGTGGACAGCAGGTTCAGATCGGGCACACCTGAGTCGACGTTTCCCGCCGCATCCGCCGCGAGATTGCCTCCTTCGAAGACGACATCGGGCTTGATCGGCCATCCCCTGCCGAACTCCGTCGAGGTAGAGCTGTACGGAGAGAGGTCTCCGTGCGGCGCGAGCGCGTTCCACCCCTGCCACTCAGGATCGGCGATCTGATCCAACTCCGTCATCGCTCCGACGGTCAGGGCATTCCATGCCTGGGCCGGATCCTCGACCGGATGGAGGTCGCAGACCTCGAGGTAGCCCGCTCCTCGCTCATGGTCCTCCGGAGGAACGTTGCCCGCACTGAGGACGAACAGCCGATGCGCGCCGGCTTCCGCGGGACCGAGGTACTCGAGACCTTGCGTGCCGGTGTCGAAGGAGCGCCCCGCGGCCAGCGCATCGATCGCCGTGGACCAGGTCGTCGGAAGTCCCGCCCCGCTCTCCGCTCCCGCGGTCACCGCCATGGAAAACACACGGCGCACCCGGCCACCACCGACTTCCACGCGACTGGTCGCTTCCGCCGTGACGCTCGCATACATGTGCTCCGAATTCACGTTTGGCGGCGGTGGGAGGATCTTCACGGACTCCAGGCGGTGACGGACGACGATCGGCGCGCGCGACGCGAGCGCCTCGGTCAGATCGCCGAACACCGCAAGACCGGCCATCTCCGTGCCGTGACCATGGTGGTCCGCGGCACCCCACTGTGGATCGCAGGCATGGAGATCGCGCGGCGCCAGAGCAGGGTCGAGGAGCGGATGACCGCGGTTCACGCCGGTGTCGAGGAGACACACGCGCACGGTTGCAGGGGCGAAGAACGTGGTCCTGCCGAGAAGTTCGTTTGCCCAGTCCGCCTGTTCCGCTCGATCGAGCGACTCGAAGAATCCCGCGGTCTCGCGCACGCCGCGCAGTTCCGCCAGATCACCGAGCACGACCGCCGAGGCAGCGAGTTGCCTTGCACTGCCGCGGACGTGGACGATCGTGCGATCGCCGATCTCCAGCCGTCGCTCACCCAGTTGCAGCCCTTGGTGCTCGGCGAACTCCGCGAGCCGCTCCAGTTCGCGGTTCGGCGCCTTGGTCGTGCGACGTAGCCAGACCTCCCACCAGCACAGCTCGTTCGGTTCGGGAAACGCTTGCGATGCGTCGGTCCAGAACTCGCGCAGGGCCGCGAGCCGCACTTCGGCGATGCGATCGAACAAGTCGTGGTGGCGTCGCTCGCCCGGCCGCGCCGGCTCCAAGCTGGCGTACTTCTCCAGCTTGCCCAGGAAGACTCCGAGAGCTCCATCAGGGACGAACACCGTCGCTCGTTCGATGACGCGCTCGTCGTCCGATCGGGTTGCGATCGTGAGATTCACGGTCTCGATTCCCGCGCGGCGGTCCTCCAGTTTCTGGGGGTCCAACGAGACGGCCGGCTGGCTCTCGAACTGCAGGTAGGTCCCCGGTTGGGCTCCGTGGATTGTGAATCCCGCGGCGGTCCTGAGTCCCTCGGCAATGCTCTCCGCTCCGTGCAACTGCCTGCTCAATGTGGCTGCATGCGCCGGCCGATCGTCGATGGCCGGCGTCTTCTTGCCACGCGCCGAGCGAGGAGTGGTGAAGGGCTCGGCCTTCGGTTCCCGCCGGATCAGGATGTGTTGACGATCGCGCGGTGACGGCATCCTTCTCGACTCACTTCAGCGGAGTCGAGCCACGTTCGCGCAATGCGTCAAGGAGCGTGTTGGTGTCGATGGCGGTGGTGTGGGCGAGGATCGCATCCTTCGCGGCCTGCTCGCAAGCGCGGGCGAGTTCGGCGTGGCTCTGCCCTGCGGCGAGGTCGATGACGGTCGTCCAATCGACCTTCGTCGTGTCGAGGAGAGCGAGACGGTTGCGCAGCAGTTGTTCGGCGAGATCGCGGCCGGGGAGGCCGTACTCGATCACCGTGTCGAAGCGCCGGAACAACGCGGCGTCGAGCATCGCGCCGAAGTTGGTCGCAGCGACGATCACGCTGTCGGACTCGTCCTGCTCGATGAACAGCAGGAAGGAGTTGAGCACGCGCCGGATCTCGCCCACGTCGTTGGGCGAAGCGCGATGGGCGCCGAGCGCGTCGAACTCGTCGAAGAGGTAGACGGCCCGCTGCTCACGCATCGCATCGAAGACCAGGCGGAGCTTGGCCGCGGTCTCGCCGAGGTAGCGTGAGATCAACCCGTCGAACTGGATGGTCAGGAGAGGCAGGCCCAGTTCGCCGGCGAGGACGCCGGCCGTCATGGTCTTGCCGGTTCCTGGCGGACCGACGAGCAGGAGTTTGCGCATCGGCTCAAGGCCGTGTTCGCGGATCCGTGTCCGCTGCCGCTGCTCGGTCAGGACCCGCTCCAGCCGACCCACCACGCTGCGCTCCACGATCAACTCCGCGAAGCGCGCCTTGGGGTAGGAGACCGTGAGCAGCCCCGCCAACTCGCCCTTCGGCTGCACGATCGGCAGGGGCCGGAGCCGCGGCACCGAAGCGGCCGATCGCTCGCGACTGCGGACGTCGTCGATCAGCTTGCGCAGATCCGCGGCGAAGCGCGCGTGCCCGGTGCGCGCGGCATGCGCGGCGACCTGCATCGCGATGGCGTAGAACCGCGCATCGTCGCCGTCCGCGTGGCTGCGGATCAGCGCCTTGACCTGATCGGCGGTGGGCATGGGGAGCGAGGGTGTGCGGAGAGCATCGCCGGTGACGACGCGTCGGGGAAGTGCGGCCAGGATCAGCCACGCGGCTCAGCGGCTACCGGAAGTCGCGCCTATTCCCGATTGCCGATCCTCGATCGCCCACTCCGAGCCTGGGGACCGGAGGGCGAGGACGACGCGGAAGCCGCTACTCCCGTAGCTGACCGCCGGATGGTTCCAGTTGCGGTAGGCGGAGCGGCAGAGGTCGGGGTCGTTGACGAACGAGCCGCCACGGAGCACGCGCGACGAGGCGCAAGACCCAAGGACGATCGGATCGACTCTCCTTCCGGAGCGCAACGGGTAGGGCGCGTAGCTGTCCTCGCACCACTCCCAGATATTGCCGTGCACATCGAAAAGGCCGAAGGGGTTCGCGTGCTTCCCGGCGACCGCGTGCGGACGTCCTCCCGCTTGCGGGTGGAACCAAGCGTGCTCAGCGAGGGCTCCCTCCGCGCAGAACCACTCGCTCGACAGGCCGCCGCGGATCGCAAACTCCGCCTCGGCCTCGCGAGGCAGAGCAACACTCCAGGTCTCCTTCCAACCCGGCAGGTCGCGACGGTGTTGATCCAGCCAGCGGCAGAACATCCGCGCCGCGAACCACGACACGTAGGTCACCGGCAGGCGATCCACCCCCTCTGCCGAGCCGTCGAACTTCCCCCTCCAATCGCCGAGTCGCTGAAGTCCGGAGCCGATCTCCATGCGATGCTCCGGCCAAAACGCGCGGTACATCGCCACGGTGATCGGCGTCCGGCCGATGGCGAACGGTGAGACGTCGACATCGTGGACCGGCTTCTCGCGTTCGTTACCGGAGTCCGAGCCCATGCGGAAGCGACCACCGCCGAGCTGAACGAAGTGATCGGCGAACAAGGCCGCATCGAAGCGACCACAACGGGCGAGGACCGCGGCCCGCGCAGCGCGACCGGTCTCACCCAACGCGCGCAGGGTCTCGTCGATCAGGAACAGCTCACCAGGGTCGTCGACCTCGGACAGGCGGTGCTGGAGCAGCGCCGCGAGCCCCGTGGGATCGGTGGTGCTCGCGGCTGCGATCGCATAGAGCGGTGCGCGGTCGCTCAGACGCAGAGTCAAGCCCTCGTACAGTTCGTTCTCGCTCTGCGCGGCGCGCACCTGTTGGTCGCTGCGTGAACTCGCTTCGAGCCCGAGTTCCAGGATCGGCGGGGGACAATGTTCGATGCGTTCGACGGTCCGCCGACCGAGATCGCGGTCCTTTCCGATCAACCCGGACGTCAGAGCGAGCCCGAGCGCACGGTCCAGCTCGAGCACGCGACCGACGGCGAGCGCCGCCGGTTCGATCCAGAAGTCCTGCTGCGCACGCCGTGCGGAGATCGGGGCGAAGACGTCGGCCACCGCGTCTATGACCGTCGGATTCCAACGACGCGTGCTCTGATCAAAGTGGGCTTGGATCGAAGCCCACTGCTCGGGAGTGGCCGCGACGCCTGCCTCACGGAATTCGTCCGAGAAGGTCTCGGTGTCCTTGCGCCACTTGGCGAGCAGCCGCGCGTGTTCCGACGCCACTTCGTCTCCGCTCGGCTCCATGCGCATGCGCCCGAGCATCCCGGGGACATCGGCCGTGCTCTTCAGCGCCCGCGCCAGGGCACGGCCCGCGAGCGCCTCTTGGAAGCTGCGGTGCCAGAAGCGCCACGGCGCGCGCTCCTGCTCGTGCTTCTCGATCTCGCGGTCGGTGTCGGGCGCCAGGATCAGCGTCTTGCGGGCGATGGTGTCGAGGAGGTCTTCGGCGTCGTCGGGGAGGCCGGCGGAGGAGAGGAGCGTCGAAGCCGCGATCTCCTTCTCCTCGAGCCAATCGAGCAGTTCCCCGCGCGTCGCGGTGACGCGCGAGTTCTGGGTCATTCGCAAGGCGAGGTGGCCGAGCAGGTCGAGCACTGCGGCGATCCGCGCCCTGCGCTCCTTCTTCGTGTCGCCCGAGATCAGGGGACGTACACCGGCCTCGCCCTTCTGCGGATCGAGCGCGGGACCGTGGTGCTGGTCGAGGCAGAGGTGATCGAAGACCTCGTCGAAGAAAGCGGCACGGCTCCGGCCGACTTCGCGGCCGTGGATCAGCAGCTCGCCGATCAGGGTGACGAAGAGCGGCACCTTGCCGAGTTCCTGCCAGGCGCGCGGGCCCTGCGCGAAGTTCTGCTCCCACGCGCGTGCGACCGTTTCGGCACGGTCCTTCCACGCCGCCTGCGTGCGCAGGACATGGCCGAGCAGCTCCGCCGCGCGCGGCGGCTTCAACTCCTGGATGTCGACGTCGGCGAAACCGCGGATGCGGATGGTGTGCTCGTAGCGGCGCGTGCTGACCACGAAGCGGCTGCGCGCCCATTCGGGGTGCACGTCGGGTGCATGCGCGAGGCGTTCGAGCTCCTCGTCGAGGTAGGTGCGCGCGGGCTGCGGCAGCTCGTCGAGGCCGTCGAGCAGGACGAGCAGCGCGCCGTTTCTACCGCGGGCAGTGAGCACCTCGGTGAGCCTGCCCTTCTCGGTGGCGCTCGGCGCGTGTCGCCGCGCGACGAAGTCGATCAGGCGCTCGAATCCACCCTCCTGCTTCGGGCTCGCGAGCCACTCGGCGAGCGAGACGAAGATCGGCACCTGCTTGCGCTGCGGATCGCTGGCCAGCGCGCGTGCGTGCACGCGCAGGGTCGTCGACTTGCCGGCGCCGGGCTTGCCGCCGAGCAGGAAGCGCCGGGTGTGCAGGCCGGTGAGCGCCGCGAAGGTGCAGTTGTCGGGCAGCCGTCTGTCGCGCGCATCGAGCGCGTCGTCCTTGCGGTCCGCGGAGCGCTCGTCGACGGTGAGTTCGACGTAGACATCGGCCAGCCGCGCCGGATCCAGGCGCTTGCGGAAGCGACCCTCCATCGCATCGAGGCGCGCGCAGAGTGCGGTGCAGTAGCGTTCGAGGAGCACGCGATCGTCGTCGGCGAAGCTGAGATCGACGTCGTCGCGCTCGTAGTGCTGCGGCAGCCAGCTCAACAGCTTCGCGAAGTCAGTCTCGGCGAGGCGCCTCGCGCCGGCGCTCGCCGCGAGCGAGACCGCGTGTTCATTGCGCAGCGACTCGTAGAAGCCCGCGCTCCACCGCGAGCAGACGGTGACCGGAACCATCGCGCCCATGGTGAGCACGTGTTCGAGGCCGCCGATGCACAGCAGCTCGTCGGCGGCGTGCGCGCGCAGATCACAGGCGGAGAACACCGCGCAGCGCAGGTGGCCGTCGCGGCAGGCCGAGGCGAGTTCGCCGAGCGCGAGGTCCTGCGTGAAACCGCCGATCTCGAGGGTGATCGCGCGCGCGCCCATCGGATCGGCACCCGACTCTGCACCGGAGTGGCCGACGTAGTGCAGCAGCGTGAAGCCACCCGTCCGGATCAGCCGAGACAGCGCGGCGGGATCATCGAGAGCTTCATCGACGCGCAAGCCTCCACCGTGCGCCGCATCGAGGTCGCGACGTCCCGCGGCGATCACCACCTCGAAGCCGGCACGTCCGATCGCACGTGCGATCGACGCGGCATCGTCGCCGGCGTGCTGCTTGTCGGGAGGCTGGTCGAGCGACCCGACCACCAGCAGCGCGCGGCGCAGCGCCTCGGTCCTGCGCTCGACCGGCGCCACATCGACCGGCCGACGCACCAGCTCGCCCTGTCCGCGCAGGAAGGGCGCGCGGTCGACGATCGCCGCTTGCTCCGCACTCCAATCGCCGAGGCAGAGGAACTCCCACGGCAGTTCGAGCACCCGCCCGGTGGCCTGCAACACCACGCGGATCACCTCGTCGTCGCGCAGCGGCAGACTCAGCGCGCGGCGTGCGAAAGCGGGGAGCGCTTCCCACAACGCGCGGCCGATGTCCCTCACCTTCGCCACCGACTTCACCGCGCCCGGATTCGTCCGGACGCCGGCCATCGTGCCGAGCCAGGTCGGGTCGATCGTCAGCTCGGAGGACTCGCCGTCAGGAGGTCTCACCGGATCGAGGCGTCGCTTCGCACCGTCGTCGACGAGCCGCCCCAGCGACAGGACATAGCGGAACTCGTCGCCTGCGACGGGAACCAACGCGAGATGGAAGGTGACCCGGGCCAAGGGCCGGAATGGTAGGGAGCGGCGACCGCGTCGAGAATTCCCGCGGGGCAAGCGCAAGATCCCCCCGGATCTCGCTTCTTGCGAGCATGCCCAGCTCACCCTCGACCCGTACGACCATGACCCACCCCGCAACCCTGACCCTCGACCAAGCCGACGAGGTGATCCGTTCCGCGGTCTGCAAGGTGATCGACGCGCGCCATGAGCACGACCGCGCCGATGCCGCGCAGAAGGCCTGGGAGCAGCTCCTCCCCTACTGGCCGAGGCCCGAGGTCCGCACGGAGCCCTACGTGTGGACGGTCGCGAAGCGCGCGGCGCAGCGTCACATGGCTGGTCTCCACGCTCTCGCGCCCGGCGCGATCGTGCCCTTCGCCGAGGAGCAGGAGGACGGCGAAGGTGGAGCGATCGTTGCGGCGGATGACCGATCCGAACCGAGCTTCGAGCTCACGCGCGCCGAGCGGCTCGTCGTGCTCGACAACGCGATGAAGCTGCTCCAACCGCGTCCGCGGACCATGCTCGTGCTGAAGTACCTGCAGGGGCTCAGCTCGCTCGACCTCGCGCGGGTGCTCGAGATCGACGGCGATCCGAGCAGAGTCCAGAACATCGTGAACTCGGCCCTGACGCGGGCAAAAGACCGGTTGCGTAGCCTTCTGCCCGAGCTCGGCACCCTCGGCGGACGGGGCAATCGGACCGCGGTCACCCTTTTCGACGAACACGGCCACGAGGTCCCCTTCGCGGTCCGCGACCGGGTCGCGCTGCGAGCCGATGCCTCGCTGTGCCTGCGCCCGCCGAAGAGCGCGCTGCGACCGACCTTGACCGAGGGCTGGGCGATCGTGCACCTCTTCGATCCCGATGGCGGTTGTCTGCGGGTGACCACCGGTCGCAGGCTGCACGTGCGACCCGAGGAGATCGTGCTGACGGTCGCGCCCGACCTGCCGGCGAGCCACCGGGTCGTGCGCGTGTTCCTCTTCGAGGGGCCTTGGTTTCCCGGGTCGGAGAGGGATCCAAGCCCGTGGTTGATTCCCGCTCGGGAATCCACCGGGCCCGCCGCGAGCTGATGCCTGGCAGGATTCCCGTTCGGGAGTACGGCTCTTGAGGGACTTCACTCGGCGGCACATGATTCCCGATCGGGAGTACCGATGGATCACCTGACCGACCCTGTGGAGCTTGGAGCTGCCATCCGCCGCGCCCGGCAGGCGGACCGCCTGACCCAGCGCGAGCTGGCCGGGGTCTGCGGTTGCAGTCCGCGCTTCATCGTCGAACTCGAGCAAGGCAAGCCGACGGCGCAGATCGGGAAGGTGATGCACGTGCTGCGCATGCTCGGCCTGCGCCTCGCCATCGCCTCGCGTGAGGGGCCGCATGCCTCGTGAACTCGGCGTGTGGCTCGGTGACGACCACGTCGGCGTGCTCGCGCAGTCGGATGACGGTGCGAAGTCCTTCGCCTACCTCCCCGACTGGCTCGCGCGCGCCGACGCACGAGCCATCTCCCTCTCCCTCCCGCTGCAAGAGAGTGCGTTCGACGACCGCATCACGCGCGCCTTCTTCGGCGGACTGCTACCCGAGGGCGAGGTGCGCGAGCGTCTGGCGCGCTCGCTGGGACGCTCCGCGCGCAACGAGTTCGCCTTGCTCGAGATCATCGGTCGCGAATGCGCGGGCGCGCTGTCGATCGTCCCACGTGGCGAAGCGCCGCTGCAGAACGGCCGGACCGCGAACGTCGCGCTCGACATCGACGAACTCGCGAAGATCCTCGGTGATCTCCCGCGACGACCGCTGCACATCGGCGGTGAGACCCGTCTCTCGCTCGCCGGTGCACAGGACAAGCTCGCTCTGGTGGTCCGCGACGACGCCTTCGAACTCCCGAGTGGCGGCACACCGAGCACGCACATCCTCAAGACGCCCATCGCGGGATTCGAGGACTCGGTGCTCGACGAGTTGTTCTGCCTGCGGCTCGCGGAGCGGCTCGCATTGCCTGTGGCACCCGCGAAGCTGCTGCGCATCGCCGGGATGGACGTGCTGTGCGTCGAGCGCTTCGACCGGCGACGCGATGTCGACGGCTCGCTGCGCCGCGTGCATCAGGAGGACATCTGCCAGGCTCTCGGTATCCCGGCGGATCTCAAGTACCAGGGCGAGGGCGGACCGGGCTTCCCACGCCTGTTCCAGGTGCTCCGCGAGCACGCGCAGCGCCCCGCCGCCGATGTCCTCGCGCTCTTGCGGGCGGCCGTGTTCGTCTACGTGATCGGCAATGGTGACGCGCACGCCAAGAACTTCGCGCTGCTGCACCACGCTCATGGCTGTGCGCTCGCACCGCTCTACGACCAACTCTGCACCACGGTGTACCCCTCGCTCTCCACCTCGCTGGCGATGCGGATCGGATCCGCGCGTCGATTCGACGAGGTCGACGCGGCGGCCTTCGCCCGTTTCGCCAAGGACTGCGGCATCGGCGTCTCGCTGGTGCGCTCGAACCTGGAGCTGATGGCGTCACGCCTTCCGTCGGCGATCGACGAAGTGCTGGCGGCGGAGCCGGCGCTCGCCGCGTCCCGCGTCGTGGCCGATCTCGTCCGCGGTGCCCGCGAGCGGATCGACCGCGTGACCTGATCCTGCGCCCTCCGCGAAGCGAGGCTGGTCGCGCGGGTCCCCCGCACCCATCCTCTCGCGCATGTCGGCCCCGCACCCCTGGCTCCCCGTCCTTCTCGCCCTCGCCGCGCTGTCCTGCGCGGCTCCGGCGCAGACGCACAGGCCGAACATCGTCGTGATCCTCGCGGACGACATGGGCTGGTCCGATCTGTCGTGCATGGGCGGTGAGATCGCCACGCCCCATCTCGATGCGCTCGCGGCAGCCGGATTGCGCTTCACGCAGTTCTACAACACCGGGCGCTGCTGCCCGACGCGGGCCTCGTTGTTGACCGGGCTGTATCCGCATCAGGCCGGCGTGGGGCACATGACGAGCGATTCGAACCTGCCCGGCTATCGCGGCGAGCTCGGGCGCGACTGCGTGACCATCGCGGAAGTGCTGCGCGCTGCGCACTACCGCACCTACGCCTGCGGCAAGTGGCACGTGTGCCGCAACGTGAAGCAGGACGGTCCGCGTCACGACTGGCCGCTGCAGCGCGGCTTCGACGAGTTCTATGGCACGCTGGTCGGCGCGGCGAACTACTTCGATCCGTCCTGCCTGTGTCGCGGCAACACCTTCGTGTCGGCTGCGGCGGATCCGCTGTATCAGCCGGAGCACTACTACCTGACCGACGCGATCAGCGACAACGCGGTCGCCTTCCTCGCGAAGCACGGCGAGGAGCACCATGGTGAACCCTTCTTCCTCTACGTCGCCTTCACCGCCGCGCATTGGCCGATGCAGGCGCCGGTCGATGCGATCGAGGAGCAGCGCGGTCGGTATGCGGAAGGATACGAAGCGTCGCGTGCGAAGCGCTTCGCGCGTCAGAGGGAGATGGGACTGATCCACGACGACTGGCAGCGCACAGCGACGGCCGGCGACTGGGACGAGGTGCGCAATCCCGCGTGGGAGCAGCGGTGCATGGAGACCTACGCCGCGATGGTCCATCGCATGGATGCGGGCATCGGGCGCATCGTCGCGGAGATCACCAGACAGGGAATGCTCGACGACACGCTGATCCTCTACCTGCAGGACAACGGTGCGTGCGCGGAGGACACCGGGCGCGACGACGTCGCCGCGTGGCACCTCACCGATCTCGCGCCCATGGCTCCCGAGGCGCTCCAACCGCACTACAAGCCGCCGATGCAGACGCGCGACGGACTGCCCGTCCTCGGCGGCCCCGAGGTGATGCCCGGACCCGCGAACAGCTACATCGCCTACGGTCGCAACTGGGCCAACGTCTCGAACACGCCGTTCCGCGAGTACAAGCACTGGGTCCACGAGGGTGGCATCGCGACACCGCTGATCGTGCACTGGCCCGCGGCGATCGCGGAGAAGCGGCGGGGCGACCTCGAATCGCAGCCCGCGCACCTGATCGACGTGATGGCGACCTGCGTCGATGTCGCCGGTGCCGTGTATCCGAAAGAGGTCGACGGCATCGCGATCCAGCCGGCCGAGGGCGCGAGTCTCCGACCCGCGATGAGCGGCGCATCGCTGCAACGCAGCGATCTCCTCTATTGGGAGCACGAGGGCAATCGAGCAGTGCGCGATGGGCGCTTCAAGTTGGTGGCCAAGGGACCAGGCGGCGCGTGGGAGCTCTACGACATGGAGGCCGACCGCACCGAGATGCACGACCTCGCCGCGGCGATGCCCGACCGCGTCGCGAAGCTGGCTGCGAGTTGGAACACCTGGGCGCAGCGCGCGAGGGTCCTGCCCTGGCCGTGGACACGCGCCGCATCGGCGAAACGGAGCTTCGAACTCACCCAGGGCGCGGACCTGCGCGGCGCAGACGCGCCCGATGTCGGCGGTCGCGCGTTGCACGTCGCCGTCCATCTGACCGAGCGAGGCCGCGGTGTGATCGTCGCGCACGGCGGTGCCACGCACGGCTACGCGCTGTGGCTCGACGCGGACGGCGTGGCCCACGTCGCGCTCCGCCACGGCGGACGGCTCGCCACCTTCGATGCCACGCGCGCACTTCCCGAGCACGATTGCGAGCTCGTCCTGGATCTCGCGCGCGATGGGCAGCTCACCCTGCAATGCGACGGTCGGTCGATCGTGGAGGGCAAGGGTCGCGGTCCGCTGCGCGAGACACCGCAGGAGGGTTGTCAGGTCGGCGACGATGCCGGCGTGGCGGTCGGGGGGTACTCCTGCGCGACGCGCTTCACCGGCGTGATCGACAAGGTCTCGATCAAGCTCGACGGCTGATCGACGTCACCGATCCTCGTTCCCCGGAAGCACTGTCTTCAGCGTGGGGAGCTTGATGCGCAGCCGTGCGAGGAAGTCCTGATCGACGAAATCGCAGTGGCGGATGTCGAGGAACTCGAGCCGGGTCGCGCGGGCGAGGGCGTCGAAGCACCTCGCGGTGAGGCCGCGTGACTGGCTGATGTCGAGCCGGCGCAGTTCGGGGAGTGTGCACAGGGCGGCGAGGCCCTGATCGGTGATCGGGTAGCAGGCCGGGATGATCAGCGACTCGAGGTGCACGCAGCGGTCGGCGAGGCGCTTGCAGAACGCGTCGCCGAAGTCGCCGCAGACTTCGAGCGAAGTGAGCTGGACGGGCAGCGCCTGCGCGAAGGCTTCGTCCTCGCCGTGCACGCCGAACAGGTCGAGCACGCGGAGTGACTTCGCCCTCGACAGTTCGCCGACGCCCTCGGGAGTGCAGGGCGCGCCGGCGACATCGAGCACGCGCAGGCGGGGCAGACGCGCGATCGCGCGGAGCGCGAAGTCGGTCACGCCGCGGCCCTCGGCCTTCGCGAATCCCTGGGCACGGTCCCACAGCCGCTTCTGGCGCTCGTCCTTCGGCAGCAGATCGCTGCGCCAGTTGATGCCGTCGATGAGGCCGAGGTCGAGTTCCTCGAGCTCGCGCAGCGAGACGAGCATCGAGAGCGACTCGCCGTCGAGCTGTTGGCAACCGCGCAGGCTGAGGCGGCGCAGATGCGCACAGTTGGCGACCGTGCGGAGCGCCCCCGGTCGGAAGCCGTGGTTGAACGACAGATCGAGCGTGCGCAGGGTCAGCATCGACGGCAGGTAGGAGAGCACGTCGTCCTCCACGTCGATGAAGCTCAACGCGAGCTCTTCGAGATGCTCGAGACGACGCAGCAGGCCGAGTCTGATGCCGGTCACCGACCAGGTGCCCTCCAGCCGCAGCACACGCAGCTCGGGGAACTTCGCGAAGGACACGAAGGCGGCGTCGGTCACGCCGGGTGGCCTCGGCGTCGAGGCCATCTTCACGCCGAGTCCGTAGACGCAGACCTCGGCCACGCTGATGCGCAGGCACTCGAGGTTCGGGCAACGCAGCAGCCCCTCGACCATCGCGTCGTCGGCCAGCATCAGGTGCACGGCACGCGTGTCGGCCGGCAGCTTGGCGACCTCGTCGAGGGACGAGACCTCGCGCCACTCCGGCTCCTGGTACGGGAGCGGCGCGATCTGTTGCGGTTCTTCCGCGCCGCGCAACCAGGCGATCGATGCGATCACCACCGCGCCGAGCAGAATCGCCGCCGCGGTGAGCCAGTGGGCCGACGCATGCGTTACGCCCTCCGCCGGATCGTGCGGGACCTCGCCATGTGATCGCCGCGCGAGGACCGCGCGGACCAACGACGGCGCGGCGTCAACACCTGCCCGCTCCCGCAGGACACCCGCGAGCCTCCTCTCGAAGACCTCATCGTCGAGCTTCATCACGCATCCTCCTCTGCACGCACTCGCGCAGTGCGGCGCGCAGTCGCTGGAGCAGCGTGCGCGCGCCGTGTTCACCGATCCCGAGTTCCGCTGCGATCCGTTCCCGCGGGGCCTCTTCGACGTAGCGCATCTCGAGGGCTCGACGGCTGCGCTCGGGCAGTGCCCCGACGCAGCGAGTCATGGCGTCGTGCCAGCCGTCGCCGTCGTCGTGCGCGCAGTCCTGTTCCCAGGTCTCCGCCGCGCGTCGGATCAGCAGCTGCTCGCGGCGCGCCCGATCGCGACGCTGCCGCATCCAGATCCGCCGCGCGGCACCACGCAGGAACGCGCCCGCATCGCGCCGCGCAACCATTCCGCGGTCGAGCGCGATCAGCAGCGCGTCCTGCGCGACCTCCTCCGCTTCCGAGGTCGGACAGCCGATGGCCCGCAGGAATCGCACCAGGCCCCGCTGGTGCGCCGTCACGAAGGCGGCGATGGCCGCCTCCGTCGCGGGTTCGATTCTGGAGACGGGCTCTCGGATCACATCGGGGAGTGTCCCGGGAATGGCCGTGAGTACTCAGCCCGCTCCGAATTCCCGATCAGTCGAGGAGCGTGACGATGCCGCCGGTCCACACGCTCGGCGCACGCATGCTCGTGGCGGTGAGCCGGTATCCGTAGACGCGCGTGACCGATGCCGGGGTGGTCGGCGTGTTCGGGAAGGTCAGCGAGCGACCGTTCGAGAGGACGATCGGGAACACGGGTTGGCCGAAGTCGAGTGCGAGCGCCTGACCGAAGACCGTGCTGCCGATCAGCGCGGGGTTGAAGGGGATGTTGTCGAGGCTGAACTCCGGGACCGCTCCGTTGGCGTCCGAGGTGCCGATCGCGGAGCTGATCGTCGGGGCCGCGATCAACGTCGTGCACAGGCCGGGAAGGGTCAGGTTGGAGTTGACGAAGTCGAGGTTGAGGAACACTCCGCTGACCGGCGGCGCGTTGGTCACCGTGTAGGCGAGACGGAACCGCGTGAACTGGTTCTTCGCCACGCCGGCCAGGGCCATCGCCGCGCTGCGTCCGGTCGGGATGCAACCGGTGCCGATCGAGGTGCCCGAGGTGCTCGCCGCGGTGCTGCCGGTCACGCTCTGGAAGTCGTTGCCGTAGTCCGAGGCCGAGGTGTTGTTCTGCGTGCGCACTTCCCACAGGAAGGGATTGACGCCCGTGTAGACCCACGGCGCATCGAGCGTGAGGTTGAGGTTCCACGGCGCGGGAGTCACACCGGGATTGGCGGTCCAGTCCGGGAAGTTCACGGGGCGACTCGCGAAGGCGACCGTCGGCGTGCCGAGATAGTTGGCGTCGTAGTTCTCCGAGATCGCGCCGGGCATGACCGAGTCGGAGAGCACGATCTCGACATCCATCGTGCGCGCGATCCAGGTCGGGTCGGCGGCGGAGGTGCCGTCACGACGCCACGAGATGCGCTGCACGACCGCGGGCGCCTGACCCACGCTCGTCTGGTCGAGCTGCTGCCAGCGCAGATCGTTGTACTTGAACAGGATGTAGTCGTGGTTGCTGCTGCCCTCGGTGGTGAGGTAGCCGGCGGGGCTGGTGAAGCCCTGCGCCAGGGCGGCGGTCGTGAGGAGCGCGGTGCTGAGGACGGTCTTCATGGGTGGTGTCGTCGTCGGGATTCGGCGGTGCCGGTGAGCATCGGAGGAGAGATCAGTGAATCAGGAAAGTGCCCGGCCTGCCCACACCGATCGAGCCCGGGCGGATGACCGGGACCGCACGGTGGCCGCGAGAGTCGTCGCACGACCTCGAGGAACGCCGATCCCACCGCCGCGGAGGACATCAGCCGTGCGCGACGAGCACGCGGTTTCCGCCGGGCAGCATCGCGGCGAACAGCTTCGTCACCGGGTGGTCGACTTCGAGCTCGGGATGGAAGCAGGCGCCGAGCACCGCGCCCTGACGGACGAGGACCGGTTCGCCGTCGCGCGTCGCGAGCACCTCGCAACGCGGCCCCACCGCGACGATGCGCGGCGCGCGGATGAACACCGCATCCATCGGGTCGGGCAGACCGCTGCCCGTCGAGGTGCGCAGCGCGAAGGTCCCCGACGCGATCTGACGGCCCCAGCCGTTGCGCGCCACGGTGACGTCGAGCACGCCATAGCTGCGCTGCTCCGGCTCGACGACCCTGCTCGCGCAGAGAATCAGTCCGGCGCAGGTCGCGAGCACCGGTCGTCCCGAGCGCAGGAACTCGCCGAGCGGGGCTTCCAGGCCCTGGATCGCGAGCAGCTTGAGCATCGTGCTGCTCTCACCGCCGGGCAGGACGATCCCGGCGAGCCCGTCGAGATCGCGGGGACGACGCACGGGTCGAGTTGCGATGCCGAGCGAAGCGAGCGCGGCGACGTGCTCTCGCACGTCGCCTTGCAATGCGAACACGCCGACCGGAGACGACGCGCTTGCCATCGTTTCACCAGCCGCGCGGTGCGAACTTCTCGGCCTCCGGCATGGTGCGGACATCGAGTCCGCTCATCGGCTGACCGAGTCCGGTCGATGCCTCGGCGAGCGCCATCGGGTCCTCGAAGTTGGCGGCCGCCTTCACGATCGCGCGCGCTCGCGCAGCCGGATCACCGGACTTGAAGATGCCGCTGCCGACGAACACCGCTTCCGCGCCGAGCTGCATCATCAACGCGGCATCGGCCGGGGTCGCGATGCCGCCGGCGGAGAAGTTCGGCACCGGCAGCTTCTGCGCCTCGGCGACCCACTGCACCAGCTCCACCGGTACGCGGTATTCGACGGCCTTCTTGGCCATCGAACGCTCGTCGAGTCCGCGCAGCGCGCGGATGCCCGACATCAGCGCGCGCATGTGACGCACCGCCTCGACCACGTTGCCGGTCCCCGCCTCGCCCTTGGTGCGGATCATCGCGGCGCCCTCGTGGATGCGTCGCAAGGCCTCGCCGAGGTCGCGGCAGCCGCACACGAAGGGCGTCTTGAAGCCGCGCTTCTCGACGTGGAACTCCTCGTCCGCCGGCGTGAGTACCTCGCTCTCGTCGATGCAGTCGACCTCGAGCGCCTCGAGGATCTGCGCCTCGACGAAGTGCCCGATGCGCACCTTGGCCATCACCGGGATCGAGACCGCCTTCTGGATCTCCTTGATCAGGCGCGGATCCGACATGCGCGCAACGCCGCCATCGCGACGGATGTCGGACGGCACGCGCTCCAGCGCCATCACGGCGACGGCACCGGCCTCCTCGGCGATGCGCGCCTGCGCGGCGTCGACGACGTCCATGATGACGCCGCCCTTGAGCTGTTCGCAGAAGCCGATCTTGCTCTGCACTTCCTGCGGCGTGAAACCGGGGATCGAAGGGAGGGGAGTGGCCATGGGGGAGCAGTCCTTGGAATCAGAGGACGAGGGGAATGCGGGTGCGCATGCCGGCGTGCGCCGCGAGTTCGACGCGCACGTGGCGGGCGAGGATCTCGATGCCGGCGGTGATCGCGTGTGACGGTGCGCGCGACAACGCGATGCGGAAGCCGGGCACGGTGCGCGCGTCGGGATGGAAGCTGTCACCGGGCGTGACCAGCACGCCGTCGCGCGCGGCCGCGGTCGCGACGCGCCGTGAGTCGGCGCCGCCCGGCAGCTCGACCCACAGGGAGAGACCACCTTCCGGCTCCGACCAGCGCACGCCCTCCGGCATCGCGCGACGCAGTGCATCGCGCAGGGTCGCGTGACGTGCGGCCAGTTCGCCGCGTAGTCGAACCAGGTCGCGATCGAGCGTGCCCGAGGCGAGCAGGCGCGCGAGCGCCGCCTGCAACAGAGGACTGCACTCGAGATCGCAGAAGCGCTTGAGCGCGGCCATCGGTGCGATCCACTCGGGATCGGCTTCGACCCAGCCGATGCGCACGCCGGGGAACAGACCCTTGCTGAAGGAACGCACCGTCACGGTGCGCTTGCGCAGGTCCAGCGACTGAAGCGAGGGGAGCTCCGCGCCGGCGAAGCGGAGTTCGCACTCGACCTCGTCCTCGAGGATGGGAACCCGGCTGTCCGCCAGCGCGGCGATCAGCGCGCGGCGCGCGGCGGCGTCGAGCGTGACGCCGGTCGGGTTGTGGAACGACGGCATCACGTAGACCAGACGCACGCGCGGCAACATCTCGCGCAACGCGGTGGTGTCGATGCGACCGTCGGCGACGGGGATCGGCAGCAGACGGAGCTGGTGCGCGGCGAAGGCACCGAACAACTGCGGATAGGTCGGCAACACGACGGCCACCGCGTCGCCCGGCTCGGTGAGCGTGCGGAGCACGACATCGATGCCCTGCTGCGCGCCGCTCGTGACGAGCACCCGCTCGGGGTCCACGGTGTTCGCTGTCGAGTGACGACCGGCGAGCAGCCGCCGCAGCTCGGGATTGCCGGCGGGATCGCCGTAGCCGAGCAACTCCGCGCCGACGTCGCGCAGCGCGTGGTCCAATGCGTCGGCGACGGCATCGACCGGCACCGATCCCGGATCGGGCTGCAGCGAGCCGAAGTCGGCGATCACGCGCACGCCCGGCGGCACCAGCGGCGGTGTCGGAGCGCGCCGCAGAGCCAAGGTGGCCGCGACCGCGGCGCGGCTCAGGCCGGCATCGTCGATCGGCGCCGCGCTGCTGCCGACGACCTCGGTGCCGCGGCCGACGGTCGCACGCACGAGACCCTCGTCGGCCAGACGCTTGTACGCGGCGAGCACGGTCGCGCGGGTCACTCCCGCGCCCTGCGCCACCGCGCGGATGGTCGGCAGACGGTCGCCGCCGCGCAGACGCCCCTCCGTGATCGCGGCGCGGAAGTGCGTCACGATCTGGTCGACGCGCGCGTCACGCGACGCGGGGTCGAGGGCAGGGAGATCGCTTCGGCGGTTCAAGGGCGCGGGAAATAGCCGGTCAAATCGGCTCGGTCAATCGGGCCATTTTGTCCACGCTTCGGGACCTCCCATCGCATGCGCGCCATCCCCGACCTCCCGTGAACCCCCTCCCGGTCCGGGACGCGGCCTGCGGGGCTGCTCCACGGTGGACGTCACGGCTGTCGAAGACTGCGACGGGAGCTGCGTCCGCGGGACCGCGGGCGTCGGTTCTCACCACGGAGGGGAGAGGCGATGGGGGAGAAACAGACACTGATCGGCGTGGCCGCGACGCTCGCCCTGCTCGGCGCGGTCGCGGTGCCCGGGACGCCCTTGCAGCAGCCGACGGCCTTCGAGGGTCCGACGGCAGATGCACCCGGCGCGCCCGACCCGATGCGCCGCGACCCCCGGGAGCCGGAGCTCGCTGTTTCCGCCCCGCTCGCGAAGTCCGCACGCCAGACGCAGGGGACCTCCGTCGCCGCGGTCGACCTGGATGCGGTGCGCGCCGCCGCGCGGGCACCGCTGCGCCTCGCGATCGAGGCGGCGACCCAGCCGCTCGTGGTCGATGCCTTGCGCGCGATCGGACGCGGGCCCGACCGCGCCGACTGGGCCGGCGGTGCCGTGCTCGACGCCGTCGATCGCGTGCTCGACCGCCGCTCCGAACTCGCCATCGTGGCGCGCGAGCCCACCGCTTCGGAGCGCACACGCGGGCTCGGCGAGTTCCGCCTCGGCGACCTCGTGCTCGCGGTGATCGTGCACCCGCGGAACGAGCTCGCAGGTCTGCCGCGCGACCGCATGCGCGAACTCCTGCGCGGCGGCATCGGCGACTGGAGCGCCCTCGGCGGGGTCCCGGGTCGCATCCGCATCATCGCGCCCGCGCCGGGTCCGACCGGTGATCTGTTCGCGCGGATCGTCATCGCCGGCGATCGCTTCGCGCGCGATGACGACCGCGATCTGGTCGCGGCCGATGTCGACCGCGTGCGCATGGTCGCCGCCGATCCGCATGCGATCTCGGTGGTGCCGCTCGGCATCGCGCTCGCGAGCGGTGCACGCATCCTGCGGGTCGACGGCGAAGCACCCGGCCTCGGCGCCGTGCGCACCGGTCGCTACCCCTTCGCCTGCCCCGTCGTGCTGTGCTACGCCGACTCCAACAGTCCGCGCGTGAGCGGGTTCATCACCGATCTCGCGCGGCCGTCGACGCGCGACGTCCTGCTGCGCACGCTGTGCCTCGAGTGAGGCTCGCGCGGATCAGAACCGCAGACCGCCGCCGAAGTAGACACCCTGCAGGTCGAGGTTGGCGTCGTACTGCTGGCCGTTCGCGCGACCACTGCTGTCGAGCGTGACCCAGCGGTAGCCGCCGAAGGCCTCGAAGGCGGAGGAAGCCTTCCACACCACGCGCGCATCGAGGTCGTAGAAGGTCGCATCCACGTTCGACACGTTGACGTGCATCCACCCACCCTCGAGCTCGCCCGAGACCGGTCCGAGATCGACGGCTCCGGTGAGGAACAGCATCGGCATCGGCACACCGACGCTGAGTCGCTCGTAGGCGCTCAGCGCCGTGATGGATCGCACCGTGGCATCCAGCGAGAAGTAGTCGACGCCGACGCCCGGCGAGAGACGCACCACGCCGGTGTCCACGAGATCGAAGGACCAGAAGGCCTTCACGTTGTCGATCGACGTCTCGCTCGCCACGTTCGTGCCCGGGGGGATGTCGCCGAAGCTGCGGGTGAGCGTGCCGGTGCCGTCGTCCGAGTAGCGGAAGTACGATGCGCTGACGCGACCGAGCGGCGAGTCGATCGCGGCACCGGCCATGACGTTGCCCGAGCGACCGAGGCCGAGATCGTCGTTCACGTCGGCGCGGACCACGTCGAGATTGCGTCCGCTGCCCGATTGCGCATCCAACGCGATGTCGCCGGAGAGTCGCGCGGGGAACCAGCCGATGCGCGCGTCGCCGGTGGGGACGGCGTCGCAGCCGGAGAGGATGACGAACGACAGGACGATCGCGCTGATCTTGATCCGATTCATCGGAAGGCCGGTGCAACATAGTCGCGCCAGGTCGGTGCGACACCGGGATTCCTTCGTCAGCCCGCGTCGCCGTCGAGGCCGAAGCCGAGCGCGCGCAGGTGCGCACCCAACTCCTCGCGGCCCTTGTGCGGAGCGGCGCCGCCGAACAGGAACGCCATGCGGTCGGTCCAACCGCGATCCTCCCGGATCGGCTTGCGCGACGCTCCGGCATGGCGGCTGTTGCTCCGTCGCGCCCAGGCGCGCATCGCATCGTCGGCGGCGTCCAGAGCCGCGGGCAATGCGGCGGCGGACCACTGCTCTTCGTGGAGCACCGCATCGAGCGGCATGCGTCCGCGCGGTTCCGGATCGTCGTCCGGCCAGCCGATCGTCATCCCGAACACCACGAAGCACCCCTTCGGAAGGCTCAGCTCCGCGGCGAGCTCGCGCGGGTTGTCGCGCGCGGCGCCGATCATGCACGCACCGAGTCCCTCCGATTCGGCCGCGAGCTGGAGGTTCTGGCCGAGCAACGATGCATCGATGACGGCCTCGAGGAAGACCTCGAGCGAACGGGCGTTCAGCCGCTTGCCGTGGCGCTCGCAGGCCAGCGCGATCTTGGCGAGATCGGCGCAGATCGCGAGGAACAGCGGAGCCTGGCGGATGTGCTCCTGGTCCGCGCACAGGGCCGCGATGCGGTCGCGACGCGAAGCGTCACGCACCGCGACCACGCTGTACGCCTGGATGAAGCTCGACGTCGACGCATGCCGCGCCACGTCGACGATCCAGCGGAGCTGCGCATCGCCGACCGGCTGCGACGCATAGCCGCGACGCGAGCGATGCCGCGCCATGAGCACTGTCGCCGGCATCACGTTGGCGAGATGCCCGCGTGCCGCAGCGAGATCCTCGGGTGTGTCGATGTCGCGGTGCACGAAGCCGTCCTCGACCTCGACCACGCACACTCGCGACGGATCGCTTCGGATCACGTCGCGCAGGCTTGCGACCGACGGCTCGACGATCTCCGCGAGGACCTCGCGCGCGAGCACGAGGGGGTGTCCGCGCCGACCGCGGCAGCTCGGCAGGACGATGCTCCCCGCGGCGGCGAGCAGTGCGCGCACGGTTGCGACATCGACCGCAGCGTGGTCGATCGGGAACACCACCACGCGCGTCGCCGAGTCCTGCGCGCGTGTGCGCCAGGCGGCACGCAGGCTCTCGATCATCGAATCGGTCTCGCACTCGATGCGCGCGACGCGCAGCGCGTCGGGCAGCGGCGCGGCTCCGCGGCGGCGCACGACCGCGATGTCCTCCACGCCGGCCGCACGCAGTGTCGCGATCACCCTCTCGATCGCCGTGCCGCCGCCCAGTTCGACGAGGGCCTTGTCGGCACCGAGTCGTGAACCGTGACCTGCAGCGAGCACGAACGCCGTCGTGGCGCCCATCTCAGTAGCCCGCGCCGCTCTTGCGGACGTGCACCATCGGACGGTCGTCGTCGCGCCGCTCGCCGGCGAGAACCTCGCCGCACACCAGCACGTGATCGGACCAGGCGACCTCGCCGATCACGCGGCAGGACAGCCAGGCCAGTGCGTCGACCAGGTACGGCACGCCGGCCTCGTCGTGACCGACGTTCTGGTCGGCGAAGGCCGGCTCGCCGGGTTCGAAGCCGCGGGCGAAGTGACGCAGGAGACCGACGGACGCATCGTCGATCACGGAGATGCAGAAGCGACCACCGTCGCGCAACAGGTCGAGCACGTGACGACCCTCCTTGAGGGCCACCGTGATCGCCGGTGGAACGAAGCCGACCTGCTGCACGAAGGACACCAGCGTGCCGGTCGCCGTCGGGCCGACGCCTGCGGTCACGATGAACAGTCCGCTGGGCACGGTGCCGAGCGCACGCAGGTGCGGCGCGATGCGACTCTCGCCGGGGCCGCTCATCCGCGGATCTCCGACAGGGAGAACAACGGACGGACCTCGAACTCGGCGCGGAACGCGGCGCCGTCCTCGTCCTCGCGGTCCGCCAGGGCCATGACCACGACGGGCACCGCCCCCACCTCGCGGACCGCGTCGATCGCCTTGCGTGCGGAACCGCCGGTCGTGATGGTGTCCTCGACGATCGCGACCTTCTGTCCGCGCGTCAGCTCGCCCTCGATGCGGGAACCCGTGCCGTGTCCCTTGGCCTCCTTGCGCACGAGGAACGCGCTGATCGGTCGACCTTCGGCGAACGACAGCGCACACACCGCGGCGGCGATCGGATCGGCGCCCATGGTGAGTCCGCCGATCGCGGTGATGTCGGGATACCGGCGCAGCTCGATCAGCAGCAGGCGTGCGAAGAGATACAGCCCCTCCGCGTCGAGCGTGATCTTCTTGCCGTTGATGTAGAAGGTCGATCGCTTGCCCGAAGCGAGCGTGATGTCGAGGCCGTCGCGGAAAGCGCGCTCCCGCACGAGTTCGAGGAGACGGGCGCGGGCGCGGGTGGGATCGAAGGTCGTCACGGCGTGGATCATGCGATCCTCGACGGCGATGCCGCAACCTGTCAGGCGTGGGATCGGATGCGTGCCGTCGCGAAGTAGACTCGCCGCCATGGCGATGCACGGCACGAGCCTCGGCGAGGACCACTTCGACTACCTGCGCGAGCGCACCACGCACGAGGACGAGCACCTCCTCACCTTGCGAAGCGCGGCGGCCGCCGCGGGTCTGCCACCGATCGCGATCGCACCCGAGCAGGGAGCGTTCCTCCAGATCCTGCTGCGCGCCGCGGCGGCGCGCGAGGTGGTCGAAGTCGGCACCCTCGGCGGTTACTCGGCGACCTGGATGGCGCGCGCGCTGCCTCCCGACGGCAGGGTGCGGACCATCGAACTCGATGCGAAGCACGCCAACTTCGCCGAACACTGGATCGCGCGCAGCGACGTGGCCGGCAAGATCGAGGTGCATCGCGGCGCGGGTCGCGAGGTGCTCGCGCGCTTCCGCGACGACTCGGCCGATGCCGCCTTCATCGATGCCGACAAGACCGGCTACCCGCACTACCTGCGCGAGTGCCTGCGCATCGTCCGCGTGGGCGGCGTGATCGTCGCCGACAACGCGCTCGCCTTCGGACAGCTCTTCGATGAGCAACCCACGGATCCGGGTGTGCCGCACGTGCGCGCCTTCAACGACCTCGTTCCGACGCTGGCCGACCGCCTGCAGGCCGTGATCGTCCCGCTGGGCGACGGGATGTGGGTCGGCACGCGATTGCGCTGAGGTCGTCGACAGGACCCGCGCGCTTCAGCCGAGGATCGGCTGGAGTTCGACGACCCTGCGCTCGCAGCCCGACTCGAAGGGCAATCGGCCTCGGCGATCCGGCCACAGCAACTGGATCGCCTCCACGTCGGCCTTGCCGCGATAGACCACCGCGAGTGCCAGCCAGTCGACGATCTGATCCGGCTGCATCGCCCGCACGCCGAGCGAGTGGCCGACGAGCAACTTCGCGTTGCGCACGCCGGCCTCGATGCGCTCACCCTCGGCGACCATCTCCGCGGCGGAGTCGAGGAGGTCGTGCATCAGTCCGCCGTCCTCGCCGTCATCCAGGCCCACGACGCAGATCTCCGGGTGAGCGAAGCGGTCGGTCAACCCGATGGTGAAGCCATAGGCCGGACGGTCGTCCTCCGCCGGGATCAGGACGATGTGCCAGCCGTGCTCGGCGATCGCGGCGCGCACGTCGGCGCGGAAGACTTCGACCTCGTCCATCGGAGGTGTGCCGAGCGCGCTCAGGCCTTGCCGTTCGCCGAAGCCGCGAGACGGTCGGCTTCGATGTCGGCGAGCATGTCCTCGGTGATGTCGCCGGTCGGATAGCTGCCGGTGAAGCAGGCCGTGCAGAAGGTCTTGTTGCACTTGCCGGCCTTGCGCACGGCTTCGACCATCGGCTCGATGTCCTGGTAGATCACGCTGTCGCAGCCGAGCTCCGCGGCGATCTCCGCGGTCGACTTGCCGCGCGCGATGAACTCACGCTTGGTCGACATGTCGATGCCGTACGGGCATGGGTGCAGGAGCGGCGGCGAGTACGAGGCGAGGTGCACCTCGCGCGCACCCATCTGCCTCGCGATGCGCACGATCTGCCGCATTGTGTTCCCGCGCACGATCGAGTCGTCGACGATCAACACGCGCTTGCCTTCGAACTCGACGCGGATCGGGTTCAGCTTGTTGCGGATGCTCGACTGCCGCTGCCGATCGTTCGGCATGATGAAGGTGCGACCGACGTAGCGGTTCTTCACGAAGCCCTCGCGGTACGGAATGCCGAGGACCTCGGCCATCCGCTGCGCGGCGGTGCGCGCCGATTCCGGCACCGGCACGATCGCGTCGACGTCGTGCGCGTTCTCACGCCACTTCTCCGCGAGCGATTCACCGAGACGCAGGCGCGCCTCGTAGACCGAGATGTCGTCGAGCACGGAGTCGGGACGAGCGAAATAGACGTGCTCGAAGATGCACGGGCGATGCGGGCTGCTGCCGACCTGGAAGGACTGGATCTGGCGCGAGGAGTCGATCCAGATCGCCTCGCCGGCGGCGACGTTGCGCACCGGCTCGTAGCCGGCGACGTCGAGCACCACCGACTCGCTGGCGACGGCCCAGAACACGCCCTCCGCGGTCTGCTTGCGCCCGAGGATGATCGGCTTGATGCCGAAGGGGTCGCGGAACGCGAACATCCCCGAACCGGCGATGATGCCGACGACCGAGTAGGCACCCTTCACGACGCGGAACACCTCGGCGACGGCGTCGCGGATGTCGGTGCCGGTCAGTCGATCCGACTTCTTCTGGTTGAGGATTCCCGCGAACACGTAGAGCACCGCTTCGAGATCGCAGTTGCTCGCGAGGCGCGCCTGCGGCGTCTGGCGCGGGAAGTAGGCGCGGCGCAGCTCGTGGAAGTTGGTGACATTGCCGTTGTGCGCCATCCCGATGCCGACCGGATAGTCGACCCAGAAGGGCTGCACGTCGGTGTCCTCGTTCCCGCCGACGGTGGGATAGCGCACGTGACCCACGCCGAGATGTCCGCGCAGCCGCTCCAGGTGGCGCAGCTCGAAGACTTCGCGCACCAGGCCGAGGCCCTTCTTGGCCTGGAACTTCTCACCGAAGGTGACGACGCCCGCGGCGTCCTGTCCGCGATGCTGGATCGCGAGAAGTCCGGACAGCACGTCCTGGACCACGTCGGACCCCTCCGGGCCCATGATCGAGATGAATCCGCACATCGGGGTTTGTCCGCGAAGCGCCGCACTCTAGCTCGGCGCATCCGCCGGCGCCCGCGGGGATCGCGACGACGCGCGTGAGCCATGCGCGCGCGCAGGTGTCGTCGGCGCACGGGAGGGCCTGCGGCGCCGCAACGGAGCCAGGTCGGGCCGGCAGCTCAGGCCAAGGCCGCTTCGAGGATCGACCGGATCTGCTCGAGTGCCTTGCGGAAGCGCGCGCGCTCGGCCTCGCTCGCCTTGACGTGCGAGATCACGCTCTCCAGGCCGGAGGACAGGCCGGCGGTCGCGATCGACGCCATGGGCGCGCGACGCGCGGGAGCAGCCGGCTCGGCGACGAAGGAGCGCGCCTCTTCCACCTCCACCTCCGCCTTCTTGCGCGCCATCTTGCGCGCACCGCCGGATCCGCGCGGCGCGGTGGGCACCAACCCGAGCTTCGCCTTCGCCCGGCCGTACACGATGGGGTAGATCTTGAAGCCCTTCTTCTGGGCGGCAGCTGCGATCTCCGCGTAGGGGGCTTCGGGGTTCTTCTCGAGGAGCCCGACGACGAAATCAAAGGACTCGGACTTCGGCTTGGCGGTCACGACCGGGGACCTTGGGTGGTGGAAGGCGGGAGACAGAGTTGCGTCCGAAAACCGGACGAGTGAACCCCTCCTCTTAGCGTGTCCGAGGCCGCGCGACAATGACGCCGGGAATCGAGCTGTGCGTGAGATTGGAGATGGCAGGAGACGGCGGTCGAGGGATGGGTGAATCCCTCTCGTCTTGGAATCCGCTCCGAACCAGATGCTCGCCATCGACTTGTGTCCGTGGCCCGGAGAATCGCCGGGCGACGCGACGACGCAACGATCCTCGGGTCGCGGCCCACTCCGCGATGGGTCGGCAGACGCGGTGGCTGCCCGGGCCGCATCGCTGACCGCGCCAACGGATGACCCGCCGGCAACACGGAAGGGTCACAGCATCCCCTTCATCCCCCGCGCCGCTCGCCGCCCCCCTTCGGCCGCGGCCCGACCTCGATGGATTGGCCCGGCATCAGGACCACCGACCGGGACGGTCGCAGGCCATTCTGCAGGTCGAAGGCGTCCTCGATCTTCGCCCGACCCTCGGCGCCGGGGATGTCCGCGCAGCGGAAGACGTCGTCGACCACGGTCAGTCGCGGGGCGAGGCGCTGTCCCAGCGAGCGTGCGTAGGGGTGCATCGCCGACAGCAGGAGGCAATCGATGCCACCCTCGCGATCGACGGCCTCCTCGACCAGTTCGACCCCGCTGACCACCAGCGTGGTGCCGTCGGGCCAACGCACGCGATAGCCGACGCTGCGGCCGACCATGCCGTCCTTGTCGACGTAGCCACAGACCTTCACCTTCAGACCCGCACGGTCGTACTCCTGTCCGGGGACCACCAGCGGGAAGTTCTTGGCCTCGACTCCGGGCAACGCGATCGCGATGTGGTTGAAGATCGGCGGCTTCGGCTCCGACAGCGCCGCGCGGGCGAGCAGCTGATCGTTGCGGCGCGTCGGGTCGAGCGGCGCGGTCAGCAGGATCATGTCGAGCTTGGAGTCGATCAGCTTCTCGACGCGGTAGCCGGCCGGATCGATGGCGATCGTGGCCTGGCGCGAGCGCAGCAACCAGCCGCCTTGGGGAAGACGCCACAGCGCGAACCCGGTCTCCGGCGGTTCGGCGTTCGCGCGGCGCAGTGTGGCTTCGAGCTGGGAGTCCCAGAAGTACGGGAGGCCGCGCGCGGCGATCCCCGCGCACTCCCGGTTCATGCGCCGGTGGATCTCGTTCTGGTATTCGAGGAAGTCGACGCGCGGGAACTCGGCGATGCGCTTGTCGAGCTCGATCAACAGGTCGTGCCACTCCGGACCTCCGGCGAACGCGGGGTCCGCGGTGTCGTGCGCGACGAAGGCGGGCTCCGACTTCGTGATCCGGTTGGCGAGGCCGATCCAGTACGCGGCCTCCGGCACCGGCGGCTCCTTCGTCTCGGGCACGGGCGGCGGCTCGGGAATGGCACGCATCTTCGCCGCGTCCTTCGCCGGCGTGTCGACGAGCATCAACGTGCCGAACAAGCCGGGATCGATCAGCGGCCCCATTCCGAAGGTCCAGCCGATGCGCGTCTGCGGCATCGGGTCGGTGGGATCGTCGTAGTCGGAGATCACGATCTGCGCACCGATCGCCATCCCCGCCGCAGGCTTCCTCCCGTGCGGCAGGATCTCCGCCCACGGGATGCGCGCTTCGTAGGTCGTGAGGCGACGGTCCTTGTCGCGCGACACCATGCACGCACCGCCCTGCGCGAAGCGTGCCCCGCCGCGGAAGCGATCCCACAACACCAGGCGGTTGCCCTGACCTTCGACGTCGGCGAGCCAGAACGACGTGTCTTCGGCGCGATGCGCGTCGTTGCCGATCGCGCGCGTGTCGCGATCGGGGTCGAAGGTGAACAGCACCGAGTCCGCCGGCGGGATCTCGTTCACCATCGGACGGTCGGCAGGCAGCTGCACGTGCCAGTCGTCCTCCGCTGCGACGGCGATGTAGAGATCGTCGTCGTCCCAGGCGAGGAAGGCGCGTGCGGCGATGTCATCGCGCGCACGGAATGCTCCGAGCGCGGTCCCACTGACCTGGCGGACGTCGTCGAGCGCGATCGGCGGCAGCGCGGGCCAATCACCCAGAGAGCCGTCGATCACGATGCGCGCATCGCCGAGGCGACACACCGCCGCAACGGGGATCGGCATCGGCTCCGGCAGTTGGACCTTTTGCTCCTTCTGGTCCCCGGGCTCGTTCGGGGGGTTCTGCTCCTGTTGCGACAGGCAGACGACGGCAGCGAGGACTTCGAACATCGCGGGAGGATCCGAACGCGACGATATCGGAGGGACGCGTCCAGGTAACGCGCGCCCATCGCGGCCTGAGCCGCAACCCATTCGGGTTGCCGCGTCGGCGCTGCGCGCCGACCAGGAGGGCCCAGGCCGCTTTGTTTGCTGGGGCCCTTCGGCCTTTGACTCGTCGCTTCGCGCGACGATTCTCCGGCCTACGGACCCATCGCGTCCGTGGGCGGGAGCGGCCCAGGCCGCGATGGGCGCGCCGTCGGCCGCTCACAGCCAGCGCATGCGTGCGCGGGGCGCGAGGACGGCGAGCGGTCGTCCGACCAGGTCCTCGATGCGGAACGGATCGCTCGCGAAGTCGCGCGAATCGCTGCTGTCGTAGGAGTTGTCGCCCAGCACGAAGATCTCGCCTGGTTCGAGGCGGTAGGTCTCCGAGCGCGGTTGCCAGTGCACGTCGTGGAAGCCGGTGATCTCGCGCACCGCCATCGCACCGCGACCGGTCGCCGCGATGTGGATGGCGTTGGCGGGCGGGCGCGGACGGTCCTCGAGCGGGACCAGGTCGCGGGGCGACCGGAAGGGCACCTCGTGCTCGACCCACAGCAGCAGCCGGCCGTCGGCGACGAGGAACAGGCGCCCGTCGAGACAGCCGACGCGGATGCGATGCCATGTGCCGGGCTCGAGCCGAGGCGCCTGGACCTCCGCGCCGGTCGGCGCCCCGCGCGTGGTCACGCGGATGTGCCCGTCGGTGGCGTACTCGATGGCGTGGTAGATCTCGACCACCTCGAGCACGACGACGAGCGACTCCACGCCCGCCGCGCACGCGCAATCGATCTCGACCCCGACGTCACGCACATCGGCTCGTCCGTCGGCGAGCCGCTCGCCGTCGGCATCGAGGAAACCCGTGTCGATCGCCTTCGCGGTGGCGACGCAACCGCGCAGCCAGCGGTCGGGCTCGGCGGCGGACAGGCGCGCGTTCTGCGCGTCGGGCGTGAGCTGCGCGAACAGCTCCTCGCGGGTCTGCGCCGCGACCTGCACGGCGCCGTCCTCCACGCGATCCGCACCGTGCAGGATCGCGAGCGCCGCATCGCCCGGCTTCGGATCGCGAAGGCGGAAGGAGGTCTGCCAGAGGTCCTCGTGCTCGAGCGGGTCGCGGACCACGCGCGTTGGGGTGCGCGCATCCCCCTCGCGCACGAAGAGATCGCCTTCGCGCACCGCGACCTCGGCCGGCCCCTCGGCGACGAAGCGCTTCACCAGGTGACTGCCGCCGGGTTGGTGCCGGTTGCGCACCACCACCAGGTCGAAGCGCCGCAGCTTCGACTCGCGGATCGACCAGAAGGCGGTCTTGTCGACCAGGACCACATCGCCGTCGCGCGGACTGCCGTGCAGCGTCGGTTCCATGCTGCGGCTCGGCACCGCGTAGCGTTCGGCGACCTGCGTGCGCAGCACGTGGAAAACCATCCACGCGCCGACGGCGGCGGGGATCAGGTCGCGGAGCAGGTGCCAGGCGGGCCTGGCCGTCACGACCCCACCCGCCCCCGCCCGCGGGCGGGAAAAGATTCCACGATTTCCACCGTGCGGCGGGCCGCAAGAAGTCGGTCGGTCGTTGCCCGACAAAGGCTTCCGAGAGTCCGGTTGCGGGACCCCGGGTGAGCCGGCCCCAAGCCGCCTTGCGGCACCCTGAGCGCGGCGCTAAGGGGGAACGTCCGTCTCGCAACCATTGACCTTACCTTAGCAAGTACAAGCACTTATGAAAAGCACCCGACGGAGCGCTGCGCTGCGGAAGCTGCTCGACCTGTGCGACGATCTGCATCGCACGCGCGCACGTCTCGGCGATCACGCACTGCCTCGCGAGACACGTGCGCGCCTGACCCGACAGATCCGCGCGAAGACCGATCGTCTCGCGCGCGATCTCGCCGGCTACCGCTTCAAGGGTCCGCTCGGCCGTCTGCTGCGCGAACACCGACTCGGCTTCCTGCACTTCCAGATCCTCGCCACCTTGCTGCAGCGCCACCTGCGCGCCGAGACCCCGGCGATGGAAGGTCGCGAACTGCTCGCGGCGGTCTTCGAGAGTTCCTTCGAGGTGCTGTCCGGTCTCGAGCTGCTCCACGAGAACGGCCCGCTGCGGGCGAGCGGTCTGGTGGTGCTCGAGGAGACCGACGAACCCGCGCTCGACCTGCTCGAAGCGCGCTTCCGCCTCGCCGACGAGGCGCTCGCCGCCTTCCGCGACGAGGTGATGGGCGTGGTCGTCGACGACGGCCGCAACCACGTCGGCGCCTACTCCAGCAACCACGAGTACCTCCTCGACCTGCGCATCCTGCACAACCTCTACCGGCACCGCTCCGAGCGCGTGTTCCAGCAGGAGCGCTGGGACCGATCGCACGCGGGCGTCGCCGTCCCTGGCGCGCAGCTCGGCCAGCGCATCGAATCCATGTGGCAGCGCATCGAGCGGCGCCTGCTGGCGACTCCGGATGCGGCGTCGTTCCCCGCGGTGCGCTTCTTCCAGGAGCACCGGCTCGGCCGTCTGGAGAGCGTGATCGTGGTCGCCCTGCTGTTCCGCGAGCTCTTCGAGGGCAACGCGCACGCCGATGTCGCCGAGCTGATCCGTCTGGTCAGCGCCGATGAACTCGACCTGCTGCGCAACCGCCGCCTGTTCCTGGACGCCGGTCGCCTGCTGCGGCAGGACATCGTGAAGATCGATCCGAGCCTGGAGGGCCGCACCCTGACCGCGGAGGCATACCTCGCCGACTGGGCGGTGAACTTCCTGTTCGGTGCACCGCAGGGTGAGGACGCGATCGACGCCGACGACCGCCTCGACTTCCACCTCTATCTGAAGCAGCTCGAGGACGCGCGGACCTTCTTCCGCGACCTCGACGCGAACTGAGCGCGGCGCGGGCCCGAGGCGCGATCCCCGCCGCGATCCGTCCTATCATCGGCCGGATGGTCCGTGTCGAAGATCTGATCCACGACTGGAACCGCGTCGGCGGTGCGCGGCGCCCGATCGGGCGCCTCATGTTCGACGACGAGACGCTGCGCGACGGCCTGCAGTCGCCCTCCGTCGTCGACCCGCCCATCGCGCTGAAGCTCGAGCTGCTCCACGTGATGGACGCGCTCGGCATCCACACCGCGAACCTCGGCCTGCCCGGCGCCGGCGGCCGGCCCCGCGAGGACATCCTCCGCCTCGCCAAGGAGATCGCCGACAACCGCCTGTCGATCGGCGCCAACGTGGCCTGCCGTACGGTGGTCTCCGACATCGAGCCGGTCGTGGAGATGACGCAGAAGGCCGGCATCCCGATCGAGGTGTGCGCCTTCATCGGCAGCAGCGCGATCCGTCAGTACGCCGAGGACTGGAGCCTCGAGCGCATGCTGCAGAACACCCGCGACGCGCTGCGCTTCTGCCGCGATCACGACCTGCCGGTGATGTACGTCACCGAGGACACCTCGCGCGCCTTCCCCGAGATGATCAAGGCGCTCTACAGCGAGGCGATCGAGCTCGGCGCGCGCCGCGTGTGCGTGTGCGACACCGTCGGCCACGCCACTCCGCAGGGTGCAGCCGCGGTGGTGCGCTTCGTGAAGGAGGAGATCGTCGACAAGCTCGACCCGCAGGTCGGCATCGACTGGCACGGCCACCGCGACCGCGACCTCGGCATCGCCAACTGCCTCGCCGCGATCGAAGCCGGCGCCACGCGCGTGCACGGCGCGGGCATCGGCATCGGCGAACGCGCCGGCAACGCGCCGATGGACCTGCTGCTGGTCAACTGCAAGCTGCAGGGCTGGATCGACAACGACCTGCGCCGTCTCCCCGAGTACGTGCGCAAGGTCTCCGACGCGGTCAAGGTGCCGATCCCGTCGAACTACCCGGTGCTCGGCGGCGACGCCTTCGAGACCGGCACCGGCGTGCACGCCGCCGCGGTGATCAAGGCCTTCCGCAAGGGCGACGTGGCCCTCGCCGACGCCGTCTACAGCGGCGTGCCGGCGAGCATGGTTGGTCTCGAACAGAAGATCGGCATCGGCCCGATGAGCGGGAAGTCGAACGTGATCTGGTGTCTCGAGAAGCTCGGCATCGAGCCCACCGACGAGCGCGTGCAGCGCGTGCTCGACGCCGGCAAGGGCAGCAAGCGCCTGCTCAGCGACGCCGAGATCCGCGCGGCCGCGCGCTGAACCCCGGCGCGCTCGGCCCGTTCGCCCCTCGCGGCATGGGCCGCAAACCAGGCGTCGCCGCTCCGCGCCGACCAGGAAGGCCCGAGCCGCATTGCTTGCTGGGGCCCTCCGGCCCCACGAATCGTCGCGTCGCGCGACGATCCTCCAGCCTACGGACCCATTGCCATGCGCACGCTGCTGCTCGCTCTCGTGCCGCTCGTCGGTCTCGCCCGACCGCTCTCCTGCCAGGATCCGGCGACCGCGAAGCTGTTCGCGGATCTGGATCCGACCCGCCTCGCCGATCCCATCGGCGGCCCGCTGCTCGGGCTGCTGGCCACGGATGACGGCTCCGTGCTCCGCGCCGGCCGTTTCAAGGAGCAGATCAAGGCCGTCGTGCTGCCGGCGCGCGACCGCGTGGAGAACCGCCAGACGCAGAGAATCGCTGCCGGCGATCTCCGCGAGACGGCCCTGCTCACCTTCCTGCTGGCGGAGACCCACCTCCATGCCAACTACAAGCTGCTGGTCCCCACGGTCCGCCGCGGCACCGAACAGCTCCGCCAGGGTCTCGAGGACACCGGGCGCCACAGCGGCACGGCGCTGGCCTGGACCGCCTTCGCGCTGCGCAGCGTGCGCGACGCCCACATCGATCGCATCGACCTCGACGCCCTGGTGCAGGCTGCGGCCGAGGCCACGTCTCGCGTCGAGTCTCCGCAGGACCAGGACCTCGCGCGCCTGGCGCTCGCCCTGGCGATGCCCGAAGAGACGCCGAAGGACTTCGACGCGCAGGCCTTCGCCAAGCGCTTGCGTCCGCAGGACGACGAGCAGTTCACCCTGGCGATGCTCGCTCTCGCACTCCGCGCCCACGAAGCCCCCTTCGCGATCGAGATCCAGCGCCTGCTCGCCCAACGCGCGCGCATCCCGGTCGCCGAACGCCACGCGGAGCAGACCCTCGCCCTGCGCCTGCTCGCCGACCACGCCATCCAGCGCCACTCACGGATCCTGCGCCTCGACGCCACCCTGGTGATCCGCGTGCTCGACGCCGACGGCCATCCCGCCGTCGGCTACCTCGCGCTCCCCACCGCCTTCGGCGGCGCGCGCGCCCTCGACGACGGCCGCGTCGAGCTCCGCCCCGCCCCGCTGCCGGGCCTGTCGATCGACTACAGCACCATCGACCCGCGCAGTGACATCGTGCCGCTCCCCGCGCGGCTCAAACTCGGCGTGCTCGACGACGCGCTCGGCAAGGACGGCTTCGAAGTCGAGTTCCGCCTGCCGCGCTGAGTGCGCCGCTCAGTCGGTGACGAAGCCGATCACCGGGATCCCGTACGAGCGCACCACCGGCGTGCCCGCGATCTGTCCCGTCACCAGCGCCATCCCCAGCGACGGCGGATTCGCCGACACCTGCACCACCAGCGCATTGCTGAACGCGAAGCCCGTCGTCTGCCACTCGAACCACTGCGTCGTCAGCGACGCACCCAGCAAATTGGCATCCGCAGGCAAGTGAAGGTCAACCCACGCCGTGCCGCCAAACTCCGCCGTGAACTGCGGCGCGCCAACCACCCTTCCGATCGCGGCAAACGGGAGGAGATGCAGGAAGCACCCCGGAGCCCCGATCACGGACATGTCGATCGGAAGGCTCGTGGGCGCAGCACCGACGAGGAGATAGGCGGGGGCGCCGCTCTCACCCTGCACTCGGAATCGAACGGTTCGTCCGATGACCAGGTCCTCGTCGGCGACGAATGACGTGCGAGGCCAGTTGGCGAACACTCCGCACGGGTTGCCCAGGGACATCGTGTTTCCGGCGACAGCCTCGTCCAGAGCATCCACAGGCCACCATTCCGAACCCTGCGGGTAGGTCTCCAGGTCGATGAGCAGTGGGCCCGATCCGACGACATAGGGTGTCGCGAGATCGATCCGCACACTGTCGGTTGCAGACCAAGAAGGTGCTCCTGTCGGAATGGTCGAAGCCGGCGTGTTGACCATGCCGCGGAACACCTCGACCGGACTCGTCTCGTTCGCGGAGTAGTCAGGTCTCACATCGGAGGACCCATGCGACGCCGGGCCCATGCGCAGGACCACGCTCCATGTGCCCTGCGTCAGCGAATCGACGAGCGACCAGTCGCGTCGGAACAGGATCGCATCGACACGGTGTCCGGCGAGGCTGCCGAGCATCGACGCGTCGATCACGATCTGCGTTCGTTCGGGAGCACCCCCAACCAAGGTCGTTCGACTCGGTGCGTCGACAGCTCCATGAGCCGCCGGAACCACCAGCAGTTGCTGCGCATCGATCGCCGCGGTGAGGAGAACAGACGGAATCAGGAACTTCATCGATTGGTCCCTCCGACAACCCACACTGTCGTCGTGTATGGGTTCGGCAACTTGCCATCGCCCACGAAGATCGGTGTTCCACCACGGACTCCGGGTGGAAGCTGAAACTCGGCTCGACCATTCGTCAGCTTGACGACGCGCATCCCGTGACCGGGAATCGCGACTTCCACCTGCGTCGTGCCACTGCCGCCTTCGATCACGATGCTCCCACCCTCCTGGACATCGGCGGGCACTCGGAACGGTGGATCGAAGGTCGAAGAGCGCACCGAGGATCACCTGATGCGGTCGAGTGTTACGACGCGCGCCTTCAAAGTCGATGAGGCATCGACTGCGCGAATCACGCCTGCCAACTTGCGGGACATTGCAACTCGATCCGGCCCGTGGAGCAGCCGCCCTCCCACAGTCGCTTCGACGAGCAACAGCAGACCACTTTCGAGTCGATGTGGTCCGAACTCGACGACCCGCGCGAGGAACCCATCGGCGTTTTCGATCAGGCCGTCGATCGGACCATCCTGGAGTCGCAGTGCCCATGCAAGGGATGGGCTGATCGACTCACCCAACCCCGCATCGGGGCGCAGCATTCGTCGTGCGCCCATACGGCCGAGCACGCTCCCCACCCCAACGGCCGCAGCCACTGCAAGCCAAAACGCACGGCGAGAGAAACCACGAACCGGTTCCTTCTCCGGTTCAGGACTGACGAGGAACACAGGGTCGAGTCGCAATGAAGGAGCCTCCGACGCCGGCCTTCTTCGACCGGCGCAATCGAACGAGCTTGGCCAGCGTACTTGGCTCGGGCCCAGTGTCCATCTCCCTCGCCCCTTCAACACCACCTCATCGACATCGGGGCGCCCCTCAATCGGTGACGAAGCCGATCACCGGGATCCCGTACGAGCGCACCACCGGCGTGCCCGTGATCTGTCCCGTCACCAGCGCCATCCCCAGCGACGGCGGATTCGCCGACACCTGCACCACCAGCGCATTGCTGAACGCGAAGCCCGTCGTCTGCCACTCGAACCACTGCATCGTCAGCGACGCACCCAGGAAGTCGGTGTCGGCGGGTAGATGAAGATCGACCCACGCCGTGCCACCGAACTCCGCCGTGAACTGCGGCGCGCCAACCACGCTTCCGATCGCGGCAAGCGGGAGGAGATGCAGGAAGCACCCCGGAGCCCCGATCACAGTCATGTCGATCGGGAGGCTCGTCGGCGCAGCACCGACCAGGAGATAGGCGGGGGCGCCGGGTTCGCCTGCCAGCTCGAAGGTCGCCGTCCGGCCGATCAGAAGTTGGGATCGATCGACCGACGCCGTCTGCTGCCACGAGGTCAAGGAGCCGCAGGGGGCACCGAGGCTCTGAACCTGCCCCTCACTCGGATCGTCCACGGCGTCGATCGGCCACCAGTCGCCGGTGATCGACGATCCCTCGACGTCGATGACCAGTCCTGCATTCGGCACGGCGAAGGGACTGGAGAGCGCCACTTCGAAGGTGTCCGTAGTCGACCACGATGCGGTTCCGGACAGCGCCGCCGAAGTCGGGGCAGTCGCGATTCCACGGAAGACCTCGATCAAGGACACGGCGTTCGATGCGAAGTTCGGCAGCGCCTCGCTGGAATCGAGCGCGGCCTCCCCCATGCGCACGACGAGGTTCCAACTCGCGGGGTCGAGTGCCTCCGGGAAGTTCGAATCCCGCCGGAAGCGAAGCGCGGTGATCACCTGTCCGGACATCGAGGCGATGGACGCGGGATCGATCACCATCTGCCAGTGCTTCGGGAATGCGCCGACGATCGTCGTCGAGGAGTTCCCGTCGTTCGACGCGCAGTTGCCTGGCACGACGTGGAACCCCTGGGCAGCGAGGACCCCCGAGAGGAGGAGCAAGGAGAGCGGGTTGCGGTACATGTCAGACATTCCCGACGATCATGACCGTCGTCGTGTAGGGGACCGGTTTCGCGCCATCGCCGACGAAGATCGGCGTGCCGCCACGAGCACCTTGCGGAAGGCGGTACTCGACTCTGCGCTGGTTCACGCGCACCTTCCGCGCGCCCAAGCCGGGGATCGCAATCGTGACCTCTTGAACACCGTCGCCCACGTCGATCACCAAAGTTCCACCTTCCTGCACGGTTGCAGGTGCGCGCAGGGGCGGATCGAAGCGACGAGGAGTTCGCATCGGCACTTCGACTAGCGACAGGTCTCGAGCGGCCCGATCAGGGAGTGAAGAGCTTCGGCTCCGGGCGAACTCCGCAGCACTCCGAGCACGCGCTCTGCCACACGAGCACGTTGTGCGCGCACACAGGGGTCATCGGCGATGACTGCTTCGGCGATGCGGCGCACTCCCGTCTGAAGTCGTGCATCCCCGTTCACGACGAAGGTCATGAGGAACGCCTCGTGCCCTTGGACGAGCGTCGCAAGATCCCCTCGTTGTGCCTCGAGCGCCCAACGCAATGTGGCGTCCTCCTCGACGGAGGTCTCGGGATTCGAGGATCGCAGGAAGACACCGAGGGTCCTCCCGGCGGCCGCCCCGAGACAGAGAGCTGTCATCACGGCCGCGTAAAACGCACGGCGAGAGAAACCACGAACCGGTTCCTTCTCCGGTTCAGGACTGACGAGGAACACAGGGTCGAGTCGCAATGAAGGAGCCTCCGACGCCGGCCTTCTTCGACTGGCGCAATCGAACGAGCGGGGGCGAGGGTAACTCGATGCCTTGGATCGTCCAAGCAGCTCAGGCTCAGTCGATGGGAAAAGGGCATGCGATGCGCGGCTCTTCCGTTCCGCCGCCACGGCCCTTCGCCCCGCGT
This sequence comes from Planctomycetota bacterium, assembly GCA_046349595.1. Taxonomy (GTDB): domain Bacteria; phylum Planctomycetota; class UBA1135; order UBA1135; family UBA2386; genus JACRLW01. The sequence goes on from JAXMCA010000002.1 coordinate 1,108,523, forward strand.
GCTCCGGTTCCTTCGGCGCACGCCGCGAGCACGCTCAGCTCGGACCCTCGATCTCGCCCTCGCCGCCCCCGAACAACTTCTTCAGCGCTTCGAGCACCGGGTTGCCCGGCTCGCGGGCGTGCATCGCGCGGGCGAACTCGTGGCAGGCGTGTTGGAGCATGAGCAGGGCGCGGGGGAAGAACTCGCAGAAGGTCTCTTCGTTGGGCAGCAGCATGTCGATGCTGGCGATGGTGTCGTTGGGACCGGGGAAGATCTTCACGGCCTTCACCATGCCGGTGATGGTGGCGGCGGTCTCGAGCACGCGGGTGCGCTCGGCGGGCGTGTCGAAGTGCCAGAAGTTGGGGAAGACGATGCGGAAGTAGTGCGGATCGTCGGTGTCGATCGGCAGCACGTACTGGCCGCCCTCGTGCTGGAAGGTCATGTAGTCGTCCCGCACCGTGGGGCGATAGCCCTTCTCGGTCAGGAACTTGCGGAAGGTGTCGAGCTTGTTCATCGCGTCTCCTGGGGTTCGTGTGCGGCGAAACCCTCGCTGCACGTGGCGGAGAAGGGGCGGGAGCGGCGCGGTCTGTCGGAGACGCGTCCGGCGACAGAAGCACGCGCGGGCGGACCTTGTCATCGCGGATGGAACGCATGCGCGCTGCGGCACCCGTGTGCCGCGTCACCGTCACGGTGACGGAGCTCGCGCGCATCCGGCGTGAACTCCTCGAGTCACCCGGACGCGTGATCGAGCTGCCGGCCGGCATCCATCGCGACGCGCAGGGTCTCGAGGTCTTCGCGCCGCGCGGCGGCAGCAATGCATTGCCTGCAGCGATCCTGCGCTTCGCCGCGCTGCCGCGCAGCCTGGAGGGCATCTCGCACCATTGGTGGGAGGGCTTCGACGTGCCGCGCGGCCCGCGCCCGCGTGTCGACGTCTTCCTGCACGAGGAGCGCGGCTGCAGCGCCGCATTGCTCTGCGACGGCGCGGTCCATCCGATCGCCGAGCTGCTGATCGCCGGCCCGCGCATGGATCGTTGGATCCCCGCGCGCACGCCTCCCGATCTGATCGGCGTGGTCCCCGCCGACGGTCCCTTCAGCCGCTACATCGGCGCGCTCGGCGGCGACGGCGTGCACACGCGGATGCGCGCGCTGTCGATCGCCTTCGTCGGCGCGGCGCGGCTGGCATCGCTCGCGGCGATCGGATGCGCGCGCGCGGGCGTGCGGCGCATCACGCTGATCGACGCCGATCTCATCGAGGAGCACAGCCGCGACGCCGTCGAGGTGCTGGCGAGCGATCGCAGCGGACGGCCCAAGGTCGAGGTCGTCGCGCGCATGATCGCGGCCGTCGCTCCCGAGGTGGAGGTCGTGCCGCTGTGCCTCGGCGTGGAGGATCCGGCGGCGGCCGATGCCTGCGCGCACGCCGATCTCGTGATCAGCGCGCCGGACCAGAACCAGGCGCGCCTGGTCGCCGCGCTGTATGCGACCGCGCACCTCCGCCCGCACCTCGATCTCGGCACCGGCGTGTTCGGGACCGGTGACGACTTCGTCGCCGGCGCCGACATCCGTCTGACCGTCCCGGGCGACGGCTGCCTGTTGTGCGTGGGATCGCTCGACCTGCAGCGACGCCACGAGCGCGACTGGCGCCGTCAGCGCGCCGGTTCGCTCCGTTCGCTCAATGGTCTGGCGGTGTCGCACGCATTGTTCCTGCTCGAGCGATTCCTGTGCGGCGATGTCGCGCAGAGCACCTGGTTCCAGCTCGTGCTCGACCGTCGTGCGGAGCTCGTCGCGCGGCGCATGCCCCGCGAGCGCGATCCCGGCTGCCCGCTCTGTGCCCTGTCCGGCTGTGGCGACGACGCCGCGGGGAAACACCCCTTCGCGTCACGGACCCCGGCCGCGGGCACTGCTGGGCATCCGCAACCGCGGGTCTGACCCATGTCCAAGCAACCCTTCCTCGTCTGTGCGCTGCTCGCCTCCGCGAGCATGGCACAGGTCCCCCTCTCCTCGACCCCGCACGGTCTGAACGTCGTCGCACCGCAGGCGCGGGACGGCTGGCCCTTCGACCACGTTCTGCACGACGCGCCCGGCGACGGCCGTCTGTGGGCCGTCGGCGCCACCTACAAGGCCTCCTTCGGGGCCGAAGGTGTCAGCTACGTGCCGCGCCTCGCACCCAAGGTCCGCAGCACGGCGTTGCGGCTCCGGCTCGACGCCGTGCGCGTCGACGGCGATCTCGTGCCGCTCGACGCCGCGGTCGTGCCCGTGCGCGAGCAGGATCGCATCACCTTCGAGCGCGGCTGCGTGCGCGAGGTCTACGACCTGACGCTGAACGGCGTCGAGCAGAGCTTCGTCGTCGAGGCCGGTCCCGGCGACGTCGACGTCGAGATCGCGGTCGACTCCGAGCTGCCCGCGCAGATCGGTCCGAGCGGGGTCTCCTTCGCCGGTGTCGACGGCGGAACCGAGTACGGCGCCGCCTTCCTGCTCCGCGACGGCGGCAAGCGCTCGATCGCGACCTCCTTCGACGGCCGCTCGCTCCGTCTGCACGTCGCCGCCGCCGAACGCGGTGCCGGTCCGGTGGTGATCGACCCGCTGATCTCGACGCGCCAGGGCGCTCCTGCCAGCGCGCTGTCGAACCCCGACGTCGCCTACGACGCGACCAACGATCGCTACCTGATGGTCTGGGAGTACGAGTTCAGCGAGTTCGACCACGACGTCTACTCGCAGGCCTTCGACGGCCGCGGGGATCCGATCCCCGGCACGGATGCGCCCTTCGATGCGACCACCACCTTCGTCACGCATCCGCGCATCGCCAACCTCGACGCCTTCGATCGCTTCATGGTGGTGATGACGGTCGCCGACCCGCAGCAGCAGGGCCGCATGATGATCCACGGTCGCATGCGCGAGGCCGCCGGCACCATGACCATGCACGCGGCGCAACTGCTCAGCGATCCGGCGTTGCCCGGAGAGAACTTCCTGCCCGACATCGGCGCGGATCCCGGCACCGATGCGCAGAACCACGACTGGCTGGTGGTCTGGGCGAACTCGCAGAGCGGGAGCGTCGCCCACATCCAGGGGCGACTGGTGATCGGCGACGGTCAACTGCGCAACCAGAACGTGCTGCCGATCCAGACCAGTGCGCAGCGGAACTGGTCGGTGTCGGTGTCGCGCAGCAACGGCAACGGCATCGTGCCGAGTCCGCAATGGTTGGTCGTCTACACACGCACGACCTCGGGCAGCGGCTCGGACATCTACCTGCGCAGCGTCCGGCCAGACGGCACGGTCGGAGCCGAGAAGATCGTCGACGACAGCGGCAACGACGATCACGATCCGTACGTCTCCTCGCCGGTCGATCACGGCAACGGCCAGACGACCTATCTCGTCGTCTACGAGCGTCCGAACGCCACGCGGGCGATGTGGCGCCGCGTCAGCAGCGGTGGCCTCGAGGTCTCCCAGTTCTTCGACCTGGCCGCCGACTTCTTCCTGGGGCGTCACTCGCCGCGCGTCGACAGCGACGGCAAGCGCTTCGTGATCAGCACGAGTTCGGTGGGGCCGACCTCGAGCGTGTCCGACACCACGCGTCTGTGCACACTGGCGTGGAACGGGTTCTCGGTCAGCCTGCAGGACCTGGTCATCGTGCCGGGCGTGGTACACGAACCCAGGATCACCGCGCTGCGGTCCAGCGGCGGCCTCGGCAGCGTCTACGGCGTCGCCTACCTCGAGCTTGTGAACGGCCTCCATCAGCCGATGCTCGCCCGCTACGGCGGTCATGCCTCGGGTACCACGACCTCGGTGTTGCCTACGGCGTGCGACGGCCTCGGCATCGCCTTCGACGGCATCCCCGCGCTGGGCAACCGGCTGCGCTTCACGCTGTCGAACTCCGGCGTGAACCAGCCGGGCTTCCTGTTCGGCGGCGCGGCCGCGTCGGCCATCCCGATCTGTTCGACCTGTGGGCTCGGTGTGCGCCTGGATCTCCCGATCCTGACCGCCTTCGGCAGTCCGCTCTACGAGATCCCGATCCCCTACGACCTGTCGCTCGTCGGTGTGAGCCTCGCGGTGCAGGGGCTGACCGTCGGCTCGGGGAGCTGCTTCGCGTCGCTGCGTTTCAGCGACACCGTGCAGTTCACCATCCGCTGAATGCCGGTCTCACTCGGCGAGACTGCGGGCGACGCGGACGCCGAGTTCCGCCGAGGACTGGTTCGGCGCGACCAGCCTCATCGAACCGATGCGGCAGTCGACGGCCGTCAGCATGAAGGAGCCGCCGCGCGCGAGGATCACGGTCTCGGCGTCGCCGCTCCGCGTGACCGTCATCTCGGCGACGTTGCCGAGCATGTCGAAGAGCCCGTAGCCGTTCGGTCGCAGGCTGCCCACCGGTGCGTGCGCGGCGAAACCGTCGCGCACCTCGGCATCGGCCGCGATGTCCACACCCGCCTCGCGCAGCGTGGCATCGGCGATGTTGGCGAAGCCCTGCAGATCGGCGATGCGCTCTCCGGCGCCCCAGATGCCGGAGGTCCCGGCGCGGGCCGCAACTTCCCACTCGGCGCTGCTCGGCAGACGCAGTTCGAAGCGCGGCAGCCATTCGATCACCTGCGGCCACAGCACCGACTCCTCGGGATGGCGTCCGGTGATCCGGAGTCCCGGCATCTCCTCGGTACCCATGCGATGCAGGGCCTGCACCGCGATGTGGAGCGTCTTCACCTGCTGCTGCGTGAGCTCGTACTTGCCGAGCAGGAAGGGAGCGCCGCTGATCTGCTTCGGCTCGCCCTCGAACTTCTGCCGGTAGGGGTCGAAGTGCGGCTGCTTCGGGTCGCCCTGCTGGCTGCCGATCAGACGATGCCCGCCGGGGATCAGCACCAGCACGATCGCGGTGTCGTCGTCGATCCGGAGCCGACCGTCGGGCCCGCGCACCGGCACGCGACCCGACTGCGGATGCGCGAACTCCTCGAGCCCCGAGTCCGGATCGGGACCCAGGGGAACGAGGCCACGGATCGGCTTCATGTCGACGATCTCGTAGTGATCGCCGTGGGCCACCGCCTCGATCACGCGGGACCAGTCCGCGGCGTGCTCGGTGATGGTGAGGGCCTCGACCTGGCGCGCGAACCGGGTCCGCTCCCGGATCTGATCGCGCAATCCGTCGGGTGCGGAGAAGGACTCGAGGTTGGCGAGGTGCTTCTGCAGACGGTCGACGAGGAATCGCGCGCCACGGCGCTCCGAGTCGGTCGCGTAGTCGGCGGAGGATTCCGCCGCGAGGCTGCGCAATGCGGCGGCGTGCTCGTCACGGCGTGAGCACAGCCCCTCGGCCCGTTGCAGCCAGCGCTCGTGGTCGGCGAGCCGAGCCGGCGACGACGGCCACAGGCTGCCCGCCGTCGCGATCAGCTCTTCGAGTTCGACGGTGTCGGCGAGTCGCCAGAAGTCGGAGAGCCGCGCGGCAGCCGCGGCCGCGTTCGCGTTCGCCTCGCGGTACAGCGCGGCGCTCACCGCCAGTCCCGCCAGCAACGACGCGAGGAGCAGGCCCGCCGCGATCACCGCACCGCGGTGTCGTCGCACGAACTTGAGCAGCAGGTAGCCGGTCGACGGCGGGCCGGCGAGCACCGGTTCGTGCGCGAGGTGACGCCGCAGATCCGCCGCGAACTCGGCGACCGACCCGTAGCGGTCGTCGGCGCGCTTGCTCATCGCCTTGCAGAGGATCCAGTCGAGATCGCCGCGCAGCGATCTGGACCACGCGCACTGCGCCTGCAATGCGCGCCGGCTCGCCAGTGGAGGCTCGACCTCGGTGATGAGTCGCTGCAGTTCGGCGAGCTGCAGCCGCCGCAGGCTGTCGGCCCCGATCGGCAGCGTGCCGGTGAGCAGCTCGTAGAGGATCACGCCGAGCGCGTAGACATCGGTCCGGATGTCGGCGCTCTGCGCATCGCCGCGCATCTGCTCCGGGCTCATGTAGGCCGGCGTCCCGAGCACCGCTCCGGCATGCGTCCGCATGGTGTGCAGCTCGTGGTCGCCGAAGACCTTGGCGAGCCCGAAGTCGATCACCTTGGGCTGCGCGACGCCGTCGACCTCCGCGACCAGGATGTTCTGTGGCTTGAGATCGCGATGGATCACGCCGCGCTGATGCGCATGGTGCACGCCTTCGCACGCGGCGAGGAACAGGTCGATGCGGGCGAGCAGATCGAGGCCGCGCGTCTGGACGTGGCGATTCAGTGCCTCGCCAGGGACGTATTCCATCGCCAGCCACGGTCTGCCGTGCGCGTCGAGGCCGCCGTCGAAGATCATCGCGATCGCCGGGTGGCTCATCCGCGACAAGACCTCGCGCTCGTTGAGGAAGCGCGCGACCGCGCTCGGCGACGCCGCCGCGTGGTGCAGCAGCTTGACCGCGACCTGTCGACGGAAGGGTTCCTCCTGTTCGGCGAGGAACACCACGCCGAACGCACCTTCGCCCACCTCGCGCAGGATCCGGTACGGACCGATGGCCTGCGGCAACACCGGCTTGGAGGACGGCTCGAGATCGACGAGCACCCGTGCAGCGCGCTCGAAGTCGCTGCGCAGCTTGGATAACTGCGGACGCCAGCGCTCGTGTGCCGCGCACAGCGACTCGAAGCGCTCCTGCCGGAGGTCGACAGGGCCGAACAGGATCTCGCCGGCGAGCTCCTCGATGTCGGCGGGCAAGTCCTCCAACGGTCGCCCGTCGCCTGCGGTCATGCCCGAATCCCCCATCACGCTTCGTCCATCTGCGCCCCGAGTGCCGCCATCGCACGCACCAGCAACTGGCGGACGGCGACCTCGCTCTTGCCGAGCTGCCGGGCGATGACGGCGTGAGGAAGTCCGGCGATCCGCGACAGGGTGAGCACTTCGCGTTGCGGTTCCGTGAGGCCGGCGAACGCGGACTCGACACGCGCCAGTTCCTCGCGTGCCATCGCGATGCGGCTCGGCGACGGCTGCACGTCTGCGATCGCAGGCATGCCGGTCGAAGTGGAGTCTCCGACAAGGACCTCACGGTCGGGACTGCGCATCTCGGCGGCGTGGAACCGCGCCTTCTCGCGGATCCGGTTGAGCGCGGCCTGGAACAGCCAGGCGCGGAACTCGATCTCGCCACGCAGCTCGAAGCGGGATTCGCAGAGCAGCTCGCGCACGGTGGACTGCACGATGTCGAGCGTCTCCTCGCGGGAGTGCAGTCGCGGACCGAGGCGCACGCGCACGAACTGCTCCAGGCGGGGCAGATAGGCGGCGAGCACGTCGGCGATTCCCTTCGGATCACCGCGCGACGCAGACTCGATCGACGATGCGCTGGGTTGATCGATGTCGGCCATGGTGCCGGGGCGACGGAGGGCGCGACGATCCTGACCGCGCTCGCGGCCGTCAAGGCGGCTCAGCACGACGGTCGGTCCAAAGGTCGGTGGATCGGGGCAGGCACGGCGATCCAGGCTCTGCTGGTCGACACGAAGCGGCGACGCGGCAATCCCCGGGCTGCGGCCCATCGCGGCCTGGGCCGCAACCCATTCGGGTTGCCGCGTTGGTGCTGCGCGCCGACCAGGATGGCCCAGGCCGCTTGGTTGGCTGAGGTCGCTCCGGCCCAGAGCGCGATCGGACGGGGGATGTTCCGGCAGAGCACCGGAGCAAGGAGGATCCGCGCCGGGCTTCGTGTGACGCAGAAAGGAGGAAAAGCCACCGGCCGAGTCACTTGTGGCCGCGGGAGGCACTCCCGGGAGAGATGAAGCCAACTCCGACCAACACCGGAAGCGGACCTTCCGGTCCCCTCGACCTGACCGCCGTCAAGAACCGCCAGCAGTCGACCTGGGCACTGGGCGACTACTCGGTGGTCGGAACCACTCTCCAGATCGTGGGTGAGACCCTGTGCGAGGCGGTCGATCTCCGCGCCGGTGAGCAGGTGCTCGACGTCGCCGCGGGTAATGGCAATGCCGCGCTCGCCGCCGCGCGACGGTTCTGCGCGGTGGTCGCCGTCGACTACGTCCCCGAGCTTTTGGAGCGCGCACGTGAGCGTGCGGCGGCCGAGAGGCTGTCGGTTCAATGCCGCGTCGGCGATGCGGAAGCGCTGCCCTTCCCCTCGGCGAGTTTCGACGTCGTGCTCTCGACCTTCGGCGTGATGTTCACACCGGACCAGGAGCGTGCCGCGGCGGAGCTGCTGCGTGTGTGCCGACCCGGGGGACGCATCGGGCTGGCCAACTGGACGCCGGACGGCTTCATCGGCGGTCTGTTCGGCGTGCTCGGTCGTCACGTCCCGCCACCCGCCGGTCTTCGATCGCCCTCGGCCTGGGGGACGCGGCCCCGACTCGCCGAGCTGTTCGGCGCCGACGCCGCGATCGCGACATGCATGCGCAGCTTCGAGTTCCGCTATCGCACACCGGCCCACTGGCTCGACGTGTTCCGCGCCACCTACGGACCCGTGATGCGTGCCTTCGAAGTGCTGCCGCCGCGGGCCGCCGAGGTGCTGAGCAAGGACATCCTCGCCTTGATCGACAAGCACAACCGCGCGCGCGACGGCGGGATGTCGGTGCCGTCGGCGTACCTGGAGGTCGTCATCGAGCGACCCCGCGATTGATCGCCTCGCAGCAGCATCGCGATCGACTCCGCTTCCGCGCGGTCGACGACAGATCGGTGCGCTCTCTCTCCTTTCCTCCGGTGAGCGGATCACGTGGATCCGTGCGAGAGAGATGCGATGAACCAGAAGCTCCAGACCTTGCCTCGCCAGGGCAGGCTCGCGTGGAGGATGCTGCTGCAGATCGCTGTGGCGATCGTCCTCTACTGGGCACTCACCGGCGCCGCCGTGCACGACATGACGACGCTGTGAGATCGCGGGCGAGAGCCGAACCCGAACCAAGGAGGACACCGATGCAGACACACACCGAGTCCACACGCGCCATCGCCCCCGGTGACGCCGTGCGACCGGACCCGAAACACGACGCGTGGCCGCGGAAGGCCGAGGAGGTCGCAGAACTCCACCTGCGCGAGCGCGAGGAGCGCGCGCGCAAGGAGAGGGCGCGATTCGACCTCGACTGACCGGGACATGCACCCGGGTGAGGGCCGACCCCCGCGGTGCGCGAGCACCGCGGGGGTCACTTTCTCGACTGCACCGCTTCCCCCTGACCTCGATGCCCTTCGGCGGAATTGGCCAAACGAGGCGGACCCGCGCGCGGAGGTGCGGCTTGCGCCTCTACTGCATCCGGTGTCTCCTGCCGCGGCTCGCCCTGCCCAGGCTCGCTCGCTCTCGGGGAGGGTGCGTCTCTTCTCTCTTCGTCTTCCATAGGAGTCTTGCACTCGATGCTTCGCCCCACGCACGCATTGTGCGCCCTGGCATTCGGCAGCCTCACTGCCTTCGCCTCCGCACAGAACTGCCTGAACACCATCAGCCCCTTCGCCAACAACAACAGCGGCTCGGTCGGTGGCGCCGTCTACTTCGACATGACGGTCAGCGCCTCGATCCTGATCCAGTCGCTCGACATGAACTTCACCGCGGTGGCCGGGACCCCCGTCGGTGTGGACGTCTACCTCACGCCCGGAACCTCGGTCGGCAACCAGGGCAATGCCGCCGTGTGGACCCTGGTCGGCAGCGACAACGGAGCCGGTCTGGCCGCAGGTCTCAACCTGCACACCGCGCTCACCATGACGACTCCGATCCTGGTGAACTCGGGCAGCTACGGTGTCGCGCTCGTCGCGCGCGGCTCGGGGCATGCCTACACCAACGGCACCGGCGCGAACCAGAACTTCAACGACTCCTTCATCACCCTCTCGCTCGGCTCGGCGCTGAACGTGCCCTTCACCGGCACGGCGTTCACGCCGCGCGTGTGGAACGGCACCATCTGCTACCTGCCGGCCTCGGGGCTCTATCCGAACTTCACGGCGAACGTGCGCGCGGGCGACGCTCCCCTGGCCGTGAACTTCACCGACACGACCTACACCTCCGATCCCAATGGTGTGCTCGCCTGGAGCTGGGATCTCGACGGGGACGGCAACCCAGACTCGACCGCGCAGAACCCCTCGTTCAACTACACGACCGAGGGTGTCTACAACGTGTCGCTGACCGCCTTCGACATCCAGCATGGACAGGTGACGGCGACGAAGAACGGCTTCATCGAAGTCGACCTGGTCCACGCCAGCTTCACCCCCTCGTTCCTCCCGGCGAACCTCGTCGCCTTCACCGACACGTCCGCGGGTCACCCCACGTCCTGGGCCTGGGACCTCAACGGCGACGGTCTGGTCGACTCGACGGTGCAGAACCCGGCGTACCAGTACCCCGGTCCGGGCATCTACAACGTGACGCTCACGGTGACCGACGCGCTCGGCAGCGATTCGAAGACCGTTCCGGTCGGCATCAGCGTGGTTCCGATCCCGGGCTTCGGCCGCACCTTCAGCTCCGCGACCCTCACGCGTGGTCTGTGGTTCCAGGCGCCGGTGCGCTTCTCGCTGGTCGGACTGAAGGTGCCGGACGAATCGGCACACGGCCTGCAGAACGTCGCGGTCTACCGCCAGTCGGCCCCGCCGCCGGCCTACGCCGGCTCCGTCTCCGGAGGGCTCGAGTTCCTGAGCCTCGGTCAGCCCAGCGGGAACTCGATCCCCTGCGTGGTGAGCTTCGACGCCGGCGAATACGTCTGCGTGCTCGGAGCCTGCGGTGATGCGACCACCATGCGGAGTTCCTATGCAACGCCGGTGGGACCCTTCGCCTCCTCGGTCCTCGGTCAGCCGACGACCCTCACGCGTCTGCTCACCCAGACCAACCTGGTCAGCGCGAACGGCACGGGCGCCTACTCCAGCGAGGCGGCGTTCGAGATCGGTCGCGTGGAGATGGCGGTCAGCGCCGCCGCCGGCCTCTCCTACGGTGCCGGCACCCCGTCGGGTGCGGGCCCTGCCGCGCCGACCATGAAGACGACCGCGTTGCCGATCCTCGGTGCGACGGCGACCGTCACGGTCGATCAGCAGGACGCCAGCGTGCTCGGCTTCCTGTTGATCGGCTTCGGCCGCACCAACCTGCCGACGCCCTTCGGCACGCTGTTGGTCAACAACATCGGCGTGACCGTGCCGCTCAACGGTGGCGTGCCGATGACTCCGGGCAGCTACCCGTTCTCGCTGACCGTGCCGCTCACGCCGGCGCTCAACGGTGCGGGTCCGGTCAACCTGCAGAACGTGAACATCGTGCTGTCCTCGTCGACCGCTTCGATGTCCAACGGCCAGGAGTGGTGGCTCGCGTTCTGACGCACGCCACTACGGCCGAGGCCGCCTTCGATGGAGAGCCCGGGACGGGCAGATGCCCGTCCCGGTGTGATCGCGAATCGTCGATCGCAACGAGGGGTGGCCTCGCCGAGGCGCGCCATTGAAGGGCCGCGCCGCGGATTGCCGATGCAGGCCCGGGAAGGGGGAACATGACGGGACTGGTCTTCGATCCGAGCCGGTTGGAGGAGCTGCTCGATCTCGGTGCGGCAGAGGATCGGCAGTTCGTGATCGAGCTGGTCGAAGTGTTCCTCGACAGCGCGCGGACTCGCCTACAGGAACTCGATGCCGCACGCGCGGTGGGTGACTGCCGTCGCGTCGAAGCCGCGGCTCACGCGCTGAAGGGGTCCGCCGGCAATCTCGGCGCATGCGCACTGCAGGACGTGGCCCAGGCGCTGATGATCGCGAGCCGCCGTGGCGATCGCGCGGGGATCGACGCGCTGAGCGCCGAACTCCTGGGCGCCCTGGTGCGAGCCGAGGCGGCGCTGCGCGAGTTCACGCAGTCACTCGACCGCTGATCACGCGGCACCGGGTCGGAGTCACGACCCCGAGGGCACCGCGGAGAGGTCCACGAATCCCGTCGGCAATCCGTTGTCCTCGGCGCGTCCGAGCGTGGCCGGAGCTTCGGCGACGAAGTCGGCGGGCTTGCCCTGGTACACGCAGCGGTGGCACTTGTGATAGTGCTCGCGCTGCCGCTGCATGCACGACGCGCAGGCGATGCGATGCGTGATCAGCGCGCGCGTGTCGCCGCTGAGGGTGGGACACTCACGCATCACGGGCGAAGCGCCGACGGAGAGCGGAGCGGGGTCGGTCGCGCGCGTGGTCATGTCGTCGTCCTCCGAGGGGGCCCGGGTCGGCGCAGGGTACGGCTCGCCGTCGCTCAGGAGCAAGCACCGGTCTGTCGGAACAGGGTCGCACAGCGCTCGACCAGCTCCGGGGCGCGATGGCTCGATCGCGACAGTTCGAAGCAGACCGGCCCCACGTGGCCACCCGCGGCGAGGGCCGACAGGACCGCGCGGAAGTCGACTTCCCCTTCGCCGGGAGGCAGGTGCTCGTGGACGCCGCGGCGCATGTCCTCGAGGTGCACCTGGGCGCAGCGATGCGCGTTCGCCCTGCACAAAGCGACCGGATCGCCTTCGCCGGTGACGAAGAGGTGGCCGACGTCGAGCGTGAGAGCCGGCGCCTGGCCGCCGAGCTCGCGGCACAGGGCGTCGAACTGCGCGATGGTCTCGATCGCCATGCCGGGCTCGGGCTCGAAGGACGGACGCAGGCCCGCGGAGCGGATCGCGGCACAGGTGCGTACGACGCCCTCGGTCAGGCGTGCCCGCGAGTCGACGTCGGGCGCGCGATCGACTCCGGCCCAGAACGACAGGACCTCGGCACCGAGATCGCGACCGATCGCTGCGGCACGCGCGTAGAAGTCGATGCGCCGCGCGCGATCCGCCGCGGAGCGCGACATCAGCGTGGGCTCGTGCTTGTGTTGCGGGTCGAGCAGGAAGCGCGCGCCCGTCTCGATCACGACCCTCAGGTCGAGCTCACGACAGAGCGCCGCGATCGCGTCGACCTCGCGCGGCGTCGCGCGGTACGGATCGAGATGACCGACGTCGAGCGTGAGTCCGACCGCGCGATAGCCGTGCCCGGCGAGCAGTCGCAGCGCATCGTCGAGGCGATGGTCGCGCAGACCGTTGGTGACGTAGCCGAGAAGCAAGTTCGGGATGGACGCTCAGAGCTCGAGAGACAATTGGTCTCTCGGGCTCTCAGTGGTTGGGATCGACCTTCTTGATCTTCTGGAACAGCGGGTCGTACTTGCCGAGCCGCTGCTGCAGGGCCACGTAGCTGCCGGGAAGCGCCCATCCTTCGAGATCCGCCTCCTCCAGCCAGTCGGTGTACGGCGTGATGACCTCGCGGTTCTTCTTCATGTGCGCGAGTGCGGCTTCGAGCTTCGCTTTGAAACCGGCGTGGTCGTTCGCGCTGCGCAGGCGTTGCGCCTCGTTCCAGTCCGGCTTCGCGGCCTCGTACTCGGCATCGGCGACCGCGATCACCGCCGGATCGATCACCGGTGCCGGCTTCTTCGGCGGCTTGCCCGGCTTGTCGGCGGCGGCGCCGAAGCTCGGCAGCGGAGTGGGTGCGGGGTCCTTCGCGCTCGCCTGCGGCTGTACCGCGGCGGGCTTGGCACCCGGATCACCCTGCGGTTGACCTCCCGCGCTTCCGCCGCCACCGCTGTTTAGCGCGATGATCAGCACGATCGCCACGACCGCGATGCCGAGCCCGACGAACAACTTGGTCTGCCCGCCTCCCGACGGAGCGGATCGCGAGCTGCGCCGCGCGGAACCGTTCGAAGCACGCGCGGACGAGGGAGAGGATCGACGAGGAGACGTGGCCATCGGCTGCAGAGGGGGACGCGGGGCGGCGAGAGGATAGCGCGGCCGCCGCGATCGTCTGCCCGTTCAGCCGGATCCGCCGGGCGCACGCAGGACCGCGTAGTAGCCGCCATCGCGGTAGGCGAGATCGGGCCAGGTCGCCACCTCGGCTTCCACCGTCACGCCGAGTTCGGCGGCCACCGCGGCGACCACGCCCTGGTTCTCCTCCTCCTCGATGCTGCAGGTCGAGTAGACCACGCGGCCGCCGGGCTTCACGAGGCGCAGGGCGGTGTGGAGGATCTGACGCTGCAGGGTCACCAGCGAGTCGATGCGTTCGCGGTCGAGGCGATAACGGGCCTCGACGCGTCGAGCGAGGACGCCGGTGTTCGAGCAGGGCACGTCGGCGAGAACTCGATCGGCGCCGGCCCCACGCTCGGGATCCTCGATGATCTTGAGCCAGGGCAGGCGCAGGCGCAGGACGTTCTCGACGATGCGGATGCGCCGCTTGGAATCAGGGTCGTAGGCGAGAACGCGACCGGTCTCGCCGACCGCTTCCGCGAGCAGCGTCGCCTTGGTCCCGGGTGCCGCGCACAGATCGAGGATCGTCTCGCCGGGTTGCGCATCGACCGCCAATGCGGCGCGCAACGCGGTCACGTTCTGCGCGACGAACCAACCGTCGTGGTAGGGAGCGGTCGTGAAGGGGCTGCTGCCGTCGATCCAGCGCAGGATGCGCTCGTGCACGCCGGGCTCGGTGACCACGCCCTCGGCGGCGAGTCGCTCCGCGAGCTGCTCGCGCGTCACGCGCACGGTGCGCATGGTGACCCCGGCCGGTCGGTTCGCAGCGGCGACCATCTCGAAGGTCTTCTCCCGACCGTGGCGCGCGAGCCAGCGCTCGACGAACTCGCGCGGCAGGCTCCCCATCACGCACAGCCAGTCGACGGGATTGGCCTCCGGATCGGGCAACGGCGCTCCGAGCGTGAGGACACGGCCATGGGGCAGGGCCACGCGATCCTTCTTTGGGCCGATGGTCTCCTCGGTGGGTCCGATGTGCTCGGCGATGCGCCGCAGCACGGCGTTCACGAAGCCACGCGACGGCCCCTCGCACAGCTCGACCGTCTCCGCCACCGATGCGTGCACCGGGATGCGGTCGAGGAACATGAGCTGGTAGGCGCCGATGCGCAGCGCGAAGCGAGTCTCGATGCGCGGTGGCAGTCCGCGCGGAGTGAAGCCGGCGCACACGTGGTCGAGCAGGTCGCGTCGTCGCACCACTCCGAGGGCGATCTCGCGCGCCAATCGATGGTCGCGCGGTGCGAGGTTGCGCCAGTCGAGCTTGGTGAGGATACGAGCGTCCCTGTCCTCGACGAAGGCCAGCAGTGCGTCGAGAGCCGCGCGCCGCGCATCGCGACGAGCCGCAGGTGTGTTCACGTGAAGCGGGCGTCCGGGGGAATGGAGTGACCGCGCACGAACTCGCCCGCCGTCATCGTCCTGCCGTTGTCCGGCTTGATCTTGACGATGCGATAGAGCTGCTTGCCCGTGCACACGCGGATGCCTTCTTCGCCTGCCGACAGCACGGCGCCGGTCACGCCCATGCCATAGAGGTCCTCCTCGATCTCACCTTCGAGGACGATGAATCGCTTCGCGCCGAGGCGCGTCTGCGCACCCGGCTTCGGCGTCATGGCCCGCACCAGACGGTCGATCTGCTCCGCCGGACGCGACCAATCGATCACGCCGTCGGGTTTCTCGATCTTGCGCGCGTAGCTGACCTTGCTCGCGTCCTGCGGCACGAAGCGCACCTTGCCGCCTTTCAGCATCTCGACGGCCCTGCAGAACGCCTTGCCGGACAGCTCTGCCAGCCGGTCGCGCAGCTCGCCCGAGGTCTCGCGCGCGCCGATCCTGGTGCGCTCCTGCAGCAGGATGTCTCCGGCGTCGAGTTCCTCCACGATGCGCATGATCGTGACGCCCGTCTCCTCGACCCCGTCGCGCACCGCGAACTCGATGGGCGCTGCGCCGCGATAGGCGGGCAGCAGGGACGCGTGTGCATTGAGCATTCCGAGATCCGGCAGGCCGATCAGTTCGGGCTTGAGGATCACGCCGTAGCTGATCACGAGGCCGACCGTGGGCTTCAGCTTGCGCAAGGCTGCTACGAACTCCGGATCGTGGGGATCGCTCGGCTGCGCGACCTCGAGCTTCAACTGCTCGGCGTGCAGACGCACCTCGGCCGGATAGATCTTGCGACCACGTCCGCGCGGCGAGTCGGGCTTCGTCACGACGAGGTCGGGGCGCAACCCGGCCGCGAGAAGCGCATCCAGCGACGGGCAGGCGTACTCACCACAGCCGAAGAAGACGATGCGCAAGGTCTCGACGCTCACTCCAGATCGCGGACGGAAGGAGCGAATGCTCGACGCCGCGCACGGGACGAGGGAGGCTACCGGCCACCGCCCGATGCCGCAAACGAACCGATGATCTGGTCGCTCTCCGATCCCTTCGCTTCGCTCCCCCGCAGCGAGTTCGCTCCGGCCGGGCGACGTTCGCTCCGCGTCCACGGCGTCGACACGGAGCTGCTCTGGCTTCCGGAGCGCCGCCATCGCCGCGGACGGCCGATCGAGCAGCGGCCGGCGCTGGCGCCCGATTTCGGTGCGCGGATCGTCGAGACGGAGACGGTGTGGAGCGACGGCGAGGTCGCGCTCACTCCCAACCGTCATCCCTTCGCCGCGCGGCAGGTGATCGTGTGGAGGAGGGACTTCGTGCGCGAACCCGACGCCGCGCTGCTGACCGCCGGAACCGTCCTCACCGGAGCCGGTCACGGCACCTTGCTCGTCAACACCATCGGTGCGGCGGCATCCATCGTCCGCTCGCACGCGCACCTGGTCGGCGAGCGCCTCGGCTTCCTCGACGCGTTGCGCTTCGAGCCGGTGACCCCGACCGCCTTCGAGGTGCGGGCCGAGGTGTCGATCGAGCAGGCGGCCGAGCCCTTCCCGATCCTGCTGCTGCGCATCCGCGGTCCACGCGAGGCCCGCGTCGACACCGCGCTGGCTCTCGCACGCCATCGCACCAGCCCGGCCTTCAACCTGATCGACGACGGCACGTCGACCTGGTTCTGCCCCCGGCCGATCGAGGTGCCGGCGCCGTTCTTCCCCCAGGCCCTCGGCTCGGCGGAGCTGTGGGGTCGCTGGTGCTGGGACGACGAGGACGCCTTCCGCTCCGCGACCGCCGGCGACCTCGAAGCGGCGTTGGCGATGGCCGGAGCGCCGCGGTCGGCGCGGATCTGAGTCCCATCGCGGCCAGGGCCGCAACCCGAGGGTTGCCGCGTCGTCGCTGCGCGTCGACCAGGAGGGCCCAGTCCGCTTTCTCTTGCTGGGGTCGCTCCGGCCTACGGACCCAAGGTCCGGAGAAGCGCCGCGCGGGCATGATGTGCCCGCCCATGTCGACCACCTCGGGACCCGATCGACTCGCCGACGCATTGGACGCGTACCTCGCGCGACCCCGCGCGGGAGAGGCGCCCTCGCAGGAGTGGAACGCGCGACGTCGCGAACTCGCCGAGCTCCTCGACCCAATGCTGCAACGCGAGGACGGTCCCGCACCGCCGCGACGCGACACACGCGCCGACGAGGAGATCGCGAGCCAGGTCGGGCCGTATCGGCTGCTGCGCGAGATCGGTCGCGGCGGCATGGGTGTCGTCTACGAAGCGGTGCACGAGGCGGACGGCTCCCCCGCCGCGGTGAAGCTGCTGCCTGCGTCACGGGCCGGCAGCGCACAGGCGGTCGAGCGCTTCCGACGCGAGGCCCGCGCCGTGGAGCGGCTCGATCACCCCGGCATCGTGCGCGTGCGCGAAGACGGTGTGGATGGACGCAGCAGGCCCGGCATGCACTGGCTCGCGATGGAGCTGGTGCGCGGTCGCTCGCTGCGCGACGCGTTCCAGGGCGTACGCGAGGCGTGCAGCGGCGATCCCGAAGCGGTGCCGCCCTCGGCGCGGCTGGGCCTTCGCGTCGAAGGCGCGTATTGGCGCGAGGTGGTCGAACTCGGCGCACAGCTGGCCGACGCGCTCGCGCACGCTCACGCCCAGGGCGTGATCCATCGCGACGTCAAACCGCAGAACGTGCTGATCGACGAGAGCGGACGCGCACGACTCGTCGACTTCGGACTCGCCCGCGACGAGCTCGATGCAACACTGACGCGTAGCGGCGACTTCGCCGGCACGCCGCACTACACGAGCCCCGAGCAGATCGACGGACGCCGCGACGACATCGACGGACGCAGCGACCTGTTCGCACTGGGCGTCGTCCTCTTCGAGCTGCTGGCGATGCGCCGTCCCTTCCCGGGAGAGGACCAGGCCGCGGTTCTCGATGCGATCCGTCGCGACCCGACACCCTCGTTGCGCGAGTTCGTCCCCTCCGCTCCGCGCGCGCTCTCGATCGTGATCGCACGGCTCCTGGAGAAGCAGCCGTCGCAGCGTCCGGCCACCGCCGGGATCGTCGCGAGCGATCTGCGCGCGATCCTGGCCGGCACTCCGATCACGACGCGCAGGATCCCGGTGCGCGTGGCGTTGCTGCGCTTCCTGCGTCGCCACCCGGTGGCGACGCTGGCCACGGCGATCGCGCTCGCCGCCGCGATCGGCATCCCGTCCGCCGTCGCCTTCCATCTCCACCGCACCCGCGAGGCCGTCGCCGCGGAACAGGTGCGCACCGAGCACAACTTCCAGAAGGCGCGCCAGGCGATCGAATCGCAGCTCCACGAGGTCGCGGCGATCGATCTCGACGATCTGCCCGGCATGCAGGCCCTGCGCCTGAAGCTGTACGAGTCGGCCTTCCATCTCTACCTCGAACTGCTCGCGGACCGTCCCGACGACGTGGCCACACAGCGACTCGCCGCACGCGCCGCAGCGGGTATCGCGTGGGCGAAGGCGTCGCTCGGTCAGATCGCCGCCGCACTCCCGGCCTTCGACGAGGCCATCGAGCGCGACGCGCGTTGGATCACGACGCGTGACCCCGGCTCCCACGCGCAGACGGCCTCGCTCTTCGCCGACCGCGCCCTCGTGCGTGAGCAACTCGGGGACGGACCCGGTGCACGCGCGGATCGCGTACGAGCCGAGGAGGAATGGTCCGCGGCCCTCGCGGATCGGGGCGTTCCCCCACGCCTTCGCATCGAGATCGGCACCGCGCGAGCCAGGGGGATCACCAGCGAGGCGGAGATCACGGCCACGACGGACCCACAGCGGGCTCTGCGCTGCGTCGAACGATCGCGTCAGCTCCTCGCCGATCTCCCTGCCGACGAACAGCAGGTCGACCTGGTACGGGTACGGGTCGCGGCCGCCGAGGCCTCCGCCTTGTTCGTCACCGGTCGGATCGCCGACGCGTCCCGTGCCTTGTCGGCCGGAGAGGGCGTCATGGCCCATCTCCCCGCGCATGTCTCGCGACAGCAGCAGTCGGTGCGGTCGGCGGTGGTGAGCCTGCGTGCGGTGATCGATGCCGAGCTCGGCGCGAAGCCTGAGGATCTGGCGTTCGATCACGCCCATGCGCTGCTCGATGCACGCATCGAAGCCGATCCGGCGTCCTTCTCGCCGCGTCTCGCCAAGATGTGTCTTCGGCAACGCGAGGCGACCTACTGGTTCGGCCACGGGAATCGCACGAACGCCGACCGTCTGTCGACCCTCGCCCTCGACGAGGCGAAGGCGCTGATCGATTCGGAACCGACGCAGGTCGCGCCCCGCACCTACGCGCTGGGCGTCGTGGTGCTGCGAGCGGCGGTGCTCCAGCAGATGGCTCCGAACGAGTCGGCGGCGATCGAGAACCTGCTCGCCGAGGGGGAGGCGGCGCATCGCGCGATCGCCTCGATGACCACGGAACCGACCCTCGCCGACGTGTCACTGGGCTCGTTGCTCGGCAATCACGCACGCTGGCTGATCGCCTTCGCGCCGCAGCGAGACCTCCCCCGCGGCCGCGAGCTGCTGCGCCGCGCCGAGCGGATCCAGCGCGGCGTCCTCGCCGGTCAACCGGGACTGGTGCCGGCCCAGAACGCGCTGTGGAACCACCTGCGCGTCCATTCCGCGGTGTCCTTCGCGATGTCCGATCGCGACGACGCGCTGGCAGCCGTCGCCGAGGGCGTCGCGATCGCGCGCAACGCCGACGATGTGATCGCCCTGGTCGACACCCTCCAGCGAGCCAGCGAGATCGATCGCGCCTTCGAGGTGCTGCGCGAATGTCTCGAGCGCGGGGTCGTGCTCCGCGAACGTCTCCGCAAGGAACCGCTGCTCACCACCCTGCGCAAGGACGCGCGCTTCAACGATCTGGTCGGAGCCGGTGGGAAGTGAGCTCCCTTCTCGAGCTCGCGAAGGCCGGCGACCGCACCGCCCTGGAGCAGCTGGTCCATGCGCACGCGGACTGGCTGCAGAGAGCCCTGCGACGACGACTCGACGCCTCGCTGCGCGAGGAGGTCGATTCGCGCGACCTGGTGCACGACGTCGTGGTCGAGCTGCTCGAGTCCGGAGCCGTGGCGACCTTGCGCGACGAGGAGCACCTCCGTGCCCTGCTCCAGAAGATCGCGAACGGCGACCTCGTCGATCGCCGTCGGCGTCGCGAGTCCCGCCGCATCGATCCCCGCGAACTCGCCGAGCGAGCTCCGCCGCCGACCCGTCCGAGCCAGCGAGCCCGACACACGGAGCGGCTCCAGCTCGTGCAGAGAGCGTTGGCGGTCATGGACACCGAAGACCGCGAGATCCTCCACGCACGGGTCTGGCACCAGCAGTCCTTCGCGGAGATCGCGAAAGCCCTCGGCTGCAGCGAGGACGCCGCCCGCATGCGCTGCAACCGTGCCCTGGCCCGCTTCGCCGACACCGCCGAGCGCCTGCTCGGCGGCGAGACGATCGACCTCGGCCTGTCGCGTTGATGAAGCACGTCGACCGGGAAGGGCCAGACCTCTTGTCGACTCAGCGCACTTCCGTGACCACGGCGTTGCTGCTCGACAGGTTGACGCTGTCGAAGTGGATGCACTGCCAGTAGAAGTTGTCGTTGTGCAGCGTGCTCGGGATCGAGACGTTGAACACCCAGGTCCCGGTCGGCGGGATGACCGCGTGCGCGTATTCGACCAGGAGCGCGCTGGCGTCGAGGTTGAGCACGCAACCCGCGAAGGACAGCGGCAACTGCTGCGGAACCGTCGCGGCGCCGGTGGAGAGCATCAGCCAGGTCGTCGCATTCGGCGGTGCATTGCTGATGCGCAGGTAGCCGTAGGCCAATCCGGCATGCGGCAGCCACGGCGTGCCGGTGCTCTCGAAGCCGAGGACGCCGACACATCCCACGCCGTAGGGCCGCGCATCCGCACCCTGATAGAGGAAGTGCCGACCCTCGACGATCGAGAACCCTCCGTTCGCGCTGCTGATCGCGACGAAGCGGTTCGCCTCGGCGTCGTAGCAGGTCGCAGCGTGGAAGTCGTGGGCGCTGGCCGACTCGACGCGCTGGGTGACGAGTTCCGCGATGCGGGCGTCGTAGCCGAGGCGCGCGAGCTTCTGCGCGACGCCGAGGTGCGACCAGGACAGCACCCAGTGCGAGAGCATCTCGTAGTCGAAGCTCAGCGTTCCCGCCTCGTTCCCGACCACGATCGAGCCGCTCGCTCCCGATTCGACGACGCGTGAGCTCGTCACGATCGTCGCCAGGGAACTCGCGGTGTACCAGTTGAAGCGCTGCGCACGGACGCTGTCACCGGCACCGTCACTCGGCTTCGTGCCGGAGTTCGCCGCGGTCGTGAACGCGACCATGAACTGGCTCCCGGTTCCCGCGACCTTCGGACGCATCTTGTGGAGGCTCGGATCGGTGTCGGGGCCGAACACGTCGGTGCCGAGCAGACTGCCGTCGGAAGCGATGCGCTGACCGATGACGTCCCAGTCGTCGTTGCTGTTGTCGAAGTTGTACTCCTGCCAGACCACCATCCAGCCGTTGCCGAAGCGCGATTCCCGGCTCACGCAGGGCCACTCGGCGTCGAAGTTGGTGCCGGCCGAGGTGTGCAGATCGCTCGCGGTCCCGACGGTCATCGCGCTGGCGTCGACCAGCGCACCGTAGACCCGCGAGGACTCGCTGTTGGGGCCGAGCACCTTCGGATCGCGACGGAACACCAGATAACCCGTGGTCTGCCCGTCCGCGCAGCCGCCGAAGGCTGGAGTGCGCCGCGCGTGGATGCCCGCGGGGTCGTAGTCCACGTCGGTGCCGGGCTGCGTGTTGCCCGCGCCGCCCTGGTGGAAGTGCAGGCGGATGAACGAGGTGTTGCCGGACTGCACGTCGAAGGCCACGACGTAGCGTCCCGCGCCGGCGACGTAGTCGAGCCCGACATGCTCGGTGTCACGGTCGTTCGCGAAGTCGGTGTAGACGGTCTGTGTCCCGCTGAACGAGTCCGAGGTGGTGCGCACGTAGAGGTCGTGATCATCGACGGCGAACCACCGCGTGAAGGCCACGCACAGCTCGTTGTACTGACGCGCGCGCGCCACACCGATGGTCCGCACGTCGGTGATGAAGGACATGATCGTCGTGGTCGAGGTCAGCGGATCGATCGTGATCGGCCACTGCGCATTCGCCACGAAGGACTGCGGGACCCGCAGGCGCAGCGAACCGGCGTCCCAGGCGGTCTCGATCGCGATGCGATCTCCCGCGGCGTCGAAGGCGAAGGCCTCGCCGTAGCGAAGCACCTCGCGGCCGGCCGGGTCGCGGAAGTCGAGCGCACCGTGGCGCCACTCCACCGCTTCGGCGCTCAGTTCGCTCGACACCTGCGCCTCGATCACGAGGTCGCCGCGACCGAGGGCCGACTTCACCACGAAGGACTGTTCCACACCGTCCGCGCGGACCTCGTAGACCTCGGAGAACGCGCCGTGTTCGCGGGCGAAGCGCGTGCCCGAGAAGGTCCCGCGGTCGGACGTCGCGGCTGCGAATCCGTCGCCCTGGCGCACGCCCTTCACCTGGAACGACCAGGGCATGTTGTGCGGAGCCTCGCGGCCCAGCATCGGGAAGAAGCGGAAGCCGCCGTCGAAGCGCGCCTTCCAGTCGGCGCCGCCGGCCCACACGCCGTAGCTCGCGTCGGCGGCGTGCGTGTGCAGCGGGACGAAGAGGTCACCCGCGCCGATCACGGGGACAGCCGGCTCCTGGGCACCGGCGAGGGAGCAGAGGACGGACACCAGGACGGCCGTCGCGAGGGTATCGATCTGTTTCATGGTGGGCGCTCCCTCGCAGGGCGCCCGCAGACCGAACGCGAATTCCCCGTGATCGGCCGGCGCCGGTCGCGAGCCGACCACGGGACGGGAGCTTCACCCGGACGCGCGCTGCACGTAGGACAGGATCTCGGCGTCGAGACCGGTGCGCTCGCGCGCGTGAGGTTCCTCCTGGATCACCCGACCGGCCGCGCGCGCGATCGCGGGATCTCCGCCCGTGAACATCGCGAGCAGCTCCTTCCAGCGGCGCGCCAGCGCCTGCACGCGCGGGTCCTTCGGGTCGGTTCCCTTCTGCATCTCGGAACGCACCGACGCGATCAGCTTCGGCCACTCGGCCTCGACCTCGCGCAGCTTCTCCGCGCCGAGCTGCTGCCCGCGCGCGTGCAGCTCGGCGAGCTGCTCCTTGGTGTAGTACTTCTCGAACATCGACATCGCCTCCAGGGTCTCGAGGAACTCTCCGACGGAGGCCCCACCGTCCATGCGCACGCGGACGAGCAGCGACTCCAGTCGCTGACACAACCCGCCCGCGTGTGCGATCTGCTCGCGTAGACGACCGATCTGCAGCTCGAGCACGCGCTCGGCCGAGAAGCCGTCCTGAGCCAGGCAGCCGCCGATCTCGTCGAGCGACATGCCGAGCGCGACCAGGGAGCGGATGCGCAACAACCGCACCACATCGGCTTCGCCGTACAGACGGTGACCGGACGCACTGCGCCGCGAAGGCGCGAGCAGGCCGATCTCGTCGTAGTGGTGCAGGGTGCGCACCGACACGCCGGTGCGTCGGGCGAGTTCGCCGACCTTGAACGACTGGCTTCTCGGAGTGGGATCCATCGGAACGGTGGCGATGCTCCGACCTCACGCCGCGTGAGGTGCAAGCGGTTGATCGTGGAATCCGCTCAGCGTCTCAGATCGACGGAGCCGGTGTAGACCTTGGGCTCGATCGCGCCGTCGACTTCGAAGCCCCCCGCGGTGTCGGCGCCCAGGTCGTGCACGCTGATCGTGAGAGCATGCTGGAGCGCGGGGAGCGGGATGCGCAGATGCGAACGTGCCGGGACGAGGTGGAGGTTCACCGACCGCAGCAGCGTGA
Source organism: Planctomycetota bacterium (assembly GCA_046349595.1). Taxonomy (GTDB): domain Bacteria; phylum Planctomycetota; class UBA1135; order UBA1135; family UBA2386; genus JACRLW01. The sequence continues at coordinate 1,132,332 of JAXMCA010000002.1, forward strand.
ACACCATCTCGGAGCTGCATGTGGTGAACACGCCTTCGTCGTCGATGGCGTCGCCGGGAACGGCGTCGGTCGTCATCGGCTTCATCGAGCGGATCGCGACATCGAGCGCGCGGTCGACCCCCGAGCCGTCGACGTCCCGCACCTCGACGTCGAAGATCGCCACCGGCTGGAGCTGCACGCGGAGGTGCGCCGCGGTCGTGCCACGGCGCGGCAGGCGATGCCGCTGGATCTGCACGGCGAACCAACCGTCCTCGCAGCACAGGAGTGCGTAGACCGGATCGTCGGTCGTCATCGGCACGAGCGTGCGAGCCACACCTCCCGCATCGCTGCGGTGCGGAGCCTGCAGCAGACGCGCCTGCTCGCCGCTGAACAGCGTCACGCCCGCGACCGGACCGCCGTGCTTCGCGGAGAGGAACTCGAACTCGACCAGACGGAACTGGCGCGCCAGGTCGTACTCGTCGGGCTTGCCGTCCCCGCCGGCGGCATCGGGGAGCAATCCACCCTGTCCGAACTCGAGGAGTTGTCCCTCGCCGAGCGTGCTCGCCCACGCGGGCGGCAAGGCCGCAGCGGCATCTGCCGAGAGGAACAAGTGCCCGGACATGCGCCAGCGCGACGCCTCGCCCCGGTCGACATGGTGTGGCGACATCACGCCGTCGGCGTCGAGCCGGATCGACAGATCGAAGTCCATGCCGATCGTGCCGCTGTCCCCGATGCGGCTCTGCGCGAGGCCGTGCCCCGCGAACATGCCGTCGCGGAGGGGAACTCCGTCGAACAGCAGGCGGAGGTCGCGCGCGTCTCCGTGCGGCAGGAGTCCGCACTCCGCGGAGACCCGGTCGTCATCGCGCGGAACCGCGTCGTCCTCGTCGAAGGGCAGGACACCGAGTTCGTGATCGGGGTGCAAGACCGTGAACCAATCGCCCTCGTCGGGCGCTCGCTGCGGTCGGTCGAAACCGTCGACGCGCAGACCGAGACAACCGAGGTCGAGGCGGACCGTGCCGTCGGCGCCGCTGAACGCCACCGGAACGATGCGCCCGAGGTTCACGCAGCCGACCGCAGCGCCCGACACCGGCTCGCCTTCTTCGCTGTCGATCACACGTCCGCGCCGCATGCCCGAGGACGCCGACTCGACCACGTGTTCGGCACCGTCGAGGTGCAGTCGTCCGCGGGCCAGCAGGTGTCCCGCGCCGTCGACGATCTCGATGTCCGCCTCGCCGCTGGGCAGCGCGGGGACGACCGTGTGGCCGTCCACGATCGCGAGCTCCTCGCACCACGCCGCACCGGGAACGAGGACGCGCAGAACCCGCGCCTTCGAAGCCAGCTCGCCGAACGAGAGCCTGGTGGCGGCGATCGGATCGCGCAGGCCACGGAGTTCGATCACCGGACTCGCATCGACTTCGACCACTGTGCTGAACGTGGTCGGCCCCGTGTCGCGTGGCGACGCACTCGCCCAGGCGACGTAGCTGCGACCGCGCAGGATCTCGACGGCGAAGCGACCGCGCTCGTCGCTGGTGGCGACCACGGTGTCCACATCGAGCGGCCAGGTCTTCGGATCCGGGAGCGCGGAGCGGAACTCGACGCGCGCGCCGTCCCAGGCCGAGCCATCCGCCCTGCGGACGAGGCCCAATCTTCGCTCCCGTTGCACCTGTGCCGGGAGCATCGCGATGCACAGGCCCGCGACCAGCACGGCGTGGGCGCGCGACACCGCGACCACCTACTCCGCGGCGTCCCCGGCCGATTCGGTCGTATCGCCGGCGACGGGCTCGTCGTCGCGGTCGAGACGTTCCCCACCGGCGAGGATCTGCTCGGCGCTCAGACCTTCCTCGCCCCGGTAGACCACGAGGATGTCGCCGTGCACGTCGCCCTGCCACGCTCGCAGCACGCCCTGCTTCATCATCTCGAGGATCGCGATGAAGGTGCCGATCATCGCGAGTCGGCCGCTGCCGCGTTCGAACAGCTCGGCGAAGCGCACCTCGCTGCGTCCACGCGTCCGCTGCAGGATCGCATCGACGTACCAGTGCATGCCGCGACGGTCGATGCCGATCTCGAGCGTCTGCTGGCGATTGCCGGTCTCCTCCAGCAACTTGGCGAAGGCGGCGGTCAGGGTCCAGATCTCGACGTCGCCCAGGTCGAGGGTCTCGGACTCCTCCTCCAGGCGGCGATGCACCTCCTGCACCTCACCGGGCAGCGGGAGCACCACGTCGATCATGCGCGAGCGCCGCGTGGCGAGCCGTTCAAGTCGACGCGAGATGTCGCGGTAGCGCTTGTACTCCAGCAGACGTCGGATCAGGTCGTCGCGCGGATCGAGCTCCTGCTCGACCTCGACCGCCTCGTTGGGCAGCATCTCGCGCGACTTGATCTCCATCAGCGTGCTCGCCATGACGAGGAAGTCGCCGAGGTCGCCCAGATCGAGCTCGCGGAGCACCTCGAGGTGCTTCAGGTACTGATCGAGGATGTGCGCGATGCGGATCTCGTGGATGTCGACCTCCTGCTGCTTCACGAGATGGAGGAGCAGGTCCAAGGGGCCGCAGAAGACCGGCAGTTCCACCCGGTACGACATCGGCTAGAGTCTAGGGCCCGCGGTGACGGGCGCCAGGAAGGTGCCCTTGTGGCCCTGTTCCCCCGCGGGCCCCGTTGCAGGCATGGACGAGAGGATCGAACGCGCGCGCGCCATCATCCAGACCGAGGCCGACGCGATGCGGCAGGTCGCCGAGCGGGTCGGCGAGGACTTCGTCCGGACTGCCGATGCGATCCTCGCCCTGCGCGGGCGCGTGGTGACCGCCGGCATGGGCAAGGCCGGGATCATCGCGCAGAAGCTGTCGGCGACCTTCGCGTCGACCGGGACACCGTCGATCTTCCTGCACCCCGCGGAGGCCATCCACGGCGACCTCGGTCGCGTGGTGCGCGACGACCTGCTCCTCGCCCTCTCCAAGTCGGGTGAGACCGAGGAGGTGCTTCGCCTGCTCGCCCCGGTGAAGGCCTCGGGCTGCAAGGTGGTCGCGATGACGCAGTCGCGCGCCTCCACCCTCGCCCGTCACGCCGACCTCGTCCTCGAACTCGGCGACATCGAAGAGGCGGGCACGCTGCGGCTCGCACCGACGGCGTCGACGACCGCGATGCTGTGTCTCGGCGACGCGCTCGCGATCGTCGTGCAGGAGGGCCGCCGCTTCGGTCCGGAGGACTTCGCCCGCTACCACCCCGGCGGCGATCTGGGGCGGCGCCTGATGCGGGTCGAGGAGCTGATGCGCCGCGGCGAACGCAATCCGTCGGTCCATTCCGGCGCGAGTCTGCTGGAGGCGATCGGCGTGATGACGCGCACGCCTGGTCGCCCCGGCGCGACGAGCGTGGTGGACGGCGCCGGCCGTCTGGTCGGTTTCCTCACCGACGGCGATCTGCGTCGTCTCCTCGAAGCCGACCGCGGCCACGACGTGCGCAACCTGCGCATCGACGAGGTGATGACGCACAACCCGCGCACCATCTCACCCGACACCTTCGCGATGGAAGCGCTCGCGAAGCTGCACAACCACCGCGTCGACCAGATGCCGGTCGTGGATGCGAACAACCGCCTGGTCGGTCTGCTCGACGTCCAGGACCTGCTCGATCTGCGCATCGGCTGAGCGGCGATGATCAAGCGCATCGTCATCGCCCTGGCGCTGATCGCGGTGTCGTTCCTGGCGCTGCACTTCCTGATCGGCTTCGACAATCTCGTCAGCGCCGGCGGCGGTTCGCGGCAGCCGGTGCAACCGGTCACGCAGAGTCCTCCGTCGATCGTGGTCGGAGGAGCGGAGCGCGGCGACAAGAGTCCCATCGCGATCTCGTTGAGCGGTCCGTTCGAGCTCGAGCCGAAGGTCGAGATCCCCATGCCCGACGGCTCGCGGCGTCGACTGCGCCGCTACAGCTTCAAGGCCGAGGACAGCGCCACGGTGTCCGCCGACCTCCTGCACCTCGATCGTGTCACGGTGCTGGTCTATCGCATCGACGAGGAGGCGAAGCCGCCGGCCGAGGAACACGTCGCCACGGTGACCGCGCGCGAGGCACTCGTGCAGCTCGGCCGCGATGCCGAGGGGCGACCCTCGATCCGCGAGGATCGCGACATGGATCTCGCCGATGTCGTGGTGACCTCGACACCGGCCTCCCGACTGCGCGACACGCGACTCACCATCGCGCGCGCCAAGGTGCGCCAGGACGACGAAGGCCTGTTCCTGCGCACGCCGGACGATCAGGAGCCCTTCACGGTCACGATGGGCGGCGAGGATCCGCTCGCGATCACCGGTCGCGGGCTCGACGCCTTCCTGCCCAAGCAGCAGGCGAATCCCCACGGGGAACTGCGCCTCGACGTCGCGCACGATCCGGACGTCGTGCGCGGCGAGCTGCGTCTGCACGGCGCAGGCGACCTGCGCTACCGCGAAGACGTGGCCGACGGAACCGGACACCTCGCGATGCGGGGTGGGGTGACCGCATCGGGTCTGCTCGCGAACCGCGGCAGGAGCCCGGCGATCGCACGCGGCGATACGCTCGACGGCTTCCTCTGCCGCTATCGCGACACCAACGCCGGTGGCACACAACACGCGCTGTGGAACGGTCTGCTGCTGCGCGGGACGCCGGCGAGCGTCGACGTCGCGGACATGGAGCTGCGCTGCACGGAGATCATCGCGAGGCCGGCTCTGGGTGGCGAACCCGCGCAGATCACCGCGAGCGGTGACCCGACCTTCGAGGATCGCGCCCATCACCAGAGCCTGCGCGCAGCGCAGCGGATCCATCTGGTCGATCTGCAGCGCTCGCTGGCACCGCTCTACGGAATGGTCGGCTTCGCGCGGGCGCGGCTCGGCACCTTGCCGCGGCAACTCGTGTTGTTCGAAGGGGCCGCCACCGTCGACGACCACGCGCAGTCGACCTCGCTGACGGCGAGCGGAGGATTGCGCGCGCTGCGTGGCGAGGGCGGCCTCGGCGTCGCGCTCGGACTCGGCACGGTGCACGTCGACTCCCAGCACTTCGAACTCGACGGCGACCAGGGCTGTCTCATCGCCGACGCCGCGGGCTCCCAGCGCATCCGCCTCGGCCCGCCGCTCGCCGATCCGCAGCACGCCTTCCACGTGAGGGAGAAGCGCGCCGCCGGCGATCGCATCCCCGCGATGGAGCTGGCCGGGCACGGCATCTGCGAAATGCTGCGCAGCGCGGACCGGTCGGTCGTCGTGACCGTGCGCGACCCGACTGCGGATCTCGAGGTGCGTCGCGGCGACGACGTGGCCAGCCTGATCTCGACCCTCGACGCGAGCATCGCCCCGGATCGGACGCTGCGCTCGCTGGTCGCCACCGGCGAGAACTGCACGCTGGATTCGCGCTTCGCCACGCCGCGCGGAGGTGAGGAGCGCGGTCGAGCCACCGGGCGGCGCATCGAGATCCCCGACGGACGCCGTCTGGTGGTGTCCGGAGCCCCCGCAGAGTTGCAGCGGGCGAGCGGCGGTCGTCTGACCGGACTGCGCTTCGACGCGATCCCCTTCGCGGAGCGCGCCCCGGCCGCGATCGTGCGCGGTTCGCCGGCGCGCATCGAGGCGATGCCGCTGCGTGCTCGTCGCGACGGCGACGGCAGCGCGGAGACGCTCGAGCTCGAAGCCGATCGATTGGTGTTCCTGCCGTCCCTGCTGCCCACGATGGTGCTGCGCGCGCACGGATTGTCGCCGCGTTCCTGGCCAGGGTTCGTGCGCCCGCACGTGATCGCCGAAGGACGAGACGGCGCGGTCCGATCCACGCGGCGCGATGCCCGTGGCGAGCAGACCGGTTCGTCGCGCGGCGACCTGCTGATCCTGCGGCCGGACTCGGGGGCAGCGCTCCTGTTCGGCGCACCCGCCGAACTCGCGCAGCGTGCGGGAGAGGGTCGTGGCTTCGTCGCACGCGCTGCACGCCTGCGTGGGACCTTCGGTGGTGATCGTGAGCGGATCGAGCTGATGATGGACGAGGCGATGCAACCGCAGATCGACCTGCTCGGGCAGGGCGGTCCATCGGGGCTCGGCGACGTGCGACTGATCGCATCGGTGCCGATCCTGCTCGACGGCGATCGCTTCGCAGCCGACGGCAGGGTCACGGTCCATGGCCTCGATCCGACGGGAGAGCTCGATCCCGACGGACTCGATCTCTCGGCGCGCTACCTGCGAGGGACCCTGGACCGCAGCGGTGCGGTGAAGTCGCTCGACTCTGCCACGGCCTCGATGTCGTGGCGCGGCATGCAGGCCTTCGCCGACCGGATCCGGGTCGACGTGACCAAGCGCATGATCGAGATCGAGGCCAAGGAACCGGACGGTGCCTGGCTCGAGTCCGGCGGGTTCCGCAATTCCTGGACGCTGCTGCAGATCGACTACGAGACGCGCGAGATGCGCGGCTGGGGCGGCAGAGGACACCGGCAGCGCAGCGACGGGTGAAAGCCGCGTCGACCCGTCGCGCCCGTTCGGGTAATCACAACCCAGCTCGAGGATGACCCGGCACCGCATCGAACCCTGCGTCGCACTGTGCGTGATCGCCTTCTGGTCCGCCGCAGGCGCACAGGACACCGTGCGGCATCACCACGGCGGCATGAGCAGCCAGCACCGGGGTGACCTGGTCGACTTCAGCTTCACCGGCGGCGTCGGCGTCGAGGACGACTCCCGCGGCCTGCGCATCCGCTGCGACAACGCGATGGTCACCCTCGACCGCTCGCAGAGCGACCTCGCCGCGCGCAACTTCCGCCAGGACTCCGAGATGCCGCATCGCGGGCCACCGCTGCCGGCGTCGCGCCGAAACGTCGACGACGATGTCATCCGCGCGCGCATCGAGTCCTTCCTCGAGTCGATGCGTGCACGTCCGCTCAGCGGGGTGCCCAAGCGCTTCGAGTTCGAGCTGTTCCGGTCGGTCTACCTCGAGGGCGACGTCTCGGTGGTTCTCGACGGCATCGAGGTCCTCCGTGCCAAGAGCCTGTGGTTCTCCCCGGTCGACGACCGGGTGGTGATCGAGCAACCGGTGCTGCGCCTGCAGCAACGCACCGCCAGCGACAGCATGGTGCAGATCTCGGTGCGCGCCGCGCAACTGACCCGGCAGCACGGCCGCTTCGTGGGCACCGACGTGTCGGTCACCACGTCCACGGCCGGTGAGCCGCAGTTCGACGTGTTCAGCCACGACGTCGAGATCCGCGAACGCCCCACCGAGTTCGAGGTGCTGGCGCGTGACAACCAGTTCCGGATCAACGGCCGCTCGGTACTCCCACTGCCCGATCAGCACCTGTTCACCGCGTCGCAGGAGCAGTTGCTGATCAAGAGCGCGAGCGCCGGCTACTCCGATCGCCTCGGTGCGCGCGCGCGCATCGTGTGGGGCAGCACCTTCAACGACCTCGGCGGCTCGTTCCACGAATGGCTGACCGGTCGACCCGCCGACGAGTTCCGCGGCAACTGGCGCCTCGGCACCGAGTGGATCGAGAAGCGCGGCTTCCCGGTCGATCTCGACCTCGACTACAAGGGCGGCGATCTGTGGTCGGGACGCACCATCGCCTTCGGTCTCGACGACGACGCATCTCCGATCGGCCCGATCCGCCGCGATCTGGACGGCACTCCGATCGGCCCCGACGGGCGTTCCCTCGTGCGCACCGAGAATCGCGTCGCGCTCGGTGAGCGCACCGATCTCGACCTCACCGCGTTCTGGGCCAGCGATCCGTCGATCTACCCCGACTTCTACCGCGGCGCCTACTACGACGACGAGCGGCCCGAGTCGAGCGCCTACCTGCGTCACCGCGGCGACGACTGGCTGCTCACCGCGGGCGTGCGCGGCAACTTCTCCGAGTTCAGCTACGCCGACGGTCGCCAGCTCGCGCCGGGCTTCCTCGAGGAGGTCCCCTACGCCACGCTCGACTTCTTCTCGCTGCCGGTCGCCCAGCTCGATGCGGACACGCCGCTGCTCCTGACCTCGTCGACCAGCGCCGGCCAGTTGCGCACCAAGTGGGACCCGCTGTTCGCGACACCGCTCGACGACCAGACCTGGCGCCTCGACCAGGAACTCGAGCTGTCCGCGCCGTTCCGCTACGGACCGGTCACCGTCCGTCCCTTCCTCTCCGGCCGCTTCACCGACTACGAGCGCACCGCGATCGGCGGTTCACACGGACGCTTCGCCTACCTCGCCGGTGGCGAGATCGGCACCCAGCTCGCGCGCGACTTCGACGTCGGCGACGGCCAAGCGTGGCGCCACGAGATCGACCCGACCATCCGCTACGAGAACCGCTTCCAGGTTCAGCGGCAGCCCGGCGACTTCTTCCAGCTCGACGGCGTCGACACGATCTCCGAGTACTCCGTGGTGCGCGTCGGCGTCCTCCAGCGCCTGCTCAGCCGCGAGAACCTTCCCGACGACAGCCGACAAGTGCGCGAGGAGGTCTGGCTCGACCTCGCTCAGAACTTCGCTCCGCTCCCCGACCGCGACAACCAGGGCCATGTGCTCGAGCTCTTCGAGTTCGAGTTCCTGCTTCGCTCGCTGAAGCTCGCCAAGGACGTCTCGCTCGGCTTCCTCTTCGAAGGCGAGCAGGATTGGAACAAGGACGAGCTGCGCACCTTCAACGCCTACTCCGTGCTGCGCACCGGTAGCACGCAGTGGTCGCTCCAATACCGCAGCGACGAAGTCGAGCGCGGCGTGGTCGGCTACGGCCTCACACTTCCCCTGCGCACGCGCTGGCAGATCGACCTCCGCGGCGCCTACGACATCGAACGCTCCCGCAGCGCCTACTACGCCGCCAACCTGATCCGCAACGACCTCGACTGGCGCCTGTTCTTCGGCATCACCTACGACGCCGTCACCGACGACTCGACCTTCCACATCGACTTCGAGCCGCGCCTCGGCGGCCTGGTGCGCCAGCGCACCAACTGGTCGGTCGGCGGCTACGAATTCGGGCGCGCGCAGATCCTCGACTACTGATCGGTCGGTGCACCGACCAGCGGATCACACGCTGTCGATGAACTTGCCCGGCTCGTAGTTGCCGAGGTCGAGGATCTTGGTGCAGACGCGGTCGAGGAAGTAGCGATCGTGGCTGACGATCACCATGCAGCCGGGGAAGACCTGGATGGCTTCCTCCAGCACACGCAGGGTGTCGAGGTCGAGGTCGTTGGTCGGTTCGTCGAGCAGGACCAGGTTGCCGCCGCGGCGGAGCATCTTGGCGAGCTGGACGCGATTGCGCTGACCGCCCGACAGGCTGCCGACCTTCTGCTGCTGGTCGGGGCCGGTGAAGTTGAACTTCGCGACGTAGCTGCGGCTGTTCACCTCGTACTTGCCGAGCTTCAGGATGTCCTGGCCGTCGCTGATCTCCTGCCAGACGGTCTTCTCGGGGTCGAGCGACTCGCGCTCCTGGTCGACGTAGCAGAGCTCGACGGTCTCGCCCACCACCACACGGCCGTGGTCGGGCTTCAGCTTCTTGGTGATCATCTTCAGGAGCGTGGTCTTGCCGGTGCCGTTCGGCCCGACCACGCCGAGGATGTCGCCCGGCGCGAGCTCGAAGGACACGTTGTCGAGGACCTTGTGCTCGCCGTCGTAGCTGAAGTCGACGCGTTCGAATCGCACCACCACGTCGCCCAGGCGACGGCCCGGAGGGATGTGCAGCTCGACGGAGCCGTCCTTCTCCTCGACCTCTTGCTCGAGCATGCGTTCGTAGTTGCGCACGCGCGCCTTGTTCTTGGTGGTGCGCGCCTTCGGATTCATGCGGATCCACTCGAGCTCGCGCTCGAGGATCTTCGCGCGCGAGCGCTCTTCCTTCTCGGCGATCTCCATGCGCTTGGCGCGCGCCTCGAGGTACTGCGAGTAGTTGCCCTTGTAGGGGATCGCGCGGCCGTGCCAGATCTCGAGCATCCAGCCGACGACGTTGTCGAGGAAGAAGCGGTCGTGGGTGATCACGACCACGGTGCCCTTGTAGTTGGCGAGCGTCTCCTCGAGCCAGCGCACCGAATCGACGTCGAGGTGATTGGTCGGTTCGTCGAGCAGCAGGATGTCGGGGTGTTCGAGCAGGACCTTGCACAACGCCACGCGGCGCTTCTCGCCACCGCTGCACTCCCCGGCCAGCTTCTCACCGGGCGGAAGGTGCAGCTTGGTCATCGCCGTCTCGACATGGCGATCGAGCTCCCACGCATCTCGAGCCTCGATCTCGTGCTGCAGACGGTCGAGGTCGGCGAGGACCTTCTCCATCGCATCGGCGGAGATGTCTTCACCGAGCTTCGCGCTGAGCTGCTCGTGTTCGTGGAGCAAGGCACGGATCGGGGCGACCGCGATCTCGACGTTGTCCCGCACCGTGCGGTCCTCCTGCAGGCGCGGCTCCTGCGGCACGTAGCCGACGGTGATGCCCTCGGCCGGGCGCGCGACGCCCTCGTACTCCTTGTCCTGCCCCGCCATGATGCGCAGCAGGGTCGACTTTCCGGCACCGTTGGCGCCGATCACGCCGATCTTCGCGTTCTCGAGGAAGACCAGGCTGACGTCGTTGAGGACGGGCTTCTTGTGGTAGCTCTTGGTGAGCCGTTCGAGGGCGAAGACGTTGCGCTCGGCCATGGGGGCCGAGCAGGTTAGCGAGGAGCGGCTCCGGTTGACACCGGGGGCGGGTTCCGGACGATGGTCCGGCCTTGTTCCCGTCGCTCGCAGTGCTCGCCTTCGGGGTGCCCAGCATGGGCGAGTGGACCGTCATCCTGCTGATCGGCGTGATGGTCTACGGCCGTCGGCTTCCCGAGGTCGGCCGCCAGCTCGGCCGCACGGTGGCGAAGTTCCGCCGCGGCTTCGACGAGTTCCGCCGCGAGCTGGACCGCGACGACAGCATGCGGGAGATGCGCTCCGGCATGCGCGACATGCGCAATGCACTCGACGCCCCGCGCCGTGCCCTGGACCCGCGGCGCTACCTCGAGGACGCGATCTACGAAGGTGGCCGGGCCGAGCCGCCGAGTTCGTGGACGGGTCGGGACCACGAGCACGACGTCGAGGAACCTGCGGTCCGCGACCCGAACGCTCCGGCGGAGCCGTCCGAGGAAGCGCGCCGCGCCGCCGAACCTCCTACCGGCGACACCCCCTCCGGCGACAGCAAGCAGGACTCCTGATCAGGGGTCCTTGAGGCCGTCGCGCACCTTGGCGTCGGCCGAGTCGAACATGTTCATCCAGTTGCCGCCCTCTTCCCCGGGCTTGTCGCTGCGCGTCTTGCGCATCTGCTCGCGGCGCTTCTCCTGCTCCGCGTTCCATACCTTGAAGTCGGGGTAGAGGTCGGTGAGCACCTTGCGGTTCTCGGTGACGAGACCGACGTACGGATAGACCTCGCACTTCACGTCGCGGCCGAGCTTCATCAGCACGTCGAAGGGCGTCAGGATCGGCATCACGACGGTGAGGATCTTGTCGAAGCGATCCAGTGGCACGATCTGGTGCCGGAACAGAAGGTCGTTCGGCAGACCCTCGATCCCCTTCTTGTTGATGTCGTAGATGCTCGCCATCAGGAAGGGCACCTGGAAGTGCTCCACCACCAGCTTGGCGAGATCCCACTCGCTGATGTGTCCGGTGGAGACCAGCACCTCGGCGAAGGGCTCGCCGTGCCGATCCTGGGTGTAGAGCGCGTCGGTGATGATCTCGTTGGGGACGAGGCCCTTCTGGGTCAGCACTTCCGCGAGGCGGATCGGCGTCAGCTTTTCGAGGCCCTTCACGTCGGATCTTTCGACGCTCGGACCCCGCGGCTTGAGGGAGCGCTCAGAGCTCGAGACACAATCGGTCTCTCGAGCTCTGCGTGGCCGGGCATGCGGCCACCAGCAAGCACCTGAGAGCCCGTATCATGGATTCCTTCTCGGGCGCTCAGGCGTACTGGATCAAGGTCAGGAGCGCGTGGACGCCGAGCACCGCCGTCATGCCGAACACGATGCTGCCGTTGACCGAGCGTCCCACATCGAGACCGGACCGCTTGGGCCCCGTCGCGAGGTGGTAGGTCACGATCGACACGAGGAAGGCCGACAACATCGCTTTGAGTGCCACGAAGCGCAGGTCGGAGCGATCGAGTTCGACGATGAACGCACGGGCCCAGCCGTGCGCGGAGATGCCGGTGACGAGCTTCGCGCTGAACAACGATGCAAGGCCGGCGAACACGATGCCGCAGGCCGTCACCAGCGGCAGCGCCACTCCGATCCCCCAGACCATCGGGATCAGCAGGTAGTCGACCGGGCGGATGCCCATCATGCGGAGAGCATCGATCTGGCCGGTTCGCTTCATCGTCCCGAGCCGTGCCGAGGCTCCGGCCGCGATGCGCGCCGTGAAGAAGAACCCGGCGAGCAGCGGGATGAGTACCGCGACGAGGACCTTGCCCGAGCCGGTGATCAGTGCGCCGGTGAAGGCTCCCTCCAGCGGGTTGTTGCGCAGCGCGAAGAAGGTGGCGAGCCCGCCGACCGTCGCGCACCCGATCACGACGAACACCGCGGCCTCGACCACGTAGCGCGCGAGCGTGCGGGAGGCCAGATCGGGCCAGCGCGGCACCACGCGCCACGCGGCTTGCAGACAGCTCAGGGCGAAGTCGGAGGTCTCCAGCAACACGCGCTGCACGGCACGCAGGTCGAGACCAGGTGCCGTCGTGCGCTCCTCGGCCGCGCTCTGCCCGGCGCGGACGAAGACGTGGTCCGGCGGCAGCCGCCGCAGGGATCGCGTCGAGGGATCGACGTGCAGGAAACCGTCGTGCAGCCCCGCGAAGGCGCGCAGATCGTGCGTGATCACGACGGTGGTCCGCCTGCCCTTCATCGCACGATGCGTCTCGACCAGCAGAGAGGCGACGGAGCGCGCCGAGTCGGCATCGAGTCCTGCGGTGGGTTCGTCGAAGAACAGCAGCTCGGGTTCACCTCCGAGGGCACGTGCGACGGCGACCCGCTTGCGCATGCCACCCGACAGTTCCGCGACGCTGCCCGGCACCTGACCGAGCCCGACCTGGGCGAGCAGTCCGAGGGCCAGCTTGGGTGAGCGGTGCGCGGTGCGCAGCGCGAGCTCGACGTTCTCGCGCGGCGAGAGCTCGTCGAGGAGACCTTCGTCCTGCAGCACGGCCTGCACGGGTCCGCGCAGACGCTGCGGATAGCGCGCGGTCACCGTCGCGCCGAGCACGCGCACCTCACCGGCGATCCGCGGCGTGGGTTCGCGACTCTCCCACAGTCCGCACAACAGGCGCAGCAGCGTCGACTTCCCCGAGCCGCTCTCACCGACGAGCAGCAGGAACGCACCGCGTTCGACCGCCAGGTCGACGTCGACGAACACCGTGCGATCCCCGGACCGGCTGCGGTAGCGCAGCCCGAACCCGCGCAGTTCGATCGCCGGGGCGCTCTCGCCCGCGTTCACGGTTTCGGCCTCAGCTCCACCGGAAGCGCCGACAACTGGATGCGCGCCGGTGTCTCGTCCTTCCCCTGCGCACAGCCGAGGATGCCGACGGCCTTGCCGGCGTGGATCAGCACCGCTCCTCGCGCAGCGCTCAGTCCGGGCAAGGCCGTCCCGAGCGCGTTGGCATGCTCGTTGGTCGCGATCGAGAACTCGTCGGCGACGTCGGCGCCGCTGTCGAAGTCGAACTCCCCCACCGAGGTCGTCGGCAGATCGGGCGGAACATCCTCCAGGACCAGCAGTGCGAGGTCGCCTCCGCTCGGGTCGACCCACGTCCTTCCGGCGCGGTAGACGCCGATGCCCGGGACCACCACGCGGATCGCCTCGTTCTTGATGTCGGGATCGCCGAACAGATCCGACATGAAGCGGGTTCCGTCGCACAGGCTCCGTGCGGTGAGCACCACCACGCGGCCCTGCGGATCGACGAACAGGAGGCCCGATCCTCGCCGTTGAGACTCGTCGTCCGGGCTGAGCCAGTCCTCGTCGGTGCACTCGTAGGCGATCTCGACGATCCGCAGTCCCTTCGCCTTTCCCGCGCCCGCGTTCGGCTGGACCTGCTCGCGTGCTCCGGCGGGGATCTCGTTCGTCGTCGTGTCCGGACGCTCCTGGGTCGCGACGACGCGGTAGCCGTCGGGCACCGGCACACCCTTCCCGCTCAGGGTGTGGTAGCCGACGAAGGGCGTGAGCAGCGCGCCGACGTCCTCGACCGAGATCCCCCGGAGCAGCGCTCCGGACACACGTGGCCTCGCGATCCAGAACTCCGACTTGTCGGTGACCGTGGCGCGGTATCGCTCGCGGATCCGGATCAGCATCTCGATGTGCGTCCCGCCCGCCGCCATCTCCACCTGCCGCACCTCCCCCACGCGCATGCCGCGGAACTGCACCGCCGCGCCGGGCTCGATGCCGCTGTTCTCGGGGACCAGCATCGTCATCAGCAGGTCTCCGCGCTGCACGGGATCGAGGTCGTTCGCGCCGCGGTCCAGCGGCGGTCGTTCGAGGCCCGCCAGCAGACTCCCCGCAGGCAACTCCGGTGAGTTCACGTCGGTGGTGAGGAAGGCGACGTAGGCGTCGCGCACCAGCGTGTCGAGGCCGGTCGCTCCCGAGGTCAGACCGCCGAAGCGCGGCACCACGATCCAGAACCGGCTCGACTGCCGCGCCAGTCGCGCTCCGTCGGCCTGGAGCAGGACCGTGATCACGCCCTTCTCGCCGTCGAGGCCGATGGTCACGTCGCTGACGGTCCCCACCCTCACACCGCGGTAGCGGACGTCGGCCCCCGATTTCAGGCCGCGGACGTCACGGAACTCGAGACGGACGACGAACAGGCCGCTCTTGTCGTCGTCGGCGAGGAGGCGGAAGAACCAGACACCGAGCGCGACCGCCGCGACGAGAGTCAGGATGCCGATGAGCTGTCGCAGTCGGTCCATGCGGCGCAGTGTCGACGGAAGGGTCCGTCAGATGTCGATGTTGGTCGCCTCGAGCGCGTGCTTCTCGATGAACTCGCGGCGTGGCTCCACATTGGGCCCCATGAGCACCGTGAAGATGTGATCGGCCTCGACCGCGTCGTTGACGGTCACCCGGTAGAGCTTCCGCCGCGCGGGATCCATCGTCGACTCGAACAGCTGGTTGCCGTTCATCTCGCCGAGTCCCTTGTAGCGTTGGATCTTCGCGGCCTTCTCGAGGTCGGCGACGATCTGGCGGAAGGCGTCGAGAAGCGTCGGGAAGTCCTGCTTCGACTTGCCGTTGTCGAGTTCGTAGTTGGTCCCCTCGATCGATCGGAACGACTCCGGCAGGAAGCCCATCGAGGCGAGCTGGACCAGATACGCCGACAGGTGCTCGTCGACGTGCAGCATGTGCAGGCGGACGTCGGCATCCTCGGGGCGCATCGCGGAGCCCACGCCGTCGTGGATGCGGATCTCGGGCTCGGCGGAACGCAGGCGCTCGAGCCAGGCGTCGCGCGACGTCGCGTCCTCGAGGAAGGTGCCGGAACCGTCCCGTTCCGCGAAGAACGACGGCAGCGACATCTCCGGCGCACGAGCCTCGGCGAGGAAACCACCGAACGGAACGGCTCCGCCGTCGGCGATGCGGTGTTCGAAGGCCTTGATGCGCGTCAGCAACTCGATGAGCCGAGCGAGCTCCGTTCCGGTGAGAACACGCTGCCCCTTGGGCGAAGTGATCGTCAACTTCGAATCGCCCAGACCGAACTCCGTGAGCGCCCGTTGCTTCTCGACGTCGTTCAGCACATAGCGATGCTGGTTGCCCTTGCTGATCCGGTAGAGCGGCGGCTGCGCGACGAACACATAGCCGCGCTGCACGAGCTCGGGCATCTTCCGATAGAAGAGCGTCAGCAGCAGCGTGCGGATGTGGCTGCCGTCGACGTCTGCGTCGGTCATGATGATGATCTTCCCGTAGCGCAGACGGGCCTGATCGAAGTCCTCGCCGACGAAGCCCGTTCCGATCGCCGACACGATCGTCTGGATCTCCTCGTGGTCGAGGATGCTGTCGACCGGCGCCTTCTCGACGTTCAGGATCTTGCCGCGCAGGGGCAGGATCGCCTGGTGCGAGGCACGACCTTGCTTGGCGGTGCCGCCTGCCGAGTCGCCCTCCACGAGGAACAGCTCGGCCTGCTCGGGAGTGGTCCCCTTCTGGCAGTCGGCCAGTTTCGCGGGCAGGCCCACACCTTCGAGCGCGGACTTGCGCCGCACCAGCTCGCGGGCCTTGCGGGCCGCTTCGCGCGCGCGCTTCGCCTCCATCGCCTTGTTGAAGATCGACTTCGGGACGCCGGGCTTCTCCTCGAAGAAGGTCCGCAGTCCTTCGCCGACGATGGTCTCGACGATCCCTTGAACCTCGCGATTGCCGAGCTTGATCTTGGTCTGGCTCTCGAACTGCGGGTCCGGAACCTTGATCGAGAGCACCGCGGTGAGACCCTCGCGGAAGTCGTCGCCGGTGGGCGGCGTGTCCTTCGGCTTCATCAGGTTCTCGGACTTCGCGTAGTTGTTGAGCGCGCGCGTCAACGCGGTCCGGAAGCCGACGAGGTGCGTGCCACCTTCCAACGTGTTGATGTTGTTGACGAAGGTGAGGATCGCCTCGTTGTAGCCGTCGTTGTACTGCATCGAGACCTCGACCTCGTAGACGCGGTCGGGTGACTCGGGCAGCGACGTGCGGCCTTGCAGGTAGATGATCTCCTTGTGGATCGGCGTCTTCCCCTCGTTGAGGTCGACGGCGAACTGGCGCAGTCCATCGGGGAAGCAGAACTCGTCGTGCTGGCCGGTGCGCTCGTCGGCAACGGACAGTCGCAGGCCACGAGAGCCCATGAGGTAGGCGAGCTCACGCATGCGCTTGCGCATCACGTCGTAGCTCAGCTCCACCGTCTCCATGACCGTCGGGTCGGCCTTGAACCGCACGTAGGTGCCGGTCTCCGTGGTGTCTCCGATGACCTGCAGCGTCGACGTCGGACGGCCGCGAGCGAAGGTCATCTTGTGGATCTTGCCGTCGCGGAAGACCTGGACTTCGAGCGTCTCCGACAAGGCATTCACGACGGAAACGCCGACCCCGTGCAATCCGCCGGACACCTTGTAGGAGTCCTTGTCGAACTTCCCGCCCGCGTGGAGCTTGGTCATGATGACCTCCACGGCAGGCATGCCGGTCTCGTGCATGTCGACGGGGATGCCGCGACCGTTGTCGCGCACGGAGCACGAGCCGTCGGTGTGGATCTTCACGTCGATCTGCGAGCATCGATCCGCGAGCGCTTCGTCGACCGAGTTGTCGACGACCTCCCAGACCAGGTGATGCAGACCCTTTGGTCCGACGTCGCCGATGTACATGGCCGGGCGCGTGCGAACCGCCTCGAGCCCTTCCAGCACCTTGATCGAGCTGGCGTCGTAGTTCTTCTTCTTCTCAGACATGTCCGGTGCCGCGCATGCGGAAGACGATGCGCGCGATCTTTTCCTTGTCGAGTCGCTCGTTGCAGGCGAGCCTCAGCTCGTCGCTGCGGAAGCCGCGCAACTCGGACAACAGGGCTGGGGAATCGACTTCGAGTGTGAGAGTCCCTTTGCGGAAACCGGAGACCTCGACGTGCGGCGCGAGCCGCTCCCCGAGGACCTCCTCCACGGCCTGCGAAACGCGCGAGCGTCCTGCGCGCGATCCGACATCGCGCATCAGGCCCCGCAGCAGATCACCGGCGTGGCGTGGTGCGCTCACGTTCCGCTGATGGGCATCAGGACGTAGCAGTACGACTCGCCGAGCGTGAACTTGGCGGGAACCGTGCCGTCGGTCATGTCCATGCGGACGACCTCGAGCTCCGACGCCTTCAGCGCATCGATCAGGTAGTCGGGGTTGAAGGCGATGCTGCCACCCTTGCCATTCATCTTCACGGCCATGGTGAGTCTCGCCTTGCCGACGTTGGAGCTCTCCGAGGTCATCTCGAGGCCCTTGTCGTCGAACTTGAGGCGCACCATGCGCACGTCGTCGGACGCGAGCACGGCGACGCGGCGCAGATTGCGCTCGAGTTCCGTCCGCTCGATCTCGATGGTCGATTCGGCAGCCTTCGGGATGACCTGCTCGTACTCCGGGAAGCGATTGTCGAGGAGCTGGGAGACCAGCATGTTCGACCCGACTTCGAAGCGGATCTGGTTCTTGCCGAGGCTGATGCGAAGATCGGTTTCGTCGGACGCCGGAATGGCCTTGCTCAGTGTCTGCAATGCACGCAGCGGCACGACGGCACGTGCGCGCGGCGCCTGGGTCGAGATGTTGGTGTAGGCGAGAGCGAGGCGACGACCGTCGGTGCCCACCACGCGCAGGCAGCCGTCGTGGAAGTCGAGCAGCAGGCCGTTGATCGCGTAGCGTGTCTCCTCGCGAGCCACCGCGAAGGAGGTGCGGCGGAACATCGCGAGGAACTCGTTGATCGGCACGTGGAGTTCCACGTCCGCGTTGATGTTTGGTTCGCTCGGGAACTGCGAAGGGTCGTCACCGAGCAGTTCGAAGGAACCGGATCCGCATTGGATGCGGCAGCGACCCTCACTGGCCTCGATGGAAACCGTCGGCTCGCTGAGTTCACGCAACAGGGCTGCCGTCTCGCGGCTCGGGAGGAGCACGGCTCCGGGCTTGGTCACCTTCACCGACCCGACGTGGGACCGCGCGGTCATCTCGTTGTCGGTCGCGAGGAAGGTGATGCCGGACTCGTCGGCGCGCAGCAGCACGTTCTGGAGCACGGCCTTCGGGCTCTTCAGTGGAGGGATGCCTCCGACCACGGCGAAGGCGTCCTGCAGCTCCTGGCGGTCACAAAGGATCTTCATGGCGGTCCCTGGCGGGGTGATCACTCTAGCCCAGGGTGGGCGCCGATTCGCGGCTCCGCCGTGCCGTGGAGATGACCTTCTCCGCGTGTCCTCGGTTCGCCGGGTTGCCGGGGTGATCACCCGCACTGCGAGCGTGTTCGAGGCTCCTGGGTTCCTGGTCCGCGTTGCTCTCCTGGTCGTGGAGCTGAGGTCAATTCAGATCCTTCTCCAACCGTCTTCAGGTGCGTCGAAGTGTGGAAAGACCCGGGTCGCATGGCACGAGCTGAGGCCGCAGGCCGGTCTCTCGCCGGAGGTGGAGCGACGGACACGTGGAGAGTCCGGGGAGCAACCGGGAGGTGCCAGGGGAACGACCTCCAGGGTCGTGCTGCAACTCCGTGGCGCTGTCCCCAGCCAGGTCCTTCCCCCCTCCCTGGTTCCCCGAACCATCCAGCAGCATCCCACGGATTCCTTGCGCGCCTTCACCGCCAGGGCTGGGGGCCGCATCCGGCGTCGACCACAGGAGGGTCAAGGAAAGGTCGAGTCCCTCGGGGATGTCACGCCCCCGCCGGAAGCTGCGAGCTTCGTTCACGGGGGCTTCGCCTCTCTTGGGCGCGGGGTTCCGACAGGGAAGGGATCGAAGCGTCGCGGCGCACCGGGGACTCCGATGGCCCGCATCCTCGGCCGGGTTCGCCACAAGCCGATCAGCTGTCGGTCAACTGGCGGAGCAGGGCGTCGATGTCGGTTTGCGAGATCTCTTTCGAGGTGATCGGGGGCAGGCTCTTGAACTTGCGGTACTCCTCGATGCTCGAGAGTTCCACGTAGTCGCGGTAGCTCATGCGACGCCGGTGCGCGGTCTCGGTCGATTCGGAACGTCCGTCCATCGCACGCTGCAGTGTGCGTCGCGCGCGATGACAGATCGCCAGCGTGTTCTCGAGGTTGGTCCGGATCCGGTTCAGCCGCTCGCCATTGGCCCCGGGCTCCTCGAGGCTTCGGCCGACCTTGGCCACAGCGACTTCGAGCACCGCGATGAGGCAGTTGAGCTTGGTCAGGAGCTTGGTGCGATACTCGCGAGAACCGAGGTTGGTGCCGTCTTGGGAGTCGTGGAGGCGATCAGGATCCATGGTTGCGTGCGCGGGAAGGAGGTCGCTCCACTCCGAGCAGCGGGCGTGCCTCCCGGTCACCGCGACGGCCCGGCCCATGAACCGGCCCCACCACGGGAGCTTCGACGACCACGCCCGCCCAAGGTCCTTGTCGCGGCGTCCTGGTTTCCAGACACCTCAGTCGCGGAAGCAGGACCGCGTCTTGGTTTCCAGACGCTCGGTCCGCAGGGGTCCGATCCATCGCACGACCCGGCGCGCGAACCGAGTGGCACGCAGGGAACAGGGGACTTCTCAGCGCCCGAGTGAACGCGCGAGGAGATCCTGCGCGAGCGAAACCACGCCGAACTCGCCCGATGCGCCGATGACGATCGTCTGCACCGTGCCGTTGTGGAACATCAACTGAAGGGTGTTGACGTCCTGGTAGACGAAGAGGGCGTAGGGCGACTGGGTATCCGTCGGCGACATCACCGGAACACTCGGCAGCGGGGCGCCGAAGGTCTCGACGACGAACATCGACTCCACGCCATCGGTGTAGAGAAGGACGAGATTGCTCTCGGGTCGCAGCGTGTCGATGACGGTCCGCGCCTCGAGGAAGCGGAAACCCTGCGGCAACTCCTGCGCGATCGGCAGCACGGATTGCTCCGCGACACCCAATGCGGACACCGCGGCGTTCACGTCACCGAAGTACTCGACCGGAGACGTCGGCCTCCACCAGCTCACGGCACCCACCGGCGCCGGATCGGTCGGAGTCATGCGCAGCACTTCGAGGGTGGAGACGATGACACCCAGGCTGGAGACCTCGGCGCGGTAGAGCGGGTAGTGCGTCGCGGCGTCGACTTCGAGGATCCACGCGGAACGACCGAGCTGGCGGGAAACGACGGCCACGCGCTGCGTCGGACGGCCGAGACGCGACCGCTGATCCAGAGGGATGATCTGGTAGTTCTGCTCGGCCAGGGCGACGTCGCCCACGTGGAAGCTGCCGAACTGCTGCAGGAAGCCGGCTCGCGAGGCGTGCAAGTCACGGCGCCGCTCGAACTCGGCCGGATCGAGCACCATCCCGGGAACGCCGACCAACTCGAGCACGAAGCGCGCTTGGCCCGAAGCGCGGTCGGCACCGAGTCTCAGGGTCTCGTCGATCGCCGCCCAATGCATGCCACCGTGTCCATCGGACTCGAGCACCGAGCGGCGCTGGAGGACCTCCGCCCAGGTGTTCCGTTCGGCGTGGAAGATGGATGCGAAGGTCACCGGCGCCTGCGCGAGGGCGGCCAGGGCGGTGACGAAGACGGCGAGGCAGGACCGCACCAGCATCGCGGACAGGGAAGCCATGCGTTGCTCAGCGCGAGCCACGGGTCACCTCCCCGACGATGCTGCCGACGGCGAAGTCTCCCGCGAGAGGCTGGTTGACCCTCTGCAGGAGGAACTCATGGGTTCCTCGCGCGCCGTGTCGCGGACCGAGGCCGAAGCGGCCGGATTCGATGCCGACGACGATCAGGGCTGCCAGCACCAGAGCGGCGGCAGCCGCGACCTGCCGCACCGTGATGCGACGGACGACCACGCTCCGCCCCGCCACTTGCGCGCTCCCCGAGCCGCCCGAACGCAGGGCGCGAAGCTCGCCGCGGATCCTCAGCCACAGCCAACCCGGAGTTGCCGGGAGACCCTGGACGATCTGCTCAGCCTGGCCGACCGACGAGTCGATGTCGCCGCCGTCGCGCGCCGCCAGTTGTTCCAGCACGGCGCTGCTCCAGTCGTGTTCGGACCAGTCGACGTCGACTGCCGGTTCGACGGGGCCCAGACCGGCAGAGATCAGGTCGCCTCGGGCCGTGCTCCGCAGAGCTGCTTCGCGCTCGGCGATGACGGAGTCGTGGATCGCCTCGAGGACCGAAGCCGCGCGGATCGCGGGGAAAGCGGGGCGCGGAAGCGCGTGCAGAGCGGCAATCTGGCGATTGGCGGCGCGCGCGAACGCGAGATCTTCCTCCGACGCCTGAGCCGCCCTGGCCGCGGCGACGAGCTGCTCGTCCCCCATCGGAAGTCGCTCGAGGATGGCGTCGCGGAACTCGGAAGAAGCGTTCATGCGACACCTTCCTGGGAGCCGCTCGATGCAGGTGACTCCCGACCCTCGGAGCGATCACCGTCGTCTCCATCCTCCTCGTCTTCGACCGGGAGGGAGCCGAACCCCAGAGACGCGGCGCTCCCCGCGAGTTCGCGCTCGAGCGCGACGTGCGCGCGCGCCAGCCGTGACTTCACCGTGCCCGGCTGCACCTGAAGGGTCTCACCGAGTTCTTCGTAGCTCAATCCCTCGAGGTAGCGGAGGACGAGGACGGCACGCAGCTTCGGGCTGAGTCGCAGCAGGGCCGCATGCACATGCTCCCCGGCTTCAGCGCTCTGCGCGGACTCGATGGGTCCCTCACGCTGGTCCTCCACATCGAGATCGACCTGCAGATTCGAGAGGCTCACCGGGGTCGGACGGCGGCGGCCGGTCAGGCGACGGCGGTGGTCATTGCTGCAGTTGACGACGATCCGGAACAACCAGGTGCTGAACTGGGCGTCGAACCGGAAGGTCGAGATCTTCAAGAACAGGACCCGGAAAGCGTCCTGGACCACATCCAGGGCATCGGTCGCCGTGCCCGTCATGCGGTAGGCAATCGAATAGACGCGATCCCGATAGCGGCGATAGAGCTCCTCGAAGGCGCATTCGAAGGAGTCGGCCTGGACGTCCCGACACGCGGCGACGAGAGAGGCTTCGGGAGTGCGAGCGTCGAAGATCACGAGGCGTAGAGAGGCGATCCGCGGCTTCGGACGGATCGGATGGCTTCAGAAGTTCCGTGCAGTTTCGGAATGCAGGGCGATCGCCGCGGCTTGTGGCTCGATCTGGATCAAGACCACAAGTGCTTGCGAGAGACCGAGTTCGGTTCTAGCCAACGCCTCGGGCAACCGCCAGATCCAAGGTCGCGGAGCGAGACGACGTGCGCATGCCCGCGCGGTGACATCGCGACCGGCGACTCAGAGCTCGAGAGACAATTGGTCTCTCGAGCTCTGCGTGGCAGCGCATGCGGCCACCAGCAAGCATCTGAGAGCCCGCATCATGGGGGCTCTCAGCGGTTGCTGCCGGTCACCGTGCTGATGCCATTGGGGAAGAACATGCTTCTTCCCCGCGAGCTGATGCAGGTCGGCGGGCAGGCCAGTCGACCGCTCGACATGCACTCGGCATTGCGCACTTCGCAGAGCGCGCCGGCCGGGCTCGCAGACATCACCTCGAGTTGCATCACGCACACGCGCGACGACGACCAGAAGGGATCCTCGTTCTGCGCCGGATCGAGCGGCATCACGAAGCCCTTGTCGTCGTCGGCTGCGGTGAGGACCGTCGAGATCCCATCCACCTCCTGGAGGAACGCACCCGAGTTGAACACCCGGGACCCCACCACCGCCGTCGCACCGATCGTGCACGGCATCACGGTGCGGAGCGCGCTCTCGGCGCCGAGCTCGAAGGAGGCGACGCACATCAGGCCTTCGTTCGGATCCCAACCGGTCGCGATGCCGGTGCGTCCGACTCCGAGCAACGAAGAGAGGGGGAGCCGCGTGCCCCAGTAGTCGAGGTAGGGGTCGATGGAGCGCAGTTCACCGAGATTCGCGCCCACGAAGCGGAACAGGAAGTGAACCCAGATGATGCTCCGTCCCTGCGCATTCACACCCGAGGAGATCGCGACGCGCATCGCGTCGTCGAGCGGGCGGACCTCACCGGGAGGATCGAGCGGGCGACGAAACTGCACCGCGGCGATGAAGTCCGTGATGCCGTCGTGATCGGTGTCGGCGACGTCGGGATCGGTCAGCAACACGCGCTCGAGTCGGTCCGGAAGGAGATCGCCGTCGCTGTCCTGCAGCGGATCTGCGGGTTCCGCGGCGAGGGTCGGCGCGGCGGCTGCCGAGTCGTGCATCGCATCCACACCGACGGCGCCGGCGAGTGCGAGCACCGAACCGACGAGGCCGGTTGCGAATCGACTGCGGGTTCGCGTCGATGCGTTCGTGTCGTTCGGGTTCGCGTGCAAGCTGTTCAACGACATCACGAGGGGACCACCTGAGGGCACTCCTCCGCCAGCGGGGTCTACTAGCCGGAAGGAGCGCACGGATAACGTCCCGCGGCAGGATTGAATCTCGTTCGAGGGAACCTGACAACCGGCTCCCGCCACGTTCGTCCCGGAAAGGATGCCGGCGTTGTTTTCGCCGTTGGGCACGAGTAAAGACCGTGACCCGGCCTGCCGGGACTCCTGCGCGCCCGTAGCTCAGCTGGATAGAGCGTCGGCCTCCGAAGCCGAAGGTCAGAGGTTCGAATCCTCTCGGGCGTGCCAATCTGCCCATCCCATCGGGATCCTGTGCGGTGCGAAGCCTGCGTTTCGAGGTCGATCTACGTGATGCGGCGCGCCGCCTGATCCATGCCCGGCTCCGGTTCGAACCCGGCGCCCGGCCTCCGTACCCCAGCACGGCCGAGGTGTTCTTGCCGGTGTGGACGCCCGGGAGCTACCTCGTCAGGGAATTCGCTCGGCTGGTGCGCGACGTCCACGCCGTGGACCCGTCCGGCTCGGTGCTGCGGTGCCGCAAGTCCGCGAAGAATCGCTGGCTGGTCCCCCTCGGCGACGACGGAAGCGTCGACCTCCGCTGGACGCTCTACGCCCGCGACCTGAGTGTCCGCACGGCCTACGCCAGCACGGAGGGAGCCTTCTGGGACGGTGCCAACCTCTGCCTCTGGCCGGTCGACGCTCGCGAGGTGGACGCGATCCTCGACGTGCTCCTGCCGACCGGTTGGTCCTTCTTCGCCGGGTCGACACCAGTGGAGATGGTCGAGCCAGGCCGCGCGCGCTTCCACGTCGCCGACCATCGGACCGCCGTCGACACGCCCTGCCTCGCGGGTCCGGTCGACGTCCTCGATCTCGGAGTCGATGCGCGACCCCATCGCTTCGTCTCGCTCGGCCTCTCCGGGATCACGCTGCCCGACACGTTCCAAGCCGATGCGCGCGCGGTCGTCCACGCCACGCGCGGTGTGTTCGGCGGTGAACCTCCGTACGCGCGCTACACCTTCCTCGCGATGTTCGGCGATCGCGGGCGCGGCGGGCTCGAGCACGCCGACAGCTCCGTGCTCCTCGCCCCGCGCACGACCTTCGCTCCGCGCAGTTCGTACGAGGACTTCCTAGCACTCATCGCGCACGAGTACCTCCACGTCTGGAACGTGAAGCGCATGCGCCCGCTGGAGCTGTGGGAACCCGATCTCGAACGCGAGAGTCCCACGCGCCTGCTGTGGGTTGCGGAGGGTTTCACCGCCTACCTCGACGATCTCATCTGTCTGCGTGCGCGAGTCACCACTCCGAAGCGCTATCTCGGCCGGCTCGCCGCGCACGTCGATGCGATGTTCGCCAATCCGGGCCGGTTCCGCCTCTCGCTCGCCGACTCCAGTTTCGACGCCTGGCTCCTGCTCTATCGCCCCGACGAGAGCACGCGCAACGTCTCGCAGAACTACTACACCAACGGCGCCCTGGCCGCGTTCGTCATCGACGCGGCGATCCGTCGCGCCAGCGGCGGCACGCGCACGCTCGACGACGCGCTCCGCAACCTCTGGCACGCGACCTGGGACGAAGACCGCGGCTACTCGCACGACGACGTGCTCGCGGCGATCGACGCGGCGGCGGGAACGTCCATGCGCAGCCTCGTCGATGCCCTGATCCTCGGGCCCTTCGATCCCGATCTCGATCAGGCACTCGAACTCTTCGGTCTCCGCCTCGAGCGCAACGCGGGCGAGACACCCACGCTCGGAGTGCGTTTCGACAGCGACCACACCACCATCGCCGCGGTCGTCGACGGCAGTCCCGCCGACCTCGCGGGACTCTGCCCCGCCGACGAAGTCCTCGCGCTCGACCGGTTCCGCGTGGCGGCGGCCGACTTCGATCGGGTGTGGGAGTCGGTCGCGCGCGCGGGCGAACCCCTGCGGGTCCTGGTCGCGCGCATGGGCGTGATCCTTGAAGTCCTCGTCACTCCCGGCGCGGCACTGCCCGGCAAGGCGAAGATCGTCGCGGTCCCGGATCCCAGCGCCGCGCAGTTGGCGCATCGCGCATCCTGGCTCGGATCCGAGGTGCTCGGCGTCGACTGACTTCCGTCGGAGCGCCTACACGTCGATCTTCGCCGGCGCATCGGTGTGCGATCCGTCGCAGAACGGCGCGTGCGCCGTGCGCCCGCAGCAGCACCAGGCCACGGTGCGCGCCTCCTCGAGGACGACCTTTACCGGGTGATGGTCTCCCCCCCGATGGCGATGCGAGCCATCGCAGAAGGGCAGCAGCGCACTGTTGCGACACGTGCACCACGCGTACTTGCCGGGCGGACAGAACACGAGATAGGGACAGTTCTGCGCGCGCCCCGGTGGGGTCCCGGGAACGGGTCGCCGGCGTGCGGTCTCGTCGCGAGGCTCGTCGCTCACGACCGCAGAACTCGCTCGGTTTCGCCGTGCATGGGGAACAGCGGGGACGGTGGTCCTCAGCGGAGCTTGCGGATCACGCCGCGCAGCACCCCACGGATCTCGCAGCGCTCGGGGAAGATCGGAGCGAGAGCCGAGTTGGCCGGCTGCAGGCGGACGCGATTGTGCTCGAAGAAGTAGCGCTTCAGGGTCGCCTCCTCCCCATCGACCACGGCGACGACGATGTCGCCGTTCTTCGCGCTCTGCTGCCGGCGGATGACGACGAAGTCGCCATCGTCGATGTGGTCCTCGATCATCGACTTGCCCGTGACGCGCAGGACGTAATGGTCGTCACCGGTCGGCACGAGATCGGTGAGCGGCACGACCTCCGCATGTTCGACGGCTTCGATCGGTCGCCCTGCGGCGACCACACCCAGGACCGGTAATTCGGAGACCGGGCGCCGACCGTGGTACTTCGGCTCATCGGGGTCGTAGAGGATCGCGACCGAGCGCGCGCGGGCCTTGTCGCGATGCACCGCGCCCTTCTCCTCGAGGTGGCGCAGGTGCTCGTGGATCGTGATCTTGCTCACGCCGAGTTCACGCGCGGCCTCCTCGAGCGTGGGTGCGAGTCCGTGCTGGTCGCGGAAGTCGCGAAAGAAGCGCAGGACGCGCAGCTGCTTCTCGGTCAGCATCAGATGCATGGGGCGACACCTCGCGCAAGACGCGCGGGCACTCCGAGTCGGAATCGGAGCGACGAGGAGAGAGGAGTGTGACCGACCGCCGACTCGAACGCACGTCGTCGGTCGGTCACGGAGATTCGTAGGAAGCGGCCGCGGGCTCCACGAAGCACCGGGTGTGCGATGCGCACCCGATTCATCCGAGGTAGGCCGCCGCGAACAGCACCGAGACCGCGAGGAGGAAGGTGCCGCAGATCTGCACGATCACCTCGCGTCGCGAAGGAAGGCACTCGACGCGGAGCGCTGGCCGCTCCGTGGCATCCGCTGCCTCCGGCGGGAGGGGAAGGGTCGACAGCTTGATCAGCGGCCGTGGCGCCGCCGCTTCGATGCGTTGCGCGGGGACGAGGCGCGCCCGCGGGCTCGGAGCCTCCGCCGGGGCGACCGCCGGAGCCAACACGGCCCGACGCCGAGGAGTCGTCGAGGCGGGGGTGGCGGAGGTGGCGGGCGTGGCGGGGATGCCCGGTCGCGCAAGGGGGCTGAACACGAGGTCGAGGCGACCTTGGACGGGGAGGGGCTTCGGAACGGCAGTCATGTTCGGTCCTCGTTCGGATGTTGGGCGCAAGTTAGGCAGATGTTCGGCGAACACAACCCGAAACCTGGAAAAGTTAAGAGGGCGTTCGGTCCGGTGGCGGTGGCCGGCTCGCGGCCTGCGAGGCTGTCCCCGGCCGGCTCCAAGCGCCGAAATTGGCCGCGCGGGAGCACGGTTCTCCACCGCGCTCGATGCCCCTTTTCCCCGTCCGCGCCAAGGCTTTGACCGTCCCGATCGATGCGCTGCAGCAGGAGCACGCGCTGCACCGGCGCGTGCTCACGGTCTTCGAGCGGATGGCGCGCTTCGTCTCGTCGGGAGCGCGCTTTCCCGGGCAAGACGTCGCCCGCGTGCTGCGCTACCTGCGCGAGTTCGTGGAGCGGGCGCACCACCAGAAGGAGAGCACCACCCTCTATCCGCTGGCGCTGGCCGGCGCCGACGAGTCGATCGCCGAATCGGTCGGCCAGTTGATCGCCGAGCACGACGAGACCCTCGAACTGCTCCAGTCGCTGTGGTTGTTCTGGGAGCCGGGCGATCTCCGCGACGAGGAACGCGTGGTGTTCACCACCATCGCGCACACCTACATCGCTCGCCTCCGCCGACACATGGATCACGAGGAGCAGATCCTGTTCCCGATGGCCCGCGCACTCGACGACACCGAGGCCGCTTCGTTCGCCGAGCGCTTCGCGGCCGCCTGTGTCGGTCTGCGCGGCATCGATGCTTGGACGGCGACGGTCGCCGATCTCGAAGAGCGCTGGGTCGCGTAGAGCGCGCTTCTCGTGCGCGGTGCCCCGGGTTATGAACGCCCGGCCGGGCCCTGGGAGGGGGCCGGTGTTTCGCCGTTTCCGCACCACGAACCACCGACGATGAACCTCAGGCTGACGCGTCCTCTCGTCTGCATCGACTTCGAAACCACCGGCCTCGACGTGAAGAAGGACCGCATCGTCGAGATCGGCATGGTCAAGCTCATGCCCGACGGGCGACGCGAGCAGGTGCAGCGCCGCGTCGATCCGGGCATCGACATCCCCGAGACGGCGACCAAGATCCACGGCATCCGCAACGACGACGTGCGCGGCCTGTTCGGCGAACCCAACCTCGCCCGCGCGGCCGGCGAGATCCTCGCCTTCCTCGGCGATGCCGACCTCTGCGGCTTCAACGTGATCGGCTACGACCTGCCGCTGTGGCTGTGCGAGTGCGAGCGCCATCGCCTCGACTTCGCGATGGCGGGGCGCCACGTGATCGACGCGCGCACCGTCTTCGTCGCCAAGGAGAAGTCCTGGGACCGCTTCATCCAGGGCCCCCGCAACCTCAACAACGCGGTGCTCTACTACTGCGGCCACGTGCAGGGGAGGGCCTTCGCCGAGCGCGACGAGGGCGGTGGGGGAGACGACCTGCCGATCGACGACCGCAAGCGCCACTCGGCCGTGAAGGACGCCGACGCCACGCTCGACGTGCTCCTCGCCCAGCTCGGCCGCTACGCCGACCTGCCGCGCGACGTGCCCGCGCTCGCCGCCTTCTGCAAGGACGCCCAGCAGCTCGTCGACGACGCGCGCCAGGCGACCGCGCACTGAGAGCCCGACAAGAACTCCACGATACGGGCTCTCAGATGCTTGCTGGTGGCCGCATGCGCGGCCACGCAGAGCTCGAGAGACCAATCGTCTCTCGAGCTCTGAGCCGCAGGCCGGAGGGTCACAGCCCGCGCAGGCGCAGCAGCCATGCGGCCTCGCGTGCGAGCGGACCGGCCAGCGCGGCCTTCACGCCGTCGCGCAGGATGACACGGGCTGCGCGCTCGAAGGGCGGCAGCTCGGCCAGGTCCTCGGGCGTGTCGTCGTCGCGGTTCTCGGCGAGGAACTCCGGACCACCGGGCACGCTGCGCAGGATGGCTTCCACCAAAGGCAGGTCCTGCGCGTCCGACGCGTAGCTCCAGAGCGACTCCATGGCCGCCGCGCCGCAGGTGACGAACAATCGCTCCCGGGTCGGTGCATCGAGCGTGGCGAAGCCGTCGACCACCACGCGCCACAGAGGGCCCACGAGTTCGTCGAGGTCGATCACGTCGACTAGGTCCGCATCGCGCATCAATGCGTCGGCGAGCAGTCCGGCGGCGCGCGTGGCGTCGTGACCGACCACCGCGCGCAGTACGGCGTCCCAATGGGCGCGGATGCGATCACCCGGATCGCCGCTCTCGCCGAGCGAGTCGATGCCGGCGCGGATCAGGTAGCGCGCGAGGAGTCCGTTGTGCGCGGCGTCCTGCGAGGTCGCGAGCGCGCGCTGGAAGTCGCCGATGGGGCGGAGCTGACGGGCGAGGAACTCCAGCGGGTCGTCGACCGAGGCCTGTTCGAGCGCGATCAGCGATTGCTCGAGTGGGAGCGCGCGCCAGGCCTCGGCCGGCAACACCTCGACCAGTTCGTCGGCGTGCTCGCTCACGAACTCGGATTTCGCGAGTTCGCCCTGCAGGACGATGCGCGAAAGCCGATCCTGCCACAGCACGCGCAGCAGGCGTTCGACGGCGGACGAATCCAACGCGTCGATCAACGCGAGCACACGCGAGGTCGGAACGTGCTGCAGATCCTCGTCGCGGAGGAGCGGCACGACGAGATCGCCGATCCGCGGACTGCGTGTGTGCAGCAGGTGCAGCAGCATCGCGTGAACGGCGTCGGACTCCACGTGGCTCGGCGCGCGGTCGAGGACGCGCATCAGCGCGTCTTCGTGCTCGCGGTCGGCGCAGCGGAGCAGACGCAGCAACAGGGCGTCGCGTCGCTCCCCCGAGATGTCGCCGTCGAGCAATTCGCAGGCCTCGTCGAGCTGGTCACGATCCGGATCGTCGAGCTGGTCGTGTTCCAGCCGATCGAGGAGCCGGAGCAGACAGCGATCGAGGGCGAGCCGCAGACGGGTGCGCACCTCACGCCATTCCTCGGTCGAGATTTCCCCACCCCATCTGTCCAGGTCGCGCAGGAGGCATGAGAGATCCGCGCGCGCCGCGTCCGGATCGGCGTCGGCCCAGGCGAGAAGGCCTTCGAGCGCGTCGTGCACGCGCTCGCGGTCCTCGTCGTCGGGTGCGACGTGTTGCTGCCCGCGCGCGATGTCCTCGATGGTCCTGATCATGAGCTCGTGCAGATCGGGTTCCGGAGGGTGCCACTCCTCCGGAAGCGGTTCGACCACCAGCATCGGGACGGAGGTCGTCGTGACGGCGACCTTCGGTGGAGCCGGGGGAAGGACCTCGAGCCAGGCGCCCGCCGTGCCGCCCTCGAGTTCCGGGTCGTACATCGACTGCGCCGTCACCGGTGGCCACATCACGCGGCCGGTCAGGGTGGGGACGAGGCGGACGAGCCTCTCGATCCGGTGTCCCGGACGCAGCGAGCGGATCGCGAAGGCGACGCGGTCGTCGAAGCGGTCCAGGTCAGGCTGCTCGTCGACGTACTCGAAGCCGGCCGGCAGGGGGATCTCGACGATCACGTAGTCGACCTGCTGCGCGGTGTCGACGGTCACGCGCAGCAGGCAGGACCCTCCTGCGTGAAGCGCAGCGGAGTCCGGCTCCCAGACTCTGCGAGCGCGGCATTCGACGTAGGAGCCGAACTCTCGCGACACCTGCAGAGGCGACGACCACGACGCATGATCCGAAGCGCGCTCGCGTCGCACCACCGCGCTGGCGCGGGCGATCAGCAGCGGCGACGCGGAACTGCGCAGCGTGCAGTCGCGCGCGGGGAGGTCGCGCAGCCTGGCGGTGAAACCGTGTGCGGCGTCGAGCACGACCTTTCGCACCTCACCGCCGAGGTCGACCTGTACCTCGAAGCCGTCCTGCGGTTGCTGCTCCGCGAGGTCGGCGAGCGCGGTCAGTGCACAGCTCGTCGCGTAGGTCGACGGACGGCCTTCGAGCATCTCGATGATCAGCCTGCCGACGTCGTCGTGGGCGCTCTCGTGCAGCGCCAACGCGAGTTCGGTGCACAGGGCGTGCGCGGCAATGGGGGCCTCGCCGGGGAAGCTGCTGGTGCTCGCATCCGCCCGCCGTGCGGCTTCGAGGCATCGTCGGGCCCGCGCTTCGTCACCTGCGCCCAGGAGCGCGAGACCACAGCGCGCGAGCAGTCCGGCCGGAAGGCAGGGCATCCTGTCGACGAGCGCGTCGATCGCCGCGCGCGCCGGCGCGTGCGCGGGGTCGAAGCGGAGCGCCGCCGCGGCGAGATCGATCGAGGCGTTGTCGGGCGCTGCGTCGTGCATCACGGAGTCGATCGCGTCACGGAAGCGACCGGAGCCCAGCTCGAAGTCGAGACCGAGCGAGCGCGGGTCGATGCCGGCCTCGCGCATCACGCACAGCGCATGGATCGCGAGCGCGGTCATGCCGGTGTCGGCGTCTTCGCTCGGCCACCAGGCGAAGCCCTCGCTCCTGCCGCGGTAGAGAGCACGCAGTCTGCTGATGCCGGCGGCGAGGCGCTCCTTGAACCCGGGGTCCTGCACTGGAGCGGGTTCACCGCGCCGCTTCGCCGACCGCGCCCGGGCGAAGTACGGGAGCACGCGCGAGAGGGTCTGCTCGACGCAACCGTGCGGATAGACGGCGAGCGCCGTCGCGAAGCTGTTCCAGATCGCGGCGCTGCCGCAGAACAACTCGATGTCCATCACCGCGGCGGCGGGCAGGTCTTCGGCGAGGCGGAGCTCCAGCAGCTCGCGACCCTGCGCGACGAACAGGCGCCGGCGCTCGATCAAGTCGTCCTCCACGGGAAGGTGCCGCTGCGAGTGATCGGCGTGCGTGCCGTCGGTGGCCTGAAGGTCGAGCACGGCGTCGCCCGGAGCCTTGGCGGTGATGCGCAGATGCGCGATCCCTGTCGTGCCCGCCGCGGCATCGACACGGCTCGCACCATCTTCGACGGCGAGCTTGTCGTCGCCGGAGCTGACAGCGACCGCGACCTGATCGGGACCCTCGCGGTGATCGACCAGCACCATCCCCTCGAAGCGGTCGCCGACGCGCGCAATGCGCGGCAGCAGCGGTTCGGCGGACAGGGGGAGCGAGGTCGTCAACGCGCGTTGCTCGCGGAAGGCGCTGCCATCGGGATCGATGCCGATCACGGTGACCCGCCAGGTGGTGAGGTCATCGGGCATCTTCACGGGCAGCGTGGCGATGCCGTCGTCGCCGGCGACGACGGTGACGAATGCGGCTGTGGCGCGGAAGTCCTTGCGCGTCTGGGTTTCGCCACCGAGTCCAGGAGTACTCGGGCCACCAGGCCCCGGTGTTCCCCGCGCGTCGACGTCTCCAGCGCCGTAGGGCGGTGGCCACGAAATGCGCCCGTCCTGCAGCAGCGGTGCGAGCAGTTCACGCGGCGAGATCGGCGATTCCGACCGCGACCACCTCCATTGCGCCGGAGTGACCTCGGGTCGCATCGCGAAGTCCGGGTCCGCGGTGCGGTCGGATTGCAGCCGGTAGATGCGCTCGTCGATGACGTCGAAGGTGACCAGGGTGCCGCTGCGCAATCCGCTCGCGCGCAGCTCGATCGACTCGCCGGGCTTGCAACCTGGGGGAACCTCGATCGAGGGCGAGATCGCGGTGTCGAAGACGATCGGCTCGCGCAGACGCGCGCTGCCGCTTGCGTCGGCGACACACACGTCGAGCATCGGCCAGAAGCGCCTGTCGACCCAGATGCTGGTCGTGGCCTCGCCGTGCTCGTCGAGTTCGACGGCACTGACCTTCGCGTCGCGTCCGCGTCCGACCACCAGGAGCACGGTCTCGTTGGTTCCGCCGCGAATGCTCAGCTTCGCGTTGTGCTCGGCGCGCACGGGGTCGAGGAAGCCCAGCACGAGGCCGCCGCAGAAGCGCGCCGGAGCGGTCCGCGACAGCTCAGCGCTGCCGACCAGGACCTCGCAACTCGCCTCCTCGGTGCGACCGTCCGGCGAAGCGACCTTCACCGAGCACTCGATCGTCGAGCCGAGCGCGAGATGGGCCGGGTCGACGGGAATCGCCGCGCAACCGCTCTCGTCGCTGATCAGATCGTGATCCTGGTCGAACCCGCTCGAGTCCGTTCTTCCCATCACGTGGGCGTGCACCTGCAAGCCACTCGCCGGTCCACCCGAGGCCCAGCGCAGTTTGGCGCGCAGCACGCAGGGCGTCGGGTCCCCGGGTGTGATCTGCCTGGGTGCCTCGATCGCGACCGAGAGCACCGGGGCACGGAAAGCCGCGATGCGTGTCGGCTGCAGGCTGATCGACCACGGCGTCGATTCGTCGATCGTCGCAAACGCGAACCGCAGATCCGAAGGCTTCTCCTGCTCGTCGATCTCCACCTCGAAGTCGACCATCCCGCGCGCGTCGGTGGTGATGCGCCGCCGGATCGGATGGTCGGTGCCCTCGAAGGCGGTGAACCACAGCGCGGTGTCGGCGGCCGCTTCGGTCCGCACGCGGATGTCGAGCCCTTCGTCCTCGATTCTGCAGCGGCGCAGGATCAGACGCCCGTGCACGGTCTCGCCCGGGCGATGCATCGGGCGGTCGACCATCACGTGCGCGACGAAGGGCGGGGTGGGCGTCGTGTACGCGTACGCCGACGCGATCCGCATCGACGACACGTTCAGCGTGCCGTCGTCGACGGCCAGCTCCGCCAGCGACCACGGACTGCAATCGAAGGAGAGATAGGCCGTGCGCACGAAGTCGGCGCTGAGCGGCACGCTGCCGTCCGCGAGCAGGCGAACGCGTCCATCGAAGGCCTCACCCTTGCGCAGCGCGAGCAGGGCGAGGTGCTGGTGGTCATGCAGCGTGACGACGTCGATATCGGTCACCTCGACGCGCCGCAGCGCGCGAAACGGACCGGCGGTGGAGCGCAACTCGACGAGCCATGCGCCGCACGGGAGCTTCGGGAAGGCCGCGGCCGGATCGGCGGGCGTAAGGACGCTGGTCACATCGGGCTCGCCGCCGACGCGCAGCCGACTCCAATCGAGCGGGCCGGGAGGGACGCGCGTTGCGCCCAGGAGGATCGGTTCCCGCACCAGATCGCCGAGGGAGCGATCGGCGTCGGGCGCGATGTGCCGCGGCTCGAAGCCGAAGCGCGTGACGCTGGCGGCGCGCAGCAGCCGCTCGGCCTCGTCGAGGGTGTCCGGATCGCCGCCTTCGAGGCGTCGCAGGCGCAAGCTCGACCACAGATCCAGGATCAGCTCGCCGCGCCGGGCGCCGTCGACGCGCTCGTCCTGCGCGTCGTCGAGCAGGTCGAGAGCTTCGCCCACGTGCATCGCTCCGGATCGATTCGCCACCAGATTCAGCACCGAAGCTGCAGCCAGGAGTGCGTCGTCGGCGACCGGTGAGCGCGGCCAGATGCGGACGACCTCGAGCATCGACTGCGCCCGCGCCAGTCCGTGGAGCAGCGCGGCCTGGACCTTGGCGCGCAGCGCGGGATCCTCGACCTGAAGGGTCGCCCGCATCGCCGCTTCCGGCTCGCCGGTGAGGATCAGGTCGCGGACGTCGCGCTGCGGCGGATCCTGCGGGAGGACGGCGAGCAGCAGGAGACCGAGCAGAGGCGTCGACATGGCGCGCGCGCCTGGGCAAGCGACGTGCCCCTCATCCTGCGCCCGCGAATCGACTCCCTCCGCTCCCGCTGCGTTACGCGGAGGTAGCGACGCGCGACTTCACTTCCCGGTCATCTCCAGCAGTCGCTTGCCGAGTTCGTCGAGCGCTTCGCAGACCGCCCTCTCGTCGCCGTCCGCGTTGTCGGCGTAGGCGACCGGAGTCACGCTGCTCTTCTTGCCGAGCCCTT
Organism: Planctomycetota bacterium; assembly: GCA_046349595.1. GTDB lineage: Bacteria > Planctomycetota > UBA1135 > UBA1135 > UBA2386 > JACRLW01. The sequence continues at coordinate 1,167,472 of JAXMCA010000002.1, forward strand.
CGCCGAAGCCGTAGAGCGTCGCGCCGTCCGCCCCGATCAGCACGCCCTCGGCGATGGCGGAGCTGCGCATCGTGGTGCCCGGGATCACCCAGCAGCCGACGATGGTGAGGTAGAGCACGCTGAGGACGTTGCCGCCCTTGTTGGTGCCCGCCGCGGTCTGCACCACCAGCACGGCCTCCGCTCCGCCGAGACGAGCCGCCTTGGCGGCCTCACCGAGCGGGTCTGTGCTCGCGGTCCCGTTCTCGACCAGGAGACGCGGCAGGTAGATCGCATCGCGGATCGCACCCTTCTTCGCGGCAGCTTCGACCCAACGGTCGATCACCGCGCGCTCCTCCTTCGACCACGACGCACGGTCCTCACGCCGGAAGTTGCCGTTGCCGCGCAGCGGCGGGGCGATCGCGATGCGGACCGGCTCGGTGAAGGTGCCGCGCTGCAGGTTGGCCACCCGGCTCGATGCGATCGTGTTGGGAGAACGGATCGCCGCGTAGTCGACGTCGGTCGCGCAGGAGCACAGGAGGAACAGGAGAGCGGCGAGGGCAGCGAAGCGGCGCATGTCGTGGAGGTCGACGAATTGGGAGCGGCGAAGGATAGCGAGGCGGCTCAATCGACGCGCACGATCGAACTGTCGAACAGCGCCGACTTGTCGCGCAGGCCGCGGTAACCCTCGCGCAGCACCACGTGACCGACCGGCGCACGCAGGCTGGTGCCCGGACCGGCGCAGAGCAGGACGTCGGGATTGAACTCGCGGATCGCGGTGCGCACCGACGCGCTGAAGTCGAAGGTCGTCGTGACCTGGTCGCCGGTCGTGTAGTCGAGCAGCTCGTCGGGCTCGGCCGACCAAGGCGTGTGGATGTCGCCGCGGCCGTCGATCAGGTGGGTGCGCGGCATGCCGACACGCAGATCGGCGAGGTCTTCCTGCGCGCGGGCGGCGACGTCGGCGCACAGCGCGGTGTGGAAGGGACCGTGGCCGGCCAGGCGGAAGGGGAACTCGCGTTCGCCGGTCTTCACCTTGGGCAGCTCGGCGAGCAGGTCGGTCACACCGCGCTCGGTGCCGGCGAGCACCTCGTGTCCGCCGAGACGGATGCTGCGCGCGACGAAGTGCTCGGGGCCGCGTGCATTGACGCGCACCAGCGCGTGTTCGACGGCGTCGACCAGCTCGTGGTCGCTCCGCCAGTCGTCGCCCACGGTCGTCATCAGGATCTGCCCGCCCTTGGCCAGCTCCTGCAGCTTCGCCATGTGGCGCACCAGGAAGGCGCCGGTGCTGCAATCGACGGCGCCCGACGCGGCGAGCGCGGTGTACCAGCCGAGCGAGTTGCCCGCGACGGCGACGATCTCGTAGCGCTCGTGCAGCGCCGGAAGGCCGGCCATCGTCGCGAAGTAGATCAGCTCGGCGGCATTGCGGCCGTCGAGATGGAGACCGGGGCGGAAGGTGGTCGCCGCATCGAGCTCGCTGACCGTCGGTCGCTTCTCCCGCAGGCGTGCACCGTCGGCCTCGGCGAGCGCGAGACGGAGCGCGTCGTCGTGCCAGTGGTGCTTGATCGTGCCGAGCTCGCCCTTGCCGTAGCTGCCGCGGCCGGGACAGAACAACACCGCGATCTCACGGCTCATGCGCGCACCTTGCACAGTTCGCGTGCGGCACGCACCACGTCGTCGGTCTGGATCAGCACGAGGTTGGCGGCTTCGGCGAGCGGCACGTAGCTGTCGACGCCGGCGATGCGCTTCATGCGCACCTCGCGGCAGGTGTCGTCCTGTGCGAGTGCCGCCAGGATCGCGTTCGACACACCACCGCCGGTGGCGCGGCATTCGTCGACGACGAGCACGCGTCCCGTCGCGCGCGCGTGATGCGCGATCTCGGCGTGCGGCAGCGGTGCGAGCCAGCGCAGGTCGAGCACGCGCGCGCGGATGCCGCACTCGCGCAACCGGCGCTGCGCCTGCAGGCTCATCAGCAGGCCGTTCGCCCAGCTCACGATCAGGAGATCGTCGTCGCCCGCTTCAGCCCACAGGCGCGGTTCACCGAGCGGCGTCGCGATCTGGGGCGACGGGTAGCTGCACTCCCAGAGGCCATCGCCCTTGTCGTGCAGGTCCTTGGTCATGTACAGCGCGATGGGCTCCAGGAAGATGCAGACCTTGCCGTGCTGCGCGGCGAGCGCGGTGCAGGTGCGCAACATGCCGACGGCGTCGTCACCACGCGCAGGTGATGCGATCACGAGGCCGGGGATGTCGAGCAACGCGCCGATGCTGTTGTCGTTGTGGAAGTGTCCGCCGAAGCCCTTCTGGTAGGCGTAGCCGGCGATGCGCACGACCATCGGATTGGCGAATCGACCTTCGCTGAAGAACTGCAGGCTCGCCGCCTCGCCGCGGATCTGGTCGAGCGCGTTGTGCACGTAGGCGAGGTACTGGATCTCCGGGAACGGCAGGCAACCGAGCGTGCCGAAGGCCTGGGCGAGACCGAGGATGGTGGTCTCGTCGAGGATGGTGTTGAACACGCGACCGGCGCCGAAGGCGTCGAAGAGGCCGGTGGTCACGTGGTACACGCCACCCTTGCGCGCCACGTCCTCGCCGAACAGGAAGGACTCGGGGTGGGCCGCGAGGACGTCCTTCAGACCCTGCGCGAGGCGGAACGCGAGGTGACGCGGACGCGCATCGTCCTCGGGGAGTTTGCCGCCGAAGACCTCGAGACGCCGGTCGCGCGCCGCGATGCGCGGTTGCACGTCCTGCGCCCGGGGCAGGTCGAGCGGCGCGCGCACCGCGGCTGCCGTGGTGAGCTTCGGGCGGCTGGACGCCTCGCGTCCCGCCCTCTCGATGCGCGTCTTCTGGTCGTCGTGCAGCGCGCGCATCGCCTCGACGCCGATCGCGCCGGTTGCGAGCAGCAGATCCGCGAAGCTGAGGAGCGGGTCGAGGGCCTCGACGCGATCGAGTTCCTCCTCGCTGCGGTAGACGGTCTCCACGTCGGAGCCGGCGTGACCCATCAGGCGCACGGTCCGGAGGTGGAAGAACACCGGTTCGCGCGTGCGGCGGCAGTGGTCGATCGCGGCGCGCGCGACGTCGAAGCTCTGCGCGAGGTCGCGGCCGTCGGCGCCGAAGTACTCGAGTCCGGGTTGAGCGCGGAAACGGCGTTCGATGTAGCCGTCCGGGGTCTTCGTGCTGATGCCGATGCCGTTGTCCTCGCACGCGAACAGGATCGGGCAGGGCTGTCGCTGCATCGCGGCGGAGCCCGCAGCGTTGAAGCCGGCGAGCGCGGTCGCGTGGTTGGCGGAGGCGTCGCCGAAGGAGCAGTAGACGATCGAGTCGTCGGGGATCGGCGACGGCAACCCGTGTCGCTTCAGGCGTGCGATCACGAAGGCCATGCCGAAGGCCTTCGGCAGGTGGCTGGCGATCGTGCTGGTCTGCGGCGGCACCCACAGCGAGCGCGAGCCGAACACCTTGTGGCGGCCACCGGAGATCGGATCCTCCGCCGAGGCGGCGAAGGACAGCATGGTGTCGAAGATCGACGTCTCGCCGTGGGCGCGTCGCGCGCGCGCCGCCATGAAAGCGCCGCTGCGGTAGTGGAGGAGCGCCGGATCGGTGGTGCGCAGGAGGTGGCCGAACACCACGTTCGCCTCGTGCCCGCTGCTGCCGATGGTGTAGTAGCTGCGGCCCTCGTCCTTCATGCGCCGCGCCTCGAGGTCCTGCAGGCGTGACTGCAAGGCGGACTCGAACAGGCGCACGGCGGTGCGGCGGCTGAGCGTCGAGCCCGGCACGATCGGCGCGTCGAGAGGACCGCTGCGCGCCGGATCGGCACCGGGGTGACGGGCGAGCAGGCTCTCGAGGCGCTCCTGGACCTTGTGCTCGCGGCGGATCGACATGGAAGGGCTGACGGCGGGCGGAGGATGGTAGCGCGGCGCCGTCCGGTCGCGACTTCGGCGATCCCGTCGCAGGCCGCCACCTCGGAAGTGCCGGTCGTGGCGTGGGCCGCAACCCTGACGGGTTGCTGCGTCGCCGCTGCGCGACGATTCTCCAGCCTCCGGACCCGTCGCGGCGTGCGCACGGCATGATGCCGCACCCCCCTTGCTCGCCTCCGGACCCCTCGCCGACACCCTCCTCGAACTCACCGCGCTGTTCGCGCTGTGCGTCGGCGTCGGCGTCCTGTTCCAGCGGCTGCGCATGCCGACCATCGTCGGCTTCCTCGCCGCGGGCGCCCTGGTCGGACCCAACGGCCTCGCGTTGGTCCGCACGCCGGAACTCGTCGATCAGCTCGCCGAGATCGGCGTGGTGATGCTGCTGTTCACCGTCGGCACCGAGCTGTCGCTGACGCGGCTCGCGCATCTCAAGAAGGCGATCCTGCTCGGCGGCGGGCTGCAGATCGGGATGACGATCGCGCTCGGTGCGCTCGGCGCGCTGCTCGGCGGGATGTCGGTGCCGCGCGCGATCTTCCTCGGCTTCCTGCTGTCGATGTCGTCGACCGCCGCGATCACCAAGTTGCTCGGCGAACGCGGCGAACTCGCGGCGCCGGCGTCGCGCCTGTCGATCGCGGTGTGCATTGCGCAGGACCTCGCCGTGGTGCCGATGCTGCTGTTGCTGCCGGTGCTCGGCGGCAGTTCGACGAGTGTGCTGGGCGCCGTCGGCGACACGCTCACCGCGCTCGGACTGCTCGGCGCCCTGACCGCCGCGGCCTGGTTCCTCCTGCCGCGTCTGCTGGACCTGGTCGCGCGCACCCGCAGCCGCGAGCTGTTCCTGCTGACCGTGATCGCGCAGTGCCTGCTGCTCGCCGTCGCGACCAGCGCGCTGGGACTGTCGCTCGCGCTCGGTGCGTTCATCTCCGGCGTGCTGATCGGCGCCTCCGATCACCACCATCAGGCCGTCGCAGAGGTCGAACCGTTCCGCGATGCCCTCGCGAGCCTGTTCTTCGTGTCGATCGGCATGCTGTTCGACGCGCGGACCATCCTCGAGTCGCCGGTGTTCATCGCCATCGCGCTGGGCGCCGTCATCCTCGGCAAGGCCGCGATCGCTTTCCTCGCGATCCGCATGCTCGGCATGCCGCGGTGGACGTCCGCGCGCGCCGCGCTGATGCTCGCGCAGGTCGGCGAGTTCTCCTTCGTGCTGGCGCAGCTCGGCGAGCAGACCCTGCTCACCGAGTCGAGCCGACGGGTGTTCATGGTGGTCGCGGTCGCATCGATCGCGCTCACTCCTGCGATGTTCGCGGTCGGTCGTCTGCGGGGGAGGCAGCGCGCCGCCGAGAAGAAGCCGCCGGCGGACCAGCTCGACCACGTGGTCGTGATCGGCTTCGGGCCCGCCGGCCAGGGACTGGTGCGATCGCTGACCGCCGCGCGCATCCCGGTGCGCGTGATCGAGATGAACCCGGAGACCGTCGCGCGTGCGAAGAAGGAGGGCCTCGAGATCGTGCGCGGCGACGCCACGCGACTCAGCGTGCTGGAAGCCGTCCACGTGCGTCAGGCACGCTTGCTCGTGATCGCGACCAACGATCCCCAGTCGACGCGACGGATCGTGCAGATCGTGCGGAGCTTCGCGCCGAACATCCACGTGCTGGTGCGCACCAACTACCTCGGCGACGTCGCCGAGCTCGAGTCACTCGGCGCCGACGAGATCGTGCCGCAGGAACTGGAAACCGGTGTGGAGCTCACCGCGCGCGCCCTGCGCCACTTCCTCGTCCCCGACGACGAGATCGGCAAGGCCGTGCAGGCGATCCGCAGCTCGGCCTACGGCATTCGCAAGGTCGGACCGCAGACCCGCGGCACCACCGCGCGCCTGTCGCAGTACGTGCCCGGTCTCGCGGTGATCACCTTCCGGGTCGAGGCCGGCTCGCGCATCTCAGGACGCACGCTCGGCGAGAGTCACGTGCGACGCGACACCGGACTGAGCGTGGTCGCACTGCATCGCGACGGCAAGACCATCATCGGCATCGGACCGGAGACCACGGTGCAGGCCGGAGACGTCGTGGTCGGCATCGGTGACGAGAGCGCTCGCGTCGCCGCGGCGCCCTTGTTCCGCGGACCGCTCGACGGTCACGCCTGATCCGAGGCTCACGCCATCGGGCGAGCCGAACCGATCCCGAGCTCGCGCGCGGCCAGCGCGAGCAGCTCACCGCGCGACAGCGCCGGCGAGCGCACCTCGTAGGGCACCGGGTTGGCATGTGGCAACGCCATCGACACACGCAACTGCGCGTTCGGCCAGCAGTGCTCGATGTGCAGCTCGCTGCTCCTGGTGCGCAGGTGGAGCGCGCAGGGTTCGCTGGCGGGTGCGTCCGGCTTCGGGCGTGCGACGATCTCGACCTTGGTGCCGAGACGGCTCTCGATCCAATGCGCCAGCACCAGCGACGCCGCCCGCGTGCCCATCGTGTCGCCGTGCTCGATCACCACCTCGATGCCGTCGCCGCTCCGCAGGCTGTGGTGCTCGAAGGCCTCGGCGAGGGCGCGGCGCCAGGCACGCAGACGGGTCCAGGTCAGGTCCAGCGCGCCGAGGCGGAACGACTCCATCCGACGGCGGTCGGCGTCCGGGTCGGCGAAGAGACTCGAGTCGTAGACGACCTGATCGGCGAGGGAGCCGAGCGCATAGAGCAGTCCCGCGTCGGCGGGGACGGCGCCTGCCCAGAAGAACTGCGTGGGCAGATCGTCGAGCAGCAGCGGACGCACCAGGCTCGGGATGCGCCGCCGTTCGCTGCGGCCGGCGCGCATCGTGACGCACTCGAGCAGCACGCGGCGCGAGTGCGGACCCTTCTCGGTGTGCACGCCGAAGCTGGTCTCCAGAGGTGCTTCGCGATCGGTGAGGAACACCAGGAAGGCGATGCACGGACTCTGGTGGAACAGAGTGCGGAGTGCACTACGCAGCAGGGCCTCGTCCGCCACCGGAGCGACCGCGATCACGTTCATCGTCGTGGTGCGCGCGAGCGGACGCTGGTCGCCGTCCATCGGCTGTTGCCAGGAGCGGCGGACATGACGCTCGAGGTCGCTCGGCTCGACGGCGAATTCGGTCTCGATGGCGTCCAGCATGGTGGTGGTGGAAGCCGCGCAACATAGCAGCGGGAGGCGCGACGTTCTCCTCCGCCGATTCCGCGCTAAGCTCGCCCGCTTCACGTCACCGGAAAGAACGCGTCATGGCCGCGAGCAAGAAGACCGTCCTCGTCACCACCGACCTCTCGGAGGAATCGTTCCGCGCCTTCCCGGCGGCGAACGAACTCGCGCGGTCGCTCGGCGGACGCATCGTGCTGCTCTACGTCCTGCCGACCCTCGACCACCATCCGACCGGCGCACCCTTCGTGTCGCCGGTCCCGCTGCCCACCGATGCCGAGCTGAAGGCGCAGGCCCTGCGCGACATGGAGGGCCTGCGCTCGCGCTTCACGGTCGACGATCTGCGATTCGAGGTCCGCTCGGGAGAGTCGGTCGACGAGACCGTGTGCCAGGTCGCGGCTGCGGACAAGGCCGACTACATCGTCGTGGCGACGCACGGACGCTCGGGGCTCAGCCGCATGGTGATGGGAAGCATCGCCGAGTCCATCCTGCGTCGCGCGCACGTGCCGGTGCTGGTCGTGCCGCTGCGCTGATCAGGGGCGACGCCAGACGCGGCCGTCGCCGAGCAGGCTCTCGGCCGGTTCCGGTCCCCAGGTCCCGGCCTCGTAGGGATAGGGCTCGGAGTCGACCGCCTGCCATCCGGCGACGATCGAATCGACGATGCGCCACGCCTCCTCGACCTCGTCGCGACGCGCGAAGAGGGTGGTGTCGCCGAGCATGGCATCGAGCAGCAGGCGCTCGTAGGCGTCGGCGGTGTGCGAGCCGAAGGCTGAGCCGTAGCTGAAGTCCATCCGCACGCCGCGGATCTTGAAGTCCGGTCCGGGGACTTTGGCGCCGAAGCGCAGGCTGATGCCCTCGTCGGGCTGGATGCGGATCAGCAGCACGTTCTCGTGGAGGTGCTTGCGGTGCACGTTGCCGTACAGCAGGTGCGGCGGTCGCTTGAAGTGGATCGCGATCTCGGTCACGCGGCGCGCGAGGCGTTTGCCCGCGCGCAGGAAGAACGGCGTGCCGGCCCAGCGCCAGTTGTCGATGTGCAGGCGCACGGCGGCGTAGGTCTCGGTGCGCGACTCCTTGGCGACGTCCTTCTCCTCGCGGTAGCCGACCACGTCGCGACCCTGGACGAAGCCACCGGTGTACTGGCCGCGCACCGTGCGCTGCTCGACGGCCTCCGGCGAGAGCGAGCGGATCGCGCGCAGCACCTTGACCTTCTCGTCGCGGATCGCGTTGGCGTCGCTCGACGCCGGCGGCTCCATCGCGACCAGGGTCATCACCTGGAGCAGGTGGTTCTGGATCATGTCGCGGATGATCCCCGACTCCTCGAAGTAGCCGCCGCGACCCTCGATGCCGATCGACTCCGCGACGGTGATCTGCACGTGGTCGATGAACTTCTCGTTCCACAGCGGCTCGAAGATTCCGTTCGCGAAGCGCAGCGCGACGATGTTCTGCACCGTCTCCTTGCCGAGGTAGTGGTCGATGCGGAACACCTGGTGCTCGCGGAAGCCGCGCGCGACCTGCTGGTTCAGCGCGCGCGCCGAGTCCAGGTCGCGTCCGAAGGGCTTCTCGACGATCACCCTCGCGTAGGTGTTCTCGCGTTCCGCCGACAGGCCGGACGACTCGAGGTTGCTCAGGATGTCGGCGTAGGCGCTCGGCGGAGTGGCGAGGTAGAAGATGCGATTGCCGGCGGTGCCGCGTTCGGCGTCGATCTGCTCGAGACGCGCCTTGAGCGCCGCGTACGACTCGAGGTCGTCGAAGGTGCCCTGCAGGTACTCGATGTGACGCGCCTGCTGGGCGAAGGCCGCCGAGGCCTGATCGCCGCCGTGCTCCGCGACCGCGGCCGCGAGTCCGCGGCGAAAGTCCTCGTTGCCGAGGGGGCGGCGTGCGAATCCGACGACCGAGAAGCCCGGCGGCAGCAGGCCGTCGTGCGCGAGGCGCATCAGGGACGGGACGAGCTTGCGATGGGTCAGGTCGCCGGTGGCGCCGAAGATCACCAGGGCGCAGGGGCGGGCACGGCGCGTCGACGTGAGTTCGTCGGCGAATGGGTTGGTCATCGAGGGCGGACAGGATAGCGCGGTGCGCGACGAATCTCCGGCCCATGCACCGAGGTAGCATCCGCGCCTGGCATGGGATCGACTCTCGAACGCGGTCCGGAGCGCGACTTCCGGTGGCGCGGCCGCGATGTCACGCGGCTGGAGGCGGTGGCCGACGGCGTGTTCGCTCTCGCCCTCACGTTGGTCATGCTGTCCGACGGCATGCCGCACCGCTTCAGCGAGCTGCGTGCGGTCTTCGTGCAGGTCGTGCCGCTGCTGATCAGCTTCGTGATCATCGCGATGATCTGGCACGCGCATTACCTGTTCTTCCGGCGCTACGGGCTCCGCGACGGCGTCTGCGCGTTGCTGAACGCCGCGCTGATGTTCCTCGTGCTGCTGTTCGCCTACCCGCTCAAGCTCCTGTTCGGGTTGATCTGCTCGGTCGTGTTCGGGTTCGGCTCGCCGATCCCCGTCGAACAGATCGACGACGTGCCGTTCCCGATCCTCACGGTCTACAGCCTGGGCCTGGCCTCGATCTACACGGTGATCGCTCTGCTCTACCGCCACGCGTACCGTCAGAGCGACGCGCTCGAACTCGACCGGCTCGAGCGCTTCGTGACCCGTCAGTACGAGGTCGGTTCGTGGATCATGGTCGGTTTCGGCCTCGTCTCGGCGATGCTCACGCTGGTGCTCCCGCCGCCCGGACAGGCAATCGCCGGCTGGATGTACTTCGGCATCGGGCCGGTTCTCGGCGTCTACTCGGCGCGCTGTGGTCGTGAGCGCCACGCACTCCGCGAGGCGCGCGACGCCGTGAGCAACTGACCTTCCGCGGAACTCACCACAGTCCGAACAGGAAGCCCGCCGACACCGCGGCCAGGAGCGGCAGCAACAGCGCCGCGATGTTGGTCGAGAGCTTGCCGTCGCCGACGCGGGTCTGCACCAGGAACCACAATGCTGCGGACAGCACGGCGACGCCGTACCAGGGATGACCCTTCGGCCAGTTCCCGCGGGAGAGCGCGAGACCGTAGGTGGTGGTGAGCAGGAGCATCGCCATCGCCGCGGCGATGTAGGCGGCGATGCGCCGGGCACGGTCGATGCGGGGGCGGGGTGCGGTCACGACCACTCGAGCATGCGCAGCAGCGGTGCCTCGGCGCGGCGACGGAGATCCTCGTCGAGCTCGATCGCCGGGCGCAGATCACGAAGGGCGAGGTAGATCTTCTCCAGCGTGTTGAGCTTCATGTACGGGCACTGGCTGCACGCGTTGCAGCCGCCCTTGTTCTCCACCGGTGCCTCGATCAGCTCCTTGTCGGGCGCCTCGTGGTGCATGGTGTGCAGGATCCCGCTCTCGGTCCCGACGATGAACTTGCGGTGATCGCTGTCGCGCACGAACTCGAGCAGGCGACGCGTGGAACCGATGAAGTCGGCGTGGCGGAGCACGGCCTCGTCGCACTCGGGATGCGCGATGAACAGCGCGTCGGGGTGGCGCGTCTTCAGCTCGACGATGCGCTTCTCGCTGAAGGTCACGTGCACCATGCAGGTGCCCGGCCACAGGTCCATCGGGCGTCCGGTCTTCTTCATCAACCAGCGGCCGAGGTTTTGGTCGGGAGCGAACAGGATGGGTCGGTCGGCGGGCACACGGCGGATGATCCTCTCGGCGTTGCTCGACGTGCAGATCACGTCCGACTCCGCCTTGGTCGCCGCGGTGCAATTGATGTAGCTGACGACGAAATGGTCGGGATGACCGGCCTTCCACGCGCGCAGCCGATCGGCGGGGCAGGAGTCGGCGAGCGAACAGCCGGCCTCGACGTCCGGCAGGATGACGGTCTTGCGCGGATTCAGGATCTTGGCCGTCTCCGCCATGAAGTGGACGCCGCAGAACAGGATGACCTCGGCATCGCGTTCCGACTGCGCCTTGCGCGCGAGGTCGAGCGAGTCGCCGAGGTGGTCGGCGAGGTCCTGGATGTCGGGATCCTGGTAGTAGTGCGCCAGGATCACCGCGCGGCGTTGCTCCTTGAGGCGCGCGATCTCCGCGAAGAGATCGAGGGTGGGATCGACGGAGATCGTGGTCATCGGCGCGGTCCGGGGGAGCGGGCGCGGAATCATCGGCCGGGCTGCAGGCCGAGCCAAGTGCGGTCCGCTCAGGCGGATCCTGCGGAGTCGCCGCGCCGCAGGCGCCCGTCCGCTCGGCGGCGGTAGACCTTCCCGGACGCCTCCGAGCGCCTCAGCGCCTCGGTCGAGCGGAAGGCCTCGTGCTTCACGTAGCAGCGGACCACCGCGCGCAGGGCTTCTGGCACCAGCGCCATCGGTCCGCGCGGATCGCTGTTCGGTCGGCTCAGCGCGCGTTCGAGCACGCGGCCGATCGCGGGTGCGAGTTCGTCGATCGTGGTCGGCTCGCCGGGGATCGAGCGCCAGAAGGCCTCGAGCTGGGCGCGGTCGAGCAGCGGTGGCAGGCGACGCGCGACGATGTCGTCGATGAAGCCCGCGATCGCCACCGGCGACAGGATCACGAAGGTGTCGCGGTCGCGGATGTCCGCGATGCGCATCTCGTGGATCTTCGGCGACTTGGTCGCCTTCACCTGGACGCGAGCTCCGCGCACGCGATCGAGTCCGGGGTAGCGCACGCGCAGGTCGGTCTTCTGGCAGAAGTCCTCCGCGAGACGCGCAGGCTCCGCGCGGTGGTGGTTCTCGTCGAGGATGTCGAGCATCAACTGCTCGAAGCGCCGATCCTCGTGGTTGGGGACCAGGATGACGCCCGCATCGGTGCGGCGGCGCAGCACGTCGGCGAGATCGCGCAGATCCCGGGCGAAGCGACGCACGCTACGACGCACCGCATGGCGCGCCAGCTCGTCGCTCGCGTCGACGTCCTCCTCGTGCACGAAGCCGATGCCCCAGAAGCGTCGCGCGGCCACCTGATCGAGACGCTGCAACACCGCTTCGGTCCCCTCGACCTCGGTCTCCAGCGACGGCTTCTTCTGCCACAGCGAGCCGCGTGCGACACCCCACTTGCGGACCACGAAGGCTTCGTCGCGGAGTTGGGCCAGCAGCGCGTGGACGGCTTCGCGACGCTTGTCGTGACGTTCCGCGTCTTCGGACAGGCGTCGACGCGCGAGGTTGCGGTAGGTGGCGACCAGATCCGGACCGATCACCTCGACCAATCCGGGCTGCGCGAGTTCGCCCCGCAGTCTGCCTTCGGCCGCCGCCTGCTCGAGTTCGAGCACCGCGTTGCGAAGTTCGCCGAAGAACGCATCGAGATCCCACGCGCCGCAATCGGGCCAGCGTGGTCCTGCGTTCTCCCGGTCGACGTCGAGCTTGCGAATCACGGCGGTGTGGGCCCCATGCGAGCGCCGGGTCGTCGTCGGAGCCCCGCGGACCCCGTCACGACGACGCGCGGGATCCTAGCGAGATACGGCGGAACGCGAAGAGGAGTCCGGGTCCGGTCCGGGCGGAGATCCGCAAGAGTCTTTACCGCAGGAGCTTAGGTCGCTCCAGATGCGGGACGTACGGCCCGGCGCCAGCCGGTGGAATCCGCTCAGCGGCCTGAGCCGTCCTCCGGCTTCGAATCCCGGTTCCAGGGCAGTTCGGCGGTCTCCTGCGCGCGCGAGCGCTCCTCGCGCTCGGCCGAAGGCGTCGCCAGGAGACGGACGCGGGCCTCGCGGGCCGCGCCGTCCTGTTCGAGCGCGAGCGTGATCTCGTCGCCGGCCATGTGCGCACCGATCAGGATCTGCGCGTGGAAGGAGTTACGCACCTTCGTGCCGTCGACGGCGGTGATGCGTGTTCCCCGCCGCAGGCCCAGTCCCGCCGCCGGACTGCGCGGCACCAGCGATTGGATCACCGCGCCGGGGCCGAGATCGCTCGGATCGAGCGCGACTCCGAGCCACGCGCGGTGCAGCGTCTCGCCGCGCTGCATGCGCTCCATCAACGGTGCGATGTCGGCGATCGTGGTGGCGAAGCCGATGCCCGAATCGTGCCAGTCGACACCGGCGTCGCGACCGGAAGGCGACAAGGGCACCGCGATGCCGAGCACGCGACCATCGATGTCGACGACCGGACCGCCGTAGTTCGCAGGCGAGGTCCACGCGTCGATCTGCAAGGCGCGCCCGTACAGGCGATCGCGCGCCGACACGATGCCGGAGTGCACCGTCGGTCGTCCGGTGGGTGCGAAGGTGCGACCGAGCACGAACACCGAGCGACCGACCTCACCCAGCTTGGGATCGGCGAAGTCCACCGGTTGCAGGTCGTCGGCCTCGATCTTCAAGAGCGCGATGCCGCGGCTGGTGTCCTCGCCGGCGCGCCGCGCGCTGAACGCGCGACCGTCCGCGAGCGAGACGAGGATCGTCGACGGATCGAAGTTCAGCGCGAAGCGCGAGGTGAGGATCCAGCCGTCCTTCGAGATCACGATCCCGGTCGACGCGCCCTGCGCCTGGAGGAAGCCGGGTTGCACCAGCGGGCCGAGTCCGCGCTTGCCGTCGTCCTTCTTCTCCTTCTCGTCCTTCTTCTCCGGGTCGAAGGGGCCGACCTGGTACTTGCGGCACAGACGGTCGAGCTCGCGATCACCGAGCTGTCGCAGGTCCTCGACGTCGAAGGCCTTGTCGGCCGCACGCGGCGGTAGACCGAGCTGGTCCCACAGTTCACCGAGCTCGAAGGGGTCGGCCTTCTTCAGGAGATCCTCGAGGATCTCCTTCGGCATCTTCGACGGCTGGATCCCGCCGAGCTGGTCCTGCCCGCTCTCGTCGCCGAGCACGCGACGTCTGCCACCGAAGGTCTCGATGCGGACGATGCTCGGCCCGAGCTTCTCGCTCGCGGCCAGGATCGCCTGCTCGGTCTGGAGCAGTGCGTCGTCGTCCTGTGCACGCGCCTGCGCGGCGCTCGCGATCGCCAGGACCAACGGGAGGAGTCGATGCACGGCGCTCATCGCTTGCCCTCGTCGAGAGTGAGTTCGCCCTGCTGCACCCCGTCACCGCGTTTCCAGGTCAGCTTGACCTTGTCCCCGGCATGCAGTCGCGCCATCGACTCGTTGAACTCCTCGCAGCTGCGCACCGTGCGTTCGTCGATGCGCACGATCAGGTCGTCGCGCCGCAGGCCGAGCTTGTCGGCCGGTGAGCCGGGTTCGATGCGTTCGACGTAGGCCGGCGGCGAACGACGCCCTCCGCGATCGAACAGACGGATGCCGTGGTGACCCTGCGGTCGATCGACGCTCTCCACCGGGGTCTGCGGCACGATGCCGCGCACCCAGCGATCGAGGTAGGCGTGCAGGTCGCACACCGGGATCGCCGCGCTGAGCAGCGTGTTGGTCTCGGTCGACTCCACGATGCGCGCATTGAGTCCGATCCACCGGCCGTCGAGCGTGAGCAGCGCGCCGCCGCCGTGACCCGGATTGTTGGGCGCATCGGTGAGGATCAGTCGACCTTCGAAGGGCACATCGGCCAGCCGATAGCGCAGTCCCGTACCGGTCACCGCGTTGACGACCCCGAGGCAGGCGCTGAGCTTCTCGGAGAACTCCGCGAGCCGGAAGGCATTGCCGATCGAGACCACGTAGCGCCCGCTGTCGGGGACCGTCTCGGCCGGGACGAGGGGCCGCAGCGGGTATCCGACCTCTTTGGGGTCGATCTTCAGCAACCTCACGCCGAGATGGGGCTCGGGGGGAAGCAGGTCGGCCATGTGCACCGAACCGTCGGCGAGCACCACGCGCGTCTGTCCTTGCTGGATCATCACGGCATCGAGCGTGAGCACGTGGCCCTCGGTGCTGACGATCACACCGGTCGCATACGGCTCGATGTTCTTGAGCCCCGACGCGCCGTGCACCTTCACCAGGCTCGGCAGCACGTCGTCCACGATGCGCTCGACACGTGTGCGCGGTTTCCGCTCGGCGAAGGCGTAGGGCATGCCCTGCGCGCAGACGGAGGTCGTGATCGCCGTGCAGCAGACGATCCAGGGGAGGAGCTTCATCGCGACGGCCTCGTGAACAGGGCGGGATCCTGCTCCTCGAATCGCGGTGCATCGATCGCCCAGTCGGCGGCGAGCTCGTCGTTCTTGAACACGCGCGAGAACTCGCCGTCGCGACGCAGTTCGATCAGGCCCTTCTGGACCGGGTCGCGGTAGCGGCAGCCTGCGGGCGTGCCGTCGGCGAACAACAGGATGCGGAGATCGCCGTCTCCGGGCAGCTTCACGCGGAACGCAGGTCGGCGGTCGACCATGGTGCCGCCGTCGAGCAGGCCCTCGCGACACATCGCGCGCAGACCGGCTCCGCGGTGCAGCAGCGGATTCGCCGCGAGGATGCGGTCGAGCTTCGCGCGCTCCTCGGCGGAGAGGTCGCGCACGGCGTCGCCGTCGATCGCGAAGCCGGAGGTGTCGTCGGTGCGCACCAGCGCGAGGGTACCGTCGTCGATGCGCAACGAGTCGCCGCGACGACGGAGCAGCACGCTCCTGCCCTCGGGTCCGCGGATCAGGAGCGAGCAGCCGTCGGCGTCGGCTTCGGCGGAGACCCGGCGCAGCATCGCCTCGAGGGCGATCTTGCGTTGCTCGCGCGTCGCGATGCGCTCCTCGGCGTTGCTCGAACCGGTGTCGAGACGCCGCAGGGCGAACTGCACCTCGCGCTCCTCGCCGAACTTGTCGAGGCCGTCCTTCGGACGGAAGGCGAGACGCACCCAGGTCGCGGCGGGCAGGACGCCGACGAGGGTCGCGAGTTGGTTCGCGCTGCGCACTTCCTCGCCGCAGAAGCGCGTGATCTCGTCGCCGAGGTTCATCCCGAACGCGGTCACCTTCGAGTCGTCGAAGATCGACTGCACGAACACGCCGGGGCGGCCGTCGACGGTCATGAACCACGCGTTCAGGTCGAGGGTGCCGTGTTCGGCGAAGCGGCCGGCCATCAGGTCGGGCAGGAAGTTGCGGATCTGGTTCGACGCGATCGCGAAGCCCACGCCGACGTTGACGCGCCCGCGCTGGTCCTGGATCGAGATGCGTCCGTTGATGCCGACCACCTCGCCGCGGAGGTTGAACAGCGGACCGCCGGAGTTGCCCGGGTTGATCGGCACGTCGACCTGGATGCAGTCGGGATAGACACCCGCGCGATTGCCCTGTCCCGGCTGGTAGCGGTGCGTGCCCGAGACGATGCCGAAGGTGGTGGTCGGCACGAAGTCGCTGGCGAGGAGGAAGGGATTCCCCATCGCGAAGACCTCTTCGCCTTCGAGCAGCTGATCGCTGTCCCCCAGCGGTGCGGAGGGCCAGGGCGAGCCGTCGGCGCGGGCGGGCAGGAGCAGCACCGCGAGATCGGAGCCGGGATCGATGCCGAGGACGGTCGCCTTGTGCAGCTCGCCGTCGGGCGTGCCGATCTTCATCTGCTCGACCTCTTCCTTGCCGACGACGTGGAAGTTGGTGAGCACGAAACCGGCCGGATCGAAGACGACACCGGAGCCGCCGCCGGGAGCATCGAGCGGCATCACCGAGCACACCGCGGGAGCGACGCGGCGCATCACGTCGACGCGCTGTCGCTCCGCGGCGTGCGCCGCTGCGAGGTCCTGGGCGGGGGACGGGCGTGCGCACAGCGCGCAGATCAGGACCGGGACGAGGACGCGCATCGGATCGTCGGGCCGCGGAATCACGACTTGAGGAGACGGGCGGCGGCGAACACGCAGTGGTCGCCGAGATCGAAGTTGTCGCCGAAGTCCACTTCGAGCGAGAGCGTGCGTGCGTCGCCGAGGGGGACTCGCACCGTCTCGGTGGTGCCGCGGTGCACGTGTTCCAACTGCCATGCGACCTTGCCGTCGAGGAGCACACGGAACACCGCGTCGGCGGGACCCGTGCTGCGCTCGTCGATGCCGATCGTGGTCTCGAAGTGGTCGAAGGCACCCGGTTCGAGGGCGAAGCTCACCCGTGTGCGTGGCACCGCACACAGACCACGCGCATAGCGGTGCGTGCCGAGCACGAGGCCTTCGCCGCAGGGAGCGGCGTCGCGCAGCAACAGCGGCGGTGTGTCGAGTGCGGCCGTGCGTTCGACCGAGGACGGCTCCATCGCCGACAGCCAGGCGATGCGCGAGGAGCGCACCTCGAGTCCGCTGAGTCCGGCGACGGGGATGGTGAGCGTCGGGCCGTCGGCGATCTGCACGCGCAGGACCTCTGCATCGAGGGACAACAGGCGTCCGCCCGCTTCGACCGCGTCGTGTGCATCCCCACGTCCGTGCAGGGCCACGGTCGGCAGCGGCAGCGCTGGCGCTGCGGCGCCGCTCTCCTTGCCGAAGACGATCGCGGCGACCTGCGCGAGCGGCACGGTGCGCTCGCCGCGGAAGTCGACGCGCAGATCCTCACCGACGATCCCGAGCACGTGCAGGCTGAGGCGGGTCAGCTTGCCGGTCTGCCGATCGCGGGCGAGCAGGATGTCCTGCGTGTCGAGCGGTGCGGCGAGTGCGCTGTCGAAGAGCGCGCGGTCGTCGCCGCCGAGTTCGGCGCCGAGGACGGCGTGCATGCGGATCCACGGCAGCGCCAGCGCAGCACCGAAGGGAGTGTCGACGTTCAGGCTGTTGTCGTCACCGCCGACGATGCGCACCGGCAGCTCGAGACCGGATCGCAGCCACGCCCGTCCCTGGAACTGGCCGGACGGAGCCACGGGATCCGTGGCCGCGGCAAAGGTCACCGACTCGAGGTCGTCGACGGCGAACTCGCGCGAGTTGCCGTCGAGGAGCTTGGCCGCGAGCGTGCGGCCGTCTGCGCTGGCCAGGGACGCCACGGCGAAGGACTCGCCGGACAGCGTCGTGATGCGCGGGGACTCCTGTGCGACGCCGGCTCCGGACAGGAGCAGCGCCGCGCCGAGCGCGCACACTCGGCTCACTTGCCGCCGCCCTTGCCGTCGGACTTGCCGAGGCGTTCGTAGTAGCGCCCGATCCTCTCGCGCCACGAATCGGGCATGTTGGCCTGAAGGTCCGCCTCGATCTTGTCGCGGTCGCGCTTCTTCTCGACCGACCAACGATCGCCGACCGGAGGAGCCTTGCCGAGCTGACCGACGCGACCCGGTCCGCCGGGGAGCGCGCTCTTGGCGGCCGGCGACGACGACGGCCCGTTGCCGCTCGGCATGCCGCTGCTCTTCTTCTCCTGTTCCTCGAGCTCCTCGATGATCTTCTGCAGCTTGTCGACGATGTCCTTCTGCGTCGACTGCGTGGGATCGCCGGTGCGCTCCTTCTTCAAGTCGCGCTCGACGCGCCGCATCGAGTCGGCGATGTCGTGGAGCGGGCTCTGGAACTGCGCCTCCAGTTCGGCGCGGCGCTGCTGCGCGACGGCGCGGAAGCGCTCCGGTGCGTCGGGGAACAGATCCAGGTAGTCGGCGAACGCGGCGATGGCGTTGTCGCGCATCGGCATGTCGGCGAGCGCGGTGGCGAAGAAGAACGCGGCCTCCGCATCGAGCGGCGTGCGGTTGCGGTCGTCGCGCAGGTAGTCACGCAGCACCTCGGCGGCCGTCTCCGGGTCGTCGTTGTCGAGCATCACGCGCGCGAGGTGGTAGCGCGCATGGGCACGCACCCACAGGTCACTCGCGGATGCGGCCAGCTTGCCGAGTTCGAGCGCCGCGAGCGGGTCGCCGTCCTCTCCCATCTGCGCCGCCTTGCCCAGCGCCGGGACGAGTTCGCGCAACAGGGTATCGGCGCCCACGTCGGGCTGTCCGTCCTTGCAGGCAGCGGCGAACTTCTGCATCGCCGCGTCGGTCGCGCCCAGCGAACGGCAGTGCTGTTCGAAGGCGGCGCGATCGAAGGGCTTGAAGGGGTTCTGGCGTTCCTCCTGCGCGACCAGCGCGGAGGCCAGCAGGAGCGCCGGCACGAGCGCGGGGAAGGTCCTCATTTGTTCGCGCCGTCCTTCTCCATCTTGGTCGCCATGCGGCGCATCAGGTCCTCGACGCGCCCCTGCTGCCGCGACAGCTCGGTCGCGCGATCCTGGGAGTCGGTCGACCTGCGCTGAGCGTCCGGCACCGCCTTGTCGAAGTCCTCGGTCTGCTTGTTGACCCGCTTCTGCTTGATCATCACGAGCCGTAGCTCGGCCGACAGCGGGACCAGGGCCGGCATGCCATTGCACTGGCCACACTGGCCTGTCGCGTCGTTCATCTCGATCTGGCGACGCAGTGCGTCGATCAGATCCTTCAGGGTCTGCTCGATCTCGGCCTGCTGGTCCTGCGTGGCAGTTCCGGTCATGGTCTGCTCCAGCATCTCACCGCAATGGGTGAGGTCGTCGCGCAGCATCTCGACGATCGCGGGGAACGCGGCCGAAGTGCCTTCCTCCTGCAGGAGGCGCAGGGCGTCGCTGGCGTCGCCGGAGAGCTCGTGCTCGCCGCGGCCGATGTCGCGCGAACGGTTGACGACCTCGGTCGGAGCGGCGCCGGACGCGGTCAACGCATTGCGCGCCAGACGATCGGCCGCCTTGGTGCGCGCCGACAGTTCGCGCTGCTTCTCGAGCATCTGGCCGAAGCGCTCCTCGAGGGCGCGGAGCACCTCGTCGGAGAGCTGCTGACGGAGCTGCGCGAGCGCGTCCTCGAGTTCCTTCTTGGCCTTCTCGAGCTCCTCCTGCGCGTCCTGCTGGTCCTGCTGCGCCTTGCCCGGCTTGTACTCCTTGAGCTGACCTGCGGCGGCCTTCTGCTTCGGCACCGCCTGCTGCACGTTCTTCTTGCCGGGCGTCTGCTTGTGCTCGGGGTTCTTCTTCGGATCGGCGTCGTCCTTCTCCATCGCCTCGGCGACGTGGTCCGTCTTGATCTGCGTGACCTCCTGCTTCTTCTGGTTCTGCTCGAAGGGCAGTTGCTTCAGTCGACGCTGCGCGTCCTCCGCCATCGCCTCGAGGGACTTCTTGGTCTCCTCCAGCTTGCGGAGCGCTTCATCCATGTCCTGCAGCGAGTGCTCGGGGCGGTTCTTCTGCAGCTTCTGCTGCGCCTGCCCCATCGCACCGGACGCTCCCTTGCACGAGCCGGAGCAGGATCCCTCACCGGCCTTCTTCGGATCCTCGGCCGGCTTCGGGGATGAAGACTCGTCCTTCTTGTCCGCCGCCTTCTCGATCTTCTCCAGCTTCTCGGCGAGCGCCTCGGCCTTCTCCTTGTGGTCGGCCTCGCGCTTCTCGAGCTGCGCGGCCTTCTCGGGAGTCGCGGACAGTCCGGCCTGTTCGGCCTCCTTGCGCGTCGCCTTCTGCTCGTCGATCAGCTTCTCGACCGCGGCCTTCGCCTCGGCGATGTCCTGCAGTTGCTTCTCGAGCTCGGCGCCCTTCGACGACTCCTCCTTCTCCTCGCGCTGCTCCGTGATCAGCTTCTCGATCTCCTTCTTGTAGGCCTCGAGGCGCTTGATCTCGGCCAGCAGCTTCTCGACGTCGAGCTTCCGCGAGAGCAGCACGTCCAGCAGGTTCTGCAGGTCGGTCTGCACTCCGTCGATGCGCTGCAGCGCTTCGTCCCAGCGGCTGTCCTCGATCAGCTTCTGGATCTGCTCCAGGCTGGTCTGGAGCTCGCGCTCCTGGATGAACTTGTTGCCCGTGGCCAGCACCGCGCTCTCGTCCGGCTGGGTCGCCGCCTTGAGGAGCTGCAGCTTCTGCATGCGCTCGTGCAGGTCCTTGAAGCGGCGGGTCACCTCGCCCTGGAGCGAGGAGGCTCCTTCCTGTGCGACCAGCTTGCCGGTCGGCGCGAAGCCGACCACCAGGGCACACAGGACGACGAGGCAGCGCATCAGGGATCTCATGTCATCGACTCCATTGCGGCGACGTGGTCGCGCGCGGGGCAACACTCGGGGTCCGTCGACCGGCCGTCCCGACCCAGCGGGACGCCAGAGCGGCGGCACAGGTTATCTCTCTTCGACCAGAGCGGGTGGTCCCGCTCAGCTCGTGACCATCCGGGGAGGTATGGAGGCGCCCTCCAGCAGGGCGCTTCGGGGCGCTCCGAGGGGGGCAGCTCACTTCCGCTTCTCCTCTTCCTTGTCACGGCCGAAGATCCCGGCGCCCTGCGCGTCGCGCAGGCGCTGGATCAGGTTCTCGGCGTCGGCCTGGGAGCGGATCACCACCCGCAGGCTCTCGACGATCGCCGCCAGGTCCTCGGTGCGGTCCATCTGCTCGAGGATGCGATCCAGGCGGGCGATCAACTGCACCAGCGCTTCGACGCCCGCGCTCCGCGAGTCCTCGGTCCCGTCGGCGGCGAAGGCGGCGAGCAGCCGTCCGGAGTCCGGGAAGTCCTCCAGGGCCACCGTGACCAGCGGACTGACCACCTTCGCCTCGATGCCGTGCACGACGTTGGGCTCGAACAGACGGTTGTTGACCATCTCGTCGAGGATGTCGCGGTAGCGATCGGCGATGAGCTGCGCGGTCTTGGCGAGCGAGGACTGCTGCCTCGCGAGCTGGTCGACGCGCAGGCGGGCCTTCGGCGCATCGTCGTGCTTCGCGGTCGGCGACAGGATCTCGGCGACCTCGGCGCGCGCCTCGACCACCTTCTGACGCACACGCTCGAGCTCGCGACGCTGCTCGCCCTGACGCCGCCGCAGCTCCTGCAGCATCTTCTCGTGCGTCACCACGCGCAGCGTGCGCACCTCGCTGCGTGTCTCCTGGTTCTCCGGCTCGCGCAGGTCGGTCGCGTCGAAGCGGATCGACAGCAGCATCTCGGGGTGGATCGGATTGCGCATCGACCCGGAATCCGCCTCCTTCATCAGGGGCTGGAGGTCCCAGACGAGTTCGAGTTCGGCGTCGGTTGCGCCGGTCTGCAGCGGCGTGCGCCAGTCGACCGCGATCGGAGCGAAGGGGACCTCCGGGGCCTTCTCGCCGCCCTCACGGGCCGTGGCGTCGGTCGCGCGCGATTGCGCCTTCACGCCACCCAGACCGTGGTCGTCGCGCAGGCGCAACACACCGGGGAGGCGTGCGTCAGCGGTGATCATCGAACCGATGCCACGCGTCTGGAAGTCGACCTGCGGCGGAGTGTCCTCGAGCACGCGCACGAACATCTGCGTCGGTTGCGCGGGGCCGAGGTCGTCGCGGTCGATCGCTTCGAGGGCGAAGGCACCGCCCTGCTCGGGAACGAACGTGATCTCGAAGGATGTGCCCGCCGCGTCGACGGCGCCGTCGAAGCGATGCTCGGCATCGCGCACCAGCCGCGCCGTGCGCAGGGGCTTGGAGGTGCTGCCGAGGATGCGCAGTTTCGAGCCGCGCGGCACGCGCAGTTCGCCGGCGACCGCTTCGAGCGCGGTCTCCTCCTTCGCGATGTAGCTCGGCGGCGTGAGCAGCACCTGCAGCGAGGTGATGCGCGGCCGCGGCACGATCGTGATGCGAAGTGGACCGGTCTCTCCGTCGCCGCCGCGCGCGACGACCCGCGCCTCCTCGAGCAGGCTCGGCAGCACCGCGGTGAACATCCCGTCCTCGGTGCGATCCATCGCACGGAGGCTGCGATCGCCGGAGGCGAAGCGGACGTCGAGCTCGATCTGTTCGGGGATCTCTCCCTCCGCGCGCACGCGGAGCGTCACGTCGTCGCGCTCCGCCACGCGCAGCACGCCGTCCGCGGGGAGCCCCTCGAAGGCGAGGTGTGTCGCACGTGGCCACTCGACGTCGGACAGCAGCAGGTTGCGCTGGAACCAAAGACCGACCGTGGACGGGAACGCCACGCTCAACGCGCTCGCAGCCAGCACCACGCCGGCCAGACGGCGCAGGTTGCGCCGCATGCGGCCGCGGTCGAACGCGCGGTCGAGCTGGAGGGATCCGATGCCCTGCGTCGCGTCCGCGACCACGCGCTGCATCAGCGCCTGCGACTGGCCGCGCAATGCGCTGCGATCGAGATCGCGTTCGAACTCGACGGCGCTGATCAGCGATTGCCCGAGTCCGCGATGGCCGCGCTCGATGGCGAGTGCGACCTCGGTGTCGTCGAGGCGCACCGAGAGCGGTCGCATCAACGAGCGCACCACCGTGCGCAGCGCGGCGATCCCGCCGAGCGCGAGCACGACCGCGCGGAAGCTGGTCTCCAGGTGCAGTCCGCGGTCGATCACGAAGCTCACCACCGCCCAGACCGCGGCGACCATCGCGAGCGCGGCGAGACCCTCGATCCAGATCCCACGACGTGCGCGTGTGCGGACGGAGCGGAAGACGTCGGTTGCGAATCTCACAGCAGGTTCGACCTCTTCCGGAGCCACCATTCGAGGGCGAGCACCGACAGGAGTGCGGCGACCGTCCACCACGCGTCCCACAGCGCCTCGTTCGAGGTGAACGATTCGATGCGCGTCTGCGAGGTGATCCCCGCCAATGCGGCGGCGAGATCGGCCGGACGATCGACGAGGACGCCGCCGGGCACGCTCGCGATCGCCGCGAGTTCGGCGAGATCGACGGGCCCTTCCTTCTCCAGCGCGGCCGGCACCACCTGGAAGGTCGCGTTCACCGGGCGACCGCCGAGCTCGTCCTGCGGCTCGATGCGGAAGAATCCGGTCGTGGTCGGGCGGACGAAGGTCTCGTAGCGGCCGGGCACACCCTCGACGGCGGCGAGACGGAACGACTCGGAGCTGCCGTCCTCCGCGCGCACCACGATGCCGAGGTCGGGGGCGAGCAGCGGTTCGAAGGTCTCGGTGCGGGCCTCCGCGGTGATGCGGATCGCCTGGCCGAGCTCGAGCTTGTCCTCGTCGACCGACAGGCGCAGCCGGCTGTTGCCGGCGGCCAGCTTGCCTTCGAAGAGGAAGCGGATGCCACGCACCCAGAAGCGGTCGTAGGCGGTCTCGAAGACCGCGCGCCAGCGGTAGATGTCGTCGGTTCCGGAGAAGATCACGCGACCGTTGCCCACGAACTGCGCGGCGATCAGCGGATGGGCGCCGTCGGGGTCGTCGCTGGTGTTGGGCTTGCGGTGTTCCACCAGCACCTGGGCCGCGGGTTTCGCGCGGGCCACGGGGAAGGCGAAGTGGAAGCCGGGCAGGCGCGACCAGAGTGCTTCACTCGCGGTGCGTTCCTCGGCGATGCGCAGCGCGGGATGCACGCGACCCGCCGGCGTGAGTTCGTACGGCCAGGCCCGCGGCATGCCGCTGCCGAGTCCGACCGAGGTGGCCGCCGCGTCGATGTCGGGGACGATCGGCAGGATCTCGATCAGCGGCTGCAGGTGCGAGTCGGGGCGGAAGGCCTCGAGCATGAACTTCTCGCCACACACCCACATCATCCCCGCACCGCTCTCGGTGATCTGCTGTGCGACCAGCGTGCAGAAGTTCCGATCGAGCTTCTCGGAGTCGGGATCGAGGAAGACGAACACGTCCCACTTCTCGAGCTCCTCGCGCGTGTCGGGGAGCTTCTCGAGGTGGATGTCGCCGTCCTGCGGGAAACCGGTGTCGGCGCTGAGCAGCCAGCAGGCGACGTCGATGGTGGCGTCGCGTTGCAGCAGGTTGCGCAGGATGCGGTACTCGTGGCTCGGTCCGCCCGACACCAGGAGCACGCGCGTCTTCTCGCCGAGCACCTCGATGCGCGTGCGCAAGGCGTGGCGCTCGGGCGACGGCGCTTCCAGCTCCGGCGGGTCGATCTCGACGCTGTAGGTGTAGACCCCCGGCTGGTCCGCCGTGATGTCGGTGAAGGCGATCTCCACCTCGGGCTGGCCGCGCGCGACATGCACCTGCTCGGTGCGCAGCGTCTCCGGTGGACCCTTGCCGTCGTCGGCGCGTCGCACGAGGTGCGCCGTGACCAGCGCGTCGTCGTAGCCTTCGCCCTCCACGTAGGCGCGCAGGGTGAAGGGGTCCTTCTGGAACACCTTCTCCGGCGCGTCGAAGCGGGTGAGACGCACGGTGCGCACCGGCGAGGGGTCGCCGACCGGCAGCACGATGGTCTTCGGCACCGCACGGTTGCGCAGCAGGCGGGCGACCTCCGCCCCCTGCGCGCCGAGGTTGCGGCGGCCGTCGGAGAGCAGGACCACGCCCGCGACATTGGCGTTCGCGTTGCGCGCCAGCGCCTCGCGCACCGCACCGCCGAGGTTGGTGTAGGTCCCGTCGGCGCGCAGCGAAGCCGGATCGAAGCGATCGGGGACGCTGCCCTGCTCGCCCTTGGCTTGCGGCTGCGGCTTCGCGACGGCGGTGTTCTTCGTCGCTTCGTCCTCGGCTCTCAGGTCGAGGGCCGCGAGCGGGTCGAGACCGGCCGCGAAGGAGTAGACCAGAACGCGGTTGTGGCGTTGCAGTCCGGCGAGGAGTGCGCCGTCGTCCTTGGACAACAGGTCGCGCGCGAGGTCCTTGCGCGACAGCGTGCCGGTGTCCTTGGCGCCACACTCGCGCCACGACGAGGCGAGCGCCTGCACCTCGGGTGCGCGAAAGCCGTCGACCTGGGCCATCGACTGTGAGCCGTCGATCAGGACCAGGGTCTGGCCGGGACGCACCTCACGCCGCACAGCGACGAGCTGCGGATCCAGCAGCAGTACGCACGCGATCAGGATGGCGATCACGCGCAATCCGGTGAGCACGATCCGCTTGCCGCGCGACAGCCGGTGGGCGTCCCGCGCATAGGCGAACAGGACGATCGCGACCACGGCGAGGATGCCCAGCACGACGAGCAATCCGCGTCCTCCCGAGGGGAAAGACCCGAACTGCAGGCTCAGATCGCCGCCCTCGGCGAGCGCCATGCCCTTCTCACGGGCGAAGAAGCGGAGGATCTCGTCCATGTGCGTGCGGCGCTCAGCGGCGCCCGAACCTCCAGGCGAGAACCGTCTCCACGAGCATCGCCGCGAGCATCACGAAGCCGAGCAGACGCCACAGGCTGCTGCCCTGGTCGGAAGTCGAGCCGGCACCCTCGCCGCCCTCGCGGGCGCTGAAGCGGTCGCGCAACTCCTCGGGCACGCTGCTCGTCAGGCCGGCGATCCCGATCGGTTCGAGGTCGCTCTCCTCCAGCAGCGGATTGCGGCTGACGAGCACGCTGTCCTCGCCGCCGGCGTGCGTCTTGCGCGCGACGACGAACGCTCCGTAGCCGGAAAGATCGCGCATCGGGATGCGCACCGCGACCACGTCGCTGCCCGCAGGAGGTGCCGCGAAGGTGATGGGATCGCCGGAGCCGTCGGCGCGTCGCACCTCGACGTCGGGGCGATGCTTGCTCGGATCGACGGTCACCTCGAAGGTGCCGGTCGGCGCGAGATTGGAACGGGCGAAGTCCTGCGGGCGTGCGGACGTCGCGTGCAGTCGCTCGAGCGTGATCACGAACGGCGGCCAGCGCGGCCAGTCGGTCCAGGCCACGTCGGCGGTGGTCGTGATCAGATGCACGCGACCGCCCGATCCGAAGCTGCGCGACACCAGCAGCGGGTCGCCGTCGGCGTCGCCGATGCGCAGCGCGATGTCGGCCGGCAAGTCGGGACCGGTCTTCGCGGTGAACCAGCGCCCGACCAGCACGAGCTGCCCGAACCAGGTGCGCAGCTCGTCGCGCGACTGCGTGAACAACGAGGCCTCGTCGTCGACGAAATGGACGCTGCGCGGGTGATCGAGATCGCCGGACACGCCGACGATCGGCAGCGGCATCAGTCCGCGACCGTCCTTCCACAGGAGCTGCTGGTAGTTGGCGACGTCGACCTGGTCGCCGAGGAAGAACACGACGCCACCTCCGCTCCGTGCGAAGGTCTCGGCCCGATCGACGGCCTCGGGCGTGAAGCGCGAGACGTTCGCGAAAACCAGCATGTCGGCGCCGTCGAGTTCGTCCGCGGGAATGGTCGCGAAGTCGTGGTCGGCGTGCACCCGCACGTCGATTCCCGACGAACCGTCGCCGAGCGGATCGAGCGCCACCGCGATGTAGTAGGTCTCCGCCTCCTCGGCCGATTCGCCCTGAGCGCCGTCGATCAGGATCACGCGCGAGTTGGGACGCACCTCGAAGGCGAGCGAGCGCGCGTCGTCGACGGCGTAGCGATCCGCCGGCAGGGTGGCACGGATCGTGTGCCAACCGCCGACGTGGAAGGTCTCGCTGAAAGCCACGATGGTGCTCGCACCCGGAGCCACCGCCGGCACCGCCTGCGGGCTGCGGTTCTTGCCGTCGACCCCGATCGCGAGTTCGACGGGCGACGACTCGGCGCGGCCGGTGTTGCGGATCTCGATCTCGAAGGCCAACGGGATGCCGACGGTCGCCACGCGCTCGACGCAACGGACCTCGGCGACGGCGAGGTTCTCGGCGTCGCGGGCGCCGACGTCGACGACCTCGAGATGGCCGCGCTCGGCGTCGAGCGCCGTCAGCCAGGTGATCAGCGCTCCGTTCGGCTCGCCGGCGCGCGTGGTCCAGTCGTGGCGGCGCGCATCGGTGACGATCACCGTCTCGGTGCGCGTCGCGGTGCGGTTGGCCCGCGCGATGTCGCCGAGCCTCGGCAGCAGCGTGCCGAGATCGAGCGCGATGTCGCCGACCTGCAGACCCGCGAGCGCCTCGCGAGCGCGGCGCGACAACTCCGGTCCTGCGGGGACCGCAGACAGCAGCGGCTGATCGGGGTGCGAAGTCGTCACCAGGGTGAGGAGGTCACCGCCCGGTTGGTCGGCCAGTCCGGCGACCATGCGCAGCACCGCTTCCTTGGCGCGATCCATCGCGTTGTCGGCGCCACCGCGGTGCGCCATCGACGCGGAGTCGTCGACACAGACCAGGTGGTGACGCAGCTCACCGCCGAGCAGGCCGCCGCTGATCCGCGGCCTCGCGACGAGCAGCACCAGCAGCAGCACGGCCAGCGTGCGCAGCGCGAGCACCAGCCATTGCTCCATGCGCAGGCGACGGCGATTGAGCTTCATCGCCTTGAGCAGGAAGTCCATCGCCGCCCACGGCCGCTTGTCGAAGCGACGGCGGTTGAGCAGGTGGATGACGATCGGCACCGCGATCAGCGGCAGCGCGAACAGCAGGAGCGGATTGAGGAAGACGAGTGCGGTCACTTCCGCTCACCGCTGGTAGATCGGGAGGTAGGCGTAGGGGAGCTGCAGGATCGTCAACGCGATCGCAGTGCCGTAGGTGGTGCCTACGCCGTCGCCGACCCAGGAGCCGTCGCGCTGTTGCTGTGTGAGCAGCCACTTGCCCATGGTCGGGTAGTACTCCTCCCACTCCGCACCGCCGCGCTGCCACAACGACTGCGACAGGTAGAGGTGCGAGTAGAAGTGGTGGCCGTTGCCGCTGCCGTTGATCGGAAGCGTGTGGCGCGCGTACTCGAGGGCCTTCTCGGCGAGCGGGTCGTCGTACCGGCCGGCGTTGTAGAGGACAGCGACCGCGGCCGCGGTGATCGGCGGACGTCCGCCACCGCCGCCCTGCGCGCTGTAGCGGATGCTGCCATCGGGGTTGGCGCTGTTGCGGATGTAGCCGACGGCGTTCTCGATGGTCTTCACCGGCACCAGGATCCCGGCGTTGCGACAGGCGCGCAGCGCCTGGATCTGCGTGACGGTCACGCTGCCCTCGTCGCCATTCTGGTCCGGCGAGTAGAGCCAGCCGCCGGCGCGCGATTGCGAGCGCGCGGTGAGCTGCACGGCCTTGGTGAGCACGTCGTGCAGCACCTCCTGGCGACGGCGGTCCTCCTCCATGCCGTAGACCTCGGCGAGGAACATCGTCGCGAAGCCGTGGCCGTACATGCTGCGACCCTCCTCGGCGAGCGAGGAGATGGTGCCGTCGGCGCCCTGGCAACGGATGAGGTACTCGGTCGCCTTGCGTACCTGCCGGTAGTAGCGACCACGCGTGGGGGTGGAGCCACTGCCGAGCAGGGCCATCCCGGCGAGCGCGGTCATCGCGGTGGGGTAGCTGCCGAAGCCACCGCCGTTGCGCCAGCTGCCGTCGTTGTTCTGCGTGCGCGCTAGGTACTCGAGAGCGCGCTCGATCCCGGCTGCGAACTCGGGGGTCACACCCTTCGGCAAGGTGTCGGTGATGTCGTTCTGCGCGCGGAGCGGGGGTGCGGCGGCGAGCAGGCAGCCGGACAGCAACGCTCCCAGTACGTGTCGCTTCATCCCCCGGTCTCCATCAGCTTGTAGAGTGCCTGCTGTTCGTCGGACATCGCGTCCATGTCGCCGAGGGCGTGGAAGACCTCGATCCGCGCGAGATGCCAGCGCTCGACCATCGGAGCGGACTGGATCGTCTTGCGCGCGCGGTCGAGCATCGCGAGCGCCTGCTCGCGCGAGCCGTGCGACGAGTAGGCGAGCGCGATCTCGCTGGACAGCGCGAGCATGCGATCACCGACCGCGGCCCGCGACTCCGGATGCTTGACCAGATCGATGGTCTCGAGGGCATCCACCGCGGCCAGCAGTTCACCCGCCTGGGCGAGGATCGACGCCTTCCGCAGCGGATCCTCGAGTTGGTCCGCGACCATGCGCATCGCGCGATTGGTGCTGAACACCTCGATGCCTCCGGCGTGCACCGCGGCGAACCACGGTCCCTGTGCGAACAGATTGACCGGCCCGCCGAGCGGATCGAGTCCGAGGCGGAACGACGGCAGCGTGATCGTCGACCAGCCCTGGTCGTCGCCGATGCGACGCACCAGCAACGAACGGTTCGACGGGATCACGACGAGACCGTTGCAGACCATCCCCCGCCCGCGCCAGTTCGCGCTGCCTTCGAACGGTGGGACGTCGATGCGCGCGCGGCGCAGGCCGCTGGCGAAGTCGAGCACCGTCACCGAGTCCTCGCCGCCGACGAACAACGCGTCACCCTCGACACCGAGAGGGAACTGCATGTCGCGTCGCTCGCAGCGCCAGCGCGTCTCGCCGGTCGATGCGTCGAGGCAGATCAGCATGTTGCCGTCCATTGGTGCGAGCACCAGCAGCCCGTCGCGCAGGACGAGGTCGCTGGGCGCGAAACCGTCGAGTGCGACCTCGTGGAACACCTGACCGCCGAAGCCCATCTGCCGGGCGTCGTTCTGCACGCGCACCCTGGCGCGCGGGCGCAGCGGATCGGAGCGCTCGTAGCGACGGATCCACTTGAGGTTGCCGGTCAAGGTGTCGACGGCCGCGACCGCGCCGGCGTTGGTGAGCACGTAGGCGGTTCCCGATTCGACCACGACCGGCGCGGCCGGCGGCTTGGTGAGTTCGGTGCCCTCGCGGTGCAGCGGCGTGCGAAACAGCACCGAGCCGTCGCGGGCGTCGAGGGCGACCAACCAGAAGGCCTCGCTCACCATCGCCGGGACGAACAGCTTGTCGCCGTCGATCACCACGGTGGCGAGGAAGCACGCGTCGCGCAGGATCGGTGAATTCGCGCTCGACCACTCGAGCGAGAGATCGGAGTGACGGCGCGCCTCGAGCGTGGTGCGCGTCAGCGGCTTGGTGCCGCTCAACCGCACGTTGCCCGGTCCGGTGATCGTGAACAGGCGGTCGCCGGCCAGCGCGACACGCAGCAGCATCCAGTCGTAGGTCGGGATGCGCATGCGGGGCACGCCGGGCGTCGGGCTCGGGACCGTGGCCGACAGATCGGTGGCGGCGCGCACGCGACCGGACGGGACGTCGATCAGCGTGAGGCGGTAGTGATCGAGGAAGGCGAGCTCCGCTTCGTCGGGTCCCTGGCCCGGAACGAACAGAACCGAGTTGCCGGGCTGGAAGTCCGTGTAGCGGGGAGCCGCGGCCGCACCTTGCGCATCGCCGCCGACGAAGATCACGCTGCCGTCGTCGTTCGCGTTCCGACCGGGGCGGTAGGGCTGCGGATCGGCATAGCGGAACTCGAACAGCGGCACCGGCGTGTCGCCGGCGGCGGCCAGCGCGGAAGGCCGATGCCCGAGGTCCGTCACCCGAGTGACGCGCGCTGCCGAGAACAGCGGACTCTGCTCCAGCGCCTTCACCGGCAGCAGCTCGCCCTCGATGCGCAGCGATTCGTCGCCGTGGTGGTCGCGCAGATCGGCGATCGCGGCGCCGGTGGCGTTGTTCTCGCCGAGCATGGCGAGGCAGAGGGCGATGCGCGCACGCACCCACAGCTCGTCGATGCCGGCCTCGCGGCGCAAGGTCTCGGGGTAGACCTCGAGCAGATCGCGGTAGGCCTGCTGTGCGGCGCGCAGGCGGCCCTGGTCCATCAGCAGGTCCGCCGCGGCCCGCAGGGCCAGCCCGGCGGAGCGGGTCAGGAAGTAGTGCTCGTAGATCGCGTTGAGCGCGCCGACATCTCGCCCGGCCCGCGCGGCGGCGAGGTCCTTGTCGGCGACGACCTCGTACTGCGCCCGATACCACGCGGTTCCGGCCGGGGGCATCGAGGCGAGCAGCTCGTGGCAGAGCCGCTGGACCGGGCGGAACAGGCGGTTGTCGGCGCTGAACACCGACTGGGTGCCGTTCTCGCCGAGATCCTGCCAGGCACCCCCCGGCGCCGGCGCGGCGCTTGGGTCCTCGGGAGCCGGAGTGGGTTCGGCGACCGCAGGGACTCCCGTTCCGGGAGGGGTGCCGCCCTCGGCTTCCTCGACCGTGCGTCCCTCGATCACGGCCTGCAGGATCTTGATCGCATTGGGCCAGTCCTCGCGGCCGAGGAAGTCCTGCGCGCGCCGCAGGAAGCGATCCACGTTGGAGCTCTCGAGCATCCGGACGGGCGTGCCCGGATCGTCGACCACCCCGGCCGGCTTCGGTTCCTGCAGCACTCCCGACTGCACCCCGATCGGCACCTCGGCTCGGACCGTCGTCCTCTGCGCGTGGCTCACCGACGCGACGAGGAGACACGCGGCGGCGCACCAAGGCGCGGCCGCCGAGGAGACATTGGGGCTCGGCACGGCGTTGGAAAGTTGTCCGCGGGCGGCGTCGTCCGAGGGGCGCGAACGAGCGGGCGGCACTCTACGTTCAGCCGCCCCACACAGCGAGGGGCCCGCCCTTAGGCTTCCCGACAGCGACGGCCGTCGACCCCTCGGCCTTCCGCGATTCCGAGGACAGTCATGTCGATCCGACTCTCCGCTCTGCTGACGACGATCTCCTTCGCCTCGGCGCAGGTCCTGGGACAAGAACCCTGGACCGTCGAAGAGCTGCGCGGGAAGTGCGCGGGTTTCCAGGAGGAGAGCCAGCTCGCGCGTCTCCGCCAGATCGGCCTCCTGGTGCAGGCCGGACCCAGCGCCGCGCCCGCGATCGCCGCGGCCCTCCACGGCGACCACCGGGAGTATCGCCTCAAGGTCGATCGCTACCTCGACCAGCTCAGCGACGAGCGTTGGCTCGCGCGCGAGGACGCCGAGCGCACCCTGATCCAGATCGGCGCGCGCGCCCTGCAGCAGATCGAGGAGCGCGCGAAGAGCGGCAAGACCTACGAGGAGCGCATCCGCTGCGAGCGCATCCTCGCGGCGATCTCGGCGAGCGGCGTCGAGGAGACCGAGAAGGACAAGCGCTTCCTGCGCGGCCTCGCGGTGACCGCGAGCTACCTGCCCGACGACGAACGCCTCCAGCGCGCCCTGACCAGCGCGCTGGCACACACCGACTCGCTGATCGTCGAAGCCTCGATGCGCGCGATCGGTCACCTCGGTCGTGCGGAGTCCCTGCCGGTGATCGAGCCGCGTGTGCTGCACGAGCCGAAGGGCTCCGGTCTGCGTCGTGCTGCACTCTGCGCCCTCGGCCGCATGCAAGGCGAGCCGGCGGTCGCCCTCGCCGGACGTCTGCTGCAGAGCGGTGAGCTTCGGACCAGCGAGGCCGCCGCGGTGTTGCGCGACTTCCACGAGCGGCCCGAGGCCGCCGGCCTGATGGAGACGCTCGCCGCCGGCGGCGAGTCGATCGCACCGGCGATCGCCGCGCTGGCCGGTCTGCGTGTTCCCGCGGCCGCACCGACGCCGACACCGATGCCGGTGCACGCCCTGCTCTCGGGACGCGAGGAGCTCGAGGGCGAGTTCGTCGGCTTCGGCGCGGGCACCCTGCGTCTTTCGCACGCGATCGAGGGACTCCCGGTCGTCGAACTCGACGTCAACGAGTGCGAGGCGATCGAGACCGCCCATCCGCCGATGCCCGAGCCCGAGGCCGTGCGCGTGTTCCTGGTGCAGGGCAGCCTGCTGTCCGGCAAGCTGGTCGGCAGCGACGCCGACAGCCTGACCCTGCAGGACAGGACCTTCGGCACGGTGCGCATCGCGCGCACGAGCGTGCAGGGAGTCGCGCTCGATCCCGCCCTCGATCGGCTGGTCGGTGCGTCGTTGACCGACGACCGCGTCCGTCTCCGCGACGGCACCCTGGTCGACGGTCGCATCACCGCGATCACGCACGAGGGACTGGTGCTGCAGGGCAAGGATGGTGCCGCGACGACCTACACGATCGACAAGGTCGCGGGCATCCTGTTCCGCCGTCCCGACCAGCCGTTCCAGGACGACGACAGCTACGCGCGCATCGATCTCACCGATGGTGAACGCTTCTTCGCGCACATCGGAGTGGCGCGACCGGATGCCTTCGGCATCTTCGTCCCCGGTCTCGGCGCTGCGGTCGTCCCGACCGAACGGCTGATGCGCGTCGAGTTCGGCGTCGCCGCGGGTGCGCAATGGGGCTTCACGCTGGTCGCCGACTACTCCGAATGCCGGGTCGTCGAGTTCGACGAGCAGGGCAAGGAGATCTTCTCGCTGCGCGACGTGTACGGCGCGTGGGATGCGGAGTGCCTCGACAACGGCAATCTGCTCATCACCGAGTACGCGCTCGATCGCGTGGTCGAGGTCACGCGCTCCGGCGAGGAGGTGTGGTCCTTCGAGGATCTGCGCAGTCCCTACGACGCCGACCGGTTGCCCAACGGCAACACGCTGATCGCCGACACGGTGAACGAACGCGTGATCGAGGTCACGCACGACAAGAAGATCGCGTGGGAATACAAGGGCGCGCGCCCCTTCGACTGCGATCGTCTGCCCAACGGCAACACGCTGATCGTCGACGCCAAGCCGAAGAACGAGCGCGTCATCGAGATCGATCCGGACGGCAAGGTGGTGTGGGAGTACCGCGACCCCAACGCGCCCTTCGATGCCGACCGTCTCTCCAACGGCAACACGCTGATCACCGAGCGCGGCAAGCACCGCGTGATCGAGATCGACCGCGCGGGCAACATCGTGTTCGAGATCGACAACCTGAATGCGCCGAGCGATGCCGACCGTCTTCCCAACGGGCACACGATCGTCGCGGAGAACGGCGCCGTGCGTGAGTTCGATCGGCAGGGCCGGCAGGTGTGGTCGGTGGTGACCGGCTGGGCCGTCGAGGTCAACCGCTACTGATCGAGCGGTCGCGGTCCGGCGATCAGCGACCGCGCAGCAGGCGTGTGGCGAACTCGCGCAGGCCTTCGACGGCGTCGTTGCGCGCGATCGCTTCCAGGCGGTTGCGATCGGCGGCGGTGACTCCGCCGCGGGCGAGCGCCGTCAGTGCGGCATCCCGGACCTGCGCGTCGGAGTCGGTCTCGGCCGCGACCAGGATCGCCTCGTGCGCGGCGGCGTCGGAACGCGTCGCGAGTTGCGCGAGCGCCGTGCTGCGTGCGGCAGGATCGACGTCGTCGCGGCTCGCCCGGATCAGCGCCTGCAGCGCGCGCTCGTCGGAGACTCCACCCAGCGCGCGCAGTGCCGCGGAGCGCACGAAGCCGCACTCGTCGTTCATCGCCCGACTCGCCACATCGACGAGCTTGCCGGACTTCGCGTTGGCCATCGCGTCGATCCACAGGTCCTCGGCACCGAGCGTGCGTGCGCGACCCTCGAAGGACTCGATCGCCGCCGCGGCGTGACCCGAGGGATCGCGCTGCGCGAAGGCTCCGAGCGCCAGCACCGCGGTCGCATCCACGCCGTCGATGGCGTTCAGCGCGGCGACGTGATCGGACAGGCCGCCGACCAGCGCGGGCGTGGGCTTGCGGACGTCGAACATCGCACCGGCGGCGGCGCCGCGGACCTGCGCATCGAGGTGCTCGTCGGCGAAGGCGTTCAGGACGGCGGACTGCGCGACGGGCGTGCCAGCGTCGGCGAGCGCACTCAGCCACAGGCTCGCGAGCTTCGGATCGATGCTCGGATCGATCAGGAGCCGCGCGACGGCGGCCACAGCCTCGTCGTCCATGCCGAGCAGCGTGCAGGCCCTGCGCCATGCCTCGTAGAGCTCACGGCTGCTGTCGGACTGCGCGAGCAGCGCGGCGAGGTCGGCGTTCAGGCTGGCGACCGTCTGGCCCTTCACCGCGGCGCGGCGCTCGGCGAGATCGCGTTCGCGCACGGCGGTCTCGCCGTCCTCGGTGTGTCCGCTGGCGGAGGCCCAATCGGTGCTTCCGAAGGCGTCCTCGATCACGCTCGCGTCGAAGTCCGAAGTCTTCAGCTCGAGCGAGGCATGCTGCTCGACGTCGAACTCGACCGGCACCTCGGTGCTCGCGATGTGCGTGGTGTCGTCGACCTGGCACGAGCGCAACCAGCCCATCGCGGCGACGTCGATCTCGGCCACGGCCTGACCGGCGAGCGTGGACTGCATCGCGGTGGCCGCGGCCTGCTGCAGGTAGCGCTGCTTGACCCGCTCGACCTTCAGGACCTCGACGCCGCTGCCGCGGTAGGCGGCCTCGAACTCGCCGCTCGAATCGCTGCCGCGCTCGGTCCAGGTCGCGCCGTGAGCCTGGGGGACCACGAAGCCGAAACTGCCGTAGAGGCCGCGCAGCCAGTTGCGCTGGGTCATCGCGGTGCCGGTCGGGAAGCGGTAGCCGAGGATGCGGCCGTCCTCGTCCATGCGGATGCGGGTCACCTGCTGCGCAGCGGCGAGGTTCAGGGCCAGATCGGGCTGGTCCTCGTCTCCTGCGCTCAGCGGCGTGCGCAGATCGGGGCAGCTCACGGCGACGACCAGCTCGCGCTCGCGGCGGGCGACGACGTCGAGGTGCAGCGTGCCGTCGTGGCTCAGGTCCTTGCCGGTCTTGCGTTCGGCTGCACCGCCCTCGCGGGTCGTGACCGCCATGGCGATGCGCGAGTGCAGGTCGAAGGCGAAGCGGCTGCCGGCCGGGGCCCAGAAGGTCCCCTGGCGCACCTCGGCGCGGGCGCGCTGGCCGGTCGTCGCTTCGCGAGCGATCCCGGTCGGCTGCGACTGGACATCGCGCGCGGCGCGGCCGGTCAGGGGAGATGCGACGCCCTCGTGCAGGGCGTAGCTCAGGCCGGCGGCGGCGAGCGGGAGCGCGATCAGGAGGAGCTTGTGGGCGGCGTTCATCGGTGGGTCTGGTTCGGGTTCGGGGGGGCGGGCCACGCGGCCCTCACCCGCCCGAGTCCCGCGCCCCCGACCGGCGTTCGCGGATTCCCCGGGAAACGGCGCGACCGCGGCCGGGGTGGTCCCCGGTCGCGGCCGTCGCGTGGTCCTGCGGTCGCAGGCGATCAGAACAGGATGTTGCCGAGGGTGATCGTCGAGGCCGACCAGTTCACCAGGTTGCTGGTGTAGCGGAGGACCAGGGCGACCCAGACATCCAGGCGCAGGCCGATCGGCATGATGGTCAGCGGGATCGAACCGCCGATCGTCGGGCTCGAGGGACCACCGAGGCGCAGCGGGTTGCGGGCGTCGGCGTAGGCCGAGGGGCTGAGGCGGGTGTCCGCGAAGGTGGCGGTCACGTTGACGCCGGCACCGGCCCAGCTCCATCCGGCCTGCGCCGCGACGCGGCCGTAACCCCAGGCGCGGCCGAGACCACCGAGGCTGGCGTAGCCCGGGCCGCTCATCGTCTCGTAGAGGCCGGCCTGCACGCCGACGCCGACGTTGCCGCGCACGGTGACCGGCACGCCGTAGACCGAGACCGAGGCGGAGGGGTCGGTCGGGAACAGGTCGAAGGTCCGGTAGTACGACAGGAAGTAGTTGGTGCCGGCCGTCGTGAAGCGCTGGTTCCGCTCGGTCACACCGCGGATGTAGAGGACGAACTGGGAGTCGTAGGGCGAGGTGGCACTGGTGTGCGAGTTGGCGCTCAGGAACAGGTAGGCGAGGTTGAGGTTCTGCTGGAGGAAGCGCAGCGACGCGTCGAAGGTCATCACGTCGTAGGCGGAGTCGATGGTGCGGAACGGCGTGTAGATGCCGAGCGAGCCGTCGAGTGTGCGCGTCGCCTGCATCGAGGCGCCGGCGAAGAGCGAGCCGCCCATCCAGCTGTTGCCGGGGGTCAGCGAGTAGTAGCCGCTGCGGACGTTGGACTGGGCCTGGGTGGTCGGGGCGAGGGTGGCGAAGGAGGCGAGGAGGGTCGCGGTCGCGAACAGGGTCTTCTTGGCGTTCATCGGAGGGTTCCTTTCTTGGTCTTTGGTTTGGTTTCTCTGGGCGAGTCGTTCGCCCGTCTGCACGGTCGAGTCCCGCGCGCCCTGCCCGCGTTCGCGCGGATTCCGAAAAACGCCGTGCCCTAGAATGCGCCGCCGGCATGGACCTGCGCTCGACCATCTCCGCCGCCGCGGCCGGCGATCAGGACGCGATCAACGCCCTGTTCGCCCGCAACATCCCGCTGCTCGAGGCCTTCATCCGCATGCGAGCCGGCCGCGCCATCCAGATGCGCGAGTCGATCCGCGACGTGGCGCAGTCGGTGTGCCGCGAGGCCGTCGCCGACCTCGGCCGGATCGAGCTGCGCGGCGAGAAGGAGTTCCGCAACTGGCTGTTCCTCGAAGCCGGTCGGAAGATCCTCAAGAAGGCGCGGTTCCACCGGCAGGAGATCCGCGACATCGCCCGCGAAGAGGGCGCGATGGATCAGGACGAGGCCGAGACCCTGCGCGCTGCCTACGCCTCGTTCCTCACCCCGAGCCAGTGCGCCGACGCACGCGACGAGGTGCGCGCGGTGGAGGAGGCCATCGCCGAGCTTCCCGAGCAGCAGCGCGATGCGGTCACCATGACGCGCCTGCTCGGCATGTCGACGACCGACGCCGCGCAGGAACTCGGTGTCAGCGAATCGGCGGTGCGCGGTCTGATCGCGCGCGGTCTCGCGCGCGTCGCCGCGGTGCGCAGCAAGCGGCGCTGATCAGCGCGACAGCGCGCGCGACAGGAAGGCGGCGAGATGTTCGCGGTAGCCCTTCGGGTCGACCTTCCACACGTCACCGTGGTCGGCGCCTTCCCGGATCCACAGCTCCTTGTGCGAAGCATCCTGGGGCAGGCGTGCGAAGAGAGCGCGCACCTCGTCGGGGAGCATGCGGTGGTCGTCGCCGCCTCCGATCACCAGGATCGGCACGGTGGGTGCGACACGCGCCAGCGAGTCGCCCGGGCGATCGGCGGACAGGTCGATGTCCGACCACCACTCGAGCGCGGTGAGCGCGAGGCTGCGGAAGGGCTGCGGCATCGTGAAGCCGGCGCGACCGCGCGGGCCGTCGCGCAGCATGCGATGCGCGGTGGCGACCGCGTCGGCGAGCGGAGCGTCGACCACGATCCCGGCGAGGTGCTCGACCTTGGGTGCCGCGAAGCCGATCGCCGCCGTGCCGAGGCTCACGCCGAACAGGATCAGCGGTCGCGTGCCGGCGGCGCCGGGACGCTTGCGCACGAAGTCGACCGCGGCGAGCACGTCGTTCGCCTCGCGGAAGCCGAAGGTCGCCGGTGCACGGCCGCTGCCGCCGTGGTTGCGGAGTTCCAGCAGGACGACCTCGCAGCCGAGGTCGCGGAACATCGCGCCGGGCGTCTCGATCTCCATCGCACCGCGGAACAGGCCGTGCACGAGGATCACCGTGGCGCGCGGTTCCCCCTGCCTCGGTTCGACGACGAAGGCGCGCAGCGTCACGCCGTCGACCGATGCGAAGTGAACAGCGAAGGGGCTCTCCGGCGGAGGCGGTGCATCGGCGGGTCGGGCCTCGGCCTTCAGCGTGTCGCGGTCCTGATGGACCCAGTTGCCGTCGGCATCGAAGCGCGGGCCGAGGTAGGCGCGTTCGTCGCCGCGCGTGCCCACCATGCGGGAACCGAACCAGCCCATCGTGGCGGGGACGGTGAGCGTCACATGCACAGGCACCAGCGCGAGCGCCCACCACAGCGTCCGCCGGAACAGTCCCGGTCGCGGTGAGCCGAGCACGTGGCGCAGGATCGCGATCAGCAGCAGGAGGACGAAGGTCGCAGCGGAGGCGATCCCGGCGATGACGGCGATCAGGTACACGACCGCGAGTTAGCACGGGAGACCGGCGGGGACCAGTCCGAGATCAACGACCGATGCGCTTGCGCAGGGCCGCGAAGCGCGGTTCGGACCGCAGCCTGATGAACGCGGCGTCGTCGAGGGCGGCGCCGAACTCGGCCGTGGGGTTCCGCGCGCAGTCCTCCAGGAGGTCGAGCGCCCGCTCGATCTGCTCCGCCCGCGCGAGGAGCGCCGCCGCGGCGACACGCTGTTGCGGTGTCGGGAACTCCGCGGCCAGCGCTTCGGCCATGGTGCGCGCCGTGGCGCGATCGCCGAGATCGAGCGCGAGGCCTGCGCACGCGGTCAGTCCCGAGGCGAGCGCGAGGTCGCAGTCGGGGTCGACCTGGTGGTCGTCCCGCAGCCTCCGCAGGCTCTCGACGGCCGGCTTGAGCATCGCGATCGCCTCGGCTGCGGATCCGTGCTCGGCGACCAGACGCGCCAACGCGACCTGCACGCGATCGCGCACCCGCTCGACGTCGACCTGGTCCGGCGCCGCGGCGAGATCGGCCTCGATCTTCGTCAGCGCATCGCGGAGCGCATCCGCCGCACCGCCCGCTCCGAGCAGCGCGAGGATCTCACCCTTGGCGAGTGCACCGTGCCAGTCCTCGCCGGCGGCCGCGATTGCGTCATTCGCAGCGCGCACGGCGCCGTCGCGATCGCCGCGCAGGGCGCGCTCGATGCCGTCGAGGCGGAACAGCACGCTGCGATCCGAACGCGTGTCGGGGTCGTCGGGCGTCCGGGCGATCTCGGTGTCGGAGACCGCGATCGCCTGCGCGAGGAGTTCGCTGGTGCCGTCGAGACTGCCACCCGCGCTGCGCGCCGCGGCGAGTCGAGTGGTCGCGACCGAGATCGTCGCGGCGACGAAGGTCGCATCGAAAGCCGGTTGGTCCGGAGTGCGGAGTCGTGCGGCGCGGGACAGCGCAAGCGCCTCCTCGGCGCTGTGCTGCGCATCCTGCAGACGGCCGTCGCCCATCGCGATGTCGGCGAGGTGGAGCAGGTTGTGCGCGATGCGATCGTCGATCTGCGGATCGGATCCGCTCCCGCCGGTGAGCGAGCGCAGCGCGGTGATGGCACGCTCCGCGCAGAGCTTCGCCTCGGCGAGCGAGGCGCGCTTGCCGTCCAGGACCAGCGCGTGCGCGAGATTCCCGGCGTAGGTGGCGAGCGAACGGCGGAAGTCGTCGACCTCGGGATGCTGTCGCGCGAGCTCCTCGAACTCCTCCGCCGCGCGACGGAAAGCACTGCGCGCTTCGTCGTCCAGGCGGATCGCGGAGCGGATCACCGCGAGGTTGCCCCACGCGCTGGCCAGCAGCGAGCGGTAACCCGGTACCTCGGGGTAATCGCGCACCATGCGTTCCATCGCGGCGACCTCCGCGGTGCCGGCGGTGACGGCCTCGGGCAGCCGACCGGTCGAGTAGCAGATGAGCGCCGCCTTGCGGTTCACGTTGGCCACGGCCTCGAGGACGTCGACGTCGAAGGTGTGATCGAGATCGAGCTTGGCGAGTGCCGTCCTGGTCGCGGTGATCGCCTGCTCCGCTCCGAGGATGTCGCGTTGGGTCAGGAGCGTCCCGGCCAGACCGTTGCCGGCCACCGCGGCGAGGCGCTCGACCTCGGGATCGATCTTGCCTTCGACGCGCATCGCCTCGAGCACCTGCTGTGCTTCGCGGTAGCCGTCGATCGACGCCTTCGGATCCGAGTCGCGACTCGCGAACGAACAGTCGCAGAGCGTGCCGACCAGATGCAGGCGACGCTCGTGGTCGCCCGGTGCCTGGGCGAGCAACACGCGCTGATCGGCGATCGCTGCGCGCATCGCGGCGATCGCCTCGTCCATGCGTCCGACCTCGCTGAGGGCCTGCCCGAGCGTGTCGCGCGCGAGGGCGAGCTCGTGACGGGCACGCTGCGGCGCGTCGGGTCCGGAGGCGAGCCTCTCGAGCTCGGTGACCGCTGTCCGGGCGCTGTCGATGCTCTCCTTGGTGCGACCGAGCGAGAGCGAGATGCGTGCGAGCACGTTCTTCGCGCTCGCCGCCTGGAAACGCGCACGCGGATCGTCGCCGTGCGACTCGAGGAAGCGGCGGTAGAAGGCCTCGGCGTCGAGGAGCATCGCCCGGCGGATGCCATCCATGCGCGGCACACCGAACAGGCGCTTGTCGGCGACCTTGGTCAACAGCGTGTCGACGGCGGCGAGCGCGGCCTCGAAGTCGGTCTCGGCGTTCCGGCGGGCGACCGACTCGCGTTGGAGCGCAGCTTGCGCCGCGAGCGCCGCCTCGTGCGCATCACCGTAGAAGCGCAGGCTCGTGACCAGTCCGGCGATCAGCGAGAGCAGGACGGCGCCGGCTGCACCGACCTGGATGCGGTTGCGGCGCGCGAACTTCCGGAGCCGGTACCAGCGACTCGGTGGACCCGCGAGAACAGGCTCGTTGGCGAGATGGCGGCGCAGGTCGGCGGCGAACTCGTTGACCGTCGCGTAGCGGCGCTCACGGTCCTTCTCGAGCGCCTTCATGCAGATCCAGTCCAGGTCGCCACGCAGCGTGCGCACCAGTTCGTCGACCGTCGTGTTGCGGCGCTTCGCGTGCGAGGCGGTCTCGCGGCGCAGCGTCGCGATCCGCCGGCTCGGCGAGTCGGGTTCCTCCTCGCGCAGGATCGCCACCAGCCTCGCCGGGTCGGTGCGCAGTCGTTCCGAGGGGAACGGCAGCTCGCCGCTGAGGAGTTCGTAGGCGACGACGCCGAGCGAGTAGACGTCGGTGCGCAGGTCGACGTCGAGCGCGTCGCGACCGGCCTGCTCGGGGCTCATGTACTCCGGCGTGCCGAGTACCACGCCTTGCACGGTGTGCAGCGTCGCACCGCCGAGGCGCTGGTCGGTCGCCTTGGCGATCCCGAAGTCGATGATCTTCGCGACCGGCTGACCGTCCTGCTCCGCGACCAGCAGGTTCGACGGCTTCAGATCGCGGTGCACGATCCCCTTGAGGTGCGCGTGCTGGACGCCCTCGCAGATCTGCAGCAGGAGCCCGATGCGCGCGCGCATGTCGAGCGCCTTGCGGTCGCAGTA
Organism: Planctomycetota bacterium; assembly: GCA_046349595.1. Lineage (GTDB taxonomy): Bacteria > Planctomycetota > UBA1135 > UBA1135 > UBA2386 > JACRLW01. The sequence goes on from JAXMCA010000002.1 coordinate 1,209,396, forward strand.
CTCGGTGATCGGCACACCGGCGACGTGCTCCATCACGAAGTAGGGGCGGCCGTCGGTCGTGGAGCCGGCGTCGAAGACGCGCGCCACGTTCGGGTGGTTCATCAGTGCCAGCGCCTGGCGCTCGGCTGCGAATCGCGCCAGGACCTCGCGCGTGTCCATGCCGCGCTTGACCAGCTTGATCGCCACCTTGCGGTGCACGGGGCTGCGCTGCTCGGCGAGATAGACCGCACCCATCCCGCCACGGCCGAGCGGTTCGAGGATGCGGTAGGGGCCGATCTCGCGGGGCTGGTCTTCGAGCAGGCCGGCGCGCGCGAGATCGTCGAGCTGGGCGCGCGCGTCGTCGGCGAGGTCGGGACTCGCCCTCAGGAGCGTGACGATCGCGTCATGGTCGCCCCGCCCGTCGGCCTCGATGCAGGCGGCGACCAGATCCTCGAGCCGGCGGTCGCGGTCGGGTTCGGCGGGGGGGACGTCGGTCGTCATGCGCGGCTGCTGCGGGAAATCCGGGGTCGCGTGGCAGGCGGGGATGCTATCCCGCGCCTTTGGCCCGCACTCCCGACCCAAGCCGAAGGCGCGAATCAAACCATGAAGTCCGGACCGCTCCGTCTCCTGCTCCTCTCCACGAGCCTGTTCCTCCTCTCCGCGACGGGCTGCAAGAGCAGCAAGCACTCGGCTCCCTTCGACCCGACGGCCTTCCTCGGCACCTGGAGCGGGACCTGGACCAACACCACCTTCTCCAGCACCGGCGCGGTCAGCCTCGTCGTGGCGGAGAACGGGGGCGTGGTCACCTTCACGCTCGACATGGACGGCAATGTCTTCGGCGGCAGCGATCCGGCTGCCGAGGACTTCACCGCGTCCTTCAGCGGCTCGACGGCCACGCTCGACGCCAAGACCTCGACGGTCTACGGCGACGTCACCGGCACGCTCAACAGCAACGGCTCCGTGACCATCCACGGCGTCAACATCAACGGACAGGTCGCGAGCTTCACCCTGACCGGTTCATGGAGCGGGACGCAGATCACCGCCAACGTGTCGATCACCTTCGACAACGCGTCGACCGCGGCGGGCAACGCGACCCTCACCAAGCAGTGAGACGTCGGCCGGCCGTCGTCGCGGCGACGAGCGCGACCAGCATCGCGCAGCCGATCACGCACGACAGCGTGGCCCAAGGTGCGGCTTGCCATGCGATGCCGACGCCGAGCGCGTCGTGCAGCGGACCGACGGTCCACGCATGACCGAGCAGGGCGCCGATCCCCGCAGCGACGGCGGCGACGGCGATCGAACCGATCGACCATGCGCGCGCCGCGAGCCGCCGCGGAAGGCGCGGATCGGCACCCAGATCGCGGAGCAGCGCGAAGTCGTCGCGGCGTTCGCGCACGCCGGCGATGGTGAATGCGGCGATCGAGGTCGCGGCGAGAGCGAGCAGGATCTCCACGAACTGCGCGACGGTGTCGAGACCGAGTGCGGCGGTGGCGTGGAAGGTGTCGCGCAGGCGCTGACCGTCGAGCGTGATCGGACCGCCGAGATCCACGCCGAAGACCTCGATGCTGTCGCGCAGCACCGTTGCCGTGGGGAAGCGACGCAGCGCCTCGTCGTCGATGCCTGCGGCGAGGCTGCCGCGGATCGACAGCAGGGCAGAGCCGAAGGCGATGCCGAGCGAGGCCATGCGCAGCGCACCGAGCAGGCTGCCGGGTGTCGCCCACAACCACGCGCGCCCGAAGGGGTCACGGAGGGTGCGCGCGGCGAGTGCGAGGGTCGGACCGACGAGCAGGATCGCGGCGAGGGCGGCGAGCAGGACGTCGAGCGCGCGGAGCAGCGGATGGAGTCCGGTGAGACCGCTCCGCGCGAGTGCGAGAGAACCGCCCAGCGCGACCAGCGCAACGGCCGCGTGGCTGCGCTGCGTCCGGCGCGGCGTGCGCATCGCGAAGGCCGCGGCGAGCATCGCGGCGGTGGCGCCGATCGCGAGCGAGGACAGCAGGCTTGCGGCATCGAGGTCCGGCGCCGGGAGCAGCACTCCGCGGCCGACCTGGATCGATGCGAAGGCCTGCAGGCCCGGCAGGAGTCGGTGCGCAAGCGCGACGCCGAGCACTGCTCCGATCGCACCCGCTGCACCGCCGAGCGAAGCCGCGGGCAGCAGGCACTGCATGGCGACGAGCCGGGGGGAAACGCCGAGGGCCCGCTGCAGGTCGAGGCTCGGAGCACGCCGACGAAGGGTGTCTCGTGTGGAAGCGACGGTCGCGAGCAGCCCGAGACACAGCGCGATCCAAGCTGCGAGCTCGACGGTGGTGCGCAGCGCCCGCGCGGCATGCATCGCCTCGCCGCGCACGCCGAGTGCCCGGACGGTCACGCCCTCCGGCATCCTCGGCAGGAGCGCGCCGCGTGCGGCGTCGGGATCGATGTCCTGCGCGAGCGCGCATTCGATCGCGTCGACGGTGCCTTCTCCGCGCAGGCGCGCGAGCGTGTGGAAGGTGACGAAGCCGATCGCGGGCAGTTCGCGCAGCAGGTCCCTTCCCGACAGCACGCCGCTGACGTGCAGCGGCTCCGTCGCTCCGGCCAGGCGCAGCGCGTCGCCGGGCTCGCGGTGCAGGCGCGCAGCGGTCCCGGAATCGATCGCGACTTCGCCATCGCGCGGGATCGATCCGCGCATCGTCAGGCGATCGCCGTGCGCCATCACCTCCTGCGCCATCTGCGTCGCGAGCAGGGTGATCGCCGACGGCGAGTCGCCTTCGAGGGTGAAGCGCTGCCAGGAGCGCGGCAGCTCGGCGCGCACCGGCAGCGTCGTGCGTGCGATGCGGAGCGCTTCGTCGAGCGCCGCCGGCGGACCCGCGAACAGCAGCGACGGCAAGGCGCCCTGCGCGAGCACCCTCTCGGTCGCGGCGACGGTGGCATCGCCCAGCGACCGCGTCGCGAACCACGCCGCGCATCCCGCGGTCGCGGCGAGCAGCGCGAGCACGCGCAGCACCCGTGAGCCGGGACGGCGATCGGAGCGCAACAGGGTCGCGCTTGCGGTGGCTCTCAGCGACGCGAACACTGCGCGGATCTTGCCAGAGGCCGCGATGCGAATCCGTCTCGAGCGTGTGCGGATGGACTTCGGTCCACCCGAGCGCCGGCGGTCCGTGCTGCGCGATCTCGACTGCTCCTTCGGCCCGGGGATCACCTGGGTGCGCGGGCGCAGCGGCTGCGGCAAGTCCACGTTGCTCGCGCTCGCCGCGGGTCTGCAGCAGCCGACCGCGGGCCGCGTGCTCGTCGACGAGCGCGAGCTGTGGCGCGGTTCGGCGGTGGACGTCGCCGCGTTCCGACGCCGTCACGTCGGCTTCGTGTTCCAGGCCGCCCGCATGCTGCCGGGTCTCGACCTGTGCGACAACGTCGCCGTGCCGCTGCTCTTCGAGCGCGGGGTCGATGCGCGTGCGCGCGCTCGCGAGGCCCTGTCGCGCTTCGGGCTCGAGGACCTCGCATCGCAACGGACCGAGGCGCTGTCACTCGGCGAGTTGCAGCGGGCCTCGGTCGCGCGCGCGCTGCTCAACGCACCCTCGATCGTCTTCGCCGACGAACCGACCGCGAGCCTCGACGACGCCTCGCGACGCCTCGTGCTCGACGCGCTGCGCGACGCCGCCCGGCGCGGCGCCACGGTGGTGATCGCCTCGCACGACGAACGCGAGGTTCATCTCGACGACGCGGCACTCGAACTCGCTCAGTGATCGCGGAGGTCGAGGACGGTCGTGGTGCCGTCGCCGATCTCGATCGGATGCACGGCGGTGTGACCGGCGATGGTGACCTCCACGCGCAAGCTGCCGGCGGGCACCATCACGCCGCGACGACCGGAGGACGGATGCACGATCGCACTGGCACCCGAACCGTCGCGGACCTCGACCACCGCATCGGCGGGGATGCCGTCGAGCCTGAGCGTGCCCGCCGTCGCCGCGAGGTCGATCTCGAGGTCCGGCCCGTCGAGGTCCGCCGGTTTCGTCGCGAGGGGCATCTCGTCGATCACGCTGCCGTAGACGACCGGGGCCCAGGGAGTAGGAGTCAGGAGTTCCACGCGCAGCGGTCCGCGCCGCACGCCGTCGATGCGGAACGAGCCGTCGGGCTCCACGGTTGCACCCAGTCGATCGCCGCCGCTCTCGCCGTCGCGACGCACGCGCACGCGACAACCCACCGCCGGGTTCGCGCCGAGTCGCGCATGGCCGTGGAGCACTCCGACCGGAGGCGTTTCGACCGGCAGCACCAGTCCTTCGACGTCGCGAGGTCCGACATCGAGGTCCACGCCGCGCGTCGCGGACAGCGCGGCGAAGCCGAGGCGGATCACGACCTGTGCGGAACGGAGGTCAGCGAAGGCGCGAGCGACGTAGTGGCCGGGGACCACATCCGCGAAACGGAAGACGCCGCTGCGGACCGTCTCGATGCGCGGTTCGAGCTCGGCCGCGGCGAGCACGATCACCGCATGCGGAGCGGTCCCGTCGGTGCTGCCCGACACCGAAGCCAGGGTTCGGAGCACGAGGTCGATCCGCGTCGTCGCACCGGTGTCGATCTCGACCTCCTCGCGCGCCGATCCGGTGCGACTCTTCGCGACGACGACCTGACGCCCTGCATCGAGGCCCTCCGCGACGAATCGTCCGTCGGCCCCGGTCAGCACGTGGATCGGATCGGAGCCACCGCGGGGCGGCTGCAGCGACACGATCACGTCGGCGTGGAGAGCCGGCTCGCCGTGTTCGTCGACGACCGTCCCTTCGAGCGAGGCGCCGCGTTCGAGCGCGAACAGTTGCTCGGGGACAGCGAGGGCAAGTCCGCCGATCGCGATGCGTGAGTTGCGGTATCCCCGTGCTCCGACGAGCAGACCTCGCGGAGGAATGGAGTCCACCGCGATGTGGATGCCTCCGTCATCCTTGGCGAACACGCGCCGGTCGTCGGTCTCGATCCAGGCCTCGGGAATCGCCTGGCGTGTGACTGCGTCGACGATGGTGCAGTGGAGCCCGAGCTCGCGGTCCAACTCGACCGCGATCCGACGCTCGGCGACCGCGTGGATGGTCTTCGATCGAAAACCGTCGGCCGATACCACGAGGTCCGGCCGCGAATCGGAGCGCACGGGGATCGAGATGTGGAACTCCTCCACCGGTACCGATGACGTCGACATCTCCATCGACGAGGTCCACTCACCGTCCGCCGTGCTGACGGAGGTGGAGACGGAAGCGCTCCGCATCGACGCGCCGCCGGCCGCTGTGACGGTGACCTCGATTCGTTCGAAGGGTTCGAGTTCGACGACACCGAGATCGACGGTCTGCCCGGGCGACGCCTGGATGCTGCGCACTGCCGCCGCGATTTCAGGTTCCAGACGGAACTCGACATCCAGCGCACCGAAGCGATCCAGGCTCACGTCGAACTGACCGGATGCGTCGGCGTGTCCGAGCGAGACATCGCGGATCCCGCCGGTGCATGCCTCGATGGCGGTCGGATCGTGGGCGATCGGTGCGGTGACCCGTGCGCGCAGGCGTGCGAGTCGGATCAGCACGAACTCGCCGAGGTCGCGATCGGCCGGCTCCACCGGCACGAAGAGCACCCGCAACTGCTTCACGAAGCCGTCGGCCGTGTACTCGAGATGGAGCATGCCGGGCGGCGATCCGGTCGGAACCGGAAGGACGAACTCGCCGCGCTGGTCGCTCTTCGCCGTGGTCGAACGCTCGACGATGCACACCGTCGCGTTCGCGATGGGCTCGCCGTCGACGCTCACGACGCGCCCGTGCACGCTCGCGACCGGATCGATCCCGACCGCGGTCTTTCGTCCATCCTGCGGCATGGGCGTCTCTGCCGCCTCGAAGCCGATCCGCGCGACGTCGTGCGACGTCGGTTCCGTTCCGCGCTCGGCGCTCCGCGGATGGGCGGGCGCGGGAGTGCGAAGGCCCCCCGGCCAGAGCAGCACGGTGAGCGCGCAGCACAACGCCGCGGCGATCAGTCCGAGGAACCTGCGATGCAACGGCCTCACCCTCCGTCGTGGGCCGTTGCGAGCTGACGCTCCATGACCTTGCGCAAGGCTTCCGGTGTGCCATCGAGCCGCAGCAGATGTGCGGCGAGGCGCCGCGCACGCGCAGCTTCGTCGATCGGCGAGCACTCGCTCCACATCCAGGCCGAGGTGCGGACCACGTCGTCACGCGGGACGGCGAGCGCAAGAGCGAAGTACGGACGCGCGGTCGACGGTCCGCTGTCCGCGGCGCGACGGATCGCCTCGTCGAAGGCGCTTTCGGCGAGATCCGCGAGCGTCGCGCGGCGGTCCTTGGACTGCGCGAGCAGCACCAGCGCGGCGTCGATCTCGGAGCGCAGGCGTTCGACGCGCTCCGGCTCGACGCCCGGCGGGATCTTCGCGATCCGCTCGGCGGCCTCGTCGAAACGCGAGCCGTGCAGCGCCAGCGAAGCGAGGTCGACCTCGAAGGTGCGCATGTGCGCCCAGGTGCTGACCGCCGCTGCAGCGAGAGCGATCACGACCACACCGATGCGCAGGACACGACCGCGGCGACGGAAGGCCTCCCGGTGGTCGGCATTGTGCTGGCGCGCGACCAGCGCCTGCACGCGCGCGACCTCGCTCGGGTGGCGGAATGAGCTGCGGAAGCGGTGCCCGGGGAACAGCTCGCCGACGCGGGTGAGCGCGACGATGCAGGGCTCCGCGCCACCCAGCGCATGCGCCGAGAGATCGTCGGCCTCGAACTCGAAGCGGTGCATCATCGCTCGCGTCCCGAGCAGGAAGAGCACCGCCAGGACCGCGCCGCTGAGGATCAGCCAACCCGGAGCGATGGCGTGCAGATCGAGCTGGTCGAGGGGCTGGATCAACGCGATCGGCACCAGCAGGAAGACGACGATCAGCAGCGCGGGGTGGCCCGCCCTCGCGTGTCCGATCTCGTGGGCGACCACGCCGCGCAGGGCCTGCGGGTCGAGATAGGTCAGGATGCCGTCGGTGAGCACGAGGTACCTCGGCCAGCTCAACGGTCCGACCATCGCCGCGTTCACCATGCGCATGCCGGTGTCGAGCGACAGCAGGTCACGGGCGCGGAATCCGAGGCGGGATGCGACCGCGCGCAGGTCCTGTTCGACCCGGGCGGGCAGATCACGCGAGGTGGGCAGGATCAGGCGGAACAGCAGCGGCAGGAACCAGGATCCGAGCAGCACGGCGCCGATCAGGCCGAGCGTGGTGCCGAGATCGGTGACCTCGACGAAGGCCGCGAGCGCGGGCCAGGTCGCGAGCATGTCCATTCCGGCGCCGAGCAGCAGCGCCGCGGTGACGATCAGCGCGATCATCGCGCCGGAGGTGACGTCGATCGGGACGTCGACGTCGGCGTCGGCGTACTCGACCTTGCGCGCGAGACGCCCGATCGCGAAGCGCAGCTGCATCTCGAGCAGGAGCAGCGGTGCGAGCAGACCGACGAAGCGCAGGATGTGCAGGTCGGGCAGCGTGCGTTCGACGAAGTCCTGGTAGCCGCCGACCATCAGCAGCCCGCCCATCGCGATCGGCACGCTGAGCCCGTGCAATCGCAGCAGCAGCCGCGCGCGGATCCCGGGGCGGCGTCCGCGGCGCACCCTGCGCGCGGCGAACCGCATCCACAACGCGGGCAGCGGCAGGAAGGCGGCGCCGAGCAAGAGATCGCCACTCGTCGCTTCGCCCGGCAGCCACTGCACGAGATGACCCGACAGGGCGAGGACGGCGAAGCCGAGCCAGAAGGACAGCGGGACGCTCACCGCTTCGATCCCCCGCTCGGCCCGACGCTCATCGTCCGGACTCCTCCTTGCCGGACTTGCGCTTGCCGAAGGCCTTCTCGCGGGCCGCGGCGAAGCGGGCCTGGGCGCGGATCGAACGCAGGTCGGGATCCTCGTCGAACATCTTCGCGGTGATCTCCACCGAGGAATCGACCTTGCCGGCGGCGACGAGTTCGGCGCAGCGCTCGAGCGCGGCGAGCGCGTCGTCGCCGCGACCGGCCAGAGCGTGGCAGCACGCGAAGTCGTATTCGTCGAGAGCGGAGACGCGATCCTCGAGCGCCTTGATGCCCGCCGCGTAGCGGTCCCACCAGCTCGCCGCGAGGGGGTACTCGCGGAGGTCGTAGTGCAGCTTGGCGAGCGCGCGGACGAAGTGCAGCTCGTCGGCGGTCTTGCGCGCACCGGCGTTGCGGTTGAGCTCGTCGATGCGGGTCTGCACCAGGTCCCGGCGACCCCACTGCGCGAGCGCGAACGACAAGGCTTCACGCAGTGCCTCGGCCTCGAAATCCTCGTCGGACGCGATCTTGGTGATGCGGTCGAGTGTCGCCGCTTCCGGCGCCTTGTCGAAGATGTCGCGCAGCGCCGGCACCAGAGCCGGGCGTTGATCGCTCGGGAACCAGCCGGGTGTGTCGAGCAGCAGACCCATCAGGAAGCGACCGGAGTAGGGCTGGAGGATGCGCAGGTCGTCGTACTGGCCGGCGAAGCGCATGCCGGCGTTCTGCGCGCGTCCGACGAACTCGAGCACCGTGCTCGACAGCAGCGTCTCGACGGCGACCCTCCGATCCCGGTCGTCCGGCGAGGTGGCACGCAGCGCATCGGCCAACGCCCGCAGGCCCGGAGCTCCGCCCTCGACCAGGGCCGCGGCTGCCGCGTCGAGCTTGCTGCGATCGGAGTGATCCGAGTCGATCCAGGTCTTCAGCGCCTTGACGAAGGACGGCTGCTGCACGGGAGCGGGCGGATCCTGCCCCGCTGCGGTGATCGCCAGTCCCAGACAGACGAGGGTGCGCGCGAACGACATGGCAGCGCTTCTACACCGCCGCGGCGTTCAGGTGTGGGATGCTGCCGTCCCCGGCAGGCGGATCAGCGTCTCGCCGGGAGCCGGAATCGCGGTGCCGGCGGCGGCGGAGAGCAACCAATCGACCACGACATCGATTGCCGTCCAGGTGCTCCGATCCGCGTCGGGCATCGCCGCGCGATTCGCGGGAGTGTCGATGGTGCCCGGAGTCACCAGCGCCACCCCCACGCCCTGCGCCGCCAGTTCGACCGAGAGCGCGCGTGCGTACTCGTGCAGCGCGGCCTTCGACGCGAGGTAGAGACCCACGTTCGCCCCTCCGCTCCCGACTCCGGCGCTGCCGATCACGACGATCCTGCCGGCCTTCCGTCGGATCATCGGTCCGGCGACGGCGCGCACGAGGTTGTGCACGGCGAAGAAGTTCGCCTCCATCAGCTCCTCGTCGTCGTCCTGGACGGTGCGCCCGATCGGTGCGGAGCGGAACGCGCCGGCCGTCGACACGAAGGCCCGGATCGGGCCGAGCGTGTCGTTCGCGCCCTTCGCGAAACCTGCTGCGGCTTCGCCGTCGCGCGCGCCCACGTGGGCCACGATGCCGGGGGCACCCTCGAGAGCGCTGCGCATCGCGCTCACCTGCCAGGCCTTGTGCACGGCGATCGCCGGTCGCGCTCCGATCTCGAGCAGGCGTTTCAGCAGAGCGGAACCGACGGCACCGCTGCTTCCCAGGAGAGCGACGGTCGCGCCGCGCAGGCTGCGCAGGGGGTCGGAAGGTACGGCGTCGGTGGGCATGGGGGAGAAGCTAAGGCGTGAGGATCGCGCCCACCAACGCCGTCCCGCGTGGTGATCGCAAGCCTCATGCCGCGGAGGTCGATGCGTTCAATCCCCGAGGCGACCGTCGAAGACCCGCACCACCGGACCTTCGAGATCGGCGCGATCGTCGGCGAGACGGTGGATCCGCACCTCGCCCCCGCGCATGCGCACGCGCACGCTGTCGATCGACAGCCGACGGCTGCGCAATGCGGCCATCGCCGCGGCGGTCGCGCCACTCCCGCAGGCCCAGGTTTCACCCGAACCGCGTTCGAAGGTGCGCTGGATCAGCCGGTCACCGCCCACCACCTGAACCACCTCGACGTTCACGCCCGAAGGGAAGCGCGGCAGCCGCCGGATCACCGTCGCGACCGACTCCAGCGGCACGCGTTCGGGATCCTCGTCGACGAACACGACCGCGTGAGGATTGCCTGCATCGACGGTCCAGAACGACAGGCTGCGTTCGCCGACGACGATCGCATCCGGTCGCGCGAAGACCTCGACGCGCGGCATCTGCACGCGGGCTGCGACGATCGCACCCTGCGCGTCGCGCTGGACCGCTGCTGCGAGGACGCCGGAATCGGTCTCGATCTGCATGCGGTCGCCGTTCACGCGAGAGGATTGGATCGCGAAGGCCGCACACAGGCGCAGTCCATTGCCGCACATCGCTCCGCGCGAACCGTCCGAGTTCCACATCCACATGCGCACGTCGGCGCGATTGCTCGGTCCGATCGCGATCAGTCCGTCGCCGCCGATCCCGAAGCGGCGCTCGGAGACCACCGGTGCGATCTCCGCCCCGTTGTCGATCACGTCCGGCCAGGCGAAGCCGTCGACCATCACGTAGTCGTTGCCCGCACCGTGCATCTTCACGAAGTCGAGAGGCATGGCGATCGACCCTCACAATCCGGGGATGCGCATCGTGTTCTTGAAGTGGAGCTTCGCGACCTTGCCGAGCAGGTCGCGTCCGCCGATCTGCACCACACGGCGCGCGGGAGACTCGGTGGGCTCGCCGGCGCCCTTGTGGAGATCGGTGCCGCAGGCGTCGCTGCACGCGGCCAGACCGTCGAGGAATGCAGCTCGCGCGACGATCGACGCTGCGGCGACCGCGAGATTGCGTTCGGCGCGCGGCACCTGGATCACCTCGAGCGCGGGCACCTCCTCCTTGCGCAGCGCCTTGCCGACGTAGGCGTCGTCGCCGAACTTGTCGACGACGATGCGCGCGGCATCGGCGTGGCGCAGCGTGAGGGCCTTGATCGCGCGAGCGTGCAGCGACCCCAGCAGCACGTTGACGTTGCGCACCTTCTCCCACGCCGCGTTGTAGTCCGTGGGTTGCAGCGCGATCGCCTCGGCGTCGCAGAGCTCCTCGATGCGACCGGCGAGGAGACGGGCGCGGTCGTCGGTGAGCGTCTTGGAATCGCGCACCCCGAGCTTGCCGAGCTCCGCGGTCTGCGCCGGCGTGACGAACACCGCGGCGACCACCAGCGGTCCGAAGTAGTCGCCCTTGCCGGCCTCGTCGGAACCGATGGTCGGCCGATCGAGCGGCAGATCGATGTCGTCGGGCCGGTCCTTCGCTCCGGTCGACCGCTTGGTGCCCGCGTGGAGGAAGCGGTTCTCGAAGGCATCGAGGTCGCTGCCCTGCACGACCAGCTTGCCGCTCGTGTAGCAGGTGGCGACGAAGCCCTCGGCCTTGACCTGGAAGCGCGCGTGCGGCGCCGGTCGCCATTCGGCGTGGGCCGGCAGTTCGTCGCGGAGCCGGCGCTCGAGTTCCGCCGCAGCCCGTGCGTCGACGACGAAGACCCGCGTCTCGTGGGCCATCGCGTGCTCAGCGTTCGACGACGACGGTGCGCGAGGTCGAGCCGAAGATCGGCAGCAGCACCGGTGCGAGCAGGATGTCCCAGAAGCCGTAGTAGGTCGTGATGCGGTAGCTGCGCAGGTCGTGCGTCATGCGCTGCGTGTCGACCTCGTTCCAGCGGACCAGTCCGAAGCCCCAGTAGAACTGCCGGGCCGACTCCTCGCCGATGCCATTGGGTCCGAGGCCGACCGTGTGCTGATGCCACGAGCAACCACCCGCGATGCCGGTGAGGCCGAGCACGACGGCGAGCAGCGCAGCTCTCCCGCGCCGGGAAGCAGGTGTCGATCGCATGGGGCGGGGTTCTATCACGACGCGAGGTCCCGCTCCGCAGCCTGTTCGGCTTCGAGGAGGCGGCGCGAGAGTTCGGCGACCAGGGCGTCGCGGGCAGAGTCGTCGATCCGCTTGGGGACGACGATCGGCTCGGACAGGGTGTAGTGGATGCGCGCGAAGGGCATCGGAACGACGAAGCGATCCCAGGACGACAGCTTGCGCGCGCGCGACGCCGCGAAGCTGAGGATGCGGATCGGCAGCCCGGCGAGCCCGGCGAGCTGGATCAGTCCCGGTTCGACCTTGCCGCGCGGCCCGCGCGGCCCGTCGGGGGTGATCATGGTCACCTTGTCGCGGCATCCGCGCAGGACGCCGAGCGCCGCCGCGGCGCCGCCGCGCGTGCTGGAGCCGCGGACGAGGGTGAAGCCGAGACGCTGCACGGTTTGGGCGATGAGCTCGCCGTCGCGATGCGTGCTGATCATCGCTGCAAAGCCGAGGTCGCGCCCGCACAGAGCTATGAACAGGATGTGTGCGTGGAGTGACAGGTACAGCCCCGGCTCCTCCAGATCGCGCAGCCGCGACCGACCTCGCCAGGTGAAGGCCAGGAGGCGGAGGACGATCGAACCGATGCGCCCGGCGAGGCGCTGCTGCCAGGGACGGCGCAGCTTCACGGAGTGGTCTCTCCCGTGTCGTCCTGCGGGGTGTCGTCCGCGGGGAGCGACGTCGATGGGTCGTCCTCCGACAGCATTGCCTGCGCTTGCACGGTCTCGTCTCGCTCGAGCTTGGCTCGCATGCGCGCTTCACGTCCGCCGATGCGGATGCCGGCGAGCGCCAGGAGCACGAAGCCGAGGATCATCGAGTAGGAGAAGCAGTTCTCAAACAGGAAGGTCCACGACGCCCCGGAGTCGTTCTGCAGCCAGTGCAGCCAGCGGTCGTACTCCTCGATCAGCGGTCGGTCGGTGGCGAGTGCGTAGCCGGCCGCGAAGCCGTCGGTCTCGGTCGCGAGCTGGATGCCGCGTCGGATCACGGCCATCCCCCGGCGGCGGATCAACCAGTCGACGAAGGAGAAGCTCTGGTGGTAGGCGAGGCGACGGGCGTAGTCGTCCTTGGGGAAGTCGGCGCTGAGGTGGGACAGCGATTCCAGCCGTCCGAACCGCGCCGGCATCACGATGTCGACCTCCTTCGCCTGCAGGTAGGTGTCACCGCTCAGGCACTGGGCGAGACCTTCGTGCAGCCAGCGGGGCACGCGATTGGCGACGGGACCCGCGAACTGGTCGATGAGCACGTGGGTCAGCTCGTGGGCGAGGACCGTGCGCAGATCGTCCGGCGGTGTGCCGCGGAGGTGATCGAGGAGGACGTGGATCTGATTGCGACCGAGCAGGGCGAAGCCCGGCGTGCCGTGATGGAGGTGGCGCGCGTCGTCCTCCGCGAGGGAGGATTCGTCGGAGTGGAGCACCACCGAGAAGGGCGCGCTCGGCGTACCTGGGAAGGACGGGGCGATGCGGGCGAGCGCCTGAGGGATCAGCCGCCGGACAGCGGCGAGATTGGCTTCGGTGACGCCTCCGTCTGCGGCTCGGACGGCGAAGTCCGCCGCCGGGGCCGGCGGGTCCTGGCACGTCGCGTCGCCCGCGAACCCGGCGAGGGTCAGCACGGAAGGGAAGACGAGGCAGGCGAACACCGTCGACGTGCGTCGTCCGGCGGAGGCCCGTCGCCTACGCTCCGGGCGTCCGGTCCGGTGCGTCGTCGCGATGACCGCCTCGCGTGGGGCGATCGTCCGCCACGATCCCGGACAGGTCGGTCCGCCGTGACCCTCGGAGTCAGAATCGATGAAGCCGTTTCTCAAGATGCTCGCCGCGTGTGGCTGTCTCGCCGCCCTCATGCCCTTGCTGTCGATGCAGGACTCGCAACAGGATGCCGGAGCGAAGTCCAATCAGCTGGCGAAGAACGACCCCTTCTATCAGGAGTCGACGTGGTCGTTCACGATCCTGCAGTACACCAACTCGCGCGGTGACCTCGTCGAGATCCCGGCCCGCAACATCACCAAGCTGTGGCTCCTCAAGGACGAGGACGGGGATCTCCGGATGGAGGTCCTGTACCAGAACCGCGACTACTCCTCGCTCGCGATCCGCGACTTCAGCCTGATCCGCAGCGCGCCTGCGGCGACCGCGGTCGACGTGCCGATCGTTCGCACGTCGATCAACGGCATGACCTTTCCCGAGATGAAGTGAGTCGACGCCGCCGGTGCGGCTCACGGTCGGCGGTGCGCGACGAGGTTGGCGAGGATCCTGCACGCGCCAGGGTGGAGGTTCTTGAGCTGCCGGTGCAGCGCGAGAGCACAGTAGACGTACTCGCCCTCGCCGGTCTTGGCGAACAGCAGCGCACCTCGATCCATCGCTTGACCCGGATCGGCGAAGGCGATCGGGGTCTGGAACGAATCGTCCTGGTTCACGGCGAAGTAGAGGCCGCGCTCCTGGGTCCAGCCATCCCAGTCCTCGGGGCGGATCGGATTCGGTGACATCAGGAGCGGATGCGAGGGATCGAGGATCTGCACCGGAGCGTCCTCGCGCGTGACGCGACCCTTGCCGATCGCGAACTCCATTCCTTCCGGCCAGAAGCGCTGGCCGGTGCGCTGGAAGTCGAGCTCGGTGTCCTTGTGATAGAGGATGACGAGACGGCCGCCGTCGTGCGCGAAGGCGAGCAGTCGGTTGAGCTCGGCGCGGGCGACGGCGCGCTTCCCCAACGCGCGCACGTCGACCAGGATCGTGTCGAGGTCGTCGAAGCGTCGTGTCGGGAGCACGTCGTCGGTGAGCACCTCGAGGCGACAGCCGAGTTGCGACAGGACGTTTCGAGCCGAGTCGTCGACCCCGGCGATCAAGCCGATGCGGAGATCGCGCGGCAGGTCGACCTCGACGCGGTGCACGGCCACGCGCGTGCTGATCCGACCGATGCGCGCGCGGAGGAGCTGCGGGCCGCTGCGACCGTCGTCGGGAACACGAAGGCGGAACAGGAATCCGAGTTCGGAGGCGCGCTCGAGGTCGACGTCGACCGAGGGTGGGTCGATCTCGAAACCGGCGGGCACGTCGAATCCGAGTCGTTCATGGAGCGGCGCTGCCGAGTTGCGACGCACGTGGACGTTGAAGTCGACGCTGGATGCGCGGAGCGGCACGAGCAGCGCTCCGGGGCGCACCGTGATCTCTGCGGCAGGTCGGATCGCCACCGGCAGGTCGAGCAGGAAGTCGAGCGCTGCGAGTGGTCCTGCATCGCTGGCGAAACGCATGGTGAGCGTGCAGCGCAGCGGCATCCGGAAGTTCGTGCGCCGGAACAGGCCGGACAGTGGATCGGAGCGCAGTCCGTCGGCGGGGACGTCGATCGTCGCGTGCAGATGCCAGGGCTGTGGAGATGCGAGCGACGCGGGCGTCGAGCCACCCACGTGTTCACCACCCACCGCGATCTCGACCAGGGGAGCCGGCAGACTGCTCGACAACTCGATGTCGAAGTCGAGCGACTCACCGGGAACGGCCACCGGGCGTGCCGTCGTGACCGTGGCTTGCATGCCGGCAGCATGAAGCGCCACGCGTGCCAGGGCATCGGCGCGGCGCCGGATGCGCATCTCGAGCGCGCTTCCCGCAGGTGCCGCAATCGACAAGACCTGTGAGCGCAGGGCGACCGCGTGCGCGATCAACGCACGCGGATTGCCGATCAGTCCGGGCAATTCGACGTCGAATCGCTCACGGAGCTGCACGATCTGCGCAAGGGGCAAGGACTCCCCGTTTGCGAGCTCGACGAACAGGTCGGGTAGCCCCGCATACATGCTGTGCGACTCGTCGTTGCCCGAGCGCATGCCGATGTAGCGGTTCGCTCCTGCGAAGAACTCGTGCTGCTCCCGGAACGGCGCCTGGCTGGTGTGCGAGCGTGTCAGCGCGAGATAGGCGATCTCCCGCCAGGTGCGTCCGCGGTCGGGGTCGACGTCGTCGGTCGGCAGTTCGAACCAGGGTTGTTCGTCGGGTGTCGCGCAACGGAACACACGATCGATGCGCACGGGCGCGATGCCCTCGGTGACGAAGTTCGCGTCGCCGGCGAGCTCGACCGCATCGGGCAACACCTCGACCAGCGCGAGATCGTGACCGTGCGTCTCCGCCGGTGTGTGCGTGGTGAGCACGATGTCGGGCCGCACCTCGCGCAGTGCGCGTGCGACCTCACGCACCGTCGCGGTTCTACCCCACAGCTCGAGTGCCTCGGCCGCAGTGCGGCAGTAGCCGGCGTCGGCACGGTTGATGTAGCGCACCTCGAAGCCGAGCTGGCGTGCGCAGGTCTCGGTCTCGAGTGTGCGCAGTGCTCCGAGGGCATCGCCGACTTCAGGGCCGTCGTTGTTCTGTCCGCCCTCTCCGCGCGTCATCATCACCACCACGACGCGGTAGCCCTCGTCGAGGCGGAGGTAGGCCGCGGGCAGGACGTACTGATCGTCGGGGTGGGACGCGATGATGGCGACGCACTGGTCGTTGCGGGCATCGCGCATCGCCTGGACCAGGCTGCGATGCCCCCCTTCACCGAGTTCGAGCGGGCCGCCGAGACGGGCGAGCGCGGCCGTGCGGGTCGCGACGTCGTCCTGCGCCGCCACCATCGTGGAGAGGACGAGCCAGGCGAAGAGACGGGGAAGCGTTCGACCCATGCGGTGGGGATGGAATGCTAATCGGGCCAGCGACCGCGTCCGGGGAGTTGTGCCAGGACGGCTGCGCGCGCTGGCGAAACGAAAACGCCCCGCGTCACGGTCCGTGACGTGGGGCGTGTCGTGTTGTCCTCAGGACAACCGGACGGAACGCGTGGTCGATCAGCGGAATTCGCCGCGGACCGCCGCGAAGGTGGCGACCCCTGCGATACCCGCGCCGCCGAGGATCACGATCATCTCGGGGCCGAAGGGGCCGACCGAGTGGCTGTAGACGCCGTCCGGCGAATCGCTGCTGTAGCTGAGCGAGCCGAACAGGTGCTTCGTGAAGGTGGAGGACTCGGGGAGCAGGGCCGGGTCGATCGGCACGTCGTCGCTGAAGGGGATGAAGGCCATCGCCGCCGAGACGATCTGGTAGATGCCGTCGAAGCTGGTCTTCCAGTCGGTGAAGCTCACCGCGGTCGCCCCCGCGGGGATCTGCTGGGCGTAGGGCTTGAACTCGGGATTGCTGCGGATGTCGCCCTTCGGGTCGTCTTCGCGATCCATGCGCTCGGAGGCGCGACGGACGTCCATCGTCGACAATCCGCCGACCAGGTAGCCGTTCTTGAAGGCGAAGGTCGGAGTGAATGCGGCGAGGGGGTTCATGCCGCCCATCGGCATCATGTCGTCCAGGTTGAGCTGGATGTGCCAGTAGGTGGTTCCGCGGCGTTCGGCCTTGTCGATGCTCACGACACCGCGCGACATCGAAGCCAGCTTCTGCAGCGACTTGAGCAGACCCTCTTCGTTGTTGACCTTGATGATGTAGGCCATCTCCGGAGCCGCGGTCATGCCGGCCATCGGCATCGACCAGCTCACGACTTCGTCGCCGAGTGCGCCGAACACGTCCTTCTCGAGCGAGAGACCGAGGTTCTCCTCCATCTTCGCGAGGTGACCGAGCATCTGCTCGGCGAGGTCCTTGTTGTAGGCGCGCAGGGCGTCGACGAGAGACGAGTACACGTTGCCGAAGCCGAGTCGCGAGGCGCTGAAGCTCACGGCGTCCTTCGGGACCCACTTCAGGAAGCCCATGTCGAGCGGCTTGCTCGCACCGGCGGTGAGGCCGCGACGAGCATCGAGCGGCATCGACACGTAGCTGTCGGAGACCGCGCGCTCGTTGTCGTAGTTCCACGTCGCACCGATCGCATCGAAGGAGCGGAGACCCAGCGCGGCGACGGCCCGGTCGATGCCATCGACGTCGAGCATCGGCGGGAAGCCGGGAGCGTGCTCGCTCGCCATGTGGAGCACGTTGCTCGCGAAGTCGAGCATGGCACCCGGGCGCATGTAGAACTCCATCTCGGCTCCCTGATAGTGGAGCTTCGACGACGCGCGCTTGAAGCCATCGGAGGTCGCGAGCGACTGCTTCGCGTTGCCGGCCATCGCCGTGAGCACGGTGTTGGCATCCTCATCCAGGCTGGTCAGCACGAGGCTGTTGCCGACGAAGGCGAGATGCAGGCCCATCGGGAAATCGGGCATCTCCGCGGGCTTGAGGACCGTGAGGTGCGCGCCTGCGATCTCCGACTGGGTGACGCTCAGTTCGTCGCCCGCCTGGCCCTGCAGCATCGCGAGACCCGTCTGGATCACGTTCTGCCAGATCGGGGCGCTGTCACCGAAGTCGAGGTGCGCGACCAGGCCGAAGTGCGGCAGCGGTTCGTTGCCGGCATCCGGCATCGCGAGATCCATCTTGGTGACCGCGAACGACGCGCTGTGGATGCGCATCTTCACCAGCTCGTCCGGGTCGAAGGGCAGCATCCCGTTCTTGTGGGCTTCGCGTGCCTGGGCCATCGCCTCGTCCCACTTGGCCTGCCCGAGCTTCATCACCCCGGCGAAGAAGTCCTGGACCTGCTGCTCGTGCCAGATCTTCGCGAGTGGCGTGGCCTGGAACTCCGCGAGGGACGTGTCCAGGTCGGGCATCGCCAGGTAGAGGATGGTGTCGGACGGCAGCGCCTTGGCGAGGGGCCCCTGGGCTGTCGCGGCGGCCGTGGCGAGCAGGGCGGCCGGGAGCAGCGCGGTGCCGAGGAAACGGTGGGCGATCATCTCGGGATTGTGTGTGACGGAACGGATGGGCCTCCGCGGGACCGAATGTCCCGGGGCGGCGGTTGCGGGGCCCAAGGTGGCCGGGACGAGTTCGGGACTGTCGGACCGGGTCCGGGGCCGGAGGCCAGGGATGGGGCGCGGGCTCGCTTCAGCCGGTGACGATCTTCCGGAGGTGGTCGCGGACCGCGTCCTGCTTCTTGATCAGGGTCGCCTGGAGCTTGTCGATCGCGGCTGTGATCTTCTTCGCCGTGCCGTCCTTGATGGCCTCGCCGACCGCGCCGAGTGCCTTGGTGGTCTCCTCGTCACCGCCCTCCATGGCGAAGGCGAACATCAGTCCCGCCTGGAAGATGTTGTAGTCGAGCATCTTGCTCTCCAGGTCGTTGCTGATGGCGAAGGAGTTGAACCAGCTCTGAAGGCTGTTGACGCCACCCTTCTCCAGGTGCTGACGGCCGAAGTGCTGAGCGGCCCCCGTGGAGAAGAACCGCTCGGTCATTCCCCCGATCCCGCGCTGGAACCACAGCGGCAGATCGACTCCGAGGTCCGCGGCGATCCCACGGATCCACGCGAGGCCTGCGGCGTGCTTGAGCCAGTACGGGCCCCAGTTGGCATCCCAGTTCATCACGATCGGCTGCACGGTGCCGACGCCGAAGACCTCGACGTCGCGGATCGCGGGGAACACGCCGTAGGCCGAGCCCTCGTCGCCGATCGCCTGACCCAGTTGCTTGAACTGATCGCTGTCGCCGGCGATGAGCACGAGCGGACGGTGCACCGGCGATGGCATCATCCCGGGAAGGACGCGCGATGCGTCATTGATCGCCGCATCGAGATCGGGACCGATGTCCGACTTGAGTTTCGCGAGCGGCTGATTGCACAACACCGTCGCATACAGGGTGCGGAACACCCAGGGTGAGTTCGGAGCGGAGTGGAACTTGTCGGCCTCGGCCTCATCGACCCACTTGCCATTGCCGACCGGGAAGAGGCCCTGATTCGCCTTCGCGAGATCGTCGGGCGCGATGAACTCGCCGGTCACCGGATGACGGACCTTGCCCTCGTTGAAGGCCATCTTCTCGGTCTTCGTCACGCGTTCGCCTTCGTGCATGAAGACGCCCTTCTTCGCGTCGGCAACCTCTTCCTTGCTGACCCAGACCTCGTCGACGTTGACGAAGCCCTTGGCCTTCATCTCGTCCTCGACGGCCTTCTTGCGCAGGGCATCGGCCTTCTGCTTCGTCACCCATTCGCCTTGCCACTTGACGAAGCCGAGCATGTCGTTGGCGGCCTCGTTGTCCTTGTCGATCTTGAGCACCGCCTGGAGGATGCGTTGCGAGTCGCGCACCAGGCCCTTGTCCTTGGCCCAGGCAGCGACCTCCACCATCGCCGCAGGCTCGCTCTTCGCGGCGGTCTCCTTGTCCTTCAGTTCCTTCTTGAGCTGCGCGAGCGTCTGCGCCGTGAGAGGCGTCACGGCAACGAGCAGTGCCGCGACGAGGGTTGCGAGTTTCATGGTCTTGCTTCGGGGTGGAGAGGGGGAATCAGGTGCCGGTCGCGATCCACTTCTCGGCTGAGCCGAGGAACTGGAACCACGAGCCGGGCCAATCGGAAGGACGCACATTGAGGTGTGGCGACCATCTCGGTGCCCGAGGATTCCGCAGCAGGCGAATCCCCGGGATCGGCAGAGGTCGGTCACCCTTGCGCGCGTTGCACCGCACGCATGCGACCACGCAGTTGTCCCAGCTCGTCCGTCCGCCACGCGACCGCGGGACGACGTGGTCTACCGTGAGCTGGGAATGCGCAGGTCTCACGCCGCAGTACTGACAGCGGTGATCGTCGCGACGGAACAGGCTCGCCCGCGTGAACGGGGCCTCGAAGGTCGGAATGCGGTCGTACATGCAGAGCTGCACGACCTCGGGCGCACTGACGTGGCGCACTGCAGTGCGGATCGTGCGCTGCGTCGATTCGCAGGGGCTCGTCAGCCAGGCTTGGAAGTCCTGCAGCGTGAGCGAGTGGTGATCCACGACCTGTGCGATGCCGCGGAACACCATTCCCACCGCGCGACGCACGGCCGTGACGTGCACCGGGACCCAGGATCGGTTGAGGACGAGAGTCGGGGCGTCGAGGACGCTGCGTCGGCTTCTCTCGCTCTGCTCCATGGGTCGGGATCCGAGCGGATCCCGTCGATGACGGCCGGGATCCGGCGGCTGCGGGAGTGTAGCGACCGCGGTCGGGAAGGTCCGTCGGGGGGGGGCGGGGGGGCCCCCCCCCGCGGCTAGACTCCGCCAGCTTTCGACTCCCCGAACCAGGAATCATGTCCAAGCTCCGCCCCGCGGGTGTCGCCGCCATCGTCCTCACGACTCTCCTGGGCGCATGCCTGGGTTCGCGTCGTGACGGCACGACGGAAGCGGCTTCCGGGCTGAGCCCGGTGCAGCTCTCCGACATTCCCGTCCCGAGCGGAATGACGCTGCGGTCCTCGCTCAACGAGAGCCACAGCTACGAAGTCGGACAGTTTCGGGTCGCCGACCTCCACTACTTCGGAACCGTGCCGATCCCCGAAGTGGTCAACTACATGCGGGACCGCATGCCTGTGAACGGATGGCGGCTGGTTGAAGAGAGCAGCGGCGAGAACGAGGCCAAGCTCGTGTTCGAGCGCCGGCCGAATCGCGCCGAGTGCGAATGCCGGCTCGACGGTGCAGTCACGCGCTTGCACGTCGCAGTCCGGACCCCGAACTGAGCTAGATTCGCTGCCGAGGAGTCGCTCCGAATCCCACTGACCGACGACGATCCCATGAGTCAGAACACCCCCCCCGGAATGGAAGGGCAGCTCCAAGGACCGAGCCGCCTCGAGCTCTTCTGGGAGAACAACAAGAAGGTCGTGTACGCCGGCGTCGCCGCGGCCGCGGTGGCGATCACGATCCATTACGCTTGGCAGTACAAGATTCGCAGGGACCGCTCCGAGGCCTGGACCCAGCTCGCCACAAAGTCGGGCCTGGAAAAGGGTTACGGCTCACCAGCTTCGAACTGGTCGTTCCTGGAGCCGATGATCCGTCGCGACCCGAAGACCGGCGTGCAGTGGCTCACCAGCTACTTCATGGGGGCCGACGCCGCGCTGGTCGGATCGCTTCGCGAGCAGATCGAAGCCTCGGATGAGGCGGGTCTCAAGGCACTGGCGTCGGGCGCTGATGCGCGGGCGCCCCTCGCCTTGTGGGCCCTCGGGCATCGCGCCTACGCCAAGTCGGATTTCGACGGGGCGACTGCCCACTTCGACGACCTGAAGCGCCGATTCCCCGAGCACTTCCTGTGCAAGGAGACCGCGTATCCCGTCCAGTGGCGGGACGAGGTGCCTAAGCCAAAGGAGAAGGCTGAGGACAAGGACAAGAGCAAGCCTGAGCCAGCGACCTTGCAGCCTGCCAAGGCGGGGAGTGAGGTTGGCCGTGTGCTCGAGCAGATCGCAGCCGAGAAGAAGTTCCGCGCGGAGCATTCCGAGTTCTTTGTCGCGCCGGAGCCGGACTCGCCGGAGACCCTGGTCTTCGAGATCGAGAACGCCGGCACCATCAAGGTCAAGCTCTACGCGTCGCGCGCTCCCAAGCACGCGGCTCGGTTGCTCGAACTTGCGCGTGCAGACGGGGGTTGGTGGGTCGGCCAGCGAGTCCACCAGATCGAGCGCGAAGGTTCGACTCCGAGCTTCAATGGTGTCCACCCCAGCCATTTCACGATCGGTTGGCCGAGCACCAAGGAAGAGGATCGCACCAAGTGGAAACAGGAGGATCCTCAGGAGGCGAACAAGCTCGATTGGGAGGACAGCGGTGTCAGCACCTTCCCGGGCATGCTGTCCGTCGAGTCCGCCGGTTCCGGCAAGTCGCAGGTCGAGCGCCTCGTCTTCAACGCTGATGATGAGGCACGCCAGGCGGACGGCACGCGCGTGGTCGTCGGCCGGGTCGTCGAAGGACTGGACGTGATCCGCCGGATCGTCGATTCCGAGTTCGCGGATGACGCTGGTGCGCAGAGCGGGCGCGGACGTCCCCAGGAGTCCTTCAAGGTCAAGTCGATTCGCGTCGAGTAGGCACTTCGAGTAGGCACTTCACGAGTGCAAACGCAAAGCGGGGGCGTCGGCAGGCTGCCGACGCCCCCGCTTTGCGTTTGGCGGGCCGGGCGGGCTGGATTGCTCGAGGTCACCCGCTCGACTTGATCTGCCCATAGATCCGCTCGAACTGCTCACGACTCGTGCACTCGATGACGATCTTCGAGCGCTTCCTTCCGTAGCGAACGGTCACCTCGGCCCCCAACGAGGCTGCTAGGGTCTCTTCGATCTCCTTCAGCCAAAGTGGGCGTCCCTTGGCTGAGCTCGTGCCCGGCTGCTGTTCCGCCGCACGCGGCACTCCGTCCTTCATCTCTTGGACCAGGGTCTCCACCTGGCGCACGCTCAGGCGATCCCGGATCGCCTTGTCGGCGAGAAGCACTCGTGCCTCGACATCCGTCACTCCCAGGATTGCACGGGCCTGACCCATGCTCAGCGTTCCACGTGAAACATGCGCTTGCACGGCCTCGGGCAGTTCCAAGAGCCGGACCATGTTCGCAACCGAGCTCCGATCCAGTCCGACCCGGCGGGCGACCTCTTCCTGCGTGCTCTTGGTCAGGTCCTGGATCTTGCGGAATGCGAGCGCCTTCTCGATGGGGTTGAGATCCTCGCGATGCAGGTTCTCGACCAGGCCGAAGATGGCCGCTTGGTCATCGCTCACGCTGCGAATGAGGGCCGGGACCCGTTCGAGTCCTGCGATCTTGGCCGCCCGCCAGCGCCGTTCCCCGGCGATGATCTGGTAGCGATCGCCTGCGGCGCGAACCAGGATCGGTTGAAGCAGGCCGGCGGAGCGAATCGACGCGGCGAGTTCCTCGATCTCAGCCGGCGCAAACTCGCGACGGGGCTGGAAGGGGTTGGGACTGAGACGCGAGATTTCCAGTTCGGCAACTGTGTCGGCTGCAGTGCCGCTGTCCGCGTTTCCGGAGAGGAAGTAGTCCAGACCTCGACCCAGCTTGCGCTCAACCATGAAGTACCTCGCGTACCAGCTCGCCGTAGGCGAGCGAACCTTTTGCTCCGAGACGATATCGAAAGAGAGTCTGACCGTGGCTTGCTGCCTCGACGAAGGTCAGATCCCGGAAGATCAAGGACCGCATGAGGTGGCTTCCCAGGTTCCGTTGCAAGTTGGACAGGACCTCCTCGGTGATCGGCTCCCGGAGGTCCACCATGGTGGGAACGACACCCAAGAGTTCAGCCCTGGCCGGGAACTGCTTCCGTGCCGCGCGCAGGGTTTGGATCATCTGACTCAGCCCATGCATCGCGAAGAACTCGGACTGCACGGGCAGCAAGACCTGCTCGCAGATCTCGAGGCCGGCCCAACCCCAGGCATCCATGCGGGGAGGGCAATCGACGACCAGCCAGTCCACCCCCGCCTCCCCGAGCGCCGAACTGAGCGCGGTCAACTTGCGGGTGTCTGGTACGGTATTGCGGTCAATGTTGCGTCGCGCCCCAGGAGACGGAAGCAGCCAAAGGCCGTCGGAGAGCGCCTGGAGCACCGAGAAAGGGCTGTCCGGGTCCTGCACGTTGGACGCGTCGTCCTGCATCCCTTCGAGTCCGACGGTCGCGTTCCCCTGGGGATCGAGATCGATGAGGACGACGGTCGCGCCCGTGAGCGCCAGCCCATGGGCGAGATGTACGGCGGTCGTGGTCTTTCCCACGCCACCCTTCTGATTTGCCAGAGCGATCGAACGCACGCTCGTCTGCCCTCCGCGCTACGCACCGCCATCATGCCGCTCTCGGACACTCGATCGCAACCGTGACCTTGGCGAAACGAGACGCTACACAGAATGACCGACGCCGAGCGTGGGCCTCCGTGACGACATTTCGCCGAGCTCTCCGAACCGAACTCATCGAGTGCTGGCGGGGCTACTTGCGGGTCGTTGCGCCGGGGATGTTGCTGGTCGGGTTGGTCGTTCTGGGCCAGGAGCCACCGACCTTCCGCTCGCCGCGAATCAACTTCGCCTGGGGAAGCCTCAGGCCCCTGTGCATTCTCGCCTGCGCATCGATGCCCCTGCTGCGAGCCATGACGACCCCGGCATCCCGGCCGGCGTGGGAGCGTCGATATACGGATCACCGTATACAACGGCTTGCGGGGGAGACTCTCGGTGGCGCCGTGGCCATCTTCCTCCTTGGCTTAGCGATTGCGGCGGCTTGGTTTACGTTGGATCGCATTTACACGGGTGTTTCGCGCGTCGACCCCGCCCTGCTCTGTGCAGAGAGCAGCATGCTGCTCGCTCTTCCCCTCTCGACCATGTCCGGACTCCTGCATCTCGTGCCGGCTGCGGGCTATCGCATCATCACCTGGGCTGTTCTGCTGCTGCTCGGTGTGGGCGCTCTGGGGACCCCGATCGGCATCCCCCTGCAGGCCGTTCTCGCTCTTCGGCACAGCGCGGACGGGTTAGAACCGCGACTCCTCGCGGCCGTCGGACTCGTCGCCCTCGCAGGGGCGGCGTTGCGCGCCGCGCTCGCGCCCAAGCCCACACACGACCATGCGCATCGGCATTCTCGGTGACGTGCACAGCAATCTCGAGGCGCTCACAGTGGTCATCGACCGCTTGCGAACGACCGGCGTGGAGCACTGGGTGCAGGTCGGAGACATCGTCGGCTACGGGGCCGACCCGGTTGCCTGCATCGAGATCCTCCGCGAGCTTCGTTGCACGGTCTGTCTCGGCAACCACGACGCAGCGGTCGTCGGCTTCATCCCCACTGAGTACTTCAATCACTTCGCCCGAAAGGCCATCGAGTGGACGCGCGATCAATTGCGACCCACTGATCTCGAGTATCTCCGCGGACTGCCTCTGAAGGTCGAGCACCCCCACTACACGGTGGTCCACGGATCGCTGCATCTGCCGGAGCAATTCGGCTACGTCTTCTCCCCCGTCGAAGCGGCGGACTCGATCGCCAAGCAGCGGACGAAGGTCGCGTTCGTCGGACACTCGCACATCCCTGCGGTGTACTTGCACCACACCGGCGGAGCACCGCGGGACATCCAGTGCGTGTACGAGTCCGAATTCGAAGTGGACATCTCCAAGTTCGATCGGGCGCTCGTCAATGTTGGCAGTGTGGGGCAGCCTCGCGACGAGGACCCGCGCGCTGCGTACTGCGTGTACGACAGCGATACCCACCTCGTGCGCGTCTCCAGGGTCGACTACGACATCGCCACCACGCAACAGAAGATCCGGCAGGCGGGGTTGCCCGCCGTGCTCGCGGATCGTCTCTCCCTAGGTGTCTGACCGCGCTCACACGACGAGGAATCGCGAAGCGATTGCGTCGGCGACCAACAGGCCCTTGCTCGTCAATCGTACGATGTCGCCGGTGTGCTCCAGGAGTCCGCACTCGACCAACCAACCGATTTCCTCGCTCACGCGTGAGAGCACGGGGTACGCGAGTCGGGTCTCGACAGCGGCCAGGTCCACTCCCTCGCTTCTCCGCAGACCCAGCCAGAGTGCTTCACCGACGCGTCGACGTGGATCGAGGGTCTCGGCTTCCCCGGTGGGGATGAGACCTCTGGCGACGGATCCCACCCAGGTATCGATCGGTTTGAGGTTCGTCCCTCGCCAACCAGCCAGGTGCGAAGCTGCTCCCGGCCCGACGCCGAGGTAGTCGCCCTGGAGCCAGTAGTGGTCGTTGTGGAGACTCGGGCCTCCCCTGCCTGCGAAGTTGCTGATCTCGTATGCGACGAATCCTCGATTGGTCAGGATCTCGCGCGTTCGCAGGAACATCTCGCGATCGACGTCCTCGGGGACCGGCTGCACCTGTCCTCGCGCGAGTTCACGGCCGAGACGGGTGCCGGTCTCGTACGTCAACGAATAGCAGGAGAGATGGTCGGGCTCGAGACGAAGTGCAGCTTGCAGATCGTCCTCCCACTCGGAGAGTGTTTGCCCCGGAAGTGCGAAGATGAGATCGAGACTGACGTTCGTGAAGTCCGCCGAACGCAGCGCTTCGACCGCCCGCGCGATACCTGATGCATCGTGCGCGCGATCGAGGAAGCGAAGCCGCTCTGCGTTGAATGTCTGAGCGCCCACGCTGGCGCGTCGCACGCCGGCGCCAAACGCGATCCTGGCCTTCTCCGGAGTGAGGCTCTCCGGATTGCATTCGACCGTCACCTCACGACAACGGTCGAGATCCACGTGACGTCTGAGGATCTCCCAAAGCCTGGTGAAGCGCGTGCTGTCGAGGTAGGTCGGCGTTCCGCCGCCGACGAACACCGTGTGAACCGAGCGAGGCACTCCGACGAGCGAGAGTTCACGATCGAGGGCATCGAGGAAGCGGTCGTGTTCGTCCGCGTCGGCGACCGCAAAGCTGTTGAAGTCGCAGTAGCCGCACTTGACGACGCAGAACGGCACGTGCACGTACAGTGAAATGGTCAACGCCGTAGCATCATGCCGCTCGACGACCGCGGCGTCGGCCTCCGTGGCGGTCAACCCACGATGCGTTGGCGCGACTGCGGGCCGTTGCCTTCGTGGCCGAACTCCCGGGACATTCGCTGCCACAGCTTCCGCAGCGCCTCCTGTTCCATCTGACGGACCCGCTCCCGAGTCAGTCCGATCTGCTCGCCGATCGCCTTGAGCGTCATCGGCGACCCGTTGTCGAGTCCGTAGCGCATCCGCACGATGCGGCGCTCCCGCTCCTCGAGGGTCGAGACCAGCTCTCGGAGACGCTTCAGCTCCAGGTTGTTGAAGAGCTCCTCCTCGGGTGGCAAGGCGCGCGGGTCCTCGAGCGATTCGGTGAAGACCGAGGACGAGTCTTCATTCATCGAGAAGGTCGGTTGGGAATTGGCGAGCACCGTGTCCCGAACGACGTCCCAGTTGTTCTCCGGCAGTCCGAGTTCCTCGGCGATCTCCGCGGTCGTCGGCTGCCGCCCGAGCCGGTAGGTCAACTCGAGCGAGGTCGCCTTCCACCGGGACACGATCTCGGACATGTAGGACGGCACCCGCACGGTCTTGACGGTGTTCACGAGCGCTCGGCGGATCCCCTGCTTGATCCACCATGTGGCGTAGGTCGAGAAGCGGCAACCGGCCGCGGGGTCGAACTTCTCCACCGCCTTCATCAGGCCGATGTTGCCCTCTTCGATCAGGTCCATGAAGGACAGCCCACGGTTGACGTAGAGCTTTGCGATCGACACGACCAGGCGGAGGTTGGCCCGGATCATGTGCTCCCGTGCGGCCATGTCGCCTCGTTGCACGCGCTTAGCCAACTCGATCTCCTTCTCGGGAGTCAAAAGGGCCACCTCGTTGATCTCGGCGAGGTAGGTGTCCAATCCGTGGTCGCGCATCGAGCGAATGCTCTCCTTCTTGTGGAGGAATCGAACGCCAGCCCTCGTCGACTTGACGCATTGTCGGAGATCCCCACGTGAAGGGACGGACCGGCACTTCCTTGCGCGTCCACCGGTGGCCCGCTCCTTGGCGTTCCGAGAAAGCGCGAAGGCGACCCCTCGACAGTTCGAGGAATCGCCTTCGGATCGGTCCGAGTCGAGCCGGCAGCGCCCGGAGAGGGGCGCGTTGGAACGCTCAGAACAGCGTGTAGATGAACGGCGCCGCTCCAGTCGCACCGAGCAGCAGGAGCACTCCGAGAAGGACGAACACCACGAGGAAGGGGATCAACCACCACTTCGCGTTGTCCTTCATGAAGCTGAAGAACTCGCCGACCACGCCTTGCTGCGTGCCGGTCGCCAGATCGTCGAATGATTCTTTCTCGTTGCCGCTCATCGGGGGTCGTCCAGTTCGAGTTGAGATCAGTATAGCCGAAGGTAGCTCGCTTTGGGTTTCGACGTGGGGCGCACGTGCCAGTAGCTGGTCACGGCCGGATCCGGTCTCTTGGCGAGCGGGTCACGTCCCATCAATCGGAACAGGAGCCCCACGGGTGTGAACAGTCCGTAGTAGATCAGGCCCATCAGGACGATGGAGATCACGAAACCGATCGGCGTCGCGACCACCATCAGTCCGACGAACAGGGGCTTCAGCAGTCCGGGGTTCACGCGGGAGGCGGCGAAACACAACACGCCGAGCCCGATGAGCGCGTAGAGCACCCAGCCCGGAGCGCCCCACTTGGCGGTGGCGATCCATCCGATGGCAGGAAAGCCCAGGAGCGCGATCGCTCCGAACTGCGAGAGCTGGTGACGCGGTGGGTCGAGGTTCAGCTTGATCATCGCGAGGTTCTCAGTGCTGCTCAGTCCAGAGCGAAGGCCGACAGGTACTTGTCACGATCGACCTTGGTCAGTTCGGCGGGCTGCTCGCTGCGCAGCAGGACGAAGTTCTCGAGAACGAGCACGTCCATTTCCGTGCCGAGGAAACAGCGAAGCGCATCGGCCGGGGTGCACACGATCGGTTCACCACGGACGTTGAAGCTGGTGTTGATCAGGATCGGCGTGTTCGTGCGGCGTTCGAACGCGCGCATCAGCTTCGCGAGTCTCGGATTCCGCTTGTCGTCGATCGTCTGCAGGCGCGCCGAGTAGTCGACGTGCGTGATCGCCGGGACATCCGAACGCAGCTGATTGAGCTTGTCGATTCCGAACTTACCAGGCTCGACCGGCTTGCGGCGTTCCTCGCGCACCGGCGCGACGACCAGCATGTACGGACTGTCCTGGTCGGGCTTGATGTCGAAGTACTTGCTGGCGTGGTCGCGCAGCACGATCGGCGCAAACGGTCGGAACGACTCGCGGAACTTGATCTTCAAGTTCATCACGCTCTGCATCTTCGGCGAACGTGCGTCACCGATGATGCTGCGTGCGCCGAGTGCACGCGGACCGAACTCCATGTGACCCTGAAACCAGCCGATCACGTTCTCGCTCGCGATGAGTTCGGCGACCTTCTCGCAGAGCGCGTCCTCGGTCTGCAACTCGTGGTAGACCGCGCCGCGTTCCTTCAGCACGGCGAGGATCTCGTCGCGCGAATAGGCTGGCCCCAGCAAGCTCGCCTTCTGCGAATCGAGATCGCGAACCGGCGTGCGCGCTTTTCCGAGCAGGTGGTACCAGACCATGTAGGCGGCACCCAGCGCGCCACCTGCGTCACCCGCGGCGGGTTGCACCCAGATCTTCTCGAACGGACCCTCGCGGAGGATCTTGCCGTTCCCCACGCAGTTCAGCGCGACACCACCGGCGAGGCAGAGGTTCTTCTTGCCGGTCACCTTGTGTGCGAACCGCACCGTCCTCAGCATCACCTCCTCGGTGACCTTCTGGATCGACGCAGCGACGTCCATGTAGAACTGGTCGAGCTTCGTCTCCGAACTGCGCGGCGGACGCCCGAAGAGCTGGTGGAACTTCGCGTTCGTCATCCGCAGGCCCTGAGCGTACTGGAAGTAGCTCATGTCCATGCGGTAGCTGCCGTCCTCGCGGAGGTCGATCAGCTGCATGACCTTGTCGACGTACTTGGGTTCACCGTACGGAGCGAGACCCATCAGCTTGTACTCACCCGAGTTCACCTTGAATCCGCAGTAGTAGGTGAAGGCCGAGTACAGGAGCCCGAGGGAGTGCGGGAATCGGATCTCGTGGGTGAGGCGGAGCTGATTGCCTTCGCCGACGCCGATACTGGTGGTGGCCCACTCACCGACACCATCCATCGTGACCACGGCCGCTTCGTCGAAGGGCGACGGGTAGTAGGCGCTCGCCGCGTGGCTCTCGTGGTGCTCGGGAAACACGAATGGGCGCTTCGGTTTGCCGCCGAGTTCGCGGCGCAGGATGCGCGGGATGTGGAGCTTGTCGCCGAGCCAGGTCGGCAGGAACTTCATGAACGAGCTGAAACCCGACGGCGCGTAGGAGAGGTAGGTCTCCATCAGGCGGTCGAACTTCAGCAGGGGCTTGTCATAGAACGCGACGTAGTCGACGTCCTGGATCCGGATCCCGGCCCGCTGGAGGCAGTGCTGGACCGCGTTGGAGGGGAAGCCCGCATCGTGCTTCTTGCGCGTGAAGCGCTCCTCCTGGGCCGCGGCGACGATCTCGCCGTCCTGCAAGAGCGCGGCGGCGGAGTCGTGGTAGAAAGCTGAGATTCCGAGGATGAACGTCGGCATGGTCGGCGTTTCCGTCGAGGCCCGAACGGTGAAGAACACGAAGTTCGGCGCGCAGGGCCGAGAAGGATAGAGTTGGGTCGGACGCGCGGGACCGCAAAAAAAAGTCCGGTCGCCCAACGCGACGGCTCGATATCCGTCAGACCGCTGGCACCGGATCGTGCAACTCCGAGTGCTCGATCGCAGCACACTCGAAGCCGAGTTGGTCCCGCCGCAACACCGAGTCCTCGCGCATCCGCCCCTTGAAACGCGCACTCCGAGTCGTCCTACGCATCCTCCTGTTCCTCGTCGCCTCGGTTTGCGCCTTGTGGCTGGGGGATCGGATCCTCGATCTGATCTACACGGTCTTCCGGGGCGAAGAGGTCACGGAGAAGAACCTCCACGTCCGCTACGAACTCTGGTACCAGGACGCGAAGCGCCAGCCGATGGACTTCAGGAGCGCGTCGGCGAGCGGACAGATCGTGTCGATCGACTGGCGGGAGTTGATCCGTGCGCGGGACCTGCTCGACGACGGCAGCGCCGACTTCTCGGCCGACGGCTGGATCCGATTGCACGGGAAGTTCGCACGCGACCCCGTGATCGGTGAGCGCATCGAGGTCGGCGGCACCACCCGCAACGACGGGGTGTACCTGGTCACCCAGTTCGACGGCCCCGGCGCGAGCGTCAAGGTGGAGAGGGCCCTTCGCGACGAGAATGTCCCCAAAGGCGTTC
The DNA here is from genome assembly GCA_046349595.1 of Planctomycetota bacterium. Classification (GTDB taxonomy): domain Bacteria; phylum Planctomycetota; class UBA1135; order UBA1135; family UBA2386; genus JACRLW01. The sequence continues at coordinate 1,240,570 of JAXMCA010000002.1, forward strand.
GCATCCGTGGCCTGCGCGAGCGACAGACCTGGGCTCCCGAGCTCGACTGGTACATCTGCTACCGGGGACTGCAGGACACGCCACGCGCGCCGTACTACGACGACCAGGGTTGCGTCCACGTCAAGATGAACAAGCTCGGGATCCGTGATCGTGAGGAGGTCGCGGATCCCAAACCGTCCGGTCAGAAGCGCATCGTCTGTCTGGGCGACTCCTTCACCTTCGCATGGGGAGTCAAGTTCGAGGACGGCTGGACACAACGCGTCGAACGAGAGCTCCGCAAGCGCGACGACGCGATCCGGACAGTGAACTGCGGCGCCTCCGGCTGCATGTACGCCGACGAGTACGCTGCCGCGCTGGAGCATCGTTTCCATCAGCTCGAGCCGGACGTGGTCGTCATGACCCTGTGCCTCAACGACCTGCTGCCGACGAGCAACGCCTTGGCGCACCAGGAGTCACCGCCTTGGCTCCTCCGCCATTCCCGCCTGCTTCGAGAGCTGTTCCAGGGCTACGCGCTCGAGGCGACCTTGCGCATCCCGCCGGATCGGGACCTGGTTCAGGAACTGCTCGACCTCGACGAACGCCTGTATCCGACCTGGGCCAGTGCGCTGCCGCCGATCTCGGTCGGCCGGGCCGCGCTGTGGCCCGGCGGCGGCCCTCAGAGCGCGATGCTGCAGGCCCGGGACTACTGCCGGGAGCACCACATCACCTTCGGAGTGGTGATCTGGCCGTTCTTCCAGAGTCTGGGGAGTCACGACCACTACCCCTTCACCAAGATCCATCGGCTGGTTGGCGACTTCTGCGGCAGCAACGAGATCCCCTTCCTCGATCTGTTGCCGAGCTTCGAGAGGAAGGTCGAGCGCACTGCAGAGCTGTGGGTCGCGCCGTCCGACTACCACGGCAACGAACGCGCGCAGGAGATGGCGACACCGGCGCTCACCGACTTCCTCCGTCTGCTCCTCCAGCAGCGCTGATCGACGCAAGTCACGGTACCGCTTGGTTCCGCGAGCGCTGGGGGCCCGCGCTCCGATTTTCCGCCTGCTCTGAAATTGACCGCGGGGCGGCGATCTTGTAGGCATTCGTCCCCTCTCGCGCTCGGGTCGGGCCACCCCTCTGTTCGCGTAGCACCCGCTCTCGCAACGATTTAGGGCTCGTTCCCGGCCGCTCGTCTCCCGACTTCGCCGGTCGTTCCCTGCGGATGGACCGGTTCGGAAGGGTGACCCGCGGTCGTCGGCGTGAGGGTTCCGCGCGCAGAGAGGTCTCCGTCTTGACCGTCAACTTCCCCAAGTGGACCAACAAGCTGCCCACCATCGTCGCCCTGGCGGTGGTCTTCGGCGGTTTGGTCGTCACCGGCATCGTGTGGTATTTCGGTTCGCCGAAGTTCACCGACGTCGGCTACTCGCCGACCCAGCCCATCGCCTACAGCCACAAGCTCCACGCGGGCGTGATGGCGATGGACTGTCGGTACTGCCACACCAGCGTCGAGCAGGGACCGCACGCCAACGTGCCGCCGACCGAGGTGTGCATGAACTGCCACAAGACGGTCCTCGCGGAGACCAGTGACCAGATCAAGAAACTGGTTGTCGCACACAACGCGGGTCAGCCGGTCGCTTGGCAGAAGGTCCACCTGCTCCCCGACTACGCCTTCTTCAACCACGCGGCGCACGTGCGCGTCGGCGTCGGTTGCGCGAGATGCCACGGCCGCGTCGACCAGCTCGAAGAGGTGCGTCAGGTCGAGCCGCTCAGCATGGGCTGGTGCCTCGCGTGCCACCGCGACCCGAAGACAGCGATCCGTCCCACCGACAAGGTCACGGACATGAACTACGCAGTCGATCCCGCCGTCGCGGAGCGACTCATCGAAGAGAAGAAGATCAACCCGCCGACCCACTGCTCCGCGTGCCATCGATGACCGACACGGAAGTCCGCACGGGTGCCGCGCACGGCGGCAACGAGAAGGTCTACTGGCGAAGCTACGACCAGCTCGCGAACACACCCGAGTTCCAGGAGATCATGCACCGCGAATTCCCCGAGGGGATCGCGGACCACTCCGGCCTGACCGACGAATGGAGCCGCCGCCGTTTCCTCGGCGTCGTCGCTGCGTCGGTCGCGCTGGCCGGAATGACCAGCTGTCGCAAGCCGGCGCGTGAGATCCTCGAGTTCAACCATCGGCCCGAAGGCATGGTCCCGGGCATCCCGCGCTACTACGCCACCACCCTGTCGCGCGACGGTTTCGGCTACGGCGTGCTGGTGCGGAGCAACGACGGTCGCCCGACCAAGATCGAGGGCAATCCGAACCACCCGTCCACGCTCGGCGGCACGGACAGCTACCTGCAGGCCGAGATCCTCAACCTCTACGACCCCGCGCGCTCGAAGCACATCCGGCAGCGCGGTTTCGTCGCAGCTGCCGAAGGTGAGCACGCCGGTGGCGTACCGCACGGTGAGCCGACGCACGAAGGCGTTGGCCACGCCGCCGTCGCCGCGGACCACCCGACCTTCGAGCAGTTCCGCGCATTTTGGTCGTCGCACGCCGCGGAGATCGGCGGCAAGCGCGGCGCAGGTTTCCGCGTGCTGATGGGACCGACGGCCTCGCCGACCATGCATCGCCTGGTCGAGACGATGCGCAAGGCGCTCCCGCAGATGCGCTTCCACATGTGGGGCGCGACGCGCAACGAGTCGGTGCTCGAGGCGGCGCGTCTTGCGACCGGCAAGTCGCTGGTCCCGCACTACGACTTCGCGCAAGCCGACGTCGTTGCCAGCTTCGATAGCGACTTCCTCGCCGCGGATGCGCCGAGCCTCGCCTGGACCAACTCCTGGGCCAGGAGCCGGAAGATCCGCGACCGCCAGGGCAAGGTCTCGCGACTCTGGGTGGCCGAGGCGACGCACACGTTGACCGGCAGCAACGCTGACCACCGGGTGCGGATGTCGAGCGCCGAGGTCACGGCGGCGCTGCTCGCGCTGGCGGGCAAGCTGAATCCGGGCAGCGGCGCGTTGCAGACCGCACTCGCCAAGTTCACGGGACCGGCTTTCGAGGGTGGTGCGAAGAACTGGATCAGCCAGCTCGCGGACGACCTCCGTGCGGCGAAGGGCCGCGCGATGGTGATCGTCGGTCCGCGTCAGCCGGCGCTGGTCCAAGCCGTCGCGCATGCCATCAACCAGGAGCTCGGCTCGATCGGTGCCGGCAAGCCGGTGTCGTTCTTGCCGGCTGCATTGGGGATGGAGCGCGGTGAAGCCTTCGGCGACATGCTCGAGCTGGCGGCAGCGATGAAGGCGGGGTCGGTGGACACGCTGGTGTGCATCGGAACCAACCCGGTCTACGACGCGCCCGCCGACTTCGGTTTCGCCGACGCGCTCGCGAAGGTGAAGCACACCGTCCACTGCGGAATGTGGGTCGACGAGACCGCGCAGAAGTGCGAGTGGCACATCCCGCTCGTGCACGAGCTCGAGCAATGGGGCGATGCGATTGCCGCCGACGGCCGCGTCTCGATCGTGCAGCCCTTGATCGCGCCTCTCCACGCCGACTGCCGCTCACCGATCGAGCTGCTCACGGTCCTGATGGACGAGCCGCGCGACGGCTACGAGGTGGTGCGCGACACCTGGCGCGAGAAGGTCCCGGCCGCGGGTTTCGAGGCGTGGTGGAAGCGCACCGTGCACGACGGCGTCGCCGCACCCGATGGTGCCGCAGCCGTGGTCGACAACATCGACCTGATCAAGGTGCGCGACGGTCTGCAGGCCTTCGCGGTGCCCGCCGCTCCGACCAAGGACTCCATCGAGGTCTCGTTCCGTCCTTGCCCCAAGCTTTGGGACGGCCGCTACTCGAACAACGCGTGGCAGCAGGAGTTGCCGTCGCCGATCGAGCGCATGGTGTGGGACAACGCCGTGCTGACCAGCCGAGCGACGGCCGCCGCGCTCGGCGCCAAGAACGGTGATCTGGTGAAGATCACCCTGGACGGTCGCTCGGTCGAAGGGCCGATCTGGATCCAGCCAGGTCACGCCGACCACTGCGTGACCCTGAACTTCGGCTACGGACGTCGCATGGACGCCGCTTGCGAGGTCGCCGCCGACAAGGGCTTCGACGTCTTCCCGTTGCGAGCGAGCACGGCGCTGTGGACGGCATCCGGCGCGCGCATCGAGCGCACCGGGCGGTTCCACACCCTGGTGGTGACCCAGGAGCACGGCACCATGGAGCACCGCGCACTCGTGCGCGAGAACACGCTCCAGGCCTTCAAGTCGTCGGATTGGAAGGCCGTCGACGAGTCGCCGCTCGGCCAGGCCGCCAAGCTCGAGCACGAGGAGGAATCGAGCCGCCTCGTCTCGTTGTGGCAGGAGCGCGACTACAGCCAGGGCTATCGCTGGGGGATGGTCATCGACCTGAACTCGTGCACCGGCTGCGGCGCGTGCGTCACCGCCTGCGTGGCGGAGAACAACATCCCGATGGTCGGCAAGGAACAGGTCGCGACCAACCGCGAGATGTTCTGGAACCGCATCGACCGCTACTTCGAGGGCGTCGACACGAAGGTCGGCATGCTGACCATCCAGGAGCCCACCGACGACCCGAAGGTGGTGTTCCAGATGGTGCCCTGCATGCAGTGCGAGAACGCACCTTGCGAGAGCGTGTGCCCGGTGGCCGCCACCACGCACACGCCCGAGGGCCTCAACGACATGGTCTACAACCGCTGCATCGGCACCCGCTACTGCAGCAACAACTGCCCCTACAAGGTGCGGCGCTTCAACTGGTTCAACTTCAACAAGCACAACGCGCCCGAACGCAAGCTGCAGTTCAACCCGGACGTGACCGTCCGCGCGCGCGGCGTGATGGAGAAGTGCACCTACTGCGTGCAGCGCATCAACGCCGGCAAGTTCGCAGCCAAGGCCGAGGGCCGGAAGCTCGCGGACGGCAAGGACATCCGCACCGCGTGCCAGCAGGTGTGCCCCGCCGAAGCGATCGTCTTCGGTGACCTCAACGACAAGGAGAGCATGGTCAGCAAGCAGGCCGAGAGCCCGCTGAACTACGCGATGCTCTCGGAGCTCAACGTGAAGCCGCGGACCACCTATCTGGCCAAGATCCGCAACCCGAAGACGGAGATGAGCTGAGCCGTGACGACGATCACCGTCATCGACGAACACGAGAACCCGCTGGTCCGCGCGCCCCTCGTCGAGGGTGGTAGGACCTTCTCCGACGTCACGGATCTGGTCGCTCGACCGGCCGAGAGCAAGACCACGCGAGCGTGGTATCTCGGCTTCGGTGTCAGCGTCGCGATCCTGATGAACCTGGTCGCCATGATCGGCTACCTGGTGTTCACCGGCGTCGGCGTGTGGGGCAACAACATCCCCGTCGGCTGGGGCTGGCCGATCGTGAACTTCGTGTTCTGGATCGGCATCGGTCACGCGGGAACCCTCATCTCCGCGATCCTCTGCCTGTTCCGGCAGAAGTGGCGCACATCGATCAACCGCGCATCGGAAGCCATGACCATCTTCGCGGTCATGGCGGCGGGCATCTTCCCCGCCATCCACGTCGGCCGCATCTGGGTCATCTACTGGGTCTTCCCGGTCCCGAACCAGATGTCGATGTGGCCCAACTTCAAGAGCCCGCTGCTCTGGGACGTGTTCGCGGTGAGCACCTACTTCACGGTGTCACTGCTGTTCTGGTTCGTCGGTCTGGTGCCCGACCTCGCCACCTTCCGCGACCGTGCCTTCAAGAACGGACGGAAGATCGCGGCCCGCGTCTACGGCTTCTTCGCACTCGGCTGGCACGGCAGCAACCGCCACTGGATCCACTACGAGAAGGCCTACCTGATCCTGGCCGGCTTGAGCACGCCGCTCGTGCTCTCCGTGCACTCGATCGTGTCCTTCGACTTCGCCGTCTCGCTGCTCCCTGGCTGGCACACGACGATCTTCCCGCCGTACTTCGTCGCGGGCGCGATCTTCTCCGGCTTCGGAATGGTGCTGACGTTGATGATCCCGGCGCGTTCGTGGCTGGGGTTGCACAACCTGATCACCCTCAACCACCTCGACAACATCGCGAAGATCCTCCTGCTGACCGGCACCATGGTCGGCTACGCGTACTCGATGGAGTTCTTCATCGCGTGGTACGGCCAGAACACCTACGAGGGCTTCACCTTCATGAACCGCGCGTTCGGACCGTACGCGTGGGCCTACTGGATCATGGTGTCCTGCAACGTGATCAGCCCCCAGTTGTTCTGGGTGCGCAAGTTCCGTCGCAGTCCCGCTGTGCTCTTCGTCGTGTCGATCTTCGTGAACATCGGCATGTGGTTCGAGCGCTTCGTGATCGCGTGCACGTCGCTGCACCGTGACTTCCTGCCGTCGAGCTGGGGCTACTTCTCGCCGACGATCATCGACATCCTGACCTACCTCGGCAGCTTCGGCCTCTTCTTCACGATGTTCCTGCTGTTCGCACGGTTCCTGCCGGTGATCGCGATCAGCGAAGTGAAGAACGTGATGCCGCAGGCCAACCCGCACCACGGCCACGATCACGGCGCCCACGCCGCACAGACCGGGGGAGCGCACTGATGAGCGACACGGGCAAGACCTACTGGGGCGCCGTCGCCGAGTTCGACTCGGCGGCGGCAATCTACAACGCGGCCAAGAAGGTCGTCGCGGCGGGATACGCGCGCGTCGACACCCACACGCCGTTCCCGATCCACGGCATGGACGCCGTGCTCAAGCAGCCGCCGAGCCCACTCGGCTGGTTCGTGGTGTGTGCCGGCACCACGGGCATCCTGCTCGCGCAGTTGATGATGTACTGGATGAACGCGGTCGATTACCCGACCTGGGTGAGCGGGAAGCTGCCCTACGCGTGGCCGTCGACGATTCCGATCACCTTCGAACTGATGGTGCTGCTGTCGGCGCTCACCGCGGTGTTCGGCATGTTCGCGCTGAACCGTCTGCCGCGGCACAACCACCCGATCTTCAACCACAAGACGATCCATCGCGTCAGCGACGATCGCTTCTTCCTGTCGATCGAGTCGAACGATCCGAAGTTCGACCGGACCAAGACCGTGCAGTTCCTTTCCGAGGTCGGCGGATCCAACGTCGAGCTGCTCTCCGAGGAGTGAGGAGCCAACGATTCCGATGATTCAGACCAAGAAGATCACCGCGATCGTGGCGCTCGTGCTCGGCGCACTCGCCCTCGGTGCATGCCGTGGCGCGATCAAGAAGTCGCCGCCGATCCACCCGGTCCTCGACATGGACTTCCAGGACAAGGTGAAGGCGCAGATGTCCTCGGACTTCGCGGGTTTCGCGGACCACCGCGGCATGCGCACTCCGCCTGCGGGAACCGTCTGGCAGGGCCAGCTCGCGTGGGACGCCGAGGGTGTCTTCAAGAACGAGGGCGGCGAATACGTCGACAACCCGCTCCCCGCGGACGAAGCCGTCGTCCGTCGCGGACGGGAGCGCTTCGACATCTACTGCGCCGTCTGCCATGACCGCACTGCGTCGGGCAACGGACTGGTGCTGCAGCGGGCGAAGGTCGTTGCTCCGGCCGCGTTCAACTTCGCGTTGCCCCACCTTGCCAAGGAGCCGCGTCTCGTCGGCTCCAAGGACGGCTACTTCTTCCAGGTGATGACGCTCGGTCAGGGCACCATGCCCTCGTACGCGAGCCAGCTCACGCCGCACGATCGCTGGGCGATCGTCCACTACCTGCGGGTGCTGCAGTCGCGCGCCCAGTGATCCGAACCGCCAGTGATCCGAACCGGCTGCAGAGAACGATCCGAATGACCGCCACCACCATCGCCCCGACGATCGAACAGGTCGCACCCGGCCTCACCACTCGCGTGAAGCAGGGCGATCTGGATGCGACGCAGAAGGGGGTCCTGGCCCTGGGAGTGCTCGCGCTGGTCGCGAGCGCCGTGGGCGCATTCACCGGCGATCACGAGGGGCAGAAGCACGTCTTCCACGCCTACCTCGTGGCCTACATGTTCACGCTGAGCATCGCGCTCGGCTCGCTGTTCTTCGTGATGGTGCAGCACATCACCCGCGCCGGTTGGAGCGTGGTGGTGCGCCGGATCGCCGAGAACGCGATGGGCGTGTTGTTCCCGTGGATGGCGCTGCTGTTCCTGCCGATCGCGATCTTCGCGAACCACTTCTACCCGTGGATGCACCACGAAGAAGGGGTGGTGGACACCGTCCTGCAGGGCAAGTCGGGCTATCTCAACCCGACCTTCTTCTACACCCGCGCGGTGATCTACTTCGTGGTGTGGGGTCTCCTGGCGCGCTTCTTCCGGAGCAAGAGTCTGCAGCAGGACCAGAACGGCGACGCGATGCTGACCCTGAAGATGGCGCGCGTCGCGGCCCCCGGCCTGCTCGTGTTCGCGCTGTCGATCACCTTCGCCTCGATCGACTGGATGATGTCGCTCGCGCCGCACTGGTTCTCGACCATGTTCGGCGTGATCTACTTCGCGGGCTCGGCGATGGTGACCCTCGCCGTTCTCGGTCTCGCCTGTGTGTGGCTGCGCGGCAAGGGCTACCTCGGCACCGTGATCAGCACGGAGCACTACCACGACATCGGCAAGCTCATGTTCGCCTTCATGGTGTTCTGGGCCTACACGAGCTTCTCGCAGTACATGCTGATCTGGTACGCGAACCTGCCGGAAGAGACCGAGTGGTACCTGCACCGCACTCACGGCGGTTGGCACTGGGTGTTCGTCGCGCTCGCGGTCGGTCACTTCCTCGTGCCGTTCGCCTTCCTGATGTCGCGCCACATCAAGCGCAACACGGCGACCCTGACGTTCGGCGCGCTGTTCCTCGTCGCGATGCACTGGCTCGACATGCAGTTCCAGATCATGCCGAACATCTACCACGAGGGTCCGCAGTTCTCGTGGACCGACGTGGCCACCTTCCTGGGTGTCGTCGGCGTGTTCGCCGGAATGCTGCTGCGCAACGTCGCCAGCTCTCCGCTCATTCCCGAGCGTGATCCCCGACTCGCCGAGTCGCTGCATTTCCACAACATCTGAGGACCGAAGCCATGGCTCACGCCCACGAAACGCACGCGGCGCATCCGATCGTCGAGCAGGACCCGGCGCACGACGTCGACGGCAGGAAGCTCGCCCTGTGGCTCTTCGGCTCCACCGCCGGTGTGTTCATCACGGTCGGCATCCTTCTGCTGCTCTTCGAGCAGATCATGCAGCACCAGCGGCACATCTCGGTCGAGCTCGCGGACACGCCCCAGCGCGATGCGCTGCGCGCCGCCGAGGAAGCGGATCTGTCCGGCAAGTCCGGAGCCAAGAGCATCGACGAGGCGATCCGGGCCTACGTCGAGAAGCACGGCGGCAAGCTCGACAAGCGCTGATTCCAGACGAGGAGGCGACCCCATGCACCATCTCCCGAGCGAACCGAGCAAGGCGCGGCACCTGAGGCCATGTGCGCTGCTCGCCGTCGCGATGATGGTGCTGCCTGGTGTCGTCGCGGCGCAGGGCATGGGGCTGCCTCCGGTGCTGAGCGAGGCCGCCCTCGTGAAGGACAAGCTGGGAGCGCGTGCGGCACTCGACGTCAGTCTGATCGACGAGAACTGCCACCTCTGCATCCCCGCCAAGGAGATCAGCGGCGAGCGGCCGGTCATCCTCAACCTCGGCTACTTCGGTTGTCCGGGTTTGTGTGGCGCGATCCTGAACACGCTGTTCGATCGCATGTCCCAAGCCGGGTTGGAGCCGGGACGTGACCTGGACCTGATCACCGTCAGCGTCCACCCCACGGAGCTTCCGGCACTCGCGGCGGACAAGAAGCACAACTACCTCGAGCACCTCGGTCATCCGGCCTGGGGTGACCGTTGGCATCTGCTGACGGGTGCCGAGGTGGAGACGAAGCGACTCGCGGAGAGCGTCGGCTGGGGATACCAGTACGACCCGCAGCAGGACGTCATCGATCACGCACCCGTGATCGTGATCCTGTCGCCCAAGGGTGTCGTCACCCGCTACATCGATCCGCAGACCTCGAATCCGCAGACCCTGCGTCGCGCGATCATCGAGGCCGGTGAGGGCAAGGTCGGCAGCTTCATAGAGCAGCTCGTCGTCACCTGCCTGACCTTCGATCCCCGCACCGGCCGCTACGAGGTCGCTGCGATGACCATCCTCCGGATCGGCGGCGCGATCACCGTGCTGGCGATCGCCACCATGATCTTCCTCCTCTGGCGAAGGGAGAAGCGCTTGCGCGCCACCGCCCTCCCTGCCGCCACCTCCGCCTGAGCCCGACCCGAGTTCCCCGTGATTGCCTTCCAAGACCCGCTGGGCCAGTTGCCGCCGCAGGCGTCCACGTTCGCGGCTGACACCGACGCGCTGTTCTACTTCCTGACCTGGGTGAGCCTGGCGTCGTTCGCACTGATCGTCTTCCTGCTCATCTACTCGTCGATCCGCTGGCGCAGGAAGACGCCCGACCAGCCTGCGGCCTCGGACGTCACCCACAACACGCGCCTCGAGGTGATCTGGACGCTGATCCCGTCCGTGATCGTCATCATCGTCTTCGCGTGGGGGTTCAAGGGGATCAAGCCGCAGCAGGTCGCGCCGTCGGACGCCAGGAAGTACCGCGCGACCGCTCGGATGTGGGGCTGGGATCTCTACCACCCAGGCGCGCAGAAGTCGGCCGGAGAACTTTGGTTCGAGGTCAACAAGCCGGCGATGGTCCAGTTGACCAGCGAAGACGTGCTGCACGCCTTCTTCATCCCCGCGTTCCGCATCAAGCGCGACGTGGTGCCCGGCTTCCGCAACCAGATCTGGTTCGAGCCCACGCTCATCGGTGACTACACCCTCTATTGCGCCGAGTACTGCGGGACCAACCACTCGCAGATGCGCCGCATCGTGCACGTGGTGAGTGCCGAGGACTACGCGAAGAAGCCGTGGGACGTGTTGCCGAAGACGCCGGAGGGACGCGGCGAGTACTACTACAACAACAAGGGATGCCTCGCCTGCCACGCGCACGTCGCGAACGCACTCCCGGGCGTGGGGCCGAACTTCTGGGGCATCTACGGTCGCAAGGGCCGACTCGCGGACGGCTCCGAGTACACGGCCGACGACGCCTATCTCACCGAGTCGATCCTCTACTCGCAGAACAAGATCGTGCAGGGCTTTGGGCCGCCGAGCCTCATGCCGAGTTTCGCGACGACACCGAAGGACGAAGTCGAAGACATCATTGCCTGGATGAAGACCCTGAAGTGACCGCCGAGAACGCACAGCGATGACAACTCACGCAACCACGCACACGGTGCCGGCGCTCGAAGGGCGGCGCGAACCCGACTTCCTCCGCGTCAGCCGGGGCTTCCTGTCCTGGACGACGACGCTCGATCACAAGCGGATCGGGCTGATGTACCTCTTCGGTGTGACGCTGGCCTTCATCACCGGTGGCATCTTCGCGCTTCTGCTGCGCGTCCACCTGTGGAACCCGGGCACCGAAGGAACGCTGTTCAGCAACGACACCTACAACCAGCTGTTCACGCTGCACGGCGCGTTCATGGTGTTCGCGTTCATCATCCCGGCGATCCCGGGATCGCTGGCGAACTTCGCGCTGCCGCTGCTGATCGGGGCGCCCGACGTCGCGCTCCCGCGCCTCAACCTCGCGAGCTTCTATCTGTGGTTGACGGGCACGATCCTGCTCGTCACCGGCGCCGTCACGCAGGGGCTCGACACCGGCTGGACCTTCTACACGCCGTGGAGCCTCAAGACCCAGACGGGTGTGGTCACGGCCGGACTCGGTGTCTTCACGCTCGGCTTCAGCTCGATCTTCACGGGGCTCAACTTCCTCGTGACGATGCACAAGATGCGGGCCCGCGGCATGGGCTGGTTCCAGATGCCGCTGTTCTGCTGGGCGATCTACGCGGCGTCGGTGCTGCAGGTGCTCGCCACGCCGGTGCTCGGCATCACCGTGTTGCTGCTCGCCTTCGAGCACATCTACCACATCGGCATCTTCGACCCCGCCGAAGGTGGTGACCCGGTGCTGTTCCAGCACTTCTTCTGGTTCTACTCACACCCGGCGGTCTACATCATGATCCTGCCGGGCATGGGTGTGATCAGCGAGGTGATCACCACGCACTCGCGTCGCCCGCTGTTCGGCTACAAGCTGCTCGCCTTCTCCTCGATCGCGATCGCCGTGATCAGCTTCCTGGTGTGGGGACACCACATGTACACCAGCGGTCAGTCGGAGTTTGCCATGATGGCGTTCTCCTTCCTGACCGTGCTCGTCGCGATCCCGACCGCCATCAAGGTCTGGTCGTGGGTGGCGACGATTTGGGGCGGCTCGATCGCGCTCACGGCGCCGATGCTCTATGCGATCTCCTTCCTGATCATCTTCACGATCGGCGGGCTGACGGGTGTCTATCTCGCGGCGCTGAGCGTCGACATCCATCTCCACGACACCTACTTCGTCGTCGCGCACTTCCACGCGGTGATGATGGGTTCCACCGCCGTCGCCTTCTTCGCCGGTGTGCACCACTGGTGGCCGAAGATGTTCGGACGGATGTACAACGAGAAGCTCGCCAGCCTCGCCGCGATCATCATCCTGATCGGCTTCAACGCGACCTTCCTCCCGCAGTTCGTGATGGGGAGCCAGGGCATGCCGCGGCGCTATGCGACCTACGACGAGGCCTTCGTCGGCTATCACCGCGCCTCGACCGTCGGTGCGATCATCCTCGGCATCGGTTTCGCGTTGATGTGCGGCTACCTGCTGCACTCGTTGGTCGCGGGCAAGAAGGCCAAGGAGAACCAGTGGGGTGGAGTCACCCTCGACTGGAAGTGCCCGACCCCTCCGAACCTCTACAACTTCGACGAAGAACCCGTGGCCGAGTCGCTCTACGACTACGGTCCGACGATGAAGAGCTGACATGAGCCACGCCACAGTCGTCACCCCGACGCCCGACGGCGGCTTCCAGACCCACGCCGTCGCGCATCACTTCAAGACCGCGGAGCAGGAGTACCAGGCGGCGAAGTTCGCCTTCTGGCTGTTCCTCGTCACCGAAGTGATGCTCTTCGGTGGGCTGTTCGCCGCGTACGTCTACTACCACTACGTCTACGGCGAGTCGTTCAAGGCCGGCGGTTCGCTGCTGGACTGGAAGCTCGGTGCGCTGAACACGATGTTCCTGCTCACCAGCTCGTGGACGATGGCGAACGGCGTCCGCGCATCGCAGATCAGCGCGCAGAAGGAGATGGTCCGCTGGCTGCTGCTGACCATCCTGCTCGCCGGTGGCTTCATGGTGGTCAAGTACATCGAGTACTCCGCCAAGTACGAACACGGCATCTTCCCCTTCACGATGCTGTGGGAGCCGCACGGCCATTACGCCGAGGTCCTCGCAGGCCACGCGCACCCGCGGCTGTTCTTCGCGATCTACTTCACCATGACGGGCATCCACGGTGTGCACGTGCTGGTCGGGATGATCGCCATCGGCTGGTTGGTGTGGCGTGGCCGGCAGGGTCGCTTCCACTCCGGCTGGTACATCCCTGTCGACCTGATCGGCCTCTACTGGCACGTCGTCGACATCATTTGGATCTTCCTGTTCCCGCTCCTCTACCTGGTGCCGTGATGGCGAACGCTTCCCACGACTCCCACGACAGCCACGGTGCTCACGGCGGAACCGTCGTCGATCACTCCCACCACACCCACGTCTCGGGCTTCTCGACCTTCCTGCGCATCTACGGTGCGCTGTGCTTCCTGACGATCATCACGGTGGCCGCGTCCCGAGTGGACTTCGGTCCGGCCAACATGCTCATCGCGGTGGCGATCGCAACCGTGAAAGCCAGCTTGGTGATGACCTTCTTCATGCACTTGAAGTGGGACACCGCGATGAACAACATCGCGTTCATCGGCTCCTTCATCTTCCTGTCGCTGCTGTTCCTGTTCACGATGGCCGACGTGGCCACGCGTGGAATGGCGGAACCACTGCAGATGTCGCCGTTCCCGCTCAACTGACGGCGGCAACAGTCTTGCCGGAAGGACGGCTCGTCGGGACACCGGCGGGCCGTTCGTCTTCGTAGGAAACCGCAACCGAGGATGCGCTCCGCCTGGTTCGATGCCACCTACCTGCACGCGCGGCGTCCGAGTGATGCCCGGGTGGCCTTCTTCTGTCATGAGGGGCCCACTGCGATTCCGGCGCATCTGCCGGGCGTGCGGGAAGAGGAGTTCGAGGACATCGAGATCGAGGTCCTGTTCCCGACCGATGAGGAGTCGCTCGCTCCCCTGACCCCGGCGGGTTTCGCCGGTCGTCACGGCGCTGCCCGCCTCAGCCCGGCGTTGTGGCGCATTCCCGCCAAGGCGCTGCCCCTGACTCGCGCCATCCCCCTGCTCGCAGGATTGCAGCCGGACCGTGGGCAACCCGGACTCTCCTTCCTGCTCGCGGCCGCACGTCTCGCGCTCGCGATCCTCGAGCGTGGCGAGTTCGCGGTCCTGGAGACCCCTTCGCTGCTCCGCGTCGCTCCGGTGTGGAACGAGGTCTCGCTGCGCTGTCTCGCCGGAATCGCCGAGCTCGCCCCCGGCGTCCTGCGCACCGCACGCTTCGCGATGGAAGACGCCGCGGTCTACGCGGTGACGTCGCGCAACCTCGCGGTCAGTGTGGTCGGCTTCGCCGTCGACGCCTGCTCCGGGGACCACGTCGCGCAGCACGCGAAGGCCGAGCGGATCCCTACGAGTTTCCAGGAGAGCCGCCCTCAGCCGGCGATCGAGGTCCTGGTCCCGGAGCATCCACTGGAGGATGGTTCGTCGTGGGCCGTGCAGCTCTTGTTGCGTCCCGCTCCCGGCCTCGCGATCGGCTATCCGCTCGAGGACTACAAGCAGCGACTGGTCCGCGATCCTCTCCCCGACCCGCTCGCACTCCAGAGCCTGCAGGCGGTGGAGGAGCACCTCGCCGAGATCGCGCATCGTGTGCCGGCGATCCACCGTGCGATGAACGTCGCCGGTGGACGTGCGTCGCTCGAACGCAACGAACTCGACCAGCTGCTCGATCACCTGACGCTTCTGGAGACGGAAGGCTGCGCCGTGACCCTCCCCGGCGTGGAACGCATCCAGCGCCTGTCCGCGGTGGTCACGCTCAAGGAAGTGGGCGACACCGCCGGCGAGACGCGCCCATGGTTCGACTTCCGCTGGTCGCTGGCTCTCGGTGATCGCGAGCTCGACGAGCAGGAGTTCCGCACGCTGGTCGACACCAAGGCACCGGTGGTGTTCCTCGAGCGTGGAGCGGTGTTGCTGACCAAGAGCGATCGCGATGCCCTCGCGGCGTTCAGCAAGCGCGGCCGCGACTCCGGCGAGCGGATCTCCTTCTTCGAAGCGATCCGCCTCAAACTCGGCGGCGCCACACATCTGCACGGTCTCGCCCTCGAGCGGATGGAGGGCGGCGAGCGTCTGGAACAGCTCGTGGCCAATCTCGAGAATGCGCGCAAGGTCGAGGAGCGTGTCACGCCCGCGGAGTTCGTCGGCGAACTGCGTCCGTACCAGCGACGCGGTCATGCCTGGGTCCACTTCCTGATCGATCAGGGCTTCGGTGCCTGCCTCGCCGACGACATGGGTCTCGGCAAGACCGTGCAGGCAATCGCGGTGATTCTCGACTGGCTGCGGCGGCTGGAGAAACACGGCGCCATCCTTCTGGTGTGTCCGGTCAGCGTGCTCGGCAACTGGCGTCGCGAGATCGCGCGCTTCTCGCCGAATCTGCGCAGCATCCTCCATCACGGGAAGGGGCGCGCCGAGACCGCCGAGGAGTTCGCGGCGATGGTGGCGCAGCACGACGTGGTCCTCACCAGCTACAACCTGCTGCAGCGGGACTCCGAGCTGTTCCTCTCGCGCACCTGGGAGGGCGTGATCCTCGACGAGGCGCAGAACATCAAGAACCCGGCGACGCAGCAGTCGCAAGCTGCCCGGCAGTTGCGCGGCAACTTCCGATTGGCCCTCACCGGCACGCCGCTCGAGAACCGTCCGCTCGATCTGTGGTCGATCATGGACTTCCTCAACGAGGGGCTCCTGTCAACGCGGTCGAACTTCATGCACACGCTCGAGCACCCGATCGTGAAGCAGCGGAGCAAGAGCAGCGCGTCGACGCTCGGTCGATTGGTCCGTCCGTTCGTGCTGCGTCGGCTCAAGACGGATCCGGAGATCGTCACCGATCTCCCCGAGAAGTCGGAGCAGGTGGTCGCGGCCCGTCTCACGCGCGAGCAAGCTGTGCTCTACGAGGCGGTGGTCCGCAAGGGACTTCGCGAGGTCGAGAACGCGAAGGAGGGCATCCAGCGACGCGGTGCGATCCTCACCACGCTGCTTCGCCTGAAGCAGGTGTGCAACCACCCGGCACACTACCTCGGAGACGGTTCCTCGCTTCCGACGCGCTCCGGCAAGCTCGACCTCCTCACCGAGATGATCGAAGAGGCACTGGAGGAGGGTGATCGCTGCCTGATCTTCACGCAGTTCAAGGAGATGGGTGCGCTGGTGAAAACGCATCTCGAAGAGGTGGTCGGCGGACCCGTCCTCTTCCTTCACGGCGGTGTTCCGCAGAAGGACCGCGAGGAGATGGTCGCGCGGTTCCAGAGCGGCACCCCGGACGCACCGCGGAACTTCGTGCTGTCGCTGAAGGCCGGCGGAACCGGTCTGAACCTGACCGCTGCGAATCGCGTCTTCCACTTCGATCGCTGGTGGAACCCGGCGGTGGAAGACCAGGCGACGGACCGAGCCTTCCGCATCGGTCAGTCGCGAAACGTGTTCGTCCACAAGTTCGTGTGCATCGGCACGCTCGAGGAGCGCATCCAGGCGATGCTCGAGCGCAAGCGCGAGGTCGCGAATGCCCTGCTCGGCGCCGGCGAATCCTGGCTCACGGAACTGTCGAACGAGGAGCTGCGCCGGTTGATCGTCCTCGATCGCAAGGAGGCCCTGGCGTGAGGGAGAGCCGCAACGTGCCGGCCGGCGAACGTTGGCGCCGCATCGTGTGCCCGACGGGTGACGTGGGCGAACTCGAACGTGCGCTCGCAACCTTGCCGTCGGTCCGCAACCCACGCCTGCGCGTGCAGGCCGGCGCGATCCAGGCCGAATTGGAAGGGGCGATGGGCGCCCTTCACGAAGTCAGCATCCACGTGCCGATGCTGCCATCCCGCATCTGGACGCAGGTGGTCCGCGCGCTGCGTCGCTCCGCGTCCATGCGCGAGCAGCTCGGGCAAGGGCTCGTGCCGCGCGCCTTCGACCGGCTGATCGCGCGCATCGCCGGGGAACCGGTGTTCCCCGAGCCGCGCCGCATCACCAGCGCATGCACCTGCCGCGAGAACGAGCGGCCCTGCCGCCACATCCTCGCGTTGCACGAGATGTTCGCGCGGCGTCTCGACGACCGCCCCTGGGAACTCCTGGTGATGCGCGGTGTCGACCTGCCCAACCTGCTCGACGCCTCGGAGCGACCTCCCGATCCGTCGGAACTGATCGCGCTCGCGTTCGGCGCCAAGGAGGAACCGATCGTGGTCCCCGACGGCGAAGGCTTCGAACTCGAGGCGACTTTCTCGCCACTCGGCGTGCGTCGACTGCTCGGCGCCGACCAGGAGACCAAGCTGCAGATCGTGCTCGACGCGATCGAGTCCTACCGCACTGCAGCGCGCGGCTGATCTACCACTCTGGAGGATTCGCGCGGCACGCGCGGATTCTCGTGAGCAGTCGATGCCAGCAGGACCGACAGCGCGGCCGAGTGCCTCGGGGTGCGGTGAGCGAAGCGAGCCGCACTCCTTCGGTTGCGGCAGGAGGCCGCGCTGAGAGCCCGAGGAGAAGCCCATGACACGGGCTCTCAGAGGCTTGCTGGTGGCCGCATGCGCGGCCACGCAGAGATCGAGAGACCAATGGTCTCTCGATCTCTGCGGCGCGGAACTCCGTTCGCGGACGTGGATTCGGGGTGGACTTGGCGCAGGTCCTCCGATTTCCTGGCGCGATGCGCAACCGTCCGAACGTGGTCGTGCCACGGAGCCACTCGTCGTGATCGGCTCCGTCGACAGCGGGCTCGATCTCACAGGCTCGACGCTCGGACTCCTCTCCGTCGGGGTCTTCGTTCTCGCCTACGTGCTCGTCGTTCTCGAGGACGTCATCCACCTCCGCAAGTCGAAGCCGGTGGTGATCGCCGCGGGCGTGATCTGGTTGTTCGCCGCGATCGCGATCCACGCCGGCGTGCCGGCGGAGCACCAGCCGAAGGTGGAGGAGCTGGTGCAGCACCACGTCGCCGAGTTCGGTGCGTTGTTCCTCTTCCTGATGGTCGCGATGACCTACATCAGCGCGATCGCGAGGAGGAACGTGTTCCTCAAGATCAACGCGAAGCTCCTCTCGGCGGGGCTCGGCTATCGCGCCGTGTTCTGGACGACCGGGGCGCTTTCGTTCGTGATCTCGCCGGTGGCCGACAATCTGACGACGGCACTCCTGATGGGTGCGGTCGCGACGACGGTCGGTCGTGGGAGTCCACGCTTCATCAGCCTGGCCTGCATCAACATCGTCGTCGCGGCCAATGCGGGAGGTGCGTTCTCGCCCTTCGGCGACATCACGACGTTGATGGTCTGGCAGGCGGGGAAGGTCGAGACCCTGCAGTTCTTCCAACTGCTGCTGCCTTCGATCGTCAACTGGCTGGTGCCGGCCGTGCTGATGAGTTTCGCGTTGCCGAAGGGACGTCCGACGTCGGCTGCGTCGGAGGTCGATCTCCTGCCCGGCTGGCTGGCGGTCATCGTGATGTTCGTGGCGACCATCGCCACCGCCGTGGTCTTCCACACCTCGTTCGGTCTGCCTCCCTTCCTCGGCATGACCACCGGTCTCGGATACCTGATGTTGTGGAGCTACGTGCGCCGCCGACTGGCGCATCGCAAGGGCGACGACAGCGCGGTCGACGTCTTCGAAAACGTGGCGGAGGTGGAGTGGGACACGCTGCTGTTCTTCTTCGGGGTGATCCTCTGCGTCGGCGCGCTCGGGGAACTCGGCTACCTTCACCTCGCGTCGAGCTGGCTGTACGGGACCGACGGATCGCAGGCGACCATGGCCAACGTCGGAGTGGGCCTCATCTCCGCGGTGCTCGACAACGTGCCGGTGATGCTCGCGGTGCTCGGCATGAACCCGAACATGGGCGACGGATCGACGGAGGCTGTCCACCAGTGGCTCCTGGTGACCCTGACGGCAGGGGTCGGCGGTTCGCTCCTCTCCGTGGGCTCGGCAGCCGGCGTCGCGCTGATGGGTTCGGCGCGCGGCCAGTACACCTTCTTCAGTCACCTGCGCTGGACACCTGCGGTCGCGCTCGGCTACGTGGCATCGATCGCCACGCACGCGTGGCTGAACGGGTGATGCTTCGTCGCGGCGTGTCGGCAAGGGAGGCCCGGGCCGCGGGGTACGCCTCGGCCGTCCGACCTCCGGATCGTCGCCTCGCGCGACGATCGCCGGTCCCGTCGACTCAGAGCACCTCGCGTTGACCGTGCTCCGGCGCGATCACGTCGCGGAAGCCGAGGGCCTTCAAGCGCTCGACGAATCGCAGGGCCTGCGGTTCTTCGCCATGCACCACGAACACGCGCTTCGCCTTCGGGGCGAGGTGCTGGAGAGCATCGCACAGCTCGCGCCAGTCGGCGTGCGCGGACAGCCCCTGGATGCTCCGGATCCTGCAGTTCACGCGATAGGCCTGACCCATCACGTTCACCTCCTCGAATCCGTCGACGAGCTTGCGTCCGAGAGTGCCCTCGGCCATGAAGCCGACGGTGAGCACGCAGTCCTCGCGACGCGGCAGGGAGACCTTGAGGTGGTGCAGGATACGCCCCGCCTCGCACATCCCGGACGCGGCGATGATCACGCCGCCACGCACCGCATTGAGCGCCTTGCTCTCTTCGCGGTCCTCGACGAAGCGCACGCCCGAGAAGAAGAAGGGATCGCGACCCGAATCGAGGACGGCCTTCGCCTCCTTGTCGAACAGGTTGCGGTGCGCTGCGGTGATCTTCGTGGCGACGGAGCTGAGCGGCGAGTCGATCCAGATCGGCATCCTCGGGATGCGCCCCGCATCGATCAGGTTACCGAGCGTGTAGAGCACGTTCTGGGTGCGGCCGACCGAGAAGGCCGGGATCAGGATGCGCCCGCCGTCCTGCACCTCCTCGTGCACGACCTTCGCGAGCGCCTCGTTCATCGATTCCCGGTCCTCGTGGAGGCGATCGCCGTAGGTCGACTCGGTGATGAGGTAGTCAAGGTCGGGGATGCGCTCGGGGTCGCGGAGGATCGGCATGCCCTTGCGGCCGTGATCGCCGGTGAAGGCGAGTCGGATCACGCGGCTGCCCGCATCGAGCTCGAGGACGACGATCGCGGAACCGAGGATGTGACCGGCGTCGAGGAACTGGCAACGCACGCCGGGAAGGACGTCGAACCACTCGTGATAGGCGTGACGTGCGAACTGCTTCAGCGTCGAGGAGACATCCGCGTCGTCGTAGGGCGGTTCCCACTCGATCCCGCGCTTGCGCAGGTGGGTCGCGTCCTGCGCCTGGATGCTCGCGGAGTCCCTCAGGAGCGCGGCTGCGAGATCACCGGTCCCGTCGGTCAGGTGGATGGCGCCGCGGAATCCGAGTCTGACCAGCCGCGGCAGCGATCCGCTGTGATCGATGTGCGCATGGGAGAGGACCACCGCGTCGACGGAGCGTGCGTCGATCCCGAGATTGGCATTGGCCTCGTTGGAGATGCGCCGCGGTCCCTGGACCATCCCGCAATCGAGCAGGATGCGACGACGGTCGAATTCGATCAGGTGCTTGGTGCCCGTCACGTGTCGGGCGGCACCCAGGAAGCGGAGCGCGACGTCCATTCCGAGAGCATGGCATCGTCGAGGTCCCGAGTCGCCTCGAGTGTCGAGGTTGTCCGTCAGCGCCGGAGATCGCAGCGCTCCCGAAGTTGCCGTCGGGCGACCCTTGGCCCAACCTCCGTAGAATGTCACGACCCTCTTTCCCCGAGGACCTGCCGTGCAAGACCCAGATCGCAGGGCGCTCGCCCAGATCATCGCGCAACGCATCCGAGAGCTGCGCGCACGCCACAACCTGACGCAGGACGAAGTGGCGCGACGCATCGGTTGCCACGAATCCGCGGTGTCGCGTTGGGAGGCCGCATCGCGGATGCCGCCGTGCACCGACGTGCTGGCGCTGGCCGAGCTGTTCGGCGTGTCCACCGACTACATGTTCGGGCGCAAGGAGCAGCCGGTGCCTCCGGCCGTGGCCCTTCTCGATCAGGGACTGCTCGATCGTCTCGGGAAGGCGGAGAACGCCGCGCAGTTCGACGCGATCGTGAGCGAACGCATGGACCAGACTGCATGGCTGCCGGTGCCGGACGATGCGGTCCTGGTTCCCGTCGACGAGGCGATGCGTCGCGCGCGTGCGATCGCCGATCGCTTTCCCGACAGCCGATTCGCAGATCGCCTCTTCCGACCCAGGGTGTGAAACGGAAGCACAGCGCACCCGCAGCCGGCGGTGCAGCCCGAGACATGAGGGGGAAGCGGGGTCCAGGCCTTCACCTGGTCCGAAAAGAACCGTGATTCGCCGGGCGTTGTACGCAGCGAGTGGATCGGCTCGATCCGCGGTTCGCGGACACCGGTCCAAGGAGCGTCCGATGCGCAAGCTCGCCTTTGCACTCGCCCTCGCTGCCACGGTCTCCGTCGGCAAAGCCCAGGGCTTCACCGTCACCCCCTTCGGCCCGTCCTGTGGACCGGTCGCCTCCGGCGAGGTGACTCCCAACGGTGCGACGTACCGCTTCGCGTTCACGGTGGTCGGTCAGCCGGACATGTTCGTGATCAACATCCTGGCGGTCACTCCGAACCTGATCCCCATCGATTTCGGTTACAGCTGCATGTTGCTGAGCGACATCGCCTTCACGCAGGTGCACCGCACCGACGACACTGGCACCTACACCTGGTCGCACGCGATGCCCAACGGCTTCGACGGCCACGCCTACGTGCAGTTCGCCGAGTTCGAGTTCGATGCGGTGGGCCAGTTCCTGGTCCGCACCTCGAACGCACTGCACATGGCGCCGAACTGACAGCGCGCCGAACTGATCGGTGCCGTGGCGGGTGAGGCCTGCGCGCGATGCGCGGGCCTCACATGCTCTTGAGTTCGTCGAGGATGCCCTGCAGGGCTTCCTTGGCGTCGAGGAACACCATCAGGGTGTTGTCGAACTCGAAGAGCGGGTTCTTCACGCCCGCATAGCCCGGGCTCAGGCTGCGCTTGATCATCACGACCGTGCGCGCCTTGTCGACGTCGAGGATCGGCATGCCGTCGATCGGGCTGCCGGTCTTCTCGCGCGCCAGCGGGTTCACCACGTCGTTCGCGCCGACGATGATCACCACGTCCGTGTTCTGGAAGTCGGGGTTGATCCTGTCGAGCTCGACGAGCTTCTCGTAGGGCACGTCTGCTTCGGCGAGCAGCACGTTCATGTGCCCCGGCATGCGACCGGCGACCGGGTGGATCGCGTAGCGCACCTCGCAACCGCGGCGTTCGATCTCCTTGGCGAGACCGGCGCACACGTGCTGCGCCTGGGCGACGGCGAGCCCGTAGCCGGGGACGATGATGCACGACGCGGCGCCGTCGAGCAGCATCGCCACCTCCTCGGGTGAGGTGGACTTGATGTTCTTGTAGTCCTTCGCGTCCTTCGCGACCTTGCCGTCACCGACGCCGCCGACGAGCACGTTCAGGAGCGAACGGTTCATCGCCTTGCACATGATCTGCGTCAGGATCACGCCCGACGCACCGACGAGCGCACCGGCGACGATCAGCATCTGGTTGCTGATCACGAAGCCGCTGCAGGCCGCGGCGACACCGGAGAAGGAGTTCAACAGCGCCACCACGACCGGCATGTCCGCGCCGCCGATCGGCAGGACCAGGAGGATGCCGATCACCGCGGAGAGCACGCACAGGATCGACATCGAGATCATCGAACTCGCGCCCGACGAGTAGGCCGACCACACGCCGACCGCGACGATCGCCACCGCGAACGCGCCGTTGACCAGATTGCGCTGGCCCGGCGGAACCGGGTGCGGGATCTGCTTTCCGGAGAGCTTGTAGTAGGCGACTCCGCTGCCGGTCATCGTGGCCATGCCGATCAGGATCGACAGCGGCACCGAGATGGCGAGCATCGTGCCGAACAGCGGTTGAGCGTGCAGGCTGAGATCGCCGGTCCGCTCGATCTGTTCGGCCATCGCGACCAGCGCCGACGCGCCGCCGCCGAGCCCGTTGAGTGCGGCCACCATCTCGGGCATCGCGGTCATCGCCACGCGCGTCGCGAGCTGGTGTCCGGCGGCGGAGCCGATGATCAACGCGACGATCAGCCAGATCCAACTGAACTGCTCGCCCTCGATGAACACGCCGAGCATGGCGATGCCCATTCCGACCGCGGCGACCAGGTTTCCGGAGCGCGCGGTGCGGACCTTGCCGAGGCGCTTGATACCGAGGATGAAGAGGATCGCGGCGACGATGTACAGGTAGATGTGCACGGCGTGGCCTCAGCTCTTCTTCTTGCTGGCGAACATGGCGAGCATGCGGTCGGTCACCAGGAAACCGCCGACGACGTTGATCATCGCGAACACGATCGCGGCGAAACCGAGGACCTGTGCTGCGCCGTGGTAGTGGCCCTGCATCGCGAGCATCGCGCCGACGATGGTGATCCCCGAGATCGCGTTGGACCCGGACATCAGCGGCGTGTGCAAGGTCGGCGGGACCTTGCCGATGATCTCGACGCCGACCAGCGACGCGAGCACGAAGATGAACATCAGCGTTGCGGCGATCATCAGCTCTTCTCCGCCTTGTTGGTTTCGAGCGCCTTGCGTGCGGGCTCGTTGCGGACCTCGCCGTCCTTCGTCACACAGGAGGCGGCCATGACCTCGTCGTTGAAGTCGGGCTGGAAGCTGCCCTCCTTCACCATCGGGGCGAGGAATTCGTAGACGTTGCGTGCCCACATCCGGCTCGCGTCGCTCGCGACCATCGCCGGCAGGTTGGTCTCGCCGATGATCCTCACGCCGTGGCGCTCGACGATCTTGCCCGCGACCGAGCCTTCGACGTTGCCACCGCTCCCCGCCGCGAGGTCGACGATCACCGAGCCGAGCTTCATGCGCTGCACCATGTCGTCGGTGACGATGCGCGGGGCCGGACGACCCGGGATCAGGGCCGTGGTGATCACGACATCCGCGGTCGCGACGTGCTGGCCGAGGATCTCGCGCTGCTTGCGCAGGTAATCCTCCGACTGTTCCTTCGCGTAGCCGCCGGCGGTCTGTGCATCGGGAGGCGTGCCGGTGTCGACGAAGCGGGCGCCGAGGCTCTCGACCTGCTCCTTCACCGCGGGACGCACGTCGTTGGCCTCGACGGTGGCGCCGAGCCGCTTCGAGGTCGCGATCGCCTGGAGGCCGGCGACACCGGCGCCGAGCACGAACACCCGCGCCGGCTTGATGGTGCCTGCGGCCGTCATCAGCATCGGGAACATGCTCGGCAGGTGCACCGCGGCGAGCAGCACGGCCTGGTAGCCCGCACAGGTCGCCTGGCTCGACAGGATGTCCATCTTCTGCGCACGGGTGATGCGCGGGACGAGCTCAAGCCCGAAGGCGGTGAGCTTGCGATCGCGGAGCGCGCGCACCACGTCGAGCTGCGTCGTGGGCACCAGTCCGCTGACGACCGCACAACCGCTCTTCAACGCCGCGATGCGTGCCGGCGACGGTGCGCGGACCGACAGCAGGAGGTCAGCGCGTGCCGCGGCATCGTCGATCGACGCACCGGCGTCGCGGTAATCCTGGTCGCGGAAGCCCGCGCCGAGCCCCGCGCCGGACTCGACGGCGACGGCGAGCCCGAGCTTGACGTATCCCTTGACGGTGTCGGGAGTCACGGCGACCCGGGTCTCGCCCGGTTCGGTCTCCTTGGGACAGAAGAGCAACGCCATGCGCAGTGCCTTTGTCGATTCTGAGTTGAACTGGTGGAGCGAGAAGGAGACGCGATCGGTGCGGCGTGAACAAGCGCATTCCTTCATGCGGATCCGCGCCACGTTGCGCAGGAGTTCCTTGCCGGTAGGCTCGCGCGCCGCGATGCACGCGGGTTTCACGGAACGACTGGCGAATGCGGTGCTGGGCGGACGCGCACCGGCCTGTGTCGGACTCGATCCGCGTCTCGATGCCCTGCCGTCACGACTCGCGCAGGACGGCTCGCCTGCGGAGCGCATCCTCGCCTTCGCGCGCGAGGTGATGCCGCTGATCGCGCGTCACGTGCCGGTGCTCAAGCCGAACATCGCCTTCTTCGAGTGCCACGGCGCGGCCGGCTTCGGTGCCTACGAGGAAGTGTGCCGCATGGCGCGTGCGCTGGATCTCCTCGTCATCGGCGACGTCAAGCGCGGCGACATCGGCGCGACCGCCGAGGCCTACGCCGCGGTGCACCTCGAGCTCGCCGACGCGGTGACGCTGCATCCCTACCTCGGCACCGACGCGATCCAGCCCTTCCTCACCCGGGCGCGCGAGCTGGGCCGGGCGCTGTTCGTGCTGGTGCGGACCAGCAATCCGGGCGCGCGCGACTTCCAGGACCTGGAGATCGGCACGCCCGAGCGACGCACCCTCGCCGAGACCGTCGCCGCCGCCGTGCACCGCCTCGGTGAGGGGCTGGCCGACCGGCACGGCTACACGCCGGTCGGAGCCGTGGTCGGCGCGACCTGGCCCAAGGAGATCGCGCGGCTCCGTGCCCTGATGCCGCGCGCCTGGTTCCTGCTGCCCGGAGTGGGCGCGCAGGGTGCACGCGTCGACGAACTGGCGCCGGCATTCGACGGCCGCGGCCTCGGTGCCGTGGTGAGCCAGAGTCGGGGCGTCCTGCAGTGTTTCGACCCGGGCGATGCCGATTGGCGCGATCGCGTCGAGGCAGCACTGGTCGCATTCGTCGGGTCCTTCAAGGCGATCGCACCGGTCGCCAGGCGTCCTTCGTGAACTCGAAACTCCGCCACATCTCGTTCCGCGCTCTGGGCACGTCCGAGATCCATCTCCGATTCCTCGAGAACGACCCCGAGCTCCAGGAGGTGCTCGGGGTGCGCGCTCGCGACGCTGCCGAACTCCTCCGCCACGCACCTCTCGGAGCGCGACGCCTGGTGGGGCCCGCCGAGCTCGGCAAGGCTTTCGAGGCCTACGCGGAGCGACACGGCGCCTCGGCGGCGGCGATCGAGAACGCCCGCGCCATCCAACGCGGTGAGGCCCAGGTGGTGGTGACGGGTCAGCAACCCGGCCTGTTCGGAGGCCCGCTCTATTCCGTGCACAAGGCGGCCACCGCGGTGCGGCTCGCGCGCGAACTGTCCGCAGTTCCCGGGGCGCCGCGCGTGATCCCGGTGTTCTGGAACCACAGCGACGACCACGACCTCGACGAGACGAACCGCGCGTTCTTCGTCAATCCGAACCAGGACCTGCAGCGCTTCCGCGTCGAAGTGCCGCACGCCGGAGAGGCGCTGCGCGACGTCAAGATCGGCAGAGCCCTCGAACGACTGTTGCCGGCGATCGACGACCTCCTCCCGCGCACGGAGTTCCGTGAGGATGCGCTGTCGATCTTCACGCCGCGGCACCCCGACGAAGCCTTCGGCGACGGCATGGCGCGGATGCTCTTCGCGCTGTTCGCCGACGACGGATTGCTCGTGATCGAACCGCGCGACCTGCCGCGTTCCGCCTTCGACGTGTTGCCGCGCTGGCGCAGCCAGCACAACGCGATCCGCGGCCGCATGCGCAATCTCTCGGACCATCTGTCGGATCTGGGCTTCGAGCCGACGCTCGATCCGGGCACGCCGCTGATGTTCCACCTCGCCGAAGGTCAGCCGCGTGCGCCGCTGGCCGACGACGAGCCCTTCGAGGATGCCGCGCAGCTCAGCCCCGGCGTGCTGCTGCGACCGTTGTGGCAGGACGCGGTCCTGCCCTCGATCGGCTTCGTGGTCGGTCCCGGCGAACTCGCCTACCTGGCGGTGGTCGGCGGGCTCTACAAGCTGCTCGGCGTGCCGCGCCCGGTGTTCGTGCCACGCGTCTCGCTCACGCTGCTCGAGCCTTCGATGCACAAGCACCTCGATCGCTTCGGCTGGGACATTCCCGACCTCGGCGAGGGTCCGGAGGTGCTCGCGGGCAAGCTCGGCAGCGAGGAGCCGACGGCCGCGGAGGTCGCGCTCGACACGCTGCTGCGCGATGTCAGCACCCGCTTCGGCGAGGCCGAGGCGGACGTGCGCGAGAGCGATGCGGCGATGGTCGGCCCGGTCGATCGCGCCCGTGCGAAGGTCCAGGACGAGATCGACCGACTGCTGAACAAGGTGCGCAACTCGCGTCAGAACCGGCAGGGGACCGGACTCCGTCAGGTGCGCCGTCTGTGTGCCAACCTGCGGCCGCGCGGGCGCACGCAGGAGCGCGTGCTCAACGTGCTGCCGTTCCTCGTCACGCACGGCCGTGCGCTCGGCGCACAGATCGTCGACGCGGCGGATCCATTCGCAGTGCAGCACGGAGTGCTCGAGCTGTGAGCGACCAGCTCGACGTGCTGGTGCTCGCGGCCCATCCGGACGACGCCGAGATCGGCTGCGGAGGCACCATCGCACGCATGGTCGCAGCGGGATCGAAGGTGGGTGTGGTCGATGTCACGCGCGGCGAGGCGGCGACCCGTGGCGACCCCGAGACACGGGCCCGCGAGGCGGCAGCTGCGTCGCGCGTGCTCGGTCTGACCGTTCGGACCAATCTCGGTTTGCCGGACGGATCGGTCCGCGCGGACGACGCCGCGACCGAAGCGGTCGTCGCCGTCATCCGTCGTCATCGACCCGCGTTGCTGCTGGCGCCGTTGCCCATCGATGCGCATCCCGATCACGTCGCCGTCGCCGATCTCGCGCGCCGCGCGTTCTTCCACAGCGGACTGCGCAAGCTGTTCGACGGTGCCGGCGAGCCGAACCGACCGCGACTGCTCGCGCGCTACTACGGCAACGACTTCGCGGTGCCGTCGTTCTGCGTCGACGTCGGACCTCACCTGGAGACCAAGCGAGCAGCGATCCGCTGCTACGCATCGCAGTTCGCGGCGCAGGCCGAGGGCCGTGCGCACTACCTGCGAGGCCTCGATCCCCTCGAGCGCGCCGAGGTCCGCGATCGCTACTTCGGAGCCCTGTGCGGGAAGTCCGCGGCCGAGCCCTTCGCGGTGGACGGCCCCTTCGCGCTCGATGCCGTCGCCCTGCTGATCGGCGTGCGCTGAACGCGGCGGCTCAGCCGCCGAAGTTCAATCCGCACTCGGGGCAACGCGTCGAGGTCGTCGCGAAGGTGGTGCCACATGCCGGGCAGTCGGTTTCCGGTGCATCGAAGTCGACGACCCGGTTCTTCGCCGCACGTGCTTCGGCGTCGAGGCCTCGCTCCTCCTGCTCGACCAGGATCCGCCGGGCATCCGCAACCGCGTGGCTCGCGACCGCGAGCCAGACCTTGGTGCCTCAACCACCGCTGCCGCAGTCCTTGGGGGGACGGACCAGCGAAGCCTCGATTCCGGCGTTGCGCAGCACCTCGCAGGCCTGACCGAGGGATCGGACTCCACCCTCTGCGAACAGGATCATCCCCGGGGGAAGGAGTGGTTCGTGATTCATCGCGGCAGTGTGCGGAGTGCGCCGTGGATCGGAACAGGTCAACAGCTACATTCGGCCGCGCGCGACGTCCAGCTGCAGGCACGGCGCGCGTGTTCGAAACCGGGCCGAATCGCGAGGTGGGCTTTGCACGTCGTCGCCGTCATCAATCAGAAGGGTGGAGTCGGTAAGACCACGACGACCGTCAACCTCGGCGCGGCGCTCGCGCGCCTCGGTCGCAGGGTGCTCCTCCTCGATCTGGATCCGCAGGCGAACCTGAGCCTGCACCTCGATCGGCGGCCGGAGCTCGAGGAAGCGTCGATGACTCACCTGTTGGTCGAGGACCGCCCGCTCGCCGGCCTGATCCGGACCACGACAACCGCCGGGATGTTCGTGGTTCCCGCGGACACCTCGCTGGGTGGCGTCGAGCAGGTGCTCGCCAATCGCATCGGTCGTGAGACGATCCTGCGCGAGGCCTTCGAGGGTCACAAGACCGAGCCGCAGTTCGACTACGTCCTGATCGACTGCCCGCCGTCACTCGGTGTGCTCTCGGCCAATGCACTGTGCGCCGCGCGCGAGGTCCTGATCCCGATGCAGACCGAATACTTCTCGCTGCAGGGGATGGCGAAGCTCACCGAGGTGATCCAACTGGTGAAGCGCCGCCTGAACCCGGAGATCGAGATCTGCTGCGTGCTCCCCTGCATGGTCGATCTGCGCACCAGGCTCACGACCGAGGTGCTCGACAACATCCGCACCTACTTCGGCGATCGGCTCGCGCGCCACCTGATCCGCAACAACGTGAAACTGGCCGAGGCGCCGAGCTTCGGCGCGACGATCTTCGAGCACGCACCGGACTCCAACGGCGCAGCCGACTACTGGAAGTTCGGACGCGAGTTCCTCGCGCGTCACGACGACGACGTCAGCGACGCGACCTTCGAGGCGGCGATCGAAGCCGCGATCGCAGCGATCGCTCCACCGCGGGGGGATGGGCGCTTCAAGCGCGCCGCAGCCGAGGAGGCTCCAGAATCCGAGCGGCGGCATGGTTCAGGAGACGCCATGGCAGCGGCTGGAGAGTGACAGACTCAGGCGATGCGGGCGGAACACCCGATGGGCCCGGGGTGAGCGATCGGGCGCCCAAGGAACCGAGCAGTCTCGATGCGATCGAGATCAGACTCCGTCGCGACCTCTTGGCGGTCCAGAAGGAGTTGGACACCCTCACCTCGGGAGACGGCGGACATCCGGGCGATGAGGCCGACGCCTCGTTCGACGCTCACGTCGCACGAATCGAATCGACCATCGGCGATCTCCACCGCGCGCTCGAGCGCCTCTCGAAAGTCCGTGTGGTCGATCTCACCAGGGTCGCATCGCGGGCGCTCTCCGAACTGCTCCTGCAGTTGGAGAAGCCGCTGGTCCTGTCGGTGAGCTGGGATGCGGACCTGCCGGTGTTGCGCATCGCCGACGAGGCTCTCTCGTCGATCGTCGCGCGCATGATGAGTCTCGTCGCGCGCTACGTCGACCCCGGCGACGAGGTCGCGCTGTCGACGCTGTGCGAGGACGGGCAGGTGGTGCTGCGCATCGTCGTCACGCCCTTCGAGCCCTGGAGCCGCAGTGGGCGAGGTGACGACTTCCGGCTGCGCTGCCGGTCGCTGGTCGACTTCGTCGAGGAGATCGAAGGCCGGTTCGTTCTCTCGGACGAGGAACGCGTCCAGCTCGATCTGCGCTTCACCGCCGACTCGCCGGTCGCGTGAGCGAGGCCGCGGCGGACAGCATGGTCCACCGCGGCGCGTCGTCGGAGCTCAGTTGCAGCCGACGTTGCCGTTGCCGAGCTTGATCTTCAGGCCGTTCGAGAGGTCGAGGCTGCCGAAGGCGCCGACGGCCTCGAACTCGACCGACTGGACCGCGAGGGTCGCCGAATCGAGCGCCGGGTCGTTCGGGATCGGGACGTTGACGGTCGCGATGCCGGAGGCGTTCGCCGTCGCCGCGGCGCCGAAGAAGACCAGCACCGGGTCCACCCACAGGGTGCAGCCGCCACCCAGGTTGGTGTTGCCTTCGGCCAGGCTGAACACCACGAAGGTGTTCGCACCGGGAGCGACCGCGCCCGTGTTCAGCGCGAAGGCGACGTTGCCGAGGCGTGCGGCGCCATTGGCGCTCAACACAGGGGCCGACGGCGTGCCGCAGCCTGCACCGAGGTACAGGTTGCGCATGTCGAGCGGGCAGCTCGTCGACACCGAGACCGAGGGATTGCCCACGCCCGGGTTGGCCTGATCGACGTTGAACGAGCCGGTGGCCGGCGCGGCGTCGGAGTCGAAGGAGACGTTGTAGAGGTTGCCCCAGGTCAGGTTGTTGATGCCGCCGGCGGGAGCCGTGATGACGACCTCGGAGGTGCTGACCGCGATGGTCCAGTCGTTCGCCGCGTTGGCGTCGGGGTCGCGGAAGGTCACGTTGCTGATCGAGGCGCCGGCGCAGAACGGGATGCGGAACGCACCGCCCTGGCGGTTGTTGTCGCGGTTGAAGATCGCGTACTCGTAGTGATAGAGCCCGCTGTTGGGACCGGTGACCTTCACGGCGACATAGAAGCGGCCGTCATCGCCGTTGTTGTTGTTCGCCGAGGTGACCGTCGCACCGGTCCAGCGGTAGATGCCCGGAGTCGGGTACTGCGTCGCGTTCGGGGTTCCCCAGTTCCAGGAGCTGCCGTTCCAGGTCGCGGAGAGCTGGTGCGTCGCGAAGTTGTTCTCGCGGTTGGCGTCGGGTTCGCCCGCGACGTTGTAGTAGCCGCTGATCCAGAAGGTCGCGCCCGTCACGTTGAGGCCCGAGTCGAACACCTGGTTGCGGTAGCCCTGATTCGGGTTCGTGAAGTTGATCGGGCTCCGCACGTTGTCGGTGTCGGCCGGCGGGTTCTGCACCGGGTAACCGCGATCGAAGTGCGAGCCGCGCGAGGTCCAGGTCGCGAGCCACGGATTGATCTCGCTCGGCGGAGCCATGTAGGTGTGGCTGTAGTTCAGGCTCGCGCCGTAGGTGTCGGAGCAGCCCATCACCAGCGAGGTGCCCGCACCACCGGGGCAGCTTCCGCAGCCCGGCGAGTTCGTGCTGGTGAAGCCGTGCTTCACGCCGTTGAACAACGAGATCTGCTCGAAGCGACCCTGGTACTCGCGATAGATCCACATCCCGATCTGCGGGTGGTCGATGTTCATGTCCGCGAGCCACGGCACGTTCACGCTGCCGACGTTGCACGAGGTCGTGGACACGCCGAACGACTGCAGGCCGTTCGGGAAGGTGCCGGTGTGGGCGCCGCTCGGCGATGCGACGCCGCCGAGATTGCTGAGTGAAACATTGGTTCCGGGGCGCACGTTTTGTTGCGCCGCCGCGAGGACGGGGAGGCCGAGCACGGCTCCGAGGACGAGCAGGGTTCGCATCGGTTCGAATCGATCGGGGAGGTTCGAGAAGCGGGCAGGTGGCGGGGGAAGAGTAGCGAGGTCCGCGGCTCCCGGTAGCGGGGCGGACAGGAAAGGTCGCCTGTCACCATTCCTGCTGCGCCGTCGTATCGTGCGGCCCGTGTCCGAGCGTCCGCTTCGTCTGGGTGTCGTGTGCTATCCGACCGTCGGTGGCAGCGGGGTCGTGGCCACCGAGATCGCGATCCGGGCCGCGCGCGCCGGCCACGACGTGCACCTGCTCAGTTACGGGCGACCGGCTCGTTTGGCCGGCGCCGTTCCGGGACTGCGCTACCACGAGGTGCAGGTCTCTGCATATCCCTTGTTCCGCTATCCGCCCTACGACCTCGCCCTCGCGACGCGCATGGCCGAAGTCCACGAGGAGGCGCGGGTCGACGTGTGGCACGTCCACTACGCCATTCCGCACGCGGTCAGCGCCTGGCTCGCGCGCTCGATGTGCGAGCGCGACCTCCGATTCGTGACCACCTTGCACGGCACCGACATCACCGTGGTCGGCGCCGACCGGGCCTACGCACGCCCGACGCGCTTCGCGCTCGACCAGTCCGATGCGATCACCGCGGTGAGCCGCTTCCTCGCCGACGAGACCGTGATCGCCTTCGGCTCGAGACGCACCATCGAGGTCGTCCCCAACTTCGTCGACACCGAGCAGTTCGCGCCCGGTCCGCAGGGCCGATTCTGGTCGCGGCCCGACGGAGAGCGACGCATCGTGCATGCGAGCAACTTCCGTCCGGTGAAGCGGGTCGGCGACACGGTGCGCGCCTTCGCGAGGATCGCGGGTGCGCTCCCCGCGCGCCTGTTCCTGATCGGTGACGGTCCCGACCGCGAGCACGCCTTGGCGATCGCCTCCGACCTCGGCGTCGCGGATCGGGTGGAGGCGCCGGGGGTGAAGAGCCAGCCCGAGCTCGCTCGTGTCCTCGGCGACGCCGACCTGTTCCTCTCCTCGTCGGAGACCGAGTCCTTCGGACTGTCGATGCTGGAGGCGATGAGTTCCGGCGTGCCCTGCGTCAGCACGAGGGTCGGCGGCGTCGCCGAGGTCTTCGGCGACACCGGCACCCTGGTGCCGCTGGGCGACATCGAGGCGATGGCCGACGCCGCCACGGCGCTCCTGCGTGACGAGGCCGCGCACCGGAGCGCGAGCGAGAAGGCCCGCGCCCGGGCGATCGAGGCCTTCCGCGCCGAGGTCGTCCTCGAGCGTTACCTCGAGCTCTACCGTCGGGTGGCCTCCATGTCTGCGGCGCGCTGAGGCGGCGATCGACGTGTCCCCGATCGACCTCGACCACGACGCCACCACCCCTGTCGACCCCCGTGTGCTCGAGGTCTTCCTGGCGGTGGAGAGGACCTGTCCCGGCAACCCGTCGAGCGTGCACGCCGCCGGACGTCGCGCCCGCCTCGTGCTCGAGGAGGCGCGCGCGGAGGCTGCGGCGGCACTCGGAGTCGCGTCCGATGCGGTCGTGTTCCTCTCGGGCGGGACCGAAGCGAACCACCTGGCGATCCGGGGGCTGGGAGACCCCGCTCTGCCCGTGCTCTGCTCGGATGTCGAGCACAAGTCCGCACTCGGCGCCGCAGCGACGCGCGGAATCCTGCGATGGCGTGTCGATCGGGCCGGCCGCGCCGAAGTGGTCGCGCCGCATGCGCCGGTCGGTCTGATCGTGCTCGCCCACGCGCAGGGCGAGGTCGGCACCCTCCAACCGGTCGTCGAGGCGAGCGTGCTGGCCCGCCAACTCGGCGTTCCACTGCACGTCGACGCGGCGCAAACGCTCGGCCGCGTATCGCTCGCGGCTGCGCTCGGCGTCGCCGACACCCTGGCACTGTCGGTCCACAAGGCCGGCGGACTGCGCGGATCGAGCGTACTTGTCGTGGCTGGCCGTCGACCGCGGGCGCTGCTCAGCGGGGGCGGACAGGAACTCGGTCTGCGCCCGGGAACCGTCAGTCCCTCCCTCGCAGCCGCGACCGCGCGCGCGATCGCGCTGGCGGTGACGGAGACCGATGCGAGGGCGGTGCGGATGCAGGCAGCACGCGATGCTCTCGCGACCGCTCTCGCGGAGAAGCTCGCACTGGACCGGATCACTCCCGACGAGCACACTCTGCCCAACACCCTGCTGGTGCACATCGCCGGCGTCGACGGCCGCGCGCTGCTGCCGGCCCTCGATCTCGCTGGCGTGCTCGCGTCGCAAGGCTCCGCCTGCACGAGCGGTGCACCGGAGCCTCCCGCGATCCTCCTCGCGATGGGTCACGACGAGCCGTTTGCGCGACGCTGCGTGCGTTTCTCGACCTCTGCACACACGTCGATCGCGGACGCCATCGACGCTGCGCAGCGCATCGCGGATGTCGTCACGCGTCTCCGCGCGCGACGCGCATCGTCGTGACGCGACGCGTGAAAAAAACCGGCGCGCGATGCGGGCTTGTCGAACAAGGACTTACTCACAGACGCGCGTTGCGATCGAGCACTTCGCGTCGCCAGACTCTTTCACGGCGCGTGTGAAGTCGCTAGAAAGCGCCGTCGTCCGAACGACCCC
Source organism: Planctomycetota bacterium (assembly GCA_046349595.1). Taxonomy (GTDB): domain Bacteria; phylum Planctomycetota; class UBA1135; order UBA1135; family UBA2386; genus JACRLW01. The sequence goes on from JAXMCA010000002.1 coordinate 1,275,020, forward strand.
TTGATGCGGAGTGCCTGGCCGCGAAGGGGTCGCCTCTCTCTGCTCCGAAACTGGACCTCGCCCGCCTCCAACGAGGCTGCGCAGATCGTCCGTACATCTCCCCGTCCCCGGCTTGCCTGACCACTTGCTGGAGTCCGGTCGTTTGACGTCGTCCCACGATCCGCATCGCACCCGCGCCGAAGACCTTCTGCCTCTCGTGCTCGCGGAGCTCGGGAGGTCGATCCGGCGTGATCAGCTCGATCCCTGGTTCAGGGACCTGCGCATCGCCTCGGTGAACCCGGCGCGCTGCGTGTTCGTCGTGCCGACCACCTTCGTGCGCGATTGGTTGCGGCGGAACCACCTCTCACGTCTCGCGGCTGCGGTGCGGGCGGTGCCCGGCTACGAGGAGTGCACGGTCACCCTCGAGTCCGCCGGTTCGCTCCCGGCGACGGCCAAGGATCGTCTCGCGCCGTCGATGACGCGCTACGCCGAACGCTTCGATGCGGAACGACAGCGGGCCGCGGACGCGATCGTGATCGAGGTCGGGCAGTCGATGGCTGCGGACGGTACCACCGGCGGGCCCGCGCACCGGGTCTCGATGGTCTCTGATCGTGGGACCGTTCGAGGGAGCGTCGAGGGCAGTCGCGGGGCGCAGCTTCCGCCCGAGCGTTCGCTCGAGCTCGGTCCGCGATCGGCGATCCGTGCAGCGGGGAGTGCTTCAACTCCGACCGCAGGGTTCGCTTCGACCGCGGGGTTGGTTCCAACCGCAGCATCCGTTCCAACCACAGCATCCGTTCCAACCACAGTGCCCGTCGAACTCGTAGGATCCCGGCCGCGTGATGGCGCGCCGTCCGACGAGGGCGCGAGCACGTCCGGCAAGTCAATCATGAACGCATCGCGTGAACGGAACGGGTCGGGCGACGACCAACCCGAACCGGAGGGCATCGATCGCTCCGGCGCGGATCGCTCCGGCATCGATCGTCCCGACACGACCGAGCGCGGACCCATGGCAGATGCCGGACGCTCCGTTCCCCGCATCGGAGGCGCGCCGCAGCGACTCGGTATGTCGGAATCCTCGAGCGAGCTGAACCGCAACTACACCTTCGACCAGTTCGTGGTCGGACCGTGCAACCGCCTGTCCCACGCGGCCGCGCTCGCGGTGGGTGACAACCCGGGTCACGCCTACAACCCGTTGTTCGTCCACGGCAACGTCGGGCTGGGCAAGACGCACCTCCTGCAGGCGATCTGCCACGAGACCCGACGCAAGGACGAGAACGCCCGCGTGCTCTACCTGAGCTGCGAGGAGTTCACCAACCGCTTCATCAACGCGATCCAGAACGGCCGTCTCGACTCCTTCCGCAACGACCACCGCACCGCGGACGTGCTGGTGATCGACGACATCCAGTTCCTGGCCGGCAAGGAGAAGACCCAGGACGAGTTCTTCCACACCTTCAACGCCCTCTACAACGCGAACCGGCAGATCGTGCTGTCGTCCGATCGCAAGCCGACCGACATCGCGACCGTCGAGGAACGGCTGGTATCCCGCTTCAAGTGGGGACTCGTCGTGGAGATGGAGGTGCCTTGCCTCGAGACCCGTGCAGCGATCGTGCGCCGCAAGGCGCGTTCGCGTCAGGTCGAGATCAGCGAGGATGTCGCCTTCCTGATCGCGAAGCGGATCGACACCAACATCCGCGAGCTCGAGGGGGCCATCAACAAGGTGCTCGGTGTCGCGCAGATCACCGAGCGGCCGATCACCGTCGAACTGGTGGAGGAAGCGCTTCGCGGCGTGATCGCCTCGCGGGCTCGACCGATCACCGTGTCGGACGTGATCACGCTCGTGACCACGGAGTTCTCCGTCTCCGCGAGGGAGCTGACCGGCAAGGGCCGCGCGCAGACCGTCAGCCTGCCGCGCCAGATCTGCATGTTCATCGCACGTCAGCTCACCGAGCTCTCGTACGAGGAGATCGGCCGGTCGTTCAGCGACCGCGACCACACCACCGTGCTCTACGGCGTGCGCAAGGTCGAGAAGCGCATGCGCGACGACCGCCTGATCCGGGACCTGGTCACCAACCTGATCGTGCGCCTGCGCTCGAACTGAGCGCCCTGTTCCGTGGCGGGGTCGAGCGGCCCGCCCGATAGGTCGGAGCGTTCGACGGGTGTTCTCCGGTCAGAAGCGGATGCCTCCGCCGATGAACCAGCCCTGGAGCGTCAGATCCGCCGTCAGGTCCTGGCCGTCGCTCTTGCCGTTCGCGTCCATCGAGATGTAGCGGTAGCCGGCGTTCAGTTCGATCTGGGCGGTGAGGTCGTAGGCGACCAGGGCTTCGAGGTCGAAGTAGGTGCCGCCGGTGTCGCCGAGATCGACGTCGAGGTAGCCGAGATCGAGCTCCGCCGACAGAGGGCCGAAGCGACCCTCGCTCTGGAGGAACAACATGGGGACGGGTAGCAGCTCGTCGACGTCCTCGAAGGTCCCGGTCGAGATCTCCGTCACCCTCGCCTGCACCTTGAACAGGTCGGCGCCGAGCCCGGGAGAGATCCGCACCACGCCGAGGTCGAGCAGATCGAAGGTCACCGCGACCTTGGCGTTGGTGAGGTCGACGTCCGAAGTGACGTCGATGCCGGCGGAGAGGTCGCCGAAGCTCGCCTGCAGCGTTCCGTTCCCCGACTGCGAATAACGGAATGCGCTCGCGGTGACGCGCACGGGGCCCGCATCGAGTTCGGCATGGATCTGTGCTGTCGAAGCCGTGTCCTTCAGCCCGAGGGAGTCCTCCACGTCCACCGTCGCCGTGAACCCGCTCCCCGATCCGGCGCTCGGGCTCAGTCCGATCGATCCGGTGAGCGAAGGCTGCATGTAGCCGAGCTGCACGCGCGCCCCAGGAGCAGAACAGGCAGCCGGGAGCAGCAGCGCGCCGGCCAGGAAGGTGGCAAGAGCTCGGGTCGTGCTCATGGTCTGGACGACTTCGACCCCGCACCTGTCCTGACTTGAGTCATTCCCGCGCCGCTAGCATGCGTGAATGGTGAGCAAGTCCACGGTCGTTGCCACGGCGTGTTTCGAATCGCCTCTCGGCGCACTGCGCCTGAGTGCCACCGGACTGGGCTTGTCACGGATCGAGTTCCCCGGGGGGCGCCCGCCGGCCGGGGCCAGGGGCGCCACCGGCTCCGCATTCCTCGACGAGGCCATCGACGAACTGCGCGCGTTCTTCGCCGGTCGCCCGCGTCCGACTCAGGTGGCTCTCGATCTCTCCTGCGGTACGCCCTTCCAGCGCAAGGTGTGGCGGATCCTGGCGACCACCCTGCCGGCCGAACTCCTGACCTATGGCGAACTCGCCGCGAGGGTCGGGAGTCCCGGTGCGGCGCGCGCCATCGGCAGTGCAATGGCGCGCAACCCCGTCCCGATCCTCGTTCCCTGCCATCGCGTGATCGCCGCGAACGGCCGTCCGGGTGGCTACGGGCACGGCCTGCCGACCAAGAGCCGCCTGCTGTCCTACGAAGGCTGCGCCTTGCCGGGTTTTCCGCCTTCACCTCGAGCCGCTGATCTGCCGATGCAGACGGCGGCACGATGACCTCAGGACTGCAGACGAGGACGGTCGGTGAAGTCGCTCTCCCGCAGGGCACCTTTCGGGTGCTGGTGTGTGCGGGCGACCCCGGAGTTGAACGCGAGCTGAACTCGGCGTTGGCGCCACGCGGCGGCACGGTGACGGTGGTCACCAGTTCCGAAGCGTTCGCCGCGGCGACCGGTCGCGAGACCTTCGATGTGGCCTTCGTCGACCTTCCGGTCCGACGCGATGGTCACAGCGAGTGGCGCGAGAACGTCGCACAGCGCGGTGTCGAGGGGACCGCTCTCGTGATCGCGGTCACCGCGGATCGCGAGAACGAGGCTCTCGCGCTGCTCGGTCGCACCGTGATTGCCTACATCACGAAGCCGTGCACGGTCGCGCAGGCCGCGGCCGCGCTCGACCTCGCCGCGGAGAACCGGCGGCTGCGGCGTCGCGTGCAGGCGCTCGAAGCGCAGATGCAGGACGAGGAGGCCGAGGACGAACTCGTCGGGTGCAGCCCGGCGATCCGTCGCCTGTCGAGCACGCTCAGCCGTGCCGGCGCGAACGACGCCACCGTGCTGATCGAAGGCAAGCCCGGCGTCGGCAAGACCCTGGTCGCCCGCCTGATCCACAAGAACGGTCGCCGGGCGAAGGAGTCGCTCGAGATCGTCAACTGCGAGCTGGTCGACGAGCCGATGCTCGAAGCCGCGCTCGAGCGCGCCAAGGACGGCACGCTCCTGCTCGAGGACGTCGATCGTCTCGCGGCACGTTGCCAGTCGCGTCTGGTTCGCCACCTGAAGGAGTCCGGCAATGGTCAGCGCGCCGTCCGCATCATCGCGACGACCAGCGCACGACTCGCCGAACTGACCGCGAAGGGCGTGTTCCGCGAGGACCTCTACTACCGCCTCAACATGTTCCCGATCTCGGTGCCCACGCTCGCCGAGCGCCGGGAGGATCTGCCGATGCTCGCCTCGCACTTCCTGCGCATGTCGAGCACACGTTCGGGGTTGCCCGATCGCGGCTTCACGCCGGCGGCGATGATCATGATCGAGGCGCACCCCTGGCCGGGGAACGTCTCGCAGCTCAAGAACGCGATCCAGCGCGCGCATGCGCTCGCCGACGGTCAGCCCGTCGATCGCGTGCACCTGTTCGGCACCAGCACCGGCGTGCAGCCCCCGCCCGGGGTGCAGGGTCTCACCGACCGCATGGACGAGCGTGACGACGACGAGCCCGGTGAGGACGAGATCCTGCCGTTCCAGGACGAGGAGAAGCGCCTGTTGAACCGCGCCCTGCGTGCGACGCGCGGCAACGTCCGCCGTGCCGCGCAGTTGCTCGGCATCGGCCGCGCGACCCTCTACCGGAAGATCCAGATCTACCAACTCCGGATGAACTGAGGGCCGGCGTCGCACCCTGGGTCCGTAGGCAGGAGAATCGTCGCGGCACGCGACGAATCGAAGGCCGCAGGACCCCAGCAAGTGAAGTGGGCTGGGCCATTCTTGTCGTCGCGCAGTGACGACGCAGCAACCCGTCAGGGTTGCGGCCCAGGCCACGCCAGGTCCGTAGGCGGGAGAATCGTCGCGGCACGCGACGAATCGAAGGCCGCAGGACCCCAGCAAGTGAAGTGGGCTGGGCCATTCTTGTCGTCGCGCAGTGACGACGCAGCAACCCGTCAGGGTTGCGGCCCAGGCCACGCCAGGTCCGTAGGCAGGAGAATCGTCGCGGCACGCGACGAATCGAAGGCCGCAGGACCCCAGCAAGTGAAGTGGGCTGGGCCATTCTTGTCGTCGCGCAGTGACGACGCAGCAACCCGTCAGGGTTGCGGCCCAGGCCACGATAGGATCGCGGCCCTTGACCCGCGCCCGCGACGACGACACGCCGATCCCGATCCTGTGGACCGACGCTCTGTTCGTCGTGGTCGCGAAACCCGCGGGTTGTCTGGTAGTGGGCGCGCCGGGCCGCAGCGGACCGACGCTGATCGATCGACTCACGCGTCAGTTGGGCGAACGCATGGTCGCCGTCCATCGTCTCGACGAGGACACCACCGGCACGCTGGTCGTCGCGCGCGGAGTCGAAGCTCGCAAGGAGATCGAGCCGATCTTCCGCGCGCATGCCGCCGAGCGGGTCTACCTCGCGCTGGTCGCGCGCGTCCCCTCGCCGTCGGCGGGGCGCATCGAGTCGAAGCTCGCGGTCGGCGACGACGGCGTGGTGCGTTCGACCGGCGCGAAGCAGGGCGAGCGCGCGGTCACCGTCTATCGCACGATCGCGCGCCGCGACGAAGGCGCTCTGCTCGAGTGCCGCCTCGAGACCGGGCGCCGCAACCAGATCCGTGCGCACCTCGCCGAACTCGGGGCCCCGATCGTCGGCGACCGGAAGTACGGCTGGCGTGCGAGGGCCTCGGGCCTGCGACCGTCCCGGCCGATGCTCCACGCCTGGCGCATCGCCTTCGACCATCCGCGCACCGGCGCGCGGATCACGGTCGAGGCACCGCCCGTCGAGGACGAGCTCCGTCCGCCGGCCTGAGTCCTTCGATCAGTCGAGTCGGACGCTCCGACCGAGTCGGCGGCTGAGCACTTCGGCGAGCACGTCGCTCAGCCGGCCTCGACCCTTGGTGTCGATCCACCCGCCGTGCTCGTCCTGCTGGAAGTGCCAGGCGGTGGCGCCCTCGGCGAGCCAGATCTGATGCGCGGCCGACTGGCGGTTCAGGATGCAACGGCTGCCGTCGGCGAACTCCATGCTCAGCACGCCCATCGCCAGATCGCAGTCCAGCTCGTCGGGGTCCTCGTCCTGGAGGCGGTCGAAGATGTGCGCCATGAAGGCGTCGGCGGCCTTGGCGAAGGCGTGGTCGTCGCGCATGGGGGGAATCTGAGCCGTCGCGCCCGAGGTCGCAACCGCGCGATGCGGCACGGCAGCTTTCCCGTCGTACTTCCGATGTCGTGGGGAACCCTGGGTCGGCGCATGCCCTCCAAGGCCCGCGACCCGGCCGTCCCTGCGATCGCCGATCTCGATCCGACCGGTTCGCGTGCCGTCGCGGTCGCGCGAGCGACCGTGAAAAAGTGGCCGGAGGTCGACGGAAGTCGACCTCCGGCCTGGCGCTCGGTCCCGATCAGCCCTCTCTCCGGCGGCATCGCACTCTTGCGAGCACTCGTCGCGCGTGAGTTCCGCTGTCGGCGTCCCTGCTTGCTCTCAGCGGAGGACCGGGACCGCTCGTCCCATGCGGTGGATGTAGACGAGCGAGGTGAGCGGACTTTCCGAAGCGCTGCAAAAAGCTCGGGTCAACGCGGCGCGCGCGAAGACACCGCCGCCCGATACGCGGCGACATGCCCTGCTGCCGCGCGTTCCCACGTGAACGATGCGGCACGCGCCGGTCCTGCGCGCCGCAGTCGAGCGGAGAGCCCTGGCTCGCTCAGCAGACGCTCGATCGCGGTCGCGATGCTCGCGACGTCGATGCGCTCGAGTCGGAGCGCTGCATCACCGCAGACTTCGGGCAGCGAACTCACGTTGCTGACGACCGTCGGCACTCCGGCGGCGAGCGCATCACCGACGGTGAAGCCGAAGCCTTCGTAGGCCGACGGCGACGCGAATGCAGCGGCGCCGGCGTAGACCGCGGCGAGATCGGAGTCGGGTAGCGCTCCCAGCCACTGCGCGGTGTCGTCGCGGGCGATCTCCGCGAGGGCCTTGTCGGCGAGCCAGCCGCGGCGCCCGACCAGCACGACACGGAGGTCGGTGTGTTTCGCGCGCAAGCTGCGGACGGCGTCGATCAGGAGATGCACGTTCTTGCGCGCCTGGATCGTCCCGACGTGGAGCACGTAGCGCTCGGGCAGTCGCAGCCGCTCACGCACACCACGGATCGTCGCGTCGTCGGGGCGAGGCGCCTGTGCGATCCCGTGCGGCACCACGTGGATCTTCGGTGCGGCATGCGGATGGATGCGCGCGAGATCGTCCGCCGTCGCCTGAGAGGGGACGACCACCGCGCGCGCGACACGCACCGCGTGCGCCGTCGCCCGCCGGAGGAACAGGCGCGACGCGAAGCCGAAGGTCTCCGGCACGGTGTGGTAGGCGAGGTCGTGCACGGTCACCACGGCAGGGAGGCGCAGCCCGATCGGCAGCGCGTTCTTGGTGTCGTGGTAGACGTCGGGTCCCACGCGACGCAGAGCGCGCGGCACCTGCAGGTGCTGCCAGGGCAATCGCGCGAGTCCGCCGCGCATCGGCAGGTGGACGATCTCGCAGCCGATGCCGGCGAAGCTCTCGGGACGATCGGTCAGCACGGTCACGCGCACCGGGTCGGTGCTCCGGGCGAGCGCGGCGACGAGCTGTCGTCCGTAGCTCGCGGGACCGCCGGTCACCCCTGCCAGCACTCCCACGGCGACGTGGAGCGGACCCGGTGCAGCGCTCATGCCGTTCACGACCGTCTCACGTCGCCCGCCGCCGCGCGGTCTCGAGCCACTGCGGCAGCAGGTCCTCGACGCGCTTCTCTTCGGCCGTCGCCTCGAAGGAGAGCTGCACGCGATGGCGGAGGGCCGGCAGGGCGCAGGCCACCAGATCCTCGCGCTCCACCACCGGACGGGCATCGAGCAGTGCGCGCACCTTGGCGCCGAGCACGATCGCCTGCGCCGCGCGGGGGCTCGCGCCGTAGCGGACCATGGAACGCGTCGTGGGGGAGGCGTCGGCCTCGCCCGGCTCGGTCGCGCGGATCAACTCGGCGACGAAACGGAGTTGGCTCTCGCCGCACAGGATGCGGCGCACGATCGCGTGCAGTTCGACGACCTCGGCCGGACCGAGGATCGCCGTGATCTGCGCGGCCTCGGTTCCGGTGGTCGCCGAGAGGATGCGCACCAGGTCCGGGGTCGAGGGGCGCGGCACGTCGAGCTTGAACAGGAAGCGGTCGAGCTGCGCCTCCGGCAGGGGGAAGGTTCCCTCGAGCTCGATCGGGTTCTGCGTCGCCACGACGGTGAAGGGCCGCGGCAACTCGTGCGTGCGGTCGCCGACGGTGACGCTGCCCTCCTGCATCGCCTCGAGCAGCGCCGACTGCGTCTTGGGCGTCGCGCGGTTGATCTCGTCGGCGAGCACGAAGTTCGCGAACAGGGGTCCGGGCTGGAAGCGGAACGACAGACCGCGTTCGTCCTGCTCGACGATGCGCGTCCCCGTGACGTCCGCCGGCATCAGGTCCGGTGTGAACTGGATGCGCGAGAACCGGAAGCCGAGCCCCGCCGCGAGCGCGTGCGCGAGGCGGGTCTTGCCGAGGCCGGGCAGACCTTCGAGCAGGACGTGCCCGCCGGCGAGCACTCCGACCAGCAGATCGAAGATCAGCGTGTCCTGACCGATCACGACCTTGCCCAGCGCGGCGCGCAGATCACGCACGCGCTGTGCGAAATCGGCAGCGCGTCCGGCCAGGACCTTGGCCTCCTCGCTGGGGCGCATCAGGCGTCCTCCGGGCAGGCGAAACAGGAGTGATCGCCGAATCGTTCTCCGTGGTCCGGCAGGATCGCGACGATCAACTTGCCGGCATTGGCCGAGCGCGCGGCGATCGTGGCCGCTGCGGCGAGCACCGCGCCCGACGCCGGCCCGCCGAGGATCCCCTCGCTGCGCGCGAGCTTGCGCGCGGCTGCGTAGGCGTCGCCGTCGTCGACGCGGATCACCTCGTGCAGATTGCTGACGCAGAGGATGCCTGGGACGAATCCCGCACCGATCCCGGGGATGCCGTGTGCACCTGCGCTGCCGCCGCTGAGCACCGCCGATCGCGACGGCTCGACACCGATCACGCGGACCTGCGGCGCGACTTCGCGGAAGAACTGCGCGCAGCCCGCCGCAGTGCCACCCGAGCCGACCGGGCAGACCACGACGTCGACGAGGCCGTCGGTGTCCTCCCAGATCTCGCGCGCGGTGCCGGATGCGTGGCTGCGCGCGTTGGCCGGGTTCGAGAAGGGCTGCAGGATCAGGGCCGGCTGGTTCGCACGCTGGATCTGGTCCGCTTTCTCCATCGCGCCGCGCATGCCCTGCGCGGCCTCGGTCTCGACCACTTCGGCGCCGAGCGCGCGAAGCAGGTTGGCGCGCCCGCCCGCGGTGCCCGCCGGCATGGTGAGCACGAGCCGGTAGCCGCGCACCGCGCAGATCGCGGCCAGCGCGAGCCCGGTGTCACCGGCGGTGCTCTCGACGATCGTCGTTCCCGGCTTCAGGAACCCCATCCGCTCGGCGTGTTCGACCATCGCCAGCACGGCGCGATCCTTGTTCGACGCGGTGGGATTGCGGGCATCGAGCTTGGCCACGAGACGCCCCGCCAGCCCCTGGCCGAAGCGGTCGAGGGCACAGAGCGGCGTGTGGCCGACGAGCCAGGTGACGTCGCGGGCGATGCGCGGCATCCCGGCGATGATAGCTGCGCTCCCCGGCGTCGATCCCGTTGCGTTCGCGGCTTCCTCCGCGTTCGATCCGGCAGATGAGCGCGAGATCGCAAGTCGCCTCGTTCCTGTGCGTGCTGTGCTGCGCGTGCGCAGGAGCGGTCCCCGATCCGGCGCGCATGGCCGAGGACCTGCCACCGTTCCGCGAGGTCAGCGCAGCGCGGCGTGCCGAACTCGACGCCGAGGTCGAACAGGCTCGCGCCGCGCTGGTCGCCGGGGACCCGGACTCCGCGCGGGCGGTCGTCCAACGCGTCCTCGAGTACGACCCGCGCCATCCGCGCGCGCGGGCCATCCTCGGCCAATGCCACCTGATCGCGGCGACCGCCAGCGCTCCGCCGCAGCTCGAGGAGTTCCGACTCGCGGAGGGCGAACTGCGCCGGGCGACCGCGCTCGCACCCTCCGATCCGCTGGTCGCCCGCTTCCACGCCGGCTTCCTGATCGCCGACGGCCACCTGTCCGCAGCGGCAGAGCGCGTCGCCCAGGCGCTCGCCTTCCTCCCGCACGATCCCGATCTGCTCGAGCTGGGCGGCCGCATCAACTTCGACCTCGGCAACGAGCGCGCGGCGGTCCCGCTCCTGACGCAGCGACTCGAGCTCGTTCCGGGCGACGCCGAGTCCACCTGGCGCCTCGCCTGGTGTCAGGCCCGGCTGTGCGCCGCGGCCGACGACGCCGCGGAGCGCAGCGTGCGCGCGAATGCCGCCGCCGCCGCGTTCCAGCGCTACGTGCAGCTCGTGCCGGGTGACGTCGAAGGGCTGCTCGGCGAGGCGTGGACCCGCATGCAGGCCCTGCCGCGCGAGGCTCACCCGGGCGATCTCGAGCCGATCCTCGCGCTCTACGACAGCGCTGCACGTCTGCGGCCGGAGTCGGCCGCCGCGCGCTTCGGTCGCGCGCTCGCTTTGCAGCGCGCCGGTCGTCTGCCCGAGATGCGCGACGCCCTGCGCGAGACCCTGTCCCTCGACCCGCACCACGCGGGTGCGGTTCTCGAGCTGGCGGCCGATGCGGCGACAGACGGCCGCGCGGAGGAGGCTCGCACCTGGTACCGGCGCGCGCTCGAGCTGGATCTCGATCCGCGCGAGCGGCGGCGCGTCTCCTCCTGGCTCGAAGGCGCTGCCGACGGCAAGGATCAGCAGAGCAGCGGGCGCAGGTGACGCTCGAGGAGGTTGTGCGTCACGTTGCGGGCGATCGGCTCGCGGTGTCGCACCAGGGCCTCGCGGAAGCGCGGTCCGAGCTCCGCTGCGATGCGGAACGCGATGTGCAGGAGCTGGCGGAAATCGCGGTCGAACTGCGGACAACGCGGATCGTGACGCAGCGCCGCGGCGAAGCGTGCTCCGTCCCACCCGGCGACCACGGTGGGCGAGGGCAGGCGCGCGCGATCGATCGACACCACGCTCGCGTAGGGTGCGATGAGTTCGTCGATGCGCGCATGGGCCGCGTGGTGGATCTCCTTCGCGATCCGCAACCCGTCGCCTCCGGCCTCGGCGAGACCGATCAGCTCCTCGAGCCAGGTGGTGCCCGCGGTCTTGAGGTGCACGCCGCCGCCGGTGCGGCGCAGCACCTTCGCGATGCGCGGATAGAGCGCGAACTTGTCGCTGCCCGAATGCACGCTGAGCTTCAGCCCCTGCGGCAGGCCGAGCACGCGCGATGCATGCTGCGCGATGCGCGTCCCCGCCTCGAACTCGCGCTCGAAGGCGTCGACGTCGCCGACGTAGTCGATGCCCTTGAGGAAGCTCCCCGAGAACCGCGGTGCGATGGTCTGCACGCGCACGCCGACCTCGGCGAGTCCGCGCAGCACGAACCACAGCTCGGTGGGTGACTGCGCGACCGCGGCTTCGTCGGTCGACACCTCGGCGACGAAGCTGGCGGCGCCGCGCGCGGCGGCGATGCGCTGGTGGATGCGTCCGGCCTCGCGGACCGCGGCGAGATAGGAGTGGGCTGCGGCGAGCGCCTCCGCGCGACCGGCACGCAGGGGTTCCTCGATACCGGGGACGCGGAGCAAGCCGTCGGGCTCCGCATGGCGCTCGGCGAAGGCGAGCGCCTCGCGCTCGTCGACCGGTTTGCCGATCTCGTCGGCGACGTCGATCGTGAAGAAGTCGGAGCAGTGCAGGAAGGGTTCGACGGTCGCGAGCCCGACGTGATCCGCATCGACCAGGTGTCCGTGTTGCCAGCCCAAGGCCTTGGTCGCAGCATCGGCCTCGACACGCACCGAATCCGGCGTGGTTCCGCAGAGTCGGTGCTCGCGGTTCGACTTGTTCCAGACCGGCGTGGCCAGCACGCCCTTCTCGGCGAGCGCGACGAACGCGCGCAGTTGGGCTTCGCCCTGCTGTCCGAAGCGATCGCCGATACCGGCGCTGAAACGGCGCAATCCGATCATGCGTCGAGGTCCACGTGGATCTTGCAGAAGTCCCCGGGCGCGGCGGCCCATGCGCGCATCGCTTCACCGGCACCTTCGAAGGGGACCGTCACGGTGACCAGCTCCTCGATCGCCAGCGACGGGTCGGCGAGCGCGTCGGCGACGGCGAGGAAGTCGACACGCTCCGCATTGCGGCAGCCGAACACGTCCAGTTCCTTCTGGACGAAGAGCCTGGTGGTCAGCGCGATGTCCTCCTTGGCGTAGCCGATGCAGCCGACGCGTCCGGTGAACGCGACCGCCTCGATCGCCGCGCGATAGGTCTCCGGGCGACCGACGGCCTCGATCACCACGTCCGGTCCTTCGCCGTCGCACAGCGCAGCGAGCCCGGTGGTGTCGGTGGCGGTGATGCGTGCACCGAGCAGACGCGCGAGGCTGTGCTTGCGCGCGTCGACGTCGATCGCGACGACCTGCGCGCCGCGTCGTGCCGCCGCGAGCACCACGCCGAGTCCGACGGCCCCGCAGCCGAGGACGGCGACGGTGTCGCTCGCCCCCACGCTGGTTCGCCGCACCGCGTGGGCGCCGACCGACAGGGGTTCGACCATCGCCAACCGCAGCGGGCTCAGCCGCGGATCGCGGATCACCTTGGCGGCGGGCACCACGAGCGTGGGCAGCAGCGCGCCGTCGCGCTGCACACCGAGGGTCTGGTTGCGGCGGCACGCGTAGGCGCGGCCGCGACGACACGAGGCGCAGGCGCCACACGCCTGGTAGGGATCGACGGTGACCTCGTCGCCGACACTCACACCCGCATCGACACCGTCGCCCAGCGCTTCGACGGTGGCCGCGATCTCGTGACCGGGAATGCGCGGGTAGGCGACCAGCGGATTGCCGCCGCGGAAGGTCGAGAGGTCCGAACCGCAGAAGCCGATGCGGTGCACGCGCAGGAGCACTTCACCGGTTCCCGGCGCGCGCGGCGCGGGGACGCTTCCTTCGTGCATCGATCCGGGGGCGTCGACACGCCAGCAGGGCAGGGTCATGCGTTCGTTCGGGTGCCGGATGATAGCGAGCACCAGCGTTCGAACAGCGCGGCCTCTCCGCGCGGATCCTCGGCCGTCGGCGTGACCTCGTGGTGGTAGCGGCGGAACGATTCGGTGAAGCCGGCCGGGTCGCGCTCGAACCACTCCAGTGCGCGTCGCGAACCGTGGGTCAGGCGTTCGAAGCGGAGCTTGGCGCACAGCAGCACGGTGATGCGGAAGCCACGTTCGTCGATGTGCGCCGCTGCGGCCCGGAGCTCCTCCGGGAGCGCCTCGGCCTCGCGACGCAATGCGCCGAGGTCGCCGTCGACGAGATGGCGCGCCATCAGCTCCTCGAAGCGCACCAGGTCCTCACGCGTGGGCATCGACCACCTCGCGGAGACGGAGCAATTCGGCCTGCAGCGGTGCCACGTCGTCCTCCGTCACCGATCCCTCCATCCGTTCGAGGGTCACGCCGCGGAGATTCGGGCAGCGCGGCAGGAACTCGTCGAGCAGCTTCCACACTTCCCCAGGGACCTCGTGGTCATGGCTGTCGAGGCGCAACGTCGTGCCGTCGGGCAACCAGCGCGGATCGCTGAACGAACCGCCGGACACGTGGATCTCGATCACGCGGGAGAGATCGATGCGCGACAGCCAGTCTTGGGGATCGATGCCGAGGTTGAGCCCCGTCGTCCAGGCGTTGTGCAGGTCGAGGAGCAACCAACCGCCGTGCGCGGGAAGTGCGTTCGCGATCCAGGCCGGTTCGTCGAGCCACGCGCCGAGCAGGAAGTAGTGCACGGTGTTCTCGAAGCCGACGTCGGCGATCGACTCCTGCAGGGCGCCGAGGCGGGTGCGCACCAGCTCCGCGGTCATTGGCAGGGGGGGCAGCGGCATCGGCAGCATCAGCGAGCGACCGGCGAGCATGCTCACGCCGATGTGGTCGGTGTACCAGCGGTAGCGCAGCACCTCGAGGTCGGCGCGGATGCGTCGCAACCAGCGCTTCAGTCGGAGTTCGTCGCGCGGATCGGCGCTGCCGAGGCTCAGGCCGGTGCCGTGCGCGACCACTCCCAGGTCATGGCGTCGCACCAGCTCCTCGATCTCACGGTGGTAGCGATTGGGCTCGAGTTCGCCGTCGTCCGCGACGTGCCAGAGGGTCTCCGGCGCGACCTCGACGTAGTCGGCGGCGCCGATCGCCAGCGGAGCGACCAGATCGAGGTAGCGCCGCTCCGCTTGCAGGCTGAGACCGACGTCGACCACGCGCGCTTCAGCCGCTGAAGAAGTAGAGGAAGCGCGAGCTGAGCGGCGGGGTCATCGCCATGCCGCAGGCGATCGACGGGCCGTCCTTGGTCTCCCCCTCGATGTCGAGCCCGCACCCGCCGCTGTGAGCCCACTTCGATCCGGGCAATCGCTGGTTGCGATAGAACTCGGTGCTCGCCGCGACGAGGGCCGTCACCAGACGTGCACGGCGCTTGCGGTCCTTCTCACCGTCCATCGCACGGTGCACGAAGGCGCCGTGGCGGAAGACGACCTTCGGATCGGGCGGGGTGTCGACATCGCCGATGTCGGCGATGAGCTTCTGCGTCGCCTCCGGCACGGCCGATGCGGTGTTCGTGTCGCGGACGGACTCGATCTCCCGACGCAGAGCGGTCTCCATGCAGGCGATGCGGCTCCGCATCCATGCCTCGCGTGCCGCCTGCAGCTTCTCCCAGTCGTCGCCCTCTTTGTAGGTCGGCTCGGCTTCCAGCTTGCTGAAGTCGGGGGTCACGGTGCGCGCGACCAGGTGCTCGTCCTCGCCGGTGCGCGCGATGCACAGCATCCAGGGCGCTTCGTCGACCTTCATCCCCTCGAAGGCCTTGCGCACCTCCGCCACGGTGCCGCAGCAGGGCTCGCACGCGGCGAGATCGATCAGCGTGTGTTGCCCGCAGTGGTTGAGGAGCGCGCCGAACTCCTGACCCCGCGGCCAATCGGCCCCCGGTTCGGTCGGGACGACGAACACCGTCAGCACCTTGCCCAGCGCCCTCGCCCGCGCCTCCGCCGCGCGCAGTTCGGGCACCCGATCCTTGCCGTCCTGCGGCGCGAATCCGCGCACCAGCCAATCCGGCATCATCGCGGCCGATGCCACCACCCCGACGCGCTTGAAGAGATCCCTGCGATCGATCGTTCCGCTCATGGTCCACCTCAGAAAGCCGGCCGCGCAGGATACCTGTCGCGGCCGGGGGGCGCGGCGGACGGCGTCTCAGGGACGCAGTTCCCTCAGCGCAGCGTGATCGCGCGCGGCGTCGACACCCAATTGAAGTTGTCGACCATCAGGCAGGCGGCGGTCACGCTCCCGCCGATCGCGGCGGTGCCCACACCGGCCGGCAGGTCCAGTGCGGCGCGGGCCCGGCCGCTGGCATCGAGGGTGCCGAGCACGCTGCTGAAGCTCGGCGTGTTGGCGGCGAGGAGGCCGATCTGCGTGAGGGCATCGAAGGTGATCGGCACGTGCAGGCCGAAGAGGTCGGCGCCGGGCGTGGTGCCGGACAGCGTGAACAGCACGAGGTAGGGGCGACCCGATTCGGCCGCGCCGCGCTCGAGGTGGTACTCGACGCGACCACCGGCGACGGTGTCGAGCTCACGTGCATCGGTGCCGAAGAAAGGCAGCGTGTAGGTGCGCGTGGTCGGATTCGCGCGGAGGATCCACTGGTCGGGGTCGACGCTGATCGCGGTCGGCGTGCCCGGCACGGCGACGACCATCTGATCGGTCCGTTCCACGTTCCACACCGTGCGTTCGACCGTCCCGGCAGTGGTGGTGATGCGCAGACGCACCGGCATCTCGAACACACTGCGCGCGGTCTGCGTCTGGTCGAGCTCGACGTAGACGTAGTTCTGTCCGCCGATGTTCTGTGCGCGCCACGCCGAGCGGTAGGTCGGCGAGCCGCCGTTCATCACCCACTGATCGAAGAAGGTGGCGAGGCTGCGACCCGCGACGGCTTCCATGGCGGCCTGGAAGTCCGCCGTCGTCGCCGAGCCGCCCTCGTGTCGTCGGCGGTACTCCGCGAGCCCCGCGAAGAAGGTGGTGTCGCCGAGCATCCCACGCAGCATGTGCAGCGCCCACCCGCCCTTGCGGTAGACGTTGTTGGTGCTGAACACGTTGTTCACATTGCTGATGTCGTAGACGTAGACCGTGCCCGACGTGTTCGTCGGCTTGCGGCTCTGCATCGCCGACAGGTAGCTGGCCAGCGTGCCGCCGACCTTGGTCTCGTACCAGATGGCTTCGCTGAAGGTCGCGAAGCCCTCGTTCAGCCAGCAGTCGTGCCAGGTCGCGCAGGTGATCGCGTCGCCCCACCATTGGTGCGCCAGTTCGTGCGCGCTCAACGACTCCGACACGTTGAACTGGCTGGAGACCGTGGCGTGTTCCATGCCGCCGCCCCAGGTGAACTGCGCGATGCCGTACTTCTCGTTGACGAAGGGATACTGCCCGTAGCGCCCCGAGTACGCGGTGATCATCGGCACGATCAGGTCCATGCCGCTGGTCCACGACGAGAAGCTCTCCGGGAACACGTAGAACTCGACCGGCATCGACGCGCCGAAGCCGGTGTAGGTGTCGGTGCGACGCGAGAACTCGGTGCACACGAACGACGCGAGGTACGGCGTGATCGGGTAGTTGGTCGCCCAGCGCGTGCGCGAGCGGTTGTTCGGCAGGACGTCGACCCCCTGCAGCAGGCCGTTGCAGACCGCGCTCATGTTGGATGGGTGCGTGATCCACATCTCCCAGGTGGCCTTGTCGCCGAGCACGTCCATGCCCGGCCACCAGCCGTGCGCGTCGGTCGGCTCGCTCAGGGTCCAGGCCACCGGACGGCCACCCGCGGTGGTGGTGAACACGAGTCCGCCGAAGGCGCCGGGAGGCGGGGAACCCGCGTAGTCGACGTCGATCGTGAACTGCTGGTTGACCGAGTAGGCCTGGCCCAGGTTCACGACGATCTGGTTCGCGGGCCGCGTGAACGAGACCGGCGAGCCGTTGACGCGCACCGCGGACACCGTGAGCTGCGACACGAGGTCGAGCGTGACCGAGCTGAGCCCGTTGACGAGGCTCGCATAGGTCAGGTGATTGGTGCCGCTGATCGTCTGCGTGTTGAAGTCGAGATCGATCTCGAGCTTGTCGTGGATCGAGTCGACGGTCTGGGCGAGGAGTGACGCGGCGCACAGGACGGCCGCGAGCGCGGGCAAGGTCGGGCGGAGCATGAGGGCCTCCGGAGGGATGCACGGAGGGCAGGGCCTCCGAAGGCTACCACGCGCCCCGGTCTCAGACGCCGAGGATGGAGTAGCCCGAGTCGACGTAGATGGTCTGACCCGTCACCGCGCTCGCCAGGTCCGACAGCAGGAAGAGCGCGACGTTGCCGACGTCCTCCTGCGTCACATTGCGGCGCAGGGGTGCGCGCTGCTCCACCGTGTCGAGGATCCCGCTGAATCCCGAAACGCCCATCGCCGACACGGTCTTGATCGGGCCCGCGGAGATCGCGTTGACACGGATGCCTTGCGGTCCGAGGTCGGCTGCGAGATAGCGCGTGTTCGCCTCGAGCGCCGCTTTGGCGACGCCCATCACGTTGTAGCCGTCGACCACTTTCTCCGCGCCGTAGTAGGTCAGGCAGACCACCGAGCCGGAGCGGCCTTCCATCAGCGGAGCGGCGAGGCGCGCCATCGGGATCAGCGACCACGCCGAAACCTGCTGCGAGAGCGCGTAGCCGTCCCAGCTCGTGTCGCGGAACTTGCCGCCGAGCTCGTCGCGCTTGGCCGTCGCGATCGAATGGACCACGCCGTCGACGTGACCGAACTCCTTGCCCAGGGCTTCGAAGAAGCGCTCCAGATCGCCGGGCACGGTCACGTCACAGGGCGCGAGGAAGGGCTTCTGGTCGAGCTCCTCGGCGAGCTTCCGGACCGGCTCCGACATGCGCTCGTTCTGGTAGTTGAGTGCGATCCTCGCGCCGGCATCCGCACAAGCCTTGGTGATGCCCCAGGCGATCGAGCGCTTGTTGGCGACGCCGACCACGACCACGACCTTGCCGTCCATCAGGCCCATTCGGAGAGTCCTTTCGATTCAGTGCAGTCTGAAGGGGCGGGGAGGATAACCGCTTGGGCGCGCCGATCCTCGCCTCGACTGCCGGCGAGCGGAGGGTCGCGATCAAGCCCGCGCGCCGAGGTGCGCGATGGCCTTCCGGCTCGGCGTGCTCCACGGGACCTTCTCGTCGTCGGTCGACCACCAATGCAGATCCGGACCGGCATCCGCGACGAGCGTCGCGGCGTGCACCTCGAGCGAGATGCGATGGTGCGTGATGCCGTGCCGCACGCGCGCCACGACCTCTCCGATCGCGAAGCGTGCGCCGTAGCGCCGCGCGAGTGAATGCACGAGGACGTCGCCGGCGTCGGGATGGTGTTCGAGGATGCCCGGGCCCGGTAGCTCGATCTGTCCGGCGTTGATCGCGCCGTCCTCGATGCGGGCGCCGAGCGCACGGCCGTCGCGATCGCGGACCAGCACGGCGCGCGCGGTGATGTCGACGGCCTCGCGACGCGCCGGCAGTTTCGGCAGTTCGCCCTGCAGACCGAGGCGACGTGCTTCGCAGTCGTCGGCGACGGGGCATTGCGCGCACTTCGGCGAGCGCGGTGTGCAGATCGTGGCGCCGAGATCCATCAGGGCCTGGTTGAAGGTGCCGGCGGCGTCCTTCGGCATGTGCGCGAGCACCAGGGTCCGGATCCGCGTGCGGGTCGCGCTGCGCTTCACGTCGTCCTGGATGCCGGCGTGGCGGGCGTAGACACGCTCGACGTTGCCGTCGATCGCCGCCTCGGGGAGGTCGAAGGCGATCGAGGCGATCGCGCCGCGCGTGTAGTCGCCGACTCCGGAGAGGGCGCCGATCGCGTCCGGGTCGCGGGGCACGGTTCCGGCGTGGGAGGCTACGACCTCGCGCGCGCCGTCGCGCAGCAGGCGGGCGCGTCGGTAGTAGCCGAGTCCGCGCCAGGCCTCGTGCAGTTCGTCGTCGCTCGCTCGCGCGAAGTCGGCGGGCGTCGGGAAGCGCAGCAGGAAGCGCTCGAAGGCCGGCGCAACCACTTCCACGCGGGTCTGCTGGAGCATCACCTCGCTGACCCAGGTCGCCCAGGGATCGCGTCGTTCGCGCCACGGCAGCCGCCGCGCGTGGCGGCGGTACCAGTCCAGCAGCCGCGCGGCGAAGGTCGCCTGCTTCAATCGAGCTGCGCGTGGCCGCGCGAGGAACCGCGGGCCTGGCCGGGGATCTCGAGCCCGAGTCGCGCGCGCAGGTCGGCGGCGGCGGCGTTCATGGCGTCGATCAGGGCGGCCTTGTCGGTGCCGTCCACGCTCAGCGTGATGCGGATCCCGTTGCCGCGGTCGCTGGTCAGGAGGCGCGAGCGCGACTGCACCTTGGGGTGCCGGCGGCCGAGGTCGCCGAGCACGCGAGGCATCAGCGACTCGTCGCCACCGGGGAAGTCGATGTGCACGCTGTCGCGGAAGTGGGTCGTGGCCTCGGCTTCGACCAGCTTCTTGACGTGTTCGTTGAAGAGCTGGCGCAGCTCCTCGGGCTGGCCGGGCAACAGGAAGATCTTGGTGCCGGACTTCTCGAAGCACAGCGCCGGGGCGGTGCCGCTGAGGTTCTCCCAGACCGTCGCGCCCTTGGGGATCTGGGTCAGCTTGAGGCGGTCGTCGGAGACGTCGGGGCTCTCCACGATGCCCTTCGCGTGCCAGCGCCGGTAGGAGTTGGCGACGAAGGTCTTGGCGGTCGCATCTGCGACGAGCGGGATCTCCGCGGCCTTGGCTGCCGAGGCTCGCGTGACGTCGTGCGCTCCCGGTCCCATGCCCCCGGTCATCAGGATGTAGCTCGGCTTCTGGGTGAGCACGTGGCGGACGGCGGAGACGATGTCGTCCTCCGCGTCGTCGAGCACCTGGATCGTGCGCACACGCACACCCGCCTGGGTCAGGTGGGTCGCCATGTAGTGCGCGTTGCGGTCGAGGACGTGGCCTTCGAGGAGCTCGCGTCCGACACAGAAGATGACGGCGGTCTTCTCGGCCATGCGCAGGTCTCGTGGGGGTGGTTGGTGGCGTGGTGCGGGGAAAGGCCCTGGATCCGAACCCGCGTGGAAGGGTCGGTCCGTGGGCACGAGCGGCGCGGATCATAACCACCGGAACGGCCGAGTTGATAGTGCGCAGGGAGCTCCCGAGAATCGTCCGGCTCGAAGCTGCAGCGAGCTTCGTCCCCACGGCACAAGATGAGCGAAACCACCGAGACCGGACCGACCGGCGGCGGCGACATCTCCGAGCTCCTGCTCGAGAAGGAGATGCGCGAGAGCTACCTCAACTACTCGTTGAGCGTGATCCGCGCCCGCGCGCTTCCCGACGTGCGCGACGGCCTCAAGCCGAGCCAGCGTCGCATCCTCTACGCGATGCAGCTCCTGGGTCTCGGCCCGCGTTCCAAGTACAGGAAGTGCGCGAAGATCTGCGGCGACACGTCGGGCAACTTCCACCCGCACGGCGAGTCCGTGGTCTATCCGACCCTGGTCGGCATGGCGCAGTCGTTCACGACGCGCTACCCACTGGTCGAGGGACAGGGCAACTTCGGCGCGATCGACGGCAGCCCGCCGGCGGCGATGCGCTACACGGAGGCGCGCATGGGTCGGCCGACGGTCGACCTGATGGCGGACATCGACGAGGACACCGTCGACCTCCAGAAGAACTACGACGGCGAGATGGACGAGCCGGTCGTCCTGCCGTCGCGCTTCCCGGCGCTGATCTGCAACGGCTCGACCGGCATCGCGGTCGGCATGGCGACGAGCCTGCCGCCCCACAACCTGCGTGAGGTCGGTGCGGCGCTCAAGATGCTGCTGCGGGATCCCGAGGTGACCTTCGACCAGCTGATGACCGTGGTGCAGGGACCCGACTTCCCCACCGGTGGCATCATCATGGGTCGGCAGGGCATCCTCAACGCCTACCGCAGCGGTCGCGGTGCGGTGACGGTGCGCGGCAAGTACCACGTCGAGGACCGGCGTGGTCGCAAGCAGATCGTGTTCACCGAGGTGCCGTTCCAGGTGCGCGTCGGCACGATCCTCGAGCGCATCGCGCTGCTCGCCAAGAACGGCCAGATCGACACCATCGCCGACGTCAACGACGAGTCGAACGACCGCGTCGGGCTGCGCCTCGTGATCGAACTCAAGCGCGGCGTCGACGACGAGTCGGTCACCGTCAATCAGCTCTTCAAGCAGAGCCCGCTGCAGTCGACCTTCAGCATCAACAACCTCGTCATCGACCGGAATCGCCCGCGGACGATGGCGTTCAAGCAGTTGCTGGAGTCGTACCGCGAGCACCGCATCGACGTGATCACGCGGCGCACGCGCTACCGGCTGCGCAAGGCCGAGGAGCACCTGCACATCCTCGAGGGTCTGCGCGTCGCGGTGCAGAACGTCGACGAGGTGGTCGAGATCATCAAGACCTCGCGCTCGGTCGATCAGGCCCGCGAGCGCCTGATGGACCGCTTCGCGCTGTCGCAGATCCAGGCCAAGGCCATCCTCGACATGCGCCTCGCGCGTCTGACGGGGCTCGAGATCGAGAAGCTCGAGACGGAGTGGAACGAGGTCCGCGAGACCATCGCCAAGCTGCGCGAGATCCTCGCCGATCGCCGGGTGCTGCTGCGCATCCTCGAGACCGAGATCGACGACATGCTGGAGTCGTACGGCGACGCCCGCCGCACGGTGATCTCCGAGGAGGAGGTCGGCGAGTTCTTCGCCGAGGACCTGATCCCCGAGGAGCTGATGGTGGTGACGGTCACGCACCAGGGCTACCTCAAGCGCACCGCGATCGACCAGTACCGCAGCCAGGCGCGCGGCGGCAAGGGCGTTTCGGCGGCGGACACCAAGGAAGGCGACTTCCTCGAGCAGATCTTCGTCGCCAGCACGCACGACTACTTCCTGTTCTTCAGCGACCTCGGCCGCTGCTACTGGCGCAAGGTCTACCAGCTCCCGCTGCTCGCGCGCACCGCACGCGGTCGTGCGCTGGCCAACGTGGTCCAGACCCAGCAGGAAGGTGAGCGCATCACGGCGATCCTGCGCGTGCCGAGCTTCGACGACGACGGCTACGTGGTCACCGCCACGGTGCAGGGTCAGATCAAGAAGACCCCCCTGGAGTCGTACAGCCGCCCGAAGAAGGGCGGCATCATCGCCGTCGGTCTCGACGACGGGGATCGCCTGATCGGCGTCGGCATCGTCAAGCCGGGCGAGACCATCGCGCTCGGCACCCGCGACGGCATGGCGATCCGCTTCGCCGAGGACGACGTGCGCGCCATGGGCCGCAGCGCGCACGGTGTGCGCGGCATCAAGCTCCGCGAGGACGACGGCGTGGTCGGCATGGTGATCACCGACGACAAGAAGACGCTGCTTACCGTGTGCGAGAACGGCTACGGCAAGCGCACGTCGGTCGAGGAGTACCGCCTGCAGGGCCGTGGCGGACAGGGGCTGATCGACATCCGCACCTCGGAGCGCAACGGCAAGGTCGTCAACCTGATCTCGGTCGAGGAGACCGACGAGGTCATGCTGGTCACACGCCTCGGCCAGATCGTGCGCACCTCCGCCGGCGGCATCAGCCAGATCGGCCGTGCCACGCAGGGCGTGCGCTGCATCAACATCGAGGAGGGCGATGCGGTCGTGTCGGTGGCCAAGGTGCCGCGCGAGGACGAGGGCGCGTGATGACGCGCCGCGGCCTCGCGGTCCTGTGCTCCGTCGTGCTCTGCGCGCTGCCGGCCCACGGCTGCGCACCGCAGGATGTGACGAAGACCGCGGCCGTCCTCGACCCGACCGGCTCGCTGCGATTCCCCGTCGACGGCGTCGAGCACGAGCTGAACTTCCGCGAACTCGCGTGGCCTGCGCCCGGCGCACACCTGCTCGACGGCAAGAGCGCGTCCGACTCCCTGCGCCTGTCCCGGCTCGAGGGTGACCGCGCGGTGCCCGTGCCCGGTGCCACACTCACGGTGCGCTCGTTCGACGTCACCCACGTCGACTTCGACATCGCCTGGCGCCGCGACGATCACGACCTGTCGTTCCGCGTCGACTGCGAGCCCGAGCTGCGGCGGCTGCACCTGCCGGCCGTCCTGGGTGCGCCCGCTTCCCTGCCGACACCCCGGGAAGAAGACGCGTCGACGTCCGACGACTTCGTCCTGTGCGTGATCGGATCGCCGGGTTCGGGTCTGCCCGGGCAACGGCGTGTCGCCGCGTCGATCGGCGCGCAGATCGAGGCTCGACACCTCGACCAGGTCCTGGTCCTCGGCGACCTGTTCCTGCCGGACGGGGTCGAGAAACGTGACGACCCACTGTTCCGCACCCGCTTCGAATCGGTCTATCCGGCCGATCGCTTCGCGATGCCGTTCCGCTTCGTGCTCGGCGCCGCGGAACACCGCGCCAAGGGTGGCGCGGTCTACGACTACTGCACGACCAGTCCGAGGTTGTGGACCACACCCGGAGTCGACGTGCAGACCGAGAGGAGCGCGGATGTCGCGGTGACCCTGATCGGCTGCGACTCGCGTGCGGCGGTGAAGCCGATCACCGATCCGATGGCGCGGCGCACGCGGACACTCCTCGCCCAACGTCTTTCCACCGCTCCGAAGGGTTGGGTGATCGGCGCATCCTACGACCCGCTCGTCGGGCACGGCGACGCGCAGCAGACGGCCGAAGCACGCGAGTTCGCGCGGATCGCGACGCCGCTCGTCGAGCAGCACCCGGTCGATCTGTGGTTGTCCGGTGCTTCGCGCTCACTCGAGCTGGTGCGCGACGCTCACGGCACGCTCCACGTCGGTTGCGGTGGCGGTGCCGGCCCGGACCTCGCGCGCCCGATCGAGTGGGCGAGTGACACGCTGTTCGCGGCGACCGGCGGCGGCGGCGTGTGGTTGCGATTCCGCGGCGACCGCTGCCGCGTCACCTTTTGCGACTCCGACGGACACACGCTGTTCGTCCACGAGGAGACGAGGAAGGAGCGATGAGCCCACGTCCGTGGACGGAGACGCGGCGACACCGGCTCGCGCAGTGGTACGTCTTCGACGTGCAGGTCGCCCACCGCATCTCGCCGCGCACCGGCAAGGAACTCGGTTTCTTCCTGATCGACACGCGGGACTGGGTGAACGTGGTCGCCGAGACCAGGAGCGGAGAGATCGTGCTCGTCCACCAGTTCCGTCACGGTCCGGCTGCACCCACGCTGGAGATCCCGGGCGGGGCGATCGAGGTCGGTGAGGATCCGGCGGTCGCGGCGGTGCGCGAGCTGCGCGAGGAGACCGGCTTCGCCTCGGGGCAGCAGCCGATCCTGCTCGGTGCCGTCAATCCCAACCCCGCGCTGTTCATGAACCGCTGCTACAGCTACCTGCTGCGCGGCTGCGAACGCGTCGGGGAGCCGGAGCCCGATCCGGGCGAGGACTTCGAAGTGGTGACCCTTCCGCTCGACGAGGTCGAGCGCCGCGTACGGGACGGGAGCATCGATCACGCGCTGGTGCTGTGCGCGCTGTACTTCCTGCGACTCAGAGAGGGAGATCGATGAGCGACGTCGTCGCGGAACCGAGCTTCGACACGCCGCTGCGCGCGTGTCCGCTGTGCGGATCGAACGAGCTGCGGGCCTGGGACCGCGACGCGAAGGGTCGCACCCTGGCGCGTTGCGTGAGCTGCGGGGTCAAGTTCATGAACCCGCAGTACTCCGACGCCTGGCTCGCGCACTTCTACTCGACCTACATCTCGGTGCACGGCGACGGCGACACCGCGCGTTGGCGCAGCCGACCCGAGGTGCGCGAGACGGCGAAGCGGCGCTCGCTGCAACTGCTCGGCGACTTCGTGCCGCCGGGTCGCATCCTGATGATCGGTTGCGGCGACGGTCTCGAACTGCGCGTCGCATCCTCCCTCGGCTGGAAGCCCGAGGGCTACGACGTCGATCCCACGACCACGGCCGAGGTCGCGCGGACCTGCGGGGTGCCGGTGCACTGCGGAGCGTTCCCACCGGCCTCGCTGCCGCGCGGCGCCTACGACGCCGTGTTCATGGACCAGGTGATCGAACACCCGAAGGACCCGGCGCTCTACCTGCGCACCGCGCACGATCTGCTGCGTCCGGGCGGCGCGCTGTTCCTCGGCCTGCCCAACGTCGGTTCGCTCTCCAATCGCATCAAGACGATGGCCGGTCGTCTCGGTCTGCGTCCCGGCAAGCGGGGCCGGCACTATGCGACGAAGCACCACATCTTCTACTACGAGCCGCGTGTGATGACGCGACTGCTGCAGCGGCAGTTCGGGTTCGACGTGCTGGTCGTCAGCGGTTCGCTCAAGCCCGACGAGCATCCCTGGAAGCAGCCGCTGGCCCGTCGCTTCCCGTCGCTCGACTCGAGCTTCCTGCTGGTCGCCCGCAAGCGCGGCTGAGTCAGCGCAGCGCGCGGGCGAGATCCGCGGGACGGTCGGTGTTGACGAGGTCCACGCCGGCCGCGCGCTGCGCCGCCCAGCATGCCGGCGTGTCGGGTGCGCCCCAGAAGCGGATACGGCGACCCTGGGCGTGGGCGCGCGTGCAGAGGGCGGCGAGGGCACGCGCGTCGTCTTCGGGCATCGTGCCGAAGCCGTCCCACTCGAAGTGTCGCTTCCAGTCGTCGCTGATCAGCGGGACCAGGGCCGCCGGGGGATCGCGGTCGAGATCGACGGGGCGGCCATCGATCGCACACAGGCGTTCGTCGTCGCGTTCGACCAGGGAGCGGGGTCGATCGCCGGACAGGATGACCGTGACCGCGCCGGTCTCCACCGTCTCGCCGCGGAAGCGGGTCAGCATCGATCGATGGCGCTCGAGTGTGTCGCGGAGCTGCGGCCACAGCGCGGCGCCTCCGGTCTTGATGTCGATCAGCAGGGTGAAGCCGTCGCCCGGCGCGACCACGCAGCCGTGCTTCGCGACCATCTCGCGCAGCGGATCGAGGTACATCGATTCGAGCGTGCGCCCCGGGCGGAGCATCCAGGTCTCGTGACCGACGCGCAGCTCGCCCTCGACCAGGAACACATCGGCCTCCACGCTGCACAGGCCCGCATCGACGGCTTCGAGCAGCGGACGTCGGCGCAGGTAGTCGTTGTGCGAATGACCGGGCACCGCGGTCGACGGGGCCGCAGCGCATCCGCACAGCAACAGGACGAGGAGTCGCTTCACGGTGCGAGCGGCTCCACACGCTCACCGTCCGGGGCGAAGACGTGCAGGTCCGCGACGGAGAATCCGGCGCGGACCGTGCTCCCGACCGCGCATTCGGCGTGCCCCCTTGCCCAGGCCGTCAAGCGCGCACCGCCGTGTTCGAGCAGGACGAAGCTCTCGTGTCCGTGCGACTCGACCGCCACGACGACGGCTTCGAACGTCGACGGCCCCAGTTCCCCGAAATGCAGGTCGTGCGGACGGATGCCGACCTCGCATGCGCCGTCCACCGCGTCGACGCGCAGATCGTGACCGAGGGCGTGCAGTTTCCCGCTCCGCATCGTCGCAGGCACGAACGACATCGGAGGCGAGCCGACGAAGCCGGCGACGAAGCGGTTGCGCGGGCGACGGAACACCTCGAGCGGGGTGCCGAACTGCTGCAGCCGTCCGCGGTCGAGCACCGCGATGCGGTCGCCGAGCGTCATCGCTTCGGCCTGATCGTGCGTGACCCACAGCATCGTGGCTCGAAGTCGCGTGTGCAGCGCCTTGATCTCCTGCCGCAGATCGAGTCGCAGGCGAGCGTCGAGGTTGGACAGCGGCTCGTCGAACAGGAACACGCGCGGCTCCCTCACCAGCGCGCGGGCGAGCGCCACACGTTGCTGTTGTCCGCCGGACAGTTGCTTCGGCCGCCGCTGCAGGAGTTCGTCGAGACCGAGCACGCGCGCCACCTCGGACACGCGTCGCTCGCGCTCCTCGCGCACCACGTGACGCATGCGCAGCGGGAACGCGATGTTCTCCGCGACCGACAGGTGCGGATAGAGCGCGTAGTTCTGGAACACCATCGCCACGTCGCGTTGCGCGGGATCGAGGTCGTTCACCACGCGGCCGTCGAAGCGGATCTCGCCGCCGTCGACGCTCTCCAGGCCGGCGATGCAGCGCAGGGTCGTCGACTTGCCGCAACCCGAGGGTCCGAGGAGGACGCAGAGTTCGCCTGAACCGATGTCCAGGTCAAGGTCCGCGATCGCGTGCCTTTCGCCGAAGGTGCGCCGGACGTGCTGCAACTCGATGCGCAAGGCGCGCAGCGTAGGCCGGCCACTCTCGGCTTGCACCAGCGTGCCGGCTTGCACCAGCGCGCACGACAGGGGCGCCCCGGCGACGGATGAGCATCCAGGATGTTCGTCTGCGCCGAGGCGCCGGCCCCCTCTACGCAGCCATCCCTCGCCGTGGTCAGGACTTTTCGCGGCGGATGCGCCGCACCTGCCCCGCGGCATCGCCGACGAAGGCCTCGCCGGCCATTCCGACGAACAGTCCGCACTCGAGCACGCCGGGGATCGCATTGAGCGCGAGTTCGAGTCCGCGCAGGTCGGTGCGCGCGGGCAGATCGGCATCGAGGACGAAGTTGCCGTTGTCGGTGATCACCGGTCGACCGTCGCTCCGCGCGCGTCGGGTGTTCTTCAGTCCGAGTGCGGCGACGGCGGCGGCCGATTGCCTCCACCCGAAGGTCAGCACCTCGATCGGCAGACGGAAGGTGGCGCCGAGTCGCGGCACCAGCTTGGTGTCGTCGGCGATCACCACGAAGTGGTCGGCGGCGGCGGCGACGATCTTCTCGCGGGTCAGCGCCGCGCCCCCGCCCTTGATCAGATCGAGGTTCGGATCGATCTCGTCGGCGCCGTCGACCGCGACATCGAGTCGGTCGACGTCGTCCAACGACACGATCCGGAGCCCGAGGCGCAATGCGAGTTCGGCGGTCGCCTCGCTGGTCGGAACGCCCGTCACGCTGAATCCCTCGTCGCGAGCCCGTTCGCCCAGCCGGTCGAGGAAGAAGGCGACCGTGCTGCCGGTGCCGAGGCCGAGCTTCACGCCCGACGGGATCGTGTCCGCGACGGCGCGGGCGGCGGCCCGCTTCCCGGCGCTGCGAAGATCGCTCATGCGGGCGGAGGATAGGGCCATCGGGTTCGCAGGTCGCCCGCGAACGGCTATAGGGATCCGGATTGGATCCGCACCACGATCACTCCCGAAGCCTGGGCGAGGATGCGCCGCACCAGCAGGAGACCGCGCGACGCGTGCGCGGTGATCTCGCCTTCGTCCTGCGCTGGTCGCTGGTCGTCGTCGTGGCGCTGGTCGTCGCGGTGGTGATGGGTCGCGCACGACTGCGGCCGCGGATCACGGTGAGGGGACCCGACAAGCTTCCGGTCGCCGCGCACCTCGAACTCTTCGAACTCGATCGCAGCCCGAGCGCGCCTTCGCCCACGCCCCGGATCGGGGAAGCGCACAGCGACGACCCGGACGAGGTGTGGATCGACACCGAGATCGGACCCGACGGCTGCCTGGCCAGGGTGAGCGCCGCAGGGCTCGGGATCGGCACCGGCTTCATCGAACACTGGGGCATCTCCTCGCCGGTCGACCTCGCCCCACCGATCCGGGTCGACGGTTCGGTGCTCGCCTTCGGCGGCATCCCGATCCACGACGCGGAGGTGCAGCTCCTCGGCGGTGGTCCGCGCGGTGTGCCGCTCGTCACCGTGCGCACCGACGCGGACGGGCGGTTCCGCATCGACACCGTGTCTCCCACGGTGCTGGTCTGGCACTTCCGGGTCTTCGCCGAGGGCTACGCGATCGGGGACCAGGACTGGTACAGCGACCAGAAGGACGTTCCGCCCCTGGTGCTGTACCCGACCCTGCCGGCGCGTGGTCGTCTGGTGACGGGCGAGGACATCCCGCTGGCCGGTCTCGCGGTGCGGATCTTCCAACTCCCCGGCCTCGCGACGACGACCGGCCCCGACGGCTCCTTCCAGTTCGATGCCGCTCCGCCCGCACCGATGCTCCTCCATCCGGTGGTCGACGGCCTCCCCGAGGACTGGACCTACGAACGCGCGTCGATGCAGGCCGGTCGCGAGACCGTCATCCGCCTGGTGCGTGGCCTGCACGTCACCGGCAGGGTCGTCGACGGCATCACGGGTCGCCCGGTGGCGCGTGCGCGCGTTTTCCACGAACACGGTCCACGCTGCGTGGTGGCGACGCGAAGCGACAACGACGGCAACTTCGACCTGCCGCTCGTGCCGATCGGGCGCATCGAGATCCGCGCCGTGGTCGATCGTCAGGTCAACAGCGGCAGGCAGGGCACGCCGGTCCTCGCCCAGGCCGTGGAGACCATCGATGTCGCCGACGGTGCACCGCTGCCGTCGGTGCTCCTGCGGATCGAGTGATCAGCCGCGCTCTGTCTTACGGGACGTGAGCGACATCGTGCGATGCTCCTCGAGCACGTAGTGCGCGAACACCCGCAGGCACTCGTTGTTCCTCTGGCGCGTGTGCCGCGCGAGCGAGTCGCGGGCGATGCCGAGTGCATCGTTCGCCCACTCGGCCGCGATGAAGGCGAGGGCTTCGCCGAAGCTGGCGACACGGACGCGAGCGAAGCCGGTCCCGTTGGTGGAACGTCGCACGTGGAGTTCCAGGCTCTCCGATTCGATGCGGCGGTCGTCGTCGAGGCTGTGCACGACGGCGGCGAGCGCGCGCGGCCCGAAGGTCTGGATCTGCCAGAAGCCCTCCTGCTGCCGTTCGGGGGACGCGGCCATCGCGTCGAGTTCGTCGAGCACGTCGTCGCAGAACAGCACGTCGCTCGGGATCGGAGTCTTGGCCAGCGCTTCGTTCTTCGCGATCACGTCGCGCACCATGCGCTGGTTGTCGGCGGTCGCGACCATCAGGGTCTCGCCCATGATGCGATCGGCGAGGAACAGCCGGCGCCCGACCTGCTCGAGGAGGACGATCACCTCACGGCGATCCATGTCGAGCAGATCCTCACCGGTCGGACGGATGCCGTTGGCGGCGACACTCGGCACGACGAAGCACGTGAACTCGATCGTCTTCGCGCAACGACCCCGCAGGCGCTCGCTGATGTCGATCGACATCGGCGCATAGCCGCCACCGCGCTGCATCGCCTCCTCGAAGGCGATCGGGTCGGCGATGTGCAGGCGACCGCGAAGGATCAGATCCGCGATCAATTCGGCGCGCACCAGAGGCGTCCAGCCCGACGGCGCCGTCACGGCGTCGGTGGGCAGCGGCTCCTGCGCCGACAATGCGACGCAGAGCGCGAGACAGAAGAATGTGCGCAACATGAGGGCTGGTGGGACCTCGGGTCGCCAGAGCCTAGCGTCGTTCTCCGATCCTGCTCGGTGAGCGCCGCGATCGGCCCGAATCGGGATCCGGGATCACCAGCCCAGGGTCGCGCTCACCCCGGCGCTGGTCGCGAGGCCGAGCAGGTTCAAGGTCGGATCCTGGCTCAGGAGCTGCGCGTGGAGGCTTGCGCCCAACAGGCTCGGATCCTGCGGTAGATCGATGCCGAAGCTCGATCCGCCGCTCGCCGATGTCGCCGTGCCGAATACGGCATCCGGGCTGACGAGGAGCGAGCACGACGCCATTCCGACCCCAGTCAGGTCGAAAGGCAGCGATCCACCGAGCCATGCGGTCTTCGAGAAGCCGAGCAGGAGGAAGGCTCCGACCCCGGGGAGCGAGTTCGAGCCGATCCACTGCAGGCGGTGGCCGATGCGCGCGGGAGCGAGGGGGTCGACCACGAGCTGCGGCGGGTTGGACTGGTTCGCGCAGGCTGCACCGAACGCGGCCGACGTCGGGCGACGGACGTCACAGGTCCACAGTCCGCGACCCAGGGTGGAGGCGATGATCGTGCGGCTGCCGTGCATGAAGACGATCTGCTCGGTGTCGACGTTGGCGGGACCGTCGTTGCTCGCCGACCAGGTCGCTCCGGCGTCGTCGCTGGCGAAGATGCCGATCTCGGTGGCGACGTAGACCACGTTGGTGTCGTCGGGGTTCAGCAGCACGCAGTTGCACGGCACATCGGGCAGGCGGCGCGGGCTCGTGCCGCTCGCGTCGGTCCAGGTGGTGCCACCGTTCCGCGTCACGCGCAGGTTGCCGCTGGTGAAGCCACCGAAGGTCAGCCACACCACGGCATGGTTCGTCGGGTCGATGGCGATGCGCGTGACGTAGCGATTGGGCAGCGGATTGACCCCGGCGTTGTCATCCACGGCGGTCCATGTCGGAGTCGCCGCGGTCGCGTTGGTCGTCTTGTAGATGCGTCCGTCGTTGTGGGCGACCCACACCAGGTTGGGGTCGCCGTTCGCGATCGCGATCGCGCTGATCTTGCTCCCCACCGGCGCCTTGATCGCGCTCCACGCGATCGTGGTCGCGCGTGCATTGGTCGTTCGCCACAGGCTCGAGGCACCGCCGTAGAGGCGCAGCGGCGAGTTCGGGTCGAGCGCGATCGGCGCGACGAAGTTCGCGGTCGCATCCGCGGTCTCGGTGATGCCGCTGTTCTGGAAGGCCGAGGACGAGCCGCCGTTGGTCGAACGGTGCACCTGCAGCCACACGTACTCGCCGTAGACGTAGTTGGGATTGGTCGGGTCCATCTCGACCTGACCGCCGTCGCCGCCGAAGGGCATGTTCGAGTTCTGTGCGCCGGCCAGCAGACGCTGCGTGCCGTTGTCCTGCGCACCACCGACGATCGTGCCGTTCGTGGCCGAACCCGCGGCGCCGTAGAACTGCGTGGAACGCTGCGTGTTGTCGATGTCGCGCCAGCCGGTGCCCTGGCCGGCGGCGAGGACGTCGTCGGCGGCGTGCACACCACCATCCGTGGTCACGTAGACGCGACGGTGCGTCGCGCCGTCGTAGTCGGGATCGGCCACCACGGCGTGCACGTCGAGGTGCGGATCCGTCGTCATGATGTAGCCGTTGGTGATCTGCGAGAACGACACGCCGCCGTTGGTGCTGCGCCACACGTGCAGACCGGCCGCGACCATCACGTTCTCGTTGGTCGGATCGACCCAGAAGCCGTTGAAGTACCAGGTCACGCCGGTGCTCGACGTGGTGGTGCGCTGCACCCAGTTGCGCCCGCCGTCGGCGGAGCGCCATGCCTTGCCGCCCGATGCGCCGCACGACGCGTAGACCACGTTCGGGCTGCTGCGCGCATAGCACATCTCGACGCGCGCGTCGTAGCCGGTGATCAGGCCGAGACCGCTCTGCGCCGGTGCCCAGGTCGCGCCGCCGTCGGTCGACCACAGCACGCCGTGGTTCGACAGGCTGGCGTCGACGACGTGCGCGAGCGCGTTGTTGCCGTTGTTCGGATCGAACACCACCTGGTCGCTCGAGTACGCGTTGTAGACCTGCGACCAGTTGGTGCCGCCGTCGGTCGAGCGGTAGATGCCGCCCTGGCGCACCGAGGCGAGAACGACGTTCGGATTGGCGGGCGACACCGCCACGCGCAGCACGTAGTCGAAGCCCGCGGTGTTGGTGAGCCAGGTCCAGTGCGCGCCGCCGTCGATCGACTTGAAGATGCCGGCACCGCGGATCGCGCTGCGGTTCACGCCGCGCGCGACGTTGATGTTGAAGAAGCCCTCGCCGGTGCCGGCGTACATCACGTCCGGATTGCTCGGGTCGAGCGTGAGCGAACCGATCGAGAGATTGGTCCACCAGTCGTCGACGATGCTCCAGTTCGCACCGCGGTCGACGCTCTTCCACAGACCGCCGCTCACACCCCCCGACCACAGGATGCGCGTGTCGCGCGGATCGATGACCAGGGTGCGGCTGCGTCCGGCGAGGTTGTAGGGGCCTCGCTCGACCCAGGACTTGGGTGCGATACCGCCGGTGTCGCTCAGCGGCGACGCGGCGACGAGCGCCTGACGCTGCTGTAGCGCGCGCGCCCACGCTCCGGCGGGGATCGCGCCGTTCTCGTCGGCCCAGCGAAGCGCGCGCCATTCCATGGCCGCATTGGGGAAGTCGGGATCGGAGCCCTCGTTCTCGAAGTCCTCGTCCGGCCGCACGGAGCAGGACGCGAGCAGGGAAAGGGCCAGCAAGAGGAGGTGGAGTGCGCGCATCGATGCAGGGTCGCCTGGGGGCGGCGCGGGAAGGTTAGCGCGCCGGGCGCTGGACCGCGCGACGGCCCGCGCTTCGATGCGGTGCAGCGTGAGAAGACAGCTCCTCGTGCGACGCGGTGCGCTCGGCGACACCGTGCTCGTGGAACCGCTGGCCCGGGCGATGCGTGCCGAGCGTCCGGACCTACGGCTCGACATGGCCGGGGTGGAGGAGAACGTCGCGTTGATGGCCGCGCTCGGTGCGTGCGAGCGCGCCTTCTCGACCGAGATCCTCGCGGCGCGGATCGCAGGGTACGACCGGGTGGTGGCCGACGATCCGCGCGTCGCGGCGATGCATGCGAACGCGTGCTGCTACGACGCGGTGATCCTCGGGGACGTGCGACGTCCGGCGTCGCGCGAGCTGCTCGATCGCACGGGCTACGCGGGCTTCGCCGACGGCGTGCCGCGATTGCAGCGGCCCGCGGTGGTGGAGACCTCCGCGGCTCTGTTGCACCCGGGCGCCGGTGCGCCGCGCAAGTGCCGCGCGGCCGCGTTCTGGAGCGAACTCGCGTCGCGGTTGCACGACGCCGGGATCGACGCGGCCTTCGCCGTCGGGCCGGTCGAGCGCGAGCGCGGTTTCGACCTCGAGGCGCTGGGATCGATCGCTCCGGTCGTGCAGCCGTCGACTCCCGTCGCACTCTCCGAGGCCATCGCAGCGCGCGCGGTCTTCGTCGGACACGACAGCGGTCCGACCCACCTCGCCGCGGCGTTGGGCACCATCACCTTCGCGCTCTTCGTCGCGTCCGACCCCGCGGTGTGGGCGCCACCGCGGGCCAGGGTGAGCGATGCGTCGGTGGATGCGCGCACGCTGTGCGCGGCGATCACCAGCGCTCTGCGACGCCGCGCCACAGACGGATGTCGCTGAGGCGTCCGCGGAACGGCGCGGTCACGGCGCCCACCGCGCTGTTGTCGTCGCAGCCGAGCGAGAGTCCCTCGCCCGGCAGACCTTCGAGCGGTTCTCCGGCGGCCTCGGCCACCGCGGTGCCGTCGACGAACAGCCTCAGCTTCGCGTCGTTGCCCAGGACCCCGACCACCAGCGATTCGCGATCGGCGGGCAGCGCCGCGCGACCGCGCACGACGAAGACCTTCTCGCCGTTGCGCAGGGTGAAGGTCGGCACACCCTTCTCGAGGCACAGCGCGAAGCCGCGGTTCCCGCCACCGAGCGCGCCGATCACGCCGTCGCTGCCTGCTTCCGCAAGTGTGACGCGCGCACCGAAGCTGAAGGGGATCTTGGTGACGTTGATCTTCGCGCTGCGCGCGAGCACCTGATGCGGATCGCGTCCGCCCGGCCAGCTCGCGATCTCCTCCCTGGTCACGCTGCCGAAGCGCGCGAGCGCGGGGTCGATGAGCCCGGCCTTGTCGCCGAACTGTGCCTGCAATCGATCGAGTTCGACGGCGAGCTTCTTCTGCACCTCGGCGTAGCGCGACTCGCCCCAGACGCTGCGCAGCTCGTGCGGATCTTCCTGCAGGTCGAACAGCTCCCACGCGTCGATGCCGGGGTAGCGGATCAGCTTGTAGCGCGGATCACGCACGCCGAAGTGCGGCTGCACGTGGTGCGGCTCGGGGAACTCGTAGTAGTGGTAGTACATCGTGCGGCGCCAGTCCGAGGGCGTGCTGCCGCACAGGATCGGCAGGAAGCTGCGCCCCTGCATGTCGCCCGGGATCGGCGCACCGACCGCATCGAGCAGCGTCTCGGCGAAGTCGATGTTGAGCACCATCGCATCGCTCACGCTGCCGGCCGCGATCTTCGCCGGCCAGCGCACCAGCAGCGGCGAGCGCAGCGACTCCTCGTACATCCAGCGCTTGTCGTACCAGCCGTGGTCGCCGAGGTAGAAGCCCTGATCCGAGGAGTAGACGACGATGGTGTTCTCCGCGAGACCGCTCCGGTCGAGCCAGTCGAGCACCTGACCGACGCTCTCGTCCACGGCGGCGATACAGCGCAGGTAGTCCTTGATGTAGCGCTCGTAGTACCAGTGCTTGAGCGCGTGACCGGTGAGTCCTTCCGGCGGATCCGCCTTCACGTCGGTCTTGGTGAGGTGATGCTCGACCGTCATCGTGGTGTCGCCGGCGGCCGAGCTGCGGTTCTTCCAGTCGTCGTCGAAGGTCTCGGGCTCGGGGATGTCGACGTCCTCGAACAGCTTCAGGTGACGATCGGCAGGCTCCCAGTTGCGGTGCGGAGCCTTGTGCTGGCACATCAGGAAGAAGGGCTTGTCCTTGGGACGTCCGCGCTCGAGCCAGTCGATGGTGCGGTCGGTGATGATGTCGGTGACGTAGCCCGTGATCTTCTTGCGCACCCCGTCCTCGATGAACGCCGGGTCGTGGTAGACGCCCTGGCCCGGCAGGATCATCCAGTGGTCGAAACCCTGCGGGTCGGACACCAGGTGCCACTTGCCGATGATCGCGGTCGAGTAGCCGGCGGACTGCATCATCTTGGGCAGGGTCGGCTGGCTGCCGTCGAACACGTCCTCGTTGGTCGCGAAGCCGTTGACGTGCGAGTACTTGCCGGTGAGCACGCAGGCGCGTGCCGGCCCGCAGATCGAGTTGGTCACGAAGGAGTTCGTGAAGCGCATGCCGCCCGTCGCCAGGCGGTCGATGTTCGGCGTCTGGTTGATCCTGCTCCCGTAGGCGGAGATCGCGTGGGCAGCGTGATCGTCGGAGTAGATGAACAGGATGTTCGGACGGCGATCCTGCGCGCAGAGGCTCGCGCACAGCAGCAGGAGGACGATGACTCGCATGGCGCGGCGAGGATAGCCCGCCCGCGCGACGGTCACAGCGCGGCCTCCTGCCGCAACCGAAGGGGTGCGGCTCGCTTCGCTCCCCGCACCCCGAGGCACTCGGCCGCGCCGTCGGTCCTGCTGGCATCTACTGCTCAGGAGAATCCGCGCGTGCCGCGCGAATCCTCCGGAGTCGTAGATCAGCGCCAGATCTCGAACTCGAAGGGGCGGAAGCCCGCGATCCGGTCCTCGACCCGCGCCAGCGCCGCGGCCACGCGGTCGAACTCGGCGTCGAGCAGACGCATGTCGGCTCCTGTGTCGGCCTCGGCGGCCTGCTTGCGGAGAGCGGCCACACGATCATTGAGCACGCTCGCTTCGCCGAACATCGACTTGAGTTGGGCTTCGAGGCCCTGGATCTGCGTCGTGCACTGCAGGGTCTGATTGGAGATCATCGCGATGCGGGCCCGCAGCGCTTGATCGTCGGGGTGCTCGGCGAGCGCCTTCTGCGTGACCTGCAGCTCCTGCTCCAGCGCATCGCGCGCGGCGATCTCGGCAGCGAGGTCGGCGTGCTTCTGCGCGATGTTGCGCTGGCGGTCGTCGATGCTGTCCTGGACCTTGCGCAGATCGGCCTCCCGGTTGTCTGCGACTCCGGCACTGCGACGCTTCGCGGCGATGTCCTTGAGGCGCGCCTGCAGGGTGCTGCTCTGCTCGCGGAGGCTGCGCAGCGGTTCGGTCTCGAGGCGATCACGGAGGGCAGAGCTCAGGGAGTCGGCCAGTGTGGTGAGCGCTTGCTCCATGACCCGCGGGTCGAGTTCCGTCGTCCCATCCTTTCCCGCGAAGTCGATGGTCAGATGAGCGACGAAGACTCCCGGCGGTTGATCCGAATCCTTCGGGTTGCGCGAGAACACATTGGGACGCACATCCCAGGCCTCCAGTCCGGGCAGCTTTCGGATCGGGACGAGGCGTGCTTCCGAGTGCACCAAACTGTTCAGAAGGCCGGTATCGAGCGTCAACATGGAAGGATCGTGACGGATCACGATCGCGGCGCTGACTCTGTTCTGCGCGCGAAGCGTCGGCACGCAGGCGAAAAGCGCGGTCAGCACGATCGAAGTGGACCAGGGATTCATCGGGACTCCTCACAACTCAGCAGGACCCCCGCGCGCTGCGCGGTGATCGTGTCGGGGTAGACGGTGACGATGCGCCGCAGCTCGGCGACGCGCTCGGGGGAACGAAGGGCTTCGCCGAAGCGCGCCGCTGCGGCGCGCTCCAGGTCGGCGATCACGAGGGGATCGCGCCAGACGCGCGGAACATCGATGCGCGTCGGCACGAACCAGGAAGTCGTCGCGCGGCTCAGCCCGAAGCCGAGCAAGACCAGGAGCAGCAGTCCGCCCGCCGCGCGCTGCAGTCGCATCCGCCGCGCACGCGCGCGCAGACCTTCGACGTCGGGCGGACGCACCGCCGGTCGGGCAATCCGGCCCTCGACCTCGCGCAGCAGTCCGACGAGGCGGTCACTCATCGCCGTCTCCGATCTCGGCCTGCAGGCGCTTGCGCGCGCGCGACAGCCGCGCATCGACCGCATTGCGCCGCAGGCCGAGCAGCCGCGCGCAATCCTCGATCGCAGTGCCTTCGAGGTAGTGCAGCACCAGCACCTCGCGGTCGGCATGGCGCAGACGGGCGAGTGCCCCGCGCACGCGATCGTCGACGGCATCCTGCGGGGCCGCCACCGGCTCCTCACAGGGTCCGAAGCCCGCGAGTCCCACGCGTAGTGCCCGCCGCCGCGTGGCCCGCGCGTGATTGCGCGCCGTGTTGATCGCGATGCGCCGCAGCCAGCCCTCGCGCGTCGCGACCGAGCGCAGTTGCCCGCGCCGCGACCACGCCGTCAGCCAGACCTCCTGGAGCACGTCTTCGATCTCCGCCGCCTGCGCCGGCCACGCCAGCAGCCGCCAGATCAAGGTGACCAGCGCCGGCTGTATGCCGCGCATCGCCGCGAGGAACTCCTCGGCCTCCGCATCGCCCCGGGCGGCGGACAGGTCGATCGCGGCGAGCGAGGTCATGGTGAGGATCATGGCGGCAGTGTGCAAAGACACCGGCGAGCGGTGGTTTCTGACCGTGGCGTCGTCGGCCTGTGTCGTGTCCGCGAGCGGCCGCTAGGCTTCCTGCCCCTCGTCAGGGAGTGTCGCAACCATGATCCACGGTAAGTGCCTGTCTTCGTTGGCCGTCTTGCTCGCCCTTCAGCCCCTCCTGCGCAGCCAGGACGAGCCCGAGCGCAAGCCGGTCGTCCTGCCGGTGCCGCGCTACCAGATCGAGCAGGACGGGCGACTCAGCGTCGCTTTGGGCAAGGACGGCGAGTTCGTGCCCACCGAGGGGCTGAGCGACGGCGAGATCAGCGCGATCGGATTCTTCGGCTACCTGTCGGTGTTCCTCTCCGGAGCTTCCGATCTGATCTCGCTCACCGACGCGGTGAACTTCTTCGAGCGGCGTGAAGGCGGAGAAGAAGTCGGCATCCTGCGCACGTTGGCGCGCAAGCCGCAGGAGGGTGATGCGATCCATCTCGGACTCTTGCGCGTCATGGCCGCGCGTGCCGCACAGCGCTCGGGGCTCAAGCCGGCGATCGGGCAGCTCGAGCGGATCCTGGCGGAGAAGGAGGTCGATCCGGCGCTGCGTGAGGCCTGTGAGGATGCGATCGCGACGCTGCGCGGCGGTGCGGCTCCGCGGCGCGAACGGACGCTCGAACCGCTGGAGTCGGTGCTCGCCACGGTGCCGAAGGGAGCGGACTTGCTGGTCGTCCACAACACGGCGTCGCTCCCGGCACTCGGCGGCGAATTGATGATCATCGCGCGGCACATGGCGGAGGCCATGACGCTGCGCGTCGCGTCGATGATCGAGGACGAGGAGTCCAACAAGGAGTGGATCCACGACAGCGTGCGCCGCTCCGCCCTGGTCGGCGGACTCGGCTACGTGCTCGCGCGTCAGATCGGCAACGTGCGCATCGACCGCATGGTTGCCGCGCTGAAGTTCCGCGAGGACTTCGAGACACAGCCGTACTTCTTCGTCCACCTCGAGGGTGCTTGGGACCTGCCGCGCATCGCGAAGTTGCTTCGCGAGGAGGGCGCACCGGTGGAGGGCGATGACGAGTCGATCTCGATGACCTCGCCGGACGGCCACACGGTGAGGATCACCTCGCGCTCGCTGGTCGTCACCCATTCCGGTTTCCAGGAGGCCGGTGGCGCAGAGCAGGCGAAGGGGTTGCTCACGCACGTCCGCACCGACGCATCGATCTCGATGTGGTGGTCGGAGAGCGCCCTGTATCCCGACGAACTCGGCATCTATCGCATCAGCGAGGCGTGGATCACCGTGCCACAGAGCACCAAGGAGCACATCCGCATCCACACCGCCTGGGCCACACCCGCGGCGGCCAACGCGGTCGCCGGCTGGACCGCCGGCCTCGGACGACTGCTCGGCGGCTTCGCCGATCGACAGGAGGAACTCGTGCCGGTGGCCGAAGCGGCCGCGGCGATCAAGACGACCAAGGAAGGCAAGAGCGTCGACTTCGACGTGCCGCTGCCGGAGGGCGATCTCGGCGAACTCGCGCAGAAGGTCATCAGCGGACTGGATCGGTGAGCGCGCGGGGCCAAGGTGTTCGTGCGTGGCGATCTCCGGGGAGCCCCACGCGCGCAATCGAGGCGCACCGCAGGCTTCTCAGGATCTGCTCGCTGGTCGCCGTCGCTCTCGCCCCGGGCCTGCGTGCTCAGGACGAATCGCCGCGCAAGTTCGAAGTTCCGCCGCCGCGTTATTCGATCGGTGCCGACGGCCGGCTCGGCATCGCAGTCGGCGCCGACGCGCCCTTCGTCCCCGTCGATGGCCTCGGTGCCGACACCGTCGAGAGACTGCAGTTCCTCAGCTCGATGCTGCTGGTGTGCGCCGGCGACTCCGATCTCGCTTCGCTGACCGACGCGGTCAACTTCTTCGAGCGACGCGAGGGTGGTGAAGACGTCGGCATCCTGCGCACGCTCGCGCGCAGGCCGCAGGAGGGCGACGGCTCGCATCACGACCTCCTCCGCATCCTGGCGGTTCGCGCTGCGGAGCGGACGGGACTCAAACCGGCGATCGGTCTGATCAAGCGGACCCTGCAGGAGAAGGACCTCGATCAGGATCTCCGCGAAGCCTGCGAGGATGCGATGGCGGGTCTGAACGGCGACCCGCGACCGGTGCGCGTGCGCGAGGTCGTCTCCCTCGAGGAGTCGCTGGCAGATGTGCCGGCCGAGGCAGGCGCGGTGATCTGCGTGAACAACAGCACGATGCCGCCCTCGGGCGCCCTGCAGGCGTTCTTCCGGCGCTCGAGCGAGAGGGCGAGCGATCGGGCGATGGAGATTTACGGCGAGAACCCCGAGATCGCCGCGCAGATCCAGAGGGGGACCCGAGTCACGGCGATCACCGCGAACATCGGCTACGTCCTCGCGCAGAGGATCGGCAACGCACGCATCCATCGCCTGGTGCTCGCGATGAAGTTCAAGGAGCGCTTCGAGACCGTGCCGGACTTCTTCATCCGTATCGACGGTGAGTGGGATCTGGCGCGCGTCGCGCAGTTCGTGCGCGACCAACACATGATCGTGGAGGGTGATGACCACGCGATCACCGTCGGTGGGATTCCCGACTACTCGGTCCGCCTCACCTCCCGCTGCGCCCTCTTCAGCCACAAGCGCTTCCGCGAGCCGGGCGGCAAGGAGCACGCCAGGGAGTTGCTCGGCCATCTGCGGCCCGATGCATCGGTCTCGATGTGGCTGTCCGATTCCGCGCCCTATCCGGAGGGTGCCGGCATCTTCCGCATCGCCTCGGCATGGATGGTCTTTCCCCGCACCCAGGTCGAGAGCGTGCACATCCACACCGACTGGGCGACTCCCGCGGCGTCGGCGGCGGTGGCCGGGTGGACCGCCGGATTGGGACGGCTGCTCGGTGGTCTCGCCGATCGTCAGGAGGCGCTCGAACCGATCGCCGAGGCGGCTTCGGCGATCAAGGTCACGCGCGAGGGCCGGGCGGTCGACTTCGAGGTGCCGCTGCCGAAGGGTGATCTGATCGAGCTGGCCGAGAAGCTGAACGCCATGTCTCGCTGAAGGTCAGCGCGAACGGATCCAGTCGAGCGCGATGCGCGCGAGCTCGCGATGACCGGCGGCGTTGGGGTGGTCGTCGGTCGGGCTCACCGCGTAGACCGTCTTGTAGTCGGGGCGCGCGAGCGATGCGTCGATGCGTGTGAAGCCGCGCTGCTTCGCGCAGGCGACGAAGTCGTCGAGGCGTTCGCCCTTGCTGCCGATGATGGTGTCCATCACGCACAGGGGGATCTTGCCGAGGTCGCTCTGCATCCGCGCGAAGGCCTCGCAGAGTGCGGTGGTCGCCTTGGCGCGG
This sequence comes from Planctomycetota bacterium, assembly GCA_046349595.1. GTDB lineage: Bacteria > Planctomycetota > UBA1135 > UBA1135 > UBA2386 > JACRLW01. The sequence continues at coordinate 1,316,459 of JAXMCA010000002.1, forward strand.
CGCGCCGGATCGACGTCGATCGCGACGAAGAAGTCGGAGCGCAAGTCGCGGGAGCTGGCGACGGCGATGGTGCGCTCGACGATCCGCGCGAGGTACGACCAGCGCAGGAACGACGGCAGCAGGAAGGGTTGCGACCGCGGCGTCGGGTCGAGCACGTCGAGGATGTCGGTGAGGTCGTTGTTGATCAGGGTGACCAGCACCAGATCGGGCTGCCACGACAGCCCCTGCTGCTCGAGGAGCTGCAGGTAGTGGGGCACGCCCCAGCCGGGCACCGCGGCGTCGATCACCTCGACCCTGGCCTTGCCGCCGGGGATCACGCCCTTCTGCAGTTCGCGCTCGATCACGCGGGGGAAGGAGTCCTGTTCGGCGACACCCCAGCCGAAGGCGACCGAGTCCCCGATCACCAGGATGCGGTATGTGTCCTGGGCCTTGTGGGGATCGAAGGGCGGGGTGCGGAAGCCCTGCGCACCGATCTCGGCGCGGTGGCCGAGCAGGGTGCCCGCTGCACCCTTGCGCAGTGCGAGAGCGCCGCCCGAGCCACGCTCGAGGATCGCCTCGGTGAAGTGCTCGCGCTCGATGGTCTCGGCGGTGTGGGCCGGATCGACGACGCGCAGCGTGATCTCGATCAGCGCGCAGGGGAGCAGGAGGCCGACGGCGAGCAGCAGCAGTCGGCGTCGGCGTCGGATCGGAGGGCGCGGAGAGGGCGTCGAAGCGTGCAAGGCTGCGGATTGGACGCGAAGTCAGGGCCGGATCAAACCGGGGTCGCAGACCGCGGCGGTGAAATCCCGGTACGGACCGATCGTCGATCCTTCGGTCTCTCGGCCTTCCTGGTCAGCGCGACGCGGCACCCCTTCGGGGCCAGCCCGGCCGCGATCGGTCACCTGATGCACGGCGACCCATGTCTCTCCGGCGGGATCATCGTCCTGCCGGCACCTCTCGCACCTCCTCACGCCCGTCGCGAATCTTGATCGGGCGTGCCCAGCGGGCTTGAAGCTCCTGGTCGAAGCTCCGGCCATGGACTTCGAGAGAACCCGTATTCCTTCGGTGTCTCGGCTCTCGCTGACCCGCACCGAGCGCGACCTGTTGGACCGTCTCGATCACGCGCGGACCGAGCTCGACGAGACCATGCGTGCGGTGTGGATGAGCTGCGTGGTGGGCGAGGTGCTCGACCTCCGCACGCGGCGCCTCTGCGACGACGCGCTGGCCGAGGTCGACCGCCTCGAGCGCGAGCTCGTGTCCGTGCGCACCTCCCTGCGCTGCATGGGCGACGACGCGGCCTGAGAGGCTCAGCCCTCGTCGGATCCGAAGGCGCCGCGGATCGCGTCGCACCACGCCTCGTGCAGGTCGCGACGGAAGGCGTCGAGGTCCTCACCGGCACCTGCGCGCAACGCGGCGGCGTCGACGGAGCCGCAGGCTTCGCGCACCGCCTCGATGTCGTCGTGCACCGCCTTGCGCGTGCGATCGCCCTCACCCTCGCGCGACAGGCGTCCGCCGACGTCGGCACCGATCGCGAGCGCGAACAGGTCGAGGGGGAAGTCCGGGCCGCGGAACCAGCGTTCGTGCAGCTTCGCGACGGTCCCCGCGCGCAGCGAGCGGAGTTGGCGCACCTCGAGGTGCAGCTTGCACACCGCCTCCGCGAGACGACGCCCGCGTGCGTCGGTGAGACCGGGCATGGAGTCGAGGAACTCGCCGACGACCGCCACGCCGCGCGCCTCGTGCGCGTGATGGGCCGGCCACTCCTCTGCCGGGGTGAGACCCTTGCCGAGGTCGTGGCAGAGCACGGCGACGAGCACCGCGAGACGATCCTCCTCGGGCAGCTCGGTGATGCGCGCCTTCGCCCACTGCAGCGCCAGCAGCAGATGCAGCGACTGCGAGATCTCGGGATGGTGGCGGATCGGGCCCGCCGGACGGCCGTCGAACTGCGTGGCGAGGATCGGCGCGAAGTGCTGCAGCGCGCCGCACTCGTGCAGCTCGACCAGGCAGCGGCCGGGGGAGGCGACGTCGTCGAGGATGCGGCGCAATTCGGCGGCGATCGCCTCGCGCGGCGTGACCTGCAGCCACCTTGGGTCGAAGGCCAGCTTGCGCAGCGGAGCGGCGAGATGGAACCCCAGGGAGTGCGCGCGGCGGAAGTAGCGCAGGTAGCGGATCGGGTGCTCGTCGATGCGTTCGCGGGCGTCGCCGACCGGTTCGATGCGTGCCGAACGCCAGTGATCGAGGCCGTGGAAGGGATCGAGCAGCGTGTCGTCCTCGAGCTTCCAGGCGAGCGCACCGATGGTCATGTCGCGGCGCGCGAGGTCGTCGTGGATGCGGGCGGCATGATTGGCCCCCTGGCCGCGAAACGTGGTGATCTCGATGCGCCGTCCGCCGATGCGACACGCGAGCGTGCCGCGTTCGAGGTTGCCGGTGGTGACCGGGAGCACCACACCGTGGCTGCGCAGGAGCGCGGCGCCGTCGGCGACCGGCAGACGCCAGGCGAGGTCGATGTCGCGCACCGAGGGACAGTCGACGTCGGCGCGGCGACACGCCTCGGCGAGTGCTGCGGAGCCGACCACGCAGGTCTCGAGTTCGGGAGCGAACAGCCAGGGAGCCTCGCGCGACAACATCTCGCGCACACCGATGTCGCTGGTCGAGGACTTCACCGCTTCTCCAGCTTGCTGCGATTCGCCGCGATCCAGTCCTTCGCTTCCTTCGCGGTGCTGAAGCGCTGACCGGTGAGCGTCAGCAGCGTCTCCTTCACATCGCCGCGCCACACCTGCCAGGACTTCCAGCGCTTCTCCCAGTACTCCGCCGGTGGGTTGCCGGCATCGTCGGGATTCTCCGGCACCGGCTCACCGAGGTTGCGCACCAGCATGTCCAGCGCCTCGAGCTCGCGGTTGTCCTTCACGATGGTGAGGATCGCGCGCTGCAGCGCGACCCGCTCGGGTCCGTAGTCGGCCTCGAACAGCCGACCGATCGCCTCCCAATCGCGTTTGCACTCGTAGCCGACGCGGGCGAGGGACTCGACCAGGGTGCCCTGGACTTCCGGCGCGTCGTTCATGCGCGCATCGCCGAGCAGGCGGAGGATCTGCGGCTTGCACTGTTTCGCCGGCTGGTGGGCGAGGGCCTCGGCGGCGGCCTTGCGCACCGTGATCGCACGCTCGCGGAGGACGACGTTGGCGAGGGGTGCGACCAACTTGTCGTTGCGACCGGTGTCGAGGCGCGCGATCGCGGCGAGCTTGTCCTTCAGCGTGCGGGACTTCATCCCTTTGTCGAAGTCCTTGAGCTCGGCCTTCGTGCGCGCGTCGTCCCAGTCTTCGGCCGCGACTTGCTGCTGCGGCGGCGTGGGAGGAGTGTTCTCGGGCTTCTTCGGCTCGGGGTCCTGGACCCCGAACGCGGCCGCGAGGATCAGGGCGGCGAACATGGCGGACATCTAAGCATCGAGGCAGCGTCCGTGCTCGTCCCGGCATCGCCCTTGTCCCGCGAGGACCCGAATCCCCACAATCGACCCCTTCGCGGATCGCCGCGTCACCAAGGGTCCATGCTCGCCATCGCCAGGATCTGGGCCGTCTTCCTCGGCGGCACGCTGTTCGGCTCCGGTCTGCTCCTGCACGCGCAGATCATGTGTCTGCACTACGCGCGTGAGGAGGTCGACAACACCTTCTTCCTGTGGCGCGCGATCGGCGGACTGACCTTCGTGTTCCAGGACGACGTCACCAAGGCTGCGCTGTGGGCGCACGAGGTTCCGGAGCCGGTGCTGCGCGAATCGGATCGAGCGGGTTGGACGCTGATCGTGATCGGCGCGATCTGCGTCGTCGCGAGCCTGTTCATGCACCCGCGCCGGCAGCGGCGTTGAGCCGAGGTCAGCGCTTCACGTAGCTGCCGCCCGAGTCCTTCGCGAGGTTCTCCATCAGGTCCGCGGGTCCCATCTCGCCGGCCTTGGTCTGCGGATCCATGTCGATGCTGCCCTCGCCCTGCAGGAACACGGTGTTGATGCGCACGCGCTTGGTCGCGTTCGCGTCCTTCACGAGTCGCAGGATCTCGCGCGGGTCGAGGATCTCGCCCACGGTCGGTGCACCGTCCGACAGCAGGAAGATCTCGTCGAGGGCCAACTCGTTCTTCGCCGCGTTGGATCCCGGTGCGAACTCCAGCGCCTTCATCAGTCCACCCCACAGGTTGGTGCCGCCCTTGGCCTGGAACTCGTCGATGAACTTCTTGGCCTTCTTCTTGTTCGCCTCGGTCGCCGGTACCAGCTTGCCCTGCCAGGTCATCGGTTCCTGATTGAAGGCGACGATGTCGAACATCGCGTCCTCTTCCAGGTGCTGGATCGAATCCCAGGCCTGCTCCTGCGCGACGGCGAGACGCGAGGTGTACTCGCCCTCCGACGCGGTCTTGTTCAGCGGGCGGATGTGCGCGGTCATGCTGCCGGAGAGATCGACGATGAACACGACACGGGTGCCGCGCACCGGGATGCCGAAGAACCCGGAACTCGTGGCGCCGGCCGGCCGTGCGGCGGGTTCGGGCGAGACCGTCAGGGTCGCCGAGTTCTTCTCCCAGAACTCGCGCCATTTCGCCGGGTCCTCCATCGGGAAGGCGGCGCCGGTCAGCGACAGCAACGCTTCGTGCGCGCGGTAGCGCAGCACTCCGGACAACGCACCGCTGCGCACGGCCTTGGAGTCGGCGACGAAGCGTTGCAGCACGTCGATGAGCGCGGGGATCGCCTTCGTGCTGCGCGTCGCCTCGGCGAGATCGACGAGCACCATGTCGACGCGCCACTCGCTGCGTCCGAGTGCCGCCGCGACGGCGGATGCGACGGCGTCGCGCGTCGGCTGGTCGAGGTTGGCCTTCTCGCGCTGCACGATGCCGAGCAGCGCCATGCCGAGCGCGGCGAGCGGATTGCCCTCGCGTTCGGCTTCGAGCGCCTTCGTCAGCGCGCCGATGTCGTCCGCCGTGCCGCGCTTGCCGAGCGCATCGGCGGCGGCGGTGCGCACGTCGGGATCGGGGTTCTCCATCGCGCCGCGGGCGAGCGAGCGGGCCGACTCGATGCCGCTCGTGGCCAGTGCGCGCAGCGCGGCCGCCTGCATTCCGGCGGCGACGCCCTTCGGCGCGCCCTTCGCGCCTTCCGCCACGACCTTCTCGAGCGTCGTGCGGCTGCCCTCGCTGGTGAAGTGAGCGAGCGCCGCCTCGCCGAGCAGACGCACGCTGTGCGCCATCGCTTCGGGCTTGTAGCGGACGTCGTCCTGCTCCACCGCCGCCACGCCGAGCACGGCGAGCAGCACACCCTCGGACTCGTTCTTCGCCGCGGCATCGAGCATGCCCTCGATCTCGCGATAGGCGGTGAGCAAGCCGAGCAGACCCTTGGGGAGGGCGCCGGACTTGCGACCGATCGAGTTCGGCCCGATCTCGGCGCGGCTGCCGAGGTCGATCTTGTTGGCGCGGTAGGCCTTCAGCCACTGGTCGAGCCCCTTCGTCACTGCGGCCGCATCCTGTGCGGAGGCGAAGGCGATCATCAGGTGGGCGACCAGGACGGCGAGGATGGTGCGGAGGGTCTGCATCGCGAAGTCCGGCGGACGCGGGCTGTCCTCGGCAGAGTAGCAGGCGCACCATGTCGGGCGTGGCCGTTCCCGAGGACGACCGGATCCGCGCCCTCGCCTGCGTGCTCGCGCACGGGCGCGATGCCACCTGCTTCCAGGCGCTGGAGCCGGGATTGGAGTACTGGTTCGACGGCGCGGGATCGGCCGTGGCCTTCGCGGCGATCGGTCGTGCGAGGGTGGCGACCGGCGGACCGATCGCGCCGCTCGACCGTGAGGCGGAGGTGATGCGCGAGTTCGCGCTGCGGTCGCGTCGCGACGGCCGACGCGTGGTCTGGTTCGCGGTCGAACGCCCTCCCGCGCGCGATCTCGGCTTCGCGCGGATCCACGTCGGTCAGGAGCCGGTGTGGGATCCGCGGCGATGGTCCGAGGTGCTGCAGATGCGACGCAGCCTGCGCGAGCAACTGCGCCGTGCGCGCGCGAAGCGGGTGCGCGTGCGCGTCGCCGCGGTCGCGGAGATCGTCGATCCATCGCACCCGACTCGAGTGGGCATCGAGAAGCTGGTGCGGCGCTGGCTCGCGCGACGTCGTCTGGCCCCGATGCGTTTCGTCGTGGCCCTGGAGCCCTTCGGCTTCGCGGAGCACCGGCGGTACTTCGTCGCCGAGCAGGATGGCGTTCTGTGCGGCGTGCTGGTCGCGGTGCCGGTTCCGGCGCGCGCGGGCTGGTTGTTCGAGGACGTGCTCCGCGATCCGTACGCGCCGAACGGGACCGTGGAGGTGATGATCGACGCGGCGATGCGCACGCTCGCGGCCGAAGGAGCACGCGAGGTGACTTTCGGGCTCGCGCCGCTCGCCGAAGTACAGGGTCGGGTGCTGCGATGGATCCGTCGCCTGGCGCGCGCGGCCTACGACTTCGACGGCCTGTTCGCCTTCAAGGCCAAGCTCGCCCCGAGCGCGTGGCGGCCGGTGTGGGTGGTGTGGCCAGAGGGGCGGAGTGCCGTCTTCGCCCTGCTCGATGTCCTGCGCGCCTTCGCCGGCGGGAGCCTGATCGGCTTCGGCTGGCGGACCTTGTTGCACCGGGCGCCCGACGTCGCGCGACTCCTCGCCATCCTGCTCGTGCCGTGGATGGCGGCGATGGCGACCGACTCTGGCTGGTTCCCCTCGCGCGGCGTCCAGACGGCATGGATCGCGTTCGACGCGGGGATCGCGGCGGCGCTGTGGAGGCTCGGCCGCGCCTTCGGGCCGTCCGCTGCCCGGGGACTCGCGATCCTGTGCGCGCTGGACTGCGCGCTCGGCGTCGTGCAGTTCGTCGCCTTCAACGCCCCGCGTCTCGGCGGCCTGCACGAGGCGGTGATCGCCGTCTTCGCAGTCGCAGCACCGGCGCTGGTCGCGGTCTTCCTCCGCTCCGCCGCATCGGCGTCTGGCGACGGCGATCTCAAGCCGGGACCGGCCCCGGGCCGATGTCGGACGCGGAGCGACGTGCCGTGACCCCGATCCCCGAGTCCCGATCCCTGCTGCGCCGATGGACTGCGCCGTTGCAGGGTTGGCGTGGCCGCCTGTTGGGCTTCGCCGTGCTGACCGCGGTGGGCTCGGCGCTCGGCCTGATGGCGGTCACCTCGGCCGGGGCTCCGGTCGATCCCGTCGGCGCACACCCCGGCGTGGTCTCCGCCGCCGTGCGACACGGCGACCCGCCGCTCGGCGTGGACGGTTTCCTCGACCTCGAGCGGCGTCTCGCCGAGGAGCGGCGCAGCCGCGTGCAGGGCATGCTCGACCGGCTGTGGCCGGATCGGGCCTTCGTCACCGTCGGCGTCGAACTCGACCCGCGTTGGGTGAGCAGCGAGGAGCGCATCCAGCCCGAACAACCGGCATTGATCGAGGACGAACGGGGCAGCGGAGCCGGCGGCAGCAGGCGACGGAGCCTCGAACCGTTCAGCGGCGAGCGGCAGGTCACCCTGCTCGCGCCGGAGATCCGTCGCGTGAGCGCCGCGCTCGTGCTCGATGCCGCGATCGCGCGCGATCCGCGCCAGCAGCAGCGCATCGTCGACGCGGTGAAGAAGGCCCTCGGTCCGGTGCGCGGTCAGGACGCGGACGTCGAGGTCCTGGTCGAGTCCTTCGCTCCACGGGACAGCGCTGCGCCGTCGCGTGCCGTCGTCGCGATCGATCCGAGGCCCGAGCAGGATGTGACCGTGTTCGCGGCGTCGATCGCGCTGTCGGCGCTGGGGGTCGCGTGGTTCTGGCTGCACCGTTCGCGGCGCAGGCGTGAACGCGCGGCGACGGTCGCGGAGGTGCCGCCGCCGGTGCCGCCGTCGGAGGCGACCCGGGCTCGGCGTTCCGCCATCGAACAGGCGATCCAGGAGGATCCGGTGTTCGCATCACGGCTGGTCGAGAGCTGGATGGCGGAGGGGCGCACGTGAAGACCGGCGAAGGGACTCCGGCACGTCAGGTCGCGCTGCTGCTCCTGTCGATCGACCGGCGGGCTGCCGGCGAGTTGCTGCGTCACCTTCCGCGCGCCCGCGTCGAGGACATCACGCGGGCGATGAAGGAGCTCGAGAGCGAACCGGTGGACGAGTTCGCGGTCGAGTCGGCCTTCGCCGAGTTCGAACGCCGTCTCGCCGACGGGCGTGTGCCGATCGGTGACTTCGCCGCGGAAGCGGATCTCGTGCTCACCGAGGCCTTCGGGGAATCGGGCGCCCGATCGATCACGGAGAGGGTCGACCAGCAGCTCCGCGCGCGGCGTCCTTTTCGCGAGCTGGAGACGCTGGAACCCCGCGATCTCGCCACCCTGTGTGCCGGGGAACACCCCCAGGTCGCGGCGATGATGCTGGCCCACCTGCCCGCGCCGCGTGCGGCCCGGGTGCTGGAGCTGCTTCCGCCGTCGATCCGGGGCGACGTGGTCGCGCGCATCGCCCGCATCGGGCAGGCGCCGTCGGGCGCCGTCGAGCGTGTGGTGCGCTCCATGCTCGACCGCGTCGAGGAGCTCGGATTGCGGGCGAAGGCCCAGGCTCCCGACTCGTGGCTCGAAGCCGCCGGCGAGATCCTCGCGGCCTGCGCCAGTCCGGCGTCGATCCTGGAGCAGATCGAGGAGGCGGATGCCGACCTCGCGACGGTGATCCGTGCCGAGATGTTCGTCTTCGAGGATCTGGCGCGCCTGGACCGCTCCTCGGTGCAGGCCCTCCTCGGCGAGGTCGACCCGCGCACCCTCGCCCTCGCCCTGAAGGTGGCGACGCCCGAGGTGGAGAAGAACGTCTTCTCCAACCTGTCGCGGCGCGCGGCGGCGATGGTCCAGGAGGAGCGCGAGCTGCTCGGGCCCACGCCACTCCGCGAGGTCAAGGCGGCGCAGGAGCAGGTCCTGGCCAACCTCCACCGTCTGCTCGAGCGCGGCGAAGTGCGGGTCGGAGACCCGTCCGAGCCGATGGTCTGAGCCGGTCGAGCTCCGGTCGTCGAACTCGGAATCCTGGCGAGCCGGTGCCGTAGCGCGGCTCCCTCGCGCCGGCGCACCCGGGATCATCCCGATTCGCGGATGATGTCGATCCACGCGAGGATCCCCATCCGACCGACGCCATGACCGATCCGTCCGGACAGGAGACGCGCACTCCCGACTGGGAGGCGTTCTACGCGAACTACAGGAAGCCGGGTTACGTGCCGGGGTACGAGATCACCTCCAAGCTCGGCGGCGGCGCGTTCGGGATCGTCTTCCGCGCCCGCAAGCAGTCGATCGGCAAGGACTACGCGATCAAGTTCCTCAAGCTCGATCAGGACGCCGACCTGCGCCGCGGCGTGCTCCAGGAACTGGACTCGGTGCGCCTGTTCGCGCAGGTCGACCACCCCAATCTGGTCGCGATCGAGGACCAGGGCACCGTGGACGGCATCCCGTACCTGGTCATGGGCTTCGCGGGCGCGGAGACCCTTCGCGACCGGCTTCCCGCGCGCGACGCCGCGGACCGCGAGGAGCTGCGACGCTTGTTCCTGCAGGCCTGCCGTGGCGTGGCCGCGCTCCACGAGCACGCGCTGGTCCACTTCGATCTCAAGCCCGCGAACATCTTCATCAAGGGAGGCGTCGCCCGCGTCGGCGACTACGGGCTGAGCCGACTGCTCTCGCACAGCCGCGCGACCCTGAGCATGGGGCGCGGCACGCCCTACTACATGGCGCCGGAGATGCTGCGTCGCCACGGCGACTGGCGCAGCGACGTCTACGCGCTCGGCGTGATGCTGTACGAGGTCCTGCTCGGCCGCGTGCCCTTCTCGGGGGAGAGCGAGTGGGAGGTGCTGAAGAAGCACGAGAGCGAGGCGCCGGATCTGCCGGCGACGCTCGACGCGCGGGATCGTGAGGTCCTGCGCCGCGCGCTCGCGAAGGAGCCCGCGGACCGTTTCCAGTCGGTCGCCGAGATGATGGGCGCGCTCCTCGGGTCGGCGGCGGCGAATCCCGGCTCGGCACGCGCACCCGAAGGTCCGCGCATGCCGCCGCCTCCCGATCCGTCGGTGGCGCAGGCGCGCGAGCGACTGAAGTCCGCCGCGAAACAGGCCGGTGATGCAGCCGCGACGCTGGCGAAACACGCCGCGCGTCGTGCCGCCGACCGCGCGCGCGAGAAGGCGCGCAGCGCCGTCGCCGAGGCCAAGCGACTCGCGGAGGAAGCCGGGATCGCGGCCGACGAACCGGAGCCGACGGTGGGCGAGACCAGCGGCTCGATCCTGCGGGCGCACCTGTTCGCGTTCCGCCTGCGACGGCGGGTGCGTCGCGCGGCCAGACACCTGCGCAGCGCACAGCGCGCCTCGCGACGCACACGATCGGGAGTGCTCGGCACCCTGATCAAGCTGGTGGCGGCCGTGGCGTTCTTCGCTCTCTTGTTCGCGATGCTGGTGCCGTCGGCACGCATCGAGATGAGCAGGGCGGCGAGCGTGACGAGCCTCGACTCACCCTGGCCGGACCCGGCGACCTTGCGCCGAAGCCTCCCCGCGGAACTCCGCACCTTCGTGTCCACCGGCACACCGGACTGGTTGCGGGCGGCGAGCACCGACCCCGCGAAGGCGGCCGCGAAGCTCGACCGAAGCGTCGGCGAGTTCCGCGATCACGTCGCGGACCTGGTCGGAGCGGTGCGCGACAACCGCCTGATCGTGGCTGCGCTCCGACCCTTGCATCCCCTCACCGGGAACGAGCGGGAGGCCATCGATCGCGCGATGGTGCGGATCGCCGACGGTCTCGACGTCGACGGTCTGGCTGCGGCCCAGTTGCGCAGCGCCGGGCCCGACGCGTTGGTTGCGGTCGCCGAATACCTGGAGCAGGGTGGCGGCGAAGTCCTGCGCGAGGAGGACCGGGCACGCTTCGCGCGGCTCAACGCATTCCTCTGTCAGTCCACCGGCATCGACTGGATCCGCTACGACGCCGGGTCGCCGTCGGGTCCGGCGGTCGACCAACTCAATGCCTCCGCCGGCACGCTGTGGCGTTGGTTCCTGCGGCAGTTCGCGTACGACGACCGCGCGTGGAACACCTACGCCCGGCTCCGCGCCGAGCGGACCGCGCCGGACGACCGGCAAGGGCGTCGCTGACGGGCGGTCCGGATTCGGCTCGACAGGCGCCGGACCGACGCGAAACTCCGCAGCCCTCCGGAGCCGAACAAGTCAGTCCATGGCCGAACCGAAGCGTCGTCCCTGCGTCGCCGTCGTGATGCCGGCCTACAACGCCTCGAAGACCCTCGAGGCGACGCTCGCGGACATCCCGGCCGATGCGGCGGACCTTCTGATCCTCGGCGACGACTGCAGCAAGGACGACACCTTCGAACTCGCGCAGCGACTCGGGTTGATCGCGCTCAAGACCCCGCGCAATCTCGGTTACGGCGGCAACCAGAAGATGATCTACCGCGAGGCGTTGGCGCGCGGTGCGGACATCGTGGTGATGCTGCACCCCGACAACCAGTACGACGCCCGCCTCGTCCCGCACTTCGTCGGCTTCATCGCCAACGACACCTGCGACGTGATCCTCGGCAATCGCGTCCGCTCGCGCCGCGAATGCCTGCGCGGCGGCATGCCGTTCTGGAAGTACCTCAGCAATCGCATGCTGACGATCGGCCTCAACCTGACCTACGGCCTGAATCTCGGCGAGTACCACTCGGGCTTCCGGGTCTACCGACGCGCGGTGCTCGAGACCGTCGCGTTCGACGACAACACCGACGACTTCGGCTTCGACGCGCAGTTCCTCGCGCAGTCGATCGCGCACGGCTTCCGTGTCGCGGACGCCCCGATGCCGGTGCGCTACTTCAAGGAGGCGAGTTCGATCCGGTTCTGGCCTTCGGTGCGCTACGGCCTCGTCAACCTGAAGGTCGCGATGCAGTACCTCGGGCACCGCCTCGGCTTGCGCTCGCGCATGTTCCAGCGGCGGACGGTCGCCGACTGATCCGGCTCCACCCGATGGGGCGGAACGGCCGATAGCACCGACATGGTGGCGTGGGCGAACCGGAATCCGCATGAGAGGGTGCCGCGATGAGAGAGGGACTGGCGATGGCCGGCCTCGGCGTCGGCTTGTTCGTCGCCGCCACGGCAGGGACGCTCGCGTTCCAGGGCAGGTTGAACGGCAAGGGTCTGCAGTCACTGCCGGTGGTGTCGTGGTTCTCGGCGGATGAGGCGGGAACTGCCGCATCGCAGGACGACCAGGCCAATCCTGCAACGCAGCGACAGACCCCCAAGCCGTCGAACGTCGAGAAGCACGACAAGACGCTCGATCCCGGCGGGCTGTACAGCTTCCCGAAGCTCGACAGCGGCATGTCGTCGGAGGACATCGAGCGGATCCTCCAGCAGGCCAATGCGGAGAAGTCCGCGGCGGAGCAGGAGCGTGCCCAGGTCGCCGCGGAACGGCAGGCGCTCGACGTGATCCGTTCCGACGTCGAGGACCGGGAGGCTGCGATCGCGCAGCGGATGCTCGAGGTCGACCGCGAGCGCGAGCGCCTCGACACCCGGATCGCCGAGTTCGAGCGCCAGGTGCTCCTGGTGGAGCGGGACGAGATCCGCGGGCTCCGCGACTACGGCCGATCGCTGGCCGCCTTCGAGCCGGCTCGCGCCGCCGCGATCGTGCAGCAGGAGTGGGGGAGCGAGGCGGGGCGCAAGCGGATCGCACGAGTGCTCGCCCTCATGGACCCTGCCGAGTCCGACGCGGTCCTCGGCGCACTGCCCGACGATCGTCTCCGCGAGGTCCTGCTCGAGCGGATGAAGGTGCTCATCGAACCGAAGGATCGCTGATCCGGGACAGGTCCGGTGGCGAAGTCAACCGACGGCGTGCGAACGGTCGATGACAGGACCCGGAACCTCCTGGAGATCGCGTGACCGTCGACCGACCGAAGAGCGAACCGAGCACGGCGAAAGACGCGGATTCCCGCTCGCGCAGCGTCCGTCTGTCGATCGTGATCGGCACGCTCGCGTGCATCTTCGGTGTCGGTGTCGCCTCCCTGGGTCGTTCCGCGCGAAAGGACGAGCAATCGCGGACACCACAGGTCACGGCGATCCTGCGTGGCATCTCCCCGCGTGCCGTCGAGCTGACGTTCAATCCGCGCTCCTCCCGTGGGCTGAAGGTCGGCAAGGCCGCGTTCCGCATCCGCTACCGCGTGGCGGCCGACAAGCTGGAAACGGTCCGTGATCGCCTCGACTCGCAGTGGAACGCGATCGTCAACTGCTCGCTGCGCGTGTTCATGCGTCACACCGCGCCGGAGCTGAAGTCGGACGAGGGCCTCGACAAGATCCTCGACGAACTCGCACGTGCGATCGACGAAGCCGCCTTCAACGACGGCATCGCCGAGGTCGAGTCCATCCTCCTGCAGCAGATCATCGTGCAATGAGCGATCTGCTGTCCTCCGAGGAGATCGACACCCTTCTCCAGCTGTTCCGTGAACAGGGCGGGGAGGGCGGCGAGGTCGCCGGTGCGATCGCCGTGCACGCCGGTCATGCGAGTCCGGTCGACGTCGAGGTCGTCGACCTCCTCGCTCCCAACCGGATCGGTCACGGCGAACTCGGTTTCCTCGACCGTCTGCTCGGCGAGACCAGTCGCTCGATCGGCGCCGAACTCGCCCGTCAGCTCGCGCGTCCCCTGCGCGGAGAGTGTCACTCGATCGAGGCGATCCGCTGGGCGACCTGGCGCACCGAGTTCAAGCACCCCTCGCTGCTGTTCGAGATCGCACTCGATCCGCTGCGTGCGCCGGCGTGCCTGGAGATGCCCGGCGCCTTCGTCCACCAGCTCGTCGACATGTCCCTCGGCGGCAGTGGCGCTTCGACCAGCGCGCGCACCAACTTCACTCCGGCGGAGATCGCCGTCGTCGCCGGCGTGATGCACGGGGTCGCCGACCGCCTCGCCCTCAGTCTCCGATCGTTGACGCCGATGGCCGCGCGCATGATCGGACACGCGGCCGACCCGGCCCTCTTGCACTGCGCCCCGATGCCGGACGAGTTCGTGCTCGCGGCCGCGATCCGGATCACCGGTCCCGGGCTCGAGCAGACCCTGCGCTTGACGCTGCCGCACGCCGACCTCGACCCGCTGCTGGCACGCGACCAGGACGCACGTCGTGTGTCGAGCGCCCCGGGGAGCGGCAGGCTGCGCCCGGTGCTCGCACGCACCATGGAGGGCACCGATCTGCCGATCTCGGTCGAACTCGGTCGCGTGCGACTCACCCTTCGGCAGCTCACCCGACTCGGCGTCGGTGACGTGCTGAGACTCGACACTCCGGTCGGTGCCGAGGTCGATCTACGCGTCGGACCGACGCGCAAGCTCCGCGGGGTCGTCGGTCGCGACGGCCGCGCCCGCGCATTCCGCGTCTCCCGCATCGTCACGGACGCTCACGATGAACCACGATGATCTCGCGATGGGTGACGGCGGTGGTGCCGTCGCCGCGATGAAGTTCGGCGCGTTGCGCAGCGAGCGCGACGCCCATGCCTCGCGCAGCGATCTCGATCGCTATCTCGACGTCGAGCTGGCGATCAGCGTCGAGGTCGGGACGACCCACGCGACGCTCGATCAGGTGCTGGACATGGTGCCCGGCACCGTGCTGCGCCTCGACAAGCGTGCCGGCGATCCGGTCGACCTCAAGGTCAACGGGAAGCTGGTCGCACGCGGCGAGGTCGTGAAGGTCGACGATTGCTACGGCGTGCGCATCACGTCGATCGTCGAGCCTGCCGAGCGGACACGCACCCGCTGATCAGCCCCGCGTGACCGCGGCGTCGAGCACGAGCAGTTCCTCGCCGCGCGTGCCTTCCAGCACGAGATCGAGGAATCCGACGCGATCCGCCGAGCCGGACGGCAGCTCGAGGAGCAGCGCGGATTCGCCATCCGCCGGATCGAGACGGTGGTCGCGCAACAGCTGCAGCGAGCGCGGACGCTCGGGATCGCGCAGCTCCACGGTCAGGCGGATCGGGTCGCCCGCACCGCGTGGTCTGCCGAGCAGCAGGCGCAGGTTGCCGCGCGCCGTCGGCAGCACCACGGGCACGCGCAGCTCGCGACGTGCACCTCTGTCCAGCGCGAGATGCGCGGGACGTCCGTGAAGACGACCGTCGGCACCGTACGCGCTGCGGTCGGGAAGTCCCGGCAGCGCCAGACGGCCGTCGGCACCGAACAGGGGGAAAGCGACGAGCGACAGGAGACCGATGCGCGGCTGGCCGTCCACGCGCTGGTAGAGCAGCTCGAGCGACTCGCCGTCCTCGATTCCACCGGGCAGCTCGACCGTCCATCGCGCACCGCGCGGGTCGATGGTCGCATCGAGCAGGTCCTCGTCGCGCATCCGGATGCGAACCCGGAGCGTTCCGTCGACGACGGAACCGAACTCGCCGAACAGGCGCATCGGTGCGTCGATCCGCGGCAGCGCGATCCGCTGGAGGATGCGCGCCTCGGGTTTCGACGGCAACGCGATGCGCAGCTCGGACGCGCTGCGCAAGGCGGTGCCGGAACCGCGGTCGACGCCGTCGTCTGGAAGCGGACCGAGCTGATCGCCGCTGCCGGCGCCGAACCCGGTCGGACGTCGCGCCATGTCGAGCCCGCGCCAGCGGACGCGGAAGCTCGCGGTGCCTCCCTCGTCGATCGTGAGGTCGGAGATGGCCCACGGCAGGTCTCCGGCGGCCGTCGCCAGGCTCGGCGAACTGTGCTCGTCGAGCGCCGTGATCGAACCGAACAGGTCCTCGGCTCGCCCCGGTTCGAAGGGTGTCGAACTCGCCGTGCGATCGGGAGCCAGTCGCCAGAAACCCGGGTGAGCGACACGGCCGTCGACACGGGTCATCCAGGGCGTGACGGCGTCGCGCATGTCCCAGAACAACAGCAGTCCCGCGGGCTCGCCGTGGGGACCGCGCAGTCCGGACGGCAGCAACCGGTTCTCGAGGTACAGCGTGCCGCGCCGGAGCAGCGGTCCGCTCGGGAGTCGCAGGATCGTGCGGCCTTCGATCGACGGCGCGAGCCGGATCGTCCGATCCGTACCGGGATCCAGTGCGACCACGCTCGCCCATCCCGTCGCGAGCAGGTTCGGGCCGAGCGGTGGCGATGGGGCGTGACCGGTCTGGGAGCTCGCGAGGGCGAGTTCACCGAAGGCGCCCTGGTCGGTTCCGGACAGGTCGGCGAAGGAGAACACGCTGCCGAGGACCAGTTGCGCCAGCCTCCCGCACGAGAGGTAGGAACCGTCCGCGGATCGTTCCGCGCACAGGATCACCGGCGCGCCGCCGACCACGCCGATGCGCCGGCCGTCCACGCCGGGGATCGGTGGTCCGTCGTGCACGGCGAGCACGACCTGCGCCGGACGCAGGATCGCGCCGTGTGGCTGCGTCAGCTCGGTCGCGATCTCGCCGGCGAGGGCGTCGCGAGCGGGCGAGGGCGTCGCGGCGAGTTCGGCGAGCGGCGCATCGATGCGCAGCGGGTCGAGCACCGCTCCACCCAGCGTGGTTCGTCCGCCCGACAACCGATCGACGAAGCGCGCCAGCGATCCTGCAGTCGGACGAGGCAGCGGTTCGGGAGTGACCCGGTACTCGTCGCCGCCGAAGACCGCGAGCTTCAGCGCTTCGGTGGCGCGTGCGCCGTCGCCGGCGCACTGGATCGGGACCACGACGACGTCGATCGTAGGAAGGGGTTCGCGTGGTGACTCGCGCACTTCCTGCGGCGAGGTGACGACGGCGTTGCCGAGCCACCGGAAGCGGATCGCGGCGAGATCGAGCGGAGCCGCGCCGGCGGGGGTGAACCGCAGCAGCAGGGATCCGTCGCTCCAAAGGCGCGGGTCGGCGAGCTTCACCGCGATCTCGCGCGGGCCCGTGGGCGTCGATGCATCCTCGCGGAGCAGCACGGCCGAGCCGGTCGACCCGAACAGGTGGATGGCACCGGAGGCCAGGATCTCCAGCTCGACGGCCGCAGCGTCCTTCGGTGCCGTCACCGAGTAGGCGAGCGAGTGTCCCGACTCGATGCGACGCGCGAACTCGCGCCCGGTGCCGTAGCGGATCCTGGTCGAGGGACCGGTGTCGTCCACCAGGGTCCGCTCGAGATCGTCGCCGACGTCGAACATCTCGAAGGTGCCCACCGCGAGGCGTCGATCCCCGCGCATCGGTTCGCGGAGGTGGAAGCCGTCGACGTCGCAGCGCAGATGGGCGTGCACGAGGTCGCCGTCGCGAAGGCCGAGCCCGACGAAGGACACGCCCGGCGCGAGGACGCCATCGGCGGTTGCGAGCATCGGAACCCGTCCGACCGGCCGGTCGGCATCCCCGATCCGCACGCCGACCTCGATGCTGCAGGAACCCTCCGGAGGCATGCGTCCGCGCCACAGCGCCGCAGGGCGCCAGCCCGGCGTCTGCGCGATCTCGCGAGGTGGACGGAAGGCGAGGATCGGGAGCCGGACGGGCTCGACGGGGATGGCGGCACCCGCCGGTGTGTCGACGACGAAGGGCTTGCTGCCGTTGATCTGCAGGCGCGCCACCGGACGGGTCGCGTGGTGCAGCCGCAAGGTGATCGGTGCCGACAGGCCCGCGAAGGTACCGACACGGATCGCGAAGTCCGCGTCATTGGGCTCGTCGGTCTCGACGAGCACGGTGTCGATTCCCTGCGCGAAGTTCCCGTCCACGTCGAGAACCGCCTGTCCGAGATCGCGGCGCGTACGTTCGGCGACGACCAGGGCGGCTGCCGCAAATGGGGCGGCGTCCGCGCGCGGACGACCGTCGGGGTGGAACGGCGCGGCGTCGACCAGCGTCGCGCGCAGACCGGCGACGCCGCGCTGGAGATCGAGGCGCCGGCCGAAGAGGCGGTAGCCGTCGAGCAAGGCCTGCACGGCGAGCGGTCCCGCTCCGTCGTTCCACGTGCAGTCGGCGTTCGAACCGCCGAAGCCGCCGAAGGCGTGGATCGGCAGCCAGGGGGGATCCCACACCTGCTGGAAGCCGGCGATCTGATCGAGCAGCGCGAGGGTCGGGTCGCGCAGTCCCGGGTCGGTGCTGGCGAGTTCGATCGCCGCGCGGGCGGCGAGGGACAGCGGCACGAGGTCCATGCGCTCCATCCCGCTGCGCGCGTCCTCGACCGTGGGACGACCGGGATCGGCGAAGGCGCGGATCGGCAGCGCCCGGCCCGCGAGATGGCTGATCGCGCGCCGCGCGGCGTCGCGAGCCGCGGAGTCATCGCTCCAGTTCGACCACAGCGCGAGGAACAGGGCCGGGCCCGCCGTCGCCGCCACCGGATCGTCGTCGACCACGGTCAGGGGACGCAGGAACTCGGCCTCGTAGAAGGCGGGGATCGATCCGTCCGCAGCCTGGTTGTCGCGGAAGAAGTGGGCGAGGTCGCCGCAGACGCCCCGGATCGCCTCGGCGAGTTCCGGCTGGAGACCCGCGAGTTCGAGGAGCAGGCGTCCCGTGGTCGCGGCGTCGAGCGCCGAGAAGCACTCCGGTCGCGACCCCTTCGGATCCCCAGGCATCCAGCTCTCGCGTCCGCTGGCGGTGTCGCGGCGCAGTCCGAAGGGGATCAATCCGCTGCGGTTCGGAGCGGTCAGCGCGAAAGCCGTGATCCGCGCCCCGGTCTGCTTCAGGTTGCGATCGTCCAGCCGCGCCCCGCGCAGCGCGAAGGCCAAGGCGAGTTGCAGGGAGTTGCTGCGCGCCCCGAAGCTCATGGTCTCCTGGCTCGCGTCGGAGCGGTTCGGATCGACCACGAACAACTGCTCACCGACACCGTGGGGCCGGCGACGCAGCAGGCGCGCGCGGGCATCCTGCAGGATGGCGTCGGCGTGATCGTCGAGGCTCTTGTCGACCAGGGGGTCCGGGCGCTGCTGGAGCCGGGGGGCGGCGAGGTCCTGCCAGATGCGGTCGCGCAGGGTCGACAGCGGGTTCGATCCCGGCGGCGCGGGCAAGGAGACCACACGCTGGACCAGATGGAGCGTCTCGCGCCTCGCGATCACGGCGTCGTCGTCGTCGCGCACCAGTCGCTGCCCGTCCTCCGCAAAGCTCTGGGCGACCAGGGAATGGCGCAGGGTCGGTGGCTCGGTCCGGTCCAACTCGAGCGCCTGGGGGAGCACGCGCTCGTCGGCCAGGGCCACCAGATCCGGGATGACCGCCAGGGCGACGCCGCCGCGGCGCAGGAAGGCGATCGGGCAGCGGAAGGCCGCGTCGCCGGCCACCATCCCCGGGGCCGGGTGGGGCAGGGGAACCGAGACCTCTTCGATCTCGCCCTGCATCAGCGCCTGCCATCCCAGGCTCAGCTCGCTGACCCGCGCGCGCGAGAGCACGCGATCGCTGAGGGACACGCGGAGTGCGCCGTCGGGGTCGAAGCCGAGGTCGAGATTCAGCTCGTGGTCGGGTGGCGAGTCGACCGTGAGATGGACCGCGTCGGGTTGGTCCACCATCGAGCGGAACGGCAGCTCGCGGGGTCCTTCGCCCGCGTCGAAACGGACGCCACGGAGCACCGCGACCGGCGTTTCGCTGCCGGAAGGAGAGCGCAGCGCGAGCGTGACGCCCGCGGTGGTCGCCGTGATCGAAGCCGTCGCCGTCGCGATGTGCCCGCTCGCCGGAACGACATCCTGACGTGCACTGCCGCAGCCGGCCAGCGCGAGGGCCGAGGCACAGACGCAGGATGCTGCGCGACGGCGCGGGCGCAGGGAGCACGAATTCACGGCGCCAAGGACTGTACATGCAGGAGGGCGGGCTTTCGCCCGCCCTCCGAAGGTGCGGCGCACGATCGCGCGCCGCCGGCTGCTTCGCATCAGAACGCGAGGGTCGCCATCACGTCGATGCCGACGTTGTCGGCGTCCGTGCCGGCGTCGGGGTTCAGGCTCTGGAAGGTCACCATCACCTGGCTCTTGAGCTTGTGCTCGTGGTAGTAGGCCGAGACGCCGCCCTGGATCTCGGTGATGTCACCGGTCCCGACTGCGGCGAAGGTGCCGGTGCCCTGCATGCTCGGGATGATCGTGAGCAGCGGGTTGACGTCGTCGATGGTCACCATCGAGACGCGGCCGATGAAGGCCCACTGGGTGCCTTCGCCGGGGGCGGTGGTGTAGGAGGCCTGGAGGTACCAGCCGTTCGAGTCGGCCTTGGTGCCACCGGTCGGATCGTCCTTGCGGATCCACACTTCGCCCTGCGCCGCGAGGCCGTTGCCGAACTTCGCGCCGGCGTAGATGTTGATCGTGGTCGTGTCGATGGCGGTGCCACCGAAGGTGTCCTTGCCGATCATCAGGTTCGCGCCGATCACCGGCTCGAGCTTGCCGTTGTGGGCGAGGTCGCCCTCGGTGTAGCTCGTCGGGCCCGTGGAGCCTTCACCGGCCCACATCACGCCCAGGGTCCAATCGAGCTTGTTGCTCTCGTTGGTGCCGAGCGCGCTGTTGAGCGCGGAACCGGCGGCGTTGTCGTTGTTCATCAGGCCGAGGTGCCACAGCAGGCTGTGGCCGTTGTCCGCCTTGCCGAAACCGCCGTGGAACAGGGCGCCGGTGGCGCGGCCGTTCGCGAAGGTGTTCGTTGCCATCGAGCGCTCGTTGATCTCGAGGCTGCCCGAGCTGTTGTCCGCCTGGAGGCCGGAGCGGAACTTCTGGAGGCCGAGGTTGACGCCGATGTAGGCGTCATCGTTGTGCCAGAAGTTCCAGCCCACGAAGCCGTCGAGGACGTCCGGGGCGGCGGCGTGCTCGAACTGCACGTAGTAGGTGATGTCCTTGCTCCAGACGTTGCCCATCAGCTTGGTGCGGGCGCGGCGGACGGCGAAGGTGTTGATGTCCGTGCCGCCGTTGTCGTTGCTGGCGTAGTACCACTTCGCCTGGAGGCGCCCCGAGATGTTCAGGGAGAAGTCGTCCTTCTCACCCTGGAAGGTCACGCCGGAGCCCGGCTTGTACTTGACCGTCACGTTGCTCTGGAACAGCGAGTCCAGCAGCGGGTCGTTCTTGGTGGGGTCGCCGTTGGTTCCGGCAAAGCCGAGCGAGGCCGTCGCGGCCATCGCGAGCCCGAGTCCGATCGGGTTCATCATGATGTTTGATCTCCTCCCTGAGCGGGATCGATTCCTGTCGTGTTTCTGCGTGGGAAACGATGGGTCGAGCACCGCTCGGCCCCCGATGGCTTGTCGTGAAGCCATCGATGGCGTGGGACGCTAGGCGCACTCCCCGCGCCTCGCCAAACAAGAAACGCCAGATTTTTCGACGCCTACCGAACTAAAGTTAGGTTTCTATCCACGACAGGTAAGAGGCGTATCCGCTTGCTGATCAACGCTCTATGTCGGTGCAAGTGGAAAGACGAGCAGGTGCGAGTGGAATCCGGTGGCGAGATGCCGCGCGCGCCGAGGTCGCCTCGACATCACCACGAAGCGAGCCTTCGTGGATGTGACGCGCTGTCGAAGTCGAGCGCGACGGCGACAGCCGGAGATCCCGCAGGCGACCTCTTCGCAGCGCGCAATCCGTCGAGCGCGCGCGAATTCTCTCGGATCGCGGATCGAGTGTGCGCGCACCCAAGAGGTCGCATGCGCGCAGCAGTCGGCGATGCGTCCGCAGACCGACTCGCTAGACTCCGCGCGCGATGGCGGTCGAGACGCGGCGCAGCACCTGCAATCGGGACTGTCCCGACGCCTGCGGCCTGCTCGCCGAGGTCGAAGATGGGGCGCTGCGTTCGCTCCGCGGCGATCCCGACCATCCGGTGACGCGGGGCTTCCTGTGTCTGCGGACCAGCCGGTTCCCGGAGCGGCTTCAGGCGCCGGAGCGCCTGCGCACGGCGCTGATCCGGAGGGGCGACGCACTCGTCCCGTGCTCGGTCGAGTCCGCGCTCGAGCACTGCGCCGAACGTCTGCTCCGCATTCGCACCGAGTCCGGCCCCGCCGCGATCCTGCACTACCGCTCGGGCGGCAGCCTCGGACTCCTGAAGGCGATCGCCGACCGCTTCTTCGAGCACTTCGGGCCCTGCACGGGAAAGGTCGGCGACATCTGCTCCGGCGCCGGCGAGGCCGCGCAGTTGCTCGATCTCGGTGTCTCCGACAGCAACGACCTCTTCGACCTGCGCAACAGCCGCCACATCCTGCTGTGGGGCAAGAACCCGACGGTCAGCAACGTGCACCTCGTGCCCTTGCTGCGCGAGGTGCGTGCGGCGGGGACGAGCCTGTGGCTGATCGATCCGATCGCGCACCGCACGCGCGCTCTCGCGGACCACGTCCTCGCCCCGCGCCCCGGCGGCGACCTCGCGCTGGCGCTCGGCGCCGGTCGGCTCCTGTTCGAGCGGGGTGCGATCGACCCCCGCGCCTCCGAGCGCTGCGACGGCCTCGACGCCTTCCGCCGCATCTGCGCCAGCCGCAGCGTGTCCGCGTGGGCGACGCGCGCCGACGTCGCGGCGGCCGACGTGGAGCGCCTGGCCGGAGCCCTGGCCGACGGACCGACGGCGATCCTGGTCGGTTGGGGGATGCAGCGCCGGCGCAACGGCGGTGCCCTGGTCCGCGCCCTCGATGCTCTCTCCGCGATCACCGGCAACCTGTTCCGATCCGGCGGCGGGTGCTCGTTCTACTTCAAGCGCCGTGGCGCCTTCGCCAACGCGGATCTGTCCAGCGGCGCGATGGTCCGTGCGGTGCGCGAGCCGCTGCTGGGGGAGGACATCCTCGCGCTGCGCGACCCCCCGGTGCGGGCGCTGTGGATCACCGCGGGCAATCCGGTCTGCATGCTGCCCGATTCCGCGCGCGTCGCCGAGGCGCTCGATCGCACGGAGTTCGTGGTCGTCGTCGATCCCTTCCTCACCGACACCGGACGTCGCGCCGACGTGGTGCTGCCGGTTCCCACCCTCCTGGAGGACTCCGACCTGCTCGGCTCGTACGGGCATCA
This sequence comes from Planctomycetota bacterium, assembly GCA_046349595.1. Lineage (GTDB taxonomy): Bacteria > Planctomycetota > UBA1135 > UBA1135 > UBA2386 > JACRLW01. Next base: position 1,339,208 of record JAXMCA010000002.1, read on the forward strand.
CTGGCTCGGCGAGTCGCGAGCCCTGGTGCCGCCACCGCCCGGTGTCCTCCACGAGGTCGAGTTGTTCCAGGCGCTCGCGGCGCGGGTCGGGCTCGCCGAAGCGATGGCGGGATCGGTCGACGATTGGAAGCGGCGCCTGCTCCGCCGTGTGGCGCCGGCAGGTGTGTCGCTCGACTCCCTGCGGGCCGGGCCGGTGCGCAACCCACAGGCGCCGCAGGTCCTGTTCGGTGCCGGGCGCGTGCACACCCCCAACGGCAAGGTCCAGCTCCTCGCCGAACTCGACGACGGCTTGATCGACCGCGACTGTCCGCCCGGCTACCCACTGTGGCTGTTCAGCAACTCCACCGCCGAGGCCCAGGCGGCACAGTGGTCGCGCGACCCGGGCCGCCTGCTGCCGGTCACGGTGCATCCCGATGCCGCTCCGCCGGCGTGCCGTGACGGCGACGAGGTCGTGGTCGAGAGTGCGCGCGCCTCGCTCCGCGCGCGCCTGGAACTCGACCCGCAGCAACGGCGCGACGTGGCGGTCGTCCCCAAGGGCGGGCACTTCGACCGTGGCCAGTCCGCCAACGCCCTGATCGAAGCCCTGCCCACCGATCTCGGTCTCGGTGCGGCCTACCTCGATTGCCACGTGAGGCTGCGTCGGCCGTGACTGCGCCGCGCTTGCGACCGATCACCGGCACGCACCTCTACACCTTGCCGCGCTGCGCCCGGGCGGTCGCGCTCGACATCGCGGGGGATCGAGATCTTCGTCGCCCGCTTCGCGACGAAGAGGAGTTCGTCCTCGCGCGCGGCCGTGCGCACGAGGCGGAGTACGTGGCCGGGTTGGGTTGGACCGAACCGCAGTACCCTCGTGGCGATTTTCTCGCCGGAGCGGCAGCCACCCGCGAAATGCTCGCCCGCGGAGTCGACGGCGTGCTGCAGGGCGTGCTCGCGGAACCGCGCGAAGGCGCCGCCGATCTGGTCGGCATTCCCGACCTGCTGCGTCGCGAGGACGGACCGTCCGAACTCGGCGACTTCCACTACGTGGTCGGGGACGTGAAGTCGTCGTCGCGGCCGCGCGGTGACCAGATCCTGCAGCTCTCGCTGTACGCGCACCTCCTCGCCGGCGTGCAGGGTCGTTTCCCCGCGGCCGGTTTCCTGGTGATGAAGGACGGGCGCGAGGAGTCGATCGACCTCGCCGCCTTCCGTCCGGCCTTCGCCGACGCGCTCGACCGGGTGCGCGCGATCCGCGCCGAACCCGACACGGCACGCCCGTTCCTCTCCGCGGCTTGCGAGAGCTGCCGCTGGTCGACGGTCTGCGAATCCGAGCTGCGTTCGGCGGACGACCTGTCGCTCGTCGACGGAATGACCGAGGGTCTGCGCAGCATGCTGGAAACGGCCGGTGTGCGGACGGCCCGCGGCCTCGCGCGCGCCCAGGTCGCCCGGCTCGCACGCGACACGCACGTCGAGGGCGCTTTGCTCCGCCGCCTGTCGCGTGCCGCGAAGGCGCGCGTGCAGGGCGCTCCGCTCGCCGAACGAAGGCCGGAATGTGGCGACGAGAACGGCATCGCCATCCTGCACCTGCTCCGCGACGAGTTCCGCGACCGCGTGCTCGCCTTCGGCGCGCTGGTCGAGTCACCGTCGGGCCCGGACTTCGTCGCGGCGATCCCGCCGGATCGCGATCTCGAGTGGGCGGCCTTCGAGCGTCTGGTCGTCGCTCTGCCACCGGGGGTGAAGTTGTTCCACTTCGGCCGGACGTTGCGCACCTGGTTCGCCCGCAACGCCGCGGATCGACCCGGAGTGCTCGGCATCGAGAACCGCTTCGTCGATTGCGAGCGCCGCCTGCGCTCCGCCGCGAGCTGGCCCGAGCCGATCACCGACCTGGCATCGCTGGTGAGGGTTGGACTGGGGCGCGATCCGCACCGCGCCGGCCGTGTCGCCGCCGCGGCGATGTGGGACGGCGCCCAGGCCGAGTCGCGTCTTTGCGCCAAGCTGCAGGCCGATCTCGACGATCTGCACGCGCTCGTCGTCCGCTGGTTGCGGGGTTCCGCCGGCGCGGACAGAGCCGATCCGCAGGCTCCGATCGAGGTGGGCGGATGATCCGTGATGCGGATCGCGTCGGGATCGAACTCGAGGAGCGCCTGCTGCGCTTCCTGGAGCGCGAGGAGGCCGACGAACAGCGTTCGCACGACGAGATGCGCGCCCTGCCGGTCGCCGACCGGGTCATCGACGGTGAGTGCATCGACGCCGCCGAGCTGCTCGAGGTCACGCGTGACGGCGTGCGCCTGCGCATCGGCGAGAACGCCAGCAAGTTCCGCGACGGCGATCCGATCGCGCTCGGCGACGGCCTCGACTTCACGCGCGCCGCACCCTTCGTGTACGGCGCCTACGATCCGCTGCGCGGCGAGCTGCGTCTCGAGCGCGATCGCTACAGCAAGGGCGAGGACCTGCGCCTCGACGTCGGCCGCAGCTACGTGATCGATCGCCGGCCGCTCGGCCTGCGCGGTCGACTCAAGGAGGCGGTGCGCTCCGGCTTCGCGGAGCCCGCGATCCATGCGGTCCTCGCCGGTGAACACGAGATCCGTCGCGACGAGGCGCGCTTCGGACGCGCGGTCGAAGCGCTGCGCGCCGTCGGTCTCGATCCGGCACAGGTCGAAGCCGGGGCGACGGCGATCGCGACCGAGAGCCTCGCGTTGGTGCAGGGGCCACCCGGCACCGGCAAGACCCGCATGCTCGCCGAAGTGCTGCGCCTGCTGGTGCGTGCCGGCTGCAAGATCGTGCTTTCGGCCTTCACGCACCGAGCGGTCGACAACGTGCTCCTGGCCCTGCGTCGACTCGACCCCACCCTGCTGCTGTTCAAGGTCGGCAACTCCGGCGGCGGCATCGACGAGCTGCGCGCCGCGCGCGTGCGCCTGTGTCCGGCACATCGACTCGAACTCCCTTCCGCCCAGGGCGCGGTCGTCGCCGGCACTCCCTTCGCGTTGGAACGCATGCCGCCGAAGGTGGGCTTCCATTACGCGGTGTTCGACGAGGCCGGTCAGCTCCCGATCCCGCACGCGATCGCCGGCATGCTGCTCGCGCGGCGATGGGTGTTCGTCGGCGACCATCGACAGCTCCCGCCCGTCGTGACCGGCAATCACGAGGATCCCCTCGCGACGCGGTCGGTGTTCGAGCATCTGCACCAGCGCTTCGGCTCGGCGATGCTCGACCGCAGCTACCGCATGAACGACGGCGTCTGCCGGGTGATCGGCGCGACCTTCTACGACGGCCGCCTGCACTCCGCGGAGAGCGCGGCTCCGCGGCGGATGGCTTTCGCCGCCGGCGGCACCTTCGACGCGATCCTCGATCCCGCGCTCGCCGTGGTGGTCGCGCGCATCGATCACCTGCAGCCGGGCAACCGATCGCACGAGGAGGCCGAGCTGTGCGCGGATCTGGTCGCCGAGACCGTGCAGCGCCACGGCACGTCGCCGCGCGAGATCTGCGTGATCGCGCCGTTCCGTGCGCAGGTGCGGCTCCTGCGCACCGCGATCGAGCGCCGCGGGATCGACGTCGGCGAACTGATCGTCGACACCGTCGAACGCGTGCAGGGCCAGGAACGCGAGGTCGTGTTCGTCTCGCTCGCCTGTGGCGACCCGAGCACGCTCGATCGTCGCTCCACCTTCTTCTTCTCTCCCAACCGGCTGAACGTCGCCCTGTCGCGCGCGCGCACCAAGGCGGTGCTGGTGGCGTCGATCGGCGTGGTGCGCGCGCTGCCGATGGATCCCGACGGACTGCGCGCCGCGTCGATCTACAAGGCGCTGTGGAACAGCCTGCCGCAGGTCGACATGACCGCGGTGTACGGACCGCGCGTGCGTTCGCGATGAAGCAGACGCGCTTCGCACGTCCCGGCGCGACGCCGGGGCGATCGGTGCACGGGGTGATCACGCTGCCGGAGGGCCGTGGCCCCTTCCCCGCCGCGCTGTGCGTGCACGGCTACACCATCTCCTGCGAGTGGGGTTTCTGGCCCGAACTCGCGCGACGCCTCGCCGCGGTCGGCATCGCCACCGCGCGCTACAACGCCTCGGGTGACGGCTTCGGAGCCGATCTGCGCACCGTCGATGGTCTGCACGCGGTCGCGTCGAACACCTACAGCGCCGAGATCGCCGACCTCGACCGGGTGCGCGCCGCCCTCGCCTCCGATCCGCGCATCGACTCGACCCGCGCGATCACGGTCGGCCACAGCCGCGGCGGCGCCATCTCGCTGATGCACGCGGCGGCGCACGGTGACTACCGCGGCGTCGTGACCTGGGCCGCGGCCGACTCGGTGCTCCGCTTCTCCCAGGAGCGCATCGCCGCTTGGCGACGCGACGGCACCATCGACGTGATGCACCACGGAGTCGGTCACCGCGTGACCCTGACGCGGGCGCTGCTCGACGACGTGGAGCGTCATCCGGAGCGATTCGACGTGCTCGGCGCGATGCGTCGGCTGCATTGCCCTGCACTCGTCATCCATGGCGCGCTCGACCGCGCGGTGCCGGTGTCCTGTGCCCATCGTCTCGCCGAGGCCTTCCAGCACCCGCGCTCGGAGAAGCTCGTCCTCGACGACGCCGGCCACTCTTTCGGCGCACGCGAACCCCTGGTCGACTTCCCTCCCCGTCTCACGACGCTGCTCGCGCGCACGACCGGCTTCGCCTGCGAGATGCTGGGCGTGACACCGCCTGCGGGCTGAGCGGCGTCGCGGCGGTCTTGCGCCGCCGACCGCCGACCGCCACGCTCCCGCGCCCTCCGCGTCCATGCCCGCGCCCCACCCGGCCCTCGTCCACGCTGCGCTCGTCCTCGTGTCGGTGCTGTTCGGCGTGAACTTCGTCGCCATGAAGCGCGTGCTCGCGCACCTGCCGGCGACCGACTGGGCGATGTACCGCATCGGTGCGGCGACCCTGGTGCTGGTGCCGCTCACGCTGCTGCTCGCGAAGCGGCGTCGGCTGCCACCCGCACGCGTGATGCTGTGGCTGGTGCCGGCGGCGATCCTCGGCGTGGGCGCGAACCAGCTCCTGTTCGTGATGGGGCTGAAGTTGACGTCGCCGGCGCACTCGTCGGTGATCACCGCGACCATCCCGATCCTCACGCTGATCGCCGCGGTGATCGCGCGGCAGGAGCGGGTCACGCGACGCTCGGCGCTCGGCATCCTGCTCGCCTGCGCCGGCGCGATGATCCTGCTGCGTGCCGACCAGTTGTTCGCCAAGGATGCGGCACCGCTCGATCACGACACCATCGTCGGCGACCTGCTCACGGTCGCGAACGCCAGCGGCTACGCGATCTACCTGGTGATGATGCGCAAGCTCGGGCGCGACGTGGAAGCGCCGATCGCGACCTCGATCTGCTTCGTCTACTCGACGCTGTTCGTGCTGCCCTTCGGCACCGGCGCGTTCACCGAGAGCAGCGTCGACGCGGTGCTGGCGCCCGACGTGCTGCCCTGGGCGCTCTACGCCGTGATCGGCTCCACGGTGCTCACCTACCTGCTCAACGTCTGGGCGCTGCGCCACACCCACAGCTCGCAGGTCGCGGTCTACATCTCGATCCAGCCGGTGGTGGCGACCACGCTGTCGCTGGCGATGGGGGCGCCGTCGCCGGAGCTGCGCTTCTATCTCGCGGCGTCGCTGGTGCTCGCCGGACTCGGCGTGAACACCGTCCCGCAACTGCTCGCCGCGCGTGCGCGGGCCTGAGCGTCACAGCATCCCGAGCAGGATCCAGGCGACGAACATCAGCACGCCGACCCCGATCGACAGCGCGAGCGTGCGCAGGGTCCAGCGGAGCGCGGGAGGGAGCGTCATGCCTTCTGCTCGCCGAGGCCGACCAACGCGCGGAAGCCGTCCTCGTCGAGGATGCGCAGTTCCAGCTTGCGCGCCTTGTCGAGCTTGGAACCGGCCTTCTCGCCGGCGACCACGTCGGTCACGGTCTTGGTGATCGACGACGACGTCGAGCCACCGAGCTTCTCGACGTGCTCGCGCGCCTCGTCGCGCGACATCGACGTGAGACCGCCGGTGAAACAGAACACGCGCCCCTTGAGCGGACCGCCGACCGCCGTGTTGCGCTGCGCCTCGACACCGGCCTCGCGGAGTGCGGCGAGGAAGCGACGGTTGCCGTCGAGCGAGAAGAAGCGCACCACCGACGCGGCGACCTCGGGGCCCACCCCGTGCACCCTCTCGAGCTGCTCCTCGGTCGCCTCGGCCAGGGCATCCACGTCGCCGAAGGCCGTGGCGAGGTCCTTCGCGGTCTGCTCGCCGACCTGACGGATCCCGAGCGCGTGCAGGAAGCGCGCCAGCGTCGGGTGCTTCGCGCCCTCGATCGCCTCGCTGAGCTTGTCGTGGCTGCGCTCGCCGAAGCCGTCCAGCTCGACGAACTGTTCGCGACGTTCCGGGAGGTGGAAGACGTCCTCCAGCTTGCGGATCAAGCCGGCTTCCATCAGGCGATCGACGCGCTCCGGCCCGAGTCCCTCGATGTCGAGCGCACGCCGCGAGGCGAGGTGCACCACGCGCCCGCGGAGCTGATCACGGCACTCCAGGTTCTGGCAGTAGAGGAAGGCGCCCGCGGCCTCGAGCGAGGTCCCGCAGGTCGGGCATCGGGTCGGTGGCGACACCGGCTTCGAGTGCGGAGCGCGCTTGCCGGTGTGCACCTCGACCACCGCCGGGATCACGTCGCCGGCGCGCTCGACCTCCACCACGTCGTCGACGCGCACGTCGCGCGCCGCGAGCAGTCCCCAGTTGTGCAGCGTGGCGCGCTTCACCGTGACGCCCGCGATCTCGACCGGCTCGAGCTCGGCGACCGGCGTGATGGCGCCGGTGCGCCCGACCTGTGCGGTGATGTGAAGGATGCGCGTCGTGGCACGACGCGGCGCGAACTTGAAGGCGAGCGCCCAGCGCGGCGTGCGCGCGGTTCGCCCGAGGCGACGCTGCTGCTCGATCGGATCGACCTTGGCGACGATGCCGTCGAGCTCGTAGGGGATCGAGTCGCGCTTCGCCTCGAGCTCGTCGTGGAAGGCGACCACGCTCTCGCTGCCTTCGACGACCTTGAACCACGTCGACACCGTGAATCCGAACTCGCCGAGACGCGCATGGAGCGCCGCGTAGCTGTCGACTTCCATCCCCTCGATCAGTCCGCTGCCCCAGCAGATGAACTCGAGCCCGCGCTTCGCGACGATCGTCGGATCGAGCAGCTTGAGCGTGCCCGCCGCGGTGTTGCGCGCGTTGCGGAACGGGGTGTCCGCAGTGGTCTCCGAGTGCGCGCGCAGGCGCTCGAAGGCATCGCGGCGGAAGATCACCTCCCCGCGCACCTCGATCTTCTTCGGGAACGGGCCCTCGCCGCGCAGGCGCAGCGGGATGTTGCGGATGGTGCGCAGGTTGTGGGTCACGTCCTCGCCGATCTGGCCATCGCCACGCGACAACCCGCGGACGAGCAGCCCGTCCTCGTAGAGAAGCGAGGCGCTGACGCCGTCGAACTTCGGTTCGACCGCCCAGCGCAGTCTCGAACCCTCGTCGAGGTCGAGAGCCTTCCGCGCGCGCTCGTCGAAGTCCTGCACCTGCTCCGCCGAGGTCAGCGAGTCGAGCGAGAGCATCGGTGTCAGGTGTGCGGCCTGCGCCAGCGACGAGCCCTTCGGCAGGGGTGCACCGACCCGTTGCGTGGGGGAGTCGGGACGCACCAATTCGGGGTGCTCGGCCTCGAGCTGCCGCAGCTCCTCGAAGCGTGCGTCGTATTCCGCGTCGCTGATCGGCGAGTCACCGCTCGCGTAGTAGCGCGCGGCTGCATCGCTCAGCAGCTCGAACAGCTCGGCCGCACGCCGCTCCGCTTTCGACTTCGTCATCGGGTCGAGCATTCCAACCGCCGAGGCGGCACGGTGCGAGGGCGATCAGGGCGGCACTGCTCAGAACGGCAGGCGTGCGAAGTCCGGCTCCTCGTCGTCGTCGTCCGCGGGAGGCGTGGTGTCGACCGGAGTCGTGACCGGTGGACTCTCGCAGGGCAGGTAGCCGTCGTACGGCACCTGGTTGCGGCGCACCACGTGCTGGGTCACCGGGTCACGGAACTCCTCGGGCTTCACGGTGACGAAGGCGTGTCGTCCCACCAGATCGTCGGGTTCCACGCGCACGCGCCCCGCTCCGGCGAGCCCAAGCGCCGCGAGCACGCGACGCACCCGCGCGGTCCCCTTCTCCGAGAACACCAGTCCGTCCCACGCCGCCTGACGACCGACGTACTCGCCCTCCGCCACGACCAGCTTGATGCCCCACCGCGCATGCCCGTTGCGCGTGGTGCCCGGCACCACCTCGGTCACGCGACAGAGATAGGTGCCCGCCGGCACCGTGACGTAGTCGGACAGATTGTCCTTGTGGTCGAAGTCGATCTCCACGATTCACCTCCGGTGCCGCGCGCCCGTCGCCGCGGACCGACGCCCTGGTGTGCGCGCCGGCGCGAAGGTGACGGCGCGTTCAACGATCCAGCAGCAGCACGCCGCGGTAGCGCACCAGACCGTCGCGTTGTCGCTCCATCAGGCGGTTGACCTCCTCGAGCGCATAGGTCTCGAGCTTGGGCCGCACCTTGCCCTTCGCGGCGAGTTCGAGGACGTCGACCAGGTCGGCGCGCTCGTCCTGCCGGGAGCCGATCAGCTCGATCTGCTGGCCGAGCCCCATCAACGGGTCGAAGTGGATCGGCTGGTTGCCGGCGGCCATGGTGACGAGGCGCCCACCGACGCGCAGGCCGGCGAGCACCTGCGAGTTCTGCGTCATCGAGTTCGAGGTCGAGATGACCACGTCGACGCCGCCCATCGCCATCAGCTCGGTGCCCGCATGCTCGTGTACGACCAGCACGTCGTCGGCGCCGAGCGCGCGCGCTTCGTCGCGCTTGCCGGCCGAACCGGTGATCGCGATCACCTCGTGTCCCATCGCCTTGCACACCTGCACGGCGAGGTGACCGAGACCGCCGATGCCGATCACGGCGAAGCGTTCGCCGGGTCGCGGCCGCGCGTTGCGGTAGCCGCTCATCACGGTGTAGCCGGCGCAGAACATCGGCGCGGCATCGGCCCAGTCGAGGCCGTCGGGGATCAGGTTGCAGCCCTGGCTCTCCGCGATCATGAACTCGCAGTGGCCGCCGCCGAGTTCCATCCAGGTGGTCGCGGTGGCGCAGAAGCGCTCGTGGTGGCGCTGGCAGTGACCACAGCGACCGCAGCCTTTCTGCGACCAGCTCACGCCCACGCGATCGCCGATGCGGAGGTCGGTGACACCGGGCCCGAGCGCGTCGACCGTCCCGACCGGCTCGTGCCCGAGCACCAGCGGTGTCTTCACCGGGAAGTGCCCGTGCCAGACGTGGATGTCGGTGCCGCACACGCCGCTCGCGTGCATGCGGATGCGGATCTGGCCCGGACCCGGCTCGGGCACCGGCTGGTCCTTGCGGATGGTGAGGGGAGCGTCGAACGCGGTGAGGACGGCTGCGCGCATGGCTCCCTGCATAATGCGTCGGCCGCGGATCTCCAGCATGGGTCGCTTCCGCGGCGGATCTTGGCGCGGATCTTCACGGAGCCTTAGCCTCCGCCGCCGAGGATCCCGGCCCGAATGACGCAGTCCGCCCCGCTCGCCGACGACCGCGCCCGCGCACCTGCGCACGGAGCCGGAGTCGCGTGGCCGCCGGGGACCACCGCACAGCCGAACGAGGTGGCTCGCGCCTCGCGCAGCAGCTTCCTCGGCGCCTTCATGCTGCTGCCGGCTCGACGTCGCGATGCCCTCGCGGCCGTCTACGCCTTCTGCCGCGTGGTCGACGACGCCGGCGACGAGGCGGCGAGCGCGCAGCTCGCGCGCGAGGGTCTGGCCTTCTGGTCGGCCGAGCTCGATGCGATCGCGCGCGGCGAAGCCCACACCCCGATCGGCCGCGGCGTGCAATCCGCGGTGCGTGACTTCGGCGTCGACCTCGCCGATCTGCGCGAGGTGATCGAGGGCGTGGGCATGGATGCCGACGGCCGTCGCTACGCGACTCTCGACGAGCTCGACGTCTACTGCCGCAAGGTCGCCTCCGCGGTCGGACTCGCCTGCCTGCCGGTGTTCGGCGCCGCTTCCGGTGAATCGCGCCGCTACGCCGAGCAGCTCGGTCTCGCACTGCAGCTCACCAACATCCTGCGCGATCTCCGCGAGGATGCGCGCGAAGGTCGCAGCTACGTGCCGGCCGACCGGCTCGCGGCGCATGGAGTGGAAGTGCAGTGGTTGCGCGGCGACGCGGCGCGCGAGGTCTACGCGCCGAATGGGCCCGTCGATCGCCTCGTGCACGAGCTCGCGTCGGTCGCGCGTGAACGGTTCGCACGTGCCGACTCCCTGCTGCCTGCGGTCGACCGACGTGCGTTGCTGCCCGCGCGGGTGATGGGCGAGGTCTATCGCGCGCTGTTGCATCGCGTCGAGCGCCGCGGCGGACGGCTCGACGACGCGCGCCGCGTGCGCGTGCCCCGCCCGGTCAAGCTCGCGATCCTCGCACGTGCCGTGCTGCGCCAGAAGCTCGGACTGTCCGGATGAGCGCGCGCCGCGCGATCGTGCTCGGCGGTGGTGTCGCCGGGATCACCGCGGCCTTCACCCTGCGCGATCGCGGCTACGCAGTGGAGCTGATCGAGGCGCACCGTCATCTCGGTGGTCGTGCCTTCACGCTGCCGCAGCGCGACGGCGAGCCTGCGATCGACAACGGCCCGCACGTCATCCTCGGCTGCTACGACGAGTTCCGTGGTCTCCTGCGTCGCATCGGCAGCGAAAGTCACTTCCGTCGCGCGTCACGGCTCGAGCTCGGCTACCGCGATGCATCGGGAAGATCGTGCCGTCTGCGTCTGCTGCCCGGTCCGGTGCCGCTGACCTTCCCGCTCGCCCTGCTCGGTCTGCGTGGCCTGTCGTTCGGCGAACGCCTGCGCGCCTTGCGCGGACTGATCGCCTCGCTGCGCATCCCGAAGGACGGCTGCACCTTCGCCGCATGGCTCGCGCGCAAGGGGCAGGACGGCGCGCCACGTCGCTACCTCTGGGATCCGATGTGCCGTTCGATCATGAATGCGGAAGCCGAGGAGATCGACGCGGCGCTGATGCTGTCGACGCTCGAGGCGGCCTTCGGCGGCAGCGGGGCACGCGCCGCGATCTGGATCCCGTCTGCTCCGTGGAGCGCGATCGTCGGCGAACCCGCACTCGCGCGGCTCTGCGAGGAAGGTGTCACGGTGCAGCTCGGCGCGCGTCTGCAATCGCTCGCGATCGACGACCACGCGGTGCGTGCGATCACCTTCGCCGACGGCAGCCTGAGGAGCGTCGCGGCGGACGAGCTGGTGGTGAGCGCCCTGCCCTGGCAGGTGCTGCGCGGACTCGCGCCGTCGGTCGGCGTCGCGCCGGCGCTGTGCGGCAAGCCCATGGTCAGCGTCGCGTTCTTCGGCGATCGCGATCGCGGGCATCCGCGCGATGCGCTGATCGCGCTCGTCGACGGTGAGCCCTTTCACTTCTTCTGCCGTCGCGACGGCGACCCACCCGGCCACTTCGCCCTGCTCTCCGGCGGTGCACGCGGACTCGAGGGACTCTCCGCGCAGGAGGTGATCGCAGGGGCGCGTGCGCAGTTGCGTCGTCACTTCCCCAACGCCGACACGCCGGACGACCTGCCCGCGCGCATCACCAAGGAATCGCAGGCGACCTTGCTGCCTCGCGCGGGCGAAGGCGCGCTCCGCCCGCGCCCTGGTCCGCATGCGACGATCCGCAACCTCGTGCTGTGCGGCGACTGGACCGCGACGGGTCTGCCGTCGACGCTCGAAGGTGCGGCGCGCTCGGGGCGCGACGCGGTCGAGACCATCTGGCCGGTCCGGTCACAGCGGCCCGAAGCGATGCTCGGCGCGCGCGGTGCGCTCCTGCTCGGTCTCCTGGTCGGACTGTTCTGCTTCGTGCCCTTCTGGTTCGAGCCATGTGTTGAACCGGTGCTCGTGACCACCCCGTGGATCGGCTTGGTCGCGCTGGCACCGATCGTGGCCCTGCGCTGGTTCGAGTCGCTCGATCGCATGGTCTGGCTGGTCACCTTGCCGGGCATCGGCCTCGTGCTCAGCCTTCTCGCCCATTTCGTCGTCCCGCTCTGGCTCCCCTTCTCCATGTTCACGGGTGTCGAGACGATCGATGAGCGCGTGGAGACGCTGATCCGATCGCTTCACCTGTCTTGCCTCGCCATCGCGCTCGGCGTGCTCGCGATCGCTCCGGTGTTCACCCGTCTCTCCGGACGCCGCCCCCTCGACCGGTAACGAGCGCCCCCCTTTCCGGATCTCCACCCCGTGATCCTCCGCATCCTCGCCATCGCGACCTGCGTCCTCGCCTGCCGTGCGCTCGCCCAGGCGCTGGGCATGCCTGCGGCGATCGGCACCTGGTCCGCGTCGATCGCGGTGATCTGTGTGATCGTCGGACTGCTCCTGGCGCGCACCCGCGTGGGCGAGGTCGGGATGGTCAACCGCATCGCCGGGCCGGTGCTCTTCCCCGGCTTCCCCTTCGCGCAGGGCAAGCTGCCGCGCATGGTCGTGTTCGCGTGGCTCGGCTGGACCGCGATCGGCGCGCTCGCCGTGTTCGCCGCGGGAACACCGCAGTCGGTGTCGCCTGCCGCGCCGGCGAGCGACGGCCCGCCCGGGCCGATCACCTGGAGCCTGCTCGTCCTGTCCTGGCTCCTGCTCGGCTTCGCGCTGCTGCGCACCGCGATGACCCTCAGGTGGCGTCCGCCGCCGCCCAAGTCGGCGCGCATGGCCCTGCTGTTCGCCGCGCTGTTGTTCGGGACGATCGCGCTCGCCTCGACCGGCCATCACCGACTCGCGCTGGCGATCGCCGGCATCCCACCCGCGATCGTGCTCGGCGGCTACGGGTTGATCCTTCTCGTCACGCTTCTCGGCGGCAGGAAAGTGCGCTGGAACTGAGCGGACGTCGCGACGCGACTACAGTGCACGGATGCCCTCGATGCGCATGCTCGCCGCGTTCGCGGCAATCTGCGTGGCGCTCCACGCCCAGCAGGAAACCCGACGTCCGAACATCGTCGTCGTCCTCTGCGACGATCTCGGCTACGGCGACGTCTCCTGCTACCAAGAGGACTCGCTGATCCGCACTCCGGTGATCGATCGCCTCGCGCGCGAGGGCGTTCGCTTCACCGACGCGCACTCGGCCGACGCGGTGTGCACCCCGAGCCGCTACGCATTGCTGACCGGTCGCTACTGCTGGCGCACCTGGCTGAAGCGCAATGTGATCGGCGGCTACACTCCGCCGCTGATCGAACCGACGCGTGCGACGCTCGCCTCGTACCTGCACGCGCAGGGCTACCGCACCGCGTGCGTCGGCAAGTGGCACCTCGGTGTCGGTTGGACGCGACGCAACGGGACGGTCGGCACAGCGGCGAACGCCGAGGCGATGTTCAAGGGTTCGTGGCAGGACGGCGAGCCGAAGGCCGGCATGGACGTCGACTTCGAGAAGCCGATCGTCGGCGGGCCGCTCGCCCTCGGCTTCGACTTCGCCTTCTTCACCGCCGCGTGTCCGACCATCGACGGCCCCTTCGCGTTCATCCGCGGCGATCGCACCGTGGGCATCCCCGACCACCCGATCCGCGTCGACGAGTCGGTCGACGTCGACCATCGGCCGCGCGCCGGATGGATCGCGCCGGGATTCGTGCTGGAAGACGTCGATCCGACCTTCACGCACGAGGCGATCGGCTTCGTCGAGGACAGCGTGGCGCGCGACCGGGAGCGGCCCTTCTTCCTCTACCTCGCGCTGTCGTCGCCGCACGCGCCGTGGCTGCCGCCGACCTTCGCACAGGGACGCACGAAGGAAGGTGCGCGCGGCGATCTGGTGTGGCTCGCCGACTGGTGCATCGGCCAGCTCGAGGCGACCCTCACCCGCCTCGGAGTCGCCGACGACACGCTGCTGATCGTGACCAGCGACAACGGGCCGCGTCCCGGAGCGAACGGCCATCGCTCGGCGGGCGAGCTGCGCGGCTACAAGTCCCACGCCTGGGAGGGCGGCCACCGCGTGCCCTTCGTCGCCCGCTGGCCCGGACACATCACGGCAGGTCGGACCGAGGCCGAGCCGCTCGAGCTCACCGACCTCTTCGCCACCTGCGCCGCGCTGGTCGGCGCGAAGCCTCCGGAGGGTGCCGCTCCCGACAGCTGCAATCTGCTGCCGGCCGTCCTCGGCACTCCGCACTCTGCGCCGCTCCGCGAAGCCGTGATCTCGCACTCCTGCTTCGGCGTGTTCGCGATCCGGCAGGGCAAGTGGAAGCTCATCGAGGGAACCAAGAGCTCGGGCGGCTGGGTCCCTCCGGCCGGGCAGGCCGCTGTCGCCGGCGCGCCAGGCCAGCTCTACGACCTCGATGCCGACCCATCAGAAGAGCGCGACATCTATGAAGGTGAGCCCGCGACGGTGCAGCGTCTGACGGAGCTGCTCGATCGCGTTCGCGCCTCCGGGCGCTGATCGGAAGCGGCGATTCTCCGGCTAGATCGGCAGTGGACCGGCTCGAAACCCGCCCGGAGTGTGCGCTCCCCCGGCGCGGAGGTCAGGTCCGACGACCCGTCGGCCTCACGATCCGCGCCGCGCGAAAGAAACGTGGCTAAGGACATTTGTGTCCTTTGACTTCCGTTTCCCGCCGCCAGCCGGAGGATTCCGGTCCCGGAGGATTGCATGCGATTCCCGCTCACGATCGCCCTGCTCGTCACCCTGCCGCTGTTCTCCTGCTCCGGCGAGAAGCCGACCGCCGCGCCGCCTCCGACGGCGAAGGCGAATCCCATCCAGGACAACTCCAACATCCCGCCGCTCGACGAGACCAACATCGTCAGTCTGGCGATGAAGTCGAAGGATCACACGACCCTGGTCGCGGCGATCCAGGCCGCGCACTACGTCACCTCGGTCGCGGCGTCGGGGCCCTTCACGGTCTTCGCGCCGACCAATGCCGCCTTCGACAAGCTGCCGGCCGGCACGGTCGACTCCCTGGTCAAGCCCGAGAACATCGACAAGCTCCGCCAGATCCTCCAGTACCACGTCACCACCAGCGCCTACCCGCTCGCCTGGCTCACCGACGGTCAGAAGCTCGGCATGGCCAACGGCGCGAAGGCGACGATCGGCGTGAAGGACGGCAAGGTCACGATCAATGGCGCGAACGTGATCGGCACCCTGCAGGGCTCGAACGGCATCATCCACGTGATCGACGCCGTCCTCCTGCCGCCGAAGGACTGATCCGCGACACGCTCAGTGCTGGCGCAGCGACGCACGCTCGTGAAGGGCGCCGGAACGGCAGATCGTCTCGATGCTGCGCCAGGCCTTGGCGTCCTGCGAAGGGTCGTCCTTCAGCACCAGCAGATCCGCGACGTAGCCCGGGGCGACCAGCCCGAGGTCGGAGCCGCGGCCCATGGCGCGGGCGGCGTCGCGCGTCGACGCGACCAGCACGTCGTTCGCACTCAGCCCCGCGGCCTGCATCGCCTCCATCTCGGGGAACACCGAGGGGCCGTGGAGGGTGAGGGGATTGCCCGCGTCGGTTCCCATCGCGATCGGCACGCCCGCCGCGTGCAGGCGCACGAGGTTCCTCGCCATCGTTCCCGCCTGCAACTCGAGTCGCTTGGCCATCGCCTGCACCGCGCGCGGACTCGAGCGCTGGTCGTGGGGGAGATCGAGTGTCTCGAGCACGCGTGCGCGCACGCTGGGATGCACGTCGTCGAGCTGGCCCTTCACCTCGTCGTCGAGCGCGCACTGGTAGAGAAGCGCGTAGCCGCGGCGCACGGTGAGCGTCGGGCAGTAGATGGTTCCCGCCTCGACGATCGCCGCCACGAAGTCGTCGTCCACCTCGTGATCCTCGACGCTGTGCACGAGCAGCGAGGCACCTGCCGCGACGGCGATGCGCGCCGTCTCGAGCGTCGTGGCGTGCACGATCATCGGGATGCCGACCTTCTTCGCCTCGTCGCCGATCGCACGCACGATCGGCGCGAAGTCCTCGACGCCGTGATCCGAGGCGACGACGTACCAGACCTTGATCGCGTCGCTGCCCCAGGCCTTGTGCGAGTGCACGAAGGCGCGCGCCTGCGCCTCGTCGGTCGGGAACACGAACTGCGACTGATCGGGCAGCGAGAGGTGCGGGTCGAAGGCCGTCAACAGGGCACCCGCCGCGGACACGTGCGGTGCGAGCGGATCGTTCTCGGTCGCCGCGCGCAACAGGCGAGTCCAGGGGTATCCGCCCACGTCGAACACCGCGGTCACGCCGCTGTGCAGGAAGGCGAGATGGAAGCGCTCGGGATGCGCGGCGTTCTCCGCCATCGCCACCTCGTAGGGGTGCGCGGCGCGCACGTCGTGTGCATCCGGTCTGCCGTCGGCCCAGCCGGTCTGCGAGTAGTGGACGTGCGTGTCGATCAGACCGGGCGTGATGTGCCGGCCGCGCACGTCGATCACGCGCATGCCGTCGGGGATCGACACCGCGTCGCGCCTGCCGACCTTCTCGATGAGGCCGTCGCGCAGGATCACCACGCTGTCGGCGATCGCCGGGCCGCCGGAACCGTCGTGGAGCATTCCTCCGACCAGCGCGAGGGGATCTTGGGGAGAGAACGCGGCGAGCAACGCGCCGAGGGCGAGGGTGAGCACGGCGGGATTCTCGCGTCCGGGGTTCGCCGTCGCACGTGGCGCGCGCGACCGCTCGCTCACATGTCGATGACGTGGCCGTCGAAGAGCGTGACCTCGAAGCCGTCGTTCTGGTCCTCGGTCGCGTAGTACCACACGCGCGTGCCGCTCTCCCCGGGACGGAGATTGCGTGGGCGCCCGAAGCGACGGATCAGGTCGTCCTGGCTCATCAGCCACATCTCCTGGCGCGCGCGCTCCTCGTCCTTCTGGCGCAGCTCGCACCAGGCCTTCACCGCGGCGTAGTCGGTGCGGGTCTGGCGCAGGGCGTCGAGATCGACTTGGGTGACGGTTCGCGTCTCGACGCCCCGCGAAGCCAAGGCCTGCCAGATCTGCGCGATCTGTCCGCGCAGTTCGTTCAGCCGATCGTCACCGGTCTCGACGGGGCGGCGCTCGTCGCTCGCCGGCTGCGCGATGACCGGGGTGGTCGTTCCGGGCGACGTGCGCGCGCGTTCGAGTGCATCGATCCTCTGTGCGATCCCATCGATCCGCTCACGCAGGCGGTCGATGGCCATGACGTCCGCCGATGCGCCGGACGGCGCGCTCGAGCCGCTCGAGGATTGCGGGATGTTCCAGGCGAAGCTCATCAAGAGGACGAGCAGGATCGCGGCGAGCAGGACGGAGGGCAGCTTCTGGTCCATGGCGATTTCCCTTCGAGGCGCGCGCGGAGAGTACCCTTCGCCGCGCCGCGCGTGGTCCTCGCGCAGCTCCCCGGCCCCACGATGCTGTTCATGGTCATCGAGCACTTCCGCCCCGGACGCGCACCCGACGTCTACCGCCGCTTCCGCGAGCGCGGCCGTCTCGCGCCCGACGGCCTCCGCTACGTCGCGAGCTGGGTCAACCTCGACTTCGACCGATGCTTCCAGGTCATGGAGTGCGACGAACGCGCGCTGCTCGAGGCCTGGATGGCGCACTGGACGGACCTCGTCGACTTCGAGGTCGTGCCGGTGCGAGGCTCGGCCGAGGCCGCCGCGTGGATGGCGGAGAGAGGCTGAGGGACGACGGCCGATAGCCGCGCCCGATCGCGTCCATCGCCGAAAGCGCTTGGGACCCCCTGCGGGCGGCTCTACAACGCCGGTCGCAATTCCGCGCGGCGTGCCCCGAGGGGGCACCGCGCTCCGTCCCCCAGACCTGAGAGAGAAACATGGCAGTCCTCGTCGGCAAGCAAGCCCCTGACTTCAAGGCCACCACAGTGATGCCGGACGGCAGCTTCAAGGAGCTGTCGCTGTCCGAGCTCCGCGGCAAGTACGTGGTGCTGTTCTTCTACCCGCTCGACTTCACCTTCGTGTGCCCGAGCGAGATCATCGCCTTCCACAACAAGGTCAACGAGTTCAAGGAGCGCAACTGCGAGGTGATCGGCGTGTCCGTCGACTCGCACTTCACCCACGCCGCGTGGCGCAACACCCCGGTCGACAAGGGCGGCATCGGCGCCATCGCCTATCCGCTGGTCGCCGACCTCACCAAGACCATCAGCGCGAACTACGACGTGCTCACCGGCAACGGCGCGGTCGCCTACCGCGGTCTGTTCCTGATCGACACGAAGGGCGTGGTCCGCCACCAGATCGTCAACGACCTGCCGCTCGGCCGGAACGTCGACGAGGCGATCCGCATGGTCGACGCCCTGCAGTTCCACGAGAAGAACGGCGAGGTCTGCCCCGCCAACTGGCGCAAGGGCAAGGAAGGCATGAAGGCCGACGCGGCCGGTGTCGCGAAGTACCTCGCGGCCAACGCCAAGAGCCTGTGAGGCTTCGCTGACGGCGCGGCAGCCGTCGAACCATCCACGGCCTGTCCCGCGTCGACGCGGGGCGGGCCGTTGTCGTTGGTGGTTGCAGCTCGATGCGGTGCGCCGTGATCGGGTCGCCCTTCGCGGCGACTCGGCGCCGGGTAATCTCCCGCCGGCACCCTCCCCGTCGTCGATGCACCCAAGACCCTGCCTTCTCGCGCTCCTGGGACTCGTCTTCCCTCTCGCGGCCCAGAACGTCTGCCCCGACGGCGGCCTCGGCAGCCCGCTCTTCGACTTCACGCTCGATGCGCAGACCGGCAACAACGGGCACCTCGGGCTCGAGCGCGTCGGCAACGAGTTCTTCGTCAGCTCGCGCGGTCCGGGTGCTCTGCCGCCGCACAAGGTCTACGTCTTCGACGGCAGCGGCGTGCTGCTGCGCTCCTTCTCGCAGCCGGCGGGCACCAGTGCGTCGGCCTGGGGCATCCGCGATCTGACCAGCGACGGCAGCGTGTTGATCGGCGGGGACGAGTCCAACGTCTACGCCTTCGACCTGCAGGGCAATGCCGTCACTCAGCTCAACTGTGCCAACGGCCCGCGCACCCTCGGCAGTTTTGCGAACTCGCCCGCGATCGCGGTGATCGGCACCTTCCGAGCGCTCGCCTTCGACCGCAACGGCAACGGCGGCAACGGCTCGCTGTGGGCGGCGAGCTATGCCAGCCCGCTGGTCGAACTCAGCCTGAGTGGTGCGATCCTGCGGCAGTTCCCGAACCAGCCGGGTTGGAACGCCTACGGAATCGCGCTCGATGCCGCCGCCGGCAGCCTGTGGCTCTACTCGCAGCCGAGTGGTGGGGACATCGTCGAGATCAGCAGGACGACCGGGTTGCCGACAGGACGCGTGATCCCGGCCGAAGGAATCGAGGGCGGCATCACGATCTGGACGCAGGGACTGCGCACCTTGGTCGCGCGTCTCGACCAGACCGGGCCCGACGTCGTACACGTTGCCTCGCTGCGCGCGGTGTCGACGATCGCCGACGGTCTCGAACTGCAGACCCAGATCGACGGCGGCGCTCTCGATCGCCACTTCAAGTTCCTCGGTCAGGGTGCGCAGTTGCTCGGCATCCGCGCACAGGGCACGCCGCTCGGCGCGCCGGCAGCGTGCTTCCTCAATCTCGGCAACGACGCACTGCAGTGCGGCAGCCTGAGCGGGCTCGGCACGACCTTCGACAGCCTTGCCGACCTGGTCGTGGTCTTCGCGGGTTCGGTGCCCCCCGGCATCGCGATCGACTTCCCGATCGCTCCGGGGTCCACGCTCAGCATTCCGACCGCGGTGCTGCCGTCCACCGGTCCCCTGCGCATGCAGGCGATCTGGCTGGATGCGCGCGTGCCGAGTCCGTACGTGCCGATCGTCGCGACCAACGAGGTCGAGCTGCAGATCGATCGACGTCCACCGCTCGGCGTGATCGCCGAGGCACGCGGTCCGAACTCCTTCAACCCGGTGACCACGAGCGGCTTCTTCTCGATCACCAATCCGACCGCCGTCGCGATCACGCGCGCGACCTTCACCGCGGTGGGAGGGATGTACTTCGACACCGCGCAGGCCGGCATGGCCGACCGCTTCGACGGCGGCAACAGCGCCGTGCCCGGATGCCTCGGCACCTACCGCAACGGCTCGGCGGCCGTCGCCGGACTCGACTTCTCCGTCACGCCGATCTCGCCCTGCGATCCGACGGCGCGTCAGGGCTTCGTGCTCGGCGCGAACGGCACCTCGCTCGAGTTCCGATTCGCGAGCAACACCTTCCTCGGCGGCGTGAAGTTCGAGTTCGACTGCGACACCGACGCCGGCGCCGGCATCGACGGCTGGGCGATGGCCGGCATGCGCGTCGATCTCGACTTCGCCAACGGCGATCACCGCAGCGGCGTGCTCGCCATCGATCCGGCCACGGCGCAGCGGGCGTTCGTGATCCTCTGATCCGTGTCGTCGCCGCTGTGATCGCAGTGGCACGGAGACCGTGATCCATCGAGGGCTGATCGCGGATCGAACGACGCTGCGTCTCTTGCATCATCACGGACGACGCCCTTCGCTGCCGGCGATGGATCGACCCTCCTGCGTGCGTGCATTCGCGCTCGTCCTCGTCGCTGTCGTCGCGGCTGGATGTCACTCGCCATCTGCCGGGTACCCCGATCGCATCGAAGCCGTCGTCGACAGCGTGGTCGCGGCGATCATGGCGGAACACGAGGTGCCGGGAGTGGCCGTGGGGGTGACGCTCGACGCGCAGCCCCAACTCTTCACCTACGGCGTGGCATCGGTCGCGAGTCGGCAGCCCGTCGGCGAGCACACACTGTTCGAGATCGGTTCGATCAGCAAGGTCTTCACGGCGACGCTCACCGGTGAAGCGGTTGCAACCGGCGCGCTCTCGCTCGAGCAGAGCGCCAGCCGCTACGTCCCGGAGTTGGCGGGGAGCGCGTTCGACACGGTGAGCGTCCACGATCTCGGCACCTACACCGCGGGTGGATTGCCGCTGCAGTTCCCCGAGGGCGTCGTCGACCCGATCACCTACTTCGCGCACTGGCGGCCCGAGTACGCCGTTGGAACGACACGCTGCTACTCGAATCCGAGCATCGGTCTGCTCGGCGAGGTCGCGGCCCGCAGTCTCGGTGCACCCTTCGAAGTCGTGATGGGCCGACTGCTGTCGCGATTGCGTTTGCAGGAGACGTACCTGCAGGTGCCTGCGGAGCGCATGCCTCTCTACGCCGACGGCCACGACCAGGCCGGCAAGGTCACCCGCCTCACACCCGGGCCGATGGGTGCTCCGAGCTACGGCCTCAGGACGACCGTCGGCGATCTCCTGCGCTTCGTCCAGGACAACATCGACGCTTCATCGCGCGACGAGATGTTGCAGCGGGCCTTCGCCGCGACCCACGTCGGCTACTACACGGTCGGCGGCCTGCAACAGGGTCTCGGGTGGGAGATGTACGAGGATCCCGCGGACCTCGACACCCTGCTCGCCGGCAACTCCGCCGACGTGATCTTCGAGGCGAAGGCGGTGGAGCGGTTGCCGACGCCACGACCCGCACACGCCGGCATGCTCTTCGACAAGACCGGCTCGACCAACGGCTTCAGCGCCTATGTGGTCTTCGTGCCGCAGCGACGCATCGGTGTCGTCCTGCTCGCGAACAAGAGCATTCCCATCCCGGACCGCGTGAGGGCCGCACATCGCATCCTCATGGCACTGGCCGAGTAGACGCGATCGCGCCACACCCGCGACATCGGTCGTTCGGCCGGCGACGTCGAGATGCTTGGTCAGGGCGTAGCGCGCTCCCCCGATGGGGAAGTCGTCGAGGCGGCTGAGCACCGTGTAGCCGAGGCTCTGGTAGAACGGCAGCGCCTGGAAGCTGAAGGTCTCGAGTAAGGATCGCTTGCAACCGCGGCGCAGCGTCTCGCGCTCCGCGAGGGCCATGAGTTCGCGACCGTAGCCGCGGCCACGCAAGGAGTCGGGCAACCACAGCGAATGGACCTGCAGCCAGCCGAGGTAGGTCGCGCCGACGAGGCCGCCGACGCGAATGCCTGCGTCGAACACGCACTACTTCTTGCCGTCTTCGTGCTCGCCGAAGTACTTCGCCCGAATCCACGCCGGTTGCCATTGGTCCGGCTTCCGCTCGTGACCGCTCAGGTCGATGGTCAGCGGGAGCGGGTCGTCGGGAACCAGGGGCTGCGCGTCACCGCAGAGTTCCTGCCAAGTCTTGATGCGCGCGAGCAGGGCGGCGATGCGACCGCGTTGCGCGGGATCCTCGGAGAGGTCGTGGATCTCGTGCGGATCGGACTGCAGGTCGAAGAGCAGCGTCTTGCCGGTCTGCGTGAAGCGCATCAGCTTGTAGCGCCCGTCGCGCAGCGCACGCTGGTTGTCGCGGTAGAGCGTGAACAGGTCGTCGCGCACCTTCGCGTGCGGGTCGCGCAGGATCGGGGCGAGGTCCTTGCCGTCGACGCCCGCGGGGACGGTGAGTCCGCACAGTCCGCACAGCGTGGGGAACAGGTCGAGCAGGTAGGTCAGGGAGACGGAGTCACCTTCGGGGCCGCCGGGGATCGCGATCACCAGCGGACAGCTCATCGAGTGCTCGTATAGGCTCTGCTTGCCGAGCAAGCCGTGGCTGCCGAGGGCGAGGCCGTGGTCGGCGGTGAACACCACGATGGTGTCCTTCGCGTAGCCGAGGCGTTCGAGCGTGGCGAGCACGCGGCCGATTTGCGCGTCGAGGTGCGTGACCAGCGCGTAGTACTCGGCGAGCTGGTCGCGGATCACCTCGGGATCGCGGGGCCAGGCGGCGAGCTGCTCGTCGCGCACGAGCAGGGCGTCCTTGCCGATGTTCCAGCCGTGCTGCGGACGGAAGTTCGGCGGCAGCGGCGGACGATCGGCGAGCGCCGCGGCGCGGTAGTCGGGCGGCGCGTCGCGGGGATCGTGCGGTGCGGTGAAGGCGGCGTAGCAGAGGAAGGGCTTGTCGGGCGCCTCGTCGTGGTGCTGTTCGAGGAAGCCGATCACCGCGTCGGCGAACAGCTCGCTGGAGTGCTTCTCGCCCTTGCGCTCCTTGCCGAACACGCCCTTGTCGAAGTCGACGATCGGCACCGCGTTGTGATCGGCCATGCCGCCGAAGAATTCGGCGTGACCGGTCTGGAAGCTGCGCGCGAAGGAGGGCCGGCCGTTGTGCCACTTGCCGGTCGCGAAGGTGGTGTAGCCGGCGGCACCGAATACCGCGGGGAAGGTCGTGGCGTCGCCCATGTCGTCGGGGACATGGGTGAGGTAGCGACCCGTCATCAGCATCGCGCGCGACGGCGCACAGACCGCGCCGTGCCGCGAGCCCATGCAGTGATTGGCGCGGAAGCGCATGCCGCGCGCGGCAAGGCGATCGAGTTCCGGGGTCTTCGCGTGCTCGCCGCCGAAGGCGTGCACCGCGTCGGTGCGGAGATCGTCGGCGAACAGGAACAACACGTTCCTGGGCCGAGCCGGCGCGGTCGGTTCCTGTGCGGCCGAGTGACCGACGAGCAGGCACAGGGTGACCCACAGCCGAAGGAAACTCGCGCGTGTGAGATTCATCGCGCGGCCCATGGTAGGCGGAGCGAAGGACCGCTACGAAGCCCGCCTTGCGCCGATCGAAACGGATCCTCCTGCTGCTCGCGCTCGCGGCCTGCGCGACCGGTGCATGGTTCGTCCCGCCGCAGATCCGCTTCCTGCGCGTGGCGTGCGGCCATGCCGCGAAGGCGGCCTGTTCGGCGATCTTCGTCGCTGGTCGCGATCTGGCGAGCGTGCGCGCGGAGGAGCTCGAACGCTTCGGCATCCTCGACATCGAGGTGGACCGCGACGCGAAGACCGTCACCGCGAGCGCGTTCGGCATCGCCTCGGCGACGGCGCGCTTCCGCCCCGGTCTCGGCGCCACGCTGATCCACGACGCCTCGCGCCCGCTCTCGCCCCCGCGCATCGATCCGCCCGCCGTGCCCGCGGACTTCGTGGACTTCGCGTCGCACCCGCTCACAGCACTCGACCCCGTGCTCGACGAGGCCTTCGCCGAACCCGACCCGGCGCATCCGCGCCGCACGCGCGCGGTGCTGGTCGTCCGTGACGGCACGATCCTGGCCGAGCGCTACGCGCCGGGCTTCGGTCCCGACACGCCGCAGCTCGGCTGGTCGATGAGCAAGACCGTGCTGGTGTCGCTGCTCGCGATCCTCGCGAACGACGGCAAACTCGACCTCCGGTCACCCGCCCCGCTCGCTTCGTTCCGCGAGGCCCACGACGGTCGCGCGACGATCACCGTCGACCAGCTCCTGCGCATGGAGAGCGGGCTGTCCTTCCGCGAGACCTACGACGATCCCGATTCCGACGTGCTGCGCATGCTCTTCGGCGCGGACGACATGGGCGACTTCGCGGCGCGACGCGACATCGCGGCGCCGCCGGACACCGTGCGCCGCTACTCGAGCGGCACCTCGTTGATCCTCTCGCGCATGCTGCGCGAGATCGTCGGCGACGAGGCCGTCACCAACTTCGCCCGCGATCGGCTGTTCGCACCGCTCGGCATGCGCACCGCGCTGGTGGAGTTCGATCCGTCGGGCACGCCGGTGGGGTCGTCGTACGTCTGGGCCTCCGCACGCGACTGGGCGCGACTCGGGACGTTGTGGCTCCACGACGGAGTGCTCCGCGGCCAACGCGTCTTCCCCGAGGGCTTCGTGCACTACGCGACGACACCGACACCGCACGGGCACGGGCGCTTCGGTGCGCACGTCTGGCTCAATCGCCCGGACGGCGACGCCCCGGTCGATCCCGTCGACGGCGCGCGACGCTGGCCGCATGTCCCCGACGACGCCTTCTGGGCCGCCGGCTTCGACGGCCAGTACACCGTGGTCGTGCCCTCGGCCGATGCGGTGATCGTCCGCCTCGGTCAGACCCCGGGTCGCGACGCCTTCGACATGGACGCGATGGTCGGTGCGATCCTGCGTGTCCTTGTCCCGCGTTGAGGTCGCGCTCTGATGCGCGGCATGCGATCTCTCTCGGTCCTCGCGTTGTTCGCCGTCGTGCCTCTTCGTGCGCAGGACGCGCCCATCGTGGTCCCGGCGTTCACCGGCTACGCGACACCCGATGTGCACGGCATGCGCCGCGAGAAGGACGGTGCCGTCACGAACTGGCGCGGCGCGATCGACTGGTACGGGCACTTCGCGAAGTCGGGTGAGCTGCGCGTCACCCTGCGCTTCGTGACGGCCTCGCCCGAGGCGAAGCTCTCGCGTTTCACGCTGCGTTGCGTGCCGACGGAGGGTGGCGATGCCGTCGAGGTCACCGCGTCACGTGAGCACGGCGAAGCGGAGTTGCAGTTCCCGCCGTCGACTCTCGCCGTCGCCGGATACCAGCGCCTGACCCTGCGTTGCGACGAAGGACCGCGACCGGCTCTCGCGTCGCTGGTGCTCGAAGGTGCGGCGAGCCGCGGCGCACATTTCGGCGGCGTCGAGCGGCGCAACGCATCGTCCGTGCACCTCGGCTGGCAGGTGCCCAAGGAGATCGCCGACGACGTCGAGTGGTTCTACTGCGAGGTCACTCCGCGCACCGACCCGCTGTGGACCTACTACATGGCGACCGGTTGGAGCCGCGGCTACTTCGGCATGCAGGTCAACAGCGAGACCGAACGCCGCGTGATCTTCTCGGTGTGGGATGCGGGCAACGAGGCCGTCGATCGCGGTCGCGTCGCGGAGGAGAATCGCGTGCAACTGGTCGACAAGGGTGACGGCGTGGTCGCGGAAGGATTCGGTCACGAGGGCACCGGTGGTCACAGCCATCTCGTGCGCGACTGGAAGGTCGGCGACACCCTCCGATTCGCCGTGCATGCGCAGGCCGAGGACGACCACACCACCTACAGCGGATGGTTCTGGAACCGCGAGTCCGCGCAGTGGGAACTCATCGCGAGCTTCCGCGCACCCAAGGACGGGCGGCTGTTGCACGGCCTCTACTCGTTCAACGAGGATTTCGCCGGCGAGAACGGTGACCGTCTGCGGCGTTGCGAGTTCGGCAACGCGTGGGTGCGCACCAGGGACGGCCGCTTCGTCGCGCTGACCTCGGCGCGCTTCACGCACGACGGTCACGGCCGGGACGAGCGGCTCGATCGCAGCGCGGGAGTGATCGGCGATCGGCTCTATCTGCAGAACGGCGGCTTCGTCGAGGATCGCGGCAAGACCGCCGTCGATCGCAGCGGTGCGCTGCTCGAGATCCCCGCAGCGGAGCGAACTCCGCTGCGAGATCAGGATCTGCCGATCGATCGCCGTTGACCGACGCGCTTCTCAGTCGTCGGCGTCCATCGCGATCGGTTCGGTCGTCTCCGTGACCGGTTCGGCGGGAGTCGCGGCCGGTTCGGTGACCGGCGTCTCGCACGGCTCCGAGCCCTGCACGTGCGTGTAGAAGATCAGCGTGTAGCCGTCGGGGTCCGTCACCACGCACTCGCGCAAACCGTAGAACTGCGTCTTCGGCTGCAGGTCGAGCTTCACGCGACGGGTCTTCACCGACTTCGCGAAGGCGTCGACATCGTCGACGTGGAGGAACACGCACACGCCGACGCCGTGCGCCACGCGCGCGAAGCGGCGGGCGTGCTCGGCCCAGAACTCGCCGGCCTTCTTGTCGTCGGCGAGCTGCTTCTTCATGTCCTTCGCGGACATGGCCTGGCCGAGCATCACCGACTGGCCGTTCAGGACCATGTTGGCCCACATCGGCTTCTTCTCTTCGGGGAAGCACTCGGCGAGTTCGAAGCCGAGCTTCTCGCGGTAGAACTTGATGCTCTTCTTGATGTTCTCGGCCGTGAAGGCGATCGAGATGGGGAATGGCGCTTGCTTCGTCATGCGGAGGGATCCTGACGCGATCGGGTGGTGACCGCGTCCCGCATTCTGGAGCGCGCCGACCTCGCGGTCCACGCGTCTGCCGCGTGCTCAGCGCTCGGTCCAGGCGCAGGTCCGAAGACCCGTTCCGTCGCGACGGAGCTGAACCGCCACGGTCGACCGCACCGGAAGTCCGGAGCCGCGCACCGGGCAGGTCGCGGTTGCGTCGACGTCGATCCGGCCGTCGTCCTGCGGTCGCGCCTCGACCACGACGCTGCACCGCCCCACCTCGATCGTGTCGCCCTTCCAGGACGGGTCGAGCGCGAGGCGGACGCGCGCGGTGTCGATGCCGCCCTCGGCGGCGAGACGCGCCTCGAGGGAGCCCCTCGCCAGGGTGGAATCGACGGCGGCGCGGGAGGCGGTCCCGGTCATTCGGGTGGTGACGACGCCGAGGACGACCACCAGCAGCATGGCGATCACCAGGGCCGAGCCGCGTTCGGAGCGGAGATCGCGTGTCATCGGACCTCCTCGAGACGCGTGGCCACCGCCACGGAGAACTCCATCACCCTGCGGTTGTCGGGGCGGTGGACGGCGAGTTCGATCCGGTGCAGCGCACCCTCGGTGTGGACGCGGAGATCGGCGACGCCGGCGAGGTCGCGCGTCGTCCTTCCCCCCTCGGAGCGGGTCAGGTGACCCTGGCGAACCGACCACATCACGTCGTTCGGACCGCCGGTGAGCACGACCCTCCCGCCGCCGGATGCGACGGTCGAAGCACAGCGGAGGTCCTGTGCGATCTGCGCGAGCGTGTCGCGCCAGGATTCGAGCACCTCGACGTCGCGCGTCACGCGCGTCGCGCCCGCCTGCGCCCGCTGGCCGAGACCGAGCATCGCGCCGGTCAGGACCACGGTGATCGTCAGGGCGGTCATCAGCTCGACCAGGGTGAAGCCCTGCTCGGAGCTCCTCGTCGTCGTTTCCCTCGTGGGATCCATGTTCAGCTCCGCCTCGCGATCCGCGTGGTGAGGCTCCTCTGCAGCGGCGAAGTGCCGCCGAGCGGCTTCCATGACAGGCTGACTTCGACCTCGAACAGACCGTTCTCCAGTGCGGTGATCCGCTCACGGCCGTGGTCGGTTCCGAGCGCCAGCACCTCCTGGGCGATCGTGAACTCGTGCTCGCCGACGACGAGCGACGGCGCGGCGCGCAACTCCTCGATGCGCGACTCGAGTTGCTGAGACACCAACGATTCCTCGAGGACGCGGCGCGCGACCAGGTCGCCGTTGCGTTCACCCGCGAGGAGCGTGGTCGCGAGGATCGTGAGGACGAGCATCGCGAACAGGCACTCGAGGAGTGCGAAGCCGTCGGCACGACGGGTCGACTGCTTCACCATGCGTGACCTCCGCCGTGGAAGTTCTGGAGACGGTCGAACACCATCGCGAACTGCGAGGCGATCAGCGCGCCGATCACCACGATGACCGCGGGTTGCAACAGACCGAGCGCGCGATGCACGCTGCGATCGACACGCCGGTCGCAGGCTTCCGCGGCGACCTGGAGCCTCCGCCCGATCTCGTGCGGATCGGAACCGACTGCGAGCTCGGCGAGGGCGACCGCGTAGTCGGGCAGTCCGGTGCGATGCCAGACGTCGTCCGACGAAGCCCCGGTGTCGGCATGATCGGCTGCCGCCGCCACCTCGCGACGCAGACGGATCATCCCGGTGGCGCGCGACGCGCGTCGCAGCATCTCGCCGAACGGCATGCCGCCGGCGGCAAGGGCCGAAGCCGCGCGCAGCACGCGCGCCGAGGCCGCGGTGGTGTAGATGGGACCGATGAAGGGCAGCCGCGCCGCGATCATCGCCATCAAGCGATTGGCGCGGCTGCGCACCGACGACAAGTTCCCGACGATCGCGAAGCCGAGCATCGTCCACAGCCCCAGCGCGACGAGGTGCACGGCGATCGAGCTGAGGCCGACCTGCACGCCGGGACCGGCGTTGCGGAAGGCGTCGAACAAGGAGCCGGTCGATGCCTGAACGCCGACGAGCGAGACGGCGAGCAGGGCCGGATAGGCGAGCGCCATCGACAGCTTGTCCTGTGCCGACTGCACACGATCTTCGCTGCCGGCCAGCGCGATCAGCGTGCGACGGTGGGCAGGGGTGCCCTCGGTGCTGCGGATTGCGGCGAGGACGTCGCGCGGGATCGTGCCCGCGGGCAGCGACGAGGCGAGGGCCGTGCCGACCGACTCGCCGGCGTCGAGTCGCTCGGCGAACTCCTCGAGCGATTGCTTCGCGAGTCCCGACTCCGACTGCGCCATGCGACGGATCGCCGGTGAGATCGGCACCGCGCGCCGCACGGCGGCCGCGACGATCTCGAAGATGCGCGATCGGAGCTCGCGCTGGCTGCGACGCCGCAGCGAGCTTCCCACCAGCACGATCAGCGCGATGGCGGCGAGCAGGATGCCGACGAGGACCGAGTTCATGACCTCACCTCACGACTTCCAGACGTTCGACATGTGGAACGCGACCGTCATGTAGGAGAGCGCGAAGCCCAGCACGACGAGTCCGATGAGCAACTGGGCGATCGGCGCGGCGAGGACCGCGACACGCTCGGCGGTGCGCTCCAGGCGTTGGCGGTAGATCGCGGAGATGTCGTCGAGGGCGTCGGCTGCGCCGTTCTGGCTCGCGGACGACTCGAGCAACCAGGACAGGCTCGGCGAGATGATCGCGCCGGCGTCGAGCGCCTCGCCGAGGCCCATGCCGTCCTCCGCGCGCTGCGCCATGCGTTCGACGCGCGAGCGGACCGCGGCGTCGTCGGTGGCGGCGGCGGTGAGTCGCAGGGCCTTGGGCAGCGGGAGACGGCGACGGAGCAACAGCGCGAGCGTGGCCGAGAACGAGGCCTTCACGGCGTACAGCTTCATCGCGCCGATCAGCGGCAGCGAGAAGCCGAGCGTGCGGGGGGCGCGACCTTCGTCGATCGGTTTGCGCAGGAACACCCACACCGCGCCGAGTCCCAGCGCCAGGGCCAGGAGTCCGAGGGCGGAGCGCACCGGCAGCTCGCTGGCGGGGATCGCGGGCACGTCGCCGACCGTGAAGCTCTCGGTCGGGCGGACGAACAGCATCAGCATCGTGCCGATCACCACCACGAAGCCCGCGGCGATCATCGGATAGGCGAGGGTGCGCCGGATGCGCTCGAGGATCTTGGCGCGCATGCTGGCGTGCAGCGCGATCTCCTCGAGCACGTCGGGTAGTGCGCCGCCGGAGCCGAGACCGGCCTCGACCAGCGCGCGATACACGGGAGAGAAGTGCTTCTCGCGGCGGGCGTAGGCCTCGGCGAGCGGCGTGCCGCGTTCGATCTCGTCGGCCATCGCGGCGGCCTCGCGCGCCATCGGCCCGCGTTCGAGATCGGTCTGCAGGATGCGCAGTGCACGCGGAAGCGGAACGTTGGCGCGGCACAGGTCGGCGAGACCGCGATGGAACAGCGCGAGGTCGCCGCGTACCGACTCACGGCTCTCCGTGGTGCGCTGGCTGCGCTCCTCCGACGTGCTGCGGATGTCAGTGATGACCGAGGACACGATTCACCTCTTCACGAGTGGTGCGGCCTGAAGCGACGAGCGCATCGGCGGATTCGCGCAGGGAACGGCCACCGGCTTCACTCGCGGCGACCGTGAGATCGGAGCCGTCGCCCCGCGACAGCACGACCTTGCGGAGACTCTGAGTCATCGGCACCCACTCGCCGATCGGGACGCGGCCGTGGTAGCCGGTGCCGCGACAGGTGCCGCACTCGGCACCCTGCTGCGCGCAATCGGGGGCGGGGCAGCGACGGCGGACCAGGCGCTGCGCGAGGACGCCGCGCACCGCGGTGGTCAGCACGAAGGGTTCGACTCCCATCTCGAGCAGACGGGCGAACACCAGCGGCGCGGTGCCGGCATGGACCGTCGACAACACGAGGTGGCCGGTGAGTCCGGCTTCCAATGCGATCTTCGCGGTCTCGCGGTCGCGGATCTCACCGACCAGCAACACCTCGGGGTCCTGGCGGAGGAGCGAGCGCAGCGCGCGCGCGAAGTCGAGTCCGGCGACGGTGTCGGTCTGCGTCTGCGTGACGCCCTGTACGCGTCGCTCGATCGGGTCCTCGACCGTCATGATCGAGCGCTGTCGCCCGCTGTGCACCAGATGGCGCAGGCAGGCGTAGAGCGTGGTGGTCTTGCCGCTCCCGCTGGGCCCGGTGACGAGAACGACGCCGTCGGGCTGGTCGAGTGCGTCGCGCAGGGAACGAGCGACGATCTCCTCGAAGCCGATGTCGTCGAAGGTGCGCGGGCCGGCTTCGCGCGCATCGAAGCGGATCGCGATGCGTTCGCCGAACACCGTCGGGTAGGTGGCGACGCGGAGGTCGGTCGGCAGGCCCGCGCGCTCCGCGGGGATGCGCCCCTCCTGCGGCACGTCGGTGCGATAGACCAGCAGGTCGGCGAGTGCCTTCACCCGTCCCACCAGGTGCTCGCGGATCTGGTCGGGCAGCACCTCGAGTTGCTCGAGGACGCCGTCGCGGCGCATGCGGACGATCACGCCGGACTCGGACGGATCGATGTGGAGATCGCTCGCTCCGACGTCGACGGCCGATCGCAGCAGCCGATCGACGACGGTCACGGCGGGCGCTTCGGGGGACTGCGGCATCGTTCGACTCATTCCTTCGCCTGACACGGACCCTGGGCCCGCGGTCGGATGATCGGTCGTCGATGCGGCTCGACTTGAGACGCCCCTCGGGCACGGCCCGCTGGCATCGCGGCCTTCGCCGCGGGGCGTCAGGCCAGCGTGTCGTAGGGCAGCGAGCGTTCCTCGCGTGCCGCAGCCTCGTGCCACTCGCGATAGGCCGGCAGGGCGGCGATGCGGGCGGCGTAGGCCTGCGCGCGAGGGTCGTCGAGCAGGATGCCGTAGCTGCGGATGCGGCTCACCACCGGGGCGAAGAAGGCGTCGGCGAGCGTGAAGCCGTCGACCAGGAAGCCGCCGTTGCTCTCGGCGAAGATCTGCGCGATGCGCGCGAGGTCTTCACGCACCGCGGTCGGCATCGGTGTGCTGCGCGGCGTCGTGCGGCGGCAGTTCATCGGGAAGTGCCCGCGCAGCCCGGTGAAGCCCGAATGCATCTCGGCGCAGAGCGAACGCACCCGTGCGCGGCGCGCAGGATCGCGGGGCAGAAGGCCGCGGTCGGGGAACTTCTCGGCGACGTACTCCACGATCGCCAGCGAGTCCCACACCGTGAGCGGGCCGTCCTGCAGGATCGGCACCCGCCCGGCGGGGGAATGAGCGAGCTTGTTGGCGCGGGCCTGCGGTTCGTCGAGCCAGATCGTCGACTCGCGGAAGGGGATGCCGGCGTGGCGCATCGCGATCCACGGGCGGAAGGACCAGGAGGAGTAGTTCTTGTTGCCGATGTGGAGGAGGAGGTCGGTCATGGGTCGGATTCACTCGACGTGCACGTGACGGCCACCGTTCTCCTCGGCGAGCAGCCGCAGGAAGTCGGTGTCGTTCTTGTCGCCGAACGTGATGCAGTTGATGGTCAGCCGCTTGAGGCGGTTGGTCTCGCGTACGCGACGGCGGATCTCGTCCTTGTCGACGACCTCGCCCCAGCTCGGCGCGCCGTCGCTCATCACGTAGACGGTGTCGAAGCCGAGCGCGTAGTGCTTGTCGGCCAGTCCGCGGCCCGCGAAACCGATCGCCTTGTCGAGAGCGCCGTAGAGATTGGTGGGGCCACGCGGAGCGAGACTGTCGAGGAAGCTGCCGAGCAGGTCGTCGCGGGTCTGATCGTCGAGCTTGACGAGCTCGGGCGTGCCGTCGCGCGCCGGGCGCCAGACGCGCACCTCGTCGCTGAACACCACGATGTTGAAGTAGGAGCCGTCGGGCAGCGACGTGACGATCTTCTTCATCTCGTCGACCACGAGGCGCGCCTTGGTCGTGGTCACGCCGACGCCGGTCGAGGTGGTGCCGGTCTGCAGCGTGATGGGCTCCTGCATCGAACCCGAGAAGTCGATCACGAACAGCACGCGATCCGACTCGAGTTCGAGCGAGAAGAACCTCTCGTAGCGCGATTCGCCGGTCTTCTCCGCCTTCGCCACGTCGGACGGCTTCACGAGCCGCATCGACGTCCCTTCCTTCTTCCAGAAGTCCTGCCACAGGCCCGCATTGCCGAACCCGACGCGCTGCCCGGTCATCTGCTCCAGCGTGTGGTGCAGGCGCATGTCCATCGCCCACGGGTCCTTCTTGCGCTTCAGCTCGGCGTCGTAGCCGGCGATCAGCGCGGGGATCGCGGCCTTGCACTTCAACGCAGCGAGCGCGTGGCACGCGGCGGCACGCACCTGCCAGACCTCGTCACGGCACAGCACGCGCTGCAGCGCTTCGATCGCGGCGCCGCGCAGCGGGATCACGGCGTCGTCGATGGTCGACAGCGTGGTCTCGTCCGTGTGCGGACCGAGGGCACCGCCGATCGCATTGGCCGCGGCGATGCGCACGTCGGCCTCCT
Organism: Planctomycetota bacterium; assembly: GCA_046349595.1. Lineage (GTDB taxonomy): Bacteria > Planctomycetota > UBA1135 > UBA1135 > UBA2386 > JACRLW01. The sequence continues at coordinate 1,372,364 of JAXMCA010000002.1, forward strand.
TGTCGGCGAGCATGCGCACGAAGGTGTCGGTCAGCTCGGGACGCCCGGAGTCGGCGAGCACGTCGATGGCGCGCAGTCGCAACTTCGGGGGCATCCGCGAGGTCGCCTCGAGCAATGCGAGCTGACCCTGCGTACCAGGGCGTGCGCCGAGGATCTGCAGCACGGCATCTGCGCGACGGCGGTCGACATCGCCGCGCTCGTCGGCGTCGCGCAGGCCCTTGCTCTGCAGGATGCCGATCAACCAGTCGTCGAGACCGTCGGCGGTCATCGCCGCGATGTGCTTGCGCGCCAGCGCGCGGACTCGCCACGGCAGCAACTCGGCGCGGAAGTCGATGTTGTCCGTCGACGAGATCTGGCCCGGCACCGTCGGGTCGACCATCGCCGCATCGAGCAGCTTCTGTGCAGCCCCCAGCGTGTTCCAGTGCGCGAGTTTCGCCATGCGTGCGTCGGCGTCGGCGAGAGCCTGCTCGTCGACCTGCATGTCGTGCACCATGCGGATCTTTCCGACCCGGTAGTCCTCGAACCAGGTGACGAAGTCCTGCACGTCGCCCAGCGACGGATCCTGCGGCGTGGCAGCATCCTTCTTCGGGTCCTTCTGCGCGGCGAGGTCCTGACCCCCGCCCGCGACCAGCGCGAACAGGAAGGGTGCGAGGGATGCGAGGGTGCGGAGTCGCATGGCCGGACGAGGATAGCCGCCGCGCCGGTCGGCACCGCGCGGCACGCGGAGCGGAGATTTGCGCCGCGGGACCGGCCGCGCTCGCATGGGGGGCGATGGACGACCCGCAACTCCAGCAGCGACTCGCAGCCGAGACCCGATTCACGCGGCTGGTCCACCTGTCGTCGTGTGCGTCGACGCAGGATGTCGCCGCCGAGGAGCCGGCGGGTGACGTGTGCGTGTGGGCCGATCTCCAGGAGGCGGGGCGCGGACGCAAGGGACGGAGCTGGTCCGGCTCTCCCGGCAAGGACGTGGAGGTCACCTTCCGGGCGTCGCTCGATGCCGTCGATCGTCCGCTCCGACTCGCTCCGGTGCTCGCCACCGCGGTGGTCGTCGCGCTCGAGTCCTTCGCGGGCACCGGACTCTCGCTCGACTGGCCCAACGACGTGGTGCACAACGGGCGCAAGCTCTGCGGAATCCTCGTCGACGCCGCCGGTTCGCGGGACGTCGACCTCCTGATCGGGATCGGCGTGAACGTGAATCGCACCGGCTTCCCGCCCGAACTCCTCGAGCGCGCGACCTCGCTCGGACTGATCAGCGGTCGCATCCACGATCGTGCGACCGTCGTGCTTCGGCTCGGGCAGTCGATCGACGCCGCGCTGCGCGCCTTCGAGGAGGGTCGGCTCGACGACTACGTGCCGTTCTTCCGTGCCCGACTCGGCCTCTGCGGACGACGGGTGCGCATCACCACAGTGACCGGCTCCACGCACGAGGGCGTGCTCGAGGACATCGATCTGGAGCAGTTGCTGCTCGGCGGCGCGCGCTTCCCGCTCGCCGCGATCGAGGCGCTGGAGCGGATCTGAGCAGCGTTGCGACGCTCAGCTCGACTTCGGTACGCTCGCGCGGAGCACGGTGTCGAGCAGCCTGAACTCGAGGGGGACCATGCGCAGCGGGATCTTGCCGCGCACCGTGCGTTCGATCCGGGTGCGGTCGCCGAACTCGGGGATCAGCAGCGGATAGCCGAACGCGCGCAGCCACGCGCAGAGCGCAACCATCGCGAACGACAGGTTGAGGTCGGGGAAGGGCGCCATGCGGGCGAAGCGCCACGTCAGGCGGATGCCCTGACGCACCGGGTGCAAGGATTCGAACACGTCCTCCCGGTCGCCGAAGCGGTCGGAGACGTGGAAGCGGTCGACCAGCGACTGGATGGAGTCGGACCGCGGGTAGACGACTGCGGGGATCGAGTCCCAGGGTTCGTCGCGGCGCAGGACGTTGTTGCGGAAGCGCCCGACCTGCTCGGTGGTGCGGCGGAACATCTCCACCAGCCACCAGCCGTCCGGCGGTTGGCCCTTCGCGCCGCGCGATTCCAGTTCGTCGAGCGTGGCCCACAGGCCGATCACCAGCTTGTGTTCCTGATGTTCGGGTCGGAATCGATTCGGCAGTCCGGCGAGCATCGCGCGGACCTCGTCGCCGGTCACGCGCAGGCCGCGCAGGGCGAGGATGCCGGCTGCCCAGGCGATGCGGTCGTCGGCACTCGTGACCCAGCGCGCGCTGCTCGCGAGGTGGTCGGGGCGGTTGTCTTCCGACGTCAGTCTCTCGACGATGCGCCCGGCCAGCGCCAGATCCAGCCGTTCGAGAACCGTCGGCTGCGTCGTTTCCGGGCTGGTCTGGTCCACGTCCCTTCATCGGAACGGCACGGGCTCCGACCTTGACGACCGACACTCCGCAGTCCCAAGCCGCGATGCCAAGGCGGCGATCCACCCTCTCTCGCATCCTGCGCGGCGGCTTCGTGCTCGCGCTGCTCTTCGTCGCGCTGCTGCTCGCGCTGCCGGTGGTCCTGTCGATGGACTGGGTGCGCGTGCGCATCCAGTCGCAGATCAGCGCGGAGCTCGGCACGCCCTGCCACATCGGCGGCTACTCCTTCGGCCTGCTCAGCGGGCTCGAGGTGCGCGACGTGGGCATCGACAACCCGAAGGGCTTCGACGCCGGCCACCAGCTCTTCGCGATGCGGCGGCTGCACGGCGACGTCAGCCTGATCGGCATCCTGCGCGGGCGCTTCGGCATCGAAGGCAGCGTCGAGGGTCTCGCGTTGCGCATCTACCAGCGCAAGGACGGCACCACCAATCTCGGCGAGTTGCTCGGCACCACGGCGGGCAGCGTCTCCGATCACGACCATGGTTCTCGCGGCACCAAGGTGACGGCGACCGGTGACATCCGCCTCGACCTGCAGCTCAGCGATTCGTTCATCGAGGTGGTGCACGAGGAGAACGGCGTGCTCGAGCGCATGGAGCACGTCGCGGCTCGCATCGCCAAGGACTTCGACTCCAACCAGCTACGCATCGAGTTCGGCTGCGATCTCGCACGTGCCGACGGCGGCGCACCGGGGCGGCTCGAGATCGCGGCCGACGCGCGCCTCGATCCCGAGCAGCCGGTCGAGGCCCGCGTGCGAGCCGTCGACCTCGATCTGGCCCGCTACCGTCCGATCCTCGCGACCTTCCTCGCGGCCGACCGGATCACCGCCTTCGCCGGCGTGGTCACCGCCAACACGCGCATCACCGGCAGGCCGCGCGACGAGCTGCTGGTCGACGGCAGCCTCGACATCGTCCAACCGCACTTCGCGGGCCCCCTGTTCGGCGGTTTCGACTTCGGCGCGCCGCGCTGGACCCTGAGCCCGGGCATGACGATCCGCCCGCCGGTCGACGGCCGTCCCTTCTCCATCGACTGTTCGAAGGTCACCGCCGACCTCGGCTTCCTCACCCTGAAGGGACTGCCGAACCAGGAGGCGAAGGCCGGCGGCACGAGCAGCGCGGGCATCGGCTTCGAACTCGACGTCGCGGCACTCGCGGCGCGTGGGGGCCCGCTGCCGGCGTCGCTGAGGGAGAGCGGCACGAAGCTGAGCGGCAACCTCCACATGCCCCTGCTCAGCGAGCTCTCCGACATCGTCGCGCGGGGCGACTGGGCAACCCTGATCGCCGCGCTCGACCTCGAAGGTGCGTTGCAGATCGCCGAGCTGAAGCTCGGTGGACAGTCGCTCGGTCTCGATGCGGCGTTCGGACTGCAGCGAGGCAAGCTCCGCGTCGAAGGCCGCTCGGGACGCTACGGCGGTGGCCCGCTCGCCGTGACCTTGGGTGCCGACGCGACCAAGCTCGACACCTTGCCGCTCACGCTGTCGCTCGACGTCGACGGCGCGAAGCTCGGCGGTGAGCTGGTCCCCGCGCTGCGCTACGTGTTCCCGCTCGCTGCGGGCGCGCAGTCGGCAGCCGGCACATCCGCGGTCGACGTCGACGGACGCTTCGGCCTGCACCTCGAGCTGAGCGGCAACGGCGTGCCGCAGTCGGGGCAGGATCTGCTCGCGTGGCTCGACGGCTTCTCGGGCAAGGGCCACGTCGGTGTGCAGGACGGCAGCCTGACACCCGCAGCCGCACTCGGCCAGGTGCTGCAGCTCACCGGCGATCCCGGGGTACTCCGCTTCTCGGGCTTCCAGAACGACTTCCGCATCGCGCAGGGTTTCATCGAGACCCTCGGCAGCAAGCTCGACGCGAAGGGCAAGTCCTTCGGGTTGAGCGGCCGCACGAGCCTGGCCGGTGCGCTCGAGTGGGGTCTCGACGTGAAGCCTCTGCTCGCCGACCACAAGGACGGCGCCACGGTGCTGAAGTACCTCGGCGATGCGCCGATCGGTGCGGCGTTGACGGGAACGCTCGACGCTCCGCGACTCGCGATGCCCGCCTTCGACGAGATCCTGAAGCAGGCCGTGCAGCGTGCCGTCGAACGCGGCGCGACCGATCTGCTGAAGAAGGAAGCGGGTTCGCTGCTCGATTCGGTGCTCGGCGGCCGGAAGGGCGGTGCGATCGGCGACGTCCCCGGACTGATCCCCGGCACCAAGCCCGACGCACCGGGCCAACCCGGTGCTGCCGGCGGCGCTCCCGGCGGCGGCAACCGCATCGACAACGGCAAGACCGTCCTCGAGCAGGTGTTGGAGCAGGGCGGCAGGTTGCCGCAGGATCCGGCCCAGCTCCCGCCGTCGACGACGCGTCGACCCGATCCGATCGGCGACATGCTCCGCCAGATGCTGGAGCGCAAGAAGGCGCAGGAGCAATCCTCTCCGCCGCCGGGCGGCGAGAAGAAGAAGTGCCCGTGACGCGGGCTCGGAGCTCGGGAGACGATTGGTCTCTCGAGCTCCGCGTGGCCGCGCATGCGGCCACCAGCAAGCATCTGAGAGCCCGTATCCTCGATTTCTTCTCGGGCGCTCAGTCGCGCAGACGGTAGAAGCGCGCCGCGGTCTCGCCCTGCACCGCCGCCTTCTCGCTCGGGCTCAGCCGGCCGAGCGTCGCATCGAGCGCCTCGATCACCCGCGCGTAGGAACCCGCCAGCGTGCACACCGGCCAGTCGGAGCCGAGCATCGCACGCGCGGGTCCGAAGCACTGCAGGGCGTGGTCGACGTAGCGGCGCAGATCGTCGACCGTCCACTTGTGCCAGTCCGCCTCGGTGACGAGTCCCGAGAGCTTGATGAACACGTTGGGCATGCGCGCCGCCTCGCGCAGCGCGGGGAGCCAGTCGTCGACCGAGCCCGCTGCGATGCGCGGCTTGGAGCAGTGGTCGATCACCAGGCGAAGGCGTGGGAACCGCTTCGCCACCGTGGCCGCGTGGCGCAGGTGCTTCACGAAGAACAGCAGGTCGTAGGCGACGTCGTGTTCCTCGAGCGCGCGCAGACCGCGAGACACGTCGTCACGCAGGATCCAGTCGTCGTCGGGCTCGTCCTGCACGATGTGGCGCACGCCGCAGAACTTCGGCTGCGCGCTCCAGTGTGCGACGCGTTCGGCCACGTCGGGAGCACGCAGGTCGATCCAGCCGACGACGCCGGCGATCCACGGATGCTCGCGGGCGAGATCGAGGACCCACTGGTTGTCCGCCTCGACGTGTTGCGCCTGCACGAACACCGCGCGCTCGATGCCGCGCTCACGCATCAGGGGAGCGAGGTCGCGCGGCAGGAAGTCGCGCTTCAGCGGTGCGAAGGGGCCCTGCATCCAGCCGCTCGCGTAGTGGTCGATGCGCCAGAAGTGGACGTGCGAGTCGATGCGTGTCATCGGCGGTTGTTCTCCGGGCGACCGACGGTGCGCGGCCGGTGGGCGAAGGGTTCGAAGAGCTGGAGCAGGGCGTCGAGGAGTTCGCGATCGACCGGTGCACGCAGCCAGTCGATCCAGGCGTCGACCTCGGGCGGATAGGCGGTGCCGACCACCGTGCACGCCGGGCCGTCGTGGTGCACGGCGAACTGGAAGGCGAGTTGCGCGAGCAATCGCCCGCGTTCGCGACACAGGGTCCGCGCCTGCACGACCGCGGCCCGAAGCGCCGGCTCCGCGGGGTGCCAGTCCATCACGTCGGTGTCGGTCAACAGGCGCATGTCGAAGGGCGCGGCGTTGATCACACCGACACCGTCGGCGCGCAGTCTCGGCAGCGCCGACTCGAGCGAGCGGTTGTGCAGGGCGAGGTTGCCGTAGCTGAGCACCACGTCCAGCGGTGCGAGGTCGTGGAGCTTCATCAGCGCCGGCACCGGATAGCCGGATGCTCCGACCGCGCGGATGCGACCCTCGCGCTGCATCTCGCGCATCGCTGGGATCGCCTCCTTCGCGACGATCTCGAGGTCGACGAACTCGATGTCGTGGCACAGCACGACGTCGAGCACGTCCACGCCGAGTCGCTGGCAGCTCACGTCGATGCTCTCGCGCACACGCGCGGCGCTGAAATCGAACTTGTCGCCGTCGTAGCGCCCGAGCTTGGTGCACACCACGAACCGCTCGCGGGGAATGCCGCGCAGCGCGAAGCCGAGCATCACCTCGGACCGGCCGCGTCCGTAGTACGGCGAGGTGTCGAGGAAGTTGATGCCCCTCTCGATCGCGTGCGGCACGACGCGCAGCGCCTCGGCCGGGTCGATGCGTCCGTACTCTTCGCCCAGCGAAGCGGCACCGAAGCCGATCTCCGAGACGGTGATCCCAGTGCGTCCGAGCGGGCGCGAGCGCATGGACTCAATCTAGGAGTCAGCGCCACGGGAGGCCACGTCGCCCCGCACGCGCCGTCGCGACACGAACACGCGCGTTCGCGGCGACCAGCTCGTCGCGAGGTGCAGGGTGCCGACCGCCTCGAACACGCGATCCCAGGGGGCGGGCAGCGCGGTGGTGGTGGCGAGCAGACGCATGCGCAGAGCCGTGGCGTCGAGGTGGCGGCAGGCCGCGGCGAACAGGGGTTCGGGAAAGGCCGTCGACGAGATCCAGATCAGGGTCGCGTCGTGCAGCGCCGTGGCGCAGAGGTCCTCGTTGCGCAGCTCGAGCCTCGAGCGCAGTTGGTCTCGCCCGGCCTCGTCGAGCGCGGCGCACAGGATCTCGCGTGCGCGCACTGCGGCCTCGTGACGCCCTCCCGACAGCTCGACCCCGACGGCGCGTCCGACCTCGGTCTCGCACAGCGCCTGGATCGGAAGGCGCGCCGACCCGGAGCCGAGGTCGAAGAACACGTCGTCGACGGTCGGTGCGAGCCATCGGAACAGGAGCGTCGCCGCCGAGGGCAGGAGCTCACCGTAGGTCGCAGCTCCCTTGCCGGCGCGCCACTCCAGCGCGGCGCGGTCGTCCTGGCCGACGTCGTAGCCGGTCGGAGCTTCGTGCAGGATCGCCTGCCAATCGAGATCGCGCAGCGCGGAACTGGGCTTCATCCGTCGGTGCGCTGGCGCAGGCGGTCGACGATCACCGCGAGCAGGATGATGCCGCCGGTGACGATCTCCTGGACCCAGTTGGCGAGCCCGAGCTTGGTGCAGCCGCTGTCGACGACGGTCATCAGCAGTGCGCCGACCAGCGTGCCGAGGATCGATCCTTCACCGCCGGTCAGGCTCGCACCGCCGATCACCACCGCGGCGATCACGCGCAGCTCGTGACCCTCGGCAGTGGTGGGATCGCCCATGCCGAGATAGGCGAGCTGCATCACCGACGCGATGCCCGCGCAGGCTCCCGCGACGACGAACACCAGCACCTTCACCCGCGCGACGGGGACACCGCACAGCCTCGCCGTCTCCTCGTTGGATCCGACCGCGAAGACATGGCGACCGAAGCGCGTGGCGCGCATCACGAACGCGACCACGGCGGCGAGCGCGAGCATGCACCACACGCTGGGCGCCGCGATGGCGAGCGGATCGAGCGCGAGGAGGTCGGCGAGGAGTCCGCCGTGCGAGGGACGCGTGCCGACCAGATCGAGCAGCCAGGGGTGGCCGTCGATGTAGACCGGCGAGTTGTCGCCGAGCCCCTTGGCGAGTCCGCGCAATGCGCCCCACATCGCGAGCGTGACGATGAACGGCGACAGCGCGAGCACGCGGCCCTTGCCCGTCAGCCTTGCGATCGGCGACAGCAGTCCGCCGGTGACCAGGAGGCCGATGCATGCGCCGACCACGGCGAGTGCCGTGATGCCGAGCAGGGCCGAGGGCAGCGGCCCGATCCCGTTGCGCAGTCCGAGCGCGATCACCACCGTGCCGAGTGCGATCGCCGAGCCGACCGAGAGGTCGATCGCGCCGGCGACGATCACCAGCGTGGCTCCGACCGCCGCCGTGGCGACGATCGAGGTCTGGAGCAGCATCAGGCGGCCATTCTCCCAGCCCCAGAAGCGGTCGCCGATCACCACGGCGAACACCGACCAGACGACGAGCAATCCGCACAGCGGACCGAGTCGCCCGAGCCACAGACGCCAGGCCGGCGTGCTCCTCATGCGTTCGCTCCCGTGGCTTCGAGCAGCAGCGCGTGCTCGTCGACTTCACCGACCGCGTGTGCGTCCCCGAGCTTCCCGCGGCACATCACCGCGATCCGGTCGCAGACGCCGAGGAGCTCGGGAAGGTAGCTCGAGACCAGCAGCACCGCGGCGGCGGGTGAGCCGTCGCGCGGAGCTGTGAGCTCGTCGATCGCGCGGTAGACGTCCGCGCGTGCGGCCACGTCGATGCCTCGAGTCGGTTCGTCGAGCAGGAGCACGTCGGCTCCGGCACAGAGCAGCCGCGCGAGCGCGACCTTCTGCTGATTGCCGCCCGACAGCTCGCGCACGCGCTGCGACGGGGAGGCGCACTTCACGCCGAGACGGGCCACTGCATCACGCGCCGCAGCCACGACGCGACCCCGCGTTGGTCTGGAGGGCATGCGGGGCAGCGCCGCGTTCTCCGCGATCGACAGATCGAGCGCGAGGCCTTCGCGCTTGCGGTCCTCGCTGACCAGGCCCACCCCGGCGCGCCAGTTCGCGCGTGCGCTCAACGGTCCGTCGAGCGCGCGCACGCGCACGGTGCCGCGCACCACGGGATCGAGACCGAAGACCGCGCGGAGCAACTCGGTGCGGCCCGCGCCGACCAGCCCGGCGATGCCGAGCACCTCGCCGCGGTGCAGTTGCAGCGTGGCGCCGGTGGGCAGGCGACGGCCGGCGACGCCGTCGAGATCGAGCAGGACCTCGCCCCGCCTCCGTGGCGAACGTGGATAGAGGTCCTCGCAGGAGCGGCCGACCATCGCCGCGACGATCGCCGCGTTGCCGGTCGAAGCCAGATCGAAGCCGGCGACGCTGCGGCCGTCGCGCAGCACCGTGGCGCGCGACGCCACCGCGCGGAGCTCCTCGAGGAAGTGGGAGATGTAGACGATGCCGCGACCGTCGTCGCGCAGCGAGCGGATCAGTTCGAAGAGGCGGGCGACGTCGTCGCGCGACAGGCTGCTGGTCGGCTCGTCGAAGATCACCACGCGCGCACCGAGCGCCACGCTGCGTGCGATCTCGACGAGCTGGCGGTCGGCGATCGACAGACGGCCGACCGGAGCATCGAGCGGCAGCTCCGCACGCCCGACGCGTGCGAGCGCGGCGCGTGCCCGTTCCGCCATCGCGCGGCGATCGAGCAGGAGATGGCGTCGCGGTTCGGCGCCGAGGAGCACGTTCTCCGCCACACAGAGATGCGGCGCGAGCGCGAGTTCCTGGTGGATCATCGCGACTCCGGCAGCGCGCGCGGCCGCGGGATCACGGGGGGCGTAGGGCGCTCCGTCGAGTTCGAGACGACCCGCGTCGGGCTGCAGCGCACCGGCGAGCACCTTCATCAGCGTGCTCTTGCCCGCACCGTTCTCGCCGACCAGAGCGTGCACCTCGCCCGGCAGCACCTCGAGATCGACGCCGCCGAGCGCGATGGTGGCTCCGAAGCGCTTCTGCACGCCGCGCATCGACAGGCGCGGATTGGCCTTCGACGGGCTCACTTGAGCAGCCGGGCGATCTCCGGCTGTTCCATGTTGGACTTGGTCGCGACGGCGACCGTGGTGGCGACGCGCGGCTGCACCGGCTTGTGCGCGATGGCATCGACCAGGGCACGCACGGCGCGGTTGCCCATGTCGACCGGATCCTGCACGACCAGTGCCGCGATCGTGCCCTTCGACAGCGCCTCGACCAGCGGTGGCGTGGCGTCGAAGCCGACGAACTTCACCTTGCCGGCCAGTCCCTCCTGCTCCAGCGCGCGCAGCATGCCGACGGTCGCCGATTCGTTGGGGCAGAAGATGCCGTCGGCCTCGCGCAGCTTGTCGAGCAGGTTGAGTGCCTTGGACTTGGCCGACTCGACCGACGCACCCGCGTACTGATCCGAGGTCACCATCGTGATCCCCGCATTCTGCTTCATCACCTCGAGGAAGCCCTCTTCGCGTTCGGTGGTGCTCGCCGAGCCGACCTGGTAGCGCAGCAGCGCGACCTTGCCCTTGCCGTCGAGCAGGCGTGCCAACTCGCGTCCGGCCATGCGTCCGCCTTCGAGGTTGTCGGTGGCGACGAAGCTCGCGAAGTCGGTGCCACCCTGACCGGCGAGCGCGGAATCGAAGATCACCACCGGGATCTGCTTGTCCTTCGCGGCGGCCACCGGGCGGACCAGCGCCTTGTCGTCGAGTGGGGCGAGCGCGATGCCGGCGACCCCCTCCTGCACGAACTGCTCGACGACGCGGATCTGCTCGGCGCGGTCGTTCTCCTTCAGCGGACCCTTCCAGACCATCTCGACGCCGAGTTCGTCCGCCGCCGCGTGCGCTCCCTTCTCCACCGCCTTCCAGAACTCGTGGGTGGTGCCTTTGGGGATGACCGCGATGCGCGTCCTGCCCGTGGTGCTCTTGTCGCCGCCACAGGCCGAAAGGAGGACGAGGGCCGCGAGGGCGGCACGACGGGTGAGGCGCCGAAGGTCCGACATGAGGTGCGGAAGGATCGCGCGGCGTGCTGCTTTCGGCAAACGCCGGGCGCGGATCGCGCGCGGGATCCGCACGGCTAGAGTCCCGGACCCGTCCTGGACCGGATGAACCCATCGAATCGACATCGGCGTGCCGGCGAAGCCTGCGCGGTCCTCGGTCTCCTGGTCCTCGCGCCGTCCTTGTGCTCGCAGTCGATCGGGGAGATCCGCGACGAGCTGCGCCGCTCGGTCCGCGCGGCTCGCTATCCCTTGTTCATGGCGACCCTGACCGACTTCGCCGAGGACGGTCTTCTCGCCGGCGGTCACCTGCACATCGACGGATCACCCGGCACGGCGCTGTCGCTGCTGAGCCTTCCCTTCACGCAGGATCTCGACCTGTTCGGATCTCCGACGAAGCTCCGCGTGGAGGGAACCGCAGGGATGGCGCAGGTGCGCGTCGACATCCCCGACCTGTGGAGCGGTGCGCTGCCCGGGCTGGAGACGCGCGCCGTGTCACGCTATCGCGCGTTCGCCGCCGATCTGGGTGCGGGTCCGTCGTTCGAGATCGTGTCCCACGTCCGCGCGGAGGCCCTGGTGCACGGCGGCCTGTCCTACATCGACAACGACACCGACTACGAGGGTCCCGGCAGCGCGCTCGCCCGTGCTCTCGTCGACGGCTTCCTGTTCAACTGGTCGGCATCCTACGGGAGCTTCGGAACGTCGATCGGACTGCGGCAGATCGACGGGACCCTCGGTGAGGTCCGCTTCCGCTCGCTGTTGCGCTACGACTGGCGTTGCACCGGGTCGCTGAAGGCGAGCGATCCGTCGCTCCAGTCCGACGACTCGGTGCAATGGCTGACGGCACGCCTCGACTTCGAGGGGCCGACCGGATGGACGCTCGGCGCCCCCCTCGACTGGCTCAGCCACCTCGGCTACCGGCGCATCATCGGCGATGCGCGTCATGTGATCGGCTACGACGACTACCTCGAGATCGGCGCCGGGCTGCGCGCGAACACCAACGACAGCCTCCCGCTGCTGTCCGGCATCGAACTCAGCGGCTCGTTCATCTACGGGACGGACATCATCGGCTGGACGGCCGGCCTGTCGGTGAGCTTCTGAGGCGCGGCGTGCGCCGCGGCGACGGGGACCTTCGCCAGGACTGTTGACTGGATCCGCCCCGCGGAATGCAATCGCGGCCGACCGGCACGGGGTGTCAAGTGAAGTCCGCCGGGGTCGTTCGGGAAGGACGACCATCGTACTGGCGGCACTCCACCGTGTCGGTGGACCAGACTGAACGAAGGAGAACCACATGGCTGCCGCCAGAACGGCGAAGTCTCTCAAGCGCATTCCGACTTCGGTGAAGTCGATGATCGCCAAGCAACTCGTCGGCTCGAATCTCGAGCGACTCGGCCGTGTTCGGCCGTTCCCCCTCGGCATTCCGACCGACGAGTGGGTGATCAGCGTGCTGCCGAAGTCCGCTGCGGACGCGAAGCGCCTGATCGATGCGCTGACCGCGCGTCCGGGGATCGGCCGTTTCGAGGTGTTCCCGTACGGCATCGTCAACCCCGAGATCGGTCGGATCGACATCACCATGCGGGTTGGCGGGGCCTGAGCGATGGAATGCACCAGTCGGTCATGTCGATCCGTGTTCCAGGTCCACCCGACCCGGCGGTGCAATCTCGCCTGCGCACACTGCTACTCGTCTTCCTCTCCGACCGAACACGCCTCGCTGCCGCCGGAGATGGTCGCTTCGGCCATCGACGACGCGGCGAGGATCGGCTTCTCGGTCGTCTCGCTCTCCGGAGGAGAGCCGCTGCTGTACGAGGGGCTCGACGAGATCCTGGCCACCGCTGCAGCCGCGGGGATGACGGTGAATCTGGTCAGCAATGGCATCCTGATCCGTTCGTCGCGGTTCGAGCGTCATGCCGACCGTTTCGGGTTGGTGGCCCTGAGTCTCGACGGACCACGTGAGAGACACGACGCGCTGCGTCGATCCCCACGTGCGTTCGACAGCGTCCGCGCTGCGGCCGCGGAACTCTCGAACGCGGCGATCCCCTTCGGAGTGATCCACACCCTCGGCAGCGAATCGCTCGCCGACCTGGAGACGACCGCCGAGATCGCCGCGGACTGGGGAGCGAAGCTGTTCCAGATCCACCCCTTCGAGAGATCGGGTCGTGGCGTCACCGCCGAGGGGATCAGCCCGTTGACCGAGGACGACCGTCTCGACGCGTTCCTGCTGGCGAGTCTGCTCGGCGATCGTCACCCGCAGATGCGCATCCAGCTCGACCTGGTCCACCGCGACGTCGCCCGTTGCCTTCCGGAGGCGATCCACGGCGAGCGACTCAGGGATCCATCGACGCCGCGCGAACTCGTCCTGCAGGAAGACGGTTCGATTGTGCCACTCACCTACGGTCTCGGCCGCCGCTATGCGGTTGCAGACCTGCGCGAGCGCGGCCTTGCCGACGCCTGGAGTGATTTCCTCGGGGAGCGCTGGCCGCTGCTGCGCAGACGGTCGCGTGCCGCATGTCTGGCCGTCGCGCGGGGTCGCTTCGGTGACGTGGCCGCCTGGCACAGCGTGCTGAGGGACTTCGCCGCCGAACCACGTGCTGAGAGCTGATCCGTCGAAGCCGGGTCAGCCGGCGAACTCCTCCCACATCCGCTCGAACTCGGCGCGGAAGCGACGGATCAGGCGCGGGTCGTCGCTGACGACGAAGTTCTCGCGATTGTCGCGTCCGGCGCTGCGCGTCCAGTTGTAGCTGCCGGTCAGCAGCAGCCGATCGTCGAACAGCGCGAACTTGTGGTGCATGTGGGCCGGCGAGCGATCGGTGCGCACCGGGATGCCGGCATGCGCGAGTCGGTCCATGTCGGAACCCGGATCGGTGGACTTCTCGTCGTCGGTGACGATGCGCAGTTGCACCTCGCGCCGTCGGGCGGCGAGGAGAGCCTCCGCGATGCGGTCGTCGGTGATCGTGAACACGCACACGTCGACGGACACGCGCGCGCCGTCGATCGCCTGCACGATCCTCTGGTGGCAGACGTCCTGTGGCGCGAACCACGCCTCCTGATGGAGGTCGCGCTCGCCACGCAGGCGGGCGACGGTGCGGTCGGCGAGCAGGTGGAGGACCGACTCGCACCAGGTCAGCACCTCGTTCGCCGGGCGGCGGTCGAGCTCCCCGTGGGCGAGGGCGAACACGCGGCCACGCACCAGCGAGCCGGTGTTGGCGTCGATCGAGGCGAAGACCTCGCCCAGCGCCGTGCGTTCTCCGCGCGACAGCCGACCGTCGGCGAGCGTGTCGAGCAGGATGCGGTCGATCTCGGCCTCGTTCATCGCCGGCCGATCGCGGTCTGGGCCGCGATCGCATGGGTTGCAGCGTCGCCGCTGCGCGTCGACCGCCGCTTCGCCTGCTCTGGCGCTTCGGCCTCACGATGCGTCGCGCGACGCGGCGAGTCTCCTGCAACCGGACCCAACACGCCTTCCAGGGCGAGGCGGAACAGTCCCGGCTCTCCCGCTCCGCAGGACATGTAGCGCACGATTCCTTCGCGATCGATCACGACCAGGGTCGGGACGCCGGCGATCGCCCAGTTCTGGTTGTTCTCGCCGCCATCGGCGATCAGCAGCGGATAGGTGAGACCCATGTCGGCGCGGAAGTCCGCGACGTGCGCCGGATAGTCCTTCGGTTCGATGGGTCGCACGGCACGCCGCTCGGAGACGTCGTAGCCGTAGTTCTCGACCCGGCACACGCCGAGCACCTGGAGTTCGTCAGGGTGCGCTGCCTGCGCCGCGACCATCTCGGGCATCGCCTTGCGGCAGGGCTCACACCAGGGTTGCCAGAAGTCGAGCACGACGACCTTTCGCTCCGCGCGCAGCGTGGCGAGCACGTCGTCGCCTTCGATGTGACCGCCGACCTTATGGTCGACGCGCAGCTTCGGTGCCGGCCTGCCGAGGAAGGGAGCGACCGCGGCGAGGTAGCGCCTCTGGTTCTGCTCCACCGCGCTCGGCTTGCGATCGGATGGTTGCGCGGCCTCGAGGAAGGCGTGCACGCGCTGCGTGGCTCGCTCGGGATCGCCGTCGTGGACGTCCAGTGCGAACCTCGCGAGCGCGGCCCAGGTCTGCTGGTCGGCGAAGTGCTCGCCGTCGGCGAGGATGCGAGCCACGCGATCGCGCGCCTCGGTGAGATCGCCGCGGTGGATCGCGGCCACGACGCCGAAGGTCATCGCCGCCGATCGGCACTCCGGCGCCGGGTCCGCGGCCAGCGACGCAAGGTGGGCTTCGAGCGAGTTCCAGTCTTCGAGCGCGATCAGCGTGCGCGGCAAGTAGCTGGTGCGCACGCCGAGGTTGCGGTGCGTCGTGCCGAGGCGGTCTTCGATCGCGATCAGCTTGCGCATCCACGATGCGGCGAGCGCATCGTCCTTGCTGTTCATCGCGGCGATGCACAGCGAACCGTAGGTCTCGAGATCGGGGTGTCCCGCATCGCCGGCCTGCAGGCTCGCCGCGTAGGCGGTGACCGCGTGCGCGTAGTCGCGACCGGCCTCGTGCAGGCGTGCCAGCAGCAGCCAGGTCCCGGGCTCGAGGTGCTTGGCGTCGTCGAAGCGTGCAATCAGTGCGACACGCTCGTCGTCCGCGGCCTTCTGGAGCCGGGCGATGTCATCGGGGACTTCGCCACCCTTCTGGATGCGACCCTCGTTGCGCGCCTTCATCATTGCCTCGGTGAAGGTGCGCTGGTGGGTCTGCCAGGCGTCGAAGGCGGAGCGCAGGCCGGCGTCATCCTGTGTCGACGCCTGAGCGGCCAGCAGTGCGGCGAGGACGGTGGACATCGCGACGTGGCGCATGGTGCGGATGGTAGTGCGTGTCCACCTCGACGTCGTTGCGGTCATGACAGGTCTGCCCGCTCGATCCAGTGACGAGGTGATGCCATGCGAACGACGCTCTTGACCGCCGTGCTCTTCTTCCCGGTTTGCGCCGTTGCGCAGACGCCATCGCAGATCCTCGCGTTGACGGATTCCGGTCCCGTGCTGGCTCAGATCGATCCGGGCAACTGCAACGTGGCCATCTGTCCCCCGGCGATCGGGACCGCCGTGACACCGTGGGCAGGCGGCGTGGCCCACGATCCGCGTGATCGCTCGACCTGGTTGAGCGACGGGCTGTCCATGGTGAAGGTCGATGCGCGACTCGGCTGCAACACCGTGTGCGGACCGTTCCCCGCGCCCAATCTGTCACCGGGTGTGGTCGTCACCGGGCTGGCCTGCAACGAGGAACTGCAGCTCCTGTTCGTCAGCCGGTCGGACAACACGATCTACACCTATGCGTACTCCGGCTGCACGCTGACCTTCCAGTCGAGCTGCACGCTCACGGTGCCGACCAACCACATCGTCAGCGGCCTCGCGACCGACGACGCGCAGCACTTCCTCTTCTACTCCACCTCGCCCTGGCTCGGGCCTGGTCCGGCGACGCAGATCGTCGTCGCCTTCCAGGCCGCGCCCTGTGTGCCGCTGTGCACGCCGATGCCGGTCAACGACTGCAGCGGTGCGCCGGTGGCCTTCGTCACGGGCCTCGGCTTCGACCCGTGCAGCGGCACCCTGGAGATCACCGACGGCGTGCAGGTGATCTCGTCGCTGTACATCCACCCCTGCGTGCTGGTGCCGATCCACTGCTGTCCGGGCGTCCCCGGGGCGCGGCTCGTCGGCCTGTGCGTGCTGCCCGCGACCGAGGTGAGCAGCGGCCCGACCTGCTTCAACGGCAGCGCGCCGGGATGCCTCGCCATGCAGCACGTTCTGCGAGGCGATCCGGCGATCGGCAACCTCGGATTCGCACTGGATCTCGTCAACTGCCCGGCGTCGTCGATCGCGATGTGCTTCATCGACATCGGCAACGGCTGCAACAACGCCAACTACTCGCTGTGTTCCCTCATGCCCACGGTGCCGCTGTGGGCTTCGATGCAGTTCGTCCCCGGCAGCGGCTGCAACGGCTTCGCCTCGATGCCACTGCCCCTGCCGAACGCGCCGGCGCTGTGCGGGATGATCCTGTCGACGCGCTGGGCCGGCTGGATGGTCCCCGGTGGACCGGCCGATCACTACGTCAGCAACTGTCTGACGTGGATGATCACCGGCACCTGATGTGCCGGATCAGCTCTCCTCGACCACCGGGTTGTGGAGCCGGCCGATGCGCTCGATGTCGATCACCACGTGGTCGCCGGCGCGGAGCCAGCGCGGTGGCTTGCGCGACATGCCGACGCCCTCGGGAGTGCCCGTCAGGATGACCGTCCCCGCGGGCAGCGTGGTGCTGCCGCTCAGGAAGGACACGATCGTGGCGACGTCGAAGATCATGTCGGAGGTGTTGGAGTCCTGGACCACCTGGCCGCACAGCTCGGTGCGGATGCGCAGGTTCTGCGGATCGCCGATCTCGTCCCGTGTGACGAGACATGGTCCGAGCGGCGCGAAGGTGTCGAAGAACTTGCCGCGGCACCACTGTCCGCCGCCGAGACGGATCTGCCAGTCGCGCGCGCTCACGTCGTTCGCACAGGTGTAGCCGAGCACGTGCTCGAGCGCGTGTGCACGACTGACGTTGCGGGTCGGCTTGCCGATCACCACCGCGAGCTCGCATTCGTAGTCGACCTCGTCGCTGCGCAGGGTGCGGGGCAGCACGATCGGATCGCCGGGGTTCTGCAGCGCGTTCGGTCCCTTCACGAACAGCACCGGGTTGTCGGACACCTTGGCGCCGACCTCGGCGGCGTGCCGGCGGTAGTTGAGTCCGATGCAGAGGATCTGCGTCGGGACCACCGGTGCGAGCAGCTTCTGGATGCGCGCCGGTTCATCGCTCCGGGTGCAGTGGCCGAAGGGATCGCCGTGCAGGCGCACCCACGCATCGGCGTGGCCGGGGCGATCGGCGCCGTAGTGCGTGCGACCGTCGGGATCGACGTAGCGGATGATCTTCATGCGAGGTTCCTCCAGACCGGGCCGTCGGGGAAGGAGTGCGCGGCGATGGACTCGGGCTTCATCTCGATGCTGAATCCGGCGCGCAGCGGCGCGCGGTAGTGCCCGTCCTCGATGCGGACCGGATCGACGAAGTGCTCGTGAAGGTGGTCGACGTACTCGATCACGCGCCGGTCGTGGCTCCCGGCGACGCGGACGTAGTCGAAGAAGGAGAGGTGCTGCACGTACTCGCAGAGCCCCACACCGCCCGCGTGCGGACACACCGGTTTCCCGAACTTCGCCGCCATCAGGATGATCGCGAGGTTCTCGTTCACGCCGCCGACCCGACACGCGTCGATCTGCACGAAGTCGATCGCGTCGGCCTGGAGGAACTGCTTGAACATCACGCGGTTGTGGCACTGCTCGCCGGTGGCGACGCCGATCGGCGCCACGCCCAGCTTGATCGCGCGGTGCCCGAGCACGTCGTCGGGGCTGGTCGGCTCCTCGATCCACAGCGGACGGAAGCGCGCCAGCTCCTTCATCCACGCGATCGCGACCGGGACGTCCCACACCTGGTTGGCGTCCATCATCAGGAAGCGTTCGTCGCCGAGCGACTGCCGCAGCATCGTGGCGCGGCGGATGTCGTCCTTCAGGTCGCGGCCGACCTTCATCTTGAAGTGGCGGAAGCCCTGCGCGACGCCGGTCGCGACGGCGTCGCGCACCTGCCGATCGGTGTAGCCGAGCCAGCCGGCGGAGGTGGTGTAGGCCGGGAAGCCGCGTTGCAGGGTCGTCGCGATGCGCTGCTCCTTGCCGGCCTCGCGGGCGAGCAGCAGGTCGCGCGCCTCCTCGGGGCGCAGCGCATCGGTGATGTGGCGGAAGTCGATGCAGCGCACCAAATCGTCGGCGGCCATGTCGCTGAGGAGTCGCCACAGCGGCTTGCGCTCCGCCTTGGCCCACAGGTCCCAGACCGCGTTGGTCACGGCACCGGTTGCGAGGTGCACCACGCCCTTCTCGGGGCCGACCCAGCGCAGTTGTGTGTCGCCGACCAGGCTGCGCCAGAAGCCGGCCATGTCCGCGCGGATGTCGTCGAGATCGCGACCGACCACCATGCCGCGCAGCGCTTCGATCGCGGCGACGCACAACTCGTTGCCGCGCCCCACAGTGAAGGTCAGCCCGTGCCCCTCCAGGCCGGTGTCGGTGCGCAGCACCACGTAGGCCGCCGAGTAGTCCGGGTCGACGTTCATCGCGTCGGAGCCGTGACGCTCACGCGAGGTGGGGAAGCGGATGTCCCTGGTCTCGAAGGCGACGATCTTCATGTCACTTCCCTGCGCTCCAACCGCCGTCGATCATGAACGTCGTGCCGGTGACGAAGTCTGCGGCGTCGCTGGCCAGGTAGAGCGCGGCGTTGGCGATCTCCTCCGGATTGCCCATCCGGCCGATCGCCTGGGTCGCCGACATCTCGCGGTAGGCCGCGGCGGGGTCGGGATACTCCTTGAGGCGCGCGGCGACGAAGGGCGTCTCGACGCGACCAGGGCAGATCGCGTTGCAGCGGATGCCGTCCATCGCGTGGTCGAGCGCGATGCACTTGGTGATGCCGACCACCGCGAACTTGGTGGTGCAGTAGGCGAGCCGATCGCGTACCGCGAGCACACCGCCGATCGACGCGATGTTGACGATCTTGCCGCGCTTGCGTTCGACCATCCTCGGCAGGAAGGCCTTGGTCACGTTGAAGGTGCCGCGCACGTTGACGTCGTGCACCCTGTCGAGGTCCTCCAGCTCGGTGCTGAGCATCGTGCCGACGTGCCCGATGCCGGCGTTGTTGACCAGCACGTCGAGGTGACCGTGCTGCTCGTGGACCACGGCGGCGATGCGGAGACAGGCATCGCGATCACGCACGTCGAGCTGGTGTGCGACCGCCCGTCCGCCCGCGGCGGTGATGTGCTTGACGGTCGCCGTCGCCGTCTCGTGGCTCAGGTCGGCGACGTGGACCAGCGCACCGGCCCGGGCGAAGGTCTCGGCGATCGAGCGGCCGATGCCGGAACCCGCGCCCGTGACGAATGCGATCTCACCGCGCAGTTGGATCATGCGCGGATGCTAGGAGTCCGCGCTCAGGCGTCGATCACGATCTGGAGCGCGTTGGTCAGGGCGACCGACGGGATCGCGGCGGACGGGCAGATCACGAGGCCCTGGAAGCACAACGCTCCGCCGCACAGCGAGTAGTCGAGCGGCACCGGGATGTGGCTGATCACCGAGCCGCTGCAGCCGACGCCGGTGAGCGGGCCGAGACCGATGAACACCGGCGGCAGTGCCCCGATGTCGGGGTAGAAGGGGCCGCACAGGAAGGGCAGCGACTGTGACACGCAGCGGCC
This sequence comes from Planctomycetota bacterium, assembly GCA_046349595.1. GTDB lineage: Bacteria > Planctomycetota > UBA1135 > UBA1135 > UBA2386 > JACRLW01. Next base: position 1,392,471 of record JAXMCA010000002.1, read on the forward strand.
GACGTTGAAGCCGAGGAAGGCGCGTCCGCCGGCCGGGCCGTCGTCGATCGAGATCGCGAAGTCCGGGTTGCCGATGTTGGGATCGCCGTGCGCACCCAGGCGCATGTTGCCGCAGTTCGGACAGTTCCCGCCGAGGCAGGACTGACCGACCTGGAACGCGTGCACGGCCTCGATGTCGATGCCGTACCACGCCTGGCTGCCGGAGGGCCCGACCGTGCAGCAGGCGACGGTCTGATAGGCGCAGGGTTGGAGCGAGCTGCGCTGGAGCGTGACGACGTTGGTCCCGTCGGTCGCGTAGAGCAGCGAGTCGCAGTCGTCGAAGGCGAGTCCGGTGAGCGGACCCATCGGCGTCGCCGCGCTGCACGCCAGCACCGGGAATCCGCACAGGATGTTGCACGGGTCGCTGAGCTGGGCGACGAGGATCTGATTCTGCGGACCCGTCGGGCTCGGGCCGAACACGGCGGTCGCGTAGTAGATCCATCCGCCGCGGCGGTCGACGGCGACGCCGCTGGCATGGTGCCGCGGGGTCGGCAGTGCGAAACGGCAGCTCGCGATCACCTGCGGGGGGCAGTGCTGCAGCGCCCACTGGTGGAGTGCGGCAGCTCCGAAGTCGGACTCGAGCTGGTAGAGCGTCGAGGTGGACTCACTGAGGGCCAATCCGCTGGCGAGCGAACCGGGGCCGAGGGTGAGTGCGGCGGGGACGGCGCACAGCACGGTGCAGCCGTCCAGCGCGGTCTCCTGCATGCGCGTGCCCTGGGTCTGCCAGACCGAGGCGTGCGCGCCGTTGTAGGCGAGCCCGCCGGCGAAGTCGGCCACCGGGTCTCCGATGCCCTGGCAGACGCGGGACGCGGGACGACACAGGATCTGGTGCTGGACGGTCGGAGGTGTGATCGCCGGGCCGGAGGGGTCGGCGGCCAGGCCGATGATGCGGCCGCGGTCGACGGCGATCTGCGCGCCGAGCGATCCGGCGGCGAGCACGGCGGCGAGTCCGGCCGCTTGGAATCGGAAGAGCATGGTCGGTTGCCTCTTGGGTGCGGCAGGGGGCAGACCTGTTTGTCGCGTCGACCTCCGATCGACGGAACGAAGGCGGCCGAATGGAGACTCGCCAGGGTCCTGGCCGATGACGACGATGCGTGACCTCGCCCGTGACCATCTCCGAACCGACAGCGACCGCAGGAGCCGGAGTGCCTGCCGCACGGCAGGTCGCGCGGATCGCCGTGGTCGTGCACTGGACCGACGCGGCGTCGACCTGCGCCTGTGTGGATGCCCTGCTCGCCGACGACCGGTCACTGCTGGTCGTCGTGGTCGACAACGCGTCGATCGACGGATCGGGCGACCGACTCGCGGCGCAACTGCGCGGTCGCGCGCGGATCGAGCTGCTGCGGAGCGGGAGGAACGGCGGCTTCGGCGCGGGCTGCAACCTCGGCATCACGCGTGCGCTGGCTCTCGCTCCCGAGGTCGAGCACGTCGTGTTGGTCAACCCCGACGCGGTGGTCGAGTCCGGCTGCATCGAGGCGCTCTGCGAGACGGCCCACCGACGGCGTGCCGGCATCGTGGGAGGCCGGGTGCTGGACGGCGACGGCGCGCGCACGCTGTTCGAGAACGGGCGCTTCCGACCGTGGACGCTCGGTCCCAGTCACACCGCGGCGCCTGCCGGATGCGTGCAGTTCCGCACGAGCTTCGTCACCGGTGCCTTGATGGCGATCGATGCCGACCTGCTCCGCGAAGGCCTGCGTTTCGACGAACGCTACTTCCTCTACGTCGAGGACCTCGACCTCTGCCGGCAGGTGGTCGCGCGTGGGCGTGAACTGTGGATCGACACGCGCGCGGTCGTGCGCCACCGGGAGGGTGGCTCGCAGCACGACGACCCGCCGATCCTGCGCAGCATGCGTGCACGTCAGCTCGAGCACATCGCGCGCGGCAAGGCCCTGTTCGCCCGCAAGTGGCTGTCGATGCCGCAGCGCGCCGTGTTCTTCCTCCTGTCCTTCCTGCTGCGCCCCGTCGCCGGAGTGCTGCTGACGCGTAACCTGCGTTTCCTGCGACCTTGGTTCCGCGGACTACGCGCGGGGCTGAGGATTCCGATCGACAGGCGCTAGCCTGTCGGCATGGACGCCATCGAGGACTTCCTGGCCGGGCAACGCATCGGCGTGGTCGGCGCGTCGCGCGATCCCGAGAAGTACGGGCACAAGGTGCTCGTCGACCTGCTGCGGCACGGCTACGACGCCATCCCCGTGCATCCGCGCGAGACCGAGCTCGAGGGTCGCGCCTGCGTGGCGAGCGTGGCCGAGCTGCCCGACGACGTGGAGCGGCTGTCGATCATCACGCCGCCCAAGATCACGGAAGCCGTGGTCGAGCAGGCCATCGCGAAGGGGATCCGCATCCTGTGGATGCAGCCCGGCGCGGAGAGCGCCGCGGCGATCTCTCGCGCGCGTGAGGCGGGCCTGACGGTGATCGCCGAGGGGCCCTGCGTGCTCGTCGCGTTGCGCACCCGGCGTCACGCCTGATAGGCGCGGCGAGTGCGAGGGTGGCGCGGCCCGGGGGCGGCGCCGGCGGACGCGTCAGGCGCCCGCGATCTCCTTGCGGTACTCGGCGATCTTGGTCTGCAGATCGGCCATGGTCTTGCCGGCCTGACGCAGGACCAGGTCCATCTTGGTCAGGTCGAGCTTGGTCGAGGAGTTGCCCCCCTCGGCGATCGCGCGGGCGTACTCCAGGAAGCGCTTCTCGAAGCGAGAGTTCTGCTGCTCGAGATGGTCGTGTCGGGCGAGCGCCTTCTTCTCGCCCCGCAGGCGACGGTTTTCGCTGATCTTCATGGGGTGCCTCGGTTGATGGGGGGATGGGGGGGTGCTTCGCGGCTTCACGAGGCTGTGGTTGCGGTTGGACGCAACCACCCCGTCGCCAGACTTCGAAGGCGGAGTATTGAACCCGATCGACCAGGAGAGGGGAAGCCCCTGAGTCGGACCGGTTCCGGACGCCCCCCTGCGATGGCGGGTTCGTCCGGTCGGAAGGCCGGAGATTCAATCGAGACGACCGTCGATCGAGCCGGCCTTCGCCTTCTCCGAACGGAAGCCGATCGTGAAGGCTCCGCGTCCGGAGACGATCCACCGGACGGTCCACTTGCCCTCGCCGGGGACGCCGTCCTCGCTGCGCAGGGTCGCGGGATCGCGCTCCTGCAGCCGGATGCGCTCGGGGCGGAAACGATCGAGCGGCTCGCCCCCTGCGAGCACCTGGATACCCGGGCCCTCGAGGTGGAGGGTGTCCGCCCTGCCGAGCTGGTGCGCCGCAGCGAGTGCGGAGCGCGTCGGGATCACGTGGAGGTTGCGTACGGTCACGTCGACGTAGTGCGTGCCACCCGGCGCGGGTCGGACGACCAGATCCTCGAGCACGATGATCGGCAGCTCGAAGGCGTGGTTCGCGACGAAGGCCGCGTTGCGGTGCAACTCCTCCTCGAGCAGCCACGGCGGCGGCACGCGTCCGGTGAACTTGCGCGGCCCGCCCACCTCGATCTCGCCGTACAGCGGGTGCTGGACCTTCGTCCAAGGTGTGCGTCCGTCGCCGAACAGCAGGAGCTGGTTCCACTTCTCCTGCTCCTCGCGCGACAGGTTGCGCCCGCGGTCCTGCATCATCCGCGCATCGGTCCACATCTCGTTGGTGAACGAGAAGATGCCGAGGCCCTCGTAGGTCCAGTTCACGAAGCCGCCGGACACGGGGTAGAGATCCTTGTGGATCACCATGTAGCGGTAGAAGGGCAGGATGAACTCGCCGTCCCTGCCGATGCGGTCGTAGACGGCGACGTCCTGAGGGGGGTACTCGCCGTACTCGGCCACGCCCGGTCCGCGCAGGATCATCCCGCCCGCGTTGTGGAAGGCCTGCACTCCCGCGATGTTCGGATGCGCGAGGACGAACTCGGCGATCGCGCGGGTCTCCGGGTGTGAGAGCGGGTACTCGCCGGCACCGCCCTGCAGGAACGACGGGTTCCAACCGCTCGGCCAGTTGCGGTTCATGTCGTAGTAGCCGGGCCCGTCCTCGTTGATGCGACCGTCGCCGTCGTTGTCGATGCCCTCGCTGCCGAGCATCAGCCAGTCGCCCTTCTCGCCGGGTCCGACGTGTTCCATCAGTCCGGGGTACTTCTCGGACTCGCGCCAATCACCCTCGCCGAGCGCGACGTGCTTGCGCATCTGCGTGAACTCGCCGTCGCCGTCGAGATCGTCGGGGCCGTCCTCGTCGACCAGACCGTCGAGATCGTCGTCGTGCGGCTTGCGCGGCGCGCGCTGCGAGCTCGGGTTGTTGGCCTCGCGGAACCATGCGGCCCGTCCGTCGACGTTCACGGTCGGCAGCACGTAGAAGGTCACGCGATCGACGATGTCGCGCACGCGGTCGACGCGTGCGTAGTTCTCCATCAGGTACCACACCAGATAGAGGTTGGCCTCACCGCCTTGCACCTCGTTCCCGTGGATGTTGGCGTCGGTCCAGAAGCCGGGCTTCTGACCGTCGGCCCCGGTGTCGGGGTTGTTGACGATCAGGATCCAGAGATCGCGCCCTTCGTAGCTCTTGCCGATCGAGCGCATGGTGACGAACTTCGGCCAGGCGTCGCGCATGCGGTTCATCAGCACGACCAGCTCGTCGGAGTCGTAGTAGCGATCCCAGCGGATCGGCAGCTTCGGCTCGATGTTGCGCTGGGCGGCGAGCGGCGCTGCGAGGGCGCACGTCAGGGCGATACCCATGGCGAAGATGTCGCGCACGATGGAACGGTTCACAGCGTCACCTCCTTGCGGTCCTTGCCGATCGGATCGACGACCAGCTCCACGCCCACCGTCGCACCAGCCTTGCCGCTGACGATCCACGATGCTTCGACCTTGCCGCCGGCAGCGTCCAGCGTGCGCAGCTCGACGCGGCGCTCGCCGGCCAGGAGTTCGACTCCGTCGCCGACCAGTTGGATCCGTGGGCGACCGAAGCGACGCGTCTCCTCGGCCATCGCGCAGAGGGTGGGCCAGCTCCCGTCGTTGACGACCGTCGCCTCCAGGCGGAAGACGCCGTCGCCGAGCGCCTTGCGCGTGAAGCTGCGGATCGACGTCCTGCTGCCCATCGCGGCGACCTCGAGCAGGAAGCCGTGGTGCGCCGCGAAGATCGTGCTGCGTTCGTCCGACGAGCACAGCTCGTCGTCGTGACCCTGGACGAATCCGCCGACCTCGACCTCACCGAGTTCGGGGTGGCGGAACGCATGCCACGGTGCGAAGCCGGTCTTCAGCTTGTCGCACTGGGCGATGCGGGCCTGATCGTCGGTCGTCACGACCTCGCCTTCCTTGCCGCCGCGGGGCACCCGCCACACGTCCGACGCGAAGGTCGGGATCCCGGCCTGCAGGTAGAGCCAGGCCCAGAGGCTTCCGTCCATGCGCGGCGAGGACGCGCCGCTCCGTGAGGTCCTCTGGCGGTAGAGCGCGCCGATGCGTTCGAAGAGCGGCACGTCGTCCTCGTGCACGCCGTCGCGCTGGATGCGCGGCTTGGCGGAGTCGGACTTCGGGGTCGCGAGCAGGTTGTCGTCGCCGTCCCACACGAAGGCCATCACGATGTTGCGATGCGCGAACACGAAGTCGGCGAGGGCGCGCGTCTCCGGCTCACTCATCGGGAACAGGCCGGCGCGCCGGTCGAACTCGGTGTGGCGCTGCGCGAAGTTGCGGAAGATCGCGACACCCTGCCCGTCGTCCTCGCCGCGTGAACCGTCTCCGTCCGCGTCGGCGCACTCGGGTGCGAGCGAGTGCGTCCCCCGCTCGCCCTTCTTGCGATCGGCCTTGCGCATCAACCGCGGATCGCGATCGTCGATCACCCACTCGCCGTCGACGTCGCGCCAGCGCATCTGGCAGACCCTGCCGTCGCCGTCGAGGTCGCGCGGCGCGTCCTCGTCGGTGCGTCCGTCGCGATCGAGATCGAGCGCGCGTGCGTTGCCGGAGCGCTGCAGCGCGAATGCGTCGGGCGACAACATGGGGACGATGAACACGACCTTGTCGGCCAGCAGTTGGCGCGTGGTCGCATCACCGTTGCGATGGTCGTCGACGAGGTGGCGCAGGTGTTCGATTGCCAGCGCGGGCCCGAGCTTGCGGGTGCCGTCGAGTCCGGCCACGCACAGGATCGCGGGACGCTCGTTCTCGGGGACCGGCCCCTCGGCGGCGACCGTGATCAGGTCGATCTGTCGCCCACCGAGGCTTTCACCGAGTTTCGAGAGACGTGCCACGCCGCCGGATCCGGAACAGATCCTGGCGAGTTCGGCACCCTGGTCCTGGGCAGCGGACGCTGCGCAGAGGACGGCAAGGGAGAGCAGGGTTCGCATCGCGGGGCGGACTCTACGCAGCCTGAGGGGGGGCTGCGAAGCGAAGTTCAGGCGACTCTGCGAGGCGAGTTCAGCCGCGGATCACGAGCAGGCGCGGCTCGGTCATCTCACCGATCGCGTAGCGCACGCCCTCGCGCCCGACTCCCGAATCCTTCGCGCCTCCGTACGGCATCGCGTCGATGCGCGTGGACGGCACGTCGCCCACGATCACGCCACCGACCTCGAGTTCGTCGAATGCACGCATCGCGTGGCGCAGTTCGTTGGTGAAGATGCCCGCCTGCAGACCGAAGCGGCTTGCGTTGGCGAGACGGATCGCGTGATCGAGATCATCGAAGGCCTCGAGCGTCGCGACGGGACCGAAGGCCTCCTCGCAGGAGAGCTCGCTGTCGTGCGGGACACCCTCGATCAGGGTGGGTTCGTGCAGCGCGCCCATGCGACGTCCGCCGCAGAGGACCCGCGCACCGCGCGAAGCCGCGGTCTTGATCCAACGTTCGAGACGCAGTGCGTCGTCGAGCGTGATCATCGGTCCGATGTCGGTGCGCCGGTCCATCGGGTCGCCGATGCACAGGGCGTGGGTGCGAGCGACCAGCTCCTCGCGCAGACGATCGATCACCGTGGAGTGTGCGAGTACCCGTTGGACGCTGATGCAGCTCTGACCAGCCTGTGCGAAGGCGCCGGCGACGATGCGCGCGGCGACATGTCCGGTGTCGACACCCGCATCGACGATGCATGCGGCATTGCCACCGAGCTCGAGCGTGACGTGGCGCTTGCGTGCCGCGCGTGCGCGCAGCGACCAGCCGATCTCGGCGGAGCCGGTGAACGACAACAGCGCCATGCGGTCGTCGTCGATCAGCGGCGCTGCGTCGGCGCTCGCACACGGCAGGATGCTGAAGGCGTCCGGAGGGACGTCGGTCTCCGCCAGCAGTTCGCCGATCATCAACGCGGAGACCGGCGTCGCGGATGCCGGCTTGAGCACGAAGGGGCAACCCGCCGCGAGCGCCGGCGCGACCTTGTGGGCGACCAGGTTGAGCGGGTAGTTGAAGGGGGTGATCAGGGAGCAGGGGCCGATCGGCACGCGGCGCACGATCCCCGACATGCCCTCCCCGCGTGCGGTCACGTCCAAGGGCAGGAACTCGCCGTCGATGCGCGTCGCTTCCTCCGCGGCGAGCCGGAAGGTGTCGACGGCGCGTTCGACCTCGCCGCAGGCGTCGCGCAACGGCTTGCCGACCTCGATCACCAGGACCCTTGCGAACTCCTCGGCGAGTTCGGCGAGGCGCTCGCTGACGTGCATCAGCGCGTCGCGCCTTCGCCAGGCGGGCCATCGGCGCATCATCTTGCGCGCCCGGTGGGCGGCTTCGATCGCCGCCTCGACGTCGCCCCGCGATGCGCGCGCAACGCGGCCGGCCACCTGCCGCGTGTACTTCTCGATCACGTCGACGTGATCGCCGCGATGCACCGGATGACCAGCCAGCCACAGCGGGCGATCGTCACCGAGCGATCTCGAAAGGGAGGTCATGTCGCACCTTCGACCAGACCCTTCTTCAGGATGATGTTGCCGTACTTCGCGAGCTCGCCGGTCATCACCACGGCGAAGGCCTTGCGCGCGCGCTCGTAGAACGCGAAGCGCTCGACGCGCTCGACGCGCGCACGTCCGGGCTGCCATCGTTCGATGGCGCTGCGGTACGCCGCTTCGACGGCGGGATCGAGCGTGTCACCCGGTACGGCGGCCATCATCGCGATCGGTTCCGGCACGTAGCGATCGAGGGGAAGGAGGCGACAGATCGCGTCGAGGAACTGCGGGATGCGGATGCCATCGGCGCGCAGCACGCGCTGCCCCACGCTGTCGCCTGGAAAATGTGCGTCGGCGAGCACGATTTCGTCGCCGTGCCCCATGCGGCACAGCGTGGCGAGGAGATCCGGTCCGACGACAGCGGGGATGCCGATCAGCATGAGTGCAGGCTAGCGCCGCGGCGCGCTCCCGCGGAGGCGTCAGCGCGGACGTCGCCGACGCTCTTCGAAGTCGCGCAGCACCTCGGCCAGGGCCGGGCGGGTGGCGTCGATGTCGAAAGCCTTCAGCGCCGACTGGATCAGGCCGCCCTGCATCATGCGTCCGCCGCCAGGGCCGGGCGGGGCATCGGGACGGGCACCCTGCAGCAACCAGATCGGTCGCCGCCCGCGGTCCCCGCCGCGCCGCTCCAGGTCCTCGAGCGCGCGCAAGGCGCGTCCGAGTTCCCGTGCCGCCGCCTCCTCTTCGTGTTGGCCGAGCAGCGCCTGCACGACGGCCAGTCGTGCGAACAGCGGTGCACCCAACTCCAGCGGGCCCTCCGGAGGGAACCGCTCGAGGATCTCGGCTGCCTTGCGCAGGTCGTCGATGCCCGGCCGGGCCGGATCGAGAGGATGCAGCCGCGCCTTCTGGACGATGGCCGTCGCATGCGCGCGACCGACATCGACGTTGTCGGGCGCCGTCTCGTACAACTTGGCCGTGATCTCGCTCGCCTTGTCGACCCGGGAGCGCACCGACTCCATCTCCGCGTCGAGGGTGAGCTTCGCCACGGGAAGAGTGCGCGGCGCGAGGGCGAGGTAGGCCTCGGCGAGCGCGAGCTGGATCGTCTGCGACTTGGGGAAGCGTGCGGCCGTGGCTTCCAGGCGCGCGATGTCGGCGTCGATCACCTTCTTGCGCTCGTCCTTGGCGCCGCCGAACTCGAGCGACTCGAGCAACAGCCGCGAGGTGCGGCGGACCGCGGCGAGGAAGGCGGCGTTCTCCGGCGCTTCGCCGGCGAGAGCGCTGTCGATCTCCCATGCGGAGCGCAGGTGCTCGACCATCTCGCGACGCATGTTGAAGCGACCCTGCGGGCCGCGGGTCGCCCCTTCGGGCGGACCACGCCGCGGCGAGGAGTCGGGCCGCGTGTCCTCGCGTGGATCGGTGCTTGGCGGACGATCGCCCTGTGCGGGGCGCCCCGACGGACCCCGCGGTCGGAACGGCGCAAAGGTCGAGGCCAGGAGCTCGTGGGTGCGCGCGCGCTCGTAGCGGATCGGCCGCGAGTCGACGCCCTGCAGATCCTCGAGCGCGGAGTTCAGCACCTCCTGCGCCTTCTTCGGATCGCGCAGCTCGATCCAGGCGCGGCCGATGCCGTTGAGGATCTCGGCAATCGTGGCCGTGTGCGCGTGTGCGTCCCCGTCGAGCTGTCGGAACAGCTCCAGCGCGCGCTGATAGGCGTCGACGGCCTCCTGACCCTTGCCCAGGCGCAGGTCGAGATCGCCGACACGGCGCTGCGCGTGCGCGATGTCGAGGCGCAGATCGCGCGAGTTGGTCTCCGCGAAGTGGTCGTAGAAGGTGAGCAGCGACGACAGCAGCGCAGCCATCTCGGGCGAGGGTTGCGAGGGCTGCACCCACTCGAGCGAGGCTTCGCCGCTGCTGTCGTCGAGCGCGAACTCGAACTCGTCGGGGCCTGCGGCGACGTCGAAGGTCTTCTCCAGCACGATCAGTGCGTCGGAGAGATTGGAGTTGGCGAGCTGCGAGGCTCGACGCGCCTCGACGTACGCCGACCAGCTCACGATCAGACCGGCGACCATGCTCAGCAGCGCGACGCTCGCGAGCCCGGCGACCAGCCGGTTGCGACGGCACCAGCGCCAGGCGTGTTCGAGCGCGTTCGCCCGCCGCGCGAGGACGGGTCGGTCCTCGAGGAAACGCAGCAGGTCGTCGGCCAGCTCGGTCGCGGTCTGGTAGCGATGCGCGGGATCGTGCTGGATGGCATGCAGCACGATGGTCTCGAGATCGCGCGGGATCTCGCCGCGAATCTCGCTCGGCTTCGTCACCACGCCCTGTTCGATCTTGCGGATCAACCCGCCGCGCTCCGGATCGGAGTAGGCCGGGCGCAGCGTGAGCATCTCGTAGAGCACGAGGCCGAGGCCGTAGACGTCGGTGCGCACGTCGTAGCGCCCGTGCAATTGCTCCGGCGCCATGTACTGCAGGGTGCCGACCAGGTCGCCCGACATGGTGAGGCCGTCGCTCCCGACCGCCTTCGCGAGACCGAAGTCCGTGACCCAGACCACACCGTGGGCGTCGAGCAGGAGGTTGCCGGGCTTGACGTCGCGGTGCAGCACGCCCTGGGCGTGTGCGTAGCCCAGCGCGTCGGCGACCTGATGCGCGATGCGCGCGACGCTGCGCCAGTAGGCGTTGGTCGCGTGTGCGGGCGCGACCTCGGGTTCGGGTGTGCCGGCCGATGCGCCGGATCGTGGACCGGACTCGCTGCCGCTCGACGGCTTGCCGTCGATCGACGACGCGCCGCGTTCCAGCGGGCGGAAGCGGCCGGTCCTCAGCGCGAGTGCGGCTTCCGACGGCGTGAGGTCGGTACCCGAACCACGTCCTGCCTTGGTCTCGGGAGCCGCGCTTCCGCGCAGGGCGTGCAGGACGGCGTCGAGGCCCACGCCGCGGATCAGCGGCATCACGTAGTAGTGCCACCCCTCGTGCTCACCGACACCGAAGATCGGCACGATGTTGGTGTGGTGCAGGCGGGCCGCGGTGCGCGCCTCGCGCTCGAAGCGCTGCATGCGCCGTGCGTCGCGCATCGGCGGCAGGACCTTCACCGCGACCCTTCGGCCCAGCGACTCCTGCTCCGCCTCGTAGACCACGCCCATTCCGCCGCGGCCGATCTCGTCGACGATGCGGTAGTCGCCGAGCCGGTCGACGAAGCCGAACTGCGGCTTCTCCTTGCGCGCCGAGTCGCTGTCGGCCTTCAGGCCCTCGACGGCGAGGATGGTGGGGAACAGCTCGCGGATGCCCTCGGCCTGCTCGGGATGGCGACGTGCCCAGTCCTCGATGTCGACCTTCTGGCCGGCGCGGATCGCCTGCGTGCATTCCTCCAGGAGTCTCTCGAGCGGATCCAGTTCGTCTTCGGGGCGGCTCACGGTGCTTTCAGTTGGCCGGCGGGTTCAGCCCCGGACGGTCGGCGAGGAGCCCCTTGAGTCGGGCGAGCGCGCGGACGTAGCGGTTGCTGGCTGCGGTCGGTTGCAGGTTGAGGATCTGGCAGACCTCGGAGTTGCTCAGCTCCTCCAGATGGCGCAGCACCAGGATCTCGCGATCGATCTCGTCCATCTGGTCGAGGACCTGGCGCAGCAGGGTCGCCGTTTCGTTGCGCGCGGCAACGCCGCTCGGCGAGGTGAGTCCACCGCTGAGATGCAGAGAGATCGCGTCCGAGGACATCGATGGCCCGACGTAGCGGATCATCGGGACCTCCTGGTTGGCGGACCGCATCTGCGCACCGAGGTGACGGCGGTGATGGTCGATGATGGTCTGCGCGAGCACGAGTCGCAGCCAGAGGTAGACCGACGGGTCGCGCTGTTGCGCATAGCTGTCGATGCGTTGGACGGCGTCGAGCCAGGCATCTTGCAGCACGTCGTCGGGATCGATGCGTCGCAGCAGCTTCGGATGGAGTCGGAACTCGATCATCCGCCGCAGGCGGTCGCGGTGCTGGGCGAAGAGGGCAGCGAGCGCGTCCTTGTCGCCCTTGGCGAGGCGGGCGACGAGTTCCGGGTCTTCGGCGTGGGGATCGACCATCACGTTGGCGGAGGACGACGATAGCGCAGGCCGCGCCGAAACTCCGGCGGGTCGATCTCAGGCCGGACGCGGGGTCGGTGACCAGGCGAAGTACTCGCGGGGCCGCAGACAACGGGCGAGCCAGTCTCCGCCGGAAACGTCGGCGAGCGTCAACCAGCGCGGATCGTCGACCAACTGCTCCATCTGCGAGCGATGGCAGCGGAGGGCACGCCGCTTCGTCTCGAAATGGTCACCGGAATCGACGGCGACGGTCAGCGCGCGTGCGAGCCGACTCGCCCGCCAGGGGTCGAGGAGAGCGGTGAGTCGGCGACGGATCCCCCACACCTCGGGTTCGACGAAGGGCCAGATGTGCCAGGACCAGACCGGGTACTCGAGTACCTCGATGGGTCGTTCCAGGCGCGCGCGGGCGAGCAGGCCGGCGCGTCGTGCGGCGAGATGGTCGGCGATGCCCTCGCCCGCGAAGGGGAGCAGGATCCGCTCGACCCCTGCACCCCGCAGCAGGTCGGCGATCGCCTGCGCGGCGGGATCGACGGCCGACTCGAGGGTGCCGTCCTCGTGGCCGAGGGCATGGACGTCACTCCCGGCGACACCCAGCGTCGCGCAGGCGGCGCGCAGCTCCTCCTCGCGCAGTGCCGCGAGCCGAGCGCGATCCATCAGATGGCGATGCGAGCGGCTGCCGTCGGTGCACGCCACGACCACGACCGGGGCACCCAGCGCGCGTACCCGTGCGATGGTGCCGCCGCAGCCGAGGGTCTCGTCGTCGGGGTGGGGGGCGACCACCAGCGTCGGACGTGCGAGGGCCGCGTCGTCGAGGAGCCGGACGCGACCTCCGAGACGCGCGTCGAAGCGCTCGATCGCCTCGAGGCGTCGTGCCCTGCGGCTCGTCGTCGCGGTCATGGATCGGGAGCGTAGACGCGCAGCACGGCGTCGGTCACGCGCTCCCAATCGAAGTGGGATGCCACCTTGCCGGGACCGGCGGAGGCGAGTCCGGCGCGGAGGCGGTCGTCGTCGAGTGCGCGGGCGAGCGCTGCGGCAAGTGAGTCGACGTCGTCGGGCGCGGCGAGAAGTCCGTCGCGTCCGTCTTCGATCAGCTCGGCGAGGCCGCCTGCACGGGCGGCGACCACGGCACGGCCGCAGGCCATCGCTTCGATGACCGGCATGCCGAAGGACTCGTAGAGCGACGGCTGCACCACGACCGTGGCCCGCGCGTACTCGCCGGGCAGGTCACGCTGCGGCACCCCACCGGCGAACTCGACACGCGCGCCGAGGGGCGCCGTCAGGGCGCGCAGGTGCGCGAGGTAGTCCTGCTCGTAGAAGCGGGCCAGGGCGCGGACACGCGAATCGTCGCTGAGGTCGACGAGGATCGCACGCGACGTGGTGGCATCGGGACCGACGATGCGCAGACGCAGATCGGGTCGCTGCGAAGCCAGTCGCGCGAAGGCGGGGATCAGCAGATGGAGCCCCTTCTCCGGCGAGATGCGGCCGACGAACAGCAGCGTCCGCACGACGCCGTGCGTCTCCGGTGTCGGACGGAATGCAGCGGTGTCGACGCCGTTGGGCACGACATGCGTGCGTCCGGCATGCGCCGGATGCGCGCGCCGCACACCGGCGGCGACCGCCTCGCTGCAGCAGACGATCGCGTCGACCGGCGCGATCAGGCGGGCCATCCACGTCGGATCGAGTTGCGACAGCCACTCGCAATGCATGTGCAGGATCAGGCGGCACCGCGGCAGCCGCGCGCGGACGGGCGGTGCGAGCTGCGCGAGATTCTGCAGGTGGACCACATCGGGTCGCAGAGCGGCGAGACGCTCGACGAGCCGCCTCTGGAACCCTCCGTAGGCTCCGGGGGAGAGCAGCCGCGGCGTGCGCGGATCGCGATCGAGGCCGAAGCGCTCGCGCAGACGTTCGATGCGCGGTCCGAGCCCGAGCGGGATCGCATGGCATTCGATGCCGTCGATCTCACGTCGCGTTGCACGGGTCTCGCGTGTGCTTCCGAGGGCCAGCACCTCGTGGTGCGCTCGTCGTACCAGACAGTGGGCGACGCGGTCGTTCCAGATCGCGATCGAGCCGACCTCGACCGGCGGAAGGAATGCGTTCCAGGGCTGGTGGACGAGCGCGATCCTCACGGTCCGGTCCAACGGCACGGCAGGAAGACGACACCGAGCTTGCCGTCGATCCCGCGTCCGGATCCGTAGAAGTTCGAGGTCTCGACGTCGAGCGCCGCGCAGCGGTCGAGCACGTCGAAGTGCACCGGACCGGGACGCTCGCACCACAGCGACAGGTAGTAGCGACCGGGCATCAGGTTCAGCATGTCGACCGACAGCTCGATCGAGTGCTCGCCCGGCTCGACGCGCGCGATCTCGTGTCCCTGGCCCCATGTGCTCATCTCGGTGACGCGCGTGCCGAGTTCGGTGTGGATCTCGACACCGAAGTGCGGCTCGTCGATGCGCTCGTGCGCGGTGAACGCGAGACGGAAGCGCACCGCGTCGCCCGCGCGCACCAGCGGCGTGGGGTTGCCGTCGCGGTCGAGGACGTCGAGAGCGGTGAAGCGGATGCGGCCGTCGCCGCGGCGGTTGTCGGACGCGGTCAGGTCGATGCGCGCACCGCTGCTCGCTCCGAAGGTGGCGAGGTAGCTGCGGATCACGTCCGCCGACGGTCCGTCCTGGCGGACGGTGCCTCCGTCGATCCACAGGGCGCGCGAACACAGGTTCTCGACCGCGGCCATGTTGTGCGACACGAACAGCACCGTGCGGCCGCCCGAGCGCAGATCCGACATCGCATCGAGGCACTTGCGCTGGAACTCGGCGTCGCCGACCGCGAGCACCTCGTCGACCAGCAGGATCTCCGGATCGAGATGCGCGGCGACCGCGAATCCGAGGCGCAGGCGCATGCCGCTCGAGTAGCGCTTGATCGGTGTGTCGATGAAGCGCTCGACACCGCTGAACGCGACGATCTGGTCGAGGCGCGCATCGATCTCACGCCGCTTCATGCCGAGGATCGATCCGTTGAGGTAGATGTTCTCGCGGCCGGTCAGTTCGTCGTGGAAGCCGGTGCCGACCTCGAGCAGCGAAGCGAGGCGACCGTTCACCTCGACGCTCCCCGATGTGGGGCTGGTGATGCGCGAAAGCACCTTCAGCAGGGTGCTCTTGCCGGCGCCGTTGCGACCCACCAGACCGAGGACCTCGCCGCGCGGGACCTCGAAATTGACGTCGCGCAGCGCCCACAGCTCGCGTGCGGAGGAGTCGCGCTCCGACCTGCGACGACGCAGCCAGCCGGTCAGCACCTCGCGCAGCATGTTGTCGGCGAGATGCTCGCCGAGGCGGTAGCGCTTGGAGAGGCCGCGGACACGGATCACGGGGTCCATCGGCTCAGATCAGGTCGGCGAAGGCACGCTCGGTGCGCTGGAAGTAGACGGTGCCGCCGACAAGTACGAGCGTGGCGACGACCAGCGAGACGGCGAGTGCGAGCCAGTCGACGTGCGCGGCGCCGATCAGCGAGCCGCGGAAGGCGTCGATCAGGCCGCACATCGGGTTCAGCATGAGCAGGCTGCGCACCGTGCCGGACAGCGTGTCGCTCCTGGCGAGCTGGTCCCAGCTCCACAGCACCGGGGACGCGAACATCCAGAACTGCACCAGGAAGGGCAGGGCGTACTTCACGTCGCGGAAGCGTACGTTCAGTGCGGCGGCGAACAGCCCGAAGCCGAGGGCGGTCGCGGCGGTCGCGAGCAACAGCAGCGGCCAGAGCACGAGCAGCGGCGACGGGGCGACGCCCCGCACCACCAGCAGCACGAGCAACGCGGCAGTGCCGATCGCGAAATCGAGCATGCCGGCGATGACCGGCGCTGCCGGGAGGGTGATGCGGGGGAACCACACCTTGGTGAGCAGTTGCGAGTTGGCGATCAGGCTCTGGCCCGCTCCGTTGAGCGCGTTGGCGAAGTAGGTCCAGGGCACCAGCGCGGCGAACCAGAACACCTCGCCGGGCAGGCCGTCGGTCTGCAATCCCCCGAGTCGCCCGATGAACAGGAAGATCACCGTCGTCATCAGCGGCTGCAGGATCGCCCACAGTCCGCCCAGCACGGTCTGCTTGTAGCGGACCTTGAGGTCGCGCCAGACGAAGAACCAGAACAGCTCGCGGTGGTCCCAGAGACCGTCGAGCGAGCGCTTCACGGGATCTCCTGCGAGCCCCTGCGGGCGAGCCGGTGCTCCTCGATCAGGTGACGCCGCGACTCGACTCCGACGCGGAACACCATCCACCGTGCGCGCATGCGGTCGCGGAAGCCCAGGGATGCGCGACGGACCGCGCGCCAGGACTCCTGGATGTGGCGCCAGGTCTTGTAGTGGCAGGAGCGCTCGAAACGGGGGTCCTCCCCGTCGGGGTCGTAGAAGCGCTTCTGGCGGGCGATCGTCTTGTCGCTGCTCGATGCCTCGGGATGGTCGCGCCGGAAGAAACGGACGTCGGGCAGTTCCGCGAACCGACCGCGCAGCGCGAGTTCGTACAGCAGGATGTGATCCGAACCGACGTAGCGACCGATCAGCGAGGTGCCGCGCAGCGCGGTCGCTTCGATCAGGCCGAACACCGCGTTGCACTCGCGTGACTTGCGAAGCACGGTCGCGGCGCGGGAGACGGGGTCGTCGTCGCGGATGTCGAGACGATCGTCGTAGCTCTCCTTGGTCCGGCCTTCGCCGTCGATGATCTCGGTGCGCGGATAGGCGAGCACGAAGCCGGGATTCCGCTGCAGGAACTCGACGCACTTCTGCAAGGCGTCGGCCGTGACCATGTCGTCGGCGGCGTTCCAGCGGAAGTAGCGACCGCGTGCCAGTGCGAAGCACAGGTTGTAGTTGGCGGCGGCACCGAGGTTCCGCTGATTGCGGTGGTAGCGGACCCGTGCATCGCGCTGGGCTGCGGCGCGACAGAGGCGTTCGGTCCCGTCGGTCGACGCGTTGTCGCAGATGATCAGCTCGAAGTCCCGGTAGGTCTGACCGAGGAGCGACGCGATCGTCTTCTCGAGGTAGGCCTCGCCGTTGTAGACGGGGAGGCCGATGCTCACGGCCGGAGCGGCTGTCGCGGGGCGGCGCGAATCCAAGGTTTGGCTCTCTCTTCGGACAGTCGACGTGAGCATCGGGTCGGTTCGCTGCGCGGCCGGCTTCCAGGTTCGAGCATAGGCGATGCGATGCGGCGCGCGCCACGCTCGCGCATCGCGATCAGCTCGGACTGCAGATCAACCCGTCGCCGCCCGACGCTGCGATCTGCCCGGATTCCGAGCGCAACCGATCATCGTCGTGGCGATCCGATCTGCTGAAGTCCTCGGGGGCATCCGGAGTCCGGCGGTCTCGGCGTGTTTGCATCGCGAGGCGGCCGTGCAGATCAGCGCAGGAAGTTCGTCGTCTGGTACGGGCTGATGAAGTTGATGCCGAGCGTCGTCTCGTCCAGGAACACCGTCTGCGAGTAGAGGTGGACTCCGGTCAGCGGCACGGACGGCACCAGGTAGTGGTTCGGGCCGATGCCGACCGCGTTCGCACTGGCGACGAACAGCACGAGGTTGTTGACCAGCACGTTGTAGCCGAGCAGGGGGACGGTGGTCGGGTCGAAGGCCGCGAGCACGACCAGGACGTCATTCGCGTCACCCGCGATGGTCAGCGGCATGTCGCCGCCGCCGAAGCCGAACAAGGGGACTCGGTAGATCGGTGGATTGGTCGCCGAGTAGATCAGCGTCGCGACATTGCTCGTCCCCGACGCGTTGGTCACCGTCACGAGCTGTGGTCCGACCGACGCCGGGATCGGTGAGACGAAGTTGATCTGCGTGTCGGAAACGACCTGCGGCGCAGCCGTGACCGAACCGACGTTGACCGTCGTCACGCCGGTGAATCCCAGACCATTGAGGGTGATCGTGCTCGACGGCATCACCGTGGCGGTGCCGGGAGTGATGCCGATGATGAACGGTCGCACGGTGGGAGTGGTCAGGCAGCCGACCGAGTCCTTGTAGCCCACGATCGAGGTGATCGAGGTGGGCGCGAAGAGCGTGACGTTGCCGCTGCAACCCCCCAGTCCCGAACACATGATGTAGCAGGGGTTCGCGCCGTCGCAGTGTGGTGCGTTCCAGTTGTGGCCGACCTCGTGGCTCACCAGGCCCACGTTCGTCGTCAGGTTCGAGAATGCCTTCGACACGCCGTAGGCCGCGCCCAGATTGCACACCACGCCGACGTAGGCGATGCCGATCACGCCCGAGAACGAGCCCTTGCCGGTGAACAGGTGCGCGACGTCGCGCTGCACGCTGCCGAGGTTCGCGTTCCAGAAGCCCGCGAATTCGCCGAGCAGCGCGCCCATGTCCGTGTTCACGTAGGTCGGCGCGGTGCGCACGATGATCTGCGTGACCGTGTACTGGATGTCGACGTCGCGACGGTAGATCGTGTCGACGCCGTTCATGATCGAAGTGATCACGTTCGCCGTCTGCGTCGTGTTCGAGCCGTTGCGTTGGTAGAACTCGAAGTCGGCATCGCACGCGATCTCCGCCATCTTGCGCGATGCGATTCCCGGTGCGCTGATCGCGTGCCAGTGCGAGAGATCCGCGCCGCAGGAGACGTTGTGACGGTTCGAATCGCTGCTGCGATAGACCAGGCACTCGCTGATGGGACGGGTCGGATCGACAGCCTGGACCGATTCGATGCCCCAGATCGCCGAGGCTTCGTCGGCGAGGCGCACGATGGCCTGCAGGTGTCCGTCGATCACCGCGCCGGACACCACGGCCTGCGCGTTGCCGGGAACGCTGCCGGTGAAGGTCACGCTCGGCGGGGTGGGCAGCACCTGCTGCGACACACCGTCATCGACCACGAGGCGGAAGCCGGTGGTGCGGATGTCGTTCGGCTCCAGTTCCACGGTCACCGGCTTGCCGTCGAGCACGACATCGAAGCGGAACGTGCGCCGTGTGGGCGGGACTCCGATGTCCTGGATCGTGCCCTTGCTGACGTCGTAGGCGTTGGTCAGCCAGGTCGGAGCCGGGCGCGGGTTGGGACCCGTCTGGGCCGCGAGGTCGGAGATCGACGCGAGGACGAGGGCGAGGGCTTGGAGGCTCCGAAGGGTTGGCGTCATCTCGAGGGCGGGTTGCAGCGCTGCCGGAGGCCGGCCGGGCATGGGGACGAAGGGAACTCGACGACGAATCTTGCGCGATCGGCCGCCGCGGGGCACACCTCGGACGAAACGATGTGCCATCGTGATCCCCGAGGTGCTGGAATGGCGACGCGGCCCGGCCAGGGCCGGGTGCGGAAGCTCCCATCGCATCGCATGCTCGGGAAGCTGCGTCCCTTCCGTGTTGGCGCCAAATCCGAAGGCCCTGCAAATGAGGGACTTACGACGACCCATCCCCGGCATGAGCCGCGGATCGGCCTGGCGCCGGGGGCGCCGGCGCATCACCAACACGGAAGGGTCTCAGCTTCCGTTCCCACCCCGATTCCCCGACGACCCATGACCAAGTTCGACCCACGCCTCTACCTCCCCCTCCTCCTCGCCCTGGCCGCGCCCCTCGGAGGTTGCGGCACCGCCGGCACCGCAACCCCGTCGCCCACCACCGCCCCCGACTCCTTCACGGCGCTGGGCATCGCCCACGCCTCGACCCCGCGGGCCGATCTGTTCTGCTCGGGGCAGCCCACCGAGGAGCAGTTCACGAAGCTCGCCGGTGCAGGCGTGAAGCGCGTGATCTGCCTGCGGCCGGAGGGTGAGCCGGGGACCGGATGGGAGGAGTCGAAGGCGGCGGAGCTCGGGCTCCAGTTCGTCCGCATCCCCGTCTCCGGCGCCCAGGACATCGACGAAGCCCACGCGCGTGCCCTCGACTCCCGAATGCAAGGGGCCGCGGGCGCGACGCTGGTGTGCTGCGGGAGCAGCAACCGGGTCGGCGCACTGCTCGCGTTGCGGGCGCACTTCGTCGAAGGTCGCAGCGCTGCCGAGTCGCTCGCCTTCGGCAAGGCGTGCGGTCTCTCGAAGCTCGAGCCGCGCGTCGTCGAGGTTCTCGGCAAGTGACCGCGCGAGGCCCGAGCGCCGAGGGCGCTCGAGCCGATCAACAGCGACGGATCTGCTCGGCGAGTGCGCCGTCGAGCGCCGTCGCCAGGAGCTCGATCTGACCCGGATCGTTCGGCCAGTGCGGCGAGAAGCGGAGATGGCCGTCCGGCGTGGCCACGGCGACACCACGCGGAGCGAGCGCGCGGGCGAAGGTCGCGAGGTCGATGCCGTCGGGTGGGAGCACCGACAGGATGCACGAGCGAGCGTCCCGCTCCACGCGGCGCACCGAGCGGAAGCCGCGTTCGACGAGAATCGGTTCGAGTTCGTCGAGCAGACGTTGCACGTGTGCGTAGATGTTCGGCACCCCGATCGACAGCAGCACTTCGACCGCGGCGTCGAGCGCCGCGAAGCCGATCGAGTTGGTGACCCCGACCTCGAACACGTCTGCGCGGCTGCGCAGCGGTCGGTCGTAGCGCAGGTGTCCGGCTCCTTCGAAGAGGAACCTGGTGCCGTCGTCGTGGCTGAGCCACCCGGCGACAGCCGGCTCGAGCTTCGACGCGCACTCGCTCCGCACGAACAGGAAGCCGGCGCCTTCGACCCCCATCAGCCATTTGTGGCCGCCGGCGGCGAGGTAGTCGATGCCCAACCTCCCGACGTCGATGGGGACACAACCGGCGGCCTGGATCGCGTCGACGAAGACCTCGGTACCGTGCGGCCTGCACGCGCCGGCGATCGCCGCGATCGGCATGCGCATTCCGGTCTGGAACTGGACGAGGCTGACGGCGACCAGCCTCAGTCCACGCGCCAGCTCCCGTGCAAGTCGTTCCATTCCGCTGCCCCCGGGCGCGAAGTCCGCGACGTCGAGGAACACGACTTCGAGGCCGAAGCGGCGTGCCGCGCTCTGCCAGGGAGTGACGTTCGCCGGGAACTCGCCGCGCAGGAGCAGGATGCGATCGCCGCGACGCCAGGGGATCGAGAGCGCGACCATCGAAGCGGCGTGGCCCGTGCCCGGCACGAGGGCGATCTCCTCACTGCGGCATTCGATCAGCGTGGCCAGACGTCTACGCAGGCCGTCCCGCTGTTCCGCATGGCGGAGCCACGCGCCGGCACCGTGGCGCGCATAGGCGTCGAGGACCTGTGCGCAGGCATCGCGCACGCGCGTGCTCGGCGGGGACATCGCGGCGTGGTTGAAGTAGCACGCCGCATCGAGCGAGGGGAACAGGGAGCGATCGCCGAGCACGAAGGGATGCTCCTGGATCGGTCGTGAAACGAAAAGGGCGTGGCATGGAGCCACACCCTGCATCGACGGGCTCCGGAGAGCCCTGCGATCTTGGAGTCACAGCGCGGCCTCCTGCCGCAACCGAAGGGGTGCGGCTCGGTTCGCTCACCGCACCCCGAGGCACTCGGCCGCGCTGTCGGTCCTGCTGGCATCTACTGCTCACGAGAATCCGCGCGTGCCGCGCGAATCCTCCAGAGTAGTAGATCAGTTGCCGACCACCACGTGGATCGAGCGCGTCTGTGCGATCGGCAGCGGGTTCGGGAGGCCGGTGTCGACGACGAAGGCCTCGAAGTAGAGCGAGGCCCCGACCAGCGACGGGGTCGCCGGCAGACCGAGCGGCATCGACGCCGCGCCGCTGCCGTCGGTCAGCAACGAGACGCCGAGATCCGGCGTGACCTCGAGCGTGGAGCCGGTCTGTGCGCCGATGAAGGTCAGGTTGGTCGGCGGCTGCATCTGCGCGAAGCCGATCATCAGCAGCGCGGGGGAGAGCGGCTTGCCGTCGGTGATCTTCAGGCCGAATGCGCTGTTGCCGACCAGCGGCATGCTGGCCGCGGCGAGCTTCGGAGTGCCGGTCGAGCCCGGCGTGGCGTTCGCGAAGTACTGCACGACCGCGTTGTTGTCGCGGATGGACACGAAGTCGAGCGTCGGCGGGCGCGTCGCGGCGTTGTTCACCATGAACTCGCGGTAGCCGATGCCGATGCCGCCGATCTTGCCGTCGACTGCGCCGGAGAGGCGTGAGCCGTCGAACTGGCCGTAGGTGCCGCCGAAGTAGCCTTCGACGAGGCCGTTCGCGCACTGCAGGCGCAGGCGCTGCCAGCCGTCGTTCACACCCTGGGTGACCGAGATCTGGCCGAGCACGCGGGGACCGTTCACGGCGTTGACACCCCAACCACCGTCATTGTGATCCATCAGGTAGAGCGTGCCGCCGTTCTGCGTGACCGTGAACACGAAGCCGACGCCGACGTTGCCGTTGGCCGTGATCGGCGTGGTGTTCAGGTTGGTCTGGATCTCGCCCGTCGGATCGGGGTGGTTGTGGAAGGTCGCGGTGCCGCCCTGCAACAGGATCGACCAGGTCTCGTACTCACCGACCGGCCGCGGAGTGGCGTCGACGTAGATGTAGGTCTCGAACACCACGCTGTCGGTCGCATCGGTGAGGAACATGTTGGCGTTGCCGCCACCGGTGCTGTCCCAGAAGATCGCCGCGTTGCCGCCGACCGGGGAGGCCGCGATCACGTTGGGGTTCTGGATGTCGACGATCGTCGGGTCGATGACGTGCGCGTACTTGAACGAGCCGCCCCAGCCGGGGACGTTCGAGCCGATCGCGTAGGTGTCGAAGTTGTCGAAGTACGGCAGCGCGGACGGCAGGTTGTTGGTGGCTCCCGGCGTCTGCGGTGCGACGCGGAAGTCGTTGCCGTTGTTGTTGGTGTCGTAGCCGTCGCGGATGCGCGACCAGCTCGTCTCGAGGCCGTCGTTGCTCTGCAGGTTGCCCCACAGACCCTGGCCCTCGCAGAAGGTCGGCCGCGGGAACAGCGCCTTGTTGGTCTCGTACACCAGCGAGTCGAACAGGATGGTCAGCGTCGGGTCCCACAGCTCGAGCGTCTCCATGTCGTTCTGCCACAGGTCGGTCGTGCCGACGATCTGATTGACGTTCGGCACGTTCGACGAACCCATCACCCAGAACGCGCCCGGCGCGAGGATCGTCCCCGCCTGCACCGTGTAGCTCGCGTTGGGTGTGTTCTCGTCGTGCGCGAGAAGCTGCCAACCCGAGATGTCGACGGCGACCGATCCGGAGTTGTAGAGCTCGACGAACTCGCGATCGTCGGTGCTGCTGTCGTCGTACTGGAACTCGTTGATGACGATCTGGGCACGACCGATTCCGGACAGGGCGACGAGTGCGCCGCACAACAAGAGGGGGAGGCGGGGAAGACTCATGCGTGATCCTCGTGGAGCAGGAGAGCGGGGATGCGCCCGGCGGGGCGCAGAGAATCCGCGACGATATGAACGAGGTGTCGGGTGTCAACGAGCCGGACCGATCGTCTCGGCCGAAGAACAGCTCGCATCGACGCGTTCGCTCGATGGATTACGATGCCCCGCATGCGAGTCAGCCGCTGCGGTCTCATCCCGTGTGTCCTCGTGGTCGCCGCATTGTCGTCGCCGGTGCTTCGTGCGCAGGGCGTTCCACTCTGGCGTGTCGATGCCAACGGCACCGTGGAGATCCCGGGCGGAGGTGTGCCGACCCACGTCGTGTCGGAACGCGTCGGGGATGTCGTGCTCGAGAAAGACGTGATCCGCTTCGAGCGAGCCGGCGGGAAGCTGACCTTTCCGGCGCGAGCGGGATTCGGCATCGACGACAAGCGCTCCTTCACCCTCTCGATGGACCTGCGCACCACCTCCTCGGCCTTCGCGACACCGCTGATGTGTCGCGAGGGCTCGGCGGTGCACTACTCCTTCGTGATCGGCCGACACCCCGGAACGATCGCGTTCGAACCCTGGTGCTGGGCCCGAGCGCGTGCGGAGTCCGTCACGCGCATCGACGACGGCGCGTGGCACCACGTGGTCGGTGTCTACGACGGGGATGCGCATCGCATCGCCATCGTCTGCGATGGTGTGCTCGAGGCCGATGTCGCGGTTCCCGCTGGTTTCGCGGGATCCGCCGCACCGGGTCTCCGTTTCGGTGACAACCTCGATCCCGGAGTCCGGCAGGCATTCGTCGGAGAGTTGAAGGACCCAGGGCTCACGTTGGGCGTGCCCATGGACCTCGTCGATCAGCGAGCACGCATCGCGGATGCGACGGTGTTCCCGGCCGACGAAGTGGCCGCGATGCTGTCGCTGTGGAACGACGCGCGGCGCGTGCGTCGCGCACCGTCGGCGAAAGGTGTCGACGATTGGACGACGCAGGCCTCGCACGTGCGGGCCTTGGTTCAGGATGCCTGCGGACTGTGGCCTCCGCCCGGAGCCGGGCTGCGATTGGCGGGCGGCGAGAGCCCGGGCACGAGCGATGCGAACCTGTCGCCGACGGACTTCGCGAAGTTCCACCCGATGCCGGCGCTCGACGTGATCGAAGGAGGACGCATCGAGCACGACGATTGGTCGGTCACCAGGATCTACTGGCAGACCTTCCCCGGTCATCACGCGAGTGGCTGGCTGTATCTGCCCGTCGGTGATGTACCGGACCACTCGCGCGCCGCGGTGCTGTGCCCGCACGGGCACTGGGGCGGTGGAGCGACGCATCCCGTGGTGCAGAAGCGGTGCATCACCTTGGCGCGCGCAGGCTACGTGGTGCTGGCCGTCGACTCGTCGCACGTCGAGGACACCCGCATCGGCCTCGCACCGCTCAGCGTGATGACCTGGTCCAACCTGCGTGGCCTCGAACTGCTGCGTTCCCGCGCCGACGTCGATCCGATGCGTATCGGCTGCACGGGGGCGTCCGGAGGGGGGCAGCAGACCTACTACCTCACGGCGCTCGACACCGGACTCGCAGCGGCGGTGCCCGCGGTGATGGCGTGCCACTTCCACGAGATCCTCGGCACCGACGGCCCGCACTGTCATTGCAACCACACGCCCTTCCTCGCGCAGTGGACGGACATGCCGATCATGGCTGCGTGCTTCGCACCGACGCCAGAGCTGTTCCTCACGGTCACCGGCGACTGGACGCACGAGTTCCCTGAGCGTGGCTTCCCCGAAGTGGCCGCGATCTACGACCTGTTCGGTGCGCGCGATCGTGTCGGCGTCCTGCAGTGGAACAAGGGTCACGACTACGACCGGCCGATGCGCAATGCGATGTACGCGTTCTTTGCCCGTCATCTGCGCGGTGAGACGGCGCCGGATCCGGAGCTCGAGAAGGAGGAGGCGCCTGCCGAGGACCCGGCTCGCCTGCTCGCACTCGAGCGGAACGACGTGGCGCGCGATCCTGCGGCGATCGTTGCGGAGTTCACCAGCCGTCTGTGCCGGCCGGTTCCGACTGCGGCCGACATCGGACGCAGTGACTTCGTCGAAACGGTGCGGCGCCGATTCGCCCGGCTGTTCGCGCACGAGGCGGTGCCCGCACGGGCCCCCGTTCGCGAGGCAACACCCGCAGGGGAGGGTCACGGTTTCGAGAAGTGGGTGGTGCCCGCCGACGGCGAGGTCTCGCTCCCCGCGCTGATCGCACGTCCGGCAGGCCCCCTCGTTCAAGGTTGCGTCGTGCTGATCCATCCTCGGGGCAAGCAGGTGGCGACGACCGCGCATGCCGGGCTGCTCACGCGACTGCACGACGAGGGCTTCGTGGTCGTGCTGGCCGACGTGCGCTACACCGGCGAGCTCGACGGAGGCCGCAACTGGCGCGATCTCCATGGCCGTTTCTACGGCCTGGACGAAGGGCAGCTCGCCGTCCGTGACCTGCATCGGGTGGTCGATGCGTGCCGCACCATCGCGGGAGATGTGCCTGTCACCGTCATCGCGGACGAATGGCTCGGTGCGGCGGCGCTTTTCACCGCAGTCCTCGACGAGCGCATCGACAGGGTCGTCGCCCCGTCCCTGGGCAACCTCTACGCCGACGAGCCGCGGAGACCTCTGCTCTCCCGGATCCTGCTCCACGGTGACCTCGTCGACGCGGCGCTCGCCACTCGTGCCCGTAGCCTGGTCCTCGGAGGAAGTCCTGCCTCCGCTGCATGGGTGCCGATCGACGCCGCATGCGGTGACCGTTGTCGGCGCCGCGCCGACGCGCTCTCGGATGAAGCGATCACCGCGGCCGTCGTCGGTGGGTCGAGAGGGCGATGACTACGCGGTGGTGGTGCGTGACGCGGCACGGCAACATCTCGGGCCGGTGATCGACCGCCACGCATGATTCCGCTGCGCGACCTCAACCCGGCCCGGAACTTCCCGTCGGTGACCGTGGCGATCATCGCGATCAACGCGCTGGTGTTCGTCCTCACCATGCACGACCTCGGTGGAGCAGCGCAGCGGTTCGGCGCGATCCCCGCCCTCTACACCGGGGACGAGATCCCCGCGATCGTCGATGGACCGCCTCATCGCATCCTGCGAGCTCTCTCCCACATGTGGATGCACGGGAGCTTCATGCACGTGCTGGGCAACATGTGGTTCCTGTGGGTGTTCGGCGACAACGTCGAGGACCGGCTCGGTCGCGCTCGATTCGCGTTCCTCTACTTCCTGGCGGGCTTCGTCGCCTTCTCGGCGCAGGTGATCTCGGCGCCCGGTTTCCAGGGACCGATGATCGGTGCGTCCGGTGCGGTGAGCGGCGTGCTCGGCGCCTATCTCGTGCTGTATCCGCGTGCCCGTGTCCTGACCCTGGTGCCGATCGGCTGGTTCCTCACCACGATGGTGTGGCCGGCCTTCGTCTTCCTCGGCCTGTGGTTCGGCCTCCAGGTCCTCCAGGGAGTGCTCACTCCTCCGGACGTCGGAGGCGTCGCCTGGTGGGCCCATTCGGCGGGCTTTGTCGTCGGCCTCGGTCTCGGACGTGTGCTCGCGCGGCCCGAACCGCAGCGGAAGATCCGCGTCGACGTCGGATCGTGGCGCTGAGGTCGGCTCCGACGATCCGTTCGCGAACGAGCCGACTCAGCGGCGTCGGACGATCTGGATCTGGATCGTCGACGAACCGGGCGCCACGAAGGTGCTGGTCTCCGCACCCGGGCGGAGCAGGTTCATGTTGAAGGGATCCGGCGACACCGCCTCGATTCCGAAGCGGAACGCGGCGGGGTTGCACATCAACTGATCCCGCAGTCGACCGAGGAACTCGGTGGGATCCTTGCAGCAGACCACGTCGAAGTCGCGATCGAGGCGGTCGAGCTCCAACTCGCGGATGTCCTGCGCCGCGCGCAGGAGGAGTTCGCGGTCCTGGTGATGCTTGGCGCGATCGATGCGGTTGAGGATCTGCTCGGCCATCGTGAGGGTCGAGTCGAACTCGCGGTTCAGCTTGACCAGTTGCTCACCCTGCAGCCAGCGGATCACGTCGACCGGGCCGCGAGCGCGCTCGACGAGCGGGTTGAGGCGCGCCGTCGCGGCCTCGATCCCTGCGGTCACGACCTCGCGCTCGACCGACGGGATCGTGCGCTGCAGATCCCGCATCGCATCGATGCACTCGGCGCGGCCGGCCCTGGCCAGCGATTCGGCATTGACGGGCAACACCTCGGGAAGCGCATAGCGACCGGCACCCACGGGGGTCAGGCCACCCTGATGGGGCGACCTCACCAGTCCGTGCGGCTCCTCCGAGATCTTGGCAGCGGGCTGTGGCGCGGTGTCGGCGTGGGCAACCTGCTGCGTGTTCTCCGGGGTCGGCTCGATCTCCGCGCCGCGAAACAAGCTCATCCCGAAGATCACCACGGCCGCCGCGGCAGCGCCGGTCGCCACGTAGCGAACCTTGGTCCACAACGGCAGCGGCTCGCGGAACACGGCCTCCGGAGTTCCCTCGCCGGAGCGGATGCGCTCCCACAGATCGCGCGTGAAGTTGCCGCTGACCTGCTGCGCAGGGAGCGAGCGGGCCAGGTCACGTGCACGTTCCATCTCGGCCAGCAAGGACGAGACGGCCGGGTCGTCGGCGGCCCGGTCGAGGACGTTCTCACGGCGTCCGCTGGGCAGGCGACCGTCGAGGTGGAGCGACAGCTCCGGTTCGATTCGCTTGGAGTCCATGGGGTTCAAACCTTCACCACGTCGCCGAGCGCGGCCCTGAATCGCTGTCTAGCACGGAAGAGTCGAGTCGAGATGGTCTTCACGGGGCAGCCGAGGATCGCCGATGCGTCCTCGTAGCTGAGTCCCTGGAGTTCGCAGAGCAGGAAGACCTCGCGGAAGCGGGGCGGGATCTTCTCGATGGCAGCTTCGATCTGGGCCTGCGTTTCGCGGGCCTCCGCGAGCTGATCCGGCTGGCCGCCGTCGACGTCGGCGGGGACGAGCGGATTGTCGTCGTCCTTCTCGATGTCGCGGAACAGCTTCAGCTTGAACTTCCGGCGCCGCAGCTGATCGAGGCACAGGTTGCGGGCGACGCGGTACAGCCACGGTCGGAAGGCCGACGCGGGGATCAACTCCAGGTGGCGGTAGAGCGCGAGGAAGGCATCCTGGGCCACGTCCTCCGCCATCAGTGAGTCACCCAGCATGCGCGTCGCGAAGGTCTTCAACCCATCGGCGTGGTCGCTGACCGCGCGGTTGAACGCGACTAGCGCGAGCGGGTCGAGCGCGTTCGAAGGTTCCTTGCGCATGGGACGGGAAGTTCGGTCGCAGGGTGTCGCGGAAGCGGCGCCAGGACGCGGCGGCCGGGCTGAAACTCCGCACGGGGACGGGGCGTCGCGGATCGGGATACGCCGTGCTGGGTCCGGCGCGAACTCACCCTAGCATCGGCATCCATGGCACGACACTGCTCCCCTCGACGCGCGATCCGCGGCATGGCCCTGCTCGCACTGGCGTGCACAGGCTGCGGCCACGACGAGGAGTACCGGCACAACTTCGATCTCCCCCAGGACTTGCGGGCGCTGCGCATCCGCATGCAGAGCGGGGAGGTCGCGGTGGCGGGGCACAGTACCTCGCGGCAACTGACCGTCGCCGGGCGCGTGCGGCGCGCGGCATCCTCGACGGCGGATCAGGCGCGTCTCGACGCTTTGCCCTTCGAGCTCGTCCTGCGGCCAACCGAAAGTGCGGGGACCTACGAACTCCGGACTCCGGCGCTTCCGGAAGGGGTCGACCGGTCTCGATCGGCGCTGGTGTTCCGCGCCTACGTCTCCCTCCCGGACGACATCGCGGTCGACGTGGAGGTCGAATCGGGCAACCTGAGCGTCCAGGAGCTGAAGGCGACCGTGCGTCTGCACACTGGTCGCGGCGAGCTCAGCATCGCCAAGGTGGAGGGCGACGCCGAACTCGTCACAGGCGACGGCAAGGTCTACGTGCAGGATCACCGCGGCGGCCTGAGCGCCGAGAGCGGTGACCCGACGCGGACCCACCTGACCGGCGAAGCGATCTGGGCCAAGGTGCTCGCCATCGGCGCCAGCGGGATCCGACTGCGGAGCAATGGAACCTCGATCGCGCTGTTCCTGCCGAGCGATGCGCACTTCGACCTCGACGCGGAGGTGGGGACCAGCCAGACCGGCAAGCTCGGCATCCGGACCGGATTCGGCGTCCCGGTCCACGAGAAGGGTGAGGGACATGTCGCGACTGGACCAGTCGGCGGGGGCGGACCCCCGGTGGTCCTCAGGTTGGTCCGCGGCTGGTTGAGCGTGGGGCGGATCTCGGACCTGTGACGGTTCCCGATCGCGACCGGACACCAGGGGAACCGATCGGACGGACCCAGGTCGTGGGCTCAGCGCGGCGTCTCGGTTCCTCCGATCGGACTTTTTTCCGACTACTTCGCGGCGGTTCGTCGTCTCGTTCGTAGTCCGCGCCGCTGTCGGCCCTGACCCTTCCCTGACCACGTAGCGGACTGCGACCTGCCCCCGTCGCGACCCTCGAGAGACTGCCAAGGAGACTCCGATGTCGATCGGAAAGCGACTGCTCATCTATTCGCCTCGTGATCCCCGTGCCACCTCGCTCGTCTCACGCACCTCGGATTGGGGGTGTCTGGTTTCGACCTGCGAGACCGTCGACGACCTGCGCGGACGTGTCGAAGGAGGCACCTTCGATTTCGTGCTCGTCGAGGATTCCAACACCCTGAAGCGACTCGCGAGCGAAGGCGATCCTGCCGGCGATCTCCTCCGAACGCCGCTGGCCGAGATCGAGAAGCGCCACATCCTGCGCGTGCTCGCATCGACCGGCGGCAACAAGACGCGGGCCGCCAAGATCCTCGGGATCGACACCAAGACCCTCTACAACCGTCTGAAGGCGTACGGCGCATCCGCGCAGGCTGCGCGTCGACGTGCCGAGGTCCAGGCGGCTTCCCTCGGGCAGCGCATCTGAGTCACCGACTTCGACGACCGGATCGCGGGACTCCGGTTGCTTCGACGCATCGCGGCATCGCGAGGGGATCGACACTGCATTTCGGTGTGGCGTCGTGTCGTCGCTACACTCCGCGCTCCCAATGACGCTTCGGAACCGTCCGCGATGATCCGACACCTGTTCCCGGCGGGTCTGCTGTGTGCGCTCGCCGTCGCGCAGCAGTTTCCCCAGACGAGTCCGCGCGTCAGCCGCTACGAGATGTCGGCGCGACTGGAGCCCGGGGCGCGTTCGATCACGGGCACCCAGCGGATCACCTGGCGCAACACGACCGCATTGCCGACCGGCGAGGTGCGGCTCCACCTGTACTGGAACGCGTTCCGCGACCGCGAGTCGACCTTCATGCGGGAAGCCGGGCCCGAGTTCCGTCGGGCTTGGCAAGAAGACGAGTTCGGCCGCATCGACGTGCAGGAGCTGTCCTTGGTCGACGAGAACGGCCCGCATCCGCTGACGGTCGAGTTCGTTCAGGTCGATGACGGCAACGCGGCGGACCACACCGTGGTGCGTGCGATGCTCCCCTCGCCGGTTCCGGGCGGCGGATCGATCACGCTGGAGTCGCATTTCGTCGCCGTGGCTCCGAAGGCCTATCGACGCGCCGGCTTCGTGCCGGGACCCGGCTTCTTCTGCATGCACTGGTTCCCGAAGCTCGGCGTGCTGCAGGAACACGACGGCGCCGCGATCTGGAACTGTCCGCAGTTCCACGCCAACACCGAGTTCTTCGCCGACTTCTCCACCTGGTCGGTCAAGCTCGATGTGCCGTCCGACTACAAGGTCGGAGCGACCGGTGGCAAGCCGACGCTCGACGCAACGACCGCCGGACGCCGCGTGCTGCAATTCGTGGCCGACGACGTTCACGACTTCGCATGGGTCGCCAGTCCGGTGTTCGTCGAGCACGTCGATCGCTTCGATGGATTCCGTGCCGAGGACGACCCGAGCGGCATGGCGCCCGCGGTCGCGCGCTTCCTCGGCGTGCCGCTCGCCTCGTTCGACCTTCCTCCCGTCGAACTCCGGTTGCTCCTGCAGCCGGAGCACGAGAGCAGCGAGCAGGTGCGCCGCCACTTCGACGCCGCGCGCGAGGCGCTGCGCTTCTACGGCCTTCGCTACGGCCCCTGGCCCTATCCCGTCTTGACCTTGGTCGACCCGGGCTCCGACATCGACGGCAACGGCCTCGGTGGCGGCATGGAGTATCCGACCCTGATCACCTGCGGGACGAAACTCCGGCTGCATCCACGCCAGCTCGTCCCCGAGGGCGTGACGATCCACGAGTTCGGACACCAGTACTGGTACGGGTTGTCGGCCAATGACGAGTTCCGCGAGGCGTGGCTCGACGAGGGCATCAACACCTACAGCGAGAGTCGTGCGCAGACCCTGGCCTTTGCCGGTTCGGTCCGCCCGGTGCAGACCTCGTCGTACGGTCCCTTCACCTTCGCTTCCCGTCAGGCCGCGACGGTTCCGACCGATCCGCTGGCGTGGATCGGCGTCGCGCCGATCGATCTGCTCCCGGCGACGGCGATCGGAGTGGCGAGGCGGTACGGCTTCGAGGGCACGGTGCTTCCGCGCTCCGATCTCCTCCGCCTCCTGATGGAGCAGCCGTTCCTCACCGGCTTCCGCGAACTCCCCGAGCATCCCGAGTGGTCGGACCGCACGCGGCTGTGCGCGACGGACAACCCCGACCCGATGGTCGGGCCCGGCTGGCAGACGATCTCCCGCGCGAGCTACGTCGCGAACTCCTACACGCGTCCGGCGACGCTGCTGCGCACCCTCGAGCGCATGGTCGGGCGCACGCGGTGGTGGGCCTTCATGCGCGGCTTCGCGGCCGCGGCCCGCTTCGCGCACCCCACGACCGAGGACTTCGTCGCGGCGTTGGCGAAGGACTGCGGTCCCGAGGCGGCTTCGTTCTTC
This sequence comes from Planctomycetota bacterium, assembly GCA_046349595.1. Taxonomy (GTDB): domain Bacteria; phylum Planctomycetota; class UBA1135; order UBA1135; family UBA2386; genus JACRLW01. Next base: position 1,424,427 of record JAXMCA010000002.1, read on the forward strand.
CGCGAGGCCTCGGTGGCCGGTGCATGGTTGGACTACGCGGTGCAGTCGGTGTCCCCCGTCGACGGCGATGGTCCCGAGAAGAGCGTGGTGATCCGCAACTTCGGCACGCTCCGTCCGGACGTGCGTGTGCGCTTCCGTTTCAGCGGCAGATCGCAGCCGGTGTGGCGTGAACTCGCGGGTCACGAGGCCGCGCCGTGGAAGGAGTTCCGCTTCCGCGATTCGGAGGAGCCGCAGCCGCTCGGTCGCCTGCTCGAAGTCTGGATCGATCCCCCCGAGCCGCGCGACCCGACCAAGGTCGAGACGGTGGAGGGTGACGACGCCCTCTGCGGAGTGCTGGTCCTCGACACCGATCTTCGCAACAACCTCTGGCAGGCGCTCCCCGACCGTCGCCCTGCGCTCTACGTCGGACTCCGCGCGCTGCTGCAGGCGCAGGCCCGGCTGATCTTCGCGGCACTCCTCGGCTGAGAGCCCAAGAAGGAATCCATGATACGGGCTCTCAGATGCTTGCTGGTGGCCGCATGCGCGCCCACGCAGAGCTCGAGAGACCGATTGTCTCTCGAGCTCTGAGCGATCATGACTCCATTCCGTGAGGTGCTGGCTGCGCTGTGGGTCGCCGTGCGGAGCGTCCGTGTCAGTCTGCTGTTGTGGGTGGTGTTCACCGCGATTGCATTGCCCGTCGCGTGGACCGCGAGCCATTCGGTCGGGATGGACGGCGCGCGCTGGAACTCACCAGTCGTCCTGCCGGCGGATGCCGACGTGTTCTCGCACTTGCAACTCGACCTCGCCGGCCCGCTCGTCCTCGCCTTCGTGCTCGGAATCCTGTTCGCCGGGTGCATCCTCGCGACCGTCGGCACCGATGGCCCCCGCGTCGCCCTGCGTGACTTCCTGGCCCGTGGTGCGCGAGCGTTCCTGGCCAACTTCCGCGTCATCCTGCTGTTCACGCTCGGTGCGGTGCTGCTGTCCTGGGGGCTGGATGCGCTCGATGCGCGTATCCGCTCTTCGCTCGAGACGGTGTCCCCCGGTGCGACGCTCGATCTGATCGGCGTCCACGTGCGCTTCGTGCACCTGCTCCTCCTGTGGGATCTCGCGCGGGGGCTCCTGTTCCTCGCCCTGCTCCTGACCTGCAAGATCGCGATGGCGACGGTCACCGGCGGGCGACGTCGGTCGGCGTTCGTCGCCGGCCTGACGGCGGTGGCCACGGTGCTCCGCCATCCCTACCGGGTCGCGGTGGCGGTCCTGACCTGGGCGCTGATCTGGATCGGCGGGTCGCTCGCCTTCGGTGAGCTGACGGTCCGAATGCTCGAGGTGCGCGCCGACCTCGTGCTCGGAGCGGTTGCGGGCGAGGCGGGCGTCCTGTTCGCCATCGTCGGCTGGGTCGGCTTCACACTGAGTGCGCGCCGGATCGCCGAGGCCTGAAAGTCAGAGGGAAGCCGCAGCAGGACTGCAGGCAAAGGATCGAAGTCGGCGAATCAACCCGCCGCGACTTCCCTCCCGGTGTTCCGAGTCGCCCCGGAGGCCGCTCCGGGGGGTGCGGCGCGTGCGCTGCACACGGGGATTCTCGGCAGGAACCGGTCGTCGCTGACGCCGGTCTGCAGCGCCGCGCGAGGCATGAACCGAGGACTGCGGTGCCAGCGCGTTTTCGCGAGTGAGACGATTCCGCGGACTTCTCGCGGCTCCGCGATGCTTCGTTCCGGTGCGGCGATCGTGGTGCTACGTTCTCGCCGATGAACCTCGACGGTCACCGCCAGAAGCTCCGTGCAGCCGAAGTCCGCGTCCAGCAGCTCAAGGAGGGACTTTGACTACGAGGTCAAGCTCCGTGAGCTCCGTGGCATCGAGCATCGCATGAGCCAGCCGGGCTTCTGGGACCGCCAGGAGCAGGCCCAGGCGACCGTCGGCGAGAAGCGCAAGCTCGGTTCGGTGATCGAACCGATCGACCGCGCGCAGCGGCTGATCGAGGACATGCAGGTCTTCCTGGAACTCGGCGAGGACGATCCCGAGTCCGTCGACGGTGACCTCACCAAGGCCGGTGCCGAACTGGTGCGCACGCTCGACGACCTTGAGTTCCAGGTGATGCTCAGCGGCGAGCACGACGCGAAGAACGCGATCATCACCATCGCACCGGGCGCCGGTGGCGTCGATGCCGCGGACTGGGCCGAGATGCTCTCGAAGATGTACCTGTACTGGGCGAAGGACCACGGGTTCGACGTCGAGGAACAGGACTGGCAGCCCGCCGAGGAAGCCGGCATCCGCTCGGCGACCTTCCTGGTGAAGGGGCCCTATGCCTACGGGCGGCTCCGGGCAGAGCAGGGAGTCCATCGCCTCGTGCGCATCTCGCCCTTCGATGGCCAGGCGCGTCGTCAGACCTCCTTCGCCTCGCTCGAGGTGATCCCGGAGATGGACGACGACATCAGCGTCGAGATCGACGACAAGGACCTCAAGGTCGACACCTACCGCTCGAGCGGAGCCGGTGGCCAGCACGTCAACAAGACGGAGTCGGCGATCCGCATCACCCACTTGCCGACCGGCATCGTGGTGACCTGCCAGCAGGAGCGCAGCCAGCACAAGAACCGCGCCCATGCGATGAAGGTGCTGAAGAGCAAGCTCTACCAGCTCGAGGAAGCGAAGCGGAAGGCGGAGATCGCCGCGTTCTACGGGGAGCGTGGCTCGATCAGTTGGGGCAACCAGATCCGCAGCTATGTGCTGCAGCCCTACCAGATGGTGAAGGACCTGCGGACCGGCGTGGAGACGTCGAACGTCGACGCAGTGCTGCACGGCGAACTCGACCGTTTCATCGAGGCCTACCTGAAGGGAGTGCGGGTCAAGGACTGATCCGGCCCGCGCACACGACATGCAACGACGCGCGTTGATCTCCGTGACCGACAAGACCGGCGTGACGGAGTTCGCACGCGGCCTCGTCCAACTCGGCTTCTCGATCCTCTCCACCGGTGGAACGCATCGCGTGATCCAGGGCGCCGGCATCCCGGTGACCGACGTGGCCTCCTACACCGGCTTCCCCGAGATGATGGACGGTCGCGTGAAGACGCTGCATCCGAAGGTGCACGGTGGTCTGCTCGCGCGGCGCGATCACGCCGAGGACCGTGAGTCGATGGCGCACCACGGGATCGATCCCATCGATCTGTGCGCCGTCAATCTCTACCGCTTCCGCGAGACGGTGCGTCGCCCCGGCGTGACGCCGCAGGAGATCGTCGAGAACATCGACATCGGTGGGCCGTCGATGTTGCGCAGCGCGGCCAAGAACCATGCGTCGGTGGGAGTGGTCGTCGATCCCGCCGACTATGCGATGGTGCTCGATGCCCTGCGCGACAACGGCGGGAAGCTCCCGGACGCGCTCGCCCGGCGTCTTGCCGGCAAGGCTTTCGCGCACACCGCGGCCTACGACGGCGCGATCGCGCGCTGGTTCGCCGAGACGGAGGAGGCCGAGCACGCGGACGGCTCCCGCTACGGCAGCTTCTTCGGTGTCGCCGGTTCGCGTGTGCAGCGCCTCCGCTACGGCGAGAACCCGCACCAGGCCGCAGCGCTCTACGCCGACGGCGAGGTCGCCGGGCCGTCGCTCGCCCGCGCGCGCCAGCTCGGCGGCAAGGAGCTGAGCTACAACAACCTGCTCGACCTCGACGCCGCGATGGGGCTCGCCTTCGAGTTCGACCGCCCGGCGTTCGTGATCGTCAAGCACAACAACCCCTGCGGGACCGCGGTCGCGACCGACCCGACGCGTGCATTCATCGCCGCGCTCGCTGCCGATCCGCTCAGCGCCTACGGCGGGATCGTCGCCACCAACCGCCCGCTGTCGGCGGCCACCGCGCGCGCGATGGTCGAGCACGGCACCTTCGTCGAGGCGATCGTCGCGCCGGGTGTCGATCCGGAGGTCGCGGCGGTCCTCGAGACCGCGAAGTGGGGGCGCAACGTGCGCGTCCTCGATCTCGGTGGCATGCCCGACCTGTCGCGGAGCGCGACGGTGAGGATGGTCTCTGGAGGGTTCCTCGTGCAGGACAGCGACGCCCGGGACCTCGCCGACGCCCGTCGCGACGTCGTGACGAAGCGCGCACCCTCACCACGCGAAGGCGAGTTGCTCGAGTTCGCATGGCGCGTCTGCAAGCACGTGAAGTCGAACGCCATCGTGCTCGCACGCGCTTCCGACGACGGCGCGTTCGTGACCTGCGGAGTGGGTGCCGGCCAGATGAGTCGCGTGGACTCGGTGAAGATCGCGGTCGAGAAGGCGGGTGCCGCCGCGCGCAAGGCGGTGCTCGCGTCCGACGCGTTCTTCCCCTTCGCGGACGGCCTGCAGGCGGCGATCGCGGCCGGAGTCAGCGCGGCGATCCAGCCGGGCGGCAGCAAGCGTGATTCGGAGGTCGTCGAGGCCGCGGATGCGGCGGGCGTCGCCATGGTGTTCACCGGGGTCCGACACTTCCGTCACTGATGGATCTCGCGACCGCGATCGATCGTGTCCTGCTCGGCGAGTCGCTCGCCGACATCGCCCAGGCCTACCGTGCCGAGCTCCTGGAGTCGTTCGGGATGGATCCCGACGAGACCGATCCGCAGACCTTTCGCAAGGAGTCGCGCGTCTTCGTGAGCAAGCTGTGCCGCGAACTCGGCGACCGTCGTCGCGGTGACTCGCGCGCTGCGATCGCGCTGTCGCGGTGGGCGTCGCGCGTCGAGGACTACGACGCGTACGACGCGTTGTTGTCGAACTTCACCCACTTCGACGGTCGTGCCCGCCTTCTGGAGCGTGGTCGCAAGCTCTTCCCGGGACCGCTCACCGCGCACTGGGACGGATGAACGCGGACTTCGGACGACGTCTCGCCGCGCTGCGTGAGCGCATCGCACGTGCCTGTGCGACGGTCGGACGTGATCCGTCGACGGTCGATCTGCTCGCGGTCAGCAAGACCTTCCCCGTGGAGGCGATCGTCGCCGCGCGCGATGCGGGCCTGTGGCGCTTCGGCGAGAACCGCGTCCAGGAACTCGCCGTGAAGGCCGCCGATCCGCGGCTGTCCGGCGTGGGCTGGCACATGATCGGCAGCCTGCAGACCAACAAGGTCGACCTCCTCCTCGACTGCCGGGGTCTCGAGCTCGTGCACTCCGTCGATCGCCGGAAGCTGGTCGAGCGACTCGCTGCAGGACTCGATGCGCGTGGTCGCAACCTCGACGTGCTGGTGCAGGTCAACGCGACCGGCGAGGAGCAGAAGCACGGCGTCCCACCCGACCACGCCCTCGAACTCGCGGAGAGCGTGCTGGCGACGCGGAGCCTCAGGCTGCGCGGGTTGATGGCGATGGGTCCGCTCGACGGAGATCCCGCGTCGGTCTTCGCGAGCGTCGCGCGGCTGCGCACAGGCCTGGAGGATGCGCTCGGCCGGCGGCTCGACGTCCTCAGCCTCGGCATGAGCCACGACCTCGAGCTCGCGATCGCTGCAGGCTCCACGCTGGTCCGCGTGGGCAGCGCACTGTTCGGCGAGCGGAGCTGATCTCAGCCGGCCGGTGCCCGGCGGAAACGGCCCAGGATCTTCGCCTTCTCGGCTCGTGTCGTTCCGCACAGCAGGCCGATCGACAGGCCGAAGATGCCGAGCACCGCCCCGCGGAGCACGAGTTCGAGCCACGACTTCGACACGCCCGCGGGGAAGACCAGCATGCGCAGTGCGGGCATCGCGAGCAGCACGAGGATGCCGGCGAAGAGCGTGCGTGGAATCGACAACCAGGACACGCCGATCCGCCGCACCAGATACTGCGGCAGCATCCAGAGCTGTGTGAGAGCGACCGCACACACGTTGGCGATGGCCCCGCCGAGGATGCCGAAGTGCCAGACCAGGAACGCGGTGAGCCCGAGGTTGATGACCGCTTCGGCGAAGGTGACGCGGGCGAGGAACCGCACTTCGCGCAGGCCGAAGCACACCTGCTTTCCGCAGGTCGCCGCCGAGCGCAGGAGCAGACCCCCGCACAGCATGGCGAGGATCGTCGAGCTGGAGATGTAGTTCGCGCCGTCGGTGTAGATCGGTCGCGCCCACAGACGGAGGAAGTCGTCGCCGAGCAGCACCATGCCGGCGCACAGGATCGACGCGAAGGCGAAGATCGCGCGGGTGCCGTCGAGGTAGAGGCGTTGCAGCCCCTGGCCCTCACCCTTCGCATCGAGGGTCGTCGCCTGGGGCGTGAGCGTCCAGGCGATCGAGTTGACCAGCTGCAGCGCGTAGGGGAGCAGGATCGCACCCATGTTGAAGTGCGCGAGCGCGGTCGAGTCGAGGATGATCGTGATGACCAGCGCGCTGCCATGCACCTGCACCTGGTCGGCGGCGTTGATCAGCACGTTCCAGACGCTGAAGCCGAACAGCTCCTTGACCGAATCCCGGCTCCAGTGGCGACGGCTGAGTTCCAGACCGGGGAGGAGCCGGAACGACAGCAGGAAGTAGACGAGGTTGCCGACGAGATTGGCACCGAGGTGGATGAAGCACAGCGTGACGAGCCCATGGCCCGCATCCAGTGCCCACACCGTGAGGGCCGCGGCACCGAGGCGCTGGACGATGCCCACGCCATTGGCGATGTCGAAGCGCTGCCGTGCGTAGGTCGCGGTCTGGAAGATCGTCAGCGGCAGGTTCAACGCGACGAAGCAACCGACGATCGCGAACAGCAGTCGGACGGAGGAATCGTCGACGCCGTCGATCGTGAAGATCCAGGGCGCGACCCAGGCCATGCCGATGGTGACGGGCACGATCCCGGCGGCGATCGCCAGCAGGATGCCGAAGGCGGTGTTCTTGGTGCGCAGCACGCCCGCCAGGTCCTTGCGCGCCCAATAGCGGGTCACGTACTGCGCGACCGCCGAGCGGATGCCGAGATCCAGCAGGCCGTAGTAGCCGGTGAACGCGATCAGCAGGCTCCAGAAGCCCCACTGCGATTCGCCGAGATGGCGCTCGACGTACGGCGTCAGTTGCAGCGCGATCGCCGCGTTGACGAGGAAGCCGGCCCAGTTGCTGGCGACGTTGCGGAGTACGGTGCGGAAGGCGCTCATGGAGCAGGACGGGATCGCCCGATGACTCGATCGAGGATCCGGGCAGCGGCGGCCATCACAGCGATCGGGACGGGTCGCGATCGAGCTCGCGTCGAGTGCGGTGCGAGTCGACGCGCGGCTACTATTCCGACCCCTCGATCCGGCGTCATCCCTGAATCGACCACCCCCGTGGTCCACCCCAAGTCTTGAAGATCGCGATCGTCAGCTACTTCGCACCGCCTCAGCCCGCGGTGGCATCTCACCGCGTGCTCCGTCTCACCCGCGAGCTCCTGCGAGCCGGGCACGGGGTCCATTGGGTGACACTCGATGCGGAGACGCTGGACAAGCGCGATCCCACCCTGGTCGCGGTCACCCCTGCGGAGGTGGTGGTGCACGGTCTGGGCGGACCGAATCTGGTCGATCGCGACGCGCGCGGCTTCCTCGAGAAGATCCAGCGGACCGTGATCTTCGCCCTTCCCGACTGGCTGCCGGTCTTCGATCGCCACATCGAATGGTCGAGCCGATTGAGGCGGCGACTCCCCGGGATCGTCCGCGAGCACGGGATCGACGTGGTCCTCCTGTGCTGCGGCCCTCACGGGCAACTGGTCGCGGTCGACGCCTTGCGTGCCCGCTGTCCGCGCGCGCGCATCGTCGTCGACTACCGGGACCTGCTGTCCGGCAACACGTGGCGCCAGTCGGCGAGCGTCCGTCTACGGCAGAAGGTGACCGCGCGCGAGCGGCGCATCCTCTCCCGGGTCGACGCGTTGTTCCTCAACAACGACGATGCGAAGACGTCGTTCGACCGGAGCATGGGCAGGATCGGCGAGCTGCCGGTCGAGGTGATGCGCAACACCGCGGACTACGAGCTCGGCGACCGGATCGCGGCGCTCGGTCCGGCGGTGCGGCTCGGCGGAGGCATCCACCTCGGCTTCTTCGGCACGATCTTCCCGCGCCGCCGCATGAAGCCGGTGCTCGACGCGATGGCCGCCCTCGCACCGGACGTGCTCGCGCGGTTCACCGCGCACGTCTACTGCGATGCCGGGGGCTCGCGGACGCTGCTCGAGGAGGATCTCGCGACCGTGCCGGAATCGGTTCGTGCGCGCGTGATCCGTCACGAGCTGCTCGGCTACGGCGACGCTCTGCGTGCGATGCGTGCGATGGACGTGCTGCTGCTCGTCAACAGTCCCGACCCTGCGGACCAGATCTTCGTCCCGGGCAAGCTCTACGACTATCTGATGGCCCGACGCCCGGTGCTGTTCTTCGGCGAGGAGGGCGATGCGTGGCGCATCGTCGCGGAGACGACCGGCCCGCAGTGGTGCTTCACCTACAAAGGGACCTCGGAGGCGGCGCAGCTCCTGACGGAGATCGCTTCCCGTCGACCAGGCGACACGCCGCCGTCGCCCGCGCACGTTCCCGCGACCAGCTTCGCACCGTTGCTGCGGCTGCTTTCGCGTTGGAGCTGATCAGAAGCGGCCGCGGCGCAGGATTGCGACGATGCGCTCGGCGGCGTGGCCGTCCCACAACGGCGGCACGGCACCGTGTCCCGCGTGGCCCTCGATGACCCGCCGGTACGCGGCCAGCGCACGCTCGGGATCGTTGCCGACGAGCTGGTTGGTGCCGATCTCGCAGGTCACCGGGCGCTCGGTGTTGTCGCGCAGCGTGATGCACGGCACACCCATGATCGTCGTCTCCTCCTGGATGCCGCCGGAGTCGGTGAGCACGAGCCGTGCTGCGTCGCACAGGCGGACGAAGTCGAGGTACCCCGCCGGCTCGAGGAGCATCAGGTTCTTCATGCCCTCGACACGCTGTCGCAGGCCGTCCTGCGTCAGTCGCTGTCGCGTGCGCGGGTGCACCGGGAACACGATGCGGAAGTCCTTCTCGACCTCTTCGAAGATGCCGAGCAGGCGCGCGAGCGCGGCGGGGTCGTCGACGTTCGACGGCCGGTGCAGCGTCACCACCACGTAGCCACGCTCGGTGAGCTCGAGCTGCTCGAGGATCTTCGAACGCCGTGCTCGCTCTAGGTTCTTCAGCAAGGTGTCGACCATGCAGTTGCCGACCATGTGGCAGCGCATCGGGTCCACGCCTTCGCGCGCGAGGTTCTCCATGCCGCTGCGCTCGGTGCAGAACAGCAGGTCGCTGATCGAATCGGTGAGGATCCGGTTGATCTCCTCGGGCATGCCGCGATCACCGCTGCGCAGGCCGGCCTCGACGTGGATCAGCTTGATGCCGAGCTTCACGGCGACCAGGCCGCAGGCGATCGTGCTGTTGACGTCGCCGACGACCAGCACCGCATCGGGCTTGTGTTCGAGGAGCACCGGCTCGAAGCGCGTCATGATGTCGGCCGTCTGCCGTGCGTGTCCGCCCGAGCCGACCTCGAGGTTGACGTCCGGCTTGGGCATGCCCAGCTCGCGGAAGAACAGGTCGCTCATCCGCTCGTCGTAGTGCTGGCCGGTGTGCACCAGCAGCGGACGGATGTCGGGCGCTGCCCGGTAGGCGTCCATGATCGGCGCGACCTTCATGAAGTTGGGCCGCGCCCCGACGACGTTGACGACTTTCATTCCGCTTCCTGGATCGACGCCGCGGCCCTGTCGGCTTCATCGACACCGCGGCATCCGGGCCTGCGGTGGCGAAGCCGACACGTCGGCTTCCACGGCATGGGGGAGTCCCGTCGCGAGACCGCGACGGGGTCGCGTTCAGATCGGCGTGCGACCGTCGCGTCGGCCGTCCTCGGAATCGATCTGGTCCAGGGTGCGCTGGAACTCCGCGGCCGTGCACAACCCCTTCTCCACGGCGAGTCGCTGCACGGTCTTCACCGCCAGCGCCAGTTCACCGAGCGCCCGCTCCAGGCGATCGACGTCGATCGAAGGTGTGACAGTCCGCGCCTGCGAGGTGCGGATCGTGAGCTCGTTCTGCAGGCGCTCGATGCGCGACTGCTGGTAGAAGTCGAAGATCCAGTTGATCAGGCCCATGGCGAGGCGCGAAGCATAGCGCCGTCGCGCGGCACGCCTCGCGCCGCATCAGCGGGCGTCGCCGGACCCGCCGCGCCCCTTGCCCTTGCCGGCACCGGCCGGGTCGGACCCCTTGCCTCCCGCCGGGTCCCTGCCGGAGCTGCCCGGGTCCTTCGGATCACCGGCGCCTGCTCCCTGGCCGTCGCCGCCGTTGTTGCGCCCTCGTCCGCGCTGCATGCGATCCTGCATGTCCTGCGCGAGCTGTGCGCGTGTGCGGTCGCCGAGCACGTCCTTGCGGAACGGATCGAACTTGCTCAGCTCGCCGCCGTCGATCACTGCGATCGCTTCGCTCATCCACTGCGAGACGGCGATGTTCTTCTCGGTGGTCTTGGCCTTGTCGAGTGCCGCCTTCATCTCCGGCTCGCGGCGCGACGCGATGCCGTAGGTCGCCGCGGTGCGCACGTCACCGGACGCATCGGCGAGCCCCATCGACAGGAGCCGTCGCGCGGTGTCGCGATCCTCGATCGCTGCGGCTGCGACCGCGGCCTGCACGCGCACGGTGTCGTCCTTGTCCTTCTGCAGGACCTTCTCGATCTCCTTGGCGACGTTCTTGTCCGCTCCACCCGTGGCGACCATCGCACGCAGGAGACGGCCGCGGACCTTCGGCTCCTTCTCCTTCCCGTACTGCTTGCGGATCTCGCCGAGCGACTTGGGTTCGGCCAGCGATTCCAGGGTGCGTGCCGCCTCCTCGCGCATGTCGGCCTCGCGTTCGCCGAGGAACTCCTCGGCGAATCCGTGCCACGCCTTGGGCGACACCATGCCGACGGTCATCAGACCCATGCGGCGGAATCCGCCCGGCAGGTTGCGCATCTCCATCTGGCCGAACTTCAGCGCCTCGGGATCGTCGCTGGCGAGCAGCGTGCGGTAGTTCTCGGTGCGCTTGGCGAAGTCGAAGCCGCCCGCCTTCAGCTCCTTGATCGCGGCGAGCACCTGCTGGTGGTTGGGTGCCGGCTTGGTCGCGTCGCCGCCGGCGACTCCGTAGAGGAGCGACTCGGGGGCACGTGCGCGCTCGCTGAGCTCCCACGCGAAGTCCTTCTTCACCTTGCGGATCGCGTCGACCCAGGCCCACTCGAGCTGACCTGCGGTGACCTCGTAGGCGAAGGAGCTGAGCAAGGTCCCTTCGCTGCCGGCTTCGCCCGGATCGACGAACAGGTGGTTCGGCGCGGCGACCGCGGCGGTCGGCTCGACCTTCAGGTAGCGCTGGCGCACCAGCCGCTCGTCCTCGGGTGGGGTGCCCTCCGGCCCGACCACGATCTTCAGGTTCACCGTGTTGCGGGCGAGCTGGACGATCTTCGCGTCCGCGTAGCGCTCCTCGATCATCGCGTCGCTCCCGCGCTCCCCCGGCATCAGGATCGCGATCATCACGATGGTCCCCTTCTCGCGTGCGGAGTCGAGCGCTCCGTTCAGGGTCCGGGCGTCGAAGAACGCCTGGCTCAGGAGAGGGGACGCGCAGAGGAGGGAGAAGAGGACACCCGAGAGCGCGGGCGTGGAGCGGAGCGACATCGGACCTCGGAGGCGAACGTCGGGAGCGGGCAGCGGGGCGGAAGGTAGCCACGCCTTGCGCGGGGCACGTCGAGGGGTGCCTCGTAGACGAAAACGGGACGCCCGCGCCGCTCTTCGCTCGTCGCGGCCTGGGCCGCAACCCTTGCGGGCTGCAGCGTCGCCGCTCCACGACGATTCGGAAGCCTGTGGGCACAGCGCGGCCTCCTGCCGCAACCGAAGGGGTGCGGCTCGCTTCGCTCGCCGCACCCCGAGGCACTCGGCCGCACCGTCGGTCCTGCTGGCATCTACTGCTCACGTGAATCCGCGCGTGCCGCGCGAATCCTCCGGAGTCGTAGATCAGTGCGCGACCGCGGCCTTCACGGCGGCGGTCAGTGCGGGCAGCACCTCGAACGCGTCGCCCACGATGCCGAAGTCGGCGACCTTGAAGATCGGCGCGTTCGCATCCTTGTTGATCGCCACGATGCAGCGCGAGGTGCGCATGCCGGCGAGGTGCTGGATCGCGCCGGAGATGCCGATCGCGAAGTAGAGCTGCGGCGACACCACCTTGCCGGTCTGACCGACCTGCTCCCGGTGCGGACGCCAGCCGGCGTCGACCACCGCGCGCGATGCACCGACCGTGGCGACTCCCGGGCCGAAGGCCGCGACCAGATCCTCGATCAGGTTGAAGTGCTCGGGGCCCTTCATCCCTCGGCCACCGGCGACGATCACCTTCGCCTCCTGGAGCGGCACGCGGTCGGACGCACCCTGCACGACCTCCTTCACGATCGCCTTCAGGTCGGCCGCGCTGATGCCGGGGTCGACGGTCCTGGTCTCGGCGGCGCTGCCCTGTCCCTGCGCGAACGCGTTCGGCCGCAGGCTCGCGACGAACGGCGTGCGCGTCGACAGATACTTGCGGTAGGCCTTGCCGGCATACACCGGCTTGGTCGCGCCGAAGCGTCCGCCTTCGAAGTGCAGCGCTGTGGCGTCGCTCACCATTCCGGCGTCGAGCATCGCCGCGATGCGCGGGGCGAGGTCGCGCCCCATCGCGGTGTGCGGCATCAGCACCACGGCAGGTGCGATGGCGCCGAGCTGCGCGACGACCGCTTTGGCGAAGCCGTCACCGCTGTAGGCGGCGAGTGACGGCGACTGCAATGCGAGCACGGTGTTCGCGCCGCTCTTCTGCAGGTCGGCGATGGCCGGTCCGAGGTCGGCTCCGACCACGATCGCGGTGACCTTCCCACCGCACTGGCCGGCGAGGGTGACGGCGGCTCCGACCGCTTCGAGCGTCGGCTTCTTGATCTTGCCCGAGCGGGCATCGGCGATGACGGCGATGTTCGACATGGCGGGTGCGGCTCCGGCTCAGAGGACCTTGGCGTCGTTGCGAAGCGCCGCGACGAGGGCGGCGGCATTGTCGAGCATCCGTCCCGGCGGACGGTCCGGCGGCATGGTCAGCGCGACGATCTCGAGCGCCGGCGCGACGTTCGCCGCGGCGACGGTGTCGAGCGGCTTCTTCTTCGCGGCCATGATGCCCTTGAGGCTCGCATAGCGCGGTTCGTTGAGTCCCTTGTTGGCGGACACCACGCAGGGGAGCGGAGCGCCGAGGATCTCGCGACCACCTTCGATGTCGCGCTCGGCGCGCAGCGTATTCCCGTCGAGCTCGAGCACCGCGACCTCGGTCAGGCACGGGAGACCGAGAAGACCGGCGAGGCGTGCGGCGAACTGCGAATCGTCGAAGTCGACGGCCTGGCGTCCACACAGCACGAGGTCGTGCTTCACACCCTTCAGCCATTCGGCGACGGCCTTCGCGGTCGAGCACGCGTCCTGGGCGCGACCACCATCATCGAGCAGCACCGCCTTGTCCGCGCCCATCGCGAGGCAGGTGCGCAGTTCCTTCTGCGTATCCTGACCGCCGAGCGACACCACGGTCACGTTGCCGGCGCCGAGCTTCTCCTTGAAGCGAAGCGCCTGCTCGACGGCGAACTCGTCGTACGGATTGAGCACGAACTCGACCCCTGCGGGATCGATCGAACGTCCATCGGCGCCGACTTTGATCTTCGAGTCGGTCGCCGGCACGCGTTTGACGCAGACGACGATTTCCATGGCTTGTCAGGTTCCGGGCCGGGTTGTGGTTCGGCGAGGACGGGGGGCGAACACTCTAGGAAGGGTGGGATTTCGATCAAGCCGACGGGGCGCGCCGCGCGCCGATTCCCCGGACTATGGACACAGCGCCCGTTCGAGGTCGTCGATCTCGTCGGAAGGATCGTGGCAGGCCCGCAGCCACGCGATGGTCCGTTCGTGACGCGCGTTCCTCGCGGCATCGTCTTCTTCCGTGATCGTTCGGTGCCACGCGACGATGCCGTCGCGGTCGATCGGATCGAACAGCGTGACCGTCGAGCCTGCTTCCATCGCGAGTTCGCGGTTGCCGGGCGAGTCACGCAGGAGCACGGCGCAGCCGAGTGCCGCGGCCTCGAGCACCGCATTGGCGCCACCCTCGTGACGCGAGGTGTTCCAGACCACGAGCGACCGCGCATACACCGCGCCCATCGCGACCGGAGGTCGTGCACCGATGTGGACATCGGCGATCCGCCGTGCCGCATCCCGGACCTGCTCGGCATGACGGCTGTCGAGATCGGAACCGACGATGATCAGCTTCGCGCGCAATCCGACGTCGCGCAGCGTGCGCAGCATCTGGAGCGCGAGCAGAGGGTCCTTCACGGGGCGCAATCCCGAAGGCAACGCGACGGTGAAGGGATCGCGGACCCGATCGAGCGCGACATCGGGGTCGACGAACACTCCGCGGCGCACGATCGAGAACTGAGGCATCGACCGCAGTCGCGACTCGAGGCGATCGCGCGCCGTCGCGAACGCGGCGGTCACGCCGTGCGCCCGTTCGAGCGCGCGTCGACCCGGCGTGTCCGGCGATTCCTCCAGCGCCAGGAGGTCGGTTCCTCCGAGAGCGATCACGGCGCTGGTCGCGAAGCGCTCCGCGAGTTCGACGGCGAAGGGCCCGCAGCGGTCGGCGTGGTAGCCGAGCACCACATCGGGACGTCCTCGCCGCGGATCCCGTCCGGGCTCGACCACCTCCACTTCGTGTCCGCGGCGGGTCAGGCCCTCGATCCACCGCGCGACGGTCGTGCCGTTGCCACGGGCGGGTGGGAGGAGTGCGTCGGTGACGACCAGCACCTTCGAAGGCATCCGCGGATCTTCGCGGTCTCGCGAGGTGTGGACCACAACGGGTTCGCGAGCGGCGATGTCCGTCGCACCACACCCCGATCGAGGCTTTCCTCGTCGGACCGCCCGCCTAGTCTGTCGCGCTCGACCTGTCTCCAGCCGACTCACCACCATGCGCAGTCCGTTCCTCGTCACCGTCGCCGTGTTCTCCTCGCTGAGCGTCGCCCTGCTCGCACAGGCGCCGCCGCCTTCGATCCACTCGGCTCTCGCCGTCGACTCCGGCTACCTCGCCAATCCCGGCGCCACGCCCGTGGTCGTCTATCAGCAGCGCTTGCAGTTCGCCGGCAGCGAGTGGCTGCAGTTCCACTTCCGCGACCACACCAACCTGCCGGAGGGTTCGTTCGTGCGGCTGACGGGCAAGCGCGACGCCGGCATGCAGCGCCACGACGGCCGGACGCTGGTCGAGTGGGACCACGTCTCCGCGATGTTCAATGGCGACGAGGTGACGCTCGAGCTGGTGGCGGCCCCCTTCTCGTCGGGCAATCGGGTGGTGCTCGACGGCGTGTGGCAGGGTCAGTCCGGCACTCCGGGCGTGCAGTCGATCTGCGGTGTCGACGACCGCGTACAGAGCTTCGATCCACGGCAGGGTCGTCTGTGGCTCGGCTGCACCGGCTGGCTGATCAGCCAGGACGTGATGCTGACCGCCGGTCACTGCACCACCACCGGCACGCGCATCCTCGAGCTCAACGTGCCGCTGTCGACCGCCGGCGGATCGGTGGTCCGCGCCAACCCGCGCGACCAGTACCCCTACACCGAGCTCGCCGGACTCAACGCGGGCGTCGGCCAGGACTGGCGCGTGTGCCGCGTGGGCACCAACAGCACGACCGGACTCCTGCCGACCCAGGCCAACGGCGGACAGTGGTATGCGCTCGGGACCGTGCCGGCGTCGACGGCGGGCCAGAACATCCGCATCACCGGCTACGGCGTGGACAGCGACACGCCGACCTTCTCGCAGGTGCAGCAGACCCATGTCGGGCCGCTGTCGACGATCAGCGCGACATCGCTCTGCTACGCGACCGACACCACCGGCGGCAACTCCGGCTCGCCGATCATCCATGCGAACACCGGTCGCGCGATCGGCATCCACACGCACTCCGGCTGCACCTCGACCGGCGGCTGCAACAACGGCACGCGCATCGACCGCGCCGACCTGCAGGCGGCGATCGCCAGCGCGCGCGGCTCCACGGCCTCGGTCGGCACCTACGGCGTCGGCTGCCATGGTCTGACCTTCGTCAGCAGCGGCGTGCCCGCCCTCGGTACGACCGTGACGATCGGCGCGATCGGTGTTCCGGCCGGCGTGGTCGGCGCGGCGATGAACGTCGGCTTCGCGCAGCAGAACGTCGACCTCGGCGGCGTGGGGATGCCCGGTTGCCGCCTCCTGAACACGCTCGACATCTGGTTCCCGATGCCGTCGACCTCGCCGGCGACGTCGACCGGCCTCGCGATCCCGAACGACTCGAGCGTCTACGGCGTGACCCTGTTCGCGCAGGCCGCGGTGCTGGTGCCGGGGATCAACGCGCTGGGTGCGGCGACGTCCAACGGCGCGCAGCTCGTCACCGGTTGGTGAGGGTGGAAAAACAGTCGGCCGAGGTCAGAGACCCCGGCCGACCGACCCTCAAGGGCCCGGACCTTGCGGCCCGAGCCACGCTCTCTCTCTCCCCTCACCGACTTCTTCGGCAAGGGGGGACGTCGACCTTGATCGCGACTCTCGGATCGAGCTGCGCAGCGGTCCCGCGCGGAGACGGGTTCGCGACCGTCCGGTGCCGTGGCTAGGCTGCGCGCACCGATGCGACTGAGCCAGCTCCTCATCACCACCCTCCGCGAAGACCCGGCCGACGCGGAGATCCCGAGCCACCGCCTGCTCGCCCGCGGCGGCTACATCCAGAAGGTGGCGTCCGGCGTCTACACCTACGGGCCGCTGATGTGGCGGACCCTCAAGAAGATCATCGAGATCGTCCGCGAGGAACTCGATCGCGAGGGCGCGCAGGAAGTGATGATGCCGATCATGCACCCGAAAGAGCTGTGGGTGAGCTCCGGGCGCTGGGACCGCTATGTGGCCGATCGGATCATGTTCACCCTCAAGGACCAGAAGGGGACCGAGTACTGCCTGGGTCCGACCCACGAAGAGGTGATCACCAGCTACGCCGACCAGTGCATCTCTTCGTACAAGCAGCTGCCGGTCAACCTCTACCAGATCCAGGACAAGTTCAGGGACGAGATCCGACCCCGCTACGGCCTCATGCGTGGACGCGAGTTCATCATGATGGACGCGTATTCGTTCGATGCCGACCAGGCCGGACTCGACGAGGCCTACGCGAAGATGGCGCGCGCCTACCGCCGCGTCTTCGAGCGATGCGGCCTCGACTTCCGCTCGGTGCAGGCCGACTCGGGTGCGATCGGCGGCAGCGGTAGCGAGGAGTTCATGGTGATCGCCGACAGCGGCGAGGACACCATCCTCTACTGCGCGGAATCGGGCTACGCGGCCAACGTCGAGAAGGCCGGCTCGATCCCGGCGACCGCTCCCGACGGCGGCGCGCCCCGCGCGCTCGAGAAGCACGCCACGCCGGAGATCCGCACCGTGCAACAGCTCGAGCAGTTCTTCGGGCTGCCGGCCGCCGCGATGGCCAAGACCATCCTCTACAAGGCGACCTTCGCCGACCGCGAGGAGATCGTGGCGGTGATGATGCGCGGCGATCTCGACGTCAACGAGGTCAAGCTGACCAACGCTCTCGACTGCCTCGGCCTCAAGCTCGCCGAGGATGCCGAGATCAAGAAGGCGACCGGAGCGGAGACCGGCTTCGCGGGCCCCGTCGGACTGTCCGACAAGATCAAGCTGTTCGCCGACGAGACGCTGCGCGGTCGGACCAACCTGCTCACCGGCTGCAACGAGACCGGCTTCCACTGCCTCAACGTGAACCCCGGCCGCGACTGCCGCATGCCGGAGTTCCGCGACCTGCGACTCGCCAAGGCCGGCGAGGGTTCGCCGGACGGCAAGGGCCCGCTGCAGCAGGCGCGCGGCATCGAGGTCGGCCACATCTTCAAGCTGGGCACCAAGTACTCCGCGAAGATGGACGCCACGTTCATGGCGGAGGACGGCAAGCCGAAGCCCTTCGTGATGGGTTGCTACGGAATCGGTGTGTCGCGCACCGCGCAGTCGGCGGTGGAGCAGCACCACGACGACAAGGGCATCTGCTGGCCTGCACCGATCGCACCCTTCCAGTGCGCGGTGGTGATCGTCGACATGAAGCGTGAGGAGCAGGTCACGCTCGGCACGGGGATCTGGACCGAGCTGCGCGAGGCCGGCATCGACGCCTGTCTCGACGACCGCCAGCTCCGCGTCGGTCCGAAGTTCGCCGACCTCGAGCTGCTCGGCTTCCCGTTCAGCATCGTGGCGGGGCGTCGCGCGGCGGAGGGGATCGTCGAGTTCGGTAGCCGCAAGGACGGCACGCGCACCGAGATGCCGGTCGCCGAGGCCGTCGCACGCGTGAAGGCGGCCATCGGGGCGTCGTGAACAGCGCGGGCACCGGGCAACTCGCCGAGCTGCTCGCGACGCTCGACCGCGATCCGGCGCAACTCGTCGAGGATCTGCGTCGCGCGCGCGAATCGGCGCTCGGCGATCGCCCGGAGGCCGTCGACCTCGATCTCGCGGAGCTGGAGTTCCTGCGGCGCTGTGCGCGGGACCCGCGGCATGTCTCGCTGCGAGGTCCGGCGAACCGTGCGCGACAGGTCTCGCTCGCCGCAGGCCTGCGTCGCGCGCTCGCCATGCCGCCGGGTGAGCCCGAGGCCCTCTTCGACCTCGCCGAGCTGCGTGCCGAGGCGCGGCTCCTGGATCTGGGCGACCTCGCCGAGGAGGCGTTGCGCGCGCGCGACGAGCGTCTCGCGTCGATCAGCGCCGTGAGCGAACGACTGCGCTTCGTCGCCGGCGAGCGCTGGGTCGAGCTGTCGACCGAGGAAGAGGACTTCTCGTTGCGGCAGAAGGTCGTGCTGCTCGAGGAGATGGCCGAGCTGTTCGCCGGACTCGCGAGACGCACCGGCGACCGCGTCCTGAGGCGGCTTGCACGACGCACACGCAATGCTGCGGTCGATCGCGAACTCCAGCTGCGCGTGGAGCGCGTGCTCACGCCGACCGGTGCGATGGTGCTCGAGACCACCAGTCTCCTCGCGCTGCTCGCGGTGTTCGTGCTGCTCGCGGTGCAGGTCGTGCACGGGGACGAACCCTGGATCCCCTGGGTCGACGTCGGTGCCTCGCTGTTCTTCGTCGCGGAGTTCCTGTTCAAGCTCTCGCTCGCACCCGAACGCATCGGCTGGTTCGCGCGCAATGCGGCGACCGATCTGCTCCCCGCGCTCGCGGCTGGTCTGTGGTTCGTCGATGTGCCTGGCGGCGAGGCGATCGGACTCGCGCGGTCCCTGCGATTCCTGCGTGTGGTGTGGATCGCGCGCTACGTGCAGGCGATGCGGCCGCTGATCGCCGTGGTGCGGTTGCTCCTGTTCATGGTGCGCGGCTTCGACACCGTGGTGCGCCGCTTCTCGCGGATCCTGAACCGTGACTTCGTGTTCTTCGAGCGCTTCGTGCAGCCGCTGCCGCACGAGGCCGAAAGCGATCCGCTGGCGCTCGCGTTCCGCGCACTGCGCCGCGAGCACGTATTGCTCGGCGAGATGCCGGTGCGCGACGCGGCGCCGATCCTCGAACGCCGGGCGGCCGATCTGACGCGGCGTTTGGAGCAGGGCCGGACACCCCGAGGCGACGACCGGCGTGCGCGTGGCGTCGTCAGCACGCGCGACATCCCGATCGAACACGCGATCGAACACCTGTGGCGGCTGCGTCCATCCGATCTCGCGACCTGGTTGCCGCGGCGTGACGTCCTCGCCCTCGACCGCGTGGTGCGCATCCTCAATGCACGTCCGGTGTGCTGGCTGCCGGTGATCGCCTCCCTGCGCAGTCCCCGCGTCCACGCCACTCCGGAGGAGCGCGTCGTCGACTTCGGACGCCGCGTGGCCCTGGTGTTCGAGCGTTGGAGCCAGCGTGCGCTGCACTTCGCCGACCTGCACGGCATCGTCACCGGCCCGCAGGTGCTCGACCGCGTCGCGAGCGCGATCGTGAAGGCTTCGCAGCGCCCTGCGATCCGCCTGCTCCTGTTCGGTGGCCTGTTCACGCTGGTCAAGCTCGTGCTCGGCGCGCAGAGCTCGGTGGGCGGGTTCCTGGCGCGCTTCGTCGCCACGCCGCTCGTGATCCTCGGCGGCGCCTGCCTGGTGTTCCTCGCGCTCGGTCGCTGGCTCAAGGCGCTCGCCGGAGAGGCGGCCGACGCGTTCCGCCTGACCAGCGAGGTGCACTTCCTCAACCTCACGGAGATCGTCAAGCAGCGCCACGAGTCCGGGGATCTCGCCTTCCTCGCCGAGCGCGTCTACCGCGGGACCGTCGACAGCGCGGTCGTCGCCGGCCGACTCGCGTCGCTCCTCGAGGGCTATCGCACGGGACGCGGCCCGACTCCGCAGGTCGACGGCGACCTGGCCTTCGATGCGCGTCTGCAACGCACCGCGCTGCTCTACCTCGATTTCCTCGACGGCGCGCCGCTGCACGAGACCGACGTGCAGACCACGGAGCAACTGCTCGCCAATCTGTCCCTGCAGAACATCCGTGGTGCGTGGCTCGGTGGCGGCCGACGGGAACGCAAACGTCTCCGCTCCCTCTCCCTGGTCGACGGCTCGCTGTTCCGCGGACCGTACCTCTGGTTCCAGTTCGTGACCGAGAGCGTCTCGGTCGAGACAGCGAAGCTGGTGACCGACTGGAACCGCAACTGTCTGACCCGCGATCGGGCGAGACGCGCGACCGCGGAACAGCGACGGCAGTTCGCGGCCTGGCTGCGCGATCGGCGCCGCCTCGAACTCGGGCGCGTCCAGCGCACGGCGCCTCCGGCGCCGCGCGAGCGGTTCAGCACGACCGAGTTCCACGCCCTCGATTTCGTGGCCATCGACGCCAACCGCACCGCGCATCTCGTGCAGCGTTTCGGACGCGGAGTCATCGGCCTGCTCGAGCGCGACCGCGAGCGCATGATCCGGGAGATCTTCGGCACGAGGCCGCTCCACGATCTGCCCCGCGCCCAGCGCAGCTTCAACTTCGTGCGCTTCTGGGAGGGGCGCCTGTCGCGCGGTCGCGTGTTCCTCGCGCCGCTGTACTTCGTCCGCGTGTTCCTCGGCGGAATCCGCATGCTCGTGGCGCGCGTCGTGCAGATCGTGCGCGAGATCCTGCGACCCGAGACCGCCGCACGGACCCGGGAGCGTGGTCGCGCTCCGTTCTCGGTCGCGCTCCGCAAGATCGGCCGCATGAAGGCTCCGGGCCTCATCGAGTCGATGCGTCTGCGTGCGTCCGTCGACCCGGCCTACGTCGGCATGCCGGAGGGATGGTCGAGCGGTGCGCGCGCGGTCGACGACAGCGAACTGCGGCGCGACATGGAGTTCCTGCAGCTCCGCGAACGCGACGCCGAGTTCCTGTTCGAGGCTGCCGCACGGGTGCGGCGGAGAACGGAGGAGTTCTTCGGTGCGGTGCAACGCGGCGAGGTCGTCGTGACAGGTTCCGGAGGCGAGTCGGAGCAGATCGAGCTCGCGGCGACGGTGAGCTACGTCACCGACCGCGATCACGTTCGCACCCTGCTGCGCGCGGAGCAGGTCGCCGCTGAACTGATCGCGCGTGCCGATTCGGACGAACTGCGCCTGGCGCCGCGCTTCTTCACGCGCGCATGCGCGGCGGCATGGCGCGGTCTCAGGCGCCATCCGGTCGATGTGTGGCTCCGCGAGCGGATCGGCCGCAAGGTGCCAGTCCGCACGCGGGGCAATCTCGTGCGCATGTGGCATGCGGGCGACGAGGAACTGCGGCGTACGGTCGATGCCTGGCTCGCCGTGGCGCCGGGTACGACGCCCGCCGATGCCGCGCGCCGACGGCTCGCGGACATCCTCGCCGAGTCGGAGGAGATCGTCCGCGATCTCGCGGCCTTGCGCGCCGTGCAGTCGCTCAGCGTCCTCGACGTGCGCAACTACCGCAGCCTGGTGTTCGAACTCGGCAACTACGGGGCGGACGGCGAGAGCGACGCGTTGGCGAGGGCGCTGCCTTGATCGATCGCCCGGTGACACGCATCGAGATCCACAAGCTCGTCGGCATCGCCTTCGGCATCCGTCTGCTCGTCACGTTCCTGACCCCGGTGCCGTCGGAAGACGGAGTCAACTACCTGTGGATGGCGCAGCGTCTCGCGGCGGGTGCCCCGGCCGACGCGCTCTCGGAGGTGTTTCCACCGGGGATGCCTCTGCTGCTCACGCCGGCGGTCGCCACCGGTCTCGATCCCTTCCGCGTCTCGCAGTGGATGCTCTGCCTGCTGTGCGCGCTGGCGATCTGGCCCTGCGTGCGCATCGCCGAGCGCGTCGAGCCGAGGTTCGCACTCGCCACGGGCCTGCTCCTCGCCCTGGTTCCGACCTCGGTGCGTTCGGTGGGCGCGATCTTCACCGAGCCGGTGTTCGCTCTGTTCGCGGCATGGTCGCTGTCGGGTGCCCTGGGGCGCCGTCATGCGTGGTCCGGACTCGCTGCAGGGATGGCGTTCTGGATCAGGCCCGAAGCCCTGGCGTTGCCGATCGCCAATCTGGTGCTCGGCCGATGGCGCGGACTGCTCGCCGTCCTTCCGATCATGCTCTCCGTCGTGGGGCTCGCGACGTGGCGCAGCACGCACGGGCAGGACTTCGACCTGCTGCCGATCCTGACCTTCAACGCGGCGCGTGGCGACGCCGGTCTCGACGACGGCGGACTCCAGCTCGCGACCATCGCGGGCAATCTGCTCGACCTGGTGCCGGCATGGGTCGAGGCCTTCTGGATCGTCGGAGGACTGGCGCTGATCGGGATGTGGCGGTTGCGACGCGATCGGCGCGGCGTGGCCTTCCTCGCCGTGTTGGTCGTCGCGCTGGCGGCGATCGTCCTGTTCCTCACGCGGCGCCGGTTTCTCGTCGCGTGGTTGCCGATCCTCGCGCTGTTCGTGCCGGCTGCGATCGCAGCGCTGCCCGCCCGTGCCCGCTTTCCCACGCTCTTCCTCAGCTGCCTGCTGACTCTGCTCGGCTGTCTGCGCATCGACCACGGCAACAAGCACGACGAGGTGGTCGTCGCCGAGTGGCTCCGCGCCACCATGCGTCCCGGCGAGCGCGTCGAAGGCGATCTCACGCGCGTGCTGTGGTATTCCGGCGGTCGTCCGCTTCCACCACGCCACTTCACCGTCGCGGAGCTCGTCGATCGGGCTCGTCAGCCCGGAGTTCGCTTCGTCGCGCTGGGCAGCAAGCGGGAGGGTTGCGCCGAGGTCGCGGCGCGTCTCGCTCCCGACTTCACCGAATGCGGCGTGCCCGAGCGCGAGCGACGTGCGATGGAGCGACGCGGGATCATGCTGCTGGAGCGCAGACGCTGAGACGGTCGGACAGTCGGCTCGCCGAGAGTCCCGGCCGACACTCAGGCGCTGGAACCGCCACGCCACTCGGCGAGCAGCTCGCGGGCACGGTCCAGCCCTGGGTCGAGTTCGAGACTGCGTGCGAGAGCGGCGAAGCCGGCGTCGCGGTTGCCGCAGTGCACCAGGACCACGCCGGAGAGGAGCGCGAAGCGCGCGTCGTCATGGTGCCTTGGAGCGAGACGTGCGAGACCGGCTCGGGCACGACCGGGCGATCCGATGCGCTGCCACGTGGTCTCCAAAGCGCCGAACTCCCACCGCGGTGATACGAAGCGGGGATCGACGGGCTTGTCCAACGAGGCGAAGGCGACGGCTTCGGCTTCGTCGAGTCGCCCCGCGGCGAGCGCCACGGTCACGCGATTGAGGAGGAACAAGGAGGTCTCGTCGCGCAGCGATTCGATCTCCCGCTCCGTCGCGCTGTGGCGCTCGGTGGCGTCGTCGGGTGGTTGGACGCCGGCCTCGATCTCGCGCAGCTCGTCGAGGTTGGTGATCCACTCCTCGAGCGGTCGAGCGACCTTGACGTAGTGCGGCCGGTCGGGGGTCCGATCCTCGATGCCGAGGAAACCGAACAGCTTTCCCCAGTTGCCCGGCGCGATGTCGCGCTCGTAGCCGAACTCGAGGTAGCCGTGTGTCTCCCGCAGCCGCGCGAGTTGGGAATGGATCCGGAGAGTGTCCTGTGCATGGCGGAGGAACACCTGCGGGTCGAGTACGACCCTACGGGCCAGCTGCGGCCTGCCCTGCCAGGAATGCCACACACCCGAGCGCTGCGCGCTCTCGAGCGAGGCGAACTGTGCGACCAGGTCGGTGCGCACGACGTGCACCACGAGGACGTCGGGGAGATGTGCACGGAGGGTGTTCGCCAGGTCGATGGCATCGTTGGGCGGGCCGATCGCGAGCTTCATGCCGTGGACCCGCGTCGCGTCGCGACCGTCGATCAGGCTCAGCGCATCGAACAGGGCGGCATATCCCCGAGTGCGCTGCTCCCAGGAGTCGTTGCCGAAGGTGAAGGTGGCGATCCCGCGCGTGAACAGCGGGCTGACTCGGACCTCGTCTCCGGTCAACGCGACTTCGTGATGTCCGAGCAGACAGTCGTGGGTGACACTCGTGCCGCTTCGCTGAGGGCCGACGACGATGAAACGGCGTCGCTGCATGCGCGCGCACCATACGCAGAGCGGGGCGTCCCCGTCATCGGTCCTTCGGTCTCCGTCATCGACCTGCGATCGAACCCGGAGTCCCGGCTGCGGCGGCATGGCACTGCGAAGCGTCGGAGCAGGGTGGCGAGATCGGGCACCTCGTCGATTTCGTGGTCGGGCGCATCCGCGAGCGTGGCGGTGTCCTCGTGCCCCAATCGGTGGCCCGCCGACCGAGCAGTTGGAGCGACTCGTTCTCTCTCATCGGACTTTGCGCTCTCTGCACGAGGTGGAGGATTCGCGTCCCGCCGAGGATCCTGCACTGGGGCTCCGTAGGATGGCGCGCTGCGGTGCCCATGAAACTCCACAACAAGATCCTCCTCGCCCTGGTCCTCGCGGCGATGCTCGGTGTGGTCCTGCGCGCGATCGTTCCGGGTAGCGAGAGCATCACGTGGATCGTCGGCAACGTCGCGGAGCCGGTGGGGAAGATCTTCCTTCGGCTCCTCCTGCTCACCGTCGTGCCGCTGGTGTTCTGCTCGTTGATCCTCGGCGTCGCGGGGATCGGCGACATCGGCAAGCTCGGCAAGCTCGGCGGCGCGACCCTGCTCCTGTTCCTGCTGTCGACCGCGTGCGCGGCAACCCTCGGGATCCTCCTGTTCCACCTGGTCGAGCCCGGCACCGGAATCAGTGCCGAGGCGCGGAGCCAGCTCCTCGAGACCTACCGTTCCAAGGCTGCTTCGGGCGGCACCAGCAGCGTGTCGATGGCGACCCTCGTCGACATCGTGCCCGCCAACCCGCTCAAGGCCGCCGTCGACATGCAGCTCCTCTCGGTGATCTTCGTCTCGCTGCTGTGCGGTGTGGCGATCACGCGCATCCCGGCGGAGCGTGCCGCGCCGGTGCTGGCCGTGCTGCAGGGCATCGGCGACATCGTCACGAAGATCATCGACATCGCGCTCGCGGCGGCTCCGTACGGCGTGTTCGCGTTGATCTTCGCGACCACCTGGAACTTCGGCGTGGACGTGCTCGCCGCACTCGGAAGCTATCTGGCGCTGGTCATCATCGGGCTCCTGATCCACGGAGCGGTCACGCTGTCGTCGGTGGTGTTCCTGTTCGGCAGACGGAGTCCGCTCGGTTTCTGGCGTGCGATCCGTTCGGCGATGCTCACCGCGTTCTCCACCAGTTCCAGCGCGGCGACCTTGCCCACGTCGATCGCGGTCGCGGAGCGCGAACTCGCGGTCCCGCCGCGGATCGCCGGCTTCGTGCTGCCGCTCGGCGCCACCCTCAACATGAACGGGACCGCGCTGTACGAGGGCGTCACGGTGCTGTTCCTCGCGCAGCTCTTCGGGGTCCACCTCGAGCTCGGTCAGCAGATCCTCGTGGTGCTGATGTCGGTCATCACCGCCGTGGGCGCCGCCGGCGTGCCGGGTGGCTCGCTCCCGCTTCTGATGGGACTGCTCGCCTCGGTCGGCGTTCCCGCCGAAGGGATCGCCGTGATCCTCGGGCTCGATCGCCTGCTCGACATGAGCCGCACGGCACTCAATGTGACCGGCGATCTCGCCGCCGCGGTCGTGATCGCGCGGCTCGACGCCGGCGGCGTGAAGCACGCCGAGTGACGCGCGTCAGTTCGCGATCAGGAAGTGGCAGACGTCGCCGTCCTGCAGCACGTACTCCTTGCCCTCCACGCGCAGCCGTCCGGCGGACTTGATCGCGGCTTCGCTCTTGTGCGTCATCAGGTCGTCGAAGGTGAAGACCTGGGCGCGCACGAACTTCTTGACGAAGTCGGTGTGGATCACGCCGGCGCCGATCGGAGCGGTGTCGCCCTTGTGGATCACCCAGGCGCGGACCTCGATCTCACCGGCGGTGAAGTAGGACTGCAGGCCGAGCATGTCGAAGCCGGTGTGGATCAGGCGGGTGAGGCCGGAGTCGACGATGCCGAGGTCCTTCATGAACTCAGCGCGGTCGGTGTCGTCCATGCGCACGAGCTCGGCCTCGATGTCGGCGCACACCGGCAGGATCGACGCCTTGGTGCGCTCGGCGTACTCGCGCAGCTCCTGCACGCGCTTGCTGGTGCCCGCGATGTCGTCCTGACCCACGTTGGCGACGAACAGCACCGGCTTCTGCGTCATCAGGAACAGCGGGTAGAGCATCTTCTGCTCGTTCTCGTCGAAGCTCATGGTGCGCAGCGGCTCGCCGGCTTCGAGGTGGGCCTTGCAGCGGTCGAAGAGCTCCTTCTGCTTGACCGCCTCCTTGTCGCCGGTGCGCGCTTTCTTGCCGGTGCGCTCGATGTTGCGCTCCAGGGTCTGCAGGTCCGCCTGCGCCAGTTCGAGCTCGACGATCTCGGCGTCGATCGCGGGGTCGATGCTGCCCGACACGCTCTGCACGTCGGCCGAGTCGAAGCAGCGCACCACGTGGAGCAGCACGTCGCTCTCCTTGATCGCGCCGAGGAAGCCGATGCCGAGGCCTTCGCCGTGGCTGCTCCCCGAGACGAGACCGGGGATGTCCACGACCGTCATCTGCGCGGGCACGATGCGGTTGGTCTTGATCAGCTCGGCGATCTTCGCGAGACGGGGGTCGGGGACGTCGACCGTCCCGCGCACCGGCTCCTTGGTGCTGAACATGAAGTTCGCACGTTCGGACGTCTCACCGAGGGTGATGGCGTTGAAGACGGTGCTCTTGCCGACGTTCGGCAGGCCGACGATTCCGCAGGACAGACCCATGACTTTGCTCCGCCGGACGCGAGGACCCCTGTCGGGTCGCGTTCGGGGGCGAGCAGGGTAGCGAGCCGGTGGGCCTTCGGCGAGGGTCCGTCCCTCAGCGCGCCGGGCTGAGCTCGTGCTTGTCGGGACTGCGCTCCGCCGGCGGCTCGGGTGCCTTCTTCCCGGCTTCGGTGGGCTTCTGCGCTGCGGGAGGCGCTGAGGGGAACAGCCAGGGGCCCGACTGCGCGTCGATGCCGAATCCTGCGCCCACGGCACCGCTGCGGTCGACGGCGGTCGCCGAGCCGAGACCCTGGGCATCCATCGCGAGGTGCAAGCGCGGCCGCTGCAACTCGTCGTACATCACGAGATGCGGCAGGTCGCCTGCGTCGACCGCGAGACCCGCGCGCGTGTGGCCCTTGCCGTCGAGCATGGTCATCGCCGGTTCGCTGCCTTGCACGAACAGGCGCAGGCGGTTGTTGCCCTTGTCGTCGAGCAACTCGAAGGCCGGATCACCCTCTTCTTCCTCCTCCTCGCGACCCTCGTGTTCCTCGCCGCCCCTCACGAAGTGCAGGATGGCGTGCGGATGGTCGTCTTCGTCGACGAGGACGAAGGCATGGGCGCGGACCTCCTCCTCGACCGGGGTCTTCGGGACGAAGGCGAGGAGCGGCAGTGCGCACGCTGCGAGCAGGAGGACGGCGCAGAGCCCGCGCAACCGGCGCATGCGGCGTTCGAGTGCGAACAGCCGCGCTTCCTGGGTTGCGATTCGGGCGAGGAGGGCGTCGGTCATGGTGTCACCGACGCGCAGGATACTCGCGCGGGAACCGCCGCACGAAACGCGTCGTGCGGCGGTTCGAGCTCACGCGATCACTGGTTGCCGCCGAGTCGCACCACCGCCGGGTTCGAAAAGGTCAGCGGCAGCAACCGCGACACACCCGGATCGGCGAAGGTGTAGCTGGTGTAGATCGGCACGCCGAGCGTGCCCGGGTCGGCCGGCCAGGTGAAGCCGTAGGCCGCGACGCCCGCCGCGCTGATCCCGGTCGCCTCGGTCACGATGATGTCGTGATACAGCGTGCAACCGGTGACGCCGATGAAGTTGAGCGACAGCGGCAGCGCATAGGGCGGCCAGTTCGTGTTCGACAGACCGAACATCAGAACTCCGACCGCGAGCGGACGGCCGTTGATGAGGCGGTAGGTCAGGGGCAGGCCCTGCTGCGGGCCCTGCTGTCCCGGGTTCCACAACACGGTGTGGAGCGGGAAGGTGCCGAGGCTGTTGATGCAGGTGCTGCCGAAGGTCGAGTAGGTGCCCGGCACGTTGGTCCAGTACTGGGCCAGTGCGGTGTGGTTCGCGTCCATCGTGACCAGGAGCGTGAGCACGCCCGCGGCCTGCGGGACGCCGTCGAGCACCCAGTACTTGAAGGGATTGAACCCGACATTGGCGGGAGCGGTCAGCGTCGTCGACTCCGCGTCGCGGTAGGTGAGCGCGAAGTTGGTGTTGCCGTTGCCGGTGCCGTTGAAGTCCGCCGGGCTCGCCGTGATGTTCACGCCGGTGGTCGGCGCGGATTGAACGGTGAGCGTGCGGGCCGGCACGTACACCGCCTCGAGCGTGTCGGTCTGCACGCCGATGTTGGAGTCGACATAGGTGAGCTGGCCGACCGTGCCGAAGAGATTGGGCGCCGTCAGGTGCGGAACGGTCTTCAGCGTCCACTGTTTGAACAGCAGGCTGCCGGTCGTCGCCGGTGCGGTGACCGACACGTTCGCCGTGCTGTTGACGTAGCTGCGGTAGAACGGCGTGTTGCCATTCGACTCACCGAAGCGATCGCCGGGGGTCATCGTGATCGGCACGCCGGACGCTCCGGAGGACTTCACGATCACGCCGGTGTTCGTCAGGCTGAACGCATCGCGGCCGAAGCGGACGAAGTGCGGCTGCTGGTTGCCGTTCGCGCCGCCGCCGATCATGCCCATGCCGGTCGCGAACCAGGTCATCTCCTCCGTGAAGTGCGGCGCAGCCTGCACCGTGAAGTAGTCACCCCACACGTTCGAGGTCGGGCCCGCATTGCTGCTGGTGAAGAAGCGTGCGGACGAGAAATCCTCGAGGTCGTCGCGGAGGATCGTCACGGAGCCCGGGTAGAAACTCGGTCCGCCCAGGGCGCAACTGATGCCGATGTGACCGGCGGCGTTGGCCGCGGCCGCGGGGTACATCAACGAGAAGGTGGAGCCCCAGATGTCGCGCTCCTCGATCTGGCTGTTGTCGGCGAGGCTGAAGCGCTCGAGGCGGATGAAGTTGTGCGTGCGGCTGCCGATCGGTCCGGAGTGCCAGAGGAAGCCGTAGTCGGTCAGCGTCTGGTAGGCACCGAGGATGCGGGAGTCGGCGCGGCCGGTCCAATCGCGGCCGTCGGGACCGGGGTCGGCACCGTAGCTCGTCGACCATGCGGCGACGGCCTTGCTCGCGGCGAAGATCGAGTTGCCGCTGTCATCCCACCAGTTGATGTGCAGCGAGGTGGTCGACTCGTGGCGACCCCAGAACATGCGCGTGCCGGCATCCTGGGTCAGGCGGTAGGACGCACCGCCGATCGAGTTGCTGTTGATGTAGCTGAAGTTGACCGTTCCACCGGCGCTGAGTTGCGCCTGCGAGACGCGCCACACCACCGCGCCCTGGAAGGTTCCGGCGCCGTTGAAGACGTTGGAGGCGAAGTAGAAGTAATCCGTGCTGGCGGCGCAGTCCGGGAAGTCGAACCACGTGCCCGCCGCGAAGCCGACCAATTGCGGCGTGAACATGTAGCTGGCGCTGAAGGTTCCGGTGCCCAGGTTTGCGGCGCTGTTGCACACCGCGAGGCGCGTGCCGCCATTGCCGGAGCCGTCCGCGACGTACTGGAGCATCCAGACCGTCAGAGCGCCCTTGTTCAACAGGCGCTGATCGCAGCAGAAGCCGCCGAAGCTCGCGGCGAACTTGGTGTAGGGATTCTCGTAGGCCCAGTTCGCGCCACCATCGGCAGTGCGTGCGGCGTACCAGTTCGCGGTGAAGAAGCCGTTGTTCGTATCGGCGAAGGCACAGGCCGGCTCGGAGATGCGCGACTGCGAGGCGCCTGCGGGCAGCACCGTCGCGTTGCTGAACGCGACGTAGGTCGAGGCGAGGCTCGGCGTGGCGGCCGGGACGTCGACCGGCGGACTGTTCGGCTGGGGATTCCCACCGAAGCCGATCGGGATCGGCGGCGTCGATTCATCCGGCAGGTTCTCGAGCAGCACGCGCGGCGGCGGCGGCACGTTCGGTCCCTGGGTGGTGACCGGTTCTGGAGCGAGCACTCCGTGACCGGCAGTGAAGGACTCTTGCGCGAAGGCCGTCGCACCAGCGAGCAGGCTGGCAGCGGCGATCGAGAGGGGACGGATCTTCAACATCGAGCGTTCCTGAACGTGAGCCCGCGGAGATGGCGAGCGCGCGCATGATGGCCGAAGGTCGCGACTTCCGCAGCCCACAATTCCGGCGTCACCGCTTGCGTCGCGGCGCATCCGGTCCTGTGTCGAATGCCTGCCTTCGCTCCGAGGACGGTCGATGCCGCGTGCGCTCCGACCTCATTGCGCGCGGTCACATACTTCGAGGTCGTGGATCGGGCGTGGACGATGCGTTGCGGCGGCCAACCCGGTCGACCACCACCACAGGCCAATGGCACCGAGAGTCGCGAGGTACGAGCTCTGTTCCCATTGCTTCGCCGCATCGCCGACCAGATCGCCTCCGCCGGCGGAGCAGGTGACGAAGAACAGGGTCGATGCGACGCGCGCACGCGGTCGATTGCGCCACGCCGCGCAGCACAGGGCGAAGACCGCCGGGATCAGCGCGACGTGGTGCGCCTTCCAGGAGATCGGCGACAGGAGCGTGCCCGCGGCGAGGGCGGAGACGACCGCGAGGTCGCGACCTACTGCCGTCGCGCGGGCGCGCCATCCCCGGAACAGAGTCAGGACCAGCACGCCGAGCGAGAGCACGCGCGCGATCCACGCGGTGACGTGATCCGGGAGACCGACTCCCTGCACGAAACCCGGCACCTGCGATGCGAAGGGTTCCGGCACCGTGCCGAGATAGCGGACGACCATGCAGCGCAGGCATTGGTTCATCCAGGTGAAGGGCGGCAGACCGAGGTGGGGCGGCGCGAAGAGGTCGTCGTTCGCTCCGTAGGCCAGCGCGCCTTCGGCCCAACGTTCGAAGGGCGCGAGACCGTGGCCGTGGATCCACAGGCTCACGCCGAGGAAGGCGACCGCGGCGCACAGCGATCCGATCGCCAGTCGCACATGCCCGATCACGGCGAGCACCGGCAACAGGATCGCGGTGGTCGGCTTGGTCGCCAGCGAGAAGCCGAGGAGCACCGCGGCGAGCGTGTCCCTCCGCGACTGCGACGCTTGCCACGCCGCGAGTGCGAAGGCGAGGTTCACCAGATTGCCGCCGCCGCCGTGCGTGTCGCGCAGGATGTAGCGGCCGGTGACCGCCACGGTCAGCAGCAGCAGTGCCTGCCGATGCGCGAGCAGATCGGGCGCGTGGCGTGCGAGAGCCTCGCCCAGCACCATCAACACGACGCCGATCGCAGCGACCTGCAGAGCGGCCCAGGCGTAGCGCGCGCTCCGCTCGTCCATCTTCGCGAAGGGCGCCGTCAGCAGTCCGAACGACGGCGGATAGACCGGGTGGAGCGGCTTGTCCTCGAGATAGGGCGCATAGAGATCTTCGCCGCTGAGCAGACGTCGCCCGAACTCGCGGTGATCGCTGATCACGCCGCGGTCGCGCCCGCCTGCGCGGAGCACCACGAACAGGGACAACGCGACCCAGATCGCCACGAACACCCACGCGCGCGTGCGCGACGCCGGATCAGGTCCGCCCATCGGTCGGCGGAGCATAGCCAGGTGACGCGCTTCCTCCGCTTCGCCGATCCGCACAAGATGCGCGCATGCCGCGGATCCTGATGGGCGTCGTCCACCTCCTGCCGACCGCTTCGGCGTCGCGCGGGGCCGTCTCGACCACCGCGCTGCTGGAAGCGGCGGTGCGCGATGCGACGGCTCTGGCGCGCGGTGGCTGCGACGCGCTGATGGTCGAGAACTTCGGGGACGCGCCGTTCCACAAGGGCACGCGCGACGACCCGGTCACTCCCGACGTCGTCGCTGCACTGACCCTCGCCGCACGCGAAGCCCACCTCCGCACCGGCCTGCCGGTCGGTGTGAACTGCTTGCGCAACGATGGCATCGCCGCGCTCGGAGCCGCGGCCGTCGCCGGTGCCCGCTGGGTCCGCGTGAATGTCCTCGCCGGCGCCATGCTCACCGACCAGGGCGTCATCGAGGGCGAGGCCGCGCGCCTGCGCGACTATCGCAACCTGCTCGGCCGTGACGTCGCGATCCTCGCCGACCTGCTCGTCAAGCACGCGACGCCTCTCGCACCGGTCGACGTCGCCGACGCGGCGCGCGATCTCGCCGAGCGCAGCGGGGCCGCCGGGATCGTCGTCACCGGCTCACGCACCGGAGCGCCGGCGGATGCGGGTCGCCTCGAAGCGGTGCGCGCGGCGGTCGGCGACTTCCCCCTCTGGATCGGTTCCGGGCTCTCGGTCGAGAACGCCTCGCGATTGTGGCCGCTCTGCGACGGCGCGATCGTCGGCACCGCCTTCAAACGCGGGGGACGGGTGACGGAGCCCGTCGACGAAGCCCGGGTCGCGGCACTGCGGGCCCGGCTCGTCGACTGAGTCAGAGATCGTCTTCGCGACGAAGGAAGTTCGTGTCGATGCGCGTCAGCAGTTCCTGCAGCGCGCGTGCGACGTCGGCGCCGAGGTGGATCGCGAGGTCGATGTTCGCGGACAGCGCGGCGTCCGGCTTCCCGGCCCACACCAGCATGGTGCCTTCCGCGAGTGCACCACGGAGCGCGATGCATGCGTCCCGACCGGCCTCGTCCTCGGCACACAGCACGACGGCCGCCGGAGCGAGTCCGACGAGGTCCTCGCGTGCGGCATCGATGTCGCGACCGGTGATCTCGGTCGCGGCGATGCCGGCACTGCGCAGCAGATCGCGCGCGAAGTCGGCGCGCGCCACGACCCTCGCGGAGTCGCCGAGTCGGATCAACGCCACGACCGGCAACGGTTCGCGGTTCTCGCGCATCGCGTCGATCTGCGCACGCAATGCCTCGAAGGGCGCGCCGTCGGCGCTCGCGAACGGTTGGTAGCGATGGACGTAGTCGGCGGTGCGCGGCCAGGTCGCCGTCACCAGCTCCTCGAGCGTGAGGTGATCGGCACCGGCGTCGATCGCCTTGGTCATCAGCTCCGAGGTCGGTGCGCGTCGCATCGCCTGGATGTGCGCACGCACCTTCGCCTCGTCGCGCTTGCGCAGGAACCCCTCGAAGCGGTTCAACGAGGCATCGGCGAGCTGGTCCAGTGCGTCGAAGTCGATCTCCTGTTCCTCGGCGCCGCCGAGTTCGAGGTCGGCGTAGCGGCTGATCCCGACCAACCCGCGCGCGCGGCTCCGGAAGGACCGCTCGCGCTGTTGCTCGCTCGTTCCGAGGAGCTCCGCGAGTCGACCGGAGCGTGCCACCGCGAGCAGACCACCTTCGCGCTCGATGTCCTGCAGGTGCTGCCATGCGGCGCGCGCGATGCCGTCGGTGGTCGCCTCGACCGCACCGCTCCCGCCGGCCGGATCGACGACGCGCCCGAGCTGCGCCTCGAAGCGCAGCAGGTTCTGCTGGTCGAGCGCCAGATCGCGCGCGCGTTCGTCGTCGCTGCCATCGAAGGGCATCACGATCAGGCTGTCGCAGCCGCCGATCACGGCCGCCGTCGCGGCGATCGCGCTGCGGATCAGATTGGTGCGGTGGTCGTAGAGGTCGGCGCGGTAGCGCGAGCTGGTGAGGGCGAGGATGCGCGGCACGAGGCCTTCACCCGATGCACCGAAGGCGCGCGCGAGCTTCGCGAAGGTCAGGCGCAGGGCGCGCAGCTTCGCGATCTCGGTGACCACCTCGTGTCCGACCTGCACGCGCAGCGTGGCGGCCGCGGTGAGATCGTCGAAGGCGATCCCGCGCTCGACCAGACCGCGCGCCGATTCGGCCGTTGCCGCGAGCAGGAGCCCGATCTCGAGCGCCGCAGACGCGCCGGCGAGATGGAAGGACTGGGCATCGCACACCAGCGGACGGATGCCGCGCGCGTGCGCGCGCACGAATCCGATCAACGCGGCTGCGGTGTCGAACACGGCATCGGGCGAGGTACGCGTCGACACGCAATTGCCGTCGTCGTCGCTGCGAAGGCGCCGCGAGAGGATCTGCTCGATCGGGTCGATGTCGAGGGCACAGCGCAAGGTGCCGGGATCCACGCCGCGTGCGCGGGCGAGGCGCAGCAGCCAGACCAGGACGGCAAAGGCACCTTCTCCCGCGGAGAACGCGAGCGAGGTCTGTGCGAGATCCACGCCGTGCAGCAGGAGCTCGAGGTCGCGCGGCGTGTGGACCGCCACGCCCCCCTCTCCCGGCGGTGGAGTGGCGAGCGGGTCGGCGTCGGGTCCGTCGTCGGCGCTGCCGCCGGGAGAGATCGCGTCGTGTGCCAGGCTGTCGAGGCAGATCTCGACCTCGTCGGCGCCGTGCGCCAGCGCGCGTGCGATGCGCGCGGCGGCGAGGCGCGGATCGGGGGTCGTGCACAGGTCGCGGATCGCATGGCCGTGCCTCGCCCGGAGCAGCGACTCGGCCTCGCGATGAGGGAGCGACGCCACGTCCTCGCGACGGACCAGCGCGGGGACGCGGAAGCCGTCGTCGGTGCGCCAGGCGAGGTCGTCGAAGCGCTTGCCTCGCAGCCCGGCCTCGACGAGGGCGATCCATGCGGCGAAGTCGGGGCCTTGGCGATCCATCGCAGGGATCATGGAGCGCCGATCGCTTGCGATCGAGATCCCACGTCCGCGTGCTGGAACCGTCGCGCGTGGCGAGGTCCGATCCGCGCATGCATTCCGGCGACCTCACCGTGGCGGGAACGACCCGAGCGCGATGGGGCCTCGGCGTGCTCGCGGTCGCCTTCCTGGCCGTGGCAGTGTGGCCGTTCCGTCCGGAGTTGCCGCGTTCCTTCGCCAACGGCGCACGACGCGACGGCTCTGCCCTGGCACTCCCTTCGGCCGGACGACTCACGGGCGATGCCGCGCCGATCGTCGATGCGGCGCGCGCCGCGGGCGCTCTGGTGCTGGAGGTCGAGATCACCGGGCACGAGGCGATGCAGCGCGGTCCGGCGCGAATCGTCGAACTCGGCACCGATCACGAGCACGCCGACCTGACGCTCGGCCAGGACGGCGCGGACCTGATCGTGCGCTTCCGCCGCGCGGGCGCCGACGACTCCGGGACCCCGCCGTTGGTCGTGACGGATGCATTGCGCGATGCCGCGCCCGTCGCGGTGCGCTTCACCTTGACGGCGACGCGCGCGACGCTCGCGGTCGACGGCGTCTCGAGGGCCGCACTCGAGCTCGGCGGCGACACCTTCCGGAACTGGTACCGCGAGGCGACGCTGATCCTCGGCGACTCGCCGGTCGGGGACCGGAGTTGGATCGGCCGCATCGAGCGGGCCTCGATCACTGCGGGAGAGCGCGTCTTCGACCTGCTCGACGACCGCACGACCTCTGCTCCGCCGCGCATCATGGTCTGGCCGGCGCGGCTCAGGCAGGTCTTCGCGCAGCGCTTCGTGCCGCCTTTCGACTTCGTCGAGGTCCTGCTCAATCTGCTCGCCTTCGTCCCGATCGGCTTCGTCGCGGCAAGAGCCTTTCCGCGGGAAAGCGCGCGCTCCGCGCTCGTCGTCGGTTTCCTGCTCAGCCTGTCGATGGAGACCCTTCAGTTCGGCTGCGCCGAGCGCATTCCGTCGCTGGTCGATCTCGCGGTGAACCTGTGCGGCACCGGACTCGGTGCGCTGGTGCACGCCGCGCCGGGTGGCATGCTGCGCCGTCGATGACCTCGCCGAAGAAGCGCGGGCGGGCAAGACGCCACGTCGAGCGCACCATGGACGACGCCTTCGCCGCCCTCGAGAGCGGCGAGCACGCCCTGGCGGAGAAGCTCAGTCGACGTGCCGCGGAGGAAGGGCACGTCAATCCACGGATCTGGCACGATCGCGCCCGCATCGCGACCGCGCTCGGCGACGAGATGTCCGCGGAACAGGCGCTGCGTCAGGCGATCCTGCTCGCGCCCGGCTACGCGGAGGCGCACGCCGATCTCGGGCGCCTGCTCGCAGGACAGGGTCGCACGCGCGGCGCGCGGCGTGCGCTGCTGCGGGCACGGGACGCGTCGACCGTGACGGCATTCGAGAAGGAACGGATCGAGACGGAACTGGCCGAACTCGGTGCGGACGAGGAGTCCGACGCCGATGCGGTGGAGATCGCCGCGTCGGATCGCCCGCTGCGGGGCGCGACGCCGTCCGGACCGCGCTGCGCGCCCTTCGACTGGACGGTCGTCGAAGAGGGTCTGCGCACCCGCGGACTCGCGCGGCTCGATCGCTATCTGGACGAGGAGACTTCGCGCGCGGTTCTCGCGGCACTGCCCCGGTCCGGAGATGCCGCTGCTTCGGATGGGACGCACGCACTCGTCCAACACTTCACCCTGCCCCTGCCCGAGATCGTCGTCGAGTTGCGTGCCGAGCTGTTCGGGGCGCTGACCGGCATCGCCACGCGTTGGATCGGGCGCTTCGGTCGCGAGGCAGACGTCGAGTTCGAACCGCAGGATCTCCCGCGGATCGAATCCGGACCCTTCGTCGATGTCGGGGTCGCCCGACTCGACGAGGCGTCGGCACTGGGGCCGTCGCGCGCACCACGCACGCGACCGGCGTTCCCGTTCCGGGCCCTGTTCGCGATCGCGGCACCGTCGGCGATGGTCCTGCGTCACGAACTGGTCGACCTGCGACCGGGGCGAAGGCGCCATGGGGTGGGTGGCACATTGCGGGCGGGGGACCTCCTGCTCGCTTGCGCTCAGCAGCGGATCCTGACCGTCGGTGGGGTCGAGGGTCTGCAGGAAGTCGCGCACTGCACCACGGTGGAAGGGGACGGTCAGGCCGTGCTGCTGTTCTCCTCCTTCGGTCGCGTGGTCTGACCCGATGGACGCGCGGCAAAGGGTCCACGCAGGCGGATTGCGGTCGAGCGCGCCGGAATGGGACCTCCCCGAACATCGACGACACGAGCGGGAGGTGCCCGCGCTAGTCTGCGCGCCCTCAGCAACGCTCACTCTCGCTCCTGCCCCATCACGACTCGAAGGAACCGCATGCATCTCCCCTTGCGCGCATCACTCGTCTTCGGCGCGACGCTCACCGCATTGAGCATGCCGTCGACGCTTCTCGCCCAATCCGCAATCGCAGCGCCCTCCGAGGCCGGTCTGCGCACGATCCGCATCGATGGCACCTCGACCTGGCTCCGGCTCGGTTCGGTGAGCACCGAGATCAGCCGTGATGCCGGCAGGAGCTGGCATCGCTTCGTCGATCAGGACGGCGTGATCGACCTGCGCTTCGCGCGCTTCGATCCGCTCGTCGGCGGCGAGCCCAAGCTCGATGGCCGACTCGGCGCCGCCGCGGGCAACCGGCTGTTCATCGTCCAGTTCGTGACCGACGTGCTCCCCGAGTACCAGGCGGCGCTCGCCGCGCTCGGCGTGCAGCGCTTCCACGTCGCGCCAAACCAGGGCTACGTGGCGCGCATGGATCGCTCGCTGCTCGCGCGCGTGCGCGCGCTCCCCTTCGTGCGCTGGGTCGGCGAGTTCCACCCTGCCTACAAGCTGCACGAGTCGATCCTCGCGGATCTCGCGAACGGAGTCGTGCCGACGCGCGAGTACAACATCGTCATGGTCGACGACCGCGCCGACCGCGAACCTCTGCTCGATGCGATCGCGCGCCTCGGCGGACGCGCACAGCCGGATTCCGGCCAGGGCATCCTGCAGGTCGCGAAGCTCGACGCCGACCAGCTCCTCGCCGTCTCCGCGCTCGACTGCGTGCTGTGGATCGACCCGCTCACCGAGGCCTCGGTCGACATCGATCAGGCGCGCATCCAGGGCGGTGCGAACTACATCGAGTCCGTGGCCGGTTTCGCCGGTCGGGGCGTCACCGGGATGATCATGGAGGGCATCAACGGCGATCCCACGCAGGGCATCGCCATGCACACCGAGCACGATGCGGTGCCGCCCTATCGCACCACGCCGATCGCGTTCCCGAACGCGACCGCGGCGGCGGCGACCGCCCACGGCACCAACACGTCGGGCGAGATCTATGCGCGTGGCGTCAGTCCGCTCTATCGCGGTCTGCTCCCCAACGCCCAGTGCCTCTACTGCAACTACAACTACGTCTACAACAACAACAACCGGAAGTCGGTGACGCAGTGGGGCCTCGCTCGCAATGAGATGATCGAGACGGCGTCGTGGGGCTACGCGCAGATCAGCACCTATGACGCCCGTTCCGCGGAGATGGACGACATCATCTTCGACCTCGGGGTGCTGACGACGCAGAGCCAGAGCAACACCAACACCACGAACTCACGCCCGCAGGCCTGGGCGAAGAACATCCTGGCGGTCGGTGGCTTCAACCACTTCAACACCGCGAACCCGGGCGACGACGCCGCGTCGGGTGCGAGCTTCGGTCCCTCGGCGGACCTCCGGCAGAAGCCCGATCTCTGCGCCTACTACGACCAGATCGGCACGATCAACGGCAGCACCGGCTACACGACGGGCTTCGGCGGCACGTCCGGTGCCACGCCGATCCTCAACGGCTACTGCGGCCTGACCGTGGAGATGTTCGCGAACGGGATGTTCGGCCAGGATGCGGCATCCGGCTGGAACGACCTCTTCGCGCACCGTCCGCACTTCACCACCGCGAAGTCGCTGCTGGCGACGACCTCGTACATCTACGGCGAGACGCGCTTCGGCACCGCGGCGCAGACGCGCAACCGTCAGGGCTGGGGCTTCCCCGACCTCACGACGATGTACGACGAACGCCAGCGCATGCTGGTGTCCGACGAGGAGTTCGCGCTCACGCAGGGTCAGGCGCGGAGCTGGTTCGTGTGGGTCAAGCCCGGCACGCCCGCGTTGCGCGTCGGCATGAACTACGCCGATCCGGAAGCGGCATCGCCGTTCACGATCACGCGCCAGAACAGCGTCGACCTCGTGGTGATCGCGCCGAACGGAACGACCTACCGCGGCAACCAGGGCATGACGGTGCTCAGCTCGGGCACGCCGAGCAACTGGACCACGCCGGGCGGCGCGGCCGACGATCGCGACACCAGCGAGTACGTGTTCGTGCAGAACCCGGCTGCGGGTGGCTGGATCGTCCGCGTCGAGGCTCCGGTGGTGCGCGTCGACGGTCACATCGAGACGCCCAACGACGACGTCGACTTCGGCGTCGTGATCCGCGGCATCGGCGGCTCGCGCAACCACGAGTCGGCGCTGCTCGACCTCAGCTCCTCCGGCCCCGGTGACTTCACCGTGGCGCTGACCAACGCACCGGCGAACTACGCCGACGGCTACACCATCCTCTCCGTGACGACCGGTCTGCCGCTCGGCAACGGCAACCTGTGCGGCGTCGAGTTCGACGCGCTGTCGATGGCGAGCATGGCCCAGCCGGTCGGCTCGGTGTTCCACTTCACGCCGTCGACCCCGGGCTATCCGGGCAGCGCCTATTCGTTCCCGACCCCGATCGCGCAACTGGTGCAGGGCGTCACCTTCGACGGCGTCGCGATCTTCTTCGATGCGTCGGGCAACCTGGTCGGTGCGTCGAACGCGGACCGCGTCACCGTGCAGTGACGCGGCGCGGGCTGCGCGCTCTTCAGATGCGGATGCCGACCGGCAGCGCGAGATCGAGGCCGGTCGCATCGAAGCTCGCCCACTGGAAGAACACGTCCATGCCGAGCAGGTTCGGGTCGTTGGGGATGGTCAGCACGACCTGCTCCGGGTGGCCCTGGAACACCGCATAGGGACTGCTCGGGTTCGGACGCGTGGCCGCGTGCACCAACACGTAGGGGCCGAAGGGCGAGACCGGCGCGACCAGCAGCACGATCGTCGAGGGCGACGGCGTTCCCGGATGGGGCCAGCCGGTCGCGTAGCTGACGAACTGCGGGCCGAGCGGTGAGTTGCGCCGCGAGACGCTCGCACCCATCGCGTTCGGCAGCGTGGGGACGAGGCTCTGGAACGGGGTGCCGATCAGGGAGCCGAGGTTCTGCAAAGCACCACCGGGACCGGGATCGAGTGCGCAGATGCCGTCGACATCGTCGATTCCGCCGGGACCGTCGAGACCGAGTCGCGTGCTGATCGGGACCAGCGACGAGGTGAGGAACACGGTGTTGCCCGGCGATCCCATCCCATGGAACAGCACCGGATCGCGCAGCGGTGCGCCCGGCGTGGCCGAGGGTCGCGTGGTCGAGAACAGCACGTGACCGGCGAGCACGTCGATCGCCACGGCGTCCACGTCTTCCATTGGGCTGAGCCCGAGATCCGCCGGCGTGAGGTACGGGATCGGCAACGACCAGAAGCTGCCGAGCCAGTCGCGGCGGAACACGGTTGCGCCGCTCGGTGGCGTGCCGGCCCACCATGCCGCGGGGACGCTCGCGACGCTCGCACCGGTGACCGAGAAGAACACCGAGACGAAGGGCAGCAGCGGCAACAGTTGCGGATTCTGCTCGAAGACCAGACTGGTGTAGACGTCGTGCGCGTCGATGTTCGCAGGCGACCCCGGCGCATCGATGTTCATCTCGCGGCTGTCCTGGTTGCGCATCGTGCGGTCGACGACTTGCGGCGGCAGCGAGCTGCCCGGGATCACGTAGACGAACACGTCACCGGCGGCACCTCCCGCGGTCGGTACCTCCGCCGCGATGCGTCCCCCCGGGGTGCCGATGGTGCCGCGCGTGACCGAGAAGGTCAGCGCCGCCCAGCCGCCAGGGGGAGGTGTTGCGATGCCACTGGGCGTGGCGCGGATCACGTCGAAGCCGACCGACAGAGCGTCGATGTCGAGGGAGAGTCCGCCGAGGATGGTGCTGAAGTCGGGCAGACCGGGCGTCGGAGTCCACGCATCGGGAGGGAGGACCGTGAAGTCCGACTCCGTGAACAGCACCGTCGACGCATTGGCGCTCGGCACCGAGGTGGCGCCGTCGATCGAGCAGCTCTGCGCGATCACCATGAGCTGACTCTCGGAGATCGGCTCCTGTGCGGCGGTTCGCATCGCGACGAGGACGGCGCAGATCGACAGGAGCGGGAAACGGAACGGGATCATCTCTGCCTCGCTCGGGCTGCCGCCCGGATGGAGTCGCGCAGTTCGATCAGTGGACGGTCGTCGGGCGCGACGTCGAGCCCGACCTCGCACAGCCACAGGCGCAGCGCGTCCATGGTGTCGGTGTCGATCTCGCCCGGCTCGAGTGCCTGGGCGAGGTTCAGGATCTGCGTCGGATTGAGCGGATCGGCGCGCATCGCGGCGAGCTGCGCGGCGAGTGCGCTCCGGTAGTCGAGTTGCGCCACGGCGCGTGCGAACGCGATCGAACCCGGTGCGGACTTGCGTTTGCCGTTGTCAACCGAGGGGTCGGCGGCCGCGCGCTCGAATTCGATCGCCGCAGCCTCGGCGAGTCGAATGCGTCGCTTCTCGTCGCCGTGGCGTCGGGCTTCGAGAGCCTCGGCGAGATCGACGTTGGCGAGCTCCCAACAACGCCACCACTCCGCACCGATCTGTCGCGCCTCGGCGCGCGCGTCCTCGAAGCGTTCCTGCGTGCGCAGCACCTGGCACAAGCCTGCGCGGCTGTTGTCGAACCACGGACGGAGCGAGATCGCCTTGCGGAAGCTGTCTGCTGCTTCGTTGCGTCGGCCGAGACGGAGCTGTGCCCACGCGAGGTTGTTCCAAGGACCGTGGCGATCGGGACGGAGCGCGATCGCGCCCTGCGCGAATCGCTCGGCCTCCTGGTAGTGCCGCACTCCGAGCGCGGCCGCGGCGAGCGTGTGCCGCGTGCGTGCGGTCGGGTGTCCGTAGTGTCCCTCGAGCCAGTGCGCCTCGCTTGCCGCCGTCTCCCACTGCGCGTTGGCGAGCAGGGCGAGCAGACGAAGATCGCGCGCGGGCAGATAGTCGACGGCGCGATCGAGCAACTCCTGCGCGCGAAGCGTGTCGCGGCTGCGCAGCGCATGGAAGCCGGCGATGAATCGCCCCGCGTCGGTGGTCGGCTCCGGAAGGTCGACGAGGTTCACCGCGTCGCAACCGGCGCGCGAGGAATCCGCGTGCGCATAGCGCTCGGCCGCCGCCGTGAGGTAGGGATCGACCGAGCGCTCGGCGATGGTCCGGAAGTCGTCGGCGGCTCCGCTGCGATCGCCGGCATCGAGCCGCTCTGCGGCGCGCAGCATGCGCGTTCCGAGATCGTCGCGATCGAGTTCGACCAGACGATCGAGCTGGGCGAT
Organism: Planctomycetota bacterium; assembly: GCA_046349595.1. GTDB lineage: Bacteria > Planctomycetota > UBA1135 > UBA1135 > UBA2386 > JACRLW01. The sequence goes on from JAXMCA010000002.1 coordinate 1,466,785, forward strand.
CACACGTGTGCGCTCGTCGAGGGCCACCAGCAGACGCTGATCCGGCCAGCCTTCGATGCAGAGATCCGCGGGCAGATGGGTGAGCAGGTCGGTCCGTTCGCGGCCGGCCGCCTCGGCGTTCGCGCTGCGTACCAGCGGGAGCAGCAATCCGGCGAACACCACCGCCGTCGCCGTCCCTGCGATCGCGAGCGTGCGTGCCTTGTGGCGACGGATCCGCCGCAGTGTCCGCCCGAGCGGCCCGATCGGACGCGCGACCACGGGTCGATGCTCGAGGAAGGCGTGCAGATCCGCGGCCATCGCCGCGACGCTCGCGTAACGGTGGCGCGGATCGGGTGCGAGTCCGACGTCGAGGATCGCGGCGAGATCGCGCGGGAGACCGCGGTGGAGAACGGAAGCGGGGAGCGGATCGCGGTCGCGCGCGGCGGCGAGCACTTCGGCGATGCCCGCATGCGCCCCGGGTACACCGTGCGGCGCGCGCAGGGTGACCAGGTGGTAGAGCGTCGCGGCGAGGCCGTACACGTCGAGCGAAGGCGAGGGCCCGCTCGATCCGCGCGCCTGTTCCGGCGCCATGTACCACGGCGTGCCGAGCACGCTGCTCTGCAGGGTGAGGGACGGATCGCCGACGCGCGCCGCGATGCCGAAGTCGAGCAGCACGGCGCCGCCGTCGCTGCGGATGAAGGCGTTCGACGGCTTGACGTCGCGATGGAATACGCCGTTCGCGTGCGCGATCGCGAGGCCGTCCGCGAGCTGTGCGACCCATTGCACCGCTCGGCGCAGGAAGCCGTGCTCGCCGTGCAAGCCCGGCAACAGGTCGTGCAACCATGCGGGTTGCGCGAAGCCGGCCGGCGAGGGGCCACGGGGCATCGCGGCACAGGCCGCCTCGAGGACCGCGGCCAGGCTCACGCCGTGCAGGAGTTCCGTGACCAGGAACAGCCGTCCATCCTCCGCACGACCGCGGTCGTAGATGCGGACGATGCTGCGGTGCTCGTGCTGAGCGAGGACCTCCGCCTCGCGCAGGAAGCGCTCGGTGCGCGAGGAATTCGCGCCGTCGAAGTCGTCGAGGAGCTTGAGTGCGACCTCGCGTCCGAGTTCGGCGTCGACGCAGCGGTAGACGCTGCCGGCGGCGCCGCGACCGATCAGTTCGACGAGGCGATAGCGGTTCGCGATGGTGGTCCCGACGAGATCGCGCGCGACGGCACTGTGCCGATGCATCGCCCGAAGATCGCTGCCGATCGCGAGCGCGGCGGCGAGTTCGTCGCGCAGTTCCGGGTGATCGCGGCACAGTTCGTCGAGATCGACTGTGGCCCCGGCGTCGCGCGCGGCGAGGGCGTTCACGAGCAGGGATTCGAGGATGTCGGTGTCGCTCACGACGGCGTGCTCCCCGGCGGTGCGATCCCGCGCTGACGGAGCTTGAGCAGCAGCCGCGCCTGCGCGGTGTGGAACGCCTTGCGTGCCGCGTCCGGCGACGGATAGGCGAGTCGCGCCGCGAGTTCCTTGAACTCGAGCATCTCCTCGAGTCGCAGCGCGAGCAGCGTGCGCTCCCGCAGCGAGAAGGTGGCGAGCACGTCGCGGTAGATCGACAGCGCTTCCTCGCCGGCGGCGAACAAGGAGGGCGTCTGATCGTGACCCGCACCGGCGGTGAGCGGGCCAGCTTCGCCGTGGCGACGGACGTCACGTCGCTCGGCCTGGTGGTGGCGCACCTGATCGACCAGACGGTGCTCGACCAGGGTGGCGAGCAGTCCCACGAAGGCTTCCTCGTCGTCGCCGTCCCAGCGATCCAGGCTGCGCAGAACCTCGAGGAACACCTCCTGCACCACGTCGCCCGTGCTCATGCGCGCGAGCGCTCCATGGCCACCGCGACGCAGGCGCCGCTCGATCTGGCGATGCACGAGCCCACGCACCCGCTCGTAGAAGCGCGCGCACAGCTCGTCGCGCGCCTGGGCTTCACCCGCGCGCGCCGCCGCCAGGAGTTCGGGCAAGGAGGCCATGGCGGGCAGTATCGCCGCGGCGCGGCGGCTCCGGCAGGCGGGCCGGTCGGTCAAGGTCGCGGTCACACGACCAGGACCGACGCGGACCGCGCGGAGCGGAGGGGAAATCCGCGAACTCAGGCCCGGCGCAGCGCGCCGGTGGCCGGCGCCTCGGCGGAGCCGATCGAGACCCCGACGCTGGTCTGTGGCGCCTCGCCGTCCTTCTTCTCGGTCTTCTCGGCCTTCTCGACCTTGCGCACGCGCAGGCGCTTCTGCACCGGGGCAGGCTTCGGCTCGTCGTCGTCGTCATCGTCGTTCTCCTCCTTGCCGACGCCGGCGTCCTTGCCGCGCAGCACGATGACGTGCGGCTGATCGCCGCCCTCTTCGCCTTCGACGATCTCGATCACGCCGTTCTTGCCAGGGCTGACGATCCGGCCGTGGAGCGTCTTCATGAGCTCCTTGACCTCTTCCTTGGTCGCATCCTTGGTGCCCTCGGCGCGCAGCCAGATCCGATGGCCATTCGCTTCCTTGCTGGGCTCGCCGTCGTGCTCCTCGGTGACGTCGTCGAGCTGCAGCACCTTCACGCCGCCGGGGATCTGGATCTTCGCGTTCTTCAGCGACTCGAGGATGTGGCCGTGCAGCTTCTCGACGTCGATCTTCATCGGCTGACCCTCGACCTCGATCTGCATCGAGCCCGGGTGGCCGAGGACGAAGCCGCGCACCTTCTTGGCGGGTGCATCGTCATCGTCGTCATCCTCGTCGTCGTCACCGTCCTCCTTCTCCTTCTTGGTGAAGAAGTGGAAGCCGCCGCCCTGTCCTTCGCCTTCCTTCATGCGCCAGACCAGGGGGTGCGAGCCTTCCTCGAGGCCCTGAACGTGGAAGACCATGCTGCCGCCCTCGCCTTCGTCGCCGTCTCCGCTGCGGATCTCCCAGACGCCGCTCTCGCCACGCTCGCCCTTCTCCGCCTTCTTGGCGCGGACCGCATGGGGCGCGGTACCGGGCGCCGGCGTGAAGAACACCGGTCCGCGCACTTCGGGCGCGGTTTCCGCCGAATGGTTGCCCTGCAGTTTCTCGAGCCGCGCACGCAGCTCCTGGATCTCCTTGCGCAGGGCACGGATCTCCTCGTTCACGTCCTTCTTCGGGCTGTCCTGCGCGGTCACGCCGAGGGGAAGCAGCGCGGCGGCGCCGAGCGCCATCACGATGCGCGCAGCCAGAGGGGCACGGTAGCTCAACTTGTCGTTCGCGATCATGGTCAGTCTCTTCTCCATCGACTTCGATCCGCCGAGACCGCTCGCTCCGAGCGGCAGTCCGCGCAGATCACCTTCCACGTAGGACGTGGCCTTGAGGATCGTCCGCCCATAGTGGCGTGATCCGGATTCCAGCAGGGCGACGGCGCGCGCATCGCAGCGCACTTCCTCGACCTCGTTCACACAGCGACGCAGCAGGCGCGCCACGGGGTTCCACCAGTGCACGACGGCGACCGCGACCTCGAGCCAGCGCGTGAGGTGGTCACGGTGTGCGAGATGCGCGACCTCGTGCGCGAGCACGGCGCGCAGCTCGCGGCCGTCCAGTGCGTCGAGCACCGCGCGCGGCAGACCGATCGTGGGATGACCCGCGGCGTGGAACGCGAAGGGCGACACGCGGGCGTCGATCACGTGCACGCGCGGCACGTTGCGCAGACCGGCGCGACGCGCGAGATCGGCGGCGATCATGCGCACGCTCTCGGGCGCCGGCTCGGCGAGACCGAGAAGCAGCGCGCAGCGCTTCGCCCGACGGCGGATCAGCCACGCGGTCACCACGGCTCCGCACAGCCACAGCGCGAACAGCGGCCACATCGGGAAGGATGCGGGCTCGACCGCGGGTGCGGGCTCCGTCAACGTGGCGCTCAGCGCGGCGAGCTGCTCGACGTCGAGCGTTCCGAGGTCGAGTGGAACGCCGGCGGCTTCGGTCGCCACCGAAGCCGCCGGCGTGAGCAGACGCAGCCTGAAGAGTGCCGGCGTGACCAGCTTGATCAGAGCGAGCAGGAGCAGTCCGTGGGCCAGTGGGGCGTGCGCGAAGCGACGCCAGACCAGCCACGCACACAGGGTGATCGCACCGGCGATCAGCGAGTTGACGAGCAGTTCGAGCAGGAGCGTTTCCACCTCAGACCTCCTCCTCGAGCAGCTTCCACAGGCGGGCCTTCTCCTCGGGAGACAGGCGCGCGCGGTCGGCCAGGTTGAGGAGGAGCGGCGCGAGCGCGCCTTCACAGATGCGGTCGGCGAGGTCCTGGAGTTCGTTGCCGATCACGCCGCTGCGGTCGACGGTCGCCGCGAAGCTCTGCGGCGTCACCGAGCGGTCGCGGGCCACGAGCCCCTTCTTCTCCAGCCGATCGAGCAGGACCTGGACGGTCCGGTACTGCACCGGACTCGGGTCGCCGTGCAGATCCGACGCCACCCCGCGCACGGTCTGCGCACCCAGGCGCCAGAGCACGTCGAGCACCTGCAGTTCGGCGGCGGTGGGACGAGGAAGTTCCGTGGTCATGGTCAAACGCCCTGTTGGCGGGGCCGTCAGACGGGGCGTTTGAGCGGGCACTCCGAGCCCGGGAAAAACGCGGCACCCGGTTAGGATGCGCGATTCGCGCCGGCGCACGAGGCCGGCTGTGATCAGGCTCCCGATGCCCGCACCGCGCAAGCTGCTTCTGATCGGGATCGACGCCGGCGACATCGGCGTGATCCGTGCCAACCCCTCCCGCCTGCCCCGCCTCAACGGCTGGATCGGGGCCCGCGGCGTCCGGCCCCTGACTTCGCCGGCCGACGTGCTGACCTCGGCGATCTGGCCGACCTTCGCCACCGGCCAGCCGCCCGGCGCGCACGGCGTCTATTACCCGATGCAATGGGACGCCCCGGCGATGCAGCTCCGTCGCGTCGGGCCGGAGTGGGTCGACTACGAACCCTTCTGGTACCCGATGGCGCGCGCCGGCCGGCGGGTGGTGGTCCTCGACAGCCCCTTCAGCCTGCCCACGCGTTTGAAGGACGGCATCGAGGTCCAGAACTGGGGTTCGCAGGAGTGCCTGACCTCGTTCCAGTGCAACCGCCCCGACCTCGGCCGCGAGATCCTGCGGCGCTTCGGACACCACCCGATGGGCGAGGACGTGCCGGTGCCCGCGCCGACCAAGCGCCTGCTGCGCACGCGCGACAACCTGGTGCAGGGCGCGGCGCGCAAAGCGGAACTCGCGCGCTTCCTGATGGGGCAGGGCGAGTGGGATCTGTTCGTCACCGTGTTCGCCGAGTGCCATCGCGGAGGCCATGTGCTGTGGCGCGGCGACGACGCGGCATCGAGCCACGTGCCCGAGGGTGCGCTGCTCGATGTCTATGCGGCCGTCGACAAGGCGGTCGGCTCCCTGGTCGACGCCGTCGACCCGAAGCAGACCACGGTGGTGGTGTTCTCGTTGCACGGCATGCGCGCCAACTTCACGCAGGAGCACTACATGATGAAGGTCATGGAGCGCATCAATGCGCGCTTCCGCGGCGACAAGACCGAGTTCACCGAGGCGCCGCCGCGCCGCGCCAGCCCGATGCGTCTGTTGCGCGAGATGGTGCCGCCGCAGCTCCAGTTCGCGATCGCCAAGATGCTGCCGGTCGGCGTGCGCGACTGGGTGGTGCGTCGCGCGCTGTGCGGCGGACTCGATTGGCAGAAGACCCCCGGTTTCACCATCGTCGCCTCCTGCGAGGGCTACATCCGCCTCAGCTTCCAGGGTCGTGAGAAGGACGGGATGCTCGCGCGCGACGGCGAGCAGGCGCGTCGCTACGTCGACTTCGTCCGCGAGCAGTTCATGACGCTGCGCGATCCGCAGAGCGGCAAGCCCGTGGTGAAGGAGGTGGTGTCCTGTGCAGGGCGCTATCCGGGTCCGCGCAGCGATCTGCTGCCCGACCTCGTGGTGCTGTGGGAGGAGGTGCTGCCCTGCGACGCCCTGGAGTCGCCATCGCTCGGTCGCATGACCGGCAGCCTCAACACGGGACGCACCGGCGACCACCGCGCCGGTGGCTTCGCCGTGGCGCTCGATGAAGGGGATGCACTCCGCGGTGGACCCGAGCTGCGCGACGCCGGCGACTTTGCCGCGCTCGCGCGCCACGTGCTCGGCTCCCCCGTCTGACGTCCATGGGCAACGACGCGCGCTTCGACGTGGTCATCCTCGGCACCGGTGCCGGCGGCGGCACGCTGCTGCATGCCCTGGCCCCGACGGGCAAGCGCATCCTCGTCCTCGAACGCGGCGGCTTCCTGCCGCGTGAGAAGGAGAACTGGGACAGCCGCGCCGTCTTCCGCGACCTGCGCTACACCGCGCACGAGCGCTGGCTCGACGAGAACGGCGAGCCCTTCCGTCCCGAGACGCACTACTTCGTCGGCGGCAACACCAAGCTCTACGGCTCGGCGCTCCTGCGCTTCCGCGAGCGCGACTTCCAGGAGCAGCGCCATTACGGCGGCATCTCACCGGCATGGCCGGTCGGCTACGACGAGTTCGAGCCCTACTACACGCAGGCCGAGGCGCTCTACCACGTGCACGGCCAGAGCGGCATCGATCCGATCGAGCCGCGGCGCAGCGCGCCCTATCCCTGGCCCGCGGTCACGCACGAGCCGCGCATCCAGGCGCTCTACGACGACATCGTCGCGCTCGGTCACCGTCCCTTCCCGCTGCCGGTCGGCGTGATCCTCGACGAGAAGCGCCCCGAACACAGCCCCTGCATCCGCTGCGAGACCTGCGACGGCTTTCCCTGCCTCGCGCACGCCAAGGCCGACGCCGAGGTGCTGTGCGTGCGGCCGGCGATGCAGCGCGACAACGTCACGCTGATCACCGGCGCATATGCGAAGGAGCTGCTGGTGAGTCCGTCGGGCCGCGAGGTCACCGGCGTGGTGGCGGAGGTCGACGGGGAGCGTCGCGAGTTCCGCGCCGACCTGGTGGTGGTGGCCTGCGGCGCGATCAACTCGGCGGCGCTGCTGTTGCGCTCACGCAGCGACGCCTGTCCGCGCGGCGTGGCCAACGCGCACGACATGGTCGGCCGCCACTACATGCGCCACAACAACTCGGCCTTCGTGGCGCTGTCGACGGTGCACAACCCGAGCCGCTTCCAGAAGACGCTCGCGCTCAACGACTTCTACTTCGGCGCCGACGACTCGCAGCTCCCGCTCGGTCACATCCAGACCATGGGCAAGGCCGACGCCGCCAAGTTCGCCGTCGCCTCTCCGATGCCGCTCCCGCAGTTCTTCCTGCGCCAGCTCGCCTCGCACTCGCTCGACTTCTGGGTCACCACCGAGGATCTGCCCGACCCGAACAACCGCATCCAGGTCGAAGCCGACGGCACCATCCGCACGACCTACAAAGAGAACAACCTCGAAGCCCACGACCGCCTCAACCGCAAGCTGATCGGCATCCTCAAGCGCATCGGCCGCAAGCGCGGCCCGCTCCCCCTCACCTTGTGCATGCGCAAGAAGATCCCGATCAAGGGCACCACCCACCAATGCGGCACGCTCCGCTTCGGTGACGACCCGAAGACCTCGGTCCTCGACCGCAACTGCAAGGCGCACGGGGTCGACAACCTCTATGTCGTCGACGCCAGCTTCATGCCCTCCAGCGCCGCGATGAACCCGGCGCTGACGATCTTCGCCAATGCGCTGAGGGTGGGGGAGCATCTGCGGGGGCGATTGGGGTAGACCCGACTTCGCGCGGCGATCCGGACCGATCCGCTCCGACACGCTCGAGGATCGCGGACTCCTCACGGCCCAGCGGCGGAAGCGCCACGCCTACTGCTTGCGCGGCGTCGCTTCCTTGGCTGCGCCCAGTTGGAACTTCACCGGTGCCGAGAGTTCGTGTCTGCCCCAGCGGATCGCGAACCTGCCGTTGACGGGGTCTTTGGCATCCATGGAGATCTCGATCTCCATGCTGACCACCGTTTCCTTCAAGGCGTCCTTGGCGAGGCTCAGCGGCGCTCTCGAGTCGGCCTTCGCTTCGCCGGTGTAGAGAGCCGTGGTACCCGGGAGGAGGCCGGCCTTCATCGTCTGCTTGCTGTCGAAGATCAGCAGGGTGAAGGCGCCATCCTTGTTCACGCTGAGGCCCAGGTAGTAGCTGCCGGCCTCGATCTTCGTCCCCCCGATCTCCAGCGCGCGGACCGTGTCGAAAGTGGTCCACCAGCCCTTGCCCAAGCGTGTGTAGTTGCTCGCCTCCAGGTTCCTCAGCACCTCGTCGTAGGTCTCCTGCCAGCGCGGTGCGCTGTAGCTGATCGAGACCGCCGCGAGAGTCCCCGTGCTCTCCGAGGAGACGGACACTGTCGAAGCCCGACGATCGGGATCGGGGCCGCTGCTGACGTTCTGCGCCTGCAGGATGGGGGTGGACGTGAGGGCTGCGAGGATCGCGGTGAGGAATTGGATGCGCATGAAGGGTGTCGCTGATCGGGTTCGGGCCCCACACGTTCTGGAAGCCGTTTCGCTCCCAAGCATGCGCGGCGCGACGGAAGCCGTCGCGGATGCCGCGCGGGGTCGGGGTGTCAGGCGACAACTACCTTGACACTCACCGGAAGTCCTCACGGTGCTCCAGGGCGTAGAGAAAGACGCAGGTGAAAATCTCGTCGTCGCATGCCCAGAACCGGGGACTCAGATCCTTGAGTCGCCGCTCGATAGCGTCCGAGATCGCGGCTTGCCTCTCCGCCATCGTCGGCGCTGGCCCGGTTGGGCCGAAGGCCTGATCCGCCTCCCGCATAACCTGGGCGGCAGTCTCGGCGCCTATCGCCTCATACACGCGAATCCGATCGGCAAACTGCCGGTCACCGAAAGCGAAGTAGCAGGCATCGAGCCCCGCGTTGCAAATCCAGTTGTACGAGTAGCCGGCAATCCAGGCGTACCACTGCGGCTCGGTCAGCGTGCGACCACTCTCGTGGAAGTGCTTGTAGACAGTGTCCAGGGGGTCGCCGAGGCCCGTCATATGGCAGAGCGCAGCCGCCGCGCATGCTGAAGCAGGGGTCGGCCGGCCACGTGCTACCGAATCGAAGGCAGCTTGCAGATCCTGGTCCCGACAGTTGGGGCAGCCCTTGCGGACGGCAGTCAGGAGCTCGGCTCCGTTGATGTACCCCTTGTTCCATCGCTCGATGAACTCACGGGCCTCGAGCTGATGAACGGAATCCATGCGACGGGATCTGCCCAACGGATCGGCCGCTGAGCTGCGGCGCGAAGCGCCGCAGCTCCTGCGGCTGGTTAGGCGCTGCCATCAGAACTCGACAGGGTGAACTCATCAACATCCTCCGGGAAGTCGCTACCGAATGCGTAGATCTCCAGGCAACACGGCTCGCCCTGCGACAACCAGAGAACGCAGCCCCCGCCAAACCCAAGTCGAGGGCTATCGATGACGGGCCCCGAGACGGGAGGTCTGTCCCACGACAGGTCGGGGTCTGGCAGAAGGTCGACGTAGATCCCTGCGCCGGTGTGCTCGCGTCTGGCGACGCTGGCCGATGCCAACCGCCCAGCAAGCGAGGTCTCCCTCCCTGCTATCCAGTCGAGAATCGCCCTCTCCAGTCTCGTGGCCTGCATGCGTCTAACGGATCGGCCGCTCAGCCGCGGCGCGAAGCGCCGTCGGCTGCTGCGGCTAGTTAGCCAGTCTATCAACGCGGACTTCGGATGCCCAGACCTCGACCAAGTCACCGGACTGGAGCTCTAGCCAAAACCGTCGCCCCTCGTGGCCATGCGCGTTGACCGCGTCCGATGAACCCCACGGTGATTCATGTGGAGCAGACAAGCGAGTGCATTCTGACCAGGTCAACCTCATGCGCTGACCTGCCCACCGACCCGCCTGAACGGGAATCAACTCCGCCACCACCTCCGATGCGGACCACGCCACCTGAAGTGTCTGCAGCGTGGCATCGTGCAGTGGTAGTTCCGCGAAGGGCTCCACGTTGATCTGGCTAACGAAGAGGATCCTATCCGGAGGAAGTCGCACAGGAGCGTGGCACGGCGTTGAGCTGCATGCGACTTCTTCCGGATGGGATCAGTTGAACGAAGCCGCGGGTCTGCGGCTATGGGCATTCGAACGAGGTCGGGCGGCGGCGGCAAGGAGGTGAGCTCGAGCCAGCACGTCCCCTGGTGTTCCGGATGGAGTCTCGACTGCGGGTTTCGCACGCCACGTCGTGGTGACGACGGGACTCGCCAGCCTGTTTCACAGGTGTTTGCCGGCAGGGCACGGACGGATCCCTCGCCGCCGGTCGATGCGCGGTGCGATTCGCACGCAGTTCTCCGGGCATCTTGAGGCTCATGACGTGTCAGCAACCTCGGGCGCTGGCATCGAGATCAGCAGTGGTCGGCGCACGAGGCGACCTGAATGGCATCGGGGGCACCAGTCAGTCGCGATCCCGCACGGCGCCACGGTGACCGTCGCCGGCGGCGACGGCATCGGCACCCCGAGTTGCAGCCTGCACAGCGCCAACTTCGTCGCGCGTTTGCGGTTACCGAACAGACCGTAGTGCCGGATGCGTGGGAACCCGCGCGGCAACACGTGCAGCAGGAAGCGCCGTAGGAACTCAATACCCGGCAGCAGCATCGTTCGCGTGCGCCCGCTGTTGCCGCGGTCACGACAGCGGAACCGCACCCCAGCCTCGCCGACTGCGAGGATGCGGCGATTGCCGATCGCGACGCGATGCGTGTAGCGAGCGAGGTACTTCAGGACCTGAACCGGTCCGCCGAAGGGCGGCTTGCTGTAGACCACCCACGACGTCGCCATCGCCCGATCGAGGCACTCCGCGAAGGCCTGAGGATCGCGCAGGTACGCAAGGCTCCCTGGAACCGCAGTTGGCACGCCTCGTACGCCGCACGTAGGTGCGCCACGAACTTGCCGCGGAACACCGCCGCGAGCACTCTTACCGGCAGGAAGAATCCGGGACAGCATGAGATCCAGTGACCATCTGTCGTCAGATCACCACCGGGCACCACGCAGTGCACGTGCGGATGGTGCCGCAGCTCCTGGCCCAGGTGTGCAGGATCGACACGAAGCCGATCTCGGCCCCGAGATGCCTCTGATCGGCAGCGACGGTACGCAAGGTCGCCGATGATGCAGCGAACAGGATGCCGTAGACCACCCGCTTGTTCTGCAACGCGATGCTCGCCAGCTCTTCGGGCATCGTGAACACGACGTGGAAGTACTCGACTGGCAACAGATCAGCCGCGCGGTCCTCCAGCCACTGTGCTTGCCGTGAACCCTGGCACTTCGGGCAGTGCCGGTTGCGGCAACTGTTGTAGGCGATACGCCGGTAGCCGCAGGTGTCGCACGACTCGACGTGACCGCCGAGTTGCGAACTGCGGCAGGCTACCAGTGCGCGCATGACGCGGCGCTTGGCTGGCGTGAGCGGGCTTTCGCGCAACAGTGCGTCGCCGAAGCGCCGGATCACGTCGGCCACCTCGTGCGTCGCCCGGGTCATGACCACTCAGCTCGGGATAGCCAACAGGTCGATCGCCTTGTTGGCTGCATCGAGCAGCCTGCCGGTCACATGCGCGTAGATCGCCGTCGTCGACAGACAAGAATGCCCGAGCAGCTTCTGGATCGTGCGCAGGTCGACGCCGAGCTCGAGCAGGTGCGTCGCGTAGCTGTGCCGCAGCGTGTGCACGCTCGCCGGCTTGTCGATGCGTGCGCGCAGCCGCGCCTGCATGCACACCTTCTACGCTGTTGTCGTGCAGGGGCTGAGCCGGCGCAGCGCCCGGGAACAGAGTAAGCGCCCGATAGACCCCACCCCCTGTCCTCGATTCGGTGACCACCGGGGCGGTCGATGGGCGGCGCTCAGCTCCGGCGAGCGGCGGCCCACAGCCGGGGCGTGAGCGTCGCGAACTCCGCGTCGGGCGTCGAGTTCACGCGCCGCAGCACGTCGGAGAGGTAGGCGTACGGATCGACGCCGAGTTCCCAGCAGCTGACGGTCAGCGAGTACAGCGTCGCCGCCCGTTGCCCGCCTTCCTCACTGCCGGCGAACAACCAGTTCTTGCGACCCACGGCCACCTGGCGCATTGCGCGTTCGCAGCGGTTGTTGTCGATCTCGAGTCGTCCGCTCTCGAGGAATCGTCCGAGCGCGTCGGCATGCCGGTCGAAGTACTTCGTCGCTTTGCCGATCGGACTCTTCGGTAGCGTGCGACTCTTCAGTTCCGCGATCCAGGCGCGGAGCGCGTCGAAGGTGCTCTTCGACTCCACCTGCCGCTTCGCAAAGCGCTGGTCGTTCGACAACTCGAGCGCCTTGCACTGGCGCTCGACATGGTAGAGAGCCTGGATCGCTTGCATCGCGGGCCTGGCGAACTCCGGTGCGGTGTCGAGCGCGTCACGGAACTTCCGACGCGCGTGCGCCATGCAGCCGACTTCGACGATGTCGCCGCTGCCGAACAGGTTGTCGTAGGCCGAGTACGCGTCGGCCTGCAGATAGCCCTTGAAGCCAGCCAGTACGCGCCTGGGGCCGTCGCCGCCCCGTCCGCGCGTGAAGTCGAACACCACATCGCCAGGCTGCTCGCCGGCGTAGACCCACAGGTGAGACTGCTTGCTGCCGGTCGCGCTCTCCTTGGTCAGCAGAGTCACCGTGGTGTCGTCCGTGCTGACGTAGCCCGAGGCGAATGCCTGCCGTGCGATCGCTGCGACGACTCCTTGCAGGACATCGCTGCCCTGACGGATCCAGTCACCCAGAGTCGACTCGGGGATATCGACACCCTGGCGCGCGTAGATCCCGGCCTGCCGATACAGCGTAACTGTTCCGCCAACCACATCTGGTTTTGCGATTTCGCGCCGCGAGGATCGGCGCGATGGCAAGTCGAGAGGTATGGCGGCGGCAGATGACCCGTCTTCTCGCGCGGCGTGAGTCCGAGGGACTGTCGCTGCGTGAGCTTTCCGAGTGCTCCGGGATCCCGGTTGGGACCTTGAGCTGGTGGGCGCACCGGTTGCGGGCGGAGTCGGGTCCGGCGTTCGCGGAGCTCGTGGTTGCAGAGTGCGAGACTCCTTCCCTGACTCCGGAAGTCGGCGGAGGTTCAGCTGCAGACATCGTGGTCCGTCACGCGAACGGTCTCGCCATCGAGTTGCGAGGTGCTGCGGCGGAACGCGTCGTCGATCACGTCCTGCGGAGGATCGATCTGTGGTCCTGAGCATCCCTGCCCAGGTGCGGGTCTACCTCGCGTGCGAGGTCACCGACATGCGCAAGCAGTTCGACGGTCTGTGTGCGATCGTCGAGCATCGCTTCCATCGCGATCCCTACAGCGGCGACGTGTTCGCGTTCCTCAACCGTCGACGCAGTCACGTGAAGCTGCTGGTGTGGGACGGCAACGGCTTCTGGCTGGCGGCGAAGCGACTCGAGAGCGGGACCTTCGACAACTGGCAGCCCTCGACCGACGACAAGACACACGTGAAGGTCGACCGCGCGCAGCTCATGATGCTGCTCGAAGGAATCGACTTGAGGAAAGCGAAAGTTCGGCGCCACTTTGCGCGTTCGATTCGTATTGGTAGGCGCGGTGGGCAAGCAGCCGAAACAGGTGAGGGTCGAGGAGATGGATGAGACGCAGATGCGCGATCTCATTCCGACGCTGCTGCACACGATCGATCTGCTGAGGACCGAACTCGCCGATCTGCGTCGTGGCAAGTTCGGCAGGAGCTCGGAGAAGGATCGCTACTTCGACCCCACGGGTCTGCTGCCGTTCCAGGAGATCGAGGAGTTGCAGGCTGAGGCGAAGAAGACCGAGGCAGAAGCCGAGGCGATCACCATCCCCGAGCACACGCGGAAGAAGACCAAGCGTCGCCTCGACTTCCCAGATCACCTTCCCCGCAAGCGGATCGAGTGCAGGGTTCCTCGAGAGGATCTGCCCTGCCCGTGCTGCAAGACGACTCGCGTGAAGATCGGCGAGGTGACGAGCCGAGAGCTCGAGCGCATCGAGTTCACCTTCGTCAACGAGGTGGTCCGTGAGAAGGTCGCATGCCCGAAGTGCGAAGGTGAGATCCTGGTCGCGCCGGGCTTGCCGCGAGTGCTGGACAAGTGCCTGCTCGGAGCGAACTTCCTCGCACAGATCATCTTCGAGCGCTTCGCCAACCACATGCCGCACGCGCGGCTCGAGACGAAATGCGCGGCCGAAGGACTGTCGCTGTCGCGCAGCGTGATGTGCAACTCGACGATCCGCTGCGCAGAGTTGCTCGAGCCGATCTACAAAGCTATTCGCGAGGAGGTCCTCGCCAGCCTGGCGCACTCGGTGTTGCAGATCGACGACTCCGAAGTCGTGCAGCGCAACGGACCTCGCCCAGGCGAACGGAAGGTCAACATCTGGGCGATCCGTGATCAGCACGCGGGCGTCTTCTACAGCGCCACGAACTCGCGCAACCGGGACGGCCCGAAGGACATCCTCGGTGGCCGGCGCGGTCGGCTGCAGAGCGATGGGCATGATTGCTTCGATGGCCTGGACCCTGACCTCATCACGAGGATCGGTTGCTGGGCTCACGCCGCCGCTACTTCGACAAGGCACGGAAGGTCGGCGACACGAACGCGCTGAAGGTGATCGACTGGATCGGCAAGCTCTTCGCCGTCGAGCGCCTCGCCAAGAAGCAGGCGGACGCCGGCAAGGCGCTGACGGACGCCGATCTGGTTGCTCTCCGCAGAGAGCAATCGAAACCCATCGTCGATGCGATCAAGGCTTGGCTCGATCAGGCCCAAGCCGAACCACCGAGCTTGCCGGGTGGCCCGCTGATGAAGGGCGTTGGCTACGCGCTCAACCAGTGGCCGACGTTGATCCGCTTCCTGGAAGACGGGCGCATCCGCGAGATCTCGAACAATGGCTGTGAGCGCGCACTGCGGAAACTGGTGATCGGAAGGAACAACTGGCAGTGGTTCGGTTCCGCACGCGGGACCAAGGCCGCCGTCATCCTGATGACGCTGGTGCAGTCATGCCGCGAGCACGGCATCAACCCGCTCTTCTACCTCGCCGACGCCCTCCGCGAGATCTCGTCGATCCCGGCCTCCGAGGTCGCGACCCTCACGCCCAGCGGATGGCGGCGACGGTTGCGCCAAGCCGCCGAAGCCAAGCGCTCGCAGATCGCCATCGAGAGCGTTGTCCGCGATCTGACCTTCGGAAGGTAGTTGCCTCCGCCGGCCCTCGAAACGCCGCTGGGAACCGGTGCACGTCGCAGAACAGTTACGATACAGCGGCAGGTGATCGCGGTACTTCGCCGTGATCACCTGGGCGAGCATCGTTTCGCCCGCCAGACCCTTGTCGATCACCTGCGGCGGCAGGCTTGGAGTGACGACACCCGCCTCCTCGTGTGCCTTGCACGCGAGCTTCGGTCGCCGGATGACGCGGAGGTAGCAGTTGGCAGGGCGTACTCGAGCTTCTCGGTCTCTTCGTAGCCGATGATCGTGCGGGGCTCGCCGCAGCACGAGCAGCGCAGCTCGGCCTCGCTCGGTGCGACGTCTTCGATCACGCGATCGAGGTCGGCAGGCAGTCGCGGTGCGCCGCGCTTCCGCGGCTTGCGACCGCGTGGCCCCTCCAGCGGATCGTCACCGTCGGGAGCTTCGTCGACGTGCGGCGGAGGAGGTGGATCCTCAGGCTCATCGAAGGGAAGCAGGGGATGACCATCGTCGACGTAGCGCTCGCTGCGGCGACCGTAGATCTGCTTGAGGAGCGCATCGAGTTTCGCATTCAGGTCGTCGCGCTCGACTCGCAGGCTGTCCCTCTCGGCGAGCAACGCGTCGAACTGCACGCGCAGCTCCGCGAGTTCCTGCTCCGCCGTCTTGCCGATGTCCGCCACTCGATCAGCTCTACGAGAGATGCAGGGAAGAAGGCTCAGCAAGCTTCTGCTTTCGTCGGAACCAATGGCGACGACGCGCCGCCGTGAAGTCGAGTCCGCCGAGCAATGCGTGCAGCTCGACCGCATCGAGACGGATCGCAGCTGCATCACCCTCGGGCCACTTGAAACTCCCCTTCTCCAGTCGCTTGTGCATCAACCAGTAGCCGGACTCTTCCCAGTACAGGAACTTCACCGTGTTGCGCGCGCGGTTGCAGAACCCGAACAGATGCCCGCTGAACGGATCCAGCGCGAGAACGTGCTCGACCATCGACGCGAGGCTGTCGATCTGCTTGCGCATGTCGGTCGCTCCCTTGGCCAGGTAGATCCGGATTGACGGTGGCAAGCTCAGCATGACCGCATCACCTGGATCACACGACGCAGGTCGTCCTCGACGAAACCCGGCGACACCCGGATCGAGGCGTCGGCGAACGCGATCTCGATCGTCGCACCCATCGGGACGGTCGGTTGAACCTCGACGAGGTCGGCGCGCGGTCCGTCCTCGACACCCGACGTGTGGTGGAACCGCTTCCGCCAGCCGTAGATCGTCCAAATCGACAGCCCGGCCTCGCGCGCGAACTCCCGGACCGACTGACCACTTCGCTCCAACTCCGAAAGCAGGTCGGGGATCTCACGCTCCTGCACCTTGGTGAATCTGACCATGCCGGTCAGTGTTGGCGGCACGGAGGAGATTCACAGATGGGGTCTATCGGGCGCTTACGGAAGACGCGAGCTCCCACACCAGAAGCCACCCACCAGACTGCGGCAAGATGTCGAGGTTGACCGGGATCCGCGCTTGCGGAGTGGGCAGCGGGTCAGCGACTCCGGACGGAAGCCAGCCCTCGTGCTCGTGACCGCCGTAGTCCCAGGTCCAACCTCTGACATGAAGTCGAATAGCCATCGGTGCGTCCAAGGAATAGGTGTTCACCTGCGAATGATCGGAGTTGAGCGAAGCGGAACTCACCTCATTCGTCAGCTGCAACGGCTTGTTGGACAGCAGCACTCGGGCGTCACGAATGGGTGCTGCGACGATCCGCGAAGTTGCGGAGATCCTCGACGATGTAGGGAAGGCGGTCGGGTTCGAAGGGAAAGTCGAACTCGAGTCGAAGTCGATGAGCTTCCGTGTAGCGCCGGCCCACGTGTCCCCGGACCGCGAAGTGACCAATCAAGTCGGTCGGGTAGACCTCGAGCTCGAGGTCGTCCGGGGAGGCAGCTTGGAGTCGCGCGCGCCCGCGACGGGTTCGGTCGACTTCGCCCATCTGCTTGAGGAACTCGGCCCAGTCGGATCCAACGATCCACGCCTGGTCATGGGCCGCGTAGCCACGCACGCGCACCGAGACATTCAGGAGGATGTCGTCATCTGATGGCGTGCCCGGCGCGCCGAAATCGGCTCGCTCAAGCTCGATGGCGCCGTCCTCGCTGGAAATGCAAACCGTCTTCGTGGTGCTCACGCGCTTGTCCGATAGCGCTCGCGCTGCTGTCCCGCGGACCGGGCGCTCAGCTGCCGCCCATGGTTGGGAGTCAATCTTCATCCTCTACCCATAGGGTGCCCGATGCAACCGGGCCGATGATCAAGACGCCAGTGTCGAACGTGGCGGCTGTGGCCGGCTGCCATGTCACTCCTGAGAAGGTGGCCTTCTCCCCAGGTGCCTCGTGGAAGGTCCCATTGGTGAAGTAGTGGACATCGCGAGAACCGAACGCTGCAAAGAACTGGTCGACAAGGGAACTGGCCAACGCCGGGTCAACAAGCGCTGCGTTGTAGGCAAGATCCTGCGTCAGGATGAGGAACGCGAGCCTCCGAGCAGCATTCGCATCGATCTCGTGGTAGCACTCGCTCGCACTTGAGAGACCGAACTCCGCCGCCAGCTGATTCAGGGATGAGCCTCCCTGTGAGAATCCGCACCGAACCACGCCGGCGGTTCGTACACCTCTAATCTCATCGCAGATGCTCATGGTCCCGCACGCCCAACGTATCGGATGTTGAGCAGCGCGCCGCGCGAGGGCTTCAGCTCTCGCGGATCTGTTGGTCGCGGCTCGTCTGCTCCTGCGGCGATTCGGGCGGCCATCCTACGCCTACGTCGGATCATCGTGCATGGGGAGTGAGGTAGTCGTCCCGGATGGTGTCCAGAGACTCGCCGTTGGCCACCAAGTCGGCGACTCGACGTGGCCGCCGAGCTGCGAACTGCGGCAGGCGACCAGCGCGCGCATGACGCGGCGCCTGGCCGGCGTGACCGGACCTTCGCGCAACAGGGCGTCGCCGAAGCGCCGGACCACGTCGGCCACTTCGTGAGTGGCCCGGACCATGACCCGTCAGCTGGGGATCGCCAGCAGGTCGATCGCCTTGTTCGCCGCGTCGAGCAGCCGGCCGGTCACGTGCGCGTAGATCGCCGTGGTCGACAGGCTCGAATGCCCGAGCAGCTTCTGGATCGTGCGCAGGTCGACGCCGAGCTCCAGCAGGTGCGTCGCGTAGCTGTGCCGCAGCGTGTGCACGCTCGCCGGCTTGTCGATGCGCGCGCGCAGCCGTGCCCGCACGCACACCTTCTGCACGCTGTTGTCGTGCAAGGGCTGACCCGCCGTGGCGCCCGGGAAGAGATAGTCGTGCGGGTGCTCGGCGAGCCAGTAGGTGCGCAACAGATCGCGCAACGCGACCGACATCGGCACCATGCGCGGCTTGCCGCCCTTGCCGCAGCGGATGTGCACCGTCATGCGGGCGCCGTCGATGTCAGCGACCCGCAGATGCGTCGCCTCGTGCAGCCGCGCGCCGGTCGCGTAGATCAGGCTCAGCACCGCCCGGTGCTTGAGGTTGGTCACCGCGTCCAGCAGCCGCCGTACCTCCTCGACGCTGAGCACCGTCGGCAGCTTCCGCCGCGTCTTCGCGAACGGGATGTGCTCCACCGCGAAGTCGCGTGGCAGCGTCACGCGGTAGAAGAACCGCAAGGCGCACACTGCCTGGTTGAACTGGGCCCACGACACCTTCGCCTCGATCATCCGCACCTGGAAGGCGCGGATCTCCTGTGGCCCAAGCTGTCCGGGGGGTTTGCCGAACTCGCGCGCAAAGCGCGCCATCATCGATACGTAGCACTCCACCGTCCGCGGGGAGTAGTTGCGAATGCGCAGGTCCTCCGCCATCCGCTCGCGCAGCAGCGTCATCGTCTTCCTCGTCGTCAGGGACTTCCCGCCCATGCCGCCGACGAGGAGCGTCCACCGGGCGAACCATGGACGCGCGGGTGTTTCAGCGGATCGACGAAACTCGCATCGGCTCGACCGGCACGATCTGCCAGGAGCGGGCTACCGCGGAGCGGTTTCGTTCAACGAAACGCTCCGGTTCAGCGGCGGGTCGCGCAGCGGACCGTCCGCTGCAACCGGTTGTTAGGCGGCGATGACTCGTCACTCAGCAGGCTCCTTCCCCTCGGGCTTCTGAGGCTTGCGACGAGTTGGAGCATGCGCCTTTCTCATGTCGAGCGTACGCATCAAGACATGTTCGAGCATTCGGGGGAACTCCATGGCGAACATGTGAGACTCCTTGCTTACGAATCCGAACTCCTCCATGAAAGGGCCCCGCATCATGACCTCCGAGAATCGACTCAGCCGCTTCATCTCTCGCTCAATGGCTTCGTTGTTCTCGGACTTCACAGCGCGGTAAACCTCCATCGCTAGCTCATAAAGCCACGGCATGTCGTCGCGAACCATGCTTGCCACCATGAGGATGGCAACTGGATCGCCAGGTTCACCGGACATGTGCATCAGTTCCTCGAACATCATCGGGTGAAACCGACGCATTCGGCGGCGCCTAAAGGAGGGATCGCCACCTTCCGCCAATCGCTCGGCCACGCGCGAGGGAAGGGCTTTCATTTCCTCCGCGAGTTTTGCCACAGCGCTCTCGTCCACCTCTTCCTTCGCGTCGGCCTTCGACGTGCCCGATGACAACTTCTTGAGGAGAGCGGCCTCCGTTGTCTTGAAGTTCGCGACTTGGCTCCTTACTACGTCGGCGTCGAGTTCAAGGTTCGGCACCCGGCGCGCCAACTGGTTGACGAGCTTCGTCAAATCGCCGTCGCTATCGTCCATGTTCATAAACTGGTAGAAGGGGCCAGTGGTAACCCGACTCAGCGGTACACCCAAGGCAACACCAAGGACGGGCGTGTTCAGCTTGCCCTTGGCCACACCCGCTTCGAAGAGAATCCATGGCCGGTCCAAGCTCCGCTCAGTGAATAGGCACACTACGTCAGACGTCGACTGCAGTTGTGTCATGAGGCGCTTGTACCACTCCTCACCAAAGTCGATGCCCTCCGTCCCTTTCTTGTCCGAGGAACGGAAGGTCTTGATCATTCCGGCACTGACGCTCTTGAGTAGTTTGCTGAATGCCTCCGCCAGTTCAGCGTCTCTGCCGTCATGGCTGATAAAGACCATGGGGCTAGACGAGCCACTCGTGGACAGAAGGTCGGCGTCGGAAGGCGCCTTCGTTTTGTCGCTTTCGGCCATCGTGTCTCCGTTCAGGTTCGCCGCCTAACGTCTTTGACGCTCAGGCGCGAGGCGCGCGGTCGGTTGCTCTTGAACCTCGGTTGCTCTCCGCGCGCCTCGTCGCTTGCTGCGTCTTGTTGGCCGGCCACTCTACAGCGCGCGAGGTGGACCCTGTTGACCAATCTGGCCTCTCAACTCCCAGGGTCGAACGTCTTGGATCTCAACGCTACGGCACAGGAAGTCGGCGCCGACGCCAAAGGAACTGTCGAAGCGAACCTCGAACTTCAGCACGTCGAGTTGTCGACTGCGAATGTCCTCGATGCGCAGTGCGAACAGGACATTCTGGTTGTTCCACCCCTCAAGGCGCAGCTGGTCAACGCCGCCAAAGCGAAAGGAAACCAGCACATGGTGACGTAGGACCAGATATCCGTCCGGCCCCACGTCCCTGGTGATCTCGAACGCGTGGATATCGGCTAGCAGATCCGGCCCCTCCGCGAATGGTGCGACGCGAACCAGCTCCAACCTGACGACCTCTGCATCATGGAAGGATGGCCAGTAGCCGAACACGCTCGTGAGCAACTCCGATCCCGGGATGTTCATCGATGCACGCGATCAGCGGGTCCGGCCAACGAAGAGGATCCTATCCGGAGGAAGTCGCACAGGAGCGTGGCACGGCGTTGAGCTGCATGCGACTTCTTCCGGATGGGATCAGTTGAACGAAGCCGCGGGTCTGCGGCTATGGGCATTCGAACGAGGTCGGGCGGCGGCGGCAAGGAGGTGAGCTCGAGCCAGCACGTCCCCTGGTGTTCCGGATGGAGTCTCGACTGCGGGTTTCGCACGCCACGTCGTGGTGACGACGGGACTCGCCAGCCTGTTTCACAGGTGTTTGCCGGCAGGGCACGGACGGATCCCTCGCCGCCGGTCGATGCGCGGTGCGATTCGCACGCAGTTCTCCGGGCATCTTGAGGCTCATGACGTGTCAGCAACCTCGGGCGCTGGCATCGAGATCAGCAGTGGTCGGCGCACGAGGCGACCTGAATGGCATCGGGGGCACCAGTCAGTCGCGATCCCGCACGGCGCCACGGTGACCGTCGCCGGCGGCGACGGCATCGGCACCCCGAGTTGCAGCCTGCACAGCGCCAACTTCGTCGCGCGTTTGCGGTTACCGAGCAGACCGTAGTGCCGGATGCGTGGGAACCCGCGCGGCAACACGTGCAGCAGGAAGCGCCGTAGGAACTCAATACCCGGCAGCAGCATCGTTCGCGTGCGCCCGCTGTTGCCGCGGTCACGACAGCGGAACCGCACCCCAGCCTCGCCGACTGCGAGGATGCGGCGATTGCCGATCGCGACGCGATGCGTGTAGCGAGCGAGGTACTTCAGGACCTGAACCGGTCCGCCGAAGGGCGGCTTGCTGTAGACCACCCACGACGTCGCCATCGCCCGATCGAGGCACTCCGCGAAGGCCTGAGGATCGCGCAGGTACCGCAAGGCTCCCTGGAACCGCAGTTGGCACGCCTCGTACGCCGCACGTAGGTGCGCCACGAACTTGCCGCGGAACATCGTCGAGAGCACTCGCACCGGCAGGAAGAAGCCGGGACGGCATGAGACCCAGCGACCTTGCGTCGTCAGACCACCGCCGGGCACCACGCAGTGCACGTGCGGATGGTGCCGCAGCTCCTGGCTCCAGGTGTGCAGGATCGACACGAAGCCGATCTCGGCGCCGAGCTGCCTCTTGTCGGCCGCGACGGTGCGCAACGTCGCCGATGACGCAGCGAACAAGATGCCGTAGACCACCCGCTTGTTCTGCAACGCGATGCGTGCCAGCTCCTCGGGCATCGTGAACACCACGTGGAAATACTCGACCGGCAGCAGATCGGCCGCGCGCTCCTCGAGCCACCGCGCCTGCCGTGAGCCCTGGCACTTCGGACAGTGCCGATTGCGGCAACTGTTGTAGGCGATGCGCTGGTAGCTGCACGCGTCGCACGACTCGACGTGGCCGCCGAGCTGCGAACTGCGGCAGGCGACCAGCGCGCGCATGACGCGGCGCCTGGCCGGCGTGACCGGACCTTCGCGCAACAGGGCGTCGCCGAAGCGCCGGACCACGTCGGCCACTTCGTGAGTGGCCCGGACCATGACCCGTCAGCTGGGGATCGCCAGCAGGTCGATCGCCTTGTTCGCCGCGTCGAGCAGCCGGCCGGTCACGTGCGCGTAGATCGCCGTGGTCGACAGGCTCGAATGCCCGAGCAGCTTCTGGATCGTGCGCAGGTCGACGCCGAGCTCCAGCAGGTGCGTCGCGTAGCTGTGCCGCAGCGTGTGCACGCTCGCCGGCTTGTCGATGCGCGCGCGCAGCCGTGCCCGCACGCACACCTTCTGCACGCTGTTGTCGTGCAAGGGCTGACCCGCCGTGGCGCCCGGGAAGAGATAGTCGTGCGGGTGCTCGGCGAGCCAGTAGGTGCGCAACAGATCGCGCAACGCGACCGACATCGGCACCATGCGCGGCTTGCCGCCCTTGCCGCAGCGGATGTGCACCGTCATGCGGGCGCCGTCGATGTCAGCGACCCGCAGATGCGTCGCCTCGTGCAGCCGCGCGCCGGTCGCGTAGATCAGGCTCAGCACCGCCCGGTGCTTGAGGTTGGTCACCGCGTCCAGCAGCCGCCGTACCTCCTCGACGCTGAGCACCGTCGGCAGCTTCCGCCGCGTCTTCGCGAACGGGATGTGCTCCACCGCGAAGTCGCGTGGCAGCGTCACGCGGTAGAAGAACCGCAGCGCGCACACCGCCTGGTTGAACTGGCTCCACGAGACCTTCGATTCGATCAGCCGCACCTGGAAGGCACGGATCTCACTCGGCCCGAGCTGGCCCGGCGGCTTGCCGAACTCGCGCGCAAAGCGCGCCACCATCGCCACGTAGCACTCCACCGTCCGCGGGGAGTAGTTGCGAATGCGCAGGTCCTCCGCCATCCGCTCGCGCAACAGCGTCATCGTCTTCCTCGTCGTCAGGGACTTCCCTCCACTGCCGCCGACGAGGAGCGTCCACCGAGCGAACCATGGACGCGCGGGTGTTTCAGCGGATCGACGAAACTCGCATCGGCTCGACCGGCACGATCTGCCGGGAGCGGGCTACCGCGCAGCGGTTTCGTTCAACGTCTTTGGCATTGAGCCGCGAGCGCCGCTTTGGGCGCTCGCCGGCTCCTATGCCTTGTTGGGCGGCGCGGTCCCAACCAATCGGGCGAACTGAGCTTCCTCAGGGTTCTCCAGCGCGGAGACAATGTTCTCTGCGATCTTGTCTATGAGCTTCTGACCCCAGAAGGGGTCAGACGTCTCGTAGTAGATGACCCTGATGTGGCGAAGGTCGAATGGAACGTCTTCTTCAGTCGACGACACCAAGACAACCGGCTTCCCAAGCGCGTGGGCAAGGCCCAACTCATAGAACACATTTGGGTTCCTACTGGTGAGCTCAGCAACCAACACCTTGGCATCGTTGATGCCGCGCCAGATTTGCTCGACGACCTTACCCGTCGCGAAAATGTCGTCGTCTGCCCTGACGGGTCGCATCCCCGCCTTCTCGATCGCCGGGACCAGTACCTTCTGGTAGTACCCACCGAATGGTTCGCGGAATGGCTGCATCACAAAGCAAGAGTCTCCCGTGCGCACCCCGCTCGACTTCCCGCGCGTCTTCAGCTCAGCGGCTTCACCAGATGCCGCCTTGATCGACTCCGAGACGTCGAGGACGCGTCGCTTGCCGTCGCTTTCATCGATCAACGAGGCCTTGCGTAGGTTGTCCAGCAAGATGGCCTCGAACTCCTCCACTCGATCCGAAGGAACAGCGAAGCTGTCAACGAGAGCATTACGAAAGAATCGCGCGTCAGGCAGATTCTCACCACGGTAGTGCTTGTACACCTCGCCAAGACCGGGGGCTTCGATCGTCGCCTGTCGCAGCCCTGCTTTCTCGTCCTCGTCGCTCTGGGGCTTGAGGATCCTTCGCCCGAGTTCAGTCAGCTCGACATGCCCGGCCTCGGGGCGGACGAGCAGCCCGTACTTGATCGAGGAACTCAACTCGACGCCAAATGGACCGCGAAACGAAGACAGGCCAACAAACTGAGCGGCTTGCAAGTCAGTGCACTTCTTGCCGGCGTGCTGCTCCAGAATCGCCTTCGGGATCCTCAGCGAGTCGCTCAGGCTGTTGAGCGGAAACTTCACCTTGGCCTTGGCCTTGGCCTGCTCCGCCTCCACTCGCGAAGTCGAATCCTGACCAGAACTCACCTTCGACTTCTGTGCCGGGGGAGTCTTGCTCTTCTTCGACGCCATCGATTGCTCCTAAGGACTCAAAGAGACGCGCAGGTGCCTCCGCGCACATGCCATCCATGCTCATTCGTCGGTATCAATCTCGATCTCGTGATCGTCGCCCTTGGGCTCGACGATCACGATCCGAGTGCGGTCGCGGTGCTTCGGCCAAGTGTCCAACCGTCCACCCACGTCCGTCGGCCCCCGTAAGCCAGTCATGTTGTTGCGCTTGCCATTGTCGCAATCATCACACTTCTGATACGCCGAGACCTGAAGTGTACCAGACTGCTTGATCGTGTGCCCGCGATACGACCCGTGGATGCTGAAGCTGAGCGCAGATCCAGAAAGGTCCCAGGAGAACTCGAATCCGCCCTGCCCCACCGGCTTGGTTGCAACCACGACTTGCCTGGTCCGCGAATACTCAGACCACTTGCCTTCACCAAGGACCCACCACTTGGGGCCATAGTGGTACTTGAGCTTGACGAGCTTGCCGACCGCAACGTCCCGACACCACGGCAGCTCCAGGCCCATTGCGTTCAACTGGTCCACCAGCGACCGCTCAGCCGCGAAAGCACGGGTCAGAGCCGCCCCAAGAGTGAACGAAGTAGTCATGCTTGGCCATCTCCCGAGTGTTCCTGCGGCGTCATCGCTTGGGCAGCCCACAGTGGGAGCCCGCAACAACAACGCACCGGGACGGTAGCCTATGGCGGACCGACTGCTCGGTCAAGCTTCCGCCCGCCCAACGTCTTTGGCCATCAGCCGCCGGCCGCTTGGGGCCGGCCGGCTGCATGGCCTTGTTGGGCGTCATGTCTGTCCGCCCACGCCCACGATGGACATGACCGTCAGCAAGACGCCGAAAATGGCGATCAAGACATGAAGAGTTACCCAAAATAGTCCCAACCTCCAAGAATGTAGTCGTGGAAATCGATCGGCAGCCATTGAGTCTGCCGCGCGCTTGAGATCAAGGATGCGGCTTTCGGGAACGGCTTGCTCCAGCGCACCTCGATACTGCCGCGCTCGCTCCATACAGACGTAGAAGCGCTCATATTGTTTGGCGCTGAACAAGCAACCAAAGGCACCGATGGCAACCAAGAACAGAGCCGCCGGGCAGTCGGAGAGGCTGAGGCTCTTGTCGAACCCGACCAGCGTGAGCACGCCTGCCGCAAGCGCAGAGAAGAAGCCCGTCACAGTCGCTCGCTGTTGCTCATGGTGCCGCGCCTCAGCGGCGTACTCCTGGAACAGCTTGAGGTAGAGATCAGCCTTGTCCATGTCAGAATCCGTGCACCATGAACGCCCAACTTGGAATTAGACTGTTCTCGATAACACCACGACCCGAGCCCGCCCGGTCAGCCTAACGCGGTCACGGTCAAGTGCATGGCGGGCGCTGAATCGCATGCGGCAGGCCGAGCGGAGGGCGTGGTCCTCTTCGAGGGCGGCATCTTAGACAGGTCTGTCGAAGATGGTAGGGGCGGAGGTGCCGGTGATCGTGGCGGCTGGTTCGGAGAGGGACGCGCGATCGTCCCGAGGGAATGAGGGGAGGAACGAGGCGCCGAGTGGGGCGCGACGTCGCCGGCGCGCAGACGGTCATCCGATGCGCATCAACCGCGCCCCGCGACCGCCATCTCCGCGGCGCGTGCCGACAGCGCCATGATCGTGAGCGTGGGGTTCTGGCAGCCAGTGCCCGGAAAGCATGCGCCGTCGGTGACCAGAAGATTGGGCAGGTCCCACACGCGATTGAAGGGGTCGAGGACCGAGAGCGTCGGGTCGTCGCCCATGCGGGCGCCGCCGCATTCGTGGATGGCGAGGCCGAGGTGGAGGACGCCGACTTCGGGGCCGACCATCTTCCAGAGGAGGCCGCGGAGGAGGCGGGGCATCGGCATTTCGATGCGGAGGCCGGTGGCGGCGGCGACGGCTTCGATCTGGGCCTTCTGGGCCGCGATCATTGCGTGTTCGTTGGTGCGGCGGCGGATGGCGATGGCGGCGATGGGGATGCCGCGGGAGTCGAGGCGGGGTGACAGGGTCACGCGGTTGTCGCGGTGGGGGAGCATCTCGCCGAAGGCGGCCATGCCCCAGGAGTGCTTGCTGAGCATGCCCTGCAGGCCGAAGCCGCGTTGGAAGCTGCGGTCGGCGAGGGTGTCGCTGAAGTCGGGGACGTAGAAGTCGAGCTTGTCGCCGAGGTCGAGGGCGTCGGGAGTGCGCTCGGGGCCGGCGAGCCCGCGGTAGTCGTCGGCGGTGCTGCCGGCGGCGACGACGAAGTTGTGGTCGACGAGGTGACGGCCGAGCTGGTCGTGGCGATTGCCGATGCCGTTCTCGTGACCCTTGCCGCGTGAGTTGAGCAGGATGCGCACCGATTCGATCGACGATGCGCAGAGGAACACGAGGTCGGATTCGATCACGTCGCGACGGCCACCGTCGCGCGCACACTCGACACCGATGGCGCGCTCGCCGGCCTCGTCGAGCAGCACGCGCGCGACCGAGGCGTCGGGGATCAGCTCGAGCAGGCCGGTCGCCTGCGCGGCGGCGAGCGGCTTGGGCACGGCGTCGTCGTCGCGCGCGAGCACGCGCGGCGCGATCACCTTGCGCTCGGGCCAGCGCGCCAGAACCCGCTCGCGGAACAGGGCGACGCGCGGCGGCAGCTCCTGCACATCGGCGATCACGCTGTCCGGTAGCTCCGTTATTCCGTCGCATGCGCCGCGCATGCCGTGGAAGCGCTCGACGGCCTCGTAATACGGCGCGAGATCGCGCAGCCGGATCGGCCAGGGGATGCCGTGGCCGTCCTCCGCCGCGCGGTCGAAATCACGGTCCGAGAGGCGCAGCGCCATGCGCGCCCAGGTGTGCAGACGTCCGCCGACCTGACGACCGCGGATCCACAGGAAGCGGTCGCCGCCGCCGTCGGCATAGGGATTGAGCCGATCGTCGACATAGAGGTGCGCGAGGCGCGGGTGGTAGGACACGCTGCGCGACTGCACGGGATGGCGACGGTCGAGCAGCCTCTGCCAGGGCGCGAAGGGCGGGGCGTGGGTGGGGCGGTCGGCGGCGCCGAGCACGCGGCCGGCGTCGATGGCGCCGACGCGCAGGCCCTTCGCGGTCAGGGTCTTCGCGACCCAGGAGCCGGCGGCGCCGAGTCCGACGACGAGGGCATCGAAACGCTTGCGGTCGATCGACATCCGGTGCGGCGGGGTGAACGAGGACAGAGGATTACACGGTCCACCGCGGATCGCGGACGGCAATCCCGCGGCACGAAAAGACGTGCGGTTGGCTTCCGCCGTGCGCTCCAAGCACTTCGATCCGACCCGCCATGCTCCCCATCCGCTCCACCACGCTCGTGCTGGTGTCGCTTTCTCTGGGTCTCCGCGCGCAGGACCTGTCGCCGACGCGCGCGATGCCCGAGGGCCTGCTCGTTCCGATCCACACCCAGGCCGCCGATCCGGTGGGCGGCGAGTACGGCGTGTGGTCGGCTGGAGCGACCTGGAAGGCTTCGTTCCACGACGGCTTCCGCTTCGAGCCGCACACCCCGCAACGCGCGCGGGCGCCGCACTTCGCGTGGCGCACGGTCGCGCTGCGCCGCGGCGCCGTCGACCTCCCGCTCGGTCGCGGCGAGACCAGCTTCGACAGCCGTCGCCACCAGACCCGCTTCGACGGACTCCGCGAGATCTACGAGGTGCGTGCCGAGGGCGTGGAGCAGCTCTTTGTGGTCGAGCGCAAGCCCGAGGGCGAGGGCGCGCTGGTGGTGCGTGGTGCGGTCGACACCGACCTGCCGGCGGAGCACCGTGCGCCGCGTCACGGGGCGTTGCGTTTCGTCGACGGCAGTGACGGCGTGGTCGAGTACGGCGCTGCGACCGCGATCGATGCGGCGGGCGAGCGCGTCGATGTGGCGACATCCTTCGACGGCGAGGCGATCGAGCTGCAGGTGCCGGCGGACTTCGTGGCGCACGCGCGCTTCCCGATCACCATCGATCCGCTGACCGTCGCGATCTCGGCAGGCGCCTACAACTTCCAGATCTTCGCCAACGACTGGACCAGCAACATGCTGGCGGGTTCGACCACGGCGATGGTCGGCGTGATCGCGCAGCACTCCGCCGGCGATCTCGACCTGCTCGCATGGTCGTCCGACGAGTCGAGCGGGCTCGGCACGGTGTTCTACTCCGACATCACGACCAGCTGGTCGACGACGACCGTCGACTCCGTCGACATGCCGATCGCCGGCAAGTGGCTGATCGGCTTCGAGCGCGACTTCCCGAGCAACAGCTCGACGGCCTGTCGCGTGCAGGTGGTCGACGACGTGACCGCACCCACGCCGGGCACAACCCTGTTCCTGCCAGCGGGCACCACCACGCCACGCGTGGGCGGACGACGCTCCGGCAGCACGGGCGTGGTGGTGTGCCTCACGGGCACCGGTTGCAGCGCGACCCTGGTCGACGCCGCCACGCCGGCACTCGGTGTGGTGCAGAACGTCGCCGGCAACTTCACCAAGGTCGCGGTGAGCCGCTCGGCGGCGACCACCACACCGTGGTGCTTCCTCGCGCAGATCAACAACGGCAGCACCTTCGTCTACCACCTCGCGGACACGGGCAGCATGGTTGGCTCGGGCGTGATCTCCGCACCGGCAGGCGCCGGCTCGCTCGAGATCGACGGCGACGACACGCGCTTCCTCGCGACCTGGACCGAGCTCGTGAGCGTGATCTCGCAGCGGCATCTGATGGCGCAGCGGGTCGACTGGACCGGGATCAGCCCCACGCTCGGCACCCCGCAGGTCGTGGCCAGCGTGACCGCGCTGACCAACCTCGCGGGCGGCAAGGTCGCCCACGACTTCACCACGCGCTCGCACTGGGCGGTGACCTGGACCACGAGCACCGCGCTGTCGTCGACGCGGACGGCGCGCATCGCGCGACTCGGCTACCACGGGGCCGTGGTCGAGACGGGGATCGTCTTCGCAACCTCGGCGTCCAATGACCCGGTCCTCCCCGTCGTCGCCTTCGACGGCGACCACTCCTCCGCGGTGGCGCCGAGCTTCAGCGTGAGCTACGTCGACTTCCAGGCGGCGTACACCGTGATGCACGAGCGCTTCGACTACTCACCGAACGCGCTGATCGCCGGCTTCGGCAGCTCGTGCGCGAGCAACACCTTCAGCAACCGCCTGCAGCCCTATGCGGGCAGCGAGTTCTACACCGTCACCGCGCGCGGTCTGCCGGCGAACTCTACAGCCTTCGTGATCGTCGGCCTAGCGCCGACCTCGGTCCCGCTCGATCCGATCGGCATGACCGGTTGCACGCTGCTCGTCGATCCGATCATCGTCGCGCCGTCGGTCACCGATCGTGCGGGTGGTTCGACCTTCGCCATCGGCCTGAACGACGATCCCCTGTTCACCGGCGACCTCTACCTGCAATGGCTGTGGCCTGCGCCGGGAGCCAACCCCTTCGGCATGCGCGACGGCCAGGGACTGCGCGTGCAGGTCCGCTGACGCGCGGGATCACAGCTCGACGACGCGCCCGCTGCGCACCGACTGGTCGGCGGCGAGCACGATGCGCAGGCTCTCCACCGCGTCGTCCATGTGGTCGCTCAGGTCGAGGTCCTCGCGGATCGCGCGCAGCAGGTACTCCTGCTCGCGACGGCACAGCTCGTCGTGATCCGGTTCGTCGGCGGTGTCGACGAAGCGATCCGGATGCACGAACTCGTCGCGGGCGTCGCGGTCCTGCAGGTGCACCTTGATCGCATTGGTCTTGGTGTGCGCGCCCACGTCGGCGCTGCCGCCGCTGCGCTCTGTGCCACTGCGTTCCACGATCGACACGCAGCCCTTGGGGCCGACCACGTCCTTCACGAAGTAGGCGACCTCGCTCATCATCGGTCCCCAACCTGCCTCGTACCAGCCGACCGAACCGTCGGCGAAGGTGACCTGGAGCTGGCCGTAGTTGTACATGCCGGGCTTCAGCTCCTCGGTGAGCCGTGCGCCGATCGCGTGCACGCGCACCGGCCGTGAGCGGGTCATCTGGCACATCACGTCGACGTAGTGCACGCCGCAGTCGACGATCGGCGACATCGAGTCCATCAGGCTCTTGTGCGTCTTCCAGGTGGCGCCGCGGCTCTGCTGGTTGAGGTTCATGCGCATCACCAACGGTTTGCCGAGCGTGCGCGCGATCTCGACGAACTTGGCCCACGCCGGGTGCACGCGGAGGATGTAGCCGATCACCACCTTGCGTCTGGTGGCCTTCGCGGCGGCGACGATCCCGCGCGCTTCCTCGACCGTCTCGGCGAGAGGCTTCTCGACGAACAGGTGGCAGCCGGCGGCGAGCGCCTTCTTGGCCATCGCCGCATGGGTGTCGGGGTAGGTGTTGATCGAGACCACGTCGGGCTTCGTCGCGCGCAGCGCGGTGTCGAAGTCGCCGAAGGTGGGGTAGCCGCCGAGTTCCTCGGCGAGCTTGTCGCGGCTGTCGGGCTTGCGGCTGACCAGGCCGACGATCTGAAAGCCGTCGAGAGCGTGGTAGGCGCGGGCATGCGACGCACCCATGTTTCCACAGCCGGCGACCAGCACGCGGAGCTTCTGCATCGCCCGACTTGTAGCCCCGTGGCGCGTTGACTTCGACCGGGCGCGGGTCAAGATCGCGGCCGTGGCGCACACACCCAAGGGCGAGACCCGCGAGAAGGTCTACCGCTTCGTGCGGGACCGTCTGCTCGGCGGTGCTGCGCCCACGGTGCGCGAGGTGCAGGCGGCGATGGGTTTCGCGGCGGTCGAGTCGGCACGCAAGCAGCTCGATCTGCTGGTGACCGAGGGTCGCCTCGTGAAGGAGCCTGGCATCTCGCGCGGCTATCGTCTCCCGGCGCAGCGGAACGAAGTGCACACCGCACAGGTCCCGCTGCTCGGCACCGTGCAGGCCGGTCGACTCCAGCAGGCGATCGAACACCCCGATGGCTGGGTCCTCGTCGAGACCCGCAAACGCTCCGACGAGCTGTTCGCGCTGCGCGTGCGCGGCGAGAGCATGATCGGCGCCGGCATCCTCCCCGGCGACATCGCCATCGTGCGTCGCGGACCGGTGCGCGAGTCGGGCGCGATCGTCGTCGCCCTGGTCGGCGACGAAGCCACCGTGAAGACGCTGCGCCTGCGCCGCAACCGCGTCGTGCTCGAGCCGGCCAATCCGGCCTTCGAAGCGATCGTGCCCGACCCCGACAGCCTCGAGATCCTCGGGCGGGTCGTCGAGGTTCGTCGTCGGCTGGATTGATCGGGGTATCCGCCGCAGCGGATGAGCGCCACGAAGGGGTCGCCGCGAATCGCGTGCGCTGAGCCGTGGGACATCGCTCATCCGGGAGTCCAGATCACTCCGATGAGCATTCCTCCCTTCGTCATTCCTGCGGCCCTCCTCCTCACGGTCTCCGCTTTCGCCCAGCAGGCTGAGGCTCCGACGACTCGCGCCGGTGATCTCCGGCACTTCGTGATCCCGCTGCACACCAACCTGCCCGACCCGGTCGGCGGGGAGTACGGCGTGTGGTCTGCCGGGCCGGATTGGAAGGCGTCGTTCCACGACGGCTTCCGCTTCCACGCGCGAGCGCCGGAACTGCAGCAGGCGCCGAGCTTCGCCTGGCGCTTCGAAACCCTGTCCGTCGGTGGCGACGAGGTCGCGCTCCCCAAGGCCGAGGCGCACTGGGACGGGCGGCGCCACGAGACCGCGCGAGGCGCTTTGCTCGAGCGCTACGACATGCGTGAGGACGGCGTCGAGCAGAGCTTCGTCCTGACCGAGCATCCGAATCGCGAAGGCGAGATCGTCGTGCGCGGCCGTATCGAGACCGACCTGCATGCCGACCGCAGCGACCTGCGCGCCGGGGAGATCGACTTCTTCCGCGACGGCGAGAGCGAGCCGCGCATCCGCTACGGCAAGGCGACGGCGATCGACGCCAAGGGTGCGCGCATCGACGTGCCCACGCGCCTCGAGGGTGGAAGGCTCGATCTGGTGGTCCCCGCCGAGTTCGCCGCGACGGCGAGCTACCCGCTGACGATCGACCCGCTGACCTCGGCGCACGTCACCAGCACCTACGCCGCCTACATCCACGAGTTGTCCTTCGTCGGCAGCAGCCCGTCCGGCGCAACCACGGCGCTCGCCCCGGTGGTGTTCCCCTTCAGCGCGACCGACGACGACCTGTATGCCGTGCCGACCACCGAGTCGGGCGCCGCGGGGAGCCCGATCGGGATCGACATCACCACGGCCTGGTCGACGACCGCCGTCGACTCCGCGGAGCTGTCCGGTGTGAACCGCTGGCTCGTGGCCTTCGAGCGGCACTTCACGGTCCTCGGAACCACCGCGGTGCGCGTGCAGGTCATCGGCGTCTCGGCGACTCCGGGCACCGGGACCACGCTCTTCGCCCCCAACGACACCGACCATCCTCGGGTCGGCGGTACGCGCAGCGGACGGCTCGGCATGCTCGCCTGCCTGACCACGACGGGGATCAGCCTCACGCTGATCGACGGCTTCAACGTCGCCCTGTCGAGTTCGACGTCGATCACCGGCTCGTTCACCGATCTGGCGATGAATCACATGGCTGTCGCGACCGCGCAGTGGTGCGTGCTCGGCAGCGAAGCTGCGACGGGCCTGCGCGCCTACAGCGTGTCCGCACTGCTGAGCGTGGCGGCGGGCGGCGCGCTCGGCACTCCGGTCGGTGTCGGCTCACCGCAGGTGGAGGGTGACAACGGCCGCTATCTCGCGACCTGGTCGGAGACTTCGGTCCAGCTCTCGTCGCGCCGGATCCGCGCGCTGCGCTTCGACATCTCCGGCTCGACGATCACGCCGAACACGATCCGCAATGTGGCGAGCGTCGCCATCCTCACGTCGCTGAGCAATGGCAGGCTCGCCTACGACTACTCCACGCAATCGCACTGGGCGGCGACCTGGTCGACCTACTCGAGCCTCAGTGGCACACGCACGGCTTCGGTGGCGAGGCTCGGATACCAGGGCGGGGTGACGGAGTCGGTGCTGCTGGACAGCGATGCGGTCACGCCCTTCGACAAGGCACCGGCGGTCTGCTTCGACGGCGACTTCCCCTCGGGCAGTCGCGGCTCGTTCAGCTGCGTCTACGGCGACCTGAATGTGGTCGTCCAACTGGTCCATCGCAACTTCCTCTACGACCCCAACGCGATCGGACAGACCTACGGTGCCTCGTGCTCGAACGCGGTCCTCGGCGACGGCCACCCGCCCTACGCGGGCAGCCAGTTCTACAACATCAACGCGCAGGGCCTTCCGCCGAGCGCGCCGGTGTTCGTCTCGGTGGGAGCCGGCCCGACCTTCGTGCCGCTCGACACCATCGGCATGACCGGATGCGTGATGCTCGTCGACCCGCTCGTGACCCTGGGCACGACCACGGATGCGAGCGGCATCGCGATCCTCTACCTCGCACTCAACGATGCGCCGCTGTTCGTCGGTGACCTCTACTTCCAATGGCTGTGGCTCGCGCCTGGTGCCAACGCACTCGGTCTCGTCAACAGCAGGGGATTGAAGGTCCAGGTGCGGTAGGTGCGCGGGCCCTTCGCCGGCTTCAGTCCTTGAGCTTCGGCGTGGCGAAGACGGCGTCGTCGACCGCGACGCCGAGTTGCACCTCGGTCACCTGATAGACGTCGAGCCGGTCCCAGTTGTTGTAGCGGACGGTGTGCGGCACCTGCACGCCGGAGACATCCTTGTAGTCGCTGTAGTCGATCGTCTCGACGAGCGAACCATTGAGCGGCGTGCGACGGACGATCTGTCGGCGCAGCAGCAGGCCCGAGGTCGCGTCGAAGTAGAGCCGCTCCTGCGCGCCCGACTC
This sequence comes from Planctomycetota bacterium, assembly GCA_046349595.1. GTDB lineage: Bacteria > Planctomycetota > UBA1135 > UBA1135 > UBA2386 > JACRLW01. The sequence goes on from JAXMCA010000002.1 coordinate 1,501,066, forward strand.
GGTCTCGCCGCGCACCACGTTCGCGGTCACCATCGCTTCGCCCGGCTTGCTCGACGGCAGGCGACCCTGGCCGCCGGTGATCTTGGTGCAGCGCTTCTGGAAGTCGGTGACGGGTTGCAGGTCGTCGAGGCGCAGGCCCATCTGCACGGGATCGCCCTCGACCTCCTTCACGAACTTCCCGAAGCGGTACCAGCCCTTCTTCCCGTCGAAGCCGAAGCTGTACGGGTTGCTCGGGTCTTCGATCACGCTGTGGAACTTGTCTCCCGCGGCTTCGAAGGCAAAGGGGTAGGACTGGTTGGCGCGGTTGTGAACCGTTCCCTTCCAGACCTTCGAGCCGAGCTTCTCGAGCGCCGCAGCGCCGCCGATCGCGGTCGCGTAGTGCTCGAAGATGGGTTCGGCCGGGAGTCTCCCGCGTGCTCCGCCGGGACCCTCGCCACCGCGCTCGCCGCCTCGTTCCCCACCGCGCTCACCACCACGCTCGCCACCGCGTTCACCGCCGGGTGCCCCGGTGCGTGCTCGGGCGCGTGTGTTCATCGCCGCGATCTCCTCCTCGGTCATCATCTGCGCCGGACGCAGTCCCGCCGGGCGGCCATGGCCCTGGTGACACGTGCCGCAGTTGATCCGCGCACCGAAGTCACCGGCGTTGACCGTCTGCACCAGACGGATCATGTCGCGCGTCTCCTCCTTGCCGCGGTGTTCGGCGTCGAAGGCGAATTCACCGGTCGCCTGGTCGCGCTGGTGGCAGTTCGCGCACGAGTAGCCCAGGGCCGCGGAGATGTACTCCATCGTCGCGAGGATCTGATCCGCCGGCACGTCCTTGAGGACCTGGATGTCCTTGTACTTCTCGGGAGCCAGTGGGCCTTTCGGCTTGTCCTGCGCCGGCGCGACCGCGCCGAGCATGAGCACCAGGGGGACGAGGGAGGAGCGGAATGGAATCATGGTCATCGACGATCTCCGGCGAGGTCGGGGTCTCCGCAACGGTCATCGAGCCCGACCCGGTTGCGAATGGGGGCGACAGTGTGCCAGACGACCCGTGCTTCGGCACCAGCTCACGCGTCGGCGGCGTGTCGCGGTCTCGTATCGCGCTACGATCCCGCGGCCCAGGGTCCCATGCGTCGCTTCACTCTCGTCCCTTTCGCTCTTCTCTCCCATCTCGCCGCACAGTCGCCGGCCTTCGTTCCGCTCGGACATCCCAACGGCTGGTTCGCGCCGCACGGTGTGTCCGCCGACGGGCGCGTCGCGGTCGGCATGTCCTACCTCAATCCTGGTTCGTTCGGCATCCCGGGCGACTTCGCGCGCCGCTGGCGCGAGGGCATCGGCTTCGACTATCCGGGTCCGTCGCCCGAGCCCACCGCATCGTGGGCTGCAGATTGTTCTTCCGATGGCCGGGTGATGTGCGGCGGCAATGGTCACGCGGTCTTCGGCGATCTCGAGGCCTGGGTTCGCGACGGCAACAGCACCGCGCACGCCGGTTCGCCCGCGGGTCACGACACCAGCGACCTGCTCGGCGTGTCGGGGGATGGTCGCATCGCGGTCGGTTACGGCGGTCACCAGTCGAACGCGAACCTGTTCGAAGCGGCCCGCTACGACCTGCGCAACGACCGCTGGACCAATCTCGGCTTCCTGCCGGGAGCCGGCGACTCGAAGGCGCTCGCGACCAATGCCGACGGCAGCGTGATCGTCGGCTGGTCGACGGATCCCGCGGTTCTCTACTCGACCGCGTTCCGTTGGACCGCCGCGGGCATGGTCGCGATCCCGCACCTCGTGGGCGGCAACGAAGCGGTTGCGAGCGCGGTCAATGCGGCCGGCGACACGGTGGTCGGCAGCGACTACGTGGTCGATGCCCAATGGAACTCGACCCAGACTGCATTCAAGTGGCGCTCGGACACCGGCACCGTGGCGCTCGGCGGTCTGCCCGGTGGTGACGGTTCGAGCATCGCCTTCGATGTCTCGGAGGACGGCATGTTCACCGTCGGCACCGCCGACGTCGGCGGGAGCTGGGGCGCGTTCGTGCACGACGACCAGTCGGGCATGCGCCGGCTCGACGAGGTCCTGATCGAGGCCGGTCTCGGTGCGCAGATCGCCGGATTCGAGTTCATCGGTGCGAACTCGATTGCCGGCCACGGCCCCGATTACTGGATCGCCGGCGAGTGCTACGACGTGAACAGCAACGCCAGCGCGTTCCTCGTCCACGTCGCGCTCGGTGCCGCGCGCACGTCGTTCCTCGGCGGCGGTTGCGGGTCGTCGGTGTCGACGCTCACCGCCACCGCGCCGGTGCTCGGCACCACTTCGGATCTCGCCCTCGGTGCGGCGGTGCCCGGAGCCACGGCGGCGTTCATGGTCGGTCTGCAGCTCGCCGCGGGAATCGCGTTCGACGAATGCGAGGTCTGGTTCGATCCGCTCGTCGCGCTCGCGTTGCCGCTGCACATCGTCGATGCGTCGGGTGCGAGTCACGCCCCGCTCGCCGTCCCGAACGTCCTGGGGTTGACCGGACTGCGTCTCTCCGCGCAGGCCGTGGTGTTCCCGACCGCGGCTCCGATGGGCTTCGACCTCAGCGACGCCGTCGGCCTGGTGCTCGGTCGGTGATGCGCATCGGCGCCCTGTTCCTCGTCGTCGCCGCGCTCGGTTGCGTGCACGTCGAGGTCGCGACCGAGCCCGTCTCACGCCTCGATGGCCATGCCTGGCCTTCCGAGCGCCGCCTCGGCATCGAGTACGCGGATCGCGACGGCCGTCCGCTCTGCCTCGATCTCTGGATCCCCGAATGCCCCGGTCCTCATCCGGTGGTCGTGCTCTTCCACGGCGGGGGATGGAAGACCGGCGGTCGCGGCATCTTCGACGCCTATGCCCTCGCCGACGCGCTCTCGCGCGAGGGCATCGCCGTGGCGAGCGCGTCGTACCGCCTCGTCGCGCAGGCGACCTGGCCTGCGCAGATCGAGGATGCGCGGCGTGCGATCCAGTTCGTGCGCGCCAACGCCGCGCGCTTCGGGCTCGATCCGGCGCGCATTGCGGCGATGGGTGCGAGTTCCGGCGGTCACCTCGCCGCGTTGCTCGCCACGCAGGACGATCAAGCACAGCCGGGTTCCGCCGATCCGATCGCGCGCGAGAGCACACGGCCCGATTGCGTGGTCGCCTTCTCGGCGCCCTTCGATCTGCAGCCGCGCGATGACGAGGTCGCGACCACCTTGCAGATCACGCTGGTCTCCGAGTTCCTCGGCGTGGACAAGATCCAAGCGGTCGACGAGAAGCTCCGCCTCCTCCGCGAGCGCGGCCGCGACGCATCCCCGCTGTGTCAGGTGCGCCCCGGCGCACCGCCCTTCCTCCTGATCGACGGCAAGGTCGACACCATCGTGCCCCCGGTGCAGGGCGAGCGGATGGCGGCGGCGCTGCGCGACGCAGGCGTTCCCTGCGAGCGGATGCAGGTCGAGACTCCGTGGCACTGCCGCTTCCTCCTCGCCGACCCGCGCGGCTGGACCAGCGAGCCTCCGCCCTTCTGGACCGCGGTGCGGGCATTCCTTCGCAGCCGTCTTCGCCTGGACGCCGAAGCGAAGACCCCGCCCCTGCGATGAACTCGGGACAAGGTCGTCCGAAGCGCGAGCGTCCATGTGTCGATCGAAGTCCTAAGATCCGGCCCCTCGCACGCGCCCCGGTCCGTTGAAGTCGCCCGTCCTCGCTGTCCTCGTCGTCGTCGCCAGTCTCGCGGCTCTGGCCCTCGGGACCGTTGCGGTGTTCGGCGACAGCCCGCAGGAACCCGCGACCTTCGAGCCCGTGGACACGGCGCCCGAGGTCGCGAGTGCACCCGGCGAGGAGGCCACCGCGATCATCGACGGCGAGTCGCCCCACACCGCCGCGGGGGACGGCTTCGACGAGCCCGAGCGCCACGAGGTGGGTTCAGCACCGGCACCGGGTTCCGCACCCACGACCGTCCGTGTGCGCGTGGTCGACGGGCAGACCAAGGCACCGGTGCCGCACGCCGAGGTGTTCTGGGCCGCGGTGAACAACCGCGCCGAGCGCGAGGGTCTCGGCGACATCCCGGTGATCGGACGGCGCTTCTTCGGCGGCTCGAAGCACGTCGCGGTCGGGTTGATCGCGAAGGGTCAGCGGCGCACCACCGACGATGCCGGCGAGACCATCCTGCCGGCCGATTCGTGGCACGTCGTGGTCGCGGCGCGCACGCAGGGGCGCATCGGCTTCGGCGAGTACGAACGCGGACAGGGCGACGCGCTCGACGTCGCGCTGGTCGACGATGCCGGAGTGGCGATCAGGGTCGTCGACGAGAAGGGCGATCCACGCCCGGGGATCGCGGTGACCGTCACGCAGGGCAGCGCTCCGGACAAGGCCGCGCCGATCTGGACCGCAGACAGCGGCAGCGACGGCATCGCGCGCATGCCGTACTTCCGGCTGTGCGTGCAAGGCGGTCTCGGTGCACGTTTCCTCGCCGCGGCGCGCGTGCCGCTCGCGATCCCCGCGGTGAAGGAGTTCGGGGCCGAACCTCTGCCCGACGCCCCGATCGAACTGCGCGTGCCTGGCACCGGACGGATCGAGGTCACCATCGTCGATCGCCAGGGACTGCCGATCGAATCCGGCATGCGCGTGTGGACGCAGCTCAAGCGTGATCCCGCGGCGCTCGGACAGCTCCCGTTGCCGCGGATGTTCGACACGATCTTCGCGACCAAGGCGCGCGGTTCGGCGATCGCCGTGCTCGAACCCGTCGGACTCGATCTGGAGTTCGTGATCGGTGCGCGCTTCGACGAAGGCGGGCGGGCCGACCGCTTCAACGGTCCGTTGTTCCGGGGGCCGATCCGCGACGGCGAGACGGTGAAGGTGCAGCTCACGGCCCCGGAATGGCTCACGCTGCTGCGCGGGCGCATGATCGGTCCGAAGGGCGAGCCTTGGATCGATGCGCAGGTGCCCTCTCAGATCCGCGACGTCGCGCGCGTCTGGCACGACGCCGAGATCCACACCGATCACGAGGGACACTTCGAGATCGTCACGCGCGTCGAGGGCGACGTGGCGCCGCCTGCGTTGATGGAGATGACCGAGGGCATGCCCGACGGCACGCGCCTCGTGGGCAAGACACCGGTGCCGGGCTTCGCCGCCGGTCAACGCATCGAACTCGGCGACGTCCAGATCCACGAGGTGCCGCCGCTGGTGTCGGGCGTGTGCGTGGACGAACGCGGTGTGCCGGTCCCCGGTGCGCGATTGCAGGTCCAGGTCTCGGTCGACGGCAAGCGCTTCAACGACGGCGGACTCGCGCGCGGCGGCAGCGACGACAAGGGCGAGTTCCGGCTCTACGGCATCCCACCGGTGGGCGAGATGAGGATCTTCGCGACGGCGGGCAAGCATCTGCCGGCCGTCGTCCCGTTGATCGCGACCGGTGCGCGCACCGAGGTGATGCTGATGCGCAGCGTCGATCTGCGGCTGCGCATCCGCGTCCCTTCCGGCGTGCCGCAGAAGGCGGTGCGCGTGGAGCTCCGTGCGGCGGACGGATCGACGCGCGAACTGGACCTGCAGATGCAGCGCCGCGGCGACGTGTTGGCCTTCGATGCCGACGACCTGCCGCGTGGGGTCTTCGACCTCGCCGTGCAGGTGCGCAACTTCCCGGGCGACCTGCGTGTGGTTCCTGGACTCGTGCTCGATCCGGACTCCGATCCGGCACAACGTCGTGTCGACGTCGATCTCCGCGAGTCGTTGTTCCACTACCAGCTCCGCGCGGTCGGTCCGGCGGGTGATGTCGATCCCGCGGTGCGCGGCGTGGTGCTCGCGCGCACGCTGAAGGCCGACGGCACGCTCGACTGGCAGGCCTTCCAGATCGCCAACGGTGTCGCCGACTTCGTCGCACCGCTGCGCTCGATCGAAGCGGTGATGATCCCGCAGGGTCGCGCGGAGGTTCAGGCCTGGCTGCAGCCGGGCGAGAACCGCCTGTTCACCACGCCGATCTTCCCCTGCGAGCTGACCCTGCCGGGGATGCGTGCGCTGGCCGGCGGAGCCACGGTGCGCATCTCGCTGGTGCTGATGGCCGAGACCGGACTTCCGCAGGGCATCCGCGGAGTGGATCAGCACAGCGGTGGCACCTTCGGACTGGAGCGCGCGCTCACCGGCAAGAGCGGCGGCGGATGGCTCGGTGCCGACGATCAGGTGCAGGTGCCCGTCTCGCGCAACGGGCGCTATCAGGTCGTCGCGCGCGTGCAGGGGAGTGGTCGTGGCGGTCAGCAGTCGCGCGTGATCGGCGAGATCGACGTGGTCGTCGACGGCGTCGCACCGACGCGGGTGTCGCTGCCCTTCGACCAGAAGAAGTTCGAGGAAGCGCTGAACGCGAGCCGCAAGCGCGGGTGAGGACCCGGGTGGATCCGTGCTGGCGCGGTCCTCGAGCCGACCCCACACTTCCGCCGTGACCGACACCCAACCCGCGTTCGAACCCCTCGTCCGCGCCGACGAAGAGCAACCCGAGCTGACCTTCCGCGCGGTCCTGCTCGGCGCGATCCTCGGCATCGTCTTCGGCGCCGCGTCGACCTACCTCGCCCTGCGTGTCGGACTCACGGTGTCCGCCTCGGTGCCGATCGCGGTGATCGCGATCGCGCTGTTGCGTCCACGGAACGGCAAGCGCGCGATCCTCGAGCACAACATCACGCAGACCACGGGATCGGCGGGTGAATCGGTCGCCGCTGCCGTGGTGTTCTCCGTGCCCGCGATGATCTTCCTCGGCTTCCCGCTCGAGGTCGGTCTCACCACCCTGATCGCCGCGACCGGCGGTGTGCTCGGCGTGCTGATGATGGTGCCCTTGCGCCGCTACCTGATCGTCAAGGAGCACGGCAAGCTGCGTTATCCGGAGGGCAAGGCCTGCGCGGAGATCCTGCGCGTCGGCGAGAAGGGCGGCACCTCGGCGACCAAGGTCTTCGTCGGCATGTTCGTCGGCGTGCTGTTCCAGGGCCTCAAGGCGGTGCTCGGTGGCGTGAAGGGCACGGTCGCCGTCACGCTCGACAAGCTGGTGCCGGATGCGATCAAGGCCAAGGCCGCCTACTTCGGCAAGACCGAGCTCGCCTGCGACTTCGATCCGGCGCTGCTCGGTGTCGGCTACATCATCGGCTACCGCACCTCGCTGATCATGGTCGCGGGCTCGCTGCTGTCGTCGATCATCCTGATCCCGATGATCTACACCTTCGGCAAGGAGCTGCCGACGGCGTTCGGGCTCGCCGCGAAGCCGATCAGCGAGATGGGCGCCGGCGACATCTGGAACAGCTACGTGCGCCACATCGGCGCGGGTGCGGTCGCCGCGGGCGGGATCTTCGCGCTGATCCGGGCGCTGCCCTCGATCGTGTCGGCGTTGACGGCCTCGGCGAAGGGGCTGTTCGCGCGTGGCGCTGCCGACGGTGGCCTGCGCACCGATCGCGACACGCCTCTGCCTGTTCTGTTGCTGGGTGCGGTCGGCCTCGTCGCCGTGGTCTGGCTCGTGCCGGTGTTCCAGGTCGACCTGCTCGGCGCGGTGATGATCCTGGTGTTCGGTTTCCTCTTCGCGGTCGTCAGTTCGCGCGTGACCGGCGAAGTCGGCTCCACCAGCAATCCGCTGTCGGGCATGACCATCGCCGTGCTGATGGGGACCTGCGGCATCTTCGTCTACAACGGCATGGGCGACGCGAAGTACGCGGTGCTGGTGCTGATGATCGGCGCGATCGTCTGCATCGCGATCAGCAACGCCGGCACCTGCTCGCAGGACCTGAAGACCGGTTTCCTGGTCGGGGCGACCCCGGTGCGACAACAGGGTGCCCTGGTGATCGGCGTGCTCGCCTCGGTGCTCGCGGTCGGTTGGACGGCCTATCTGCTCAACCGCAGCGAGACGCGTGAGACCGTGCTGGATAAGCCCTTCGCCGTCGCGCCCGCCCTGCTCGAAGGCAAGAGCCTGGTGGACCGGGTCGAGGATCGGCTCGTGACCACCGGCGACGCGCAGGAGACCAAGGAGCCGAAGCGCTACCTGTTCGTGAAGCTGACGCGGCAGGATCTGCCGGCCGATGCGCAGGTCGGCGAAGGCACCTACCTGGTCGATCCGGAGTCGCACATGGCGATCTACGCGCGCCAGGACGGCATCGGCAGCGACCGTCTCAACGCGCCCCAGGCCAAGCTGATGGCGACCGTCATCGACGGCATCCTCGCGCAGCGTCTGCCGTGGGACCTGATCCTGATCGGCGTCGCGCTCGCGGTGTTCATCGAGCTGCTCGGCTTCCGTGCCCTGACCTTCGCGGTCGGCGTCTATCTGCCGCTGTCGAGCACCATGCCGGTGTTCCTCGGCGGTCTCGTCCGCAAGTTCGCCGATGCGCGCTACCGACGCGTGCCCGACGCGGAGGACGAACCGGAAGGCACCCTGTTCTCCTCCGGGCTGATCGCCGGCGCATCGATCCTCGGCATCCTCGCCGCGATGCAGTCCTTCATCCCGGGCTTCGACCGGGACATCGGCCTGCACCCGACGCTCGCGATCCTGCGCAACCTGCCCTTCGGCAGCAACGGCGCGTCGGTCGAGGGGCTCGGCGACATCGTCGGGCTCGCCGTCCTGCTGCTGGTCGCCCTGCTGATGTTCGTCGCGGCGAGGCCGAGCAAGAACGCGTTGCCGACGGTGGAGTGATGCGCGCGGCCGTGACATTCGCGGTTGCGACGGCGCTGGTCGCGTGCACGGCGCCGTCGCCGCGGAGCAACGTCGCGACGGCATGGCCCGAGGCCGAGGCACTGTTCCGCCAGGATCCACGCTGGCGCGGAGCCGACGGCGCCTACTCCGTCGATCTCGGCGGCGGGCGACGCCTCTGGCTGTTCGGCGACACCTTCGTCGCGCGACCGGGTGCGCACGGACGCAGCGGCTGCGCGATGCCGCGCAACACGATCGGCTTGCAGGAAGGCGCCGATCCGACCACCGCGCGCATGACCGTGGCCTGGCGCGGGAGTGCCGAGACACCGACCGCGTGGTTTCCCGAGGACGGCAAGGTCTGGCACTGGCCGCTGTGCGGATTGCGCGTCGACGATTCCGTGATCGTGTTCTGCTCGAACGTGGAGAGCACCGGCGAGGACGGTCCCTTCGGTTTCCGCGGCGTCGGCTGGACCGCGTTCCGCGTGCGCGGCATCGGGGGTCCCCTCGATCGATGGAGCTGCGAGAAGCTCGCGACTCCGCCGGCGCGCTTCCCGGTCGCCGTCGGAACCGCGGTGATCGCCGATGGCGATTCCGTGATCGCCTATGGCGAGCACGAGCCCGGCAATCACGACGTCTACGCGCTGCGCTGGTCGCGCGAGGACTTCGTCGCGGGACGTCTGCTCGAGCCGGAGTGGTTCGACTCCGGTGCGTGGCGCAAGGACGCCGAGGTCACGTCGGCGCCGAGACCGATCGTCGAAGGTGGTGCCCCGGAGTTCACCGTGCACCGCGCACCCGACGGACGCTTCGTGATGGTCCAGATCCTCGGCTTCCCCGCCGGCGAGGTCGCGGTGCGCGAGGCGCCCCGTCCCGAGGGACCGTGGAGCGAGGCGCGCATCCTGTTCCATCCGCCGGAGTGCGAGCGCGACGGCGTGTTCGTCTACGCCGGCAAGGCGCACGCCGGTCTGTGGGACGGCGGGCTGTGCGGCACCTACGCGACCAACGCCGCCGACTTCGGACGCGCGGTGCGCGACACCACGCTCTACTACCCGCGCTGCGTGCGGCTGCCGTGGTCGGTCTTGCTGGAGCCGCGCTGAGCGCTGTCAGCGTCCCACGCAGATCAGTTCCTTCGCGGTGCGGAAGAACAGGCGAGGACCGTCGCTCGCGAGATTGCCCATCGCCCAGGTCTCGCCCAGGGGCCCGAGGTCGTTCACGGCGAGCAGCGCGTGCTCGTCGAGCACAGCGGCCTTCGCGTCGATCGCGTAGACCAGACCGAGCGTGGTCGTGAAGTAGATCACGTCGCCGATCGCGGTCGGGCTGGCCCAGAACGCCGGGATCTCCCAGCCGTCGGTGCGTGAGCGGTCCTCGTCGGCGATGTCGATGCCGCGGGAGTCCTCGGCCTTGGTCCGCTGCGCGGTGCCCCACACCAGCCGGTCGGGTTCGCCCTTGCTGCGCACCACGTTCACGGGCAGTTCCAGGTACTCGACCTTGCCGGTGACGACGTTCACGCGACCGAGGCAATGCGACGGACCGGCCACGCCCCGCCGATCGGGTCGTGTGCGGTTCGGCGCGGCATTGCGACCGTGGGCCGTGCTGCACAGGAACCAGTGCCAGCCGTGCGTGACGATGTTCCCGTGCCACGCCGGATGCACGACCACGACGTCCTTCTGGGCGTCGAAGTGCATCCGCGGCGAGGGGTCGGCGTAGCCGCGCAGGTCGATGCCGAGCAGGGCTTCGTAGCGGCCGGTCGCCGCGTCGAAGCGGCGCAGGTCGACCGGATCGACGAGCGACTGACGTGCGATCTCATGGCCGTCGTGGGCATCGATCACGAGGTGGCTCTCGATCGGATCGTGCACGAACCAATAGGCACGACCCTGGTCCCAGTGCTGCACGTAGAGCGCCTGCCAGGTCGGTGCGTGGAGCGTGCCCGGTTTGGCCAGCGGATCGCCGTCGTGGTCGGTCGACGCGACGTAGCGCCACAGTGTCCGGCCCGCGTCGTCGCGCTCGAGATCGGTGAGACTCAGGCCGACGGGCTCCTCGGGCACACCGTGCCAACCGCCTCGTCCGTGGAGCACCGCCGCGCGTCCCTCAGACGTCGTTCCGATCACCGGCGTGCAGTATGCGGTGGTGCCGTCCTCGGCGATCCATCGCGTCGCTCCGCTGTCGGCATCGAGTCCGTGCAGGAAGTTCCAGCCCTTCTTGGCGAGCGGGTCCTCGGCATCGCGCGGCTCGAGGTTCACCAGCGCGCCGCCGTGCACGAAGGGCTCGAACTGCTTGTTGAAGGGGAAGCCGTCGTCGATCGACCAGGGTCGCCAGGTGCGTCGCCACACGACATGCCCCGCGAAATCACAGCAGGCGATTCCCCCGCTCGCATTGACGAAGAACACGTGCCTGCCGTCGGTGCAGGGCGTGGGTGACGAGGAATCCGAGTACGCGTACATGTTCGGCGACTCGACGACACCGGGCACGTCGACGCTCCACAGTTGCCTGCCGCTGCGTGCGTCGAAGCACAGGCCGACGATGTCCTTGGAGAAGCGTCGCGCCGGATGTTCTGCGGATCCCGGATCGAAGACGGCGAGCGTGGTGACGAACACGCGATCCTGCGCGACACAGATGCCGCTCTGCCCGGACTCCGGCAGCGGAACGCGCCAGGCGATGTTCTCGTCGCGGACCACACTCCACTGTGCCGGCGCGCTGCGGTCGTCCGCGGTCCAGTGACCACGAGGACCACCGGCGGCCGGCCAGCCGCGTGACGCCACCGAACAGGAAGCGAGGAGGGCGATCGTGCCGAGCAGGAGCGGTGCGAGGTTCGCGCGCATCCGGCAGAGACTAGCCGTGGATCGGCGGTTGCCCGCATCCCGTCGTCCCGATGGCATCGGCGTCGCGAACGCCCCGACCCTGTGCCGCTCGGATGCGATCAGCAAAGGGGCTCGAACTGTCGATGATTGCGACGCTGCGCGGCCCTCGTGTGGGAAAGGGGACCGCATGGCGATCGGTACCCATGTCGCAATGGCTCGGCAGCTCGGGACTGGATGTCCTGGCCTTCGCGCTCCTCTCGGGAGCGTGCGCCGTCGTCCTGTTCCGCGCGCTGCGACGCTTCGCTCCCGATCGCGGTCTGCGGATCGGGACCCTCGTCGTGCTCGCCCTGGTGACCGCGGTGAGCGCGATCGGCGCGACGTCCGCCGGACAGCGGGAACTCGAACGCGTGTCCCAGACCCTGCTCGCCTTCGTGCCGACCTACGCGCAGGAGATGGAGGCCTTGGGGATCGACCAGATCTCCCTCGACACGAACGAGGACGATCCGACCTATCTGCGCTTGATCGAGGCGGAGAAGCGTTGGCTGGCGGTCAATCCCGACGCACACGACATCTACGTGTTCTGCAACGACGAGCAGGGCAAGACCCGACTGCTCGTCGACTCGGAAACCGACTACAACCGCGACGGCGACTACGACGACGAGAACGAGGAGCGGACCGCACTCGGTGAGGAATACGACGAGGACGATCCGGCTCTGCCCCGCGCCTTCGCCGGGGAGACGATCTTCGAACTGGAGCCGGTGTCCGATCGGTGGGGATCCTGGGTGAGCGCGTTCGCGCCGATCCACGATCCCCACGGACTCGTGATCGGTGTGCTCGGTGTCGACTATGACGCGTCCAATCTGATGGCCATGGTGGAGCGGCGACGCCTGACCGTGCTCGGCATGGGCGCCTTCCTCCAACTGCTCGCCCTCGCGGGCGCCGCGCTCCTCGCCGTCGTCCGCTCGGACCTGCGGCGCGAGCGCGAGGCGCAACGCCTGCTCCAGGAGAAGACCGCCGCGCTCCAGGTGATCAATGGTGAGCTGCAGGCGAAGACGCGCGAACTCGCGCAGGCCACTGCTGCGGCGACCGCGGCGACTCTCGCCAAGAGCGAGTTCCTCGCCAACATGAGCCACGAGATCCGCACGCCGATGACCGCGATCCTCGGCTTCACCGAGGAGCTGATCGACGATCCCGAGGTCGACGATGCGATGCGTCGCGACCACCTCGGCACGATCCGGCGCTGCGGCCAGCACCTGTTGACCATCCTGAACGACATCCTCGATCTGTCGAAGATCGAGGCCAATCGCCTGGAGATCCGCAACACCAACATGTCCTTGCGCGAGGTCTGCGACGAGGTCGTCCAGCTGCTTCGCCCGCGGGCCGACGAGAAGCGGATCGTGTTGAGCTGCAATGTCGACGCGAGCGTGCCGGAGGTCGTGTCGGGAGACCCCACGCGACTGCGCCAGGTGTTGTTCAACCTGCTCGGCAATGCCGTCAAGTTCACCGCGCAAGGTCGCGTCGAGATCACCTGCACGGTGAGCGGTGGAGATGCGACCAGGGCCGTGGAGTTCGTCGTGGAGGACACCGGGATCGGAATGACAGCGCAGGAGTTGTCGCTGGTCTTCGAGCCCTTCCGCCAGGGCGACTCCAGCGCCACGCGCAATCACGGGGGCACGGGACTCGGGCTCGCGATCTCGCGTCGCCTTGTCCGGATGATGGGAGGGGAGATCGTCGTCGCCTCCGAGCGTGGAGTCGGCAGTCGCTTCACCATCACATTGCCGCTCGAGATCGGGAATGCCGGTGGATCACCCCGCTCCGGCGAGCACGGCGCCGGGGGCAGGCAGGGGCCGATGTTCCGCGGACACGTGCTGCTCGTCGAGGACGGCGAGGACAACCGCAGGCTGATCACGCGGGTGCTCGAGCGCGCGGGGCTCGAGGTGGCGGTCGCCGTGCACGGGCAGGAGGCACTCGATCTGCTGATCGGAGACCGCCGTCGCTCCTTCGATCTCGTCCTGATGGACATGATGATGCCGGTGCTCGACGGCTTCGCGGCGACTGTGTGCCTGCGTGAAGCAGGTTACTCCGGCGCGGTGGTGGCTCTCACGGCGCACGCGCTCGACACGGAGCGCAACCGCTGCATGGAGTGCGGCTGCGACGACTTCATCACCAAGCCGTTGCAGCGTGGGCAGTTCTTCCGCGTGCTGCAAAGATGGCTGCAACCGGCTCACCTGGAGGTCCAGGTGGCCGGTGGTGCGTGAACCCGCGCGAGTCGGGGGTTTCGATCAGCGACCGCGCTTGTGACCGGCACCCTGGGGCTGCTCGGTGTGGCCGCCGCCCTCCCGCCTGTGGCCTTCACCCGCGGTCTTCTTCTTGGCCTCTTCGGCCTTCTTCTCCTCGGCGATCATCTTGGCGAGGGCCTCGTCGGCGGCGGCCTGCGAGGGGAATTCGCCGTCGAGTGCCTGCACGGTCTCGGCGACCGGCTCGTGCTTGTCGAACTTCTTGCCGCCGCCCTCGGCGGCCTTCTTCTCCGTTTCCCACGCGGAGTGCGCCTTCTCGAACTGCTCGGCCTTCTGCTTCTTCAGCGTGTCGACCGCGCTCTTCGCCATCACCTGGCGGTGCTCGCCGACCTTGACGATCACGAACATCTCCTGGTGCTTGGGGGCGTCCTGCTTCTCGCTCTTGCCTGCGGCGGCAGGCTTGGCGATGGGCGGATGGTTCTGTGCGCTCAGCGTGGCGGATGCGGACAGACCGAGGACGAAGACGAGTGCGGTGCGGATGACGACGGACATCTCGGATGGACCTCCTGGAATGATGGGGATGCGCGCGCGGGGCTCCGCGCGCATAGGGCGGACGACGACGTGCTCGCCCCTCGTTCCGCTCCCGCGTCCGATGAGGATTTCGAAGCGACGCTGCACGCGCCTCGCGAGAGGATCTCGCATCCGGCGTGACGATCCGGCACTCGCTCCGGCGCGCGATCCTGAGCCGCTCTTGTCGCAAGCGAAGACGTCAACGTCGTGTTTGACTCACGCCGCCGGTGATCAGTCGCGCTCCGCGGCGGAAGGTCAGGTAGCTCCAGGCCCACGACAGGGCCACGAAGACCCGGTTGCGGAATCCGATCAGGAAGAACACGTGGACCGCCATCCAGGCGAACCATGCGGCGAAGCCGCCGAAGCGCAGTCGACCGAGGTGGGCGACTCCGCGAGCGCGACCGATCGTCGCGAGCGAACCCTTGTCGCGGTACGCGAAGGGCGGGCGTGGTCGTCGTGCGAGATCCATGCGGATGCAGCGCGCCGCGTGGCGGCCGCCCTGGATCGCAGCGGGCGCGACGCCGGGCACCGGCGAGCCACCGGACTTCACCGCCGCGAGGTCGCCGATCACGAAGACCTCGGGATGGCCGGGCACGGAGAGGTCGGGTTCGACGAGCACGCGCCCCTGACGATCGAGCGGCACACCGAGTCCCTGAGCGAGCGGGGATGCCTTCACACCCGCGGCCCACAGGACGGTGCGCGCCGCGATCCTCTCGCCGCTCTGCAGGACCACGCCGTCGCCGTCGACCTCGGTGACCACCGCACCGGTGCGGACCTCCACGCCGAGCGTGTCGAGCTGACGTCGCGCCGACTCCGAGAGCACCTCGGGATAGGGCGGCAGCACGCGCGCGGCGCCCTCGATCAGGATCACGCGTGCCGAGCGCGGATCGATGGTGTCGAAGTCGCGTGCGAGGGTGTGCACGGCGATCTCGATCAGCGAGCCGGCCAGCTCGACCCCGGTCGGGCCGCCGCCGACCACGACGAAGGTCAACAGCGCATCGCGATCGGCGGGCCAGCGCTCGGCGCGTTCGTAGGCGAGCAGCACCCGGCGACGGATGTCGAGTGCGTCCTCGAGGGTCTTCAGACCGGGGGCGAAGCGCGCCCAGTCGTCGTGTCCGAAGTAGCCGTGCGTCGCTCCGGTGGCGAGGACGAGGTGATCGTAGTGGAGAACCTCGTGCGGGCCGTCGCTGCCGTCGAGCGTGACGCGACGATTCGCGAGGTCGACTCCTCTCGCTTCCGCGAGGAGCACCTGCGCGACGTTCCGCTGGCGCTTGAAGATCGCGCGGATCGGATAGGCGATGTCGCTCGGATCGAGCGCTGCAGTCGCCACCTGGTAGAGCAGCGGCTGGAACAGGTGGTGGTTGCGGCGGTCGACGACCGTGATGCGGACCGGTGCCCGACGCAGGGCGCGGACCGCATGCAGGCCCCCGAAGCCGGAGCCGATGACCACGACATGAGGCAGATCCGGGCGGCCGTCGCGCATGCAGTGCTCATGGGCGAAGGGCCTGGCGGATGCAAGCCGTCGTCACGCTACGATCCCGCGCCCTCAATCCGGGAGATACCCACATGCTCACACTGACCCAGCTCTGGTTGCCGATCCTCGTCTCGTCGATCGCCGTGTTCCTCGTCAGCTCGGTGCTGCACATGGTCGTGCAGTGGCACAAGGGCGACTACAAGCGACTCGACAAGGAGGACGCGGTGATGGACGCATTGCGCGGCTTCTCCATCCAGCCGGGGGAGTACATGTTCCCGTCCTGCTCCTCCATGAAGGAGTTCGGCAGCCAGGAGTTCATGGCCAGGCTGAAGCGCGGCCCGGTCGGCAACCTGATCGTGCGACCGAGCACCGGCGTGTCGATGGGCAAGTCGCTCCTGCAGTGGTTCCTGTTCTGCGTGCTCGTCGGGGTGTTCGTCGCCTACATCATGGGACTGCAGACCAAGGCCGGAGCCGAGGGCATGCTCGTGTTCCGCGTCAGCAGCGCGATCGCGATCCTCGGCCACGCTTTCTGGAGCGTGCACACCTCGATCTGGAAGTCGATCGCGTGGAGCACGACCTTCCGCTTCCTGGTCGACGGCGTGATCTACGGGCTCGTCACCGGAGCCCTGTTCGCCTGGCTCTGGCCGGCGGCGTGACGTGCGCGCCGCGCGCGGAACACGCGGCTCGCGGTGAACACGAGCATCACCAGGAAGCCGAGGCCCGCGAAGCGGTGGACGTCGAGCAGACGTTCGAGTCCGACGGTGCCGAGCACGGGGAAGGTGCTCACCAGGATGCTGGCACCGGTCGCGATGCCGAGCAGCAGCACGAGGCTCGCGGACAGGCGGGACACGCCGTCGAGCGACACGCGTCGTGCGCGATACAAGCACGGGCGGAGCCAGATCAGGGCGGTCATGGCGAGCAATGCGCAGGTCGCGCCACCGGCGGTGACGTGCGCCAGCAGCGCCCAGCCGTGCAGGCTCGTTCCACCGAGCACCGCGGCGAAGGCCGTGGCTCCGAGCACTCCGGTGGTGGCGAGCAAGGCGAGTCCACTCAGCGTCGCGAGTGCACCGATCGGCGAGGGTGGCGCGCGCCTCCCCACCGGCGCGATCGACAGCAATGCGGAGAGCGCGCACAGTGCGAGCCCGACCTGCACCGCCGTCGTGTAGTGCTCGATCACGTGCCGCCCTCGGGAGTTGCGCGACGTCCGCCGCGCAGCAGCGCCACGAGCAACGCCAGCGCGTGCACCGCCAGCACCAGCGCGGCGATCGACAAGGCTGCGAGAGTCGCCCACTTGAAGGCGTCGCGTCCGCGGAACGAGGTCTCCCAGGTCTGCACCAGCACCGGGTCGAGACCCATGGCGTCCGCCATCGTCTGCGTCGGCGGCTGCGTGTCCGGCACGATGGTGTGCGCGGTGAGACGACCGTGCACGAAAGGCGAGTCGCCGGCGTGGCACTCGGTGCAGCCGCGCGCACCGAGCGCGTCGCGGGCGGGGCGCACGTCGTGGGCGACCGGCCAGGACACCGGATCGGCGGCGGTCGTCGCGACGCTCTCCAGCGATTCGCCGTCGGCGGCGAGTCGCCATGCGCGACCACCCGAGACGTAGACCGGCGTCGCATCGCTGCGCGTCTTCGCGAACGCGGCGAGGCCGGCGGCGATCTTCTTGCGCGCTTCGTCGCCCTCGCCCAGCTCCGCGACCATGTCCTTCCGCACGCGGAGTGCACGGCGCACGGTCGCGAACGCGGCATCGGGCGAGAGCGGCTCGATCGCGTCGTCGTGGACGAAGCCCCAGAACGACGGCCACACCACGCGATGCGGCCGGATCACGCCATCGGTGTCGCGCGAGAACACCGGCTCGACGATCGCGGGCAGGTCCTCCGCAGCACGCGTCTGGCTCGGCACGCCGAGGGCGTGAGCGAGCGAGGTCTGGACCGGTTGTGGCGCGGCGAGCGGTCGCGGTCCCGCATGGCATGCCGTGCACGACAGCTTCTGCAGGTGCACCGCCGGCAGGCCGCGGTGCTCCGCGAGCGGTGCGCCGAGACGGCCGCCATGCGCCGTGGCGTTGCCGTGGCCGTCGGTCGTGTCGGTGTGGCACCCTCGGCAGGTCAGGCTGTCGACCGTGACGCCGCTCGCGTTGTGCTCACCTTCGAAACCGCGCACCGTGTGGTGCTCGAGACCGTTGCGGTGGCAGTCGGCGCAATGGAGGCCGGCGCGCAGGTGCACGTCGCGGTCGTGCATCCAGCGTGGCGACGCATCCTTGCCGACCTCCTGCACGGAGTGGCAGGTCGCGCACGCCTCGTCGGAGGGCAAGCGCGCGACGTCGAAGAACACGCGACCGTCGGCGGCGAAGCGCGCGCGGTCGTAGCGGGTCTTCGGCAGCTTCGCGCGACCTTCGGGCGTGTTCGGATCGAGATCGTCGGGCAGGGACTTCACGTCGCCTTCCACGTCGATCAGCCCCAGCGCGCGCGCCGAGGCCCATGCGTAGTCCTGCGCCTCGATCGCCTTCGCCCAGCGTTCGTGACTCCATGCGGAGCCGCGGCCGTGGCACACCATGCAATCGACGTCGAGCGGACCACCGACGCGGAAGCGTCCCTTCGTCGGGTCGACTCCTGCGTAGCTGCTCGCGCCACCGGGGAGATGTCTGCCGAACTCCGCGACGAACCGCTCGGCGCTGACGCCGACCTGCTCTGGCTTCCAGCTCCCCTTCCAGCCGCGGTAGGAGAGCGGGAGCTGCGTGCCGGTGCGCGGATCGACGAGGATCCAGGGCTCGCCCGCGCGTCCGGCATCGGCGTGCGAGGTGGCCGCCGCGAAGTGCCAGCCCTTCTCCATCGCGCCGAGGTCGTGGCACTTCTTGCAGGTCGCGCGCATCGAGAAGGGCGGCGCATCTTCCGCCGCCGGGTCGATCACGCGGTCCTGCTGGTCGTGCAGCTCGATCCAGTGTGCGTAGGTGCGCCCGCTGCCGGTGTGCTTGTAGTTCTCCTGTGCGTGGCACAGCGGTGCCGACAGCGCGAGCACGAGCAGCGCGGCGCGTGTCACTTGCCGGCTCCCTCGGTCTCCTTCTTCGCGTCCTTGGCGCCGTCGGTCGCACCGATCGGTGCGCGCATCTCCTTGCCGCCGCTGTGCAGGACGCGCTGCGTACCCTCGTCGGCGGACTCCCAGCAGCGCAGCTTCTCGTCGTCGGACGGCGCGTTCAGAGGCGACACGATGCGGAATCCCACGTGGAAGCCGTCGGTGAACCACCAGATGCTCTTGGGGAGCTGCGGATCGCGCTTCTGCCACTTCGCGCTCGACGCGAGTCGCGCCGCCGCACGGCATCCACCGGCTTCAGCCTCCCAGCTCCCGCCGCGCACCACGCAGGGGAAGACGTCGGTCGGCCAGCGGATCGCGTCGCGCCAGTTGACCTTCTTGCCGGCCAGCGCGGTGTAGGCGTCCGGGACGTACTGATCGAGAACCCACTCGGCGACATTGCCGTGCATGTCGAAGAGCCCGTACGGATTCGGCTTCTTCTGACCGACCTTGCGGTAGCCCGCACCGAAGTCCGGATGCCCCTTCGAGGCGTCCTCGTAGGCGCTGTTGTCGAAGTACCACGCGTAGTCGCCGAGCGCGTCCGGATCGTCGCCGAAGGAGTAGGCCGTCGTCGTCCCGCCGCGTGCCGCGTATTCCCACTCGGCTTCGGTCGGCAGACGGAAGAAGCGACCGGTCTTCTTGCTGAGCCACTTGGTGAACTGGCGCGCGGCGAACTGCGTGACGTCGGCGACCGGGTAACCTCCCGCCGTGCCCATGCCGGCGAGGATCGGTGCGGCGTCCTGTTCGTACAGCGGAGTGGGCAGGCTGACCGCATCGGCCCACGCGGACTTCGACGCCTCGTCGGCACGCAGCGCCTTGCCGCCCATCGTCGCGTAGTCGTGCCGGAACTCGTTGTAGATGTCCCAGGTGATCTCGAAGCGACCGATCCAGAACGGATCCATCTCGACCTCGAACTGCGGCCCCTCGTCGGCGTTGCGGCCCTTCTCGGCGTCGGGCGAACCCATGCGGAACGAAGAGGGGAAGCCCTTGGTGCCGACCTTGATGGGTTCCATCACGATCTCGAACTTGGTTCCCGGCACCGCGATGGTCAGCGGTTCCATCGTGGCGGCGTCGGCCGGCTTCGGGGCGTCCTGCGCGCGCGGTCCGCAGATCGCGAAGGCGGCTTGGAACACGACGGCGAGCAGGGAGGGGGACGCGGCGCGAGGTCGGCTCATCGGCTTGGCGGAAGGGTCGGGCCGCAGAGTCTACGCAAAGGCCATCCGGATCCGACCCTGGCTCCCGGTCGTGCTGCTCGCCGCGTGCGCTGCACCGTCCGAGCGACACCGTTTCGTCGAGGCCCACATGGGGACCGAGTTCCGCATCGTGGTCGATGCCGACTCCGCGGAACTCGCCGCAGCCGGGGCGCGTGCCGCCTTCGCGCGCATCGCCGCGCTCGACGCGGAGCTCAGCGACTGGAAGTCCGACAGCGAACTCAGCCGGCTGTCCCGTCAGCCCCAAGGCGTGCCGATGACGCTCGGCGAGGACCTCTGTTCGGTCCTGACACGAGCCGCCGAGATCCGCGCGGCGACCGACGGCGCGTTCGACGTCACCGTCGGCCCCTTCGTCGTGCTGTGGCGCCGCGCCGTGCGGGAAGGCGAGTTGCCCACCGAGGCCCGCCTGCGGACCGCGGCGCGTGCCGTGGGAGGAGATGTACTGCAACTGCATGCGCAGGATCGCAGCGCCGTGATCACGGTCCCTCACGCGCGTCTCGACCTGGGTGGCATCGCCAAGGGACGAGCTGCGGACGAGGCCCTGCGCGAACTCGCGAAGCTCGGCCTCACGCGCGCGCTCGTCGACGGCGGCGGCGATCTCGCCGTGGGTGATCCGCCGCGCGATGCCGAGGGCTGGATCGTGGCGCTGCAACCGCTGGAGGAAGGCAAGGAGCCGAGCGAAGCGGTGTGCGTCGCACGCTGCGGCATCGCCACGTCCGGCGACCTGTTCCAGTTCGTCGAGATCGGCGGCGAGCGCTATGCGCACATCGTCGACCCTCGCACGGGGCTCGGCGTGCGTGGTCGGCGCACCGCAACCGTGATTGCGCAGGATGGAACGACGGCCGATGCGCTCGCGTCGGCCTGCTGCGTGCTCGATCCCGAAGCGGCACTCGCCGCGGTCGCGCGCGTGCCCGGGGCCACGGCGATGGTGCGACGTGCGGGATCGGAAGGGGTGATCACCGTCCACTCCCCGGACTTCCCCGCGTTGGTCCATCGCTGATCCTGGACCCGCTCGCAGCGTGGAAAGCCCGGGACCGAGCGTGCTACCGTGTTCCGCCGCGCGCGGCTCGAGCGCCCCGTCCGGTCCGCTGCGCAGACGAGACGATCATGAGCACTCCCCTCGATCCGCGGCCCACGCGCCGCCGCTTCCTCTCCGTCTCCGGGACCGCCGTGGCAGGTGTGAGCATCGCCGCGAAGGCCGCCGCGATGCCCGTGCACCTCGGCGGCAGCGACGTGATCCGCGTCGGACTGATCGGCTGCGGTGGTCGCGGCACGGGCGCGGCGCTCAACGCGCTGAAGGCCGATCCGCAGGCGCGGCTCGTCGCGATGGGTGACCTGTTCGCCGACCGGTTGAACGACAGCCTGACCAGCCTGCAGAACTCGGAGGTCAAGGCACAGGTCACGGTCGATGCCGATCACCGCTTCACCGACTTCTCTGCCTTCGACGGCGTGATCAAGAGCAGCGACGTGGTCCTGCTGTGCACCTCGCCGCACTACCGCCCGCAGCACCTCCGCGCCGCGATCGAGGCCGGCAAGCACGTGTTCTGCGAGAAGCCGGTCGCGACCGACGCACCGGGTCTCCGTTCGGTGATGGAGACCTGCAAGCTCGCCCAGCAGAAGCAGCTGAGCCTCGTCTCCGGACTGTGCTACCGCTACCAGAAGGCCAAGCGCGACGTGATCCAGCGCGTGCACGAGGGCGCGGTCGGAGACATCGTCGCGCTGCAGTGCACCTACAACACCGGCTTCCTCTGGCACCGCGGCCACAAGCCGGAGTGGAGTGACATGGAGTACCAGAACCGGAACTGGCTCTACTTCACCTGGCTGTCGGGCGACCACATCGCCGAGCAGAGCATCCACAGCCTCGACAAGATCCTGTGGGCGATGAAGGACGAGGCGCCGGAGAGGGTCACCGCGAGCGGCGGTCGCTCCACGCGAGTGCAGCCCGAGTTCGGCAACGTCTACGACCACTTCAACACGGTCTTCGAGTGGAAGAACGGCGTGAAGCTGTTCCACTCCTGCCGTCAGTGGGGCGGCGCCGACGGGGACGTCTCCGACTTCGTGTTCGGGACCAAGGGCACCGCGGCGATCCAGACGCATGCGATCACCGGCGAGAACGCGTGGCGTCACCGCGGCGATCCGGGCGACATGTACCAGTTCGAGCACGACGAACTGTTCCGCTCGATCCGCGAGGGCAAGCCGATCAACAACGGCGACTACATGTGCAAGGCGACCCTGATGTCGATCATGGGGCGCATGTCGGCCTACACCGGCAAGACCATCACCTGGGAACAGGCGCTCAACAGCAAGCAGGACCTGTCGCCGGCGGGTTACGCCTGGGGTCCGGCGCCCGAGCCGATCATCGCGATCCCGGGCAAGACCGAGTTCCTCTGATCTACGACTCCGGAGGATTCGCGCGGCACGCGCGGATCCTCGTGAGCAGTAGATGCCAGCAAGGCCGACAGCGCGGCCGAGTGCCTCGGGGTGCGGTGAGCGAAGCGAGCCGCACCCCTTCGGTTGGGGCAGGAGGCCGCGCTGTGAGCGGTGTAGCGTCTTCGCCGTGAACGACCGCGGCCCGTCGCCCCGGATCGAGGGGGCGGCGGGCCGCGGTGCGTACGACAGGAACCGACCGATCATGTCTCGGTCGCGGCCTCTATCGTCAGGCGGGGATGAGTCCCTTGAGCTTCTCGAGGACCGGGCCGATCGCCTTCGTCACGTCCTGGATGTTCATCAGGCGCGTGATCTGGTCGGTGATGCCCTTGAACGCGGTGGTCAGCTCGGGGGTGAGCGCGCCCATCGCCTTCTTGGCGAGGTCGCCGATCGCACCCGAGGCCTTCTCGCCTTCGGAGCTCGCGGCCGACTTCAGGCCGGAGACCACCGAGCTGAACTGCGTGGTCAGGGTTTCGAGCTGCGACTTCGCGGCGTCGGCGGTCTTGCCGTCGGTGATGCCGGTCAGCAGCTTCGTGATCGAGTCGGCCACGCCGGCCGGGTTCGCGCCGGCAGCGCCCGCTTCTTTGGTGCAGGAGCCGAGGAGGAAGAAGGCCGTGAGGACGGTGAGGGTGCGCAACATGGACATGGGGGGTCTCCTTTTCGGGGACGAGGATGCTATCTCGGACCCGTCAGTCGACGCCAAACCACTTCGGCCATGACCCGATATCCCTCGTCGTTGCAGTGACCGTCGGCGACGAAGAGCTGCGCCGAAGGGTCCTTGGCGAGGCGCGCTTCGATCGCGACCACCGTGCTCAGGAATTCCGCCTCGCCGCGCTCGCTGACATCGACGAGGAACTCGTCCGGGAAGGACTTGCGGTTCGGGTAGCCGAGCAGCAGGGGGACGGCGCCCTTCGCGCGACACAGGCGGAACGCCTGGAGCAGGTGCTCCCGGTGGTTCTCGAAGTCGCGGAGGGCGACCGGGCCGATCTCTTCCCAACGGATGTCGACGAGGGCACGCTGCGCTCCGGTCGAAGGTTGGATCCAGATGCCGTCCGCCTGCTTCCATCCGAGCGAATCGGCGAAGGCCACGGCGACCGCACTCCGCTCGGCGCGCGCGAGGTCGAGGGAGCGGAGCACGGCGTCGAGCTGTTGCGGATCCTGCGCCGTGCAGGCGTGGAGCTCGCTCGAGAAGCGCGTGCGATCGCCGGTGAGAACGAAGCCGAGGACCGCGGCACGCAACGCGCTCTGCGGTGCGCTGGTCGCGGCGTGGTGTGCCACGGCGCGCAGCAAAGGGAGATCGGGACCTGTCGCTGCACGCATCGCGTCGACGGTCGGCGTGATCCCGTGGAGCAGCGTCTCGCGTGCCGACGCTTCTGCAGTGTCGAGTCCGTGTGCGTGGGCTGCAGGTGAGGACGGATCCGCGGCGGAGCGCGCCACGACCGCCTTCTGCTCGGCCGTGGCGGTGCCTTGATCGTCCGCGCGCCACGAATCCGAGTTCGCGAGCCTCGGCGTGAAGACTCCGGGTCCCGGCTCGTCGCTCGAAGCGAACTTGCCGGCGAGCCATCGCCACAGACGCAGCGTGCGGAACTCCAGGCGGAAGGAGCTGCCGCCTGCGGCTCCATCGCGATCGAGATCGAGCCGCTCCGGATGGCTCCATCGATCGTTGAGGCCGACGAGGATGCAGACGAAGTCCGGATGCAGGCGGTCGAGCTGCTCGCCGAGTCGCTCGAGGAGTTGGCGCGAGTTGCGCCCCGGATAACCCTCGTTGACCACCTGCCAGCGCCCGGGGTCGCTCCGTTCGAGGAGTTCGCCGAGCCGGCCCGGATAGGACGTCTTCTCCGGATCGCTCGCGCCGAGCCCATAGGTGAAGGAGTCGCCGACGCAGAGCACGAGCTTGCGACCGTCGGCGCGCAGGTTCGACGCGGTCTTCGGCGCCGGCGCCAGCAAGGCGACTGCGAGCGCGCCGAGCTGCAGCGTGAGCTCCAGCACGATCAGGGTGACGACCACCAGGATCGCCGCGCGTCCCAGCACCCGACGCAGACCGGTCGGCGCTCGCATCGGGCGCGGGGTCTGTGCGGGCTGTGCGTCACCGTCCATCGGCGGCGGCGATCTTCGATCCACCCGGGCGCCGGGACAAGCGCGGGAGATGGGTGGTTCCGCTGCTCTTGCGGGCGCTGCCGTGCTGCTCCTAGTGTGCCGCGCCCCGATGACCGCCGGTCGCAGGCGACTCCTGCCGCACGCTCTCCTCTTGTCGATGATCCTCGTGTGGGGCGGCAGCTACGTGGCCGTGAAGTCGACGCACGATGAACTCAAGTCGGTCTTCGGTGGGGTTCTCGCGGCGCTCGCACTGCTGGTCGTGAGGTTCTGGATCGCCGTCGCCTGTCTGCTGCCCTTCCTGTTGATGCGCGGTGGCGCGGGTCGTGCATTGCGCGACTGTGCGCGCGCCGGGTGCATCACCGGCACCGCGCTCGCGTCGGGCTACCTCCTCCAGACGGTGGGGATGGGGGACACCAGCGCGAGCACCGCGGGTCTGATCGCCGGCCTGATCCCCTTGCTCGTCGCCCTGGGCGGGTGGTTGTTCTTCGGCGCGCGGCCGGGGCGACCGGCGATGATCGGCTTCGTCCTCGGCTTCGCAGGCATGCTGGTCCTGGCGTGGCCGCAGGGCGGGGCGAACGACGACGACCGTCTGCGTGGCGTCCTGCTCCAACTCGGTTCGTCGACCACCTACGCGGCACACATCCTGCTCCTGTCCAAGTTCGGTCGCACGGCGGACCCGCTCGCCTTCTCGACATGGCAGCTCCTGGTCGTCGCGGCGTTCTCGTCGCTCGGCCTGCTCCTCGCGTTGCTGTTCGGCGAGGCGGGCGACCACTTCGTGCAGACGCTCCTGTCGCACTGCGAACCGAGGATCGTCGAACTGCTCTATCTCGGCGTGCTTGCGACCGCGGTGGGGATCGGCGTGCAGTGCGTGGTGCAGCCGAGGATCCCACCGACCCAGGTCGCGCTGCTCTTCGCGACCCAGCCGCTGTTCGCCGCTCTCGCCGGGTGGGCGTTCCGCGGAGACCACCTCCGCACGCTCCAGTACGGAGGAGGCGCCCTCATCGTGGTGGGCATCGTGGTCGCCGCCTTCGACCGGGCACGCTCGGCGCCAGAGTCGCGCGATTCCGCCCTGCAGAAAAACTGATTGCCCGTCTCGAAATCGGAACGCGATCGACCGCTCGCGGCGGGCTTTCCTCGCACCCTCGCGCGCCGCGGCCGGCAAGAGCCGCGCTTGCAGGGAACATTCGTGCAGGGTTATGTCACTCTCTTGTCGCGGGTGCTCGCCTCTCCCGCGCTCGTCCTGCCCCCGCCCTGAGCTCGCTCCGGATTCCGGAGACTCCTCGGCTCGTCGCGACGCTCGCCGCAGCGCGTGTGAGGTGATCGGCCCGCCTCCACCTCGGGTGTCGGGTTCGATCCCGTCTCCGGTGGTGACCTCTCGTCCTCCCCACTCAACCTCAGAGGAATCCCCAGTGCGACTCGCTTCTCTCCTCGGCTCCGCCGCCGCCCTCAGCCTCCTCGCCACGACGGCGATGGCCCAGGGCACCTGCTCCGTCAACCTCTCGACCGCCTACACGAGCAACAACGGTGGCTCGTCCGGTGGTGCGGTGTTCTTCGATGTCACCGTCGCCTCGACGGTCACCATCACCGGCATCGACGTGAACACCTCCGTCGCGGCCGCCACGCCGATCCACCTCAACGGCCTGTTCACGATTGCCGGCACCTACGTCGGCAACACGGCCTCGAACGCGGCCTGGACCAACCAGGGCATCGACAACGGTCTGGCGGTCTCCGCGGGCAACAACCTGCCCTCGCACATCGATCTCGCCACGCCCTTCACGCTGACCCCGGGCACCTACGGCTTCGCGATCGACGCGTCGGACTTCGGCCACCGCTACACCAACGGCAACGGCAGCAACCAGTCGTTCAGCGACGGCGTGCTGACCATGAACCTCGGTGCGGCGCAGAACGTCGCCTTCTCGGGCACGCCCTTCACCCCGCGCGTGTTCAACGGCGCGATCTACTATGGGTCGAACAACGTGCTGACCTGCAACTTCTCGGGCACGCCCACGCTCGGCACCTCGCTGCCGCACATCGTGACCTTCACCGACCAGAGCTGCACCACGGATCCGTTGATCACGGCCTGGGACTGGGACTTCGACAACGACGGCATCATCGACTCCCACGCGCAGAACCCGGCCTACGCATACACCGCCGGTGGCTCGTACACCGTGTCGCTGACGGTCCACGACATCACGCACACCCAGGTCACGCGGACCAAGACCGCCTACATCAACATCATCGTCAACGACGAGTGCACCGGCGCGATCCCGGTCGGCTACGGCGTGGTCAACGGCTCGACCGTGGGCGCGACGACCTCGGCCCAGGCCTGGCCCTGCGCGTCGGGTGGCACGGACCTCTGGTACGTCTTCACCTCGCCGGCGACGGCCTCCACCAGCGTCTCGCTGTGCGGCTCGGGCTTCGACACCGCGCTCGAGGTCCTCGACGGCAGCCTCGGCTGCGGCTCGCTGACCTCGATCGCCTGCAACGACGACTCCTGCAGTCTCCAGTCGGTCATCACCTTCAGCGCGAGCGCTGGCGGCGTCTACTACATCCGCGTCGGTGGCTTCGCCGCTGCGTCCGGCGCCTTCACGATGGATGTCGAGGCGGTCGGTAGCTTCACGACCGTCGGTGCCGGTTGCGGCACGACTGCGCTGGCCGCGAGCGGTTCGCCGCGCCTCGGTGGCTCGGTCGGCTACACGCTGACCCCCGGCTCCTTCGCGTCCTTCGTGTGGATCGGCTTCACCCCGTCGGCCCTGCCGATCTGCCCGGCGTGCACCCTCGGATGCTCGCTGGACTACGTGCAGTCCGGCAGCGTGCTGAACCTGGGCGTGCCGGTCAACACCGCGTTGATCGGTGGCTCGCTCTTCACGCAGGGTGCGGACCTCGCGGCCACCGGTGGCTGCGTGTTCCCGCTCGCGGTCGAGCTGTCCAACACGATCGTGACCGTGATCGGTTCGTGATCCGGGTCTGACGACCTGAAGCAGAAGGGGGCGCCGCGCAGTGCGTGACGCCCCCTTCGCATGTACGGATCGCGCCGCCGTTCAGTCGAAGAACTGGCTCGTCCAGGTGTTGCTGTGCAGGAAGACGGTGCCGGTGCCGTCGATCCCCACCGCCTGATTGGACAGGGTCACGCAGGGCGGGAAGGGCATCCAGGGCAGGGTCAGCGAGAAGTTCGCGGTGCCGAACGCGGTCGTCGGCGCGATCGTGAGGATGCTCGGTGCGAGCAGGCAGAGGTCGCCACCGGGGACCGTCGGGCCGGGGCCGACCGCGGGGCCGATCAGGAACGCGACGAATCCCGGAGGTGCGGAGGGGGCACCGCTGACCGACCAGGTGACCGTCGTTCCCCACACGATCGGCGAGACCGACAGGTTCATGCCGGTGTTGGCGTTCGCGCAGGTCTGCAGCTCGAGGATCATCGAATCGACGGTCGTGCCGGGGCCGACGAGGACGTCGAGGACGCCGTCGGTGTTGAGCTTGGCGAGGAGGTTGGCACCGCCGGGCAGACTCGCGAGATCGAGCGAGACACCGCCGAAGCTGCCCGCGGTCCACGGCGAGCCGGTGAGCGTCGTCACCGGACGCTGGAAGACCATCGTGCCAAAGCCGCTGCTCCAGCCGAGGGCGAAGCGATCGCCCGGCGAGGTCGCGCAGTCGGCGCGCATGCGCATCGTCAATCGCGCCGACTTGATCTTGCCCGGCAGCGCACGGAACTGGTGCACGACCGGCTTGGCGCAGGTCGGGACACCGTCGAAGTCTCGACTCGGCAGACCCGACCAGGCGACGACCGCGGGGTTCGGGCAGGCGTCTTCGACGCCGAACGGAACGGCCGCTCCGAAGCCGTCGCTGATGCCGCCGATCATCATGTGACGGCAGCACGTCGCCGCGAGGTTGTTGAGCAACACGCTCACGTCGTTGCTCGCCTGGTTGGCCGTCGCGAGGTCCAGCCAGGGATCGCCGGAGAACTCGGCCGCCACGATGTCGCTGCAGCCGAGCGGAGCCGCGGCGAAGGTCGGCGGCGTGTAGACGCCGAGGCCGTTGTTCCAGAGCAGCGCGACGCGGTTGCTGGCGTTGCAGGTCGCGGCCAGATCGACGTCGCCGTCACAGTCGAAGTCACCACATTCGATCTCGGTGTTCGGTCCGGCGATCACGCCGGGCGCGAGCGGGTAGTCGGTGCGCAGGAAGCCGACCGTCGTACCCGCCAGCGCCGCCGGGTTGTTGAGCATCACGCTCACCGTGCTGAACGCGGCGTTGACGGTCGCGAAGTCCATGTAGCCGTCGCCGTTGAGGTCTCCGGTGCAGACGCCGAAGGGGCGCAGGTCGACGGGGAACAACTGCTCGGGGGCGAAGGTGATCGCCACTCCGACGGTGGTGTTGATCAACACCGCGGCTGCTGCCGGGCTGCCGGTCACCACGAGGTCGGGCGGTCCGTACAGGTTGAAGTTGGACACACCGATCCCCGACGGCGAGATCGACAGCGGCAGGATGTTGGCGACCGCGAACACGCCCGCGTTGTTGCGGAGGATGTAGACCGAGCTCGGATTCTGGCAGAGCACGGCGAGGTCGTTGTCGCCGTCGAGATCGGCGTCGAAGGCGACCGCCTCGATGGGTGCGAAACCGACCGGCACGATCTGAGGTGGTCCGAATGCCGGCCAGGCTCCGGCCGCGAGATGGATCGACACCGCGTTCACACCCTGCAGCACGGTCGCGATGTCGACACGGCCGGCGCCGTCGAGGTTGGCGACGACCAGTTCCACCGGAGCGGTTCCGGCGCCGTAGGGGAACAGCACGCCGTTCGCCCACGCAGCACCACCGCCGAGGTTGAGGTTGGCGGCGACCGCGCTGGCTCCGGTGTGCACGGTGGCGAGGTCGTTGTCGCCGTCGCCGTCGAGATCACCGGCGGCGATCGCGGTGGGTGCACCGAGGCTGGGATAGTTGGTCGACGCGAAGGTGGTCTGCGCGGCGGCAGCCGAACCGAGAGCCGCGACGAGCAGCGGCAAGAGAGTACGCATGGTGAACGGGTTCCTCAGAGACGAGTGGGCCCGTCATTGTTGCGGCGCGCGGCGATCGCCGGGCGGAATTCAGATCAGCCGCAGCAGGCTCGTCGCGTGTCGCGCGCGGAAGTCGCGGAACGCTCGACCGAACACGACACCGAGGACGACGACGATGGCGACGACCGCCCAATTGCGTGCAAGGCCGCTGCCTGGATCCTCGCTCGGCTCGTAACCCGACGACATGAGCAGCCGGCCGGAGGCCTCGATCAGCGCGATGTGCAGCACGTAGAAGAACAGCGCGGTCTGTCCCAGCACCAGCAGCGGCGCATTGCGGTCGTGCGTCGCCGACTTGCGCCGGTCCCACGCGAAGAACACGGCGAGCAGGACGGCTCCGAGACCGAGTTCGAGTCCGAGATAGGCGAGGCTCGGCGGGTACTTGCTGACCTGCAGCCAGCGCAACGGGCTGTCGTGGATGCCCTTCATCCCCATGTTCCCGTAACCGTCGGCGAGCTTGACAACGACCCAGACTGCGAGCGCGATCGCCCCGCCGCACAGGAGCGGACGGATCGCGCGGCCTTTGCCCGCGAGATGACGTCCGTAGGCGTGACCGAGCAGCATCGCCGACAGCCAGGGCAGCACCGGATAGACGACCGCGACGTCCGACCGCATCTGGCCGGTGACGAACCAGGACGTGAGCACGCTGCGCGGCATGGCCGCGAGCGCTTCGCTGCCGACGGCGAGGCCGATGCCCAAGAGGGCGCAGATCGCCGTGGGAAGCCTGCGCAGCACGGTCATCAGGATCATCCCCACGCCGAGGGCGAAGAGGACCTGCATCATCAGCGCCGCCTCCAGCTGCGGTGCCCACAGCGGCGAGATGAACACGACCTCGAGCAGGAGCAGCAACAGGCCGCGCAGGAGGAGATCGCGATCGAAGGCGCGTTGCTCGTCGGCACCGCGGCGTGCGGCCGCCAACGCGATCGACGTGCCCGCGAGGAACACGAAGGTCGGTGCGCAGAGGTGCGACAGCCAGCGGTGCACGAAGGGGATCGCCGGCAACGGCTGGTTCCAGCGCGGGAACATCGCCGTGTCGAGGATCACGTGGTCGTGGTAGTAGAAGTGCGCCGCGTGGTCGCTGGCCATCAACACCATCACGAGCCCGCGCAGGCGGTCGATGGCGGCGATCCGCGGCCTGCTGTCGGCGCTCATCGACCCGATGTGCCGAGCGGGTCGTCGCGGACCACGACCTCGGTGTGCCTTGTCGTGTCGCCCGACTCGAGAGTGACGAGATAGGTTCCGGCGGGCGCGTCGATCGTGTCGAGCCGCTCGCCGAAGGTGGGCTCGCCCGCGGCGTAGCCGGCGAAGTCCTCGACGAGAGCGTGTCGCGCCGCATTGAGCTCGTGCACCGTGCCGGCGGACTTCAGCCTGCCGACGATCTCGTCGATGCGCGTGCGCAGCTCGTCGCTCCTCAGGTGCGTGCGGATCTCGTCTGCCGCGCGCAGCAGCGCGTCGCGTGCAGTCGCGATCTGCTGCGCGTCGACTCCGAACACCAGCGGCCAGCGCACGCGGTTGAGTCCTGCCGAGATCGAGACCTGACGGGACCAGGATAGGCTGCCGTCGCGGGCCGTGACCCGGATCGTGACCTTGTCCTCGAGCGCGTTCCTCGACCAGACGTGCAGGAAGGTGCCGCGTTCGGGATTCTCGCCGACGAGCAGGAAGCTCGGCTGGCGTCGTCCCCAGTCGACGGTGTCCCAGCGGATCGCCGGTCGTGGGCGCAGCAGCACGAGGTCCTGCGCGCGGACGTCGGGCGTGCATTCCTCCAGTCCCGTGATGTCGTCGGCGATCCACAACGCCCGACCGTGCGTGCCGGCGACCAGATCGCGATCACGCGGATGGATCACCAGATCGTGCACGGCCACCGTCGGCAGGCCGCGTCCGAAGGTCGACCAGGACGCACCGCGGTCGAGCGATGCGAACGCACCGAACTCGGTGCCGACGAACAGCAGATCGGGATTGCGTGCATCCTCGCGGACCACGTAGGCGCTGCCGTCATCCGGCAGGTTCGACGTGATGGAGCGAAAGGTCGCACCGAAGTCCTCGGTGACGAACAGGTAGGGGCGGTAGTCGTCGCGGCGGTGGTCGTCGAGCGTGACGTAGCAGCGCCCGGCGACGACGTGCGACGGCTCGACGCGGCTGATCCACGCACCCTCGCGCGGTGCGCCTGTTGCGGCCTGGATCGCGGTGCGCACGTTGCTCCAGTGCGCGCCGCCGTCGCGCGTGATCTGCACGTTGCCGTCGTCGGTGCCGCACCACAGTTCGCGGGCATCCAGCGGCGACACCGCGATCGTGATGATCGTGCAGTGGTTCTCCCCTCCGGTGACCTCGTTGGTCAGGCCTCCGGACTTCGTCGGGTTGCGCTTGCTCGGATCGTTGGTGGTGAGGTCCGGGCTGACGATGCGCCAGGTGACGCCGCGATCGCGCGACTCGAACAGGTGGTTGCCGCCGAAATAGACGGTGCTCTGGTCGTGCGGGGACAGGATCAGCGGTGACGACCAGTTGAAGCGGAACTGCGGTGGCAGCCGCGGGCGGTCGGGCTGCGCGCCGAAGAACCAGTGCTCGCCGGGGAGGATCGTGTAGCGCGTCGCGGTCTCCGGGAACGTCGGGTCGAACCACTTCGCGAAGTCGACGATCGTCTCCGGCGTCGGCGTGATGTAGGCGTGTTCGCGCGTGACGAGATCGACGCGCGCCGCGAAGCCGACGTGATTCACCAGGTAGGCGGTGCGATTGTCGGTCTGGTCGATCTGTGCGTGGAAGCCGTCGCCCTCGCCGACCCACGAGCTGTGCGCGTTGAGGATGCCGTGCGGGTCGCGGCTGTTGCTCGGGGTGAGCCAGAGGCCGTTGTCCTGGAGTCCGCCGACGATCCGATACGGTTCCGAGAGGTCCACACCGATCGCGTAGTACTGACCGACGGCGAGGTTCTCGAAGGCGAGCACGCTGGTGCCGTCGTCGATGGTGAGGTGCGCGCCCTGGTCGGTGGCCATGTAGCGGATGGCGCCGTCCTGCGGCGAGATCCACAGGTCGTGATCGTCGCCGCCTCCCGACCACCAGCGATTCACCCAGGTGCGTCCGCCGTCCTTGCTGACCTTGAACTCGCGACCGACCGAGTAGATGCGCTGCGGGTCGGACGGGTCGATCGCGACCTGACCGTGATAGAAGGGCCGCAGCGCGGTGCGCAGCAGGTAGCGCCAGCTCTCGCCGCCGTCGTCGCTGCGGTAGATGCCGGGACCGGGCACCGCGAGGTCGCCGGAGGGCGTGGCCGCCGCCTCGACCTGTGCCACGACGCAGTCGGGCTGCGACAGGCAGATGTCGATGTCGATCATGCCGGTGTCGCCGGTGGGCAGTCCGTCGGTCAGCTTGCGCCAGGTCGCGCCGCCGTCGGTCGACTTGAACATCCCTCCGTTCGGTCCGCCCGAGTGCATCCACCACGGCGAGCGACGGCGCTCGTACATCCCGCAGAACAAGGTGTCGGGCTCGGTCGGATGGACCACGACCTCGGTGCAGCCGACACCCTTCGGCAGTCCCCCCTCGAGCAGGGTCCAGTGCGCGCCGCCGTCGACGGTCTTGTAGAGGCCGCGTGATCCCGATTCGCCCCACAGGCTGCCGACCGCGGCGACGTAGGCGATGTCACGATCGCTCGGATGCACGGCGATGTCGGCGATCTGGCGCGTGTCCCGCAGTCCGAGGTTGGTGAAGGTCTGTCCGCCGTCGATCGAGCGATAGATGCCGTCGCCCCAACCCGCGCTGTTGCGGTTGTTCGCCTCGCCGGTGCCGACCCAGATCACCATCGGATCGGGTTGGAACAATGCGACCGCGCCGATCGAGCCGGAGCCGTAGTGATCGAAGATCGGCGTCCACGTCGTGCCCGCGTTGTGCGAGAGGAACACGCCGCCCGATGCGGAACCGACCAGCACAGTGCGCCAGTCGCGGTTCGACGCATCGATCGCGGCGATGCGTCCGCTCATGTTGCCGGGTCCGATCCCGCGCCACGGCACGTGGTCGAAGAGGGTCGGCGGATCCTGCTGCAGCAGGGCGAACGCGACGAGCGTGGCGACGAGCATGGCCGGACAACTTAGCCCGGCCCGGTCATGGGGGCGCGCGCCGATCGGCGCGCCCTCGGATCACTTCCGGTGGATGTTCGCCGCGCCGCCGTCGCTGAGCACCGCGCCGAAGGCGTTGGCCGCGAAGTCGGTGGTGATCGCCTGGTAGTAGACCGTGACTCCGACCAGGCCCGGGCGGTTCGGAACGGTCAGCGTGAGTCGCGCCTGACCACCGGTATTCGTGATCTGCGGTGCGACCAGCGGTTCGACGAGCAACGAGCAACCGGGCATGCCGAGCGATCCGAGCGGGAAGGGCAGCGGGATGCCGCTCCACAGCGTGTTCGAGAACCCGACGTACATGAACACCAGCGAAACGGGTTGCAGACCGGACACGTCGACGTCGAAGGGTTCGCCGAGCCAGGGCCGATCCGCGGACGACATCGCCGGAGTGAGGTTGTTCGAGCCCGGGCATCCCGCGCCGAAGGTCGAGAAGGTCGCGGGATTCGCAGTGCGGTACTCCCACATGTCGGGATTGCCGTTGAGCCCTCCGAACATCACGGTGCGTTCGCGCAGCGAGTCCCACACCAGGTAGTCGTCGTAGCGAGCCGGCGGCGAGTTGGTCGGCGTGCGCTGGATCCAGTCGACGCCGTCCCACTCCCAGGTGTCGTTCACGGTGGAACCGCCGAACATCACCACGCGGTTGCGCACGAGGTCGGTGCACATCGTGTGGTCGTAGCGCCCCGGAGGGACGGTGAGCGGCGTGAGCGGCACCCAGTCGAGACCGGTGAACAGCCAGGTGTCCGCGCCCTGCAGGTAGCCGCTGAACAGGACCAGGCCACCGGTGTTCGGATCGAAGGCCATGTCGCTGGCGCGACGTCCGGGCGGCGCATTGGTGGTGGGGATCTGCACCCAGTCGGCGCCGTTGAACTCCCAGGTGTCGTTGACGTCGCCGACGCCGTTGTATCCGCCCCACATCACCAGGGAGCCGCGCAGCGGGTGGTAGACCATCGGCTGCGAGCGCTTCGGCGGGGGGTTGGTCGGCGTGACGATCTGCGTCCAGTCGTTGCCGTCCCAGGCCCAGGTGTCGTTCAGCGCGCCGCCGCCGACGGGGATGCCGCCGTACATCACGCAACGGTTGATGATCGGGTCGTAGGCCATCGGGTGACCGGCGCGCGCCGGCGGTACGGTGACCGGCAGCTTCTGCGTCCAGGTCGTCCCGTCGAACTCCCAGGTGTCGTTCTGGAAGCCGAGACCGGCGATGTTGCCGCCGAACAGCACGATGCGATCGCGCACCAGGTCGTAGGCCATGGCGTGACCGCCGCGACCGGCGGGGACGTTGACGGGCGCGATCGCCGTCCAATCGGCCTGCGCGACGAGCGGGGCGGACCAAGAGACGGCGACGAACGAGAGTGCGACGAGCGGGCGGGCGAGCTGCATGCTGTTTCCTCCGCGTCGCATGATCCGTCCGGCGTGCACGAGGGACAAGCCACGCGCGCGAGGCCGGAGCGCAGCCTTGAGGACGACTGCCGTGCCGACGACACTGCCGCCCTTCCGTGTCGGATCACCATGACCTCGCGACCCGCGCCTCAGCCGAGGATCCGATGCGTCGATCCCACGGAGCCGTCGCGCTCGCCCTGCTGGGTGTGACCCTCGCCGCGCACGCCGCCACCTGGCTGCGACCCGATTGGTCGGGCACCGAGGGCCAGCGCGTGCTGGTGGCGCACTGGATGGTCGGCTCGGGTGAATATCTCGTGCCGCAGCTCGGCGGCGAGACCCAGCTCACCAAGCCGCCGCTGTTCTATTGGTTGCTCGCCGCGTGCGAACACCTGTTCGGCATCGCGCGACCCGCGGCGCGCCTGCCGGCGCTGCTGGCGATCTGGTGGTGTGCGTGCGCGGCGTTCGGTTCGCTCGCCCGTCTCGCCGATCGGAGGTCGGCGTGGTTCGCGGCACTCGGCGTGATCCTCGCTCCGAGCGTGCTGTGGCACGGCGCCTTCGCCGAGATCGATCCGGTGTTCATGGCGTGCACCACCGTCAGCGTGCTGTGGATGTGCGAGGGCGCGACGACCGGCTCCACCGCGCGACTGATCGCGGCGGGGCTCGTCGGTGCGGCGGCGTTGCTCACCAAGGGACCGCCGTACCTGATGTTCGCGACGGTCCCCGCGATCCTCGTCGGACGCGGGGCCTGGCGACGCTGCGCGCTGGGCTTCCTGCCTGCGCTGCTCGTCCCGGTCGGCGTGTTCCTCGCGGTCTTCCTTCCCGCATTGCAGCACGCCGCGTCGGCGACCACCGGTCAGGCGGCGCAGGTCGCGGCCACCGAGACCATCGGGCGCATCGGTTCGTTCGACGCCGACAGCCTGCTCGACCTGCCGCTCCACCTCCTGCGCGCGCTCGCGGCGACGCTGCCCTTCGGTCCCTTCGCATGGCAGGCGTGGCGATGCCGCGACACCACGCCGCTCGCACGCCTCGAGCGCGCGGCGGTGTGGGCCTTCGTCGCCGCGATGCTGGTGCTCGCGGTGTTCCCCACTCGCCCGCCGCGCTACCTGCTGCCGGGCGTCCCCCTGCTCGCGATCGCCGCGGCGCGACGCATGTCGCGGTGGACGTCGGCCGCCGTCGACGCCCCTGCCTGGTTGCGCCGCACGCTCGTCGGTCTGTGCGTCCTCGCCGCTGCCGCGTGCGCGACGCTGCCGTTCCTCTCGGCGCCGGTGTTCGTGCGCTCGACGATCGCCGCGACGCTCTTCGCCCTCGCATGCGGAACCGCGCGCACACGCCTCCGCGCGCTGTCGTGCGTCGCGCTCGCCACCGTGCTGGTGGTGTCCTGTGTCGTTCCGGATCGCAATGCCGTGCGCGATCGCGGTCTGCGCGACGAGGAGACGATCGCCGGGATCCTGCGCGATGCGATGCATCAGCTCGGCGTCGAGCGCTTCGAGTTCTGGGGCAATCCGGGTGAGAGCTTCGCACTCGTGCTCGACCCGGATGCGCACTGGCGCGACCGTCAGTCGCGGGAAGTCACGACCGACTGGGTCGTGGCGCGTTGGTACGACGGGCAGCAGCCCGACCTCGATCCCGACCGTTGGGTCGAACGTTTGCGCGTACGAGGCCAGGCGCGTTGCTTCGTGCTCGCACAGCGTCGCTGATCAATCGGCAGCCGCGGCGATCGTGCGCCAGGCGGTGCGCGCGGCGATGGCGAGCACGCCCGCGACGATCGACCCGAACAGCAGGATCCGCAGCCATGCCGTCGGCGGCGAGTCCGTGGCCGCAGGCAGGGTCGGACGATTGCTCCAGACGGTGATCGTCTCGCCCCGTCCAGGTTCGCGCGCGACGAGCGGATGCAGCGCGGTCACGTCGCGCGTGGCGAGCGCGGCTCGGAACGCCGCATCGTCGGAGACCGCGATCCAGGTTGGTCGGTCCTGTGCGATGCGCTCGGCGATGGCCTTCGCATCGAGGGCGACCTCGAAGCGTCCGAGATCGACGAACAGGGCGCGCGGGGCGTCGAACCGGTTCAGCCGCTCGGAGCCGTGGAAGTGCGGTGCGAGCTCCGCGGCGAAGGCGCGCAGGTTCTCGCCGTAGGCGACATCGGTGGTCTTGGCGTCGAACCAGGACAGGTAGACGTTCGATCCGAGGATCAGCACGAGTGTGGCTGCGGACGCGGCGCCGATGCGCAGGTGCGGGAGAACGCGCGCGCACTCGCGTCCGGCGAGCAGCGCCGACGCCGGGATGATCGACATCAGGTGTTCGAACCGGTTCTCCGACGCCGCGGCGAACACGATCAGTCCGACCAGCACCTGCCAGCGCAACAGCGATTCGAAGCGACGCACGCCGATGTCCGT
The DNA here is from genome assembly GCA_046349595.1 of Planctomycetota bacterium. Classification (GTDB taxonomy): domain Bacteria; phylum Planctomycetota; class UBA1135; order UBA1135; family UBA2386; genus JACRLW01. The sequence goes on from JAXMCA010000002.1 coordinate 1,538,457, forward strand.
CGCCGGGCGACGGAATCCGCGCCAGATCCCGACGATCGCGAACAGGCTCATCGGAGCGAGCCGGGTGAGGAACCACGCGAAGGGGCGATTCCAGCGCTGGAACGGCAGGCCGAAGTCGTCCTTGGTCCCGATGGCGTGTCCGACGAGTTCGTCGGCGACCAGCTTGTGGAAGGCGCGGCCGTGCGATGCTGCGTTTGCGGCGAGCATCCACGCGAGCCCGAGTGCGAGGAAGATCGCGATGCCGATCGCGTGCTCCCGTGCGCGTGAGCGGTGCGATGCTCGCGGAGCGCGATCGAAGACACGGAACAGCGGCGCGGCGAGCAGGAGGCCGAGCGGGCCCTTGGTCATCGTCGAGCCCAGCCCGGCGAGCCAGAACGGCACCCAGGTTCGCCGGCGCTCGACCGCCTCGAAGCCGCACAGCAATCCGACGAAGATCAGGTGCTGGAACAGGGCATCGGTGCGCAGCAGGAGGACCTGACGCAGACCGAGCTGCGAGCAGAAGTACAGGAGCGCGGCCCACAGTCCTGCGCGGCGACCGAAGTGCCGCGCACCGAAGGCGAGCACCAGCAGCGCCGTGAGCGCGGTGGCGATCCAGCTCGGGAAGCTCAGCGCGAGCCGCTCGGTCGAATCGAGCGCGAGCACCGCGACCGCGGCGAGCCAGTTGAACAGCGGCGGCTTCGACGCGAAGTTGCCCTCGGTGTCGTCCTGCGCGAGCCAGTGCCCGTTCTCGGTGATGTCGAACACGTAGGCGGCGACGCGCTCCTGGTCGCGCGTCGCCAGGTCGGACGGTGCGACGAGGCGTGCGGCGACCACGCCCGCCCACGCGCACAGCACCAGGAGCACCGCGAGCAGCGGGCGGATGGCAGCCTTGCCGTGATGCGCGGGATCGGTCATCTCAGCTCCCGATCACCACCAGCTCGACCATCTTGCCCTTGTTGGTCGTGAAGCCGTTCAGCTCGTGACGGGGCGTGTCGAGCGCCGTGCGGATGCGTGTCACGCTCGCCGCGGGGAGATCGGTCGCCGCGGCGAGTGCCTCGCTGAGTTCGTGGAGGCGACGCTTCTCCAGCACCAGCAGGTTGCCGTCCTCGGCGAGCAGGCGGAGCGCGCGCGGGGCGTCGTCGCCGTCGAGCATCTCGATGTGGCGGTCGAGGTAGAACACGAGGCTCGGCATCGAGAGGTTCCAGGTCGCTAGGTGCGCCGCGGCCGGGAAGGCCTGCGGTGCGGCGGCCACGGCCGCACGCTGGATGCCGCGCTCGAAGAAGGTCGGGAGCACTCCCGAGGAGACCTGCGCGAAGCCGGCGAGCGCGGCGATGGCGGTGGCCGTCGCGGCGTGCGCGAGGCGTCCACGCCATGCGAACAGCGCCGCTGACAGGAATCCGACCAGGAAGGTCGCTGCAGCGATCGGCACGGCGGCTTCCAGCGGGAGATGCATGGCTGGAAACACGGCGACGACGGCGATCGCGATCAGCACGCCGACCGCGGCGAGCACCAGGGCGATGGTGCGATCGATGGCGCGGGGACGCGTCAGGCTCACGTCCTGCACCGCCGACATCGCGGCGATCGCGAGCGGTGGGAAGCCCGGCAGCGGATAGTGCGGGAGCTTGCTCGCCGAGATCGTGAACACGGCGAAGGTGATGCCGAACCACGACCACAGCAGGCGCGACGTGCGTGGTTCGAGCGACTTCGCCCGGTGGGGCAGGGCGAGGAGGAAAGGCGACCAGGGCAGGAAGGCTGCGGGGATCGCGACGACGTAGAACAGGTACCACCACACCGCCTGTCCACCGTGACCTTCGAAGGGCTGCAGGCTGCGGTCGACGACGTGATGCATCACGCCCACGGTCCAGAAGCGACCGTCGGTGCGGATCAGTGCGGGGATCGCCCACGACAGCACGATCCAGGTGGCGACGGCCAGGCCCGCGAGACTGATGCGGCGGTTCGGTCGGTGGCCGGCGGCGACCATGCCGATCGCGAGTGCAAGCGGGGCGACGACCGCCGGTGGGCCCTTGGTCAGGAAGGCGAGCGCGCCCGTGCACCAGGCACCGAGTGTGGTCTTCCAGCTGCCCTTGCCCGTGAACACGTCGATCTGCTGCTTCGCGGTCAGACAGACCAGGAACAGGAGCAGGGCGTCGGCGGTCGCGCCGTGCGCCATCGCCTGGGCGATCGCGCAGGTCGCCACAGCGACACCGGCGAGCACGGCGAACAGCGGTCGCAGCGCGAAGGCGCGCCCGATCGACGCGACACAGGGCACCACGCCGGCGATGGCGAGCGCCGACGGCAAGCGCGCCGCGAACTCGCCCGCGCCGAACAGCCGCATGCACGCGGCCTGCAGCCAGTAGACGAGGATCGGCTTGTCGAAGCGCTCCTCGCCGTTGAACCACGGCACGATCCACTCGTGCCCGCGCATCAGGTTGCGGGACGCGGTGGCGAAGCGCGGCTCGTCGACGTCGAGCAGCGGGAAGGAACCGAGTCCGATCAGGTTCGCGGCGAGCACGGCGAGCGTCGCCCACGCGCACAGGCGCGCGAAGGGGATCTCCCGGAACGGCGGTGCGGACGACACCACGTTCATGCGAGGCCCGGTCCGATGTCGTCGCGGCTCGCGCGATGCATCGCGAGTGATGCGGCCACCGTGCATCCGAGGATCGCCCAACTGCGCGGGATCGGAAGACCGTGTGGATCGAGCACGCCGCCGAGCATCACCGCGACGAGTCCGAGGCTCGCGGCGAACAGCAGCGTGCGCGCCCTCACCGCCGGGCCCTGCACCACCAGCGGAACGCGGCGCGCGAGCGGGATCGCGGCGAGCGCACAGCCGATGCCGCCGAGCACGTCGGAGGGCCAGTGTCGCTGCAGCATCACGCGCGAGACGGCGATCAATCCGCACACGCTCCACACCGTGCAACGCCAGGTGCGCGGGCGTCGCGATGCGAGGGTCAGCGCCAGCGCGAAGGTGATCGCCGCGGCCGTGTGGCCCGAGGGCCAGGACCATTCGCCTTCTCCTTCGACCGGCCGCGCGCGGTGCGCGATCAGCTTCAGGAGGGTGCTGAGCAGCCCGCCGATCGAGACCGAGGTCACGACCAGCTGGCGCCTCGCCGCGTCACCGAGCATCAGGAAGGCGAGACCGATGCAGACGATCAACGAGGGTCCGCGGGCCAGATCGCTCGCCGCGCGCCACAGCACGTGGAGTTGCGCGTGCTCGCGACCGAAGTCGCGTAGCGCCTCCCACAGCGCGGGCGTCTCCAGCCGCCAGACCACGAACGACAGTCCGAAGGCGACTGCGGACGCGAGCAGCAGACGGCGATCGCTCGGAGACCGCTGCGGCAGCAGGTCCGGGGATGAGTTCGGGACTTCGCTCGCCGTCACCGTTCAGTGCCCTTGCGCGGAGAGGGGCTTGAAGTCGAACAGGATGCGGCCCTTCGGACTGTCGCGGTCGAAGGCGGCGAGGCCCGGGAACCAGCCGGCGAGAAACTGCAGCTCCGCCGGGAGGCGCGCCGAGGCGCGCCATGCGTCCTCGTTGGAGAAACCCTTCTTCTCGATGCGGTACAGCGCGGCCATCAGCACCGAGCGACCCTCGCCGTGCTCGCAATGCACGAGCAGCGGCTGGTGCCGGGGGTCGCCCATCAGGTCGAGTACGGTGGCGATGGTCTCCGGAGTCGGATCCTGCAGGCTCGGCACGTGCAGGTGCTCGATGCCGGCTGCCTGCAGCGCCTTGCGCTCGGCCTCGATCGCGTCGGGGCGGGTGTCGCGCAGATCGATGACGGCCTTGATGCCACGCGCCTTGCTCACCTCGACGAGCTGCTCGGGCGGGATCTCTGCCGACTGGAACACGCTGCCGTCGTCGATGGCGATCAGCCGGTGCCGGAACACCACCCAGACGCCATAGTCGGCGGCGCACGCGAGGGCAGCGACGACGACGACGAGCGTGAGGACGCGACGCCATCGACGCAACGGCGACGGTCGCTGCCTGGTCTTCGGCGGCTCGAGTTGACCCGGGGTCACGGAGACGGAGTCTAGCCGCGTGCCGCACGCATGGAAAACTCGGGGCGACGTTGCGATTCGAAGACCCCGTTGCCCCCGAAGCGACGACCCGCATTGAGCCCGTACGCCGGAAAATCGTCGCGGCACGCGACGACTCGAAGGGCGAGGGGTCCATGCCAACCGAGAGTCTGGGAGCTTCTTGCCGTCGCGATGCGCCGACGCTGCAACCCGCGAGGATTGCGGTCCAGGCCGCGATTACACCTCGTGACCATCCGCGAGCACTTGATTCACGGATGGGAGGCAGATAGCTTGCGGCCGGCAACAATGAGGAAGTGGTTTTCCACATGGAGAAGAACGGGATCATCCTTTTGTTCGTCGCGGCGCTGGCCCTGCTCGCGCCCGGAATGGCGGCGTTCTCGGCTGGTCATGTCCATTGCTGCGTCTCGTACGCGGCAGCACCGTTGCCGGACGAACTGCCTCCGGTGAAGCGCTGCGGGGACCTGACTCCAGCCGAGATCCGCGGCGAGGGAAGTTCACCGGGGACCATTCCCTACTACATGTGGACCCAAGACTGCCTTGCTCTGGGCTATTGCAGCGCCGGCTTGCTCTGCCAGCCGGATTCGGCAACCCATCCCTGCAAGTGCCAATGACCGTCGGCGTCGTCCGGACGCGTTCCGTCCGCTGGCTGGGATCGGCGGCACTCCTGATCCTCGGCTTGGCTGTCTGGTCGTTCGGGTTCCCGAGCGGCTGTTCGACGGATCACACTCGCGCGACCTCGGAGCGCGCGCCGCAATGGCTGTCCGTCGATGGTCGGGTCAGTTCCGATCGCGATGTCGGTTCCGATTCGATTCGACGCGTGCGCCTTCATGGCGACACCGCGGTGGAAGCAGCACCCTGCGGGGCCGCTGGATCCGCCGACGCGGCGATCGTGCCTCGATTCATTGCGGGTCTGTGCATCGACTCGGATGGGCAGCGATTGACCGCGGGAACGCTGACGATCCGATCGTCGAGCGGGGAGGAGTCGCGGTTCGAGGTGAAGAGCGGCGCATTCCGCGGCCAACTCGATGCATCCGTGGGCTCCACCGAGATCGTCGAGGCGATGGTGAGCGATGATCTCTCGATCTGCGTCGTCTTCTCGGGTGCAATACGTGTTGGCGAGGACCTGAGGATCGCCGTGCTGTCGCCACGGGAGTCCATTCTGAGCGGGAGGATCTCGTGGGCTGGCCACCGACCGGACGGCTGGCGCGTGATGCTCTTCCCGGCCGGTGTCGGTCGCGCGCTCTCGGTTCCGGCGAGCCTGCAACCGCACCGCGACGGCGAAGACGAGGTGCAGCTCTCCCTGATCGACCTCGCCATGCGCGAGCGACCGGACCCGGTCGCATTGATCCTCGTCGATGAGCGGTACCAGACCAGGGCGCGGCGCTGCTATGGCACGGTGGGGGACTTCGTCCGGGCATTGGAAGCCGGCATCGAGGTGGAAGGCACCTGGCTCGAGATCCCGGCCATGTCGCTCGCTCGCGATGGGAATCCTCCGGACCAGGTGCAATGCGTGCCGCTCGACATCGAATTGCGCCGACCGGTGTCCCTGACCATGGAGCGTGGCGCGGCGTCGGGCCTCCTCGCCAAGGAGCGCCACATCGTCGTCGCGTGGTTCCAGAAGACGGGGCAGCGTCGCGTCGGTCGGATCGACCTGCGCGGGAAGCCGGTGGAGACGAGCCTCGAGGTCGACTGGTTCGGCGAGCTGCCCGGTCCGTGCGCATTGGAGAGGACCGTGGTCGATGCCGCCGGTCATCCGGTGGCGGATGCGGAAGTGGAGGTCCGTGCCATCGAGGACCCCTGGGCGGGCCTCATCGCGCAGTGGCTCCGCACCGACGCGCAGGGTCGTGTCTCGCTCGCAGAACTCCCGCCGGGTCCCTATCACGTGCGGGTCCGGAGCAGCACATCTCGAACCGAAGCCGAGGAGACGGTCGTGCTCCCTGCCGAACCTCGGACTCTCGTCCTCGGGGAAGCGGAGGACATCGAGGTCGCGGTCGGATTCGCCGGGGGAACGTGGCTCGATGCATTCCCGGCACTCGAGGTCTGGACGGCCGACGACAGGGACCCACGCTTCCGAGCGGTTGGCGACCGGCTGTCGTCCGCGAGTCTCCACCTCCGCGGTGAGCGACTTCGACCGGGACTCCGGGTGGCTGCACGCGTACGACACGCCGATCTCACCCTGATCGGCACGGCTCGAGTCCTCTCCGCCGCCCGACGACCCGACGGTCGATTCCCGCTCGAACTGGCCATGAGTCAGCCCATCGCCGGATCGGTGCGCGACGATCACGACCAGCCGGTTGCCGGCTTGCGCGTCGTCGCGATGTCGCCGGGCGATCCGCCGGGTGGCGACGCGCTGCCGCCCTGGCGGTGCGATGTCTCCGACGCGCGCGGTGAGTTCGTCGTGCACGTGCGCGAGGGTGACGCCTTCGAGCTCAAGCTGTTCGCAGTCGGCGACGGCGGCGAACTCGCCTTTGCGGGCCACCGTGACGGGTCACGGTTCGTCTGCCGCTTGACGCGTTGAAGTCGGAGGCGACCCGGCAGGCGGCCCCCTGTGGCCACCGGGGCGATCCCGGTGGGCCCATCGTCGCGGCGGAGCGCGGCAGCAGCCGGCGCAGATCGCGATCATCGCTTCGTTGACAGCTGACCCGCCTGCCGCGAATGGGCAGAATGCGGGTCCGATGTCGTGCTTTCCGCGCCTGTCTCTCGCCCTCGCCATGATGGTCGGCGCCCAAAGCCTGCATGCGACGCCGCAGGGTGCAGCGAAGCCCGGTCACTGGTCGCTCGCACCGATCCGGAATCCGGAACTGCCGGCGGTACGCGACGCCGCCTGGCCCCGCAACGACATCGATCGTTTCGTTCTGGCGCGGATCGAGGCGGCGCAGCGCAGGCCGTCGCCCGTCGCGGATCGGGAGACGCTCCTGCGGCGGGTGACCCTCGACCTGACCGGCCTGCCGCCGACCCCGCAGGAGGTGCGCGCCTTCTGCGACGACGACTCACCGCAGGCCTACCAGCACGTGGTCGATCGACTGCTCGCCTCGCCGCGCTACGGCGAGCACATGGCGCACTACTGGCTCGACGCCGCGCGCTACGGCGACACCCACGGTCTGCACCTCGACAACTACCGCGAGATCTGGCCCTACCGCGACTGGGTGGTGCGCGCGCTCAACGCGAACATGCCCTTCGACCACTTCGGCACCGAGCAGCTCGCGGGGGACATGCTGCCGAACGCGACGCGTGATCAGCAGATCGCGTCGGCCTTCGTGCGTGCACACGTGTCGACCAACGAGGGCGGTTCGATCGAGGAAGAGGTCTACGTGCGCAACGTGGTCGATCGGGTCAACACCTTCGGCACGGTGTTCCTCGGCATGACCATCGCCTGCGCGCAGTGCCACGACCACAAGTTCGATCCGCTGACGCAGCGCGACTACTACGGCCTGTTCGCCTTCCTCAACAACGAGGACGGCAGGCCGATGGACGACAACATCAAGGACCCCGCGCCGAACCTGCGCGTGCCGTCGGCCGAGCAGGAGTCGCAGTCGACGCAGCTCCGCGCGGAGCGGGAGGCGGTCGAGAAGCGCATCGCGGATGCGGTCGCGGTCTACGACTACGTCGAGCCACCGGCCGTCGCAGCGCAGCCGCGTCGCGAGACCATCTGGTTCGACGACGACGACCCGGCCGGTTCCCGTCCGCAGGGATCCGCCCCGGAGTGGGTCGATGCCCCGCGCTTCTGTGGAGCGCGCGCGATGCGTCGCACCGGCGAGGGCCTGCACCAGCACTTCTTCACCGATGCGCCTTCGATGCTGCGCGTCGGCGTCGACGACGAGTTCTTCGTGCACGTCTGGCTGGACCCGAGCAACCCGCCGCGCGAGGTGATGCTGCAACTCAACGACCAGGGTGGGAGCTGGGATCACCGCGCCATCTGGGGAGAAGACGTGATCGCCTGGGGCGAGGCGGGCAAGGCCAGCCGTCGCGCGATGGGCGCACTGCCGCCGACGGGTCGCTGGGTGCGGTTGGCCGTGCGCGCGAGCGAAGTCGGTCTCCCCGCCGGCTCCTTCGTCAACGGCATGGCTTTCACCCAGCACGGCGGATCGGTCGTGTGGGATGCGGCGGGGATCGCGTCTTCGGTGCCGCAGCAGCGCGAGGACTTCGTGTGGATCGACGACGAACTGCCTCCCGGCGCGAAACCGGAGGGCGACGGCGCGATCTGGAACTGGTCCGCGGCCGGCGACGGTTTCACGCCGTACTCCGGATCGCGCGCGCTGCGCCGCCACATGGGCAAGGGCCTCAATCAGGACTTCTTCACCGGCGCCGAGCCGCCGCTGGTCCTGCAGCGTGGGGATGTCCTGTTCGCGCAGGTGTGGCTCGACCCCGTCGATCCGCCGCGCTCGATCCAGCTCCAGTTCAACGACGGCTCGTGGAACCATCGCGTGCGCTTCGGCGATGCCGCACACGGCGCCGGGATGGGTGGCGGTGCCGACTTCCGCGCCGGTGACCTGCCGGAGACGGGACGCTGGGTGCGCCTCGAGGTCGCGCTCGCCGACGTCGGCCTCGCGCCGGGCGCGAAGCTCAACGGCTTCGCCTTCACGCAGGTCGGCGGCTCGGTCGCCTGGGACGCGGCCGGCGTGAGCGGCTATGCGCAGCGCAGCGATCGCGCGCGCGAGTCGATGCAGGCGTGGCTGCAGGCAGCGGTCGCCGACGAATCGCTGCCCGATGCCGTGAAGGCCGCGTTGAAGGTCGACGCCGGCGCGCGCAGCGCCGAGCAGCAGGCCCTCCTCCGCAGCCACTATCTGCGTCGCGTGAACGCGAAGGCACGGCTCGCCCTGGCGCCGCTCGAGGCCGAGCTCGCCGCCGTCGGCAAGCGCGCGGAGGCGGTCGATGCGGCGGTGCCGTCGATGATCGTGATGCGTGAACGCGGTGAGATGAGGCCGAGCTTCGTGCTGCGTCGCGGCGAGTACGACAAGCGCGGTGCGGAGGTCACGCGGGCCGTGCCGGCGTGTCTCCCGCCGATGCCGAAGGAGCTTCCGCGCAATCGCCTCGGACTCGCGCAGTGGTTGTGGCGCGACGAGAATCCCCTGACCGCACGCGTGACCGTCAACCGATTCTGGCAGCAGTTCTTCGGCGTCGGCATCGTCAAGACGGCGGAGGACTTCGGCGTGCAGGGCGAGCGCCCGGTCGATCCGGCGCTGCTGGACTGGCTCGCGAGCGACTTCCGTTCGCACGGCTGGGACGTGAAGCGCCTGGTGCGCCAGATCGTGACCTCGGCGACCTACATGCAGTCGTCGAGCGCGACCGTCGCCGACTTCCGCGCGGATCCCGAGAACCGACTGCTCGCGCGCGGTCCGCGCCATCGCCTCGATGCGGAGGTCCTGCGCGACCAGGCCCTGTTCATCGGTGGACTCCTGGTCGAGCGACTCGGCGGTCCGCCGGTGAGGCCGCCGCAACCCGAGGGCCTGTGGGAGGCGGTCGCCTACGTCGGCTCCAACACGATGAACTTCGTGGCCGACCGAGGTGCGGAGAAGGTGCACCGGCGCAGCCTCTACACCTTCTGGAAGCGCACTGCCGCGCCGCCGCAGATGGCGGTCCTCGACGCACCGAGTCGCGAGGACTGCCGCGTGCGCCGCGAACGCACCGATACGCCGCTGCAGGCTCTGCTGCTGATGAACGACCCGCAGTTCTTCGAGGCCGCGCGCGGGCTCGCGCAGCGTGTCCTCGTCAGCGGCGCCGCCGACGATGCCGCGCGCCTCCGCTATGCGGTGGAGCTGGCCACCGCCCGCAGCGCGCGCCCCGACGACCTCGCCGAGCTCGGCGCTCTGCTCGCGCGGGAGCGTGCCCGCTTCGCGGAGGATCGCGATGCCGCGCGCGCCGCGATCTCGATCGGTGCCGATGCACCCGATCCTTCGCTCGACGTCGCCGAGCTCGCGGCCTGGACGATCGTCGGCAACCTGCTGCTGAACCTCGATGAGGTCCTGACCAAGAGCTGACCATGGACGACGGCGGAACCGATCCGGTGCGCGACGCGCTGCTCCACGAGACGCGGCGTCACTTCTTCTCGCGGTTGACCCACGGTCTCGGAGCCGCGGCCCTCGGCAGTCTGCTCGGCCCGGGCCGAGCACCGGCCGTGCAGCCGGTCGGACCGCAACGGGGACCGCACTTCGCGCCGCGTGCGAAGCGCGCGATCTGGATGTTCATGGCGGGCGCGCCGTCGCAGATCGACACCTTCGACCACAAGCCGAAGCTCGGCGCGCTGTTCGACACCGACCTGCCGGATTCGATCCGTCGCGGTCAACGTCTCACGACGATGACCTCGGGTCAGACACGCTTCCCGGTGGCGCCGTCACGCTATCGCTTCACACTCCAGGACAACGGCGGGGACGGTGCGTGGGTCAGCGAGCTGCTGCCCTGGCAGGGTCGCATGACCAAGGACATGGCGATCGTGCGCTCGCTGTGGACCGAGGCGATCAACCACGACCCGGCGATCACCTACATCTGCACCGGAAGGCAGTTCCCCGGCTGGCCGAGCCTGGGCTCGTGGCTCAGCTACGGGCTCGGCTCGATGAACGAGAACCTGCCGACCTTCGTGGTGATGACCCCGTACTGGACCGGCCGCAAGGATGCACAGGCGCTCTACAACCGCCTGTGGGGGGCCGGCATGTTGCCCAGCGAGCACCAGGGTGTCGCGCTGCGCAGCAAGGGCGATCCGGTGCTGTTCCTGACCGATCCGCAGGGCGTGGACCGTCGCACGCGGCGTTCGATGCTCGATGCGCTCGCCGCGATGAACGAACGGCGTCACGCCGAGGTGGGCGACCCGGAGATCGACGCGCGCATCAAGCAGTACGAGATGGCGTTCCGTATGCAGAGCTCGGTGCCCGAACTCGTCGACCTGAGCGGCGAGCCCGACGACGTGCTCGATCTCTACGGCCCCGACGTCCGCAAGCCCGGCTCCTTCGCGGCGAGCTGCCTGCTCGCGCGGCGGATGATGGAGCGGGGCGTGCGCTTCGTGCAGATGTTCCACCGCGGCTGGGACCAGCACTTCAACGTCGCCGGTGACCTGCCGAACCAGTGCCGCGACATCGATCAGCCTGCCTACGGGCTGGTCCAGGACCTCAAGCGCCGCGGCCTCCTCGACGAGACCCTGGTGGTGTGGGGCGGGGAGTTCGGACGCACCGTCTACTGCCAGGGTGCGTTGACCCGCGAGAACTACGGCCGCGACCATCACCCGCGCTGTTTCACGGCGTGGGCCGCGGGCGGTGGTGTGCGGGGCGGCGTGGTGCACGGCGAGACCGACGACTTCTCCTACAACATCGTGCGCGACCCGGTGCACATCCGCGACTTCAACGCCACGCTCCTGCACTGCCTCGGCATCGAGCACGAGAAGCTGTCGATCCGCTACCAGGGACTCGACGTGCGTCTCACCACCGCGGAGCCCGCGCGCGTCGTCTCGGAGATCCTCGCCTGAGCACGCACGCCAAGCCGACCGCGTCGATCCCCCGCGAGGACCGTTTCAAGCCGAAAGGCACGCCGCACTGGACGCGCATCGGTGCCTGGCGCGCCGCGAGCCTGATCGCGGTGCACGTCGCGGCGATCGTGCACTTCGCGCACTGGAAGGTCGCCGGCAGCACGATCACTCCGCTCGAGCCGTCGGAGTCGATGCAGACGGTCAAGCTCGGCTACGTCAACGCGGGCGCGGTCGTGCTGGGCATCTCGGTGCTGCTCACGCTGGTGCTCGGCCGCTGGTTCTGCGGGTGGGTGTGCCACTTCGTCGCGTACCAGGACCTCTGCGCGTGGCTCCTGCGGCGCGTCGGATTGAAGCCGAAGCCGGTGCGGTCGCGACTGCTGCGTTGGATCCCGATCGCGGCGGCCTTCTACATGTTCGCGTGGCCGGCGGTGTACCGCGCGCTGTGGACCGAGGTGCCGGCGCCGGAGCTACGTGCGAAGTTCACCACCAGCGGGTTCTGGGACACCTTCCCCGGACCGGTGATGGCGGTGCTCACCATCCTGTTCGCCGGCTTCCTGCTGGTCTACTGGATGGGTGCGAAGGGCTTCTGCACCTATGGATGCCCGTACGGGGCGTTCTTCGGCGTCGCCGATCGCTTCGCGCCGATGCGCGTGAAGGTCACCGATGCCTGCAACACCTGCGGGCACTGCACGGTGGTGTGCAGCAGCAACGTGCGCGTGCACGAGGAGGTCGCGCTGTACCGCAGGGTCGTCGATCCCGGCTGCATGAAGACCATGGACTGCGTGAAGTCGTGCCCGAACGACGCGCTGTACTTCGGCCTGGCGACGCGACCGCTGCGCGCGCGGACCCGCAAGCTCGTGCACCCCGCGGCCGACTTCTCCTGGGGCGAGGAGGTCGCGATGGCGCTGGCCGGGCTGTTCGCCTTCTTCGCCTTCCGCGGCATCTACTTCGTGCCCTTCCTGATGGCGCTGACGATCGGCGTGCTGTTCGCCATCGTCACCCTGACCATCTGGCGTCTCGTGCGGCGCACGGACCTGACTTTCCAGAACCATGTGCTCAAGGTGGCGGGACGGCTGACCGGGGTCGGCCGCCTCGCGGTGATCCTGGGGATCGTCGCGGTGCTGTTCACGCTGCACACCAGCGTGGTGCAGTTCATGGCGTGGCGGGGTTCGGTGGCCGCGGATCGCGTCGACCGGATGGAAGCGCGCGATCCGGAGCGCGCCGCCGCGATCGCCGAGGGCGTCGGCTGGTACACGCGCTCGCTGTCGATGGGGCTGTTCGACGACGGCGGCCGCGAGTTCGAGCTAGCCTGGCTCGAACGGCAGCGTCTCGACTACGACGCCGCGGAACGGCACGTCCGGCGCGTGCTCGAACTGCTCCCCGGTGATCCGGACGCCAGCGTGTTCCTCGCCGACGTCGTGGCCATCAAGGGCAACCTCGCCGAGGGAGAGGCGATCCTCCGCGCGCTCGTCGCCGAGCGGCCCGACTTCGAGCCGGCGCTGATGAGGCTGCGGCAGCTCGAGGAGCGACGAGCGCAGAAGCGCTGACGATCCCGATCAGTGGCAACCGGTGATGCCGTTGCCGATCGTGATCAGCAGGCCGTTGGTCAGCGTGCCCACTCCGAACAGCGGCCCGCCGTTCTGCAGGATCGCACTCTGGAAGGTGAGCTGCGCGCCCTCCAGGTTGGGATCGTTCGGAACCGGGGTCGGGAGCAGCGCGAAGCCCAGCGACACCGTGCCGAAGGGTGCGATGGTGAAGCTGGTCGCGGTGTCGAGGAACAGCGTGCAGCCGTTGCCGACCGCGAGGTTTGCCGTGCCGAGCGAAGCGAGCAGCACACCCGAGCTCAGCGCGGGCGCCTGGCTGACGAACATGCCGAACGACTGGTTCGGGATCAGCGCGCGGTTGGGGGAGCCGTAGGAGGACAACAGCGGCAAGGGGTTGCCGCAGCCCTGGCCGAGCGTCTGGTTGTAGGCGAAGCCGGGGGTGTCGATCTGCACGCTCAGGGTCGCCGCACCGGCACCGGCGCGCGCCTCGTCGATCGACGCGCTGCCCTGGATCGGGCCGGCATCCGCATCGAAGGAGAAGCTGTAGATCGTGTTCCACTCGATCGGATTGCCTTGTGGCGCGACCCACGCGATCTCGGTGCTCGTCACGCTCGAGGTCCAGTCCGTGAGCGCGTTGTGGTCGATGTCGTGGAACGAGAGGTTCGAGACCGTCACGCTCGGGCACTTGGCGAGGCGGAACGAGCCGCCACCGCGCACGTTGTCGCGGTTGTGGACCGCGTAGGCGTAGTGCCAGAGGCCGCTGGTGTTGGGGCCGGTGACCTTCACGCCGACGTAGAAGCTGCCGTCGTCCTGGCCGTTGCCGACCGAGGTGTAGGTCGCGCCGGGCCAGTTGCTCAGCAGCGGGCCCTGGTGATCACCGCTCAGATCGTTGAAGCCCCACGACCCGGGGGCGCCGGTCGGCTGCACCTTGCGCGCCACCGCGTTGTTGTCGCGGTTCGTACCCGGTTCGCCGTTGATCACGATGTACATCCCGTACCAGAAGCTGGCTCCGGGAGCGGCGAGATCCGCGTCGTCGACCTGCACGCGGTGCGCGATCGGCGACAGGGCATCCGCCATGCTCTGCGTCAGGCTGCGCAGGCCGTCGTTGTTGCGCGGCGCGCCGACATCGGGATCGCCGCGGTCGAAGTAGGAACCGGTCGGCGTCCACGCGCCGAGCCAGGGATCGATCTCCTCCGGCGGGCCGAGCCAGTAGCGGTTGGCGTTGAGGCCGGAGCCGTAGGTGTCCGAGCAACCCACGCCGAGGATCGTGCTGTCGCTGGTGTTGCAGGTGTTGCAGACGCTCGCGTTGATCGACGAGAAGCCGTGCTTGAGCCAGCTCCTTCCGGAGATCTGCTCGAAGCGACCGTTGACCTCTCGGCACAGGATCGGTGCGTAGCAGGGGTGGCGCGCGTCCATCGCCGCCTTCCAGTGGATGAACACGGAGCCGACGTTGCAGACGGTCACACCGCAGGCGAGCCCGGCGGTGGTGCCGACGTGTCCGTACTGCGCGAGGCCGTCGGTGGTGGCGAGGGCCGCATCGGTGCCCGGGATCTGGTTCGACTGTGCGGCGAGTGCGCCCGCGAGCAGTGCGAGCGGGAGAAGGCTTCTCGGATTCATGGTCGAGCGGAGAAAGGTCGGGACCACGCATCCGAAGATCGCGCGGCCCATGTGAGAGGCGGGAGAGGCCGCGGAATCCTAGCTCGATCCGGAAGATCTGCCGACCCGCGTGACGACGGGTCGCGAACTCACGGGTAGAGGATCGCGACCGCGTTCGACAAGGCGATCCCGCTCGCGGCGCCGGCGTCGAGCACCGCCCATTGCGAGTAGATGGTCGCCTGCGGCAATCCGCCGGGGATCACGAACATCGATTCGCCGACGGCATTGGTCGAGAGCACGATCGAGAAGTCGATGGGCCAGGGCACCACGGTGCCGAAAGCGCCGATCGGCGTCGGATTGTTCTGCGCACCGAACAGCACCGCACCCAGGGCATTCGGTGCAGCGAGGCGCAGCCAGCACTCGGCCGAGTTGCCCGCTGTCAGCAGTCCGCAGACCTGGTAGCTCGGGATCAATCCGTTGCCACCCTGCGTGCCGAAGCCGAGGTCACGCGCCGGTGAGGCTGCGCGCGGCACGATCTTCCACACCGTTCCGGCCTGGCCGACGATCAGGATCTCGCCGTCCCAGTCCTCGCCGAAGGACGTGATCGACGAGATCGTGCCGGTGGCGGGGCGCAGCTCGGTGGTGCGATCGACGATCTGCGTGACCGCGCTGCCGTTGAAGCGCAGCGACCAGATCTTGGAGGAGCAGTAGTCGGCGCAGAAGTACCAGCCGTCGAGGTCGGGGATCGCGCAGCCGCGATAGCGGTAACCGCCGGTGATCGAGCACTCGATGCCGTGCGGGTAGGTCCAAATCGGTGCCCTGAGTGCGGGTGAACCACAGGTCGGCACGCTCGCGGCACACGCCGATGTGCTGAAGCAGTTGTTGCCCTCCATGATCTTCCAGCCGTAGTTCTCGCCGCCGGTGCTCGACGCCGGCGCGAAGTCGACCTCCTCGATCAGGTTCTGGCCGACGTCGGCGATCCACAGGTCGCCGGTGGAGCGGTCGAAGGACCAGCGCCAGGGATTGCGCAGTCCGAGTGACCAGATCTCGCCCCGGTAGGCGGTGTTGCCGACGAAGGGATTGGTCGGCGGCACCCGGGTCGCACCGTTCACGTCGATGCGCAGCAGTTTGCCGAGCAGCGAGAGGCCGTTCTGTGCATTGCACGACGGGTCGCCTGCGGAGCCCCCGTCCCCGGTGCCCACGTAGAGATAGCCGTCGGGGCCGAATTGGATGTTGCCGCCGTTGTGGTTGGAGAAGGGCTGCGGGATCGGCCCGAACATGATCGAGCCGGTGGCGATGCTCGCGCTGTCGGCGGTGGTGCGCGTGAAGCGCTCGACGATCGTCGCGCCGTCACCCGAGCGCGTGTAGTTCACGTAGAAGAAGCCGTTGGTCTGGTAGTCGGGATGGAAGGCGAGCCCGAGCAGACCGCGTTCACCGCCGGTCGACAGCCGCGTGAACAGGTTGATGAACGGCGTGGCGTTGATCACGCCGTTGCGCACGATGCGGATCAGACCGGTGTTCTGTTCGACCACGAAGATGCGCTCGCGATCGCCGGGTGCGGCAGTCGCGTAGAGCGGGGATGCGAATCCCGAGGCGACCGGGACGGTCGTGAGCTGGGTCTGGGCCTTCAGCGCGAGCGCGGCGAACGCGGCGAGGGTGGCGCTGCGGAGCGGAAGTGTGGTCATGCGGAGAACGGAGTCGCGCGGGGCAGGCGGCGGGGACGGAAGAGTGTGACGCATGCGTCCTACGCGTGGGAGCGTCGTCCGGGATCGAGGTCTTTACCGGGAGCGCGCCGTGCCCAAGATGTCCGACCCATGGCGCCCTCGCGATCCTGGCACCCTCGCGGTTTCGTCTGCTTGATCGTCATGCTGGCCACGGCATGCGGTCGGCAGGAAAGGAACGGCGAGGCGGCCTTGGCATGGCAGCTCGCGCCGTCTGCGCTCCCCGCATTTCCGGACAAGCTGGTGTTGAAGGACGGTCTCGTCGCGCGGCCCTTCGCGGCCGAGCCGATGCTCGTCGATCCGGTTGCGTTCGACGTCGACGCCCGCGGCCGGGTGTTCGTGGTGGAGACCCATCGCTACCTGCGCTCGGTCTTCGACATCACGCAGCAGCCCGCCTGGCTGCGCAGCGACCTTTCATTTCGAACCGAGCAGGACCGTCGCGACTTCCTGCTGAAGGAGTTCGCCGCCGACCCCGGCCTGCTCCGCGCCGACAGCGAGACCTTGCGCGTGATCCTCGACGACGACGGCGACGGACGCGCCGACCGCTCCGCGGTCTACGCGAAGGGCTTCGACGACGTGACCGCCGGCACCGCCGCCTCGGTGCTCGCCGCCGGTGACCACCTGTGGTTCGCCTGCGTGCCGGACCTGTGGCGCCTCCCGCTGCCGGATCGGCTCGAGCACGAAGCGCGGGCGGAGTCGATCGCGCACGGCTTCGGCGTGCACATCGGCGTGACCGGTCACGACCTTCACGGTCTCACGCTCGGTCCCGACGGCCGCATCTGGTTCACGGTCGGCGACCGCGGCGCGCACCTGACCACGCGCGAGGGTGTCGTGATCGACCTGCCCGACACGGGCGCGGTGTACCGCTGCGAGCAGGACGGCAGCGATCTGCAGGTCTTCGCCACCGGCCTGCGCAATCCGCAGGAGATCGCCTTCGACGACCTCGGAAACCTGTTCACCGACGACAACGACACCGCCGGCGCCGATCGCTCGCGCGTGCTGTATCTCGTCGACGGCGGCGACTACGGCTGGCGCTGCGCCTACCAGCACGCACCCGGTTTCGGACCCTGGGTGCAGGAGAAGGTGTGGGAGGGCGGCATCGACGGCGTGCTCCCGACCGCCGGTTTCGCGGCGCAGGGTCCTGCGGGACTCGCCTGCTATCCGGGCACCGGCTTCTCGCACGACGAGGACGGCCGCATGTTCGTCTGCGACTTCCCCGGCGGCGTGCTGTCGTTCGGACTCGAGGCGCGCGGTGCCGGATTCAAGGTCACCGACGTGCATCGCGTGGCCTGGTCGCTGTGGCCGACCGACGTGTGCTTCGGGCCCGACGGCGCGCTGTGGGTGCTCGACTGGGTCGCCGGTTGGCAGCGGCCGGAGAAGGGTCGCATCCACCGCCTCTTCGACGAGGGCGTGATGCAGTCCGATCTGGTGAGGCAGACGCGCGAATTGCTCCGCGACGGCATGCACGCGCGCAGCGAGAGCGAACTCGCCGGCCTGCTCGGCCATGCCGATCGCCGTGTGCGCACCGCAGCGCACCTCGAGCTCGCGACGCGCGGCGCGCGCGGCGTGCAGACCCTGGTCGACGTCCTGCACTCGGGCGAGGTGCTCCGTCCGCGCCTGCACGCGCTGTGGGGGATCGGCGTGGCCGTGCGACGCGGAGATCGCGGTCCGGAGTCGACGCTCGTCGACGCGCTCGACGACCGCGATCGCGAGATCCGCGCCCAGGCCGCACGGCTGTGCGGCGAACTCGGCGTGACCGCTGCGAGCGAGCGCCTCGGCATCCTGGTCGGCGACGGCTTCCCTCGCGAGCAGTTCTTCGCGGCGATCGCGCTCGGCAAGCTGCGCGCAGTGCGCTGGTCGAGCCGTGTGCTCGCGATGCTGCAGGCGCACGCCGACGGTGACGCCTTCCTCGTGCACGCCGGAGTGCAGGCGCTGCGCTCGCTGCTGAGCGAGAAGGAGCTCGCGGTGCTCGCGCAGGATCCCGAGCCGGCGGTGCGTCGTGCGGGCATGCTCGCCCTCGCGCGCGAGGCTTCGCCCGAGATCGCCGTCTACCTCGACGACGCGTCGGAACGCATCCGCATCGAGGCGGCACGCGCGATCCACGATCGCCCCATCGCCGCCGCAGCCGCCGCACTCGCCGATCGCGCCACCGACACGACGCTCGACGCCGCATCGCGCTCGCGAGCGATCGACTGCGCGTTGCGTCTCGGTCGATCGGCCGATGCGAATGCGCTCGCGGAGCTTGCCGCCGACGAGCGGATGCCGTCGGCGCGACGTGGGCAGGCCCTCGATGCGCTCGCGCACTTCGCGGCTCCCGATCCGATCGACGTGGTGACCGGCGCCTGGCGCGCGCTCGCACCGCGCGACGGCACCCCGGCCCGTCAGGCCTTCGCCACCGTGGCCGCGCGCATCGCATCGACCACCGACGAGGCGGTGCTCGGCGCCTTCGTGCGTGCTTCGCTCGCGCTCGACGCACCCGGGTCCGGTCCTCTGCTCGCCGCGATCGCCGGGCGCGAGGGTCCCGCCGCCTTGCGCATCGCCGCGCTGGAGGGTTGCGCGCAGGCGCGCGACGGCGTGGATCTGCGTGCGCTGGTCGAGCACCTGCTCGAAGACCCCGACACCGACGTGCGTCGCGCGGCGATCGCGCTGCTGCCCCGCTGCGGATCAACCGATGCGCTCGCGCGGCTGACGCCCCTCGCCACCGGAAGCAGCGATCCGTCGACGCGACGCGTCGCGATCCACGCGCTCGGCGAGCTCGGAGAACCGTCCGAGGCCGTGCTCGGCGCGATGCTCGGCAGGCTCGACGATCTGCCGTCCGCGCTGCGTCTCGACGTGCTCGATGCGGCGCAGGCCAGCGGATCTCCGTCGCTCGCCGCGGCCCTCGCCGCACGCGACGCCGCCCTGCCGAGGGATGATCGCCTCGCGCGCGACCGCGTCTGCCTCGACGGCGGCGATCCGGCGCAGGGGCGGCGCATCTTCGAGGAGCGCCAGGACGTCTCCTGCGTGCGCTGCCACGCGGTGGCCGGTGTGGGTGGCACCGTCGGTCCCTCGCTCGACGGTCTCGCGAAGCGCAGCACACCCGACGAGATCCTGGAATCGGTGCTCTACCCGATGGCACGGATCAAGGATGGCTATCCGCCTGCGATGCCGGACGTGGCGATGCGCGCCCTGTCCCGCTCCGAGTTGCGCGACCTGATCGCGTGGCTGCGCTCGCTGAAGTGAGGGCGAGGCCGGCACACGCCGCCGCCAGGACCTCGTCCCAGCGCACGCCGGTGCCCGCGACGTCGACGACGAACAGCAGCTCCTTGTTGCGCAGGTGCGAGACCGCGCCCACGCGCTCGCCGCTGGGGTTGTAGATGCCGATCTGCGCGCCGACGTAGCGCTTGTAGTCGATCTCGTGGACGTGCACCGGGCCACGCGTGGCGAGCAGCGCGGTGATCTCGTCGCGGGTGAGATGGCCCTCGTCGTTGAAGGAGACGATCAGCACGCGCGCATCACAGCGGGCGATCACGCGCGCGAGTGCGTCGCCGCAGCGCCGTCGGCTGTTGAACTCGCTGCGGCGTTGCTTGCAGTCGGCGCGCTTGCGCGCCACGCCGTAGCACTCCGGAGCGTCCCAGCGGACCAGCGTCTCCCAGACGTGGTAGTTGCCGAGGTAGCTGTGCTGGTTGTACGGCGGGTCGAGGTAGATCACGTCGGCCGCGTGCGCGGCGACGAAGTCCTCGGCCTCGCCGCAGTGCGCCTCGCAAGGCCCGTGACGCGCCGCGGGTGCCAGCTCCGGCACGCGCAGCTCCAGCGGAGTGTGCGCGCGCGGTGCCCACTGCTTGAGGTAGGCCATCTGCAATCCGCAGGTGGAATCGACGCGGTCGGCGGCCTGCAGCAGTGCGGTGAGCAGCACCGACTCGAGCACCGGATCCAGTGCCTTGCGTGCGATCGCGTTGCGGATCGCCTCGATGCGCGCGCCGTTCTCGGGGCGGAAGTAGCGCGACTGCACGCAGAAGGTGTCGGTGAACCAGCCCGCTTCGGGTTGCACGTGCGCGAGTTCGTCGAGCAGAGCTGCGGCGTCCTCGCCGTGGCGCTCGAGGTCGGCCTCGACCCAGCAGCGTGCGAGGGTCGTCGCGAACAGGTTCACGTCGTTGGCGGCGACCGCGAAACCGTCGCGCTTGAGCGCATGTCCCACGCGTGCCGTGCCGGAGAAGGGATCGCACACGCGCCGCGCGTGCGGCACCGCGGCGACCAGCGCGCGGATCGCCGGGATCAGCAGGCGCTTCGAGCCGAGGTACTTGATCACGCCGGGATGCTGCTCTCGGTCAGGGCGTGCACGATCATCAGCGCCGCGTAGATCGCCAGCACCGCCGGCAGCAGCCACTTCGTGTAGCGGAAGCGCGAGTGGAGCAGCAGGACCAGCACACCCGGAACGGTCACGCCGAGCTTGAGCGTGGAGAAGCCGAGCGCACCACCCTCGCGCCAGGCCCAGGCCATCACGGGATTGGCTTCCTGCACGCCGCGCGTGAGGTGCGCCCAGGTCCAGGCCCAGTCGATCGCCGTCAACAGGAGCAGACCGACCACGCACAGCCACTCGACCCTGGTGTAGCGGTCGACGTAGATGTCGTCGCGCTCGCCGTCGCGACGACCGCCACGCCGCCGACCGCGCAGCCAGTAGCGCGACAGCATCGGCGTCGGACGGCGGCGCCGGTCGGGGCCGGCGCGGCGTTCGGAGGCGGTGGCGGAGGTCGTCACGGCGCGGGATCGTCCGCCGCCGCCGTCGTCGCGTCGAGAGGCAGCACCTCGGCCTGGCTCGCGTCGGGACGGCCTGCGCGCCACACTGCCGCCCATGCACTCCCTGCTGCTCACGGTGGCCTTGGCGCTGCAACCTCCCGGCGAGGATCCGGCCCTGCTCGTCGTCGTGCCGCGTGCGCTGCGCGCCGAGCTCGGCGCCTTCGTCGCCTTCAAGCGGACGCAGATGTCGGTCGAGGTCGCCGTCCTGGAGGACCTTCTCGCCATCCAGCCGGGTGTCGACGATCCGGAGCGCATCAAGCACTTCCTCTTCGAGCGTTGGCACGCGGGGGTGCGCTACGTGCTGCTGGTCGGCGACGTCGGGGTCATGCCGACGCGCTTCATGACCCTCGACCGTTGCACACCGGAGGCCTTCGACCAGGCCTTCTATCCCTCGGATCTCTATTACGCCGACCTCGCCAGGCGCGACGGCTCCTTCGAGGACTGGAACGCGGCGCACGAGGGCTACCACGCCGGCTACTTCGGCGAGGTGCAGGGCGAGAAGCACAAGGACGGCGTGATCGACTTCGACCGCGTCGACTACCTCCCCGAGATCGCGGTCGGCCGATGGCCGGTGCGCAACGCGGCGGAACTCGCGCGCATCGCGCGCAAGTCGGTGCTCGCCGAGAAGGAACGTCTCGCGGAGACGGGCCTGCCGCGCACCCTGATGCTGCACTGCGACGGCTGGGTCGACATGCGCGGACGCATGGATGCGATGGCGACCCGTCTCGACGGCCAGAGCGAGGTGATCAAGCTCTACGACGGCACCGCGGAGCCGCCTCGCGACGCGGCAGTGGCTGCGCGCATCCGCACCGGCGTGGATCTGATCCTGCACTCCGGACACGGCGATCCCGGCGGGCTGCACGCATCGCTGCGCGACCACACGCTGCTGAAGATCGACGAGCCGCCGTGTCTGCCGGTGATCCTGTCGATCGGCTGCAGCACGGCGGTGATCGGGCCGCAGCCGCCCTACGAGGCCTACCTCGACGTCGACGGCGTGACCCATCGCGGCACCAACTCCGGCGAGGTGTTCACGGCGCCGCCGCCGCCGCCGGCGACCTTGCAGCCGACCGCGTTCGACCAGACCAGCACCGCGGAACGCAGCCTGCGCGAGTGCGACGGCGGCGCGGTGGCCTGGATCGGCTGCGACACCGGAGCGCAGCCCTGCGCCTTCACGCTGATGGAGGGCTTCACCGACGCGCTCGCCCGTCCCGGCCCGCGTCGGCTGGGCGAGTGCTGGGCCTTCGCCGTGAGCGCCTACTACGAGCGCGAACATCTCGCCGAGCTGAAGCCGAACGCCGACTGGTATCCGCCGAGCATCTTCTTCCAGGGCATGAAGTTCGTCCTGCTCGGCGATCCCACGCTGCACCTGCGCGCGCGCTGACCGAATCGCTTGGCGCGCAGGGCGAGCGATCCGCATGATCGCGCGCCGCTCTCCCATGCACGCCTCGCTGAAACGCCTCACGGCCGATCTCCACACCTTCGACGAGCAGAGCGGCGCGCGGAAGCTCGCTGCGGTGCGCGAACTGGATCGCGCCGATCTGCGCAGCGCCGACGAGGTGCACGCGCTGCACGAGGCGCTGTGCTTCATGCGCGCCTACCCGGAATCGCCGGCGCTGCTGACCGCGGTCGAACGCGCGCTCGGTCGCTTCGAGCGGCGCAAGGACCTGCGTCGCCACGCCGAGGAGCTGCGCGACTCGGGGATCGCCGGCACGCCGATCCAGTACTCCTTCTTCCACCAGATGGCGACCTGGCTCGCCGCGCGCTACCCGGAACACCTGCACCTGCTGTGGGACGAGCTGCGCGAGCCGGAGCAGATCGAGGAGCGTCTGCCGATCTTCGCGCTGTTCGCGGAGACGATCGGCCTCGACGAGCTCGTCATCGACACCCGGGACTGGATCGACCGCATGCGCGGCTCGACCAGCGACGCCACCTTCCTGATCGAGCGCTGCGCCGCCCTCGGGCTGCGCGGACCGCTCGCCGAGAAGTTCTTCGAGGACATGGACCTCGAGATCGAGATCGCGCCGCTGCCGGGCGGACCGAGCCGCACGCATGCGAAGGACCAGGGTGCGAAGGTCTTCTTCCAGACCGGGCCGATGCGTCACGCCCGCCCCGAACTGCGCGTCGCCGCGGACCTGAAGCCGCTCGCGATCCACGATCTCTCCCGCGAGGACGGCCAGCGCTACATCGACATGGCGCGCGTGGCGATGGTGACGCGCAGCCGCGACCTCGACGCCTTCGCCTACGGCGACCCCGACGACGTGCGCCTGATCGAGTGGGAGGACGGCCTCCAGTTCGCGGCGATCGGCGTGATCCCGGAGCGGCGTCTGCTGCTCGAGTCGGTCTACGCGTACCTGACGCTCAAGAACGGCGTGCCGATCGGCTACGTGCTCAACAGCGCGTTCTACGGCTCGGCGGACATCGCCTACAACGTGTTCGAGACCTATCGCGGCGCCGAGGCCGCGCACATCTACTCGCGTGTCGTGGCCACGGTGCGGTCGATGTTCGGCGTCGACTCCTTCACCGTCTATCCCTACCAGCTCGGCGACCACAATGAAGAGGGCCTGAAGTCCGGCGCGTGGTGGTTCTACCAGAAGCTCGGCTACCGCCCGAAGGACCGCGCGGCGCGCGCCCTGATGAACCGCGAACTCGCGGCGATGCGCAAGCGCAAGACGCACCGCAGCTCGCTCGCCACGCTGCGCAAGCTGGCGACGCAGAACGTCTTCCTCCATCTCGGCGAAGAGCGCGACGACGTGATCGGACTGCTGCCCAATCCCTTCGTCGGTCTCGCCGTGACCCGCGAACTCGGCCGCCGCTTCGGCGCACGACGCGAGGAAGGCGAGGCGACCATGGCCGCGGAGGTCGCGGCGCTGTGCGGGATCGCGGACTTCGACGGCTGGACCGCGGGCGAACGTCTCGCCTTCCGGCGCTGGGCTCCCCTGATCGCGGTGTTGCCCGGAGTGACCGAGTGGTCGGAGACGGAACGAAGTGCCCTCGCCGACGTAGTGCGCAGGAAAGGCGGTCGGCGCGAGCAGGACTTCGTGCACGCCTTCGATGCCCATCGAAAGCTCCGTGATGCCCTGCTCCGCCTCGGGAGACGCGAGGAATCCCGCCTCGATTGACACGGACTGTGTGCCGGTCTACTCGTCGTCCCCCCGCGGCACGTCCCGCGGTCCCATTTCCATCGTCAGGAGAAGTCCATGTTCCGTCTGTCCTCCCTCCGTTTCGCGCTGCTCGCCGCAGCTCTCTCCCTCCCCGTCGCCGCGCAGGTCCAGGTCTTCGGTGGCACCGGCTCGCGCATGGCGAGCACCAAGATCTTCTTCGACAAGGCGCTGGTCGGAATGATCTGCGTGCAGTTCGGCCAACCCGAGTGGAAGGACTCCTACGACGGGATGATGGACAAGCTGAAGGGCAAGCAGCTCCGTCTCGGCAAGGACTTCTGGACCACGCTGAACAACACGATCCCCATGGACATCGGCGGCGTCAGCGTCGCGCCGGGCTCCTGGTACCTCGGCCTGCACTGCGACGACAAGGGCGCCTTCTCGCTGCTCGTCATCGACCAGAAGCCCGCCGACGAAGCCGGTTGGGGCCCCTTCATGCCGGGCCCGTGGAAGGCCACCTACACCGTGCCGCTCACCATGGCGGCGACCGACAAGGTCCAGGAGCTGATGCTCGTCGAGATCAACGGCGAGGACGCGGCCAAGCTGACCTTCGAAGTCCACTGGGGCATGCACAAGCTGTCCGCCCCGGTCGTCGCGCATCTCGCCGGCGAGAAGAAGGGTGCGGATGCCGATGCGCACGCCAAGCACGAGGCGGCGTCGGACGGCAAGAAGAAGTGAGCTGAGCGGCGCGGCGGGCGCGATCCTTCAGGGTCGCTTGCCGAGCCGCGACTCGGTCACCCGGGTAGGGGTGTGCCCGCTCACGGTGCATTCCGCTTCGGCGTCGAACTGCGCCTCGACTGTGGGGTGACGCGCCTTCCTCGGAACCTCGCCAAGGACGCGTCGGATCCAGGAATCGCTCCGGTCTCCGGGCACCGCGGTGCTTCGTCCCCCTGCTGTCGTCGAGCACTGATCCCGATGGATCGGTGCGGCTCGGCCCCACGACGGGTGAACCACCGCTGGTTCCGAATAGGCCCTGATTCGGCCTTGGTTCCCCCCCTTGTGCCTCCGGCGGTCGGTCGCGATCATCCGGGTGCGCGGTTCATTTCGGACCGGGCAATGAGGCAATCAGCATTCGGAGGAGAAGGAAATGGCTGAGCCACGTCGGCTGATTCGAGGGAAGGGAAGGGAAGGGAAGGGAAGGGAAGCCACGACTTCGCTTCGCGTGCGAAGCGCGAGCATCGCTCTTCTGGCGATGTCTGTGATGTGCAGCACGTCGCGGATCGCGTGCCAAGTCCCACAGGCGACCTTCCACGTCTACGTCGATCCGATCCAGGGCGATGACGCGCAGGCCGCGGCGAGGAATCCGAACGGGACCGTGTCCGCACTGCATCCGCTGGATGGCCATCCGGCCGGCGCAACTGTGATCACCGGCGTGATCCAGCACGCACCGTACAACTTCCGCACCGTCCACGCGGCGGTTCAGTACCTCGGCACCTGGCCATCTCCGCCTCCAGGAGGGCCAGCGCACTTCTACGAGAACCCTTCCGATCCGCAGAACAAGTGGATCTACCACGTCGTCATCCACTGCATGCCAGGGCTGTACGGCCCGCGTTCCCCCAGTGCGAATCCGAACGACGACGACTTCGATCCGCGATCGGGGCTGCCTTGGAACGGCGAGGTCCTCCCCATCGCCCTGCCCGGACTGGTCTCCATCCAAGGCACCTCGGCCCTCGACACGATCTTCGATGCGCGAGGTTACGAGACCTGGGGTCCCTCCGTCGGCCAGGACATCTTCCGGTTCGCGACGGGCACCGGAACCCAGCGGCTCCACGCCGAGAGCTTCATCGACTCGATCACCATGCGCGGCTGTCGCGTGGGCACCGGGATTCGCGACGGTGCGGCGGTGCTCATCGACAGTCCGACCGACGCCGTCGACGTGAAGATCACCAACTGCTTCATCTACGGCAACGACATCGGCATCGCGATGTTCAGTCGGGATGCCAATCATCGCCCCTGGATCGTCAACAACACGATCGCGTGGAACCAGATCGGCATCTACAGCGGTGATCTCAACCCGGCGGGACCTCACGTGGGCGGATCCGAGCCGATCATCCACAACAACATCATCGATCCGATTCGGTTGCTGGATCCCGCTCTTCCACCCTACCTGCTCGGGGTCGGCGCCTTGGCCTTCGAGCCACCTTCGTGCTTCGAGGGACTCGCCGCCGCCGATGTGACGAGCGTTGCCGTGAACATGGCGAGTTGCACGACACCCACGTGTTGGAACGCCTACCTGGAAACCGCAATCAATCTCGGCAACGGTTGGCCGTACGGTGCAACGACTCCTCGTGACCCTGCGCCCTTCCTCCCCCCGGTCATCCTGATGTCGATGTTCGGGGCGTGGAACGGCGGCAATCCTATCCGTGGCGACCTCTACATCCGAGACGTGCTGCACACCGCGGGGAAGACCTGTGCCCCGCACGACTTCAGACTCTCGCCTCGGGTAAGGCTCGCGAATGGAGGGTTCTCGCTGAACCCGCTGGTCAACGCAGCCCTGATGCCCCCTCAGTGGTCAGTCGGGCAGCGCATCGAATTCGCGAACATCAACCTGCCGGTCGCGGGCATCCAATCGATCCAGGGGCCGATCGGTATCGCGCCCGACAGTCTCGCCCGATTCGATGACTCCGATTGGGACTGCGAAGGGGTCGGCAATCCGCGTGACCAGCAGCGCCGCGCAGGGGTCATTACTCTGGGGGGCGTGAACACCTGGTTCGGACACCCGGAACACGGTTGCGGCTCGCTGAGGGACCTCGGCGCAGACGAACTCGGCGAAGTCATCATCACGGGCTTCATCGACAGCACCCGGGCTTTCAGCCGTCCGCATGCTTCGATTGCAGCGAACACGGCACAGATCGCGGACTGCAGCACCTTCTACTTCATGAACGTCTATCAGGCTCCCCCGATCGGGCCACTTCAGTTCATCTCGCCGCAACTCAACGCCCGCGCGGACAACCCCGATTGGCCCATCGTGACCTCGGTACCCCTTCCGCCTCCCAACGCGAGTCCGGGAACCGGGTCGCAGTGGTTTGCACAGCTCGGCCCCTTCCACAATCCCTACATCGTTCCGAGCGGTCTTCTTGCGGACCCGCCGATTCCATTCGCATTCACGAGCGGACAGCACTTCGATCCGTACGCTTACGCGAGTCTGGATACGACCCGCTTTCTGCTGATCAAGGCGCCTGCAGGAACGGCCTACTCACACTTCATGAGGACTCGAGCCTGTGACATCGGCTCGCACATCCTGTTCGACATCGATACCTGGAATCCGAACGTGAACTCCCGCGACGTGGACTATGCGGAATACGAGTTCTGGTGGCAGTCTGCGGGAGCCACTCAGCTCCACGACATCTTCCAGAACAATCCGTGGGTCGACATGGCGGACACTGGCCAGTTTCCCGCTCGCAATGACAACCGGTTCCTCTACATCGACGGAGCCCAGCAGACCCTGCGCGAAGGCACCCTCGAGCCGCCTTTGACGATCTTCAAGGATCCGATCCTCGGTCCTCTCGTGCCGAAATCCTAGAAGTGGTTTCGTAAATCGTACTTGTACTTTTTCCCGGATCATGGCATCAGCTGTCCATGATCCGGATCACGGATGAGCAGTGGGCTCTGATCGAACCACACCTGCCGAAGCTGCCTCGACGCAAGGACGGTCGTGGTCGCCCGTGGCGCAGCGATCGCGAGTGTCTCGACGGCATCCTCTGGATCCTGAAGACGGGCGCGCAGTGGAAGGCGCTCCCCAAGGAGTTCCCGGGATACGCGACGTGTTGGCGCCGGCTGCGGATGTGGGAAGAGCACGATGTTTGGAAGGACATCTGGCGAGCAGTGCTCGGCGCCCTCGACGAGAAGGGCCTCCTCGACTGGGAGGAGACGTTTCTCGACGCGACCTTCGTGGCCGCGAAAAAAGGGGCGACGCAGTCGGCCTCACCAAGAGGGGAAAGGGATCGAAGCTTGCTGTTCTGGTCGTCGGCGAGGGTTTTCCTGTCGGAGTTCAGCTGGCCGCGGCGAACGAAGGCGAAACGTCGCTCGCGCAACCGACGGTCGAAGAAGTAGCAAGACTCGCCGGTGACGATCCGACGTGCTGGCCGGTTCGTATCATCGCTGACAAGGGGTACGACTCCGACGAGCTCCGCGCCGCGTTCGCGAGTGTCGGCATTCAGCTGCTCGCACCTCACCGCTCCAACCGCACGGCGAAGTCGCGGTCCAACGACGGCCGCTGCATGCGCCGCTACAAGAGGCGCTGGGTCGTCGAGCGATTCTTCGCGTGGCTCAACGGCTTCCGACGACTCATCGTTCGGCACGAGCGTCACTCGCTGATGTACCGCGCCTTCGTTCATGTCGCATGCGTCCTCGTCAGCATGAGGGCTTTGTGAAACTGCCTCTACCTGTTCCGCAATTCGACCCACCCTCTCTCGGTGTGGATCACGGCGCCGCCCTACACCTACACCGTGGGTACCAACGGCTTGTCGGCACCGCAGGCGCTCCAGTACATCACCAACCAAGACTGGTTTGGATACCGAATGAACTTCGAACTCTTCGCGCCGGACGATCCGGGTTGGGCGGGGCTCGGCAGTCCGGTGAACAACCTGCAGACGATGCTCGTCGTCCTCGGCAGTGGGGGCGGGGCGGAAATGATGCAGATGAGCAACGACGAGACCGCACGGCTGGTGCGCAACGAGACGCGGCGGCGCGTCCGCGATGCGTTGGTCCAACTCGGCGAGTTCTGGAGATCCCGCCAATGAAGGTACCCTCTCTCTCGCGCATCCTCTTCGTCCTGACCTGCACCGGCATGCTGCCGGCGCAGGTCACGGGCACGGGCTCTTCGAACTCGCTGGAGGAGCAGCCCTTGATGCAGGAGATCGCGCGGATGGCGATGCCCTTCCTGCCCAATACCACGGCCCCGTGGGGCGGTCCCTGCGAGGCCAGCCTCGGGGTGCTGCTCTGCGACGTGGATGGCGATGGGGACCTTGACCTCTTCCACAATTCGTCGGGCGTCACGCAGCCGCGGTTGCTTCTCAATGATGGTCGTGGTCGGTTCACCGAGGTTACCGCGACGAATCTTCCGCCGCTGACTCCCTATCGGCGTTCAACCTACAACATGTGCGCCGGTGACATCGATGGGGATGGCGACCCGGACATCGTGGCGGGCGCCTTCTACGGCATCATGCCGCCGAACTGGACCTACAGCATCGTCTACATCAACGACGGCACGGGGCACTTCAGCGACCAGTCCGCGACGCGAGTCCCGCCCGCGTTGCAGATGCTCAACATCTACAATCCGTCCACCGCTCTCGCCGACTTCGACGGCGACGGTGACCTCGACATCGTGTACAGCGGACAGAACGCCTATTCGACAGCCAATGTGTCGGGAGCGCTCCTTCGCAACGATGGACGTGGTTACTTCACCTGGGACCCGAGTTGCTTTCCGATCGACAACGGCCATCGCACCAGCGGTGAGGGCCACCTCTACAGCGTCGATCTGGATCGGGACGGCGACATCGATCTGATCGGCAGCTCGTTGTTCGGCGGGATCGCCTATTGGCAGAACGACGGGACGGGTCACTTCACCGACGTGTCGATGACCTCCATCCATCCACCGCCGACGATGTTCCCTGCGGCCAATGCGCTTCCGGCGGATGTCGACGGCGACGGCGACCTGGACATCGCGGTCACGCAGTACTACGCGCATGTGCCGGTCCGGCTGTACCTCAACGACGGCACGGGCCAGTTGTACGACGCGACACCGACCAACATGCCGAACGACACCGATGGGGGAGTCACCTTGCGCTGGGGTGACTTCGACGGCGACGGTGATCTGGATCTGCTCAACTTCGTGCAGACGATCGCATCGATCGGCAAGCACGGCGAGGAGCAGGTGCTCCTCAACGACGGCACCGGTCATTTCACGACCAACTGGTCGCGCGATGTCTTCGCGCTCCACACCAACGGCATCGTCTGGGACTACGCCGCCGCCGACCTCGACGACGACGGCGACATCGACGTGATCATCCCCGACGGCGGCGCCGGTGGAGCTGGCCGGGGCGCCGTGTGCCGCACGCGCTACTACCTGAACACCACGCGACAGGTCTTCGCGGAACAGCCCGCGACGCGCAATCGCCCCTGGCGCGTGACGGTGTACGGCCCCACGCACGGAGCGGCGCTGCTCGGCTACGCGCTGGGTGCCACGCACCAACCGACACCCTTCGGCACCCTGGGACTCGATCCCTCGCTTCTGCTGGTGTGGCCCTCGGTGCTGGTCTTCGGCGACGACCGTCATCAGGTCGCTGAGATCCCGATCCCGAACCTCCCGATCC
The DNA here is from genome assembly GCA_046349595.1 of Planctomycetota bacterium. Lineage (GTDB taxonomy): Bacteria > Planctomycetota > UBA1135 > UBA1135 > UBA2386 > JACRLW01. Next base: position 1,569,030 of record JAXMCA010000002.1, read on the forward strand.
TCGCCGGCCGTCCGCTGTATGCGCAGGCCCTGGTGATGGCACCTTTGGGAGCCGCGCACTTCACCAACCTGTGGGTCGAGGACGCGATCCGGTAGTCGCGTGGCTGGCGGCGCCGAGTCGCGGGCGGCATCGTGCCCCGCGATGTCGTCCGACCCTGCGCTCGAACCCTTCGTCGAGAAGCACATCCGGCTCCTCGAGCAGGAACGACAGGCGGAGATCGACGAGGCGGTGCAGCTCGCGCGCGAGTTGCCCGAGGACGAACTCGAACGCCGCGGCGTGATGCTGCGGCGACTGGTCGTCGCCGACCTCGAGCCCGGCTTCGGCGGGCGGCTGCTCGCGGTGCTGGAGCCGAGCCGCGGCGGTGATCTGCCGGCGCATCGCTTCCAGCCCGGGGACGTGGTGGCCCTGCGCGCGGCGCGCGCCGAGAGCAGTGCCGAAGCGGGTGGTGACACCAGCGGTGTGGTGACCGCGGTGCGCAGCGGGCGGGTGGTGGTGGCGCTCGACGAGGAAGACGTCGACCTGCCCTCGCTGCTGCGCCTCGACCGCGTCGCGCCCGACGTGACTTTTCGTCGCATGACCGCGGCGCTGCGCGGGCTGCTCGGCGACACGCGCGGGCCGTCGCGTGCGCTGCGTGAGTTCGTGTTCGGTGACGAGGAGCGCGCGCTGCGCGTGGCCTTGCCCACCGCGCCGCGCGAGCCGCGGTGGTTGGACACGTCGCTCGACGAGTCACAGCGCGCGGCGGTCGCCTTCGCGCTCGCCGCGGAGCCGGTCGCGCTGATCCACGGTCCGCCCGGCACCGGCAAGACCACCGCGGTCGTGGAGCTGATCCGTCAGGCGGTCGCGCGCGGCGACAAGGTGCTGGCCTGTGCGCCGTCGAACATCGCGGTCGACAACCTGGTCGAGCGACTGGCGGCTGCGCAGGTGCGGGTCGTGCGGCTCGGACATCCCGCGCGCATCCTGCCGAGCGTGCGCGCCCATGCGCTCGATGCACTGGTGGAGGCCCAGACCGATCCGAAGCTGTTCCGCGAACTGCGTCGCGAGATGCAGGTGCTGCGTCGTCGGCTCGAAGGAGCGCAGGACCGGCGCGAACGCCGCGAGCTGCGCGGCGAGATGCGCCGCCTCAACGCCGAACGACGGCGCATCGAGGACGCGACCGTCAACGGCATCCTCGACACCGCGGAGGTCGTCGCCGCGACGCTGACCGGTGCTGCCGACATGCTGGTCGCCTCGCGCGACTTCGATCTCGTGGTCATCGACGAGGCCGCGCAGGCGGTCGAGGCGTCGTGCTGGATCGCGCTGCAACGCGGCACACGCGCGGTGCTCGCGGGCGACCACCTGCAGCTGCCGCCGACCATCGTGTCCGACGCCGCCGCGCGCGGCGGACTCGCCGAGACCCTGTTCCACCGCCTGGCCGAGTCGACCCGCGGCAAGGACCGCGTGCGCATGCTGACCGTGCAGTACCGCATGCACGAGACGATCATGCGCTGGGCGTCCGAAGCGATGTACTCCGGTCGGCTGACGGCCGCCGCGCTGGTGCGCGCACATCGACTGTGCGATTTGCCGGAGGTCACCGAGACCCGCGACACCGCGCTGCCCTTCCTGTGGATCGACACCGCCGGCTGCGGCTTCGACGAGTCGGTCGGCATCGGCGACGGCAGCAAGTCGAACGAAGGCGAGGCCGACATCGTCTGCCGCCACGTCGCGGGGCTGATCGAGGCCGGAGTCGGCGCCGAGCGCATCGGCGTGATCACGCCCTACAACGCGCAGGTGCAGATCCTGCGCGAACGCCTGCGCGGCCACGAGGGTCTCGAGATCGACACCGTCGACGGCTTCCAGGGTCGCGAGAAGGAGGCGATCGTTCTCGGGCTGGTGCGCAGCAACGAGCGCGGCGAGATCGGCTTCCTCGCCGACCGACGCCGATTGAACGTCGCCGTCACGCGCGCTCGACGCCACGTCGCCCTGATCGGCGACAGCGCCACCCTGGCGAACGACGCCTTCCTCGCCGGGCTGCTCGAGTACGCCGCGGCCCACGGCGAGCACCGCAGCGCGTGGGAGTACCTCGGCTGAGACCTTCGACGTCGTGATCGCGCAGTCCGCTACTTGCGCGGCGAGGACGGGTCGGCGGCGATGCGGCCGTCCTTCACCACGAGTCGGATGCGCCGCAATGCGGTGATGTCGCTCAGCGGATCGGCGTCGAGCGCGACGAGATCCGCGACATGGTCTACGGAGACCCGGCCGAGATCCGCCTCGTGACCGAGCACGCGCGCGGCCACGGCGGTCGCCGCGCGCAGCGCATCGGCGTTGGACATGCCGAACTCGACCATCAGTTCGATCTCGCGGGCATTGTGTCCGTGGGCGAACACGCCGGCATCGCTGCCGCAGGCGATGGTCACTCCCGCGGCGAGTGCGCGCTGGAAGGTGATGCGCGCGATGTCGAGCCGCTTCGCGACCGCGGGGTTGGCGCCGCTCTGCAGCATGATCGCCTCGCCTGCGGCGAGCGTGGGACACAGCACCACGCGGGCGTCGTGCATCGCGCGCAGCGCTGCGTCGTCGGCCTCGGTGCCGTGTTCGATCGTGGTCACGCCCGCACGCACCGCGCGCAGGATGCCCTCGGAGGTCGAGGCGTGCGCCGCGACCGGCAGCCCCGCGCTGCGCGCTTCGGCGACGATCGCGTCGACCTCGTCCTGCGCGAAGGTCGGGGTCGAGCGATCGCCGGGACGGCGCCGGTAGTCGGCGTAGTACTTGATCCAGTCTGCACCGGCCGCGATCTGCTCGCGCACCGCCTTGCGCACACCGTCGACGCCGTCCGCCACCTGCGCACCGATCGGCATGCTCCAGCGCGGATCGAAGCCCGCGGGCCCGTAGCAGCCGGTGGCGACCATCGCACGCGTCGCCGCGAACACGCGCGGCCCCGGCACGATGCCGCGTGCGATGCTGTCGCGCAGCGCGACGTCGGCGAAACCGGCGCCCTCGGTGCCGAGCTCGCGGATGGTGGTGAAGCCCGCATCGAGCGTGGCGCGCGCATGCACCGTCGCCCGGATCGTGCGCAGCTCGAGCGACTCCTTCAGCACCTGATCGTTCCACGACATCTCGTCGTAGGGCCGCAGCAGCAGGTGCGTGTGCAGATCGATCAGCCCGGGCACGAGCCACTTGCCGCTCAGATCGACGTGCTTCGTCTCCGCTGGCGCATGGATCTCGCCGGGTGCGGCGATCGCGCGGATCCGCCCGCGCTCGACGTGGACCGACACGCCCTCGCGCCAGGAGCTGCCGTCCTCGCTGAGCACGTGCGCGCCGTCGAGGACCAGGTCCTGGGCCTGCACTCGACCCAACGCACAGCACACGAGCAGGATCGGAAGGATGCGGAGACTCATCGACCCACCTGGATCAGGAGTGAGGAGGCAGTGAGGAGCAGCGCCGTCGTCAGGAGGAACACGACCAGGCTCACGCGGACCACGATCAGCCAGTCGAGCGGAGGGTGCGTGCGACTCGCATCGCCGAGCCAGCGCCAGTAGGTGACGGATTGGACCACGACGCCGACGCCGAACAGTCCCTTCATGGCATTGGCGACCCAAGCGGAAACGGGACTCTCGGGGTGGAGCACGTCGACTCCTCCGACGACCAGGATCGAGAGCGACGCCGCGAGGAATCCGCAGGCGATCCACAGCATCGACCGCGCACTCGACCGTGGTCGATCGATGGCCACCGCGGCTCCCCGTGCCAGGATCCACCCCGCCAAGGGTCCGCCGAAGAAGTTCGCGATCAGGATCTGGACAGGGTGAGCGACTGCGTCACGGACGCTGATGCTCATCTCGGGCACTCTGGAGTTCCGGTCATCGCCTCGAAGAGGGGCACAGGCTCCGGATTCCGCTGCGGAGCGCCACCGAATTCCCGAAGGTCCCGGTGCGGCCTCACCTCACCGTCGCGTCGATCGTGTTGCTCAACCGCACGAGCCCCAGGCAGACCGCGTTCGCGGTGTCGAAGCCCTGGAACGACAGCGTGGCGCCGACCAGGGTCAGGTTGCAGGGGACGGTGAGCAGCACCGAAGGTCCGAGCACCGCGAAGCCGGTGGTGCCGAGGGTGCAGCCCGGGCAGCCGAGGATCGGCGAGGCGGAGGGCAGACCGGCGAGGATGCCGGAGAGACCGGTGGCGTTGGTGAGGGTGACCGACATCGGCGAGCCCAGGGCGGCGGTTCCTGCGCCGCCCAGGTTCAGGCCGCCGCAGCCGGTGGCGCGGCTGGTGATGCCGCCGGTGGGGCTCATGGCGTCGTAGAGGCGGAGCGTGGTGGCGTAGCCGCCGCCGGCGAGGTCGGTGGTCCAGCCGACCAGCATGCGCTGCGGGCTCTGCGTCGAGTGCAGAGGGCACAGGAAGTTGGCGCGCTCCATGTCCGCGGTCGCGGCCAGGGCGACGCGATCGTGCACGCTCCAGTGCGAGGGCAGGACTGCGGGCGTGTGCGCGAAGGTCGCGCACCAGATGTCGTACTGCGTCGCGAAGTTGACGGCATCCGCGTAGGTGAGGACGAAGCGGCAGCCGTCGGTGTCGACGCGAGGGTTCCACTGCGGGCGGCCCAGGAAGTTCGGATCGCTCGACTCGACCGCGGTGAGGTCCTGCTCGCCCTCGACGAGGTTGCCGGAGTCGTCGAACAGCGCGCCGTAGACGTCGTCGCTGGAGTTGATCGGAGAGATCCGGTTCCAGACCGCGAGGAAGCGGCGGCTGCCCGGCGTGCCGTCGGTCGGCGAGGACACCGAGACGCTCGTGCTCGACGGGTAGCTGCCGATCCACGTGTCGGGCGAGAGCACGTTGCCGGCGGCGGTGACGATGACGCGCCGCACGCTGTCGAGGGTGCCGAGGTAGTTGCGCACGAACACGATGGCGAAGCGATCCTGGTTGGCGACCTTGCCGCCGATCGGGCTGATCGCGGGTTCGCCGACGTTGACGTTGACGTCGCTGATCACGCGCACACCCGGGCTCAGGGTGCCGTCGTTCCAGATGTAGCGGTTCTCGATCTCGGTGTGGTTGGAGGCGTCGCGGTACTGCCATGCCACCAGCCAGGCCCCGCTGCCGGTGTAGTCCACGCGGCCGGCGAGGGCCGGTGCACGATGGAAGCCGTTGCGGAGTCCGCTCTGCCCGCTCACCGCGATGTCGATGGTGCTCGACACCGTCACCGAAGCGCCGACGTACACGACGCGGCCGACGATGCCGTCGCCCTGGTTGCCGCGGTCACCGACGACCAGGAAGCGATCCTCGGGTTCGAGGCCGGCGATGTGGCTGTTCGCCCACATCGCGGTGGTGAAGTCGATGGTGAGCGCCCCGCCGAGCGGGTTCAGCCCGGAGTCGAAGCGGCGGATGAAGCAGTCGTGGTCGGTGGTCGAGTAGATGCGGCAGTAGGTCAGGACGTACTGGTTGAGCGAGGCGTCATAGGCGGCGCTGTTGGACCAGGTCTGCGCCTGCTCGGTGAAGGTGGCGTTGTTGCTCAGCAGGGGATCGATCACCAGCGGCAGCGAGGCGGCGGCGACGAAGTTCTTCGGCACGCGGATGCGGATCCGACCGTCGACGAAGCTGGTCTCGAGTGCGAGACGATCACCTTTGGCGTCGACGGCGACCGCCTGCGAGTAGTCCACGCCGCCGCGCTCACCGCGGAAGTGGATCGACGCGACGTCGTTCTGCGCGACGAGATCGGTGTCGACCGCGAGTTCGAGGTCGATCGCGTCGCGTGCCGGCAGCTCGTCGAAGACGAAGGACTGCTCCACGCCCCGCTCCTGCACGTCGAAGTGCTCGGTGAGCGACCCGTGGCCGAGCGAGATCCGCGCCCCGTCGCGCACCGGAGTCGAACTCGTGAGCGGAACCGCGACGACGCCGACACGCACCGACTTCAGCACCAGTCTCAAGGGATGGTTTCGGTCCGCCGTCGAACCGAGGAAGGGTACGAAGGTCAGGCCCTCGCTGCCGATGGACGCCTTGAAGTCGCCCCCCAGGGTCCAGATCCAGCCGTCGCCCGGCTCGTCGAACAAGGGCGTCGTGATCTCGGGCAGGTCGCGCACGACCGGCTGCGCCGGAAGCGACGCGAGGTCGTGTTCCTGCGCTGCCAAGGGCGAGGCGGCGAGGCTGAGGGCGAGGATCGGAAGGAGCGGACGGAGGTGGTTCATCGCGGATGCCGGGAGGATCTCTCCAGGTCATCCGGGTGCGCGCCGGGGCGTTACCTCCGGGCTGCGCCGATCTGCTGGCGCCAGTAGAGCAGCAGCAGGTCGGCCCCGAAGTCGTCGACTCCACCCTCCTCGCGGTACTCCACGTGCTGGTAGCGCGCGCCGATGGAACCGCCTTCGATCAGCTCGACACGGAGGTCGGTGCGGAAGTCGAGGGTGTCCAGGTCGGCGGAGCCCGAGGTCGTGGTCCAGCTCAGCTCGGTGTGCCAGTCGAGGCGCTGTTCGTCGTGCAGGTCGATCCCTGTCGACAGCGTGTGGCTGCGTCCCTTGAACCCGACCAGCGTCGGCACCGGAGTCGGATCGGGATCGAAGTAGAAGCTGGTCAGCGTGCTCGAGTCGGAGTCGGTGAACACCCAGCTCGCCAGCAGGCCGAGCGACCGTGTCGCGTCGAGGTGCCCCGACAGGTTCAGCGTGTCGCGGTGGAGGTGGTAGAGCGACGCGTCGTTGTGCGCGAGCTGACGTCGCCAGCCGAGTTCCGTGGTCAGCGTGTCGGTGTGTCGCCGCACGCTGGCCCGCCATTCGTGGGCATTGCGCTCCTGCTGTTCCTCGAGCAGGAGGCCGGTCTGGCCGAAGTCCTGGAAGCGCGCATCGAAGCTCCACTCGCGATCCGGTGAGAAGCGGACCTCTCCGAGCACGCCGGCGTCGCGGATCGTGCCGCGCGACGGATCGAGTCCTCCGGAGGGCAGAGCGGGGAGGACCAGCTCCTCGCGGGAGAAGCCGACGCCGAGCGTGAGCAGCAGGTCGTCTACGGGATCGGCGTCGAGGGAGAGAGAACCGTCCCACCGTTCGGAGCGGGTGCGCTGGTCGAGCTGCTCGATCAGGGTGCTGCTGCCGCCCGTGCCCGGGAAGTCGGTGACCTCGACGGCGTCGAGCCGCTGGTGTTCGTCGTGGTGCCGCCAATCGATGTCCGCGCTCGCCGACAGGTGATCGCCGATCTCCGCGGTCAAGGTCGCACCCGCGGTCGACAGCGCGGCATCGCCGCGGGTCGATGCCGCACTCCTGGTGACGAATGCCACGGGATCGACGCCGGTGAGGAGCCCGGCCGTCTCGGTGTCGCGCTCGAGTTCCCGGTGTCGCGCACGCAACGCGACCCGCACCGCACCGAAGTCCTGCTCGACGGAGACGCGCACCCCCGGACCGTGGGTATGGCCGTGGCTCCGCTCGTCCTCGCTCTCGCGCAGCAGCGGGTTGGTCGGTGCCGGTCGATCGAAGCTCCAGCGGTCGACTTCGATCTCGTCGAGGTGGTCGTAGGCGATCAGCGCGTGGAGATCGTCGGATCGAAAGCGCAGGCCCGCGGTGTACTGGTTCGAGTCGAGCGTCCTCGGGCTGTCGACGTTCACGACCGGAACGAGCGGGGTCGTGCCGCGACCGGCGAGGCGCTGCGTGAGCCAGTGGCCGTCGTCCTCGAAGTGCTCGAAGGACCCGAACAACGACAGGTCGTGGCCGAGATCCAGTTCGAGGTCTGCGGAGTCCGATTGTTCGGCGTGCGAGACACGCGAGTAGTCGCCGCGGGCGCGCATGTGGAACACGCGGTCCTCGCGCGCGATGTCCAACCGGTAGCGATCCTCCTTCGCGATCTCCGCGGAGACACGGCTCCATGGGTCACCCAGGTCACGGGCGTGCACACCGACGTGGTCGATCAGAGCGGAGTGGCCGTCGCCGTCGAGCGCGAAGTCGACCAGGCGCAAGCCGGGGTCGAGGTCCACGTCGGTCTCGTAGCGGCCCCGCGATCCGGTGCGCGACACGAAGCGCTGGCCGAGCAGCGCGAGACCCTGCCATTCGAAGTCGACGAGTCCTCGGGCAGGCGGAAGCACGTCGTCGGGATCGATCGGTGAGGGCGTTCCGACGCCATTCGTCGAACCCGCGTGCCAGTCGTGACGCCCCAGTGTGGTGGGCCACTCCGGATGATCGTGGCACGCGGCACAGGCGTTCGCGCCGACCGCACCGACGTGCACGAGTTGCGCCTCCGGCCGCTTCGCGGAGGCGATGTGCTCGGCCGCGGCGCCGTGGCAGAGGGTGCAGGCGGAGTCGCCCGCGTACTTCTCGAGGAACGTGGCGTGGCGCGAGGTCCTCAGTCCTTCCGGCGCTCCGGGATGACAGACCGCGCATCCGGGCGTGCTGATCTGCACTGCTTCCTGTGCGAAGCAGGACACCACCAGCAAGAGTGCGAGCGCCGCTGACCTCGGACCCTGCATCAGCGGAGGAGGTAGCGCGAGTGGTTGCTGCCGTGGACCTGCGTGTGGCAGTTCAGGCAGTTGGTGAAGACCGAACCCCGGGTCTGGTCGTGGAACGAGGGGAAGTCGCCGTGGCAGCCGGTGCAGTTCTGCTGCGTCGAGGCCTCGTGCAACATGCGCTCGTTGCTCGAGCCGTGCGGTTCGTGGCAGGCGACGCAGCCGTCGATGCGCGAAGCCTGGTGCGCGTAGGTGAAAGGTCCTCGGTAGGCGCGATGGCAGGACACGCACTTCTCCTCGCGCAGTTCGGTGTCGCGGAGGCGCGCACGTGCGGTGTGCGCGTCGTGGCAACTGCTGCAGTGCATGCGATGCGAATCGTCGACCGGATGGCGATTGGGCAACGCGAAGCGCGCGGCGATGGCGGCGTGGCAGGTCGCGCAGCCTCTTTCCGCGTCGGACCTCACCTGTGCATGCGGTGCGGAGGGCGAGTGGCAGGTCGTGCACGCGACGTCGTGCCTGGCGTGCGCGCCGGCAGCCTGACCGTCGAGGTGGCGATCGGATCCGTGGCACCCCATGCACACCTTCTCGATCTCGGCCCGCGGCGCCGCGCGCAGGGATGCGACCAGCTCCTTCCTGCCGCCCGAGTTCGCGTGTTCGACACCGCCTCGATGGCACGATGCGCAACCCTGCGTCGCCGGCAGGCTCGGTTCGGCGAGCGCCGCGTGCACGGTCCCCTTCGCGATGTGGCTGCGGAAGGCCTCGGCGTGACAGCGTGCGCAGGTGCCGTTGGTCGTCACCGCGGATTCGGCAGGTGCGGCCGGAGGCGCGCCGTGGATGTGGTGGCATGCGAAGCAGTCGAGGTCCTGGCCGAGGAAGGCCTTCGGCCCGTCCTTCCAGTGCGCGCGCTTCGCATCGACGCCGTGATGGCAGGAGATGCAGGTCGCCACGCCGTCGCTCGCGTGATCGGGGCGTGAGATCAGTCTCGCGACGCCCGAATTCTCGGTGTGAAGCGAACCGTTGCCGTGGCAGGTGGCGCATCCGCCCTCCGGGCCGTCCTGAGCGAGACGGGTGTGCGCACCCTGCTGAAGTCGCGCGGCCTGGATCGGGTGGCAGCGCGAGCACTTGTCCGACGCGATCGGCTCTGCGGCGGCGAGGGTGGCGGCGCGACTGCGGAAGCGGATCTCGGGTAGCACCGGCTCCGGAGTGCGCTCGTGCACACCGTGGCAGTCGGTGCAACCGAGACCGGCGGCGAGCAGGCCGGCACTGCCACCTCCGCCGTGGTGAGCGGCCTCGGGTGCGTGGCAGCGGCTGCACAAGAGCGATTGAGTCGCGGGCGGCAGCTTCGCGGGATGCGTGATCTTGCGGAGCGGGCCGTGGGCGTCGTCGGCGTGGGCACGACCGGGACCGTGGCAGGTCTCGCACTGCATCGTCAGATCGGAGGTGACGACTCCGGCGTGGACACCGTGCGCGATGGCCGACGCCTCGTCCAAATGACAGCGACGACATGCATCGGGTCCGACGTACTCACCCTGCCGTGGCCAGGGTGCCGTCGCATCCTGCGGGTCCTGCGCGGTGATCGCCGCCATCAGGACGGCGAGCGATGCCGCGATCAGGGGTACGGCCAGCCTGCGGATCCGACGACCTCTCGCGCTGCTCATCGATCCCTCGCGCCCTGTTCGATCCAGGTGCGGACCAGACCGAACTCGGCCGGGGTGAGCGGTGGAAGGTCCAGCGGCATCTGCGCGCCGATACCCGGCCGGCGGAGGGCGAGCTTCTCGATCAGGAGCGAGTGATCCGGATCACCGGGGACGATCATCGTCGTCGAGTGCGAGTCCCCTGCCTGCGCGGCGAGGGTCGCGCTGTCGACGCCGTAGCCACCTTCACGCAATCCGTCGACGTGGCAACCGACGCAGCGTGCGCGGAACAGCGGCAGCACATGGCGAGACCAGGTGACGGGTTCCTCGCGGTCGCCACTTCGCGTCGGGCCGTCGACGATCGCATCGGCGAGCATGGGCAGGAGTCCGTTCGCGGCCGGCTCGACGACGCCATTGCCGTCGGTGTCGGCGAGGCCGTCGCCTTGGACCTCGCCGTCGCCGTCGAACTCGCTGCTGGGGAACACACGCACCACCCGCGTGAGGAAGCGTTCGACGATGTCGCGCGCGGCGGTGTCGCCGGCCAACTGCAGTTCGCGCAGCATGTCGAGCACCATCGCGACGTCGTCCGCGGCGAGCACGCGCGACGCGATGCCGGGTCGGTCGTCGAAGAGTCCGGCGTAGGCGTTCCAGGAGTCCGCGATCAGGGCGTCGGCGATGGCCCGCCCGCGCGCGACGAATCGTCCGTCGCCGAGGACCCGTCCGGCGGCGAGAAGGCCCGTGGCGAGCGCGGCCCGCGCGGGGAGGTGGGCGTGGAACGAGGTCGGAGTGCCGGTCGCGATGTCGAACTCGGCGATCACCGAGCCATCGGCGCGGCACAACACGGCGAGAGCGCCGGACGCGAATCGATCCAGCGCGGCCATGACACCGGGTTCGTCTGCGTCGAGACTCGCGAGTGCGGCGACCGCGGTCAGCGTCTCGCCGGTCGCCCGCGCCGTGGCGAGTCGCGAACGCGCGGTTCCGGAGCGCCGGTCGAGCAGCGAACCGGTGGGTCCGAGCGACACCTCGTGCAGCGCGACGAGGTTGCGGAACATCACGCGTGCGAGGTCGAGACCGACCCTCGGCGCCGGCCGTTGCGGCGGCTGCTCGCGGAGCGCGCCGTCGTCGATCCAGCGCGCGATCGTGTCGATGTCGGACTGCGGGAGATAGGGCCCGCCGAAGGGCATGCGGGACAGGGGGAAGTTCCAGCCGGGCGGCGTCCAGAAGTCGTTGACGACCTGCCACAGCGCACTGCCCGTGTGACTGCCGGCGACGACGCCGGGAACACCCGACAGACCGGTCCGGAACACGTCCTCGTAGCTGGCCAGGTTGAAGTTGCTGTTCAGCACCGGCGGGGAGTGGCAGCCGAGGCAGCCGGCAGCACCGTGGAGGATGGGACGCACGTCGTCGACCCAGTTGGTGACGTGCTGCGGCGGGCCGCTGCCGTGCGGCGGCGTGAGCACGGTGTCGGTGAACAGCTCACGGAGTTCCGTCGACGGATTCGCAGGGTCGGTCAGCCATCCGAGCTCCACCCCTCCGCGCATCAGCATCGCGACCACGGAGAGATCGCTCTGTCGATCCTCGGCGATCCAGTCGGCTGCGGTGGACCCGAGGATTGGATGCTGGATCCACGTGAGCTGCGAGGGGATCCACAGCGCCTGCGTGTTCGGGTCGTAGTCACGCGGATCCTCGATCCTGCGGAACACCTCGCCGTCGAAGCACAGATCGGTGAGCAGGGTCTCCTCGATCGCCATCGCCTCCTCGATGGCGACCAGGGCGAGGAGGCCCTCGTCAGAACTGGCACCGATGCGGTCCCCGTGGCGCGCGGCGGCGAGCGATTGCGCAGTCACGGCGCGCAGCCACATGCCGGTGCCCAGGGCCCGCGCGTCGATCCTCGGCGAGCCGTCGCCGGCCGAACGCATCGACGCGGGATCGGACCTGGATGCGATCACACCCGCGATGCGTGGCGATGCGGAGTCCGAGCGACGCGGTGCCAGGATCGGGGCGACGCCATCGGGCAAGCTCGCCCCGCTCATCGCGGCGAGGCTCTCCAGTTCGGCGCGCAGCGTGTCGTCGAGATTGGTGCCGTTGCCGTCGCGGTCCGGCGGAGCGAGAGGATCGAGCGCTTCGCGCCGCGTGCGCGCGCAGCCGGCGAGCGAGGGACCGTCGGCGCTGCCGAGGACCCGGCACAGCAGGTGATCGACGACGTGATGCCGCAGACGTCGCGCGAGCGCGGCACCGAGAGGGACCGGTGTCGCAGGCAGGCTCGCGTGCACCGGCAGGTCACCCGCGGCGATCCACAGGGAAGTCGCGAGCCCATCGCTGTTCGCGGCCGACGCATCGGATCGACGCAGTGCCGTCGATTCGACCTTCGCCTGCGAGGTCGGCATCTGCGGACCGCAGCCGGCGAGCAGCAGGCAGGACACCGCGATCACGCCGGACGGGATGCGACTGCCGCGTGCGTGCCGGATGCGGAGCGAAGGCATGGATCGACGTTTCGCGACGAATGCAGCGGAGGGTGACGCGATCGGGGGAGCGTGTTGGTGGATGCAGCAGCGCAACGCGATCCGTGAAACGGCGAAATCGCATTCGCGACGCCGTCGGCACGCGAGATCTGTGTGCATCGCGGTCTCGTTCGGCACGACGCATGTAGCGGTCGCGCACAAGTCGAAGGTGTGCGATCCGAGTTGCGCACAGAGCACTCGACGAGCGTCGTGCGCATGCGCGAGGGGGGAGGTGGACGACGGAACCGAAGTGCGATGCGATCGTAGGCCGCCGGTTCTTCTCTCCGGCTCCACTGCCTCATCCACCATGCTCAGACTCTCTTCCTTCGTGCTCTTCGCCGCGTTGTCGGCTGCGAACCTCACTTCCCAGATCCAGCATTTCTCCGCGCGTCTGACCGGCGATCAGGAGACACCTCCGGTCGCGACGGCCGCGAGCGGCTTCGCGATCGTGTCGGTCGACACCACGACGAGTCGTGTCGACGTGTTCGCGTACGGCGTCGGGTTGACCGCAGTCGCCGCGCACCTGCACAGCGGCGCGATCGGGGCAGCCGGGCCCATCGTCCTGCCTCTCACTGGTGGACCTCAGCAGTGGACCGGTTCTCTCGTGCTGCCCGCGGCGACCATCGCCGCGATCCAGGCGGGGAACACCTATGTCAATCTGCACACCGCGGCGAATCCCGGTGGTGAGATCCGCGGTCAGGTGCTGACCGAGAGCACCACGCGATTCACCGCCTTGCTCGACGGATCGCAGGAGACGCCGCCCAACGGCTCTGCGGCCACCGGTGTGATGACCGTGTTCCTGCACGAGCCGTCGCACGTGCTGGTGTACGAGATGAACACCTCGGGTGTGGCGGCCACGGCCGCGCACATCCACGTCGGTGCCGCCGGCATCGCCGGACCGATCCTCGTGCCGCTCAACGGGACGAGCCCGCGTTGGTGTGGTGTGTCGTCACGCCTGAGCGATGCGAACGTCGCGCTGCTCCAGAGCGGCGGGCTCTACGTCAACGTGCACAGCGCAGCGTTCCCCGGCGGCGAGATCCGCGGCCAGTTGCGCGCCGACGTCGCCGACTTCACCGCATCGTTGGATGGATCGCAGGAGACGCCGCCCGTGGTCACCGCCGCGCTCGGTCGCGCCTGCATCGAGCTCCAGCCCGACGGGCGCGTGAGCTACCGGGTCCAGGCGACGGGGCTCACCGCCACTGCGGCGCACTTCCACAACGGGTTGCCGGGTGTCGCCGGCCCGATCGTCGTTCCGCTCGCCGGTGGTCCGACGCTGTGGACGGGAACCTCGGGTGTGCTCACCACGACCCAGATCGCCGATCTGCGCGCCGGACGCTGGTACGTGAACGTCCACACCGCGGCGAACCCCGGCGGCGAGATCCGCGGCCAGATCCTGGCCACCAATCTGCCCGCGACTTTCGGACGTGGTTGTCCGGTCGGCACCGCGACGACGCCCGAGATCGGCTCGCTCGGCAATGCCTGTGTGGGAACAGGGTTCGTGATCACCTTGTCGGGGGCTCCGATCGCGAGTCCTGCCGTCGTGTTGTTCGGCGTCAGCCGCGACACCCTGCCGAGCGGCGCGCGACTCCCGCTCACGCTCGCGCCGATCGGTGCGCCGGACTGCTTCTTGTTCCACGACAACCCGGGGATCTCGCTCAGCGCGCTGACCGATGCGCTCGGCTGCGCGCGCACCACGCTGCCGATCCCCTTCCTCCCGGCAGCACCGCGCCTCTACGCGCAGTGGTTCGTGATCGCACCGGGTGCCAATCCGCTGGGTCTCGCGTCGAGCAACGCGCTCGACTTCCAGGTGCACTGAAGTGATCGTGGGCTGCGGTCCTTCGACCTCTGCATCGTCGCTTGCCGCGACGATGCTCCGGCCTGTGAGCACGGCGCGATGATCCGCGCGGCGGTCAGTTGAACCGCACGATCGCCGCGCGGGTCGTCAGCAGCGTGCCGGTCGCATTGCCCGGGGTGCCGGTGACCACCGAGCACACGTTGAAGGCGGGCTCCATCGGTTCGACGCGATAGGTCAGTCCGTTGCTCAACGCGACCGGGACCGGGAAGGGCAGCGAGGCGTCGGCGTAGGCCATCTGCATCTCCATCGGCAGGCCGAGCCACGCGGGATTGGACGGCACCTGGAAGTACGGCGTCGCCTTGCCGGTCGCGTCGCTAGTCGTCGGCACCGACACCGCGTACTGCGGCCACAGGTTCGCGCACACGCCGGGGATCGGCAGGTCGAGCGCGAGGAAGCCGACGATCCACACGCCGGGGGTCGTCGTGGGCATGCCGGTCGCCGTCACGCCGACGGTGTACGCGCCGAGCCCGCCGAGGTTCTGGCCGGTGCCGCGCAGCTCGAAGGGGCCGCTCACCAGCGGGCAGCCGGTGCCGTGCATCTCGTAGCTGCACAGCGAGAACAGCGGGAACGCGGATTGCGCGGCGTCGAGGTTGATGCGCGTGTTGTCGCTCGTCGCGCTCGAGGTCGCATCCCAGAGGAACGAGCCCGCGCCGGCGTAGAACCAGGGTGTGATCGGGAACTGGAAGTCGAAGTCGGTCGGTGACTTCTTGGCCGTCACTCCCCAGATCGCCGGCGTCGAGACGGTCCCCGAGAACACGGTCACCGCATTGCCGGTGACGTTGTTCGCGAAGGTGTTGGTCGCGGCGCTGCAGTCGACGGAGTCGGCGAGGACGATCGACAGCGTGATGGTCTTGCCCGGTACCACCGCGTGCGCCGTGCCATTGGCGCTGCCGTCGCGGCGGAAGGTCAGGCTCTGCAGCACCATCGGATTGCCGATCAGGTCGCCGTGGATCTGCTGCTGCCGCGACGGTTGCGTGAACACGTACGGCATCGACAGGTCGCCGTCGCGGGTCGCGAAGAAGGGCGAGGGCGACACGGACTGCGCGAATGCGCCGGGGACGAGGACGAGTGCGGTGGCGGCGAGGAGCTTGTGCATGCGGACCTCCGAAGGCCGCGGAGCATAACCCTCGCGTCCCACGCGTCGCGGTCGCCAGGTGCGCGCTTACTTCCCGGCGTAGCCCTTGCGACCCTCCTTCCACCAGTCTTCCCAGGCGCGGATCGACTTGCGTCGTTCGGCGGGAGCGGCGGAAGGCTCGTATCCGAGGCGTTGTCCGGTCACCGCCTCGAGCAGACGGATCGCGCGGTCGCGCGTGTCGAAGTCGTCGACGTCGAGGAGCACCATCAGGATCGGCAGGATCGCGCCGCCACGTTCCTCGCGGATCGACTTCAGGCAGGTCTCGAAGGCGCGCGGGTCCTTGTCCTTCAGCGCAAGGGCACGCGCGGCGGAGCCGTCCCGTTGCAGGAGCGAGAGACCCTCGAGAGCGGAGAGGCGACCCTCGCTCGACGGCGGCAGCGCGAGATCGACCAACTGGGAGAGTTCGTCGCGCGCCGCGATCGCGCGCAACGCCGCCTCGAGTTCGCCCTTCACCCAGCCGTCGCCCTCCACGGTGAGGCGTTCGGCGAGCTTGGGCGTGGCGGTGGCCACACCGAGAGCGCCGAGCGCGTGTGCGGCGAAGGCGCGCACGTCGCGGTGACCGTGGTTCAGCGCGGCGATCAGCGCGGGGACGCTGTGATCGGAGCCGATCTCGACGAGCGCACGCGCCGCCTGCGTCGCGACCCCGGCCTCGTCGCTCGAGAGCAGCGGCAGGATCAGCGCCTCGTGGTGCGACAGCGCGACCGAGGTGAGTGCACCGGCGAGCAGCACGCGCAGGTCCTTCTGCTCCTTGGGATCGGACGCGATCTGCACCAGCACGGGCACCAGCGACGGCCCGACTTCGTCGACGAGCTTGCGCAGCACGAGGGCGCGTTCGCGTTCGTCCTTGGTCGTGCGCAGGAGATCGACGTACGGCGTCGTCGCCTCGACCAGGTTGCCGGTGAAGGGATGCATCTTCACGTGCGTCGCGCGGTCGTAGCGGTAGTAGGTGGTGAGCATCAGCACCGCCATCGCGGTCTGGTAGATGCGTCCACCCGCGTCGCTCCACGGACCGACCGGAGCCCACGAGCCGAAGTACGGCGAACCGCGGTCGCGCTCCTGCTGACCGAGGAGGGTCGGCTTGAGCGCGGCGTTCCACTTCCTCCAGTGGTCGCCGCCGACCTGGAACAGCGCGATGCTGGAGTAGTACCAGGAATAGAAGTCGGTCGTCTGCGGGCTCGGCAGGTGCTGCACGAGCCGCCACGCCGGCAACGCGATGCGCGGATCCTCGGGCGGTTGACCGAGGAACAGACGGCACGCCATGCCGACCGCCGTGAGCCTCAGGTTCTCCGGGTCGAGTCCCGGTCGCGCGAGATAGCCGACCTGGTAGTAGCCCGGCAGCGTGACCGAGTCGATGAAGCGCAGCGCGTCGCGGAAGCCGACCACGTCGAGGCCGGCCTTGTGCCCGGCGTTGAGCGCCATCACGCACCAGCCGACCACCGAGGTGTCGCCGGCCATCTTCGCGTCGTAGCGCCAGCCGCCACCGCCCGGATCCTGTGCGAAGGCGAGCCAGTCCAGAGCGAGCTGCGCGACCGAACCCACGTACGGATCCGCGGTGCGTGCATAGACCTCGCACAGCGCCTGCGTCGCGATCGCGTGGTTGTAGGCGTAGTGGCTGGCGACGGTCTCGAAGCGTCCGTAGTCGATCACGTGCGAGGCGAGCCAGCGCACGCCGCGCGTGACCGTGTCCTTGTGGTCGCCCTCGTCGGTGGTGTGACCGGAGGTGACGAAGGCGAGGATCGCGAGGCCGGTCATGGCGACGTCGAACTCACCGTTGCCCATGCCGGCGGTGCGCGCGTCGAAGCGCGGATCGCGGAGCACGAAGGCACGTGCACGCCACGCACCGTCCTCGTCCTGCACATGCGCGAGCCAGTCCAGCGCGGCCTCGATCGCGCGCTCGGTGTCGCTGCCGCCGCCGCCCGCCTTGGCGAGGCGGAGGCGCTCGGGCTTGCTCAGCACGTGGATCGTCGCCTTCGCACTCGGTCGATCGGGACGATCCGGCACCGCGAGCGGTTCCGCAGGACGGGCCTGCGCACGGAAGCGCCACTGCGCGACGTCCTCCCAAGCGGTGCGCATCGCGATGGTCGCCGTGCGGCGCGCGGCCTCGGTCGCATCGGGTGCATAGCCGGCGCTGTCGCCGATCAGGGGGACGACGAGGGCGAGTGCACGCGCGCGCACCTTGGGATCGGGGCTGCCGGCGAGCAGGTCGATGCACGCCGACACCGCGGCGACCTGGAGCGGGCGCCAGGTGACCGGCAGCTCGGCGTCGATCAACGTCTGCAGCAGGAGCGGCGAGCCGGCATGGAAGGGATTGCGCGGGTCCTTCGCGGCGGCGAAGGCATGGCGTGCGACGGCCGGCAACGCATCGCTGCCGAGCGCGTGCACCTGTGCGAGAGCCTCCGTCTGGCGCTGCTGCTCGCGTGTCGCAGACGGATCGGCGCTGCGCGAGGCGCGCGCGAGATCCATCGCCCTGGCCTCGCACTCGGCACGCCGCGACGGCGCGAGGTCGGCGTGCAGGGATCGCCAGCCGAGGTCCTCACCGCCCATCACCATGGTCCACATCGAGTGCTCGGCGACCGCGCCCACACCCAGATGCGGCGCGCGCGCGACCATGCCGCGGTGATGACCCGGTGAGTGGTACCACGCCTCGAAGGCGCCGCGACCGTCGGCCGAACCGGCGAGACAGTTCTCGCCGACACCGCCGCCGTAGCCCTCCAGGCGCACGCGATCGGTGGGCGTGCGGTTGCGCGGCACCGGCGAGACGTGGCCGAAGTAGCCGAGGTCGACCATCTCCTGGCTGTGCTTGCGTGCCGCTGCGTCCATGCGCTCCTCCAGTTCGAAGGGACGCAACCCGAGCACGCGACGGTAGCGGTTGAGGACGGTGACGAAGTCGAGCTCGGTGGCGTCGAGACCGCAGGCGACCGTCGCGTCGTAGCGTTCGACGGCATCGGCGAGCAGAAGGTCGACGAGCCAGCGTTCCCACGGCGTGAGTGTCTGTGCAGCGCGTGCGAGATCGGCACCGCGCAGCAGCACGTCGCGGATCTGCTCCGCACGCGCGTGCAGGAGCAGCCACAGCACGTCCTCGAGTCCGGACTGCTCGCGGCCCGGGAGCAGATGCTTGTCGCCGGTCGCCGCACCAGGTGTGCGGACGATCTCGACGGGCTCGAGACCGGAGCCGGTGGTGCGCAGCAGGCAACCGTGCACGGCCGTGAGTGCACCCTCGCGCGCGCGGATGCGCGTCAGGAGCGCGTAGGCGGCGTCGGGCGACACGCGGTCGAGGTTGGCGCGGTCACGTGCGAGTTCGATCTCGTAGTCGGCGTAGGCCTTCTCGAGTTCGGCGCGACGTCGATCGACCTCGGGCTGTTCCGGCTTGTCGTAGCGACCGATCAGATCGAGGAGCTCGCGGCGCGGCTGCTCGAGGGTCGCGTAGGCCTGCAGGATGCGATCGCGGGTCTTGTCGCTGCGCGCGTAACTGGACAGCCAGCCACGCACCTCGTCGTAGTCGGGGCGCAGCGACGTGCGCACCGCGGACGCGGCCGTGCGCAGGCCCTGGATCGCGACGTCGCCGGCGGCGTCGAAGGCGTCGAGCGCGCTGACCTCCTCCCGCGGTTCGATCGGGAGGCGGAGTCCGTCGAGCCCGAGCGCGGCGAGTGCCTCGAGCGCGCCGTCGATCGCGCGTGCCCGATCGCGCAGGGCGAGCGGGAGGAAGCGGCCGCGGTAGCGGTGATAGCCGCCGTCGGGGACGGCTTCGCCACGGACCTGCGCGAGCAGCTTGTCGGACTCGGGGAGCAGCGTGGTGTCGAGTTCGCGCGCGCGCGCGAGCTGCGATTCCGCGGGCGCGGTCGCGTCGACGAGGAACAACCAGCGTGCGAGTGCGAGGGAGGGTGACGCGGCGAGCTCCGCCGCCGCGAGCTTCGCAATGCGCTCCGCGGGAGCGAGGGCGCGTAGCTCGGCGAGCGGCGCGACCTGCTCCAGCGCGCTGCGTTCGAGGGAGAGCAGGGCGAGGTGCGACGCGATCGTCGCGCGCTGCCCCTCGTCGGCCTGCTTCTCGGCCACGGTCCACGCGGCGCACAATCGCTCGTGCTCGAGGGTGCGACGTCCGTCGGCTTCCGTCCGCTGCAGCGTATCGAGGTCCTGCGCCGCGAGGGTCGCCGTCGTCCACAGCCATGCGATGCCAAGGCGCAGGAGCGGACCGAGCCGCAGTGGTGGTGGAGGAGACGACATCGCGGCGAGTCTAGCAGGCGATCCCGTGCCTCGGTCCCGCACCTCTTCACCTGCCGCACGGGATCGCGGAAGCTCCCCGCCCCATGCCGAAGACCTCCGCCGTGCGGCTGTGCGCGCTCCTCCTGATCCTGGTCGTGTCCGCGACCCTGCCGGCACAGGTGTCGGTGTACTTCAATCAGGAAGGGATGCGCCTGCGCAGTGGGATCGCGACGCAGAACGGCGCGCGCTGGTCCGTCGCGCTCACCATGGAGGACGACAACGTCAATGCCTCCCTCGGCTCGAGCTTCCGGCGCTGGTGGGCCTGCGGCATCCGCGGACTCGGTCCGAACGGCGAGACGCTCGACATCGCCGTCTCCAATGCCGGCTACACCGACGTGATCCTCCCGGTGTGGAGCCAGAGCAGCGACGGCGTGCACTTCTCGGCCTGGGCGCGCATGCCGAGCTCCGCGACGCCGACGGTGAGCGGCAGCACGCACCGCTTCACCTTGGTCACGCCGCCCGGCGTCACGGAGATCCGCATCGCCAAGTACTTCCCCTGGTCGATCGCGGAGAAGGATGCGCTGCTGCAACGTGTCGCCGCGGCGACCGGGATCGGCAGCGTGCAGGTGATCGGAGCGTCCACGCAGGGCCGCAGCATCGGTCTCGCCACGCTCACCGACGCACGGGTGCCGCTGTCGCGCAAGCGTCGGGTGTGGGTCCACGCCGGCATCCACCCGTCGGAGACCACCAGCTACTTCGTCGTCGAAGGGCTGGTCGACGAACTGCTGTCGGGCTCGGTGCTGTCGCGCATCCTGCTCGCCAACGTGGTGTTCGACATCGTGCCGATGAGCAATCCCGACGGCGTGGCGCTCGGCAACTACCGCACGACGGCGACCAGCGCGAACCTCGAGGAGGAGTGGGCGTCGCCGTACAACTCGGTGCAACCGGAGATCATCGCTCTGCGCACCGCGATCGAGGCGCGCATGGGCACGGTGGC
This sequence comes from Planctomycetota bacterium, assembly GCA_046349595.1. Lineage (GTDB taxonomy): Bacteria > Planctomycetota > UBA1135 > UBA1135 > UBA2386 > JACRLW01. Next base: position 1,589,723 of record JAXMCA010000002.1, read on the forward strand.
GGTGCCCGGGGTCGCGCCGATCGATCTGCTGTTCAACCTGCACAGCTCGCACAACATCTCCTGGCCGTTCCACTACCTGCACACCTCGAACGCGAGCTTCAACCTCGTGTCCAACCGCAGCGGCGTGATCCCCGAGGTCAATGCGCGCGAGCAGGCGTGGATCGCGGCAATGCGCGCGCACAGCGTGTTCGTCAACAACGGCACCACGCAGTCGAGCACGGCCGGCGCGCCGACACGGCCCTTCGTGGAGAGCATGATGCACGACCGCTGGAGCGTGGACCCGCTGTGGCGCGCCGCGCACCAGTCGGTGATGGCGATCACGCTGGAGGGCACCTACGGCGCCGGTCCGGGCACGACCTGGAACACACAGGCGCAGTACCGTCAGGTCGGTCACGAGATGGCTGCGGCGATCGCGCAGATGCTGGCCGTGGTGCCGGGCGGCGCCGCGATCGACGACCTCACGTTCTGCGGCGTCGCCACCCTCGGTGCGGGCTTCCAACCCGGCGGGACGCGCGTCGACCTCGCGCTGCAGGCCCAGTCCGGCGATCTCGCCGGTGTGTTCGTGGTCGGCACGCAGACCATCGCGGTGCCGCTCCCCTTGCTCGGCTGCACGCTGCGCACCGATCCGCTGCTCGCGCTGGGTGTGCCGCTCGATGCGGGCGGTCGCGCGGTGATCTCCCTGCAGCCGCCCCTCGGCACCACCGCGGTGCGCACGCAGGGGATCGTGCTCCGGGCCGGCGGCACGTCCTTCGCGACCAGCAACCTCTTCGACCTGCTGATCCAGCGCTGACGCGCGCGGCGTCGCTCAGCGTCGGCGCGACAGCAGGATCAGGATGTGCTTGAAGAGCAGCACGACGTCGACGAACAGGACGATGGCCGCACTGACGTGCCGGTTGGTCGGGTAGTGCAGCAGGATCTTGCTCGTGTCGTAGAGCACGTAGCCGGAGAACAGCACCACGCCGATCACCGAGTACCACAGGCCGACCGAGAAGCCGAACAGCATCCCGGCGATCGCGATGCCGAGCATCGCGAACAACCCGATGGCCAGTGCGCCACCGAGGAAGGAGAAGTCCTTGCGCGTGGTGAACACGTAGCCGGTCAATCCCGTGAACACGAGTGCGGTCAGGATCGACGCCTGCGAGATCACCACCGGTTGCGTGCGCGCCACGTAGAGCACGAGCGGCGCCAGCAGCAGCCCGAACAGGAGGGCGTAGGTGAAGTAGGCGATCAGGTTGATCGGCGACTTGTCCGCCACCGCGTGCACGAGCCACGATCCACCGAGGATGATCGCGAAGACCAGCCAGCGGTTGGTCCGGAACAGCGAGACGGCGAGCGAGTTGACCGACTCCACGTTTCCCGCGGCCCACAGGGTGGCGGCGAACACCAGGATGCCGGCGAGCAGCAGGCCGTAGGTGCGTTGCAGGAAGGCGAGTCGTTCGGACGCCGGGGCACGGGCCGCGACGAGATGGTCCAAGGCGTAGGGATTGAGGTCGCTCATGGTCTCCTGTCGGTCGGGAGGGCCGGCAGGATAGCCGGACCCGGACCGTGGTTCGCGACGTGAATGCCCCTCGGCACGGGCATTCCGCTCCTGGCGAGGTCCGGACGTCCAGATCCACCGATGGCGACGGGGCTCCGTCGGGACGGTTCGCCGCAATGCACGCGGCTTTGATTGCGAGGTCGGCACAATCGACGGACTTGTCGACGGCGACGCGGCCTGAGATCGTCCGCGCCGAGCCGCGGCACTGGCCTATGACGGCCGAGCCGATTGCCAACCAACCCACCATGAACCATCGCATCACTCTCCTGCTCGTCACCGCCGCTCTCAGTGGCGGTCTGGTGGCTCAGACCACGTTCAACACCGGACCGAGCGGCTACGACGCACTCGAAGGGAACACCAACAACACGATTCCCTGGTGGTCGCAGTCCGGCACCTACCAGCAGATCCACGACGCGAGCGACATGCAGACCGTGCTCGGCGGGCCGGTCGCGTTGATCCAGTCGATCGGCTTCCGCAAGGACGGCGCTCTGTCCACGAGCGTGTTGGGGCGTTCGCTCGACATCCAGATCTCGCTCGGTGAGACGACGATCACGGCCGTCGGTGCGACCTCCACCTTCGCGACCAACCTCGGACCCACGCCGCAGGTGGTGCTGCCCTACACGAACGTCAACCTCCCGACGTTGACGAATGCTTCGCTGCCGAACCCGATGGGCTGGCACTTCCCGTTCCAGACCGCGTTCCTCTACACCGGCACCGGCAACCTCTGCTACGAGATCCGCTTCACCAACAACACCGTGATCACGAGCGCGCCGCTGGATGCTGCCAGCCGCTCCAACTCCATCACCAACCCCCTTCTCGGGACGGGTTGCATCGCGAGCGGACAGACCCTCGCGTCGACCATCGACACCAAGTCGCTGTCCATGTCGACGGGCGCGTGGCGCAATCGACTCGCTCGTGGTCCGGCCAGCGCTCCGGCGGTCCAGCTGATCGGCTTCGCGGCGAGCCTGGTCCCGCTGCCCGGCTTCTGCGCCGATCTCCAGTTCCTGCCGGTCACCAGCCTGAGCGGCACGACCAACGCCACCGGCCAGTGGGACAGCACGCTGACCTTCGGCAGCCTCGTCGACTTCCCGCAGGTCGACATCCTGACGCAGTTCGCCTGGGTCGACGTGAACCTGCCCAATCCGATCGGCCTCTCCGACGCGAGCTGGTTCAGCCTGACCCTCGAGAGCGTCCGCCACGTCTCGCGCATCTACAACGCGCCGAGCAGCGGCGGCCTCGGCTTCGAGGCGGCGACCGCGGCCGCCGGCTCCGGGCTGCGCTACGGCCTCGTGACCTACTTCGAGCACTGATCGGGTCGCGCGTGGTTGCACGGGCCGGGCCGGAGTAGTCCTCTTCCCGACCCGTGCGACCGGCTCCATTCGCTGCGCGACTCCTGCTGGCCTCGTCGGCCGCAGTCCTGGCCGCGGGCCTCGCGATGGGCGCGTACCACCTGCTCGCCCCACGGTCGGTGTCGATCACGGTCGACCCGGGAGCCGCGCCGGAGCAGATGTGGGACGGCAAGGAGGCCCTCGTCGTCGACGAGGTCGCGGGTTTCCGGCCGCGTCGCTCGTGCACGCAGACGCATCCGATGGCGGCGCTCGACGCGACCAAGCCGGACACGATCGTGAAGCATCGCGACGCCTTCGGCTTCCTGCGCGAGGGGGAGTTGCCGGCGAGTCTCGACCTCCCGCGCGTGGTGGTGGTCGGCGACAGCCACGTCGACGGCGTGGTCTCGACCGCCGACAACGCGACGTCGATCCTCGAACGCGAGCTCCAGGCGAAGGAAGCGCCGTGCTACGTCCTCAATGCCGGCTGCGGTCTCTACAGCCTGTGGCAGAGTGTGCTGCGCGCGCGCGACCTGTTGCCGCGCTTCACCCCGCGGGTGGTGGTGGTCGTCGTGTTCATGGGCAACGACTTCCTCGAACTCGACAACCAGAAGGTGCCGCACCTCGACGACGATCTGCACGAGCTCGGTGCGGCGACCGAATCCGGCACGGAGACGACCAGCGCACGGCAGCGCGATCTCGCGATCGACAAGCAATTCGAGCAGGTGTTCTGGCAGGGGCTCAATCAGGCGCTCTACCTGCATCGTGATCCCGCGCGGATCGACGCCCTCGCGCGCAAGGCCCGCCACGCGGTCGACGCGATGGAGTCCGCGGCGAAGGACAAGGGAGCCGACGTGCTGTGGGTGCTGCTCCCCTCCTTCGATCTGGTCTTCCCCGACAAGGTCGAAGGGCTGGGACCGCTCGTGAAGGAGGTCGTGCAGGGCGGGGCGCAGATGCGCATGCACGACGCCTTCCGTGAGGTTCTGGGCAGCGCCGGAGCGGACTCGCTCGACCTCCTCGAGGTCTTCCGCGCGGACCGACGCCTCTCGCTCTACGCGATCGACTTCCACATCTACCGCGACGGACACCGCGTCCTCGCCGATGCCCTCGAGCCCCTGCTCGAGAAGCGCCTCGTGCGATGAACCCATCGCGGCCTGGGCCGCAACCCATCCGGGTTGCCGCGTCTCCGCTGTGCGCCGACCAGAATGGCCCAGGCCGCGTTGTTTGCCGGGGCCCTTCGGCCTCCGGATCGTCGCTTCGCGCGACGATTCTCCGGCCTACGGACCTCGAGTGGCTCGGCACGCGCGTGCGCGCGGCGCACCCCTCGCTGGTCGGGTTCCTCACCGCACACTTCGGCTACCGCGATCGCGAGCGATGGACCGATGCGCTGCATCGTGGCGAGGTCGCCGTCGACGATCGGGTGGTGCTCGACGACGTGGCGCTGAGCGCAGGGCAGCGGGTGGCGATCGCGCCGGCCGATCGTGCGGAGGACGAGCCGTCGGTCGACGTGCTCTTCGGCGACGGCCGCTACGTCGCGATCGACAAGCCACCGTCGCTCGTGTGCGTGCGACTCAGCGCCTTTCCGCGGCGGACCTTCGTCAGGCGTCTGGAGAGGAGTCTCGGCGCCGAGGCGGATCCGCCGCGGCTCGAACCGGTGCACCGTCTGGACCGGGGAACGAGCGGTGTCGTGCTGTTGGCCCGCGATCGCGAAGCGTTCACCGCGATGCGCCGCACCTTCGAGGCGCGCGAGGTCCGCAAGACCTACCTCGCCCTGGTCGACGGCGACTTCCCCTCGGGAGAGCTGCGTGTCGACGAGGCGATCGGCCGGCATCCGCGCGGGGTCGTCGCGGCGCAGCAGGCGCTGCAGCGCGATGGCGCCATCGACCCACGTCCCGCGTCGACCTGCTTCGAGCGCGTGACCGGCGACGGCGCGCGCACCCTCCTGCGCGCGACACCGACCACCGGGCGCACCCACCAGATCCGCGTGCATCTCGCCGGCCTCGGTTTCCCCATCGTCGGCGACCTGCTCTACGGCGCTCCGGCCGAGACCTACCGCGCCTATGCCCGAGATCTCGCGGCGCGAGAGGCGAGCGATCCGGGGCTGGTCGCGCGCCATCTCCTGCACGCTCATCGGCTCGAGTTCCGGCATCCTTTCGACGGGCGACCGATCGCCATCGAAGCGCCGATCCCGCAGGACATCGGCGAGGTTCTGGGCACGGCGATCGGATAGCCTCGGCCGCGTGTCCGCTCGCATCTCCGTCCTCGTCCTCTCGCTCGCGCTCGTCGCGCATGCATCGGCACAGCAGACCTGGGACCTCGCGTCGCGCACCGCGCTCGACGCGTCGCGCTGCCTCGCCTGTCACGGCGCGGATGCCGCCCCGTCTCCGCGCCTGCGACTGCAGCCGCGCGCCTGGCCCCAGCAGTGGCTCGCCGGATTCCTGGCGGGCCACCAGCGCCTGACCTCGGAGCAGGCCGACGCACTCGCGTTGTTCCTCGCCGCGCAGGGTGCGGTGCCGCCTCCCACGGAACACCTCGCGACCGGCGAGGTCGAGGTCGGCGAGCGGCTGTGGCGCGAGAGCGGCTGTGTGGCCTGTCACCGCCCCGACGGCATCGACGGCCTCGCGCAGAAGACCTGGCTGCCGATGGTCTACTCGAGCCTGCGCAGCCCGCCGCGGGCGATGGCGCACAGCCACGCCTTCGGTTTCTCGCCCGAGGACGCGCACGCCCTGGCCGCGTACCTCCTGCGTTCCCAGATGCGGAACCCGCCCGCGAAGGCCGAACCCGGACTGCGCGTCGAGTGCTTCGAGCTGCCCATCACGAATGCCGGCATTCCGGAGCTCGACGGCAAGCAGCCGTCGCGCGTCGCGACCGCGCGCAAGATCGACGTCGAGCCGCGCAGCCGTGACGACGACTTCGCGCTGCGCTTCACCGGCTTCCTCAACGTTCCGGCCGAGGGCGACTGGCACTTCTGGACCGGCTCCGACGATTCGTCGTGGCTGTGGATCGACGACCAGCTCGTCGTCCGCAACGAAGGGCTCGCTCCGCATCGCCGTCGCGATGGTCGCGCACACCTCACCGCTGGTCCGCATCGCATCCGCGTGCTCTACACCGAGGCCCGCGGCGGTCAGAGTCTCGAGGTGCTCTGGCAGGGACCCGGTGTCGAGAGGGAGGAGCTGCCGGCACGCGTCCTCGCCAGCGCCTTCGTCGAGTTCGAGGGTCCGCACGACACGGGTGGAGCTGCGGGTGCCGACGTCTCCGCGGGTCGCGCGTTGTTCGCGGAGCGCCGCTGCAACGCCTGCCACGACCCCGAGGACCGCACCGTTCCGCGCGCGAAACCGTGGAACGCGCTGCGCACCGGTGCCGACTGCGCATTGGCGACGATTCCCGCGTCGCTCCGGCCGCTGGTGGGACGTCCGCTAAATGCGACGCCCGATGCACGCACACGTCTGGAACTCGCGCTGCAGCGCGACGGCTGCGCATCCTGCCACGCACGTGACGGCTCCCCGGGTCTCTCCGCCGCGGCGCGCGCGCTGCTCGTCGAACGGGAGGATCTCGGCGAGGAGGGCAAGCTGCCGCCGGATCTCAGTGGGGCCGGGCGTCATCTGCGCAGCGAATGGATCCGCGCGGTGATCGACGGCTCGCGACGCGCGCGACCGTACCTCGCGGTGCGCATGCCCGCCTACGACGACGCGACGGCGACGCGCTACACCGAGCTGTTCGCGGCCGCCGACGAGAAGGCGGGCGACGTCGAGCCGGTCGTCGACGACGCCACCGTCGCCGCCGGTCGTGCGCTCGCGGGCAACAGCACCGGCGGATACGCGTGCATCGCCTGCCATCGCGTCGCGGGGCAGCGTTCGCTCGGCCCGCAGGGGATGGACCTCGCGATGCAGTACCAGCGGTTGCGTCCCGACTGGATCCGCGAGTGGATCCATGCGCCGATCAAGCATCGCCCCAACACGCGCATGCCGACCTTTTTCCCCGACGACTCGCCGCAGACGCTCGAGAAGATCGAGCACCTGGTCGCATGGCTGTCGCTCGGCGACAGCCTGCCCTTGCCCGACGGCATCGTTCCGACCGCGGGCCAGTGGCGTCTCGCAGTCGGCGATCGCCCGCGTCTGCACGGCGCCTTCCTCACCGGTCTCTCGGCGCGCTGCATCGCGGTTGCAACCCCCGAGCGCGTGAACTGGGCCTACGACATGGCGCATGCGCGGCTGGCGTGGATCTGGCGCGGCGAGTTCCTCGACACCTCCGGCACCTGGGACGGTCGCGCGGGCCAACTGCTGAAGCCGCTCGGCTCGGATTGGATCGATCTCCCGGCGGAAGAGGATCGCTTCGAGTTGCTCGACGGCACCGCGGCCACGCCGCGCATGCTCGGCTGGCGTCTGCAAGCCGACGGTCACCCGGTGATGCGGATCGGCCTCGGCAACGCGGTCATCGAGGATGCGCCGCACCCTCGCTATGCGCCGGGGGGATCGATCCTGGTGCGCCGCATCCATGTCGAAGGAGGCGATGTCCGTCTGCGCCTGCCGCACGGCGGCAACCTCGCGAGCGAGCCGGCCGGAGTGCTCGAGATCCATGCCGGCGAGACCAAGGAGGTGACCTACCGATGGTGATCCACGCACTCGCCCTGTTCGCACTCGCGATCCCGCAGCAGCCGGAGCCGGTGCGCATCGTCGACGTCCCGCAGCCGAAGGACGTCGTCCTGGAGGTCGGCGGGATGCTGCCTCGCGGTGACAGTCTCTACGTGTCGACGCGACGCGGAGAGGTGTGGCGCATCGATGGCGTCTACGGCAGCGCACCGGAGTTCCGGCTGTTCACCGAGGGCCTGCAGGAGGCGCTCGGTCTGCTCGACGACGTCGACGGCAAGTCGATCCTCGTCGCCCAGCGCGGCGAGCTGTCGCGCATGATCGATCGCGACGGCGACGGACGCATGGACGAGCTGCAGACCGTCGCCTCGGGTTGGCCGCTGTCGGGCAACTACCACGAGTACTGCTTCGGTCCGACCCGGGCCGGCGACGGCTCGCTCTGGCTCACGCTGAACAAGCCCTTCGGCGACGAGCCCTTCGGCATGGCCGACTGGCGTGGCTTCGCGATCCGCGTGACGAAGGACGGAGGCTTCGAGCCTGTCTGTGCCGGGCTGAGATCGCCGGCCGGTGTCGCGACTTCGCCGTGGGGCGAGGTCTTCTACACCGACAACCAGGGCGAATGGTGTCCGGCCTGCAAGCTGTCGTTGCTCGAGGTCGGCGCGTTCTACGGTCACCCTCACGGCACCGAGTCGTGCAAGCTCCCGCAGAGCAAGGTCGAGTTCCCCGGCAAGATCGACGGCGGCGTGCGCGAGAGCGAGTTCGCCGCGGCACATCCCAGCTATCGGCTCCCGGCGGTCTGGTTCCCCTATGACCGTCTCGGCCGCTCGTCGTCGGGATTCGTGTGGGACGAGAAGGGTCGCTTCGGCCCGTACCGCGACTCGATCTTCATCGGCGACCAGTACTCCTGCGAAGTGCTGCGTGCGACGCTGGAGAAGGTCGAGGGACGTTGGCAGGGTGCGTGCTATCCCTTCGTGAAGGGGCTCAAGAGCGGAATCACGCGTCTCGCGTGGGGCACCGACGGCTCGCTGCTGTGCGGACTCACCGACCGCGGTTGGACGGCGACGGGCACCGCGCGCGACGGCATCCAGCGCTTGGTCTGGACCGCGGTTCCGCGCTTCGACCTGCTCGAGGTCACCGCCCGCCCGAAGGGATTCCGGCTGCGTTTCAGCGCGGCGGTCGACCCGGCCTCCGTCTCCGCCCGTGCGCTGGCCGTGTCACGCTGGCAGTACGAGCACCACGCGGAGTACGGGTGCCGGGAGCTCGACACGCAGGAGTTGGAGGTGACCAGGGCCGTGCTCGATGCGGCGGGCACCTCCCTCGACGTCGACGTCGCCGACTGCAAGGCCACCTGGGTGCACATGATCGAGCTGCGCGGCATCCGGGCCCGCGACGGCGGAGCGGCTCCGTGGCACGCGGAGGCGTGGTACACGCTGAACGCGATCCCCGCGGGCGGCTGATCCACGGGCCCGGCGCGAAAGCGTTGCCGGTGGCCGCGGCGGGACTAGCCCCGCGCTAGCATCCCGCGCGCGCCATGAGTGTTCCCCTCCGATCGATCCTGGTGTGTCTGTCCGTGCTCCTGGCCACGACGGCGACGCCGCGTGCGCAGGACGATTGGAAGAAGACCCTCGCCACCTACCAGGAGTGGCTGCAACGCCCCTCGCTCTACAAGCGCACGCTGGGACGCGAACGCTTCGCGCAGTCGGTCGACCCACGCGCCTTCGACATCCTGGTCAAGTCCTATGCGAAGCCCGAGGAGCCGCAGGACCAGAACCGCTACCTCATCGCGAGCATCGTGATGCGCGCGTTCAAGCGGAACGCCGACCAGGCGCAGCTCTCGGCGTGGCGCAAGAAATTCTCGCGTCCCGAGGACGCCTGGATGTGGTTCGAGACCGAGCGTCCCTCGGCGAAGGCGCAGTTCGACGAACTGCGCACCCAGATCCTCGGCAAGGGCGATGCCTTCCTGCGCGTGACCGCGCTCGAAGCGCTTGCCGACGCGGCCTCGCACGGCAACGAGGCCGAGCATCTCCCCGAGCTGTGCCTCGAGGTGCTGGAGTCGCTCCCCAAGAAGGAGGTCGAGCGCGCGCTCCTGGTCGAGAGCGTGGGGCGCGTGCTGGTGGCCGTGAAGCGCCAGGTGCGCGGCGACACCTGGAAGCCGGTCGCCGAGGCGCTGATCCGCCAGTTCGACGAGGCCGACACGCCGCAACGGACCAAGGTGGTGCTGTCGCGCTACTTCTCGCAGATCTTCAACGTCACCAACCTCGGCTTCGAGTCGCGCTGGTGGACCAACGAACTCGCGCGCGACGCTTCCGCACCCAAGTCTCGTGGCGGCACGACCACCTCGGTGCCCTTCTACTCGATCCGCACGGTCGGCTATCGCTTCGTCTACGTCATCGATGCCTCGGACTCGATGTGCAAGCGCGTGTCCGATCGCGAGAAGCGCGACATCGGCCCGACGACCGGCGAGAAGCCGAAGCCGAAGGACGGCCCCGACGGCGGATTCGTTCCGAAGGAGAACGAGCTCGACTGGAATCGCATCATCACGCGCTTCGACGTCGGTCGTGAGTTCGTGCGCCAGTCCCTGCTCAGCCTCACGCCGGAGCATTCCTTCGCGATCGTGTTGTTCGGCGACAGCGCCGACTTCCTCAAGACCACGCCCAAGCTGGTCCAGGCGACGGCGCAGAACGTGAAGGCGGCGATCGCCGAGCTCGAGGCGATCCAGACCGGTGAGCCGCGCGCCGATCGACCCGATGGTGTCCTGTTCGGCAAGACCAACCTCCATGCGAGCTTCGCGCGCGCCTTCGAGGTGACCAAGGCGGGCCTGACCAAGCGTTCCGAGTACGTCGACCCGAAGGCCCTCGTCGACGGCTGCGACTCGATCTTCCTGCTCTCCGACGGCGCGCCGTCCTGGGACGACTTCGACGAGGTCGATGCCCGCGACCCCGAGGATCAGGCCGGCGATCCGGAGACCCACCAGAAGTACCAGAACGTCGACCGTCTGCGCTTCCAGGGACCGTACGCGCATCCACCGTACTCACACCTCGTGGACGACATCGAGCGCATGAACCTGTTCCGCAAGGCGGAGATCCACTGCGTCGGCATCGGCGAGGCCAATCAGGATCTGCTCGACGCGATCGCGAAGATCGGCGGAGGCAAGTCGATCAGGATCCAGGGCGAGAAGAAGTAGCCCGCCTCCCGCGCCGCGGCGGTTCGACCGCGGCGCGCAACGCCTTCTCCTCCGTGGCGCTCAGCGCGCGCACCGCACCGACCGCCAGATCGTCGAGCGACAGCGGTCCGATCGTGACGCGGTGAAGGGTGACCACCGCGTAACCGGTCTCGCCGCACATGCGGCGGATCTGGCGATTGCGCCCTTCGTGGAGCGTGAGGCGCGCGTGGGTCGGACGCGTCGGATCGACCGCGATCTCCACCGGCGCGAGTCGTTCGCCGCCCTGCAGGGTCATCCCGGCGCGGAAACGCGCACAGACCTCGTCGGTGAGCGGACGGTCCACTTCGACCTCGTAGACCTTCGCGCAGGTCCCCGGTGCCGTCACCTGATCCGCGAGGCGCGAGTCGTTGGTCAGCAGGAGCAGTCCGGAGCTGTCGAGATCGAGGCGGCCGACCGGCGCGACGAAGGGCGCGTCCTTCGGCAGCAGATCGGTGACGGTGCGTCGACCGCGCTCGTCGGCGCGTGTCGTCACGATCCCGGCGGGCTTGTGCATCATCAGCACGACGGCCGTCGCCTTGCGCACGCGGGCGCCGTCGACCTCGATCCGCGCCCGATCCGGGTTGACCGCCTGCAGCGGTGCGCGCACGAGTTGGCCGTCGACGGACACCCGACCCTCGGCGATCAGCCGGCGTGCTTCCCCGCGCGACGCGACGCCGAGCTTGCTGAGGGCTCGTTCGAGCGAGACGGTTCCGCGCGGAAAGGGCGACATGGGCGCGCGACATCCTCGCAGCCCGAAGCGTTCCTCGCCAACTCGAGGAAAGGAGAGTGGACGCGGATTCGCGGATCACGCAGCCTGATCGCGTGCTCCGCATCCTCGTCGTCCTCGGTCTGTCGTCCGCCTTCGCGATGGGGCAGGGCAATGTCCTGATTGCCAAAGGCAGGCCGCTCGCCGTCTGTTCCGACGGCACCAGGGAGGGTCGCTGGCACGAGGAGGACGGCAGCTACGTGGGGCGCGGCGATCGCAACCTCCTGCTCGCGCGCGTGCGACCCGGCGGCGCCGATTTCGCCGTGAACCTGCGCCTCCGCGTCGAGGCGCCGGCGAGCGGCGCCGCCGTGTTGATCGGAGAGGAGTGGTTCACTCTCGCCGACGAGGAGGGGCACTTCGCCGTCGAGGGACCGCGACTCGGTCGCAGGAAACTCGGCCCGTCCACCTGCATCGACGGTCATCCGTCCGAGGTGCGCATCGCACGCCACGCGGGCACCTGGTCCTTCGATGTCGATGGCCAAGCGATCCTCGCGGCTCCCGTGGGAGACACCGACGACATCGACAGGGTCGGTCTCTGGCCGCAGCAGGCCACCCTGCGTGTCGAACAGTTCGCGATCGAGGGTGGGATCGCTCTGCTCGATCCGCGGGTGGCGACATTGGAGAGTGGCTTCTCGATCCCGCAGATCGATCTCGCCGGCGAGAACGCCCGTCAGGTGCTGGTCGATCGCGAAGCCGGGCAGTACCTCGGTCATCCGACCACCGTCCTGCTGGAGGACGGGCGGACCATGATCGCCGTCTACCCGAAGGGCCACGGCAAGGGCGCGATCGTGATGAAGCGATCGACCGACGGCGGACGGACCTGGTCGGACCGTCTGCCGGTGCCGGCGAGCTGGGCGACCTCGCTCGAGGTGCCGACGATCCATCGCACCGTCGACCGCGAGGGTCACCGCCGCTTGATCCTGTTCTCGGGACTGCGCCCGATCCGACGCGCCGTCAGCGAGGACGACGGACGCACCTGGTCGGAGCTCGAGTCGATCGGCGGCTGCGGCGGGATCGTCGCGATGGGGGCGCTCGAGCGCGCGCGCGACGGCTCCTACCTGGCGTGGTTCCACGACGACGGGCGTTACATCGCCGAGGGATCCAAACCGCAGTCGCCGGTGCGCTTCACGCTCTACCAGGTCCGCTCTCAGGACGGCGGCCTGACCTGGAACGCACCCGAGACGATCTGGAGCGGCACGCGCGAGCACCTCTGCGAACCGGGCGTGGTGCGCGATCCGCGGAGTGCCACGCTCGCGCTGATGCTGCGCGAGAACAGCCGGCGCTTTCCATCCCAGGTGATCTTCTCCGACGACGACGGCGTGCACTGGACCGCACCGGTGCCGATGGCGGGCGCGCTGACGGGAGATCGGCACGTGGCGCGTGTCGCACCGGACGGCAGCCTGGTCGTCACCTTCCGTGACACCGGCCCACTCTCCCCGACGCAGGGCGACTGGGTGATCTGGGTCGGGAGTTTCCAGGATCTGCGCGACGGCACGGCAGGGCGATTCCGCGCGCGCCTGATGGACAACCGCCATGCCTGGGACTGCGCCTACTCAGGACTCGAACTGCTGCCGGACGGCACCTTCGTGGCGACGACCTACGGGCATTGGACCGAGGGTGAGCCGCCGTACGAGATGAGCGTGCGATTCACCCTGGCCGAGCTCCTGGCGCGCGCCGGGCTCTGAGTCGATCGCCGGTTGCCGTGTCTCAAGCGTGTCGCGAGGAGGTCGATCGGGCGACCTCCCGGATCGGCAGGTGTAGCCCGACGCGCTCCCGCCTGCCCCGCGTCGATCATCCCTTCCGCGTCCGCCGGCCACGCCGGACGCCTCCCGCCATGGAACCATCCCGTCCTCCCCTGCGGGCGCACTCACGGCTCTGCGCCCTGCTCGACTGCGGTTGCATCGCGTTGCGCGCCGGACGCGTCGATGCTGCGGTCGAACTCTTCGATGCCGCCGCGCGATTGCGCGGCCAGTCACGCCCGCGCTTCCGCTCCTTGCTGCGCGGTCTCGCGACACGACCTCTCGCCTCGATGCGAGGCGCCCGACTGCGACGCTCAGTGTCCTGAGCCGTCTTTCCGGGGCTGGAGCTCGTCCGCTTCGGCAGCACGACCTGTCGCACGCAGCAACTCGCAGAGCCGTGTGCGTGTGCCGCGCGCCGAGCCGCTGTCCTTGCCGAGCTTCTCCTCGATCACCTGCAAGGCGTGGCGCAACTGCACCTCGGCCTCCTTGGTGTCGCCGCTGCGGAACAGGAAGGTCCCGTAGTTGGAGCGGAACTGCGCGGTCGAGACGTGATCGACCCCGAGGGTCTTCTCGGCACCGGCGATCACCTCCTTCATCATGGCCGCCGACTCGGTGTGGCGCCCCGCGTCGTCGATGATGTGCGCGAGGTTGTTCCGCGCGATCAGCGTGTCGCGGTGCTCCGGTCCGGATATGCGCGCGCGGATCTCGGCGACCTTCCGCTGGTCGCGCTCCGCGGCTTCGAGGTTGCCGCGCTTGGTCGCCACCGACGCGAGATTGCCGAGTGTGATCAGCGTGTGGGCATGCTCCTCGCCGAGTTGCGCCACGCGACCTTCGTAACACTCGCGGAGCTCCGCCTCGGCCTCGTCGAGACGTCCCAGTCGCTCGAGATAGCTGGCGTGGTTGTTCAGCGAGGTGAGGAACTCGACATTGGTCGGACCCATGCGCCGCCGCGAGACGGCCACGTTCTCGCGCATCAGTTTCTCCGCCTCCTCGACCTGCTCGGCCTCGGCGAGGTAGAAGGCGAGGTTGCTCTGGCAGCGCAACGTGAGCGAGTGCTCCGTACCCAATGCGGCGATCCGGAGCGGCAGCGACTTGCGTAGCAGCTCGATGGCCTCCTTGTAGTTGCCGCGGTAGCCCTGGATCGCCGCGAGCATCTCGAGGCCGAGGCACTCGCTCTCGGACTTGTTGGAGTCCGGGACGGGCAGGGACTGCATCTCGCGGAACACCTTCTCGGCGTCGTCGACGCGGTCCACGGCGAGCAGGGCGAGTCCGAGGTTGGAGAAGACGTGACGCGTGCTGCCTGCCATCAGCTCGGGGTGCTTGCGCACGCGCTCGGCCTCGGCCTCGAGGATCGGGATCGCCTCCTTGCTGCGACCCATCTTGTGGAGGATCAGCGCGTGGTTGGCCTTGGTGAAGATGGTGTTCGCGTGGTCGTCACCCCAGGTTGCGACCGCGAGATCGACGGCGTCCTGACCGAGCCTCTCGGCGGTGGTGAGATCACCGAGGTTGCGAAGCACCTCGATGAACTTCGTGTAGCAGAAGCTCTTGCTGTCCGGATCGTCGGCGAAGCGCTGCGGGAGCTGGCCCACCGCGCGCCTCACCACGTCGATCATCTTCACGTCGGGGCCGTCGAGGTTCGGATCGACCGACACCATCGCGTCGGCGAGGAACGACAGCGCGTTCCCGGTGCGCTTCGCCGCCGCCACCGCGAAGTCCTTCTGCCGCTCGGCGTCCAGGGTCGCGGCCTTGGCGATCTCCTCCTGACGGTGCGCCTCGATGCTCTCGTTGCGTGCGTCGCGCCAGAACACCAGCGACACGATCAGGCCCGCGATCAGCGAGAGCAGGGTCAGTGTGCCGAGCACCACGGCCACGCGGTGTCGTCTCGCCGTGACCCGCAGCAGGTACCAGGTGCTGTCGCGGCGGGCGTCGATCGGTTCGCCGGCGAGGAATCGCCGCAGGTCGCGCGCGAGCTCGCCCGCCGATTGGTAGCGGCGGTCGCGGTCCTTCTGCAGACACTTCAGGACGATGGTCTCGATGTCCGGGGGGATCGACGGCACGCGCCGCCGCAGGCCCACCGGTGGCGCCTGCACGATCGAGTCCAGCGCGGTGCGCAGATCGGACTCGATGTCATAGGGGAACTCCGCGCACAGGAGCTGGTACAGCACCACGCCGAGCGCGTAGACGTCACTCCGCACGTCCACGTCGTCGAGACGCCCGAGCGCCTGCTCGGGGCTCGCCCACGGCAGGGAGCCGAGGAAGGCGACGCCGGTGCCGCTCATCGAGAGCTTGATCTGCGCGGAGTCTGGGCTCAGGTCCTTCGCCAGTCCGAAGTCGAGCACGCGCGGACGACCCTCGCCGTCGACGCGGATGTTTCCGGGTTTGATGTCGCGGTGCACGACGCCGCGCTGATGTGCGTGCGCGACCCCGTCGCACACGCTCGCGAAGGTCTCCACCAGGGCATCGAGCCAGGGACGCGCGAAACCGTGCTCGCGGGCCGCGACGACCGCTTCGCAATGGTCGATGGCGGGACCGTCGACCAGTTCCATCACGAGGTAGGGTCGGCCGTCGGCGGTGGTGCCGCTGTCGTGGATCGCCACCACGCTCGGGTGCTTCAGCGAGGCGGCGAGGTCGACCTCGCGGTGGAAGCGGTCGAGACCGCGAACCCCGTCGGCGGGACCGTCGCGCAGCACCTTGACCGCGACGATGCGCCGCGTGGAGATCTGACGTCCCGAGTAGACGACTCCCTGTCCACCGCGCGCCAGTTCGCGCAGCTCGTCGTAGCCGGGGATCGACGGCAACGCGGCGGAGGCGCTCAGCGTGGTGCGCAGTTCCTGCTCCAGCAGCGTGTCGTCGTCGAACCAGGACGTCGGTCGGTGGCCGTCGATCATGGGGTCACTCGCGTCGACGTCGCGGCATGCCGCGCGCCGATCATCCTTCCTGCTCGACCTGTTCGGCGACCAGTTCGCGAAGTCGCTTGAGGATGCGCGACTTCGCCTGATAGACCGAGTCCACGCTGATACCGACCTCGGCAGCGACCACCCGCGGCTCGCGCTGCTCGCGGGTCAGGAGTTCGAAGGCGCGCAGGTCGGTGGCCCGGAACTCCATGCGCACGCGCTGCATCGCCGCGCGCAGGTGGTATTGGCGCCACTCCGCATCCCAATCGGCCTCGTCGTCGGCCAATGCGGCATCGATCACGAACTCCGCGGCGCTCTGTCCGATGGGCGCCTTCTGTCCACGCTGGCGTTTGCCGATCGCGCGGACCGTGATGGTCTTCAGGAAGCCCCGGAAGCGCCCCTTCGCAGGGTCGTACTCGAAGTTGCGCATGCCCTGGGTCAGGGCGACGAAGACGTCCTGCATCACGTCCTCGGCGTCCGCGGACTGCAATCCACGTCGCAGCGCGAAGCCGCGGATCAGGTCGTGATAGCGGCCGGTGAATTCCGTCCACGCCTCGGAATCGGGATCCGAGCGGAGCCGCGCCAAGAGGCTCGCGTGGGTCGAGAGGGGATTCACCACGGGGGGAGTCTAGCCCTCGCGGTGCGGGCCGGATGCCCTGGGTCCTCGCGCGATGCACCGCCGCCGCGCGCGGTGAGGGCAGTCGGGTCGGCTCCGTGGTCATGCAGGATCCGTTGCCGCGACGTTCCAGGATCTGACGACATCTCCCGATCGCGCCACCGCCGTTCCGACCTGTGCCATCCGCCGGTGGGAACGCGGCGTCGCTAACATCCGGCGCCCGCCCGCGTCCTGCTCGCCATGGAACGGACCTCCCGCCGCGTGCTGCTCGGCTCTCTTCTCCTCGTGCCTGTCGCCGTCGCCCAGGAGAAGACCGACTCCCTGGTCGTCCACGAATGGGGCACTTTCACCTGCCTGATGGACGACGACGGCACGACCCTCCCCGGCGTCAACACCGAGGACGAGCCGTTGCCGCGTTTCGTGGTGCGCCCGCTCGCGCAGCGTCACGGGAACGGACTCCTGATCCCACCGGGCGATCTCGCACCCGGTTTCGCGAAGGGTGCGTCGCCCTGTCATCCCGACGTCCGCATGCGCCTCGAGACGCCGGTCGTCTACTTCCACCTGCCGAAGGGCTGCGCATCTCTCGAACTCGATCTCGAGGTCGCGTGGCGCGGCGGTTGGTTGTCGGAGTTCTATCCGCCGGGCGAGGCGACCCTGCCGGGGAGCGACGAGGGACCGATCGGCCATCTCGATCCCGCGCGCAGTGGCACCCTTGCATGGCGGAACGTGATGGTGGGCGGTGCGAGCGACGTGCCGATGCTGCCGTGCAATGACAACGTCTGGCTCGCTCCGCGGCGTGTGTCGGCGGCGGACGTGCACGTCGGCGGAGCGACCGAGCGCTTCCTGTTCTACCGCGGTGTCGGCAACGTCGACGCACCGCTGCGCGTGCGACGCGACAAGGAAGGCACGGATCTGACTTTCGCCGCGGCACCTGGGTCCGTGGTGCCTCAGATGTCGACCGGTCCCTGCTGGCTGGTCGAGGTCGACGCCGAACGCGGCTGCGCATTCCGCGAGCTCGCGCCTCTGCGCCTCGATTCGGCGCGCAAGGACGAGGTCGCCGGACGCGCGCATGCCTCATTCGTGGCCAACGACTTCGCGGCGGCCAACCTCGATCGCCTGCGTGCATCGATGCACCGCGCCCTCGTCGAGGACGGCCTGTTCGCCGACGAGGCCGATGCGCTGCTCGACACCTGGCGTGTCTCGTACTTCCGCACCCCGGGCCTGCGTCTGTTCGCGCTGCTGCCGCAGCAGTGGACCGACGCGGTGATGCCGCTGAGGTTCTCCGTTCCCGCCCAGGTCGACCGTGTGATGGTCGCCCGCATCGAGTTGATCCGCCCGGCACAACGTGCCGCGCTCGCGCGCATCGCCGCCGGCCCGGTCTCGGATCCCGGCTGGTTCAACGGCTACCTGGATCGCACCCTGCAGAAGGACCCCGAACACGCTGCCCAGGCATGGCAGGACCTCATGCTGCGCCCTGGTGCATTGACGGCGACTCCCGGCCTCGACCTGCCGGAGGACTACCGCGCCTATCTCGCCCTGGGGCGATTCCGTAACGCCCTCGTCCTCGACGCCGCGCGTTTCCGCCCGACCAAGGCTCTCAACGAATTCGTCGAGAGATACGGCCTTTCGCGCTGAGGGCTGGACAAGTCCGCGCCGGGGCAATGCACTTCCCCGCGCGAGGGACCTGCCCATGAACAGCAAGACATCGTTGTCGATCGTCGCATTGATCGCGCTCCTCGCGGTCGGTGTGTGGTCCCTGCTCGGCGGGGGAGATGGAGGTGCACCCACCGATCTCCCGCAGGGTGACGCTGCCGTGGCCCAGGGCTTCGGTGATGCGCGACAGGGTCAGGTCGCCGATGCGGCGGAGGGCGCCATGCCCGGTGATCCATCCGCCCGTGTGTCGCTCGATCCGCGCGAGCTGGAACAAGGTGGCGCGGCGGGACCGGCCGTCATCGGTCGCGTCGTCGACAAGTCGGGTGCGCCTCTCGAAGGTGTCGAGATCATCGCCGTGGCGTCCTTCGACCCCGACTGGTCCGACCCGGATTCCATCGAGGCCTATGCCGACGGTTGGTGGGTGCAGTGGGGGCGCATGCTCAAGGATCGCGTCACCGCGCGCACCGCGGCCGACGGCAGCTTCCGCGTCCGCGCACGGGGGACCAGCAAGCGCGTGCAACTGCTCGCCCAACTGATGGGTTACCAGCGCACCTTCAAGGACGCCAAGCGGCCCGCGGATGCCGACGTCGACGCGGGCAGCATCACCTTGAACCCGGGCGGAACGGTGAGCGGCAAGGTCGTCGATCGCGCCGGGCGACCCGTCGAAGGCGCGATGGTCTCGGTCACGATGCGCAACTGGATCGGAGGCGACGACGACTACGACCAGCGCCAGCAGGATCAGGACGAGATCAACGAGCTCTGGAACGGCCAGAAGCGCACCGACGCCGAGGGTCGTTTCGAACTCGACGGCACCAATGTCGGCGACATCATCGTGCTCGCGCGTCATCCCGATCACCCGCTGGCGCGGCTCGAGGGTCTACACGTCGAAGCGGGCGGCAGGCTCGGCGAACTCGTCGTCGTCTTGGATCCGGGTGCGTCGATCTCCGGTCGCGTGACCGAGATCCCCGCCGGGACCAAGGGCATCCGCATCGTGGCATCGTCGAAGCTCGCCGAAGGCTCGAAGCAGTCGGAGATCTCGATCGTCGACGGCGAGATCGTGCGGCGCGGCGGCGCGGCGACCCTGAACCGCACGGCCCGCATCGAGTCGGACGGCAGCTTCCTGGTGCGCGGCCTGCAGCCGTCGATGATCTACCAACTGGTCGCGATGCAGCAGGTGCGCGGCTACGGCCGCGATTCCGCGTGCAGCATGAAGTCGGACGTGCCCGCCGGTGCGACCGGCGTGACGGTGCGTTTCGAGGCCGGTGCTTCGGTCACGTTGCAGATCGTCGACGATGCGACCGGTGCCCCGATCGAGGAGCTGTGGGTCGTCGACTCCCTGCGCGGCGGCGAGGGTGGCTACGGCGGCTGGGATTGGATGTCGAACCAGTTGCGGCCGCGGAGGTATCCGGAGGGCCGCATCGTGGTCGCGAACCTCCGCCCCGGTGACAAGCAGAAGCTCAGCCTCGACGTCGAGGCGCTCGGCCACGACAAGTGGAGCAAGCGGGACATCGACGTGCCGAAGCTCGGCACCCTCGATCTCGGTGTGGTGCGACTGGGTGCGCGACCGGTGGTGCGGGTGCACGTGCAGGAGAAAGACAGCGCGGCACCGATCGTGGGAGCGATGGTGTCGGTGCGTCCGATCGAGGACCAGGCGAAGCGGGCGGGCATGGAGGTCGAGGAAACATCGCGCGGCTGGTTCGGACAACCTCAGCCCCCACGTCAGTTGAAGACCGACGACGACGGCAATGTCGTGCTGAACTCCTTCCCCGGTGCCCGCTGCAAGGTCACCGTCAACGAGGGCGAGCACGCGCGCTACGAGAGCGAGCCCATCGAGATGCCCGCGAAGGGTGATTTCCAGCACCTGGTCTCGATGCTCCACGGCGGCACGGTCGAGGCGCGCGCGCTCGACAGCGAAGGCAAGCCGCTCACGCGTGCTCAGGTCCAACGTCGCGGTCCGGATGGTTCCAACGACACCAATGGGACCGACCAGGACGGCATCGCGAAGTTCGAGCATCTCTCGCCCGGTACCTACTCGTTCCGCATCCGGCGCGGCAACGCCGACGACACCTTCGGGATGATCGTCGACGCCCAGGCCTCGAAGGGCGATGCGCTGCCGGGCTGGGTGCAGGTGGAGGTCGCCGAGGGAGCGAAGGTCGCGCTGGACCTGCGCAAGGAGCCGGTCGGCAAGCTGGTGGGCACGATCAGCGAGAACGGCAAGCCGCTCGACCGTGCGAGCGTCGCGGTGTCGATCGAACGGCCCGGCGACGGCAACGACCACAACGGCAAGCCCCGCATGGATCGGCGCGAGATCGGACGTGCGCGGACCAAGGCCGACGGCAGCTACGCGATCGACGATCTCCCCGCCGGCGATGTCATCGTACGCGTCACGCACAACTCGAGATCGATGTCGAGCGACATGACCTCGAACGTGCACCTCGGCGACAATCAACTCGACATCGATCTCGACACCACCGTGATCCGTGGCGTGGTGCGCGACGGCACCGGCAAGCCGCTGGCCAAGGCGAGCGTGTCGATCAGCCGCGAATCCGGTGCCGGTGACGACCAGGTTGGGCAGAACATCGTCTTCGGCGACTACGGCAACGTGATGTATCAGGGTTCCGCGCGCGGCTCGCGCACCAGGACCGCCGACGATGGCAGCTACGAACTCCGCGGCGTGACCCCGGACACGAACCTGATCGTCAACATCGATGCCGACAGCTTCATGCCCGCACGCAGCGCGCCGGTGTCGGTCCCACGCGGACAGACCCGTGAGGGGATCGACTTCGCGCTCTCACCCGCGGGCATCATCGTGATCCGCACCAGCGCGGAGCGCGGCAACGCGCGGATCAGCGCGACCTCGGTCGGCACCGATCCGAAGGACGTCGCGAAGGCCAGCGGCATGGTGCGCGACGGCAATGCGCGCCTCGACCATCTTCGCTCCGGGACCTGGACGGTGACGCTGACCCCGCGCGGCGAATCGCCGATCACGCGGCAGGTCGAGGTGATCGCCGGCCAGACGGTGACCGTCGACTTCTGACGGACGGCGGGCGCGGTCGCGCGTTGAAACCGGACCGCGACCGCAGCCCCGCGATCGGACTCGGATCGCAGGATCTCAGCGCGACCTGGGGACCACGGCGCGGATCCGGCACCGAATCCTGCCACCTCGCACAGGCCCCCGGGCCGGGCAGGTTCGTCGTCTCCCGAATCGGGATCCCGGAGAGTCGGAGCGTCCATGCCGGCGCGGCCTCCGATCGTGATGCGCCGCGGCGGATCGACTCGCGCGGCAATGCGGACTTCAGCCGGAGTCCTCGCTTCGCTAGGGTCCCGACCCGCCCGGAAGGGCCGAACCCTACCACCCAACCAGACCAAGCATCATGAGTGGCAAGCTCATCTCCTTCTTCCTCCTCTCCGGTCTGACGAGCGCATTGCGCGCACAGATCACGCTCAACGAGATCGTGACCGTCAACCTCGACTCGACGGCCGTCGCCGCGAACCCCGAATACATCGGCAGCAATCCCGCGGCCATCGCCTGGGACGGCACCGACCTCTACCTCGCGGGCTTCAACAACGCCAATGCGGCGGGCACCGTCGCGATCTGCAAGGTGTCGGGTGCGATCACCTCGCCGACCTTCGGCACCGCCTTCGGCACGCTCGCCACACCGGCGTTCCGCGGCTACTCGGGTCTCGACATCGATCGGACCAATGGCGTCCTGGCTGCGGCCTACGACGACGGCACCGCGAACGTGAACGGCCTCACCGCGTGGAACCTGTCGGGAGCCTCGCTGTGGGCCTTCACGATGCGCGGTGGCAGCGGCGTCGGCATCGATCCGCGCTTCCCGGTCGGGTCGTCGCCCAACGGCGTGGCGTGGACCCAGTTCGGCTCCGGACGACGCGCACTCCAGG
This sequence comes from Planctomycetota bacterium, assembly GCA_046349595.1. Lineage (GTDB taxonomy): Bacteria > Planctomycetota > UBA1135 > UBA1135 > UBA2386 > JACRLW01. The sequence continues at coordinate 1,611,944 of JAXMCA010000002.1, forward strand.
ATCTCAGCGGTGCGTCGATCTACACGACGTCGACCGGCATGGTGATCCTCACCGCGCAGGGCAGCTTCTGGCGCGACATGGGCTTCGACTCCGCCAATGGCGACATCTGGCTGCGCGAGGGCAACAACGTCATCCATGGCGTCCGCTCCGCCGACAACGGCGTCGCGAGCCTGAGCGTTCCCTTCGACCCGACGGACTCCGACAGCGTCAATCAGCAGAACCTGGCGGTGTGCCGCACCGGCAGCGGCGCCTTCGTGATCTTCAACGATCGCGCGACGGCGTCGCCGAACCAGAGCTTCTTCGCCGTGATGCGTGCGATGCGCACCGACGGCACGCCGGAGGCGCTCGACTTCGGAACCTTCGTCCCCTTCGGCACCGGTGGCGGCAACTACGACTTCAGCTTCGACGCGGCGTCGAGCACGCTCGCGATCCTCGACAGCTTCAACCGCAGGGCGCACATCTTCGCGGTGAGCTTCAAACCCTACTACCGCTACGGATCCGGTTGCGCGGGCAGCAACAGCCTCGTGCCGGATTTCGGCCTGTCGGGTTCCGGCGCTGCGGGTTCGACGTTGAGCTTCGACTTCAGCAACTCGATCCCGAACACGGCGGCCTTCGTGTTGATCGGCATCAACCAGATCGACACGCCGGTGTTCGGTTCGTGCTCGCTCCTGGTCGATCCGGTGTTCCCGGTGACCATCGGCCCGGCGATCCTCGACGGCGCGGGTGCCGGTTCGACGACGATCGGTCTCCCGCTCTCGTCGAGCGGCTTCGCGCTCACCTTCCAGGGCCTGATGATCGACGCGGCGCTGCCGCCCTTCGGCCTCGGCCTCACCAACGGCATGAAGCTGATCGTCCCCTGATCCCCGGGAAGTCCGAGACCGGCGCGGGCCCGGGACGATCGGGCGTCCCGGAGCCCGCGTCGCACGGGATCCAGCGGCGCGCGGACGCGCCCGATCCTCTCAACGGTTCACGCGCAGCGCCTTGGAGTCGTTCATCAGCAGGCTGCGCATCTGACCGTCTTCGCCCTTGACCTCGAAGTGTTGGAACGCGGTGCCGTGGCTGTCCCACGCATCGTCCAACCAGAAGGCCACCGGGTTCACGATGAGGAAGTCACCGACCCCGGCGACGACGCTCGCGAGTGGAATGACCGGAACGACGGTCAGCAGCACGTCCATCCACGGCGACTCGGTGTAGAGCTTGTTGTCCCAGTCGTCGACGCTGCGCGAGAACTGCTTCGGACCGACGACACAACTCGGAAGCGTGAACAGCGCGAGCGCTGCTCCAGCGAGGAGCCACTTCTTGTGCATCTGATTGCCTCTCGTCTGAATGGAGTGCGCGTCGACGGAGGGCTGGCAGATCGCAGCGACAGGTCACCTCGGTCCGAGGCCCTCGATGGACACACAAGCCAAGGGTTGCGTGTGCGAAAACGACGCGGCTGCACGCGACTTTTTCGTGGGGTTGGGCCGGGATGCGGGTTTTCTGCGCGCAGAGACCGCGGAGGGCCCGGCGACGGAGGTTCGCGCTGCAGGTCACTGCGTCGCGGGACTCAGTCTCGGTCGCCGGACGAAGCGATACAGGAGGCAAGCTGCTCTTCGCCACGGCGAGCGCTCGGCACCACGTCCTTGCGCTTGGTGTCCTCCACAGGCGGACACAGCGCCTCCGCCACGACATCCGTCCAGGCCTCGACGCTTCGACCGATGCCGCGCAGGTCGTCGGTGTCGAACTGGATCGCGACGGCGAGTTCGAGGTCGGGGTACCAGCTCATGCGGCTGAGGTAGCCGGGCATGAAGCCGGAGTGACCGAGTCGCGGGCCGAACTTCGTGTTGTCGAGCTCGAGGCCGAGGCCGTAGCGCTCGCACACACGGGACTCCGTCGCCACGCCGTCGCACATCAGTGCACGCGCCTTCGCGGACACATGCTCGCCGGCGAAGATCTCGCGGCAGAAGCGGGCGAGATCGCGGGTGGACGAGCAGATGCCACCGCCGCGGTTCTCGAACTGCGGGTTCACGAAGTAGCGCCGCTTCTCGTCGAGCACCGGACCGTCCGTGAAGGCTGCGCCGCTGGCGAGCCCGCAGACGAGTCCGGGCAGCACACGTGCGGTGCTCTCGACGGTCTCGTTCAGACCCATCGGCGCGAGCACGATCTCGCGCAGCAGGGTGGAGTAGTCCTTGCCGGTGACGCGCTCGATCGCGAGCCCGGCGAGCACGTAGTTGGAGTCGGCATAGGCCCAGCCCTTTCCAGCCTCGAACAGCGGTTTGCTCCCCTTCAGGTAGCCGAGCAGTTCCTGACCGGTCCAGGTCTTGTCGGGAGACGCGAGCAGATCGTCCTGGAAGCGCTTCACCCACACGTGATCGCGCAAGCCGCTCTGGTGGTGGAGCAGCATGCGGAGCGTGAGATCGCCGGCGTTGGGCAGGTCCGCGAACCACGCCTCGTCGTCGAACAGCTTCTGCAGGCGCAGGTCGAGATCGAGTGCGCCCTTCGCCGCGAGCGTGGCGGCGATGACGCCGAGGTAGGCCTTGCCGATGCTGCCCGAGAACATGCGGCTCTCCGCGGTGAGATCCTCCTCGCCGGCCTTGCCGAAGGGGATGGTGTGGATCTCCTGGCCGCGCAGGGAGAAGGCGACCACGCAGCCGGGGAAGGGCTTCTTGTCGCAGGCCTCCTGCAGGGCGCTGCGGATCCTCGCGATGGCCTCTGCGCTCGCGTCCGGGCGATCCGCCTTCGGCGCGACGTCCTGGGCCGGGAGCGGGGGGAGCAGGACGAAGAGGAGGGCGAGGCGGCGGAGCGAGCGGTTCACGGCGCTCCCTACGCAGCTCCGGTCCGCGGTGTTGGTCGTCGATCCTCGTCCGCCGGTCGGCGACGATGGGCGCCGAACACATCCGCCGTCGAGCCATGACCACGCGCAGCCAGTTCCATACCGTCGAGTTGCCGCTCCCGCCCGAACGCACCTTTGCCCTGCTGCTCACCCCGTCGGCGATCCGGAGCTTCTGGGATGCGGCACGCGCGATCGTGGTGCCCCGCATCGGTGGCGACTGGATCGTCGCATGGGGCGACGACGAGGACGCGCCCGCCTACGTGACCGCCGGGACCATCGCGGTGCTCGATGCGCCGCGACGCCTGCGCCTCGTCGACTTCCGCTACCTCGCGCGCGTCGAGGGCGAACTGCCCTTCGACAGCCGCGCGCTGTCACTCGAGTTCACGGTCGAACCCGGCGCGACGAGCGGTTCGGTCCTCACCGTGATGCAGGACGGCTTCCCGCTCGACGCGTCCGCCGACGCGTTCTTCGCCGGCTGCGAAGCGGGTTGGCGGCGGACGCTGGCGGGCATCGAGCGTCTCGCGCGGGGCGAGTGCGCGCCGCGCAGCGACGAGGGTCGCGCCCAGATCCCCGAGCTCATCACCGAGCGCCTGCGGCTGCGCGCCTTCCGCAACGCCGACGTGGGTTGCTACGCCCGGTTCTGCGCCGACCCCGAGGTGATGCGTTTCCTCGGCGGACGACCCTGGTCGCGCATCGAGTCGTGGCGCCACATCGCGATGATGCTCGGGCACTGGCAGATGCGCGGCTACGGCTCCTTCGCCGTCGAACGCCTCTCCGACAACGCGTTGATCGGCCGTGTGGGTTGCATCGAGCCGGACGGCTGGCCGGCCTTCGAGATCGGCTGGATGATCGGCCGCGAACACCAGGGACAGGGTTACGCGACCGAAGCCGCGCGCGCGGTGAAGTCCTGGGTGCGCGACGTGCTCGGTCGCGATCGCGTGGCGCACCTCATCGACGATGCGAACCTCGCGTCGCAGGCCGTCGCACGCAAGCTCGGCGCGGAACCGACCGGGCGCCGCGCGCAGGTGCTCGGCATGGACGTGCAGGTGTGGGAGAACCGCTGAAGCTCGGCGCGTGAGCGCGGCTCAGAAGCCCGAGCCGCGCGTGAAGCGACCGCCACCCGACGACGTGCCACCTCCGCCGCCTCCGCCAAGAGAGCGCGGCGCCGACCCAGACGACGAGCGCGACGATCCGCCGGAGCCGAAATGGCGGCCGATGCCGCGCGACACGGCGCCGCGCAGCGCGATGTCGGCGACGGCTCCGATCGCGTGCAGTGCCCACCACGGGATCCCGGGACCGTTGCCCGTGGCGAAGGGCGACGGACCGTCCAGGATCGACGACGCCGGTGCCGAGAAGCGCAGGCTGCTCTCCAGATCCTTGCGCAGCGCATCGAGGTCGTCCGCACCCTCGGCGATCGCATCGACGCGGCGCTCGAACGCGTTCGGCGTCATCGTCTCGAAACCGCAGCGCACCGAGTCGCACTCGCGACGGCGCAGATCGTCGACGAGCGCCTGCATGCGGTCGGCGCGGTTCGCGGCGGTCTCGCGCTCCGTCGACAGCGTGGCGGAGCGATCGCGCATCGCGGTGACCTCGCGATCGGCGCTGTCGATGGCGACGACCAGCCGATCGTCCTCCGGGTCCGCGGTCGCGTTCGCGCGGGCGGCGAGTGCCGCGGTGCCGAGGCCCTCGAGCCAGCTCCGCAGCTTCTGCAGGGCGTCGGCGTGGAACTGTCCGGTCGAGGAACTGACCGAGGCGTAATCCTCGGCGGCGCGGCTCGCCTTGCCGTGCGCGTCCTCGATCCGGTGGAGGAGCGCGTCGCGGCGCTCGCCGAGTGCGGTGCCCTCCGCCATCACCGTGGGAAGCCCGAGCTTCGTCGCGGCGCGCTGCTGGCGCTCCTCGAGCTCCTTCATGCGCTCCTGGAACTCCTCCCTGCGACGCTCGACCTCGGCCTGCACCAGCTCGGGCGTGGAGCGCAGGAAGTCGTAGCCCGCCTTCGCCCGCGGCCAGTCGATCAGCTCGGCGACGAAGCGGTCCATGCGGCGCGCCAGGGTGCCTGGGCGATAGGCACTGCCGCCGTAGCCGCGTCGCGTGAGGTAGCGGAAGAAGACGCTGCGCTCGTAGGCCGGCAGCTTGCGCTTGGCCTCGGCGCGCAGCTCCGCCACCCGATCCTCGTCGCGCTCCAGGCGTGCGGTCGCGTGCGCGACCTCGTTGGTCAGAGCCTGGAACCCGGTGTCCGCGGCGAGTGAGGTGGCGAGTTCGGTCTCGAGCCGCGTGCGCTCGGCGACCTTCGACTCCAGCTCGTGGGTCACGCCTTCCAGCTCCTGCTCGTGCGCTGTACGCTCGGCGTTCGCGGCCGCGATGGCCTTGGCGAGTTCGTCGATCCGCACGCGCTGGCGCAGCTGGATCACCTCGAGTTCGCGACGCACGTCGTCGAAGACCTGGCCGAGGTTCTGCGCGTCGAAGGCCGGGAGGTAGTGCTTCGCGAGCGCCGCGACCGCGGCACCGCGCCGCTCGACCGCCTCCAGGATGCGCGCCTGCAACCCGCTGAGTTCGCCGGTCAGCAGGTCGGCACTGCGGCGCGCCTTGCGGGCCCCGCGTTGCAGGGTGCGGATCGCTTCGGTTCCGGGGAGGGCCATCGTCTCAGAGATTCGTCGTGATCCTGCGTCCGCGGGTCAGCGGTGTGGCGCCGTCTTCGCCTTTCATCTCGACGACCTCGTGCAGGGTGCCGCGCGTCTTCCGCGCGAACACCGCGTCGTCGACGATGCCGTCGGCCTGCTTGTCGGCCGCGATGCGGTCGTAGACGGCCTTCGGCACCTGTTCGCCCCACTTGCGCACGGTCATCACCTTCTGCAGCTCGGCATCGGCGATCGACATCGGGAGCACCCTGCGGCCGTCGAAGGCCTCCACCACGAGGTAGTAGCCGGAGACGCGCTTGCCGGCCGCGTCCTCGTAGTAGGCATCGATCCCGCTGTGCTCGCCGGGGCGGCTGATCACGCGGATCACGTAGTCGAGCGCCAGGATGGCCGCGAGTGCGTCGGCATCCTCCTTGACCGACTCCATACCGGACACGTCCTGCTTCGCGTATGTCGATGCCGCGCGTGCGGCGATCTGATCGACGGCGGCGCGCGCTTCGTCGCCTTTCGCCAGCGACCGCAGTCGATCGACCGCGGCGCTCAGCGGCGCATGGGCCGCTTCCGTCGCACGCTGCACACGCCCCGCCGACGACAGGGGCGCACCCGGCGCGAAGACCAGCATCCGCAGTCCGACGATCGCCGCGACGATCACGCCGGTCACCACCGCCACGCGCCCGCGGTGGATCCAGCTCAGCGCCACGAGCCGTCGCCACCCCGGCTTCGGGTCGGCGAACTCGAACTGCGCGCGGAAGTACTGCGCGATCGCCGTCTCGATCTCCGCATCGCTGACCGGATCGCCGCTCTCCCGCGCCGCCGCCCGCAGCCGCTCGCGCAGCTTGTCCTTGGTCTCGTCGATCGCCAGCTCCCGCTCCGCGCGCTCGCGCTCGCGCCGCAGCGCCGTCGCCACGTCCATGATCCGGAGCAACTCCGGAACACTCTGCGGATCGCGGCTGGCGAGGTCGTTCATGGGGACGATGTGGCGGCGGGGATGATCGATGGGGTCCGGGGCGAAGACAAGCGGAGTGCTACGCCCGACTTGGGGCTCCTGTTCAGCAGCGGTCGCAACCGCGAACCGCAGCCGAGGCGCGCTCGGATGGGCCCGTGGCCGTCGGGCGAGCGGTGCCTCCAGTGTGAACAGGGTCGGCAAGCGAGGGGGGGATTGCCAATGGAACAGGGTCTGCACATCGTCTCCTCCCTCGCTCCCGCAAAGTGCGGACGCGATTCCAGGAGGACCGACGTGAAGCCACGGGAAGCTTCGTTGCGGGTGCATGCGCGGGAAGGCATGCGTCTCTCTCTCTCTCTCCGCATTGCCGTTGAGCATTGCGTTCTCCGCCGCTGAGTTGCGGAGTCAGGCGCTCGGCGTGCAGCCGCACATGGCGCCGATCAACGCCGGAGCCTTGGCCGCGGGCTACAACCAACCCGGGCCGACGCCGCAGATGAACGTGCCCGACACGATCTGGAACAACGGCGAAGGCTTCCGCGCCAACTCGACCGCCGATGCCGACTACGGTGCGCACCTCGGGCAATGCGATCCGGGAGTCGAACAGGCGGACATCCACGCCGTGGAAGAGACTCTGGATCCGGGCCACCTGGGTCCGTGGGGTTGGCACCAAGAGACCCATACCGACCCGAAGACCGGCACCACCTTCCCAGTCTGGCACTTTCGTGGCTACCTGCGGCCGGCGCACCTCGGTCCCTATCCGACGCCGCAGCAGAACGGCCCCTGGACCATCGAGGATGCCGCCTTCGAGTTGTTCATGCGAAACCCGGTGCCCAGCACCACGCAGGTCCTCTTGTGGATCACGCCCTGGTCGACGACCGGCAAGCCGAGCCCGAGCGACGGTGGTCGCTTTGCCTATCCGGGTTCGAACCGCTACGACGGACTTGTGGGGAAGACCAAGGTCTTCAACTTCCCGCTGCCGCCGCTGGACAACGAGATCATCGAGCGTCACTCGGATCCGGCGATTCCCGCACTCGCTGCGGCGGCCGGCATCACCGTGATCTCGGGCTACATCGTGCCCCGCGTCTTCGGCCGCGCCGAGGTCTTCGAAGCGCAACGCATCCGCGAACTGCGCATGGCGATGCGCTTGATGCTGATGGCGCCCGCGACCGATTACCGGCATCCGCCCGGTTTGCCGTCGATGCCGAATCTCGCCACGGACGCGCCGCCCTGCATGCTGTCGAGCGGTTCCTTCGGGGGCCTCACGGCACCCGCGCTCTGTGTGCGCTACCCCAAGGAGTTCTGCGCCGCCACGGTCGAGGTCTTCGGCCCGTCACCACGCCGCGTGCTCGCCGACCAGTTCAACTTCGAATACCTCGCCACGCGCACCGGCTTCTCGTCGTGCGGCGGAGCCTACAGTCCGCACGACACGCTCGAGTGGGGCACCGCGTTCCGCTTCATGGACCAGACCCCGGGCAGTCCGGGTTGGGACTACTTCAATCTCTCACCGTTGATCCGCAAGCGGCGCGGCGAGCTGTACGCGGCGATGGCCTGGGTCTGTCAGGACGAGGACACCATCGGCCACGGCACCGACTGGATGTCCCTGCTGACCGGCACGCGCAACTACACGCCGCGATTCGCGAGCACCAGCGCGCCTCTCTGCTTCACCGCCGTCGACCGCCGCTGCCACGAGAGTGGCTGGCACACCACAGCGATCGGCGGTGTGGGCGGCGCCTGGCTCGGCCGCAGCGATGCGATCGAGATGGCGCCGGTGGCCTACACCAACTGGTCGAATCAGAACCCCGTGGTGCCACCCTTGATCCAGGACGACGGCAGCGAGGACAGCTACGCCTGGGCGCTGGACCGTGCGCTCCCCGCCGACTACGTCCCGAACCCCGGCGACAAGCTGCTGCTCGACACCAGCTTCGGCTCGCCTGCGAGTCCGGGTCGCACCGAGGGCGCAGGCCTCGCACTCGGTCTCGACGAGTCGCTGCGCTTCGCCGATGTGCCGGGAGACGGCGGTGGCAAGTCGATCTTCACCGGCAGCGCCGATGGCGTCGTGACCCGCTTCGTGCTCAACAGTGCGACCAAGGCCTTCGACGTGGCTGCGCAATCGGTGCCGCTCGGCTTCGGTGCCTTCGCGCTCGCCGTGGGCGATCTGTCCGACGGCCACGCCGGTCTGGAGGTCGCCGTCGGCACCAAGGAGCACCTCTTCACGCTCGATGCCCTGACCCTGAGTGTGCTGAACTGGCGCGAGGTGCCGCGCACCTTCGAGCACGCACGTCCGCGCCGCATGCAGATCGCCGATGTGTTCAGCGGCCCCGACTTCCCCGGCAAGGAGGTGATCACGACCACCCTGATGGGGCATGTGCTGGTCTTCTCCGGCGACGGCTTCGGCGATCTGGTCGACTTTGGCGAGCCTGGAGTCCAGGATCTCGCGGTCCTCGAAGGTCATGTGAGCGCGGCGTCCACCACCACCTCGAACACGCCGATCCTGCTGCTCTCGCATCGCGGCCACCTGGCGCATGTGACGCTCAACAAGGTGGCGGATCCGACCCAGCGCAATCCCGGCCCGGCAGAGCTGCAGGCCTGGACCGCTGGCGAGGAGGGGACGCCCATGGACCTCGAGATCGTGTCGGCACCGGTGGGAGGCGGGCCGGTCGCGGTCGCGCTCTATGCGCACCAGGGAACCGACGGAACCAACGACGTCCCGCAGATCCGCTGCTTCGATGCCTTGACCATGCACCCGACCTCGATGGCGACCCACGGCATTCCGCCGAGCCTGGGTTGGTTCGAACTCGGAACCCTGGGGCGCGATGTCCTCGCGGCCGACCTCGCCCCGGTGCATCTCAGCAGCGGCGCGCTCGCCGGCTTCGTGGTGATGCTGAGTGCGCGCATCGTGTGGGTGCCGATCAACGGCTCCCAACCCCAGCAGCCTGCAGGTTACAAGCTCGACGGCTTCGCGCCCGCTTCGCGTGCCATCGCGGTGACCACCGCGGACATCGCCACGCGCAGCGGCGGCGAGACCTACAAGGAGGAGATCATCCTCTCCACGCTCGGCGGACATGTCGTCTGGTTCCACCTGGAGGACATGCTGGCCAACGGTCCGAGCGTGTCTCGACTTCGTCGGCACCCCGCCGCCGCCGCCGATCCCACTCGGCGTGATCCCCTTCACCAACCGCAACTCGGCGGGGCACTGGGGGCTGCTCGCCCACGACGAGGGCAACGGCACTCATCTCTTCGGCGCCAACCAGTCGGGTGGGCTCTACGAGACCGATCCCACGAGCGGACTGAGCGTCATGCGGGATGTGTTCCGGGAAGCCGGCAACGTCGTGGGAACATCGAGTAGGGTGCCCAGCATCGTGACGGCTCCCGTCCGTGATCTCGTGCAAATCGGAGCGGGTGTTCAGCAGGGCGCAGGCACGATCGAAGCCCGCACGCACACCACGACCAGCGCAGGGTCTGGTCTCCGCTGGCTCCAGACCAGACCTTGGCAAGACGCCATCAACGATGTCCTGAGACCGGTTTGGTTCCAGGATCACACGGAGATCAACGGCATCGTCTACAACACCGAGGCGCGGATGCCCGTGATCAACGGCTTCGCCGCCCTGATGGGCGCGGGCGACGCCATCGCGACGGGTTCACCGATCGCGGGTGCCACTCGTCAGCTCCATTGGTGGGGCGGCGACTCCGATGACTTCACGAACCTGATCCAGGGTGCCTACTTCGATGCCACGCACGTGATCGACAACTGGTACTCGACGAGGAACGTGCCGGGGGGCGTGCCGCCGGTCCCGCCGCAGCAGAACTGGACGGGTCGCACCAGTGGCGACTGCAAGGACCTCCGCAACGAGATTCGTCAGTGGGCTCAGATCAACAACATGCAGTCGCTGCGCCTCGGCACCGATGCCTTCGGCACCGTGGTCGTGGCCAGCACTGAGGGAGGGAGCGTGGTCTTGCTCCGTCCCGGACGCGATGCCGGGCAAGCGGGTCAGGACTACGGCACGATCCTCTGGGACAGCGCCGATCCGCAGACTCCCGCTGACGAGGGCATGAACGGCATGGGCCTCGCCGTCCGCGCGGTGCCCAACGATCCGAGTCACTCCTCGACATCTTCCTCGGTGTCGGGGTCACGCATCTCGATCCCCAGCACTGGCTCAATGGCAGCGGTCCGGGAAACCTGACTGGCGGCATCGCCTGGTGCCGGTGGACCGGCAGTTCAGCGACCAGCGGTACCATGGCCCGCAACGGGCTGTTGCACCTCGATTCGAACTCGGGGAACCCCATCGGTGCCCGCGGCGGCTTCGGTGTGTGCGGTCTGGCGATCGGCGATGTGATCTCCACGCAGGCCGGAGACGAGCTGGTCGCGACCACGCTGGAGGGCGACCTCTTCGTCTTCACCATACCCACCAGCGGGATGCTGAACCCAGGGAACATCCTGCATCGGGCCTGGGCACGCGGTGCGCTGGGCGTCAACAATGGCATCGCCATCTTCGATTCGAACAACGACGGCAAGAAGGAGCTCTTCATCGCCGGTTCGCTCGGCATCTGGAAGTGGAGGCAACCATGAGCCTGCAACTCGAGACTTCGATCGACTCGATCTGCGTCCGCGTGCTTGAGTGCCTACTTCGGTGGGCGCATCGCCTCGCGCTTTTCTGTGGCATCGCATGGATCGCCGCTGAGGCGCTGCCCGCCCAGCGCACCTGGGTGGTCGATGACACGATGGCCGCGGGGACGGACTTCCCCGACTTGGTGTCGGCCTACGCCGCGGCTGTTCCTGGCGATCGGATCCACATCCGCTTCGGCAGCGGGCAAGGCTACCGGGCTCCCGCATCGATCAACAAGGCGCTGACCATCGTCGGGTTGGGGACGACCAAGCCCATTGTGGTGCACAGCCTGGTCCCGATCTCGTGTCCCGCGCAGCAGGTCCTGGTGTTCGACAATCTGGATTTCCGTGCCGACGCGAATGGGCTCGCGACGAGCGTCGAGAACAGCCTGGGCACCGTGTTGCTGTCACGGATCAGTTATCCGGGCGCGTTGCACGATCCGGTCAATACCTGGAACGCGCATCGCGTTGTGATGGTCGACTGCGTGGTGACGGCTCCAGTCCAGGCTGTGGCTGTGCAGGGCTCCAAAGTCTGGTTGCTGAACTGCGTGACCCGAGCGCGATCCGCCGGTGATCCCAACTACACCGGCGACATCCAGATCAGGTGCGGCGGCTTCCTCACCGTGGTGGGCGGTCAACACCAAGGCGGCGATGGTCTGGGCGACTGCTATCCGCTGAGTCCGGGCTTCCTGGGTGAAGCAGCGATCTACGCCGGTCAGGGACCCGCGGTGGTGTCCGGCCCGGCAAGACTCGTGGGCGGGCTGATCCAGGCCATCAACCCGGTGTGTGGCGCCGGGTCATCGCAGGGTCGCTGGGGAGCGATCAGTTCGAATTGTGCTCCCGGCATCAGCGGCACCGTGATCGACCCGATGGTCGTGAGGGATGGAGGCGGCCCCGGAGCCGGCTGCCCGCTCGACCAGATCCGCGAGATGCCCGCGGTGATTCCCGCGCCCGCGGTGCGGGGTCAGCCGCAGAACATCGAAACCTGGGGCCCGACGGGCAGCATCGTGGCGGTGTTCGCGAGCTTCATGACGCCCTTCGATCCGATCGTGTTGCCGATCGGTGACGTGTGGCTGGATCCCTCGCTGACCTTGCACGTGGCGAGCGGTGCGGTCGACTCGCAGCGCCACGTGCGCTTCACGACCACGATCCCGTCCTGGCTCGAGATCGGCGACGTGCTGGTCTACCAGGCGGTCTCGCTCTCCTCGCAGAGCCTGTTCGAGATCAGCGCGCCGGGGATCGCGGTGGTGCACTGAGGCCGACATGCGCATGCCCTCCACTTCGCCGCAAGTCCACCGCAAGGCGCAGCTCGCCGCCCTGTTGTTCCTCTCGTGTCTCGCGATCCCGCTCCGCGCCCAGCGCACCTGGGTGGTCGATGACACGATGGCCGCGGGGACGGACTTCCCCGACTTGGTGTCGGCCTACGCTGCGGCTGTTCCCGGCGATCGGATCCACATCCGCTTCGGCAGCGGGCAAGGCTACCGGGCTCCCGCATCGATCAACAAAGCGCTGACCATCGTCGGGTTGGGGACGACCAAGCCCATCGTGGTGCACAGCCTGGTGCCGATCTCGTGTCCCGCGCAACAGGTCCTGGTGTTCGACAATCTGGATTTCCGTGCCGACGCGAATGGTCTGGCGACGAGCGTCGAGAACAGCCCAGGGATGGTCGTGTTGTCGCGGATCAGCTACCCAGGTGCGATGTACTATCCGGTCGACACCTGGAATGCGCATCGTGTCGTGCTCGTCGACTGTGCGATTACGGGTCCGGTTGCTGGCGTGACCGTGCGGAGCTCCAAGGTGTGGGTGCTCAATTGCGTGACCCGAGCGCGATCTGCCGGTGACATCTACTACACCGGCGACATCCAGATCAGGAACGGCGGCTTCCTCACCGTGGTCGGCGGTCAACACCAAGGCGGCGATGGTCTGGGCGACTGCTATCCGCTGAGTCCGGGCTTCCTGGGTGAACCGGCGATCTACGCCGATCAGGGACCCGCGGTGGTGTCCGGCCCGGCAAGACTCGTGGGCGGGCTGATCCAGGCCATCAACCCGGTGTGTGGCGCCGGGTCATCGCAGGGTCGCTGGGGAGCGATCAGTTCGAATTGTGCTCCCGGCATCAGCGGCACCGTGATCGACCCGATGGTCGTGAGGGATGGAGGCGGCCCCGGAGCCGGCTGCCCGCTCGACCAGATCCGCGAGATGCCCGCGGTGATTCCCGCGCCCGCGGTGCGGGGTCAGCCGCAGAACATCGAAACCTGGGGCCCGACGGGCAGCATCGTGGCGGTGTTCGCGAGCTTCATGACGCCCTTCGATCCGATCGTGTTGCCGATCGGTGACGTGTGGCTGGATCCCTCGCTGACCTTGCACGTGGCGAGCGGTGCGGTCGACTCGCAGCGCCACGTGCGCTTCACGACCACGATCCCGTCCTGGCTCGAGATCGGCGACGTGCTGGTCTACCAGGCGGTCTCGCTCTCCTCGCAGAGCCTGTTCGAGATCAGCGCGCCGGGGATCGCGGTGGTGCACTGAGGCCGACATGCGCATGCCCTCCACTTCGCCGCAAGTCCACCGCAAGGCGCAGCTCGCCGCCCTGTTGTTCCTCTCGTGTCTCGCGATCCCGCTCCGCGCCCAGCGCACCTGGGTGGTCGATGACACGATGGCCGCGGGGACGGACTTCCCCGACTTGGTGTCGGCCTACGCTGCGGCTGTTCCCGGCGATCGGATCCACATCCGCTTCGGCAGCGGGCAAGGCTACCGGGCTCCCGCATCGATCAACAAAGCGCTGACCATCGTCGGGTTGGGGACGACCAAGCCCATCGTGGTGCACAGCCTGGTGCCGATCTCGTGTCCCGCGCAACAGGTCCTGGTGTTCGACAATCTGGATTTCCGTGCCGACGCGAATGGTCTGGCGACGAGCGTCGAGAACAGCCCAGGGATGGTCGTGTTGTCGCGGATCAGCTACCCAGGTGCGATGTACTATCCGGTCGACACCTGGAATGCGCATCGTGTCGTGCTCGTCGACTGTGCGATTACGGGTCCGGTTGCTGGCGTGACCGTGCGGAGCTCCAAGGTGTGGGTGCTCAATTGCGTGACCCGAGCGCGATCTGCCGGTGACATCTACTACACCGGCGACATCCAGATCAGGAACGGCGGCTTCCTCACCGTGGTCGGCGGTCAACACCAAGGCGGCGATGGTCTGGGCGACTGCTATCCGCTGAGTCCGGGCTTCCTGGGTGAAGCAGCGATCTACGCCGGTCAGGGACCCGCGGTGGTCTCTGGCCCGGCAAGACTCGTGGGAGGGCTGATTGAGGCTAGAAACCCGGTGTGTGGCGCCGGGTCGTCGCAGGGGCGTGTGCGTGCGGTCAGTTCGACCTGCGCTCCCGGCATCAGCGGCACTGTGATCGACCCGATGGTCGTGATGGATTCTGGCGGGCCGTCACCCGGCTGCATTCTGAACCAGATCCGCGAGATGCCCGCGGTGATTCCCGCGCCCGCGGTGCGCGGCCAGCCGCAGAACATCGAAACCTGGGGCCCGACGGGCAGCATCGTGGCGGTGTTCGCGAGCTTCATGACGCCCTTCGATCCGATCGTGTTGCCGATCGGCGACGTGTGGCTGGATCCCTCGCTGACCTTGCACGTGGCGAGCGGTGCGGTCGACTCGCAGCGCCACGTGCGCTTCACGACCACGATCCGTCCTGGCTCGAGATCGGCGAGGTTCTGGTCTACCAGGCGGTCTCGCTCTCCTCGCAGAGCCTGTTCGAGATCAGCGCGCCGGGGATCGCGGTGGTGCACTGAGGCCGACATGCGCATGCACTCCACTTCGCCGCAAGTCCACCGCAAGGCGCAGCTCGCCGCCCTGTTGTTCCTCTCGTGTCTCTCGACCCCGCTCTGCGCCCAGCGCACCTGGGTGGTCGACGACACGATGGCTGTGGGAGCCGACTTCCCCGACTTCGTGTCGGCGTACGCGGCGTCAGCCGCCGACGATCGGATCCAGGTGCGAAGGGGATCCGGGGCAGGCTACGCCTTGCCGGCGCGGATCGACCGCGCGATCCGCATCCTCGGTCTTGGCCTACCCAAACCGCTCCTGCTGTATCGCGACACGATCATCTCGTGTCCCGCGAACACGGTCACGGTGATCGACAACTTCGAGATCCGCAGCGTACGAGCAGCGGATGGGTGACATCTGTCGCCAACAGTGATGGGCTCGTGATCCTGTCGCGGTTGGACTATCCGGGCTCGATGCGGATTCCGATCACGCCCTATCACGCTCGACGTTGCGTGATGGTGGACTGCTCGGTGATGGCGCCCGTCGCGGCGGTCGCTTCCTACACCTCGCGGATCTGGATCCTGAACTGTGTAACGCGGACGGCTTCAGCGTCGGATCCCAACCGGAATGGGAATCTCGATGTCAAACAAGGCAGCTTCCTCACCGTGGTGGGCGGTCAACACCAAGGCGGCGATGGTCTGGGCGACTGCTATCCGCTGAGTCCGGGCTTCCTGGGTGAACCGGCGATCTACGCCGATCAGGGACCCGCGGTGGTGTCCGGCCCGGCAAGACTCGTGGGCGGGCTGATCCAGGCCATCAACCCGGTGTGTGGCGCCGGGTCATCGCAGGGTCGCTGGGGAGCGATCAGTTCGAATTGTGCTCCCGGCATCAGCGGCACCGTGATCGACCCGATGGTCGTGAGGGATGGAGGCGGCCCCGGAGCCGGCTGCCCGCTCGACCAGATCCGCGAGATGCCCGCGGTGATTCCCGCGCCCGCGGTGCGGGGTCAGCCGCAGAACATCGAAACCTGGGGCCCGACGGGCAGCATCGTGGCGGTGTTCGCGAGCTTCATGACGCCCTTCGATCCGATCGTGTTGCCGATCGGTGACGTGTGGCTGGATCCCTCGCTGACCTTGCACGTGGCGAGTGGTGCCGTCGACGCGCAGCGCCACGTGCGCTTCACGACCACGATTCCATCCTGGCTCGAGATCGGCGACGTGCTGGTCTACCAGGCGGTCTCGCTCTCTTCGCAGAGCCTGTTCGAGATCAGCGCGCCGGGGATCGCGGTGGTGCACTGAGGCTGGCGCGGCGATGGCGCCGCTTCGGCACGATCCGCTCGCGTGGGTCCCTACGTCGGGGGCCTTCGGTCGTTCGTCGGCGCGCAAGGGCGCTCGCACGACCGGTGCGTCTGACCCGATCGCGGCGACCTTGCTTCTGGGGCAGAGATCCGCAATGAAGCTTCACCCATGTCGAACGGTTCACTGCGGCTGGCGGAGCCTCGCGACTTCGGATCCATCGCGGAGTTGACCAACGAGTTCATCCGGAGGACGGCGGTGCACTTCGGGGCGCAGCCGGTGACTGCGGCGGAGCTGGAGGATCTGTGGCGCGGCAAGCAGGAGCGCTATCCCTGGCTGGTCGCGGAGTGCGAGGACCAGTTCGCGGGCTACGCGAAGGCGGGGACCTGGCGCGAGCGGGCGGCCTACGCGTGGACGGCGGAGACCACGATCTACATGGTCGAGAGGTTCCGGGGGCGCGGCGTCGGCAAGCGGCTCTACCGACGGCTGATCGACCTGCTCCATGCGCAGGGATTCCGCTCGTTGATCGGCGGGATCACCTTGCCGAACGACGCCTCGGTCGGGCTGCACGAGGAGCTCGGCTTCGTGTCGATCGGCGTGGTCGCCGACGCCGGCTTCAAGTTCGGTCGCTGGCACGACGTCGGCTTCTGGCAGAAGCGCCTGGTGCGCGATGCGGAGGCGCAACCCGGTCCGATCCTCGCGCCAGCGGTCGCTTGGCAGACGCTCGCTGCGCTCGACTGATCGCGCGGCTCACTCGACGCGGCGGTAGGAGGTCGCGACGAACTTGCCGTCCTTCATCGCGCCGGTGACCTCGATCTTCGCGCCCTTCTTGTCGGCCTCGCAGAACTCCATCTTGCCGAGCGCCGACCAGACCAGCTCGACGTAGCGGCCGTCGATCGAAATGTAGTTGCCGCAGTGGCCGACCTCCTTCAGCGTGTGACCGCAGATCGCGTCGTGCACCTCGGCGGTCTCGATGACCTTGGTCATGGTGGCGGGCGACGGCGCCTGCGGCGTGCTCTCCGGCTTCTTCGGCTGGTCGGAGTCCGCGGTGCATGCGGCGAGCAGGAAGGAGAAGGCGAGGATGGCGAGACGGGTCTTCATGGTCGGACCATGGTAGGACGGGCCGGCCCGACGGGCACCTCACCGTCTCCTCACGGGCGCAGGACGTTCATCTCGATCGCCTCGAGCCGGATGGGCACGCGGCGCACCATCTCCTTGCCGCGGTAGAGCAGCATCTCGGTGCAGTCGTCCAGCGCGACGAAGGTCTGCGAGCGGCCCTGCGTGAGCGGGATGTTCGGAGTGCCGATCGCGGTATCGCCCTGGGTGATCACCACCGCGGAATGCGACCCCGACGCGTCGACGAGCTGCGCACGGGTGGCGTCCTGCCATGTACCGTCGAGCTCGATGCGCGCGCGGCGCCCCACCGGCACCACGACGCGGAAGTCCGCGAGGCGCGGCAAGAGGTCGGCGATCGCGAAGCGACGCCATTCGGCCATGCCTGCGGCCTTCACGCACAGGGTGGTCACTTCGCGCGAGAGCGGCGGGTGATCGATCACGCCGTTCGGCGTCGCGTTGTGCCAGAACCCCTGGACGGCCTCGGTGCGACCCGGAGCGGGATCACTGCGCTCGACGGTCCAGTCGGCACCGGGCACGGCTGCGCCATTGCGATCGACGACTACCCCGTGGAGCGGAGGCCAACGGTCGACGGCGGGGAGTCGGATCGCAACCTCGTGGCTGCCGGTGGCGATGGGGTCCGTGATGGTCATCTCGAGCGAGATCGGATCCATGACCCGAAGCCGGTAGCGACCCGGAGCGACGCGGGGTGTCGCGAAGGCACCCGGCTCGCCGCTGCCGATCGCGACCTCGGTCTCCCATCCGTCTGGAGCGTCGGACAGCGTGCCCGAGACCTGCTCGGGGCCGGGCGATTCGAAGATCACGCTCGGTTGCTCGACCGGTGTTCCATCGCCGTGGAGCACACGTCCGGAGATGCCCTCCCCTTCGCTGCCGATCGTGATCCGCAGGTCCGCCGGCCATGCGCGTCGCGATCGCCACGCGTTGTCGCCCGCGCCGATGTACACGGCGAGCCGCCCCGAACTGCGGATCACGAGAGTCGGTGACACGCCGTTGCCTGGATCACCGACCTTCCAGAGGGGGACGATGAACACGCCGTCGGCCGAGGTGACCGTCGTGAGATCGTGCATCGTCACGTGCGCACGACCGACCGGCTCGCCCTCCTCGTCCACGACGATGCCGCGCAGCTCGTCGCCCTCGGCGCGTCGTCGCAGTTCGAAGCGGTGCCGTGTCAGCGCATCCGCGAGGTCGACGTGTGAGGATTCGTAACCGCGCGCCTCGATGTCGATCGAAGCATGGGCCCCACCCGGTGCTTGGAGGAGTGCGAAGCTCCCGGCGGCGTCGCTTTGCGTCTCGGGTCGGACGTCGAGGTCGCGATCGAAGACGCGCGCGATGGAGGCGCGCAGATCGACCCCGCAGTTGGCTCGGATGCTTGCGTCGCCGATCGGACGGCCTTCGGTGTCCACGATCACTCCGCGCACCGCGACGCAGGGCGCGACCACGAGGGTGAGATCGGCGTGCACCTTGTCGCCGTCGAACAGCACCGGGCGCAGCAGCGCGACGTAGCGCGGATCGTCGATGTCGAGGTTGCCCATCGCGGCGGGTCGGCGCGAGGCGAAGCGTCCCGAGGCGTCGGTCTTCGCCGGCGGGTCGAAGGGACGGCCTTCGAAGGTCACGGTCACGTCGGGCACCGGGCGACCGTCGATGTCGACGACCAGTCCGCTGATCTCGAGACTCGTGACGAGCGAGGGGAGCGAGGGGAAGACGAAGATCGGGAGCGCGGGGGAAGGCGTGGGCGAGGATGCGTCCCGCCTTGCGGCCGGGTCCTCCACCGTGGCAGCGTGCGCCGTCGGCTCGACCGTCGCGGCAGTTCTCGAGTCCGGCACCTCGAGTGGTGCGGCACCGCTGCTCGACCACCAGAGCAGGACGGCGGCGAGGACCAGCAGGGCGCCGACGGCGATGCGATGCATGCTTCCCATGACTGCGGAGGGCTGGGCGTGAATGATGCCAGGATGCGCGTCCTCGCGGTGCTCCTGTCGATGTCGGTCGCTTCGGCGCAGGTCGGCTTGTTCCCGCCGACGGTGATCGGTGACGAAGTCGTGGCCCGATGGAGCTTCGCGGGTGGAACCGCGGGGTGGACGCCCACGCACGACGCGACCCTGTCGGTGGCGGACGCTGCTCTCGAAGTTCGCAGCACGGGTGAAGATCCCTATCTGCACGGACCCGCGCTCGCGGCGGACGGGGAGCTGGTCGTGCGGTTGCGCGCCCGCTTCGACATCGCCGGCGACGGGCAGGTGTTCTTCGCCACGCGCGAGCAGCCGTGGGATGCCGAGGAGCGCAGCGCGCACTTCGCCTTCCCGCGCGGCGTGATGGCCGAGTGCGAGTGCCCGCTCGGCAGCGTGCACGGCCTCACGCGGTTGCGCCTCGATCCCGGGTCGGGCGTGGGCGTGGTGCGCATCGAGTGGATCGAGCTGCGCGCGCGTCGGCTGCATCCGCTGCGCGTGGAGTCGCTCGTGCACGACGGCGATCACCTGATGCTCACCGTCGACAACGCCACCGCCTCGCCGCTCGACGGCCTCGCGCCGGGCACCAACACGCGCAGCTTCCCCTTGCGGCGCGACGAGGTGTTCCAGGAGATCGAAGCGCGCGTCGTGTGCGGAGCGCTGCCGCCCCTGGAGCAGGTCGTGCAGGTGCTGCACCTCGATGCGCACGAGGAGCTGCACGCGATGGGCCGCGGCGACCTGAAGTTGCTGCTGGCGGCCGACGGACGCGGTGCCTTGGTCGAGTGGAAGGGTCGACGCGTGGCGGCGCTCCATCCGCTGGCGATGCGCGCGGGGCACGCGCTGCGTTTCGCCGCACCCGCGATCGACGGTGATCGCGTGACACTCGTCGCCGACGACGTGCGCATCGAGCTGGAGGTCGACGGCGATTCCCTCGCCTACCGTGCGAGCGCCGCGGACGCGATCGAAGGTCCCGTGGTGCGCACGCTCGCCGCGCAGGATCGCGCGTTGTTCCCCGGGCTCGAGTTCCTGGTCGCCGGCGAGGAGTCGTCGTCGACGGCGGACATCGAGACCGATGCGCACTGGCGGCAGTCTCCCGATCCGCGCACGGTCACCTTGCCGTGCATGGCGGCGCAGTGCGGCGTACAGACCCTGTCGCTGAGCTGGGATCCACGCGACACCCGGCCCTGCTTCCTCACGCCGGATCGTCTCGACGGCGAGCCCGGTGTGCGCATGGCGCTGCGCTCGAGGTCGATCGCGGCGCGTCTGCGGATCGTCGACGGCACGCTCGAGGACGCGCTCGATCAGGTCACGCGCGACCTTCCCGCGCCGCCGACCGTGGATCTCGACGACGACGCGTGGCGTGCGCTCTGCCTGCGCGCCCTGCAGGGACCGCTGCACGGCGAGGGCGGCTTCGGCCACTGCGCCGAGGCGAACTGGCCGCGCTGTCCCTACGCCGATCACGCCTCGGCGTGGTTCCGGCTCACCGGCGAGATCCCTGCGGAAGCGCTTCCCGGGCACGCGCTCGACAGTGGTGGTGCGCACCAGCGCGACGATTCGATCTTCCTGCTGACGGGTCGTGCCAGGGATTGGTTGGCGATGCGCGCAGGCGAGGCGGCTGCGATCCGTGCGCAGCAGCAGTCGGACGGCTCGTTCCGCTACGCGGGCAAGTACCGCCGCGGACACTTCGAGGACACCGCGAGCGGATGGTGTGCCGCGAAGGCCGTCGTGCTGCTCGAGCACGCGCGCATCGCGGGGGACCGGTCGTCGCTGGAAGCGGGGCTCCGCGCGCTGGAGTACCTGCAGCGCTTCCGCACTCCGCGCGGTGCGCAGACCTGGGAGCTGTCGCTGCACACGCCCGACATCCTCGCTGCGGCGGCGGCCGTGACCGCGAACCTGCGCGCATTTCAGTGCACGGGCGACCGCCGCTGGCTGAGCGCCGCGCACACCTGGGCGCAGCGTGGGCTGCCCTTCGTCTACCTCGGCGACGATGCCGACAGCTTCGGCTCCACGATCGCCGTGTTCGGAGCGACCAACTGGCGTGCGCCGCTGTGGATCGGACTGCCGGTGCAGTGGTGCGGTCTGGTCTACGCGCAGGCGCTCGCCGAGCTCGCCGCGCACGACGACGATCCGCGCTGGCGCAGGATCGCCGAGGCCGTCCTCGCGCGCGGCAAGCGGATGCAGGCGAAGGACGGTCCCTTGGTCGGGTGCCTGCCCGACTCCTTCCATCTCGACGGCGGCGGCGGTGCCGGTCCGTGGATCAACCCCTGCGCGATGCTCTACCTCGACGCCACGCTGCACGGGAGCGCGCACGGGCTCGACGTGCAACGCACGGCGGACGGTGCTCCGGTGGTGTCGCCCTTCCCGTTGCGCATCGAGGGAGACGTCGCCGTCGTGCAGGCACGCAAGGGGCTGCGCTACCAGGTCGTGATCGGCGGCGAGCGCGTCATCGACGTCGATTCCGACGGCGAGGATCGCATCGACTTGCCGAGGCGCTGATCTCGCTCAGGCGCGGGCGAGGTACGGCTGCGGATCGACCCCGAGCAGTCCGCACAGCTCGCGGAAGGCCGCGATCCGCTCGGCGTGATCGTCGGTGTTGAAGCGGAGGAACAGCGGTCGCTGGTCCCAGTCGAAGGTGTCGTCGCTGCGCCCGTGCACGTGCCACAGCATCCCGGCGGCGAGGCAGGCGGTCTGGCCGTCGCGGTGGAGTGCGGCGGCGAACAGGGCGTCGACCACGGCCGGCGGATGGAAGTCCGCGGCGGCATCGAGGGCCTGCGACAGACCGCTGCCGAGTTCCGCGCTCGAGAGCGCCTGCAACATCGACCGCGTGCGTTCGTCGCCGCCGACCAAATCCGGGGCGTGGCGCTCCACGGCGAGTCGCAGCTCGGTCGAGCCGAGCGCGTGCAGCTTCACGAGAGCTTCGCGGGCGCGCGGCGTGTCGAGGGCCGCGAGCGTTTCGACATCACGCCAGTCGGAGATGCCGCGTGCGAGCAGCATCGACTCGATCGCCGTGCGTTGGGCGGGCGACGCGGCGGCGAGCGAGTCGACGGCGTAGCCGATGCCGTCGTGCCACTTCTCGTAGTCGATCACCATGCTGGCGAGGAACTGCCCGACGAACGGATCACCCGGTTCGCGGGTGCGACCGTCGATGGCCATGGGCGGCGGCTCGTGTGCAGCGCGGATCTCGTCCATCGTCGGCAGCACCGGCTCCGGATCGCGCGGGTCGAGGACGAAGAAGTGCTTCTGCAAGTCGCTGAAGCCGCGCGGCTCCACCGCGTTCGGCCATTCGCGGAACAGCAGCTCGCCTTCGCTGCGCAGTTCCCGGGTCGAGATCCGCTTGCCGAGCACCACCTTGGCGCCGATGGGTGGGGCCGGGAAACCGGCGCCGGCCTGTTCGATGGTGTTGCCGGCGGCGAGTTCGGCCTCCAGCAGGTCGAGGAGCGCCGCGGGGAATGAGCGCAGCTCGGCGGCGATCGCGGAGGGGAAGGTGGAGAGGTCCATCGAGGAGGAGATCCGGAGATCGCGAGCATCGTTACCGGGATCGACCGGCGCCGACACGTCGTCACCTCGAGGAGGTCCCGTCCTGGAGGCCGCCCGCGACCGGCGCTAGCCTGCCCCGCGATGACGTCCTCGAACGATCCCGTGGTTCCCGCTCCGCGCACCGGCATGCAGCGCTACCTCGACAAGGCGCTCGCCGTGCTCCAGAAGTACGGCATCGTGCCGGCCGACAATGCGCCGAGCGAGCTGACCAAGCTCCTCGACGACGTGAAGCAGATCGACGAGCCCAAGGTCCTCTCGATCGCGCGCACCGTGAAGTACATGGGCACCTTCAACCAGATGGTGCGCGACAACGTCGAGGACATCCGCATCGGCGACCGCTATCTCGACATCTCCCGGCTCTTCGACAGCGTGCGCGACGACAGCAAGAAGCTGATCGCCCAGCTCGACGACGGCCGCATCAGCTTCGGCGAGCAGCTCTCGAACCTGTGGATGAAGCTGCGCCGCGGCACGCCGAGCGACCGCTTCGCGAAGATCGCCGAGCTCTACAAGCAGGTCGCTGCGGACACGCGCGTCCAGCTCGAGAAGGAAGAGGCGATCATGGGTGGCTACATCGACTTCCGCTTCGCGCTGAAGGAGGCCGAGGTCACCGCTCGCGAGCTGCTGCAGACGCAGGAGGGCAACCTCGCCAAGGCGAAGGCCGTACTCGCCGAGGCGCAGAAGAAGGTCGACGGCATGACCGACGCCGCCGCGCCGGACCGCTCCCGTGCGCAGCTCGCGCGAGACACCGCGAACCAGGCCTTCCTCGATCAGGATCGCGTCTACCAGCTCCTCAAGGACGTCGCCGAGAATCTGGCGGTCGGCTACGACGTGGGCGAGACGCTGATCGCGAAGCTCAAGCAGACCCACGACGTGAAGGACCAGGTGTACCGACGCTCGGTGACCTTCTTCACGACCAACGAACACGTCTTCACCATCCTGGGCGCGGTCTACACCAGCCAGCACGGTCTGCACGAGGCGACGCAGGCGCACGAGGCGATGAAGGCCGGCGTGAACAAGGGGATCGAGGACGTCGCCGATCTCGGTCGCGAGCTGGAGCGCGCAGCACTGAAGGCGGGCTACGGCTCGACGATCCGCGTGGAGTCGGTCGAGAAGCTCGTGCGGGCGATCACCGACTACCAGGTCGAGTCGATGGAGACGATCGCGAAGCTGCGCAAGGAGAGCGAGGAGAACGCGCGCGCGATCCGCAAGGTCGTCGAGGACGGCAAGCAGCGCGTGCAGGACACCATCGCGAAGTTCGCGCGCGGAGACTGATCCGGTCTCAGTGCTTGTCGAGTGACGCGCGGGCCTGTCGGCGAACCTTCTCGCTCGCGTCGCCCTCCGCCGCGAACTGGAGTGCCGCAACTACCGAAGGATCGCTCCGATACTCGGCGAGGGTCTCCGCGGCCTCCTCGCGGGCGTTCTCCGACGAGTCCTGCGCGAGGGCGCGGAGCAGGCCGGGGACGATGCGTGGACTGTGCGAACGTCCGTCGGCCTGACGCCAGACATCGGCACGGATGCTCTCGTCGGTCGAGCCGAGTCCGATGCGGACCATCTCGTCGACGATGGCGTCGGTCCACAGGTTCTCCCCGGCGTGACGGAGCGCTGTCCAGGACTCGAGCTTCTGGGTCTCGGTGGCGGCCGGGTCGAGAATGAGTCTCCGCGCGGATTCGACGCGCGATGCGAGTTCGACCATGCGCCGGGCCTCGGCTTCGCGACGCGCGGCCGCCTCCTGCTCCGGCGTGAGCGGGTCGGCCGATGTCTGCGGGACGATGACGTGGGACTCGAGCCTCCGCACCGTCTCCTCGAGTGTGGCGATGCGCACCGCGAGTGCCTCGACCGCGCCAGGTTCGAGGGCGTTCTGTCGCCGGGACTCGCCGACCGCCTCCGCGGTGCGCGGCTCGGGTCGCGACTCCAGGGCGAGGACTCTTGCGGTCAGTCCGCTCAGGTCCGTCGTGGGCGCATGTGCCTGGAGAGGGGCGCCATCCGCTCCTCGTGAGCTTCTCACGAAGGCAACCAGGGCGAGGGCGAGTGCCACGAGGGAGGTGAGGCTGACGAGCGGGGATGCGGTTCGACGTTCGATCGGCATGTCGGCAGTTCGTGTCGCAGGGCGGAGATTGCGGATCCGGGGTTGCTCTCGCATCCCACGACGCGCGGAGACATCCTGGCATCGTGTCGCGCCGAGCCCAGTCTGCATTCGCTCTCCTCGCGTTGATCGCAGCCTGCTCCGCGCCGGCACCGATGCAGGCGAAGGCGGATTCGGGCCTGCGACTGGTCGTCCTCGGCCGAGCGCAGGACGGCGGCCTGCCGCACCTCGGCTGCGAGCGCGCGGAGTGTTGTGCCGCGGCGCGCAGGAGCGGACGTGTCGAGACACCGGCGTGTCTCGGCATCTGCGGCGGGGACGGCGGAGCGCTCATCCTGGTCGAGGCGACCCCGGCGATCGAGACGCAGATCGCCGAACTCCAGCGACGGACCTCGATCGAAGGGCGTGGCCGGAAGCCCGTGGACGCGATCCTGCTGACCCACGCGCACATCGGCCACTACCTCGGCCTCGCGCAGCTCGGACGCGAGGTCGCGGCGACCCAGGCGATGCCGCTGTTCGTGTCGCAGCGCATGGCGACCTTCCTTCGCGACAACGGACCTTGGAGCCAGCTCGTGGCGCTCGGCCAGATCGAGCTGCGGGACTTCGCGCCGCCGTCGCGCTTCCGACTCACCCAGGGCATCGACGTGGAGGCGATCCCGGTTCCGCACCGTGACGAGTTCAGCGACACGCTGGCCTTCCGGATCCACGGCCCTCATCGCACGGTGTTGTTCTGTCCCGACATCGACGCCTGGGAGCGCAATCCGGGCCTGCTCGAGCGCCTGCTCGACGGCGTCGATGTCGCCTATCTCGACGGCACGTTCTACGACGGCCGTGAACTCCCCGAACGCGCGCGCAGCGAGATCCCGCACCCGCCGATGGTCGACACCATGGATCGCCTGCAGGCCTTCGTGAAGGCGCATCCCGGGAGCGTGCGCTTCATCCACCTCAACCACACCAATCCGGCGTGGAACGACGACGTGATCGCGGCGTCGATCGAGGCGCGTGGCTTCCGCATCGCGCAGGTCGGCGAGAGCGTCGAACTCTGATCAGCGCTCGAGCAGCTCGAGCCAGTGACCGTCGGGGTCGCGCGCGAAGAGCTGTGTCGCGCCGTCGGGTCGCAGCACCGGGCCGTGCAGTTCGGTCCCCGCGGCATGCAGGCGTGCGTGCCATGCGGAGAGGCCGCGCACCTCGACGGTCCAGTGACGCTCGCGCGGCGGCAGTTCGGGTCTGCTGTTCTTGCCGATGAGATGCAGCTCCTGCGCAGCACCGATCCGCAGCCACGCACCGGGGAAGCCCAGGTCCGGACGGTGGATCGGCTGAAGGCCGAGCAGGTCGCGGTAGAAGCGCAGGCTGCGTTCGACGTCGTCGACGTGCAGGCCGACGTGGTCGATGCCGAGGATCGCGGGCTCAGCGTCCATGGGTGTCGGGGAGCACGATGGGGTCCATGCGGATCTCGTCGATGCCGCTCTGGTCGAGGTCCTCCACGCTCGCGCGGTCGAGGAACTCGCGCATCAGGCGCTCCATGCGTGGCCCCTGTCCCACGCCGTGGCAGCCGTCGACGACGACGTGCAGGCTGTTCTTCAGGTGCGACGCGGCCTCTGCTCCCCAGCGGGGCGGTGTCACCGGGTCGTGCGTACCCGACAGCAGCAGCGTGGGCACGTCGACCGCGACCGGCTGCGCGTAGTCGTCGGGCAGTTCACCCTTGGGCCAGACCTTCGCGACGGCGAGCTGTGCACGCACACGGCTCTCGCCGAGGAAGGTGTCCTTGCACTCGCGCACGATCTCGTCCTCGGTGATCCGAGAGAGATCCTCGCTCGCGGTCACGCACATCAGCATGCCGAGCGCCAGCGAGGCGTTGAGATTCCGATTGCTCGCGATGGCGAGCTCCGCGAAGGGGCCGAAGTCGCCCTGCGCGGCGCGATGCAGGAGCAGCGGTGCTCGACGGTTGCTCTCTGCCGAGTACATCAGGATGCGGAACGCGCCGGTGAAGCTGTCGCGATCGAGAGGGACGCTGAGCTGCTTGCCGTGCCAGTCGATCGCGACGTCGACCGGGTGTTCGGCGAGCTTGGCGAGGATCGTCGCCATGTCGGCGTGCAGGTCGGGATAGGCCGCATGTCGGGCCGGGTCCGCGGCGCACTCCTCCGCGAGCCGATCGAGGCCGTCCTGCGCAGAGCGAGCGTGGTGCAGGGGATTCTCGAAAGCGATCGGAGCGACGCCGTCGAGGATCGCGCAGCGCACGTGCTCGTGGTGCTGGCGCATGTAGACCAGCGCGGCGCGTGTGCCGTAGCTGCCGCCGTACAGGTCGATCTTCTCGTAACCCAGGGCGGCGCGGACGGCGTCGAGGTCGTCCATCGCGATCGGCGTGGTGTAGAAGCGCAGGTCGGCGTGCTTCTCGAGTTGGACGCGAGCCTTGGCGAAGTTCTCGGGGACGAAGATCGGCTTCAGGTAACCGGCGGGATCGTCGTCGTTTCCGGGTGTCTCGACCCGAAGCGGATTGGAGAGACCGGTGCCGCGTTGATCGACGAGCACCAAGTCACGGTCGTCGCGCACCCATTCGTCGAGCATCCATTCCGCCATCGTCGCCGCGCCCTGACCGGGTCCGCCGGCGAGGAAGAACACGGGATCGGGCTTCGGATGTCCGTTGCGCGCCGGAAGCACCATGACGTGCAGACGGATCCGACGACCCTCGGGATGCGCCGGGTCCTCGGCGACCTCGAGCCAGCCCTCGCGCATCACCGTGTCGCTGCGGCGCGCCTTGACTTCGGTGAACGCGATGCCGGGAGCTGCGAGGTGATCCTGCGCCGACAGGAACACCGACGGAAGGAGCAGAGTGGCGAGCGTCGCGAGGCGGGGCATCCGCGCAGTATGCCGGCGACCCGCGCCGCGGGTCAGCGCTTGCTCTCGACGCGGCGCGGTGCCCCGCTGCCACCTTGCGGTGCGAACTCGACCTGGGCCGATTCGCCGCTCGACCTGGCCTCGACGTAGACGAAGGCCTTGCCGTCCTTCACGGTGATCGTCGCGCCGAAGATGCCGTCGCCGGCGGCGCCGTCCTCGTGGTGGCCGTCGTCGAGCATCGGGGTCGACTCGAAGGGGCCGAGGCGCGTCCCGGCGTGGCGGAGCAGCACTTCGCCGAGATGCTCGGCGCGGACACGGGCGCGGAGGTGGAGCGAGCCGTCCTCGCCGGACCCGACACCTTCGAGCATTTCGACCTCGGGCCAGTCGCCCTTCATCGAGGCGTGCTCGAGCAATGTCTTGCGTCGCGTGTCGACCGTGCGCTTCAGTCCGTCGAGGCTGTTCCGGAACGCCTCGTAGCCTTCGATCGCCTTCTCGTCGGTCTTCACTACGCCGTCGATCGCGTCGTGGAGTCGCTTGCAGAAGGGGCCGAGCTGGTCCCAGTCGAGTCCGCTCTGCGCGATCGCATGCAGATGGGAGAGGTAGGTCGCGCGCCACGCCGGCACCTCGAGCACGCGCGCGAGAGGGCGATTGCGCATCTGCGTGAGGGCGAGCGGACTCGATGTGGGGCTCGCGCCGCCCATCATTCCGCCGGGCCCACCGGGACCATTGGGGAAGCCGCGACCGGGTGGGAAGTCGCCGTCGGGCGGACCGTCGCGGTCCGGGGGAAGGTTGCCGTCGCGCGGGCGATCGTTGCCCTGTGGATCGCGGCCGTCCTGCGGCTGATCACCCTGACCGCCGTCGCGACGCATGCGTCCTGGTCCGCGCCCCATCGGCCCACCCGGTCCGCGCATGCCTCCCGAGGCGAGGATCTCGTTGCTGTCGTACGGCAGCGGACGGAAGCGACCGTCAGGACCCTGCCAGATCACGAAGTCGCTGGCGCGCGAGAAGTAGCCGTCGCCGTCGAGCAGGGCGGCGTCGATGGCGAGGAACCAGAGGGTGACGTCGATGTCGAGGACCTTCGGCAGCTCGCGCTCGAGGTCTGCATCGGCGGTCTCGTCGAGTACGCGACAGCACTCGATCAGATCCTGCCAGGCCTTGTCGGTGTCTTTCGGTGAGCTCTTGAGCTGGTAGACGCGCTCGTAGTCCGCGCGCTCGTCGCCGAGGTAGGCGAGACCTGCACCGCCGCCGGGATTCGCGGGCACCTTCCAGCGCATGCCCTTGCGCGTGCCGAACGCCGACTCGACCCAGGTGTTGTCGAATTGCTGCGTGTTCGCGTAGATGCCGAAGCTCTCGCCGTTGACGACGAGGTGCACCAGGCTGGATCGCAGGGCCGGCATGAAGCGCCGCGCAAGGAAGGCGTGGATCGCCTCGTGGAGAAAGGTCGGGTCCTCGTTGCAGTTGAGGAGATTGAGGCTGCGGAAGCCGCAGAGGTTCGCTTTCGGATCCGCGGCGTCGACCGAGATCGCGAAGGACTTCTTCTTGCCAGGAACGCCGAAGTAGGAGGAGTTCCCGCGGAAGCCGACGCCCACGTCGTGGTACTCCTTGCCGTCGACCAGCATCGTCGCCTCGACCTCGACATCGGTGCGGTAGAACGCGGCCAGCTCGTCGAACCACTTGTCGTCCGCGAAGGTCAGGAAGATGGTCCGCACCACCTCCGGGTCGTAGAGCTCGTGGTCGGCGTAGCTCGTGACCCGCGACGGATCGACGCGCACCGGTGTCCCGGTGTTCTCCGTGCCGTCCCGTCGACCGCCGGGCATGCCGCGTGGTCCGCGGCCCATCGGTCCACGGCCGCCGGGTCCGCGCTGTTGCGGATTCGACTTCAACCACTCACGGGCCTTGGCGCGTTCGCTCGCGTCGAGGCGACCGTTGCCGTCGACGTCGAAACGGGCGACGAGCCTGGTCTCGCGACCGCCGGGACCACCGGGGCCGCCCGGTCCTCCGGGGAAACCCGGTCCGCCGAAGTCCGGAGGATCCTGTTGTGCGAGCGCGGTCGCGCAGAGTCCGACACACATCGCGGCCGTGCGGAGGAGGCCGTCGAGGTTGCATGGCCTGGAGCGCGCGGACGGGCGGGCAGGTGGGTGGATCTGATGCATGGCAATCACGGGCGCGATCTCATTCGGGTTCGTCCTGTGCGAAGGAGGCGCGGACGACCTCGGGGATCTCCAGCAAGCTGACCAGGAGTTGAGGTGAGCGATCGGGCTCGACGCCCTGCACGGACAGGCGCAGCTCGAGCGTGCCGCCCTCGCGATCGACCGACGATTTCAAGACGGTGCGCGTGGTCGCGAAGCGCGCCACGACGTGCGACCAGGCCGACTCGTCGGTCCCAGGCGGCGAGAGCGCGAGCTTCAGGATCGCCGAGTCCTGTCCCGGCATGTTGAGCTCGATGCGTCGCAGGATCAGCACCACCAGTCCGATCACCGCGAGGCCGGCGAAGGCGATCACGAGGTTCAGGGAGCCGAGCGCCATGCCGACCGCGACCGAGAAGATCACGAAGGCCATGTCGCGTGTGTCGCGCACTGCGGTCCGGAACCGCACGATGGCGAGCGTGCCGACGAGCGTGAAGGCCGCGGCGACGTTCTGACCGACCGCGACCGTCACCATGGCGATCAGCGGCGAGAGGAGGACGAGCGTGTGGCCGAAACCCGCGCGTCTCGCATCGGGGTTGCGGGATGCCCGGTAGAGCAGTGCGACCAGCGCCCCGCAGATGGCGGCACCGGCCAGGCGTGCGGCGACAACCAGGGTTTCTTCGACGACGACACTGTCGATGGTGAACTGCAGCGCGCTCACGAACATCCTCCGCGGAGAGACCTCGGGTCCAGGGGGCTCACCGCGACAAGGTATTGCGCACTGGCCTCCGCTTCGCGGTTCAGCCGCGCACCCGTCGTTTCGGGGGGCGATCCGCTCAGCGTTCGAGAGACAATTGGTCTCCCGAGCTCTGCGTGGCCGCGCATGCGGCCACCAGTGAGCATCTGAGAGCCCGCATGATGGCTTGCCTCTCGGGCTCTCAGCGGACGGGAGGATGGTGCGAGCATTCCGGCGGGGAGGGGCGCGGTCGAAAAAGCGCGCCCCGAACGCAGCCCTCGCAGGTCATCCACAGGCGGTGCGCGAACGGCACCGCCGGGGAACTCACTGCAGTCCGAGCACGAGCACGAGACCGTTCGAGCCGATCACGCCGAGCGGCGTGAGGCCGGGGCTCACGGTGAAGGTCTGCGCGGTGAGCGCGACGCTCGCGAACTGGATCTGGCCGGGGATCGGCAGCGCGAACTGGTAGCTCGAGCCGGGCGCTGCGAACAGCGTGTCGACCGTCGTCCCCAGCGTGTGCATGTAGCAGCCGGGCATGCCGGCGGCCGTCAGGTCGATCGGCGGGATCGCCTGGGCGAAGGCGAGCAGGGTCGCGCCGACCGAGGTGCCGGACGGGATGTTGCTGGTCTGCACCTGAATGGTCGTGCCGAGGATCGGTCGCGCGGAGGCGCCGAGCGACAGCCCGCCCTGGTGCAGGTTGCAGAGCTGGAAGCCCTGCGCCAGGGTCGCCGAAAGGTCGCGGTTGCCCGGATCGCTCGAAGCGCCCGACGACCAGCCCACGACGTAGCCGTTGCCGGCAGCCAGCATCGATCGCCACAGGACGTGCACCGTCCCGTTCGGCAGGAACTGCATCTGGAAGGTGTTCTGTCCGCCGCCGCTGAAGTTGGGCACGTTGAGCCAGGTCACGCGCGCCATGGTCGGGGTGGAGTCGTAGATCACCTGACCGCCTGCACCCGGGTTGAGGTCGTGCCACGCCACGCACCAGCGCGGCAGGCCGGAGAGCATCGCGGACGCCGAGGGCGTGAAGCTGGTGCCGTTCGATCCGGCCGGCGAGACGAAGCCGTTGGAGCAGACCCACAACTGATTCGTGGAGCCACCGGGATAGGGCAGGCTGAAGGGCAGCGTGACCGTGGCCTCGCTGTCGTCGCCGAGGCTGAGGTTGGTCCCGGTCGGGGTGACGTAGCTGCCGGTGCCGGCTCCGACGCCGTAGTTGCCGTTCGCGTAGCTCAGCGTCATCGACGAGTTGGCGAGGTCGAAGCCGGTGGCCGAAGCGAACTCCTCGTAGAAGGAGGTGTCGCAGCTCCCGCAGCCGGTGCCGACGGTTTGCAGATAGGCGGTCGGGATCCCGCTCGGAACCTGGCTGTTCACGCTGACCTGGGCCTGGCCGGTGCCGGCGCGCGCCTCGTCGACGAGCACGATGCCGTACGACGGCGCGACCGAGCAGTCGAACCAGAAGTTGTAGAGCGTGTTCCACTCGATGGCGTTGCCGGCCGGAGCGGTGAACACCAGCTCGGTGCCGACGCGCGCCGACGTCCAGTCGGTCGCCGGATTGTTGTCGATGTCGTGGAAGCCGATGTTGGCGACGGTCGCGCCGAGGTCCATCGGGATGTGCACGCCGCCGCCGGCGCGATTGTTGTCGAGGTTGTGGACCGCGTACTCGTAGTGCCACATGCCGGCGACGGGTCCGGTGATCTTCACCGCGACCATGAAGTGGCCGTCGTCGTTGCCGTTGCCGCCGACGTCGTTCGACGCACCGGTCCAGTGGGTGAGGACCGGTCCGACGCTCGAACTGCCGACGGTGCTCGCATTCCAATTCCCGCCCGTGCCGCTGATCGTGGTCTGACGCGACACGGTGTTGTTGCCACGGTTCGCGCCGGGTTCGCCCTGGATCACGATCTGCGCCTGGGTCCAGTAGGTCCCCGCGATCAGTTCGGTCTCCGGCACGATGATGCGGTTCTTCACCGCATCGAAGGCGTTGATCATCGTGCTGTTGAGGGACTTCACGTTGTCGTTCGCCGACGCACCGCTCACCGGCGGATCACCGCGGTCGAAGTAGCTGCCGACCGAGGCGAAGGTGCCGAGCCACGGATTGATCTCCTCGGTCGGGCCGAAGTAGATGCGGTTGCTGTTGATGCCGCTGCCGTAGGTGTCCGAGCAGCCCGTGAACATGAAGGCGCCACTACCGCTGTTGCAGGGCGCGCACGGTCCGCTGCTGAAGTTGTAGGGAGTCGGAGAGTGCTTGAGGTAGCTGCGGCCCGACACCTGGACCATGCGCCCATTGCTCTCGCGCACCAGGAGGAACGCGATCTTCGGGTAGGTGTCCGTCATCTGTCCGTTGGGGAGCGTGCTCACCCAGGGGAAGTTGACTGCGCCGGAGTTGCAGTACGAGTGACCCGCGACGAAGCCTGCTTCGCCGTTCGGATAGGCGGCGCCCCGACGACCGTAGAAGGCGATGTCGGTGACGTCGTAGGACATGGCGTCGAGGCCGGGGATCGCATTGCTCTGGCAGACCAGAGGCGTGGCGAGGAAGAGAGCGGATGCAAAGAGTCGCAACGACATGGGCGGGATTCATCGCGACTCGTCGGTCTCACGTCAACTGCCGGCGCCGCCGGCCGGAGTGATTCGCGAGGGGCGCTCCGTCCGCACTCGACTCGGACGGCGGCGGAGTGCGGTCTCGATCGGAGTCGAACCGAGGCAGCAGGCTTCGTGGCCTCGTCGATCGGAGTGAAGTTCCGTGCGCGAACTGACGGTCGCCATCTGCGAGCCGTTCCGGCTGCGGTTGCCATGTCTTTCCGAGTGGGCGCCGACCCAGCAAGGCACGGATGCCGGCGCGATTCTGCGCCGGGACGCTGGGGTTCGGAGGGGACTCACAGGCGGTCGAACACGCGAGATCCCGATGCGTCGAGCCGCAACGGGCTTGCGGATGACATCGGCGACCGGGCGCTCTACGCAATCAAGAAGCGGTGATGCGCATCGGAGAATGCGATACGGATCGGCACCGTGGCCATCTCAGGGGAGCCGGCGTTTGACCCGTCTCCATGCACGGGTAGATTCGCGCCACTCTGCGTCGATTCGTCGCGCAAGCGTGCTCGACTCATCGAATCGATGCATCTCCCAGAGGTGCGCCATGAGTTGGACCAAGCTGATCCACCGAACCCTGATTGCCACGCTCGGCATCACCGGAACGTTGTTCTCACAGATGCCCGACGGAACCGCGATCGTCGGAACCGCCACATTCCCGGGTTTCCCGGGTGTGCCCGGGCTGTTCATCGTGAATGGGCAAGGAGCGCCGACACCGGTCACCGGACTCCCCGTGGAACTCACCACGGACGGCAATGGTGCGTTCGTGCAGGGTGCGTGGTCGGTTGCACGTCGCTCGTCGGATGGTGCATTGATCGTGGGATCGATCACGGATCCGAGCGGGCCGACCGCCGGTGTGCTCAAGGTCTACGTGTTCCATCTCGACGCCAACGGCGCCGTCATCGGCAACCTGACGCAGATCGTCGACCTCGGAACGGCGACCACCGCAGCCACGGCGCTGGTCTCGGTTCTTCCGGATGATCGGATCCTCGTGTTCGCTGGTCAGAACGGTGGCACGCTTCCGTCGGGCGCGATGGCCGGGACCTCGCGAGCGATCATCGATACCTCCGGTCCTGTTCCGCAGCTCACGCCGCTGCCGGCGGGAGCGTTCCACGCCGGGCAGGCCTGGGGCGGATTCGCTCTGGGGCCCTCGGGCGAGTTCGCCTATGTGCTCTTCGTCGACAACTTCCCCGGATCCGCGGGGGCGGGCCACAGCGAACTCTGGCGCATCGAGAACTCGAGCAGCCAGGAATGCCTCATCGCGTCCTGGCCTGGCGAGCGCGCTTTCGGGATCGAGTGTGATGACGACGGGACCGTCTTCGTGAGCTCGTCCAATCCGACCCTCGCCCAGCACCTCGTCCACACCATCGTTCCGGACGGATGCAATCCGGCCGGAGACACCTCCGTGGTCACGGCGAGCAACCTCACCGCCTGGGGACTCGGGCTCGATCGCGCGGGTGGACGATTCATCGCCGTCGGAGAAGAGGGCACGGTGTCGCTGATCGATCGCAGCAGCGGCGCGAGGACGATCGTCGCGACCCCGCCGCAGAGCGGCTGGGGACTGCTCGGCCAATCCGCGATCGTGGTGAACAACGTGATGGAGTCGTACGGCAAGCCGAGCGACGGTTTGAACCACTACTGGTTCGAGAACTTCCCGAACCCGGGTGGAACGCCGGCGATCGGTTCGGCGACCTTCTCGTTCACCGTCCGCTCCTCTCCCGGCGTCCCGTTCAGCTCGCTGCTGATCCTGGGCCATCACCGCGCATCGGTTCCGATGGCCAACATCGAACTGCTCGTCGACGCGACGAACATGGTCACCAAGGAGCTGCCCGTGGGAACCTCGGTCACCGAAGTGATCGCGATTCCGAACCAGCCCGGACTCCGGGCCATCGAGTTCGTGTTCCAGACTGTTCACGTCGAGTCGAACGGTGGTCTCGCCTGCTCGCGCGGACTGACTCTCGTCGTGCAGTGACGGGTTCGACCGCAGATCCGGTCGGCGGACATCGCGCGCTCTGACGCAGCGATCGACGCCGACCGGCGCGCGGGGGTGAGCCTCCCGAGCCACGCCCGCCCGAGACCCACACCGCGGACCGCGCGTCAACCCGACATTGCGGCGTGGGCGCTCCGCGATGATCTGAGTGGTCCGGACCGGCTCGGCCCGTCGGGGAGGCAGAGCTTGGTCGTCTCGTGTCGCGACCTGTCCCTGGCCCGTGAGCCCATGTGCCCGCCGGATGGTCAGGTTGCCGACGATGACGCTGGCTCCGAGGGCATTTCGCGACGCGGGTGGCCGTCTCCGACGGCGTCCCTCGGCATGGCCCGGAAGGTGCGCGGACCGGTCGACCGAACAGCGGGCTCGGAACACGTGGGGGATCGACTTCGCGCGGCGTGGCTATCATGCACGCGGTCGTCCCTGCGACTTCTCTCGGATCACTGCCGAGGCTGCGACACTCCGGTGTGCGCCGAGGCAGGTTCCGCTCTCTGCTCCTCTCTCTTCCTCACTCAAATGCGCTCGCTGATCGTGCATTCGGCGGCTATTGCCGCGATCTCCCTGTTCACATCGGCCGCACTCCACGCGCAGGCCGGGTCCGTGGTCGGGTCCTTCGCGACTCCGACCGGCATCGTCCCCTCCGGCCTCGGGCCGGATGCGTCCGGCAACCTGATCCTGACGGGCACCGGTGCTGCGCGGACCATCGCGTTCCTCACGGCGACGGGTTCGCTCACGGGCCAGTTCACGCCGTCGAACAGCAATACGCCGACGGGCGTGACGACCGACGGCATCTTCCTCTACGTATCGGACACGAGCCCGTTGTCGGGTCCCAACATCGACGTCTACTCGATGGCGGGTGTCTACCAGCGAAGCTTCACCACTCCGGCCTCCGTCCCCAACGGAATCGTCTTCACGCCACAGTCTGGGCACCTGTT
The DNA here is from genome assembly GCA_046349595.1 of Planctomycetota bacterium. Taxonomy (GTDB): domain Bacteria; phylum Planctomycetota; class UBA1135; order UBA1135; family UBA2386; genus JACRLW01. The sequence goes on from JAXMCA010000002.1 coordinate 1,647,880, forward strand.
CATCAACGACTTCGCCGCCAACGTGGTTTGGGAGTACGACACCGCGGGCACGCAGATCGGCTCCTTCCCGGTGCTGGGCACGCTGCAGATGGGGCTCGCGCACGATCCGGTCACCAACCAGTTCTGGGGCTACGAGCGCGGTGGTGACCTGATCCACCAGTACGACGCGTCGTTCACGGAGCTCTCGAACTTCCCCGGTCCTGTGGCACACGGCTACTCGACGGGCAACGGCATCGCCTTCATCAACGGCGCGCTGTTCCTGGTCGCGATCGCATCGCGCCAGATCGTCGTGTTCGACACCACCGGTCGCCTCGCCGGAACGCACAACTACGGCTCCGGCTGTCCGCTCGAGCCGATCGTCTACGAGCTGTTCCCGGCCGGCACGATCGACCTCAGCAACCAGAGCTTCCTGTACTCGCACAATCTGACCGGCGGTCTCACGGTCACGCAGTGCACGTCGAACTGCTTCGACACCAACTACGGGACCAACCTGGCGCTCGGTGACGATCAGCTCGCGACCAACAAGCAGCTCGGCTTCTCGTTCCCGATCCCCGGCTCGCCCTTCGGATCGTCGACGTCGATCGACGTGTCGTCGAACGGCTTCGTCTACCTGGTCAGCGGCCTGACCTCGAACCACGGCTGCTGCGACGCCAACGTCTCCGCGTTCCTGTCGCTCGCGCCGCGCATCTCGGCGTTGTGGATGGATCTGGATCCGGGTGTCGCGCCGGGCGCCGTCTACTTCAACGCCGTCCCGGGCAAGGCGATCATCACCTGGCTGAACGTGTTCGAGATCAACACGCGCAGCGCGAACACCTGCCAGATCCAGCTCTTCCCCAACGGCAACTTCATCATCGCCTACCAGACGGTCGCCAATCTCAACCACATCACGCTGTCGGGCTACTCGTCCGGCAACAACGCGTTCGACCCGGGCTCGCGCGATCTGACCGCGACGATCCCCTTCAGCACCGGCTACGGTGGCGTGCGTCTGTCGCTCACCACGAACCGGCCCGCGATCGGCACCACGCTGAACTTCCAGATCCACGACGCGCCCGCCAATGCGCTGCTCGGCGCGATCCTGCTCGGCTCGGCCCAGACGTCGACCCCGCTCGACCCCCTCGGCATGTATGGCTGCACGCTGCTGACCTCGGCCGATCTCGCCAGCGCGACCGTCGCCCTGCCCGCCGGCACCTTCTCGCTGCCGATCCCCAACAACCCGGTGCTGGCCGGCGGCATCCTCTACAGCCAGGGCGCCATCGCGGCCTTCGGCATCAACCCCTTCGGTGTCGCGCTGACCAACGGCGTCGAGCTCGACCTGGGGTTCTGATCGCCGGCGACGAAGGTCGTCACCGCCCCACGCATCCGCTCGGACCGCGTGGGGCACCGGCTCGCGCGAGCAACCCCTACTTGTGCGAGGGGCGACCGTCGAGCACGGCGCGCCACGCCGAACGGCGCTGCTCCTGATACCGCACGAGGTCGTCGCGTGCCGCGAAGTAGGTGTGATGGTCGCGGCGATTGAGCGGGATGATCCTGCCAATGCCAGGAGTGGCTCCGCCGATCGACACGTAGGTCAGGTCATCGGGCTTGCCAGTGAACTCCGGACAAGCCTCTTCGAGCATGCGCTCCTGCTTCTTCGCGAGCTCAGCGACCCGGCTCGGCGTCGCATGGCGCAGCGGAAAGTCCTCCGGCCGCACCTCGATGGCCTTGCCGGACTCGACGATCTCGATCGACAGCGCCATGGCCGTCCGGACGATCGTGCGCTGCGTGTCGGCGAGGGCCCGCGCGAAGGGCGCGTCGGCGACCTGCAGTTGCTGCACGAGTTCGGGATCGGAACGGTCCAATCCCATCTCCTGGAGCAGTTGATCGAAGGTCGCATCCGCGCCGCGCGTCCACTGGGCTGTCTGGGCATCGTCCTCGAGTTCGGAGAGGACCTTCGCCGCGCCGACGAGTCCGAGGTCCTCCTGTCGATGGGCAGGGAGCCATCGCGCTGCGGCCTCTCGGAGTGCGGGTGAGAGGGCTGATGTCGGGGTGGGTTGTTGTTCTGGCCCCTGGTCGATCGACTCGGCCGTCGACTCGGCCGGCGTGCGAGCAGGCGGCTCCTCACGATGCCGCGGTGTCGATTCATCCTGTGGTGCGTCGGCTGCCGGCGAGCTCCCGGTGGATCGCGGTGGCGGATCTGTTCTGCCATTCGCCAGGTACATCCACACCAAGGTGGCGATCACCAGCGCGGGGATCGCGAGCGTGGCGCCGAGAGCGGTGCGGGCTCCGGTCACGACTGGCATCCGCTGCAGGTGATCGTGCAGTCCAAGACCGGGAGTTGCGCGACGTTGCTCGTGGTCACGGCGGTGGTGTACTCACCGCCACAAACGACGGGATAGTTCAACGCCTCAGACCGGAACGAACCCGTGAAGAAAGGTGGGTAGTCGACGAGGAGCGGCTGGCCGGTGGGCATCTGCTGTGTGTATGTCGTATGGACCACGACGGTGTCGCCGGGCGCATTGACCACAACGCCTGCGGTGAAGTTGAACCGGCAGGTTTCCGCCGGGGCACAGGGGGAGCCGGTGCAGGTTCCTTTTGTCTTCGGTCCCGGAATCCAGATTCCGACAGCTTCGGTTTGGGGGTAGGCGACCCCCGCCATCGTGGCGTTGCACTCAGGACAGTTCGCTTGGCCAGAGCAGGTTGACGCAATGATCAAGGCTGCAGACAGCACGAGTGGCGTGTCGCGCATGAGTTCTCCTTTCCTTCGTCTTGTTCCCGGTGTAGCGATCACGGAGTCTGGGCGTCAAGTGTCGGGGGGGGGGGGGATTGTGCCCGAGGACTCAGCGGTTGGTTCCGCATTCGCTCCCGAGCAGATGGTCGTGTGGTGCGCGCGAGCTCGGCCTCCAGATGCGTGGGTTGCCGAAAGGCGCATGATCAGGATGAGGAAGACAGATATCTTCTTTCTCCCCGACCCGGCGCCTGACCGCGTCGACGCCTCCTCCCGTGTCGAGCTACGTTCCCCTCTGGTGCAGGACCAACTTCAGCTTCCTCGAGGGGGCGTCGCATCCCGAGGAGCTGATCGAGCAGTGCGAGGCGCTCGGCATCACGAGCATCGCGGTCACCGATCGCGACGGCGTGCAGGGCATCGTGCGCGCGCACGTCGCGGCGAAGGAGCGGGGCGTGCGTGTGATCGTCGGCAGCGAGGTGACGGTGTCCGACGGGAGCACGCTGATCCTGCTGTGCATCGACCGCGGCGGTTACGCCAATCTCTGTCGTCTGGTGACCGCCGGTCGCCTGCGCTGTGCGAAGGGTCGTTCGGTGGTCGAACCGGCGGAGGTCTGCGCCCATGCGCCGGGTCTGATCGCGCTGTGGCGCGGTGAACCCGCCGATCCGCAGCCGCTGCGCGAGGCCTTCGGCGATCGGCTCTACGCGCTGGTCGCGCGGCATCGTCGCGACGACGAGCCGCTCCTCGAGGCGCGGGTGCGTGCGACGGCCGCGCGGTTGTCGATCCCGATCGTCGCCGGGGCGGAGGTGCTCTACCACGCCCGCGCGCGGCGCACCCTGCAGGACGTGCTGACCTGCATCCGCCACGGCGTGAAGCTCAGCGAGGCCGGCACGCTCACCAGACCGAACGCCGAACATCTGCTGCACGCGCCGCGTGCCTTCGAGGAGCTGTTCGACGACGACCCCGGCGCCGTCGCGCGCACACGCGAGATCGCCGAGCGCTGCGCCTTCGGCATGGGCGAGCTGCGCTACGTCTATCCCTCCGAACGCCTGCCCGACGGCAAGACCTCGCTGGAGTGGCTGCGCGAGCTGTGCTTCGCCGGCGCGGTGCGTCGCTACGGCGCGGAGGTGCCGAAGTCGGTGACGGCACAGCTCGACCGCGAGATCAAAGTCATCGGTCAGCTCGACTATCCGGGCTACTTCCTCACCATGTACGAGATCGTCGAGTTCTGCCGCGCACAGGGCATCCTGTGCCAGGGCCGCGGCTCGGCGGCGAACTCGGTGGTGTGCTACTGCCTCGGCGTGACGGCGGTGGACCCGGTGAAGATGGACCTGCTGTTCGAACGCTTCCTCTCGCTCGAACGCCACGAGCCGCCGGACATCGACCTCGACATCGAGCACGAGCGACGGGAAGAGGTCATCCGGCACGTCTACGACAAGTACGGACGCGACCGCGCCGCGATGGTGTGCAACGTGATCCGCTATCGCACCAAGTCGGCGGTGCGCGAGGTCGGCAAGGTCCTCGGCATGCCGGCGACGGCGCTCGACCGTCTCGCCAAGCTCGGCTCGCGCTGCGACGGCGATGTCGGAGAGCTGCTGCGCAACGCCGGGCTCGATCCGTCGTCGCCGGTGATCGGCCACTTCGCGACGCTGGTCGACGAGATCCGCGACTTCCCGCGCCACCTGTCGATCCATCCCGGCGGCTTCCTGCTCGGCCACGATCCGGTGCACGATCTGGTGCCGATCGAGAACGCGACCATGGAGGGGCGCACGGTGATCCAGTGGGACAAGGACGACGTCGAGGCGCTCGGCCTGTTCAAGGTCGACCTGCTCGCGCTCGGCTCGCTGACCCTGTGTCACGAGGCGATCCGTCTGCTGCAACGGAACAAGGGTGTCGCCCTCGACCTCGCACGCATCCCGCCCGAGGACCCGGCGACCTACGACATGATCTGCCGCGGCGACACGATCGGCGTGTTCCAGATCGAGAGCCGTGCGCAGATGGCGATGTTGCCGCGATTGCGCCCGCGCACCTTCTACGACCTGGTGGTCGAGGTCAGCATCGTGCGGCCGGGGCCGATCTCCGGCGACATGGTCCATCCCTATCTGCGTCGGCGACACGGCCAGGAACCGGTCAGCTATCCGCACAAGTGCCTGGTGCCGGTGCTCGAGAAGACGCTCGGCGTGCCGCTGTTCCAGGAGCAGGTGATGAAGCTCGCGGTGGTCGCCGCCGACTACACGCCCGGCGAGGCCGACCAGTTGCGCCGCGACATGGCCGCATGGCGCAAGCACGGGCGCATCGAGCGACACCGCGAGCGTTTGATCGCACGCATGCTGCAGAAGGGCATCGAGCGCGAGTTCGCGGAGCGGGTGTTCGAGCAGATCCGCGGCTTCGGCGAATACGGCTTCCCGGAGAGCCACGCGGCGAGCTTCGCGCTGATCGCCTATGCGACGGCGTGGCTGCGCCGTCATCATCTCGACGTCTTCACCTGCGCCCTGCTCAACGCGCAGCCGATGGGCTTCTACTCGCCGGCCACCATCGTGGAGGACGCCAAGCGGCACGGTCTGCCGGTGCGGCCGGTCGACGTCGTGCACAGCGGGAGCGACTGCACGCTGGAGGCGCGGCTGGCCGGCGACGAACTCCACCCGCTGCGCATGGGTCTGCGTTGGATCAAGGGACTCGGCGTCGCCGACCACCGTGCGATCCTCGCTGCACGCGCAGAGCAGCCCTTCGCCGACCTCGCCGACTTCGTGCGCCGCAGCGGGCTCGAGGTGCGCAAGCTGGAGATGCTCGCGACCGGTGGTGCGCTGAACGGTCTGTCGGCGTCACGCCGTGATGCGTTGTGGGAGCTGTGGGCTGCGGCGCGCGAGCCGCGCGAACCCCTGCCGCTGGTGCCCGGCGGCGAGGAGCCCGAACTCGCGCCGCTCGACGCCTTCGAGAGCGTCGCCTGGGACTACCGCGCCAGCGGCCACAGCACGCAGGCCCATCCGCTGGAGTCCCTGCGCGAATCGCTCGCCGAGCAGGGGCTGCGCACGGCGGAGGACCTCTCCGCGGTGCGCAACGGTGCGCAATCACGCTGTGCGGGGCTGGTGATCTGCCGGCAACGGCCCGGCACCGCGAAGGGTGTGGTGTTCGTCACGCTCGAGGACGAGACCGGCTTCTGCAACGTGGTGATCTGGCCGGACGTCTACGAGGAGTTCCACGCCTTGGTGAAGGTGGAGCCCTTCCTCGCCGTCGAAGGCAAGGTGCAGCGGCAGGATGGCGTCGTGCACCTGGTCGCGAAGCGTATCTGGGTGCCGAAGGTGTCCGCGGCGCCGGTCACAGCCGGGAGCCGCGACTTCCACTGACGCATGGGATGCGCGGATCGTGTGCCACCGTCGCATCGCGCGACGATTCTCCGGCCCACGGACTCAGGGGCAGATCGTGAAGCGCATGCCGCGCGTCGCCGCGAGTCCCTGGGGACCCTGCGGGTCGAACACCACCGTCTGGCTGAACAATGTCACCCCGGCGAGGGAGGCGGAGGCCGGGATGCCGAGAGGGAGGTTCGCGCGTCCCGCGCCGGGTACGCCGGCTGCACCGTTGGCGGTCACCGAGAGGGCGATCGGGGGCACGCTGAGGTCGACCAGGACGTCGATGCCGGAGAAAGGTGTGTTGCCCGCGGCGAAGGCGAGCAGGAAAGCCGACTGCGCGCCACCGACGAGGCGGTCGGCGACGAGCGCGAAGGTCGTGTTGCCGACCTTCGCCGCGCCGCCGTCGAAGTCCAGGCGTGGTTCGATGCCGGCAGCACCCGCGGTCGCTGCGCCGTAGTGGAGTGGCACACCGCAGGTCGGCTCGACGATCCAGAAGCCGCTCTGCATGTCGGACAGATAGATCACGCCCGAGGGCTGGAAGGGGTAGCAGCCCCAGTCGCCGTAGTAGTTGTTGCCGGTGAACGCCGAGGTGTCGAAACGGCCGATCGGCACGGGTGCCGCCGGATTGCTCATGTCGATCGCCCAGTAGCCGTCCGAATAGCAGGCGAGATGGGCGATCTTGCCGCGCACGAAGACGTTGTGGACCGTGGCCCCATTGGGGCTGCACCAGCGCACGAGCTGGACCGGTGCTGCCTTGTTCGTGATGTCGTAGACGGTGAAGCAATCGCCGCGCTGCTCCTCGGTGACGATCGCCCAGTTCTCGTCCTCGTTCACCGCGACGTTGTGCGGGAACGCGCTCGGCGTGGGCGTGCGGCTGACCGTGACGAGGCTGCCCGGATTCGTCGCATCGACGATGCCGAAGCTGCCGTCGAACATCTGCGCCATGTAGGCATAGCGCCCGTTCGGCAGGCAGTCGTGTACGTATGGATCGGTGCGTGAGCCGATCTGCGGCGGATGCACGGGATTGGCACCGATGTCGTAGAGCACCACGCCTCGGCCGGCGCCACCGCTGGCCCACAGGATGTGGCGATCACAGTCGATGCTGACGGTGTGGGCCGTGCTGCCGAAGGTGCCGACCAGGGTCGGCGACAGCGGATTCGAGCAGTCGACGACCTGGAAGGCGCCGTGTTCGGACGACAGGTAGACGTAGTTCCCGCAACTGCTCGCCTCCCGCCAGAAGTACCCGGTCGCGCCCGTCGTCGGTCCCGGGATGAACGCGACCTCGACCGGCGATTGCGGATTGGAGCAGTCGTAGAACAGCGTGCCGGTTCGCGCGGGCACCACGGCGAGCTCGACGCCGTTCACCACGAGGCCCCAGATGCCTGCGTAGTTGTTGGTCGATCCCGTCCCACCCGGGAAACGGTCGACGTGCGCGAGCATGCGGACATTGGTGCCCTGCGCATTTGCCGCACAGACGACGAGGAGCAGGGTGACGACCGACTGCGCGAGGCGCGTCAGCCGATTCAAGAGAAGGTCGGATCGGTGCATGGAACCGCTGGGAGCGAGAGCAAGCGCGCAGGGGCGCGTCACCGGATCGGCGATCGTCCGGGTTCGCCGGGTGATCGACCCGGCACGGTCGGACAGTGTCGATCGGACGCGCCGAGGTGACAATCACGTCACCCGCGCCGACTCGACGCCGCTGCTCCCGCGCTCACCGCTGCGGTGGACGTCGGCCCTTCTTCGCGTCGGCCTCGATCGCCCGGTCCATGTAGCGCGAGAAGGCCTGCTCGTCGTTCATCAGCATCGACTCGTATTGCGCGACCTTCTTCTCGAGCTCCTGCAGACGCTTGCGATCGATCGACTGGACCTGCTTCTCCACGTCGTGGTCCTGTCGCGCCATGGCGAGGTCCTGCTCGAGTCCGGTGATGCGGTCCTTGGCCTTCTGCAGCTCCTTCTGCAGGCGCAGGTTCTCCTCGGCAGAGTTGCGCTCGGGCGCAGTCAGGACCTCGAGCTCGTCCTCGGATTCGGTGAGGGCGACCCGGGCGGCCTTCAGTGCGTCCGCGCTCAGGGCGAGTGCGCGCCGGAGCGCGTGGGCCTCGTTGGTCTGCAATGCGGCGAGGATCGTCAGGGTGTTGTCGATCCTGGTACGGATGTCGTCGGTGTCCATCGGTCGGTGACGCGCGGGGAACGATACACTCCGCCCCGCCATGTTCAGACTCGCCCCCACGTTCGTACTCACAGCTGCCCTCGCAGCCCAGGGAACCGGTCTCCAGCTCCAGAACGGCGTCGACGCGCACTTCGACGTCCCTGCGTCGCCGCTCCTGGTCCCCTCCGCCGGCATCACCATCGAGGCCTGGTTGACCTACGACGATTCGACCGTGCCGAGCGGGACCTACCGCTGGCCGACCGTGTGCCGCGAGAACGTGTCGCCCGGTCAGGAGTCGTACTTCCTGCGCGTCGCGGCCTCGAACAACAACTCGAAGTCGCTGCAGTTCAAGGTGAACACGGCGTCGGGAGGCCGCAGCATCACGTGGACCTTCGCCGCGGGCCAGCTCGCGACCTGGACCCATGTCGCGTGCACCTGGGACGGCACCACCCAGAACATCTACGTCAACGGTCAGGTGGTGAGCACGGCGTCGCTCGGCGGCGGGCGCATCCTGAACAACGGCGGCATCCTCCGCGTCGGCAACGGCGATGTCAGCTCCCCGGGTGCGGAGACCTGGAACGGGCAGATCGACGAGCTTCGCATCTGGCCCTTCGCGCGTTCCCAGGCGGAGATCCAGGACTCGATGGGCGATGCCCTGTCGGCCTTGCCCGGTGGCGTGATCACCTTCGGTCTCGACAACTCGTACACCGACTCGTCGTCCGGACTCACCGGCACGACCTTTGGCCCGATCGGCTTCGCGAGCAACACCAACGCACTCACGCCGCGTCCGGCGGTGACCTTTCCGCTCGGCCCGGGCACCAGCAACTGCGCGGCGGCTCCGGTGTGTGCGATCGCGGCGCCTCCGGTCGTGGGCCGGGCCGGTTTCGCGTGGGTCGCCACGGGTGGGCCCGTGAACTCCGCCGGACTGCTCGCCTTCGCTGCGGGTGGTTCGGCGGGCCTCAACATCCTCGGCATCAACCTGTTCGTCGACACCGCGACTCTGCTCCCGATCGCGGTGAACACCAACGCGCTCGGCACCTGCCGCGTCGCGCTCGGCGTCCCGAATCGGCCGGGACTGGTCGGGGCGGGTCTCGCCTCGCAATTCGTGTTCGTCGACGCCGGCTGCGGCCCGCAGGGTCTCGTCGCGTCGAACGCCCTCCTCACCGCCATCCAGTGATCCTCGAGGTTTCGTCCATGCAGACTCGGAAAGTCCCGCTCCTCACCGTCCTCGCCCTCGCCGTGTTGGTCGCTCGTCCACTCCTTGCGCAGGAGGGTGGTGAGAAGCCGAAGGTCGTCAAACTCGAGGGCGCACCCAAGAAGGCGCCCGAGATCTACGACACCAAAGCCGACGCCAAGCAGACGATCGCCGACGCCGTCGGCCGTGCCGCACGCGACAACAAGCGCGTGCTCGTCATGTTCGGCGGCAACTGGTGCGGTTGGTGCCACAAGCTCCACGCGCTGTTCCAGTCCGATGCCGCGATCCGCAAGCTGCTCCACGACGAGTACGAACTCGTGATGGTCGACATCGGCCAGTGGAACAAGCACATGGAACTGGCGGCTGGCTACGGCGCGGATCTGAAGAACCACGGCGTGCCCTACCTGACCGTGCTCGATGCGACGGGCCACGTCGTGACCAACCAGGACACCGGCTCCCTGGAGAAGGACGGCGGCCACGATCCGGAGAAGGTCCGCGGCTTCCTCGACACCAACAAGGCGCCGATGGCCGACGCCCACGCCGTTCTCGCCGCTGCGCAGAAGCGCGCCGAGGCCGACGGCAAGCGCCTGTTCCTCCACTTCGGTGCGCCATGGTGCGGCTGGTGCCACAGGCTCGAGGATTTCCTCGCCCTTCCCGAGATCGCCGCGATCGTCGCCAAGGACTACGTCGACGTGAAGATCGACGAGGACCGCATGGTCGACGGCAAGAAGGTCGAGGCCGAGATCCGCAAGGATCGCGGTGGCGGGATCCCGTGGATCCTGATCGCCGAGCCGGATCTGAAGGAGCTGATCACGTCCGACGACGAGACCCAGAAGGGGCCCAACAAGAACATCGGCTATCCGTCGTCGGAGAGCGAGCGCGCGCACTTCATGAAGATGATCGCTGCGACGCGCCGCAACATGACCGACGAGGACGTCGCCACGCTGAGGCGCGTGCTCGACGAGCGCGCCGCCGAGATCGAGGCGGCGAGCCGTCGCGCGCGCGAGGAAGCCGAGGCGCGCCGGGCGAAGGCGAAGGAAGCCGCCGACAAGCACTGATCGGACGTCGTCCGATCAGTCTTCGCGCCGGCGGAAGGCGTCCGCCGCGATCGACACCGGCGCGGTGCCCGGCTTGCCCATGCGGACGGCGAGGTCTGCTCCGCCGGTCTTGTTGAACCACTCCACGCGGATCGCGTGGAGTCCGTGGGCCAGGGCCGTGGTGCCGACCAGCGAACGCGAGCCGTGCAGGCCGTCGTTGTCGACCAGGACGGCGTCGTCGATGGTCAGACGGCTGCCGTCGTCGGAGCGCAGTTCGAAGTCGTAGACGCCGTCCTCGGGGACACGGAACCAGCCGGTGAAGCGCAACGTGACGTTCTCGATCGGTGCGACCCCGTTGAGCGAAATGTCGGCGACGGAGTCCCGCACATCCGGTGTCCGTGAGGACAGATCGGGCAATCGATCGACGCTTCCGCGGAAGGTCTCGCGCCACAGTCCGGGTACGGCGTCCTCGATCTCGATCGCGGGGCGCGGCGGGACACGCAGGAAACGACGGATCGTCTCCGGGCCGACGAGCACGCCGCGATGGACGTTGCGCGTGCGGATGGTCGTGTCGCGGGTGAGCACGATCGGCCCGCGCACCTCCGGCGAGGCTGTCGTCACCTCGCTACCGTCCGCGGTGAAGCGCAGGGAGAGCTCCGGCGACGAGGCCCGGATGACGATCTCCGTCCGGTCGAGGAACACGTCGGACGGCGCGGACACCTCGGGTGCGAGGTAGGCGATGGGCGCTCCGAACAACTCGAGTTCGACGACTGTGCAGTTCTCGTCGAGACCCGTGTCCGGCAGGTCGACTGCGATGCCGTCGTCCTCGCGACGCGCGCGCAGCGAGACGTGGCGACCGAGCAGGCTCGCGCTCCGCGGCGCATTGCCGATCCCGGGCACGTGCAAGACGCCGTCGGACGGACGGTCGAAGACGCACAGATAGAGCGTGGTGCGATCGCCGTCGCGACGCATGGTGATCCGGCCGAAGGACGGCGCGGGCACGGGGCTCGCGAGCGTGCCGTGGATCGCATCGTGGTTGGCTTTCATCCACTTCGCGATCGCTTCGAGTCGCTCGACCGCGAGTTGCGGCAGCTCACCGTTCGGCTGCGGACCGATGTTGAGCAGGAGGTTGCCGCCCTTGGACGCGACGTCGACGAGCGTCCGGATCAGTTCGCTGGGCGACTTCCAGCCGGTATCGGCACGGTTCCAACCCCAGTGCCGGTTCATCGTCATGCAACTCTCCCAATCAACACCTGGAAGACCGGTCTCCGGGACCTCCTGCTCCGGTGTGCCGAAGTCACCGGCGAAGCCGTCGCCGGTGGTCATGCCGGCCATGCCGCCGCGACCGACGTCCACGCGGTTGTCGACGATCACGTCCGGTTGCAGACGACGGCACAGGTCGTAGAGCGCCTGGCCCTGTTCATGGTTCCAGGTCGACTCCCACTCGCCGTCGAACCACATCACGCCGATCGGTCCGTAGCGGGTGAGCAACTCGGTCACCTGTGTGTGCAGGTAGTCGACGTAGCGCGCGAAGTCGGCGCCCTCGGTGGTGCGGTCCTTCTCCCAGTTGCGGCGCGGCAGGTAGTCGTCGTGGTGCCAATCCATGATCGAGTGGTACCAGCAGACCTTCAGTCCCTTGGCCCGGAAGGCTCGCGCGATCTCGGCCATCACGTCCTTGCCGAAGGGGGTCGATTCGACGTCGAAATCGGTCGCATCCGACTTCCACAGGCAGAAGCCGTCGTGGTGCTTGGTCGTGATCACCACGTAGCGCATGCCGGCATCGGCGGCGAGCGACGCCCAGCGGTCGGCGTCGAACTTCTCGGCAGTGAAGCGCTTCACCAACTCGTCGTACTCCGCACGCGGGATGTGCGCCGAGTCGCGGATCCATTCGCCGTAGTCGGTGCCGCCCTTCCACTCGCCCTCCAGCGTGGCGTAGAGGCCCCAGTGGATGAACAGTCCGAAGCGCGCCTCGCGCCACCAGCTCATGCGCGAGTCGGAAGTCTTCGCTGCGTTCTGTGCGTCGAGCGGGGTGATGCCCGAGAGCAGTGCGAAGAGGACGGAGAGGAGGGCGAGCGAGACGACGGGTCGGGGATCGCGGTGTCGCATGGTTCGACGGAACTCGGCGATCGCGATTGCACCACCAGCCCGTCGCGGGACCAAGCGCGATGCCGCCGGGTCGGTCGCGCGGTCCGGAGTCTCGATCTGGTCAGGTTCTCCGGCCGTTTCGCCGAAAACGGAGACGGAAAGCGGCCTTCGGGCTCAAGCCGACGGTCCCGCTTCCGAACATGGAGGAAGCCCCGTCACGTGAAGGTGCCGGGACGTCCCTGGAGGAGATCGACATGGATCCCGTTCCGAATCCCCTGGCGAAGGAGCCTGCGTCTGGTCGCAAGGGCGCGCGGGCCCGCACGCGTGCGCTGGCACCCGAGATCGAGCAGCTCGTGCAGAGACTGCACAGCCTCGAGCCGCACCGGGCCCAGATCGTCGCCCGTGCTCGAGCGCGTCTGATCGACGGTTCACTCGACAGTGAGTCGGCCATCCGCGCCGCGGCCGTGCGATTCCTGCAGGGCGACGCGACCGAGACCGCCTGAGCGCGCGGATCGGTGCGATCCGCGTCGGGTCTGGTTCAGCGCCGGTCCTGGCCGGGGATGCGGATGCGCTGCAGCATGTCGTCGGTGACGACCGGAGCGGGCGCGGTGATCGGAGCGTCCGTCGGCTGCTGCGGCTTCGCCGGATCGGTGGCCGGTTCGCCGAGCTCGGAGCGCAGGGCGGAGATGCGCGTGCGCAGCAGCTCCTGCTCCATGCGGATGCGCTCGAGGGACAGGGACAGCACCTGACCTTCCAGTTCGTGCACCCTCAGCTCGAGCGTCCGCGCGCGCGACTCGGCCTCGCCGCGTGCCTGCTGTTCGGCCCCGAGGCGGCGCTGCAGCTCCCCGAGCTGATTGCGCAGGTCGGTGTTGCCGGGATCCTGGGTGCGGGGTGCGTCTGCGTCGACGACGGTCACGTCCGCGAAGCGCCGGGGCGCGCCGGTGGTGCAGGCCGTCGCGACGAACAAGACGGGGATGAGCAGGAGACGGAGCTTCACGATGTGGCCCAAGGCACCTTGCCAAGGGCTTCATCGGCTGCCGGGCCGCTCCGACTTGGGCCGGGAATGTCGCGCGGGTTCAGCGGACCGCGGTCGACTCGACCACCCGTCGCAGGCGTTCCTGGGCACGGCCGAGGATCTGGCAGACCCGCGATTCGCTCACGCCGAGCAGCACGCCGATCTCCTTCAGGTAGAGACCTTCGAGGTGGTAGAGCACGACCACCCTGCGCTCCGTCTCCGGAAGGTCGGCGATCGCGCGCGTGACCCGATCGACGAGGTCTCTGTCGCTCGCGAGGTCGACGGGCGATCGCGCGGGATCGCTGGTGGCTTCGGAGCCCCCATCCTGGTCGGAGGGATCGCGGAGTTCATCGAGCGACGTGACCCTGGACGCGCGCAGGAGGGCACGATCCTCTTCGAGTTCGGAGACCGAGATGCCGAGCACTGCGGCCAACTCCGCGGTCTCCGGTTGCCGTCCGAGCTGTTTCTCCAGCTCGACGGCCTTGCGCCGTGCCAGGCGCATGCGATCGCGGCGCGGCCGGGGGACCGGGTCGATGCGACGCAACTCGTCGAGCATCGCGCCGCGGATCGCCGTGTAGGCGAAGGTCTTGAACGACGCGCCGCGCGTCGGGTCCCAGCTCGATGCCGCGTGGATCAGGCCGATGGCGCCCGCACCGAACAGGTCCTCGCGATCCATCCCCGAGGGGAGCGGCACGGCCAGGCGCGCCGCGACATGGCGGATCAGTGGCAGGAACTGTTCGACGAGCGCGTCGCGATCAGGCCTCGAGCGGCGGAGCGCGTCGCGGTCCGGGCCTGGCTTCTCCGGTGCCTTGCGCGTCGCGTCGTCGATCCTGGTGCCTTCTCGCATCGTCGCGGAGACAGTCGCCGTGGTGTCGGCCGGAGTCCGACTCGATCCCGCTCGCGCGGACTGCGCGATGCCAGCGGGATCGTGACTCCGGTGGCACCATCTTCGTCGCGCACCCCCCTCGCTCCTGAGCAAGGCTCGTCGACGAGCGACTGTTCGTCCCACAAGGGGAAGAGCATCACGCGCGGGCGATTCGAGGTGTCGTGCGATGCGACGGCGCGCGCTGCAGTTGGTGCGCCCGCGATCAGCGCATGGTCCGGTTCGCGGGCACCTGCACCGCTTCAGCGCGTGAGCGCGAGCGCAGCGTCGACCAGGCCGTTGCCGTAGGTCGTGTCGTAGCCGGCTTTGCCGAGATCGCTGCAGGACGACTCGATCGCGCTGCGGATCTGCGCGTTGCTGTAGGCGGGGCGGTTCGCTGCGACCAGGGCCGCGATCGCGGTCACGTGCGGCGTCGCCATCGAGGTGCCCTGGAAGAAGTAGTAGGCGAAGGAGGTCGGCGTGCCGCTCGCGAAGGTCTGCTGCAGGATGCCGTCGCCGTAGCCGTCGTGGTTCTGGTCGACCGAGGTGTCACCGCCCGGGGCGACCACGTCGATCCCGGTCCCGTAGGTCGAGTAGCGGGCACGGCTGCCGTCGAAGCGCGTGGCGCCGACCGCGATGCAGTTGGTGTAGCGCGCGGGGTAGCTCACCCCGCTGCGTCCGGTGTTGCCGGTGGCGGCGCAGATCACCACGCCGCGACTCCAGGCATAGTCGACCGCGTTCTGCAGGGTCGTCGAGCCGGTCGATCCTCCGAGGCTCATGTTGATGACCTTCGCACCGTGATCGGCGGCCCAGACGATCCCGTTCGCGATCCAGGTGTGGCTGCCGCTGCCCGACGCATCGAGCACCTTCACCGGCATGATCGAGCAACCGTGTGCGATGCCGGCGCAGCCGAGCGAGTTGTTGGTGACCTGGCCGATGGTCCCGGCGACGTGGGTGCCGTGGCTGTTGTCGTCGTTGGCGTGGTTGGTGTTGGCCACCGCGTTGTACGGCGACACGAAGGTGCGACCGACGAGATCGGGCGCCTGGGCGAAGCTGCCGAAGTTCTCGTAGGCGACGCCGGTGTCGACGATCGCCACCACCACACCGGCACCGTTGCTGGTGTTCCACGCAGCCTCGGCTTGCACGCCGAAGTTGCTGACGTAGCCGTTGCTCGTCGCGCCGCGGTTCATCATGTTCCACTGGTACGGCGCGTAGAACGGGTCGTTGGGACCGACCATCGTGTGCGCGAGCGGATCCCGCTCGGCGAGTTCGATGCCCGGCTGCGCGGCGAGCCATGCGGTCCATGCGTCGACCGTCTCCGGCGTCGCCTTCAGCACCTCGAATGCGCCGTTGAGCCCGCGATCGACGTGCTGCAGGCCGACCTGCGCGCACACCCGGTCGAGGGTGTCCACGTCGACGAGGCCCGCGAAACGCACGATGATGCGGTCGGGACTGAGGGCCGGGGTGTCCGCCTCGCCATTGACGAAGCCGCCGACGACGAGATCAGGTCGCCTGGCACCGGCCGGCGTGACGACATCCTGGGCTGCGCAAACTGCGGTGAGCACGACGACGGCCGTCGCGCCCGCGAAACGGGTGTTCATCCTTCCTCCAGAGTGAGCTTTTCGAAGAGAAGCGAGACACGGTCGGCGGCACCCGAGCCAGGCGCCGCCGGCCAACGTGGCGGGGTGTACACGGAGACCGAGGCGATCGCCAAGTCCTCGTCCTGGTCCGACGCCGCGCACCTGCTACGCTCGGCCGCTCTTCCGGCGCGCCCCGACTCCGATCCGCATGCGGCTGTTCGCGATCAGCGACCTCCATCTCAGCTTCGGCGTCGACAAGCCGATGGACATCTTCGGACCCCAGTGGGAGGGGCATGCCGAGAAGATCCGCGCGTCCTGGGACGCCCGCATCGGTCCCGACGACTGGGTCCTGGTCGGCGGCGACACCTCCTGGGGACTCACGCTCGAGCAGGCGCGACCCGACCTCGATTGGCTCGGACAGCGGCCCGGCACGAAGATCCTGATCAAGGGCAACCACTGCACCTGGTGGACGTCGCTCTCGAAGGTGAAGGCGGTCCTCCATCCCTCGATCCAGCCGCTGCAGAACGACGCCATCCGCATGCCGGACGGCACGGTCGTGCTGGGTGCCCGACTGTGGGATCCGCCCGGTGCGCCCTGGGCCGACGCGCAGGCGGAGAAGATCTTCAAGCGGGAGATCGAGCGACTGAAGCTGTCGATCGCGGCCGCCGAGAAGCTCGGTCCCGGCCGGCGCATCGCCCTCGTCCACTACCCACCGCGCTACACCGACGGCCGCACCACCGAGTCGGTGCCTCTGCTCGAAGCCGCCGGCGTGAGCATCTGCGTCTACGGCCACCTCCACGGCCGGGACCACCGCTACGGGTTCCAGGGGGTCGCGGGCGGCATCCGCTACTACCTGACCTCCTGTGACGCGATCGACTTCGCGCCGATCGAGATCCCTCCGGTCGACGGCTGAGCACGCTGGTCCGGGTCGACGTCGCCGCACGGTGACAGTCGCTCCTCCCGGGTAACGAGCGCCCGCTGCGTTCTGTGGGTCGGAATCCGCGACGTGTTCGTAAGTGCTTGGTTCTGGCTCGGTTGTGGAATGTGCCCGATCTGGCACCGGGTTTGCCTGCGGCCGGCGCCCCCACGATCTTCCGCACGGACCGATCCCCTCGATGCGCCTCTGCTCCAGTCTGCTCTTCGTCGCCGCGCTCGCGGCCTGCGCCGTCCACTCCGCCGCCGTCCAGGTCGCTCCGCCGCTCGCGGTCGAGAGCTCGGCCTACGAAACGGCGGGCAGGATCCAGCTCCCGCAGCGCAAGCCCGACGAGAGTCCGAGCCTGCACAACGTCTTCCGCCTCAGCGACAACATCGTCTCCGGCAGTGAGCCGGAAGGCGACGCGGGCTTCCGACAGATCGCCGCGATGGGTGTGAAGACCATTCTCTCGGTCGACGGCAAGGCTCCCGACGCCGAGCGCGCCGAGCGATTCGGACTGCGCTACGTCCACATCCCGATCCGCTACAAGGGCATCGAGTCCAACGAAGTGGAGGAGATCGCGAAGACCTTCCGCGAGCTGCCGGGGCCGTTCTACGTGCACTGCTTCCACGGCAAGCACCGCGGTCCGGCGGCGGCCGCCATCGGGCGCCTGGTCCTCGACGGCGTCGCCCGCGACGAAGCGATCGCGGAGATGCGTCAGTGGTGCGGCACGTCGAAATCCTACGAAGGCCTCTACGCGACGATCGCGACCGGAGTGATCCCCTCGGCGGCCGAGACCGCGGCCGTGTCCTTCGACTTCCCCGCCGCGCACCGCTACGCCGGATTCCGGCAGGTGATGATCGACCTGCCGCGCTCCTACGACGCGCTGGAGGAGATCGCGAAGAACCAATGGAAGCCGCGCTCGGACCACCCCGACGCCAACGCGCTCAACGAAGCCCGTCGCATGGCGGAGACCTTCACCCAGAGTCGCGCGATCGCGGCGAACGAGTCGCGGCCGCAGGACTTCCAGGCCTGGCTGGAGCAGTGCGAGGTTGCATCGACCGGGCTGGTCTCGGCGCTCGAGAAGCTCGAATCCGGTGATGCGACCGCGGCGGAGGTCGCGCGCGCGCGGATGGCCGACGTCAAGCAGCGCTGCGACGCCTGCCACAAGACCTATCGCAACTGATCCACGCCCCGCTGCGCGGGAGGAGCACACGGATCGCTCCCGGGCCGCGGAGCCGAAGCGATTCCGTGCAGCCGTTGAGGGGCGGCGGCCCCGGCGCCAGACTCACGGGTCCATGACCGACGCCGCCTTCGACGATTTCGTCGCCCGCCTCGCCGCCCGCACCCCGGCTCCGGGCGGCGGCGCCGCGTCGGCGCGCACCGCTGCGATGGGGGCCGCGTTGTGTGCGATGGTCCTGCGGTTCTCGGTCGACCGCCCGGCGAACGCCGCCCGTTCCGCCGCGATCGCCGCGGCGATCGGGCGGCTCGACGAGACCATCGCACGCATCCGGCCGCTCGACGAGCGCGACATGGCCGCGTTCGAGGCCGTGCTCGCCGCCTATCGCCTTCCCAAGGACGACCCGGCGCGAGCCGTGGCGATCCAGACCGCGCTCATCCACGCGATGGACGTGCCGACGGAGATCTGCGCCGCCTGCGCGGAGGCGCTGCGGCTCGTCGAGCCCCTCGGTGACGCCGTCGGACGCAACATCGTGGTCGACCTCGCCACCGGCGCCGAGCTGCTGCTCGCGGCGGCGCGTTCCGCGCACTGGATGGTCGCGATCAACGCGACCTCCTCGACCGACGCCGCGCAGGCGGCGACGGCACTCCGCAACGCGGACGGCATCCTCCACGAGGTCGAGGAGCGCCATGCGCGGTTGATCGCGCATGCACGCAAGTCGATCGGACAACGTTGATCGCGAGCTCCACAGGAACATCCAAGATGGGCAATCACGGCATCCGGTCTCTGGCCCCGATCGCGCTGTTCGTCGTCGCGACGGGCTGTGGGAGCGGTGGCGACGGCGACATCGGTCCGAGGCTCCTGCGCCTGCCGGACGCCTCCTATCGCGCTCTGGTGCGCGACGATGCGGGGCGCGCGGTCGTCAACGCCGCCATGGTGATCTCGAGCGCGCCGAACAGCGCCGCGTTCAGTGACGCCGACGGCCGCTTCGACTTCTACACGAGCCCGACCGGACGTGTGACGTTCCGGGTCGACACGACGCACGCGACGGCACGCGACGGCGACACGCTGGCACCGATCTTCTTCGCGGCCGACGCGGGCATCGCGCAGATGCTCGAGCCCGTCGTGCATCTCGCCGATCTCGCGCCGAGCGCCGGGCTCAGTCTCGACGCCGGGATCCTCGCCGCCAACGAGCGGCTCGACGACAGCGCGACCAGCGGCGCCGTTCTCGAACTCGTCGGAGGAACCGCGGTCGGATTCGGCGGTGCTGCGCGCGACACGATCCGGACCGGCATGCTGCGCTCCGACCATGTTCCCCCGGTGACGGCGTTCGGCGGAGTCCCGTCGCTCGTCACGCGCGCTGTTCACATCGGCCCCGCGGGCGTGACACTGACCGCGACCCTGACCCTGCCGAACGACATCGGAATCCGGGCCAACGGTGGCGCGGAGCTCCGCGAACTCGATCCGACCGACGGCGAGTGGCGCGTGGTGGGGGCCGGGACGGCGGATGCGACCGCGAGCACGATCACCACGACCGCGCCGATCGCCCTGCGGGGAACCCTCTATGCCTTCCGCGTCGCCGCTCCTGCAGCAGCGACCTTCGTCGGCCATGTCCGGCAGCTCGATGCGACCCGCGATCTCGCCTTCGCGAGAGTGCGCGCGGGACAGGTCACCGCGACCTGCGATTCCGGCGGTCGCTTCACATTGAGCGGCGTGCCGATCGCCGCGGCGGACGGCACGCCGATCCGCCCTCTGCTCTCGATCAGCGGAGGGCGCACGTCTCGACCTGGGTTGGTCGAGATCGAAGTGGATCCAGCGCAGCCCGATCTCGGCGACATCCCGACCGACATCGAAGGCGTCGTCGACCTGCGTTCGCTGGTCATCGCCCGCGGTTCGCGCTTCCCCTTCGCCACGGTGAACATCGGCTCGGCGGTGGGGGACAGCGGAACCGTCGCCGTCGCCGGTGATCTCGCGGAGATGGAGTTCTCTGCGATCGGCGATCGCTACGCCGGCTTCCTGTCGACTGCCTACGACCCGCGGGATCCACGCCGCGTCCTGAGCCTCGACGGTCGCGTGTTCCTTCGCGAGGGTCGGCGCACCATCGACCAGAGCCTGTTCTTCGGAAGCGAGTCCTGGCTGACGAGCGATCGGAGCGGCCTGCTGGTCGTTCCGGTCGATCCTCTCGGCGGCGGGCGGTTGGCGTCGGTCGACGTGTTCCGGCGCGTCGCCGGTGTCGATCACTTCGAGCACGCGACCGACGAGCGCTTCGACGCGCGGGTGAACGTCGGGACCGGCGTGGAGGTGCTGGCCACACTGGTCACCACGGCCGGCACGCGCAGACAGTTCAGTGCCTGTTCCGTGCGGGATCTCCACGTCGGTCGCGCGGAGTTCCCGCTGCCTCGCATCCATCGCGCGCCGCTCGGCAGCTACGAGCCCTTCGGCGTCGTGCAGGGCGACTTCCGCATCCCCTTCGGTCCGAGCGGGACGACGACACCGACCTATCGAGTCGTGACCACCGGCATCCTCAACGCCGACGTCTGGCTCGATGCCGCGCTCACCGGTGCGTCGCTCGCGCCACGTGCTCCGGTGTTCCTCGATCCCGAGAGGGACGGCGGCACCGCGTTCCGTCGCGGTCTACCTTCGCGAGGTGGTCACATCGCTGCGATCCGCGGCGAGTCCACGGCAGGACGGTTCACGATGCAGTCGATGACCTACGACGTCTCGGCAGGTCGCGCGCCGGGTGTGGTCGTCGAACTTCCGACGAGTGGTTCCGGCTCGGTTGCATTCGACACCGATTTCGTCGCCACCGGCTTCTACGGCGGACTCGATCCCGCGATCGCCGTGGACTCGGTCCGCGCGGATCTCGCCGTCCTGTTGCCCGACACGCGCGCCGTGGAGATCGCACGGGGACACGACGGCAATCTCGTCCGCACCGGCAACGACGCGGTGCTGCATCTCTCGGCCTTGCAGGCGACCACGATCGGGAACACGCACTGGCTCGCCGTACTCGGCGGGAGCGCGGATGTCGGGGGAACCCTGTTGCGCCAGCGTGCCATCGTCGAGTTCGCATCCACTGCCGCGTCCGACGTGTCACTCCTGCCCTTGCCGCTCGTCAGCAGCCCGCAGAGCGGCGCACAGGTGCCGCAGGCCGCATTCACCGTCGAGTTCACCGCGCCCGTCGGCACCTCGTACATCGTCCTCCGATTGCACGGGAGCGACTCCGACACCGCCCGCGACTGGTGTGCGATCCTGCCGGGAGACGCGACCTCCTTCACGTTCCGCAGGTTGCCGCGCATCACCGACAGCAATCAATTGCTGGTGCCGGGCCAGTACACGCTCGAGATCGAGGCGGCGCGTATCCGAACCGGTCGCGCCCTGCAGCAGGATTATCCGGTGTACCAGGCTGTCGCGGCGCGGTTCATCGGCATCGGCGCCTACGAGCGCAAGGTCGATGCGTTGTCCTCGGTGCGCATCCCGATCGAGGTCGTGCAGTGAGATCCGATGCCGAGGGCGGTCGTCGCATCGCCTTCGTCGTCTCCGGTCGCGTGCAGGGCGTCGCATTCCGCGCGCATGCCCGCGACACGGCACGCGCGCTCGGGTTGACCGGCTTCGTCACCAATCGCATCGACGGCGCGGTCGAGGGCGAAGCGCAAGGCGACCGCCACCGGCTCGACGAGTTCATCGCCTTCCTGCACCGCGGCTCGCCGTGGTCACGGGTCGAGCGCGTCGACGTCCTCGATCGCGCCTTGCGCCCGGTCGAGGCGTCCTTCGACGTCATCCGTTGATGTCTCGATCGCGAGCTCCAGAGCCTCGCGTCGCATCCGATCGAGTGGGCGCCCGCCGAAGCGGACCTCCTGGAACGCGCGCACCGCGGTGGTGAGTGTGCTGCTCCCGTGCGCGACCCGCGACGACCACGACTCGAGTCCTTCGCCGCGGAGGCGTGGGTTGCCCGCCTTGGCATGCGCCGCCAGGACACGGGCCATCAACTTGCGGGCATCACGCATGTCGTCGGTCACGATCACGCGTTCGATGCCGCCGCGCGGGTCGTTCGAGCGACGGAAACCGAGACCGAGGAACAACAGCGAGCCGGCGAGCAGGGCCAACCACCGGGGATCGATCGCCGCGTCGAATGCCGGCTCGTCCTCCGGTTCGGCGAGCTCGGTCGCGGCAGGTTGAGGTTCGACGGTCTCGCGCGGCGCGAGTTCGGGCCAGCGCAGGAACTCGCGGATGCTCGGCGGCGTGGGGTCGACGACGACCCAACCCGCGCCCTCGATCGGGATCTCGACCCACGCATGCGCGTGGTGCGAGCCGAACACGCGGCTGTTGGGAAGGTCGTCGTGCTCGTCACCGCCGTAGAGGCCGACGCCGATGCGGCACGGCACGCCGAGCATGCGCAGTGCGAGCGCCTCGGCCGACGCGAAGTGCATGCAGAAGCCGCGGTGGTCGCCGTCGAGGAAATCGAGAACCGCATGTCCGTGAGGTCCGGTGGGCTCGGCGAGTGCGTAGCTGCAGCGCGAGCGGATCACGGTCGCGACGGCTTCGGCGACGCGCAGCGGTTCGACCGCGTGGCGCACGCGATCGTCGCGCAGGATCCAGGCGAACACGTCGCGTTCGCGCTCCACCTCGGGTGGGATCTGCAGCAGTCCATCGCTTCCCGGGCTCGGTAGCGCTTCGAGCTCGGCGTAGTGCAGATTGTGGAAGCGCGCCTCGAAGGTCGCGCCCACCGCCGGGCGTGCATGACGGAAGGTGCCGCGCGCCGCAGAGCCGACCAGTCGATCGGCGCCGATCAACTCGAAGGTCCCGGCCGGCACGAAGGCGAGGTCGGTCGCTACATCGGACACCACGCGCACCTGCCGCTCCGGGAGCTGATCGAAGGCTTTGCCGACCCGACCGGTCGGTCCGAGCGACCTGGCTCGCCAGGATCCCTCGAGCCAGCGGTCGAGGCCGGCGATCTCGAACGCGCCACTGCGCAGGTAGAGGTCGGCGGGGACCGGGTGCCCGTCTTGGGAACGCACGGTGAGGAGTCGATCGGCGCGCAATGCGATCGGTGAACCCGCGGCGCCGTCGAACGCGAAGCTGCGAGACGGACCCGCCACCCGGTCCGACGCCCCTCCACCGCCGTGCTGCGTGCGGGCATCGCTCGACGGTTTGCCGCGGACCGGGTCGGGAAGTGCGCCGAGTCCGCGGAACACCGACAGGCACACCAGCACCGCACCGACCATCAGTTGTGCCGCCGTCGCACTGCTCCGCCACGCCGGGGCCTCGGCACCGCGGAAACTGACGCGGCGCTCGCGGGCCGTCGACCGCACGTCGACCGACAGGCCGCCGACCGCGGCGACGAGGAATCCGATCAGGATCAGGAACGGCGGATGACCGAGGATCGCGGCGACGAGCAGGATGCAGAATGCGAGGAAGATCGCGCGCAACGAATCGATCGGTCTTGCGCGCACCGCGGAGTACACGGCGGGGGGGATCAGTGTGCAGCCGAGCGCAGCGAGCGCCGGCAAGGGCAGGACGAAGCGCACGACGAACAGGGCCGCGAGCTGTGCGATCCCGGTCACGACCAGCGCGCGTCGGCGGCCGAGCTTGGTGCGTTCCAACACCGGCAACAGCACGCCTGCGGGCAGGAGGAACGTGGCGAGCCACTGCGGTGGGAACAACTCGCGCGGAAGTGCGGCAAGTGCCAGGAACACGACGAGCAGCAGGCTCGACCGCCGTGCTCCCGCCGGTGAGAGGGTCATCGGGATCATCCGACCTCCTCACCGCGCTGGCCGATCCGCTCCCGGTCCGTGCCGCGTTCGCGATGTCCCCCGGCTGCGATCCAGCGTGCATCGGAATACGCGGCCAGTTGTCGCCGCTCCTCGTCTCCGAGGCCGCGATACGGGACCGCGCTCGCGACCGTGAGCCATCCGAGCACCTTGCGAGCCTGGCCCGCACCCTGCACGTGCCAGTGCCGGATGCTCCGATCGATGACGAGCACGTGGAAGGCGACGCCCTCGCCGGTCCAACGGTCGATCAGCCAGGCCGCGCAACCGAGATGGTGATCGAGGCGACGTTGGAGATTCAGGTCGAGCAGACCCGCCATGCGGCGCAGGTCCACGACGAGCGTGCGTTCCGCAGCTTCACGCCCACGCCACAGCGCGAGCACCAGCGAGCCCAGCGCGGCGGAGCGGCGACCGTGCACGCGACGCGCGTCCTCGCCGTCCCGGTATTCGCGCAGCGAGTGGAACTCGTCGGCGTCGCCGTCCGGCGTCGTGCGCCGCTCACGCTGTTCCGTCGATCCGACGGGCGGTCGATCCTCGGTTCGCACGCGGACGGGCTCCGACAACAGGCTCGCACGCACGGTCAGTTCCAGGCGCCAACGGAACAGGCCGAAGGGCCACAGGGTCTCGCCCTCGAAGGATCGCACCTCCTGCAGACCGCGGCGCGGATGACGGCCGGCGCACTGCAGGTGTGTCGACCGACCTGCTCCGAGCCAGGGCAGGTGGACTCCGCCACCGTCGGCGGCAGCCGTCCGCGGCTCGCGAAGGTGCATCTCGCGGATCGCCGCGCGCGGCGACAGGTTGTGGACCGTCAGCGATTCGAGGAACGGCGCACGCGAGATGCCGCGCCTTCGAGCGAGAGCCAGGGCCAGTTGCGGCCGTGTCGCGAGCTTCCAGAGCAGGTCGATCACGACCGGCGCGGCGAGCATGCTCGCCGCCAGTCGGACTGCGGCGTCGCTGCTCAGCCACGCTGCGCCCGCGGCGAGGTGCATCAGCATCACGGTGAGCTGTCCACGCGGCGTGATCTGCAGGCGGCTGCGGCAGGTGTTCTCGGCCGTGTCGGTCACCGCGTCGTCCTCAGTCCGGCGAAGCCGTGCGCGTCGTCAGGTCCGCGACGATCGCCTCGGCCGTGTCGGTTCCGCCGTCGACCTGCAGGCGATGCGCGAGCACCGGCACGGCCAGCTTCTGCACGTCGTCGGGAACCACGTAGTCGCGGTCGGCGAGGACCGCCCTCGCACGCACCGCACGATGCAGCGCCTGCGTGCCGCGCGGGCTCACGCCGAGCGCGACGTCGGAGAGGCTGCGCGTGCGCCGACACAGCTCGACGAGGTAGCGCAGGACGTCGTCCTGCACCCGCACCTCCTCGACCGCGCGTCGCGCCGCGCGGACCTGCTCGCCGCCGGCGATCGCTCCGAGCTGACCGAGGGCGGCGTGACCGTCGCGCTGCTGTGCGACGCGGAGCTCGTCGCCGGCCGAGGGGTAGCCGATCGCGATGCGCATCAGGAAGCGGTCGAGCTGGCTCTCGGGAAGTGGGTAGGTCCCGGCGCTGGTGTAGGGGTTCTGCGTGGCCACCACGAAGAAGGGATCGGGCAGCGCGTTGGGTCTGCCGTCGACGGTGACCGAACGCTCCGCCATGCACTCGAGGAGCGCGGACTGCGTGCGCGGCGGCGTCCGGTTGAGTTCGTCGGCGATCAGCACCGACGTGAACACCGGACCCGGGTGGAAGCGGAGCTCACCGGTCTGCGGCGACCAGATCTGCGAGCCGATCACGTCCGCCGGGAGCAGATCCGCGGTGCACTGCAGGCGCTGCCAGGGGAGATCGAGCGATCGCGCGATCGCACGCGCGAGAAGGGTCTTGCCGACGCCCGGTCGGTCCTCGATCAGCAGGTGGCCGCCGGCGATCAGCGCGATCACGGTGCGCTCGACCGCCTCGCTCTTGCCGAGCATCACCTTGCCGACGTTCTCCGCGAGTCGCCTGCCGAGGGTGTCCGTCATCTGGTCCTGGATTTGCGCTGGGGATTGCCGTCGGTCACCGCTCTTGCGCAGGGCCATCTCGGCCCGATACAGGTCGCGGCGACTGCACTCGACTCGCTCCGGAACGGATCATCGTGCGTCGCGGTTGCGTGCCGCGCGTCCGCATCGGAAAAAGGTGACCCACCGGCGCTTTCTACCAGCCGCCCCGACCAGCCGGAAACCCCGGGACCCGTCGGGTTGCTCCGCCCCGAACCTGTCTCCCATGGAATACATCCGTGTCGTCACGGCCGCTCTGGCCCTGCTCCTGACCACCGCCTGTCACTCGACCGTCGATCGCCGCATCGATCCCGATCAGCCCGATCCGGTCGGCGGCGGCAAGCTGGCCAGCGAGGACGTCCGCACGATGGCCGACCAGATGGCGCGCGACATCGTCGCCTACGGCGTGCTCGCCAGCCACGACCCCAAGGAACCGATCACCTTCCACATCACCGAACTGCGCAACGACAGCAGCGACGTGATCGACAAGGAGCTTGTGCTCACCAAGCTGCGCACCAACCTGTTCAAGGCGCTCGGCAACCGCGTGCAGATCCTCGACCGCAGCAAGGAAGGCCTCGAGGCCGTGCGCGCGGAGCGCGAGGCCAAGCGCGCCGGGGCCGTGACCGCCAATCCGAACCAGGCCGGCTCGCTCCTGGGCTCCGACTACGTGCTCAAGGGCACCATCAAGGACCGCGTGCTGCAGGCCGGGAGCCGCAAGTCGGTGTACTACCTGGTCACCTTCGAGCTCACCGACCTCGAGACCTCGCGGCTGGCATGGACCGGCGACTACGAGGTCAAGTTCGAGACCGAGAAGTCCGTCATCAGCCGCTGAGTCCCTCGATGACGCGCACGATCGCCGTCCTGAGCCTGTCGTGCGCCGTCCTGCTCGGCGCCTGCGCCGCGCATGTTCCGCCGGTGCCGATGGATGCATTCGAGGCCGGGGACTTCGCGCGCATCGAGGGCTTCTTCCAGCAGCAGATCGACCACGGCGACGGCAACTCGCGCGCGCTGTTCCTCAACGGTCTGGCCCAGGCCGAGCTGCTCAGCGGCGATCATGACGCCGCGCGCCGCGACTTCGCCGAAGCCGGCCGCATCATGGGCAACTGGTACACCAGTGGCGGCGAGACGACCGCCGCCATCGTGGGCGAGGAGGGATCGAAGACCTGGAAGGGCGATCCCCACGAGCGCGCGATGAACGCTTTCTACCTGGGCGTTCTCTACTGGTGGAAGGGCGAGCCCGACAACGCACGCGCCGCCTTCAAGGCAGGCATCCTCGCCGATGCCGAGAGCGACGAGGGCGAGGCGCAGGTCGACTTCGCCCTCCTGTACTGGCTCGCCGGGCGCGCCAGCCTGGAGATGGGGCTGCGCGGCGACGCGGAGCAGTTCTTCGAGGAAGCGCGCAAGGCCCGCGAGTTCGCGGTGAAGAACGGCGCCCGTGGCGCGAGTTCGGCGCCGATCCTCACCGATCCGTCGCACGGCAACCTGATCGTGCTGGCGGAGCTGGGGCTCGGTCCGCGCAAGGTGCCCTCGGGCGAGTACGAGGAACTCGCGGTCATCGAGCCGCACCCGGTCACCTTCGACCGCGCCGAGGTCTTCGTCGACGGCGAGAGTCAGGGCCACACCACGCTGCTCGCCGACCTCGACTACCAGGCGCGCACCCGCGGCGGCCACGAGATGGCCGGCATCCGCAAGGGCAAGGCGGTGTTCAAGGACGTCACCGGCAACCTCGGTGCGTTGATCCTGCTCGAAGGGGCCAACGACCGGGGCCGCGGCCAGCGCGACAAGCTGATCGTCGGCGGTGCGCTGCTGCTCGCCTCGCTGCTGACCAGACCCGACGCCGACGTGCGCTTCTGGGAGACCCTTCCGCAGACCGTGCATGCCCTGACCGCGGACGTCGCGCCGGGACGGCACGAGGTTCGCATCGTGTTCTCCGGTCCGGGGCGTCCATCCGGACTCGAGCAGACCTGGCAGGTCGACGTCCAAGATCACCGCGACACCGTGCTTTTGTTCCGATCCCTCCCGATCGCCGGCCCTGCGCCGGCGCCCCGAACATGAAGTCCTCCCTCTGCTCGCTGTTCCTGCTCGCCGGCCTCACGCTCTCCGCGTGCAACTCCACCTCGCAGCTCCCCGCCGATCCGGTCGCGGAGGGCGATCAGCCGCAGCGCATCGTCTTCGCCGACGACCTGCGCGGGGAAATCGCCTACGAGCCCGCGGTGGCGCTCCGCGACGAGCAGAACCTGCTCGAACTGCGCCTGCCGATCCGCAACATCGCCGGCAAGGATCTGCGCCTCATGCTGCAGGTGCAGTTCGTCGACGAGTACGGCGCGCCGAGCGGGGACGAGACCAATCGGCAGTACTTCATGCTGCCGCGAGGCAGCACCCAGACCTTCCGTACCGTGTCGCGCACCTCGAGCGCACGCGACTACCGCCTGTTCATCTGGAGAGCCGAGAAATGAACCGCAGCCTGACGCTCGTCCTGCTGACCGCGCTGCTGGGATGCCGCGCGACACCCCGTGCCCCGGAGCGTCCGATCCCACCTCCGCGGCCCGAGTTCGACCTGCGCGCTCAGGCGCAGAAGCCGACCGACGAGGAGGCGACGCGCCGTTTCCTCGACAGCCAGATCGAGGCGAAGGAGCAGCAGGGTCAGTCGCCGCCGCCGCCGACCAATGCCGATCGCTACCGCGCACGGCCGCAGAGCCAGCAGCAGGGAACGACCAACGAGGAGGCCACGCGCCGCTTCCTCGACAGCGAGATCGAGCGACGTAGCTACGTGCTGCCGGCGCCGCAGCCGGAGCGCGTCGTCGAGCGCGTCTACGAGCCGGTCTACGTGCCGCAGTACCGCTACGAGGACGTCGGCCGCTACGAGTACGAGCGCTACCACAGCCGATTCCCCTGGAACACCGCCGTCGGCGCCGGTGTCGGAGCGATCATCGGCCACCAGTCGGGGCATCGCGACCGCGGCGCCGCGATCGGCGCCGGCATCGGACTCCTCTTCGACATGGCCCGTTGGCACTGAGCATCGCGAGGCCGCGCATCACCGGATGCGCGCCAGCAACGCCTCGGCGAGTCGCTCGGCAGTCCTCGGCCCGTGCCGCAGGAACAGCGAGGGTTCGACGATCTCCAGTTCGTTGAGGTCGAGGTCGCCGTCGGGATTGCGCAGCACGTCGACGCGCGCGTAGAGCAGTCCGCGCGCAGGCAAGCCGAGCTCCGCTTCGGCGAGCGCCACGATGTGCCCGAGCGCTGCGGTCTCTTCGCCGGTGAACTCGTGTGGCATGTCGGTGGCGTCGAAGTCGTCCTGTACGCGGTAGTCGCCGGGTACGGGCACCTTGCGGACACCGTGCATCGCCTCACCGCCGACGAACAGCAGCGACAGCTCTCCCTCGCTCTCCACCGACTCCCGGTACGGCTGGAGCATCAGGCCCTCCTGTGGCAGCAGACGATCGCAGTGCGCCTGGGCTGCGGCGAGACCGGATTCATCGGTGGTGAAGCGCAGGGTCTCGCGCGCCGTCGCGCCGACCATCGGCTTGAGGAAGCCGCGCGCGATGCGATGGGTCGCGCACAGATCGGCGACGTCGACGCGTCGACCGCGCTCGAGCCACACGGTCGGCGTGATGCGCGCACCTCTGCGCGCGAGGTCGTGCAGGTAGCTCTTGTGCGTGTTCCAGCGCACCGCCCGCGCCGGGTTGAACAGGCGCGTGACCGATTCGACGTGCTCGGCCCAGGCGACGAAGGCGTCGCGTTTGAGCTGATAGTTCCAGGTGGTGCGGATCAGCACCGCGTCGAAGTCCGACCAGGCGGTTCCCGGCTCGTCCCAGAAGGGTTGCTCGACCACCGCTCCGCGTGCGCGGAGCGCGGCGTGCAGGGGGTGGTCGTCGACCTCCCAGTCGGGGAGATCGCGGTGGCTCGGCAGGGCGATGCGCATCGGATGGCGGCGGTTGCGGCGGGGGACCATCCCCACGGTCGAGGGTCCGGGCAAGGTCGGACTGTGGGGTCCGGCCGGATCCTGCCGATGAGATGGGCGTGTCGGCGATCCCCCTGCTCCTGTGTCTCGTCTCCCTGCAGCAGCCGGGTGCGCTGCAGACCGCGTCGAAGGAACCAGCGCGCCAGGTGGGTCCCCTCGTCGGGGTCGTCAGCGATGCGGTCCGTGCGGGCGTCATCGATCTCACCCGTCTCGGCCTGGGGGACGGCGGCATCGCGGCGGAGCGACACGAGCCGAACCTCGAACGCGACGGCACCTACCGCACCGCGGGTGGCGTGGTCGTGCAGGTCCGCCCGGTCGGCGTGAAGCTCGACTTTCCGTCCGGGGCCGATCTGGTCGTCGACGCGGAAGGCGCGCTGCACCTGCGCGGCGGAGAGGACACGGCGGCTCACCGGAGCGGTCTGCGGATCGTCCTCGCCGACGGCGCCGTGATCGAGATCGTGCCCCACGGTGCGGCGGACCGTCCGCCACGACACGTCGAGGTGCGCGAGGGCGATCGCGCATCGGTGTTGTTCCGCAGCGGCGGTGTGCTGACCTGGAGTCGTGAGGCTCGCGAAGTGCGCGAGGTCGTGCTCTTCGTGTTGGGCGACGGGCGCATGGTCTACCGCGCCGGTCAACTCGGCCCGCTGCTCGGTTTCGAGCGCGTGCTGTGCCCGGCGGATCGTGCCGCGCGCACGCCACCCACTGCGCTGCTGCTCCCTGCCGACGTGTTGGTGCCCTCGCTGTTCGACCTCACGGTCGCGACGCGACGGCAAGCCCCGGGTGACATGGACCTGCAGCGCCAGGCGGACGCACTCGCCAGCGTGGCGCCGAACCTGTTCCCCTTCGGAGAGAAGCGACTGCGTCCCGAGGGCGCGACCGGGGAGTTCCTCATCCCGCTGAGCGACGGCTTCCACCTGAAGGTCGAGCCGCGCGACGGCGGCTTCGTCGCCGTCGATCTCTGGTACGCCGACCACGACGCGCCGGAGTGCGAGTGGATCGCGGGCAGCGCGACCTACCTGCACATGTTCAAGCGCTCGACGGACGGTCGTCTGCGCTACGCGATGCAGGGTCTCGATCTGCGCGGTCGGCTGACCGGATTGTTGCCCGGGGGTCGCATCGCCGGCGGGGACGCCTTGGTGCGGAAGCTGGTCGGCGAACAGGTCGCCGCGGGACATCGACTTCCGGTCACCACCGCGGACCGCGTGCCGCGCTGAGCGAGGCGCTCACTTCTTCTTCGGTTCGACGGCGTCGATCGCGCGCACGCTGCCGTGGGCCCGCAGCGCGGCGTCGACCGCGCGGGTCGGGCCGTCCTGCTTGCGCAGGTCGAGCAGGTAGTCGAGCGCGGCCTCGGTGCGCGTCGCGCCGATCGCGAGCAGGAGCGTGTCGCGCAGCGGACCTCGCGCCTGCTGGTGGAACCTCTGCAGGACGGTGAAGGACTGCTCGCCGTGCACGTGGCGTGCGATGCGACCGAGCGCGAGAGCGAAGCGCTCGTCCTGGCACTGCTGCAACGCGCCGCACAGCGCCTCGACGACGCCGTCGCCCCGCCGTTCGGCGCACAGGGAGGCGAGAGCGATCTTGAGATCGACGTCCTTGGTCTCGCCGACGGCGCGCGCGAGCATCGCGTCGACGTCGATCGGATCGATGTGCGACCGCAGGATGTCGCGCTCGCGCAGCACCTCGATCGCCTCGCGTTGCGCGACTCCGCTGCCGCGTTGCGCCAACTGGACCAGCGTCGCGGTCACCTGTGCCGGTTCGCTGCCCTGCTCCGACGTGATCAGGGTGCGCACCAGTTCGAGGATCTGCCGCGCTGCGGGGCCGTCGTCGATCAGCGGCTGTTCGCCCGTGTAGCCGGTGGGGCGCAGGTATGGACCGCCCGCCGGCAGGTCCTTGCGTCGGTCGGGGTTCAGGCAGGCGAGCCGACGTCCCCGAAGCTCGGGAAGCGGCGCGTCGGCAACGTCGGTGGTCTCCAGCACGGTGAACTCGCCCTGCACGTCACCCTTCAGCGTCTCGACGACGCGGAAGCGATGCGCGAGGAGGTGTTCACCGGCGCGGCTGCTTCCGATCGGCTCGGCGACGACGACGAAGGCCGCATCGGCGATTCCGTGGCGGAGTTGCTGTGCGCGTGCCGGTGCGAGGCACGCGAGCGCGACGGCGAGGGTCAGGATGCGGTGTCCCATGTCAGTGCTTGTCGTAGAGGGCCCGCTCGCGCAGGTAGGCGAGGTTGAGGGAGTTGAAGCCGGTCGCGGAGTTGATTGCGGCGTCGTAGGAGATCGACGGACTCATCACGTTCTGTGCCCCCGCGGGGAACAGCGTGGGGGTCTCGATGTGCAGGTTCGCGGCGGCGCTGTTGGTCGGGAAGTGCACGGGGTCGTTTCCGTACAGGCCGCTCGGCATCGCATCGTTCGCGACCAGTCCCAGCGAGTGTCCACACTCGTGTGCGACGACCACCGCCGTGGCGCGCGCGATGCCGGCGATGGCGTTGTCGATCTGCACACGACGCGTGTCGTTCAGGGTGCCCAGCAGGCGCGCCGCGTCCTGTCCGTCCTCCCCGATGGGGACCCCTGCAGCCGGTGGTGCGCCGGACTGGAGCTGAGGGATGAAGGGAGCGAAGGTCTGGCGGAAGCTCGAAGTCGCACCCGCGCGCAGCCCGACGTGCGCATAGGTGTGCAGGAAGATGCCCAGGCGCTGGCCGTTGAAGTCCGTGATGCAGTCGTCGTCCTGGCTCTGGTTGTTCGAGTCGAACAAGGCGGCGCCGAGCGTCCCTGTCGGTGTCGCCGCGGCGGCACCCGCGATGCAGATCCTCGAGAACGACAGGTTCCGATACGGGACCGAGGCCTGACCGCTCGGGAAGTTCCCCGGCGAATCGAAGGTGAACTCGATCGACACGCCCGGGAACAGGCTGACGAGCCGGTCGTGCAGGGTGTCGCGGAAACGCTGGAGTACGAACTGGTTGCTGTCGACACCGGGAGTCACGTTCGGCAGAGGATTCGTGCTCTGGATGCCGAGGACGAACAGCACGTCGATCGCGTCGGCGATGCCATTGGCGCCGGCCAGGATGTTCACGCTCAACGCCACGCCGGACGTGTCGAGCTGGAAGCCTTCGATGTCGCGGTCGAAGGAGAGGAACCAGGTCTGGCCGCGCTCCAGCGGTCGGAGGTCGTCCGAGGCACCGACCACCTTGAAGGCGAGGGTCTGCGCGGTGCCGGGCACGCCCGTGCCGTCGACCGGGAACAGCGTGATGCTCGCACTCCCCGTTCCGAACAGGACGTTGCCCGGCACGAGC
This sequence comes from Planctomycetota bacterium, assembly GCA_046349595.1. Taxonomy (GTDB): domain Bacteria; phylum Planctomycetota; class UBA1135; order UBA1135; family UBA2386; genus JACRLW01. Next base: position 1,680,957 of record JAXMCA010000002.1, read on the forward strand.
CAGCTCGTGTGGGTGCTGGTGTCGGTGCGCGTCAACGCGTCGAGGAGGTTCGTGCCCGCGGTTCGCGTGGCGCCGGCGACGGTGACCGGGACCGAGGCGGTGAGCAGGCACAACGACGGGTCGATGCCGCTCTGCGTGTCGAACCAGTCGACGTCGATCGTGAAACCGCTGCGCGGCACCTGCAGCGTCCCGCCCGCGGGTCCGGTGCCGTTGAGCAGGGAGTCGATCCGATCCAACGTGATCGGTTGCACGGTCGGGGCCCCGCCGTCGCCCAGCAGAAGGAGCGCCGGTGTCGAGACGCTCTTCGCCAGTGCTCCGCCGAGGTCGCTCACCGCGTCGTTGCCCGGAGCGAAATCCAAGGTCGTGTGGCCGGGAGTGAGGGAGACTCCGGCGCCGAGCGTGACCTGCACGGTGCGTGCATCGAGCAGGACAGGAACTGCTGTCACCGTGCCGAGCGTGCCGCCGCCGAGCGCGAGGTCGGCGTCGTCGAGCATCGCACCGCCGGTCAGCTGGACCGCCTCGGACATCAACAGCAGGAGGCGATCGCCCGCGGCCGGGGTCGCGCCCGATTGCAGCAGCGTCGCGGCCATCAGGGTCGGGGCCGGGTTCGGACTGCCGCCTCCACCGCCACAAGCTGTGGCGAGCAGGAGGACCACGGCGAGTGCGGGCCGGCGCGGGGGAGTGAGCATGCGCGGTCGGATCATCACCTCGATGTGCCTGAGTCGGACCATGCCATGCCACCGTGTGGTCCGTCCATCCGATCGGCGAAACTCATCGCCGAGCCTGCGGAATCGCATCCCGACCGACCCCGCGGGCCTTTGGTCGTGAATCTCCGATCCCATCGGGGGCACCGACGCAACCCTTTTCCTTCCTAAGGTTTGCGACGATCCGGCGCCGAAATCGGGGCAGCACCACAAGACGCGCACCCCATGATGAAGCTAGCGGTAGGCGAAGTCCTTCGAGGCTACCGGGTCGACCGGTTCGTCGGACGCGGCGGGTTCTCTTCGGTCTATCTCGCGGTCGACGAACGCACCGACGAGAAGGTCGCCCTGAAGGTCGGCCATCCTTCCGGAGGAGGTCGACAGGTCACGCGCCTGCTCGAGGTCACCCCGAAGCGCACTCCGGAGGGCATCTCGCCGGACGAGCTTCCGGGTGAGGCGGTGTTCTTCGGCAACGACAAGGTCCGCATCGATCACTTCGACGGTCAAGAGGTCCGCTCGATGCTCCAGGCCGAGTCGGAACTCCTGCGCGGACTCGATTCGCCGCACCTGCCGAGACTGCGCGACGCATACCTCGACGACGAGCGCCCGGTGCTCGTCCTCGACCATGTCCGCGGCAAGACCATGCGCGAGAAGATCCGCGCGCTGGAGGGGATCCATCTCAACTGGTTCCTCGCCATCGTGCGCGGCCTGATCGAGCTGAAGGAGAAGACGCCCTTCGCCTACCACGGCGATCTCAAGCCCGAGAACATCGTGGTGAAGCCCAGCGGCAAGGTCGTGATGCTCGACCCCGCGATGCGACGCTCGCAGAGCGGCGCGATCACCACGACGCCGTACTACAACCCGCTCGTCCTGACCGACAGCAAGGCGGACGTGATGGCGATCGGGATCATGATCTACGAGATCCTGACCGGCACCCTGCCCTTCGACGAAGTGCCGTGGGAGCACGCCGGGAACAAGACCGGCGGCGAGACCGTGCGGTTGTCGCTGTCGTTCTTCTACAGCTACTGCCCGCCGCAGATGCTCAACCCGCGCACGCCGCCGGACCTCGAGCGCATCATCTACCGCTGCATCACCGTCCCGACCTACGGACTCGAGGAGCTCAGGCACGACCTCGAGGAATTCATCGGCCGTTCGTGAGACCGATCGCCGGCGGGATGCGTACGTCCAACCGTACGCACCTGCGTGATCGAGGGCGGCCGTGCAGCGTCTCGATCGCGCCGATGGCAACGCGTCGTCGCGGTGAAGACGAGCGCGTCGTGTCGCGGTGACAGGTCGCGAGTCTCGGCGTCCACAATCGCCCGTCCCCGCCGGCGTCCCGTCGCGCGTCTCCCCTGCCCCGCGCGCGCAGCCTCGGAACGTTCCGGCTGCTATCGTCCTGCGGCGCGTACGCGATCCCTTTCTGGCCGCGACTGCCACAGGTGCGCCCTCACGTCGCCATGAACAAGCTCCTCGCGATCCCCTCCCTGGTCGGAGCACTGGCCATCCCGGTGTCCGCACAGAACATGAGCCTCGACAAGTCCGGCGGTGCGCTGCCGGGTCCGTCGACCTTCTCGATCCACGGCGCCGCGAACGCGCCGTACCTGCTGCTCTTCTCGGGCAACGAGCAACAAACCCCCCTGCCTTCGCTCGGCATCACGCTCGACATCCCCGACGTGATGGTCGGGGTCTGTGTGAACCTGCCGGGCTTCCTCGGCGTGACCAACGGCAGCGGCAACGCAAGCGCGACGCTCGCCCTGCCCGACATCCCGGCGCTGGAGAGCATCGTCCTGTCCTTCCAGGCGATCGGGGGCACGGGTCCGTACGTCGTGTCGAACCTGGTGCGCGTGACTCCACAGCGCGCCGGCACCTTCAAGCCCTCGCTCGAACTGCCGACCGTGCCGATCCTCGGTGGTGGCGTCGCTCCGGCGCCCGACGGCGGCCTGCTCTTCGTCGGCGGCACCGGCCCGATCGCGCAGCTCTACAAGTCGCGCACGGAGCAGTGGGAAGCAGCCGGCCTCACCTTCGGAGTCGGACTCCTCTCGCAGACCACCGGGCTCCCCGATGGCCGCGTGCTCTTCACCGGCGGCATCGACGCCACGACCGGTCAGCCGACCAACGCCGCGGCGATCTACGACCCGGTCTCGCAGACCACGACCAACCTGACCATGGGCATCGCCCGCGCCGGTCACGGTGCGTCGGTGATGGGCAACGGTCGTGTGCTGATCACGGGCGGCTTCGAGACGCTGTCGCTCACCGACCTCCTCGCGACCTTCGCGGCGATCCGCGCATCGACCGAGATCTTCGATCCGACGACCAACACCTTCTCGCCCGGCCCGAACATGCTCGAGCCGCGCGCGATGCACACCTCGACCACGCTCACCAACGGTGAGGTGCTGGTCGCAGGCGGTCTCGCGGTGCTTCCGATCGTGAACATCCCGAACGTGTCGGCGACCGCGTACCGCTTCAATCCGAACACCAACAGCTTCGGTCTCCCGGCCCTGATGAACGGCGGACGCTTCATGCACAGCGCGGTCGGTCTCAGCGACGGCAAGGTGCTGCTCTGCGGCGGTCTGACCCTCGACCTCACGACCTTCCTCACCACACTGAACATCGCCGACATCGTGGTGGGCACGCGGACCGACTGTCAGCTCTACTCACGCGGCCTGATCGGCTTCGGCACCTTCACGACGGTCAACGGACTGCAGGAAGGTCGCGCCGGCGCAGCCATGGCGGCGTTGCCGGGCGGCGGCGCGCTCATCGCCGGCGGTTTCCGCGTCACGCTCGACATCCCGAACAGCACCTTCGAGGCGACGGCGACGGCCACGGCCGACCGCTTCTCCCAGGGTCCGAACCTGATCCAGGCGACCGGCTCCATGGCCGCGCCTCGGCTCTTCCCGCTCGCGGTCAACCTGCCCGACGGCACGGTGATGGTCGTCGGTGGCGGTGCGACGGACTCGGAGATCTACCAGCGCTGACCTGACCGGCCGCCATCCGGCAGGCTCAAGTCGAGACGCCGGAACGTCCGATCCCATCGAGCGACTGGCCGAGCCGCTCTTGGCGAGCGGCTCCTGCCGAGGAGTCATCGCTCGATGGACATGCGTCGTTCCAAGCTCTCCGTCCTCCTTGTCCTCACGGCGCTCGCGCTGTGGTCCTGCGGCAGCAGCACCGCGCGCTACACGGTCGGCGGCACCGTCTCTGGGCTGAACATCAGCAGCGGCTCGCTGGTGTTGCAGATCAACGGCGGCGAGACGACCGAGGTGATCGCCGACGGCAGCTTCGCCTTCCCGACCCAACTCGCGGCGGGAAGCTCCTACGCCATCACGGTGGCGAGCGCTCCCGTGGGATACCACGCGACGATCACCGGCGGTTCAGGAGTCGTGAGCGGCGCGGTGACGGCCGTCGTCGTCACCGTCGCCGTCGAGACCTACACGATCGGTGGCGTGGTGACCGGGCTCGACGGATCCCTCGTGCTGCGCAACAACGGCGAAGACGTCACACTCGACGCCGACGGCTCCTTCACCTTCCCCACGCCGGTCGCCAACGGCACTCCGTACTCGATCGACATCGTGAGTGCGCCCGCGGGCCAGCACTGCACGGTGGCCAACCTGCAGAGCGGCACGGTCAACGGCGGCAACGTCACCGGCATCGCCGTGGTCTGCCTGAACCACTTCACGGTCGGCGGGACGATCAGCGGTCTGCACGGCAACGTGATCCTGAGCAACAACGGCGGTGACGAGATCACGCTGACTCAGGATGGCCCCTTCACCTTCCCGACGCCGGTCGTCGACGGACGCAGCTATGAGATCACCGTCGTCGGTGGCTCGACCACGCAGCGCTTCGAGGTGACCAACGGCAACGGCATCGTCGACGGCACGGCCGTGAACCACGTGACGATCGGCTGCACGTCGAAGAGCTGGCGCAATCCGGTGCTGCTCGCCGACAACCAGAGCCCCGACGGTCAGGATGCGACCTGGCCGCGCGCGGCGATGGCTGTGAACGGTGACACCGTCCTCGTCTGGCAGCAGAGCGACGGCAGCAACGAGCAGGTCTTCGTGGCGGAGTGTCGTCACGGCAACTGGCTCGTGCCGCAGGACGTCTCGAGCAACGTCAGCCCGGACGGGACCGACGCGATCCGCCCGCGCGTGGCGATGGGCGACGACGGCGACACGATCGTGGTGTGGCTGCAGAGCGACGGCACGCACCAGCGTGTGATGCGCAGCGAGTACCGGGACGGTGCGTGGACCCACCCCGCATCGATGGGCGACGCGATCGATCTCGGGGGATCGGATGCCAGCGACGCTCGCGTCGCGATGGGCTCTGCCGACGAGGCGATCGTGATCTGGGAACAGGGCAACGGGTCCCATCGGGCGACGTTCGCGACCGCCTGCCGCTACGGCACGTGGACCGCGCCGTCCTCCCTCACCGACACGGTCAGCGTGCCCGGTTCGGAAGTGCAGACCGCGGAGGTCGCGGTCGCGGCCAACGGCGATGCGATCGTGGCCGTGGTCCAGGACGATCAGGGCGCCACACCGCGTATCTTCCTGAGCGAGCGACTCAACGGCCTGTGGACGCGTCCGCACGATCTCGACGGCTTCGTCAGTCCGAGCTTCTCCGCGGCATCGGCGCCGTCCCTGGCGATGGCACCGAACGGCGACGCGGTGATGACCTGGACGCAGTCCGACGGCTTGCACCAGCGCGTCTTCACGAGCCAGCGCGTCGGTGGATCCTGGACGCATCCGACCGCGATCGGCGACGCCGTCGATCCGGGTGGCAGCGATGCGATCAACCCGCGCGCCGCGATCGCGGCGAACGGCGACGCGATCGTGTGCTGGACGCAGAGCGACGGCGCGAACCTGCAGGTCTTCCGCAGCGTGCGGCACGACGGGACCTGGACCCATCCGTCCGGAGTCACCGACAACATCTCTCCGGACGGCTGGGAGGCCGCCGGTCCCTCGGCCGGCATGGCGCAGAACGGCGACGTCGTGATGGCCTGGCACCAGCTCAACGCGGCATCGCTGAACGTCGCGCGGGCGGAGTGTCGCGACGGCTCCTGGCAGGTCCCGGTCGATCAGGACGACATCATCGCGATGTCCGGCACCAACGTGATCATCCTCGACGTCGCGGTGACGTCGTGGGGCGACGCGGTCATCGTCTGGGAGCAGTCGGACTCCGCGAACGAGCAGATCTTCATCAGCGAGTACCGCTGAACCGCGGCCCACGCGCGGGCACCAGCGGCTTCAGATCGCGAAGTCCGCTCCGCCACAGTCGGGACTGTAGTACTTGATCCGCATCGGGCGCACGGTCTTGGTGTTCGGCTCGAACACGTTGACCTCGTCGATGTCGCGGCCGTAGACGTGGATCGAGATCGTGATGCGATCGGTGTTGTTGCCGATCGCGTGGATCTCCTGGTAGGGCGGCAGCAGGTAGCTCGTGGAGCCGGCGGAGACCTGGCGGCCGGTCAGCTCGCGGAGTTCCGCGTAGCCGGGTCGCGATCCGTCGTCGAGGCGCTCGTAGCCGACCTCCTGGAGGGAGTTCTCGAGCAGCCCCATCACGCCCCAGCAGGAGTGGTCGTGGATCGGCGTGCCCTGTCCGGGTCGCCAGACCAGGGCCAGGACGACGAAGCGGTTCTGCCGGTCGCGGTGCAGGAGGTGGCGCGCGTAGCTGTCGTCCCGGGGCCGAAAGGCGTCGGCGGGGATGCCGTCGGGTTTGCGGAGGAGGTCGAACAGCAGGGTCGAGACCTCCTTGATGGTCACCGGCATGGCCGGGCGGGCGTCCAGGACCCGCTCCACTCCTTGGACGAACCGCGCGAGTCCGGTCGTCTCCTGCCGTTCTTCGGTTGCTCTGGTCATGGCCCTCTGGAAGATTCGCCGCCTTCGACGTGTCCGAGGATTCTGCCCCGGCGCGCCCCGGAACCGGAAGCCCTTCCCCAAGCCATGGCCCGAAAGCTGACCCCATTCCTCTTCCTGCCGCTCGTCCTCTCGGTGGCAGGGGGCTGTGCGGTGCCCTCCCACTACCTCACGGAGGCGGAGTGGAACATGGAGCACGGCGACTGGTACCAGGCGTGGGCCGCGATCCAGACCGCCCGCGAGGAGCGGCCGGACGACCCGCAGGTCGCGGATGCCTACTGGAGGATCCGCACCGGGTGGCTCCTGTGGCGCGGTCAGCAGCTGATCTTCGCCAGTCGTGAGCCCGAGGCGATCGCCGAGTTCGAGAAGGTGCTCGCGTTGGAGCCGGAGCAGCCGATCGCACTGGAGTGGAAGCGCAAGGCGATCGACAAGCTCGCGGACCGCTTGGCCAAGCAGGGCGACGATCAGCGGCGCGCCGGCGCGCTCGACGACTCGCTGCGATCCTATCAGGCGGCACTCGGCCACGAACCGGGCAACGAGATCGCTGCCAAGGGCATGGTCGAACTCGGTGACAGCTGGCAGCGTCAGCGCGATCTCGCCCACGTCCAGTTCATCGAAGGCCTGCGCGCGATGTCGGAGCAGTTGCCGGAACAGGCCCGCTACCACTTCACGCACGCGCTGCTGCTGGACCCGACGCTCGACGCCGTTTCCGAGCCCCTGCGCGTCGTCGCCGAGCAGATCCTGGCGGAGCGCATCCTGCTCGTCCGCGCGATGATGGATCGCAAGCAGTTCGAGGCCGCGCGCCACGAACTCGAGGACATCAAGAAGGAGAAGTCGTCCTCGGAGGCGATCGACGCCATGCTCGCGGTCGCCGTGAAGGAGGCCCAGGCGGTGGAGATGAAGGAAGAGGGCCAGATGGCGCTCGCGCGCGGGCAGCTCGCTCTGGCGCGCACCAAGCTCGAGGGCGCGATGGCCGTCTCCGATCAGCAGAAGCAGGCGATCGGTGAATTGCTCCTCCTCCTCCACGAGCGCGAGTTGGACGAGGCCTATTTCGCGGCCAAGGACATCGAGCTCCAGGGCCATCTCGACGAGGCCATCGAGGGATTCACCAAGCTCGACGCCAAGGTCCCCGGCTTCCGCGACACCAGGGAACGCATGGCCGACATCACGCTGCGCATCGCCGAGGCCAAGAAGGCTCTCGAGGCCGGCGCGAAGGCCGAGGAGGCCGGCGATCTCGACGGCGCGCTGTCCCACTACATCGACGCGCGGAAGTTCTGGTCCGCGAACCCCGAGGTACTGGCCCGGATCGCGCGCATCGAGGCGGCGCGGCGTCCCGACCGCAACTGAGGCCGGTTCGGCCTCTGCCTCCAAGGCGGGGCGCTGCTTGATACTGTGCGCCGGTGCGGTTCCGTTCGCTGTCGGCGCGCTTCGTCCTGACGCTGCTCCTCTCCACCGCTCTGCCGTTCCTGGTGTTCGGCTTCGTGGTGCGCAGCGGGATGCGCGAGCGGCTCGAGTCGCAGGTGGTGCGCGTGCTGCTGCAGGACAAGGCCGCCGATCTCGTTGGGCAGCTCGGGCAGCTCATCGGTCAGGTCTACCGCGATGCCGCGCTCATCGAGCGGGCGGCGCGCCATCTGCTCTCCGATGGCGATGTCACCGGCTTCGACGACCAGCTCGAGCTGGTCGTCGACTTCCACCGCGACTTCCAGGTCGTGCTGGTGGCGGATGCCCACGGTGCGGTGCAGACCGTCGTCGACGCGGTCGGAATGCTCGATTCGAGCGCGCGCGATTCGCGGGCGGCGCTCGCGCCGGAGAGCGTGGGCGACCTCGATTGGTTCCAGGCCGCGATCCAGGCGGATCGCTCGCTGGTCTGGATGGACCGTCACCTGTCCGAGTTACTGCACCGCAACCCCGAACGCTTCACCCGCGATCCCAACGACTACAGCTTCGGCCTCGCCCTGCGGGTGACCGGAGATGCGGGACAGATCGGAGTCGTCTACGTGCTGGTGCCGTGGACACGCGTCCAGTCGCTCGTCGACGACGTCGCCGCAGACCTCCGCGACGCCGGCTACCCGGGCGCGGTGGTCTCGGTCTGTGACCACGTCGCGCAGGTGCTCTCGAGCAGCGATCGCGAACGCTACTCGGGGCGGATCGCGCAGCCGGCGCTCGAGGAGGTCGTGCGCGGCATCGATCGGAAGGCTCGGCTGTGCCGCTACGAGGTCGATGGCCAGGGTGAGTATCTCGCAGGCATCGATCGCGTCGCGCCGGGCATCGCTCGAGGACTCGACTGGCGCGTGAGCGTCGAGGCTCCGGCGCGTGAGTTGTTCTCGACGACGGTCGCCTTCTACACCGCGATCCTCGGAGTGACCGCCTTCGTCGTGGGCGTGTTGGTGGTGTGGTCGCTGATCGCCTCGCGCGCGATCCTCCGTCCGGTGCGCGAGCTCGCGCGCGCGACACGTGAACTCGCCGAGGGCGACACCTCGGTGCAGGTCAACGTGCGCGGCAGCGACGAACTCGCCGGACTCGCGGCGTCGTTCAATCGGATGGCGCGCCAGCTCGAGCAGAGTCGCGAGCAGTTGCGCACCACGGCGCGCGAAGCGGCCTGGGCGGAGATGGCGCGGCAGATCGCGCACGAGATCAAGAACCCGCTCACGCCGATGCGGATGAGCGCCCAGCTCGTGCAGCGTGCACGTCGCGAGAGCGATCCACGACTCGCCGAACTCACGGATCGCCTCGCCCGCACGGTGGTCGAGCAGACCGATCAGCTCGCGCGCATCGCGTCCGACTTCCGCCAGTTCGCCGGCAAGCCGCAGCCCGAACTCGCCGACGTCACCGTCGACGAGCTGTGCGACGACCTCGCCGGCCTGTTCGCCGCGGAACAACACGACGGCGGACCCGCGCTCACCTTCGAGCGGACGGCGGGCGCGGCACGCCTTCGCGTCGACCGCGGCGAACTGCGGCGTGCACTCCTCAACCTGGTCCAGAACGCGCAGGAGGCCGCGGGGCGGAGCGGGCACGTGCAGGTACGCACGGCCGTCGCCGAGGACGGTGGCGTCGAGCTCAGCGTGATCGACGACGGCCCCGGCATTCCGCCGGAGCACCGTGCTCGCCTCTTCGAGCCGTACTTCACCACGCGCTCCGCGGGGACCGGGCTCGGCCTCGCCATCTCGCGCCGGATCGTCGAGGCCCACGGCGGCAGGATCCGCCTCGTCGCCGCGGATCCGGGTCGCACCGAGTTCCGCATCCACCTGCCGCCGGTGCCCACGGGCTGATGCGATCTCCGCATCCGGCGACGCGGGGAGACCGAATCAGCGTCTGACGCAGGTTGGTGCCGCGACGGGACAGTTCGCGCGGCCCCTGCGGCCACAATGCGCCGCTCTGCCCGCCTGCTCGCTCACCTCGGCCCGGTCATGACTGCTCGCAAACTGCTGCTGTCCGTCGTCGGCGTGCTGATCCTCGGCGCGCTGCTCTGGTTGTCCTTCGGCTCCGGCGGACAGCACGCGGGCCCTGCCCCCCTGGATGCGAACGGTGCTTCGTCGGGGACCGGCAGCGAGCGGTCGGCCGCATTGCCCGACGCTGCGGTTGCCGACGCGAAGTCTGCAGTCGGGGAACCTGAGCGCAACCCGCTCCCGGCGGGCAAGCTCGGTCATCCGACCGGCATCCGCGGCATCGTCCTCGACGAGACCGGCACGCGCCCGATGGCCAACGTCGAGGTGCGCGTGATGCGCGATCCGCCCGGACTCGAGCGCCTGATCGCGCGATTCCGCGGCTCGTTCTTCGAGGGCAACGGCTTCTGGACCGGCAACAACCGACCGCCACGCCTGCTCGCGACCACGCAGACCGGACCCGACGGCCGCTTCGAGCTCCTCGACGTCGACCCCGGTCTGGTGTTCGTCGATGCGCGCGGTGACTTCTCGTACGTCCGCTCCGCGTTGCAGGTCCGCATCGCGCGGGGTGAGGTGCAGGACGGACTCGAACTCTTCGCCAGTCCGGCCGGTCGCATCCGCGGTGCGGTGCACGATGCGCAGGGGCAGCCGAAGGCCGGTGCGGTGGTCAGCGTGCGGCCGGGCCTCAACGCCTTCCTCGGCCAACTCACCCAGCGGCGGTTCGGCTGGGTGGAAGCGGCCACCGATGCGAAAGGGCGCTTCGAGCTGTTCGGCGTGCCGCCCGGAACCGGCTACGCGCTCTGTGCGGCCGGCGCGGACATCGCGCTCGAGGAGATCTACGGCATCGACGTGAGGGAGAACGAGGTGACGACGGTCGACGTCGTCGTCCACCCCGGTGCACTGGTCGCCGGCCAGGTGTTCGACCCGCAAGGCAAGCCCTGCGCGGGCGCGAACGTCGCGATGGTCTACCTCGATGTCAGTCGCATGCTGTTCAGCGCCGATGGGCGTGCCGAACCCATCGTCACCGACACGGACGGCCGCTTCGTCGTCGACCACGTCGCCGCGGGTCGCATCGGCTTCGTCGCGGCGGTCGACGGCTTCGCCCCGAGCGAGGTGATCGATCGGACCGTCGTCGACGGCGGTCGCTACGAGGACCTGGTGTTCACGCTCGGCGATGGTTCGAGCGTCAGCGGGATCGTCGTCGACGATCAGGACCATCCGCTGCCGGGTGCGTCGGTCGAGGTGCGTCCCTTCGAGCGCCCGAACGACCCCGATGTCCTGAAGCTCGCCCTGAAGGTGCGCAACGTGGTCGCCGAGACCGATGCCGAGGGTCGCTTCGTCGCACGCGGCATCGACGCCGATCGCGTGTTCCTCCAGGCGAGCAAGCCGGGCTACGTCACCGACATCCGTTTCAACGTGAAGATCGAGGGCGAGCAGCGCATCGTGCTCGCGCGCGGCGCGACGGTGCGCGGACACGTCGTCGGTCCGGACCAGAAGCCGGTCGCACGCTTCCGTGTGGAGGCGCGGTCGCGACCGGATCGCCCCGACGGTGGCAATCGCGGAGCCCGCACCGCCGACGCCAGTTCGACCGCGGAGGACAACGGTGATCGCGGGCGCCGTGGTCCGCCGTGGGCGCGCGGTGACCGTAGCGGGGGGATGCGTCTCGCCGCCGGACAACGGCTGGGTGACCAGGGTTTCGACGGCAACTGGACCGACGTGCTGGACACCGACGGTCGCTTCGAACTGCGCGGCATCCCGCCGGGCAAGATCCGCGTGCGGGTGCGCGCCGAAGGCTTCCGTGATGCCGACGATCGCGAGGTCGAACTCGTCGCCGGTGCGGAGAGCGAGGATCTCGCCTTCGAGTTGAAGGCGGGAGCGATCGCGCGTGGCACCGTCGTCGAGGTCGGCACCCAGCAGCCCGTTGCGGGCGCCGAGGTCACTGCCTACGCCGTCCGCGGCGACGATGGCGAGCGCGGTGGTCCGTTCCGCATCAACTTCCAGCCGGAGGACTTCGACTTCCTCGGCATGATGCAGGGCAACCGCCGCACAGCGCGCGCCGACGCGAAGGGACACTTCGAGATCAACGGGCTGGCCGGCGGGAAGTACCGCTTCACCGCGCGGCATCCGGATCTTGCGAAGGCGTCGAGCAAGGATGTCGAACTCGCGGTCGACGCGCCGACCGATGGCATCACCATCGAACTCGACGCCGGAAGCGCGATCGAAGGCCAGGTGACCGGAGCGGGACGTCTGCCGCTGCGCGACGCGCTGGTGGTGGCCGCGAGCCTCCAGGCCGGTGCGTTCAAGAGCGCGAGCTCCGACGAGCAGGGCCACTACCGCATCGAGGGCCTCGCTCCGGGTCAGTACATCGTCTTCAAGTCGCGCATCGACGAGCGTGCTCCGAATCTCGGCTACGACCTGCTCGGGAACATGCGCCTCAAGACCGTCACCGTCCGTCGCGGTCGCGATGCGCATCTCGACATCCAGGACGAGAGCGAGGGCAGCGTGCGCGTGTTCGGAACCGTGCGCGACGGCCAGGAGGTCGTGAAGCGCGCGATGGTGACCGCGCTCGGCGCCGACCGCGACGGCCTGTTCGGCATGGGCATCCGCGCGCAGCCGACCGACGAGCAGGGCAACTACCAGCTCATCGGCCTGTCGCCGGGCAGCTACTACTTCCAGGTGACGCGCTTCGCCGGACGGCCGCAGCAGGCCAATCTCTCGGTCGAGGTGCCCGAGGGTGTGCGCGAGGTCCGCGTCGATCTCGATCTCCCGCAGAGCTGGATCGCGGGCACCGTCGTCGATGCCGAGGGCCAACCGGTTCCGCGCATCCAGGTCTCCGCCGGAGTGGTCGGGGGTGATGCGGAGGCCGCTCCGGGACTGCTCGGGCTGATCATGAAGAACGGCGTCGCGCAGGCACGCACCGACGAGCAGGGTCACTTCAAGCTGTCGAGCATGGCGCAGGGTCGCTACCGCATCGTGGCGACCGGTCGTTCGATGGGTGGGCCGGGCATGGGCGGACCACGGGGTGGCGGTGACACCCAGTCGACGCGCTATGGCGAGGCCTCGCTGGAAGACATCGTGGTCGATGGGCTGACCCCGATCGACAACCTCACGATCACGCTTCCGCGAGCGGGCATCGTCCGCGGCGTCGTGCTCGACGGCAGCGGTACTCCGGTGAGCGGTGCCGAACTGGTCGCCACGCGCGGCGATGCGCCGAGCAACCTCGGTGCGGAGGAGCAGATCATGGATCTGTTCGGGGTGCAGGCGCGTCCGGTGCGCAGCGGTGCCGACGGCCACTTCGAGCTCGGCGGGCTCACGCCCGGAACCTATCGGGTGCGCGCCGATGCGGAGGGACTCGCTCCTGGGGTCGCGGAGGACGTCATCGTGCGTTCGGATTCGACGGTCGACGTGACCATCCGCGTGATCCGCGGGGCGACGCTCCGGCTGCGGGCCCGCAACGTCGACGGCAGCAAGATCCCGCTCGCCAACATCTCGGTGCTCGACGGCAAGGGCAAGCCGCTCGCATCGCGGGTGTCGACGATGTCGATCCTGCGCCGCGCAATGAGCGCCGGCGTGTCGAAGGTCGAGGACAGCGGCTGGTACGAGGTGGGCAGCGTCCCGCCCGACACCTACACCGTGATCGTCACCCAGCAGGGCAAGCCGGAGATCCGCTTCACCCGCGAGATCAAGGACGGCGAGACGGTGGAGTGGGATGTCGACGTCACCGCCGAACTCGAGGCGGCCGGTCGCGGCAAGTGAAGTCGATGGGGCGGCGGGCTATGCTCCTTCGCCCTTCGCATGCCTGAACGACCGTCCGAAGTGCCCGTCGTGCAGGGCGAGGAGCTCGAGGCCCGTGTCGAGGCCTTCGGCGACGGCCCCGACGGCATCGTCCGCATCGATCGCTACGTACTGTTCGTCCCCGAGGTGATCCCCGGGGAGCGAGTGCGTGTGCGGGTCACGTCTGCAGCCCGCAAGTACGGCCGCGCCGAGCTCGTCGAGGTGATCGAGAGTTCGCCCGATCGCGTGCAACCGCGTTGCCCGCACTTCGGGTCGTGCGGTGGTTGCCAGCTCCAGCACCTCTCGCACGCGGCCCAGATGGAGGAGAAGACCGCGCGGCTGCGCCGGACCCTGGCCCACGCGCTTCGACGCGAGGAGCGCTCCTTGCCGATGCGCCCGATGGTCGGGCCGCCCGATCCGTGGGAGCAGCGCACCAAGTTCGTGCTCCACTTCGCCGAGCGCGATGGTGAGCTGGTCGCTGGTTTCTACGCGCGCCGTAGCCGGGAGCTGGTCGGCATCGAAGTCTGCCCGATCCAGGAGCCGCGCTCGGTCCGCGTCGGGCTCGCGATCCGCGACGCTGCACGCGAACTCGACCTGCGAGTCTTCGACGCGCGCGACGGCTACGGCCACCTCCGCGCGGCGCTGATCCGTTCGACGGCGACGACCGGACAGGTTCACGCGACGCTCGTCGTGCAGACCGAACGCGGTCTGCCGCGCCTCGACCGCTTCGCCGAACGGGTGATGGCCGCGGGGGCCTCGGGTGTCGCGCTCAACGTGAACGACGGACCGCCCGAGATCCTGCTGGGCGAGCACATGCGTTCGCTCGCCGGCGTCGACAGCGTCGTCGACGACGTCGACGGTGTCCGCCTGCACAGTTCGCCGGGTGCGTTCTTCCAGACCTCCGCGTTCGGGGTTCGGGCCCTGGTTCGCGAGGTCCGCCGGATCCTCGCCGACGCACCGCGCGATTGCCGCATCGCGGATCTCTACTGCGGCGGCGGCCTGTTCGCGCTCGCGCTCGCGCCGTCGGTCGGTCGGGTGTTCGGGATCGAGGATTCGGAACGAGCCATCGCCGACGCCATCGCATCGGCCCAGGACAACGGCATCGAGAACGCGCACTTCCGCGCCGGCACGGTCGAGCGCCTCCTGCCCAGCATCGCACGCAGTCGCGACAAGCCCTTCGCGGTGATCCTCGATCCGCCGCGCGCCGGATGCGACGACCGCGTGCTTCGCGGGATGGCCAAGGACCTGCAGCCGATGCGTGTCGTCTACGTGTCCTGCGAACCCAGCACCCTGGCGCGCGACATCTCCCGTCTCGAACCGCTCGGCTACGCGCTCACCGAGATCCTGCCGGTGGACATGTTCCCGCACACCTCGCACATCGAGACGATCGCGGTGTTGCAGCGCACCGTCCGCCGCGAGGACCCGACCGCGCGACGGCTCTACGAGAGGCTGCGCCGTGCGCCGAAGCCCCCCTCCGGGGCATGATGCGCGCCGTGCGCCCCGTGACCGTCCTCCGTCGCGCCGCGATCGCGCTCCTCGCGATCGAAGCCTGCCTGCAACTGCTCGCGTTCGCCGCGTGGCGTCGCGCTTGGGTCGGCCCGGATGGGCGCGTCGACCACGCGACCGCACTGGTCGTGGGCGATGATCTCGCCTTCGAGGAGGGCGTCGCGAGCCGTGAGGATGCCTGGCCTGCGGAGGTGGCGAGGCTGCTCGCCCGGACGCACCCTGGACTCCGCGTGGTGAACGGTGCCGCACCGGGGCGTGACTCGCACGACGTGGTGCTGAACCTGGAGCGACAGCTCGACCGTGTTCGTCCGGCCCTCGTCTACCTCCGTTGCGGTGCGACGGACCTGCGCCGCGGCGGAGTCGGGCGCGTCGACGACGACGAGTTCCTCGGGCGCGCCCGTCCCTTCGACTGGAGCTTCCGGACCTGGGATCTGCTGCTGGGGCTGCTGTCGGAACCCTCGGCTCGCGGTGATCGCGACGCGCTCGGGATCTGGCATGCGGGCGACGTCGAACTGCAGCTCGCGGAGGACGGGACGGCGCATCTCGGCCCGTCGGCGGGAACCTGGAGTGCCGCGGGCACGCGCATCACGATTGCGTTTCCCGGCGTCGATGCGGTCGAGGCCGAGCTGATCGCGCGGGACGGCGCCGACGAACTGCGTGTGGACATGCCCACCGCGAAGTTGAGGTTCGTGCGCGGCGCGAAGCCGGGCGAGGTCGCTGTGGCCGTCGAAACGCTGTCGATCCGCGGCGCCTGGGCGGAGGCCCGCTGGCTGCTGGAGACGAACGCGCAGTCGAGCAGGCCGTCGGCGTCCGCCCTGGCGAGCCTGGTCGAACTCGATGTGAAGGAAGGTCGCATGGACGAGACCGACGCGCGGCTCGCGCGGCTCGGGGCTCGATCCGACGACCCGCCGTGGCACGCCGAGGAACTGCGTGCATGGCTCGCGCTGGGTCGCTGTCGCGAAGTCGTCGACGCGCTTCTCCGCGACCCGTCGCTGCTCGACCGATCGACGCTCCTGCGGGAACGACTCGCGACCATGCCGGACGACGCGGAGCGCGCACGATTGGCGACAGCCCTCGGCACCCGTGCCGGGAACGACGCTTTGGTCGCACGGCTGCGTGCGCCGCGAGATCCTGCTGCTGCGCTCGATGCCAAGGAGCGCGAGGCGCGGAGCGAAGTGCTGCAGTCCAACCTGCGCCGCGCCGTGGAGCTGTGCCGCTTCTACGGTGCCGAGCCGGTCCTGATGTCGCCGGCCGAGGTCGCTCCGGCGGCCGAGGCCGTGGGCGTCGTCGCGCGCGCGACGGGAGCAGCGCTGATCGAATCGCAGCCGCGTCGCAGCGCGCTTCGCGAGGCCCTGCTCAGCGACCTGGATGCGCGGCTTCGTGCGCCGCATTGACACCCCGAGCCCGCTGTACCGACTTCGCGAACCGGGCGCTCGTGCGTTCGTAGCCGATGCGTTCGTAGAACGCGTGGGCGTCGGTGCGGCGCAGATTGCTGGTCACCTCGACCAAACCGCAACCGAGTCCTGCGAGGTGGTCCTCGGCAGCGGAGACGAGTCTCCGGCCGATTCCGCGGCCATGCAGGCGTCGGTCGACGACCAGTGCCGTGATGCGACCGACGGGCAGGGGCCGATGCAGGACATGCATGCGATGCAGGGTGACGACGCCCAGCAGTTCGCCGGCATCGTTCGCCGCGACGAAGGCGATGTTGCCCTCCGACTCCCACGCGGCGTAACGGTGCTGGAGTTCGGCGGGCGTCGTCGGGTGCCCGAGCTCGGTCATCAGATGCGCCAGTGGCGCGGCGTCGGCGAGCGTGGCCTTGCGGATCAGCGGGACAGGGATCGCGGGCGAGTCCATGCGGGTGCTCGGCGACTCTTCGTCGCTCTTTGGCGCGGGCATGCTAGCGTGCGCATCCGGGTCGAGCCCGGACCGCCGGACTGCACTCGTCGATGACCGTCCCCGTCTGCTGCGTCGTGATCGGAACGCGCCCCGAGGCGATCAAGCTCGCCCCGGTGATCGCCGCGTTGCGGGCGGAATCGCGCCTGCGCACCGTGGTGGTTTCGACCGCCCAGCACCGCGAACTCCTCGACGACGCGGTGCGCCTCTTCCGCATCGAGGTCGACGAAGACCTCGACCTGATGCAAGGCGACCAATCGCCCGCGGCCCTGCTGGGTCGTGCGATCACGGCGCTCGATGGGCGGCTCGCCGCACTCGCACCGCGCGTGGTCGTGGCCGAGGGCGACACAGGCACGGCCCTCGCCGCAGCTCTCGTGGCGTTCCAGCGGGGTGTCCCCTTCGCCCACGTCGAGGCCGGTCTGCGGACCTCGGATCTCGGGCAGCCCTTTCCCGAGGAGGGCAATCGCCGACTGATCGGACGCGTCGCCGCGTTGCACCTGGCGCCGACCGCGCGGGCATCCGACAACCTGCGTGCCGAGGGCGTGCCAGAGGACGCGATCGTCGTGACGGGCAATCCCGTGGTCGATGCACTGGTCATGGTCGGCGGACGTCTGCCGCCACCTTGGTTCACTCCGGCGCCGGGCCGGAGACTCGTGCTGGTGACGCTCCATCGACGCGAGAGCCTCGGCGCACCGCTGGTTCGCATCGCGCGCACACTGCGTGAGCTGAGCGAGCGCGAGGACCTCGAGTTCGTGCTGCCCCTGCATCCGAACCCGCGCGTGCAGGCGATGCTGCGTGCCGAGCTGACCGGCTCGCCGACCGTCCATCTCACGCCGCCTCTGAGCTACGTCGACTTCCTGGCCCTGCTCCGCGACTGCTGGCTGGTGCTCAGCGATTCCGGAGGGGTGCAGGAAGAGGCGCCGAGCTTCGGGAAGCCCTTGCTCGTGTTGCGCGAACGGACCGAGCGCGTGGAGGGAGTCGAGGCTGGTCTCGCCCAGCTCGTCGGCTCCGATCCGCGTCGGATCCGCGACGCCGTGCTCGCGCTGCTCGCCTCACCCGTGCTCCACCAGCGCATGTGCGCGCGCGGCAATCCCTACGGGGACGGCCGCGCGGCGAAGCGGATCGTCGAGGCGCTGGTGACGCGTTACGGCGGATGAGGTCCGCCGAAGGTCTCAGTTGCCCAGCGTGAGCTTGAGGCCGTTCGACGTGAGCAGACCCGCGGTGTTCTGGAACGGCGAGACCGTGATGCCCTGCGCGTAGAGCGACAGGCCGGCGAGAGAGACGACGTTCGGCACGTGGACCGAGACACTCGCGCTGGGCGGCGTGGCCGGGAGCGGCAGGGAGGTCTCTCCCGACTGCAGCAGCGTGCAACCGCTCATGCCGATCAGCGACAGGTCGATCGAGGTCCGCGTGAAGCCGAGTCCGACGATCCCGAGCGGGGTCGGCGACGGCATGTTCGACACCACCATCGTGAAGTTGGAGCCGAGCACCGGGCGCGAACCCACGGCGGCATCCAGCGACAGCGGCGTGCCCGACGCCGACAGCGAGAACGGCAGCGAGGTCGAGATGTCGGTGCGGCCCGGATCGACGGCACCGCTGACCCCGGAGTATCCGGCGAGGGCGATGTGGCCCGCGTTCACGCAGGTCCCGTAGGCGAGGAGCATGCGGCCGTCGGCGAAGAGCTGCGCCTGCGCGGTGATGGGGTTGTTCGATCCGAACTCGGGGACCTGGTCCCAGGTGACGACCACGCGACCGGCAGCCTGCTTGAACCACACCGCACCACCCGAGGACGGATCGAGGTCCATCCACATCGGGCACAGGCTCGGCGGGTCGCTGAGGAAGGTGAAGACGTCGCCGTCGCAGCAGCGGGGGCCGAAGGCCTGCGCCGCGTCGAGCCAGAGGAAACCGTTCGACGCGACGTCGATCGCCGTGGTCTGGCCGCCGGGGTAGTTGAAGGTGAAGCCCAGGTTCAGCGGGCCGGAGTTCGAGTCGTCGGTCAGGTTGAGGTTCGTTCCGAACACCGTGTCGAAGCAGTTCGAGGTGCACGCGGCGACCGAGTAGCCGCCTGACACGGGCGTGAACAGGAAGCTCGTGTTGCTGAGGTCGAAGGCGCCGTAGTTGAAGTCCTCGTAGACGACGGGCGGGCGCGGGCAACCGGAGCCGTAGCGGATCGCGCTCGCGGGATCACAGCCGACGCGGGGCACGACCAGCCAGCCGGTGCCGATCGGAGTGAACTCGAGCGAACGGGCGGTGAGGTCGAAGGGCTGCGAGAAGAACGGGTCGAAGGCCTCGTAGACCGTCTGGCTCGCGCCCTGCAGGATCGGCGCATTGCTGAGATCGCTCGCACCCGGATCGGCGGCACCACCACCCGGGGAGACACCGACGATCGCGCCATGGAAGGCATCGTCGGTGTTCGCGTCCCACCAGAAGGTGATCGTGCCGTTCTGCAGCAACTGCACCTGGAAGGTCATGCCGACCGACCCGCCGTATTCGGGCACTTGGTCCCAGGTGATCACGGCCCGGCCCGGGAAGGTGTTGAACCACACCGCGCCGCCGCTGCTCGGGTCGAGATCCATCCACAGCGGATTGATGCTCGCGTTGTCGTTGAGCAGGCCGAACACGTCGCCGTCACAGCAGCGATCGAAGTTGGCAGGGTTGCTGAACACCCAGATCGAGCCGTTCGAGGCGACATCGATCGCGGCGGTCGTCGAGCCGGCGAAGGGGAAGTTGAATCCCAGCGGCAGGTTGTAGGCGACCGAGTCGTCGCTCAATCCCAGGTTGGTGCCGAAGTTGGTCTCGAAACAGGGCGCAGTCTGCGCCAGGAGCGGGCTCGCAGCGCCGAGCAGGAGTGCGGCGGCGGAGAGGAGTCGACGGGTCATGAGCGGTGTTCCGGTGCGAGAAGAGGCGATGGGCGCGGACAGAGCATCCAACAACATGCTTGGACGAAGGCAATCGCCGAATGGATCCGGTCTCGGCTCTGGAAGGTCTGATTCCGATCTGCCGATGCGGTCCGGCGTTCGGGATGACGACCGGTACATGCAACGGCGCCCCGCGAAGCGATCGCGGGGCGCCGTTGCGTGTCGAAGACCGCGCCGCAGCGCGATCCGGCGAGCCTCAGTTGCCGAAGGTCAGGGTGAGACCGTTGCTGGCGAAGAGGTTGGCGGTGTTGACGCCCGGTGCGACACCGACGCACTGGGAGTTGATGGAGGCGCCGATGATGGTGGGGAGGTTCGGCACCCGGAACGACGAGGTGCCGGTGGGCAGCGTGAGGCTGACGGGCAGCGAGAACAGGATGTCGGCGTGGAGCGTGCACCCGGTCATGCCGAGGAAGTCGAGGCCGATGCCCGGGTTGAGGAAGCCGTAGTTCACGATGGCCATCAGGGTGCTGGCCGGCAGGTCGCTGGCCTCACCGGTGAAGGTGGTGCCGAGCACCGGGCGCGACCCGGCGAGGGCGTGGTAGTTCACCGGGGTGCCGCCGGCACCGGTGCTGAAGGGCAGGCTCGCGCTGACGTCACGGTTGCCCGGGTCGACGCTGCCGTTGCCCTGCGAGTATCCGAACAGCGCAGCGCCGGTGTTGGTGCTGGAGTTGTTGGTCACGCTCTGCCAGTTGACGATGAAGTCGCCGTTCTGGAACAGCTGGATCTGCATCGTGTTGGGGCTGGTCGTTCCGAAGGCGTAGACGCCGTTCCAGGTCACGACGGCGCGGCCGGGGAAGGTGTCGAAGTAGATCGTGCCACCGGCGCTGGGGTTGAAGTCGAACCACAGCGGGCAGAGGCGCGCGGGGTTGGAGAGCAGTTCGGCGACCGAGGGCGAGAAGTCGGCACTGGTCGACGAGCCTGAGTTCATCCAGATGTAGCCGTTGCTGCACACGTCGATGGTGCTGGTGCTGCCACCGCCGAAGAAGGGCATGGTGAAGCCGAGCGCGAGTCCGGTCGCGAGCGAGTCGTCGGTCAGAGCGAGAGCGCCGGTGAAGTTGGGCTCCCAGCAGTTGGCGGAGCAGTTCGTGAAGAGGTAGCCGCCGCCCGTATAGATCGCGTGGATCGCGGTACCGGAGAGGTCGAAGGCGCTGCCGGGGAAGTCCTCGTACATCGTGGCCGGCTGCGGGCAGCCCTGACCGTAGGTCGCGGTGCGCGCGCAGGGTGCCGGGACGACGAGGTAGTTCGAACCGGTGGGGATGGCGGCGAAGCCGTTGCCCGCCATGTCGAAGGTGCCAGCGCTGAAGAGCTGGTAGGCGGTGATCGCCGAGGTCGACAACGGCGCAGTCGAGAAGTCGGTCTGGCCGGGATCTGCGGCGCCGCCACCCTGCGACCAGCCGACCAGCATGGTGTGCGAGAGGTTCATCACGCCGGGCGACCAGTAGAAGTCGATCTCACCGGTGTCGGTGAGGGTGATCTGGAAGGTGTTGGAGCCCTGGTTGACGTATTCGGGCACCTGATCCCAGGTGATGGTGGCGCGGTTGGGCGAGGTGAAGGTGTTGAAGTTCACGCTGCCCGCGCCCGGAGGATACAGGTCCATCCACAGGCCGCAGATCATCGGCAGGGTGCTGGCGAGCAGCGTTCCGCTCACACCGTTGCAGCACAGCGAGTTGGTGGGCTGAGGGGTCGATGCGGTGCCGAGGTAGACGAAGCCGTTGCTCGACACGAAGATCGTGTCGTAGTTGTTGCCGTTGAAGGGGAAGTTGAAGCCGAGGGCCTGGGCCGCGGAGACGGTGTCGTCACCGGCTCCGATGTTGGTGCCCAGAGGCTGGGTGATGCCGCACTGTGCGGAGAGGAACGCGGAAGATGCAACGAGGCCGGCGACGCTTGCGAGCAGGCGTGCAGCGAGAGGAGCTTGGCGCATGGACCTACGGAATCCTGTGGAGGCGAAGGAAAGGAAGGTCGGCGACCTCGTGCTGGAGCCGCACGACCCTCGTGGAGAGTCATGCACAGGTTCAGCGCGACCGGTCCACGCTGTCGTGATCCGCGAGGAGACGACAGCGTCCGACGGCGCATGCGACGTCACGGGAATGGTTCCGCGTTCCGTGACCAGCCGCAGAATCCGTAACGACTGATCGGTGGATACCCCGCCGCTGCAGAGGTCATCCTGTTTCTGCTCCCGGTGCGTCTCGTGCGCATCCGGCCTTCTCGCCGCGGCAACGACGGTTCCGTGTCTCAGCGGCGGCTGCCGGCTACTCTGCCGACCGCATCGATCGCATGGACCTCGCGCGCTGGATCCTCCTCCTGGTCGCACTGGCCCAGCTCGTCTCCTTCTCGATGTTCGGGTTGGACAAGCACTTCGCGCGACGAGGCCGCCGTCGCATCCCGGAGTCCTGGCTGTTGGCTTCGGCCTTCCTCTTCGGTCTCGGCGGTGGCTGGGCCGCCATGTCGGTGTTCCGCCACAAGACGCGCAAGACCAGCTTCCGCTGGAAGATGGTCGCGGTCAGTGTGGTGAACCCGCTCTGGCTGCTCGTGTGGATGGGTTTGCACGGTGATCTGCGATGAGATTCGGCGCTCCGCACTGGCTCGCGCTGGCTCTCACGTCATCCGTCTTCCTCGCGGCGGAGGGGTGGCTGGCGGGTCGGGTCGGCCCCGCACTGGACGACGGCTGGATCTACCTGTCCTTCGCGCGAGCTTTCGGTGAAGGCGACTGGTTCTCGTATCCCGGAGCCGCCGGACCGGCGGGTGCGATCACCGCTCCGCTGTGGTCCTTCGTCCTCGCGATCGGCATGGCCATCGGGGGCGCGAACCCGATCACTGCGAAGGTGCTCGGCGTGCTGGTCTTCGTGGCCATGGTCGCGGCCGTCGGGCGACTCGCACGCGCGGCGACGGGTGACCCTGCCCTCGCCCGCCTCGCCCAACTCGCGACGGCGCTGACGCCGCGGCTCGCGTGGGCCAGCCTCTCGGGAATGGAGGCGGGACTCGGCGTGACCCTGGTCGCGTGGGGAATCGCATTGCACCTCGAGCGTCGCGATCAGAGCACCCGTCGCTGGAGCGTCGCCGCGCTGGTCCTCGCGTTGGCAGGATGGTCCCGCCCGGAGAGCTTCGTGTTCCTGTGGATCGCGGCACTGCACCGGCGTCGCGCCACCGCGCTCGCGATCGCGGGAGCGATGACCGCGACCTTCCCGCTGTTCCACCTGATCGTCTACGGCTACCCGCTTCCGCTGCCGTTCTACGCGAAGGCGATCCCCGGCGCGCCGCTCGCGATCCTGCGCAGCGGATCGATGACCGGAGCGGCGCGGGCGGCGATCGTGCAGATCGGACAGCAGTGCGCCGCCGTGATCGCGATGCTCGGGGCGGGATTGCCGCTGGTCCTCCCGGGTCTGCTCCGAGGATGGTGCCGCGGCCTGAAGCGATGCGACGGCGTGCCCTTCCTGGTCTTCGCTGGTGCGGGGTTCGTCGCCGCGCGCGGTCTGCTCGGCATGCAGGCGCCGACCTTTCAGCAGGGGCGCTACTTCGTGCAGCTCGTCCCGCTGTTCTTGGTCGTCGGCTTGCACGGCTTCGATCGGCTGCGCATCAGCCTGACGGTCGCCTTCGCCGTCGTCGCGATGGTCGCGTGCGGCTTCCTCGTCGATCCTTCGCAGTCTGCGGCGCTGGCGTTCGACTTCATCCGTCGCGAGCCGATGCCGAGCGATCTGCGGCTGCAGCTCGCCTTGTGCTGGGTGCCCTTCGGCATCGCCGTGCTGCTCGCCACGGTGGGACTGCGCTGGCTCCCGGATTCGCCGACGCGACGCTCCGTGAGGCTGACTCCGGTGCTGGTCGTCTGGCTCCTGATCGCGGCGGGCTTCGGCGCCGTGCGTCACGGCGAGGGCGTGCGCGACACCTACGCGATCAACGTGGCGATGGCGGAGAACGTGGCCAGGCTCGTGCCGGAGCGCGAGCTGGTCGCGTGCCACGATCTCGGCGCGCTCGGTTGGTTCGCACGACGCCCTCTCCTCGATCTCGCCGGGCTCGCGAGTTCCGAGGTCGCGTTCGCTCCGCGCGATGCGAAGGGCAGGATCGACGTCGTCGCGATCCTCGAGCGCCTGCGACCCGGTTGGCTGTGCCTCACCGACGAGATGCTCGACAAGCTCAATCCCGACAAGCGCCTCCCGAGCGGGCTCTTGGGTTGGAACGAGCTCGAGGCGGCCCGGGTGACGTCCCACGAGAACGTCACGGTGCTCGGCGACGCCTATCGCCTGATCCGCCTGACCTGGGCGCGTTGAGTCCGGCTCAGTACCACAACGTGGTCCCGAAGCGCCGTCGCAGGTCGAACAACAGGTCCTCCTGCGCGATTCGTCGCATGGTCGCCGCCACGTCGGCTTTGATCCGATCGCCGAACACCACGTAGTAGAGGTGGCGATAGCCGATGCGTTTGACGATGTGCACGCCGTACGGCGACTCGAAGGGGTCCGAGATCTGCCCGTCCTTCAGGTTCCATGCGGTCCTGCAGATCGCCGCGGGCAGGCGCTGATCGAAGCGCTTCACGCCATCGAGACGACCGCCTTCGCGCGCCGTGCGATGGTCGTCCGACATCAGGCGCGCGACCTCCTCGAAGTTGGAGCCGTCGGCGAGGAGACGCGCGCGGATGTCGGCGAGCTTGGCCAACGATGCTTCGCGGTCCTTGCCGGTCTTCAGCTCGAGGGTGCGCGGATCGCGCGTCTCGACGAAGATCTGCGCGAGGGTCACGACGCCGCCGAAGTACTGCGGGTGATCCTCATAGAACTCGCGGATCTTGCCACCGGCATCGAGTGGGGTCTCCGGGACCAGCACGTCGAGCCAGCCCTGCACTTCGGTGCGGAGTCCTTCGTCGCGCTGGTAGTCCGTCAGCAGGAGATTGACGCGCTCCTGCGTGAGTTCGAGCGGGCTGCCCTGCTGTGCACGCTGGTCCTGGTAGGTCTTCATCCAGGCCTCGAAGTCCTGCTTGAGGGGTTCACCGAGCTGTTCGCGGACCTTCTCGAAGTCGAGTTCGCGCGCGGCCGCTTCGATCTCGAGCGACTTGACGTCGGCGAACGCGCGGACCCACTCGGCGACCTTCGGGCTCTGCAGGTAGCCGAGTCCCGCGGGGGTGTCCATCAGCTTCAGCATCCCCGGGTAGTGTCGCTCGGCGATGTGGGTCAGGAGGTCGCGCAACGTGAAGTCGCGACCGGCGACACTGCAGACACGACGCCCGGCGTCCTTCGGCCAGCTCAGCTTCTGCGCGGGGGCCGTTTCCTGATCCTTCTGCTGCGCCGTCGCCGTGGTCTTGGTCTCGTCGGTCTGAGCCACGAGCGCGCCCGCGCCGAGCGCGATGCAGAGGGCGGGCACGATCAAGTCGGTTGTTCGGTTCATCCTGTCGACGCGCTCGCGCGCGCACGCTGTTGCCGAGCGGACGAGGGGTATAGCATCCGACCCCGCCCCACGTCACAGATGTCCGGATCCGTCGCGCTGCCCCCCGTCGTCGAGCAGATCCTCGACCGCTTCCGTGCGCGATTCCAAGGTCCGGCGCCCGCCGTCTTCTTCGCGCCGGGACGGGTCAACCTGATCGGTGCCCACCTAGACTACAGCGGTGGAGACGTGCTCCCCGTCACCGTCGACCTCGGCGTCTACGGCGCCGTGCGGATCCGCGACGACGACCTGGTCCGTGTGGCGAGCATCGACCAGTCCCTGGAAGTCGAGGCGCGCCTGTCCGAACTCGGCGACACGCGGCGACCCGAACACGCATGGGCCACCTATCCCTTCGGCGTGCTGCGCATGCTGAGGGATCGGATGCCGGCGCGCGGCTTCGATGCCGTCTACGGGGGCGACCTGCCGATGGCGTCGGGGATGTCGTCCTCCGCCGCGATCGAGGTGGCGACGGCCTTCGCACTGGATCAGCTCCACGGCCTGGGCCTCGGCAATCTGGAGATCGCCCTCATCTGCCACGCCGCGGAGACGCGCTACGTCGGCGTGCAGTGCGGCATCATGGACCAGTTCGCGTCGGCGCTCGGACGAGCCGGCCACGCGTTGCTCCTGCACTGCAGCAGCCAGCGACACGAGCACGTCGAGATCCACGGTCGTGGCTTCCAGATCCTGCTGATGGACACGAAGAAGCCGCGCACGCTGGCGAGCGTCGGCTTCAACGAGCGCGTCCGTGAGTGCGCCGAAGCCCTGGCGATCCTGCGGGCGCATGCCCGACCGCTCGAGTACCTAGCCCAGTACACCGAGCAGGATCTGTCCCGCTCTGCACCGGCTCTGCACGGTGTGCTCCTGCGACGCGCGCGCCACGTGGTGACCGAGATGGTGCGCATCGCGCGCGGCGTGGCTGCCCTTCGCGCCGGGGACATCGTGGCATTCGGGGCCGCGATCTCGCAGAGCCACGAGTCGACCGCGAAGGACTACGACGTTTCCTGCGCCGAACTCGACGCCATCACGGCCTCGGCGCGTCGTCTTCCCGGCGTCTTCGGCGCGCGTCTGACTGGCGCCGGTTTCGGCGGTTGCGCGATCGCCCTGATCGAATCGGGTTCCGCACCGCGGCTCACCGGACCGATCGGCGACGACTTCCGCCGCCGCTTCGGTGTCGAGCCGGGGTTCCGCGTGCTGACCGCGGGCGGCGGTCCGCGTCGCGTGTCCTGAACGTCGCACCGTCTCCGATCGGGACCGGTCGCGCTGTCGACTTCTGCGACGACACCGGGGCTCGCGCATCGATCTCGTCGATTCTCGCAGCAGGATCGTCGGTCTCCGCGATCCGGAGCGTGGGCGAGTCGATCAACCGGCTGCACAGAGGCACCTCCCGGAAGGAAGTGCGGTGCCGGACCGGATCGGGATGCGCGCAGGGCGCCTGTCGAACCCGGAGGAATCTCGTGACGCGATTGGGGGGGGAGTGATGAGCGGAGCCGTCGTCGCCGAGCAGGCCGAGTCGTTCGCACAGATCAACGAGTTGGAGCACCGTGCGATGCAATTCGAGGGCATCGTCGCGGAGATCAAGCGCGCGTTCCTCGGGTCCTCGCTCGGCGGTGACGGCTTGGCTCTCGCGCGGGCGGTGCGCGAACTGCGCTGGCAACTCGATCAGTCGCGGGGGGTGCTCGAACGCGTGGCGGTCGGACGTGGAATCGCCGAGCCCAGGTTGGAGGACGAACCGGGTGATACGACGGGCCGCCGCGCGAGGATCCAGGCCGGTCTGCGGGGATCGACGCGGACGCTGCGGATCCCCGACCTGCTGGGGATGCTGAGCTCGCAACGGAAGACCGGCACCTTGACGGTCCACGGCGGGAAGGAGCAGTTCGTCCTCGAGTTGCTGCAGGGTGCTGTGGTGCATCTGGTCAGCAACCGACCGCGGCCCGAGCAACGTCTCGGCACCATCCTGGTCGCACGCAATCGCATCAGCGCGGCGCGACTCGAAGGATTCCTCGCCGAGCACCCGCTGCAGGGGCCCATCGGTGCGGCCCTGACGCGCGAGAACCTCGTGTCGGAGGAGGATCTCCGCGACGCGCTCACCACGCAGGTGCGCGAGATCTTCCGGCGCCTCTTCGAGCTGACCGAGGCCTGCTTCAGCTTCGTCGACGGGAAGGTCAGCGATCTCGAGCTGCGCGTGTGCGTGAACACGATGCAGCTCCTGCTCGACTCCGCGCGTCAGCGCGACGAAACCAGCTCAGCGACCGCCGCGGAGCGGACGGACGATCAGGTCACGTAGCGCGAAGTTGCTGCCCTCTCCGACGCGCGTGACGAACAGGTCGTCGTGGTGTCGGATCAGGCCGAACTCGTCGAGGCAGGCCACTCCACCGGCCGCTTCCATCGCCAGTGCGACGAGTTCGCTCGCGGCGCGGCTGGTGTCGACCTTCACCTTGGCCGCCTGCTCGCGGTCGAGGCGCCCCTCTTCGTAGAGGCGGCAGCAGTGCATCAGCCAGGTGAGATTGCGCTCGACCAGGATGTCGAGATCGATGATCACGTCCTGCACGCGTTGGAATCGACCGATCGGCTTGTCGTCGAACTGGATGCGTTCCTCGGCGTAGACGCGCAGCTTGTCGAGGGCGAAGGCCGCGGACGCCAGGGCCAGGCTCGCGACGAACAGGCGTCCGCCGTTGAGCGTGGTCACCATCACCTTGAAGCCGTCGTTCTCCGCACCGAGGATCGAATCGTCGGGAACGGAGACGTTCTCGAACATGATCGAGCCGGTGCTCGACATGGTCCAAACGCGCTTGCCCGACATCTCCTGGTAGAAGACGCCCGGGGCATCCATCGGGACGATGAAGCAGGTCGAGCGGCGGCCGTGCGGACGGTTCGCGTCGGTGAGCGCGTGGACCACGACGTGGCTCGCCCATTTCGCATTCGTCGACCAGCACTTCTCGCCGTTGATGATCCATCGGTTGCCTTCGCGTCGCGCCGTGACCTGCGGATTCGCGGCATCGGATCCACGTCCTGGTTCCGAGAGACCGAACACGAACATGCGCCGCCCGGCGGCGAGATCGGGAAGGTGGGCGCGCTTCTGCGCCTCGGTCCCACACAGTTGCAGCGGCTTCGCCCCGAGCGACAAGGCCGCGCCGGGGGTGATCGCCACCGACTGGCTGTGGTAGCCGATCGCGAGACCCATCAGCACGAGGTCGGCCATGTCGCCGCCCTGACCGCCGTACTCCTCGGCGATGGGGAGGCCGAACAGACCGAGTTCACCCATCTTCGCGATCGCGTCGTCGGGCACGAGCTGGTGTTCGCGCTCCCACTTCAGGATGCGGGGCGCGATCTCGCTGTCCGCGAAATCACGGACGACGCCGTAGAAGTCGAGCTTGTCCTCGGTGACGAGGTTGGCGAGGTAGGTGTCGATCCGTCTCTGCATGGAACGCGCGTTTTATGTCGCTGCGTCCCCGCTTGCCAGCATGCGCGACGCTCTCAGCGCGGCCTCCTGCCGCAACCGAAGGGGCGCGGCTCGCTTCGCTCACCGCACCCCGAGGCACTCGGCCGCGCTGTCGGTCCTGCTGGCATCGACTGCTCACGAGAATCCGCGCGTGCCGCGCGAATCCTCCAGAGTAGTAGATCAGCGCCCGCTCTCGCCGCCGCGGCTCGCATCCGGCTTCGGCTCCTCGGCCGGCTTCTCTTCCGGTGCCGGACCGCCCGCGAGCGCGGACAGGAACGCGCGGGCCGCCGTATCGCCCGGCTCGATCTCCAGGACGCGACGGAAGGCCCGCGCCGCCTCCAGCTTCTGACCGGAGAACCGGAGGTTGTAGCCGAGGACGAGATGCGCAGCGGCGTCGTAGCGCTTCTCCTCGCAGTACTTCCCGAGCTTCGCGAGCTGCTCGTCGAACTGCTTGGGATCGCCGTAGAACGCGCGCTTGTCGGCCTCTGCATTCGCGAGGCCCGGGTCGAGCTCGAGTGCCTTGCGGATCATGTACGCCGCGTAGTGGTAGTCACCCGAGGCGAACAGCGCATCGGCGACGATGAAGTGTGCGGCACCGTCGTCCGGCACGTAGGCGAGTGCGCGCACGTAGCTCTCGGCGGCTTCCTCGTAGCGTGCTTGCTTGAAGTACCAGTCACCGAGACGCAGGTGACGATCCGCGAGGGTGCGGAGGCTCTCTGCCGCCTTCGCTTCTTCCTTGCTCTCCGCGGGTTCATCTCCGACCGCGGCGGGCGCTTCGCTGCTCGCCGGTGCGGAGCTGTAGATCACGGTCGTCGAACCGGGGTAGCCCGCATAGGCCGGGTAGCCCGCGCCGAAGTCGACGTAGCTCACCGAGCCGAGCCAGGTGCCGGGGAGATAGCAGGTCGACGGCCACCACCACCACAGCGACGAGACCGGCGAGCAACTCGGCGCGCAGTTCGACCACCACAGGTTCAGGGAGCTGTGGCACGAGTACCAGCTCCTGCACCACCAGCTCGAGAAGTAGAAGGGGTACCAGTAACAACCGCGGCTCACCACGCCGGGCCCGAGCACCGAGCAGTGACCCGACCATTGCCAGGTGCCGTACAGCCAGCGGTTGCAGCCGACCCAGGTCGTCGCGTCATAGCGCGGGTCGTAGTGGCGCGGCGGCATCCAGTTCGAGCGGCCGCGATCGCGCGGCGGATTCAGGTGCGGAGACGACGGCGGCGGAACCGCACGCTCCCGCGGTGCGATGCGCGCGACGGGCGCACGCACAGCGTCACCACGCGTGCCACCGGGGCTCGGGTTCCCGCGCACGCCGTCGCGGGGACGCAGGCGCGGCGTCTCGTCGACCGGCTTGCTCGTCACCGGCTTGGTCGGGGTGGGCTTGCCGAGGACGGGTTCGCGACCCGGCACCGGATAGCGACCCCCTCCGACGCTCTCGTTGCCCTTCACCGGGGCGCGCAGCGACGGACTGCCGGGCCGGGACTCGACCGGGGTCGTCGTTCCGCGCGTCGGTGGGACGGGACGCACCGGATCGACCCGATCACCACCCCGGACCGGAGCCGGGGTCGTCGGAGTCGGGCGTGGGTTGCCTTCGTCGACGCGCGGCGTGCGGGTGCGTCGCTCGTAGAGATCGCGGAGACGTGATCCACCTTCCGTCCCGCCGCCGCGCGGAGGCTCGACCACCGGCGCGGGTGTCGTCCGCACCGGGCTCGGTTCGGAGCGGCGCCAGGGCGAGGGTTGCACCGGGGCCGGGGCGGGGGTGAGTCGCGGCGTCGGGGTCGGCGTGACGCGCGGCGTCGGAATCGAAGGACTCGGGTAGGAGGGTGTCGGTTCGACCCGCACCCGTGGCGTCGGGGCTGGCTGAGGCGTCGGGGTGCGGACCGGCGGGGTGCGGACCGGCGGGGTGTAGACCGGGGCCGGCGTCGGTCGGGGAGTCACGACCGGCGTCGGGCGCGGCGTCATCACCGGGGCGGGTGTCGGTCGCGGCGCCGAGATCGGGCCGGGACTGACGGGTGCCGGCCGCGGCGCGGGCGAGACCGTGGGTGCCGGACGCGGGGTCACGGTGGGCGTCGGTCGTGGGGTCTGCTGCACACGCTGACCGACGGCGGCAGGAGCGGCAGCGATCAGGAGAGTCAGTGCGAACGACGCGGCTTTGAGCATGGCGGTGCAACCTCGCGAGACGTCGCAAGCAAGCGCGGTGCCGGAATCGGAGCCGAGCGCGGGGACCGTCGGAAGGGGCATTCCCACGCGCGGACGCACGGACTGCTGTCCTGGCCAGGGGACAGTCGCGCGCCGCGAAGGTGCATCAACGATCGTCCGACGCGGCGGCCGAGAGCAGGTGCAATTCGAAGCGGAGGTTGCTCTCGCCCGGTCGCTCGGCGACCAGGGACAGGATCCCACCGCTGACCGAGTACGGCGCACGCGGCTCGACGCTCGCGACGCTGCAGCGCAGCGAAGGGACCCCGTTGAGCGCCAGCGAGATCGCGGTGCGAAGGACCCTTCCGGTGCCGGGCGGCGCGTCGGCGATGACCTCGACGGGTCCGAGCGCGAGCGAGGGGTGTACGCCCAGATTGCGGACCACGGACCACACCGACGGTCGCTCGACCACCTGCCACAGCAGGCGCGACAGCGCGTCATCCTCCTCGACGATCCGCAGGATCTCGCGCAGAGCGATCACGCCGGACACGATCGGCCCCGTCTCGGTGGGCTCCAGGCGCCGATGGGGTGACAGGAGTTCGCAGGCCGCGGGATGCAGCCCGGCGGTGAGATGCATCCGACCGATCGTGTGCCCGGAACGCCCTCGCGGGCGCCCGTCGCGTGCGAACACGGCGACCTCGATCCGGACGTCGGATCGCGCGGCGTCCCCGTTCGATGCCTCCAGTACGACGAACTGCTCCTCGGTCCCTTGCGGCGAGACGATCCGCGCGAGGAACAGGAGGCGATCGCCTGCGCGAGGCGCGGCCCGATCCGACGCACCACAGACGCCGCGCAACCACGGGGCGGGGAGATCTCGGACATCGGGGGTCGCGTGGTGCGGTGCGAGGCGGTCGAACCACGAGCGATCGCCGTCGTCGCGCGGTGTCGACGCACAGGCGCACAGCAGGATGCACGCGATCGGAAGCAGGGCGCGCAAGGGCGATCGTCTCAGCGGGGGAAGTCGTCCGCGGTCAAGCGCGTGGTTCCTGCGCCGACCATCACGCGTCGCGTGCCCGCTCCGACACGGACCGGAAGGGGCGGGGTCTGCGTGCGGCGAATCGTCGCCGCGTCGAATCGTCCGTCGCGCCAGGTGATGTCGACCTCTCCTCCGCCGCGCACGCGCAGCCCGCGCACGCTCCCCGTCGGCCACGCGGCGGGGAGCGCCGGAAGCAGGGTGATCTCGCCGTCGTGCGACTGCACCAGCATCTCGGCGAGGGCGGCGGTGCCGCCGAAGTTGCCGTCGATCTGGAAGGGTGGATGGTCGTCGAAGAGGTTCGGCAGCGTCGACTTGCGGAGCAGGGCGAGCAGGTTCTCGTGCGCCGCCTCCGCGTCGCGGAAGCGGGCGTAGAAGTTGATCATCCAGGCGCGGCTCCATCCGGTGTGTCCGCCGCCGTGCGCGAGGCGGTAGTCGAGTGACCTGCGTGCTGCAGTGAGCAGTTCGGGTGTCGCCGTGGTGAACTGCCGGCCGGGGTGCAGTCCGAACAAGTGCGACATGTGGCGATGGCCGGGCTCCGGCTCCCCGTATTCCTTCGCCCACTCGAGCAGGCGGCCGTCGCTGCCGATGCCCGGCACGAGCAGGCGTGCACGCGCCGCCTCGACCTGCTTCACGAGCGGATCCTGATCGCGCAGTCCGAGTGCGTCCGCAGCCTCGAGGACGTTGGTGAACAGGTCCCACACGATCTCCTGGTCCATCGACGCACCCATGCTGGTGTCGGCGACCTGACCGTCGGCGGTCCGGAAGCTGTTCTCGGGCGAGGTCGACGGCCCGCTCACCAGCTTTCCGGTCGCGGGATCCTCGCAGAGGTAGTGCAGGAAGAACTCGGCCGCGCCGCGCATCACGGGCCAGGCGCGGTCACGCAGGAAGGAGAGGTCGCGTCCGTACTGCCAGTGCTCGAAGAGGTGTCGCGTGCACCACGCACCTCCGGTCGGCCACAGGCCCCACACGGTGCGCCCGACCGGCACGGTGAAGAACCAGGCATCGGTGGTGTGGTGCGCGACCCAACCCGGGCAGTCGTACAGCTCGTGCGCGGTCACTGTGCCGCGGCGTGCGAGTCCGTCGATCAGATCGAACAGCGGTTCGTGGCACTCGGCGAGGTTCGCGACCTCCGCCGGCCAGTAGTTCATCTGCACGTTGATGTTGGTGTGGTAGTCGGCGTTCCAGGGCGCCTCGAAGTGCGGGTTCCAGAGGCCCTGGAGATTGGCCGGCATGCATCCGGGGCGTGACGACGAGATCAGCAGGTAGCGTCCGTACTGGAAGTAGGTCGCGAACAGGTCCGGGTCGCTGCCGCCCGCGCGCAGGTTCGCGAGACGCGCGTCGGTCGGCGTGTTGCGCGCCTCGCGTCCGCCGAGGTCGAGGGACACGCGTCCGAACAGGCGGCGGTGCTCGGCCTCGTGCTCGGTGCGCAGCCGCGATCCGTCCTTGTGCAGCGCTGCGTCGAGATCGGCGCGCGCGGCCGCGAGCGGATCGCCGCCGTGGTAGTCGGTGCGCGCCGTCAACAGGATCTCGACGTCGTGACCGCCGCGCAGTTCGAGACGATCGTCCCTGGTCGTCACCCCGCCGTCGCCGCGAACTGCGAGCCGGGCCGCGAAGTGCACGCCGCTCGCATCGACCGCTTCGGCCGGCGTGTCGTTGTGACGCCAGGCCCAGGACCCCGCGAGCGCGGTGCTCGCCGTGCCATCGGCGCTGCGCACGACGAAGTCCGCGGGCTTCGCCGTGAAGCCACCTTCGCCGCCGGAGTCGTGTACCAGGATCGCGAGGACGTGACGACCCGCCGTCGTGCGCGAGGCATCGAGTCGGTACTCGCGTGCACGGTTCCACACGGCGACCGAGTTGCCGACCGGTTCGCCGTCCCAGAACGTCAGGTCCGAGTCGTCGATCGCGCCGAGTGCGAGAACGAGATCGTGTCCGGACAGCGTCGCGTCGAGTTCGACCTCGCGCCGGAACCAGACCAGGCCATCGACATCCTTCAGCGGTCCGTTCGACCAGCTACAGGGCAGATCCATGCGCGACCACCCGGAGACGTCGGCATGCGGGTCCTGCCAGCGCTCGACCCAGCCGCGGTCCTTGCCCGCGAGTTCGCGCCAGTAGCCCTTCTCGCCGCCGCGCTTCAGCGCGCGCTCGTGCTGGCTCGACGCATCGACCGTGGTGGCGGTGAACGCCTGCCCGGTCAGCTCCGCGACGCCATCCGCGTAACGCGTCACCGCACCACGTGCCCGCGACAGGGTGAGATCGAGGTCGATGGCCGCATCCCCCTCGGTTCGCAGGCGGACCACCAGGCACTGGTCGACCGGACTCGCGAACACGTCTTCGATCACCCGCGTGCCGTCGCGCGTGAAGCTCGTGGTTGCCACCGCGGAGCCGAGGTCGAGTTCGCGGCGGTAGTCGTGGACGCCACCCTGGAGACGCCACAGTAGGACCAGGTCGCCGAGCGGCTGGTAGCTGCGGATCAACCGTTCGCTCATGAACTCCTTCTGCATCAGCGCCTGACCCTCGACGACCTTGCCGTCGAAGAACAACCGCCGCGCCTGCTCGAGGAAGCGCGAGGCGCCGTCGCGCTCGCGATGCAGCGGCGCGCCGGCCCAGATCGAGTCCTCGTTGAGCTGCAGCACCTCGCGATCGGTGCCACCGTGCACCATCGCACCGAGGCGGCCGTTGCCGATCGGCAGCGCCTCCTCCCAGCGTGACGCGGGCTGCCGGTACCACATCACGGGTTCGGGATCCTGGACGGTGAGCGCGGCAGCGAGCGCGTGGAGTGCGAGCATGGTCGGCATGGTTCCCATCGCGGCCTGGGCCGCAACCCATTCGGGTTGCCGCGTCGGCGCCAAGCGCCGACCAGGGTGGCCCAGGCCGCTTTGTTGGCTGAGGTCGCTCCGGCCTTCGAATCGTCGCTTCGCGCGACGATTGTCCGGCCTACGGACCCAAGAGCGGAGCCGGAGCGGGACCCGCTCGCAACGGCGCGACTCCCTCGCGGAGTCGTCACAAGGTGCCACCGGTTCCGAATCAGGCGCGCTAACCTCTGCCGGCCGTGTCGCGTCCGCATCGCCTCCTTCTCCTGCTCCTCGCCGTGCCGCTTCCGGCCCAGGAGCGGGCGGACCGCGGTGAGCGGCCGTGGAGCTTCGCAGCCCTGCGGGAGGTCGCAACGCCGGACCTCGAGGCCGACGCCTGGTCGCGCGGACCGATCGACCGCTTCGTGCTCGATCGACTGCGCCGCGAGGGGCTCGCGCCGGCCCCGGATGCCGAGCCGACCGTACTCCTGCGTCGCCTGTATCTCGACCTGTGTGGCCTGCCGCCCTCGCCCGCCGAGGTCGATGCCTTCCTCGCGGATCCCCGGGAGGACCGCGTCGAGCGCGCCGTGGAGAGGCTGCTGAAGACGGATCACCATGCCGAGCGCATGGCGGTCTGGTGGCTCGACCTCGTCCGCTACGCCGACACGGTCGGCTACCACGGCGACCAGGAGCACGCGATCTCTCCGTACCGCGACTACGTGCTCCAGGCGTTCCGCGACGATTACCGTTTCGATCGCTTCACGCGCGAACAGCTCGCCGGCGACCTGCTCCCCGATCACACCACCGAGCAGCTCGTGGCCTCCGCCTACAACCGCGTGCTGCAGACCACGCACGAGGGTGGCGCGCAGCCCGGCGAGTACCTCGCCAAGTACGCGGCCGACCGGGTGCGCAACGTGTCGACGGTGTGGATGGGCGCCACGCTGGGCTGCGCCGAGTGCCACGACCACAAGTACGACCCGTACACGACGCGCGACTTCTATCGCATGGCCGCGTTCTTCGCGGACATCGACGAGGTGAAGGGCTTCGCGGCTCCGAACACGACGCCGACGAAACGGCCGCCGGAGATCGAAGTGCGCGCGCCCCTCGACGGCGAGGATGCTCCGTTGCGTCGCGTGATGGTGACCGCGCACGTCGAGCCGCGCGTTACGCGCGTGCTCCGGCGTGGCAACTGGATGGACGAGTCGGGCGAGGTGGTGGACCCCGGAGTGCCGGCGTGCCTGCCGCAGATCGTGACGGAGGGACGTCGCGCCGATCGGCTCGATCTGGCGCGATGGCTGACTTCCGCCGAGCAGCCGCAGACGGCGCGCGTGGTCGTCAACCGCATCTGGGCGCTGTTCTTCGGGCGCGGCCTGTCGGCATCGCTCGACGACGACGGCGTGCGCGGCGAGGTGCCGACGCATCCCGAGCTGCTCGATTGGCTCGCCCGCGACCTGATCGCGAGCGGCTGGGATCTGCGCCATCTGGTGCGCAACATCGTGACCTCGCACGCCTACCGGCAGTCGTCGGCGCCGCGCGACGATCTCCGTGAACGCGATCCGACCGATGCGTTGATCGCGCGACAGCGCCGTTGGCGTCTCCCCGCCGAGTTCGTGCGCGACACCCTGCTCGACGTCTCGGGCCTGCTCGTCGACCGCTTCGGCGGACCCAGCGCGCATCCGTACCAGCCGCCGGGCTACTACGCGCACCTCAACTTCCCCGAACGCGAGTACCACGCCGATCTTGGCGAGCAGCAGTACCGCCGTGGCGTGTACGTGCATTGGCAGCGCATGTTCCTCCACCCGATGCTCAAGGCCTTCGACGCCCCCACGCGCGAGGAGTGCACTGCGCAGCGCGCGCAGAGCAACACGCCCCTGCAAGCGCTCACCCTTCTCGACGACCCGAGCTTCGTCGAGGCAGCACGCGTGTTCGCGACCGACCTCGTGCGTTGCGATGGAGCGGGCGATCAGGAGCGCATCACGAGCGCGATGCGCCGCGCGCTCTCGCGCACACCGTCGACGCGCGAGGCGGCGATCCTCGCCGACCTGCTCCGCTCGCAGCGCCTCGCGTACCGCGCCGATCCCGGATCTGCACGTGCCCTGTGCGCGGTGGGGCAGATGCCGCTCGCGGACGATGTCGATCCGGTCGAGGTCGCTGCGTGGACCGCGGTCACACGGGCGATCCTCAACCTCCACGAGCTGATCACGAGGTCGTGATGGATCTCCTTCGCCCCGATCCGGAACCGCTGAACCGGCGCGCCTTCCTGAAGCGCGCCGGATTCGGTCTCGGGGTCGCGGCGCTCGCGGGTCTGGACCCGACCTCGCCGGCGATCCGCCCGCGTGCCAAGCGCGTGATCTGGCTGTGCATGGCCGGCGGGCCGTCACAGTTCGAGACCTTCGATCCCAAGCCGAAGCTCGCGGCGATGGACGGCGAACTGATGCCCGATTCGTTCACGAAGGGCCAACCGATCGCGCAGCTCCAGGGGCAGCAGCTGCGTTGTCTCGGTCCGCAGTTCCGCTTCGGGCGACACGGCGAGTCGGGACTCGAGATCGCCGACATCCTGCCGTTCACCGCGCGCATCGCCGACCGCATCTGCGTGATCCGCTCGATGCAGACCGACCAGATCAACCACGACCCCGCACACACGGTGATGAACACCGGCACGTCGATCAGCGGCCGGCCGAGCATGGGCGCGTGGGTGAACTACGGACTCGGCAGCGAGAGCAGCGACCTGCCGGGCTTCGTCGTGCTGACCAGCGTCGGTGGACGCAATCCGCAGCCGATCGCATCACGTCAGTGGAGCGCGGGCTTCCTTCCGGGACGCCTGCAGGGCGTCGAGTTCCAGTCGCACGGTGATCCGGTCCACTACGTCCGCAACCCGGCCGGTGTGGCGCGCGACCAGCAGCGGGCCGTGATCGACGCGACAGTCGCCCTCGATCGCGAGCTCGCCGCACCCGGTCGCGATCCGGAGCTCGACACGCGCATCGCTCAATACGAACTGGCCTTCCGCATGCAGGCGGCCGTGCCCGAGCTGATGGACGTCTCGAGCGAGTCCGCGGAGACCCTGGCGATGTACGGGACCACCGGCAACGACGGCTCCTTCGCCGCCAACTGCCTTCTCGCGCGCCGTCTCGCGGAGCGCGGTGTGCGCTTCATCCAGCTCTACCACCGTGGTTGGGACCATCACGGCGATCTGGTGAAGTACATGCGGGTCTGTGGTCGCCTCTGCGATCAACCGGCGGCCGCGCTGGTCACCGACCTCGCGCGCCGCGGCATGCTCGACGACACCCTGGTCGTGTGGGGAGGCGAGTTCGGTCGCACGCCGATGTTCCAGGGCAAGGGCCAGGAGGCGGGCCGCGACCACCACATCCGGGGATTCACCATGTGGGTCGCGGGCGCCGGTGTGCGCGGCGGTAGCGCGTACGGAGCGACCGACGAACTCGGCTACTTCGCCGTCGAGAACCCGGTCCACGTGCGCGACCTGCACGCGACCATGCTCTACCTGCTCGGTCTCGATCACCGCAGCCTGAGCGTGCGCTACCAGGGACTCGACATGCGGCTGACCGGCGTCGAACCGGCGCGTGTGCTGCACGACATCCTGACCTGAGCACGCTTGCTCGCCTCGGCTTCGGTGACCTACGACCCGCACCCAGATCCACGATGAAGAAGACCGCGCTCGAAGCTCTCGGCCTCCTCCAGGAGGGCAATCGCCGATTCGTCTCGCACATCCGCGAGTCCGACGTGTTCCTGAACTCGGATCAGCGGATGCAGCTCAGCAAGAGCCAGCGACCGCACACGATCATCCTCGGGTGCTCCGACTCGCGCGTTCCGGCCGAGATCGTCTTCGATCAGGGACTCGGTGACCTGTTCGTGATCCGGGTCGCCGGCAACGTCGTCGCGCCGTCGCAGGTGGGGAGCGTCGAGTTCGCAGCCGAGCGCTTCGGGACGCGTCTGGTGGTCGTGCTCGGCCACTCGCAGTGTGGAGCGGTGCTCGCGACCATCGAGGAACTGCGCCGCCCGAGCGCGAACCAGTCGCGAAACCTGCGCGCGATCGTCGACCGCGTCCGACCCGCGGTGGAGGGCCTGCTCGAGACTCCGGCGATGTTCGCGACCGACGACGATCTCGTGCATCGCGCGGTGCGTGCGAACATCCGTGCCTCCGCGGACCACCTGCGCCACGGCTCGCAGGTCCTCGAGAACCTGATCCAGAACGACGGGCTGCTGGTGGTCGGCGCCGAGTACTCGCTGGAGACCGGCGAGGTCGAGTTCTTCGACGGGGTGTCCTGACGGCGGGTTGCGGTCTGGCCCTTCGGCCTCAGCGCGGCCTCCTGCCGCAACCGAAGGGGTGCGCCTCGCTTCGCTCACCGCACCCCGAGGCACTCGGCCGCGCTGTCGGTCCTGCTGGCATCTACTGCTCACGAGAATCCGCGCGTGCCGCGCCAATCCTCCGGAGTAGTAGATCAGTGGAACTCGATCTCGATCGAGTTGCCGATCGTGGCGACGCCGAGCGGGGCGGCGGAGTCGAGGGTGAAGAAGCCGGTGAACACGTGGAGCCCCACCAGCGCCGGGAGATTGCTGGTGAGCGTCGGGTGGGTCTCGCCGGCCGGATCGAGCGCGGCCACGTAGCCGCCGGTCATCGGAGGAACGCCGCCGAGGGAGGTCGTGAACAGCCAGTCGAGGTCGAGCGGGATGACGCGACCGAGGATCGTGGTGGGGCCGTTGCCGAGCGAGAAGGCGCCGATGCACACCGATCCCGGGTGTGCGCTGTCGCGCCAGGTCATCGTCATCGTCGAACCGATCCCCGCGACACCGGTCGCGACGAGGCCCAGGAACCGCGTCTCGTGGATCACGAAACCGAGGGCG
This sequence comes from Planctomycetota bacterium, assembly GCA_046349595.1. GTDB lineage: Bacteria > Planctomycetota > UBA1135 > UBA1135 > UBA2386 > JACRLW01. The sequence continues at coordinate 1,720,644 of JAXMCA010000002.1, forward strand.
ACGGCGCTGTTGAACTTCGGCAGGTACATCACCGAACGGGTGGCATCGAAGGTCGGACCATCGATGCGTCCCGGTCCGGACAGCTCCGGGACCACCACCGGCACGCCGAAGGGGATCGCGGTCGAGGTGCGCGACGCGACCACGAGCTGACTGTCCCGCGTGGTGGAGTCGAAGTGCATCCACACGATCGACAGGTCGTCGGGGGCGACCTCCGGACCGCGATTCGCGTCGGCATTGGCGAGTTCGCCGACCAGCACGGGTGTCGAGAAAGGGCTGCCGCGATTCGGGCGCTTCGCCCGCCAGATCACGGCATTGGGCGGGTTCGGGCTGCCGGCACGCGCCGACAGGATGTAGATCGTCAGCCCGTCGGCGGTGAGCGAGGGAGAGCCGTCGTTGTCGGGCGAGTTCAGCTCGGTCACGAAGGCGGGTGGACCGAACGGCGCCGCGGTGCTGGGGCGGGTCGCGCGCAGGATGTCGAAGTTGCCCTGTCCACCGGCGCGCGTGCTGCAGAAGTACAGCTCCAGTCCGTCGTGGCTGACGAAGGGATCGGTGTCGGTGGCACCGACCATCGAAACCCCGGAGAGCACCGGTGTCCCGAAGGGTTGTGCGGTGGAGGCGCGAGTCGTCTCGTAGATCTCCCATTCCGCGCCGCCGCTGCGCGACGAGGCGAACCACATGGTGAGGCCGTCGGCGGAGAGCGTCGGCGACGTGTCGCTCACGGTGCTCGCGATGTTGGGTACCACCTGTGGTGCGCTCCATCCGGATTGCGCGTGGGCGGCGGCGATCAGCGCGAGGATCGCGCATGCCGGAGTTGTGATCGTCGATTGCATGGTGATGGGCTCCGAACGGGTCCGAGGCGGGGTTGCGGTGTAACCGTTCCGCTCGACCCGTGCACCGCGCCCGACAGCGGAGCCGATCCGGCCGACGGCGAGCCCTGTCGGTGGAGCGGATCCCGCGTTGTCATGGTGATCGCGTCGCGATGTCGAAACTCGTGACGACCTCACGCTCGTCGATCCGGCGGATGCGCTTAGGATGCGACCTGCTCGCCGCTTCGATCCTCATGACCCGACCACTCCACCTTGCCGGGCTGTTCGCGACCGCTCTGACCCTGACAGGTCCCTGGGGCGTGGCCCAGGACCTCGTCGCGGACATCAATGCGACGGCCAACACCTCGTCGTCCTCGCCGCAGGACTTCGCCGCCTTCGGCCCCAATGCCCTGTTCCTCACCATGGGCGGCGCCACCGTGCGGCTGTGGCGGAGCGACGGCACGACCGGTGGCACGCAGCTCGTATTCGACACCGGCGAGGCGCCGGCGGGCGTCCTCACCCGGGCACTCGTCACCACCGGCAACCTCGCCTTCTTCCTGGCAGGAGCCCGCACCGCGTCGGGCTACGCGCTGTGGCGGAGCGACGGAACGGCCAGCGGCAGCTATGAGCTGACGGGCACCGACGGGGTCCTGCCGGTGTGGGCCGGTGCGCCGGTGATCCATCGCGGCATCGCCTACTTCTCCGCTTGGCGCGCCGATCTCGGCGAAGAGCTGTGGCGCAGCGACGGCACGCGCGCCGGAACCAGACCGCTCGGTGATCTGCGTCCCGGCACCGCCGGGTCGTTGCCGCGCTCGCTGGTGTCGACGTCGCGCGGGTTGTTCTTCTCGGCGCGCGGACCGAGCGGCGTGGAGACCCTGTGGGTGACCGACGGCACCGTGGCCGGCACGGTCAACCTCAGCGCCGAGTCGCAGCCGCAATCGCTGACCGCGATCGGTTCCGGTCTGCTGTATTCGGCGTGGGATGCGACCAACGGCCGTGAGCTCCACCACAGCGACGGGACGGTCGCGGGTTCCGGCCTGGTGGTCGACACCGTGGCTGGACCCTTCGGGATCACGATCTACCAGCGACCGACCTCGCTCGGCGTCGGCGCGGTGATGGCGATCAGCACTTCGACCTCGGGCATCGAGCCGTGGTACTCCGACGGCACCGCCGCGGGCACCTACATGCTCGCCGACGTGCGCGCCGGTTCGCTGTCGGGCATCGCGCCGCCCATCGATCCGTACTTCACGAGCTCGAACGGGCTCGCGTACTTCGCGGCCGACGACGGCGTGCACGGCGTGGAACCGTGGATCACCGACGGCACGCAGGCGGGCACCCGACTGCTCGCCGACGTCGAGGTCGGGGCCACCGGCTCGCGTCCGGAGTCCTTCGCGCCCACCGCCGGCGGGGTGGTGTTCCGCGCGACCACCGCGGCGCTCGGCACCGAGCCCTTCATCAGCGACGGCACGACGGCAGGCACGCGCGTGCTCGCCGACGTCGTCCCCGGAAGCGCCGGCTCCTCGCCGCTGCAGTTCGCCGGACTCGGTGCGCGCATCTACTTCGCGGCGACGCTGACGAGCACGGGTACCGAGCCGTGGACCTCGACGGGCAGTGCGGCCTCCACGGTGAGACTCGGTGATCTGGTCGGTGGAACCACCGATTCGACGCCGAGCGGATTCGCCGCCGCCGGTACGCGCGTGGTGTTCCGTGCCGACGACGGCGTGCACGGCGCCGAGTTGTTCGGCAGCGATGGCACCACCGCAGGCACCGCGCTTCTCGATCTCGGCAGTGGAGCAGCCAATCCGAGCGGGATGACGACCTTTCAGAACCGCGCGTGGTTCGCGGCCGATAGCGCCGCGGTCGGCCGTGAGCTGTTCGTCAGCGATGGCACGGTGGCGGGGACCGGACTGTTCGCCGATCTGTCGACCTCGAGTTCGTCGCCGGCCGGATTCACCGTGATCGGCAGCCGCATGTTCTTCGTCGCGCTCTCGGCCGGCTTCGGTCGTGAGGCCTTCGTCACCGACGGCACGGTGGCCGGCACGCGGATGCTCGCCGATCTGCTGCCCGGCAATTCGAGTTCCAATCCGATCGACTTCACCGATGTCGGCCCGTCGACGCTGTTCCTCTGCGACGACGGCTTCCCGGGCGTGGCCATCGCCCGCGTCAACAACAGCTCGCTGTTCACGACGATCGGAGCCGTGATCGATCCGATGAGCAACGCCACCACGGGTCACGACATGCGCTCGATGGGCAGCTTCGCGATCCTCGCTGTCCGTGGTCACTCGTTGTATGGCGCCGAGTTGTGGCGCACGGACGGCACTCTCGCGAACACCAGCCTGATCGCCGACCTTCAGCCCGGTCCGCTCGACAGCGATCCGACCGATCTCGTCGTGACCGGCAACGGCCTGCTGTTCTTCGTCGCCGACAGCGGCGCAGGTCGCGAGCTGCACGTCACCGACGGCACCGCCGCCGGTACCCGCATGGTCGCCGACCTCGCTCCGGGTGCGGCGGGGGCCGGCATCGGGCAGCTCGTCGCCACGCAGTCGCGCGTGTTCTTCACGCGTACCGACGCACACGGCTACGAGCTGTGGACGTCGGACGGCACCGCGCAGGGCACGCGTCTGTTGCGCGATGTCGCACCGGGCCCGGATTCGGGCGTGGTGGTCCAGCCCTTCGCGCGCTTCCCCTCGGGAAACGGCATCGCCTTCGTGGGGCGCGACGACACGGACCTGATGCAGGCCTGGGTCTCGGATGGCAACACCAGCGGCACGCACGTGCTCGGCCATCTCACCGCGACGGGCTACGCAGGGCCCTTGCGCGTGAACTCGCTGGCGATGATCGGCAGCGCGGTGTGGTTCGCGGCCGACGACGGCAGTCGTGGCCTCGAACCCTGGCGCGTCACCATCGATCCCGCGCGGGCGTGGGCCAAGACCTACGGTCAGGGTTGCGCCGGCAGCAACGGCGTGGCGCCGATCGTCGATGCTCCGATCCGTCCTCTGCTCGGGCAGGCCGGCTTCCGCCTCGATCTGCACCGCGCTCCGCCCTTCGTCGGCGCCGTTCCGCTGATGGGGCTCGCCGGTTCTCCCGCGCTCGAACCCTGCGATCTCGCGGTGCCCTATCCGGCGATCACCGGGCCGACCTTCCTGACCGACGCGACCGGCAACACCGTGCTGCCGCTCGGCATCCCGGCGACGCCGTCGTTGTCGGGAGTCGAGCTGTTCGCCCAGTGGGTCGTGCTCGACACCGGCGGAGCCTTCCTCGGCCTGGTGTCATTCAGCGAGGGGATCCAGGTGCACCTCGGCACCTTCTAGGAAGAAGCGGTTCCTCCACGGGGGCGGCACCGGAACCTCCGCCTGCAGTCCTGGCAGCAAGCTGATCCGAGGTCGACCCGCTTCCACGCATCGCGGGCCGACCGCTCCATCCTGACCGGTCGCTCTCCCGGGCGTCTCGGCCCGCAGTGCGGTTCGGACTGCTCACCGGGCCCCGGATCCTGCCGCTGATCGGTCTCCTCACACCAGGACGACGCCGACTTCGAGACCGGCAGCGGGAGTCCCACCTGACCCGTTCCATCCTCGGAGTGCTTTCACCAGCGAGTGGCGGCCCGTGACCGGGTTCGGACCACGAGACCGTCACCCTCACGACTCGCCGTATCGGGCTGGCCGGACAACCGTCCCACGCACCCGATCCGTTCCGTGGCAGGATGCGGCTCGAGTGCCGTGTGCGTCCTGGATGTTCGGGTTCCGAGTCAGTTCGACTGCGCCGTCACGAGCTTGGTCGTGGCGCCCGTCAGCTCGACCTCGAGCTCACGAGCGGACGACCGGGTGTGCACCGCTCTCGCAGACGCGACATCGATTTCGGCCGCGCCGCTGATCACAGCTTCGCCGCGGAACCAGGCATTGATGGACTCGCCGCCGATCGTGATCTCGGTTGCCGTGCGTACCTCCATCGGAGGCGGCGTCATCGCCGCGGTGCCGTTCCACCATCCGATTTCGAGGTTCTTCAAGGTCAGTGACGCGCCGGGCGCGAGTGCGAAGGTGTGGAACCCGCCGGTGCCGAGGAACCGGCCGTATTGCACCGGACCGGACGCGAACTGCTCGAGTGTGTTCACCCCGCCGGCGGCCCCGCCCGGCACGCGGCTGCAGAGCAACACCCACCGCGTGTCGTGCGTGGGATTGCTCACGCGAAGCTCGACGATGAGGCGGATCAGCGGAGGCTTGGCCGGCCGCTCGTTCAGGATTCGGATGACGACGTCTGTCATGACGGATTCTCCTGACTGCGGCGGAGACGAAGCGCTGCACGCGACGAGACCGATGGACAGTGCCGCGATGCACGTCGGCGAGGCGAGCGGACGGGAGCGCACCTGCCGACGAGACGATGGAATGCGGATGTCGAAGCTCATTGCGTGGCTCCGCTCTCCTCGCCGTCCGTGCCGGGCAGCTTGCCGCCAAGGTCGTTCAGCAGCTTGCCGAGATCCTCGACGGCTGTGCCGAGCGCACCGATGCCTTCCTTGCCGGCGTCCAACGCGCTCTGCATCGCACTCATCGCAAGGCTCATCGTCGCCATCAGGTCGACGCACCACGCGCGGCCTTCGCGCACGCATGCCATGTTGTTCGGCAACGGCTGATCACCGGTCAGCTCGCTGCGCATCGACATGCGCACGGTTGCACGATCGCCGTCGAGCGCCACGTCGTGGACTTGGAAAGCGACGTTGCCGAAGAACGGCGCCATTGGCGTGGTGTCGGGCGGCACCATCGCGCGACTGGACGCGCACAACAGACGCAGGCATTCCTCGCGCTTCTGCTCGAACTGTGCCGCGAGCAGTGCGAGTGCGGCGCCCGCGGGTGTGTCCGTGCCGATCGCGGCTCCCTCGAACGTGAACGTCGCCGCGGAACCGTCGGGCGCGCGGAGCGTGATCGTGGTCATGGGTGTCGTTGGTCGCGTGCGGATCGCCAAAGGAATGCATGGAGCATTTCAGTGGCCGGCGCCCGGGATCTGCCGGCGCGCACCGGCACGGGCCTGTCGCGCGTCCTGGAACAGCAGCAGGGCCTTGTGCCAGTCGTAGGCAGGTGCGTAGGGCGCCGCCGTCGGGGTCTTGGCATCGGGTCGCTCGATCTCCTTGGCAGCCCGCAGTTCGGCGAGCATGTCGTCGATGCTCGGTTCCTTGGCCGGCGCGTCGGGCTTCGTTGCGACGGCCTCGACGACCGTCTGCTGCGGCGGACGCACGCTGGCGTGCGTGGCGGCCACCACCTGTTGCCAGGTTCCGGGGCCCGCTCGGCCGGGCAGGGCGAAGAGTCGCGGCAGCACCCGATCGAGCCAGGCCGGATCGAATGCCACGCCGTCCGGCAACCCGATCGCGTTGCCGCGCAGCGACGCGAAGTCGACGTCGGCCGCACGACGCTGCCAGCTGGCGTCGTGCAACCAGCTGCGACGGGCATCGGTGACGTGGCAGAACAGGTTGGCGGCGAACAGGTTGCCGTCCATCCAGACCTTCTGGCCCGGCACCGTCACGCGCAGCGCGTAGTTGTCGGCGAAAGCGAACAGGTTGCGCTCGAAGTGCACCTCGGCGCGGCCGCTGAACAGCACCAAGCTTCCGGCGCTGCTCGACACGCCGGTGCCCGCGCGCGGCGTCGGATCGAGCGCGAAGACGAAGGTGTTGTCGCGCAGGAACCATGGCCCGGGGCCCAGGGCGGTCACCTTCATCGCCGCGCCACTGGTGTTGACGACGAGGTTGTTCTCGAAGGTCCCGCTCGCCGCCGCAAGGTCGACGGCGATACCGCTGGCATTGGCGAACGTGCAGTTGCGGATCACCATGCCGGCGCCGCGCAGTTGCACCATCGAGCCGAGCGGCGAGGCGCGCAGATCCAGTCCTCCTCCGGCCTCGGCGTCGGCATAGCCGTTCACGGTCGAACCGTCGAAGACGAATCCGTCCAGCACCAGCCCGCGGTTCACGCTCTCGGAGCCGAGGAACTCGCCGCCATGGCCGCGCCGATCCCTCGCATCGACCTCGGGTGACATCACCAACCTGGTCGGGTGCTGCCACGGATCACGAACCTTGAAGTCGTCGTCGTAGCCGCCGAGCAGGGTGACGAAGTCGCCGGTGAGCTTCCAGTTGGCGGAGCGCAGCTTGCCGTAGTAATCGCCGCCCGCGATGTGCACGGTGTCGCCGTTGGTGAGCTTGGCGAGCGCCTGGAATGGATCGCGGAACGGCTTGTCGCGCGAGCCGTCGCCGCCGGACGCACCGGCGCGCACATAGAGGTCATGGCCGACCGGCCGCGCCGCCTCGGGCATCGGCGGTGCGTCGACGGGCACCAGTTGGTCGACCTGCACCGTCATCTTCTGCATGCCGACGCCGGTGGCGCGGGCGATGCCACGAAGCAGGTACCAGTCCTCGGCATCCCTGGCGTTGTTGGACTTCGCAGCGTCCTGCCACTGCCGGTGCACGGCGCCGTTGCGCAAGGCGAACACGTGCATCTGGTCACGGATCCTGTCGTCAGGATACATGACGTCGAAACCGAGATGCGTCTCCGCGGTGATGCCCCGGAGCAGGAAGCCGTTGCGCTCGTTGCCGACCGCGACGCGCAGTTCGACCGGCTTGCCGTCCAGTGCCGTGTCGCTCTGTAGATCACTCCACTCGACGTGCCGGTAACTCGCCGCCGGCGAGTCGACAGCACCTTCGCGCAAGTGCAGCGGCAGGTCGACCGGATGCGCCCCGACCTCACCGCTCATCCTCAGCGCACACGCCATCGTCGGCGATGCGAACGGAGCGGTCGGCCCGAGATCGTCGGGCGATGTCGCATCGCCGAGTCCATAGCGGCTGCGCAGCGCGCCGATCGCCTCGCGCGGCGGCGTGGCGTAGGTGCGCAGCAGGTTCTGGGTGACGCCGTCCACCCAGTCGGGGTCGAGCCCGGTGACCCCGAGATCGCCGGCACTGTTGCCGGCGCAACTGCGGAAACCCAGGTCCTCCATCTCGCCGAGGTTCTTGTCTCCAATCAGGTAGTCCTTGCCGCCGTCGTGCAACACGATGTTGGCGCGGAGACCGAGCCAGAAGCGATTGCGATCGATCGCGACCCGATCGGCGCCGGTGAACAGCGCGATGCCCTGGTTGCCGCAACCGATGAACGCATTGCCCTCGATCTGCGCGGCCGCTCCCACCCGGATCGCCGTGCCGTTGTCGCCGCCCCTGCCCAGCGGCGGCGAGCCCTCGGCCAGCATGAACGCGAAGGTGTTGCCCTTGACCCGCGTCGGCCGTGTGGCGCCGGACTGCTCGTGCAGCGACAGCCCGGGCTGACCCAGCTGGTTCAGCACGATGTTGTTCTCGAACGTGCAGCCTTCGCCGTGCAGTTCGACGCCGCCGCTCATGCTGTTGACGAACACGCAGTTGCGGATCACCACGTCCGGGGACAGGAAGGAGGCCAGCGGCCCGACGCTGCCGAGACCGCTCATCAGCCCGCGCGGTGGCTTGTCCGCGTAGCGGATGCGTCCGCCGCCATCGATCACGAATCCGTCCACCACGAGCCCGGTGTGGTCCTGCAGGCCGAACAGCAGGTTGTTCTCGATCGCACCTTCGTAGGCGGTGTAGTGCGCGAGCACGGTCGGCCGTGTCCAGGGATCACGCTTCTCGAAGCCGGCGTCGTAGCCGCCGAGCAGGGTGATGTGCGGCCGATCGACGATCCAGGCCGACCGTTCGTAGCGGCCGAAGTAGGTGCCAGTCGCGACATGGATGGTGTCGCCGGAACCGGCGGCCGCCAAGGCGCACCACGGGTCGTGGAACGGATGGTGACGACTGCCGTCGCCGCCTCCTGTGCCCGGCGCGACGAACCAGTCGTGTGGTGCCGGCGGCAACAGGGTCGGCGAGGGCAGCAACAGGGCGGCAAACGCACACAACAGCGATCGGCTCATGGGTCTTTTCCGATACGGCGGACGATCAGCGGTTGATGTCGCGCTCGAGCAGGTCCTTCCACAGGGTGAATCTGTTGAACTGCTCCACGACCTTGTTGGCGTCACCGAGCCCGGCGAAGTCGCGCAGCTGCTTCTGGGCAGTGACAAGTTGGGCGTAGGCGCTCTTGAGGTCCTCGCGGGCCGAAGCCCACGCCTGGAACTTGACCAGCGAGTTGACCAAGGCCTCGCTCTCCTGCCCGCTCGCCTGTTCCCACCGTTGCCGAGCCTGCCAGATGTTCTCCGACGTGCCGTTGTTTGCCACCACCTCGCACCAGGCGACGCAGGTCTCGTTCTCCTTGGACTCGGCCGCGACCAGGCTCTCGAGCGCGCGGGAGTGCTCTTCATCGGCGCGCTTCTCCGCGGCCTCGGCCTCCTTCAACTTGGCCCACGCCGCGTTCTGCGCCTCGATGATCGGTCGGCAATCCTGCATCGATCGGTCGCGGTCACTGGCGGCCTGCTTCTGGCTGTCCTCGAGCCAGCGCCGGGTCTTGTCGATCAGTTCGGCATACTTCTGCCAGTCCGAGTACCTCGCGTCGGCCATGATGGCGAGACCCGTGAGCTGGCTCGACAAGAGGTCGTAGTAATCCTTGGGGCGGTTGTTGACGTTGGTTGCGAGCAGTTTCAGCACCGCGTCGCACTTCTCCGGCAGCTCACGATCGAGCTGGTAGTTCATGATGTTCTTGACGCGCTTGAAGGGCTCGCTCAGCACGTCCTCGTAGGGCGACTTCGCGGCATTGGCGAGCGGCTCGGCGAACCCAACGAGGGCCCGCGCGGCGTTCTGCGACGCCTCACACAGCCTGGTCACCGAGTCCCGGATCTTCGACTCGTCGAAGACCTGCTGTCCCGCCTCATCCCTGATGTCCTTGGCGTAGCTGCTGCCGATCGCATACATCAGCTCGGCCGCCTTCCGATACTGGGCGGCAGCCGGCGCGGCGAGGATCGCGCAGGCCATCACGGCGAGCGAACTCGGGATTGGGGATCGCATGGCGTCTTGCACTTTCTGGATGGGCGACGTCGTCGACCGATCGACGGACCGGGGTGACGTCAGCCTGGGAAGCGCAAGCAGCCCGCGGACCGGAACAGGACCTGCTCGGTCGTGGGGTAGGACCTGGGGGTCCTGCCCCCTTGTCCGTAGGCCGCCTCCCCCTGGCGGCAGTCCGGATCGGCCGCGCGGGGCGAGTTCTTGTTTCGGTCCGCGCGGACTTTGCGCTCCCGGTCAGCAGACCCGCTCACGAACACGCCTCGAACCGCGGACACCCCATGGCCACCGTCGACCAGACCATGATGAAGGTGCAGCGACTGCTCACCGGACCGATGAACCTGAAGATCGAGATCCAAGGGGGCACGATCGGCGTCGTGTTCAGCGACTACTCGACCCAGATCAACATCCGAGTCATCGACTGGGGCAAGACCGAGGACGGCGAACCGCGCAGCCTGGTCCGCATCGTGGCCCCCTTGCTGCGCGGCGTCGTGCCGACGCCCGCCCTCTACGAGTACCTGGCGCGCGAGACGCCGAAGCTGTGGTTCGGCAGCATCGCGGTGTGGGACGACGAGAAGGACCAGGGCAAGCTGTCGCTGACGCTCAGCCACACCTTGCTCGGCGACTTCCTGGACGAAGAGGAGCTGAGCTCGGCGATGTACGGCGTCCTCAATTCCGCCGACGAACTCGACGACAGGATGCAGCAGCGCTTCGGCGGCAAGCGCTGGACGGACGCCTGACATGGTGCTCCGCGACGACCTGCTGGAGGCCGCGACTTCGATCGCGAAATCGCAAGGCCACGACCACGTCGAGCCGCGCCACGTGCACCTGGCGATCGCACGGCGCTTTCGCGCCCGACCTGAGGTCGGAGCGCTCGTGGCCGCCGCGCGGCAGGCCCTCGAACCGCGCGGCTCCTCGCTCTCGAGACCGCTGCCGACGGCCGACGCGAAGGCGCTGCTCGACCAGCTGACCTCCGAACCGGAGGCCGTGCGGCTGCTGCTGGAACAACTGTCCGCCGGTGCTCTCGGGGCGAAGCCGGACAGCGCTGCAGACACCACCGCGCCGGCAACGGCAGCGAAGTCGTCCGCGACAGTCGAGCCGACCATCTCGACGACACCTGCGGGCAAGACCGAGAATCCGGCCGACATCCTCGCCGAGCTCGACGCCCTGATCGGGCTCGCGCCGGTGAAGACCCAGGTGCGCAATGCCCTCGCCGTGGTGCAGGCCAATGCCGAGCGCAGGAAGGCCGGTCTCGCACCGGTCAACCCGAGCCTGCACCTCGTGTTCACCGGCCCTCCGGGCACCGGCAAGACCACGGTCGCCCGCCTCGTCGCGCGGCTCTACGCCTCCACCGGGGCCTTGCCCGGCTCGGCCTTCTGCGAGGCATCGCGCGCCGACCTGATCGCCGGCTACGTCGGCCAGACCGCGATCAAGACGATGGAGATGGTGACCAGGTCGCGGCCGGGCGTGCTGTTCATCGACGAGGCGTACTCGCTGACGCCGACCTCGCCCGTCGACTTCGGTTCCGAGGCGATCGCCACCTTGGTCAAGGCGATGGAGGACCACCGCGAAGACCTGGCTGTGATCGTCGCCGGCTACCGCGGCGAGATGACCTCGTTCATCGACGCCAACCCCGGTCTGCGCAGCCGCTTCAAGACCTACATCGACTTCCCCGACTACGCACCCGGCGAGCTGGTGCAGATCCTGGTCAAGTTCGCGCGCGAAGCGCAGGTGGAACTCGCCGACGGCGTGCTGGCGAAGGCCGAGAAGACCTTCGCCGCGGCGGTGCACCGCGAGGCGTTCGGCAATGCGCGTTTCGTGCGTTCGCTGTTCGAGCAGGCCTACACGCGCATGTCCGCGCGCGCCGCCGCCGACGGCATCGTGTCGATCGAAGAGCTGAAGGAGATCACCGCCGACGACATCGTGCTCGACGACGACCCACTGCGCCACGAGGAGCGTCGCATCGGCTTCGACGTCTGACGCCGGTCCGACCGGGCGTTCCGTCGCGGCGACGAGCACCGGGAGCCGTGCGAGGGTCATGGTCGTGGCGAAGACCTCGGACCGCGCGACGAAGCGGACGGCGTCGCTGGCGAGGATGCTGCGAGCGAGCTGGCGAGCACGTCCGGTCCGGTATCATCGCCGCGCCCGATGACCGTCGACCTCCTCACCACGCTGGCCCAGGTGCGCGCCGCCCGCGACGGCGACCGCGGCGCCCTCGAGCAGCTGTTCGGTCGCTACCTGCCCTGGGTCATCGACGTCGTGGCCTTGCGGCTCGGCCGCCGGCGGCGCGACTGCGGCACCCTCGAGGACCTCGTGCAGGAATCGCTTCTCGACGCCTTCCGTTCGATCGAGAGCTTCCAGGAGCGCTCCGAGGGTTCGTTCCGCAACTGGCTCGCGCGCATCGTCGAGAACAACGTGCGCGACGGTGCGCGGCGGCGGCAGGCGCAGAAGCGCGGCGGCGGCAAGGAGCGGGTGCTGTCCGACATGTCGGAGTCGAACCTCGATGCGAACGTGCTGCCGGCACGCGACGCCACGCCGAGCCAGGTCGCCGGCGCGCGCGAACAGGAGGCCCTGGTAGAGATCGCCATGCTGCGACTGCAGGAGCGGCAGCGCGAGCTCCTGATCCTGCGCGATCGCTGCGGCATGTCGTTCGAGGAGGTGTCGCAGCATGCCGGCCTCAAGAACGCCGAATCGGCCCGCACCTCGTACCGGCGTGCGCTGCAGGCCTTCGCAGTCGCGCTGCAAGCGGGCGTCGGGCCGCCATGAACGACGAGCCGGACCGCGAGCGGTGCCTGCAGCAGGCAGCCGTGTTGTTCGCCGCGCGCTGTGCCGATCCGTCGCCTGAGCCGATCGAGCAGTTCCTGCTCCGGCACGAACGGCTTCGCGAATGGCTCGAACCGATGCTGTCCGGCGCCGCGGATGTCGAGGGTCCGACCGAGGTCGCGTCGACGGAGCGACTCGGAGCGTTCAGGCTGCTGCGCGAGATCGGCCGCGGTGGCATGGGCATCGTGCACGAGGCCCGCCGCGATGGCGCAACGACGCCCGTCGCGCTGAAGGTCCTGCCCGGCTTCCACGCCCTGCTCGGCGATCGCGTCGCGCGCTTCCGGCGCGAGGCGGCGATCAGCAAACGGCTCGACCATCCCGGCATCGTGCACGTGCTGGACTCCGGCAGCGCCGGTGACGCCTGGTACCTGGCGATGGAGTTCGTCGTCGGTGCGCCGCTCGACCGCGTTCTGCATGCACTGCAAGGGCACCGCCCGAAGGACCTGACGACGGCCGACCTCGCCACCGCCGCGCGCGACCATGCGCACGTGCCGAGCGGCGACGTGACGCCGTTCGCGACGGGTGTCGTGTTCGCGGGCAGCTACGTCGCCGCCGTCGCGCGCATCGCGCTGCAGATCGCCGAGGCCCTCTCGTACGCACACCGGGCCGGTGTCATCCATCGCGACGTCAAGCCCAGCAACCTGCTGCTCCGCCTCGACGGCAGCGTCGTGCTGACCGATCTCGGCCTCGCACGCGAGACCGACGGCCCGGCGCTGACGATGACGGGCGACTTCGCGGGCACACCGCACTACGTGTCGCCCGAACAGGCGATGGCGCGCCGGGTGCCCGTCGACCATCGCTCGGATCTGTTCTCGCTCGGCAGCACGCTCTACGAGCTGTTGACGCTGCACCACGCGTTCGCGGGTGACACCGCGCAGGAGGTCCTCGGTCGCATCCTCACCAAGGAGCCGCCGGCGATGACGCGCCTCCACCCGGGCCTGCCCGAGGACCTCGTCAACATCGTCGGCCGCCTGCTCGAGAAGGACCCCGATCGCCGCTATCCGGATGCAGCCGCACTGGCCGCGGATCTCACGGCCTTCCTCGACTACCGCTCCGTGGCTGCACGGCGCGTTTCGCAAGTGCGTCGCCTCCGGCGTTGGGCCCGACGCGAACCGGCCAAGGCGGCGCTCGCGGCGGTGCTCGCACTCGGTGTGCCCGCACTCGCCGCCGCCGGCGGCTACATCTACGCCAGCATCGACGACATCCGCGCGGGCCGAGAGCAGCGGCGCACCGAGGCGGTCGCCGGCGACGTCGATCGAGGTTTCCTCGCCTTCATGCAGGAAGACCCCGCGTCCGCTCACCGCGAGTTCGAAGCGGCTCTGGCACTCGACGCGAGCGACGGCAACGCCCAGGTCGGCATCGTGCTGACCCTTCTCCACTGGGAGGGTCCTGAGCCGGCGCTGCGCCGCGTCGAGGGCGATCTGGCAGCGCACCTGGCACCGGGCCTGGCCGGACTGCTGCGCTACTCGCTGCTGAAGCTGATGGACCGCGACGCGGAGGCCAAGCAGGTGCTCGCGGCAGCACCTGATCCGCACTCCGATCTCGAGCTGTTCGCGGCGGCGTTCCTGAGCTGCGACAGCGGCTTCAACACCGGCGCCGACGTGCTCGACTACATCGAGCGCGCGGTGCTCGCCTCCGACCGGCCGAGGCTGTGGCTGCACGTCGCGTGGGCCAACTTCGCCGACGCCGCCGGCGACGTCGGCGCCTGCCGTCGCAGCGCCGCGACCCTGCTTGAGAACTGGCCCGACTCACCGGAGGCGCGTTACTTCGCCGCGATGGCGGAGAGCCATGTCGATGCGGATCGTGCCCAGCTCCTGTGCGAGGAACTGCGGGCGCAGCGGCCCGATCTCGGCATCGCACACGCCATGCTCGGACAGATCCTGCGGCGTCGCGGCGATCTGCCGGGGGCGCTCTCGGCCTTCACGCGCGCGACCGAACTTGCACCGAAGATCCCGAGCATCCGCTACTCCCTCGGCAAGGCGCGCTACGACAGCGGCGATGCAGCCGGGGCCGAGCGCGAGTTCCGCGCCGCCTGCGAGCTGTCGCCGCGCTTCACCATGGCCTGGATGGGGCTCGGCATGGCGCTGCGTGCAGAGAGCCGTCTCGGCGATGCGCGCGAAGCGCTGCGGCAGGCCGTCGAACAACAACCCAACTCGGCGGATCCGCACTTCCAGTACGGTCAGGTGTTGCAGATGCTCGGAGAACTGCAGCCTGCGATCGCCGAGTTCAAGAAGGCCACGCGGTACCAGCACGCCGACCCGAACAAGTGGCATCATCTCGCCGGCGCGCTGATCGCCACCGGCGACGACAAGGGAGCTCGCGAGGCGCTCCAGCGCGCGGTCAAGGAGGCGCCGCGCAGCGAGCGTGCGCATGCGCTGCTGGTCATGTACCACCAGAACGCAGGAAACCAGGCCGCGGCCCGGGAAGCCCTGTCGGCGTGGGTGGAGGCGCTACCCGGGTCGATCCAGGGCTGGGCGCAGTACGGTCAGCTCGCCTTGTCGGATTCACCGGACGCCCCCGCGGATCCCGTGACCGCGGCCTGGGCCGCACGACGCGTCCTGCAACTCACGCGCGACGGCCACGCCGAGGCCTGGCTCCTGCTCGCCCGTGCCGAGGAACTCCTCGGCCACCGCGAAGCGACGCGGCAGGCCCTGCAGCGGAGCCTCTCGGCGACGAACCCTCGACTGGAACAAGAAGCGAGGGACGACTGCGAGCGTCGGCTGCGCGCGCTCGACGGCAACACCGCCACGCCCCCTGCCGAGAGGCGGTGATCGCCACGGGTCAGTCGACCGCCGCCAGCGACTGTTCGAGTTGCCGTCGGGCACGAGCGTGGTCCTCGGGCGGCGCGGCGCAACTCCGCAGCGTGCGTTCGCCGCATCGCACCTCGAGGAAGTCGGCGGTGAAGCGGCGGTAGGTGCCGACGAAGGACCAGATCTTGACGCGGTAGCCCTCGAGAGTGCGCCGCGCATCGGGGGGGATGCGCGCCAACGCGAGGCCCCACGGGTTCCGCAGCGTCCAGGTGCCGTCGGCTGCCACATCGACGACGCGGAACGAGCGCAGACCGCGAGCGACGGTCCAGCCGATCCAACCCGCCACGCCCAACAGCACGGCGACTCCGAACCAACCTTCGCCCGGGGAGTCCAACTGGCCGGTCAGCAGGAGGGCGACGAGCCCGGCGAGCCCGAGCACCGCCATCACCAGGAACATCCCGAGTACGAGCGGACCGACGATGGCGAAGGCTCCCGCGAAGGCGACGCGGTTGGTGGCGGACATGCCGGCATCAGCGCAGTCGGCTGGAGCGGCGGAACAACGCGCGATCCGGTTCCGCCCGTCGCCCGTCCTGCGCTCGACCTTGAGCTTCCATGATCCTGCTCCGGGTCTTCGCGCGAACGCTGGTGATCTGCGGTGGGACGGCGCTCGTCGCCGTGCTGCTGAGCCTTTCCGGCCTCTGGATCGTGTCGGCGTTGACGAGCGTCGGCGGCGGCTTCTGGGCCATGAGTGCGGGACGCGGCTGGCTCGACGAGAGTCGCAACGGTTCGATGGTGGCGGCGTTCTCGGGTCTGCTCATCGTCGTCATCGCGGGCGTGATGAGCATGGTCACGATCGAGGAGAACCTCTGGCCGGGCACCGTGTCGGGGATCGCCCTCGCGGAGGCACCGGCACACCCCTGGGCGAGCGTCTTTCAGTTCAACGAGGGAGAAGTGCGCGCCGACCTCGCGGGCAGCGTCGGGGTCTACGATCGCCACGCCGTGAAGATCGATGAGACCACGGTCGCACCGATCGTCGCCGCGGACTGGACCCCGGATCGACCGGTCGCCGTCTGGGCGGTGGCCAGACGCGACACGCTGGACGCCCGACGGGAACACTGGAAGCAGCCGGTACGCGCCGGCGCACGCGTCGCCGGATTCCACGTCTCCGACTATCTGGAGGCGATCGGCGATGCCCGGGCCCAGCACCGCCTGAGAAGCGTGCTCGATCCCGTGCTCGTCGATTGGACGCCGACACCGCAAGAGGCGCTCGCCGTCGGATGGTGCGCCTTCGCGAGGATCGTCGGCACCGCTTCGGTCTCGATGTTCGTCACGATCGTGCTCGCGAGGTACCTGCGGTGAAGGCGCAGATCGAGAAGGTCGCGGTCGAGACCGACGTCTCTCCACCGGCAGCGGAGATGATCGCCGGCGGTCTGATCGCGATGCCGACTCTGCCCCTGGCCATCGTGTTCGCGCTCCGCCTGTTCTCGCCGCAGGAGTCACCGGACTCGCCGGGCACGACCTTCGCGCTGTTCCTGATCGCGCTGGCCTTTCCCGGGTTCGGCCTGGCGCTGGCGACGTCGCGCCACCGCATCCTCGTCGACCTCGCCAGCCATACCGTGACGTGGAGCCGCTCCGTGTACGGCTGGCGTCGATCGTCGCAGTCGTGGTCGACCGAGGACGTCGAGGCCATCGCATGGGTCCAGTGGCGCAGCATGCGCGGAGGGTTCTCGTACTCGTTCTTCCTCGTCGGGCCGCACGGGCGCCGACCGTTCCGCGAGATCACGATCGACCGGGCCGACTTCGAGGCGGCGAAGGCCCTGGCGGCGGACCTCCACGTGCCCTTCCGCGATGAGCGGCCCAAGGCGAAACCGCGCCGTCCGGAGACGACTGCACAGTTCTGGCTCGGTGCCGCCGCGGCTGCCGTCGGGTTGCCACTGCTGTTTCGCCTCGTGTTCCCCGGATGCGGACTCGGCTTCCCGATCGCGTTCGTCGCCTTCTGGCTGCTGGTGGCGTTTCTGCTGCGGTACTTCGAGCGTCATCCCCAGCTGACGACCGTCGAACCGCAGAAGTACCTCGCCTCACGCTTCGACTTCCTCGGCGGGGTCTGGCTGCTGTCGGTCCCATTCGGACCGCTCGTCGGCTGGATCGCCACCGAACAGTTGACCGCCGGCAACTGGCAGATCGTCGTCGGGACGCGCGCGCTGCTGGCGGTCGCCGTTCCCGCGGTCTGCGTGCTGCCCCTGCTGCGGTTCGTACGTGGGAAGTACGCCGGTCCGGCCGGGACCGTGTTGCTGATCGGTACGGCGTTTCCCGTCACAACCGGCCTGGGCTCGGCACTCGATTGGCTCGACGGACCGGTGTGGCAGGAGGCGGACGTCACCGGGGTACGCATTCCGGGTGAGGCGGTGCGCACCTACGGCCACACCGACGAGGTCGCCGACGAAGCGCTGCTGGCCGACGGCCGCAGCCTCAGGGTCGTGGCCTCCGCCCCGGTGCACCCGGGCCCGATGCGCCTCCTCGTGCTGCCGAATCTCGGCCGCGTCCTCGATGCGGAGGATCGATAGCGGCCCGGCCCATGTCGTCACGCCGACGTCGAGTCACTCGCCGCCGGATGGCGGCAGTTCCCGGGCACCGCGCGTCTGCGCATGCGGTGTTCTGCGGCATCGGCACCGTGCCCGTCCGGTCCGAAGAGGTGGTCCTGGTCATCGTCCGGTCCCTCCCCTGCGGCCCCGGCGGCCAAGCGATCCGAGGCCAACCCGCTCTCATGCATCGCACGCCGACCGCTTCATCCCGTTCGATCTCGCGCCATTGCGGTGGTTCATCCGGAGCGCAGCCGCGCGGTGATCCGCTTGAGATCCTCGAGTGCGAGGTAGCTCGCGGGGATCAGCACCAGCGTGATGAAGGTCGAGAACATCACGCCGAAGGCCAGCGACACGGCCATCGGCACGAGGAACTTGGCCTGCACGCTCTTCTCGAGCAGCAGGGGGGTCAGCCCGGCGAAGGTCGTCAGTGAGGTCAGCAGGATCGGTCGGAAGCGTTGCACGCCGGCATCGCGCACGGCGGCGAGCAGGTTGCCGCCCTCGCTGCGTCGTTGGTTGATGAAATCGACCAGCACGATCGCGTCGTTCACCACCACGCCGGCGAGCGCCACGATGCCGAACATCGACATCAGGCTGACCGGCAGATCCATCAGGATGTGGCCGAGGACGGCGCCGATCAGCCCGAAGGGGATCGACAGCATGACGATCAGCGGCTGCAGATAGCTGCGGAAGGGGATCGCCATCAGCGCGTAGATCAGGAACAGCGCGAGAGCGAAACCACGGCCGAGGCCGCCGAAGGTCTTCTTCTGCTCCTCGCGTTGACCCTCGAACTCCCAGCGCAGTCCGGGGAATTCGCGGGCGAGTTCGGGGAGGATCGCCGCGTCGAGTTGCTTGGCGATGTCGTCGGCGCTGCGTCCGGCCTGCGTCTCGTCGACGCTGGCCGTGACCGAGATGGCGCGTGCGCGGTTGCTGCGGGTGATCGTCGAGTAGCCACGGCCGAGTTCGGCGGAGGCGACCGTCCCGAACGGGATCTCGTCGCCAGCCGCGGTGCGGATGCGCATCGACCCCACGTCCTGGAGCGAGCGGCGCTCGTCGCGCGGGTAGCGCACCATCACGCGGACGTCGTCGCGCCCGCGCTGCACGCGTTGCACTTCCTCGCCGTAGAAGCCCTGCCGCACCTGGCGCGCGAGATCCGCCGTGCCGACGCCGAGCGCCTCGGCCTCGGGGCGGATGCGGAACACCACCTCCTCCTTGCCGAAATCGAAGGAGTCGGCGATCTCGCGCACGCCCGCGAGGGTGGCGAGTCGCTCCTTCAGGCGATCGGCGGCGAGGCGCAGCGTGCCGAGATCCTGCATGCGCAGGCTGATGTCGAGATCGGCACCGCTGCGGAGGATCGACGAGCTGAAGCGAAGCTCCGTCGCGCCGGGGATGTCGCCGACCAGCTCGCGCCATCGCTCGGCGATCGCGGCGCTCGTCACCGTGCGGATCTCGGAGGGCTGCAGCTGCAGGTTGATCTCGCCGTAGCGCGCACCGGAGTAGCCCGAGGTCTGGATGCTCCCTCCCGACTCCTCCTGCACGCGGCGGAACGGCTGCTCGCCGAGCGAGGTGAGCACGTGTGCGATCGGCGGCGGCTGGTCGGCTTCGTGCTCCGCTCCGAACTCGTCGCGGATCCGGAACACCGCCTTCTCCATGCGATCGAGAGTGGCGGAGGTCACGGCGACCGGCGTGCCCTGGGGGAAGGTCAGCGTCGCGATGACGTTGTCGGCCTCGACGTCGGGGAAGAAGGTGCGTCGCACGTGACCGCTCGCCAGCGCGGCGACGCACAGCGCCATGATCGCGACGGCCGTCGCGATGGTCAGCCAACGCCACTCCAGGACCGCGTGGATGGTCGGGCGGTAGAGGCGCGCCGCGAAGCTCTCGAGCCCGTTCGCGAACAGGTCCTGGAAGCGGCGCCAGTGACGGACCCATCCGCGTGCCGGCTTGTTGGCGTCGAAGTGGCGCAGATGCACCGGCAGGATGGTCTTCGACTCCACCAGCGAGATCAGGAGCACCGGCACCACGACCATCGGGATCAGCGACATGAAGCGCCCGAACAGTCCCGCCACGCCGAACATCGGCAGGAAGGCGGCGACGGTGGTGAGCACCGAGAAGGTGACCGGCACCGCGACTTCGGTCGCGCCGTCGATGGCTGCACGCTCGGGTGGCGAGCCGCGCTTGGAATGGGCGAACACGTTCTCGCCGACCACGATCGCGTCGTCGACCACGATGCCGAGCACCAGGATGAACGCGAACAGCGAGATCAGGTTGAGCGAGGCGTCGAGCCACGGCATCAGCGCCATCGCGCCGAGGAAGGACACCGGGATGCCCATCGTGACCCACGCAGCGATCGAGAAGCGCAGGAACAGCGCGAGCACCACGAACACCAGCACGAAGCCGCTGATGCCGTTGCGCACCAGCAGGTCCTGTCGACTGCGGAGTACCTCGGCCTGATCGAACCAGGGCGAGACCTTCAGCGCCGCGGGCATCCACGCCGGGGGACGAGCGCAGTAGCCGTGCACCGCTTCGCTGAGGCGCAGCGCGTCCTGGTCACCGACGCGGAACACGTTGATGAGCACGCATGGCTCGCCGTCGAACCGGGTCGCCTGGTCGGTCTCGGCGAAGTCGTCGACGACGTGCGCGACGTCGCTCAGCAGAACCCGTGTGCCGTCCGCGCGCGTCAGCACGACGAGGTCGTCGAACTGCTCACCGGTGTAGGCCTGGCCGCGCGTGCGCAGGAGGATCTCGCCACCCTTGGTGCGGACCGATCCGCCGGGGAGGTCGAGCGAGGAGCGCCGCACCGCGTTGGCGACCTGGTCGAAGCTGAGTCCGAAGCGCCGCAGCGCCTCCTCGGCGACCTCGATCGAGATCTCGTAGGGACGGACGTTGACGAGCTCGGCGAGGGTCACGCCCGGCAGGGCCGTGATGTCGTCACGCACGTGCTCGGCGGCGACGCGTAGCGCGCGTTCGTCGAAGGGGCCCGACACGGCGACGCTGAGCACCTGCCGGCGGAACACCACTTCCGTGACGACCGGCTCCTCGGCATCCACGGGGAAGGTGTCGATGGCGTCGACGCGCGCCTTCACGTCGTCGAGCGCACGCGTCACGTCGCTGCCCTCGATCAGCTTGATGGTGATCATGCCACCGCCCTCGGTCGAGGCGGAGGTGACCTTCTCGACACCGTCGATCCCCTGCACCGCCTCCTCGATCTTCACGCAGATCGATTCCTCGACCTCGGTCGGCGTCGCGCCGGGATAGGCGACGCGCACCGTGATCATGTCGGCGGGGAACTCGGGGAAGATCTCGCGGCGCACGCGCGGCAGCGTGAGCACGCCGGCGATGATCAGGCTCCACATCACGAGGTTCGCGGCGACGGGATTGCGCACGAACCACGCGGCGAATCCGCCCTTCATCGTCCCGCCTCGGCCGTGGCGGGTGCGATCCGGAGGTCCATGCCGTCGGTCACGACGTCGAGTGGTGTCACGCACACCTGCTCGCCGTCGGTGATTCCGCCGCCGAGCACCACGCTGTCGCGCTCGCGGGCCAGCAGCCGCACGTCGCGGATGCGCAGGTGTCCGTCGCGGTCGACGGTGAACACGCGGTCACCAGGTCGCAACGCGGCGCGCGGGAGCACGAACACGTCCTGCACCGGTCTGCCGCGAAGTTCGGCGTGGACGAAGAGGTTGAGGAACATCGGCGGACGACCAGCCGCGTCGGCGAAGGGCCTCTCGATGCGCACGACCAGAGACGCCAGCCTGGTCTTCGGATCGACCCAGTCGTCGCGGCGAACGATGCGACCGGTCCAGTCCACGCGGCGCCCGGCGATGTCGGTGTGAAGGGCGACCTCTGGGTGGGCGGCGTCGCCGTCGAGATCCAGCAGGGCGAGCTGGTCCTGTCCGAGCGGCAGCCTGACCTCGGCCGCGTCGCTGCCGACCAGGTGCGCGAGGTTCGTGCCGCGCGCGACGAACTGGCCGAGGTCGACGGACTTGCGGAAGGTGAAGCCGTTCCACGGCGCGCGGATCGTGGTGCGTTCGAGATCGCGACGGCTGCTCTCCGAACGTGCGCGCGCGGCGGCCAGTCGTGCGGCGGCCTCGGCGCGTTGCGGCTGGCGGAGCACCAGCGGGCTCGGTTCCTCCATCGGGTGGAGCGAACGCCATGCCTCCGCCGCGGCCGAGGCCTCGGCCTCCTCGAGTTCGACCGCGAGCGCCGCCTGCGCCACCGCGGCGTCGGCCTCGACGATCGCGAGCTCGTAGTCACGCGACTCGATGCGCACCAGCAGTTCGCCGGCGGCGAAGCGTGCGCCGGTGAGCACGCCGGAGCCGAGTTCGACGACCTTGCCGGCGACCTCGCTCACCAGTTCGCTCTCGATCGCGGGGGCGACCGAGCCGCTCGCGTGCACGAGAGGAGTCCACGTCGACGGGTGCGCATCGACCGTGGTGACCAGGGGCGCGATCCGCTCGGGGACCACCGTGGCGGGTGGTTTCATCGCGTCGATCAGTGCGCCTGCACCGAGTCCGCCGAGCGCGAGGACGAGGATCGGCAGGGCGATGCGGAGGGCCTGACGGGTCTTGCTCATCGCGGGCTCTGAGGTGGGACTCCAGTTTGCGCCGGTGTGGAGGCGAAGCCGCCGCCGAGCGCGAGGATCAGTTCGACGTGTGCGTCGAGGCGCGCACGACGCACCGCGAGCAGTGCGGTCTCGGCGAGGAGCGCTCGGCGTTGGGCGTCGAGCAGCGTCGTCACGTCGCTCAGCCCCCGTCCGTAACGGTCGGCGGCGATCGTGGCGGCGTCGTGCGACTGCCGTGCGGCAGCATCGAGACTGCGCTCCTCCTCGGCGAGCGTCGCGGTGGCCTGCAGGCCGTTCTCGACATCGGCGAGCGCCTGGAGGAGCAGCGCGGCGAAGCGCGCTTCGGCTTCGCGACGCTCGGCATCGCGCAGTTCGATCGTGGCCGTGCGACGTCCGCCGTCGAACAGGGGAGCGAGCAGATCGGCGCCGAGCGACCAGACCCGGAAGTCGAGGTCGACGAGATCGCGCAGGTCGTCGCTGGTGGTTCCGCCGCTGGCGGTCAACGTGAGCCGCGGCCAGCGGTCGGCCTTGGCCTGTGCGTGGCGCGCGTCGGCCGCGGCGAGGCGGCGCTCGGCGGCGAGCAGATCGGGGCGGCGGCGCAGCAGATCGACCGGCAGCCCCGGCGGCACCGGCGGCGGAGTCGCCGGCAGCGCGGCGCCGGAATCGACCGGCGGGGTGGGGTCGCTGCCGCACAGCACCGACAGCGCCCGTCGCGCGCCGTCCAGTGCGCGACGGCGGACCTGCACGGCGGCCAGCGCGGCGTCGAGGTCGGCGCGGGCGAGCAACACGTCGAAGGCAGGACGCACGCCGTTCTCGAAGCGACGCTCGATCATCTGCACGGTCACACGTCGCGACTCCGCAGTCCGTTCGGCGAGTTCGAGTTGCTGTGCGGCTTCCACAGCGGCGAACCACGCCTTGCAGGTGCGCGCGGCGATCGACACTGCGGCGGCCGCGAGGTCGGCGTCGGCCGCGGCCACGTCGGCCTCGGCGGCGAGATCACCGGCGCGCACGCGTCCCCACAGATCCGCCTCCCAGGACAGATCGAAGGACAGGGCATGCTGGTTCGTGGTCGCGCTGAACACCTTGCTGTTGCCGATCGGGAGCCCGACGAAGGCGAAGCGGCGGCGCTGGGCATCGAGGCGCGCGGTCAGCGTGGGAGCGAGTTCGGCTCCGGCGAGCTCGGCGCGGGCGCGCGCGGCATCGAGGCGTGCCGCCGCGGCGAGCAGATCGCGGTTCGAGACCAGCGCCCGTTCGACGGCGGCATCCAGACCGGCAGCGCCGATCGCGTGCCAGAAGCCACGCGGATCGGCCGGTGTGGTCGTCGTCGAAGCGTTCGTGTCGCCGCTGAAACGATCACGCAGGGTCAGTCCGCCGTCGCGAGGCGAGGGTTCGATCGGTACCGAGCACGCCCCGATCAGGACGGCTCCGGCGAAGGTCGCGACGATTCGGATCGCGGCATTCATCGTTGCGTGCGTTCCGGCGTCGCCGCGCGCATGCCTGCCGCACAGAAGGCGATCAGGCGTTCGAGGAGCAGGTCGGGATCCTGCTCGATGGGTCGGCCACGCGCGAGCCAGGTCATGCGCAGGGTGCTCTGCAGCGTGTGCGCGAAGGCGCCGATCGCGAAGTGGAGCCGCCACAGGATCTCGTCCTGGTCGAGTTCGGGCAGCGCGTCGCACAGCGCGGGCATCAGGCGGTCGCGCACCGCGGTGAACTGCGAGAGGAACAGCGTCTCGAGCACCTCCGCCTCCGCCTCGAGATGGATGCGGGCGCAGAGCTTCGAGCAGGCTTCGCCACCCGGTTCCCGCGACATCTCGAACATCGGGCGGAACATGGTGGCGAGCAGGTCCTCGAGCCGCGGCGTCCCGCCGTGCGCGCGCGCCGTGGCGACGACCTCGTCGATCCCGGCGATGCGGCGCTCGTTGAGCGGGCGGAGTCGTCGCTCGAAGACCGCGACCAGCAGCGCCTCCTTGCTGCCGAAGTGGTAGTTGACCGCGGCCAGGTTCACGCCGGCAGCCGCCGTCAGGGCGCGCAGCGAGGTCGCCGCGAATCCCTGCTCGGCGAAGAGGCGCTCGGCGACGTCGAGGATCTGGGTCTTGGTCGAGGGGTCCAAGGTCGGGGGCAGGCCTGCGGCAGCGGATGGTTCAAACGTTCGTTTGAGCGGGCGGATGGGAGCCGCAAGCGGCCAGGGATGCAAGCGCGGGGAAGAGGCACTCTTTCGGGGCTGTTCGCCCGGCGAAGGCCCGATCCGGCTCTCAGGCCACGCGCCGGGCGCGTGCGAACCCGGCGAACAGACCGAGCAGGCCGAGTCCGATCAGCATCGCGAGCGGGACCGCGATCTCGGCCACCGGGAGTCCACGCCAGATGCCGCCTTCCAGGGCGCGGATCGCCCAGCGCGTCGGGCTGATCGCACCGATCTGGAGCATCCAGTCGGGCATGAAGACCTGCGGCACCATGCCGCCGCCGACCATCGACAGCAGGCACAGCGCGCCCCAGCTGATCCCTGCGTTGGCCTGCTCGGTGCGTCCGATGGTGGCGAGGAACACCGCCACGCCGCCGAAGCAGAAGGCCGAGGCCAGCACGCCGAGAACGAGGGTGAGCGGCGCGGCGATCCCGACGCCGAACACCAGCGCACCGGCGCCGAAGAGCACCGCGATCACGAACAGCGCTGTGACGGCGCAGGCGACCAGCTTCCCCGCGAGCACCGCGCCGCGTGCGATCGGCGCGGTCCACAGACGGACCAGCGTGCCCTGGCTGCGCTCGCGCACGAAGGTCTGCGCGAAGGCTGCCGCGCAACCGAGCAGACCCCAGAGGATCGCCTGCGGAAAGGAAATCTCGAAGGCGTTGGGCGGGAAGTCGCGACGACGGGTCACGTCGACCGCGGTGATCTTCGGTCCGCTCATCGGATTGCCGTTCGTGTTGCTGTCCGCCCTGAGGTCGACGGTGCCGAGGAACTTCTCGAGGCTGCCGAGGAAGGTCGTGAGCACGAGGCGCTGCGCGGCTGGCAGGTCCGTGGACTTCTTCACGCTCTCCAGGGCGTCGTGCGCGGCGTGCTGCCCCGCGTCGCGATCGGTGAAGACCTTGCGCAGCGCACCGAAGCTCGCCTCGACCACGAATCCCTCCAGCATCGCCCGCTCCGCGAAGCGCGAGGGATCGATGCCGATCTCGATCTCCGGCTGCTCACCGCGGAACATCGCGAAGGCGTCGCTCGGGATCCTGGTGAGGTCGAGGTAGGCGCTCGCCGTACCGCGGCGCACCTGGTCGGCGGCCTCCTGCCGCGACACGCGGTGCAGGTCGATCGGACGCTCGGCGAGCCGCGCGAGGAAGGCCTCGCGTGCGGGATCGAGGTCGTCGGCGACCACGGCGACCTGGATGCGCCGGGCCGCGCCAGCCCCGGTGCCGCCGAAGATCGAGCCGAAGAACACGGCGAAGACGAAGGGGAACAGCAGCATCCAGAACAGCGCGAGCTTGTCGCGCATCAGGAGCAGCAGGTCCTTGCGGGCGAGGGTCCAGATCGTGTTCATGCGTCGCGCAGGCTCCGGCCGGTCAGTTCGAGGAACACCGATTCGAGATCGGCACGCTGCACGCGCAGCGCACGCCAGCGGATGCCCTGGCTGCGCAGATCAGCGAGCGCCTCCTCGGGCTCGTCGACCGAGAAACGCAGCAGTCCGTCGACGTACTCGCCCGGAAGGCGCATGCCGGGGGTCGGGGATTCGTGCAGTTCGACCTCGACCGAGGGCCGCGCGCCGTGGGCGGAAAGCAGCGCTTCGACGCGGTCGCAGGCGAGGACCCGACCGTGATCGACGATCGCCACGCGATCGCACAGCCGCTCCGCCTCCTCCATGTAGTGCGTCGTGTAGACGATCGTGCGCCCCTCGCGCTTGAGCGCTTCGATCGACTCGAAGATGTGATTGCGCGACTGCGGGTCCACGCCGACGGTGGGTTCGTCGAGCAACAGCAGCGACGGGCCGTGCACCGTCGCGCAGGCGATGTTGAGCCGACGCTTCATGCCGCCGGAGAAGGTGCCCACCCGGTCGGCGCGCCGATCGACCAGACCGGCGAGCTCGAGGGCGCGTTCGACGGCTTCGCGCAATCGGCCGCCGCGCAGTCCCTGCAGGCGTCCGAAGAAGCTCAGGTTCTCGTCGGCGGTCAGCTCCTCGTAGACCGCGAGGTCCTGCGGGGCGTAGCCGAGGTGTCGTCGGACCGCGGGGTCGGTCGGGCTGCCGATTCCCTGCAACTCGACGCTGCCGGAGTCGGGAGCCAGCGCGCCGAGCGCGATGCGGATCGTGGTCGACTTGCCGGCGCCGTTGGGACCGAGCAGTCCGAGCGCTTCGCCGCGCTCCACGTCGAGGTCGAGGGAGTCGACGGCGACCAGGCTGCCGAACGACTTGCGGATGCCGCGGAGGACGAGCATGTCAGGAGGGCCTGCTGCCGGTGTGCTGCAGAAGGCGCGGGAGAACCGCCACCAGGCGTTCGTATTCGCTGCGATGGTTGTGGGCCTGGGCGGAGATGCGCAGCAGACGTCGGGGCGGCTTCGGCCAGTTCATCACCGGCACCTCGATGCGTTCGGTCTCGAACAACGCGACGTGCAGCGGATCGAGGAACAGCGGAGGGGAGCCCGGGACGGTCCCGTCGGGGATCGGGACGGAGGCCAGGGAGCCGATCATCGACTCGGGACAGGGAGGTGCGATGCCGAGTGTCTCGCACAGCAGCCGGCGTCCGTACAGCGCCAGATCCCGGTTGTGGGCGCGGAGACCGTCGAAGCCGCCCTCGAAGAGCCCGCCCAGGAAGCGCAGCGCGGTCGGGATGCACAGCCACGGGCTCGGATCGAGCGTGCCGATCCAATCGGCCTCGATCCGGAAGCGCGAGCGGTCCTTGCGCCCGCTGTTGGCGCCGTGCGAGATGACCAGGGGACGGATGTCGGCCTGCTTGTCGCGCCTGACGTGCAGGATCGCCGAGCCCTTCGGCGTGCACAGCCACTTGTGGCAGTTGCCGGTGAACCAGGCGGCGCCGAGCGCGTCGAGGTCGAGGTCGACCATGCCGGGTGCGTGCGCGCCGTCGACCAGGACGTCGACACCGCGCTCGGCCATCGCCCGGACGATGTCCTCGATCGGCAGGATCATCCCGGTCTGGCTGGTGACGAAATCGATCAGCAGCAGACGCGTGCGCGGGGTGACCTTCGCCTCGATGGCGGCCAGCACCTCGCCCGGATCCTGGAGGGGGAACGGGACCTTCGCGACGACCACGCGTGCACCGGAACGCGTGGCGACGAAGTCGAGGGCGTTGCGGCTCGCGTTGTACTCCTGATCGGTGACCAGGAGCTCGTCGCCCGCGCGCAGGTCGAGCGAACGCAGCACCGTGTTCACGCCCATCGTCGCGTTGACCACGAAGGCGATGTCGTCGGCGTCCGCGCGCACGAGGTCGGCGACGGCGGCGCGGGCCGCGTCGAGCAGCGGTTCGAGTTCACGGTGCAGGAACAGCACCGGCTCGCGCTCCATCCGCGCGCGGATGCGGCTCTGTTCCTCGAGCACGACGCGCGGGCATGCGCCGAAGGAACCGTGGTTGAGGAAGGTGACGGCGGGATCGAGATCCCAGTGCGCGGCGAGGGGAGATCGGGTCATCCGGGTCGATGGGCGGGCGTGAGCGGCTGGGCCATCATCGTCTCGATGCCTCGAAGCGCGCCACGAGATCGCGGATCGTCTCGGGTCCGTGTCCGGCGTAGTGGTTGTTGGCGTAGGCGTAGGCTTCCGGCACGTGCTCGAGCAGGTCGCGGAGGAGATGCGCCCAGCGGTCGAGCCGTTCACCCTGGTCGATCACGATGTGGTCGAAGGTGTCGGTCTTCGCCTCGACCGCTTTGCGGTCGCCGATCAACCGCGCGTAGACGAAGTCGGCGGTGACGAGATCGAACTTCGCCGCCAGTTCGGCCGGGTGCGGCATGTAGAGGATGTCGACGAGGACCAACGCGACCTTGCGGCTGCGCAATCGCGAGAGCAGGTCCTGCCCGATCCAGCCCTTGTTGCGGATCTCGACCGCGTAGCGGAAGCCTCGGGGAAGCCGGTCGAGGAAGGACTCGAGGCGGGCGAAGAACGGCGCAGCGCTGGTGAAGGCCTGCCGGTTGAAGTACGGGAACTGCAGGACCAGCGGGCCGCACTTCGACCCGAGCCGTCCCATCGCGTCGAGGAAGCGCTGCACGTCGTCGCCGACGTGGTCCCAGGCCAGCACGCGTTCGGTGTCGGGGGTCGCGGCATCGCCGCCGTGGACGATCGAACGGGGGAACTTCGCGGAGAGCGTGAAGCCGTCGGGGGTGCGTGCGGCCCAGCCGTCGACCAGCTTGCGATCGGGGACGCGGTAGTAGGTGACGTCGGCTTCGACCGTGTCGAAGCGCGTGGCGTAATGGGTGAGCCAGTCGCCCGGCGGCATGCCTTCCGGGTAGAACACGCCGACCCACGACTTCTCCGACCAACTCGAGGTTCCGTAGCGAAGCCGACCGGTCATCGTGAAGCGTGGGACAGGACGAGAAGAGCATCAGCGTGGACCCTTCCACGGGACGCTGCAAGCCTCGATGCTGCGGGCCCTTCCCCGGCGTCGCGAAGCCTCGCCCCATCCGTCCGTTGCCTCTCGTCGATACATCTCCGGCGTGTCGCCCCACCCTGTCATCCCCGCGGTCGTGACGGCCCTGAACCTCAACGGGCTCGGCGTGGTGCGTTGCCTGGGTCGCCATGGCGTGCGCGTGATCGGCGTGCACGGCGGTGAGAAGGGGCCGGAGCTGCGTTCGCGCTACCTCGACGAGATCTGGGAACAGCGCCCGGGACAGGACCTCGCGGAGGTCCTGCTCGAGCACGCACCGTCGCTCGCCGGAGTGCGCCCGGTGGTGATGGCGATCACCGACGACAGCGTCGAGTCGATCGCGCGCGCGCACGATCGACTGGTTGCGCACTACCGCGTGCCGATGGGCGATGCCGCGAACGCGGCCCGCCTGCTGAGCAAGGAGGGCGTGGATGCCGCCGCACGCACGCACCGCATGCCGGTGCCCGCGACGCGCACCTGCGGCGACGAGGCGTCTCTTCGCCTCGCGCTGCGCGAACTGCGACCACCCTTCATCCTCAAGCCGCAGGAGAAGTCGGAGGCCTACGCGCGCAGCGGTGCGAAGAAGGCCTTTCGACTCGATTCGGCGGACGAGGTACTCGCCGCCTACGCGACCTTCAGCGGGCTCGAGCCGCGGGTGGTGGTCCAGGAGTTCATTCCCGGCACCGACGCCGACGTCTGGTTCTGTCTCGTCGCGATCGGTGGCGACGGGCGCACGCTCGGCTCCTTCGTGGGCCACAAGATCCGCCAGTGGCCCCCACACTGCGGTGGCACCGCCTCCTGCGAGCCGATCGAGGAGCAGGGCGACCTCGCGCGCATCACCGGAGACTTCTTCCGCGGCGAACGGTTGTGCGGCCTCGGTTCGATCGAGTTCAAGCGCGATCCGCGCGACGGCCGCTTCTACATGATCGAGCCGACCGTCTGCCGGACCGATTGGCAGAGCGCCGTCGCCGACGACAACGGCGTGCCGATTCCCTTCCTGGTCTGGTGCGATGCGACCGACACGCCGTTGCCAAGGGTGCGTCGGAAGTGGTTGCGCCGTCGTTGGGTGCACCTCAACTCGGACCGGCGATCGGCCGACTACTACCGCAGCCGAGGCGAACTCGGCCTGTTTTCGTGGATGTGGTCGATCCGTCCCCTGATGCGCCCCGCGTATTGGGCGGTCGACGACCCCGCGCCGGGGCTCGCCATCGTCGGTGACTTCCTGCGGCGCGGCTTCCGCAAGGTCGGTCGCAAGATCGGCCTCGTCAGTTCGACCGCCGACGCCAGCGACCCCGCAAGATGACGACCTTGTCCAGCGTGGACCCTGACGTGCTCTCGCGCGAGCGGGACCTGACACGACTGATGTCGGAGCGCTACGTGACCGTGGCGCTGCGCGGCCTCGAGCACTCGCTCACGCAGGACCGCGCGTGGTTCTGTTTCAAGGCGGTACCGGGTGCCGGTCCGGGTGGGGTGGACGCTCAGGGTGTCTCCGAGCGATACACGACGATGTCGCTGCTCGGGCTGCAGCGGCAGTCGGACTTCGGTCGTTCGGCCGACGTGCCGTTCGACGCACTGCTCGACAACCTCGTCGCATGGGCACGCACCGCGCCCTTGGTCGGGGACATCGGGCTGGTGCTCTGGCTGTGCGCCCTCCGCGGCGATGCGCGTGCCGACGAGCTGGCGAAGATCGTCGTGGCCCGTCAGCAGGAGGTGCTGGCGAGCGGCATCGGCGTGCCGAGCATGGAGGTGGGTTACCTCCTCATCGGTGTCGCGGAGGCGGAGCGCCTCGGGATCGGCGGCAATGCCTTGCGCAAGCTCGCCGACGACGTGGCCGAGGTGCTGTCCCGCAACCAGAACGAGGACACGCACCTGTTCGCGTTCGCCAACAAGGTCCGTCGCAAGAACTTCCTGCGCGTCCGCGTGGACAGCAGGCTCGGTTCGTTCGCGTCGCAGGTCTATCCGACCATGGGATTCGCCTTCCACGCGCGGGCCTGCGGCGATCCGCGCTCGGCGCGCATCGCGCGTGACTGCGCCGACCGCATCTGCGCCTTGCAGGGCGATGCCGGGCAGTGGTGGTGGATCTACAACGTCGTGCGTGGCGCGGCCGCCGTTCGCTATCCGGTGTACTCGGTCCACCAGGATGCGATGGGGCCGATGATGCTCACGGCTGCCGAACTCGGCGGCGGATTCGATCCGCGCTACGACCGCGCGATCGAGAAGAGCTTCCGATGGTTCGAGCAGCGTCCCGAGCTGCCGCGCGAAGCGATGATCGACGACGCCAGCGGGATGATCTGGCGTGCCGTGCAGCACGACGACCCGAAGCACACCGAACGCCTCGGCCTCAGCCCCGCGGAGCTGTCGCGGATGGGCTTCGCGGCCTGGTTCGGATCGATCGACGAGCGTCCGCTCACCGACGGCGGCTACGTGTGTCGCGAGTGCCGCCCGTACCACCTCGGCTGGGTGCTGCTGGCCGACGCGATGTACCGCGACTGCCTCGCGCAGCGCGCCGGCAAGCGCTGACGGTCACAGCACGCACAGGGTCGACGCGATGGCCGCGCAGGCGGCGACCGCGAGCGCGAGCGGCAGTTGCGTGCGCACGTGGTCGAGCAGGTCGCAGCCGCTGAACATGCTCGACAGGATGGTGGTGTCGGAGATCGGGGAGCACTGGTCCCCGAACACCGCACCGCCGACGACGGCGCCGAAACACACCAGCGCGTAGTGCTCGTCGGGACGCATCGCCCAGGCCAACGGCATGGCGAGCGGGAACACCACGGCATAGGTTCCCCACGAGGTCCCGGTCGCGAAACCGATCGCCATCGACACGAAGGTGAGCGCGGCCGGCAGCAGGATCGCCGGCGTGTTGTCGTGCAACCGGGCCACCACCCAGTCCGCCGTGTGCAACTGCTTGCTGACCTCACCGATGGTCACGGCGAGAGCCAGGATCAGCGCGCCGATGGTGACCGCACCGCAGCCCTTCACGAAGCCGTCGATGACCGCGGCGAGCGGCATGCCGCGACGCCAGCAGATCAACACCGCGGTGAGCACGGACAGCGCGAAGGCCTCGGAGATCCAGTCGCCGTTGCGGACCCAGCCGAAGCTCTGCAGGAGTCGCGGGATCACCGCGACGCCGATCAGGACCAGGATCGGAGCCGCGAAGTCGATCAGCGCGGGGCGATAACCGGAGTGGCGCTCCTTCGCCGCGGCGTCGGCATCGGTCACGACCATCGGCTCCGCACCCTCACGGTCGAGGCGACCGGTCGCGAGCGCGCGCGTGCGGGCGAGAGCCATCGTCTTGCCGATCCACGGCAACAGGCACAGCGAGAACAGCAGCGTGCTGATGACCGCGAAGATGCCGTAGAAGTTGTACGGAAGCGCGCGGAAGTAGAACCACACGGCGTCCTGCAGTTGCACGTCGGGATCGCTGCGGGTGAGCACCGGGATCGACCCGGCGACGAGCGGTGCGATGTAGGCCGGCCAGGCGTTGAACGGCAGCACCGTCGCGACCGGCGATGCCGTCGAATCGACGATGTACGAGAGCTCCTCGTGGCTGACGCGGTGCTTGTCGCACATCGGCTTCGCGGTGGTGCCGGCGAGCACCGTGCTCACGGTGCCGCCCTGGTGGAACACCATCCCGAGCAGCCAGGCGAAGAAGCGCGCGCTGCGCGGTCCACGCACGACGCGTGCGCCGACGCGCTCGGCGAACCAGGTGGCGGCGCCGGTCTTGCTCCAGATGCCGATCAGTCCGCCGAGGCACCACAGGTAGACCAGCAGGATGCGCGCGAAGCCCTTGCTGCCGATCGCCGGGAAGAAGAAGCGTTCCAGCGGATTGGCGTCGGTGCCCGGCTGGTCGATCAGCACGACCAGGCTGCCGCACAGGATCCCCGCGAACAGCGCGAGCAGGACCTGACGCGTCGTGAAGGCGAGGACGATCGCGACGACCGCGGGCAGCAGCGAGAGGATCGAGGGTTCGGCGGCGGCGAGCATCGCGATCAGATCCCGGCGTGCATGCGGCGGTCGATGTCGACGAACAGCGCGCGGTCCCTGCCCGTCGAGTTCTCCGGCCAGCCGGCGCCGAGATACATGCCCAGCGCGGCCTGGTGCGCGTAGGCGCGCGCCCACTCGTGCAAGGCCGATGCCTCCGCCGGCTCCAGGGCGAGCTCGTCGACGATGCGCGCGTACTCCTTCTCGCCCCAGGCGACCGCCGCGCGGTACGAGTCCCAGGTCGGCAGCAGGTGGAGACCGAACAGATCGCGCAGGTTCTGGTGGTCGCAGTAGATGCGCCGGCCCTCCTCGCGCGCGGGGCGGTTGTGGCTGTGCACGACGGCGCTCCGCGCCTGGAACACGATGTTCCAGCCCGACAGGATCAGCTTCCTGCCGAAGGCGACGTCCTCGCCGAAGGGACGTCGACCGAAGCCTCCGACCGCGGCGTGCGCCGAACGTCGCACGGAGCCGGCGACGTTGTCATAGGCGCAGCGCTGCAACCGCTGCATCGGTTCGAGGGCGTCGAACTCGGGGCGGGAGCAGGCCGCCTGAGTCACCGGCTGGTCCTTGCCCGCGGTCCACTCGCGCAGCCGGCGCGCGATGAAGGGATTGCAGTCCGGGCGGGGGAGCTGCTTGCAGTAGGCGGCGCCGACTCCCGGATCGTCGTAGCTCGCGATCAGTGCGGGCAGCCATGCCTCGTCCGCCGGGATCGCGTCCTGGGTCAGGAGGATCACGATGTCGCCACTGCAACGCGCGACGAGCGCGTCACGCGTGAGGCCGTGATCGAAGTCCTTCTGCTCGATCGTCTCGACCGTGAAGCCATGTTGCTGCAGCCGGGCGACCGTGTCGTCGCGACTGCCGCTGTCGATCGCGACGCGTTCGAGAGCCGCGGCACCCGGCTGTCGGTCGATTGCGGCGAGCACCTCTCCGAGCAGGGCTCCACCGTTCCACGTCGGGATCGCAAGGCTGAGCTTCGGCATGGCGGCGCGGGGCGGCGGAGCGTAGACCTCTGCGCCGGTCGCGTCGATGAAGAGCCTCGTGCTGTGTCCCTACCTGCCGTTCCCTCCGAACCACGGGGGACGGATCCGCAGCGTCGTGCTGTGCGACGCCCTGCGCGGGCTCGGTCCGGTGGTGGTCGCCGCGCCGGTCGTGAGGGACGAGGAGCAGCGCGCACGCAGCCTCGTCGCCGCCGCCGGCTGCGAGTTCGAGAACCTCGGCGAGGTGAACACACGGACCTCGATGAGTGCCAAGATCGGGCACTGGCTGCGAGGACGGTCGGAACTGCTCGAACGCCGTTGGACGACCTCGGCCCGGATGCGCGCCGCGGCGCTGTGCCTGCGCGGCGGCTTCGATGTCGTGGCGGCGGACTCGAGCTTCGTCCTGCCGCTCCTGCCTGCGGGCCTGCGCGAGACCCTGGTCCTGCATCTGCACAATGTGGAGTCCGCGGTCCTGCGGCGCTCCGCGGAGCAGGACGTGGCCTCGCGCGATCGCTTCCTGCGCCGCGTCGAGGCGCGTGCCATCGCGCGGGTGGAATCCCGCGCCCTGCGCCGTGCGGCGCTGACCGTCGCCGTGTCGAAGGTGGACGCCGGCCTCGTGAGACGTCTCGCCCCGCGCGCGATGGTCACGGTGGTCGAGAACTCGGTGCCGCTCGATCGCCTGCCTCCGCTGGGCGATGCCGCCTCGCGCGACCCGCTCCTGCTGTTCGTCGGCAGCTTCGCGTATCCGCCCAATCGCGCCGCGGCCCGCGAGCTCGTGCTGCGCCATCTGCCGGTGCTGCGCGCGCGTTGGTCGTCGCTGCGCGTGCGCCTGATCGGCGCCGATCCGGACGGCGGCCTCGACGACCTCCGCGGCCAGCAGGGCCTCGAAGTCCTCGGGTTCGCCGAGGACCTCCTGCCGCACTACCGCGAGGCGACTGCGATCTACGCGCCGATCCGCGAGGGTGGCGGCACGCGGATCAAGGTGCTCGAGGCGATGGCGCTGCGGCGCACAGTGATCTCGACCGCCGTCGGCGTGGAGGGTCTCGACGTCGAACGCGACCGCCACTGGCTGTCGTGCGAGACGCCCGACGACGGCGTGCAGAGCGTGGCGCGGGTACTCGCCGGCGATGGCGATGCGCGTGCCCTGCTCGAGGCCGGACGGGAGCTGGTCGAGCGCCGTCACGCGCACGGGGTCGTGATCGAGCGGCTGCGCGCCGCGATCGCCGAGCGGTTCAGACGCGCGTGACGGTGATGTCGTCGCGTCCAGCGAGCCAGGGACCCGCGAGTCCCACGGCGCCCTCGTCGGCGAGCACGACCTCGTCGAGGTAGCGCTCGGCGATCGCGCGACGCGCGAACTCGGCGGTCTTCAGATGAACGACCTCGACGTCGGCGGACTCGCGGACGAAACGCGGCGCGGTGGCCTCGGTGTGCAGCACGAGCACGCGCGTGCGCGCGGGCTTCGCCCCGAGCGTGCGGCAGTACGCGGTCACGTCGTTGGCGACGCGGAGGGTGTCGCGATCGCTGCGGCGCGCGGTGCAGCGCGCGCGTTGCCGGAGCCACAGGGCCGTGAGCAATCGCGGCACCGCACGCCACAGCGCCCGGAATTGCACGGCGTAGCCGGTGCGGCGGGCCTCCTTGCGGAGGTTCCAGGGCAGCCACAGCACGTGGGCCAGCACGATCCTCCAGTCGGTCACGGTGCGCCAGAACATCAGCTCGCGGTTGCGCCGGTCGAGCACCTCGACCTCGCTCCTGCCGAACACGCGGGTCGACGTCGCGCGATGGAGGTGGTGGACCACGCTGCTTGGTTCGTACTCCACACGCCAGCCGTGCTTCCAGGCCAGCCAGGACAGGCTCGCGTCCTCCGCGTAGCAGGGTGCGTAGAGCTCTTCCATGCCGTCGAGCGCGCGCAGCTTCGCGGCGTCGAACGCGGCATTGCCGCCTCCGGCCCATGCGGCGGGGATCGCGGGCGCGTCGTTCGGACCGTCGACCTGTTCGAAGCGCAGCAGTCCCTTCTTGTGGGTGATGCGCGTGCGCCCGGTCTCGACCTTGTCGCCGTCCATCTCGATCCGACCGGTGACGGCGAACAGATCCGCAGCTCCGAAGCGCGCGAGCAGGCTCTTCAGGAAGTCCGGCTCGACCCGCATGTCGTTGTTGAGGAGCACCAGGATGTCGCCGCGTGCGGCGGCGATTCCGGCGCGCACGCCACCGACGAAGAAGCGGTTCTCCGGCAGCTGGACCACGCGGACCCAGCCGTGCTCGTCCCGGAGGAAGCCGGCGGTGCCGTCGTCGCTGCCGTTGTCGACCACGATGGTCTCGTGCGAACCACCGGTCCGTTCGATCGCCACGCGCAGCGACGGCAGCAGTTGTGCCAGCAGATCGCGACCGTTCCAGCTCGGGATCACGATGCTCGCGCTGCGACCGTGAGGAGCGCGGTCGGGGAGCCGCTTCCGCAGGCGATGCCACAGCACGAGCGGCGTGGCGCACAGATCGAAGACGGCGGCGAGCAGGGCCGCGGGAACCGCGAAAAGCCAGGCCGCCGGAAGGAGCGGGAGGACCAAGTTGCGATCCTTCTGCGTCACGGCTGTCGCGGGGAAGAGATGGCGTCGGCGTAGACCGCGGTGATCTCGTCACCGTTGGTCGCGATCGACTTCACCGACGGACGGTTGCGACGGTACGTCGCGAGGCGCTCCGGCTCGCGGGCGAGCCGCAGGAGCCGCGTGCGCAGGTCAGCGACATCGCCCGGGCGGAACAGCTCGCCGTCGATGCCGTCGCGCACGCACTCCGACAGGCCGCCGAGGTCGGCGACGAGCACCGGGACCTGGGCAGCGAAGGCTTCGAGCACGACGAAGGGCGTGTTCTCGTACCAGCGCGACGGCACGACCAGCACGTCGATCGAGGCGAGCACGCGTCCGAGTTGCTCGCGGGGAAACGCGCCGGCGAAGGTCACCTGCGGCATCGACCGCGCGCGTGAGGCGAGCTCCTTGGCCCATACGTCGTGGCCGTCGACGCGGCCGTGCACGGTCAGATGGAGCGGGCCCGACGACGAGGCGACCGCATCGACCGCGAGATCGGTGCCCTTGTGTTCCGCGATCGAACCGATGAACCCGACTTGCAGGTCCGCTCCGGTCCTGCGCACCCGTGGTTCGACCGCGGCGATGCGCGACGGATCGATGCCGTAGGTGACCACGTCGATGCGCTCGGCAGGGATGCCGTTGCGCACGAACACGGACTTCAGGAAGTGCGACGGCGCGACGATGCGCTGCGCCCGCAACAGGGCATCGCGCAGGATCCGGGGCCGTTCCGTGAGGGTCGCGACGCGCGCGGCGACACCGGGTCGCGGCGACGAACCGGACGGCATGCACGGCTGCGCCCGCGCGAGGCTCTCCCTCAGCCCGTGGCGATCGATCTCCGCGCCGAGATCGGGGCGGATGCAGTCCACGCAGCCGAAGCCGCCGTCGGGCGGGCCGTCGCAGAGGCGTCCGTCGGGCCTGCGGAGCACGACCGCCGGGCACAGGAACCAGAAGTCCATCAGGTGGACGACCACCGGGATGCGCAGGGCTCGGGCTTCGGCGATCAGATCGACGCCGAGGTAGCGCAGATGGAAGACGTGCACGACGTCGGGCCGGCGTTCCTCGAGGTGACGGCGGAATCGCTCGGCGAGGAAGGGATGGCGGTACTCCATCCGCTCGAAGTCGCGGTCGAGGTGGTACCAGGCCCGCACGCGGGTCACCGGCAGTCCGTCGATCGTGTCGCTGTGCTGCTCGAACAGGCGATCCTGCTCGCTGAAGTCGGGCTCCAGCGTGAACACGTCGACGTCGTGGCCGCGGCGTCGTGCTTCCTGCGCGATCGCGTAGGTGTACTGCTCGGTACCGGTGAAGAACCGCGGCAGGAACTGATGGACGACGTAGGTGATGCGCAAGGACACCTCAGCCGCGCGAGAGGCGCGCCGCGATCGCCTCGTGACCGGCCTGACGTGCGAAGTCGGCGGCGCAGCGCCCGTCCTCGGCGCAGCGTCGCAGGTCCGCTCCGTGGGCGAGGAGAAGGTCGACGAGATCGGCGTCGCCGCGGTGGGCGGCCGAGTGCAGCGGCGTGAAACCGCCGCGATGCGGGGCGTCGGGATCCGCGCCGGACTGGAGCAGCAGGATCGCGACTCGTGCCGAACCGGCTGCGACGGCGCTGTGCAGCGGCCGCAGGAGGGTCGGGTTGCGGGCGACGGCGTCGACGGCGGCGCCCTGCCGGATCAACCATTGGGCGATGTCGGCGTGTCCGAAGTAGGCGGCGAGGTGGAGCAGCGTGAAGCCGTCGGGCGACTGGCTGGTGACGACGCTCGGAGAGCGCGTCGCCGCGGTCGACAGGTCGTTCAAGCGACCCAGGGCGGCGGCCTCGAAGCAGTCGATCGCACCGATGCGTTCGAGCAGGAACTCGACGAGGTCGTGGTGCCGGTGGTAGAGCGCGTTGAGCAACAGCGAGGTGCCGTCGGCGTCGCGTGTCAGCGCACGACCCGGCTCGGCCTCGATCGCGCGTTTGATCGATTCGACGTCGCCGGCTCGCAGTGCCAGGAAGAGATCGAGTTCCGAAGACATGCTCGGGGCGCGCTCAGGCGTCTTCTGCAACGCGGCGCACAGGATCGGCGGAGGGCTCACTCCGGGCAAGGCCGCACCACGGCGATCCCTGCGGGTCAGACGATCCGCAGGGGTTCGACGTCGCGTTCGCTGACCGTGAATTCGACGTCTCCCATCTCGGCCGCGAGGCGTCGGCGGAGGACCTGGAGGAAGCCGCGCTCGCTGCTGCTGTGCTCGCACAGGACCACGCTGGTCCCCCGCGCCAGGGCCGAGAGCACGTCGTGATGGCGCATCTCGCCGGTCCAGTAGACGTCCGCACCGTGGGGAAGGAGCACGCTCGCTCCCGCGCCGGCGCACAGGGCCACGCGGAACACGTGATCGGGGGTGTTCCGCCGCGCGACGCGCAGATGGGTGACGCCGACGTGAGCCTTGATCCTCGAGAGGAGCGCGTCGAGCGTGACGGGCTGGTCGAGCTCGACCATGCGGCCCTGGCCGATGGGCGCGTCGCCGGCGATGTCGGAGGAGGGAGTGAGCGCGCTGCGGCGTCCGGGGCCGAGGCCGTCGGCAAGCCAGTCGTTGAGCCCGAGTCGCGCGGAGTCGAGCGCGGTGTGCGGGGAGTGGATCGCGATACCGGCCTGGATGGCGCGGAGAACCAGCCGCTCCTTCGGCTCCGCGTGGCGCAGGCGCCGCAGGGGAGCGAACACCAGCGGGTGGTAGCCGACGATCAGGTCGCAGCGGGTCGCGATGGCCTCGTCGAGGACCGCCTCGGTCACGTCGATCGCGAGAAGTGCGCGTGACACGGTCGCCGGCGGCATGCGATCGACCAGCAATCCGACGTTGTCCCACTCCTCGGCGAGGTGCGGCGGGGCGATGCGCTCGAGGGCGGCGACGACGTCGGCGAGGGTGCGCGGCACGAGCGCAGCTTGCGGCGGTGCGTGGGCCGTCGCAAGGCTCGGTCGGGTCAGCAGGCGACCGCGTCGACCGGGCGATCCTGCAGCGCGATCGCGATCTCGACGCCGGGTCTGTCGTGGAGGGCGTCGCGTGCTGCGGCCAGCGCCAGCTCCGGCAGGTTGTTGCGCCGGCTGAGGTGTGCGAGCCAGACGTGCTGCAGACGGGGACCGGCGAGGTGCGCGAGGAGGGCTGCCGCCGCGCGGTTGTCGAGGTGCCCCTTCGGGCTGCTGATGCGCTGCTTCAGGAGCGGCGGATCGCCGCCCTCGGCGAGGCGAGCGAGGTCGTGGTTGAACTCCAGCAGGAGGACGTCGCAACCGTGCAGCAGGTCGCGGATCGGTCCGGAGTCGCAGCCGAGGTCGGTGGCGTGGCCGTAGCGTGCGTGGCCGTCGTCGACGCGCAACGCGCAGGTCTGCGGGGCGTCGTGCTCGAGAGGGATTGCGAGCAGTTCGAGGTCACCGCAGCGGAAGGGCTGCAGCGGCTCGATGCGCTTGATGCGGCGATGCGCTTCGGTGCCGATCGAGCGGGCCGTCAGCGGCGTGGCGTGGATGCGCACACGGTGCCGGTGCGCGAAGTGCGTGGCGCCGCGGATGTGGTCGTGGTGCCGGTGGGTGACGAACAGCGCGTCGATGCTGCGCGGTTCGACACCGATCCCGCGCAGCCGCATCTCCAACTCGTCGACCCGGAGGCCGGCGTCGATCAGGAGCCTCGCGCGCCCCGACTCGACGAGTGTGGCGTTGCCGAGGCTCCCGGAGGCGAGCGGGACGATGCGCAAGGTCAGGACGGCCTGCGTCGCAGCATCGCCGCGATCGCACCGGTGATGGTGCCGCTCACGATCGTGTAGGGGACCCACAGCCCGAACTGAGCCATGGCGGTGAGCTCCATCGCCTCGGCGGTCGACGCCGGGTGCATCGCGTGCTCGGGAGGTCCGAACTTCACGTAGTGCGTGTCCCAGCCCTTCTCCAGGCAGAGCCAGGTGATCGCCACCACCGGTATGCGTGCGAGCAGGCCGTAGGTGAACAGGGCCGCCGCGAGGCGCGGCCATGTCGCCAGCATCAGGACCGCGCCGAAGATCATCGCGCCCATGATCGCCTGGAACATGGTCTGGATGTCGGCCTTGCCATCCTTGACCAGCGAGCCGAAGTACATCCCTGCTCCGGCATTGACCGCGATCGCGAGCAGGGCACACACGAACATCATCTTGCCGCTGCGCGGGCGGATGCCGGCGCCGGCGAGCTTCCAGCCGAACCACAATCCGAGGATCGGGGGCAGCCAGGTGATGCCGAGCCAGAACTGGTCCCCGCCTCCGCCGGTGTACTTGCTCGACTCGAGCTCGTAGACGAGCCGCGAGATCGAAATGGCGAGCGTGAGGATGCCGAGGACGAGGAGAGTCTTGAAGGAGATGCGGCCGTTCATGGTGTCGGGGGGATGCGGAAGCATGGCGGCTTCCGGTCGCCTCCACGACGGCCTGGGCGAGGATCCCGGTCCGGTCCGATCACTCGACCCGCAGGTCGATGCCGATCGCCGCGAAGGCCTCGTCGGCTGCGCGATCCCATCCCCGATTGGCTGCCGGGCTCGCCGGGCTCGGGTGCGGGATGCGGCCGAACTGCAGATCGAGTCCGGCGAGCGCGCGCCTCGCGCGTTCCTCCGCGAACGCGCCCACACCGATCACGCGACGGATCGACAGGGCGTCGACGACCTCGCGCAGGTAGCGGTCACACGCGGCGAACAGCGCTTCGGTCTCCGCGCGGGGCAGCTTGTCCGGGGTGAGATTGCGCCCGCTCGTCTCGACGAAGGCCAACGGGCAGTAGTTGTGCACGAAGAAGCGCGCGAAGAAGCGCTGTGGTGTGCCGAAGCGGGCCTGCACGAAACCCCACAGCCGACGACCGCTCACCTCGCTCCGCGTGCAGGCGAAGCCCTCGATCCGTCGCTTGGGATGTTCGATCGGCGGCGGGTCGACGGGCTCTTCGATCCCGAGGAAATCGCGGACCGCGGCGACCTCGCCGAAGGGCACTCCGGTCTGCACCATTCCGAAGGGGCCGGGATTCATGCCGACCAGCAGGTTCTCCTTCGGGCCTCGGCCGTAGCGCTGCAGGTACTGCAGGTGCGCACGCCGCGCGTGCACCAGCGGGTCGTAGACCACGTCGACCGGAGGCGAGAAACGCAGGGAGTCGATCGCGGCGACGACGCGGGAGGTGGCTCGTTCGAGTGCGGACATCGGTCGGTGTGGGTTCAGCGGGGCCGTCTCGTGCGGCTCGCAGCGATCGCGGCGCGGATGCGTTCGTGTAGTCGTGGCTCCGTGACGCGTACGTCGAACTCGCGCGCGAAGCGCTCCGCGGCTGCGTGGCCGAGACGCGAGGCGAGGTCGGGATCACCGATCAGGCGTTCGATCGCGTCGGCGAGGCGGACCGGATCCCGTTGCGACACCAAGAGCCCTTCGCGGCCGTCCTCGATGGCCTCTCGGATCGAACCCGCGTCGGTCGCGACGATCGGGAGACCGCTGGCCATCGCCTCCAGCAGCGCGGTGGGGATCCCGTCCTTGTCGCCGCTCTCCGTCTCGACGGAGGGCATCACACAGGCGTCGACGCGCGCCAACAGCGGCTGCAGTTCCTCCTGCAGCATCCGCCCA
The DNA here is from genome assembly GCA_046349595.1 of Planctomycetota bacterium. Lineage (GTDB taxonomy): Bacteria > Planctomycetota > UBA1135 > UBA1135 > UBA2386 > JACRLW01. The sequence goes on from JAXMCA010000002.1 coordinate 1,762,741, forward strand.
TGGGAGACCACGACGTCCTGGAGCCCGAGCCCGGCGATGCGTCGCGCGATCTCGGCCGCGTGTTCGCGACCGGTCGCGGATTCGGGATCCGGTGCACCGACCAGATGCACCCGCACGTCGCGGCGACGGTCGCCGAGCACCTTCGCGGCCTCGACGAGATGCAGGAGGCCCTTCTTCGGCTCGATGCGTGCCACGCACACGATCTCGAAGGGGCGTCCCACCGCTGCTGGATGAGCGAGGAAGCGGAAGCGCGTTCCGTCGACACCGTTCGGCTTCACCAGGATGCGATCCGCGAGATCTGCGCCGCCGATCGCGAGGAGTTCGCGTCGCACCCGCTGCGACGTGGCGACGATCACGGCAGCGGTCCGCAGGTGCAGCGGCACGACTTTCAGCGGCCAGTCCTGCAACATGTGGTCGGCGTAGGCCGTGAGTCCGCGTGGGATGTCGTTGAGCCACGACGACACCAGCCCGCACAGCGCCTCGTTGTAGAAGAACCAGGTGTGGACGTAGTCGGCGCGCCATGCCAGTTGGCGTCGCGCATAGCTGAAGGCGATCAGCAGGTCGAAGTCGTCTTCGAGCTGCGTCTCTGGTCGACCGGATTCCGCCGACAGCGCCTCGAAGAGGCTGCGCACCCGTTCCGGGCGCGTGCGCCGATACCACCGCAGATCGGCACGATGCGCCTCGATCGCCGGAGGGATGCGCTCGGTCGCATCGGCGAGTGCGGCGAAGGCCGGCTGGAGGTCGGCGGGGTCCCCGGTGCGCGAGTGGAACAGGCGGATCCGCGCGCCCTCGATCGCCCGCATCCCCAGCAACTCCTGGTAGACGAAGGTGTGAGCCAGCACCGGGAAGACCGGTGTCGAGCCCGCGGCGATCCTCGGCCCGCTCCCGCCTTCGGCACCAAGGCGCATGCGCGCGCGGCGCTCGCGAAGGCGTCGGAGCAGCGCGCGCATGGGAACCCAGATCACGTTGGCGCGGACTCTAGCGAGCCACGCGCGCGACTGCGAAACCGGAGCAGAGGCATCGTTCTCGGTCGCTCCGTGCGCCGATGGTGGAATGTGCCGGAACAGACCCGTTCGGGCGCGCTCGCACCGGAACACCGCCTCGAAGGGTGAACCGGGCGGTTCATCAGACCAGACGAGAGCGGAGCGAGACGACCATGAAGACCAACATCCCCTACCTTCTCCTCGCGATCGGACTCGCGACCGCATGCCCGCGAGGCCAGGATCGCAACGACGCACCGAAGGAGGTGCGTCCGGCGCCGCGGCAGCGCGCGATCGATGCGCGTCCCGGCCAGATGCGCCCGCAGCCGATGCAGCAGGGCGGCCTCAGCGACCAGATGCGGCAGGCGATCCGCGAAGCGGTGCACGACGCGATCCGCGAGGAACTCGACCAGCGCCGTGGCGAACGCGGGCCGCAGGGGCAGCGAGCCCAGGGTGGGCGCGGCGAGGGTCAGGGAGCGAAGGGTCAGGGACGTGGCCCCGGTCGGATGGGGTCAGGACGTGGCCAGGGTGCCGGCTTCGGCATGTTCCGGGGCGGCCCCGGCCCCGGTGCCGGTCCGGGTGCGATGCGCATGCGCGCAATGATGCGTCTGCACCGCGCCGGTCCCGGCGCGCAAGGCGGGCCGGTCCAGCAGGGCGCACCCGGGATGCGCGGGCCCGGTGGCATGCAGCAGGGGCCGGGCGGCCGCGGACTCGGCGCACGACTCCGCGACTGGATGGGGCAGCAGGGTGGTCCGCAGCGTCAGGCCGAGGGCCAGCGCGCACCGCAGGGTCAGGCCGAGGGCCGTCGTGATCCGCAGCAGTTGCGCGATCAGGTGCAGAGGCTGCGCGAGGAGCGCGACCGCCTGCGTGAAGAGGTGCAGCGCCGGCTGAAGGAGAAGGGCGGTCGCGGCGACACCGAATGAGGCCCTGATCCGGTTCGTTCGTACCCTCGATCCCGGTCGGATGGCCGGGATCGGCATGTACGGGGGAGCCGCGGCGAGATCCGTCGCGCCGTCGCTAGGATCCCGCGCCATGTTCCGTCGACGTCGCGGTTGGTGCCTTCTCGCCTGGTCCTCGATGTCCGTCGGGCTGCTCGCGGCCTGCGCAGGCGGGGCACCGTCGCGAGCGACGGTCGGCGACGGTCCCCTGCTGATCGCCACCTGGCCCTTCGGTCGGATCGCGACCGATCACGCTCGCGAAGCTCTGCTCGCGGGTCGCGCGCCCCTCGATGCGGTCGAAGCCGGGATTCGCGAGATCGAGCGGCTCAGCTCGGACGGCTCGGTCGGCCTGGGTGGGCGTCCCAACGCAGCGGGCTATCCGCAACTCGACGCCTGCATCATGGACGGCGCAGGCCATCGCGCCGGCAGCGTCGCCGGAATGGAGGGCATCGTGCACCCGATCACCGCCGCGCGGCACGTGATGGAGGACACCCGCCACGTGATGCTGGTGGGCGAAGGAGCGCGCTGGTTCGCCCTCGAGAAGGGGCTCGAGACCATCGATGTGAAGCCGTACGAGTCGATGAAGGAGGCTTGGATCACGCGTGGCGCAGACACCGTGAAGAAGACGGACGGCCACGACACCGTCGCGCTGCTCGTGCTGGGAGCCGATGGCCGCATCGCCGGAGGTTGCTCGACCAGCGGCGCAGGTAACAAGCTGCCCGGCCGCGTCGGCGATTCACCGATCCTCGGCTCCGGGCTCTACGTCGACGGCGAGGTCGGTGCGGCCGGCGCGACCGGCATCGGCGAGAACGTGATGCGCTGGTGCGCGACCTACCAGATCGTCGAGTCGATGCGCCTGGGCATGGACCCGCAGACCGCGTGCGAGGAGGAGATCCATCGCATCGCGAAGCACGACCCGCGTGGTTACCAACTCGACATCTGCTTCGTCGCGCTCGACAAGCAGGGGCGCTTCGGTGCCGCGGCGTCGAACCAGACCTTCCCCTTCGCGGTGGCGACCGCCGAGGGCAGCCGTCTGCTCAGCGTTCCTGCGGTGAAACCGCGCTGAACGCGCGATCAGCGTGGATCGCCGAGGTCGTAGGCATCGGTGGCCGTCAGCAGCACGCGGAAGCTGCCGACGTTGTTCTGCCAGTGCTCGTTGTCGTTGATCGCGTAGTAGAGGCGGCCGGCCGGCAATCCGGCCTTCTCGAGGTGACGGCCGGCGAACCAGCGTTCGCCCTCGGTGCCCACGCGCCCCAGGATGGAGCCCCAGCGGAAGCCCTCCTGCAGTCTGCGCTTGCCGGGCAGTGGATCGTGGATCCCGTCGGGATCGGTCGCCCAGCCGTCCTCGTCGTACGAGAGGCGGACGAAGCCATCGGCATCCGAACGCAGACTCGATCCGCTGGTGAGCGCCACGCCGGTGTCGAGGAAGGCGACGTAGGTGCAGTCGCGCATCGCGTCGAGTTCGAAGGTCTTCTCGATGTGCGCACGACGGATCGCGAGGCGACGCACCTGGTCGATCGGGATCCGATGTGATGCGCCGTCGGGAGTGTCGACACGGAACTCCGGGGTGTCGACATGGCCGCGCAGCGCGGATCCGTCGGCGAGCCGGATCAGGTCGGCGCCGCGGTCCATGCGATCGGCGCGCCCGGGGATCAGCCGCGCGAAGAGTCGATAGCGCGGATCCGGCTCGTGGCCGTCGCGATCCTCGAAGCTCCGCAGCAGCGGCGTGATCGCGGGCAGTCCGATGTCGGTCAGTTCGGCGACCGCGGCTTCGGTCGTGCGGACGTCCGTCGCGTCGAGTTGCGCGAGATCCGCCACGATCCGCGTGTCCTCCCACGCACTCGTGGCTGCGGCGCGGTGGAACGACAGCAGGTCACCGGCCGCGATCGACCGTGCGGCGCCGTCCTCGCCCCTGATCGCGAGCGTCGCCGCGCGCAGCGTTCCTTCGATCGTGCTGCCGTCGGTCAGGCGAACCTGCGCGACCCGATCGGCGGTTTCGCTCGAGGTCGCGTCGGGCGACCCGGCGCAGGCCGACAGCGCGATCGCGACGGCGACGGCTCCAGAAACGAAGAACCCGGTGCGGCGGTGGCCGCACCGGGTGGCAGTTCGCTCGAGCATCACGCTCAGGTCAGAAGACCAGGAAGGAGAGGACGTTCGTCGACTCCAGCGGGAGCGTGATGTTCAGCGGGTCCAGGTGGATGCCCTGGATGTAGTAGTTGCCGGTCGGGATGCTCGTCGGGAAGGTGAAGGGCACCAGCGCGTAGCCGTCCCCGTTGAGCGGGTAGAACCCGATCGTGAACAGCGCCGTGAAGTTGTCGGCGATGCCGAGGTTCACGATGCCGGGCAGCACGCTGGGCAGGTTGCTGAACGACACGTAGAGGAGCACGCCCCAGTTCGCGTCGCCGATCGCCGAGATGTTCAGCGGCGTCCCACGCAACGCGAAGGCGTTTGCCGCGAGGTTGGCCGGGTGTGCGCCGTCGATGCGGATCGTCAGGACGTTGCTGCTGCCGGTGATGTTGTGGACCGACACCGGGATCGCGGTGCCGATCGGGGCCGGAGTCGGCAGCGTGAAGGTGATCTGCGTCGGATTGACGACCGTGAACGTCCCGAGCTGGAGCGCTCCGAGGTCGATGCGATCGATCGACTCGAAGGTGCCGTTCAGCGTCACCGTCGCGTGCGAGTTGTTGGTGGTCTGCGTCGGCGTCAGCGAGGTGAGCGTCGGCAGCTGCGGCGGGGTGTCGGTGAAGCCCGCGACCGCGACCGGCAGCGAGGAGCGCACCGCGGTGCCGGCCCAGGTCAGCTCGGCGGTGTAGGTGATGCCACCGGTGGCCGTGAAGGTCACGCGCTCCCAGCTGTTGAGCGTGCTGAGCGACGATGCGACCAGCGTCGCGCCGTTGTAGATGCGCAGATCGACGTTGTCGAAGTTCGCGCCGGCGGGGTGCATCCACGCCAGGGAGACGCGCATCGTGCGCGTGGTGGGCACCGAGAAGTTGCGGCGCTCCACGCGGCTGGCGGGCAGCATCGTCACGGTGAAGTAGTCACCGGCGAGGGCCTGCACGACGGACGCATCGCAGTCCATCACGCCGGTGCCGTAGTTGTTCGGATCGTTCTGTGTACCCTTCGTGGTGTTGAGCAGGAGCGCCTTGGCCTCGATCGCCGACATCGTCGGCACGGCCTGACGCAGCAGCGCGCCGCCGCCGGAGATCATCGGAGACGCCATCGACGTTCCGCTCAGCGAGGTGCCGGCGGTCGAGTCGAGCAGGATCGACGTCACGCTGACGCCGACGCCCATGATGTCGGGATAGCTGCGGCCGAAGCTCGACAGCGGGCCGCGCGCCGAGAACGACGCGACGGTCAGGGTGTTCTTGTTGACCGCGCCGCAGGCCAGGCCGTTCCACACGTTCTGGCTGGCGGTCGTGTTGGTGCCGCCGTTGCCGGCCGCGCAGCAGCACAGCACGTCGGCGCTCAGCGCGGTGCTGTCGAGCGCCATCTGGATCGAGTCCGTCAGGCTCGGCGAACCCGAGAAGGAGTTGTTGGCGACCTTGATGTTGTGAGCCACGCGCTGCGCGGCGACGGTCTGCCACGCCGAGACCAGGGCGGCGCTGGACGCCGAGCCCGAGCCCGAACCGGAGCCGACGATCTTGATGCCGACGATCCAGGTGCCCTTCGCGAGGCCGCGGTAGGCGCTGTCATCGCTGCCGACCGATCCGCTGACGTGCGAGCCGTGCCCGTTCTCGTCCTCGGTGCCGGTGCCGCTCGTGCCGAACACGGCCTTCAGGCGGCTGCCACCGATGCCGCCACCGGTGGTGTTGGCGGTGTTGCCGCCGGGGAAGTAGGCGCGGTTCGGGACGCCGGTGCCCTGGAAGCTGCCATCGACGCCGGTGTCGATCACCGCGACCGACAGGCCGGAGCCCGTGATGAGCTGGCCGAGACCGTTGGTCCGCGTCTCCGCGGTCACCGCATTGTGATTCGAGGCGTTGCGCGCCGTGTTGTTGAGCGCCTCGTGGTAGCTGTTGGGCTCCACGACTTCGATGTTCGGCAGCGCCTTCAGTGCATCGAGCTTGTCGCTGGTGATGTTCTCCACGCAGGCGGCATTGATGATCCACCACTGCTCGTTGACGCGACCGCCGAGCTTCTCGACCGCGGCGACGAAGGGCGCCTGGTCGGCGCGCACCGCGGCCTCCATGTTCGCCACGATCTGCGCGACTTCCTGCGCCGACTTGCCGAGGCGGATGGCCGCACTGAACTCTTCGAGGTCGAACGAGCGCGCCTGGAAGCGGACGATGTAGCTGTTGGGAACGACTTGGGGTTGTGCGGCGACGGCCGGGATCGGCTCTTGCGCCGTCACACCCGCGACAGTGCCGACAGCGAGGGCCAGGCACAGCAAGGGATGACGCATCACGATTCTCACGAGGTGGGTTGGGAGAAAGGGCAGCCCGGGGAGCATACATCGCGGGGACAGCGACGGGCATCGCGGACGATCGTCGGATCCCGTCCCGCGCTTGCGGTCTTGCGTGTCGCTCCTGCCGATCGGGACGGCCCCTTGCCATCGCCGACCCGTGATCACGACGAACCCGCCGCGGCTCGAGTGCGTCGCTGCGACGGTCCCGCCGGGGGACTCCGTCGTGCTGAGCCCGCCGCGAGCTCGTCGCGATCAGACCGGAGTCGCCCCGATGCCGCATCGCGCCGCGAGGTCCATTAGCCAGCGACAGGTCTCTCCGGTGCGGCCCGGTAGCCCCGAAGTTCCCCACACCACGACCAAGGCGCGATGCGTCCCTTCGCCGGTCTTCGTGCGTTGCGCGTCCTTCACCGCATTCGCGCAGGGTCCCGCGGAGTCGCACAGGCAGATCAGTCGGCCGACATCGATCTCCTGGCCGCTCGCGTTGAAGACGTACTTCGCGTCCGGATCGGCGACGACGATCGACAGCGGTCCGCTGGTGCGCTCGAGGTCCACGACGCTGATCGGCAAGCCCGAGTGCAGCGAGACGGCATTGCCCAGATCGACGAGCAGGTTGATCGTGCCGAGGCGTCCCTCCTCGCGGGCACGCAGCAGGTACTCCGACGACGGCTTGCTCCTCCCCGTCGGCTTGAAACCCGACGCGCGCAACAGATCGCGGACCTGCGCGCGCACCTCGTCGTCGCTCACCAAGTGGGGCGTGACGGTGCCGTCGAGCAGCCCGGCGAGCACGGGGTTCGCATCGCGGTCGCCGGGCAGTCGAGCGACTTCGAGGAGGACCAGGCCGACGTCGAGCAGGGGATGTGCGGCGACGGCGATCGGCGGGATCGGCATCCCGCCGAGTATGTCGCGCGGCGATCAGCGGAACGACGTGGCGAGGCCGTTGGTCGCGGCGATCTCCGCGTGCACGACGTCGAGCACGTAGGCCTGGCTGAACAGGGTCGCCTGCGACAGTCCGGGCGGCGCGACCAACGGCAAGGCGAGGTCGCCCACTCCCAGGGCGCCCGCCGCACCATCGGTCGATCCTGCGGCGAGGACCACCGGCGTGTCGACCAGCCCGACGAGCCCCGGTAGCGGCCAATCGCGGACCGCGGCCGGTGCAGCACCGATCGCCAGCGCCACCGGCGATCCGCCGACAGCTCCGCTGAGGAGCAGTTCGAAACCCTGCCCGGCGGCGAATGGACCGCGTGCGCCGAGGGTCGGCGCGTAGCCGTCGTGCGTCGTCGAGGACACGCCGTACTGCAGGCGGAAGCCGTCACGCATCGGCACGCGCGCGGCGCCGCGTGTCACCGCGGTCCTGCCGAGCGCATCGAGATCGCCGTCGCCGTCGACGTCGACGAGCGGCCCGCTGATGTCGGCCACCTGGACCAGGTTGCGCGGGTAGGCGCCGGCGCCGTCGCCGAACAGCATCAGCACGGAGTGTGCTCCGTCGTTCACGCTCCCGGGCCACACCAGCAGATCGTTGTTGCCGTCGCCGTCCAGGTCGGCGATCGCCACGCCGAGATCGCGGTTCGGATCGGAGACCAGGGAGCGCACGGTCGACATGCTGAACTGACGGCTGCCGCGGTACGAGACGACGCGCACCTCGTAGGGCGAGTGCCCTTGGCGGTAGGCCAGCTCGAGTCGACCGTCGTGATCGAGGTCGCCGAGCGCGACGGTGTCCACGGTCGGCGAGATGTCGAAGCTCGTGTTCGCCCAGCCGATCGTGAAGGTGCCGGAGCCGTTGCCGAACCAGATCCCGAAGTCGGTGACGACGTCGACATGGCCATCGCCGTCGAAGTCGGCGGTCGCCATCGGCACGCCGAGGTTGAGCTGCGTCGGTCCTTCGCTGAGATGTCCCTGCCCGTCGTTCCACCACATGCGTGCAAACGCCTGGAAGGACTGCGTGGAACCGGTGAGCACGTCGAGATCGCCGTCGCCGTCGAAGTCGGCCACCACGTGGCGACGGTCGAAGGCTCCGGTCGGCACGCTGTCGAGCATCGAGCGCGTGGTCGCGTAGCCGCCGTCGACGAAGGCTCCGCCGCCGAGGTTCAGCAGGAGTCGCATGCCGCTGACCACGGTGCCGGTCATGTGCACGACGATGCGGTCCTCGTCCCCGTCGCCGTCGAGGTCGCCGCGGATGCCGTCGTGCTCGAAGGTGGAGCCGCTCGGCGGCGGGGGGAATCGCAGGCTTCCGAGTCGGAGCGCTCCGGAGCCGTCGTTGCGCAGCACCTGTGCGCCCGGCAGGCTGAGGTCGGGATCGCCGTCGCGGTCGACGTCGCTGGTGCGCAGCGGCGATGCCAAGGTCACGGTCGGGAGATCCGGCTGTGTGTCGAAGCCGAAGTTGCTGTGGCCGAACCAGATCGCGCGGCCGGCGACGAGGTCCGGAGTGCTGTCGTGATCGACGTCGGCGACGCCCGCGAGGTGGAACGCGCCGAGACCCTCCATCGTGGTGGCGGGCGCGAACTCGCCGCCGCCGCGGTTGATCGAGATGTGGAAGGTCGAAGGGCGGTTGTTCACCGCACTCCCGGGACCGCCACCTCCACAGCACACGCCGTCGAGATCGCCGTCGCCGTCGATGTCGGACAGGCCGGTCGCCGGACCACCGAAGCGCCGTCCCTCGACCTGGAACAGGTTGGGTTGCAGGCAACGCGCCACCACGTAGGTGCCCGCCTCGGCGAACACGCACAGGTCACCGTCGCCGTCGCCGTCGATGTCGCCGAACACCGGCATCGGATCCTCGCTCGGCATCACGCCGTGCTGGATGGTCAGGGTCTGAACGAGGGCGATGCCGTTCCAATGCAGGATCGCGAAGGCCCCGGACATCGGCAGGATCAGCTCCGCGCGCCCGTCGCCGTCGACGTCGCCCTGCATCAGGGTCGTGGCGCCGATCGCGTAGCTGCCGATCGCCGCGTAGCTGCCGCCGTCATTGCGGAACACGCGGACCGAGTTGCCGCCGGCGAGAGCCAGATCGAGGTCGCCGTCGCCATCGAGATCGGCGAGCTTCGCATCGGTCACCGGCACGCTCTCGTGCCAGGTCGAGTTGATCTGCAGGCCGAGGTATCGGAAGCCGTTCAGCCAACCGATGGGGAAGGTGAAGATCGAGACCTGGTCGTCGAAGGTGAGCACCGCATCGTCGCCGGGTGACGCGTCGATCGGGCCGACGTCGATCGCCCAGCGCGTGCCGGCTCCGCCGTTCGAGAGGATCGACATCGAGCTGGACGAGTCGATGGCCCCCGTTCCGTCGTTGTGCAGCACCTGGATGTGTCCCCGGGTGTAGACGTTGTCGAGATCCCAGTACCAACCGAGGTAGTCGACGGTGCCGTCGGCATCGAAATCACCGAGGTTGGTCACCGCGAGCGTGGAGTTGAACGCGACCTGCGGTGCGTCGAAGGGCAGCGGAACGTGCTGCGCCGTCGCGAGAGCCGACAGGGAGAGACCGACGAGACCAGGGAGATGGACGCGCATGCTTGCGGGTTCCGGGATCGGGGCAGGCAAGAGTGGGGTGCCGGATGTTGCCGGGAAAGCCCCGTGAGGGTTCGCGAACCCTGTTCAGCGTGGGCGGACGACCAGTTCCGACCCCCGCTCCGTGCCGAGCAGGTCGAAGCCGGTCTCCGCGCTACGGCCGGAGTGCGTGGTCACGCGCAGTCGGTATCCGCCGGACGGCAAGCAGCGGCGCACTTCGAAGGGCCGGCCTCGGGCGAACTGCAGGCGCTCTTCGCCGATCCGCTCGCCGTCGGCTCGTCGCCATTCCGCCCAGACCCGCAGGTCCCAGCCGTCGTCCTCGTGGTCGATGCGCAGCAGGAAGGGGACTCCCTCGCCGGCGGCGCAATCGAAGGGCGTCTCGACGCCCGCCTGGACCGCCACGACGTGCCCCTGCATCGCGATGCCCTCGCCGACGAAGGCCACCAGGTAGTCACCGCGCGGCAAGGGTCCCGTGCGACCGACACCCTCGTGCAGTTCGATCTCGTCCACCAGGGCGTGATCCATGGTCGTGACCTTCATCACCACCCTGCCGGCTGCGCTGCAGCCACCCAGATCGAGGCGGGCGCGGATCCGTCCGCAAGGACGCATCTCGATGTCGCCGAGGTCGGTGGTGCGCTCGACCTCGGTCGCGATCCTCCCGCGGAAGCCCCACAGGCCATGGCCGTCGCGGAAGGCGAGGTCCCACTGTTCCAGCGCCGGGAGCGGGCCGATGGCGAAGGTCCCGTCCGCGGCCGCGCTCGCGAAGCACTCCCCGACGCGCAGGTTGCCGAGACGGACGTCGCCGGCGACCGGCCGTCCGCTCTCGTCGAGGAGTCGACCGCGGATGCTGGTCGTGCTGCGCAGGCGGTCGGGCACCACGAGCTGCGACGGCGTCTGCTCGGCGCGGACGCGCGGCAGCGCAGCGACGCGCCCGTTCCAGGGGCTGCGCGGATCGATGACCCACAGCGTGTGTTCGCCGTCGTCGCAGTCGAGCAGGCTGAACACCCCGCGCGCGTCGGTCGTCGCTGCAGTCGGCTCGGTGCGACCGGTGTCGACGAGTCCTCGCACCATCAGGCCCGCGATCGGCGCTCCGCGGGGATCGAGGAGCGAACCGGAGATCACGGTGCTCTCGCTGACCCAGGCCTGCCACTCGAGGTCGCCCTCGGATTCGAAGGCGTGGCGCGCGCGTCGGCCGTCGGCCGTCACGGCCACTGCGGTGAGCGCGGCGAGCGGGAGTCCGTCGAGCGCGAAGCGACCGTCGCCGTCGGTGCGCACGCGGCTGATCGCGAAACGTGGTGCGCGGTTCGCCTCCCGATCGTCGCAGGGGACCGCCGTGATCTCCGCGTCGGGCACCGGGGCATTGCTGCGGTCCAGGATGCGGCCCTGCATGCGTCTGCCGCGGGGCAGTCGTAGTTCGACGTCGCGCACGGGCCGAGCCGCTTCGTAGCCGATCGATGCGGCGAGCGGCGGATGTCCGGGGGCACGCGCCCAGACCTTGATGACGCCACCTTCGGTGATGAACCCGGCGCGTTCGAAACGTCCGTCGGCGTCGCAGACGACGTCGACGGGAGGCGTGCGCGACTCCGCTCCCGCCGCGGCATTGCGAAGGTCGAGGAAGGGCAGGCGCGTGCCGACCTGCACGTGTGCGAAGGGCTGAGGAGCGCCGTCCGCGTCGAGCACCCGGCCGGAGAGAGTCCAGCGGCTGCGCAATGAGTCGAGATCGACGACGACGCGCTGCAGCGTGCCGATCGCACCCTCGATCGCGACCAGCGGCGCCGGAGTGCAACCTGCGACCAGTGCGCTGACGGTGCGACCCGGTTCCACCGAGCGGAGGAGGAGCTTGCCGTCCGGCCGCGTCACGCCGCATTCGCGGACCTCGTCGGGTCGACCGTCCCGCGACAGCAGCACCGACGCACCGGCGCGTGGTTGCCCGCCGGCACCGACGTGGATCTCCACGTCGACACCGCGCGGGATCCTGATCCGCGGCGCGGGATCACCCGGACGCCACGCGGCTCCGCCACCGCGGTCGACCTGCAGCAGCAGCGTGTGCTCGGGGTCGGGTTCGAGGTCCAGCACGCCGTCCGGACCGGTGACGAGCCGACGCTCGTGCAGCAGCGGGTCGGAGACGTCGGCACGCACCACGTCGACCCGCACGTCCGCGGCGGGCGATCCGTCCGCGAACTGCACGCGAACGGCATCGCGGAGCGCGTCGGTGCGGAGATCGTCCTGCGCTGTGCGCGCGGCGCCGCTGCCGTGTTCCTCGCGCGCGGCGGGTGTCTGCCCGGTCGGCGCAGTCGAGGCTCTGCCGTCCTGCTTTGGCGCATCGCGACCGCTCCACCACGTCCACATCGGAATGGCGACCGCGATCAGCACCAGGGCACCCATCGCCTTGCCCAGTCCGATCCCGAACAGCGTCGGAGTCCGTGCCGCGCGAGCAGCTTCGGCCGCGGCGAGCACTGCACGACGCACCGAGGCGAGATCGCGCGCCGGAGCGAGTTGGGCGATGACCAGCGCGGCGAAGCCGGCAGGGAGCGCGCGGCGCAGCAGCTCGGTGCCGCGCTTGAGCCGGGTCTTCACCGTGTCCACCGGCACGCCCAGCGAGTGCGCGATCTGCGTGGGAGTGAGACCGTGCACGAAGCGCAGCGTGAGGGTGTCCCGGTAACCGGCGGGAAGGGCGCGCAGCTTGCGCGCGAACTCCTCGGCGAACTCGCTCTGCGCTGCGGCCTCCAGGGGATCGGGACCGCTCGGCGAGGGTCCGGGCGCGCGATCCGCGTCGGGCTTGCGCCGCCGGTCGCGCCACAGGTGCTTGGCCTGGTTGCCGAGGATGCCCATCAGCCAGGGCAACAGCGGCCGTCCGTTCTGGTAGCTCGACGCGGACTGGATCGCGGCCACGAAGGTCGCCTGCAGCAGGTCCTCGGCGTCGCCGTCGCGCACGCCGAGGTGTACGGCGAGGAGCAGCAGATCCGGCGCCACGCGGTCGTAGACCGCGGCGATCGCACGCGGATCGGCGGTCGCCTGGAAGCGCGCGAAGAGTTCCTCGAGGCTCTGGGTCATCGGCGGTCCGGCATCTTGCCATCACCGGACCGCGGGGGTTCAGGAAGCGTGGTCCTGGTCGGAGCGGTCGACGCTTCCGGGATCCGGTGCGGCGAAGCGCTGCCGCCGAGCGGGTTGGTCCGGCCAGTCGACGCACAGACCGAAGCGCGCGTCGATCTCCTGCGAGGCGTGCTCCGCGACCGCGCGCACACCGGCTTCACCGACGATCCCGGCCAGGTGCTCCGCAACCCGCTTGCGCGCGACCCGATCGGACTCGAGCTGATCGACCAGACGGCTGAGGTTCGGCGGTGCATAGCCTGCCTTGTGCAGCCAGCGGTACATCGCGGTGCCGTGGATGCACGCGGTGAGCGGCATCGGACGGGGTACGACGGCGTAGGCCGGGCTCCAGTTGTCCGCGATGGGAGCGAGCGCGCTCCGGTTCCAGCGGTCGACCTGCGGTGTCGTCTGCGGGGCGCCGTCGTGGAATGTCAGGGCGTGGGCCTCCCGGTCGAAGTGCTTGGCGAGCTTGTCGACGAGGTACTCGAAGGTGATGTCCGACAGCGGGTCGTCCGGGTATCCGCCACCGACCTGCGCGTGCACCCCGGCGAACCAGACCTCGGTGATGCGTTCTCGGTCGTCCTGGTCCGGATCCATCAAGGTCGGATGGAACGCGTCGCGCTGATCGTCGATCGCCACCATGTGGAACGCGCGCTTCACGCAGGCCGGGATGCCGAGCTCCTTGCCGAGGTTCATGCGCTGGAAGGGGATTCCGAAGGCATCGCGTGCGATCCCGAATGCGGCGACCGTGTCGAAGCAGGCGAGCACGTCGATGTCGTGCTCCCTGCGCTGCACCTTGAACAGCCGGCCGAGCAGCGGCGTGGTGGGAAGGGGGCGCCACAGGCGACGAGGTTCGGGGATGCCGGCCTTGGCGATCAGATTGGCGAGCCAGCGCGCCGTCGCGGCGCCACGGCTGAAGCCGACGATGGTGAGATGGTCCTGTGGACGCACGTAGCGCAGGATGTCGACGTAGGCGCGACGTCGGATGCGTGCTGCGCCGAATCCGAACGCGCCCTCGAGCATCGCTCCGAGTCTGGTGTGTTCATCGGCATTGCCGATCCCGCGGTAGTACAGCGCGATCTGCATGCACTCCTCCGCGTCGTCGACCTTCACCGCATCGGCGGCGACCGTGGAGAACCAGCGCGGCTTCGTGCCCCTCAACTTCAACCACAGCTCGAAGACGTTGCTGTTGTGAGGGGGAGCCTTCGGATCGAACTCGGGCCGGTTCCAGGTGCCGTCCAGGCAGACCACCACGTGCCGTGGCTTGCCCTTCCCGGTCGCCGCGGATCCTGCATCGAGGAATCGCGAGGTCCACATCCCGAGGTGGTCGAAGAAGCCCTTCAGCGCGAAGGACAGGAAGTCGAGGGCGGCGATCAGCACCGGGAGGCCGAGGAACCAAGGCATCCCGACCCACCACAGGAACAGCTTCGCGAGTCCCGGTGTGTTGTCGGTGCGGCTGAGCGGCGTCTCGAACAGCGCGTCCTCGATCGACCACCAGATCCGCGTTCCCCACAGCCAGCCGAAGGCCAGCGCTGCCAGATGGACCACCGCGCCGATGACGGCGACCCGATAGAGGAGGTTGAGGAACGCGGCGCGTTTGGACGTCCGCACCCTGGTCTCCGCATTGCGGGTCGGTCCATCCGGGATCTTGCCGAGCTTCTTTTCGACCACGTCCATTCCGCCGCGCGACGCTATGCGTGTGCATCCCACCGATCAACGTCGAACGCCGCGTCCGCGGTCGGGGATGTCGAGATCACCGCATCGCGAGCCGAGCGCGACAGGTGTCGATTGCCCTGCAGGACGAAACGCAGCGGCCACTCGATCGCGTGCCGGATGCCGATGCGGCGTGTGACACCGACCGTTGGAAGCACGGCACCGGTCTCGAAGATTCCGATCCGTCCGTCACCGAGTCTGGTGCCGCTGTCGGCACGCGTGATGCCGAGCGCGCGGCACAGCTTGCCCGGGCCGGAGGCGAGTTCGTGAACTTCCTCACGGCCGCGTCTTCCGCGCATCGGCTCGATGCCGACGGTCGGCTCCACCGCGCGGATCAGCACGCATTCGGGTTCGTCCTCACCCCCGGTGATCACGTTGAGGCAGACCTGCTGGTGGATGGCGTAGACGTAGATCGTGCCGGCGCCGCGGAAGAAGGGCTCCGTCCGCGGTGTGCGACCCCGCGCGAGATGACACGCCGGATCGCGTCGTCCGAGGTAGGCCTCGGTCTCGACGATGATCCCGCCGCATCGTTCGTCGTCGCCCGCGACGACGAGCAGCTTGCCGAGCAAGGCGCGCGCGACGATCGCAGCCGAGGCGCGGAGGCTGCCCATGTCGATCAGTTGCGCGCTCACCTCGGGGCCCCGCCTGCTCCGTTGGTGGTCGAGCGAGCCGACCACCTCCGCGTAGGCTCTGCTCCGGAGGTCCTGGTCGCGGCGCGGATCGAGATCATCGGCGCGCATCATGCACCCAGGTCGGCGGTTCGCGCGTGCCGCACGGAGCGGATAGGTTCCCGCCCCGTGCTCCTGCGCAAGTTCCCGCCGATGGGGGTCTACGAGACCCTGTTCCGCTTCGCCGACGCCACCCACAAGTACATGGGTGACCCGGGTACGCATCCCTGGGCGCAGGGCTTCCCGATCACCACGCCGGTGCCCGGCGGTCCGTCGCTCCCCGACTCGATCGCGATCGGCGCGACCGACCGCATGTATCCCAAGGCCGACGGCCAGCCGCCGCTGCGCGAGGCGATCGCCGCGTACTACCGTGAGTTCTACGGAGCGCGCATCACCGCCGACAACGTCGCGGTCTTCGCCGGCGGACGACCGGCGATCTTCGCGATCCTCGCCTTCCTGCTCGAGGACGTGAAGGTCGCGATCGAGGAGACCGAGTACACGCCGTACTACGACCTGCTGAAGGTGCTGCGACGCGAGCACGTGCTCATCCCGAGCAACGTCGCGAACCGCTTCCGCCCGACGCTGAGGGACCATCCTCAGGCGTCACGCGTGCTCTTGGTGAGAAGCAACCCGTGCAATCCGACCGGCGTGGTCACGGCGGGCGAAGACCTCGAGCGACTGGTCGCCTCGTACAGCCAGCCCGGTCGCGGCGCCCTGATCGACGAGGCCTACGAGTTCTTCTGCGATCCGGAGCCGGTCAGCGCGCTGCGCTACGTCCGCGACATCGACGCCACCGACCTGTTCGTGGTCGGCGCGGCGACCAAGGGATTGCAGGTGCCGGGCATGCGCGTCGGCTGGGTGATCGCCTCGCGCGAGCACGTCGAGATCTTCCGCAACTACTCGTCCTTCGCGATGGGTGGCGTGTCGCGCGCCTCGCAGCTCTACGTGACGCAACTGCTGGCGCTCGACCGGGTGCGCAAGGCGCGCCAGGCGATCGCGTCGCACTATGGCATGCAGCGCCGGCGCTATGGCGAAGCGATGCGCTCGATGGGCTTCGAACTGTTCACCGGCGACGGCGGCTTCTACCACTGGGCGCGGCTGCCGAAGGGCATCACCGGTGACGCCTTCAACGAGCGTCTGTTCGCGCACGACGCCGGCATCCTGCCGGGTCGTCTCTGCGACATGGCGCGTCGCGGTGATGCGGGCCCTCTCGGCAACATGATCCGCTTCTCCTTCGGTCCGCTGCCGGTCGAGTCCTTCGAGGGCGACGTGGCGATCCTGCGCAAGTGCGTGTGAGAGCCGGTCGCGCGCCTTCGTGCCCGTCCGCCGCGGACCGATCAGAAACTCCCGATCGTCAGCAGCAGGTCGTTGGAACCGCCGAGCGACACGACTTGGAAGGAAGCGTCGAGTCCGAAGACGATGGCCTGATGGTGGAGTTGGATGCCGGCCAACGCAGGGTCGTTGGGGATCGACAGCCAGGAGTCGGCGAGTCCGCCTCCCCTCGGATCGAGAGCGTGGATCAGGTCGGGGCTCGCCAGGAGATCACAGCCGACCGGAGCGCCGGAGAAGAACAACGAGAGTGGGAGGCCGGGCGAGAGGAATCCGTACAGCGCGAATCCCAGGCTCGGCGAAGAGACTCCGGAGACGAGCGACTGGAACGTGCCGCCTGTCCAAGGAGGCACGACCGTGGACAGATCGATCGGACCTGATGTGCCGAGGCAGCTCGTGGCGATCGTCGTGGTGGATGCCGGGCAGGTGGAGGTGAGTCGCGCGAGGTAGCTGGCTGTCCGTGACGGGAACCGCGCGTACTGGAATTCGCCGCCGACCAGGACTTCGCCGCTCGGCAGGCTCTTCAGGGTGATGACGTTCGCGTCCGTCCTGATCTGCGGGTGATTCCACGAGGACCCGTCCCAGCGTGCGAGGTGCTCCAGGAACCATCCGCCCACGCTCGTGAAGTCCCCGCCGATGAGGAGGTCCCCATTCGGCAGTTGTGTGAGCGCGCGGACGTAGCTGTTCGCCCCGCTGCCGAGCGCGGACCACGCCGATCCGTTCCAGAGCGCGATCGAGTTGGCCGCGCCGCCGCCGGCGATGGTGAACGCGCCGCCTGCGACGAGTGAGCCGTTCCTCTGCACGAGCAGGCAGTAGACGTCGCTGTTCATGCCGGCGCCGAGCGCGGACCATGTGGAGCCGTTCCAGCGCGCGATCTTGTTGACCGCCTGACCACCGGCGTTCCAGAACACTCCGCCGGCGACGAGATCACCGTTCGGCAGCACGGCAAGAGCGTGGGCACCGTCGCTCAGTCCGCTCGACATGGCGTTCCAATGGGTGCCGTCCCACCGGGCGATGTTGTTCGCGGGCACACCACCCGCGGCCGTGAAGTAGCCGCCGGCCACGACATCGCCGTTGTGCAACTGGGCGAGGCACGTGACGGAACCATTGACCCCGTTTCCGAGCGGCAGCCAGTTGTTCCCGTCCCAGCGTGCGATGCGATCGACGACGGTGCTCCCCGAATGAGTGAATCCGCCTCCTGCCACGACGTCGCCCGCGTCGAGCGTGATCAGGGCGAGGACCGCAGCGTCGAAGCCGCTGCCCAGGGCCGACCACGAGCCGTTCCAACGTGCGACGTGATCGGCCTGAACGCTTCCCGCCCGCGTGAATGCGCCTCCCATCACGAAGCCGCCATCGGGGGACACGGCGAAGGCATTCACCGGTGCGTCCGCGCCGATGCCACGTGCAGACCAGGTGCTGCCGTCCCAGCGCGCGATGGAGTCCACGCGGTGACCGTCGGCTTGCGTGAATTGTCCGGATGCGACGATGTCGCCGCTCGGCAGCACGCTCAACGAATAGACCGTGCCATTCGTGCCGCCGCCGAACGGGTACCAGTTGGTTCCGTCCCAACGGGCCACGTTGCGGATGGCCGGCGACCCGTTGGCTGAGAAGCCACCGCCGAGGATCAGCTCACCGTTCGGCAACTCCAGGATCGCCAGGGCGACGCCCGCGATTCCCTGACCGAGAGTCGACCATGTCTGTCCGTCCCAGCGCGCGATCCCGGGCGTGCTCGCGCCCCCTGCGGTCTGGAACGAACCCGAGGCGAGGATGTCGCCGTTCGCCAAAGCCCAGAGTCTGCTGACACGCCCATTCAGGCCCGTGCCCAACGCCGACCAGGAGGTCCCATCCCACCGCGCGACGTGGCCGACGGCATTTCCGCCGGCGAGCGTGAGGTCACCGCCGACCACGAGATCGCCGTTGGGCAGGACCGCGAGGCAGTAGACCTGCCGGTCGATCCCGGAACCCACCTGCGACCACGAGCTGCCGTTCCACTCCGCGACGAAGTTCACCGTGTTGGCGCCATTGACGGTGAAGTTCCCACACGCGTACACGCGATGACCCGGTCCCTCCGCGATGCCGTTCACCCGGCTGTTGAACCCCGCACCCAGCGGGATCCATGCGGACCCTTGCCAGCGTCCGACGCCCACGGGCAGCGTCGCATCGAGCCCGATCGACAACACATCGCCGTTCGAGAGCCGCAGGGGCAAGCCGGAGTTGGACACGCTCGCGCCAAGGTCGAACGTGGTGTCGAGCCCGGTGTCGGGATCCCACGAGTGGAAGAGTGCACCCCCGGACGCAGCGATCGAGAGCAGGCGCAGTGGTGCCGGCCCTGGTCCGTCGGCGTCCCACATCTCGGACAGGATGCCGAACGAGTCGTACGGTGAGCCGCTGTAGCCGAGATCGGCGTTCGGTCCCAACACCGAAGCGCACTGTCCCTGGATGCTCGGGGGCAATGCGAGGATCGCGAGAACGGTCGAGGACACGCCGCCGAGCAAGCGCTTGGACATGGAGTGGTGTCGAGGGGGGAGAAAGACATCCCCTCACGGCGCCCGATCGTCGAGGGCAATGATCGAGCGGCACGTGCTTCCGGTGGGGTGCCCTCGATCCTTCTCCTCTCGCGACCGACACCGTGAGGAACGAGCGGTGCGCATGCTAGGCATTGCACCGTGCGCCGGGAAGCTGTGGCCGAGCTGCGGTGCGTTCCGGCGGAGGGCTGAAGTGCGGCTCCGAGTCGGTCCGCCCGAGGGCGCTAGACTCGCGCGACGCATCCGATGTCCGAAACCAACCATGCGATGGAAGACCTGCGATCCCTGGAGGAGCGGGTCGCGGTACAGCCGGCGGACATCGCGACGAGGGAACGACTCGCCATGGCGCTGGCGGCCGAGGGGCGAGTGGGCGAGGCGATCGATCATCTCCGACATGCGGTCCGGCTCGCGCCGGACGCCGTGTCGCTGATCAACAACCTCGGCGCACTCCACGGTCGAGCGGGACAACACGAGGCGGCGATCGACTGCTATCGGCGCGTCACGTCGTTGGCGCCGACAGTCGCCGTTCCTCATGCGAACCTCGGTGAGGCCCTGCTCGGCCTCGGTCGTCTCGACGAGGCGCTGTCGAGCCTGCGCGTCGCGGCGACGCTCGACCCGGATCTCGCCGAAGCCTGGGCCCTCCTCGGTCGATGTGCGCTCGCGCAGCGCAGCGCCGAGACGGCGATCGGGCCGCTGAGGCGTGTCGTGGCCCTCGCGCCGGATCGCGCCGACGCGTGGGCTTCACTCGGCGATGCGCTGCAGTCATTGCGACGGCCCCGCGAGGCGATCGAGTGCTGGCAACGGGCGGCGGGACTGGGTGTCGACGATGCGGACCTGTGGTACGGCCTCGGCCATGCGCGTGTCGCCGTCGGTGAGGCCGCATCTGCGGCGAGTGACTTCGTCCGCTGTCTGTCCCGTGACCAGGCGCACGTCGCGGCGAAGCACGAGCTCGGCAAGGCCCTGTTCCAACTCGGTTGCGTGGAGCGCGGTGTCGGGCTCCTGCGTGAGGCCGCGGCGCAGGCCGGCGACGAACATCGGCGGCTCGCCTTGCAGAACCTCGCGGTGGTGATCCCGGGCGATCCGCAGGCCGACGGTGCAGGCGTCCGTGCTGCGCGCGAAGCGTGGGTGCGATCGCTCGCGATGACCACCCGGCCGCGTCGCGCGCGTCGCGAGCACCATGGTCCGCTGCGCGTCGGCTACGTCTCGTCGTTCTTCCACCGCGCCAACTGGATGAAGCCGGTGTGGCCGCTGATCCGCAACCACGATCGCGACCGCGTGCAGGTGCACCTCTTCGTCGACGGGCCGGTCGAGGGCATCACCGCCCAATCCGACGATCGGGTCTGCGTGATCCGAGGTCTCGGCAACGCGGAGGCGGCCGAACGCATCGCCGCGCAGGAGCTCGATCTGCTGGTCGATCTCAACAGCTACAGCGCGCCCGAGCGTCTGCCGCTGTTCCTGCACCGGCCAGCGCCGGTGCAGATCGCGTGGTTCAACTGCTACGCGACCACGGGCATGGACTGCTTCGACGCGCTGATCGGCGACGAGCACGTGGTGCGGCCGGAGGAGGAATCGCAGTACGGCGAGCGCATCCTGCGCGTGCCGGGCTCGTGCCTGACCTTCGCAGTGGATCATCCGACACCCGAGGTCGTCGCCGCTCCGCACCGCCGCGCGGGGCACTTCACCTTCGGCTCGCTCGCCTCGCTCTACAAGCTGACCGACGCCACGCTGCGCGCCTGGTCCGTATTGCTCGCACGACGTCCCCACGCGCGGCTGCTGCTGCGCAACGCCGGACTGGGATCCGTCGCGAATCGCGAGTTCCTCGCCGCACGCTTCGCGGCGCACGGCATCGCGAACGAGCGTCTGATCCTCGAGGGCCCGGGTCCGCACCTCGACTTCCTCGCGACCTACGACCGCATCGATCTCGCGCTCGATCCGTTTCCGTACAGCGGCGGGACCACCACGATGGAATCGCTGTGGCAGGGTGTGCCCGTCGTCACGTTCGACGGCGACCGCTGGGCGAGCCGCACCAGCCTGTCCTTGCTGCGCGCGGCCGATCTGCATCGCTTCGTGGCGGCCGACGTCGACGGCTACGTCGACCTGTGTGCCTCGCTGGCCGAGGATCCCACCGAACTCGATGCGCTGCGACCCACGCTGCGCGAACGCCTGAGCGCCTCGTCGGCGTGCGACGTGTCCGGCTTCGCGCGCGCTATGGAAGCTCTCTACCTGCGGCTGACGGTGTAGCGCGTCAGCGCGCCAGGCTCCGCACGCCCGCGCCTTCCGCGGACAGCTTCGCGAGCAACGCGCGCAACTCGGCCAGCTTCTCCGGGTTCTCCGCGGCGACATCGTGCTGCTCGCCGACGTCGCTTTGGAGGTCGTAGAGCTCCTCCTTGCCGTTCTTGCCGCGGGCCTCGATGAACTTCCACGAACCTGCGCGCAGGCCGAGCCGTCCGGCCTCCTCGATCAGGAACGGCAGTCCCTTGCGGTCCTCGCCGAGGAAGGAGGCGAGCGTGTCGCGGCTGTCGATCGCCTCGTCGTCCCTGAGCTCGGTGCCGAGCAGCTTCGCGAAGGACGCGATGAAGTCGATCTGGCCGACCAGGGCGTCCGACACGCCGGGCTTCACGTGGCCCGGCCAGCGCAAGGTGAATGGCACGCGCGTGCCGCCCTCGTAGATCTGGTACTTGCCGCCGCGGTAGGGGCCCGAGGCGTCGTGGCCGCGGTCGACCTCGCGGGTCGAGGTCGGCACGGTCGTGCCGTCCTCGTAGCCGTCGTCGTACACCGGCCCGTTGTCGCTCGAGAAGATGACGATGGTGTTCTCGGTGAAGCCGTGTTCGTCGAGTGCGGCGAGCAGATCGCCGACCGCCTGGTCGAGTTCGACCATCGCATCGCCGCGCCACGTCAGCTCGGTGCGGCCGCGGAAACGCGGGTGCGGCACGCGCGGCACGTGGATGTCCTGCGACGCGAAGTAGAGGAAGAAGGGCCGGTCCTTCTTCTGCGCGGCGAAGAAGTCCCTGGCACGCGCGACGAACACGTCGGTCATCGTCTCGTCGTTCCACAGCGCCGCCTTGCCGCCCCACTGGTAGCCGATGCGGCCGATGCCTCCGATCACCGAGTTGTCGTGGCCTTCGCTGCTCTCGTAGAAAGTCATCGCGGCGCGATCCTTCTTGCCGTCGGGGTAGATCGTTCCGCCGAAGTCGCCGGGACGTGACCCGACGAACAGCGGGTCCTTCGGATCGAGTCCCACGACACGGTGGTCGGCGAGGTAGACGCAGGGCACGCGGTCGTTGGTCGACGGCAACAGGAAGCAGTGGTCGAAGCCGATCTCGAGCGGTCCCGGTGCGACGTCGCCGTTCCAGTCGACCTTCTCGCCCTTGGTCCCGAGTCCGAGATGCCACTTGCCGATCACCAGCGTCTCGTAGCCGTGTCGCTCGAAGAGCTGCGGCAACGTGAACATCTCCTTGGTGATGGTGCTCGGGGCATCGGGCGGCAGGACCCGGATGCCGTGACGGAAACCGTGGATGCCGGTCAGCAGCGAGAACCGCGACGGCGTGCAGGTCGCCGCCGCGCAGTGCGCATCGGTGAACCGCAGACCCTGCGCGGCGAGACGGTCGATGTTCGGCGTGGGGATCATGGTCCCGCCGTTGCAGCTCACGTCCGCGTAGCCGACGTCGTCGCCGTAGATCAGCACCACGTTGGGCGGTCGCGATTCCTGGGCCAGGGCCGAGAGGGGGGACACGGCGGCCAGGGCCAGGATGCGCGAAAGGTGCATCGAGGCAGTCTAGCCCGGGGTCGCGGTGAGCCCTCCTTCGCTCGCGAACAGCGCCCGACCGGGACTGCGGTAGTGTCCCTACGATGCGAGGATGCGCCTCGCTCTCGCATCGACCCTCCTCGTCTCCCTGGTCTTCGCGCAGGAACCGGCGAAGGTCCCGCCGGTGCGCGTCGGCAACGTCCTTCCGCAGGCGACGGTGATGGCGCCGGGCGTGGGAAGCGACAGCGAGACCGGCATCGGCGCATTGATTCCGTGGGCCGATCGGTTGTGGGCGGTCGGCTACGTGGCCCACGTCAAGGGTGACGGCATCGGGCTCTATTCGATGGGTGAGGACCTGGTGCTGCGCAAGCACGAGGCCTCGGTGACCGGCACCTTCGCCAATCGACTCGTGCACTGGGAATCGAAGCAGGTGTTCATCGGCCCGCACGCGATCGACGCCGAGGGCAGGGTGCGGACGATCGGCGCATTGCGAGGACATCGGCTGACGGCGACCGCACGACACCTCGTCGACCCGGTGCACAAGGTCTACTTCCTCACCATGGAGGGACTGCTGTTCGAGGTCGATGTCGCCACGCTCGACGCCACGCAGCTCGCCGATCTCGTGCCGATCCTCGAGTTGCCGCGCGATGCACAGCCGCACTTCAAGAGCGCTTTCGCGGCCCAGGGCCGTCTGGTGGTCGCGAACAACACCTACGAGGAGCCGGAGTACCTCGGCGTCAGGTCGGCGGGGCGACTCGCCGAGTGGGATGGCACGAACTGGCGCGTGGTGGAGGCCAATCCCTTCGTCGAGGTCTCCGGCAAGCAGAACCCCGGAGCCGGTGCCCGCTACGGCAACACGCTGTATGCGCTCGGATGGGACCGCGGCTCGGCGATCCTGCGCGTGTTGCACGGCGGGGAGTGGAGCCGGTATCGCCTGCCGAAGGGCTCACAGAGCTTCGATCACACCTGGAACACCGAGTGGATGCGCATCCGCGAAGTCCAGACCGAGCGCTACCTGATGGACGCCTTCGGCACCTTCTTCGAGCTGCCGGCGATGGTCTACGGCGGGCACGTCAGCGGCATCCGACCGGTGTGCACGCACCTGCGCATCTGCCCCGACATGCTGACGTGGCGCGGCATGCTGGTCCTCGCCGGGGACCAGACCGACAACGCGGTGGGACAGCCGCAGTCCGGATTGTGGTTCGGTCACATCGACGACCTGTGGCAGTGGGGGAAGCCCGCCGGCCAGGGTGCTGTGTGGTGGAAGCAGCAGGTGGACGAGGACCAGGTCTCCGATCCGATGCTGGTCAACGGCTACGAACACAAAGGCGTGCACCTCGTCGTCGAGGGCGCGGAAGGCGGGAGTTTCGCGCTCGAGGTCGACGTGCTCGGCAACGGCGACTGGCGCCGATACAACGAGGTGCACGTCGGCGCCTCGGGCTACGCGCATCGCGAACTGCCCGCCGGATACGCAGCACAGTGGATGCGGGTGCGGGCACTCCGCGCCTGCATGGCCACGGCGACCTTCGTGTTCGGCTGACGCGGGGACCGCGCCGTGCCATCGCCGCATCCCTCGCGGTCACGGGCCATCGCCCCGAATCCGGTGCGGAAACTCGAGGACCGGACGCTCACCGGCGCCACCATGGGCTCCTCTCCCGTATCGCTCCGAACTTCACTCGCCGTCCTGACCCTCGCCCTTCCGGCCGTGGCCCAGAGCTTCGCGGTGTCCCCGCCGCAGTGCTACATCAACGAAGGCAGCACGCTGGCCAGCGAGCCGTTCTCGATGATCTCGCGCTATCAGCAGATCACGGGTGATCTCACGGGCACACCGCGCCTGATCCAGGCGCTGATGTTCCGCCGCGACGGGATCCAACACCCGGACACGAGCTACATCGCGCGCACGATCGACTGCGAGATCGTCTGCGCCGATTCGAGCTACGCGGCGGCGTCGTCGAACTTCGCATCGAACCTCCTCAACCCCGTCGTGGTCTCGACGCGGAAGCTGTTCAACCTGCCCGATCTCGGTGCATGGGCGAATCGGATGCCGTCGCCGGACACCATCGTGCTGCCCTTCGACAGCGGCTATGCCTACACCGGTCGCCTCGACATCGCCTATGAACTCAAGACCTTCGCCGTGTCGTCGAGCAACGGCTACCCGGTCGATGCGGTCAGCCTGCGCGACACCGCGTTGACGGGGCAGTTCATCTCGTTGGGCGGTGGCTGCCTCACGGCCAACGGAGTGATGCGTCTGCGCAGCATCTTCACGACCCACAGCACCAATGCGACCACCACGCTCGACTGGTCGGTGAGCAGCGGGCCGAGCACCACGACGGGTGGGCTGCTGGTCGGCCTCACCAATCCGAACGTCTTCGACCCGATGCTGTGTCCGCACATCGGCGGCAACTGGCTCAAGTCCGACGGCGTGCTCGTCTCCCTGGTCGGCTCGATCGATGCCCTCGGCAACTGGACGATCCCGACGATGACCATCCCCTTCACGCCATCGATGGTCGGCGCGACGGTCTCGTCGCAGGCCGTCGCCGTGGATCTCTCCCAGCAGGGATTCGGCGTCGCCGTGAGCAACGGCCTGTCCAGCAAGGTCCCGCCCGGACCGAGTGCGTTCCAGATCAAGCGCGTGATGGCGCTCGGCACGGGAGCGACCTCGGCGACGACGGGCACCCTCGCTCCCGGGCTCGGATTCGTCACGCGCTACAACTGAACTCCGTCACTTCCGCCAGCGTGCAGCGGCTGCGGCGCGTTCGGCGGGTCCGGCGTCGGGGTCGTAGCCGCGCCGGTCGCCGAACTTCTCCGCGAGCGTGTCGATCGCGATCTGTCGCGCGGCGTGGCTCGGCGACAGCAGCAGGTTGACGAGGTCGGCGCGCGCCGAGGAGTCACCCAGGAGCAGTCGCGCACGCGCGGCGCGGGTGAGCACGCGATCGGCCGGGCAGGCTTCGTCGCCCTCGGCATCGCGACCGAACAGCGACGGCACGACACGCTCGAACTCGACGAGCTGCGGAACGGTCGCCGCATCACCGGCCTCCTCCAGTGCCCAGCACGCCCACTCGGCCACTGCCGGGACCGGGTCGCGTAGTGTCGCTGCGAGCCAGGGCGCGGCGTCGCGATCGCCGATCCGTCCCAGGGCCTCGCAGATCATCGCGCGCTTCTCCGAGTAGCCCGACGGGAAGGTGAGGCCCTCGATCAGGGCCGGCACCGCCGCGCTGCCCATCTCGATCAGACGGGCGAGCACGGCGCGGTCGTCGTCGTTCTCGCGGAGCGTGTCGGTGCCTCCGCCGAGTTCCTCGACGAGCTGCCACGCACGCGAGCTGGCGTGTGGGTCTTCGATCGGCATCAGGCGCAACACGCTCTTGCCCGGGTGCTGCATCACGTGGGACTGGAGCCTCGCGAGCGCCACGAGCCGCTCCTCGAGCGGAGCATCGGGGTCGTAGCCGAGATGCACACCGGTCGCGGCGAAGAAGCCGGCGAAGAACTGCTCGCGCACCAGCGGATCCGCGGCGTCGAGTCCGTCGAGCAGGGCCGGGATGCCGGCGGCCGAACCGAGGCGCGCGAGTACGACGCCGAGGCGGAGCTTGGACTCGGGATACCGCGCACCCGCCAGGGCGGACTCGATCCCGGGGACGGCGTCGTGGTCGTCGAGTCTCGCCATCGCCTCGGCGGCGGCGATGACCACGTCGGGATCGGGATCGCCGATCAGGATCCGCAGATCCTTCAGGGAGTCGGCACCGCCGAGCAGGCCGAGCGCTTCGGCCGCGCTGCGACGATCGAGAGGATGAGCCGCGTGCGTGTCCGCGAGCAGCGCCGCGCAGATCTCGGCGCGCAGCGACGCGGAGTCCAGGTCGGCGAGCACCTGCCGTGCGTGGATGCGCACGTAGAGCTGATCGCTGCTCATGGCCGCGACGAGGCTCGGGATCGCCGCCTCGCCGATGCGCGACAGCACCTTCATCGCGCCGTTGAACGATTCGTTGCTCCACCGGCCGAGCGTGGCGATGAGTTCGGGGCAGGCCGAAGCACCGAGTTCGACCAGACGGTTGCTCGCGAGACGCCGCACCTCGGGGAGGTGCGATTCGAGCATCGTCGTCAGCTTGGTGATGTCGGCGTCGGAGGTGCCCTCGGGCAGCTTGACCGGTCCGGATCCCGGCGCCGGGCGCACGACATTGGAGATGCCCGCGGGATCGATGAAGTCCGCGATCGTCGTCGGCGGTGCGGGGAAGCCGATCAGCGGTGCGTCCTCGGCCTTCCGTTCCGAGGGCGTGATGCCCTCGAAGGGGATCCGCTGCTCGGCGAGACAGCGCGAGAGCTGCGGGTCGTCGTCGTCGCTCGGGCGGTAGGTCTTGAAGAACAGACGACTCTCGACCGTGCCGGCGGCGACCCCGATCGGCACGCGTTGCTCCCGCGTCTGACCGGACGGGATCTGCGTGCTGACCGGCATGGTGAGCTGGTGCGGCTCGAGTTCGAGTGCGTACGGGTAGCGACACTGCAGCCGCGAGCGCCCGATCTCCTTGCCGTCGAGATCGCGCACGATCACCAGCGACTCGACCGCGCGCTGGCGGTTCGCGGTGGGGAAGTTGTGGCCGACGCCGTCGTTGGTGATGCGCACCACGACCTCGTTGCCCTCGATCGAGGCCTCGTAGCGGTAGGCGCGCGCGAGCTGGGTCGCGCTCCGTGAGGCCGGGAAGACGTGCGAGCGCACCGGTCGCGGCGCCTCACCGATGGCGACGGGTCGCTCCACGCGCGGCATGTGGCAGTCGACGCAGACGCGGCCGTCGAGCTTGCCGTGCTCGGCCCGCGACCACTGCTCCGGCGTGCCGGCGATGCGGTGGCAGGTCGCGCAGTGCGCCACGTCGCCGACGCGCGGTTCGAAGGCCGTCGTGCACTCCTTGCCGCCGCGGAATCTCGTGTAGTCGACTCCGGTCTTCGCGTGGCACGACAGGCAGGTGTTGCCTTCGTCGAGGTTGGTCCATCGCGTCATCGGCGTCATGCCGATCCCGGTCTCGGCCACGGGTCGCGGCGTGTGGCAACGCACACAGTCCTCGCGACGGAATCCGCGTGTCGCCATGCGCGCCTCGGTGTCGTGGAAGGCGCTGCCGTGGGTGTTCTGCCGGTGCTCGGCGTAGATCGCCGGATGGCAGCTCGCGCAGAAGCGGCTCTCGGTGGGGAGCGGTGCGTCGGAGGCGAGTGCGCCCGTCGACCCCGCGATCACTGCCGAGTCGGGACCCGGGGTCCTGGAGCGCGTCGTCGCACAGTTCGCGAACACGAAGACGACGACGGCGCTGGTCGCGAGCGCGGCGCCGCGGATGGCGGATCGGGTCGGATGCACGCGACGAGCATCGCCACGCGATGCGGACGGCTCAAGGTCCATCGAGCATCCGACGACGAGGCGGCTCGGCCGCGGCTCACTTCAGCGATTCGATGAACCAGCCGTCGGCCTGCTTCACGAGGGTGAAGCGCAGGCCGTCCTTGTGGTCCTTGCCGTCCTTCTCTCGGAAGTGCCCGCCGTAGGCGACGGTCGCCTTGTCGCCTTCGACCTTGAGGGGCGTCGAGACCTCCACGCTGGTGAGCCGCACGCCGAGGTTCACGACCACCGAGGTGAAGGAATCCTTGCCCTGGCCCTCCGCCTCTCGCGCCGCGGGGACGAAGAGCGACAGCATCGCGTCCTTCTCGCCGGTCTTTGCCGCGGCGATCCACGCGTCGACGACGCTCTGCGGTGCGGAATGGACGTCGGGCTTCGGCTGTTCGCCGCAGGCCCAGAGGAAGAGGAGCGCGGTGAGGGTGACGAGGGTGATCGGAATGCGCATGGGGATCGGGGCTCGTGAATCGGAGGATGGAGGCCTCGCTGCCGCGACCGGCCGGGACGAGGTGAGCGGATGGTCGGGAGGATCGAAGTGCGGATCAAGCGCGGCGCGCGCCGTCATGTTGCGTTCCTGGACGTCGGCGTCCGGACCCTTTGCCGAAGCACGCGTTCCCGTGCACGATGCCTCGCGGTCGATGTCCAGCGCCAAGGAACTCTTCGTCGCAGCCAGCAAGCTCACTCCCGATGAGCAGGCGGCCTACCTGCGCGAGGCGTGCGGCGGCGATGCGGTGTTGCGCGCCGAGGTCGAGGATCTGCTGCGCCGGGATCGCGAGCCGGGACTGCTCGACGAGGTCGACATGGAAGGTCTGCGCGACGGACTCGCGCACTCGTCCTCGGCCCTGCCCTCGCACGTCGGCCCGTTCCGCATCCTCGGCGTGCTCGGCCACGGCGGCATGGGCGTGGTCTACCGCGCGGAACAGTCGGAGCCCCGGCGCGAGGTCGCGCTCAAGGTGCTCGCCCCGGGTCTGGGAACGCCGTCGGCACGCGTGCGCTTCGCGATGGAGGCGGAGGCACTCGGACGTCTGCAACACCCCGGCATCGCCCAGATCCTCGCGGCGCAGATCGATCGGGTCGACGAGGGCAATCCGCCGTATCTCGCCATGGAACTGGTGCGCGGCGAGGTCCTGCGGGACTGGGCGAATCGCGTGCAACCCGCGCTCGACGAGAAGCTGCGCGTGATCGCCGAGATCGCCGCCGCGGTCCATCACGCGCACCAGCGTGGCGTGATCCACCGCGACCTGAAGCCGGGCAACGTGATGATCGACACGGACGGTCGCGCACGCGTGCTCGACTTCGGCATCGCGCGGCTGTTCGACGACGGCGCCGAGTCGTCCCGCACCCTGCCGGGCATGTTGCTCGGCACACCGGCCTACATGAGCCCGGAGCAGGCGGCGGGGGACCGATCTGCGATCGACGTGCGCAGCGACGTCTACAGCCTCGCGGTCGTCGGCTACGAGCTGCTCGCCTCTCGTCTGCCCATCGACGTGGCGGGTGACACCGTCACCGGCGCGCTGCGCAGGGTGTGCGACGAGGACCCGGTGCCGCTCGGCGACGTGGATCGACGACTGCGCGGCGATCTGCAGACCGTGTTCGCCTGCGCATTGCGCAAGGAGCCCGACCGTCGCTACGAGTCGATGGCGGCCTTCGCCGACGACCTGCGCCGGGTGCTGCATCGCGAGCCGATCCGGGCTCGACCGGCGACCGCGTCCTACCTGTGCCTGCGCTTCGTGCAGCGACATGCGTGGGCGGTCACCGCCGCGGCCGCGCTGCTCCTCGGTCTCGTCGTCGCGCTGGTGGTGAGCATGCGCGCGACCGATCGCGTGGAGATCGCGCGCAAGGACGCCGAGCGCAGGGAGGCCGAGGCACGCCGCGCCGAGCAACTGCAGAGCGACATGCTCGAGGTGCTCGGCGAGGTGTTCGGTTCGTCTGATCCGAGCGAGAACCCGGAGACGATGCATCAGACCATGGCGGCTCGTCTCGCGGCGTCGATGGCGCGGCTCGAGTCGCGCTTCCGCGACTCGCCGGAGACCGAATGCGCGGTGCGTCGTTTGCTGGCGAAGACGCTGTATGGACGCGGTGAGTACGCGGCTGCCGCCGCGCAATACGTTCGCGTGAGGGACCTGCTGTCCGCCGCCGACGATGCTGCAAACGTCGACGTCGCCTGCATGCTCGCGCGCAGCCTCTGGCGCTCGACCGACTTCGACGGAGCCCTGCGCGCCCTCGATGCGATCGCCACGCGCATGGTCGAGGCGCCCGGCGTGGTGATCGCCGAGGTCGCATTCCTGCGCGGTCAGATCCTCGACAAGCTCGGACGCCCGCGCGAGGCGGTCGACTTGTGGAAGGATGCGCTCGCGCGCTGCCAGGCCGATCCGGACCTCGCGTCGAGTCCCCTGGTCGCGAGCCTGCACATGAGCCTCGGCGCTGCGGCGCTCGCGGAGGGACGGCTCGATGAGGCCGACGCCGAGATCGCCGCCGCTGCGAGCCTGATCGGTTCCGCCTCGGGCCCCGATGCCGAAGAGGCGCTGACCTTGATGAACACGCAGGCCGTCCTGCTGATGGGCAAGGGCGACTTCGAGCGCGCGGCGAAGATGATGGATGAGATCGTCGCGTCGTGGTCGCGGGTGTTCGGCGCCGACCACCCGCAGCTCCTCGGGATCCTGCAGAATCAGGCCGCGACCAAGGTGCGCATCGGCATGACCGACGAGGCGGTGCAGGCCTTCGAGCGCGCGATCGCCTTCGGCGAGCAGATCCACGGCAAGGAGTCGGCGGAACTCGCCACGCCGCTCGCCAATCTCGGGACGGTGCGCTGGAAGCAGGGCAAGCTCGACGAGGCCGCCGCGCTGTACGAGCGCGCCATCGATCTGCGCGAGAAGCACCAGCCGACCCCCGACAAGGTGCTGTCCGGCTTCTACTACGACCTTGCGCGCATCCGTCGCGATCAGGGCCATGCCTCGAAGTACCTCGCCCTGTTCCAACGCTCCGTGGAGGTACGGATCGCCGCGCTCGGTCCCTATCACCCGCTGGTGCTCACGCGCCGCGTGGAGCTCGCCGACGTGCTCGGACAGCAGGGGCGACGCGGAGATGCGATCGCCGAGCTGCGCGCCATCGACGGCAAGCTCGTCGAGGTGCTCGGCAAGGGTCACGGAGCGAGCATCGCCTCCGCGCGTCTGTTGGCGACGCTGCTGCTCGCCGAGGGCAAGCCCGAAGAGGTACCGACCTGGACCGCAGCGATGCGCGAGCGCGCCGCCGGCACGCGCGATGCCGCTGCGGTGGCTGCGAACGCCGACGCTCTCGAGGAGCAGGCGCGGTCGCGCGGTCGCTGAGTCGCGCTCCGACTACCGCTGCGCCCTCAGCAGCGCATGCCACGCACCTTCGCGCTCGGGGTGCTCGACCGTGATCACGATCCGGGAGAGCCCTTCCTTCCAGGTGTGGGCGAGCTTCGCGTCGTCGAGATTCACGGGCTCGATCTCGATCCGTGCGGAGGCAGGGGAGATGTCGAGCAGGACCGGTGCCGCGCCGTCGCAGGTCAGGCGCAGGCTGGAAGGGTCCTTGGTCCGCTCGACGTGGCGTGATGTGAGCAGATGCCAGGTCGCCGCGGGTGCGTCGTCGCGTGACATCTGCCAATGGTCGGTCAGCAGGACCTCGCCGGCTTCGCGGTCGAGCACGATGCGGCGCTGCAAGGCCGTGAGCCCGGCCTCCTTCGGGTAGGCCGCGGCGATGTCCATGCCCAGTTCGGCGTGCGCGTCGTCGGCGGCGTGGACGACGTCGCGCGCGGCGTAGCGCCGTCCCGCGTGCTGCTCGACGTCGCCGAAGCTCGGCAGGTTGTGGAAGCTCGAGCGCATGGTCCAGATCGAGTAGCGCTCGCGGCTGAAGGTCTTGCGCGTGTACTCGCCCACGCCGGCGTCGACGAGCACCGGCGCGCCGTCGCAGAGGACGATCACGTTGCCGACGTCGTTGTGGTTGTGCGACTCGTCGTTGTGCCCGCCCTTCGCGGCGACGACGAAGCCGTGGGCCGGTGTGGTGGACTCGCGCGCGACCATCACCTGAAGGTCGGGGAGCCACACGTCGCGCTCCAGGGTCGTCCCCGGGGTGGCCGCGCACAGGTCGTTCAACGCGAACAGCGCCGGCAGCGAGCGACCGAGATGGCCGAAGTGTCCGCGGACCGCCGTACCGCACAGTCCGTCGGCGCGCGCGAGCTCGGCGGCGAGTCCGACCATGCCAAGATCACCGATCGCGCGGCCGTAGCGGAACACCAGCGGTGCGTCGATGCCGGGACGCGGTGAGGTGTCGGCGAAGGCGAGGTACCAATCGCCGTCGAGGCGCGCACGACGGATGTAGCGCCCCATCGCACCGACCAGCGGATCCGCAAACACGTCGATCGCGCCGGCGCTCGCGGAGTGCAGCAGGTCGAGGCAGTCGAAGTGCGAGGCGGCGGCGCGATGCCAGTAGCCGGGGCCCTCGTCGCAGCCGCCGTCGGGTGCGTAGCCGTCGGTGAAATGGTCGAGCACCGTGAGCACGCGCGCCGTGTCCGTCGCTCGCTGCTGCGGATCCGCGTCGAGCAGCAGAACGCAGGTCAGCCAGTTCGAGCAGATCCAGGGGTTCCAGTTGTTCACGCGGCGGTTGCCGAAACCCATCCACCAGAAGTCGTCGCGCGTGCGGCAGGGCACGAGGATCCGTCGTTCGATCTCGTGGCGGATGCGGGGTCGCACCCGCGGCGACACCTTGTCGAGGCGATCCGCGAGCAGGTAGTCGGTCCAGGCGAGCAACGAAGCGGTCTCCGCGGCGAACAGGTCGACGGTCGGCTCCGTCACGTCGGGCAGTCCATCACCGGCCTTCTGCACACCCACGTGCGCGGGGACACCCCAGTAGGTCTCCTCGCAGATCAACCACACGCCGTCGACGATGTCGTCGAGGAAGCGTCCCTTCGCCTCGATCGCCTCGGCGAGCACCTCGTCGCCGAGACGCACGCGACGATCGAAGCAGGCGCTCTGGTAGCGGCTGCGATTGCCGTTGCGCAGGTAGTCGAGGAACAAGGTCGCGGGCAGTGACGGCCACGCGACGCCGAGGTGCTTCGCGGCATCCTCGACCTCGGCGGCGCGCACCGCGGCGGGCAGGTCGTTCCAGCGCGGATCACCGGCGCGCGGGTACGGGTGCCAGTCCTCCACGAGGACGCTGCGGAGCCGCGCAGCGTCCCAGTTCGTCGAGAGCAGTCCCTTCGTCGGAGTCTGTGCGGCCAGCGATGGGGCGAGGAGGATGGCACACAGGAGGGAGGTTCGGTTCATCGCTCGGATCCGCGGTGGCCGCGGATGCGACATTTCAACAAGGTCGAAGTGGGATTGCGCGGATCGACCGGCACGCAGAGGCGCGGCGCCACGCGTGCGACCCCGAATCCCGCGTCGAAGGGAGCGATCGCTCCCGCGCTACCAGCAGCGGACCCGATACGCGTCCGTGAATTGGAAGCGGAGGCCGCCGCCTGCATTGCAGGGCAACCCGGCGAGGCCTGTGGTGTCGATCTGCAGGGCCTGCACGAAGTACACCGCGCCGACGCCGACACCGGGCGGGACCGTCAGGTCGTAGCGCGCGCTCCCGAAGGCGAAGAAGTCGGTGGCGGCGTGCAGCACGCAGCTGCACAGCGGAGAGAAGCTCGCGTTCGGATCGCCGAAGCCGATCACGAGTGCGGGGACCCCCGTGTAGCCCGTCACCTCGTGCACCATCGCCCCGCCCTGGACGTTGACGCCGCGCACGCTGAGCGCGAGCGTGGTATTGCCGCAGCCGCCTCCGAGATTGGTCACGGCGCCGGGCGCAGCGAGCGAGGTGCCGTACAGCGTGAAGGGCATGGCGTGCACGCCGATGTCTCGCATGGGGACGAGCGCAGCGCTCCAGAACAACCCGTTGCCTGTCGCGACGAGGCCCAAGGTCGTCACCGGTGCGATGGCCATCGTGGCCAACGGCGAGTCGCAGCCGAAGCGCAGCCAGTACTGTCCCGAAGGAAGCAGCGCCGAGTTCAGCAGGATCGGCGCCGGGGGGAAGACCCGGACGCGCTGCATCGCTTCGCTACCCCGGTAGATGTTCGCGCTGGTGTTGGAGATCACCCACCCGGGCGCAACGACGAGGTTCATCGCGATGCCCGGGCTGCCGTTGATCTCGTGGCCGCCAGCGCGCGGATCACCGTCGTAGATCGCGAGGTGAACGCGGTCGACCGTGGGGGGCGAGATGGCGGACGGGAAGACGAGGAACTCGAAGCAGTCCACGAGGAACACGCCGTTGGTCTGCAGGTCGTCGAGGATGCTGTTGCCCTGGGCGAAGGAGCAACTCCAGCCGGTCGTCCTCAAGCCGAGGTTCGACTGCACCACGGAAAGGTCCGCGCCATTCGGACCACCACCGGGATGGGTGACGACCGAGCCGTTGTCGAGGATCTTCGGTCCCGGCACGAACTCGAGACCGCGCAGGTCCGTGTAGCCGCCGCTGCCGATCAGAGTCGGAACGCCGGTCGCTGTGTCGATGCGGTAGAGGGCGTTGCGTGCACCGTACAGGACGTTTCCAGGTGCGAAACCGAGAGCCTGGATGTCGACCGTTGCGCCGACCGCGGGATTGACGTCGGTCGTGGCGCCGGTGGCCATGGAGATCGTGACGAGCCCGGCATTGGTGTCCCAGCCGTAGAGGACGTTGTTCGCGCCGAACGCGAGGCCCTGGATTCCGACGAAGGCGGACGTGCTCCCGATCAGTGTGGCCGCGCCGTTGTTCGGATCGATGGCGTAGAGCAGATCGGGCACCGTCGTGCCGGTCGTGCCGCCACCGTTCTGGATCGCGTAGAGCCTTCCATCCCTGCGCACCGCCATCGCGCGCACCGCGTTGAGCACCGGCGAGGTCGTGGCGCGCACGGTCGTGACGCCGGTCCACGGATCGATGGCGAGCAGTTGGCCCGACAGGTTCGTCGTGAGCAGCTTGTCGTCGATCAGGGCGAGGGCGCCGTGACCGTTCGACCCCGTGTTCCCGAGCGGCGTGCCGGCACCCGTGACCGGGCTGATGGTGGACAGGACCCCGTTGTAGGCGAGACCGACGAGCCTGTGCTGGCCGGTGAGCAGCGAACCACAGCAGACGAGGATCGAAACGGCAAGGCGCAGCGCATGGATCGTGATGGAGGCCCGGATGGCAGGGACGCGCAGTCGCTCATCAGACTAGCGGAATCCCAGCGGACTCCATGTTCGGCGCTCGGCGATGCCGCAATGTGAGCCTGTCCCGATCGGGTGCTGGCCGGAGCGGCGCTTCGCACGCGCGCGAAACACTTACGGGTGGCCGTCGAGCCCGCGCTCCACCGAAGGCGCGCGGCCGGGCGAAGCGACACCGCGACCCCCGGGCCATCGTGCGACGTCACATCCGCGATGCCATCGATGTCTCGCCCGCCCTCACGGTGACTCGCGACCGGAGAAAGTCATCACGCCCGGCGGGATTCGAACCCACGACCCCCGGTTTAGGAAACCGGTGCTCTATCCAACTGAGCTACGGGCGCGCGAGGCCGCAAGCTAGCGGAGCACGTCGGCTGCGCAAACCGCTCAGCGACCTTTCTCCGGCGGTGCGTCGCGCTGCGTGACGGCGATCGGAACGAAGCCGACCTCGAGGCCCTTCGGGGGTGTGACGATCTGCTGCGGTTCGATCGCTGCGAGGGAGCCGCGCGAGACGGGAGCGAGGTAGGTGCCGTCGATCGCCCACTGGCGTTGCACCAGCTCGACGCGACGTTGGAGCTCGGTGCGCTCCGCGTCGGTCCAGGGGAAGCGTTGCATCGCTGGTTGGTCGGCGAAGCGGTACCACCAGTACTCGACCTCGCTGCCATCGCCGAGTCGCACCGTGAACGGGCCGGCGACCGGACCGGGCTTCCACCACACGCTGTCCTTGTCGCGTGGCGCCGTGTAGGCGTGGCCGCGCGTGCCGGGGCGGAAGTGCGCGTCGACCAGACCGGTGTCGCGGGGCACGTCCTTGGCGTCGACGGGGCGCAGCGCACCGTCCTGTTCGACGAAGTACTCCGGCAGGGCGCCGCGATCGTCGCCCTTCCACGCGATGCCGTAGGCGCAGCCACCGTCTTGCATCGTGATCACCGAGGCGCGGGCATCGAGGCCGGCGATGGCGAGTTCCTTGCCGTCGAGGACCTGACCGAGGTGCAGCTTGTTGGCGTGGGCGGGCATCACCTTGGTGCCCTGCGCTTCGAAGCGACCGTCGGCGACCGTGCCGCCGTGGAACCAGGCGCGCATGCGATCGGCGAGGGCGCTCTGGGTCCGTAGGCCTCACGAATCGTCGCGGGACGCGACGATCCGTGAGGCCTACGGACCCCGGCCAGCAAAGCGGCATGGGCCTTCCTGGTCGGCGCGAAGCGACGACGCGGCAACCCTTGGGTTGCGGCCCAGGCCGCGATGGGCGTAGAAGCGGACATCCTGCATCAACCACGATCGGCCGTCGTCGTCGATCGGCCATTCGATGCGCGGGATCCTGGTGAAGCGGCGTCCGTCGGCGCTGCGCGCTTCGAACATCGGCACCGTGTTGACCTCCATCGCACCGCTGCCCATCTCGCCGGCGCGGCAATCGAGGGTGCGGCCGGCAGCAGGCGGGTAGCCGTTGGCGATCGCGCTCCAGGCCGAGGGGATCCAGAAGGCGACGGGGCCGCGGAAGTTGTCGGCGTCGAGGAAGAAGGTCCAGGCGAGATCGCCGGTTGGGGCGACGTCGCCGTGTTCGAGGGGTTCGAGTGACCAGCGGACGGCGTCGTCCTGGGAGTCGGGAGCGAGGAGCGAATCACCGCCCCGTGCGGCTCGCAACACGTCGCCGCCGCCATCGTGCAGCAGCACCCATGCGTCGACCTTCGCATCGAGCGGCGTGTGCGGAGCGTCGCTGAGTGCGATGTGCACCGCGCCGTCCGCGGCGGGCGTGATGTCCCACACCTCATGCGCACCCTCGCCACGCGGTGCGAGCGCGAGGGCTCCCTGCGCATCGACGCAGAGACAGCGCTGCGGACCCGTCGCACGCAGCGCGATGCGATGCGGTCCGCGCCGTTCGACCCAGGGCAGCGCCATCCAGGCCGAGCCGATCAGCTCGTGGCTGTCACCGGCCTTCAGCGTGAGTCCATCGGGCGGGACGAGCAGACGGTTGCTGACCTGTGCGAGCGCGAGCTGATCGGCGGCGAGCGCCTGCATGCGTCCGAAGCCGAAGCCGGGCGAGGACACCTCGAAGGAGTAGCAGCTCGGCGTGCCGTTCATGCGGTACTTCGGCACGGCACTCGGGAAGCGCGTGCTCGCCCAGAAGCCGAGACCGCCCTCGATGGTCTGGAACACGCTCGCGAAGCTTGGGCCGCGCTCGGTCCAGTTGCGGGCGACGCTGCCCGGTGGACACAGTGGCTCCGTGTAGCCGCGGTTGTCGGGCACGATCCACGTCGACGGCAGACCGATCTGGAAGCCGTCGAATGGCGACGGCGTCAGCGGCCAGGCCGTCGCGTGGTAGCTCGCGCCGAATCCGAAGTCGGGCGGCGGTGCTTCGATGCGGACGCCGATGTAGCCGTGCAGTCCGCCGCTGCGCTGGCGCAACTTCGGCTGTTGCGCGGTGATCGTCGGGGAGAGCAGGAGCGATCCGATCGCCAACGTGGTGCGGACGAGCATGGAAGGAACGTAGCGTGCGCGTCTCGACGTCGACGATAGTCTCCCCGCGAACCCACCGAACTCCTGCGCAACACTCCGTGGTTCGCGTGCACGGGATTCATGCCATGACCACCGATTCCCATCGTTCGCCCTCGATCTCGACTACCCTGTCGCGTCGCTCGCTGATCGGCGGTGCAGGTGCCGGCGCGTTCGCGATGCTCATGCCGCCCACGGGTGTCGCGGGCGAGGTCGCCGCCGTGCCCGAGTACATCCTTCCCGAGTTGCCGTACGCCTATGACGCGCTCGAGCCCTTCGTCGATGCGCAGACGATGGAGCTGCACCACAAGAAGCACCACGGCGGGGCGGTCAACGGTCTGAACAAGACCCTCGCCTCGCTGGCCGATGCGTGCGCGAAGCAGGACTTCGCGGCGACCGGGAAGTTGACCGAGTCGCTCGCCTACTACGGATCGAGTCACGTGCTGCACGGCACCTTCTGGACCAACATGAAGAAGGGCGGCGGCGGGGCGCCTGCTGGCGAACTGGCGGGTGCGATCAACGCGACGTTCGGAAGCGTCGAAGCCCTGCGCGGCCTCTTCCTCGCGGCGTCGAATGCGGCGCCCGGAGCCGGATGGGGGCTGCTCGGCCATCACCGCACGCTCGATCGACTGGTCGTGCTCACCGTGCGCGACCACGAGAACTCGATCCTCGCCGGTGTCGAACCCCTGCTCGTGTGCGACGTGTGGGAACACGCCTACTACCTGCATTACCAGAACCGGCGAACGGAATGGACGCAGGCCTTCTTCGATCACCTGGTCGACTGGGCCGATGTCGCGCGTCGCTTCGATGCGGCTCGCGGCACGAGGCGCTGAGCGTCGCGATCGGCTTCGAGTCGATTCCTGCGCCGTCTTCCCCGCCGCGAAACGCGTGCAGAGGAACACGGGGACCCTAAGCGCGCCGAGGTGCTGACGGACCAGCGGTTCGACCTCCTCCCATGCAAGTTCGCCGGTCCCGGTCGCGATGCGGCATTGCCCTCACGCCGCACCGAGGTTCAGGAGCAGCGAGGGTGCGAGCCGTGCCGGGTCGTCGGCTGGAGCTCGCCGTGCTGCGCGCCGGGGGGGGCCGTCTGGGCCCCCGACCGGCGAAGTGGCTCAGTGCACGCGCTGTGGCGCCCCGCGGTTGGCGAAGTACGCATCGACCAGCGGCCGCAGCTCGTCGTGAATCTGCGCGAGGGTCTTCCCGCGCCGCTTCGCCCAGAACCCCGGCCAGTCGTCGACGAGGAGCACCTGGGGGCTGATGAGCTTCAGGTTGCCCTTCGGCGGCGCGGTGGGCGCTGGCGTCACGACCTCGTGCAGGAGTTCACGACAGCGCTCGCCCACCTTCCGGGTGACGATGAGCGGCTCGACCTTCGCGTTGTTGGGCAGGTTGTTGTTGGGCAGGTTCATGCGGTTGGCGACGTCGCGCGTCTCCCACGCACGGCCATCGTCGAGCGCCGCGATGAGCACCGGAATGGCGTCGACGCCGCTGGCGATCAGCGCCCGGCCGGTGGCCTCCTTCTCATCCGACGTCGCCGAGGAGGAGAGTCGCTCGACCAGCGCCACCACCTCGGCCCGCGCTCCCGGCAGCTCGAGCCTCGCGGTGAGACCCGCCTGCCGCTCCGCGTCGCTCACCACGGCGCCGACATGCGTCACGGCGAAGCCCGCGCCCGTCCACCGACCTTCGAGCCACAGGGGACACTCCGCGGCACCGGGGCAGGCCTGCCGGGCCCGGTCGGCGAGGCCGATGCCGAGGGCCGAGTCGTCGAGCGTGAGCGTCGCGGCGTCCGGCGCCGCCCCGAGGAGCCGAGCGCCCTGCACCGTCGAAGGTGGGTTCGCGAGCAGCACCAGCACCGGCAGCCGCACCAGCGGGCGCGCGCCGTCGGCGGCCCGCTTCGCCAGCCACTGCGCGAGCGCCGGGCCATCGGCGAGGGCCGGGCCGTGCACGAACGGGTGAACGGGGGCGGGCGTCATCATCCGCATCGGGGTCGGCTCCGGGGCAGTGCCTGCGTCGGGGCGAGCGCGGGGCCCGGCGGTGCAGGCGAGCACCGCGGGGGTCAGCAGGAGAAGGAGTCGAGGCCCCATGCGCGCAGCATAGGCGCGTCCGCCGTGCTTGCGAAGGAAGCGGAGCACGCGAGGGCGGATCGCTCAGGCGAGCTTGTCGATGTCAGAGTCGGTGATCGCCGCAGCCGGATGGAAGGTTGGATCTTCCGCGCTCGACGGCGGGCGCGTGAAGGTTCCATCCGGCCACGAGGTGTGGCACGGGATGTGTGTGGCAGTCGACGAAGCCGGGGAAGACGACGACGCCGCGGAGGTCGTGCTCGATCGCTGCGCGGTCGCGCCGCGCCACTTCGTCGGTCGGCTCGACCGCGACGATCCGGCCGCCACGCACCGCCACCGCCCCGTCCGGGACGATGGCGAGCGCGTCGATCGCCGCACGGTCCCGGGGGTCAGCGTGACGAGCTCCTCGGCGTGCACGACAGGCGGTCGACGGTCGCGGGCAGTCGGGCCGGATCCTTCCGTCCTGCCTCGGCCGAACGGCCGGTGCGATCGATGTTCCGGCCTCGTGCCGGGATCCGCGCCGAATCCCGGTCACGTCGGAGCGCGATTCCTGATCGCCCTCCTGAGATGTCTTCCGTCACGCCTTCCGGCCGCCACGGCCGCTCCCTCCGGGTCCTTCTCGCGTTCGTCGTCGCGACCGTGCTCGTCGCTGTCGC
Source organism: Planctomycetota bacterium (assembly GCA_046349595.1). Classification (GTDB taxonomy): domain Bacteria; phylum Planctomycetota; class UBA1135; order UBA1135; family UBA2386; genus JACRLW01. The sequence goes on from JAXMCA010000002.1 coordinate 1,803,360, forward strand.
GCCCCGCGCGCAAGTCGCCGTCTACCACGGCGTTACCGCGGCGACCCACCAGACCCAGTGGACGAATCTGTCAGGCCAGGGCTACCGACCCCTCGCGCTCAGCGTGTCGGGTGGGCTTGCCGCGCAGCGCTACTCGGCGGTCTGGGTGCGGCGGATCGGCGCGGTGTACGCGGGGGTCCACGGGTTGACCCGCGCGCAGTACCAGTCGTGGAGGACGACGACGATCGCGGCGGGCTACCGGCCGTTCCTGGTCACGGCCTCGGGCCAGGGCTCGGACGAGGTGTTCGCGGCGGTCTACCTGCGCGACAACGTCACCGCCGTCGACGAGGTCGCCGCCTCGGGTTCGTCCCTCGACTCCCGGATGTCGTGGGCGCGGTCGAATGGCTACATCCCGACCTGCTTCGAGGAGTTCGGTTCGTCGGCGACGCCGCTCTACTGCGGAGTGTGGGTGCCGTACTCCGGCGACGCGGCGTGGGGATACTCGCGCGGCCAGTCGGCGACGCAGTACCAGGCGACGTTCGACGCGCAGACGGAGGGCCACGCGCGGCCGACGTTCGTCGACATCTCGGACCGGCAGACCTACTCCGCGATCTGGCGCGACGACCAGATCGGTTCGTGGGCAGCACTCCACGACCTGACGGCGGCCGCGGTGCAGACGGAGGTCAACAACCGGCCGAACGAGTTCCCGCTGTTCCTGCAGTGCGGCGGCACCGGCTCCGCAGCGCGGTGGGTGACGGTGTTCGTTCAGAACGACGCGATCCTGCCACGCACGCTGACGCGCACCGGCACCGCCGTCATCTCGATGGATCCGTTCGACAGCTACATGGCGAACCTGATCCAGTCGACCAACGCGCGCGCCGCGTCGATCGCGATCGCGAAGGACGGGCGCCTGGTCTACGCGCGCGGCTACACGTGGGCCGAGGCCGGCTATCCGATCACGCAGCCGACGAGCATGTTCCGGGTCGCGAGCTGCTCGAAGCCACTCGCGGCACTCGCCGCCCACGTGCTCGACCAGAACAACGTGTTCTTCTCGATGTCGACGCTCGTCGGTGCGAACCTCGGCCTCGTCGGCTCCTTCGCGGACTTCCAGGACGTTCGCGTCCGCCACGCGATCCAGCACTCGTCGGGCATCGTCCGCGACATCGACAGTTGGCCGGTCGCGCAGTGGCTGAACCAAGGCTCCCCGACGCTGCCGGTCACGGCGTGGGACACCGCGCGCTACGCGTCGCTGCAGCCGCTCCAGTTCGCGCCCGGCACCGGCGACTCGTACTCGAACATCGCCTACACGCTGCTCGGCCAGGTGCTCGAGAACGTCGCCGGCAAGACCTACGAGCGCGTACTGCGCGAGGACGTCGCGGCGCCGCTCGGCGTCACGCGCCTGTGGATCGGCGGGAGCCGCCGGAGCCAGCTCCGCAGCGGCGAGGTCTTCTACCACGACGACGCGCTCAACCTCGCGAGCAGCGACCTGCACACCGACCGCCGCCCGCTGACCTGCACCTATGGCGGCGGCAGCTACGGCAACGTCCCGCGCATCGATGCGCCGGGCGGCGTCGTCACGTCGGCCGTCGACTACGTGCGGATCCTGACGGGCGCGTACGACCTCGCGCAGGACGGCATGTTGCTGTCGACGACGACGCGCGACGCGGTGCTCGCCGCGCCGGTCGCCCCGGTCGCGGTCGACCTCGGCGGCTTCGCGCAGGACGTCCGGCCAGGCGGTGTCGTCGCACACGGCAAGAGCGGTGTGCTGTGGGGGGTGTCGTCGCAGGTGATCTACCGCAGCGATGGCATCTCGATCGCGGTGTTCGTCAACAAGTCGAACTCGCACGCGAACCGCGACTCGCTGAACAGCATCGCCGACGGCATGACGTCGTGGCCGACGCACGACCTGTTCCCGCAGCACGGTCTGCCGGCCTACGCGCGCGTCGTGCCGCGGGTCACCGGCGTCAGCCCGGCGACGCTGCCGAACGTGACCGACCAGCCGTTCGTGATCGAGGGCGAAGTGCTGACCGGCGTCGACAGGGTCGCGTTCGGCAGCACGACGATCACCAGCCGGAGTGGCTCGACCTGGGCCGATGGCTGGTTCGAGATCCGCGACGACCGGCACCTCGCCGTCTTTCCGCCGCAAGGGCTCCTCCCGACGACCTACTCGATCCGTCTCTACAACGGGCTCTACGCGAGTCCGAGCATCGACGTGTCGCTGTCGCGGCAGACGGCGCGGATCCTCGGCGGGCCGTCGTCGTCGCGGACCGGGTTCGACCTGGTGGCATCGCGCGGCGCGTCGTCGTCGAGCGCGGACGCACTTCTGTGCTTCAGCCTGCTCGCCACGCCGAGCAGCCTGCCGGGCGTCGTCGACCTCGGGATCGGGGCCGGCTTCACGCAGATCTGGACGTGGCCGACGACCGTCCCGTTCAACCTGCTGACCGGCGCCGCCCGTTGGTCGGTGCCGGACCTCGGTCCGGCGACGCTGCACTTCCAGGCGCTGATCGTGGACCCGCGGTCGATCAATCCGCTGCCGTTCCCGACGACGAACGTGCAGACGGTCCAGAGCTTCTGATGTGCGCGCACGCCGGCCACCGCAGGAACAGCGGTGGGCCGGCGATTCTCGCCTCTTGCCGAGCTGCAGATCGGCGACAGCCGCGTCATGCTCGCCGACGACTTCCCGGATTGGAACGGCGGCGTCTCGCGCGCTGCGGCCTTGCACTGACGCCGCACCGAGGACTTGGAGCCGCGAGAACTTGGAGCGGCGAGGGCTCGAGCAGTGCCGAGTCGTCGGCTGGAGCATCGTCGTCGGGGAGCTTGCCGTGCCTGCGAAGGAAGCGGAGCACGCGAGGGCGGATCGCGCAGGCGAGCTTGTCGATGTCAGAGTCGGTGATCGCCGCAGCCGGATGGAAGGTTGGATCTTCCGAACTCGACGGCGGGCGCGTGAAGGTTCCATCCGGCCACGAGGTGTGGAGGTGGACGTTCAGCCCGAGCGCGGAATCGAGATGCTGCGCAAAGGCCACGCCGCCGATGCGTGGCTCGCAAAGGCCCTGGTCCCGAGCCATGCGTTGGTAGTACGAGGCGACGTCGCGCGTCACTTCGATGCGGCTCGCGGCACGAGGCGCTGAGCGTCGCGATCAGCCTCGCGTCGGTTCCTGCGCCGTCTTCCCCGCCTCGAAGCGCGTGTAGAGGAACACGGGGACCTTCAGCGCGCCGAGGTGCTGGCGAACCAGGGGTTCGACCTCCTCCCAGCCCAGCCCGCCGATACCGGTGGCGAGGCGCGGCAGCGCGACGCTCGCGAACTTCTCGGTCTCGATCAGCCGGTGCAGTTCGCGAAGGCAGTGGTTCACGTGGGCCGTCGTGGCGCGCCCGGGCTTGCCGCCGTGTGCGGCTGCGACTTCTTGAGTGAAGAGGCTGACGACGCGCAGGTGATCGGGACCGCCCCAGGTCCACAGGGTGCCGGGCTTGGGGTGCGCGGTGTGGCAGAAGTGGCGGAAGTCCTTGTACATCGCCGGCCAGCGCTCCCGCAGCGAGAGGGCCAAGCCGTGGTGGAAGTCGTCGTTGGGCGCGACGCCGTGCGCGATCACCTGGGCGCGCGAGAGGAGGATGTCGCCGTGGACTTCGTGGATCATGGGCGCGACTCCGGTGCGGGACCGCTCCCGCCCGCAGCGGGGGAATCCCCGGCCGGAACGACAATTCCGCGGGCCTGGAAGGCCGGCGCGTGACGGTCGTTGACATCGGGAGAGCGCACGACAATATTGAATAGCAAACGTAGCTATCCAATGCCGAGGAAGTACGACGCCTCGCGTCGCCGCGCATCCGCGCAGGAGACCCGCCGACGCATCCTGGATGCCGCGGTGCGGTTGCACGGACAGGGTGTGACGGCCTACGAGCCCCTGGCTTCTGCAGCGGGCGTTTCGTTGGCGACGGTGCGCAAGCACTTCCCGAGCCGCGAGCATCTGTTCCAGGGTTGCACCTCGCACTTCCTCGCCAATCTGCAGTTGCCCGACTTCGCTGCGGTGGCGCGGGTCCGTGATGCAGGGCAGCGGCTGATCCGGGTCGTGGAACTGGTCTGCGCGCTTCTCGATGCTGCGCACGACCTGGTCTGGCACAGCGCGCCGTTCACCGACTCCTCGACAGCTCTGAGTACGGCCGCCGCGCAATTGTCGACCCTGCTCGACGAAGCCACCGCCGCACTGGTCGACGGGCCGGGTCTCGGCCTGCGGGCGAGCTCGCGGGCGGCGGTCCGCAAGCGCGTCCGCGCCCTGCTCGACCCCCTCACCTACCGCGCGTTCCGGACCGTTGCCGGCTTCGAGCGCGTCGACATCGAACGCGAGCTCGGGGTGTTGCTTCGCTGCGCCGTCGGGCTGACTTCCACCTGACCCCGAGCCGAGACGAGAACATGAGCCCGGACACGAATCCCTCTGCCCGCATCGACGAGATCATCGACGGCATCCACCGCATCAGCGTGGTCCTGCCACCGGATGTCGTGCCGGGCGGGTTCACCTTCAACCAGTTCCTGGTCGTCGACGACGAGCCGCTCCTGTTCCACACCGGACCTCGCAAGCTGTTCCCTCTGGTGCGCGGCGCGATCGAACGGGTGATGCCGCTCGCGAAGTTGCGCCACGTCGCCTTCTCCCACTTCGAGGCCGACGAGTGCGGCGCTCTCAACGAGTTCCTCGCGGCGGCGCCGTCCGCCGTCGCCGTGTGCAGCGGGATCGGGGCGATGACCTCGGTGGGAGATCTCGCCGATCGTCCGCCGCGCGCGATGGCCGATGGCGAGGAGTTGCGCCTCGGCCGACACACCGTGCGTTGGTTGGACACCCCGCACATGCCGCACGGCTGGGACTGCGGTTTCCTGTTCGAGAAGAGCACCGCGACGCTGCTCTGTGGGGACCTCTTCACGCAGGGTGGTGCGGATCACGAGCCGGTCACCGAACGGGACATCCTCCCGGCCGCGCTCGCGGCACACGGCATGTTCGACTACTTCGCGCACAGCCGCGACAGCGCGAAGCACTTCGACAAGCTGATCGCCACGAAGCCGCGACTGCTCGCCTGCATGCATGGCGCATCGTGGCGTGGCGACGGCGCGGACAAGCTGCGCTCCCTGGCGCGCGCCTTGACCTGAGTCGAGACAGGATCGAATGCCCTCGTCGCCCGGCGGAGCGAGGTCGCGCGCTACGCTCACGGCCCGAGTCATGGGACACACCAGAGAACATCGGTATCGGGTCGACATCGCATGGACGGGAGACCGCGGGAGCGGGACGTCCGGATACGAGGCCTACGGTCGCGACCACGAGGTGCGCATCGACGGCAAGCCCGTGATCGCCGCATCGTCGGACCCGCAGTTCCGCGGCGACGCGACGCGTCACAACCCGGAGGAGCTGTTCGTCGCTGCGCTGTCGTCGTGCCACATGCTGTGGTACCTGCACCTGTGCGCCGATGCGGGCATCGTCGTGACGCGCTACGAGGATGCGGCCGAGGGCACCATGGTGATCGCGGCGCACGGTGGCGGGCAGTTTCGTGAGGTCGTGCTGCGACCGAGGGTCGCGATCACGAGTGGCGATGCCGCGCAGGCCAGGGCGCTGCACGAACGCGCGCACGCCCTGTGCTTCATCGCCAACTCGGTGAGTTGCGCGGTTCGGATCGAGGCCGAGATCGCGACTTGAGCGCGCGGCCTCTCAGCGCCGCCCGCTCCACCGCAGCATCTGGTCGGCGATGTCGTTCGGGTACCAGATCTCGGCGTCGACCACGTCGCCGTTGCGGTCCTTGATCGAACGCAGCTCGGGCTGCACGAAGCCGGTGACCGAGGACATGTTCAGGGCCTTGATGCGCGCGAGCACCTCCTGGTGCAGCTCGGGGTCGACCTTCACTCCGTAGCCCTCGACCAGCGCCTTGCCGGCCTTGAAGTCGCCGGTGGCCTTGATGCGCATCACCTCGGCGAGCAGTCGGCCGCAGCCGTCGCGGAAGCTGGCGACGTCCTTCACCCGGTAGTAGGTCTTGCCGTCGCGCTTCTCGACCATGATCGCGTCGCTGTTCTTCATCAACCAGAACACGATCATCTGGCGGTTGCGCATGTGGTCCTCCTCGATGCGGCCGCCCTGCGGAACACGGCGGAGCTGGAGGAGGATGTTGCGCGTGTAGCCCTCGTACTGGGCAAGCGCGGCGTCGGCGCCGTCGACGAGACCGAGTTCGACCAGCTTCGGATCGGCGATCCAGTACAGGCCGACGAGGTCGGCGCGCGCTTCCTCCAGCGTGGAGAAGTAGGCGCCGAGGATCTGGGCCGGATTCACCACCTCGGCGCGGACCTGACCCGACGCGTGACCGACGACCTCGTGCAGGTTGGTGTGCACGTCGGAGACGTTCGGGTAGCGGCGTGCGCGGTCCTTCTCGGCCTCGTCCCAGGCGAACTCGTCGAGCGAGGCTCCGCCCTGCAACTGTGCGTAGGCCTCGACCACGTTGGCGAGGTTGACCGACTTGCTGCCGTGCTCCTGACGGATGTCCTCCTCGTTGGGGAGATTGATGCCGATCGGCGTGATCGGGCCGCTGTCGCCGGTCTCCGTCACCACGTCGATCGCGCGCGCCGTGATGCCGCGCACGTTCTTCTTCTTGAACTCGGCATCCCACGGCATGCGGTCCTCGAACCACTGCGCTTCCCCCGCGAGCCGTTCGATCGCCTTGGTCTTCTCCATGTCGATGATGGAGACGATCGCCTCGTAGCCGCCCTTCTGACCGCGGGCGTCGAGGTAGACCTCGATGAAGCCGTTGACGAAATCGACGTTGGATTTGTTGTCGGCGACCCAGGCGATGTCGAAGGCGCGCCAGTCCTGGATGTCGCCGCTCTTGTAGAAGCGGATCAGGGCCTCGATCGCCTTGCGCGTCGCTTCGGGCGCGATCGCGGCGGCGTCCTGCAGGTGGCCGACGACCTTGCGGATCTGATCGGCGTAGAGCCCCGGCGGGATGCCGCGCTCGGGGTCGCCCATGCGATAGACCTGCTCGACGAGAGTGCCGTCCTGCTGCTTCACCACGCGGCTGTTGAGCGGGTTCTTCTCGACGAAGTGCTCGAGATCGGCGCTGGTCACGCCGACGTAGAGGTTGTTGCAGCTGTCGCGAACCGGGTCGGCACCGTCCGCGGCCGACTTGCTGGTCACCGAGACGAAGGTCGACGGATTGGTGATGACGTCGTGCAGGAAACGCAGGCGGTCGATGGTGGGCAGCTTCGCGCCGTCCTTGCGTGCCAGGACACACGCGGCGAGGAACGCGTCGGCATCGAGATGGAAGGGCATCTTGAGCGTCGACAGGTTGTGATGGATGCCGCTGTGCACCCAGAACAGCTTGGTGAAGCGTTCGATCTCCTTGCGGCTCGCCTCGGGGAGCGCCTTGTCGTGCACGTAGAGCTCCTCCAGCACGTCGCGGATCTCCAGCGCGTAGGCGAAGCGTTGGTCGAGGAAGATGTCGCGTCCCGCGATCGCCGCCTGGACGAGGTGGTAGCAGAGCAGCCGATCCTGGCGAGGGAGCTGCGCGAAGCCGTCGGCGCGGAGTTGCGCGATGGTGGTGTCGTCGACGCGCTCGAGGAAGGCCTTGTTCTCGCCGGACTGCTGCGATCCGGACGGCGTCGAAGCGCACGCCGAGAGCAGGGCGACCAGGACGGGCGCGGACAGCGCCGCGCGGGTGGGTGACGTCATGCCGGGAAGTCTCGACGGCGACGCGTCGACGCGGAAGCGCGAGGACGCGGCATTTCCGGCCGTCGGCCGCTATGCTTCGCCTCCCCGCTCGCATCGGCCCTGCGCCGTGTGAGCAGATTGCGCCGCACTCCGCCCGTCGATGGACACAGAGATCCCTGCGAGTAGCACACGACAGCCTGCCGATGCGTGGACTCTGCGGAGCAGGGCGGGGGACGGGCGATGACCTTGCTCATCGCCGTGGCTGCGCTGACGCTCGCGACCTCCTTCCTGTGCTCGATGATGGAGGCGACGCTCTACTCGCTGAACCCGGCGCAGCTCGAGGTGATGCAGCGGCAGAACGTGATCGGCTCGCGGCGCTTCGCGCGCTACCGTGAGCACGTCGAGCATCCGATCGCCGCGATCCTCGCGGTGAACACGGTTGCCAACACATTCGGCTCGATGGTGTGCGGCGCCCTCGTCGGCAAGGAGTTCGGCGACGCATCGATCGGCGTGTTCGCCGCGTTCTTCACCCTCGTCGTGCTGCTGGCGGCCGAGATCCTGCCGAAGAGCCTGGGCGTGAGGTATGCGCCGAAGCTGGTGCCTCTCCTCGCGGGTCCTCTGCAGTTCCTGATGTGGGTGTCCTGGCCGATCGCGCGGCCGGCGCACTCGTTGATGTCGCGGCTCACCGGCGGTGCGAAGCCCTCGGGACCGACCGAAGAAGAGGTCATCGCGCTGTCGCGCATGGCGTGGCGCAGCGGCTCGCTGAGCGCCGGTGAGATGCGCTGGGTCGAGAACGCGCTGCGTCTCGACACCGTGTCGGCATGGGACCTGATGACGCCGCGCTCGGTGGTGCAGTCGATCGCGCTCGAGCGGACCGTGGGCGACGTGGTGAAGGACCTCGCCACGCTGCGCCACAGTCGCCTGCCGCTGTGCGAGGAGGGCAATCCCGACAAGGTCGACGGCTTCGTGCTGCGGCGCGACATCATCGACAACTTCGCCGGAGGCAAGGTCGATCGCCCATTGCGAGAGATCGCCCGTCCGCTGGCCTTCGTCCCCGACACCATGAAGGGGCCGCTGCTGCTGCAGAAGCTGATCCGCGACAAGATCCACATCGTCGCGGTCACCGACGAGTACGGCGGCTTCGAGGGCATCGTCACCCTGGAGGACGTGCTCGAGCACCTGCTCGGCCAGGAGATCGTCGACGAGCACGACGAGCACGTCGACATGCAGGAGCTGGCGCGGCGGAGGGCTCGAGGTCGCATCGGCAGCGGTCAGGCGCCCGAGAAGAAGGTCGCCCACTGAGCGGCGGGTGCTTGCGCACGTCGCCGCCGCGGCGATGCTGCGCGACGTGGACTACGACCCGAGCAACGTGTTCGCCCGCATCCTGCGCAAGGAGATCCCGGCCAAGGTCGTGTACGAGGACGAGCGTTGTCTCGCCTTCCGCGACATCGATCCGAAGGCCCCGCTCCACGTCCTCGTGATCCCAAAGCAGCAGATCGTCGGTGTCGGCGACGCGAGCAGGGACGATCGCGAGATGCTCGGGCACCTGCTGTGGGCGGCCGGCGAAGTCGCGCGTCGCGAGGGCCACGGCGACGCCTTCCGCGTGGTCGTCAACCACGGTGCAGCGGCCGGGCAGAGCGTGTTCCACCTGCACGTGCACGTGCTCGCCGGGCGTGCGCTCGGCTGGCCGCCTGGGTGATCGCAACCCGCGCGACGGTGCACCGCGAGCGGATCGGAGAGGCCGTGTGCCTTTGCCTGGCACCGTGGACGTCGGCGGATGTCGCGCTGCTCCCGTTCGCTGTTTCGCCGCGATCACGGCCCCAGTCCATGCGTGATCCTGCATCAGCGGGCAATGCGCACCGATGTCGGGCCGATCCGAGGCGGGGCGGAGAAACATCGCAAGACTATGCTGCGTCGGATCGCCGACGACGACCGACCGAGACTCGTGATCGTTCACGAGTGGATCGACGTGTGGTTCTCCGGAGCGATATCGGATGCACGGACATGTCCACTCGCTTCGCTGCGGCCGTCGTACCCCTGCTCGTCAGTGCACTCGTCGCACAGAACTTCGTACGCGTGCACGACAACGTGGTGGAGAAGCGAGGATCAGGTGCTCCAACCCGCATCTCGGTGACGTCGGGTGCGACCGCGCACTGCGGGACCTTGCTGGCCGCGCGCGACGGCCAATCGATCGTCAACGGTTCGGGCGCGACCGTGATCACCAACGGTTTCATGAATCCCGCCTGCATGAATCGCAGAGGCGCCATCGCCTTCGTCGGCAATGCCACCGGCGCGCGCAACCAGGGCATCTTCGTCGCCGACGGCGGTGTGGTGCGCGCGATCGCCATGGGTTGCGGCCAAGGCGGCGGTTCGGGTCAGTTCGGCACCTGCGGTGATCCCTCTCCGGTCGGCGGCACGTTCGGCGGCTTCTTCGACGGCACCGTCTTCGCTCCGCCGATCGATGACGACGGTGACGTCCTGTTCCTCGCCGACATCCAGGGTGGCAGCGCGAGTCGCGCCCTGTTCCTGTACCTGGCCGCCAGCCAGACCATCGTGAAGGTCGCTGCGGTCGGCGATCCTTCGCCGCTGGGAGGTGTGTTCACGGCGCTCGGGCCCGGCTCGCTCGACCGCGACCGTCAGGTGCTGTTCCTGGCGCGCAGCACCGGGAGCAACCAGTACCTCGCCGACATCTTCCGCTGGCAGGTCGGCACCGTGAGTCGCTTCTGCGTCGCCGGAGATCCAGCTCCAGGCGGCAGCACGGTGTGGGGACTCGGCACGGAGAGCTTCGGGTTCGTCGACAACACGACCGTCTTCGCGGGCCCGGTGCCGTCGATCAACGACTGCGGACAGGTCGCGTTCCGCATCATCACCAACGGCGGTGCCGTCAACGTCGGCGTCGCGGTGCGGACCAATGGCACCGACGCGTGGTACCTGACCGATGCGATGACGACGCCGGTCGGCGGCAACTACTTCGACTTCCAGGGTGCCGCGATCAACGGCAGCGGCCAGATCGCGGTCTTCGCCGATTTCATGCAGGGCGGCAACCCGAGCGCGGGTTGGATCGTCGGCCGCCCCGGAAGCTGGCGCGCGGCGTTGTTGTTCAACGACCCGGTCGACGGCGGCCTGTGTCACGTCCTCGGCTTCTCGCGCGTGCCGATGACGCCGCTGGACGACGACGGCGATCTGGTCGTGTGGTGCGACCTCGATCCCAACGGGACGATGGGGCGCATCCTCGTCAGCGCCGCGGACGGTTCCCTCACGGTGCTGGCGCGTCAGGGCGGTGCGACCGGCGCCGGAGGCAACTACGGAATGATCGATGCGTGGCCGTCGATGAACAGCTCGGGCCGTGTGTCGATCTCCTCCGGCACGACGGGCGTGGCGTGGAGCAGTGCGCATCTCATGGGCGTGCTTTGCGGCCCAGGGGTCGCCGCCAGTCCGTGCCGGTCGCTGGGTCAGACGCTCGACATCGATGACTTCGGTCCCGCGGGAACGAGCTTCGTGCTCTGCGTCTCGACGGCGACCCAGAGCCTGCCGGTTCCGCCCTACGGCACGCTGTTGATCGGCGGCAGCGCGCCGATCGTCACGCTGACGGGACTGGTGCCCTATCCCGGGCTGTCGGGACCGCACACCTCGCATCTACAGGTTCCGAACAACGCGGCGATCCGCGGCCTCGCAGTGCATTTCCAGAGCGTCGCGTTCACCGCCACCGGTCTGCAATTGACCAATCGCGCGTCGTCGTTGCTGCGATGACGCGCGGCATCGACCTCGTGCGGTTCATGCCTTCTCGGCCGAGGTCGCGGAACGGTGCTGGTCACTGAGCGCGGTAGAAGTAGTACTCCGCGGTGTACGGCACCCAGACGACTTCGTTCGGCTCGCCGGCGCGCGCAGGTGGGAGGCCGCCGTTCGTGTTGACCCGTTGGACGAAGGTGGTCGGTTCGAACGGACCGGGGCCGCGCGTCGAAACCGTGCGCAGCAGCAGCCACGGGATCGAATCGGGGTCGATCGTGCTGCGGGCGATGACCTGTCCGACGACGCCGCTGCCGCTGTTGCTCACCCACACCGGGCCGGAGCTGTGGTAGCCGAACTCGGCCGTCCTCCCCGCGTCTGCGTAGAGCAGCGCCACCGGACCGGTGAACAGCCATTCCCCGTTCCGGGCATCCCACCAGTAGGTCTGGAAGCCTTCGGCGTAGAGGTGGTGCGATACCCTGTTGCCGGCGGGAACCTGCAATGCCTCGCTCCCAACCGGCAGCGCAGGTGCGCGGTGGTCCTGCGCGGAAAGGGAGCAGGTGGCGAAGAGCGCCATCGCCATCAGGCGGGCGCAGACGGCGATCGGGGTGGTGAAGATGTCGAGTTTCATGATCTCCTGCTTGTTCTCGATGCGTTTCGGTGACGGGCTCGCGACCCGTTGCCTGAGGGAGTGAGTTGCCTGGTCAGTCGTGACGCGTCTTCGACCGATTCCCGGGACCTTGGGCCGGAGAGTCGTCGTGCGACGTGGCGATCCGGGAGGCTGGAAGGCCCCGGCCAGCACCGCGACATGTGTCGCTCGGTGACGAGCGCGCCCGCCTGCTCCAAGCAGTCGATCGAAAGGGCCGGATGCGCCGATTCGATGTGTTCCGGACCGCCGCGGGGGAACCGCAGGTCAACGGGGCGGGTGGTACGCGTACTCGCGCTCGGGGCCGAGCACGACGCGGTGGGTCTGCGCACCGGAGACCACGTCATGGATGCCCTGCGGAAGCAGGCAGCGTCGGCTCCGTCGACCGACGACGACCGGACTGCAGACTCCGCCGGCTTCCCTGCACTCGAGCCGAAGCGACTCGAGGGGATCCGCGACCTCCTCGAAGGCGACCGCAGTTGCCGGCCGCAGGTCGAGATCCAGATCGATGCGGTCGTTCGCGCCGAGGTGCAGCGTCGTGATCGGTGATGCGAGGTATGCGGAAACGCAGAACGCCTGCGCGGTGTAGTCACCTCCGGCGAGGTCGCCGAGGTTCACCACCGCACTGCCGGCCTCGCTGTAGCCGGCGCCGATGCTGCGACCCGCGGAGTCGCGCAGGATCAGCGTGCACGGACCTGCGGACTTGGCCGGCACCCCCCTCAGTCTCGCCCGCACCCCATTGCCGCAATGAACGCCGGTGGTCAACAGCACCTCAGGTCGATCGGCGACCAGGCGATCGAGTGGAATGGTCGGCTTGCCGGACCCCGGTTCGAGAGAGAGGTCGAACTCGCGGCGTTCCAGATCGTCGACGACGACCTGGACCTCCTCGTCCTGCGACTTCCGCTCCAATCGGATCTGTCTGCGACGGCCGCCACCGACAGGTTCCATCGTGAGGTCCATGGTTCCGCTGAGCGCCGCGTCGCGGAAGCACAGTCGGATCGTGGCGCGTGCGAGATCGACGAACTGCGCACTACACGCCATGTCGACCTCGACGAAGCGATCGCGGGCAGAGAATTCGAAGTCGCGTGAGGCGAGACTCGGCCCTCCTGCTTTCGGCCGCACATCGACGTGCAACGATCCGCCGAGCGCGAGACCGAGTGGCACCCAGAGCTGGTCCGTGCCGAACTCGAACTGAGCCGTCACTCCCGCCGCGAAACTCGCTTTCGCGTCGATCATGGAGTCGGCGAACCGCAGGTCGCGGAGTGCGCCGAAGATCGTCGAACGATCGCGGAGCGCAGGCGGCACGCGACAGAGATGGACAGCGATCCTGGTCGCCGGTGGCAACTCGATCCGGTTGTCCACGCCGCGAACGATCTCGTCGCCGTGGACGAGTGCGAGGGTGCCGTCGCGTGTGATGAGAGCACCGCAGAGGGAATGCGACGACACGATCGGGTGTCGAGGTTGCCATGTCGCCTTGCTCAACTGCGGCAGGATCGCCTCGTCGAGATCGATGAGACGCGACTCGATCGGCGCGCCGGCGCACCAACCCGAGACGCTGGTCTGCCCCGACTCGTCCCGGGAAGTGCGCGTCCTGCTGAAGTCCGAATCGGTGAGCAGCCGTGGGAATCCCACGCTGCCCGCCGCGCCTCTCGGTGCGCCGTCGTCGACGGACTGGACCGCGTCATGCCGCCGAGGATGCTCGGACGACCCGCGCGCATTGCCGGTGACGGACACCCACAGTGAGGCCGCCAGCGCCGCGAGGAGCGCGGTCCACCAGCACCACTCGGCGGCAACTCGCGGCATGCGCCGGGATTCGTGATTCACGTGGCACTCCCCGTCTCAGAGTTTGGCATCCCCGCTCTCTGTTCCCGCGGGCCGGGGAATCGTCGCGCGGCGCGAAGATCCGTGAGGCCGGAGGGCCCGGGGAAGCATAGCGACGTGCGCCTGCCTGGTCGGCGCGAGGCGGCGACGCGGCGCGGGTTCAGCCCGGTCGTCCGCCGTCGGATCGGGCGAGGACGCATGCCCTGCAGTCGTATCGGTCGTCGAACTGGAGTCGGAGCGCCGCGACTCGTCTGCCTGGCGAGCCCGGTCGACGTCAGCGCGTCGTGTCGCGGTGAGATCACGTCATCGGCCCGGCAACGGGTCACCGACCACGTTGAGGATCGGTGCGCTCTTCCGGCAGACCTTCGGCGCGGTCCCTGAGCCAGCGGTCGAGAGCGAGCGGCCAGGACACCTCGGCGAGGGACTTGTGTGCTTCGAGGAGATCGCGTCGGGCGGCGATCTCGCTGCGCATCGATTCAAGCAAGGCGTCGAATTCGATCTCACCGGCCTCGAAGGCCTTCTCGGCATGCTCGCGCAGGCGTGCCTGGCGCTCGGCGAGCGGGATCGCGTGTTCGCGCAGGTAACCCGCCTCCTGCTCGACGCGCGTCGCTGCGGTGAGGACCTCCTCGGTCACACGGTGCGCGGTTGCACGCGCTTCCGCGGCGGCGGCGAGGAGATCGGCGTTCTTCTCGGCCTGCTCGGCACTGCCGGAGTCGAAGATCGGCAGTTCGACCTCGAGGGAGGCCACGCCGAAGAGGTGTCCGCCGTTGGTGCGTGGCCCGGCCGCGACGTGCGGCAGGAAGCGCAGCGGCGACGCCGCGAGATGCGCGCGGTCGAGCGCGGCTGCGTAGTGCGCAGCGGTGGCGACGAGTTCGGGTCGCGTCCTCGTGGCCTCGGCGAGCAACGCTTCGGCGTCCTCGGCGGGTGGGCCCTGGTCGGGGAGCACACCGTCGGCGAGTTGGAGCGCGACGGGGCGCTCGAAGCCGAGCGCGAAGGCGAAGGCCATCTCGAGACCGCCGACGTCGATCTCCTCGTGCGCGAGCTGCGCGTGCACGGCGGCGACCTGCGCCTGCGCGCGTTCGATCGTGAAGGGTGCGTCGAGGCCGACCTCGACGCGGCGTTGCGCGGCATGAAGCGCGCGGTCGGCGACGTCGAGGAGTTCGGAAGTGAGCTTGCGGCCCTCGTGGGCGGCGACGATCGCGTCGTAGGCCGTGCACACCGACAGCGCGAGCTTGCGACGCTCCACGAGCAGTTCGGCGATGCTCGCTTGCAGCTCGTGATCGGCTTCGGATTGGCGATCGGCGCGCAGGAACAGCTCGCTCAGCGACAGACCGATCGGATAGGTCGTCTGCAGTGCGGTCACGGCGTGCGGCGAGAGGCCGAAGTCCTCCCATTCCACGCCGAGCGTGGGATTCGGCAGTTCGCCGGCGTGGTCGAGGCGGGCGCGCGCGGCGTCGAGACGCGCACGCCACGCCTCGGCAGTCGGCGCGAAGTCGATCGCGAGCTGCACGCATTCGGCGCGCGACAGGGGGTGGTCGGCCCGTTTCGCGTCCCAGCCCGGCGCGATGACCGGCTCGGGCGCGCTGCCGCAGGCACCGGTGAGTGCACACGTCAGAAGGACGAGGTCACGGCGACGCATGCTCGATCTCCGGGACGAGATGACCGCGCGCGAACAGCGCACAGCCCAGCGGGACGATCCACAGCGCGAAGGCGGTCGACACCACGAGTCCGCCGATCACGGCCACCGCGAGCGGTCGCTGCAGCTCGGCGCCTGCGCCGAAGCCGAGCGCGAGGGGAAGGAGACCGGCGATCGCGGCGAGCGTGGTCATCAGGATCGGCCGCAGGCGCACCCGTGCGGCTGCGGTGATCGCCTCGCGCTCATCGAGACCTTCGCGGCGTCGCTGCTGCGCGTGCTCGATCAGGATGATGCCGTTCTTCACCACCAGCCCCACCAGCATGATCAGACCCATGCCGGAGCCGATGTTCAGGGTGATGCCGGTCATCCGCAGCGCGAGCAGTCCGCCGACCTGCCCGAAGGGCAGCGCGAGGAACAGCACCGCCGGCAGGCGCAGGGAGCGGAACTGGACCACCAGCAGCAGGAACACCAGCCCCGACCCGAGCGCGAACACGATCAGCATGCGGTCGAAGGCGCGCTCCTGGCTGCGGATGGTGCCGTCCATCTCGAAGCGCACTCCGGCGGGACGCGGCAGGCCCGCGACCGCAGCCGCGACCGCGGCACTCGCGCTGCCGAGATCGGTTCCCGCGACCTTCGCCGTGACGCGCACCATCGGCACCTGGTTCTCGCGTTCGAGCTCGTTCTCGGCGAGACGACGTTCGAAGCTCGCGACCGAGCGCAGCGGAACACGCTTGCCGTCACGCGTGGTGACGAAGGCGTCGGGGCCGTCTCCGTCGATCTCCACCTCGTTGCGCCAGGGCGACGGATAGCGCACGCGCAGGTCGAGGAAGCGGTCGCCCTGCTGGACGCGGGTCGCGACGCTGCCGAGGCGCTGCGCGCGCATCTGCGCCGCGATCGACTCGGTGGTCAATCCTGCTGCTGCGGCGCGCACCGGATCCGGTCTCCAGGTCAGCTCCGGACTCCCGAAGGAGACGTGATTGGCGACGTCGACCACACCGGGCAGGTGTCCGATGCGATCGGCGACGGCGTTGGCGAAGTCCTGCAGAACCGGGTACTCCGCGCCCAGGATCTTGACCTCGATCGGTTCGGGATTGCCCTCGAGATCGGCGATGGTGTCGGCCATCACCAGCACGAACTCGACCTCGGCCTGCGGCACCTCGTGCGCGAAGCGTTCGCGCAGGCCGTCGATGACCTCGAACACGTCGTGCTCGCGGTGGGAGCGCGGCTTCAAGCCGACCAGCATGTCGCCGGTGAACTGCTCGGTGGCGAAGAAGCCGAGCTCCGCGCCGGTGCGGCGCGAGAACGAGGCGACCTCGTCGGTCTCGCGGAGGATCGACTCGATGCGGCGACAGGTCGCGTCGGTGTCGAGCAGGCTGGTGCCCACCGGCAGGGTGTAGTCGAGCACGAAGCCGCCCTCGTCCATCTGCGGCAGGAAGTCGCTGCCGATGCCGCGCACGCCGGCCATGCCGAGCATCAGCAGCGTCAGCAGGATCGCGATCGTGCCGAGAGGGCGGCGCAGCGACCAGCCGACCATGCGCGCGTAACCGTCCTGCAGACGCGTCATGAGCCGCCGCGCGCGCACGCCCGGTCGCGGGAGCAGCCAGGGGCTCGCCAGCATCAGCGGTGCGTAGACCAGCGAGATCACCATCGACACGACGATGCTCACGCCGAGAGCGAGGCTGAGGCTGCGGAAGAACTGGCCGACCACGCCGGGCAGGAGCACCAACGGCAGGAACACGACCACCGTGGTCAGCGACGAACCGACGATCGCGCCGAACACCTCGCCCGTCGCCTCGCACACGACGTGGAATCCCGAGCGATCGGGGTCGAGATGGCGTCGTCGGGCGACGTTCTCCACCACGACGATCGAGTCGTCGATGATCAGACCGATCGCGACGGCGAGGCCGCCGAGGCTCATCAGGTTCAGCGACTCGCCGATCAGCGGGAACAGCGCGATGGTCAGCAGCACGGACACCGGCACCGCCACGCTCGCGACCAGCGTCATGCGCCAGTCGGCGAGGAACAGTGCGATCACCACGATCGACAGCAGTGCGCCGAGCGCGATCGCGTCGCGCACGCCATCGATCGACGCCTCGACCAGCTGCGCCTGGTCGTAGACCGGCTCGATGCGCCCGCCGAAGGGGATGCCCGGGGCGATCTCGTCGAGCACGCGTGTGACGTCGCGCGACAGGTCGGTGACCTTGCCGCCGTCGCGGAGCATCACGCTCACGACCACGCCGTCGGCGCCGCCGCCGGTCACGATCATGCTGCGCGTCGCGGTGGTCTCGATCACCCGGCCGAGCGAGCCGAGCAGGATCGGGTCGGCGCCCTCGCGGGCGATCGCGAGGCCCGTGACCTCGTCGACGCTGCGGAAACGGCCGTCGACCAGCAGTTGGTACTGCAGCGATTCGGTCGACGACAGGCCGACGGCGGCGACCTGGTTGGCGCTGCGGAGCGCCTGCTCCACGTCGAGCACGTCGAGGCGGGCCGCCGCCAGCGCGAGCGGATCGACCTCGAACACGAACTCACGCGTGTCGCCGCTCTGCACGGTCACGCGGAACGCGTCCGGCAGGCGTGACAGCCGCGGCGCGAGTTCGAGTTCGATCCACTCGGCGAGCTCGGCACGTGCCACGGCATCCGCGCGCTGCGCCTCGCCGGGGATCACGTTGACGCTCAGCACCGGGAACACCGCCGGCGTCTGCCGCTCGATCACCAACTCGACGTCGCCCGGCAGTCCGGCCTGAGCGACGCGGGCACGCACCTCGCTGAGGGCCTCGAGCATGTCGGTGTCCTCGGCGAAGTCGAGCGACAGCTCGGAGGCGCCGCGCACCGTCTTGCTGCGCACGCGCGTGAGCCCGGGCACGACCAGCGCGCGTTCCATCGGACGCGTCACTTCGGCGAGCATCGCCTGCACCGGCTGCTCGCCGCGCTCGGCGATCACCACGATGCGTGGGAAGGCGACGCCGGGATAGATCGCACGCGCCGAGTGCTGGACGGCGAACACCCCGCCGACCAGCCCGAGCGCGAGCAGGACGAACAGCGCGCGCCGATGGTGGTGGATCCGAGCGACGAAGTTCAATGCCCGGACTTCTCCGCGTCTTCGGTGACCCTCGCTCCGTCGGGCAGGTTGTGCGCACCCTGCTGCACGACGTCGTCCCGCTCGTGCAGTGCGTCGGCGTCGACGGCCACCGCGATGCGATCGCCGTGCCGTGCCAGGACGCGCACCGCCACGCGATGCGCGATGTGATCCCCGCCGACACGGAACACCGCGGGTTCATCGTCGACGCGCACGACCGCTGCGGCGGGAACGACCAGGACGGCTTGCAGGCGCTCCGCCTCGAAGGTGCCGCGCAGCAGCATGCCTTCGCGGAGCTTCGCGACGTCGGTCGACGGTTCGACGAGCGCCACCAGCATTCCAGTGTCGGCTTCGGCGTGACGCGACAACGACAGCAGGGTGCCGGCGCCTTCGCTGCCGTCGTCGAGCGTGAAGGTCACGTGCGCGGCGTCGGCGATCCGACCGGCATCACGAGGGGTGAGGTCGAACTCGAGTGTGACATGGTCGTCGACGAGCAGGGTGCCGAGGTCCGCGCCGGCGTCGACCACCTGACCGGGGCGCGCCTCGAAGGTCAGGACCACGGCATCCTGCGGTGCGCGGACGTCGCATTCGGCACGCAGGGCCTGGGCCTCGGCGAGCTTCGCGGCGGCGGCATCGCGTTGCGCGTCGATGCGCGCGGATTCGGCCAGATGCCCACCGGACTCGAACTGGTCGAACTCGCGCTGCGCGACGTCGAGCTCGAGCGCGCGGCGCGCGCGTGTGTCGCGTGCGTCGAGGACGGCACGCTCCGACACCAGTCCGTCGGGCACCAGCTTCGCGATGCGCGTCGCCTCCCGCTCGGCGGTCTCGAGTTCGCGCTTCGCCTGTTCGACGGCGGACAGCAACCGCGCACGGGCGAGTTCCGCACCGCTCCTCTGGTACGCGGACTGCTCGGCCAGCGCCGTGGACAGCGCGGCTTCGGCCTCCGTGATCGCGCGATCGAAGGGTGCAGGGTCGAAGCTCACCAGGAGATCGCCGCGTGCGACCCTCGCGCCGCTGCGTGTGCCGATCGCCGTCACCCGCCCCGAGGCGCGCGACGCGATGCGCCAGCGCGACGCC
The DNA here is from genome assembly GCA_046349595.1 of Planctomycetota bacterium. GTDB lineage: Bacteria > Planctomycetota > UBA1135 > UBA1135 > UBA2386 > JACRLW01. The sequence goes on from JAXMCA010000002.1 coordinate 1,822,985, forward strand.
GGCGTCGCCTGCACGCGACCGAGCGCGTCGACCGTGGTCGCGAAGTCGGTTCGCTCGACCTTGCCGAGCTTCACCTGCACCTGCAACTCGCCGGGCGCGACGGCGTGCTCCTCGCCTTCTTCCTCGTGGCCCGGCTGCGAGAGTGCACCGTGCAGCAGCCAGCCTGCGGTCGCGCCCAACGCGAGCGCGATCAGGACTCCGATCCAGGACTTGGAATGCATCACGCGGAGGGTCGGGGGGCGGCGGCGGGAGTTTCGCGCGGCGACGACTCCCGGTCGATCGGATTGTCGTCCCGCACGGGTCGCGGCGCGATGGAGCGCGGCAGCTCCACCGTGACCGTCGTGCCGCGCCCGGTCTCGCTGCGGAATCCGAGCCTGCCGCGATGCACGTGCACGATGGCGCGCACGATGGAGAGTCCGAGGCCGATTCCTCCCGTCCGGCGCGAACGCGAGTCGTCGACGCGGAAGAAGCGCTCGCCCAGATGGGGCAGGGCTTCCTCCGGGATGCCGATGCCGTCGTCCTCCACCACGAGAGTCGCCCACTCGTCGTGCATTGCGCAACGCAATGCGACCTTCCCGCCGGGGCGGTTGTAGCGGATCGCGTTGGCGAGCAGGTTCTGGATCACGCGCGACAGGCCACGTGGATCACCGCATGTCTCAGCGTGACCGCTGCAGCTCAACTCGATTCCGGCATCGCTCGCCTGCGAGGCCGCCCGATCGACCGCCTCGGCGCAGAGAGCAGTGAGATCGACCATCTGATCCGACGGCTGCTCGTGCTCTGCGCGGGCCAGGGTCAGCAGTCCATCGACCAGCTCCTGCATCTCGCGGCTGGCCGCACCGATCTCGGCGAGGTGGGTGCGCAACTCCTCGGCGCTGCGTGGCCGCGACAGCGCGAGTTCGACGTGGCCGGCGATCGCCGCGAGCGGCGTGCGGATCTCGTGGGATGCGTCGGCCGCGAATCGGGCCTCGCGTTCGACGGCCGCCTGCAGTCGATCGAAGGTCTGGTTGAGGGTCGTGGCGAGCGCGGCGAGTTCGTCGCGACCACGGACCGGCACACGGCGTGCGAGGTCGCCGTGGCCGATGGTGGTCGCGGTGCGGGCGATCACGTCGATCGGACGCAGGGCGCGCCGGGCGAGCAGCAGTGCCGCGATCAGGGAGACCGCGATCACGCTCGGACCGAGCCACGCGAGCAGCTCGATCAGCGACGCCACCGCGAAGTCCACATCGTGCAGATCGCGCGTGCACTCGATCAGGAGCAAAGTTGGCGGGTGCGGCTCCTCCGCATCGCCCGACTTCACGGCGCGCAGGGTGGCGGTCGCGGTGCGCGCGGAACCGGCGGTGTCCGCATGCGGCGAGTGCAGGAGCAACGTGCCGTGTTCGTCGCGCACCGTGAACGACCAGCCGCTGCCCTGGCCGTACTGCTCCATCAGTCCGGAACTCGGCTCGATGACGAAAGCGCCCCCTTCGAACTCGATCACCGAAGCCACGGCGTTCGCGCGGGCCTCGACCTGTTCGCGTGCGCCCTTCTCGAGCGTGTCCCGCAACGCCACGACCATCCCCACTCCGAAGCCGCCGACAACCACCAGCAGCGACACCGCGTACGCGGCGATCAGCTTGGCACGCAGGCTCATCGAGTTGCCGCCTCGATCAGATAGCCCTGTCCGCGCCTGGTCTCGATCAGCGGCCGCCCGCTGCCCTCGAGCTGGTTGCGAAGCCGGCAGACGTGCACCTCGACCACGTTGGAGAGCGTGTCGTTGTCCTGTCCCCAGACGTGATCCTGGATCTGCTCGCGGCTCACGATGCGTCCGCGGCGCAGCACCAGCAGTTCGAGGATCGCGAACTCCTTGGCGCGCAGCTCGATGGCCTGGCCCGCGCGCATCACGCGCCGCGCAGCGAGATCGACGACGAGATCGCCGATTTCGACGGTCGCCGAGACCACGCCGTTCGCGCGACGGATCAGCGCACGCAGTCGTGCGGCGAGCTCGCCGATCGCGAAGGGCTTGACGAGGTAGTCGTCGGCGCCGCCGTCGAGCCCCTCGATGCGATCCCTGGTCGAGTCGCGCGCGCTGAGGATCAGCACGGGTGTCGCGCTGCCGGCGCGGCGCAGTCGACGCAGCACCTCGGCTCCGGGGATCTGCGGGAGCATCAGGTCGAGGACGATCGCGTCGTACTCGGCCATCGATGCGAGCGTGAGGCCGTCGCGTCCGTCCGACGCCACGTCGACGGCGAAGCCATCCTCGGCGAGTCCGGTCCGCAGGATCGACTGCAGACGGGCGTCGTCCTCGATCAGCAAAGCGCGCATTCCGCTCCGCTCACTTCTTGTCCTCGAAGCCGTAGCGCACGAGCTTCAGGCCGTCGTCCTGCAGCAGACCGACACCACGCGCGTAGAGCTTGGTCTCGGAGCCCTTCTCGAGCGGCGTGCTCTCGACGAGCTTCAACACGTGCTCGAAGTCGCCGGCCTTGCACTCGAAGCGCCCGGTCATGCTCGCGATCTCGGCGCGATCCATCGCCACGCCCGGCGCGACCTCCTGCTGGAACCGTGCGCCGAGCAATGGCACGCCCGGCATCATCAGTCCGTAGTGCGCACCCTTCTCGCCGTGGAGCCACGAGCCGGCGTGACCCTTGACCTTGCCGTCCTCGTAGACGTCGACGTCTTCGCCGAGGTAGTAGACGTTGTTGGTCCGTGAGCTGATCGCGTAGTAGTCGCGCGTCACCTCCGCGAGCTCGTCACCCTCGGTCTCGCGTTCCTCGACGACGCGTGCCTCGATGCCCGCGATCGTCCTGGTCTCGTCGAGCACCTTGATGACGATGCGCTTCGCCTCGCCCTTCTCGGTGCCCTCGAGCACGAGCGTGTATCCGGGTTCGAGCACGAACCAGGGGTTGCGACCGTGCGAGACCAGGTCCTTCACCTCCTCGCCGAATTGCTCGGTGAAACCCTTGTCCTCGCGGCTCTCGGCGTGCTCGTCCTCTTCGTCGTCGTCCGTCTCCTCGCCGTCCTCGTCCTGCTTCCGCGAGCGGGGCTTGTCCTTGCCCTGGTCCTGCTCTGCGGAGTCGACCCGGTAGGTCGAGGTCTTGCCGTCGGCGAACACCACGACCTCGCCGCGCACCGCGCCGTCGACGAGGACCAGACGTGCGCGCACCGGAGTCCCGGCGTGCTCACCGACCACCGCGGCGACGGCGTCGCGCAGCGAGAGCTTCGACGCCTCGACCAGCGCCGAGCGATCCTCCTCCTCGTTCGCCTTCGACAGGATCGACGCATCCGTCGCGTCGACCTGGACCTCGACGATCACCTTCCCCTTCGCGATGTCGAAGGACCAGAGGATGTGGCCGTCCTCCTCCTCGAGTTCGGCTGCGATCGGGAATCCACCCGCGACCTCCTTGCCGGCGAGGGCGAGGGCCTTCTGCAGCGGACACTTCGCCGCCGCGACCAGGGTCTGGATGTCGGGCTCTTGGGGGGCGCAGAACGACAGGATCGGGATCAGCAGGCTCAGCATGGGCGACCTCGGAGGGTCCCGGTGGTCCGGCGGACCGCGGTCGGACACAACGGTGTCCGAGGACCGTAGCGGCGGTGGTGCCGGGGGGACCGGGGTGGGGGGCGGAATCCTGGCGTCGCCGCGTGACACGGCGATGAAGCGCGCGGCGTCTTCCTCGCCGAGGCTTTTTGGCCCACCCGCTACCCAGCACCAGCCCTTCGGGGTTTGATCCCCCCGTCCCCGACCCCTCCGCATGGAGCGCGCCGCACTGCACCCCGCCCGAGTGACCGACCCCCGCCTCGGAGAGAGGACCCCCGCCTGATGGAGCGCGACGACGCTCCGCGCGGGGACGACGGTGTCCCGGGCGTCTACCTGATGCCCTTCGCGGTCCCCGAACCGCTCGACCTGCCGGGACTCGACGGCGAGGTCGTGGCGCGGCGTCTTCCCGACGTCCTGCACCTCCTGCTCAACGGCGGCCGCAGCGGTCCGGCCGGGATGCTCGAGGTGCAGTCGCCGCCCAGCGAGGGACCGCGGCGCTGGGTGACCCTCTCCGACGAGCCGTCGCCGGAGGAGGTGTTCACGATGATCGGGGCCGAGGCCGGTCGCTGCGCGCTGGTCGTCGGCACCTTGCGCAATGCGCCCGACGGTCTGACCGTCGACCTCTCCGTGCACTTCGGCCGGCCGCGCCCGGCGGACGGCGAGACGAACGCGGAGGAGCCGCCGCCCTCGCGCGGGGTTCACGGCATCTTCCGGCTCGGCGATCCCGCCGGTTCGCTGATGCGGATCGCGGAGCACCTCGCGCAGGTCCTGGGGATGCGCTTCCAGAAGCCGCCGCGCCACGTGTTCACGGGTCGCGCCGACGCCTTCCTCGAACTGCTCGACGGCCTCGACGGCGCCGCCCTGCTCGCCGGGGATCCCGCGCTGGAGACCGAGCGCAACGGCGAGGACCTGCTGCTGCCGCTGGTGCGCGCGCTGAAGCTCGACCCCGGGTTCGGCCTCGCGTTGCGCACGCTCGCCGCCGCGTTGTTCCCCGCGATCGAGGGTGGGCGCATCGATGTCGCCGCCTGCGGCCGTGTGGTCGACCTCGCCTTGTCCGCCCGACCGCTCGACGGTGAAGGCTGCGTGGCGATCTCCGATCAGCTCAACGTGATCGGCGACGAGACGCGTGCCCGCGCCTGGCTCGAGCATGCGATCACGCAGGAGGATCCGCCGTCGCGGGCCTTCGAGTCGCTCGGCGTGGCGCTCGCCAACGAGAAGGAGACCGGTCGCGCCCGCGAGCTGTGGCTGCACGGCCTGAGCATCGACGGCAACCCCGACTTCTTCGGTCACCTCGCGCAGCTCGCCTTCTCCGAGGAGCACCCGGCCGAGGGCTGGGATCGCTTCCGTCGCGGACTGCGTCGCATGCGCGAGCGCGCGCTGCGTTCCGCCGAGTGGGCCGGCGAGTCGCGCGCGCCGAGCGTGCTGCTGCGCTACCTCGCCGAACGCCTCGACGACCAGCGGGCACCCGACGAGGTGCGCGATGCGATCGTCGAACTCGCCGGCCTGCTCGAGGATCCCGTCGAGCGCGCCGACCTCGGCTCCTGCCTCGTGCGCGTCGGCCGCGAGGATCTCGCCGGCGAGGAACTGCGTCCCGCGCTCGATGCCGAGCTGCCGCTGTCGACGCGTGAGCGGGCGACGCGGGCCTTGCTCGCCGTCGAGGTGCCGGGCTTCGAGGCGCGCTTCCAGGCGGCGTCGGAGCGTGCGCTGCGCGGTCGCGATCCGCGTGGCGCCCTGCTCGAAATGCAGGCCTGCCTCGATCGCGCCCCCGACTTCTGGCCGGCGATGTTCTACGCCGGGGTCGCGCTGCGCCGGCTCGGGCGCGAGGAAGAGGCGCTCGACCTCATGAACGAGGTCCTGTCGCACCATCCGGGACAGGCCGACGCGCTCGGCGAGATGGCCGAGATGTTCGACTCGCGCGGCAACAGCAAGCGCGCTCTCGAGTGCGTCGACGAGGCGCTCGTCTCCGAGCCCGAAGACGTCGAGCTGCACCTGCTGCGCGCGCAGTGCCTCGACCACCTCGGTCGTCGCCGCGATGCCGATGCCTCCCTGGATCGCGCGATCGAACTCGAGCCGGACAACCCGAAGCACCGTCGCCTGCGCAGGCGACGGGCGCGCTGATCACTTCGCCGGCGCGGCGAGACCCGTGGTCGGGTCGAGGGGATCGGCGCGGCGTGACGCGTCGTCGAGGAGATAGGTCATCTTCTCGCGGTCGAGCCACTCGTAGACCGACTTGATCGGCGTGCACAGACCCATGTGCGGGATCACGACCGGATTGCCGCGACCGTGGGTGTAGATCTTCGAGAAGACACCGACCAGCTCGCGACGATCGGCGAGGAAGATGCCGCCGCCCGAGTTCCCGTAGTAGGTCGGCGCGTTGATCATCCAGTAGTTCACGCCGTTCAGGACGTTCTGCTTGCTCGCGATCGAGCCACGCGTCGGGATCGGATCGTTGCCGAGCGGGCAACCGATCGCGTAGACGTCGTCCCACACCTTCACGTTGTCGGCCTCGTCGCGCGGGAGCACGCGGGCGACGTTGGTGAAGATCCGATCCGTGTGCAGCTTGAGCAGCGCGGTGTCGAGGTCCTTGTCGAAGGTCACGAGGTCACCGCGGGTCTCGAACTTGGTGCCGTCCTCGTAGATCGTCACCGGCAGACCCTCCGACTGCGCGCGCGGCGTGTCGGTCAGGATGTTGCGGACCACGTGGTATGCGGTCAGCACCCAGTTCTCGACCTTGCCGGTGCTCGCGTTGCGGCACGAGCGGATCAGGGTCCCGGAGCCGACCGTGTCGTCGCCGTTGAGCTGCACCGCGGGCAGCAGGAGATCCTTGGTCAACGCCTCCTTGTCGGGCTTGACCAGACCGGAGAGTCGCTCGAGATCGGTGTGGTTGCGCTCCGCCTGCTCCTTCACGCCCTCCTCGCGCACGCGCATCTCGTCCTGGTAGTTGCGCACCAGCTCGCGGGTCTGCGTGACGTCGCGCTCGATCTCGGCCTTGATCGTCGCGGTCGCCTGACGCGAGGCCTCGAGCTCGCGCTTCAGCCAAGTGGCGTCCTGCGCGTTCTTGGTCGCATCCTCGATGCGCCGCTCGAGCTCGCTGACCTTCTGGTCGACGCGGTCGAGCAGTTCGCGGCGGACCGCGTCGATCGCCGGAGTCGGCTGCTGCTTGCGCGTGGTCTCCTCGACGAGGGACCTCAGCTCCTTCACCTCGTCGGCATCGGAGCTCATCCGTGCGAGTCGATGATGGAACGAGGCCATCAGGACCAGCACGGCGAGTCCAGCCAGGATCTCGACCAGCGTGCGCTTCATCGTCGGTGTCTCTCCCTCGGTGTCGTCAGCGTCCTCGCCTGCGCACCGGTCATCGACGGCGGCTACCGCCGGAATTGACGTCGGGAGAACGACTTGGAGAGCGCGCGCGGGATCGAGCGGTGGCGCCGGGGGTTCCCGATCAGCGCTCGAGCAGGCGGGCCGTGACGATCCGATCGCCGACCTCGATGCGTTCCACCACAGACAGGCCGGAAGTGATGCGTCCGAAGGCGGTGTAGGCGCCATCCAGCCAGGGTGTGGGGCCGAGTGTGACGAAGAGCTGGCCACCGCCACTGTCCGGTTCTGCAGTGCGTGGCATGCCGAGGGTTCCGGCGAGGAAGGGGAGCGGATTGCTCTCGCGACGCAGTGTGCCGCCGAGCCACGAGACGTTGCCGTAGCCGTCGTCGCGCAGGTCGCCGCCCTGCACGACGAAGTTCGACACCACGCGATGGAAGGCCCGGCCGTCGAGCTTGCCGGCGCGCGTGAGCTGCACGAGGTTCCAGCAGTGCACCGGGGCGAGCGTCGGCGCCAGCGCGATCACGAACTCGCCCTTGTCGGTGCGCATCGCGATGCGCGGGCGTGTGAGCAGGAAGTCCATCGGGACCTCGGCTCCGACGCGCGGGAAGATGTGGTGATCGACGGCATCGACCGCCACGTCCGTGATTCCGCGACCCTGCAGGATGCGGCCGGCTTCGAGGCGCACGCCGAGGTCCGGATCACGGCAGGCTTCGCGCAGCAGGATGTCGAGATCGGCCGCATCCGGATCGGCGTGGACCACCGCCTGCAACAACAGCTTGCGGGCCTCGGCGTGCTCCGCGTCGGGACGATCGGCGAAGGTCTCGCGTGCGATGCGCGCACGCATCGGCGACGCGGGCAGCGCGAGCAGCAGGTTCGCGAACTCCTCGCGCACGGCGAGATCGCGGTCGGAGGCGAGTGCCTGGAGTCGTGCGTCGAGGTCGATCGCATCCGGTCGTGACGCGAGCGCGGTGAGCACGGCGGCGCGGACCGTGCCGGTGCCGTCGTCGAGGCCGGCGAGGAGTCGCGGACCTGCATCGGCGGGGGGCAGGAGTGCGATGGCCGCGATCGCGGCAGTGCGATCGAAGGGGTCGGCGCTGTGCAGGGCCTCGTCGAGCGTGGCGACGGCCTGACTCGGCGCGATGCGCGCCTGCGCACGCCACGCCGCGTGGCGCGCGCTGCGCGAGGGGTCCGTCCCGAGTGGCGTGAGCATTCCCTCGAGCACCTCGGGGGCGTGTTCCGCGCACACGTCGATCGCGGCGGCGCGCACCGCCGGCGAGTCGGATCCGGCGATGAGGGCGCGCAGCGTGCCGGGGATCCCGTCCGATCCCTTTGGGATCCCGCGGCGGAGCACGCCGAGTGCCGCGATCTGCAGTCGCGGATCCTCATCGACGAGTGCGGCGTGCAACGCGGCGCCGCGAAGGTGGCCGGTCGCAGCGAGGGCGCGGAGCGCGAACACGCGCCCGAAGAGCTGATCGATGCTCGCACCCGATTCGGGCTTCGTAGCGAGAGCGCGCGCTGCGGCGTCGTCGCCGGCCGGGTCCTGCAGCTCGTCGAGCGCGTAGGCGAATCTGGTCCGCGCGAGCGGATCGGTCTCGACGTCGAGGCACGCGCCGATCGCCGTCGCGGCGCGGGTGCGAACGGTGTCGTCGAGCGCGCGCGTGCCACCGCGCGCGGAGCCGAGCGCGGCGATCGCGGTGGCGGCGGCACCGCGCACCAGCGGCGAGGGATCGTCGTGGGCGAGCTTCAGCAGTGATTCGGTCGCCGTGGTCTCCAGACGACGACCGAGCGCCTGCGCCGCGATCACGCGCATGCCGATGTCGGCGTGCGCCAGCATGCCGGTCAGCTCGGCGCAGGGGCCGGCGCCACGGATCGCACCGAGCGCGAACACGGCGGCATGCGCGACTCCCGGGTCCGCGTCGAGCACGGCGTGTGCGAGCGACGGTTGAGCTGCTGCATCCGCGAACTGACCGAGCGCAAGACACGCCGCGCGACGCACGTCGCGATCCGGATCCGTGGTCGCCGCGCACAGCGCATCCACTCCGCTGCGGGTCGCCTCGAGCTGGCGGATCGCGTCGAGGCGCTCGATGTCGGGTCCCGAGGCGCAGGCACACAGCGTGGCGAACAACAGCAGGCAGGGTGTGACGCGGATCCGTCTCATCGGTGACGTGCCTCAGTGTGCCAAGGGATCCGCGACGACCTGCAGCTCGGCATCGACCGTCACCGCATCGCTCCGCAGCCGCACCGTGTAGGTCCCCGGGCCGACGCGTCCCGCCGCCTCGCCCTTGTCGTTCTGCCGGTTGAGATCCCAGGCCACGCGATGCAGACCGGGCTCGCCACCGGCGTCGATCTTGCGGATCACGGCTCCGCCCTTCTCCAGGATCTCGAGCGTGGGTGCGCCGCCGAGTTGGGAACCGACCACGTAGTGGATCGGCGCTTCGATCGGCGGGTTGGCGATCTGGAACGAGTCGTTGCCGTAGTCGAGACGATGCGGATTGACGACCCACAGCACCGCGCGCCGCATCTCGCACAGGGCGAGGCTCTTGCCGCGCAGCTTCTTGGTGAAGCCTTCGAGTCCGCCGATGTCGAGCGTCCACAGGCCGCGACCGTGCGTGCCGATGACGAGCTCGCGCTCGCGCGCCTGGATCGCGAAGTCGCGCACCGCGACCGTCGGCAGGTTGCCGCGCAGCGGGAAGAAGCTGTCGCCGCCGTCGAGCGACGCGTAGGCGCCGAACTCGGTGCCCGCGAACAACAGGTCGGGATTGTGCGCGCCCTGTTGCAGGGAGAGCACCGGCCCGCGTTCGATGCCCGCGCCGATGCTCTTGAAGGTCCGGCCGCCGTTGGTGGTCTTGAACAGGTGCACGCCGAGGTCGTCGCTGCGGTGGCCGTCGTAGGCGACCCATGCCACCTGCGCGTCGGCGCTCGACAGCTCCACGTCGGACACGCGCAGCTTCTCGGGCAGCTCCCTCTGTCCCTCGGCCATGTCCTTCCACGCCTTGCCGGCGTTGCGCGTGCTCCACAGCCTGCCGTCGGCGGTGCCGACCCAGATCACGCCCTTGGTCTTCGGCGTGAGCGCGATGGCGGTGATGCCCGCGGGTGGACCGGAGGTGAGATCCGGGCTCGCGAACTCGGACTTCGCGCCGCGCTCGAAGGCGCGGATCAGGCGTTGCGCGCCCAGCCAGATCACGTCCGGCTCCTTCTCCGCGATCACGTACGGCGTGTCCCACTCGAAACGCAGCGGCTGGTCCTTCTCCGGCTCCGGCTTGCTGACTCCGCCGCCGTCGCCGGTGCGCAGGTTGCGCCAGCCGACGGCGCCGAACTGCGACGAGTAGAACATCAGGTCGGGGACCGTCGGATGCGGCAGCGCGGTGAAGCCGTCACCCCAGCCGATGTTGAACACGTCACCGATGCGCGTGCCGTCCGACCAGCGCGTGCGGCTCGGAACCACCCACGAACCGTTGTCCTGCAGACCGCCGTAGATGCGGTAGGGTTCGGCCTCGTCGACGGCGACGCGGTAGTACTGCGCGACGGGCAGATTGCTGAAGAAGCGCCAGGTCGCGCCGCGGTCGGTGCTGCGCGCGATGCCGCCGTCGTTGCCGATCAGCAGCACCTTCGGATCCTTCGGGTCGATCCACAGCGCGTGGTAGTCCGGATGCAGACGGGCACCGCCGACCTCGTCGAACTTCTTGCCGCCGTCGGTCGACACGTACCAGTTGGGGCCGAGCACGTAGAGGCGCTCGACGTCCTGCGGATCGACGCGGATCTGCCCGAAGTAGTACGGCCGCGGATTCAGCGAGTTGACGCGGTGCCACGAATCGCCGCCGTCGTCGCTGCGGAACACGCCGCCGGTCTCGTAGCCGTCGTCGCCCTGCTGGTCCTGCACGTTCGGCTGTTGTCCGCCGAGGAAGGAGCCGAGCGTGCGCTTGTCGTCGTCCTTGTCCTTCTGGCCGATGCGCTCCGAGGAGACCAATGCCCAGACCGCGCCGGGCTTCGCCGGGCTGACCGCGAGTCCGATGCGACCCATCGCGCAGTTCGGCAGCCCGTGGATCAGACGCGTCCAGGTCGCGCCGGCGTCGGTCGAACGCCAGATGCCTGCGCCCTTGCCGAAGCGCACCTCGGGATCGTTCACGTCGAAGGCGTTGCGTCGTCGTGTCCAGGTCGCCGCATACACGCGGTTGGGATCGCCGGGATCGAAGACCACGTCGACGGCGCCGGTCTCCGCATCGACTTTCAGGGCCTGCACCCAGCTCTTGCCGCCGTCCGCAGTGCGGTAGACGCCGCGCTCCGGATTGGGACCCCAAAGTCGTCCGCAGGCGGCGACCAGCACCAGCTCGGGATTGGTCGGATGGATGGCGATGCGGCCGATCTGTGCCGTCGCCTCGAGTCCGACGTGCGTGAAGGTCGCGCCGCCGTCGCGCGACACGTAGCAGCCGTCGCCCCACGACACCGAGTTGCGCGCATTGGCCTCACCGGTGCCGACCCACACCGTCTGCGGCTGCGAGGGCGCCACCGCCACCGCACCGAGCGAGACCGTGTCGGCATGGTCGAAGACCGGCGCGAAGGTGGTCCCCCCGTTGGTGGTCTTCCACAGCCCGCCCGACGCACTGGCGACGTACCACACATCGTGGTCGATCGGATCGACGGCGAGATCGACGATCCGACCGCTGGTGTTGCCGGGGCCCAGGGTGCGCCACTGCGGCGGTGCTGCGAGCTGGGCGTGCAGTGCGCCCGTCACCGCAAGGGTGACTCCGGCGACGAGTCGGAGCGGAGAGGTCACGCGGGGAGGGAGAGGAGCGGGTGCGTGGTGCGCCGTCCAGCGCAGGGCGGCGGATTGTGCGCTTCCGGTCCTGATCCGAGGCACCGAACGCGGGACGGAGAACTCAACGTGCACCGCGAGCGTGCTCGAACGTGGAGTTGGATCCGGTCACGCACTCCCGTGCGAGGGCAGGGCTGCCGCACAGCAGGGTCTCGTCGTTCGTCGTCTTCACGGGCTTCGGCGCGCTGCACCGAGGTGCGCTGCACGCCCGCGCTCCCCGCCGGTGCCGGATCAACTGCCGGGTGGATCGATGAACCCCTCGATTGCGCGGCCCATGGGGCGGCTCGAGCACGAAGCGGCGTCTCGAAGCGGTGGCGTCCGTCTGCCGATCACCCTGCAGAGCCCCGCCTGAGCTCTCGGCGCGATGGCGCACGACCGTCGGTGTCCCAGGACAGGCCCCCGGCGACGATCGGGAAGGCCGCGTGTGGTGGCCACTCGTACTCCGCTTCCATGGTCAGGTGATTCGATGACACATGCCGTCCCGACCTCGTCGCGGTTCTCTTCCCTCTCCGGTCTCGGCGTTGCGACTGCCCTGGGAGCCGTCCTCGCACTTCCGGTCGGTGGCATTGCCCAGGGCGCCGTGAGCCTGAAGCCGGACGAGACCCGAGCCGGCAACATCATGTTCCGCGCGCCGGATGGCTGGCAGCGGGGTGATCTCGCGGAGCGGATCCTGCTCGTGCCCAAGGACCTCGGTGCAGGGCAGCGCTGCTGGATCGAGGTGCTGCCGGGGCGCCCGCTGGACGCCGGTTTCGAGAAGGCGTTCGACCAGCTGTTCGAGTCACAGATCCCGCGCGGCGAGCGGGACCGCTGCGGCGAGGTGGCCGTGGTGCAATCGGCCGGCGGCCTGACGATGCGCCAGCGGTGGATCGTGCATCGTCCGAGTTTCGAGCCGGACATGCTGTGCACGTTGGTGGTCGCCTGGCGGTGCGGCGACCGGATGGAGGCCGTCGCCTACACGGCTCGCAACTGGGATCACTTCGACCACTACGCGCCGGCCTTCTCCGAGTTCGTGCAACAGCGCGTGCGGTTCGCGAACCAGATCGTGCTGGCGGCGGGGGAGCCGAAACTGACGATGTGGGATGTCGAGGGCGTCGCCGACATGCTGGCCTGGGGGTTGGACACGCCGCTCGGGGAAGCTGATCGGGCCGAGCTGCGGAGGTTGTACGTGGAGGCGTGGAAGGAACACGCCAGCGAGGCGCGGGATGACATCCGCCAGGTGATCGACGTGCGTCGTCAGGTCGACGCGATGGAGCCGTCGCAACGTGAGCAGGTGCGCGTGAAGATCGAGGAGGAAGCGTTGCCCGAGTGGCGCAAGGATGCGGACAAGGACAAGCTCGCGGCGTTCGTCGTGCACCTCTACGACGCGGCGCGCACGCCGATCGCCGAGGGCAAGCCGCCGCTGACGCGAGCCATCAGTGATGCGTCGTGCGAACTGCTGGCGTTCATGATCAGGGAGGTGCGCGGTGGGAAGCTGCAGCCCGATGCGAACATGCGCGACCAGTGGGCGGCGGGGCTGTGCAAGCGCTGGGGAGACATGACGGCGTCCGAGCGTGAAGGGATCAGCCACATGCCGATGCAGTGGTCGGCGCTGCGCATCGCCTGGCCGGCGATCGACGAGACGCAGCGCGAAGGGCTGCGCAGTCAGTGGCGGCAACAGCTGGGCCCCATGCTGGGCTCCATGGGTGCCTCCGGCGGAGTGGATGCCGGCCCGCTGCTGAGCGACAGGATCTCGTCGAATCGCATGTTCGCCAGCACGCTGAACACGATGTACAACGCCACCATCACGCAGATGGCCGGGTTCGCCCGCATGGGCGGCAATGACGTCAGCGTGCGCTACCGATGAGGCAGCGCCTGCCGCGCCTTCTCGAGACGGGCGTCGGTCGCGGCATCGATGGGCTTGGCGATCGCGGCCGCGTCGAGGCTGTGTTGGGCGCCGTCGTGGTCGCCGTTGGCGATTTGCGCCTCGGCGAGCGTGACGAGTGCGGGCGCGGTCTTGCCGAGTTCCACGGCCTTGCGCGCGGCGACCAGCGCGAAGGCGGGGTCGCGTGACGTGGCGGGTACCTCGTCGGCGATCAGCTGGTGCGACAACGCGATCCATGCCTCGGCCGAACGCGGCAGTGCGACGACGGCGGCCTCGAGCGACGCGCGCGCGCCGGCGTGGTCGCCGGTGAGCGCGAGCGCGCGGGCGAGCAGCAGCCGTGGTCTGAGATCCGCCGGCAGCAGCCTCACCGCCTCGCGCAAGGGGGGTACCGCCTCGTCGTTGCGCTCCATCACCAGGCACAGCTCGCCGAGGTTGGCGTGGGCGCGGCCGTAGCCGGGCTCCGCGGCGATCGCGTGTCGCAGTGCCGCCAGCGCCTCTTCGTGCTGGCCGCCCTTCGCTGCCAGCGAGTTGCCGAGGTTGAACCACGCCACCGCGTAGTCGGGCCGCGCCGCAACCGCGGCCCGGTAGGCGGCGATGGCATCGTCGGGATGGCCGGTGCGCCGCAGAAGCCGGCCGAGGTTGTTGTGCAGCTTGCACGCCTGCGGGTCGACGGCGAGGCCGTTGCGCCAGGCCGCGATGGCCTCTTCGGGCTCGTTCAACCGTTCGTGCGCCAAGCCGAGGTTGTTGTGTGCGGGCAGGTACCGCGGGTTGGCGGCGACGGCTTCGGCGTAGGCGGCCACGGCGCCGTGATCGTCCTTGGCCAGCTGGCACGCGTAGCCGAGGTCGTACAGCAGGCGTGCACGATGCCGAGGCTCGGTCTCGTTCTGCAGTTGAGCCCTCAGGCCTGCGGCTGCCTTGGCGGGATCGACCTCGAGGGTGCGCAGCAGAACCTGTCGCAGCGCCACCGCGTCATCCGGCCACAGCGTCTCGATGGCGGCTACCGCGGCACTCTCGGCTGCATCGTCCTTGGCCCATTCCGCGCAGACGGCCAGCTGGAAGTGGAACAGCGGGCGCGGCGCCGAGGAAGCGAGCGAGGCCACCTGGAAGTGGCGCAGCGCGAGACGCAGGGTCGTCTGGTCCTCCTGCAGGCGGCCTCGTTCGAACAACATCTCGCCGGCGGCGAACTGAGCCACCGAGCCCCGCGGTTCGGGAAGCGAAGCTTCGAGGCGCGCGGCTTCGGCCTCGTCGCCACGGCCACGAGCGATCTGCACCCGCACGCGCTGGAACACCTCCGCAGGCTCCGGTTGCTGGTCGATGGCCGCCTGCACCTCGTCGAAGCGGCGCTGCGCCAACAGCGACAGCGCCGCGCCCAGGCGCCCTTCGGTGCTCGTCTGGTCCAGCTGCAGCGCGTCCTGGAACGCCGCGCGCGCACCGTCGGCATCCTCGTCGGCGAGGCTGCGGAAACCCCGCGCGAGCAGCAGGTCCAAGGCGTGGCGCCGCTGTGCGGCGCGGCCAGCGGCGAGGGCAGGTTCGTTCGCGATCTGGTAGCCGAGCGACGCTGCGAGCGCGGGCACGCCGAGCACCAGGACCACCGCCAGCATGGCGCGAGCCGGTTCGCGCTTCGCCCAGCGCCACGCGCGTGCGCCCATGGACGGCATGCGCGCGCTGACCGGCTCTCCGGCTAGCCACGCACGCAGGTCGCGCGCCATCGCCAGCGCACTCTGGTAACGCCGGGCAGGGTCTTTCTCCAGCGCGCGCAGCAGCACCGCGGCCAGGTCGCGGTCGATCCCCCGTTGCAGCCGACAGGGGTCGACCGGCTCGGTGCGCAGGATCTTCTCGATCACCTGCTGCGGCTCCGGCGCGTCGAAGGGCAGCCTGCCGGTGCACAGCTGGTAGAGCGTGGCCCCAAGCGAGAACAGGTCGCTGCGCGGATCGACCTCGCGACCGCGTGCCTGCTCCGGCGATACGTAGTTCGGGGTGCCGAGGAATCCGCCCGTGCGCGTCAGCGACGGCAGGTCGACCTCGCGCGCCAGGCCGAAGTCGGTCAGTACCGGTTGGCCGTCGTGGCGCAGCAGTACGTTGGCCGGCTTGACGTCGCGGTGCAGCACGCCCTGCGCGTGCGCGTGTGCGAGCGCGTCGGCCAGGTCGGCGCCGATGCGCACGGTGTCGCGCATCGACTCGGGGTGCCAGTCCAGCAGGTTCGGCCCGTCGATGCGCTCCATCGCGAACCAGTGCGTGTCGCCGTCGCTGCCGACCGCCAGGATCTTGACGATTCCACGATGGTCGAGGCGCGCCGCGGCCAATGCCTCGCGTTTGAACCGGGCGACTGCAGAAGGCTGGAGTGTCAGGTGCGCGGTCAGCACCTTGACCGCCACCCGTCGGTCGAGGGCTCCGTCATAGCCGTCGTAGACGACGCCCATGCCGCCGCGGCCGAGTTCGCCGAGGATGCGATAGGTGCCGATCTGGGGCCCATCGTCCTCGGCTTCGCCGCCGCCACGATTGCGAAGCGCTTCGAGATGCTCGCCGAGATCCGGATTGCGTTGCAGCAGCTCCTGCCAGTGCGGCGCATCGGCGCCGTTCTCGAGCCAGTCCAGGTAGAGCGCCACCGCACGCTCGAGACCGCTGGGACCGCAATGGTTGTCCTCGGCCATCCGGCACCTCAGCCGCCGGACGACGTCGCCGCAACGGACTCGTCGCGGCAGGCGCGCAGTGCGCGGCCGCTGCGTAGCTCCGTGACCTTGTCGCCCAGCCGGCCGACGGCGCGCACCCAGCGCATGCGCGTGGCGTTCGCCGACATGCCCAGCTCGGCGCCGAGCTCCGCGAATTCGACGCCGTCCCAGTCGCGCCGCACGATCAACTTGCGGTCCTCGGGCTCGAGCAGCTCGAGCGCGAGCCGCACCCATTCACGCGCCTCACCGTTCGCCGCCGCGGTGCTCGGGCGCACCGCCGGCGTCGCCAAGTCGAGCGAGCTCCGGCTCGGCAGTGGCTGCTCGCGATCGCGTGCCCGCCGGCGCGCGCCCCACCAGGCGCCGTGATCGCGCAAGTTGTTGTCGATGATGCGGGCCATCAGGCCGCGCAACTGGTGTCGGTCGTTGACCAGGAAGCGTGCGCCGTAGCGAAGGAAGTCGATCATCGCCTCCTGCACGCAATCGGTTTCCTGCAGCTCACGTCGCAGGCGCGGACCCAGCCGCCGGACCACCAGCTCGCGCACAAATGGCAGTTCGAGGCGCAGCAGCTGGTCGACGGCGCCCTGGTCGCCCTGGCGCCACCGTTCGAGCAGCGAGCGCGTGGGGTCCTTGGGCTGCATCTCGCTCATCGGCAGGGATTAGGGATCAGGCAGCCAGAGGCTGTCAATCCGGCTCGGGGTGGCCGCGTGTGGTGGAGGCCCGGAACCCGCTTCCTCCTTCATCCCACGGTGCGACTGCCATGAACACGATCCCCCACCGAGCATCCCCGCTCCGGCGCGGCCTCCTCGCCCTGAGCTCCCTGGTCCTCACCGGTCTGCTCGCGGCCCAATCGACCCGTCCGCGTCCGCTCTGGACCCGCGAGGACTTGCCGCCGGAGCACCCGGTGTTCGTCCAAACCTGGCAGCTCGACTACGAGGTTGCCTTCCACCTCAAGGGCTCGGAGCAGTCCGACCTGGACCTCTTCCACCGGAAACTCGACTTCATCACCGACGCGTCGATCAAGGGCTCGGTGGTGCTGGGCGGACGCTCGACGGCCAAGACTACGGGCGATCCGTCGCTGAGTACCGAGGCATACCGGAAGCGGCGGTTCAGCCGGGTTTCCTGGGAGAGCGGTTACCAGAGGCCGCCGGCCAGTGCGAGGCGCGATCCCTTTGCACGCCACCGGCTGGAGGTCGACTACCACGCCAATTGCTGGTCGTGGCTGCGCAACCGAATCGATCCTGCCGGCGGCGAGGACACGGACTGGAGCGACACCGACGAGGATCAGAAGGTGCAGGGCGATGGCACGAAGCCGATCACCGTCGTCGCCTGGATCGAGTTCGACATGGAGACGAACACCTTCGAATTGCAGCTCTCGCTCACCGACATGAGCCGCGATCTGCCGCTCACGCTCACGAGCAAGAGCGTCGTCCGTGCAGGTGATCACAACGGTGAGGTTCCGGCGGAGACCCAGAAGAAGAGCAGCAAGGTGTCGCTCAAGTACTTCCTCGACCACAAGGTCGAGAGCGAGCACTGGCATGGCTATCTGCTGCAGCTGCAGAACCGATCGTTCCCCCCGGGCGCACCGGAGTCGTTCGTCATCGAATTCAAGGAACCGATCACCTCGATCGCGCCGGAACTGTGTCCGGTCGGCGGCGATGAGCTGGCCAAGAAGTGGTTGGAGAAGCACAAGGCCGATACCGAGGTCTCCGTGCGCGTCGCCGTGACGCGCCGGAGCTGAGCTTGGTGCGGGTGCGCGCGAGCGCCATCAGTCGCCGGCGTCATCATCGAGGTCGGATCCGGCAGCGTGTCCACGGGACAGCCGGGCGAGCCGATGAAGCCGAGATCGATCGGCATCGCGATCTGCTGCACCCCGAACGGCCGTACACAGGAGCTACCGGCTGGGACCTGGGTCAGATCGATCTGGAGGATCCGGCAGAGCGCAGGCGGATCGCACGCATGGAGTGCAGGGATGCCGGCGCTGCTGGAGCAATCGGAGCCGGGAAGGATGTAGGTCTGGGCGGCGAGCGGGTCCGCCGCTGCGAGCACCAGGGCGGCGACCCTCCAACCTCTGGTTCCGGCCCCGGCCGCGATGGGGGCTCCGTGGGGAGCAGTCTCGACTGATGAGCAGTCCCCGTCCGCGCGGGACAGGGATTGCGAGCTGCGCCTCCGTTCCGAGGTGCGCGGTACGTCGGCGGCGTGACACGCTGGCACGTGCTCGTTCGGAAGTTGCGGCATGAATATCCTGCCGAAGATGCGCAGCCCGAGGCTCTCCGCCTCTCCTCTCATCCCCTTGGTTCTCGGGTCGCTCCTCGCGGTGGTTCCGGCCCAGCAACCATCGCGTCCAAGTGACGCTGCGAGTCCCCGTGCGGTCGCGCGGGACTTCACCGCGAGGTGGAAGGCCATCGCGGACGCGCCCGGACTCGATGCTGCGCAGCGTCAGCGCTCGCGCGATGCCCTGATCGCCGACCTGTTGCCTCGCGTCGGCAGCCTCGACAGCGCGACGCGCGCGGAGTTCGCGGAGGTGGTCCGTGCCACTCCGCTCGCCGAGGAGACGGCGCGCGGTTTCGTCGATCACGCGCGCGCGGTGTCGCAGCGTCTCCTGACCGCACTCGGGGCGCGCATGGAACTGCCGGAGGGACGCATCCGGTCGATCCGCCTGCTCGAGGATTCCGAGACCGGTGTCATCTCCGGCGTCGTGGTCACGCTCGACGACGGCCGCGAGCGCGCGGTCCCCACCGAGAAGGAGGTCGACGGCGTGCGCCTGGATCTGCTCGACGGCGCCACCTTCGAGCCCGTCGGTCTGCTGCACGTCGACGGCAAGCTCGTGCGCTGCTTCCCACGCGCGGGACTGATCGTGGCGCCGTGGCCCGAGGGCAAGCGCAAGACCTGGCTCGAGGCCTTCTTCGGCCCCGAGGGATCGGTCGGCTTCCAGCAAGCAGAGCAGCACGCGCACAACTGCCTGGAAGCGTCGAAGGGGAACCCCTGGTACGCGCGCGCTCAGGCGCAGTACGCAGACCTGGGCGACGACGGCACGTGGACCGACGAGGAGATCGCGGGGATGGACCCTGGAGTCCCGCCGCCGCCGGATGCGACCGAGGACGATCTGATGTGGTCGCACTTCGTTCCTCATCCCGATGCGGCATGGCTGTGCGCGTGGGTGGGTGGTCGGACGTTCCTCGCACCGAACGTCGAGATCGCCGAGCGCGCGTGGTTGTCGCTGGCGTGGGTCGCGCGCATGCCCGCGGGGCAGCGCACGGACGGCCTGGCCTGGGTTCACGAGGAATTCGATCCCCTGCTGAAGACCTTCCATCTGCATCCCGCGGGCCAGGGAGTCGACCCGCAGCCATTGCCGGACCTCGAGGCGGAGATCGCTGCACTCGCGTTGCGCGAGGCGGAACTCACCTGGACTTCGCTGTCGATCGATGCCGGTGCCGGCGCCCCCGACAAGCTCGCCCTGCTGCGCACGCTCGAGCCGAAGTTCGAACAGCTCGGCCAGCGCAGCGAGACGCTCCGCAAGCTGGAGAAGAGTCCGCCGGCACCCGCGGGTCTCGCGCCCGAACTGCAGAACTTGCTGTACGGCTGGTTGCGACGGGATCCCGACCCCGCGAACGGATCGGACGAACAGCTCGCGCGCGATCTGGAGCCTGCAGCGCGCCTCCTCGCCACGCTCGGCGCGGGCGAACCGCTCGATTTCAGTTCCGAGCCCGCTGACTACTGGGGTCACCCATCGACCATGAGCCGATGGATCGACGACCTCTTCGAACTCGTGTCCTTCCGGTTCACGTGGCTCGCTGCACGCGATCTTCCGGCTGCGCTGTCGGAGTTCACCGCCGTGTGGCCCTCCGTGGAGAGGATCCACCACCCGATCAACGTGCATACCTTGGAACGGCGCGACACCGCGCGCCGCGCCCTGCTGCGCGCGCTGATGCTGCAACTCACCCGGCTCGATGCGACACAGCGCGCGAATTGCCGAGAGCTCATCGCCGCCACCGACGCATGGACCGAGAGCGCCGAGGGTTTCGATGGCGAAGCTGAATCGGTGTGCGAGACGATCCGGCGGAAGATCGCCGAGGCCGCGCAGGAACCCGACATCAGCGCCGACGCGTTCGCGGCCAAGGTCCACACCATCGACACCTTCGATCGCGACGGCTCCACGGCCGGCCTGGTGCTCGGGCTGCAAGACGGACAGCGTGTGCAGCTCGCACCCGGCGACGCGGCCCAGGGCATCCGACTGCGCGAGATCTCCGACTCCATCCTCGATCCGATCGCGCACCTCGATCAGGACGGCGACCGACTGCTGCTCTTCCCCTGGAGCGGCTTCTGCGTCCGCGATTGGCCGGACCTGCCGCGCGGTGGCTGGCTGCGTGCGCGCCTCGGCGAGGGATCCAGCAGTTGGAAGATGATGGCCGAGTTCGCACGCGCCGACCGGACGGCGTTGAAGTCACGGCTTCCGCCGTCCGTGTGGGCGAAGATCGAGAAGGCGCTGATCGATCCCGATGTCGACCCCGCCCTCTCGGCCGCCGAGCTGGATCAGGTCCTCGAGCAACTGCGGAGCGACCACCCGATCAATGCGCAGAACCTGATCGGCGGCTGGCTGGCGCCGCAGGTGATCATCGCGGGCGGAGTCGATTGCGAGGAGCGCTTCTGGCGCAACCTCGCACGGATCTGCCGCATCGGCGACGCCGCACAGCGCAAGGAGGGCCTCGACTCCTTGCTCGCGCGCCTCGAAGCGGCGCGCAAGCCGTGGATGGATCCGACGCCGATGACGAAGCTCTGTCTCGGGGCGTTGGGCGCGCGGATCCAGGTTCACGAGGGCGTGCTGGCCGAGTTGTCTCGCTGAGCGTCACGCGAAGTCGCGTACGCCGTCGTTCTCCACATCGCGGCCAGGGCCGCACCCAAGGGTTGCCGCGTCGTCGCTGCGCGCCGACCAGGAGGGCCCGGGCCGCTTTGTATTCCGGGGTCCTTCGGCCTTCGAATCGTCGCTCCGCGCGATGATCCTCCGGCCTACGGACACAGGATCCGCCAGGGTTCCCGACCGCCCGCAACGATCACCCAGACCATGAATCCGAGAACGCCTCGCTCGATGCTCCTGCTCGCGGCTCTCGTCCTCCCCGCCCTGATCTGCGCCGATCGACTCGCTGCGCAGAGAGGCATGCCGAAGGAGGACGTCGTCGACGTCCCCGCCATGGGTGAGGGACTCTGTGTGCACAACCTGTTCCAGTCGAACATGGTCCTGCAACGAGACAGGCCGATCCGGATCTGGGGATGGGCTTCGGCGGGCGAGCAGATCCAGGTGTCCTTCGACGGCGAGCAGCAGCAGGCGACCGCGGCGGCGGACCGCTCGTGGTCGGTCACCCTGCGCGCGCGCGCCGTGAACACGACACCGGCGGTGATGACGATCGTCGGCAAGGACAAGACCATCACGCTCGACGACATCCTGATCGGCGACGTCTGGCTTCTCGGTGGTCAGAGCAACATGGAGTTCCCGCTCGAGAACGTCGACAACGGCGCGCTCGAGGTGGTGTCCGCCCGCTTCGAACAGATCCGGATCCTGACGGTGCCCGCGCCGCAGGGTTTCGAGGTGCGCCGTGGCTTCCCGCGCCTCTTCGAATGGAGCGACTGGTCGGGGCGTCACTTCCGCAAGGGCGACTGGGACGTGTGCAGACCGGAGATCGCCCGCGAGCTGTCCGCGATCGGCTACGTCTTCGCGCGTCGCATCCACATGGCGACGCACGTGCCGATCGGTGTGATCGACACGTCGCGCGGCGGCACCACCGTGGAGACCTGGACACCGGAGAGCGTGCTCCGAGGCATCGACACGACCGAGGTGAAGGCCCTGCTCGCGGACTGGGACCAGCGCATCGCCGCGTGGGATGGGCAGAAGGACCTCGCACAGCGCAAGCTCGACTACGAGAACCGGGTGCGGACCCGCAAGGAACGCGGCGAGGAGATCCCCGCCGATTGGAAGGAACCCGACGATCTGCGGCCCGGACCGGCGTGGGACCAGAATCGTCCCGGCGCCTGCTTCAACGGCATGATCGCGCCGATCGCGGGACTCGCGGTGAAGGGAGCGATCTTCCACCAGGGCTACAACAACGCGCTCGGTGGCGGCACGGCTGGGGCCACGATGTACCGCCAGATCTTCGCACCGATGATTCGCGCCTGGCGCGAGGCATTCGGGGATTCGCAGCTGCCCTTCGGCATCATCGCCCTGTGCACCGACGGCGCGCGGCAGACGCTCGACAACTACGACGAGATGATGCTCGACGACGGCGTCTACATCCGTGAGGCGCAGTACCAGACCTTCCTCGAACTGAGCGCAGCCGGCGATCGCAACATCGGCTTCGCCAGCAGCGACGACCAGCGGCGGTCGTGGTACCACCCGCAGCTCAAGATCCCGGTCGGCGAACGGATCTCACGCTGGGCGCTCGCGACGCAGTACGGCCTCGACAAGCAGATCCGCTGGAAGCCGCCGATGTGCATCCAGATGGATGCCGTCGACGGCACCCTGGTGTTGCACTTCGATGGTGAGGTCGCCGCGGCCGACACCAACGCGGAGATCGAGGGCTTCGCGATCGCGGGGGAGGACCGTCACTTCCAGCCGGCCCGTGCCGAATGGCAGATCACCGGTCGCGACGGCAGCAACCGGCCGCAGCGGGACCGCAGGGTCCTCGTCCTCAGCAGCCCGATGGTCCCTTCACCGACCCAGTTCCGCTACGCGTGGGGGCGCAACCCGATGGGCAACCTGCAGTCCGCCGACCACAGCGATCTGCCCTTTGCCACGCAGCGCAGCGATGCCTGGAAGATGGAGGAGGTGCCCCTCGGAGTGCTGGGCGACGAACCGGTCAAGGACGGCAAGCTGAGCCGCGCCCAGCGCGCGAGGATCCGCGATGCGCTGCACCTGGACGATCTGCGCCGCCGCGTCACCGAGGCGCGCGCCCTGATCGAGGAGTTCGGCAGCCGCGTCGACTCCTCCGGCCGGAAGTGAGACGACCGGCCGCGGGCCGACGATCACTGGCCGAGCACGACCGATCCACCGCCGCCGGTCAGCGTGCAGTTGGGATTGGTCGGCTTGATGCGGATGCGCGCCAGGGAGCCGGTGGTCTCGGCGGTGACCGTCAGTCGACCCTGACCGAAGAAGTTGTCGAAGGTCTGCTGGACCTGCGGTGCGTGTTCGATCACGAGCTGCTGGTTGGTGATGCCGCTGCTGCAGCTCGCCTTCACCTGGACCCGATCGACGAACTGGTCGAAGTGGTCGCTCGGTGTCCCGCCGCCGCAGTCGACATCGCCGTGCGCATCGGTGGTCGCCGACGAACCGGGGGGGTAGATGCCGCTGAATGCCCACGGGTAGGGCGGCACGTCCACGTAGAGTGAGTTGCTCCCCGAGTCGTAGACCCAGAACAGCGTCTGCGTGTTCGCCGCGGGAAGAGGCGTGAGATTCGTGGGCATCGACGTCCCGGCGCCCGGGACCGCAGCACCACCCCACGCCCATGCCGAGACCGGCGTGGTCAGACAGCTCGAGGACGACGTCGCCGAGCTCGAGCCGTCACCACGCATCAGCATCACCGCCGGTGCCGCGACGGGCGAGACGCCGGCGACGACCATCGTGGTGGTGACCACGTCCTCGTTGGTGTTGGGGTCGAAGACGATCGAGTTGACGCGCAGCAGCGAGCGCGCGCCGACGATGTCGATGAGCTGGATGCAGAGGTCGTCGGGATCGTTGGTGCCGAGATTGGTCACGCGCAGCACGAGGTTCTGACCGACCGAGAGCAGCCCGCTGCTCGGCGAGATCGAGCCGACGCTGACCGCGGGGGGCAGGGCGCCGAGCGTGGCCTTTCCCGCGTTCGACACGGTGATCGACGTCGCGCCGGCGATGTCGAGCCACTGGTTCTCGAAGCTCGCACCGATCAGCGAAGCGCTGAGCGGGATCGTGAGGTTGACGGCGCAGGCGCCGTTGGTCGCCGGCGCGACGATGGATGTGAAGTCGGGAAGCGTGCGCACCAGGCATCCCGGCGAACCGATGAAGCCGAGGTCGATCGGATTCGCCAATTGCTGCGCGCCGAACAGGAGCACGCCGACGCTCCCGACGGGGACCTGGGTCAGGTCGACCTGGAAGGTCTGGCCGAGCGCGGGGAGGCCGTGCGCATGGAGCGCCGGGGTGCCCGCGCTGCTCGGGCAACCGCTGCCGTAGAGCAGATAGGTCTGCGCGGACACCGTGGCGGTGAGTGCGCTGGCGAAGCAGAGAGCGGCGAGTCGGAGCGAGCGATCGGGAGTCATGGTGGTCCGGACGGCGGGAAGGGCTCTCTCTGGATGACCGCGAGACCCCTGCACCGGACAGATCGGGATCGGAATCCGCGGAGGGACCTCGCTCCCGAGCGGATCAGGGCGACTCTTCTTTCCGCGGTTGGGCACCCCGACTCTCACGCGGCTGCAGGAGCTCGACCATGGCTCTGCCGAGCGCATCGCCGACGTCGAGGTAGGTCGCCGCGTTGTGCCAGTAGTGGTAGTCCTGGCGTTGGTTCGGCGAGACGTCCTTCTCGCGCCAGAAGGGCCGCGCGTCGATGGACTTCACGTTGCCGGCGAACTGCGGGTACTTGCCGGTCTCGCCGCTGACGGCGAGCTGCGCCTCGAGGACCTTCAGGCCCGGTCCCTTCAGGTTCATGCCTCCGAAACCGATCGTCGCGAGGACGAAGGGCGCCTTGGGTGCCTCGAACTCCTTGCGCAGGCACTCGATCAAGCGGACGAGGTTCTGCTCGTAGCGGCTCGCGTGCGCGTCGTTCTGGTCCTTGTGACCCTGCCACCAGACGAAGCCGCGGATCTCGCAGCCCTGTCCGTGGTAGTCCGGGAAGAACTTCGGCAGGTCGTCGAGCACCTCGTGGATGTCGTGCACGAAGTCGTCGTATTGCTTGCCGGCATACCAATTGACCTCCTTCTTCGGCTCGCCCTCGACCCAGGAATCGGGTGTGTCGCGGTAGCCCGCATAGGTGCGGCCTTTGAACTCGAAGCGCTCGGAACCGGGCGGCAGGATGTCCCAGCCGAGACTGCGGTTGCCCTGCGAGGCCTTGATGATCAGCACCGGCGCGTCGATCGCATCGCCCACCACCTGTCCGAACTGGAACTCGGGACCGATGAAGTCCTTGCTCGCTCCGAACCCGGGCTGCAGCCAACCCTGCTTCTGGCCGACGGTGGTCTTGACGCACCAGACGTCGTCGCGGACCAGCCAGGTGCCCTTGTCGTCGCGCAGGTGGTGGTACTTGCCCTCCTCCTCGCAGATCTCTTCGAGGGTTCCCTTCTTGCCGGCGTCCGCGACGCGGCCGAAGCCGACCATGTTGGACTGCCCCATCAGGATGAAGACCTGCACCGGCGGTGTGTGGTCCTGGGCCTTCGCTCCGACGGTGCATGCGGCGAGCGCTGTGGCGAACAGGAACTTCGTGCGGGAAAGGTGGGATCGCATGGGTGCTGTTGGAGTTGGCGGCAGGATAGCCCGGCCATGGCCGCGGCCGCCGTCGGTCCGGGTCGTGTCGAGGCGGAGTGCCGATGGTGCGGCCGTGAAGTCGCCGCCGTGCGCGACAGTTCGGATGCAGTGCGTCGCGGCCTATGATCCCCGCGCGCTGCCACCGGCCGCGCACCCCGATCCATGTCCTTCGCGTCCATCCCCGAAGTCCTGACCGAACTCCAGAAGGGTCGCCCGATCGTGCTGGTAGACGATCCCGACCGCGAGAACGAGGGCGATCTGTGCTTCGCCGCCGAGTTCGCCACGCCGGCCCTCGTCAACCTGATGGCCAAGGAGGCGCGCGGCCTGGTGTGCCTCGCGCTCGAAGGCGCGATCTGCGACCAGCTCAACCTCGGACCGCAGGCGCCCGACAACGGCTCGCGCTACGGCACGGCATTCACGGTGAGCATCGAGGCACGCGAGGGCGTGACCACGGGCATCTCCGCAGCCGACCGCGCGAAGACGATCCTCACCGCGGTGCATCCCGATGCGAAGGCGAGCGACGTCGTCCGCCCCGGTCACATCTTCCCGCTGCGCGCGCGCGACGGCGGCGTGCTGGTTCGCACCGGGCAGACCGAGGGCATCGTCGATCTGTGTCGTCTCGCCGGTCTCCGTCCGGCCGGCGTGATCTGCGAGATCATGAACGACGACGGAACGATGGCCCGCGTGCCGCAGCTCGAGGAGTTCGTGGCGCGTCACGGCATCCTGATGTGCTCGATCGCCGACCTCGTCGAGTACCGCCGCCGTCGCGAGCGCATCATCGAGCGTGTCGCGCACGCGCGCATGCCGACCAAGTTCGGCTACTTCGACAGCTTCACCTACGCCGGAGTCGTCGACGGCCGCACGCACGTCGCGCTGACCGTCGGCATCGACCGTCCCAAGGAGATCGGCGGACGATTCCCGCCGATCGAGGAGCCGATCCTGGTGCGCGTGCACTCGCAGTGCCTGACCGGCGACGTGTTCGGCTCGCTGCGCTGCGACTGCGGCGAACAGCTCGAACGCGCGATGAAGGCGGTGCAGGCCGAGGGGCGCGGCATCGTGCTCTACATCAGCCAGGAGGG
This sequence comes from Planctomycetota bacterium, assembly GCA_046349595.1. Lineage (GTDB taxonomy): Bacteria > Planctomycetota > UBA1135 > UBA1135 > UBA2386 > JACRLW01. The sequence continues at coordinate 1,849,711 of JAXMCA010000002.1, forward strand.
TCGCGGCATCGGACTCGGCGCGAAGATGCGCGCCTACGCGCTGCAGGACCAGGGCATGGACACGGTCGAGGCCAACGTCCACCTGGGCTTCAAGGTCGACCAACGCGAGTTCGGGACCGGCGCCCAGATCCTGCACGACCTCGGGGCCCGCAAGCTGAGGCTGCTCACCAACAACCCGAAGAAGCTCGGCGCCCTGCAGGGCTACAACCTCGAGATCGTCGAGCAGGTGCCGCTGGTCGTGGACCCGAACCCCGACAACCAGCGCTACCTCGACACCAAGCGCGACAAGCTCGGGCACATGCTCGGGCCGCGGGGGTGAGCCGCGGAATCCGCTCGGGCCGCGTCCTGTCGCAAACTGCCTCCCTTTGCGTCCGAGCGTCGGTTGTCGCGGGCAGGGCGTCTGACATGCCGGGGCCAGCTTCACGGGTCGTCGTGTGATGTGAGGAACCTCCGGCCAGTGGGCCCAGGGAGAGGGACTCTCCTGCGCGGATCGCAGCTCGCGGAATTCACCCGACGTGCAGGGGGTTCCCCGCGCCGCAATTCCACTCGCAACGGAGGTCGAATCGATGCACCGCATGCTCGTGGCACTGGTGCTCTCGGCCGCGGCTGCCGCCCAAGGGGTCCTGCCGCTGTCCAACACGTTCCGCTTCGGATCTCTCGGCGCCACGTTCGGCGGATCCTGCGGACCGAACCCGACGCCCACGGTCTATTCCGACGAAGGATCGCTCACCTTCGGGGCGAACGGTCGCTTCGCGTTGTCGGTCACGAGATACGAGGTCTGTCCCGGCGGACAGACTTCGACGACACCGATCCAGACCGGAAGCGCGAGCTACGACGTGCGCAACGACGGCTCCGTCGTCGTCGAGTGGAACCCGGTGATTCCGGGTGCCGACCCGGATTGGGTGTTCCTGCGGACGGATGGCGCCGTCCTGATCCGCACGCGCAACAGCGAACACACCGACGAGTCGGTCGCGCTGATCGGTGTTGCGCTCTCGAGCGGCAAGACCGCGATGTCGTTGGCCGGGAGCTGGCATCTCGTGCGGTTCAGCCAACGCAATCCGGCGTCCGGCATGATGGTCATCGCCGATGCAGGGACGATCGATTTCGACGGCCAGGGAGCCTTCGTGCACCAGGGGACGCGCAGGTCACTGCCCTTGGGTGGAACCGTGACCACGGCGAGCTACGGGCCGATCGCCGGGACCTACTCCGTTGCGCCGGACGGCACGGTGACGACGGGAATCGGCGCGACCGGCGCCGTCTCTCCGAGCGGCGACGTGTTCTTCTGGCTCCTGCGCAGCGGCACCGAGACATCGATGACCGTGGGGTTGCGGAAGGGAAGCGCGATGTCAGCGCCGATGGCGGCCGGAGACTGGTGGCTGGCCCTGATGATCCACGGGATCCAGGGGACGGCATCGCCGGCGAGCCTCCGGACGGACCTCGGGACACTCGCGTTCCAGCCGGCGAATGGAGTCGGCGGAACCTTCGGCATGGACCTGCTGCACGTCGAGACGACGCCGTCGGGGACGACCTCGGCGCTGACGAGTGGGACGGACACCTTCACCTTCACCTCCGAGGGTGATCTGGACCTCACCTCCGGCGGCCAGACCGTGATCGACGGTGCCGTCAATCGGCAGTGCAACGTCTTCGCCGGTGTGGTCGATCCGGGTGACGGCCTCGGTCTGGCGTTCGCCTTGTCGGCAGGCCGTTGGCCGGTTCCGATCGGTGACGCCACGGCCGGTTCCGGCGGCTTCGCGCCGCGCTTGCTGCCGGTCGGCGGTTTCCCGCGCATGGGCAACGACCGGTTCGGGCTGGTCGTCGCGAACGGCCGTGGTGGAGCGGCCGCGGCGCTCCTGATCGCCACGGCGGCATCGCCCGGCGTGCCGCTCCTCGGTGGGACGCTCTGGGTGGATCCGGCCACGCTCCTCGTGTCGGTGCCACTGCAACTCTCCGGACCGTCCGGGTGGGCGGGGGCCGGCGCCGCCGGGCTGCCCCTCGCGATCCCAGAAGGTGCGCTTCTCGCCGGCGTGCATCTGGTGGGACAGGCGCTCGTGCTCGATCCGGGCGCTCCGCAGGGTGTCGCGATGAGTCCGGGATTGGACGTCGAACTCTGCCGCTAGTGCGCAGCGGTCCCTAATAGACGACGGCGACGGTCGCCGCAGTCATGCTCACGCCCGAGTTCGCCGTCGCGTCGAGGACGAGGCCCTGCGCGTGGATCGGCAGCGCGTGCAGGCCCGGATCGACCGGGACGGCCAGCGCGAAGTTCGCGATGCCTCGGCCGTCCGAACTTCCGGCGAAGACCACGGCAGGCGTGACGAGGAGCTGACCACCGAACAGCGGGATCGAGGCCGGAACGAAGCCGACCGCGAACAGGGCCGTGGTCGCCGCGGGCAGTCCGTGCAACTGCAGCGTGAGCACTCCGCCGAGTGCAGCGCGACCAGAGCAACCGATCTGCGGGATTCCGGCACTGCCCAGAGTTCCGCCGCCGGACGTGGTCATCGCACCACTGGTCATCCGGGAGCGCAGGAGGGCGACGGCATCGGCGGCGACCTCACCGTCGGGTGCGCTGTGCAAGGTGATCGTGCAAGGACCCTGCGCCGGATCGAGCCAGACGCTCGCTAGTTCGTTCCAGCCGAGATTCGAGACGTCCGACTGCGCGAGATGCACGAGATTCGAACCCGCGGAGTGGGCGAGATCGTGACGCACCGAGGAGCTGCGCAACGAGGACGTGACCTCGTGCGCGAGCACACGCCAGAGGCCGGGGCTCGGCGGCGTCACCGTGAAGGTCACGCTCCGATCCGAGGAAGGTGGTGCGACGCGGTATCCCCCGCCCTGCGCCAGTGCGTTGCTCGCCGCGTTCCAGACGCCGACGAAGCCGACGCTCGGGTCGCCGTCGTCCACGTCGATGGGCGGCGCGCGCCAGTCGATCGGTCTCGCCGGGATCGACGCCGGATTCGCGAAGGGGCCGGCAAGAAGTGCCGGGAGATCGTCGTACAGCCCCTCGGCGTACCACAGCGCGTGACCGGGCAGGTTGCGCGCGTTGTCCGCCTGCACCATCTGCACCACGTCGGCCGTCGGCGTGCCGCTGATCGCGCGGATGCCCGGTGCGATCTTGCTGCGCAGCGCCGTGCTGACGTAGCCGAGCTGCTGATCCAGCGTGGTGACGTAGGTGCCGATCGAGGTGCGGTAGACCTGCGGGTAGATCAGATCGATGGCTCCGCCGCTCACCCATGCCGGCCAGTCCTGGAGGTAGGTGTCGTACGCGCCCGGCATCACGGTCGGTGCGTCGGTGACACGCACCGTGCCGCGTCGCGACTTGATCTCCTGATGGAGCTGCAGATGGAAGGCGTTCAGGCGATCGGCGCGCCAGCGCTTCCACGAGGACTGATTGACGTTGCTCGGCGGCGACTGTCCGGTCGCGGCGCGATAGGCCGCGACCGTCGTCGCGTCGTAGCCGAAAGCGGTCGACGGGTAGCGCACGCGATCGAACTGGATGCCGTCGACGTCGTAGGCGTCGACGATCTCGAGGGCGAGGTCGAGGAGGAAGCGGCGCACCTCTGGATGCTCGTGGCTCGCCCAGGTGAAGAAGCCTCCGGCACCGTCGTCGACCTGGCTGCTGCCGAGGTTGTCGAGGGCGATCCAGGTCGGATGGGCATCGAGCACGGGGCCGACGCCGTTGGGCCCGGCGAACCAGCCGCTCCAACCGAACATGAAGCCGTACTCGAACCAGGCCTCGACCTCGATGCCGCGGCGGTGCGCTTCGACCAGCACCTCGCGCAGGGGATCGCGGCCGACGTACGCGGGGTCCTGCCGCACGCCGCAGGTGCGCTGGAGCAGAGCACTCGGGTGGACGGTGTAGCCGCGCGTCCACACGTCGACGAACACGCAGTTGATGTGCGCCGCCTGCAGCTGATCGAGCGTGGAGACGATCTTCTGGTGCGAGGTCAGACCGTCGCGCGCGATCCACACGCCGCGGATCTCGGACTGTTGGGCGGGCAGGGCCCAGGGCAACGCGACGAGGGCGAGGAGCGAGGAGCGCAGCACGGCGCGGAAGATAGCGAGGGATACAAGGAACTCGGAGTCGGCACCCGGGCCCAAGTCCGGATGCGGGTGCCCGCAAGCGCGGGTCATCACTTGGTGCGGAACACCTTGTCCCGCTCGTTGCCCCCCGACACGAGGTAAGCGATCAGGTCCTTCAGCTCGTCTGCACTCATCGCCGCGACCATCGCCGGCGGCATCAGCGAGGCTGCGGACGGCTCGACGCTCTTCACCTGCTCGGCGGGGATCTTGTTCAGCGCACTGAGGTCGAAGGGATTCGACGCCAAGGCGAGTTCACCGTCGTTGCGGTAGATCACGCGGCCCCAGAGCTGCTTGCCTTCCTTCAGCGTGACGGTGCTCGCCGCGTACTGATCCGAGATCGTGGCGCTCGGGTCGATGATCGACGTCAGGATGTCGCGGATCGAATAGCGGTTGCCGACCGAGCCGAGGTCGGGGCCGGTGTAGCCGCCCTCGCCATCGAAGCGGTGGCAGACCACACAGCGACCCGCGGCGAACATCCGCTTGCCGCGTTCGAAGTTCCGCCCGCGCAGCGGTTGCTCGAAGAGGGGCATCGCGGTTTCGACCGTCCAGCCTCCCGGCGGGCCCTCGGGATTGGGGAGGTCGGCGAGATTCACCTTGCCCACTTCGCCGAGGAGCCACGAGACCGCCGCCTTGGTGTCGGCCGGCAGGTGCTCGATCGCATCCTCGCGGATTGCACGGATGTAGCCCGCGAAGCTCTTGCCGCCGTTCTTCTCGAGGGTCTCGTTCAGCCAGCCGAAGAAGAACTTGCGGTCGTCGAGGGTCCAGCCGTTCTGCACGCGGCGCAGGCAGTAGGCGTAGTGGATGTTCTGCACGTTCGGCGTGTTGGCCATCGCGGCGAGGATGGCCTTGCCGTACTCGTGCCGTTGCAGCATCGCGGAGTCGTAGGCGAGTGCGGCGGTCTTCGTCGACTTCATCAGCGCGACGGTCTTGGCGACCACAGACGGTGCGTCGAGGAAGGCGAGCAGGCGACACAGCTCGGTGTCGAGCTGCGTGTCGCCGGCCGGGTACTGCGGATCGAGCAGCGCGATCAGCTCCTCGCGTTCCGTCGGAGTCGGTGTCGCGAGACGGATCAGGCGGAGTTGCCAGGCACGCAGCAGGGCGAGTCGATCGGTCTTGCCGAGCTTCGCGAAGGGAACCGCGGCGAGACCGGCATGCACGCGCGCTGCCAGTTCCGGCGCTGCGTGCCTGCACAACGCGATCATCGCCTCGATCGCCGTGCGCGGGTCCTTGGCTGCGAGGGCGCGCTCCTGCCACAGCGCGAGGTCCTGGTTCTCGATGGCGATCCTCGCCGCGTAGCGGATCTCGCGGTCGTCGTGCGCGAGGTGCGGCCATGCAGCATCGATCGCCTTCTGGCCGCCCTCGTGGTTGCCGTGCCATGCCTCCAGCGAGTGTCGCAGGTCGCGGAGGCCCTGGTTGGCGACCTTGGCCTCGATGGGCGTCTCGTCGATCGGGCTCCCTGCCCAGCGGATCCGGTACAGCTTCGAGTCGGAGTTGCGGCCGCCGATCACGAAGTACATGTGGCCGTCGGGGCCGAAGCGCATCGCCGCGATGTTCAACGGCTGTCCGTAGAGGAAGACGTGCTTCTCCGCGGTGTAACTCGAGCCGCTCTCCTTCAGGTCGAGTGTGTAGATGGTCCCGAAGGTCCAATCGCACAGGAACAGCTTGTCGCGGTACTCGCGCGGGAACCGCGAGGCGTAGCCGAAGGAGATCGCGGTCGGTGATCCGGGGCCGATGTCGATCACCGCGCCGTTGCCGTCCTCGAAGTAGTCCGGCCATTTGGCCGAGCCGGTGCGCCAGCCGAAGTCGCTGGCGGAGGTGACGTGGTTGACGCGGGTGGGGCGATACCACGGGCAACCGATGTCGAACTCGAGGTCCGAGTCGTAGGTGAACATCTCGCCGGCCTTGTCGATGGCGATGTCCACGGAGTTGCGCAGACCCGATGCGACCATCGTCCACTGGCTGCCGTCCGGCGTGATCCTGCAGATCCAGCCGCCGGGTGGACGGATGCCGTGCGCATGACCCTGCGGATCGGGCATCGACGGGATCAACGAGTCCTCGGCCCACACCGGCGGGAGCAGGGTGCTGACACCGTCGGGCACGCGCGAGTGGTTGCCCGAGACCAGATACAGACCGGTGCCGTCCGCGGTGGGGATGATCGAGTGGGCCGAGTGCTCCCAGCCGTTGTAGAGCTGCTCGAGCTTGACGAACTCGTCGTAGCGGTCGTCACCGTCGGTGTCGCGGATGCGGTAGAAGCCGTGCATCGACGACATGTAGATGCTGTCGAACGCGTAGAGGAAACCGAGCGCGCCACCGACGCGGCGGCTGCCCCATTCGGTGAGCACCCAGGGGAAGTCGGGGAGAGGTTCGACGACGACCTTGCCCTGCCTGTCGTCCGGACCGGGGAGCGTGACGCGGAAGCAGCCCTTGTCGTCCTGGTCGGAGACGATCAGTCGCCCCTTGGGGTCGAAGGCCATCGCCACCCAGGAACCCTGCTGCGGGGGGACCGAATGGACGAGGTCGGCGTCGAAGCCGTCGGGGAGCGTGATGCCGGTGTCCTGGTCGACGTGGAAGCCGGGGGGTGGACCGGAGTCCTGGCCGAGGAGGGTGCGCCCGACGAGCGCGAGCGCGAGCAGCGTTGCGAAGAACTTCATGGGTCGGTGAGCCCGATCATCTTCGCGCAGCAGGAGGAAACCGCAGACAACGGATCCGTTCGGGTGTCGAGGTGCACCCGTCGTGAGGGGGTGAGCGAGGGCTCGGACCTTCCCGCCGGAAAGTCGTGAGGCACCCCCGGCGTTTCCGCACGAGGTTCCTCCCTGGAGCCACCGCGCCCGCCGTTCGATCCGTCGCGGCGGCGCGCGGGTCTTCACGATTCGCTGCTCGCGCTCGCCCTCGCTTGTGCGATCGACGCAGGCGGAGGCGTGGCGCCCGCTCCTCGACGAGGTTGCCATGCTGCGCCGTCTCCCCGCTCTCGCGGGTTCCCTCCTCCTGATCGCCGGAGTCGGTGCGCAGGCGCCCGGCGTGGTGATACAGAAAGGTGGTCCTGCACCCCATGCCGGATACGCGGCCTCCGTCGCGTTCCTCGGCGACCTCGACGGCGACGGCCGCACCGACGTCGCCTTCGGCTATCCGGGCGACAACATCGCCTTCGATGCCTGTGCGGTCGACGTGCTGCGCGCCGACGGCAGTCTGCTGCGCACCTGGGTGGGTGTGCCCGGATCACAGTTCGGCACCTCGATCGCCAACATCGGCGACGTCGACGGTGATGGTGTGATCGACTGCGCGATCGGCGCACCGCTCGACAGTTCCTTCGGCTTCGTCCGCGGCGGCACGATCTGGGTCAAGTCCGGGGCGACGGGCGACACGCTCTACTACCTCGGCGGCAATGCGACCGAGGACCGCCTCGGCTACTGCGTCGCCGGCCTTCGCGACATCGACCACGACGGACGCCCCGACTTCGCTGCGAGCGCGGTGCAGGCCGCGCCGGGCGGCATCGGCTACGTCGCCGTGTGGTCGGGACGCACCGGCGCGCTGATCACGAGGATCCCCGGGGACTTCGCCTCCGAGGGATTCGGATTCTCCATCGCGCGCGCCGGTGACATCGACGGCGACGGCACGCAGGACATCCTGGTCGGTGCACCCTTCGCCTCACGCCGCGCCTACCAGGGCGGCATGGTGAGCGTCTACTCCGGCAGCACCTTCCTGCGGATCGCGAGCAAGTCGGGCGTGACGGACTTCGGCAATCTCGGCTGGGCGCTCGCGACGCTCGATGCGGATTGGAGCGGCGACGGCAAGGACGACTACGTGGCGAGCTCACCGCGCAACAACGACGGTGCGGGGTACGACGCCGGTTCGGTCTACGTCTTCGACCTGCTCGGCGGAGTGATCGCACGCTTCGACGGCGCACCCGGCGACCGCTTCGGATTCGCCGTGAACGCGGGCGGCGACATCGACCACGACGGGCGTCGCGATCTGGTCGCGTCGTCGCGTTCGAAGTATCTGCAGGTGCGCTCCGGCGCGCCGGGGCATGCCGTGCTCGACCGGCTCGATGCGCCGCAACTCGACGACCACTTCGGCGCATCGCTCGACATGCGTGGCGACGTCAACCTCGACGGCTACCACGACATCGCCGTCGGCGCGCCGGGCACGGGCATCGACGACGCGGGTCGCGGCTACGTCTACGACATGGGTTGGCGCGTGCCGACCACGCTGTTCACCGCGCATGGCTCGGTGGCCGGGCAGGAGTTCGGGCGACAGGTCGCCTACATCGGCGATCTCGACGGCGACGGCGCTTCGGAGGTCGCCTTCGCGGTGCCCGGACTGCACGTCGTGCGGGTCTTCGACCACCACGGCACCCTGCGACTCAGCCTGCCGGTCGATGCAGGTCCGCTGAGTTCGCCATCGATCGCCGCTGCCGGCGATGTCGACGGGGACGGCGTGCCGGACATCGTCGTCGGTTCGCCGAACGACGGCACGGCCGGTCAGAAGGCCGGCGCGGTGCGTGTCTTCTCCGGAAGCAACGGCGCGTTGCTGCGCCAGGCCTTCGGCAACCCGTGGGACTGGCTCGGCTTCGCGGTCGCCGGGGTCGGCGACGTCGACGACGACGGCTACGACGACTTCGCTGCCGGCGCGCCGCAGTACCCGGATCCGGGCGAGCCCTATCCGACCAACCACGCGAAGGTGTGGTCGGGGCGCGATGGTCATCTGCTGCACACCTTCACCGGTACGCAGGACACCGCGTTCGGCCGTGCGATCGCGCGCGCCGGTGACATCGACGGCGACGGCATCCCCGACATCCTGATCGGAGCACCCTTCGCCTCCGTGCGCGCCAATCACGGCGGACTCGTGCAGGTCTACTCGGGCGCGACCTTCGCCTGGCTCGCCGAGAAGAGCGGCAACACCGACTTCGAGGAGCTCGGTCTCTCGGTCGGCACGCTCGACGACGACTGGGACGGCGACGGGCTCGACGACTACATCGCGGGCTCGTGGCAGAACGACGACGGTGCCGGCTATCACGCCGGTTCGCTGTTCGTCTTCAACATCTGGGGCAACGTCATCCACCGTTTTGACGGTGCGCCAGGCGACGCCTTCGGGTTGCAGGTCAGCGGCGGCGGCGACGTCGACGGCGACGGCCACATGGACGTGGTCGGCACCTCCGACGCCCTGGGCTACATGCGGGTGTTCGCCGGTTCGTCCGACCACCGCGAGCTGCGCACCTATCCGGCGGTGGGCTACTTCCCGACCGTCGACCTGCGCGGCGACTTCGACGGTGATGGCTACGCCGACCTCGCCGTGGGCTGCTGGTATCCCGACCTGCAGGCGGGCCTCGGCGTGATCTACGACCTGCGTGGTGCGGGTCGTCCGGCGCGGGCGCTCGTCGGTGGTCGGGCCTGTCCGACCAGCGCCGGCAAGCTGCCGCACGCCGAAGTCGGCGGGCGACCGGCCCTGGGAACGCAGATCGACCTCGACCTGCGCGCGGCCCTGCCGGGCACCGGAGTGGTGATGCTGCTCGGCGACGCGACCGGGATCCCGCTCGGCATGTTCGGGGCGCCGGGCTGCACCGCCTATGTCGTGCCGGGCGCGGCCTATGTCGCGACCGTCACCGATGGTCGCGGACGTGCGTCGGTCCCGGGCGTGATCGTCCCCGTGGTCCGCGAGTTGATCGGGATCCGCCTCGACTCGCAGTGGGCCGTGCTCGATCCGCTCGCGAATCCGCTCGGCCTGGTGTTCTCGACGCGGGTCGCGCTGATCCTCGGCGAATGATCGCGCGAGCTGCGGTCGATATGGTCCCGTGAATGCCCACCGACCGCAGCCGCGACATCGCGCGCATCCGTGAAGCCCTGATGCGGGCGGGTGCCGTCGTCCACGACCTCTGGAAGCGCAACCTCGAGGTGCAGTTCAAGAAGGGCGACGACCCGGTCACCGAGGCCGATCACGCGGCGGATGCACTGCTCAAGCAGATCCTGCCGCAGGACGGCGACGGCTGGTTGTCGGAGGAGACGGCGGACGACCCGTCCGCCCGGCTCGGCAAGCGGCGCGTGTGGGTGGTCGATCCGCTCGACGGCACGCGCGAGTACGTCGACAAGATCCCCGAGTGGTGCGTTTCGATCGGTCTCGTGGAGGACGGCCTTCCGGTCGCCGGCGGCATCCACAATCCGGTGACGAAGCAGCTCGTGGTCGGTGCCGTCGGCCACGGTGTCACACTGAACGACCGGCCGGTCTCCCCACGCGTCTGCAAGTCGCTGCGCGGCGCGCAGGTGCTGGCGAGCAACAGCGAGGTCGCTCGCGGCGAGTGGGATCGCTTCAAGGACGAGCCCTTCGAGGTGCTCTCGGTCGGCTCGGTCGCCTACAAGTTGGGACTCGTCGCCGCGGGACTCACCGATGCCACCTGGACGCTCGTTCCCAAGCACGAATGGGACGTCGCCGGCGGAGCGGCGCTCGTGCTCGCATCCGGCGGCATGGTCTACAACCTCGATGGATCGCCGGCGCGCTTCAACCGCGAGAAGCCGCGGTTGCCGGGCTTCGTCGCCTTCTCCGCCGGAAGCCGCGCGGTCTTCGAACCCTGGTTCGAACCGCTCTGGCAACGCTGAGCCGAGAAGCGGTTCGGCGCATCGCGGAGCACGCCGTGCCGAACACATCGATGGGTGGCCGGCGATGCGTCCACGACCCATCGAAGGCCCATGCCGGGATTCGCAGATTGTGCCGCCTGTGTCTCCTGCCTTGGCAGGTTGCGGCGGTGTATATGTTCCCGCGCTCGCTCGACGGCGCGCGACTCACCGCCCGCCGTTTCTCTCGGATCCTCACATGCACAAGCTCTCGATTCTCTTCTCGAGCCTTCTCGCAGCTTCGCTCGCCGCTCAGTCCACCGTGGTTTCGCCAGTCGGCGCAACCGGTGTGGAGGGCAGCGGCAGCAATGCCTTCCCGTTCACCAATGCCACCACGGCCCCCACGCGCCGCTACATGCAGATCCACAGCGATCTGCCCGGCTTCATGCTGATCACGAAGCTGTCGTTCCGCCAGAACGGCACCACCACGACCTACGCCGGCACCGCGGCCTGTGACATGGAGATGTTCATGGGTGACTCGCGGCCCTTCGATCGCCCGAGTTGAGTGCTCGCCCAGAACTACCTCAGCACTCCGCAGAACGTGCTGACTCGGCAGGTCGTGAACTGGGGTGGTCCGCTCACCGCGGGCTCGCCGGCGCCCTTCGAGTTCAACGTGCCGTTGTCCGTGCCCTACGTGAACACCGGTGTGAACTCGCTGGCTTGGGAAGCAGCGGTGTACAGCCTCGCCATCACCTCGCCGTTCCCGGGCTCGATGGACGTCGATCCCGCCTCGATCACCGCGGGCGCAGCGGCGGTGACCACCGGCGCGGGCTGCACGGTGACGGGCGCCGCGGGCGCGATGACGCTCGGCATGACCCACGCCGACAGCGCCGGTGTCTGGTCCTTCGGCTGTTACGTCGCGAACGCGCCGGCGAATGCTCCGACCTTCCTCTACCTCGGCCTGAGCAACCCGAATCTGCCCATCCCCGGGCTGTGCAGCAACATCTACACCGATCTCGTCTTCTCGTTGCCCTTGGCCACGACGGACGGCATCGGCTACAGCGGAACCTACAGCAACCTGGCCGGCACGACCCGCATCGGTGGTGGAGCCAACGCCTTCGCCTTCTCGAACGTGATGGGCGGAGCCACGCTGTACTTCCAGGCTCACTCGCTCGACATCAGCCAACCCGGATTGCCGGTCGCGAACAGCAACGGCATCTCGCTGCTCGTGCCGACGTCGAACACGTCGAAGGTCCGCCAGATCACGCGCTTGTTCAACAACTTCGGCGGCACCAGCGCGACCGACGCCATCTACTTCAACACCAGCGGTATCGGCCACGGCGTGGTGACCGAGTTCACCTACTGATCGACTGCCGAATCGGGCGGGCTCGCCCCGCCCGGGTTGCAACCGACGGCCGCTCCGCGGCCGCGGTTGAACGGCGACGAGGGGACCCGTCGATCCACAGCGCCTCGGCGGTTGCTGGCGTGATCCTGATCGGGATCCAGCCGCATCGCGTCTTTGCCGCCTCGCCCGTCCCGCATCGGGACGGACGAGGGCAGTGCTGAGCTTCGCAGCGTTGCATTGTCGAACAGAGGGCGGGGGTCCGTTCTCTCATGACGAATCGATCGACCAATGCGACCCGGGAAGAGGGCTCGGTGCTGGTGTGGGCACTGATCTTCGTGGTCGTCACCTCCGGCATGGTGGTGTCGCACTCCATCCGGATGGCGTCGAGCCGCCGCGAGCTCGACACGATGCTGGATCGCAGACTGCTCGCGAGAACCGTCGCGAAGTCCGGCGTGGTGGACGCACTGTCCTGGTTCCGCTCGCAGCCCACGCAGCCCGTGAGCTCCTTCGCGCCGTTGTGTGACCCCTACGGTGATCCGCCGCGCATGGACACGATCGACGCGGCGATGGGCCTGGTCCGCGACTTCGAGATCCGCGGCAACCTGTGGGGTCGCTACGAGCTGCGGCGCACGGACATGCAGGACGTGACCGGCCAGCGCGGGATGACCGGCACCGGAAAGGCCTGGGCGATGCAGGCGCGCAGCTACGTCTACCGCGTGGTCGATCCCGGCAAGCCCTTCGACCAGGCTCCCAACCGCATCGTGGCGATGGACACGGTCGCGACCGAGATCTGCAAGTTCGGGATGAGCATCCCGGCCTCGGCTCCGGTGATCGCCCAGGATCCCGAGGCGCTGTTCGTCTACGAGAACGTCGTGATCAACGGCGGCAGCGGTGCGGCCGTGGTCTACGGCAACGGGCCGCTCGACGCGAAGGACTACACCGATCCGGTGACCACGCCGGTCGCGAGTTCGATCGACGGTCTCGCTCCCGCACCGATCAGCCCGATCCGCATCAGCGTGGACCCGGTGTTCTCGGTGCTCGCAACCCTGACGGGGACCACATCGATGCTGCGCCAGCCGTCGCTCGCGCTCGATCTCGGACGCATCTTCGGTACCCGACCCGAGGACCTGCGTGCCTTCGCCGACATCGTCGTCTCGGACGGCTCGGGCCTGAGTGGGTTGAAGGAAGTGTCGGGCAAGGTTGTGTTCATCGCCGGCGATCTGCAGATCGACCAGGGCGTGAATCTCGACGGCACCGCGATCGTCGTCTACGGAAGCCTGGGGGTGCCGATCAATCCGACTCCCACCAAGATCAGCGGCGTGATCTACGTGGAGGGCGACGCCAAGATCCTCGGCAACTTCACGCTCGACGGCGTGTTGATCGTGAAGCACACGCTCTCGCTCGGCACCTCGGGGGGCGGGCCGGACGTGGTGATCAACTCCTCGCCACCGACCGTGACCGCGCTGCAGTCCGAGCTGCGCGCCTACCGTCTGCGCCGCGGCTCGCTCTCCGAGTGAGCGGATCCGCGGGCGTCGTTCATCGGACGACACACCTGCCGCCGTGCTCGGCGGCGAGTTTGCGCATGAAGGCCGCGCCGCTGCGTCCGAGCGAGACGGTGTCGACGCGGATCGCACCCAGCGGATCGCGGCGCGCCACAAGTCGACGGGTCAGGAGCGGGTCGTCGGGATCCAACGAGCGCGGTTGGTCGGCGCGGCGGACGGTGGGGCGACCGTCGCTGAGGAAGCAGATGGTGTCGATCGCCGCCTCGAAGTAGCGGTCCTCGATCGAGGGGCCGGCGACCTGGGTGGCGACCTCGAAGGCCTCGAAGGTTGCCGTGCCGAGCTCGAGGTCGAGGTCCGCGATCCAGTTCCGGGCTGCGGCCACGTTCGCCGCGTCGGCGCGCACCGGCCTGTTGCGCCAGATGCGCACGCGTTGCGCGAACACCAGGATCGAGAAACTCCGGTCGGCGCCCAGTGCCTCGATCGCCTTGTCGAGTTCGGCGACGCAGGCGTCCCAACGCGTGCGACCGTCGTTGCGACCCATGCGGTTGCCCATCGAATCGGACGCGTCGACGACGAACAGGATCGACCGTCCGTCCTGCGGGATGCCGAAGAAGCCGCCTTGCGTGGCCGAACGTGCCGTCGTCCGACGTGGCGCGACCTTGCGCGGTGCGCCGGCGAGGAAGGCTTCGCCGTCTGCGGACCACCATGCGCGCCACGATGGTTCAGCCGTGCCGAGTCTCTCTCCGGTGAGTAGCTCGAGCGCAGCTCCGAGTGCATCGAGGGTCCGGCCCTTCTCGACGCTCAACCGATCGAGCATCCGTGGCACCGCGGAACGGTCCTCGACGGCCACGATCGCGTGCATCGCCTCGGCGCGCACCACGGTCACCGGATCGCTCAGGGCGCGAACGAGGTCGGCATGGCAGTCCGGAGTCCGTCGACCGAGCGCGCGGAGCGCGCGCAATGCGATCCAGAGATCGTCGGTCCTCTTGGCTGCGGCCAGAACACGTGTCACCTGCGCAAGCGACGTGTGGAGACGGGAGGCGGACGGGGCGAGCGCAGCGCGCAGCGCGGTGGGAAGGTGCGTGTCGAAGAGCGCGTCGATCACCGCTGTACACGCTTCTCCCTCGGCGTGTGCGAGCAGGTCCTCGATCCGACCGGTGAGCCTCAGTCCGGCGTCGAGTGATCCGCGCTGCTCCATCTCGGTGATCGAGGGCATGAGGTTGCGCGCCGGACGGCCACGCTCGCGTTCGACGGCGCGCAGCTCCGCATCGACGCGCTGCCATGCGGCGATCAGCTCGCGGGCCACCTCGGCGTCGTCGACGGTCTTCACCGCGTCGAGCGCGACGGTGCGACGCTCGAATGCCTCACCCGGCCGGTCGGTGGGTGCGAAGGCGGAACGCAGGGCTGCGGGATCGACCTGGGCGGAGCAGACGGCACCGATCAGGACGGCCCACAGACAGGTGAGGCGGAGGGTTCCGGACACCGACGGCACGTCCACAGACTAGCCCTCTCCGAAGGTCCGCGTTCCGCCCGCCTTGAAAATCACCCGCTCAACCATATGGTTGAGCAGAAGAACGCAGCACTCCCCCGGAGAACGCCCCATGAGATCCTGTCCCGTCCGTCCCTCCGCCCGCATCGCGCTCCTGGCCGGAGGCCTCGCCGTCTCGCTCGCCGCACAGGATGCCGAACGGGCGACCCACACCGATTCGGCCTCCTCTCCCCAGGTGTCGTTCGAGACCAAGGGTGAGGATTTCGTGCTGCGGCAGTACCAGCTCGGTTGCCTCTCGCATCTCAGCTATCTGGTCGTCTCGCGCGGGGTCGCACTGGTCGTGGACCCGCAGCGGGACGTCGAGCACTACATCGCCGACGCCGCGGCCCTCGGCGCGAAGATCGGCTTCGTCGCCCTCACGCACCCTCATGCCGACTTCGTCGCCGGGCACACCGAGCTCGCGCGTGCGGTGGGTGCGCAGATCCTGATCGGTGATCGGGCGGGGGCAGAGTTCCCGCACCGCGAGCTGCACGACGGCGACAAGATCGAGATCGGTGCCGTCACGCTGGAGAGCTGGAACACGCCGGGTCACACGCCCAATGCGCAGACCTTCCTCCTGCACGTTCCGGGCGCGAAGGTCGACCCTGCCTACGCGCTCACCGGCGATACGCTGTTCATCGGCAGCATCGGCCGCCCCGATCTCCTCGACGATCCGCCCGCCGAACTCGCCTCGCAGTCCTTCGACTCGATCGCGCGGCTGAGCGCTCTGCCCGCGGACACCATGGTGCTCCCCGCTCACGGCGCCGGTTCGCTGTGCGGCGCACACCTGAGTCCGGACACCACGTCGACGATCGGCAAGGAGCGCGCGACCAATCCCTACCTGCAGATCCGCAGCCGCGCGACCTTCGTCGCCAATGTGATCAGCCATCAGCCGATCGCGCCGCAGTACTTCCGCTTCAACGTCGAGCTGAATCGCAAGGGTCCGCCGTTGGTCGAGCGCGACACCGGGCTGCCCGCGGCGCTCGATGCCGCTTCGGTCCAGCGGGCCGTCGACGCCGGAGGCTGGGTCGTCGACCTCCGCGATGCCGTGACCTACGCGAGGGGACACGTCGAGGGGAGCGTCAACGTCGCCTTGCGCGGGCGGCTCGACACGTGGACCGGCATCGTCGTCCCCTTCGACGCGCCGCTCGTCCTGGTGGGTGACGACGATGCGGTGCGCGAAGGCGTGTTCCGCCTGCGGCGCATCGGCTACGACCACGTCGCCGGACGTCTCGACGGCGGAATCGACGCGTGGCGCGCCGCGGGTCGACCCGTGCGTCAGAGCCGTCTGGTCGAACCGAAGGCGCTGTTCGCCGCGATGGAGAAAGGTGCAGAGCCGGTGATCGTCGACGTGCGCACGCGCGACGAATTCGAGGACCTGCGCCTCGGCGACGTCGGCAACATCCCCGTGACCGAGAGCGAGCGCTTCGCGAAGACGCTCGATCGCACACAACCGGTGGTGATGGTGTGCAACAGCGCCTATCGCAGCAGCATGGCGGTGGGTCTCGCCGAGCGTGCGGGCTTCACCGATGTCGCATCGCTCGACGGCGGGATCGACGCCTGGGTCGAGGCCGGTCTCCCGGTGAAGGGACGCATGGCGACCACCACTGCGGCGATGCCCGCTGCGACCCGCATCGCGTTGCCCGAGCCGGTCGATCCCGCACTGCTCGCGCGGGTGCTGATGGATCAGCCGTCGTCGTACGCGGTGATCGATCTGCGGCCTGCGTGGCAGTTCGCCGAGTGGCATGTCGGTGCCTCGGTGAACGTCGAGATCGACGCGCTCGCGGATCACATCGCGTCGGTCGGCTCCGATCGCCGCATCGTGCTCGTCGATCGCGACGGCACCACCGCCTTCGCCGTGGCCGGTGCGCTGATGGCTCGCGATGGCGCTCGCGAACTGCGCGTGCTGGTCGGTGGCGTCGCGCGCTACTACCGGGAGATCGAACTCGGCAGCGCCGCTCCGAGCACGGCAGGCGGAGGCGGTGTCGTCACACCGTCCGCGGCGGAGGCGTCGACCACCCCCGCTGCGTCACCAACCGCAGCTCCCAAGAAGAAGCGCAACGCCGGCTGCTGAGGAGGAACACGATGAACGGAGCAAGACCGTACTGGAATCCCTATGTGGCGGGCGCGGGACTCGGTCTCACCCTGCTGCTCTCCTACGTCGTCCTCGGCACCGGACTCGGTGCTTCGGGCGGCATCGCACGCATGGCTGCACAGGCGGCGCACGTCGCCGTACCGGCTGCCGTGGAAGGCAACGCCTATCTCGGCGGCTGGTTCGAGGACGGCAGCGCACTGCGCTACTACCTCGTGTTCATGGTCGGTGGCGCCTTCCTCGGCGGCCTGCTGTCGGCGGTCTCTGCAAGGCGCGTGGCGGTCGACGTCGAGCGCGGACCGCGCGCAGGCGTGGGGCTGCGGCTGGTGCTGGCTCTGTTCGGCGGCGCACTGGTCGGGCTCGGTTCGCGTTTCGCGATGGGTTGCACCTCCGGTCAGGCGCTGAGCGGCGGGGCGATGCTCCAGACCGGCAGCTTCGTCTTCCTCGGAGCCACCTTCGCGGCCGGCTACGCACTCGCGCCCATCGTGCGCAGGGAGTGGCGCTGATGAACCTCTACGAACAAGGGCTTCTCAACCAACCGATCGGACTGTTCGCATCGCTGCTGGTCGGCGCGCTGTTCGGCTTCTGGCTCGAGCGCTCCGGCTTCGGCAGCAGTCGCAAGCTGACCGCGATCTTCTACCTGTACGACTTCGCCGTCCTGAAGGTGATGTTCACCGCGATGGTGGTCGCGGCGCTCGGACTGCAGGGACTCGCGGCGCTCGGCATGGTGCGGCTAGACGCGCTGTTCGTCCCCGACACCGTGATCTGGCCGCAGCTCGTCGGCGGTCTGATCTTCGGCGCGGGCTTCGTCATCGGTGGCTGGTGCCCGGGCACCGCGGCCGTCGGACTCGGCAGCGGTCGCATCGATGCCCTGGTCTTCCTGGTGGGTGCGGGCATCGGCAGCCTGGCGTTCGCGACACAGCAGGATCGTCTCGATCAGTTCCTGCACGCGGGTGACTGTGGCGTGTGCGCTCTGCCGGGCCAGATCGGGATCAGCAACGGCGTCGGCGCGGCGGCCCTGCTCGGCATCGCGCTGCTCGCGTTCCTGTTGGTCACCCAGGTCGAGAAGCGCATGCAGCGGAGGACAGCATGAACGACCAAGTGCAGACGCGTCCGGTCGACGATGGTCGTCCGCAGTACGTCACCCTCGCCGCCATGGCGATCCTCGTCGTGGTCGTGCTCGGCTACTCCCGGCTCCGTCGGGCCGACGCGGCACCACGTGAGACCGCTCCGGCGTGGCTCGCCGACATCGAGACCGGTGCGGATCACATCGATTCCGTCGCGCTGGCGACGGCGATGATGCGGGCTCCCGGATCGGTCGTGACCATCGACGTCCGTCCCGCAGAGGAATACGCCCGCTTCCATCTGCCGGGTGCCGTCGACCTGAGCGTCCCCGAGGTGATCGGTGCACGCGGACGTGCACTGATCGCCTCCGCGCCGCTGGCCGTCCTCTACAGCAACGGTCCGACCCACCCCGGTCAGGCCTGGGTCGAACTGCGACGCGCGGGGATCACCAACGTGCGCGTCCTCGACGGCGGTCTCGACGAGTTCAAGACGCAGGTGCTCACACCCGCGTCGCTGCGCGGCTTCACGACCAAGGAGCAGAGCGCTGCCGAAGCGGGTGCGCTCGCATTGCGCCGCGCCTTCTTCGGTGTGACGCGCGTGCCGCAGACGACCTCCGTCGCGACGGATCCCGCGGTGTTGCTCGAGCCCACCGTGGTCTCGCCGGCATGGCTGCGCGAACGACTCGGCAAGGTCGCCGTGCTGGACGTGCGCACCAGCGATGCCGACTTCGCCGCCCTGCACCTGCCCGGTGCCGTGCACGTGATCGAGAAGTCGCTGCGCGTCAAGCGTGGTGACCGCGAGTTGTTCCTGCGCCCGCCCGCAGAACTCGCGGCGAGCTTCGGCGCGTTCGGCCTCACCGTCGACACGCCGGTGGTGGTGTGCGGCGACGACCGTCTCCAGGACGCGACGATGGTCGTGCTCGCCCTGCTCTCGACCGGTCATCGTGCGGTGGCGATCCTCGAAGGCGGAATCACCGCATGGGCCGCCGCGGGCGGAGCCCTCACCGAAGAGACGGCGAACCCGACCCCGGCGCACTACGAGCCGCGCCCGGCCGACGACTTCGCGATCGGCATCGACGAACTCGCCGCCGGCGTCGCGGCTTCCAAGCTGAGCGTGCTCGACGTGCGTCCGCCCGAGTTCTTCCGCGGCGAGAAGTCGACCGAGGCGCGTCCCGGTCACATCCCGGGTGCGGTGAACCGTCCCTATCAGGCCGATCTGCTCGATGGCCGTCGCTGGCGTCCGAAGGCCGATCTCGCCGCCGAATACGGCAAGCTCGCGCTTTCCGACGACAAGCCGGTGGTGGTGAGCTGCCGCACGGGTCACACCGCGAGCGAGAGCTTCTTCGTGCTGCGCTATCTGCTCGGTCGTCGCGACGTCCGCTGGTTCAACGGTTCGTGGACCGAGTGGGCGGAGCGTTCCGATCTTCCGGCGGAGACCGGCAAGGCGGGTGCGCGGTGAGGAAGCACGATCCGATGCCCGGACCGCTCCTCGAGCGCGTGGCGGAGCAGTTCAAGGCGCTCGCCGAGCCGTCGCGTCTGCGGCTGATGAACCTGTTGTTCGAGGGCGAGGCGACCGTCGGCGAATTGGTCGAACGCTCCGGTCTCTCGCTCGCCAACGTCAGCAAGCATCTCGGCCAACTGCACCAGACCGGATGGGTGACGCGACGCAAGGAGGGGCTGAACGTGGTCTACGCGCTGGCGGACGATCGCGTCCTGGACCTCTGCGACCTGATGTGCAGTCGAGTCCAGGAACGCGCCGCGGCGGAGGTCGCCGCCTCTGCGCCGTCGACGCGCCGCGGGGCGCGTCGCGTGGTTGCGGTCAACCGCCCGCGCGCTTGACCTTCATCCCCTTCTCGACCAGCCACGCCTCGATGCGGTCGCGGTGATCGCCCTGGATCACCACGATGAGTCCGTCGACGGCACCGCCGACGCCGAGCTTCTTCTTCAGCTCGCGGGCGAGTTCCTCCATCTGTGCCGGCGCCATCGCCAGGCCCTGGATGGTGGTCACGGTCTTGCCGCCGCGCCCACCGGTCTCGCGGCGGATGCGCACGAAGCCGTCGCCCGGCGGCGGCGCGCGGTCCGGCCGGCGCGGTTGCGGCGGCCGGCCGCGGAAGTCGTCGTCCCAGACGATGCGGTGCGATGCCATGCGCGCAGTGTGCCGACGGCGACCGCGGCGGTGAAGCCGATATCCGGGGCGCACTTGGTCGAGGTCGATCGGGGACGGGACGCTATGTTGCCGCGCCCCATGGCTCTGCACGTTCAGCACGAGACGCACCGGGTCGCGCACGTCGGCTGGCTGCGTGCCGCGGTCCTCGGCGCCAACGACGGCATCGTGTCGACAGCGAGCCTGATCGTCGGATTCGCGTCCTCGCACGCCGCACGTTCGAGCGTGCTCCTGGCCGGTGCCTCGGGACTGGTGGCGGGTGCGATGTCGATGGCGGTCGGCGAGTACCTCTCGGTCTCCTCGCAGCGCGACACGGAGGAGGCCGATCTCGACAAGGAGCGCCGCGAACTGGTGGAGCAGCCCGAGGTCGAGCTGCGCGAGCTCGCCAAGATCTACGAGGGGCGTGGTCTCGATCCGGAACTCGCGCATCGCGTCGCGGAGCAGATGACGGCGTTCGACGCGCTCGGGGCGCACGCGCGCGACGAACTCGGCCTCACCGAGGAGTTGCGCGCCAGGCCCATGCAGGCGGCGGTGGTGTCGGCGTCGAGCTTCGCCTCGGGCGCGGCCCTGCCGCTCGCGGTTGCGGCGCTCGCCGGGGACCCGGTGTCGTCGTGGTGGGTCGCCGGCGCCGCGCTGCTGTTCCTCGCCGCGCTCGGAGCGCTCGGTGCGATCGCCGGCGACGCACCGCTGCTGCGTCCGACGCTGAGGGTGCTGATCGGTGGAACCTGTGCGATGGTCGCCACCGCGGCCGTCGGCGGCCTGTTCGGAGTCGCATCATGAGCCGGACCTTCGCCCGCATGCGCGAACTCGACGAGGTCACGCGCGAGCAGTTCGAGGAGTGGGAGACCGCGCTGCGCGACGCGTTGCTGCACGTGCAGGACGACCTCGCCGGACGCGACTTCCCCGTGATCGTGGTGCTCGACGGCGACGACTTCACCGGTTGCGAGCACGCCTTCGAACTGCTGCACGCCTGGTTCGATGCACGCTATCTGCGAGCCGAGGCCTTCGAGCAGGTCGACGGTGCTTCCACCGATTCCGTCTGGATGCAGCGCTGGTGGAGCCTGCTTCCGCCGCGAGGCACCATCGGGCTGTGGCTGCGCTCATGGTCGATGAGCACGGTCACGCAGCGCGTGCTCGACCGCATCGACGACGCGCAGCTCGACGCGCGCATCCGCGACATCGTCGCCACCGAACAGATGCTCGCGGCGGACGGCGCGGTGTTCGTCAAGCTGTGGGTGCGCGTGCCGAAGAAGACATTGGCCAGGCGTCTGGAGCAGGCGCGCGAGGGCGACGAGTGGCGCGTGCAGTGCGAGGACGAACTCGCGCTCGACAGCTGGAAGCAATTCCAGGACGTGGCCGAGCGCGTCGTCGACGCGACCGATCAACCGCATGCGCCGTGGATCGTCGTCGACGGTCGCCATGGCCGTTCGCGGTCGGTGGCGATCGCCCGGACCATCGCCGAGGTGGTGCGGGCCCGGCTCGACGAGGAGCGAAAGGAGCCCGCGGAGCCGCCGCCCGATCGCCTCGCGGCGAGTCCGACCACCATGCTCGACCGTGTCGAGCAGCTCGAGCCGATGGACGACGGCGACTACGAACGCGTGCTCCTGCGCTGGCAGGCGAAGTTGAGCCGTCTGCACCGCGAGGCCTTCGCGCGCGGCATCGCCGCGGTGCTGGTGTTCGAGGGCCAGGACGCGGCCGGCAAGGGTGGCGCGATCCGGCGCATGACGCGCGCGCTCGACGCACCCAAGTACCGCATCTTCCCGATCTCCGCACCCGACGACCGCGAGCGTTCACGACATTGGCTGTGGCGCTTCTGGATCCGTCTCCCACGCTTGGGACGCGTGTCGGTGTTCGACCGCTCGTGGTACGGGCGGGTGCTCGTCGAGCGCGTCGAGGGCTTCGCGAAGCGTGCAGAGTGGCGTCGCGCCTACGGCGAGATCGAGGCCTTCGAGCAACAGATCACGGCTCAGGGCGCGGTGCTCGTGAAGGTGTGGCTGCATGTCTCGCCAGAGGAGCAGGCGCGCCGTTTCGACGAGCGATCGCAGGTCTCCTTCAAGCGCTACAAGATCGGCCCCGACGACTGGCGCAATCGGGCACGCGCCTTCGACTACGAGGCCGCAGCCGTGGAGATGTTCGAATCGACCTCCGGTGCCGCGCCCTGGCACGTGGTGCCGGCCGACGACAAGAATCGCGCCCGCATCGAAGTGATCAAGCGCGTCTGCGCGGCCTACGAGGAACGGCTGCGCTCGGCACGCGACGTGTGACGACCATGACCCGACTCCTTCCCTGCGTCGAGATCGACCCCGTCGGTCCGGTGCGTGCCAGCGTGATCTGGCTGCACGGACTGGGTGCGGACGGCCACGACTTCGAGCCGATCGTCCCCGAACTCGGGCTGGAGCCTGCGGCCGGTGTGCGCTTCGTGTTCCCGCACGCGCCCGCGATCCCCGTCACGTTGAACGGCGGCTACGTGATGCCTGCGTGGTACGACATCGCGGAGGTCGATCTGCGGCGGCGTCACGACGAGGCCGGCATCCGGCGTTCGGCGGCGCAGGTGGAGGCCCTGATCGCCCGTGAAGTCGACAGCGGAGTCCCCGCTTCGCGCATCGTGCTGGCCGGCTTCTCGCAGGGTGGAGCGATCGCCCTGTTCCAGGGGCTGCGTCATCGCCACCGGCTCGCCGGCGTGCTCGCGCTCTCGACCTATCTGGTGTGCGAGGACTCACTGCTGCACGAGCGCAGCGATGCGAACCGCGACGTGCCGATCTTCATGGGGCACGGCACCTACGATCCGATGGTCCAGCTCGCGCGCGGCGAGGCGGCGCGCGATGCCTTGCTCGCGCTCGGCTACCCCGTCGAGTTCCACACCTATCCGATGCCGCACTCGGTGCATCCGGTCGAGATCGCCGACATCGGCGCGTGGTTGCGCCGCGTGCTCGTGGAGGGAGTCGCGTGAATCCGTCGGGCTATCGGCCGGTCGGACGTCATCGCACCCTCGCCGACTTCCGCGCGCATCTGCGCGGTGTGGATCCGTCGTGCGACGTCGTCGAGGAGTTGCGTGGAAGCGAGGGGCCGCTCGGGCGTCCGCTCGACGTCGACGGCCTGCGCATCGGCAACCGCTTCTGCGTTCATCCGATGGAGGGCTGGGACGCGACCACCGACGGTCTTCCGACCGAACGCACGCTGCGACGCTGGAGCGCCTTCGGCCGCAGCGGTGCGAAGCTCGTGTGGGGCGGAGAGGCCTTCGCGGTGCGCGCCGACGGTCGCGCGAATCCCAACCAGTTGTGCAGGATGCCCGACGAGGAACGCTCGCTCCGCGGACTGCTCGACCTGCACGACGCGCTGCGCGCTGCGCACGTCCAGGCCGGAATGGAGACGAGCGATCTCGTCGTCGGACTCCAGCTCACGCACTCCGGTCGCTGGTCGCGGCCGCAGGGGAAGAAGGCTCCACGCATCGCGGTGCGACATCCGGAACTCGATCGACGCGCCGAGGTGCGCGACGACTCCGCGTTGTTCTCCGACGCCGAGCTCGAGTCCCTGGTCGACGAGTACCTCGCCGCGGCCCGGCTCGCGCAGCGCGCAGGCTTCCACTTCGTCGACGTGAAGTGCTGCCACGGCTACCTGCTCCACGAGTTGCTCGGCGCACACACGCGACCCGGTGTCTTCGGCGGCGACTTCGACGGCCGCACACGCCTGTTCCGCACCATCGTGAATGCGATCCGCGCCGAGCTCCCTGCCTTGCGCATCGGCGTGCGTGCGTCGATCGCCGACACGCAGATCCACACCAAGGATCCGGACAGCGGGATCGGCCGCGCGATCGCGGCCGATCCACGTGCGCCGCGCTACGGTTTCGGGGTCGCCGTCGACGGCTCGCCGGATCTCGGCGAACCGATCGAGTTCCTGCGGCTGTGCCAGCGGCTCGGCGTGGCGATGGTCAACCTCACCATCGGATCGCCCTACACCTGTCCGCACCTGCAGCGCCCCGCGACCTATCCGCCGAGCGACGGCTATCTGCCTCCGGAGGACCCGCTGCTCTCGGTCACGCGCCATCTGCAGGTCGTGCGCGCGTGCAAGCGTGCGGTGCCCGGGTTGCCGATGGTGGGCACCGGCTACAGCTACCTGCAAGAGTGGTTGCCGTACGTCGCCGAACACGAGGTGGGTGCGGGACACGTGGACTTCGTGGGGCTGGGGCGGTCGATGCTCAGCTACCCTGAACTCCCGGCCGACGTGCTCGCGAGGCAGACCCTGGATCGCCGACGCATCTGCCGTACCTTCAGCGACTGCACGACGGCACCGCGGAACGGATTGGTGAGCGGGTGCTACCCCCTCGACCCGTACTACAGGAGCAGTGCGGAGGCCGGCGTGTTGGATCGCATCAAGAAGGAGCACACATGAACCCGTCGCCGCCGCAGGTCACCTCGCCCGCCCGATTGCGCGTGATCGCTCTGGCGCTGATCGGGGGACCGGTGGTGTTCGCGGCGGTGGCTGCCGTGTTGCTGAGCCAGGGGTTGATGCGAGATGTGGCGAGGGTGGGGCCGATGATCGGAATCGCGCTGACCGCCGTCGCGGTCGTGAATCTGGTCGTGGCCTTTCCGGTGCGGACCGCCTTGTTCCGCAGGACCGGCGCAGCCGAGGGTGATGAGCGTCTGCGACGCTATGGAGTCGCAACGCTTGTGTTCTTCGCAATGCTGGAGAGCGTGATGCTGCTCGGCGTGCTCGCGTGGTTCCTGACCCACGATCCGGTGCCCGGAGTCGTGGTGGCCGTGCTCGGCTTCGCGGTGGCCGTCTGCTCGCTGCCCGACGACGAGCAGCTCGAGTCGCTCGGTCTCTGATCAGCGGCGTCGCACCCGGCCGGTCGCGATCGCCGCCGCGACGAAGCACACGGCGATGCCGGTCGCGACCTTGCCGCCCTGCGTCCAGATGCTCCACGCACTCGCGAAGGTGGCGAGGAGCGTGGCGGTGAGCATCAGCAGGTTCCACACCATGCGCTCCCGTCCACGCGGCATCGCGTCGCCCAGCACGCGGCGGTTGTTCATCAGCAGGAGGAAGGTCCAGTAGGCGATCGGCAGCAGGGTCATGCCGAACATCGACGTCGGCACCGCGAGCCACGGGCTCGCACCTGACCACAGGAAGGGACCGAGCGCACCGGTTGCACCGAGCAGCGACCAGAGGCGGACCTTGCGGCTGTTGGCGGGAAGCCCGGTCATCTCGGCGATCACGAATCCGCAGATCAGCATCAGCAGGGTGGCCGTCGACATCGCCATGCCGAGCACACCGAGTCCGAACAGGAGATCGGCGAAGAGCTCACCGGTCAGCGGCTGCAGTGCCTTCGCGAGGTCGAAGGCGTCGCGCTTGACGAGTGTCGCGGCGACGATGCGCTCCTCCACCGGCAACGCCTCCCGTCGACCCGCACGCTCGGCATCACCCAGCGCGTCGAAGGTGGCGGCGCCGAGCGAGATGCGCAGGCGGTCGTCGCACAGCCGCGTGAACTCGCCCAACGCCTTCGCATCGGCCCGCGTCGTGTCGGCGGTCGAGGTCGCCACCAGACCGGGCACCGGCGTGGCATGGAAGCGCGACGCGGCCGCCACCACGATGCAGCTCGTGGCGAGCACGAAGGGCACGAGCATGCCGAGCGCCAGATCGGTGCGCGCCAGTCCCGCGAACTCGCGGGTCCAGCCGCGCTGCAGCAGCGTGCACGGCATCAGGAAGGTCATGTTGATGCCGACCGCCGTGGCCGCGGCGCTGATCACCACCTCGCGCTGCATGCCGACGACCAGGTCGGTCCAGTAGCGACGGGCGTCCTCGGCCATGCCCGTCATCAGGGCTGCGATCTCGGGGCTGGGTCTGCTGAGCGATGCGGGATCGGGTACGAAGCCGCGCAACAGCGCGCCGAGATGGAGGCCGTCGGGAGTCAGCGCGAGGCGGACGGTCACGCCGACGAAGCAGATCACGATCGCCGCGACCACCAGCTTCAGCGTGCGTTCGTACACCGCGATGCCACGGGTGCCCTTCCCGTACGACCAGGTGACGAAGATCGTCACCAGGAGGAGGATCGCGACGACCGCGACGCGCCCGAATGTTGCGCCGAGCACACCGTCGCCGCCGAACACCGAGGGCAGCAGGTTCTGCTGCACCACTCCGGTCGCCAGCGCGAACTGCGGCATCGCCCACACCATGCTGGCCAGCAGCGAGGCGAGCGCCCAGCCGTAGCCGAGCACCGGATTGAGTTCCCGCGTGACGAGCTCGAAGGGGCGCCGCTGGGTGACCAGCGCGACCTGTGCGATCGCGGCGAGCATCACCGCGCCGAAGATGATCGCGAGCGGCTGGAGCCAGAGCAGCGTCGTGCCGCCGAGCACGCCGAGGTACAGGCTCGAGGCCAGCGAACCGCCACCCAGCGTGATCGCGCTCTGCAGCCAGCCCGGACCGGAGAGCTTCGCGTAGGCGATCAGGGTCGCGACCATCCCGCGTCCGTGCGCGGCGCGGATCGTGGCGAGGTCGTGCGCGGCGCGGGACTCGGGCTGGTCCATGGGAGACGGAGGTTACGGTTCCGCCGCCGGCGGGAAAGCGCGTGCCGTCGGACGCTAGGATCCGCGGGTGGCCCGTGTGCGACTGGAGTTCCCCGGCAAGGCAGCGTTGTTCGTCGACGACGGTGTGCTGGCAGACGATCTCGCTCGCAGCGCGGCCCTGCCGGTCGCAGCGCCGGTGCGGATCGCCTTCGCCGCGGCGCACGTGGTGATGCGTGCGGAATACGCAGCGGTGGGGCACACGAGCGATCGTCCGGGGGCTCCCGACGAGCTCGCTTCCTTCGTCGACCTCGACGCCACCCTCGCGATCCGCGAGCGCCTCGCCGTCGAGGGCTTCGGCATCGCCGAGGCGATGGACACGGCGCAGCGATTCGAGATCGGCTGGCCGCTCGCATCCCGCCTGATCGAGGAATGCGGTCGTCTGCGGCTCCCGCAGGGCTTCGTCGCCGGTGCGAGCAGCGACCACGCGGCGGCGCCGGTCGACGTCGCGACACTCGCTGTCGCGGTCGCCGAGCAGTGTCGGTTCATCGCAGGTCACGGCGGGGTGCCGGTGATCCTGCCGATGCCGGTGCTGTGTGCGTGGCGAGCCTCGGCTCCGGACTACGTCGAAGTGCACCGTCGCATCCTCGCGGCGACCGACGGGCCGCTGGTCCTGCACTGGCTCGGTCCGATGTTCCTGCCCGCGCTGCAGGGCTATTTCCCCGACGACTCCTTCGACGCCGTGCTCGATCTCGCTCCGGATCGCATCGTCGGCTGCAAGCTGTCCCTGCTCGACGAGGCTCTCGAACTTCGCGTCCGACGCCGCATCCTGCCGCGCGGCCAGATCGTGCTCACAGGCGACGACTTCCACTTCGGCTCGCTGATGCTCGGCGGTGCCGTCGAGCGCATCGGCGACTTCGCGGGGCGGCGCCTCGCGCTCGGTGACTTCAGCCACGCGTTGCTCGGCATCCTCGACGGCTGTGCGCGCCCCGCCGGTCTCGCCCTGCGACTGCTCGCGCAGGGCGAGACGGACCGCGCGGCGCGCATCCTGTCGCGCTGCGAGGAACTCGGCCGCCACGTGTTCGCGGAGCCGACGCGTCACTACAAGGCCGGGCTCGCGCTGATCGCGTGGCTCGACGGCTGGCAGGACCGCTTCCTGCTGCCCAACCACGCCGAGCGTGCCCGTGATCTCGCCCACCATCTGCGCACCGTGGAGCTCGCGTCCGCAGCGGGCGTGTTTCGCGATGCCGCAGCCACCGCGCGTCGTGTGGAAGAACTCGTGCGGACCTGGATCTGAGCCGTGATGTCGAAGAGAGCTGCGCTGCGCGTCGTGGTTCCCGTCGCGATCGTCGCGCTCCTGGTCTACGGCCTGTGGCCGGGTGACGAGCGGAGCCAGGTGCGTCGACTGCCGCTCGCCGCGGCGCTCGCCTTCACCGAAGGTGACCTGCTCGGTTGTCTCGATCTCTTCGAGCCCTTGTTCGTCGACGAGAGCGGCGGGCGTCGCCTCGATCGCGACACCATCCGTGCCGGCATGCTCGGCTCCCAGCGGGGTTTCGCCGCGCGCGTCGACCGGGAGAGCGTCGACGTGATCGACTTCGATCGCACGGCCGGGATCGCGCGTGTGCGCTTCGTCGCGCGGCTGTTCCGACTGAGGACGGGGAGCGCGAGCGTCGTCGACGGTCCGCCGGAGTGGGAGTGTTCGATCGACGCGCGCGTGCGCCGAAGCGAGAGCGGCGTGTGGCGTTTCGCCTCCGCCGAGCACGTGACGTTGACGGGGAAGCCGCCGTATCGCTGAGTCCGCTATTCGGGCAGCGTCGCGGCGATGCGGACGATGCGGTCCCAGGTCGCCTGCACGTGCTCGTGCCGTGTCGCCGTGGCGCCGATCGCCATCCGCAGGGTGAAGCGCGGCGTGCCGGCGGCATCGGGCAGCACGGTGTGGCTGAGGTAGGCCTCCCCGCCCTGGTTGATGCGTGCGAGGAGTTCGCGGTTGCGGCGTTCGACTCCGTCGCCGACCCCGCGGAGCCGGAAGCAGACCAGCGCCAGCGTGCGCGGCGCCGCGATCTCGAAGCGAGCATCGGCCCGCACCCATGCCTCGAAGTCGCGGGCCATGGCGACGTGCGCGCGCACGTGCGCGCGCAGCCCCTCGAGTCCGAAGTGTCGCATCACGAACCACAACTTGAGGGCGCGGAAGCGTCGCCCGAGGGGGATCTGCCAGTCGCGGTAGTCGATCACACCGCCGGACTCGGTGGCGCGGTTGCGCAGGTACTCCGGAGTCACGCTGAGGCTCTCGATCAGCGTCGCGCGATCGCGGGTCCAGAAGGCGCTGCAATCGAAGCTCGTCAGCATCCACTTGTGCGGGTTGAAGCAGAGGGAATCGACGTGCTCCACGCCGGCGCCCATCCAGCGGTGTTCGTCGCACAGCAGCGCGGTTCCGGCGTAGGCGGCGTCGACGTGCAGCCAACCTCCGCTGTGGGTGAAACCCTCTTCTGCGAGCACCGCTGCGATCGCGGCCACGGGATCGACCGCGGTGGTCGACGTCGTGCCGATCGTGGCGCACACGAAGAAGGGCACGAGACCAGCGGCGCGGTCGGCGCGGATCCGCTCGCGCAGGGCCTCCTGGTCCATCGCGAGGTCGCGGTCGACTGGCACGAAGCGCACGCGATCACCGCCGCTCGCGTCGCGGCACAGTCCCGCGACCATCGCCGCCTTCACGATGGAGGAGTGACCCTGCGTCGATGTGTAGGCGACGAGGCGATCGGGATGCGCTGCCCCGCGTGCCAGCACGCGATGCCGCGCCGCGACCAACGCGACCAGCGTGGCCTCGCTCGCGGTGCCCTGGATGCAGCCGCCGCCGTGCGGGCCGCGGAACGAATGGGGGAGTCCGATGGCTGCGCCGAGCCACTCGAGGACGCGTTCTTCCAGTTCGGTCGCCGCGGGGCTCGTCGCCCAGAGCATGCCCTGCACGCCGAGCCCGGCGGACAGCAGTTCGCCGAGGATCGACGGTCCTGACGCACTGCACGGGAAGTAGGCGAAGAACTTCGGCGACTGCCAATGCGTGATGCCGGGCAGCACCAGCGCCTCGAGATCGGCGAACACGGCCGACCAGTCGTCACCGAGTCCCTGCTCCGGAGCACTCGACGGCAGGGCGCGCAGCAGATCACCAGGAGCACTGCGCGACAGCACCGGCAGGTCGGCGACGCGCTCGTGGTAGTCGGCGATCCAGTCGACGAAACGGTGCCCGAGGGCTCGGAAGGTGGCGGAGTCCATCGCGGCGGCTCGATGCTTGGTCATGGCGGAGCGCGGATGATCGTGCCGCGTCCGCGACGGCGCTACGCTTGCGCGGATGTCCGAATCCCACCAGGTGGCGGCCGGCAAGGTCGTCTCCATCCACTACAAGCTGACCCTGGACGACGGCCGCGTCGTCGACACCTCCGAAGGCCGCGATCCGCTCGACTATCTGCACGGCGCCCAGAACATCGTCGCCGGCCTCGAGCGCGCGCTGACCGGCCGCAAGGTCGGCGATTCCTTCGCCGTGAAGGTCGAGGCCACCGACGGCTACGGCATCCCCGATCCGGGTGCCGTCCACAAGGTGCCGCGCAACGTGTTCCCGCCCACGGCTAAGCTGGTGGTCGGCATGAGC
The DNA here is from genome assembly GCA_046349595.1 of Planctomycetota bacterium. Taxonomy (GTDB): domain Bacteria; phylum Planctomycetota; class UBA1135; order UBA1135; family UBA2386; genus JACRLW01. Next base: position 1,880,162 of record JAXMCA010000002.1, read on the forward strand.
TTCCAGGCCCGCGACGAACAACAGAACCCGATCATGGGCACCATCAAGGCGATCGTCGGCGACGAGATCACGGTCGACTTCAACCACCCGCTGGCGGGCGAGCGACTGAACTTCGCGATCACCGTCGAAGGTGTGCGCGACGCGACCGCGCAGGAGCGGACGCACGGGCACGTCCACTCGCACGGGCACGATCACTGATCTACTACTCCGGAGGATTCGCGCGGCACGCGCGGATTCTCGTGAGCAGTCGATGCCAGCAGGACCGACAGCGCGGCCGAGTGCCTCGGGGTGCGGTGAGCGAAGCGAGCCGCACCCCTTCGGTTGCGGCGGGAGGCCGCGCTGTGAGCCCGCGAAGAGATCCATGATACGGGCACTCAGATGCTTGCTGGTGGCCGCGCATGCGTCCGGCAGAGTGATCATCCGACGGCGACGGGCATCTGATCCCAGGTGCGTCCTTCGAGCAGGCGGCCCGTCCGCTTCTTGATCGGGCCACCCCACTGCTTGAAGAAGAAGGGGACTCGTGCGCTGCGGCATTGGTCGCGCAGATCGACGACCCAATCACTCGACAGCGGGCGAGCACCGGGTCCGGATTCGCCGCCGACGATCACCCAGTCGATGTTCCTCAGGTCCAGGTCCGGCAACGGGCCGAGAAGCGGCTCGAGCGAGAGGAACTTCACGGCGGCGGATGTCGAGCGAAGGTCGTCGACCCGGAACCGGTAATCCTCGTTCTCCACGCTGACACCCATCCACACGTTTCCAGGCCAGTCGATCGAAGCGGCGCGCGGGCCAGTCTCGAGGAGCGCTTGGTGAGCACCTGGAAGGTGTGCCATGAAGCGCGACGCATTACGTCGAAGACGCGCTCCAGGTAGCGCTCGGGCACGGCGTCGTGGAACAAGTCGCTCATCGAGTTCACGAACACCGTCCGTGGCTTCCTCCAGTGCAGCGGTATCTCCAGCATCTGGGGCTGTAGCGTCAACCGGAACCCACTGCGGTAGTTGCCCTGCCCCATCGCCTGCAGGCGCTTCGCCATCCGCTCAGCGTAGCAGTGCTTGCAACCAGGGCTGACCTTGCTGCAACCGGTGACGGGATTCCAGGTCGCGTCGGTCCATTCGATGCCGGAGTTCTGGGCCATCAGGCGTGGTCCGGACGGAGCAGATGATCCGCGATGCGCATGGCGATCTTCGCGCCCTTGGCGTTGCCCGCCGCGAAGTAGAGGAGATAGAGGGGCGGTTCGATGAGTTGAAGAGCACGCGCGGTTCCTTCGAAACGCCGGCGAACACGCTGGCGAGACGACTTGAATAGTAGCGGGCGATCGTCTCGGGGGTTGCGACCTTCTGCACGGGGTCTTCGTCCGCGAACAGCCTCGATTCTGCGCTCTGTTGATAGAAGAGGTCGTGCCAATCGCTTCTGCCGAAGAACCTGTCCAGCTTGGTGCGCCAGGTCTCCGGGATGACGCCGGACTTCGGCATCATGCGATTCACGGCCACCCACAGCGGAAACAGGATCCACGTGTCGATCGCGTGAGTACTTGCGATGGCCTCGATGGTCTCCCAGTCGACCTGCATGCCGTAGGGATCGAGGAACAGCACTGCCCGATGCGACTTCCAGTTCTTCGCACACAGTTCCTGGATTCGGGTGTTGGCGTCTCCCTGGAGGACCCGGATCCGCTCCGCGAGCTTCGGGAACTCGCCACGCAGTGACTCCAGAGCTCCGCAGCGCGCCGCGTCCCTTTCGATGAAGATGTAGTGATCGAACGTCGGCTGCGTCTTCAGTGCGATCCTCGCCGAGCCATCGAGTAGCGACGGAATCTCCGCGTCGATGAGATCCTCCGTGAAGAGGTCTGGCGCGTGATCGGCAGGTTGGTCAGCGGGTGGTGTCGATCGCCTCCCGGTGCCCGCAAACGCATCGATGTAGCCCGTGATGAAGGGTCGCCGGCGCGAAGGCTTGTCCTTCAAGACCTTGGTGTATTGGGCGAGATACCTGCCGAGGATGCTGAGCTTCGTCTCCGTCCAATCGCCGCCAAACTCGTGGGGTAGATCCTGTGACACGAACCCGACTCTCCTTCCTGGAAGACGGAGATCAGATCCCGGGCTCGCCTGCCCGGCAACTTCAGGCTCCGGCGCAAGCTGTGATCGAGGGCCCACGGTGCGCAATTGCGGTGCGGTGAGTCCGAGCGAAATGAGTCGGGCTCGTCTTTCCTGCGTGCTCCCTTGGCAGCACAGGGAGTGGGGCCGGAGTGCGTCCCCGGGGCCCGATGCTAGCATCCGCCGAATGTTGATCGCCCGGTTCGGACCGAAGGACGAGGGTCTCGCGCGTGTCCGTCTCGCGTTGCGCGAAGCGGCAGCGGGGTACGACCTCGCGTCCGTGTCCGAGCGAAGCGGCATCGAGGCGGCGGACGTCGACCGCATCGTCTTCGTGCACGGGACACGCGAGCGTGCCGGGGCGTCCGTCGGTGGTGAGCGCGCGGAGATCGCGCTCGGCGATGCGGTGGTGTTGCGGGCCGGAGCCGAGCTGGTACTCGATCGGCCGTTGTCGTTCGTCGTCTTCGCTCTGCCGGAGCCGGTCGAGGTCGCGACGCCGGTGTTCCTGCGGCCGGATGCCGATCCGCGGCTGACCGACACGCCGGGTGGTTGTGCGACGGAATCCGATGCCTACCGGCGTGTGATGCTCACCTGGCTGTCGAGCAACGGGCCGTACACCTGCCGCGCGCTGAACTGTCATCGCGTGCGGATGACGGACTCCTTCTCGCACTACCACCCGCGCGACGGCGGCTTCGAGGAGATCTATCTGGTGCACGACGTGCGACCCGGTGGTCGCTTGTTGTGGAGCCCCGACGTCGCGCGCATCGAGGCCCGCGACGCGATCGATGCGCAGAGTGCACGCGCCCTGGTCCGCAGTGCCGCCATCGCACCCGGCGACGTCGTGTTCATCCCGCGCGGCACGATGCACCGCGCCGTGGGTGGCGTGCTCGCACACGTGGTGACGATCCCCGGATTCGTGCCGATGCGCGAGATCGGCCTCGATCACCACCTGCGTGCGATCGCGGAGCGCTTCGGACTCGGGCCGGACGAACTGCCGTGGCAGCGCGAGGCGTCGCTGCGCGCCGTCGTGAAGTGAGCGTCAGGCGACGCGACCGCGACCGAGCAGGAAGGCGTCGGCGCACAGCAAGAGGAGTGCGCAGGCGAGCAGCCAGGGCGCGAGAGCGTCGCTGCCGCCGAGGGACTCCAGCGCGGGAGACGCCACCGCGTCGCGCGCGGGAAGCGCCGCGCCCGACCGGCCGCGCGATCTCTGCGTGAGTGCCTTCACCGCGGCATCGACCAGGAGCGGGACGTCGCGATGCGAGACGTCGTCGAACCAGTTGCCGACCACGCGCACGCGGTGCGCGCTGGCACTCACCAAGGCGAGTCGATCGTGTTGATCGCCGACCCACACGGCTTCGTCGCCGGACGGGGCGAATGCCGGGCCGTCGGTGCCGGCTCGATCGCGCAGCGAGAGCGCAGCGGGACAGGCTGCGGTGGCGCGCACTCCGTGCGCGGTCTCGCGGCCGTCCTCGACGACGATCGCTGCCGTATTGTCCGGGAGGGTCTGCCCGGCGCGCACCACGGCGAGCGTCGCGCGGTCGAGTGGCGCACGTGGCAGGCCGAGCGCATCGATGGCCAGGCCGAGCGCGGCCGGGATGCCGTCCTGCACGAACACCGACGGCATCTGCTCCTTCGCATCGGCGGGCATCGCATCCTGCGCCTGCAGCGCGGGCATCGCGGCGCGCACCACCGTGACACCGTCGATCGCGCTCGGCGGAGTCGTGTCGCCGCCGACGACCACGATCTGGTCTCCGGAGCGAAGGCTTCGCGCGACATCGACCAGCGCCTGCTGGAGCGCTGCCGGCGGACCACCGACGGGCATGGAACCGAGACGCTCGTCGAGCAGCGCCGCAGGCTCGTCGGCGCGCAATGCGCAGCGCGTGGCCTCGCCGACGGCGATCACCGAACCGCGCGGACCGAGCGCCGAGGAGCGCGCGATGCGATGTGCCTCGGCGACGAATGCCTCCGCAGCGGGCGCGCCGTCGACGGTCCTCGCGCGTGCGACATCGGTGCGATCGACCAGCACCACGCGCGAGCGTGCGGCATCGCTTCCCCGCGGTTCGGCGAAGGCGGTCCACGCCGCAGACAGCAATGCTGCGCAGAGCAGGAAAGACCCCAGTCGCGTCAGCCGCCGACCGAGCACGCGCGGACGCGCCCGCATCGCCGCGCTGCGGAAGAACAGCAGGCTGTCGACGACCTGACGGCGCATGCGCACGCGAAGCAGGTGCAGCAGCCCGAGGCCGAGCATGAGCGATGCCAGTCCGGCGAGGAACGAGGTCGCACCCAGTCCGGTGAGGCTCATGCGCGGAGCACCCCGTGCTCGAACAGGCTGGCGACCTGCGGCACGATCGGTTGATCGGTGCGCAGGGAGAGGAAGTGACCGCGGCGCTTCAAGGCGATCGTGCGCAGCGCTGCGAGGTGGCCGTCGTAGGCCTCGCGGTAGCGGTCGAGTGCGGCCTGGTCCACGAACAGCGGCAGGCGTTCGCCGGTCTCGCTGTCCTCGAGTTCGAGTTCGCCGCTCAGCGGCGGACGCTCTTCGCCCGGATGCGCGACGTGCACGAGGCAGAGCGTGTGCGGCAGCGCCCGCAACGCGGTGACCACGGCATCGGGGCCGAGCGGATCGAGGAAGTCGGACACCACGATCAGCAACCCGCGCCGCAGGCGACGGTGGCCGATCTCGCGCAGTGCCTGCACCAGACCGGTGCGACCGGCGGCCGCGCGCGCATTGAGCCAGGCGAGCAGACGGTGCAGCGACGCCGAGCCGGAGATGCCGCGGATGCCGGCCCGCGGCGACTCCGCGAAGGGCGTGAGATCGACGCGGTCGAGATGCTCGGCGGCGACGTACGACAGCGCGGCCACCGCACGCAGCGCCGCGGTGATCTTGTCGGCGGGCTCGCTCCGGCCGATCGGCGGCAGGGCCATGCTCGCGCTCTCGTCGACCAGCACGTGCACGGGCAGGTCTTCCTCGTGCAGGAACAGCCGCAGGAAGGCCTTGTCGAAGCGCTGGTAGAGGTTCCAGTCGATCTTGCGGATGTCGTCACCGGCGACGTAGGCGCGCACGTCGGTGAACTCGACACCGGCACCGCGCGCCTTGCTCGGCTGCTCGGCGAGACGTCCGCCGGCGGGAACGCGGCGCGCGATCATGCGCAGCGCGTCGAGGCTGCGCAGGAAGGTCGCGTCGAAGAGCTTGCGGGTGTCGACCGGCATGGGAACGCTGCTCAGACGCGCGTGCGTTCGAGGATCTCGACGATCAGGTCGTCGGTGCGCAGCCCCTCGCCGAGTCCCTCGAAGTTGAGCAGCATGCGGTGGCGCAGGGCGGGCAGCGCTGCATTGCGCACGTCGTCGGCGGAGACGGCGAAGCGGCCGTCGCGCAGCGCGCGCACCTTGCCGGCGAGGATCAGCGCCTGTGCGCCACGCGGCGAGCTGCCGAGCATCACGAAGCGATCGACGCGCTCGGTCGAGTACGGGCTCTTCGGCTGCGTGGCCATCACCAGTTGCACCGCGGTGCGCTGCGCGTTCTCCGGCACCGGCACCTCGCGCACCAGTTGCCGCATCTTCAGCACGTCGTCGCCGCTGGTGACCGCCTTGATCTGCGGCAGGTCGCGTCCGGTCGTGCGCGCGAGGATCGCCGCATAGTCCTGCTCCTTCGGATAGCCGACGATCAGCTTGAACAGGAAACGGTCGAGCTGCGCCTCGGGCAGGGGGTAGGTGCCTTCCTGCTCCACCGGGTTCTGCGTGGCCAGCACGATGAAGGGGTCGGGCAGCGCGCGCGTGGTGCCGCCGACCGTGACCTGCCGCTCCTGCATCGCCTCGAGCAGCGCCGACTGGGTCTTCGGAGTGGCGCGGTTGATCTCGTCGGCGAGCACCAGGTGCGCGTGGATCGGGCCGGGCTGGAAGCTCAGCGCGCGCGCGCCGCCGGAGTCGTCGCTCTGGTGCAGGACCATGGTGCCGACCACGTCGGCCGGCATCAGGTCGGGCGTGAACTGGATGCGGTTCTTGCTGAGGTGCAGCGCGTCGCCGAGCGTCTTGACCAGCATCGTCTTGCCGATGCCGGGCACGCCTTCGAGCAGCACGTGACCGCCCGCGAACAACGCGGTGAGCACGCCTTCGACGACGTCGTCCTGTCCGACGATGAGCTGATGCACCTCGCGTTGGAGCGCATCGAAGAGTTCACGGAAGCGTCCGGCCTGCGCGCGGACCTCGGCGTCGTTCATTCGTTCCTCGGAGCGGGACGTTCTTGGTCCGCGAGCTTGCGGACGAGTTCGGCGTAACGGCTCAGGAAGCCGGTGTCGGTCGGCAGCGTCGGCTGCACCGACTGCACGTGGGGGCTCGGGCCGTCCGACGGCGACGCGGTCGCACCGCGCGCTTCGGCATTCGCCGCGGTCGCCGGCACCGGTTCGATGCTGGTCTTCGCGGTGCCGGGATTGGGACGACCGCGCACCTGGTCGGGCAGACGGATGCCGAGCACCAGCGACGCGGTGCCGCGCGACTTCTTCGGCGGCGTGGGACCGCCGCGACCGTCGCCGGGAGGACCGTTGCCGGAGATGGAGAGCTCGCGCGTCGCCGCGCTGCGCCGATCGCGCTTGGTCGGCACCACGCCGCCGCGCTGCTCGGTCTCCTCCTTCTCGTCCTGCACGTCCTCGTCCTCGCTGTCGAGTTCGTCCTCGCGTTCGACGCCGCGATCGACACCGCTGCGCTCGTTGCCGACCGCCGCGAGCTTGCCGCCGCCGCGCGAGCTGCCGCTCGGACTGCCCGAACTCGGATCCTTGTCCTTCTGCTCGGTCTGTGCGCCCTTCTGCTCCTTGGGCGTCGTCGCCTTGCGCTTGGCCTCGTCCTTTTGCTGCTGGTTCTCGCTGGACTCGCTCGCCGCCGCGCCCTTGCCGGACGCGCCCGAGGCGTTGCTCGACGAGCCGCCCTTCGCCGCCGCCTTCGCCGCCGCCGACTCGCTCTGCTGTGCGGCGTCGTTCGACGGCGTCGGCTGCGTTCCGCTGCCCGCGCCGGCGTTGGTCGCGCGCGGATCGACCGACGGCGGCGTGCGCCCGGTGGGTGCTCCGCTGCGCGTGGTCGCCGCGGGCTGTTCCGCATCGCGGCGCGGTGTCGTGTTCTCGCGCGGATTCGCCGGCGTGGTGGTGTTGCGGTTCTCGGCCGACTCGTCGGCGGCGGCGACCGTGGTGCGCCCCGGAGTCGGTGCCGCGATCGGCTTGCTCGCCGGGCTCGGCGACAGGGACAGCACCAGCGGCACCAGCGCGATCAGCATCGCCAGCGCGAGGGTGCCGTAGCGCAGCGGGAAGCTCTCCTTCGGGAACTCGACGCGGCCAAGGTCGATGCGCGTGAGCGAAGTGCGGCCGTCCTCCACCGCAGCGCGTGCCAACGCCGCGCTGCGCGTGTCGCTCTCGATCGCCTCGTCGCCACTCAGTTCGAGCGCCGCGCTCACGCGATCGTGATTGCCGTTGTTCGCGTCGATCAGGAGCGCCGCGTCGTAGGCATCCGGCGGCTCGCGCCGCACCGCACCCTGTGCCGCGAAGCCCCGCGCCAGCGGCACCAGCAGCATCAGCACCGGCAGCGCCGCCGGATGGAACAGCGGTCGCCCGAGCACATAGCTGCCGCCGAAGAACCCGATCGTGAGCACGCCGGACAGCACCGGCATCAACCCGACCCCGGCGTGCACCCCGTAGCGGAAGGCCTCGCGCCCCGCCCGCCGCCCGAGATCCGCAGCCGGCCCGCGCAGGGCCTGCTCGAGTTCGTGGTGGGTGCGCGCGCGATCCATGGGCGGGGCATTCTGGCCGGACCTCCCCATGCGGTCGATGGGGCACCCGAGTGGATTGGGTCGGAGGTGCGGATGCCCCGGGGCTCCGATCGATTGATCCGGAACCGAATCTCGCGCGCCTCCTGCGCCGTGAGCGGGCATCGGGCGCAGCGACCGGTAGCGGCCGCCGCGCCGAGTCACACCCGGATGCACCTCACGAGCCGATCACGCCCTGACCCGCGTTCGACACGATGAAGCCGAGCGGGTTGGCGTTGCGATCGAGCACGAAGGCCTGGTTGTAGAAGCTGGCGCCGAGCAGAGCCGCGTTCTGCGGCACGGCGATGCTCCAGCGGGCGGTGCCGTAGAGGTTGGCGATACCGAACGACAGGTCGCTGCTCTGGTAGAGCGAGCAGCCGGGCATGCTCACGAAGCCCAGGTCCAGGGGCAGCGGCAGGCCGCCGATGCTGGTCCTCGAGAAGCCGAGGAACATGAAGCACGGTGTGCCGACCAGCGGGAGGTTGGTGACGTCGACGCGGAGCATGTCGCCGAGCGACGGCATGCTCCCGGGCACACCCGCGAGCTCGGGCACGCCGCGGCTGCCGAGGCAGCCGGAACCGAATCGGCTGTAGCTCGCGAACGAACCGCTGGCGTACTCCCAGGTGTCGTTGAGCAGGTTGGCACCGTTCGCGCCGCCGAAGACGACGACGCACCGACGGCCGATGTCGTACGCCGCAGCGGCGAGGTTGCGGTCCGGCATCACCTGCGCGGTCGACTTGCGCTGCCAGTCGATGCCGTCCCATTCCCATGTCTCGATGCCGGTGTCGTGGAAGCCCACCAGCACCGAGCGCTGGCGGGTGGAGTCGTAGACCAGCGTCGGTTGCGACAACGCGGGTGGCGATGCCGTCGGCGTGGCCTGCGTCCAGTCCTGGCCATCCCATTCCCACACCACGATCGACGTCGCGCCGACATGGGTGAGCACGGTCTGCTTGCGGACCGTGTCGTAGCACATCGGCGAGCCGGCCGCCGCCGGCGGGCGGTGTGCAGGCAGTCGCTCGATCCAGGTGATGCCGTTGTACTCCCAGGTCCGGTCGAGGTAGGCGCTCGAGCTGACGCCTCCGAACAAGACGGTCAGCTGACGCTCCGCGTCGTAGGCCATCGCGTGCTGCCACATCGCGGTCGGCGATGTCGCGGTGGTGATGCGCCGCCACGTGGCGCCATCCCATTCCCAGGTGTCGTTGTAGAGCGTGGTTCCGGCTGCGTTCGCACCGCCGAAGATGACCGTGCGGTTGCGGGCCGGGTCGCGGACCATCGCGAAGGCCTTGCGTGCGGTCGGTCCGGTCGTCGCCATCTGGCGCCAGCGGATGCCGTCCCATTCCCAGGTGTCGCCCAGGATTGCCGTTGCCTCGCCGCCGAACACGACGGTGCGACCGCGCAGTTCGTCGTACGCCATCGCGTGCCAGCGTCGCGCACTCGGCAGTTGCGTCGACGACTTGGTCCACGCGGTGCCGTTCCATTCCCAGGTGTCGGTCGAGGTGGGTGAGCCGAGGGTCGCCTCACCCCCGAACAGCAGGGTCTGCTGGTTCGCGACCTCGTAGCACAACCCGTGACCGAAGCCGGCTGCAGGAGCCGGATTGGGAGCAGGCCGGGCCCAGGTGGTGCCGTTCCATTCCCAGGTCTCGCTGAGCGCCGCGGTGGCGGTCTTGCTGCCGAACATCACGATACGTTCGCGCACCGAGTCGAAGCACAGCGGCGCGCGTGACCTTGCTGCGGGCGACGTGCCGGGCGTGCGACGTGTCCATGCGACGCCGTTCCAGGTCCAGGTCTCGTTCAGAGGTGTCAGGTTGGGTGCCTCACCTCCGAACAGGACGACGGCGAGACGACCGGTTGCCGTCGCGGCGTCGAAGGCCATGCCGTGGAAGGCGCGCGCGGTCGGTCCGCTGCCCGCGAGCTGCGACCAGTTGACGCCATCCCATTCCCAAGTGTCGGCGAGGTAGCCCAGCGGGCCGATTCCGCCGAACAACACCACGCGGTTGCGCGAGGAGTCGTACGCCATCGCGTGCGCGCGGCGTGGTGTGGGAGAGGTCACCGGTTGGAGCTGGATCCAGTTGCTCCCGTTCCAGAGCCAGGTGTCGGCGAGCGGCTGCATCCCGTCCTGCCCGCCGAACATCAGCAGTTGTCCGCCGCCGATGGCGACCATCGCGTGCTGCCAGCGCGTGGCGGGTGAGGCGGACGGCGCGAGCTGCGTCCACTGTCGGCCGTCCCAGCGCCATGTTCCCGGGAGACCGGCCGTACCGCCGAACCCTCCGAACAGGATGGCCTCGTTCCGGACCGCGTCGTACGCCATCGCGGTGTCGCTGCGAGCTGCAGGCGAGATCACTTCGCGTTGGGTCCAAGTCAGCTGTGCATGGGCGGCACTGCCGAGTCCACCGATCGCGATCGCGGCGAGCATGATCGGGCTCGCGCTCCGATGCGCGAGGGTCCGAAGGCATGATGGCCTGAACATCTTCGTTCCTCCTGAACACCGACAACGTCCCTGGAACGCGCCTCGTGAGGCCCAGGACGTCGCTGACCTCAGGCGCAGCGAACCGCCCATCGCGGCCTGGGCTGCAACCCTCCCGGGTTGCTGCGTCGCCGCTTCGCGACGACCGGGAAGGCCCAGGCCTCTTGGTCTGCTCTGGCCCTTCGGCGTGCGAATCGTCGCGACACGCGACGATCCTCCGGCCTACGGACCCATGCAGCGGGCGAATCGCAAGGCGAGGAAACCCCGAGGTCGGGTCGCCAATTGCGATCGGGCCCACTTCGCCGAGTCATCCTGCAATCGACCGCTGGATCGGGATCCGCCGTCGTCCGGGGGGCGGAGTGTTCACCGTCGCAGCCACGTGCGCAGGAGCCCGGCGAGGGCGTGACCCGCGACCTCGTTGCCGCGACGGTTCCAGTGCGTGTCGTGCCGGTGATAGAGGTGGCGCTCGCCGTCCTGGAGCGGCTTCGACGCGAGCATGGCGGGCAGCAGGTCGAGCACGGGAACGTCGCGCGCCGCGAGCCAGGTGCGCAGCAGCATCTGCGCTCGCTCGCGGATCCGCTTCGGTGCGGCCACTCGGATCCACAACGAGTCCTCGACCTGGAACTCGTCGGGGATCAGGACGACGGCGAGGGGCGTGGGGCCTGCCGCGGCGAGGATCGCGTCGAGTGCGGCGTAGCAATGCGCATAGGCGTGGTCGGAGCCGGGCGAGCACACCAGCTCCGCACGACGGCGCTCCACCTCGAGGAAGGTGGCCTCCGTCATGGTCGGCTGCTCGCGCGACGGATCGTCGAGCCAGGGCATGCGCGCGCGAAGGGTGTTCAGGTCCTCGGTCACGTCGACGTGCGGATCGTCTTCACCCTGGATCGTGCCCACGGCGCGACCGCCGGATGCGCTCCTCTCGCGGAGCATGGTCAGCAGCCGTGACGGGATCTCCGCGAGCATCAGGTGGCTACGGTCGAAGACGTATTCCAGCAGAGGCCAATGCGCACCGAATCGCGACGACTCCTCGATGTCGTTGCCGACGAACAGCGCGAGGACGATCGCGTCCGGTCGCAGCGGGAGGATGTCGTCCTGCAGGATGCGGAGGTACTCGGCCGGTCCCGCCGCGATCACTCCGGCGTTGTAGATCTCGACTCCCTTCAGGTCGTGCTCCGCAACCGTCGTGTAGTGGAGCGCATGGGGCACCAGGCCGAAGCTGAACGAGTCGCCGATGCAGGCGACCAGGGTGCTGTCCGGCGCACGCACCAGCGTGTCGTTGAAGCCGCGCCGATCGCAGGGGAAGCCGAGGTGCACCGCGCCGGGTGCCATGCGGTAGCGCGCGAAGATCGCGTTCGTCGTCGCACCGACCTCGAACAGGGGCGAGGGATGCGCGGCGGCGATCACGCGCAGCACGAGTTCGGCACCCAGCAGCAGGGCGCAGAGGTTGAACAACGTGATCTCGGCGCCGCGGGCGACACGCGGCGGGAGTGCGGGTCGCAACCGCGGCAAGGCGAGGCGCAGCGCTGCGACCGCGCCGCAGGCGACGCCGACGTACATCAGCAGCCACAGTGCCTTGAACGGCTGGATGAAGACGAACCACGGGATCGCCAGCAGGACCAGCATGCAGACCGCGAAGCGCAGGCCGCCGCTGCGCGTCGCCGGTGCGATGGTTCGCACGCGCGTGCAGGACAGGCCCAGCGCCAGCGACGCGACCAACGCGGCCACCAGTGCGGGGAAGGCGCCTGCCGGCCAGAACATCATCGACCACGGCCGGGTCAGCGCGACCGCGAGTGCGAAGGCGGAGACTGCGCAACCGAGCAGGGTCAGCGAGTTCCAGGCGCGTCGCAGTGCAGGTGACGGCATCGCGGCCGGCTCCGGTTCGCAGGTCACCGGGGGATCGTGCCGATCCGGAGCGACTCCCACCAGGGGCTTCAGGTCACGGTTCCGGTGTGCGAACTCCGTACGACCTCACCTTGGTGCGCCACCGCTCGGCAGCACGGGTGCCGCCCTTGCCCGGTGCCGACATTCCAGGATCTCGGCGAGCTCGGAGACGCCCGACAGCAGGCCTCGGATGCGCACCCTGTTCCCCGATGCGTCGCGCATCACGAACCAACCGGGGAACCTCGAGAAGTCGATGCGTGCGACATCCTCCCATGCTTGCGGCGGAGTCGCCTTGCCGTGCTTCACGACGAGACCGCGCACGGCGACCGTGATGAGCGGGGTGAGCGATGAGCTCATCCGAGGCTCCTTTCACCCGAGGCGCGGCTCGAGCGGTTCGCGACCACTGATGCGATCCCACAGCACAATGTGGTTCGTCGCGAACGCGGGGTGAGCGACCTTCGCCCACCAGAGTTGGGGAGCCGGGCAACCAGGCAAGTGTTGCGGCAGCACGCCGAGGAGGTCGGCGAATCCCGCCACGTATTCGCTCAGTGTGATCGAGGTGTCGTCGGCGAGCGTGAACGCGACGCAGAGGTCGTCGATCGTGATGAGGTCGCGCTTGAACGCCTTCACCCGTTCGATGTCGGCCCAGCGAGCGATCGTGGTCCGCGATTCCATCTCGCCGACCCTCGACTGCTCGACGGAGAACCCGTCGTCATCGAAGCGGATCGCGCAACGGACGAGTGGCTCCCCTTGCCAGTTCGCGCGCATCCGCACCCAGGCACGTCTCCAGAAGCTGGGGCGCGCGAGAGAACCATCGGGCTGCGTCACGGCACGGCGAGCATATGGGGCCACTTGGTAGTGTGCATGGCCGTTGGTCGCCTGAACCCTGGAGCCTGGACCCTGACTGTCAATCACACATCTGCCCGGATCGCACGACGCGACACGGACCGCACAGCGCGAACCAGGTCTGCACGAAGGCATTGCCGGTGAAGCCCCGGCCGTCGACGGTCATGTCACCGATCGAAGCGAGGATCGCTGCAGGTCGCTTGCAGACCGAGCAGCGGACGAACGGGCGACCTTGCACGAAGTACGGCTCTCCACCCAACTGGTGGCGAGGGATCATCGTGGAGTCGTCCGGATCATCAATCGACTCGATGCCGGCGTTCATCGCGGCGACGCGTTCCCCGATCTGGTGTGGCACCGGGTCCAGCCGTGCGAAGGCCTTCGGGAACTGGGTGGGGTACTCGGAATAGGGGAAGTCCGCCGCCGGCTCACCCCGGCTGAACCGAAGCAGTTCCACGCTTCCATCCGGCTCCACGCGGTAGGCGGTGCCAAGCGACAAGGGACAGGTCCAGCAGAACAGCAGGGGGAGTCGCTCGACTCCGATTCGATCCAACTGCAGGCGTCGATCGCGCCCGTCGAGAAGGAGTTGCCGCAGCATCGGTCGCCGGCAGTTGGGACACTCGGCTCCCGCGGTGTCATTGGTTCCGCAGAAGATGTGCTGGAAGTCCTCGTCGGGGTGGGCGACGAGTTCCACGAAGTAGCCGGAAGCGAGCCACAACGGGGACGTGCCGGTCGAACGGTATTCCTGCACCCAGGCGGGGAGAGGCGCTGCGGCGTTGGATTCACGCAAGGTCCTGAGCATCGCGCTCCTGAGGTCGTCGTCGCGAAGGCGATCGTTCGAGCGACCGGTTCGATCCACCTGGAACGCCTCCTGCCATTCCAACGCTGCTCTCTCGCCACGGACCAGGACGGCCACACCGCCGTCGGCGACGATCTCGCGTGCGATCCGAAGGCGCACCTCGTTCCCCTTGACCATCACCTTGTGCTCGCAGATCGACGGAAGATCCCGCAGATCCTCCGGATCGATCGCGCGGATGCGGTTGCGCCACTGGGTGGCCGTCATCCGAAGGAGCTCCATGTCGCGTTCGCGGTCCGCGGTCATCACGTCCATCCTGTCGCGGAAGGGCCGTAGTCGCTAGACGGCGTGCGCTCGCGTCGCAACTTCGGCATCGCCTGCAGTCAGTGCCCACGCCGGCTCTCGATGTCGCTCAGCATCGTCCGCGCCCAGGAGCGGGCATCGGCATCGCCCCGGCGGATGATCTCGCGGAGCGCCGGCACGTCGCCTCTGCCGAGTGCCGCGCGCAGTTCGCCGAGCACCGCGCGCGACCACTCGCGGAGTTCGCGGGATCCATGCTCCGCCAGGTGCGCCGGCTCCGGGATCGCGTCCGGTCCGATCGCGACGAGCACCGTCGCGACGTCGTCGCCCCAGATGCAGCGGTCGTCCTTGACGAGTTCGAGCAGGGCCGGCACCGCCGGCTTCGCGCGAGGTCCGAACGGGATGAGGGCTCGCATGGCGAAGATCGTCTGCACTTCGCATCGGAACCCGGCATCGGAATCGACCTCGACGGCCAGAAGGAGCGGCCGCTCCAGGCACTCGATGATCGGTGGAATCGCCGTCGGGCCGAGTTCGCAGAGCGCTCGAGACGAGACCGGCATCCACTCGATCTGTTCCAGGCCGTCCTGGAACCGCGCGAACTCGGACGATCCGTGATCGTCGTCGGTCTGCCACGCGAGGCACGGCCCCGGATCCCGGAACAGGAGTTCGACGAGTGCGGCGAAGGTGCTGGGGTCCGAGGGATGGTCGAGTGCCCAGCCGTTGACGTTGCACAGATCGTCGCGCGATCCCATCGCCCACAGGATCGCGGGCACCGCCATGGTCGCTGCCTCGGGCCCGATCTTGCCGAGCGCGAGTGCCACGATGTCGCGCAGTCCACGATTGCGCACGCGGAGTGCCTGGACGAGCGCGGGCACGGTGGCCTTCGCATCGGGGCCGATTCGTCCGAGCGCCGCCGCGGCGAAGTGCTGTGCGCCGTCGTCCGTGAGCGCATCGCCAAGTGCTTGGACCGCAGTCTTCGCCTGAGGTCCGATCCGGCCCAGCGCCCATGCGGCGCGCCGGCGGATCGCCGGATCGGGATCGCCGAGAACGACGGTCAGTGCAGGAACCGCCGGACTCGCGGCGGCACCACACGCGCCCAGCGCTTCGGCCGCGGCCGTCCGCGATGCGACGTCACCAGCCAGCGCGCGAGTCAGCTCCGCGACGCTTGGATCCTGCGTGCCATGGTCGAACACGGCCGAGAGCACGAGCAGAGCGACGGATGCGGACAGCATGAGCGGGGTCGCCGCACGCCGTTCGGGTCAGCCTGGCATCCCGCGTCGATCTCGAGGACGCGGATCGATGGTCGGTGCTGAACCGGACGATGCATTGCGGCCGCATCGGTAGCCGAGACCGAGGTTGGGACTGTCGGTCAGCTCGACCGTCGGGGTGGGCGTGCGGGCGAGCAGCAGCACCTGCGCACACCTTTGGCGATGGCGACGACCATCGCGACATGCGCTCGGCCCGCGGCCGCGAGCGTCTGAGGTCGCCACTCTCCACGCTTCCTTCGATGCCGAGCCGCGCTGCGTGCCGCGGCATCAGCGGACGGTCACGTCATAGGTGTTCGACAACCCGAGCGTGCCGAAGCAAGTCCCTCCGCCGAGGCCGAAGCCCTGGAAGGAGATCACGCCGCCGAACAGCGCGGCGTTGCACGGCACGGCGAGGTTGAGCGTGTCGGTCAGCTCGGCGAAGCCGTCGACGCCGAGCACGCAGGTGCCGCAGCCGGGGATCGGCAGTTGCGTCGGGATGCCGACCAGGATGCCTTTGGTGGTGTAGCTCGCCGGTCCCGTCACGCCGACGCTGAAGTTGGTGCCCAGGGCAGGCAGTCCGCCGGTGCCGATGATCAGGCCGCCGCAGCCGGTCTGGCGCAGGACCCAGGGGGTACCGGGTCCGATGCCGTGGTAGCTGCCGTAGCGCAGTCCGACCGAGGTCGGGCTGGTGCGCTCCGCCCAGGCGATGGCGTACTTCAGTGTGGGGCCGAAGCCGCTCCACAGCGCGAAGATGCAGGCCGAGCCCTCGACGTCAGGCGTCGCGGCGACCGTCGCGAGGTCGTGCTGCACGAGCGTGTTGCCGAGGATCGCGAAGGTGCGCGCTTCCACGTCGTCGTCGGTGGCGGAGACGGCGTGCGTCGACACCGCGGAGAAGCGGCAGCCCTCGCAGTCGACGGACAGCGAGCGGATCGCACCGGCGCCGGGATTCGCGGAGCCCGAGAACAGCGGCATGCTCGGCACGATGTTGAAGAGATCGCGGTCGAAGACGGTGCCGAGGACCTGATCGGGAGCGCCGTTGGATCCGAGGCGACGCTCGAGGAGCAGGTAGCGGCGTCCGAGATCGGGCTCGGTCGGCGACGACACGTCGAAGGTCGCGTCCGAAGTCGGGCTCGTCGCGGTGATCGCGAGGTGCTTCGCGTTGTTGAAGCCGAAGGTGCGAAGCGTGCCGTCGTCGTGCACGACTCCAGCGCGGTAGTGACCGCTGCCGACTCCGTTGTCGCGACGCCACACCACGGCCCATCCCTGTGTGGCGCGGTCGCCCATGCCGTCCGACTTCGAGATGTGAGGCGCGTTGTCGAGGTCGAGGCTGGTGTCGAAGGTGGCGTAGGTCCCCATGCGCAGGGTGCTGTCGGGAGCGACCTGGATCACCTGGATGTCGTGATCGGTGCTCGAGTACACGCGCTCCCACACCACCGTGAACCAGACCTGGCCCGGATAGGGATCGCCGCCGACGTCGGGATGGATGCGATCGCCCGTGCCCATTCCCGCGATGGACGGACTCGCGATTTCGAAGGCCGGTGACACGGACACCCCGCTCGAGAGATCGAGCATCCGCCCGCGGATCGAGAAGGGCGAGGCGTTCGCGGTGCTGACCTCGGCCACGGTCAGGAACTTCGACACGTAGCGCAGCCCGGCGATCGCGCAGTTGCGCCACGACGTCGCCGAGATGTCGATCACGAAGGGTGCGAGCGGCTCGTGCATGAGTCCGTCGAGCACCATGGCGAAGACGTCGCTGTCGGTCTGCGACCACACGCGCTCGTAGCAGACGACGTAGCGGGAGAGGAAGCCCGAGTAGCTGATGTCGAGCGAGCGCAGCTCCTGCAGGTAGGAGACGTTGCTGCTCACCGTCGAGATCATCGGATCGACGATCAGCGGCAGGCGCGCGCTCGCGACGAAAGCGGCGGGCACCACGAGCTGCAGGGTGTCGCCGTCGAGCCGCGTCGTCACCGCTTCGCGCCGGCCGTCGGCATCGATCGCGACGGCGCGTCCGTAGCGGACGGCACCCTCGTCGCAGTCGAACTCGATCTCGCCGTCGATCGGCTTGCCGCGGTACTCGCCCGTGCAGTCGACCGTGACGACCAGCTCCCCGCGCTCCGGCAGTTGCTCGAAGCGGAAGCTCTGCTCGAGGCCGCGGACATCGAGTTCGTAGCGCTCCTCGAATCCGCCCCGCAGGTAGCGGACCTGCTCCCCGTCGACCACCGGCCTGGTCCTCGCGATGGCGAGCGACACTCCGGCGACGGTCACCTCGCGCAGGTGCAGGTCGAGCGGATGGTCGGTGCGCGCCCGCGAGCCGAAGAAGGGCACGAAGCGTGGGCCGGTCACCGGGAACTCGGCCTTCCACGAGTCGGCACAGGCGGCGGGATCGCCGTCGCCGACGTCGACGAGCACGCGGTCGAGCTGGGGATCCGGGGTCGCCGGCGAGAATCCGGCCGTGGGACCGTCCTGTGCGTGCAGGGCGGCAGAGGGGAGCAGGGCGAGGAGGACGGCGCGGAGCTTCATGGGCTGCGTCATCCGGATCGGAAGGCGATCGTTACGCCGCCGTCCGTCGCGCCCCGGCGAGGCCGGCAGGGGGCTTCGCCTCAGCCGTCGGCGTCGACGCGCAAGGTCGCGGCCTGGACCACCCCGCCGCGAGCCGGATCCTCGAGGAAGACGACGACGGCGAGAGCGGTGGGTTCGGGTTCCGTGGGGCGCACGCGGAAGGGGTGCTGGGTCTCGAAACGCGCGATGCAGGCGTCGAGCGCGGTGCCGACCTCGTCGAGGTCGAGGGTGGCGCTCAACTCGCGTCCCGCGCCGAGTTCGCCGAGCGGCACACCGCTCGGCTTGGTGAAGGCACCGCGCGCCACGTGGTGGTGCAGGAGGATCCCGTTGCGCCCCGGGAAGACCAGCGTGTCCTCGACGAGCACCGCGTGCATCCGCAGCCCATCGGCGCCGGTCGCGCGCGCCCGCAGGGTGATCACACGACCGCGGATCGACGCCGAGCCGGACAAGGTCGCCTCCGGCTTCTGCGCGAGCAGCACCTTCGCCTTCGCGTCGTACTTCGCGAACATCTCGCCGGCCTGATCGGCTTTGCCGCCGCCGACGATGCTCTCGGTGCCGTCGAGGATCAGGGTCGGGGTGCCGCGGATGCCCTTCGCCTTGGCACGCGCCTCGCTGATCGGGGCGACCATCGGCTCCGGCGCGGGCACCGGCAGATGCCACTCGATCACCGCGATCTCGTCGTGCCCGTACAGCTCGCCCAGCGCGTCGAAGGCGACGTCGGCCGCGGCGCAGGGCGGACACATCGCGCCGGTGAAGAGCTCGGCGAGCATCACCTTGCCGGTGGGATGGATCTCGTCCGGCTCGCGCGGGATCGGGTGCAGCGCGGGCACGCGACCTTCGGCGAGATCGACGATCGTCGCCGTCAGGCTCACGCCCTTGCCGTGCAGCTTCGGGTGGAGTCGCTCGAGCGCGAGGTAGCCCTCCTCCGCGGTCTGCTTCACGTCGAGCATCGCGAGCATGTAGCGGGATTGCGCGCGCTCGAGTTCGCCGGCCTTCTCGTGCAGTTCGCCGAGCGCGAGGTTCGCGGGTCCGTCGCCGGGCATGCCGAAGACCGCGGACAGCAGGTGCCGCTTCGCCTCGGGCGCGTCACCGCGCGCGAGCGCGAGTCGACCGAGTTCGACGTGCAGCTTGTGCACGGCGTTGCCGTCCTCGTCGGTCTTCGCGAAGGGCAGTCCCGCCTCGGCGATCGCCTTGCGCAGATCCGCCGTGCCGGGCCCGTCGGCGAGGTGTTCGAGGATCTCCAACGCCTCGCGCGCGCGGCCCTTCTCCGGTGCGGCCTCGATCGCGGCCTTGGCTGCCGCGGCGCGCGCGGTGTCGTCGGTCGCCGATTCCATCACCAGCGGCAGGCGTGCGCGTGCGGCCTCGGCGCGGAAGCGGCTGTCCTTGAACTTGTCGAGGAACGCGGCCAGGTCGTCGATCGGATTCGCGCCGAACAAGGCGTCGTTCAGCGCCGCTTCGTCCTCGGGATACGCGACCGCCGGGTCGGGTTCGAAGGCGACCCAGCCGGCATCGAAGGCGATGGTCACGCGCATGCGCGCCAGCGCGCGTCCGCCGAGGGAGCCCGCGACGGATCCCTCCGGGGATTCCGGGCGGAAGGCGACGAAGCGCGCGAGGTCGACGGTGCCGGCGCGCGCTCGCGTCAGCCGGCCGGTCGGTGCACCGACGGCCTTCGCGACTCCCGGACGGATGTGCGACGCGCCGTCCTTGCTGACCAGCTCGAAGACCTCGTTGTGCTCGCTTCCGAGGTCGACGCGGATGCGGACACCGTCCTCGCTCGGACTGCCGATCAGATCACAGACCGCGCGCGCGGCATCGACCGGCGGACGCTCGGCCGCCGTGTCGCGCGAACGCAGCTCGATCTTGCCGTGCGGGCCGTCGAGGACGAGCACGCCGTCCTTGAACGCGCCGCGTCCGAGGTAGCCGGCGAGCGGCACCTCGTGCAGCCCCTCCGCGTTGCGCGCGGTGAAGCCCTCGAGGAAGCGATCGCGTGCACCCTCGACCGGCAGGTCCTTGAGGACGAGGTCGCCGCACTGCGCATCGCACTCCAACGCGCCGAGCGCCTGCGCCGCATTGGCGTGGAGGAACAAGGGCTCGCTGCGCGACAGGTCGATCAGCAGGTGGCAGGGATAGCTGTTCTCGCCGGCGCGCAACGTGGCCTGCACCACCGGCAGGTCGTCGACGTAGCGCAGCGTGGTCGATTGGGCGCGGAGTCCGGCGCAGGCCAGCGCAACGAGGAGGAGAGAGCTTCGGGCGATCGTGGAGCGCATCGGCGGGCGCACACCTTAGCCCTTGGCGGCGTCGTGTGCCCGTTGCTCTACCGCTTGCCCTGCGCTGCGGCGTAGCGCGCCTGTTCGGCGGTCAGTCCGTCCTGGTCGCCGACGTGCTGCAGGAGCTGGACGAGCTGATCGTGGACCTCACCGTCGCCCGGGGCCAGGGCTGCGGCGCGGCGCAGCGCCTCGATCGCGGGACGCCAGTGCTCGGCCTGCCAATGCGCGAGCGCCAGGTTCTTCCAGCTCATCGCGTCGTCGCCGCGCAGCTCGGTGAAGCGCGTGAAGCTCGCGATCGCCGCGGTGCCGTCGCTCGCTTCGAGCTGCAGGGAGCCGAGGTTGTTCCAGGCCTCCGCATAGGCGGGCGCGCGTTCGACGGTCGCCTTGAACGCGGCGCGCGCCGCATCGCGTTCGCCGAGCGCGACCAGTGCGACACCGAGGTCGTAGCGAGCCCCCGGGTGGGCAGGACTCAACGCGACGGCGCGCTCGAACTGGTCGCGGGCGCGTTGAGGTTCACCGCGTGCGAGCAGCGTCTCGCCGTAGTTGATGTGCACGATGGGTGACGCGGGATCGAGCGCAATCGCCTCCTCGAAGTCCACCACGGCTTCGTCGAGATGCCCGGCTGCTCGCAACGCGAGCGCCAGATTACCGGCGACGTGGGGGAGATCAGGGCGCAGCGTGCGCGCGCGACGGAAGCAGTCGACGGCGCGCTCCGGGTCGACGGTCAGCAGTGCGCGACCGCTCGCGTACCAGGTCATCGCGTCGTCCGGCCACAGCGACTGCAGGGCGAGCGCGCTACGCCGTGCGGCTTCTGCATCGCCGAGCCACCCGGCGATCTCGGCGTGCTGCTGATGGAGCAGGGCGCGCGCGGCCGGAGCGCGGTCTTCGGCGCGCTGCAACATGTCGAGCGCGAAGTGGAGCGACGCGGCATCGTCGCGGCGACCTCCGGCGTAGACCGCGCGCATCGCCAGTTCGAACAGCGTCGCGACGTCGGTTGGCGCATCACGGTCGACGGCCTCGCGTTCCTGCGCGGTCGGCAGCGTGCGCTCGATACCGTCCTTCGCGCTCGCGACCAGACGCAGCCCGAGCCCGACCTCGCGGTCGCCGGCATCGAGCGCGCGCGCGGCGAGAAAGGCGCGCTCGGCGGCTCCGGTCGCTTCGTTGGCGAGGTGGGCGAAGCCCTCGGCGACCACCCGTTCGATCCACGCGTGCAGCTCGGCACGTCGACCCGCTTCGGTGTAGCCGCGATTGGCAGCGATGTAGAGCGACAGTCCTGCGAGCAATGGGATGCCGAGCGCGAGCACGGCGAACAGACCGGCGCGCAGCGGTTCGCGTCGTGCGAAGCGGACGAGGCGATGCAGCGGCGTGAGCCTGCGCGCCTGCACCGGGCGGAACTCGAGGAAGGCGCGCAGATCCGCCGCGAACGCCGCCGCATCGGGATAGCGTCGGACCGGATCCTTCTCGAGCGCACGCAGCACGATCGCCTCGAGGTCGGCGGGTGTGCCGGGCGCCACGCGCGCGACGCGCGGCGGATCGCGCGAGAGGATCGCGTGGGTGAGCGCGCTGGTGCTCGCCCCGGCGAAGGGCGGGCGGAGCGTGACGAGTTCGTAGAGCACGGCTCCGAGCGACCACAGGTCACCGCGCGCGTCGACCTGCGCGCTGCGCACCTGCTCCGGCGACGAGTACTGCAGCGAGCCGAGCTGCATCCCGGTGCGCGTCAGGCGT
The DNA here is from genome assembly GCA_046349595.1 of Planctomycetota bacterium. Classification (GTDB taxonomy): domain Bacteria; phylum Planctomycetota; class UBA1135; order UBA1135; family UBA2386; genus JACRLW01. Next base: position 1,902,107 of record JAXMCA010000002.1, read on the forward strand.
TCGGCACCCTCCTTCGCGGCGAGCCCGAAGTCGAGGAGACGCGCGCGGCCGTCGCGATCGAGCATCACGTTCGACGGCTTCACGTCGCGGTGCAGCACGCCTCGTGCATGCGCGTGTGCGAGCGCGTCGGCGATCGCCAGCACGATGCGCACGCAGCATTCGACGTGGCTGCGCCCCAGGCGCTCGGGGTCGCAGCCGGCGATCGCGGCGATGGCATCCGCACCGCGCGCCGCCGCCGGCGTCTGCATCAGTCGTGCGATGACCTGGTCGAGCGGCACACCGTCGACCAGCTCCATCGCCAGGTAGGAGATGCCCTGCACTTCGCCGAAGGCGTGCACCGGCACGATGCCGGGATGCGCGAGCTGCGCGACCGCCTCTGCCTCGCGGCGGAAGCGCGCGCGGCTCTGGTCGAAGAAAGCCATTTCGGGACGCACGACCTTCACCGCGACGTCGCGTTGCAGGCCGTCCTGGCGCGCCCGGTAGACCACGCCCATGCCGCCGCCGCCGAGCCGCTCGAGCAGGCGGAAGGGGCCGAGGCGCTCGGGTATCGCCTGACCGGAAGCCTCGCTGTCATCGCCGGGCAGCAGCCCGAGCGAGGCCAGGCTCGACCAACGGCGACGCAATCGTTCCGCGTGCTGCGGCTGTGCCGAACAGACCTCGTCGAGGGCGGATCGTGCCTCGGCCGCCGGCAGATCGAGGAGCCGGTCGAGGATCGCGTCGACCGGGTCGTCAGGCGGGGCGTCTTCGGAGTCGGTCGTCACGGCGGGGCGCGGATTATCCTCTCACGACCATGCGCACGACCATCGCCTTGCTCGGTTGCCTCGCGGCTCCGCTCGCCGCGCAGGGTCTGTCGATGCCGGCCTCGCTGTCCCCGGACGGCGCCGACCTCAACACCGCGACACCGGCTCCCTTCGGGGTGCGGGCCGCACGCGTGCAGCAGTTCTACGAGGTCGCCGAGACCGGGCAGTCCGCGTTCATGGCGACGGCGATCGCCTTGCGACCGGACGGTCCGTCGATCGCCTGCGCGGGGAGCGGCACGATCACGCTCGGCGCGCTGTCGATCCGCGTCGGCACCACGACCCACGGCGTCGACGTGCTCGGCGCCGACCTCGATGCCAATCTCAGCACGCCGCTGACCACCGCGTTCCAGGGTCAGTCGATCTCGCTGCCCTGCGACCTCGTGTCGGGCAACGGCCCCGAACCCTGGGGAGGCGTGGGCGGAGCGTTGCGTTTCCCGCTCTCCACACCGGTCGCGATCGCGGTGCCGCAGGGCGGATGCCTCGCGGTCGAGCTGCGTGTCGACGGCAACCTCGGCGGCGAGGCGGCACACGTCGCGCTCGATTTCGACTTCGACGCCTCCGGCATCCTCGCCTTCGGCGACTCGGTCAACAACGGCAACGGCTGCGCCGCAGCGGCGGGTGCGGGCGGACTCACGCTGGCCACGGTCGGTCAGTACGAGCCGGGCACCGCGTTCCGATTGATCGGCAGCAACTACCCACCCAATGCGCCGGTCGCGACGCTGGTCACCGCACAACTGCTGCAGAACCACCTCGCCCTGCCGCTGACCTCGCCGACCTGTTGGCTCTATGTCGATCCGGACACCGGTCCGGTGCTCGCCGGCGCGTCGTCGAACAACAACGGCGAGATCGGTGGCGACAACCTCGGTCCAGTGCTGCCTCTGCCGAAGACGCCGGCGATGTGCGGGGCCGTGCTCTACGTGCAGAACGCTGCGCCCACGCCGACCTTCGCCGGCAACCAGCTCGGCGTGGTGACCAGCAACTACCGCACGGTGCACGTCGGTTGCACGCAGCCTTCGGCCGTCCGCGGTTGGCACGCGGCCAACCTGGATTCGTCGACCGCGCGCTTCGCGACCGCCGCGGCGCCGGGCGGTCTCGCGATGCGCATCGAGTGAAACGGCTCAGCCCTCGGCCGCGGAGCCGTCGCGGCCGACGTGTGCCGCGATCGTCTGAAGGAAGCGATCGCCGAAGGAGTCGAGCTTGCGCTGACCGACACCCTTGATGCGCAGCATCTCATCGCGCGTGCGCGGGCGGTCTCGCGCCATCTCGGTGAGCGAGACGTCGCCGAACACGAGGTAGGGCGGCACCTGCAGCTCGCGCGCGATGTCGCGGCGCAGGGCGCGCAGCTCCTCGAACAGGGCGATCTCCGCGGGGGCGAGCGGATCGGCGTCGCGGCGGGAGGCGCGTTCGCCGCGCGCGGTGGAACGACGCGCAGCGCGGGCACGCGGCTCGACCTTGCTGCCGACCAGCACCGCCTCGCGTGTCGAGCGGAGCAGCTCTTGCGAACCGGCGGTGAGCGCCAGCACCGGATACTCGCCGTCGCTGCGCGCGAGGTCGCCGCCGTCGATGAGCTGGTCGATCCAGTTGCCGATCGACTGCGCGGGGTGATCCGCGAGCAGGCCGAAGGTGGGGATGCGATCGTGCCCGCGCTCGACGACCTTCGCGGTGCGCCGCCCGCGCAGCACGTCGATCACGTGTGCCGCACCGAAGCGTTGACCGGTGCGTGCGACCGCGCTGAGGATCTTCTGCGCGATCACGTGCGCATCCTCGACCGGGCGCAGCTCGCCGAGGCAGACGTCGCACGCACCGCAGTCCTCGTGCGGATAGGCCTGACCGAAGTACTCGCTGATCGCGGCATGACGGCAGCGCACGCGGTTCGCCATGCGCTGCATGTGCGACAGCAGCTCGAGCTGCGCTTCGACCGTCTCCGGCGCAGCACCGCTCTCCTCCGCGCTGCGCTCCATGATGCTGCGCCACTTCGCCGCGTCCGCGCCGGAGTACAGCAGCAGGCATTCCGACGGCAGGCCGTCGCGTCCCGCCCGACCGGTCTCCTGCTGGTAGTGCTCGAGGCTCTTCGGCATAGCGGCGTGCACGACCAGGCGCACGTCGCTGCGATCGATGCCCATGCCGAAGGCGACCGTGGCGACCACCACGGCGAGGCGCTCGTTGCGGAAGTCCTCGCTGATGCGGCTGCGCACCGCGGTGTCGATCCCTGCGTGATAGGCCTGCGCGTCGACGCCCGCCGCGCGGAGATCCTCCGCGAGCGACTCGGTGTCCTTGCGCGAGATGCAGTAGACGATCGCCGCCGCGCCTGGATGCCGCGCGATCGCCTCGGTGACCTGCCGCGTGCGGTCGGTGCGCGGCTGCACGCGGTAGGTCAGGTTCGCGCGATCGAAGGTGCCGATCAGCACGCCGGGGTCGCGCAGGCCGAGTTGCGCGATCACGTCCTCGCGCACGCGCGGCGTGGCGGTGGCGGTGTAGGCCTGGAAGGGGACGTCGGGGAACAGCTCGCGCAGTTCGGCGAGACGGCGGTACTCGGGCCTGAAATCGTGACCCCACTGGCTGATGCAGTGCGCCTCGTCGATCGCGAAGCTGCCGACCTGGTGCTGCGCGAGCCAGCGCGCGAAGCCGTCGGCGAACAGGCGCTCGGGCGCGACGAACAGCAGCTTGACCTCGCCGGCCTGTAGCGAGGTGCGGATCGCGTCGCGGTCGTCGTGCGACACGCTCGAGTTCAGCGCGGCGGCGGGGTAGTCGAGCAGGCGCAGGCCGTCGACCTGGTCCTTCATCAGCGCGATCAGCGGCGAGACCACCACGGTCAGACGGCCGGTGACCAGCGGCGGGAGCTGGTAGCACAGCGACTTGCCGCCGCCGGTCGGCATCACCACCAAGGAGTCGCGGCCGTCGAGCGCCAGGTCGATCGCCTCGCGCTGGAGTGGGCGCAGCGCGTCGAAGCCGAAGGTGCGGCGGAGCGCGCTGCGGATGCCGTCGTCGAACTGGGAGCGGGCCATGGCGGTGGCGTGGAGCGTGGGGGCGCGGAGTGTAGGCGGAGGAAGGGACGGTTCCTCGTCCGCCTCACGGTCGCCCGGGTCATGGTGCGCGATTCACGCGCGTGGTCACGATAGGCTGCCCGCGCATCCGACGGCCATGAACGGATCCGACGCATCCCGTCCGCCCGAAGGCGGCGAGCTGTGGCTCGAGCGCAACCTCCCGGCCTTGCGGGCCTTCATCCGTCTCCGCATGGGGCCTGCCCTGTCGGCGCGGGAATCCAGCTCCGATCTGCTGCAGTCCGTGTGTCGCGAGCTGCTGCAGCATCGCGTCGACGTGGAAGCGCGGGGCGAGCCGGCGATGCGTGCGTGGCTGTACACCGCGGCGCTGCACAAGATCCAGGAGAAGGCGCGCTTCCACCGCGCGCAGAAGCGCGACGTCGGTCGCGAGGAAGCGCCGTCGACCGACGACGACGGCGAACTCCTCTCCTGCTACGGCCACGTGGTCACGCCGAGCCGCGACCTCGCCGCGCGCGAGCAGGTCGCGCGCATGGAAGCCGCGTTCCAGAAGCTGTCGGAGCGCGAACGCGAGATCATCACCCTCGCGCGTGTCGCCGGTCTCTCGCACGCCGAGATCGCCACCCAGCTCGCGATCGGCGAGGACAACTGCAGGCAGATCCTCCGCCGCGGTCTCGTCAAGCTGTCGGGGCTGCTCGAGCAGGGCGAGGCCTGACGCTCAGCGCCCGATCCCCTTCTCCTTGTCGGGATTCGCGTTGTAGGCCGCGGTGCCGCCGCGCGGGATGCTGATCCACTGCCACGCGTTGCCCTGGTGCATGCGTGCGAGCAGCACGATCTGGCCGACGTGGTAGGCGAAGTGTGCAGAGGAGCGCGCCAGGGCTTCGTCCACGCGGAGCGCGACGCCGCGGATGCGCACCTCACGATGCAGGTCGTCCTCGGTCAGGGCATCGAGCGTCGCGTCGAGATCCGCCCAGGCCTGCTGCCAGTCGCGAAGCAGATCCTCCTTGCGGTAGCTGCGGATCGCGAACTCGCCTTCGCGATCGCGCCAGGGCTTCTCGCCGTCGCTGTGCAGGAAGTCGGTGAAGCGCGAGCGGAGATTGCCGGCGAGATGCGCGAGCACCATCGCGATGGAGTTGCCGTCGGCGCAGGGCTGCAGGTTGAAGGCGCCGTCGTCGGTCTGCGCGAGCGCGCGCTCGAGGATCGCGGCGTAGCGGCGGTACTCGATCCGGAAGGCTTCGAGGCTCATGCCGCGATCTTGCGCCGGGCCGTGCCGGCGGGCGATCGGGATTCCGCGCCTGCGCTGTCACGCGGCGCGCGCCCTGGTCCTCAGGGGGCAGACGCCGGCCGACACCGGCCGATCCGAGACCTCCATTCCCACAAGGACCCAAGACCATGAACTCCTTCCGCTCGACCCTGGCCCTGACCCTCGCCCTCTCCGCCGGCCTCGCCGCGCAGGGGCAGACCGCCGACCGCAGCAAGACCTTCAACTACGGCGACTCCCAGTGGGGCGGCACCACCCGTTTCGCGGGCCACGCCGCGTTCAGCACCGCCCAGCGCACGCCGATCCTGCGCGACCTGATCGCCGATCTCGGCGCCGAGGTGCAGGACCACGTCAACCTCGCCAGCCACCGCGTCGAGGCCTTCTACGAGCGCGGCGATCTCGACGTCACCCTCGGCGCCGGCTTCTCGCTCCAGGGCATCACCTATTCGCCCGCCATCGCCATGGCGATGACCGAGCGCATCGGCGGCTTCACGATCTACCGCCGCGAGTCGGACCAGATCACCACCACGACCTTCAACCCCTCGACGCAGAACCTGGTGGTCGGTCGCGGCTTCCAGGAGCTGGTCCAGGTCGGGCCGGTCACCGTCACGCTCTACGCGAACGGCGTCGCCGACATCGATCTGACGTTGCGCCCGCGCCTCGCACTGGTGCCACCCTCGGTCGGACTCCAACTCGACGGCCGCGGCGAGGTCAACGGCGCCTTCGGCACCAGCATCGACGTGCTCGGCTTCGCGGTCGGCGTCGACGGCCTGGTCGACCTCGCCGATCCCAAGGGTGACATCGAGGTGCACACGACCTTCGTCACCGTCGGCGGCTCGGTCGGCTGGTCGGTCGACTCGATCCACCTCTTCCTCCAGGTCTTCGCCCGCGCCTTGGGCCTCGAATGGCGCACGACGATCCTGAACAACGACTTCGCGGGCACCAAGGGGAGCATCCCCTTCGAGATCTGAGCCGACCTCGTCTTCGCGCTGCGCAGGGTGCTCCCGCGGTGAGGTGGGGCGCCCTGTCCGCGTTTCGGGTCGTTCGTCACGTCGCGAAACCCGTGCTCGTGGCTGTCACGCCGCGGCGGCCACGGTCCTTCGGGGGTCACAAGCCGGCGATCGCCGGCACGAACCGAATCTGACACCCCGAAAGGAACCCTCCGATGAACCCCTTCCACAAGACCCTCGCCCTCTGCCTGACCCTCGCCGCCGGCCTCGCCGCGCAGGGCGGACAGTTCAACCGCACGATCGACTTCGGCACCGCCGCTTGGGGCGGCGACCTGAACTTGGCCGGGTCCGCGGCCTACAGAGACTTCTACGTCAACCCTCTCACGCGTGTGCAGAGCGCCTCCCTGAGCTTGTACGCCGCATCGACGCTCCGCATGGACGGTCGTGGCCGCGTGCCCTTCCTGATTCTCGCCTCCGACGACAGCTCGATCTCGTCGGTCGTCGACCCCGTCACGCGGTGGGTCTCACGCTCGACGCAGGTCAGCCACGGCATGAGCGTCCGCGTCAACGGCACGACGGTGTTCTCCTACTTCTCGAACACCAATGCAGCGCGCACCCTGAACTTGTCGCCGCTGAACCTGTTCGGCAGCAGCGGCTACTCCGAGATCGTCCAGGTCGGCCCCTACAGCGTGAGCCTGCGGACCAACGCGACCTCCGACGTGAACGCGACGCTCACGCCGCGAATCTCGACCACCACGCTGACCTCGGGCATGCGTCTCGCGGTCAACGTGCAGGAAGAGGGCTCGGCCTCGGCCAGTTTCTCGGTGGCCGGTGTCACCGTGGGCGTCGACTCGCTCCTCGACCTCGCCGATCCGAATCTCACGCTCGACCTGTCGACCGACTTCCGATCGGCGACGGCGTTGGCGAGCTGGATCGTGGGCACCATCAGCACGCACCTCGACGTCTTCGCCCAATCCTTCGGCTTCAGGAGCCGTGTGCCGGTCGTGCACCTCGACGTCCCGGGCTTCTCCGGCATGCTGAGCACGTTCCTCTGAGCGTGGACAGGATGCGTGTGGCGAGGCGGCCCCGCGATGCGGGGCCGCCTCGCGTCGTTTCCGGACAGACCGTTTCTTCGAACTCCGCTGTCACGCTCCGCGATCCCCGGTCCTTCGAGGGTCAGAAGCCGGCGATCGCCGGCACGAACCGAATCTGACACCCCGAAAGGAACCCTCCGATGAACGCCTTCCGCAAGACCCTCGCCCTCTGCTTGACCCTCGCCGCCGGCCTCGCCGCGCAGGGCGGCCAGTTCAACCGCACGATCGACTTCGGCACCGCCGCTTGGGGCGGCAACCTGAGCGTGGTCGGGTCTGCGAGCTACAGCGACACCAACCTCAGCCTGATCAACCGCGTGCAGAGCGGCTCGCTGAACCTCGGGGCCGGCTCGACGCTGCGCATGGACGGTCGCGCGCGTGAGGCCTTCGCGATCACCGTCTTCGACAACAGCTCGATCACCTCGAGCTTCGACTTCGCCACGCGTTCGACCTCGCGCAGCGTGCAGCTCAACCACGGCATGAACGTCCGCGTCAATGGCTCGACGGTGTTCACCTACACCTCGAACACCAACGCGGCGCGCGCCGTCGACCTGCTGCCGCTGAACCTGTTCGGCAGCAACGGCTTCTCCGAGAACGTCCAGGTCGGTCCCTACAGCGTGAGCCTGCGGGCCAACGCGACCTCCGACGTGAACGCGACGGTCACCCCGCGCATCTCGACCGCCACGCTGACCGCGGGCGTCAACCTCGCGACCAACGTGCAGGAAGAGGGCTCGGCTTCGGCCACCCTGTCGGTGCTCGGCGTGAGCGTGGGCGTCGACTCGCTGCTCGACCTCGCCGATCCGAGCGCCAACCTCGACCTGTCGACCGACTTCCGCTCGGCGACGGCGGTCGCGAGCTGGGTGGTGGGCATCATCCGCACGCACCTCGACGTCTTCGCCCGCGCCTTCGGCCTCGAGTGGCGCCTGCCGATCGTGGACCTCGACGTCCAAGGCTTCTCGGGCAGCCTGAGCGCGATCTTCTGAGTGCGGACTCGATGCGTGTGGCGAGGCGGTTCCGCGATGCGGCGCCGCCTCGCGTCGTTTCCGGACACACCGTTTCTTCGAGCGTTGCTGTCACGCTCCGCGATCCCTGGTCCTTCGAGGGTCAGAAGCCAGCGATCGCCGGCACGAACCGAATCTGACACCCCGAAAGGAACCCTCCGATGAACGCCTTCCACAAGACCCTCGCCCTCTGCCTGACCCTCACCGCCGGCCTCGCCGCGCAGGGCGGGCAGTACGACCGCACCCTCGACTTCGGCACCGCCGACTGGGGCGGCAACATCCGCGTCGCGGGTCACTCGAACTACAGCGACGTCAACACCACCCTGCTCCGCCGCGTGCAGACCTCCGACATCGGCCATCTCGCCTCCTCGTCGCTGCGGATGGACGGTCGCGTGCGCGAGGCCTACTCGATCACCTGCGACTCCGACGCGTCGATCGTCTCCGACTTCAGCCTGGCGACGCGGACAACCTCGCGCGTCGCGACCATCGCCAACTCGATGGCGGTGCGGATCAACGGCAACACCGTGTTCAGCTACGCCGGCAGCAACACCGCGGCGCGCGCCGTCGACCTGCTGCCCTTGGACCTGTTCGGTTCGAACGGCTACGCGGTCACGGTCCAGGTCGGTCCCTATGCGGTGACGCTGCGCGAACGCGCGACGTCCGACGTGAACGCGACCCTGACTCCGCGCCTCTCGACGTCGACGCTGACCGCGGGCCTGAACCTCACCACGCAGGTGCAGCTCGAAGGCTCCGCCTTCGCGAGTCTGTCGGCGCTGGGCGTGACGGTGGGCGTCGATTCCGTGCTCGACTTCGCCGACCCGACCTGCAGCCTCGATCTCTCGACCGACTTCCGCTCGGCCGTGGCGGTCGCGAGCTGGGCCGTGGGGACGATCCGCATGAACCTCGACGTCTTCGCCCGCGCCCTCGGCCTCGAGTGGCGCCTGCCGATCGTGCACTTCGACATCCCGGGCTTCTCGGGCAGCCTGAGCGCGATCCTCTGAGTCCGTGGGTCGCCGAGTGGTCGCGCGACGCAGCAACCCGGGAGGGTTGCGGCCCCGGCCGCGATGAGCGGGCGGGCGACAAGAGCTGCCCCGGACTCCCGGATCGCCGCGATCCGGGATCGGGTGCGTTGTGACCCGACGATCAACGGAAGGTCACCGTCTTCAGGTTGCTCAAGCGCGGCATCAGCGCCGAGAGCGCGAGGCTCTGCAGGTGAAGACGTCCACCGACCAACTCGGTCGTCGCCGGGATCGGGATGCGCACCTCGCCGACTCCGTCCTGGTTCAGCGGAATCGTCGCCAACGGGATGACGAGGGAGGGATCGAGCATCAGCCAGCCGATGCCGGGGATGCTCAGTCCTGTCGGTGCCGAGAACGGGCTGGCCAGGAGCAGGTTCTGGCCGACGGGATCGCACGGGCTGGTGATGCCGACCACGTAGGTCCGACCGATCGGCGCATCGTCGCTGCCCGCGACGAAGTTGCGGTACGGGGTGCCGGCGAGGACGAAGTCGGTCCGCGTGACGGCGTGGATCAGCGTGCCGCCGAAGGCGAAGAGGTCGGCGGACTGGATGCCCTCGATGCCGCCGGGTGTGCAGATGGTCCCGACCGAGAAGGTCTCGCAGGCATTCGGCTGGATCTCGACGGCGCGTGTCCCGGCGACCCACACCACCTCGTCGGTCGCCGGATCCACCGATCCGCTCCACCCGGCCGGCGCGAGGATCGATCCCGGACTGACGAGCCCGACTCCCTGTCCGAACTTCAGCCGGATCGTCCGGATCGGGAGCACGCAGGGCGAGGGATTGCAGACGGTGTAGGTGTAGGTCACCGTCGAACAGAACCAGCCGCCGTTGAGGGTCGTCTGCTGGGTGATGGTCGGCGCGCACTGTGCGTCGAGGGCTGCGGCGGTCAGGACGGAAGCGAGCCAGGCGGAGCGGAACATCGAGGACTCCGATCGTGTCGAGAGGTGCGGACGGACCCGGGACCGGAAGGAGGTCCCTCGAGCGGAAGACGATCCGTCGATTCCTCGAAGCGTGCCTCGACGCGATGTCCCGTCACGGGTGGAGACTTGCGTCCCACCGCGTCGCACCGGTCTGCGCAATCGCGCAGCCATGCGCCCCTTCCCAGCGCGCATTCCCGACCGCACTTCCCGTCGCTGCGCTGCGATCGGGGCGGCCGATAGACTCGCCTTCCATGAGCTCGATCCAGTTCACCGCGAACAGCGAAGACCTCTCGACGGACCGCGGCTACCAGTTCAAGTTCTTCTGCGACAAGTGCCACAACGGTCACCTGTCGAGCTTCGTGCCGTCGGTGACCGGCACGGTCGGTGGCCTGATGCGCGCGGCCGGCAATCTGTTCGGCGGCGTCTTCGGTCGGATCGGCAGCGCGTCCTACGAGATGCAGCGCGCGGTCGGCGGCAAGGCGCACGACGATGCCTTCGCCGCTGCGGTGAACGAGTGCAAGCAGTACTTCAAGCAGTGCACGCGCTGCGGCAAGTGGGTGTGTCCGGACGTGTGCTGGAACGCGGGAGCCGGTCTGTGTGAAGCCTGCGCCCCCAACCTCGACGAGGAGATCGCCGCCGGCCGCGCCCAGGCGATGGCGGACGCCGCGAAGACGCAGTTGAACGCCAAGGCACAGTCGACGGATTACGTCGGCGACGTCGACGTCAGCAAGCACGGCAAGGGCCCGGCCACGCTGTCTTGCCCCGCCTGCGGTGCGCGTTCAGCCGGCGGCAAGTTCTGCGGCGAGTGTGGTGCGCCGCTCGCGCAGAAGGTCGTGTGCAAGGGCTGCGGCAAGGAACTCGAAGGCAAGCCGAAGTTCTGTCCCGAGTGCGGCGGCAAGGTCGGCTGAAGGAGATCCTGGAGCGTCCGAGCGCGTCGCGGTCCGTCGATCGGGACACCTCGGCCTCGGATCAGCGCGCGGGCCAGGTCATGGAGCGCGGCGTGTCAGGGGATCTGCATCTCCAGCGCTCGCGTGAAGGTCAGCACGCCGTTGGTGTACACCAGCCCCTGGAAGGTGATCGTCAGACCCGACGCGCTGAGCGGGATCTGGAGCTGCGAGAAGACGAGGCCGAAACCCGTCCCGCAGGGCGAACCCGCGCGGTAGGGGCCGAGTGAGGGGTTGCCGTTGACGATCACGACGTAGGGCGGAAGCGTCATCAGGCTGTTGAGGAACCCCTGGATCTGGATGCCGGGGCAGGTCGTCAGTGCCGGGCCAATCGACAGGAGTCCCCAGCCCGGCATGTTCAGGTCACCGATGACACGCACGTCGATGATGTCGAGGACGTTGGCCGGGAAGGGATAGGTGTTGGTCGGGTCGCTGCAGCTGAACCCGCAGCGGACGCCCGAGATCGTCGTGATGCCCCTCGACACGTAGATGCCGCCGGTCTGGGCATTGCACGGCGTGGCGATGACGAGCAGGAGCAGGGTGAGACTGAGAGCGAGTCGGATCATCGGGGAGTCGCCGGCGCGTGGGCCGGATCCGGGAGAATGGGTCATTGCCGGCTCGCGGATGCGGCCGGCCCTCGGTGATTCCGATCGACGGGGTTCCGTGACCGGAACGTCATCGGGATGGCGATGAGCGTGGCCCGCGCCGTCGCACGGCACGAGTTCGCAACCGAGCTTCGGTCGTCGTCCGAGCCAGGGTGCGTGCCGCGACCCTACGGATCGCCCCGACCCCGAGCAACCGGGGCCCGACCACCGGGGTCTCCCGGACCGGGTTTTCTGCGTGCTGCCTGTCACGCCCCTGCGGTCCTCATCCCTTGGGGGCACACGACCCGAGGAACCCATGAAGACCAGCCGCCTGATCTGCCTGTGCCTGCCGCTCCTGCCCCTCTGCGCCTTCGCCCTGCTGGCCTCCGGCCCCAATGAGGCGCCCGAATCGTTCGCTCAGAACGCGGCGGGCGCTGCGGCATCCGACCACCCCGGCGCGGATCGGCGTGCGGCCGATCGCAGCTCGGTGGCGCCGGCACTCGCGATCGGCGCATACGGCGCACCGGTCGGGCGGCAGGTCCGCAGCGAGTTGAGCTTGACGTCGACGAACCGTCTCGCCCGCGGTGATGCGGCGCAGCAGCAGGTCGAGGTTTCGCTGCAGGGCTCGCTCGAGTGGACCGTCGCGGCGCGCGACGAGCACCGCATCGCGGTCGAGCTGCGCATGCCGGGGATGCGGGCGCGGATCGCATCGGGGTCGATGCGCAAGGATCAGGAACTCGCGCCCCTGGCCGAGCCGACCGTGGTGCTGCTCTCCGACGAAGGTCGCGTGCTCGGCTACCGCTTCCCGAAGGCGGCGGACGCGGAGCTGCGCAACTGGGTGCGCACCATCGTGAGCGCGCAGCTCGTGACGGTGCGCGGCGTCGGCGATCACGACGAACTCGAAGCCGATGCGAGCGGCATCGCGAGGGTGCGCGTGCACGTGCGTGCGGAGGACGGCGGTCTGCAGGTCGCGCGCGAGAAGCTCGGCTACGAGCCGCGTGGTGGACACCGCGTCGAGCTCCAGGGGCGCGGCGAGATCGCCTTCCCGAGCGGCCTCGGCTGGGTCGGTGACGTGACCGCCCAGGACTCGCTGCGCTTCGCGATGAGCGAGACCGGGATGACGGTGCAGGTCGACGCCACGACGCACATCGTGACGCGCGGCTACGAGGACGGCCACGCGGTCGACGCGTCGATCGATCTCGGCGGCAGCTACGCCGACGCCAGTGGCGCCGACGACGTCGATCGCGAGGGCGCAGAGCGCGCGCGCGACGAGCGCATCGCCGAGCGTCTGCGCGGCAAGACCACGCAGGGCCTCGTGCAGGACATGCTCGACCTGATCGCACAGGGCAAGACCGGCGACGTCGCCTTCCTGCAGGCCCGCGAGCTGCTGATCGAGCTGCTGCGCCGCGACGGCACTGCGCCCGACATCCTGCGCCGCATGCTCGACACCGCCGGCAACGATCCGCGCACGGAAGGCGAGCTGATCTCCGCGCTGGGCGCGGCCGACACCGCTGCGGCGCGCGCGCTGCTGACCGCGATGTTCTCGGATGGTGCGCGTGGTGAAGGCATGCGTCTGTCGGCACTGCAGTCGCTGTTCCAGGTCGCACACCTCGAAGGCGACGCCTTCGCCGCCGCACAGCGTCTCGTGCTCGATCCGACGGAGTCCGTCGATCTCTCCGGTACCAGCTTGCTGCTGATGGGCGCGGAGGCGGGCGATGTCGACCGCATCGCCGCGCTGATCGCGCTGCGCGATCGCGCCGTCGAGCGCGGACTGCTCGGCCACTGGCTCGAGGCGCTCGGCAACTCCGGACGTCCAGAGGTCGAGGATGCGGTGGGGCCCTTCCTCACCGACTCGCGCTCGGCGATCCGCACCGCCGCGATCGGTGCCCTGCGCAAGCTCTCCACCGCGACGGCGATCCAGGCGATGGCCGAGGCCTTGCGCGCCGACGCGTCGACGAGCGCGCGGGTCGAGGCCTTGCACGGACTGCTCGGTCGTGACGACGCCACGGCCGTCGCGGCGATCCGTTCCGCCGCCGAGCACGACGCGGAGCCCCGCGTCCGCGGTGCGGCGATCGAGGCGCTCGGCGAGATGCAGGGTGACCCGCAAGCTCGGGCGACGCTCAGCCGCATCGCCGCGAACGACCCGGTCGCGGAGCTCCGTGCGCGCGCCGGCGCCCTGGCGGCACGCTGAGGCGCGCGAGACTGGCGCGAGGTCGACGCGCGCTCGATGCTGCGCGCCATGCGGCCCGGCCCCTGCGTCCTCGTGGTGATGCTGTGCGCGAGGACGATGCTCGCGCAGGAAGCGTCTGCGGACTGGGCCTGGCAACTGCCGCGTGCGGCGGCCGACCCCGTGGTGGTGCACGCGGATTGGCCGCGGAATGCGATCGATCGCCAGGTGCTGGCGAAGCTCGAGTCGGCGGGATTGGTGCCCGCGCCGCGCGCCGATCGCCGCACGCTGCTGCGTCGCCTGTCCTTCGACCTGTTGGGACTGCCGCCGACACCCCAGGAGATCGAGGCCTTCGTCGCCGACGATGCGCCGTCCGCGTGGGAGCGCGCGGTCGATCGCATGCTCGCGTCGCCGCACTACGGGGAACGCATGGCGCGCCTGTGGCTCGACGTCGCGCGCTTCGGCGAGAGCAACGGCTTCGAGCACGACCAGGTGCGACCGAACGCGTGGCCGTACCGCGCCTGGTTGGTCGACGCCTTCAACCGCGATCTGCCCTACGACGCCTTCGTTCGCGCGCAGATCGCAGGCGATGTGCTCGGCGAGGGCCATGACATCGCCGCGACCGGTTTCCTCGTCGCCGGTGCCTACGACACGGTGGGCCAGGAGCAGCAGAGTGCGGCGATGCGTGCGGTGGTGCGGCAGGACGAACTCGAGGACATCGTGAGCACGGTGGGTCAGGCCTTCCTCGGCATGACCGTGCACTGCGCGCGTTGCCACGACCACAAGTTCGACCCGATCACGCAGCGCGACTACTACAGCCTCGCGGCGGTCTTCGCCGGTGTGCGTCGCGGCGATCGCGACACGACGTCGCCCGCGGAACGCGCGGCGTACGCAGCGGCGCGCGCGGACGCGCAGCGACGTCTCGATGCGTTGGGCGCCGAGATCGAAGAACTCGAGATGCCGGCGCGCCGCGCGTTGGCTGCTGAAACGGCCCAGCAACACCTGCCGCATGCGGACCTGAGCTGGGACTTCGCGCTCGCCAGCGCGGACACCACCTCGGGACTGGCCACGGAACTCGAGGGCACCGCGCGGATCGAAGGTGGTGCCCTGCGGCTCGACGGTGAGAGCGCGTGGGCGTCGAGCGACACGATCCCCTTCGCACTCGACGCGAAGACGCTCGCGGTCGACGTCGCGCTCGACGACCTCGACCAGCGCGGCGGCGCGGCGATCGCCGTGCAGACGGCGGACGGTGCCGTGTTCGATGCGATCGTCTTCGGCGAACGCGAGCCGCGGCGGTGGATGGCCGGCAGCGACAACTATCGCCGCACGCAATCCTTCGGCGGAGCGGAGGAGGACCTGGCGACGGGAACGCCGCTGCACTTGGCGATGGTTTGGGATGCGGACGGCACGATCCGCGCATACCGCAACGGCAGGCCGTACGGCACGGCCTATCGCACGGCGTCGGTCGCGCGCTTCGCGGCCGGCACTGCATCCGTCGCGTTCGGTCTGCGCCATCGGCCGGTCGGCGCCGGCAAGCTGCTGGGCGGCTGCGTGCTGCGCGCGCAGTTGTTCGCCCGCGCGCTCGACGATGCCGAGATCGCAGCGCTCGCCGCGCGCAGCCCTGCGACCGTCGACGAAGCGCAGCTCGAATCGGGTCTCGATCCCGCGGCGCGTGCGCGGCGCCGTGATCTGCGCGCCGCGATCCGCGCCGCGACCACCGCACTCGCCGCTCCGGCGCAACACCTGTGCTGGGCGGTGACCCCGCGTGAACCGGAGTCGACCCACGTGCTCGAACGCGGCGATCCCAAGCGCGCACGCGAGGTCGTCGCGCCCGGCGGCATCGCCGTGCTCGAAGGCGCCGACTTCGAACTGGCTGGCGACGCCTCCGACGCCGACCGACGCGGCCGCTTCGCCGCCTGGTTGACCGGGCCGTCCAATCCGAACTTCGCGCGCCTGATGGTGAATCGCGTCTGGCAGATGCACTTCGGCACCGGTCTGGTCGACACGCCGAGCGACTTCGGGCGCAACGGCGGGCGCCCCTCGCATCCCGAACTGCTCGACCGGCTCGCGCTCGACTTCGCGGCGTCGGGCTTCTCGCTCAAGAGCTTGCACCGCGCGATCCTCGTCTCGGCGAGCTGGCAGCAGTCGTCGCGCGACGACGCGCACGCGCGCGAGATCGACGGCGACGATCGCCTGCTGTGGCGGATGGCCCCGCGCCGGCTCGACGCCGAGGCCATCCACGACGCGATCCTTGCGGTGTCCGGCCGGCTCGACGACCGGGTCGGCGGCCCGAGCTTCCGCGACTTCGAGATCACGCTGTTCGGTGCCACGCACACCTACCTTCCCGTTGATCCCCCGGCCGACGTGTCGATGCGCCGCGCGCTCTACCGCACCTGGGTGCGCGGCGGTCGCAGCGCCTTGCTCGACGCCTTCGATTGCCCGGATCCCTCGACCACGGCGCCGCGTCGTGCGACCACGACCACGCCGCTGCAGGCACTCGTGCTGCGCAACGACACCTTCGTGCTGCGCATGGCCGAGGCTTTCTCCGAGCGGGTCCGACGCGAATGCGGGGCCGACCCCGATGCGCAGGTGGTGCGCGCGTTCCGTCTCGCGCTGCTCCGCGATCCGGACGCGGACGAGCTCTCGCGCTGCCGTGAGATCGCGGAGGAGCACGGCTTCGCCGCGGTCGCGAGGGCGCTGTTCAACTGCAACGAGTTCCTCTACCTCGATTGACGATGACCGACCGCGTGCCAGCACAGGGACTCGATCGCCGTGCCTTCCTGGCGCGCGCAGGGGCCTTCGCGGCGTCGGGTCTGCTCCGCGTCGGTCCGGGTGATCGGGCTCCGCATCACGCGCCGCGCGCGCGACGGGTGGTGCACATCTGCCTGTGCGGCGGACTCAGCCACGTCGACTCCTTCGACCACAAGCCGCTGCTGTGGCGCATGCACGGCAAGCCGATGCCGGTCGACGAGAAGCCCGACACCTTCTTCGGAAACGTGGGGCTGCTGAAGCGCCCCGACTGGGAGTTCCGTCGGCGCGGCGAATGCGGGCGCATGGTCTCCGATCTGTTCCCGCACCTCGGCGGCATCGTCGACGAACTCACCTTCGTGCATTCGATGTTCGCGGAGACGTCGAACCACACACCGGCGACCTTCCAGGAGAACACCGGCTTCCGGCTCAACGGCTTCCCGGTGCTCGGCGCATGGCTCAGCCACGCGCTCGGCAGCGAGGCGCGTGGTCTGCCGAGCTACGTGGTGATCCCGGACGAGCGCGGTCTGCCGGCCGGTGGCCCGATCCAGTGGACCAACGGCTTCCTCGCCGCCGAGAACCAGGGAGTGGTGATCCGCAGCGACGGCACCCCGGTGGTCGACCTGTTCCCGGCGTTGCCCATCGAGCCCGGCGCGGAGGATGCGACGCGCGCGCTGCTGCGCAGGCTGAACGAGAGGCACCTCGCGCAGCGTGGCGACGACGCGCTGCGCGCGCGCATGCTCGCGCACGAGCTGGCCGACCGCATGCAGTCGACGGTGCCCGACGTGACCGCGCTCGACCGCGAGCCCGAGTCGATGCGGGCGCTGTACGGACTCGACGACCCGACGTGCCGTTCGTTCGCACGGAGCTGCATGCTCGCCCGGCGTCTCCTCGAGCGTGGCGTGCGCATGGTGCAGCTGTTCTCCGGCGGCGCCTTCGGCAGTCCGCGGATCAACTGGGACGGCCACGAGGACATGGTGCGCAACCACGGACGTGAAGCGCCGCGCATCGACCGCCCGGTCGCCGCACTGGTCCGCGACCTGAAGCAGCGCGGCATGCTCGACGACACGCTCGTGCTGTGCACCAGCGAGTTCGGCCGCACGCCCTTCGCCGAGTCGGCCGCCGATCAGGTCGGCGCCGGCCGCGACCACAACCAGAACGGCTTCACGATCTGGCTCGCCGGTGGCGGCGTGCGTCGCGGCTTCGCCTACGGCGCGACCGACGATTTCGGCTATCGCGCCGTCGAGGATCGTGTGCACTGGAACGACTTCCACGCCACCGTCCTGCACCTGCTCGGCATCGACCACGAGCGGCTGGTCGTCTACCACGACGGCATCCGCCGGCGCCTCACCAATGTGGCGGGCAAGGTCCTGCACGAGCTGATCGCGTAGCGAAGGGAGGGCTCGTCCGCCGTCCTTTGGAGACCGCGACGGGCGGAACCGAAGAAGGAGCGGGCGATCCTTCTGGCCGGCGAGCCGCGGCCTATGCTGCGCGCCGCCCGATGGACATCTACTCCCTGCAGCGCATCTACCGGCGCATGCGCAGCCCGCAGTTGAAGCTGGCGGCGATCCGCACCGCGCGCACGCTCGGCATCCGCCATCTGATGGTGCGCATCGACACCAACGATGCCTGCAACCTGCGCTGCGTGATGTGCACGCTGTCGGCTCCGGGGCGCAAGCCGATCGCAAAGCCGATGTCGACCGAGCGTTTCGCGGAGCTGGCGAAGCAGCTCTTGCCGCGCACGCGGTTCCTGTACCTGTCCTGCGCCACCGAACCGCTGGCCACGCCCCACTTCGACGAGATCCTCGACGTCGCCGGCAGCCACCGTGTGCCCTTCCTCGCCTACGCGACCAACGGCCACCTGCTCAAGACGAAGTTCATCGAAGCCACGCTCCGCAACGGCGTGGACGAGGTGATCTTCTCCGTCGACGGCGCGACCAAGGCGACCTATGAGGCGATCCGCGTCGGCGGTCGCTGGGAGAACCTCGAGGAGCGCTTGCGCGAGTTCACCGCTGCACGCCGTGCCTGGTCTGGGAAGGTGCCGACCGTGCGCTTCAACTTCACCGCACAGAAGGAGAACGTCCACGAGGTCACGGACTTCGCGCGCTGGGCGATGCAGTGGGATCCGGCGACGATCCAGATCCGCATGTTCATGCGCCTGCAGGGCGCGGTGAAGCAGGACGACGACGTCGTCTACACCACGCGCCGGTTGCTGGAAGCGATGCCCGAGGTGGAACGCATCGCGGCGGAGCACGGTGCGGGCGTCGAGCGCTTCAACATTCCGGACCACGTTCCCGAGCCGATCGCGGAGGCCGGCACCGCCGAGCCCGCCGTGGTGATCCCGGCCCCGGTGCGCCCACGGCGCATCGACTGTCAGCTCCCCTGGTTCACCGTCTACGTGAAGACCGACGGTGCGATGCACCCGTGCTCGGTCCACCCGGCCGTCGGCAACGTCTTCGAGAGTTCCTACCGCGACGTCGATCGCGGCGCGGCGATGCGCGCACTGCGCTCCAGCCTGCGTTCGCAGCCGAAGGACATCTGCATCGATTGCCAGCGCAGCGGCACCAGCGGGGTGTGACGGCGTGATCGCGACCGCGGATAGGATGCGGCGGTGCGTTCCCCCTTCGGACTCCTCGCTGCGCTGACCCTCGGCATCGGCGGTGCGGTGTGCGCCCAGGATGCACGGGAGGCCTGGGCGCTGCGTCCGTTGCCCGCCTCGCAGGGCGCCGTGGATCCTGCGGCGATCGATGCCCTGGTCCGGGCGCGCCTGCGCGACGCGGGTCTCGCACCGTCGCCGCGTGCCGATCGCGCCACTCTGATCCGCCGGCTCGCCTTCGACGTGCTCGGCCTGCCACCCACGCCGGAGGAGGTCGAGGACTTCGTCGGTGACCCGGACCCGGACGCCTACGAGCGTCTCGTCGACCGCATGCTCGCTTCTCCGCACCAGGGCGAGCGCTTCGCGCGCTTCTGGCTCGACGTCGTGCACTACGGCGACACGCACGGCTTCGACAAGGACAAGCCGCGTCCGAACGCGTGGCGCTACCGCGACTGGGTGGTGCAGGCGCTCAACGACGACATGCCCTACGCGCGCTTCGTCACGATGCAGCTCGCGGGAGATCGCAGCGACGGCGACGACGGTGTGCCGGCGCTCGGATTCATCGCCGCGGGACCGTGGGACTTCGTCGGCCACACCGAGCTGCGCGAGGACACCGTCGACAAGGACATCACCCGCTCGCTCGATCGCGACGACATGGTGAAGGCGACGCTGTCGACCTTCTGCAGCACGACGGTGCATTGCGCGCGCTGTCACGACCACAAGTACGATCCCATCCCGTCGCGCGACTACTACCGCCTGCAGGCGGTGTTCGCCGGTGTCGACCGCGCCGACCGCAGCTACCTGCCGGGCACGGCGCGCATCCGCCTCGGCCAGCTCGCCGACGACGAACGCGTGGCCATGGCGCAGATCGCGGCCCTCGATGCCGGGATCGCCCGCGCGGCCGAGACGGAGCTCGCGCCGATCCTCACTGCTCAGGAGACGGCACGCATCGCGCTCGCGGAGGTCGCGCCCATGCCGGTGGATGCCGATGCTCCGGCGATCCTCGGCTGGCACTCGCAGATCGAGAGCACTGCCGACGTCGTGAAGTGGGTGCAGGTCGACCTCGGTTCGTCGCAGGCGATCGACGGTGTCGTGCTGGTGCCCTGTCACGAGGTCTACGGGCGTTGCAAGGGCCCGGGCTTCGGCTTCCCGTTGCGCTACCGGGTGGAGATCGCGGAGGTCGCGGACTTCACCGACAGCACCACGCTGATCGATCGCACCGCGGTCGACGAGCCGACACCCGGTGACGAGCCGCTGTGGATCGACGCGGGACGGCGCAGTGCGCGCTTCGTGCGCGTCACCGCGACCCGGCTGTGGGAGCGCACGGCGGACTACGCCTTCGCGCTCGCCGAACTCGGCGTGTTCGATGCGGAAGGGCGCGACCTCGCGCGCGGTGCTGCGGTGACTGCGCTGGACTCGATCGAGATGGTGCCGCGCTGGAGCCGGAACGATCTCACCGACGGACGTTCGAGCCGTGCCGTGCTGGACGGTCGGTGGGGTGCGGTGCTCGCTCGTGCTCGCGCCAGCACGCGCGTCGCGGCGCTGGCGGCAGAGACCGCTGCGATCCTGCGACGTCACACCTCCGAGGCCGATCGAAGGGAGCGTGCACGACTCGATGCCCGGCTCGCCGCGATCGCGGTCGAGCGCGCGGGCCTGCAGTCGCTGAAGGTCTACGCCGCCGCGACCGACTTCGCGCCGATCGGCACCTTCGCGCCGCCGCACGCGATCCGCAGCATCGCGGTGCTGAAGCGCGGCGACGTGCGTCAAGCCGGTGAGGTCGTCGGTCCGGGCTCGCTGTCGATGCTGCCCGCGCTCGAGCATCACTTCGAGGGTCTGCGCGCGAACGACGAGGGTGCACGTCGTCTCGCTCTCGCGCACTGGGTCACCGATCGCGACAACCCGCTGACCTGGCGCAGCATCGTGAACCGCGTCTGGCAGTTCCACTTCGGTCGCGGACTGGTCGACACGCCGAACGACTTCGGGCGGCTCGGTTCCCCGCCCTCGCATCCCGAACTCCTCGATCGGCTCGCCGCGGCCTTCCGCGACTCCGGTGGCTCGCTGAAGGCGTTGCACCGCGCGATCCTGCTGAGTGAAACCTGGCAGCAGGTGGTCGACGGGGATGCGGAGTCGGCTCGCCTCGATGCGGGCAACCGCCTGCTCGCGCATCAGAATCGCCGTCGTCTCGACGCCGAGTGCTTCCGCGATCTCGTGCTGAGTGTGTCTGGGCGTCTCGACCCGTCGCTCGGCGGTCCGCCCGAGCAGCAGTTCCGCTTCGAGGACGATCACTCGCCGCGCTACCTGTACTCCGACTTCGACGTCGACCAGGGTCGGCGTCGATCGCTGTATCGCATGCTGGTGCGCAGCGTCCCCGACCCCTTCTTCGAGGCGCTCGACTGCGCGGATCCCTCGCAGCTCACGCCGCAGCGGATCGAGACCCTGACGGCGCCGCATGCGCTCGCGATCTGGAACGATCGCTTCGTGCTGCGGCATTGCGAGCATCTCGCGCAGCGCGTGCAGGGCGAGAGCGTCGACCTGCGCAACGCGGTGGCACGCGCCTTCGCGCTGGCGTTGTCGCGCCGTCCGAGCGATGGCGAACTCGACGCGCTGTGCGCACACGCGAGCGCCCACGGACTGCCGAGCGCCTGTCGCGTGATCCTCAACCTCGACGAGACGCATTTCGTGGACTGATGATCGACCGCAGACAATTCCTTCAGCGCTGCGGCGGCGGACTCGGCGGCATCGCGCTGCAGTCGATGCTCCTGCGGGAGCGTCGCGTGCTCCACCATGCGCCGCGCGCGACGCGCGTGGTGCAGTTGTTCATGTCGGGTGCGGCGAGCCAGGTCGACACCTTCGACCACAAGCCCGAGCTCGAGCGGCGCCACGGCCGACCCTTCGACGTCGGGCAGAAGGTCGAGCTGTTCCAGAGTTCGCCGGGGACCTGGATGCGCAGTCCGTGGCGCTTCCGTCCGCGCGGCGAATGCGGCAAGCAGGTCAGCGATCTGGTGCCGCACATCGCGCAGTGCGTCGACGACATCGCCTTCGTCCACTCGATGACGTCCCGGTCGAACGTGCACGGACCGGCGACCTTCCTGCAGGCGACCGGCTTCGTGCAGCCGGGCTTCCCGTCGATGGGGGCGTGGATCGCCTACGGGCTCGGTGCCGCCTGCGACGATCTGCCGACCTTCGTCGTGCTCCCCGATGCGCGCGGATTCGGGCCGGGCGGTCCGGGCAACTGGTCGGCGGGATTCCTGCCGGCGGCGAACCAGGGGACGGTGATCCGGCCCGGACGCGCGGAAGCGATCCACGACCTGTTCGCGCCCTCCGGCTTCGCCTGGCTCGACGACGGCGCCGAGCGCGACGCGCGGGCGCTGCTGCGGACTCAGAACGAGGCGCACGCCGCGCGGCATCCGGGTGACGATCGGCTCGATGCGCGCATCCGCGCCTACGAGATGGCGGCACGTCTGCAGGTGGCGGCGCCCGAGGTCCTCGACCTGCGCGGCGAGTCGGCGGCAACGCGCGCGCTGTACGGCATCGACGACGAGGTGACGCGCGACTTCGGCATGCGCTGTCTCCTCACCCGGCGTCTGCTCGAACGCGGCGTGCGCTTCGTGCAGGTGTGGAGCGGCGCCGACAACGGCTTCCCGCGGCGCAACTGGGACAGCCACGAGGACCTGCCGCGCGACCACGCGATGATGGCCGCGGAGATGGATCGTCCGACCGCCGCGCTGCTGATGGACCTGAAGCAGCGCGGCCTGCTCGACGACACCATCGTGCTGTGGACCACCGAGTTCGGCCGTATGCCCTGCGCGCAGGGCGGCGTGGGTCGCGACCACAACCCCTTCGGCTTCACCAACTGGCTCGCCGGCGGCGGCATCCGCGGCGGGGTGAGCTTCGGCGCCACCGACGAGTTCTCGTTCCGCGCGATCCAGCAGCCGACCGAGGTCTACGACGTGCACGCCACCGTGCTGTGGCAGCTCGGCATCGACCACGAGAAGCTCACCGTCCGCCACGACGGCATCGACCGCCGTCTCACCGACGTGAAGGGTCGCGTGTTGCGCGAGATCCTCGCCTGACGGCGCGCCTCAGTTGGCGCGCACGTCCTTGCAGTCGGCGTTGGTCATCAGGAAGGTGCCGTTGGTCTGCACGATCGACTGGCTCGCGAACACCGCGCCGACCAGGCTCGGGATCGTCGGCATGGTGATGTCGCGGCGCAGGCTGCCCTGCGTGGACACGCCATTGAAGAAGGGCACCGGGTTCGGGCCGAGGATCCAGGTGCCGAGCGAGCCGAAGGGCGTGTAGCCGGTCAGCGAGCCGCCCTGCACGAAGGTCCAGATCAGGCTGCCGCTCGGCGCGAAGACCTCCCAGGTCTCGGCGCGTCCGAAGCGCAGATTGCCCATGTCGTGCATGCGCGGCAGCACGGTCGCGGCGACCACCTCGAGCGAGGTGCCGTTGCCGAAGGTGTCGATCACCTGCATCGCCAGCATCAGCGGCTGCTGCTGCGTCGCGTTGTGCAGCGCGTTGAGGTCGAGCGTCGCGCTGGTCAGCCGCACCGTCGTGCACTTGAGCTGGAACAGGTTCTGCGTGTTCTGGATGCGATCGACTTCACCACGGACGAGCTGCGTCTGCGCGGCGAGCGGGGCGAAGGTCAGGGACAGGGCGATCAGGGCGTGACGGAAGTTCATGGGTTTCCTCTCTGGGATCTCGATGGGTTCCGACCTCGGTCGGAGCCGCGCCACGCACCGCGAACCTCCGCGATCCGGACGACGACGTCGAGCCTTGGGCAAGGGTCGTGCCGCAACGCATGTCCGCGTTCGTGCCCCGATCGCGGACGTGCTGCGTCCGCATGCCGGTCGGGCCCTACTTCCCGGAGAACTCGTCGCAGAGCGCGACCAGCGGAACCGCCTCGACGCCGTGCGCGAGGGGAAGGCGTTCCACACCGCCATACACGACGCTGCGCTTCTCCGGACGGATGGTCTCGCACGCGAGGTGGAAGCCCTTCTCCACCCGAGGCGCGAGCCCGCGCTTGATCTCGATGGCCCAGACCGCAGGTCGGTCGGGGAGCTTCAGCAGGAGATCGATCTCTGCGCCTGCCGAGGTGCGAAAGAAGAACGCTTCCGTCCCGGTCGGTGCGGCCGCGATCAGCGACTCGATCGCGAGTCCCTCCCAGCTCCCGCCGGACACCGGGTGCGCCAGGAGTCCTTCGCCGTCGCCGATACCGAGGAGCGCGTGCACGATGCCGCTGTCGCGCACGTAGATCTTGGGCGACTTGACCAGTCGCTTGCGGACGTTGCCGTGCCACGGGGGCAGGCGGCGCACGAGCAGCAGGTCGACGAGCAGGTCGAGATAGGAAGCGACGGTCTTCCCATCCACCGCCAGGGCCCGTGCGAGCGCCGCGGCATTGAGGAGACCGCCCTGCTGGTGGGCGAGCATCGTCCAGAGCCGGCGCAGCGTCTCCGCAGGGATGCGCGGCCCGAGCTGGGGGATGTCGCGCTCGAGGTAGCTCCGGATGAAGTCGACCCGCCAGCGGAAGCTCGCCGGATCCGAAGTCGCGAGAAGGCTCTCGGGGAAGCCGCCGCGCAACCAGAGTGCGTCGAGTCGGTCTCGGCCCACTTCGCTGGCATCGAGGGAGGCGAGTTCCAGGTAGCGGATCCGACCGGCGAGCGACTCACTCGATTGCCGGAGCAGCTCGATCGACGCCGAACCCAGGACGAGGAAACGGCCGACGCCACGCCCCTCCCGTCGACCCGCGTCGATGATCCCCCGCAGGCTGCGGAACAGCTCCGGCGCGCGGTGGATCTCGTCGAGGATGACCAGCTTGTCCCGGTGCTGCGCGAGGTAGAGCTCGGGCTCGGCGAGCTTGGCCCGATCCGCGTCGGACTCGAGGTCGAGATAGACGGATGACCGCGAGCGCGCGACGTCGAGTGCAAGCGTGGTCTTGCCCACCTGGCGCGGCCCGAGCAGCGCGACGGCCGGGACCTCGTCGAGCGCGGACAGGACGGCGGAAAGCAGTCGGCGAGGGATCAAGCATGCAATTATGGGTCGCAACTCCACAAATGCAAGGACGGCGCCGGGAGTGCCTCGCGATCCCGATGCCGGGGTCCCCGGGCCGTTCAGCCCGGTGAGTTGGTACGCCCGGAGGGACTCGAACCCCCGACATCCTGCTTGTAAGGCAGGCGCTCTAGCCGACTGAGCTACGGGCGTGCGGCGGCGAGAGAGTAGCGGGCAGCGGGGTCGCTGCCGAGATTCCAGGAAGCGGTGGGCGGCGCACCCTTTGCGTCGACCGCGCGGGGTGCCTCGCGCTTGCGGTCGCAGAAGGGAACTCACCTCGACAGCGACCGCACCACCATTCCGCCGCTCGCCCCATCGACGATCGCCACGATCGGTTCAGGCAGCCGATCCGGCTGGCGCGGTTGCGTGCCGACGATCACCGTCGAGGTCGGGCCCGGCAGGAGCTGTTGCGCGGTGAAGCGAGCGATGCCGGTGTCGGTCTGCCAGAGCACCTTGCCGGACAGGTCGACGCGGGTCAGTGTGAGCGTGCCCTGCGGTCCGGCTGCGGAGGTCGCGACGACGAGCAGGCTGTCGGGGTCGTGCAGGAACTGCGGTTCGGAGTCGGGGGAGAGGCGGAGCAGTCCGCCGTCGAGGTACTCGCTCTCGCCGAGGGCCTGCGTGGAGACGAGGCGCTGGAACTTGCCGGAGTCGTCGGGCTCGACGGCGGCGCGCAGCAGGCGTCGTGTCTCCTTCGTCTCGGGCATCGAGGAGCCGCGGCGCACGAACTTCCCCGGTGCGTAGTCGCGAGCGCTCTCGCTGGCGGAGAGCAGACCGATCCATGCGCCGGCGTCGTCGAACCAACCGCGGGCGAGGAAGTGCTCGGGGCGCGGGGGGAGCGGCGAGGGCACGGCACCGATCAGATTCGCGGGAGCGACGCCGGACTCCTCGTGCACGCTGAGATCGTCGAGGTCGATGCGACACAGGCCGTGACCGTCGACCCACAGCGAGCGGCCGTCGCTGCCGAGGATCTTCGCGAGGCTGAACGAGTTGGGCGGCAACTCGTGATGGACGGGGACGAGGCTCGGCTCGGCGCCGTCGAGCGGCACGAGCAGAACGCTGAGGGTGAAGCGGTCCTTGCTGCCGTCGCGATGCAGGCTCGGCACGTAGGGTTCGAGCGACTGGAGCCAGGTCGCGACGTGCATGTCGGTGCGCACGCACAGTCCGACGGGCGTGCCGGGACCGGGGACGATGCTGAACATCCTGTTCTTCAACCAGATCAGGCCGACGACGAGGAGAGCGCCGATCGTGAGGATCATCGCGAAGCGGGCGCGCAAGCTCGCGTAGCGGGAGACCCAGGCATGCGCCGGTTCACCACCCTGTGGCAACGGCGTCGCCGAGAGCCTGCCGAGTCCATCGCCGCCTGGCCGCAGGCAGATGGCGCCGGAGGATTCGTCGATCTCCGCCCGATGGCCCGGAGCCTTCTGTCGACAGACCTCCTCGGCCACGAATCGCAGGATCTCGGCGCGCCGCGCGACGGCCCACCGGTGCCGCGTGCGCCATTCTGCCTCGCTCCCCATCGAGACGATGGCGGTCACATCGCCACCGCCGAACTCCCAATGGCCGGTAATTGCGCCCTCCGCCTCCGTGTAGGTCACCTGGCCGTCGCGGCCGCTCTGACGGATCGAAACGTTGCGCTGCATGGGGCTTGGGAGTCGTGCATCCTCGTCATCCGGGGACGAGGAGGGACGTTACGCCGGTCGGGGTCCGTCACGGTCGACCCTTCCCCGTCGACGGCATCCGGCGCGCGGAGGGGCCTCAGTCCGGCAGCGCGACCTTCAGCGTCCGCCGCTCGGTCCCGGTCTCGACGTCGACCTCGACCTTGCGGCCGTCGCTCACCACGCAACGCAGGTGGTAGTGACCGGCCGGGAGCGAGATCGGTGCCTCCAGCGGACCCGCGCGGCGCCAGGTGCCGAACAGGCCAGCGAAGCTGCCGTCAGGGCGATGCGCGAAGATCGAGATGCTGCGGCCCTCCTCGGCCGGCCGCGGATCGTCGAAGGCGAGCGTCGTGCGCACGCTGCGCACCAGGTGCAGGTCGACGTGAGCATTGCCGGCCGGCTGTACGACGAGGTCGGCACCGGCCTCCGCACCCTGGCTGTCGCCGAGTACCAGATAGCGGCCGGGTGCGAGGTGCTCGAAGACCGCGTTGCCGCGCTCGATGTCGGCGCGTGCGATCCACTCGCCTTCGGGCGTGTAGAGGATCACGCTGCCGCGCGCCACGGGTCCGGGCGCGTCGGCCGAGATGGTGAAGGTCGCGCGCCCGGGAGGATCCATCACGATGTCGCCGAGGTCTCGGGTCTGCTCGACGTCGAGCTCGATCGACCCGAGCGTGCGATCCCCGAAGTCCGCCGTGGTCACGCCGACTTCGTAGGTGCCGGCCGGCATCGGGCCGACGCGGAAGCTGCCGTTGTGCTCGTCGAAGGGGACGAGCGAACAGTGGTCGGCACCCTTGCGCATCGCGCGCAGGTGACCCCGCACGGCGTGGCGGGAGGTGTCCACGACACGGCCGACGAGCCACGCGCTCGGCATCGTGCGGGCGTCGATGCGGATCACGAGATCGCGTGTTCCGGGCATCACGTCCTTCTGCAGTTGCCACGCATCATGACCCCTCAAGGTCACCTGCACGGTGACAGGGACGTCGCCGACGTCGTCGAGGAGGAAGTGCCCCTGTTGGTCGGTGCGCGCGACGACCGCAGGTCCGATCTGTCCTTCCTGGAAGCAGCCGACGTCGAGATCGGCGAAGGGCACGCCTTCGGGGCGGAGCACGCTGCCTTCGATGCAATGTCTTGCGGCGAGCTTCGGGTCCCAGGTCGTCACCACGCCGGAGGTCAGCGTGGGATTCGCGGCTGCCTCCATGCGCTCCTTGCGTGCGAGCACGTCGACTTGGCCGATCGGCAGGCTGTCGAGCGCGTAGCTGCCGTCCTCGGCACTGAGCGTGGAGCCGTGCGCGAAGGTGCCTGCGGTGCCGAAGCTCACGGTCGCGCGCGCCACGGGTGAGCCGTCCGCATCGGTGACCGTGCCGGCGAGGAGCGCACCGGGTCGGAGGACGATCTCCAGCGTGGAGGTGGCGCCGACGTTCACCATCACGCCGCCCGCGAAGGGCGCGTTCCCCGCGCTCCAGGCGCGGACGTCGCAGGGGCCGGGCTCCACGCCGTCGACGTCGAAGCGGCCTTCCGCGTCGGTGACCACCTGTTCGCCGCGCGGCTTGCACTGCGGCGACTGGTCTGCGGTGCGCGCCAGGTACATCGAGAACTCCGGGCCGACCAGGACTTGCGCGTAAGGCACCGGCGCGCCGCGTTCGTCGCGCACGCTGCCCTGCACGCGACCGCCCAGCGGACGCAGGACGAGGTGCAGCGAAGTCCGTGCTTCGTCGGATACCGGAGTCTCGAAGGAGGCGCAGAAGCCGGTCTTGCGCGCGGACACCATCTGCTCTCCGAACAGAGGGAGACGGAACCTGCCTTCGCCGTCGCTGGTCGCGCACGCGGTCTTCGGACCGCGCGTGGGGGGTGACAGCAGGATGGTCGCATCGGCGACCGGCTGGCCGGCATCGTCGACGACCACGCCGTCGAGCGTCGCGGTGCGGATCGGCGCGAGTGTGAGTCCGCGCACCACACCCGCGCTCAGGCTGACGCGCTGGACTCCCCCGCCGTGCGAGGTGCGCACGAGCCAATCGCCGGGGAGCAGTCCATCGAGCCTCGCTTCGCCACGTCGATCGCCGACCGCATGGCGCGAGGTCGCGGCCGACGCCATCGCCGCGGACTCGACGAACACCGCGACACCGCTCGCCGGCGAGGAGTCGTCGGACCATCGCAGCGTGACGTGCAGCGCTGCGAGTTCCGACACGTGCTGCGGTGCGGCCGAGGTCGCCACCGCGCTGCGCGCGGGATCCGGATCCACGGCCGCGCGCGGTGCGGGCTGCGCAGAACGCGCGTCGGCCGCGGGCTCGACCGATGGAGTCGGTGCAGGCGGCGGCGTGGGCGCAGAGGTCGCGTAGACGGCGATCCCCGCACCGAAGAGCAGGACCGGGATCCAGAGCAGCAGCTTCTTCGACATGAGCAGGATGGCGGAAGTCGCTGCGGCGGTGCCGAGCGCGGGAGCCGGGAGACGTGCGAGGAGGCGCGCGCGCAGCGGCGCGAGTTCGCGCGGAGTGATCAGCAAGGGGATCCCGGCGAGGACCGTCCGCTGCGGGAGGGCGCGACGCAGCAGTTCGAGACCGCGCATCAACTGCGTGCGGACCGTCCCCTCCTTGCGCTGCAACCGCGTGGCGATGTCCTTGGGCCCGAGACCTTCGCCGAGGTGGAGGTCGAGGACCTCGCGGTAGGGGGCGCCGAGATCGCCGCGCAGGGTCTCGATGCGCGCGGCGATCTCGCGGTCGGCGGCGAGTTCGCGCGGATCCGCCGCGCGCAGTTCGGTCGTGGCCTCGCTGTGCCGACGGTTCAGGCGACGCAGATCCCGGGCGTGATTGGCGAGGATGCCGCACAGCCAGGCCATCACGCGGCGATCGCGGTCGAAGCGCCCGCGTGCCTCGATCGCGGTCAGGAAGGTGCGCTGCAGCAGGTCCTCGGCGTCGGCGCGGTTGCCGGACAGCCAGTGCGCGACGCGCAGCAGTTCGGCCGCGGTGGCGTCGAAGACCTCACCGAGGGCTGCGGGATCCCCGCTGTCGAGGAAGCGGCGGAAGGCGCGGTCGGTCCTGTCGCGGCGGAACAGCACGATGCGAGCGTCTTGTCGGAAGCAGATCCCGCGCTACACGCGTGACCCGGGAATTCTCGGCGCTGCGCACCCCCTTGACCCGATTGCGGGAGTCGCGTCCACTCCCGCCCCGGGTGCCGAGGGGCGCCCCTGCCCGAGAAAGACCCCGTCACCCTCGTGATCACGGGAGCGTCGTTCGCGACTCCCTGGTTTGCCGCAGAGCGTCGGGCTGCGCGGCTTCCGCCATGGAGTTGTCATGTCCGATGTCCCTGGCTCGCCGATCGAGCGAGCCGAATCCGTCGATGCGTACCGTGCCCGGGCGCGTCGTCTCCTGAAGTCGTTGCGCGACGGAGACGTTCCGACCGCGCAGCGCTTCGCTGTGTTGCGAGGCTTCGCCGGCCTCGACCCGACCGCACTCCGCGAGGAGGGACGCGTGCGCCTCAAGCACGCGCTCACCCTGCTCGCGGTCGAGGCCGGCCATCCGTCGTGGGTGGCGTTCAAGGTCGCGCTCGAGGCGCGCCTGCCGACGCTGCCGCCGATGTGGCAATCCCACATGGGGGCGCTCCTCAATCGTTGGTTCGCCGACTACGAGGAGGCGCGCGCGTCTCGCGAGCAGGAGGGTGGCTTCCTGTTGCCGTACCGCAACCAGTTCTTCGTCACCGAGACCGAGGGCATTCGTGCGCTCGGGCTCGACCCCGACGATCCGGACTGGGAGCGGATCGCCTGGGACTTCGTGCGTCCGGCGGATCTCGCGGCGCATGCGCGACTCGCGGAAAGGCGCCGCAGCGCGCTGGCACGGAAAGTGTGACGATGCCGCACGGACCGACTAGCGCGGTCCGTGCCCCGACCCGCACGAGAGTCCTCGATGTCGACTGATCCGCGTCGTCCGTTCCGCTGTCTGCCCCGCGTCGGCATGGCTGCGGTGTCGGTGGTGTTCCTCGTCGCGCCGTTGGCGGCGCATGGCGGTGGATACGTTCCGCCGGGATCGCGACGACCGCCGGTGGTCGGCAAGGGCGAGACGCCGCGACCCACCGGTCCGGGTTATCCGGTGGGGCCCTCGGGCCCCTCGCGTCCGGGACCTGCGACTCCACCCGCCGGTCCGGGTACGCCGGCGCCCGCGGTTCCGGGCGGTCCCGGACCCGGTGGACCGATCACCGGTGGCATCGAGCTGCCCCCCGACGACACCGTGTGGGAGAACTGGTGGGAGTTCAACAAGGCGCCCTTCCTCGCCCTGCGCGCCTCGCTCGGCGCGAACGCACCGCTCAGCGAGGACGACGAGTTCTTCCTGGGGTCGGGCACCAAGCGGATCGACGGTCGCGCGGATCGGGTGACGCAGGACGACCTCAGCACGCGGCTCGTGCCCGCGCTGTACGCGGTGTTGATCGCGAGCGAGCAGAAGGACCTACAGACGGCGTGCATGATCGCGCTCGCGAAGTCGGGAGTGGACGCACCCGGGATCGACGTGCTCGCCGCGTTGAAGTCGCGTCTCGCGGAACACGACCAGGAGGTGCGCGAGACCGCGGCGCTGGCTCTCGGCATCTCGCAGCGCCGCGACGCGCTCCCGCTGGTGCTGGATCTCGCGCGCGACAGCGAGGCGGGTCGAAAGGCCGCGGGTCGTGATCACGTCGACGACCGCACGCGCACCTTCGCGATCTACGCGCTCGGCCTGATCGCATGGGGCAATCAGGACAATCCGACCAAGACCGCGGTGCTGCAGGCCGCGCGCGAGATCCTGGTCGATCGCGCCGATCCGAACTACGACCTGCGCGTCGCGGCCGTGCATGCGATCGGACTGTTGCGCCCCGACTGCAGCACCGCCTACGGGCGCAATCTGCTCAGCGAGGCGGTGCGGATCCTCGACGATGCGTGGCAGGGTGACGTCGACTACGGCGAGCGCACCGTGCAGGCGCATGTGCCGACCGAGATCGCGCGCCTGTTCCAGGGAGTCGACCTCGCCGCGCACGCGGACCTCGCCAAGCGTCTCGACCAGTGCAGGGCGTCCTGGCTCGCCGAGTTGCTCGCGGAGCGCGGGCAGCGTCGCGATCCGCGTCGTGCGGAATCGGCGGCGATCGCGCTCGGTCGTGTGACCCGCGCCGTCGGACCGACGGACACCGAGCCGCAGCTCGACGTGAAGATCGTCGGCGCGCTGATCGACGCCGCCTCGGACGCATCCGACGTGATGGTGCGTCGCTTCGCCACCATGTCGCTCGGCTTCATCGGTGGTGCCCGCGCGCGCGACGAACTGCTGACCACCCTGCGCCGCGGTTCGAAGTCTCTGGAACGCCCGTGGGCCGCGCTCGCGCTCGGCGTGCTCGCGTTCCGTGAGAGGGTCCGCCTCGGAGCCGATGCACCCTTCGACGACCTGATCGGAAGGGGCCTCGCCGACCAGCTCGAGCTCGTCAATCCGAGTGCGCTCGCTGCGGTCGCGATCGGACTCGGTCTCGCGCATCACACACCGTCGACGGCGGCATTGCGCGAGCTGCTCCAGAAGCACCGCAGCAAGGATGAACTCGCCGGTCACCTGTGCGTGGCGCTCGCGCTGCTCGACGATCGCGAGTCGATCGCCGCGATCCAGGAGATCGCACGCCAATCGACGCGACGCAGCGTGCGGCTGCGGCAGGCCGCGGTCGCGCTGGGGAAGCTCGGCGACGCGAGCGCCACCAGGACGCTCATCGATCTGCTCGACGTCGGCGAGCCGGATCTCGCGCGCACCGCCGCCGTCGCCTCCGCGCTCGGCCTGATCGGCGGACGACCGGCGATCGATCCGTTGATCGCTCTGCTCGTGGACACACGAGCGACCTCGCTGACCCGGGCCTTCGCGGCGGTCGCGCTCGGCGGTGTGGGGGACAAGGAGCTCTTGCCGTGGAACAGCAAGATCGGCTTCTGCACCAACTACTTCGCGCCGGTCGAGACGCTGAGCAATCAGCAGACCGGCATCCTCGACATCCTGTGAGGGTCAGGCCGCGGGGCCGTCGGTCGCACCGCGCAGCTCGACGGCGAGCGTGGCGATGATGCGCTGCAGGCGCTCCACCAACGCCGCGCGCAGCTCGGGCGCCGCGCGACGTGATGCGGCCATCGTCATGCCGAGCAGGTTCATCGGGATCGCTGCAGCCCCCGCGCCCTGCGCCACGCAGTCGTGCTGCAGAGCGAGCGCGAGCTGATGGCGCGCGAGCGCGGCGAAGGCCTGGAAGGTCGAGGATTGGGAGTCGGCTCCGCGCATGCGCAGCCAGGTCCAGTCCATGCCGAAGCCGTGCGCGGGACGATGATCGCCGGTGATCTGCTGCAGCGCGAAGGCCGCGGTCAGGAACAGGTGCAGGCTGCCGTGGTGGCGACGCAGGGCGTCGCGCAGGTCTGCTCGTGCATCGAAGAAGGCGAGGAAGCCGGCGAGGCCGTCGACCTCGAGTGCCTGGCGTGCTGTTGCGGTGGTCGCGAAGGCGACCTCCGCGGCGATCTCGCGATCGTGCTCGCGCTGCCAGGCGACCAGCAGGTGGTCGAGCGCCTCGGCAGGTCGTGAGTCGGCGAGCTCGATCCAGGCGATGGTGCGGCGCAGTTCGGCTTCGCGCTCGACGGGCACGTCGTGCTGGGCGAGCTCGCGCTCCACGATCGAGCGCGCCTCGCGCAGGTCGCCGAGACGGATCAGGCAGTTGGCGTACAGCGCAGCGGCTTCGGCGCGCAGCTCCGGCGTCACGGAACCGGTTTCGATGCAGGCGCGCAGGACGTCGACCGCCTTCTCGTCGAACACGCTGGCGAAGACCTCGCGCGCGACGCCGGCGGGCGACGAGCGCAGCCAGGTGTGGCCGAGCACGAAGCGCGCGACCACGTCCTTCGGATGCATGCGGCAGTAGTCGCGCAGGCAGTCGCGGGCCTCGGTCCAGCGTGTCGCCATGATCGCGCGGATCGCGCGGTTCCAGACCACCGCGCTGCCGATCGCAGGGTCGAAGCCGACCAGCGGATCGTCGGCTGCGGCGCGCAGCTCGCGGTCGGCGCCCGCGAAGTTGTCCTGCCAGCACAGACGCAATGCGCGCAGCACGCGGGTGCGGGCGTCGTCGCGCGGCAGTCGGGCGATCGCGGCATCGGCGGCGGGACCGCGGCGCAGCGCGAGGGCGACTCCGGCGCGCATCGCGGTCGCGATCGCGGCCAGCGGATGATTGCTCGGCAGCGAAGCGAGCAGGAAGCGCCGATCCGCCGCTTCGAGCAGGGAGCGCGTGCGGCCGTCCGGCTCGGCGCCGTCGGCGCGCCAGTTCCTCGCATCGGCGAGTCGCGCACAGTAGGCGGCGTGGCACAGCTCGAGTTCGTCGCTCGACTCGGCGCGATCGACGAGGCGGGCGAGGTCCGTGTCGGGCAACAGCTCGATGGGGACGGCGGCGGCGGCGAGGATCGCCCCGGCGAGCTCGCCGATTCCCGGGCGGGGATCGCGCAGCGTGATGCGGTCGCGGAAGGCGGCGACTCCGTCGGCATCGGGCCACGCGCTGCCCGCGAGCAGTTCGCGCAGCGCGGGGTCCTTCGGCGGCAAGCGGCGCAGCACCTCGCGTCGCAGGGCTTCGAGGTCGTCCCCCGTGACGATCGGCAGGTGGAAGACCGGCGGGTTCGCGAAGCGCGGCGTGGGGAGGGGCGACGCGATGCCGTCGGCCTGCAGGCGCTGCGCGCAGGGACCGCACAACCCCGTGCGCAGCGGAGGCTCGCTGAACGCGAAGGTGAGTGCGTGGCGGTCCTCGTCGGCGAGCGGAATGCCGCACGCGTCGCACGAGGCCATCGGGCGGTCGAAGGAGACGCGGCTCGTGCTCACGGGTCGGCAGGATAGCCGCGCGGGACGCGGCGCGATGCGCGGGTCAGCGCAGCGGATCCTGGCCGGCTTTCGCCTGGCGCACCTTGTTGATCCACTCGCCGTCACCCGGGTCGAACTGCAGTGCTTCCTGCCAGAAGGCGAGGCCCTCGGCGCGGTGGCCCTCACGCCACATGGCGTCGCCGATGTCGCCCAGCAGTTCGTCGTCGCGGGCGGCCCGGGCGCGTTCGCCGAGCTGGGTCGCGAAGCGTTCCGGTGCGAGCTGCAGCAACTGGTACTGGTAGCCGTTGCCGGGCTCCATCTGGAAGGCCTGCCAGTAGGCGGCGATGGCTTCGGGCTTTCGATCGGCGGCGATCAGCTGCTCGCCGTACCACCCGTAGTTCTGCGCATTGGGTGCTGCCGAGATGCGACCTTCGAGGTAGGCGAGCGCGGCGCGTCGATCCATGGTGCCGAGGGCCTGGACCGCGGCGTAGGCATCCGGCCACTTCTGGAGCACCGCGTCGATCTGTCCGCGCGCGGCCGTGCGATCGGTCGCGTTCTGCATCGCGGTGATCAGACGCATCTGCTGCTCGAGGTTGTCGGGCTGCGCCTCGATCTGCTTGCGGAGGCGATCGATCGCCGAGCTCGGATCGCGCTGGACGAGCTGATCCCACAGGAAGTCCGTCATCTTCCCGTTGGTGACCATCTCGTCGATCATCTTGAGCGCATCCTCGCGCCGGTGCGAGGCGAGCAGGAGCATCGCCTTCTGGACGGCCGCGTCGTCGCCGACGTTCTCCTGGTTGGCGAGCAACTGGGCCTGCGCGGTCAGCGCCGCGTCCGGGTCGACGTCGGCGAGCATCTGGATGACGCTCCACTCGGTCGGGTTCATCTTCAGGCCGATCATCAGCGCGTCGCGGGCGAGCTCCTTCTGGCCCTTCTCCTTGAGGGCGGTCGCGACCCACACGGCGGTGCTGGCATCGAAACCCTGGTTGCGGAGCATCTGGAGCAGCCGCAGCGCGCGTTCCGGCTTGCCGGTCTGCATCCAGGTCTGCATCACGAACATGGCGAACTCCTGCGTGTTCGCGGCGAAGCGCTGCTTCACGAGCCCATAGGTGGTCTGCTCGTTGAGCTCCGCGAGGAGCAGCTCGAGGGCCCGTGCGGCGTCGCCCTCGGCGATCGGATCGATCGGTCCGGCGACCGCCTCGACGGGGTCCTCGGTGGTACTCGGTGTGCCGGAGGCCTCGTCCGTCGAGACGCCCGAGCGCCCGTTCATCGCGCGGAGGCGCTCGATCTCGGCCCGCAGTCGTGCGAGTTCGTCGCTCGGATCTTCGTCGGTCCTGTGCTGCGCCGGGTTGATCGGCGCATCGGGGCCGCCCTGCATCGGCCGGTCCGAACCACCGCCGAATCCGCCGAGCATCACGGGGATGCCGAACCCGGCTCCGCCGACGAGGATTCCCATGAGGAATGAACGCGCGCGCATCGCGGCGGAGTGTAGCTCGGTCATGCGGATCTCGCGCGCACGACGCGGACTACGGGAGATCTCTCCCGTCGCGACGCGCCGAGCGATGCGGAGCTGCGGCACGTCCCGCACCGGAACGGACTCGGGTCGGAATCCGTGCTCGCGTGCGAAGGGCCGGTGCCGACGGTCATTGCACCAGCACGCCGATCTCCGCCGCCGAGGCCCAGGGTCGATCGCCGACCGCTCGATGCGAGACCAGTTCGACGTAGCGCGCCCGCGTCGCGTTCGGCAGGCGCACCACCTGCTGCACCGGGTTCGCCTCGATGTTGCCGAACTCACCGCCTTCGATCGCCGTGGTCCAGGTCGAGCCGTCGATGCTGACGCGGAAGTCGTAGCGCGTGACGGTGCCGTTGCTGCCCTCGTGACGGGGCAGGTAGGTGAAGCCGGTCACGTCCTGCTCGGTGCCGAGGTCGATCGCGATCCGGTGCGGGTGGTTCGGGCTGTCGGGCGACCAGCGCGAGTGCCAGTGCGTGGTGGGATCGCCGTCGATCGCGCACTCCGCGGCCTCGCTCGGGGCCTGCTCGCTGTCGCAGGACAGGATCTTCCAGCGCGTCGGCGCCAGGCCGAAGGTGGTGCTGGCCTCGGTCGCGATGCCGAGGTCGATCAGTCCGCTGCCCGGTTCGGGCGAGACCTTGGCACGGATGACACCGCCTCGCACGAAGGGGAACGCGGCCTGATAGACCGGCGCGTCGTCGCCGACCGGGCTGCCGTCGGTGGTGTAACGCACGACCGTTCCGGGAGCGGATCCGATGGAGACCATCCCGCTGCGGTCGCGCGCGATGACCGGCGCCGCGAGCACCTTGGCGCGGCGATGCAGCGCGAACGACGCCAGCGTCGGCTTGCCGCGGGACCTCTCGATCCACACGCGGAACGCCGTGGCGGTCACCGGGTCGAAGCGCAGGAAGCGCTTCTGTCCGATCGTGCTGCCGTCGGCCACCGGGAACCAGGCGTTGCCGTCCCAGGCGTCGATGCGGAAGCGCTCGACGCGCTGCCCGCTGTTCGCGACATCCTCGG
Organism: Planctomycetota bacterium; assembly: GCA_046349595.1. GTDB lineage: Bacteria > Planctomycetota > UBA1135 > UBA1135 > UBA2386 > JACRLW01. The sequence goes on from JAXMCA010000002.1 coordinate 1,939,215, forward strand.
CGAGTGCGACGAGGTCGGCCGTGCGTGGTTCGGTGAACCACAGCTCGCGGACGGTGCCGAAGTCCTTGATGCGGGCGCCGTCGGAGATCGCCGTGCCGAAGGTCGCGCGCAGCACCGCGCCGAGGTCGTGGAGGCGTTGAGCGTCGACCTCGTGGATCAGCCCGCGCTTGTCGGGAGGGACGTTGAGCAGGAGCTGCGTCCCTCCGCCGACCGCGCGCTCGTAGAGGTCGACGAGTTGCGGCAGCGATTTCACCTGGCCGTTGTCGCCGGCATGCCAGAACCAGCCCGGACGGATCGAGGTGTCGGTCATCGCCGGCCACCACACGAGCCGCTTGCATCCGCCGAGCTTCGCGCGGCTGCCGAGATCGCGCGCCTGGGGATCGAGACGGAACAGCGCCTGCGCGACCTCCCACGAGTCCTGCGCCTCACGATCGTCGGCGGTGTCGAGGGGCACGACGTTCCACTCGGCGTCGCGCGTCGCACCGGCCTCGTTGCCGCACCAGCGCACGTCGGGTCCCATCACCGAGATGCATGCCTCGGGTTGGAGTTCGCGCACCAGCTTCCACACAGCGGTCCAGTCGAACTTGCTGCGGTCGTCGCGCGGCGCGTTGGCGCCGTCGAACCACACGTCGTGGATCGGTCCGTAGCCGGTCAGCAGTTCGCGGAGCTGGTCGAGGAAGAACTTCTGGTACTCGGGGGTGCCGTACTTCGGTTCGTGCCGATCCCACGGCGAGAGGTACACGCCGAACGCGAGGTTGTGCTCGCGACAGGCCGCGGCGACTTCGGCGACCACGTCACCCTTGCCGTCCTTCCACGGAGCGTTCTTCACGCTGTGCTCGGTGGTCTTGGTGGGCCACAGGCAGAAGCCGTCGTGGTGCTTGCAGGTCAGCACCAGACCGCGCATGCCGGCGTCGCGGAAGGTGCGGCACCATTGGCGCGCATCGAGGTCCTTCGGATCGAAGAGCGCCGCATCCTCCTTGCCCTCACCCCATTCGCGGTCGGTGAAGGTGTTCATCCCGAAGTGCACGAAGGCGGTGAACTCGAGGCCGAGCCAGCGGAACTGACGGGGCGAGGGGGTCACCGTCGCGGCGAGTTCGACGATGCGATCGGCGGTCGCATCCGCCGGCACCATGACCGATGGACCCGCCTGCGCCGACAACCCGGCCGCGAAGAGGAGCGAAGCGCACAGCGTGGACTTCATCGCGGAGAGTTTGCGCTCCGCGACGGGACGATCAATCGCGGGCCTGCGCGGCTCAGCCGGGGTCGTTCGGCGCGATGCTTGCGGGATGATCGTCGGGAACGCCGAGGTGACGGAACGCTGCGATCTCGTCGGCGATGAGTCGGTCGCGGAGCTGCGCGGAGACGGCTTCGAGTCCGTCGTCGTCGACCTCGTGTCCGATCCGGACCGGGGTGCCGTAGCGCAGTTCCACGCGCGCACGCGGGCGAGGGATGGTGAATCGATCCCAGCTCCTTTGGCGCCATGCACGATCGCAGGCGACGGCGACGCTGACGATCGGTGCGCCGGTCTCGCGCGCGAGCCACGCAGCCCCGGTGTTGAACGCATGTCGCGGACCGCGCGGGCCGTCGGGGGTCAGGCCGACCGGCGAGCCCGCGCGAAGATGCGACGCGAGTTCGCGGAGCGCGCGCGCGCCGCCGCGGCTGGTGGAGCCGCGGAAGGCCTGCAGTCCGAGACGGGCGAGCACGCCGACGGCGATCGCGCCGTCGCCGCTCGGCGAAACCAGCACTGCGAAGCGGCGATCCCGGTGGAGTGCCGCTGCGGGGAGCATGCGGCCGTGCCACAGCACCAGGATCACCGGGCCGTCGCGGAACAGCCGCTCGGTCTCCTCGCCGCCGATCCTCTCGACGCGCCAGGAGCGCGCGAGGAGGCGGATCAAGGGAGGAGCGAGACGTGCCGCCAGTCCGCCGGTCAGCCGCCGGCGCAGATCGCGAAAGCGACGGCGCCAGGGTCGGTCGCGGCCGCGGCGGACACGTGCGGCCGCGATCTCACGGCGATCCTCGGCGCGTGCAGTCCTGATCTCGCGGGCATCCATGCGGGAAGGTGCGGGGCTGACCATGGTGCCGCACGCTCCCGCACTTCGCGAGTGCCGCGTGCGACGGCGTCGGACACGACGCAAGTCGCCACGCGTTCCCTCGGAGTCGGCTCAGAGCTCGAGAGACAATCGGTCTCTCGAACTCTCAGCGCGGCCTCCTGCCGCAACCGAAGGGGTGCGGCTCGCTTCGCTCACCGCACCCCGAGGCACTCGGCCGCGCTGTCGGTCCTGCTGGCATCGACTGCTCCCGAGAATCGGCGCGTGCCGCGCGAATCCTCCGGAGTCGTAGATCAGTTGCCGATCACGATGCGGCTGACCTGGGTCGCGGCGATGCCCATGGTCGGCGAACCCGGATCGAGCACGAAGCCCTGCGCGAAGATCGGAGTTCCGACCAGGGCCGCGATGTCCGGCAGGCTCCACATCCAGGTCGCGTAGCCGGTGCCGGGGCCGGCGCCGTCGGTGACCGCGAACTCGAGGATCGCAGCGCCGAGATCGACGCCGACCGGGACAGGCAGCGGATAGCTGGCCTGGAACGGTGACACGGCGATCATCGCGGCACTGTTGCCCATTGCGCCCATCAGGCCGATGCGGAAGTCGACCGCGCCGGGGAAGGCGGGCTGCACGTCGATCAGGCGCGGCAGGAAGCCACCGGTGCCGGGACTCGCCAGTCCGATGTGCTGGGCCTGCGGGCGCTCGGTGCGCAGGGTCGGACGATCGAAGGGCGGCAGACGCTGGGCGATGCGCGGATCGGTGAGGGCGTTGCGGATGAAGTCGTCGATCACCGGACGCGCCTGCGGAGGCACCCGCACGTTGAGGAACGCCGGATCGTTGTTGCCCGGGAAGTTCGGGATGATGTGCGCATAGAAGTCGAGCACCTGGTTCAGTCCGGTGAAGTTGCCGTTGTGCATCCAGGTGCGCTTGAGGCCGGTGCCGCGCAGGCTCGGGACCTTGAAGCGCCCGGCATCACCCGGATTGCCGGTGATGGCCTGACGACCGTTGTCCTCCGCGATCGGGCGTACGCCGAGGTTGCGGAAGCTGTGGTCGGTGAAGAAAGGCGGCGTGTGGCAGACCGCGCAACCCGACTGGTTGAAGGCGCCGAAGCCCTGCTGCTGCGACGGGGTCAGCGCATTGGGATTGCCCGCGGCGAAGGCGTCGTAGGGGGTCTGGTTCGGGACCAGGGTCCGCTCATAGGTTGCGAGCGCCAGGGCGATGCGCACCGGAGTGATCGCGGTGTCGCCGAAGGCGCGGCGGAACAACTCGGGGTAGTCGGTGCCCGGGGTGAGCTGGGCGGCGACGTCTGCCGGCAAGTTGGTCGCGAGCGCCATCGGCTTCGCGGTCCGCAGCTTCCCGGTGACCTGCGCCCAGGTGCGTCCCTCGGTCGCCATCTCGACCGAGTTGAGGATCGGTCCGAGGGACTGCGCCTCGAGCGACGCGCCACCGGGGATCACGACCTGGTTGGTCAGCGGATCGACCAGGGCATTGGTCGACCGACCGTCCCAGAACTGGAGCGGGGAGTACTGGCTGGTGAAGGACGACGGTGCTGCGCGCCCGGTGACCTGGGTCGCGAGGCCGAAGGTGCCCGAGGGCTGGAAATGGCCGCCCGCATCCATGTGCACGACACCGGCGGTGCCGCGGATGTCGTCCGGGCTGGGGCTGATGCCGTCGAGGCCGGGGTTGATCGAGAACTGCAGGTTCGCGCCGCCCGACTCGGGGCGGTGGCAGGTACCGCAGGACACCGTGTCCGAACTGCTCATCTGCTCTTCCCAGAACAGCATCTTCCCGAGCACGGCCTTCTGCGCGGTGATCGGGTTCTGCGGCGGGAAGGGAACCGGCGGCAACTGCGGGGGCGGCCCGATCTGGGCGGAGAGGACGGTCGCGATGGAGCCTGCGAAGGCGGTCGCAAGGATGTGTTTCATGGCGCTACCGAGGGGACTGGCAGAGCGCGCCGGAACGAGCCCCCGGGGAATTGGACCACAGCGGACGTCACGTTTTGGTCAGCGTGGTGGAATCGGCACTGCTGCGGCGCGCGATCAGCGGCGACGCCGACCCGGCGCGACGGCTTGGTTCTCGCGCAGGACCCAGTCGTCGGGATCGACCTGCCACTTCGCGCTGCCGACCTTCACCTGGGCCTCGCCGTCCGGCATTTCGACCCGCCGTACCTGGTCCCCGATCCGCACCTCGACCGGCATCGGGAAGGGGAGGTCCGAGGGGGTGTGCCACGCGAGGTGGAGCACGCCGTCCTTCTCCTCGACGTCGAGCCGCGGCAGCTTCGGCTGACGGAGGTAGAGCTCGAAGAACCAGTCGAGCTTCCGACCCGAGACCTTCTCCGCGATGGCGAGGAACTCGTCGGTGTCGACCGTGCGGCATTGCGAGCCGTCGGTCACCTTCTCCTTCGCCGGATCGGGATACGCCCAGCGGCGCAGCACCTCGAAGAACACCTTGTCGCCGAGCAGCCACCGCAGCGAGTGACAGATCCACGAGCCCTTGTTGTAGATGTCGTTGCCGCTGAGCGTGAAGTAGATCTGGTAGCTGTCGCGGTGCTCGCGCGGTGCGACCGGGCCGCGGTTCATCATTCCGCCGCGCTTGGCGCGCATCTCGGCGAGGTAGCCCTCGCGACCGCGTGTCTTCTCCAGATACAGCGCCTGCATGTAGGTCCCGATGCCCTCGTGGATCCACATGTCCTTCCAGTCGCGGTTGGTGACCAGGTTGCCCCACCACTCGTGGCTCAGTTCGTGGTGGTGGAGCCAGTCGTAGCCGTCGCTCTCGCCGCGGAAGCCGTTGCCGTAGGCGATGATCGTCTGGTGCTCCATGCCGAGATGCGGAGTCTCGACGACGCCGTACTTCTCGTTGCGGAAGGGATAGGGCCCGCACACCTCCTCGAGTTGGCGCAGGTGCGCGAGGAACTGCGGCAGCATGGCCGCGGCCTTCTTCTCGTTCTCGGGCAGTGCGAAGAACCACGCCGGGGTCTTGGTGCCGTCGATGCAGGTGTAGGTCTGCTTGACGATCGCGTACGGCGCGATGTTCAGGGCCACGCAGTACGGGTTGATCGGGTTGGCGATGTGCCAATGGAAGGTGCGGCGATCGCCCTTGGTCTCGTCGGAAGCGAGCGTGCCGTTGGCGGCGACCACCAGACTCTTCGGTACCTCGATCCACAGATCCATCGTGTCGGGTTCGTCGTCGGGCTGGTCCTTGCACGGCCACCACAGGTCGGCGCCTTCGCCCTGGCAGGTGGTCGCGATCCACGGCGCACCGCCCGGCGTCTTCGCCCAGGTGAATCCGCCCTGCCAGGGTGGGTTCGGCGCGACGCGTGGAGTGCCGCCGTAGGTCACCGTGACGTCGACGTCCTCGCCCTTCTTCGCCGGCGGGTCGAGATCGACCCAGACGCGCAGCTCGCGGTGTTCGTGCTTCGCCTGATGACCGGCGACGATCACGGCCTTGACGTCGAGTTCGTCGTCGAGATCGAGCGCGATCCGCGCGCTGTCCGCGAGCATGTGGGCGCGCATCCGCAGGCTGCCGTCGATCGCCTGATGCTCGACGTCGAGCGCGAGCCGCAGCTCGTAGGACTTCACGTCGAAGCAATCCTGCTCCGGGACGTTGGTGGAACCGGAGACGTTGCGCTGGGCGGGAGCGGACGCGGCGAGCAGCAACGCGCCGCACAGGATCGAAGCTCGCATCGGCGTAGGAATACGCGGACCGTGGCGGGATGCGAGGGGAGCGGGTGCGGCAGGATTGCCTTCGCCGGGGGGCTGCGTACCGTCGCGCCACCCGACCATGACCATGTCCACCCGCGTCGCCCTTCCCGCACTCGCCCTGCTCTGTGGTCTGTTGTCCGCCCAGGATCACGGCGACAAGCAGAGCCCCGGCTACACCGACACGCCGATCATCCCGGGCCAGACCTGGCACGTTCACGATCCCGCGCGCCCGCATCCGCCGGTGGTCGACCCGGGCCCCGCAGGTGCTCCGGTTCCTGCGCCGTCGGATGCGATGGTGTTGTTCGGCGGCAAGCCCGAGGACCTCGCGCAGTGGACCAGCGGCGGCAAGGAGGCGCGCTGGAAGGTGGAGGACGGCCACATGGAGGTCAACGGCACCGGCGAGCTCGAGACGCGCGAGAAGTTCGGCGACTGCCAGCTCCATCTCGAGTGGGCGACTCCGGCCGAGGTGAAGGGTGACTCGCAGGGGCGCGGCAACTCCGGCGTGTTCTTCTTCGGGCGCTACGAGATCCAGGTCCTCGACAGCTACCAGAACGTCACCTACGCGGACGGGCAGGCGGCGTCGATCTACGGCCAGAACCCACCCGACGTGAACGCCTGCCGCAAGCCCGGCGAATGGCAGACCTACGACATCGTGTTCCGCGCGCCGCGTTTCGCGGCCGACGGCAAGCTGGTGTCACCGGCGGTGGTCACGGTGATCCACAACGGCGTGCTCGTCCACGACCACCGCGAGATCCTCGGTCCCACCGCGCATCGGTCGGTGAGCCCGTACCAGAAGCACGAGCCGGAAGGTTCGCTGAAGCTGCAGGACCACGGCAATCCGGTGCGCTACCGCAACATCTGGATCCGTCGCCTGACGCCGACCACGGCGAAGTGAGTGCGTCAGCCGCCGCTCGGCACGAGCCAGGCGGCGACCGCATCGGCGCTGGCGGCGAGTGCCGCGCCGATACCGCGGGCGATCGATTCCGGTGCCGTGTCGGCGAGCCCGACATCGCGACGGATCACCGTGCGCCGCACCGCGCCCTCATGTTCGATCGCGATCTCGATCTCGACGCGTGCGAGCGGGCTGTTGCCGAGCACCGCTTCGAAGCCGTGCAGGGTCGCGCGCAGCTCCGGACCACTCGGGTCCTCCGCGCAGCGACCGCTGTCGAACAGCGCGGATTCGAGCGCCTGCTCGGTGAACTGCCCCGGCGACGCGATCCAGCGGTCGAGCTCGTCGGGGAAGAACTCGACGTCCGACGTGCGCAGCAGCATGCGCTCGTCGATGTGCGCGTCGGCACGCACCGCGATGCGTCGCAGCGGCACGGGGCGGGCACCGTCGATCGCAGCGACCGGGGTCATGTGCGGCGCGAACCAACGCACCGCCGGTGCGGGCGCCGGTGACAGGCAACCACCGGCGAGCACGGCGAGACAGAGCGGGAGGAGGCGCATGGTCAACGGCGGGTGCGTGGGTCGGGTGCGGTGTCGCGTCCGCGCAGCAGGGCGCCCGGATCGCGCTCGAGCAGATCGGCGAGCGCACGGAATGCGTCCGACGCGCGGCGCAGGGCGATCAGCGTCTCGCCGCCGTCGTCACCGAGCGCATCGGCGACGCGGCGAACGGACCGCGCCAGCGCGGGGAGATCGGCATCGGCGATCGAGGACCTGAGCTGCGTGGCGAGTTCGTGGATGTCGTTCGATGCGCGCGACAGCACGCCGTCGTCCTTGCGCAGGTCGGCGACCAGGGCGCTGAGCTGCTCGCTGGCGTGGGTCGCCGCGTCGATCGTCGTCGAGGCTCGCTCGCCGAGCGCACCCCACTGCACCGAATCGATGGCCTCCCGCGTGTGGTCGAGCGTCTCGCGGATCGACTTCATGGTCGCGGCGAGATCGGCGCTCTCCAGTGAGCGATGCAGCTCGTCGGTGAGGCCGCGCAGCGACGTGATCAGCTCGGGCACCGAGACCAGCAGGTCCTCCAGCCCGGTCTCGAAGGTCTTCTGCGACGACGGCACCGAGTGCACCGTGTTCGGCTGCACGAGGAAGGGGTACTTCGGGATCGGATAGCGCGAGGTCTCGAAGAAGTCGGTCTGCACGAAGGCGACGCCGGTGACGAACGAGCGCTCGATGCGCGCCCGCAGCCCCTGCGGGATCAGTGCGCGATCGGTGTTCACCTCGCCCGGGTCACGCAGGCCGATCTGCTCGAGCTTGCGCACGTCGACCGCCGACTGGACCTCCAGGTGATGGCGGTCGGGCGCCACGCGGATGTCGCTGATGGTACCGATGGTCATGCCTCGGAACCGCACCGGCGATCCGATCTCGAGGCCGGTGACCGGCTCGTCGAAGTAGCTGTAGGCGGTGAAGGTCTGACGCTCGAGTCGACGTGCACCGAACCACACGGCGAGCGCCAGCACCGTGGCGAGGCACACCACCACGAACAGCCCGAGCTTCCAGTGATTGGCGGGGGAGACGGGCATGATCAGACGGTGGACGGCACGCGGCGGAAGAAGGCCTGGACGCGAGGATCTTCGCTGCTGTCGCGCAACCTGCGCGGATCACCGCTGGCGATGATGCCGTGCGCGTCGCGGTCGAGCACGATGCATCGCTGCGCGACGTCGAAGATGCTCTGCAGCTCGTGCGTGACGAAGACGATCGTGACTCCGAGGTCCTGGTTCAAGGTCAGGAGCAGACGATCCAGGCCGGACGAGGTCACCGGATCGAGTCCGGCCGACGGCTCGTCGAGGAACAGGAGCTTCGGCTCGAGCGCGAGCGCCCGTGCGATCCCGGCGCGCTTGCGCATGCCGCCGGACACCTCGGACGGGAGGTGGTTCTCGTAGCCGCCCAGTCCGACCAGCCGCAATCGGCCGAGCGCCACGGCCTCGACCGCGTCGCGCGGCAGATCGGTCCATCGGCGCAGGGGGAGGCTGACGTTCTCCAGCAGGGTCAGCGAGCCGAACAGTGCCGCCGACTGGAACAGCACGCCGGCGCGGGGTGGGCGGTCGTCGCGGAGCAACGCCGGTTCGCCGTCGATCCGGACCGTGCCCGCGAGCGGCTCCTCCAGTCCGATGAGATGACGGAGGAGCGTCGACTTGCCGCAACCGCTGCCGCCGAGGATGGCGAAGCGTTCGCCGTCGCGGATCTCGAAGTCCATCCCCTGGAGGATCGGGACGTGTTCCCAGCCGACGCTCAGCGAGCGGACCTCGATCATGCGCGCAACGCGTTGAAGGTGGCCGACAGCACCGCGTCGGCCGCGACCAGGTGGAAGATCGTGGTCACGACCGCGGAGGTGGTGGACGCTCCGACGCCGGACGCGCCGCCCCGCGCGGCGAGTCCGCGCTGGCACGCGATGAAGGAGATCAGCATCGAGAACACGAAACTCTTCGAGCAGCCTTCGACGAGATCGAGCATGTGGACGGCGTGGTCGACACCGGTGAAGTAGCCGAGCGGCGTCAGATCCAGCCGTGCGACGCCGATCAGCATGCCGGCGAAGATCGCGATCGCCATGCCGAGCACGGTCAGGAAGGGAGCCACCAGCGCCAGCGCCAGCATGCGTGGCATCACCAGGTGCCGGTGAGGGTCGAGGCCGAGCGTGCGCAGCGCGTCGATCTCCTCGGAGACGTTCATCGTCCCCAGCTCGGCGGCATAGGCGGCGCCGGACCGACCCGACGCGATGATCGCGGTGATCAACGGCGCGAGTTCGCGCGTGATCGACAGGCCGACGAGGTCGGAGAGGAACACGTTCGCCCCGAAGCGCTGGAGCTGTTCCGCGGCCTGCATCGCGACGATCAGACCGATCAGGAAGTTGATCAGCAGCACGATCGGGATGGCGTCCGCGCCGGCGCGCTCGATCAGGCGCGGCACGTCGTTCCAGTTCACCGAACGCGGGCGGCGGAGCGCCTGACCGAGCGACCACAGGAGGTTCCCGGTGTAGACCATCACCTCCCGTGCTCCGCGTGCGATCTCGATCGAGGTCGAACCGATCTCCTCGAGCACCGGGACCTCGTGGGGTGCGTCCTTCAAGCAGTCGAACTCGGACGGGCAGCGGTACAGGCCGAGCATGCGCGCCGTCTCGGGACGAGCGGACGTGAAATCGATCGCGTGACCGTCACGGATCGCGTCGGCGCGCAGCGAGAGCAGCCAGGCTGCGCCGGCGCCGTCGATCTTCTCCAGGCCGGACAGGTCGATCTCGCGGATGTCTCCCGCCTTCTCCAACTCGTGGCGGAGACGGGTGAAGGTCTCGGCACCGTCGGCGAGCAGCAGGCGTCCGCGCAGGCGGACGGCTCCATGGCTCGCGGCGTCGTCACCACGTTCGAGGGTGAGTGAGGTCGACATGGCTGGGGATTATGACGCTGCGGTCGCGCGGACCGGTACCGATCGCGACGCCGCGGGCGGCGGATACCATCGGGCGCAGCCATGCCCAAGCGCGCGACCGGCTATCTGCACGGATTCACCAAGGACGAACAGGATCGCCTGATCCGACAGGCGAAACAGCTCGAGCCCTTCATCCACGACCAGCTCCCGTTCCGGCGCGCCGACCAGTTGATCGAGATCGGCTGCGGCGTGGGGGCCCAGACCTCGATCCTGCTGCGCTACTTCCCCGACCTGCACGTCACGGGAGTGGACCGCAGCAAGGAGAACCTCGAGCGCGCCGAGTCGTACCTCGCCACGCAACCCTGGGCGACGTCGCGCTACACGCTGCGTCACGGCGATGCCGAGTACCTCCCCTTCGAGGCTGCGACCTTCGACGCCGCCTTCGTCTGCTGGATCCTCGAGCACGTCGCCGAGCCGATGCGTGTCCTCTCGGAGGCACGTCGCGTGCTCCGGCCCGGCGCGCCGATCGTGTGCACGGAGGTGATGAACGCGACCTTCTTCGTCGATCCGTACAGCCCGCACACGCTCGACTTCTGGCGCGCCTTCAACGACCACCAGCTCGCGATCGGCGGCGATCCCTTCGTCGGTGCGAAGCTCGGCAACCTGCTCCAGGCGGTCGGTTTCCGCGACGTGCAGACCACCGTGAAGACCTTCCATCTCGACAACCGCGCGCCGGGCGAGCGCGCCGAGATGCTCGCCTACTGGACCGAGCTGCTGCTCAGTGCTGCGCCGGGCCTGGAACAGGCCGGCAAGATCTCGGAGCGGACCGTCCGCGGCATGGAAGAGGAGCTGGTGCAGGTCGGGCGCGACCCGAACGCCGTGTTCTTCTACTCCTTCGTGCAGGCACGCGCGCGCGTGTGGTGAGCGCGTGCCCTCAGGCGTCGCACGGAGGGCGGTTCTCGCCGCAACGCCCGCAGTAGGGCATCGGGTCGGCCTTCGCGCCCTCGCCGCGCACGGCGAAGGTGGTCAGTTCGCGCTCGGTCTCGGCCGACGCGCATTGCGGGCAGGCGACCGCGGTGGCGGTGTCGGCCTCGCGGGACGAGACGAGCTCCTCGAACCGGTGGTCGCAGCTCGTGCAGTGATAGCGGTACAGCGGCATCGCGGCGGGAGCATAGCGCCCGCCGCGGCGCGTCGGGCCGTAGGCCTTCGAATCGCCGCGGCACGCGACGATTCGGAAGTCGAGGGCCCCAGCAGACAAGGAGGCCTCGGCCTCCTTGGTCGTCGCGAAGCGGCGACGCTGCAACCCGCGAGGGTAGCGGCCCGGGCCGCGATGGATCACTGACCGAAGGTCGCCTGCAGACCTGCGGTGGTGCAGAAGCCCAGCGCGTTGACCAGCGGGTCGGCGACGAAGCCCTGCTCGAACACGCTGCGGCCACGGATGCTGATCGAGTTGGGGACCGGCACGTTGAAGGCGGCGATCCCCGAGGCGTTCGTGGCGCCTGCGATCGACAGGTCCATGCTGGTCAGGGCGTAGCAGCCGCGCGCGCCGACCGGCCCGAGCTCGATAGGCAGCGGCGAGCCGCCGAACGAGAGGTTCGACGCGCCGATGAAGAGGAGCACCGGTGTGCTGGCCGGTGAGTTGCTGATCTGCACGCCGAAGGACGAGCCGAGCGCCGGCACGGTCCGCGCCGTGAGCGTCGGGACGACTCCCGAGCCGTACCCCGTGACCAGTCCGAACACCGACGCGATGCCGGGCTGGACCGTGCCGGTCGTCGCGGTCGGAGAAGGCGCGAACAGCGAATTCGCCCCGGCGAAGCCGAGCGTGGCGTCGAGCGGATAGCCCAGCGGCGAGGTGCCGGCTGAGGTCCCGAACACCTGCGCGTCGATCATCAGGCTCTGCGCCACTCCGCCCTGGAAGGGGTCGAACAGGCGGTCGAAGGGTCGGTCGAAGGGCAGGGTGACGTCGAGCTGCGAGGGACTCGCAGCCGGCGCGGCGAAGGGCGGGAGCACGAAGGTGCGGCGCGCGATCACCTGCGAGGTGCGCGGGCCGTAGTTCTGCGTGAAGTTGGGGACGATCGCCGGCGCACCCTGCTCGGTGAGCGACAGCGTCATCGACAGTTCGATCCAGCTCCGCGGCCAGCTCGCGGCGGCCTCGTCGCGTCGGAACGCGATCCCGTTCGCGGTGAACGCCGCGAACAGGTTCGGGGTCGTGATCCACTGCAGGGTGCGATGGGGCAAGCCGCCGAGGAGGAGGTCGCTGCTGCTGTTCGCGAACACCGACGAGAGCGAGAAGGGCTCGACGTCGCGCGTCACCCCTGCGGCGGAGCGGTGGCTCTCGCAGCCGATGCCGTAGCTCGCGGTCAACGGTCGGAAGCATCGTGCTGCCGCGACGCCGAAGTCCTGCGCGATGCGCCCGATCTCGAAGGAGGTCGCACTGACCTCGACCTGCAGAGTGCCGGTGACGTCGGGCTGCACCACGCAGAACTCCATCGTGTCGATGGTGCTGCGCGATGCGCCGAGCTCGCGGCCGTTCAAGGACACGCGCAGGTCGAGGTTCGCCCACTCCACGCGGGAGACGTCGCGTCGCGACCACGCGAGCGCGACGGCCCACACCTCACCTGCGTTCGCGGTGACGGTCGTCGTCCAGGTGGTGTGGAACAGGTCGACGGAGCCGTCGACGATCGTCCCGCGCAGGCGCCCCTGGGCGACGTCGCACAGGCGGTCGTCGCGCAGGTAGCCGAGGCCGACGCCGTCGGTGGCCGCGGCGTTCTGGCCGCGCGCGTCCTCGAGCGTGACGGCGATCGCTGCCCGCGTGGCATCGGCGGAGACGTTCGAGATCGAACGGAACAGCGCCGCGGCGCCGGCGACCTGGGGTGCGGCGTAGGACGTCCCGCTGCGCGTGACGTCGGTCGCCTCCGCGTTCGCCGACGGCAACGTGATCAGGTCACCGTTGGCGATGCAGCTCGGGTAGCGGCGCGGCGGGAGGACCTGCGAGATCAGCGGCCCGCGCGCGCTGAAGCCGGCGACCACGCGGTTGTCCTGCTGTGTGGCGCCGACCGTCAGGATGTTGGTCGCGCCCTGGTAGAAGGCCTGGACCGTCGGGCTGTTGCCTGCCATCGCGCTGATCAGGATGTCGGCGAGGTCGCTGCATGCATCCATCGCCGCCTGTTCGGGCGACAGCGGATCATTGGTCCCTTCGTACGAGGTCACCGCCACCTTGGTGCCGAAGGTCGCCGCATCGAGCGTGCAGTCCTGCCACGCCTGGACCATCGTGGCGAGCACGGTCAAACCGCCGCTGAGCAGGTCCACGAGCGAATAGCCGACCACGCGAGCTTCCGGTGCGTGGCCGTCGTCGCTGTTCGGGCCGGTGTTCCACTTCGCGCCGATGCAGACACCGGCGATGCGCGTGCCGTGGTCGATCGGATCGTCCGCGGACTGCGCGCCGACCTGTACGTTGGCGAGCATGCGCGAACCGCCGATCCCGCCACCGTTCTGGTTGCCGGGATTGCCCTGCAGGAAGAAGGTCTTGTGGGGCCTTCCGATGCCCGCCATGTCGGAGTCGAGACCGCTGTCGATCACGGCCACGGTCACGCCGGCGCCCTTGATCCCGCGCACGTTGACCGAATCCGAGTTGTGGTTGTTGAAGTTGGTGGAGGTCAGGATCGGAGCCGGCGCGACGTGCGCATCGCCGGGAGCACGCGTGGCGTTCTCCCAAACCGACTTCACCTGCGGCAGCGCGGACAGAGCATCGACGGCGTCCGCGGGCAGCTCGACGAGTACGCCGTCGATGATCCACCAGTTGCGGAGGATGCGTCCGTGGACGCGTTCGAGGGCATCCTCGAATTCCCGACGGGCGAGACGCGCTCCCGATTCCACCTCGTTCGCGGCCTGCGCAGCCGCGGCCGGGTCGTGTGCACGGATCGCGGCGCGCAACGCATCGCGGTCGGGCAGCGTGTGGTCGAGCAGGACGATCCGCTGGACGACGTCCGACTTCGGCGATGTCTGGGCGGTCAGCGAGGATGGGGAAACGAACGGCAGCAGCGCCGCGACGAGCGCGGCGGCCTGGGCGGAATGCATCGAGATCGGGCTCCTGGTCCGGCCCGGGAGGGACACGCGTGATCGGTCGAGAGGCGGAGTGGCGCAGGATAGCACGGCCGACCGACGCGGTTTCAGGGCAACCGCCGGCCCGCGCCCTCGTGCCTGCGATCGGGCCTTGTCGTCGGACCTACCGCCGCTCGAGTGCTGTCGGCGTCGGGCTGCCGCCGGCAGGGTGGCGTCAGCGCCGCGCGGAGAAGGCGTGCTGCACCAGTTCGATGTGATCCGAGTTCGACTCGGACGAGCAACGCAACACGACCAGGAAGCGGCCGTCCGCCGCCACATCCCAGTTGCGCACGACGCCGTAACTGGCGGAGAACTCGAGCGTGAACAGCTTCTTCGGTTCGCCGAGCACGAGGCTCGGCTCGCTCGTCACCGGCACGCCGATCATCGTCGTGCTCTGCGTGTAGAACAGCTCCTTGCCGTCGCGCGACCAACACGGCGTGGCGCCGCTGTCGGTGACCGGCCAATGGCCACCGCCGTCGGGCCAGGCCAATGTGGACAGCGAGTGCGTGCTCGACAGCGACGTCGAGACCGTCAGCCACCGGCCATCCGGCGAGAACGCGCAATCGTGCTCGAGTTCTCTCGTGCCGAGGATCACGCGCTCCTGCTTGTCGGCGAACGAGACCGCATACAGGTCGTCGAAATTCGGCGCACCGGAGTCGGAGACGAACAGCAGGTCCTTCCCATCCGGCGAGCACTCCAGCGGCCAGCAGTCCGCCTGACGCTGGTGCACGACCTCGGCGGGCCCTCCATCCACCGATCGACGTACGATCGCCAGGGGCCCACCACCCTCTTGCAGGCTCACCAGCGATCGGCCGTCGGGTGTCCACGCGTTGTGGTAGGTGTGCCCGTCCGTGGTCAGGCGGGTCATCGACCTCTTCTGTAGGTCGTAGAGCCAGACGTCCTGGTCGTCGTGCTGCGGCGCCTGGATCGTCACGGCGATGCGAGTGCCATCGGGCGACAACCGCGGGATCAGGTAGCGGCGCGGTGGCAGACCGAATCGGCTGACCTCGCCGCTGCGGGTCACCCATGCCAGGTCGTAGTCGCTGCCGCTCTGGTCGTTGGCTGCGTAGACGAGCGTGCCGTCGTTGGCGACATCGAAGTGCGCCACGCCACTGGAACCGACGCCAGCGACGCCTTGCAGGATCAGTTCGGGGTTCACTGCACGATCCTGGCCGAGGTCGGCGAGGCGCACCGCGAAGACCTGGCCATTGCGAGCGCACAGCAGACGGCCGTCGGGCGTCGGCCGCACGAAACTCGCGCGGAGCCCGAGGTGCCGCTTCTTGCCGGTGCGGATGTCGACCGCATCGATCTGGCAATCGTCGTAGCGATTGCTCTGCCCCTTCACGCCGACGGTGTAGGCGACCTCGCGACCGCCCGGAAGGAACACCGGCCAGCGATGCGAACGATCACCGGCAGCTTCGTCCAGTTCGGTCAGCACCTCGCTCGGACCGCCGGTGCTGGAGACCTTCATCAGGCCGGAGGCGAAGCCGGATGGGAACACGATCGTGCCGTCCGGTCCAAAGGCGCCGCCGCGACCGATCTGCGCCTCGCACAGATCGATCGGTTCGCCTCCCGCGACCGCTGCCTTGAACAGCCGCCCGCGTGCCACGAACGCCACCCACGACCCGTCGGGCGAGAAGAACGGTGTGTCCGAGTCCTCGCTGCCTTGCACGACGGTGGTTTCGAAGGAGTCGAGCGCGCGCAGATGGAGTCGGCGACGCCCGTCGGTTGTCGCCACGTAGGCGACGCGCGAGCCGTCGGGCGAGATCGCGAGCAACGCCGCCTCGCCGAGATTGGTCTCCAGATCGAGACTGGCACCGGTTGGCAGGCGAAGCGACGAGCGCACCGGGGTCGGCGGCGACTGCTGCGCGACGGGTCGCAACAGCAGCAGCGAGCTGGCCACGGCCAGCACCGCACACAGAATCCACGGCAACCGGGATCCGCGGCCGGCCGCGGCAGCGGCAAGAGCGCTCGTCGGCTCGTCACCGCGGCCGAGCTGCAGCCGCGCTTCGCCGATGTCGCGCAATCGCGCGCGTGGGTCCTTGGCGAAGCAGCGTTGGAGCAGTTCGCGCACCCGCGGCGGAGTCGCCGCCGGTAGCTTCGCCAGGTCCGGTTCGCGGTCGAGCACCGCGGCGAACACATCGGTCAACGTCTCGCCGGCGAACGCGCGCTTCGCCGTCAGGCACTCGTACAGCACGCAACCGAACGCCCAGATGTCGACGCGCTTGTCGATCGGCCGGCCGCGCGCCTGCTCCGGGGCCATGTACGTCGGTGTGCCGAGCAGCCGACCGGCTTCGGTCGTCAGCACGCTGTCCGTGGTCTTGTCCGAAAGTGCTTCGCGTGCCGGCTTGGCGAGACCGAAGTCGAGAACCTTCACCTTGCCGTCCGGCGTCAGGCACACGTTCGCCGGCTTCAGGTCGCGGTGGATCACGCCGGCTTCGTGTGCAGCTTCGAGGCCATCGGCGATCTGCCGACAGACGTCGATCGCCTCGGCGATGCGCAATGGCCCGCGCTGCAGCCGTTCCTCGAGCGACTCGCCGGGTACCAACTCCAGTACCAGGAAGTGCGCGCCGGCGACGTGGTCGACGCCGAAGATCTGCGCCACGTTCGCATGGTTCAGTGCCGCCAGCGCCTTCGCCTCGCGTTCGAACCGGTACAGCCGCTCGGCGTCGCTGGCGAACTGATCTGGCAGCACTTTGATCGCGACTTCGCGATCGAGCCGCGTGTCCTTCGCCCGCCAGACCTCGCCCATGGCGCCGGCACCGAGAGGTGCGAGCAGTTCGTAGTACGACAGCTTGCTGCCAGGGGTCAGCGGCACGGGCGCGGAGGATAGGAACCGTGCGTGCGGCTCGCCATGGCGGACAGAGACTCGGCGAGATGGGCGGTCCGAGCTGCGTGTGTGGGAGGGAACTCGAGCCGAGCCGGGATTGATTGCGGCACTCGAAGATGGGATGGGGCCGAGTCGCAGGTTGGAATCGAGACGCTGGTGCCCGGAAGCGGGCCTTGTCCTTTGGCCCATCGCCGCGGACAAGGTCTTCCGATGCGCGGGTGGATCGCCCTGCTTCTCGTCGCCGTGCTGCGTGGCCAGGCCCCGCTCGTCGATGCCTTCGGTCACGCGCAGGGATTGTGCAGCGACTCCGTCCGCTGTCTGGCGATGGATGCGCGCGGTTTCCTGTGGGTCGGCACGGCCGACGGACTCAGTCGCTGTGACGGCACGCACTTCGAGACCTACGGCCTCGATCAGGGTCTCGCCACCACCCAGATCGACGTGCTCGCGACCGATGCACGCGGCGGGATCGCGCTCGGCATGCCTGGTCCTCGCTTCGCGCGCTACGACGCGACGGGCGTCCCGGTCTTCCGTTGTCCGCGCATCGAGGGCACGGAGGTCGGGCGCAACGTCTGTTCGGTCTGCTTCGGCGACGGCGACGACCTGTGGTTCACGACCGAGACCGGCCTGTTCCGCGCGCGCGGTGGCGATGGGGTCGGCGACGCACCGGAACGCGTCGGCACCGACGCTCGTGGCATCTGGTACACCGCGGTCGCCCGCGGCTCGCGCGGCGACATCGCGTGGTTCACCCGCGAGAAGACCGTGCTGTTCGGCTCGAAGGGCATCGAGACCTTTCCGCGCGCCGACAAGGACAGCGCCGGGAACACCTGGGCGGCCGTCGAGGTCGCCATCGATCACTGGCTCGTCCTCGAGGATCGCACACTGGTCGAGATCGGTCTTGGTCCGACCCCGGTGGTGACCACGACGCTGCGCCTTCCGACCGAAGTCCGCTTCACCTGCATGTGCGCCGACGGCCACGGCGGTCATTGGGTCGGGACCACCTCGGGAGTGAGGAGACTGCAGCCCGATGCCGCGGGTCGACTGCACGAGTCGGGCCGCACGCTGGAGGGCGAATGGATCCGTGCGGTGGCCACGGACACCGGCGGCAATCTGTGGATCGCGACCCATGCGCGTGGCCTGCTGCGACGGAGCGGATTGCCCTTCACCCAGATCGCGGTCGCCGACCTCGCGGAGCGAGGGATCCCGGTGCTCCTGACCTCGACCCCACGAGGAATCCTGGGTCTGACCGAGCGGGGTGCGGTCCTCGGCGCACACGACCTCGCGATGGATGCGCTGTCGCTCGACGCAGCGACGATCGATGCGCACCGGGCCACGATCGACGGCGGAGGTTCACTGTGGGCTGCCCAGGGCGCGGGTCTGCTGCAGATCCGCTGCGAGGGTTCACGTCCGCGTGAGGTCACGCGGCGCCTGTCCATCGACGTCGAATCGATCCACCGCGATTCCCGTGGTCGCGTGCTCGTCCGCGCGCGCGACGGCGCCGGGTACCTCTTCGATCCGCAGAGCGGGGTCGACTCCGTGGTCGAGGATCTGCAGCTCGCGGTGCACGCACCGGCGGGGAAGCTGCTGTGGGTCGACTCGGACGGCTCGGCCTGGATCGACGGAGCGACTTCGCTGCTGCGCGCGACGAAGGTGGGTCACGCGGACTTCGTCGATGCGACCGGTGCCGTCGTCGACGCGGAAGAGGTCGTGGAGGACGGTGCCGGGCACCTGTGGCTCTACTCACGTCGCAGCGCCAGCCTGCGTAGGGTGCGTGGGCGTCACGGCGATGCGCTCGAGACCGACGACTTCGCGCTCACCGGCCTCGTCCCCGAGGGTGCCGTCGCCCACCTGGCCTGCGACACGCACGGTCATCCGTGGGTCGCCTGTGCGTCCGGATTGCTCGAACTCGACCCCGGAAGCGGCAGGATCCGCCGCATGCGCTGGCCGTACCGCGTCGTCGCCGGCTTCGTGCACTCGATGCTGTTCACCGAGGACGGCGACCTGTGGCTGAGCAGCGCCGCCGGCGTGTTCCGCTTCGATCCCACCCGATGGACGGATCTCGCCGAGCCACGTCTGCTCGTCGACGAACTCTCGATCGCCGGCGCTGCGGTGCGACTTCCCGACGGCGGAACCGATGTCATCCCGGCCCTGCGTATGCCGGTCGACACCCCGGCGCTCGCGCTGCACGTGGTCGCGCCGTACTTCGGTGACGATCCGCTGCACATCGAGCACCGTCTCGTGCCGATGGACGCGGGCTACTCCGCGCCCGAGCCGATCGGGAGCCTGCGACTCGCGGGGCTCGCTCCGGGGGAATACCGGCTCGACATCCGTGTCGCGCGTGGTCGACCCATGGAGGAGATCGCGCCGATCCGCGTCGCGATCTCGGTGCCGCGCCCCTTCTTCGGCAGTCCTTCGTTCTTCCTGTCGATCTGCATCCTGGTCGCCGTGTCGGCGTACGCCTTCCATCGCCTGCGGGTGCGCCGCCTCCTCGCGCTCGAGGGCGTGCGGCGGGGAATCGCGATGGACCTGCACGACGAACTCGGCTCGGGTCTCGCGCAGGTCGCGGTGTTGAGCGAGGTCGCGAAGCGCCGGTCCGAAGCGGATCGTGTCGGCGCGCTCGACGGCATCGCCCAGGTCGCCCGTCGCCTGCGTTCCTCGCTCGCCGACATCGTCTGGGTCGTCGATCCGACGCGCGACTCCCTGTCGGCGGTGATCCACCGCCTGCGCGACGTCGCCGTGTCGCTGTTCCCCGAGGATGCGGTCGAACTGCGATTCGACGCGCCAGCGGAGGAGGCGGTCGCGGACCTGCGGCTCGAGCCGGATCTGCGCCGACACCTCTATCTCCTCGCGAAGGAGGCGCTGACCAACTGCGCGCGGCATGCGAGGGCGTCGTCGGTGCGGGTCGAGATCCGTCTGGACGCCGGCAAGCTGTGCATGTGCATCGCGGACGACGGCGCCGGCATCGCGGCGGGCCGCATCGATGCCGGGCACGGTCTGGCCTCGATGCGCCAGAGGGCCGCGGCGATCGGCGGGACGTTGCGGATCGACAGTGAGCCCGGGCGTGGGACCGAGATCGCCCTGCATGCACCGCTGGATCGCTGACCGATCCGCACCCTGGTCCCCGCATCGCCATGCGGGGTCACGCGGGTGCCGGACGGAATAGACTGCGGCCGACGAGCGACGACAGCGACGTGGACGCGGCGAAGGCGACCCGGATCGTGGTCGTCGAGGACGTCGACGTGCTCCGCGACGGACTCAGCCTGATCCTCGATTCCGCACCGGGCCTTCACGTGGTGGGCAGCTTCGCCGACATGGAGTCCGCCCTGGCGCGGCTCTCGGATCTCGCGCCCGACGTCGCCTTCCTGGACCTCGGCCTGCCCGGCATGTCCGGCGTGGAGGGCACGCGACGCATCCGCGAGGCGAACCCCGCCACGCAGGTGGTGATCCTCACGGTGCACGACGACGACGAGCACGTCTTCGAGGCGATCTGTGCCGGTGCGTCGGGCTACCTCCTCAAGGACACGCCGCCGGACCGTCTGATCGAAGCGGTGCGCGAACTGGTCGGCGGCGGGGCGCCGATGTCACCTTCGGTCGCACGGCGCGTGATCGTCACCTTCCGACAAGTCGCTCCGCCGCGCCAGGAGGACCACCGGCTGTCGCCACGCGAGGTCGAGATCCTCGATCTGCTGGCGCAGGGACACAGCTACAAGACCGCGGCGACCGAGCTCGACGTGAGCATCGACACGGTGCGATTCCACGTGCGCAACTGCTACCAGAAGCTGCACGTGCACAGCAAGTCGGCCGCGGTGAGGACCGCACTGCGGCGCGGGATCCTGCGCTGACCCCTGCATGTTCATGCGATGGGCGGCGCCGTCCGGCGGCGTCACACTGCGGCCATGGATTTCGATCTCGACAGGCTGCAGGAGTTCATGAACAAGGCCGTGTCCGACATGGGTGCGGCGGTCAACGCGTCGTTGGTGCTGATCGGCGACGAGCTCGGCCTCTACAAGGCGATGAACGGCGCGGGGCCGATCACCTCGGCGGAACTGGCGACGAAGACCGGTTGCGACGAACGCTACGTGCGTGAGTGGTTGTCGGCGCAGGCGGCGGGCGGCTACGTGACCTACGACGCGAAGACGACGCGCTTCACGCTGCCGCCCGAGCAGGCGATGGCGCTCGCGGTCGACGACAGTCCGGCGTTCGTGCCCGGCGCGTACGACATCGTGGCCTCGCTGTTCCACGACCTGCAGAAGCTGAAGGACGCGTTCAGGTCCGGTCGCGGAGTCGGCTGGCACGAACACCACAACTGCCTGTTCAAGGGGACCGAGCGCTTCTTCCGTCCCTCCTACAACGCGAACCTGATCGGCTCCTGGCTGCCTTCGCTCGACGGCGTGACGCGCAAGCTCGACGCCGGCGCGAAGGTCGCCGACGTCGGCTGCGGACACGGCGCTTCGACGATCCTGATGGCGCAGTCCTATCCGCGCAGCAGGTTCTTCGGCTTCGACTACCACAAGGAGTCGATCGAGGCGGCGCGTGCGCGCGCGGCGAAGGCCGGTGTCGCGGATCGGGTGACCTTCACCGTCGCCCCGGCCAAGGAGTTCCCTGGCAACGACTACGACCTCGTCACCTGCTTCGACTGCCTGCACGACATGGGTGATCCCGTCGGTGCGGCGCGCCACGTGAAGCAGACGCTGAAGAAGGACGGCACCTGGATGGTGGTCGAGCCCTTTGCGAACGACAAGCTCGAGGACAACCTCAATCCGATCGGGCGCGTGTTCTACGGGGCGTCCACGATGATCTGCACGCCGGCGTCGAAGTCGCAGGAGGTCGGACTCGCGCTCGGTGCGCAGGCCGGCGAGGCGCGGCTGCGCAAGGTGGTCACCGAGGGCGGCTTCGGGAAGTTCCGTGTCGCCACCTCGACGCCGTTCAACCTGGTGCTCGAGGCGCGGCCGTAGCGGTCGCGATCGCCGTGTGCCCGGGCGGTGCACACGGCATGATGGCGACCATGGTCGTGATGCATTGCCGGTTGCGTGCGCGTGTCGCCATGCTGCTCGGCTTCATGTCCCTGCCCGCGTGCAACGGATCCCCGATCGAAGGCAGCCCGTCGACCTGGTCGACGGCGGCCGTGCAGTCGATGCGGTCGCTCGGCGTCCCCACGCAGTTCGTGTTCGATCGCGAGGGTCGCATCCCCGTCGCCGCGCGGGTCGCACTCGTCGAAGGACTCAGGACCGGGCAACCCCTCGTGGAGGCGGGTTGGGTCGACGGCGACGAACGCGTGCTCACCGAACTGCTGCTCGCCGGGATGCGTGCATGGCGCACGACCGCCGACGGCGTCGAGCGCTACGTTCCCGAACATCCCCTGCCCGAAGGCGAACCGCAGCCGATCCCCGCGACGATCCGCGTGGCGCAGGGCGGCCGCATCGAGGTGTCGACTCCCTACACGGGCGCCTACGACCTCGTCGCGGTCACGGCGACCGGTTGCCTCGTCACGGCGTGGGACGACGCGGGTCGTGCGAAGCTCGAAGCCCTGCTCGCTCGCGGACCCGCCCGCGCGCCGCTGTGGTGTCGACTGCGCGCACGCGACGCCTGGCGCGGCAGCGATTGGGAGAAGCTGGCGCGCTGAGCCGAGCTCAGGCCAGCAGCTCGCGTACCACGTTGCCCTTCACGTCGGTGAGCCGGTAGTCGCGGCCCTGGAAGCGGTAGGTGAGGCGCTCGTGCTCGATGCCGAGCTGGTGCAGGATCGTCGCCTGCAGATCGTGACCGTCCATCGGGTCCTGCGTGACGTTGTAGCCGATCTCGTCGGTCGCCCCGTGCACGTAGCCGCCGCGGAAGCCGCCGCCCGCGACGAAGATCGAGAAGGCATGCGGGTGGTGATCGCGGCCGAGGAACTTGCTGCCGTTGCGCTCCTCGTTCATCGGCGTGCGACCGAACTCGCCGCTCCACACCACGATGGTCTCGTCGAGCAGGCCACGTGCATCGAGATCGCGGATCAAGGCGGCGATCGGACGGTCGGTCTCGCGGCACTTCAGCGGGAACTGCGTCATCAGGTCGTCGGACGGACCGGTGCCGTGACCGTCCCAGCCCCAGTCGTAGAGCTGCACGAAGCGCACACCGGACTCGACCAGACGCCGCGCCAGCAGGCAGTGGTTCGCGAAGGACGCCTGCCCCGGCTTCGCACCGTAGGCCTCGATCACCGCAGCCGGTTCCTTGCGCAGGTCGCGGACCTCGGGCACCGAGGTCTGCATGCGGAAGGCGAGTTCGTACTGCGCGATGCGCGTCAGCGTCTCCGGATCCTGCGTCTGTGCATGGCGCATGCGGTTGAGGTCGCCGAGTGCGTCGAGGCTGAGGCGGCGGACGGGGCGCGACATCCCGTCGGGATCGTCGAGGAACAGCACCGGCTCGCCGGAGCTTCGCAGCTCGACGCCCTGGTGGACCGTCGGCAGGAAGCCCGAGCCCCACACGCTGCGGCCGGCGCTGGGCACCTTGCCGCCCGACACCATCACGACGAAGGTCGGCAGGTTGTGGTTCGCGGAGCCGAGTCCGTAGCTCAACCACGCACCGCCGCAGGGCCTTCCGAGGCGCGGCGAGCCGGTGTGCAGCATGAACTGCGCGGGAGCGTGGTTGAACTGGTCGGTGCTCATCGACCGCACGATCGTGAGGCGATCGACGATCGACGCGATGTTCGGCATCAGGTCGACGACCCACGCGCCGCAGTCGCCGTGCTGCGCGAAGGTGTGCGGCGAGCCGAGCATCCTCGGCACGCCCTTGATGAACGCGAAGCGCTCGCGCTCGTAGATCTCCTTCGGGCAGGGCTGGCCATTGAGCTCGCGCAGCTTCGGCTTGGGATCGAAGGTGTCGAGGTGCGAGGGGGAGCCGGCCATGTGCAGCCAGATCACGCTCTTCGCGCGCGGCGTGTGGTGCGGGCAGCCGGTGCCCTGCGGGCCCTCGCGGGTGATGCGACGTCCGCCGAGCATCGAGCCGAGCGCGATGCCGCCGAGGTTGAGCACCGACTGCGACAGGAAGGCGCGGCGCGAGCAGCCGTCGAGGTGGTCCTGATGCGGATCGCTCATCGCTTCACCAGGCATTCGTCGAGGTTGAGGATGGTGTTGGCGACGACGACCAGTGCTGCTCGACCGGCACCCTCGACGAGGCGGAGGCCGTGCAGCGTCTCGATGTCGTGTGCGGAGCCTCTGGCGAGTTCGTCCTCGGTGTCCAGGAACAACTGCAGCAGGCGGGCGAGCTCGTCGGGATCCGGGTCGCGCGAGGTGCAGCGGTGGAACATCAGCCGCACGATCGCCTGCGGGTAGTGCTCGTCATTCTCCTTGCAGCCGTCCTGGGCGAGCCTCGCGAGCTGCCGAGCGCATTCGAAGAATGCCGGATCGTTGAGCGTGACCAGCGCCTGGATCGGCGTGTTGGTGCGCGAGCGCTTCATCACGCAGAACTCGCGGCTCGGCGCGTCGAAGGTGGTCATCGAGGGGTACGGGCTGGTGCGCCGCCAGAAGGTGTAGAGACCGCGGCGGTACTGGTCCCCGCCTTCGCTCGTCCGCCAGGCGTCGCCGCTGTAGACGACCTGCCACACGCCCTCGGGTTGGTAGGGCATCACGCTCGGCCCGAACTTCTTCTCCGACAGCAGGCCGGCGGCGGACAGCGCGCAATCGCGCACCGCTTCGGCGCTCAGGCGCACCGCCGGGGCATGGCCGAGCAGGCGGTCGTAGGGATCGGCTTCGGCGAGATCGGCGCGCACGGCCGAACTCTGCCGGTAGGCCTGCGTGCACAGGATGGTGCGCAGCAGGTGCTTGATGCTCCAGCCGTGCTCGACGAGATCGGTGGCGAGCCAGTCGAGCAGCTTGGGGTGACTGGGTGGCTCACCCTGCTGTCCGAACTCCTCCGTCGTCTCGACCAGACCGATGCCGAAGACCTGCTCCCAGATGCGGTTGACGAGCACGCGCGCGGTCAGCGGGTTGTCCTTGTCGACGATCCACTGCGCGAGGCCGAGACGGTTGCGCGGGTACTCCGGCTTGATCGGAAAGATGCGCGACGGCACGTCGGGCGTCACCTCTTCGCCGGGCGACAGGAAGCTGCCGCGCACGAACAGATGTGTGACCCGCTGCGCGTCCGCCGGAAGCTCGCGCATCACCGGGATCGCAGGTGCGGGAATCGCGGCGATCCGCTGGTCGAGGCTCCGGATCGACTCGCGGACGGCGGTGAGAGCAGGAGCAGTCGCGCGCCAGCCGGCCTCGATGCGCGCGATCTGGGCCGCGGTGCGCTGCGCCTGCGGTGTCTGCACGGCAGCCCGCAGATCAGGGTCGACGCCGTCGCCCGTGTCGCGGAAGTAGAAGCCGGCGGGTCCGCCCCCGTTGACGATCTTGAGCAGGATGCGCGTCTCTCCCGCCGGCACACGCACGCGCACGATCTCCTGGTCCGGTGCGGCGGCGCGACTGACCTTCTTCTCGAGCACGATGCGGTCGCCGACGGTGAGCACGATCGCATCGTCGCTGCCCAGCGAGAGGGTGAGTTCGCCTGCAGCCTCCGTGCGCACGGTGCGCTCGAGGTAGTGCGCGACGTTGCTCCCCGCGAGGTCGGTGTGGACGACGCCGTCCTTCCAATCGGGGCGGGGCGTCCAGTGCACGTCCGAGGTCTGTGGCGATTCGGGTCCGAAGATCCGCGAGTACGCGTCGTCGAAGCTCTCGCCCTGGAACGGACCTGCGTACCGCCACGGGCCGTACTTCGCAGCCATCGCGTCGCGCGCGTGGGCGCGCCCGAGGATCTCCTGTTCGTAGTCGCGGAGGACGTCCGCGGAGACCGGTGCCGCGAGTTCGGCGGCGACCTTGCTGCGCATTGCCTGCAGGCGGTCGATCTCGGCCTTCCACTCCGGCGTCGGCGCAGCCATCGTG
Source organism: Planctomycetota bacterium (assembly GCA_046349595.1). GTDB lineage: Bacteria > Planctomycetota > UBA1135 > UBA1135 > UBA2386 > JACRLW01. Next base: position 1,965,079 of record JAXMCA010000002.1, read on the forward strand.
GGCGCCTCGTCCTCGCGGTCGGCGTCGGCGGTCTGGTTGAAGTACGCGAACAGGCCGTAGTAGTCGCGCTGCGCGATCGGGTCGTACTTGTGGTCGTGGCACTGGGCGCAGCCGACCGTCGACCCCATCCACACCTCCATCGTGGTGTTCACGCGATCGATCACGGCGGCGACGCGGAACTCCTCGTCGTCGGTGCCGCCCTCGTCGTTGGTCATCGTGTTGCGATGGAAGGCGGTCGCCAGCACGTCGTCGTCGCTCGCGTCCGGCAACAGATCGCCGGCGAGCTGACGGATGGTGAACTGGTCGAAGGGCAGGTCGCGGTCGAAGGCGTCGATCACCCAGTCGCGCCAGCGCCAGATCGTGCGACGTGCATCCTTCTCGTAGCCCTTGGTGTCCGCGTAGCGCGCGAGGTCGAGCCACCATGCGGCCCAGCGCTCGCCGAAGTGCGGCGAGGCGAGCGCGCGATCGACGAGACGCTCGTACCAGTCGCCGGCATGAGCGGCGTCCCGGTGCTCGCTGCGTACGACTTCGATCTCCGCGTCGCTCGGCGGCAGTCCCACGACGTCGAGCCACACCCGACGGGTCAGCGTCGCGTCATCCGCTTCCGGTGCGAAGTGATCCGTCAGCGGAGCGAGCTTCGCGAGCAGGAAGGCGTCGATCGGCGTGTCGGCGCCGGAGATGTGCGGGGGAGACCAACGCCGGATCGGGCGATAGGCCCAGTGGCCGAGTTCGGCGGGATCGATGGTCTTGCCATCGTCGCCCCTGCAGCCGCCGGCGATCCACGCGCGCAGGTCCGCGATGGTGCCGGAATCCAACGGCGGGCCCTCGGGCGGCATCCGCTTCGCGTTCCGTCCCTCGACGTGACGCATCAGCAGGCTCGATTCGGGATCACCCGCCACGATCGCCGGCCCCGACTGCCCGCCGTGGCGCAGCGCGACCAGCGAGTCGAGCCGCAGTCCGCGCCGCTGGCGTTCCGGACCGTGGCATCGCACGCAGTGCTCCTCTAGGGCCGGTGCGACCGAGCGGACGAACGAGTCGTCGCGGGCGGCGCCGTCCTGTGCTGCCGTGGGGCAGGGCAGGAGGACCAGCGGCAACCACGACAGCAGGGCGCGACGCATGCCGCCGAGCATAGCAGTGCCGCCGCTGCCTCCGACCGGGCTCCTGTGCGTGCCGATCCGCCGATCCAGTGCTCGTCACCGCAATGACGATGGGACCCGGGGGAAGGACGGCGCGACGCTGCGCGCCGTGTGACTTCGGGACTTGGACCTCGTCGCCACCGTCGTCTGCTGGCTGCTCGCATTCGGTGCCGGAACCGGCGCCATGTCGGCATTCATCGGTGGGGGTCCGTGGTCGCCCACCGTGTTGCTCGGCGTTCTCGGTGCGGCTGCGACGGCGATCGCACTCTGCGCACATCTGGTCCGCGCGCGTTGCGAGCGTCGACTCCTGCACTTCGCCGAAGCGGCGTTGCGCGGCGACGCACGGGCGAGTCCGTGCCGATCCCGGGCGGCTCCGGCGCTCTCGAGGCTGGTCCGCAGGATCGTGCGCGCCTCGCGACGCACGGCGCTCGGGCGCACCGACCTGGTGCGGCTCGTCGATCGCATGAACTGTGGACTGGTCGTGCTCGATCGCTCGAACCGGGTCGCGTCCGCGAACACGCGTCTGGAGACCCTGCTCGGACGTCCCGCGGGTTCGCTGAGGGGTGTTGCGCTCGACGAGATCGTCACCGAGTGCGACGACGTGCTCGGTCGGGCCGTGGCGACTCGTTCGCCCGTCGAGGTCGAGCTGTTGCACGCGGCGGGTCACGCGATCCCGGCGCTGTTCTCGATCTCCGAACAGACTCATGCGGGGGATCAGGGAGGCAAGGTCTGCGTGATCCAGGAGATCGGAGCCCTGCGCGAGGTCGAGCAGCGCCTGCATCGCATCAACGTGCGGCTCTGGCTGCTCAACCAGATCACCAGTTCGGCGTTCCGCGGCGGCGAGCTCGGATCCACGCTCGATCACGTCGCCGAGACCATCCGCGACGCCGCGGGTTTCGCCGGTGTCGGCATCGCCCTGTTCGATCCGCGCGAACGGGTGCTGCGGATGGCGGCGGGTGCGGGTCTGGATCCCGCGACGCGCCAGGCCAAGGAGACCCAGGGGCGTGGCGCGTCGCTGCTGTGGCAGGTCATGGGCCGCAGGGCCCCGCTGGTGATGCGTCTCGACGGGGGCGCGTCACCTGTCGTCGACTCGCTGATCGGCGCAGTCCGAGGTGCAGGCCTCGGGGTGTTCCCGATCCTGGTCGGCGAGCGCGGCCTCGGTGTGATGGTGCTCGTCGTCGGTGCACGCGCCGAGCCGATCGACGCGCTCGCTGGGGAGGGAGCGGAACTGGCGCAGCACGTCGCGGCGCTGATCGACCATCGTCTCGCCGGAGAAGCGCTGCGGCGATCGAACGAGGAACTCGAGTTCGCGCGGCTCGCGGCGGAGGAGGCCAACCGCGCGAAGAGCGAGTTCCTCGCCAACATGAGCCACGAGATCCGAACGCCGATGACGGCGATCCTCGGCTACGCGGAGCTGGTCCAGGACGACGGCTGCGTCGACGACGAGACACGCGAGTTCATCGCGACGATCCGACGCAACGGCAAGCACCTGATCTCGATCGTCGACGACATCCTGGATCTCTCGAAGATCGAGGCCGGGAGGATGACCGTCGAACGACAGGAGTGTTCGCCGGGGGCGGTCGCTCGCGAGATCGGCGAGCTGTTCCGGCGCAAGGCCGACGAGAAGCACGTCGACCTCGCGATCGAGATGGTGTGGCCGTTGCCGCGGCGGATCTGCACCGATCCGACCCGTCTGCGGCAGATCCTCGCCAACCTGGTGGGCAACGCGGTGAAGTTCACCGGCGAGGGCTCCGTCCGGCTGGTGGTGCGACGCGCTGTGCACGATCGGCGACGCGTCGTCTTCGAGGTGAGCGACACCGGCATCGGCATGACGGCGCGGGAACTCGCCGAGCTGTTCAAGCCCTTCTCGCAGGGCGACACCTCGCACACCCGGCGCTTCGGCGGAACCGGTCTCGGGCTCGCGATCTCGCAGCGGATCGCGTCGCTCCTCGGCGGCGCGATCACCGTGCAGAGCCGCAAGGGCGCCGGGAGCACCTTCACCCTGGAGATCGACGGCGGAGAGATCGCACTCGGCGAGCAGGATCGTTCCGACCGCGACATGCGCAGGACCGCCGCGGTCGTCACCCGTGGTCCGGAACCGGCGCGGCACGCAGCACGCGTGCTGCTCGCCGAGGACGGCCCCGACAACCAGCGCCTGATCTCGCACATCCTGCGCAAGACGGGCGCCGACGTGGAGGTGGTGGGCGATGGACGAGCTGCCGTCGACGAGGCCCTCGCGGCCGAGGTCGACGGACGCGGCTACGACCTCCTGTTGATGGACATGCAGATGCCGGTCCTCGACGGCTACGCCGCGACCCGCGCCTTGCGCGATGCGGGCTACGGCGGGCGCATCGTTGCGCTGACCGCGCACGCGATGACCGGTGACCGCGAGCGATGTCTGCAGGCGGGTTGCGACGCGTTCCTCAGCAAGCCGATCGATCGCAAGGCCCTGCTCGCGGAGGTCGCCGCTGCGGCGCTCGCGCGCGCCGGCGGTGCCGCGGGCTGATCGGGATCAGCCGCCCTCGGTCGAACTCGTCTCCGAGCAGCAGCCCCCGGCATGGCCGGCGTCGCGCGCGCTCAGGTCGGTCACGCCGCGCCAGGCGAGCACGGCGGCGGCGAGGAGCATCGCGGCGCGCGCGATGGTGCGCATCCGCGCGGCGCCGAAGCGGCGCGTGAGGTGTCCGAGGTTCCAGTGTGTGAACAGGAGCAGAGGCAGACCGCCGAGCGCGAAGCCCAGCATCGAGACCGCTCCCTGCACCGGACCGCCGCTCGCGATCGCGGCGGCACAGGCCGCATAGAGCAGGCCGCAGGGGAGAAGGGGGGTCGTCGCACCGAGCACCAGAGCGCGCGTGACCAAGGGAAGGCGTTGTGCGCGTCGCGTCACCTTGGTGACCAGGCCGCCGAGCCCGGGGACCCTGGAGAGCACCTTCTCGAAGCCGAAGGCCACCAGCACCAGCGCGGCCGCCAGCGCGAAGGCGAACCATGCTCCGCCGGTGGCGAAGCGTCCGGCGCCGAGAGCCAGGCCGAGCGCGCCGGCGAGTGCGCCGACGGCGACATAGGCTCCGGCGCGACCCGTCTGCCACGCGAAGGAGGCGCGTCGATCGTGCAGGAAGAAGGCGGCGAGCGGACCGCACATGCCGATGCAGTGCAGGCTGTTGACGGCTCCGAAGGTCAGTCCTTCGAGCGCGAGAACCTGCAATGAAGTGCCGGTCGGCATGGGCGTGAGCGGCAACGCAGCGGGTCCGCATCTGTTTCGCCGCAGGCCGGATGCTCGCCTCCGGTGCCTGCGGAATCGAGAGTTGGGGCGACCGGGCGGCAGCCGTGTTCGAAAGCGCTTTCGAGAGAGGCGCGAAAGAAAGTGCACGCAGCCGGATTGCGGCGGGCATGCTCGGTCTCGGTGCGAGAACTGCGCAGCGGATGGAGTCCGCACCCGCGGATCCGAGCGCGGCGAAGGGGAATGAGCCCGAGACCTGTGCCCATTGCTTCCTGCCCCTGCCGGCGGGGCGACCTTTCGGATCCTTCTGTTGTCCCGGTTGTCGGGTCGTGCACGACCTGCTCGCGGAGTCCGGCTTCGAGCGCTTCTACGACCTCGGCGGCGGACGCGGCCGGCCGATCGGTGCCTCCCCGAAGCGCTCGGATCAGAGCTGGATCGAGCCGCTCGAAGCGGCCTGCGCGACCTGCGTGGGCGAAGGCGAAGTGGTGGTGCGCACCAGCATCGACATCCAGGGCGTGCACTGCGCCGCCTGCGTCTGGTTGCTGCAGGAGGTCTGGCGTCGCTGCCCGGGCGGTGTCCGCTTCGAGCTGAACCCCTCGCTCGGCCGCGCCGAGATCGCCTATCGCCGGGAGAGCCACACGCTCGCGGCCTTCGTCGCGCGGGCCGAGAGCTTCGGCTACCGCGTCGGTCCCGCCGGGAAGGTGGCGGACCGCAGCGATCGCGCGCTGCTGTTGCGCCTGGGTGTCTGCGCGGCGCTGGCGATGAACGCGATGCTCTTCGCCTTCGCGCTCTACTCGGGGATGAGCGCGGCCGACGGCGCGAGCTTCGCGCTGTTCCACTGGCTCTCGTGCGGCCTGGCCACCGCGGCGGTGGCGATCGGCGGTCCGGTCTTCTTCCGCGCCGCGCTCGCCGGTCTGCGGCAGCGCGTGCTGCACTTCGACCTGCCGATCTCGCTCGGCATCCTGCTGGCCTACGGCTCCTCGGTGGTGCTGTTCGCGACCGGCTGGGCGGCGCCGTACTTCGACACCGTCACGGTGTTCGTCGCTTTGATGCTCGCCGGACGCTTCGTGCAGCAGCGGGCCGTCCGTCGCAACCGCGACATCCTGCTCGCCAACGACGGCGCCGAACATCTGCGTGCGCGGCGTGTCGAGGGCGACACGATCGATCAGGTCCCGGTGCGTTCGCTGAAGCTGGGTGATCGCCTGCTGCTCGTGCCGGGCGATCTGCTCCCCGTCGATGCACGTCTGATCGATCGCGAGGCGGCGCTGTCGCTCGACTGGATCCTCGGTGAATCGCGTGCGCGGACCTTCGCCGCGGGGGACGAGATCCCGGCCGGTGCCTTCCTGGCCGGGCGCCGCGCGATCCACGTGCAGGTGCTCCGTGATGCCGAGGCTTCCGGTCTGCTGCGCCTCCTGGCCACGCCGCGTCGCAACGCGGACGGTCTGCGCGGTCGCGAACGCTTCTGGGATCTCGTCAACCGCGGCTATGTGGCGGCGGTGCTCACGCTGGCCGTGCTCGCCTCGGCGGTGTGGGCCTTCATCGATCCGCTCCGCGCGGCCCAGGTCGCCACAGCGGTGCTCGTCGTCACCTGTCCCTGCGCACTGGGACTGGCGACTCCGCTGGCCTTCGACATGGCCGTCGCTTCGCTGCGCCGACGTGGCATTTTCGTGCGCGACGCCGCGTTGCTGGAGAAGGCGCGCCACGTGCGCAAGGTCGTGTTCGACAAGACCGGCACCCTGACCTGGGGTGGGGTCTGTGTCCGTCCGCTGCGCGAGGTCGCGCCCGAGAACCGGGATCTGCTGTTCACCTTGGCCACGTCGAGCAATCACCCGGTGAGCGAGGCCATCGCGCAGTTCCTGCGCCAGTCCGGGCCGGTGCACCTGCTCCAGGGGCTTGGGACCGAGGAGAGCATCGGCGAGGGGCTGCGCGCGGAGGTCGACGGCGTCGAGTGTCGTCTGGGCAGCCCGGCGTTCACGCTCGGCGATGCGCCCGATGCGCGCGGCGAGTCGACCTGCCTGTTCACGCGCGGAGGTCGGGTCGAGGCCGCGTTCGTCGTCGACGAGGACTTCCGAAGCGGTGCCGATCAGGAGCTGCGCGAGCTGCGCGACGCCGGGCTCCGCGTGCTGATCCTCAGCGGTGACCGCGACGACCGTGTGCAGCGCGCGGCGTCGACCCTCGGCATCCCCGCCGAGGACGCACGCGGCGGTCTGCGCCCGCAGGACAAGGCGCGCGTCGTCGCCGAGATCGACGCGGCCGACACCATGGTCGTCGGAGACGGACTCAACGACGCGCCCGCCTTCGAGGCCGCGTTCTGCGCCGGCACACCCGCGCTCGATCGCCCGGTGATGCCGGAACGCGCCGACTTCTTCTACACCGGCGTCGGGACCGGCGCGGTGACGCGCGTGCTGCACAGCGCGCGGCGGTTCCACTCGGTGGTGCGCCGCAATCTGTGGCTCGCCGGCATCTACAACGCCGCCGCGGTGTCGCTCGCCGTCGCCGGCGCGATGACGCCCCTTCTGTGTGCGGTGCTCATGCCGCTCAGCTCGGTGGTGCTGATCGTGCACACCGTGTCCAGCTTCGGCGAGGCAGGCAAGCCATGAACGTGGTGCCGCTCCTCGTGCTCTTCAGCTTGTGCCTCGCGGCCGGCAGCGTGCTCCTGTTCGTGTGGAGCGCGCGTCTGCGCGACGCGGAGCACTCCGACCGTCTCTCCCTGCTCCCGCTCGAGGACGACGTCACGTCGTCCTCGGTGGACGCGACTTTCGACCAAGAACAGGAACGCGAATGAACGCAACCGCAACCGCGGCCACGCGCCGCATCACCTACGACGACGCCGTCGTCAGGGGCTTCACACTCTGGTCCGTGGCATGGGGCCTGATCGGCCTCCTGGTCGGACTGGTGTGCGCCCTGCAGCTCAGCTTCCCGGCGCTCAACTTCGACCTGCCCTTCCTGACCTTCGGTCGCATCCGCCCGCTGCACACCAACGCGGTCATCTTCGCGCTGGTCGGCAACATGATGTTCGCGGGCGTCTACTACTCGTCGCAGCGCCTGCTCAAGACGAGGATGGCCTCCGACCTGCTGTCGAAGATCCATCTCTGGGGCTGGCAGCTCATCATCCTCGGCGCGGCGATCACGCTCCCGCTCGGCATCACGCAGTCGAAGGAGTACGCGGAGCTCGAGTGGTTCCTCGACATCCTCGTCGCGGTGGTGTGGGTGGCCTTCGCGGTCAACTTCTTCTGGACCCTGGCGATCCGCAACGAGCGCAACCTCTACGTCGCGATCTGGTTCTACATCGCCACCGTCGTGACGATCCCGGTGCTCTACATCGTCAACAACCTGACACTGCCGGTGTCGGGGACCAAGAGCTACGGCGTGTTCTCCGGTGCTCAGGACGCACTCACGCAGTGGTGGTACGGGCACAACGCGGTCGCCTTCTTCCTCACCACGCCGATCCTCGGGATCATGTACTACTTCCTGCCGAAGGCGGCGGGACGACCGGTGTTCAGCTATCGCCTGTCGATCATCCACTTCTGGGCGCTGGTGTTCATCTACATCTGGGCGGGTCCACACCACCTGCTCTACACCGCGCTGCCCGATTGGGCCCAGACGCTGGGCATGATCTTCAGCCTCATGCTGTGGGCGCCGTCCTGGGGCGGCATGCTCAACGGTCTGCTCACGCTGCGCGGTGCGTGGGACAAGGTCCGCACCGATCCGGTGCTCAAGTTCTTCGTCGCCGGCGTGACCTTCTACGGCATGTCGACCTTCGAGGGACCGATGCTGTCGATCAAGGCGGTCAGCGGTCTCGCCCACTACACCGACTGGATCATCGCGCACGTGCACGGCGGCGCGCTCGGTTGGAACGGCTTCATGGCGGCCGGCATGTTCTATTGGATCGTGCCCAAGCTGTTCGGCACGAAGCTGTTCTCGACCAAGGCCGCCGACCTTCACTTCTGGATCGGCACGCTCGGCATCCTGTTCTACATCGTGTCGATGTGGGTCGCGGGCGTGACGCAGGGCCTGATGGCGCAGGCGACCCTGGCAGACGGTTCGCTCCAGTACCCCAACTGGGTCGAGATCGTGAACAAGGTCCAGCCGATGTACTGGGCGCGCGCGCTCGGCGGCACGCTCTACATCGCGGGTTGGGTCATGATGATCTGGAACCTGCTGAAGACGGTGAAGTCCGGCAGCCCGGTCGTCTCCGAGGTCGAGGTCCCCGCGATGGCTCCGGCCAGCGCGGGTCCGTCGAACTGGCGCCTGGTGTTCGGCTTCCCGACCTTCTTCACGCTGATCGGGATGGGCGTGCTCTACCTGATCGCGGATCCGGCGCGCCCCGTCGCCACCACCATCGGCATCGTGCTGGTGCTGCTGATGTGCCTGATCACCGGCTTCAGTCTGATCGCGGCGACCAACAGCAAGTTCCGCTGGCACAACGTCATCGAGCAGCGACCGATGGCCTTCACGGTCCTCGTGCTGTTCGCGATCCTCGCCGGCGGGCTCGTCGAACTGCTGCCCGGCATCGTGCTGGAGCGCGAGGTGCCGAAGACCGCGAGCGGCGAGATGGCGGTCAAGCCGTACACCGCGCTGCGCGTGCAGGGCCGTGACATCTACGTGCGCGAGGGCTGCTACGTCTGCCACTCGCAGATGATCCGGCCGTTCCACGACGAGGCGGTCCGCTACAAGGGTCCGCCGAGCGACATCGCCGAGTCGATGTTCGATCACCCCTTCCAGTGGGGCAGCAAGCGCACCGGTCCCGATCTCGCGCGCGAGAGCAAGAACCACGCGGACGCGCTGTGGCACTACAAGCACATGCTCGACCCGAACTCGATGTCCGAGGGCTCGATCATGCCGCGCTACCCGTGGCTCTTGACCGACAAGGTCGACGTGCAGCAGACGGTCGCCAAGATGCGCACCCTCAAGGCGCTCGGCGTGCCCTACACCAAGGAGGAGGTCGACGGTGCCGTCGCCGCCTACGAGGCGGAGGCGCAGGCGATCGTCGACGAGCTCGCCAAGTCCGCGATCAAGGTCGACCGCGACTGCGAACTGGTGGCCCTGATCGCATACCTCACCCACCTCGGCGACAACAAGCTCGAGGAGAAGGTCGCGGGAGGCAAGTGAGCCATGTTCAAGGACCTCTTCATCAATGCATCGCTGCTCGACCTCCCGGTCGTCGCGATGCTCGGCTTCCTGTTCGTGTTCCTCGCGTCGGTCTGGTGCGTGACGCGCAAGCACCGCAGCAACCACTACGACGCCATGTCCAGGCTCCCGCTCGACGAGAGCTGAACAACCTCGCGAACCAACCGACGGAGATCAACGAGTCATGAATCAACCAGGCAACCAGGCTCACCCCGCGGAGCTCCGCGAGCACGAGTTCGACGGCATCCAGGAGTTCGACAACCACCTCCCCAACTGGTGGCTGTGGACCTTCTACGGCGCCTGCATCTTCGCCTTCTTCTACTGGCTCTACTACCACGGCTACGGCTTCGGCAAGTCGCCGATGGACAACTACCGGGCCGAGGCGGCGGCTGCACAGGCTGCCGCGGTCGAGACCATGTTCACCGACGACGAACTGCGCGCGGCGAGCAAGGATGCCGCGGTGGTCAAGGCGGGCTCGGAACTGTTCACCGCGAACTGTGTGGCGTGCCATGCGCCGAACGCAGGTGGCATCCTCAACGGCGCACTGCTGCCCGGGCCGAACCTCACCGACAATGCGTGGATCCACGGTGGCGCACCGATGCAGATCTTCGCCACGGTGTGGAAGGGTGTGCCCGAGAAGGGGATGGTGACCTGGGGCCCGGTCCTCGGAAAGGAGCGCATCCGCTCCGTCGTTGCCTATGTGCTCACGCTGCGCAACACCAACGTCGCCGGAGGCAAGCCACCCGAGGGTCAGGTCTACGAAGGCAATTGACCATCTCGCGATGTGTTGAGCAGTCATCGAGGCGTCCTCCGTGACGCCTCGCGCGTTTCCGCCATGGACACCCCGAGCACCGAGCAGAAGCCGAAGAAGACCGCTGTCGTGCACGACGTGCATCGACATCCCGATCTCGACAGCCTGTACTGCGTCAACCCCGACGGCTCGCGCAACACGATCCACCCTGCGGACGTGAAGGGGCGCTTCCAGCGGCGGAAGAAGATCGTCTGGACCATCCTGATCGCGCTGTGGGTGGTGCTACCCTGGATCCGCGTCGGCGAGCACCCAGCGATCCTGCTCGACATCGAGCACCGCAGCTTCTACCTGTTCGGCGCGACCTACAACGCGCAGGACTTCTACCTCGCGTTCTTCCTGCTCACCGGCATCGGCATCACGCTGTTCGTGGTGAGCACCGTCTTCGGTCGCATCTGGTGCGGCTATTCCTGCCCGCACACGGTCTTCCTCGAGGGTGTGTTCCGGCGCGTCGAGCGCTGGGTCGAGGGCAACGCCGCGCAGCGCAAGCGACTGAACGGCCTGCCGTGGAACGCCGAGAAGATCCGCAAGCGCGGTCTCAAGCTCGCCATCTACCTGGCGATCTCGCTGTTCCTCTCGCACAACGTGCTGAGCTACTTCCTCGGCGCCGACCACGTGCTCGCGGCGATGACCGGTTCGCCGACCATCCATCCGACCGCCTTCACCTTCGTCCTGATCGCCACGGCGATCATCTTCGTCAACTTCACCTGGTTCCGTGAGCAGCTCTGCATCGTGATCTGCCCGTACGGCCGCCTGCAGGGCGTGCTCTACGACCGCGACACGATCAACGTCGCCTACGACCATGTGCGCGGTGAGCCGCGCGGACGTTACACCGAGGGGGAGCGCGGCGACTGCATCGACTGCTACCGCTGTGTCGCCGTCTGCCCGACCGGCATCGACATCCGCAACGGCACGCAGCTCGAGTGCGTCGGTTGCGCGAACTGCATCGACGCCTGCGACGAGGTGATGACCAAGCTCGGTCGTCCCACCGGACTGGTCCGCTACGACTCCCAGAACGGCGTGGAGACCGGCAAGCGTCGCATCCTGCGCCCGCGTGTCTGGTTCTACGCCGTGATGGTGCTGATCGGGATGGTGGTCTTCGCCATCGCGGCGACGCGTCGTCATCCGTTCGAGGCCAAGCTGCTGCGTCAGCCGGGCGTTCCCTATCAGCTCACCGACACGACCATCAAGAACGGGCTCCAGATCCACCTGGTGAACAAGACCCCGAAGACGCGCGAGTTCGTCATCGAGGGTGACTCCGGCGAGGGTGTTCGCTTCACGATCCCGATCTCCGACGTCTCGATCGACTCGCTCGGGGATCGCACGCTGCCGCTGTGGGCCGAGATGGACCGCAGCCGCTGGGTGCAGGGCACGACGGCGCGCATCACGGTGCGCACCAAGGACGGCGAACTGATCCGCCACATCGAGATCGAGTTCGCCGGGCCGCGATGACCCACGCGCGGGAGTGGCATGCGTGCTCCGCGGAGGACGCGCTGCAGGCTCTCGACACGACCCGCGCCGGACTCGATCCGACCGAGCGTGCGGCGCGGCTCGCGCGCGACGGTCCGAACCGCCTCCGCGAGGAACGGGAGCCGGGTCTCCTGCTGCGCGTCGTCCGCCAGTTCAGGAGCCCGCTCGTGCTCCTGTTGCTCTGCGCGATCGGTTTCGCGCTGTGGGTCGGGGAGTGGATCGATGCCGGAGCGATCCTCGCGATCGTCATCCTCAATGCCGCCATCGGCGTGGTGCAGGAGAGGCACGCCGCCAACGCGATCGCCGGGTTGCGACGTGCGAGCGCGCCGCGCGCACGGATCCGAGAGCAGGGTCGCTCACGGACGGTCGAAGCCGAGAACCTCGTCGTCGGCGACATCGTCGAGCTGGAGTCCGGAGACGTGGTGCCGGCCGATCTCCGTCTGCTCGACGCCGCCGCGCTGCGTTGTTCCGAGGCGCTGCTGACGGGCGAGTCGGTCCCGGTGACGAAGTCCGTCGGACCGATTGCTGTGACCGCGCCGCTCGCCGAGCGCAGCCCGATGCTGTTCGCGGGCACTCACGTGGTCGCGGGCAGCGCGCTCGGCGTGGTGGTCGCGACCGGGATGGGAACCGAGTTGGGGAGCATCGCCGGGATGCTCGAGTCGGCCGGCTCGCAGCGCACCACTCCGCTGCAGCAGCGTCTCGCCGCGATCGGACGCAATCTCGCCATCGGTGCGGCGGCGATCGTCGTGTTGCTGCTCCTGCTCGGTCTGGCGCGCGGGGTCTCGCCGGACGACATGCTGCTCACGGCGATCGGACTCGCGGTGGCCGCGGTGCCCGAGGGTCTGCCGGCGGTGGTCACCATCGCGTTGGCGGTCGGCGTGGTACGCATGGCGAGGCGCCGCGCGATCGTGCGCCGTCTCGCCTCGGTCGAGACGCTCGGCTCCGCCGACGTGGTGTGCACCGACAAGACCGGCACTCTGACGCGCGGCGAGATGGTCGTGCAGCGCTTGTGGGTCGACGCCCGATCCTTCGCGGTCCGCGGCGAGGGCTACGCGCCGAGCGGGAGTGTCGTCGACGACGTCGGCGCGACCGCGTCATCGGATCTCCTCCTCGACCTCGCCGAGTCGATCACGGTCTGCAACGAGGCGCGCCTCGTCGAGGCCGATGGCCACTGGCATGTGGTCGGCGATCCCACCGAGGGCGCCCTCCTCGCGCTCGCCGGTCGTTGCGGTGTCCCGGCCGCGCGATTCGGCGCCGAGCGGGAGCGGCTCGCGGTCTTCCCCTTCGATTCGGATCGCAAGCGGATGAGCGTGGTGTCCCGATCGCGCGACGGCCGGCGCAGGATCCACGTGAAGGGTGCGCCGGAGGCGGTCGTTCCGCTGTGCACCGAATGGTGCCAGGGTGGTGCCGTCATGCCGCTCGATGCCGCGACGCGCGACGTGATCGCCCGGCAGGAGGAGGCACTCACGGAGAAGGGGCTGCGGGTCCTGGCCGTCGCCGTCCGCGACCAGCGCGCGGACGAGGCCATCGGCGACGCGACCGCGACCGAGTCCGGACTCGGTTTCCTCGGGCTCGTGGCGATGCACGACGCGCCGCGCGAGGGCGTGCGCGAGGCGATCCGCGCGTGTCACGACGCCGGCATCCGCGTGGTCATGATCACAGGGGACCATCCGCGCACCGCGCGGGCGATCGCTACGTCACTCGGTCTGCTCGACGACGGCGAGGTCGTCGCGGGTCCCGAACTGGAGCGACTCGACGACGATGCGCTCGCGACCCGCGTCGCTCGCATCCGCGTCTATGCGCGCGTCACGGCCGCGCACAAGCTCCGCATCGTGCGGGCATGGCGAGCGACCGGCGCCGTGGTGGCGATGACCGGCGACGGAGTGAACGACGCACCCGCGCTCGAGGGCGCCGACATCGGCATCGCGATGGGCAGCGGCACCGACGTGACCAAGTCGGCGGCCGATTTCGTGATCGTCGACGACGACTTCGCGACCATCGTCGCCGCGATCGAAGAGGGGCGTGGGATCTGGGCCAACATCCGCAAGACCCTGCTCTATCTGCTCGCCGGGAACAGTGGCGAGCTGCTGTTCATGACGGCGAGCCTGGTCGCGGACCTGCCGGTGCCCTTGCTGCCCGTGCACCTGCTGTGGATCAACCTCGTGACCGATGGACTCCCCGCGCTCTGTCTCAGCACCGACCCGATCGACCCCGACGTGATGCGTGCCCCGCCGCGCCATCGACGCGCCGGGATGATCGACGTGCGCTTCTATCGCGAGGCGATCGCGATCGGCGTGCTGACCGGCAGCGCGGCCATGGCGGCGTATCTCCTCGCGCTTCCGACACGAGGTGTCGAATGCGCCCGTGCCCATGCCTTCACGACGTTGGTCTGCGCCGAGCTGCTGCGCGCCTTCGGCGAACGCAGCGAGGTCCTGCCGGTGTGGCGTGTGCCCTTCTTCGGCAATCTCCGTCTGATCCTCGTGGTCGGGTTCTCGCTGGCCCTTCAGGTCGCGGTGCACCAGGTGGCTTTCCTCCAGGCGATCCTGCGGACCGCGCCGATCGCGCTGGGCGACGGCCTCCGTCTCCTGGCCCTCGCCGGCGTGCCCCTGCTCGCCATCGAGTTGCGCAAGGTCTTCGCCCTGCGGCGAGATCCGCGTCGGCGGCCCTGATCCTGCACGAGGCTGCTGCGTGTCCGCGTCACGCCGTAGGAGCACCGGGCGTTGATATGTTTGCGCCCCCCGCATGACCGCGACCAATCCCTTCGGCCTGCCGCTCGAACTGCTCGATGCCGCGATGGCGCGCTTCGCGGCTGCCTTCGGGGACGACAGGCGGAGGGACCTCGAGGAGCTCCAGGCAGCCCATCCCGAGTTCGCCGACGCGCTGGCGAACCTCGCGGCGTCGTTGTTCGAGGCCGACCGCGCGCTCGACGACGCCTTCCATTTCCGGGCGTCGTCCACGACGCCGGAGTTCCACGGCTATCGCGTGGTGCGGAAGCTCGGAGAAGGTGCCTTCGGCGTGGTCTACCTCGGCGAGCAGGCCGAGCCGGTGCGCCGGGAGGTGGCGATCAAGGTCCTGCGTCCCGGGGCAGGCGATCGCGGAACGCTGGCGCGCTTCGACGCCGAACGCCGCTTCCTGGCGAAGCTGCGTCATCCGGCGATCGCGCAGATCTTCGGTGCCGGCCTGCTCGCGGACGGCCGCCCCTGGTTCGTGATGGAGTACGTGCCGGGCACCCCGATCGCGGCCTATTGCGATCAGAGCAACATGTCCGTGCCGCAGCGTGTGCGCCTGTTCGCACGCCTGTGCCAGGGGGTCCAGCACGCGCACGAACAGGGCGTGGTGCACCGTGACCTCAAGCCCGCGAACATCCTCGTCGTCGACGTCGACGGCGAGGCACAACCGAAGATCATCGACTTCGGCATCGCGCGCGCGCTCGAGCGACCGGAGCAGTCGCACGAGGCCCGCACGGAGACCGGTCGCGTCGTCGGCACGCCGGGCTACATGAGCCCCGAGCAGATGACCGGGGACCTCGCGGCCATCGACGCGCGCACCGATGTCTGGAGCCTGGGAGTGGTGCTCTACGAGCTGCTGACCGGCGAGCTGCCGTGGGGCAGGAACCCATCGAGCACCGACAGCGATCCGCCCCGGCCGAGTTCACGCATCCGCGCGCCGTCGCGGGCCAGCGCGACGACGGCGGAACAACGGGGCAGTCGTCCGCGCCAGCTCGCCACGCAGCTCCGCGGCGAGCTCGACTGGATCGTGCTCAAGGCCTTGTCGCGCGAGCCGGCTGCGCGCTACGCGACGGCGCTCGATCTGGCGTCCGACGTCCAGCGGCACCTGCGTGGCGAACCGGTTCGGGCCGGACCGCCGTCGTGGAGCTACCGCCTCCGCAAGTTCGGGCGACGCCACCGCATCGCGTTGGCGACGCTCGGATTCATCGCGGCCCTCGGTGCTGGCGCCGTCGTCGTGATCGGCACCTATCGCGACAAGGCCTTGGAGCAAGAGCGCATGCTCGGCGATGCCGCCGACAGACTGCTCGAGCGGGCCAATGACAGGACCCTGCTCGACAAGCCCGGCGCGGAGCCGCTGCGGCAGGCTCTCGCGGCGGACGCCCTGCGCTACTCCGACGAGTTGCTGCGCGGGCACCCCGAGGACCCGCGCGGTCGGGCGCGTCGTGCCAAGACCTTGCGGACGCTCTCGCAGGTCGCGCTGCTGCTCGGCCGCAACGAGGAGGCGGAGCGATGCGCGCGCGCCGCAGCCGAGGACGCCGAAGCGGTTCTCGCGGCGAACGATGCGGAGGGCGAGACTCGCCAGACGCTGGCCGCCGCCGAGCGGAACATCGGCAGTGTGATCCGTGATCGTGGGCGGCTGCAGGAGGCACGTGCCCACTTCCAACGCGCCGTCGACCTCTACGAGCGCTGCCGCCGGGACGGCGACGCCGGTGCACGCGCCGGTCTGGTCCGCGTATTGTCCGACCTGTGCACGACGATGGACGAGACGGGCGAGGCCGCGGCCATCGACACGCTGCTCGCGACCGCTGCCGACACGCAGGCCGCGATCATGGGCGACCATCCGGAGGCCGTCTTCGAGCGTGACATGGGCGCCAGCATTGCGTTGCAGCGGGTCCGTCTGGCCTTGCGGGCTGGTCGGATCGAAGAGGCACGAGCGCTCCTGGTTCCCGTCGATGGTTGGGTCGTCGAACGACGTGGTCTCCTGCCGGGAACATTCGTGAGGGTGCACGAGGCGGCGTCCAACCTCGCGATGGCGACGGGAGAAGTGACTGCGGTGCGGTTGCGCCTCGGACAGGCCATCGAAGCCGGTCGGGAGTGGCTGGCGATCGCGCCCACCTCGCCGCGACCCTATCGAATCCTGTGCCGACTCCTCCAGCAGCGCTGGTCCATGCCGCCGGACGGCAGCGATGTCGATCCGACGGACGACATGCGCGAGATGGTCGCGGTGGGGGAGCGAGAGGTCGCCGCGATCCCCGAGGATCGTGACGGATCGTTCGCGATCGTCAGCGGTTCCCTGGCCTTGTTCGAGGCGTTGGTGGTGCGTGGCCGTCGCAGTGATCTCGCCGGTCTCGAGCGGTTGCTTCGTCTGGCGAGTCAGCACGTGTCGCGATCGCCTGGATGGGTTCCCGAAGGAGCCGTCCGCTACAACACGCTGCTCGTGAAGGGTTACCTCGGGCTGCTCGCCGATGCGCTGGGACTCGCCGATGCGACCGAGATCTGGGAGAGCGTCGCAGGCGCGGTGCTCGATCCGGCCTGGACCGAGGACGAACAAGCGGCCAATGCACAGCTCTTCGCGATGTACGAGGCGCGCATCGCCGCGCGACGACTGGCTTCGGGCCGCAGCGACGATGCCAAGGCGATGCTGGACCACCTGCAGGAGTTGATTGCGGGTCGTGAGCAGCAGTTCCCCAACGACGCCCCGGAGATCGAACGACTGCAGGTGCGGCTCGCGCTCGAGCGGGGGGACCTCGCGTCGGCGGCCGCGATCGCATTGCGGATCCCGGAGCGCGGTGAGGGTTGGAGGTACGCCGATGCCGCGGCGGGGGCGATGTACGAAGTGTGGCAGGCGGCGTTGCGATCCAAGGATCCGTCGGCCGACGGCCACCGAGATCGCTGCGCCGAACTGTGCTCCCGCGCGGTCGACCTCTTGCGGGCGATGCCGACCGGCGGCGATGAGGTCTGGACTCTCATCCCCCTGGCGAAGAACCGCGTGCGACTGGCATTGTCGCTGCACGACCGCGGAGCTGCATTGCCCGACGATCTCGCGCCCGCTCTCGAGACCCTGAAGGCGTGGCGCGAGGAAGTCCACGCGAACCTGTGGGACGAAGCTCTGTTCCGCGCCGGTCTCGCCCTCCTCGCGCGCTGACGACTCCGAGGTCAGGACGAGGCATCGCGATCGCCGGTCATGGCGAGCGCGAACTGCGCGAGTGCGCGACCGAGCAATTGCCGGGTCGCCTCCTCGCTGCGCCCCATCACCTCGGCGATGACGTTGTGCGGCAGCTCGACGATCCGCGCCAGCGTGATCACCTCCCGGTGGTCGTCCGTCAGCGCGGCGAGCGCGCGGCGCACACGTCCTGCCGTCTCGGATGCGATGGCACCGCGGCTCGGTGAACTGGCCGTGCCGGCGAGGATGGCATCGAGGGACGCGGCATCGGCGGCTTCGCGTCCCATGTCACGGCACGCGCCGTGGTGGAAGCGGTGCTTGTCGCGGATCTTGTTGAGGGCGGCCGTGAACAGCCAGGCGCGAAATCGACCCTCGCCACGGAAATCGAAGCGGTCGCGCTCGGCCAGGAGGTCGCGGCACACCGACTGGACGACGTCCATGCTCGACTCCCGCGCACGCAGCTTGTCGTTCAGGCGGACGTGGACGTAGGCGTGCAATTGGGGCAGGTAGCGCTGGAGCAGGACCTCCAACGAGTTCTGGTCACCCGAGGCTGCGTCCTCGTAGAGACGATCGGTCTCGCCCGACATGCGGCGGATGCTACTCAGCCCCGAGGAGCATCGGCAGAGGCGAGAGGGGCCCTGCGTTGGCCGCCGAATCCTCCGAAGATCCGCGGTCGAGCGGTTCTCCCAACCTGCGGGACCGGAGCGTTCCGGATCCGCGAGCAGGAGCGAGCCATGAGCATGAGACGAGAGGAGTTCGAGAGGCTGGTGCGGGCGCACCACGCCGCGGTGTTCCGCACGGCGCAGCGCGTGCTGCGCAGCGATGCGGATGCCGCGGACGTCGCGCAGCAGGTGTTCCTGGATCTGTGGCGCCGCGGTTCCCGCGGCCTCACGACGGACGCAGCGAGCGAGGGTCGACTGCGCTGGCTGGCGGGTCGGATGGCACTCAATGCACTGCGTGCGGCGCGCCGCCGTCGTCACCACGAGGAGGAGACCGCGAAGATGAACACGAGCGACCGGCGTTGCGAGACCGAGGGTGTCGATCCTGTGGCGGTTCGTCGCGCGCTGGACGGTCTCGATCCGATCGACCGCGCCACGGTCGTGCTGCGCTTCCAGGAAGGCCTGACGCTCGCCGCGATCGGCCAGGCGATGGGTTGTGCGGAATCGACGGTGCACTCGCGTCTTCGCACCGCACTCGACGGTCTCCGCCGTCGCCTCCGCGACCTCGGCTTCGCGGTCGGTGCGATCGACGTCGAGTCGCTGATCGGTCCGTCCGCCGCGCCCATCACGGTGCCCGCGGGTCTGCAGGCGAGCCTGCTGACGATCCCCGCGGCCGCCGCCAGCCTGTTCGCGGCGAAGCTCGCCGGCGCTGCGCTGCTCGTGCTGACGCTCGGCGGCACCACGCTTGCCTTCGCGGGTGGTCAGGAGTCAGCTCCATCGACGATGGCTTCGGCCGCGGTCGCCGAGGTCCCCGCGCCGCGCGAGGCGGAACCGCAGGATCCTCCGCGGCGCGCGGCCGCGAGTTCCGCGCCGGTGGTCGCGCCGCCGGCTGCCTCGGGGAAGACGCGGCCGCAGGGAGAGCGCTACGCGGATGCGCCGCGCGCGCACGTCTCGGGCACCGTCACCGCGACGTCCGGCGAGCCGCTCGAAGCTGCGAGGGTGATCGCCTGGTGTCGTGAGTTGAGCAGCAAGGCGGAGAGCTTCGAGGTGACGACGACGACGGATGCATCCGGTCGCTATCGCCTCGATCTGCCGGTCACTCATCCCGAGGGACTCGACTTCCGCCTGGTGCTCCGCCGCGACGACTGGATCGGCGCCTTCGAGCCTCAGGATCTGCACCTGCGCCCGTCCGACGACCGGCACGGGGTCGATGCCACGATGCGTCGCTGGGCCGCCGACGTCGCCGGTGCCTGGTCGCGCGACTTCGCGATCACCGACGGCGCAGGACGCGGGGTCGCCGGTCCCTACCTGCAGGTCTTCCGGCGGCAGCTCGACGCGCAGGGCAAGGAGACGCTGACGCGCGAATGCGGCGCCAAGGCCGATGCGTCGGGGCGTGTCGCGTTGAGCGGCGATCACCTCGGCGAGAAGTTGGTGCGCGTGGTGCCCTGGGCTGCGCCGTTCGCGCGGCGCGAGTTCGCCTGCGCGGTGACCACTGCGGAAGGAGCACCGGTCGTGATCGCGCTCGGGCCGGACGTTCCGCTGCGCGCGCGGATGGTGGATGCAAGGAGCGGCGGAGCACTGGCGGGCGAGCAACTCGTCGCGTGGCGCGGCGAGGACACCATGGCCGTCGGCGTGAGCGACGAGCGCGGCATGGTGGAACTGCGCGGACTCGATGCCGAGCCGGTGGCGCTCAGCGGCGGCGGCGGCGTGTGGTCGCGCTTCCGGATCGAGGACGTGGTACCCGGCGTGCGCGAGGTCGAGTTGCGGCTCAAGCGGCACGACGATCCCTCCGCAGTCGGACTCAGTGGTGGCGAGATCCACGGACGTGTTGTCGACGGCCGCGATGGACGGCCCTTCGCCGTGGAAGCGCATGCCGTGCGCAGCTACTGGATCGCGCCGGAGTCGGATGCGACCGCTGCGTCGGTGCTGCGCGAGGTGCTGACGCCGTGGCCGTACCAGACCATGCTCGACTCCGATCCGCCGCCGCCCTCGCCCGAGTTCCACGTCGAGGTGTCGCGACCGGGTCGCTACATGCTGGTCCTCGAGGTGTCGGATCGCGCGCCGGCCGTGGTCGGCCCTTTCGATGTGCGCGATGGACAGGTCGTGAACGAGGTCGAGATCCGCGTCGAGCTGGGCACCGATCTTCTCATCGAGGTCCGCGATGCGGCAGGAGCTGCGGTCGAAGATGCCGAGGTGTGGATCGCGGGCATCGACGCCGGCGCGGATGCGGAGCGTCGCGACCGCGCACAGGCGTTGGCGCGCGCGCGGGAGTCCGCAGAGCGCGCGCGGGCCGGGCGCGGCCATCGCACCGACGCCGCCGGTCGGCTGGTGATGCACCACATCCCTTCGGGCATCGAGATGCGCCTGCACGCCGTCGACGCGTTCCGTCACGAGGCCGCTTCGGCGCCGTTCCGGACCATCGCCGCGGAGCCGGAGCATCGCGAGTTGCTGGTGTTGCGCTGATCCTCATCGCGGCCAGGGCCGCAACCCAAGGATCGCCGCGTCGTCGCTGCGCGCCGACCAGGAGGGCCCAGGCCGCTTCGTTGGTTGGGGTCGCTCCGGCCTTCGGATCGTCGCTTCGCGCGGCGATTCTCCGGCCTACGGACTCAGGGCAGCCGGCGGACCACCGCGGCGAGTTCCGGCCGCGGCGGCTTCGCGGGCACCGTCTTCGCACGGCCGACCCACACGAAGCCGATGATCTCCTCGCGCGCCGGGTCCACGCCGAGAAGCGCGTAGGACTGCGGGTCCTGGCTGACCTTGCCGGTGCTCCACTTGCTGCCGATGCCGTCGGCCCACAGCGCGAGGTGCAGGTTCTGGATCGCGCAGGCAGCGCTCGCGTAGTCCTCGCGCGCGATCGCGGGATCGGTCGTGCGCACCAGCGAGACGACGATCAGCTCGTGCGGCGCGAGGAGCTTGTCGCGGATCTCCGCGACGCGGGCCGGGTCGAGCGGCGCTCCGGGCTTCTGGCGATGGCCGACGGCGATGTCCGCCAGACCCTCGCGGGTGCGACGTCCGACGCGGACGAAGCGCCAGGGAGTCGTCATCCGGTGGTTGGGGGCGTGGATCGCCGCCACGAGCGCGCGCTCGATCGCGGCGTCGTCGACGGCCTCGCGCGTGTAGTCGTGGATGGTGCGTCGCTGCAGGATCAGGTCGTGGAGGGCGGAGCCGTCGGGCATGTCGCGAGCATGCGCGCTGCGCGGCCGAAGGTGAAGAGCGCGGGTTTCCGTGCCATGATGCCGCGGCCCATGCCGAGTGAATCGAGACGACTCGTGGTCTCCGCGCCCTTCGGCAACTACGTCCAGCCCAAGGGTGCGGTCGCCACGCTCGGGACCTTCACCGCGCTGCGGAGGCCGGGTCGTCTGTGGCGGATCCTCAGGACGGTGCGCTACTACCCGCGGCTGCGCGCCTGGGTGAACAAGATCGGGCTGCGCAATCCCGGCATCGACTGGTTGTGCGAGCGCGTGCGGAGCAGGCGCATCGACGTGGCCGACAAGTTCGTCAGCGTGCACGGCTTCGTCGAGGACGAGTGGTGGAAGCTGCTCGATGCCACGGCGTCGCTCGCGCCGCGTGCGATCGAGCTCAACATGAGCTGTCCGAACGTGGGCGTGATCGACTGGCCGGAGTCTCTGTTCGAGCGAGCGCGCTCCGCCGGCGTGCCGGTGATCGTGAAGCTGCCGCCCGTGCAGTTCGAGCTGATCTTCTCGTCCGCACTCGCCGCCGGTCTGCGCGTCTTCCACGCCTGCAACACGCTCCCGGTGCCGGCCGGCGGCCTGAGCGGCAAGCCGCTCAAGCCGGTCGCGCTGCAGTGCATCCGACGGCTCTACGAGCTCGCGACGGCCACGCAGCGCGCCGAACTGCGCATCCTCGGTGGTGGGGGAGTGCGCGAGGCGTCGGACGTCGACGACTACGCGAACGCCGGCGTGCATGCGATCGCGGTCGGCACCAAGGTGATGAACCCGCGCTACCTGTTCTCGCATGCGGGGGTGGAGCCGATCCGTCGTCGAGCCGAGGAGCTGTTCGGCGGCCGGCCGCCCCTGCTGTGAGCCTTGCCCGGGTCAGGCGACCGCAGGCGCCGCATCGCGCAGCGCTTCGCCGATCGTGCGACGGCGGTTGAAGGGCTGCGTGCGCAGATCCACGGTCTCGCGTCGATCCTCGGGGAGAACGACGCCGACCGGATCGGTCTCGATGCGCACCGCGGGGAGGAGCAGTTCGCCGTTCTGCGCCAGGACGCGTGCGCATTCCCCCGACTCCAGGCGCACCAGCTGACCGACCGGATAGATGCCGTTGGTCTCGATGAACCGCCGCAGCAGCGCGCGATCGAGGTGGACGTCCATCGACATCATCACGCGGTAGGCCTTCATCGGCGACATCGGTCGCTTGTAGGGCCGCGCCGCGGTCAGCGCTTCGTAGACGTCGCAGATCTTGACGATCTCGGTGGCGAGCAGGTTGCGGTGGCGAGGCACGGCGCGCGGATAGCCGCCACCGTTGCAGGAACGGTGGTGCCCGAAGGCCGCGGCGATCGCGAGCGGATCGGCGCCGTCGTGGTCGAGAAGGATCTCGGCACCGTACGAAGTGTGTTTGCCCATCTCGCGGCGCTCGTCCGGTCCGAGCGCCTTGCGCGAGTGGAGGATCTCGAAGGGGACGAGCGACTTGCCGCAGTCGTGCAGCAGGGCCGCGGTGCCGATGCGGACCAGGAGATCGTGGTCGTCGGTGAGGTGGCGAGCGAAGTTCATCGCCAGGACCGCGACGCGCACCGAGTGTCCGAAGGTGAAGGCGTCGTACTGATCCTGGCGTGAGAGGTTCAGGAACGGACCCTCGTCGCTCTCCAGGCGACGCAGCACGGCCTCGGCGTGGGAGTGCACCGAGCCGAACTCGATGCGTCCGCCGTGGCAGATCGAGATGGTCACGTCCTGCAGGACGTCCATGCACGACTGGTAGAACCGCAGCGGGGCGACCACGGTACCCGGAGTCGAGCGCGACACGGGTGCGGCTCCGATCACGAACGGTGGCAGGAGGCGCACGTTCGGGCAACACGACAGCTCGAGACGCGCGTTGACGGTGCGCCAGTCGCCGTCCGATCCGCGTCGAGCCGCGAGCTCGGCGAGCAGTGCTGCGATCTGACGTGTGTCGGCGTCGCGGTCGATCTCGAATCCGCCGCTCTGTCGCATCTCCAGAGCCTGGATCAGTCGCGAGGCCGTCACGCTCGCTCCGATCAGCGGGTGACCGCGATGCACGAGCATGTCGGCGGCGACGGAGAGCCGGAGTGTGTCGCCGTCGGATGCGGAGAGACTCGCCACGAATCCGTGCACCGTGCCCGCCGATTCGAGTACGCGCGGGTGATCGGGTCGGTAGATGCGCGCGTTGACCAGGGCCGCCGCGAGGTCGTCGACGATCTCGACGACGAGATCCTGATCGCTGTGGTCAGGAGGGATCGGTGCGCGCGGTTCGAGGCACATGCTCAGCCTCCCACGACGCGGAGCGTCTCGCCGGCCGCACGGCGGATCTCGCGTTTGTCGGCCGAGGCGAAGGACCAGCCCTTGGCCAGATCCGCGAGGAAGGCGCGGGTCTGGGACGAAGGGAGATTGCCGAGCGCCCGGACCGCGCGGAGACGCGCATCGAGCAGCTTCGGATCGTCCGCCGACTCCGACACGAAGCGGCGGAGCAGTGTGGCGGAATCCTGCGCCAGCATGCGCCCCACTGCGTGGTCGCCGTCGGCGAGTCGGCAGAGAGCGGCGACGTGGTCCCTCGGGAGCGAGGACGAAGGCAACACGCGCAATGCCGTGGACTCCGCCAACGGGAGGTCTTGCGCGCTCAACCAGACCAGCGCGACCTGCCGAGTCTCCGAGGGCATCTGTTCGACGAGATGGGCGAGCAACGAACCCGCGCGGCGTCCGCACAACTCGACGAGTCGCGTCACGCGATCGCCGAGCGCGGACGGCGAACTCCGGATCAGGTCCTGGACGCCGCGCTCGAAGCTCGCGCGATCGACGGCGTCGAGGAATCGCGCGAAGGCCGCCATGTCGGCGGGGCGGCGCGGGGAGAGCAGGTCGAGCCAGCGCTCGAAATGCGCTGGGTACAGCGAGGCGAGCATCTCCGGCTCGAGGATCGCGCGCTCGAGCAGGAAGCCTGGGTGGCCCGCCGCCGCGAACACCTCCAGGGCGCTCTTCGCCGGCAGATCGGGGCCGGAGCGACCGTCGCCGCGGATCACCTCGTCGAGGACGCGCAGTTCGAGGTCGGGGTGGGCCGCTGCGAGATCGACCAGGCGTCGGGCGGCGCGTACCGGGGTCTCCGGCAGGAGAGGGTCGATCAAGGTCGAGACCAAGACGCAGGCGAGGTGATCGACGACCTGGGGTGCGGCTTCGAAGCCCCGCCTCTCGTCCCATTCCGGCAGGCTGGCGTGGTCGCGGATCAGGCTGTCCAGGTCATCCGCGATCAGTTCGTCCTCGGGTCGCCCGGTCGGCAGCGCATCGGCGTCCTCGCTCTCGGTCCTCGAGCGACCCGGTGCGAAGAAGCGATGGGCGACGCGCAGCGCGATCTCGGTCACCGCGGACTCCGGAGTCGCTGGGCGCGCGTCGGCGCTGTGCAGACGTCCCTCGAGTTCCGCCAGCGCACGAGCGACGAGTGACGGCGCCGTGCGTGCATCGAACGCGGCGTCGGTTCGCGCCAGGTCGACGATGCGCGACAGGATGTCGATCTCCCGGCTTTCGCCTTCGCCGCCGAAGCTCTCGTCGAGACGCCTCTGCAGCTTCTCGAGGTTCGTGCGGATCGCGGGATCGTCGGCCAGCAGGGCGAGGAGGTCGGAACCGGGTGTCTCCGCGAGGCTCTGCGCAGCGTCGCTCCCCAGGGCGGAGGAGTCGTCGGCCGCAGCGCATGGACCGGGTCCGTGGGGATCGCCGTCGCGGTGACGCCCGACGATCAGCAGCGGGACCGGTACGACTCCGGACTCCGATCCCGGCCATTCGGCGAGGAGGGGCCGCGGAGTGCCCGCGGCACAGCGCTGGAGCGTGACCGCGAAGAGTTCGAGATCGGCGACCGTCACCGTGTCGTCGAGGTCGACACCCTGGATCGAAGCGCGGCGAAAGCTCTCGCCGAGCCAACGCAGGTTCGGGAGGTCGACGTCGACCTTGCTACCGCCGACGCTCGCCTCCTCGCCGATGCAGCGGATCGCGAGCGGGTCGTTCCCGTCCTGCAAGCATTGCAGCACGGCGTTGCGGGCTTCGCCCACACGCTGATTGTTGGCCGGGTAGATGGCGCGCGAGCGCAGGTAGGAGGCGAATTGCTCGAGGACATATCGCGCCCTCGAGACGGTCCCTCTCCCTGCATGCTGAGTCGGATCGTCGCGCATTGCCGCTTCGGTGATCGGCGGATGCGCAGCACAGCCTCTGCGGGATCGAGACGATCCCGCGGTGAGCCCCGGGGGGCGAACGGGCCCCCCTTGCCAGCGGGGATTCGGTGGAACTCCGCAGTCAGGCTGCGGGATGCGAGCGACGCCAGGCGCCGACGATCTCGCCGACGATCTCCTCCAGCTTGCGCCCGGTGGTCTCGATCGTGGCGTCGGCCTGCCGGTAGTAGCGCTCGCGCTCGCGGAGGATCTCCACCATGCCGTCGTAGGCGGCGTCGTTGCCGCGCATCGGCCGGGTGTCGCCCTGCGCGACGACGCGCGCCCAATGCTCCTCCGGCTTGGCCTTGAGCCAGACCGTCCAGGTGCGGGCGCGCAGCATCGCGAAGGTCTCCGACTCGGTCACGATGCCGCCGCCGGTGGCGAGGACCGCTTCTCCGGGTCCGTCGTCCAGGAAGTGGCGCAGGGTCTCGCGCTCGACGCGGCGGAAGTAGTTCTCACCGTTCAGCTCGAACATCTGCGCGAGCTTCAGTCCGGAGGTCGACTCGATCTCGGCGTCGAGTTCGACGAAGGGCCAGTGCAGTGCGTCGGCGAGCGCATGTCCCACGCTGCTCTTCCCGGCACCGCGCAGGCCGAGCAGCGCGATGCGGTGGCCGAGGCTGCTCGCTTTCGCACCGAGACCCTCGGCGCCGAGCAGGACGGTTGCATCCACCCCGAAGGCGCCGGCGAGGTCGCACAGGGTGCTGATGGAGGGATTGGCCTTCGCCGCTTCCACGTCGGCCAGGAAACGCTCGGAGATCCTCGTCCGCTCGGCGAGCACTCGCCTTGACCAGCCGAGTTGTTTGCGGCGGCCGCGGACCTCGGAAGCGAGCCACGAGAGCATGGCACGGGCATCGCGCATGAACGCATCATACTTCGGAGGCGGAACGGAATTGCATGAAGTATGCGGCATGCTGCCGCAGGCGCCTGGTAGGCGGGCTGCGGTATGGAAACAGGCAGTATACAGCATATTAGACTCAGATTCCTGCCTCTCGGATGCTCTATGATGCTTGAGATTGGCGGTTCGAGCCTCTACTCTGCTCCACCCCCAACCCCGGGCGCGTCCCATGATCGAGTTCAACACCCACCCCGACCGCTATCGCCACTGGTCGCTGCGCGTGGACGGGCCCGTCGCACGGCTCGAGCTGCGCGTCGACCCTGAGCATCCCTTCCGTCCGGGCTACGAGCTCAAGCTGAACAGCTACGACCTCGGGGTCGACATCGAGCTGCAGGATGCCATCAACCGGGTGCGCTTCGAGCATCCGGGAGTGCAGGTGGTGGTCGTCACCTCGGCGATCGACCGCGTGTTCTGCGCCGGCGCGAACATCGGGATGCTCGCGGCGTCGTCGCACCCCTTCAAAGTGAACTTCTGCAAGTTCACCAACGAGACGCGCCTGTCGCTCGAGGATGCCAGCCGGCAGTCCGGACTGCGCTTCCTCGCCGCGGTGAACGGCCCCTGCGCGGGTGGTGGATACGAGCTCGCGATCGCGTGCGACGAGATCCATCTCGTCGACGACAACAGCTCGGCGGTCTCCTTGCCCGAGGTGGCCCTGCTCGGCGTGTTGCCCGGCACCGGCGGTCTCACGCGGCTCGTCGATAAGCGTCGCGTGCGCCGCGACCTCGCCGACGTGTTCTCCACCCTCGCCGAGGGTGTGCGCGGCAAGAAGGCCAAGAAGTGGGGCCTGATCGACGCGACCTGGTCGCGCAGCCAGTTCGCGGACAAGGTCGCGCAGCGCGCCAAGGAGATCGCGGCGCAGGGCACGGACCGCAGCGGCCGCAAGGGCATCGAGTGGAAGCCGGTCGAGCGCAGCGTCACGACCGAGGGTTCCACCACGACCTACGCCTATCGCTACGTCGATCTGGTGGTCGAGACCGAGACGCGCTCCGCCGTGTTGACGGTGCGTGCACCGGGTTCGCCGCAGCCGTCGACTCCGGAGGAGTTCCACAAGGCCGGCGTCGACGCTTGGTTCGTGCGCGCCTTCCGCGAGCTCGACGACGCCCTGCTGCAGCTCCGTTTCGAGCACGAGAAGGTCGCGCTCGTGCTCCTGCACACGCGTGGCAGCATCGACGCGGTGCTGGAGGCCGAGCGCGCGCTTCTCGCATGCAAGGACAAGAGCTGGCTGTGCAGCGAGATCGTCGCGCTCGTCGCACGCGTCCTGCGGCGCTACGAACTCACGGCGCGCAGCTTCTTCGCGCTGATCGACAAGGGCTCCGCGTTCGGCGGCGTGCTGTTCGAACTCGCGCTGGCCGGCGATCGCATCTACGCGCTCGACGACGATGCCGTGGAACTCGCGATCGGTCCGCTGTCGAACGGTGCCGTGCCGATGTCGCACGGCCTGACCCGTCTGCAGAGTCGCTTCCTCGCCGAGCCGGAGCGCGCTGCGCGCCTCGCCGCGGAGATGCCGCGCATGTCCGCCGCCGATGCCGACGGCGAGGGTCTCACGACCTTCCTCGTCGAGGACATCGACTGGGAGGACGACCTGCGCATCGCGATGGAGGAGCGCGCCTCCCTGAGCCCCGACGCGCTGACCGGAATGGAGGCGAGCCTCCGCTTCGGCGGTGCGGAGACCTGTGATTCCAAGATCTTCGGGCGACTCAGCGCCTGGCAGAACTGGATCTTCACCCGACCCAACGCCACCGGCGAGCGCGGCGCGCTCGTCTGCTACGGCAAGCCCGAGACCTCGTCCTTCGACTGGAGGAGAACGTGAGCACCGTCGACCTCGAAACCAAGATCCCCAACAACGTCGGCCTCCGCGACAACAAGCGCCTGCTCCACGCGCTCGAGAAGTGGCAGCCGGCGTTCCTGCAGTGGTGGAAGGACCTCGGCCCGACCGACTTCAACATGCACGACGTCTACCTCCGCACGGCGGTCGGTGTCGGCAAGGGCGGTTGGGCGCACTTCGACTACGTGAAGATGCCCGACTACCGCTGGGGCATCTTCCTCGCCGATGCGCCGGAGGATCGGAAGATCCACTTCGGCGACCACATCGGTGAGCCGGTGTGGAGCGAGGTGCCGGGTGAGCACCGCAATCGCCTGCGCCGACTGATCGTCACGCAGGGCGACACCGAGCCCGCGTCGGTCGAGCAGCAGCGGCGGCTCGGCCACATCGCGCCGTCGCTCTACGACATGCGCAGCCTGTTCCAGGTCAACGTGGAGGAGGGCCGTCACCTGTGGGCGATGGTCTACCTGCTCCACACCTACTTCGGGGCCGACGGCCGCGAGGAGGCCGAGGCGATGCTCGAGCGTCACAGCGGCGACGCCGACAGCCCGCGCATCCTCGAGGCCTTCAACGAGCCGATCGAGACCTGGGTCGACTTCTTCTGCTTCACCACCTTCACCGACCGCGACGGCAAGTACCAGCTCGCTTCGCTCGCCGAATCCGGCTTCGACCCGCTGGCGCGCTCCACGCAGTTCATGCTGACGGAGGAGGCCTACCACATGCAGACCGGCGAGAACGGCATCGGCCGCATCCTGCGCCGGACCGCCGAGGTCGTGAAGGAAGGCAAGGACCCGGCTGCGGTCGGCGCGATCCCCTTCGAGGTCATCCAGCGCTACATCAACTTCTGGTTCTCGCGCAGCATGGACCTGTTCGGCGGCGAGGATTCGACCAACGCGGCCGAGTCCTTCGCGTCGGGACTCAAGGGTCGCTATCGCGAAGGCGACGGCATCTACAAGGATCCCAAGGCGCTGGACCACACCTATCGCATCGCGGTGCCGGACGGCAATCGCCTGATCGAGAAGGACATCCCGTTGCGGCGCGCGATGAACGCCGTGCTGCTGGACGCCTACATCGCCGACTGCCAGCGCATCACCACGCGCTGGAACCGCGATCTCGAGGCCTTCGGCTCCGACTTCCGCGTCGTGCTCCCCGATCGCAAGTTCAACCGCAATCAGGGTGTGTTCGCGCACTACAAGTTCGCGCCGGACGGCAAGATGATCGGCGAGGGCGAGTGGACGCATCGTCACGGCGAGTGGCTGCCGAGCCAGTCCGACCGCGACTACGTGAAGTCCTGCATGAAGCCGGTCCACCAGCCGGGCAAGTTCGCGAACTACATCGCCCCGCCGGCGATGGGCGTGAACGAGAAGCCCATCGAGTTCGACTACGTGAAGTTCCACTGAGGCCGACCCAACGATGAGCGACCCGAAGCTGGTCTATGTCTGTGAGGGCGGCGACTGCACCGAGCGTGGCTCGGGCGACGTCCATGACATGCTCAAGGATCTCGTCCGCGCCAAGGACCCGCACGAGGAGAGGGTGCGGGTCCGCCGCTATCCCTGCTTCGGGGCCTGCGAGTGCGGCATCAACATGACGGTCTGGCCCGACCGGCTGTTCTACAGCCGCGTGACCCCGGCCGACCTCCCGGAGATCGCGGTGCAGTTGCTCGAGGGCGGCGATCCGGTGAAGCGCCTGCAGGGCCAGGCCAAGCCCGACGTCGAGGAGATGGTCTGGACGCTGCTCGACTCGCCGTACTGAAGCTCCCCGAACCTTACGGATCTGTCATGTTCCGGACAGATCGCGGCAAGGTGCGCCTCGTGATCGGCGCCGTGTCCGCCGGCGGTTGCCGTCGGACCGTCATCGCAATCACGAGGAGCAAACCATGTTCGCGATCACCAGGAACCGGATCGTCACGGCGCTCGCCGCCACTGCCGTGGTCGGCGGCGCGTCCTTCGTCGCACCCCCGCGTCTCGGCACGGCCCGCGACCTGAGTGCCGCCTTCCGCAGTGTCGCCGCGTCGGCGTCGCCCGCGGTGGTCTCGATCCGCACGCGCCAGCCGGCGATGCAGACGCAGAACCTGCTGCAGGAGCTGCCTGCGCCGTTCCGCCACCTGCTGCCCTTCGGCAACAACGCGCCGATGCAGATGCAGCCGAACCTCTCCCAGGGCAGCGGCTTCGTCATCGATCAGGCCGGACTGATCCTCACCAACAACCACGTGGTCCAGAACGCCGACGACGTGCAAGTGCGCTTCCAGGACGGCAAGGAGTACCGCGCCAAGGTGGTGGGCACCGACCGGGACGCCGACCTCGCCCTGCTGAAGGTCGACGCCAAGGACCTCCCGTGTCTGCAGTTCGCCGACTCCGACGAGGTGCAGGTCGGCGACTGGGTCCTCGCCATCGGCGATCCCTTCGGGCTCCAGGCCAGCGTGACCGCCGGCATCATCAGCGCGAAGGGCCGTGATCACGTCGGCATCGAGGACTACGAGAACTTCATCCAGACCGACGCGGCCATCAACCCCGGCAACTCGGGTGGGCCGCTGCTCGATCTCGACGGCAAGGTCGTCGGTGTGAACACCGCGATCCTCAGCCGCAGCGGTGGCTCGATGGGTATCGGCTTCGCGATCCCCGCGAACCTCGCGCGCGACATCGGAACGCAGCTCCGCACCGCAGGTCACGTCGAACGCGGGCAGCTCGGTGTCGTGGTGCAGAACCTCACGCCGGAACTCGCCGACTCGATGAAGCTCGCCGATCACTCCGGTGCGCTGGTGGCCGACGTGCGCGCGGGCACCGCGGCCGCTGCGGCGGGTCTGCGTGCCGGTGACCTGATCACCGCGCTCGACGGCAAGGCGGTCGCCACCAGCAGCGCGCTCCGCAATCGCATCGCCGCGCTGAGGCCGGGCACCGAGATCAAGCTCGACGTCCTTCGCGACGGCAAGGCGATCACCGTCACCGCCACGGTGGGGCAGCGCAGCGCCGATGCGGAGATCGAGCCGGCGAGCGCGACCGCGATCACCCAGCGCTACGGGTTCGAGGTCGGGCCGATGGATCCCCGTGCGCTCGGCGTGGAAGGTCGTCAGGGCGTCGTGATCCGTTCGATCGCCGACGACGGTGCCGCCGCGGCCGCCGGACTCCAGCCGGGCACCATCGTCCTCGCCGTCGGTCGCACCGCGGTGCACGACGTGAAGGACTTCGACGCCGCCGTCGCGGCGATCCCGCCGGGCGACAAGTTGGTGTTGCGCGTGGACGACGGCAATGGCCCGCGCTGGGTCGCGCTCGCGTCGCGCTGATCAGATCCGCGCGACCGCCGGGAGCCGCACCGTGAAGGTGGAGCCGGCTCCCGGCGCGCTCTGGACGTCGATCGTCCCGCCGTGTGCGTGCACCACTGCGCGCACCATGCTCAGGCCGAGGCCGAGCCCCGGAGTGCCGCGGCTGCGATCCGCGCGATAGAGGCGCTCCCAGATCCGCGGCAGATCGGCCGGCTCGATGCCGCAGCCCTGGTCGGACACCGCGATCACCGCGCGATCGCCGTCGCGCGAGAGGTGCAGTTCGACGTGGCTGCCGTCCGGCGAGTACTTGAGCGCGTTGTCGACGAGGTTGGCGAAGACCTGTACCAGCCGCGCGCGGTCGCCGCGCGTCTCGACGTCGTCCCGCACGCTGCAGCGCACCTCGATGCTCCGCTCCTCGGCGACGAAGTCGTAGAGCTCGACGACCTCGTCCAGCACGCCGCGCAGCGGCACCACGTCGCTGTCGAGGCGCAGATTGCCGGTCTCCGCCACGGCGACGTCCATCAGCTTGTCGACCAGCGCCGCGAGACGTTCGGACTCCTCGGCGAGTTCGACGACCGCCTCGCGACAGGCGGTGACGTCGTCGAGGTCCGCGGCCGCGCGCTCCGCGACGGCGCGCAGGCGCGTGATCGGTGTGCGCAGGTCGTGCGCAACGGCGTCGAGCGATTCGCGTTGGCTGCGCACCAGTCCCTCGATCCGTTCGAGCAGGACGTCGAGCAGGCGGGCGAGATCGTCGAATCCGCCGGCACGTCGTCGCGTGCCGATCCGCCGATCGAGTTCGCCGGTGGCGAGGATCGCCTGCACCGTCTGCACCACGCGATGCACCGGTCGCGCCGCGTAGTGGGTGAGTGCGAGTCCGCCGACGAGCCCGAGCAGGACGATCGGAACCACCAGCATGAAGAAGGTCTCGCGGAAGCGTCGATCGATCTGCGCGCGCATCTCCGCGTTCGGTCGCACCACCGCGGTCTCCTCGCGGATGGTGGTGCCCACCGCAGCGCCACTGGGATCGCGACGGATCTCGGTCTGGCGGTAGCTCCAGTCCTGCTCGAGCGCACTGCCGACCAGCCAGTAGGAGAGGCCGAACACGCCGATCACGGTCACCACGAAGAAGGCGGCGAACCAGGCGGTGAGACTCGCGCTGAAGCGCAGCGCGGTCGGGCGATCAGGCGTCGAGGACATAGCCGACTCCGCGGACGGTCCGGATCATCTTCTTGTCGAAGTCGCGATCGATCTTGCTGCGCAGCCGACTGACCAGGACGTCGACGACGTTGGTCTGCGGATCGAAGCGGTAGTCGTAGACGTGCTCGAGGATCGCCGTGCGGCCGAGCACCCGGCCGCGGTTGCGCAGCATCAGCTCGAGCAGGGCGAACTCGCGCGGTTGCAGGTCGATGCGGCGATCGCCGCGGCGGACCTCGCGTGTCAGGAGATCGGCGTGCAGATCGCCGCAGCTCAGCGTGGTGGGTTCCGCGCTGCGCGTGGCGCGACGGATCAGCGCTTCCACGCGGGCCACCACCTCCGCGACGGAGAAGGGCTTGGTGACGTAGTCGTCGCCGCCGGCCCGTAGCCCGCGGATGCGGTCGTCGACCGAGTGGCGCGCGCTCAGGAACAGCACCGGTGTCTGGACCTGAGCAGCGCGCAGCTTCTCGATCACGCCGAAGCCGTCGAGGCCGGGGAGCATCACGTCGACCACCGCCGCGTCGTAGACCCCGGTGCGACCCAGATCGAGTCCTTCGGTACCGGTCGTGGCGACGTCGACCGCGTGACCGGACTCGCGCAACGCGCGCGCGACGAAGCTCGCGATCTTGTCGTCGTCCTCGACCACCAGGATGCGCATCGCGCCGACCTTAGCGCAGCGCCGCCGCGGTCGCGATGCGACGTCGACGCCACCAGGTGACCCCTCCGAGCGCGGTCAGCGCCATGGCGAGGATCTGGTACCAGGTCAGGCCGAGGGCGATGGGCGGGTGCTCGCGCCAGAACTCGAGCGCGAAGCGCAGTGCACCGTAGAGCGCGACGTAGATCGCCAGACATCGCCCCGATGCGAGTTGCCGCCGCGCCGCGACGAACAGCGCCACCGCCGCTGCGGCATGGAACACCATCTCGATCATCTGCACCGGCACCCGCGGAACGCCGAGCGCGTCGCGCCACGCGAGAGCGGAGGGAGCACAGCGCACGCCCTGGCAGCAGCCGGTGAGCGCGCAGCCCAGACGTCCGCACGTCAGGGCGACGGCGAGCGGCAGGGCGAAACCGTCGCCGGTCGGGCGACGGATGTTCAGGCGCGGCTTCACGCTCTCCACCGCGATCCATCCGCCGAGGATTCCGCCGAGCACGGTGCGCCCGCCCAGTGGCATGCCGTCGCCCGTGACTCCCGCAGGCGCGGGTGCGTGCCAGCCGAGCAGGTCCGCAGGCAGCTCGAACCCGTAGGCGCCGAGCACCGCGCCACCGAGCGCGGCCAGCGCGAGCACGAGACGTCGATGCGAGTCGAGTCGGTTGTCGTCCGGCACGAGACGCGCCGACAGGCCACCGAGGACCACGCCGGCGGCCACGCACAGGCCATAGGCGATCAGTGCACCACCGCCTGAGCACGCAGCCGCGCGAGCACGGTCGATTCGAGTTCGTCGCGGTACAGCAGGTTGTAGGTGTCGAAGGGGATCACGCGCTTGCCGTCGGGATGCGCGATGTGCACGCAGGAGCGGCGCACGTTGGCGACGTCGAGATCGTGACGGTCGAGGAAGCGCATGATCACGATGCGGAACAGGTCGCGGTAGTCGAGCTTCGCTCCCTGGTCGAGCGCGACCTGGGGGAGGCAGCACAGGAGACGTCCGACGGCGTCGGCCGCGGACTCGGGTCCGTGTGCCGTGCTGTAGGCGGCGAACACCGCGGCGCGCAGCCCCTCGTCGCGTTCGAGCGCGATGGTGTTGCGCGCGCCCTGCACGAACACGGCGGGATCGACCAGCCCGGTCAGCGCGGTGATCGGCGTGGCCGCACCCGGAGTGCGCAGCGCATAGGCCATGGCGAGTTGATCGGGGTGGCAGGGCACCGGGATCAGGTCCGCCGGGCGGAACCAGTCGCACTGCTGCAGGATGCGACGGCGCACCTCGGTCAGCGTCAGGCGGTGCACCTTCGGATCGAAGCCGTCGTTGCGCCCGGCATCCTGCACCGGCTGGAAGGTGACGCCGCGCACGCAGGGCCGCGAGACCGCGAAGCGGATCACGTCGCCGATCTCGTCGTCGTTGAGTCCGCGGCGCAGCGTGACGACCAGGGTGGTGGACAGGCCGAGCGCGTCGAGGTGGTCGAGCGCGCGCATGCGCACGTCGCGGAGGTCCGCGCCGCGCAGCGCCTTGTGGGTGTCGGCGCGCAGGCCGTCGAACTGCAGGTAGACCTCGAAGCCCGGCGCGTAGCCGGCGAGGCGCTTCGCGAACTCGGCGTCGCGCGCGATGCGGATGCCGTTGGTGTTCACCATCAGGTGGCGGATCGGGCGACGACGGCAGGCATCGAGGATCGCGAAGAACTCCGGATGCTCGGTGGGCTCGCCACCCGAGACCTGCACCACGTCGGGTTCGGTCTCGTTGGCGACGATGCGATCGAGCATGCGCTCGATGGTGGCCATGTCGCGGTGCGTCTGCCGCTCCGGGCCGCTCGACGCATAGCAGGTCGGGCAGCGCAGATTGCAGCGGTCGGTGACCTCGAGGATGGTCAGGCAGCCGTGCTGCTCGTGCTCGGGGCAGATGCCGCAGTCGAAGGGGCAACCTTGCTCGAAGGCGGTGTTCGGCCGCGCGACCTGCTCACCGGCCTTGCGGAAGCGGATGCGCGCGTCGAGCCAGTAGTCGGGGTCGTCGGCGATCAGGACCTTCTGCGCGCCGTGCTCCGGGCAGCGCTTGAGGAGGTACACGCAGCCGTCCTGCACGATCTCCTTCGCCTCGATGCGTCGCAGGCAGGTCGAACAGAGCGCGGTCGCTCCGCCGTGGAAGGTCCAGGGGCGCACGCGGTGCGTCATGGGCGGGAGCATGGAGCAGGCGCTCGGTACCGGGAAGTGCGCCCCGAGGAAGAGGGGCGTGTGGCGTCGACCATTCCCCGGGGACGCCGTGGATCACGAGGCACGCGCTATGTTGTCCGCCGATGGGTGAGCAACTCGGAGTGCTGCTGATGGTCTTCGGGCCCGCCGTCATCGGCATCGCATGCCTGGTGGGGGCCTTCGCCATGCTCTCCCGGAAGCACGACGAGGAGGCCGGGCGCCCCGCCCTGGTATGGGTCGTGGTGAGCATCCTGTTCCTGTGTGCCTTCGGCATCGGCGGCTGCTACGCCGTCGTGTTCACTGGTGCATTCAAGCTGTGAGCCCGCGATCGTCACGGTGGTTCGGGCCCGCGGATCTCCGCGGCGCGACAGTCCTGCTCGGTGGCGTCCTCGGCGTGCCGCTCGTGGGGCAGGATCAGGCCACCGATCCGGTCCTCGTGCACAGCGAGCGGATCTGGGACCGCGCCGAGCACAACGCCTTCACCGGACTCTGTGTGGCCGGCGACTCCCTGTGGTGCACCTTCCGCGAGAGCGACCGCCACGTGCACGGCCTCGACGGCTCGATCCGCGTGATCCGCAGCCCTGACCGCATGAACTGGCGCTCGGCCGCGCTGCTCGATGAGCCGGGCATCGACCTGCGCGATCCCAAGATCACCGTGATGCCCGATGGCCGCCTGATGCTGCTGATCGGCGGCTCGCGCTACGTCGATCACGATCTGCGCGAACAGGCGCCGCGCGTCGCCTTCGGTGATGCCGGCGACGGGACCTTCGGTGTCCTGCAGCCCATGCACCTCCCCGCGGAGTGTGCGACCGGCAAGGACTGGCTGTGGCGCCTGACCTGGCGCGATGGCGTCGGCTACGGCGCGATCTACCACGCATCGCAGCGCGTGCAGTCGCTCGATCTCGTCACCACGCGCGACGGCATCACCTGCACGGCACTCGCGCGCGTCGATGTCCCGCTGGCCTCGCCTCGCGTGCGCGCGACGGAGACCACGCTGCGTTTCCTCGAGGACGGCACCATGCTCGCGCTGGTGCGTTGCGACGGCGAGAGTGCCGTCGGCATGCTCGGCCGCGCGTTGCCGCCGTACCGCGACTTCACCTGGGTCGCACTCGATCGCCGTCTCGGTGGACCGGACCTGATCGTGCTCGACGGCGATCGCCTCCTCGCCGGTTCCCGGGTCTTCCCGCCTCCGCAATCGGGCCCCGGCCGCGACGACCGCTCACCGTGGACCGAGCTGTTCTGGATCGACACGAAGGGCGCGACGCGCACGCTCTGCCGACTGCCCAGCGGCGGCGACTGCAGTTATCCCGGCTTCGCGCTCGACGGCGACCTCCTGCGCGTCTCGTACTACACGAGTCACCGCGAGCCGACCTCGATCCATCTCGCGACGCTGCGGCTGAAGTAGCACTCCATCGTTCCGACTCATGTCAAACCGAGCGCCTGTGGCGAGGCTCGTCGTCGTTCCAGCACTGATCACACTGGCGGTCACCGTCGTCCGTCTGTGCGGTGAACTCGCCGGCGGACCGGCCCGATGGTTCTCGACGGCGTCGGGCGGAGGGAGTGCGTGGCTCGGGATCACCTGGCTGGTACCGGTGTTCGGTATCTGGTTCGGCCATCGCCTCGCCCGAGCCGGCGAAGTTCTGCCGCGCCGTGCGCTCGGCGTGCACGCGCTGGCGGTGATGGTCTACATCGGCGGGTTCCAGTTCGTGATCCGCGCCCTGCCCTTCGACACCTCGACGCGTGACGGCATGGTGTCGCAACTCCTCGCGATGGGTGCCGTCTCGGTGCTCGCCGCGGCGCTCGCGGCCTGGGCCTGGCCCGCCCTGTTCATGATCGGGTTGCGCTATGCGCTGCTCGCGCGCCTGCCGATCGTCGTCATCACCGCGATCGCCGCCTTCGCGGGCTGGGACGTGCACCACGTCAAGCTCGGGCCGAAGGACTACGCCGGCTTCTCGCCGTTCGCGCTGTCGGCGTGGCTCGGCTACGTGCAGCTCGTGTTCTGGACCGCCTTCACCGTCGCGATCGGCGGGCTGTTCGGCGCCGTCGCTGCGCGTGCGACCCGGTCTGCGATCGCGCTGCCGCGATCGGCGGACGACGACTAGCGCGTGACCTCGATCGCGATGTCCTTCTCGTCCTGCGGCTCGACCAGCCAGCCCTTGCCGCCCTGGTCGGAGCCGTCTTCGCCGAGGCTCCACAGGCGCAGGCGCGTCGCGCTCTCGTCGCGGCGGAGCGGCGCGAGCGTGAAGGGATCGACTAGTGCCGGCAGATCCTCGTGGAGCGTGAAGGAGATCGCGCCGCGCAAGAGACGCAGACGGGCGCGTGCGGTGCGCACGATCTGGTCGGCGTGGCTGATGGGTGACGACAGCATGCGCGCCAGGGGACTGCTGATCGTGGCGACGACACCCGCATAGCGATCGCTGGCGGACCTCCAGTCGTCGTCCGCCGAGGTCTGCACGGCGTCCTCGAGCATGCTCGCGGTGTCCCACCAGCCGACGACCGCAAGGCGCGTCGAGAACAGCTCGCGCCACAGGGCGAGCCGCCGCACGTCGAGCACGTCGCAGGCGGGAACCTGGTCGCGGGCCAGGCCGACCTGCTCCGCCATCCACATCGACTCGGCGCGGACCATTTCGCCGGGATGCGGCCAGCTCGTGTCGAGCACCCCCAGGGCCTTGTCCAGACTGCGGCGATGTGCCGCGGTGAAGCGCGCATCCGCAAGCCAGGTGCGGATCGCGACACCACTGCGCTCGACGACGACACCGCCGACGGCTCCGTCGATCAGCGGAGCACCGTCGCCGAGGTCGCGGGCGAACTGGAGCGAAGCCAGCAGCAGCTCGAGCGCATCGTCGACTTCGCCGCGTGCGAAACGCCGCTCCGCGGTGGTGATCGCGAGTCGTCCGAGGGCGACGGCGGCGAGGGCGCGGTCCCCGACCTCCTGCTGGAACTTCGGATCGGCGGGACAGCGTCCTTCGCTCCGTCGCGCGCCCTGCACCAAGCGCTCCAGTTCCGTCGCGTACGACGCGAGAACGGAGTCGAGATCCTCGTGATCGGTCGGCGCCCTCGCTCCGGACAGCACCTCGTCGAGGCTCTCCAGCTTGGAGGTGTCGATCCTGGCCAACACGTCGGCCCATTCGCGCCAGGATTCGCCGGGGACGGCGCCGTCGAGCAGGCAGGGGCGGGCGGTGGTCTTCAGTTCGTCAGCCGCAAGGCGCGCCAGGAACTCGGCCCGCGCGCGCCGCCATTGGGCGCCGATCACCGAATCGCAGAGCAGCAGCCCGAGGACGATCGCCGCCGTGCCTGCGATCAGGATCAGGGGGAGACGGGACCTTCGGGAATGGTCGTTCGACGGAGCAGTCGTGTCGGACATGGTTGGTCTCCCGCGCGGGATCCGCGCTACTTTCTGACGACTCGATGTCCGACGCCACGAGCCTCGACAAGCTTCCCGGCGAACTCGTCGCGCTGGCCGCGACGCACTACGAGAACTTCCCGGTCGGCTCGTTCCTGGTGCCGCGCCGGCTGCGGCCGCACATCCACCGCATCTACGCCTTCGCCCGCATCGCCGACGACATCGCCGACGAACGACGCGATGCCGTGGCCCTCGACGCGTTCCGCGAGGCCTTCCTCGCGCACCGCCGCGGCGAGCGCAGCGACCTGCCGCTCTTCGTCGATCTGTGCGCGACGATCCGCGAACTCGACCTGCCCGAGCCCCTGTTCCTCGACCTGCTCGACGCCTTCGCGCAGGACCTCCGCGTCCACCGCTACGAGACCGACGCACAGCTCTTCGACTACTGCCGCCGTTCGGCGGACCCGGTCGGCCGCCTCGTGCTGCGCGTCTTCGGCCATCGCGACGACCGCCTCGACCGCCTGTCGGATCGCATCTGCACCGGTCTGCAACTGCTCAATCACCTGCAGGACATCGGCAGCGACCTGCGCGAGCGCGACCGCATCTACTTCCCGCTCGCCGATCTCGAGAGGCACGGCGTTCGCGAGGACGACCTGCGCGCGCCGCGCGCGAGCCCCGGCGTGAAGGCCCTGGTCCGCGACTGGCTCGACCGCACCGCGCGCATGCTCGGCGAGGGTTGGCCGCTCACCCTCGCGGTCCGCGGCCGCCTGCGCTACGAACTCCGCGCGATCGTCGGCGGTGCCGCGGGCTGCGTCGACGCGATCCGTCGCGCCGACCACGACGTGTTGTCGGCACACCGCGGATTGCGTGGCCTCCGCCGCATCACGGTGCTGCTGCGCAGCCTGCTCCGTCGCGCGCCGCCGCCGGCATTGACTATGCTCGCGGAATGAGGAAC
Organism: Planctomycetota bacterium; assembly: GCA_046349595.1. Taxonomy (GTDB): domain Bacteria; phylum Planctomycetota; class UBA1135; order UBA1135; family UBA2386; genus JACRLW01. The sequence continues at coordinate 2,005,070 of JAXMCA010000002.1, forward strand.
GGATTGCTGATCTTCGCAGCGCTCGCCGTCGTGGTGATGGTCGTGGTGCTGCTCTGGGGAGAAGGTGAGCGCAGGTCGATACCCCAACCGCAAGCCGGAGCGCGATCGACTCACGTCGAGGAGACGGCTGCCGGTGACGTGCGTCATGCGGCCGACTCGCCGGAGTCGCCACCCCGGCCTGCCACGCTCCCGGACGGACGCGCAGAGGTGGCGACACCGGCACCCGAGGGCGACTTCGAACTGCGTGTCGTCGATGGCGTGACCAAGGCAGCGGTGCCGCACGCCCGGGTCTGGGCGATCGGGCGTGAACGGTCCAAGCAAGAGAGTCGCAAGCTGACGGCCGATCAGCTTCGCGGTTCGGATCCGCTCCAACTGCTGAAGCTCCTGGTGAAGCCTCAGGTCGCGGATGCCGACGGTGTGCTTCGGCTGTCGTCGAAGGAATTCCGCGGCGGCGGCATGATCGCTGCGACCGACCGCGAGGACGAAGCCGGTCACGCGCATCGGTCCGGCTTCAAGTCGCTGCAGCAGGACCCGGGTGAGTTCCTGTCGGCAGCGCTGGTGCTGGTGCTGGATGCGGACGACGAGGTCCGTGTCCGCGTGATCGAAGGCGGCGGACGTGCCGTGCCGGGCGTGGAGGTCCGTGCGCTGCTGGGAGAGGACGGCCGCAAGGCCGGGTTCTGGAAGGGGACTTCCGACCGGGCCGGCATCGTCACCATGTCGCGGATCCGCCAGCTCGCCCGCAACGCTGCCGGCGATGCCTTCGGGCCGGATCGGACGATCCGCTTCCAGGTGCACGCGTTGCTGAAGCCCTTGCCGTGCGTCGATGTGTCGCTCGGCGATCTGCCTCGTGATGCCGTCGATCTGCTGCTCCCGCCTCACGGCAGCGTGTCGCTCGAACTCGATCCTGATCCCGCGAAGCCTCAGGGCCATGGAACCGCGTCGCTGTGGGATGACGGGGCGGAGGGCTTCGGCGCTGTGCTCGAGGACGGGCGATGCTCCTTCCCGATCGTGGGGCTGTCGCGCGCGCTGCACCTCCAAGTGCGTCGCGAAGGTGCGCTCCGATCGCAGAGCATCGATTTCGAGGGACCGGTCGCTCCCGGCCAGGACGTCCACGTGCGTGTTCCGATCGCCGAGGAAGGGGGTGTGGTCGCCGTGCGCCTGCTCGACGAGGAGCAGACCCCGCTTCGCGACGTGGACGTCCAGATGAGCTTCTTCCTGAGCGCGGAGAATCGGGAACGCGCGAGCAGTGACAGCTCGCGAAGCGACGGCGAGGGACGCATCCGCTTCCTCATCCAGGACGAGTGGCGTCAAGCCGCCGAGCAGTCGACCGCGACCGCCAAGGTCAGCGTCGACCTCCACGAGCGCACGATGGATCGGGGCGGAAGGATCGTCGTGTCCGCGCCGTTCCCCGTGCGCGAGATCGATCTCGGCGACGTCGTACTCGTGCGCGCTCCCGTGATCGCCGCGGGCCGTGTGCTCGATGTCGACGGGCGACCGATCGAGGGTGTGATCCTGCATGCTTCGGGAGCGTCCCCCGCGAAGACCGGCGTGGACGGTGCCTTCGAACTCCGTGCGCACGGCGTGTCGAAGGCCTTCCGCATCCAGGCCGGGAAGCAGGGCTATCAGGACGCGCACTCGCAGCCGCTCGAGGTCGGCGCCCGAGGGATCGAGCTCCGCCTCGAGAGGGCCACCGATGTCGCGGGCACCGTGCTCCTCGACGACCTCGGAACGACGGTGCGCCTCAGCGTGGATCTGTCCGAGAGCGGGCGTGCATCGGCCCGCCCGGGTGGCATCAACGTGCGCGACGGACGATTCGGTTTTTCCGACGTTCGCCACGACCGATGCGACGTGGCTCTCTACCTGCAAGGCCGTCGTGAACCGATCGAGGTGCGTTCGCACATCGAGTTGCAGTCGGGCCGGCAGAACGAACTTCCTCCCTTCGATCTGCGCGGCAGGCTGCACGCGATCCGGTTCGGGGTGGTGGGTGAGGACGGTGCGGCGATCAGCGGCGCGAGCGCGCTGTTCGCCGCCCCGGTCGGAGGCGAGGGCAAGCCGCGCTTCGAAGGAGTGCAGATCGAGGGTGGGCTCGGTCGCATCGTCTGCGATCAACCGAGCGCCGACGTGCTCGTCTTCGCCGAGGATCACGTCGCCGTGCGTGTGCCCGCACTGCGCGACGGCGATCGCGTGGTCCTCGGCCCTCGCCCCCGTCTGATGGTCACGCTCGCCGCGGGGCGCAGCCTGCCGGCGGGTGCGAGAATCGTCGCGGAGATGAAGTCCACCGACACCGCGTGGCCCGCGGACGCCACCTACGAGTTCTTCGGCTCGCGAGGCTCCCGTGGCGGTTCGCGTCCATGGGGCATCGAATTGCCGCTCGCTCTCGAAGCCTCGGGACGCGGCTCCTTTCCGATTCCCGCGCCCGGTCCCTACAGCCTCTCGTGGTGGTTGTACGGGTCGGGTGAGAAGCGACCGCTCCCGGCTTCCTTGCCGCGGGCATCGCCGACCGAGATCGAGATCCCGGTCGGATGCGATCACGTCGACTGCGTGCTGGACTTCGACCAGGATGCGGCGGAGGTCGCTGCGAATCGTCTGCGCTGAGTGTCGGCGGCTGCGCGGAGGGGCGACTATGCTCGCGGAATGAGGAACGGATTGCTGATCTTCGCAGCGCTCGCCGTCGTGGGCGTGGTCGCCGTGCTGCTGTGGCGGGGTTCCGGGGAGAGGCAGTCGCCGATGGGAGAATCGAAAGAGGCGCAGCCGGTCGCCGGGGGATCGGTCGCCGGTGAGGAGCGTCACGTGGAGACGCCGCAGCCGGTGGCGGAGCAGGATGGCGCGAAGGAGGGGCGTTCCGCGATCGAGATCCCCGCGGTGCCCGAGTCCGGAAGAGATGTCTCCCTGCGCGTCGTGGACGGTGTGACCGGCGAAGGCGTGCCGCATGCGGAGGTCTGGATCGCCGGACGCGATGCCCTGCGCGCAGCACGCAATTCGATGCCCGTCAGCCTGTCCCGCGACGGCGATCCCCTGCCGCTGCTGGCGGCGATCAGCAAGGCACGGCGCACCGATTCAGCAGGAGTGTTGCCGGTCCACGAGGCCGAGGTCGGACCGGGCACGCTGATCGCTGCCATCGAAGCGGGCGACGCGCAGTCGGGACCGCGACGGTCGGGGTGGATGAGCATCCGTCAGCCGATCGCGAAGGACTCCGACCTCGTGCTCGCCCTCGATCCGCCGACCGAACTCAGGGTGCGGGTCGTCGATGCGGCAGGCACGCCCTACGCCGAGGTGCCGCTCAGCGTCGTGATGCCGCAGAACAGCGCCGCGCGCAGCCTGTGGTCCGGAAGTTCCGCGGCCGACGGCATCGCGACCATTCCGTCGCTCCGCCAGCGTGCGCGCATGATCGCGGGCGGCGGCCCGATCGACGGGATCGTCTTGAAGGCACGTCTCGAAGTACCCTTCGTGCCGATCCCCGCGCCCGCCGAGTTCACGCTCGGCGCGCTCCCGAAGCAGCCGATCGATCTGGTTCTGCCTCCGCACGGCTCGATCCGTGTGCAGCTCGATGCGAATCCGAGCGCAGGCCCGCTGACGGCGAGCTTCGTGATGAACGTGATCGCTCCGCTCGCGCCCGGAGAAACTCCCCAGAACCCGCCGAGCCTGACGACCGTCGAGGGAGCTTGCCGCTTTCCGGTCGTCGGCCTCGGTCTGAAACTGCGCATCGACGTGCGCCGCGGAGGCGCGGCCGATGCGCAGCAGATCGAGTGCATGGGGCCGGTGGCGGAGGGACAGGAGGTCGTCGTCCGCGTTCCGCTGCCGGAAGGAAACGCGGTCGTCGCGCGGCTGGTCGACGTGAAGAGGGAGCCCTTGCGGAAGACCATGGTCGGGCTCGATGTCGCGGCGAGCAGGGAGGGTTCCTCGAGTTCGAGCGGGCAAGGTCTGACCACCGACGGCGAGGGTCGCGTCCGCATCCCGATCGAGGACGGGCTCGGGCCGCTCGCGACGCGCACCATCTCGTTCAGCCATCGAGCGACCGGACGCGATGCACGCGTCATCCTGCCCAAGCCGCTTCCTTCCGGGACGATCGATCTCGGCGACGTCGTGCTCGACGAACCCCTGCCCTTGATCGCGGGTCGCGTGTGCAATGCGAAGGACGAAGCGGTGGCGGGGGCCGAGGTGTCCGTCGAGAACGAGGACAATGCGCGGGCACGCTCCGACGCGAAGGGAGCTTTCACCATCCGCTCCCGCGTCACGCCGAACGAACTCCGCCTGCGCGTGTCCGCGAAGGGTTTCATCGACGGACGCTTCGGACCCTTCGCTGTCGGGGCGCGCGACGTCGTGCTGCGGCTCGAGCAGGGTGGGAGCATCTCCGGCAAGGCCCTGGTCGACGAACTCGGCGTGCCGGTCGATCTGCGCGTGGTCCTGACGCAGGCGGGGATCGAGAGTCGATATCCGGAGGAGAGGGATCTCCGGGACCTGGGCTTCTCCTTCGACTCGCTCGCGCCCGGGACCTACGCCGTGGAGCTCCACGTCGCCGGTCGCGTGCAGCCTCTCGCCGTTCAGGAAGGCGTCGCGGTTCGTTCCGGGGAGCGCTCCGAGCTCCCTCCCTTCGATCTGCGCGGGCGTCTGCGCGCCGTCCGCTTCGATGTCGTCGACGCCGACGGCGGCGCGGTGTCCGAGGCCAAGGCGCTGGTCCTCGATGAGACCGAGTCCGATCGCCACGAAGGTGTGCTCGTCCGGTCGGGCCACGGTTGCGTGGTCACCGATCGCGCTCAGGTCGACCTCTTCGTCTTCGCCGAGGGTCGTTGCGCGACGAAGGTCGTCGCCCTGCGCGACGGCGAACGCATCACGCTCGCGCCGTCACCCAAGATCGTGGTTTCCCTCGCCGCGGGCCTGCATGCGCCGCAGGGCTGCCAGATCGCCGTGCAGTGCCGTTCGGCCGACGCGAGCTTCTCGAACGGTCGCTACTCGTTCCGGGCCGCGGGCTCGTCGCAATCGACGACAGGTGGCCGCCCCTGGGATTCCTTCGAGAACATCACGGTCGCTGACTCGGGAAGCACCGAGATCCCGGTCGTGCTGCCCGGGCCCTATGAGATGTCCTGGTTGCTGCGGCAATCGGGAGGGAATCGATTCGTCGTGTTGCCCGGGGCGACGCCGGCACGGGTCGAGGTCACGCCCGGTCGGGCCACCGTCGACTGCGTGCTCGGCTTCGACATGGCCGCAGCGGACGCTGCGGCCGCCGGGCTGCGCTGATCCACGCTGCGCACAGTTCGCGGACGGTAGCGCGGTTCCCGATGCGGAAGCCCTGGTCGTCGGCGCCATGAGGGGCAGTCGGGCGATGGCCACGAACCGCAGGCTTCGGGAGTGAGCGACATCCCGACCTGCTCGTTGCGCGCGATGCACTGCCGCGCGACAACGGCGCCATGCCATCCCGCATCCTTCCGGCTTCGAACGCCGCCGTTCCCGAGTCCCTCGGCGCCTACCGCGCACGAGGCGGGTACGACGCCCTCGCGAAGGCGCTCGCCGGGGGTGGAGTGGGGCTGCTCGACCTGATCGAGGCCGCCGGACTGCGCGGTCACGGCGGAGCGGCGTTCCCGACCGCGCGCAAATGGCGCATCGCTGCGGCGCATACCGCAGCGCGCAAGCACGTGGTGGGCAACGGCGGCGAGCACGAGCCCGGCAGTGAGAAGGACAAGCACCTGGTCGCGCACCATCCGCATCAGGTGCTCGAGGGCATGCTGCTGTGTGCGCTCGCGACCGGCGCATCGCGCGGCTGGCTCTACCTCATCGAGGACATGGCGCCGCAGATCGTCGCGGCCGAGCAGGCGATCGCGGAGGCACGCGCAGCCGGCCTGCTGGGCGACGCCATCCTCGGTCGCGGCTTCTCCTTCGACGTCACCGTGCATCGTGCCCCACCGACCTACGTCGCCGGTGAGGAGAGCGCCGCGATCGACTCGATCGAGGGCGGTCCGGGCAAGCCGCGCAAGAAGCCGCCCTATCCGGGCGAGCGCGGGGTGCACGGCGAGCCGACCACCGTCAACAACGTCGAGACGCTGGCGCACGTGCCGTGGATCGTGCGTGAGGGTGCTGAGGCCTACCGCGCACTCGGCACCGCCGAGTCACCGGGGACGATGCTGTTCACGCTGCCGCGCGAGCTGCGACGCCCCGGCGTCGTAGAGGTCCCCTTCGGCACCACCTGGCGCTCGTTGATCGAGGAGATCGGCGGCGGCGTGCAGGACGGCCGCGCGATCCGCGCGATCCATCCGGCCCTGTCCTGCGGCTTCCTCTCCGCACGTCACCTCGACGTTCCGATCGCACACGAGACGCTGCGTCCGCTCGGCTCCGCCCCGGGCTGCGGCGGGATGCGTCTGCTGCTCGACGGCGACGACCTGCTCGGCCGCCTCCTCGAGATCGCGCAGTTCTTCATGAAGGAGCAGTGCGGCCAGTGCCCGCCGTGCCGCATGGAGACCAACCAGTTCGTGCACGTGCTGAACGGCGTGCGCGCCGGCAAGGGCGGCAACTTCGCGGAGCCGATCCGCAAGGTCGCCGACTTCGCGCGGCGCAAGGGCAACTGCTCGCTGATCGAGATGGCCGCTGCGCCGATCCTCTCGGCGCTCGACCTGTTCGGCGACGAACTCGCTCAGAGTCCGACGGCGTAGAGTCGGGCGTCGTTGATCGCGTAGACCGTGCCGTCGTTGCCGATGATCGTCGGCGTGTAGGCCTCGCCGATCCCGCTGGTGAGCGTGACCACCTGCGACAGCGTGTTGGTGGCGAAGTCCCAGCGGTAGACCTTGCCGTCCTCGTTGTTGACGATCGCCGAGTGCCGCGCGACGTCGATCGCCGCGGTGTTGATGCACCACTCGCGCACGCCGCCGGGAAAGTTCTGGTCGGGCGTCGGGCCGAGCACCGTGATCACCTCGTTCATCACCGTGCGGCCCGAGATCGGGTCGGTCATCGAGACGTTGGGGTCGAGGACCGCCACCTTGTTGAGACCGGTGCCGCTGCCGATGCCGCCGTAGTTGTTGTACTTGGTCAGCACGAGGTAGCTCGACGTGCCGGTGTAGCTCGGGCAGGCGGACGCCGGCACGATCGACGCCGTGTCGTCCCAGCCGAAGGCGCCGGGCAGCTTGGTCTGCGACAGCGCGCCGTCGAAGTGGAGCATCCAGCCGCGCAGGTTGTTCGAGCCGAAGGGATTCTCCAGCACGCCGAAGAACACGTCGCCGTCGGGGCCGACGCAGGGGGTGGCGGTGCCGTCATCCGGCAGGAGTGCGTCGCGGGTCGCGCTGCCGACGTCGCGCAGGCGCACGCGGGCCTGCATCTGCAGCGTGTGGCTGTCGAGTTTCAGCAGGTAGCCGGTGCCGAAGCCCGAGGTCGCGATGTCGTTGACCGCGACATAGATCGAGCCGCCGTCGCGGCTCAGCGCCGGAGCGCAGTTGTAGACCACCTTCTGGATGCCGGCGTCGTTGGACGCCGTCGCGGCGCTGACCCAGATCGCGCTGTCGTCGGGAGCGATGCGGGCGATGCCGCTCTGCAGCGGGACCGGCGTGCCACCCGTGACGATGAAGCCGAAGTAGACGTTGCCGTCGGCGTCCGAGGTGATCGGCGTGTCGATGATCACGTTGCTGTCGTACGGCGACGGATTCGCGTTGTAGTTGGTGATGCCGTAGAAGGCGACGCGCCGCACCGCGCCGGCCGCGGACTCGGGATTCGACTTGATCAGCACCGTGCCACCGGAAGCGGGCACGACCAGCGAGCCGCGCGGCGTCAGCGTGCTGCCGCAGCTCGGCGTCCAGTTGTGCGGTGCGAGCTGGTAGTCGGTGGGCAGCATCCAGGCGAGCGAGCCGTCGAAGCTGCGGTGACCCTCGATGCGGAAGCCGCCGCTCGCACCCGTCTTCACGGTGACCAGCACCATGCCGTTCGGCGTGATCAGCGGCGAGCCGTAGTGGATCAGCAGGTTGGGGCCGCTGTACTGCGGGTTGAGATCGACGGGCGTCGACCAGCGGATCCGTTGCAGGTTCTGCGTCGGCGTGTTCCAGGTGGCCGAGTGCGAAGGATCACGGCCGTATCCTGGCCAGCCCTCGATGCCGGGACCGGCGGGCTTCGGTGTCGTGGCGACGGGAACGACGATCTGCGCGCCCGCGAAGGATGCGAGCAGCAAGGACGACAGCAAGGTCGACGTGGAGATGGGATTGAAGCGCATGGTCGAGTGCTGGCTTGGGACGAAGAGCAGGGTCAGAGCAGGGTGAAGGCGATGGCGTCCGAGCTGCACAACCAGGGTGCGCCGCGCGGATCGGCGGCGAACCACTGGGCGTACAGCGTGAGGCCGGAGAGTCCGGTTGCGGTCGGCAGGGGCAGCCGTGCGGTGACGGTGCCGTCGGCGGCGACCGGTGAGGTCGGCTCGTGCACGATCAGCGAAGCCGTGAAACCGAGGTAGACGTCGAGCCCGGCCCACCGCGTCGGATTCGGTGAGGCCGCGGTGTCGAAGCACAGCGCGATGCGCGAGCCCGGCGGCGCGGCTTCCGCGGCGATCGCGAAGCGCGGGTTGCCCGGCCATGCCGCCGCGAGCACGGCGGCGCGTGGGGTGGCGAAACCCGTTGCGGCGGTGCCGGAACCGAAGCTGCGATTCGCGGCGCTCGCTTCGCTCCACAGGCGGGGGCGGTCGAAGGGCGGCAGTTCCTGGGCGACGCGTGGATCGGTGAGCGCGTGGAGGAATCGTTCGAGGTTGAAGCGGTCGGCAAGACCGATGCGCGCGATCAGCGCCTCGACCTCGGGATCGCGGTTCTCGGTGAAGTCTCCGCCGCGCGAGTAGAAGTCGATGACGTCGAAGAGCGTTGCCATGCCGCCGTTGTGGAAGTACGGAGCACGCAGCGCGACGTTGCGCAGGCCCGGTACCCGGAAACGCCCGCGATCGTTCGGATCGTGGGTCACCGCGGCGCGGCCTTCGTCCTCCGCGGGCGGGCGCACGCCGACGTTGCGGTAGTCGTCGAGCACGGGGCCGGTGACCAGCACCTGCGGCAGCACGTCGGTGTGACAGATCGAGCAGAAGTTGAGGAAGGCGGTGAGTCCCGCGCGCTCGCTGACGCCGAGGCTGCCCTGACCGGCGAGGAACAGGTCGAAGGGCGACTGATCGCTGATCAGCGTGCGCTCGTAGGCGGCGAGCGCGAAGGCGATGCGAGTCGGTGTGACTCCGGGTGAACCGAAGGCGCGCGCGAACAGTCCGGCGTAGGTCTGACCCGCGACGAACTGTGCCAGAGACGGCGGCAGGTTCGAGGCGAGGGCGAGCGGCGTGCGGCCTGCGATGTCCTGCGCGACCTCGCTCCAACTCCGTCCGATGTGGCTCATCTCCACCGCGTCCACCGGCGGACGCAGGGCCTGGTTCTCGAGCGCGGCATCCGCGGGGAGCACGGTCGCGCCGGTCAGCGGATCGCGCAGAACGTCGTCGATGCGGCCGTCGCGGAACAGCGCGCGTGCATAGGCGGCGTTGATCACGCTCGGCGCGCGTCGACGCGTGACCTGTTCGCGCAGGCCGAAGTCGGGGCTGCGGACGGCGAGACCCGCGGCATCCTGACGCACCACGCCGGGCGAGCCGTGCACGTCGTCGTCGGTGCCGGTCACGCCGTCGGGACCCGGATGGCGCGCGTTCAGCGCGCGCGGATCGGCGCCGCCCGACGCGAAGCGATGGCAGGTGCCGCAGGCGACCGTGCGCGTCGCCGAGAGCTGCTCGTCCCAGAACAACGCCTTGCCGAGCAGTTCCTCGTCCGCCGTCGCGACATGGCCTGCCGGCGACTGCGGAGGCGGCAGGATCGACTGCGCGACCGCGGCCGACGCGAACGCGACGGACAGGGCGAGGGAGAGGCGGAGCATGAGGGACGCGTGGTTCGGCACCGCGTGCCGCGCGAGGGCCGGCAGAGAGTAGCGTCGGATCTCGACCTTGGGTCAACGCAGTCCCGATGCGCTCCGCGCGCTTGCGTTCCACCGCAGGCATCGGCGCGAGCACTGCGGTCGAGTTCAGATCGCGGCCGGGGTCTCCGGCGTCATGGATCGTCTCGCGTCGCGGGGACCGGCAGCGGCGTCGGTGGTGGGGCGCGTCGACCGCGGGCCAGCGCGACGGCGCATGCGCCGACGATCACCATGCCGAGCATGCTCGTCCTGCTCGGCTGTGTGCCGAGCAGGATCAGTCCGAACAGCATGCCGAACACCGGTCCGGTCATCGTCGCCGCGGTTCCGCGCGCGGCGTCGACGCGTGCCAGTCCGCGTGTCAGCGTGACCTGCCCGAACAGCGCGGTCGCCGCGATTCCGAGGTGTGCGAACACGTCGACCATGTCGCGGGGCAGCGAATCGGCGCCGCCCTGGATCGCGCCGATCAGGGCGCCCGGCACGGTCACCAGGGGGAACCACACCATGATGGTGAGCGGGTGCTCCGTCGCCGACAGCTTGCGGATCGCGATGTAGGCGAGACCCGAGCACATCGCTCCGACCAACGCGATCGCGGCCGCACCGTGCAGGTCACCGCTCGGTCCCACGACCAGCGCGACACCGCCCAGCGCCACCAGGACGATCACCCAGTGGCCGCGCGAAGTGCGCTCCTTCAACACGAGCGGTGCGAGCAGGGCGACGAAGATCGGGTGCGAGTACTGCAGCAGCACCGCGTCGCCGAGCGGCAGATGCTGCACCGACCAGAAGTAGCAGGACAGGGCCGCGTAGCCGAGAAGGCCGCGCACCACGAGCATGCCCCGTTGCGCGCCGACGATGGGCACGCCACGGCGGCGGGCGATGATCCACAACACGGTGGACATCAGGACGCCACGCGACAGCACCACCGCCTGGGTCGGCGTGTGGTGGAGCCAGCGCCTTGCGATCGCCGCCATCAGCGCGAACCACAGCGCGGAGGCGATCATCAGCATCACGCCGTGCCGGTCCTGTCCGGTGGGACGGTGCAGAGCGGCACGGGCGGCGGAGTCGCGCATCGAAGGGCCGCGGAGCGTAGCGCGGTCCGTCCTGCAGATCGCGTGGTTGCGCAGGTGCCTCGCGGCGGCGACAACCTCGCCGGTGGAACGCGTCTACTTCGCCGCCTGCACGCTCGGTCTCGAGGAGGTCCTCGCGGCGGAACTCCGTGATCTCGGCGCCGATCCCGTGGAGGCCGGCCGCGGCGGCGTGCGCTTCGCCGGCGACGCTCGCCTCGCGATGAAGGCCTGCCTGTGGCTGCGCTCCGCCATCCGCGTGCAGGAGGAGATCGCGCAGGAGGAGGTGCACGACGAGCGGCAGCTCTACGACCTGGTCCGCGGCATCGAGTGGGAGCAGTTCATCGGCTGCGACGACACGCTGGCGGTCGATGCTTCGCTCCGCGACAGCTTCCTCACGCACTCGCAGTTCGCGTCGCGGCTCGTCAAGGACGCCGTCGTCGACCGCTTCCGCGATCGCGAAGGACGGCGTCCGGACGTCGACCCCGACGACCCCGCGTTGCCGCTGCGCCTCCACCTCGCCCGCGACGTGGCGACGATCTATGCCGACCTCTCCGGTGAGAGTCTTCACAAGCGCGGCTACCGCGACGTGCAGGTGAAGAGCCCGCTCAACGAGGCGATCGCGGCCGGTCTCCTGCTCGCGAGCGACTGGGATCGTCGCTCGTCGGTGTGCGATCCGATGTGCGGTTCGGCGACGATCCTGATCGAGGCGGCGTGGATCACCGGTGATCGCGCACCGGGGTTGTCGCGACGCTTCGCCTTCGAGCGCTGGCAGGATCTCGACCGCTCGGCGTGGCAGGAGTTGCGCGAGGAGGCGCGTCTGCGTGCGGAACGCGGTCGAGCGGCGATGCCCGTCTTCCTGGGCGCCGATCGGCACCCCGGTGCGGTCTCGATCGCACGGCGATCCACACGCGCGGCCGGTGTCGCCAAGGAGGTGCAGGTCGCGGAGTGCGACATCACGCGCTTCACCCCGTCGCGTCCGCCGACCTTCGTGATGACCAATCCGCCGTACGGCGAACGCATCGGCGAGGGCGACGATCTCGAGCGGAGCTGGCGCGCGCTCGGCGACTTCCTGAGGCGTTGGCCGGGACTCGTCGCATGGGTGCTGTCGGGCAATCCGGAGACCACGCGTTTCATGAAGCTCGCGACCAGCCGCAAGCTGCCGGTGCGCAACGGGCCGATCGATTGTCGACTGCTGCGCTACGAGATCGATCCTCTCGACGCCGACAGCACCGTGGCGCGGAAGAAGTTGCCCGGGCGCGAAGACGGAGAATGAGTCACGTTGCCGTCGCGCGGCGCAGCAGGACGTGCACGCGCCAGGACAGCAGTGCGGCCACCGATGCGAGACCGGCGACCAGTCCCCACCAGAAGCCGACGGCGCCAGCGCCCCCCGGGAAGGCCAGGAGCAACGCGAGCGGGATGCCGATGATCCAGAAGCCGACGATGTTGGCGAGGAAGGGTGTACGCGTGTCGCCGAGGCCGCGCAGCACGCCGATGCAGACCACCTGGATGCCGTCGAAGACCTGGAACACGGCGGCCACCACGACCAATTGCGCGGCGAGCGGGATGATCCGCTCGACGTCGGTGAACAGCGCGACCAGGGCGTGCGGGGCCGCGAAGAAGACCAGCGCGCAGGCGCCCATCACCGCGGCGCCGGCGAGGAGGCCGGTGCGCGACGCCCTGCGCACCGCCTCGTGATCGAGCGCGCCGCGCGCGAATCCGACGCGTGCAGCAGTCGCCATCGAGATCGACAGCGGCAGCATGAACGACGCGGTGATCAGGATCATCGCGATCTTGTGCGCGGCCATCGCGTCCTCGCCGAGCCAGCCGAGGAACACCGTGGAACCCGAGAACGCGCCGTACTCGAGCAGGAACTGCAGGCCGAGCGGGGCGCCGAGTCGGAACAGGCGCAGCAGTTCGGCTGCACGCAGGTGTGCGCGATCGAGCGGTCGGAGCATCGGACCGAGCAGGGGCCACGACCCGACCAGGAGCATGCCGAGCATCGCGAAACGGCCGATGACCGAGGCCAGGGCGGCTCCGCGTACACCCATCTCCGGCGCGCCGAGGTTGCCGAAGATCAGGATCCAGTTGCCGATCGCGTTGACGACGTTGGTCAGCAGCACCGCCACGACGATCGGGCGGATGCTCCGATACGCCTGGAGCGCCTGACGCGCGGCGACGAACAGCAGCATCGGCAGCAGTCCCGGCAGCGACCACAGCGCGTAGTCGATGGCGCGCGGTAGCACGCTCTCCGGCTGGTCGAGCAGACGGAAGAACGGACCGGCGAAGGCGGTCAGCGCCATCAACGGCAGCGCCGTGATCAGGGCGAGTGCGAATCCCGTCTGCACGTCGCGGCGCACCCTCGCGTGATCGCCGGCTCCGAGACCCTGCGACACGACCGCGTCGAGCACCGACAGCATGCCGGAGCCGAACATGTACATGCTCCACACGAACATGTTGCCGAGCGCGACGCCGGCGAGATCGGCGGCGGTGAGTCGACCGACCATCGCGGTGTCGACGACGCTCAACCCGAGTTGGCCGAGCTGCACCAGCAGGATCGGTCCGCACAGCGAGGCGAGCGCTCGCCATTCGCCCACCGGTTGCGCACCGCGGGGCGAGGAGGTCGCGGGCGAGGTGGTCACACCTCGGCGGTGTAGACGAACGTGATCGGCATGTCGATGTCGGAGCGCAGGCTCTGCTTGACCGGGCAGAGGTGCGCGGCGCGTTCGATGCGCTTCTTATGCTCGTCGTCGAGACGTGTCGGGATGGTCAGCGTCATCGGCAGGCGTGCGATGCGCCGGTGCGGGTCCGCGACCATGTGCTTCTCGACGCTGGCGGTCATCCCGCGCAGGTCGATGCCGTCGCGCCGAGCGAGGATGCCGAGGATGGTCATCACGCAGGTGGCGAGTCCGGTCGCGACCAGATCGGTCGGCGAGAAGGACTGGCCGAGCCCCTGGTTGTCGGCCGGGGCGTCGGTCGGGAAGCTCGCTCCGGACGGGCCGTGGCTCGTGACACAGCGGAGATCGCCTTCGTAGCGGGCGGTGATGGTGACCATGCGCGGACGATAGCGGGCGCGGTTGTCGCGCTCCCCTCCGCACCGTTGAATGCTCCGCCGCCGATGTCCGTGCCGGAACCGCAACTCCCCTTCGAGGACGATCCCGAGTTCCCGTCCGGGCCATGGACCGGCTACTGGCTCGAGGGCGGCGTGCGTTTCCGTCAGGATCTCGCCCTGAGCTTCCGCTGCGGTGTTCTCGAGGGCGAAGGCATCGACACGGTCGGCCGCTTCAAGATCGACGGCAGCTACGACGTCGAGACGCGCGAGGTCTCCTGGAACAAGGCCTACTTCGGCGCCTACTCGGTCGCCTACCGCGGCTTCCGCGAGACCAGCGGCATCTGGGGCGTGTGGGAGTCGCAGACCCACCGCGGCGGCTTCCACGTCTGGCCGCGTCCCGACAAGGGCCGCGGTGTTCCACCGCGCGAGGAACGATTCGAGGACGAGAGCGAAGCGGTCGGCGCGATCGAGCCGGGGATCATCTACGGGTGACGGATTCGCGTGTGACCCACAGGTCCAGCCAGGCGAATCCGACACCTTCCAGATCCTGCTCGCAGGAGCCACCGCGTCGCAGCATCCCGCCGCCGAAGATCGGCTCGAGCGGAGCGGGGCACGATGCGCGACCGCTGCCGCGCTCGGACGGTTCGATGCGCTGTTCGAGCGTGTGCAGTTCGGTCAGGGGCGATCGGGTGGCGATCACCAGGTAGCGCTCCCTCATCGGACGGTCGGGCGGGAATTCGGCGCGCGACAACGCGCCGACGGCGATCCGGATCCGCTTCGTCGGTGCGTCGTCGGTGGCCGGTCGGTCGCGCACCCCGGGATCGGGGAACAACACGCTGATCTCGCGCGCCTCGTTGAGGCTGAGCACGTGGAGGTAGAGCGTCTCCAGGTTCTCGTTCACCACCTCCAGCACCGCCAGCGGGTCGGCGGTCACGGCCGCTCCGAACACCGGCAACGTCGCTTCGAATTCGGGTGCCGGCGGGCCGCCGCCTCGCGCGCCGCCACGGGGACGGATGGACGCCTCCGTGTAGGAGCGATCGGCATCGCGCCGGCGCAGTTCGTCCGGGGTCGGTGAGACGAAGCGCAGCGACAGGTGGCGGAGTTCTCCGCACCGATCCGGATTCGCGAGACCCCACAGGGCCCGGAACCTGGTCTCCCGACGGCAGGCGGCGTCGAAGTCCTCGAGGGGGAACCTCGTTTCCGCGGAGCCCTGATGGAGGTGTCGCCACAGCGGGATGCCGTCGCTCGTCCTCAACTCGGCCCTGCCACCCTCCGCGGTGAGGACGTACTCGGCTTCGGGCTTCGCCGTGCCAACGACCGCCCAGGCACGGGTGCCGACCTCGTCGACGAGTCCGGGCGTGCCCGCCGCCACCTGCAGGCGGGGGAGGTCCACGGGCTGGCTCGCCAGTTCCGCGCACAGCGCGACACCCGGGACCAGGTTGTCCGGAGGCGCGATCCAGTGACCGACGAAATCGTCGAACGAAGCCTGCGTCACCTCGACGTCGCCCACGGCCCGCGAGCGTTCGTCGAACACCCGCAGCGTCGCGCCGGGGACGACTCCGAGCAGCGTCCCGATCGTCCCGGTCACCGCATCGGAGCTGCCGATGTGCACGTCGAAGCGCCGGTCGTTCCTCGATCCTCCGCGTCCGAACACCGCCCGATCCGCGTCGGGGCCTTCGAGCCACGGAGTCTGCGGCGGCATGTTCGGCATCCATTCGATCCGCGCGGAGCAGCGACGCGCGACGTCGCGCCAGGTCGTTCCCGAGCCGAGATTCGCCAGGAGATCCGCCAGCATCCAGGTCAGCACACCGTGGGTGCCGTCGGGAAAGCCGTACTCGAAGGCGAACTCGTCCGCGGCGCATGCGGAGAGATGGACGTAGTCCGTGAGTTCGTCGCGGTCGCTTCGTGCGTCGTCGTCGAGGAAGGGCACGTCGTGGGGCCAGAACGGCTGATCCGGCAGCGAGGAAGCCGACTCGTGTCCCTCCACCACGGCGCGAACCCTCGCCCCGGTTCGCGCGACACCACCGGAATGACAGGAGTCGGTGATCAGCGTGACGTGGACTCCGCGCATGGTCAGCGGCGAGAGCAGCGAGTAGATCGCGTCGTCGCTGAGGTCGAAGGATCCGTCGCGGCCGTCGACGCGACTGTCGGCGAGGACCAGCGTGGAGTCCTTCGAGCCGGGTTCGCGCTTCGACAGGTCCGGGATCCGTGAGCCGTGGCCCGAGTAGTAGACGAACACCTCGTCGCCGGGCTTCGCCCTGCGCAGCAGGTGTTCATCGATCGCGGTGACCACGCCCTGCACCGTGGCGGCGTGGTCGACGAGGCGACGCAGGTCGTCGGACGCCACGCTCCAGCGATCCTTCAGCACCCGCGCGACGAGATCGACGTCGCCGACCGGGCCGTGCAGGTCGTCGAACTGCGCGTTGTCGAAGTAGTCCGCGATGCCGATCAGGAGAGCGAGGACGCGCGGGCCACTCGCAACCGGCGTAGGTGGAGCAGATGCGTTTGCGGCACCGGGCGGGTGGACGCGCGCTGGAGTCGGATCCTGGTCGCGACGGCTGCACGACGTCGAGCACAACAGGACGCTGAGCGCGAGGAGGATGGATCGCGCGGTCTGGGCGGGATGACCTGCAGGTGTGCGGCTCGCGCGCATGGGATGCCGTCGGGGTTGGCCAGATCCTAGGGCGGCGGCTATGAACCCGCGCGGACCATGACCGTTGTCCCCGGCGCCCCGAACCGATTCGCATTGCAGGAATGCCTGCTGGCCGACGATCGGGTGCAGCGCTGGCGCGCCTTCGACAAAGAACTCGGTCGCGAGGTCTGGCTCGATTGGCCGGGCGAGGGTCGGGCCACGGGTGCCGGCGCGGATCGCGCGATGCGCGAAGCCAGGATGCTCGCCAGGGTTCGCGATCCGTCGGTCGTTCGATTGCTGGAGGTCGTCGGATCTCCAGGTCAGCCGGTCCTCGTTCTCGAGCCGGTCCACGGTCCGACACTCGAGTCCGTTCTCGTCACGGAGGGACGGCTCGATCCGGAGCAGGTGATCGTGCTGGGGCGGCGGCTCGCGCTCGCCTCGTCCGCGGTCCACGCCGCGGGTGTCGTTCATCGCGGGATCGCGCCTTGCAACGTGATCTTCCCCAGCGCAGCGTCCGCGGTACTGATCGGATTCACCTTCGCGAAGCCGATGCAAGCGGGCGGGGCGACCTCCCTGGATCACGGGGGAGGACAGCGGCGCGAAGGCCGCGTGCTGCCGGATTACTCGGCACCGGAGCAGATCCTCGGTCATGCCGCGGATGCGCGTTCCGACATCTTCGCCCTGGGATGCCTTCTCCACCGGTGCGTGACCGGCTCGGAGTACCGCGGAGCCGAAGCCGGTGGGCGGTGCGACGTCGCCGAACCGGCGGGTCTGGCGCGCGTGCTGGAGCGCTGTCTCTCGACCAGCCCGTCCGCCCGCTACCCGAACATGCTGGAGTTGGACGCCGCTCTCGCCGCACTCGGCGAGCGACCGATCATGTCGACGTCGCGGCGTTCGTCCATCGCGCTGATTCTCGGCGCGGCGCTCGTGGTCGTCGCGGTGATCGCGGCGCTGCGTCTTCCCGGATCCGATGCCAAGGATTCCGGTGCGTCCCCGGCGGACCCGGACACGAACCCCGCCGCGTTCGCGCCGCGTTTCTCGGGTTCGCGCGCGTTGCTCGTGGGGATCGACTACGCCGAGGATCCCGACCGCAGCAGGTTGCGCAATCCCGAGCGCGACGTGACCGCGATCGCCGAGCGACTGGTCGGGATCGGCTGGCCGCGCGACCGCGTGAAGTTGCTGCTCGGCAGAGCGGCGACCGAGGCGGCGATCGTGGGAGAGCTGCGCGCGCTCGAACTCGCCGGACCCGAGGAGCAGGTCTTCGTCTACCTCGCTGGCCATGGTGAGCTCGGTTCGTCGACGGACGATCTCACCGGCTACTTCATCCCGGCGGACGGCGGCCCATCCGGACTCGGTCCGCAGGCGCGTGCCCACTGGATCCCCTTCGACCTGTTCCGCAACGAGCTGGGCGAGATGCGCGCCAAGCACGCGATGGTCGTCCTCGATTGCTGCCATGCCGGTGCCGCGCTGCGGGGAAGGCGTCCGGACGACTCCCGCCTTGCGCCGGCACGCCCGATCGCCGAGCACGTGCGCCGTCGCTCGCGGACCCTGCTCTGCTCGGCGCTCGCCGAGGAGTACGCGAGCGACGGCAGCGCGGACCACTCGCCTTTCGCGACGGGACTGCTCCACGCGCTCGAACCCGCGATGCGGGGGGGCGTCGTCCTCGGATCCGAGATCCATCTGGCGGCCACCCGTGAACTGCTCCGCGTCGACGCCGCCCAGTGCTGCTGGCGGAGGACTCTCGGCCGCGCCGACGCCGAGTTCGTGTTCCTGCCGCGCGACTGAACCGCGGATTCCGGCGCGTGGAGTGTGACATCGGGGGGCGCCCGTTGCTCCTCGGGACGTGGCCGGCGGGTGCCGGCCCCGAACCCCTGTTCCAAGGAATCCTCCGATGTTCACCGCCAAGGCCGCCGTCCTCCTCTCGACCTCCCTCCTGCTCGCCCAGCAGGGTCCCCGTCCGGGCCAGTTCCTCGGCCAGTCCCTCCTGATCGTCTCGCCGCTCCAGGGCGCGCCGATCGATTTCCCCGGCGTGTTCGGCCGGCTGCGTCTGGATCTGCGCTCGTCGATCGTGGTGCCGGTCGACGAGAACCGGGTGAGCGTGGTGGACATGCTCGAGTCCTTCGGGCCGGGAGCGGAGCAGTTCTACTTCCAGGTGTTGCGCACCGACGAGGCCGGCATGTCCCTGTCGACCGCGCGGCGCATCGGCGAGGACCACGAGCTGCGCTTCGCGCAGCAGGCGCAGCTCGCAGCCTGCCAGGATCGTGCGATGGCTCTCATCGGCGAGGCCGTCGGCACGCCGCGCGCGCCACGATGGTCGGGTTCACCGATGATCGTCGGCACGACGCCGCTGTTCCGACCCGACGTGTCGGGGGTGGCCTACTTCGAGTTCGCGGTCGATCAGGGTGGCTTCGTGATCGTCGCGACGGGCGACCACGACATGCCAATCACGAACTGGTCGAGCGTCGGCGTGCCCCCGACCGCGTCGCTGCGCCGCGAGGCCCAGCAGCAGAACCGCCTCGTCGATCGCTTCTACAAGATCGACTCGATGACCGTGGTCTCCGAGGACGCGGCGGGACAGATGATCGGCGCGCTCGGTGAGATGCCCCACCAGCTCCACGACGTGCCCGCCGAGGTCGACGAGAACACCCCGGAGATGCGTCCCTTGCTGCGTGCCTGGCCGTCCTGGCGTGCACTCAAGGCCGGCTATTCCGAGAGCTACCGACCGTACCTGCGGCACCATCGGACGGAGACTGCACCGCGTTGGCAGGCGGACGAATCGGGTGGTGGCGCCTCGATCGCATCCAGCTGGAGCTCGTGGTCGACCTACTACGCCGACGGCGGCAGTGGCGATCAGCCGCGCTACGGCCAGTTCACCTACGGGAGCTGCTACGTCGGCTGCGGGCCGGTGGCGTGGGCGATGCTCTTCGCCTGGGGCGACATCCAGGCGCACGCCGGGAACCCGGTGTGGAGTTCGCGCACCGGCCTCTACCGCACCAACGGCGGCACGACCGTCTCGGGTGCGTCGTCCTCGGCGGTGGCTCCGCTCTATCAGGACACCGGCATCGACAACGTGATCCGTGAGCTCAACGGTTGGGTGGACACCTACTGCCTGTTCGGCGGGGGTGCGACCTGGCCGAGCGACATGGACGAGGCGCAGGGTTACCTCGACGCTCGCACCGGCGCCTACTGCACCGGCACCGACAGCGACACCTTCATCACCACCTCCGGCAAGCGCGACGATGCCATCGACTCGATCAAGGACCGCGACACCCCGGTGGTGATCGGCAACAGCATGGGTGGTGGCCTGCACTACCCGGTGGCCTTCGGCTACGCGGTGCGCTCGAAGTCGGGCTGGTTCGGCACGAGCTACGACCGCGAGTTCTACGTCAACCCGGGCTGGGGCAGCTCGAGCGAGTTCCAGTGGGTCGACGCGAAGACCTGGTTCGTCGGCCAGCTCTATCCCTGAGCGCCGTCGAGCAGCAGCGAGAGGCGCGCCAGACCGCGGTGCACGAGATTGCGGGTCGCGCCCTCGCTGCGTCCCATCTGTTCGGCGATCTCGGCATGGGAGAGTCCTGCGAGGCGATGCAGGGTGATCGCCTCGCGGTAGTCGTCGGGGAGCTGGTCGAAGGCCTTCTCGAAGGCCGCCTCGGCCTCGCGTGCCTGGAGGACCCGACTCGGTGTTCCCATCGTCGCGTAGAGGGCTGCGATGTCGACGCCGACGCCGGAGTCCTCCGCGGGTCCCGCGGCGAGTTCGCGACCGACGTCGCGCCGGTCGCGACCCCAGAATGCGTTCTTGTTGACGATCTTGTGCAGCGCCTGCTTGAAGAGCCAGGCGCGGAAGGGGGCCTCGCCGCGGTACTCGAAGTCCTCGGCATCGCGCAGCACCTCGACGCACACGGACTGCACCACGTCGTGCAGGGACTCCTTCGCGCGGATCTTCGCGCCGAGGCGGAGTCGGACGAATGCCTCGAGCGCCGGCATGTGCTGCACCAGCAGGCTCTGCAACGCGCGGGGATCGCCGGCGTGCGAGCGCATCAGCAGATCGCCGCTGTTCTCGACGTTCACAGGTACATCGTGATCGGCGGGGTGATCGCGATCTGCAGGGTCACCGAGTTCAATCCGACCCACATCCCTTCGAGCGGGACGCTCGACAGGACCGGCGGAATCGTCGGAAGGATGGCCGAGGCGGACTGCGGATCGCCCGCGACAGGCGGAATGGTCCGGGCCGGAATCACGAACAGGACGCTCGGCGACGGCAGCAGCGTCGGGATGCCGACCAGGAACACCGCGGAGCTGGGGCCGGCACCGGGCAAGCCGGTGAGGTGGGCGGTGTAGGTGACGTTGCCCACGGCGTCGCAGCTGCGGTAGGTCTGCGCGTCGAGCGAGGTCCAGGTCGGGACCAGATCCTGTCCCGGAGTGCCCATCACGTGGGCCATCACCCCGACCGGTGGAGCCGGTGGTTGCGCGGTGATCACCGACGGATCGTCCATGCAGACTCCGCGCACTTCACCGCTCCCGCCGACACCGGTCCCGTCCGCGACGCGGCGTGTGCCGCTGGCGGTTCCGTCGGACTCGGTCAGGTCGACCAGCGAAGACGTCGCACTCGGGCAGGTCGACACGAAGAGGAGCTGCGAGAGTCCAGGTGGCGTGGTGGCGCGTGTCAGCGAGATGACCGTGGCATTCGTCGTGCTGTTGTGGGCGAGTGCATCGATGTCCGCCGCGGCTGGAAGACCCAACGCCACGTGGTCGTACAGCGGCGGCAGGGTGACCCAGCGACGTACGGTCGAATCCCAATGCCGCACCAGGATGGTCGCGCCGCTCGGGGTGGTGCCGAACCACCATCCGGAAGGCACGGCCGCGAGATCGGTGGGGTCTCCGACCACCGAGAAGTAGACGGTCGGCTCGGGGTCGAGCTGCGCGACGATCTCGTCGTCGAGCTCGTAGAGCGGCGCATACATGTCGAGGCTGTTGATCTGACCCTTCGCCGGCGTCGTCCCGTTGCGGAAGAAACCGAGTTCGCGGGAGTCGATCGCGCGGGTCGTGGTGCCCGGGAATCGCGAGTTCACCAGTTGTGCCGTGATCGGCACGTAGCAGAAGACGTCTGCGCCGGCGCCGTCGACCGCTGCGTGTTCCTGGGCGACGACTCCACTCGACGTTGCTGCGCCGGTGCCGTCCTCCACGCTGAACAGGACCATGTTCCAACAGGAACAGCCGCGCAGGTCGATCACACCGCCGCAGTCGGTGTGCAGTTGGTCCATGCCGATCGAGAGTGCGTCGACGCGGAACACGTTGCTGCCGAAGATCGCGCCGTAGCTGAAGTCGGGTCGCGCGAGGTGGGGAGCGATGTCGCTCATGGCGCCGAATCCGGCTTTGCGCGCGAACAATCGCCGTTGGCCCGAGGCGCCGGCGCCACCCGGGTCCGGGGTGCCCGGCGTCACGGTGCCGAAGAACGGAATGGCGATCGCAGGCCCGGTATCACGTGGCTGCTGCGCAGTCGCGGGAACCGGCAACGCTGCGGCCAACGAGAGCGCGAGAGACGGAGCAGCAAGCATTCGCATGGAATCACCGCGCAG
This sequence comes from Planctomycetota bacterium, assembly GCA_046349595.1. Lineage (GTDB taxonomy): Bacteria > Planctomycetota > UBA1135 > UBA1135 > UBA2386 > JACRLW01. The sequence goes on from JAXMCA010000002.1 coordinate 2,027,270, forward strand.
CGGATTGTCGCGGCGTGCCGTCGATCCGCAACCCGAGGTCGATCAGCGTGAAGGCACCAGGCTCGGTCGGAAGCCCAGCAGATGCTTCCGGTTGACGGCAGACTCGGCGAGGACATGCGTGATGCGTGCACCCTTGGCATCGCTCGCGAAGCTCCCGCCGCAGAAGGACTGCGCCGCGCCGCGGTCGGCCGCCGTGGGGGGCCAGCCGGTCGCCGCGTTGCGGGTCCATTCCCAGACGTTTCCCGTCACGTCCGCGAGTCCGAACCCATTGCGCCTGAACGAACCGACCGGCGCATGGGCCGCAAAGTGATCGCGCCAAGGCAGGCAATCACCCGTCAGCTCGTAGTGCTCCTTCCGCGTGGTATCGAGGAGATTGGCAGCCCCTTCGAGCAACGCTGGGTCCCGGCCCGTCCACCAGGGCGCATCGTTCCCGCTCCGAGCCGCGTACTCCCACTGCGCTTCGGAGGGCAGTTCGATGCCGAGCCGTTGGCAGAAGGCCAGACACTCGATCCACGACACCGACTCCACGGGGTGGAGTTCACTGCGCACGCCGACGAGGAGACCGGCCTGGAGATTGGGTGCGAAGGTGCTCGGATTGCTTCCCATCACGCGGCGCCACTGGGCCTGCGTGATCTCGAACTCGGAGATCAGGAAGGGTTCGAGTCGACAGCGTTGCGCCGGGGTCTCGTCGGTGGCGTGATCCGGATCGTAGTTCGGTGCGCTGGGATCCGAGGACTGGCTGCCGACGACGACGTCACCACCCGGCAGCAGGACCAGGACCGGGTCGTCCTCCGGTTTCGCGAGGACCAGGTGGCCTTGCGCGTCGCGCTGCGGCGTGCTCCCGCCGGGGGTCACCACCTGGAACTCGCATAGACCATTCGTGGGATCGCGACCGAGGGGGACGAGTCCGACGATCGGCTGCAGTTCGAGACCCATCTCCTGCTTCACCGAGGCGATGACCAGATCCCAGGCGTCGCGGTGGTCTTCGACGGTGCGCTTGCCGATCGACTGCGCCTCGGTCATGCGCGTCTCGATCGACTGGATCGCACCGCCTTCACCCGCGAGCCTGACGAGGTCGCCCCGCAGTGCGCGCAGACCGTCGAGGAGGACGGTCTGGTTCGGCGCGAGGTCGGCTTGTCGGCTCGACAGTTGTTCGATCTCGCCATCGAGCTCGCGCAACAGGGTGCGCTCGCCGAGCCCTCGTGCGCGCGCGAGCCAGACCTCCATCGCCGGAATCGTGGCGGGATGTGCGGGCCACAGCGATTCGTCGGCCTGACGCAGGAGTTCGCGGACCTGGGCTCGCCCGGCGAGGCGGTCGAAGTGGAGCAGGTTGGTGCGCGCCTCGATCCCCAGCCGGACGATCACCGTGAGCGCCACGCCTGCGGCGATCGCAGCGAGCGAGCCGATGCTCACCGCGCCGCGATGTCGACGCACGAACTTGCGTACCCGGTAGCCGGCCGTGGGTGGCCCCGCCACCACGGCCTGGCCGGCGAGGTGTCTCCGCACGTCGGCTCCGAATTCGGACACGCTCGGGTAGCGGTCCTTCGGGGCTTTCGAGATGGCCTTGCGGACGATCCAGTCGATCTCACCGTGGAGCTCGCGAAGCAGAGAAGCGGACGACGACAGCCGTCGTTTCCGGGCTGCATCGTCGACGTCGGAAGCAGTGAGGGCGACCAGGCGCTTGGTCGGTGTGGGCGGCTCCTCCTCGCGGAGAATGCGCAGGACCTCGAGCAGTCCGGCCTGCTGGAGGCGTCGTTCGTCGAAGGGTCTCGAACCGCAGGTGAGTTCGTAGAGCATCGCGCCCAGCGCATACACATCGGCGCGCGTGTCGACGGCACGACCGTCTCCCGCCGCCTGCTCGGGACTCATGTAGGCCGGAGTGCCGAGCACCTGGCCGGCATGGGTGAGCAACGTCTTCGCGGTCAACGCGCCGCCGAAGGCCTTCGCGAGTCCGAAGTCGATGATCTTCGGCCGCGGGCGTCCGTCGAGTTCCCGGACCAGCACGTTGTTCGGCTTCAGGTCGCGATGGATCACGCCGTTCTGATGCGCGTGGTGGACCGCGTCGCACACGTCCGCGAAGAGATCGAGGCGTTCGGCCAGCGACAGGCGGTTCTGGTCGCAGTAGGCCGTGATGGTCACGCCGTCGACGTACTCCATCGCCAGATAGGGCCGTCCGTCCGCCGTGGCCCCGGCCTCGAAGACGCGCGCGATGCCCGGATGATCCATGAGCGCGAGCGCCTGGCGTTCGGCTTCGAATCGCACCAGCGCGGACGCGTCGACGACGTCCTCGCGCACGACCTTCACGGCCACGAGGCGCCGAACCGGATGGCGTTGCTCGGCGAGGAACACCTCTCCCATGCCGCCGCGTCCCAGGCTGCGAAGCAGTCGATAGGGACCGATCTCCAAGAGCGCGGGCCGCGTGAGGAGCCCTTGCTCGCGCAGGCGCGCGATTCGCTGGCGGAGCTGCGCTGCACGCTGGGGATGTCGTGCGCAGAGTTGCTCGAGACCGTTCTCCCCCGACGACTCGAGACGCTGGATGCCTTCGGCGATCAGCGTCTCCATACCGATCTCATGATCGGGGTCGGATGGGTCCTCGTCGCGATCCACGGCGCGGCGAGCTTAGCGTCCGACCTCGATCTGCAGACCTTCGGTCAGCACGTGCCCGACCGCGGACGCTGCACAGGGGAGACCCCACTGCACGTCGAAGTCGACAGGCGGCGTGATGCCGGCGAGCGACAGGGGGATCGCGACCGAGGTCGAGCCGGCCGGCACCGGCACGCCCAGGGCGATTGGCGCGCCGGCGACCCACAGCAGGCCTGAGGGCAGCGTCGCGACCGACACCGGCGTGGATGGCAGACCGATCAACGCGACCGCGAAGGTCGTTCCCGCGGGGATCCCGCACAGTTCGAGTCCGAACGCGGCATTGCCCGCGAAGGCCAGGGACGAAGTGCGTGGTTCCGCAGTGGCGCCGGCGCAGGCGACGGCGCCGGGCAGTCGCAGGGCATCGGGCGCGAAGGCGAGACCGACTCGACCGGCGGCGAGAGTGCGGAGCAGCGCTCCCGTCGTGTGATCGAAGACCTCGCCTCCGGCGTGGAGCACGAACACGTGGCCGCCGCCCGCACTGGTGCGGTCCTGGGCCAGCCCGACGGCATGGCTTCCCGGTGGCGCATAGATCGCGGGCGTCACGCCGAGTATCGCGCCGGTGGCACGCTGGTAGCGAACCACGTCGGCCGCAGCCGTGACGGCGAGGATCTCTCCGGGGAGGGCGGGATCGAAGCAGAGCCCGGTCAGCTGCACCGGCAAGCCGGAGGGGAATGCCGCGAGCGTGGCCATGCCGGCGCCGGGATCGACGGTGAACACCTGGTTGCCGTCGGTCAGCAGGAGGAGGCGGGCCGCGGGATCCACCGCCATGCCGCGGATCACCGCCATTCCTGGAGGGAACGGCAGGGCGGCGAGGGCACCTGCGCCGACGCAGCCGAGGCGTGGGAAGCGGTTGCGAGCGATCATCCCGTAGCCGTTGGTCGAGAAGATCACGCCGGCGCGATCGTCGACGGCGACGTCGCCGTCGAGCACACCGACGATCGGCCGGGCCGGGGCGGCGAAGCTGTGCGACACCGGGACGCCCGGGGTGCCACATGCCGCGCTCGGCGCGCACTCCTCGTAGAAGGTGCCTCCGGCGACCCCCGGCAGATACGAGATGAGCTGCTGGGCGTCGAGCGACGCCGACGCGGCGAGCAACAGGGCCAGGCGGACGGAACGGGACGGGATCAGGCGGGTCATGGCGAACTCCTCTTGGTGAAGGCCGACCGGCACTCGCCGGGGCCACTCCCGGGAGCAACCCCCGTTGCGCTGTGTCACAGGGTGATCGCGGAATCCGTCGCGATCCTCCGCCGATCACGCGGTCTCGGTCAGGAACTCGTAGGCCTTCTGGATGCGCTGGAAGCGCTCGGTCGCCGCGGCGATCTCGGCGGGAGGGCGGTTGCGGTTGGCGTCGGGGTGGAGCTGCTTGACCAGCTCGCGGTGGCGGCGGCGGATGTCGTCCTCGCTCGCTTCGGGTGGGAGGTCGAGGACGGCCAGGGCGTCGGCGCGGCGGCCGACCGCGAAGGAGCCGCGCGAGGAGGAGTTCGAGGAGCGGCCGTCGGCGTCCCGTTCGCTGAGGATGCGACCCTTCACGTCGAGGAAGAGGTGGCGGGCGACCTCGGGTTGCAGGGCGAGCTCGCGAGCGACGAGTTGCAGCATCTCGTGCTCGTCCTGGTTGAAGCGACGGTCGGAGAGGGCGACGCGCGCGCACCAGCGGAACACGCGCATGCGATCGGCCTCGCCGATCGCGCCGCGGATCTGGCGCAGCACGTGGCGGATCGAGTCCTCGTCGAGCTTCTCGAGCTTCCATTCCTGGACGGCCTGCACGAGGCCGGTCTCGGGGAAGTTGTCGAGGACCACACGGATGGTGGCGAAGCGCTCTTGCGCGGCGGCGGGGCCGTCGAGTTCCGCGATGGTGTAGAGCAGGCGCGCGATCACGCGTCCGAAGGACTCCGAACCGGGCGGCGGACGTCGCGGGCCATGGATGCCGGGTCCGGAGCGCGGGGCGGGACCGAGTTCGCGCAGCCGCAGATAGCGGCCGAACTCGTTCATCGCGCGCAGTGCACCGATCACGGCGAGCGGCACCCCGATCACCGCGCTCGGTCCGCGGGACAGGGCGAATCCGCCGAACATCAGCAGGAACCCCAGCAGCCCCCTGCCCAGCAGGTTCAACTTGGCGACGAACAGCGGATCCACGGAAGGGGCGCGATCATGCGGAGCACCCCGCGCGCTGGCCAGCCCGGAGCGCGGTGATCACGGGCGCAGGACGATGGTGGTGCGGGCGCCGCCGCCGACCGTCCGGCTCACCACGTAGCTCGCGCGCGGGTGACGCACCGAGAACTCGACCGTGGTGCTCGGCATCGGGCCGATGTCGATCCGGCCGTCGCCATCGACGCTCCGCAGCAGGAGCACCGAGGGCAGCCAGGGCCCCTTGCCGAAGCGCACGCTCAGCGCGGCGTGTCCGAGCGGTTCGCCGGCGGAGTCGAGGATGCGGACTTCGGTGTCGGGACCGTGCGGGAGCGCGACACGGAAGTCGGCACGTGCGTGCTCGTCGAGCTGCTGGATGTCCGACGCACCCGGTGCGAGTCCGGAAGCCCAGGCGACCACGCGGGTCGCTCCTCCGGCGAGTCCCGTGAGCTCGGCGATCCCCGCATCGTCGGTCAACGCGAAGGGGAGGGAGCCGAGCGGGCTGCCGTCGGGCGCGACCGCGAGGGTGCGCGCGTGCGGAACCGGCTGACCGAGATCGTCGACGACCTCGATGCGGATCCCGGCGCCGCGATGGGCGCGCAGCACCAGACCCTTCACCTCCGCGCCTGCGCCGACGTCGATGTCGTCGATCCGACCCACCGCGTCACCACCGTGCGCGCGGAACATGTCGTCGGCGAACAGCCCGAAGCGTCCCTCGGCGAGCCCGCGGAACGCGAAGCGACCCTCGCCGTCGGTCAGCGCGAAGCCGACATCGGCGCCGCGCCCTTCCTTGCCGCTGCCGACGGCGACGAGGCGCACCACCGCGCGTGCGATCGGCTCACCGCGTTCGGCATCGACCACGGTCCCGTCGATCGAACCACCGGGGAGATCGATGACGATGTGCTGCGCCGCGTCCCCGCTGTCGATCTGCACGGTCTGAGGTGCGCCCACCGGGCTCATGGTGAGCCCGCTGCGAACCTGGAAGCTCGCCGGTCCTGCAGCGAGCCGACGGAACGCGCATTGACCCTTCTGCACGAAGCCGACCGCGACCACGCCGTTGGCATCGGTGGCCTCGAGCATGCCGCTGTCGAGCGCGTGTCCGCCGACGCGAACCTCCACGCCGAGCTGCCCGCCGCCGTCGTCCAGCTCGGCGACGTCGATCTCGACCTCGGTGTCCTCGCCCTCGCGCACCTGCACACGCTGCGTGATCGACATCTCCTGCGCCGCGCGGATGAACTTGCCGATGTCGAGGGAGCGCCCGGCGAGGACATCGGCGCGCGACTCGGTCTGCATGCGCTGGATGCCCTTGCCGTTGATCGCCTGCACGTCGTAGCGACCCGGATCGAGGTGCTCGAGCACGAAGGTGCCGTCGGCTGCAGGCTTGGTCGCGTAGGTGGCGGCCTGCATCTCCAGCGTGGCGAACACCTGCCACTCGCTCGCGATCTGTCCCGGGGCGAAGAGCAGCTTGCCGTGGATGGTGCCGCCCGAGGCGAGGGTGATGTCGACACCTTCGACGGTCTGTCCCGCGGTCACCGTGACACGTCGGCTGCGTCCGCTGGCGAAGTCCCCGTGCGTGGCCTTCAACTCCAGGGTGCCGATGCGCACGCCGGCGAGTTCGTAGCTGCCGTCCGACCTCGACACGGCGCGCTTGTCGTCGAGCAGGGACTGCATCATCGGGTTGCCCTGGATGCCGCGGCGGAACTCGGTCACCGTGGCTCCGGAGACACCACGACCGTCGTGATCGAGGATGCGGCCGCGCACGTGGGCCTCGCGCACCAGGCGCAGCTCACCGAGGTCGAGCTCGCCACCCGCCGACGGCTCGATGCTCCTCTCCAGGTTCGCGAAGCCCTCCGCGCTGATGCGCAGCGTGGTCTTGCGCACCGGGAGCGCCGCGAAGGTGAAGCTGCCCGGCACGGTCTTGTCGAGCGCGGCGATCGCGGTCGGTCGCTCCATCACCAGCGCCATGGTCTCGACGGTGCGCGCATCGAACTCGCGCAAGGGCTCGCCCGTCGCGTCGTCGACCACGCGACCCTTCGCGCGTGCGGGTCGTGTCATCACGATGCGCGCGTCGGTCGAACCCGCGGCGACGTCCGCAGCGATGCCGCCGAGGAACTCGGGGTGCCAGGCGGCGAGCGAGGAGGGCTTGGCGTCCGGGATGCCTGTGATCTTGAAATGACCTTCGGCATCGGTCGTGAACGGCGATCGCATCACCTGCAGCGCCCAGGTCTCGGCGCCGACCATGCTGCTGACCTTGCCCATGACCGGGACCTCGAAGTCGTCGATCTTCCCGACGTGTGCATCGGCGATCGGCTTGCCCTCCGTGTCCACCACCGTGCCGGCGATCGCCGCGCCGGGGTCCAGGTGGATCTCGAGCGTCGTGGAGGCGCTGCCGTCGACGGTCTGCACCGAGTCCTGCGGCAGGTAGCCCGAGCATCGCGCGATCACCGACCAACGGCCTTCGCGCAGCGCGGTGAGCACGGCGATTCCTGCGGCGTCGGTCTCCTTGCGTCGCATCGCGCGCTGCACGGCGAACTCGCCCTCCATGTCGGCGGGCATCGCCAGGATGGAGGCATCGACGAGGGGGGCGCCGGCGAGATCGGTGACGTGCACGCGCAGGTCGGTGCCGCGATGCGCAACCACGATCACCTCGTGGGTCTCACCGGGACCGAGAACGAGGCGCTGCGCAGGAGCGACTGCGGCGTCGCAGTCGAGCGTGAGCGTGGCGCTCGGCGCCGGCGAGACGGCGCGGAACACGAAGGTCCTGTCGTTCGTGACGGGCGCGCGACGGCCACCGCCCTGGAGCGCGCGCGACATGAACCCGCCGCTGTTGCGGATGAAGTCCATCGGGTCGGCGTCGAGCGCGAGATCGATGTCGGCGTGGGCTCCGTCCGCGATCCCGACGACGCGGCCGCGGATCAGAGCCCCGCAGTGCGAGCCCAGGGTGCCGAGGTCGATCTCGGTGGCGTCGGCGGGGGCGTGCACGACCAGAGTCTGCTCCAGTCCGTAGAAGTCGTCGTCGAGCACGAGACGGAGATCGCGGTAGCGGAGGCCGTCGATGCGGAAGCGCCCGTCGACGTCGAGTGGGGCCTCGGCGACCGCAGCGCCGACGATCGCCAGGGTGAAGTCGCGTGTGCTCGGCGGCTGGCCCGGTGCGGTCATCGCCATCACCGAGGAGAAGCTGAGCTCGCGGTCGTCGGGAGCGCCGCGGTGCGCCCGCATGCGGGCACCAGCGAGAGGCGCATGGCGGTCGGGAGTGATGCGACCGGTGAGCACGAAGGGCCGCGTCGACTCGCGTGAGGCCGGCAGCTCGACCGGAGGTGCGGGGTTGACCGCGCTGCGTTCGGCGGTCGGCTCGGCGCTCCGCTGCTCGCCGCTCGATGCAGCCTGCTGCTGATCCTGCGGGCCTGGGCCGACTTTCGCCGGTGCATCGCCATCGCGCGTCAGGAGGAAGACGGCGATCGCGACCGCGACCAGGAGAACGGCGGGGAGGACGCGTTTCATCGCGAGGATGCCGCGGCGCCCGCGGGGGCGGTGCGGGGCGCGGCGCGCCAGCGTGGCCGCGCGCCGCTCGATCCTGTCACGACGCCGCGATGCCGGCGTCGAGGAACTCGTTCCAGTTCGGCGCCTTGCGCCCGGCGCTCGCCTTCTTGTGGTAGGCGTAGCCGGCGACCAGAGGGGTGAGCACCGTGGCCTCGCCGAACACCATCTGCTCGTGCGTGGTCGAGACCTTGCCCCAGGAGCTGGCCTCCTTGAGCGTCGAGCCGGACAGTGCACCGTCGCGCTCGTCGGCGACGGTGATCTGCACCGCGTACTTGTGCATGTCGGCCTCGAAGCCGAGCAGCTCGGCTGCGACCACGGTGTCCTGCGCGAAGTTCTTCGGCACGCCGCCGCCGATCATGAACAGGCCGGTGGTGCCGGCCTCGATCTTGACCCGCGTGAGCTCGAGGAAGTCCTTCGCCGAGTCGATGCTGAGCATCTCCTCGCCGCGCATGCCCTTGTTCCACTGATGCTTCACGAGGCCGAAGCCCGCGCTGCAGTCGCTGAAGGCCGGGCAGAAGATCGGCACGCCCTTCTCGAACGAGGACAGGACGATCGAGTCCCGGTTCTTCGCGTTGGTGGTCAGCCAGCGCCCCATCTCGCGGATGAACTCGCGCGAGCTGTGCGGCTTGGGCGGGAGCGAATCGGCGATGCGGAACATCGTCTCGTCGCACTCGCGCAGCTCGTTCTCGTCGATGTAGGTGTCGTAGATGCGATCGACCATCTTCTCCCGCAGCTCGTTGTCGTCGGCGAACTGCGAGCCGTGCCAATGGCTGAAGCCGAGGGCCTCGAAGAAGTCCTGGTCGACGATGTTCGCGCCGGTCGACACGATCGCGTCGATCATGTTGGCGCGGATCATCTCCACGAACACCTTCTTCAGCCCGGCGCTGATCAGCGATCCGGCGAGGCACAGCCACACACTGCAGTCGCGGTCGCGCACCATCATCTCGAGGATGCGCGCCGCGCGTGCGGTGTTGCGGGCCTGGAACGCCATGTGATCCATGGCGTCGACCAGGGGGACGGGATTGAAGGTCTCGAGAGAAACGTGCTGGATGCGCCGCTGGCGCCAATCGCTCGGGTTGGTCACTTGATCCTGACCTCGATGTGCAGGCCCTTGTCGTTCTTCTGGATGCTCATGTCGGCGCGCGCCGGCATCTCGCCTTCCGGCGCGTTGCCGGTCGCCTCGGCGATCATGTCGCCGAACTTGGTGAGGTCGATGCCCATCGTCATGAGGGTGTTGCCCTTGCCGAGCGGGCTGCGCTTCAGCTTGTTGTCGAGGATGGAGTCGACGAGCACCTTGGCGTCGTCCTCGCCGGCGTTCATGCCCACGCTGATCATCGCCGAGCCGACCACGCCACCGAGGTTGACCGACTTGCCGTCCTTCATGAAGGGGTTCGGTTCGCCGGTATCCTCCATCTCGACCGAGGACTTGGTCAGGCTCACTCCGCGGTGCTCGAAGGCCTTCGGCTCGATGGTGAGCTTGGCGGCGCCGCCCATCGACCCCGCTTCCTGCGCGATCTTGGCATAGAGCGGATCCTCCATGATCGTCGCGATGGCCTTGCCGTCGACGAGCTCGGCCAGCATGCGCATGCCCGACTTCTGGTCCATGCTCATGCTCATCGGGCCCGCGAGGTCCGGATAGAACTTCGCGTACATCTCCACCGCCTGCTTCCGGAGATCCTCGTCGGCGATCATCATCGTCGTGAACTTCTGCAGGAGCGGAGTGACGATCGGCAGGATGCTCGACAGTTCGATGTCGGCGTTCATGGTGATCATCGCACCGTCGTCGGGAAGGTGGCGCAGACCCTGCGGGTGCGGGTGCAGCGCCGTCACGAGGTCGGCGAAGCCGGTCTTCGCGACGGGTCCGAGATCGAGGTCGAGCGCGATCGGCTTGCCCTTCTCGGGCTTCGCCGGCATCGCGATGTGCAGCGTGTCGACCTGGTTCGGGAATGCGAACACCGCCTCGACGATGTCGTCGACCTCGGCCGAGTCGACTCCCATCTGGGACAGCGCCATGCCGCCCATCATCGACCCCATCATGCGGGCCCTGGTCACCTGCTGCTTGAAGATCTTCATCAGCTGCGCAGGGCGCGCGTCGATGGTCAGCCAGCCCTTGGCGGCGCCCTCACCGGCGATGACCTTGCCGCCGTCGTCGAGGCTGAGCACATAGGCTGCGCCCTCGCCCGGCTTCGGAAGCGCGCCGGTGCCGCCGAACATCGACTGCACACCTCGCGCGACCATCGCGTCGTCGGTGGTGATGATCAGGGCCGACGACGACGAGGTCGCCTCGTCCTGCGCCATGGCGAACGCCGGCAGCAGCAACAGGGTGGGGATCGAGAGGATTGCGATTCGTGACGAGTGCATGGATGGTTTCCGTCGCGCGACGGCAGGAGAGGTGCAGGATCGCCGCGGGGGAGCGGCGCTGTTCGCGGGCGGTTGTGGACGGTGGCCCCGGCGTTCCGTCGCGACGACGCGAGGCGTGGGGGTGCCGACTCACCGTCGAAAAGGGGCGCGCGTAGACGCCGGGCCGAGCATTATTCCGGCTCGCCGACTCCGCGCCATGGGAACCTCGCTCCGCCCCTTCTTCTCTGTCGTCTCGGTGCTCAGCGTCGCGCTCGCCCCCGCCATCGCGCAGGAGCGTCCGATCCGCGTCCCGCTCGACCCGCGCATCACGGCCGACGGCACCCAGGTGCTGTTCGTCTGGCAGGGCGACGTGTGGATCGCGCCGCTCGACGGTGAATCCGCGGGTTCGGCTCGTCGCCTCACGATCCATCCCGGCGACGACAGTGATCCCGTGCCGAGCCCCGACGGCCGCACCATCGTGTTCCGCAGCGACCGCGCCGGGGCGATGCGGCTGTTCTCGATGGCCGTCGACGGCAGTGACGTGCACCAGCTCACGACCGACAGCTTCGACCGCAGTCCGCTCGCGATCACGGCGGACGGCAGGACCCTGATCACCAGGCGGGCGACGGACCGCTCGCCCTTCGGACCCGAGGCCGGCCGCGCCTTCGCGCTTCCGCTGGGCCGGAAGGGTGCGGAGCGGATGGTCCTCGACGCCGGGCTCGTCGACTTCGTGATGGCGCCATCCGGAACCATGGCGCTGTTCGTGCGCGGACGGATCGAGCCCTGGCGGAAGGGCTACCGCGGCTCCGCGGCGATGCAGATCTGGCTCGCCGATTTCGGCGACGGCTCCGGTGCGCCGGCGATCACACGCCTGAGTTCCGACCGCGAGCGCTTCCAGAACGTCAGCGAGCGGGACCCGATGTGGTCGCCGGACGGCACCGGCTACTGGTTCGTCAGCGATCCGGACGGCACCGCCGAGGTGTTCTGGCGCGCCCTCAGCGGCGGCGCAGCGAAGCAGGTGACGCATCTGGGTGCAGACGGCAACGACGACGGCGTGTTGTTCCCGAGCGTGAGCAGGGACGGCCGGCGCATGGTCTTCCAGCGCGGCTTCGATCTGCTCCTGCTCGACGTCGCCACCGGCGAGACCCGTGGGCTGTCACTGCGCGCGCGCGGCGACGACCTCGTCGAACCCGTCGAGCGTCGCCGAGTGCGCGGCGCGGACGACGTCGCCTTCACGGCCGACGGCAAGCAGATGGCCTTCGTCGCCGGGCAGGACATCTACGTGATGGATCGCGTGCTGAAGGATCCAGTGCGCGTCACGAACACCATCGCGGTCGAGTCGTCGCCGCTGTTCGGCAAGGACGGCAAGCACCTGTGGTTCGTCAGCGAGGAGGGCGGCGAGGTCGACATCTGGGAGGCGACCTGTCCGCGCGAGGACCTGATGTGGTGGCGTGCCGCACCGCTGTCCCTCCCGCTGCGCAAGCTCACCGACGACGCCGCGGTCGAGTCCTCGCTCGCGCTCTCGCCGAGCGGCGATCGCCTCGCCTACGTGAAGGGCGGCGACCTGTACGTGATGAACACCGACGGCAGCGATCCGCGGCGCGTGCTGAGCGGCTGGGATGCACCCGCCTTCGACTGGTCGCCGGACGGCAAGTGGATCTGCTTCTCGCGCGAGGACGACGACTTCAACGACGACGTGTGGATCGTGCCGCTCGACGGCTCGCGTCCGCCCTTCAACCTCTCGCGGCACCCCGACGACGACACGCGACCGCTGTGGTCGCCCGACGGCGCGCGCATCGCATGGACCGGCGTGCGGGACGACGGCGAGACCGACATCTTCATCGTCACGCTCGCCAAGGAGGCCGACGAGCAGTCGAGCCGCGACCGCAAGCTCGAGAAGGCGATCGAGGCGATGGCCAAGAAGCCGGCGAAGAAGCCCGAGGGCAAGAAGGACGACGCGAAGGGCGACGAACCGAAGAAGGACGAACCGGCCGCGGAATCCGACAAGTCACGCAAGGACAAGAAGGACGTCGTGGTCGACTTCGACGGCATCCACGAGCGTGTGCGACGCATCGAGATCGCGCAGTCCTCGGAGCGCGATCTGCTGTGGTCGCCGGACGGCAAGCGCCTCGCCTTCAGCGCACGTGTCAACGGCGAGAGCGGTCTGTTCACGGTCGGCGTGCCCGACGAGCTCACGCCCAAGAAGGCGGCTACCTCCGCGTTGTCGAGCGCGCGCTGGATCGAGGACGGCGACCAGATCCTCGGCCTCTCGTCGGGTGCGGGCCCCGGACCGAACGCCGGACCTCCGGGGCAGGGCGGCGGTCGCATGCGCGGCGGCGCGGGGCGTTCGCCCGCGTCGCTCGACGTGAAGGGCGGCAAGCTCGAGACCTTCGGGTTCGACGTCGCCGACGCACGCGATTGGCGTGACCTGCGTCGCCTCGCCTTCGATCAGGGATGGCGCGCGATGCGCGACCGCTTCTACGACGGCAACCTCAACGGCCGCGACTGGAACGCGGTGCGTGCACGCTACCGCGCCGTCGCCGGCGAGCTCATCGGTCGCGACGAGTTCTCCCGCCTGATGAACATGATGCTCGGCGAACTCAACGCCTCGCACATGGGGCACCGCGGCAGCGCGGATCCGTTGCCGCGACCGGGCGAGGACGGCGCATGGAGCCCGCGCACCTTCCATCCGGGAGTCCGTCTCGACGATCGCGCACAGGGCCCGGGCGTGATGATCGAGAGCGTGATCCCGCGCAGTCCCGCGGCGCAGGCACGCAGCCTGCTGCGCAAGGGAGAGCGGATCCTCGCCGTCGACGGAACCGCCGTCGACGACGTCACGGCGTTCTGGAACGCGATGACCTTCGCCGACGAGCACGACGTGGTGTTCAGCGTGCGCGCTGCGGACGGCGCGGAGCGATCCGTGACGCTGCGGCCGATGAACTCGGCGAACGAACTGCTCTACGACGAGTGGGTCGACGTCACGCGCGCACGCGTGGAGCAGGCCTCCGAGGGCAAGATCGGCTACCTGCACATCCGCGGCATGGACATGCCGAGCTTCCGTCGCTTCGAGGAGGACCTCTACCACGCCGGCGTCGGCAAGGACGGCCTGATCGTCGACGTGCGATGGAACGGTGGCGGCAGCACCGCCGATCTCCTGCTGACCGCACTCACGCAGCCGCGACACGCGATCACCGTCCCGCGCGGCGGTGGCACGGGCTATCCGCAGGATCGCAAGGTCTACGCGACCTGGCAGAAGCCGATCGTCGCGATGTGCAACGAGTTCAGCTTCAGCAACGCCGAGATCTTCAGCCACGCGATCAAGACCCTGAAGCGCGGTCCCCTGGTCGGCATGCGCAGCGCCGGCGGTGTGATCAGCACCGGCGCCGTCGGCCTCGTCGACGGCAGCATGGTCCGCATGCCCTTCCGCGGCTGGTTCCTGGTCGGCGACGGCGCCGACATGGAGCTCAACGGCTGCCTGCCCGACCTCGCCGAATGGAACTCCCCGGTCGGTGACGATCGTCAGCTCCTCGATGCCGTCGCCGCGCTGCGCCGGTCGATCGCCGAGCAGCCGGCGGATCCGAGGCCGGTGCCCGGCTCGAGTCTGCGGTCGCGCAAGTGATCGGTCAGCGCAGACCGAGCGCTTCGGCGAAGCCGCGGTGGCGGTCCTTCGCGGGGCTCGAGGTCCACAGGCCGGTCAGCTCGACGATGGTGCCACCCTTCTCGCCGAGCTTGCGCTTCACGCATTCACCGGCGGCGCGACCGATGGCGACGTTGTCGCCGCCGATGAAGCTGGAGAAGTCGTCGCTGCCGAGACGGCGGTCGAGCACGACGACCCGGATGCCGGCGGCGAGCGCGGCCTTCGCCGCGGGGACCAGCGCGACCTCCTCCTTGGGGGACACCAGCAGCACGTCGACCTTCTGTTGGACCAGCTCGAGCATCTGCTCGCGCTGCGTGTCGACGTCGTTCTGAGCGTCGCGCTCGAGCAGTTCGACCTTCTCGCCGAGCGCCGCGACGCGGGCGCGGATGTCGGCGTTCATCTGCGTGCGCCACGGCTCCGCGAGGTTGCACTGCGACATACCGATGCGCAGCCTGCCCCCGCGGGCGGCGAGGGCCTGTTCGGCGCGCGTCGCGATCGCGCCGAGATCGACGCCGCCGGGGCCCGGGATCGCGGTGCCGCCGCTTCGCACGTCGTCCTTCGTGAAGGAACGCGTGCCCAGGATGATCTCGCGGGGGACCTGCTGGCCGACGGCGAGGAGCACACCGAGGTCGATCGCGCTCCGGCCGCCGGTCGGATACTCGAAGGTGGCGTCGAGCTTGCCGTCCTGCACGTAGCGCACGCCTTCCTGCGGCAGGGCGTCGATGCCGACGAAGGTGATGTCCTTGCGCCCGGCCTGTTCGGCGGCGAGCTGCGCGCCGCGCGCCATCGGGTCGTTGTGCGCGTAGACCACGTCGATGTGGGGGAAGCGCGCCAGCGCCGACTCCATCTCGCGTCGGCCGTCGTCCTGCAGCCACTTGGCATCGACCTGGAACAGCACGCGTACCTTGCCGTCGGCGGTCTGCGCGACCGGCTTGTCCTCGGCGGGCTTGCCGCAACCGACGAGGACGAGAGCCAGGGAGAGCGCGGCGGCGGCGGGGGTCGTGTTCATCGTTTTCTCTGCAGGAGGACGGCTGCGACGATGATCCCGCCCTGCACCACGAGTCGCCAGTGTTCGCGCACGCCGTTCATGCTGAGCACCTTCTCGATCGTGCCGATGGTGAGGACGCCGACCACCGTGAGGAGCACGCCACCGCGTCCGCCGCTGAGCGCGGTGCCACCGATCACCACCGCAGCGATCGCCTTGAGTTCGAACATCGCGCCGGCCTCCGGATCACCGAGCCGCGACTGCGCGACCTGCAACACGGCGGCGAGCCCGGCGCAGCCGCCGCAGATCACGTAGGTGCAGAGACGGGTCCGCACCACCGGCACACCCGACAGGCGCGCGGCCGTCTCGTTGTCGCCGACGGCGATGACGTGACGACCGAACACGGTGCGATGCAGCACGAGTGCGGCGGCCGTCGCGACGACGGCGAACACCAGGCCCACGACGGGGATGCCGAACAGGGTCGACGCGAGCATCTGCATCAGCGGCGTGCCGTCGATCGCTCCCGGCGGTGGTTGGATCTTGGTGCCGGGATCGCCGCCCGCGAAGGCCGGCAGGTACTTCGCCATGCCGCGTGCCGCCGACATGGTGGCGAGTGTGGCGATGAAGGCCTGCAGGCCGACGCGTGCCGCGAGGATGCCGTTGCACAGCCCGATCAGCGCACCCAGCGCGAGTGCGACGGGCACCGCGCCGACTCCGAGTGCGCCGTCGGCGAAGCTCAGCGCCGCATAGGCCATCCCGCACACGCCGAGCACGGAGCCGACCGAGAGGTCGATCCCGCCGGCGAGGATCACGAAGGTCATGCCGACCGCGATCACGCCCACCACGCTGCCGGCGCGCAGCGTGGCGAGGTGGGTGTCGAGCGCGAAGAAGCTGCCGCCGGCATTCCAGATCGTGCCGAGCACGAGCACCAGCAGCAGTGCGGCGATCGCGCGGGTCAACGGAGCGCTGAGGAGGTTCCTCACGCGTGCTTCTCCGCGAAGAAGGTCGTGGTGATCGCGGCGACCGTCGACGGCGGCAGACGGCTCGGCGCGAGCTCGCGCGTGACCTCGCCGTAGTCCTGCGGCGTGTCGCGCCCGAACCACAGCTCGGGGATCGGCGCGTCGGGCGGATCGGCGAACCAGCCGATGCCGCCACCGTGCGAGCCTTCGAGTTCGTTCAGTCGCGTCGCCAGCTCACGCAGATCGCGGCGCGGCAGCGGCGTGAAGCTGACGACCTCGAACCAGCTCTCAGTGCGGTCGTGGAAGCGGTAGCGCGGGCCCTCGGCCGTCTGCTGCGTGTGCAGCACGCGGAACGCGCCGGCCAGCGAGTTGAGCGTGATGCGGCGCAGCGGCACTTCGGACCACAGCAGCGACAGTCCGAAGTCCGCGAGGACACGGCGTTGCAGCGCGCCGTCGCGTGCGCGCGCGAGCTCGTCGAGCACCGCGTCGCATTCGTCCTGCCAGCACCCGCGCAGCGAGTCCGGGTCGTCGAGCACGGTCTCCGCGTGGTCGATCAACCAGCGGTAGCGCGCGAGGGACTTCGCGGGGCCGTCGAGTCCGGCGAACTGCGCGGCGAGAGGCGAGCGCGGGGCCGCGAGGTGCGCGACGATGCGATCGACGGCGAAGGCGCGGCGTCCCTGCCACGCTCCGTAGTCGCCGGTCGCGGCCGCGGCGAGGCACAGCTCCTCGCGTGCCAGCGCGACCTCTGGGCGTGCCACCGCCAGCATCGAGAGGAAGCCGTCGGTGTCGTAGTGATCGTTGAGCACCGCTTCGGCATCGCCGAGGAAGCCGTCGCGCTCCGCCTCGCTCGCCCGCGCGAACAGGAGACAGATGCCGGTCGACAGGTCCGCCTTGAAGCGCTTCGGCGTGCGGTTGCCCGGCCAGTGCGAGAGGTTCGGACCCGCCTCCGTCATGCCGTCGACCGACAGGTGCGGCCGATCGCAACCGGGTGCGCCGGCGAAGCCGATGCGGAGGGGACGCGGCATCGCGGCAAGCGTCCGACGCCGACCCGGCGCTGCCAAGCGCGCGTCCGCCGGGCTCCCCGAGGAATTCCCCGCGCCGGCTTGCATCACCCCCTGACCTCGCTAAGGTTCCCGGCCCCTCGCGAGGGGGCGTAGCTCAATTGGTTAGAGTACCGGACTGTCGATCCGGTGGTTGCGGGTTCGAGTCCCGTCGCCCTCGCCACACGAAGGCCTGCGAAGCGCAAGCGACGCAGGCCTTCGTCGTTTGCGGTCGATGCGATCGTCGCGTCGGTCCGCCGACGCTCGGGTCGCATCTCGTCGACCCCCTGCGGCTCGCCTTCCGCCTTCCGCGGCGTGAGGCCCTCGACGGGCCTCGGCACGCGCATTGCGATGCGCGGCGCCCGCCCGCGATCAGGGGCGCACCGGGTCGTGAACCCTCGTGGATCGGTCGCGGCAATCTGGACCCCCGCTCCCCTCGCATCGAGGAACCATGAGTCGATCCCGGAAGACCCTGCTGACCGGACTCCTCACCGTCTCCATCTGTGGTGGTGCTGCGTTGCGCGCCCAGGACTGGTTGAAGGTCCCGCTGCTGCTCGACGACGTCCCCGGGATCCTCCGCCTCGCCGGGGACGTCGACGGCGACGGCGACATCGACCTGATCCGCTTCAACGGCGCCTCGTTCACCGTCCTGCTCAACGATGGCCACTCGGTGTTCACGAACGGCCCGAGCTACGTGACTGCCGACAGCCCGAACTACGTCCTGTTCGCCGACGTCGACGGGGACGGCGACGGCGAGGTCATCGCCTCGACCCTGACCACCGCGGCGCCGGGAGCCGGGCTGTCGATCTTCTTCGGTTCGACGGGGGCGACCTTCGGCGCGCCGGTGCACGTCGCACTCGGCGGCAATGTCACCTCGCTCACTTCGGGCAACGTCGACGGCAACGGCCTCGCCGACATCGCGGTGGTCCACTTCGCACCGGGTTCCTCGACCTCGATGGTGCGCTGGATCCCCGGTGCTGCGAACCGATCACTGGTACCCAATGCGGCACTGACACTCCCGGCGGCGAGTTTCGTCAGCGATCTGAATGCCCTCGATGCGAACGGTGACGGCATCGACGACCTCGCCTACGTGGACGGTGCGATCTCACCCGTCTCGCTGGTGCTGCGATTCACGGTCGCCGGCGTTCCCACCGCGAACGGGCCGACCTTCGCGCAGCCTTCGAACTACGGCACCGACCTGATCCGCACCGACATCGACGGCGACGGCGACCAGGACCTGCTGCTCCATGCCTACCTCGCGTTCAGCCCGACCACGCTCCGCACCTACACCAACGCCGGCAACGGCTCGTGGACCGCAGGCGCTCCAACATCGCTCGGCGGCATCGTGGCCGGGCGGTCCTTCGTGTGCGACTGGGATGGTGACGGCGATCAGGATCTGGTGCTGCGTGAGTCGGAGACCGGCAGTTCGACGACGACCTATCACAGCTGCGACGTCTACGAGAACTTCGGCGCGAACTCGGGCACCTTCGTCCGGCGCTTCGCCTTCTCCGTCTTCGGTGCCTCGGAGTACCTCGGCGGGGTCGGTGTCTTCGAGTTGAACGGCGACGGCCATCCCGACTTCGTCGACAGCCGCTCGGTGTTCTGCGGTGACGGGAGCTGGCTCGCGCCGGCCGTCTCGGGCGTGTTCCGCGGCTATCTCGAGGACTGGGAGGGCGATGGCGACCTCGACGTCCCCTCCTACGAGGGCGAGGTCTTCACCAACGACGGACGCGGCGTGTTGATCTCGGTGCGCAACGCGTGGCCGACACCGTCGAGCCCGAACCTGCGCTTCGGCACCGACGTGTTCGTCACCGATCTCGATGGCGACGGGCTGCACGACGCGATCGCGCCGATGTTCCAGGTGGTGTTCGTCTCGATGACCTTCCTGGAGATGCGTCGCTTCGAGGACGACGGTGCAGGGCACTTCGTCGATCTCGGCTCCGCCGCGCCGCCCGGAGTGCGCATCGACGGCGACGGCATCGTCGACGACGTCGACGGCGACGGCGACCTCGACTTCGTCAACATGCAGGGCATCTGGCTGAACAACGGCGCGGGTTTCTTCACCTCGGCTGGACCTTCGCCCTTCCCGAGCTGGCTCCCGATCGGCAAGGGCGACGTCGACGGCGATGGTGACCAGGACCTGCTGGCGACGCCGCTCGGCGGTGCCGGTGCTGCGCTGCTGAGGCGCACCGGTCCGGCGACCTACAACCTGGAGATCCTCTCGCCGATCGTCGGCCAGGTGGTCGGCGACGCCTCGGCGGTGCTCGCCGATCTCGATGGTGACGGCGACCTCGACATCGCCTGCAAGGTGAGCCCGTACTCGACCGACTTCAGGATCTTCGCCAATCAGGGCGGTGTGTTCAGCGCCGCTGCCACGCTGCCGATCGGCGCCGCGGGTCGTCTGCTCGCGTCCGACGTCGACTTCGACGGCCGCAGCGACCTCGTGCTCTCCGACGGCCAGCGCATCACGGTGCGTCGCCGCAACAGCGCCGGATTCGTCTACGACGCACCGGTCGCCTTCGGGGGACCCTACATCGCCGCCTTCGCGGACATGGATCAGGACGGCGACCTCGACGGCATCCCGACGCGCGTGATGAACCGTCACTTCGACGGCGATCTCGCTGGACGACGGCGCCAGTACGGACTGGCTTCCGCGGGCAGCGGCGGACACAAGCCCCTGCTCGGCGTCGAGGGCATCCTGCGCAGCGGCTCGACACCGGTCCTGCACCTGCGCCAAGCGGTCGGTGGCGCACCGGCGGCGCTCGTCGTCGGAGCCGCACAGGCCAACCTGCCGGACTTCGGCGTGCCGGGACTCACGCTGTACGCCTCGCCGATCCTCCTCACGCAGGGCCTCACGCTCGGCGGAACCGTCGGAACCGCCGGTGCCGGCCGCTTCGATCTGCCGCTCACGCTGCCACCCGGCCACACCGGCCTGAAGCTCTACTTCCAGGTCGTCGTCCTCGATGCGGGCGCGGCCTACGGATACGGGGTCGCGGTGAGCAACGGGCTCGAGTTCGTGATCGGGCAGTGAGGCGTCGATTCCGAGACCGAAGCGTCATCGCCTGACGCCGACCCGTGGTTACGGGCTTCATTGCCCCCCGCGGTCCAGGTGCGTCTGATTCCTCGCGTTCCGCGATGGCCCCCGAGGCCCCTGGATCCGAGGACTCATGTCAGGCTACGTCTTCATCAGCTATGCGTCGGAAGACAAGGTGATCGCCGATGCGGTCAGTCACCATGTCGAAGCGGGCGGCATTCGTTGTTGGATCGCGCCACGCGACGTTCCACCCGGTGCTGAATGGCCGGCCGCCATCGCAGCGGCGATCGATGCGTGCCGCGTCTTCGTGCTGGTGCTCTCGACGAGTTGCAACGATTCGAAGCAGACTCTCCGCGAGGTGACGATCGCGGTCGATGCAGGCAAGCCGATCATCCCCTTCAGGATCCAGGACGTGGCGCCGTCCCCGTCGCTTCGCTACCTGCTCAGTGTTCCCCACTGGTTGGACGCGATGTCGCCTCCCTTGGATGCGCATCTCGAGCGGTTGCTGGTCTCGATCCGCTCCGTTCTCGAGGCCGGGACTGCGCCTCGCCCTGATCCGGCCGAGCACGTCGCTCCGCCGACACGCGCCGGATCCCGGAAGATGCTGCTCGCGATCGCGGGGATCATCGCCGTCGCCGCCGCGGTCGCCTTCGTCATCTTGCGGCGTCCTCCCGACGGTTCCGAAGTCGTGGCAGACCCCCGAACCCGATCGCAGCAGGCATCCGGGGAGCCGCCGCCATCACGCGAAGTGCCGCGAACGGAGCCTTCGGCGCCTCCGAAGGCCGCGGACTCCGCGTCGGTGAATTCGCCCCCAGCGACCGAGCAACCAGTCGCGGGACATGCGAGGCCGGGGGAGGAGCCGACTCCCAAGACCGGGAGTTCGGTCGCGCCGACGCCGGACCTCAATCCGGTATCGCCTTCCGGGCCGACGGAGAAGCCCAACACCGAGTCCGTGGGAGCGGCGTCGTCCGGGCCGACGGAGACCACGAAGCGCGATCCGGTGGAGACTGCGCCCAACGTGCCGGGACCCGATCCGGTGCCGGTGACGCCCACACCCGATCCGGATGCGGCCGCGTGGAGCGCGATCGTCGGCCGGCCGGTGACCGGAGCCGCGTTCCACAAGCGTGAGGACGGCCGGCTCGGCGTGACTTCGCTGTGGCGCACGCTGCTTCCCTCGGGCCCAGGACGTCTCCGGTTCCAGATGGACGACCTGGGTCAGGAAGCGGAGTCCTTCGTGATCCAAGGGCGCACGCTGAGGCAGCCGTACTCGAAGATGACGGACAACGTCTTCGACGGCGAGTCCTTGGACCTGATCGAGATCACGGAGGGAGAGGACTCGGACCTACCCATCGTGTGGGATGGGCTTCCCCGGGATGGAGTGCGTGTGCTCGGCGCCAGATTCGAGCGGTGGACCTGGGTGTGGTGCATTCCGGGGCCGGGGGTCTCGATGGTGAGTGCCATGCCCACCAAGGGGGGGCGTGACAACCCCCGGGGACGCTACTGGCTGGATGACGAGTGGCCGACCATCGATGGCAAGCAGTATCCCATCGATCCGATCTTCGACTCGGAGGTGGTCATCGACCTCGCGGGTGTCGAGTCATCACGCGGCTGCGAGCTTCGCGGTGGTGTGCATCTGCGGGACGAGGATCTGCCTGTGGACGGAGAGGAGTACGAGGTGGCCGTCTTCGACGCGGCGCATCCGAAGCCCGCGTTGTGGAGCTGCCGCTTGTCACGCAAGTCGAAAAGAGCGGGCATCGATGTGAAGGTTCCCCCCGGTGTCAGCCGAATCGTGCTCGAGGGCCCTGCGGTCTGGAACGCGCTTCGGCTGGTGGCGCCGGTCCTTCCTTCGGCAAGTGAGTTGCTCGGTCGGGGCGGCAAGCAGGTCGCGCTCCGTGACGTCGTGCTGGGATCCGCGAGGGTGCTTCGACTGACAATCCAACATGGCCTCCCGCATCTCCTCGCATACACGGGATCCGTCGATCACCAAACTGACCGCGATCTCGACTTGCTAGCGCATGAGTTGAGTCGCCATCCCCTCCGGTTCTCCGTGTTTCCGGATCGAGTCATCGCACCATTCTCGATGAAACTCGACGACAACAGCGTGGGCGGCGAAGAGATGGCACTGTTTCCCATCGAGGGTACAGAGCGATTCACTCCAGGGCTGTGCTGGGACGGCGTCCAGAGCGATGGGTACCGGACCTTCGTGGGTGCTTCGACCGATGCCACATGGGTCGTGATCTTCGCTCCGAAATCCGTGGAGTCGGTAGGCGTGGTGATCGGAGCTCCAGCCTTCCAGGAATTCGACTCTTCCACCGTCGAGGGTGGATTCATCCCGATCGACCCGATCACCAACGGTGGATTCGACATCCCGGTCGGAGCATCCACCAGGAGGGCCGGAGCACAGCTTCGTGGCGCGATCCATCTGCCCGGGACCGAAGAGTACTGGAAGCACTCCAGTGAGGAATTCGAGGTGACGATCCGATGCGAGGACGGCGAGAGCGCGCAGCCCTGGTCCGGGCGACTGAGTGCAGCTCATACGCGCCTCGCGATCGACTACGCCATTCCCCGCGGAGTGACCACGGTGAGGTGTGAGGTGAGCGGGCCCGCCGTCTGGAATGCGCTG
Organism: Planctomycetota bacterium; assembly: GCA_046349595.1. Lineage (GTDB taxonomy): Bacteria > Planctomycetota > UBA1135 > UBA1135 > UBA2386 > JACRLW01. The sequence continues at coordinate 2,050,195 of JAXMCA010000002.1, forward strand.
CGGATCGTCCGGTCTCCGGGGGGGCGGTGATCGCGGCCCGGGCCGGCCAGTGCCACCGCTACGACCCCTTCTTCAGATCCGCCGCGCGCAACTCGCGCGCGACGCCGTCGAAGAACGCGATGCAGCGCGCCACGTTGTCCTCGAGTTCCTTGCCCGCGCCGGTCTCGTACTCGATCGAAATCGCGCCGCGGAAACCCTGCGCGTGCAGTTCCTCCAGCATGCCGCGCGCGTTCTCGGCACCGGTGCCCCAAGGACGGTCGATGCCGGTCTTGTCGAGCGGGGCGATGTCCTTGAAGTGGAGCGTCTTGATCCGGCCGCGCAGCTTCTGGAGGCAGGCGATCGGCTCGAGTCCGGAACGCGGCCAGTGTCCGGTGTCGGCGCAGGCGCCGAGACGCGGACTGCGGTGCTGCACGGCGGCGAGCACGGTGTCGGGGTTCCAGTAGTGCGACGGCTTCGGATGGTCGTGGCAGGCGAGATTGATGCCGTACTCGTCGGCGAGCTTCTCACCCAGGTCCCAGGCGTCGTCGTCCGGCTCGCAGGTGATCGTCTCGATCGCCAGTGACTTCGCGAAGCCGAACAGGGCGCGCGCGGCGTGCTCGTCCTTGTTCAGACCGACCACTCCGAAGTTGACGACGTGGACCTGACTCGACTGCAGCTTCTCCGCGAGCGCTACGAGGAGTTCGGGTGTCATGCCGACCCCGACCTTGGCCTCGCCGTGCTCCGGGCTCAGCTTCTGACCCGGATACAGCTCGATGTACCTCAGGCCCAGTCGATGCGCGGTGTCGATCGCCTCGAAGGCCGTGCGGTCGCGGAAGGTCCAGGCCTGCACGGCGAGTCGCCATCCGAGTTGCTCGGCGGCGTAGTCGTCGCGGGCTGCGGCCATCTTCGTCGCGGCTGCCGGCTCCGCGGCGGCTCGTTCCTGCGCGCGGACTTGGGTCGATGAGATCAGGCCGGCCAGCACGACACAGGAGATGCGAGTCGACAGCATGGCGGCGCATCCTAGCGACGGTCCGCTCGCGAACCCGCTCGGTTCCGTCGCAGCGACACGACGGATCCGGTCTCGCTCACCAGCCGATCGTGACGCGCAGGGCCTGCGTCATGCCGAGGCCGAGCAGGTTCGCGGCGCCGTCCTGCGCGATCGCCTGCAGGAACAGGCGTGCGCCGACCAGGCCGGGATCGGCGGGGATGCCGAGCGACCAGTCGACGACACCGCCCGGTCCGACCGGTGCGGCGAAGCTGCCCTCGACGCTGACGAACAGGGTGCAGCCGTTCATGCCCAGCGAGGCGAGCGGCAGGGGCAGCGACGTGCCGGCCCAGGTGGTGTCCGACAGGCCGAGCAGCATGAAGGCCGGGATCTGGTTGCCGACGACGCCGGTGGCCCGGATCTGCATCGACTTGCCGATGCGCGCGGGCGCGAGCGGGTCGATCGACAACGCGGGCACCGCAGCGCTCGCGCAACCCGTGCCGAACGAGATCGCGGCCGGTCGCGCGACGTCGGCCGTCCACAGGCCGCGCCCGAGCGTGGCGAGCAGCAGACGTCGCGAGTTGTGCATGAAGGTCACCTCCTCGCACACGACGTTCGCGGGGCCGTCGTTGTCGGTGGTCCAGTGCGCGCCGCCGTCGTCGCTCGCGAACAGCCCGACCTCGGTCGCCGCGTAGAGGACGTTGCCGTCGTCGGGATGGACGCAGACGCAATAGACCGGCGCCGTGGGGAGGGCGAAGGGCGCGGTCCCGGTGATGCGGGTCCAGGTCGAGCCGCCGTCGATCGAACGCCACAGGTTGTCGTTCGCGAAGCCGGCGAAGGTCGCATACACCCGCAGCGGATCGCTCGGGTCGAAGACCAGACGCGTGATCACGCGATTCGGCAGCGGATTGTTCGCGGCGTTGTCGTCGACCGCGATCCAGGTCGGGGAGGCCGCGGTGGCGTTGGCCGTGCGATAGAGGCGGCCGTCGTTGTGTCCCACCAGCACGCGGTCGGCCACGCCGGGTGCGATGGCGATCGCGCTGATCAGGCTGCCGTTGGTCGCCTTCACCGTGGTCCAGCCGACGTTGCTGGCACGGTCGTCGGTGGTGCGCCAGAGGCTCAGGCCACCGGCGTAGAGACGCCGCGAGTTGTTCGGGTCGAGGCGCAAGGGTGCGATGAAGTTCGCACCGCTCGAGTTCGCCTCGCTGAGCCCGGTGGTGATCGTGCCTGCGGTGCTGCCGCCGTTGGTGCTGCGGTGCACGCCGAGGTACTGGTACTCGCCGAACACGTAGTTCGCGTTGGTCGGGTCGATCTGCGCCTGACCGCCGTCGCCGCCGAAGTCGAGATTGGCGCTCGTGCTGCCACCGACCACGCGCAGCGTTCCGTTGTCCTGCGTGCCGCCGACGATCGTGTCGGTCGGGCCGTTGCCCGAGGCACCGTAGAACATCGTCGAGACCATCGTCGCGTCGAGATGACGCCAGCCGGTGCCATTGGCCGCGGCGAGGATGTCGTCGGCGACGTGCACGCCGCCGTCGGTGGTCAGGTAGACGCGGCGGTTGTTGACACCGTCGTAGTTCGGGTCCGCGACCGCGTAGTGCACGTCGGGGTGCGGTTCGACGGTGAGGATGTAGCCGTTGCTGATCTGCGTGACGCTCTGGCCGCCGTCGGTGCTGCGCCAGGTCGCGACGCCGCCGATCACCATGCGGTTCTCGTTGGTGGGGTCCACCCAGAACGCGTTCGCGTAGTAGCTGACGCCGGTGCTGCCGCTCACGGTGCGTTGCACCCAATTGCGTCCGCCGTCGGCCGAGCGCCAGATCGTGCCGCCACCGGTCGCGACCGAGGCGTAGACCACGCCGGGACTGGAGCGCGCGTAGCACAACTCGATACGGGCTCCTTCACCGGACAGGCTCGCGAGTCCGCTGAGCGCCGGTTGCCAGGTCAGCCCGGTGTCGATCGAGGTGAGCACTCCGTGCACCAGCGGACCGCTCGACGAGAAGTGCGCGACGGCATGCGTCCCGTCGTTCGGATCGAAAGCGACCTGGAAGGACTGCTCGCCGGCCGCGACGTCGACCCAGGTCTGTCCGCCATCGGCGCTGCGCGCGATGCCGCCCTGGCGCCGCGATGCGAGCAGGATGCTGCTGTTGCTCGGCGACACCGCGATGCGCGTGACCGCCTGCCAGCCGGTGGTGCCGGGGAGCAGCGTCCAGTGGTTGCCGCCATCGGTCGACTTCAGCACGCCTGCGCCGCGCACGAAGTGGCTGAAGCTCCGCGTGAGGTGGGCGAGTGAGTAGAAGCCCTCGCCGGTGCCGACGTAGATCACGTCGGGGTTCGCGGGATCGAGCGTGATGCACGACACGGCGAGATTGGTCCACCAGTCGTCGACGTGTGTCCAGGACGTGCCGCCATTGGTCGTGCGCCACAGCCCGCCGGCGACCGAACCGCAGAACATGCGCTGCGGATCACGCGGATCGATCACCAGCGAACGCGAGCGGCCGGCGACATTGGTCGGGCCACGCTCGATCCACGCGGCACTGCCGATGCCACCTGCCTCCGGGCGCACGGCGGTCGCGGCGACCGTCGCCTCGCGCTGTTGCAGTGCGATCCGCCACGCCTGCGGCGGGATGTTGCCGTGCTCGTCCTGATAGCGCAGCAGGCGCCACGCCGTCGCACCATCCGGGTCGTCGGTGCCGACCTCCTCGAGGGGCTCGAAGGCGCCCTCCGTCGTGCAGGCTGCGAGGATCGAGAGAAGGCCGAGAGCGAATGCGCCGCGGAGGTCCTTGGAATCCATGATCGAGCGGTTGGGGGAGGGCGGCGCAGGGAGGCTATCCGAGGTCGCTTCCGCTGTCTGGTGCCGGTGTCCCGCGATCGGCCTGATGACAACACGGCCCGCCGGATGGAGGATTCGTCCATGAGTTGCGGGGCAACGCCGGCGTCGGCGAGGACCGTTCTCGTGATTGGTGACGTCATCGTCGACCATCACCTCCACGTCGGATCCGAAGGGGGACAGACCTCAGCGGGCCGTGTTCGCGAGCATGTGGAACCCGCCGGGGCGGCAATGCTCGCACAGTTGATCGAGCGCACTGGATCGGCGGGGAGAGTCGACCGCGGATTCGAGCTCGACGTCGATCGTCACCGTCATCGCTGGATGCTCTGGGAGCCTCACCCGGATCCTCGGGCCGACAGCCCGAAGGATCGCGTGTGGCGATGCACGCGTCAGCTCGGCATCTCGGACCCGATGGCATCGGGTCCGAATGCAGAGGGGGCGACGACGTGCCGTGTCGAAGCGATCCCGCAGGGTGATGTCGATTCGAAGGGCGGACACGACATCGTGGTCGTCGACGGGGCCGGGCCCGGCTTGCACGACCGATTCGCGCCCACGCCCGCAGTGTTCGTCGGCACTGCGGCGCATCCGCCCTGGTGCGTCGTGAAGCTCTCCGGTCGCGTGAACGGAGGCGGAGTCGGTGATCGGATCTCTGCGGACGAAGCGCTCTCGGCGCGCACCATCGTGATCCTCTCGGCCGGGCAGCTCCGTGACGAGGGCCACGAGATCAGCGAGGGACTGACCTTCGAGCGCACGACCTCCGATGTGGCCCGCACACTCCTCGGTCTGCGGAAGGGGCTGCTCGCCCATGCCCGCTTCGTGATCGTCACCTACGCGGACACCGGCGCGCTGTGCTGCGACTTCGTGGATCGTGCGTCGCCGCGGATGGTGCTCGTGTTCGACCCTCGTGCTGCAGATGCCGACACGGCGGACGGGTTGCCCGCGGGCATCCACCGCGGACGTCGGTCCTGTCTCGCGGCGGGCGTGGTCTGCGCCCTGTGCGAGGAGGCGAGCGGCGAAGACGAGTTCGGTGCGGTGGTGAACGGCGTGCGCCGGGGTCTCGCGGCGAGGCTCGAACTGCACGACTTCGGTCACGGCCCGGTCGACGAGACACAGCCGGCACCCGGTTTCCCAATCGACAGGATCGTCGAGCATGCCCTCGGCAAGGAAGCCTCCCGGCCTCGGAGCCTCGAGCAGATCGACATCGACGCGCATCGGGCGCTGGGTGACGAGGGCTCGTGGTCGATCCTCACCTACGGATCCGGTGGCCCTTGGCCGGTGTTCGAGATCGCGCTGCGGATCGCGCAGGAGGGGCTCAGCGTGGTGAGACGCGCGCCCGTGCTTCGCGTCGGTGATTTCGTGACGGTCGATCCGTCCGAGATCGAGTCGATCCGCAGGATCCGGCGGCGCGTGTTGGAGTACGAGCGGGGTGGGACGCAGAGGCGGCCTTTGTGCCTAGCCGTGTTCGGCGCGCCTGGGTCCGGAAAGTCGTTCATCGTGGGAGAACTCGCGAAGGGCGTGCTCGGGACCGACGTCACGATGATCACGGCCAACCTGTCGCAGGTGACCGACGAGAAGGAACTCACGGGGACCTTCCATCGGGTGCGCGACGCGGTGCTACGCGGGCACACGCCGGTCGTCTTCTGGGACGAGTTCGACTCCGAGGACTACCGCTGGCTCCGCCTTCTGCTCGCACCCATGCAGGACGGTGTGTTCCAGGAGGGTCAGGTCGTCCATCCGATCGGCAAGTGCGTCTTCGTGTTCGCCGGAGGCACATGCCATCGATTCGCGGACTTCGGGCGCTTCCAGTCCGACGACGCCGAGTCCGCTCGCAAGCGCGACGTCTGGCGCATGAGGAAGGGCCCGGACTTCAGCAGTCGGCTCCACGGCCACCTCGACATCCTCGGGCCGAACCCTACGGATTCCGCTGCGCGGGAGGATGGTCAGGGTGCGCAGGTCGCGGATCTCGACGTCAGCTTCCCGATCCGTCGGGCCCTGTTCATCCGCTCGATCCTGCGTCTCGGTGAGAACAACGAGTGCGAACTGTCCTCGGGCGTGCTCGATGCGCTGCTCATGGTGCCGCGCTACGTCCACGGCAGCCGCTCGTTCGAGAGGTTGCTCACGGCAGTGAAGCGACATTGGTCGGCAGGCAGCGCGGAGGCCCTGCCCGATCGGGAGGACCTGCAGCGTGATGTGGAGGGCGAGATCGACGGCAAGGACGCGGCGGATTGGATGCCGTGGTTCGTTCGTCGGGAGGAACAAGAGCGTGTCGTCGGTCGACACTTGCGCAGATGGATCGACCAGCGCATCGACGACTTCGCCGCCCGCATCCATGCCTCGTACATGGAGCGGCCGTCGACGGAACGCAGCATCGATGTCGGCGCCGATTTCGCGGCGTTGTCCCTGTTCCTCCAGGAGTCCAACCGCGCGGCCGCGCGACGTGCCTGGCGCGTGCTCGCCGCGACCGGCCTGGAACTCGTAGAGACCACGCACACCGGTGCCTTGACGCGCGAGTCCGCTCTGCAATCGGTACGTGCCGACGATGTGGCCGCGATCGAAGAGCACCGCGGCTGGCGCGAGTTCCACGTCCGACGTGGTTGGCGGCACGCCCGGATCGACCGCAAGGACGAAGTGCGGCGTCTGCATCCGGCCCTGGTCGAATGGAGCGAGCTTCCCGAGAAGTCGAAGTCGATCGCGCGTGACCAGTGTGCGGCCTACGTCCAGATCGTCTACGAGTGCGGGCTCGCCCTCGCGAAGACCTGATTCGACCCACCCGGCTCCCGGGCGTGACGCGACGACTCCCTGCGCTCACTTCTTCGACGACTTGCCGCGGCGCGGCTTGCTCGGCGTCGGTTTGCGGCGCGGGGTGAACTTGCCGCCGTCGGAGGTTGCGTCGCGTTCGCTCGCGATGCTCGTCGTCTCGGGTGCGAGTTCCGATGCCACGGTGTCCCCGCGTCGCCGCACGGCCTGTTGACGGAACCACTCCTGGCTGTCGAAAGGCTCCTCGCCGGGCGCGGGTTCGACCATGCGATAGGTGCCGTCGGGCAGCACCAGGCGTGCCTTCTGGTTGTCGCGCAGGCTCGCTTCGAGGATCTCGCGCAGCTTCTCGAACGCGGGACCTGGAGTGAGTCGGACGGCCTGTTCGACGCGACGATCGAGATTGCGCGGCATCCAGTCGGCGGACGCGAGGTACAGCGCCGGGTCGCCGCCGTGGTTCAGGAACCAGTAGATGCGCGAGTGCTCGAGGAAGCGGCTGACGATCGAGGTGACACGCACGTTCTCGGAGAGGCCCTCGACCCCTGGGCGCAGGCAGCAGATGCCGCGCACGTTGAGGCAGACCTGCACGCCGGCGCGCGACGCCTCGTACAGCGCGCGGATGATGCCGTCGTCGACCAGCGCGTTCATCTTGGCGCGGATGCCCGCGGGCTTCCCTGCGAGCGCGTTCTGCGTCTCGCGACGGATCAGTTCGGTCAGTGTCGGGCGGAGGTTGTAGGGTGCCACCGCGAGCCGATCCATCGGCGACGCCTTGGCGTAGCCGGTGATCATGTTGAACATCGCGGCCACTTCCTTGCCGACCGTCTCGTCGGCGGTGAGCAGCCCGACGTCGGTGTAGAGCTTCGCGGTGGTGGGGTTGTAGTTGCCCGAACCGAGGTGGCAGTAGTGACGGATGCCGCCGTCGTCCTTGCGCACGACCAGCGTCGCCTTGGCGTGCGTCTTGAGGCCCACGATGCCGTACACGACGTGCACGCCGGCTCGCTCCATGCGCTTCGCCCAGCGGATGTTCGCTTCCTCGTCGAAGCGCGCCTTGAGCTCCACGACCACGGTGACCTGCTTGCGCTTCTCGGCCGCCCCGATCAGGCTGCGCACGATCGAGGAGGTCTCGCCGGCGCGGTAGATCGTGTGCTTGATCGCGAGCACGCTCGGATCGTTGGCGGCGTGGTGCACGAACAGTTCGACGCTGCCGAACGACTCGTAGGGATGGTGCAGCAGCACGTCCGCACCGCGCAGCGCGCCGAACATCTCGTCGGCGGTCTCCCACTTCGCGACCACGCAGGGCACGAACGGCGGATCCTTCAGGTCGCGGCGATCCTCGGTCTTGTAGAGCTCCATCAGGCGGCCGAGGTTGACCGGGCCGTCGCACTCGTAGACGTCGTCGCTCTCCAACTCGAAGGCCTCGAGGAAGCGCGTGACGATCTCCGGATCCGCGCCGGCGCTGATCTCGAGTCGCACCGGTTCGCCGCGGCGACGCTTGCTGAGCTCCTGCTCCAGCACCTCCATCAGGTCGGTGCTCGCCTCCTCGACGATCTCGAGGTTGCTGTCACGCGTGACCCGGAAGGAGCAGGCGTGCAGCACATTGAGGCCGGGGAACAGGGAGTCGAGGTGCTCGGCGACGATGTCGACGGTGAACACGTAGTCGTGGCCGCTGTTGCCGTCGCCGAACTCGGGCAGGCGAAGCAATCGCGGCAGCACGCGCGGCACCTGCACCACCGCGATGCGATGCACCGGTCGCTCGGCGCGCGGATCGAGCAGCAGGACCGCCAGGTTGAGAGACTTGTTGAGGAGGGAGGGGAAGGGGTGCGCCGGGTCGACCGCGAGCGGCGTCAGCACCGGGAAGATCTCGTCCTCGAACTGCCGTCGCAGCCAGGCCCGTCGCTCGGGGTCGAGGCTCCAGATCTCGGGGAAGCGGATGCCGGACTCGGCCAGGGCGGGGACGAGCTTCTCCTTCCAGCAGCGATGCATGTCGCGCGTGAAGGCGCGCGCGGCCTTGCGCACCGATTCGAGCTCCGACCGCGGGTGCATGCAGTCGGGGTTCTCGCCGCGGTCGAGGCCGGCATCGACCAGCTCCATGGTGCCGGCCACGCGGATCTCGAAGAACTCGTCGAGGTTGGTGCTCGCGATGCTGAGGAACTTGACCCGTTCGAGCACCGGGTTGCGGGGGTCCGCCGCCTCGTCGAGCACCCGCCGGTTGAATTCGAGCCAGGAGAGCTCGCGGTTCTGGAACAGCTTGGGCGCGTCGGACATGGAGGTGGGGAGCGGGGCGGACGATAGCAGGCGCGCTCTTGCGCGCCGGGCTGGCCGGCCGATCAAGAGATCGACAAGATCGACCTCCCACGCCAACATCCCGCCCGCCCCGATGATCGCCTTCGTCCATCACCCCCCCGGCCCCGAGGCTCTGCCGCGCCTGCGCCGCGTGCTGGCCTGGGTCCGCTCGCACGGGGTGGAGGCCGCCGTGGTGGCCGCCGACCCGGCCGACTGCGAGGCGCTCGCGGGGGTGGCTTCCATCGCTGCCGAGGCAGGCGGGGCCACCTCGAGCCTGGCACGGGTGGCGAGCTGCGCTCCCCCGGTCGCAGACCGTGATCTCGCCGGTGCCCTGTGCGGTTCGCTCGGCGCCCTCAGCGACGGTGCGGTGGTGATCGTCGACGCGCAGGCTCCGCTCGGCTTCGACCTCCGCGGTCTGATCACCGAGCACCACCAGAGCCCCGCGGTGATCACCATCGCCCTGGTTCCGCCCGAGCGGGCCACGCCTGGAGCACCGCGTGCCGATGTCGACCGCTCCGGCCGTGTGCTCGGGCTGCTGTCACCGATCGCGGCGGAGTGGGACCAGCCGGCAGTCGATGGCTGCCTCGTCGTGGAGCGCGCCGTCTTCGAGCGCTTCGCGACCGAACCGCGGCCCTTCGACGTGTGGGACCAGTTGGTGATGCGCGTGCTCGGCCGCGGCGGTCTGGTCGGCGGCTACCTGGTGTCGCCCACGACCGGCGCGACCGGCTGAGCGACGGCCGCGTTCCACCACAGCCCGGCGAGCAGCCAGGCGAGACCGACCTGCTGCATCAGCAGGCGGTCGAGGCTCGAGTTGACGTGGTGTTGCAGGTCCTGTTCGGGTGAGGTGACGAAGGGCAGCACGAGGCTCGCGAGGCAGAGCGCGAGGAGTGTCGCGAGCAGGCGAGCCGCGGGAATGCTGTGACGCTTCGTGAACGCGAGCACGAGCAGGAGCGGTGCGAGCATCCCGAAGCGACGCGGCGTGAAGGCGTGGCCGACGATCGCGGCGATCGTGCCCGGCAGCTTGGGCAGCCGCGATGGGAGATCGCGCAGGCCGGCGAGGTAGACGTCGAGGACCCCGTCCTTGCGGACGCCCATCGGATGGAATCCGGTGAGCGCCCAGGCGGCCAGTGTGCCCAGTGCGACGAGGACCACCGCGGCCCCTGCGCGACGGCGCGGGCTGCTCCGTTCGAGAAGGAGCGCGCTCCATCCCACCGGCACCGAGATCGCGGCGCACAGCCAAAGGACGACCGCATAGGCGGCTTCCCCGGCGACCAGGCGGGAATACAGCGGGAGCCAGAGCAGGACGCCGAGGTCGAAGCCGATCAGTGCGGCGATCAGCGCGCGGCGCCGTCCCCACATCCATGCGACGGCGATCGTCAGCGGTGCGAGCAGGAGTCCTTCCGGCTTGACCATCGGCAGGAGCAGTGCGCCGCAGGTGACGAAGGCGAGGTCGTCGGTGGCGAGTCCGGCGGCGAGGATGGTGAAGGTGCACATCAGCGCGGCATCGCCGAAACCCGAGTCGATGCTACCCATCGCCGGATCGACCAGCATCGGGGTCAGCGCACAGGCGACGCCGAAGACGATGCGCTGGCGTCGGGTGAGGCCGAGCGTCCGCCAGGCGTCGAGCACGACCGTCAGGAACAGCAGCCACAGCAGCGGGAACACGATGCGCGCGAGCTGCGGACCTGGACCGAGGCGCGCCAGAGCGGCGAGCACCAGCGGCTGCAGCAGCGGGTAGTCCCGCGAGTGCGCGAACACTCCGCCGTCGCGGAAGAAGGGCTGGGCGAGAGTCGGCGTCTCCGTGAGTGCCCGCGCGCGCAGGTCCCAGGAGGTCGCGCCGTCCCAGTCGCGGGACGGCGTCGCGCAGGAGCCGTAGACGAGGAAGCCGAAGGTCACCGCGAGGATCGCGCATGCGGCAAGCAGCACCCGGCGATCGACCGGCTCGTCGATGGGCGCTGCCGCGCTCCGTCGCGCGAGCATCGCGATCGCGAGACCGGCGGCGACCGCGGCCGGCAGCAGCCAGTCCGGCACCTCCGCATCCGCGCCGAGGAAGACGTGCGAGGCGGCACCGAAGAGGGCCAGCGCGAACACGGCGCCGCGCGGCAACACGCGGCTCATCGGATCGCCAGCTCCAGGTCGTCACCCTTGCCGACCAGCACGATCTGGCCGTGCCGACCGTCGATCGTGCCGAGCGCGATGCGCCGTCCTTCGAACTCGTCCTCCTCCGGGCCGAGGTGGTCCGCACGGATCAGGACGCGGGGGAACAGCAGGAGCGGAGCGAACTCGAAGGCACCGCGGTGGTCGCCGTCCCACAGCACGACCTCCTGCGGGCCGGCACGGTCGCGGATCCACTCGATCGCGGCCGCTCCATGCAGATGCTCGTTGTCGAGGAAGTGTCGTGCGTCGCCGCGGCTGACGAACTCGTCGACCTCGCGCATGCGCTTGATCGCGACCGAGTGCGGTACGCGCGCGATCACCCATGCGAGGTGGGCGGCGAGCAGGCCGAGGAGCAGCTTGGGCGTTCGGATGGAGTGCACGTGCGGCGCGGGCGCGAGTATGGCGACGGGCGGTGGCGATCGGAAGGCGCGCGATCAGCGCGCTCGACATGCGCGGCGGGCGCCTCGAAGATCGCACGACCCGATGGACGGCACCGGATCCGAGGCAGCAGACGGACGCATCACGCTGGTCGTGCCGTGCTGGAACGCCGGCCGTCACCTCGAACCGATGCTGCGTTCGCTCCTCGCGCAGACCGAGATCGGGGCCCGTCTGGTGCTGGTCGACGACGGCTCGACCGACGGCTCCGCGGACCTCGCCCGACGGATCGGCGGCGAACGCCTCGTCGTGCACGTCAACGAGCGGCGCCTCGGCATCGCCGGCAATTGGAACCGCTGCGCGGAGCTCGTCGCGACGCCGTACTTCGCGCTGGCGCACATGGACGACGTCTACGACCCGCACTGGGCGCGGGCGCTCGTCGACGAACTCGAACGACGTCCCGACGCCGGCGCCGCGCACTGCATCGCCCGTGCGATCGACGAGGACGGGCGGCCCATCGACGCCCCGCAGGAGCGCGTGAAGTTGCGCTTCTGGCGCGGACTCGATGGAGCCGATCGCGCGCAGATCTACGCGCGTCTCCTGCGCGGCAACTTCGTGAGCAGCCCGACCGTGGTCTGGCGTACCGCCGCGTTCCGCGGAATCGGCGGCTTCGACCCGCGGTTCCGCTTCGCGCTCGACTGGTGCGCGTCCTTCGCGCTGCTGCGCAGCGGAGCGACCATGGTCGGCGTGCCGCGTGCACTCGTGCGCTATCGACGCCATGCGGCGAGTGCGACGCGGACCCTCGAGCGCGACCTCACCCGCTATCGCGAGGAGCGCGACGTGGCCGACGAGGCACGCGAGCTCGGCGTCGCCGCGGGGTTGCTGCCGACGGATGCGCCACGCAGCCGTGCCGCGCGCAACCATCTGCTCCACGACGTGCTCCACGACCTGGAGTCCGGCGATCGCGACGGCGCGAATGCCAAGCTCCGCTTCGCACGCGAGGAACTCGACTCGGGAGATGCCCTGGTGAAGCTCGTCGGCGTCGCGGCGCGCGCCGGCCTCGCCGGCCGCCTCACGCTGCGCCTGGGGTTCCGGGCGCTGCTCGCGCTACGCGATCGGACGTGAGCGCCCTCGCGCCGCGAACGCGCGGGCGATCGCGACCGGCACGGCGATCCACACCGAACGCTGCAGCCACCAGATGCGCAGCGGATTGCCCCGCCGCAGCGGTGCGAGCCGCCGTCGCTCGCGCAGGATCTCGGGCATGCGTCGCAGTGCGGCGATGCGGCCTCTCACGAGCGCGCGTGCGAGCCTCATGCGCCCGCACAGCACCGCCAGCCAAGGAAGCGTGATCCAGGTCAGGATCAGCCATGGCAGGTTCAGCGCGATCACCGTCGCCGGCATGTTGAACAGGTAGGCGAGGGTCTGGTTGCGCACCGAACGCGTGGTGAAGGTGATGTCGCGCACCTTGCGGATCGACGCGTTCAGCTTGTGGTGCACGACCGCCGTCGGCACGAAGCGACCGAAGCGGCCCGTCGCGCACAGCCGCAGCGAGAGGTCGACGTCCTCGAAGTTGGCGAAGAACTCGTCGCGGAAGAAGCCGAACTCACGCACATCGTCGCAGCGGAACATCGCGGCTCCGCCGCAGACGCCGAGCAGGGGTGCATCGCCGCCCGACCGCGCACGTGCACGATTCCGATCGCGGGGCAGGGCGTCGCCGCTGCTGGTGATCTCCACGCCGGTGTTCTCGGTACGCAGCGGATCGCTCGCGAAGACCATGTGGCTCTGGAACATCGCACAGTCCGGGTGCTGCGCGGCAGACGACGAGAGCGCGTCGATCCACGCCGGTTCGGCGGTCGCATCGTTGTTCAGGAGGGCGACGTGCGTCGCGCGGCGTTCCTGGAGCACGACGTGGAGCGCCACCGCGTTGCCGCCCGTGAAGCCGAGGTTGTCGGCATTGCGGATCAGCCGAACCTCGTCACCGAACTCGGCGGCGAGCACATCGGCCTCGCCGTTCGCCGATCCGTTGTCGACCACGAAGATCTCGAAGGCCGGGTGCGTCTGCCGTCGCAGCGAGAGCAGGCAGGCGCGCGTGTCCTGCAGGCCGTTCCAGTTCAGGACGATCACGGCGATCCGCGGCGCGGGCGCAGTCGTGGCGTTGTGCGTTGCAGGGTCCAGACGAGCAGTGGACCACGGCGGGCGGGTCCCGGCCACAAGCACGGAACCAGGCCATCGTCGCCGTTCGACGCGAACTGGATCGACCCGGAGCCATGCGCTCAAATCGCCGCCGGTGTCCGTTCCGCCCCCGCTCCACGTCCTGTCGGTCTTCGGTGCACGCCCGCAGTTCGTGAAGGCGGCGGTCGTGAGCCGGGCACTCGCCGCGGCCAACGCACGGGCGGGGCACGCGATCGTCCGCGAGACGTCGATCCACACCGGCCAGCACTGGGACCACGGCATGAGCCAGGTGTTCTTCGACGAGATGGAGATCCCGGCGCCGACCGTGAACCTCGGCATCGGCGGCGGAGGCCACGGCGCGATGACCGGACGGATGCTCGAGGCCCTCGAGCGCGAGATGCTGGAGCGGCGTCCGGACCTGGTGCTCGTCTACGGCGACACCAACTCCACTCTCGCTGCGGCCCTGGCTGCGGCGAAGCTGAACGTGCCCGTCGCCCACGTCGAGGCCGGCCTGCGCAGCTTCAACCGCCGCATGCCGGAGGAGATCAACCGGGTCCTGGTCGACCACGTCGCCGGGCTGTTGTTCTGTCCGTCGCGCAACGCCGCCGACCAGCTCGCTCGCGAGGGGATCGTGCGCGGGGTGTCCGTCACCGGCGACGTGATGGTCGACGCCCAACTCCACTACGCCGCACGCGCGATCCGACCGTCGATCGACGGCCCCTTCGCACTCGCCACCCTGCACCGTGCCGAGAACACCGACGATCCCGCGCGTCTGCGCTCGATCGTCGGCGCGTTGCGCGAGTGTCCGATCCCCGTGGTGCTGCCGGTGCATCCACGCACGCGCCAGGCGCTGGAGCGGCTCGGCGATCCCGCCTCCGGCGGCAGCCTTCGGCTGGTCGAGCCGCTGAGCTACTTCGAGATGCTCGGTCACCTCGCGGCGGCGCGCTTCGTGGTGACCGATTCCGGCGGGCTGCAGAAGGAGGCCTACGTCGCGGGGCGGCGCTGTCTGACCCTCCGCGACGAAACCGAGTGGGTCGAGCTGGTCGAGTGCGGAGCCAATCGACTGTGCGGGGCGGACGCCGTGGCGATCCGTTCCGCATTCGCCTGGGCCGATGCGCCGTTGTCGTCCACGTCCCCGATCTACGGCGACGGTCGTGCCGGCGACGCGATCGTCGCACGCCTGCTCGACCGCGGCGCGGAGTCGACTTCGTGAGCGGCCTGATCCAGGTCTGGCGACACCGCCACCTGCTGTGGCGTACCGCACTCGGCGACCTGCGCACGCGCTACGCGGGCTCGGTGCTCGGCGTCGGATGGCTGGTGCTCTACCCCTTGCTCCTGCTCGGGGCGTACGCGACCGTGCGCGCCGGGATCGCCGGACCCGACGGTCGCACGTCGGCCGACGTCATCCTGCTGGTGTTCTGCGGTCTCGTGCCCTTCCTCGGCTTCGCGGAGGCGCTCGCGATCGGCACCTCGTCGGTGAGCGGCAACAGTTCGCTGGTCAAGAACACGCTGTTCCCGATCGAGATGGTGCCGGTCAAGGCGGTGCTCGTGAGCCAGGCCTCGCAGGTGGTCGGCACCGCGATCCTGCTGGTCGCGCTCGCGGCGTGGGGGAAGCTCACCGCGGCCGCCTTGTTCCTGCCGCTGGTGTGGTTCCTCCAGCTCCTCGCCACGGTCGGTGTGATCTGGGTGCTGGCCTCGCTGAACGTCTTCGTCCGCGACCTGCAGCAGGTGGTCGGCCTGCTCACGCTGGTGCTGATGCTGGTCAGTCCGATCGGCTACGCGTCGGACTCGCCGTCGGCTGCCGCGTTGCGGTGGCTGCTGCTGCCGAATCCCGTCGCGCACATGATCTTCTGCACGCAGGACTGCCTGGTTCTCGGCAGGGCGCCGCAGACGACCAACCTCCTGTTCCTCGCCGTGTTCGCGGTCGTCGCCTTCGCCGGGGGCCATTGGTTCTTCGGCCGACTCAAACGCGTGATGACCGACAATGTCTGAGACGCGGAGCGATGCGATCGTCGTTCAGGGCCTCGGCAAGAAGTACCTGCTGTGGGACCGCCCGCTCGACCGCGTGCTCGGAGCGCTCGGCCTGAACCGGCTCCGGTTCCTGCGGCGACCGCAGCCTCGCGAGTTCTGGGCGTTGCGCGGGGTGGGGTTCCGCATCGCGCGCGGCGAGCGCGTCGGCATCGTCGGGCACAACGGTGCAGGCAAGTCCACGCTGCTCAAGATCCTGACCGGGATCCTCGCTCCGACCGAGGGCCGCGTGGATGTCGATGGCCGTGTCCAGGCGCTCATGGAACTCGGCACGGCCTTCCATCCCGAGCTCTCGGGTCGCGAGAACGTACGCATCTCGCTCGCCTATCACGGCTACGACACGACGAGGATCGCCGAACTCGAGGAGGAGATCGTCGACTTCGCCGAACTCGACGAGTTCATCGACCAGCCGATCAAGACCTACTCGGCCGGCATGTACGCACGCCTCGCGTTCTCGACCGCGACCTCCGTTCAGCCGGAGATCGTCGTGATCGACGAGATCCTCGGTGCCGGCGACTCGTACTTCGCCGGGAAGTGCCTCGAGCGGATGCGGCGCATGACCGAACAGTCGGGGGCGACGGTGCTGTTCGTCAGTCACGACCTCGACAGCGTGCAGAGGTTGTGCACGCGGGCCCTGTGGATCGAGCGCGGTCGATTGATCGCCGACGGCTCGCCGCTCGAGATCGTCAAGCGCTACGCGGAGCAGGTCCGGCTGCGCGCCGAGGAGCGGATCCGTGCACGCGAGCGTCGCGTGCAGCGCAAGCACCTCGGTGAGGCGGCCGAGGTGGCGGAGGGCAGGATGCGGATCCTGTTCCACCTGGTCACCGCCGGACGGGCCCATCCGCTCGGTCGTCATCTCGTGCGACGTGTCGGCCTGCGCTGCGCCGGTCGCGACATCGCCTCGCTCGACGTCGGCGCTCCGATGGACAACGACGCACAGCACGGCTGCCGGGTGCTCGACGGCCCGGGCTACATGGATTGGGGCGCCGCGGAGGGCGATCGCCATGGATCGTTCCGCGCCTACGTCGATCGCGCCGGCCGCTATGCGCACGCGCCCTTCGAGCTCGAGTTCGCGGAGTCCGAGCGCCAGGGCGGCGCCGCGATCGAACTGTTGCTCGAGGTCGACGTCGACGCACGTGATTCGGTCGTCGTCGAATACCACGACGGCGAGCACTACCACCGCCTCGGTGAGCTGTCGTCGGGGAGGAACGTGTTCGCGATCCCGCAGAGCGGAGAGAGCGCCGCTCCGCAGCCGTCGGCCGATGCGGGCCGCCCCGAGACCGAGTACGGCGATCGTCATGCGACCATCACCCGCGTCGGTCTGCGCGCGGCGGAGGGGGACGAGCGCCGCGTGTTCGCGACCGGGGAACGGCTGCGCTTTTGCATGGACTGCACGCTGCATCGTGCGCTGCCGTCGGCGGTGTTCGTGTTCGCCGTGTACCTGCCCGACGGCCAGTGTGCGGCGCAGATGTGGGCCGGAGCTCGCGATCTCGGCATGTCGCTGGACGCGGGGAGCGTGCAGGTCGAGTTCGTGCTCGATCCACTTCGCCTCGGACGAAGCAGCTACGTCTGCAGCGCGGCCGTCTTCCCCGAACTCCGCGCCGACGGCGCCGAGTCGCCCGCGCACCATGTGTGGGACCGCTGCATCTACTTCGAGGTGAGGCAGCGCGACGGTGAGCTGACCCCGCGCGGCCTCGTCGACCACCCCTTCGTGGCCAAGGCGACGCGCGCGTGAGGTCGCGTCGACCTCAGTCCGGCCGGTACTCGATCCGCATCGAGGCCACCTCGAGCTGACGCGGCACCACCGGCGCGAACCGCAGGGAGGAGCGCAGGATCGTGACCTTGGGGTCGAAGGTGCGGCTCAGGTCGAGTCCGAGCGAGCGTCGCCCGGGGAACTCGATGGGTGTGGGCACCTTCTCGCGACCGGCCCGGGTCGGCGACCAGCGGAACACCAGCCCCTCCGAGGTGTCGATCACGAGCTCCTCGCCCTCCTGGGTGCGCACCCAGGTCAGCGCGTGTGCGGCGCCCAGGTTGTCGACCGTGAGCACCCGGACGTCGAGGCGGAGTTCGCGCAGGATGTCGACGAGCAATCCCGTGGTCGTCGCGCACTGGCCGAGGGGCTCGGCCAGGCTCCGCAAGCGCGCCGGCGCGTCTTCGGCATAGTCGAAGCTGCGGAACACCAGATAGCCGACCAGGATCGCGAGTCGCAGATCGTGTCCCAGGTCCCTTGTCGCGTCGAGCACTCCCCGCACCGCCGCGTGCCTCTCGATCGACAGGTCGACCCACAGCGGATCGTCGTCCCATTGCACGAGGAACGGCTCCGCGCGCAGCCGCATCCTTTGTCCGGTCGGCGAGACCGCGATGCAGTCGCCCTCGGCGTGCCAACCGATCCGTGCGAGGACCGCGGCGAGCCTTGCCGAACGGGGCGCGTCCCCGGGCGCCTCGGCCGTCGAGTGTTGCGACAGCAGCGCCTCGCCGGTCGCGCGGATCCGCTCGGCGAGCAGGTCGATCGCGAAGTCGGGGACGGTCCGGCTCCGTCGACCCGCGACGATCAGGCGCAGGATGTCCGGTGCATCGCTCGCCGGCGACGCGTGCAAGCGGCCGAGCACATGCCGCTCCACGCGGTCGGGCGCGCCCTCGAGACGCAACTCGCAGACCACTTCGCGGTCCGGCAGGTCGGGCAAGGCGATCGGCGTTCCCGCCCAGGGCTGCCACGGCGCGACTTCGATTCCGCCGACCGTCAGCCTCACCCGGAGAGCGGGGATCGAGGTGCGCGGGCCGAGCTTGACGTCCATCACGATCTCGCGCGTCGGACCGAGGTTCGCGACGTCCGGGGTCACGCGGATCGCCTCTGCGATCGGTGTCTCCTTCGGGAGGGGGCCCACCGTGGTCGTTCCGATCCAGTGCTTCAGATCCGCGTCGCGATGTCGAGTCGCCTTCACGTCGACCTGGAACGAGAAGGTCGATCGCGCTTGTGGCGCGTAGGCGAAGGACGGCACCGGCGACCAGTCCTGCGCGACGGTCCAGTCGCCGTCGCCGCGGACCCAGAAGCGGAACTCGAGTCCGTCGACCGGACCGCCGACGACGAACGCGACTTCGGCTCCCGAGATCCGTTGGCTGCCGAGCGAGGGGAGTTGCAGCCGGTCGAGCGCGATGACCGGAGCGAGAGGGTGCCAGGCGTCGAGCGCGAGCAACAGCGCGATCGAGAGGGATCCCAGGGCGAGCTTGCGTCTTGCGCTCATTGCCGTCGAAGCGGCCGAAGTCTGGCGAGACCCGCGGCGACAGGCAAGGCCGGCCATGCGGCGTTGAACCTGGGCCAGCCATCGTCCAAAGTCCCCGCCTTGCCGCAGCGACCCGACGACTACTACGAGGATTCCGCGCTCTGGCAGAGACCGCCGGAACCCTATCAGTTGCAGGTCGTCGCCGATGTGCGGCAGATGTTGCCCGACGATGTCGGCTCGGTGCTCGACGTGGGCTGTGGTGACGGGCTCGTCAAGCTCGCGCTCCCCTCGCACCTCCAGGTCTACGGGATCGACGGCAGCCGCGAGGCCCTGCGACACGCGGGGTCGGGCGTCGTGCGCGGTGGAGTCACGGAACTGCCGTTCCCCGATCGGAGCTTCGATCTCGTGATGGCGAACGACGTCCTCGAGCACCTCGACGACGCGGCGCTTGGGGCAACCATCGCGGAGATGCGTCGGGTCGCATCGCGACACGTCCTGGTGACCGTGCCGTTGCGTGAACAGCTCGCCCGCTCCAGTGCGCGCTGCGCGGTGTGCAACGCCGTCGTGCACGTGAACCGGCACCTGCGCAGCTTTCGCGAGGCGGACTTGCTCGCGCTGGCGGGTGACGGCTTCGTGGTCGTCGAGCTGCGTTACTCGGGAGGCGTGCTCGGTCCGCCGCCCGACCCCTGGGCGGAGGCGATGCTCACGGAATCGGTCGGGCTGCGGGGGATGGCGGAGCCCTGTCCGCATTGCGGGGCGTTGCCGGCGCGCGACGTCTGCGTCGCCGTCGAAGGTTCGGCCGAGCTGGATGCTGCTCGCGCGGCGTCGTGGTGGGGCCGTGATCCAGCTTCGGCGGTGCACGTCGATCGCAGCGAGGCGATCGTGCTGCTCTCGCGCGAGCCGGTGCGCGTTGCCCGCCGGGTCGTGGAGCGGGGGATGCGACGCACCACCCTCGATCTCCTCGAGATCGACTGCGCGAACGATCTGCAGTTCGTCGACGACTGGGTGTTCGGATCGACGCTCGCTCGCGCGCGGCTCTGCGGATCGGCGCGACGTGATCGCGATCGGGTCTGCAGCGACGCCGTCGCGACGGGCTGGCTCGAGTGCTGCTTCCCGTGCACGGCGAGGCGAGGCGACGTCCTCGAGCTCAGCGGCGAGGAACTGACGGGTTGCCGGGTGTTCGCCTGGGACGGCGCGATCGGCGAGGAACAGGAGCTGACCGGCGAGATCGCGCGATCGGCGCGCTTCGTCCTCGATGCGGATCCGACCGCGGGCGCGAACGGTCAGGTGATGAACGTCTATCTCGGCACCGCGACGAGGCTGCGGTCCGTGCGCCTGCGCGGAGAGGGCATCGACGCACGGGTCGCGGCCTTCGCCGTCGAGCCGGGTCATGCGGTCGCCACACTGTCGAGCGGATCGATCGCCGTCACCTGGGGCTTCCGCTGCGCGGGCGGTGGTGTGCTGCCTGCACCGCGCTGGATCGATGGTGCGGCGGTCGATCGGTCCGCGGGCGTGACGGCTCCGCTGCTCGCCGCGAGTGCCGCGATCCGTCGACGCGGGCGCCATCGTGTCGCGCGTCTGCTCGAGCGATTCGCCGGCATCGAACAGCAGCGCGCCGCGGCGACGGCCGCCTTGCACGCCGCGCGCGAGGAGCTGCGCGCGGCGGAGCGGACGCGTGACGACGCGATCGCCGCCCAGGCCCGGACCACGCGACTCCTCCAGGACTGTCGACGCGTCCAGCGCGTGCTGGTGTGCGCGAGCTGGTTCCCCAGCGACGAGCATCCGGGGCTCGGCTCCTTCGTCTTCGAGCAGGTGCGTGCGCTGCGCGAGCATGCCGAGATCGATGCGCGCGTGGTGTGTGGGCGCCCCTACTGGATCAACACCTTCGACCCGCGGCGTGTGCTCTCCGCGTTGCGTGACCATCGCGCGCGTCTGTTCGCGTCGAGCTGGGGAGGGCGCGATGGCGTGCCGCTCTTCGAATTCCCGTACCTCGCCGGTCATGCGGTGTCGTGGCTCCCGACCGCCGCGAACTATCGGCGGGCGTTGCGATCCGTCGAGTCCACGCTCCACGAGGGTTTCGACTACGACCTGGTCCATGCGCACACCGCCTACGTCGACGGCACGGCTGCGCTCGCGATCGCTCGCATGCGGGGAGTGCCCTGCGTCATCACCGAGCACACCGGGCCCTTCTCCGGTCTGATGACCAACGCGCTGGTCCGTCGGCGCACGCTCGCCTCGATCCGCGACGCCGATCGCGTGTGGGCCGTGAGTCGTGCCCTGCGCGACGAGATCGCCGGCTGGCTCGGCGAGTCCGACCCGGCGAACCTCGCGGTGCTCCACAACGGCATCGACACGTCGCTGTTCGTGCCGAGCGCCGCCGCGACGGACCGCGGAGATGCGGTCGTCCGGCTCGGTGCGGTCGGTGTGTTCGAGGACGTGAAGGATCCCGCGCTGCTGCTCGATGCGTTCCAGGTCTACCACCGGGCGCGACCGGCTTCGTCGCTGACCCTGGTGGGCGACGGACCGTTGCGCGCCGCGGTCGAGGCCCGCATCGCCGAGCTCGGACTCTCCGCTGTGGTGCGTCTGACCGGACGTCTGCCGCGCGAGGAGATCGCGAGGATGCTCCGCGACGAGATCGACGCGCTGGTCGTGGCGAGCCGCACCGAGACCTTCGGCATGGTCGTCATCGAGGCCATGGCCTGCGGCAAGCCCGTGGTCGCCACGCGCTGCGGGGGGCCGGAGGACGTGGTCACGTCGGAGGAGTTCGGCGTGCTGGTCGATGGTCGCGAACCGGCGGCACTGGCCGCGGGCATGGAGCAGGTTTCGGCCCGTCTCGATCGGTTCGGGCGCGACGTGATCCGCCGCCATGTGGTCGCCCACTTCGACCTCGCGCCGCTCGCCTGCCGGCTGGCGCGCGAATACCAGTCGATCGCACGCGAGCACGGCAGGGGGAGGTGGCCCTGGCGATGAAGATCCTGATGCTGACTCCGGACAGCCAGATGATCGACCGGCGCATCCTGCAGGAGGCCAAGGTGCTGGTCGACCGCGGGCACGAGGTCACGCTGCTCGCCGGCTTCGAGTGCAAGGAGGCCGCGAGCTACGAGCAGGACGGCATCCGCATCCACCGCTTCGTGTACGACTGGGACGACGAACGCCTGAAGCCGGTGCGCAACCGCATCGGGCGGCATCCGCGTCTCTACCGTTTCGTGCACCGGGTCTACATGGGGCTGGTGCGGCGATTCCTCGAGATGACGTCGTTCGAGCGCTTCATCGTCGGACGCGGTCTCGAGCATCCGGCCGACGTCGTGCACTGCCACGACCTGCCGGTCCTGCGTTCGGGGGTTGCGATCGCGAGGGCCTTCGGAGCCCCGCTGGTGTTCGATGCGCACGAGCTCTACCACGCGCAGGAGGTCTTCCCTCGCGAGGTGCGGGAGCGCCTGCTCAGCGACGAGAAGCAGTTGATCCGCGAGGCTGCGGCGGTGATCACGGTGAACGAGTTCATCGCCGCCGAGCTGCAGCGCATCCACCGGATCCCGATGCCCTGGGTGCTCTACAACAGCGTCGATGCTCCGGCGGACGACGTGGTGCGCGAGCGCCGCGGTGTGCTGCTCGACAAGGTCCCGGGCGAGGGCCCGCTGGTGCTGTTCCAGGGTTGGATCTCTGCCGAGCGCAATCTCGACACCCTGATCCGCGCGATGGCGTTCGTGCCGGCGCCGGCGCGGCTCGCGGTGATCGGCTACGGCGATCACCTCGCCGTGCTGCAGCGGATCGCGAAGGAGTGCGGTGTCGCCGATCGCGTGCACTTCCTCGGCAGGATTCCGAGCGAGGAGCTGCTCGCCTACACGGTGCAGGCCGACCTCGGCGTGGTCCCGTACCTCCCGGTGGACCTCAATCACCTGTACTGCTCGCCCAACAAGTTCTTCGAGTTCACGCTGTCCGGAGTCCCGGTGCTCGCCCACGACCTGCCCTTCTTCCGCGCGATGCGCGACCGTCACGGTGTCGTCTCCTGCGGCGACCTGACGACTCCCGAGGCCGCGGCTCGCTCGATCCGTGCGGCGCTGGAGCCGTCGAACCTGGCGCGCCTGCGCGCCAACTGCATCGCTGCGCGGTCGCGGCTCGAGTGGCGCAACGACGCCGACCGCCTGCTGCAGGTCTATGCCGGACTGGAGACGGTCCATCGCGGGCCGTCGGATCGCAGCGCGCAGATGGTGACGATCCGTCACGGTGAGGTGCACTGATGTGCGGGATCGCCGGTTCGATCGGCCATCGAGATGCCCCACCGGTGGTCGAGGCGCGCGGGCGCCGGATGCTCGACCTCATCGCGCATCGTGGTCCGGACGGCAGCGGCACCTGGCGCGACGAGCGTTCGCCGGCGTGGCTCGGCCATCGACGTCTCGCGATCATCGATCTGGCGGGTGGTGCGCAGCCGATGCGCACCGTCGACGGTCGTCTCACCGTCACCTTCAACGGCTGCATCTACAACTACCGAGAACTGCGCGACGAACTCGAGAGCCGAGGTCACCGCTTCGAATCGCAGTCCGACACCGAGGTCATCCTGCACGCCTTCGCGCAGTGGGGTGACGAGTGCGTGAAGCACTTCAACGGCATGTGGGCGTTCGCGATCTGGGATCGCGATGCCCGGCGCGTGTTCTGCGCGCGTGATCGACTCGGGATCAAGCCGTTCTACTGGCACTTCGACGACGGCCGCCTGCTGTTCGCCTCCGAGATCAAGGCGCTGTTCGCCGATCGCCACGTGCGACGCGCGGTCGATCGCGACGGGTTGCGCCAGTACCTCGCCCTGCAGTTCTGTCTCCACGACCGCACCATGTTCCAGGGCGTGCGCCGCCTGCCGCCAGGATGCTCGCTGAGCTTCGCTCTCGGCGATCCGGCGCCGGTCGTGAAGGTCTGGTGGGATCTGTCCTTCACGATCGACGAGGACCACAGCGAATCGTGGTTCGTGCGTCGCCTGCGTGAGCTGCTCGAGGACTCGGTGCGACTCAGGCTGCGTTCGGACGTCCCGCTCGGCGCTCACCTCTCCGGCGGTACCGATTCATCGGTGGTGGTCGCTCTCGCGCGCCGTCTCCTGCCCGAGGGTTCGCCGCTGTCGACCTTCACCGGCGCCTTCGAACTCGGTGCTCGCTACGACGAGCGTCGCTACTCGCGTCTCATGGCGGAACGCGCGCACGCCGAGCCGCACGAGATCGTGCTGGGCGCACACGACTTCGAGGACAGCATCGCGAAGATCGCGTGGCACATGGACGAACCGGCGGCCGGCCCCGGGGTGTTCCCGCAGTTCCACGTGTCGCGGCTCGCGCGGAAGCACGTCAAGGTCGTGCTCGGCGGACAGGGTGGCGACGAGCTGTTCATCGGCTACGCGCGCTATCTGGTCGCCTATCTCGAGGAGTGCCTGAAGGGTGCCATCGAGGACACTGCGCAGCGCGAGGGCTACGTCGCCACGCTGTCGACGATCGTGCCCAACCTGCCCAGCCTGCAGAACTACCTGCCGATGCTGCGAGCGTTCTGGAAGCGCGGCGCCTTCGGCGAGCCGGCGCGTCGCTACTTCGACCTGATGGATCGCTTCGGCGGCGTCGCGGGGCTGCTGTCCGGGGATCTCCGGATCGACGGCGAGCAGACCTTCGCGGAGTTCCGATCGATCTTCGAGGTGCACGGCGCCGCGTCGATGATCAATCGCATCCTCTACTTCGACCTGAAGACGCACCTGCAATCGCTACTTCACGTGGAGGATCGCACCAGCATGGCCTTCGGTCTGGAGTCGCGTGTGCCGCTGCTGGACTACCGGCTGGTCGAGCTGATGGCCTCGGTGCGTCCGCGATTGAAGTTCCAGAACGGGCACCTCAAGCATCTGTTCCTCGCAGCGGTCGGCGATCTGCTGCCCGAACCGATCCGCGATCGCCGCGACAAGATGGGCTTCCCGGTGCCCCTGACCGAGTGGGGGCGCGGGCCGCTGCGCCCGATGCTCCACGACATCCTCGGCTCGCGTCGGGCGCGCGAGCGCGGCATCTTCGAACCGACGAAGCTGCTGGCCGCGGTCGACGACGAGGCCGCCTTCGGTCGCACCGCGTGGGGCGCGCTGTGCATCGAGAGCTGGCTGTGCCAGCTCGTCGACGGCGACGGCTTCCCTGCAGGCTTCGAACCGGTGTGAGCAGGACGGCGATGACCGCGGCACCGCGACGACGCGTGCACTTCGTCGCCTACGAGGTCGGCGCGTCGTCTCCGGCCCAGCCCCGCGTGGCAGCCTGGCTGCGCGGGCTGCTCGGAGCAGGGGTCGCGGTGACCGTGCACACCGAGCGGCATCCGGGGGCCTGGATCGACGCACTCGCGTGCCATGCGGGATTGCGCGTCGCCGTGATCCGTGACCCCGTGCGTCGCCTGTCGGCGCTGCTCCGTGGCAACCGCAACCCGGGTCCGGCCGCGGGACCCGACGCAAGCGAGCCCGGCGTGTTGTGGCGACTCGGCTACCGTGTGCAGGCCCGCATCCTGTTCCCGGATCCCGAGACGATCTGGTCGCGGCGCGTCGCACGGCAGGTCGCGACAGCAGTCGCTCCCGGTGACCTGGTGGTCACCTTCTCGCGCCCGGAGAGTGTCGGCTTCGCGGGGGTCGCCGCGAAACGCAGGGGTGCGCGCTGGTGGTTCGACTTCGCGGACGGCTGGTGCACGCAGGGCTTGCGTCGCGAGGCGATGCAGCCGGGGAAGCGTCGCGAGCGCGAACAGACACTCGAGCGCCGCTGGGTCGCCGGCGCGGACGTCGTGTCGACGGTCGACGCGGGGCTCGCCGCGGCGTTCGCCCGGCTCCGCGCCGAGCCCGACGTGCAGGTGTTCCCCAACATCGTGCCGGACGAACTCGTCGTCGCCGATCGAGCGGCGGAGAGCGGGGCGAAGGATCGCGTCGTGATCGGCTACTTCGGTCGGCTCTCGGGCAGCGACGAGCAGCGCAGCCTCGCCCCGCTCCTCGCCGTGTTGCGGCGTGCCGTTCCGGAGCGGGTGCAGTTCGTGTTCTGCGGCGAGTACCTCGCGCGTGACCTCGTCGAGATCGACGCGCTCCGCGGACTCGGCTGCGCGGTCGAGGTCCGTGGCGCCGTCCCGCGCTCCGAACTGGTGGGTCTGCGTGCCGGCTTCGACGCCGCGCTGGTGGTCGGCTCACCGGCACAACCGGGATCGTCGAGCAAACTCCTCGACGTGCTCGGACTCGCCTTGCCGGTGATCGCATTCGTCGCCGTGCCGTCGGTCGCCGCGGGGCTCGTGCGCGACGCCGCATGCGGCGAGGTGATCACGCTCGACGCGCCGTCAGACGCGGTGACCACCTGGAACAGGTTCCTCGACGGTGTTCGCTCGCGTGCCTACCGCGTGGATCCCTCGGTCCGCGACCGCTATACCAGCGCGGCATTCGTCCCCGGACTGGTGAAGCGCGTTCTCGCGCTCCTCGCCGCGCCGGTCGCGCCTCCATGACGTCCAGCGAGAAGCCCTACTTCGTCCACGAGTCGGCCTGGGTCGACCAGCCCTGCGAGATCGGCGCGGGGACCAAGATCTGGCACTTCTGCCACGTGTTGCCGGGAGCCCGCATCGGTCGCGGCTGCAATCTCGGGCAGAACGTGATGATCGGCAACGACGTGCAGATCGGCGCCAACGTCAAGATCCAGAACAACGTCGCCGTCTACACCGGGACCGTCGTCGAGGACGACGTCTTCCTCGGGCCGTCCTGCGTGCTGACCAACGTCAGCAATCCCCGCTCCCAGGTGGTGCGGCGTTCGCTCTACGAACGCACGTTGCTCCGCCGCGGCTGCTCGATCGGCGCCAATGCGACGGTCGTCTGCGGGACGACGGTGGGTCGCTATGCCTTCGTCTCGGCCGGTGCCGTCGTGACTCGCGACGTGCCCGACTACGCGCTGATGATGGGCGTTCCCGCGCGGCGCGCCGGGTGGATGAGCCGTCACGGCCACCGCCTGCCGAAGCCCGATGCACAGGGCATCATGGTCTGTCCCGAGAGCGGTTACCGCTATCGCCTCGCGGACGGCGTCGTGCGCTGCCTCGATCTCGACGAGGACGCGCCATTGCCCGCGGCGCTCGCCGTCGGCACCAAGGGTTACCGCGAGTTCCGCGCCGGAGAATCTGTCCATTGACGACGATCACCAAGGTCCCGCTCCTCGATCTGACCCGCAACGACCCTGGAGTCCTCGATGAACTGCGCAGCGCCTTCGAGCGCGTGCTCGTCAGCGGCCAGTACATCATGGGGCCGGAGATCGACGGGCTGGAGAAGGAGTGCGCGGCGTTCCTCGGCTGCAAGCACGCGCTCGGGGTGTCCTCGGGCACCGATGCGCTGATCCTCGCGCTGATGAGCCTCGGCATCGGTCCCGGCGACGAGGTCGTGTGTCCCACCTACACCTTCTTCGCCACCGCCGGCGCCGTCTGGCGCGTGGGGGCCAGGCCGGTGTTCGTCGACATCGATCCGGCGACCTACAACTGCGATCCGAAGGCGATCGCCGCGGCGATCACGCCGCGCACCCGCGCGATCATCCCGGTCCACCTCTTCGGTCAATGCGCCGACATGGACCCGATCCTCGCGGCCGCGAAGTCGATTCCGGTCATCGAGGATGCAGCGCAGGCGATCGGCACGCGCTATGGCGACCGCTGCGCGGGATCGATGGGCGCCTTCGGCTGTTTCTCGTTCTTCCCGAGCAAGAATCTCGGCTGCCTCGGCGACGGTGGATTGGTCACCACCAACGACGACGCGCTCGCGGAGATGGCTCGCGTGATGCGCGTGCACGGCGGCAAGCCGAAGTACTACCATCGGGTGGTCGGTGGCAACTTCCGCCTCGATCCGCTGCAGGCGGCCTTCCTGCGCGTGAAGCTGCCCCGTCTGCCCGCCGCGACCGAGGGGCGCCGCCGGAACGCGGCGTTCTACGAGCGGTTGTTCCGCGCCGCCGGCGTGGTTTCCACGTCTCCCACCGAGGTGGCACCGGACCGCATCGGCCTGCCGGTGCGCGTCGGCGACCACATCTACAACCAATTCGTGATCCGCTCGCCGCGTCGCGAGGAGCTGCGCCAGCACCTGCAGGCGCGCGGGGTGGGGACCGAGGTCTACTACCCGGTGCCGCTGCACATGCAGGACTGCTTCAAGGCGCTCGGTCATCGCGAGGGTGACTTCCCGCACTCCGAACGTGCTGCACGCGAGAGCCTCGCGCTGCCGATCTTCCCGGAACTCAGCGAAGCGGAGATGCGCCACGTGGCGGACTCGGTGGTTGCGTTCTGCAAGGGGCGCAAGTGAGCCACTCCGCCGACCGGCGGGTTCCGCCCCGCGTGGCCGTGGTCGGCTGCGGCTACTGGGGAAAGAACCTGGTGCGCAACTTCGCGCAGCTCGGCGCGCTCGATCTGGTGTGTGAGCAGACCGAATCGGGCCAGGCGAAGGCCCGCGAGTTCGCACCCAAGGCCGCGGTCGTCAGCGATTTCGATGCGGTGCTCGGTTCGAAGGTGGACGGGGTCGTGCTCGCGACCCCGGCGTCGACCCACGCGATGCTCGCGAAACGCGCGCTCGAAGCAGGCAAGGACGTGTTCGTGGAGAAGCCGCTCGCGCTGCGCCACGAGGATGCCGCGGCGCTCGTCGAACTGGCCACGCGCGAGCGCCGCATGCTGATGGTGGGTCACGTGCTGGAGTACCACCCGGCGATCCGGCGGCTGCACGAACTGGTCGTCGAGGGCGAACTCGGGCGGATCCAATACGTCTATTCGAATCGCCTCAACCTCGGGAAGGTGCGCACCGAGGAGAACATCCTGTGGAGCTTCGCTCCGCACGACATGGCCATCATCCTCCGTCTGGTCGGAGCGATGCCGATCCAGGTCTCCGCCTGCGGAGGCAACTACATCACGGCCAACATCGCCGATGTCTCGGTCAGCAACCTGCTGTTCGAGGACGGCACGCGCGCCCACGTCTTCGTGTCCTGGCTGCACCCGTGGAAGGAGCAGAAGTTGGTCGTGGTCGGCGACCGTCGCATGGCGACCTACGACGACGTCACCAAGAAGCTGATCGTGCACGACAAGCGCGTCGATCGCAGCGGTGACACGCCGGTGCCGGTGCAAGGCGAGGGGCGAGAGGTCGAGTTCGCGGGTGACGAGCCGCTTCGGCTCGAATGCACGGCGTTCCTCGATTCGATCACCTCACGGCGCCCGGCCCTGACCGACGGTGTCAGTGGGCTCGCCACGCTGCGGGTGCTCCAGGCCGCACAGCGCTCGCTGATGACGGGTGGAGAGCCCGTCCCGCTGCACCGGCTCTGAGGTTTCGCCGCGCCAGGAGCGATCGCGCGGCTGCGCCGGGTCTCCCGGACTCTCCGCGATGCCCCGGAGTTCAGCAGGCGGAAGGCGCGTTCGCCCCGCGCCACCACTGCACCGTGTTGCGGAGGCCCTCGCGGAGTCCGGTCTTCGCCACGAATCCGAAGCGGTCACGCGCCCGCGAGGTGTCGAGGCAGCGCCGCGGCTGCCCATCGGGTTTGTCGAGGTCCCAGATCACGCTGCCGTGCCAGCCGCAGGCGTCGCAGATCTCGCCCACCAGGTCGCGGATGCTGATCTCGGAGCCGGTGCCGAGATTGACGGGCTCGGGATCGTCGTAGGTCTCGGCGGCGCGGACGATTCCCTCGGCGCAGTCGTCGACGTAGAGGAACTCGCGCGACGCCTTGCCGGAGCCCCACACGGTCACCTCGTGAGAGTCCTGCTCACGCGCCCGCTCGATCTTGCGGATCAGCGCGGGGATCACGTGGCTCGACTCGAGGTCGAAGTTGTCGCCCGGCCCGTACAGGTTGACCGGCAGAAGGTAGATGCCGTTCATGCCGTACTGCGCCCGGTAGGCTTGCAGCATGACCAGCAGCGCCTTCTTGGCGATGCCGTAGGGCGCGTTGGTCTCTTCGGGATAGCCGTCCCACAGGGCGTCCTCTCGGAACGGCACGGGCGTGAACTTCGGGTACGCGCAGATGGTGCCGACTTGGACGAACTTCTGGACCCCGCGGCGCCGACCGTGCTCGA
>JAXMCA010000002.1:2085000-2415146 GCA_046349595.1 Planctomycetota bacterium
TAGTTGTGGTGAAGATGCCACATACCCGCAGTAAGACGGAAAGACCCCGTGAACCTTCACTACAGCTTAGTACTGGCATCAGACATGTCATGTGTAGGATAGGTGGGAGACGTTGAGCCGGGGGCGCCAGCCCTCGGGGAGTCGACGGTGAAATACCACTCTTGGTTTGTTTGATGTCTAACCTGTGACCGTAATCCGGCATGGGGACAGTGCTAGGTGGGTAGTTTGACTGGGGCGGTCTCCTCCAAAAAGGTAACGGAGGAGCACAAAGGTACCCTCAGCGCGGTTGGCAATCGCGCATTGAGCGCAAAGGTAGAAGGGTGCTTGACTGCGAGACCTATAAGTCGAGCAGGTGGGAAACCAGGTCTTAGTGATCCGGTGGTTCCGTGTGGAAGGGCCATCGCTCATCAGATAAAAGGTACTCCGGGGATAACAGGCTGATCACGCCCAAGAGTCCATATCGACGGCGTGGTTTGGCACCTCGATGTCGGCTCATCGCATCCTGGGGCTGAAGGCGGTCCCAAGGGTTGGTCTGTTCGCCCATTAAAGCGGTACGTGAGCTGGGTTTAGACCGTCGCGAGACAGGTCGGTCCCTATCTGCTGCGGGTGCAGGATGGCTGAGGAGAGTCTTTCCTAGTACGAGAGGATTGGAAAGAACGGACCTCTGGTGCTCCTGTTGTCGCGCTAGCGGCACGGCAGGGTAGCCAAGTCCGGACCGGATAACCGCTGAAAGCATCTAAGCGGGAAGCCAACTCCAAGACGAGCCATCCCCAAAGACACCTGGAAGTCTACCAGGTTGATAGGCCGGCGGTGCAAGCACGGTGACGTGCTCAGCTTACCGGTACTAACCAGTCGATCGGCTTGACCATCACTTCACACGAAGTCGTCGTCTCACGAATCTCGCTCACACCCACTCTTCCCTCCCGCGCATCCCGCTTGGCCACAAGCCCGGCGTCCTGCGCGGCGACGGCAAGCGCTTCCCGGTGCCCATACCCGTCTGGAAATACCTGTTCCCATTCCGAACACAGCAGTCAAGCAGACGGGGCCGATGATAGTCGTAAGGCGAAAGTAGGTCAGTGCCGGGTCATCCTTCCGAGCCCAGATCGCTCCATGCGGTCTGGGCTCGCTTCGTTTCTGCGCCTCCCCAACTCCGGCTGCTACTCAGGCTGCACCCACCACCTCATGCTGACGACCAAGGCGCATCCCGAGGCCAAGGCCTGCCTCCGCGACCTCGCAGCTCACCCTCATCGCAGCCAGCCACAGGCCTCCGCGATCTGCACCGCGTTCAGTGCTGCTCCCTTCCGGAGCTGATCGCCGCACAGCCAGATCTGGTAGCGACGATGGCTCCGTGGGGCTCCGTCAACGAGGGAGCCGGGATCGACCGAGGCGAGGGAGGGGCGCAGCCGCCCGACCAGGATCTGGTCCTTCGAGGTGGCGGCCAGTGGGGTCGGTGGCTCCTCGCCCTCCGCGCACAGGCTGACCCCGGGGGCATCGCGGAGCACTTCGCGCAGTTCGGGCAGCGTGGCGGGCTGTCCGAGTTCGAAGCTGATGGACTGGGAATGCGCGCGAAGGACCGGCACGCGCACGCAGTTGGTCTCGATCGGAAGATCGGGCTCACTCCAGATGCGCCGGCTCTCGGCGACGATCTTGCGTTCCTCCTCGTTGGCGCCGGTGGCGGGATCGATCGGGGAGTTGTGGGGGAAGACGTTGAACGCGCAGGGCAGAGCGAACGCTCGGGGCACGGGTGGCTTGCCGTCGAGGACATCACGGCTTTGGCTCCACAGCTCCTCCATCGCGGCGCGGCCCGCGCCGGAGACCGCCTGGTAGGTGCTGACGCTGACGAAGCGCAGGCCGAAGCGCGCGCGGATCGGGGACAGCGGCAGGAGCAGGAGGATCGTCGAGCAGTTCGGATTCGCGATCAGCCCGACCTGATCCGCGGCGGCGAGCGCGCCGGGATTCACCTCCGGGATCACCAGGGGCACGCGCGGGTCGGACCGGAAGGCGGAGGAGTTGTCGATCACGCGTGCTCCACGCGGGAGCGCCTTCGCGGCGATCGCTCGCGACATGGCACTGTCGGTCGCGAGCAAGAGCAGCGAGCGGGGGCCTGGCTCGAGGGCGTCGAAGTCCTCGACTGTCAGCTCGGTCGCTCCACAAGCGAGTCGGAGTCCGATCGAATCCTTCGACGCCGTCGCGCGGATCCGTCGTCGGCTGTGCCCGCGGTCTCCGAGCACGCTCAGGAATTCGCGGCCGACGGCTCCGGTTGCGCCGACGACGATCACCTCTTTGATCTCAGGTCGCTGTGACATGGGCTGGGTTCTGTCGTGAAGAATGCACTCCCACCGATTCGCGCGCGATGTCGTGGCGGCGGAGTTCCAGGAGATCGCCGAGGATGGACTCCGCGGTGGGGCGGCCTCCGGCGCCGCGCCCTCGGATGAGGTCGGAACTGCCGTCGTCCCACTCGATGTCCGCCGCGTTGCCATCGTCGCCGACCGCGAACAGGGGATCGCTCTCCGCGACTCCGGTCGTCAGGACTTCGCCGACGATCCCTCCCTCCTGTCGCTCGAGTCGCGCGACCTGGCGGAACCGCGGAGCTGCCGGACCAGCCAGTCGATCGAGGACCGACGCGATCGACCGGCGGTGGATCGTCTGGTCGTCCCTCAACGGCTGGCCGAGGACTCCGGCGAGGACGGCGAGCTTGTTCGCCGCATCCCGGCCATCCAAGTCCGAGGAGACGTCGCGTTCTGCGAGCCCTCGTTTCCGTGCTTCCTCGACGCCCGACCCGAGGTCCGCCCCGGAGGCGCAACGGTCGAGGACCACGTTGGCCGTCGCATTCAGCACGCCGCGGATCCGACGCACGGCACCCGCGCCGAGACTCCGGATCACTTCGATCACGGGCGCGCAGCCGCCGACGGCGGCGGAGAACAGCAACTGCCGTCCACGCCGCTGAGCCAAGCCCTCGAGTTCACGACCGTGTCTCGCGATCACCTCCTTGTTGGCCGTGACGACATGGGAACCAGAGTTGAGAGCGAGTTCGATCGCGCGCGCGGCGTCGATCACGCCACCCAGTGCCTCCACGATCAGGTCGGCACCGCAGGAAGCTGCCTGCGAGACGCTCCCCGCGATGGGCGACAGCCGCAGGTCCCGATGGACCCAATGGTCCGCGCGTACACCGAGCGCGACGATCCGGAACCGTTCCGGAAGCCGGCGGAGGCACTCCAGAACCGCCGAGCCGACGGTGCCCACGCCGAGGATGGCCACGCTCGCCGGTCGATCCTCGTGCTGTGCAGGAGCGAATCGTGAGGTGCCGGCGCCGATGACGGTCGGATCGTGGGAGCACAGCCCACCGAGCTCGAACTCGATCTCCCGGTCGCGCGCGAAGCGCGTGGCCTTGTGCTGCACGATTCCTCCGTCGGTCTGAAGTGCGACATCCCATGTCGCGCGCGCGAAGCGGCGGGGACGTCCGTGCCCCGGACGTGCCGGGTCCCACTCGTAGAGCCCGTCGACATCCTTCACGAGACGGCATCGGCTGTGCAGCGCCTCGGCAAGCACCAGCGCGCTGAGGTCCGAACCGCCTCGACCGAGCGTCACGGTGGCACCGTCGGCGCCGCACGCGACGAAGCCGGGAACGACGACCGTCTCATCGGTCTCGAACGCACGGTGGATCGGCGCCACGTCGACGCCGAGCGGTTCGGCATCCAAGGGGTCGCCACAGGCGTGCAGCCGGAGCTCCCGCGGAGTCAGCACGCGCGCGTGGACACCGGCCCGTTCGAGCCGCGCGGCCAGGCACTCGGCGCTCTCTGCCTCACCAACGGCGAGGCGTGCTGCGATCAGCGAAGGCTGGGTGATCCCGTCGCGAGCGCATGCGGCGAGCAACTGGTCCGTTCGGCCCGCGAGTGCAGAGACCACCGCGACCACGCGGTAGCCGGCCCTTCGGAAGGCATGGACCTCGTGGACGGCGCGCTCCACGGTCTCGCCATCCGTGAGCACCGAGCCACCGAACTTCAGGACGATGATGCTGCGACGGCTCATGCGACCTCCTGTTCCACGGCTGCGCCGCAACGAGCCTTGCCGATGGATCGGTCGAGGTCGGCGATCACGTCGCGCGGGTCCTCGAGTCCGACCGAGAGCCGCAGGAGACCCTCGTTGATGCCGATCTGGGCACGCTCTTCCGCGGGAACCGAGCCATGGGTCATCGACGCGGGGTGCGTCAACAGCGTCTCGACCGAACCGACGTGCTCCGCGAGCCGACACAGCCGGACTTCCTCGAGGAGTCGCCGTGCGGACTCCGCTCCGCCCTCGAGTTCGAAACTCACCACGGCACCATGCAGTCCGGCGTGTTGTCGGGAGGCGAGTTCGCGCTGCTCCGTGTTCTCGAGCGAGGGGTGTGAGACCCAGCGCACCGCCGGGACGCGCGCGAGCCATCCGGCCACGACTGCTGCGTTGCGGCTCTGGCGCTCGATCCGCAGCGGCAGGGTCTTGAGGCCCTGCAACGTCAACCACGCGTTGAGCGGTGACTGGATCGCGCCGCTGCACTTGCGCAGGAAGAACAACCGCTCGCGGAGGGACGGATCACGAACCACGAGGGCTCCGCCGAGAGCGGCGGAGTGGCCTTCGACGAACTTGGTCGTGGAGTACACCGACACATCGGCCCCCAGTTCGAGTGGTTGCTGGAGGATCGGCGTGAGGAAGGTGTTGTCGACACACAGCAGTGCGCCACGTTGCCGCGTCACCTCGGCTATCGCCGCGATGTCGCTGAGGACGAGCGTGGGATTCGCGGGGGTTTCGACGAACACCAGCCGGGTCGACGGTCGCCACGCGACCTCCACCGCGTGAGCGTCCGTGGTGTCGACGAAGCTGGCCTCGACACCGAAGGCCGCGAACACCGCGCGCAGGAGTCGGTGGGTTCCGCCGTACACGGCTCGCGAACAGATCACGTGGTCCCCGCAGCGGGTCGCGGCCAACAGGAGCGTGGTCTCGGCTGCGAGTCCGGTGGCGAAACAGAGGGCGGGGAGTGCCTGCTCGAGTCTGCCGAGTGCGATCTCGAGGGCCGCGACAGTCGGATTCGACTCGCGCGAGTAGCGGTGCTCCGCCGTGCTTCCGAGGCCGCTGCGGCAGAAGGTGGTCGATTGGACGATCGCCGGGATCAGCGGCGAGCCGTCGTTGCAAGGAGCGACGGGGGACACGCACAGCGTGTCGAAGCGCGGGCCCGCGACTGCGGCGTCTTCACGAGAGGTCATGCTGGTTCTCCGCAGCACGGCATCGCGAGAGCCAGCGGCCGGGTCGGCCGCGGTGACCTTCACCGCGTTTTTGACGGCCGTCGCCTCGGCGACTCCGTCCGCATCGACACCCACCTCGTGGGCTGGTCTCGGCACCGCGGCTGATTCGCAGCTCGGTTGCCGCCCAGGACCAAAGCGCCGTCCTGGGACTCTTGATGCAGTGTGCGGGCGGTTCTCTATCGCTTCGACGCCCGGCCTGTCAAGCGTGCTTTCTTCCGTGCCGGTCGCTCCGCGGCGGCCAGCGCAGGAACGACGGAGACGAACAGCGCCACTCCGAAACCGGTTCCGCGCTGTTCGCGATGGGCCGGACCGGCGAGATCGATGTGACCCCAGCGCACCTCGGTGCCGGCGAGATGTTCGAAGATGAACTGCCCCGCGCAGCTGGTCTGTGCGTTGTTGCGATCCTTCACCGAGTTGCGCATGTCGGCGAGCGGGCTCGCGAATTCCTGGCGATAGAACTCGGGCGCGAAGGGCAGGGGATGGACGAGGTCGCCGCAAGCGCGACCACAGTCGACGAACAACCTCTCCAACTGCTCGTCGTTGCTCATCACCGCGGCATGGTTGTTCCCGGTCGCGATCATCTGGGCGCCGGTCAGAGTCGCGGCGTCGAGGATCACGTCCGCCTTCAGGTTGCGAGCCGCGTAGCTCACGCCGTCGGCGAGCACCAGTCGACCTTCGGCGTCGGTGTTGTTGATCTCGACCGTCTTGCCGGAGTGCATGTGCAGCACGTCGTCGGGCTTGTAGGCCGCGGGTCCGATCGCGTTCTCCGCGATGCACAGCAGCAGACTCAGTCTGAGATCCCGATGCTGTCGTGCGAGCACGCGGAAGGCACCGAGCACGGCTGCCGCCCCGCCCATGTCACACTTCATGGTCTCCATCGAGCCGCGGGCCTTCAGATGAAGGCCGCCGGTGTCGTAGGTGAGGCCCTTGCCGACGAGCGCAATGTGCGGACCTCGCGCGCGACTCCCGCCGAGCGAGGCGATCAGGAGTCGCGGTTGCGACCTCGCGCAGCGTCCGACCGCGTGGATCCCGCGCAATCCCTTGCGCAGGAGTGCCTCGCCCGCGATCTCCTGGAAGTGGACGCCGGGGATGCCGCGCAGCATGCGCTTCGCCTCGCGCGCCAATGCGGCAGGATCGAGATCCGTGGGCGGCATGTCGACCAGCCTGGCGGCCTCGCGATTCGCGGCGATCAGGTCGGCGAGTCCGGCGGATGGGGGGATCGCGCGACCATGACGATCGACGAGCAGCAGCGTGGTTCGCACGCGGCGGCTCACCGGATTCCCGGACTTGAGGTTCAGGATCGGCAGTGCGCGTCCGACGGCGTTCGCCGCCGCCGTCGCGTGGGTCGCGTCGTCGAGGACGACCACGATTGCACCCTCGGCTCCCTGCTTCCCCGCGGCGAGCACGCAGCGTCGGATCGCCTCCGCGCGCGACGGCGAGTTGTAGCGCGACACCGAGTCCGGCAGGACGGCGAGTTCGACCCGGCGCAGCTTGCCGCCGGTCTGGATCGACGTCGACACCGTGCCCTGGTCGCCGGGCTCGACATCGGTGGCGAGGCTCCGCAGGGCGTCGATCGGCACCTGGGGCGGCGCGGATCCGAGGAACGCGGCGTCACGCGCGACGGCCCGTGGAGCGAGGACGAGCAGCGAATGCGGGGTGGAACGCGCGGGGAACCATTCGCGCACGAGGTCGAGTCGGCTCACGCGGCGCAGCATGCAGCGCGCGCACCGTGTCTCCAAGCATGGATGCGATCAGCGCAGGCGCACGCGTCGACCGGGTGGCAACGCACGCGTCGGAAGACCGGATCCCGGCTGTGCGAGCACGATCGGCTGGAAGAACAGGTCGAGGTTGCGCAGCGCTGCGAGATTCGGGATCGGCAGCGGCAGGCTCGACTGTCCCGCGTAGCTGCCCGGGAGGAACACCAGCGAGCCCGAGTCGGCGTAGAAGCGCAGCCCCGACACCGTGGTGCCGTACTCGAGCGTGCGTCCGAACGCGATCACGGCGGCGAGATTCGGGGGCAGATCGACGCCGACCGTGAGCGTCGTTCCGAGCGGCGGTTCCGCTGGCTGCGCATCGAAGGTCCCGAGCGGAGCGGCGGACAAGGGTCGCAGCACGGTGACGCCTGCACCGACCGTGGTACCGGCGAGGTGGCTGTCCTGGACCGTCAGTGTGGCTGATGCACTCCCGGAGAACGTGCCACCGATCGCGCGTGAGTCGCGAAATGTCACGCCGATCGTGCCGAGCGTCGCGATGTCGACCTGTGCGAACACCGAATTCGCGATCGTGAGCGGAGCGCCCGTGCTGCCGAGGTCCGCGTGGCCGCCGTCGACGTCGCAGTTGTCGACCACGAGCTTGCCCGTGGCACCGCCGTGGAAGAAGAGATCGCCGTGCACGCGCGAATCCTGGAGAGTGATGTCCGCGCGCGAGCCCAGGGGGCCGATGTCCAGCGCCGGGCTGCCGCCGAGTTCGCAGGCCTGGAGCGTCGCCAGGGTGTTCCCGACCGGGCTGCCCTGGATCGTCATTCCGGAGCCGGTGCCGACCAGTCCGCAGTAGCGTGCGTCGATCGCCAGCGAACGCCGCGGCGCCGCCAGGGCGAGCACGCGGAACGCCTCGGTGCAGCCGCGCGAGACCACGCCGTTGAGGTACAGCGTCTGCGAACCACCGGAGCCGAGACGCAGGTCGAGGCCGATGCCGCAGGCCTCCATCCAGGTGTCGCCGAAGATCTCGAGTTGGCTGGTGCGCCCGCTGCCGGCCTCGAGCACGAGCATCGCGGTGGGGAGGCCGCGGAATCGGCAATTGTTGACCTGCAGGCGACCGGCGGCGTTCGGCGTGAGCGAAGCGAGCTGCAGGCCGGAGATGCCCTGGCCGTCGAACTCGACGTTGGACACCAGGCTGCCGAACAGGGTGTCGGTCTGGGTGATGCTGATTCCCCGTTCGCCGCCGTGCAGATGCAGATTGGAGAAGTCGACGAAGTTGCTCTCCGCGACGAGGCCGCGTGTGTCGCCGAGTTCGAGGGTCGGGATCCCGTTGCTGCCGTTGAGCGTGAAGCCGTGCGACGAATCGAGGATCAAGGGGAGTTCGGCTTCGAGCGTGATGACGGGGACGACGCGGGCGTCGATGTCCGCCCACGCGATGTCGGTCCCGAATCCGCCGAGCTGCGCGAACTCCGCCGGGGACAGCGAGTTCTCGTCGAGCTGGCGATTGGTCAGCAGGATCGCTTCACGCAGCGAGAGGTATTGATCACCGACCTGGCCGTGCGAGCGTGGGTCGTTGATACGCGCCTGCGAGTGGATCGGGAGGGGCCGGGCGAGCTCGATGGCGAAGACCTGTGCCGCGAGCGGCGATGCACAGGCGAGAGTGATCAGGGCGTGGACGGAGCGTGCGCGCATCTCGAGGTCGGAACAGGATGCCTCAACTCGCGTGGGATGCCCAGGTGTGTCGATTGCGCCGCACCGTCGCGCGCGGATTCATCCTCCCGGTCCCAGGGACGGCCGGGCTCATCGCCAGCGCTTGCGGATCTGCACGGTGCGACGGAGGTCGTCGAGCGATTGCAGGATCTTGCTCCTCACATCCGGATCGAGGTCC
This sequence comes from Planctomycetota bacterium, assembly GCA_046349595.1. Classification (GTDB taxonomy): domain Bacteria; phylum Planctomycetota; class UBA1135; order UBA1135; family UBA2386; genus JACRLW01. The sequence continues at coordinate 2,093,862 of JAXMCA010000002.1, forward strand.
GGATGCTCGGAGAGGAAGGTGTCGACGACCTGCAGCGCCTCCGCCGTCGAGTGGCCGTTGACGAAAGCATCGATCCAGGCGGGCATGAAGAAGATCTTGCGATCGCGCTTCACGTCCTCGATGCGATCGAGGGCTCGCCGAAGGAACGGCAGGGTCGCCGAATCCTGACCCGGCCAGTGGAAGGTGCCGAGGCTGTCCTGCACCCACTGCTCCGGCGGGCCGTCCTTGCGGAGGTAGTCGGTGAAGTAGCGCTCCTTCACCTCGGGATCCGGATTCGCCGCGCCGGCGACGAAGGCCCACTTCGCGACGTCACCCGCATCCCTGTTGCGCTGCTCCTCGCGCGCGACGGCTTCCTTGTCGCCGTGGGCCAGCAGGGCCGCCGCGATCGTGAAGCGATCGCGCGGCGCGAGTTCGAGTCCCGTCACCTTCCGTGAGCCGTCGAGGATCGCGCGCAACAAGGAGTCGACGCGGGCGCTGTTGCAGGTCGTGGCGAGGAACAGGACCAGCGGCAGCTTCGAGCCGGGGCGATCCTCGTCGAGTTGCATGATCGCGAGGCGTTCGGCCTGGGCGACGCGACGGTCGCGCGCGGTCCCGACCAGCTGGCGACCGAGGGTCTCCGCGAGTCGCCCGAGCAACCATTCGTGGGTGTCGGCGTCGTGCTCCGCATCGATCAGCGCGAGGAGTGCGTCGGCCATCGCCATGGGCGGCAGTTCGAGATCACGTGTCCCGAGCAGCAGCTGTGTGGTCGCCTCGACGCGCGCGAGAGGCTCGGTGACGGTCTCGATGTGACCGGCGAACCAGTTCGCGCTGATCGGATCGAGACGGAAGGATCCGTAGGCGACGTCGCCGGGATTGAGGAGGAACGCGAGCGGAGCGTCCATCCCGACGAGGTCGGGGACGTCGATGGACAGGGCGTCCGAACGGAGTTGCAGTTCGCACGGGTCGCCGCCTTGCGGATGGACGCGGATCCGCACGGCGAGCGGCCAGGGATCCGTGGATCCGGCACTCGACTCCGGACCCTGCTGGACGAGACGGCACGACGCGATCCTGCCGTCCTTTCCGGTGGCCCATTCGAGGCGCACCTTCGGCAGGCCCTTGCCGAGGATCCAGCGGTTCGACCACGCGTCGCCTTCGAGTCCTCCGAAGGACTTCAGTGCGGAGACGAGGTCCTGCCACGTCGCGTTGCCGAACGCGTGGTCCTGCACGAAGTGCCGGACCGCATTGCGGAACGGCTCGCGACCGAGGCGCGCTTCGAGCTCACGCAGGACCGCCGGTGCCTTGTTGTAGACGATCGCACCGTATGCGGACTTCGCATCGGCGAGGTTGCCGAGTTCCTGCCAGATCGGGGTCGTGCCCGGCGTCTCGTCGACTGCGTAGGCGCGCATCTTCACGCGCTGCAGGAATCGCAACCACGATTGTCGGGCCGGCTCGAGCTCGTCGAGGAGCTGGTAGGCGAGGAAGGTGGCGAAGCCTTCCTTCAGCCAGAGGTCGTCGAACCAGACCATCGTCACGAGGTTGCCGAACCACTGATGTGAGACCTCGTGGTAGATCAACGTGCTGCGGCGCACCTCCTCGGGCTCGGTCGCCTTGCGCTCGAAGGCCAGCGCCGTGTCGCGATAGAAGATCGCACCGGCGTGCTCCATCCCGCCGTACGGAAAGCCCGGGATCAGCACGAAGTCGAGCTTCTCGAAGGGATAAGGGGTCGCGAACCACTCGCCGAGGCGTTGCAGCGCGTTGCGGTGCAACTCGAACAACCTCGGGGCCTCGACGCTTCCGATCTGCGAGCGACGGAGCACCATCCTCAGCGGTCGATTGGGATCGGGGGTGAGGCCGGCCGGCACGGTGTCGTCGATCGTGGCGAAGGGTCCCGCTGCGAACGCGAACAGATAGGTCGGAAGCAGGTGCGTCGGTCGGAAGCTGAGAACCTTGCGGTTCCTCGCCGTCTCGTCGGCTGGGTCGGCCAGCGCTTCGACCGCGGGATCCACGTCACCCTCGGTGTTGCCGACCGCGATCCAGTCGACGGGGAGCGTCAGGGTCAGACGGAAACAGGCCTTGAGGTCCGGTTGATCGAAGCACGGGAACAGTCCGTGTGCATCGGCGGGAACCAGCAGCGTGTACAGGTAGCTGGCCTGATCGGTCGGATCGACGTAGCGGGTGAGCGGCGTGCCGGTCGCGGCCACGTTGGAACGGAAGTCCGCTTCGAGCAGATTCGTTCCGCAGACCAGCATCGATGATGGGATCACCACGTGATCGGCGACGCGGCGCACCTCCTGGTCGGGGACACGTCCGTTGATCGACGAGATCGACAGCTCGGCGCCGGCGAAGTCGAGGACGACGGCGCCCTTCGGAGTGTCCTGATCCTTCAGCTCGAAGGCGATCTGCGCGAAGCCCCGCACCATCGGTTCGTTCGCCGACAGGTCGAAACGCAATCGGTAGGTCAGTTCGCCGATGCGGGCCTTGCGCGCCTGCGCGAGATCGCGCGCGACGCCGGGCACCGGGTCCTGGGCGGAGGGAGCGGAGGCCATCAGGGCGGCGAACAGCGCGAGGCGCAGCGCGGTCATCCGACAGAAGCTAAGCGACGCCTCGCCCTGGGTCCGTAGGGCGGAGAATCGTCGTGCGAAGCGACGATTCGGAGGCCGCAGGACCCCAGCCAACAAAGCGGCCTGGGCCTTCCTGGTCAGCGCGCAGCGACGACGCGGCAACCCGTTCGGGTTGCGGCCCAGGCCGCGATGGGTCCGCAGGTCGCAGACCCGTCACCGGCGGCGCCGCGGTTTGCGTCCCGCACCGGAGCGGTGGGGGCGGTAGCCGACCGAGCGGCCGGGATCGGAAGGATCGTGGACCGGATTGCCCTCGGCGAGCCGCTGCTCCGCCTCCTCCTGCCGCGCCTGCAGGGCCTCGCGCGGCGGATTCGCGGGGATCAGGCATTCACGGCCGTCGCCGATCAGATCGGCACGACCGGCGTCGAGCAGCGCCCGCCGCACCACGAACCAGTTGCGCGGGTCGAAGAACTGCATCAGCGCGCGCTGGACGACGCGGTCCTTGAGCTTCTTCGCGGTGTCGACCGGCTGCATCGAGATCGGATCGATGCCGGCGTGGTACATGCAGGTCGCGATGTCCATCGGGGCGGGGATGAAGTCCTGCACCTGGCGCGGCTTGTAGCCTCTCTGCTTGAGGAACAGCGCGAGATCGATCATCTCCGCCACGCCGGAGCCGGGATGGCTCGCGATGAAGTAGGGGACCAGGTACTGCTCCTTGCCCGCCTTGCGCGACGCCTTCGCGAAGCGCTCCGCGAAGGCGTCGAACGACGCGCTCGCCGGCTTCTTCATCAGGGACAGCACCTTCGGATTGACGTGCTCCGGCGCGACCTTCAGGTGTCCGCCGACGTGGTGCGCCGCGAGCTCGTCGAGGTACTCCTGTGATCGCGCGGCGAGGTCCATGCGGATCCCCGAAGCGACGCGGATCGACTTCACGCCCTTCACATCGCGCGCTTCGCGCATCAGCTCGATCAATGCGCCGTGGTCGGTGCCGAGGAGCTTGCAGATGGTCGGGTGCACACAGGAGAGACGTCGGCAGCGCTGCTCGACCTCGGGTCGCGTGCACCGCATGCGATACATGTTCGCGGTCGGTCCGCCGATGTCGCTGACATGACCCTTGAATGCCGGATCGGCCGCCATGCCGCGGATCTCGCGCAGGACCGAGTCCTTGCTGCGGCTCTGGATGATCCGGCCCTGGTGCATGGTGATCGAGCAGAAGGTGCAGCCGCCGAAGCACCCGCGCATGATCGTGACCGAATCCTTGATCATCTCGTGCGCGGGGATCGGCTCGCGGTAGCTCGGATGCGGCCGTCGTGTGAAGGGCAGGTCGTAGATCGCGTCCATCGCGCCTTCGTCGAGCGGCAGCGACGGCGGATTGACGACGACCAAGCGCTCCCCGTGCTTCTGCACGAGGCGACGTCCGTTCAGTGGACTGGTCTCGTCGTGCAGCATCCGGGTCATGCGGGCGAAGGCGAGCTTGTCCTCGCGCACCTCCTCGAAGGACGGCAACTGCAGCGTCTGCTCGTCGTCGAGATCGTGGAAGCGATGCGCCGGCAGCGCCTCGCGAGCACCGGCGAGCCACGCACAACCGCGCATGTCGCGCAGATCGGTGACGCTGTTGCCGTCGCGGAGTCGACGCGCGATCTCGACGATCGTCGGCTCGCCCATGCCGAACACCACGAGATCCGCCTTGCTGGTCACCAGCACGCTCGGTCGGACGATGTCGGACCAGTAGTCGTAGTGGGCGATGCGACGCAGCGAGGCCTCGACGCCGCCGGCGATCACCGGCACTCCGGGATAGGCCTCGCGGCAGCGCTGCGCGTAGACATTGGTCGCGCGGTCCGGACGCAGGCCGATCCTGCCACCCGGCGAGTAGGCGTCGTCGTTGCGACGCTTCTTGTTCGCCGTGTAGTGGTTGATCATCGAATCCATGTTTCCCGCGCTCACCGCGAAGAACAGGCGCGGGCGTCCGAAGCGCTGGAAGGCGCCGGCATCGGCCCACGGCGGCTGGGCGAGGATCGCGACCCGGAAGCCCTCGACTTCCAACACCCGTCCGAGCAGGGCCATCGCGAAGGAGGGGTGATCGACGTAGGCGTCTCCGGTGACGAAGACGATGTCGACCGCATCCCAGCCGCGCGCCTCGACCTCGCCGGGGGTCACCGGCAGGAAGGCGCGGCTGTCGCTGGAGCAGGCGGAATCGGGCATCGAGGGCGATGGGTCCGTAGGCCGGGGAATCGCTGCGTGCCGCGACGATTCGAAGGCCGAAGGACCCCGGCAAGCAAAGCGGTCTGGGTCTTCCTGGTCGGCGCGCAGCGGTGACGCTGCAACCCGTGCGGGTCGCGGCCCAGGCCGCGACAGATGTAAGGCGGCGCGCGATCCGCGCCAAGCGACGGCCGCCTCGACCGGGGTTCAGTCGCGCGCGACGTCGATCACGACGCGCAGCGGGAGATCGCGCAGGCTGTCCGGATCCGCCGCCGGGTCGCGGCCGATCAGGTTCAGCTCGAGGCGGACCTCGCCGGAGGTCCGCAGCGACTTCTGCGTGGCGAAACGGGCGAGGGCGTCCTTGGCGGTCGCGATGCGGTCGTCCCACGCGCCGGGTTCTGCGTCGACCGCGAGGATCCGCCCCTCGGCCGCGTCCACGAGCTTCTCGCCCGCCTCGAGGACGACCGGCCTGGCCCTGCGATCGAGCGCGACGAAGGGGACGACGAACCACGCGCCGTCGGCATCGTGCAGGAGCGCGGGATCGCCGCCGTTGCCGTAGCCGAGCGGACCGAGCCGGCCACCGACAACGGAGAACAACGCCATGCGCCCGCTCCAGTCGCCCGGGTCCGGCATCATCAGCCATTTCACCGCATCGACGTGCACCACGCGGGGCTTCGCGCTGCGCGCGGGGCCGCCGACGACCATCTCCGTGTGCGAGGTTCCGCCGGCGGACGGCGCCGCGAACACCTTGTCCTGGAAGTCCACGCCGGTGTCGACGAAGCGGACGTGGCGCCGGCCGATCCCACTCAACTCGACGATCACCGGGATGCGGGTACGGCCGGCACGATCGAGATCCTCGACCACGGTCATGGTGCTCGCCGCGCTGCGAAGCGCGCGCACCGCGTTCTTCGTCGCGTCGTAGTCGAGCTCGAAGCGGGCGTCGTCGCGGGTCCAGAGGGCGAGCGTGTCGCCGTCGAGGCGTTCGGCGCGCGCCACGCGCGTCAGCGGCAGGAGACACAGGGCGTCCAGGCCTGCGCGGAGGTCGGTGATCCACCTGCGGCGCGATTCGTCGGCCGGCTCGGGCTTCGACTCGCCGATCCCCGTCGTGATGTCACCGGTCGAGTACAGGCTCCATCGACCCTCGGGCTCGACCACGCGCATGCGATCGGGAAGCTCGAAGCTGATCGTGGTCGCGGGGCCGTCGGCCGCTTCGCGCAGTTCGACGATCGCCCTCCCGAAGGTCCCGCGCCGGTCACCCTGCGTGCGCGCGAGGATGGCGTCGATGACGACCGACGGATCACGCGTGTCCGCCGCGGCTCGGACTGGATCCGCGTGCGGAGCTTCAGTCGCGTCGCCACACGCGCACAGCCACGACAGGCCTGCGGCGGCGATCACGATGCGCCTCAATGGCCGCGATCGAACTCGCGCTTCCACTCGTCGACGTCGTAGCCGTGGTCGACGTCACCGGCAAGCGCCTGCAGCGCCTTGCGCGCGGCGAGGCGCACGTTCTGGTTGGTCTCACCCGGGCCGATCAGCGCGAGCAGGACGGGTACCGCGGCCGGGTCGTTGAGCCGGCCGAGTGCGATCGCGGCGGCGGCGCGCACCAGCGGCATCGGGTGCGAGACGAAGCGCTCGACACGCTCGCGGTTCGCACGATCGCGCGACTGCCCGATGCCACGGAGAGCGCTGACCAGGACCTCGGGCGGGTAGCCGTCGAGTCCGGCGTCGAGCACCTTCCTCCAGATCGCGAGGAACGGCGCCTGGTCGATCGCGGCCTGCTGGACCTCGTAGAGACTCCACGCGGCACCGCCGCGCGAGATCGACGAACGCTTGGCCGAGTCGATGAGCGTCTCGAGCAGCCCGGGCGGCGTGTCCTTGTGGGCGAGGATGCCCAGACCGAACACGGCGTTGTCGACGACGTCGTCCTCCTTCGCCATCACCGCGTTGACCAGCGACTGGAGCGCCTTGTCGCGCTCTTCCTTGGCGAACCCGAGTGCCGCACAGGCGATCGCGCGGTTGTGCGGGTTCTCGCTCTGGTCTGCCAGGCGGACCAGGACGGCGAAGCGCTTCTTCGCGACCTCGTCGAGGTAGGACTGCAGGCGTTGCGCGCGGGTGTCGTTCTCGATCGAGCCGGCCGACAGGCGGTACTGCAGGTACTTGTCGAGCGCCTTGTCGAGATCCAACAGCATGCGGCTGGGATCGGCGAGGCGGGCCTCGGTCTCTTCGGCGAGGCGCTTGCGGTCCTCGGCCTCCTTCACCGCGGAGGCGTCGGCGGCCTGACCCGACGTCGAGGAGCAGGCCGACAGCGCGAGGAGAGCGAAGGCACCGAGGATGGGGCGGTGATTCATGGCGACGGTCGCGCCTTGGAGGGGCGCGGGCCGCGGATCTTCCCACCGAGTCCCCGGATCGTCACGCGTGCGCGATCCTCGCCACTGGCGTAGCCTGCCGCCGATGGATTGGAGCGGGCTGAGCAGCTCGTCGTTCGAACAACTGCAGGTCCTCCGCGACGAGAGCGCCGGTGTGACGGCCTTCCTCGCCATCCACGACACGCGCCTCGGTCCCGCTTTCGGGGGGATCCGACGCTGGTCCTACCGGCGCGCCGAGGAGGGCCTCGCCGATGCGCTGCGACTGGCCGAGGCGATGACGCTGAAGTGCGCCGCGGCGGGCATCCCCGCCGGGGGCGGCAAGGTGGTGATCGTCGAGGGTCCCGACACCGATCGCGAGGCGGCTTATCGGCTGGTCGGTCGCCACGTCGAGGAGATGGGAGGGCGCTACTACACCGGTCCGGACGTCGGGACCGAGCGTGCCGATCTGGAGGTCGTCGCGCGCCACACCGACTTCGTCGCGCGACCGGATCGGGTCGGGGATCTCGCCGAGCCCACCGCGGTGGGCGTCTTCGCCGGCATCCGCGCCATTGCGCAGCGGCTCGGGCACCCGCAGCTCCGCGGTCTGCGGGTGCTGGTGCAGGGCGTCGGAGGGGTCGGCTCGCGTCTGTGCGGCAAGCTGGTCGAGGCCGGCGCCGAGGTCACGATCACCGATGTCCGGCGCGAGGCCGTGGACGAGGTGGCGGCGCGCTTCAAGGTCGCGGTCCTCGATCCCGGGCAGATGTTCGGCGTCGAGACCGACGTCTGGGCACCCTGCGCGCTGGGCGGCGTGGTGCACGACGTCTCCATCCAGCAGATGCGCATCCGCGCGATCGCGGGATCGGCGAACAACGTGCTCGCGTCGCCCGAGCACGGCCGCACGCTGTTCGAGCGCGGCGTGCTCTACGCCCCCGACTTCCTGATCAATGCCGGCGCCCTGGTGCACGGGGCCCTGTTCCACCTCGAGGGTCAGGCGCCGCCGGGTGCGCGCATCGAACGCATCGGCGAGACGGTCGGCGCCGTGCTCGACGCCGCGCGCCTCGCCGGCGAACCACCGGAGGTGATCGCCACGCGCATGGCGCGCGAGCGTCTCGACGCGGTCGATCACGTCCCCTGGTTGCCGCGCGCGCGGGCGCGCAGCGGCGAGGAGAGGGTCCCGTGAGCATTCCCGATCCCACGGAACTCGAACACGCGATCGAGCACCGCATCCGCGTGCGCTACTGCGAGACCGATCGCATGGGCGTCGCGCACCACGGCAGCTACGTCGACTGGTTCGAGGAGGCCCGCACCGAGTGGATGCGAGCGCAGGGTGCGAGCTACCGCGCGATGGAGGACGGCGGCGACCTCCTGCAGGTGGTGCACGTCGATCTCCGCTATCTCAGTCCGGTGACCTACGACGACGAGATCGTGATCCGCGTCGGGCTGCTCGAGCGGCGCCACGCCTCGGTCACCATCGGCTACGAAGTGCGTCGAGGCGACGACGACCGCGCGGTGGCCAGGGGCCGCACCACGCTCGCCTGTGTGGGACGCAACGGGAAACTGCGGCGCTTGCCGGAAGGTCTCCGCGGTTGACGGGGAATCCGGCACCTCGACGAGACATCTACGCGAGCGACAATCGCGACGGTCGATGAGCACCCTTCGCCGCATTGCGCTGCTGGTCGTCGTGCTTCCCTCCCTGTACGCCCAGGAAGCGAGCCTGCATCCGCGCTCCCATCTGACGGCCTCACGTGTGTTCACCCCTCCGGAGGGTGAGAGCATCGCGCCGCTCGACGCCACCCAGTCCTCGCTCGCCGCGCTCGACGACGGCCGACTGTTCTGCGTGTGCGGCGTGGCTCGCGACAAGCACCGGCGCGTCATCCTGCTGCGATCCGAGGACGGTGGTTCGACCTTCGCACCGATCGCCGATCTGCCCGGAACCGATGTGCTCTCGGCGACCGTGGTGACCGACGGCGGACGCCTGTGCCTCGCCTGGTCGTCGACCGGGTCGAAGGGTTTCAGTTCGACCTTCGTGCAGTCCTTCGATCCCGAGACCGCCCGCTTCGTCGGCGATGCCGACGAGGTGGCGATCGGGACCAGCGACCAGGACAGCTACGCCGCGACCGATCTCGAGCGGACGGCGGACGGCACGATGGTGGTGGCGATCGCCAACCATGGTCAGGCGACGCGTCCATGGACCTGTTCGTGGAGCATGGGGATCAGCATGCGGCGTCCCGGCGAGTCCCGCTTCGACGAGCCGCGGCAGTTCAACGTCGGTTCGTTCGGCGTGTGGGGCGACCTGCAGGCGGTCGGCGACGTGGTGCACGCCAGCTACCGCACGACCTGTGGCAGTTCGGCGATCGGTTCGCGCGCCTTCGACGTGCGCAGCGGCCAGTTCACCACCGAAGTCGACGTTCCGATCACGGCGCCGTCCGATACGTTCCCGAACACCTGCATCACCTGCGTCGACGGCCGCGGCGGCGTGTGCGTGATCTACGCGCTGGCCGCGACGGCGCCCGGGCAGGGGCGACTGATGCTCGGTCATCTCGCGCCGGGTGCTGAGGAGTTCAACTCGGTCCGGATCGCGACCGACGCGGCGATCGTCTCGGGCAACGTGAATCCGCGTCACTTCTCGCTCGCGCGCGGACCCGGCAGCGACGTGACCGCGGTGTGGTCGAAGGCCGACGACGGATTCGCCGACCTCTACACGCGGCTGGTCTCCGACGGCGAGCCGATGGGGCCCGAGCGGCGCATCGTCGCGGGCCAGAAGGGTCGCTTCGCCCGTGTGGTCGGCGTGCGTTCGACGCAGATCGGGTCCACGCTCATCGCGGTGACCACCGGGGTCACCGTCGAGGAGCCGCGCGGCTTCGTCGAGCTGGTCGGCATCCTGCCCGCGCATGTGGCGCGGAGCCGTCGCGTCAGCCACCGACGCGCGCGCGCGCGGCCGCGGTCGAGGTGACCCCGAGCGCGTTCGCCGCGCGGTCGAGGACGAGGAACTGCTCGAAGAACACCTCGCCGAGCATCTGTGGTGTCGCCGGCACGTGGATGACGACCGAGCCCTGTCCGGTGGGCGCGATCGCGGTCGACAGCACGATGTCCGGCCGCACCGCCAGCGCGCAACCCGGAGCAGCGATCGGATCGAAGGCTGCCGGGAGGGCGAAGCCGCCCCAGTTGGACGCATCGCCGCCGTGCACCAGCGCCGCCATCGAGCCGGGTGGCGCGCTGCGGATCGTGACGGTCATCGTCGCGCCGATCTGCGGCGGCCGGTCGGCGGTGATCACGGGCGAGACCACGCCGATCGAGCCCGACAGCAGGCTGAGCGAGATCGCGATCGGATCGGGCTGACCGCTGACCGATTCCGCGTCGCCGATCGCGGCGACCAGCGCGGTGCCGGCGCCGAGTTCCGCGTCGAGATCGAGGCCGAACGAGGTGTTGCCGAAGCTGTTGCCGCGCTGACGGAACTCGATCACCAGGTTGCGACCGCCGCCGGTGTGCGCGACGAAAGGGTGATCGAGCGTGACCACGAAGTCGAACACGCTCGCGCGCGGCACCAGCCCCATCACCCCGGGCAGCCGGACCAGCTTGCGCTCGAAGACCACCACCGGTTCGCCGTCGAAGTTCTGGTCGAAGCGCGGCTGCACCGCGAGCGGGGCCAGCATGGTGTGACCCATGCGGATCTCGAGGTCGACGTCGAACGAGGGTGCGACGACGTTGGAGTCGTCGCGGCGGAACGCGATCTGCTCGATGCGCATGCCGTCGTGGATCGCGCTGCCGTCCAGGATCTGCAGCACGCGACACGGCACGCTCGACAGCGGCAGGCCGGTGTGGTTGTTCGCGAAGCGGCCCGTCGACGAGATCGGGAACTCGACACCGGCGGTGGGATCGAGCCCGTGGCCGTCGCAACCGCTCCCGAACTGCTCCCACGTGCCATCCTGGTGCAGACCTGCGCGGTTCTCGGTGCAGACCAGCGACCACTCGAGGTCGTCGTGGATCAGGTTCACGCTGCGGACCGCGAGCAGGTAGGTGCCCGGCGTGGTCGCGGCGAACACCACACGCTCGTAGAGGTTGCGACGGCTCTCCGCGGCGGCGACCACCCGGCCGTTCGGGTCGATCACGAACAGGTCGAGATCGTCGAGATCGTTGTGCATCACGTCGACGCGGTTCCACACCAGCGTGGCGACGTAGCCGTGTCCGGGTTGCGCGTTCTCGGCCGGAACGTCGAGGTCGGGAGCGGTGAACCTCGCGCGACCGCGCGTACGCGTGGCGTCGCGCAGCGCTTCGACCGCGAGGTCGGTGCGCAGCAGACCGAGCCCGAAGTCGTAGCGATTCCCGGCCGGGTTGACGTCGGAGATGTCCTGCGTGGTCGACAGCAGGATCGCCTTGGTGTCGAGCGCGCTGAGGTTCGGATCGGCGCCACGCAGGACCAGGGCCGTGCCCGCGACCATCGGTGCCGCGAAGCTGGTGCCACTCAGCGGTGTGCTCTCGAAGGTCGGCACGTCGCGCTGCGGTGCACGGATGCCGACTCCGCACGCCGCGATGTCGGGCCACGTGCGCAGCGGATCGAGCGGCAGGGGACCGCTCGAGGACGACACCCACACGCGATGCGTGTCGAACTCGACGGCCGCGACCGCGAGCCCGTTGGTGAACCCACAGGACTGCACCGCCGGATTGGGGAGCTGACCGAGGTTTCCGGCGGAGCCGACGAACAGCACATCGAAATCGACGATCAGCGTGTCGATCGCGCGCTGCACCACGTGAACCGGATTCGGCTGACCCTCGAAGCTCAGGTTGGCGACGGCGATCGACTGGCTGAGGCGACGGCGTCCGAGTTCGTCGAGCGCGAGGATCAGGTCGCTGTCGCGGTAGGTCGAGCCGCCGCCGCGGGTGATCTTCACGCTGAACAGGTCGGCGGCCGGGGCGAAGGCGTCGTCACCCTCGGGGCCGGGGATCCAGTCGCGCGCGACCGCGATGCCGCCGACCGCGCTGCCGTGTCCGAGCACGTCCTCGCGATCGTTCGGATCGGGCGTCGAGGACACCGCGCCGACGATGCGCGAGGACTCCGCGGCCGAGGCGCGATCGAATGCGGGGTGGGGCCGGCCGGTGTTCCCGCACAACAGGTCGATGCCCGAGTCGAGCAGCCCGAGACAGGCGCCCGCTCCGCGGTAGCCGGGGTAGGTCGCCTGAACGCGGTCGGCACAGTGGTTCAGGTTGTCCGTCGCGTGACGGATGCACGCGGCGTGCTCCGCGTCCGGGGTGACGTCGAAGACGGCGGGATCGTCGGCGAGCGCGTCGAGTCGGTCGCGCCGGATCGACGCGATGGCGACGCCGAACACGGCGGAGCGGCGGGTGACGCGACCGTCCTGACGACGGACGGCTTCTCCGACCGCATCGAGCGCGCGCTCCTGTGCGCCGATCAGCGCGAGCAGGGCGAGGTCGAAGGCCTGGGCATCGTGGGCGAGCACCGCGTCGCGAAGGGCGCGGCGCCGGGCTTCGAGTCCGACCGTCCAGGTCGTCGAAGGCGTGACGAGCACATCGATGGATTCCGATCCGACCGCGGATGCAGCGACGGACTGGGCCGACGCCAGCGCGTGGATTGCGCCGGCGCACAGCCAGGCCGTGCACTTCGATCCGCGTCGGAACACGGCGCGGATTCTAGGTCGCGCGCGGAAGTGCATGGCCGCGGCGCGGCAGGCGAGGGGTGAGCGTCCCGGATCGGGAATGACCGCCGCGTCCGTGCGTAGCGCGCGCCCTCGAACGCAAAGCCGGCGCCGGACGCGGGCACCCCGAGAAGCATGACCTCCCCAGTGCTATCCTCCGCCGATCGCGGCCGCCCAGCGGTCGCCGTCTCCCGCCTCCGCCGAGCCCCGATGTCCCTGTCTCCCGAGGTCGCGTTCGAACGCTACCGCGAGCGCGTCCTGTCCGTGATCTACCTGCGGATGGGGCCGGATCTCCGCACGCGGATGGATCCCGAGGACGTGTTGCAGGAGGTCGCGATCGAAGCGATCAACTCCTGGCACACACTGTCCGACCCGGCCAACGCCGGTGCGTGGCTGGTCACCCTGGCACGCCGCAAGGTCGCGCGCATCCTGCGCGACCAGGTCGGCGTGGCCGCGCGCGACCCCCGTCGCGAGCGCGACATCAAGACCGACTTCCCGGTCGCCGACCGCCGTTCCGGTCCGGTCACCCTGGCCGATCGCAAGGACCGCCTCGGATTGCTCGAGGCGGCGCTCGAGCGTCTCTCCGAGGATCATCGCGAGGTGATCCTGCTGTCGCGGATCGAGGGACTCGCGGCCAAGGAGATCGCCGAACGCATGGGCCGCAGCGAGAACGCCGTGCACCTGCTCCTGAGCCGAGCCCTCAAGCGGCTGGCCCAGGAACTCAATCAGAGCTGACATCTTGGGCTTGGAAGAGGGCACGGCGCGCAGCGAGCGGGACGACGTCGCGGGGAACGAGGAGCCCACGGCCGCCGACCTCCGGATGGCGGAGATCCTCGCCGACGGGGAGGACGCATCCGCGATCTCGATGCGTCGCCGGCTCAGCGAGGACGCGAGCGACGACACCGACGAGTTGCTGGCGCGGGTGAGCGCGCTCGAGTTCCTCGACACCGTGGTCGGTGAGATCGGCGGTGATCTCCCGGAACGACTCGGGTCGTACCGCATCATCGGCGTGCTGGGACGCGGTGGAATGGGCACCGTCTTCGACGCCTTCGACGAGACCCTCGAACGCGTCGTCGCCGTGAAGGTGCTCGCCCCGGGACTCACCGCGGATCCGCGGATGCGCAAGCGCTTCCGCACCGAGGCGCGGGCCAGCGCGACGCTGCACCACCAGCACATCGTCCCGATCTACGGCTATGGCGAAGCGGCCGGCTTCCTGTACTTCGCGATGGAGCGCGTCGACGGCATCAGCCTCGACAAGCACATCGCGTCCGCGCGGCGCCTGAACCGCTCGGTGATGGAGCCGCTCGACGCCGCCCGTCGTTTCGCGGGCGTGGCCGATGCACTCGCGCACGCACATCGTCGCGGCATCCTGCACCGCGACGTCAAGCCGGGGAACATCCTCGTCCATCCCGACGGCGCGCTCGCGCTCGCCGACTTCGGTCTCTCGAAGATCGCCGGTGAGCAGTCCCTCAGCGTGTCGCAGCACGGCGGCTTCCTCGGCACGCTGCACTACGCGGCGCCCGAACAGGCGCGTGCGCGTCCGGTGACCGAGGCCAGTGACCTGTACAGCTTCGGTGTCACGCTCTACGAGGCCGTCACCGGACGACTGCCCTTCGAAGCGGATTCGACCGAAGCGATCCTGCACGCGCTGCTCCACGAGGATCCGCAGCCCTTGCGCCGCGTGCTGCAGAAGGCGCCGCGCGATCTCGAACTGGTGGTCGAGAAGCTCCTCGCCAAGGAACCGGAGGAGCGCTACTCCGACGCCGAACAGGTCGCGCGCGATCTGCAGCGCGTCGCCGACGACGAGCCGGTCGGATTGCGGCGCCGTTCCGTTCTCACGCGGGCATGGCGCTTCGCGCGCAAGCACCGTGCGGTGAGCCTGGTCAGCGCGGTCGCGGCGCTGCTGCTGTTGGTCGTCCTGGTGCAGTCCTGGCAGGGTGCGGTGCAGCGCCGTGGTGCGCGCGCTTCGCGCCACGACGTGCTGGTCACCGAGGCGATGTCGAAGGCGGCTCTGGAGGGCGGACCGCTGGGCGGACCTTCGGGCCTGCTCGGGGCCCTGGTCGGAGCGCCGGTCGTGGGAGATGCGCCGAGCGAGGTGTTGAGCACCCTCGCCCAGGCCGAGAAGCAGGTCCCGGACAGCGAAGTCGTGCGCAACCTCCGCACGGCCTACCTCGAGGAGACGATCCCCGCGGAGGTCGTCGGGATGCTGCGCTCGGGTCGCGGGCTCGTGGCGATGCGCATCCTCGATCGGCTCATCGACGAGGCCGTGGCGCGCAACACGCTCGCCGGTCGCGAGACGGGGGTCGGACTGCAGCTCTACCGCCTGTACTTCGCACGCGCGATCGCACAGCTCACCGCGGCCGTCGGCGACCGTGACGGCGCGGCACGCGACCTGATCCGTGCGAGCATGATGCGCAGCGGGGCGTTCGCGTCGCGCCTGCTCTCCGACTTCGTCGATTGGCGACCGGAGAAGGGGATCAGCGCCCTCGCGTCGAGGCTCGACACCCTGCTCGAATCCACACCCCTGGCGGCAGCGCACCAGGTGGCCGCCGACCTGCTGCGCATCGCCTGCCGCCCGCGACGTCCGCTCGGCGCCCAGTTGCTCGAGTTCGACTGGCCCGCGTCCACCCGTCTCCAGCTCTCCCAACTCGCCGACCGCATCGACGGGAAGGGCGCGAAAGGTGAGATCACGGACGAGCCCGACGACGTCGGCACCACGGTCGAGGCGGGCGAGATCGAGGACGCCCTCGCGGCGGCAGCACGTCGCGTGGCGGAGTCCTTCGCCAACGAATCCCGGCGCCGTGATCTGCTCGACGGGCTCGCCAACGTGCTCGACGAAGAGGTCGCCGCGCAGTCGCCGCTGCAGTCGTGGCGCCTCGTGCACGCCTTCCTGGAGAACCCGGATCCGACCGCCTTCGAGCGTCGCCTCCTCGCACTCGATCTGCCCGGCGCGATCGTGCTCCGCGGGCTCGACGACCTGTTCTCCCTCGACCTGCCTGTCGACCTGATCCGCCGGCTTTCGTCGACCAAGGACCAGCGCGGTTTCCTCGACCGCTTCCTCGCGCAGGTCGCGCAGGGTCCGCGGACCTACGCGGTGCGCACGCGCTTCGCCGAACGGGTGCAGGACACCGCGCTCGCCCAGCAGTACGCCGAAGCGTGGGTGCGCGCCGAGCCGGATTCGGCGGAGGCGACCCTCGCCCTGCTCGAATGCCGGCTCGCCGCCGGGGGCGACCCCGACCGGGTGGCGATCGAGGGCGCCCGCGTGCTGCAACTCGCCCTGGATCGCCCCCGCGCGGCCCGTCAGATCCGGTCGCTGCTCGACAGCGCCGCCGCGCAGACCGCCGACGCGACCCGCGCGGCCCGTCTGCGCGAACTCGGCGGCAAGTTCGTCGGCAGAAAGACCTGAATGCGGACCGCGCCGCCGTCGCGACAGCTCCCGAAACCCCTCGTCCACGACAGCCCTCCGTGAAACGTCCCCGCGCAGTCGTCCGGATGGTCCTCCTCGCGACCCTCGTGCTCCCCTGCGGCTGCGGCGACGACGCGGCTCCCTCCGCGCCGGCCGCGGACAAGGACCGGGCTCCCGGTGCGGCGAGCGGCGGTTCGGCGGTCGAGGTCGCCGCCCAGAGCCACGTGATCGAGCGACTCGCCAGCGCAGGTGCGGACGGCGCGATCGCGAACGCCGTCGGCGGCACCGTGCTCGGTCCCGACGGCAGTCCGCTGGTCGGTGCGGAGGTGGTCCTCCTCCGGCTCGTCACCCCCTGGCCCGAGCAACGCGCCGTGGAGGTCGCGAGGGTGTTCAGCGGTCAGGACGGTCACTTCCGTTTCGCCACGCCGCGCGACGAGGACCTCGCGATCGAAGTGATCCACAAGAACCTCGCGCGCGAGCGCGTACCGGCACCGCCTGCGCTCGAGTCGCTGACCATCCGGCTCGCGCACGGATTCGAGGTCAGCGGTGTCGTGCGCTTCGGGCAGACCGAGCTGAAGGGGCACGGCACACGCGTGATCCTGGAGCCGGGCGGAACCGGAACGCGGCGTGCCGTCGAGACCGCGACCGACGACGCCGGGCGCTTCGAGTTCGACAACGTGCCGGCGGGTCCGGCGCGGCTGACCGTGCAGTTCCAGGGGCTCGCTCCGACCACGATGAACTCGCTGGTGGTCGGGGGTGAGCCGGTCAACGTCTCGCTGGTCCCCGAGGCCGCCCTGCCGATCGTCGGTCGCGTGACGAGCGCCGGCGACGGCCATCCGATCGCGAGGGCGGAGGTGCGCGCCTACCCGACCACGGCGTGGAACGCGCTGCTCTACCAGCCGGTGGTCGCGACGACGGCCGAAGACGGCACCTTCCAGCTCGTGCAGCTCGGCCAGGGTCCCAATCTCCTGGTGGTGTCTCATCCGGAATTCTCGTCCACCACGCGCGCCGTGGCCCTCGGCTCCGGACCACCGCAACAGGAGTTCGAACTGGCGCGCCGCGGCGAGCTGGCCTTGCGCCTGAGCGGCGTGGCGAAAGCCGGGATCGAACTGAGGCTGGTGTCGTCGGCGGGCGAGATCCTGCGCGCGACGGTCGACGAGAGTGGTCGCGCTCGTTTCGCACCGTTGATGAGCATCGGCCCCGCGAAGGTCGAGGTGATCGGCGGCAGCTGCGCGTTCGCGAAGTCACTCGGCCGCGAGGTCGACGTCAACGTCGAGGAAGGCGCGGGGCACGAGGTCGTGCTCGAGACGATCGATCCTTCGGCGCTGATGGGCCGCGTGCTCGACGACGCCGGCAAGCCGTTGGCGGGGGTCCTGGTCTCGGTGCCGAGGCATCGCTTCGAGCGTCGCAATCCGGAGCGCTGGTCGGTCGCGACCGGAGCCGACGGTCGCTTCGTGATGCGTGGGCTGCCGCCGGCATCGGCGCAGCTGACCTTCGATCTCGAGGGCTTCGCCAGCAGCGATGTCGGTGTCAACGTCGAGGGCGCCGGACGCAGCCAGGACGTCGGCGACGTCGTGATGGTGCGCCCGGGCACGATCGCCGGCGTCGTCATGCGCACCGGCAAGGCGGTCGCCGGTGCGAGTGTCTTCGCGACGCGGGAGGGTGAAGCCGCGAGCCATGCGGTCTCCGCGCCCGACGGGACCTACCGCCTGCTCGGGTTGAGTCCCGGTCGCTATCGCGTCATGGCGCGATCCGGCTCATTGCCCCTGCAGGTCCACGGCGACCTGGTCGTCGTGGCGAGCGGGGAGCAGACCGCAGGCATCGACTTCGAGGTGCCGCGCGGGCGCCGCATCAGCGGTCGTGTGCTCACGCCGCGTGCCGAGCCGGTCGCCGACGCGATGGTGTGCGTGCTCGGCGTCACCGCTTCGATCGGGACCACCGACCAGGGTGGTCGCTTCGAGCTGCAGGTCCCCGAGGGTCAGGTCGAGCTGCAGGCCTTCTCCCCAGACTTCCGTTCGACCGGCGACGAGGTCGTCGGGCCGACCCAGGACGTGGTCACGATCCGCGTGCCATGGATCACGCAGGGCAGCTTCGAGGGCGTGATCGCTCCCGGGCTGCGAGGTCGCGTTCCGCCCCGCGTCATCGTCGGCATTTCACCCCTCGGCGACGACTTCGACCCCTCGACCCGCGCACTGCGTTCGAAGCGCGTGGTGACAGACGTGCTTCCCGGAGGCCTGGTGCGTGTCGATCAGCTGCCGGCCGGTGAGGCGATGATCGAGATCCTGGCACCGGGTCTGGGTCCGTGGCGCCAGCGGGTGACGATCCCGGAGCGCCGCACGCTGCGCGTCGACGACATCACGCTCGATCCGGGCGCCGAACTGTCGGGGCGCGTCCTCGATCGAGCCGGACGCCCGGTGGTCGGCGCCGTGGTGCATCTCGGTGCGGCCGACGACCTCGACCTCGATCTCGCCCACAGCAACCTCACCGATCGCGACGGCCGCTTCAGCGTGCACGGAGTCACCGCGGACTCGCGGCAGCTCGTCGTCGCCGCCGACGGCTTCATGATGTCGTCGCGACAGATCGTGATCCCCGACGACCTGCTCGGAGTCGAACCGTACACGGTCACTCTCGATCCCACTGCCATGGTGCGTGTGCAGCTCACGAAGGGCGGCAAGGCTGCGGCGGCGTTTCGCTTGCTCAGCGTGCGTCGGGACGGCGAGTTCCTCGGCAATCGCATCACCGATGTCGAGGGCAGACTCGGCTACGTCGTCGACCGACCGGGCGTCTATCGCTTCTCGCTGTTCGGCGAGCTCGAGGAACGCAGCGTCGATGTCGTGGTTGGTCCGGGCGGAAGCGCCCAGGACGTCGCGCTCGCCATCGACTGAAGCCCGTCGCGGCCTGGGCCGCAACCCATTCGGGTTGCCGCGTCGCCGCTGCGCGCCGACCAGGAAGGCCCAGACCGCTTTGTTTGCTGGGGCCCTTCGGCCTGCGCATCGTCGCTTCGCGCGACGATTCTCCGGCCTTCGGACCCGTCGCGGCCTGGGCCGCAACCCATTCGGGTTGCCGCGTCGCCGCTGCGCGCCGACCAGGAAGGCCCAGACCGCTTTGTTTGCTGGGGCCCTTCGGCCTGCGCATCGTCGCTTCGCGCGACGATTCTCCGGCCTTCGGACCCGATGGTCCTCAGGTGCCGAAGCGCACCACGACACCGCGGTCGCGCCACAACGTGTCGCCGGGTGCGGCGAGCGAGGTCGAGTAGACGTAGCCGCAGGCGGGCGGGAGGCGTGGCGCCTCGGGCATGCGCGCATCGCGTTGCTCCGACACCACGACCGGGATCCCGGGCAGGTTCGGCGCGAGGCAGAGCGCCTGCGTGAACAGGCGCAGACCCTCGAGCCCACGGAGATGGGGGAGCGTGATCCAGGTCTGCGCGAGGTCGCCCCCGGCGTCGCTGGTCCCGACCGCGAAGCCGAAGGTCGGGAGCACGCGCAGGGTTCCGCACAGGCCCGGCACGGTCAGCGACTGGGGCGTGAAGTCGACGTTCAGCACGACACCCTGGGTCGGCACCGCGTTGCGGCAGGCGACGCCGATGCGCATGCCGTAGCCGGCGTGGCTCGGGCCGTAGTTCTCGAGCGTGAGCGTGTGCGACATCTCGATCGGCTGGCCCGGTGCGAGACAGCCGAACCCGGAGGCGATGCCGATCGCGCGATTGAGCGCGGACGTCGTGCCCCGTTCCGCGTCGACGTCGGGGCTCCCGAACGAAGTGACGTTCTCCATCGCCAGTTCGAAGCCAAGCGCCAGCGTGCCGGTGTAGGAGAAGGGTGCGTCGAGGGGGAACACGAGCTGGAACGGCATCGGGCGTGACGTCGGGAGCTGCGACCAATCCGGCGTGTTGACCGAGCGCCGCGCGAAGGCCACGGTCGGTGTCGCCGACCAGTTGGTGGCGAAGGTCCCGGACGCGGTGGCGTAGTCCGCCTCGCCGAGCCGCACCGTGAGGTCGAGCGTGCGCGGGCCGCCGAACGGCGAGGTGCGATCGAAGTCGCGACGGAACGCGAGGCTGCGCAGCGTCGCGGCGTGTCCGCGCCAGGTGTCGTCGATCTGCTGGAAGCGCGCGTAGCCGGGGTTGAACAGCGCGAAGTGACTGCTGTCTCCCTCCAGCGAATCGAGGCCGCGCGGCGAGGTGGCCGCCTGCGCCCGCGCGATGCCGGAACAGGCGATGGCCAACAGGACGGAGAGCTTCGCGGCACGCATCGGCGCGGCGAGTGTAGCCGCATCGTCGCGTGGTCGTCCGCTTGTGTGTCGAGGGCCGGAGCGCAGAATCCGGACGTGCACGAACCCGCCGATCCCAGAAGGTCCAGCATCCGCACCGCGCTGCCTGCTCCCAGCCGCCGATGTCGACGGCCGCTCGGGCATCTCGCGCGCACCGCGGTTGCGTTCGCGTTGGCCCTGGTTGCGGCGTGCCGCACGGCGACGGAGTCTCCGCGCTTCCTCGATGCCCCGGGCGCTCTCGGTCCGTACTCGGGATCCGTCGCGGCGGGTGGTCTGGTGTTCGCCTCGGGGAAGGTCGGTAGCGATCGCAGCAACTTCGCCGCCGAATGCGAGTCGGCACTGCTCGCGGTCGAGACCGAGCTCGCACGTCACGGACTGGGCCCCGCCGATGTCGTCAGCGTCACCGTCCACCTCGGCGACATCGGCGACTACGCGGCGTTCAACGACGTCTATCGGCGTCACTTCCATGCGCCCTTCCCGGCACGCACCTGTGTGGCGGTCGCGGGACTGCCGTCGGGTGCGCACGTCGAGATCACCTGCACGGCGGTGGCGCGATGAGCGCCGCGCAGTGCGAACGGATGGTGCGTGCGGCCCTCGACAGCACCGAGATCGTCGACGTGCACACGCACCTCCACGACCCGGCGATGGGCGATCTGCTGCTCTCGGGCATCGACGAGCTGTTGACCTACCACTACCACGTGGCGGAGGTGTTCCGCGCCCGTCCCGACCTCGAGCCCGAGCGGTTCTTCGCGATGCCGATCGGCGCCCGAGCGGATCTGGTGTGGCGGGAACTGTTCGTCGAACGCAGCCCGCTCTCCGAGGTCGGGCGCGGATTGGTGACGCTGCTCCGCGAATTCGGTCTCGACCCCGCTGCCCCCGATCTGCGCGCGGCGCGCGCCTGTTTCGCCGAACGGCTGCGCGACCCCCGAGCCCACGTCGACGACGTGCTGCGTCGTGCCCGGGTCCGCGAGGTCTGCATGACCAACGACCCACTCGATGCGATCGAGCGTGCCTCATGGCAGCGCGGCTTCGATCGCGACCCGCGCTTCGTCGCGGCGCTGCGGCTCGACTCCGCGATCATGGACTGGCCGCGCGCAGTCGGACCGCTGCGCGCGTTGGGCTACGACATCTCCGACGAGCTCGGGCCACGCACCGAGTCCGAGTTGCGGCGCTACCTGCTCGACTGGCACCGTCGGTTCGCGGCCCGCTACATGGCGGTCAGCCTTCCGCCGGTCCTGCACCATCCCGACGACGGCTCGTGCACCTGGCTGAGGATCCTGACGCGCGTCGTCGCGCCGGTCGCCGCCGAGCTCGACTCACCGCTCGCGCTGATGATCGGCGTGCGGCGTCAGGTCAATCCGCGCCAGCGACTCGCCGGTGACAGCGTCGGCACGACCGACGTGGACTCGATCGAACGGCTCGCCGCGGACTTCCCGCGCGTGCGATTCCTCGTCACCCTGCTGGCGCGTGAGGGTCAGCACGCGCTGTGCGTCGCGGCGCGGAAGTTCGCGAACATCGAACTCTTCGGTTGCTGGTGGTTCGTGAACGTGCCGAGCGTCGGCCGGGAGATCACCGCCATGAGGCTCGATCTCCTCGGCCCGACCTTCGTCCCGCAGCACTCCGACGCGCGCGTGCTCGAACACCTGTTCTCGAAGTGGGAGCGCTCGCGGCGCTGGCTCGGCGACGTGTTCGCCGCGCACTACACCGACCTGCAGGCGGCGGGCGGCGTCGTCGACGAGGCGTCGATCCGACGCGATCTCCGGCGCATGCTCGGCACTGGGTTCGCACGAACGTGAGTGACGCCCCTCAGTTGGCTTCGACGTCGCGGAACGCGAGCTTGTCGAGGCCGTGGCGCCGCATCTTGGTGTAGAGCGCACGTTCGCTCAGGCCGGCGATGCGTGCCGTTTCGCCGATTCTGCCGCGCGTGCGGCGCAGTACCTCGGTGAGATAGTCGCGCTCGATGCCAGCCACCGCGCGAGCGACGGTCGCGCCGAGCGACACCATGGGCTCGGTCCCCGTGCGTGATGGTGGCACGACGGCTCGCGTCTCCGTGCTCCCGGCGATCGCGTCGGGGAGATCGGCGAGTCCGATCTCCTCTCCCTCGGCGAGCAGCGCGGCGCGCTCGAGCACGTTGATCAGCTCGCGGACGTTGCCGGGCCATGCATAGCCAGACAGCGCAGCGAGGGCCGGGGCGCCGATCCGGAGCGGGTGCCTTCCTGCGCGACGCGTCGCGGACTCGAGGTGGTTGCGGACCAGAGTCGGAACATCGCTCGTGCGTTCGCGCAGCGGAGGAATGCTCAGCGTGACCACGCTGAGGCGGTAGTAGAGGTCCGCGCGGAACCGACCGGCGCGCATCTCTCCCTGCAGGTCGCGGTTGGTCGCGGCGATCACGCGCACGTCGACGGCGATCTCGCGCTCACCGCCGACCGGCGTGAAGCGGCGCTCCTGAAGCGCGCGCAGTACCTTCACCTGCAGGGTCGGCGGCATCTCTCCGACCTCGTCGAGGAACAGGGTGCCGCCGTGGGCGAGTTCGAAGTACCCGCGGCGATTGCGAACGGCGCCGGTGAACGCACCCTCCTGGTGACCGAAGAGCTCGCTCTCCAGCAGCGTCTCGGTGAGGGCACCGCAGTTGACCGCGATGAACGGGCCGTCGCGTCGCGGGCCTTCGTCGTGCAGCGCACGGGCGAGCCGCTCCTTGCCGACGCCGGTCTCGCCGAGGATCAAGAGGGAGGTGTCGGCATCCACCATGCGGTGCGCGATGGCGATGAAGCGCTGCATGGCCGGACTCTCCGACACGAAGTCCGCGAGGCTGCCGCGTCGGTCGCCGCGCTCGGCACGGAGTCGATGGACCGCGGCGTCGCGGCTCCTCGCCACGAGCGCGCGCAGCGTCTGCGCCATGGCCTCGTCGGAGACCTCGGTGTTCACCACCGCGAGCGCACCGGCGGCGAGGAGCGCCGCGCGATCGTGCGGGTCCTCGACGTCGACGAGCAGGATCACGTCCGCCGGGTCGGCGCGTTCGCGGAGCGTGGCGAGCCGTCGGACTGCGGGCTTCCCGAGAGCACCGCGATCGAAGAGGAGCAGGTCCCAGTCCTCGCGCAGCGCACGGTCGAAGCCACCGCGCGGCGCAGCACCTTCGAGATGGATGTCCGAACCGGGCAGCAGCGCCGAGAGGCGATCCCGCAGGTCGCGCGCGGCGACCGACAAGACGCGGACGAGCATGTCGGCACGCTATCGGCAGGCGGCTTCCGATCCGATGGTGACCGGAATCGCGCTTCCGATCCTCTCGGAACTCAGGTTCCGAACGACCTACCGGTCGGATCCCGAAGCCGTCTGCAAGCACCTGCTGCACTGTGACTTGGGTCGACCACCGCGTGACGGAGGGTCGGCGGCACGCGCCTTGCGCAAGGGCGCATCGGGGGATCACTCGCCGCGGCGCGGTGCCGCGGGACGCCCCTTCCTCTGGAGGAAGATGAGCAGCAAGCCTTCGCAGAACCCGAATCCGTCCCAGCCCTCGAAGCCCGCTTCGGCTCCGGCCAAGCCGGCGACCCCGTCGAACCCGAGCCAGGCTCGCCCGAATCCGGCGCCGGCTCCGACCTCGACGCCGAAGCAGACTCCGAAGCGCTGAGCACGGACCGGGTCGGCCTGGCCGATCGACGACGCGCGCGCCCCAAGGACGCGCGCGTCGGCATGTACGTCCCGATCAGTGTCGCCCGTTCGGGTGACAGCGCAGGCAGTCCGGCGACGCGTAGACGTAGTTGCGGACGCCACGATGGTGGCCGTCGGTCGTGGTCCGCGAGTGGGTGTGGCAGTCGATGCACGAGAACGCCTGGTAGTTGTTCGGCGTGGTGTGGCAGTCCGCGCAGGTGAAGCCGCGGTGTGCTCCGCTCGTGATCGGGAAGCTGTGGTTGAAGGTCGCGCCCAGCCACTGCGTGGTGTTGTGGCAGGTCTGACAGGTCAGCGGGAAGCTCGCTGATTGGTGGTTCGGGTTGGTCGTCGCCACGTACGCCGCGTGATGGCAACTGTCGCAGGCCGTCGACAGTCCCGCGTAGTTGCCGCCGGTACCGTGGCAGTCCGCGCAGGTGTGGTTGGCGTGGCCACCCGTGAGCGGGAAGCTCGCCGGGTGGTTGAAGGTCGCACCCTGCCATCGCGTGGTGGTGTGGCACTGCGTGCAGTCGGTCGAGAAGCCGGCCGTCTGGTGGTTCGGATCGCGCGTGCCGTCGAAGTCGGCGCGATGACAGCTCACGCAGGCCGTGTCGAGACCGGTGTAGACGCCGCTGGTGCCGTGGCAGTCCGCACAGCGATGCCCCGAGTGTCCGCCGGTGAGCGGGAAGCTCGCCGGGTGATCGAAGCGCGCGCCGCTCCACCGGGTGGTGGTGTGGCACTGCGTGCAATCCTGCGGGAAGCCCGCGGTGACGTGGTTCGGATCGGTGACCCGGTCGTAGTCGGCCTGGTGGCAGCTCACGCAGTTCGTGTCGAGCGAGGTGTAGGTCCCGCTCGTGCCGTGGCACGCGGAGCAGCGCCGCCCGGCGTGACCACCGGTCAGGGCGAAGCTGCCCGGATGCACGTAGTGCGTGTTGTTCCAGGTCGTGATCGAGTGGCACTGCAGGCAGTCGGACGAGAACACCGCGCCGACGTGGTTCGGGTCGGTCGTGCGGTCGAACTCGTCCTGGTGGCAGCTCGTGCACGCGGTCGACAGACCCGTGAACACCGAGTTGTCGCCGTGGCAGGTCGCGCAGCGGATACCGGAGTGCCCGCCGGACAACGGGAAGCTCGCCGGATGGTCGAAGCGGGCGCGCTGGAAGTCGATCGGCACGTGGCAGCGCTGGCAGTCGGTCGTCCAACCCAGCGTGCGATGGTCGGGGTTGGTCGCGCGCGGCAGATCCTTGGTGTGACAGGTCTCGCACTGCGGATCGAGACCCTCGAAGTTGCCGACCTCCGCGCCGGGATGGCATGCGAAGCAGCCGACCGAGGCGTGCGAGCCGACCAGCGGGAAGCGCGTCGAGGCGTGCTTCGCCACCTGTCCGATCGGGACCCAGGTGCGCTCGTCGTGACAGCTCCTGCAGTTCACACCGAGTTGCGTGCGGTGCGGATCGACGTGGCAGCCGGCGCAGCCGCGTGAGGCGAAGTCCTTCACCGGTCCGCGGTCGTTGTGGCAACGAAGGCATTCGGCCTGCTGGTGAGCGCCGTCGAGCGCGACCCCGGTCTCCTTGAGGTGGTCGAAGCGGAAGTCGGCGCGGATGTGGTTCCAGCCGGAACCCTCGTGGCACAGCCGACAGTCGGCGGGGAAGGTGTCGTGCGGCACCACCGGTCCGCGACCCTTGTTCCAGTCCTGCGGTGCGACGAGCGCTCCGCACGCGACCCAGATCGCGAGGCCGAGAACGCTCGCGAGGATCACCCGCGAGCGGCGGAAGCGGGGACGACGATGCGGAGTCCCCACGGTCTGCGAGGAATGCACTGGTTCCATCTCAGAGCCTCTTTTGCACGAAGACGCCGAAGTAGTAGCCGTCCTGCTGATCGCCGAAGACGAGCTCGCCGTCGAGCATCGCGCTCCAGCGGGAACCGAGGTCGAAGTCGACGTCGAGCCCGACGCGATACATCGAGAAGGTCTCGGTCCCGGTGACCAGGGCCTCCACGTCGTAGCTCATCCACTCCGCGCGCAGGCCGGCGCTGCCCCAGTCGAACCAACGACTCGCGCGTGCGCGCAGGCCCGGCCCGGACTGGTAGGCACCGTCGCTGTAGAACAGCGAGGCCGCGAAGTTGACCTGCGCGTCGAACAGGTCGTTGACGTCGAAGCCGACCTCGCCGCCGGTGCCGCTGCGGTCCTGGTCCTGCCATGCATCGACGCGGCCGGTGACGCGGAGGTTGTCGGTGACGCGGATGCCGATGCGCGGCGAGATGCGCTCGACATGGCCGTCCGAGATCAGCTCGACCGGCAGGAAGGCGTAGTCCTCGCGCAGCAGCTGCGGCCAGCGGTGCGTGGAGACGTTCAGCCCGAGATCGAGGGTGCTGCCGGTTCGCCAGTTCACCGACGCCCACGCCTCCGTCAGCTCGACGGAGCTGGACTCGAGGTTGTCGCGCGAGGTGTAGAGGTCGATCTTGGCGGCGCCGTCCACGCGCAGGCCGCTGCCGGCGTCGAAGCCGAACTGGCCGAACAGCAGGTCGCGGTCGGCGCTTCCCTTGTGCCACGTCTTCTGCACGCCGATGGTCGCATACGAGCTGCTGTCGCGCGGGCGCCAGGTCGCGAACAGATCGAGATCGACGTCGTCGCCGCTCATGCGATCCGGGAAGGGCAGCGGCGCGAAGCCCAGGCCCACGCCGATCGACCACTCGCGATCGAGTCGGTGCAGGACCTCGACGCCGTCGAGCAGGCCGAGCTGCGGTGTGTTCGGCGACACGAAGCGTCCGAACTGGATGCGCCATGCCTCCTGCTCGTCGTCGCCCCAAGCGTAGCTGAGCTGGTCGATGCGGCCGGTGTCGTCGGTCTCCGTCGATGCGGCGAACAGGTCCAGCGAGCGGCGCGTGACCTCGCCGTCGAAGGCCAGACGACCGCCGAGTCCGAACAGGTTGTCGACGTCCATCCGTGTGCCGAGGCGCGCGCGGTAGGTGTCGACGCCGCGACCGCTGCTGCCGTCGTGCGTGCCCAGCACCTGTGCGAAGATGCGCCCGTGCCATGAGGTCGGGCGCGACGAAGGTCCGCCGCCGAAGGCCGGTGCGAGCAGCGGGGCGTTCGGGTCCTGGTTGGTCTGCGGGCCGGCCGTCCACGGTGCGTGCGCAGGCGCTTCGCCGGCACGCTTGGGCTCCTCGCCCTGTCTCCGGCTGCGGCCCGCAGGCACGTCGATCTGTCCCGGCGTGCCGACCGGCGGAACGTCGAACCCGAGAGGAACCTCGGCCCGGCAACTGCGGCTCGAGACCTCGCGGATGGTCGCGCGGAACGAGGCGCCCGTCGGTGGTTGCAGCTCGACCTCCATGCCGGTCGCGATGCCCTGGGTGCGGCCGACATCGAAGTACAGGCTGCTCCCGGACACGGCGCTGACCGTGACATGCAGTGTCTCGGTGTCCTGGGCGACGACCGCAGACGCGGTGGCGACCAGGGCGACGAGCAGGTGCGCATGGGGCTTCACTTGCGCACCTCGCGTCCACCGTGGCAATCGGTGCACTGGTGTGCCAGCGGGCGGTAGCGGACCACCTGCTTGCCGTCGCGCGTGGTGTCGGCGCGATGGCACGACGTGCACGCGAGGGGTGCGTGCGTGGCGTCGAGCGGGAAGCGCGTGTCGCGCGTGTGGTCGAAGTGCAGGGAGTGGAAGTCCTTGCTGTCGTCGTGGCATCGCGCACAGTCGGTGCGCGGCGGCGTGCCCGCGGCGAACTGGCCGGCGTGGACATCGGAATGGCATTGCGCGCAGTCCTTCGCCGCGCGGCCGAGGGTGCGTCCCTCGGTGTCGGGCGTGTCGCTGCGGCCATGGCATGCGACACAGCTCGCCTTCGCGTGGCTGCCGAACAGGGCGAAGCCCGTCCACTTGGCGTGGTCGAAGCTGCCGCGCACGTCGACGAAGTCCATCTCCTGGTGACAGCGCGCGCATCCGCTGCGGCCCTCGACCTCGCGCGGCAGGCCGCTCTTGTCGAAGCGCCCGTCGTGTGGATCGACGTGGCAGGCCTCGCAGCCGCGGGCCGTGCCCTTGAACACCCTCGGGGCAGGCGCCTTCTGCGTGTGGCACTTCTCGCACGCGACCGCGCGGTGTGCGCCGGCGAGCTCGAAGCCGTGCTGCGCGTGCGAATCGACGTCGACGCGCGAGGGATGGAACGACGTCGCCGCGTGACACGACAGGCAGGTCGCCTTCACGCCGGCCGCGTCGAACTGGCCACCGTGCGGGTCCTTGTGACACACCTCGCAGGCCTCGGCCTTCCGGCCGGGGAAGCGCGAGGCGAAGGCCGTCTCGCCGGCCGCGTGGCACTGCTCGCACGCGAGCTTGTCGTGCGGAGCGGTCAGCGCCATGCCCGTGGCGGCGTGCACGTCGGCCTCGATGCGGGCATCGGGGAGCCGGAAGCGCGCCGATTCGGCGTCGTGGCACAGCACGCACGAGGCATCGCCGACCAGGTTCTGCAGGTGCGCCACGGCGTCGACCAGCGCGGAGCCGTGCGGTGATGCATGGCAGTCGGTGCAGCGTGTCATCGCAACTCCCGATGCATCGACCGCCGCCGGGCGGCGCGCCCGTGTCTCGGTGTGGCACCTGGCGCAGTCGGCCTGCTGGTGCGCGCCGATCAGGTCGACGCCGCGCGCGCGGTGCTCCTCGACCCCGAAGGTCGTGCCCTTGAACCGCTCCGTGCCGTGGCAGCGCGCGCAGTCGTTCGCCTGCGCGAGCGGCAACGCCTTGCCTCCCTGAGCGTGCTCCTGCGCATGGCAGTCGGTGCAGCGCTTCATCGGCGCGTCGATCGCACCATTGCGCGCGACGGATTCCGCGCGGGTCTCCGTGTGACAGGATGCGCACGCGGTCCTCGCGTGCGCTCCCGACAGGTCCACGCCGATGCGCGCGTGCGCGGTGACGTCGAAGGTCGCGCCGCGGAACTTCGTGGTCGAGTGACAGACCGCGCAATCGTTCGCCTGCGCGAGCGGCATTGCCTTCTGGTCGCGGCCGTGCGGGTCGCCGTGGCATGCGGCGCAGCGCCGCGGCTCCGGATCGCTGTCGCGGAGGACCTCGATGGAGTGCGCGCCGGATTTGTCGTGGCACTTCACGCAGGCCAGTTCGGCGTGCGCTCCGTCGATCGGGAAGCGCTTGTGATGGAACTCGCCGACGTGGTCGAAGGCCTTCGACTGACCGTGGCAGCTCGCGCATTCCTCGCCGAGCTTGCCTTCGTGGGGGTCGCGATGGCAGGTCGAGCACTTCTGCGACAAGCCGAGGTAGCGCGACGAATCAGCGGGCAGGACGGCGATCTCTGCCTGCCGGTGGCACTTCTGGCAGTCCAGCGTCGTGTGCGTGCCGGACAGTGCGAACTCCGCAATCTGCGCGTGGTCGAAGGCCTTGCGGTCCTTCACACCGGCGAGCGAGAACACGCGATCGTCGACCATGGCGACCTCCTTGCCATGGTGCTCGACGTGGCACTTGCCGCAGCGCTCGACACCCCGGGTCGTGCCGTGCAGGCCCTTGTGCTCCGCGACCTGCCGCCCGATGTCCGCATGGCATGCGTTGCAGGCCGCGGCGAGGTCGGCGTGCGTGTCGTTGCCGTGGCAGCGATCGCAGCCCGTGCTGCCCTGGAGTTCCTTCACCGCCGCGTGCGCGGGATGGAGTGGTCCGGGGCTGGACCGGCGGTCGGTGTCCCAGATCACGACGGCGCCGATGACCATCAGCGTCAGCGCGGCGAGTGCGATGTTGAGGATCCTCATCGTGTCGTCCCCGATCCCAAGAGCGGCAGCACGGTCCAGTCCACGGATGCGTAGCGCAGCGCGTTCAACACGTGCACGACGGTCAGCAGCACCATCAGCAGTGCGAGCCAGCGGTGCAGGTAGCGCCACGAGGACAGCACGGCGCGCACCTCTTCGAAGTGCGCATACGCGACCATCATGCGGTGGGCGCGACGCGCGAGCCCGAGCAGCGCGCGCACCTCGATCAGCGGCACGCCTTCGGCGACACCGATGCGGCGCAGGTCGTTCAGGCAATGCTCGAGGTCGCGACGGCTGAGCACGATCGTGCGCAGCCGTGCGAGGAATCCGCGCTTCCAGCGCTCCCGGTCGGCCTGCACCAGTTCCTCGATGCGGCGGCGAACCTCGCCACCGAAGCCGCGACCGTCGCGGTCCCACTCTCCGGAGAGCGCGGCGATGCGTCCGCGAAGCTCGCTGACCTCGAGTTCCTTGCCGTTGGTCGCACGCGGCACGAAGGCGTAGATCCAGCGGCCGATCGATCCCGTGACCACGACGATCGCGAAGGCCCAGAAGGCATGGCCGCCGACGGTGTCGCGCGGCGCCATTGCGGCATGGAGCAGGACCAGGAAGAACGCGGCCAGTCCGGTGATCACGTGCGCGCTCATCCACGCCTTGAGCGTGCCGGGCAGCCAGCCGCCGAGGCGTCGCGATCGACGCAGCAGGTAGGTCAGGTTGCAGGCGAACAGCACGACGGCGAGAAGTCCGGCGACCAGCCCCACGGGGCCCTTGGGTTCCAGGAGCGCGTGCTTCGCGGAGGTCGCCCGGTCGGCGATCGCGAGCCCGTAGTAGTCCGCGTGCAGGGCGCGGAAGCCGAACACGATCAGCGCGAAGACCAGCGAGGTGACCACCGCGACCAGGAGGCCGCGACCCTTGTCGATCTCGGGTTGCTTGTCCTGCGGCCGATCGTTCGGATCGAAGGACACCCCCGCCGCCTCGAGCAGCGGGAAGGGAGGGATGCCACCGGCGAACACGAACACGGCGTCGTTGCGCAGCGCCTGCGGTGCCGGGTCGTTCTCGGCGGTGCCGAGCATCACATGACCCGCGGCGATCGCGGTCGGCACGCTGCCGAAGCGGACGTCGAGCGCGCCGTCGCGCATCGCCTCCTTGATGGCCGCGTCGTTGCGCGCCTTCAGGCGGAAGAACGCGTCCTTGCGGTAGCTCAGCGTGACGTGGTTTCCTGGCTGTGCGGCAAGTCCGAGCGCCGCCTCGATCGCGCTGTCACCGCCGCCGACCACCAGCAGGTGCTTGCCGGTCCAGGACTGCGCATCGATCAGCGAGTAGTGGACCTTGGGCAGTTCCTCGCCGGGGACGCCGAGCTTGCGCGGAGTGCCGCGGCGGCCGAGTGCGAGGCAGACGTTGCGTGCGCGCACCGTGCCCTGCGTCGTCTTCACGAGGAACAGGTCGCCGTGCCGGTGGACCTCCAGCAGGCGGGTCGAGGTCTTCACGCGCAGCTTCTGCTCCGCGACCACCTCTTCCCACAGCGCGATCAGCTCCTCCTTGACGTAGGTCAGCTTCGGCAGCTTGCCGTGCAAGGGCAGCACCACTGGTTGCGTCATCACCAGCTTGGCGCGCGGGTAGGCTGCGACGGCGCCACCGATGCGGTCCTCCTGATCGATGGTCACCGCGCGCAGTCCGAGCTCCTTCGCGCGCAGCGCACAGGCGAGGCCAGCAGGTCCCGCGCCGACGATCAGCAGATCGAGCGCGTCGCCCGGTTCGGGAGGCGCCATCGTCGCCACGCCACCGTGGCCCTCTTCCGCCTGGGCATGGCGTGGTGAAGTCACGGTCGACGGCACGCGGCGCAGCACCGCGTCGGCGACCGCGGAGCCCTGCGTGATCGCGGTGCGCACCAGCGCGAAGCCGGAGAGTTCACCGGCGACGAACAGCCCCGGCACCCCGACCGCTTCGAGGTTCTCGCTGAGCGCCGGCATGTCGCGGCGATCGCTCAGGTCGCCGAGGGTCAACGCGATCGCGCCGACCGGGCACGCCTCGGCACACAGTCCGTGTCCCACGCAGCGCGCGCCGTGCACGACCGCGGCCTGACCGTGCACCATCTCCAGCACGCCCTCCTCCGGGCAGGCGTCGACGCAGGCTCCGCAGCCGATGCAGTGCGACAGGTCGACGTGCGGATGCTGCAGCCGTGCCTGATGACTGCCGGTGCGCTCCGCCTCCTGCTTCTCCGACAGACCCTCTGCGTAGGCCGCCAGTTCACGACGGCGGATGAGGATCGCGATGAAGGCGACGAGCAGGCCGGCCACGGGGAGTGCCGGCAGGAGCCAGGTACCGAGATGGTCCACGAAGTCGGTTCGGGATCGGCGAAAGCACGCCGCGGTCCGAAGTCATTCCGAGGTCATCGTGTCCAGGTCCCGGACAGGGCCTCGGACCAGGAGCATGCCTTGGCAGCGGATCTTCGGGCCCGCGGAGGGGACGGATCGAGTCGCCCCTACGGGGGCCGAAGCCCTGATGGCTCGGGCACTTCGAGACATCTCGTGCCCTTCCGATCCAGATGCTGATCGACGACCCGGCAGGGGCGTGCGGGGTGTCCGGCTAGCATGCGCCGGCCCCAGAGGTCGCAGCCATGCTCAAGTCCACCCTCGCCGTCCTCGCCGCCCTGTGCTGTGTCGCCCTGCCGCGCAGCCAGTCGGCCCCCTGTCTCTCTGCCTTCGACAACCCGAACTACCTCGTCGGAACCTCGATGGGCGGCCCCAACCTGTTGCTCGGCATCAAGGCCCGGAACGGTGCGTCCGCCGTCCTCCTGTTCGGAGGCGAGGTCTTCACCGGCAACGTGCCGGGTCTCAACAGCCTCGCGATCTGGACCCACGACGCCGCCAACAACCGGCCCGGGACCCAGCTCGGCATCGCGAGCTGGAACGGGCCGAGCTCGGTCGGTTGGCAGGGAGCGAACTTCGCCGCGCCGATTGCGCTGGCCGCCGGTCAGGACTTCTGGCTGGTGTGGGGCCCGCAGAACGGCGCGCAGATCTCGGCCGAGCGATTCAACAGCACGACCGGACAGCAGTACCGCGGCAGCTTCGACGGCGGCCAGAGCTGGAACGGCCCCTTCGTGAACTACGACTGGAAGTACCGCCTGTGGTGCAACCCGGTCGGCTCGTTCTCGATCTTCGGCACCTCTTGCGCCGGCTCGGGTCGCACGCGTCCGACGATCAGCGCGAGCGGCACGCCCTCGATCGGGCAGGGCATCACGATCTCCCTGAGCAACGCGCTCGCCAACGCGCCGGCCCGTCTCTTCCTCGGGCTGAGCGATCAGTTCACCGGTGGTGTCGTTCCGCTCCCCTACGACCTCACGCCCTTCGGCGCGCCGGGCTGCATGATCTGGGTCGATCTGTTGGCCGAGGCCGCGATGAGCACCGACGGGGTCGGGGCAGCGTCGCTCAACCTGACCGTGCCCAACGTTCCGGCCTTGATCGGCGCCGAGTTCTTCGGCCAGTGGATGGTCATCGATGCCGCCGCGAACGCGATGCACCTCGTGACCAGCAACGCGGTCGAGATCCTGATCGGCGCGTGATCGCTCCGGTCAGAGCCGGGCGATCACCGCATCGGTGAAGGCTTCGGTTCCCGCCGATCCGCCGAGATCGCGCGTCAGCACCTCGCCGCGCAGGAGCACGTCCTTCACCGCGTGCTCCACGCGTGCCGCCCCCTGCAGATCGCCGAGGTGCTTGAGCATCAGTGCGCCGGCGAGGATCAGCGCGCTCGGGTTCGCCACACCCTTGCCCGCGATGTCCGGCGCCGAGCCGTGCACCGCCTCGAACATCGCGTAGCGCTCCCCGATGTTCGCGCTCGGCGCGAGCCCGAGTCCCCCGACGAGCCCGGCGGTGAGGTCGGAGACGATGTCGCCGAACAGGTTCTCCATCACCAGCACGTCGTAGCGGTGCGGGTCGATCACCAGGTTCATCGCGGTCGCGTCGACGATCGCCTCCTCGTAGACGATGTCGACGTACTCGCGCGCGATGCGTCGAGCGCACTCGAGGAACAGACCATCGCTCAGCTTGAGGATGTTCGCCTTGTGCACCGCGGTGACCTTGCGGCGGCCCTGCTTGCGCGCGGTCTCGAAGGCGAAGCGCACGATCCGCTCCGAACAACGCTCGGTGATGATGCGGATGCTCTCGACGACACCGGGCACCACGATGTGCTCGAGCCCGCTGTAGAGACCCTCGGTGTTCTCGCGCACGATGATCAGATCGACGTCCTGATAGCGCGAGCGCACGCCGGGCAGCGAGTGCGCGGGCCGGATGTTGGCGTAGAGGTCGAGCGTCTTGCGCAGCTCGA
Source organism: Planctomycetota bacterium (assembly GCA_046349595.1). Taxonomy (GTDB): domain Bacteria; phylum Planctomycetota; class UBA1135; order UBA1135; family UBA2386; genus JACRLW01. Next base: position 2,127,956 of record JAXMCA010000002.1, read on the forward strand.
CGTTGACCGAGCGGAACCCCGAGCCCACCGGCGTGGTGATCGGACCCTTCAGGGCGGTGCCGGTGCGGCGGATCGACTCGAGCGTCGCGTCGGGCAGGGGCTTGCCGTAGCGGCCGATGACGTCGCCGCCGGCTTCGTGGATCTCCCAGGTGATGGGAGATGACGTGGCGGCGTCGAGGACACGGCGTGCGGCCTGGCTGACCTCGGGGCCGATGCCGTCGCCGGGGATCAAGGTTGCGGAGTGGGACATGGCAGGGGGCGCCGCAGGATCACCGATCGTCCCCGCGCGCGCCACGCCGCCTTTGTCGGCGATCGCGGGCGCGACCATGATGCATCGATGTGGTTCCTCGGTCGAAAGGCGCGTCGCCGCCGCCTGCTGCGCAAGCACGCCATCCCCGCGGCCGTGTGGAGGGAGATCGTCGACACCACGCCGGTGTTGGCTCCGCTCTGCGACGAGGAGCGGGCACGCCTGCACGACCTGTGCGCCGTCTTCCTCGGCGAGCATCCCTTCGAGGCCTGCGGCGGCGTCCTGCTCGACGACGACCTCCGCCGCCGCATCGCCGCGCAGGCCTGTCTGCTGGTGCTCGGACTCGACCTCGACGCCTTCCGCGGCGTGACCAGTGTCCTGGTCTACCCGGCCGGCTACCGCACGCGACGCCACCACGAGGACGAGTCCGGCGTCGTCAGCGAGGGCGAGGAGGAGATGCTCGGCGAAGCCTGGACCGACGGTCCGGTGGTCCTCAACCTGCAGGACGTGCTCGACGTGGACGAAGGCGAGCCCTTCAACCTCGTGCTGCACGAGTTCGCGCACAAGATCGACATGCTCGACGGTGCGGAAGACGGCATGCCTCCCCTGCACCGAGGCATGGACCGCGAGGCCTGGCTCCGCGACATGCAGGCGGCGCGCGACGATCTCGCCGCGAGCGACGAACGCGGCGAGGATCCCGACATCGATCCCTACGCCGCCGAGGACGAGGCCGAGGGCTTCGCGGTGTTCACCGAGACCTTCTTCACCGCGCCGTGGCTGCTCGCCGAGGACTACCCGCGCGTCTACGAGCACCTGCGCGCATTCTGGCGGCAGGATCCGCTGGCACGATTCGATGCTCAGGACCCGGCGCAGGTCTGATCAGTCGAGATCGGCGATCAGCGGCGCGTGATCGCTCGGGCCCTTGCCGCCGCGCGCGTCGAGGTCGACGGTCACCGCGCTACAGGCATCGAAGGCCGATTGCGACATCAGGAAGTGGTCGATGCGGAGGCCGTCGTTGCGATCGAAGGCGCGCGTGCGCATGTCCCACCAGGTGTAGATGCCGTTCTCCTCGTGGTGCTTGCGCAGCGCGTCGTGCAGACCGAAGTCCATCACGTGGCGGAGGGCGTCGCGCTCCGGCGTGCTGCAGTGGATCTCCTCGCGCCAACCCTCGGGGTCGAAGACGTCGCGGTCGTCGAAGGTGATGTTGAAGTCGCCGCAGATCACGAGGTCGTCGTCGGCGCGGAACTCCGCGTCGAGGAACTCGCGCAGGCGTTTCAGCCAGGCGAGCTTCATGTGGTACTTCTCGTGCCCGATCTCGCTGCCGTTGGGCACGTAGAGATTGAGGATGCGACGGCCCTCGACGGTGGCCGCGATGGCGCGCGCCTGGGCGTCGGGTCCGTCGTCGGGGAAGCCGCGCACCACGTCGCCGATGCGGCGCCGCGCCAGGATCGCGACGCCGTTGTAGGTCTTCTGGCCGTGCACCACGACGTCGTAGCCGGCGTCCTCGACGTACTCGCGCGGGAACAGTTCGTCGACGACCTTGGTCTCCTGCAGGCAGACCACGTCCGGGCGGTGTTGCTCGAGCCAGGGCAGGAGCCGCGGGAGCCTCGCCCGCACCGAGTTCACGTTCCAGGTCGCGATCCGCATGCACGCAGTTTGGATCGCGACGACCCGCATCGCAACGCAGGCTTCCGACGTGTCCGTGTCCCCCCTAACCTTCCGGCGATGAAGATCGCCCTCGCCGTGCTCCCGCTCGCGCTGATCTGCGCCTGCGCGACGCCGCCCATCACCTACGAGAGCCTGAGTTCCGACCTCGCCGGCTACGACGTCGTGTTCCTCGGTGAGAAGCACGACAACTCGACCGGGCACGCGCTGGAGCGCCGCATCCTCGAGCGCCTGCACGCCCGTCGCGGGGACATCGTGTTGTCGCTCGAGATGTTCGAGCGCGATGTCCAGAAGCAGCTCGACGACTACCTCGCCGGCAACGTCGACGAGAAGACCTTCCTCGCCGGCGCGCGGCCCTGGCCGAACTACGCCACCGACTACCGGCCGATGGTCGAGTACTGCAAGGCCCACGGGATCCCGGTGGTCGCTGCCAATGCGCCGCGCCCGCTCGCCAGCAAGGTCGCCGCTTCGGGCTTCGACGCGGTGAAGGGCGACCCCAACATCGCCGCCGAGACCACTGCGCCGAAGGACACCTACTGGAAGAACTTCGTCGCCGAGATGGGAGACCACGCGGGTGTCACCGAGGCGAACATGCTGCGCTTCTACCAGGCGCAGTGTGCCAAGGACGACACCATGGCCGAGTCCATCGTGAGGCGCTTCGAGGGCACCGCGCGTCCGCTGGTCGTGCACGTCGCCGGCTCCTTCCACGTCGAGCACCACCTCGGCACGGTGGCGCGGGTGCATTCGCGTCGGCCCGAGCTACGCCTCGCCGTCGTCACCATGGACGAGAAGCGCAACGTCTTCGGCGACGGCGCCGATTCCTGGCGCATGCAGGTCGCGTCCGAACCGAGCGACGAGGAGATGGAGAAGGTCCCGGCCCGCAAGGCGGTCGCGCACCCTGTGGTCACGCCGTCCGGCACCGATCCCCAGGCGAAGGCGCCGGTCGCATCGCACGGTCGCCCCGCGCTCGGCTTCATGCCGGACTACGACGCGGGCGTCGAGGGCTGTCGCGTGTCGATGGTCCGCGAGGGTGGGCCGGCCGAGACGGCGGGCCTGAAGGAGGGCGATGTCATCGTGAAGATCGGCGAGGTGCCGATCGCGGCGGTGCAGGACTACATGGAGGCGCTCGGCAACCTCGACGTCGGCTCGACCGTCCAGGTGACCGTGGTCCGCGGTACCGAGAAGAAGACCTTCGACGTCAAGGTCGGCGAGCGCATCCAGTGAGGGTGGGCGCCGCGCCGATAACGGCGCGGAGGTGCCCATGACCCAGCTCACCGCCGACTCCGTCGACCTGGCCGCGCGCTGTGCGGCGGTGCTGCGCGCGCATCCCGCGGTCGCCGATGCCGTCGTCGTGCGGGCGGCCGACTCCGCGCCGATGCGAGGGGGGATGCAGGCCTTCGTGGTCCCCGTGCGAGGCCGGGGGCGCATCCCGGCGCAGGGAACCTGCACCGTCGTGACCGAGGACGGCTCCGCGACCGAGGGTGCGCTGGTCGACGTCTCGTTCGACGGCTTGCGCGTGCGTTGCGCGGACTCGGCTCCCGAGGTGGGGCGGCAGGTGCTGGTAGTCATCGAGAGCCCGGTGCTGGGTGGGATCGACGGTCGACTCGGGGTCGTGCGTTGGCGTCAAGGGCACGACCTCGGTGTCGCCTTCGCCGGCAACTTCGATGGGGGCCACGACCTGCTCCGCTTCGTGCAATCCTTCGTCGACGCGGCGCACGGCGCCGTCGCCGACGAACTCCAGGTCTCGCCGCACGCACGCGTCGGCTGCGAGCTGCGCTGCGTCGTGCATCTCGGGCACGCAGGCTCTTGCGCGGCGAAGACGCTCGACGTCTCCGCCTCCGGTCTGCTCGTCGAGCTGGCACTCGCGCCGTCGGTCGATTGGCGCGCCGAGCGCATCACGCTCGACATCGATCTGCCGGGAGCTCCGCAGTTGAAGGGTTCGGTCGCGCGTCAGGAGGGCGCACGGCTCGGCATCCTCCTCGATGCCGACCCGACGGCCCGCGAGTTCCTGATCGAGGTCGTCCGCGCCGCGGTGCGCGACACCACGATCTCGCGCATGGCCCTGATCGACTGGTCGATCGCGCACGGAATCGACCCGATCGCATCCATCGAATTCGTCGAGGGCATTCCGCGTCTCGCCGACGGCGAGGTCGACGAGGACAGCCTGCGCGCACGCCTGCGCTGATCAGCGGGCGAGCAGACGATCGAGGAGGTTGGCGTCCTCGACGGAGAGCGAGCGCTGCAAGGTCTCGTCCTCGCGCAGCGTGGCCGCGAGTTGCGGATCCTCACGGCGGATAACGGCGGTGGCGAACGCGGCCCGCAGCGCGCGCTGCGTGAACTCGCGCGCCGGCATCGCCAGTTCCTGACGTTCGGTCTCCGTCACGGCCGCGAGGAAGGCGATGGTGGCCGTGCGCACCGAGGCGTAGCCCGCGCGACCGGCAGCGACCTCGTCGACGGCGCTCGCCACCCGATCGGCCTCCTCGGCGAGTCCTTCGACATGCTGGGCCGCGAGTGTGTGCGCGAACTCGCGCAACGCGGTGACCGCGCGGGCCGAGTCGAACGACGTCGTGCCGTCCGGTCGTGTGACCAGTCGCGTGGCCTCGCCGAGGGCCGTGTGGAGGAGGATCTCGATGCGCTGACCGCCCCGACCCCATTGCACGGCGAGCAGGACCGCGGCCGTGATCAGCGCGGCGCCGATCGCGAGGCGCAGGGCCATCGGCCCGCGCCGCGCCATCCGCTGTCGTTGGTTCCGCACCGCTTCCGCGGCGGCTTCACCGCGATCGCTCCACACCTGGATCAGGGCGCGCACCTCGGTGCTCTCGGCGTCGGTCGCCGATTCGGGCAGCGCATGGAGGAGCGCGTCGAGCGTCGCCTGGGCGACGGCCCTGCGCTCGCTGTCGTGACGCGCCGAGGCGAGCTTGCGCTCACCGTCGGCAGCGGTCTCGCGCAGGATCTCGACGCGCACGTCGCGAAGGTCCTGCGCGTACGGTTCGCCGCGATCCGGACCGAGGCTGGTCGACAGGAAGGTGAGCACGTGCTCGCGCTCGCGCAGCGCGGCGAGGCGCTCCTTCGGCGTGGACCCGGGCTGCGCGAGCAGATCGCCGTAGCGCGCGGCCAACTCGTGGCTGCGTTCGAGTGACTCCTCCACTTCGCGCTTGCGAAGCTTCGCGGCCTCGTACTCCCCGGCCAGGCCGCCGGCATCGGCCTCGTCCACGCTGTCGCCGAAACGGCCGACGGCGCGCTCCATGTCGAAGATCGCGGTGGTCAGGTGACCGCGATCGAGCGCCTCGCGCGCGCCGCGCGTGAGGCGATCGCGTTCGGCGCGGGCCTGCTCGAGTTTGAGGCGGATCGACTCGATCGCGTCGGTCAGGTCGGCGCGCGTGCCGGCGGTGACGTCGACGAATGCATCCGCCTGCCGCAGCCGATCGAGGCGGTCGAGGAGATCGGTGAGGGGGCGGATCGGGATCGGCGGCGTCGCGAGCTTGGTCTCGGCGGCGACGATCATCGACCAGGCCTCCTCCGTCACCCGCGTGAGCGCTGTGTGGACGGCGCGGCGTGCCGGCGCGAGTCGCGGCGCCGTCGCCGGGAACTCCTTCGCCACGTCTTCCAGTCCCCGCAGGAGCGCGCGCGGTGTGTGGGCGGTGTCGTCGCTGCCGTCGTCGCGGCCCAGGGTGTCGAGGGCCTCGAGTTCGAGTTCGAGCCCGAGTTCCTCGCCGAGCGCATCGATCGCCTCGCGCGCACACGCGAGGCGGCGCAGGCGGGTCAGGTAGAACTCGAAGCGGTGACGGCGATCGCGTGCCGCGGCGACGGCCGGGCTCGATCCGCCGTACATCGCGGACAGCTCGCCGATGGCGCCGTCGATCGCATCGACTTCACCGGACGCCTCGCCGTCGCGGATGCGCTCCAGGATGCGGCGATGCGCTTGCGCCGCGACGCGGACGTCGCGGCACAGGCGCGCGAGGAAGGTCGCCGGGGCACGCGTCGCCGTGCCGATCGCGCGCACGCGACCTTCGATGGGCAGACGACCGCAGGTCTGCGCGGCGCGCACCGCGGCCTCGCAGAGTTCGAGGGCGGTGTCGGGCTCCGCCGCACGGCGCAGGCGCTGCACTTCGGGCGGCAGATCCGTCAACACGCGGCGCATCAACTTCTCGCACTGTGCGCGGGCGGTCTGCGCCGACGCCGCGCGTGGCGCGATGCGAAGCGCGGTGTGGATGCGTCGCGCGGCGAGGGGCAGGGTCTGCAGCACGGCGTCGAGTGGAGCGTCGTGCGGCGGCAGTTCGAAGTGCGCTTCGCGTGCGATGCGTGCACGCCGCGCGAGCCGGGATCGCGTGCGAGGATCGCCGGCGAACGCCGCCTCCAGGGCAGTTGCATCGCCCGACAGCGCGTGCAGCTGCGCGCGGTCGCGTGCCGTGCGCGTGGCGTCGCGGCTCTCGGCGATCGCGCGGAGCTCCTGCGCCAGGCGGGCGAAGTCCGGCCGCGAGCCCGGTGACGGAGAGAGGCACTGCTCGATGCACGCCATCAACCGCGGGTCCAGGCCGGCGAATCGCCAGCGCGCGGGCAGCCCACGGTGCACGTCGAGTGCGGCGTCGGCGGGCTCGGCGCGGAACGGCGGACTGCCGGTGCACAGCAGGCAGAGCACCGCGCCGAGCGAGAACACGTCGGCCGCTTCGCCGGCGGGTGCGCCGTCGTAGGTCTCGGGCGCCGCGTAGCCGTGCGTGCCGCCGGTGAACCCGTGACCCGCGCCCTCGCCGAGCGCATGGGCGTGTTCGAAGTCGACGAGCACGACCGAGGGCGCCACGAGGTCGCCGCCGCGCAGCAGGATGTTCGACGGCTTCACGTCGCCATGGACCATGCCCTGCGGGGCTCCCGGTGCGCGCAGGGCGGCGAGGCGACCGAGCACCGTGGCCACCGCATGACCGATCGCGGCGGTGCTGCGGACGTCGAGCGCGCCCTCGCGGCGCAGCACCGCCTCGAGATCGAGGCCGTCGACCAGTTCGAGCAGCACGCTCGGTCGGCCGGACTCCTGGTCCAGTCTGCGCTCGAGATGCCTCACCACGCCCTCGCCCCCGGCGAGCCGCCCCATGGCGAACTCGCGGTCCGCATCGGCCGCCGAACCGCTCTCGTAGCGCTTCTCGCAGACCGGACGGCCGTCGTCCGACCGTCGGGCGATCAAGGTGCGATCCGCCGACGCGCCGACGATCCACGGCGTTCCGGTCTGGGGTTCGTTCTCGGGCGGAGACATCGCAGACGGCGCGCGATCGCTCGGCTAGAGCCATCGGCACGCAGGGACGGGAGCATAGCGCGCGGGGTGGGCGTCCGCACCGACCGACGGAAAAGCGACGGTGACCCTGGTCGAACTCGATCAGAATGGCGAGAATCCGCCGCCATGGCGATCCACGTGGAGGTCACGGATTCCCTCGGCTTCCGAGCCCAGACCGTCGATGCGGAACAGTTCTGGATCGGCTGCGCGCCGTCCTGCTCGGTCCAGGTCGAGATCCCCGGTTGTCGTTCGCGCGTGCTCGAGGTCCGTGCCTCGGCCGACGGCGCGCTGCAGGTCCGGGCCGAGCCGGGACTGTCCTTCCCGATCCGCAGCGTGAGCGGCAACCTCGGCGCGCGCTTCGAGGCCTGCATCGAGGGCGACGTGCTCAACGTCGGGCCGGTGCTGGTGAAACTCGCGCGCGTGCGCGCGACCGTCGAGGGTGCGGCGGAGGAACTCGACCTGGCCCGCGTGCGTGGCCCGGGTCTGCCGGTCGGCACCTGGTACGAGACCTTCATGGAGGTCGCCGACCACCTCGAGGCGGTGCGCGACCCCGAGCGCGGCATCGCATCGGCGATCGACGGGATCCTCGCGGCGACCACCGCGGATCGCATCCACGTCGCCCTCGATCCCGAGCACGCCATCGCGGGTCGCACCGCGTTCTTCCGCACCCGCGACGGCGGCTCCACGCCCTTTCGCGTCAGCAGCAGCATCATCGAGAGGGTGCGCGAGGCGGGGCGCGTGGTGCACGTGCCGTTGGCCTCGGCCGACCCGGTCGCGTCGCAGTTCCTGTCGGTGCGCCGTGAGGGCATCAGCGCGGGAATCGCGCTGCCGCTCTCCGCGCTCGGTCGCACCATCGGCGTGCTCTACGCGGACTGCGTGCGCGAGGGTGCCGTGCTGACCGCGGAGGACCTCCAGCGCGTGGTGTTCATCGCGCGCCTTCTCGCGCAATCGCTGGGCAATCGCGATCTGGTCGCGACCCTGGTGCGGCAGCCGCAGAAGAGCGATGCGCCGCCGCACCATGCGCTCGCGACATCTTCGCCCTCGTGCGGCGAGATGGTCGAGCGCGTCAAGCTCTACGCACCGACCGACTACACCGTGCTCCTGCGCGGCGAGACCGGCAGCGGCAAGGAGGTGCTCGCGCGCGCGATCCACGAGCTCAGCAAGCGTCGCGACGGGCCCTTCGTGCCGGTCAACTGCGCCGCGATCCCCGAGCAGTTGATGGAGAGCATGCTGTTCGGCCACGAGAAGGGTGCCTTCACCGGAGCGTCGCAGAACCGCCGCGGGCACTTCGAGGACGCGCACGGCGGCACGCTGTTCCTCGACGAGATCGGCGACATGCCGCTCGACCTGCAGGCCAAGATCCTGCGCGCGCTGCAGGATCGCGTGGTCACGCCGATCGGCAGCAGCCGCCAGGTGCGGGTCGACGTACGCATCCTCGCCGCGACGCACCAGGACCTCGAGGCGATGGTCGACGAAAGGCGCTTCCGCGAGGACCTCTACTTCCGTCTCCGCGAGCTCGAGATCGTGCTGCTGCCGCTGCGCCGTCGTCGCGAGGACATCCCGATGCTCACGCAGGTCTTCCTGCAGGAGGCCGCGCGCGATCTCGGTTTCGACCACGTGCCCGAGGTCGGCACGCAGGCGATGGAGGCCCTGACCTCACGACCGTGGCGCGGCAACATCCGCGAGCTGCGCCACGTGGTGAAGGCCGCAGCCCTGCGCGCCGGCGGTGCGCCGCTGCGGCCCGAGCATCTCGACGTCACGCCGTCGATCGGCCGCGATCGTGTGCCCGACGACGACGATCCGAGCGCGACCTGGAAGGAGCGGCTCGAGGCGCAGGAGAAGGCCGCGCTGCAGAAGACGCTTGAGGAGGCCAACGGCAACCTGACGCGCGCGGCCAAGGCCTTCGGCGTGCCGCGCACCACCTACCGCGAGCGGCTCGTGAAGTACGGCCTGCTCAAGGACGGCGAGGAGTGACCCGGATCCGCGTCGCGGTGCGGGGCCGCAACGCGGACGGGTCGAACGACGAACTCACTGGTAGGTGAAGTTCGTCGTGGTCTGGCATCCGCCCGGGGTCTGGATCGTCACCGTGACCACGCCCGGCGCCGAGCCGGCGGGTGTGATGCACAGGATCGCAGTGGGGGTGACCGTGGTGACGTTGGCGAGGTTGCCGCCGACGTCGACGGTGGTGCCCGGCGAGAAGCCGGTGCCGATGATGATGAAGTTGGTGCCGCCGGTCACCGGGCCGAAGTTGTTGAAGCTGCTCGTCACATGCGGCGTCGGGTTGATCGCGGCGGTCGAGAACTGACCGCTCGGGTTGGTCACCGTCAGCGAGGAGTCGCAGGACAGACCCGAGGGGTAGGCGAACTGGATCGCGGTCGAGGTCACCGACGTCGGCGTCACCGGCACTCCGCCGACGACGAGTGTCGCGGCCGGATCGAAGTTGACGCCGCCAATGGTGATCGTGCTGCCGACGGTCGCGCTCAGCGGTGCCACCGAGGCCACGATCGGCGGCGGGCCCGCGAAGAAGAAGGTGTCGAGCGCGTTCGAAAGCGTGATGCCGCTCAGTCCGGCATCGAGCTGCGCGATCTGGTGGAACATGCGCAGCGGCGTGAAGCCGCTGCCGGGGATCTCGAAGGTCGCGACGCCCTGCGCGTCGGTCATCAGCGGGATCGAGAAGGTCGTCGGCCAGGGGACCACCGTGCCGAAGCCCGCGAAGTTGAGCTGGAGCGGACTCGAGCTCAGCGCGAACAGAGCGACGGACGGCGCGCCCGGCACGCCGCTGCGCAGGCGGAAGGTCACGCGATTGCCGGGGCCGAACAGGCCGCAGGGTTCGTAGATCGGCACCAGTCCGTGGCTGCCGAGCGATCCCGGGCCGGCATTCTGGCTGTTCATCGAACCGACCGGCACGATGCGGAAGGCCGCGGTGCCGGCGACATAGAGGATCTCGCCGCTGGCGTCTTCACCGAACGAGCGCAGGTTGGGGCCTCCGCCGATCTCCGCGGTGCGATCGCGGAAGTTGGTCGCCGCTCCGCCGACGAACTCGAAGGAGTACATCCGACCGCTGCAGTAGTCGCCGAAGACGTAGGTGCCGCGCAGCCCGGGGATCGCACAGCCGCGGTAGCGGATGCCGCCCATGATCGCGCAGTTGCTCGAGGTGGGCAGCGTGTAGACGGGGTCGGTCAAGGACGTCGACGTGCAGGGCAGCGGACTGACGCACGCCGCGGTGCTGTAGCAGTTGGTGCCCTCCTTGAGCTTCCAGCCGAAGTTGAGGCCGGCCGCGCCCGACGCCGCGAAGTCGATCTCCTCGAGCGCACTCTGGCCGACGTCGCCGATCCAGATGTCCCCCGTGCTGCGGTCGAAGCTGAAGCGCCAGGGATTGCGCAGGCCGTAGTGGTAGATCTCCGGTCGGAACGAGGGGTTGCCGAGGAAGGGGTTCCCGGGTGCCGCCACCGCTGGTCCGTTCGGGTTCTGGTCGACGTCGAGACGGAGCAGCTTGCCGAGCAGCGACTGGCCGTTCTGCGCATTGCAGCTCGGGTCGCCGCCCGAGCCGCCGTCGCCGAGGGCGACGTAGAGGTAGCCGTCCGGTCCGAACTGGATGCACCCCGCATTGTGGTTGCTGAACGGCTGCGCGATCGGGCCGATCATCACCGTCGCCGTCGCCGGATCGAGGAGATCGCGGTTGTTCGCATTGACGCGGTAGCGCACGACCATCGTCGCGCCGTCGGGGCTGCGCGTGTAGTCGAGGTAGACGTAGCCGTTGGTCGCGAACTGCGGATGGAAGGCGATCCCGAGCAGGCCCTGCTCGCTGCCGTTCAGCACCGCCTGCGTGAAGAAGGCCGTGGGCAGGATCGAACCGTTGCGCAGGATCTTGATCGCGCCGGTCTGCTCACCGATGAACACGCGGTCGTAGTCGCCGGGCGGCGAGCCGATCCAGATCGGGCTGTTCAGGCCCGCGGCGATCTGCACGTTGTCGATGGTCTGCGCGGCGAGTGGCGCGCACAGCAGGAGGAGAGCGGACAGTCGAAGAGTGGACATCATCGGAGTTCGGCGGGACCCCCCGGGCGAGCATGGCCCGGGGCGCGGAGACGCGGCGATGGAGACAGGGGCGCGGATCCTACGTCACCGCGTGCGCGCGCGCTGCCCACCCCGCGACGCAAGGCGGATGGCGACGGAGATCTTCGCCGTGCCGCATCCGTGCCGAGGTCGGCTCGACCCATCGCGGGTCGTCCGCGCCTTGCCAGGGCGGCGCGGCGACCATGCTTTGCGATGCAAACTCTGCACGCGCTCGGGCCTCGCCAACGCGCCCTGCGGAGCGATGCGGAGCGCAAGCAGCAGTTTCGCGCCGCGATGCACCGGTGGTTCTGCGGCGCGTTGCCGTTGGCGGGCTACCTGTCCGCCCTACTGGCCGGGATCGGCGGCTTCGGCGGATCCCACATCGCGGCCTGAGCCGCAACCCATGCGGGTTGCTGCGTCGCCGCTTCGCGCCGACCAAGAAGGCCCCGCCCGCTTTGTTGGCGGGTGCCCTCCGGCCTTCGAATCGTCGCGTCGCGCGACGATTCTCCAGCCTGCGGACCCATGGTCGTGCCGGCCGGAGTCGCGGTGGCGCTCAACCTCTGGCTCCACCTGGATCGGCGCGTCCGTCGTCCGTCGGTCCTCGGCTTCGTGACGGGTGCGACCGCGTTCCTGTCGCTCGCCTATCTTCCCCTGCTACCCGTGATCGCATTCGCGCTGCTGATCGGCCTGGGCTTCCTCGCCCTCGCTTCCTACCTCGCCTTGTTCGGTGTGTGGAGGATCGGGCGGAAGGAGCGCGCCGCCGTGCAGGGAGACGCGAGCCGCTTCGCGCGGCGCATCGCGTTCGCTGTCGGTGTCGCGATCTACCCCGCACTCGCGCTGGCTCCGGATCTGTCGCGGATCCCCTTGGTGGGAACCCTGCGGGCTGCGCCCGCGGCTCCGAGACGGACCGCACCGCTGCGCTCACCGCGCTTCGAGGTGCGTCCCCGGTGCAGCAGAGCCGGGTCTGGTACGGCGCCCGCAACGATGCGGACGACGGGCCGTGGATCCTGAGCAGAGTCTTCTTGGGCGACTGGTTCGGGTTGCCCGATCACGCGACCAACTGGATCGGTCGCTGGTTGAACGGAGCGTCCTCGCTCGATGCGGACGCGGGGCGGACCGTCATCCAGCAGGTCCACGGCGTCGATGCATGGGACGTCCTGCGCCCCTTCCACCACTGATCACCGCGCGCGCTTCCACACCCCGTTGTCCGGATCGATGTCGAGTGTCTCGCGGTCGGGATCGAGAGTCACCTCGACGGCGCCCGTCGGGAAGCTCAGTTCCGCGCTCTGGTGACCTGCCAGCCAGTGATCGACCGCGATCACCTGCGTCTCGACGTGCCCGTCCGCGAAGGTGGCGGCGACCTTGCAGGGCATCGGGCAGAAGCCGCAGTCCTCGACGATCACCCGCGTGCGCTTGCCGTCGTCCTCGACCTTGCCGATCGCGTGGTCGAGCGTGCGCACCTCGAAGTACCAGGGCTGCCAGTACCAATCGAGGTCACGACCCGCGAAGCGCTCGAAGGTGCGGAACAGGTCGTGGGGCTGCGGGTGCCGGAAGGCCCATTCGCGCGCATAGGCGCGCATCGCGTCCATGAACACGTCGTGGTCGCCGTCGCGCAGCAGCGCGCGCAGTTGACCGAGCAACGCGGCGGGCTTGCCGTAGGACGCGAAGTTGTAGCCGACCGGGTAGTAGTCGGCCGGCGTCATCATCGGCGACTCCTGACCGCTGCGCGCGGTGCGCAGATAGCCCGCCGCAGGCGGGGCCTTGCTGCCGTCGGTGCCCTGCCGCGCGGCGGAGACGAGTCCGCTGAAGTAGCTGGTGGTGCCCTCATCCATCCACGCGAAGCGCTTCTCGTTGCTTCCGACCAGCATCGGGAACCACATGTGGCACAGCTCGTGGGTGATCACGCCCTGCGTCGCGCGCACGTTCCGTCCGCCGCCGCACAGCGTCATCATCGGGTACTCCATGCCGCCGCCGATGATGCCCTCGCACGCGGTCATGTGCGGCCAGGGATAGGGGTACACCTCGCGTGACATCCACTCGATCGTGAAGCGCGCCGCCTCCGCAGCGGCGACCCACGCCGTGGCGGACGGCTCGTAGACCGCGACGATCGCCACAGGTTCGTTCCGCCCGGGCACGTCGGCGTGCGTGGCGTCCATCACGTAGCGATCCGACACGCTCACAGCACAGTCGCGGACGTCCTGCGCGACGAAGTGCCACGACAGCACGCCGTCCTTGCTGCGCGTCACGCGCCCGCCGTCCAGATCCTCCGGCGTGATGACGTGCTGGATCTCACGCGTCGTGCGTGCGCGCTCGAGCGCGGCGAGTGCTTCGTCGGTGAGCAGCTCCTTCTCGTTCTGCAGCACGCCGGTGGCTCGGACCAGGAAGCCGGCGGGGGCGTCGAAGGTCACGTCGTAGTCGCCGTACGGCATGTAGAACTCGCCGTTGCCGCGGTACTCGTCGCAGACCCAGCCGTCGACGTCGTCGTGCACGGCGAACTGCGGGTACCAGTAGCCGAGGTAGAAGACGTGGTGGTCCTCGTGGCCGTTGCGCGGCGCACCTCCGGCGCGCGGCACGGTGTACGACCAGTCCATTGCCACCGTCACCGACGCGCCGGGTGCCACCGGCTCGCGGAGCTGCAGGCGGAGACGCGTGTCGCTCGGGCGCGCGGTCACCGGCTTGCCGGCGACCGTCACGTTCTCGATGGTCACGCCGTCCATCACGTCGACCACACGCGTGCGCATCTGGCTGCCGCGGTGCAGGTTCTGCCGCAGGTGCAACCACAGCTCGTTCAGCGGCGCCCTTGAGCGGTTGTCGTAGCGCGCCTCGACGTGTCCGCGCACCACCGCGGTCGCCGGGTCGAGCGAGGCGCGGATCAGGTAGTGCACGCGATCGTCCCAGGCATTCGGGCCGGGTGAGCCGCTCTCGCTGCGCGTCGCCGCCGCGATCGCCGCGCGGTACGCGGCCGGCTCGGTGACCGGGTAGGGCAGCACGCGGTGCTGCGCGCACAGGACGGAGGCGAGCAGGAGGACGACGGCGGGTGCGCGGGACATGCCCGCTTCCTACGTGTCGGTGAACGCGCCCGCCAGTCCGGAGCTGCCGCTGTTGTTCTCGAAGCAGGTGAAGTCGATCAGGAACACCGCCGCGATCAGCAGCGGGCGCAGGGGCTCGAGGTCGGGCAGGGCGTCGTACTGGATGCCGAAGGTGTCGGCGTCGGTGAACAGCTCGCGGCCGATGCCGCCCCACTTCTTGCGGATCTCGCCGATCTCGCGACCTCCGAACTTGATGGTGAAGGTCCAGATGCGCAGCCAGGGGCTGTCGATCTCGAGCACCGCTTCGCCGGCGGCGTTCTCGATCGTGAAGCGGCGGTGGAACCACGACCAGCGGCGCTGCACGGAACCGACCATGCGGCCGTCGACGTGCACCTCCATGCGGTGGAAGAACCAGCGGAACGGCTTCTCCGCGCGCATCAGGAGCTTGCCGCTCTCGTCGTGCACGTGGATCGTCGCCTTGCGTGAGCTGCCGAGGAACAGGCGGCCGAAGACCCGTCCGGCACCGCCGCTCTCCTCGGCAGCGAAGCCGAAGCGCTGGTTGTGCTCGTCGAACAGCTCGTAGCGGTTGCGGGTCTCGATGCCGAGGAGGATCTCGCCCCACTCCTTGGCCTGTCGCACCAGGATGCGCTTGTGTGCCGAACTCATGGCGGCGGCAGCATCGGTCGCGACCGCGCGATGGGTCAAGTTCGGGATGCGACGCGCTCGGGAATCCGCGGGTGTTTCCCTGTGATTTCACGTCCGGATCGACTAGACGACTCCCGCCCCTCGATGTCGTCCATCCCGCGTCCGTTCCGCATCCTGTTCATTGGCGACGTCCATGGTCACTGGACCGACTTGGACACCGCGTTCCTCGAGCAGGGCGATCAGGACTTGACCGTCTTCGTCGGTGATCTGGGTGACGAAGACGTCGACATCGTGCGTCGCATCGCCGCGATCGACAGCGAGCTCTACGTGATGCTCGGCAACCACGACGCGTGGCAGAGCTTCGTCGATCGACGTGCCACCAAGGTGCTCCACGAGATCCTCGATCTGCTCGGCGAGGATCACATCGCCTACTCGCGCCGCGAACTGCCCGGCGCGGGACTCACCCTGATCGGCGCGCGACCCTTCTCGTGGGGTGGGCGCGATCTGCGCAGCCCCGAGCTGTACCGGGAGCTGTACGGCGTCGAGTCGCACGAGGAGTCCGCGGAGCGCATCGTCGACCTGGTGTCGCGCGCCCAACACGAGGACCTCCTGATGGTCGCGCACAATGGACCCTTCGGCCTCAGTCGCAGACCCGGCGACATCTGGGGCAAGGACTTCGGCCGACCCGGAGGCGACTGGGGTGACCGCGATCTGCGCCTCGCGCTCGATGCCCTCGCCAACCAGCGGGTGCACGTGCGCGCGGTCGTGGCCGGGCACATGCACGACCGCCTGCTCTTCCCCAAGGGTGCGGCGCGGCGCCGATTCCTGCGCCACGACGGTGTGGACTTCGTGAACCCTGCGGTGGTGCCACGCATCCGCCGCGATCCGGAGTGGGGCGAGCTGCACCACTTCCTCAGCACCGACTGGCAGTCTGGTTCGCTGGTCGACGTGCGCGAGATCTGGGTCGACGGCGAGATGGTGGTCCGCAAGACGGTCCGGCCCGAGTTCCACGTCGAGCAGGAGAACAACGGCGAAGCCGTGTAGCGCGGTCCCGCGCGAGCGGGTCGTCAGCGCAGGTGGAACACCGACAGAGGTCGCACGCGTCCGCGGAACACGCCTGCTGCGACCGCCGGATCGGAGTCGAGCAGGGCGCGTGCGTCGGCTTCGCCGTGTGCGCGCACCAGGACGAGTCCGATGGTCTCGGGCAGGGCGAGATCGGCGGTGAGCGCGCCACGCGGTGCGAAGCCGGTCTGATTCGCCGGGCCCGCACAGATCACGCGGTGCCGGTCGATCAGGTCGCGCAGATGGGCGACGTGCTGACCGAGAATCTCCCGCTCTTCGTCGGTCGGATTGGTCAGGGTCTCCGCGTGGGCGAGCGAGAGGAAGATCACCCAGACCTGATCGGGTCCGGGATCGGCGGCCCTCTGGTCCTTGCCGAACAGCGGTCCGCTCTCGAACCGCTTGCGCAGGTTGTCGAGGACCAGGGGCCAGGCCTTCGCGAAGTAGGCGCGGATCCGGGCGTCGTCCTCACCGTCGCCGTAGCCGCCGTCGACGAGTTCGACGAAGGTCGCGTGACCGTCCTTGCTGTCACTCAGCCTCACGACCACGAAGTGTTCCTTCGCCCGCAGGTGGCCGAGCGACGGCGGCGCCGACCACGAGAAGGACAGCATCTCGCCGTCGATCCACGACAACACCTCGCAACCCTCCGAGCCGCGCAGCCCCTCCTCGGACTCCGGCGCGAACCAGATCTCGAATGCGCCACGCGGACGCAGCTCGATGCGCGCGCGCGGGGCCAGGAAGGTCATCAGGCCGTCGGTGGTGGTCCATGCCTTCCACACCTCGTCGCGTGGGGCCGGTACCTCGACGCGTGCGACGACCGGTGCGACCGCAGGCTTGCCCTGCGCATCCAGGCACGTGGTGAGGATCGGGACACACGACAGGATCCGCAGCAGTCGCATCGCGGCGATTCGTACGCGCGGCCTTCGGACCTTTCTCGCGGAATCCGCCCGCCCTCCTCGTCTGGCTATGATCCCCGCGCCGCATGACCCGCAAGCCGCCCCGGAAGCTGAAGCTCGTCCTGTTCGGGATCCTGGCGGGATTGTGCGCCTTCGAGTGCGCGTTGCAGGTGCTGGCGTGGATGCAATGGCAGGCCCGCGGCCGTCACACGGTGCGACCCGCCGGTGACGCGCGCGACACCGTGTTGTGCGTGGGCGATTCGTTCACCTACGGGCTCGGGGCGGAGGATCCGGCCAACAGCTATCCGGCGGCGGCCGAACGTGAGTACGCGCGTCGGAAGCCGTCGCATCCGCTTCGCTTCGTCAATGCCGGATGGCCGGGCAGCGACTCGAACGCGGTGCTGGCGCGGCTGCCGAAGCAGCTCGAGGGCGACCGCCCGCGTCTCGTCTACGTGCTGGTCGGCTACAACGACTTCTGGAGCGAGCGCACGGTCGGCGATCCCGACGCCTTTCCGATCGAGTTCCGCACCTGGCGGCTGATCACCATGGCGGTCGCGGCGCTGCGCGGCGGACCCGCGGACGCGAAGTCCGGGGTGAGCACCGTCGAACGGAGTTCGGTCCCCTTCCTCGGTCCCTGGCACGAGGGATCGGTGTGGGTCGCGTTCCGCGTCGACGGCCGCGTCGAGACCACCACCGGCGATCTGCCTGCGCTGTGGAGCGCGGATGCCACGCACCTGTGGCTCGACATGCGCGACGGCTCCGCGCGGACGCAGATCGACTACCGGCTCGACGGCGACCGCCTCTCGCTCAAGGGCGGCATGTTCGCGCAGGGCGTGGTGCTGCGGCGAGGCATGCCGACGGGCAACGCGCTCGAACGTGGTCGGGCCGCGCGGCTGTCCGGCGACCTGCCGAAGGCCGAATCCGAACTCCGCGAGGCACTCACCGATCCCGCGCTCGCCGCCGCGGCGCGCTTCGAACTCGCCGAGATCCTCGGCGAGTCGCATCGCGCCGAGGAGGGCGCGAAGCTGCTCGGCGAGGCGCAGCAGGCCTTCGATGCGCATCCGCTGGTGAGCGAAGGGCGTCGCCTGCTCGACGCCTGGCTCGCCGTCGGCCGCCCCGCCGAGGCGACTCGTGTGATGGAGCGCCTGCTCCGCGAACTGCCGATCGACGACGGGTTCGTGCAGCACATGGCGCTGGTCGCCCTGCGCGCCGACGACCCGGCGTCGCTCGACCGCGCGGTGCAGGCCGCGCTCGCACGACCCGAACTCACGACCAGGCAGCGCATCGGCCTGCTCGGGCTGAGGCCCGTCCTGCTCCACGACGACGCCGACGTGGCCCTCGACTGCCTCGTGCGGCTCGCGTCCATCGCGCCCGACGACGACTCGAGCTTCGTGCGCACCATCGTCTGGGACCAGAAGCGCTTCACCCGCGAAGCCTTCGCGCGGGCCCTCGATCGTGCCCAGGTCGTCGGCGCATCGCGCGACGGCCTGCTGGCGCGCTTCGATCGCGCGGCGTCGAGTCCCGATCGCACGGTCGAGGTGCTGGCGGCGAACCTGCGGCGGATCGTGCAGACCTGTCGCGAGGCCGGCGCCGAACCGGTGCTCCTCGACTACCCGGCGGATCGACCGGCCGTCGCGCAGGCTGCGGACGAGGTCGCGAACGCTCTCGGTGTCGGCAGGCTTCGATTGGTCGAGCACTTCGCCGAACTGGTTCGCAGCACCCGGCGGGAAGACTGGTACGTTGCGGACGGTCACTGCAACGACCGCGGCTATGTCGAGATGGGTCGGATGGTCGCGGAAGACGTCGACGAGAGGCTGGCCCGATGAAGACGAGGATCGCTGTGCTCGCGGCCCTGCTGATGGCCGGTCATCCGTTGGCCCAGGACAGCGTCCCGCGCGAGTTCGCGATCGGATTGGTGCGGGGGATCCCGAAGGGGAAGACGGCGACCGTCGAACTGCTCGGTCAGCCGTGGGCGGCGCAGCCGGTTCTCGGCGACGTCGATCCCGTGCGCGTCGAGACCGATGCGCACGGCCGCTTCCGCGCCGGTCTGCTGCCCGGGCGGGCCTATGCGGCGTGGGCCTTCGTCGAACGCGACGACGGCAGCGTTCTGTCGAGTCCCATCGAGGGCGGTCTCGTCGCGCGAGGCACGGTCGCGCTCGAACTCGACGTCGAACATCCGCAGGTCCTGCGCACGCTCCGTGTCGAAGGCGGCGGCGATGCGGAGATCCGCGTCGAACTCCGCGCTCCCGCCCAAGCCAACCGGCCGAGTGGCGAGGTGGCGCCCTCGTTCGGATTCCTGCTGGAGGCGGCGGGCGAAGGACGGTTCCGCGTGCCGCCGCTCCCCGCCGGTGGTGTGCGGTGTCGTGTCCGTTCCCCCGCCGGTCTGTTCCTGACCGCCGACCGCTCGTTGAAGTGCGACGTCGACGATCCCTCGGTCAAGATCGATTCCGAGGCGATCAAGCCGCGACGCCTCGCCGTGCGCGACATCGACACGGGCAAGGGCGTTCCCGGCGCGACGATCTACGCGCGGCTGCAGTCCGAGGATTCCCCGCTGGTTCCCGTGGCGACCACCGACGCCCTGGGTTGCGCCGAGATCCGTGCGATCGAGTCGCTGCGCTACATCGCCTGCGATCCGGATCACGCGCCCGCGGCCCTGCAACCTGCGGAGCACGCCGGAGGCGAAGCGGGATGGCTCCCCCTCGCCGAGGACTACAAGCCGGACTTCGTCGCGCACGTCGGGAGCGGCATCGCCTTGCGCGGACGGCTCCGCGTCGGTGACCGACCTGCACCCGATTCGATCGTGCTGCTGTCCGAAGGTGCGATGCACTACCAGCAGAAGAACTCGCGCTCGCTGGAGTGGATGCAACGCGTGCTCGAGCTCGACGCCGAGGGCGGGTTCGAACAGCGCGGCGTGCTCGCCGAGTTCCCTCCGGACGTGGTGGTGCTGATGGGGCGGAAGACCATCGCCGCCTTGCCGCCGTCATGGCGCGACGTGTGGCCGGTGGTGACCTCCGCCGTCGCGGTCGACAGCAATGCGCACGCCGACATCGACTTCGGCGACATCGACCTCGCCGCGCTGGTGCCGATCCGCATCCAGGTCGAGTCGGCGGACGGCGCCCCAGGTCTCGACGCCCAAGTCCAGCTCCTGCCGCGTCGCTCCACCTTCGGTCGCACCCGTCTGCCATCCACGCCCGTCGACCGTAGCGGCGGCTGCACGATCCTCCTGCCCAAGGAGACCGTGTTCGGACTGCTGGTCGAGACCGGTGACGCGCTGATCGCCGGTTCGCTGTCGATCGGCACGCGCAAGGACAACGAGCCCTTCAAGGTCACGCTGAGGACGCGGCCGAAGGTCGCGCTGGAGGGGCGCGTGGTCGACAGCGAGCACAAGCCGATCGACGGCGCCTTCCTCCACGCCCAGGTCACGATGCCGCGCTCGGTGGTGCGCTTCGGCAAGGAGGGCAAGGGGACCGCGCAGGAGCTGCCGGCGGTGTTCGACACGACGCTCGACCCGACGCAGTCGAGCGAGATGTTCAACGATCGGCTGCGTCCCTCCTGCCGCAGCGACGCGAGCGGGCACTTCGTCCTCATGCTGCCCGACGTGGGACTCGACTGGACGATCCAGTCCAACCGCGTCCAGGTGAAGGTCTCGGCCGACGATTGGCCGCCGAAACCGATCGAGATCGAGCTGCCGTCAAAGTGAGGCACGCGCGCAAGCGCCGCTCGCATCGAGAGTGTGCGTGACGACCGGAGCCTGCGCCCGAAGCGTCGCCGGACCCCGGGGTATCCTTGCGCCGTCCGCATGGCCGTCCCCGCACGCAGAATCGTCTCCCTCGTTCCGAGCCTGACCGAGACGGTCTGCGATCTCGGCGTCTCCGGCCGGCTGGTCGCGGTCACGCGCTTCTGCTGCTCGCCGGAGGAGGAGCTGCGCTTCATCCCGCGGGTCGGCGGGACGAAGAACCCGGATCGCGAGAAGGTGGCGTCCTTCGAGCCCGATCTGGTGCTCGTCAACACCGAGGAGAACCGGCGCGAGGACATCGAGTGGTTCTCCGCGCGCTTCGAGGTCCACGAGAGCATGCCCCGTTCGGTGCCGGAGGCGGCGATGGTGGTGAAGGAGCTCGGTCGATTGCTCGGGGTCGAGGACGCCGCCGACGCGATCGCGCTCGACATCGAGGTCCACATGGCTTCGACCGAGGTCGACAACCTCGGGCGCGTTCCGCTGCGCGTGTTCTATCCGATCTGGAAGCAACCCTGGATCGGCGTGAACCGCGCGACCTACGTGCACGACGTGCTGGTCCGCGCCGGTGCCGAGAACGTGTGCGCCGGCCGCGAGTCGCGCTATCCGGTGGTCGCGAGCGGTGACCTTCCCGCACTGCGCCCCGACGTCGTGCTGCTGCCCTCCGAACCCTTCGCGTTCTCGCGTGAGCACCGCCGCGCCTTCCTCGAGGAGCGCACCTTCGGTCAGCAGGTCCAGATCGTGATGGTCGACGGCAAGAACTTCTGCTGGCACGGCTCGCGCAGCGGGCGCGGGTTGGCCGCCGTCGCCGAGCTCCTGATGCGCCATCGCCGCGCCGCCTGACCCGATCGCGGCCTGGGCCGCAACCCATTCGGGTTGCCGCGTCGCCGCTGCGCGCCGACCAGGAGGCCCACGCCGCTTGGTTTGCTGGGGCCCTTCGGCCTCCGAATCGTCGCTTCGCGCGACGATTCTCCGGCCTACGGGACCGTCGCGGCCTGGGCCGCAACCCATTCGGGTTGCCGCGTCGCCGCTGCGCGCCGACCAGGAAGGCCCAGGCCGCTTTGTTTGCTGGGGCCCTTCGGCCTCCGAATCGTCGCTTCGCGCGACGATTCTCCGGCCTACGGGCCTAGAGCAGCGGCGACATCAGGCGCGCGACGCCGGTGAGGAAGCGCGCGAGCAGGTGGGCGCGCGCCACGTCGTCGCTGGTGTAGGGCGTGGCGTGGCGAAGGTCGTCGAGGAAGGAACGCGCCAGCGTGTGTACGAACTCACGGTCGAGCACGAAGGGGTTGAGCTCGAAGTTGAGCCGGAACGAGCGCATGTCCATGTTCGCGGATCCGACGGTGGCGACCCACTCGTCGACGACCATGGTCTTCGCGTGCACGAAGCCCCGCGCGTAGCGGTAGATGCGTGCACCGGCCTCGAGCAGCGTGGGGAAGTACGAGCGCGCGGCGAGCTGCACGATCGCGCTGTCCGAACGTTGCGGCACCAGGATCCGCACGTCCACGCCGCGCAGCGCCGCGGCGACCAGGGCGTTCTCGATCGCGGGCGAGGGCACGAAGTACGGGTTGGTGATCCACACGCGCCTCTGCGAGGCCGCGATCGAGAAGGAGTACATCGTCTCGATCGAGGCCCAGTCGCGGTCGGGTCCCGAATCGACGACCTGCACGATCGCGCCGTCGGTGAGGAAGGGCGGTTCGGGGAAGTAGCGCTCCTCGTCGAGGGTCTCGCCGGTCGCGGTGTACCAGTCCTCGGCGAAGGCGGTCTGCAGGCTCAGCGCGCTCGGACCTTCGAGCTCCATGTGCGCGTCGCGCCATTCGCGGATCGCCGGATCGAGTCCGAGGTACTCGCGCCCGATGTTGATGCCGCCGGTGAACGCGATGCGGCCATCGACCACGACGATCTTGCGGTGGTTGCGGAAGTCGACGCGGTCGCGGCGGCGCAATCGGATCAGCGCGCGCAGCACCGGTCGAAACGCGGCGACCTTGCCGCCGGAGGCCGTCAGCTCGGCGAAGAAGTCGCCGGGCAGGCGTGAGCTGCCGACGGCGTCGAACAACACGCGCACCTGCACGCCGCGTCTCGCCGCCTGCAGCAGACGGTCGCGCAGCAGCCTTCCGGTCTCGTCGGGTTGGATGATGTAGAACTCGACGTGCACGTGGTCGGTCGCGACATCGATCGCCTTCGACATCGCGCGGTAGGTCGCCGCCGCGTTGTCGAGGAGCTGGGCGCGATTGCCGGGACTCGGTGGAGTCGAGGACAGCGCGGCGCCGAGACGCAGCAGTTGCTCGGTGCGTGCTTCGGGCAGCGGGCCTTCATTCGCCTTCAGCTTGCGCTGCACCTGCCAGCGTTCGCGCACCTGCTCGATGCGCCGCGCTGCGATCGCCATCCTGCGCCGTGTGCGTGCGATGCGGGGGGCTCCGAACACGAAGTAGGCCATCAGGCCGACGACCGGCAGGAAGACCAGCGTCATCAGCCAGGCGAGCGTGGCGGCCGGCTGACGTCGTTCGACGACGATCAGCACCGAGATCGCCGCGACGTGCGCGGCGAGGAAGGCCAGACCGACGAGGGTCCAGATCACGAGGTGTCACTTTCCCGGCGCACGGTACCAGCGTCCCGGCCGATGTTCGCGCGGCGGTGGTCCGGGACGGGTCCGCGTGTAGATCGGGTCGACGTCGAGCGGACAGAAGTGGGTGACGAGGCTGTGGCGTGTGAGCTCGCGGCGTGTCCGTGGCGATCCGCCGTGCGCGAGATCGGCGTGCCAGAGCAGGACATCGCCTTTGCGTGGCAGGAAGCGGAGGACTGGACAGCCCGCGGCGCGCGACTTCTCGTCGACCCAACGCAGGAAGTCGGCATCGTCGGCGTAGCCGTAGGGCATGGCACGCGAACGTCCGAACCACAGGAACTCGGGGATGCGGTGGCTGCCGGCGAAGTACTGCAGCTCACCCGATCCCTCCTGGACGTCCTCGAGCGCGAGCCAGCAACCCACGAACTCCATCGGCGACTGCAACAGCACGTAGGCGGTGTCCTGATGCATCGCCTGCTCCGTGCCGAAGCGGAACAGCAGGCTCTGGAAGGCGGTCGGCGGCCGTTCGAAGAGTCGATCGAGGAAGCGGACGACGGCCGGAGCGAAGATCGCGTCGCGCGCGAGCGACGAGATCATGTGGTAGTCCAGCACCTTGTGCGGCAGGTCGCGTAGTTCCGGTCGCATGGTGCGGACGGAGGCGACGCCGTCGAAGGACTCGATGCGCACTTCGTCGTTGCCGCGCGACCAGTGCCCTTCGACCTCGTCGCGGATCCGATCGCAGAGCGCCTTCTCGACGGCACCGGGCAACGCGACGAAACCGTGGCGGATCCAGTGGCGGAACAGCTCGCGGTCGTGGTCGTCGAACTCGCCGTGCGCATGGCGTGCGTCGAGCCGCGCGGAGGCGTCGGCGCGATCGGGCCACAGGCCACCGAAGGTCGAGTGGAACCCGCTCGAGGTCCTGAACGCGGAGTAGAAGCGATCGAGCGCCTCGGGGCAGGCGCCGAGGATGCGGTCGAGGCAGTGCGACCAGGCGCCGCGAGTCATTTCGTGCTGCTCGGGCGGTACGTCGTGGTGCGTGAGCGTGATCCGCGTTCCGGTCTGCACGGGCGCGAGTTCGACCACGAGGGACGTCGCGACGGGGAGCAAGGTCGGTGCGAGATCGAGCTCGAGCACCTTGCCTGGCTCGAGGCGCGCGATGGTGGCGGACACGCGCACGACCGGGGCCCCGCGCGGATGGAACTCCGCAGACCAGCGACCGCCGAGTTTCGGCTCGATGGTGATGTCCGCCGCGGGCACGGGTCCGAGCGGCTGGAACCACGCGCGGCACCGGGACGGTTCGATCAGGGCGCGGAACAGCTCCTCGGCGTTCGCGGACAACTCGCGTGAAAGTCGCACGGCATCACTCATCGCTGATCCCGCCGGAGTTGTCTCCGCGCCGTTCCGACAGCAGGTCGGCGACCGGCTTGGTGTAGCCGAGTTCGACGAGCACGATCTTGATCGCCGAGGTCATCGGGACGGCGAGCAACACGCCGACCAGTCCCCAGAACATCCCCCAGAACACCAGCCCGAGGGCGACCACGACGGGATGCAGGTCGAGGGAGCGGCCCAGCAGGCGCGGCTCGAGGAGCTGGCCGATCGTGAACTGCACCACCGCGGGCAACGTGAGGGCGAGCACGACGGTGGTGGTGGAGATCGACTCCGCGCCGAGCAGCACCGGCAGGGGCAGCACCGTGGCGACCACCGAACCGACGTTGGGCACGAAGTTCAGGACGAAGACCAGGAAGGCGAAGGCCAGTGCGAGCGGTACGCCGAGGAAGAACAGGATCGTGCCGACCAGCACGGCGGTCAGCAGCGACACCGCGACCTTGATGGACAGGTAGTGCGCGATGCTGCGGCGGATCTTGGTCCAGGTCCCGCTCACCAGGATCGGCGGCTCGGTGTGCGTGCTCAGCAGGAAGAACAGGAACACCAGGACGATCGCGCCCTGCGAGACCAGCGAGGTGACCTCGCCGAGCAGAGCGGCGAGCAGGGTCTGCAACTGGTCGGCGCCGATCGTCCATTCGGCGTGGGGGAGGCCGAGGCGTTCGAGGAAGGCGTTGAAGCGGTCCTGCAGCGCGTGGAGCTGGATGTCGTAGGTCGGCATCCCCTCGCGCAACTGGGCGATCGCCGCGGCGACCACCGCGGAGATCACCAGGATCACGGCGATGCCGAGCAGCAGCGTGGTGACCACCGCGAGGCCGCGCGGCATGCGCAGCCCGCGGATCTGCGCCGTGACCGCCGGCTCGGCCACGATCGACAGGAACAGGGCGAGCACGAAGGGCACCAGCACCGGCCGCAGCCAGTACAGCGTCGCTCCCAGGGCCACCGCCGTGAGGACCGACAGGCAGGCGGCGGTGATGCGCGGAGCTTGCCGGTCGAGGTCCATCCGTGAGGGGAAGGTAGCCGCCGCGCCTGGGCCCGGCACGCTCGAACTCAGGGCACGCGACGGAGCCGGATGCGGCTGGGCAGGCACTCGATCTCTAGGCCATCGGCGGTCTCCATCACGCGGTAGATCGAGCCGACCAGGCGATCGGAGTCCTTGTCGTCGACAGCGACGATGAAGCGGTACTCGAGGTGCGATGCGTCGGCCCTGTCCGCGGGCAGCACGAGGCCGCCGAGCGCGGAATCCGCATTGCGCGTGAAGTCGTTCTCGACGAGCGTCGCCTGGTCCTCTCCGGTCGGGCTGAGCTTCGCCTTCGGGCCGCTGTCGTTGGCCACGAGTTCGAGTTGGAGCGAGGTGTCGCCGAAGGTGAAGATCCCGCGATAGGTCCCGGTGATGCGCTGCTCGATGTTCTCGATCGCGTCCACCGATTCCGACACCGCGAACTCGTCGATCTGCTGCGTCTGCTCGTCGACGCCGAGCGCCAGGGCGAAGCTGCGCGTGGTGAGCTTCGCGAGCCACTCGCCCGACGGTCGCGTGCCGAACAGGACGACGAGCCTGCCGCTCTCCGGCAGCATGTGGATCGCGAGAGTGCAGCCGAACTCCGTGGAACTGCGACCGCGGATGCTCGCGGTGAATTCGTCGAAGTACTCGTCCTGGAGGCGCCTGGCCGGGCGGAGATCGTGCGGATCCTCGGCTGCGTGGCCCTTGCGCTCGTCGCGCAGGCAGGCGCGCGCGAGTTGCACGACGTCCTCCATCGAACACGCCGCATTGCCGTAGGCGGGGACCTCGGCGAGGCGGACGGGCCAGGGTCGACCATCGGCACGGTGCCCGATCGCGACGCCGCGCGCGGGCCATGCGTGCGAGAGATCGACGAGCGAAGCCATGCCGAGCGCGTGACCGACCTCGCGCAGGGACTCGTGCCATGCGCGACCGGTCGCGCTCTCGATGGCGGTCTGCGCCAGGGCGTGGCGCAGCATCGACTGGCTGCACAAGGGGTACTCACCCTTCACGAGGCGATAGGCGTGCGACCGCACGACCTCGGCGAGCGGTCGCGCCGCGCGGGACGACTCGACGTAGCGGAGATAGCCGGGGATCGGCAGGTGGTCGTCGAGCCAGGCCGACTCGAGGTCGATCGCGTCGTCACCCGAGCCGAGGACCTTGCGCTGCCAGTCGAGCTTCCCCGCGGCGATCGCGTCGCGCATCGCCTTCTCCAGGAGCAGCGTGGTGTGCGTGCCGAGCGGGACCAGTTGCCACTTCTCGAAGGCCGTCTCGCCATCCAGGGAGCCGGCCACGCGCACATCGATCGGACCCTCCGGTCCCGCGGTCGCGACCGCGTAGCCGAAGTGACTGTCGGCCTTGGCGAGTTCGTCGAGCGCGGCATCGAGCTTCGTCGAGAGATCCTGGGAGGAGAGCGCGCAGGAGGAGAGCAGGGCGGCCGCGAGCGTGCGGCCGATCTTCGAGGCTCGTGAGGTCATGCAGCGGCGAGGCAGAAGGACTTCAGGGGTCACGGCGCGGGGGCGCGAACACCACGCGATAGGGTAGGCGCTCCTCGCGTCCGAAGCGGTCGCGCCGATGGATCAGGGTGAGGATCCCGGGGACCGTGCCGTCCGCCTCGGGCTGCAGAGGCAAGCGCAGCTCGCACTCGCAAGGCGTGGGGCAGAACTGCCCGACCGGTGCGCGCGCGCCGGTGTCGGTCCAACTGGCGTGACGGAGGAGCAGCGCGCAAGCGAACTGCCAGGTGTCGCCGACCGGGCTCCACATCAATCCCAGGTTCTCCGCCTCGTCCTCGTCGACCCCCTTCGCGACGCGCACTCGACTCCGGCCCCCGCTCAGCAGGAGATCGAGTCGCTCGTTGTCGATCCGGAGCGAGGCGCGCAGGGGTTGCGTCGCTGACGGTGACAACGGAGCCGGGTCGTGAGTCAGCAAGAAGGTGCAACAGAGCTGGGTGTGGCACCGGTGTTTCCTGAGGCCGGGCACCCCAGCGAACAAAGTGGCCTGGTCGGCGCGCAGCGGCGACGCGGCAACCCTCGAGTTGCGGCCCAGGCCGCGATGAGACGATCCGGATCGGGGACATGGGCCGCTGAACGGAGGCGGCGACGCTCCGGTTCGCGCCGCTACACTGCCGATCCCGCCGTGCCGCGCATGACCCACATCGAGTTCGACGCCTTCGACTACCGCGCCGACCAGAGCTTCCGCCGCGCGCACTACGCCTTCGACGGTGACACCGCACGCGGCTGGACCATCCGCCGCGACGGCGCCGTCGCGCTCGAACTGGGTCCCGGCTACCGCCTGCTCCGTACGCAGTCCTGCGGCGTGTGCTCGACCGACCTCGCCCGTCACTTCCTGCCCTTCCCCCTGCCGCAGGTCACCGGGCACGAGGTGATCGCGCGCGACGAACAGAACCGCCGCTTCGTGGTGGAGATCAACGCCTCGCACGAGGCGCGCGGCATCCACGACGGCTGTCCCTTCTGTCGAGCCGGTCTGCCCACGCACTGTCCGCAGCGCATCGTGCTCGGCATCCACGATCTTCCGGGAGGCTTCGGTCCGTGGATGCTGGTGCCGGTGCAGGCGTGCATCGAGGTGCCCGACGCGGTGCCCGACGACGCCGCCGTGCTGATCGAACCCTTCGCCGCGGCGCTGCACGGCGTCGACATGCTCGCGCCGCGTGCCGGCGAGCGCGTGGCGGTGCTCGGTCCGCGTCGCCTCGGCATGCTGGTGGTCGCCGCGCTGGCCGGCGTGCGCAACGAGATGCGTCGCCGCGGCGCGGAGTTCACCGTGGCTGCATTGGCGCGCGATCCTGCGCTGCTCGAGATCGCCCGCGGTTTCGGGGCGACCGAGCTCCACCAGGTCGACGGCGCCGCACACACGCTGGCCGACTGCAACTTCGACGTGGTGATCGACACCACCGGCAATCCCGAGGCACTGCCGACCGCGGTGCGCCTCGCGCGTCGCGAGGTGCACCTCAAGTCGACGCACGGTCGCCCGGCCGCAGGCATCGCGCACCTCACCGAACTGGTGGTCGACGAGCTCGCGATCGAGCGCTTCCCGCTCGACGTGCCCGCCATGGGCACGGCGGTCTGGGACCGTCTCGCCACCGGCCCGCGACCGCGTGTCGCGTGGCTCGCCGCGACTTCACCGCCGGCCTGGCTCCAGGATCGATGCGAACTGCATCGCGGCGATGCGGCGGATCTGGCGGCGCACTACGACCGGGCCACGGCGGGTCTGCCGCGCGCCGACGTCGCGGTCGTCGAGAACGCGGCCCAGGTCGACCTCGCGATCCGTCCCCGGGCGGGACGCGAGGAGGCGCTGATCCGTCCGCGGGGCTCGATCCTGCTGCTGCCCGGTCCCGACGCCGCGAAGTCCCCGCTGCTCGCGGCGATCGCGGGTCGCGGTCTGCGTCTGTCCAGCTCACGCTGTGGGGACTTCCGGCGCGCACTCGACCTGCTGGTCGCCGATCCCTCGCTGCGCGACATCGGGCGCCGGCTGGTCACGCACCGCTTCACCGCCGGCGAGCTGCCGCGGGCCTTCCAGGTCGCGCACTCGCGCGGCTGCATCAAGGCGGTCGTCGCACATTCCGACGAAGGGACAGCGTGAACCCGTCGTCGCCCCGCCCCAATCGCATCGAGACCTCGCTCGGTCCGTCGCTGGTCGCGGGGACCGACTGCTGGTCGGTCGATCTCGGGGCCCTGCCGATCATGCACGGCCTCTCGGTGCTGTCGCGCGCGCTGTCCGAGATGATCGTCGGTCAGGTGCGCAGCGATCGCATCGACGTGAGCGCCGAGCGACGCCTGCGCCCCCGCGAGAACCCCGAGCTGCTCGACCAGTTCGGTATCGACCTGGTCAAGGTCTCCGCCGAGCACGAGACGGTCGCAGCGATCGCGCAGGGACCGGAGGTCTTCGAGCGCCGTCTGCGCGCCCTGCTCGGCAGTCTCCAGCGCCAGCGCTACCGCGATGCGTTGCTTCCGACCGATCGCCGCGAGTCGCGCGCGCTCGTCGCCGAGTTCGGCGACGCGGCGCATCGTCACCGCTTCGTGCTGGAGTACGTGCCGGCGCACCGCGACGACGAGGCGCACGACCTGCGCCGCGGCTTCTTCCGCATCACCATCGAAGGCTGCACCGGTCGACGCCTCGACCTCGCCTCGATCCCACACCTGCGCATCGACGACATCGAGGATCGCCACTTCATCGCCGGCTCGACGCGCATCGCGCAGACCTGGACCGAGGCGGTGCGTCGCGAGGCGGAGCGCGGACGTCGGTCGTTCTTCGAGCAGCGTCACCCGCACAGCCACCTGTTCCGTCAGCTCGATCAGGCCGATCTGCGCTCGATCCAGCGCGTGTCGATCCAGTGGTCGGAGTCGGTGGTTCCGCTGCTGGTCGAGAACGAGCCGGCGGAGATCAGCGAGACGCTGAAGCGCGTGCTGCTGGCGCTCGAGGACCGCAACCTCCGCAACCTGCTCGCGCAGCGCGAGGTGGTGCGCGTCGACGGCGGGTTGTTCCCCGTCTACCTCGACATCGCGCAGCTCGGTCGCGTGCTCGAGCTGTCGCTCGGTCGGCGGCGCGAGCGCAGCAGCGTGGAGTCGTTCCTCGCGCGCATGCCATCGCTGGCGTCGATCGCGTCGCGCGAGACGCACGCTGCACCGCTGCGCGACGTCTCGGTGTTCCTGGTCCACCACATCACCGGCGAGGTGCTCGGCCTGATCGCCGCGCTGCGCGCGCTCGGTTGCCGCGATCTCGTGGTGCAGTTCGTGACCTACGCCGGCGAGGCGCCGGCCAGCTACCTCGACGCCGTGCTCGACCTCCCCGGCGACGAGTTCCGTGCGCTGGCGCTCGCCAACGTGCCGCGGCGCGGGCGCGTCGAAGGGCACTACCGTCTGTCGACGCAGTACTCGCGTCTCGACGAGGCCGACGAGATCGCGACCGCGCTGCGTGGTCGCGACACCGCCTATCTGCCGGCGATGCGCGCCGCCGCCGTCGGACCGTTCCTGCGCCAGATCGCGCGCGCCGAGCGGGCGGGGCGGCGCTGTCTGCTGATCGAGGACGGCGGCTACCTCGGACCGATCGTGAACGACGCGGCCCTCTCCGGGCGCAGCCTGCGCGCGTTCGCCGCCGACCACGGCTACGCGCTCGCGGACGAGCGTGGCGTCGATGCCGTCTATGGCGGTCTGTTCCTCGGTTCGGTCGAGCACACCCGCAACGGCTTCGACCGTCTCGCCGAAGTGCAGGCGCAGCACGGTCGGCTCGCGTTGCCCGCCTTCTCGATCGCGATCTCGAAGCTCAAGCGCGAGGTCGAGTCGCGCGAGGTCGCGGCGTCGGTGCTCAACGCGGTCGAGACCGTGCTCAACGCCGATGGACGCATCCTGTCGCGGAGGTCGTGCCTGGTGCTCGGCTCCCGCGGTGCGATCGGCAGCGAACTGGTCCGTGGACTGCGCGCGCGGCTCGACGACGCGGATGCGCTGCTCGCCGGTGTCGACGCCAAGGTCGCGCACGACTCCGCGGTCGAGGCCCGCACGCTGCGCGCACTCGGCAGCGAGCGTTGGCGCGGCACGGACCTCGTGCTGGGCGTGACCGGCGACAGCGTGATCCAGGGTGACGACGTCGTCGATTGGTTGCTGCACTCGCCGCGCCGCGAGTTGATCCTCGCCAGCGGGTCGACCAAGACGGTCGAGTTCCGCGACGTGATGGCCTGGCTCGACGGCCTGCTCCAGGGCGAGCACGCCATGCTCGGCGGTCGTTCCGCCAGCATCCGGGTCAGCGACGTGCTCGACCCGCGCACCGGCCGGCTCTACGGCCACCGCTACCTGTTCCGCTTCGAGGACGACGGTCGTGAGCGCGCCCTGCTGTGCCTCGCCAACCTCACGCCGATCAACTTCCTGTTCTACGGCGTGGCGACCGAGCTGATCGACGAGGTGCTCGCGCAGCTCCTGTCGGTCGCGCTGGGGTTGCGGCGCCGTCGGGAGCGCGGCGCGGTGCCCGCTGCGTTGTGCGCCGTCGACCGCGAGATCGACGCGGACGGCGAACCGCGGGCTCAGGCTCCGTCCTGAGCCCGTCGGTCACGCCGCTCCCGCGTCGCCCAGCCGTCAGCGGAACGTGACGAGCACCGTGTCGGACAGCGACACGAGGTTGCCGACGCAGGGTTCGCCGACCCAGACCTTCACACCCTGGAAGCCGAGCGTGCCGCCGATCAGGCCGACGTTGCACGGCACCATCAGAGTCTGCGAGGGACCGAGCGTCGTGAAGGCGTCGACTGCGAGCAGGCAGGTCGAGCACAGCAGGAGCGGCGAGGCCCGGCGGGTTCCGACCAGGATGGCCTGGCCGTTGGTCGCGATGCTCATCGACTCCGTCAACGCCGGCGTGCCGCCGTAGCTGATCGTCGCGGAACCGCACGCGGTGGGGACGACGACGAAGCCGCCCGTGTTGCTCATGCCCGCGTAGAGGCGGAAGCGGATCTCGTTGCCCGAACCGGAGCCGGCGTCGTGCCAGGCGATTCCGTAGCGGATCGAGCGCGCCACCGGTCCGCCGCTGACGGCGCCGCTGCTCTCGAAGTCCGCGCACAGCGCGTGCATGGTCTCCACGTTGCTGGTGTACGCAGGAGCCACGCGGCCTTCGCTGCGCGCGAGGGTGTACTGACCCGCACCGGCCGGGATCGCATGCAGCGTCGTGACGCGCACGTCGAGGTCGCCGAGGTTCTGGTAGTTCTCCCCGTAGGCGACCACGAAGCGGCAGCCGTCGCTGGCCACGCGCGGTCGGAACTGGTTCCAGTCGATCGCAGAGCCCGCGCTCTCGAGGATCTGCAGGTTGTAGGTCGGACTGACCACCGCGCCCGACTGATCGCACAGCCTGACCATGATGTCGTTGGTGTCGCCGCTGTCGGTGAGGTAGCCCTGCTCCCAGGCGACGAGGTAGAGGTGGCCGCTGTACTCGCCGGGCACCGTGACGGTGGACACGCTCGGCAGGTCCTGGAGCACGTCGCCGGCGCTGACCACGAAGTTGGTGCCGAGCAGACCCTCCCAGCGAATGGTCCGCGCGCGGATCTCCGACCCGGTCGCGGTGGCGCGCTTCCAGACCACCATGAAGTGCTGGTAGGTGGCGTCCGGCATCGGCGCACCGGCGCTGTTGCTGATCTGCGGGTCCTGCTCGTACTGAGCGGAATTGTCGATCAGGATCGTCGACGGGCTGACGCGCGTGGGCGTGTCCGCGTTGGTGACCTGCACGGCGTGGATGTCGTGGTCGCTGCTGGTGTAGACGCGCTCCCAGACCACCGTGAAGTAGGTCGGCGCAGCGAGGTGTGGATCGCCGCCGACGTCGGGGTGGATCTTGTCGCCGGTCGCGTTGCTCTGGTCCTCGATCGTGGTCTGCGGCCCCACGGAGGTCGTGCCCGGGACTCGAGTGCGGCCGCGGATGACGAACGGCGAGACGTTGCCCGTGCTGACCTGCGCCACGACGAGGTTGCGATGTGCGAGCACGTTGTTGGCGATGCGCGGGTTCTGCCACGAGACCGTCGTCGAGTCGACCGCGCTCACGCTGCCGGGGATCGGCTGGCCGTCGGCATCCATCTCGTAGGTGTAGACGTCGCTGTCGGTGGCCGAGTAGACCAGCTCGACGGCGACCATGTAGCTCTGCGTGGCCTCGTCGAAGACGACGTCGGACTCGCGCAGCGTGGTGGACATGTTGCCGGTGACGCTGCTCGCGGCCGTCAGCAAGGGGTCGACGACCAACGGCAGATTGGCCTCGGCGACGAAGCTCGCCGGGACGATCAGGCTCAGCCGGCCGTCATGCCATTCGCGTGCGAGGCGGAGCTCCCGTCCCGTTGCATCGATCGCGGTCGCGGTGCCGTAGTCCATGCCGCCGTCGCTGCTGCGGAAGAGCAGCGCATGGGGCGAATCGTCGACCGAGAGGTCGGTCTGCACCGCGAGGTCGATGCGGATCGTGTCGCGCACCGGCAGGCTGTCGAAGCGGAAGGTCTGTTCCACCTCGGCGCGGCGGAGTTCGTGGCGGACGCGCAGGGCGCCGTGGTCGAACTCGACGACGTCGCCGATGCGCACGGCATCGGGCCGTGCTTTCAGCTCCAGGCTCAGACCACCGACCTGCACGCCGGCGAGACTGAACTCCACGGCATGCTCGGTCCGTGCCCGGCTCCCGAGGAAGGGCACGAAGCTGGCGCGTCCGTGATCGAAGAGCATCTTGTAGCTCCTCGCCGCGGCGACGACGGTGCCCGACTCCGTCGTGTCGAACAGCACACCGCTCCCCGCGGCGAAGAGATCGAAGCCGGGACGCGGTTCGGGATCTGCAGGTTTGTCGCTCGCGATGCGAGACACGTCGGCGGGAGCGGCGAGAGGTGGTGCGATCCAGGGTTCGGCAGGGCCGATCTTGGTGTCGGGCATCACCGGGGAGCCGACCGGCATCGGCTTGCCGGTCGGATCCTGAGCGGAGACCGCGGCGAGCAGAACGCTGCCGAGCAGCACGGAGCGGACATCGAGATGCATGGAAAAGACCTCCGACGACTCGACTCGAATCGAGTGCGATGACGTGGTGGGGAAACGCGGAGGCCCAGGGGACTATTGCTCTGCGGGGAACCCTGCCCCTGCGCGCGATGCGCATTGCTGCGTTCGCGGTGCGTCCACCACGCGCGGCGCCGCGGGTCGTCGCGATGCACGGCAACGTGATGCACGGCACCTGCGGCACATCGCGTGCACCTCGTGAACCTGATCAGACGTGCATGTGCGACTCGATGCGGCGATCGGGGATCAACCAGATCAGCGCGACGAGCACGTAGAGCGCGATCGCGATCCAGGGGCTGAGCCACAGCGCTGCGGGAATCGCAGTCGCGTAGGAGGCGAGCGAGACCTTGCCCTTGAGGTCGCTGCCGACGGCGAGCTTGAGCCGCGACTGCGGTCCCTGCGCGCGCACGATGCGGGACTGCAGGATCGTGTAGGCGATCGCCGCCATCAGCAGGTCGATGCCGTAGACCGCGGTCGGAATGGCGTGATACTCGTGCTCACCCATCCACCGGGTCGTGAACGGGACCAACGACAACCAGAACAGCAGGTGGAGGTTCGCCCACAGCACGCTGCCGGTCACGCGATCCGTCGCGTGGAGCATGTGGTGGTGGTTGTTCCAGTAGATGCCGAGGAACACGAAGCTCAGGAGGTAGACGAAGAACTCGTGCTCCAGCGCGCACAGCGAGGACCAGTCGTCCCCGGCCGGCGGTCGCAGTTCCAAGACCATGATCGTGATGATGATCGCGATCACACCGTCGCTGAACGCTTCGAGGCGGCCCTTGGTCATGCGGCGGGAGGTTAGCGCGACGGCGAAGCGCCGCCACGGCGCGCGCGCACCGGTCAGGAGCGTTCGACGGTCACCGTGTCGCCGGTTCCGGCGGCGAGCGACCTCAGGTAGGTCTCGAGCGTCCGGTGGTAGCCGAACACGAAGCGCGCGAGCAGCCGGAACACCTTGGGTTCGACGAAGCCGTCCTCGGTGATCGACAGGCGGGTTCCCGCGCCGTCGGGCTCGAAGCGGAAGGTCCAGGTGCCGCCGTACGGGAGCGAGTCGTCGGCGATGCGGTAGGCGAGCCTGCGCCCGGGCTCGTCGGCATCGAGGACGTAGGTGACCTTGCCCCACGACGAGGTCTCGGCCCAGGCGGGCTTGCCCTCGCGCGGAGCCAGCAGCTCGACCCGCTCCAGGTCCTTGCGCCAGGATGTCGCTCCGGCCACGTCCCTGACGAGTTCGTAGAGCCGCTGCGGGGCGGCCCGGAAGCGCGCCGTGCAGGTGGCGACGTGTCCGCGCGGAATCATCGCACCGAGGATCCACACCAGTGCGGCGGTCCCGGCGACCAGGAGGAGCAGCCACTTCCACCAGGTCATCGCAGCGCCTCCGCCCTAGCAGACCTGCCGGCCTCCGCGAGCAGCGCGAGGCCGCGGACCGCGGCGCGTTGCTGTGCCGGCGTCAGGCGCTCGACCAGGGCGCGCAGTCGGTCGGTGTCGAGCACCGACGCCGCGGACAGCGCCCGCGTGCCGAGTTCGGTGATCCGCACGATCACCTCGCGCCGGTTGTCGGGGCTGCGCTCGCGCAGGACGTAGCCACGACGCTCCAGGCGTTCGAGCGTCGCCGACATCGCCGGCGCGCCCACGCTCATGTGTGCACGCAGCACACTCGCCGTGGACCCGGAGTCCGGATCGAGGTGCGCGAGCAGCGACGACTCCTTCTCACCGAGATCGAAGGACGTCGACCGGCGTCGCACGTGCCGGACGTGGCAGGCATGGAAGATCCGCGGGTAGAGCCGCTGGATCGCGAAGACCGTCGCATCCATGGCGCGCCTTGT
The DNA here is from genome assembly GCA_046349595.1 of Planctomycetota bacterium. Classification (GTDB taxonomy): domain Bacteria; phylum Planctomycetota; class UBA1135; order UBA1135; family UBA2386; genus JACRLW01. The sequence continues at coordinate 2,163,804 of JAXMCA010000002.1, forward strand.
AGGCAGCGGCGCGACGGTTCGTCAAAACGAACGATTGCGCGGCGCCCGGCCCCACGGTCGCATGCCCCGCTCATCACGATGGCCACCACCCAGAAGATCGCGATCCTGCCCGGCGACGGCATCGGCAAGGAAGTCGTCGCCGAGGGCGTCCGTGTGCTCGAGACCCTGCGGCAGGTCCGCGGCCTTCCGCTGGAACTCGTCCACTTCGATCTCGGCGCCGACCGCTACCTGAAGGACGGGACCACCTTTCCCGATGCCGACCGCAGGTTCATCCAGGACGAGTGCGCGGCCGTGTTGCTCGGGGCGCTCGGCGACCCTCGCGTGCCGAGCAACGTGCATGCGCGCGACATCCTGTTCGGGATGCGTTTCGGCTTCGACCTCTACTGCAACGTTCGTCCGGTGGTCTGCCTGCACGACCGGTTGATGCCGCTGAAGGGGCGCACCGCGAAGGACTGCAACTTCGTGGTGTTCCGCGAGAACACCGAGGGCATCTACGTGAGCATCGGCGGCCACTTCAAGAAGGGAACGCCCGACGAGGTCGCGATCAACGAGGACGTCAACACACGCAAGGGCGTCGAGCGCGTGTGCCGCGCCGCCTTCGACTTCGCGGTGAAGCACGGCCGACGGCGCATGCACATGGTCGACAAGTCGAACGCGATGGCGCAGGCGCACGAGCTGTGGCGACGCTGCTTCTTCGAGGTCGCACGCGACTACCCGCAGATCGAGAGTCGCCACCAGTACGTCGACGCATTCTGCATGAACGTCATCCGCGACCCGTCGCAGTTCGACGTGGTGGTGACCTGCAACCTGTTCGGCGACATCATCACCGACCTCGGCGCGGCGCTGCAGGGCGGACTCGGCATGGCGGCGAGCATGAACGCGCGCCCCGACGGCGTCGCGCTCTTCGAGCCCGTGCACGGCAGCGCGCCCGACATCGCGGGTCAGGGCAAGGCCAATCCGCTCGCCACCGTGCTCACCGTCGGAATGATGATGACCCGACTCGGACATGCGGGCGAAGAGGAGCGGCTCACGCAGATCGTGAGGGACGCGATCGAGCAGAAGGTCTGCACGCCCGACGTGGGCGGCACCGCATCGACGCGGCAGGTCGGCGACTTCGTGTGCGCGCGGCTGAACGCCTGACGCGCGATCAGGAGCGGCTCGGCACCGCCGCTGCATCGGCGAACAGCAGCGCGCGGTCCTGCGGCAGCCTTCCCGCCGGGATGCCGCGATCACCCGCGCGCAGGCGCCGCAGCATCTCGACCTTGCCCGCTCCGGTGGCGAGCCACAGCAGGGCGCGCGCGCGCGCAAGGCAGGGGAGCGTGAGAGTCATGCGCAGGCTTCCGCGGTAGGGCTGCGCGGTCCACGCCACGTCGTGGTCGGCCACGTCGAGCACGCCGTCGCCCGGGACCAGGGAGGCGGTGTGGCCGTCGTCGCCGAGTCCGAGTTGGGCGAGATCGAGCGTGCCGTGCGGTGTGGTCTGCGCACGCAGCGACTCCGCGTAGTGACGCGCGGCGCGCTCCGGGTCGTCGAGCACCGGCATCGGATGCAGGTGCGTGCGGAGCAGCGGCACGCGGCGGACCAGGTGTTCCTCGATGTGCGTCCAGTTGCGATCCGTCGAGTCGTCCGGAGCCCGGCGCTCGTCCACCTGGAACACGTGCACGTGGGACCAGTCGACGTCGAGGGTCGTCAGCACGTCGAGCATCACCCAGGGTGTCGTTCCACCACTCAGCGCGACCGTGAACCTCCCGCGGGTCGCGATCGCCTCGGCGGCCAGTGCGGCGATCCTCCGCGCCGCGGCGCGTGCCGCGTCGGCGGGTGAATCCGCGATGTGGGTCTGCATGCGGGCGAGTGTATCTTGCGCCGCTCCAGCTCCTGTTCGCCGAGGAAGGTCATGCGTCATCCGTGCTCCGTCGTCCTGTCCGCGTTCCTGGCCACCACCGCATGGGCCCAGGAGTCGAACTACGGTCCCCGTTCCTTCCTGCCGCCGGACTACGACGGCGAGATGAAGGTCGACGTCCGACGCCTCGACGACCTCGGCGTGCTCGCGGAGCTGTTGCGTTCGCCGCTCGGCACCTTCGCCGGCGCGTTCCAGCGCGAGTTCGGCTTCTCGATCGAGGACCTCGATCGCGTCACCTACGCGTTCCGCGAGCACACTCGCGGATCGGGAGACCAGGAGCAGAGCATCCCCGAGCGATCGATCTGGGTCTTCGAAGGTGGGAAGAGCGTCGATCTCACCGCGGAGGCGGCCGGCGGCGATCCCGGCACGCTCGGCGGCGTGAAGTTCGTCGAGCGCGACGGCAAGGAGATGTGCTCGCCTCGCGCCGGGTTGCTGGTGATCGAAGGACACTTCGGCGAGACGCGGCGGCACCTCATCAGCTCGGTGCTCGAAGGCAAGCGGAAGGGCGGTGTGCCGCGGCCCGAGGTCCTCGAACTCTCCGGTCGTCCGCACCTGCTCCTGTCGGTGGTGCGTCTGGTTCCGGAATCGGAGGCGAATACGACGCGCTTCTTCCCGGGCGTCGGGACCGATTGGACCGTGGAGACCGATCCACCGGCCGCGCTGTGTCTGCGCGTCGCCGAGGATCCGAAGACCGAAGGTCTGAAGGCCGAGGTCCTGGTGCGCTTCCAGAAGGGCGATGCCGGACCGCAGCTCTTCGGCGAGAAGTTCAAGGGACTGATCGCCAGTGCGGTCGAGATGAAGCAGATGCTGCCCTTCAAGGACCTGCTGACTGCGGTGGTGATCCGCACCGAAGGCCGCGACTGCGTCGCCACGGTCGACTTCGGCACCGGTCGTGAGGCGGTCGGCAAGCTCGGCAAGCTCGGGCTCATGATCGGCATGTGGGGCATGGGTTCCTCCGTGGAGCGCGTCGAGGCGGTGCAGGCGGTGCCCGCCCCGGCAGTCCCCGCGCCCGCGACCGAACCCAAGCGCGAGGACGGCGGCGACGGCAAGCGCTGATCGCGTCGCTCAGGACTCCAGCCGCAGCCGGTGACGAAGCGCGTCTGCGGTGGTGCGGAGCGCGTTGCCGAAGTCGCCGAGTCCCGAGATCACCATGTCCGCACAGGCGCGGCTGGGTTCGACGAAGGCCTCGTGCATCGGCCTCACCGAACCCTCGTACTGTCGCGCGATGCTGTCGATGTCGCGTCCGCGGTCGTGGATGTCGCGGCGGATGCGGCGCAGGAGTCTCAGGTCCGCGGGCGCGTCGACGAACAGCCGCAGGTCGAAGTGCTCGCGCAGCGCGGCGACGGCGAGCACCAGGATTCCTTCGACCACGATGACCGGCGCGGCTTCCACGACCTCGGTGGTCGCCGTGCGCGTGTGCGTGCGGAAGTCGTAGATCGGCTTGTGGATCGCGCGCCCGGCTCGCAACTCGATCAGGTGCTGCGCACAGAGTTCGCTCTCCAGGCTGTCGGGGTGATCGAAGTTGGTGCGTGTCCGGTCGGCCGGCGGCAGGTGCGAGAGGTCGCGGTAGTAGGCGTCGTGATCGAGGATCACCGCGGCGCCGCTCGGCAGCGCATCGACGAGCGAACGCGCGAAGGTGGTCTTCCCACCGCCGGTGCCGCCACCGATGCCGACCACGATGCTCGTCCGCTGCGCGTCCATCACGGCGCAGAGTGCAGGGCCGGAGCAGGGCGTGCAATGGATCGCAGGTCCCGTTTCGGGATCGACGTCGCCGCGCTGGGACGGCCCGGCTCCGGTCGCGACTTCGCGCAGCCATGGCCGGCGATTGATGCTCCGAGCCACGAATGGTCGATCACGGACCTGGCCCGGTGCCTCGGCTCCGGGTTGGCACGGAACAACGGGAGGTACACGTGCACAAGGCGTTGGTGTGTTGCGCGGCCGCAGTCCTGGCCCTCGGGACGGCGGCGTGTGGCAGTGGCGGAGGTGGAGGCGGTGGCGGTAGTGCTGCGCCGTTCCAGTTCAAGATGTCGGAAGACGTCTCTCTGGGCATCGCGGTCGTGAAGGCCGGCGTGCCGCTGGTGGGTGCGACCGTTTCGCTGGCGCCGCCCTTGACCGCGGCCGCGGCGCAGACCGGAGAGGCCGCGTGCCAGCCGCTCTTCAGCGGCGGAACCGGCGACGACGGTCGCTGCGACGCGTCGATCACGCTGCCTGCGGAACTCGACACCGTCGACGTGATCGTCCGCTATCCCGGGAGCACCGGGGCCTACACCGACGAAGGTCTGCGCAGCCTGTGGGGGCCCTTCGCCCCGTCGTCGCGCATCACCGTCAGCGTCGGTGCGCTGGGGAACCTCACCATCCAACTGGAGGACGCGTGATGGACCGCCTTCGCAATCTCGTCGCGCTGTTCACCACCGCGTTCGCCGTGCAGGCGACCGCACAGTCGCAGCTCACGATCCCGCAGGCGGTGAGCGACACCGTCGCGCGCATCTTGCCGGAGCAGTCCAACGCCGGAGCGGCGTACCTGCAGTCGGCCTACTCGCCGAACCTGATCGTGACCGCGGACTGCCAGGTGCGCGTGGTGTTCTTCTGGGAGTCGGCCGGCTACCGCAACTCGCTCGGCTGGTTCCGCTACTCGCAGAACGGCGACCAGGTCACCGTGCTCGAGTCCGGGATGCTGTATCCCGACGTCAATCAGCCGGGGACGATCAACCCCGGTGCGACGCAGATGATCTCGACCGGCGGTGCGCCGCGCACCTTCCACGCCGGGGACCGTGTCGGCTTCTTCATCGTCGCCGATGGTTGGAACACGTCGAACGCGGTGCGGAACTGGGTCGACGGCACGGCGATCCCGACCGCGGATCCGAACACGAATCGCGGAATCGGGCGCGGCTGCTACACGACCCTGCCCCAGATCAATCCGGAGGCGGTGGTCGGGGACGGATCGCGTGCACAGCACGTCGCGATGGTCCGCATCCCCGGCGTGACCGGCTTCCTCGGTGGTCAGGAGCTGATCGTGTGCGGCTTCGAGGACCTCAACCGCACCGTGAACAGCGACGACGACTTCAACGACGCCGTCTTCCTGTTCCAGGTCACGCCGGCCGACGCCATCGAGCAGGCCGCGATCGCGGCCTTCGATCCCGTCGATCACGACGGCGACGGCGTCTCCGGTTTCGACGACGCCTTCCCGAACGATGCGACGCGCGCCTACGTGCAGCGCATCCCGGCCAACGGCTGGTCGGTGGTCGCGTTCGAGGACCTCTACCCGGCCATCGGCGATGCGGACTACAACGATGCCGTCGTCGCCGTTGCCTACACGCTGGTGACCGACCGGCGGAACAAGGTGAAGGACCTGATCGGAGACTTCCACCTCCTGGCGCGTGGCGCTTCGTACGACGGTGCATTCGGCCTGCACCTCGATCGACTGACCTCGCGCAGCTCCACCGGCACCCTGCGGGTCGAGCGCTTCGTGTCGTCGGCAACCACGCCGACCGACGATCCGGCGACGGCGCTGGTCATCGACACCCGGACCGGTGTGCGCATCGACGGCATCTTCGCCTCGACGCAGCAGGTGATGCCGCGGGCGGTCCCCGACAAGCCTTTCGCCAACACCTGGCCTGGGCACCCGATGGTGCCGGCGGCCTCGACGCGCGTGTGGATCACCTTCGACAACGCGATCAACACCTCGCAGCTCGGCGCCGCGCCCTACGACCCCTTCCTGTTCGTGACCTCCGACACCGGCGTGCGCGCCGACGTTCACCTTTCGGGCTTCTACTCCTTCGCGGATCGCAGCGCGGGTCTGCCGACCGAGAGCGGGAGCAGCAGCTTCATCGACGGCCAGGGCAATCCCTTCGCGCTGCAGGTGCCGGCCAACTGGCGCTTCCCGATGGAGGGCGTGCCGATCACCGTCGCCTACCCGGACTTCGGAACCTGGCGCGACAGCCGCGGCAGCCAGAAGAAGACCTGGTACTCCAATCCGACCAGCGACCAGTCCAAGTTGTCGGTGCCGATCGACCAGCTCATCCCGAACCGCGCGTGGACGATGCGCGGCCCGGGCGACCGCTTCTGATCGATCCGTGCTCGGCGACCTCAGTCGCCGAGCACGGTCTTAAGCGCGCTCGAGGTCGCGATGCCCAGCGGATTGTTCGTGGGATCGAGCACGAACCACTGGTGATAGACCTCGACGCCGACGAACTGCGGATCGTTGGGGATCAACTGGATCGGCGTGACGCTCCCGGCGCCGAACGAGTCGGTGAGCGTCGGTACGAAGTCGAGCGGATAGGGAACCGCGGTGCAGCCCGGTGCCAGACCGCCGAGCGGTTGGTTCCAGTAGATACCGATGTTCACGAAGGCGATCGTGTTGGGCAGTGCGCTCCGCAGCGTGATCGAGTAGGTGCTGCCGATCTCGGCGCGACCCGAGATGCCGATGCGCGGCAGGTGACCGTCGCTGCACGGACATCCGCTCGCGAGCAGGATGTCACGCGGTGGCTCGCCGGTGCCGCCGAACGACACCACGCGCACCACGCCCGAGTCGGTGCCGAAGGTGTCGTCGAAGGCCGCGCCGAGGATCACGTCGAAGTAGCCGTCGCCGTCGACGTCGCCCGCGCTGCCCACCGAGAAGCCCATCTGGTCGCCGGCGTCGTGGCCGAGGAAGGTGTGCATCACGGCACCGGTCTGGCCCGAGAACAGTCGCGCCATCCCGGCGTCGGTACCGGCCTGGTCGTTGAAGCGCGCGCCGACCAGGAGATCGTCCCAGCCGTCGCCGTCGACGTCGCCGGCCTTGCGCACCGACCATCCGAACTGGTCTCCCGCGGCGTCGCCGAGGAAGGAGAACAGCGTGGATCCGTCGGCTCCCGAATAGACGCGGGCCATGCCGGAGTCGGTGCCGTTGTCGTTGGCGAGGTACGCACCGGCGATCAGATCCGCGAAGCCGTCGTGGTTCAGGTCTCCGGCGGCGGAGATGCACCAGCCGAGCCGATCCCCGCTCGCGTCACCGTGGAAGTCGTGGAGCACGGCGCCGGTGCGTCCCGAGAAGACGCGGACCAGGCCGCACTCGCTGCGACCGGGCAAGCTCGCGGTGGGAGCACCACAGGCGATGTCGGGAACGCCGTCCGCGTCCACATCGCCGACTCCGGCGACCCACCAGCCGAACTGGTCACCGCCGGCGTCGCCGTCCCAGTCGTAGAGCTCGACGCCGGAGTGTCCTGAGAACACGCGCACTTCGCCGGAAGAGGAGCCGTTGTCGTCCTTGCCCGGTGCGGAAACTGCGAAGTCGTCGTAGCCGTCACCGTCGACGTCGCCGACCCCGGCCGCGGAGATCCCGAAGTAGTCGTAGGCCGAGCCTCCGTGGACGACGCGGACCAGCGACCCCGTCGCTCCCGAGTAGACGCGCGCTTCGCCGGCATAGCGCGTCGCGAGCACGAGGCGCGTGATGATGAAGTCGGCGTGGCCGTCGCCGTCGACGTCACCGATGCCGTCGACCGAGTAACCGAACTCGTCGCCATCCTCGGGGCCGTGGTACTCCTGGAGCACCGCACCCGTCGCGCCGGAGTGGACGCGGACGATGCCGTTGTTCAGGCGGCCATCGATGTCCAGGAACGGCGCGCTGTAGATGAAGTCGCTGCGACCGTCGCCGTCGACGTCTCCGCAGGTCGTGACGTTGTAGCCGAACTTGTCGATCGAGCCGACGCCGTGGAAGGTGTAGAGCGTGGTCTGGGCTGCGCCGGCGACAGTGAGAGCGGCTGCAGCGAGAGCAGAGTGTCTGAGCGTGAACATGATCGAGGGACAGGACGGCAAAGGAGCGCGCGAAGCGGACGCGCACCGGAGGGCGTGCGCGATTGAAGCGCGCGCGTGACGGCGGGGAAGTCCCCCAGTCCCAGCCTGCAATGTCGGGAAAGCGTCATTGCCGTCGGCCCGATGACAACGGCGCCTTCGCTCCGCCTCAGCGCTTCGGAATCGCCTTCTCCCGCGCCTGCCGCACGATGTCCTTGATGGCCGTGGCAAGGGTGGGGCCGTGCCAGATGCGACCGCCGCGGATGGTCCACAGCACGCCGCCGGTCGGTGCCGGCTTCCCGTCGACGTATTCGTCGCAGCCGGTCGGGTAGAGGCGCTTGAGGTTCTCGAGCGGGTTGCCGTTGACCACGATCAGGTCGGCGTCGAGGCCGGGCAGCACGCGGCCGAAGCGGTCCTCCATGCCCATGACCTTCGCGCCGTTGTAGGTGGCGTGACGGATCACCTCGAGTGGATGGAACCCTGCCTCCTCGTGCAGCTCGAGCTCGCGGAGCAGGCCGAAGCCGTAGAGCAGATAGATGTAGCCGGCATCCTCACCGGTCGTGACCACGCCGCCGAGTTCCTCGAAGCGACGCACCGCCTGCATCCAGATGCGGTAGTTCTCGCGCCAGTTCGCCTCGTCGGTCGACAACCAGCCGATGAAGTAGCTGCCGTGCGAGGTGAGGTTCGGTGAGAAGAAGGCCTCCAGTGCCGGGTGCAGCCAATCACGGAACCACGGTTGGTTCTGCGCACGCACCAGGTCGCGGCTCGCCTCGTAGACGGCGAAGGTCGGGCTCCAGCCGACGTTGTGGTCGACGAGGTACTGGAGCACGCTCTCGAGCTTCTGCGGGTCGGTCTGCCGCCACAGCTTGCCGGCCTCGCGGAAGCGGTCGACCTCGTTGCTGTACGAGAACTTCGCCGGAAAGTCCTGCACGCCGCGCAGCGCCGCATCGGGGATGCCGTACCAGTGCTCGATGCTGGTGATGCCGTACTGGGCGTAGTGAATCGCGTTGCATTCGCCCACGCCGATGTGCGCGGTCGACCGAAGCCCGACGTTCTTCGCCTCGTCGAGCGCCGCGCGCAGGATCTCCGGCGGGTAGTTGAGGTTCGACCAGAACTTGATGCCGTCGGCGCCGGCTTCCTCGAGTGCGCGCACCCGGGCACGCGCATCCGCAGGGGAGTTCACCGTGCCGAACTGGTGGTAGAGCAGGATGTGCGGAGCGGCGATCTCGCCCTTGTCGGCGCGTGCGCGGACGCGCAGCGAGCGCGACAGCGTGCTGCCGAGATCGCGGACGGTCGTGATGCCGCACGCGGTCCACAGATCGGTCTGGTACTCCATCGGCATCGGGATGCCCGCCGACTCCTCCTGCAGATGCGCGTGGGTGGCGACCAGTCCGGGCAGGAGCCACTTGCCCTTGCCGTCGATCACGACCTCGGCCTTGTCGGCGAGGCTGTCCACGATCTTGCCGTCGCTGACGTAGACGCTGGTCGGACCGAAGGGCGGTGCGCCGTCGCCGCGAACGACCATCACGTCGGCGATCTCGAGCGTCTTCGGCAGCTTGCCGTGCACGCGCGCGGGATCCTGTGCGCGCGGCGAAGCGACCAGCAGCGAGATCATCAAGAGGGGGACCAGACCGAAGGGCAGACGCCGATCAGGGCTCCGAGTCGTCTTGTGCTTCATGCCCGCAGGATAGGCGAAGCCCGTGCAGTGAGTCGCGGAGTTGGTCCAGCCGACCGGGTCCCTTAGCCTCGGCCGCGTGCCCACCGAATTCGAACAACTCGGCGTGTTCTACCTCGGCCGTCGCGTCGATCCCGCGAGCGGCGAGGTGCTGGACGAACCCCTGCTCTACGACAGCAAGGACCTGACGACCCACGCCGTCTGCGTGGGCATGACCGGCAGCGGCAAGACCGGCCTCTGCCTCGCGCTGATCGAGGAGGCCGCGATCGACGGCATCCCGGTGATCGCCATCGACCCCAAGGGCGACCTCGGCAATCTTGCGCTGACCTTTCCCGAACTACGGCCCTCGGACTTCGCACCGTGGATCGATCCCGGTGAGGCGCTGCGCAAGGGACGCACCGTGGAGCAGTACGCCGCCGACGTGGCGACGAGCTGGAAGAAGGGATTGACGGAGTGGGGCCAGGACGGCGCACGCATCGCGCGCTTCCGCGACGCGGTCGATCTCGCCATCTACACGCCGGGCAGCAACGCCGGTCTGCAGATCAGCGCCCTGCGTTCGTTCAACGCACCGCCCGCCGAGCTGCAGGACGACACCGAGAGTTGGTCCGAACGCATCGTGTCGGCGGTCTCCGGACTGCTCGCCCTGCTCGGCATCGACGCCGATCCGGTGCGCAGTCGCGAACACGTGCTGCTCAGCAACATCGTCGACCACGTGTGGCGCGACGGTCGCGACCTCGACCTCGCCGAGCTGATCCGTGCGGTCCAGTCGCCGCCCTTCGCGCGCATCGGGGTGCTCGACGTCGACAGCTTCTTCCCCGCGGCCGACCGCGCGCAGCTCGCCATGGCGATCAACGCGCTGATCGCGTCGCCGGGCTTCGCCACCTGGCTCGAGGGCGAGCCGCTCGACGTGCAGCGCCTGCTGTGGACGGCCGACGGCCGCCCGCGCGTGTCGATCCTGTCGATCGGACATCTCTCCGAGCCGCAGCGGATGTTCTTCGTCACGCTGCTGCTCGGCGAGATCGTCGCCTGGACCCGCGCGCAGGCCGGCACCAGCTCGCTGCGCGCGGTGGTCTACATGGACGAGGTCTTCGGCTATCTGCCGCCGACGGCCAATCCGCCGTCGAAGCGTCCGCTGCTGACCCTGCTCAAGCAGGCGCGAGCCTTCGGTGTCGGTTGCGTGCTCGCCACGCAGAACCCCGTCGATCTCGACTACAAGGCCCTGTCGAACGCGGGCACGTGGTTCCTCGGTCGCCTCCAGACCGAGCGCGACAAGATGCGCGTGCTCGACGGCCTCGAGGGAGCGTCGGCGCAGAGCGGTGCGACCTTCGATCGCGCGGCGACCGAGCGCATCCTGTCCGGGCTCACCGCGCGCACCTTCCTGTGCAACAACGTCCACGACGACGCACCGGTGCTGCTGCGCTCGCGCTTCGTGCTGAGCTACCTGCGTGGACCGCTGACCCGCGCGCAGATCGCCGCGCTGATGGGTGTGCGCAAGGCCGCGGCGGCCGTCGCCGCACCTTCACGCGACATGGGCGCTGCGGCGGTCGCGGCCTCCGCGAAGACCGCGTCACCGAGCGTGGGTTCGCCGTCGTCCCGTCCGCTGCTGCCCGGAGGCATCACGGAGCGCTTCGCCGTCGCGCGGACCCAGCCTGCAGCGAGCGAGAGCCTGATCTACCGACCGGCCCTGCTCGGCACCGCGCGGGTGCACTTCGTGTCGACCAAGGAGGGCGTCGATCTGTGGCGCGATCTGTCGGTGATCGCGCCGCTCGCGGCGGAGGTCGACGAGGATCCATGGGACGAGCCGGACGTGGCGAGCACCACGCGGATGCCGCGCCTGAGCGACGAGCCGTCGCCCGCTGCGGGCTTCGACGCTCTTCCCCCTGGTGCGAGTCAGGCGAAGTCCTTCGCGGCCTGGACCAAGCGGCTGGCGGAGGCGCTGTACCGCGACCAACGCGTGACCGTGCACCGCTGCAAGGCGGTCGATGCGACCTCGCAGCCCGACGAAGATCTCGGCGCCTTCCGTTCGCGCTGCGCGCAGATCGCACGCGAATCGCGCGATCGTGCCGTGGAGGAACTGCGGCGCAGGTACGCGCCGAAGCTGAGCGCGCTGCAGGACAAGCTGCGTCGCAGCGAGGAACGCGTCGACCGCGAACGCTCGCAGGCACGTCAGCAGACCACGCAGACCGCGATCTCGATCGGCGCGACGATCCTCGGCGCCTTGTTTGGCCGCAAGACGGTCAGTGCTTCGAACCTCGGCCGCGCGACCACAGCACTGCGCGGCGCATCGCGCGTCGGGCGCGAGCGCGAGGACGTCGCGCGCGCGGAGGAGTCGGTCGAGTCGGTGCGTGCGCAGATCGACGAGCTGCAGGCGCAGTTCGACAGGGACAGCGAGGGCGTGAAGGCCTCCTTCGAGGCCGAGGCCCTGCCGATCGACACGGTCGAGATCACACCGCGCAAGTCGGACGTCGCGGTGCTCGGCGTCGGCATCCTGTGGGTGCCGTGGGCCCGCGACGCGCGCGGCGCACTCACTGCGCTGGTCGACCCCTTCGCGGCACCCCGGACCTGATCAGGCCCGCGCGGTCTCGACCTCGGCCAGCGTGCGGTCGAGGAGGTCCTGGAAGTAGATCAGCGCGAGCGCGGTGCACACGCGGCGCGCGTTGCGCGAGCGCGGCAGCACCTGCGCGCGCGACACCCAGGCGTGGAACACGCCGGCGAGGCGCTGCTGCAGCAGCCGGAGTCCGGAACTCATCGGCGCCGGCCAGGCCCAGCGCAGATGGTGGCACAGCCAGTCGCCGATCTTGGACGCGCCGTCGCGCAGGCTCTGGTCGGCGCGCATGGTGCCCATCACCAGCGCCGACCACACGGTGCGGTTGCCGTTGCGCGACAGACGCAGCGCGCGGATCGCGAGGTCGAAGTCGGTGTTGTGCACCACCAGCGACTCGAGCTCGTCGGTGCCCTCGTCGGTGCCGTGGTGGAGGTTCTCGGCGACGAAGCTCTCGGCGAAGCGCTCGAACACCAGGCGCTCCACCTCCTCGTCCTTGAGGCCGGGATACCAGCGGATGCCGAGCCAGCCCGCGGCGCGGGTGACGATCTCCCACCAATTGTGGTTGCGGGAGAAGGGTGTGAGCTGCGCCTGCAGCGAGTGCGTGCGCGCCTGCAGTCCGCGCAGGCTCTCGTTGATGATCCGCCACGACTGCTCTTCGGCGTCGTCGACGCCGTCGACGCGGCAGTCGAGCACGTCGGCGACGATGCGACGGCTCGCCGGCGACATCCGCATCAGGATGTCGAAGGGGCGCTCGACGCCCTGGCGTCGCGCGCGATCACGGAAGCTGCGTGGGGAACGCATGGTCGGTCCGTCGCGGGGGACATCTTTCGCCGGAGGGGTGCGGGGCGCAACCGGGCGCCGGAGCAGTCGACTCCTACGTGCCGGGCTCACGGCGGGGGCCGGCGGGCCGTATGGTCCGCGCCACTCGTCCCTGGAGACCCCATGCTCGACCGCAAGCTGATCGCCCTCGCCGCCCTCGCCGTCCTCACTTCACTGTCGGCCCCACTGCCGCTGCGCGCGCAGGAGCCGCTCGATGAAGCCGCCATCAAGGCCTTCCGCGAGACCGGCCTCGAACACAGCCAGGTCATGGACCTGCTGGGGATGATCTGCGACGTCCACGGCCCGCGCCTGACCGGCTCCCCCAACATCAAGCGCGCGCAGGCCTGGGCGCGCGACACCTTCGCCTCGATGGGGCTGAGCAACGCCCACCTCGCCGCCTGGGGTCCCTTCGGCCGCGGCTGGCAGCTCGAGCACTTCTCGCTCGACGTCGTCGGCGAGAACTCCTGGCCCGTGCTGGCCTGGCCCAAGGCCTGGTCGCCGAGCGTGGACGGCCGCATCACCGGCGAGGTCGTCGACGCCATCGCGGTCGGCGCCGAGGCGCTGGAGAAGATGGACCTGTCCGGCAAGTTCGTGCTGATCGAGGAGCAGCGTCCGACCGGCGAGTGGTTCGCCGGTACCGCCGAGCGCCTCGAGGCCGGCGACCTGCTCGCCCTCGCCGACGGCACGCCCGGACCCTCGCACGACGCCGGCAAGCCGAAGAGCGGCGACTTCCGCGCCGGCTTCCAGAAGGTGCAGGCTGTGATGAAGGTGCTCGCGCAGAAGAAGCCGCTCGCGATCCTCGACCGCTCCTTCAAGGGCGACTACGGCACCCTGTTCGTGCAGGGGGCGTCGGCGAGCGATGCGCAGGGCCAGCGCGTGCGTGCCTACGAAACGGGTGCGCAGGTCATCCCGCAGCTCACGCTGTCGGTCGAGCACTACAACCGCATCTCGCGCCTGCTCGCGCGCGGTCTGCCGGTGCGTCTGGCGATGGAACTGCGCGTGAAGTGGACCGACGACGATCCGATGGAGCACGACGTGATCGCCGAGATCCCCGGGAGCGACCCGAAGATCGGCGACGAGGTCGTGATGCTCGGCGCGCACTTCGACTCCTGGCACTCCGGCTCGGGCTGCACCGACAACGGCGTCGGCAGCGCCGTGATGATGGAGGCGATGCGCATCCTGAAGACCTACGTCGACACCCAAGGCAAGAAGCCGCGGCGCACGATCCGCGTCGCGCTGTGGAGCGGTGAGGAGCAGGGCCTGCTCGGCTCGCGCGCGTGGGTCGCGCAGAACCTCGGCGAGCCCGGTGTGAACGGCGCGGCGCCGAAGACCATCGAGCCGGCGCACTCGAAGTTCGCCGGCTACTTCAACCTCGACAACGGCACCGGACGCATCCGCGGCGTCTACCTGCAGGGCAACGAAGCCGTGCGCCCGATCTTCAAGCGCTGGCTCGAGCCCTTCCACGATCTCGAAGCCGCGACCCTGACCCCGTCGAACACCGGCGGCACCGACCACCTGTCCTTCGATGCGATCGGCCTGCCCGGCTTCCAGTTCATCCAGGACCCGATCGCCTACGGCTCACGCACGCACCACTCGAACATGGACGTGTGGGACCACGCGATCGAGGACGACCTGAAGCAGGCGGCGACGATCATCGCCTCCTTCGTGTGGCATACCGCGAATCGCGACGAGAAGCTGCCGCGGAAGTGATGGTCGGTGCGGCGGCGCGCTCCGGTGTCGCAGGCGGGTTTCCGTCCCGTGCGGAGACTCCACGCGCGGCGTCTCCCGTGAGACGGATCGCCGCCCGCCGGAGACGGTAGCGCGCATCCGAGGTGGCGGTGGAGACGCGAGACGAGGGAGGGGGGGTTTTCACCTCGTCGGAGGTCTGCACATCTTGCGCACCTTCGCTCCCGCAAAGTGCGGACGCGATTCCAGGAGGACCGACGTGAAGCCACGGGAAGCTTCGTTGCGGGTGCATGCACGGGAAGGCATGCGTCTCTCTCTCTCTCTCTCTCTCTCCGCATTGCCGTTGAGCAATGCGTTCTCCGCCGCTGAGTTGCGGAGTCAGGCGCTCGGCGTGCAGCCGCACATGGCGCCGATCAACGCCGGAGCCTTGGCCGCGGGCTACAACCAACCCGGGCCGACGCCGCAGATGAACGTGCCCGACACGATCTGGAACAACGGCGAAGGCTTCCGCGCCAACTCGACCGCCGATGCCGACTACGGTGCGCACCTCGGGCAATGCGATCCGGGAGTCGAACTCGGAGACATCTTCGCGGTCGAGCAGACCATCGGTGGTACGCCTGGTTGGCGGCAGGTAACCCACATCGACCAGAAGACCGGCGCCACGATGCATCTGTGGCGCTTCCGCGGCTATCTCCGCCCGGGGCAACTCCTGCCCTATCCGACACCGCCATCGACGGGGCCGTGGACCATCAAGGATGCCGCCTTCGAACTGTTCCTCCCCGACCCCCTGCCCAGCACTACGCAGATCCTCTTGTGGATCACGCCCTGGTCGACGACCGGCAAGCCGAGCCCGAGCGACGGTGGTCGCTTCGCCTATCCCGGAGTCAACCGCTACGACGGACTGGTGGGCAAGACGGTCGCGCTGAGTCCGTCTCCGCCCGACGACGACGGCATCATCGAACGTCACTCGGATCCGGCGATCCCGGTCCTCGCCGCCGCCTCGGGCATCACGGTGATGTCGGGCTACATCGTGCCCCGCGTCTTCGGCCGCGCCGAGGTCTTCGAAGCGCAACGCATCCGCGAACTGCGCATGGCGATGCGTCTGATGCTGATGGCGCCCACGACCGACTACCGGCATCCGCCCGGCTTGCCGTCGATGCCGAACCTCGCCACGGACGCGCCGCCTTGCATGCTGTCGAGCGGTTCCTTCGGGGGCCTCACGGCACCCGCGCTCTGTGTGCGCTACCCCAAGGAGTTCTGCGCCGCCACGGTCGAGGTCTTCGGCCCGTCACCACGCCGCGTGCTCGCCGACCAGTTCAACTTCGAGTACCTCGCCACGCGCACCGGCTTCTCGTCGTACGGCGGAGCCTACAGTCCGCACGACACGCTCGAGTGGGGCACCGCGTTCCGCTTCATGGACCAGACCCCGGGCAGTCCGGGCTGGGACTACTTCAATCTCTCACCGTTGATCCGCAAGCGGCGCGGCGAGCTGTACGCGGCGATGGCCTGGGTCTGTCAGGACGAGGACACCATCGGCCACGGCACCGACTGGATGTCCCTGCTGACCGGCACGCGCAACTACACGCCGCGATTCGCGAGCACCAGCGCGCCTCTCTTGTACTTCACCGCCGTCGACCGCCGCTGCCACGAGAGTGGCTGGCACACCACAGCGATCGGCGGTGTGGGCGGCGCCTGGCTCGGCCGCAGCGATGCGATCGAGATGGCGCCGGTGGCCTACACCAACTGGTCGAATCAGAACCCCGTGGTGCCACCCTTGATCCAGGACGACGGCAGCGAGGACAGCTACGCCTGGGCGCTGGACCGTGCGCTCCCCGCCGACTACGTCCCGAACCCCGGCGACAAGCTGCTGCTCGACACCAGCTTCGGCTCGCCTGCGAGTCCGGGTCGCACCGAGGGCGCAGGCCTCGCACTCGGTCTCGACGAGTCGCTGCGCTTCGCCGATGTGCCGGGAGACGGCGGTGGCAAGTCGATCTTCACCGGCAGCGCCGATGGCGTCGTGACCCGCTTCGTGCTCAACAGTGCGACCAAGGCCTTCGACGTGGCTGCGCAATCGGTGCCGCTCGGCTTCGGTGCCTTCGCGCTCGCCGTGGGCGATCTGTCCGACGGCCACGCCGGTCTGGAGGTCGCCGTCGGCACCAAGGAGCACCTCTTCACGCTCGATGCCCTGACCCTGAGTGTGCTGAACTGGCGCGAGGTGCCGCGCACCTTCGAGCACGCACGTCCGCGCCGCATGCAGATCGCCGATGTGTTCAGCGGCCCCGACTTCCCCGGCAAGGAGGTGATCACGACCACCCTGATGGGGCATGTGCTGGTCTTCTCCGGCGACGGCTTCGGCGATCTGGTCGACTTTGGCGAGCCTGGAGTCCAGGATCTCGCGGTCCTCGAAGGTCATGTGAGCGCGGCGTCCACCACCACCTCGAACACGCCGATCCTGCTGCTCTCGCATCGCGGCCACCTGGCGCATGTGACGCTCAACAAGGTGGCGGATCCGACCCAGCGCAATCCCGGCCCGGCAGAGCTGCAGGCCTGGACCGCTGGCGAGGAGGGGACGCCCATGGACCTCGAGATCGTGTCGGCACCGGTGGGAGGCGGGCCGGTCGCGGTCGCGCTCTATGCGCACCAGGGAACCGACGGAACCAACGACGTCCCGCAGATCCGCTGCTTCGATGCCTTGACCATGCACCCGACCTCGATGGCGACCCACGGCATTCCGCCGAGCCTGGGTTGGTTCGAACTCGGAACCCTGGGGCGCGATGTCCTCGCGGCCGACCTCGCCCCGGTGCATCTCAGCAGCGGCGCGCTCGCCGGCTTCGTGGTGATGCTGAGTGCGCGCATCGTGTGGGTGCCGATCAACGGCTCCCAACCCCAGCAGCCTGCAGGTTACAAGCTCGACGGCTTCGCGCCCGCTTCGCGTGCCATCGCGGTGACCACCGCGGACATCGCCACGCGCAGCGGCGGCGAGACCTACAAGGAGGAGATCATCCTCTCCACGCTCGGCGGACATGTCGTCTGGTTCCACCTGGAGGACATGCTGGCCAACGGTCCGAGCGTGTACCTCGACTTCGTCGGCACCCCGCCGCCGCCACCGATTCCACTCGGCGTGATCCCCTTCACCAACCGCAACTCGGCAGGGCAGTGGGGGCTGCTCGCCCACGACGAGGGCAACGGCACTCATCTCTTCGGCGCCAACCAGTCGGGTGGGCTCTACGAGACCGATCCCGCGAGCGGACTGAGCGTCATGCGGGATGTGTTCCGGGAAGCCGGGACGGAGGTGGTTCCGGGGTTGACCAATGCTCCGAGCACGGTCACGGCGCCGATCCGCGATCTCGTGCAGATCGGGGCAGGCGTGCAGCAGGGCACTGGCACGGTCGAAGCCACGATGCTCGGTACGACCACCACCGGGTCTGGTCTTCGCTGGCTCCAGACCAGACCTTGGCAAGATGCCATCAACGATGTCCTGAGACCGGTTTGGTTCCAGGATCACACGGAGATCAACGGCATTGTCTACAACACCGAGGCGCGGATGCCCGTGATCAACGGCTTCGCTGCCCTGATCGGCGCGGGCGACGCCATCGCGACGGGTTCGCCGATCGCGGGCGCCACTCGTCAGCTCCATTGGTGGGGCGGCGATTTCGACGACTTCACGAATCTGATCCAGGGTGCCTACTTCGATGCCACGCACGTGATCGACAACTGGTACTCGACGAGGAACGTGCCGGGGGGTGTGCCGCCGGTCCCGCCGCAGCAGAACTGGACGGGTCGCACCAGTGGCGACTGCAAGGACCTGCGCAACGAGATTCGTCAGTGGGCTCAGATCAACAACATGCAGTCGCTGCGCCTCGGCACCGATGCCTTCGGCACCGTGGTCGTGGCCAGCACTGAGGGAGGGAGCGTGGTCCTGCTCCGTCCCGGACGCGATGCCGGGCAAGCGGGTCAGGACTACGGCACGATCCTCTGGGACAGCGCCGATCCGCAGACTCCCGCTGACGAGGGCATGAACGGCATGGGCCTCGCCGTCCGCGCGGTGCCCAACGATCCGAGTCACTCCCTCGACATCTTCCTCGGTGTCGGGGTCACGCATCTCGATCCCCAGCACTGGCTCAACGGCAGCGGTCCGGGAAACCTGACTGGCGGCATCGCCTGGTACCGGTGGACCGGCAGTTCAGCGACCAGCGGCACCATGGTCCGCATCGGGCTTCTGAATCTCGATTCGAACTCGGGGAACCCCATCGGTGCCCGGGGCGGCTTCGGTGTGTGCGGTCTGGCGATCGGCGATGTGATCTCCACGCAGGCCGGAGACGAACTGGTCGCGACCACGCTGGAGGGCGACCTCTTCGTCTTCACCATTCCCACCAGCGGGATGCTGAGCCCCGGGAACATCCTGCATCGGGCCTGGGCACGCGGTGCGTTGGGCGTCAACAATGGCATCGCCATCTTCGATTCGAACAACGACGGCAAGAAGGAGCTCTTCATCGCCGGTTCGCTCGGCATCTGGAAGTGGAGGCAACCATGAGCCTGCAACTCGAGACTTCGATCGACTCGATCTGCGTCCGCGTGCTTGACTGCCTACTTCGGTGGGCGCATCGCCTCGCGCTTTTCTGTGGCATCGCATGGATCGCCGCTGAGGCGCTTCCTGCCCAACGCACTTGGGTGGTCGACGACACGATGGCTGTGGGAGCCGACTTCCCCGACTTCGTGTCGGCGTACGCGGCGTCAGCCGCCGACGATCGGATCCAGGTGCGAAGGGGATCCGGGGCAGGCTACGCCTTGCCGGCGCGGATCGACCGCGCGATCCGCATCCTCGGTCTTGGCCTACCCAAACCGCTCCTGCTGTATCGCGACACGATCATCTCGTGTCCCGCGAACACGGTCACGGTGATCGACAACTTCGAGATCCGCAGCGGTACGAGCAGCGGATGGGTGACATCTGTCGCCAACAGTGATGGGCTCGTGATCCTGTCGCGGTTGGACTATCCGGGCTCGATGCGGATTCCGATCACGCCCTATCACGCTCGACGTTGCGTGATGGTGGACTGCTCGGTGATGGCGCCCGTCGCGGCGGTCGCTTCCTACACCTCGCGGATCTGGATCCTGAACTGTGTAACGCGGACGGCTTCAGCGTCGGATCCCAACCGGAATGGGAATCTCGATGTCAAACAAGGCAGCTTCCTCACCGTGGTCGGCGGTCAACACCAAGGCGGCGATGGTCTGGGCGACTGCTATCCGCTGAGTCCGGGCTTCCTGGGTGAAGCAGCGATCTACGCCGGTCAGGGACCCGCGGTGGTCTCTGGCCCGGCAAGACTCGTGGGAGGGCTGATTGAGGCTAGAAACCCGGTGTGTGGCGCCGGGTCGTCGCAGGGGCGTGTGCGTGCGGTCAGTTCGACCTGCGCTCCCGGCATCAGCGGCACTGTGATCGACCCGATGGTCGTGATGGATTCTGGCGGGCCGTCACCCGGCTGCATTCTGAACCAGATCCGCGAGATGCCCGCGGTGATTCCCGCGCCCGCGGTGCGGGGTCAGCCGCAGAACATCGAAACCTGGGGCCCGACGGGCAGCATCGTGGCGGTGTTCGCGAGCTTCATGACGCCCTTCGATCCGATCGTGTTGCCGATCGGTGACGTGTGGCTGGATCCCTCGCTGACCTTGCACGTGGCGAGCGGTGCGGTCGACTCGCAGCGCCACGTGCGCTTCACGACCACGATCCCGTCCTGGCTCGAGATCGGCGAGGTTCTGGTCTACCAGGCGGTCTCGCTCTCCCCGCAGAGCCTGTTCGAGATCAGCGCTCCGGGGATCGCGGTGGTGCACTGATCTACGACTCCGGAGGATTCGCGCGGCACGCGCGGATTCTCGTGAGCAGTCGATGCCAGCAGGACCGACCGCGCGGCCGAGTGCCTCGGGGTGCGGTGAGCGAAGTGAGCCGCACCCCTTCGGTTGCGGCAGGAGGCCGCGCTGTGATCCACGAGGTGATCACCGGCGACCTCGCCGCGCCAGCCGCGTCGATCACCTCGGCGCGGTCGTGAGCTACCGCAGAGACGATCCTGAGTCAGTGTCTCTGCGCGCGGATCGCATCGAGTCGCGCGCGCAGGCGAGCGACGACCGCGGGCTGCGTGGCGAAGAGGTCGTGCTCCTGATGCGGGTCGGTCGCGAGGTCGTAGAGCTGGCCGTCGACGCCGTCCTGACCCGGCTTGACGCGCGCCGGCGCGGTGAAGCCGCCGGAGCCGAGGCCCTCGACGAAGACCCAGTTCCCCGCGCGCAGTCCGAACATGCCGTCGCCGGAGTGGAGCACGACGTCGTCGCGGGCGTGCGCGTCCGCGTCGCGCAGCACGGCGGCGAAGCTGACGCCGTCGGGCGAGGCGCCGTCGGCGAGCGGAGTGGCGGTCATGGCGGCGCAGGTCGGAAGCAGGTCGACCAGGGACACCAGCGCGTCGGTGGTGCTGCCGGCGGCGATGTGCCCGGGCCAGCGCACCAGCAGCGGGATGCGGTGACCGGCTTCGTGGACGTCGGCCTTCATGCCGCGGCGGCCGTCGTGGGCGTCGTGGCCGAAGTCGTGGACGTCCTTGTGTCGCCAGTGCGCGCCGTTGTCGGAGGTGACGATCAGCAGCGTGTCGTCGCGCGCGCCGATCGCGTCGAGTGCATCGAGCACGCGGCCGATCTCGGTGTCGACCTGCGCGACGAAGTCGCCGTACCAGCCGGCCCGGCTCGTGCCCTGGTGCGCCGCGTCGGGGACCCAGGGCGTGTGGGGCGCGGTCAGCGGCAGGTAGAGGAAGAAGGGTCGTGCGCCGTCGCGCTGCGCGTGGACGAAGTCGACCGCGGCGGTGCAGGTCTGGTGCAGCACCTCGTCGATGTGGAAGTCGGGTGCGATCGGGCCCTCGCGCCAGAAGCCCTCTCCGCCGTCCCAGCGCCGCTTGCTGCCGGGAGTGTGTGCGGTCGCTGCGATGACCACTGTGCCGTTCTCGACCCACAGGTAGGGCGGCATGTCGAGCGAGGCGGGGATCACGCGCGAGACGTCGAAGCCGACGGTGTGCGGGCCGGCGTCGAAGGCTGCGCTGTAGTCGGCCTCGAGATCCGGCCGCGCGGGATCGAAGGCGCCGAGCCCGAGGTGCCACTTGCCGAAGCAGGCGGTGACGTAGCCGGCGTCGTGCAGCGTCGAGGCGAGCGTGGGGCGGCCCGGTTCGATCAGCAGGCGCGAGTCGCCATTCAACACCCAGCTCTTCATGCGTGTGCGCCACGCATAGCGACCGGTGAGCAGTCCGTAGCGCGTCGGCGAGCACACGGCGGACGGCGAGTGCGCGTCGAGGAAGCGCATGCTCTCCGCGGCGACACGGTCGAGCACCGGCGTGGGGGCCTTCGAATCCGCGTTGTAGCAGTGCAGGTCACCTGCACCGAGGTCGTCGGCGAGAACGATCACCACGTTGAGCCGAGGCGCGTGTGCGGACTGCGACGCACACGCGGCCAGCGCGGCGCACAGGGCGAAGACGCACCGCGTTCTCACATGTTCCGCCGGTAGCGACCACCGACCGCGTAGAGCGCGTCCGTCATCTGGCCGAGTGAACAGACCTTCGCCGCTTCCATCAGCTCGGCGAACACGTTGCCTCCGGCGAGCGCGGTGTCCTGCAGACGTTGCAGCGCCGCCGGGGCGCGCGAGCGATTGCGCGCGTGGAAGGCCTGCAGCGCGGCGATCTGCGTGTCCTTCTCGGCCTCGGTGCTGCGCATCACGTCGAGCGGGCGCTGGATCGGCGAGCCGTCGCTGCTCAGGAAGGTGTTGACGCCCACGATCGGCAGCTCGCCGGTCGACTTGAGCGTTTCGTAGTACATCGACTCCTCCTGGATCTTCCCGCGCTGGTACATGGTCTCCATCGCGCCGAGCACACCACCGCGTTCGGTGAGCCGCTCGAACTCGAGGTAGACGGCCTCTTCGACCAGGTCGGTCAGCTCCTCGACGATGAAGCTGCCCTGCAGCGGGTTCTCGTTGCGCGCCATGCCCAGCTCGCGATTGATGATGAGCTGGATCGCCATCGCGCGGCGCACCGACTCCTCGGTCGGCGTGGTGATCGCCTCGTCGTAGGCGTTGGTGTGCAGGCTCTGGCAGTTGTCGTAGATCGCGTAGAGCGCCTGCAGCGTGGTGCGGATGTCGTTGAACGAGATCTCCTGCGCGTGCAGCGAGCGGCCGCTGGTCTGGATGTGGTACTTGAGCTTCTGGCTGCGCTCGTTGGCGCCGTAGCGCAGCTTCATCGCCTTGGCCCAGATGCGGCGCGCCACGCGGCCGATCACCGCGTACTCGGGATCGAGTCCGTTGCTGAAGAAGAAGCTCAGGTTCGGCGCGAAGTCGTCGATGTGCATCCCTCGCGCGAGGTAGTACTCGACGTAGGTGAAGCCGTTGCTCAGCGTGAAGGCGAGCTGCGAGATCGGGTTCGCGCCGGCCTCCGCGATGTGGTAGCCGGAGATCGACACCGAGTAGAAGTTGCGGACGTCGTTCTCGACGAAGAACTTCTGGACGTCGCCCATCATCCGCAGCGCGAATTCCGTCGAGAAGATGCAGGTGTTCTGCGCCTGGTCCTCCTTGAGGATGTCGGCCTGCACGGTGCCGCGCACGGTGCACAGGGTCTCCCTGCGGATGCGCGCATAGACCTCGGGCGGCACCACCTCGTCGCCGGACACGCCGAGCAGGCGGAGGCCGAGACCATCGTGGCCGCGCGGCAGCTCGGTCCCGTAGTGCGGGCGCGGCACGCCGCGCTCGGCGTACAGCGCGTCGATGCGTTGCTGCGCGGCGGCGTCACCGGACTGCGAAGCGATCCAGCGCTCGCACTGCTGATCGATCGCCGCGTTGAGGAAGAAGGCGAGCATCATCGGCGCGGGGCCGTTGATGGTCATCGACACCGAGGTCGCGGCGTCGCAGAGGTCGAATCCGGAGTAGAGCTTCTTCGCGTCGTCGACCGTGCAGATCGACACGCCGGCATTGCCGACCTTGCCGAACACGTCCGGTCGCGGTCCCGGGTCCTCGCCGTAGAGCGTGACCGAGTCGAAGGCCGTCGACAGGCGCTTGGCCGGCTGCTCGAAGGCGACGTAGTGGAAGCGGCGGTTGGTGCGCTCCGGGCCACCTTCGCCCGCGAACATGCGGGTCGGGTCTTCGGCGGTGCGCTTGAAGGGGAACACGCCGGCCGCGAAGGGGAAGCTGCCGGGGACGTTCTCGGTCAACAGCCAGCGCAGGCGATCGCCGTGGCCGAGGAAGCGCGGCGTCGCGACCTTGCGGATGGTCAGTCCGGACAGCGTCTTGTGCGTCTGCGGCACACGCAGCTTGCGGCCGCGCACCTCGTATTCGTACTCGTCGCCGGTGAAGGAGTGCAGCAGCTCGTCCCAGCCAGCCAGCATCGCGCGGCACTCGGGGGCGAGTCGCTCGCGCAGGGCATCGCGCTTCGCGATCAGTGCAGCGGGAGTGTCGTCGCCGAGTTCCGCGATGCTCTGCTCCAGCGCCTGCAGTCGCTGTGCGAACTCCGCCTGCTCCTGCGCCCAGTCACCGTAGGCGCGATTGCGTTCGGCGATCTCCGCGAGGTAGCGCGTACGCTCGGCGGGGACGATGGTCGCCCGGCACGGTTCGCCGCCTTGGGGCAGGCTGCGCGGTGCGAGGCCGGGGTGACCTTCGGCGAGGCGCGAGACCAGCGCGCCGAACAGCGCATTGGTGCCCGGATCGTTGAAGTGCGACGCCATGGTGCCGAACACCGGCATGCTGTCGGACGGCACCTCGAAGCGGTTGCGGTTGCGCTGGTACTGCTTGCGCACGTCGCGCAATGCATCGAGCGCGCCGCGGCGGTCGAACTTGTTGATCGCCACGAAGTCCGCGAAGTCGAGCATGTCGATCTTCTCGAGCTGCGTGGCCGCGCCGTACTCCGGCGTCATCACGTAGAGCGCGACGTCGGAGTGCTCGACGATCTCGGTGTCGGACTGTCCGATCCCGGAGCTCTCGAGCAGCACGAGGTCGAAGCCGCAGCGCTTCAGCAGCGTGAGCGCCTGCTTCGCAGCTTCGGCCAGCGAGAGGTGCGCGCGGCGCGTGGCCATCGACCGCATGAAGGCCCGCTCGTCGTGGATCGAGTTCATGCGGATGCGGTCGCCGAGCAGCGCACCGCCGGTCTTGCGGCGGGTCGGGTCGATCGACAGCACCGCGATGCGACGGCCGGGGCAGAAGCGCAGGAAGCGCTGCACCAGCTCGTCGATCAGCGACGACTTGCCCGCGCCGCCGGTCCCGGTCACGCCCAGGACCGGCGGGGCGATCCCGGGCTCCGGGAGGCGGGCCAGCAGGGCGTCGAGGGCCTGCGGATCGTTCTCCGCGAGCGACAACGCGCGGGCGAGCGCCAGCTTGTCGCCGCTTCGCAGCGCAGCCTCGTCGATCTGGGTCGGCGGCTCGAAGTCGCAGCGCCGCAGCATGTCCTCGACCATGCCCGACAGGCCGAGCGCGCGGCCGTCGTCCGGCGAGTAGATGCGCTCGATCCCGTACTCCTGCAGCGCGGCGATCTCCTCGGCGAGGATCACGCCGCCGCCGCCGCCGAAGATGCGGACGTGGCCGGCGCCGCGCTCGACCAGAAGGTCGCGCACGTAGCGGAAGAACTCGTTGTGTCCGCCCTGGTACGAGGTGATGGCGATGCCCTGGGCGTCCTCCTCCACGGCGGCCGCCACGATCTCCGTCGCCGACCGGTTGTGGCCGAGGTGGATGACCTCGGCGCCCGAGCCCTGGGCGATGCGGCGGAAGATGTTGATGGACGCGTCGTGACCGTCGAACAACGAGGTCGCGGTGACCAGCCGGATCTTGTGCCGGGTCGCGAAGGGGGGCGAGCCAGGGTCGACCTGTGGCCTGTCCTGCATCCGGATGGGGCTTCGACTCATCGCGCTTTTCTGGGACGGATCGGCGCGAAGTCTAGCGACGCCTCCGCCCCCGGTCCGCCCCGCGTCGCGTAGACTCCTGCCGCTCCACCGTGTCGCTCGCCATCGCCGTCCTCGCCGCGCTCGCCGTCGCCCCCCAGGATCCGGAGGCGGTCCGTCCGGGCCCGGTCGATGCGACCACGAGTGGGATCACGCGGGTAGCACCACGCGACGGCCCCCCGGATCGGATCGTCGCGCTCGATTTCGCCATCGACGAGGACCCCCATTCGGCGCGACTCCCGCTGGCGCGCGGTGTGAGCGACGTGGATGTCGCCGCCTATCCCGACGGCTCCTTCGCGATCCTCGCCGGCGGGGTGCGCGAGGACCTCGACATCTACCGCTTCGATCCGCGCGCACACCTCGTCGAGCGCTATCCAACGGTCGGCGGACGTCGGCTCGCCGCGAGCTTCTGCTCCGGGCTCGGCTCGCATCCCCTGCTGCTGGGCGCGGGACTTTCGATGTTCGCGTTCGAGAAGGAGAACGCGATCCGCTTCCGCGCGGCGACCTCGAAGCGCACCGTCGCCGAGCGCACGCTCCCGCTGAGCTGCGAGGGCTTTCGCGCCTCCTTCGACCGGAGTAGCTACCTCGTGCAGGTCGAGTTCGTCGACCGCCGCGGCGCGGTGATCGATCGCTGCGAGTTCCTCCACCCGATTGCGCCGCGACTGGTCGTCGAGGGAGTGGTCGGAGGAGCCGTCACCTTCGACCCGACTCCTCCCGGGGAGACTCAGCTCCATGCGCTGATCCTGCACGACGAGGGCGCGAGTCCTCTCCAGCTCGGCTTCTCCATCGAGGGCCCCTTCGCCCTCGAACCGGAACCGGATCCGAGCGTGTCGATCGCGCCGGGCGCGGGTCAGGAGCTCCGCATCCGCTTCGTCGGCGGCGAGGTCGGCGAGCACGTCGGCACCCTGCGCATCCGGTCGCCGGTGGCGGGTGTGCCGGTCGAGTTCGGGTTGCGCGCACAGGTGGTCGTGCCGGCGAAACCGGTGGCGCCGACCCGGCCTTCCCCCGAAGCGGCGCCGCCGACCTCGCGTGTCGAGGGATCGACGGCCGAACCGGCACCGGTCGCGAGCGTGCCGCCGGTGCCCGCGCCGCGCCTCGATCCGGAGAGCGAGGTCGAGTTCCGCTGGCGCGACGCCGAGCACGTCCTCGTCGACTTCCGTCTCGCGGCCGACGACTCCGTGCCCGGCGCGGTGCAGATCGTCGAGCTGCGTTCGGGCCGCAGTGTGACCGTTCCGGTCGATCCGCTGCGGAAGGTGAGCGCGGTGGTCGCCGCGATGGCCTTCGACCCCCTCGCCATCCGCGTCGGGTCGAAGGGATCGCAGGCGCTGCTCGGTCGCGTGCCGCCCGCGCTGCGTCTGGCCGGCAGCAAGGTGGCCATCCACGCCGCGCCGGACGCGAACTTCGTCCTCGTGCAGATCACTGCCGGAGGTGACCCTCGTCGCCTGATCGGTCGCGGCCCCTGCTGGCAGGGTCGCACCGACGCACGCGGCATGGCGCAGATCGACATCGCGCTGCTCGCCGTCGACTCGGACACCCGCTGCTTCGCGGTGGTGGCTGCCGATCCGCAGGGCGGGACGACGATGTCCGAGCCGATCGAGATCGGTCCGAGCACTCCGCCCTCTGGCGGCGATCGCGCAAAGTGAATTCGCCGCGCGCGCGGAGACCGGTACACCTCTTCGGCATGACACGCGCCAAGACCCCCGGCCGGTCGATCCCGGCCTTCGCCATCACCCTCCTCGTCGGCCTCACCGCGTGCGGCGGTGGAACGGTCACGCTCGACCGCGCCGCGATCACCACGCTGTTCGGCAAGGAGCACCTCGCGGCTTCGCCCGCACCCGATGCCGCGCTGGTCGCCTTCGGCAAGGAGCTCTACCACGACAAGCGCCTGTCGACGAAGGGCAACATCGCCTGCGCGAGCTGCCACGACCTCGCGCGCTATGGAACCGACGGTCAACCGACCTCGCCCGGCACCGAGGGCAAGCGCGGTGATCGCAACTCACCGTCCAGCGTGAACGCCTTCCGTCAGTTCGTGCAGTTCTGGGATGGGCGCGCGAAGGACGTCGAGGAGCAGGCCACCGGCCCGGTGTGCAATCCCGTCGAGCACGGCTTCGCCAACAAGGACGAGTTCGAGGCCAAGCTCAAGTCGCTCGACGGCATGCAGGCCAGGTTCGCCAAGTTCTTCCCCGGCGACGACCCCGTCACGCTCGTCAACTTCGGCAAGGCGGTCGGCGCCTTCGAGCGCACGCTGGTCACGCACAGCCGCTTCGACGACTGGCTCGACGGCAAGGACGACGCGCTGACCAACGAAGAGAAGAAGGGGCTGAAGACCTTCGTCGACACCGGTTGCACGATGTGCCACAACGGGCGCACCGTCGGCGGCGGGATGTACCAGAAGCTCGGCCTCGTGAACGCCTACCCGACCGAGGACGTCGGTCGTTCGAAGATCAGCGGCAACGACGCCGAGAAGTTCTTCTTCAAGGTGCCGATGCTGCTCAACGTGGCGAAGACCGCGCCCTACTTCCACGACGGCAAGGTCGCGACGCTGGAGCAGGCCGTGAAGCTGATGGCGCACCACCAGCTCGGCAAGGAACTGAGCGACGCCGACGTGAAGTCGATCGTGACCTTCCTCGGCGCGTTGACCGGGGACATGCCGAAGCTGGACTGAAGGGCGCCGCGCGATCCGCATCGACGCTTCGTGTCCCCGGCGGAGAGTCGCAGGCTCGGTGACGAAGCACCGCCGGCCGGATCGGCGTGATCGCTACGTGGATCGACGGGGACGCTGCGCCGGCGGTCCGCGGATGGCGACGGTCGTCGAACCCATCGGCCCCGGAGAGAAGAGCGGCCTCGGCCTTCCTGGCCGGCGCGGAGCGACGACCAGGCAGTCTCTGGGTTGCGGCCCAGGCGGCGACGTGGAGTCGTGACCTCGGGGTTGGCTTCCTCTCGGCGGTTCCCTAACCTCCGCGAGCGAAGGAGAGACTCATGGGAACACTCTTGGCGTCGACGTTTCTGAGCCGCGTGCCAGTGATTCTGCTCGCCGCGGTCTTTGCATCCATGGTGGTGGCGCAAGCCCCGGTCACGCTCGTCGCGCAACCCGCGCTCGCGACCAGCAGTCTGCCTCCGGCGAGCGCACGTGATGGACAGTTCGAGGCGACGTCGATCGGCAACGGCTTCCAGACCAATCTGTTCTGGGGTCTGTGGCAGTTCGGCCTCGCATCGGGCATCGCCCACGAGACATCCTCGATCGCCGCTGGCAACCCTCCGCGGCCGAGCGGCGACTACGTCGCGTTCATCTCCGGTCAGGACGCCGTGAAGATCACCGTCTCCGGACTGAGTGCCGGCGTGTGGCGATTGCGCTACGAGTTGGCCGCGCGCAACCAGGCCGGCGTTCCGGATGCCGTGGAGTTGAGCATCAAGGCCGTCGGTCAGGTCGTCGGCCAGGAGCAGAACCTCACCATCGGCTACCAGCCCTTCGCGACACGTCCGTTCTTCGTGAGCGCAGGTGCCGCGACGACCTTCGAGTTCGCGGCTGTGGGTAGTGCGGCGACCATCGCCCTGCTCGACAACGTGGTGCTCGAACCGATCCGCGAGTGGGGCGTCGCCGGTAACTGGAGCCCGCCGGTCGTGCCCGGGTCGATCAACCCGGTGCAGATCCCGGTCGGCGCGGTCATCGCGATCACGTCCAACGCGACAGCGGCCAGTATCGACGCGAGCGGCGAACTGCTCGTGCCCGATGTGAGCTGCGCGCTGACCGCGGGCTCGGTGCGGGTCATGGGCAACACGGCCCGGTTGGAGGTCGGACGCCGACAGGCGCCCTTGGCCGCCGGCAAGGTCTTCACGCTGACGCTGACCGGTCCGTACACGGTGACCAACAGCAAGTTCCTCATGGCGATGGATGGCGGCACCATCGAGATGCACGGCGCCCCCAAGCGGAGCTGGACACGGCTCTCGGCGACCGCGCTGCCCGGCAGCACCAGCATCCAGGTCGCGGATGCGAGCGGTTGGAACGTCGGCGACGAGATCGTCATCGCAGGATCCGAAGGCCAGGCGATCCCGGGCATCGCCAGCACCGGCTTCCAGGACTTCTCCGAGCAACGCACGGTGGCTGCGATCAACGGCAACACGATCCAGTTGGGGCCCCAGCCCCTCGCATACCTGCACGTGAGTTCGTCGCAGTCCTATCCGACGGGTGGGTTCCCGAACTGGATGCTCGAGCAGCACGCCGAGGTCGGCATGCTGACGCACAACGTCAAGGTGACCAGCGTGCCGGTGCCCGTGCCGGGCACATCGGGCAACCCGGAGACCGGCTTCGGAGGGCACATCATGATCATGGGTTCGGCCACCAACCCGGCCGGCCGTGGATTCCTCTCGGCCGTCGAGTTGACCAGGATGGGCCAGACCAAGCAGCTCGGCCGCTACCCGATGCACTGGCACATGTGCCGCGACGGTGCGGCAGGGCAGTACATCGTCGAATCGAGCATCCACGAGACCTTCAACCGGGCATGCACGATCCACGGCACCGACGGCATCCTGGTCGATGGCAACGTCGGCTATCACAACCTGGGCCACGCGTTCTTCCTCGAAGACGGTTCCGAGGAGGACAACGTGCTGAGCAACAACCTCGCGATCGGAACCCTGAAGCCGGCCCAGTCGACGAATCCCGTCTACGACGACGCCGTCATCCCGAGCGACAACGAGTTCGATCAATTCCAGAATCGCACTCCGGCCGCCTTCTGGATCACCAACCCGCGCAACACGATCGTCGGCAACGTGGCGTCCGACACCATCGGCACCGGCTTCTGGCTGATCTTCTCCAGGCAGGTGCTCGGTCTCTCCAATCCGGCGACGTCGGGTTCGATCCCTCACAACCAGAACGACCAGCCGAACAAGCTCGATCTGACCGAGTTCCGCGACAACATCGCGCACGGTTGCCGTCAGGGTCTCGACGTGCACGACGGAATCGAGTTCGGCACCGATCACATCCTGCCGAACGTGTCGTGGGCACCCGCGTCCGGAGCCGCGACGCTGAAGGACTTCGTCGCCTACTCGTGCGATACCGGCATCTACACCGGTGACGGCGACAGCGGGGGTGACCTGTTCTTCGACCACACCATCCAGGCCGACAACATCATCGCGGCGCGCTTCGCCTCGGGCGACTTCATGAAGGACGCGCTGTTCGTCGCCGATTCAGGCAATGGCCTCTACACGACCCATCCGGTGGTTCCCGCCGGCAAGGAGCTCGAGGCCTATCGCATCTACGACGGTGCCGCGATCGTGATCGACAGCCACTTCGCCGGATACGACGTGGCGGCCTCGCGGCTGCTCGGCAGCAATGGCGCCTCGCTCAGGCGAACCAACCACCGGCTGTCGAACGTGACCTTCGAACCGATGGCGGTGCCGCGCGTGGAGTTCGAGGACTTCTCGCTCAATCCGAGTGGCGGAACCGGCAGTGCCCTCGACGCCCAGAGTCCCGACGATCCGCGCAGCTGGGGCTTCTCGGTGTGGGACGAAGCGGGATCCGTGACGGGTGCCGTCGGTTCGATCATCGGCAATCACCCGTGGATGCAGGACGGCACCGAGGTGCCGTACGTGAACGCGACCGGCGTCGCATCCCGTGCGTACTTCACGCCGCGCAAGTTCGGGCATCTCTATGTGCGTGAGCCCGGCGTCGGCGGCCTGAACCTGCCGGACATCACCTTCGAACGGATCAAGACCGGGCAGTCGACCCTCAAGTTCTTGAACGACTACCGCATCGACCAGCAGAAGCAGGTGCCGGTCATCCTCAACGGCGGCTACCTCTACACACTCGCCTGGACCAACCCGAGCAACGGCCTGCCGGTCTCGAATCCCAACCAGGACGAGATCCGGTTCCGGGTCGGCAACCTCGATCCGGACGATGCCGTGCTGTTGATGCTGCAGATCCAGAAGCCCGGGCTCGTCGTCACCGTCGGCGGCGTGCCGGTGCCCTCGGCGACGAGTCTCGCGCCGCTGCGTCAGACGCCACCGGGTGGTGGCCCGCTGATGTTCATCGATTCCGCGGGCAACCTGTACCTGCGGGTGATGAACCCTCCGGCGAGCGACTTCTTCGAACTGAACTGGTAGCGGCCCATCGCGGACTGGGCCGCGATCCGAACGGGTTGCTGCGTCGTCGCGGCGCGTCGACCGGGAAGACGCAGGCCGCTTTGCTCGATGGGGCCCGGCCTCCGCATCGTCGCTCCACGCGACGATCCTCCGGCCCACGGAGACAGGGAGCGCTTCTTGGAGCGGTGAGCGCTCTCCGCGTGCCCGTCAGATCCCGACGGTGACCGTCGCCGCGTCCGAGGTCAGCACCGCGTTGACGTTGCACGGCACGCCGACCAGGCAGGTCTGCGACAGCACGCACCACTGCGCGACGAAGCTGAAGCCGACCAGCCCGAAGTTGTTCGGGACCGGCAGCGACACCGAGGTCGCGTAGCCGATGCCGGCGCCGGGGCCCATCAGCAGGAACATCTCCGGCACGAGGTAGAGCGTGCATCCCGCCGGCTGGCTGTTGAACAGCCCATCCAGCGGATAGTTGGTGGTGCTCAGGCCGAACATGAACACCGGGTGGAGTTCGGTCGGCCAGGTCGCGCGGTTCGGGCCGGTGAAGTCGATCGAGAAGGTGGTGCCGACCTGCGGCAGGCCGGTCGCGCCGATGGTCGGCATCGGCAAGCCGGAGACGGTGCAACCCTGGCCGAAGGGCTGGAATGCGGCGAACTGGGCGGGGGCGCGCTCGATCGCGAAGACGGCGGCCAGGGCGAAGCTGAGGAGGATGCGGAACATGGCGGGTCTCGTCGCTCAGGGATGCACCCGGGGGGTGCCTCGCGCGACAAGAAATCGCCGTTCCGGCGGACGCCCCTCAGGCGTCCTGCAGGTCCGCCGAGTAGTGCTGCTGCACGATCTTCCACTCGTCGCGGATGCGGGCCAGCGCGAAGCTGGCGCGGCCCGACTGCTCGACGGTGCGGCCGTCGGGGTCGATCTGCGAGAGCTTCCAGACCGCGAAGGAGGTCGCGAAGGAGTAGTCGACCAGGGTGATCTGGATGTCGCGCAGCTCCAGGGTCACCTTGTCCATGTAGCGGAACTCGCTGTCGAGGATCTCCTCGTAGGCGCCCCAGCCCGAGTCGACGCGGCCCGACGCATCGAGGTTGACGAAGCGCTTGTCGGTCCAGAAGTGCGATCGGAAGGCCTTGAGGTCGCGGCCGTTGTAGGCCTGACGCATGCTCCGCAGGAAGTCGTCGAGCTCCTTGAGGACGTCGGCGGTCATTGCGAAGGACGAAGGGCGAGAGGAGGGGAGGCGCGGCCTGGCAGGAAAACGGAAGAGCGGGCTCGGTTCGCCCGCTCCACAGCCCCCGCGATGGCCTCAGCGATGGATGTGACGGTAGAAAGGTTCGTCGTCCTTGCGATAGACCACCTTGCCGTTCACCAAAGCGGTCTGGACGAAGGTTTTGTAGTTCAGCGGGTCGCCGTCGAGAATCAAGACGTCGGCGTCCTTGCCCGGCTCGATCGAGCCGAGTTGTCGTTCCACGCCCATGATCTTCGCTGCGTCGAGGGTGAGCGTGCGGATGCCCTTGCGCCAGGGATAGCCGCCGCGCACCGCGAAGGCGGCGTCGACCTGGGGAGTGTTGAGGTCCTGACCCAGGATGCCGCCGGTCCCGATCGAGGGGCCGCCGCCGAAGCGGCCGCCGGAGCCGGTGACGCTGATCGGGACGCCCGCGGCGTCGAGAAGCGCCGCCTGGGCGATGTTGGAGCCGGTGTCGTCAGGGCGTCCCTCGTCGGGCTCCGCGCGCTGGCGCGGCGCGACGATCGCCATCGAGCCGGTCGCGGCGATCTCGTCGGGGATCACCCAGGCCTCGACCGGGCCGTCGAGCACGACGCCGTCACCGAGCAGCTCCGCGATCTCCAGGGCCTGGCGCACTTCACGCACGCCGTAGCCTCCGCCGCCACCGCCGCGGGCACCGCCCATGAAGAAGCCGCCGCCGCTGGCGCCGATCCACAGGCGCTTCCGCCCCTGCATCAGGGCGACCAGCTCCTCGCTGCCCTGCGGGGCCTTCGGCTTGTCCTCGGGCTTGGCATCGGCCTTGCCCTCGAAGGCGTGCAGCTTGTCGAGGTACTCGCGCGCCTGGGCCACCGCCTTGCGCAGGTTCGCCATCGCCGCCGGTTCGAGCGGCACGCGCATCGACACCACGGTGTTCTCGACGCCGACCATGCCCTTGAGGTCGCCGTAGGCGAGCTTCACCACCGCGCTCTTGCCGGCCGGTGTGTTGCTCCCGCCATTGCTCTGCCAGAGGAACGAGGTGATCCCCGCGGCGAGCGCGAGCTTCAGGGTCGGGTCGAAGGGATTGAGGTCGTCGCGGATCTCGCCGCCGCCCGCGCCGCCGATCCCGCTCGCCTTGACGATGCAGAAGCCGGGTGACACGACCGAGCCGGTGGCGTCGATCCGCTTGGCGTCCTTCGGGATCTCGATGTCGTGGCCGACCTTCTCGATCTTGTCGTCGCCGATCAGGACGGTCGCGCCGCGCAGCACGTTGCCGTCGCCGATCCACACGTCGCCGCCGACGATCGCCGTCCACGACTCGACCTTGCGCTCCTTCTTCTCCTCGGGAGCGGTGGGTGCTGCGCCGGTCTCGGCACCCTGCGGGCGACCGCGGCGCTGGAAACGCTGCGCGTCGAGCGCGGTGACCGTGAGCAGGCTCGCCGTGACGGCGAGGAGAGCGAAGCGGGAGGTGGGAGCATTCATCGGGAGACGGCCTCCTCGACGGCGCGGCCGCGCAGGAACACCTGGCGCAGCGACGCGGTCGGATCGAGCGGGTCACGGTCGAAGACCAGCAGGTCGGCGCGATGGCCCTGCGCGACGGAACCGACCTCGCCGTCGACGCCGAGCATCTTCGCGGGCACCGCGGTGATCGCCTTCAGCGCGACGTCGGCCGGAAGTCCGGCGCGCACCAGCTCCATCAGCGCGAAGCGCAGACCGCGGAGGCGCGCGGCGTCGTCGGGCAGGACGAAGCCGATCTCGAGGCCGGCGTCGTGCAGCGTCTTCGCGGGATTCACCAGCGTGCGCGTCCACGGCAGCTCGGCGAGCGCGGGCGTGAGCAGCACGCCGCTGCACACCTTCTTGAGGTCGGAGGCCAGCTCCTCGAGTCGGCCGCGGCTCGACGCCGGCTGGTCGGCGACGACCACCGCGGGGAAACGCAGGTCGCCCACGCCGTCGAGCCAGTGCGCGAGGTCCATCGCGGTCGACAGGCGCACGAAGGTCTTGCGCTTGCCGTCGAGCACGTCGGCGAGCACCTCGACGTTCGGGTCCTTCTTGACCTCGGGCTTCTTCTCGGGCTCCTGCGGCTTCGCCTCGGGCTTCGCTTCCGGTGGCTTCTCACCACCCTCGGGCTTCGGCGGTTCCTTGGCGGGTTCCGCGGGCTTCTGCTCGCCCGGCTTCGGCTGACCCTCCGCAGGCTTCTGCTCGGCGGGCTTCTGCTCCTCTGGGGGCTTCGGCGCCTCCTTGGGCTTCTTGCGCTCCTCGAGGGCCTTCTTCGCCTTGTCGAACTCGTCCTTGATCAGCTTCTTCGCGCCGGCGTTGGTCGCCGGCATCACCACCGACAGCGCTTCGGCGTCGACGATGAGGTCGTCGTGCGTGGTGCCGTCCGGCTCGATGCGCGCACCGAGTCCGGGGAAACCACCGCCGCTCGGGTGCACGAACAGGCTGGTGACGCCCTCGCGCAGCAG
This sequence comes from Planctomycetota bacterium, assembly GCA_046349595.1. Lineage (GTDB taxonomy): Bacteria > Planctomycetota > UBA1135 > UBA1135 > UBA2386 > JACRLW01. The sequence continues at coordinate 2,198,859 of JAXMCA010000002.1, forward strand.
CTCGGTGAACACGTCCTGGCGCGCATAGATGCCGTCGCTCACGCGCGCGGCGGCGCGGTTGGCGTTGCCGCCGCCCGACGGCATCGGTCCGGTCGGTCCTCGACCGCGACCGCGTCCACGTTGCTGCGGCTGCTGCGGCATCGGCATCGGACGTGCGGCGGACTCGATGCCTGCCGACGACCACGCATGCACGAGCCCCGGCATCACGGTGCCGCCGGCGACGTCGATCACCTGTGCGCCGAGCGGCGCCTTCACGTCCGGCCCGACGGCTTCGATCTTGCCGTCGCGGATCAGCACGGTGCCCTTCTCGATCGTGCCCGCATCGGTCATGGTGAGGATGCGCGCGTTGACCAGGGCGATCGGGCGTTGCTCCTGCGCACGCAGCGTCGCGGTCGCGACGAGCAACGCGCAGAGCAGCAGACGACCCGGGGAAGAGGGATGGCTCATGGCTGTTGGATTCATGGGTCGTGCCGATCAGAAGCGCGGGTGACGCATGTCGCGGCGATACGCGATGCTGCCGTTGACGACGGTGGCTTCCACGTGGTTGCGCGGGTCGAGCGGATCACCGGACCAGAAGGCGAGGTCGGCGTCCTTGCCGACCTCGAGCGAGCCGACGCGATCCTCGATGCCGATGAAGCGCGCGGGGTTCATGGTGAGCGCGAGCATGCCGACGTCGTCCGGCAGACCGAGACGCACGGCCATCGCGCACTGCAGGGGAAGTTCCTCCTCGGGCACCACCGGCGAGTCGGTGTTGATGCCGATGCCGTCGCGGCCGAGGCCGCGCTGCATGGTCGCGAAGTGGTGCATGCCGCCGGCGTACCACTCGTTGGCGCAACCGACCATCGCGCTCTCCATGCCGCTGCCCGCACCCCAGCCGCTGCCGCGGTCGAAGTGGTACTGACGCGGCCCGTTGCACACCGGCACGCCGCTCTGCGCGGCGAACTCGGAGAGACGGTAGGCGTCGAAGGTGCCGTGCACGATGACCGTCCACAGTCCCATCTCCAGACGGAGCTGGCGGATGGTCTGCATCGCCACCTGGTAGATCTGCGTGTGCACGCACACCGGGAACTCGTGGCGGAACAGACCGCGCAGGTTCTCGAGGCCGGCCTCGAACTCGGGCTTCGGGCCCTTGCCCGCGTCGAAGTCCTCCCAGGCCTGGTAGTAGGCCCGGCCGCGCTCGAGCGTGGCGCGCAGACCCTCGTTCATGCCCATCGGGGTCATGCCGAGATCCCCGGTCGGACGCTCGGGATTGCCGGCCTGTGCGATCTTCAGGCATCCGGGGAAGCGGATCAGCGCCTCCTCCGGCGTGCGCCCGGCGGTCTTGGTCAGCGTGCCGAAGCCGCCCATGTTCGAGCCCGAACCGGGGATGAAGTTCACCGTCGTGATGCCACCGGCGAGAGCGGCGCGCAGCGACGGGTGATCCATCGTGATCAGGTCGAGCGTGCGCATCTCCGGGTTGGTCTGGTGCACGGTGTCGTTGAGATCGAAACCGCGCCCCGCGACGTGGCAGTGCAGCTCGACGAAGCCCGGCACGCACCAGGTGTCGCCGAGGTCGACCACCTCGAAGCCCGAAGGGATCGCGACCTGCGACTGCTTGCCGATCGCGACGATCTTGCCGTTGCGCGTCAGCACGACGCCGTCCTCGATCGGTGCTCCGGCGATCGGCAGCACGCGCTTGCTCTTGAAGGCGTAGGCCGGGCTCGGGACCGACGACGGGCCGAGCTTCGCGACCTTGTACTCCTTCGGGCGATTGCCGAAGAAGATGTCCATCGACAGCTTCTGCGGTGAGGGCTGCTGCGCATGCAGCAGCGGAGCGCCCGCGCAGCACAGCGCGAGCGCGGAGACGAAGGGGAGGGTTCGCAGCACGGGGATCATCGGGATTCGTCCTTCGCGTCGCGCACGACGCGTCCGTTGCACACCACGAGCAGGAGTCGGCTGGTCGGTTCGAAGGGTCCGCCGGAGAAGACCACGAGGTCGGCGTCCTTGCCGCGCTCGATGCTGCCGACGCGATCGTCGATTCCGAACGCGCGTGCCGGCTCGATGGTGATCGCGCGCAGCGCGGTGTCGGGGTCGAGTCCCCAGCGGATCGCGTGCATCGCGTGCACCGGCAGCCACTGGGTGCCGAGGCAGTCACCGGTCGCGAAGGCGACGTGGACTCCACCGTCGGCGAGACGCGCCGGCTTGTTGACCAGTTCGCCGCGATCGCGCATGACGAGCTCGGGGCCGACGACCACAGGCGGCGCGTCCTTGCCGAGCATCGAGGGGTTGCGCACCGCGTCGTCCGCGTCCTGCAGCGCGAAGCGGATCTTGCGCTCGGTCATCAACTTGACCACCGCTTCGATCGCCGGACCGCGCGAGGCGCGTACCACAGCGGTGGCCTTGCGTTCGCACAGCTCGCGCAGCGGCTCGAGCGCCTCCTCGACCTTCGGCTTCTTCGGGCTGCCGTCGGCTTCGGTCGTGTCCGAGCTCGCCACGGGCTTCGGCGCCTCGCCGGGCTTGCCGGTGCGCGTGCCGTTGAAGTCGACGTCCTGGCCCATCGCGGTCACCTTGCCGGTGAGCTTGTCGCCCTCGATGCGCGCGACGAGCTGGCTCTCGCCGCCCATCACACGCACCAGCGCCTTCAGCTCGCCGTTCTCGAAGGTGCCGTTCTCGATCGGCTGCGCCGCGAGCTGACGCCCGCGCAGGCTCATCGTGCTGGTGCCCGTCACCGTCGTGCCGGACAGCTTGAGGTCGAGGATCACCTCGATCGTCGCACCCATCTGCGGCACCGTGAGCGCGCAGGTCCACACGCCGGAGATCGGATCGTCCGCGGTCTTCGCCTCCGGCTGGGCCGACGCGGTTTCCGCGGGCTTCTGCGTCTTGCCCGCCTTCCAGTCGGCGTAGGCCTTCTCCCACGCCTGCCAGGTCTCGAGGTACTTCTTGCCCTTGTCGAGTTCGGCGGCCAGGCGACCGATCGCGTCGGGTGCGACATCGTCGAAGACGAAGCGCTGGCCGGCGATCGGGTCGATCACCATCGTGTCGTCGTCGGAAGCGCCGGTCTTGACCGCGGCGATGCGGCCCGACACGAGCTGCGCGTCGGCGCCCGACACCAGCAGCGACGTGATGCCGGAGTCCAGCGCGGCGCCGAACTCGGGGTCGTCGTGGCGGATCGCCTTCGCAACCTGCTGCGCGGGATTGCCGGCAGGGACACCGGTGCCGTCACCGGCGAGGCCGAGACGCGATTCGGAGTCGATGAAGCCGGGCACCATCACGCCGCCCTGAGCGCGCAGGTCGATGATCGTCGCGCCGTAGGGGATCGCGAGATCCTCGCCGACCGCCTTGATGCGCCCGTCGGCGACGATCACGACCGCGTCGCGCAGGGTGGTGCCGGTGGCGGTCATCACGCGGGCGCAGCGGATCGCGAGCATCTCCCTGCCGGGCTTGCGCTCGTAGACGCGCGCGCCGTCGATCCAGGTCTCGTCGACCATCGAGCCGACGGCGAGCGGATCACCGGACAGGATCAGGAAGTCGGCGTCGCGTCCCTTCTCGAGCGAACCGATGCGCTCGGCCACGCCGAGGACGTCGGCCGCCGTGGCGGTGATCGCCGCGAGCGCGGCTTCGCGCGACATGCCGTGGCGCACGGCGAGACCGGCGAGCATCAGGATGTCGTCGAGTCCCTCGCCGCTCGCCGGGGCGAGTGCGACGGGCACCGCGGCGCGTGCCGCGATACCGAGGTTGTCCGCCGATGCCGTGGGTGTGCGATCGCGACGGTTCTCACCGCCCGCGTTCGGTCCGCTGAGACGCACCGGCATGCGCAACACGAGACGAGCCGCGCGGTCGTGCAGCGCGTCGACGATCGACGCGATCTCCGCAGGATCCTCGATCACCACGCGTTGCCCGAGCTGTTCACCGAAGGCGAGCGCACGCTGCACCTCGGCCGCGGATCGCGCCGCGACACGCACCGGCAGATCACCACGGGCCGCGGAGCGCAGCGCGCGCGGGTCGTAGCGCTCGTCGGGCGAGCCGCCGCCGACCGGCGCATCGTTGCGCAGCGCCTCGGCGAACAGCCGGCGGAGGGTCGCGAGCTGCGAGATCTTCGCGGAGGGGTACTGCCGCTCCGCAGGGACCAGCGGGTCGTCGGCGGTGGGGAAGTAGGTCGGCTCGAACACCGGCGGAGCCTGCGTGCTGCTCGCGCCGAGGTTCACGCGCAGGCAGGCGTGATCGGCGACCACGCGTGCCACCGGGTCGTTGCCGCCGAGCTTGACGACCGAACCCTGACCCGAGATCAGCCGGTTGCGACCGGGTGACAGGTAGGCGCTGGTCACGCCCGCGGCGAGCGCCCGTTGCCAGTCCTTCTCGAAGTCGAATCCGTCGAGCGCGAGGAAGTCGGGCGTGACGTTGTACTCGGAGTCGCGCGGCTCGCTGAGTTCCGAGTCGGCGGCCACGATGCCCGGCATCACGACCTTGTCGCTCGCGTCGACGACCGGCAGGTCTTTCGGCGGATCTCCGGAGCGCAGCACGTCGACGACCTTGCCGTCGCGCACGACGAGCCAGGCGTCGTGGACGGCTTCGTGTCGACCGTCGAGGAACGTGCCGCAACGCACGGCGAAGCTGCCGTGCGGCGGATCACCGGGACCTGCGCCGCGCGACGGCGCGACACCATTCGCCGACAGCAGCACGCACAGTGGCAGCGCGGCGAGGATGCGCGCGCGGCGGGAGTTCGACTGCATCACTTGGCCCCCTCGGTCTTCGCCTCGGCCTTCTTGTCGAACAGCATCTGCAGGCGCTGGTCCTTGCTGCGCTCGTAGACGATCTGACCGTCGAGCATCACCGTGTCGACCCACGAGGTGGCCTGGAAGGGATCGCCGGTCAACACCTGCAGGTCGGCCGCGCGGCCGGCTGCGATGGTGCCGAGATCGGACTCCATGCCGAGGATGCGCGCCGGCACCACGGTGAGCGAACGCAGGGCTGCATCGCGGTCGATGCCGTGACGCACCATCGTGGCGAGCTGCCACCACGGATAGTGATTGGGACCGCGGATGTCGTCGGAGATCGAGATCGCGAACTCGACGCCGGCATCGGCGAACACCTTCGCCGGCGACACGACCTTCTCGTCGCCGGTCTCCGGGTCGGTCTCGCGGAACTCCAGCGACTCGTCGTCGAGCACGATCGGGAAGCCGAGCGCCTTCACGTCGGCCGCCGCCTTGTAGCAGCGCGGACCGAGGATCAGCACCAGCTTCATCGACGCGTACTTCTCCTTCAGTCGCGCCACTTCGGCGAGCTCGGCCGTCCCCGGGACGTAGAGCCAGCCGATCAGCTTGCCCTCGATGAGATCGACCAGCGGCTTCTTGGTCTCGTCCGGCTCCTCCTTGAAGGCGTCCTCCTTGGTGGCGCCGGCGTCCTTCATCTTCTTCCACTCCTCGCGCTTGCGCTCGAGGTCCTTGCGGACGTTGTCGGCGTCCTCGAGCACGCGCCGCATCTCGCGGATCTGCGCGACCACGTTGCCCTGTCCGGTGGCGAGCGACAGCTTCAGTCCGCTCTTCGCGCGCAGGGTCATCTCCTCGACGGTGCGTCCGACGAAGCGCGCGATCATGCCGCCGCCGGCGACCAGCGTGCTGTTGCCGGGCATCACGTTCGCCACGCCGACGCCGTTGCGCAGCCCTTCCTCGAAGGCCAGCGACGACGGATCGATGCCGTCCGCAACGGTCAGGAACGGCACGTTCTGCATCCGCTCGTTGTTGCCGCCACCGAGCCCGGCGGCGCTGTGGGCCAGCACCCAGGTCGGCATCACGACCTTGTCGTGCGCATCGACGACCTTGGCGTTCCACGGCACCTCGATCCCGGAACCGACCGCCTCGATGCGGCCGTCCTTCACCAGGATGACGCCGTTGTCGATGGCGGGTCCGGTGATCGTGAACACCTTGCCCGCGCGGATCGCGACCAGATCCTGCGCGAGGACACCGACGTGGAACGTGGCGCACACCAGTGCGCACAGGATCGGAGTGGACTTCATCGGGAGCGAGAGGGACGGGACGAGGGGAAAGCGGAGACGGCGCAGGTTCATCGGGAGACCACCTGTTCGCCTTGGACCCAGACGGAGAGGACGGATGCGGTGGGATCGAAGGGATCGCCGCTCCATGCGACGACGTCGGCCTCGCGACCGACGCTCAGGCTGCCGACGCGATCGTCGACGCCGCACAGCTTGGCGGCCTCGCTGGTGATCGCACGCAGCGCGACATCGCGGTCGAGGCCGTAGCGGACCGCGAACATCGCCTCGCGTGCGAGATCGAGCGTGCCGGCGTCGGCGCCGGTGCAGATCGCGAAGGGGACGTCGTGCTGCGCGAGCATCTGCGCGGTCGCCCAGCGCACGTCCGCGCTGTCGGGAGCCGCGTTGCGACTCGGTGCCGACAGCAGCACGGGGGTGTGCGTGCGCGCGAGCTCGTCGATCACGCGCCACGCCTCGGTGCCTTCGTCGAGGATCGTCTTGTAGCCGAACTCCTCGGCGAGCCGCAGCGCGGTGCGGATGTCGTGCTCCGCGCGCGCGGTGGTGTGCACGACGATCTCTCCCTTCAGCACGCGCGACAGGATCTCGAGGTCGGCGTCGGGCGTCGGCGGCTGACCGTTGGGCAGCGTCTTCTGCTCGGCGTAGGCCTTGGCCTTGTAGAAGGCCTGGCGCGTCTCCCACACCACGCCCATGCGCGTGGTCGGGCGACGGTAGTACATGCTGTCGGGGAGGCCACCGCGGATCGCGCGATTGCCGGACGAGGGCTCGTCGCCCATCGTCACGCGCAGGCCGGCTTCGTCGCGCAGCAGCATCTTCTCGACGGTGTCGCCGTGCGTCCGCACCACCGCGCCGAGTCCGCCGATCACGTTGCGGTTGCCGGGATTGACCTGGATGGTCGTCACTCCGCCTTCCAGCACGCGGCGCAGCGACTTCGAGGCCGGATCGAGCGCGTCGACCACGCGCACCGCGGCGGTGATCTCGTTGCCCTCCTCGTTGGCGTTGCCGGCGATGCCGAGGGTGGTGGAGGCGTCCACGAATCCCGGCGTGAGGACCTGACCGCTGCAGTCGACGACCTTCGCGCCGCTGGGGATCTCGAGGTCCGCGCCGCCGATCGCGACGATGCGGCCGTTCGCCATCACAACTACGCCCTTGTCGATCGCGGGGCCCGCAGCGGTGTGCACGCGCGCGCCGCGCAGTGCGGTGATGCCCTGCTGCTGCGCGACGGCGAGCGCGCCGCCGAGTGCGACGCACAGGTTGACTCGGAGGAGGAACTGGCTGTGCATCATCGGGCGACCTCCGCACCGGACGGCGCGGCAGAAGCGATCGGTTGGCGACGGCCGTCGACCCACACCTCGAGCAGACGCGAGGTCAGCTCGATCGGGTCGCCGTCGAAGACGTCGAAGTCGGCATCACGGCCGACACGCAGTGAACCCAGGCGATCGCCGAAGCCGGACTGCTCGGCGGGGATGCGCGTGATCGCATCGAGAGCGGTCTTGCGGTCGAGGCCGTGGCGCACGGCGAGCGCGGCGGAACGGCGCAGGCCGCGGCCGTCGGCGCTGCAGAAGGAGAAGCGGACACCGGCGGCGGCGAGCTTTGCGGGAGCGTCGAGGGCCTTCTCCTCGCTGTTCCATCCCAGCGCGCGCAGCGACACCGAGATGGGCTTGCCGCGCAGCCGCGGCAGGCAGTCCTCGATCTCCACGACGTCGAGCAGAATCGGCGTGATGCCGACCTCCGCGGCGATGTCCAGCGCACCGCTGACCTCGGCGTGCGACGAGGCATGGATCAGCACGCGGCGTCCGCCGTCGGCCGCCTCGCGCAGCACGGCCAAGGCCGGCGTCGATCCGCGCAGGGGATCGCGCGCATCGGCGAAGGCGCCGCGGATCAGCTCCGCCGCACCCATGCGCGAGGTCGGGTAGCGCTCGCGCGACAGCGAGCTGCCGACCAGCGCCATCTTGAGGTAGCCCTCGGCGCTCGCCACCACGCCGCGCGTGCCGTTCCACTTCACCAGCGCGGCGATGCCGCCGAAGGTGTTGGTCGAGGTCGGCGCGAGCAGCACCGAGGTGATGCCGCTCTGCGCCCGCCGCGGCAGGACGCGATCGAAGGGATCGAAGGCGTCGGCGGCGCGGAGTTCGGGCGTGAAGGCGTCGATGGTCTCGGCGAGATCACCGGCGAGGCCGAGCTGGTCGTGCAGCACGATCATGCCGGGCACCACGACCGCGCCCTCGGGCAGGCGGATGCGCGTGGCGCGCGCGATCACGTCGGCCGCGATCTCGCGGCCCACGGCGACGATCTTGCCGTCGCGGAAGGCGATGCGCGCGGCTTCGCCGTCGAGGACCTCGCCGGGCGCGAGAACGACGTGCGACGCTTCGACCACGGTGGTCTTCACGTCTTGCGCACGGAGTGCTGCCGCCGCGGCGAGGACCAGGGTGACGGTGCGGAAGAGGTCGGTCTTCATCACTTGGCCTCGTGTGCGGTGCGACCGCCGGACAGGACACGCAGGATGCGCGCGTCGCTCTGGAGCAGGGGAGCGGAGGTGATCAGCACGTCGGCGAGCTTGCCTGCCTCGAGCGTGCCGCAGTCCGAAGAGATGCCGAGCATCGCGGCGGCGTCGACGGTGATCGCGCGCAGCGCGGTCTCCGCCGGGACACCGTTGCCGACCGCCTCGGCCGCGACCGCGGGCAGGTTGCGGGCGCGTGCGACCGAAGCCGAGCCGATGGCGATCGGCACGTTCTTGTGCGCGAGCGCGACCGCGACCGGAATCGGCAGGTCGCCGGCGTCCTCCTCGGCCTCCGGAGCCGGCGACTCCGCGCCGGTGACCAGCACCGGCACGCCGGCGTCGGCGATCGCCGAGGCGGCGTCGCCGGCGCGGTCGGCGAGTTCGAGCACCAGGCGCTTCACGCCGTAGTCGCGCGCGATCTGCAGCGCACGCTCGACCTCCTCGCGGCGATCGACCTCGACGAACAGCGCGAGCTTGCCGTCGCGGACCTCGATCAGCGCGTCCTTGGCGGCGTCGTGCGGCGGGGGGGGCGGGAACTTCGGGCGTTCGGGTGCCTTCTCCTCCGGCTTCGGCGCCGCACCTTCGGCCGGGTTGCCCTGCGCGGGAGCGGCCGGAGTCGGATTGCCCGGCGCGGGCTGGCCACCCTGCGGAGGAGCATTGCCACCCGGACCACCACCGGGGCCACCCGGACCGCCGCCCGGACCACCGCGCCCGCTGCCGTCACCGCGCGGTCGCCGTCCGCTCCGTCCGGGAGCGCCTTCGGGTCGTGCGCCCTGGCCTTCCGCGGGATTGGCCGCCGGCGCACCCTCGGTCGGAGCGGCGATGCCGTTCTTCTTGCGGTGCCAGTCGAGGTACTCGCCGAACTTGGTCTCGTAGTCCTTGAGCTGCTTCTCGTACTCGCCGAAGGCCTTCTCGTAGTCCTTGAGCTGCTCGAACTCGCGGCCCAGCGCGGCGAGCTGTTCCATCCGCGCCAGCGGGTGCATCGGCGCATTGCCGTTGCTCAGGCGCAGGTGCACGGCCACGGTCGCGTGACCGGGAAAGGCCTCGGGGCCGCCGGCGCCGAGGTGGAGGAGCGCACCCTTGCCGCGCCACACCGCGCCGCTGCGGCTGCTGACGTAGGCGGTGGTCACGCCGTCCTGCACCAGCTCGCCGCTCGGCTCGTCGGCGCGATCGAGCGCCAGCGCCAACTCGCCGCCAGCGTCGCCGATGCCGTCTCCGCCGCGCGGGGCGAAGGCCTGCGAGAGCGCGTCGATCAATCCCGGGTAGGCGTGGGCGCTCGGGTGTTCGAAGACCGTCGCACCCTCGGGGATCGCGGTCGACGCCGCCGGGCCGACGGCCTCGATGCGCGCGCCGCGGATCACGATCACCCCGTCCTGGATCGTCGATCCCGTCATGGTGTGGATCGTTCCGACCTTCAGCACCGTGACCGGCTCGGCCTTCTCGGGCGCCTTGGTCTCGGCTTGCGGGGTCTCGGGCTCGTCCTGGGCGACGGCGAGCGGGCCGAGGAAGGAGGAGAGGACCAGGGACAGGGCGACGCACGGGTGGCGTCGCCCCCTGCCGCGGGCGGGTTCGGTCATCGACGGGGCTCGGTCCGAGAGGGGCTGCTGCACCGGGGCCTCGACCTCCGGTGTTGGGGGGGCCCTTCTACGGGGATCTCCGGAGGTCTGCCAGAACCGTCGTCGTGGCGTCCGATGGCGTTGCACGATCGGGGCGAGCGGTCCAGGGTCGCGACCGCCCGGGGGCGCGACGTTACGGGATGCGCGATCGGCGCTAACCTCGCGGCTCCGCGCGCCGCACCGATGGAATCCCGCACCCTCGCCCTCCGACCCCTGCGTCGGCTCTGCGCCACCCTCGCCCTGGCCTCGGCGCTGACCGCGCAGCAGCGACCGCTGGTCGACATCACGCCGGGTCTCGCCGACCACCGCGACGCGACGATCAGCCCCGACGGCCAGTGGGTCGCCTACCGCACCGGCAACACGCTCGGTGTCGTCAGCATCGCCGGGCAGGCGGCGGTGACCGTCCACACCGGGACGGTGCAAGGCGGCTTCCTCTGGTCGCGGTCCAGCGGGACCCTGTTCCTCGCCGAGGCCGGAGCGCTGTTCTCCACGCCGCGCAATGCGTCGAACGCGACCCAGATCGCGAGCTTCGGCACCGCGACGGTCACGCTGTGGGACCTCGACACCCCGGGCACGACGCTGTTCTGCACGCGCTACGAGCCGTCGACCGCGACCTACACCGCCTTCAGGGTCGCGTCGTCGGGCGCGTCCGTGCCGGTCGACCTGTTCTCCAGCCAGGACGAGATCTTCGGCCTGCGCATCGATCCGAGCGGGCAGTACCTCCTGCACCTCGAGCGGGTCGTCGCGCCCTTCAGCCCGATCAGCGTCAAGCGCACGGATCTGGCCGCGCAGTCGACGACCGATCTGGTTCCGGGCCCGCTCGGCACGCAGGTGTCGGATCCGGCCTGGCTCGACGCCGGCGACACCGCGTTGTGCGCGACGCAGGACGGCCTCGGCCGCGTCCAGGCGGTGCAACTCGAGCGCCTGACCGGACGCGCCGTGCCGCTGACCGGCAACGCGCCGCACTCCGCGGTCCGCCTGTCTCCCGATCGCCAGTGGATCCTGACCACTTCCGTCGACGGGCAGGGCGGCAATGGTCCGACCCTCCTGCCGGTCGTCGGCGGCGGCGAGGTGATGCTCCACACCGCGGAGCCCTTCGCCTACGGCGGCGCGCCGGGCATCGATCTACAGGCCCGTCGCGTCGTCTTCAGCGCGCGGCGCCTCAACGCGGCCGAGAACCTGCGGATCTTCCGCCTCGATCTCGACCGCGAGATCGTCGCTCGCCCGCGTTGCCCCATCGGCTCGGTGCTGACCCTGGAACTGCCCGCCAACGCGAACGAAATCGGCGTGCTGTTCCTCGGCCTGCGGCAGCCGTCCTTCACCCTCGCGGGCATCGCCTATGGCTTCGACCTCGGCGCGAACTTCGCGATCCTGACCATCGCCGCCGGCGGGGCTCAGCCGATCACCTTCTCGATCCCGGTTCCCCCGGACCCCGGTCTCTCGAACCTGCTGGTCGACTACCAGGGCCTGCGCGTCGACACCGTGGCGCACTCGGCGGCCTTCACCCGGTCGGGGCGCTTCGTGATCTTCTGACCGGCGCCGGGCTATGCTCGGCCCCCCTTGTCCTCGCTGGTCGAAGTCGGATTCCTGCCCGCCGGGCGCACCTGTTGGGTTGCCGCGGGCACGACCCTGTTGCAGGCAGGCGCCGCCGCCGGCATCGAGATCGTGACCGGCTGCACGCGTGGCATGTGCGGCACCGACGCGGTCCGCATCGTCGCGGGAGTCGAGTCCATCGAGCCGCCCTCGGCCGACGAGCGCGGCACCCTCGATCGCATGGGCCTCGGCGCGGAGTGGCGCCTCGCCTGCTCGGCGCGCGTGCGCAGCGGCTCGCTGCGCATCGAGATCGGCGCCTTCTGAACATGGTCAACCTCCAGATCGATCCTTCCCTCGACGGCCAGCGCCTCGATCTCGCCGTCCATCGCCTCGGCGACGGGCTCTCCCGCAGCATGGCCCGTCGGCTCTGCGAGATCGGTGCGGTCGCGCTCGACGACGTGCGCGGTGCCCCCGGTGACCGCGTCCGCGCCGGTGCGACGATCGCCTGGAACGAGGTCGAGGTCGGGACCAGCCTCGCGCTCGGGCTGCCGGTGGTGCACGCCGACGACTCCCTGCTCGTCGTGCACAAGCCGCCGGGTCTCGCCGCACATGGCGGTCCGCTGGTCGACGACTCGGTCGCCGCGCGCATCGAACTGGTCTTCGGCGGCGAAGGCGTGGGTCTGGTGCATCGCCTCGATCGCGAGGCGTCCGGGCTCCTCGCCCTCGGTCGGGGGCGTGACGCGTTGCGTGCCCTGGCGGCGGCGCTGGAGAGCGGTGCGATCCGGCGCAGCTACCTCGCCGGGGTGCACGGGCGTCCGGAGCGCGACGCCTTCGAGATCGACCTGCCGCTGCGCGTGCTCGACGAACCGCGCGGCGACCAGCCGAAGACGGTCGTCGACGAGGCCGACGGCCAGCCGGCCAGGAGCGAGATCCGGGTGCTCGGTCGGACGGCGCAGGCCGCGCTGGTCGAAGTGCGCCTGCACAGCGGGCGCACCCATCAGATCCGCGCGCACCTCGCGGCGGTCGGCCATCCGCTGCTCGGCGATCCGCGCTACGGCGATCCGGCCGTCAACGACGCCGTCCGCGCCACCTACGGTGTCCGGCGCATGCTGCTGCACGCGGCGGAGCTGTGTCTGCCGTCGCCTGCGACGGGGCGCACGCTCGAACTGCGCGCGATGCACGAGCCGGACTTCCTGCGCTGCTTCCGCTCGATCCTGCGCCCGCGCACTCCGGCCGCGGAGTGACCGCGAATCTCCCCGGCCCGAGCCGAGGTCGCGCCCTTAGCATGCGGCGGTGACCGACCGACCCCTGCGCGACGCGTTGCACTTCTTCGGCCGCTTCCTGCGGAGCCCCGGCTCGGTGGGGGCGGTGCTGCCGAGTTCGCGTTTCCTGGCCCGCGAGCTGGTCGGCGACCTCGCGGCGCTTCGTGCCGGGGACCTGGTCGTCGAGTACGGCCCGGGAACCGGCGCCATCACCCGACGCATCGCCACCGTGCTGCCGGAGGGGGTGCGTTATCTCGGCATCGAACTGGACGGGTCCTTCGTGCGTCGCCTCGAGCAGCGCTTCCCCCGGCTCGAGTTCCACCACGGTTCGGTGGCCGACGTGAAGCGCATCCTCGCGGAGCGCGGACTGCCGGCCCCGCGGCGCATCGTGTCGGGGCTGCCCTTCGCCTCGCTGCCGCGCGCGGTGCAGGACGCGGTGGTCGGCGGTACGGCCGAAGTCCTCGATCCCAGTGGAGAGTTTCGCACCTTCCAGTACGTGCATGCCTGGCCATTGGCGACCGCGAAGCGCTTCCGGACCGCGATGGGCGGCTGCTTCAGAGGTTTCCAAAGACTCGGGCCGATCGTGAGGAATGTTCCACCGGCCTATGTGCTCGTGTATCGCGCGCCGGCTGTCAGAAGCTCCGCCGTCGCGCTCTGAGTTCGTCCTCGAGAGCGTCGAGTCGGCGCTCGAGGCGCGTGAAGCGATCGTCGGCGACCTTCTTGGTCTCCTCGCTGAGTTCGCCGCGCCAGGCGGCATAGCGACCGACCCAGACCAGGCCGATCACGAGGGTGATCACGTCGACCTGGGGCGGGCTCCAGCCGGGAAACCACGTGCGCGCGTAGCGACCGACGAGCAGTGAGAGGACGAGCAGCGTGCCGAGAAGGAGGTGAAAGCTCCGCTCACCGACTGAGACCATGACGGGCGGGTTATCTCGTGCGCGTCCCGTTCAAGGAAGCGACGACTCCCTGCCGAGATTCCCGCGCGGAGCATCTTGCGAAGCGCGGAGCGCACACTAGAGTCCGCGCGCGTCGGGGGTGGCGCATGATTCCGCGACGGTCGGTGGCCGTCCGCAAAGCGCAGCAACCCGGCGGAACTGCCCTTATCCGGCTCATGGACAACCAAGAATCTGGCGCCGCCGCGCCGATCGTCGGCCGTTCGGCCGACACTCTCGCCGAGCCCACCTCGGTTTCCGAAGAACCTCCGGATACCCGCCGCGCACGCGCGCGATCGACGCGGAATCGCAGCGTGCGCGGGATTGGGGCAAGGGAGGGAGTCAACCACGACGCTGCCGGCCTCGAAGTGGCCGCGCGGAGTGGTCGCGGCGCGACGAAGTCGCGTCTGCGCGCGCCGGTGATGCCGCCGATCGTCGAGGTGCCGCGGGAGATCCCCGTGGCGCGCGAGACGAGTGTCGTCGAGCCGCGCGATTCCGACTTCGTCGTGAGCGAGCGTTCGCGGGCGTTCCGCGCGCGCTTCTTTCCCGATGTCGTCGACGCGCAGTGGAACGACTGGAAGTGGCAGCTCCGCAATCGCGTCCGCGATCTGTCGTCGCTCGATCGGATCCTGAACCTGACCGACGAAGAGCGCGCGATGGTCGCATCGCTCGGCGATCGTCTGCCGGTCGGCATCACGCCGTACTACGCGTCGCTGATGGATCCGAACGATCCCGACGACGCGGTGCGTCGCACCATGGTGCCCGTCGGCGCGGAGACCATCGAGTCGCCGATGGAGCTCGAGGATCCGCTCGCGGAAGACGCCGACATGCCGGTGCCCGGACTCGTGCACCGCTATCCGGATCGCGTGCTGTTCCTCGTGACCAGCTTCTGCGCCGTCTACTGCCGCTACTGCACGCGCTCGCGTCTGGTCGGCAAGACCGGCGAGTACCACTTCAACCTCGCGCAGTACCAGGCCGCCATCGACTACATCGCGGCGACCAAGTCGATCCGCGACGTCCTCATCTCCGGCGGTGACCCGCTGACGATGGCCGACGATCGCATCGACTGGCTGCTGTCGCGACTGCGCGCGATCCCGCACGTCGAGTTCGTGCGCATCGGCAGCAAGGTCCCGGCGGTGTTGCCCCAGCGCATCACGCCGGAGCTCTGCGCGATCCTCAAGAAGTACCACCCCTTCTGGATGAGCGTGCACTTCACGCATCCGAACGAGGTCACTCCGGAGGTCGCTCAGGCCTGTGCGCGTCTCGCCGACGCGGGGATCCCGCTCGGCAGCCAGACCGTGCTGATGAAGGGCGTGAACGACGACGTGCCGACGATGAAGCAGCTCATGCACGGGCTGCTCAAGATCCGCGTGCGTCCGTACTACATCTACCAGATGGACCCGATCCCCGGCTCCGCGCACTTCCGCACGCCGGTCGAGAAGGGTCTGGAGATCATCGAGGGGCTGCGTGGCCACACCACCGGCTACGCGGTGCCGCAGTACGTGATCGACGCGCCCGGCGGCGGTGGCAAGTTGCCGCTGCTGCCCAACTACGTGGTCGGTCGCGAAGGCGACTGGCTGATCCTCCGCAACTACGCGGGCGAGACCTTCCGCTATCCGGATCCGGTTTCGCGCGCCGATGCTCCGCAGGGTGCGCGTTCCGCGGAGGACATCGTCCGCGACGCTCCGCGCCGCCCGCGCTGCTCGTGACCGAGGTGCGGGCCGCCCGAAGCGGCCCGCCGATGCACCATGCACCCATGCGCGAAGTGTGCGTCCATCCAGCGCACCTGTTGTCAGCGCGCCGAGATCCTCGTCACCGACGGTGATCTCGCGCGCATCCGTGCCGCGACCGGTCGCGACGACTTCCACGAGCGGCGTCGCCCGGCCGACGCGGCCTACCTCGAGCGCGACCCCGACGACCCCGAGTGGTTCGACCTCACGGTGGGCGCCGACGGAACGCGCCGCATGCTGCGTCGCCGGCCCGATCACGATTGCGTGTTCCTCGGCGAGCGCGGTTGCGTGCTCGACGAGGAGACGCGGCCGATCGTGTGCCGTCTCTATCCCTACTCGTACAACCACGCCGGTCTGCTCGGCGAGGACCCCGACTACTGCCCGACGGCGACCCTGAAGCCACCGGGTGGCAGCATGGTCGCGCTGTTGCAGATGACGCGCGCGCGCGCCGAGGTCTGGCGCGCCGATCTGTACCGCGAACTGCGCGCCGACGCGGCGAAGAGGGCGAAGTCGTGAACATCGGCCTGACCTACGACCTCAAGAAGGATTGGATGGCGCGCGGTCTCAGCGCCGAGGAGGCCGCCGAGTTCGACAGCGAGGAGACCGTCGAGTCGATCGCCGGTGCACTGCGCGAACTCGGCCACCGGACCGAACGCATCGGCAACCTGCACGCGCTGATGCCGCGCCTCGTCGAAGGTGCGCGTTGGGATCTCGTGTGGAACATCGCCGAGGGCTACCGCGGCATCGGTCGCGAGTCGCAGGTGCCCTGCCTGCTCGATGCGCACGAGATCCCCTACGTGTTCTCCGATCCCCTGGTGTGCGCGCTCACGCTGCACAAGGCGATGACCAAGCGCGTGATCCGCGACCTCGGATTGCCCACACCGGACTTCGCGCTGGTCGAGACGCTCGCCGACGTGGAGAGGGTCGGGCTGCTGTATCCGCTGTTCGCCAAGCCGGTCGCCGAAGGCACCAGCAAGGGCGTCGATCGCAACAGCAAGATCAAGAACCGCGACGAGCTGCGCGCGACCTGCGCCCGCCTGCTGACGATGTTCCGTCAGCCGGTGCTGGTCGAACGCTTCCTGCCCGGTCGCGAGGTGACCGTGGGCATCACCGGCAGCGGCGACGATGCGCGCGTGGTCGCCGTCCTCGAGGTGTTCCTGCTCTCCGGCGCCGATTCGGAGATCTACACCCAGCGCAACAAGGAGGAGTGCGAGAGCCTCGTGCGCTACGAGCTCGCGAGCGACGCTGTGGCCGACGAGGCCGCCGCGCTCGCTCTCGCCACTTGGCGCGGACTCGGTGCGCGCGACGGTGGCCGGGTCGACCTGCGCCAGGATCCGAGCGGTCGCATGGCCGTGATCGAGGTCAATCCGCTGCCGGGCCTGCACCCGACGCACAGCGACCTCCCGATCATGTCCACGCTCGCCGGCGTGGACTACGTGACGTTGATCGGCCGCATCCTCGACTCCGCCTGCCGGCGTCTGTGATGCGCATCCTCGTCCTGCACGACCGCATCGACGGCGAGGTGCGTGCCGACGAGGCCGACGTGCTGGTGCAGCGCGACGTGGTCTGCGCCGCGTTGCGCGCGCTCGGCCACGAGACCTCGAGCCACGGTTGTGGTCTCGACCTGCAGGACGTCGCCGATCACCTGCATGCGGTGCAGCCCGATCTGGTCTTCAACCTCGTCGAGTCGATCGCTCGCACCGGACGGCTGATCCATCTGGTCCCCGGAGTGCTCGATGCGCTGCACGTGCGCTACACGGGTGCGCCCGCGGAGGCGATCTTCCTGTCGTCGAGCAAGCAGCTCGGCAAGCGCTGGCTCGCCGCTTCGGGCCTCCGCACCGCGGAATCGTGGACGCTCGCCGACCTGCGGCGCCCGGGCGCGCGCGCGACGGGGCGCGTGATCGTCAAGTCGCTGTGGGAACACGGCTCGGTCGGGATGGACCACGACTGCGTGTTCGAGGTCGACAGCGCAGCGCAGCTCGCGTTCGAGATGGAGCGGCGGCTGCCCGCACTCGGTGGCGACGCGATCGCGGAGCGCTACGTCGACGGCCGCGAGTTCAACCTGTCGGTGCTCGCCGGTCCGGAGGGACCCGAGGTGCTCCCGCCTGCGGAGATCGAGTTCGTCGATTGGGCCACGGATCGGCCGCGCATCGTCGACTGGCGCGCCAAGTGGGACGAGCAGAGCCCCGAGTACCAGGGCACACCGCGACGCTTCGAGTTCCCGACCGAGGACGGGGCGCTGCTCGCCGAGCTGCGCACGATGGCGCTGCAGTCCTGGCACGCCTTCGCGCTGCGCGGCTGGGCGCGCGTCGACTTCCGCGTCGATGCCGACGGCCGTCCCTTCGTGCTCGAGGTGAACACCAATCCCTGCCTGTCGCCCGACGCCGGTTTCGCCGCCGCGCTCGCGCGCGCAGGGATCTCCTTCGAGCGGGCCATCGCGCGCATCGTCGTCGACGCCCTACGCTGAGCGGCGATGTTCCGCATCCGTCAGCTCACCGACGCCTCCTCGCCCAACGCGCTGCGCGAGATCGCGGTGGTGCAGAAGATCCTGCGCGAACGCCTGCCGGGTCTCGCCGCCGAGGAGATCGACGAACTGCCGGAGAAGCTGCGTGATCCGCTCGCGCATCGCTTCCGCGCCATCCTGTTCGTCGCCGAGGACCTGAAGGGCCGGCACCGCGGGTTCGCACTGCTCTCGCACGCGCCGGACATCGGCTTCTGTCTGCTCGACTACATCGCCACCGCTGCGGGACTGAGCGGCCATGGTGTCGGCGGCGCCCTCTACGAACGCGTGCGGGAGACGGCGCTCTCGCTCGCGCCGCATGGCCTGTTCTTCGAGTGTCTGCCCGACGATCCCGCGGCGGTCAGCGACCCGAAGTGGCTGTCGAGCAACCGCGCACGGCTGCGCTTCTACGAGCGCTACGGCGCGCGTCCGATCGTGGGTACGCAGTACGAGCTGCCGCTGTCGCCGGGTCAGCTCGACATGCCGCACCTGGTGTTCGACGACCTCGACCGACACCAGCCGCTGTCGCGACGCCACGCGCGGCGCGTCGTGCGTGCGATCCTGGAGCGCAAGTACGGACACCTCTGTCCGCCGGACTACATCGCGAGCGTGGTTGCCTCGTTCCGCGACGATCCGATCCGCCTGCGCGAACCGCGCTACGTCAAGCCGCCGAAGACGGCGCCCGTCGCGGCCCGTCCCGAGATCGTGCTGGTCGTCAACGCCGAGCACATCATCCACCACGTGCGTGAGCGCGGTTACGTGGAGGCGCCGGTGCGCGTCGATGCGATCCTGCGAGGACTGCGCGCGTCCGGACTTTTCCGCGAGGTTGCTCCGCGGAACTTCCCCGATGCCCACGTGCTCGCGGTGCACGCCGCCGGACTGGTCCGCTACCTGCACCGCACCTGCGAGAAGTTCGCCGGCAACAAGGCGGTCTATCCCTACGTGTTCCCGGTGCGCAATGCGACACGTCCGCCGAAGGACCTCGCCTACGCCGCGGGCTACTGGTGCATCGACACCTTCACGCCGCTCGACGGCAACGCATGGCGCGCCGCGCGCCGCGCGGTCGATTGCACCCTGACCGCCGCGGAGCATGTCGTCCGTGGTGCGCGCTTCGCCTACGCGCTGGTGCGTCCGCCCGGCCACCACGCCGAGCGCCGCGTGTTCGGTGGCTTCTGCTACCTCAACAACAACGCGATCGCCGCCGAGTATCTCGCCACGCGCGGACGCGTCGCGATCCTCGACGTCGACTACCACCACGGCAACGGCCAGCAGGACGTCTTCTGGGAGCGCGACGACGTCTTCACCGTGTCGATCCACGGTCATCCGCGCTTCGCCTATCCCTTCTTCTCGGGCTTCGCCGAGGAGCGCGGTGCGGGGCGTGGTCTGAGCTACAACCTGAATCTGCCCCTGCCCGAGAAGGTCGACGGTGAGCGCTACCGCAAGGAGCTGCAGCGTGCGCTGCGCGCGGTCGTCGCGTTCAAGCCGCGCTTCCTGATCGTCGCTCTCGGCCTCGACACCGCCGCGAAGGATCCGACCGGGAGCTGGTCGCTCAGGCCGGCGGACTTCACGCAGAACGGACGCATGATCGCCGCGCTGGGATTGCCGACCCTGGTCGTCCAGGAAGGTGGCTATCGCACCGCCACGCTCGGGCAGAACGCGCGGGCCTTCTTCGAGGGATTGGCGGGCCCGGCGGCCCAACCGGAGAACAAGCAGGCCCCATGACGAGCTTCCGCACCGAACCGATCGTCGACGACGTGGGACGGGTCGAGGCGCTGGTCGCCGCGACCGGCTTCTTCAATCCCGACGAGGTGCGCATCGCCGCCGAACTCGTCGACGAGTACCTGCACAAGGGTCCGCAGAGCGGCTACCGCTTCGTCTTCGTCGATGACGCGCAGCACGGCGACCTGCTCGCCTACTCCTGCTACGGACCCGTCGACGGCACGCAACGGAGCTGGGACCTGTTCTGGATCGCGGTGCAACCGCGTGCGCAGGGCCGCGGCATCGGACGCGAGGTGCTGCGCGAGACCGAGGCCCTCATCGCGCGCGCCGGCGGTGGACTGGTGTGGGTCGAGACCGGCGGCAAGGCGCTGTATCTGCCGACGCGCAGCTTCTACGAGCGTTGCGGCTACGCGAAGGAGGCGGAGCTGCGCGACTTCTACGCGCCGGGCGACGCCAAGGTGGTCTACCTGCGAGAGATCGCCGCGAGCGGCTGAGCACCCCGCACACCTGCAGGACGTTGCCCGCGGAAATGGGGCGAAGCGGTCGGGCGTTGTACGCGCGTTCCGCTGCCGCGATCGCGCAGTCCCGTGCAGGTCGCTGAGTCGCCGTCGACGTGACGGCGCGCCGGAGGCCGGTCGCGATGGGCGGGCGAGGAGCTTTCCATGTCGCCTCGTCTCGTGATCGCCCTGGCCTTGTCCTCGGCCTTCGCATCGGCCCAGGTCGTGCTCGTCGAACCCGGTCACACGCTGACGCCGTTGATGAATTCGATGGCGCCTCTCCATCCGAGCCAGAACGTGGTGGAGATGGTGCAGCCGATCGGGGACATCGAGAGCATCTGCGTCGATCCGCAGAGCCGGGACATCTACTTCCAGCTCATCGTGCCCTTCGGATCCCCGATCTCGAACACCACGCACATCTTCCGGCTGAGTCCCGCGCTGGGCGGCCTGGTCACGCCGATCGTGGTGAACACCGGGTTCGGCATCTGCGAGCGCGGTGCCGACATGCAGCTCGATCCCTGGCGGGGCGTGCTGGTCACGCAGGACCAGAACTTCGGCGCGGGACGTCTCGCCTGGATCAATCCCCTCACCGGCATGACGGGGACCTGGTCGCTCACCACGGCCCCGGTCTTCGCCGCGAGCACCTTCGGCATGGACTTCTCGGTCGGCGCCGGCGGCAGCATCGTTCCGCCCGGTGACATCCTGTTCACCAGCGACGTGGCGGCACTGGGACTGCACCAGTGCACCTTCGCGGGGCTCGGCAACGTCACGCACGTTCCGGCTGCCTTGATGCCGGGCGGTGGCGACGACGTGGTGATCCAGCCCGACGGCGACTGGATCTTCGTCGGCGACTTCAACGTGCCGATCACCAAGTACCTGCCCTTCCCGCCCTTCGCCGCGTTCCCGAGTGCGCTCAATCTCCAGGCGATGTTCGCAGCGGCGAACCTGCCCTTCATCAACGGCTCGCGCGCTGCGGTGTGCGACGCGACCGGGGCGATCTACGTCACCTTCTCGGGCGGCACCGGTGGGACCGGCATCTTCCGCGTCGACGAGACCCTGGCCACCGCGACGCTCGTCCTCACCGTGGGCGGACCGGCGCTCAATCAGGGTATCCACGACCTCGAGGTCGGTCCCTCGAGTCAGGGCAAGGGCAACAGCCTCTACTTCACCGTGCACGACTACGTGACCGGTGCGGAGGAGATCTGGGAGATGACCGCGGCGGGCTGCTGCCCGATTCCGTCCGCCGCCCTGGTCGTGCCCGACGCCTTCGCGCTCAACATCCCGCGCAGCATCGCGGCCTTCCCGCCGGGCAACCTGCCGAGGCTCGGCAACGCCGCCTTCGCGGTGCAGCTCGACGATCCGGCCAACGCCTGCGGCATCCCGCCGATGATCCCGACCGTCGCGCTCCTCAACTTCTGGACGGGCTCCGCGGTGATCCCCTTCATGGGTTGCACGCCGTGGACGCCGGGTGAGCTGATGCTCGCGGCACCGGTGATCGTGGTCGGTCCGCCGATCCCGTGGGCCGGCCCGGTCGTCGGTGCAGTGCATGCGCTGCCGATCCCCTTCGACGCCGCGCTGTGCGGACTGCCCGCCTACGTGCAGGGCCTGTTCCTCAACCCGGGCCCGATGCCGCCGAATCCGGTCATGTTCACCTGGCGACTCGACATGACGCTCGGTTCGTGAGCGACGCGGAAGCCGGGGGTTACCCGGTCTGCACCTTGCCGCCAACACCTGCGCCCCGGTGTGCGTAGGCAACGCGCATGTCGGACCTGCCCCCGGCGATCGCCGCCTCGCCCGTCCCCGAGACCGACCGCGTCGTCACCTTGGACGTGATCCGCGGCGTCGCCGTGCTCGGCATCCTGGTGATGAACGTCATCGAGTTCGGGATGCCGATGCGGGGCTACGACAACCCCGCCTACGCCGGCGGGAGTGAGGGAGCCGACCTCTGGACCTACTACGTCCAGGCCGCGCTCTTCGACGGCCGCATGCGCGCGCTGTTCTCGATGCTGTTCGGCGCCGGCATCGTGCTGTTCGGAGAGCGTGTCGCGCGGCGCGAGGGCAGCGCGGCGGACCTGCTGCTGAGGCGATGCCTGTGGTTGATCCCCTTCGGGATCGTGCATCGCTTCGCGCTGCAGTGGACCGGCGACATCCTCTACATCTACGGGGTGATCGGTGTGCTCGCGGTCGCCTTCCGCGTGATGAAGCCGCGGCTGCTGATCGTGCTCGGCATCCTGGTGCTCGCATGCTTCGTGCCGATCGCCCTCGTGCAACATCAGGCGCAGGCGGAACTGCGCGACCGCGCCGCGCAGGCGGTGGCGATCGAAGCACGCGGCGAGAGCGTGCCGGCGGATCTGGCGGAGGCACGCAAGCGTTGGGAGCGGCGCGCGTCCCTGGTGCCGCCGAAGCCCGACGAGGTGAAGGTGGAGATCGATGCCGTCCGTGGCTCCTGGCTCGACATCGCGCGCTTCCGCTGGGAACACAACCACCAGTTCCAGTCGGACTTCCTCTACCGGTACTTCGTGTTCGACGTGCTCGGCATGGTGCTGCTCGGCATGGGCCTGATGAAGGCGGGCTACTTCGCCGGACGATGCCGACGCGGCGTCTACCTCGCGATGCTCGCGGCGTCGGTTCCCGCGGCGCTGCTGTCCTTCCTGCTCGCGCGCGCCTGGCACGCAGAGGGTTTCTCCTACAACGCGCTCGGAGTGCGACTCGCGCACGATCTGAGCTATCCCTTCACCCGGCTGATCGTCGGGCTCGGCTGGGCCGCGCTCGTCGTGTTGATGTTGCGCGGCGGTGTCGCGCGCCCGGTCCTGGGCGCGATCGGCGCGGTGGGGCGCATGGCCTTCAGCAACTACATCCTGCAGACGTTGCTCTGCACGACCTTCTTCTTCGGCTGGGGTCTCGGCTGGTACGGAACCCTGTCGCGCGTCGAGTGCATGCTGGTGTTCGCAGGAGCGAGCCTCGTGCAGATCGCCTTCAGCCTGCTCTGGCTGAGGGCGTACCGCTTCGGCCCGCTCGAATGGTGCTGGCGCGCGCTGACCTACTGGCAGCGTCCGCCGATGCGGCGGACCTGAGCGCTCGTCACTTCGGCTTGGCGTAGACCGCGCCGAGATCGACGTTCTGCTTCGGCGCGAGATGGGTGATCGGCAGGTCGAAGGGTGCGAACTCCTCGCCTGTGGGGACGATCTCGAAGCGGAAGGTGCCGGGAACCAGGGGGCCGACGTCGAAGGCGCCGTTGTCGTCGAGACCGACGTCGCGCGAACCGCCGTCGATGTGGATGCGCAGCGAGCCCGGGAGCGGCGTCGCGTCGGGATTCAGTGCGCGGCCCTTGATGCGCGCCGAGGGCACGAGGTCGAGCGGGAGCTGGATGGCGAGGCCGTCGTAGTCGGCGCCGATCTCACCGAGCCAGGTGCAGGGGATGCGGCGCAATCCGGGCGCGGGGCGCTCGTCGTCGCCGTCGGCGACGAGCATGAACGCGATCGTGCCGTTGCCGCTCGACGAGAGCTGGAAGCTCTGCTGGCCGCTGCGCTCGGGCACCACTTCGATCGTGTAGCGCGCACCGGGGATGGTGCGGATCTCGAAGCTGCCGTCGCCCTTGGTGCGATCGTGTGCGGGCTTGCCCTGCGGGTCCGCGGGGAGGGCGTACACGGTCGCGCGTCGCAACGGTGAGCCGCTCGCGTCGGTGAGCCGTCCCTTCAGATGGCCGTAGCCGCGCAGATCGATGTCGGCCTCGACCTCGCGACCGGCGATCGCTGTGGTCTGGAGTTCCGCGCCGCGGTGGTCGCCCTCGGCTTCGACCGAGAGGGTGACGGTTCCGGGGGCCACGCACTCGAGTCGATAGGTGCCGGCGGGTCCGCTGCGCACGTCGGTGTCCGGTTGACCGGGCGCCTTCGCGGTGACGAGCACACCTTCGCTCGGCTTGCCGTTCGGGTCCTTCACGACGCCGCGGATCACGCCGCCGGGTTGCAGCACGATGTCGAGCGGCGCCGCGTCGGTCGCTCCGACCTCCACGTCGCCGAGCCAGGGCTGGAAGCCCGCGGCGAGCACCAGCACCGGTACGCGACCACGTGACGGCGCCGGCGAGCTGAAGCGACCATCGTGATCGGTCGGCACCTGCACACGGCGCGCCTCGTCCTGCTCCGGGTCCCCGAGACGAACCCTCGCCTCGGCGACGGCACGACCCGCGGAGTCGGTCACGCGTCCGCGGATCGACGCCGCGCGCGGACCGAGCTTCAGCACCGCGTCCTGGTTCTCCGCGGCCTGCACCGCTCCCGACGCGACGAAGTCCGGCTTGCGCGCGAACAGCGTCGTGCCGGGATCGACGTCGTCGAGCGCGAAGCTCCCGTCTTCCTTCGAGGTTGCGACCGCGAAGGCGGTGCGACCCTGGTCGCGCACGACCCAGACCTCCGCGCTCGCGATCGGCTGCTCCTGCTCGTCGACGACGCGACCCTTCACCGCGATGCCGCCGGCGACCTCGACCTGGGCGAGCGCGTAGCCGTCCCCGACCTCGACCACGACCAGCGGACTGCGATCGGGGAGTCGCGAGCTGAGCTTGAAGTCGCGGGGCGCCTGCGGCTCCGCGAGGGATGCTTCGCCGGAGCTGCGGAGGAGCTGTGCCAGATCCCCTCCCGAGGATTGGAACACCAACTGACGGGTGAGGACCGTGCTGATGTCGAGGGAGAGGGTCTGCGAAGCCTGCGAAGGTGCGGGGTCGACCTGGGCGAAGTTGATGCCGCCGAGCTGGACGCCGCTCACCCGAAACGTGTTGCCATCGCCGAGGCTGATCACGGCACCGGTCGGCTGTGCGTTCGGATCGACCGGCGCCTCGGGCTTCCATTCGTGCGCGGAGCGGTCGACGTAGACGCCGTAGCGTCCGCGCGGCAGGTCGTCGAACAGCGCCACACCATCGGCATCCGTGGATCGGCGCAGGGTGTGCAGATCGGGATGGCTGCCGTCGTGGGGGAGGACCGTGATGCCCACGCCGGCCGCCGGCCCACCATTCGCCGGTCGACGTGCGGTCACGCGGATCCCGCGGTGCTCCGGCGCCGTCGCCGGGGTCTCGACCACGGAGCGCGTGACCTGCTGATCGGCGGCAGTCGTCATCACGGCATCGGCTGCGCGCTCCTCGCCCACGACCTGTGTTCGCTGTTCGATCGGAGCCGCGCCCACCTGGGTTGCCGGTCGCGGATCTCCGGAGCCCAGATCCGAGAGCGCGACACCGGCGAACACGAGGAGTCCGACGGCGAGGACGGCGAAGGCGGTCTTCTTCATGGCGAGTGCGGCGACGGTCACGGTCGCCGCGGTCTTGGCGGTGGGGAGGAGACGGCGCGCGTGGCGGAACACCTCGCGTCCGATGGCATCGACGCCGCGTTCGGGCGTGATGCCGAGGATAGGCAGGGCGAGTGCCGGCGCGGCGATGTCGCGTGGAAGTCGCGCGCGCACCATCGACAGGCCGCGGTGCAGGCGCACACGCAGCGTGCCTGGCGCTTCGCCGAGCGCATGCGCGATCGCCGCCGGCTCCATGCCGTGCAGCACGCGCAGCACCACCGCGGTGCGGTACGGCGCGGGCAGCGCATCGATCGCCTCGCGCAGGCCGCGGTCGATCTCGCCGGCCATGGCGGTCTCCAGCGGGTCCTTGGGCTCGGGGATCGGCAGCCGGGGCGGATCGGCCGCGCGGCGTGCGCGGGCGCGCAGGCTCTTGCAGTGCAACTGCAGGACGCCGCACAGCCAGGGCAGGAGGGGACGGCCACGCTCGAAGGTCGCCGCCTTCTCCATCGCGGTCACGAAGGTCGACTGCAGCGCGTCCTCGGCCTGGGCCGGATCGTCGGTGAGCTGCACCGCGAGCTTCAGCAGGTCCGCCGCCGTGTCGCGGAACACCGAGGCCAGCGCCTCGGGATCGCCCGACCGCTGGAAGCGGGCGAAGCGTTCCTCGAGTGAGCCGGCGGCACGATCCATTCCGCCCATTCTCGCGAAGGCCGCGCTGCGTTACCGGGAATCCTCTGCCGCGGCGCGGGCGCGGACAGATTCGAGGAGGATCTCCGCCATGGGTCCGTAGGCCGGAGAATCGTCGCGCGAACCGACGACTCGAAGGTCGGAGCGACCCCATCCAACAGGGCGGCCTGGGCCCTCCGGTCGGCGCGCAGCGACGACGCGGCAAGCCTTGGGTTGCGGCCCTGGCCGCGATGGGAACGGAGGGTGTGGAGCCGCGCGCCGCCGATCGGCCCAGGGGCTGGCGCAGGTCGGCTTCGATCCGACCGGTGCCCTGCTCGTGGTGACCGAACGGGCGACCCGGCGCATCGACGTCGTGATCCCGCAGGCCTTCGCTGGCCGCACACCCTTGGGTTTCACCTTCCGTGAGGACGGCACGCTGATCGTCAGCGAGGCCACCGGTGGTGTGGCGAACGCCAGCACCACGCCCGGCTACCGCATCGACCGCCAGGGCATCCTGAGCACGATCACGGAAGCGCTGCCCACCGACCAGACCGCGGCGTGCTGGATCGAGATGCCGTGCGACGGGCGCAGGGTCGACACGACCAACGCCGTCAGCGCGTCGCTGACCGGCTGCGCCGCGGGCGTGATCGTGCGCTGATCTCCTACTCCGGTGGATTCGCGCGGCACGCGCGGATTCTCGGGAGCAGTCGATGCCAGCAGGACCGACAGCGCGGCCGAGTGCCTCGGGGTGCGGTGAGCGAAGCGAGCCGCACCCCTTCGGTTGCGGCAGGAGGCCGCGCTGAGCAGGCTCAGAAGGTCTTCGTGATGCGGAAGCCGAAGGACGAGCCGCCGTCCTCGCCGTCGCGCACGAGGTCGAAGTCGTAGGCGTAGCCGAACTGCAGGCGCGTCTGGCCGAGGAAGCCCGAGGTGACCATCGCGTGCAGCGAGGTGAGCGTGTCGTCGTCGCGGGCGATGCCGCCGCCGCGACGGCGATCGCGATCGAGCCACGCGACGGTCGCGCCGGCTTCGAAGTAGGCGAAGAAGGTCGCCTCGTAGCGATAGGTCAGCGAACCGATCGCGTAGTGCTCGGGATAGAACTCCTCGATGCCGGCGCCGGGCAGCACCGGGTGCGCGATCGACTCGAACTCCTCGCCGCGTGTGTCGGGGCCACCGCCGATGCGCGGTGCGGAGAAGCGGTCGGTGCCGTCGGAGACCGCGGCATGCGCGGTGAACACCAGGCGATGGCGCTCGCTGTCCGTGAAGGGCAGCGGCATCGCGTCGACGAAGTAGGCGCTCGCGATCACGTAGTCGCGGCTGTCGCCGCCGCGCGTGGTGCCGGTGCCGGTCGGAGCACCGAAGGTCGACCATCCGGACCGCGTCCCCCAGATCACATCGCCTCCCCAGGCGTAGCCGCTGTGCGCGCGTTCGACGAGGTTGCGCTCGAGGGCGTCGTGCCGCGTCTGGAGGCGCACCCGCATCTCGAAGGTGCTGTCGGGGAGTTCGAAGGAGGGATCGGTGCTGTCACCTCGGCCGAAGTAGAGATAGCCCGGCTCGAGGAAGACGTCGGTCGCGCTCATGTTGTCGGGGTGGCCGGGACCGATGTCGGTGCGGGCGCCGAAACCGATCCTCCCGCGCACGTAGCCCCACTTCAGCTTCTCGCCATCGATCACGTCGCCGTCGATCCACTCGCCGATCTCGTAGGGCGGCGTGTAGTTGGTGAAGCCCAGCACCATCTCCATGTCGTCGTGCGCGTCGAGCTTCCGCGCCCACTGCACGTCGTCGTAGATGCCGCCCAGCAAGGCGCGCGTGTACTCCGACCCGTTGGGCGCACGATCGAAGAGGTACCACGACGCGTACGGCTGGAAGCTGCTGTCGCTCACGTCCGGAGTGACCTGGAAGCCGACATCGAGCGCGGAGACCGAGTGTCGATCGCGGGGTTGCACCTCGTAGGGGCTCCCGAACAGGTCGGCGGTGAAGCCCTCGCCGGCGCGCGGGGTGCGGTAGTCGGTTCCGGGCTTCTGCAGCGGTGGAAGCGTCGCGCCCGGTTGGTCCTGGGCGCAGAGCAACGAGGGGATCGCGACGGCGACGGCGGCGAAGGTGATGCGCGTGTTCAACTCGTGACCTCGGAGCGCGGGATTCTCGCAGGCGGGTGCTCGGTTGGACCGCAGAATCACCACGACACGCAAGCGGTCGGATGCGACCGCGGCCCCGGGTAGCCTTCGCGCGTCACGCGCTCCGCGTCGTGCCGCTCCGGACGACGACCGGAGTCATCGTTCACCGATGTCAGGAAGCGATCCCCATGTCCGTCGGGCCGCGATCGGCGATGAGCCGATCCTGCGCGATCTCCGCCTGCAGGCGATGCTCGAATCTCCTGCGGCGTTCGGCTCGGACTACGAGCGCGAACTGCGCCGGACCGATGCCGATTGGAGGAAGTGGATGTCTCCGGGAGCGACCTTCATCCTCGAATCGGAAGGCAGGCCCCTCGGCATCGTGGCAGGTGTGCGTGACGCGGAGGAGAGCGACGTGATCCACCTGATGGCGATGTGGCTCGAGCCGTCACTGCGCGGCTCTTCCGCCGCGGATCTCCTGGTGTCCGCGGTGATCGAGTGGGGTCGCACCCTGGCAGCCCGCTTCGTTCGACTCGACGTCTTCGCCGACAATCCGCGTGCCCGGCGCTTCTACACACGTTGCGGCTTCGTCGAGACGGGGCAAGAGACCCGACGCGAGTCCGACGCGCGCGTCGAGGTCCGGATGGAACGCCGGATCCCGGAGCGGGCATCCATGTGAGGGACCCATGCCTGGAAAGACACCGAAACGCGCGATCAAGAAGGCCGTCGGGCCCGCGACTCGGCGGACCGCGAAGCTCCCGAAGCTGCTCTCGGGCGGCAATCCGCAGATCGCCAAGGCTGACGGCGACGCCCCGGTGCAGGCCTACATCGCGGCGATGCCGGATTGGAAGCGCGACATCGGACGCCGCCTCGACGCGCTGGTCACCCGCATCGTGCCGGAGGTCCGCAAGGCGGTGCGCTGGAACTCGCCCTTCTACGGCATCGAAGGTCGCGGCTGGTTCATGGCCTTCCACGTCTACGCGCGCTTCGTGAAGGTCAGCTTCTTCATGGGTGCCGCGCTGCGTCCGGTGCCTCCGGGTGGCACCGGCAAGGACGCGCGCTGGATCGACGTGCACGAGGACGATCTCGACGAGGCGCAGATGGAGGATTGGATCCGGCAGGCGGCGGCGCTGCCCGGGTGGGGGAATTCCTGACGGCGGCTGTCCCGCGGCCCGCTAGGATCCCGACCGTCCATGGCAGAGTCGAAGCACGAGAAGGCATCCAAGACCCGGTCCTCGAAGCCAGTCGTGAAGGCGGGCGCGAGCGCGGGATCGGAGTCGCCGTCGCACCTGATCGATGCGCGGATCGCCGAACTCGACGACTGGCGCGGTGACCTGCTCGCCCGCATCCGCGCGCTGGTCCGGCAGGCGGTGCCGGACGTGGTCGAGGAATGGAAGTGGCGCGGCGTTCCGGTGTGGTCGCACGACGGCATCCTCTGCACCGGCGAGACCTACAAGACCACGGTGAAGATGACCTTCGCGAAGGGTGCGTCGCTCGACGACCCTTCGCATCTCTTCAATGCGAGTCTCGATGGCAACACGCGCCGTGCGATCGACTTCCACGAAGGCGACCCCATCGACGAGAAGGCGCTGAAGGCGCTGCTGCGCGCGGCTGCGGCGCTGAACGAGGGCGGTGCACGCCCGTCGGGCTCTCGACGCGCCCGATGAACAGTGCCGGCGAACCCGGCGCGGTGTCCGCTGGTGACCCGTGCGACGGTGGGGACTGCGGAACCGGATCGCGCCGTCGACGGGCGACTGCGCCGCGCGTGCTGTCCATCCCCGCGACGCCCCGCGGCCTCCGATGGATACCGATCGCAGTGCTCGCCATGTCCCTGCTGGCGGTCGGACCGAGCGCTCAGCAGCCGGGACCGACCAAGGACCCGGCGACCGCGTTGTTCTCCGGGAGCCTGCTCTCCATTGCGATGGAACTGAGCTCGGACTCCGCCGCCGGACTGCGCGCCGCGCCGCGCACCTACGTGCAGGCTCGCGTGACGGTCGCCGGCCAGCCGAGCTGGACTTCGGTCGGCATCAAGCTCAAGGGCTCCGCCGGCAGCTTCCAGTCGCTGGACGACAGGCCGGGCTTCACGCTCGACCTCGATCGCTTCGGCGACGCGCCGGAGTTCCACGGGCTGAAGAAGTTCCACCTCAACAACGGCGCACAGGATGCCTCGTTGCTGCACGAATGGCTCGGCGCGCAGGTGTTCACCGATGCCGGGTATCCGGCGCCGCGCGTCGCGCATGCGCACGTCACGCTCGACGGTCGCAACCTCGGCTTCTACGTGTTGCGCGAGTCCTTCGACTCGGTGATGGAATCGCGCTGCTTCGGCACGGCCGGCGGCAATCTCTACGACGGCGGTTTCTGTCAGGACATCGATGCCGATCTGGAGAAGGACGGCGGCAAGGGCCCCGAGGACCGCTCCGATCTCCGCAGACTGCTCGACGCGTGCCGCACGCGTGACGCGGCGGAACGGCGCGAGAGTCTCGCCACGGCGCTCGACGTCGATGCGCTGATCGACTTCGTCGCGCTCGAGGCCATGCTCGGCCACTGGGACGGCTACTCGCTGAATCGGAACAACTACCGCCTGTGCTTCCGCAGCACGGACGGCCGCGCCGTCTTCCTGCCGCACGGCATGGACCAGTTGTTCGGCGATGCCGACGCCTCGATCCTCTCCCATCCGCCGTCGATCGTCGCCGGAGCGGTGCTGGCCGATCCCGTCTGGCGCAAGCAGTACCGGGCCCGCATCAAGGCCCTGCTGCCGCTGTTCGAATCCGAGCGGCTCAAGGCACGCGTGCAGTCGCTCGAACGGCGTCTGGTTCCCGCGATGCGCAAGCTCGACGAGGATGGCGCACGCGAACACGAAGGCGCGGTGCAGGAGCTGTTGACCCGCATCCGCGCGCGGCAGCGCAGCCTCGTCGCGCAGAGCACGGCACCCGATCCCAGGCCGATCGAGTTCCGCGGCAGCCGTCCCGTGGCGATCAAGGGCTGGCATCCGGCGGGGGAGACCGACGGAGTCGAGCTGAAGAAGCGCTCGATCGACGGTGCGTCCGCGTACGCGATCGCCTGTGTTCGTGACGGCCAGCAGCAGGGCGCTTGGCGGACCACCGTGCTCCTCGCGGAGGGTCGCTATCGACTCGTCGCGCAGGTGCGCACACAGCGTCTGAAGGTCGAGGACCCCGAGCACGAAGGCGCATATCTCGCCGTCGACGACGCGCGCAGCGTGCGGATCGGCGGCGATCAGCGCTGGCAGGAGATCTCGTGCGAGTTCACCGTGGCCGAACCGCAGCGCGACGTCGAACTCGCCCTGCGCGTGCGCGCGCAGGGCGGCATCGGTGGCTTCCGCGTCGACTCCCTGCAACTCGTGCACCTGGAGGACTGAGCGTCCGGCGAGGTTGCAAACTCGCGCCGCGACCCGTTCCGCGCGACGATTCGAGACATGCTCCGCCTCGGCCGTCGGTCCCTCTGCTCCCTGATCCTTGGCGCGTCGGCGTTCGCCCAGAGCGCCGTTCCGCCGGGGAGCATCGGCACGCTGATCGATCTCGAAGGGCTCCCGCGCCTCTCGCCCGGCGTGACCTGCCGCCAGTTCGCGTCGACCGATCCGAGCGGTCGGGGTGAGGACCACGGTCACTTCCTGCGTGTCGAAGGCGATCGCTGCGTCCTCGCCGAGATGGACGGCCCCGGCGTGATCGCGCGGCTGTGGTCGGCGAATGCGGCGGGGCGACTGCGGGTGTTCATCGACGGCGAGGACACCCCGCGCATCGACGGTCCCTTCGAGGATCTGTTCACCGGCAAGCTGCCGCCCTTCGTCGAGCCGATCGCCGTGCATCGCAGCGGCGGCTGGATCTCGTACTTCCCGATCCCGTACGCGAAGTCGTGTCGTGTCGAGGTGGCGGGTCTCGCCGATCCGCGGGCGCTCTACTACCAGGTGCAATACCTCAGCTATCCGAAGGAGACCGCGGTGCGCAGCTTCACCACGGAGCTGCCGGCGTCGGAGAAGGCGGCGCTCGACGAGGTGCTGCGTCTGTGGCGTGCACCGGGACCCTCGCCGATCGCGCGGGCCTACGCCGACCGCGACGCGCAGCTCGACGGACCGCTGCCGCCCGGCATGCTGCGTCCGATCCTCGCAGTGGACGAACCCGGAACCGTGCTCGAGCTGCACGTGGCCGTCGACGGGCTCGACCAGGGCGCGATGCGCGAGATCCAACTCGTCGCGGCATGGGACGGTGACAAGACCTCGATCGAGGTGCCGCTCGGCGATCTCTTCGGCGTCGCCTTCGGCGCCACTCCCTACCACGGTCTGGCGCTCGGCTGGGACGAGAGCGGCGGCTACTGCAACCTGCCGATGCCCTTCGCGAAGTCGGCGCGCATCGCGCTGCGCAACCGCGGCGCCGAGAAGCGCACGGTGCACGTGAAGCTGCGCTGGCGCCCCGGTCGTCCTGCGGCGGATGCGGGCGCGTTGCACGCGGAGTTCCGTGCGGTCGATCGCGTGGGGGACGAGCTCTACGAGTTCGCGAAGATCGATGGACCCGGCAAGTTCGTCGGCATCCTGCAGGCGCTGCAAGGTGTCGGCGATCTGTGGTACCTCGAGGGCAACGAGCAGTTCTTCGTCGACGGCGAGAGTGCACCGTCGATCCTCGGCACCGGCACCGAGGACTTCTACAACGGCGGGTGGTACTGGGATCAGGGCACCTTTGCCCTGCCGCTCCACGGATTGGGAGTGAAGGCGGAGTGGACCACCAACCGCACCACGCCCTGGCGCATCTTCGTCCCCGACGCGGTTCCCTTCGCGACGGGTCTCGTGGCGCGCATCGAACACGGTTCGTCGAACCAGGTGCGCGATGCGTACTACAGCAGCGTCGCGTTGTGGTACGGACCGCTGCGCGCGGTGCGTCCGATGGGGCCCGAGGACTCGCATGCACCACGGCTCTGGGTGACGCGCCCGCGTGGCTTCGTCGGTGCCGCGGCACTGCACTGGGAGGAGGATGCGGCCGTCACCTGGCAGGGGTGGGAGGATGCGACCAACACGCACCGCGGACTCGATCGACCGCTGTTCCAATCCTTCCCCGTGAGCTACGTCGAGCGCGACTCCGCTGCGGTCGACCCGCGCGTCGCGGTGTTCACCGACAGCGCTGCCGCGGCGGGCGCGTCCTTCGAGGTGCCCTTCGCCGACCGCTATCGCCTCGCCTTGCGCGTGCTGAGCGACGGCTCGCTCCCGGCGATGGCGATCGACGGTCATCCGGTCGCGCTCTCCGCGCAGGCGATCCGCACGCCGCTCCACCAGCTCGAGGTCGACGTGGGCGCGCTCTCGGCCGGACGACACCACCTGTCCTTCAGCGTCGCGGAAGAGCACGCGGGCCGCGTCGGACTCGATGCGTTGCGCATCTCCCCGGCTTCGCCCTTCGTGCACGTCTGGCGCGTCGGTCCGCCGGTGCCCGCGCGCAAGGACGGCACCGTCGAGGACGAGATGGAATGCGAGGCTCTGTTCCTCGCCGACGGCTTCGACCCCGCGGTGGCAGGCTGGAAGCGCGTCGAGAGCGGCGATTCGCTCGACCTGAACGGTGCCGTCTCGCCACAGGCGCCGATGCTCGCCTACCTGATGGTCTTCGTGCATTCGCAGGGCGCGCGCACCGCACGCTTCCTGCTCGGCTCCGACGACGGCGCCCGCGTGTGGGTGAACGGCGAGCTGCGCTGGTCGCACGAACTGCACCGCCACCTCAGCGCGGACGAGGACTCCTTCGACGTCCCGCTGAAGGCCGGCTGGAACCCTGTGCTCGTCAAGGTGAAGAACGACTACGGCGGATACGGCGTCATGCTGCGCATCGCCGATCCCGACGGCGACCTGCGCGTGGCGGCCGAGCCGCGCTGATTCGTCGCGGCAGCGAAAGATGCGTCGATGCGCGGTGCGGCGCATCGCACGACGTCGGCGGGACAACTCCTTGCCGGGGATTTGCGCGGAGGGACATCGGGCGCCCGAAACCGATGCCTAGAGTCCGTCGCTCGTCTGTCGAGCCCTTGCGGACGACTGACCCATTCAGCGATCGAACACCCACGATGAACCACCTCTCCATTCCGACCACCCGTCTTCCATTTGGCGCACTCGCGCTCCTCGTCGGCTGCTCGCTGCTGCCGGCGCAGATCACGCCCGGCAACCTCGTCGTGCTGCGCGTCGGTGACGGCGCCGCCGCACTCGGCAGCGCGGCATCTCCGACCTTCTACGAGCAGATGAGCACGGCCGGTGTTCCGGTGAGCACCCTCGCGCTGCCCACCGCGGTGTCCGGTGCGAATCGACGCTGCACCAACTCCGGCAGCGCGACGTCCGAGGGCTTCCTGACGCAGTCCTTCGACGGTCGCTTTCTCGTCTCCGCCGGGTACGACGCCGACCCGAGCACGCCGGCCGTCGCCGGCACCGCATCCGCAACGGTGGCGCGCGTCGCTGCACGCGTCGCCTTGGACGGCTCGATCGACACCAGCACCGCAGTCACGGACGGCTACAACACCAGCAACGTCCGCTCCGCGACCTCGAACGACGGCTCGGACATCTGGTTGTGCGGCAACGGAGCCAGCGGCACCGGTGGCGTCCGCTACGCCGCACTCGGCGGCTCGACCTCCGTCCAGCTCAGCTCGACGGTCACCAATCTCCGCGTCACCAACATCTTCGGCGGCCAGCTCTACTGCTCGAGCGCGTCGGGGGCCTTCCAGGGCGTGAGTGCGGTCGGCAGCGGACTGCCGACGACCTCCGGTCAGACGACCACGCTGCTCCCGGGCTTCCCCACCGCGTCCGGACCTTCGAGCTACGACTACTTCTTCGCCGACGCCTCGACGCTCTACGTCGCCGACGATCGTGCGACCGCCGGCGGCGGCATCCAGAAGTGGCTGCTCATCAGCGGAACCTGGACCTTGCAGTACACGCTGCAACCCGCGGGCGCGAGCGGCACCGGCACCGTCGGCTGCCGAGGGCTGACCGGCGAGGTCGTCGGCGGAGTCGCGACGCTCTACGCGACCACCACCGAGACCTCCGCCAACCGTGTCGTGAAGGTGACCGACACCGGCGCTGCTTCTACCTACTCCCTGGTGTCGACGGCAGCGGCGAACACCGCGTATCGCGGCCTGCGCCTGGTGCGTTGCCCGAGCGCGCGGGTCGACTTCTTCGGCACCGGCACCGCCCACACCGCGGGCACTCCGCAGATCGGCGCGACGGCGAACTTCACCCTCGGCGCTTCGGTGGGTGTCACCGCGAACGGCATGCTGCCGTCGGACGTGGCGGTGTTCGTCGTGGGTCTGCGCATTCCGCCGATCGATCTCTCGCTGAGTGGCGCGCAGCCCGGATCGCTGTTCCACCTCTACATCCTCGACTACGTCGGTCTGCCGACCGACGGAACCGGTGCGGCGACCTGGAACCTGACCGTTCCGACCGACACGGCCCTGTGCGGTGGCGAGCTGAGCTGGCAGATGATCCAGATCGACTTCGCCCTGCCCTACTCGCTGCCGGTCGCGCTCTCGCAGGGCATGACCACGCGCGTCGGCATCTGACCGTCAGCCGTCGATCACGCGCAGCTTGATGTTGCGGAAGCGGATCCGGCCGTGGTCGCCCTGCAGGGCGATGCGGCCGGACTTCGATTTCGCGAAGCCGGGCATGCTCGCGAACTTGCTGCGTGCGATGCGCGCGGCGAAGTCCTCGCTGTCGAGCTGGTACGAGAAGTAGGTCACGCCGTTGATCTCGTGCTCGCACCTGTCCGGCGCGATCAGCAGGCGGACGTGGTTCCACTCGCCGGCCGGCCTGGTGGCGTCGAGCGGCTTGCCGGTCTTCGGATCCTCCGGCGGCTGGTAGAGCGCGTAGAGCCAGCCGCAGCGTTGCGGATCGGCGGCCTTCGCGTTGTCCTCGAGCTGGAACTCCGGACCGGTCGCCCACGGCGCACCGCCTTCGTCGGTGACGTGGAACATGATCCCGCTGTTGCCGCCCGGCTCGATCGCGTAGTCGAGCGTGAGTTCGAACCAGGCGAACTGGTCGGCCGTCACGAGGTCGCCGGCGCGGTGCGGATCGGCGCAGACCATCGCACCCTTCTCGACCTGCCAGCCGTCGCGCACGCGGCGCGACTTGAAGTTGTGCCAGCCGGCGAAGGACTTGCCGTCGAAGAGCAGACGCCAGCCTGCAGCGGACTCCTCGTCGGTCAAGGTGTTGGCCGACTCCATCTCCGCGATCTGCGCGGTGAGTTCCGCCTTCCACGCAGCGGCGAGTTCGGCGAGCGTGTAGCCGGTGCGCCGCTTCCAGATCGACTCGTCGTAGTCGCCGCTGCGGCACGCGGCGTTGAGCGCGGCGATCAGGTCCTTGTCGTGCTTGTGCACCACGTGGTCGAGGAAGTTGGCGGACACGCGGTAGCCGGCGTCCGGTCGCGCCTTCTCCAGCGCGTCGCGTGTGTCGATGTCGGCACCGTGCGACTCGGGCTCGAACACGCACCAGCGCAGCCAGTCGGCGATGCCTTCCGTGATCCAACCCGGTGCGCGCTGGCGACCGCGACCGTAGTGCTGCACCACGTGCACCAGCTCGTGGAGCACCGCGCCGACGGCCTCGTCGTCGCGATGCTGCCGGAACCACCTGCCGTTGCAGGCGATCTCCGCGCCGCTGCGTCCGCCGGTCGCGGCGATGCCGCCGGTCTCGTCGCTGATCGTGATGTGCAGCGACTGCGGTGCCGTGAATCCTTCACCGGGCAGCGCCTCGACCAGCTTCGGATACCAGGTCTGGATCATCGGCACGAGGGTGTCGATGGCCCACTGTGCGAGGTCAGGGGAGCCGGTGGTGTCGATCGTCGCGTGCGCGCGGCCACCGTCGATCGCGACCTCGATCACGCCGGGTGTCGCGGCGGGCGCCTTCGCCGCCGCGTGGTCGATCACGTCGATCTCGCTGTAGAAGGTGTTGCCGAAGGCGTCGCGGTCCTCGGTGCGCGAGACGTCGAACAGCAGGTAGCGGAACTGTCCGAGCGTGGCGCCCTCGCGACGGACGCTGACGCCGTACTGTCCGCCCGGATTGCCCGACGCCGGCCGCGTGTCGACCGCCGCGATGCGCACCCAGCCGGCGGACGTGGGATCGACGTCGCGCTTGGGTCGCCGCGAGAACTTCGGGTCGGTGCCGTCGCTTCCCCACAGCACGTAGACCTGCGGCGCGCGGTCGCTCGGGTGCCACGAGTACGAATTCACGGAGTCGACGTCGATCGCCTTGTGCAGGTCGAGGACGAAGCGTCCGCCGTCGGTGCCCGCGGCGAAGAAGAAGTTCGCTGAGGGCTGATCGCGATCGTCGGGCAGCTTGCCGTCGTGCAGCACGGCCAGGTCCATGCTGTTGCCGTCGCCGCTGCCGTCGACCGGGATGAAGCGCGCATCGGTCGCCGCATCGTCGGCGGCGGGCGACGGCACGCGCGCGAAGGCGAAGGACTTCGACGCGCCGCGGTTGTCGCGGTGGTCGACGATCACCTGCGCATCCTGCGCCTGGGCGATGGCGACGGAGTGCAGGACGAGGAGGATGCAGAAGGTGCGACGGAGCATCGTGGAGTGCGGAGGGACCGGTGCGGCCAGGCAGAGTCGTACCGACGACCCGGCCGGACGCCATCCCTCGAACCGAGCGTTGCGGTCGCCTTTCGATCTCGCTACGGTCCCGGCTCTCCGACGGAGGAGCGGTTCCCATCAGTAGCGCGGCCGAGGACGGCGAGTCCGACGACACCGCGTGAAAGGGGAGGACCGCCGAAGGGTTCGCGGTGCGCCGCCGCGAGCCTTGGACGTCCGGGTCAACACCCGCCGTCTGTCGCGATGCTCGACTCCACTCGACATCGCGGTGCGCCTCGGAAGCGCTGCGGCTCCGCCGCAGCGCGCGTGGGCGCGCCATCGGGCGCGGCCAGGCGGGCGCATGCAGGACTTCGTCGGGATCGAAGACCGCAATCCGCCGACCCGAGCCGTGAACCCGACGACCAAGCCCGTATCCGCGCCCAGCTCGGATGCTCCCACGACGCCCGCCGGCGTCCGCCCCCTGGTGATGAAGTTCGGCGGCACTTCGGTCGCCGATGCGGACCGGCTCCGGCTGGTCGCGGAGCGTGTCCGCGCCGCGATTCCCGCACCCTGCGTCGTCGTGCTGTCGGCGACCTCGGGCACCACGGATCGTCTGCTCGAGATCGCTCGTGCCGCCTGCGCCGGTGATCTCGCCCGCGCGCGGGAGGGACTCCGGGCGGTGATCGAGCGACACCGAGGGATCGGCCATGCGTTGTTCGGCGACTCCGCGCCGGGCATGCCGGTGCTCGAGGCGACCTTCGCGGAACTCGAATCCGCGGTGGCGAAGGCCCTCTCCAACGCGCAGACCTCGCCTTCGCACGTCGACGCGATCGCGGCCTGCGGAGAGCGGCTCACCACCGCTCTGCTCGCGGCACACCTCACCGATCTCGGCATCGCGGTGGAACGCGTGGACGCGCGACGCCTGCTCCGCACCGACGACGTGTTCGGCACCGCCCGTCCCGACAAGCAGGCCACGGCGCGCCTGTGCGCCGTCGAGCTGAGCGGTCCCCTCGCCGCGGGTCGGGTGGTCGTGACCGAGGGCTACATCGGTTCGACCGAGGACGGACGCACCACCACGCTCGGTCGCGGCGGTTCCGACTACTCCGCGTC
This sequence comes from Planctomycetota bacterium, assembly GCA_046349595.1. Lineage (GTDB taxonomy): Bacteria > Planctomycetota > UBA1135 > UBA1135 > UBA2386 > JACRLW01. The sequence continues at coordinate 2,237,805 of JAXMCA010000002.1, forward strand.
GCTGCTCGGTGCCGCGATCGCGGCGCAGGAGGTGCAGATCTGGACCGACGTCGAAGGCGTGCGCACCGCGGATCCGCGCGTGGTCGCCGACGCGCAGCCGGTCGAGCTCCTGTCGTTCGGAGAGGCGGCGGAGCTCGCGGCCTTCGGCGCGAAGGTGCTGCATCCGGCGACCATCCAGCCCGCGGTCGAGGCCGACGTGCCGGTGACGGTGCGCCACACGCTCCACCCGACCGGGCGCTACACGACGATCACCGGGCGCATCGCCGAGCAACGTGCGGTCACGGCGGTGGCGAGCCGCGCACCGATCACGGTGCTGACCATCACGTCGTCGCGGATGCTGGCGCAGCCGGGCTTCCTCGCGCGGCTGTTCGAGGTCTTCGCGCGGCAGCGCGTGAGCGTCGACGTGGTGGCGACCGCCGAGGTCGCCGTGAGCCTGACGGTCGACGGCGACGCTCCGATCGAGGCGCTGGCTCGCGAACTCGCGGCCTTCGCCCACGTGAAGGTCCTGCGCGATCGCGCGCTGGTCGCACTGATCGGAGAACGCCTGCGCCGCACGCGCAGCGTGGCAGCCCGCGTGCTCGAGGCGCTCTCGGATGTGGAGATCGAGCTGATGACCTTCGGTGCCAACGAGAGCAATCTCAGCCTGATCGTGCCGCGCGAGAACGAGCGCGAGGTGATCCGCCGTCTGCACCGCAGCTTCTTCGAGGGAGGACGGGGTCGATGAGCACGCAGCGCATCGGGTTGTTCGGCACCGGCCGTCTGGGTGGTGCCATCGCCGCAGCCGGAGGTGCACGGATCGCGTGGCAGGTCGCGCGGCAATCACCACCGGATCGACCGGTCGACGTCGCGATCGAGGCGAGCAGCGGCAGCGTGGTGGAGGAGCGACTGCGTTGGGCGCTCGCGACCCGCACCTCCCTGGTGATCGGCAGCACGGGTTGGTCGATCCCCGACCTTGCGCAACGCGTGGGCGAGCGCATCGGTGTGGTCGTCGCGCCGAACTTCTCGCTGACGGTCGCGTTGCTCGCGCGCATCACCGACGTCCTCGGCCGATTCGCCGCGCTCGACGCCGCGCGCGATCCCTACCTGGTCGAGCATCATCACGCGCGCAAGAAGGATGCGCCGTCGGGCACCGCGCGTCTGCTCGCGAAGCGGCTGCTCGCAGCCTGTCCGCGCAAGACCGCGTGGGGATTCGCGAGTCTCGAGGCACCGCTGCCCGAGCACGTGCTCAGCGTGGCGAGCGTGCGCGCGGGCTCGACCTACTCCGAGCATCGTGTCGGCATCGACGCGCCGGGCGAAGTGATCGAACTGCGCCACGAGGCGCGCAGCGCCGAACCCTTCGCGCAGGGCGCGCTGGCGGCCGCCGATTGGATCGCACGACGCAAGGGCGTGTTCGCGTTCGACGACGTCGCCCGCTCCGTGCTCGATCCGTTGTTCCCAGATCCTGACCTTCGCTCAGAGGAGGCGCGCCGATGACCGTCGATCTCCGTGGTCTCTCCGTCGCACTGGCGACACCCTTCGATCCACGCGGCGAGGTGGACCTCGACGCCTTCCGACGCCTGTGTCGCCATGTCGAGGGCGGTGGCGCCGACGTTCTCGTCGCGCTCGGCTCGACCGGTGAGGCGAACACCGTCGACGATCGCGAACGCGACGACATCATCGCCGCCTGTGTCGACGAGGCGCGGCGCGCGACGGTGGTTGTCGGATGCGGGCATGCGTCGACCCGACAGTCCTGCGCATGGGCCGCGCGGGCCGAGGCGCTCGGTGCGCGCGGTGCACTCGTGGTGACGCCTCCCTACGTCAAGCCGACGCGTGCGGGTCTGCTCGCGCACTACCGCGCCATCGCCGAGGCCGCGCCGGCTCTCGCTCTCATCGCCTACAACGTGCCCTCGCGCACCGGGCAGAATCTCACGCCCGACGTGCTGGCCGAGCTGTGGTCGATCCCGAGCGTGGTCGCGGTGAAGGAGTCGTCGGGGGATCTGATGCAGATCGGCCGCATCGCGGCGGAACTGCCATCCGGCAAGCTGCTGCTCGCGGGTGACGACGGACTGGCACTGCCGAGCATCGCGTGTGGTGCGCAGGGACTGGTCTCGGTCGCCGGCAACGTGGCGCCGCGCGCGGTCGCGGAGCTGGTCGCCGCCGCGCGCTCCGGGGAGATCGCGCGCGCACGCGAACTCGCGGCACGCCTGCGGCCCCTGATGACCGCGCTGTTCGTCGAGAGCAATCCGATCCCGCTCAAGGCCGCGCTCGTCGAGCTCGGCATCGCCGGTGACACGCTGCGCCTGCCGCTCACCACGCCGGAGCCGGCGACGCGTCGCAGGATCGCACAGGCGATCGCCGCGTTGCGCGAGGAGGTACACGCGTGAACGCCGCTGCGCTGTGCGACTTCTTCTCGCGACCCGCCGCGGAGATCGATGCCGATCCGCGGGCCGATGCCGCTCACCAGGAGCTGCTCGTCGCACTCGAGGACGGCAGCGTGCGCTCCGCGGTGCGTCGCGACGACGGCACCTGGGAAGCGCAGGCCTGGGTGAAGACCGCGATCCTCGCCGGCTTCCGCCGCACCAAGGTGGTGCCGATCGAGGGCTTCGGCGCGCCGGCGCTCGACAAGGCCGGCTACCCGCCGCGCCGCTTCGGGCCGGACGACGGCGTGCGCATGGTCCCCGGCGGCAGCAGCGTTCGTCGTGGTGCACACGTCGCGCGCGGGGTGGTGGTGATGCCGCCCGCCTTCGTCAACGTCGGCGCCTTCGTCGGCGAGGGGACCATGGTCGACAGCCATGCGCTGGTCGGGAGCTGCGCGCAGATCGGACGTCGCGTGCACCTCTCCGCAGGGGCACAGGTCGGCGGCGTGCTCGAGCCGGTCAACGCGCGTCCGGTGATCGTCGAGGACGAGGTCTTCGTCGGCGCGTTGTGCGGCCTCTTCGAGGGTGTCGTGGTGCGCGAGCGTGCGGTGCTCGCGAGCGGTGTGATCCTCACCGCGTCGACCGTGGTCTTCGACTTGGTGCAGGAGCGGGAATGGACGCGCGAGATCCCCGCCGGCGCGGTGGTGGTCCCCGGTGTGCGCCCCGCGCGCGGTGCCTTCGCCGTCAGCCGTGGCATCGGCCTGTCCGCGCCCTGCATCGTGAAGTACCGCGACGCCCGCACCGACGCGGCGACGGCGCTCGAGAGCGCGCTCCGCGGCTGAGCCCTGCGAGCCCTCCTTCGAGTCGGGTAGGGTTCCGCCGTGACCGCTCCCGTCACCGCACCTTCGCCCTGGATCGTCCGCGCGGCCTTCGACCTCCCGCTGGTCGTGCTCACGCCCTTGCTCGCCCTTCCGCTGCTCTGGATGTGGCGCGACAGCCGCGGCGACGAGGTCGTGTACGCGACCGTGATGACCTTCGGCGCCCTGGGGCACCACCTCCCCGGGATGCTGCGTGCCTACGGCGATCGCGCCCTGTTCGCGCGTTTCCGCAGCCGCTTCCTGCTCGCGCCCTTGTTCCTGATCGCGGTGTGCGCCGGCTGGCGCATCGCCGGACTGCATGCGGTCGCGATCCTCGCGCTGTCGTGGGGGATCTGGCACGGCTTCATGCAGACCTACGGCTTCGCGCGCATCTACGACGGCAAGCGCGGCTCGGTCGACAAGGTCACCGCGCGGATCGATTTCGCCGCGTGCGCGGTGTTCTTCGTCGGGGCGGTGGTGATCTCGCCGTACCGCAACTTCCAGTTGCTCGCCGCACTGGCCGACTGTGGCGTCGCGGCGCCGTCCGCGGCGACGCTCGCGCTCGCACGACAGTTCGCCGTCGTACTGATGGCCGCGACGCTCTGCACCCATATGGCGTGGAGCTGGCATCGCACACGACGCGGCACTCCGCCCAGTGCGCTGAAGCACCTCTTCCTCGCATCCAGCTTCGGGCTGTGGTGGATCGCGACCAATGCGGTGCCGAGCCTGCTGTTCGGGCTCGCGCTCTTCGAGATCTTCCACGACATCCAGTACCTCGCGATCGTGTGGGCTTTCAACCGACGCCGCGCGCAGCCCGGTTCGGACAGCGGTGCCTTCACACGCTTCCTGTTCGGGGGTGGAGCGCTGGGGGCGGGGCTCTACGTCGGTCTGGTCGCCGGCTACGGCGCACTGGGTCCGCTCGCCGAGGAGGTAGGCGCGGAGAAGGTGCGTGACGGTCTCGCCGGTGTCCTCGCCGCGTCCCAACTCCTGCACTTCTACTTCGACGGCTTCATCTGGAAGGTCCGCGAGGCGAAGACGCGCGCGAACCTCGGCATCACCGTCGGACCGGACGCGGCGCGTGAACGTCGCGGCATGGCGCACCTCGGCCTGTGGGCGTTGTTCGTGTTGCCGCTCGGCGTGCTCACGCTGAGAGAGACGGATGGTGGTGGAGCGCGATCGTTCGCGGATCGGAGTCTCGCCGAGGCGATGCCCGACGACGCGGCGGCGCAGAGCCGTCTGGGCCTCAGGCTCGCGGCCGCCGACCGCGCGGAGGAGGCGCTCCCCGCGTTGAGGCGCGCGCATCAGCTCGACCCGGCGGATCCGTCGCGTCGTACCGATCTCGCGCGAACCCTCGCCGAAGCCGCCGAGAGCGCCTGGATCGGCGGACGGAGCGCGGACGCGCGCGCGCTGTTGGAGGAGGCCGTCGCCACGGAACCGGAGTTCAACTCCGCCCTGCGTGGCCTGGTCAAGATGCGCATCGACCAACGTGACGCCAACGGCGCATTGCGCGCGATCGACCTTCAGCAACTTCTCAGCACCGATCCGGCCTTGAAGCTCGACCGCGCCCGCGTGCTCGCCGCGTTCGGACGCGACGCCGAGGCGCTCGCGATCGTGCGAGAGGTGCGCGCGAGCGAGCCGAGCCGACAGGATGCGGCGGAGATGGAGGCGGCCCTGCTCCGCAGGTCCAAGCGGCGCTGAACTGGATCAGCCGCGCTGCGCGCGCTGGCCGGCAGCCGAAAGGAGTGAGATGCCGAACAGCGCGGTGCCGATCAGTCCCCACCAGCCGAAGATCAGGGACAGGATCTCGGGCATGTCGATGTGCTTGAGGAAGGTGACGACGACGATGGCCACGCCGACCAGGGCGAAGCCTGCGGCGAGCTTGGTGCCCTCGAAGGACATCTCGCCGAGTGCGCCGAGGTGCGCGAACAGGCAAAGGGCCAAGCCGGCGTTCATGATCAGACCGAGGTAGACGGGATCGAGTCCGGGCGAGGACTTCGCAACCCACACTGCGATCAACTGGCCTGCTGCCAAGGCCAGTCCACCGAACATCCCGCCGGTGCCACCCGACCCGCGGGTCGCGACAAGACCCCAGCCGATCGCCAGCAGGACTCCGGCGAGCACCATGCCGACGACGCTCGTCCACACGACCGCGTTCGATGGCTTGCCTCCGTCGGCGAGAGCCATCATCTGGGCGACGCTCGCCACCGCCAGCACGAGGCCGCCGGCCGCGACGACGAGGAAGGATGGCGAAGATGTCGAGACGGGGTAGCCGCTCTGCAGGAGCAGCCGTTCCTCTTCGGCCTCGAGCGCGTCGAGGTCGTGCTTCTCGCCGGCTGCGACGTCTTCGTCGGCTCCGTCCTCCTCCTCGACCGTCGGAGGGTTGTCCGCGCGTGGTGCCTTGGAAGCGACCGCCGCACCCTCGGCCTCGTCGAATCGATAACCGCAATAGCGACACTTGCGCGCGGCGTCCTGCACGGACTCCGCGCAATCGGGGCATGTCTTCATGGCCATGGGAGTGCGCGGGATGCGCGGGCGAGGAACATGCGGGCATGACGCCCGTGTCGTCAAGTGCGCGCCCGCGGCAGCCGCGGAGCCGATGCAATGGACGCTCACATGCCCATCGCGGCCTGGGCCGCAACCCATTCGGGTTGCCGCGTCGGCGCTGCGCGCCGACCAGGATGGCCCAGGCCGCATTGTTGGCTGGGGTCGCTGCGGCCTTCGAATCGTCGCTTCGCGCGACGGTTCTCCGGCCTACAGACCCAGGGTGAGCTCGCTGGCGTTCGTCGCGGAGGGCGTCGGTTCGCCGGTCGACGGGAAGTACCAGGCCTGCATCACGATCGACACCCCGGCCAGCGTGGGCGTGTCGGGGATGACGAGGTTGCCGCTGCAATCCGGCACAATGAGCGGGATCCACGCGAGCGGGTCGTCGACATAGAGCCTGCAACCGAGCACGTCGATCGGACCGGTGTCACGCAAACCGAGCAGGAGGAAACCGATGGCACCGAGCGGTCCGTCCTGCGTGGTGATGTGCGATGTGCCACCGAGCACCGGATCGGTGGCGGTCAGACGCGGCGACAACGCTCCACTGCCGCAGCGCAATCCGATCGACTGCGCCGTGGCACCCGGATCGAAGACCCAGGGTTCGGTGCCGTGCACGCCGTCGTCGACGAAGAAGATGACGCGGCCCGACGACAGGGTGAAGGCCGTCGGACGACCGGACCATGCGTTCGCCGAGAGCCGGTAGGTGCGGGTCCCCGAGCTCGTGCCGTCCGAGACCGCGAACGAGATCCCGCTCCCCGGGAGTCCGGAGGAGAAGCACGCACGACGGGTGCCGACGCCGACGAAGCCCTCCGGCCACGAACCTTCGCTGCCCGGTTCGAGGTCTCCGACGAGACTTGTTCCCGCGGTCGTTCCGTCGCTGATCCAGGGCTCCTTGCCGGTGATGCCGTCTTCGGCGGAGAACCAGGCGAGACCGGCGCCCGACCCGAAGTACTCCGGATAGCTGGAGAGCGGTCCGGGCATCAGATCGGCCAGGAGCACGGTCCCGGCCACGGTGCCATCCGACGTCCACGGTTCGATGCCGTGCACGCCGTCGTCGGCGACGAAGAAGGCGTGATCGCCCGCGGTCACCAGCTCCGGTCCGTAGTAGCGCTGATCGAGACCGAGATCGGCGAGCTTGATGACGCCGGTCGCCTTGGCATCGGTGATCCACAGCTCGCGGTTGGTGTAGGGACCGATCAGGAGGACGGCGCGGTCGCGCAGGGCCGCGACGCGCAGCGCAGCGAAGTCGAGGAACGGTCCGGTCGTGAAGTCGTGGACCAGCGTCGTGCCTGCGGCTGTGCCGTCGGTCACCCAGAGTTGGATCGGCACGGAGAAGTTCTGTGAGTCGGCGAAGAAGAACAGTCGATCCATCGCCGGGGTGAGGGCCGTGATGGAGGGACTCGCCGATCCCGGTGCCAGATCGACGAGCATCCGCGGATTCGCACCGCCGTCATCGATGACCCACATCTCCTCGCCGTGCAGGCCGTCGTCGGCGACGCAGAACAGTTTCGCACCGACGACGACGCCCGTGCGGAGATTGGAACCGAGAGGGCCTGGGCGGATGTCGGCGACGAGGTCGACGGATGTCGCGGTCGCTCGCCACAGCTCGTGGCCGTGGATGCCGTCGTCGGTGGCGAAGAACACCGCGTCGTCCACCACTCCGAGCAGGCGGAGCACATAGCCGGCACTCGGGCCCGGATGCAGATCGACGACGAGGCGCGTCCCCTCGGGCGTGCCGTCGCTGGCCCAAAGCTCGGGGCCGTGCACGCCGTCGTCGGCGACGAACCAAGCGAGGCCGAGAGCATCGACGACCCATTGCGGATCGCTGCCCAGCGTGTGACCGGGCAGCAAGGGATTGACGTCGGCCACCAGTGCGGTGCTCGATGCGGTACCGGAGCTCGACCACAACTCACGGCCGTGCGTCGTATCGGTCGCCGCGAACACCACCTGCCCGGTCCCCGGCAGCAGCGCGAAGCCGGCCGGAGCCGAGTCGTACGAGCCGGACCAGATGTCCGCGACGGAAGTCGCGACGCCAAAGACCGCGGTCCAAGGCTCTCGACCATGCGTGCCGTCGTCCGCGGAGAACCACAGGGTGTTGCCGAACAAGGCGAGTTCCTCGGGGCTGCCCAAGCCGCTCGGGCCGAGGTATCGCGTCCCGCTACTGGTCCCGTCCGTCACGAGGATGCGCGCGGTGAGCATGAAGCGGTGGACCAGGAAGTACACCAGCGAACCGGTGGCTCGGAACTCGGCGGGGTACGAACCCGCGCTGCCCGCCTGGATGTCGGCGACCAGGGTCGCACCCGAGGCATCGGCGCGCCAGAGCTCGTCACCGAGCACGCCGTCGTCGGCGGAGAACAGCACCGCATTCCCGCACGGCACGAAGGACTTCGGTCCCGACGATGCACTGCCACTGCGCAGGTCGACGACCAGTTGCGTACCGAGCGCCGTTCCGTCGCTCGTCCACGGCTCGCGACCGTGGGTGCCGTCGTCGGCGCTGAACCACAGGTTTCCGCCGATCGTCGCGAACTCGGACGGCTCCGACGACACCGCTCCGGGCGACAGGTCCGCCACGATGCGCGTGCCGGCGGCGGTGCCGTCGCTCAGCCACAGCTCGCTGCCGTGGATGCCGTCGTCACCCGCGAACGCGGCGAGTTCGCCGAACGCGCCGATGTTGAACACGCCATTCGCGGGCCCGGGCGCCAGATCCATCACCATGCCGGTGCCTGCATCGGTGCCGTCGGTTCGCCACAACTCGAGGCCGTGGGTGCCGTCGCTGGCGGCGAAGAACAGGGTCTTTCCCACCGCGGTGAGGTGAACCGGATACGAGCCCTCTCTGCCGGGCATGGCATCGACCACCATGCGCGTTCCGTCGGGTGTTCCGTCGGTGCACCACAGTTCGACACCGTGGAGACCGTCGCTCCCGAGGAAGTACGCGAGTGATCCGGCCGCGACCATCCCACCGCCGAAACAGCCCGAGGAGACACCGGGGAGGATGTCGCGCAGCAGCCTTGTCCCGGCGCTGGTGCCGTCTGTGATCCAGAGCTCGGTGCCGGTGTCGTCCCGGGTCGCCGCGAAGACGACCACATCGCCGAGCGTGGTGAAGTCGGAGGGATACGACCAGGGGTTCGCCGCCGGGGTGCGATCGACGTCGAACAGCAGGCGTGGGTTCTGCGCGACCGCGGAGCCTTGCGATGCGAGGGCGACGAGCGCGCAGCAGACTGCACAGGAAGCAGAGGACATGCGGACGACCTCCTTGCGCGAGCGCTTCGCGCGGGTCGTTCCGCAGGTGCGACAACTCGTGCACGCGGACTGGCGACGACGCACGCCCGCGAACGCAGGGGAAACGTCCCGCGACTCCGGGCAATTGCCGTCGCGTTCAGCTCCCGATCGTCACGTCGACCGCGTTGCTGGCGAGCAGGCCCGGACCGTTGACCATCACCGCCTGCAGGACCAGGTGGTGAATCGCGGTGGGGCCGCCTTGGATCGCGAGGCCGAGCTTGCCGAGTGCATTGGTGTTGCCCGCGAAGGCGGCGAAGCCCACGTTCAGGTCGGGCACGAGGAGGCCGCCGCCGGGCAGCGGGAGCGGATTGGTCAGGCTCGCGGCGGACACCACGAGGAACACCGGATTCGCTGCGGCGCCACCTTCCACCTGCACGGTCGCACGGCTGCCCGGCTGGGTCAGGTCGTCGCCGCCGACCAGCATGTGCAGGCCGAAGCCGAAGCCGAGGTCGGTCTGCAGGAACTGGCATTCGTCGGGAATGGTGTCGGCATTGCTGTCGAAGCTGCGTCCGCTCGCGATGTCACCCGAGTCGTGCACGCCGTTCTCGTTGCAGTCGCCGAGGCGCACGAACCACACGTCCTGTTCGCCGTTGTGGGTCGCCGCGTAGATCAGGTTGCCGGCGGCGGCGTCGGAGCGCATGTCGTAGTAGTCGCCGATCTTGTTCTGATTGGGCCAGCCGACCGTGCTGTTGAACTGCGGGCAGATCGGGGTGCTCCGCGAGAAGGTCTGCCCGGCATCGAGCGAGTAGGCGTAGCGCGTCTCGCACAGCGTGGCGACGCCGCTGCTGCGCGTGTCGTTCCACACCACGTCGATGCGGCCGTTCGGGGCGACCGAGAAGGTGCCGAACCAGTGCCATGCGCCGCTGTTCGGATCGTCGTTGACGGTGACCGGCGCGCCGAAGCTCAGGCCGCCGTCGGTGCTGCGCACGAGGTGGACGTCCATCGCGTTGGGACCGCTGGTCGGCTGCACCGAGCACAACTCGTAGACGTAGCCGGGACGGCTCGGGTCGATCGCGACCTGCGCCTGCCCGAGCAGACCACCGGGATTCGGCGCGAGGCTGATGCCCATCTGGCCCTGCATGTTGATCGCCACCGTGGAGAAGGTCGGCGTCTGTGCCGGATCCTTCGCATTGGTGGAGCGCGCCATCAGGAACGACGAGAAGCGCTGGCCACGCAGTCCCGCCGCGTAGAGCGTGCCGTTCGCGTCGACCGCGATGGTCCCGAAGGTCGGCGTGTCGGTGACCGCGGTCGCGGCCGAGAAGCTCGCACCACCGTTGGTCGAACGCGTGAAGGTGTTCGGTCCGCTCGCGACCTGCCACAGGATGTAGATGTTGCCCGCGCCGATCGAGTTGCCCTTGTCGATCGTCATCCACGCCTTGTCGCCGCCGGGCGCGACCACCGGCCCGGTCCAGGTGTTGCCCGCCGTGTTGGAGCGGAACACGTTGAGCGTCGAGCCCGAGGGATAGCCGAGGTAGTAGAAGACGCCCGACGACGTGGCGTCGACCACCGGATCGCTGTTGAAGGAGCCGGGCTGCAAGGAGCCCGGATGCGTCCAGGTGCGACCACCGTCGTGGCTGTAGGCGTAGCCGGCCTGACGGAAGTTGGAGGCGACGTTGTCGAACTGCCGCCAACCTGCGACGAGGTTGTTCGGGTTGGTCGGGTCGATGCCGAGCGAGGGCTCATTCGCCGCGTCATCGACGATGTTCGCGCCGTTCGCATTGACGTTGACCTGACGGCTAACGAAGGGACCGCGCGTGACGATGCTGGCCACGGCGAAGCCGTTGCTGCTCGCAGGGTCGAGTGGTCCGTCGCCGGGTTTCTCGAGGACCTGGGCGTTCACCGCGGTGAGCGGGAGGGAGAGCAGGAGCGCGGTGCGGAGGGTGGGGTACGGCATGAGTTCCTGGTGGCGCGGGACGTGGAGCTGGCATGCGCAGGATAGCGAGCGCCGCGACGCGGCGGTTCCTGCACGACGCACGGCGCCGCGTGCAGTCCGAGCGCATCCGTCTCAGCGCAACCGAGAACGAAGGCGACGCGCGATGTTCCGATCGCCGTCCTCCGAAGCCGCACAGCGCGGCCTCCTGCCCCAACCGAAGGGGTGCGGCTCGCTTCGCTCACCGCACCCCGAGGCACTCGGCCGCGCTGTCGGTGCTGCTGGCATCGACTGCTCAGGAGAATCCGCGCGTGCCGCGCGAATCCTCCGGAGTCGTAGATCAGCGGATCGTGGTGGCGAAGGGATTGGTCAGATGCAGCGTGCCATTCGACTGCGGATCGATCTGGAGGGCCTGGACGAACAGTTCGACTCCGCGCAACTGCGGCTGGTTCGGCACCGACCACGACGCATGGTGGCGCCCTGCCGCATCCAGGACCTCACCGCGTGGCCACATGACGCTCGCCGCCGGATCGAGGCACCAAGTGCCGAGACCGGGGATCGGGATGTCACGGCGGAGCAGCCCGATGCCGTACCACGCGATGAATCCGGGTGGCCCGTCGATCTCGATGTCGTAGCTGCCTCCGATCACCGGTTCGTTGGCATGCACGTGGCGCAACAGATTGGAGAACACGCCGGATTGTGCGGCGCCTCCACGGACGCCGAACAAGTCGATGTCACCGTCTCGATCCAGGTCCTCCGCGAATCCGAGCCACAGGTTCTCCGTCCACATGCCCCAGGCCATGGTCTCGTCGGTGAACCGGCCGGCGCCGTCATTGATCAGGATGCGCGTCTGGTAGACGTACATGTCCACCAGGTCCACGTCACCGTCCTTGTCCAGGTCGCGGAACAACACCCGCGAATGGGAATGCGGCGGGGGAACGGGAAGGGGCAGCGGTGGCAGTCGGCCGCTCTGGTCCACTGTGAAGTTGCCGCGTCCGTCGTTGATCCACAACGCGGGTACATCCGTGATCGTGGCGAAGACCAGATCCTCGTCGCCGTCGCCATCGATGTCGGCGACGTCGAGATGATCGCAACTGGTGAGCACCGGACAGGCGACGGGGACGAAGTGACCTGTCCCGTCGTTCAGCCAGATCGAGCCCTGCTGCTGGGTGCTCTGCGCGTGGCGTGCGCCTGCGAAATCCAGATCCCCGTCACCGTCGAGATCACCCAGCACGCCGAAGGACCAGCTCGGTGTTCCCTGAGGAACGGCCAGCGGCAGTTCCGCGAAGTGTCCGGTGCCGTCATTGAGGAGCACCACGGAATCACCCGTCACGCGCTGCGCGAGCAGATCCAGCGTGCCGTTGCCGTCGAGGTCGCCCGGGATCGGCGCAACGCCGAGCAGAGTCGTCGCAACCGACGTGGGAATGGCATCGGTCACGGCCGTGGCGAATCGACCGTCGCCGGGATTCAACCAGAGGAGTGATGGACCGGGTGATCCGGTCGTGCCCTGGATCGAGGTCGAGAGCGCGAGGACGTCGATGCTGCCGTCGCCGTTCGCGTCGAAGGGGACGCTTCCGAACACGAGCAGGCCGCCGGTCTGTTGCAGGGGGATGAGCAGCGGCACGGAGGGGCCGAATCCCCCAGTGACCGTGTTGTGGCGGACAGCCACCGTGGAGCTGGTGGCCGATGTGGCGAGCCAATGCAGGATGTCCGGTGCGCAGTCTCCATCGACATCCACGACGTGTTTCGCGCCACTCCAGTTGTCCCATGGCGCGAGGCGGGAGAACTCCTGGGAGCACGCCGCCCGACACGTGGCGAAGGCGATTGCCAAGGTGATCGAAAGCGGTTGGATCAGCTTGCTGCGTGCCATCTTCACTGTCCCCCCGTCTGATTGTTTCCGATCTCCTCGGAGCGGCTCAGGTTCTCCTCGATAGCCGGTGCGGCCCCTTCCCCTGCGGGTGGGATGTCCTCCGTCTCGTGGATCACAAGGAACGTCTGCGCGTTTCCGTGCGGACTCGGACCGACGTTGGGTTGAACCTCGAGGTTGTATCGGCGGCCGAGCTTGTGATCCTGTGCCACCCGCGGTGCAAAGTCCGGGCAGCCGCTCGGAGCGTCGTCGAACCCGAACACCCCGAACGTCAATGTCGCCCCGCTGCAGGGCGCATACGGCCCGAACTGCGCAAAGGGTGCCGTGATCCAACTGGAGAAGTTCGTAGTAGGTGCGAACATCCCCGGCGGATTGAGATGGGATGACGTGACGAAGGTGAAAGGGGCGGACCACCAGCCGGGGCCGTAGTTGTGCGCGGTACCGAGTCGGTTGTGGAAGACCGCAGGATTGTCGGTCTGCGGATCCGGAGTCTGAGCCTGGAAGTTCCGAGAGGTGCGGTACCAGGGATTGGAGGCGTAGCCGTCGGTGGTTCCGGACAGGTTGGCGTGCAGGAAGAAATAGTACGCCCACCAAGGATGCGGGTCGAGAGAAAGGTGGGGTGAGAAGTCGCAGAGCAGATTGCGCGGGAAAGGTCCGCGCGCGACCTGTCCCAGACCGGCCTGAAGACCGAGTGCCTGCTGCACGCGGAGCGCGTTGAATCCGAATGCGAGGCCGAAAGTCAGGTTGTCGGACACCTGCGAGGACGCCGTTCCACCTCCGGTCACTTGGTCTGCATCTGTCCGATTCTGCACATGATCGTACCAAGGGAACAGACCCGCGAAGGGATCGCTCCCGACGATGCTGTTGTGCATCGGCCTGGCCATCGATGTCGTTGCGTTTCCGAAGAAGTAGATGCGGCGATGGTCTCGAAGGATCGAGGTGCCGCCCGGGATGGTCGAACCAGCGAAGATCCTGGTGCCTTCGAGGAATCCACCGACGATCAACTCGCCGCGTTCGTCGGCGCCGATGTCAATGAGCCCGAACTCGTCCGGAGGCACTCCCAGATTCCCCTTGGCGATTCGCGGATTGCCGAACCCCTCGCAGTCGAAATCCCACGCGGACACCGGGCACTCGTCGGCGTTGGCATTCCCACCTGCGATCGCACTCGCCCAACCCGGTCCGTATCCGGGGATCACGAGTGGGCCGAAGAGCGGTCGCTGAATGGTGATCGACAGGCTCCTGTCCGCGCCACCATCGATACCGGAATCGATGCACGGATTGACGAGCGAAATCGAATCCCCGAGCGCGTAGTTGGGGCCAGACACTGTGGGAAGGAGACGGAGGTCGTGTCGCGAACCGACTCCACTGGGGGAGATCTGGAGGGCATCGGCGACGAACAACAGTCTGGGGAAAAGCCTCCACGCCGCAAGGTCCACGTGGGCGGGGAGCTCGTTCCCGAAGGTGCTGCCGGGCTGGGGTGCTGCCGGCCAGTTGGTCCCGATGTTCACTGCGCCGATATTGAAAGTCGTCGGAGGGAGTGACGGATTCGTTCTACCGTCCGGGAATGCATTGAAGTCGCGACCGCGGAGGTTGAAGTAGGGGTCGAAGAGTGGTGTTGTGCCACGAAGGACGACCTCTCGTGCGGAGGCATCGAGGCCTTCCCAACATGAGACAGGAGTCAAAAGAACGCCCGGTTCGCGGTCCGCGAGATCGAAGAGGTTGTTGAAGACCGCAGGCGAGTTCCAGTTGCGGGGGTTCGTGCCTTGGTTCGATGCTCGCGTGTCCCAGGACCAGATTCCGACCGTGTTCGAGGCAAAGGTGTTGTTCGCAATGACCGTGTTATGGGTCACGGAGAAGGTCGGCGTGGAGTTGGAATCCAGTGCGATGCCGATCGCGTTGTCGAAGATGAAGCAGTTGGTGATGGAGACGTGGGTGTGATGGCCGGCGCCCGCGAAATAGAACGCCGCGCCCGCGCCCGGTACTGAAGTTCCCGAACTGGCCCTGGCACTCCGTGCGGTGATCCCATCGATGAACACGCCGTCGAGATCACCTGATGCTGCGGCATCGGTGCCGATCTCGAAGATCGCAGTTCCCGCTGCCCGTGCGTCGAAGACGGTGTCTAGTGCGGACGTCCCTTGGATCGAGACGTCCGACATGTCGAGCCTGATGGGGAAGCTCTCGTCATTGAACGGAATCCCGGACCGCGTATCGATCGGTGTCCCTCCCCGCGGCCCGTACAGTCCGGGAAGGCAGTGCACGAGAACGTGATCGATGGTGATTCCGTCCGCGCGCTGCATCGGGAGCGAACCGAACACGGCCTTCACGTAGTCCAGAGCGCCGTACACCGGTGGGTTGGACTGCGTGAGCGGGGATCGGAGTGTCCTGAAGGCGTACGGCGCGTGCTGTAATCGACCCTCGATCGCTCGTAGCCCCGTCAGTGGGTCGGGGCCCTCCGGATGCCGGTCCAGAGGAAAGGGATTGGTCGGTGGTGGCGAAGTCGAAGTCGCCTTGCTCCAGTCCTGCATCCCCGGGTTGAACCAGGTCGCTGCGAAGTTGTCCCCGAACAGCGGGTCGACGTAGACATGGAACACGAAGTGCGTTCGTGGGGCTTGGGCCTTGGCGTGCGCCGGCGCCAAGACCGTGACCAGGAACGCTGCGATCCAAGACCAAAACCTCTTCCCGATGGAGCACTGCATCGCCAACTTCACGACCTTTCCCTGGGTGTTCCGGTAGCCGCAAAAAGTTCCAACTCCTTCTGCGACACCCGAAACGAGGCGGGGCATCGTGACGTCAGACTCCGGTGACCGCAAGAGATTCCGAGCGCGTGGCGCAGAGAATCTCGGGGCTCATACAGAGCCCGAACGCCCGGCGCCAGGAGGCCCCAGGGATCGCTCGACTGCGACATTTCCCCAGGCGCACCTCGTGCGTTCCGTCCCCCGTGCATCCGTCGCGAAGCGGTCGAGGAAGCGACTACTGGAAGTCCGCGATCCCCACATCGACGTACTGCCCGCCGCGCGTCTGGTGGCAGTGCACGCAGATCACGTTGCTTCCCTTGCGAAGGGCAGCACGAGCCGCGTCGTCCATCGGCTGGAGCACATAGCCGACGGTGTAGCCGCCGGCCTGGTGCACGCGCGTTCCGTTGAGCCAGATCTCGACGTCCTCGTCGTGGTGGAGGCTCCACTGCGGTTCGTGCAGGTTCGCCGGGTCGAGTTCGAAGCTGCCGCGCAGCCAGATGTCGCCCGTGGTCCAGGGTGTGCCGATGCGCGTGCCGGGTGTGCCCTCGGTGCCGAAGCCCGCGGGACCGGTGGGCCACGACGAATCGTCGAAGTCCGCGCGCGTCCATTCCGCGGGCGGTGCGTTCTCCAGGTGACGCCACGCGCGCCGCTCTGTGCGCGCATCGGGTACCACCTGAACGACCCTGCCGATCGGCGCGTACAGCGCTTGCGCTGCTGCCGCCGCGCGCGTCGCGTCGACCTTCTGGATCGCGCGGTCGTAGGTCAGCCAGCCGTTGACCTCGACCTCCACGTCGGTGGTCTGCGTGTAGACCGCGGCGCTGAGACCCTCGGCGATCAGCGGTCGCAGGCCCTGAAGCAGTCCGACATAGGCGTCGGTGAGCTTGTCGCGGTCGGGGAAGCTCACGTATCCCCAGTTGTCCTTCTCGACCCAGGTGTGACCCTGCAGCGGAAGGCCGAGTCCACCGAACTCGCCGAGCACCGAGGCGCGCGTCGCTTCGGCGGGCAGCATGCCGGGGCCGGGGTACTGGTGCAGATCGATCAGGTCGCCGCAGCGGCGATCGGTCCAGCCGCTCGCGTTCGACACGAGACGGGTGGGATCGAGCTTGCGCACCAGCTCGACGTAGCGCTCGGTGTCGTGCTGACCCCAACCCTCGTTGAACACCACCCACATCACGATCGACGGATGGCGTGCGCGCGCCGCGATCATCGCCCGCAGCTCGCGTTCGAATCCCTGTGGGTCCTTCTGCGTGTCGCCCGACGGCATGTCCTGCCACACCAGGATCCCGCGCCGATCGCACTCGGCGTAGAACAGCTCGCTCTCGACCTTCACGTGCTTGCGGAGCATGTTGCAACCCATGGCCTGGATCGCGTCGAGATCGCTCTTCAATGCGGCGAAGGTCGGCGGCGTGTAGCCGCCATCGGGCCAGAAGCCCTGGTCGAGCGGGCCGAACTGGAACAGCGCTTCGCCATCGAGCAGGACGCGAGTCACGCCGGCCTTGTCCTTGCCGACCGCGATGTTGCGCAGCGCGAAGCGCGTCGTCACCTGGTCGACGATCTCGTTCGGATGCTCACGCTGCACGAGCTCGACGCGGAGCGAATAGAGCTGCGGCTGTCCCGGTCGCCACGCGATCGGGTTCTCGACCTCGACCCTGCCGGTGGTGTCGCAGGCCAGCGGACCACAGGCGGCGCGCTGTCCGTCGACGGTGGCGCGCCACGCACAGCGCTCGACCGCGCGTCCGTCGACCTGCACGCGGACGGTGGCGACTCCGGTCACCGGATCGCCGTCGACCTGTACGTCGGTGATCGCCGTGGCGGCCACCGGCTCGAGCCACACCGTCTGCCAGATCCCGGAGCAGGGCGTGTACCAGATGCCGTTCGGCTTCAGCACCTGCTTGCCGCGCGGCTGCGGGCCGGCATCCGACGGATCGCGCACGGCGACCACCAGCTCGTGCTGTGCACCCGCGCCGAGGGCGTCGGTGATGTCGAAGGTGAAGGGGTCGTAGCCGCCTCGGTGTTCACCGACCGTGTGTCCGTCGACCGACACCTCCGCATGCCAGTCGACGGCCTCGAAGTGGAGCAGGATGCGCTTGCCGTTCCACGCCGGATCACCGGGCAGAACGAAGCTGCGGCGGTACCACAGCCGTTGTTCGGGTTGCAGCGTGCGGCCGACGCCGGACAGCGAAGATTCCAATGCGAAGGGCACCAGGATGCGTCCGTCGGCGCTCTTCGGCTGCGGCTCCCGGGCGGGACGGATCGCGTAGTCCCACAGGCCGTTGAGGTTCAGCCACTCCTTGCGCACGAGCGTGGGGCGCGGGTACTCCGGCCAGGGCTGGTCCGGATGGACGTCCTTCGCGAAGCGCGTCGCGACGTGGCCGGGGACGGGCTTCCAATTCAACTCCTGGGCGAGCGCCGTGGTGGGGGTGAGAACCGCGACGACGGCGAGCGATGCGAGCTTGCGCATCGCCGCATGATGCGGTGTCGCTGGACGCGACGCCATCGCACGCTGCGCGGAGCCGATCGCCTCATCCGCGCTCGCATCGCCCACGCTACGCTTCGCCACCCGACCGCCGCCCCCAAGGATCCACCATGCGAGTATCGATCATCTCCTGTCTGCTCACCCTCGCCCTCTCCGCCACGCCGCGTCTCGAAGCGCAGGCGATCATCGCTCAATCCTCCGGGATTCCGAACCCCGACCACGTGATCGACTTCGGCGCCAACCTCTTCCCCAACTTCACGCCGGTCAGCAATCAGTTCAACGGCATCGTCATCACGCATGCGCGCTACTTCACGACCGGGACCGTGAACAACCTCGTCGGTGGTTTCCTCACCAATGACCCGATCGGCGGTCCGGACACGCTGCGCATCCAATTCGCGCAGCCGATCCACGACCTGAGCTTCGTCTATCACCAGATCAGCACGATTCGCCCCTCGGTGTTCCGCGCACTGCGCAACGGTTCGGTCGTCGGCTCCTTCAGCAATCTGTCGAACCAGACGCAACCCAACAACTACTTCGGCTTCACCAACCTGGTCTTCGACGAGTTGCAGATCGATTTCGTCATCGACTTCAACGTCGACACTCTCGCATTCAACGACGTGCACGCCGAGTGCACGATCCGCAACGGCTCGGGGATCAACCCGCTCGCCTTCCGTTGCGTCACGCCTCCGGTGCTGGGAGGGACATGGCAGAGCGTGATCGGGACCACGCCGAACACCCTGGCGACCTTCGTGGCCGTCGGCCTCGGCGGTCCCAGCCCCGGCATCCCGCTGTTCGGTGGAGAGCTGCTGATCCAGCCGTCTCCGGCGCCGGTGCTCGTGCCGGGCACGGGCAGCTTCTCGCTCTCGATCCCGGCTGGGCCGTCCTGGCTCGGCGTCCAGATCCCCACGCAGGGATTGCGGGTCGATCTCGTGGGACCGACGCAGCAGATCGTGCTCCTCAATGCGCTCGATCTGACCTTCGGGCTGTGACGCGGTGACCTCGCGCGAACTGCCGGTCCGCCCGCAGCGAGGCGCGCTCGAGGCCGAGGCGCGGCAGCTCGCCCGTGAGCAGGGACTCGCGGAATCGGTGGCACGGGAGGCGCTGGCACGCGAATACGGGATCACGTCCTGGCAGCGCCTCGAAACCGCGTGCCGCGTGATCGAGGCGATCTGGAGCGATGACCGGGTCGGCCTTCGTTCCTTGTTGGAGCGCGATCCGCGCCTGCTCGACGAGGACGCGCGTGGGGTTCGGGGCAATTGGGGGCCTCCCCTCTCGTACGCCGCCAACCTCGGCCGCGACGAACTCGTGCGCATGCTGCTCGCGATGGGCGCGAGTGACCTTCGACACGCCTTCGATCGCGCGTGCCTGCAGGGCAGGGTCGGCACTGCGCGCATCCTGTACGACGCCGGCGCGCGTCCGCTGCCCGGATGCCTGATGGGTCCGGCGGAGACCCAGGACGCGGACGGCTTCGCATTCCTTCTCTCGCTCGGAGTCCAGATCGGTGATGCAGAGGGCGATCCGCGGGCCGTGATCGCCTTGCTTCTCCAGACCTACTGTCGCGACCCCGAAGGCAAGCACCGTTGTCTCGAACTCCTCGCCGAGCACGGCGTGACGCTGCCCGACACGCCCACGATGGCCGTGCATCGCGGGCGCTTCGACCTCCTCGAAAGGCATCTCGCACGCGATCCCGATCTGTTCGCCAGGACCTTCACGCACGAGCAGATCTACCCGCCCTCGCTCGGCTGTCACGCTGACCCTTCGCTCGCGCTCCACGGCGCACCGCTCGACGGCGGCACATTGCTCCACCTCTGCGTCGACGACGACGCCATCGAGATGGCGCGTTGGATGCTCGCGCGCGGCGCCTCCGCGGATGGTCGCGCGGCCGTCGACCGCGACGGCTTCGGCGGCCACACCGCCCTGTTCGGGTGCGTCGTCTCGCAACCCTTCCGCGTCGGACGTCGCCGTGACGACGCCTTCGCCCGTCTCCTCCTCGATCACGGTTGCGATCCACGCGTGCGCGTCAACCTGCGCAAGCGTCTCCGCTTCGTTGCCGACGAGAGCGAACACGAGTATCTCGGTGTCACCGCCTGCGAGTTCGGCACACGATTCCACGACCAGGGCTGGGTGAATCCAGCCGTCACCGCACTGCTGCACGGCCGCTGAATCGGGAACGGGAATCTGCCTGTGTCGCTCGGAGCACAGGCAGCGACGAGGGGAAGGGGTGTGCGCCCTACGGCGCGTGCACCGTGACGGCCAGCGGATCGGTGAGGCGCAGGCAGGGGCCGGTCTCGAGCGAGATGCCCTGCACCACGAAGCCCTGGCCGACCATGGTCGTCGGCAGGTTGAAGGTCGTGGTGCCGGGGAAGCCCGGGGCATCGACGATCGCGGTGGCAGGCGTTCCGTACAGGGTTCCCGTGCCGCAGAGCAGAGGGGGGCCGAACGGGAGGCCGGGTCCTGACGCCGGGCCGACGAAGACGGTCAACCAACCGATGCCGTGGGGTGTGTCGAAGGAGAAGCCCGTCGACTGACCCGCGACCGGGAAGTTCGTGCATCGAAGCTTGTAGCCGCCGGCCAGCATGCCGTTGGCGAAGGCGTCGTTCGCCGCGGTGTAGAACCACGTGTCGACGGGGAAGGGCACGCTGCCGCTGCCGCCCGTCAGGACGAAGCGCTGGCGGTGGCTGTCGAAGGCGAAACCAGCTCCTTCGCGGACGTCCGGCCGCGACGTCGACGGCAGGCGCTGCCGCCAATCCGAGCCGTCGTACTCCCAGACGTCGTCGAGGTGGCTTGCACAGAACTCCCCGCACCGCGGGTTGCCGTAGCCCCCCGTCATCACCACGACGCCGCGGGCGGGGTCGTAGTCCATCTTGTGCTGCCAGCGTCGGGGCGGCGCGTTGGAGGTGGTGCGCTGCGTCCACTGCCAGCCGAGCGCAGCGGGCGTCAGCTCCCAGGTGTCACCGAGGAAGTGGCCGTTGGCGTCCGCGCCACCGAAGACCACAACGCAGTTGCGCCGCTGGTCGAAGGCCATGGCGTGGCTCTGCCGCGCGCCCGGCGAACCCAGTACGAGCATGGGCAACCACGACATGCCGCTGCCGCTCGGATTCAGGCTCCAGGTGTCGGCGAGGGCCGTGCCGTTGTAGCCGCCGAACATGACGAGGCGGTTCCAAGCGTTCACCATGTCGTGCCCCTGCCGCGCCGGCGGAGCGCCGGACACGTTGGCGGCGACCCAGGTGAAGTTGGTGAGGCGGTAGGTGTCGTTGAAGACGGCGTTGCCGCCGGCACCGATGGTGCCGCCGCCGAACAGGATCGTGCCGAGCGCAGGGTCATGCGCGATCGCCGGCTGAAGCCGCGGGCTGACCACCGCGGACGGGCCCTGATCGATCCAGCCGAGACCGTCGAAGATCCACGTGTCGTTGCGCGCGCCGAACCCGTCCTTGCCGCCGAACAGCACCATGCAATCGCTGTTCGTATCGAACGCCATGTCGCCGTAGATCCGGGGTGACGGGTTCTGGGTCACCGGGGCCTGCTCGACCCACCGGGAGCCGGCGAGCGTGTTCTGCAGCGTGAACAGCTGGTTCGACATGACCTGCTGCGGGTCGATGCCGCCAAACAGCACCGGGCGGTTGCGGCGCGAGTCGTAGACCACCGAGACGAGGCTTCGCGCGGACGGAGTCGTGACCCCGGTGAGCGGGTTCGTGTTCGAAACCGTCGACCACGTGACCTGCAGCGGGCTCGTCAGTTGCCCGTAGTCGGTACTGGATGCGTTTCCGTCGAAGAAGACCAGACGGTTGCGTCCGCTGTCCCAGACCATGGCCTGAGTCGAGGATCTGGCGTTGAGGCTGAACGGCGTCTGCGCCACCTGCTGCCACGACGTGCCATTGAAGGCCCACATGCCCTGCGCCACGCAGTAGGTGAGACCCGTCGACGGCACGTATGCGGACTGGGGATAGTCGATTGTGGATGGGGCGATGGCCGTGAACACCCACGCCGACCCGTTCCATCGATACGCCTCCCAAGGCAACGGGGGGATCGGCGGAATGCTCGGGTTCGGGTCGACGACCACGTAGAGGCCGGAATTGGTTCCACCGTGCCAGAACGCGGCGTGGATCGATGCCGGCGTGTCGGGCAACCGCGTCCACGACTCGCCATCCCACAGCCATGCTTCCGTCGCCAACAAGCCGCCCGGCGTTCCTCCCCGGCCATCATCGTGACGCCACGTTGCGGGTCATGGCACATCCAGGGCAGGTAGCGAGCCGACGGGCTCACTGCCGGCGTACGCCGGACCCAGCTCGTGCCATCGTGTTCCCAAGTCTCGTTCGCCGCCCACCCCCCTGCTGCGAGGCCGCCGAACAGGACCATGCGGTCACGCCCGGGGTCGTAGGCGGCGCCGTGGATGTTCCGTGCGGCCGGCAGGGCACCCGCGTTCGCCCAGGTCGGACCCTGTGCCACGCCGGTCGCGGACATCGCCAGCAACGCGATGGAGGGCGCGACGACCCGTGGAGTGAAGCGGACCTGCAAACGTGTCGATCGAATCATGCGGAGCACAGCGGCAGTCGCGCTCGGAACCACACGCGAATTGCCAAGGCGAACCGTGGGCAGGGTGCCGGGACGCGGCGGCGAGGGCGCGAGCGGACTCGGCGGCCAGCCTCCGGGCGGGGTGCACACCGAGTTCCGTGGGCATCCGAGGTCCTCGGTCGCGACCTCGCATGCACGTACAGCCGGGGCAATCGTTGCGACCCCGACCACCACTCCAAGGAGATGGCAACCGGACCGATGCGCTCGAACTCGAGGGCGGCATCTACGCGGCCTTCGCCGCCGGCGGCGTTCCTCGCGTCCTCGGCTTCCTGCACCCGGAGGTCCGCTGGCACGAAGCCGAGAACCCTCCGTTGGCGGATCGCAACCCCTACATCGGCGTCGACGTAATGGTCGCCGGCCTGTTCGGGCGGCTCGATCGATTCTGGCAAGCGTCTCCGCTTCGTCGCCGACGAGGGTGAACACGAGTCTCTCGGTGTCACCGCCTGCGAGTTCGGCACACGATTCCACGATCAAGGCTGGGTGAATCCTGCCGTGATGAAAACGCTGCGCGACTGCTGAATCGCGATTGGGTGCCGTCCTGGGTCCGTAGGCGGGAGAGTCGTCGCGGCGGGCGACGATTCGGAGGCGGAAGGACGCCGGCAAACGAAGTGGCCGGGGCCTCCCTGGTCGTCG
This sequence comes from Planctomycetota bacterium, assembly GCA_046349595.1. Taxonomy (GTDB): domain Bacteria; phylum Planctomycetota; class UBA1135; order UBA1135; family UBA2386; genus JACRLW01. The sequence continues at coordinate 2,260,971 of JAXMCA010000002.1, forward strand.
CGGAGTGGCGACGCAGCGATCCGCGAGGGTTGCGGAACTGCGGAACAGGCCGCGATGGTTCGGTCGGAGCACAGGAAGCGATGAGCGAGACGATGCGGATCCGCGCGGAGGAGATCGCCTGCACCCGGCGTCTGGCACCGTCTTCACGGTCGCAGTGGGTTCGGGAGTCCCACGAGGGAATCCCGGAGCCGACGATCCAGCCCGGCGCACGCGCGCGGGCCGCGATGCGCCTGCGCCACTTCAGCCGACGCACGGAGGAGGCCTATGTCGCCTGGATGCTGCGCTTCTGGAAGTTCAGCGGACATCGCAATCCTGCCGACCTCGGCCCCGCCGAGGTCACGGCATTCCTGTCCTCGCTCGCCACGCGTGGCAAGGTCGCCGCCGCGACGCAGAACCAGGCCCTCGCCGCGCTCCTGTTCCTGTTCCGCGAAGTCCTTGGCAGGCAACTGCCCTGGCTCGACGGCCTCGTCCGCGCCAAGGTGCCGACCCGCCTCCCCGTCGTGATGTCGCGCGACGAGGTGCGCGCCGTGCTCACGCAGATGCGCGGCACCCCACGTCTGATGGAGACTCTGCTCTACGGCGCCGGCCTCCGTCTCCTCGAATGCTGCCGTCTGCGCGTGAAGGACGTCGACTTCCAGCGCCATCAACTCGTGATCCGCCAGGGCAAGGGCGACAAGGACCGCGTGACCATGCTGCCGTCCATCGCCCGCTCCGCCCTGATCGACTGGCTGGAGCGCGTGCACGCGCAGCACACACAGGACCTCGCCGCCGGTGCCGGCTGGGTCGAACTGCCGCACGCACTCCTTCGCAAGTTTCCCTCCGCCGGACGCGAGTGGCCCTGGCAATGGGTCTTCCCCGCGACGCGCACCTACGTCGAATCGGACAGTGGACAGCGACGACGACACTCGAGCTCACCTCCTTGCCGCCGCCGCCCGACCTCGTTCGAATGCCCATAGCCGCAGACCCGCGGCTTCGTTCAACTGATCCCATCCGGAAGAAGTCGCATGCAGCTCAACGCCGTGCCACGCTCCTGTGCGACTTCCTCCGGATAGGATCCTCTTCGTTAGCCAGATCAACGTGGAGCCCTTCGCGGAACTACCACTGCACGATGCCACGCTGCAGACACTTCAGGTGGCGTGGTCCGCATCGGAGGTGGTGGCGGAGTTGATTCCCGTTCAGGCGGGTCGGTGGGCAGGTCAGCGCATGAGGTTGACCTGGTCAGAATGCACTCGCTTGTCTGCTCCACATGAATCGTAACTGTCCGGGGAACCACATCTGTTTCCGCGCCGGCACTTCGCCACGCTTTCCGGCATGGCAAGTCGTCAAAGTCGAAGAGCAGAGATCGAGCGTTGGATGCGGCTGCGTGAAGAGCGCGGGCTGAGCCTGAGGGCGCTGTCGGAGCGATCAGGGATCCCGGTGGGCACGCTGTCCTGGTGGACTCATCACCTCCGTGCCTCGGCATCGCGGACGGACTTCGTCGCGGTGAAGATTCGCGACGACGAGGACGGCCGTGATCCGCCATCTGGATGCGGAGCATCGCGGCTGCGCATGCGGTTGCCCTCGGGAGTGTCCCTGACGGTCGAGGGCGAGCTTGCCGAGCGCGTGGTCGCGGCCGTCATGGAGGGCATGCAGCGATGGTGATCGCGTTGCCGACCGGCACGACGGTCCATCTGGCGCGGGAGGCAACCGACATGCGCAAGGCCTTCGACGGATTGTGCAACCTGGTGCGCTTCGGTTTCGATCTCGATCCGTTCACGGGCAGCCTGTTCGTCTTCTTCAATCGCCGCGCCACCCACGTGAAGATCCTGCAGTGGGATGGCAACGGCTTCTGGCTGCACGCCAAGCGTCTCGAGCGCGGCACCTTCGAACGCTGGCATCCGAGTTCGGATGGCGCACGTCACGTCGAGATCGATCGCGCACAACTGATGATGCTGCTCGAGGGGATCGACTTGAAGAAGGTGAAGTTTCGGCGCCACTTTGCGCGTAGTGTGCGTATCGATGGCGGTGGCCGGATCGAACCAGACGAAGCACGTCGGCGCGCAGCAGATCGACGTCAACCAGCTCGGTGACGTCGAGCTGCGCGATCTCGTCGGGAAGCTGATGGGTGAAGTCGCGCGGCTGCAGAGGGACAACTCGGCGTTGCGCCGCATGCTCTTCGGCCGCCGCTCGGAACGGACCAAGTTCGTGATCGGCCCGGGGATGCTGCCCTTCGCCGAGTTCGAGGAACTAAAGGTCGATCTCGAGCGCGCGACAGCGCAGGCGAAGCAGGTCGAGATCGCTACCCACACCCGCAACGTCAACACGCGTCGCTCGGAGTTGCCCGCGCATCTGCCCCGCGAACGGGTCGAGCACACGCTGCCGGAGGCCGAGCGCGCGTGTCCGGAGTGCGGCACGACTCGCCAGGAGATCGGCGAGGATGTCACCCAGGAACTCGAGCGGCTGGAGATCTGCTTCGTTCGGGAGATCGCGCAGAAGAAGTACGCCTGCCGCGCCTGTCAGGGTCATGTGGTCAAGGCGAAGGCTCCGGGCCGGGTGCTGGAGAAGTGCCTGCTCGGCCCCGCGTTCCTGGCGCAGGTTGCATTCGACCGCTTCGCCAACCACATGCCGTATGCCCGGCTCGAGCGGAAGTACGCGGTCGAGGGCGCCGACCTCTCCCGTAGTGTGCTGTGCAGTTCGATGGCGCGGCTCGCGGGGCATCTGAAGCCGGTCTTCGCAGTGCACACCGACGAAACCATCGACGCGATCACCACCTCGGTACTGCAGGTCGACGACACAGAAGTCCTGCAACGCAACGGCAACTCTCCTGGCGGCCGCAAGGTCCATGTCTGGGCCTGGCGGAACCAGGATGGAGGCGTGGTCTTCCATGTCACCGCGGAACGCAACCAGGACACTCCGCGGCGCATGCTCGGCGCTCGAACAGGACTGCTGCAGGGCGACGGCCACGACTGCTACAAGAAGCTCGGTGATGGCGTCGTCCTCTTGGGATGCATGGCCCACGCGCGTCGGAAGTTCGAGGCCGCACTCAAGGGCGGCAACACTCTGGCTCGCGAGCCCTTCGAGTGGATGAACATGCTGTTCGCCATCGAACGCGAGGCGAAGGCGCTCGGCATCAGTGACGACGAAGCGAGACTGCTCGAACATCGCCGCGCGAAGTCGGTGCCGATCCTGACTGCCTTGCGCGCGTGGATCGACGACGCCTCGCTGCGCCAGATCGACCTCCCCCAGAGTCCGCTGATGGATGCGGTCGGCTACTGCCGCAACCAGTGGGTGCCTCTGACCCGCTTCGCCGAGAACGGCAGGATCCGCGAGATCTCGAACAACGCGTGCGAGAACACGCTGCGCAACGTGGTGCTCGGGCGGAAGAACTGGCTGTTTTTCGGGAACGAGGATGGTGCTGAGAACAGCATGCTCTTGCTCAGCCTGATCCAGTCGTGCCGCGAACTCGGCATCAATCCTCTCGCCTACCTCCGCGATGTGATGAGTCGCGTGCACGAGACCGAGCCGGATCGGATGCACGAACTCACTCCCAGAGGATGGCGGTCGGCCGCCGACCACGACGCGAAGATCGCCGCCGCGCGGCGCGATCTCGCCGAGCTCGTGGCCCGCTTGCAGTTCGACGCCTGATCGACGCCGTCGACCGCGCGGTGCCGGGCACCGCCGTCCCGACTCTCCAGGGTGCGCCGCCGCCCGGCTGGACTGGGCGGGGCACCCGCCAGGTCGCGAACACGCGCCAGCCTCCTCGCGCTCACGCGCCGCGAGTCCGGGGTGCACTTCCCCGGACAGTTACCATGAATCACCGTGGGGTTCATCGGACGCGGTCAACGCGCATGGCCACGAGGGGCGACGGTTTTGGCTAGAGCTCCAGTCCGGTGACTTGGTCGAGGTCTGGGCATCCGAAGTCCGCGTTGATAGACTGGCTAACTAGCCGCAGCAGCCGACGGCGCTTCGCGCCGCGGCTGAGCGGCCGATCCGTTAGGCGCTCGAGGGCCCGAAGTGTCAGCTTCCTCGTTCAAGCACCCGTTCATCGTCTTGGCTCTACCGCTCGTGATGTGGGCGTCCATCCGGAGCTATTGGAGCGACCTGTACTATTCGGGCGTCGTCGAGTACTACAACGCTGGAGCGATGGTCGTCATGAGAGGCGCCGTTCTCTTTCCGATTCAGCTCCTGGTGCTTGGAGCGATGGCGTTCAGATGGCGGAGGAGGCTGCGGCGGGTTCCCTGGGTTTTCCTCATCATCGCTGGCGCCGTTGGTTGGCCGCTCGCTGTCTGGATCGACCGGCTCGGCATGGACCATGCGTCAGCACGCTGGCTGTGGGACGTCGGACCACCGGTAGCTAGCGCAGTCCTTCTTGGGTTGGCACTGAGCGTAGTAGGATCGGCGCCGAACTCGACGCAGCAGCCGACGAGCGACCCAAGCGACGCTCGCGGCTCAGCGTCAAAGACGTTGGACGAAGCCGCCCCGCAGTAGCCCGCTCCTGGCAGATCGTGCCGGTCGAGCCCATGCGAGTTTCGTCGACTATCTGAAACACTCGCGCGTCCATCGCTCGCTCGGTGGACGCTCCTGGTCGGCGGAATGGGCGGGAGGTCCCTGACGACGAGGAAGACGATGACGCTGCTGCGCGAGCGGATGGCGGAGGACCTGCGCATTCGCAACTACTCCCCGCGGACGGTGGAGTGCTACGTATCGATGATGGCGCGCTTCTCGCGCGAGTTCGGCAAGCCTCCCGGACAGCTTGGGTCACAGGAGATCCGCGCGTTCCAGGTGCGGATGATCGACGCCAAGGTGTCGGGGTCGCTGTTATGCAGACAACATGCGCGCTGAGGTGCGAGAGCAAGGGAGGACCGCGATTGCAACCTTGCACGCGCGTACCGTCGGCGCCATCGTTGCGGCCCCGACCATCCCGAGGAGTTGGCAGCGTGAGCGACGCGATCGATTTCGTGCGCGGCATCTACGCGGCGTTCGCCGCCGGAGATGTGCCGCGCTTTCTCGGATTCCTGCACCCGCAGATCCGGTGGCAGGAGGCCGAAGGCTTTCCCTTGGCGGATCGCAACCCCTACATCGGCGTCGACGCACTGGTCGCCAGCGTGTTCGGGCGGCTCGATCAGTTCTGGAATCCGTTCGAGGTGAAGGTCGGCGAGTTCGCCGGCGGCGGAAACGTCGTCACGATGTTCGGCCGCTATCGCGGTAGGGCGGCGAGGTCCGGCAAGCCGCTGGACGTGCAGGTCGCGCACACGTGGTGGATCGAGGGCGGCAAGGCCGTGCGCTTCCAGCAGATGGTCGACACCGCTGCGGTTCAGCGCTCGCTCACATGACGACTCGCCAAGTTGCCACATGCGAGGACCAGACGTCGAAGGTCATGTCGCGCGGTTCGACCAGGCGAGGCCGAACTGCGCGGTCGGTACACGATGACCAGCGCGAGCTCAGCAGCGGAGGCAAGCGCCGGTCGGGTCGAGACGTCGGGCGCAGCGCAGCATCACTCCCATCGAGGCCCAGGCCGCAACCCATTCGGGTTGCCGCGTCGCCGCTGCGCGACGACCAGGAGGGCCCGGGCCGCTTTGTTTGCCGGGGCCCTTCGGCCTCCGAATCGTCGCTTCGCGCGACGATTCTCCGGCCTACGGACCCAACGAGCAGACACTCCCATGAACAAAGTGACCCCCTTCCTCATGTTCAACGACCAGCTCGACGCGGCGATCGAGTTCTACACTGCGACGTTTCCGAACTCGGAAGTGCGCCAGGTCGCCCGCACGGGCGAGGACGGTCCCATCTGCTCCGCCGAGTTCGTCGTCGGGGGTCAGGTCTTCATGGGCTACAACGGCGGCGCCTACTTCAGCTTCTCGGAGGGCGTCTCGTTCTACGTGGACTGCGCGGATCAGGACGAGGTGGATGAGTACTGGTCGAAGCTGGTGAAGGCGGGAGCGACGCCCACGCAATGCGGCTGGATCAAGGACCCCTTCGGCCTCTCCTGGCAGATCGTTCCGAGACGATTCATGGAGCTGATCGGCGACAAGGACCAGAGGAAGGTGAAGGCCGTGATGGAAGCCATGATGACGATGGTGAAGCTCGACGTCGCCGCGCTCGAACGAGCCTACGACGAGGCGTAGGCGTGCGATGCCACCGAGCTCGCTGTCGAGAAGTTGGCGCCGGGGCGCGATTTGGCGAAAGAGCGGTCGTGCGGTTCCCGGTCGACACCTGGCTTGTTGCTCCCGCTCCGGCGAACATCGCGTCTACCGCTCACATGGTCGTGGCTCTCGGCATCAATCGATCTTCACGCCGCGCGAGCCACAGCGCAGTCACCGAGTTCCAGCGACCGGAGTCCCATGAAGTTCCAGTGCTCTTGCGTGCGCGAAATCCTCGATGCGGGTGATGGTCTGCCTCAGAAGGGCCGCGTCATCCCCGATCAGGAGTGGTTCCCCATCCAGGACGCTCTCGACGAGATCATCGAAGCAGCCGCGGACGGCCGGATGGGCAAGGACGAAGCCTGCCATCGCGCGCGCGAGGTCGTCACCCAATCCGCACGGCCGATCTGGCAATGCCGCAGCTGCGGTCGGCTCCATGTCGACGGCATGGATCGGCGACTCCGTTGCTTCACCCCGGACTCCGAGCCGGTCGACCGCGAGATCCTGCGAGGGCGGTCAGGGTGAGGATGTGAGCCAGCTCGCGCCCGCAGGGTCTTCGACCTCGGGAAGTGCGAACCAGGAATCACCAACCATGACGATGAGGATGACGTGACCCCAGCACCCGAGAGCAAGGACCCGACACCCGAAGCTCAGCTCCGATCCTTCGTCGACAAGTTCGATCCGAAGCACCAGAAGCTGTTCCGATCGGTGCGCACCGCATTGCGCAAGCGCTTCCCGACGGCCAACGAGCTGGTCTACGAATACGCGGACTCGGTCGTCATCTCCTACACGCCGAATCGACACGGCATCGACGGCATCGTCTCGATCGCGCTGCGTGCCGACGGTCTGCGTCTGTACCTGATGAACGGGCCGCAGTTGCCCGACCCGAAGGAGTTGCTGCTGGGGACGGGCAAGCAGACGCGCTACGTCGAGGTGGGGACGGCTCGGCAGTTGAGCACACCGGACGTGGATGCGCTGATCGCCGCGGCGCTCGAACGGGCGAAGGTGCCCTTGCCGTCGGAAGGGGGCGGCGTCCTCGTCATCCAGTCGAGTGCGGTCAAGAAGAAGACGCGTCGCAAGCCGGCGAAGTGAGCGCCGTTCCGGCAGGGCAGCGGTCGAGGTGTTCGGGGCGGCCGTCGGCTACGCTCCGCCGGTGAGCCACGAAACCGGAGTCGCAAAGGGCCTTCCTCCGCATCGCCGCGACGTTCGTCGCCTGTCGCGCTGGCTCTGCGGATTGGCCCTGCTCGCATCCTGCAGTGCCACCGGGGTGGTCGCGCCGTCGGCTCCATTCCGTTCGCGCATCCACTATCTGGAGATCGTGTGTCGTGATGTCGACGCCCAGTGCGCGGCGCTCACCCGGGTGCACGGCTGGAACTTCGGCGCACCACTCGCCGATCTCGGCGGCGCGCGCGTGGCGAAGGCGGACGACGGAAGCCTGGTCGGAGTGCGGGCACCGCTGGGTGAGCACGAGGAGCCGGTGGTCCGCAGCTACGTGGAGGTCGAGGACATCGCGCGGGCCGTCGGCGACGCCGAGGCGGCCGGCGCGATCATCGCCTACCCACCGACGCGACAGGGCGACACGGGAACCTGGGCGATCCACGTGTTGGGCGACGTCCAACTCGGCTTGTGGCAGAGGCCGTGAACTGGCGCTTCGGTGAGTTCCTGGCGCATTGCGCACTGGGCCTCGTGCTCGCCTTCGCGATCCAGACGCTCGGCCATCTGCCGGGTGCCGGCGAGATGCGGTGCTTCCTCGTGCTGCTGTTCCCGGGCGGCGGATGGGCGATCGGATGGATCCTGCCGCGAGGCGCGCCGGGCGCGAGCCTCGCAGTCGCCGTGTGGTTCATCGCCCAGTACCCGAGCGCAGGTGGGCCGACCGCGAAGAGCCTTGCCGAGGGTTTCACCGTGGTGTTCACGAGCACGACCCTGATCGCCGAGGTCCTCGCGGGCTGGATCCGCATCGCGCGGTTGCGACGTGCGAGTCGCGGCGGACATGATGGGGCGTGACGCGCGCGGGAGGAGTCTCTCGCGGCGCTCATGTCCACGCATCGGCACGATCGCGTGCCTGTCGAAGTCCCGAGCGCGACATCATGAGCAGTGAAAGAGAAGCACCCCCGTCCCGAGGGATCACGGTGAAGCATCTCGCGACCCTCGACCTCGGCCCGGAGATCGAGGGCATGGCGGGGCGTCAGCTCCGCATGCGGATGGTCACCATGGCACCCGGTGCCGTCTTCGGCCCGCTGCACGACCACAAGGATCGGCCCGGAGTCGTCTATGTGCTCGAAGGGACGATCACCGACCACCGCGACGGTGTCGCCACCGAGTACGGACCCGGAGTGGGCTGGCCGGAGGACCACGACACCCTGCATTGGCTGGAGAACCGGGGTTCGGTCCCGGCCGTCGAGATCTCCGTCGACATCGTCAGGGAGGGCTCGTGAACATTCTGCTCTGGGTCCTGCAGGGGCTGACCGCGCTGCTCTATGGCGCGTCGGCAGTGATGAAGGTCTTCCTGTTCGAGAAGGTCAGCCACGACGTTCCGTCGTTCCGCGCCCTGCCGCGCGGGGCCTGGACGGCGATGGGGATCCTGGAGCTGCTGTGCGTCCCCGCGCTGGTGGTTCCCGGCATCCTCCGCATGCAGACGCATTGGACCGTCGTGGCGGCCGTGCTGCTGGCGATCGAGAGCCTCGTCTTCATCGGTGTGCACATCAAGTGCCGCGAGAAGGGGGCGCTGATCTTCAGCCTCGTGCTCGGCCTGATCATGGCCTTCATCGCCTATGGCAGGCAGGTGCTCGCGCCTTTCGCCTGATCGCGCGGGGGACCCCAAGGGCGGCGATGATCCCATCGCGGCCTGGGCCGCAACCCATTCGGGTTGCCGCGTCGCCGCTGCGCGCCGACCAGCAGGGCCCAGGCCGCTTTGTTTGCCGGGGCCCTTCGGCCTCCGAATCGTCGCTTCGCGCGACGATTCTCCGGCCTACGGACCCGTGGCGGCCTGGGCCGCAACCCATTCGGGTTGCCGCGTCGCCGCTGCGCGCCGACCAGGAGGGCCCGGGCCGCTTTGTTTGCCGGGGCCCTTCGGCTTCCGAACCGTCGCTTCGCGCGACGATTCTCCGGCCTCCGAACCCAGTGCAGTCGCCATCCGTGTGACAGGTTGCGGGAGACGGGGTCCACCTCAGGCCCCGCGAAACCGGCATGAACCCACGCTCCCTCACGGTCTTCCTGCTCGTCATCGCCCTGCTCTGTGGCGGTGCATGGATTGCGATCAACGCCTTGCGCGTGGGGGAGACGCCCGTGCCCGGTGCCGTCGACGGCGACAAGGCGAACGCGAGAGCCGACCTGCCCACGGACGCACGCTCGAGCGCGGTCACGGGGGAACACGGCGAGGATCGCCGGGAGGTCGCGACCGGAGGCGGAAGCACAGCAACCGATCCCGTCGTCGCCACCCCGGACGACACCGCGAAGGCCGCCTGCGTGATCCACGGCAAGGTCGTCGATCTCCGCGGCGTCCCGATCGCCGGCGCCAAGGTCGCGCAGATCGCGGCGCGCGAGGCGTCGATGGGCGTCGCACTCGGACTGCCGCGCGAACTCCTCGAGGCGGATCTGCAGGGCACGATCACCGATCGCGACGGCCGCTTCGAGATCCGGCTGCAGGAGCTCGGCGCCTTCGAACTGGTCGCGACGCACGACGAGCACCCCCGTGCGCGGCGCAGCGGGAAGGTCGACGGTCCGCGTCTCGACGACTTCGTGATCGAGATGCGCGACGGCGGCTCGATCGAGGGCCGACTGCTGAACCTGCCGGCCGATGCGGGCAAGGTCGTGATCGTCGCGCGTCTCGTCGACGAGAGCATCGCCTCCGCCGCGGCCGACAAAGTGCGCGGGGCGCTGCTCGACATCGGGGACCTCGTCGAGGAGATGGGGGTGCCGATCGGTGCCCGCACCGGCGAGGTCGACGCGCAGGGTGGCTTCGCATTGCGCGGGCTGGAGGCCGGCGCGCGCTTCACGCTCTTCGCCACCAAGGTCGACGAGGCGGCGGGCGACGTCCAGCGCTGCTCGGAGAAGGTCGACGTTCGCGAGGGTGCGCGCGGTGTGGAGCTGCATTGGCGGGAGACCCTGCAGGTCGAGCTGCGCGTCGTCGATGCGGCGAGCGGGGCGCCGATCGAGCAGCTCGACGTGTCGGCCGGGCCGATGCGCAAGGTCACCGTGTTCGGCATGACCTCGAGCGTGCCGATGCAGAAGCCGCTGCCGCGGCACGAGTTTCCCGGCGGCGTGGTGCGCATCGCCGGTATCGATGTCGGCGACAGCGAAGATCCCGTGCTCGCGATCGAGGTGCGTGCCGCGGGACACCGCACCTGGTCGCGCGACGACCTGCACGTCCCCGCGCGCGGTCACGTCGATCTCGGCACCGCTCCGCTTCCTCGTGCGAGCGTGGTGCGCGTGCAGGTGCTCGCCGCCGGCAAGCCGCTCGAGGGCGCGGAGGTCGCGCTGAAACACGGCGATGGCCACGGCGATGACGCCGAATCCTCCGGGAGCAAGGGCTTCCGCGTGTCGACCACGGTGCGCACGCCGGGCGACGAGTCGACGCCGGACAGCGCTTCGCAGGCGCGCAGCCTGATCGTGGGCGACGACGAAGCGATGCACCGCACCGATGACCAGGGTCGCTGCGAGATCACCGCGGACTTCGACGGCGACGCCCGCCTGATCGTGCAGGCCGACGGCTTCGCGACCTGGCGTGGCGAACCCTTCGCGTTGCCGGCGCAGGGAACGGCCGACAAGGAGGTCGTGCTGAGTGCCGGCGGCAGCGCCCACGTGCGCGTGGTCGATGGCCACGGTGCGACGGTGGCCGATGCGGCCTTCGTGTGCAGGCGCAAGGACGATGGCGAGGAGAGCCGCTTCAGCACCGATCTGCATGGCGAGTGGACCGTGCAGCACCTCGCTCCCGGCGCACACGAGTTCGAGCTGGCGGCGGCCGCGGACGACAGCAAGGTGCACTTCACCATCGACGGCGTGCCGGACGCGAAGCGCACCGACGCCGTCGTCGCGACCATCACCGAGGGCGGCATGGTCGAGGTCGAGCTGCGTCAACCGCTGCGCGGGAGCCTGACCGGCATCGTCACGCTCGACGGCCAGGCGCTCGACGGCGCGCAGGTCCGCGTGGTCGCACCCGAAGGCACCGACATCGATCCGACCCAGGTGATCGGCGCGAGTCTCGGTGGTCTGTTCGGCGGGCTCGTCGACTCGAAGGACAAGCAGACGGCGACCAGCGACGATTCGGGTCGCTTCACGTTGGACGGCGTGGTGGTCGGGCCGCGACGCCTGATCGTGACGCACCGCGATCTGTCGATGCCGCACTCCGAGGAGGTCACGATCGCCGAGGGTGAGAATCGTCACGACGTCGCGCTGCGCGGAACCCTGTTGCGCGGACGCGTGCTCGGCCCGGACGGCAAGCCGCTCGAGGGCATCGCGATCAACGTCGCGCGCGACACCGCCGATGCCGACCAGGTCGCGGCCGGATTGCAGCAGGCCGGAGCCCTGCTCGGCGAGATGTTCGGCGGCGGTGGTGCGCACGATGCCGCGCGCAGCGACTCCACGGGCGCCTTCGAGGTGCGCGGAGTCCAGTCCGGTGTGCCCCTGCGCGTGCGCGCCTCCGGCAAGTCCTGGGTGGCCGACTCGGTCGCCGTCGCCGCGATCGAGGCCGGTGCCTTGCGCGAAGGTGTCGAACTGCATCTGGCCCTCGCCGGACGCATCCGCGTGCGCTGCACGGTCGACGGCGCGCTCGCGGTGAAGGCCGAGTGGGCCGGCGGCGATCCGAAGCCGAAGGGCATCACCTCGCAGTCGGCGCTGCTGAAGAACGGCCGCGCGGTGCTCGACTCGCTGCCGCCGGGGCGGTGGAAGCTGAGTCTCGAGCGCAGCAATCCGGAGCGGGGCAGCGGCGAGGAACGCTTCGTCGAGGTGACCGCGGGCGTGCTGGCCACCGTGGAGTTCTGAGGCTCGTATCCTCTCAGCGGGACCGACGCGGCGACGTCGACGGACCCGTTCCGTCGGACGTCGTGCCTCCGCGCGCGAAGCGCCCCGGTGGCACGCCCAGGTTGCGACGGAAGGCGTAGACGAAGCTGCTCGTGCTGCCGTAGCCGAGGTCGATCGCCACCTCGGTCACCGAAGCGCCGCGGGACAGCCGTGAAACGGATTCCACCAGGCGCAGGCGCGTGCGCCATTGCGCGAAGGTCATGCCGGTTTCGCTGCGGAACAGGCGCGCGAGAGTGCGCGAGCTGGCGCCGCTGCCGTCCGCGAGGGAATCGAGTTCGTCCTGCGTCCCCGGGTCCGCGATCAGTCGATCCATCACCCTGACGAGGCGTGGGTCCTTGCCGATCGGCACCAGCATGGGTGCCGGCTCCATCGCGGCGAGTTCGTCGAGCATCACCAGGGCGAGGCGCGCCGCGGGACTGTCCGGCGAGTCGTCGTTGCCCTCGTCGACGGCGCGACGGATCAACTGGTCGAGCAACGGACTGACCTCCACCGTGCCGCATCGCGTCGGCAACCGCGCGGCGCAGGCCTCGTCGACGAACAACATGCGCGCCGTGACCGCGCCGTGCGAGTGGATCTCATGGTGGACCCGCGGGGGGATCCAGATGGCCTGACCCGACGACACCAGCCAGTTGCCCTCCGGAGTCACGGCCCAGTACGCGCCCGACTCCGGGTGGATGATGTGGCCGCGGACGTGGCTGTGTGCCGCGGCACGGTGGGCGACGTCCATCCGCCACGCGAAGGACAGGATCGGGCGCGACGGCTCGGACCGGTCGCCGTAGTTCGGGGGATTCAGGTCTGGCAGTCCGTCGACACTCATTGGCGTTCCGGCGACAGCACGACGGTCGTGGTGGCTTCAGGATCACACGAGCGCGGATCTCCCGCCACACCATCGAGGACATCGACATGCAAACGACAGAAGTCACGGCCGCCCGTCTGGTCCACCTCGTCACGCTCCAGTGCAAGGACGCCCAGCACGCCGATCGCTGTCTCGCCGCTCTGCGCGACTACGGGCGACCGGACGCACTCGCCTACGGCTGCGCCGCCTACGACTTCGGACTGGCCCTCGGCAGCGAGGACAAGGTGTTGCTGGTCGAGCGCTGGCACGATTGGACGGCCCTCGATCGGCTGCTGGGAGAGAAGGTCGTTCCGGCTCTTCCTCTCTACAACGAGTTGCTCGCGCAGCCCTTCGACCCGGCGCGCGACACCCTTCGGATCGCCATGTCGATTTGATCCCCGGGGCAGGCGTGTCCGGGTCGGACGCCCCGCGGCAGTCGAGGTGAGGGGTCGCTAGGATCCCGACCCAACCATCGTCTCCCACGAACCCCATGGATCGAGTCACAGGCATCGGCGGCATCTTCTTCAAGGCCAAGGACCCGAAGGCGCTGCGCGAGTGGTATCGCCGCCACCTCGGCATCGACGTGCAGGAGTGGGGCGGCACCGCGTTTCGCTGGGCGGATGCCGAGGGCAAGCCGGTCGGTGGGACCACCGTGTGGTCGATCGGGCTCGCCGAGGGTGACTCCTTCGCGCCGAGCACGGCGCCCTTCATGGTGAACTACCGCGTCGCCGACGTCCGCGCACTGCTCGACGTCCTCCGCAAGGAGGGTTGCAACGTGCTCGATCGCTTCGACGACTCGGAGTTCGGCAAGTTCGGCTGGGTGATCGACCCGGAGGGCAACAAGGTCGAGCTCTGGGAGCCGCCGGAGGGGATGTAGTCGCGGCGACCGAAGCGGATCCGGGCTCCGGCGCTCTCGATCTCCGCATCCGCGCATTCCTGCCACGAAAGCGCGTGCGGGCGTTCGGCTACCCTGCGCCGCCCATGCGTCCACCGATCCGTCTGCTCCTCGCGGTCGTCCTCCTCGCCGTCACTGTCGTCGCCCAGGACCCCGCGGGTCGCTGGAGCGGCAGCGTCGAACTGCCCGGACAGAAGCTCGAGATCCACGTGCGGCTCGAGCGCCAGGGCGAAGGGTGGAAGGGCAGCATCGACATCCCGGCGCAGGGCGCGAAGGATCTCGTGCTCGAGAAGATCAGCGTGGACGGATCGGAGATCGGCTTCGCGATCGCGGGGGTCGGCGGTGCGCCGGCCTTCGCCGGCGAGCTGGCGGCCGATGGCAGGACGATCACCGGCCGCTTCACGCAGGGCGGGCAGGACTTCCCCTTCGCGCTGCAGAGCGCGTCCGAGGTCTCCTTCGACGGAATCGCCGACTTCGTCGACGACCTCCGCACGAAGTTCCACGTGCCGGGCTGCGCGATCGCCGTGGTGCACGGCGACGAGATCGTCGCGACCTTCGCGAGCGGCAAGCGCGACGTGGAGCACGATCTCCCGGTCACGCCCGACACACTGTTCGCGATCGGCAGCAGCACCAAGGCCTTCACCACCCTGTTGCTCGGCACGCTCGTCGACGAAGGACGGCTCGACTGGGACAAGCCGGTCCGCACCTGGATCCCCGACTTCGCCCTGAGCGACGCCGAAGCCGGCGAACGCATCACTCCGCGCGATCTGGTCACGCATCGCAGCGGCATGCCGCGGCACGACCTGACCTGGTACGGGGCGAACTTCGATCGCGCCGACATGGTGCGTCGCCTGCGCTGGCTGCCGCTCAATCACGGGCTGCGCGAGGAGTTCCAGTACAACAACCTCATGCTGCTCACCGCCGGCCATCTCGCCGAGCGGATCACCGGCGCGACCTGGGAGCAGCTCGTCACGCAGCGCATCTTCGAACCTCTCGGCATGGGGCGGAGCAACTTCGTCGTCGAGACGAGCGCTGCCGACGGTGACCACGCCGAGCCGTACCGCCACGCGGATGCTCGCACCGAGCACATCGCCTTCCGCAACACCACCGCGATCGGGCCGGCCGGTTCGATCAACAGCAGCGTGCGGGAGATGGCGGCGTGGGTTTCGCTGCACCTGGGCGCGGGCAAGCGCGGTGATCGCACGATCGTGCAGGAGTCGACGATGGCCGACCTGCATCGCGTGCGCATGCCGCTCCCCGATCGCGTCGGCTCGCCGGATCTGATCAGCGTCGGCTATGCGCTCGGCTGGTTCGTCGACGTCTACCGCGGTGCGCGACGCATCCACCACGGCGGCAACATCGACGGATTCTCCGCGCTCGTGGCGATGCTTCCCGATCGCGACTACGGATTCGTGGTGCTCAGCAACCTCGACGGCACGCCGCTGCCCGAGATGCTCGTCCGCCGTCTCTCCGACCGCGTGCTCGGCCTCCCCGAGAAGGACTGGGCCACCGAGGCTCTCGCCGGCATCGAGCGCGCCGAGGCGCGCGAGGTCGCCGCGAAGAAGGGCGAGAGCGCGGAGCGTCACGAGGGAACGAAGCCCTCGCATCCGCTCGCGGACTACGCCGGCGACTACACGCACCCGGGCTACGGGCCCTGCCGCATCGAGGTCCGCGGCGACGCTCTCCACGTCGACTTCCACGGTCTCGGTGCCCCGCTGGAGCACTGGCACTACGACGTGTTCCGCTGCGCGAAGGACGCCGCCAACCCCGAGATCGAGGGCACGCGCATCCAGTTCACCACCGACTTCGACGGCGACATCGATGCGCTGCGCGTGGTGCTGGAGCCCGCGACCGACGCCATCGTGTTCACGCGCGAGGCCGACGCCCAACTGCGCGATCCGGAGTTCCTGGCCAAGCTCTGCGGCGAGTACGAACTGGACGGTCGCACCTTCACCATCGCGCTGAAGGGCGCCACGTTGACGCTCGCCCTGCCGGGTCAACTCCACGAACTGGAGGCGCGGCGTTCGCTGGTGTTCGGCGTCGCCAAGCTGACCGGATACTCGGTGCGCTTCGTGCTCGACGCCGAGGGCCACGCCGTCGCCGTCCGCTTCCGACAGCCCGACGGCGTGTTCGAGGCGGCCCGGAAACCGGGGCGTTGAGCCGTCACGAGCGCGCGGCAGCCTCGCGGAAGGCGTCGACGAGGCGGCGCGTGCCGAGCTTCGGCGCGAGGCAGTCGTGCGTCATGACGTGCGTCGCGAACAGCGTGAAGTGACCGGCACGTGGGTTGAGCAGACGCGTGCCGTGACCGATCAGGCGCGCCAGGGCGGGCGGCACGTGCAGCAGCCGTGGTCTGCGCCCCAGCGCTTCGCAGGCCATCTCGGCGATGCGGCGTCGGGTGAACACCTCGGGACCACCGATCTCGACCTCGCGCAGGCCGGGTGCGTCCGACAGCGCCTCTCTCGCGGCGATCGCGGCGAGATCGCGCTCGTCGACCGGATTGGTCTCGCAGCGGCCGTCGCCGAACACCGGCACGAAGCCGCGGCGGGCGAAGGCGACCAGCACCGTCATCGCGGCGAAGAAACCGGTCGGGCGCAGGATCGAGCAGGCCATGCCCGAGGCACGCAGCGAGTCGACGACGCGTTCGTGGCCCTCGGCGTAGTCCAGTCCGCGCTCGCCTGCGCCGTCGATCAGCGACACGTAGACGAAGCGCCGCACGCCGGCGCGCTGGGCCTCCGCGAGCAGCGCGCGATTGGCAGGCGCGTCGACGCGCGAGTAGCTGCGCCAACCGACCAGCGGCGAGGGGTCGACGGAGGCTCCGAGCGAGGAGAACACCACGTCGATGCCGTCGCACGCTCCGCGCCAGGCATCGGGCGCGAGCGCGTCGCCCAGGTGCGTGTCGTCGATGCGCGCGGCGAGTTCCGGATGAGGTCGCCGTGTGCCGGCGCGGATCCAGGCACCACGTTCTCGCAGGGCATCGATGACCGCGCGGCCGAGCACGCCGCCGGCTCCGGCGACCAGGATGCGCAGGGGTCCACCGTTGTTCATCGCGGCGCTTCTCGACGGCCGGTCGGCAACCGGAGCGTCCGCGCGGTATTTCGGCGCTGTTCAGCGGACGGTGAGGTCGACCGCGCGCGTGAAGGTCGGCTGAGCGGCGTCGAAGACCAGTCCTTGGACCGTCAGGACCAACCCCGATGCGACGGCGGGGATGTTGAGCGAGACCGCGATCACGCTGCCGCTCGCGCTGCACGTGCGCGAACCGGGCGCGAGCCCAGGAGTGGTGGCCGTGGCGAGCAACGCGCCCGGGTTGATCATCAGTCCGTTCTGGATGCCGGGCAGGACGACGCCCGGACAGGCCAGCGAGACCGGGCCGAGTCCGATCGCGACCACGCCCGGCAGACCCGCGTCGCCGTAGAGGCGGACATCGAAGGTCTGTCCGACGGTTCCGGTGACGCGACCGGTGTTGTTGGGATTGTTGCAGTCGAATCCGCAGTTCACCGCGAGCGTCGACGAGATCACGTTGGTCAGCGCGATGCCGACGTTCTGCTGGGCGAGGGACGGTGCTGCCGAGAGGATCGACAGCGCGGCGAAGAGAGCGAGAGCTCGCATGGACACCTCCTGGTGCCGGCGGAGGGTAGCGCGTCCCGCGCGGAGCGTCAGCCCGTAGGCGCCAGCGCGGCGCGATGGGCCTTCAGGGCCTGGAGGACCGAGGGCCGCAGTCCTTCGCCGCCGGTCTCGAACCAGTCGAGCAGGGCCCGTCGCATGCGCGGATCCCAGAAGCGGCGCAGGTGACCGGCGATGCCGTCGAGACGCGCCTTCTCCTCCGGTTCGGCTTCGAAGAACTGGGCGATCTCGTTCGCCATCTTGACGAGCTTGTGTGTGTCCATGCGCGTCACTTGGGGAGCAGGTCGTCCTGGCGCTTGCTGAAGTCGGCGAAATCCTGCTGCCAGGGCGAGGACTCCTGGATCGGCGTGACCTGCACCGCGGTGACCTTGTACTCGGGGCAGTTGGTCGCCCAGTCCGAGTTCTCGGTGGTCACCACGTTCGCGCCCGAGACGGGGTGATGGAAGGTGGTGTAGACCACGCCCGGCTGCATGCGATCGCTGAGGCGCGCGCGCAGCGTGGTCTCGCCGGCGCGGCTGCGCACCAGCACCAGGGCGCCGTCCTTGATGCCGCGGTGCTCGGCGTCGTGCGGGTGCACATCGAGCACGTCCTCGGCGTGCCACGCGACGTTTCCGGTGCGGCGGGTCTGCGCGCCGACGTTGTACTGGCTGAGGATGCGCCCGGTGGTGAGCAGCAGGGGGAAGCGCGGCGAGGTGCTCTCCGAGGTCGCTACGTACTCGGTGATCACGAACCGACCCTTGCCGCGGACGAACTCGTCGACGTGCATCACCGGCGTGCCCTCGGGCGCCTTGTCGTTGCACGGCCACTGGATGTCGCCGAGGCGATCGAGCTTCGCGTAGCTCACGCCGTGGAAGGTCGGGGTGAGCCGTGCGATCTCGTCCATGATCTCGGACGGGTGCGCGTAGCTCATCGGGTAGCCGAGCGCGTTGGAGAGCGCGACGGTGATCTCCCAGTCGGCGAGTCCCGCGAGCGGCGGCATGACCTTCCGGACGCGCGAGATGCGCCGCTCGGCGTTGGTGAAGGTGCCATCCTTCTCGAGGAACGACGCCCCCGGCAGGAGCACGTGCGCGTACTTCGCGGTCTCGTTGACGAAGATGTCCTGGACCACCACGCACTCCATCGAGCGGAGCGCCTTCTGCACGTGCTGGGTGTCGGGATCGGACTGCGCGATGTCCTCGCCCTGCACGTAGATGCCCTTGAAGGAGCCGCTGACCGCGGCATCGAACATGTTGGGGATGCGCAGGCCGGGCTCGGCGTCGATCGCGACCTTCCATTCGTTGCCGAACAGCTCGCGCACCTGCGGGTCGGACACGTGACGGTAGCCGGGCAGTTCGTGCGGGAACGAGCCCATGTCGCAGGAGCCCTGCACGTTGTTCTGGCCGCGCAGCGGGTTCACGCCGACACCGGGACGGCCGATGTTGCCGGTGACCATCGCGAGGTTGGCGATCGCCATCACCGCGGTGGATCCCTGGCTGTGTTCGGTCACGCCGAGGCCGTAGTAGATCGCGCCGTTGCGCGCGCCCGCATACAGCCGTGCGGCGCCGCGGACGCTCTCCGCCGGCACGCCGGTGACCGCTTCCATCGCCTCGGGCGAGTTCTTCGGCTCGCTGATGAACGCACGCCACTTGCGGTACTCGACGGTGTCGCAGCGCTGCGCGATGTAGTCCTCGCGAGCGAGGCCCTCGGTGACGATCACGTGTGCGAGCGCGTCGAGCACGGCCACGTTGGTGCCTGGACGCAACGCGAGATGGTGCGCGGCATGGATGTGGGCCGAGCGCGCGAGGTCGATGCGCCGCGGATCGATCACGATCAGCTTCGCGCCCTCGCGCAGCCGCTTCTTCATGCGCGACGCGAACACCGGATGCGCATCGGTCGGATTCGCACCGATCACGATGATCACGTCGGCCTGCTCGACGGAGTCGAAGTCCTGCGTACCGGCCGACTCACCGAGCGTGGTCTTGAGCCCGTAGCCGGTCGGCGAGTGACACACGCGAGCACAGGTGTCGACGTTGTTGTTGCCGAAGGCGGCGCGCACCAGCTTCTGCACGAGGTAGGTCTCCTCGTTGGTGCAGCGCGACGAGGTGATGCCGCCGATCGAGCCGCGGCCGTACTTCGCCTGGATGCGCCGGAACTCGTTCGCGGTGTGCGCGATCGCCTCGTCCCAGCCGACCTCGCGCCACGGCTCGTCGATCGAGCTGCGGATCATCGGCTTCTTGATGCGGTCGGGGTGGGTGGCGTAGCCCCAGGCGAAGCGTCCCTTCACGCAGGAGTGGCCGTGGTTCGCCTTGCCGTCCTTGTGCGGCAGCATGCGGACGACCTGGCTGCCCTTCACCTCGGCGCGGAACGAACAGCCGACTCCGCAGTACGCGCAGGTGGTGATCACCGAGTGATCGGGCTGGCCCTCGTCGACGATCGACTTCTCCATCAGCGTGGCGGTGGGACAGGCCTGCACGCAGGCGCCGCACGACACGCACTCGGACTCGAGGAAGCTGCCGGAACCCGGGGCGATCTTGGAGTCGAAGCCGCGGCCCTCGACGGTCAGCGCGAAGGTCCCCTGCACCTCTTCGCACGCGCGCACGCAACGCGAGCAGACGATGCACTTGCTCGGATCGAAGGTGAAGTACGGGTTGCTCTGGTCCTTCTCCGCCTGCAGGTGGTTCTCGCCCTCGTAGCCGTAGCGCACCTCGCGGAGGCCGACCACGCCGGCCATGTCCTGCAGCTCGCAGTTGCCGTTGGCCGGACAGGTCAGGCAGTCGAGCGGGTGGTCGGAGATGTAGAGCTCCATCGTGCCGCGGCGGAGCTTGGCGAGGCGCGGCGACTGCGTGCGCACCTTCATGCCCTGTTCGGCGGGCGTGGTGCACGAGGCGGGGAAGCCGCGGCGCCCCTCGATCTCGACGAGGCACAGGCGACACGAGCCGAAGGCCTCGAGGCTGTCGGTCGCGCACAGCTTGGGGACGCGCACGCCGGCGTCGAAGGCGGCCCGCATCAGCGAGGTGCCGGACGGGACGGTCACCGGCTTGCCGTCGATCTCGAGAGTCACCGTCGTGTCGCTGCGGCGCAGCGGCGTGCCGGCGTCCTTGACCTTGGTCGAATCCATCGTGGTGTGTGCTCCGTGCTCCGGTCGCGCTCAGCGGCGCAGGCCGAAGTCCTCCGGGAAATGATCGAGGGCGCTGAGCACGGGTGCGGGCGTGAGTCCGCCCATTGCGCACAGCGAGGCGTTGGTCATGGTGTCGCACAGGTCGCGTAGCAGCGCGACGTTCGCCTCGCGACGCTCGCCCTTGCGCACCCGGTCGATCACCTCGACCCCGCGCGTGCTGCCGATGCGACACGGCGTGCACTTGCCGCAGGACTCGACGGCGCAGAACTCCATCGCGTAGCGGGCGAGCCGGCTCATGTCGGCGCGGTCGTCGAACACGACGATGCCGCCGTGGCCGATCATCCCGCCGGCCTGCGCGAACAGCTCGTAGTCGAGCGGCGTGTCGAACTTCGACTCGGGCAGGTAGGCGCCGAGCGGACCGCCGACCTGCACGGCGCGGATCGGTCGACCGCTCGCCGTGCCGCCGCCGAAGTCGAACAGCAGACTGCGCAGCGTGATCCCGAAGGGCACCTCCACGAGTCCGCCGTGCTTCACGTTGCCGGCGAGCTGGAACGGCAGGGTTCCGCGCGAGCGGCCGGTGCCGAAGCTCGCGTAGTGTGCGCCGCCCTTCTCCGCGATCAGCGGCACCGCGGCGAGCGTCATCACGTTGTGGATCAGCGACGGCTTGCCGAACAAGCCGGAGATCGCCGGCAACGGCGGCTTGGGGCGCACCATGCCGCGCTTGCCCTCGAGGCTCTCGAGCATCGCCGTCTCCTCGCCGCAGATGTAGGCACCGGCTCCGCGGCGGAGATGGATGTCGAAGGGACGGCGGCTGCCGAGCACGCTCACCCCGAGGATGCCGGCGGCGCGCGCGACGTCGATCGCGGCGGTGAGCGTGCGCTCGGCGTCGGGATACTCGGAGCGCAGGTAGATCCAACCCTCGCTCGCGCCCACGGCGAGGCCGGCGATGGTCATGCCTTCGATCAGGAGGAAGGGATCGCCTTCCATGATCATGCGGTCGGAGAACGTCCCCGAGTCGCCCTCGTCGGCGTTGCACACGACGTACTTCTGATCGGCCTTCTCGCCGAGCACCGTGCGCCACTTGATGCCTGCGGGGAACGCCGCGCCGCCGCGACCGCGCAGTCCCGACTTCATCACCTCCTCGACGAGGTCGGCCGGGTTCCGCGCCAAGGCGTTGCGCAGTCCGCGCCATCCGCCGTGTGCCTCGTAGTCGCTCAACGAGAGGGGATCGATGATGCCGACGCGCGCGAAGGTCAGGCGCGTCTGCTTCTCCAACCACGCGATCGACTCGGTCGCTCCGAGGCGAAGTCGATGGTCCTTGCCGTGCAGGAAGCCGCTCTCGAACAGCGAGGAGACGTCGCCCTCGGCGACGGGTCCGTAGGCGATGCGTCCCTGCGGAGTGGCGACCTCGACCAGGGGTTCCAGCCACGCCATGCCACGCGAACCGTTGCGCACGATGCGCACCGCGAGCTTCTTCTGCGCCGCCAGCGCGGCGATCGCGTGGGCGACTTCGTCGGCGCCGACCGCGAGCGCGCTCGAGTCCTTGGGGACGAACACCGTCACGCTGTCGTGCGTGCTCATCGACCTCGTCCTCCCTTGTCGGGGGCGCTGCCGAGCACGCCGTCGAGCAGCGCATCGAAGCGTTCGGCGGTCAGGCGTCCCCTGACCTTGCCGTCGAGCTGTGCCGACGGCGCACACGCGCAGTTGCCCAGGCAATAGACCGGCTCCACGGTCAGTCCCCCGTCCGCGGTGGTGCCGTGCTGCCCGATGCCGGTGCGCTCCTGCACCCGCGCGGCGAGCGCGTCGCTGCCCATCGCCTGGCAGGCCTCGGCGCGGCACAGCTTGAGGACGTGCCGTCCGGGCGGGCTCTGGCGGAAGTCGTGGTAGAAGCTGATCACGCCGTGCACCTCGGCCTGCGACAGGTTGAGCGCCTGCGCAAGACGGGGCACCGCCTCCTCGGGCACGAAGCCGAGATCGTCCTGGATCGCGTGCAGGATCGGCAGCAGGGCTCCGCCGAGGTGGCGGCGGGTCTCGATCGCAGCGTCGATGACCTGCGAGGTCGTGCGGGTCGTGGTGGGAGGGGGGCTCTGTGCCATCGCTTGCTCGCCGACCGCGGGTGGCGGGGGAGGCGCAGGGTAGCAGGAAGGCGTCTGCAGCGAAGCTTCGGTCGTGCTGCACTGCGGGCACAGGTCTCCGGGTCCGTAGGCCGGAGAATCGTCGCGCGAAGCGACGATTCGGAGGCCGAAGGGCCCCAGCCAACGAAGCGGCCTGGGCCTTCCTGGTCGGCGCGCAGCGACGACGCGGCAACCCTTGGGTTGCGGCCCAGGCCGCGATGGGACCCGCCTTGCCATGGCACCGGAGACCCAGCGCGGGTCCGCGCGGGTTGACGAACCATGCGGGTTCGCGCTGAACTCTCCGCGCCGCCCTTCCCGTTCCCCCTCTCCCTGCGAGGGCCCATGCTCGTCCGTCCCTTCGGTGCAGTCTGTCCTCTTCTCCTGGCTGCAGCGCTGACCGCGCAGTCCAACACCATCCCGGGGCGTGATCTGCGCCTGTCCGACACCTGGGCGATCCAGACCTATCAACGCACCGGGACCTATCCGACCGGCAACAACGCGGTGGGGACCTGGACCACGGTCTGCAATCCCGGCACCAATCCGGTGCCGTTCATGGCGCCAATGACTCCCGATCACGCCTTCATCCATTGGATCGTCGCGCGCGAGTCCGACGGACGGCTCGTGCAGATCTCCAACTGGGGCTGGGTGAAGCACACCTTCGGTTCGAACAACGATCCGAGCTCGTGCGGGAGCTGCGCCGGCAGCGGACGCTTCAGCTACGTGGAGGTCGGCTGCGCCGACACCTATGCGAACTCGCAGGCCGTCGACCACTTCAACCTCGGACCTCCGGAAGAGGTCAACCCGTGGACCGGAGTGTGGGTGCCGACCTGCTCGTACTTCGATCGCGGTGATCCGCCGGTCGCGGTGAACCAGCAGTGCGACGGCGCGCGCAGCTTCACGCATGCGCAGGCCAACGTGCTGAACCAGACCATCCACAACCAGGTGCAGGTGCACGACGTCGACCTCGCCGTGGCCGGTGCGAACTTCTACTGGCAGGCCGGTTACCTCGTCCCCGCGGAGGCCGAGGCGAACCGGAACGACAACATCGGCTCGCGTCAGTTCTTCCCGAGCTGGAACGGCAGCGCCTGGTCGCTCTCCGACGGCCCGAACATGCTGCAGGGCAGCATCCTCCAGCGGTGGAGCGGCGCGACGATCAGCTCGAACAATAACGGCAACGACGACGGGCGCTTCTACGTCGCGGTGAAGGTCACTGGTCCGGTCGACGGCTGGTACCACTACGAGTACGCGGTCCACAACCGCGACAACGCGCGCGGCCTCGGCGCACTGCGCATCCCGGTGTGCACGCAGGCGAGCGTGCGCAACTTCGGCTTCCACGACATCGACCAGGATCCGAACAACGCGTGGAACGCGTCGAAGATCGGCGGCGAGATCGTGTTCACGACCAACGACAACCCCGAGCGGTGGAACTCGGTGTTCAACTTCTGGTTCGACTGCGACGCGGCGCCGGAGCCCGGCGTGTCGCTCGCGCTCGACCAGTTCGATCCGGGTCAGGGTGCTGCGACCGTCAACGTGCTCAGCAGCGCACCGACCGGTCTCTACAGCTACGTCATCGGCCCCGGCTGCGGCAATCCCAGTGCGCCGGCCCTGCACGCCGGCGGTTCGCCGAGCCGCGCCTCGCTCGGCAATGCCAACTTCGCGCTGCGCAGCGTCGGCAATGCCGCGTCCTCGTCGTGCGGATTCCTGATGAGCCTCGTGCCCGGGCAACTCGCGTTGCAGCCCGGTTGCGTGCTCTACACCGCCAATGCCTCGACCTTCGTCGGGCCCTTCGTCACCACCGCCGACGCCTCGGGCCTCGCGGCGATGCCGCTGCTGGTGCCCAACGATCCGGCTCTCGAAGGCGTGGATCTCGACTTCCAGTCCTTCAGCGTCCACGCCGGAGGTGCGGTGTTCGGCACCTTCGACCTGAGCAACGGCCTGCGCGTGCGCATCGGTTCGCTGATCACCACCTGTCCGTGATGGACGGGTGTGCCCTGCACCGCGTGCTCAGCGGTGCAGGGTCACGGCGATCTCCTCGTCGCCCGCTTTGATCGTGACGACCTCGGAACCCAGCGCGCCGATGCCGATGCGTGCGCTGCAGGTGTCGTCGCCGCGCATCGGGATGCGCATCAGGCCCGAGCCGTCGCTGCGCGCGGTGAGCTGGAGTGCGTCGATCGTGAGGTCGAGGGCCCAGGCGCTCTCGTCGTGGACCAGGATCGACGGACCGCCCCGAGACTCGTCGTTGCGGATGCGGGCATCGCCGACGGGCGCGCCATCGGGTCCGCGGATGCGCAGCAGGGCCGCGCGCGGCGGGAGCAGGTGCAGGACGGTTTCCGTGGTGGGTTCCGCCGGCTGCAACACCAGTTTCCCGACCGCCACACCGTCGGTCGCGACGATGATCCATGCGGCATCGTCGTGGAGCACTTGCAGCTTCCCGTCCGCATCGGTGACGCCTCGGTCGCACCAACGCTTGGGGAAGTGCTGGCCGGGCATGGCGATCGCGATCTGCGCGAAGGGCACCGGCTGACCTCGGCTGTCGACCACCTGGATCACGTGGGACCGCAGCGTGGTGAGATCGAGGGGCGCGAGTCCGGGTCGGCTCACGACGCGCGGCGGCGGTGCGTCGCTGCGGGACTCCATGCGGGCGTGTCCGTACACCACCGAATTGCCGCCGAAGACCTCGGTGGTTGCTGCGCCCTGCACGAAGTCGACCGGCTCGAGGATCTCGCCCACGCCCCACGCCGTGAGGGTCCGGAAGGAGTAGGAGACTGCGAAGGCCGTGCGACAGGACAGTCCGGTTCCGAGTCCGGAGATCCCCCAGGTGCGAGGTGCCTGCCGACCCATCTCGAATCGGAGGGGAGAGGAGGCATCGCCCATGTGATCGCCCACGAACAGACGTCCGTCGATGAATCCCGCGATGCGCTCGCCGTGTCCGCGAAGCGATGCGACGACGAGCGTGTCCGTGTTCGCCGGCAGCAGCAGCGTCCGTCTTCCGTCGTGGTCGCTGTGCGCGACGATGCCGGGCGCGGCGACGAACATCCCGGGGAAGTCGTCGAACGCATTCGGTGCGCCGGGCGCGGCGCAGCCCTCCACACGGATGCCGACATCGGCGAGCGCATCACCGTTTGCGTCGACCGTCTCGCAGGTCGTCAGGCGTGGAACCGGGAATGCCACCGTCTGCGTGTCCTCGGCGACGACATCGGACCAGCACAGCACCTGCCCCTTGTCGTCGACCAGCGCGAGATTGGCTTCGCCGTCGGGCAAGGGCGGCAAGGGCACCTTGATGTCGCCGGGGATCGGCAGATCGGGACCGACCTGATAGCGACCGCCGATCAGCACGCGGAGGAAGACCGTGACCTGCTTCGACCAGGGAGAGACGGACGTCAGGGCGATGCGGCTCGGCGCCCTCCGTCGATCGGCGTGCAGTTCCAGCGTGCGCCCCGCGACGCCGTCCATCGTCACCGCGCTCGACCATTGCGTTCCGTCGGCCTCCGGCTTGCTCGCGGCCCACACCACATAGGGACTGCCGAGCACGAGATCCGCGCTGAAGCGACCCTGTCCATCGCTGATCGTCTCGACGCGGTCGAGGTCGCGGCCGAAGCGTTGCGAGACCTCCTGCGCGAAGGTGAGACGTGCTGCGGGGAGTGGAGCACCGTTCGCGTCGTGCACGACGCCGGTGCAGGGAGCCCGCTGTGCGCACACCGCGTGCATCGAGACGGCGGCGGCGAGGACGAGACGCAGCTCCGATCCGCGTGATCCCATGCCCGGCTTGTCACCAGAGTGCGAGGATCCGTCAAGGACCGCCGCGCAGAGCCTGGCTCCGGATGTCGGATCCTCTGTTCGTGGACCCGTTCGGGCCCGCGCTGCGAGCGAATGACCGCAAGCGATCTGCGTGCCACGTCCGGGGGCCGAGGGTATGTTCGTCGCACCCCTCGACCTCCTGCATGCACGCGCGCAATCCCGTCGTCTTCGCCTTCCTGCTCGCAATCGCAGGATGTTCGACCTGGCCGTTCGGCGCATTCCATGAGGACGACGCGCGTCCGGTGCGTCATGTGATCGAGGGGGAGGCCTGGGACGGCGTCGTCGAACTCACGCCGCGGGACCTCAGCGAACCCGGAGCCGCGGAAGCACCCGACCCCGAGTATCGCGTCGGTCCCTACGACATGATCCATGTCGACGTGCAGCGACTGGCGGTGACGGCGGAGGGCGCGGTGCCGATGGGGACGCCTCCCGGTGCCGGCGTGACCAGGGTCGACGGCGCCGGCTTCGTGCAGCTCCCTTTCGTGGGACGGCTGCTCGTCGCGGGGAAGACGCTCGCCGAGATCCGGGACGAACTGACCGGCGCCTACGGGAAGATCGCTCGTGATCCCGACGTGGTCGTGGAACTGGTCGGCGCGCGCAGCAAGCAGTTGTTCCTGGTCGGGCAGTTCCGCAAGCCCGGAGTCGTGTCGATCGAGCGGCCGATGAACGTCCTGTCCACCTTGGCCGCCGCCGAGGGGCTCACCAATGATGCCGACCTGCGTGGTGCGCGCGTCCTGCGCGACGGCAAGCTGCTCCCGATCGACCTCTATCGCCTGCTCGAGGACGGAGACTTCAGCCAGAACGTCTGGTTGAAGCCGGGTGACACCATCTACGTACCCGACGAATCGGAGCAGGTCGTGTTCGTCGTGGGAGACGTGGGCGCACCCGGAATGGTCCGCATGATCAACGGACACATGACGCTCAATCAGGCCCTGGCCGCCGCATCGGCGAATCGACAGTCCGGGAACGATTGGGAGTACGTCCGGATCATCCGCTCGCAGTCGCCGACGCGCGGCGAACTCATCGTGGTCGACTATCTCGCCATGTTGGAGGGCCGCGCATTGCCCTTCCCGTTGCGGGCGGGCGATGTCATCTACGTCCCACGCAGCGGATGGGGCAACTGGAACGACGCCCTCAACGAGATCCTTCCTTCGTTGCAGACCGTGGGAGCGATCCTCAATCCCTTCGTCTCGTTGCTGGTGATCCGCGATCTCGCTCGCCAGGGATGATCGGGCGCAGTGATGGGCACCTGCTCGGTGATCGTGGGGCCCCGCACCCGACTCGGGCGCGAGCTGTCGCGCGTGCTGCCCGGCCTTGCGTCGGAGCGGTACCTGGTCGCGCGTGACCCCCACGAGGCAGCGCTGCTTCGCGACCTCGATCCCGGCGCGGTCGTCGTCCACGCCTGGGAGACGCAATCGGGCCTGCCTTCGGGATGCGCGAAGGTGGCGGTCTACGTGTGCGCGCTCGGTCCGATCCACCCGGGCGATCCCGACTTCGCCATCGACGCGGAGCGCGCCACAGGCGATCTCCGGTTTCTCTCGACACTGCTGGCGCAGTTGCGGGAATCCGAGGTTCATCTGGTCTTCGTCTCCTCCGTCCTCGCGCGTGTCGGCGCGCGCACATCGCGTTGCTACTACGCGGGGTTCAAGAACGTGGTGGAGGGGCTGCTGGCCGGGATGGTCGCCACGCACGGCCGAGGACTGATGTCGGTGCTGCATCCGGGGCGACTGCTCGACTCCCGTTCCATCCGGCGGCCGATGTCCCTGCTGCGGACGCCATACCATCGCCTCGCGCAGAAGCTCCTCCGCGTCACCTCCCGCGGGCGAGCCCGTCGCATCACGATCGGACCCGACGCACGCCTGTTGACGGTGGCAAGGGCACTCGCGGAGACGTGGCGTGCGATCACTTCCTATTGAGCCGCGGGCATCCGGTCTCCCGTCTTCGACGGTCGTCCTTCCGCGCGCAGAATGCGGACCCACTGGTCGCCGATGATCTCCCTCCTGAACCGCTGCACGTAGGTCCGTCGACCGGACTCACCCATGCGTCGCCGCAATTCCGGTTGTCCGAGCAGTTCCTCGAGGTGACGGACCCAGTCGTCTGCACTCTGCGCGAGCATTCCGTTCACGCCGTGATCGACGACCTGCGTGTTCATGCCGATCGCGGAACAGATCACCGGAAGGCCGGCCGAGAAGTACTGGACGATCTTGAAAGCGCACTTGCCCTGCTCGAAGTCCTTGTCGAACAGCGGCATGATTCCGACGTCCGCGGTTCTCAACCACTCTCCTTCGTGATCGCGCCGCCAGTGGAGTCGCTCGACGACCAGACGATCCGACCTGACTTCGGCGATGTCGTCTCCGCCGATCAGGCGAAGGATGAACGGGGCGCGCGCGGCGACGGCTTCGAACTGCGGGATGAGGTCGGCCACGTAGCAGGCGTTGCCCACATTGCCGATCCACACCACGACCGGAATCGGATTGGCAGCGCTGCGGGTGGGGCCGTCCTGTTGCAGGTCGTCGTATCCGGTCGGCATCACGATCACCTCCCGGCTGTGCCGTCGCGCGAATGCCGCGATGTAGTCGTTGCCGGCGGTCGTGCGGCTGCACGACGCCATGATCTTGGGGATCCGGTCCGGATCCAGCAGCAGCCGCCTCTGGAACACCTCGTTGCTCGGCGGGTGCCACATCGCATCGTCGAGATCGAAGGTGACGTCGCGGGAGCGGCGTGCGATCCACCTCTCGAACAACGGCGGGCCGAGCGGAAACGCCTCGCGGTGGATGATCACGGCGTCGAAACGCCGGACCCGCATCACCCTGGTGAGGAGGCGGAGGGTCGCGAGGGCGAAGTGGAACACCTTGAGCAGCGTGAAAGCCGCTCCGAACTTCCGCCGGATTGCATAGAAGCGATCCGACATGAAGGACCACACCGTCAGTTCGATCCCGTTGCGATCGAGGTGCGACCGGTACGCGCAGATGCGATGGTGCACGGAGGGCGCATCCGGCGGATAGGGCGCGAAGCAGACCACGCGCAGCCTTCGATCCGCATGTCCGGGTGGTGGGGGCATGAGTAGCGCGAACTCTAGCGACGCGGAGATGCGGATTCGCCCGCGCAGCAGGTGGTCGTCGGGGTGGCCGGAATGACGCAATTCGTCTTCCGTACATCGGTCCGCTGCGGTGTCGCGCTGTGTGCGATGTGCAATGCCAGACGGATGGTGTCGCGATGAGCAGGGTCGCGAACGCAACCTTGGCGCTCGCCATCAACCGGTTCTGTCCGCCGGTCTTCGGGTTCCTCCTTCTCGTCATCGTCGGGCTCCGGTCGAGCGAACTGCTCGGCTGGTACACCGTGGTCACGGTGTTCTATTTCGCCCTCCAGACACTGCCGTTCCTGGGCCTGACACCGCTCATCGTCAAGGAGGGCGCACGTCGACCGAAGGACGCGGGGCGGATCTTCGCGACGTCGGTCGGGATCGCCGGCGCGGTCACGTTGGTGCTCTGTCTCGCGCTTCCCGTCGTGCTCCGCTTCGCTGACCTTCCTCTCGATGTGGAATCGGCGGTCTGGATCTGCGCACTCACGACGATCCCCTATGTGATCGCCTATTCGGCCGAGCTGATCCTGGTCTCGTTCGACGAGCCGTGGTTGCTCGGCTCGGTGCCGCTCGTCGAGAACTCGTTGCGGCTCTGTGCGAGCTTTGCGGCACTGCAGATGGGCCACGGGATCACCGCCCTGTTCTGGTTCACGTTCGCGGGGAGGGTGGTTGCCGCGATCGTGCTGTCCGTGGCGTTGCGTCGACGTGTGTTGCGCGATCTGCCGATGCACTTCGACATCGCGATGGCGAAGAACTGGCTCGGCCAATGCCCGGTCTTCTTCCTGCATGCGGCGACCTACCTGGTCACGAGTCGCGCCGCGGTGGTCGTGCTGAGCCGGGTGGTCGGATCCGTCGCCGTTGCGAACTTCTCGGTCGGATACCGCGTACTCGACCTGGGGACGGTGGGGCTCACCGCGTTCGCCGGTGCCGTCTATCCCGGCATGGCGAAGGCCGCTGCCGCGGAGGACCGCGATGAGTTCCGACGCAGCACGGCGATCTCGACGAAGCTCGCTCTGGCGATGGGAACGGTGCTGGCTATCCTCGCCCTGTCCGGATCCGAAGTGTTCGTGGCCGTGCTGTTCCCTCGCCAGTTTCCGGATGCCGTGGCCGCGATGCAGATCCTGATGGTGTCGTTCGTCGCGGTGGGGATGCGGCTGATGCTGTCGGGTGCGATGTTCGCCGCCGACCGGCCGGCATGGGATCTCTCCGCACTCGTGCTCGGCGCGGTGAGCTATGTCGTCCTCCTGGTCTGGTTGGTGCCGTCGTTCGGAGTGGTCGGCGCCGCCGCCGCGACCGTCGCGGAGGCCGCGATCCAGGCGTCCATCCGGGTCGCCATCGCGCGATCCGATCACATCACCGGACCACTCCTCCGCCACCGGACCGGCACCACGCTGATCGTCTCGGCGATCCTGCTCGCGCTCTCCGTGGCGACCTGTGCATGGATTCATGATCCGTATTGGCGACTCTGCACCGGCATCGCGTGTGGCGCGGTCTATCTCCTGGTGCTCCGGAAGTCCGGCGCGCTGCGCGCCGAGGATCTCGCGTTCCTCGGGATCGGTCGGTCCGGGAAGAGTGTGGTCGATGGAGTCCCCGGTGGACGTGACGAGGTCTGACGGCCCATGCGCATCTGCCACGTGACCGATTTCCTGCCGGGGATGCACCGCATCGCCGGTGGTGCGGAGCACGCGGTGAAGAGGATCATCGAAGAGCAGGCTTCCCTGGGCTTGGACGTGCAGGTCGTGACCGCGACGAGGGATCTGCCGGGGGCCGACGATGCCGGTGGTCCGGCCCATCGTCGGATGCGCCGCATCGACCGCGTGTCACCGCGGCTGAGCTACGCGATCAAGAGCCTCTACTTCCCCTTCGATCCGCTGGCATCTCGCGATCTCCGCAGCGCCTTGCGCGAGTTCTCCCCCGACGTCGTCCACTTCCACAACCTCCACTTCTGCACGCCCACGATCGTCAGGCAGGCGAAACGGCTGGGGATCCCGACCGTGTTGTCGATCTACGACTACTGGCTGTGGTGCCCCTCGTTCATGCTCCTCACCAACACCGGAGAGCTGTGTGAGCGAGGACACGGCGCGCACTGCGTGGACTGTGTCGGTGCGAGGCGCGCGAGACTCCTGCGCCCCTTGAAGCGACGACTGTTCGCGTGGCGCAAGCCGATCTTCGAGGCGGTGCTGGAGTCGATCGATCGTGTCGTCGTGTTGTCGCAGGCTTCGAAGGACCTCCTCGTGCGCCATGGGGTGGAGGCGGGCCGGATCCTGGTCGTCGCGCAGTACCTCTGGCAGGCCGCGGCCGAGCGCGCGCTGCCGGCTCCTGCGAGACCCGGTGAGCTGCTCTACGTCGGTTGGATCGAGGGTCGGAAGGGCCTGCACGTCGTGATCGAGGCGATGGAGATCCTCGCCGCGCATCATCCGAAGCTGCGTCTGGAGGTCCGTGGGCGATGTCTCGCCCCGGACTACCAGCGACGCGTGGAGGACACGATCCGGCGCGCCGGACTCGCGGATCGCGTGGTCTTTGCGGGCGCAGCGGGACGTGAGGAGTTGCTCGAGGCCATGGATCGGGCCTACCTCGTGCTCGTCCCGGAACAGTGGGCCAACATGTCTCCGGTGATCCTCA
This sequence comes from Planctomycetota bacterium, assembly GCA_046349595.1. Lineage (GTDB taxonomy): Bacteria > Planctomycetota > UBA1135 > UBA1135 > UBA2386 > JACRLW01. Next base: position 2,293,169 of record JAXMCA010000002.1, read on the forward strand.
CCGAAGCGATGGCGGCCGGCAGATGTGTCCTCGCTTCGCGCGTGGGAGGGATCCCCGAGTTCGTGGAGGAGGGCCGTTCCGGGTTGCTGGCGGAGCGGGACAGTCCTGCTGCGTTCGCCGCGCAGATCGACTGGGCGATGCACAATGCCGAGCGGGTCCGTGAGATGGGCGTCGCCGCGCGCGCGCGGGCGAAGCAGGTGTTCGATCGGGACGCGATCAACCGGAAGTGGGTCGAGCTGTACCGATCCCTGACCGGCGGCGATGCCGGATCCGCGGCGCACGGTCGGCAACGGCGAGGACGGGAATGAGCACGATCACGCGAGCGGGAATCGACCACGCATCGATCGGACGGCGGATCGCGATCGCAGTGGCCCTGGCTGCCGTCGTCTCGGCGGCGTGCTCACGATCCGGCGCCGGATCGGACCGGGCGCCGACGCACGACGCGGCCACTCCTGCACCGGGGGATCAGGGAGCGCATCGTTCGAAGGTCGTGTCGCCCGTTCTGTTCGGCGCCAACAGCCCGTGGAACGACCTCGGCAACTCGATCCTGGATCGCGGCGAGCAGATCCGTGATCGGTCGTTCCGGAAGGCCGAGGTCCACTGGCAGGCGGTGAATCGCGGCGCGGCGCGCGCGACCTTCGAGCCGAGCGGAGGAGCGCCGGTGCCCGAGGCAGATACCGCGTGCGCGCAACTCGCGGTGTCGGCCGCGGAGTCGATCGCCGCCGTCTATCAGACGGTCCAGGGCGGCGTGACCGATGGCGAGTACTCGCTGCGCTTCAAGAGCCGCGCCCGGGAGGGGAGCCCGGCATTGATGATCGTGGTCGTCGACCCGTCCTTTGCGGAGGTCGCCGCCCCCTCGACGGAGACCACGTCCCTCGGCGAATGGAAGCAGCACGCGGTGAAGCTGCGGGTGCGCAAATCGGAGACCCAGGCCCGGATCGGGCTGTGCGCGGTGTCGCCGGGAGTGGTCGTCGTCGACGACGTGCGTTTCTCGCGCGTGGGTGACGCTCCGTCGGTGGGCGTCGAGGCGCGTCGTGCGATCCGCGGACTCGGCGTGCGATCGCTGCGTTGGCCTGGGGGATCGGATCTCGACACCCTGGATTGGCGTCAGACCGTCGGTCCCCTGTCGGAGCGACGGGAACAGGACGTCATCTACGGCGGTCCGCAGACGCCGTCCTTCGGCCTGCACGAGTTCCTCGACCTCTGTGAGTTGGAGGGACTCGCTCCGGTGATCGCGGTGAACGTCCTCGACACGCCGCAGAGCGCGACGGATCTGCTCGAGTACGTCCGGGGTGATGCCGAGACCGAGCAGGGACGACGGCGCGCATCGCACGGTCGGGTGAAGCCCTGGGCCACAGCGACTCGCTTCGAGATCGGGAACGAGCCCGCCGTGAAGTACGCGGTGCCGGGGCACCTGGCCTCCGGTGGTCGCGACTACGCGCGCCGCGCCAAGTCGATCGCGGAGGCACTGCGCACCAAGGCGCGAGCGCTGGACTGCGTGATCGAGGTCAGCGGAGCTTTCGAAGGTGCGATGCAGCTGGCCGACTGGCTCGGCGATCGGGGCGAGAGCGTCGTCACGCTCCTCGATCGGTGGAACGCCCAATGTGCGGAGGAGCGGCTCACCGACGTGGTCCAGGCCGTGCACGCGCACTACTACTCGTATCACGGCCACGTGGGGGACGAGCGCCGGCAGTTCGAGAACCTGATGGCGGCCGGAACGGTGCTGCGCAGGACGATCGAGGAGAGGATCCGGCCGCACAGCGGAGATCTGCCGATCTGGTTGACCGAGTACCACGCATTGGTGAGCGACGACGGGGTGGTCCAGCCCTCGTATTCGAAGGACTTCGAGTCGGGCCTCGTGGTCGCCGACATCCTGATGACCCTGATCGACGAGGGCGTGTCGGTGGCACAGGTCCACAACCTCTCCGAGTTCGGCGCCTTCGGCCTGATGTTCCGCGACGGCTCCGGCTGGCGGGTCCGCCCGGCCGGTCTCGCCTTCCGAGCGATCTCCGTCGCGGCCGGCGAGCGGACGCTCGATCTCCGCATCGCACCGGACGGGAACCCGGAGCCCGTCGTCGTCCGCCGTGGCGTCGGCAACATCCCGAGCCGGACCACGTACCAGAGGATCGCGGGCTTCGCGACGGCCAATGCGACCTCCGGCCGTCCCCGCGTCTTCCTCCTCAATCGCTCCTATGACCAGTCGGTGACCGTCCAGGTCGAGGTACCGGGAGTCGACCTCGGCTCCGGGGTCGCCACCTGGTATCGGGCGGAGGCGGTCACGGCCGACAACGAGGCCAATGGTGATCCGAAGGTCGCGCTGACCACGTCCGAAGGGATCACAGGCCGCACCTGGCGCGTCGACCTGCCGCCGCACTCACTGGTGCGTGTCGATTCGCAGTGAGTCGACCGGCGGTGCGATCTGCGTCGCGGTCGGACCGGTCGTGCCCGGGCCGGATCCAGCGACGGGTTGCGCGCGTCGGGCCATGCCGGCGTTGATGGCGGTCGACGCCATCAAGGTGCCGCTCAGGACGCCGAGCAGGATCGCGAATCGTGCCATCCCGTAGAGCGGGTGGAACCAGCCGAGGAACATGAACAGCGCGAATCCGATGAGGAGAGTCTCGGCCAGTGTGGCGATGGCCGGAGTGCAGGCGCGGGACCGGAGCGTCCAGCACGCTTTCAGGCTGCGGTAGAAGAAGTACAGCACGAGAACGAGGCCCACGATGCCGGTGCGCAGGATGAACCAGTAGTAGAGGTTGTGGACGTTCTCGTAGTTGAAGTGGAACGAGCCCATGACGAGCGGGAGGTTCCACAGCGGCTTCACCCCGTAGCCCAGGAGCGTGAAGTTGTCCCCGCGCAGGATGTTGTGGATCAACGCCAGGCGATAGACCGCGGACCGGTCGCGGTTGAGTTCGTCCAGCGCGACACCGGTGGGGACCTCCGATGTGTTGCCGCCGAACACCAGGAACACCGCCGCGGCGAGTGTCGCGACCAGCAGCGTGCGCGCCTTGAATCGGTTCGGCAGGAACAGGAAGACCATCGCGAGGGCGATCCCGAAGCTGGCGGTGGTCGCGCGGCGTGAGGAGAGAGCGATCACTCCCGCGCAGCCTGCGACGACCAAGCCCTGCCAGAGCACGTGCTTGCGTGCGTACATGCTTCGGCCCCAGGCGAGGATGACGAAGCACGCGGTCAGCGTCATGACGAACAGCGATGCGTCGTCGTAGATCAGGGAGCCTCGGCCGCCGCGGAGCACCCGATAGAGCAGGAACCGGTACACGGCGATCGTGATCGTCCCGATCGAGGCGATCGCGGCGGCCCGCAGCAGGTTGCGCAGGGCGACGCCGTCGCTGAGGTGGATCCTCGCCAGCGCGTAGGCCAGGTACACGTACGTCCAGTTCTTGAACTGCATGTACGGAACCAACAGCGCGATGCGTTTGGTGAGTCCGATGTCGATCTCGCGGAAGTTGTATGCCTCCGGCGTGGTCGTGTCGGGGAACACGAACATCGAGATCCCCGCGGCGATCGCGATCCAGCCGGCTGTCAGGGCGAGAGGCAGGAAGATCCTGTCGCCGAGCAGCGGGATCGGGCGGCGAGCGATGCCGGCGCGGTACACGCAGAGCGCGAGCAGGCCTCCGAGCAGCACGTCGACGGGATAGACGCCGGGAAGCCCCAGGAACGAGAGTCCGTACAGGATCGTGAGCTGCCGGTCGGTGCGATCCTCCACCACGAGGCCGGGAAGGAACTCCTCGACCAGCATCACCAGCAGGAAGAACACGAGGGGCAGGCGATCCCGCTGGGTGATGATCGCCCAGGCGGCGATCGCGGCGCCGCCCACCGCGGCATAGGCCTTGAGGCCGAGTCTGGTGTCGGAAGCGAGCGCCGCCGCGACCCCGAGGAGCAGCACGCCGGTCAGGGCACCGGTCCGCAGCAGCCCGGTGACCAGCTTCGACCCGGCGGCGCTCATGTGCGTCGCAGGGAGATGACGTGCTGCAGTCCGAGCCGCGTTCGGATGTCTTCCGGCGTCTTGATCGTGCTGTCGGCGAACTCCGACACCAGCGCATAGATGATGCCGAGGAGGAGGCCGAGCACGAGGCCGCTGATCATCGCCAGCGTGCGCTGCGGGCTGATCGAGGCGCCGGCCGCGCTGGCGCGTTCCGTCAGGGTGATCGCGTTCAGCCGGCGGAAATCCTCGGAGGCCATCGTCAGCACGGTCTCGTGCGTCGCCACCAGCGTCTCGTAGGCGCGCTCCTTGGCCTGCAGCTCACGATGCAGGGCGTGGAGGCGCTGTTGGACGTCGGGCGACTTGTTGACTGCCTTCACGTATTCGTCGATCAGCGAGCGCGTCAGTGCGAAGGAGGGGTGTGATTGCCTGCCGTCGGCGACGAGCTTCTCCATCTCCTCCTGCATGCTGAGGACCCTCAGCATCATCTGCTCGACGGCCGCGGGGTTCGACAGCACGCCGATCAGGGCGCTCGTCCTCGCGGTGTCGCTCGGGTCCATGGCCTCGCGCACGAGTGGCATCGCCTCGCTGCGCAGGGCCTCCAGGAGGCGCGTCTCGAGTGCGTTGAGCTCGCCGCGAACCCGATCCATCTCGAGCTCGAGGAACTTCGCGCTGCTCGTGGCCTTCGAGCGGACGAAGTCATTCCGGTAGTCGATGTAGGCGTCGACCACCGCCTGGAGCGTCCGCGTGCACTCCTCGCCGTCCTTGGCGTGGTAGACGATCTCCAGGATGTTGCTGTTCTCGAGCCTGCTCGTGGCGAGGTTGTCGCGCAGCGCCTTGACCGATGCGCCGAAGGGATCAGGAGGCGTCTGCCACGACTCGATCTCCAGCAGGCGACCGAGGGTGCGCTTGAACTCCTTGAACTGGTCCATCAACCATTCGATGCGGCCGATCTTCCGGTTCTTGTCGAGTTCGAGGCGGCGGACGACGTCCTGGATCAGGCTCGGGGTCTCGATCTCCTGGACGACCGTTTCGAAGAAGGTCATCTTCTCGAGATCGGAACCGAAGGTGTTCTGGGTCCGCATCACCGGCGTGGCCGCGATGTCGAGGTCGACGTGCATCCGCGCCTTCGATTCGTAGGTCGGGGCGAGCAGCCAGAAGACCGTCACGCCGATCCCGATCTCGACCATCGTCGCGATCAGGAGGATCGAGAACTTGCGCGTGAAGAGGGTGCTGAGCACTCCCTTGACGGGGTTGATCGATACCCTCGCATCCGGCGCCGGCACGTCGAAGCGGGGAGCGAAGGGGATCATCTGCCGCTGCGCGTCGACGGGAGTCGTGGTCGGTTCGTTCATCGAGAGGTCCTGCGGCTCCTGGTCGGCGAACACGCCACGGCGTGGCAGACGCGATCGGGGCTCGGATCGTCTTCGGATCGGATCCGCATCGGTCAGAGGCGGCGGTAGATGAAGTCGGGAATCGGATAGCGACGCTTGTTGAGCACGACGCCCAGGATCGGCGGTGTGTCGATGCGATCGATGTAGCTGCGGATCTGTCCGGCGGACAGGCGACGATGCTCGACGACGAACAGCACGCGGCTGGCGCAGCGAAGCATGCCGGGGACCGTCGGTCCGTCCGCCATGCTTCCGGCATCGAGCACGACGAGGTCGTACTCGGACGACACGCGGCCGAGCACCTCGGAGAGCGGAGCACCCACGGAACTGCCGTCACGATCCCGCATGCGGAGCTGCGGCCCCCACGTCAGGAGATCGAGTCCGGATAGACCCGTCGCCGCGCACACCGGCGCGGGCACCTCGCCGTTGCCGGCGGAGCCGCGACTCGAGGTGCCGACCAGGCGCGTCGCGCAACCACGTCGCTGCGGAGCGGCATCCACGATCAGGGTCCGCCGGCCGTGGATCTTCGCGTTCTGGACCGCGATCCGGACGGCGACGTGGGTCTTGCCTTCGCGAGTCGCCGCGCTGGTGATCGCGAGCGCATTTCCCGGAAGTTCCGAATCGTCGATGGCGCTGCGCCGGCGGGCTTCGGTGAACGCGACGAGGAGGTCGTCGTCCGCGGTGCGCCGGACGATGCGTTGGAGTCTCGGGTTCATCACCACGGGGTCACAGGGGGATGGCGCTCGACGGAGGTCAGGGACGATAGCGACGCAGGCTTCCAGCGGGAACCCGCCGCTTCACGCTCATCGATGACGCCTGCCGTCGGTTCCGACGTGGAACACGACGGATCGGACGAGTGCCGCACGAGCGCGAGGTGGAACGGAAACACGTGATCCCGGATCGGAGCGGGTACGACGCGCGGGCCCGTTCGCGCCGTGACAGGAAGTCGCGATGCGAGTGCCGATGCGGCGCGACGCCGACGTCGTCAGCGTCCCGGCTTCGCGCAGAGGAACACCAGTTGTTCGCCCAGGTGCCGCAATGGCGAGATCCGGCTGGAGCAGACTCCCTCGATCGCACGCTTCACTGTGCGTGCCGCTCGTGCGAGCCGAAGCGACCGTGCGATCGCCTTCACGCTCTCGTTGAATCGACGGCTCTTGTAATAGCCGTGGTGTTGCGTCGGGGCGGCCACTGCACCCTGCGCGGACGACCCGAAGGCGCGCAACATCCCGATGATGTCGAAGCCTCGACTCCGGCCGCTCACCACGTGCAGGCCGACCGACTCGAGCGCGGTCCGCAGAGTGCGCGGAGTGAAGAACACGATGTGGTCGTCCGGGCAATTGACGACCCACCATCGCGGGCCGTGGATCCTCCGGAACAGGCTGTCGAAGTTGGGCGTGGAGAGGAGCAGGGTCCCGCCCGGCTTGATCCAATCCACGATCCGACGCAGCGCTGCGATCGGCGCCTCGAGATGCTCGATCACCTCGAGGAAGGTGATGGCGTCGTAGCTCGCGGGCCCGGGGGAGAACTCGAACAGGGAGGTGGGGTGGACGACCAATCCGAGACGATCGCGGGCATACGCGGCGGAACTCGATCCCACCTCGAGTCCCTCGGCCTGCCAGCCGCGTGAGCCGGCGACGCTGATCAGTGCGCCCGTCGCGCAGCCGACGTCGAGCAGACGGCGGCCGCCGGACCGCGTCGCGCGTTCGATGCCGGCCAGGTACCGCGAGTAGAGGGACAACGCGCCCTCTTCGAACGCGATGCGGAGTCGCTCCGGATCGACGATGTCCTGGACCGACCACTCCTGCAATCGCGCTGCGAGCGCCGCCGACGAGGCGCGTGGGTCGACGTAGGCGAATCCGCAGCGCCTGCAGCGCACCGCGCTCGTGCCGTGCAGGTCGAACAGCGGGATCGCGTCACTCGCGTCGCACATCGCGCAGGCGACTCTCACGGTGTCGACGCTCATCGGACCGGCGCCACGGTGGCGGGTTTCGCTTCGGGGCCCGGAGCCGGCTTGCGCCCCAGGATCCAGAAGCCGCCGGCGACGACGTGTGCGGACTCCTGCTTCACGACCAGCTTGTCGAGGTACTTGAAGACGAAGGTCAGCCACCGGAAGCCGCCGTTCACGAGGCGTCGCAGCACGCGCAATCGCCTCGGAACGAGCATCCCGACCACGATGTTCGCGGATTGCAGCAATGCCGACACCGGTCCGATCGCCACGCCGATCGCGGGCTCGGCCAGGCCGGCGAACATGCGACGGACGCCCTCGCGCGTGAACCGCCGGTAGTCGCTGGGATAACCGTGGAAGAAGAAGATGAACGGCACCTCCGCATAGAGGTGGCCTCCCGGTCTGAGGACCCGGAGCATCTCCGCCACGACGGTGTCGGGCGCGCCGACATGCTCGAGCACGGCGTTGCAGATCACCGAGTCGAAGGTGTCGTCGAGGAAGGGGAGATTGTGCGCGTCGCCGACCACGTCCACGTTGTGGAACGGTCTCAGGTTGAGCGTGAACTCGTGCGCGCTGTATCGCGTGGGTCCGCCCCCGACGTTGAGGACCAGCGTGCCGGGCCCGCGATGGTCGAAGACGTGCTTCGTGCCCGGATTCCGCATTCCCGGGTTGGTGTGGTACATCACGTCGGGCGGTCGGAGGAACCGCAACCAGCTGCGACCGGGCCGCGTTCGTGCCGAGGATCGCTCTGCCGCCGCGTACTCCGCGACCATTTGCGCGCCCGACCCGCTCTCGAGGTCCTTCCCGAGCTCGCTGCGGCTGCGCGCCGACAGCAGCAGCGGAACGCCTCCGCGAACGACGAAGCCGGCCTTGCAGATCGGGCACGACAGCGAGGAGGGAGTCGCCTCGACCATCGTCCCCTGCCGGCACTCCGGGCAGCGGAACCTGCCGGCGAGCGCAACGAGGCGAGCGCCTTGCGCTTCTCCGGAGACCGTCCGCTGCGGCTCTGGATCTTGGGGTGCGACGTGAGTCATGCGCGTTCGCGTCCGAGCCGCCGTGACTCCCTACCGGTCACTCTGCTCCGATCCGAGGGGTGCACGCGTGGACGGGCCCGAGGGTCCCCGGGCGAGCACGTCGCCGTCGGCCGAGAGCCGACCTCGCGCGAAGCGTGCCATGGCACCCTTGACCTCCGCGGGCGAGAGTCGCCTCCTCAGGTGGAGGCAGATCAGCACCGTGTTGACCAGCACGTACAGGTCGAGCAGGGGAGAGTAGGCGCGACGGCAGATCTCGCAGTACGCGATCTCGAGATCCAGGCGTGCTGCGTCCGACAGCTGGTCCCTGCCGACCAGCTGCACCGGACCGGTCAATCCGGCCGGCGAGTCGAAGCGCCGCTCGGCATCGGGAAAGGAAGCTCGCAACGCCGCGACCACGTTCTCGGGGAGCGGGCGGTTGCCGACCACGCTCATCTCCCCGCGCAACACGTTGAGGAACTGGGGGAGTTCGGTCAGCGAACAGCGCTCGATGCACCGACCCGTGCGTGTGTAGACCGACGACGTGGACGGGATGTTGAGGAACCTCTCGCCGGCGATCGGCACCGTTTCGCGGTTCACGATGCGCTCGGCGTCCTTCACCATCACGCGCAGCTTGCGGATGCGCGCCGAGCGTGAGCGGAACACCCGTCGTGACGAGACATAGAACACCGGGAATCCACTGGTCAATGCGATGACCGTGGCGGCGATCGTGAGCACCGGAACCCAGAGCGGTGCCGTGACGATCGTGAGCACGACATCGAACAGCCGCTTCGTTCGAAGCGACCGATCGGCGGGTTCGATCGCTGCGGTCTCCGAGGACGTTCCCACCTGCGCGGGAGGGCGGCCGGCCTCGCCTTCGCGCAACGCCTCCAGTCGCGGTCGATCGATCAACCGCTCCTCGTGCGACGGCGTGGTGTTGCGGGGATTGGACTGACCGTCCATGGAGCGCGGGGGTGTCGAAGACCGGGAAGGCGCGGAAGGTAACGGTGGGTTTCGCAGTCGGCAATGTCATCGGCCGATGTGGCTCGTGCCGAGACTCGATGCGGAGTCGACCTTCGGTCCGCAGGCCGGAGAATCGTCGCGCGAAGCGACGATTCGGAGGTCGAAGGGCCCCGGCAAACGAAGCGGTCTGGGCCGTTCCGGTCGGCGCGCAGCGGCGACGGGGCAACCCGTCACCGGATGCGGGACACCGCACTCGTGCAAGACCAAGGACGGCCTCGGGGCAGGCCTTCGAGCAGAGGCGGGGCTCATCGCATTGACCTCGTGGACGCGCGACATCTCGCGATCCTGCGCGAGGACTCTGCGCGCAATCGCGGCACGAACCGCGGCGCAGCCGACGAAGCACGGAGTCGGCGAAGGGACCGGAAGGGGCACGATGCGCGGTTCCATGTCCGAACCGGTCCATGCGCTGGTCCGGCTCGCCGTCGTCGGATCGATGGGGCGACGATTCGATGGCACCGAGCGTGCATCGGTCCTCGCTGCGCGTCGCACCGCTTCGCTCAGTTCCATCGCGGTAGGCCGCGCCTCCGCGGGGCGAGTCTCCGTGTGCGGTCGCGCCTGGGAAGGTTTCTGCGCGATGGCTAGGATTCCCGCGCCCACACTCCGGTCTCTCGTGGCACGGGCAGGCGCAGTGGCTCTGATGCGCCTCCCGACCCAGCCAGCCCGCGTCTCTCCCCAGGCGAGGAGCTCGTCCGATGGAACCTCGCATCTGCCCCCGCTTCGCGTCGATGTGCTCATCGCGACAGGGCGATGGAGGTCACGCCCGGTGAGCGGAGCCCCGGGTCCGGCGCGCTGGTGGCAATTCGTGACCTGGCGTCACTGGGGAGTCCTCTACCTCAACCCGGTGTTCGAGAACACCTTCGTGTTCTTCAGCGCCTTCCTCGACGGCTCGGCGAGGTTCGGCGATGTCGGCGTCGACCTCGGACTGTTCGTCGTGCTCGTGATGTGCATGTCGTCGTACGGCTTCTTGCTGAACGACGCCGTCGACTGCGAGCGCGATCTCGGGCACGGCGACGAGAACGTCTTCGCCGGCCTGCCGCCGCGGAAGTCGGCGCTGATCGTGGCGCTCTCGTTGCTCAGCAACATCCCGCTGCTCATCTGGTTCCGTGACGTTCCCTACTTCCTGTCGACCTGGATCGTGTGGTTCGTCGTGACGACGGCCTACTCGCTTCCGAAGCCGTACCTCAAGGGCCGGGGGATGACCGGTCTCATCGCGGTGATGCTCGCGATGCGGACCTTGCCGACGCTGCTCGTCCTCGAGGTCTTCGATCCCGTGCCCGATCCAGGGTGGCTCCTCCTGGTCGTCTACGTGTCGCTGCGCGGTTTCACCGGAGACCTGGCGCACCAACTGCACGACTACGACGAGGACCGTGTCGACGGCATCGAGACCTACGTCGTGCGGAAGGGTGAGGACGCATCCGCCACGCTCCTCGACCGATCACTCGAGGTCGAGCGGTATGCGCTGCTGGTCGCGACCGGCTGGATGTTGTGGCGGGCGGCGGACGGTGTCGGTTCGACGGCGCTCCTGGTCGCGCACGGCGCTTCGATGGCGTTGCTGGCGGGATTGGTGATCTTCGCGAACCGGCAGATCCGACGAACACCGCACATCGATCCGCATCGCGCCGTATATCCGCACAAGGACGTCTTCTACCTCCTCCACAAGACCTTCCCCAAGATCGTGCTGTCGCTGTACCTCGCATTGCTCCTCGCGCTGCGGGACCCGTATTGGTGGCTGCCGTTGCTCGTCACCGCCGTGTACGTCCGGGCGTTCTCCTGGAGCCGGCTCCGGGCCGCTCTCCGACTCAGTCCCTCGCCGGGGAACCGTCGTGCCGATTGAGCTGCTGTTGAAGCTGACCTTGTGGGGCTGCTGGACGACCACCTACGTCCTGGTGATCCGTCGCGCCCACATCGACAAGGTCCCTGCGATGCCGTTCCCCGCGACGTGCATGAACACGGCCTGGGAGGGGATGATGTTGTTCGAGCACGGCTTCGGCGGGCTGGGATGGATCACCGTGTTCATCTGGTTCGCCCTCGATCTCGTGATCCTTGCGCAGTACTTCGTGTATGCGCGGCCGCGGCGCATCACGACCATCGCGGACGAGGCGTTCTGGCCGGCGAGCCTCCTCTTGATGACGGCGTGCATGGCGATGCCGCTGGTGATCCACGCGTCGTTCGACGATCGCAGCGGCCTGATCGCGGCCTACCTGCAGAACGCACTGATGAGCATCCTGTTCTGCGACATGTTGTTGCGCAGGAACAGCGTCCGTGGGCAGAGCCTCTACATCGCGCTGGCGAAGATGTGCGGCACGGGAGTCGCCATCCTGTACGGGGAACCCAGCGGCGCGTTCCTCCTGTCGTGTTACCTGACGATCGTGGTGTTCGACGCGGCATACGTCCTCCTGCTCGGACGGGTCGCACGTCGTGACGGGATCGCCCTGTCAGGCAGGCTGTGATGAAGATCGCGATCCTGGGGACCCGCGGCATCCCCAACAACTACGGCGGCAGCGAGGCCAATGCGGAGATCCTCTCGCCGATCTTCGTGCGCATGGGTCACGAGGTCACCGTCTACAGCCCCGACGAGCATCCCTACCGCGGGGACGAGTGGAACGGGGTCAGGATCAAGCGTGTCCTCTGTCGGGAGAGCCGCTTCGGCATCTGGGGCACGCTGCTCTACGATTATCTCTGCCTGCGCGACGCGCTCAGGTCGGGCTTCGATGTGATCCTCGAACTGGGCTACGTCCCGTGCGCACTGTTCTACCCGCGGCGTGGTCCGCGTCGCACGCTCCTGGCCACCAACATGGACGGCCTGGAATGGAAGCGGGACAAGTGGAACGCGGTCCTCAGGCGCTTCGCATTGTTGACCGAGAAGCTCGCGGCGCGTCGCAGCGACCTCCTCATTGCCGACAATCCCGCGATCCAGGACTACTACTCGGAGAAGTACGGACGCGAGAGTGTCTACATCTCCTATGGCGCAAGGGTGATCGACGAGCCGGACCCTGCGCGCCTGCCGGCCTATGGCGTCGTGCCGAACGAGTACTACCTGGTGATCGCGCGGATGGAGCCCGAGAACAACGTCGAGAAGGTCATCGAGGGTCACCTGGCGTCGGGAGAGCAGCGTCCGCTGCTGCTGATCGGAAAGACCACCACGCGGCATGCCCGGAAGCTCATCCGGCGCTTCGGTGATCATCGGGGGATCCGGTGGTTGGGCGGGATCTACGACTACGAGGTCCTGAGCTCGTTGCGGTGTCACGCTCGTCTGTACTTCCACGGGCATTCCGTGGGCGGCACCAATCCCTCACTCCTCGAGGCCATGGCCACCGGGGCGCTGATCGCCGCGCACGACAATGCGTTCAATCGCACGGTGCTCGGCGACCGCTGTCTGTACTTCAAGACCGCCGCCGACGTCGAAGCACTCGTCCGCGGCGATCATTCCGCGCGGCGCGCCACCTGGGTGCCTGCGAACCGCGCGAAGATCCGGGAGTTGCACACCTGGACGAGGTCCGCGGAGCAACACATCGAGGCGTTCGAGCGGGAGCTGGCGCGACGACGGACCTGACCGCGGGATCCGCGGTCGGTCCCATCGCGGCCTGGGCCACAACCCTGACGGGTTGCCGCTTCGTCGCTGCGCGCCGACCAGAAAGGCCCAGGCCACTTTGCTCGCTGGGGGCCCTTCGGCCTTCGAATCGTCGCGTGGCGCGACGATTCTGCGGCCCAAGGACCCATCGCGGCCTGGGCCACAACCCTGACGGGTTGCAGCTTCGTCGCTGCGCGCCGAGCAGAAAGGCCCAGGCCGCTTTGCTCGCTGGGGGCCCTTCGGCCTTCGAATCGTCGCGTGGCGCGACGATTCTGCGGCCTCCGGACCCAAGGTCAGTTCAGCGCCGCGCCTCGACGAAGCGGGTGACGGCCGCGAGCGCCTCCTCCGGCGTGATGGAGTCCATGCAGAGATTGGCGTGGGGGCATTCCGCACGCAGGCAGGGCGCACATTCGACGTGGTGGTACAGGACCACGCTGTGGTCGCTCGTGGGGATCCAGATCGGCAGCGGTGTCTTGCCGCAGAACAACGCCACCAGGGGTACGCCGACAGCGTCCGCGATGTGCATCGGGCCGCTGTCGGTGGAGATCGCGACCGTGCAGCGCCTGAAGATCGCCGCGGTCTGGCCGAGATCCGCTCGCCCGACGAGGTCGATCACCCTGGCGGTGAACCTTGGGTCGATCGCCGCGAGCAGAGCCTGGGTCAGCGCCGTCTCGTGGATGTCGCCGATCAACACGAGCTCGGCGTCGACGAAGCGTGTCAGCAGGAGATCGACGAATCGTGCGGCTCGCGCGACCGGCCAGTGGTTGGCCGACTGGCGGCCGCCGAAGAACAGGCTGAACCTCGTGCGGCCGGTGCCGGGCAGGGTCCTGTCGGCCCAGTCTTCGTCCTCCGCCGACACCGCCATGATCTTCTGTCGCGAGGTGCCCGGTGGCGGGCCGACCAAGGCGAGCGTGGTGTCGACGATGTTCTCGGCGGCGAGTCGCTCGTCGGTCGGTACCGGCACCACATGGGTCAGTCTGCGGCGCAGGAATCGCACGCCGTAGCCGAGGCGGTGCCGGGTGCGCGCGAGGCCCATGATCAGCGAGTTGCGCAGGAAGACCTTTCCGGGCGAGGAGACGGTGTGGAAGGTGGGCGTGTGGAGGTCGACCCAGAGATCGAAACGCTGTCGACGGAGGTCGCGGAAGAACGTCAGTCGCTTGCGCAGGCTGCTGCTGTCGTACGGGATCACGGCATCGACGTGCGGGTTCCCCTTCACCAGAGGGACGAGGCGCCGTCGCATCACGAGCACGAGCGGGGCGCGTGGATACAGCGCCTTGAGGGCCGCCATGGTCGGCGTCGTGGTGAGCACGTCGCCAATGCCGCCCAGCATCAGGCAGCCGATCCGCGACACCTGATCGGCGGGTGGCAGGTTCGGACTTCTGTCGCGCATCGGATCCGGCTCGAACTTCGGGCGAGCAGGGCTCGACTCCGGGACTCGTGGAGTGACGTGGCGGCGGATCATGCACGACCCTGCCGGTCGATACGACGTGCCTTGCCACCGGGCCGGTGAACTGCGGAACGCGACGAGGGGGCATGTCGGAGGCGCCGCGCCGATGGCGTCGCCCGATCAGGTTCGTCGACGCGGTGGATCGGTGACGGTCCGCGATCGGGATCGAGGTGATGAGGGACCGCGGCGGTCGGTCGACTATCGTCGGGCACGGCCATGATCGATCATTTCCTCCGTCTGGGGGTTCTCCCGTGGATCGCCGTCGCGGTGTGCGCGCAGGACTCCGTGATCGCCGGTCTCGCGCAACCCTCGGGTCCGCGCAACACGCTCTATCCGGGCAATCGGGCGCCCTTGCAGCCCAGCGCGCTGATCAAGCTGCCGGTCGGAGCGGTGCGACCCGCCGGGTGGCTCGAGACGCAGCTGCGTCTGCAGAACGACGGTTTCCACGGTCACCTCGCCGAGATCAGCCGCTTCCTGAAGCCCGAAGGCAACGCCTGGCTGAGTTCGACCGGGGAGGGCGATCACGGCTGGGAGGAGGTGCCGTACTGGCTCAAGGGTTTCGCCGACTGCGCCTATCTGCTCGACGACGAGGAGCACATCGCCGAGGCCAGGCGCTGGATCGAGGCGGTGCTCGCGAGTCAACGCGAGGACGGCTTCTTCGGTCCGCGACCGGGCACCAAGTCGACGGTGTCGAGCACGCAGGGCAAGTACGACCTGTGGCCCAACATGGTCATGCTGTGCTGCCTGCAGTCGTACTACGAGTGGTCGGGCGACCAGCGCGTGATCGAGCTGATGCGCCGCTACTTCGAGTGGGAGGCGACTGTCCCCGAGGACGACTTCCTTCCCCCGTACTGGCAGCAGCAGCGTGGCAGCGACAACCTGTGGAGCGTCTACTGGCTGTTCGCGCGCACCGGCGACGAGAAGCTGCTGCAGCTCGCCGACAAGATCTTCCGCCACACGGCCGACTGGACCAGCGGCGTCCCCGACTGGCACAACGTGAACATGGCCGAGGCCTTCGGCGGGCCGACCTTCCACTGGTTGCAGTCCGGCGATGCTCGCGAGCGCGCGGCCGCGGAGCGCAACTGGTCGACGATCCGGCGGATCTACGGACGCGTCCCCGGCGGCATGTTCGGCGGCGACGAGAACTGCCGCCCGGGATTCGATGGTCCGCGGCAGGCGATCGAGACCTGCGGCATGGTCGAGATGATGTTCTCCAGCGAGCGTCTGCTGCAGGTCACCGGCGACATCACCTGGGCCGATCGCTGCGAAGACGTCGCGTTCAACTCGCTGCCCGCGGCGCTCACCGCGGATCTGAGGGCGCTGCGCTATCTCACCGCGCCGAACCAGCCGCTGAGCGATGGCCGCAGCAAGGCGCCCGGCATCCAGAACGGCGGCGCGATGTACCTGATGGATCCATGGCAGCACCGCTGTTGCCAGCACAACTTCGGGCACGGCTGGCCGTACTTCGTCGAACACCTGTGGATGGCGACGCCCGACAACGGCGTGGCGGCGGCGATGTACGGGCCGTCGCGCGCGCAGGTGAATGTCGGCGAGGGAACCGCGGTGGAGATCACCGAGCAGACCGTCTATCCCTTCCGTGACCGCGTGGACATCACGGTGCACGCACCTTCGACCGTGGGCTTCCCGCTGCTGCTGCGCGTGCCGGGTTGGTGTCGCGGTCCGAAGCTGCGTGTCGGCGGCGAGGTGGTCGACGTCTCCGCGGCGAAGCCCGGCACCTGGATCGAGATCCGTCGGACCTGGGCCGCAGGCGACACCGCGGTCGAGCTGACTCTGCCGATGGAGATCGCGCTGCGCCACTGGACCGACAACCGTGGTGCCGTCTCCGTCGATCGTGGTCCGCTGACCTATTCGCTGGCGATTCCCGAGCACTACGTGCGCGCGGGCGGCAGCGACGCGTGGCCAGCGTGGTCGATCGAACCCAAGGCGGAGTGGAACTACGGGCTGTGTCCGCAGGAGTCGATCACCGCGGTCGAACGCCCGCTGCAGGACGGCAGCCCCTTCGCGGAGTCGAGTACCCCGGTGGTGTTGTCCGCGCAGGGCAAGCGCATCGCGAACTGGACCTTGGATCCGACCGGCCTCGTGCAGGAACTCGTGCCCGGACCGATCCGCAGCGAAGCGACGATGGATCGGATCGAACTCGTCCCGATGGGTGCGGCGCGCCTGCGCATCACGGCCTTCCCGATGATCGGTGGCGACGACGCGAAGCCCTGGCCCGCACCACCGCGCGCGTGGGCGTGGAAGGCGAGCGCTTCGCATTGCTTCCAGTACGACTCCGTCGACGCGTTGCGTGACGGCGAAGTGCCGCCGCCGGGCGTGATCGACTTCCCGCGCTTCACCTTCTGGGACCACAAGGGCGGCGAGGAGTGGGTGCAGTACGAGTTCCCGTCCGCACAGGAAGTCGAACGCGTGCAGGTCTGGTGGTTCGACGATCAGCCGCGCGGCGGCTGTGCGGTGCCGGAGTCGTGGAGCATCGAGGTGCGCGACGGCGACACCTGGCGCGCGGTCGAAGCGAAGAGTCCGTACGGCACGCAGACGGGCGCGGTGGTGACCGTCGACTTCGCCAGGGTGTCGACGACGGCGATCCGTCTGCGCGTGAAGCTGCAGCACGGCAAGTCGGGTGGCCTGTACGAGTGGCGTGTGGAATAGGGCCCGCGCGCCGCGCGTTCCCGCCGAGCCCTCCGTGCGGGTGCGCGGAGTCCGACAAGGAGGCGCGCATGGACTTCGAGCTCAGCGGCATCACCTGGAAGGGACCGTCGATCGACGACCCCGGGCTCCTCGACGACCTGCCGCCCGAGTTGGCGCAGATCCTCGGGCGCGTGAACGGTTTCGTACTCCACGGCGGCGCGCTGCATGTCCGCGGCGCCGTCCTCCAGCCGCTCTGGCATTCGCTGCGCCAGGCTTGGCGCGATCCGAAGCAGTCGATCGGTGCGCTGTACCGACTCCCGGCCGACGCCGGAGTCCCCTTCGCGCAGGACGCGATCGGCAATCAGTTCCTGCTGCGCGACGGCATGGTCTGGCGGCTCGCCGCCGAGACCGCCGACCTCGCCTCGACGGACACTTCGCTCGTCGACTTCCTGGTTTCCGCCGGACGCGATCCGCAGCACGTGATCGGCACGGCGATCCTGATGCGCTTCCAGTCCGACGGCAACCGCCTCACGCCTGGTCACCTGCTGCGCGTGCGACCCTCGCTGCGCAGTGATCCGCGTGGCGAGGGCGGCAGGATCGACGCGCAGCCCTGCGCGGACCTGATCCGCATCCACGCGAAGGCGGCGCGGGAGTACCGCGGAGGGTCGGATCGCGTCCGCATCCACCTCGACGTGGAGGAATGAGATCCGAGCGCGCGCCGCGTGCTTCGAGGTCGGGGACGAGTCGGGCATGATCGCGGCGTGACGTCGCGCCCCAAGTCGACGGGAGTCCGATTCGCTGCGGTCCTGCCCGTCCTCGTCCTGCTCGGTCTGGTCGGGTGGTGGGTCTCCTCGACGCGCTTCGATGCGCCTGCGGATCCTCAGCGAGCTGCCGGAGATGCTGCGGCTGGGGCCGTCGTGCCGAGGGAGACGGGCGCGGTCGAGCGGAGTCCGGTGTCCGGGACCAGCGATGCGGCGACCGTCGGCGATGCCGCGAGCACGGGACGAGGTTCGCTCCACGTCCGCACCATCACCGCGGCCGACGATGCGCCGCTGCCCGGTGTCGGCCTCCGCATCGAGAGCGACGACGGGACGGCGAGCGCGCCGCGGCTCGTCGTCAGCGATGAGCGTGGTGAGGCGGCCGTCGATGACCTGCCGAACGGGCTCGCGCATCTGATCAGCGATCGCGGTGTCGAGGTCGACTGCACGATCGACGCGGCCAAGACGACCGAGGTCGTGATCCGCATCGGAGCCGGGATCGACGTGGAGGGTGAGGTCCTCGACGCCGCGGGCGCGCCTCTGCCGCATGCATCGATCGTCGTCGGAACCCGGGGCAGCACGCGTTTCGGACAGATCGTCGGCCGGGCCGACGCGGCCGGTCACTTCGTGGTGCGCGACCTGCCGCCGCGCATGGTCTACGTCGGCGCAGTCCATCCCGAGCACTTCCCGTCGACGATGGAGCCGCTGCCCGACGAGGTTCCGAAGGTGCAGCCGATGTACGTCGTGCTGCGCATGCGCGGACCCGGCGCCGTAGTGCTCGGGTCGGTGGTGGGGGAGGACGGTGCGCCGATCGCCGAGGCCGAGGTGCGCATCGGCGGCACCTACGGCGAGGCGGAGCTCCGCATCTCCCGCGAACGCTTCGTCGGCGGATGGGCGCCGGTGGTGGTGCGCAGCGATGCGCACGGTGAGTTCCGCGTCGACGGGCTCCCCACCGGACCGGTCGAGTTCCTGGTGCACGCGGGAGGTGGAGCGCCGCTGTCGAGGATGGTCGAGTTGGTCGCTTCACCGATCAATCGCGTGGAGCTGCGCCTCGCACCTGGAACGACGGTGCGCGGCCGCGTGGTCGACGAACAGCAGCGCGCGCTCGCCGGTGTGCAGGTCAGGGTGCGGGCCTTCGATCCGTGGCAGGACGTCGAAGCGGTGACGGGATCCGATGGTCGATTCGCGCTGTGGGGCTGCGAGCCAGCGCGGCTGTGCGTCGAGTTGCGCAAGGCAGGGTATGCGGCGGAGCACGTCGACGTCGTTGAGACCGCCGAGCCCTTGTCGGTGGTGATGCGCGCCGAGCGCAAACTGCGCGGCCGTCTGCTCGATCCGCGGGGAGGCGCGCTCGCGGCGTGGACCGTCCGACCGCCGGTCGGGCGCGGCGTGCGCAGCGGCAGCGACGGTGGCTTCGAGCTGATCGCCGAGGACGAGGCGACCTTGACCGTCTGGCCGCCGGGGATCTTCGTCGCCGTGGCACCGGTGCCCGAACACGATCCCCGCGGGCTCGTCCTGCGCGTGCCTGCGGCGTCGATGCCGACCGCGTCTCTCTCCGGCCGCTTGCTCGCCGACGACGATTCCGCCGTGCCGGGCACCAGCGTCGTCCTCGAACTGGAAGGGGAGTTCGCGGCGTCGAAGGACCCCGACCCGGAAGACGGGTCGTTCCTCTTCGAGGGTCTGGTGCCCGGTGAATACGCGCTGCGCATCTCCGACCGTGCCGGCCGCGTTCCACCGCGCGTCCTCGCGGAGACGGTGCGGGTCGCGACGGCGCAGCGGCGCGATCTCGGCGTGATCCGCGCCGTGCCCCGACCGCAGCCGGGACGTCTGCACGTCGAGATGCGGCGTCGCGACGGCGTGCCCGTGGAGCACGCGCGCGGCGAGATCTTCGAAGAACCCTCCTCGCGCAAGCTGACCACGCTGCTGCTCTCGGCGCAGGACGGCCGCGTGCAGAGTCTGCTGCCCGGTGCCTACCGGCTGGTGTTCGCCTCCACCAATGCGTCGTGGGCGGTGCGACCCTTCACCATCCGGAGCGGTGAGGAGACGTTGGTCGAGCTCGAACTCGAGCCCGCGACGCGACGCTCGATGTTCCTGCCCTGGCCGATGCCGGCGGACCTGCCGCGCAGCGGCGCGGTGCATTGCGCGATCTTCGACGCGGGCGGTCGGCTCGCCACCGAGGAGACCTTCGCCGCTGCCGATCTGCCGACGCGCTTCGTGCCGACCCTGGCGGTTTCCGCATACCGGCTCGAGCTGCGCTGTGCCGACGGCCGTCGCTACCAAGGTCGCTTCCGGGTCGATGACCTCGCGCGGAGCCAGGAGCCGATCGTGGTCGGGGTCGACGCGATCCGGTGAAGTTCGTCGAGTCCGAGGGCGCTGCGCGAGTGCCACATCACACGCGATCTTGCCCTTGATCGTCTCACCGGGCAGGCACCGGCGGTCACTGCAGGCGACTCCCGCTGGCGATCAGTCGAGTTCGAGCATCATCCACTCCATCTCGCGATCGATCCGTGCGCCGAAACCGATGCGCTCGTCGTCGGCGCAGATCGCGACCGAGTCGACGATCGGACGCCGTTCCTGAGTCGGCGTCCCGCGGTCCGCTCATCTCGTGCGGTGAGCGCGGCGAGGCGCATTCGCTCGTGCAGCAGTCCATCGCGGGAGATCTCGCGCGCGCGGGTGGGTGTGCGCTCTTCTTCGAGTCGCGCATGACAGCAAGCGATCTCGCAGCTCTCCTCCTCTGCGTCCACTGCGTCGTCAGCCCGAATGCGACCCGGTTTCGCGCGTCCTGGCGGCACGGCGACCAGAAGGGCCCGGGTCGCGTCGTTCTCCGGGGTCCTCCGGCCTCCGGACCCAGGACGCCTGCCACAGCGGATGCGGCACTAGTCGCGCTGCCAGACCTGCCCGACGTTGCCGCTGATCAGCCGTAGCACCGGGCCGTGCCCGGTCTGCTCGAGCTCGTAGCGGTAGTCCTCCCAGGTCTTGTCCTGCCAGATCATGAACAGCCCGCCGTCGGCGGCGTTCCAAGTGCCTTGGCTCTGCTTCTGGCCCTTGTCCTCGAGCGACACGCCGGCCCCCATGGCGAGCATGTGGTGGGCGTCGACCCGCTGCCAATGGCCGTCGGCGCGGAACGTCAGCGTGCTGGTGGTGTCCTTGACCATGCGGGCGCGCGACCACGAGGACTCGAGCGGCGACGTGTTGTCGAGCGAGACGGTCGAGACCAGCGTCCACGAGCCGACCAGTGCCGGGTCCTTCTTGCCCGCACCGAAGCCGAACGAGGCGAAGATCTGCCGCAGCGTGTCTTCGCGGCGGTCGAGGCAGTTCGGGAAGCCGATACCGAGCAGCGCGACGCCGTAGCCGTTGATGATGCAGGTGAACGCGCGCGCCGTGACCTCCGGCTGGCCCTCGAGCTGTGCGCGCCATTCGTAGCGCGCTCCCGTGCCGCGCGCCATTGGTACCGCGGTCGGCCGGCCCTGACGCGTCAGCGCTTGCGAGATGCTGTGCACCTGGTCATCGAGGTAGGTCGTCACCGCGGGATGGTCCGGCGCGTCGATGCCCTCTCCCTCGACGCTGTCGCCGATCAGCAGATAGACCTCGTTGGGCGCGTCCTCGCCACCGTCCGGGTCGGGCGGCAGCAACCGCAGCAGGCCCTCCTGGGCCTCGACCTTCCAGCCCTCGGGGTGCCACAGCTGGAAGCCGATCGGATGCTGGTAGATGGAGCCCTTGTGCGCCGGTCGCGTCGGCAGCTCGGCCGGGGTGGCGACGGTGGTCGCAGGACTCTCGCCGGGCGCGCGGCCATGCAGCAGTACGGCCTTCTTCTGGGTGAGCTCGGCATCGCTGATCACTCCGGCCGCGTGCGCCTTCTCCAGCGCATCCAGCTTCGCTGCGATGTCCGGATCGGGTTGGGCGGTTCGCAGCAGCGCGGCCTTCTTCTGAGTGAACTCGGCGTCGGTGATCACGCCGGCAGCGTGCGCGGCCTCGAGCGCAGCGAGCTTGCGCTCGAGATCGCCGCGCGCTGGTGCCGTGGCAGGTTTGCCACCGCCGAACTGCAGGCTGGCGATCGCCTCGTGAATGGTGTCCCGGTGCTGTGCGAACTGTGTCTCCGGGACGCTGGCCGACAGAGTCAGAAGCAAGTTCGGCTGCAGCACGAAGGTCGCTTCCAGCCGGATGGTGCTGTTCCCGGCACGCAGGCGGTAGCTGCTGCGGCACGCGCTCTGGCCGGCGAGCTGCAGCTCCTCGTCTCCCATGCGCTCGACGCTGAGCCCGGGCCGCGCCTGCAGCAGCCGTTGGAACGCAGCGCTGGCCTCGGGCAGGGTGGCTGGACCGTCGAACGCGGTCGGAGCCACGCCGAGTGTGATGCGACTGCTCGGGTCGGTGAACACGACGTTGCCGTCGGGGCTCCGTTGCGTCGTCCAGCCAGCCGGAGGTTGCAGCGAGAAGCGGCCCTGCGGGTCGTAGAAGCGCGGCGTCTGCTGCGCGGCGAGACCGCTGCACAACAACGCGACGCAGGTGGCGAGGCGAAGCATGGGAACTCCTTGGGAGAGGTCGGGAGGCCGAACCTCGGCCGCGAGGACCATGCGATCCGGCGTCGGAGCGGACAACTCAGCCCACGCCCCGGGATTCCCACGCCGTGCTGTTTGTACACCGTGGACCAGGACTCACGCGGACGACCGTGCGGCACCATCCGACATGATCGTCGCGGTACCTCTGCGCGAGTCGATCGGCGAAGCCGAGTCGAGTTGTGGAGTCGCAGGTTGCATCCCTGGTCGCGTCGTCGCTACGCGCCGACCAAGAAGGCCCAAGCTGCCTTGTTCGCCTTGGACCTCCGGCCTGCGGACACACGGAGCTTCGGAAGATCGGGCTCGCCCTCCCTCGACCCTTGGGCGCCGGTCGGCAGCGGTCAGTCAGCTGGTTCCGATGCGAGCCTCGTGCGCGCGGCGAGGCGCATCTGCTCGCTCAACAGTGCATCTTGGGCGATCTCGCGCACGCAGGTGAGTGCGCGCTCGTCGTCGAGTTGCGCGTGATGGCAAGCGGGCTAGCTCGAGGCACCTCTCGTCCGCATCCCACAGTGCGTTGCGGAGCGCGGATCGTGCGGGATCGGCGCTCTCGACGGCATCACCGAACTCCGGCGATCGCACCGGTGATCGGAGGATGGCTCAGTGCTCGCCCTTCTTGCCCGCCTTCGGATCGGGAGTCGCGCGGGCGGCGTGGACGGCGTCGAGCCAGTGATCGAGGCGGTGCTCGAGATCGGTGACCCGTTCGGGCTGTGCCGCCGCGAGGTCCTCGAGCTCGCCGGGGTCGTGCGCGATGTCGAAGAGCTGGCGCGCGCCGTCTTCGTCGCGTCGCACGAGCTTGTAGTCTCCGGAGAAGATCGCCGACTGCGGTCCGCCGTTGCCGAGATCCCAATGGGGGAAGTGCACGATGAGATCGGCGTCGGCGCGGACGACCTCGCCCTTGCCTCCGGCTTCGAGCACGGTGCGGAGGCTGCCGCCGTCGAGCGGCCCCTCGGGCTTCCGGGTCCCGGCGAGGTCCGCGATCGTCGGCAGGATGTCGACCAGGCTGGCACGGACATGTGAACAGGCGCCGGCGGTCACGCCCGGACCACGCACGAGGAGAGGCACGCGGATGCCGCCTTCCAGCACGCTGCCCTTGCCGCCGCGCAGCGGCGCATTGCCGTCGCGACCGGCTGCGCCGTGATCGAAGGTGACGAAGACATAGGTCGAGTCGCTCAGACCGAGTTCGTCGAGACCGTGAAGCAGTTCGGCGATCCGGTCGTCGATGTCGCGCAGGATCGCGGCCTGCCACGCGCTCTTGCCGCGCATCCCTCGCAGTTCGGCGGCCAGCAGGGCTCGGGTCTCCGGCCGTGACTCGTCCTCGGTCCCGCCGCCGTAGTGGGAGAGCTGGAGATAGAAGGGCTGGTGTGCGTCACGCGCCGCGCGGGCGAAGGCGAGACCGCGTGTGGTGATCGTCTCGGCCTGCTCCGGATTCGGGGTCCGATCGCGACCGGGCCCCTGATTGGTATTGGCGCCGTCCTGCTGATCGAAACCGTGCGTCGCGGGCGATGCGCGGCCGACGTGCCATTTGCCGAAATGCGCGGTGGTCCAGCCGCTCCCGTGGAGCATCTCGGCGACGGTGGTCGCCGCAGGCGGCAGCTCCTGGAGCGAGGTCGCCGGCGACAGCCGTCGCGGCTCGGAGTTCGCATCGTTGCCGTCGCGACCTCCGCCACGACGGCCTCCGCCGCGCTGTTCGCCGCCTTCGCTGACATAGGTGATGTGCAGACGCGCCGGGCTCTGGCCGGTGAACAGTGCGGCCCGCGACGGTGTGCAACGCGGGCTGTCGGCGTAGAAGCGCGCGAAGCGCATGCCGTCGTGTGCGAGGCGCGTGAGGGTCGGCGTGAAGTCCGACGCGGCGTGCGCGTCCGGCAAGGTGTCGTCCATCGCCACCGAGGTGCTGCTCCAACCGGCACCGGTGCCTTCGATGAGGACGACGACGAAGTTGGGGCGCACCTTCGAACTCGCCACGGGCGTGGTCGTGGCGACCGGTGTCTGCGCGGCCGTCGGCGCGCGGGAGAGCGTGGCCAGATGGTCGAGCAGTGCGCTCCGCTGCGCGCGGTCCGGGATGCCGGCGAAGGGCATGCGTGTTCCA
Organism: Planctomycetota bacterium; assembly: GCA_046349595.1. GTDB lineage: Bacteria > Planctomycetota > UBA1135 > UBA1135 > UBA2386 > JACRLW01. The sequence continues at coordinate 2,317,533 of JAXMCA010000002.1, forward strand.
GGCGTGTCCTGCATCGGCGCGCGGAGGAAGGCGTCGAGGCGTTCCCTGGTCCAGGTCTCCCCCGTGGCACCGCGCGCGTGCATCGCCGGTGAGTAGTCGAAGCCGGCCACGCTCGCGACGGGGCGGCCGAGCACGCCGTCCAGCGACGGACCGATGCGGTGACCGCCGGTCGGGAGATGGCACAGCGCGCACAGGGCGAACAGGCGTTCGCCGTCGGCCGCCGGGTTCGATGCTGCGAGCGCGTCGTCGCCGACGTCGCGATCCGCACCGGGGTGCGCAGCCTGTCCGGTCTTGGGGATCACGAGATGTTCGCGCAGTTGCACGAGCGCAGCCGTCTGCTCGGGCGTGAGCGAGTCGCGTAGCGCCAGGTAGGCGGCTGCCTGCCGCCAGGTCATACGGGCCTCCGCCCGTCCCTGAGCTTCGCCCGCCGCCAGGGTCTTGCCCGGGTCGATCGACCGCCCGGCCAGACCGCCCTCGAACTCGCGATTGATGTCCCTGCGCGCGGCGAAGAAGCCGGCGAAGTCCGCTTCGTTCGCGATCACGACCGACTCCAGGCCCTCGCGTTGCGGAGCGTCGAGCAGCTCGCGCATCCGGTCCGCAACACCACCGCGGGTGATCGCATGACCACTCTCGATGCGGAGGTCGACGAATCCGAAGTGCTGGCTCGGCTTCCCCACGCTGTCGTAGTCGTCGGCCTCCGGCGTGCCGGTGGTCCAGGTCAGGAGGTTGGAGGCGAGGTTCCAGAGTTCCTGGCCGCGACGGCCGGAGATGTCGCCGGCGAGGCCCGAGAGGGCATTGCGTGTCGGGCCGTCGAGATGGAACGCGGCGAGTTGGCCGGCGAGGCCGTCGCGGCGCACGGCTGCGAACTGCTCACGTTGCGCGTCGGTGAGGGTCGCTGCGATCGCGCAGAAGCCGCGCGCGAGGACGAGGCCGAGTTCCGACTCGGCGCGGCCGAACGCCACGCCGAGTCGCTCGACCGCCTCCATCGTCGCGGCCCGACCGACCAGCAGACCCTCGAGCGCACGATTGATGGCGACACGTGCCTCCTCGCAGGCGATGAGCTTCGGCCATTGCTCGTCGAGGAGCCGGACCAGCTTCTCGCGCTGCGAGGGGTCGAGGATCGCATAGGCACGCTGACCGACCCCACCTCGCGAGATGGAGAAGTCGCTGCTGACGCGGAAGGCGACGAAGCCGAAGTAGTTCGCGAGCCTCCCGACCGAGACATAGTCGTTCTCGGCGGATCCGCCGGTGAGCCAGGTGGCCGCGTGGGAGTAGATCGCGTCCTGCTCCTTCTTGGGCGTGAGGCTGAGCTTGCGCTGGATCGCGCGTTCGCGAGCCGGATCCTGTCCGCGGAGGATGCCGGTGAAGAGGGCGACGAAGGTGGCGAGGAGGATGACGGGCCGTCGATGCATGGCGCGGAGACCGGTTCCGGATGCTCCTGGTCCACCGTCGGTCGTGCAACGCGGCGTGACGTGGGACGTCGCTCCGGGTCATCGCCCATCGCGGCCTGGGCTGCAACCCATTCAGGTTGCCGCGTCGCCGCTGCGCGCCGACCAGATAGGCCCAGGCCCCTTTGTTTGCTGGGACCCATCGGCTCCTGGTGTGGGTCGGAACGACGACTCTGACGCGCACCGGTCGGTGCCGTCGGCGGAGACGCTCCGCTCTCGTCCTGGACGCGCCCGCGTCGCGACGGACAATGCTCCGCCCCTTGCCCCGGCCGCACGCGCCGGGCGACCTCCCATGGCCGAAGCCCGTCAGACCTACAAGCCGTCCGAGATCGAGCCGAAGTGGCAGCGGTTCTGGGACGAAGCCCAGGTGTTCCGCGCGCCGAACCCCGGCGATGCCGACTTCGATCCGCGCAAGCCCAAGTTCTATGCGCTCGACATGTTCCCCTACCCCTCGGGCGCGGGACTCCATGTCGGTCACCCCGAGGGCTACACGGCGACGGACATCGTCAGCCGCTACAAGCGCGCGACGGGCCACAACGTGCTGCACCCGATGGGCTGGGACGCCTTCGGTCTGCCGGCGGAGCAGTACGCGATCCAGACCGGGCGCCATCCGGCGGCCACGACGCACGAGAACATCGGGACCTTCCGCAGGCAGCTCAAGAGCCTCGGCTTCAGCTACGACTGGAGCCGCGAGTTCGCGACCTGCGACCCGTCGTACTTCCGCTGGACGCAGTGGATCTTCGCGCGCCTCTTCGAGATGGGCCTCGCCTACGTGTCGAACGCGCCGGTGTGGTGGTGCGAGGCGCTGGGCACGGTGCTGTCCAACGACGAGGTGGTCAACGGCCGCAGCGAGCGCGGCGACCATCCCTGCGAGCGACGTCCATTGCAGCAGTGGATGTTCAAGATCACCGACTACGCCGAGCGGCTGCTCGCCGACCTCGAACTGGTCGACTGGTCGGAATCGCTGAAGAACCAGCAGCGCGAGTGGATCGGCCGCAGCGAGGGCGCCGAGATCGAGTTCGACGTCGCCGGCCACAGCGAACGAATCCGCGTGTTCACCACGCGGCCGGACACGCTGTTCGGTGCCTCGTTCATGGTGCTCGCGCCGGAACACCCGCTGGTCGAGCGGATCACCACGGCGCAGCATCGCACCGCGGTGGAGGAGTACGTGCGCCGGTCGTCGAGCAAGAGCGAGCTGGAGCGCACCGACCTCAACAAGGACAAGACCGGCGTGTTCACCGGCGCCTTCGCGCTCAATCCGCTGTGGCCCGCCGACGATCCGCGCGCGCGCCTGCCGGTGTGGATCGCCGACTACGTGCTCGCGAGCTACGGCACCGGAGCGATCATGGCGGTGCCGGCGGGCGACGAGCGCGACTTCGAGTTCGCCGGCAAGTTCGGACTGCCGGTGCCGCCGATCTTCGCGCCGCGGACCGGCGACGCCGTGCGCGACACCGCGGTGCGCGAAGGGCGCGCCTGCTGCACCGACGAGGCGCCGTACGTGAACTCGCGCAACCAGGAGGGACTCGATCTCGGCGGCATGCGCAAGGTCGACGCCGTGCGCGCGACGATCGACTGGCTCGCCGCGCGCGGTCGAGGCAATCCGCGGGTCCAGTACAAGATGCGCGACTGGCTGTTCTCTCGTCAGCGCTACTGGGGTGAACCCTTCCCGGTGGTGTTCCGCACCGACGGCACGCCCGAGCTGGTTCCCGACGCGCACCTGCCGGTCGAGCTGCCGCAGATGGACGACTTCCGTCCGCACGGCACACCGGAGTCGCCGCTCGCCCGCGCGAAGGACTGGGTCGCGACGCGCGACCACAGCGGCGCTCCGGCGCGGCGCGAGATCAACACCATGCCCGGCGCGGCAGGGTCGAGCTGGTACTTCCTGCGCTTCTGCGATCCGCACAACCAGCGTGAGTTCTGCAGCAAGGCGGCGAGCGACTACTGGATGCCGGTCGATCTCTACGTCGGCGGCACCGAGCACGCGGTCGGTCACCTGCTGTACTCGCGCTTCTGGAACAAGGCGCTGCACGACCGTGGCCTGGTCGGCGTGAAGGAGCCGTTCAACAAGCTCTACAACCAGGGGATGATCCTGTCGTTCGCCTACGAGGACGCGCGCGGTGCGACCGTCCCGATGGCGGACGTCGACGACAAGGGCGACGGCACCTTCGTTCACAGGCGCAGCGGTGAACCGCTGAGGCAAATCGTGACCAAGATGTCGAAGCGCTACGGCAACGTCGTCAATCCCGACGACGTGGTGCGCGAGTACGGCGCCGACACGCTCCGTCTCTACGAGATGTACATGGGTCCGCTCGCCGACAGCAAGCCGTGGAATCCGAAGGACGTGCCCGGCGTGCATCGCTTCCTCGGGCGCGTGTGGCGTCTGACGGTGCCCGAGGACGGCGAGATCGGCACGGTTCACGCGCACCTGCGTGCCGACCGCGATGCGGATGCGGAACTGGAGAAGGCGCTGCATCGCTGCATCGACAAGGTCCGCGGCGACATCGAGCGACTCGCCTTCAACACCGCGATCGCGGCGATGATGGTGTTCGTCAACGAGGCGACCAAGCAGAGCGACCGCATCACGCGTTCGCAGATGCTCCGCTTCACGCAGGTGCTCGCGCCCTTCGCGCCGCACATCGCGGAGGAGCTGTGGGAGCGGCTCGGCGGAGCGGGGCTCCTTTCCTACGCCGCGTGGCCGTCCGTGGACCAGGCGCTGCTCGTCGACGACGCCGTCGAGATCGCGGTGCAGATCCTCGGGAAGGTGCGCGGTCGTGTGACCGTGCCGAAGGGTGCCGCCAACGACGTCGTGCTCGCCGCGGCGCGCACGGCGGTGGCGGCACAGCTCGACGGCAAGACGGTCGTCAAGGAGATCGTCGTGCCGGACAAGATCGTCAACTTCGTCGTGAAGTGAGCCGATGACGGACGCGCTCGACGGGTTGCTGCATGCGGCACGACAGCGCCGCGCGGCACTCGTCGTGCGCCTGCGCGCGGAGGGCACCGACTGCTGGCGCGAGTTCCACGGCACGGTCGAGGGTGCACCCGGGGTCGCGGTCGATCGCTACGGTGCCTTGCTGCTGGTGCAGTTGTTCCGCTCCGCGGATCCCTCGCTCGAGGTCGGACACCTGCGTGCCGTGGTGGCCGCGACGGCCGGTGAGGGAGACCGCGTGGTGATCGTCGATCGCCGCGGTGGTCCCGCACACGTCGCGGTGCACGGCGCGCATGCGGACGAGGACTTCGTGGTCCACGAGGCCGGCATGCCCGCGTTGGTGCGCGCAAGACACCACGGCCAGGACCCCTGGCTGTTCCTCGACCTGCGCGCCGGACGCCGTCGCATCCGCGAACTCGCGCCGGGTCGCAGCGTGCTCAACCTCTTCGCCTACACCTGCACTGCGGGCCTCGCCGCGGCCTGCACGGGTGCGCGCGAGGTCTGGAACGTCGACTTCTCGGCGGGCTGGCTGGCGGTGGGGGAGCGCAACCTCGCGCTGTGCGGTGTCGATCCCGGTCGTGTGCGGTTCCTGCGCGAGGACTGCCTCGCGGTGCTGCGGCAGCTCGCCGGGATCCCGCTGGCGCGCTTCGGCAAGGGACCTCGCGTGACGCGCATCGAACCGCGCACCTTCGATCTCGTGATCCTCGACCCGCCGCGGCTCGCGCAGGGTCGCATCGGCAAGGTCGATCTCGTGCACGACTACCAATCGCTGTTCAAGCCGGCCTGGCTGTCGACTGCGTCCCGCGGGGCGATCCTCGCGACCAACAACGTCGCTTCGGTCGACGCCGAGGATTGGCTGAAGAGCCTCACCCGCTGCGCGGAGAAGGCCGGTCAGCCCGTCGTGTCGGCGGAGCTGATCGCTCCCGACGACGACTTCCCCTCACCCGACGGCCGAGCACCGCTGAAGCTCGCGCTGCTCCGCAAGTGAGCGGGGGAGCACCCGGTCGCGATTCCCCGGTGGTGCGCGGAGATGCGTGGGAGGATGGCGAGGTCGGGCCGCGTAATTCCGGCGACCCCCGGTCCGCTCCGAAGTCCGAAGATGCGCATCACCGTCCTCGCCGCCGTCCTCTGGGCCTGCGCGCCCACGATCCTCGTCGCCCAGTCGTCCTCGTCGTCGTCGACCCATCGTGTGGTGGTGGTCGACGGCAAGAAGGTGGTCGACGAGCACACCGTCGACGGCAAGCCGGTCGCATCGCCGCGCATCGATCCGCTCCCCGGCGATCCGCAATCGGCGGTGGAGGAGATGATGCGACGCATGCGCGGCGAACTCCCGCCCGAGGCACGCGGCGTGCTCGACGGCGCGCGACCGTCCTCGGGTTCGGCATCCGCGCACGCCTCGGCGTCGTCCTCCTCGTCGCAATCGAGCTCTGCGCAGGATTCGAAGTCGTCGACGTCGCAGGGCAGCTCCTCGCAGAACTCCGGCGGAACGCCCTCGAGCGGATCGGGTGCGTCGCACGGCGGCGGCGTGAGGACGGCCCCGGCGCCGGTGGTTCCCGTCGCGCCTCCGGCTCCGCGCGTGGTTCCGGCGCGGCCGGCTCCTGTCGAAGGTGGTGGTGCGACCCCGCGCGTCGCACCTGCGCGGGGGACCGGGCGCGCGTGAGCCGAGGTCCGCGTCCGCTGCTCTCCTCCGACCGGAACGCGTCGCTCGACGACGCCGTCCTCGTCGATCGTGTCGCCGACGGCGACCACGCCTCGCTCGAGGTGCTCGTCCTCCGTCATGGCGGTCGCGTCGCCAACTTCCTCTCGCACCTGCTCGAGGACCGATCCTGGGTCGACGACCTGGTGCAGGAGGTGTTCGTGAGGCTGTGCCTGCGTGCGCGCAGCTACGACCCGCGCTGGCCACTGCCGGTGTGGCTGCTGCGCATCGCGCGCAACCTCGCCGTCGACCTGATGCGTCGCGAACGGGCCCGTCTGCGTGCGCATCGCGGCGCAGCGGAGCGTACGCGCGACGAGGTCGCACCCGCCGCGGACCGCCACGCACAGGACCGCGAGCTGGGTGTCGCGCTCGGCGCGGCGCTGCGTCGCCTGCCCGAGGCTTTCCGCACCGCCTTCGTGCTGCGCGAGATCGAGGTGCTCCACTACGAGGAGATCGCCGCGATCATGGGCACGAGCGAGAAGACGGTGTCGACCCGGTTGCATCGTGCGCGCTCGCGGCTGCGCGAGATCCTCGGGGAGTACTTGGAACCATGAGCGCCGCTCTCCGATGCGACGACGTGGCGGCGCAGGCCTCACGCTACCTCGACGGCACACTCGACGCGCGCACGCGTGCCGCCGTGCAGGAACACCTGCGCACCTGCGGCGCGTGCCTGCGTGCCTACCGCGGGACGCTGCAGATCGCTCGCGCTGCGCGGGCCTTGCCGCGCCGTGCCGCGCGCGCCGATCTCGCGGTCTCGGTGGAAGCGATCGTCGCCGCGCGGCGCACCGACGCCGCGTCACGTCTGGGCGACGCTCACCACTCCGCGACCCGACGCGTCGTCGCAGCCGCATGCGCACTGTGCATCGCGACACTGGCCGGCTTCGTGCTCGGACGCTGCACGACGGCTCCGAACGCGAAGGCGCCGGAAGCGGTACCACGAGAGCTTGCGCCGAGGGAAACCCAGTCGCCTCAGAGACCGGCGCGCGACGCCGTGCCGTCGCATCCGCCGCGGCTCACGCCGGCCATGGACGCAGTGCCTGCCTCCGCTCCAGCGCGACCAACGCGATCACGCTGAGCAGGGTCAGCACCGAGCAGCCGGTGAGCAGGAGATCGAGCACGCTGTAGCCGCGCGCAGCGTGCGGCGTGGTCGCGCTCGTTCCGCCGTCGGGGAGCGATCGCACCAGCTCGCGGGCGACCGGATCGGGGGCGAGGCTCCAGACGGCTCCCGCCGCGAGCGACACGCTGCCCTCCTGCTTCGGATCGGCGGCGGCGACGATCGCACCCAGCGAACGCACCGAGTGCAGGCGGACCAGACCGTGCATCGCGATCAGGCGCACCATGCCCTCTCCGCGGAGCAAGCGTTCGAGCGCGTGCACCGCGCGCGGGTCCTGGAAGCGACCGAGTTGGCGTGCAGCCTCCTCCTGTTCCTCGTGCTCCGCGGACATCGCGAGGAGCAGCCAGCGGTCGAGGTCATCGGCGAGGTGGGTGCCGGCGTTCCGTGACGCACGGCCTGATTGGCGATCGGCGAGTGCGATGAGCAGAGCCGGGAGCAGCAGACCGCCGTCGCTCTGTCCTTCGACGGACAGAGCACCCTTTGCATCGCTGCGGGCGAGGACGGCGACCGTGCCGCACTCCGCGGCACCCAGCGTGAGCGCACTACTGGTCGGATCGCCTTCCGCAGCGCCAGCCATCAGATCGCCCACCGCCGTGCACAGATCGAGCGACAACCAGCCGGTGCGCGCTTCGTAGCCGAAACGCGTGCACAGGGGCAGAAGGGCCGGCGGCAGGGCGTCGCGGTCGAAACCCGCGGGGACACTCCAGCGCTCGTGGCCGTTGCCGTCGCACTCACCTTCGATGCGCGAACCGTCGGTGCAGGTCAGGACGAAGCGCAGGTAGCTCTCGGTCACCGGCGCCGGATCGACCACGATGGTGATCCGCGACGATTCGTCGATCGTCACGAGGAGTGCGGCGAGAGGATCGGCGAGCTGGGGCGACAGCGAGCGCGCGAGGTTCTCCCTCGCCCACACCCACGCCGCCGGACCACGATGCTCGCCGTCGGCACGCAGATGGATCTGCAACCGCGCGGACTGGCACGGCAACGCCTGGGCCGCACAGAGTGCGGTGATCAGCGCGAGGGCTCGACCTGCTCGTCCTGCCACGACTCCTCGGTGGACTCGGTGTATTCCTCGTCGACGGGCCAGTCGTCTTCGTCGCCGCGGCTGATCTCGGTGTCCCAGTTCTCGCCGGGGGCGTACTCCGGCTTGTAGTCCTCGTAGCGCGGACGCAGTCGCACCGGTGTGCGCGGCGCGGGGCCGGCGACCTCGCGAGCCTTCGCTGCCCAGTTCTCGCCCTTCCGGCGACGGCGCTGACGCCGCGTCGCGATGACGAGACCGACGATCGCGACGACCAGGCCCGAGAGTGTGGCGATCGCGATGCCGCGGGTCTTCGGATCGGCCCATCCGGCCTGGACCTGTCCCTTCACGTAGAGGTAGCCGTTGCGGATCGAGGCCGCGAAGCCCGACTCCTCTTCACCCACCATCACGCCGCGGACCGCCGACAGCGAGATCTCGACGAGCGGTCGGAGTTGGTCGTTCTCGACCGCGAGGCGCGACTCGAGCGCGGACACGGTGTTCGGGTCCTTGAGTTCGCCGAGCCTCTGGATGGCGTAGCGCCGCAGCAGCGTGCTGCCGTGATCGAGCACGCCCATCAGGGTCTTCGCCTCTTCGCTGCCCTCGAGCGTCGGCGAGAGCGTCTGGAACAACCACGTGATCGCTTCGTCCGACTTCTTGCCGCCCTCCTTGTAGGAGCCGGACGCGCGGAGCAGCACGCCGGGATCGCCGAGTTCGCCGAGGGCGATCAGGGCTGCGGCGACGGCGTCGTCGTTGCCCGCGTCGGTGCTGCTGCGGCCGGCCAGGGCGATCAGGGCGTCGGCGGATTCGGTTGCCTTCAGTCGGCCCAGGTTCGTCGCGGCGAGCGTGCGCACGACCGGATCGGGATCCCCGAGCAGGCGCATCGAGGTCTGCACCGTGCGGCGATCGCCGAACTGCAGGAGTGCACGCATCGACTGCTGGCGCACCTCGGCGTCGGAATGGCTCACGGCGATCTCGAGGAGGCGCGGCACCGCGACACCGGCGCGCAGCTTGCCGAGCGCGTAGGCGGCACGTGCGACGACCCTTGGGCTCTCGGCATCGAGGTACTTGACCAGCTCCGGTGCCGACTCGGCTCCTCGCTTCTCGAGTGCCGCGATGATCCCGAGCACCGCCGTGTCGCCGGAACCGGGTGCGGCGGGGATGGTGTTCGAGCTTCCCTCACCGAGATCGAGCGCGCGCCAGCCGGGCGTGAGTCCGAGCGCGATATCGCCACGGTTGAAGACGTCGCGCAGCATCGGCTCGGTCATGCCGCGTGATCGCGCGACGAGCTCGTTGCGCATCGGCCCGTGCTCGTCGCTCACGGCGAAGACGTCGCCCGTGCGCGCATCCGACGGCCACACCACGCCGACCCAATGCGGCAGCTTGTCCTTGGTGCAGATCACCGTCACACACGAGTCGCCGACCGTGCGGATCCCCGGAGCGCGGCCCGGTTGGAAGAAGTCGGCGTCGAGCAGCTTCTCCTGCGCGAGCTGTTCCAGGTCACCGAAGGTCGAGTGCGTCTCGGAGTAGTGACGCTGGGCGATCTGCAGCGCGGCGAGCACCTGGGCGATGCGCACCTCACGGGCATCGGCGGTCGAGCGGGTGGCGTCGAGCAGGTGTGCGAGCGCGGGATCGTTGATCGCGTCCTCCGCCGCACCGATCAGACCCGACAACAGGATCTGGGAGAGGAAACCGCTGGTCGACTCGAAGTGGACCGAGATGCCCGTCGGCTCGGTGTAGAGCGACCAGCCGAGCGGCGTGAGCGTGCTGGCGATCCGTGACAGCGCTCGGTGTCCGAGGTTGTTGTTGTCGAGCGCGGCACCGTAGCGACCGACGGCCTGCAGCGCGTCGGCCATCAGCGTGCGGAGGTTCAGCCAGCCGCAGCCGATTCCGCCATCGGCGAGTCGGATCAGGACGCTGCGCACCTCCGGGTGTGGGGTGGGAACCCGTTGGTCACCGAGCCAGCGGCGCAGCGTCCGCTCGGAATCGGCGAGCACCAGGCTGCCCTTGCCCACCGCGAGGCCGACTCCGCCGGCGTGCTGGAAGAACAGGTCGAACGCGCCGAGCTTGCCGCTCTCGAAGTCCTTCAGTCGCGTGAGCGCGGCGGAGAGGCGCTCGGCGCGATCGGTGTCGATCACGTAGACCCAGTCGTTGGCACCGGCCGCATCGTGCGACGGCCACTGCAGCGCGACGACGCGGTTGCCCAGCGCGTAGATCAGATCGCTCTCGACGTCGATCCCGAGCTGATCGCTGGCGATGCGGATCGTCCTGCGGATCTGCGCGCCGGTGCGTGGCTCCGCGGCGTCGATCGCCTTCATCAACTCCACGTAGAGGCTGCGGAGATTGATCTCGATCGACGAGAACGCGGCGATGTCGCGCGGCGCGAGCGTGGCGGCATCGAGTCCGATCTGCCCTTGCTCGGGAAAGATCGCGGCGAGCAACGGCGGACGCGGCGTCGGCAGGTCGAGGATCACGCGTTCACGGACGCGGCCGTCGGCGACGTCGACGATCACGCCGGAAGCGCCGATGCCGTCGAGTCCGGTCCGTCCGAGCCAGCGCCCGACGCCGTCCTTGACGATCGCGGGAGCCGACGCGAGCGCGCTGCGGCACAGCGAGCCGAAGTCGCAGAACAACGTGAAGGCGCGACCGGGATGGAGGTGTGGGCGCGCGTGCTCGGTGTACGCAAGATAGGTCGGAGAGGTCGCCAGCGTCTCCACGGTGTGCCCGGCGCGGCGCTCCAGCGCGGCATCGAGCAGCTCCGGAGGGCTGCCGAACAGCAGCGTGGTCCCGGCGAGGGCGATCGCGGTCTGGCGCGAGCCTGTCTTCGACAGCCAGATCGAGGTGCCCTTGCGATCCTTGCGCTCGAGTCCGCCGTTGACGCGCGCCGCGCGCTCGTCGAGCGCGGAGGCGAGGCGGTTCGCGAGCGAGCCGGTCTCCAGCACGGCCGTGATGCCGAAGTCGCCGCCGTTCTGCGGCGCGGAGAAGGAGAGCGTGAGTCCCTGGTCGAGCAGGTCGATTCCGCGGATGCCGTCACCGGCTTTCTCGGCGATCGGCGCGCGCAGCGCCGACAGCAGTTCGCGGCACGCCGGCTGGTCGAAGGCCTCCTGCAGCGAGGTCCACAGCACGGTCTGCTCCAGCTCCGACCGGAAGTCGGCGCCGGGAGCGAGTTCCATCGCGACCAGGCTGTCCTTCGGGAGGAGCCCGGCGTGCCGCAGCGGCTCTTGACCTTGGGCCGTCGGAGATTGCGGCAGGACCGCAGCAGTCAGGAGTGCGAGCGTCGTCAGCATGGCCGGATCGGATCGCCGATTCCCCCGGGCTATCGGACATCCCGTCCCGTGAGCCTGAGCCGGAAACAAACCGGACTGCAGATCCCCGGTCGCCCGTGCCGATGAGGGAACCCGCGACGGGAGCAGATCCGCGGTTGCACCCCAGGGTGTCGCTCGCTACCTTCCCCGCGCCAACGAGGGCCGTTAACTCAGTTGGTAGAGTGCGATCGTCACAAGGTCGAAGTCGCTGGTTCGAATCCAGCACGGCCCACCACTTAACTCGTTGCTGACCGCGCGCTAGCGCAATCGACCCGACCGGGTCGAGCAGCTCCGACGACGCGAAAGATGTCAAACCCTGACACCTTCGCCGAACCGGAGCCCATCCATGCGCCGCGAGAGTCCTGTCGCCAGCCGTCGGCGACTCGCGTTCCAAGGTCGCCACGAACCCACGCGCCAGAGTCGCGCCCAGCAGCTCGTCGGTCGCGGGACTACCGCTCTGCGCAGCGACGACGAGGGTCGCTCGACGCCTGCGGCCATGGTCCCCGAACCAGCATCGCCAACGGCTCCGAGGAAGCCGTTCCCCAAGCTCCGCTACCACAAGGGCACGCGGCGATTCTTCGTCGACTGGCAAGGCAGCTGGCGCTACTGGCCGACCGGCACCAGCAAGACCATCGCGCAGGCCGACTACGACGCGATGCAGGCCGCCTACGAGGCAGGCCGCGAAGTCGTGCCGCCAGGTGCTGAGCGAACCGCGACGCGCACGATCGACACCCTGATCGACGCCTACCTGGCGCACTGCGACGTCTACTACGCCAACTCGAAGGCGACGATCGGCAACATCGAGCGCGCCATGCTGCCGTTGCACGAGCAGTTCGGCAGGCGCCCGCTGGATGGCTTCGGGCCCCGGATGCTGCGTGACCTGCGCGAGGACATGGTCCGAGACGGGTTCTCCCGGAAGGTCATCAACGCCCGGGTGCAGATGGTCGTGCGGATGTTCAAGTGGGCGGTCGCCGAAGAACTCGTGCCCGCCGCCATCTACGAGTCGCTCCGGGCCGTCGAGGGACTGCGCATCGGTCGAACCCCGGCCCCGGAGGGCCCGGGTCGGCGTCCGGTTCCGTGGGAGCACGTCGAGCCCGTGCTCGCGCACGTGGCCCGTGAGGTCGCCGCCATGCTGGTCATCCAAGCCGAGAGCGGCGCTCGCCCCGGCGAAGTCGTCCAGATGCGCGCTGGTGACCTCGATCGGTCCGGCAAGGTGTGGACCTACAAGCCACGACGCCACAAGACGCAGCACCTCGGCAAGACGCGCCTGGTGCCGCTGTTCGAGCGAGCACAGGAGGCGCTCCTCCCCTTCCTCCAGCGGGTGCCGCCCCTCGGACCGGATGAGTTCGTCTTCAGCCCACAGCGTGCCGAGTCGGCGCGCCGCCTGGTCCAGCGCCAGAACCGCAAGACGCGGGTGCAACCCTCGCAGCAGGCACGAGAAGCCAGGCCGCTCGACGAGCGAGAGCGTCCGCCCCGGGACGGCTACGACGTGAACACCTACGCCCGCGCCGTGCGGCGCGGCATCGAGGCCGCCAACACGGTGCTCCTGCGGGACCACGTCGCCGCTGCTGTGCTGCCGCTCCACGAGGAGTGCCACCGCGACCGTGCCGCCAAGGCCATCGCGGCGCTGCCGATCCGATCCCTGCGCATGGTGCTGTCCACGGACGCGAAGGTGCTCGCCGCCGAGGAACGGCGCCTGCGGCGGGCGCTGCGGCGCGGGTTCCCGAAGGGCAAGGCCGTCGACGAGGTGATCGAAGGCCTGCTCGCCGCGGCCAAGGCGGCGGTCGAACAGGCGAAGGCCGGACTCATCCCGTACTGGAGCCCCTACCAGCTGCGTCATCGGTTCGCGACCGTCGGCGAGGAACGCTTCGGCGAAGCCGCCGTGTCGCTCGCCATGGGGCATGCGAGCCTGCGCATGACCGAGCACTACATCGAACGCAACCTCAAGGCGGTGTTCGAGCGGATGGCGCGCGATGCGACGTAGCCACGATCTGGCCACGTCACTCGTCCTTCCACCCACCTAAAGGCCTTTCGTTCCTACGCGAGCCACCTCAGTTGTCCACATGCCGCAGAAGGCCGCGCGCCCGTTTAGAAGAGTTTAGATCTAGTTTAGATAGAGTTTCAGGTCGGCAACCTGCCGGAATCGCACGCGAATACGGAATCTCGGTGGCGCGATAGTACGAGGTCGGGTGGCGTGATAGTACGACGTGGGTGGCGCGATAGTACGACGTCCGGTGGCGTGATAGTACGACGTCGCCGCTGCGGTCATGCCGAGTTATCCACAGGCATGCGTCAACGTCCGGTGCCGGCCGCCTGCAGAGGCCGCCGTTGGTGCACGGCGCGGCACCACCCCAAGAAAGCCGCGTCGGGGCTCTTCAAGTCGACGGCGTTCTTCTGCGTTGCGGCGCGCCAGTCCGCCTCGAGCGCGTAGACGTCGTAGCCAGGGGCTTCCGACTTCGCACGCTCGTAGGTCTCCGACTTCAACCGCAGGAACGCCACGGACTCGCCTGGCTGCGGCGCGTCTACGACAACCGACGGCTGGATCTCGCCAGCCTGGACAGCATGCAAGACGGTCTCGCCGCGCTCTTCCTCAATTCGCAGCGAGTAACCGAGCAAGTCGCCACGGGCGACGATCTCGCGGACATCCCTTGCGAAGTACTTGTAGTCGCGCGTGCTGCCGGATCGCTCGTGGAGCGTCCGCAGGCGCCATTTCCAGCCGCCAGAGTTCCGGCCAGCGCCCTTCCGGATCAGCCGGTAGAGCCAACGCTCGAGGCCACCCGTTAGCAGGAAGTAGTCGCGGTGCAGGGAGAGCACGAGATTCTTGTTCGAGATCGCCTCGAAGATCCACTCGGGCAGCACCACGATGGCGTGCGCGATCCTCCCCTGCTTGTCGCGCTCGATCTCCGCATACTCGATCCAGCTGAACATCGTCGTCCGCTTGCCCTTCGCTCGAATCGTAGTGACCACGGTCGTATTCTTCAGGCGGGCGATGCTCTCCTCGAGCCGCGCGTAGGATGCACCGCCGTCGGCGCGGCGTGCATCTTTCAAGAACTGCTGTCGATGGAATCGCACTCGCCTGGATGCTGGCTGGCCCAGGTCCAACGAATGGCGAATCTGGGAGAGCAACCAGAGGACAAGGTCCCAGTCCCAGATGTTCGCGATGCCGTAGGGTTCGCCGCCGGTAACGGTGATGCTCAGGTTGTCGGACTCGAAGCGGATCGGCTCGAAGCGCGGGTTCTTCGATAGGCTCAAGAACGGCACTTCCATGGTTTCGCGCGCGTCACGCGTTGCGATGTCGGTGAACATCGCCGAGAAGAGTTCAAGCTGGTTGTCTTGCGGCGGTGCTTCGCGGAGCGCCATGCATTTTCCCCATTGACCAACGTGTGACTGCAATGCAAGTGTTGCAGTCAATGGAGTCATCGCGCAAGAGGTCAAACAGCATCGCCACCATTGCCCGCAAAGGCGGCGTCGGCAAGAGCACGCTCACGTGTCTCCTTGCTGCTGCCTATGCCAGGAGCGGCCTGCGTGTTCTTGTGGTCGACCTCGATCCTCAGGCCAGCACATCCCGAGTGCTCGTGCCCACAGGAGCCGTGCACGCCCAGGCCCTCGCCGACCGCATGCTGAAGGGACAGGACATCGCCGAGCTGGCCGTCCCCTCCTGCATCGAAGGCCTCTCCGTGGTTGGTTGCGCCGAACTCCTCTCGGTGACGGAATCTCAGCTGCTCGCCGATCCTCTGGGAGTGACCAAGGTCGTGCGCAGCCTCGGTTCCCTCGACCAGCTGGAGACGCACTTGCTCTTCGTCGACACACCACCCTCTCTCGGACCGTTCACGTTCGGGGCCCTCATGAACTGCCCGCACGCGCTCATCCCCACGATCTGTGAGGACTCGAGCGTCCGCACGCTGGCCAGCGCCGTGCGCACGGTCGCCGAGACGCAGGTGGCCAACCCCGACTTGGCGGTGCTCGCCATCGTGGCCAACCGCATGGAGAAGAACACACGTCACGGCGTCACCGCACTCGAGACCCTGCGCGCGGCGTTCGGTCCCCAACTCGCTGCGACCGTCATCCCGAAGGCGGCAGCGATCGCCGAGGGTTTCCAGCCTGGCTTGCCCTTCGACGACCGCGCGCCGGTGAACGAGTCGATCGTGGCACTGGCCAACGAACTGCTCGGCCGCATGAGCGGAGGAGCCGCAACAACAGCAGGGCCAACCTCGAGCGCTGCACGCATCGAGGCCAACGACCTCGTTGCAGGCGTTGACTGCGATGCAGCCGTTGCTGGCCACAAGTCCGCCCCGGATTCCGATTTCGACTGCAGGTAGAAGGAAAGGAGAGACAGCATGAGCCGACCCCGAGCAACCCGAACCGTAGACACGAATCTCGTACGCCTTCTCCAGAAGGCCGTCTCGGGATCGACTGAGGCTCCAGCGGATGCCCCGAACGGCATCGAACCAGGCAGCGCCGAGAATGCCGCCAGGGACATCGCCGAAGTCGAACCCATGCCCGACTATGGATCGGTCAAGAATCTCGTCACCAGGACCCGGCCAAGGGCCTTCTCGGCCCGCGCGCAACGCACCACGCTGTCCGTCCCGATCAGCGTTGGTCAGAAGGCGCGTCAACTGACCATGGCGATCACCGTGGCCGAGCAGCAGGACGCATCGCTCGGGCAAACGCTGTCTTGGGCCCTCAAGTTGCTCGAGGCTGAGCTGCGCAAGAAGGACATCCAGGTTGCCGATCGTCCGGTCCGGCTTCGCTCAGGGCCTCGTGATCGCCTGTGATGCAGTCACGGAAGGCATTGCAGTCATTGCATGCATTGCCTGCGATGCAGTCAGCTCAAGTCGGCCGCTTCCGTCGGCCTACCAGTCGACGCCGCACGGCGGCGTGGACATTCTCGGCTGCCGGTTCCTGCGCCAGGTCCACGGCTTGACCGACACCGTGCGTGCGGCGGGAAACCCAGGCTGCGAATCCCTCGATCGTCGTGAACCACTCCCGTCCGATGCGGGTGGCCTCGAGTTGGCCGCGGGCAATCGCTCGGTAGATGGCCTCCGGGCACATGCGGCGCGTCCCATGCTTCGGCAGCAGCTCGCGCACCAGCCGCGCAGGAAACGCATCGGCAGGGTCCCAGCCTAGTGCGACCAGCCGCTCCCTGGCACGCTCGACGATGCGAGCCGTGACGCGGTTCGCCTCACGAGTCGGGTCATCGCGTGCTTCCGTTGCAGGAGTGCCTTCTGCAGAACCCATGAACGCAGATCGTTTTCGGTGTGGGAGCGGACCATGTCTATAGAGGAGTGCGACTGAAACTGCTGGGCACACTCCGGATGCGGGCGCGAAACGAACGGATTGAAACACCGTTCTCGCCTGTGCTAGCGTCCACCGTGCTGGCCGAAAGGCCGGTGGTTCGTCATCGCCGCGAAACGTTGCGCTGACGTCATCCAGATGAGGAGTACCGCCACGAACCTGGCTACCAACCAGGGAACGGTCGCGACCTAACCAGTCGCGTTCAGGTGCTCGCTCGTAGCGCTGGGTGCATGGAGACATGCTCGCCCAGCACGATGGGGGCTCGTCGAAGTAAAGCTCTCCCAAGTGTTGCTTCGGCACCGTCCAGTAGGACCCGTCTCCAAAGGAGATCAAACCGGGCGTGGAAGGTGGCATGAAGACGCAAGAGACCCAATCTCGACGTTCTACCCAATGCAGGTTGTCCTGGCCGCTCTCGAGCGAGTCGGGGCGACGCGGACAGACCTGCTCTTCGGAGGAGGCCGTGTTCGACGAAGTGGTGCGAATCCACCAACGGGGGTCCGGGGCCGGAAGGTCCGGCTCGTTCAACCGTTGCTCGCGTGGGGAGTCACCTGCTCGGCGACGAGCGGGTGCCGGGGCATCGGCCTCGGCGATCAGCGGAAAACACGCTGACGGCGAATAGCTCAACCATGAGAGGCCCGAGGATGAGACCGAAGGGCTTGCGAGTAAGGACGCATGGAGACGGAACCACACCGGGAACGGCTGTCGTTCGACTTGTAAGGGAGCGCTTCTAGGTTCGGCTCCCCGAAAGCGATTCATGCCAGAGCCATCGGCCAGATGTCCGGCGACCGAGAGTTCGGTAGGACGCTGGCGCAGGATGGCGGCGAAGGCATGGAACGTGACCAGGCACACGGGGAACCGTGTCGACCTGCAACGACGCCTGAGGGATCACACCCTCTACCGACGTGACCATGAGTTCGACGTCGAAGACTAACGCGGGAAGCTCTGCAGTCGCCGAAGTGGTACTTCGGAGCCACGGGGAGCGACACCCTGGGACTGCTGCAGAGTAGGAGCGAGCCGCAAGTAGGACGGACCGGAAGGTCCTCGATGCTGCGTTCGAAGGGACGCACGGGGCAGGGAAGCGCACACAGGGCGCCTCGTTGCTTCGCACGGCAGGGTAGTCGTGGCTCGTCCGACGGAACCCAGGTGGTGCTGGGGCCATGGTCGGGACGAAAGCGGCGACGAGCTATTGCTCGTCTGGATGATGTGCCAAGGCAGGCGCCTTGGTTCCTTGGATGGAAGCGAAGCGGCCAGAGTGGACCAGTTCGGGAGAACTGGCCCCTTGTGGCAGCGGACTGCGGATGCGCACTCGTGATCTGCCCATCGGGCAGAGGTGCGCATCCGCAACGGTTTCATGCGCAACCTCTATGGATTGCGCGCACGGCCTTGAGAACCTAGGCCCGCGCGCGCCAGAGCGGTCGCGAAAGGAGGTTTGGAAGAAGGTCTGAGAGGTTCACGACGAGGTTCGAGCGCTGCCAAGTGCTCATGAAGGTCGGTGGCTTTCGCGGGATGTGCCCATGAACATCCTGCACCCTTGGAATGGAGAGCGGCTTGGAGCGCACTGTCGCGACATCGCTGGAGGGGTTCGTGCAGCAGCTGGCCGTGGCCGGGCTGAGCCGTGGCTACGTGTTCTTCGTCACAGGCCGCGTCCCGCCCGGCAAGGACCCTGCCGCCGTCGACGAGAAGCTGGTCCGGACCTACGGCATCGACATCTCGAAGTGGGCACGTGCCAGGCGCAAGTCGCAGGGCAGGGCGAACCTCCTCTACATCCGATTCGAGTCGACGTGGGTCATCCTCGCGACCCCCGGCGAGCATGAGAACTTCTTCCGTCTCGAGCACGCGAACGTCCGGGACGCCCGGCGGACACCGATCCGCGTCGGTGGCTACGCGATCTCCTACCGTGGCGGCCACGCCAGCGTCCGCATCGACCTCCGTCGATACCGGGAACTCAAGGCCTACCTCGTCGACCTGGCCAAGCACCGGCGACGCGAGCACGTCGAGGCCGCCTTCCAGCAGGTGAGGTTCGTTCCCTACGCGCCGATCCGGCGTCAGCTGCTCAGCATCTTCCGGGAGGCAAACCGGGTCCGGCGAGCAGCGGGATTCGCGCAGCTGTCCAAGTGGTGCCTGCGCCTCGAGCGACGCAACGTCCGAGTCTTTTGTGACGCAGGCAAGGCACATTCAACTCCCAATCGTGGCGCTGATGGCGACTAAGGGTCAGCAAGCGGGCAAGTTTGACTCCCAAAACGTACCCAGAAGAGTGAAGGTCGCGTCCATACCCACCATGCCTAAGCTGCTGCCGTCATGAATGATGTTCTCGGTGGGAGCTATGTATGCCTCTCCTGGTGCCACGAGGAGTCTGATGATGGGGTAGCCGCCACACTTTCTAAAAAACTCCTTGACTATGTAATTCCAGTCCGGGCACTGCGAATCCCCCGCGAGCTCAGCGCACCTGCCAATACTCATATTCACAAACAAGAAATACCGGTTCTCACGACCTAGGTTTATGCATATCCGATTCCGCGACGCAGCTCGGGAATGCATCGGCGCTCTATCCCAGCTATCAATATGCAAGCCGACAAACTTGCCATTAGACGCATCACGGGAGACGGTCGCAAGCCCGGGCCGGTTCACGTAGTACCCCAGCACAGAACAGGGAGACCTCGAATCATGGAGAGCCCAGCAAGCATCCACCAACTCCTGGTGCCTTGCAAGAAATGGGCTCTCAGGCTCCTCAGCCCACTCCCGCTCAACTGCATACTGCGACAGGACTCGCACCAACTGTATCGTGGATCCGCGCGCTGGCCTTGTCGGCAGCTGACTCATGACAAGCATTGCTAATTCGGAATCTGTACAGTTGCGCCAGTTGCCTTGCGGAACAAAGGCACCTTCGAAGTATGAGCGTCCCGCATTCGCGGCACCATCACAGATGGCGAGGCGCTGACACATGTCCGCCCCCCAAACGCGGACGCCAACCTCCAGTTCACTGCATGGCGCTCTCATTACCATGGATGTTCTCATATCCTGAGACCACTGCCTCTGCAACCTGCTGAATGATCAACTTACAGTGCATGGTCGCGGTTACAGTGGCAGAGCCATGCTCCGCCAGCTTATTGGATGGTGCTCCACCGCCACAGAATCGATAGTACGCACATGAGCGGAGGCACTGCGACACGCCTGTGGAAATATCAGCAGCGAGGCGGCCGTATTTCTCCGAGGCAATCATCTCCGCGATGGACGCATCCAAGACGTTACCTAGCACGAAAGTCCCGAAGCCCCCAACGTTAGATGTGGTCAGCAGTTCAGGGGAAAACGTAGCAAGTCCACCTTTGACATCGACACTTACGATTTGAAAAGGCGCAGCCTGATCATTGACAGGGGTCGGCGCTGTGCGAAGAATAGAACGCCGAACGCTCTCGAATTCTCGAATGCGAACAGGCGATCCCTGGGCCTTCCGCCAAAGCAAATCGACAAAGAACCGAAAGCGATCAATGAGGCCAAGTGACTCATATAGACGCGACACATGGCATCCTTCCGATTCTTCTACGTTGAATCCAATAGACTCAGCACCTATGGACAACAAAAAGTCTATGATCGGCTCGGGATTGGCGAGCGACCGCTGCGTCAAGACGCAAATAACGCCAAAAGGTATCCCGTGCTGCTTCAGCATGCCGATCCCGGCCATAGTCGCTGCATGCGAGCCACGACCACTGCGGAACCGCCTAGGATCATCATGGTATTCTACGGGACCATCTAGACTGACGCCAATGTCGAAGCAATGCTCCTTAAGGAAGTGACACCACTCATGATCAATCAGCGTGGCATTAGTCTGCAGAGCATTATGCAGCGTCGTTCGAGACCCTAGCTTGGCGGATAGAATGCCAATAGCCCTGCGGTAGAATGCCTGCGGCACAACCATTGGCTCACCGGCATGCCATAGCACCGACGTGTGTTCGCCAAGCAGGTCTGCCTCAATGAGACGATCTGCCGTCCTGTCGACGACCTCCATCGGGATGATGCTGTAATTCGCGCGATCAGGAAGATAGCAGTAGCTGCAGTCGAGATTGCAAAATGGGTTGGCCTGAAAGATCAGGAGGTGAGTCGGACCAATCATCGACAGGAGTGCTACTTTGTTTGCTGGCCAAACTGGCTCCAGTTACCCCAAGGGCTCTGCCTCGGGGAACGGCCAAAACCGGCCAGTGAGGAACGGGTCAAAACCGGCCAGTTGAGGTGCGCGCTCGCGGACGTTGACGACGCGGCGCACTGGCTGTTGTGCCGCGGGGATGGCCAACGTCTTGAGACCCGACGAACAAGAGCAGGTACGTGCGCTGGGGCGGCTGGGATGGTCGCTGCGTCGCATCGAGCGCGAGACAGGTGTGCGCCGCGAGACCGTACGCAAGTACCTGTCGGAAGCGGGGATCCAGACGCGCGAGCCACGTGCGCGCCGACTACTTCGCGCTGCGTCGACCGAGGGCCCGGATCCAAAACCGGCCAGTGATCCGTTCCCCGACTCCGCGACTTCAAAACCGGCCAGTGACCCGTTCGCCGACTCCGACGACTCGGAGCCGAGGGTTCCAAGCCAGTGCGAGCCATACCGATCCCTGATCGAGGAGGCGCTGTCGCGAGGCCGGAATGCCATGGCGATCTGGCAGGACCTCTGCGATCGGCACGGCTTCGGCGGTCACTACGAGTCGGTGAAGCGCTTCGTGCGACGGCTGCGCGGACGTCAGGCGGTTCCACATCCACGCATCGAGACCACGCCTGGCGAAGAAGCCCAGGTCGACTACGGCACCGGTCCGTGGGTACGTGATCCCTCGACGGGCAAGTGGCGACGCACGAGGTTGTTTGCGTTGACGCTCGGCCACAGCCGCAAGGCGGTGTGGCTGTTGACCTGGAGTTCGAGCGTGCGCACCTGGTGCGAGTTGCACGAGCAGGCGTTCCGGCGCCTTGGTGGTACGCCGAGGCTGATCGTGCTCGACAACCTACGCGAGGGAGTGATCAGGCCGGACGTCTACGACCCTGCCATCAACCCGCTGTATCGGGAATGCCTGAAGCACTACGGCGTGGTGGCGATGCCCGCGCGAGTGCGCGAGCCCAACCGGAAGGGCAAGGTGGAGTCCAGCGTCGGCTTTGCGCAGAAGACGCCGCTGCGCGGCATGCGATTCGAGTCGATCGAGGAAGCCCGGCGCCACCTCGATCAGTGGACGTCACGCTGGGCCGACACGCGGATCCACGGCACCACCAAGCGTCAGGTCGCTGCCATGTTCGACGAAGAGCGCGGGGCACTGCAGCCGTTGCCGGTGCAGCCCTTCCGCTATTTCGAGTACGGCAAACGCATCGTCCACCTCGATGGCTGCGTCGAGGTGGCGAGGAGCTACTACGGCGTGCCGGCGAGTTGGATCGGCCAGGAGGTGCATGTGCGCTGGGATCAGCTGTTCGTCCGGATCCTCGATCCGAAGTCCGGTGCACTACTGCGCGAGTTGGTACGCGAGAAGCCTGGACGCTTCAGGGTCGATCCGCGCGACCGTAGCCCCAAGACACCGAAAGGAGTGCTGCACCTGCTCGATCGCGCCCGCGGCATGGGCAAGCACATCGGTCGCGTGTGCGAGCTGATCGAGCAACGTCGCGATCAGTTCGGTGCGCGCCAGATCCTGGGTGTGCTGTCGCTGGTGAAGAAGCGTGGCTTCGGCATCGTCGATGCCTGCTGCCGCACGGCGCTCGAAGCCGGCCATGTCGACTACCGGATCGTGCGCACGCTGGTTGACCGCACACCAGGACAAGGACCACAGCTGCGTCAGGTCGACAGCTTGATCCGCTCCCTCTCGCTCTACCGCGACCTCATCGACAGCAAGACCCCATCACCACAATCCCATGAACCAGATCGAACTCGATCGTTGCCTCCGCAAGCTCCGGCTGTCGGGGATGGCGAACACCCTGCAGACGCGACTCGTCCAAGCACAGGCTGAGCGCCTGCCGCCATTCGACTTGCTCGCGCTGCTCGTCCACGACGAGATGGAGCGCCGTCAGGATCGCCTGATCGAGCGGCGCATCAAGAAGGCCGGCTTCCGCGATCGCGACAAGACCCTCGACAACTTCGACTTCACCTTCAACGCCAAGATGGACCGCAAGCTCGTCTTCGAGCTCGCTGCCGGTCGCTTCGTGACGCAACACGAAGACGGACTCTTCCTAGGGCCACCTGGCACTGGCAAGAGCCACCTCGCACAGGCCATCGGACTGGCCGTCATCCATCAGGGATTCGATGTGCTCTACAAGGAGGCGCACGTGCTCGTCGAGGAGATCGTCGATGCCACGCTGCTGGGCAATCGCAAGGAGACCATCAACGAGATCGCCAGCGTGCCCCTGCTCGTCATCGATGATCTCGGCATGCGCAAGCTGCCCCACACCGCTGCCGAGGATCTGCTCGAGGTCATCATGCGGCGGTACGAGCGCGCCTCGACGATCCTGACCTCGAACCGACCCGTCGACGACTGGGGCAAGCAGCTCGGTGACAACGCCGCGGTGACCGCTCTCCTTGATCGCCTGCTGCATCACGCCCACGTCTTGAAGTGCGGTCCGCGCAGCTGGCGTACGAAGCTGGGCAAGTCACACGACAGCGCGTCGGCGTAGCGACCGCGTCGGCGGCGGCCGCGCGAGTGCCGCGCCCTCCCTGCGGTCGGGTCCGCTCGCTCCGCTCGCCACGGCACTCGCACTGCGGCCTTGTCCCGCCGACGCTGCCACACGGTGTGCTGGCTTCTGCGACTGCGCCTCGGCCCCGATTGCATCGGGGGGCCTCGGCTTGCCGCGCGGCGGGTGGGAGGAGATGGAGATGGAGGGGTGCTCGGATCTGACCCTCAGCTCTTGCGGCGAATCAGACTCTCGCTACACAGACACCGTCCGCGAACGCGCGACTGGCCGGTTTTGACCCATTCCCAACTGGCCGGTTTTGAGGTGTTCCCCGAGGCTCTGGGCCCAGGTGGCCTTGTTGTGGCTCGTGGATTGCCTGTTGTCAGCTTGCAACGCAGCATCCAACAATAGCCGTTCGCGAATCTTGGTTACGCGCGCGTCCATCGCCGCCGCTTCGTTTTCGCAATCGGCAGCAACTTGCGGTTCGCCATCTCTGGGGGGCTGAGTGCTTTGGGGGTTCATGGGACTGAGAGTATACGGAGCCAACGCAGGCGGGTAGGAAAGTCGAGGAGCATGCCGAGTCGGGGTTTCGGCAAGGAGGGGCAAGGAAAGTGGCGCCGGGGGGAACTTTGAGAAAAGGGGAAGAAGGAGAGTCAAGTTTTGCGCCCATCGCGGACAACCCCGGCGCGAGTGTTCGGGGCGCGCTGCGGAATCTCCTTCCGACAGCGCGCAAGATGTCGCCCGTATTGGATCAACAGGTTCGGGGCCGGTCAACCCAGCCGCGCCACCCCGATCCCAATGCGACGGTTCAGGGGGCACTGATCGACTCAGGACCTGCGTCGAGCATCGGGTAGGTGACCCGCGACCGCTCGCAGCGACCACGAAGGTGCATGGGATACTGGTTGCACGCGCAGCGTGGCGCCCCGAACGCGCGAAGCGAACGCTCGGGTGCCCGCACGACCAGACCGCAGTCGCTGCAGGCAACGGCCATCCACCGATACGGTGTGAAATTGTCCATCGAGTCTGGATCGAGTGGCCGCAGTTCGCCGACGAGGCGACCAAGGCGCCCGCGGATCAGCCTGTTCACGGAAGGGTAGGCGAGCAAGGGCGAGCGGAGGCCGACTTGCGAACCGACCTCCCGGAACTCCGCTCCATGACCAGCATCGCCGCTCGCCACATGCACGAGTTCATGGTGGAGCGCGAGCAGCGCGGGGATGGGCTCGAGCAGGGGCGAGACAGTGATGCTGGTGCCGCACAGTTCCGTGGCACGCTTCGGATCGCCCCAGCTCACGTCGAGCAGCGGCAAGTGGACTTCGAACTCTGCGAAGAGCAATCGCAGGCCATGGACGGCACCGGCCAGCCATGCGTCACGATGGAGTTCCTGAAGTGGGGTCATTCGTGGAGCGCTCCTCGGCGTTCAGAGGCAGGTAGTCCAGAACCGGGCAAGTTGCTGGGCAAGCTGCTTCGAGGCGGAGCCTTCGGGTCCAGCCGGTCCGCCCTCGGACTCGAACACCAACCCCCTCTTCCAACCTCTCTCCAACCCCCTGCTGGACCGTGCATGAGACCGTGCTGACGCCCGCAAGCGGAGGCCCCCCGGTTTACCCGGGGCCGAAGCGCCGCGGGAAAACCGCCAGCGGGCGAGGGGTAGGCAACCGAGAGCGAAGGCAACGCGAGGACCGTGACGACCGCATGCAATTGGGCCTGCAGATCGACATGCGGCGGTCGGCGCGGTGCTCGCGCCTGAGCCGGTTGCCGGTAGCCAAGGCAACGGCGTCAGCTACTCCGGGTCGAGGATGCGGTCGCGATCCCGCGCGCCGTGCAGGACGTGGAGGATCTCGATGCCGTCGTCAACCTCGCGGTAGTAGACGAGGAAGGGGAATCCGTGCACTAGCCAGATGCGCACGCCAGCCAGAGCGGCGTGCGAGGACTCGAATCGGCGACCGTGGCCAGGGTTCTCGACGAGGCTCTGGAAGGTGGACTTCAGAGCTGCGTAGAAGCGCTCCGCGAGGGCGGCTCCGGCCTGCTCGGCGTAGTAGGAGACCTGCGCGTCGATCTCGCGGTCGGCAGCCTCGAGGATGAAGAAGCGCTTGCTCATTCGCGAGTGCTGGCTTTCTTCCGGATCAGATCCGCGACGCGGCTGTCCTTCTTCTGCCAGTACTCATCGTTGAGTTCGATCCGACCGCCCCGCTCGAGGGCACGCAGCAGCTTGCTCTCGGCATCCGCGTTCTCCTTGGCGTGCCGGATGAGCTGCCGCACGTACTCACTCGCCGACCCGAAGCCGCCCCGGGCGACTTGCTCGTCGACGAACTCGCGGAGCGGCTCGGGGAGCGAGATGTTCATGCTGGTCAGGGGCGGATTGGTGGCCATACCGACAGTGTAGCTCAAGTGGCAGGGTATGGCAAACCCTGCCATCGCACGGTGGTTCCGAGACGGACCACAAGGCGCGCAAGAATCCCGCGGAGGATGGATGTGCGGTGTCGACAGGGTGCAGCCCAGGAAAAGGGCGGGAGTCCGTGCCAGGGAAACCTGAAAGGGTCTCAACCGCCGGACCGGGTCAGATGATCCGGTCCCAGAACGCGACGAGCTTGCCATGCAACTCGGAGTGTTCGTCGAGCATGGGGAAAGGCGAGTGGCCCCCCTCCATGTCGCTCTCGAACGCCTCCTTGATGCGCCAGGCCTCGGGCTCGGTCAGCTCGTTGTCGCCGACATCGAGAGCGCGCAGAGCGTCGGACCAAGCGTAGCGGTCACCGACGAATGCAATCGTGTCGACATCGTCCTCGGTGAGCACGAGGTGGTACGTCACGGCGCCACCTCGTCGGTTCCCGGTTCGCGGATCTCGAAGCCCGCGCGGCGCAGAAGATCGGCGATGGTTTCGAGAGTGCTCGGTGACCATACCTTACCGTCCATCTCGCGATGGATCGATCGGACGGTGGACGCGAGCAATGCATCCTGGGCGGAACGCGGTTCGGGGCTCCATGCAGAAGGCAGGAAACCGTGCTTCTTCAGCCATTCGTCGAGACCAAGGAAGGTCTCGGCGAGTTCGGTTGCTGTCGCTTGCAGCTCCGTCCACTCCTGGTCTTCGGGGTCGCCTTGGACCAGGCGTTCGGACAGCTGCACGAGGCGACGCAGGGCGGCGTCAGGATCCACGGACGGCCTCCCGGCGCACAAGCACGTTGCTCGCGCACTTGGAACACCAGCCACGGTCCGAGTCGCGCTCGGGCTGCGCCTCAGCGTCGAGGTCCCACTGCGAACGGTCGTCGATCTCGTTCGCGGGGACCCAGACAGGGAAGCACAGTTCGACGGCGTCCGAACCGCAGTCCGGACAGACGAAGCGGCGATCGCTGGGTGTGGGATAGAGCGGTTCTTGGAACCGCCGGATCGCCGCATCCGCGACGACCATGCACCGCTCCGCGAAGCACCGAGCCGCCGTGCGGAGCTTCTGGTGCTCTGCAGGCGTCACAGGCGTCTGGCCGGTGATCAACTCCTGCCAGACTCCGTTCTGCTCGTTCCATTCGAGGATGCCGAGGCGGATGGCAGCCTGGAGAAAGAGGTCGCGCGCCAGTTGTTGACGCACGGCGGTCACGTCGTGCACGGGTCACCTCCGGGGGGTTGCAGCTGGTCAACGACGAGACGGGCGGCGAGCCGTCCGGCGTCGTTCAGGAGTCGCTGCCAAGCACCTGCCTGAGGCGACCACCGGAAGCCGCGCGCCTTGAGCAAGGCGCGGGTGGCGTCCGGCGGCTTGCCGGGGAACACCAGCTGGATCCGGTTCTCGGCGACGTTCTCGATGACCTCGCACGGACCGACGTCCTGCGCGACGGCGGGACGTTCGGTGCTGCTCTGCAAGTCGCCGATGCGCATGCGCACGCGCCGGATCTCGGCGCTGAGGTTGGACAGGGCGTAGGCAGGGAAGGGGGCGCCTGGCTGCCAGGCCCATCTCCTAGCCATGTCGCGACGCACTTGCTGGAGCGCATCGCCATCGACCTCGGCGTCCTTCTGGACTTGCTCCCAGGTCGCCTCCGGGGCATACGGTTCGGGCTTGCCCGCCGTCCGCCAGGCGGCGTTCAGCCGCTTCATGAAGTCTTGCTTCTGGAGCAGGAGGTCGAGCTTCTCGCCGAGCTTCGCTACCGCTTCGGGATCGTCGGACGAGATGCCGCCGGTGCCGACAGCCTCGGAGCGCCGCTGCAGCTCCTCAGCCTCGCGGCCCTTGTCGATGGCCTTTCGCATCCCGCGTTCGATGCGCTTCAGGTCAGCTCGGTGGCCGCGTTCGGAGTAATGGCCTACGTGGATCGGTTGGCCGAGCGGTATCGACTTCGCGATGCGGTCCGTGGCCTCGAAGGCCTGGTCGGACTCGCGCTGCGCCTTCTTGGCGCGCTCCTGCAGCCGTTCCTTCTTGCGTTCTTGTCGTTCAGAAAAGTCACTTCGGGACATGGGCAGCCTCCTTTGCTGCGATCGGGGTTCGCGCGCGCCCATGGACTTGGGAGCGAGCGAGCCCCGTCGCGATGGCTGCCGGTCGACGAAGCCGAGCTGCATGCAGCTCGTGAGAACCTGTTGGTCACGGACTACCCATGTGAAGGCAGCGCCTGGAGCGTGCCCGAATACAGAGAGCGAATCGCTGCGGGCGAGCCTGGCACGATTCCTGTGCCTATGCAACCTCGAGGGGCAAGGTGGAGCCCTCCGTGGAACGCGGTCAAACGCTCAAAAGAAGGGGAGAGAACCTAGCTGTCGCGGCGATCCCGGCGCTGCTCGCTGCAGATCCAGAGGAAAGCCGCTTCCAGCACCTTCGCTGCGACAAGGAGGTCATCCCTGCCGAACGAATCAGAGTCCCGCCACTCACCCTCGGAGGTCTTGTAGGACCTCGAGAGCGTGACGTTGTACATGACACCGTGTTCCATCTGGTTAGCCCAGATAGCACCACGGACGGTCCCGAACCGGACTTCGTGCACCGGCCGATTGCTCGGCTTGGCACTCTCACTGGCTTGCGGTTTCGACTTCATGGGTGTGCTCCTTTCGGTAGGCATCCCACGTCAGGCTCCACTGACCGTTATGAGTCCCGAGCGGATCGATGTGCTGGGCAGCATCGACTCATCGCACCGCGTCGCAGGACGACGGCCAGCAATCCGGGCCCTTCCGGACTACTGGGGGCATGGACCCGAGCCCAACTGAGAACGTGCGAAGCGCAGCCACGATGCTCGAATCGGAAGAGCAGCGCCTCGCCGCAGAGCTGAACAACCTTCGAGAGCAGAGAGCGGCTGTCACGGAGCAACTCCGCAGCATCCGCAACGGCCTCGCCGCCCTGCGTCGGAGTTCGAAGCCCAAAGCGGACCCCAAGACGCGCCTCTCGCGCGAACTTGTGCACGCTGCTGTGCAGCGCGCTCTGGAGAGCGGGCCCAAGAGCTACGCGCAGCTGAAGACGGCGGTGCTCGCCGAGGCCCGTGAAGCGGGTGTGCCGGGAACCGGCGTGCATCTCATCCTGCAGCAGGTCGTGATCGACCCACAGGTCGAGCAAGTCGACGGCAACTACCGCAGGAAACGGTCCGCGCAGTCGGCTTCCTGAACCGGCTGCCACAGCGCAGCCCCAAGGCCAAGACAACCAAGTTCGGTGACCTCCCCCAAGAGCTGCGTGCGATCTGCACCTCGATTCGCGAGGCGCAGTTTGGACGCAACCAAGAAGGAGGAACGATGCAACTACTAACCAAGGAGATCCGAGAGCGTTTGCCGGAACTCGGTGCGACAGAGCACACGAGAGATCCGGAGGCCCAGGTCAAATTCTTCACGCCATGGTCCAACTGGACCTGGTACGGCGTGGAGTTCGACGGCGAAGACATCTTCTTCGGCCTCGTGGAAGGCTTCGAAGTAGAGCTAGGTTACTTCAGCTTGAACGAGCTCGAGTCGGCGCGTGGTCCTTTCGGCCTGCGCATCGAACGCGACATCGGTTTCAAGCCGACGCGCCTGAGCCAGGTCCGCCAATACGGGCGGCCAGCTTGAGGAGTTCGTTGGCGATGTACTCGCACAACCGAACCGAGGGGCACGATTCCAACAGGGATCGTGCCCCTCACTTTTGCGCGAGCGCCCGGCATCGGCGCCACCGCGCCGCTGCGATGCAGCGGCGGGCAGAGCGCGATACCGGAGTGCAGCCTGCGCAAGGCACTTGCGTGCCAAACCAGGGGATGTTGTCTGACGAAACATCCCGTGGTTATCGGGACGTCCTTGCTGGCTGCCTGGCGCGGAGAACCGGGTGGAGAAGCCCGGGCAGGAGGAAGCCCACCGATGACTAGCCTCACGGAGCGGGATGTCGAACTCCTGAGGCTCATCGCAGGCGTGCGCATGGTCGCGATCGACAGCCTGCGGCAGGCGCACCAGGCCACCGAAGGCGCACTGCAGGCCGCCGGGGCCTACCAACGTTGGTGCCAGCGCATGGAGGCTATCGGTCTGGTGTCCACCCGTTCGATCCTCGCGGTCGCTCCGACGCACTCCGACGCGCTGTGTCGCTACGAGCACGGCCTGAAGCCACCGGACTTCGTGGCGGTGGCTCGATCGCTTCGGGAGCGCTCTGCGGCATCCGCTCCAGAACAGGTGCCCGTAGTCCGGCTTAGCCATCGCGGTGCTGCGGTTCTCGGAGAACGACTACAGCGCGAGTCGCGCCGCTGCGAACTGACGCACGATCTCCGCCTCGCGCACTTCGTGGTGCATGCGCTGGCCTCGAATGCGGCGACAGCCTGGGTCTCAGAAGACCAGCTCATGAGGGAGCTCGCGTACCAGCATGTAGTGCCCGATGGAGAACTGACACTGGCGGATGGTTCCGTGCTCATCGTGGAGTGCGGCGGGATCTACTCGCCGACGAAGCTGAGGAACTTTCACGAACGCATCGCCCCCCAACTCCAGTCCAGAGGCTCGGAGTCCTATGTCATCATCTGATACGCGAGACCTCGCGGTGCTCGACTCGATCCAAAGAGCAGGCATGACCACTCGCCCGATGCTCGAGAGAGCACTCGGCATCGACCCGAACAACATCCTGCAACGTCTCCTGGGACGAAAACAGATCACGTCCGTAGCGGGCCTGCCGGACAACAGGTCCTACTACGTCGCGGCCCCGGATCGCCCTCTGGGCTCCAAGGCCCTACAGCAGCGACTCGCGCTGGCCTGGTTCATCTACATGGACAGGACACGCCCGCGCATCGCTCTCACGCCCACCGAAGTCCGGCTGTTGCTGGGCGACGACGCACCCGTCGTGCCGCACGTCTTGGAGGGCGGAGAGAGACCCCGGGTCGTAAGCATCTACGCTCCGGATACCAACGAGGTGACGAACGCGCTGGCGAAGCAGGTCGCTCAGGCGCAACGGAATCCGCTCCTTGCGGCCAGCATCGCGAACGGGACGTACGCATGGGCACTCCTGCTGCCATGGACTTCGAACTTGCTGGCGCCCTTCACTGCGAAGGGCGCCCCAGGCACGAGCGAAGAACGTCGCATCGACCGGCTGCTCGGGACAGATCCTCGACTGCGCGGCGCTCCGATCTTGGCGCATCAAGTCGCCAGCCCAGAGACCCTCACACTGGCCTTGAAGGCGAGTACTGGAGGCACCGGATGATCGCACCTTCTGTGGTCTTGCAGAACCCTAGCCCTCAAACAAGCGAAGATCACGGGGGCGAAGCGCCCTGATTCGAGCGTACACGCCGCCGCCTGACCGGCCAGCGCCGGTCACGATGATCACCGAGTTGTCCATCTTGCTGGGTCGACTCCTCTCGTTCTTGTGGTCCGCGGCGGACCAGAGCGTCCGTGCTCTGGCTTCGTGTTTAGCAGCTACGTCGTGAGCTGGACCGACTCGATTGCGCGGAAGAAGACGTGCCGCCAGGGATTCCAGTCGAGCAATCGCACGACGAGCCGGCGACCGGTCGTCACGACCTGAGCCGGCAAGAGCATCAGGCGCTGGACGAAGGTCCGGAAGCGCATGCGCAGCACGTCGTGCTTCTCCGCAGCGTGCTTGTCCGCCATCTGCCACTGGCCGGCAGCACGAGGGCAATCCATCGCGACAGATTCCAAGCCAGCGTAGCGATCACCGAGTACGCCCAGTTCGACACCAGGTCGCCGAGCGGCATACGCAGCGCGTTCACGCCCGACTTCAGCTCGCCGATCGTGCGCTCCTGGTTGCATCGCTCGTTCGAGAGCTCGACGACGCGCGCGGCCGAATGCGCGGTGTTGGTGATGTAGAAGAGGTAGCGGTGCTCGGCGTGCAGCAGCTTCTGCCCGCGCTCGTGGGTGATGATCTTTCGCAGCGCGACGACGCGGAACGGCACCTCGCACGCGCTCGGGCGGTAGTCGAACTCGGCGATGTCCTCGCGGCAGAGGTGCTGGTTGTAGCATTCGCGCTCCATGACGATGTCGTCCTTCACGTTGCGCGGGCGTGCCCGCGGCGATGTCCGGACCTCATGGCGGCTTGCGCTCGAGCACCGTCCACGCCGAATCCGGTAGCGAATCGGCGGTTTCGCACAGGCTCTCGGCAGCTTGGATGCCGAAGACGAACTCGATGCAGTCGGCGTCCCAGCGATCGAGGAAGGCCGTCTGGCTGAAGGCGGTGTCGCCGCGCATCAGGATCTTCCGAAAGCCGCCGCGACGGAGCAGAGCCACGGCTTGGTCGAGTCGCTCGGCTGCGCCTTCGTGCGACGGACGGTTGCCAGGTCGCAGATCCTGGAAGAGGACCTCCTGCGTGTTCGCCAACGACACGACGAGGTGCTGGTAGCCCCACTGCCCCTTGAAGGACATGTCCATGCCCTCTTTGCACTCGCCGGTGGTCTCCGCGATCGTGCCGTCGGCGTCGACGATCGCCTGCGCGAAGAAGTCCTTCGGCTGCCGCTGCCACACGCGCAGGCGACTCTCGTTGATCGCGTCTTGCAGCGCGTCGACGTCTTGCTTGCTGCCGAAGCGGCGGCAGAAGTCTCCAGCCGTCGTCGGGTCGGGGATGCAGTCAACGCCGAGCATGTCGAGGAACGCGTCATCACTCCGGCGCTGCTCGAGGTCTTCGATGCAGGTGCCGCCGGCGAGCAGGTTGTAGGCCAGCGACAGCACGTGGTCCGACTCGTGCGTACGGCCGGTGGATCTTCAGCAGGTCGAGGCGCTCGTTGATGGCCTGCGGCAGTTGCACCGCGCGCGCGAGGTCGTGGGCGAGCCGCACGCCGCCCGCACTCGTGGCGACGATGCGGCTCGACATCTCGAAGTTGGCGGCGCCGGCGTCGAGTGCCGCCGCGCGGCCGTCGCTGCCCGCCTGCCTGAGCCGCTTCGCGTTGCGGCGCTGGCGCAAGAGGATCTGATCTCGCACTTTCGCGTTCACCTGAAACGCCCTCCCTGGCGTCTTGTTCGTTGTTGTGCAAAAGCACGTACGAACGTCGGAGAGAGGTGTTTCAGGAACTTTCAGACTTTCGGCCGGCGCGAGTTCGCTGGTTCAAGGCCTAGCCTCGCCTGGCAGTGCGCCCACCGGCAAGCTACGGAGCTGAGCGGTGGTCAGTTGGTGCTCTTGGGTTTCGGACCGGCTCCGCTCTACGTGACGTTGCAGCAACTGCGCGATCTCGTGTACGTGCGCGGAGCAAGTGGGTCGGGGAAGACCACGCGGTTCATGAGCATGCTCATCGAGCAGCTGATGCGGCTTGACCAGCTCGTCATCTGCATCGACTGCAAGGGCGACATGATGCTGTACGCGCACATGCACCACGCGAGCCGCTCCAGTGGTCGACGGCTGCGGTTCTTCAGCCTCATGCCAACCTTGCCGAGTGACTTCGTGCTCGACATGTTTCCGGCGCTACTCAAGAACCGTACTCCGCACCAGGTTGCCGAGCTGCTCGCAGGCTCGCTCAACCTGCAAAGCACGGAACCCTTCTTCACGGAGCAAAACGTGCGCGCACTCGAGCAGGCACTCACGCAAGCGCTCGCGCACGGCGCCGTGACCTGGGATAGCCTTGCCCGCCAGATCCGAACACTTGTCGGGACCCGGAATCTTGAGCATGCGCAGCACGCGCTAAACGTGGTCGATCGCCTTGCGCAGTGCGCCGAGATCAACCCCGGCTCACCGGCGACGGCACACTTGCCAGCGCTCGACATCGAAGACGCACTTCTGAACGGCCACCCGCTGTACTTGTGCCTCCCCGGCAGCACGGAAAGCAGCATGACGTCGAGCAGCGTCGCCGCACTGCTCCTGAAGCTCATCATCTCCGTGGCTCGCGATCTCGTCGCCCAGCGCAGGATGGTCCGCCAGATGTTCGTCGCCATAGATGAGTTTCAAGACCTGGCCTCTGGCAGCGACATCCAACGCCTCGTAGGCCAAGTGCGAGGCGTCGGCGGCGGAATCAGCCTCATCCTTAGCCACCAGGTCGAACAACAGATCGCAGACGAAGGACTGCGAGCCTTGTTGCTCAGCTTCGGCATCGTGGCGTTTTTCTCGCCAAGGCACAGCGCGAAGACCATCATCGAGTGGAGTGGGGAACAGCTCGTCTACCTGCGCAGCAAGACCGTATCGAAGGGCGGCTCGACAAGCTCGGACGGGGGATCTTCCATCTCCCACAGCGTGTCCGAGACCATGTCGCCGCACATTCGTCCCCGAGTAGACAACGAATTCGTGCAGTCTTTGAACCGCATCCCCGGCGCAGGCTTCCTCGTGATCGGCGGTGGAACGCCAACCGCAGCGTTCTTCCCGCACCACGTGTCGATGGAGGAAGCAAGGGCTCGGGTCAGAGAGGTCGAGCGGATGCGAGACGACGCCCGCCGTAGAGCTTCAACAGAACGCCAGCGCGCTCTGCAACGTGGAGCCTCGCTGGCGCTGCCATCGACGATTCGCAAGACCTCGGCGACTCCGCAAGCGGCCCTCACCCATGAGGCGCTGCATCGCCTCTTCGAGCAACTGCGCAGGACGACATTGGTGTCGGTCGGGCGAGCCCCATGAAGACGCCCGACCCGGCATCGAGCGAGGAAGCACAGAAGGCTGTCCACGCGCGAGCAGCGCGAAACTGCTTCTTCGATCGGCTGGGCATACGCGTCATCGAGGATCGGGAAGACACCGACCTTGCGCTCTCGAGGGCGCTGGCCTGTCGCCCGGAGGCTCGCGAGGAAGGTCGTCTTCGCGAAGCGCACGCAACACTGGTGGACCCGGTGCGTCGCAGCATCTACATCCTGGTCCGTCAGAGGTTCGTGGAGATGGGCCTCATGCCACCGCTGCGTCAGCCTGGCCTAGTCGAGCGCGCTGGTTACTCGGTGAAGAAGCTCTGGCGCCGCATCCGGACGAGATTCCTCGCGAGGCTGCCCAGCAGTTTTCGCCACTGAGGCCTACCTCCTGCACCCAACCAAAGGAGGCCCATGGGCCAGCTGACCTCAAAGACGATTGCATTGATTCGCCAGAACCAGACCGACCAGCCTCACATCGTAAGGCTCGAGCCGGGAACGACCCTGGCACAGGCTCTACAACAAGCCGGGATCTCAACGGCGAACACCGTCACGCACCCGGATGGCGTCGCGACCCTGGCTCTGGATGACGACCTGTTCGCCATCTGTGAAGACGGCGACAAGCTGAAGGTGACCCCAGAGTTCACGGCCGGTGCCTGGTGGAACCCCTTGGAGTGGTTCGCATGGGAGCGACCAATGTCCAAGTCGACCCTTGCTGAGCTGAGGAGTCTGCAGGCACAGACATACGCACCAGCGCCGCCCGCATCCGCAGCAGTGCCACTCCCCGCGATCATCGCCAGCACGCCGACCGACGAGCGCTGGCTGCAACGGTACGGCTGGCAGCGCCAAGGGAATGCGTGGCGCGGCTACTTCAGGATCCCGAAGCGTCCGCCGCTCAAGGCATACATTGATCTCGGATCTACTGTTCCGAAAGCGTACTTCGAGAACCCGCCGGAACCGGTCCGGACGCACCATTGCGTGCACCCTCACGCAAACGCGGCGAACTGGTACTGGGTCAACGAACGCGCTGCGATCTCGGGTCGCACGCTCCGAGGGTTCGTCACGTCGGTCGAGGCGTGGATCCACCAACAGCTGAGGACGCGACCACCGGCAGCCGCCGTCGCAGAGCCGCAACAGGCGAACGTTCCTGCTGGATTGGTCCGGAAGTAGAGAAGGCGAGCGCTCATGCGATACAGACGAATGCCACTGCTACGCGAACGGCCGCGTCCTGCTGAAGTAAGCAAGGCGGGGCGCTCCAGGAGCGAGCAGCATGTCTACTACTTCGACTCCCTGTTCCTGCAACGCCTACAGCGCGACCTGACACCATTCGCAGAAGAAGAGGCGGTGCTCGTGTCGGGTGTTCGGTACGCTCACAGTCCAAACGTCACGGTGTCGGTGCCAACGAGCGCCTACATGCCGGAGTACGCCAACAACACGACTACCAGCGTGCGCGCACGGCCGGAGAGCGTACGCGACATTCTGCAGACGATTGAGAACGCAGGTCAGACCGTCCTGGCGCGCTTCCATAGCCACCCCGGAAGCGGGCGCGGGATGGTCGTTCCGAGCCACGTAGATATTCAAGACCAGAAACACTGGGAGGATAACGGCTACCAAACGATTTCCGCTATCGTCTCGCGGTCATCCGGCGGGAGCTTCTTCGTGCACATGTTCGCCATATCGCTTCGAGCCACCATTCGGATCATCGGGCGGGCGAACCAGAGCGGAGGCAATACCTTTGAGATCCCATCGGAAGCCGTATTCTAGACAAGCGCAGCGCCTGCGCCTCACGGCAGGCGAGCGCCCGGTGGCGCACTGCCAGAGCATGCTCCCTGGATGGGACCAAGAACGCATCGAGTCGGCTCGCGTCTGCGTGGTCGGCGCAGGCGGTCTCGGCTCTGAAGTGGTACTGAATCTCGTCCAAGGTGGCGTCGGAACGATAGACATCGTCGATCCCGACGTAGTCGAGGCCAGCAATCTGAATCGGCAGCTGTTCACGGCGTCGCAGGTCGGCCGCAACAAGGCGGAGGCTCTCGCGGACAACGTCGTGCACTTCGGTGCGCTCGGTTCGGTAGTTCATGCCTACCCCGTCTATGCCGAGGCGTTCCTCGATGCCGCGCGAGACACCAGGATCGATCTGTACATCGTCGGCGTCGACAACGACAATGCTCGCCTCGCAGTCTCCGACCACTGTTTCGCGCGTCAATTACCTCTGGTCAACGTCGGGCTGGCCGTGGACGGTTCGGGCCTCGAGGTCTTGGTTCAGATGCCGGGCGGGCCTTGTCTCAGGTGCTGGACGGGAGACAGGGAGCCGAGGTCATCACCCTGCGGAGGAGTTCCGGTGACCCGGCCTCTGGCAAGCATGGCAGCTGCTCTCGCCTCGCACTACGGGATCGAGCTGCTACTTGGAGTGCGGCCCAGCCAACTGGCTCAAGTGGCGCTCTTCCCAAGCACGATGTCGACATTGCGCAGGCAGATTCCGGCTCCGTGTCGCCGGTGCCGGTGACGAACCCTGCAGGTGCGCCCCGTCAAGGCGGGCGCGCAGTTGCGCGGCAAGGGTGCGAGGACGAGTGCGTGGATTGTGCACACGTTCCATGTGCGTCAAATGGCGTGCGGTAACCGGCTCGCATACACAAGCCGCAAGGACGGGTCGTCTGGGGCGCGGGGCGCGGCTACGTAGTAGCTCTCAAAGGCTAACCCGAGCATCTGGGTGACTTTCCCAAAGGCTTGCTCAAGGGCCGTGTCCGCTTCAGTGAGCGAGAACGCAGTTGCTGTCATGGATGTTGTCCGTCCGAAGGCAAGCCATGTGGCCTCGAGGTTCCAGGCGCGTGCGGCCAGGTTTCGCCATACTGGATGCGCCATACCTGAGAAGTCCAGCTGTTGCGGGAGGGCCGATCCGTAACAATGGCGAATTTCGCCAAGGCCGAGGGGCTTTTTGTGCTTCAAGAACACAACCCACACACTGTCCTCTGGCAGCCCCGCGATTCGAGGCGATATCTCTTCGAGCGTGAGTCGGCGATGGACCCTTGGTAGCCGTAGCGTAGCAATCGTCGGTGTGGGGTGTCTTTCCGAATGCCGCATGAATCTCTTCCTATGACACAGTGGAAAGATCATGCAATCACAAAGCCTTCCACTAGAGTCACATTACCATTCTTGCCTTCGTAACGCAAACGAGCGCCACCGCGAGCAATCCACCGCGCCATCAGGTAGTCCATTCCGTTGATGCGTGCGTCGTCCTCCGGATCGCTGAGAACATAACGGAGCTGTCCATCATCGACGGAGCATGGGAGGTAGGAGTACCAGTTGTGGCTAATAGGGCCGGCAAACTCCTGTGCCTCGACGCGGTGCTTTCCCGTCCCGGCAAACTCCAGATGCATCACATAACTAGTGTAAACGGAATTGCGTGCGGATCCATCTCGCCCCACGGTTCCACGTTGGTCATTAGTAATCACGCACGCAGGTCGAACGGACGACAACCGCGCTCTCTCGGGAATGCGGATCCTCTCTTGCATGAGCCGCAGTGCCACCGGCCACCCGCCTTGCGCATCCTTGCAGAAGAGTGCGCAGCCCTCGCGTGGGGATCTCCGAGCCATGGGAACCCACGCATCAAGCGGGCTAGGCTCTTGCCTGTACTGGAACGCCATGGAACGCGATAGCAGAACGCTGTTGCCACGGGTGTTGACGCAATCGTTCCCAACTCTGTTATGACACAGGAGCAATCTCTCGCCCCCGGTAGCAATGGTGACAACAACCGAATACTGCAGGAAGTGCCTATACGGTGGCGACCCTACGCCACCCATGTGCTTCTCTTTCTGCGTCAACGTCACTTCATCGGCACGTTGGACAACGTCTACGAAGGAGGGGACTGCTAGATCGAAAGCGAGAAGGCTGCGACTGAGAGACTCGTCGTCACTGCGGACGCAGGTCTTGAGTTCCTTGCGAAACGGGACTCCAGACTGCGCACTGTCTCGGTGGCCGTCCGAGGCGGCTTGGTCGATGGCTCGGAACATGTCGGCGACCGTGGCGAACCCGAACGGCACATGGAGTTTGCGGAAAGTGCTCTCTCGCATGATCGCCGGGCCGCGGTGGAATATGCGAACCCAAGAGGTCTTGGGAATGCCCAGCTTCAATGTGGCGCGGTCTTGACTAATGGACTCGGCACGGCAGTACTGCTCTAGCGTCCTTCGCAGGCCTGCACGGCGCTCAGGTGTCATCGGGATGGTGGACATGCCCTTCTGAAGATACCGTGTGCGGGCCAGATCGACTCGGCAACTGCAGCGTCGCGCTCGGCCCTCACCAGAAGGTGGGGCCTGCGTCAAGTCCCTCAGCGATCCACTACAAGGTTCTGGGAGGTACATCGCAGGTCTGAAGGGCACCCGAAGCTGGGCGACCATGTTGCTGAACAGAACTGTCGGACGCGCAGCCAGAGGCGACCAGGCCGCGCGCAACCTGTTGGTGGTCGCGTTCATGGGTCTAGCAAGATCGATCGCTCTCGCCCAAGCTCCTTGGTGCGCGGAAGATGCGACGCAGCAGGCCGTTGCGGATGCCTTGGCTGGCTTTCACACGTTCAGGCTGAGTGGACGTGCGCAGCCCCGATTCCAGTTCGCGGCCTGGTTCGCAACCGTAGCACGAAACGCAACGACGAAGATGGCGCGTCGGCTCGCCCGGGGCTGCGGAACGGAGGAGGGAGACGCCCTGCTGGCGCGCATCCCTGATGAAAGCACTCCTGATGTGGGCGCCGCGTACGACGAACTCGTGGCAGTCGCCACTCAAGCGATGCCTCTCGGAGTGCGACTGGGCCGCACCTCCCTGAAGCAGCGTCTGACGGCAAGGCAGTTTGCCGCGAAGACCGGACTCAAGGCGAGCGGCGCGAACTACCAGCGCAACCTGGCCCATCGGTTCTTCGAAGCTGCAGCGGAGGTGACCCTGTGAACGAGCTTGGGTACAAGATGTGCATGAGCCTGGCTAGGCGGCCAGGCGGTTATGCCTTGCTGTACGAGTATGACGTGTCGCGCCGTGCGCAAGCCGTGCAGCAAAAGCGTGGATTGTGCCCGGCAACCGCTCGATCGGAGCTTGTGGGTGGCTATGACAATTGGCGGCTCCAGGTGGACTTCTGGAAGCAGAAAGGCGAGTGGAAGGTCTCCAGGGCCCTACTCGCCCGTCGACCGGACAGCGTCGATGTGGATGAGTTCCGCGACTGGCTCAATGAGCGGTTCGTGCCCGATGTCGTGTTCCTGGTGAAAGCAGAGGTCAAGCGGATCCTGACGTTGCCACCCGTCGAATGGGAAGCAGTCTGGCTGACTGCCCGTCGCCGACAGGCCAAGGGCAAGGAGGGCGATCCCGAGGCCGAGTAGTGCCAAGAGCGCGCGCTCCCCAGCAGATTCTCGACCCAAGGGATACCGACAACATCAACAACCTTGATTCCTCTCCGCCCTCGTGTCGGGAGTTCAGCTGTCGTCACTCGTGACGAGACCTGTACTACCTAACCATGGAGGGACTATGAGAAATGAAGGTGCAGTTATGCGTGCTGCGGAAGAACTCCGACAGCAGGCACTGGCAGAGTTGGCGTTCTTGCAATGTGAGGCACTGCGAGACAGGCTGTATCAGCGCAAGGGCATCGACTGGCGCATGCTGAAGCTCTTGGCAACAAGTTTCGCTTCCGGCGCCATCGTGAGCCTCTGGCTCTCGGTTCTGCTCTAGCCCTGGGCTTCGAAGATCCTTGTGGTCTTCGAAGCCCTCTTCATTTGGGGATGGACCCGCATCATAATGTCCTTTATGATGCGGGCTTAGAGCGACTCCATCATGAGCAGGGGACGTTCATCAAGCGCCCTGGAGAGTCATGTTGCAGTCACCGCCCACGAACCTACTTGCCCCGGTCTCTCGAAGTGACCTTCCGGCAATCGTGCGGTCCGTGGGTGACCGCGGCATGAAGCGGCTCTTCGAGTTCTTCACGGCGAACATCCGCAACGTGAACACGCGGCAAGCCTACGCAGCAGCGTGCTCGAGGTTCTTCGACTGGGCTGATCAGAAGGGCATCCGACACCTCGGTGCCGTCGAGCCTTCGATCGTCGCCGCCTACATCGAGGGGCTGCAGCGTGAACTCGCCGCGCCGAGTGTCAAACAACACCTCGCAGCGATCCGGATGCTGTTCGACTGGCTCGTTGTTGGCCAGGTCATGCCCCACAACGTAGCCGCGTCGGTCCGGGGACCGAAGCACGTCGTACGGCAGGGCAAGACGCCGATCCTCAGTACCGAGCAAACGCGCCTGCTCCTGGACTCGCTCCCTCTGCTGAAGAAGGACGGCTCGCCGGACCTTGCCGGACTGCGGGACCGAGCGCTGATTGGGATCATGGTCTTTGCGTTTGCCCGGGTCAGCGCGGTCACCAGGATGAGGGTCTGCGACTACTTCCCGAACGGGAAGCGCTACTGGCTCCGACTGCACGAGAAGGGCGGGAAGGAGCACCAGCTGCCCACACATCACAGGCTGGAGGGGTTTCTCGACGAGTACATAGCGGCGATGGGGATTGGCAACCTGACCGAGCAGCCCCTCTTCCGCAAGTTGCGGCCTGATAAGGCTCCGACATCTGTTCCGATGAGTCGCAACGACGTCCTTCGGATGGTGAAGCGAAGAGTCGCGGCAGCGGGCTTGCCCAGCGTGACATGCTGCCACTCGTTCAGGGCGACCGGGATCACAAGCTATCTGGAGCTGGGGACCCTAGAGCACGCACAAGCCATCGCGTGCCACGAGTCACCGCGCACGACGAAACTGTACGACCGGACAGGGGACCAGATCACGTTGGAGGAGATCGAGAGGATTCGGATCTGATGACGAGCGGCCAGAAGAAGGACAAGCAGAACTCTGGAATCCGCAGCTTCTTCGGGCTGGAATGGGCCGCTCGTCCGTCCCCAGGTCGCGGGAGCACTCCTGCGATCAGGGCGGAGCTGCGTCCACCGGGAGAAAGCGACACGATGACCCGCCTCGAAGATCTGAAGCCGAACGCCACGATCCGCGGGCTCGTGCCCGACGGGAACGCGACCGTTGTCAGCGCCAAGTGGTTCGGCTCCGAGGCACTCGAACTTACCTACAAGGACCACGCAGGCCGGGTCGCAAACGTGCTCCTCTACCGGCACGACGAACCCCGACTCGAAGTGGTCCAGGAGGGACGGCCCTGGAGCTTCGACGGCGACGGCGCAGCCTTCCGCCTGGTATCGGAAGCGCACCGGATCCGGCTCGCACACCTGTTCGACCCGGTGCTCGCCGTCCACACCTCGCTCGTCGATCCGCTCCCGCACCAGATCACGGCGGTCTACGAGGCGATGCTCCCACGGCAGCCGCTCCGCTTCCTGCTGGCCGACGACCCCGGTGCAGGCAAGACCATCATGGCGGGGCTGTTCATCAAGGAGCTGATCGCGCGCGGCGACCTGCAGCGCTGCCTGATCATCTGCCCAGGCAGCCTCGCCGAGCAGTGGCAGGACGAACTCTACCGCCGCTTCCAGCTGCCCTTCGAGATCCTGACCAACGACAAGCTGGAGGCAGCGCGCACCGGCAACTGGTTCTTGGAGAACAACCTCGTCATCGCGCGTCTCGACAAGCTCTCGCGCAACGAGGACGTGCAGCAGAAGCTCGAAGCTCCCGACTGCCGGTGGGACCTGGTCGTCTGCGACGAAGCCCACAAGCTCTCGGCGACGTTCTTCGGCGGGGAGGTCAAGTTCACGAAGCGCTACAAACTGGGCCAGCTGCTCAGCTCGCTGACGCGGCACTTCCTGCTGATGACGGCAACCCCGCACAACGGCAAGGACGAGGACTTCCAGCTGTTCATGGCGCTGCTCGACGGCGACCGGTTCGAGGGGCGCTTCCGCGATGGCGTGCACGCCGTCGACGTCTCCGACCTCATGCGCCGAATGGTGAAGGAGAAGCTGCTCAAGTTCGACGGCAGGCCGCTCTTCCCGGAGCGCATTGCCTACACCGTCCCCTACAAGCTCTCCGACCTCGAAGCGCGCCTCTACAAGGAGGTCACCGCCTACGTGCGCGAGCAGTTCAACCGCGCCGACGCACTGGAGAATGACAAACGCGCGGGCACGGTCGGGTTCGCCCTGACGATCCTGCAGCGGCGCCTAGCGTCTTCGCCTGAAGCGATCTACCAGTCGCTCACCCGACGCCGTGACCGGCTCGAGAAGCGGCTCCGCGAACTCGAACTGCTGCAGCGCGGCTCCGCCGTCGCTGCAGCGATCCAGTCCGCCACACCAACTCTCGACGCCGAAGACGTCGAGGATCTTGAAGACGCTCCGGAAAACGAAGTCGAAGCAGCGGAGGCGCAGGTCCTCGACCAGGCCACCGCTGCCCGGTCGATCGAAGAGCTGAAGGCCGAACTCGCCGTCCTCCAGGAACTCGAAACGCTGGCGCAGACGGTGCGGCGGAGCGGCGAAGACCGCAAGTGGAAGGAGTTGTCCCGGCTGCTCAGCGAAGAGGTCTTCTCACCTGCGGGGCTCGCCGAGCGCGTGAAGGAGGAGCGACCGCCCTACGGCTCAGGTGCTCTGCCGCGACCGGTCCCGTCTCCATCGCAGAAGCT
Organism: Planctomycetota bacterium; assembly: GCA_046349595.1. GTDB lineage: Bacteria > Planctomycetota > UBA1135 > UBA1135 > UBA2386 > JACRLW01. The sequence continues at coordinate 2,360,437 of JAXMCA010000002.1, forward strand.
CGTGATCTTCACCGAGCACCGCGACACGCTGAACTACCTGCTCTCGCGGATCACCACGCTGCTTGGTCGGCCCGAAGCCGTGGTGACGATCCACGGCGGCATGGGGCGTGAGGAGCGCAAGAAGGCAGAAGAAGCGTTCAAGCACGACAAGACAGTGCAGGTGCTCGTCGCCACCGACGCAGCGGGTGAAGGCATCAACCTGCAGCGGGCACACCTGATGGTGAACTACGACCTGCCATGGAACCCGAACCGCCTCGAACAGCGCTTCGGTCGCATCCACCGCATCGGCCAGACGGAGGTCTGCCACCTTTGGAACCTGATCGCCGAAGAGACACGCGAAGGCGACGTCTACAAGCGGCTGCTCGAGAAGCTCGAGCAAGCTCGCTCCGCCCTCGGCGGCCAGGTCTTCGACGTGTTGGGCAAGCTGCAGTTCGACGGCCGCCCGCTCCGCGAGCTGCTCATCGAAGCGATCCGCTACGGCGACAAGCCCGAGGTCCGCGAGCGCCTGACCCGCGCCGTCGAACACGGCGTCGACCGCCCGCACCTGCAAGGGCTCATCGAGGATCGCGCCCTCGCAAACGACGCCATGGACGCGTCCCGCGTGCAGAGGATCCGCGAGGAAATGGAGCGTGCCGAAGCACGCCGACTGCAACCGCACTACATCGAGTCCTTCTTCCTCGCGGCTTTCGAGCAGCTCGGTGGAACGCTGCGGAAGCGAGAGCCTCGGCGATTCGAGATCACGCACGTGCCCGCCCCGGTCCGCAACCGCGACCGGCTGATCGGGATCGGTGAGCCCGTCCTGGCCCGCTACGAGCGCGCGGTGTTCGAGAAAGACCTGATCGCACCGCCAGGGCAGCCGCTCGCCGCGTTCCTGTGCCCGGGACACCCGCTGCTCGACGCCACGCTCGACCTCACGCTCGAACGCCACCGGGATCTCCTTCGCCGGGGCACTGTATTGGTCGACGAGACAGACCTCTCCGACTCTCCTCGTCTGCTGCTGTACCTGGAGCACGCCGTGCAGGACGCCAGCACGACACGAACTGGGGAGCGACGGGTCATCTCCCGCCGAATGCTCTACGTCGAGTTCGACGCCACGGGCGCCGCTCGGCACCTGCACTACGCGCCGTACCTCGACTACCGGCCGCTCGAGGATGGCGAACCCACGGTGCAGAAGATCCTCGAGCAGCCGCAGTGCGCGTGGATCACGCGCGACCTGGAGCAGCAAGCGCAGGGCTACGCGATCGCCAGCGTTGTGCCAGAACACCTGGACGAGGTTCGCTCTCGGCGACTCCAGTGGATCGACAAGGCAAAGGCGGCGGTCAAGGACCGGTTGACCAAGGAGATCGCCTACTGGGACCACCGCGCCGAAGAGCTGAAGCTGCAGGAGCAGGCGGGCAAACCGAACGCCAAGGTGAACTCGAAGGAAGCGCGGCGTCGGGCCGACGATCTACAGGCGCGCCTGCAGAAGCGAATGGCGCAGCTGCAACTGGAAGGGCAGATCTCGGCCCTGCCTCCCGTCGTGCTGGGCGCACTGGTGGTCGTGCCTTTGGGCCTGCTCGCCAAACTCGGTGGCAAGCCGCCGCCACAGGTCGCGGCGACCATCGACACACAGGCATCCGCAGCGCACGTGCGCGAGCGGCGGTGATGGAGGTCGAACGGCAGCTCGGGTTCGAGCCGATCGACCGTGAGGTCGAGAAGCTCGGCTACGACATCGAGAGCCACGACCCGGAAGACGGGGCGCCTGCGGTTCCTCGAGGTCAAAGGACGAGTCGCCGGGGCCGCGACATCACGGTGACGAGAACGAGATCCTCTACTCGTTGAACAAGCCGGACGACTACATCCTGGCGATCGTGGCATTCCACGAAGACCAGAGTCACCTCGTGCAATACGTGCGGCGACCGTTCCAGAAGGAGCCGGACTTCGGCGTGACGAGTGTGAACTACGACTTCGCGGACCTGCTGAGTCGAGGGGAGGAGCCGCGATGACGAACGAGAACAGGACGAAACTGTGGTGCGCAAGAAGAAGCTGATCGAGGTAGCCCTGCCGCTAGCGAAGCCATCAACAAAGCTAGTCAAGCGACGAGAAGCAGCCCGGAATTTCGGTGCGCATCCTCGAGGTCTGCACCTTTGGTGGGCACGGCGCCCCCTGGCTGCGGCGCGCGCAATGATCTTCGCGCAGATGGTTGATGACCCGTCATCGCTGCCCGGATCTCTTCCCCACGGCCAAGAAGCAGGATAAGGAGCGGCAGCGCCTGTTCAAGATCATCGAAGAACTCGTGAAGTGGGAGAACACCAACAACGAAGCTGTGCTGGAGAAGGCGCGGACGGAGATCGGCAGAGCTGGCGGCGGGCCTGCGCCGAGAACGTGGACCATGCGCGCGCGCAGGAGATACTTCAACCGCAACAAGCTGCCAGGCTTCCATGACCCGTTCGCTGGAGGCGGCGCGCTGCCGCTCGAGGCGCAGAGTCTCGGGTTGGAGAGCTACGCGAGCGATCTGAACCCTGTCGCGGTGCTCATCAACAAGGCGATGATCGAGACTCCCGCCACGATACGCGGGCAAGCCGCCGGTGAATCCAGAAGCCCGGAAGTCGAGGAGGTGCTGTCTCCTCAGCCTTGGAAGGGGGACAAGGGCTAGCCGACGACGTGCGCACTATGGCAAGTGGTTGCGGACGAGGCCGAAAGCTGCGGATAGGATCGCTCTATCCACAGATCGAGGTGACGGCCTCGGGATGACAAGAGCGTCCAGACTTGAAAGGCCTATGTTGGGCGCAGAGCTCACGGTGATAGCGTGGCTCTGGGTGCGCACGGTGAAGAGCCCAAACCCGGCATTCACCAGCGTAGACGTGCCGCTCGCCTCTGCGACTTTCATGCTTTCGCACCAAGGCCGGTAAGGAGGCGCACGTCGAGCCTGTTATCGAGGGGGCAGAGCGGCTACCGCTTCCAAGTGAAGACAGGGCAAGCCGACGAAACGCGGAGCGGGCAAAGCGCGGCACCAAGCTCTCGCGCGGCGCGAACTTCGAGTGCCTGATGTCAGGGACACCGATCGATGGTGACTACATCAAGGCGGAGGGTAAGGCAGGGCGGATGGGCTCGCGCTTGATGGCGATCGTGGCCGAGGGCGAGCGGGGCTTATACCTAGCGCCGATCGCCAGAGCAGGAGGAGACGGCGAGGAACGCGAGGACCGGAGTGGACGCGACGGTCGAGTTGCCCGATGACCGCAAGCGCTGGGCTGTCGGCAACTACGGTCATCACGACGTGGAGCGACCTATTCACCCCGCCAACTGTGGCACTGATCGACCTTCTCCGAAGCCTCGTGGAGGTGAAGTCGCTGCCGCGCTCGCCGCTGGTCCGACGATTCGCGTTGCGCGACTGGGGCCACGGCCTACGGTGGGCGTGTTTGGCTCGGACGATAAGCCAACGATACAGTTGCACGATATGTGCGGTGACGGTTGCGCAACCTTGGTGCGGCAGCGATACCCATGGTCTGGGACTATGCAGTACTGGCGATCACCTCAATGGCCATCTCGCGATCGATCTGACGACGACACCCGGCCGCCAGCTTGACCTACACTGACAGCTACGATCGCCACTTGGAAGCCGTCAGGCGACCTGTCAGACTTCTTTTACGTATGGATGCGCCGATCCTTGCGATTATATTTCGAGCTTTTCGCACGCTTGCCTTGCCAATAACGAGGATAAGGCGGAGGCTTTTTCCTCGACGGGATGACTCCATCCAACGTGGTTGGGCATCCGCCCGCAATCTGCCTTCGCAATCGAAGGCCAACTCAGGAATCACACCGGCTGGACAATTCCTAGACTGATTCGCGCAGGCTTTCGTTAGCTGTGGCCTGTGCGAACTGAATAAGGGTGCGGCCAATGCCTGCAAGCATTGTCCATGCCGAACGCGACGCACCAACCCACCGCCACTCGCCTTATTGGGCGCTAAAGACTGAGCTTCCCGCTGCGCTGCGCCACCAAAGGCCATCGCCCGTGGACCTGCCCCATCCCGGCATGGCGGTCTACCTACGACAATCAATTGGCCCTAGTTCGCGAAGCCCTGAACCTCTCGACGAGACTTTGACTTCGATGCCGATGTCTTGGTCTACTGGTTTGCGTTCCATCGGCGCAGCGAGTATTCCTGGCACTGTTTTCGACGGCAAAGAACACAAGCGAATGGCCTTGTAGAAGGCCCGCGAGAAGGCGGCTTCAAGAAGCTTCCGGTTGTCCATCCACCGACGCTCGCTCACGGCGGAGATCGTCCATCACCTGATCCAGCTCGACGCGGGTGGCGAAGAGTGCTGCTGCCACCTTGCCGGCATGACGCACGCGATGCGCCAGACTTCCGCCGACGGCCAGCGCCGGTCACGATGATCACCGAGTTGTCCATCTTGCTGGGTCGACTCCGTTCTTGTCACCATCTACTACGCCGTGTTAAGCACGTCGTGAGCTGGACCGACTATTGCGCGGAAGACGTGCCGCCAGCACATCGCCGAGCACCGGTGTCACGACCTGAGCGGAGAGCATCCTGGACGAAGCCGTGAAGCGCGGCCGGCTTCCCGCGTGCTTAGTCCCGCCATCTGCCTGGCCCAGCACGATCCATCGCGACAGTTGCCAGCGTAGCGATCGGATGCGCCCAGGTCGCCGAGCATCTCAACGCCCTTGACTTCCAGCTCGCCGATCGTGCGCTCGTCTGCATCAGCGTTCGGGCTGCCGCGCGCGGCCGCATCGCGCCGCGTGTTGGTGATGTTGCGGTGCTCAAGGCGTGCGAGCTTCTGCCCGCGCTCGTGGGTGATGATCTTTCGCAGCGCGACCTGCAGGAACGGCACCTCGCATGCGCTCCGGTAGTCGAACTCGGCGATGTCCTCGCGGCACAGGCTGCTGGTTGGTCCTGGCTCCATGACGATGTCGTCCTTCACGTTGCGCTACGCGAAGCCTCGTGCTTGACGCTCGACGGCAAGCCGGTGTCGGTGCGCGAGCTCTCGGCGTTGGTAAGACGCTCGATGCAATCAGGTGCTAGATCGAAACGTCTGGCTGAGCAAGAGGTCGCCGCGCATCAGGATCTTCGACGCGACGGAGCCACGGCTTGGTCACTTGCCTTCGTGCGACGGACGGTTGCCCTGGAAGAGTCCTCCTGCTTTCGCCAACACGCGATGGACTGCCCTTGAAGGACATGTCCATGCCCTCTTTGCACTCGGGTCTCCGAGATCGTCTTCTCGACGATCGCGAAAACCTCGGCTGCCGCTGCCACACGCGCAGGCGACTCGTTGACGCGTCTTAGCGCGTCGAGCCTCGCAGAAGCTGCGCATCCAGCCGCGTCTCGAGATGCAGTCAACGCCGAGGTCGAGGAAGGTGCGCGCTGCTCGAGGTCTTCGATGCAAGTGGCAGCTTGTCGCCACAGCACGTGGTCCGACTCGTGGATCTTCAGCAGCATGGCCTGCGATGCCCGCCGCGCGAGGTCGTGGGCGAGCACGCCGCCCGCACTCGTGGCGACGATGCGGCTCGACATCTCGAAGTTGCACCTGATCCGCGCGGTCGCTGCCTGCCTGACCGCTTGCGTTGCGGCGCTGGCGCAAACATCTCTCACCGCGCCCTCCCTGGCGTCTTGTTCGTTGTTGTGCAAAAGCACGCGCTCAGAGGGTTCGCCAATTCGGCCGCGAGTTCGCAGTTCAAGGCCGAGACGGCGCGGGAAGGCTGAAACGGCGACACGCCTCTACTCTATCTGCGAGCGGAAAAAGCGCGCGGCTGACGCACTCGCCTACAACGGGCTCGTGCAAAGCTGGCCGGAGATCGTTGACTTGCGTTGGCCGAGGGGTTGCAGACGCCGGGACAACAGGGAATCTGTTCGCGAAGGGGAAGGAGTAACGCATGGCACTCAGCAACCACGACGCGTGTCGGCAAAGGCCTGGAACTGTTGAAGGCGGGCCTCGCCCCGTTCATCGAGCGCGAGTTCCACAGTCTGTTCGGCAAGTCGGCACTTGCTGAAGCGCAGAAGCGCGTGGTCACCGAGCGTCTCGACACTTCGCAGCCGATCACGGCATGGGATGCCGCTGCCCTGCTCCGATTGATGTGGGACGCATGGCAGGAGATCTTCAAGAAGACCCTGGGTCAGGCCGAGCGGACGCTCGTCAGCGAACTCCGCGACGTTCGCAACAAGTGGGGCGCACCAGGAGCCGTTCTCGAGCGACGACGCCTACCGCGCGCTCGACTCGGCTGGACGCTCGCTGCCGTCTCGGCTCCGCAGGCCGCCGACATCGAGAAGATGAAGATGGAGCTGCTCCGCGTTCGCTTCGACGAGCAGATGCGGACCGAGAAGCGCAAGACTGCGGGCACAGCCATCGAGACGCAAGCGACCGGCCAACTGAAGCCCTGGCGCGAAGTCGTGAGCCCGCACAAGGACGTTGCGAGCGGGCGCTACCAACAAGCGGAGTTCGCTGCAGACCTCTGGCAGGTGCATCTCGGCGAGGGCACCGACGAGTACAAGAACCCAGCAGAGTTCTTCCGCCGCACCTACCTCACGGAGAGTCTCAAGCAGCTCCTGGTCGGCGCTGTGCGTCGCCTCGCCACCGAGCGCGGCGGCGACCCGGTCGTGCAACTGCAGACCAACTTTGGCGGGGGCAAGACGCACTCCATGCTCGCGCTCTACCACGTCTTCTCGGGGGCCGCACCCGGAGACCTGACGGGGATGGACGCCGTGCTGAAGGAAGCCGAGGTCACCAAGCTGCCGAAGGCGCGTCGCGTCGTGCTGGTCGGCAACAAGATCTCGCCCGGTAACCCTTCGACCAAGCCCGATGGCACCGTCGTGCGCACCCTGTGGGGAGAACTCGCGTGGCAGCTAGGTGGCAAGCAGGCCTATGCGCGCATCAAGGCCGACGACGAGAAGGCCACCAACCCAGGCGATGCGCTGCGTTCGCTGTTCAACGAGTACGGCCCCTGCCTGATCCTGATCGACGAGTGGGTGGCCTACGCGCGGCAGCTGCACGATCAGAATGACCTGCCCGCGGGAAGTTTCGAGACGCAGTTCAGCTTCGCTCAGGCGCTGACGGAATCGGCCAAGCTCGCGAAGAACTGCTTGCTCGTGATCAGCTTGCCCGCGTCTGACACCGCGGGTTCGCCGCACACCCAAGCCGACGACGCAGAGGTCGGCGGCCAGCGCGGCCGCGAAGCACTCGAACGGCTCCGCAACGTCATCGGTCGCGTGGAGTCGTCGTGGCGGCCAGCGAGCGCTGAGGAGGGCTTCGAGATCGTCCGGCGCCGGTTGTTCGAGCCGCTGATCGACCAGCAGCAGTTCGTTGCTCGGGACACGGTCGCGCGCGAGTTCTCGGACCTGTATCGGACGCAGGCGGAGGAGTTCCCCCCGGACTGCAGGGGAACGGAGTACGAGAAGCGCCTGAAGGCGGCCTACCCGATCCACCCTGAGATCTTCGACCGCCTCTACGGCGACTGGTCGACGCTGGTCAAGTTCCAGCGCACGCGCGGCGTGCTGCGCCTCATGGCTGCGGTGATCCATAGCCTGTGGGAGGCTGGCGATCGCAACCCGATGATTTTGCCGTCGCTGATCCCGATCTCGGACCGGCGCGTGCAGTTCGAACTGACGCGCTACCTGGCGGACAACTGGCCGCCGGTCATCGAGAAGGACGTCGACGGCCCAAGTGCGCTACCACTGCAGCTGGACGGCGACATCCCGAACCTCGGCAAGTTCAAGGCGTGCGTCCGCGTTGCTCGCACGATCTACATGGGGTCCGCGCCAACGGCGACGGCAGCCAACCGCGGACTCGAGGATCGTCGCGTCAAGCTGGGCTGCGTGATGCCCGGAGAGACGGCAGCGGTATTCGGGGACGCCCTGCGACGCCTCGCCGGAGCCGCGACCTACCTCTACCAGGACGGTCCGCGCTACTGGTATTCGACCCAGCCGACCGTCACCAAGCTCGCCGACGACCGCGCCGAACAGCTGAAGCGGAATCCCGATGCCGTCGTGCATGAACTCGATGCGCGAGTCCGTGCCGACCTGAGGAAGCTCGGCGACTTCAGTCGGGTGCATCCCCTGCCCCAAGGGCCACAGGACGTGCCAGACGATCTCGACGCTCGCCTTGTGGTGCTGGGCGTCGACCATCCGTGCTCCAAAGAGCCCGGCAGCCCGGCAGAGGTGTTCGCCAAGTCGATCCTCGCCTCGCGCGGCTCGGGGCCACGTCTCTACCAGAACACGCTGGTGTTCCTGGCGATCGACAAGACTCGCTTGCAGGACCTCGACGAGGCCATTCGGAAGCACGTGGCGTGGCAGTCGATCGTCGACGAGAAGGACAAACTGGACCTCTCGCCGCACCAGGTAAAGCAGGCACAGACCCAGCTGCAAGCCGCCGACAGCGTGGTGAACGCACGGCTGCCGGAGGCCTACCAGTGGATGCTCGTGCCAACGCAGCCGAAGCCGTCCGCCGGGATCGAGTGGCAGGCAGTCCGCCTGAGTGGGCAGGACTCTCTGGCGGCCCGAGCCAGCAAGAAGCTGAAGAATGACGAGCTACTCCTGACCACGTTCGCGGCTTCGCGCCTGCGGATGGAGCTGGACCGAGTGCCGCTCTGGCGCGGCGAACACGTCGACGTGAGGCAGCTCGTCGACGACTTCGCGCGCTACCTCTACCTGCCGCGCTTGCGGGACACGGCGGTGCTCATCGGCGCCATCCGGGACGGCCTGGGACTACTAACCTGGGAACGGGACTCCTTCGCCTACGCCGACAGCTTCGACGCTGCATCGGGCCGATACCGCAGCCTGCGGACCCTGCAGGCAGTTCAGGTGTCGAGCGACGACACCGGCTTGCTCGTCAGGCCCGAGGCGGCGCGCAAGCAGTTGGATGCCGAGAAGCCGAAGGAGGAGGCCGCGACAGCAGGCAACGCAACCGGACGCACCCCAGCTCCCGAACCAAGCGCCGGAGGCGGGTCAGCCTCCGGCACCGGCACCGAGAGCGCCCCGGCGCAGAAGACGATTCGCCGCTTCCACGGCAGCGTCGAGCTAGACGCATCCCGGGTAGGCCGCGACGCCGGGCGCATCGCGGATGAAGTCGTGTCGCACCTAGTAGGTCTGGTCGGGTCCAAGGTGAAGGTCACCGTCGAGATCGAGGCTGAGTTCGAGAGCGGCGTCTCGGACCAGGTGGTGCGTACCGTGACGGAGAACAGTCGAACGCTGAAGTTCGCAAGCCACGGATTTGAGCACGACTAGACTACAAGGAGTAGTGCATGGCAATTGGGCAAGTGGGCGCAAGAACCGAGGGCGACGTCTATCAAGGGCTCTTCTTCTGGAGGCAAGCAGCCGACTTGTTGCGCCCCTCTAGCCTGGTCGAACGCGTCGCACTTGAGCACGATGCGGCGAGCGGCGTGGACGATGTCGCCGTCTTCTATCGCTCACCCGGTGTTAATGCAGGCGGCCAGAATGTTAGGGCCGACTATTTCCAACTGAAATACCACGTCGACAATCGCGACGGCTACAGCGCTGATGCGATGGTTGATCCCGCGTTCATCAATGCGCAATCTTCTCTCTTGCAGCGCTTCTTCAAGGCATACGAACGACTATCCCATCAAGAGTGCGTCCCATTTCGTCTCCACCTCGCGTCAAACTGGCAATGGAAGAGCGATGACAAGCTCGCGAACCTCCTGCGCGAAGGCGATGGCGCACTTCCTTCAAGGTTCTTCGATGACGGGGTCAAGAGTGAGTTCGGCATCATCCGTGAGAACTGGCGTAGGCACCTAAATCTCAACGCCGCCGCATTTACGGCGTTTGGGCAGACACTGAGGTTTGACCTCAACCACTTCGGCCGCCGGGAGTTCAGGAATTACGTCTTCGCAACCCTTGAGGCCGCCGGACTCCGCATACCGACGGCTGATCAAGCGGCGTCACCCTACGAGAGTCTGGTTCAACAGTTTCTGATGAACGGCCAAAGCGTGTTCGACGAGGCCGCGCTTCGTGCGTTGTGTAAGCGCGAAGGGCTCCTAATCGAGCCCGATTCAAAGGCGCCACGCCCCTATTCAGTCGGCATCCGGAGCTTCTTGCGCTTCGCCGAGCGGCTTGAGTCCGAGGTCGACGAACTCTCCTGCGTCTCGTCGAACTTCGACGGGAGGCACCTGAGGCACGGCGGATCGTGGGGGTCGAGTGCAACCCAGATAAGTGCATTCCTCGGTAGTCAGGATCGACGGGCTCGCCTGCGCAGCAGCGCGTCGATAATCGCGCTTGAGTGTCATGGTTCCTTTGCCTTGCTCGCAGGGTGGGAACTCAGTCGCAATTCCGGCGTGGACGCTGCGCCCCTACAGAAGCCGACGCTCGACGTGTGGCGTCCCACAAAGAATGCGGCATCCGGCCCAACGTGGGCGTCACCGCGAACTATCGCGAAGGTGCCCGAAGCCGAGGATGTTGCCATCTGCTTGTCCGTGACACACGAGGTATGCGCCGACGTCGAGGCGTACCTCGCATCGCCGTCGGCACCGTCTGTGAAGCGCATCGTGGTGCTAAGTCCAGAGGGAGGGCCATCGCCTCAGAGCGTCAAGGGTCCGGACCACGCATATCAGCTCGCGACTGCCTTGCCAGCGCTTCTAAAGGCGGCACGTCCGAGCCGGGCCGCGGTGGCGCACATCTTCTTCGCGTGCCCCAACGCACTGATGTTCTTCGTCGGTCAACTACGTGAAGCACTTGGGCGTGTCGCACTTTACGAGTTTGACTTCGGCATAGAGCGCGACGGCTCCTATCAGCCTTCCTTCTCGCTACCGCTATCGGCAACTGGCGCAGCACACCAAGAGGTGACGTCATGATACTCGATTCAGATTTTGCCACTTTCCTCCAGGACATTCGCCCAACAGGGCCGATGCGAGATGATCTGAAGACGGGCCATCAGACGCTGCGCGCCCGGCTGAATGCTGACGAGGGCCTGAAGAAGTGCTTGGTTTCGGACTTCCTGCAAGGCAGCTACAAGCGCTCAACCGCGATTCGCCCGAAGGGGGATCGGCGTTCAGACGTAGACATCATCGTCGTCACAAGGCTGTCGGAGCAGGAATACAGACCGGCTCAGGCGATGGCGCTTTTCGAGCCTTTTCTCGAGAAGCACTACAAGGGCAAGTGGAGGCGGCAGGGACGATCGTTTGGCATTGAGCTCTCTTACGTCGCTCTGGACCTCGTTCTCACCTCGGCGCCATCGGAGACCGAGTTGGGCATCCTGAAAGCCGAGGCTCTGTCGAGCGACGACGATCTCGATGTGGCGCGAGATTGGCGTCTCCATCGTTCGTGGCTGAGCATCGACGCGCGTCAGTCCCGGGCTGATGCACGGACGCTACTGACGGAAGCAAAGAAGGAAGCAGAGTGGAAGGCCCATCCGCTTCGAATCCCCGACCGTGACGCAAACCAGTGGGAGTCGACACATCCGATTGCCCAGATCATCTGGACCCGAGACAAGAACGACCGCACGAACAAGCACTTCGTCAACGTGGTGAAGGCAATCAAGTGGTGGCGCGTCGAGAATCATGAGCAGCCCGAGCACCCCAAGGGCTTTCCCCTCGAGCGGCTAGTGGGCGAGTGTTGCCCGGATAGCATCGAGAGTGTAGCCCAAGGCATAGTAGGGACTCTCGAGAGCATGGTGTCCAAGTATTCACTGACAGTCGCTTCCGGTGGATCGCCAAGTCTTCCCGACTACGGCGTCCCTTCGCACAATGTGCTGAAGCGCGTCTCTGCAGCCGATTTCGCAGAGTTCTACAAGCAAGTGGCGTCAGGCGCGGCTCTTGCGCGCCGCGCGCTGGACTCGCAAGATCGCACTGAGAGTGGGAACCTCTGGCGCAAGTTGTTCGGAGTCAAGTTCCCGAAGCCACCGGATAACGGCGGTGGCTCCGGTGGTTCAGATCGCGGCTACACGCCGCCGACGACTCCCGCCGTACCTGGTAGCGGACGTTTTGCGTGATAGAGAAGCCCGTGCAAGTACCGCAAGCGATCGAACGCGGCCTTCTAGGGCTTCGTAGCGACGGTGTGTGCGTAATCGAGAACGGGCCGAGTTATGTTACGAATAAGTGGGTGATCACTCTGTCGATTGCGCGACCTGCCAGTGCACGGTGCATTGGCGCAGTTACCCGATGGTGCATGCTTATCAATGCCAACTATCCATTCGGGAACATAGCGATCCATCCGGCAAGTCATGGAGGGATTACAGCAACGTTCCCTCACCAGTCCCGCAATACTCCGACCGTTCCTGCGCAACCATGGCGAAACGGCAACCTGTGCCTCGATACACCACTTCGCGGTGCACGTCCCTTCGCGCAAGCGAGCGACCCTATCGGTGACGCGGATAGGAGGTTGCGGTGGCATCTTGAGCGCGCACAGCTGTGGCTGCAGCGAGCAGCGGACGACCAGCTTATGGTGCCAGGCGACCCATTTGAGCTGCCAGTCAGACCCACCGCTGCACCGGCGAGTGGCTGGGAAGGCAAGCGGGTAGTACACGACGAGAGTGTGGCATCCTTCGATGTTTGGCGAACGCGCCAAGGGTCGTACGGATCGGTCTCTCTCGGAGATCTGTCAGACATAGCGCACGCGATTGGCGTCTCCCGCTACACCGACCACAATGGTGCATCGATTCGCGCTTGGCGTGGACGCGAGATCTTGAACTCGGACCGTGTTGCAGGTTTCTGGTGGTTGTGGCCAAGGCCCATCGTGCTCGATCCCTGGGAAGCCCCAGCGACTTGGGGGCAACTTCGCGATGCCGCAAGGGCGCAGGGCCTGAATGTCGACTCAGTGCTTCGTCGGCTCCTGACTATTCTGCGGGATGATCGCAGGACAACCGTGCTCCTTCTTGGATATCCGATCCCAGAGCGCGTGGGCGACCCAAACACGGAAGTGCATTGGGATGCGCTGGCTCTCCCGGCGGTCCCTGCCGCTGCCGGGAAGCCGCCGAATGGTTTCCGACCAAACGAGGCTGGGTGGTGGCAACGCGATCGCTACGAGACGTTCGTAGACACTCTAGCACTCGAATACTTGGTCACGGAGAACTGGAGCCCCCAGCGTCTGCAAGCCCGCGGCCGTCTGCCTGTCGGCGTTCGAGATCTTCGCATTGTAATTCTCGGCGTAGGCGCTCTCGGCTCGATCCTCGCCGACATGCTGGTGCGAGCGGGCGTGAACACGCTTGCTCTCGTCGACAGCGACTCGCTTCGGGCGGGCAACATATGCCGTCACACTGGAACACTCTGTGATATTGACAAGGCCAAGGTGCATGTAGTGGCCCAGCGCCTTCGACAAGTATCGCCAACTGTACAGGTGGCGGAGGTTCGGGAGTCACTGGAAGGTACACCAGATTCGGTTGCGGATCGCTTAGACGAGTATGATGTCATCATCGACTGCACGGGATCGGACGAAGCGCTTGCAGTCTTAGGAGCAGCATGGTGGCCGATCCCGCGCATCTTCGCTTCCTTCTCGATGAGTTATGGAGCTAGGCGCCTTTTCTCATTCGGTTCAAGCGGTCACTGTTTCCCGCGCGGCGAATTCGACAAGAGCGTGCGCCCCTGGCTCGACCACGAGGCCAAGATCTGGGCCGCCAATGGTGAAGTCTTCGAGGGGGCTGGCTGTTGGTCGCCAATCTTCCCCGCCCGCGATGACGACGTTGCGCTTGCGGCAGCGATTTGCGTAAAGGAGTTGGAAGCCCTTGTCGCCAAGAGACCGCAAGCAGGCCGCTTTCGCGTATATGCGCAGTCCATCTGTGACGACGGCTTTCAGGGCTTCTCGGTCGAAATTACGCCGCCGGGCGAGGAGATGGTGACGCCTTGAAGACTTGGCTGGGCAAGACCATCGACGGCAGGTTTGCACTAGAGATTGAGGCCTCCGTGCTCGGGACGCTGGATCGCTACTGCCTCAGCGCTGGAGCGTCGGAGACGGGTGGCATCCTGGTCGGGCGCTACTCCGACGATCTTTCTCTTGCAAGCGTTCTGGAGGCCACGCCGCCGCCGAGCGATTCGAAGCGTGGTAGAGCTTGGTTCGTACGCGGCGTGAATGGCCTGCGCAATCTGCTAGCCAGAAGATGGCGGGCGAAGGAGCGAAGGTTCTACATCGGCGAATGGCATTATCATCCGGAAGAGCATGTCGAACCGAGCAACGAGGATTTCGCACAGATGCTCGAGATCGGCCACGACAGAAACTACGACTGCCAAGAGCCACTTTTGGTCATCCTAGGCGCGGGCATTCAAGATGGGCAGCGGGCATTGCGCGCATTTGTGTGTCCCGTGAAGTGCCCGCCCATAGAGTTGATCAGAACCACGGGATGCGCGCCGCTCGTCTGAGGCTGCCGTAAGCTCGAGCCACCAAAACGTCGCCTCAATGCGACGTATGCAGTAGAGTGGCTCATAACCATCAGTAGTAGCCCCAGGCGAAGGGTTTCTGTGCGCAGTGGCACCTGCCATGCAGGGGTCGAGTCCTCGACGCGGAGGGCTGGGCTCCCTCATGGCAAGCAAGGAGTCCATCGCATGCACACCCCTTCTCCGTTCGAAGCACCCCGCGTCCAGCTGGTCGAGATCCGGCTCGTAGCCGAGTTCACGACGCAGCAGCAAGTCCACGAGCCGCGCGACATCGGCCGCATGCTCCACGACTTGGTCGGCAGCGCCGACCGGGAGCACTTCGTCGCCGTCTACCTCGACGCCCGACATCGCGTCACGCACGTGCACACGGTGTCCGTCGGGCATCTAACTGCGACGACCGTGCACCCGCGCGAGGTCTTCAAGGGAGCCCTGCTCGCGAACGCTCAGGCGCTCGTCGTCGGCCACAACCATCCTTCCGGGGACGTCAACCCGTCGCAGGAGGATCGCGCCGTCGTGGAGCGTCTTCGTCAAGCAGGCACGGTTCTCGGCATCGAGCTGCTCGATGCTGTCATCGTTGGTCCGGGTCGGAGCTTCTACTCGTTCGCTTCCGAGTGCGCGAGTCAGCTGTGACCCGTGCAGGTTCTGAAGCCTGGGAGCTACCACCCTTTTCCGTCGCGATCCGCGAACCGCGCGGCAGCGCCTCGTGCGCGGACGCGAACGCGCGACTGAAGGTGTCAAATCGCTGACACCCGCCCGTCGGATGACACGTGTTCACACGACTTAGGACGATGCATCGTGGCCCACTTGCGGAACCGCGACTCTCCGCTATGCTCTGTCATTCCTAGCTTTCCGTCGTCGGGACTGCTCGTCCCGGGCCGAGTCACAAGGTCGAAGTCAGTGGTTCGAGTCCACTACGGCCCATCAATCCGCCTTGCGGCTCCCGATGGTGCGGGGCAATTGACCACGCCGCCGCGGGCGCTCCGGGTGCGCTCGATGCCGCGGCGCGGACTGCAATGGGTTCGTAGGCCGGAGAATCGTCGCGTCACGCGACGATTCGGAGGTCGAAGGACCCCACCCAACAAGGCCTGGGCCTTCCTGGTCGGCGCGTAGCGTCGACGAGGCAACCCGTTCGGGTTGCGGCTCAGGCTGCGATGGGGAGTCGCCGGGTCCTCCCTCGAGGGCGTCGGCGTCCGGCCGCTGCAGAAGCGGCGTCTGGGCTGACCCGAGGTCTGGCCTGGCTCAGAACGACACCCGTGGCACCGGCATCGCCGTGCCGGGATCGTCGGCAGGTGCTCTGCCTTCGCAGCCGCCTCTTTGCGCACGGTTTGGAGCATCAAGACAACCCACCGCCATGCACGAGTCCCCGTCGGAAGGCGCGCCCCAGGCGGTGACTCGCATCCTCGATGCCGTCACTCACGGCGAACGGAGCGCCTCCAGCAAGCTGTTGCCGCTGGTCTACAGCGACCTGCGCAAACTGGCGGGGGCGAGGCTGGGTCGGCTGGCGCCGGGTCAGACGCTGCAAGCGACGGCGCTGGTGCACGAGGCCTATCTACGCCTGGTTGGTGCCACGGATCCGGGCTGGCAGGGGCGTGCCCACTTCTTCGGCGCCGCGGCTCGCGCCATGCGCAACGTCGTTGCCGACCATCTGCGGCAGAAGGGGAGCTTCAAGCGCGGCGGCCACTGCCGACGTGTCGGCGAGCAGACCGCCGCCGAGTTGTCGTGCGACGGTCCGAGCGACGATGTGCTCGCGGTCGAGGAGGTGCTCGCACGCTTCGAACGCGAGTACCCACGCAAGGCGGAGATCGTGACGTTGAGCTTCTACGGCGGGCTGTCGACGGCCGAGATCGCCGAGGTGCTGTCGCTGTCGACGCGCACGGTCGAACGGGAGTGGCGCTTCGCGAAGGGATGGCTCAGTAGCCGTCTTGCCGAGATGGACGAGAGCTGAGCCCGAGAAGAAACCCAGGTACGGGCTCTCGGATGTTTGCTGGTGGCCGCATGCGCGGCCACGCAGAGCTCGAGAGACCAGTTGTCTCTCGAGCTCTGAGCACGACGACGATCTTCGCTACGTGCATCGCTACCGGACGACGACGTCGGACACGACGTTGCTGAGCCGCGCAGGCAACGGGTAGGGCACCAGCAATGCCTGCATGTAGATCGGCAGCCCGATCAGGCCGGGATCGTTGGGAACGGCGACGCTCACCGAGCCGACGCCGGCCGGCTGCGGGATCAGGATCGGCGGCAGCGCCAACATCTGCGTCGGATCGATGCCGAGGGTGCCGAAGGGCGGCAGTGGGATCGATGCCGTCGCCAGGGACAGGTAGGGCACGGCGATGTCGACGAGGCTCGGCTGGCCGTAGCGGGCATAGGCGTCGAGCGAGTAGGTCTGTCCGATGCGCGGCGCCTGGGGTGCGTCGATCTGGCGCTGGAGGTTGAAGTCGAGGCGGTCGGATGGCGATGGGCCGGGCCAGTTGCCGAAGACCACGTCGAGGTCGCCGTCACCGTCGACATCGCCGAGCGCGAGCGATGTCGTGTCATCGAGATCGGCTGGCATCCGGGTTGCCGTCGCATCGACGAACCTGCCGGTGCCGTCGTTGAGCAGGAGACGGTTCTGCTCGTACTCGACGTAGTAGTTGGCACCGGCACCGTACCCAAGCCAACTCTCCGCGACGATCAGGTCGAGATCCCCGTCGCCATCCACATCGCCGAGCGCCAGCGCGCGAGTGCGATCGCCGAGCAACGGCATGTTCGTGGCCGTCACGTCCGTGAAGGCGCCGGCGCCGTCGTTCAGGTAGAGCCGGTTCGGCTCGCCGCCGACGAACCAGGGGAAGAAGGGATCCATTACGCCCAACCCCAGATTCCCGACGACGAGGTCCAGGTCGCCGTCGCCATCCACGTCACCGAGTTCCACGGCGGCCGTGTTGTCGACGACGCTCGGCAGATGTGTGGCGGTGGCATCGAGGAAGGTCCCGGTGCCGTCGTTGAGGTAGAGGCGGTTCTGCACGCCGCCAGGGCTGCTCCAGACGTCCCAGGCCGGGAGGCTGTTGCCGAACACGAGGTCGAGGTCGCCGTCCCCGTCGACGTCGCCGAACGCGAGACAAGTCGTGCCGTCGGAGTCGATCGGCATCCGTGCCGCCGTCGCATCGGTGAACACACCGGAGCCGTTGTTCAGATAGAGGCGATTCTGCTGACCGAAGTTGGCGACGACCAGATCGAGGTCGCCGTCGCCGTCGACGTCGCCGAGCGCCAGGGCGTTGCCACCATCGGGCGGCAGGTTCGTGGCGATGACTTCGGTGAACAGTCCGGAACCGTTGTTCGAGAACAGTGCGATCCCGGTGCCGGTGCAAGCGGCGATGTCGAGGTCGCCGTCGCCGTCGACGTCGCCGAGGGCCAGGGCACTGGCATCCCTCGGCGGCATGGTCGTGGCGGTGACGTCGGTGAAGGTCCCGCCATGGTTCAGGAGCAGTGAGATTCGGCCGCCGCCGCGGACCAGGTCCAGGTCGCCGTCACCGTCGACATCGGCGAGCACCACGGCGTTCGTGTCGTTCGCGAGGTTGGCCGGCAGCGATCGCCTGGGCAGTTCCTGGAACTGCAGTTGGGCCGCAACCGGGGCGGCGAGTCCGGCGAGCAGAGCGAACATGGTCAGGCCCTCGGTCGGCATCACGCGGCGCAGGCAGGGGACGACGGGCAGCAGACTCTTCATGGCAGTCCTCGGTGGCATGGCGACAACAGTCCGGGTCGGCGTTCGGTGATCGGCGAGCCCCGGACTGGCGGCAATTCGCCAGCGCCGCTCTTGGACCGACATGCATTCCGCAGAAACCGGGTGCTGGCCGGCGCGCCGGCGACGGGAGTCTGGCCTTTCCGTCCGGTCGGATCCCGCGACAATCCGCTGACCATGCACGACCGTGCGCCGCCGGGCGCCTGCCTGGATCGCGGCGAACACAGGCACTCGTGCTGCTGCGACCGGGCAGCCACCGCGAAGTGCGACGGAGCATGACCGGGTCGCTCTCACCTGCGGATCGCGAGCGCCTGGAGACGCTGTTCGAGCGCGCCGCCGATCTGTCGGCGGCCGAACGCGCGGACTTCCTCGCCAAGGAATGCGGCGCGAACGGCGCGCTGCGCGACGAACTCGGCCGGTTGCTCGCCGGTTTCGAACGCCGCGACGTCCTCGCGCGATCCGAGCCGGGCGCTCCGCTGCCGATGGGCACGCGGATCGGCGCCTACCGGCTGCTCGAACGCATCGGCGAGGGTGGCATGGGCGAGGTCTATGCCGCCGAGCAGCTCGAACCCGTGTCGCGTCGGGTGGCGTTGAAGGTCATCAAGCGCGGCATGGACAGCGCCCAGGTCGTGACCCGCTTCGAAGCCGAGCGCCAGGCGCTGGCGCGCATGGTGCACCCGCACATCGCGCAGGTCTACGACGGCGGCACCACCGGCGATGGGCGGCCGTACTTCGTCATGGAGCTGGTGGCAGGCGAGCCGATCGGCGACTACTGCGACCGCCATCGGCTGGCGACGCGCGCGCGCCTCGAACTGTTCCTCGACATCTGTGCCGGCGTCCAGCACGCGCACCTGAAGGGCATCATCCACCGCGATCTCAAGCCCTCCAACCTGCTGGTCACGGAGCAGGACGGGCGCGCCGTCGGCAAGATCATCGACTTCGGCGTCGCGCGCGCCGTGACCGGTCGTCTGGCGGAACACACGCTGCAGACGATGCTCGGCCAGATCGTCGGCACGCTCGACTACATGAGTCCCGAGCAGGCGGACCCCACCGCCCTCGACATCGACACGCGATCGGACGTCTACTCGCTCGGCGTCGTGCTCTACCAGCTGCTGAGCGGGCTGCTGCCGTTCGAGCATGCGACGTCGGCTCGGTCGCTCGCCGAGATCCAGCGCGCGATCCGCGAACTGGATCCGCCGACGCCGAGCACGCGCCTGCGACGGCAGACGGACACGGCGATGGCGCTCGCGCCCAAGCACGGCACGGATGGGCGCTCGTTGATCCGCCAGCTGTCCGGTGACCTCGACTGGATCTGCCTCAAGGCACTCGAGAAGGATCCCGCGCGACGTTACCAGTCCGTCGCCGAACTGGCCGAGGACGTGCGCCGGCACCTCGCCTTCCAACCCGTGCAGGCCAGGCGGCCCGACCTGCTCTACCGCGCGCGCAAGTTCGTGCGTCGCAACCGCACAGCCGTGACCGCCAGTGTGTTGATCGTCGGCTCGGCCATGGCCGGCATCTACGGCATCGTCACCGGCGGACAGGAGGCGCGCGCGCAAGAGGACATTGCCCGGAGCCTGACGGACAACCTGGTCCTCGCCGGCCTCGAGAAGCGAGCGGACACCCTGTGGCCGCCCTATCCCGACGAGATCCCGGCGCTGGAACGCTGGCTGGAGAGTGCGCGCGGACTGGTTGCCCATTTGCCGACGCACCGTGCCCACCTCGCCGCGCTGCGCGCGCGCCTCGCCGATCCGTCCGCGTCGACGGCGCAGCGCGAGCTCGAGAGTCCGTTGGTCGAACTCGTCGCCGATCTCGAAGGTCTGCAGCAGCGGCTGCTCGCGGGTGACGCGCTCGGCAAACCCGACTGCTGGGGCATCGAGAAGCGACTCGCTGCGGCGCGAAGCCTCGCGGAGGGATTCGCACCGGGGGGCGCCTACGCCGTGGCCTGGGAGCGTGCGTTGCCGCGGATCCGCGCTGCCTATCCAGGACTCGACCTGAAGGTGCAGATGGGCCTGATTCCGCTGTGGCAGGATCCCAGGTCGAAGCTGTGGGAGTTTGCGGACCTGCTCACGGGTGTGCCGCCCGAACGCGACGCCGCGGGCAGGGTGCATATCGGGGCGGCGACGGGCCTCGTGTTCGTGCTGTTGCCGGCGGGCAAGTACCGGATGGGCGCCCAGTGGAAGGACCCCGCTCTGCCCAACTACGACGCCAGTGCCAAGACCCTGGTCCGAGAGGACGTGCACCGGCCGTGGCCCGAGGGGCCGGCGGGACCGGTGCACGAAGTCGACGTGCCCGCCATCTTGCTCTCCAAGTTCGAGATGACCCAGGCGCAGTGGGAGCGCTTCGTCGGCGAGAACCCCAGCGCGGAGCAAACGGGCGTGATCGCGCAGGCACCGACCAACCCGGTCAATCAGGTGACGTGGCTGAATTGCTACGCGACCACGCAACGACTCGGGCTCACCTTGCCCACCGAGGAGCAGTGGGAGTACGCGGCACGCGCCGGGACGTCGACCCGCTGGTGGACGGGGGACGACTCGGCAGCCCTCCGGACGGCCGAGAACCTCGCGGGGGATGCGGACCTGTTCCCGAGGATCGCCCCCGTGGGCAGCCTCGCCGCCAATCCCTTCGGCTTCTACGACATGCTCGGCAACGTCACGGAGTGGTGCGCCAACCAACCCTACGTCTACGGGACGGTGCCGGTCCCCAAGGATGGGAGCGAGAAGCTCCGCGCGGCTCGCGGAGGCAACGCGGGCGACGACACAGCTCACGCACGCTGCGCGTTCCGTGGCGTCGGCTACATGGGAATCGACTCCCCACGCGGCGGGCTGCGACCCGCCCGCGCGATCGAGTAGCGCCATGCCAGGCGGGCGGCCCTTGCGCACGGATCCAGTGCCACCGCCCGTACGGCGACGGACCCAGGTGACGTACGTGCTCCCGCCGCAAGCCAGCGCCCGCACCGCGCTCGAAGGTCGTGCGGCCAGAGGTGAGGTCGGGATCCGAGATTCTTCGCCGCCGGTGTCGGCCCCGAGGTGGCGATTCCGAATTGCGGCTCGAACAGGATGCGCCTGCACGACCTCGACGCGGGCGACGACCTGTCGACACCGAACTCGCCAGGCACGCCTTCCCAGGTGTGCGAACCAGACTTCTCCGTCGCTCGCCAACAGCCAGCCATGTCGATCCCTCGCTCTCGCTCCGTTCTCGCCACCGCCGCGTGCGCGCTGTCGTCCCTTCTCGCCGACGCCGGCCGTGCCCAGGTGCCGGTGGGATCGGCGGTGGTCGGAACCTCCTCCGGCCCCGGCACCACCGGCACGGCGGGCCTCTTCCTGGTGACGCTTCCGGGTGGAGTGGTGACACCGATCACAGGCCTACCCGGGTACCTGAACTCGACGGGCCCGACGCCGACCCAACAAGGAGTGGGCTCGGTGGCCTACCGGTCCAGTGACGGAGCGATCGTCGTCGGCACGGTGGCACAGCCCGGCGGTCCGACCGGCGGCGCCGTCGAACTGATCCTCTACTACCTGAACGGCTCGGCGGTGGATCCGCTGCGCACGAGGTCGATCGTGCTCGGCACCACCACGACCTCTGCCGCCGGAGCCTGGGTCACGGTGCTCCCCGATGATCGCATCCTGGCCATCGGCGGTCCCTGCTCCACCGGTTGGTTGGCGACCGGCCCGGTCATCGTGGATCCGGCGACGCTCGCCGCGACACCGCTGCCGATCCCTCCGATCCCGCTGACGGGCGCGGGTGGTGGTGTGACCGTGGACCCGACCGGGCGCTACGTCTACCTCGCGGCGACGGCCGCCCCTGGTTCCGCAAGCATGGTGGCGTCCCTCTATCGCTGGGACCTGGCGACCAACACGGCGTGCACGATCGTGAGCTGGTTCGGCGAGCTCATCCAGGGCCTGACCTGCGACGACGACGGCACGGTGTACGTCAGCGCGGGGACCCTGTCCCCTCCGACCCACAGCATCCACAGGGTGACCCCCAACGGCTGCGGCCCCGCCACCTGGACCACGACGATCAACCCGAGGACGGTGCCGCCCTCGGGACTCGCCCTCGACCGCGCCTCTGGCCAGTACCTGGTGGCCGGTGGCGGCTTCGGCCCCGGATTCCCGACCACCGACTTCAACACGCTGACCTTGTTCGATGCCGTGACTCTTGTCGCGACACCGGTCGCCGGAGGACCCACGGTCTGGGGCAACATGGGCAGGTCCGTCGCGGTGCACAACGCGATCGACAGCTACGGCGCGCCCAGCAACGGGCTGAACCGGTACTGGCTCGCCAACTTCCCCAATCCCGCTGGCCAGCCCGTGGTCGGCAACCTCGGATTCGCGCTGACGGTGCAATCGGACCCCGCCTTGCCGGCGCCCTTGCTGTCGGTGCTGGCGTTGTCGTTCGGCCGCGGCTCGTTGCAGCTGCTCGGCATCGACCTGCTCGTGGATGCCACCACGATGGTGGTGCTGCCGACGTTTTCCTTGCCGATTCCGAACAACCCGAACCTGGTCGGCGCCGTGCTGACCGCGCAGAGCGTGCACGTCGAGAACAATGGCGCACTCGCCGCCTCGCGCGGCTACGAGATCACCGTCCACTGACTCGGCGATCACGGCGGTGCGCATCTCCTGCCGCCGCCGGATCCGATGCTCAGCCGCCGAGCTCGACGAGCTGATCGGCGAGTTCGTGCGCGAGCTCGAGATGGTGCGTCACCATCACCAGCGTGTAGCCGCGGGTGCGGAGTCCCTGGATCACGCTGACGACGTCGCGCGTGCTCGACGGGTCGAGGGCCGAGGTCGGTTCGTCGAGGAGCAGCACCTCGGGTTCCATCGCCAGGGCGCGTGCGATCGCCACGCGCTGGCTCTCGCCGCCCGACAGGCGTGCGGGGTAGCGCTGCGCGGCCGCGGCCATGCCGACCGAATCGAGCAAGGCCAGGGCCTGGCTGCGCGCCGTCTCCGGGTCGACGCGCTTGGCCTGCAGCGGTGCGAGCGTGACGTTGTCGAGCACGGTGAGATGGGGGAAGAGCTGGAAGCCCTGGAACAGCATGCCGGTGCGCCGTCGCAGCCGCGCGGCACGACGCTGCCATTCGCGTGGCGCGAGACCTGCCGGGATCTCGATGTCGTCCATGCGCACGACGCCGGCATCGTGGCGTTCGAGCTGATTGAGCATCCGCAGCAGCGTGCTCTTGCCGGCGCCGCTGCGGCCGGTGATCACGGTGGTCTTGCCGGGAGCGAAATCGAGGTCGAGGCCGCCGAACAGCGACCGTTCGCCGAAACGCTTGTCGATGCCGCGCAGGCTGATCATGTGCGGTCCCGATCGAGCGATCGCTCGAAGCGACGCGCGCACCAGGCGAGCGGCAGGCTCATCGCGAGGTAGAGCGCCGACGTCAACAAGCCCAGCGAGATGTGATAGCCGCTCGCTGACGCGAGCATGTTGTACTGCTTGCTGAGCTCGACGACGGTGATCACCATCACCATCGAGCTGTCCTTGAACAGCGCGATGAAGTCGTTGGTCGACGGCGCCAGCGACAGCCGCAGTGCCTGCGGCACGACGACGAAGCGGACCGTCTGCGGACCGGAGAGTCCGAGTGCCAGCGAGGCCTCGATCTGTCCGCGCGGGATCGCGCTG
The DNA here is from genome assembly GCA_046349595.1 of Planctomycetota bacterium. Classification (GTDB taxonomy): domain Bacteria; phylum Planctomycetota; class UBA1135; order UBA1135; family UBA2386; genus JACRLW01. The sequence goes on from JAXMCA010000002.1 coordinate 2,384,067, forward strand.
ATCGCGCCGCGGTAGATCTCCGCCTCGTAGGCCGCGTAGTTCAGACCGAGGCCGAGCACGCCGGCGACCCAGGCCGGCATCTGCAGTGCCTGCAGGTGTCCGAGTCCGTAGTAGAGGAACAGGAGCTGCACCAGCACCGGCGTGCCGCGGAACAGCTCGACGTAGGCGACCATCGCCCAGCGCAGCGGACGCGGTCCGTAGAGACGCGTCAGCGCGATCGCCAGTCCGAGCACGACGGCGAGCACGAAGGAGCCGACCGAGATCGCGACGGTGCGCGCCGCGCCGACCAGCATCAGGCCGAGGCTCTTGCCCCAGTCGAAGGGGGGATGCGCGTCGACCGACGTCGCACCGTCGACGAAGCTGAGCAGCTTCGGATCGCCGAGGTGCTCTTCGATGGCGTGCCACAGGTTCCACTTGCGGTAGATCCGCTCGAGGCTGCCGTCGGCGTAGAGGCCGGCGATCGCGCCGTCGACTGCTCGCTGCAGGTCGCGCTCACCCTTGCGCACCGCGATCGCGTAGTAGAACTCGCCGAAGGGTTCACCGGCGGAGCGCACGCGCGGATGGCGCGGCGTCATCACCATGGCGATCGGGAGGTCGGCGAGCCCCGCGAACAGCCGGCCGTTCTCGATGTCGACGTAGATCATGGTCGGGTCCTCGTAGACCACGGCCTCGATCTCGGGGTGCTCCTTCAGCACGAGGTGGCTCGCGGACTGACCGAGACAGCCGACGCGATGACCCGCGCAGTCGGCGAGGCTCGTCGCCTTCGAATCGATCGGCACCGAGAGCTGCTGCTGGAAGATGTAGTAGGGGCGCGTGAAGGCGACCTGCGGGAGGCGATCCGGTGTCGGTTCGAAGCCGTTCATCACCAGGTCGAAGTCGCCGCGGTCGAGACCCTCGACGAGATGCTCCCACGGCGTCTGCACGCGACGCATCCGCACGCCCAGCGCGTCGGCGATCGCGGCGGCGAGATCGACCTCGAAGCCGATCTCGCGGTTCGGATCGGTGGGATCGGCGTAGACGAAGGGCGCACCGCCCTCTGCATCGCTCGCCCAGCGCAGTTCGCCGGTCTCGCGATACGGCGACGGCAACTCGACCTGTGCGGAGAGCACCGGTGCCAGCACCAGGATCGCGAGCAGCCGTTTCACGGTGCGCGGTTTCTAGGAGTCCGCGCGGTGCTTGGCCAGCGGTGCGAGGAGATGTCGCGTCGCGTGTTCGGGTCAGAACGCGGTCGCCGCGTGCAGCACCTCGGCGCGTGCGGCGACACCGGCAGCACGGAAGGCCTCGCCCATCGCGTCGGCGATCCGATGTGCGTCGGAGTCGGAGATGCCGAGCGCGATCAACGCGGGGCCGTGGCCCGAGATCGTGACGCCGGCGGCGCCGGCGGCGAGGCCGGCGGTCACGGCCTCTGCCATGCCGCGGGCGAGGCGCAGGCGATAGGGCACGTGGGTCTCGTCGTGCAGGCAGTCGTGCAGCAGCGCGATGTCGCCGCGGGCGAGTGCTTCGATCAGTCCGACGAGTCGGCCTGCCGTGTCCTGCGCCACCGAGTTCGGGACCGAGGCCGGCACCACGCGGTGCACGTCGGCGGTGCCGAGCGCGACGGCGGGCGCGACGACCACGAAGCGCCACAGCGGCGACAGCGGCAGGGAGAGCAGATGCCAGTGGTCCGTGCCGCCGGTTCGACGCAGCGGGACCGTCGCGGTCAATCCGCCGCGCAGGCCGGCCGCTCCGTGGGCGCGGTCCCCGCCGATCTCGACCAGCAGGTCGAGGCGCGCGTCGAGCGGAGGAGCTTCCTTGGCGAAGCGGCACGCCATCTGGATGCCGCCGACGAGTTCGCCGGTGTTGGTGCCGAAGCCGCAACCGCGCGGCACCTCGATGCGCACGTCGATGGCCAGCGCGGGGGGCAGTTTGATCCCGAAGCGGTCGCCGGCCGCGCGCAGTCCGCGCACCACCGGGTCATGGCGCGCGTCGAGCACCTTGGTGACCTCTTCGTTGCGTGTCACCACCGTCTCGTCGGCTGGATCGACGGTGAACTCGATCCAGCGATCGAGCGCGAGGCCGAGCACGCCGAAGCCGGGACCGAGGTTCGCGGTGGTCGCCGGGACCCGGAAGGTGAAGGGGGAGAAGGTCGTGGCCAATCCGCTCTCTTGATCGGCAGTCCGGTCAGATGTCTTCGCCGAACTTGATGCCCTGGGCCAGCGGCAGGGCCGTTCCCCAGTTCACGGTGCTGGTCTGGCGGCGCATGTAGGCCTTCCAGGAGTCGGAGCCGGATTCGCGCCCGCCGCCGGTCTCCTTCTCGCCGCCGAAGGCTCCACCGATCTCGGCGCCGGAGGTGCCGATGTTCACGTTGGCGATGCCGCAGTCCGAACCGACCGCGCTGAGGAAGCGCTCGGCCGCGCGCACGTTCATCGTGAAGATCGACGAACTGAGTCCCTGCGGGACGTCGTTCTGGATCGCGATCGCCTGCTCCACGTCGTCGATCGGGATCAGGTAGAGGATCGGTGCGAAGGTCTCCTCGCGCACGATCTTCATCGACACCTTCGCACGAACGATGGTGGGCTGCACGTAGTGGCCCTTCGCGAGCGCGCCGCTCGCGGCGTGGCGCGCACCACCGCACAGCACCTGCCCACCCTGCTCACGGGCGGCGGCGACCGCGGCCTCGAAGCCCTTCACCGCGGCTTCGTCGATCAGCGGACCCATCAGCGTCTTCGGATCGAGGGGATCGCCGATCGCGACGTGTCCGTAGGCCTTCACCAGGCGGCGCTGGAGATCGTCGATCACGTCGCGGTGCGCGAGCACGCGACGCGTGGTCGTGCAACGCTGCCCCGCGGTGCCGACCGCACCGAACAGGATCGCACGCACCGCGAGATCCAGGTCGGCGTCGGGCAGGACGATGATCGCGTTGTTGCCGCCGAGCTCCAACAGGCTGCGGCCGAGCCGGCGGCCGACGCGCTCCGCGACGATGCGACCCATGCGCACGGAACCGGTCGCGCTCACCAACGGGATGCGGTGGTCGTCGAGCATCGCGGTGCCGACTTCGTCGTCGGTTCCGACGACGAGCCCGAGCAGACCGGCGTAGCCGTCCTCGGCGAGCACTTCGGCGCACACCCGCGTCATCGCGATCGCGGTCAGCGGCGTCTTCCGCGACGGCTTCCACACGTGCGCGTTGCCGCAGACGAGCGACAGCATCGCGTTCCACGCCCACACCGCCGCGGGGAAGTTGAAGGCGGTGATCACGCCGACCACGCCGAGCGGATGCCAGGTCTCGCGCATGTGGTGCATCGGGCGTTCCGATGCGATGGTCAGTCCGTAGAGCTGGCGGGAGAGCCCGACCGCGAAGTCGGCGATGTCGATGCACTCCTGGATCTCGCCGAGACCCTCCTGGAGGATCTTGCCGCACTCGAGCGACACCAGCCGGCCGAGTTCCTCCTTGCGTTCGCGGAGCACCATGCCGATGCGGCGCACGGACTCGCCGCGCACCGGTGCGGGCACCTCACGCCAGCGCAGGAAGGCGGCGTGCGCTGCGCCCACCACCTTGTCGTAGTCGGCGCGCGACGCATCGAAGACCTTCGCGATCGTCGCGCCGGTCGCCGGATTCGTGGACGCGAGAGCGGCGCCGCGAGTGGCGATCCAGGTGCCGTCGAAGGCGCCGGGGTTCTCGTCGCGGATGCCGAGCGAGTTGAGGAAGTCGTGTGCCATCGTGGAGTCCGTGGTGTCGCGCTTCAGGCGGCGTCGCCCTCGTCCTTCGGCGTGCGCGTGTCCACGCCGGTCGGCGGTGCGTCGCTGCGCGCATCGGTCCGCCGACGGAGTTCACGCAGCTCCTGCTCGAGCAGCGCGAGACGTTGCGAGAGTGCGCGATTGCGGACCGTCAGCTTCGACAACCGCACCGAGAACTGCAGCGCGACCAGCATCAGGAACAGCAGCGCGCCGAAGAACAGCGCGGAAGTCGGTTCGATCGCGCCGATCGCGCGCATGAACACGTTGAGGAGACGGTGCTCGAGGGCGAGGAGGAGCAGCAGGCCCGCCGTCGCGGTCCAGATCAGCGAGTACTCCTCACGCAGCTTGCGTCGGCGCACCAGCTCGACGACGACCAGCAGGATCGCCGCCGCGAGCAGGATCGCGACGGTCTTCTGGTGTCCCGGCAGACCGTCGATGGTCCGCGGGACACCGGGCTCCCAGGTCTTGCCGTCGAGCGGTCCCTGCACGATCGACCACACCAGCGGGATCATGCGTTGCCCGCCGCTTCGAGGCGTCCGGCGCGGAACGGCGAGCGCCGGCGGATCGGCATCAGGCACAGCCGCAGCAGCATCTTGTAGGCGTAGAAGGCGACGCGGCTGCCGCGGTGCATGCTCACGCCGCCGAGGCGCTCGCGCATGCGCACCGGCACCTCGACGATGCGCACGCCCTTGCGCCACAGCGCGATCAACACGTCGGCGTCGGGGTGGTCCTCGGGGAAGTCGTCGCGCACGACCTCGCGCAGCACCGCGCCGTTCATCGCCTGGAAGCCCGAGGTCGGGTCGGTCACCGGGACGCCGGTCCACAGCGTGACGAGGTGCGCGAAGAACCGGGAGCCGACGCGGCGCAGGAACGACGTACGCGGGGCGTCGCCGGCGACCAGGTAGCGCGAGCCCAGCGCCAGGTCGGCGCCGGCGTCGAGCGCGGCGAGCAGTGTGGGGATGGACTCGGGGAGGTGCTGGCCGTCGGCATCGAGTTGCACGAGCCGGCGGCAGTCGTGCCGTGCAGCCCACAGGTAGCCGGTCTGCAGCGCGGCGCCGTAACCGAGGTTGAAGGGGTGGCGCAGGACGACGGCGCCGTGCGACTCGGCGCAGGCCGCGGTGTGGTCGCGGCTGCCGTCGTCGACCACGAGCACGGTCGCGTCGGGCAGGACGCTGTGCACGCCGACCAGGACGCCGCCGATCCGCTCCGCCTCGTTGCAGGCGGGGATCACCACGACGGTGTCGCAGGAGGGCGCGGGTCGGAACGGCATCGAAGGCAGGGAGGATAGGTCTTGGTCGCGCCGCGGGCACGTGAAACGACGCGCCCCTCGTCACCGATCGCGGTCACGAGGGGCGCGTCCTCGTCGCCCGGTCCGGCGACCGGCGGTCACTCGGCCTTGACGTCGATCTTGCGTGCGCGGCTCGGCTCGGTCTTCGGCAGCGTCACGGTCAGGATCCCGTTGCGGGCCTTCGCCTCGATCGCGTCGGTGCGCACGTCCTTCGGCAGCGTGAGGCTGCGCGCGAAGCTGCCGTAGTGGTGCTCCACGCGGTGGTACTCCGCCCCGACCGTCTTCTCCTCCTCGAAGCGGCGTTCGGCGCTGACGACGAGCTGGTTGCCGTCGACCTGCACGTGGATGTCCTTCTCGGCGACGCCGGGCAGCTCGAAGCTGAGCGTGAAGGCGTCGTTGGTCTCGGCGACGTTCATCGCCGGCAGCGCGTTGCGCGCGGCGACCGTCGCGCCGACCAGGGGCGAGAACATGTCCTGGAACATCTCGTCGAAGAACGAGCGCAACGGGCGCTGGCGGGCTTGGGTGGTCAGGTTGCTGTTCATGGTCGGTTCTCCTCGGAATGGGGCCGCGATCCGCGGCCGGCGCGCGCCAAGGCAAGGCCTGTGCCGGAGTGCCGACCCGGACGGAAGTCGCGACCTGACATGTGCTTGCAGACGTCGAGCGACACCGGCCGGCCCCGTGGTCCTGTCGGGTTGACAGGACCGGGCGACTTCCTGTCAGCGTGGCAGAGCGGTCAGCCGAGGCGGAGCAGGACCACGCCGCCGACCACCAGCACGCCGGCCAGGTTGAGCCGGAATCCCGCACGCGCCATCTGCGGGATGGTCACCCGTCCGGTACCGAACACGATCGCGTTGGGCGCCGTCGCGACCGGCAGCATGAAGGCGCAGCTCGCGCTCAGCGCGGCCGGGACCATCAACAGGCGCGGATCGACCTGCGCGCGCAGCGCCGCGCTGGCGAGGATCGGCATCAGCAGCGCGGTGGTCGCCGTGTTGCTCGTCACCTCGGTGAGGAAGGTCACGACGAGGCACAGCAGCGCGACCACTGCGACCTGGCCCATGCCGACCACCCCGACGAGATGGTCGCCGATCACGCGCGACAGCCCCGAGGTCTCGAAGGCGTCGGCGATCGCGATGCCGCCCGCGAACAGGAGCAGGATCCCCCAGGGGATCTCGTTGGCGACGTCCCACTCGAGCAGGTGCCGGCCGTCGCCGTCCCCGGTCGGGATCAGGAAGCAGGCGATCACCGCGGTCAGGGCGACGGTCTCCTCTCCCGCGCCCGGGATGCCGAGCCACTCGACCCAACCCCCGGAGGGGACGCTGCGGAAGATCCAGGCGATCGCGGTCAGTCCGAAGACGATCAGCACGCGGATCTCCGCGCGACGCCATGTCCCGACCGGCGGTGGTGGGTGCGCCACGCCGCGCTCGACCTTCCGCATCAGGATCCACCACGCGATCGGGATCATCCCGATCACGACGGGGACACCGATGCTCATCCACTCGGCGAAGTCGATGTGCTGGCCGGTGGCCTTCTCGAAGTTCGAGATGCACAGGATGTTCGGCGGTGTGCCGACCGGTGTGCCCAGGCCCCCGATGCTCGCCGCGTAGGCGATGCCGAGCATCAGGGGTGCGGCGAGGTCGCCCTTCTGCTCGTGGGCGAGCACCGCCGCGGCGACCGGGAGCATCATCAGTGCCGTCGCGCTGTTGCTGATCCACATCGAGCACATCGCCGTCGCACTCATGAACCCGAGCACGAGGCCGCGACGGCCGAAGCGACCGAACAACCGCACCATCCCGATGGCGAGCCGCTCGTGCGCGCCGCTGCTCTCGACGGCCTTCGAGAGGATGAAGCCGCCGAGCAGCAGCAGGATCATCGGGTGCCCGTAGGCGACCGCGACCTGCTTGCCGCTGGTCACGCCCAGCAGGGGGAACGCTGCGAGCGGGACGAGCGAGGTGACCGGGATCGGCAGCGCCTCGGTGATCCACCACATCGCGCAGAGCACCGTGATCGCGGCGGTGAACGTGGCGCTGCGCGGCATGTCCGCACCGTCGCAGAGAAAGCCGGTCGCGACGGCCAGGACCGGGCCGATCCATCGGAAGTGGCCGCGCAGGTTCATGGTCGCTCGACGTGACGCACGCGGACCCCGACGTAGTCGATCGACAGGTCGCCGGGCGTGTCGACCGCCTTCTCCATCACCACCGACACGCGCACATCACCGTGCCGATCGACGCAGCGCAGGCCGCCGATCGTGAAGCGCCGCGTGGTGGTGGCCGTGCCCGTCGGCGTGAGCAGCACCATCGTCGCGTGTCGTTGCGCCACGTAGTCGGCGATGGTGACGCGCAGCTTCGTCGCCGCGTCGACGGAGCCGACTCCGGCGACGACGGTGACCTCGACGGCCCGCACGTCGACCGGATCCACGCCGAGAGGAACGGTGAACTCGGCGCCGCCGATCTGGAGCGTGCCCTGCTTCGCCGTGGTGATGACCAATGCGGTGCCGTCGCTCTCCAGCACGTCGTCGAAGCGGCCCGCGGTCCGCGTGCCGAACAGGTTCGAGACCAGGGCGCGCGACGGGGTGACGGCGGTCCAGGTGAGCGTCTCGTTGCCGATCGGGGCAAGGCCCGGCATGCAGTCGATGCCCGCGATGTCGTAGCGGTCGTCCGGAGCGAGCAGAAGGGCGTCGCTGCCGTCGCTCCTCATCGTCGCCAGGCGGAGGGTTGCGATGCCGAGCGTCGGATCGGCCGCCGCGAAGTAGACGCGGTCGCCGCGCGGGGAGAAGCGCGGCAGGGCGAAGTCCACGAAGGGCAAGGTCAACGGCGTGACGACACCGGTGGCGACGTCGACCGACGCGAGCACCGCGCGCGCAGGATCGAGCGTGCGCACCATCAGGAGGGTGCGGCCGTCGGGTGACCACGACGGTTGACGGTCGACGCCGCCAGGTCCGCCGTCGGTGACTCGTGCGGTGTCGGTGCCGTCCGGTCGCATGGTCCAGATCTCGGTCGCCGCACCGGCCACGGTCCGGGTGAAGGCGATGCGCCCGCTGGCTGCGTTCCAGTCGGGATCGCCGAGTTCGGCGCCGTCGTCGAGCAGGAGCGTTTGGTTGCTGCCGTCGGCGTCGCAGCGGAACAGACGCGCCCCGCTGCCGAGGCGATCGCTCTGGAACACGATGCGCAGGCCGTCGGGGGACCAGCAGGGGGCGTCGTCGACCGCGGCGTCGTTGGTGAGGCGCACCTCCGGCGCGGCGCCGTCGATCGTGGTGACGAACAGCTCCTGGCTGGTCGGGTCGTTGTTGCGGCGTCGCCTCGCGAAGACCACGTGATTGCCGTCGGGTGCGATCCTGCTGCGGCGTTCGAAGCCGTTCTGGTCGAACAGCCGCCGCTCGGCGAGACCGTCGCCGCGCAGACCGCGGATCTGGCTGTCGGAGTGCTCGGCGCCGGGTCGCGCGCGTGCGCAGACCAGTTCCGCGGTCGGCACCGACGGCTGCAGGGCCAGTCCCGATCCGCCTCCGCCGCCGCCTCCGCCGCCACCGCACGCCGTCGCGATGCAGGAGACGACGACCGCGAGGAACGGCCGCAGCGTTCTGGTCCTGCTCATGGTCGTGGCCGGTATAACGTCGCCCCCCTTGCGCGTCGCCGACTTCCACTACGAGCTGCCTCCGGAGCGCATCGCGCTGGTTCCGGTCGAGCCGCGCGACGCTGCGCGCCTGTTCGTGCACGATCGAGCGCTCGACGAGTCCCGCCACCTGCAGGTGTGCGGCCTCGCCGAGCAGCTCGAGCCGGGGGATCTGCTGGTCCTCAACGACACGCGGGTCGTGCCGCATCGCTTCGTCGGGCGTCTGCACAGCGGCGGTCGTGTCGAGGTGCTGGTGCTCGAGCGCGAGGGCGAGCTGTGCCGCGCGTTCGTCAAGCCGGCGCGCAAGATCACTGCGGGCCGTGCGGTCGAGCTGGAGGGTGGGGTGTTGCGCATGGAGCCCCTCGAGGTGCTCGGTGGTGGGCTGTTCCGCCTGCGCCTGCGTGCGAGCGGTGGCGTCGATCTGGAGCGCACCATCGAGGATGTCGGTCGCGCGCCGTTGCCGCCCTACATCCGTCGCTCCGACGACGAGGATCGGCGCTCCGATCGCGAGCGGTATCAGACGGTCTTCGCGCGGCGACCCGGGGCCGTTGCGGCGCCGACCGCAGGACTGCATTTCACCGAGGCGCTGTTCGAACGCTTGCGCGAGCGCGGCGTCGAACTCGCATTCGTGACCCTGCACGTCGGTGAGGGCACCTTCGCTCCGGTGCGCGTCGAGAGCGTGGAAGAGCACGTCATGCACCACGAGGTCTACGAGATGCCGGAGGCGACCGTGGCCGCGGTCGCCGCCGCGCGTTCACGCGGACGGCGCGTGGTCGCGGTGGGGACCACCGCGGCGCGTGTGCTCGAGACCTGCGCGCGCGACGATCGGCTGGTGGGTGCCGGGACCGGCAGCACCGACCTGTTCCTGTATCCGGGACGACCGCTGCGCGTGGTCGACGCGCTGTTCACCAACTTCCACCTGCCGGAATCGACGTTGTTGATGCTGGTCTCGGCCTTCGCCGGGCGCGAGCGCACGCTGCGGCTGTACCGCGAGGCGATCGCCCTGGGATACCGGTTCTTCAGCTTCGGCGACGCGATGCTGCTGCTCTGACCACGCGCGTCACGACCCGCAAGGGTCGAGGGCGTCGCGCAGTTTCCGCGCGGTCCCCTCGGGATCGGAGCTGCACAGGATCGCGCTGCTGACTGCCACGCGGCACGCCCCGGCCGCGAGGACCGTCGGGAGGTTGGTCGGGGTGATCCCCCCGATCGGCCACAACGGCACCACGGAGCGTGCGAGCGCGGCACGCAGCGCGCCGGCGGGCTGGCCCTGGGCGTAGCCCTTGGTCGCGGTGGGGAACACCGGGCCGAAGCCGATGTGGTCCGCGCCGTCGGTCACCGCGCGGTCGATCTGCGCGAGGTCGTGCGTGGACACGCCGAGGACCTGACCGGGGCGGAGACGGCGCCGCGCTTCCGCCGCGGGCAGGTCGTCCTGGCCGACGTGCGCCCCGAAGGCATCCAGTTCGACGGCGAGGTCGATGTCGTCGTTCACGATCACGGGCACACTTCGTTCGCCGCAGATCGAGAGGCAGCGTCGCGCGCCGTCGCGATCCCTCGCCTTGACGCGCCACTGCACGAGGTCCACCCCACCCTCGAGCGCCGCGCGGAGGGTCGTGAACGGCTCGGAGCGGCACAGTTCGGGAGTGAACAGCAGGTAGAGGCGGTATCGCATGCTCCACGGGGCCGTCGGTGGTGCGGAATCCGACGAGTAGTAGATCCGCGGTCGCTCCCTATCATGCCGGCCGATGTTCCCCGACGACTTCCTGCCGAACCTCGCGATCTTCGTCGTCGCGCAGGTGGTCGCGTGGTTGCACCTCCGCACCGGTCTGGTGCACGGCGGGATCTGGACCATCGTCGCGACGTGGTTCGCCGCCGACGTCGCTCTGGTCGCCCGTTTCGGTTTCGACGAACGCGGCCCGGTCTACTTCACGGCCCTGGTCGCGATGCAGGTCTGGACGCTGCTCGCGGGGCTGCGCTTCGGCATCGGTCGCTGGCGGCGGAGTCGTCCGGAGTTCCGGCAGGCGCGCGATGCCGCGTTCCAGTCTGCGTTCGTCGCGTGGCTGCGTGACGATCACACGACCGCGCGGGACGCGCTCCGGCCGATGGTGCGTCGCGATCCGTGGGACCTGCAGGCGCGCATCCTGCTCGGCAAGGTGCTGGTCGCATCCGGCGAGGTGCGGACGGCGCGGCGTCAATTCGTCGCGGCGCGGCGCCTCGACCGCGACGACCGCTACGGCGACGTCCTGCGCGTGGAACTCGGTCGTGGCCGCGAGCCCTCGACGGCACCTTCGGCGCCGTCCGAAGCGATCGAGACCGCGGACCCTTCGCCAGCGTGATCGATCCCCGGCGGGCTCGTCCCATCGCCGCCAGGGCCGCAACCCAAGGGTTGCCGCGGACCCAAAGGTCACGGGGCCCGACACCACAGGTGTCGGGCCCCGCATTCACGAGAGAACAGACGCGAAGCAGTCCAGGAATCGAAGCATCGCCGCGCGCGGCGAACGGAGCAGCACATCCACTCTTGGCACGGAGGTCCTCCGCGCGCTCAGACCGCCTTCCAGCGGCGACGTTGGATCTCGGATTCCATCTGCCGCGAGTCCTCCTTGCTGAAGAGCTTGACCTTCCCACCGCAGTTCACGCAGAAGGAGTGGTTGACGCTCATCACGTAGTGGACGTAGGTGCGGCAGGACTCACACCACTTGGTCTCGGAGTAGAAGTCGCGGATCGTCATCGTCGCTGTCGAACGGCTGGTGAATGGGTGTCGCGCTCCTCTACAAGCAAGCGCCTTGCCGTAACGCAGACCGATCGCGCGGCGGCGTCGCGCGTCGCCAAGCGCCGATCCCATCGACAGTGCAGCGGAGTCCCGCGCTGGAACCGGCGACGACAGCGGCGCGGGCCAGTCCGAGAATCGCGACGCGCCGGACGCACGACCCGCGCATCGCGCCGTGGCATCGGATCGATCGTCGCGTCGCATCGCCAGGACCTGGGTCGCGCGGATGCGACGTGCCGCGGTGCGGTCGTCCGGCTCAGAGCGAATCGCGGGCTCGTGCGATCGCCGCCTTCACGCGCGAGTCGGTCTCCCGATCCGCGGCGCGGTCGAGGGCGGGGTTGCGCGGTTCGATCCGGCCGATCGCCCAAGCTGCGTGCTCGCGTACGATCGGGTCCGGATCGTCGAGTGCCGACGTGAGCGCGGGGAGCGAGTCCGGGTCGCCGAGATTGCCGAGCACCACCGCGGCGTTGCGGCGCAGACCCGAGCGGGTCGCCCGACGCAGCGGCGTGCCGGTCCAGTGGTCGCGGAACTCGTCCTCCTCCAACTGCAGGATGCCGATCAAGGTCGTGCATTCGATCAGCGGGTGCAGGGCGAGTTCCGGCGGCAGATCCTCGTGCGGGCGGGTCGCGCGACCCCGCGAGTGGGCGAAGGGGCAGACCTCGAGGCAGACGTCGCAACCGAAGAGCCAACTGCCCATCGGCTCGCGCATCGCCTCCGGAATGGGGGCACGGCTCTCGATCGTCGCGTGGCTGATGCAGCGGCGTGCGTCGACCTGGAAGGGCGCGACGATCGCTCCGGTCGGGCAGGCGTCGATGCACCGGGTGCAGGTGCCGCAGCTCCCCGGGCTCGGCAGATCGAGAGGCAGCTCGAGCGGGGTGAGGAGTTCGGAGAGCAGCAGATAGGGGCCGTGCTCCGGCGAGATGATTCCCGCGCTCTTGGCGAGGAAGCCGATCCCGGCCCGGGCGGCGAGGGCGCGCTCGAGGATCGGGATCGCGTCGGTCCCGATGTCGATCGAGCCGAAGGGCACCCCCTCGCGCTCCAGACTCCGGCGGATGCGGCGGACCTTGTTGCCGAGCGAGCGGTGGTAGTCCCGCGTCGCGGCGTAACGGGCGACCCGGCCGCCGCCCCGGAGCTCGACCGCCGGGCGGCCATAGTCCCAGGCCAGGGCGACGGCACTGCGCGGCTGCCGCGCCCAGGTCGACGGGTCGACGATCTGGTCGCGCCACTCCGCGATCCAGGCCATATCGCCGTGACGCCCGGCGTCGAGCCACGCTTCGAAGTGCCGGCCGTGCTCCGCGGGATCCGTGGGGCCGAATCGGACCAGGTCGAAACCCTCCTCCGCGGCGATGGCGCGCACACGCTCCGGGTCGAGGTTCATGGTCACGGCCCATGCTCTTGGGCGACGTGTCCGGATCAAGCCTCCAAAGCTCGGGTGTCGCCTCCGAGGCCCCGATCCCGACGCCGGATGCGTGCCGCATGGCTCGGGTCGAGCGCGGGTTACTTCCCGCGCAGCCCCGGCTATGGGACGATGCGGGCGTCGCACGGGTGGCCCCGAGCGCGCGTCTCCCCCATGGATGCCTTCCTCACACTGATGAGCGACGAGCTCCGCTCCCGGCTCTTCGAGCTGTGGGAGCGGACCGGGGATGACGGCCTCCGTCGGATCGCGGAAGGCGAGGCCTACGTCCGCGGCGCGGATGAGCCCCGCTTCGACTGCCTGTCGTTGCAGGAGCAGTCCGACTGGATCAGCACCGGGTTGATGAACGCCTACAAGGCAACCGGTGACACGCAGGTGTTCGCGCTGCTGTACGAAGTCGTGTCGCCTTCGTTCCGCGCGACCATCGTCGCGCGCATGCGTCGTACCCTGACGCGACTCGACGCGCACGACGTGCTGCAGGAGGTGTTCCTCAACATCTTCCGCTATCCGCATCGCTTCCTCGCCGAGCGCGCCGACTCGTTCCGCAACTGGGGCCACACCATCGTTCGCAACACGCTGCTGAAGATGCTCAAGGGCGAGTCGCGACGTGGTCGTCCGACCACCCTCGACGACGAGACCGTGCAGCTGCCCGACGACACTGCGATGACCCCGCTGCGGATGGCGAGCGATGCCGAATCTGCGGTCGTCGTCGATCGCGCCTTCCTGATCTACCTCAACCTCTACCTGATCCACTTCGGGAAGCTCTCGGCCAAGGAGCAGCGCGCGCTCACCATGGTCGAGGTCCTCGGCGTCTCGTACCGCGATGCTGCCGCCGAACTCGGGATCCGGCTCGAGAACCTCAAGATGGTCATCTTCCGCGCGCGTCGGAAGATCCTGCGCGGAATGACGAGGACCCTGTCCGAAGTGGCGTCACGCAACGAGCGTCGCTTTGCATTCCGGCAGCGGCCGACGGCGCGCGGTCGTCGCACGGGCTCCACCACACCTCACTCCCCTCTGACCACCTCCGCATGAGCGACCACGACGAGTCGAACGCGGGAGAGCATCCCTGCACGCAGATCCAAGTCGATCTGTCGGCGATGCTCGACGGCGAACTCGATGCCGCGTCCGTCCGGCGGGTAATGATCCATTCCGACGCCTGTGGTTCGTGCCGCAGCTTCCTCGACGGCATCCGCATGCAGGCTCGTTCGCACCGCGTGCTGCACAAGATGCTGACCGGTGCCGATGAGGACCTCGTCGAGGTCCCGGCCAGCTCGGGCGATGACGCCGTGGTCGAGTTCGCCGGGATCGGCACCGTCAAGGTCGCAACGCTGCGCAAGCAGCTCACCGACAACCGGCACCAGCTCGCGCGCATCTTCTACGAGATCGGGCGCGGCTTCGTCCTGATGGGGATCTCGCCGAACTTCTCGCGGGTGGTGGCCCGGGAGCCGGTCCCGATCCCCGACATGTGTCGGCGCGGGCGCAACCTCGTCGACGAGGTCGAGCGTCTGGCGGGTTCACCGGGCGCGGGCTCGGAGTGGGTGAAGGCAAAAGAGGTCTTCGGCGACGACTTCCTCGGCTCGGCTCCCGAGAACCTCCAGAAGGGCATCGGCCTCCTCGAGGAAGCGCTGATGCTCAGCCCCGAGTTCGACGACGCCCGCATCTATCTGGGTCACGCCTACCACGTGGCCGGGGCGCCGGACCGCGCCGAGACGGTGTTCCGCACCGTCCTGGACCACAGCTCCGACGCCGGGGCCCGCGCCTTCGCCAGCCTGCACCTGGGCAACGTCTACCTCGATGCCGGACTGCCGGACCGAGCCGAACCGCTGTTCCTCGAGTTGGTTGCCTCGGGCGAGGTGTCCCGGCGCCCGCAGTTCGGGCTGATCTACTTCAACCTCGCGCTCGCCTCGGGCATGCAGGGCCGCTTCGAAGACTGCCGGAACTGGCTGTCGCGGCTCTACGCCGAGATGCCGCACAAGCGGCGCATGATCGCGGACGAGTTGCGCTCGCGGCAGGACTTCGTGCAGACTCTCAGCAGTCAGCCCGGCGTCTACCGCGCTTTCGCTCACGACTTTCCTTGCTGGTTCCCCGAGAAAGAGGCCTGCTGATGTTCCGTCGTCTCGGCATCCCCCTCGCGCTGTGCTGCGCGGTGCTGCTCTTCCGCGTCGCGTCGGCCGACGTCGGGCGGAGTGGTGGCATCGTCATCCTGCCCAACGCGCTGCCTCTGATCGGCGTTCCCCATGAGATCCGCGCCGTCTACGAGTTCGACTGGGGTGTCGACCTCGCGTTGCAACTGCCGACCAACCTCGGGCCTCAGGTCCTGGTGGTGTTCGGCATCGAGAACGGAACCCCGATCTCGATCGGGCGGATCGAGAACGGAGTCCTCGGCATCCGTGCCGGTGAGCTCACCAACCTCCGGCGAGCCGGCGTGACCTCCTTCGAGATGCTGCTGATCGACTCGCAGCAGCGCTGCCTCTATCTCGACTTCACCTTCGAGAAGGGCGAGTTCATCTCCATGTTGGTTCGCTGACGTGGGTGCGCGGCGTCGGAGACTCCGACGTCATGCGCCGCGCATCGCGAGCTCGCGGCGGATCGAGAGCAGGCGATCCGGTTCGTTGGTGGTGACGGCATCGAGTCCCGCCGCGCAGCAGCCGAGCAGTTCGACGTCCGTGTTCGCGGTGTAGACGCAGGTGAGGTAGCCGCCCCCGCGCAAGCGCCGGACGTCGTGCCATCGCAGGTGCTCGTGGTTCCAGTGCACGAGCCCGACGTCGAGCGCGTCGATCTCCGCGCAACGGCTCGCGTCGAGCGGGCCCTCGCCGAGCGCGCCGAGGGCGAGTTCCTTCGCTGCGGAGCGAGCGCTGCGCACGCTGTCCCAGTCGAAACTCTGCAGGATGACGGCGTCGAGCATGCGCGCCTCGCGCAGCACTTCGACGACGATCCGGACGTCACCTCCCTTGTGCTCGATCATCGGCACCACGCGGCCCGACATGCTGCGCAGTGCTTCGCGGAGGGTGGGGATCGACGCACCCGCGTGCCCGGGGCCGAACCAGGAGCCCGCATCGAGGGTGCGGAGCGTCGCGAGGTCGGTGCCCGCCACCGCGACGTCGCTGCGCCCGAGCCGCCCGTTCACGTCGGTCGTGCGATCGAGCGTCTCGTCGTGGATGACGACGACCTCGCCGTCCTGTGTCACGTGGACATCGAACTCGATCATCTCCGCGCCGCAGGCGATCGCGGCTTCGAAGGCCGGCACGGTGTTCTCCGGATGTCGCGACGACCAGCCGCGGTGCGCGACGATGATCGGTCGTGACCGCGAACGGAGTTCGTCGAACAGCGCGGACGATCGCGCAAGCGCACCGGGACGCGCGTCGGACATGGTGTGTGCCTCTGGCGCGTGCGTAGCATGCACGCCGATGAACCCGCGCGCACCCTTCGCGCCCAGCGAGATCCTGCTGTTGGGCCCAGGTCCGTCCCCGGTCCACCCCGAGGTCGCGCGTGCGATGTCCGCGCCCCTGCTCGGCCATCTGGACCCCGAGTTCCTGGCGTTGATGGGTCGGGTGCAGACCGACCTGCGCGAGGTGCTCGGGACCGCCAACCAGTTCACGCTTCCGATCTCGGGCACGGGATCGGCGGGCATGGAGGCGGCGATCGTGAACCTCGTCGAGCCGGGCGACCGCATCGTCGTCGGCGTGCACGGCGTGTTCGGCGCGCGCATCGCCGAGATGGCCCGACGCCAGGGCGGTGACGTCGTGACGGTGACGGCGCCGATGGGTTCGCCGCTCGACGAGGACGCCATGGCCGCCGCGATCTGCGGAGGACCGACCCGTCTGTGCGCCTTCGTCCACGTCGAGACGTCGACCGGTGTGCTCCAACCCTTCGAGAGGATCGCGACGGCGGCCCGCGACGCCGGCGCGCTGCTCCTCGCCGACTGCGTCACGAGTCTCGGCGGCCTCCCGCTGCGCATGGACGAGCACGGGATCGACGTGATCTGGTCGGGCACGCAGAAGTGTCTGTCGGTCCCGCCGGGCCTCGCGCCGTTGAGCCTCTCCGCCGCGGCTCGGCGCAAGGTCGAGGGCCGCGCGCGTCCGCCGGCCAGTTGGTATCTGGATGCCGGTCTGCTCTCCGCCTACTGGCGCGAGCAGGGCGAGCGGGCCTACCACCACACCGCGCCGATCGCGATGGTCTACGCCCTGGCGCGCGGACTCGACCTAGTGCTCGACGAAGGTCTCGATGCCCGCGCGGAGCGGCACCGCGACGCGAGCGCGCGGTTGCACGCCGCCGTCGAGGTGCTCGGCCTGCACAACCCGGTCGCCGCGTCGCACCGCGCACCGATGCTGACTCCGCTGACGCTGCCGCTTGGCGTCGACGACCTCCGCCTGCGACGCTTCCTCCGCGAGGTCCACCGCATCGAGATCGGCGCGGGACTCGGCGAGTGGAAGGGTCGGGTGGTGCGCATCGGCCTGATGGGCGAGGGGGCGGTTCCCGCCGCGGTGCTCCGCGTCGTCGCCGCCCTGGGCGATGCCCTCGGCGAGCAGGGTGTGCGGGTCGACGTCGTCGCCGCCTTGCGTGCCGCGCGCGGCACCGGCTGAGTCGCGCTCTTGTGCGGCGGCGCATACCGGCTATCCAGGGGGCCGATGGACGAGATCACCCTGCAGGCGCGGGTCCGCGACAGCATCGCGACCAAGGAACGCATGCTCGACGCATGCCTGGACGACGTCGCCGCGCTCGGCCGCCTCGCCGTCGACTGCCTCCGCGGCGGAAACAAGCTGATGCTGTGCGGCAACGGCGGTTCGTCCTGCGATGCGGCGCATGTCGCCGCCGAACTCGTCGGCTGGTTCGAGGACAAGCAGCGCGACGGCATCGCCGCGATCGCACTCGGTCAGGAGACTCCCACGCTCACCGCGATCGGCAACGACTCCGGTTTCGAGCAGGTCTTCGCGCGGCAGTTGCGGGCGCTCGGACGACCGGGCGACCTGCTGATCGGCATCAGCACCTCGGGTGGATCGAAGAACGTCGTCGCGGCGATGGAGGCGGCGAAGGCCCTCGGCATCCGTCGCGCCGCCTTGGCGTCGCAGCGCGGCGGCCGCGTCGTCGAACTCGCCGAGGTCGCGGTGAAGATCCCGTCGACCTCGACTCCGCGCATCCAGGAAGGTCACCTGCTGGTCGTCCACCTGCTGTGCGAGTGGATCGAGCTGGCGCTCGCCCGCTGAGCGCCGCCGTCCGTGACCGTCACAGACGATCGGCGAGCCAGCGTGCCAGCACGCCGAACAGGCCGAGGCCGTGCGAGGTGGGAGTTTCGAACAGCGCACGCGTGGCGAGCGGATCCATGCGCAGGTTGGCGGCGTGACGCACCTCGCGCTTCTTCTGCTCCAGCTCCTCGATCTGCCGCGCGCGCGCGCGTTCGATGCCGCCGCCCTTGACGAACTCGAACACCGCCTCCAACTCGTGCGCGTCGAACCAGAAGCCGTGGCCGCGGCACCAGTCGACGATCACTCCGGAGATGCTGCCGAAGTTCTGGCGGTTCATCAGGTCGTGGCAGACCGGGCAGGGGACGTAGCTGACCTTGTGGCGCGCGCCGGTGTCGTCGTCCTCGGGCAGGTGGGCGTGCACGGCGCCGAGGATCGCCGGCGCCGCGCTGCGCTCGCGATCGGTGACCATCTGGCGCACGGACTGCTCGTCGAGCCACAGCCCTCCGCACTGCTCGCACTCGGAGAAGCTCACGTTGGTGACGCTGCAGGCGGCCATCGTCACCTTGCAGCGCGGGCAGGACCTCTCGCTGACCTCCTTGAGCAGGCGCGACGGCTGGATCGCGAGGCCGCAGGAGCTGCAGAACTTCGCGTCGCGGACCAGGCGGCACATGCACGACGGGCACACGTCGCCGAGACCCCGCTCCGCCAGGGAGACGGCCGACTTGCAGAACGCGCAGGCCTTCGCAGCCGGCTCCAGGCCCGCGCCGCACGAGGCGCAGTGCTGCATGCGGATCTCGCGCGGCCAGGGTGCATCCACCTTGATCCGCGTGCCGCAGAAGCAGCGGACGGTCGATCCGATCGTGCCCTGGTCGACCTCGAACTGGCGGCGGCAGTGCTTGCACGCGATCAGCATGGATCCCTCACGCGATTCCATCGGCAGGACCGACCCTGCGCCCCCAACCTTCAGCGGGTGGGAAGAGATCGCATAGCATGCCGCGCCCGATGTCGGCGTCAGCCCCGCAGTTCCCGACCCCGCTCCGCCCGCTGCAACTCGGCGGACTGAGCCTCGCGATGCCCGCCGTGCAGGCGGCGCTCAGCGGCTACAGCGACGGGGCGATGCGTCGGGCCGCGCGACACCAGGGCGCGCCCTACGCGCTGCACGAGGTCGTGCTCGACCGCGAGGTCCTGGTCCGCGGTCGCGCGGTGCGCCACCTGCTCGCCGTCGAGGAGGACGATCACCCGATCGGCGGTCAGCTGATGGGCTCCGAGCCGGAGACCTTCGCGCTCGCGGCGCGCGATCTGGTCGCGGCCGGATACGACGTCATCGACCTCAACTTCGGCTGCCCGGTGCCGAAGGTGCTCGGTCGTTGTCGTGGCGGTTTCCTGCTCTCGACGCCGGAGACGGCGCTCGCCGTGGTCGATGCCGTGCTCGACGCCGTCGGCGACTCACGCCCCGTGACCGTCAAGATGCGGCGCGGACTCGACGACTCCCTCGACTCCGAGCGTGCCTTCTTCCGCATCCTCGAGGGAGCCTTCGCGCGCGGCATCGCCGCCGCGACCGTCCATCCGCGCACGGTCGTCCAGCGCTACATCGGCCCCTCCGACTGGAGCTTCCTCGCACGGGTGCGCGCGGCGATCGGTGATCGCACCCTGCTCGGCAGCGGCGACCTCTTCGACCCATGGGCGGTGCTGCGCATGATCGAGGCGACCGGCGTCGACGGCGTGACCGTCGCGCGCGGTGCGATCGGCAATCCGTGGATCTTCCGCCAGGTGATCGACCTGCTCGCCGGCCGCACCCCGTCTGCGCCGACGATCGGCGAACAACGCGAGGTGATCGCGGCACACGTCGCCGACTCGCTGCGCCTGCACGGTCCGCGTCGCGGCTTCACACGCGCGCGCACGCACCTGATCCGCTACGCGGCGACGCATCCCGATCACGTCGCGGTGCGCGACGCCTTCGTCGCCGTGCGCGACGGCGCCGACATCGAGGTCGTACTCGCGCGTCACTACCCACCCGAGCGCAGCTCCGAGCGATCGGCTCTGCTCGAGGCCAACCGCCTCGGTGCGCAGCACGTGCGGGACGACGGCGGCCTGATAGGCTGTGACGCCTCGTGAACCTCCTCCTCGTCAGCAATTCGACGCAGTTCGGCGGCGGCTACCTCGAGCATTGCCGCGACCGGCTGGTCGAGACCATCGGATCGGGCCGGCGCCGCGTGGTGTTCGTGCCCTTCGCCCTCGCCGACCACGACGGCTACGCGCACAAGGCGCGCACCGCATTCGAGGCGATGGGCTACGCCTTCAGCTCCATCCACACCGCAGCGGATGCGCAGGCGCTCCTCGCCGACACCGATGGCGTCTTCGTCGGCGGCGGCAACACCTTCCGTCTGCTCGATCAGCTCCAGCGTCGCGGACTCGTCGATGCGATCCGTGCACGGGTGCTCGCCGGCATGGCCTACAGCGGTGCGAGTGCGGGCATCAACGTCGCCTGTCCGACGATCAAGACGACCAACGACATGCCGATCGTCATGCCGGCGTCGTTCACCGCGATGGGGCTCGTGCCCTTCCAGATCAATCCGCACTACCTCGATCCCGAGCTCGGCTCGCGACACATGGGGGAGACCCGCGAGCAGCGCATCCGCGAGTTCCACGAGGAGAACTTCCGGACCGTCGTCGGGCTCCGCGAGGGCGGCATGATCCGCGTGCAGGGCGGACGTGCCTGGGTGCTCGGCGGACGCCCGCTGCGCGTGTTCCGGCGCGGCGAGGAAGCCCGCGAGATCGCCGACGGCAGCGACGTGTCGTTCCTGCTCTGAGACCGTCTCCCGACGGGGAGTGACAGCGGATCGGGCCTGCGCCAGAATCCCGCCCGTCATGCGCCGCCTCTTCACCCCGGTGCAGGCGAACCGGACGCTGCCACTCGTCCGCCGCATCGTCGCCGACATCCTGTCCCGCGCGCGCGAGCTCCGCGCGATCGGGGGGTCGCACGGCGTCGAACGGCTCGACGAACTGCAGGGCGAGATCGCCGCCTTGATCGCCGAGCTGGAGGCGATCGGCTGTCACTACAAGGACTGGGGCTTCGAGAGCGGGCTCGTCGACTTCCCGAGCAAGATCGACGGACGCCGCGTGCTCCTGTGCTGGCGCAGCGACGAGGACTCGATCACGCACTACCACGGCGAGCACGACGGCTTCGCCGGACGGCGCCCGATCCCCGCGCACCTGCTCGAGGACGACCTGCCCGAAGCCTCGGCTAGAACCTGAAGAACCGGAACGGCGACGCCTCCCCCTGTGCAGTCACCGTGACCGACCAGTCGGCGCTGGCGGCCGCGGGATCCGCGCAGGCGCCGGGATGCTGCTCGGTCGCGATCACCAGGCGGTAGCGCAGCGTCACCGGCGAACCGGGGACCAGATCGAAGGCCTGGAAGGATCCCAGCCGTCCGTAGGAGCGCGTCGAGTAGACGAAGGGTCCCTTGTTCGACGGATGCGAAGCGTGGAGCACCACGCAGTCGACGTCGCCGACCTTCGCGTGGATGCAGGCGAAGCTGCAATCGGCCCACACGTCGTTGCCCTTGTCCTGTGCGCCCGCGCTGCGCACGTAGCGGGTGTCGGCCTGATGCGTGCTCACCTCCTCGGCGAGGCGCACCTGGCAGCCGGCGTGCTGCGGGTCGCCGTCGAGATGGATCCTGGTCGTGCCGAGCGCATCGAGCGTGACCTCCACGTCGATCACGCGCTGTTCGTCCCCCGTGTCCCACACCGAGAGCTTGCGGGTCTCGCGCACCACCGGATGCTCGTCGGTGTCGCGCCACTCGACGATGTCGGTGCTGTCCGCGACCACCGGGAACAACGAGGTCGTACCGTCCACGCGCACCTGGTGTCGACCCTGCGTGCAGTGCCAGAAGTCGAGGCTCTTGCCGCCGACCTCGGTCTTGTTCCAGCCGACGAACAGCCCGCGGTGGTGGGGATAGGTGCCGCCGAGTCCCTTGGTGATCTGCGTGGTGCCGAGCGGATCGAACAGATCGTGGTAGGGCTTGAAGGTCGCGTCGAAGTCCTTCGGGTCGAAGCGATCGTGACGGCGCCACACCGGACGCCCGCGCAGGCTGAGCTGCTGGCACCCCTCGGATTCGGCGAGCGCGAACCCGTCGGTCTTCGGCGGTGTCGCCGCGAAGTGCAGCACGAGATGGTGGGGCAGACCGTCGTCGGAGAAGGGCTGCGGATCGACGAAGCGCAGGCGCATGCGCGTGGTCTTCGCGGTGCCGGTCTGCGGCAGGACGTCGATGCGCACCGGCGTGCCGTCGTCGAGCCGGGCGAGCGCCGGGCTGGTCGGCGGGGGAGACGCGGTCTCGACCACCACGTCGACCGGTCCCGGTCCGCGCGGGCCGTCGCTGTGCAGGAGCACCGACTGGTCATTGCCTGGGCCGTCCGCTGTTCCGGCGGGGGGAGCACTGCACGCTGCGGACAGCAACAGGAGGACGATCGGCGATCCACGCATGGGCCGGGATCGTCGCGCGCTCAGTGCACGAGGGCCAGCGTCGTCGTCTGTCCCTGCGCGGTCAGGGCGAGGCTCTTGCCGTCCTGCGCCCCGACCAACACCAGGTCCTCGCGTCCGCCCTGGACCCGTGCGACGAAGTGCCGGCCCTGGCGCCAGACCAGCGCGGTCGCCGGCAGCGGTGGTTCGTCGGTGGTGGTGTCCAGCGACGCGATGCGTTGACGCTCGTCGAGGCGCGCGCGCAGCGTGTGCGGGCCGTCCCGCGCCACGATCCGGAACCAGGCCTCCGAGGTCGTGGCACCGAAGCACAGGAAGGACGCATCGCGCAAGGATCCGCCGGCTCTCTGCAACTCGTCGAGGACCGAGGCCGCGCGCGTCGCAGTCTCCTTGTCCGTCACACGAGTCGCGTGGCCGCGCTTGCGGACCAGGTCCTCGATCGCGCGGCGTGCACTGCGTGCCGCGGCGGTCTCGCCGTCGCGCCGCGTGAACGCACCGAGCCCCGCGCCCGAGAAGCGCGCGCGCAACGTGCTGCCCTCGGCGATCAGTTCGATCTCGTCGCCGACCTCGCTGCGGTAGCGGCCGGCCATCGCGAGGTTCGAGGACGGCGGCACACCCGCGCCGAACAGCGCCTGCTCGATCCCGGTCGCGACCGTGGCGACGACGAAGTGTTCGTTGCCGAGCACGACGGCGAAGGCGCCGTCGTCCGGGTAGCGCACGAACCAGCTGCGGTAGCCGTGCACCGATCCGCTGTGCGATTGGCGCGACGTGCCCCACGCGGTGGTCTCCGACTGCAGACCACCGCCGTAGTCGCGAGGTGCCGGCTTCAGCATCAGATCGCGTGAATCGACCTCGAGGATGCGGTCTCCCGACAGCGCGCGATCCCAGCGCCACAGGTCGTCGACCGTCGAGACGATCCCGGTCGCGCCGCGGAACTGCCAATGCCGCGGCCAGCGCAGCGCGGTGTCGTGGAAGCGCCGATCGGCGAAGGAGCCGATGCGCATGGTGTCGCGCGGATCGGGCGGAGCGTCGTCCGGGCAACCGGTGAAGCGGGTGTCACGCATGCCCGAAGATCGCAGCAGCTCGTCCTGCACGAAGCTCTCGAAGGGTCGGTGCGCCACCTCGGTCACGATCGCCGCGAGCAGGCCGTAGCCAGCGTTGCTGTAGACGAAGCGCGCACCGGGTTCGCCGACCAGCGGCGTGGACCACAATCGCTCGAGCCACGCGTCGAGGTCGTCGGCCGCGGATTCGTCGATCTCGAGGTTGAGCGGGAATCCGGCCTCGTGCGCCATCACCTGCTCGATGCGGATGTCGCGCTTGTCCTTCGGTGCGTCGCGGAAGAAGCGATGCAGCGGATCGCGCAGCGTCAGCCGGCCCTGGTCGCGCAGACGGAGGATCGCGGCGGCGGTGAACTGCTTGCTCACCGAGGCGACGTCGAACAGCGCGTCGATCGTGCAGGCGCGGCCGTCCTCGAAGGCGATGCCACGCGCTTCGCGCAGGAGTTCACGGCCGTCACGCACCACGAGCACGCAGCCGAAGAACCGAGGGTCGACGGCAGCGTCGACGGCGCGCTGCAGTGCCGTCGTCACTGCGCTCTGCCACGCGGCGTCGGGATCCTCCGGCGGTGCCTGTGCCGCCAGCCGTACCAGCGACGCGGCGATGGCGATCCAGGCGGAGCGTGCGCGCATCACTTCGTGCGCACCAACTGGTCGGCCGGCTCGACCCAGAACTTCTCCGGGAACAGACCGAAGGGGCCCGGCTCCGCTCCGTGGAAGCGGCGGTGCAACAGGATCT
Source organism: Planctomycetota bacterium (assembly GCA_046349595.1). Taxonomy (GTDB): domain Bacteria; phylum Planctomycetota; class UBA1135; order UBA1135; family UBA2386; genus JACRLW01. The sequence continues at coordinate 2,408,307 of JAXMCA010000002.1, forward strand.
GCACCCGCTGGTGCACCAGCAGGGTGATCGGTTGCTCGCGCGCGAGGATGCGCTGGAACTCGTGGTACTTGCGCGCACGCGACTGCGGATCGAAATCGACGCGTGCGTCGAGAAGCAGCTTCTCCGCGGCGGGGTCCTGCCAGCCCATGTCGTTGTCGTCGATCGCGAAGAAGTCGTGCGGGTCGATGACCGGGTCGTGGTACTGGATGATCATCACGCCGTCGAAGTCGTGCGCGATGAGTCGCGAGTACACGGTCGCGAATTCCAACGTGACCGGCACCAGCTCGGCACCGGCCTCGCGGAACGACGGGATCGCGAGCTCCGCGATGCGCCGCAACACCGGCGCTTCGGTCGCGCACAGGATCTCGACGCGCAGCGGCTCCTTCCCCGGTCCGTAGCCCGCCTTCTGCAGCAGCTCGCGGGCAGCGGCGACGGAGAAGCCGGTCTCGGCCGAGGCGTCCGGATACTCGGGCATGCCGGGCTTGAACCAACCGCGCGCCGGGGTGGCCTGACCCTTCATGATCTCGCGCGCGATCGTCTCGCGATCGAAGAGCATGCCGAGTGCGCGACGCACCTCCGCCTTGGCGAGCATCGGTCGACGGCAGTTCCAGGTGATCTGCAGATGGCCGAGGTGCGGAGGGTCGAAGGTGACCACGCGGTAGTGCTCGGCGAGGGCTTGGTCCTTGGCCAGGAGCGCGGCGAGGTCGTCGCCGCTCGACGAGCTGAACCAGTCGATCTCGCCGGCTCGCAACGCACCCAGGCGCGCGGCTTCCGCCGACACGAAGCGGATCTGCATCCCGGCGAGGTGCCAGCTCGACGGCTCCGCGCTGCGCTGCCAGCCGCTCGGGTTCGCGACCAGTGTGAGGTGGCTGCCCTCGACCCAGTCCGGTCGGCCGTCCGGCTGCACGCCGAGCATGTACGGGCCGGTGCCCGGTCCCGCGTCGCGCACCTCGCACAGCGCCTGCACGAAGCGATCGTCCCAATCGGCGCAGTCCGGCGCGCGTTCGTGGATGGCACGCAGGAAGTGCGCGGCCTGCACGAGGCGCACCATCGAGCCGACCGCGAGCGGGAAGTTCGGACTCGGTTCCGCTCCGCCCAACACCAGGGTGCGATCGTCGCGGGCCTCGGCGACCTGCAGACCGGCGAGTGTCGCCGCCATGTCGCCCTTGGGGTTGAGGCGCGGGTCGCGCGCGGCACGCAGCGTGAAGGCGACGTCGTCCTTCGTCACCTGCGAACCGTCGCTGAAACGCAGCCCTTCGCGCAGCCTGAAGATCCAGGTCTTGCCGCCGTCGTCGCTGCGCCACGACTGCGCGGCGCGGCCGCGCAGCTTGCCGTCCTGATCGCGGTCGACCAGCGTCTCGTGGGTGAAGGCGAGCACGTAGCGCAGCGCCGTCGCGTCGCGCGACACGAAGGGGTTCAGCGAGCGGATCTCAGGGAGACCGGAGCGGTAGAAGTCGCCGGTGGCGGGCAGCGCCGGTGCGGGATGGCTGCGCAGTACGGACCAGCCCAGGCCCGCGATCGCGACGACGGCGATCGGGACGATCAACGACGAGAGGCGCATCGCGGCGGGATGCTAACCGCTGCGTCGCTCGGTCGAGGTCGTCGCTCCCGATTCAGAGTTCGGGGAAGGAGCCCGGTTCCGGACGGTCGGTCCCCTCGCGACGGAGCTTCTCGTAGAGCGCGGTCCGCGAGATCTGCAGCAAGCGCGCGGCGCGCGACTTGTCCCCGCCGGTCGCGCGCAGGGCCGCGTGCAAGGTGCGGTAGATCGCCTCGTTGAGGGGAATGGCGGGCCAGCGCGCCGCGCTGCCGTCCGGAGTCCCGTCCGACGCCGATGCAGCGGCCGTCGGCAGGTCTTCGAGGTCGACCGTCTCGCCCTCGCTGAGAAGGAAGGCCCGGGCGATCACGTGCTCGAGCTCGCGCACATTGCCCGGCCAATTGCCGACGCGCAGGCGCGCGAGGCCGTTGTCGGTGAGCTTCAGGCTGCGGCCCTGCTCCACGTTGAGTCGATCGACGAAGTGGCGCGCGAGGAGATCGATGTCGCCGGGTCGCTCGCGAAGGGGCGGCACCCGGATCGTGCCGGCGGCGAGACGGTAGTAGAGGTCCTCGCGGAACTCGCCGCTCTTGACCAGCGCGGGCAGGTCCTTGTGCGTCGCGCTGACCACGCGCACGTCGATCGGGATCGCCTCACGTCCACCGACGCGGCGGATGGTCCGCTCCTGCAGGGCGCGCAGCAGTTTCACCTGCATCGCCGCGGGCATGTCGCCGACCTCGTCGAGGAACAGGGTCCCGCCCTGCGCCAGTTCGAACAGTCCCGCGCGGTCCTGGTCCGCGCCGGTGAAAGCTCCCTTGTGGTGGCCGAAGAGTTCGCTCTCCATCAGCTCGGGCGGGATCGCCGAGCAGTTCTCCGAGACGAAGGGTCCCGCCGCCCGCGTGCTGGCGTCGTGCAGCGCGCGTGCGACGAGTTCCTTGCCCGTGCCGGTCTCGCCCTGGATCAGCACCGACAGGTCGCTCTTCGCGAAGCGCTCGATGTGGCGGCGCATCTCCGCGATCGCCGGGCTCTCGCCCACGATCTGTCCACCGCGCGATCTTCCCAGACGGCGCTGCGCGACCTGGAGATCGCGCTTGCTGTGCGCGAGTTCGTCCTCGAGCAGTTCCTCGCGCAGCATGCGCTCGACGGCGATCGACGCCTGGTCCGCGAGCGCCTCCAGCATCTCCGCCTCGCGGGTCCCGAAGGCTCCGGCACGTCCCGCGTGTTCGACGTAGAGCGCACCCGCCGCACCCGATGCGGCGCGGAACGGCACGCACAGCGCGGAGCGGATGCGCAGGTCGCGCACGCTCGGCATGTTCATCAGGTCGCGGTCGCCGAGCGCGTCCTCCGCGGTCATGGTGCGGCCCGCGGTCAGCGCCTTGTTGGCGAGCGACCGGCTGAAGGCGCGGTCGTGCGGCGATCCGATGCGCGAGGCGAGCTCGAGCTTCAGCCCTCCGTCGCGTTCGACGAGCAGGTAGCTGGCGCGCGCGCCGGTCACCGTCTCGGCCGCCTCCAGCAGCGATCCCATCGCCCGCTCGAGGTCGCGTTCCGACGCGAGACGTCGGTTGACGGCGAGGAAGGTGCGGAACACGGCCTTCGGCACACCTTCTTCGGTGCGCTCCTGCGAGGTGGCCGCAGGTGTGAGTTCGGGATGCGACATGGGATCTCCGGAGAGGATGGTTCGCGCGGTCTGGGCCTCGGCCTGCACACGGCGGTCGGTGCTCGCCGCGATCGCCGCGAGGTCCGCTTCGGCGGCAGTGCGATCGCCGATGCGGGCAAGAGCCTGTGCGCGGAAAGCAGTGCAGAGCTCCGCAGTCGCCGCGGCGCCGAGTGCACGGAGCCCGTCGACGGCGGCGGTGAGGCGGGGGATGGCCGAGGGCGCGTCGCCGTCGGCGAGGAGCACGATGCCGAGATTGGCTTCGGCGGTGAGTTCGCGGGCGCGATCGCCGACGTGGGCGAACAACGCGCGGGCACGCCGCAGGTGTTCGCGTGCCGTGTCGCGCTCGCCGAGGTCCTTGGCGATCACGCCGAGGTTCAGCGCTGCGGATGCGGATGCGTGCGCGTGCCCGACGCGACGGAACAGCGCGAGCGCGCGCTCCTGATCGGCTCGTGCTGCATCGAGTTGGCCGCGACGTCGCGCCAGGTCGCCGCGCGCGACCAGCGCCGCCGCGCAGGCGAAGGGTTCGCTGCTGTCGTCCAGTTCGGCGACGGCGCGATCGAGATCCGCTCCCGCTTCGACGTCACGGCCCAGAGCCGCGAGCAGCGCGCCGCGCAGGACGAGCACCCGCGGTGACGGCGTCGCGATCTCCCGCAGCGCGGCGAGACCCTCCGCGAATCTCCCCTGCTGGTGACGCAGCCCGGCGCGCAGCAGCGCGAGTTCCGCGCCGTCGGTCTTCGGACCGAGCGCGTCGATCGCACGCGTCGCGTTGCGCAGGTCGCCGGACTCGAGCGTGGCGCGCGCGCGCAAGGCGGGGAGGTCGTGGGTGAGCGGAAGAGCGCGGATCGGTTCGCCGACGGCGAGCAGGCCACGGGCGAGCGCCTCGCGCACCTCGTTCCCCGCCGGTCGTCCCGCGGCGAGTGCCGCACGGGCCAGGGCCTGCGCGGACTCGGGACGTCCGCGGCGACACAGGGCCAGGATGCGCGCGGTCACCGGCTGATCGTGGTCCTCGGCGATCTCCAGGGATCCGGTCTCGATGCGTCCCGCGGCGGCGCCGGGCCAGCTCCAGTGATCGCCATCGGGAACGATCGCGCCGCGCTCGACCAGCGCGAGCAGGCGTGACGTGCAGACGGACGCGGAGTCCGCGCCGTCGCGGATCAACGCGGCGGCTGCGGCGTCGGCTGCGGTGGCGTCGAGCCAGAGGGTGCGCGCGAGCGCCTCGGCCAGCTCCCCCTGTCGCAGGGGGGGGAATGCGAGGCAGCGTCGTGCGCTTCCGCCGCGGTCGAGCAGAGTGGAGTCGCCGCGGTGCTCGATCGCGCGCACGTCGCCGAGCATGCACGCGGCATGCAGCGCGAGTGCACTGCGGTCCGCGGAGTGGAGTCCACGCAGTTCGAGGTCGGTGCCGGGCGCGTCTTCGCGCAGTGCCGGGTCGAGGACCGCGCCGTGCAACGCGACCGCGTCGAGTGCGAGCGCCGCGAGCGACGGCCGACCACCGCGACCGCGCAGCGCCTCGAGCATCTCCTCCGCGTCGGCGAAGCGCAGCGACGGGCGACGCTCGAGCAGCCGCGGCAACACGCGATCGAAGGGCGCAGGAAGCGCGTCGCCTGAAAGACCGAGCGCGGACAGGAAGTCCTCGCGCGGGAACCGCAGGTAGAAGCCGGCGGCGCGAGCCGGGAGATCGCCGACCAGCGTGGCGAGAATGGTCGCTCCCAACGAGAACAGGTCGCTGCGCGCGTCGACCGCTTCGCCGAGCATCACTTCCGGCGCGGCGAAGAAGGGCGTGCCGCCCTGGGCGCGCCCGGCTCCGCGTTGCGCGAAACCGAAGTCGACGAGATGCGCGGACAGTGTGCCGTCCGCCTGATGGTCGACGATGACATTGGCCGGCTTGATGTCGAGGTGCAGGATCCCGCGCAGGTGGACGAAGGCCAGGACCTCGCCGAGGCGGGCCGCCAGCTCGATCGCCGCTTCGACCGGCAGCGTGCCGAGTTCGGACAGCGGACGCCCGGGCGCGAAGTCGCGCAGCACGTACGGCGTGCCGTCGGCGGTGCGTCCGACCTCGCGAATGCGCGGTACCGCGGGGTGTTCGAGCGAGGCGAGCAGCGAGCCTTCGGCCAGCGCGGCGTGGGGCTCGAGCAGCTTCAGGAGCAGTCGTGGGCCACCATCCCTCGGTCGCACGGCGAAGGCTCGCCCCTCACCGCCTTCGAAGCTGCTCTCGATCGCGAAGCGAGCGGCCAGGTCGGGGTGTTCGCGGAGGGTCGCCATGCAGCGTCGCCGGCCGTGCCGCGGGATCCGGTTCCCGTGCACGGACGCGCCTTGGCGGCGGATCTTGCGGGGCGTGGCGCTCGCGGTCACGCCCCGCCGTGACCAAGAGGCGTGCCGCGGCGTCCGCGACCCGGTCGTGTGCGCGACGCGCACGTGGTTCCGCGGAACTCTGTGCGGATCCCGCATGCGGGGGGCGGTCCGACCCCACGGCACGGCGTTCGTGATCGGGCTTCGTCACCATCCCCCGGCTCCGTCCCTTCGGCCGCGAGCTAGTCTTCCCCACCGCGTCGTAGGGACCCACCGATGGATCGCTTCTTCTTCCCGCTGCTCGCCGCGCTCGTCTCCGCGAGTGCGTGCGCACAGGACATCGTCTGGGCCGAGGGCAGCGGACCGCTGTCGCGCGACGTGTTCCGCGTGCCCGAATCGAACCCGACCGCCGCACCGCAGTCGGTCCTCACCGGCTGCGAACTGCTGCCGATCGAGATCACCTGCCGGACCGCCCAGCAGACCTTGCGCGACGACGTGGCCCGCCGCGTCGTGCGTCAGGGTCTCGCGCGCGTGGAGCTGCCCGATGGCGGATCGCTGTTCCGGTACCGCCGCGCGTCGGGCACCCGCTTCGGTTTCCTGTGGCTGGCCGCCGACGGCACGCCGCAGGTCCTCGCCGAGCGCAACGGGGGTGGCACGGCGGGCACCGACGATCCCTTCGCGGATCGCATCGGCATCGCGCCCGACGGCCGCGCCGCGGTGGTCGTGACCGCCGCGGGCAACGCGCTGATCTTGCGCCTCGATGGCGCGACCTTCGCGTCGACCGGCTCCGCGGTGCGCAGCGTGCAGGTGCAGCGTGAGTTCGATCCGCTCGCCGTCGCCGTCGGCAAGAACGTGGTGTGGTTGATGAGCGCCGACGACCGCGTGTGGGTCTGCGGCCTCGCCGATCTCGCGCAGCCGGTCGAGATCACGCCGCCGGCCGGTTCGGGAGCGCGCACCAAGCCGTTCTTCGCCCCTGCGGCCGACGGCCGCAGCGCCGCCTTCCTGTTCGGCGTGCGCCCGGACTTCGGGATCTACGTCGCCGGCGAACAGGGCCCGGCCCTGCAGATCCCGGTGCCTGCCGCGCGCTACGAGGAGCCCGGCTACCTGCCGGAGGTCGAGCGCGGTCCGAAGCTGCTGCTCGACGAGGACGGCTCGCAGCTCCTCTACGTCGACGCCACCAGCCGCGACGAGGTCTTCGTCGCCGATGTCGCCGGGGTGCGCGCCACGACGCAGTGGACCGGTGACAACAACTTCCAACCCTACATCGGCGTGATCGTGCTGCCCTTCGCGATGAACCACACCTTCGTCGCGGGCATCGGTGATCCCGGTCTGTTCGACGTCTACGCGGCGGCATCCGGCGTTCCGC
>JAXMCA010000003.1:0-337090 GCA_046349595.1 Planctomycetota bacterium
GATCCAGCTCGAGGCGAGCGGCGCCGTGTCCCTGGTCTACGGTCCCGCGCTGGCGACCACGCACTCGGTGCTGGTCGGATGGTCGGCGGGCAACGGCGTGATCGACAGCGGACCGAGCGATCTTTCGACGCTCTCGGGCTACGACATGGGTTCCTCCTACGGGCCTCTGACGATCTCCGCTCCGCTGGCGCGCATCCCGACCGTCGGCAGCAGCTTCGTGGTGGACATCACCAACGTGCCGGGCGATGCGCTCGCCGCGGTGCTGCTGCTCGGCACCAGTCAGTTGAACCTGCCGCTCGACCAGTTCGGGCTGAGCGGCTGCAGCCTGCTCGTCAGCAGCGACCTGCCCGCCTTTCCGACGGCGATCGCACCCCCGATCGGCACGGTGACGATGCCGATCGCGCCGGGCACGCGCCTGGTCGGTCTGCAGCTCGAAGCGCAGGCGGCGGTCCTGTCGCCGACCGTGAACGCCGGCGGAGTGGAGGTCTCCAACCGCGGCACCATCCACATCGGCAACAGCGGCCCGGTGATCGTGCGCGCCTTCGGCACCGACTCGCAGAACGCCGACGATCAGCAGCCGTTCTGGTCGGTGGTCAACGCGACCAACCTCTCGATCGTCTCACTGCGCCTCGACTGGCGTGCTGCGGTCCCTGCCAACACGCACTACTTCGACACCGACCAGACCGGCATGGGCGACCGCTTCGACGGCGGCAACAGCACCATCCCCCTGTGTCACGGCACCTACCGCCAGAGCACGGACATCACCACGGGCCTCGACTACACCATCACTCCCGCGACTCCCTGCGGCGGCACCTCGCAGCGCGGATGGATCGGCAGCAACTTCGGCCTCTCCGCCGGCGACTACCGCACGCTCGACTTCCGCTTCCAGAGCTTCGGGCCCGGCCTGTCGTTCCTGTTCGACGTCGACACCGACGGCGGCGCCGGCAATGGCGGTGCGATGGCCGGACTGGTCGTCACCGTGCAGATGAGCGACTCCACCGTGCGCAGCGGCGCGCTGGTGATGATCGATCCCCTGACCGCGCAGGTGATCCTGTGAGCCGTCGCGCTCTCGTCGCGCTGTGCGCTTCGCTCGGCTGCGTGTCCCACACCTTCGGACAGCAGCTCGTGATGACCGACGTCACGCAGGCCGTCGGCATCACCTGGGAACAGATCGAGAACAACACCATGATGGGCGCCGGCGTCGCCTTCCTCGACTTCGACGGCGACGGATGGCTCGACATCCTGCTGGCCGGTGGTGACGCGATCCCCACCCTCTACCACAACGAGCACGGCGGCACTTCGTTCGTCGCCGTCACTCCTTCGCCGCTGGGCACCAATCCGCGCTACGAGTGCATGTGCGTCACGGTGGGCGACATCGACAACGACGGCGACCCCGACGTGTTCCTCGGCCGCTTCGGTCGCAACGCCCTGTTCCGCAACGACGGCGGCGGCCGCTTCACCGACATCACCACGCCTCAACTCGCGGGCGGGCAGTACGAGTTCACCACGACGGCGGCCTTCGGCGACTTCGACGGCGACGGCAACCTCGACCTCTACATCGGCAACTACATCACGCCGGGCGGCGTGCCCCCCCACCACATCCCGACCCCGAACGTGCTGCTCCGGGGACACGGTGACGGCTCCTTCACCGACGTGACCTCGCCCATCACAGCGGGCGCCGGCACCGCACTGGCCTCGACCTTCAGCGACTTCGACGGCGACGGCGATCCCGACATCCTGCTCGAGAACGACTTCGGCGCCTTCGTCGAGCCCAACCAGATCTACCGCAACGACGGCCCCGTCGGCGGCCTGTGGCGTTTCACGCAGTGTGCGCAGCAGGTCGGAGCCGATGTCGGCATGTTCTGCATGGGCATCGCGATCGGCGACATCGATCGCGACGGCGACCTCGACTACTACCTGACCAACATGGGTCGCAATGTCCTGCTGCGGAACGACAGCGGCCACTTCACCGACATCGCCACGCAGACCGGGACCGAACTCACCTGGGACATCGAAACGTCGCCGCTCCTGCTCGCCACCAGCTGGGGTTGCGGCTTCGCCGACTTCGACTGCGATGGCTGGCTCGACCTGTACGTGTCGAACGGCTTCATCCCGGCCGATCCCGCGATGGCCAACGGCGAACACACACGGAACGTGCTGTTCCGCAACGACGGTCCGGCTCTGACCTTCTCCCGCCAGACGCAACCGCTCGACGACGGCATCGGCCGCGGCTGCGCCTTCGGCGACTTCGACAACGACGGCGACGTCGACATCCTCCAGGGCAACATCGGCGCGCGTCCGGTCCTGCTGCGCAACGACTCGCCGCGCGCCGGCCACTGGTTGCGAGCCTCGCTGCAGGGACGGAAGTCCAACCGTGACGCGCTCGGCGCCAGGGTCGACCTCGACACCGGCTCGTTCACCGCGGTGCGCGAGGTCAGTCGCAACTCGTCGTTCGAGTCGTCCTCCGATGCGCGCCTCCACTTCGGACTGGCGGACGCGTCGCGATCACGACGCATCGCCGTGCGCTGGCCCTCGGGCATCGAGCAGACGCTGTTCGATCGCGACGGCGACCGCGCCGAGACGATCGTCGAGCCGGTGGCGACCCTCGAGGGCGGCCGCATGCGCAGCTTCCCCGTGCCCTTCGGGCGGCTGGTCTGGTTCCACGCCGACCTCGTGAACCAGGGGACGACGGCCGTCGACGTCCTGGTGGAACCGCAGGTGCGCGGCGGCTGGGACGCCACCCCGCGCTTCGCCGATCCGGGGGACACGCTGTGGCACGGTCGGGCGCGCCGCGTGCATCTCGAGACCGGTCACGCGCGCCCACTGGACGAGGTCCTGTTCGTGCCGCGGCTCCCGCGCCTGCCGGCGATCACCAACCTCGACTTCGTGTGGATGGCGGCGGACGCCGGACTCGGCGTCGACGAAGAGAAGTTCACGATTCGCTGAGCGAGCGGACGGGGATTGGCGCGGGGAATGTGCCGGTCGGGTCGGATAGATTCGGCCCGCCCCACATCCATCCGGACCCCGCGATGAACGAGCCCATCCGTCCCTCCCGCCGCGCATTCCTCGCCGCTTCCGCCTCCGCTGCCGCCGCAGGAGCACTGCAGCCGGCCGCGTTTCCGTCGATCATCACCGGCCACGCGCGGGACGACCGCGAGATCCGCATCGGACTGGTCGGCTGCGGCGGGCGTGGAACCGGTGCCGTGAGCCAGGCGCTGTCGACGCAGGGCAAGATCAAGCTGGTCGCGGTCGGCGATGCCTTCGCCGACAACCTCGACAACGCGCTCAAGGCGCTCGCCAATCCGCAGTCGGGCGTGTCGGACAAGGTCGCGATCGACGCCGACCACCGTTTCGTCGGCTTCGACGCCTTTCGCAAGGTGGTCGACAGCGACGTCGATGCGGTGATCTTCGCCACGCCGCCGCACTTCCGTCCCGAGCACTTCGAATACGCGGTCAGCAAGGGCAAGCACGTGTTCATGGAGAAGCCCGTCGCCGTCGACGGTTTCGGCATCCGTCGCGTGCTCGCCGCCGCGGACGTCGCCGACCAGAAGAAGCTGTGCGTCGGTGTAGGTCTGCAGCGCCACCACCAGTACGGCTACATCGAGACGATGAAGCGCGTGCACGGCGGAGAGATCGGCGATCTGGTCGCCGCGCGCTGCTACTGGAACCAGGGCTTCCTCTGGCACAAGCCACGCCAGCCGAACTGGTCGGACATGGAGTGGCAGATGCGCAACTGGCTCTACTTCACCTGGCTGTCCGGCGACCACATCGTCGAGCAGCACATCCACAACATCGACGTCATCAACTGGGCGAAGCAGGGGCACCCGGTGCGTGCGTCGGGGATGGGCGGCCGGCAGGTGCGCACCGACGCCAAGTTCGGCCACATCTTCGATCACCACGACGTGCACTTCGAGTACGCCGACGGATCCCTGCTCTTCAGCCAGTGCCGGCAGATCGACGGCTGCAGCAACCAGGTGTCGGAACACGTGGTCGGCACCAAGGGCCGCGCCGACATGAGCACCGGCGGCTGGACGATCAGCGGCGCGAACGCCTGGCAGTTCCCGCGCAAGGAAGGCAACGAGCCCTACCAGACCGAGCACGACGACTTCTTCGCCGCGGTTCGCAGCGGGAAGATCTACAACGAGGCGCGCTACGGTGCCGAGAGCACCCTGACCGCGATCCTCGGCCGCATGGCGACCTACAGCGGGCGCGTGGTGACCTGGGACGAGGCCCTCGCCTCGGAGCGTCTCGGCCCGGACACCTACGCCTTCGGCGACCTGCCGACCCCGCCCGTGCCGACGCCTGGTCGCGGCTGAGTCCGGGTTCCTGCCCGGTGAGCCGCGGCAACCGATCGGAACTGCCGCGGGACGCGAGCGCGAATCCCCGAAGGAGACGGCCCGGGCGAGGTCAACGCCGCGCCGTCGATCGGACGGACGACGATATTTCCGTTCGTTCGACCGCAACGGCTGGTGGGCACGCGAGGCGAGGTTTCTAGGGTCGGCCCGGCGAAACGAAGTCGGAACCGCAACCATGGCGTCGACCGTCCAAGGCCACGCGTTCCTCCGTCCGGATGTAGAGTCCGTCAGACTCGCCTGACCGTCCTCGCCATGAATCACTCCCGCAGCAAGGCCGTCGTGCCGCTTCTCGGCCTCTCGTTCGCCCTCGGGCTCACCGGTGTCGCCTCCGCGCAGTACGCGGAGCGCGCGCAACTGATGGGTTCCGGTCAACCCGACTGCGACTGCTCCGGTCGCTCGATCAAGAATCCGCGCGTACGCGCGATCCACACCACCGACTCCAACCTGCGCGGTGGCACGGCGTGGTTCCTCGAGCGCGATCCCTTCCTCGCCTACCAGCTCGGGCGGAACCTGAACTTCCGCGAGTTCCGCGAGCGCGATGGCGTGTTCGATCCGAAGGTCTCGAACCTCGGCGGACCGATGCCCGATGGCACGACGGCGAAGATCACCGCGAACAACCAGGTGAGCTGCTCGGGCTGCCACAACCTCCCGCAGGGCAATCCCGGCGGTGGCCCGAACTTCAGCAAGGACTCCGGCACGGGCCGTAACTCGCCGCACTACTACGGGGCGGGGATCATGGAGATGCTCGCGATCCAGACCCGCGAGAAGATGCTCAACCGTCTCGACACCAACCGCGACGGCTGGATCTCGATCGCCGAGTCGCAGGCCGCGGGAACGAGCCTCTTCGTCGAGACGGCGCCCGGTGGCCGTCAGGTGAACTACGGCAACCCGCGCCTGACCAACGGCGCGACCGGCAAAGCGCAGCTCAACAACATCTTCCGCGTGTGGTACGTCGATGCGCAGGGCCGCCCGGTCGCCGGTGCGACCTCCGTCAATGGCAACACGACGGTCGGCTACAACTTCGAGATGATCGTGTGGGGCGCCGGCCAGGGCCCGGGCCGCTCCGCGCTGAATCCGACCAACCGCGCGTTCCTCTGGGATCCGTGGAAGGCCCACGGCGGACTCGAGAGCTACGACCCGTCGACGACCAACGACCCCGACGGCAACGGCGTGAGCGAGCCGACCCTCGCCGGAGCGATCCAGTTCCCGGTCACGCACAAGCCCGCCGACCGCGGCAACAGCCTCGATCCGCTCGGTTTCAGCCGCGACGACCCCGATCACGACGGCTACCTCAACGAGATCAGCGAGGGCGACCTCGACCTCGGCGAGTGGTTCATGCTGAACGCGCCGCGCCCGGCCTTCGCCGGCACCAACCGCGAGTACCAGGCCGGCATCGACATCCTGCAGGCGATGCGCTGCACGGATTGCCACGTCCCGGACTGGAAGATCGAGTCGAAGGTCACGACCGGCAACGGGCCGCACTACGCCGGTGACCGCCGCTTCATCGACCTCGACGTGCGCTTCGACACCAAGTCGCGCAAGCTGGTTGGGCGCCTCGTCCCGCTCTACACCCTGCAGGGCGACCGCTATGTGCGCAACCTCGGCTCCTTCAACGTGAGCGGCCTGTTCACGGACCTGGCGCAGCACGACATGGGCGCGGGCTTCGAGGAGATCGACTTCGGTGGCACGCGCAATCGCATCTGGCGCACCAGCCCGCTGTGGGGCGTCGGCAGCGGCTTCCCGTGGGGTCACGACGGCCAGTCGCTCACCCTCGAGAACGCGATCCTGCGCCACGACGGCGAGGGCGCGGCGAGCAAGGCGCTCTACCTGCGCGCCAGCAGCAAGACCCGCGCACAGTTGATCGACTTCCTCACCAAGCTGCAGCTCTTCGACATCGAGTCGCTGCCGACGGACATGGACGGCGACGGCCGCATCTCGACCGCCTTCCAGGTCGCGGGCCAGGACACCGGGATCGAGCGCTTCAACCCCGAGTGGCTGTTCCGCGTGCCGCTGCGCATCCAGGGCTTCACGACCAACATCGACGGCCTGCAGATCCGCTCCTTCGCGGGCCAGAACGTCACCGCCGCCTACGGCATGAACCTGCCGCTGCGCATCGACACCGACCTCGATGGCTGGGCTGACGCCTGGGACAACGCACCCGCGGTGCGCGGCTTCAAGGACGGCGTGAACAACTGACACGCGCCTGATCGCCGCATCGGCCGCCGCTCCGGAGACCTCCGGTCGGCGGCCGCTTCGTTTCAGGACTCAGGGTCGGAAGCCTTCGCGTGCCAGCAACTCGGCGAAGCACGCGGAGACGGCATCGTTCGGGTGCCAGTGGTCGCCGGGCGTCTCTTGCACCGCCAACCCCTTGCCGAGTGCTTCCTCGAGGGCCGGCGTGAGATCGAAGGTGCGCACGGCGAGCTTCGCGCAGATCGTGCGCGCACGCTCCAGTGCGTCCTTCTCGTAGGCCGACCACTCCGTCTTCGGTGCCATGCCGGGGAAGATCAGCACGGTGAACTCCGCATGGCGTGCGGCGACCTCGTCGCGAAGAGCGGTCAGCGACGATTCGACGAGCTGCGCGCCCGCCTCCAGATCGTGTGTGCCGTGGAGCGACTGCAGGATCGTGATCAGGCGCCGATACAGCGCGGACTCCTCGAAGAGCCACGGCCAGATGCGCACCCCGGCGTGCGACGGGACCACCAGCACCATGCGGTCCTGCTCGTCGTGGAAGACCACCGGCGTGGCCTCGAAGTCGTTGACGTGCAGCGTGAGGACGACGTGGTCGGGACGGATCTCGGGTGACAGCCTCCGGAACCAGGCGAGTTCCTGCGCGGTGTTGTAGCCGTCGACTCCGGCATTCCAGTATTCGATGCCGCTCTCGCCGAACTTCGCACGGATCGCGCGCTCGATGCGCGCGCGGTAGGTGACCGAATCGCCGATCAGGAGCACGCGCCTCACGCCCTCGGCCTTCTGGGGGGGATAGGGATTCACCTTGCATCCCGTCGGTCCGTACACCTCGTTGCCACGCTTGGGCACGTAGCCGATCTCCGCGTCGGCCTCGAACCAGGTCTTCGCGAAGTCCGAGTGCTCGCGCCACTCCGGCTGTTCACGCCCCTCGACGAAGCGGGCCGTCGGCCACGCGTAGCGGCACAGGAGTTCACCGAGGACGAGTGCGAACAGGACGGCCGCCGTCGCGAGGAGCAGCCTCACGAGGATGCGACGGCGGCGACGGGTCATGCGTGCTCGTCCACCACGCGCGGCGCACCGGGCAGGCAATCCTTGATCGCCCGGGCGACGAAGACCGGCGCCATCTTCTTGCGCCAGCTCGCCTCGTGGTCGGTGTTGTCCATCGCGCGCGTCGGCTTGAAGGCCTCGGCGGCGGCCAGGGCGATGCGCTCCTCGGAGTCGGGATCGCCGTGGCGCAGGGTTGCGCCGCGCAGCAGCTCGACGGTCTTCGCCGCCGGGATCGGGAAGGAGCCGGCGCCGCCGATGCGCACGTCGAGATCCACGACGCGGTCGCCCTGCAAGCGCAGCCAGGCTGCCACGCCGAGCACCGGGAAGTCGAAGCTGCCCCGGCGGCGCAGCTTGCGGTAGGAAGCGCGCCAGTCGCCGGTCGCGGGCAGGTGCACCGCGGTCAGCAGCTCCTCGTGCGCCTTGGTGGTGTAGGCGATGCCGTCGTCGCGGTAGAGGTCGCGCAAGGGGATGCGCCGCTCACCGGCAGGACCGCGCAGGCTGATCTCCGCGCCGATCGCACACAGCAGCGGCGCCGAGTCGCTCGACTGCACGGCCCAGCATCGCGGGCTCGACGGCGCGACCCAGCAGGTCTTGCCGTCGCACTTCATGCAGAACGAGATCGACTCGCGCCACTCGTGGCTCTGGTCGTAGTAGTTGCAGCGCGTGTCGAGCAGCAGGTTGCCGCCGATCGTGCCCATGTTGCGCAGCAGCGGCGTGGAGATCACCGACACTGCGTGCGCGAAGGCCGGATGATGCTCGCGCAGGAGCGCGTGCTCCTGCAGCGAGGTGAGCGTGCTCATCGCGCCGATCGTGAGACCGGACTGCGCGCTGCCGCGCACCCCGCTGAGCTCCGCACAGCGCGCCAGCGACACGACGTGCCCGGGGCGCTGCACCCGCCGCTTCATGTTGGGGTAGAGGTCGGTGCCTCCGGCGACGTAGCGCGCCTCTGGGCCGTGATCGGTGACGATGCGCACGGCCTCGTCGACCGAAGCCGGACGGTGGTACTGGAAGCGCGGCAACCTCAGCATCGGTCCCCCTTCGCGGCCGCGGCGTCCTCGATCTCCATCTCGACCCCGGTGCCGCCCTGCCACGGCGTGCGCACGCGGCGCGCTTCCGGCCAGTCGACCTGTGGCGTGCGATCCGGACCGAAGCGGCCCTCCTCACCCTTCTTCTTGCGCTCCATCGCGGCGAAGACCTTCTCGGGGGTGACCGGGACCTCGTCGACGCGCACGCCGACCGCATCGAAGATCGCGTTCGCGACCGCGGGCATGATCGGCAGCAGCGGTCCCTGCCCGGCTTCCTTGGCGCCGAACGGACCGTTGGGATCGGGATCGCCGACGAGGTAGGTGATCACCTCGGGCATGTCCTTCGCGGTGAGCGACTTGTAGTCGAGCATCGAGGGGATCTTGTGCACGCCGAAGCGATTACCGCGGTAGGCCATCTCCTCCATGGTGGCCTCGCCGAGGCCCATGTAGACGGAACCCTCGACCTGCCCCATCACCAGCGCGGGATTGATCGAGCGACCGATGTCGTGTGCGACCCAGATGCGCGGCACCTTGTAGATGCCGGTCTCGGGATCGACGTCGACCTCCACCACCGCCGCGGTGTACGAGTAGTTGGCGCTGGGACCGACTCCGCCGCCCTTGTAGCGCGCCGGCGACTTCGGCGGCCGGTACGAGCCGGTGGTGCCGATGGTGCCGCTCTTGCTCTCGGTGATCTGCACCGCGTCGGCGAAGCTCATGCCCTTGTCGGGGTCGCCGACGTCGAACACCCGCCCTGCGGCGAAACCGACGCGCGTGCGCGGGATCTCGAGCTTCTCGGCGACGTGCTGCGCGATCAGGTCACGCGCGCGCTCGGCGGCCTGCAGCGCCGCGTTGCCCGTCATCAGCGTGACGCGCGAGCTGTAGCTGCCGAGATCGACCGGCGTGAGATCGGTGTCGGAGGTGACGACGCGCATGTCCTGCGGATCGAGTCCGAGCACCTCTCCGACCACGTAGGCGAGGATCGAGTTGCTGCCCTGACCGATGTCGGTGCTGCCGCAGAAGATGGTGACGAGTCCGCTGCGGTCGAGCTTGAGCTGCACTCCCGAGTGCGGCATCGCGTTCCAGTAGATCGGCAGGCCCGCGCCCGACAGGTAGCTCGAGCAGGCCAGGCCGACGCCCTTGCCGTACGGCAGCTTCTGCCAGCGGTCGAGGAAGGCCGAGCCCGCCACGACCTTGTCGATGCAAGTGCCGAGCGCCATGGTGCCGACGCGCATCCAGTTCGCGGTCAGCGAGTGCGGCTCGACGAGGTTGTCACGACGGATGCGCACCGGATCGAGCCCGAGCTCGACCGCCATCTTGTCGAGCTGCACCTCGAGCGCGAAGCGCGGCTGCGGTGTGCCGTGACCGCGCTTGGGTCCGCACGGCGCCTTGTTGGTGAAGTAGCGCGCGCCACGGAACCAGTAGTTCTCGACCTGATAGGTCACGCACTGCAGCGCACCGGTGTAGAAGGTGCTCGCCGTGCCATAGCTGCCGTAGGCGCCGCCATCGAGGTGCGTCTCGAACTCGAGCGCCTTGATGCGGCCGCTGCGCGAGATGCCCATGCGAGCCCGCATCAGCACCGGATGGCGGCCGCGGTGCGAGTAGAACACCTCTTCGCGCGTGAGCGTGATCTTGACCGGACGTCCGGTCTTGATCGACAGCATCGCCACCGCGATCTCGTGGCTGAAGGGATCCGACTTTCCGCCGAAGCCGCCGCCGTTGGGGCAGGCGATCACGCGGATCTTGTGCGCGGGCACGTGCGCCGCGAGCACCTTCGACAGCGCGCGATGCAGGTAGTGCGGCGTCTGCG
This sequence comes from Planctomycetota bacterium, assembly GCA_046349595.1. Taxonomy (GTDB): domain Bacteria; phylum Planctomycetota; class UBA1135; order UBA1135; family UBA2386; genus JACRLW01. Next base: position 10,422 of record JAXMCA010000003.1, read on the forward strand.
TGCTCGACTGGACGCACAGCTTGCCGTCGGGATCGGCGAAGGCGAGCGTCGCGTGCTCCTCCATCGGGAGGTGCGTGTTGCCCTCGAAGAAGAACCAGTCCTCGCGCACGCGGTCGCTCTCCTCGAAGCCCTGCGCGAGATCGCCGAACTCGAGGTTCTCCTGGCGGTGGAAGTTGCCGCTGCGTCCGTAGTCGTGGATGCGATGCTCGGTCGGCTCCGCCGCGGTGAACACGTCGGTCACCACCGGGAGCGGCTCGTACTCGACCTTGATGCGACGGCACGCCTCCCACGCGGTGTCCTCGTCGACGGCAGCGACGGCCGCGACCGGATCGCCGATGAAGCGCACCTTCTCGATGCACAGCGTGTGCTCGTCCTGGCTCACCGGCAGGATGCCGAAGGCGATCGGCAGCTCCTTGCCGAGCAGGACGGCATGGACGCCCTCCATCGCCTCCGCCTCGCTGGCGTCGATGCTGATGATGCGCGCGTGGGCCTTGGTGCTGCGCAACAGCTTGCAGTACGCCATGCGCGGCATCGACAGGTCGTCGGCGTAGCGCGTCTGACCGGTCACGCGCGCCCGCGCGTCGATCTTGCGCCACGGCTTGCCGACCACCTTCAGCGCGGAGTCGGGCACGCCGTGCAGATGTTTGCCCTCGGCGCGCTCGGGATGCGCACCCGCGGCCGGACGATCAGTGGCCATGGATGCTCTCCCGCTTCGGTTCGCAGTCCTCGCCGCGCAGGCGTGCCGCCGCGAGCTCGACGGCCTCGTAGATCTTCACGTAGCCGGTGCAGCGGCACAGGTTGCCCGACAGCGCCTCGCGGATCTCGTCGCGGCTCGGTGCCTCGTTGTGCTCGAGCAGCGCCTGCGCGGAGAGCATGAAACCCGCCGAGCAGTAGCCGCACTGCGAGGCACCGAGCTCGGCGAAGAAGTCCTGCAGGGGGTGCAGGTGCCCGCAGGTCGCCAGCCCCTCGATGGTCGTGATCGCCCGACCCTCGACCTCCTGCGCCAGGGTGAGGCAGGACAGCACGGGCTTGCCGTCGACGCGCACCGTGCAGGCGCCGCACTCCCCGAGTTCGCAACCGTGCTTGGTGCCGGTCAGATCGAGATCCTCGCGGAGGACCTCCAGCAAGGTGCGGTGCGGCTCGTAGGCCACCTCGCGCCGTTCGCCGTTCACGACGAAGGCGCCGAGGATTCTGCGACGTTCCATCGCGGGGATGCTAGCCCGCGTCAGTCGCGACTTCGACCGTCGAGCAGGCCCGAGCGCAGCAGCCAGTAGACCAGTTCGGCGGCCGACATCAGCGTTGCGGCGAGGTAGGTGAAACCTGCCGCGAACAGCACCTTGCGCACGCCGACCATCTCCTCGGCGGTCGCGACTCCCGACTGCTCGAGGATGCGCACCGCACGGGCGGAAGCGTCGTACTCGACCGGCAGGGTGACGAGGTGGAACAGGGTGCCCACCGCGAACATCACCACGCCGACCACGGCCAGGAAGCGGAAGGGCACCAGGAACATGCCGAACATGAACATCGGCATGGCCAGCGTGTTGACGAGGTTCACGACCGGGACGAGCCGGGCGCGCCAGGTCATCGCCTGGTAACCCTGCGCGTGCTGCAAGGCGTGACCGCACTCGTGCGCGGCCACCGCCACCGCCGCCGCGCTGCGCCCGTTGAGGACCTCCGCCGACAGGCGCACGGTGCGCGTCGTCGGGTCGTAGTGGTCGCCGAGCATGCCCGCGACCGGTTCGATGCGGACGCCCTGCAGACCGGAGCTGCGCAGGATCAGGGTCGCGATGTCGAGGCCGGAGACCCCCGAGCGCAGGCCGAGCTCGGCATAGCGCGCGAAGGTGCCCTTCACCCGCCACTGCGCCCACAGGGCGAGCAGCAGGAAGGGGCCGACGTAGAGGAAGTACTTCGGGTCGAAGACGAGGATGCTGAGCATGGGGCAGTGCGCCTCCCGCGGAGTGTTCGGCGCTCGAGGGGCCGCCTTAGGTCCTGGCCGGACGTCGATTCAACTGCCGGGAAGCTCCCGCCGCACGACCCGCGGGGGCCGACCGCGACTCCCCCGCATCGAGACCGGCACCGAAGCCCGAGTCGTCGCTGTCGACGGCCCTTCCGACGCGGAGTTCGATCGCGCCGCGCGACGCGACGTCGCGCTTCACCTTGGGGGCGGCCTCGGCGACCGCGGGTGCCGCGACGCGACGCTCCTCGCGTCGTGGCGCGGTCGGCCGCTCGGCTGTGGCCGCGCGCGCCGGCGCCGGCTCGCTGCGCCGCGCCGAACCCACCTCGCGACCGTCGACGACCACACGGCTTCCGCTCGAGGTCTTGGCGAGGTGCTCCAGGATCTGCCGCTGGATGCCCTGCTCCATCTTGCCGACCAGGCTCAGCGCTTCGCCCTCGGTCCCGGCGCGACCGGTGCGACCGACGCGATGGATGTAGTCCTCGACCGCGCGCGGCATGTCGAAGTTGACCACCAGCCCGATGTCGCTGACGTCGATGCCGCGCGCCGCGACGTCGGTCGCGACCAGGTGCCGCACCTTGCCGCGGATGAAACCCTGCAGCACCACGTGGCGCGCCTCGGCGCTCTTGTCGCCGTGGATCGAGTCCGCGGGGAGCCCGGCGCGCTGCAGCCGGCGGCCCAGCTCCTCGCAGCGCTTCTTGGTCTTCACGAAGACCAGCACGGTGCCGTCGCGGTCGCGCAGGATGCGCTCCAGCTCCTTCTCCTTGCTGGTCGCCGGCACCGACTCGAAGCGATGCGTGATGGTGGTCGCCGCCTGCGATCGCGCGCCGACCTGGATCCGCTCGGTCACGCCGAAGTGGTTCTTCACCAGGTGCTCGATGTCGGAGGGCATCGTCGCGCTGAACAGCATGTTCTGCCGCTTGCGCGGCATGCGGGCGAGGATGCGCCCGATCTGGGGCATGAAGCCCATGTCGAGCATGCGATCGGCCTCGTCGAGCACCAGCATCTCGATGCGATCGAGGTTGACCGTGTTGAACTGCATGTGGTCGAGCAGGCGACCGGGGCAGGCGACCAGGACGTCGAGGCCGCGCTTGATCGCGGCTTCCTGCACCCCGAGCGGAATCCCGCCGAAGGCGGTGCGGACGTGGAGGCCGGAGAACTGCGCGAAGATGCGCAGGTTCTCGGCGACCTGCACGCAGAGTTCGCGGGTCGGAACGAGGATCAGGCCGCGCAGGCCGGTCTCGCCGCCGCGTGCCAGTCGATCGAGCATCGGCAGTCCGTAGGCCGCGGTCTTGCCGCTGCCGGTCTGCCCGAGACCGATGATGTCGCGCCCGTCGCGCGCGATCGGGATCGCCTGCTGCTGGATCGGGGTCGGTTCTTCGAACCCCGCCGCGGCGACTCCCCGGAGGATGGGCTCGCAGAGCCCGAGAGATCTGAAACTCACGCTGTCGTCACTTCCAATGGCTGCGGAGCGGACGGCTTGTCGGGGGATCGGTCGCGCGCTGCGCGCGCATTCCCGACCCGAACGATCCGACACCGTGCTCCGATGTCCTGTCGACCATCTGGTCCCCCTGACCGAGGAAAACCGGCCTCGGCCCGTTCGCCGCCCAGGGGCGGTCACCGTCCGATCGACGCGCGGGGAGGATAGGCCGGGGCGCGCGCAGGCGCCACAGCCGGGGCAAGATCGCCGGCGATGCGCCTGCTCCCCCTCGCCTGTCTGGGACTCGCCGCCTGCGGCACCCCGGCACCGCACGCCGACCCCACCCTCGTCGCAGCGCTCCGCGCGATCGCCACTTCCGCCGCACCGCGCCAGGTCTGCGTCGCCTACCGCGAGGTCGACGGCCCGGTCGGCGCGGACCTCGACGCCGAGGTCGTCCTGCACGCCGCGAGCACCATGAAGCTCGCGGTGATGATCGAGCTGTTCCGCCGCATCGACGCCGGATCGTCCGCCGGCGAAGCCCGCCTCGTGGTGCGCAACCGCTTCCGCAGCATCGTCGACGGCTCCCCCTTCGCCCTCGATCCGGCCGACGACAGCGATCCCGAGCTCTACGCGCGCCTCGGTGAACCGGTGGCATGTCGTGAGCTGTGCGAGCACATGATCCGCCGCAGCAGCAATCTGGCGACCAACCTGCTGATCGACGAACTCGGCGCGCCGCGCGTCCAGGCGACGATCGAAGCGCTCGGCGCCGTCCACGGCATGAAGGTGCTGCGCGGCGTCGAGGACGGCCCCGCCTTCCGCGCCGGGCTCAACAACGTCGCGACCGCCGCCGATCTCGCCGCTCTGCTCTGCGCGATCGCGGACGGCCGCGCCGCATCGTCCGCTTCCTGCCGCGAGATGCTCGAGATCCTCTGCGGCCAGGAGTTCCGCGACATGATCCCTGCGGGCCTGCCGGACGGAACCGTGGTCGCGAACAAGACCGGCACCATCACGCGCATCCATCATGACGCCGCGATCGTCGATCCCTTCGGGCCACGGCCCTTCGTGCTGGTGGTGATGACGGCGGGATTCGAGGACGAGCACGAAGCCTCGGCCGTGGGTGCACGGATCGCACGCCTCGTCGCGAACTCGCGTTGACGCAGTCCCGACGGCTCCCGGCCTACCCACCCATCAGCCGCCGCGACAGATCGGTCTGCAGCACGTGATCGGGATCGAGACGGTTCTTCAAGGCGCGGAAGGTCCGCACCGCCTCGGTGCCGTGCACGCGCTCGAACGACGAGGCGAGCAGCGTGCCGTCCTTCGCCCAGTAGAAGCGACCGCCGGCGTCCAGCACGACGTCGGCCATGCGGTGCGTGAGCTTCCAGAGGCGCTCGCGTCCGCGCGCGCTGGTGGGCACGCCGAACTCCATGGCCATCGAGTAGCCGTCGAGTCCGTGGGTCATCAGGAAGGGATCGGGGCGATGACGCTTGAGCACGCCGAGATACGGGCGGATGCCCTCGGCCTGCGCCATCTCGGTGACCAGGCGCAGCACGCGCGCACCCTCGCGCACCGACACGAAGGGTTGGAACTGGATCAGCCCGCCGGGGCGCACCATCCAGTGCCAGCGCGGCACGTAGTCGAGCAGGAAGTGGAACGCGCCGTGGCTCTGCAGGTACGGCGAGTTGCGTCCCTCGCGATAGCCGGCGCGGTACTTCAGGCGGTTGACGAAGGGCACCATGCCGAAGTGGAACGCGCACCACATGCCCGGCCAGATCCAGCCCTTGGGCACCAAGCCGAACAGGGTCGACGGCACGTCCTGCTTCTCGGCGGCGAGCATCGTCTCGCCGACGGGATCCTCGCCTTCCTCGAGCTGGTCGGCGCGGTGCATCACGCCGCGGCCGAGTTCGCGGCCCGACACACAGAGATCCGACCAGCCGACCAGGTAGTCGGCGTTGCCACGCTGGTCCTCGAGGATCGCGATGCTGTCCTCGAGGCTGCGCATCGGGATGCCCCACACGCGCAGACGTCCGCTGTGCACGCGCTTGAGCTTCAGCGTGATCTCCGTGAAGCAGCCGAGCATGCCGAAGCCGGAGATCGCGGCATGGAACACGTCGGCGTTGCGCTCGCGATCGCAGCTCAGGCGTTCACCGCGCGGTGTCAGCAGCTCGAAGGAGCGGATGTGATCGCCGGTGGGGCCGACCGCGAAGCAGTTCTTGCCGTGGACGTTCATCGACGCCGCACCGCCGATCGACACCTTCATCGTGCCGGGCACGACCGCGGGCCAGTAGCCGTGCGGGATGGTGTGGCGCCACAGGTCGCGGATCGTCACGCCGGGTTCGACGCGCGCGATCCCCGTCGCCGGATCGAAGGCCAGGATGCGGTTCAGCGCGGTCAGGTCGACCACGCGACCGCCGGTGTTGGTCGATGCATCGCCGTAGCTGCAGCCGCTGCCGCGCAGGGCGATGCCGCGGCCTTCCTTCGCCGAAGTGAGGATCTCGCCGAGCTCTTCGACGGATGACGGACGCGCGACCTGCGCCCGGCCACCGACCGCGGTGCCCCAGCCCCGGACGTCCGCATCGACCCAGTTGGTCGCCGCCATCAGACCTTCATCCGCCGGAACAGGAACGAGGGGATGTGGCGGATCACGGTCATGATCGGCCACCACTTCCACGGCACGTAGGCGATCGCGCGGCGTCCGTCGCGCGCGCGCAGGATGCCGAGCGCTGCACGCTCCGGCGTGATCGGCATCGGCAACTCGAGACCCTCGGTCATCGGCGTGCGCGTCGGACCGAGGCGCACCGTGGTGACCTGGATGCCGTGACGCCAGATGCGATTGCGGAGCGCTTCGAGATACGCGTCCTGTGCGGCCTTCGAGGCGTTGTAGCCCGGGCGATCGAGACGCCCGCGCACCGCCGCCACGCTGGTCACCCCCACCACGCGCCCGCACTTGCGCTGCAGGAAGCGCGGCACCACCGCATTGCACCAGGCCATGCAGCCCAGCGCGTTGACCTTCAGCATCGCGGCATCGCGATCGGTGGGGTACTCGTCGAGCCCGACCTCCGGCATCACGCCCGCCGCGTAGCAGAGTTCGTCGACGGCGCCGTGCTCGGACTCGATGCGGTCGAGCACGCCGGCCACGCCGTCGATGTCGCAGACGTCGTGCACGCAGGCATGGGCGCGCGTGGTGCCGACCTTGCGGTTGATCTCCTCCACCACCCTGCCGAGTTCGTCGGCGCGGCGCGCGACCAGCACGACGCGGCGTGCCTCGTGCGCGAGACGCATGGCGAGCGCGGCGCCGACACCCGACGACGCACCGACGACGATCACCGTTCCGGATCCGACCTTGGTCATGGCTTGGGCTCTGGCGAGATCGTGGCGCAAGCTGGCATCGGGATCGACGGTTCCATCACAGGTTGCCCAGGCGGATCGCGTCGGTCGGACAGCTCCGCTCGCATGCGGCATCGCGCGTGCACTCGTAGTTGTGGAGCTTGCGCACCACGCTGCCGAAGGGCACGTCGGCGTAGCCGTTGGTGGCGCAGGTCACCGTGCAGACCCCGCAATGGATGCACTTCTGCGGGTCGACGTCGAGTTGCACGAAGTCGCGCGGGGTGCGGATGGTCCGGTCGACCTCGCGGACGACCTGCGGGTCGCAGAGGTAGCGCGTCAGCGGATTGGTGGTGAGCGCCTCGAGCGCCTCCCGCTCGCCGAGTCGCACCACCTCCGGGGTGTCCGGCTGCGCGAGCACACCGACGCCGTGGACCTTCGGTCGGATCAGCACCACGCGTTCGTTGGCGTAGCGGTGCAAGGCGTGCTCGTTGAGCACCGCGCCCATGATCGCGTAGGTCTGGAACAGGATGTGGGGCAGCGTCGCGCGGAACGGCACCGGCGTGTGGTGGTCGATCGCGGTGAGGTCGACCGCGATCACCACGTCGGGCTTGCGGGCGTGCGCGATCTTCAGGGACAGGCACTCGGCCATGCCGCCGTCGATGAACCAGTCGCCGTCGATCTGCGGCGGCTCGAACACGCCCGGCAGACAGGCCGAGGCGTAGACCGCATCGGCGACCGGCACGTGCGTGTCGCCGGGCATGCCGAAGTAGCGCATGTGCCCGCGGGTCAGCGACAGCGCGTTGCAGAAGAACGGCCGCTGCATCGCCTCGAAAGCCGGATGCGGCAGGTGGCGCTGCAGGAACTCGCGGAAGTGCTTGCCCTTGTAGACCGAGGCGTGGCCGTAGCCGCGCACCAGGAACTTGACGAGGTTGAGCTTGAGGTAGTCCTTCACCGAGATCTCGTTGGCCACCTCCTCGATCGCCACGCTGTCGAGGCCGGAGGCGTACAGCCCCCCCATCACGGCCCCCATGCTGGTGCCGACCACCTCGTCGACGGTCAGCCCGAGCCGCTCGATGGCACGGATCACGCCGATGTGGGCGAAGCCGCGCATGCCGCCGCCGCCGAGGACCAGGATGGTCCGCGGACGCCGCCCGGCCGGAGCCTGCATCGCGGGCGGATCCGGCTCGGGGCGGAAGGGGGTCGAGGGACCGCTCTCGGTCTTGGCCATGGCGAACACCGGGCCCCCGCGCGCCGCGCGTCGCAAAGGCACCGACGTCGCTAGATCGGAACTCCGGCGAGGTTGCCTGAACGCGGCGGAGCGGAAGTCCCGGCACCGCCGCACCCAGGCGCTGGGCTGCCCCAGCCGCGGATCGGCCCTGCCGCGGCGGGAGGATCGATCGATCCGCTTCGTCTGCTTCCACCCGCGCACGGCCTTGCGCCGATGGAACCACACCGGTTTCATCGCCCGCCCTGCGATCTCCCCACCCGAGAGAACCATGACCTTCCGACCCGCCTCCGCGCTGTGCGCCGTCCTCGCCGCGAGCCTGCTCGCCGCTCCCGCTGCGACCCAGGACTCCAAGCAGCAGGACCCCAAGAAGCCGACCGTGATCAGCTCGCCGCTGACCCCGGAGCAGAAGGCCGCGAAGATCGCGGAGGAGAAGGCTGCGGGCCAGGAGGCGGGGAAGTCGACGCAGGACGTACTCAATCCCCTCACCGAGCTGCAGAACGAACTCGCGCGCACCAAGACGGAGCTCGAGGCCACCGCACGGCTGGTGAGGGAGGGCGGGATCCTCAAGGCGGTCACTCCCTACTTCGCCGACCGCAAGCTGGACGCGCGCAGCGTGAAGGTCGAGATCAAGGCGCAGCCCGCCGTGGTCGAGACTCCCGCCGCCGCCCCGACGGCGACCGCGCGGATGATGACCACCGATGAGAAGGCGACCTTCGGAGAGGATGTCGTCGCGGTGATCGACGGCGAGCCGATCCACAAGGCCGAGGTCGACGACATGGTCACCTACTACAAGGGGACCGGGACCAAGGAGAGCGACGACGAGGTCGCCAAGCGCGCTCTGCGGGCGCTGGTGATGCAGAAGGGCGCGCTCGCCGCCTTCAAGGGCAAGGCTCCGGAGAAGAAGACGCGCATCGACGAGATCCGCAAGATGCTCGCCGACGGCGCCGACTTCGCCGAGACCGCCAAGAAGCTGTCGCAGTGCCCGTCCGCCGCTCAGGGTGGCGACCTCGGCACCTTCGGCCGCGGGATGATGGACCCGATGTTCGAGAAGGCCGCCTACTCGCTCAAGCTCGGCCAGGTCTCCGATGTCGTGCAGTCCGCCTTCGGCTACCACATCATCAAGGCCACCGGCTACGAGAAGGGTCAGACCCCGGATCAGGACCAGGTCCGCGCCAGCCACATCCTGGTGATGTTCGACGACGACCAGAACACCATCCGCAACAAGATGGGCCAGCTCATGCAAGGCAAGGGCGCGCTGCTGCTCCGCGACGACGAGTGGATGAAGCGCAATCCCTTCGCCCGCTGAGATCCGACCGGTCCGCTCCCCCTCGCCTCGCCCTCCGCTCCCCGCAGCCGGTCGCGTCCGCACGCGCCGGCTGCGCCCGTTCTGCAGCCCATGTTCCGACGCTCCGGCGGGTTCACCGCGTACTTCGTCGACGGCAAGGTCCCCGAGCCCGGGTCGCCCGCGTTCCTCGACGCCCTCTCCGGCAACCGCTTCCGCAGCATCGAGTCGGCTGCCTCGGAGGAGCACTCGCTCGGCTGGGTCTCACCCGGTGATCCGACCGGCGACAGCTTCGAAGCGGAGGACATCGACGTCGACGGCGCGCTGTGGCTTCGCGTCCGCATGGACAAGAAGAAGCTGCCGCCGATCTGGGTGACCATCCATCGCACCGAGGCCGAGCGCAGCCGGGGCAAGCCGATGTCGGCGCGCGAGCGCAAGGAGCTGCGCGTCGACCTGGAGCAGCGTCTTCTCCCGCGCATCCTGCCGAGCGTGCAGCTCGTCGACGTGCTGTGGGATCCGAAGCACCAGACCGTGCTGCTGTTCGCCACCTCGCAGTCCGTCCGCGAGGAGTTCCAGAAGCTGTTCGTCCGGACCTTCGCCGCGATGCTGACCGAAGCCGACCCCCGTGAACTCGCGAAGGCGACGGGCATCGATCGCGATGCGCTCGCCTACCTCGAAGAGGTCGCACCGGTGCGCTGGCCCCGTCAGGGGGAGGGCAAGCCGGTCGCGATGACGCGGAGAGACGTCGCGCCCGAGGACGCGGACGTCGACGACGTCGAGGAGGTCGCCCAGGCATGACAGAGGCCACCAGCTTCGGCTTCCTCGGCGAGGAGTTCCTGACCTGGCTGTGGTACCGCCTCGAGAACGAAGGCGGTGACTTCGACCTCGGCGACAACCTGCACGTCGGCGTCTCGCTCGACGACTTCCTCGCCTTCGCCCCGCGCGACGACGACGAGACCGAGCACACGCTGCGCAAGGGCACGCCCTCGCGCAGCTCGGAGGCACGCGCCGCGCTGCGCGCCGGTCGCCGGCTCCAGCGCGCCAAGCTGGTCGTCGCGCTCGGCGAACGCCAGTGGAGCTTCGTACTCGACGCGAGCAGCATGGGCCTGCGCTCGGTCAAGCTCCCCGACGACGACCCCGAGGCCGAGAGCCCGCAGGAGCGCAGCCGCGAACGCATCGCGCACTTCCTGCTGCTGCACGATCTGGTGCGCCGCCTCTACCGCGAGTTCCTCCGCGTGCGCCTGCGGCGCGACTACATGCGCAGCGATGCGGAGAAACAGGCGGCGTGGATGAGCGGGGCGTGAGGCGAGCGCCGGCCACCGCGGCGATCACGCAGTCGAGCGCAGTGTCTCCGGCCTGAACGCGGTCCCGGCGACGCCGGAGCCCCGCTGCCACGGGCGGAGCGAGTGCACGGGGCGGACGCCGAACCTCTCGCTACGCGGTGCTCCGCAAGCGTTTTCGAGGCGAACGCTGGCGGGTGCGCACCGCGACCTGCGCATGGTGCGAGGTCGAGGTTTCAGAACCGCTCCCGGGTTGGGAATGGGATCTCGATCCCCCCCCCATCCGAGACTCTCATGCGACTGCTCCGATTCGGCGTCAGCGCCGCCCTCCTCCTCTCTGCGCTCAGTGCCCAGTCTCCCATCGCGGGAGCCATCTACGACGGCAACGGCGGACCGCTGCTGTCGGGTGTGGTCTACCACGCCACCAACCACCTGAACGTGCCACCGGGGCAGACACTGACCGTGCAGGCCGGCGCGATCGTCAAGTTCAACGGCACACAGTTCAACGTCGACGGCACGCTGCTCTGCCAGGGCACCGCACCGAACCCGGTCGTCTTCACGTCGATCCACGACGACACGGCCGGTGGTGACACCAACGGCAACGGCAACGCGACCTCGCCCGGCGTCAACCAGTGGTACGGCCTGGCGTTCTCCAGCACCTCCGGCGCGAGTTCACTCGCGCACACGATCGTGCGCTACACCGGGGCCGGGTACTGGCGGGGAGTCGCGCTGAGCTCCGCCAACGTCACGCTGACCGACTGCACGATCTCCGACGGAGGATACGGCGGCCTGAACAGCGACGGAGGTTCGCGCCCGACGGTGGCCCGTTGCGCGTTCAGCGCCATCCAGGGCCAGCCGGCGATCACCGGTGTGCCCTTCGACGCGGTTCCCGGTTTCGTCGGCAACTCGGCATCGAACTGCCCGGGCGGCAACTTCATGCGCATCGACGTCACCACACTCGGTGCGTCGACGATCATCAATGCCAACAACTGCCTCAACACCGCGCTGGTCTACGCGAACCACATCAGCGTACCCAGCGGCATCGGGCTGACGCTCAACCCGGGCGTGATCCTGAAGGCCAACGGCGTTCTCCAGTTCAACGTCGCAGGCACGCTGACCAGCAACGGAACGACGGCGAACCCGGTGATCCTCACGAGCATCTACGACGACGCCGCGGGTGGTGACACCAACGGAGACGGCAACGCCACCTCACCCGGCGTGAACCAGTGGTACGGCCTCAACTTCTCCGCCACAGCGGGAGCAAGTTCGCTGGCGCACACGACCGTGCGCTACACGGGCGCCGGATACTGGCGTGCAATCGCCCTGAACTCCGCGAATGTGACGATCTCGGACTGCACGATCTCCAGCGGGGGATACGGCGGTCTGAACAGCGATGGGCCGTCGCGTCCGACGGTCACGCGGTGCGCCTTCAGCGACATCCAGGGCCAACCGGCGATCACCGGTGTCCCGTTCGACGCGGTCCCCGGCTTCACCGACAACACGGCGTCGAACTGTTCGGGTGGCAACTTCATGCGCATCGACCTCACCACGCTCGGCGCATCGACGGTGATCAATGCCAACAACTGCCTCAACACCGCGCTGGTCTACGCGAACCACATCAGCGTCCCCACCGGCATCGGCTTGACGCTCAACCAGGGGGTGATTCTGAAGGCCATTGGTGTTCTCCAGTTCAACGTCGACGGCACCCTGACCTGCAACGGCACGGGCGCGAACCCGGTGGTCCTCACCAGCATCTACGACGACGCCGCCGGCGGTGACACCAACGGCGATGGCAACGCCAGTTCAGCCGGCGTCAACCAGTGGTACGGCCTCTCGTTCACCGCCAACGGGGACGCGAGCGCGCTCACGCATGCGATCGTGCGCTACGCGGGCGCCGGATACTGGAGGGTGATCTCCTGCGCGTCCGCCGACATCACGCTCACGGACTGCACCCTGTCCGACGGCGGCTACGGCGGCCTGAACAGCGACAACGCGTCTCGGCCGACGGTCACGCGCTGCGACATCACCCGGGTCCAGGGACAACCCGCCGTCACCGGAGTCCCCTTCGATGCACTTCCTGGCTTCACCGACAACACCGCATCGAACTGTCCCGGCGGCAGCTTCATCCGGGTCGATCAGACCTCGGTGTCGAGCAGCCCCGTGATCGGAACCCGCAACACGATCAACTCGACGCTGGTCTACGCCAACCACATCAGCATCCCCCAGGGCGCCGGATTGATCCTCGGCTCGGGCGTCGTGCTGAAGGCGACCAGCACCTTCCAGATCAACGTCGCCGGCCATCTCGATGCCAACGGTCCGGTCATCTTCACGTCGATCTACGACGACAGCTACGGTGGCGACACGAACGGTGACGGCAACGCCACCTCGGGCGGCGCCAACCAGTGGTACGGAATGAGCTTCTCCGGCACCGCCACCGGGACGATGGATCGCGCGATCGTGCGCTTCGCGGGCGCCGGCTACTGGCCCGGAATCACCAGCGCGTCGACCAGCGTGGCCCTGCGCCGCTGCCGCGTCGAGTTCGGCGGGTGGGACGGTCTGGATCTCGGCTCGATGCAGAATGCGACGGATCTCATCGCCTTTGCGAACGGCCGGTACGGCTTCGTCGTGCGCGGCGGCAACTCCACGCTGCTCCGTTCGACCAGCGCCTACAACAACAACTCGGGCTACTACAGGATCAACTCCTGGTCCGGCGCGATCCGCAGTTGCGTCGCCTTCGGCAACGGTGGCGTCGGCTTCAACGGCTTCACCGCCAATGAAGTGCTCTACAGCTGCGGTTCCGGCATCCCGAGCGGTGCGGGCAACATCACGGCCGATCCTCTGTTCGAGAACCCCGGCGCCGGCGACCTTCGACTCCACACCGGTTCGCCGTGCATCGATGCCGGCGATCCGACGGACGCGCCGAACGGCACCGACCTCCTCGGCTTCCCCCGCCTCCTCGACGGCCGCCTCACCGGGACCCAGCGCGTGGACATGGGCGCGCAGGAGTTCGACAACTGCGGCTTGATCATCGCCGGGACCACCAGCCCGGGCTCGACTGTGTCCGTGCTGACCTTCTCCGAGGCACCGATCTTCGTCTCGGTGATGGCCATCGGACTCGAGCAACCCGCAGGTGCTCCGCTGCTGAACTTCGGCCCGCTGTTCGTCGACCTCGGCGGCCCGTTCTTCACGCTCGTCTGGCCGACGACCGGCATCGTGCCGTTCACGATTCCGAGCGACATCCCGACGCCCGTGAGCATCGCGTTCCAACTGATCGGCCTCGCCAACCCCTTCCCGCGCGGCAACACCAGCAATCCGATCGTGATGCGGATCCAGTGAGGGTGGGAACCATCGGATCGGTCTGGCCGCCGGGAGCCCCCCGACCTTCGGACCAAGGGGGCTCCCGAGCCGACGATCCGTGCGCGGCGCGGCGAGCACACGCCGCATCGGTGTCGAGTTCCTCCCGCTCCGCGGCTGCCGAGCCGCCGACGGGGCCGGCCGGGCAACGGTGCGGGTCGAGCAGGCGCAACCCCGAAACCCGGCCGCGCCACCTCGATCAGGGCGTGCGCATCGGCAGTCGCGCTGCCAGCCGCTGCTGCACGTCCTCCGCGATCTGCGCCGGCGTCGTCGCACGCACGCGCGTGACGTTGCTGCCGTAGCCACGGCCCTGGAGCTGCTCGTCGCTCATCAGCGGGTCGTCGCTGCGCAGGCCGAGCGGACCGGTGAGGTGTTCGGCGACCACGGCTCCGGGGCGTAGCTCGGCACGCTGTTCCCACAGCGTGGCCAGCGGTGAACCGCCGCGGATGCGCCAGGTGATCTCGAGGCGATTGACGTTGGACTGGACGGCCGCACCGACCACGGCGACCTCGCGCTCGAGCACGGCGTCGGCGGAGAAATGCCGGAGCATGCTCTGGAACGTCGTCTCGTCGGGCGAAGGCGACCACGCCGGATGACGTGCAGCGACCGCGGCAGGGATCACCGCATAGCCACGCGCAGCGACGGCGAGGTGCGCCGAGTCGTCGAGCGCGCGGCGCCAGTCGTCCGGAAGTCCGTCGCCGTGCAGCGGGAGCACCACGATGCGCGCCGGCACCGGACCGCGGAACGGGACGGGTGGTGGCGGCGGCGCGGCGCACGCCACGAGGAGCGACGCGGCGCAGAGGCAGGTCGCGGCGCGCATCGTCAGACCGCGGCCGCGGGGTCGTCGAGCTCCACCAGCACGGAGCCGGCCGCCACCACGTCGCCCTTCTTCACCGCGACGCGCACCACCTTGCCGCGGCCTTCCGCGGGGATCGGGTTCTGCATCTTCATCGCCTCGAGCACGACCAGCGTCGCGCCGTCCTCGACGATCTCGCCGACGGTCGCGCGGACCTCGACGACGACGCCCGGCATGGCAGCCTCGATCGCGCGGCGTCCGGCACCCTTGTGACCGATCACGCGCTGTGCGGCGCGCTCGCGATCGTCCTGCACCTCGACCACCACGCGTTCGCCGATCACCTGCACGACGGTGCGCCCCTGCTCCGCTTCCAGCAGGCAGTCGTAGCTCTTGCCGTCGACGATCAACGAGAAGGCGCCGCCATCGCCGACGGCGGAGAGGTCGACCTCGAAGTGCGCGCCGTCGTCGCGCTGGGCCATCAAGCGCTCGCCGGTCCGGCTGAACTGCCAGCCGCGTTCGACCTCACCGATGCGGGTCCAGTACTTCATGTGATCCGTCCGCTCCGTCCTGGTTCAGCCGCGGAAGCGACCGAGGCGCCCGACCCGGTCGGTGCGCACCCACTCGGACACGCCGCACGATGCGGGTCCGTTGCGCCCGCCGGCCGGCTCCGCGATGCGCTCCGACGCCAGCAACTTGCCGACCGCGGCAGCCAGGCTCGCCAGGTCGATCGCGTGCGCGGTCGGCTTGCGATCGATGTGTTCGAGGATGGAGGTGTCGTAGTCGCCGCCGCGGAACAGGTCGCTCTGCAGGACCTTGATCGCCGCCGACATCGAGGTGGTGACTCCCACGATGCGCATCTCGCGCAGCGCGCGCACGGCGCGCGCGATCGCGCCGTCGCGATCCTCCGCCCACACGATCAGCTTGCCGAGCATGCTGTCGTAGTGCGGTGTCACCTCGAGACCGCGGTAGAGCGCCGCGTCGAGACGCACGCCGGGACCACCCGGAGTTCCCAGGCGTCGGATCGAACCCAGCGCCGGGAACCAGTTGTGCGGATCCTCGGCATTGATGCGGATCTCGATGGCGTGACCGCGCGGTTCGCCGGGATCGCGCGCCGGCAGACCGGCGGCGACGCGGAACTGCTCGCGCACCAGATCGACTCCGAAGCGCATCTCGGTCACCGGGTGCTCGACCTGCAGACGCGTGTTCATCTCCAGGAAGTAGTAGGCGCCCTGCGACGCCAGGAACTCGACCGTGCCTGCGCCCACGTAGTCGACCGCGCGCGCGAGTCGGCACGCCGCCTCGCACATCGCGTTGCGCATCGCGGGATCGACCGCCGGGCTCGGCGACTCCTCGACCAGCTTCTGGTGACGGCGCTGCACCGAGCACTCACGCTCGCCCCAGGCCACCACCTTGCCGTGGCGATCACCCATCACCTGGATCTCGACGTGGCGCGGGCGTGTGACGAACTTCTCGAGGTAGATGCGATCGTCGCCGAAGGCACCGAGCGCCTCGGCACGCGCCATGCGTGCCGCATCGAACAGGCCCGCCTTGTCGCGCACGATCCGGATGCCCTTGCCGCCACCACCGGCGGCCGCCTTGAGCATCACCGGATAGCCGATCTTCTCGGCGGTGACCGCGAGCACCGATTCCTCGCGCACGTCGTCTTCGAGGCCGGGCACCAGCGGGACGTCGGCAGCCTTCGCCACCTTGCGCGCCTCGACCTTGTCACCCATCGCGCGGATCGCGGCGGCGGACGGCCCGAGGAAGACGATGCCGGCGCGCTCGCAGGCCTCGGCGAAGCCGGCGTTCTCCGACAGGAAGCCGTAGCCGGGGTGGATGCAGTCGGCGCCCACGCCGCGCGCGGTCTCGACGATCACGTCGCCGCGCAGGTAGCTGTCCTTCGGCGACGGACCACCGATGCGCACCGCGCGGTCGGCGCGGCGCACGTGCAGCGCGTTGCGGTCGGCGTCGGAGTAGACGGCGACCGTCTCGATCCCCATCTCCTTGGCGGTGCGAATCACGCGCAATGCGATCTCACCGCGATTCGCGATCAACACGCGCCGGAACAGCGGCTCCTTCGTCGATGTCATGGTGGATGGCCGGCGCTGCGGATCAGAGCGGGATGTTGCCGTGCTTGCGCGGCGGGTTGTGCTCGCGCTTGCGCGACGTGAGTTCGAGCGCACGGATCAGCGTGGCGCGGGTCTCGCGCGGCAGGATCACGTCGTCGACGTAGCCGTGCGCCGCGGCGAGGTAGGGGTTGTTGAAGCGCTCCTTGTAGGCCGCGACCAGCCGCGCCTCCTCACCCTTGGGATCCTTCGCCTGCTGGATCTCGCGACGGAACACGATCTTCGCCGCGCCCTCGGCACCCATGACCGCGATCTCGGCGCCGGGCCAGGCGAGGTTCACGTCACCGCGCACGTGCTTGCTCGACATGACGTCGTAGGCGCCGCCGTAGGCCTTGCGGGTGATCACGGTGAGCTTCGGCACCGTGGCCTCGCAGTACGCGTACAGCAGCTTCGCGCCGTGCGTGATGATGCCGCCGTGCTCCTGGTCCTTGCCGGGCAGGAAGCCGGGCACGTCCTCGAAGGTCACGATCGGGATGTTGAAGCAGTCGCAGAAGCGGATGAAGCGCGCGCCCTTGATGCTGGCGTGGATGTCGAGCACGCCGGCGAGATAGCTCGGCTGGTTGCCGACGATGCCGACCACGCGTCCGCCGAGGCGGGCGAAGCCGACGATCATGTTGCGCGCGTAGGCGGCGTGCACCTCGAAGAAGCGGTGGTCGTCGACGATCAGCTTGACGACCTCGCGCATGTCGTACGGCTTGTCGCTCGACGCCGGCACGATGCTGTCGAGCTTCTCCTCCGCGCGGTTCGGATCGTCGTTGGTCGCGACGAAGGGCGGATCCTCGGTGTTGTTGAGCGGCAGGTACGAGAGCAGCTCGCGCACCAGGAGCAGGCACGCGGCATCGTCCGGCGCGGTGAAGTGTGCCACTCCGCTCTTGCCGGCGTGCACGCGCGCACCGCCGAGCTCCTCCGAGGTGACGTCCTCGTGCGTGACCGTCTTCACCACATCGGGGCCGGTGATGTGCATGAAGCTCGTGCCCTCGACCATCAGCACGAAGTCGGTGATCGACGGCGAGTAGACCGCGCCGCCCGCGCAGGGTCCGAGGATCGCGCTGATCTGCGGCACCACGCCCGACGCCAACGTGTTGCGCAGGAAGATCTCGGCGTAGCCGCCCAGCGAGACCACGCCTTCCTGGATGCGCGCACCGCCGGAGTCGTTGAGGCCGATGACCGGCACGCCCATCTTGAGCGCGAGGTCCATCACCTTGCAGATCTTCGCGGCGTGCGTCTCCGACAAGGATCCGCCGAACACCGTGAAGTCCTGGCTGAACAGGTAGATCGGCCGGCCGTCGATCTTCGCGGAACCGGTCACCACGCCGTCGCCGAGGATCGAGTTCGACTCCGAGTCCATGCCGAAGTCGCGACAGCGATGCACGACGAAGCGGTCGATCTCGTTGAAGCTGCCCGGATCGACCAGGAGGTCGATGCGCTCGCGCGCGGTCAGCTTGCCCTTCTGATGCTGGGCCTCGATGCGCGCCGCGCCGCCGCCGAGCAGCGTCTTCGCGCGCATGTCGTGGAGTCTTTCGATCGGATCCTTCATGGAGAGAGCGACGGAGAGCGGGCGGAACGGATCAGTGCGGATCCTGCGGGTCCTGCACGAACTCGGCGAGTACACCGCCGAGGTACTTGGGATGGGCGAAGGCGACCTTGGTGCCGTGCGCGCCGGGACGCGGCGCGGCATCGAGCAGCGGAGCTCCGCGGTCGGTCAGCACGCGGATCACCGCACCGGTGTCGCCGACCGCGAAGGCGAGGTGATGCACGCCGGGGCCACGCTTGTCGATGAACCTGGCGATCGGCGAGTCCGGCGAGGTGGGCTCGAGCAGCTCGATGCGCGTCGAACCGGCCCACAGCACCGCGACGCGCACCCTTTCGGTCGGCACCTCCTCGACGCCCTGCAGGCGCAGGCCGAGGCCGTCGACCCAGCGCGGCAGCGCCTCGTCGAGCGAGGCGACCGCGACGCCGATGTGGTGCAGACCGTCGATCATCGGGCGCAGACGATAGCCCCGGCCGCCCCGGGATCCATCGAGGCCGCGATCAGGTCCAGCGGAAGATCCGCGAGGCCACGCCGAAGCAGACCACGCCGATGGCCAAGAGGACCGCGGCTGACCTCGCGATGCCGCCGGCGTCCATCGAACCGAGCATCACGCCGCGGAGGGCGTCGGTGAGCCAGGTCATCGGCACCAGCTCGCGGAACACGCCGAAGCGCTCGCTGCTGAAGAACACGCCGCCGACCAGCCACATCGGCATCATCACGAGGTTCATCAGACCGGAGACGGTCTCGGTGGAGCGCGTGCGGCTGCCGACCAGCAGGCCGATCCCGCAGAAGGTGAAGGAGCCGAGCAGGAGCAGGCCGACCAGCACCGCCAGGGAGCCGCGCACCGGCACGCCGAACACCAGCCACGCGAAGGCCACGATCACGAGCGGCGGCAGGATCGCGAGCGCGATGCGGCTGACCACGTAGCTGAGCAGGAACTCGCCGCGATCGAGCGGGGTGACGGCGAGCCGGCGCAGCAGGTGCTTCTCGCGCATCAGGACGAAGTTGTAGCCGAGCCCGTAGAGGCCGGCGCCGAGCAGGTTGAAGCCGATCAGGCCCGCGATCAGGAAGTCGATGTAGCGGTCGCCGGGTTCGTCGACCGTCTCGATCGAGGCGTGGACCGCCGGCGGTGCGCCCATCGATCCCGCCAGCGCACGTTCCGTCAGCAGCTTCGCGAGTTCGGAGCCCGGACGCTTGGGATCGAGCTCGAAGCGCGGCTGCGCGACATCGCCCTCGACCAGCAGGTCGTAGCGACCCAGCGTGAGATCACGGCGCGCGCGCGACGGCGACACCGCCTCGGCGATCAGTCGACCCTCGCCGTGCTCGCGCAGGGCGGTGAGCAGCGGCGACTCGGCAGTCTCTTGCACCACGCCGACCGGCACCGGCGCGACCTTGCCCTCGCCGAAGGCAAAGCCGAGCACCAACGCCATCACCAGCGGGAAGCCGTAGGTCCAGAAGATCGCCTCGGGGGTGCGCATGTACTCGCGCCAGGCGACTCCGGTCAGCGCCTTCAGCACCTTGATGCGCATCACTCGCCCTCCCCGTCGCGCAGGTTGCGACCGGTGAGGTGGACGAACACGTCCTCCAGGCTGGTGTGCCGCGTGGCGAGCCCGCGCAACTCGAGTCCGCAACGCTCGACGAAGCGCAGCACCGCGGGCACCACGATGTGCGGCTGCTTCACGGTCAAGGTGAGGCGATCCCCCGCGCACTGGTGCTCGACCACGCCGGGCAACGCCTCGACCTCGCCGTCTCCGGCGTGCGCGCTCAACCCTTCGGCCTCGACCTCGACCACGTGGTTGGCGCCGAGCGACAGCACCAGTTCGCGCGGCGTGCCGAGCGCGATCAGCTTGCCGTGATCGACGATGCCGATGCGATCGCACAGCGACTCGGCCTCGTCCATGTAGTGCGTGGTGAGCACCACGGTGCCGCGCTCCTCGTCGCGGAAGCGGCGGATCACCTCCCACAGCGAGCGCCGCGACTGCGGATCGAGACCGGTGGTCGGCTCGTCGAGGAACAGCAGTTCGGGCTTGCCGGCGAGCGCCGCGGCGACGGCGAGGCGCTGCTTCTGCCCTCCCGACAACGTCTGGTAGCGGGCGTCGGCCTTCTCCTCGAGCGCGACCATCGCGAGCAGCGAGTCGACGTCGCGCGCGTCGTCGTAGAGCGCGGCGAACAGGCCGAGCAGCTCACGCACGGTCTGCTTGGCGAACATGCGCGTCTCCTGCAGGGTCACGCCGATCCGCGTGCGCAGCGCGAGCGCATCGCCGCTCCAGTCGCGACCGAGCACCCGCACCGTGCCGCCGGTCGGTTGCAGCAGACCCTCGCAGATCTCGATGGTCGTGGTCTTGCCGGCGCCGTTGGGCCCGAGCAGACCGAAGATCTCGCCCTGGGCGACCTGGAGATCGAGGCCGTCGACGGCGACGGTCTCCGGTCGACCCCGCGTGGTGTAGACCTTGCGCAGTCCGCGCACGTCGATCGCGAAGGACTTCGGGGAGTCGGCGTTCATCGCGGGAAGGCCTCGGGAAGTCCGCCGTCGACCGGCAGGATCGAACCGGTGGTGCGGGTGGCGTGCGCGGCGAGGTAGACGACCGCGCGACCCACGTCGCGTGCGCGCACCTCGCGCTTCAACAGGCTGCGCCCGCGGTAGTACTCGCGCAATCCAGCGGGATCGAGACCACGCGCTCGCATGCGATCCGGTCCGACCTCGGCCCACAACCCGCTGTCGACGACGTCGCCGAACACCGCATCGGCGTGCACCGTGTTCACGCACACACCGAGCGGCGCGAGTTCCAGCGCCGCGATGCGCGCGAGCTGCGTGGCTCCGGCCTTGCTCGAGGAATACGCGCCGAAGCCGGCGCCGGGCGCCGTCACGTTCTTGCTGCCCTGCAGCACCACCGCACCGCCGCTCTGCTGCTGCGAGAACAATCGCGCCGCTTCACGCAGGCACAGCATCGTCCCGGTGAGGTTGACGTCGACCACACGGCGGAAGGCCGCGGGATCCATGTCGGCGAGCGAGCTGACGTGCGCGATACCCGCGTTGGGCACCAGCAGGTCGAGACCGCCGAAGCGACGGCGGCAGGCGTCGAAGGCGCTCCGCACGCCCGCCTCGTCGGTGACATCCATCGCGCAGGATCCGACCCGCGCGACGCCGTGCGCCGCGACCAACAGCTCACGCGCCCTGGCGAGTCGCTCCTCGTCGCGGTCGGTCAGGAACACGTGCGCGCCCGCCAGCAACAGCTCGTCGGCGATGCCGTGGCCGATCGCACCGCCGGCGCCGGTGAGGAAGGCGACCTGTCCCGCGAGCGGCGCATCCTTGGCCGCGCCGAGCTTCGCCTGTTCGAGCGACCAATACTCCATCTCGAAAAGCTCGCCCGGGGACAGAGCGACATAGCGGCCGATCGCCTGCGCCAGGGCCTTGCCGCGCAGGGTGCGCTCGGCGAGATCGGCGCAGATCGAAGCCGCGCGCGCATCCCGCGCGATGCCGATCACGCCGAGACCACCCACCACCGCGACCGCCGGCCGCGGATCGAGCATGCGCAGCGCACGCGCACCCGAGTGACGCTCGAAGTCGCTGCGGTACGCCGCGGTGAACGCCGCGACGTGCGCACGTACACCGATCGGATCGAGCGCGTCCGCCTGCGGCACGTACAGGTACGGCGCCTTGGTGCGGATCACGTGGTCGGGAGTCAACGGCCCGGTCGTGCACAGTGCGGGCGCGTCGGCGTGCAGCGAGAAGGCGACCAGATCGGCGGCGTCGCGCAGGTCGAACACCACGCGCGACGGCGGATCGCCGTCACCCGCGAGCGCACCACGCAACACGGTCGCCGCGGCGATCGCGGTGCGCTGCACCGGTTCGGCCGGCACCAGCATCGCCACGCGCCCGCGCGCCCGCTGTGCCGCGAAGCGCTCGACGCGCGCGCAGACCTCGATCATCCGTGCGTAGCTCTCGCGCGCCGTGCTCCCGAAGGTGAACACGCCGTGATTGCGCAGCACGATCGCCTCGCAGCGCGGTGCACGCTCGACGGCGTCCGCCACCGCCAGCGCGAGCGGATGTCCGGGCATGATCCAGGGCAGGATCGGCACCGACTCGCCGAGGGCCTCGCGGAGCAGGGCCTCGCCGTCGGGCTGGTTGCCGACCACCAGGATCGCGTCGGCGTGCGTGTGGTCGACGAAGGCATGCGGCACGAAGGCGTGCAACAAGGTCTCGACCGAGGGGTTGGGGGCGCGGCTCGACAGCAGCGCACCGCGCACGCGATCGACCATCTCCTCGTCGCCGAGTCGCGTGACCCGTCGCAGGCGCAGCAGCGGATCGAGCCGCAACGCCGGCAGATCGCGCGGCTCGACACGTGCGAGGTCCGAACCGCTGCCCTTCACGCACAGCACGTCGAAGTCCTCGCCGAGCAGCGCGTCGCGGCGCCGCGTCTTGACCGAGGTGTTGCCGCCGCCGTGCAACACGAGGGCGGGATCGCTGCCGATCAGCCGCGAGGTGTAGACGCGCAGCGCGACGTCCTCGCCGTGCTCGGGCGCGTAGCGGTCGACGCAGGCCCGCGCCGCGTCGTCGTTCCAACGATCGATCAACACGGTCGGGAACGGTAGCGCCGGTCCCGTGCGGTGGAACTGCGCGCGACGAAGGTCACTTCAGACGGCCCCGCAGGGCGCGCGCGGCGACCAGGGCCATCACGCCGTAGCCGCGCTCGGTGCAGTGCCCGTCGGCGACGAACAGCTCCGCCCGTGGCAGCTTGCCGAGCCGCGCGGCGAACTCGGGTCCACAGTCGATCAGAGTGACGCCCTGCTCGCGCGCGACGGTCGGAGCCGCGGACCCGAGCGCGCCAAGGTCCTCGGGATAGGTCAACAGAAGGGGTTCGGCACCCGCCGCGCGGCAGGCGGCGACCATGCGCCCGAGGTGATAGGCGAGGACGGCGCTCGGCTCGGAGGGTCCCTTCGCGGCGTCGTGGCGCCACCCGGCGACACGCGCAGCCGGCGCGGGATCGAGGGCGAGCATGCGCAGGGCCGCGTCGACCTGGGCTTCGCTGAACTCACCGCACTGCAACCACGACACCGCGTGCGCCTTGTTGCCGTCGACCAACGCCGCCTCGATCGCATTCGCGAGCGCGGTCACCATTTCGCGCCGTCCGTTCCTCAACACGCCGGCACGGAGACGCAGCAGCGCAGCACGCCAGGGGTCGGCGCGCGGCACCGAAGCGAGGGCGGAATCGAGAGCCTCGACGATCGCCGGATCGGAACGCGAAGCCGTCGCGACGTAGCGCGCCAACACCCACCACAACCGCGATTCGCGGGGATGCTCGCCGAGCCAGGCGCAGGCAGCCGTCACGCCTTCGTCGCCATGGCCCGTGCCGAGCAGCGCCTCGACCCGTGCGGTGACCTCGCGCTCGCCGCCGGCCGCCGCTGCGACCCGCAACCGCTCGAGGTCGGCCGCGTTGTCGGCACCGACTCCGAACGCGAGCTGCGCGCGGATGGCCAGGAGATCGACGTTCGCAGCATCCGCGGCGAGTCCCTCGGCGACGATCGCCGACGCACCGTCACGGTCACCTCGCTCGAATGCCGCGCGCGCGCGCTCGACCGGCCCCTTCGCCGCAGGGCCGGGTTCGAACACCAGGTCGGCGGCACCATCGACCATACGCAGGATCAGGCGCGCGGACTCGATGCGCCAACGCGCACGCGAGCGCTTGTCGAGTTCGAAGGCGAGCAGCAGTTCGTCACCGTCGATCTCCCAGCGCGTGACGCGCTCGCCGAGTCTCAAGCTGCCGTCGGCGCGCAGTTCGATCTCGAAGTCCCCCGCGTGCCAGATGCCGAGGAAGGCCGGCGCATCCGGAGCGGCAACCTTGTCGCTGCCGAGCAACCAGTCGGTGATGCGGAACAACAGGGCCTTGGTGCGCCAGACCAGGGGGAAGCCGGTCTCGGCCGTCTCCTTCTGCGCGTCCGCGGCGAGGGGTGCGGGATGGCTCCAGCGATCGTTGTAGCCCACCAGCACCAGGACCTGCGTCGGCTTCACCGTGGCGATCTGCGCGGACAGGCGGCGCAGCACGTCGGCCGAGTCCTGGCCCGGCTTGCCACCGTTGACGACGGCGACGTCGAAACCGTCCGCCTTCAACGCTTGCTCGAGCTGCTGTGGATAGCCGCGCTCGGGTGGAGCACCGAGCCCGAAGGTGAAGGAATCGCCGACGCAGAGCACGCGGTTCCTCCCCTCCACGCTCCGCGTCGCGAATCCGCCGTGGCTTCGCCACACGACATAGGCCCCGACCTGCATCACCAGTTCGAGCGCGATGAGCGCGGACAGGACTCCGAGCAGGATCGTGCGCAGGCGACGCGCACGCCGCCTCATCGCCGACCCCGCGGACGATTCTCGCGCAGCCACGCGAGGAGCCGCTCCATCTCCACCGGCATCGGCGCCCGGAACTCCATCCGTTCGTGCGTGTGAGGATGGACGAAGGCGAGTCGCAGCGCGTGCAGACAATGCCGCTGCGGATCCGGCGCCCCCTCCGGCAGCGCCGCCTGCTGCTGGTTGCGCGAGCGGTAGTGACGATCGCCGACGAGTGAGTGCCCGATGCTCGCCATGTGCACGCGGATCTGGTGCGTGCGCCCGGTCTTCGGCATGCAGCGCACGTGCGTGAAACCGACGAAGCGCTCGACGACCTCGTAGAGCGTGCTCGCCTCGCGACCGCCCTCCTTCACCACCTGCATGCGGTCGTGGCGTTCGGGATGAGGAGCGATGTTGCGCTCGATCCAGTCGGAGTCGAAGCGCGGCTCGCCGAACACGATCGCCTGATACTCCTTCTCGACGGTGCGCGCGCGGAACTGCGCCTTGAGGGCGAGCAGCGCGTCGTCGGTGCGGGCGAGCACGATCACCCCCGAGGTCTCCTTGTCGAGGCGGTGGACGATGCCCGGCCGGTCCTCACCTCCCGCGCGACTCAGCCCGCTGAAGCGACGGTCCATGCGATCCGCGAGGTTGTCGGAGCCGGCGCGCCGACCCTCCGGTCGATGCGTGGCGAGGCCGGCCGGCTTGTCGATCACGAGGAGCAGGGGGTCCTCGTAGAGCACCGGGATCGCGAGGTCTTCGGGCTGGGCGACGTCCGGCGTCTCCTCCTCCGTCTCTCCTTCGAAGTCCATCGGCAGGACCAGGATGCGCTGCCCCGCGAGGAGGGCGACCCCGGGTTTGGCGGGCCGGCCGTCGAGCAGCACCCCGCCCGCCCGTGCCAGCAACTTGATCTTGGTGCGCGAATCCAGACCGGTGTGCCGGGCGAGGAAGACGTCGAGACGCTCGCCCTCCGCCTCCGGCGGTACCACCACCGCGTAGGGGGAGCCGGGCGTGTTCTCCACGCCTGGCCGGACCGTCGGATCGTCGTGCGGCTCGCTCAAGGGCGTTGAAAACTATCCAGGCGAGCCCGGTCCTCCAACCGCGCGACGCCCTTGAGAGCGCGGACGTCGGACCTTCCACACCCCGTGGAATCACTGTGGAAAGTCTTTTTCGCTGCGTCGCTTCAGGCTAGCCTCCGCGCCGCTCTCTCCCCCTTGCCGTCGCGGTCTTGCTCCCCGCCACGGCGCACTGCTGGGCTGGACCGTGACGATCCTCGACACCCCCGCGCTCGCCGAGCGCCGCGTTCTCCTCGTCGACGACGACCCCTCCACGCTCGCCGCCCTGGCCGACATCGTCGCCAGCGCCGGAGCCCGGACCACGCAGGTGTCCGACGTCGGCCACGCCTGCGCCGCCCTCTCCCAGGGCAGCTTCGACCTGGTCCTGACCGACCTCTACCTCGGCGAGCACGAGCTCGGCTACGACGTCGCCGACGCCGCCCGGCGCTGCCGCCCCGAGGTGCCGGTGGTGATGCTGACCGGCCAACCGAGCTTCCGCGGCGCGGCCGACGCCCTGCGCAGCCAGGTCCGCGAGCTGGTCGTGAAGCCGGTCGATCCGGACGTGCTCATCGACGCCTGCACGCGTGCGATCCACAACGCCACCATCGAGCGGCGCGCGCGCATCCTCGAGGGCCAGAACCGCGTCCTGTCCGCGGTCGTCCCGCGCATGATCGAGGCCAAGGATCCGACCACCAGCGGCCATGCCGAACGGGTCGTCCACTACGCCGACCGACTCGCCGAACGCTGCGGGGTGAGCCGCGCCGACCGCGAATCGCTGCGCCTGGCCGCGGTGCTCCATGACGTGGGGAAGATCGGCGTGCCGCGCAGCATCCTCTGCAAGGAAGGGCCGCTCGACTCGGCGGAGCGCAAGGTCATCGAGGAGCATCCGCGCGTCGGCTACGAGATCCTCGCCGGCCTGGAAGGCTGCGAGGACGCCCGTGACTGGGTCTACCAGCACCACGAGCGCTGGGACGGGCGGGGCTATCCCAATCGCCTCGCCGGCGAGGACGTCGCTCTCCCCGGCCGCATCCTGATCCTCGCCGAGGTCTACGACGCGCTCGCCGAGACCCGCTCCTACAAGCCGGCGTGGGAGATCAGCCGCATCGTCGGTTTCTTCCGCGAGCAAGCGGGCAAGCACTTCGACCCCGATCTGGCGGGGATGGTCGCCGACGGCCTCGAGCGCGAGGAGCGCCGCTTCTTCGCCCCGCGCGGCGGCATGCTGTTCTGACGCAGACGGCGCGGGACCGCCTCCTCCGTCCCGCCAACTCCCCCCTTGGCCGAGCGGGCGCGCGACCGGAGAATCCGCGCCTTCGCCCCGCCCCTCGCGCGCCCAGGCCCCGGGCACGCAGTCCCCAGTCGGTGCGCTCGCACGCACCCCCTGTCGCGACGTCATGAGCAAACCCGTCCCGCCGCTCCTCGGCGCCGTCCTGTTCACCTCCCTCACCGCGGTCCACGGCGTCGCCCAGATCCGAGCGCAGGCTGCTCCCGCCGAGGGTCAGAAGCCGGCGAACTCCAAGCCGACGCCGGCTGCGATCGCGCTGCCGACCGAGATGATTCCGGTGCCCGCGGGCAGCTTCGCGCTCGGTACTGATCCGAAGATCTTGATCGACGTCGTCAGCCGCACCTCGATCGCCGAGGAGGCACGGCTCAAGAACATCCAGCGCCTCTACTCCGAACTCGGCACGCAGAAGATCGACATCACGCCGTTCTTCATGGCCAAGTATCCGGTGACGAACGCGCAGTACAAGGTCTTCGTCGAACGCACCGGCCATCGCTACCCCTTCCACTGGTGGTTCGAAGGTCGCGCCGACGATCGCGAGGCGCGCATCGACCAGATCCGCAGCGAGTTCCCCAATGCAAAGGGTGAACAGATGTTCCAGGAGTTCTGGAACAAGCACTGGAAGGAGCTGCCCTTCGCGATCCCGAAGTACAACGAGGCCCCCGGCGACGATTGCCCGGTGGTCTACGTCGATTGGCGCGATGCGAACGCCTACGCGGCGTGGCTCGGCATGCGCCTGCCCAGCGAAGCGGAGTGGGACTACGCGGCGAGCGGCGGCCAGCCGATCCAGTACCTGTGGGGCGACGATCCCAAGGGGATCCCCGTACCGCGAGGCACCAAGCACGACCACATGTGGCCGGTGGGTCACTTCGGCACGCCCCTCGAAGGCAAGTTCGGCCACGGCGACATGGCGCTCGGCGTGTACGAGTGGACCGGCGACCTCGGCTTCCAACCTTTCGACTTCAAGCAGTTCTCGGCGGGCCTCGACCAGCTCTTCAAGGACAAGCTGTTCAAGGGCAAGGACTCGCCGACCCTGCAGGATGCGAAGTCCTACCGACCGAAGTGGGGCGGCGACAAGGTGGTGCTGAAGGGCGGCATGTTCACGACCCCCACCGGCATCGACCTGCGCATCTGGACCCGCGCCCCCACCGAGTACTTCCAGACCGTGTCGGCGGTCGGCTTCCGCGTGGCGAAGAGCCCCGAGCCGGGCCGCGACTTCATCGGCTCCTGGCTGAAGCTCGACTACGACTACTCCTACTTCGGCGGCACCCGCAAGCCGGACATCAAGAACCAGACGGGCGTCGAGAAGTACGACCTGGTGGCCGACGGCAAGACCGCACAGGGCTACCACGCCGTGTCGCTCGCGCCGGTCAGCTACATCTCCGACGACAAGCAGGCGACCCTCGACCGCGTGTTCGCTCCGACCGTCGACGACAACACGCCGCTGGTGGTCGCGACCCTCGCCACCTCCGAGAAGCTCGCGGAGCCCGACATCGGCCCCGGCATCTACACCCTGTGCCTGCGCGACGCCGGCATCCCGCGCGAGCTGCCGAAGGCGATCGCCGAAGCGCAGAAGGCGCTCAAGGCCGCGAAGGCCAAGGCCAAGGATGCCTTCAACCCCGAGGACGTCACGGGCGACTGGGAGGCCGCGCTGAAGAAGTTCGGCATCACCAAGGCCGAGGCCCTCGAGGGCAAGACCGACTTCGTGCGGGTCGGCAAGGCCAAGATCCCGACCGCGCAGCACACGTGGATCCTCCGCGACGCGACTGGCGAGGCCATCGCCGTGTGGCCCGCCAAGGGCCGCCCCGAGCTCAAGACCAAGTACGAAGAGCAAAGCTCGGTGAAGCTCGACACCCGCGACGACAAGCAGCTCGACTTCGAGTTCGGCGTGCCGACCGACGTCGACGCCCGCGGCAGGGCCTACGTGTTCAAGTGCAGCGTCAAGCTCGCCGAAAGCAAGATCGACGCCTCGTGGCGCTTCCCCGGCAAGTGACCGGTCCGCGCGCGCGTCCACCGGAGCCTACGCCTTGGAACTGAACGCACGCGCGCAGGACGCATTCTTCCGCCAGGACTACACGCCGGCGAAGCGCATCGACGGCGTGGAGATCGTCGAGCTCAAGCGCTTCGGCGACGACGGCGGTGCGATCACCGAACTCGGTCGCCTGAGCGCGGGAATGCACGCGCAGTTGCCCGGCTTCGAGGTGAAGCAGGTCAACTACAGCGAGGTCGCTCCGGGCGCGATCAAGGCCTACCACATGCACCAGCGTCAGACCGACGTCTGGTACGTGCCGCCCCACGACAAGCTGCTGCTGGTGCTCCACGACTGCCGCAAGGGCAGCCGCAGCGAAGGCGCGACCATGCGCTTCGTGCTCGGCGACGGCAAGGATCGCCTGGTGCGCATCCCACCCGGTGTCGCGCACGGCTGCACCAACCTCGGTAGCGCGACGGCGCGCATCCTCTACTTCGTCGACGTGCAGTTCTCCGCCGATCCGAAGGAGACCGACGAGGGCCGTCTGCCCTGGGACTTCCTCGGCGCTGAGATCTGGCAGATGCAGAAGGGCTGAGGGCGCGTAGCCTGCGCGCGATGCGCAGGGCCCTCGCCTCTTCGCTGCTTTGCATCGCCGCGGGTTGTGCCGCGCCTCGACCCGCCGATTTCGTCGCCGGCGAGTGGATCACGCTCGACGACAACGCCGCGTGGTGCTGGTTCCAGGACCCGCGCGCGCTGATCGACGGTCACCTGCTCCTCGCCGGCAGCATCGCCGACGACCACGGCGTCGACGGCCGCGCACGCAAGGGCGACGTCGACCTGAGCGTGCTCGACCTCGACGCGCACACCGTCGAACGCGTGGTCCTGCACCGCGCGCTCGAGGACGACGACCACGACGCACCGGCCCTGCTGCGCCTGCCCGATGGCCGCTACCTCGCCGCGTTCTCGCGCCACGGCGCCGATCGCCTGATGCGCTGGCGCATCTCCACGGCTCCCGGCGATCCGCTGCACTGGGGCGAGGAGCAGCAACTCGACGTGGGCGCGCCCTGCACCTACCACAACCTGTTCCTGCTCGGTGCCGAAAGCGGTCGCATCCACGACTTCCATCGCGGACTCGGCTTCGATCCGAACGACGCGCTCTCCGACGACGGCGGTCGAAGCTTTCGCCACGGCAGCCGCCTGCTGACCTGGGATCCGTTGAGCGATCGCGGACTCGGCGGCGGCGGGCGTCCCTATCTCCGCTACGCGAGCAATGGAGTGGACGCGATCCACTTCATCACCACCGAGGACCACCCGCGCAACTTCGACAACGGCATCTGGCACGGCGTGGTGAAGGACGGCGCGGTGCTCGATTCCTTCGGCCACCGCATCGCACGCCTCGGCGAGCGCGCGATCTCCCCCACCGACCTCACCCCGGTGTTCCATGGCGATCCGGACCGGGTCGCTTGGACCGTCGACCTCGAACTCGACGCGCAGGGACTGCCCGTCGCCGTGTTCTCCGTGCAACGCGGCGACGCGGCGGTCGCCGGCGATGCGAACGCCGGGGGCGAACACCTCGAGTACCACTACGCGCGATTCGACGGCACCCGCTGGACGGTCTCCTTCCTCGCCCACGCCGGCTCACGCCTGTATGCGCCCGAGGTCGACTACAGCGGCCTGTGTGCGATCGATCCCGACCACGTCGACGACGTCTACCTCTCGACCAACGCCGACCCGCGCGACGGCGAGCCCCTGATCAGCAGCGCCGACGGTCGCCGTCACCACGAGATCTACCGTGCCCACACCGACGACCGCGGTCGCACCTGGAGCTTCACCGCCATCACCGCGAACTCCAGCGAGGACAACCTGCGTCCGAACCTGCCGCGGCGCGACGGCGGGCGCACGGCGCTCTTGTGGTTGCGCGGCACCTACCACACCTACCGAGATTTCGAGACGCGGCTGGTCGGGATTGTGATGGCGCAGGATTGAGTCGCTGCGTGGCGCCCGGGGCTGGTCGAGCGTCGCACACCGACCCGATCTCGAGAAGTGATGTCGGATGGAGGCCGAACTCGCCCCCCGTCTTCCCTGTCCAGATGCCGAACGGTGTCACGGCTTTCCCGTTGGCGCCGGTCCGAGGGAGGTGGCAACCATGAATCGGCACCCGGGCGCCCGTGTCATGGGTTGAGTGGCCCGACTTCGAGGTTCACCCCTCGCCCCACCGACTCCGCCGCCGCAGCGGAGGGGCTCGACGGACCATTCGACTTGCCGAGTTCGCCCCGGAAACGGCGCACCGATGCAATCGACCCCGGGTGACTACAATGTGCGCCTCCTGATCCCCCTGCCGCGGATCTCGCCGCGCTTTCGACCTCTGGAAATGAGAAAGCCCGTGGAAGCGTCAACAGACCCTGTCGCCGTTTCGTCGGTATCAGGCAGACGAGCCAGGCGCGGCCTCGGGGTCGCGGGTCTACTCCTTCTTTCGGCGCTCGCTCTCGAAGGCACGCTTCAAGTACTCGCCTTCGGCGCATCGATCGTCTACGCCGAGAAGCGTCAACTGCCCGCCAGCAGCGGCTCGGAGGTCCTGTGCATCGGAGACAGCTACACCTTCGGCGTCGGCGCGAGCGATCCCGAGCACAGCTATCCCGGCCAGTTGCAGTCGGCTCTCGGGAACCGATCGATCGATATCGCGGTGCGAAACGGCGGATGGCCCGGCCAGAACTCGCGAGACGTTCTCCTGAAGCTCCAGAGTCAGTTGCAGATGAAGCCGAGGGTGGTGTGCGTCCTGCTCGGCACGAACGACTCCTGGTCGCGGCCCGACGCCCTGGCCCCGGAGGATCCGAGGATCCGGGCCGGCGCGAGCACGGAGTCCGGCCGATTCGTCTGGCGCTGGCGCACGCTTCGTCTGATCGAGTGGTTGTTCGGCACGCATCGCGGTGACTGGACATCGACCGGGCCGGCTCCCGAGCCCCAGCAGAACGAGACCGATTCCGCGGGAAGCCAACTCGCCGTCGAGCAGTCGCGTCGCGAGTGTGGTTTCGGACTCCTCGTCTCTGCCGGCATCGATCTCGATGAGGTGCACAAGGATACGGGTGGTCCAGCATGTCCTCCGGAGGTGCGCGATGCGGTGAACAGCGGTTGGAAGCTGATCGAGAGCGGTCGACCTGCCGACGCCTATGCGGAGTTGAGTGCCGCACGCCAGGAACATCCCGGAATCCCGGCATTGCTCGGAGTCCTCATCAACGCCGCCACTCGCGCAGGACGCAGCGAGGAGGTTCCCGCACTCGTCAAGGAACTCGAGGACATCCACGCCGCGTCTCCGTCGGACGCGTCGACGGAGCCGCTGCTGCGCGCGCTGGCTCTCAGCGGCCGCACCCAGGAGGCGATGGATCTCGCGCGCGAATGCACCCGGCACTCGCCGCTCATGCTTTCCGGTTGGGAGGTCCTCCAACAGTCCGCATTCACCCTCGGTGACTGGGCCGAAGCGCAACGCGCGATGCCGGTCGTCCTCGGCTTCCTCGGTCGGACCCGTCCGTCGTGGTCGGCATCCATCGTTCGCAACCTCGCACGGGCCACCAAGGCAGAGGACCCCCGACGCACTGCCCGATTGATGGTCGGGGCAACCCTGATCGACGGTGACATCGCCCTGTCCCGTGTCGCACTGCAGGCACTCGCCAAGCAACTTCCGCGGGCCAGCATGGATGCCGCGCTCGCCGAGTCCGGGGTCGCCCCCACCGATGACGTCGCACACCGCCTGCTGGACCTGCTGGACGAAGTCTACGGAGGCGTCGTGCACGATTCCTGGCGTCGTGTTCTCCGCAACAACCTGATCACGATCGGGCGCATCGCCAAGCAGGCAGGCGCACGCGTGGTCTTCGTCAGCTACCCCTTCTTCAACCCCGTACTCGAAGAGGAGCAGCGCGCCGCAGCCGATGAACTCGGCGCACCCTACGTGCTGGTGCGCGAACGCTTCGACGCCGAATTGAAGACGCACAAGCGGGAAGAGCTCTTCGTGAAGGATGGCCACTGCAACGACGCCGGATACGCGATCGTGGCCCAACTCGTCGCCGAGAGGGTTGCCGAGCTGCTCCAGGCGAAGTAGTCGCACACTTCCGGAGGAGCACTCTGTGCCTCATCGCATCCGCGGCGTGGCGCAGGATCGACCGAACGGTGACCGTCCCGCCGAACCGGTTCGATTCGACTTCCGGCGGAAATAGCGCGACCGATTCCGGGACCGGTGGCATCTGGAGTCCCGTGGAGCCTTCGCACCGCGACATCGACCTCCTGCTCGAGCAGATCCCCTGGGTGCGCTCGCTCGCCTTGCAATTGTGCGGCGATCCCCATCGGGCGGAGGACGCCGCGCAGGAGGTCTGGGTCGCGGCAGCCCATCGACCGCTGCGCGATCCGGCGCGGTTGCGCAGTTACCTCGCGCGCATCGTGCGCAACCTGCTGAGCGGCGACGCTCGCCGCGCGCGACGGCGGCAGCGCCGCGAGCAGATCGCGACCGACTCGCAGGCGGCAACGGCCAAGGACACCGCGGATCTGGTCATGCGGGCCGAGATGCTGGAGCAGGTCGTCCACGCGGTGCTGGGCCTTCCCGAGGTGCATCGGGAGGTGATCCTGCTCCACCACTTCGACGGACTCGCGGTCACGGCGATCGCAGCGCGCACCGGACGCAGCCCCGACGCCGTGCGGGCCCTCCTCCGTCGCGCGCGCGAGCGCCTGCGCGAGACGCTGCGCCGTCTCGATCCTCGGTTCGCCTTCGTCTTCGGACCGCTCTCGCTTCCCGTCGCTGCGAACCTCTCCGTCTGGTCGTCGCTCGGAGTCTTCGTCATGAGCAGCAAGGCCGTTTCCGCGATCGTCGCCGCGTGCGTGCTCGCCATCGCGATCCCCTTCCTCGGTCGCGGCGCGCCGTCGAATGCTTCCGCGCCGAAGGTCACGCGCAGCGGGGTCGAGCCGGCTCGTGCCGAGGCGCCGCCGCAGGATCCGAAGGGACCGCCCTCACCGCGTGTCGCCGTCGCGCCGACGCTTCTCACCATCGAGGGCCGCCTGCTCGGCAGCGACCTCCGCCTGCCCTGGACGACCACGCTCGCCCTCGACGCACGCTGGACCGAGGGCGGCACCGCGTTCTCGCACCAGACGTCGGCCGAGATCGGAGCAGATGGACGCTTCCGCTTCGCGCTTCCGCGAGGGAGCGCTCAGTCTTCGTCGCTGCGCGTGCACGTGACCGCGAACGACTCGTGGTACGAAGCGCTCGACACCTGGTGCGAGGTGGCGGGCGTGAACGCGCCGTCCATCGAAGTCCGCGTTGCTCCGGCGCCGGTCCTGATCGGCACACTCGTCGACCACCTGGGGCTTCCCGGCCGCGCGATGCGCATCGTGGTATTCGCCGCGAGCGCCGGGGTGCCGCGGGCAGGACGTGTGGCCGAGACGGTGACCGACGACAGCGGAGCGTGGCGCCTGCGTCTGAGGGCCGCAGGCGAGTTCCTCGTCGTCGGCCTGCCGCCTGCGGAACGCGACGATCTCATCCCGGTGTCTGCGGCGATCGACGTCCGCGGCTTCACCACGCTCGACAGCCTCGTGCTTCCCCCGGTGAGTCTGGTCACCGGAACCCTGCGCTGGTCGGACGGCACACCCGTCACCGAAGCGACGCTCGACTGGCGCATCCGCAGCGAGGTCGCCTTCGATCCGGAGCTCGGTCTGAACTGGCAAGCGGGCCAGATCGTGCAGAGCTGTCGCGCAACGGTCGACGCCCGCGGCCACTTCGCGATCCGGACGCGCGCGGGGCAGAAAGGCACGGTGATGCTCGACACCGCAGCGCGATGTCAGCCGGCCGGCTTCACGATGGTGCCGGCGGTCGCGCCGCAGGATGTCGAGATGGTCGTGGCGGGACACCCGGTGACCATCCGCGTGCTCAGAGACGGTTTGCCCGCCGGACGCACCGGCGTGCAGTGGCGCCGCGAGCGCTTCGCCGGCAACTACGGCACCGACGAGGCAGGACTGGTGCGCCAGCTCGTCCTCGACGAACCGATCCGCATGCGCGCCGTGAGCAGGGACCAGACCCTCGCCTCGGACTGGGTCGAGTTCCAGGGCCGCGTGCCCGACGAAGTCGTGCTGCAACTCCTACCGCTCGACGGTGACCCTGTGGTGATCCGCCTCGACGGCGCCGCCTTGCCGAGCGCGACCTTCGCCTGGAACAGCGAGACCGATCCCGCCGCTTCGCGCACCCTGACCCTCGCGGCGGTCGACGGCACCTTCGCGATGCCCGTCCTCGCGGGCCGCTACCGCCTGCGCATCCTCGGCATGATGGGATCCGCATCGGAGTACCTGCTCCCGGCGGAACACGAAGTCACGCTTCCCCACCTCGGGGATCTCACGTTGCCCGTCCGCCTCGGCGGACGCATGCATCTTGTCGTCACCGACGATCACGGCGCCTTCCTCCGCGGACGCTATCGCCTGCTGCGCGACGGCCTCGCGGTCTCCGCTCCGCAAGTCACGCGCGAAGGGCAGGACGCTCCGACCACGATGAACCTGGCCCCGGGCCGCGAGAGCTTCAGCGCGGTCTTCGAAGCCGGGAGCTACGAGCTGGTGCTCGAACTCGACGGGCTTGGTGAGACGCGGCGCAACGTGGAGATCGGCGCGGGGCGGACCGCGGAGGTGCGCGTCGTCGTGAGGTGATGCGCGGGTTGCAGGCGGAGGGTGGACCAGCTCACCGGGTCACCGCGCCTGCCAGCTTCGCCTTCGAGGACCACGGTGTCGTGCTCGGCTACGGCATCGACCTCGGCCTGCCGACCGGAAGTTCCGAGATCGGCAGCGATCACATCCTCTCCTTCGAACCCTTCCTCGACGCCGCCTACATGGGAGACCGGATGGAGTTCGTCGCCTTCGTGACCTTCGAGATCCCGACCAATCAACACGAGGGCGAGCCGGTCGACACCGACCTCGAGTTCTCGGTGTCCTCGCTCGATCACGTCACCGATCGCTGCGAAGCGCTGCTCGAACTCGACGGCCACGCCGGTCTCGATGGCCCCGAGCACGGCAAGACCGTCGTGAACCTGGATCCCGGCATCAAGATCGCACCGACCTCCGATCCCCATCTCATGGTCGGGCTGTCCGTCGGCATCCCGCTCACGCACGAGAAGGATGCCGACCTCAACCTGATGTTCTCGCTGTTCCTGGATTTCCGAGAGCGGTGCACCCTTCGATCGCGACGGCCGCCGGCACGGGTGCGCGTTGAACCTGCACACTCGGCCGGCGAGGGCCGGAGCTGTAGCGTCGCGCCCAATGCAGAGCCGACAGCCACGACTGCGGCGGTGCCGCTGGGCACGCGCCGCGATCCTCGCCGCCGCCTTCGCGCTGGCGCCGTGGTCGACGGCGCAGGCCCAGGCGAACCCACCGAGCGCCGCGTGGTACACGCATCCGGCCGCGCAATGGCGAGACGCGCTGCCCGTCGGCAACGGCCGCCTCGGTGCGATGGTCTTCGGCCGCGTCGACGAGGAGGTCCTGCAGCTCAACGAGGACACGCTGTGGTCGGGTGGTCCGTATTCGACGACGGTGAAGGGCGGCGGCGCGACCTTGCCCGAGATCCGGCGTCTGCTGTTCGCGGGCGAGCTGGTGCAGGCGCATCGCCTCTTCGGCCGGCACCTGATGGGATACCCGGTCGAGCAGCAGAAGTACCAGTCGCTCGGCACGCTGGTGCTGAGCTTCGGCGACGGCGGGCAGGCCACCGACTACCGCCACGAACTCGACCTCGACACGGCGATCGTCTCGACCGGCCATGCACGCGATGGCGTGCGCATCCGACGCGAGGTCTTCGTGTCACCGGTCGACGACGTGCTCGTCGTGAGGATCTCCGCCGAACCCGCGGGCAAGCTGTCGCTCGCGGTGCAGTTGCGCGGCTGTCGCAACCAGGCGCACTCGAACTACGCGACCGACTACTTCCGGATGGATGCCGACGGACCGGACTCGCTGGTGCTGCGCGGCAAGTCGGCGGACTACCTCGGTGTGGTCGGGCGTCTGCGCTACACGGCGCGACTGAAGGCACGGCTCGAAGGCGGCACGATCTCCGCCGTCGGCGATCGACTGGTGGTGCGCGATGCCACGGCCGTGACCCTGCTGCTCGCGGCGGCGACGAACTTCGTCGACTACAAGGACGTCTCCGCCGATCCCGATGCGCGTGTCACGGCCGCGCTGGGCACGGCGACGACGAAGTCGTACGACGAGCTGAGGGCGGCGCACGTCACCGAACATCGGCGCCTGTTCCGTCGCGCACGTCTCGACCTCGACGCGACCGCGGACACCGCACTGCCGACCGACGAGCGGCGGCGACGCTTCGACGGCGGCAACGACCCGGCCTTCGCGGCCCTGATGTTCCAGTTCGGGCGCTACGTGCTGATCACGTCGTCGCGGGCCGGCACCCAGCCCGCCAACCTGCAGGGCATCTGGAACCAGGACCAGAACCCGATGTGGGACGCGAAGTACACGACCAACATCAACACCGAGATGAACTACTGGCCGGCCGAGACGACCGGCCTCGCCGAGTGCGCGGAGCCGCTGTTCCGCATGGTGCGCGAGCTGACCGACCAGGGCACCGACGTGGCGCGCGAGCACTACGGAGCCCACGGTTGGGCCTTCCACCAGAACACCGACCTGTGGCGCGTCGCGGCGCCGATGGACGGACCGAACTGGGGCGGCTTCGCGACCGGTGGTGCGTGGCTGGCGTTGCACCTGTGGGAGCACTGGCTCTTCACCGGCGACCGCGACTTCCTGGTCGCGAACTACCCGGTGCTGAAGGGTTCCGCCGAGTTCCTGCTCGACCTCCTCGTGCCGGAACCGCGCCGCGGCTGGCTGGTGACCAACCCGTCGACCTCGCCCGAGAACTTCCCGCTCGCGCCCGGCAACGACGCCTTCTTCGACGAGGTCACCGGTTCGACGAGTTCGGGTACCGCGCTGGTCGCCGGTTCGACGATCGACCTCGAGATCGT
Source organism: Planctomycetota bacterium (assembly GCA_046349595.1). Lineage (GTDB taxonomy): Bacteria > Planctomycetota > UBA1135 > UBA1135 > UBA2386 > JACRLW01. The sequence continues at coordinate 48,308 of JAXMCA010000003.1, forward strand.
CGCCGCTCTCTTCGACGCCGTCGCCACGGCCGCCACGATCCTCGATCGCGATGCGGACTTCGCCGCGCGCGTGCGCGATGCCCGTGCGAGACTCGCCCCGCTGCAGATCGGCAAGGACGGCATGCTGCAGGAGTGGCTGGAGGACTGGCCGCAACGCGAGCGGAGTCATCGCCACATCTCGCCGCTGTTCGGCCTCTATCCGGGCAATCAGATCTCGCTGCGGCGCACCCCCGCGCTCGCCGCCGGCTGCCGCGCGGTGCTCGAACAACGGGGCCTGCCCGGCACCGGCTGGTCGTCGATGTGGAAGGCCGCGTGTTGGGCGCGGCTCGGGGACGGTGATCGCGCACTCGCCAACCTGGCCTTCGCAGCCCACGAGTCCACCACCGACAGTCTGTTCTCGATCTGCTCCGGCGCGATGCAGGTCGACGGTGCCCTCGGCGCGACCGCGGCGATCACCGAGATGCTCCTGCAGTCGCACGAGGGCGAAATCGCCCTGCTGCCTGCGCTGCCCAAGGCGTGGAGTCGCGGCGAGGTGCACGGCCTGCGCGCGCGCGGCGGATGGGAGGTCGACCTCGACTGGCGCGAGAGTGCGATCACGCATGCCGTGCTGAAGGCGACGCTGAACGGCACCTGCCGCGTGCGCTGCGCGACACCCTTGCAGGTGCGTGTCGCCGGGACCGCGATCGACGTCGCGCGGCCGGAGCCGGACCTGCTCGAGTTCACGAGCATCGCCGGAACCACCTACGCGCTGCGGCCGCTGCGCTGACCCTCGTGGACCGCGGTCGCAGGTGCGCCGACCGCGGCTTCCGCCGCACGCCGGATGCCACGCTGCATCCCGCGGAACACCACGCCGTGCAGAGGCAGCACCGCGTACCAGTACGCGACTCCGAGCAGTCCGCGCGGACGGAAGCGCGCCGTCTGGCGCAGTCGACTCCGTGCGCCGCCGTCGAGAGCCTCGATCTCGAAGGTCAGGGTCGCGGTGCCGGGCAGCTTCATCTCGGCGTGCAGTTCCAGGCGTCGACCGGGCACCGCATCGGTGACGCGCCAGAAGTCCAGGGCATCGCCGTAGCCGACCTGGTCCGGGTCGCGACGGCCGCGCCGCAGACCGGGGCCCCCGACCAGACGATCGAGCCAGCCGCGCAGTCGCCACAACCAGTCCGCTGCGTACCAGCCGTGGCCGCCGCCGACACGACAGACCGCGCGGTAGACCGCCTCCGGCGGTGCATCGATCTCGATGCTGCGCGGGTCGACGAAGACCGTCCCACCCGCCCACTTCGGATCGCCCGGCATCGCACCGGCGTCGGACCAGCGCGACGCGACGGCGCCGGAGCGCTGATCATGCACCGCCGCGGCGATCGCCTCCTCCACACCGAGCAGGGGGCGCGGGAGAGGCAGCAGTGCACGCGCGCGATCGTCGCGGCACACGACCTCGTTGCGCAGACCCTCGGCCAGAGGGCGTGCGATGCGCGCGCTGATCGGCGTGACGAGGTGGATCCACAGCGAACTGAGCCGCGGCGTCAGCACCGGGACGGGCACGATCCAGCGCCGCGGCAGACCGCAGGCGCGCGCCGTCATCCGGATGACGTCGCGGTAGGTCACGATGTCCGGTCCGCCGATGTCGAGGGTGAGGCCGGCGGTGTCCGGACGCTCACCGCAGGCGACGAGGTAGTCGAGCACGTCGGCGACGGCGATCGGCTGGCATCGCGTCGACACCCACCGCGGAGTCACCATCACGGGCAGGCGCTCCACGAGGTGGCGCAGGATCTCGAAGGAGGCGGAACCGGCGCCGACGATCATCGCGGCGCGCAGGGTCGTGACCGGTACCGGACCGACCGCGAGTTCGTGTTCGACCTCGCGCCGGGAGGTGAGGTGCTCGCTGAGGCCACCGCCGGTCTCGCCGAGGCCACCGAGATAGACGATGCGACCGAGCCGGGCCGTCGCCGCTGCGGACGCGAAGGCGCGCGCCAGTCCGCGATCGGTCGCGGCGTAGGTCTTGCCGGCGGCGAGCATCGAGTGCACCAGGTAGTAGGCGAGTTCGCAGCCACGCAGCGCGTCGGCAGCGGCGGATTCGTCCTGCAGGTCGCAGGCCACGATCTCGAGCCCGGGGTGACCGGCGAAGGCACGCTCCTGCAGTTTGCGCGGGCTGCGCACCAGGCAGCGCACACGATGACCCGCGGCGAGCACACGCGGGACGAGACGCGCGCCGATGTAGCCGGTCGCACCGGTGACCGCGATCGTGGTGGTCATCGCGCAACCGGCCGCACGTGCGCCATGCCGCCGTCGAGATGGAGCACTTCACCGGTCATCCAGCCGCTGCCCGGACCGAGCAGCCACGCGATCGCACCGGCGATCTCCTCGGGTTCGCCGATCCGACCGAGCGGGTGCATGCGCTCCGAGGCCTGCAATGCAGTGGGATTGCCGGTCAATGCGGAGGCCAGGCCCGTGCGCACCAGTCCCGGCGCGACCGCATTGAAACGGAGTCCGACACGCGCGTAGGTCGCCGCCGCAGCGCGGACGAGTCCTTCCACGCCGGCCTTCGCTGCGGCGATCGCCTCGTGGTTGGCGAGTCCGACGCTCGCCGCGCTCGACGAGCACAGCACCACCGAACCCCCACCGCGCATGGTCCGGCCGGCGGCCCGCACGACCGCGAACGCCGAGGTCAGGTTCTGCGCGATCACCTGCTGCCACTCCGCCTCGCTGGTCGCATGCGCGGGACGGAGCAGGATGGAACCGACGCAGAGCGCGACGCCGTCGAGCTGGCCTCCCGCGAGTTCGCGCGCCGTCTGCAGACACGCCTCGACGGCGTCGAACGAGGTCGCGTCGAGCGGATACGCGGTGCAGCCGGGCAGCTCGGCCGCCAAGGCCGAGAGCGGATGCTCGTGGCGCGCGGCGGCGAGCACACGATCGCCCGCGGCGGTGAGCCGACGGACCAGCGCGCTGCCGATGCCACCGGAGGCGCCGAGCACGACGTGGAGAGCCATCGGGCGCGTCTTCGCCGCGGCGACCGCTTCGGATGCAGTCGTCCGCGACCAGGGCGCGCCCGTCCTCGAGGAAGTCCTTCCCCGCCTGTCAGTGCCGCAGCGCGACGATGCTGGCGATCCCGGTGGCGGCGTTGTTCGACGCCGTGGCCGTGCGCACGCCGGTGGATCCCGCCGTCGCCGTGAACTGCCAGGACACGAGCAGGCTGATGCCGGTGTTCGACGGCACCTGGTCGCTGGCGATGTCGACGGCCTCGGTCATGCCCGTGGGCGGAGTCCAGGTCGCGCTGCTCGTCATCTCGTGGAAGGTGAGCACCATCGTGTTGGCGGTGGTCGTCGTCACGCTCTGCGTGGAGTGTGTCAGCGACGACGTGGTCGCGTGACCGTTCTCGACGTCGACGATGTTGCTCGTGTCCACGCCCTGCAGGGTCAGCACGCAGCCGGCCGAACCCTGCGAGGTCGAGAAGCTCCAGGTCCAGCTCGCCGGCTCGGTGGGACCGGCAACTCGGCGGTAGGTGAGGAGCGAGCTCGAGCCCGGCGACGAGCTGTTGGTCCGACGGATCAGCGTCCAACCGGCGGGCGCGGTGACGGTCGCGCTGCTCGGCCGCACGCACACCGCCGCGATCAGGACGTCTCCGTCCTGCAGGTTCACGGGCTTGCCCAGGTTGAGCGACAGCAGGCCCGATGCGCCGGTCGCCGAACTCACCGACCGCAGCACGATCGGATTGCTGACGGTGAGGGTCGTCGATGCGAACAGGCCCGATCCGGACTCCGTCGCGGTGATCGTGGTGCTGCCCATGGCGACACTCGTCGCGAGGCCCTCACTGCCCACTGTGTTGGCGATCGTCGCGACCGACGTCGACGAGGACGACCAGGTGACGCTCGCCGTCAGATCCTGGGTCGAGTTGTCGCTGTAGGTTCCGGTCGCCGTGAACTGCTGGTTCGAGCCGAGCGCCACCGTGGGGTTGGCGGGCGTCACCGCGATCGACACCAGCACCGCGGCGGTCACCGTGAGCGGCGTCGTGCCGGAGACGTTGGTGCCGGGATCGACCGCCGTGATCGTCGCGGCGCCGACGCCGTGGCCGGTCACGACACCCTGGGTGCCCGAGGCGTTGCTGACCGTCGCGATCGCGGCATTCGACGTACCCCAGGTCACCATCGTGGTGAGGTCCTGCGTGGTGGTGTCGCTGAAGGTCCCCGTCGCCGTGAAGTGCTGGGTCAGCCCGAGCGACAGCGAGGACGCGGCCGAGGTGACGGCGATCGACACGAGGACGGACGGCGACACCGTGAAGTTGGTCACGCCGAGGACGCTCGAGGCGGCATCGGTCGCCACGACCGTCACCGATCCCGTCGCCACCGTGCTCGCGAGACCATTCGAGCCGCTCGCGTTGCTGATCGTGACGATCGCCGCGTTCGACGTGCTCCACGTCACGGTGTCGGTGAGGTCCAGCGTCGTGCTGTCGCTGAAGGTGCCCGTCGCCGTGAACTGTCGCTCGTAGCCGAGCGCCGTCGAGGCGTTGCCGGGCGTCACCGCGATCGACACCAGCACGGCCGGCGTCACGGTGAAGGTGGTCGTGCCGACGACCGCCGTCCCCGGCATCGCCGCGGCGACCGTGACCGAACCTGTGGTCAGCGTCGTGGCCAGACCCTCGCTCCCGCCCGCGTTGCTGATCGCGGCGATCGCGGTGTTCGACGTGCTCCAGGTCACGGCGCTGGTCAGATCCTGCGTCGTGCTGTCGCTGAACGTGCCCGTCGCCGTGAACTGCCGCTCGTAGCCGAGTGCGGTCGAGGCATTGCCCGGCGTCACATCCAGCGACATCAACACGGCCGGCGCCACGGTGAAGGTGGTCGTGCCCAAGATGGACGTGGCCGGATCGGTCGCCGTGACGGTGACAGCACCCACCGCCACCGGCGAGGCGAGGCCTTCGCTGCCGCCGGCGTTGTCGATCGTCGCGATCGACGGGTTCGACGTGCTCCAGGTCACGCTCGCCGTCAGGTCCTGCGTGGTGTTGTCGGTGAAGGTGCCCGTCGCCGCGAACTGCTGCGCGACACCGAGTGGCGTCGCGGAGTCAGCCGGCGTGACGCCGATCGAAACCAGCGTCGCCGCGGTGACCGTCAGCGTCGCGGTTCCGGAGAGGTTGGTCCCCGGCTCGACCGCCGTGATCGTCGCGACGCCGATCGACACCGTGGTCGCGAGACCCTCGCCGCCGCTCGCATTGCTGATCGTCGCGACACCTGCACCCGAAGTGCTCCAGGTCACGCTCGCCGTGAGGTCCTGCGTGGTGTTGTCGCTGAACGTGCCGGTCGCCGTGAACTGCTGCTCGAGTCCGAGCGCGATCGACGTCGTGTTCGGCGTCACCGCAACGGACACCAGCACGGCTGGCGTCACGTCGAAGGTGGTCGTGTCGGAGATGGCGGAACCCGGCGCCGCCGCGGTGATGCCGACCGTGCCCGCAGCGATCGTGGTCGCGAGACCTTCGCTGCCGGCACCGTTGCTGATCGCCACGGCCGCAGGGTTCGACGAACTCCAGGTCACCGTGGTGGTGAGGTCCTGCGTGGTGCTGTCGCTGAAGGTGCCCGTCGCCGTGAACTGCTGCGTGTAGCCCAGCGCGACCGACGATGCACTCGGCGTCACCGCGAGCGACACCAGCACCGCCTGCGTCACGGAGAACGTCGTGGCACCGGAGATGGTGGTGCCCGGTGCTGCCGCCTGGATCGTCGTGCTGCCGATACCGACGGACGTCGCGAGTCCTTCGCTACCACCGGCGTTGGCGATCGTGGCGATGGCCTGCGCCGACGAGCTCCAGGTCACGGTCGTCGTGAGGTCCTGCGTCGTGTTGTCGCTGAAGGTGCCGGTCGCCGTGAACTGCTGCGTGTAGCCCAACGCAACCGACGGTGCGGTCGGTGTCACCTCGATCGACAACAGGGCCGCGGCGTCGACCGTGAACCTCGTGCCTCCGGCGATGTTGCTCAGCGGCTCCGTCGCCGTCACGTCGGTGAACCCGACGGCGAGGCTGGTGGCCAGGCCCTCGCTCCCGGCGGTGTTGCTGACGCTCGCGACGGACGCGTTGGTCGACGACCACGTCACGATGTCGGTCAGATCCGCCGTCGTGTTGTCGCTGAAGGTGCCGGTCGCCGTGAACTGCTGCGTGTAGCCCAGCGCGACATGGGGCAGGGGCGGGGTGACGGACACCGAGACCAGGACCGCGGTCGAGACCGTGAGCGTGGTCGCTCCGGCGATGTTCGTCGTCGGGTCGGTCGCGGTGATGAAGGTGACGTTGGCCGCGAGCGTGCTCGCGAGACCCTCGCTGCCGCTCGCGTTCGAGATCGTCGCGACGGCGGGATTCGAGGACGTCCAGGTGACGACGGTCGTCAGATCCTGCGTCGTGTTGTCGCTGTAGGTCCCGGTCGCGGTGAACTGCTGCGCGTAGCCGGCCGCCACGGTGGGCAGCGACGGGGTCACGTCGATCGACACCAGCGTCGCCGGGGTGACCGTGAGCGTCGTGCCGCCGCTGACGAGGGAACCGGGATCGACCGCGAGGATCGTCGCCGCGCCGGTCCCGGCGCTGGTCGCGAGCCCCTGGCTGCCGACCGCGTTACTGATCGTCGCGACCGACGGATCCATCGTCGACCAGGTCACCGTCGTGGTGAGGTCCTGCGTCGTGTTGTCGCTGAAGGTGCCCATCGCCGTGAACTGCTGCGACGAACCCAGGGAGATCGAGGGAAGCGTCGGGGTCACGTCGATCGAGACCAGCAGCGCGGGGCTGACCGTCAAGCTGGTCTGGCCGGTGACGTTGGTCGTCGGATCCGTCGCGGTGATCGTCGTGGTGCCCACGCTCGCCGTACTCGCGAGGCCCTGGCTCGCAACCGCGTTGCTGATCGTCGCGACCGCCGGGGCCGACGAGGTCCAGGTGACGGCCGTCGTCAGGTCCTGCACGCTGTTGTCGCTGAACGTGCCCATCGCCGTGAACTGCTGCGTGCGGCCGAGTGCCACCGTGGGCGTGGTCGGAGTCAGCGTGATCGACGCGAGCACCGCCGCCGTCACGGTGAAGGTCGTCGAACCGGTGATCGTCGTGCCCGTCTTCGTCGCCGTGATCGTGGTCGTCCCCACGGCATGGCTCGACGCGAAACCCTCGTTGCCCGATGCGCTGCCGATCGTGGCCACGCCGGTGTTCGACGAACTCCAGGTGACCGAGGTGGTCAGATCCTGTGTCGTGTGGTCGGTGAAGGTGCCCGTCGCCGTGAACTGCCTGGTCGTGCCGAGGGCAACCGACGGCAGAGGCGGCGTCACCGCGATCGACACCAGCGCCGCGGCGGTGGTCTGCAGTGCCGCGCTCCCCGCGATCCCCGTCGCGGTGTGCGTCGCCATGATCGTCGTGTTGCCGATCGCAGCGGTCGTCGCGAGACCCGCGCTCACGCTCGCCGCGGCGGCGTTCGTGGAACTCCAGGTGACTGCGGCGGTGAGGTCCTGCGTCGTGCTGTCGCTGAAGGTGCCCGTCGCCGTGAACTGCTGCGTCGTCCCGAGAGCCCGCGCCGCGGACGGCGGTGTCACCGCGATCGACACCAGGACCGCAGGGGTCACCGTGAGCGTCGTCGAGGCCGTGACCCCGGTCGCGGCGTCGTGCACGGTGATCGTCGCGGTGCCGACGGCAAGGGTGTCCACCTTGCCCCGCGCACCCGCGGTGTCACCCACCGTCGCGGTCAGCGTGTTCGACGAACTCCACTCGACCTCAGCGGTCACGTCCCGGGTCGTCATGTCGGTGTAGGTGCCCGTCGCGGTCAGGTTCCGTGAGAAACCGAGCGCGACCGACGACGCAGTCGGCGTGATCGCGAGGCTCTGCAGCCTCGCGGCCGAGCCCCCGCCAGCACCACCACCGCCGCCGCCACCGCAGGCGGAGAGAAGAAGACCGAGCAACATCACGAGCGCGCCGGCCGCTCGTGACACGAGACCAGAATGAGGATTCCGCTTGAGCGTCGAATGAATCGAGAATCGCTCGGCCTTTCGGCAGCGATGCGGAGGAGGCTGACGGTCGTGCGGGAAGGTGCGGTGGCACCGCCACTTCGCACGCGGAGCCACGCGCGGCGATGGCCGACGGATCGCGAGACTCAGCTCTCGCGCAGCATCTCGTCGAGCTCCCGTCTCACCGGAACATCGGTGAGCATGGAGACGTCGCGGGGGCGCGTGGGATCGTCGCTCGGCGCGCCGATCCAGGAGCTCGGATCGAGATCGTGCACCGCCGCGAAGCGCAGGGCGAAATCATGGCGGGACAGGCGTTCGGGCCCGGCGACGTGGACGACACCGCAGTCGGCGTCCTCGGTGAGATCGGCGATCGCCTCCGCGGCGTCGCGCACGTGGATCGGCGTGCGGAACTCGTCGCGGAACAGATGGAGTGTGCGACCTTCCCTCTGCGCCGCGCGCAGCATGTCGGTGGCGCCGCGGCGGCCGTCGAAGGAACGACCGAACAGCAACGGCAGACGCACCACGGTGCCGCGCTCGGCCAGCGCAGCCCGTTCGCCGCCGTACTTGGTGCGGCCGTAGACGCTGATCGGGCGCGGCGTCACCTCGCTGCGGTACGGCGCGTGCTGGCCGTCGAAGACGAGATCGGTGGAGACCTGGATCACCGGCACGAGGGTCGAGGCCAGCACCTCGACCGCGCGCTGGTTGCACAGCAGGGCGAGCTCCGGATCCTGCGCACAGGACGCCATCGACGACAACGCCGCCGCATTCACGATGCGATCCGGTCGGGTGTTGCGCACCGCGTCCACGATGCTGCGCGCGTCGCGGAGATCGAAGGGGACCGTCGCGTTCCGTCGCCCTGCCGTGACGACATGGAACCCCGCGCGCTCGAGCGCGGCTTGAAGTGGTCGGCCGAGGTAGCCCGAGGCACCGGTGAGGAGGACGAGCAGGGACGTCATGCGCGAACTGGCGTGCGCCGGCGTGGCAGCGCACGATGGGTCGTCCCATGTACCGGCGCGTGCTGATCATCGCGAACCCGATCTCCGGCGGTGGCCGCAGCCGTCGGGCGGCGCACGCCCTGGCCGAGGCGCTGCATGCGCGGGGCATCGACGGCGAACTGGCCTTCACCACGCGGGCCGGTGATGCGCGACGCTTCGCCGCGGAGCTCGATCGCGCGCACTTCGACGCTGTCGTCTCGGTCGGCGGGGACGGCACGCTCAACGAGGTGGTGAACGGACTGGTCGATCCGGCGACGCCGCTGGCGATGCTGCCGATGGGCACCGCCAACGTGCTGGCCTGCGACCTGCGCCTGCCGCGGAAGGTGCCGGCCGTCGCCGACGCCCTCCAGGGCGGAGCCACGCGCCCCCACGCGATCGGCACCGCAGGGGGCCGTCGCTTCCTGCTCTTCGTCGGCGCCGGTCTCGACGGTGCGATGGTGCAGCGCCTCGAAGAGATGCGCCGCGGCACGCTCGGCAAGAGCGGTTGGGTGAAGCCGGTCCTGCAGGTGGTGCGCGAACTCCCGCAACACCTGCTCAGCGTGGAGACCGAGGACGGCGCGCTGCACGAGGACCTCAGCCAGGTGATGGTCACCCGCGTGCGCAACTACGGCGGGGTGTTCCGACTGCCCCGTGGCATCGATGCCGGAGAGGGCGTCCTGCACGTGCTCTGCTTCCGCCAGCGCAGCCGCATCGCGTGGTTCGGCACCGCACTGCGTGCCTGGCTGCTCGGCATGAAGGCCGGACGCGATTGCGAAGTGATGGTGGCGCGGTCGGTGAAGATCCGCGCCGCCGATCCGGTCCCCTTCCAGCTCGACGGCGACCTCGGCGGCACCACACCGCTCGAGGTCCACCTCGACGGCGCGACGGCGCAGGTGATCGTGCCGCGGCTATGATCCGCCGGCCTTGCAAACCCCCTCGACCTGCCGCGTGACCGTCGGCGACGTCGCCTTCGGCGGCGGCGCACCCTTCGCCCTCATCGCCGGGCCCTGCGTGATCGAGAGCCGGGAGTCGACGCTGCGGCACGCCGAACGCATCGCCGCGATCGCACGCGAGTGCGGCGTCGCCCTGGTCTTCAAGTCGTCCTTCGACAAGGCCAACCGCACCTCGGTCGGCAGCTTCCGCGGACAGTCGATGGAGGACGGCCTGCGGATCCTCGAGGAGGTGCGCGGGCAACTCGGCCTGCCGGTGCTGACCGACGTGCACACTGAGGAACAGGCGCGCGCCGCCGGCGAGGTCGTCGACTGCCTGCAGATCCCCGCCTTCCTCTGCCGTCAGACCGACCTCTTGGTCGCGGCGGGTCGGACCGGCCGCACGGTCAACGTGAAGAAAGGCCAGTTCCTCGCCCCCGACGACGTCCGCCACCTGATCGAGAAGGTGCGGTCGACCGGCAACGAGAAGGTGATGGTCACCGAGCGCGGCACGAGCTTCGGCTACCACGCGCTGGTGGTCGACTTCGCCGGCTTCCCGACCATGCGCGCGGCGGGACAGCCGCTGGTCTTCGACGCCACCCACTCGGTCCAGCGGCCGAGCGGGGCGGGCGGCAAGTCGGGAGGCGACCGCACCAAGGTCCCCTACCTCGCCCGCGCGGCCGTCGCCTGCGGAGTCGACGGCCTGTTCATGGAGGTCCACGAGGATCCCGACGCCGCCCCCAGCGACGGCCCCAACATGCTGCGCCTCGGCGATCTGTCGAGCCTGCTGCACGAGCTGCGGCGTATCGAGGCCGCGGTCGCCCCGCGCGCTGCGACGCGCGCCCCTTGATCCCCTCTCTGCTCACCCGCCCTGCAAGTTGACGAATCCCGCCCCCGACTTCGGCGAGAGGACGGAGTTCTACACCTTCGCCCCCGAGAGCCTGGCGTCGACCCTGCCCGACTTCGAGCTGCTGCGCGAGGTGGGCAAGGGTTCGATGGGGATCGTCTACGAAGCGCGCCGCAAGGCCGACGGGCACCGCGTCGCGATCAAGGTGCTGCCGCCGAGCCTCACGCTGACCGAACGTGCCCTCGCCCGCTTCCTGCGCGAGGGCGAGCTGATGCAGAAGGTGGAGCACCAAGGCATCGCCAAGGTCTTCGCCCTCGGCCAGCGCGGACGGCTGTCGTGGTTCGTGATGGAGTTCGTCGACGGCACCGACCTCGACCAGCGCCTCGAGGTCGGACCGCTGCCGGTGCGCCAGGTCGCGCAGATCGGCGCCGAGGCGGCCCGCGCGCTGCACTTCGCCCACGAGCGCGGCATCGTGCACCGCGACGTCAAGCCGCAGAATCTGATCCTGCGCGCCGACGGCCACGTGGTGATCACCGACTTCGGCCTCGCGCGCGAGACCGGCACCGGCTCGATGACCGAGAGCGGCGCGATCGTCGGCACGCCGATGTTCATGGCGCCCGAGCAGGTGCTCGGCGACCGCGGTGCGGTGGGCGCGCGCTCCGACGTCTACGGTCTCGGCGCCACGCTCTACGCGCTGCTCACCGGTCGTCCGCCTTTCGACGGACCCACCGCGCAATCGGTGCTGAAACAGGTGCTCGACGCCCATCCGCGCCGCCCGCGCACGCTGCGCGCGGAGCTGCCGCAGGAGTTGGAGGCGATCGTCCTCAAGGCGATGGAGCGCGAGCCGTCCCGTCGCTACGGAACCGCCGCCGAACTCGCCGACGATCTCGACGCCTTCCTCGCCGGCCGTCGCACCCTCGCGCGCCTGCCGGGACCGCTGCGCCGCGCACTGCGCTGGGCCTCGGCGCGGCCGCTGCCCGTCACGATGGCGGCGGTGATCCTCGCGCTCGGCGCCGGCACCTGGTTCCTGCTCCGCGAGCGCGACCGGAGCGATGCCGACAAGGCCCTCGCCGAAGCCGATCGCACCCTCGCGTTGGCATCAGGCGTGTTCGATGAGCTCGGCCGACGCATGGGCGAAGCCGAGCGCGACAGCCAGCTCCTGTTCGCGGTCGCGCGCGCATCCGAGGTGCTCGCCCGCGATCCCCGGGATGCGCGTGCCCACTTCGTGCGCGCCAAGGCCTACCACCAGCTCCGCCGCTACACCGACTCGGTCGCCGACCTCGACCTCGCCGCGTCGCTCGCCGGCGAGACGTCGCCGGAGCTGCTGCTGTACCGCATCGACGCGCTCAGCCACCTGACCGACGCGCGTTCCAACGAGGCGCTGCGTCGCGACCTGAGGGGGCTGCTCGACGTCGATCCGAGCCCGCACAACCGCTGCATCGTCGCCGGGCACATGCTGGAGATGGCCAACCGCATGCCGGTCGGCGAGCGCGACGAGCTGCTGACGGCGGCCGAAGGCGTGATCGGCGACCGCGACCCGGCCGACGCCCACGACTTCATCGTGCGCGCCCGTCTGCGCGAACTCCGCGACGACCGGGACGGCGCGCGCCGCACCATCCTCGAGGCGACCCGGCGTTTCCCCGGCGACGCGGTGACCCACGCGGCCGCGGCGGAGATGCTCCGCCGTCTCGGCTACGACGCCGAGAGCGAGGTCGCCGCCGACGTCGCGCGCCGCATCGATCCGCGGGTCGGAACGGAGTCGGTCGACGCTCCTGCCCAGAAGGACCCCGGCATCGACGTCGACGCGGTGCAGAGCTTCGTGCAGGGCGTCCGCAGCCTGGTCCAGAAGATCGAGAAGAAGTAGGCGGACGGACCGGCGACCGCGGGCTGCCGCGACAACCAAGCTCGGGCGTCCGGAAGGTCCGGACGGCCGCAGCCGCTGGACCGGATGGCAGGGGACCGGCGGCTGCACCTTTGTACGGAGCGCCGCACGCCCCCCGCCGCGCGATTTTCCGGGGATCTTCCCGGCGACGCGCAGCTCCGGCGACAATCCCGCCCCGGCCCGACCGCGCATTCCGCATGCTCTCTGCACTCGCGCTCAGCCTCGCACTGACACAGGTGCCCTCGACTCCGCAGGGAGTCGAGGACCCGCGCGCGAGCCTTGGCATCCCCGAAGCGGTGGCCAGCCTGGCCTTCGCTCCCTTCGTCGATGCGCAGGGAACGCCGCAGCCGATCACCATCGCCGCCGCAGGCGCCGGCGATCTCGACGGCGATGGCAATCAGGACACCTGGTTCCTCGCCGGGACCGGATCTCGTGCAGGTGACATCGCGGTGCTCACCGCGCAGACCGCGGGGCTCGGCCGATTCGTCCGCTTCCGCGATCTCGCCGCGACACCCTTCACCGCCGCCTGCACGCTGCGCCGCCTCGGCGTCCCCGACATCGTCGTGCTCGCCGATCCGGCGGCGACCGCGTTGTCGCTGCTCTCCTACCAGCCCGGCAGCCCCGACCCGCGCAGCGGCTCTTTGGTGCTCGTGCCGAGCACCTTCATGCTGGGCCGCGGCGTGCGCGCACTCGACCGCTTCGACGCCGACGGCGACGGTTGCGACGACCTCCTCGTCACGCTCGACCTGAGCAACGGCACGCAGGTGATCGGCACGCGCTTCGTCACCCTGCACCTCGGCATGGGGACCTACGGCTACGCCCTGCTCGGCACCTCGCTGATCGACCTGCCGCTGACCGGACTGCGTGCTCGTGCCGGCGACCTCGACGGCGACGGCCGCACCGACTTCGGCGTGGATGTGCCCGGACTGGGTGTCGCCGGTATCGTCGACGACCGCGCGGGCAGCTTCGCGATGAGGACCTGGGTCGGCCTCGCCGCGACGGTGTTGCGCGACTTCGCGATCGCCGACTTCGACGGTGACGGCCGCGACGATCAGGCGCTGCTCACCGACGCCGGCGCCATCGTCGTGCTCACCGACGTCCTCGGCGACACGCAGCGCGCCCTGCCGCTGCCGCTCTACGCAGCCGCGCCCGGTGCCGTCGCCCTGCTCGATGCCGACCACGACGGCCACGTCGACGTGGTCGCACTCCCGCGGAGCGGCGGCAACCTGGCCGTGTGGCGCTTCGATCCCCTCGCACGCGGCTTCGCGCGCGGCGAGATCCTCGCCCCCTCGGCACCCGAGCTCCGCAGCGGCATCGGCGCGCTCGGAGTCGGCTGCTTCGCCGCGGATCTCGACGGCGACGGCGACCGCGACTGTGCGTGGCAGATCCCGAGCGGTGACCGCTGGCTGACGCTGTCCGGGACCACCGCCGACTTCACGCCGCGCTCGATCCACGAACAGAACGTCGGCACCCTGAGCGCGGTCGGCTTCCAGCGACAGGACTTCACCGTCGAACTGCCCGACGACCTGCTGCTCGCCGGCGTGCAGGACGTCGAGTTCGCGGTCTTCGTCGAGGACCCTTCGACGGGTGAGCCGGTGTACTGGACGCGCGACGTCGTCGCGATCGCTCCGGGTTCGCACAGCATCACCGTGCCCGTGCAGATCATGATCGACCCGCTCAATGCGCAGTGGGTCTGGCAGTCGCACGTCACGCGCCACCCGCTGACCGGTGAGATCACCGCCTTCGGCAACACTTCGATCAGCGTGCACGGCAAGTCCGCGACACTGCGCTTCGCATCGGCCCTCGCGAGCTGGGACGGCCACGGCCAGAACGGCCCGCACGGCTCGGCGGTCGGCGTGCGCTGGAACGTCGTCGCCCCGCCGCCGCTGCCGCGCTCGGATCAGCAGCTGTTGCCCTGGGACTGACCGCCGCTCTGCACCGGCAGCGCGGCCCACACGCGCAGCTCACGGGCGAAGAGCAGGGAATCCGGCTCGCGATCGAGAGCGATTCCGCCGCACAGCCGCGTCATGTCGAGGCGCTCGTGTTGCCATCGGGCTCGCTGCAAGGGCCAGGGCTCGTGCTCGATGTCGCCGCGACGGATGTCATGGCGACGCGCCGCGGTGAACAGGCAGTAGCGCTCGCACAGGAAGTGCTCGAGCGATCCCAGCTCGGCGCGGAAGGGCGCGCCGAGCGGTGCGTAGCGGCAACGCAACTCGGCCGGGACCGCACCGCGGTGCACGCGCCTGCTGCGGTACTCGATGGAGCCGTCGGCCTGCGGTGTGCAATGCATGTGCGCGTCGAAGTAGGGCAGGCCGAAGCTCGCACGAGCGACGCGAACGGCGGGCCGATGCGCGGCGTCGAGGCTGAAGAACCACACGCCGGACCGCCCGCCGTGCCGCACGTAGGTGCGCAGGTTGAGCTCGGGGAAGGCCGAGGCGCCGGGCAGCGGAGGCAGGCAGCGCAGTCGGATCCCCGCCATGCGGAAGGGCACCACGGCGAGCCAGGCGCTGCCGTCGAAGGTCTCGAGTTCGAGCGCGTCGGGGACGTGCGGCCGCAGGCGCCGGGGATCGACACGCCAGTGCGCGAACAGCAGATCGTGCCAGCGCATCGCGAGTGCGCGCCGCATCAGCCGTTCTCCGCGGGCGATCGGTTGCGACGACGACGGCGCGCGACCGCGACGATCAGCACCACGACTCCTCCGCCGCCGAACCACAGCGGCCGCACGTCGGCCGTCTCCTCGGCGACGCCGTCGCCGAAGACCGCGAAGCCGGCCCAATAGCGCGGATGCGCGTAGTTCGGTGACGCCGCGAGCACCTCGCGGGCACGCCGCATCGCCTCCGCCGCGTGGTCACCCGCAACGAGGAAGGCGTGGAACTGTCCCATCAGGTCCGAGGTGGCCTGCTGGTTCACCGGCCACAGCGACGCGACCACGCCACGCGCGCCCGCGGCGACCGGCCAGCCGAGCAGACCGAGGCCGCCTTCACCGCCCTGCCCCGCGCCACCTTCGGCGGTGCTGCATGCGCTGAGCACGAGCAGCGCGCCGTGCAAGCCGATGCTGCACAGCGACGGCAATGCCACCGGACCGTCCGCGCACACCAGCAGCGATGCGGTGGGCACCATGCGATCGACGATCGCATGCGCGCTGACGTGGACCACGTCGAAGCGATGCGCGGACAACAGCGCGCGCAGTCCCTCCAGGCTCGCCGCCGCGCCCGACAGCTCGATCACCCCGCTGTGCACGCCCGCGACCAGACCGGCTTCCCGCGCCGAGAAGGTCAGGGGGTCGAGGTGCAGTCGCGCGGCGTCGGCCGGTGTCGCGATCGAGTGGATGATCGCGACACCCGCGCCCTCTGGCGCACGGCTCGCGAGCCGGCTCCGCAGCGACAGCGACGGCGCACGCTCGACGGCGCGGACGATCCCGAGCGGACGTCCGTCGACGCGCAGTGCCTCGAAGGGGAGCTGCGCGAGTTCGTCGTCGGGGCAGAACACGACGCGCGCAGCGTTCTTGCAGCGCATCGCGATCGCGGGCGGGAGCAACCGCTGCGCCGCGGCATCGAGCGCGGGCCAGGGGTCGTCGTCGCCGAGCATCGCGTCATGGGCACGCGCGAATGCGGCGCGCACCTCGCCGGCGGGGCCGAGTGCGATGCATTCACCGCCGTGGCCGGAGAGGGCCACGACGTACGCGGCGCGAGCGCCGATCCAGTACGAGAGGAACAGCGCACCCGGTTCGGCACGGGCCATCGAACGCAGCGCGGTCGCGTCGAGCGGAACCGCGTTCGCGCGCGAGCCGTCGGCCGATTCGCGTCGCGCATCCTCGAGCGCGCGCAGTTGTGCGTCGAGCGCCGAGGCATCGGCGCCGAGCGCAACACCCCGTATCGCGGCGGTGATGCGAGCCGCGTCGCCGGCCTTCGGCGGTTCGACGGCCCAGTCGAGCAGCGTGCGCGCCTTGCCGAACTCGAGGATCGCGAGCGCATCGGCGGCGTCGCCGGCCTGCGCGTCCCAGAGAGCGAGCAGACCCTCGATGCAGCGCAGGTGCGCGGACGCGAGCCATGACCCGCCGAACAGGTCGACGGCGAGACCGGCGCGCGCGGCATCGAGCTCGTGGAGCGACTCGCGGTAGGCAGCGCGCGCCTCGTCGCGCCTCCCCTGTGCAGCGAGCGCGTCGCCGAGGAGCGCGTGCACCTGCACACGCTCGATGACCGCGTGACGGTCGCCGCGCAGCAGTTCGAGCGCCTCGCGATAGCGCGCCTCCGCCTGCCGGGCGGCGCCCTCACCGGGATCGAGGGCCTGCACGCACTCGCCGAGCGAACGCAGAGCGACGGCGCGATCGAGCGGTTCCTTCGCGACCTCGAGCAGACGCGTCCAGCAGTCGCGTGCCTCCTCGAATCGCCTGCCGAGCTCGTGGGCCTCACCCTGCAACATCAGTCCGCGCACCACCTGCCCGTTGCGCTCGACGGACTGTCCTGCGCGCAATGCGAAGTCGGCATCACCGCGGCGCAGCGCGATCAGTCCGCGCGGATAGGCGGCGATCTGCGGCGGCAGCTCCTTCAGGTAGACCTCGGCGCGTTCGAGGTCGCGACGCACGATGAACTCCCAGGCCAGGCGTCCGACGGCCTTCACTCGCCACGAGTCCTCGCGCGGCAGCTCGCGCAGCGCGCGATCGGCGCAGCTCTCGAGCAGACCGAGGCCACGCGCATCGTCGCCGTCGGCGAACGCGATCTGGGCACGCAGCATCGCGAGCGGCAGGCCGAGCCAGGGAGCTTCCTTCTCCGCGTCGTCGGACGTCAGGAACGCGCGCTCGTCGCGCAGCAGTTCGCGGAAGGTCGCGGCGTCGACGCACTGCTCGAGCAGCACGAGGTTCTGCGCGCGGTAGCCGCCGCTGAACACGCCGTCGGCGAGCGCCTGGGTGCGCGCCGCCAGTCCGAGCTTCGCGGCGTCGTCGAGTCGCCCTTGCCGCAACCTCACCTCCGCCTGCCGCTGCGCCACGAAGAAGCGCGTGCGCTCGCTCCGCCCCTTCGGCAGCGACCCGGCCGCGAGCCGCAGGCGATCGAGTTCGACGAACACCGCATCGAGGTCGGCGAATCCCTGTGCGCGCGGATCCTCCACCGCGCGAAACGCACGCAGCAGCGCCTGCTTCAGCTCATCGTCCTGCGCCTCACCCTGCGCGAACGCCGATGTGAGCGACAGCAGGACGGCAATGTTCGCACGCATTGGGGCGACCAATGCTAGCGACGCACCCCTCAATCGACGATGCGCAGCGGAAGATCGCCGGTCGTACCGAGGGCGATCCCCGCGCCGTCGCGCGCGACCACGCGCAGCCGCAGCTCGGCCTGGCCGACGAGCGTGCGGAGACGGGTGAACTCGTCGCCGGAGAGGGACCAGCGCGTCGAAGCCGAAGCATCCCTGGTGCGGACCAGGACTTCACGTCCCGCCGCATCCACGATGCGTGCCTCGTAGCCCACCGCACCGATCACCGCGTGCCACGACAGCTCGGGGCGATCACCGCGCAGCTCCGCCTCCATCACGATGCGCGTGACGCCGCCGAGCACGGAGTCGTCGGGCTTGGACCCGAGCAGCGCCGGTCGCGAGGGACCGCGGGTCAGCACGAAGATCAGAACGGCGGCGGCGAGCGCTCCGAGCGTGAGCCAGATGCCGCGACGACGCAGGTGCGCGCGGTGCATCGGGGCCACGGGAGTCCCGATGCGCAGGTGATCGCGCAGCGCCTGCTCCCCGCGCGCGGCGACCTGGGCGAGGCGAGCGAAACCCTCGTCGGACTCCTCGATGGCCGTGAGCGGTGCCGACACCGCGGAAAACAGCGCGCGCTCGCCGTCGAGCAGACCGTGCAGATCGTCGATCGACCGCAGCTCCTCGCCGAGGACCTCCTCGTCCGCGGCGAGTCGACGCATGCGCGCGTCCTCGTCGAGGGTCAGCGTGCGCCCGGCGTGGGCGCGCAGGAGCTGCTGGAACTCGTCGTGTTCAGGCCTGGACATCACGTCTCCTCAGTCGATCCTTCATGCGTGACAGCGCGCGGTAGCAGCGGTCCTTGACCGTGCTCGGCGCCACGTCGAGCTCGCGCGCGATGCGCTCGAAGCTCCAATCCTCGAAGAAGCGCAGCTCGACCACGCGACGCTCCGCGTCGTCGAGCTCGTCGAGCGCGGAACGCAGCACCTCGAGCCGCTCGCGCGCGACGACCGCTCCATCGGGTGCCGCCCCACCGCCGTCGCTGAGGCGATCCTCCATCGAGTTGCCGTCGTCGTCGCGTGGCAGCAGGCGCAGGTGCGTGGCGCGGCGCCGCACCTCCGCGCGCAGGCAGTTGCGGCAGAAGCCGAAGGCCCAGCTCTCGAGCATCGCCCCGCCGGTGAAGTCGCGCAGCCGCGGCCACAGCGCCGCGTAGACCTGCTGCACCACGTCCTCGAGTGCTTCGGTCGGCAGGCCGTAGCCCTGCGTCTTGTTGAGCCGGAACACGAACTTCACCACGCAAGCGAGCCGCGCCAGCACCTCCTCGACCGCCGCCGACTCGCCGCGCAGCGCGCGGCGGACCAGGTGGAGGTCCCCCCCGGGCGCGAGGCGCGGGGAGGTGGCGGCGGTGAGGGATTCCGGACCGGCGGACATGGACGGGCGGTGATTGTCGCGGGGAGTCCCGACCGCCGGACCGAATCCTCCGCCGCCGCGGAATCTCCGCCGCAGCCGAGGGATCCGAGCCGCCCACGGACCGCTCGACGTAGGATCGCCATCGGTCCGGAAGCCACGCCGGGCCCCGCGTCCCACCGCGCGGATCCACCATGGCCCAGGCAAGCTCCCCCCTTGCGGTGGCCGGTCTGCTCGTCCTCCTCGCCGGTTGCGGCCGAGGCGACGTGCCGGCACCCGGACCTCTGCTGTCTCCCTTCGTCCACCGGATCGTCGACGCCGATCCGCCGGGCGGTCGCGACTGCTGCACCGATGTGCTCGCCGTCGGCGACCTCGACGGCGACGGCCGCCCCGACCTCGTGATTGGCTCCGAGCACGATCCGGAGATCGGGCTGGTGTGGTACCGGGCCCCGGACTGGCGCCGGCTCCCGATCGCCAAGGGCGACTTCACGACCGACGCCACGCTCGCGGACATCGACGGCGACGGCCGTCTCGACATCGTGATCTGCGACCTCGGTCGGGAACGCGGCCTGTGCTGGTTCCGCAATCCCGGGCAGGTGGGCGACTGGACCCGCGAGCGCATCGGCGATGCCTATGCCCACGACGTGCGCGTCGCCGACCTCGACGGCGACGGCCTGCTCGACGTCGTCGCCTGCGACAAGAAGCGCGTCATGCTGTTCGCGCACGGTTCGGACAGCTGGTCGATGCAACTGCTCAGCTCGCGCGAGGGCGAGGGCATCGACATCGCGGACATCGACGGCGACGGACGCTCCGACCTCTGCTTCGGTGCGAGCTGGCTGCGCAACCCGGGTGAACCCGGTGCCGCGTGGGCCGAGTTCGCCGTGGCGCGCGGCTGGCCGACCTCGACGCGCGTGGTCGCGGCCGACATCGACGGCGACCACCGTCTCGACCTGGTGTTGAGTGCATCGGAGGGTCCCGGTCGCGTCTCCTGGTTCGCGCGCACCGAGGACGATCGCGACGCGCGCTGGACCGAGCACGTGGTGTGGGACGACGACCTCGTCGGCGTGCACTCGCTGCGCGTCTGCGACGTCGACCTCGACGGCCGACCGGACATCGTCTGCGCCGAGATGCACACCTCGCCGCACAAGCGCGTGGCGGTGCTCTACCAGGACGCTCCCGACCAGTGGCGGCCGCTCGTCCTCTCGGAGGAGGGTTCGCACAACCTGGTGGCCGTCGACCTCGACGGCGACGGCGACATCGACCTGGTCGGCAAGCAGTACGCGAGTGAGGGTCGTCGCGTGGAGACGTGGGAGAACCAGCTGTTCGCGAAGCGCGCCTTCACCGCGCTGCAGATCGACCGCGATCGACCCGACGACCAGTTCGGCAAGATGGGCATCGGCTTCGCCGATCTCGACGGCGACCGCCGCACCGACGTCTTCGCGGGCGGCTATGCCTACCTCAATCCCGGCGGTGACCTCAGCGGCGAATGGCGTCGCGAGCGCCTGCCGGGCGCCTGCGATGCGCATCTCGCGGTCGACGTCGACCATGACGGCGACCCCGATCTGCTCGGCTTCGACCAGCGCGCGCTGGTCTGGCTGGAGCGCGACCGCGGCGGCAACTGGCACGAGTCCGTGCTGGCGCAACTCCAGGACGGCCGCACCCAGGGCGAGGCGATCGGCCAGCTCTTCGGGGGCGGACGCGAGGAGTTCGTGTTCACGCGCGGCAAGCGCCTGTTCGCGGTCACGCTCCCCGACCATCCCGAGCAATTGCCGTGGGACGTGCGCCTGCTGACCAGCGACATCGAGGAGGAAGGACTCGCGCTCGGCGACCTCGACGGCGACGGCGACCTCGACGTGTTCGGCGAGGACATCGACGGTCACGAGACCTGCTGCTTCCTCAACCCCGGCGGAGACGGTCGCGGCACCTGGCGCAAGGTCCCGCTCGGCGGCTCGCGCGAATGGCTCGACCGTCTCGCCCGCGTCGATCTCGACGGCGACGGCGTGGCCGAGCTGGTCACCACCGAGGAGACGCAGGACTGGAGCTACGACGCGAACGTCTACGTGCGCTTCGCGCCGAAGGCCCCGGACACGGCCTGGACCACGCTGCCGATCGCGCGCCTGCGCAGCGTCAACAGCATGGAGGTCGGCGACATCGACGGGGACGGCCACCCCGACATCGTGATCGCCGAGCATACCGACCAGCGTCGCGCCGACGGCGCACCCGACAACATCACCGCGGTGCTCTTCAACGGCGGCGACGGCCGCACCTGGCGCACCGAGTACGTCGACGTCGGCCCGCGCAGCAGCCACCTCGGCGCACGCCTCTGCGATCTCGACGGCGACGGCGACCTCGACATCGTGTCCCCGGCCTGGCGTCAGTTCCGCGAGTTGCACCTGTGGCGCAACGACCGGCCGCGGCGCTGAACCGCCTGCGCAGGGCGGCTACGCTCGCGCCCCATGTCCGATGCGCTGCTCGTCGACGCACTCGCGCTGCCGGTCTACGACCTCGGTGATGCGCATCCCTTCGCGCCCTTCCGCCAGCAGCCGCTGTTCGACCTTCTGCGCGCGCATCGGCTGTTCGACGACCACGAGTTGCTGATCCCGCATGCGGCGAGCGACGAGGAGCTGACGCGCATCCACGACCCAGGCTACGTGCGCCTGCTGGAGCGACTCGACGATCCAGAGGACCACGACGCGATCCGGCTGGCGCCGGTCTACGGCATGGGCACGAGCGACAACCCGATCTGCCGCGGCCAGCACGCCTCCGCCGCTGCTGCGGTCGGCGGCACGCTCGCCTGCATGCGCGCGGTGCTCGAAGGGCGGGCCCGCGCCGCGTTCAACAGCACCGGCGGACTGCACCACGCGATGCCCGGCGCGGCGTCCGGCTTCTGCCTCTACAACGACCTTGCCGTCGCGATCGACGAGGCGCTGCGATCCGGCTTCGAACGCGTGGCCTACATCGACTTCGACGTGCACCACGGCGACGGCGTGGAGTGGATCTTCCGCGAGGACCCGCGCGTGCTCACCATCAGCCTGCACGAGACTCCGGACACGCGCTGGCCCTTCACCGGCCGTGTCACCGACCGGGGTCGAGGACGCGGCGAAGGCTTCGCGATCAACCTGCCCTTCGCGCCCGGCACCTGCGATCGGAGCTGGACGTCGATCGCGCGCGACGTGCTCGGCACCGCGCTGACACGCTTCGCGCCGCAGGTGCTCGTGACCCAGCACGGCTGCGACCCGCACCACAGCGATCCACTCGCCGACCTGTCCCTGACCACGAGCGCCTTCGCGAGCGCTGCGATGTTGTCCCGCGAACTCGCCGACTCGATCTGCGAGGGCCGCTGGGTCGCCACCGGCGGAGGTGGCTACCAGCCGGTCACCGTGATCCCGCGCGCATGGTCGATGGTCTGGTGTGCGGTGTCCGGACGGCCGATCCCCGACGCGGTCGACGAGGGCTGGCGGGCACGCTGGCAGGCACGCAGCCGCGATGCCCTGCCGCGGCGCTTCCTCGACGATCGCTACGAGGATCCGCGCGAAGAGCAGGCGGCCCGCAGCAATGCCGCGATGCGCGATGCCCTGCGCCGCGTGAATCCGCAGCTCTGCGGTTGACCCCCGTCCCGCGCGCTTGACCGTCCTCGTCGCGTGATCTACCTCGCGCAGCCGACGCCCGCCGAGGCGACATCCTCCCCCTCGTCGTCACGGCAGCGGCCGGATACGGTCGCGGCGTCGGCGACGACGTCACCCTCCCGACCCGGACCTCCGCTCGCGTGGCGAAGCACGACCTGCACCGGGCGGACACGCTGCGCACCTCCCCGCTCCGCATGAGCTCCCCGCCCGACTCCTGGCCACCCACGGACGCCCTCGACTTCGGGTCGAGACCCGTCCCGCTGTTCCCGCTGCCGGGTGTGTTCTTCTTCCCGGGCCAGATCCTCCCGCTGCACATCTTCGAGCCGCGCTACCGCGCGATGATCGACGACTCGCTCGACGGCCCCGGGCGTCTCGTGGTCGCCACCGTCGCCGAGAAAGATCGTGCCGAACTGGCGAGCCGTCCGCCGGTGTTCCCGATCGCGGGCATCGGCGAGATCGCCCGCCACGAGAAGCTCGCCGACGGGCGCTACTTCATCTGGCTGTGCGGGCTGTGCCGCGTGCGCCTCGAGGAGGTGCAGAGCGAGCACGCCTACCGTCGCGCGCGCGTCAACCCCCTGCCGGAGATCGTCGCCACCGACCACGAGGACGGCCTGCTGCGCCCGGGTCTGATCGCCGCGATCGAGAAGTGCACCGGCACGCAGCTCCCGCAGGCCGAAGAGATCCCGCTCGGCGCCCTGTCCGACGTGCTGGCGCAATGCCTGTGCGTGCCGGAGACCGTGATGGCCGCGATCCACGGCGAGATCGACGTCGCCGAGCGTGCGCGTCGTGCGCTCGCCGCAGCGGACCGATTCCCCGCCCGGCGCAGGAGCTGACCCGAGCCCCGCGCGAGGGCGCGGGCTATCCTGTTCGCCCCGCATGTCGCTCCGCGTCCACGCCGCCGCCCTGCTGCTCCTCGCCGGCTGCGCGAGTGCGCCGCGTCCACCGGCACCGCCGGCGGTGACCGCCGACCTGCGCTACTTCAGCGGCACGGCGCTCGGCGGTCGCGAGCCGGAGCCCGACGCGGCCGATCGATTGGTCGGCGCCGACAGCCTCGCCATCACCTGCCGCTTCGACTTCGTGCCCGCGCCGCCCGCTGTTCGCGGTGGCGAGATCCTCGCCGCGGACACGGGACTGGTCGTCGCTCCGCGCGCCGAGCGCCCGCTTCGCGGCGTGTCGCGCCTCGCGGCCGGTGCACGCTTCGGGCGCGGCGAACCGGAGGACGCCGAGGGCGCGCTCGCGCTCGGCTCGCGCATCGCGGCGATTCCCGCCGGCGTCACCGCCGAGTTCTTCCTGCGCGATCGTGCGCCGCAGGTCGGCCGTCCCGGTGCCGCCGACGTGCCGCTCGGCGTGCTGGTCGCGCACCGCACCGACGGGACGCTGTCGCTCGCCCTGATCCTGCACACGACCGGGGACGGCGAGGCCGCCCGCCGCGGCGAGCTGGTCGAACTCGACCTGAAGCTGGCCGTCGACGGCGAAGCGCTGTGGCTCGCGTTGCCGTCGCCCTACGCCGCGGGCTCGAGCATCCTGGCGCGACTCCGCGCGCGCACCCCGACCGACGACGACACCGCGCACCGCGTGGCCCTCGCGCAGTGCCTCGACGAACTGCGCGCGCAGGGCGAACTCGAGCGCACGGCGATCGCGCCGCTAACCCCCGAAGCCGCGCTCGAGCGCACGGTCGATGCCGCCCTCGACCGCATCGCGCATCCCTTCGACCTGCGCCGCTCGGTGGTGTTCGTCGCCGAACAGGTCGGCGCATCGGTCGCGATCGACCTCGGCCTGTCGTGCGACGACGAGGTCCTCGGCGAACTCGCCCGACGCATCCAGGACAGGCTCGGAACCGACGCCGCGCTCCGTCGCGACGACAAGGCGCTGCGCTTCGCCCTCGACCTCATTGCCTGGCAGGTGCTCGCCGAACGCATCGACCAGGGACGCCTCGACGACGCGCAATCCGGCTTCCTGCTGCGCGTGGCCGGCGAGGTCGGACGATTCCCCGGCGCGCTCACCGCGATCCTCGGCACGGCGCAGTCGAGCGACGACATCGAGAACGCTCTGGCCGAACAGAACCGCGAGTTCCTCGGCGCGGGCAACCCCGCGTCGCGCGTGCGCGCATGGGACTGGCTCGCCGCGCGTGCTCTCGCACCGAAGGGCTTCGATCCGCTCGGCGATGCCAAGTCGCGCCGCGATGCTCTCGACACCGATCGCGCGCAACGCGAGGCGGCCCAGGAGCGCTCGCGATGACCGCGACTCCGACGAAGAAGCCACGGCGTCGTCTGTGGCGCTTCCTCAAGCGCACGACGCTCGTCGTGCTGATCCTCGCCGTGCTGGTGCGCATCGCGCTGCCCTTCGCGCTGCCCTGGCTGGTCGACCTCGTCGCACGCGGTGCGGGGATCACCGTGCGCTGGGATTCGCTGTCGCTCGGCATCCTCGCCGGCGACGTGCAGATCCAGGGCCTCGAGGTCCACGAGCGCGACGATCAGGGCAGACCGCGCGGTGAAGCGCTGGTGCACGTCGATCTGATCGCCGTCGATCTGCTCACCACGCGTCTGCTGTCCGGCGAGGTGCACGTCGCCCTCGCCGAGGTCGACGGCGTCGATGCACGACTCGAACGCGATGCGGACGGACACATCGCCGGCGCCGGCATCTTCGCTCCCGCGGCGCAAGCCACGGCACCGGCCGTCGACGATGCGGCTTCGGCGTCGAACGCCCCGCTCGACCTGCGACTGCCCGCGATCGTCGACGTGTTGCGCGTGCAGCATCTCCGGATCCACGTCCGCGACCATGCCGCGGGCGCGGCACTCGACACCTGGATCGAGACCAACCTGCGCATCAACGACCTCGGTCGCAGCGATCGCACCGGCCGTGTCGAGGTGCACGCCCACGGACCGGACCTGCTCGACGAGTTCTCGTGCGAGGGTCGCTTGCGCACCGCGCAGCATGCGCTGGACGGCAGCTTCCGCGCGGCCCTGCGCGGCCTGCGCCTGCAGCCGGTCGCGCCGCTGCTCGCCCTCGCCGGGGTGACACCGCGAGCGAAACGCATCGATGCCACGTTCGCACTCGCGTTGCAGGCGGACAGCGACGAAGCCGGTGGACTGCACGCCGCGCTCGAGGTGAGCGACCTGTCGGCGCACGCCGACGACATCGAAGGGCTCGGTCTCGACCGCGCGAAGATCGACCTGCGACGCGAAGGCGACGGCAACCTCGCCGTCTCGTCGATCGAGGTCCTCGCTCCGCGCGGTCGTGTGGATCTCGCCGCGGACGGCGCGCTCGGTGCGCTCGGCGTGGAACTGCGCGCGAAGCCCGCGACGACCGCGCCGCCGCAAGCGCCGCAGGCGAACGCCGTCGCATCGCGGGGCGCGCTGCGCGTCGATCGGCTGCATCTGCAGGGCGGGGACTTCCGCGCCGTCGACCACCGCGTGGAGCCGTCCACCGAGTTGCAGCTCGCCGTCGACGAGTTCGACCTCGGCGATCTGCGCCTCGATCCCCGCGCGCCCGACGCACGCGCTCGCGTGACCGCGAAGCTGCGCGTGCCCGAGGTCGCCGAGGCGATCGACGTGACCGCGGAGCTCACCCCCTTCGCGACCCGCCGCGCCGCCAAGGTCGACGTGCGCGCGAGCGGCATCACGCTCGCGCGGCTCGCACCGCACCTGCGTCGCGCGGGACTGCAACCGCAGTTGAAGGACGGCGTGCTCACGCTGCACGCCGAGGCCTCGACGCGCAGCGGTGCCGACGACGCGACCCTCGCCGATCTCACGCTCGGACCGATCCGCTTCGCCGACGGCGACACCACGCTGGTCGGACTGCAACGCGTCGGCGTGCAGGGCCTCGTCGCCGGGCGCAGCCGGACGCGCGTCGAGGACGTGGAGATCAGCGGTCTCGCGGTTCCGCTGCGCATCGGCGCGAACGACGCCCTCGAGTTCGCGGGATTGCGCAGCGTGGCGGCGCAGGCGTCGTCCGCCACGACGGAACCGGCGCCGCCGCAACCGCAGACGCCGTCTCCCGCGCTGCTGCCGCGCTTCGAACTCGGCGTGCTGCGGGTGCGTGACACCGAGCTGCGCATCCTCTGCGACACCGTCGACCCGCCGCTCGACTTCCGCCCGCAGCAGATCGAGGTCGACGTGACGGATCTCGGCCTCGGCGGCGCCCCGCGCGCCGACGCCATGGACGAGGCCAAGGTGCGCGTCCGCGTGGTCGCGCCCACGCTCGCCGACGAACTCGTGCTCAACGGCACGATCCGCTCACGCCCCGGTCCGCTCGACCTCGGCGTGCTCTGCGAGATGTCGGGCAGCCGCATGGTCGCCGGTCCGCTCGCGCCGCTGCTCGCGCGCGCCGGCATCGATTGCCGTCTCGCCTCGGGTCGCGCTCACGCGGTGCTCGAGGCGACCGCGAAGCAGCAGCAGGACGGCGCGATGGAGGTGACGGCCTCGCTGCGCGAGGTCGCCTTCGCCGACGGCGGCGAAGCACCCTTCGTGGCACTGTCCGCGTTGCACGTCGAGCACCTGCGCATCGCCGGACCGGCGATCGACGTCGGACCGATCACGATCGATGCACCGCAGGTCCAGCTCGGCCGCGACGCCGACGGCGTGTTGCGCGTGGGACCCCTGCGCATCCTGCCGCGTGAGGGCGCAGCGACTGCAGCGGCGCCGGCATCGGCGCCGTCCGCACCCTCATCGCTCCCGCAGCTCACGCTCGCCGGAGTGACCTTGCGCGGCGCGCGCATCGGCTGGTCCGACGCAACGCCCTCGCCGGCGATCGAGACCGCGCTCGCGCTCGACGCTCAGATCGGCGCGCTGAGGCTCGGCAGCGGTGCGGACCCGACCACCTTCGCGGTCACCGCGCACAGCGACGGCGCGATCGATCGCCTGACGCTGAGCGGGAAGGTCAACGCGGATCCGTCGGACCTGCGGCTCGAGGTCGCGCTGCGCGGCGAAGGCCTGCGCGCCGGTCCGCTGGCGAGCGCGCTGCCGCCGTCGGTCCACGTGGATTGGCAGACCGGACGCCTCGCCGCCGATGCCGAGTTGCGCGTGACGCAACTCGCGCAGGGCGGAATCGCGGTGGACGCGGTCGTGCACGACGTGTCCCTCGCCGACGGCGACACCGCGCTCCTCGCGCTCGAACGCCTCGCGCTGCGCGCGCCGCGCATCGATCAGCTCGGCGGTGAGATCGCGGTGCAGGAGATCACGTCGCAGGGATTGAGCTGCGACGTCGAGCGTGATCCGGAGGGTGCGCTGCATCTGCTCGGCATGCGCTTCCTGCCGGCGATCACAGCCGCGCCGCGACCCGTCGAGCCCGCGCCCGCGGTGCCCGCGCCCATCCCCGCCCCCGCGACCCTGCCCCACGTGGTCGTGGAGCGTCTCGACCTCGGCATCGCGCGCCTGCGGTTCACCGATCACGCCGCCGGAGCGGACGGCGTTCCGCTCGAGTCCTCGCTGCGCGTGTTCACGAGCGGACCGCTGACCTTGTGCGACAAGCAGCCCGAAGCGCTTGCGCCGCTCGAGCTGCGTGTCGAAGGTCGCGCCGCTCCCCTGCTCGACCAGGTCGCACTCGATCTGAGCTTCGCTCCCTGGCAGCCGGAGGTGCACGTCGCGGCGAAGCTGCGCGCGACCGGCATCCACGGCGGCGAACTCGGCAAGCTCCTGCCGTCGCTCGCCGAGCGCATCGACGCGAGCACGCTCAGCGACGGCACGGCCCAGCTCGACCTGATCGCCGACGTCGATCTGCATCGCCGTCATCCGACCGACATCGATCTCGGCCGCGGCTTCGGAGTCGAGCTGGAGCTGCGCGACATCGCGCTGCGCGCCACGCCCGACGGGGAGGTGCTCGCCGGGATCCAGAGCATCACGATCGATGCACCGCGCATCGCGACCGACGGCAGCGCGCGCATCGACCTGATCGACGTGGCCGGGATCACCGCGCGCGGCACGCAGACCGCCGAGGGACTGACGCTCGCGGGGATCACGCTGAAGGAGCCCCCCGCGCCGCCCGTGCAGGACGGTGCGGCGAGCGCGGCGGAGCCGGCACGTCCCGCGACGCCGCCGGCCGCCGCGCCGTCGACGCCGCGACCCGAGTTGCGCGTCGGTGAGCTGTCGGTGCGCGGCATCGACTTCCTGTTCCGCGACGAGACCAGCACCCCGCCGATGGTGCTGCCGCTCGATTCGCTCGACGTGGAGGTGCGCGGCTTCACCACGCGCACGCTCACCGACGGCGTGCCGTTCCGTTTCACCGCCAGCCTCGGCGCCGGCAAGGTCGACCTGCCCGAGCGCATCGAGTCGAGCTCGCTGATCACCGGCTTCCTCGGCGCCGCGGTCGGTGCGGTCACCGGCAGCTCCGACGACCGCAAGCTCGTGCAGCGTCCGTTGCTCGACGAGATCGCCGTCGACGGCAACCTCGCGCTCGGTCCCGCGCTGTCGGGTCGCGTGCGTGCGAGCGTGAGCGGTCTCGAGCTCGGTGCCTTCCGCGGACCGGCGCGCAAGTCGAAGGTCGAGATCGGCGACGGCGTGGTCGAGAGCGGCGTGACCCTGCAATTCCTCGGCGAGAACGGTCTGCGCACCGACGGCTCGATCGGCTTCAACAACCTGTCGGTCACCGAACCCGCCGGCGGTCCGATCTCGACCTACCTCAAGCTGCCTGCGCCGCTCGACACGGTGTTGTTCGCGCTGCAGGACCAGAACGGCGACATCCGCATCCCCTTCAAGCTGCGCATCGACCAGAGTGGACTGTCGAGCGGACAGATCGCCACCGCGGCGATCACCGCGCTCGGCAAGGTGATCGCCGACGCCGTCGCCGCCGCACCCTTCCGCGCCGTCGGCATCGTCACCGGACTGTTCGGACTCGGCGGCAAGGCGCCGTCGCTCGCCGAGCAGAAAGTCGAAGTCGTGTTCGACACCGGCGACGCCGCGGTCAGCGCGAACGCGCGCGCGCAGCTCGCTCCGCTCATCGATCTGCTCGCCGGCGACGAGTCGATCGCGCTCGTCGTGCAGCAGAAGCTCTCCGCCGCCGATCTGCAGCGTGCACAGGAGCGCGCCAATCCCACCCCCGAGGAAGCGCGCACGCTCGCCGACCGTCTGCGCCGCGGCATCGCCACCGTGCAACGCGAGCGCGAGGAGGCCGTCGCCCACCTGCGTGCCACGATCGGCGCCGGCGACCCCCGCTCCGGCTGGCTCGAGAACCGCCACCTGCGCGCCATCGACGCGCAACTCGCCTCCCTCTCCAACTCCCTCGACCGCGTCCTCACCCTGCTCCGCCCCGGCGCCGACCGCCGCGCCGACCGCCGCACCCGCGACGCCGCCATCGACCTCGGCACCGCGCGCCTCGAAGAGATCCGCCAGACCCTCCTCACCCTCGGCGGCCCCACCCTCGCCGACCGCATCGAACTCCGCCCCGCCCGCGTCACCGACCCCGACGGCGACCACCCCGGCACCGTGACCCTCACCCCCCGCTTCCGTCAGCCGCAGGAAGCCCTCGGCCCGAAGAAGCAGGCGCAACCGCTGGAAGCGCTGCCGCCGATCGACGCCAAGCCCGCGATCGGCCGCTGAGTCCGCGCGCCCCGGTGCGCGAAGACACTGGCGCCTTGACCACACCCAGTCGCACGCTAGCCTCGCGCGCACGTCTCCGCGGGCGTAGCTCAGTGGTAGAGCGCTAGCTTCCCAAGCTGGATGTCGAGGGTTCGAACCCCTTCGCCCGCTACTTCTCCTTATCCGCGAGCACTTTCTCGCGCGCCCATCTTGGTACTCCCGCTGCCGTTGTGATGCCGGATGTGGCCCGGTTGATCCGGCTTCGCGGATGGCGTCAATCGGTTCTCACGCGCACGACGATCTGGCCAGAAAGGCTCAGTGTCGACGCACTACGGCGGACTTCCGCGAACTGAATCAGTGCCGGCGATGCCCTCGGGCGCTGGCAACGTCAGTGTTGCCCGACAGTCCGATGGAGCATGCGTTCCCGATTCCAGTCGGGAACTGGCGCTCTGCCTGGACGCCCCCATCGCCTAATCGCGTCGCAGCCGGCCGCGCCCTGCTCGAGACTTGGTCAGTCAGGCTGAGACGCGAGCCATCTCTGTTCTCTCAGCCGGTTGAACGCCAGGCCGATCTGCTCGCAAGTGAACTTCTTCTTGCGTTCGTTCCATGCATGGACCGCAACGGACGCCGCCTCGACATCCCTGGCACCGTGTGCCGCGACCCAGTGAACGGACGCCAGAAGCTCCATGCCGAACGGTGTCTCGAATCCCTCCACTAGCTCTCCAACGCGGGACAACCGAGTCCGGGATTCCTCGTGGTGCGTGAGGAAGTTCCCAGCGTCCTCGAGCGCGCAAGGAACGATCTCGAGGTGCTTGTCGGGCCGATCGCCACCATCTGAGTAGCCGGAAACAAGGTGTCCCTCGATCTTGGTCAGGACGTGGCGCAGGTTCTCGGCGTACGGCCCGTAGGGTCCCTTGGTGAACTTCAACCGCAACGGCTCGCCCGCGACCTGCGCGAAGTACACGAGCTTGTGCACCTCCAGCAGCGTGACCCAAGGCTCCATCATGCCCCGCAAGTAGCGCTCCATCAGACCCACGAGAACTGCGCGGCCAGGGGTCATCTGCGGAACGTCCGTCGACACCGCGCGCTCCTGTGGTTCGGGCGCACCACTCGGCTCGTACAGAAGCACCTCGATTCCCTCGCAAGACGCGAATGTACTCTCGATTCGGGGCCTGACCGCGGACCAATCCAGTCCGCCGAGTCCGCACCCCAGCGGTGGGATCGCGATCGATCGGATGCCGAGCCTCACAACCTCCGCAACCAGGGCCACCAAGCCGCTTTCGATGTCTTCAATGCGGCTCTTCCCGCGCCAGTGTCGCTTCGTCGGGAAGTTCAGGATGTACTTCGGCCCGGTTAGCCGTCGGGTGGCGTGGACCAGAATCCGCCCAGGCTCCAGGAGCCCCTGCTTGCAGACCCGCTCGTACTCCTTGAAGTTCGCAGGGAAGGCACGACGAAACTGAAGAGCGATGCCGCGGCCCATGAACCCTACGCAGTTCACGGTGTTGACGAGGGCTTCCGCGTCAGCATGCAGAATGTCGCCTTGAACGGATCGGATCACTGGAGGTTTCCTAGTAGTACCACGACGGCATCACTTCGACACGCGGCTTGTGCGCGGAACTCGCGAGCTCCGTTCGAACCCGTGTCTCTACAGCACGATCCCACACTCCGATTCGCTGCACGAGACGCAGTGGGAACGACCCTTCGACCAGGAACTCAGCCTGCTTGCCTTCCTTCACATCTGGATCCCTCCAGTCGTTGCTCTGGATCGCATCCCAGTTAAGGGCGTCGAGGTCTTCGAGCCGCCCGTAGAAGTCGGTGTAGCTGGTTGCCGCGTTGGCAAGGGAGAACGCCCATCGGACGCGCTCTGCCCCAGCCCAGTTCACAACCTCAGTCAAGTCAGCCTCGAGATGCACGATCGGGGTCTGGCCACCCCGATAGGCCAAGTCCACATGGTTGCTCTTGTGCAGCAAATAGAGCATGACCGAACGTGGACAGAAGTAGAACGGGACGCACTGTCCGACTTTCAGGCCGTTCCAGCACTTGACCGGCAGGTCCAGGCGCCTCTGCTTGATACTCGACATGCCGACAGCAGACGTCGGCCCACCACGCCGGATCATCTCGACGTCCGACCAGAGGGCTTTATCCCGCACGATCGACCGGAGGTTGTCTGCGTGGGTGATGTGGTAGATGCACAGAGGGTCAGGCCGGGACATCAGGTCGCGCCTCCACCCGCTTCTTGACTGTCGCTTCTACTCCTATCGGCATCGCATCTCACTCCACCAAGCTCTTCCACACTGCATCCAGTGGGTCGCTGTAGAACTCGATGCTGAGTTTCGTCCATGACTCATCCGGCAAGTCGACGAGCAACTTCCGCGCCGCCACCGGCATGAGCAAAGTCGCGGCCCTCTTGTCGACAGCGAGCTCTGCAACGGCCACCGGGTCGCGCAGGAGTTCGATGGAGCCACCGAGGTTGAGCGGGCCGACCACAATGGTCCCGCCTCTCGTGTTCCGCTCCAGCAACGCCCCGACCAAAGACACCAGGACAGGAAGTCCGAGCCCAGCTCCGGTCTTGTCGGCGTCCATCGCACGCATCTGTACGGAGAACTCGTGGCTGCGCGGGTCGCGGTCGCCGACCAACTGCTTGCTGCGCGTGTAGAGGTTCTGCTCCCCCACCCGGACACTCTCGCGGAATGCGGGCGGGGTCGGTTGATTGAGGATCCTGACGCCAGAGCCCGGACCTACGGTCACATCGATTCGGTAGAGGGACGGGCCACCCTCCCCGCCCGGACTCAACGCCCAGACCTGGCCGGGCGGCAGTGGATCCTCGTCGATCGCCTCATCGCTGTGCAGCTCCGGGGTCGCGACGAACTCCTCGACGCCGTCGACGCCGAGCGTGTAGCTGAAGTGCGTGTTGCGGAACTCGCTCTTGAGACAGCGCTTCTGCTGCTCCTTCACGCGACGCCGCGATTCGAGGGCCGTGCGGACGATCCACTCGAGGTCCTCGTCGGCCACCGCCATGTCACGGTCCGGGAACACCAGCTTGAGCAGGCCGCTGACGGTCTTGTGTACCGCTTCGATGTCGCGACCGCTGAGCGCGCCGCCCCAGAAGACTCGGTTCGTCAGCACGGAGAGCCGGTTCTCGTGACGCAGCCTGGTCCAGCACTCGCTCAGGAAGTCGCTGACGAGTCCGAACCGGCTCGTCAGGTGCTCCTTCGGGTTGAGTTTCGGGAAGTCCCAGCCCGGCGCGAACGCGTGGAGGCGATCGTGGAACGCGGTGTCGTCGCGCATCTCCTTCGGCAAGGGGCTCAGCAAGTGCCCGATGCGCTGCTGCTGTTCGATGTCGACGTCGAAATTGCCGACCATCACGATGCTACCGTCCGCTCGGATGCTCTCCTTGCCACGACTGAACTCGCCGGACGCCATGTAGCCCTTCATGATGTTGACGCCATCCTTCTGGTCGAACGAGATGCCCGACACCTCGTCGAAACAGACGACGTCGTACTGGCACACGAGGCCACGCTGGCCGCTCGACATGTTGACGAACATCTTGGCGACGGTCGCCTTACCGCCCGAGATCAGGTGCGCATAGGGCGAGATCTGCTGGAAGACGTGACTCTTGCCGGTGCCGCGCGGACCCAGTTCGACAAGGTTGTAGTTGCGCTCGACGAAGGCGACCATGCGCAGCAGCACGACCATCTTGGCCCGCCGGTCCAGCGCCGTCGGCTCGTAGCCCACCGAGCGCAGCAGCAGGTCACACCACTCGTCCGTGGTGAAGTCCTTGCGCCCATTGCAGAGCACGTCGAGCACGTTGGGGCTCGACATCTGGATCGGGCGCAGCCCCGCGATCTTGAACGGTCGCCCGTTCCGCTCCTGCGCGATGAGCGCGTCGTACTCGAGCGTCACCTCGGCGTAGAAGCCGTCGGTCAGCATGCGCTCGTTCTCCTTCACCAGCGAGTCCGCGATCTGCACGTCGCTCAGCGCGAGGCTCGGCAACTCGGCGACGTAGCAATCGTTCCGCGCGTCAAGCCGTGCGCGCACGATGTCGATCAGCTTCACGCTGCCCTGCTCGCGCGCCTTCGACTTGAACAGCTCCTCCTCACCGGTGCGCACCGTCCGGCCCCGTAGCTGCTCCTCGACGATCTCCAGGCCCTCCTCGATCTCCCTCGGATCCGTGCTCGCGCAGTAGCGTCCGAGCAGGAACTCGACGACGTAGGTCGGCACCGGATACTGCCGCGAGTACTTGCGCACGAGGTCCTTGCGCACGAGGTAGCCGGTGAACGCGGAGGCAGCGAGATGGTCGAGATGGTCCATGGAGTCGGTCATGAGGAGGCTCCCACGCGAGTTTCCCGTTGCGCGAGCAAGGTGCTGTCGGGCGCGAGCAGCACCAGCACGAGCAGCGCGTTCTCGTAGCGGTCGTCGGCGATCACGAGGCTCGTGCTGCCGTCGGCGTCGATCCGCTTGACGTTCTTGACGACCGAGGGTCCGTTCGGCGCTTCGAAGCGAAGGTCGGCGCGCACGTCGCCCCCACCGGTCTCCGCCTCGATGAGGCAACGCATGCCGCGCCAGGTGATCGACCGGATCGAAGCATGCGGACGCCGCGCCCCGCTTCGCGTCACGAGCAGGTCTGGCGTCAGACACTCCTGCACGCTGAGACCACCGTGTGCGTAGCTCGGCTGCTGGTTGAAGCACGAGATCCCGGGAGCCAGCGCGACGCTCTCGACCGGATTCCAGTGCCAGACAACGCGCGGAACCTCGACCCGGGAGTCACCGGCAACCACGGCGCAACGCGCCCATCGACTCTCGGTCAGGTACTTCGGCAGGTCCGCACGAGGGAGTCCCTCGGGCAGGAACAACCACCCATGGTCCGTCACGACTCGGACCGCGTGCCAACCGGCGTCCAGGAGTCGCACGACGCGTTCGGTCAACCGCTTGAGCTGGTCTTCGAGCAGGCGCGGCAGGTCGGCCTGTCGCTCGTGCCCCAGCGTGTCGATGTCGCCGAACTCGAAGTAGCCGCGGGCGTCCGCGGCCAGCGGCCAGTCCCCTGCGTCGCCGCCGAGCACCTGGTAGCCCTTCGCGGACACCGCGGCCCGCAGCCCGTTGGCATCGACCGCCTTGCCACTCCGAAACGCCGGCGCGAAGTCCGGTCCGAGCTTCCTCCCCGTGATCTGGTCCGCCACCGGAACCACCGCCGCCTTGCCGGTCGCGGTCACCGACGGCAACGCTGCCCATCGCGTCCGCATCTCGACGACACAGCCGCGACCGGCGAGGCGCTCCTCGAGCACGCGTCCCAGATCGTACCGCAAGCCGTCGACGAACATCAGGCAGCCGCCCGCTGGCGGCTCGACGGGCTGGCGATCACCCGACTCGATCGGGACCCGCTCATGCGCCTGCTGGAGGGCCTCAGCACTCTCGGCGAGCCACGGCTCACTCAGTTGTTGCACGACCTCGCGCACGAGCGGCTCGTGCTCCACCGGGACCTCCTGCAGCGCCCGCCACGCTGCGGCGTCTGCGCGCCAGGCACCTGCTTCGTAGACCTGACCGATCTCATCCGGCGTCAATCCGGCGAGTGGTCGCTGAACGATCGCCGCCAACTCGGCGAGTGGTTCCAACACGGATGCCAGCGGAGCTTGACCGAGCCGCGCCCAGACCCATTTGCGCCGGCCGGCGTGCTGACGTTCCAGCTCCAGCACGTGCGTACAGCTCTCGGAATGCGGAACGCCCTCGAGATCGCTGAGTGCGGCTACGACGAGATGCTCTTCCTTGTCGTTGTTCTTCGGCCAGTGCGACTTCTCGAACAGGCTTGGCGGCTGGCATCTCCGAAGCAGCTCCGGAATCCCGCCGAACGCTGCCGGCGCCTCCTCGAACCGCTCCCAGGCCGCAGCCCATGGCCCGTCGGCCTCGCCAAGCAGTTCACCCGCCTTGAGAACACCGAGAGTCTCCGGTGCGAAGCCGAAGCGCTTCTCGCACAACCCACAGAATGCCTGCCATCGCTCCGTGCCCATCCGCTCCTTCTGGCCCTGGGGATCGCCCATCCAGCGCAGCAGGTCGCGAGTCACGTCGCTCGACAGCATCTGGTCGAAGTCCTGCGCCTCGAGCCGACCGCGCCGCAACTGCTCGAGCGGAACCGTAGCGACTTCGCGCAACGCGTTGAGCAGGGAGAGCCTGGTCGCGGTGTCCCTCGCCAGGTCCAGTCCGAGTGCCTGCGGGGACGTCATGAACGCCGTGACGGTCCAGTCGTGTCCTCCGCGCTGGTGCCACACCGCGCCGCGGTACAGCAGCTCCACGAGCGGCTGAAGTTCCGGTTCACAACCCTCGCCTGCCGTCAGCTTCTGCCGGCTCACACCGGGCAGGTAGAGCACCGGCACGCGATCTGCGGGAATTTCCGGATCCGCCAGAGTTCGGTCGACTACACATCGCAGCCAGATCGATGGGCCGGACCGGCGTGCGGGGTCATGGTTGCCGTGCACGACCAATTCGGGCGTCTGAGCGAGGAGCGCGGGCAGCAACGGACGCCAATCGCCATCGGGGTCCGTCCACAGGATCGCGGCCGGAGCAGCAACGCCATCGGCAGTGCCGGCCTCCGCGCGCAAGTGCTGCACGAGCGCTTCGAGCACGGTGTGCGCCACGTGCTTCACGAGCCAACCTCCTGTGATCCAACGCGACGGTACTTCACTGGACGCGACGTCTTCTCGAGCAGCCCCTCGGTGACCAGCCGCGCGATCCAGGCCTTCGCCTGCCCCTTCGACACGCCGAGCAGGTCCGCCAGTTCGGATTCCGATCTCGGCTCGGTGATCGACCCAGCGATCCTGCGCACGACATCGAACAACTCTTCGGCCGGCGAAGAGTGCGGTGTTTCGTCGTCGCGTTGGCCGGCCAGCCCGCCGCTCGGTTGTTCCTTCACGACGTCGCCACCGGAACCCGAGACGAACGGGAGCATGGGCTGCCTCCGCGACGGCGCCGGCGAGGCCTTCAACGCCATCTCCATCGCCTCTTCGGACTGCGGACAGGTCCACGGCAGCGCTCCCCGCTCGCGAAGCGCAACCATGCCCCTACCGAGATTCCCCTGCGCTCGCACGTAGATCGGCACGAAACGGAACTTGCTGAGCTGCTCGATCGCACCCGCCCACGTCCCACCCTTCTCGAACTCCGCGTTGACCACGAGGCCGGCATCCGCCAGCGCGTAGATCAGTCGGTTGCGCTGCATCGCCAAGCCCGCGTGGAAGCCCGCGCTCGGATCGCAGATCGAAAGGAGAACGAGACGCCCGGAGCGCAGCGCGTCGCGGTTGTCCCGCGCGACGGCCGCGCGGGCGAGCCCATCGGCAAGCATGCCGACGACCTGTCCGCCTTCGCCCAGGCTCGCCGTCATCGCTGTCTGATCGACGCCGCGAGCACCGCCGGAGACGACGCCCCGGCCAAACCTCGCCGCCACCCGTGCCGCGTCACGAGCGAACTCGAGCTGCTCTTCTGTCGCGTCGCGCGATCCTACGATGGCCAGACCTCCATCATCACAGCGCGTGATGTCACCACAGCCGTACAGCAGCGGCGGCGCGGCCTCCTTGAGCCGCGCCTTCAACCGACGTGGGTAGGTCGCCTCGGCGCGGCTGACCACCCAGATGCTCCGCGCATGCCAGGACTCGGCCGCCTGCGCCAATGCCAGGCCGCGCGCCAACAGCCGCTCCAGCCGTTCCGCATCGAGTCCGCCGCGACACTCCGCGATCAGGCCCGCCGCCTCGTCGCCGAGCAGGTCTGACGGCGAGCGCTTGCGTTCGTGCAGCGCGCGCGCGAGCTCGTTGTACTCACCGAGGCTCAGCGGGTTCACGCCGGCGTCGCCGCCCCTCCTCGCGCTCGCGAGCAGCGGCGCGGTCAGGAGCAGGATCGCCTGCGTGTTCGATTCGATCGTCGTCGTCATTCGTCGTGCCCTGCCTGAGCGAGAGCCAAGGGATACACCGGACCCGAGCCGTGCTCCCGCAGCAACGACGCGGCGACGGTGAACGTCCAACCCGAGTCGACCATGTCGTCGACGAGCAGCACCGGACCCTCCACCACGGATCCTGAACGCACCGACAGCGATCCGTCGACGTTGTGTGCCTGCTGTGTCGAGTTCTTCATCGCCTTCTGCTCGGGGCGATCGTCGGTCTTCTCGAGTGTCGGGTGAAACGGCAACCCGAGTGCACTCGCCAATCGCTGCGCGAAGTCCGGCACGAGCTCGGGGTGGCGAAGCGATGGGATGCAGGTCACCCAGGTCGGCGCCGAGTCCGTCTTCCAGCCCCGCACCAGCTTCGCACACGCATCCACCAGCTCGTCCGCGAAGCGACCGTCCGTGTACTTGCCCCGCCGGACCAGCTCGCCGTAGCCGGCATCACCCCAGCTGCACAGCGCCTTCCCGGGGCTTGCCTGCTGGGCCACCGCGATCTTCCCCTTCACGCCCATCTTGGGCAGACCACCCGCAGGCCAGGCCTTGCGCGGCTTCACGTCGAAGTTGGTGCGGCGCAGGAACTCGGCCGCCTGCTGCGCGAGCTCCGGCGCGTAGTCGCTCGGCAGGTCGACGAGCTTCGGCACTTGCACAGCACGCGCATCGCCATCGAGGGCCTCGATCAAGAACTCCATGTGCCCGGACTGGAGTCCCACGTATCTCTGCATCTGTTCCTGCTCACGCCGCCGCAGCTCCGTGAGTCGATCCGCGCGCTCCCAGAATCCGTCCGACAACTGCGCCACGGTCAACTGCCAGCGGGTCCCGTCCTTCACGATCGGAGCCGGCTGCTCGAGCGACAGGAGCTGCAGGGTCTTCTCGATGCGTCCCTTCGTGATGTTGACGCATGCCATCAGCTCGGGCACGGACAGACCTTCGGGGTTGACCTCCATCGCACCGAGAACCTGCTGCACCTCCTCGCGCGTCGGGAAAGCACTGCGGATGAACCAATCCGTGATGTCGGTCTCCTCCTTGCCACTAAGCAGCACACCGCGCGCACTCTCGATCGCGCGCCCCGCGCGACCGACCTGCTGGTAGTAGGCAACGACGGAGCCCGGCGTCTGGTAGTGCACGACAAAGCCGAGGTCTGGCTTGTCGAAACCCATCCCGAGCGCGGTGGTCGCGACGAGGGCCTTGATCCGGTTGTGCAGGAGGTCGTCCTCCAGCTCTGCTCGCCCTTCGGTCTCGCTGGTGTACGCGACGGCCTCGTGCCCCTGCGCTCGCAACCAGCTTGCCACCGTCTCCGCGTCGCGCATCGTGAGCGTGTAGACGATGCCGCTACCAGGCAGGCTGGCGAAGTGCTGCGCGAGCCACGCCAACCGCGCCGTCTGACTCGGCAAGCGAAGCGTCTGCAGGTGGAGCGAGGGACGATTCAGGTCGCCTCGCAGTACGACGAGCTTGGGACCGAGCACGGACTTCAGGTCGTCCATCACGCGATCGTTCGCGGTCGCCGTCGTCGCGAGCAGTCGAGTGTTCGACGGAAGCGTTCGTGCGATGCGCTCGATCAAGCGGTAGTGCGGGCGGAAATCGTGGCCCCAGTCGGACACGCAGTGAGCCTCGTCGATGACGAGCATGGCAACGCGCGGCGCAAGGGTCGACAGCACCTGCTGCTGGAACCGTTCGTTTGTCAACCGCTCGGGCGAGATCAGGAGGAGGTCGACCTCGTCCTCTCGGACCCTGGCGGCGATCGCGTCCCACTCCTCCTGGTTCTCGGAGGTGATCTGCGCAGCCCGCACACCCATGCGCTGTGCCGCGGCGATCTGGTTGCGCATGAGCGAGAGCAGCGGGGAGACCAAGAGCGCGGGGCCGCGCCCCTGTTCGCGCAGCAGCTTCGTCGCGATGAAGTAGACGGCACTCTTGCCCCATCCTGTCTTCTGCACGACCAGCAGGCGGCCCTTGTTCTCGACGAGGCGGCGGATCGCGTCGTCCTGCCCGTCGCGGAACACTGCGCTCGGGATCTGTGTGCCGGCGCGAAGCAGCGCCAGTGCGCGGGCCGGGTCGCACTTCACGACTTGTGCTCCGCCCTGCTGGAGGTCCGGTCGTGCAGTTGCTCGCGCGCGGACGCCTTGACCGCCCGGCTGTAGTGCAGGGCGTTCCAGCGCACGCCGTCGAAGGCGGCACGCTTCGGAGCGAGATAGTCTAGCTGGTGTGTCGGCTCTTCCGGGTTGCAGCACCAGAACCAGGGGAACTGCTCCCGTGGGCGCAGCTTCTCCGGTTCCTTGCCACGGTCCTTGGTCCACTTGACGCTGACCTTGCTGCGCAGGACGCCGGCACCCTTCCCCTTGACGTCCTTGGCGAACACGAAGGGGCGGATGTTGAGGCGCACCCCGTCGTTGATGTCCGGCTCCCAGCCGAGCGGTTGCTCGTGCAGCGGTTTCCACCGCACGAACAGGTCGTACGGGGAGTCGCCGTGGAGGATTTTCTTCAGCTCCTCCTGCAGTTCGAGGGCAGCGGCGAGGCGCGCCTCGGCGCCGGACTCGCCGGCCTTCACGTCGGCGCGCTGGCGTTCGACCCAGTCGTTGAGGTAGGTGAAGGTCAGCAGGTCGAGGGTGCGACGCCCTTCGCCGTTCGGGCCCGCGAGCTTGTGGTAGTTGACGAGGGCGTGGAAGCCGTCCGACCTGCCGTCCCAGATGTGCCAGACGAACGGGCGGTCGTGGAACAGCTTGCAGTGCGCCGCGAAGAACTCGTCGCGCAGCCAGGACTCGAGCGACTCGGCAGGCTTGCCGTCGCCAGCGGCCGCGCTGAGCAGGCGACGTTCGAAGTCGGATTGCCAGCGCGGACCGAAGGCCAACTGCAGCAGCTCGCGTAGACGATCGGCGGCGGAGGATTCGCCCCGGATCGGGTTGAGGCAGGCGATGCCGTCCCGGTCAGCGAGACGTACGAGTTCCTGACTACGGTTCGTCCACGCACGCTGTGCGGTGTCGAGACGCATCATCGCGTCGAGTTCGGCCGGCCAGCGAAAGCCGAGCAGGCGCACAGTCGCGACCTGAAGCACGTCAGTGAGGTTCGGCGTGCGGCAGATCAGGGACCGGTGTCCTGGGCCGGCGATGTCGGGGACTCCGAGCGGAGAGTTGTCGATGCCACCGGCGGCGGTCATGCCGGCGGGATGGCCGTGGAATAGCCACTGCGTCGGGTCGTTGGTCTGCGGCTCGGGGAGGCCGTGGGGGTACTGCTCGGCAGCGACTCGTTGCCAGTGATTGAGGTCAAAGGGGACCTTAACGAGAGTCGCGTTCGTGACGTTGAGCTTCTGGTCCAAGCGACGCACAGCGACGGCGTAGTCCCTGGAAGTGCAGTAGCACCAGAGCGCGGTCAGAACCGCGTCTGAGGTCGGAACGACGGTCGCCGTGTTGTTGTCGTAGAGCTCGCCCGCGTACAAGGTGCAAGGCAGGGCACCGACTTGTGAGACGGCAACGCCCTGACGCCCGTAGGCGGAGTTCTCTGTACCCGGGCGCAACATACCACCCCCCTGTGTCGACCAATCGATCGCGTGCTCCCGTCCGCCAAAATGGATTGTCGTCTCCACGGTGCTCTGTTGGAAACGCCAAGCGCTGCACGCCAAGACCCCAACCTCCCACCACTTGCGAATCCACCTGTCAACATCTCCGCTAACAATGCCGCGCATGCTGATGCAGTGCCGGCTCAGCTGACTTAGCGAGGAGGGTCGAGCGGTCGTGATCCGACTGTCCGGGTTGGAGTGTTGTTCATGCTGCTTCAAGAGCAGCACCGCACCATCAACCTCGCCCTGGTCGTCGTCCTCAACCCGCTCGCCATCGACCTGCCTATCGTCGAATTCAGCCGCGGGCCCGAGCTCAAACACGGCATCCCCACGCGATGCCACCTCGGCGGCGACGCCATCACCTCGAAGCCACGCCGCCTTCTCATCGGGGAGGACGACTCGGTCGCCGCGATTCGTCGAGACATTGATCGCGAACATGCACGCCTCGTCGCTCGGGGGTTGCGCCTCAAGCAGGAGAAGTACGGTTCTTGGTCCCCTCACGCCGAAACTCCGCCATGCCTCCTCACCGAGTTTTGCAAGCCCCAACACGAGCCTGTTCGAAAGAAGATGGTGACGAAGGCGGCTATAGCGCGCAAGAAAGAGCCAGTTCTGCGGCGTTACCACCGCCATCGTGCCACTCTTCCCGAGCCATCCGAACCCGCGCTGCACGAACACGGTTGCAAGGTCCGCCTTCGCATCCGGGTACTGCTTCTCCGCGAACTCCTTAAGCACTTCGCCCTGCGCCCCGCGCCCGAGGTACGGCACGTTTGTCGCGACTAGCGTGAAGGTTTGCGCCAGGATCGCCGCCGCCTTCGCCATCCCCTGCGCGGCGACCGCCTGCTCCTGCGCGTCGTCGCCCGCACTCGCCGCCTCCAGCACGCGCGCGAACAGCGGCTCGATCGCAACGAAGTCAGCCTCGAACATCGTTCTGACCGAAAGCCGCGGGTCGATCAACGAGCCGAGTTCCGGCGCCCTTTGGAACTGCACGT
Source organism: Planctomycetota bacterium (assembly GCA_046349595.1). Taxonomy (GTDB): domain Bacteria; phylum Planctomycetota; class UBA1135; order UBA1135; family UBA2386; genus JACRLW01. The sequence continues at coordinate 91,057 of JAXMCA010000003.1, forward strand.
ACAGATCCTCGAGCGCGTTGCGCAGCGGCATGGACAGCGGCGACTCCGCCATTTCCTCCATGCCGCGCGCGACCACCATGCTCTCTTGCGCCGCCTCCTCCGCGAGCTCAAGCCACTGCTCCTTCGTGCCCGACGGTCCGACTCCGCAGCAAGCCACGTGCAACTGCGGCAGCGCGATGACCGCCCCCGCCTGCCGCCACGCCGCCATCGCCAGCGCAAACGCAGCGATCTGTACACATCGCGCATCCAGCTCGAGCCCGAACAGATTGTCGCGCAGCACGGCCTCCGCCGCTTCCGCCGGCGACAGCGCCTCTTCGTGTCGCCGCAGCGCCGACAGTAGCTCGAAGCCCGCGACCACGAAGTGCCCGCTGCCGCAGCAGGGATCCAGCATGCGGATCTCCCTCGCCACCCGGGGCCAGCCCTCGAACGTCCCCGCAGCAGGTCGCCACGATTTATCGTCGCCCTCGCGCACGAAGCGCAAGTAGTCGAACGCGTAGCCGGGAAGCGCCACCGCCGCGCGCAGCTCCGCCTCGCTCTGCGCCGACTCCGCCAGCTCCGGCCGCTCCGCCAGTACCCTTCCCGCGTGCCACGCCCCGAGCGTGTTGTGCAACAGGAACTGCACCATGTACGGCTCGGTGAACAGTTGCGTCACCGCCGGCAGCGTCTCGCCGGAGATCTTCTCGCCGCTCTTCACGCGCGCGTTGACCGCGTCCTTCTCGGCACTCTGCCAGAACTGGTAAGTCCAGCCGAGCGCGTCGTCGGCGTGGAACACCACCGCGGCGAGCCCGGCGACGAGCTGCTGCAGCTTCTGCGTCATCTCCGGCGGCAGCGGCACCTGCAGCACCGGATCGTCCAGCCGGAAGATCTGCGGCAGCATCCGCTGCGCGAACTGCGCCGCCATCGACCACGGGTCAACACCCCGCTCGCGCGCGAGGTCCTCGACGTCCTCCAGCGACACTGGTACCTGATTGCTCGGCTCGATCAGGAAGCCGTTCTCGGCCAGGAACCGCGCGAACAGCATGCGATGCCAGTGCTCGTACGCGACCTCGCGCACGAGCCGATCGATCGACTGCCCACCCCTGTCGTCGCGCCGATCGCCGAACTGCCGTCCGTGCGCGCGCAGCCGGTTGCGCAGCTTGCGCTGGTCCACGGTCATTGAACCGTGCGGTTCGTGGTGGTGCACCGCGAGCGCCTCGAGCGACTTCCTGGCCCCGGGCTCGGCGATCTTGCGCGCTTCGACGACGGCTTTCTCGAGCTGCTTGCGGAGGTCTGGTGCGAGTGAGGCCATGGTCACCTACCGGCCGAGGTAGTCCTTCACGAATCGATCGATGTCCCCACACGCGTGCACCATCTCGCTGCTGCTCGGCGGGGAGTTGTCGTGACAAGCTCGGTTCACTGCGGCCTTGAACGCCTCGAACTTGCCGGGATGCGAAGGATCCCGGTCCAGCATCGGAGCGATGCGAGGAAACAGCCACTCGAGAGTCTTCCCGTCGTACTCGCTGATCTCCGCTCCGATTCCGCCGTTCGATCGGCGGTCCTCGACGAGCAGCTCCTTACAGAATCGCTCGCCGGCATCGCGCAGATGCAGTCCACAGCTCTTCCGATTGTCGGGATGCCCGCTACGTGCCAGCGACCGCGCCCTGCCGATCTTAGCCTTGAGCGCGTCGCTCGTGGCCTCGATGGCGGTTCCTTCGGCAGCGGAATCAACCAACAACTGAGCCTGGCTGATGTTGGCATGCCTGTATCGGGACTCGAGCTCCCCCCACGTCGGATGACTCTGCGTGAGGATCACGACCTGCATCGGGATCCCGAGGATCGCCTCCAGTACTTCGGTATGGAAGTGGACGCGGTAGTCCTCGTCGCTCGAGAGCACCGGGTCGTCGAGCAGGATGAACCCGCACGCCTCGTGTTCCGCACGGGCCAGGAACAGCGCCAGACCGAGGCAGTGAATCTGCGACTGGCTGAACACCGCGATCGCGTCGCGCAGCTTCGGCGCCAATCGATCCTCGTGCGGCGACAGTCCGACCTTGATGTCGATCGTGCGTTTCGCCCCCTTCCGGGGCTTCACAGTCTCGAAGAACGTCGCCTCACCGGGCCGCAGCCGCTCCCACCATGCCTGCACGAGGCTGCTGTACTCACCAAACTTGTCCTCCAGCACTCTTTCCTTGGCGCCGTCGATCTCGCGGACAGTCTTCTCGATCTCCTTCCTCACCGATTCGCGCGCAGCACGATCGGTGACGGCCGTGTGCAGCCCCCCAGGATCCGAAGCGAGGTCGATCAAGTCCTGCCAACCCCTGGTGTCGGCCCGCACATCCAACACGGCCTCCAGCCCCTCGCGGAGCGGAGCAACCTGGGCCTCGTAGCTGCGGCTCGAATCGCGCAGCTCGGAGTAGTGCCCGGCGAGCCCCGAGACCGCCCGGATGATCCTGTCCGAATCGTCGAGGTTGGCGAGATCCGACGTCTGCCCCTCCAATAGCGCGACAACCCGCTCGGCTTCCGAACGAAGTCTGGTCACCGCGCGCAGCAGCGGACGGATCACGGCCAGCCACGGACGGGTCTTGTCCTCCCTGCCCGCTCCGAGGAGATCACGCATTCGGACCGTCGAGAAACCCTCTGCCCTGCGTTGTCCGCGTTCGGTCGTCACGACCTTAGGCAACGCGGCCGCAGCCGTCCGCGCCAGACCACGCACGGATGTTGTGATCCGTGTCAGAGCGTCCCGCGCCGCGCGCTCCGCAGACGTGAATGCCCTGGACCGCTGTACCTGCTCGCGAAGGAACACGATGCGTGCCGGCGTGAGGGACGACTTCGCATCGCACAACGGACAGTCGAGATTTCCCGTCGCGGTCTCGACCTCTGGCAACCGGAGGGCCTGCTCGAACAGCGTGACGAGTTGCTGGACCCGCCTCTCGGTCTTGGCACGCTCCAGAACGAAGTCCCGAACCGGATCCCACTCCCGTTCATCCGGGCCGGACCACGCACCGGGTTCCGTGCGATCGAGCATATGCACAGGGAGTGCCTTGCGACGCCGGTCCGCCAGGGTGGTCTCGACCTGTGCGATTCGCTCCGGGAGCCCGTCCGCAACCGCCTGCCCCGTCTCCTCGAGAAGCAATCGCGCTGCGTCTGAGAGAACCGCTTCAACAGTAGCCACATCGGCGGTGCCGCCGCGCAGCCTCGCCAGCTCCTTGCCGAAGGGCATGATGCCGGCGCACGTCTCGAGCTTGGTCAACAGTGGCGTCTTGACACCATCGCCGGTCGACAGCGCCGCAACCGCGTTGCGAAAGCGATCGAGATCCGTCAGCTCGAGGATCGCCTTGAAGTAGGTCGCGCGCTCCTGAGGTCCGGCGGTGAACAGGTAGCCCAAAGTGTGCTGGGCGAGGACCGGTGCTTCGAGCGGAGGCTGGGACAACACGATCCCCAGCGCCGTGAGTCCCTGGGCACCGGTTTCGACGCCGTCGATCTCCAACCGCGACGCACAGTCTTGCCGCTTCCCGTAGTCCCGAGTCAGCGTACGTTTGACCTCGTGCACCTTGCCATCGGCGGTGAGGATGCGTGCGACCACGTAGGCATCCTCGGCTTCCGCGAGGTGCGCGTTGCGCAACGCGTCCGCGAACTCGTCCTGGGTGCTGGCCATCAGCTCCCGACGAGCGATCCGGCCGGTCAGCAGGAACTCCAGCGCTTCGGCCAGGCTCGTCTTGCCCTTGCTGTTAGGCCCCCACACGACGGCGATGTCGCTCGGCAGATTCAGGGTCTGCTCGGCAGCTCCGAAGGCGCGAAAGCCCCGAACCGACAGCGATCTGAGTCTAGGTGCCACCGAGCGCCTCGCTTGCAGCGCGAAGATGCTGCTCGATGACGGCGCGCATCGCTTCCGTCTCCAGTCCCGGTTGCGCTTCTGTGTAGGCCGTCGCGAGTTCAGCCGCCAAGGAGCCGACCTTCAAGTGCCCGAGGAGTCGGCCCAGGTTGTCCAGCGGCCGCGCGGCGCCAGCTTCCGCCGCGGATCCACGGTCGGGCTCGAGATTTGATGTCGCTGATGTCATCGGTTCCGCATCACCCCACGATCACCGGCCCCTGCTTCACCTCGTCGAGCAGCCGCTGCCGCTGCTCTTCGACCCACGCACGCACCTCGTCCGCGCTCACCAAGGTCGCCGGCCGCAGCGCGACCCGTCGCGCTTTCGGCTCGAGCTTCTTGGCGGCGTCCTCCAGGACCTGGCGGACCTTCTCCGGCACAGCGCCCACGGCATCGAACCGCGCACGCAGGGATTGCCGTTCCAACTCGGCCAGCAGGTCGTGATCCGTCTTGAGGCTGGGGGCGATGGGCGCGAGCAGGCCGCGCTGCTGCAAGATCGCCGTTCTGCCCGCATCGTCCAACCTCTCCCAATTGGCGTCACCGGCGAGAGCATTCTCCGCGTCGCGGTACGCCTGATCGAACGCGGCTCGCTGTTCGGTGACGGCCGCGCGCAGTGCGGCGGTGAGCCTGGCCAAGAGCGACGGAACCGGGTCCGCACCACTGAGCAACGAGCGCTGCTCGCGGATCGCCGCGATCTCGGGCGCGATCTCCTCGGCGATCGGCAACGCATCCGCGTGGCGCAACATCGACACGAGCAGCTCCCACCCGGGCAGCCGCTGCTCTGCCTCCTTGCGCAGACCCTGGGACTCGGCGATGACCGCCTCGAGTTGGACCCTCTGCTTGAGGATCGCATCGAGCTGCGCCGTGCCGGCCTCGGCCTTCAGGTCGTCGAGCCACTTTGTGTTCGGTCGCGCCGGCAGCGGGGGCCCACCCGCGGCAGCCTCGACGAGCCGCTGCAGCTCGGCGAGGAACTCGCGGGCCTTCTGCTCCTCCTCGCCGTTCTTGCACGCGACCTGGAGCTTCTGGAACAGCCCCCGCAGGGCCAGCTTGTCCTCGGTGCCGAGCTTGACCTTTTCGAGCCGGAACTCGGCGCTCTGGATCTTGGCCTGGTCGAGCTGGCCGGGTCCGAGCACCTGGCCGTTGAGCACCGCACGCAGCGTTCCCGAGCGGTGCATCGCGATCAGCGCCGCGTCGATCGCGTCCTGCGGCCAGCCGTAGGGCGGCGCCTTCAGCTCGCGGCGCACGTCGGTGCCGCGCTTGCTGTTGACCAGCAGCCCCTGCACCTCGCGCGCCACCGGGTGATCCTCGACCGCGCGCTCCCAGCCGAGCAGGCGGAACGGGCGGTCCGACCCGGTGCGAGCCTGCTCGACCGCGGCACCCCATGCCTTGAGGTCGGCGTCGACGTCCGCGAAGCGGGGATACAGACGGGCGAGCGATGCCTGCGCCGCCGTCTCGAGCTTCTGCTGCAGCGATTCGCCGAACACCTCGCTGCCGCCACCCTGCAGGACCCTTGCCGCCGCGAGCAGATCCTGCACGAGGCTGTTGCGCGCGAGCTCGGCGGTGCGTTGCCGGCTCAGCATCGAGTCACGGGCCTGCTGGCCCTCGGGCGACGAAGGCACGCCCTTCTCCGCGATGATCTGCCTGGCGGCCTCGAACTCGGCGATGCGCGTCCGCAGGTCCTCCCCGCGCTTCGGGAGCTGCACGTGCACGACCGGATCCTTGGCACTGCGGCGGCGCGCGGCGTCCTCGACCTCCCGGTTGGTCTTCTGGTCGCGCAGCCAGACCGTCACCTGATCGCTCGGGCGCGGCTCGTCGTCGGCGTCAGCATGCAGGACGAGCGAGCGCTTCTGCCTGGCCTGACCGTGCAGCAGGCGGATCCCGCCGAGCACGTCCTGCACCGCGGAGCCGATCACCTGTTCGCGCAGGCGATAGAGGTCGGCGTCGCGCTGCAGCAGCGCACCGACGCGCTCGCGGTAGGCGCGCTCCCACTCCGCGCCCTCGGTCGTCTGCAGGAAGTACTCGTCGTCGACCTGCATCAGCGTGCCAAGCGCCGCCAGGTCCGCCAACTCCGTGGCGATCCTCTGCCGCAGCGGGCCGCTGTCCACGTCGACGTTTGGAATCAGCAGGTCCGCCAGGATGCGCGCGCTTGCCCGAACTCCAGTGTCGAGCGCCGCCTCGCGCGGCAGCTTGTTGATCAGGAACACCAGCCCGCACAGGCGCTGGCGCAGCTTGCCCCGGTCGGTGCCGTCATCGAGGCCACGGATCTTGTTGTTGATCTCGTTGGGAAGCACGCCGCTGTTGACGAGGTCGGCCGCGATCGCGTCGAACAGCACGTCGGCCGTGATGACGGATCCGACCGGCGATTCGGCGACGCGCTGCAACGCGTCGTGCAGGATGCGGAGCTGGCTGCGGAGCTGGCTGTGGTTGCCGGCCTTGTCGACGGCGCGGAACGCCTCTTCCCAGAATCGGCGCCGCGTCGGCAGCAGCGGGTAGTCGAGGTCGCGCGTCTTCGAGTCTTCGCGTCGCTCTGCCAGCCGCGTGTCGAGCAGGTGCTTGCTGACCTCGCCGGCATTCTTGTCGAGGACCGCCGTAACCGCAGCGAGAGCACTCGGCTTCTTCTGCAGCAGGACCTTGCGTGTCACGACCTCGACATCCGCGTCGGAGAGCTGCGCGGTGATGCGGAAGCGATCACGCAGCTTGTGAAGCTGCGGCGTCGCCGTCAGCGCCGCCTGACCCGAGGCAACGAGCAGGATTCGGCTGTCGCACTGCTTGGCGATCGCTTCGGCGAGATCGACGACTGTCGTCGCACGAGTGTCGTCAGAACCGATGTACTGCTGCACCTCGTCGAGGACGAGAATCGTGTAGGGCAGGTCTCCGTCGTCGACGAGCGCCTGGCGCAGCGCCGCGAGGAACTCGGCGGTGCTGATGTCGGACTGGCGGTCGGGGAACTGCTCGCGGAGCACCTTGCGTGCTTCCCGCTCGTCCGACGCGAAGTTCGGATCGCAGGCCAGCACCGCCCGTGCGATGACCGGGCTGACGTAGAGGTTGGTGAGCTCCCTGAGCCAGTCCTTCTTCGCCGACTCGACCGCTGCTCGCACCTTGTCGAGGAAGCCTTGCTCGCGCAACCAGAACGTGAACTGCGCCTGGGGGTAGCTCTCGGGCAGACCCTGCGAACGAAGCACGATCGACAGCACCGTCAAACGCACGTCATCGGCGCGCCCCGAGGGCAGCGTGCCTGCCGCAGCCACGAGGCGGACCTTGCCGCGACGAGCGAGCGTGTCGAGTTCACGGAGCGAAGCCTGCACATCCACGGGCAAAGCGCGCACCAGCGAGCGCGCCGTCGTTCCGTCGGCGAACTCCGTGTCGACCCACAGATGCGCCAGCATCTTGAGCAGGTGCGACTTGCCGCTGCCGTAGAACCCGCTGACCCAGGCCGCAACCTGGCTCGACTTGTCGACGTGCGTCAGGAAGCCACGCAGGATGCGGTCGATCGCCTCGCCGTACTGGCCGTCGCAGACGAAGGTCTCGAGCTCAGCGCGCAACTCCTGGGTCGATCGATCGTCGGGCTTGTCGACGATCCGGGCTTGGCCGGTGTTGGCCAGTGCCGATCGGCGCGGGTCGCGATCGAGCAGCTCGTGGATCTTCGCACTCATGCCGCACCTCCGAGCCCCTGCAGAGTGATGCTGGTGCCCAGGTAGTGGAAGCCGTCGCGGGCGTCGAGGAACCGGAAGTTGGTGCCGTTCTTCGAACCGGGGAAGAAGACGACGAGACGGCCTTGGATGTCGGGCTCGACCGCACGGATCAGCAGCGACACGTGCAGGAACGGGTAGAGCGATCCGAGGCCGGTGATGGCGACGACGGTGTCCCGGTCGGCGGCATCGTCGCCCGTGCGCAGGTAGCCGCGCACATGGCCAGCGACATGGTCCTGGAACTCCGTGTCGAGCTTGATGCGCAGATCGTCCGGACACTCGAAGTAGGCGTCGCGGTACTCGTCCGCCGCCATCCACTGCGCGAACAGCGCGGTGCAGTCACAGTGTGACCATCGGTGGCCGCCACGCTCGCCGTGCTCGGTGCGCTGCTGGAACTCCGACAGACGCGCGCGCAGCACGCGCTCGTCTTCCTTCGGATAGACGACGAACACGACGCGCTGGGCGCCGGCCAGCGTGTGCTGCCACGGGCCAGCGAGGTGCCGCTCGTACTCGTCGGCGAGGTCTTCGATCCTTCCCATCAGCGACTCTCCATCGCGGGATCCAGCCCGGCCACGTCGATCGCCCGCACGCCACCGCCGGAGACGGCGCGCAGGAGGCCGCGCTGCTTGGCGGCCAGTGCCAGATCGAACAACTCGTCTTGCGTGACGTCGAGCACCGCAGCCCACATCGTGCGCAACAGGTAGTCACCGGCGAGTTCTTGCAGGTGACCGAGCCAGAGCGCGAATGCGGCGCTACCCGCGGTCGGACAGACCTTCTTACGGATCTTGCGTACTCGCCCTTCGAGATGGCCGGCCTGCGCCCATGAGCTCGCGGCGTTGCGCGCGATCTTGTCCAAGATCGCCGGCTTGAAGCGGGGCGGAAGCCGATCGGTGTGAGACGGCCGGTCCACCTCCTCGTCGGCGGTGAGAGCCTCGTACAAGGCGCTCCGCGACACCTCACCGCCCGGGGACAAGGGCAGCACCGCCTTCGCAGTGGCGCGCAGCAGCGGATCGCGCGCAAGCGCGCACAGCAGCGCAAGCAGAGGCCGACCGACGCCATCGACCTCCCACAGCCGGCGCAGCACGCGGAAGACGGCAAGCTGCGGATCGAGGCCGTACAACTCGGACAGACGTTGGAGTGTGCCGCGGCGAGACGCCGCCGTGTCCTTGCCGAGGACGTTGTCTTCGAGGATCGCCTGGGAGTAGTCGTCGCGTGACGGCAGTCGGACCTGAAACAGCGACGGCAGGGCGTCGGTCGGAGGAAACAACCCGCCCTGGGAAACGGTCAGGTTCTCGCTGGCGGGAGCCTGGGCGGGAACGGCCGCTAGAAGGTCGGTCAGCTCGGAGAGCATCATCGTGCGGCTGGTGTGCGCGCCGACTGTGCCGAACCGGAGGCCAGCCTTCACCGCAGCGGCGGTCTCGGAAGGGGGGATCCAGGGCTGCATGGCGAGGTAGTACCCTAAGCCATGCTCGCCGGCAAATTTGCCGGCTGGGAATGGAGTACCCATCGTCGAGGCGATCATCACGTGCCCGCGCCCCGAGTTCCGTGCGCGTGGTGGCTCGAATCTCATCTGAACCACCACCCGTTGACGAGGCTTTCGACCGCGCAAGCCCGGAACCGAACGCGGTCGCGGCGCGCCCCCGAAGACCGGAATGACCGCGTCGATGGGCCGCTCCCGCAACGCACTCAACGTCACCGAGACCGAGCGCGAGCGAACTGACGCGCCAGCTCCATGGCGACGAGGGTCTTCCCCGACCACGCTTCCTTCACCTCGAACCGCGACGCGCGGATTGTCGGCCGTGGTGACCGTTCGACGCATGGCGACCGGGGAGCACACCCGAAACGCCCCCTCGCGCGAGGTGTTCGATGCCGATGAGAGGGCGGCCAAGGCCGAGCTCTTCCAGCTCGTCCAGCGCGGCGTGCCGCTGTGGACCGACGAGCGCCGCGGCACGAGGTACCTGGCCCACGCGGGCCTCCCGGTGTGGGTGACCGGAGGCGCAATACCCCCAAGAACTATTGGTGGTTATGGTCCGGCTTCGCGCACAAGTCCCGTGCTGACTGCTCGTTGCGACGAACGCAATCCGAGCGCGCGTTTGGACTCTGGGGCCGCACGCAACCCTTCCGACGACGAGGGACGAGTCCTGATCCGATGACTCTCGCGCTCCGGTTCGCCACCTCGGCCTGCCCCCGAGTTCGCACACCTGCGCACGGCCGTCATCGACCTGTTGTCGTCGTACCACATCGAGCGCCATGTGCAGCCCGAGCGCCCGCGGCGCGGCAATCCCCTGCACAAGGAGGTTCTGCTTGGAGCCGATTTCCAGGAGCTGTGAGGCCACATCAAGGCGAGGACCACCTACCGCGTCGAGTTCGACTCCGATGAACTGATCGTCGCCGCGGCCGGTGCACTGCGGGCCATGCCTGCCCTGCAGCGACGGGCGCTGCTCGTGAACAGCGGCCGCATCCATGTCACCCGAGGCGGAGTTGGCACAAGCGCCGAGTCCGTCCGCAGGGAGGCTGCGAAGTTCGATACCTTCGCGATCCCCGACCTCCTCGGACATCTCCAGAACACGACCGATCTCACCCGCTCGACCTTGATCGAGATCCTCAGACGCAGCGGCCGACTGGCCGACGTCTTCGTCGACGCCCAAGCGTTCCTCGACCGCGCCACCTCCGCGATCCGAGGTGAACTCCATCGACTGCTGGTCGGTGGGATCCGCTACGAGAAGCTGACGGCGGACAGCCCGGACTCCGAGTGGGAGATGACGCGCTTCGTCGACGGGGAGCTCTTCGACTACCTGAGCAGCCTGCAGGTCGATCCGCGGAAGTCGCCGTAGAAGTCGTTTCGTAAATCGTGCTATGCTTTTTCCCGGATCATGGCATCAGCTGTCCATGATCCGGATCACGGATGAGCAGTGGGCTCTGATCGAACCACACCTGCCGAAGCTGCCTCGACGCAAGGATGGTCGTGGTCGCCCGTGGCGCAGCGATCGCGAGTGTCTCGAGGGCATCCTCTGGATCCTGAAGACGGGCGCGCAGTGGAAGGCGCTCCCCAAGGAGTTCCCGGGGTGCGCGACGTGTTGGCGCCGGCTGCGGATGTGGGAAGAGCACGATGTTTGGAAGGACATCTGGCGAGCAGTGCTCGGCGCCCTCGACGAGAAGGGTCTCCTCGACTGGGAAGAGACGTTTCTCGACGCGACCTTCGTGGCCGCGAAAAAAGGGGCGACGCAGTCGGCCTCACCAAGAGGGAAAGGGATCGAAGCTTGCTGTTCTGGTCGTCGGCGAGGGTCTTCCTGTCGGAGTTCAGCTCGCCGCGGCGAACGAAGGCGAAACGTCGCTCGCGCAACCGACCGTCGAAGAAGTAGCAAGACTCGCCGGTGACGATCCGAAGTGCTGGCCCGCTCGCATCATCGCTGACAAAGGGTACGACTCCGACGAACTCCGCGCGGCGTTTGCGAGTGTCGGCATTCAGCTGCTCGCACCTCACCGCTCCAACCGCACGGCGAAGTCGCGGTCCAACGACGGCCGCTGCATGCGCCGCTACAAGAGGCGCTGGATCGTCGAGCGATTCTTCGCGTGGCTCAACGGCTTCCGCCGACTCATCGTTCGGCACGAACGTCACTCGCTGATGTACCGCGCCTTCGTTCACGTCGCCTGCGCCCTCGTCAGCATGAGGGCTTTGTGAAACTGCTTCTACGAGTACATCGAGTACGAGAGCTCGGTCGAGTTGGAGTTCGCCAAGAAGCTCAACGCCCGCGCCGACATCCGGCTCTTCGTGAAGCTCCCACGCTGGTTCGTGGTCGACACGCCCGTGGGCCCCTACAACCCCGACTGGGCGATCGTGAAGCATGACTCCTCGACGGTCTACATGGTGCGCGAGACCAAGAGCACCAAGGACTTCTCGAAGCGACGCGGTGCAGAGAACGACAAGGTCCGCTGCGGCGAACGTCATTTCGAAGCACTCGGAGTGCCCTTCGATGTCGTCGTCGACGCTGACGAGGTCTGAGAGCTGTAGAGACCTTCATCCGCTCCGTTGGTCCGTCCCTCCCCGCGGGAAGCGCGACGTCCAAGTCCGCGCGGCCACAAACTCACGCTGTGCTGCTGAACTCACTGCCTCTGCACCTTCCAGTCGAAACCCGAGGTCGCGGACAGCCCCGATGGACCGGAGAGGCTCAGCAGGATGCCCTGACTCGACACACGACCGACCACGCCTACGAGCGCAATCGATGCTACGGTTCAGGGCGGGTTCCCGGCCTCGACGCAGAGGCGGAGTTCGCCATCGCGCTCGAAGGTGCTGCAGTCGCGCACCAACCAATGATGCGCATCGAAGTTCTCGCGCTTGCGCGCCACGAGAGCCTCGATCAGCAAGCCCTCATGGCGACCACCGATCCGCTCGCGGATCGCATTCAGCCACTTGGGCTCGCCGCCGTGGTCCGCCATCACGACCGCGTTCCAGACGAGTAGCCCGTTGCGGAGCAACGCGCGCAGGGCCTCGGGCTGATCCGCGACGCCTTCCCACATCGGCCCGAGGAACTCCAGGAAGGTTCGCGAGACGCTGACTCCTGGGGCCACAGCCGGCGACGTCGCCTCGTTGGCTTCGCCTCCCGCGATCTCGCCGAGGCGACCCTGGATCTCGGACAGCCAATCGAAGCCGTCCGCCGCGATCGCCTCCTCGAGTCGTCGGACCCATTGTTCACGGACCCCGGCAGCGGGACGCGCCGCACAGATCAGGTCGAAGAGTGCCTTCACGACTTTTTTCGTCGCGGTGCCGAGCGCCCCGGTCGAAGTATCGATGCCCGCGAACGCGGGGGAGATCCTCTCGAGCAGGTGCACGGCGCCCTCGCCACCGAGCACGGGATCGATTCGCGCAACCGCCCGGATCTCCGCGAAGGCCTCGCGCAGCTTGGACGCCGCGAGTCTCGAACTCCGCCACCCGAACGCGTTCGGACGGATGCTCCGCGGGAAGCTCCAAGGAAGTGCAGGAACCGGGCTCGGCATGCGGCACTCAGATTAGGAACGTCGTCGGGCGCGCCAAGCAGGGCGCACCGACTTGCGACGCTCCTCCCACACCTGACCCCAGGTTCTATCGGGGCCGGGCGCATTGCAGATCCTGGACTCGCAGCAAGCCCTCTTTCCGAACCTCGTCAAGCATCGTTCGCCAGCCTTCGCATTTCGACGAGCCGTCTCTTGTCGACTACCATCCGCGGACATGCCGCCACCGACTCGCTCCAGCCGAAACTCCCCCTGCCCTTGCGGCAGCGGCCGCAAGTTCAAGCGCTGCCACGGGCGCCCGATGGACTCCGCCACCAAGGCCGAATCCCACGATGCCAAGGCTTCGGCGAGGCTGCTCGAACTCGCTGGCCCGTTGCTCGCGGATCCCGGCATGGACGACGCGAAGATCCGGATCCGCCTGCAGTTCACGATGATCGCATGGAACCTGGCTGTCCTCGAGGCCTCAGCAACCGACACCGCCGAACTGCGCGCGAAGATCCGCGAGATGGGAATCGAGGTAGAGATCGATGAGATGGCGAAGAAGAAGGCGTCACTGTTCCCCGACGACCTGCGCCAGCTGCTCGACGTGGAGGTGACCAGGGAGGCCGACGGCGGGCACTTCGTGCGGGTGCTGAGCGCGACCTGATCGCAGTTCGTCAGTGACAGGCACCGAAGTCGTGCACTCCACTCGACTCCTCGCAATCGCCCGCGGGGGCTGAACGACGAGTCTGCCACTGCGGATCGTTGACTAAGCACTCCGGCGGATGCTCCTATCCCGACCATGAGGGGCGCAGACGCAGAAGACTACCTCGAACGACGGACTCCGATCGTGTTCGTTGCCGACCAGAGGCCGTTCGACCTCGGGTCGTCCAGGTTCTGCCTGCTCCAGCCGCTGATGGCCGCGGATGGACGCCGGCTCGAGGATCTGATTACGCTGTTCCCGAACCGGGGCCGCGTCTGGTGGATGCTGCGAGATCGGCTGCCGGAAGTGACCCCGGGATCGCTGTGGACCTCGCGCCTGCAGCGTCCGGCGCTCGATGACGTCGGTCCCGACAAGGACCACTACCAGGCGGCGCGCGAGGAGATCGAACCGGGCGCCAAGGACTGGATCTCCATCGTCGAGTTCGACATCCCGATGCCCTCGATCGACGAGATCCTAGAGGGACGGATCCCATTCCACGGCCCGCGACCGACCAAGGAGCTGTTGCTCCGGTTCACCGACTCGTTGGTCGGACCGTTCCGGCTGGGCGAGGTCCGCCCGGACGGCGGATTGGCCCTGAGCGCTCTGGATCTCGGCCGCGCCACGGTCCGCCGCTGCCCGGCCAAGAAGCTCGATGGCGAGCAGCGATTCGAGGTCCAGCTCGCCCAGTACTCCCGCAACTTCGACGAGCCGCCGACGCGGGCCGTCGTGACCCTCGTGCCGCGGAAGACGGCACTGGCTCTGGATGGTCGAGAGATCGACGCGAGTTCGACGGTCCAGGTGATCCGGTGGGCACTGGAACTCGCCGGCTACTCGAAGGCTCAGCAGCGGCCGATCCGGGAGGTGCTCGAGGCCGTGCCGCGAGATCGGGTCGAGCCGGCACACCAGGAACGACTGCAGCGCTTCCAGACCCTCTGCGAGCGGATCCTTGCCGGCATCGACTTCGGCGCCGAAGTCAGCAAAGCGCTGGCTCAACACGACGGTTTCCGGCCGATCCTCGATCGCCACCGAGACGAGCTCGTCGACGAGGAGGTGAGGAAGATCCTCGGCGAGCGACGACAGCAGATCGCACGCGAGACCGAGGGCGCGACCAAGGAACTCGAACGGCGGCGCCAGGAACTCAAGGACGCCGAGCTCGAGTACGACCTGATGAAGGCCGACCAGGAGAAGCGTCTCGCCGACGAGAACGCCAGTTGGATCGCCAACCTCGAGGGCCGCGAAGCCGCAGTCCGCGTTGCCGAGCAGGAACTCGAACAGCAACAGCAACGGATCGTGGTGTCCCTCGGCGAGGTCGTGTCCGAGTACCGCGATCGCGCCCAGGAGGTCCTCAAGCAGCTGCTCGTGTTCCTGCCGCTGCTGCCGAGCGCCGCCGGGGCCGCATCGACCAGGACGGGTCCAGCGGCCAACCCGAGCATCGGGCAAGGCGGATTGCTGCCGGCCTGGCTCGGGTCCAGCAAGCAGCAGGGCGAGGTGCTCGGCGACGAACGTGCGTTCCTGCAGCAGTTCCGGGACGTGGCTCAACGCCGCGGATTCGCCTTCTCGCCGAACGACCTCGGCGCCTTCCACGTGGCGGTCAAGACCGGGGTCTGGACAGTCCTTGCGGGTGCCAGCGGGCTGGGCAAGAGCTCGCTGCCCGTGCTCTACGCCGAGGCGCTCGGCCAACGCCAGGAGCTGCTTCACGTGCCGGTTCGCCCCGATTGGCTCGACGACCGCCAGGTACTCGGAGCCTTCAATCCCCTCACCGAGCGGTTCGAATCCGCGTCGACCGGTCTGACGGAACACCTGATCTGCGCCGGAGAGGACTGGCGTCGTCAACGCGGAGGCATCTACCTGGTGGTGTTGGACGAGATGAACCTCGCACGCGTCGAACACTACTTCGCGCGGTTCCTGAGTGTGCTGGAGCGGCGCGAGGACGAGCGCACCCTGGAGCTGTTCTCGCGGGCCCAGGAGAACCAGGGTGACCCGTTCTCGCGGCACCGCGTCCTCACCATTCCGCCGAACGTGCGCTTCGTCGGCACCGTCAACATCGACGAGTCGATCCACTTCTTCAGTCCCAAGGTGATGGACCGATGCGCAGTCGTGTCCTTGAGCCAGGGCGATCTCGACGCGGCGATCCGGCCGACCGCGCAGGCCCGCGAACTCGGTCTGCCGGCGGTGCCGTGGAGCGTCTACGCCAGTTGGAACCGGGCGCCGGCCGCTTGCCCGGACACCGCCGTGCAACTGCTGACCCGCGCCGATGAATTGCTGCGAGGGGCACGCAGCGGGCTCGGCTACCGTTCCTTCGCCCGAGCCCGAAGCTTCGTCGCGAGCGCTCGAGGTGTGCTGACCGACGAGACCGCACTCGACTACGCGGTGTTCCAATACGTGCTGCCGAGAGTCCGCACCTTGCAGAAGGAGTCGCAGCGACTGCTCGCAGAACTCGCGAAGACCCTTCCCGCGGAACAGTTCCCTCGCTCCTCGGCGGCGATCAGCAGGATGCTCGATGGTGATGAGTACTTCCAGATCGTCTGCTGAACTCACGGTCTTCCAGCGCGGCAAGCCGATCGGCACCGCCGCATGGACAGCCTTCGATCGGCACGTCGAAGCGCGCACCGAGGTCGAGATCGACGGCGGCGCACCGATCGACGTCGCCACGATCTCGCCGGGACCGGGCGAACTCCGGGTGGCTGGACGGATCCTGGCCCGAGTCGGATCCGGCAGCCGACGGATCGACAACCTCTCGGTCCGCGACCTGCTCGGCGAGATCGAGATCAGCTTGACCGTCGCCGGCGAGGACGACGAACTGCTCGGCGAGTGCCGTCTGCTCGCCTTCGTCGCCGGCACCAAGGAAACGGTCGAGGCCTACGAAACCCTGATCGCCGACCTCGAACGACTGCAGCCGAGGCTCCTGCGCGAGGTCGGTGGCGCGGTACGTCTGCAACGAGGCCAAGAGCTGCGCTGCCTCGACCCCGCTGAGGAGGCTCGCAGGCTGCAGGACTGGCTGGCGCGCCTCGACCGCGTGTTGCCGCACATCGAGGCCCGTCCCTTCGAGAGCCTGGCTTCCGAACACGTCGTGCGCGCGTGGCAACCCGGTGACCAGATCGCCTCGGATCTCAGGGAGGTCCTCACGGCCAACGGCACCGTCTTGCGAGGGCGCCGGCCGCTGCGCATCGGCACGGTGACGATTCGACAGACCCGCCGATCGCTCGACGTGCCGGAGCACCGCCAGCTCCGCCTCGGTTTCGAGCAGATCGTCCAGCGTGCCAGGGCTCTCGACCATTACTGCGCGCGGGTCCTCGATGCCTACGAGGTGGACCGACGGCGATGGGGCGGGCGCGCCGACTCGGTCGACGAGCAACGCAACGGCGCGCGCCGCTCGGACCTGCGCCAGCATCGCCGCGCTGCCGGAGCCCTGCGCATGCGGGCCGCCGAACTGTTGCGCGACCGCCGGGTACTGGCCGAGGTGCCGTCAGCCGTCGGGAGACTGCAGCCGACGCCTCTGTGGTTGTCGCGACCGGACTATCGGACGGCGTTCGACGTCCTGCGTGAGTTGCAGGCGCACGGTGGCGCCATCCTCACCGGCGACGAGTTCCGCATCCGGCTGCGCGGACTCGACCAGTTGTTCGAGTACTGGTGCTTCGCGAGAACCCTGCTCGCGGTAGCGGAGACCGTCGGCCAGGCCGTCGAGTCGTCGATGTTCCGGTTGATCGATGACGTCTACCGACCCGACCTGCAGCCCGGGATCGTGGTCCGATTCGATCATGGGGACGGCGCATCGGTCTCCGTCGGCTACGAACCCAGCTTTCCACCCTTGGAAGCGGAGACGTCGGAGAGCGGCCTGGTCGGCACCATCCGCAGCGCGCTGTCGATCGGTCACCTGCGACCCGACATCGTCGTGCGCCTGGACCGGAAGGATCAGCCGCCTCGCATGCTCGTTCTGGATGCGAAGAACCGCCCGAACTTCCAGCCCGATGATCTCTGGTCGGCGAAGGACTACCGGTCGCTGCTGGTCGATCCGCACACAGGCAACCAACCTGCGCAGTGGATGGTCTACCTCAACCGCGATTCGCGGCATCCGCTGATCGAGAACCTGCCGGGCTTCCTCGAAGGTCGCCTCGGCGGCCCGCGGAGTTGGTACCTCGCTGCCCTGTGCGTGCTGCCCGACCAAGGCGAACGCCTTCTGAAGTTGGTGCAGCGGTTCCTGGCTGCTGGCGAGTCCGGCGCAGGGAGCGCGGATCATCGGGCCATCAGCAGTCCGACATGAGCCCGCAGGCCGGAGGATCGTCGCGTCAGGCGACGATTCGGGAGGTCGGAAGACCAAGGCGACAACGAAGACGATCCGCAACCCGACGCCCGCCTCTACCTGCCCGTCATTCGCTGCACCGCCGCATTCGCCTGGTCCACATCGAACTCCGCCGGGTCGAAGTCGTCGCCATACCATTCCCGCAGCTCGTCATGCCGTTCGTGCGAGCGGTCGGCGAGGGCTTCCAGGAACTCCGCGTAGCCCCAGGGCCCTCCGCAGTCTTCCGGCGGGCAGCGGCGACGGCCACCGGTGCACTGCGGCCTCCCGCACGGCTCGGGCAGCACCGACTCGATGACGATGTCGTGCGTCCAGCCGTCCCCGAAGTCGTACTCGTAGACGAGCCGAGCACCCTTCTTCGCGGCCAGATCGACGAGCGCAACATCGCGCGAATCCTCGCCCAAGGGCTCCCAGTCGCCGGGCGGCGCGTAGCGGTCGTCCCCGACGCGGAACAGGTGCAGATGGCAATCGTGCCAACCCATCGCCGCCTGCAGCACCTCGTGCAGCTCCGGCAGGCTGATGTTGGAAGGCACCTGCAGGCGGCGCCAGATCGGCGGCCGCACGTCGCGCAGGCTCACCTTGATCTGGAAGGTCTTCGGCGACGGACGCGGCAGCGCCCTGATGCGCACCGGTCGGCGACGGGTGTTCGCCGGCATGTACTCGGGGGGGCGAGCATCCGGCAGGTCGAGCAACATCTGGACGAAGTCGATCGCCTCGGCCGCGTCCAACTCCAACATGTCGGGAACGAGATTCCCCTCGGCGGCCGATTCATCGATGGCGTCGACGATCGACAAGAGCAGGTCGGTCGCTCGCGGGCCTGCCGCTCTCAGTGCCTCGATCGCGAGGCGCGACAAGTAGCGCTGGAGTTCGTCCTTCCGGACGGACAGCACCGGACGGCCGTCCGCGCCGACCTGCGCAGAGAACGCGAGCCGACCGAGTTCGGGATCCTCGCGCGCAACGTCGCGCAAGGCGGTGAAGGCCTCGACAGTGACGGCGACTTCGCGACCGCCCTTCCGCCGTCGCCGTCGCATGGCGCGCAGGTCGACCGCCGTGCCCTGCCAGCCCGTGATCGCACCGGCGGCCCCGCAGACCGGGCAGTGCCACGCCACCTCCGTCGTCGATCGCTTCCACTCGACGACGAGGAGCCCGCCGCAGCCCTTCCGGCCCGGACGACGGCGACAAGGGATCGGCGTCGCCCGCACCTTCCCCGCCTCGACCTGCGAAGCGAAGCGCACCAGATCACCGTAGTGCGAAGCCAAGCTCCGCACGCGCGCCGGCACCTCCGCACCCTCACCGATGAAGTGAGGAAGGTGGACCGACACGAAGGGCGTTGCCATGCCTGACGAATACCACGGGACACCGGGGCACGCACCCTCGGGACGAGGTCGACTTCAGGACACCCGAACCGGCACACCTCGGAGCCGCCGGATGAACACATCCGTGCCCGCGCGAGACGTTGCATGGGCCAACCCTCTCGATGATCATCGCGCCCCTCGAGAGTCCACGTGGGCACCCCCACCGCCGAACACCAAGCGCGCTTCGTCACCAACCTGCAGCGGCTGTTGACCGAGGGTCAATTCGTCAACACCTACAAGTTCGCGCTGCTGCTCTCGCTCGCGCGATGGGCGACGGAGAACCCGGACTGGAGCGAGGGGGAACCGCTCGATGTGCGCGACTTGGCTCCACATTTCGCCGAGTGCTATTGGCCGCACGTGCAGCCCTTCGCGCTGCCGGTCGCCGCGGACAACGCGGCCGAGCCCGAAGGTCGCTACGCCAAGACACCCGACGGCGACTGGAGCCAGGTCCTCGTCCAGGACCGAGGACAGCGCAGCGACCACCAGGTCCCCAGCGTGCTCAAGGAGATCCGAGCGGCCCGAGCCGAGGGTGCGCTGCAGATCCACCAGCTCTCGGCTGCACGGCGCGATCGGCTTCTGGGATCCGTCCGCAGGTCGATCGTCGAGATGCCGCTTTGGAAGTTGCATCGCGTCCGCGACAGCGACTCGCCGATGCACTTCCTCTACCGCGAGAGCCGCAGCCGCGGTGAGATCCGTTTCGAGTCGGGGACGGTGGCCTGCCTCGCTCACTTCGCGCCGCTGGTCGAGGAGACGGTGCGCGCAGCCTGGCTCCGCCATGTCCTGAACTGCAATCCCCACGTGCTCGGTGCGGCCGCGACCGTCGAGACCTTCCTGTTCCCGGGCTCTCGTGCCTCGCTGCTGCCGTGGCGCCGCATCCTGGAGCCGCTGCAAGGTGAGCGGTGCTTCTACTGCGAACACGCCATCCGGCGCACGCCCGTCGTCGATCACTTCCTGCCTTGGAGTCGCTACCGGCGGGACCTCGGCCACAACTTCGTGCTCGCGCACGCGGAGTGCAATCAGCAGAAGCTCGATCACCTGGCGAATCCGGAACACCTCGAACGCTGGTGCCGCCGCAACGAGGACTTCGGGGCGGAGCTCGCAGCGCGATTCGACGCCGAGCACCTGCCGCACGACTGGCCGACCCTGCGCCGTGTGAGCGTGTCGCTGTATCGACTCGCCGAGGCCAACGGCTCGTCGCTCTGGCGGCGGCATCGCGAGCTCGTTCCCATCGACGCACGCTGGCGATCGATCCTCGGAGTGGCGTGACTTGAGCGATCCGAAGGACTTCCCCGAGCGTGCCGGATGGGTCTCCGACCTTCCGACCTTCCACGGCGCCGAGCCTCGCGTGGTGCGGCTGCGACTCGGCGACTTCGTGCGCGATGCGGGACCGGAACAGGTCCGCGCCTGGGATCACTGGATCCCGAATCTGCAGACGGAGGTCGGTGCGCTGCTCTCCTCGCACCGCCCCGCCCGAGAGTTCTCCGCAATCCTCGAGTACCAACTCCCTCGCGACTTCCGTCGGCCGGACGTGCTCGTGCTCGAGCAGGGTCTCGTCGTCGTCCTCGAGTTGAAGGGCAATCCCACCGCCACACGCGCAGGTCTCGATCAGGTGCTCGCCTACGCACGGGATCTGCGCACCTACCATGCAGAGTGTCACGATCGGCCGGTCGTTCCGGTACTCGTCATCTCGGCTGCCTCGACCGAGCCGACCGCGATCGACGGAGCATGGGTGGTCGGACCACGCGGAGTCCACGCCTTGCTCGAGCGACTGGCGCGCACGCTCTCGGGCCCGCCGCTTTCGGTCGCCGATTTCCTGCGCGAGGATGCCTACGAACCACTGCCTTCGATCGTCCAAGCCGCACGACGCCTCTTCGAACACGGCGAGCTGCCGTTCATCAAGCGCGCGCGGGCACACACCGATCCGGCTCTGAACGCCATCACCTCGATCGCGCACGAAGCGGCGGCGACTTGCACCCGGCACCTCGTGGTGCTGACCGGCGTTCCTGGCTCCGGCAAGACGCTCGTGGGCCTTCAACTTGCCCATGCCCACTGGCTCGACGCGCTCGCGGTCCGACGCACCGGCGACAGGTCGTCGGTGCCGGCGGTCTTCCTGTCGGGCAATGGCCCGCTCGTCACCGTCCTGCAGGACGCGTTGAAGAGCGCGGGCGGGGCCGGGAAGACCTTCGTGCAGGGCATCAAGCAGTACGTCGAGCACTACTCCGGCCGCAGGCAACGCATCCCGCCCGAACATCTGATCGTCTTCGACGAAGCGCAGCGGGCACACGACGCGGAGCGTGTGGCGCAAGTGCATGGACGCAGCGACGCCACGACCTCCGAGCCACAGCATCTCCTCGAGTTCCTACGCCGCGTGCCGGAGTGGTGCGTCCTCGTCGCTCTCGTGGGCAGTGGACAGGCCATCCACCAGGGCGAGGAGGGTGGATTGCCCCTGTGGCGGCATGCGCTCGAGACCGTCGGCGCAGGCGAATGGACCGTGCACGCTGCGGCGACCGCCGAAGCCGCGTTTGCCGATTCTTCGATCCCCACGCGTTGGAACGCTTCACTCAACCTCGACGTCGAAATCCGGCACCACCTCGTGCCGCGAGTCCATCAGTTCGTGTCGGCCATCCTCGACGCGGGCGACCCGCAGCGCGCCCGAGGAATCGCGGATGAACTGCACGCCGGCGGATTTCGGTTCCTGCTGACCGACGATCTCGAGGCGGGCAGGCGATACCTGCGCGAGCGCTTCGGCGAGGCGCCCCTGGCGCGGTACGGGCTCGTCGCTTCGTCCAAGGACAAGGAGCTGCCCGGTCACGGAGTCGACAACACCTTCCAGACCACGAAGCGCCTGCGTGTCGGGCCCTGGTTCAACGCCGCGCCATCCGATCCACTCAGTTGCTGCCGGCTCACCGAGGTCGCCACCGAGTTCGTCGTGCAGGGACTGGAACTCGACATGGCGCTGCTGGCCTGGGGCTCCGATCTGCGGCGACACGGCAACACATGGTCGATCGCCGACTCGCGCGGCACTCGCGGCAAGCTCCAGGATCCGCAGGCACTGCGACGCAACGTCTACCGCGTGCTGCTCACGCGCGGCCGCGACGGAACCATCGTCTTCATGCCTCAGCGCCCCCAGTTCGCGGCGACTCGTCAGTTCCTCGGCGATTGCGGTTTCCGCGAGCTGCGTGCTGATTGAGCTCGATCTTGCAGAACACGTCCTGAATCCAGATCAGGAGGCGAGTCCGCTGGCGGAGCACGACGAAACACGACGTGAGCGCTGGACCCGACGCGCGAACACGAATCACAGCGTGTTCAGATGGCTCCGAACCGCATTCGACGTGATCAGCCCCGACGGCACCTCCGCGGGCGCGACCGAGACGCTCTGGAAGAACACGTCCACGTTCGCGAGCGCGGGGTCGGTGGGGATGCCGACAACCACGCTGTCGCTCGGGTTGAGAACCATCAGACCGCCGACCGGGAACATCGACGACAGGTCGAGGTACCAGGAGCAGCCCGGGCTGTCGAAGCCGTAGGCGATGAGGGGAACCGGCGCGGTCGAGCCGAAGCTGAGGAGGAGCGCGGAGAGCGAGAGGTTCGCGCGGATGTTGGATGTGGTGTAGGTGACGGTCGATCCGAGCACCGGCGCGGGCGCGGCGGAGAGGGAGAGGGGGTTGCGTTCCACGCTCGTCGTCGAGAAGCCGCCGGGGATCGTGGCGCTGATGTCGCGGCTGCCGGCATTGACGACCGAGACGCCACTGCCTGGAGTCCATCCCACGATCGCGGCCGTCGGTGCCGTGACGGTGCCGTAGGTCAGATTCACGCTGTCCGTGTTCAGGTCGAACTGGACCTGCATGCTGCAGACTCCGCCAGCGGCGGTCGGGACCTGGGCCCAGGTCACATAGGCCTGGTTGTTGGCGGTGTCGACTTCGGCGAAGACATTGTGGACGTTGGTGGCGCCGTCCGGCAGGAGGTCGGCCCAGAACGGCAGCAGTCGCGCGGCATTGCCGAAGAGTTCGGCGGCGGTCGGCGAGGGATCCGCGCTGGCATTGGGCTGCATCCAGACGAAGCCGTTGCTGCAGATCGTCAGGACCGTCGTGCTGCCACCCGGGTAATGGAAGGCCGAAGGCAGCGCGAGCGTCGCGTTCTGATCGTTCCCGAGCGCGAGGCCGGGCACCGTGTGCACGAATGCGGTCGGTGCGCCGACCGAGACGTCGTAGCCCCCGCTCCCGTTGGGCGTCATGTGGAGCGCCGTGCCCCCGACATCGGTGGTGCCGGCCGCGAAGCTCTCGAACCAGGTCGCGGAGGCCGAGGTGCAACCCACGCCGAAGGGCGTGTTCGCCGCGGGCACGCAGGTCGGCGTGAGGTCGACGGTCATGATCCGATTGCAGCCCGACGCGGCGATGTACATCGTGCACTGCCGCATGCGGATGCCCGCGGTGTAGCCGAAGCTCGCCGTCGCCAGGCTGCCGGCGGCACACGCGCCGCCGACACCCGCCCAGTGCGTCCCCACCCCGGCAGCGGTGACGTGCCAGATGTCCCGCGCGCTGTAGCGCGTCACGTAGTAGTCGCCCGAAGGCATCTCGAGCATCCCGGCGAGGGTCGTCAGTCCGGATGCGAAGACCGTCACCGGGGAGCCACCGGGACCCACGATGTCGATGTTCGGCCCCACGCCGACGACGATGGTGCCGTCCGGATGGATGACGAAGTCTCCGACCTCCTCACCCGGAACTCCGAGAGGCGATACGTGGGTGGAGACCACACCGCCTGGCGTCACCCTCTTGATCGCGCGCGGACCCCATTCACCGACGAAGAGGTCTCCGTTCGAATCGAAGTGGATGAACATCGGGTCGGACAACCCGCTCACGAAGGTCACCTTCGCGCCACCGGGCAGGATCCTGTAGATGCGTCCCGAGTTGGCCACGGACAACACGCCGCGGTCGGCGACGTACAGGTCGCCCGCGGGACTCACCGCCATTCCCCACGGATCGACGAAGGTGTTGTTGATCAGCGTGACCGAACTGCCGCCTGACCCGATGGCGTAGAGATTGCCGGTCCCACCACCCTGTCCGGTCGCATACATCTGACCGTTCAGATCCCAGGCCACGTCCTTCACCGCCGTGACACCCGACGCATGGGTGGCGACGGTCTGCGCGGAGATGGACAGGACGAGCAGGGACGCGATCAGCCAGCGTGTGGCGCGCGCGACGACGGAATGGATGGGCATGGATGCGATCTCGGCGCCAGGCAATCGGAGATACGCCGCTCGAATCGATGAGCGACGGTCGCGATCGTCGCATGGCGCGCGCTCCGGTCAATGAGGCCGCACGACCGGTCCAATCGCTCGAGATCGGCGCGCACCCTCCGACGCAGCGATGCGGCAGACCGCGAATGGACGCGGAACCCGGTCAGCGATGGGTCCGGAACGACTCGATCAACCGCGTCACCGCCGCCGCATCGAAGCCATCGCCCGGCGCTTCGTCCTGGTTCGCCTGCAACGCGGCGAGATCCGGAGTCGTCGACATCACGCCGCCTTCCGGGATCGGCAGCCACGCGCACCAGACGATCGCGTTGAGCACGAGCTTGCGGAAGTCGTCGTGGGCCCAGTTCCAGTGCACGTGGGCGCCGGTGAAGCCGAAGCCACGGCCGCCGTCGGGGCGGACGCGGGACCAGGCGGTGCACTGCGGCACACCGGCAGCGACCTCGGCGCGGACGAAGGGGTTGCCGCTGTGCGTGCCGTCTTCGCGGCTCATCGTCGAACTGGGTGCGACGGCGGCGAGGATCGGCGTCACCGACTCCATGCCGGGGCGGAAGCGCATGTGGAAGTACCACTCGTCGTCGATCGCGAAGGGGTGCACGCCGCGGGTGATCGGATGGTCGGGGAGCGCGGCGAAGTCGGCGCGCCAATGCGGATTGACCGACCAGTTGGTCTCGAAGTAGCCGCCGATCCAGCGCGTGAAGTCCTCGCCGGGTGCGCCGGTTGGGACCTCGACGCCGTAGTGGATGCACACCATGCCCTTGCCGCGCGCCATCAGTGCGTCGAGCTGCTCGAGGTGACGGAGGAAGGGGTGCGCCAGGCCGCCGTCGGCGAAGCAGACGATCACGTCGGCGGTCTCGAGCACCGCGGGATCCTCCGGCCAACCGTCGATCACGGTGGTCTTCACGGCGAGGCCGCTCGCGTCGAGCGCGTGTGCGAGGAGCATGCAACCGGCGTGGTGCTCGTGCGCCCCGTAGCCGTGGCTCGGGCGACCGGCGAGGAAGACCACGCTGCGCGTGCGCGACGGATCGTCCTCGACCACCCAGATGTTGCGGTAGACGACCGGATTGCCGTGATCCTGCAGATGGAGGCCCGCCGGATCCGGACCCTCGGGCCGCGGGTTCGCCGTGGTCGCGTGCGGGAGCGCGACGTCGTCGTGCACGAGCAGGCCGTTGAGATGCACGGTCATGCGGCCGTCGGCGATCTTCCTGTCGCCGTCGAAGCGAGCGGCGGTGAAGACGATGTCGTAGGTCTGCCAGGTCTCCGGCGGCAGGCAGGCATTGAGGATCGGCCTGGCGATCGAGTAGATGCCGCCGCACTCGTTGTCCAGTCCTTCGAGGCCGAAGGAGTCGAGCACCTGGCACTCGTAGCGACCCTGCACGTAGACGCCGCTGTTTCCGCGGCCCTGTCCGCGTGCGGCGGGCTTGAAGGGCGTCTTGAACTCGAGGTGGATGCGCTGGTCGCCGAAGCCGCGCTTGGAATCGCAGCCGGCGGCGAGCAGCTTGCCGTCGGCGAAGCGTCCGTTCGCGAAGGCGTCGGTCGAGCTGCCGTCGAACAAGACGACGGCGCCCAAAGGAGGCGACGCGCCGAGCGTGGGACTGCGGCGCTCGACCTTGTCGAGCACGCCGAGCGCGTCGCCGTCCTTCGCGCGGAACGAGAGTCGCCCGCCTTCGAGCGTCGCGGTCCAATCGCTCTCGAAGCGCACCGCGCCGCCGGTGAAGGGACTCTCGCCCTCGATGCGCGGATCGCCACGCTTCCAACCCGCACCGGGCAGGCCACCGCGGTAGAGCACGAGGTGCAGACGCTCACCGCCCGCATCTCCGCCGGTGTATGCGATCAGTTGCGCACCGACCTCGATCGCATCCTGTCCGTCACCCGCGAAGGCCGCACGGAGACGACCGAGGTACTCACCCTGCGCGCGATACAGCGCGGTGTCGGTCGACACCACGTCCTGGGCCGGGAGGGAGACGATCCACGCGAGAGACGCGACGAGTGCGCAGGACGAGCGGCGATGCATCGCGGCGGATTGGACCCGGACGCGGCGCTCCGCGCACCCGGTCGCTGTGGATCGTCGCACGGGTGAACCGCGGCGACGGTGGGCCGTCGGCTCCGCGACCGGTCGGGCGGGTACCCGATCTCCGCGCACGAGGCCGCCGAGATCTTCGGGGACGGCTCATCGGCGGAGCAGGGTCTGGACTTCCTCGTCGAGCAGTTCCTTCGGTGGCGTCCTGGGGAGGAATCGCGCGATGCAGGTAGGGCAGAGATTGCGGAGCTTCGCGATCGCCTCGGCGCGCCGCCCGGTACGCAGCAAGGCCGCCGCCGCGATCTCCTCACCGAGGAAGAGGGCGCCAAACTCTCGGATGCCATGGATCTGCCCGGCGGCCTCCAAGTCGTCGAGCAGATCACCCGATGCGGCACGCGGCGATGATGCTTCCCCGGTGCCGCTGTCGGCCGCATCACGCGCGAAGGTCTTCGACATCAGTTCGACGACCGAGTCCGAACCGTTCTCGCCAAGGACGCGCTCCTGAAGGGTCCGGATGGTCGCGAGCGCGCCCGCGGCGTCATCGTGCCTGAGCTGGACCAAGGCCTGGACGATCCGCCACTCCCATCTCGGACTCTCGCCACCGAGATGGCCAGCGAGGGTCTCCTGCAGAGCCGCGAAATCGTCTGCTCCGAGATCCGTGCTGGGTTGGGTCAGGACGGACAACATCTGCCGCAGTTCGGCTCGTTCGGATGCGTCCGCATTCGCCATCAACCTCGCAGCCGTCGAGCGTTCGAGTCGGCCCGGCCAGGACTCGACGAGTTCTCGCATCTGCCGCGCCGTGCGACCGACGTTCCAGAGATGCGAGACCTTCTCCCGGGCCTTCAGTTCTGCGACGCGGATCGCCCTGGCGATCACGTCGAAGCGAGCGCGAATGGCGATCTCGTCACCTGCGCTCCTGCAGTCGGACAGCAGGTCCTCCGCCTGGTTCAGGTCGGCTTCGGACAAGGGCTTGCGGAGCGCGGCCTCCGCGGCAGCTTCGGCATCCTGGACGAGCAGGATCTGCTCCGATCGCTGCGCCGCCGAGCAGGTGTCGACCAGGTAGGTCTTGTCCTGGTACTCCAGGAACAGGATGTCGCCGGAGTTGCTGAATCGAACGCCCAAGAGCGGACTCGTGCCCTCCTCAGGAGATTCGATGGTCAGCAGCTTCTCGCCGTTCCTCGCGTCGTGGATGTCCACCACTCCGGTCGGCAAGACGAAGGCGACCCGACTTCCGTCCGGGGACAGATCGGCCGAGGTCTCCCGGCGGTCGCTGCTCGGAGCCGAGCAAATGGTCTTTCCCGACGTCGGGTCGACGAGCAAGGTCCTTGCCCGATCCGGGGTTCGCAACAACACGAGGTCGGGAAACGACCTCGCGCCGCTCACGACCCTGCCACCGAGATCCGCGAGTCGACGCCCGCTCACCAAGTCCAGGACCGCGCTGCGAGGCGGAGTCTCGAGCTCGACGAACAGTCGTCTCGATCCCGACGTCCACGTCATCGCGGAGACGAGCCCGGACACTTCACCCAGTTGCCATTCGAACTCCTGCGAGAGGTCCGCGACACGCCGCACGCTGAGCGACCCGCCGACGCGCAGGGCGGCGAGATGCGCTTCATCTGGGCTGAAGGAGACCGCGAGGATCTCGCCTCCGGCCCGAGAGTCGCCAAGGGCGTCGGCTCGGGTTCCGTCGAACCGGAATGAGCGGATGCCGGGACCCTCGATCTCCACGATCACGCACCGCTCCTGCGCCGAGCAGATCCGCATCCAGCCGTCGCTGAGCGCATGTCGAACTTGGTCCGACATCCGCATGGGCACCTCCATGCAGCGGAGTGGATCGAACGCGCGGCCACCCACCGTGCCGAAGAAGCGGACCGGAGCTTCCGACGAGAACCTGGCCTGCAGATCACCTGGGCCCAGATCGAGCCGCAGGCGCCTCGTGAAGCGATCCACGATCCGGTAGCCGGAATCCGCCGACTTCGCGACCAACGTTCTTCCCACGACGACATCCGGCTCCAGGTAGGACATGAGGTCCCGGCTGCCGAGGACATCCCGGACCGCGCAGTCGACCCGAGCATCAGCGACGAGGCTCGAATCCATGGCTTCGCTCGACCACAGCTGCAGCGTGCGCGACTCACCCTGCGGCTCCTGTCGACGCGAGATGGCAGCGATGAAGGCCCCGGACGAGGAGATGCACAGCGCGTCGACCGGGCCCGGATTACCGGCCAGCAGCGTGAGTCGACGTCGGGGCGTGGCCAGATCGCCCAGGAAGATCCGGTTGTCCGGTTCGCCGCCGTAGGTGACGAACCGACCGCTCCCGTCGCTGACCTCGATGCCCCTTGGCCCGCCGCGCTGAGGTCGCCGAAGAGCAGTGCGTGCCGTGGGTCCATCCGCCGTGCGTGGCAGCAGGGCAACCGACCCGTCGTAGTCGCAGAGGAGCAACGCATCCGCGACGGGATCCCATGCTGCGGCCGAGAGCGTGCTGTCGTCGAGATCCCTGCTGTCCAGAGGAAAACCGGTGAGCCTGTGACCATCCGCCGTCGCCACCACCTCGATGCTGGCGCTCGAGTCCCAGTCGCCCCGATGCTGCTTCACGATCGACACGGTCTTCCCCTCGTTGTCGATCGCAACCGTGGATCGGTCCCCGGATTGGTCGGCAACGCTCGACCGAGCGAACGAGGCGACGACTCGTCCGTCCGTCAACGAGATCGTCGACATCACGCTCGCGTGCTCGTCGTCCGCGGTGCGCAACAGCAGGAACGCCGAGTTCGGACTGAACCACGCGTCACGAAAGCGGCGTCCGGAGAGGTGCAGCGGGAGGTCGGACTTCGTGGACACGTCACGAAGGAGAGCTCCGTCCGCGTTTGCCAGGAGGAGCCACCGTCCGTCCGGGCTCAGCGCTTCGCCGAGTGTGCGTTCCCCTTCGTGGATGATGTCGAGTCTTCGGCCGTCCCGCAGGGACCAGACCTCCAGCGGAGGCGCCTCTTCGGCCTCCGCTTCCTCCTGGACCGCGCAGAGGGCGATCAACTCGCCCGCCGCGGTCTCCGCGTAGTCGAGGATGTCGTGTTCGGGAATCGCGAATCGCGTCGGCGTCGACGGCGCACGCACTTCCCACGCGAACAACTGACCGTCGACCAGCGCGAAGATCTTGCGCTCGGAACGGTCGAATCGGAGCTCGACGTGGCCCGGACTCTCATCCGCGGGCACCGGCGGCAGCGCGAAGCTGCGGAAGCTGGTGTCCAGCTGCGCCGTGAGGACCTGCCATTCCCAGCCACGATGTTCGGCGGGAGCACGGTCGAGCGCGCGGCGCGCCTCCCATGGATCGTCGTAGCGCAGCGCCTGGTCCGCCGCCTGGATCGCGACCAGGTAACTCTGATACGCAGCGCGGGCTTCGTTGGCGGATGCCTGCTCCGCGAGCGCCGACTTCTCGACTGCGAGGGACGCGTTCGATCGCGCGAGCGAGGTCGAGATCGCGATGCCGAGGACGAGCAGCAGCATGGCCGCGGCGATGCTCCCCGCCAGCGACTTGTTGCGGCGGACCCACAGACGCATCTCGACCAGAGCACCCGTGCGGTAGGCCTGGACCACCCGCTGGGCCAGGAACGCCCGCAGATCCGCAGCGAGATCCTGCACCGAGGCGTAGCGCTGCTCGCGCTTCCGTGCCATCGCCATCTCCGCGATCGCGACCAACTCCGCCGGCACGCCCGACCTGATGTCCTCGATGCGCTTCGGCGATCCTTCCACCACCTCGCGCAGGATCTTGTAGGCATCGATCCGCAACCCGGGCACTGCGTACGGAGCTCGCCCGGTGAGGAGCTCGTAGATCATGGCTCCGATCGAGTAGACGTCGGCACGCTGGTCGAGCTCCTCGCTCGAGGCCTGCTCGGGCGACATGTAGTGAGGCGTGCCGAGCTGCTGCCCATCCAAGGTCACGACGGACGCGAGCGCACCGATCTCGGCATCCTGCATGCGCGCCGTCACCAGCCTGGATACCGCCGAGCTCTCGACCGGATGGATGCGCAGGTCGTGTCGGTCCGGCTGGCCGATCACCTTCGCCAGACCCCAGTCCATCACGTAGACCTCGCCGAAGCGGCCGATCATCACGTTGGACGGCTTCAGGTCGCGGTGGATCACGCCCTTGTCGTGTGCATAGGCCATCGTGTCGCAGACCTTGAGCACGACCTCCAGCGCTCGGGTGAGGGTCCAATCGTTGCGCCCCACGAGTGCATCGGCGAACACCTCACTCGCGGTGCGACCCTTCACCATCCGCATGGTGAAGTAGACACGCCCCGACTGGTCGAGCCCCAGCTCGTGCACCGCGACGACCCCCGGGTGATCGAGCTGGCTCGTGACCTGGGCCTCCTCGAGGAAGCGGCCGAGCAATTGGCGCAGGAGCCGCGCCTCCTCCTCGCTGCGCGGCGCCGGCCGCTGCAGCATCACCTTCATCGCGAGACGACGGTTGAGGTAGTGGTCGTGGATCCCCAGGACGATCCCCATACCTCCCTTGCCGAGTTCGCCTTCGAGTGTGTAGCGCTGCTTGTCCAGCTTCGGAGCCGACTCCAACTTTTGCAGGAGTTCGCCTGTCGCGGTCGACTGAACACGATCACCGACGACCTCGTCCTGCGGCGTCTCGCATTCCGCCGCGGGACCCTCGACAGCGGTCTCGTCGAGCGACGAATTCGAGGCGTGATCCCTCTTCTCTCCGAGCAACTCCAGCACCTGGTCGACGATTCGCGGATCGCCGGATGCGGAGCGCACGAACGACTCCCGTTCCGCCGGCGGCAGAGATCGTGCGCGTTCGTGCAGTTCTCGGACGCAGTGGGATTCCGGTGATGGTTCGGGTGTGGGAGCTTGCATCAGAGAAAGGGCTGCGGCGGCACGAGCTTCACCCGATCTCGCCGCACCCGCAAGCAATGCGATGGAGCTCGGCTGTTCCCGCGTTCGTCGCCGGGTCGCCCGATCACGGGAGCGGATAGGGAGACCATCCACGCGAGATCGGCGGCGAGCGCGAACGGCGGGCGGAGATGCATCGCGATGGATTGGACCCCTACGCGTCGCCGCGCGCACCAGGGCACCGGCGACGGTCCCCCCGCGCGGTGAGAGCGCGCGCGGGGGCGACCGGTTCGGTTCAGCGCCGCGTGCCGTCCGCCGGCACGGCCGGCGCGGTGGTGTTCTCGTAGAGCCACACGAAGGACTGCCGCTTGGGGCCGGGCACGAGCGCCTCGAGTTCGTCCTGCAGCGCCGTCCGCCGCTTGCTCCGGGTGGCGAGTTCTTCGCGCCGCGCCTCGTAGAGCTCGGTGCGCTTCTTGTTCGCGGCCTCGTCGCCGAGACCCTCGACGGCCTTCTGGATCTCCTCGAAGAAGGCCTGGTTCTCCTTGTCGAGCGCCTCGATCGACGCCCGAAGCTCCGCGGCGTGCTTGCTCTGCGCCTCGGTCAATTCGATCGCCGGCGGCACCCAGTGCGAGTAGCCACCGACCAGCAGGTCGAGATCGCCGTCGCCGTCGTGGTCGAAGGCCTCGGCATACAGGCCGGAGTCGGGACGCGTCGGCGCATGGCCACCCTTCTTGCTGATCGCGACGAGCGTGATCGGCGCGCCCAGCGCCGGCGCTTTGCTCGTGCCGATGCCCGGATAGAGGAACACGCCGCCGCCGGGCTTGTCGCTGTAGGCGTCACCCATGCTGCTGCACAGCAGGTCGAGCTGACCATCGCCGTTCCAGTCGAGCACCTGCAGCGTCGCCACGGTGCCTTCGACCTTCAGCGGCTTGCCCTCGCAGAGCAGCACCCGATTGCGGGTCGCGAAGGCCGGCGCGCGCGTCGCGCCCTCGTTCACGCGCAGGTAGACGTAGCCCGCGGTGTGATCGCCGAGCAGCAGGTCGAGGTCGCCGTCACCATCCCAATCGACCGCCCAGGCGGAGGTCAGGTGGCCTTCGGCGAGTTGCACGTCCTGTGGATCGCAGCGCTTGGTGCTGTCCCACTTCTTGGAGTCGAAGTTCCAGAACTGGTTGATCACGATCCGCGCGCCGTCGCGATCGAGGATCTGTTCGGGTTGGTTCCAACCCTTGGCCGAGCCCCACGCGACGTGCGGAGATCCGTCGAAGGTGCCGGCGACGATGTCGAGCTGTCCATCCGCGTTGAAGTCCACGAACTGTGGACTCATGCCGATGCATCACCAGTTGTGGAAGTCGATCTGTTTGCCGTCGGCGGCCTCGAGCTTGGCCTCCGCGCCGAAGCCCGGCGTGTGCTCGGCCTTCGCGCCGAGCGCGAGGGTGAGGCGGCCCGGCAGGTCACCCACCACGATGTCGGCGATGCCGTCGCCGTTCACGTCGTGGTGCACGGGGGAGGGGAAGAGTCGGCCTTGGCCGAGGAACTTGTCGCCGGCGTGCAGTCGCACCGGGGCAGCAAAGGTCGCTGGCTCGATCGGCGACTGCGCGACGACGGTCGCGGCAGCCATCGCGACTGCGCCCAGCGCGAGGAATCGGTCGGTTCGCTTGCTCATGCAGAGGACCTCCTGTCAGGGGGGACGGATGGTATCGCCTTGCGGCATGCGGGGTCTCTCTTCCACCCCGGGGCCACGGACGCGGAGCATGACGAAAGTCGGGATGGTCCGCGGGCGTCGAGCACTCCAAGTGCACAATCGCCCGCGATCCCGGGCCGGGCCCCGAGTCCCGCACCGCCGCGCCACGGAAACCCCGTCGATGAACGCGATCCGCCCCCTGCTCGTCCTGCTCCTCCCCGTCCTCGGCGCGTGCGGCATCCACGCGCCGCGCGCGGGATTCACCTCCGTCCCGACGGGCGACGTCGTGCGCCCGCGCAGCACCGCGCTCGTCGTCGACGAGAGGGCGAGGATCCGCGACTCGGACCAGGACTGGATCGGCACCGCCGCCGGTCTGATCGGTGCGCGCAAGCTCGAAGAGGACTTCTGGGATCCGGTCGAGAACCACTTCGTGTTCGGCGGTGAGTTCGCGCTCCGCCCACCCGACTCGGTGCTCGGCTTCGAGATCGGAACCTCGATCTCCTTCGGGGTGAAGGACAACGTGGCCGGCACCGGCATCGACGTGACCGCCTCGACCCTCGACTTCTACTTCGGCCCGCGCGTGACCTTCGGCGATCGCGACGGCGGCATGCATCCCTATGCCGGCGCGGGCATCTCCTTCCTGCTCGCGGAGCTGGAGGGCTACGCCGGCGGCCTGCGCGTGAGCGACGACGACTGGACCGTGGCCGGCTATGCGCACGCCGGCGTGACCTTCGACGTCGGCGAATCGCTGTTCCTCGGCTTCGACGTCCGCAGCACCTTCGGCTCCGACGTGACGCTGTTCGGAGCGCACGGCGACGCGGACTCGTATCAGATCGCGGCGGTCATCGGCACGACGCTTTGAGCCGGTGTCGCGGTGACGCGCGAGCCACGAGGCCGCTCCGGCTCGTGAACTCGCGACGCCATCGCAGCGATGCACGCGCCGCCGCGCGCGCCGTGGAGCGGAGTAGACTTCCGCGCCCGTCTCCTGCGACCTCAACGAGCCGAGGTCGCAGCGCCGTCGAGCGCCGGGATTCGAACGATCCACCGGACCACGAAGCCATGGCCCACTCCCCCCTGTTCCGCAGCGTTGGCGCACTGTTCCGCGAGGTCGCCGCTTCTTCCTCCTCACGCGGCCCACGCGAGACGGAGCGACTGCATCTCGACCGCCGTCGCTTCCTTTGTGCTGCCAGCGCTGCGGTCGGAGCGACTGCACTGCACGCGACCGGCATCCCCCTGCGTCGCGGCACGGCACGCATCGCGATCGTCGGCGGAGGACTGGCGGGATTGACCTGCGCGTATCGTCTGCAGCAGGCCGGGATCGAGTCGATCGTCTACGAGGCGAACACGCGCTTCGGGGGACGCTGCTGGACGCGCCGCGGTGACTTCGCCGACGGACAGATCGCGGAGCACGGCGGCGAACTGATCGACCAGGGCCACACGTCGATCCGCCACCTCGCGCAGGAGCTGCGGCTGCCGCTCGCCAACCTCCTCGCCACCGAGGCGCAGGGCACCGAACCTTGCTACTGGTTCGCCGGCCAGCGCTACGCATACCGCGACGCCACGCGGGACCTGCGCGCGATCTGGCAGACGATGCACCGCGATCTCGTGCAGGCGGGCTACCCCACCACCTACAGGTCGTCGACCGCGCGCGGACGTGAGCTCGACGCGATGTCGCTCGCCGACTGGATCCACACGACGGTGCCCGACGGACTCTCTTCACCGCTGGGGCAGCTGCTGTCCGTCGCCTACGACATCGAATACGGCGCGGAGGTCGAAGAGCAGAGCGCGCTCAACCTGCTCTACCTGCTGGCCTACAGCGGTCCGGGGCAACTGCGCGTGTTCGGGCCGTCGAACGAGAAGTACCACGTCATCGGCGGCAACGACCAGATCCCCGCCCGGCTCGCGGCACAGCTCGCCCCGCAGCTCGTGCCGCAGCACCATCTGGTCGCCGTATCGCGGCGACCCGACGGCCGACTGCGTCTCGGCTTCGCCACGCCCGGTGGCGCCGTCGAGGAGGATTTCGAGCTCGTGGTCTTCGCGCTGCCCTTCGGCGTGCTGCGCAACCTCGACCTCTCGGGCACCGGTTGGTCCGCACGCAAGCTGCTCGCCATCGACCAACTCGGTCGCGGTGCCAACAGCAAGCTCAACGTGCAGTTCGCGACGCGCCACTGGCTCCCGCTCGGCTGTACCGGCGAGACCTACTCCGATCGCGGCTACCAGGCGAGCTGGGAGGTGAGCCGCGGACAGACGGGCACGTCCGGCATCCTGGTCGACTACAGCGGCGGCGCGATCGCGCGTTCCTTCGCCGGTGCATCGCCCGCCTTGCGTGCCCAGCAGTTCGCGGCGCAGATCGAGCCGCTGCTGCCCGGCTCGATCGCGAACTTGAACGGCCACGCCACGCTCGACACCTGGCACGACAATCCGCTCACCGGCTGCAGCTACTCGTTCTGGAAGGTCGGTCAATACACCCTGTTCTCGGGCGTCGAAGGCGAACCCGAGGGCAACGCCTTCTTCTGCGGGGAGCACACTTCGCAGGACAACCAGGGCTACCTCGAAGGCGCGGTCGAGACCGGCGAACGCGCGGCGAGCGAGGTCGTCGACGCACTCGTGCACTGACGCACTCCTCCCCCAGCGCTTCCGGACCTCGGCGTGGAGATCCGAGGGGGCGCGATCCCCGTGCCGATGCTCCCGGCACGCACGCCGACCGACCGATGTCGATCCGGCCAGACCCTCCTGGCCACCCCCCGTTCCGGGCTCGAGCCGCTCGAAGCCGTGACGTCGTCACGGTCCCCCTCGAATCACGCAGCGGCCGCAGCGAGATCCTCACGCGCGAACGCCAAGAGGACGCGACCACACCACGCGCGTGTGTGCATGTTGCCCGCGTGGTGGCCTCGTCCGTCGCCGCACGGGCGGCGCAGCGGTGATCGCACTCGCTCGGCTTTTCGAACACGCGATGCGATCCTGACGCGACCTTTGCGCGAGCGCGTCGCACGGGGCGTGCGCGAGTTCTCTTGACCTGCTTCACATCGACGATTGGCAAGTCGTCCTGCGTTCGGCGCTATGGAACGGAGGTCGCGTGCAGCGTCGCTCGCTGCATGCCCGTCATGAACTCACCTCTGAATCGAACAACGAGATCCATGCGCACCAATCTCTGTCTCGCCCCGCTCCTCGCCGCTGCGTCCCTGGGTGCGCAGCAGGCCTTTCCACTCCCCGTTTCGGCGGCTCCGGGCAGCACCAACGCCACGGAGAACACCGCGCCCTTCCTGATCCCCGCGCGGATGACCCAGACCCTGGTCACCAACTACAACACGCTGCTCGGCCAGGGACTGCCGGCGTCGATGTTGAACTGGGACATGTCGACCTTCGACGCGAGCGGTCGATTCATCTTCACGCCCGCCGAGGTCAGCGCCCGCGGCGGCGGCGTGTTCCGCTACGACACGCGCACCGGTTCCCTCACGGTGTTGATCCACGGCAACGACACCGGCGTGCGCACCGCGAACCCGGCGAGCTGGAACCCGCAGAACGACGACTACTCGCGCTGCGATCCCTGCACGCTCACCCCGTGGAACACCATCCTCTGGGGCGAGGAGACCACCGGAGGCCGCCTGTTCGAGATCACGAACCCGCTCGATGCGACCGGACCGTACACGGTGCGCTGGCTGACGAGCATCCCCGCGGTCGCCCACGAGGGCCTTCGACTCGACGCGCAGGGCAGCCTCTACTTCGTCGACGAGGACAACTCGGGCTGCATCTACAAGTTCGTGCCGACGGTCGCCGGCGACCTGAGCGCCGGCCAGACCTTCGTGCTGAGCGTTGACGGCTACGCAGCCGATGCCAACGCTCGTCCGAACGAGAGCTGGAACTCGACCAGCAACCGCCTCACCAACCGCTTCGGCGCCGCTCACTGGGTGGCACTGACCGGCGTGAACGGCCAGCAGATCACGGTCACGAATCCCTTCGTCTACGTCACCGCGAACAGCGGCCGCCTCGCCGCCGACGAGGTGATGGGCACGCCGTACGGCCGCCCCGAGGACATGGACTTCAACACGCTGGCCGACGGCCATCAGTGCATCTACGTGTCGATCACCAGCGAGAACCGCGTGATCTCGATCGAGCTGACCGGCAGCACCACCGCGATCGTGCGCGAGTTCGTCAACTACGACACGATCAACCTGGCGACCGGCACCGACGTCAATCCGCTGCAGAACGACCCCTACACCAATCCGGGCGGCGGCACCGTGTTCGTGACCCCCGACAACATCGCGGTCGACGCCTTCGGAAGCGTCTACCTGGTCGAGGACGACGAGCCGAACGGCGGCGACATCTGGAAGGCGATCGACGCCGACAAGGACGGCGTGGCCGAGGCGATCGGCATCTTCCTGTCTCTCGGAGTCGGCGGCTCGGAGCCGACCGGCCTGTTCTTCGACCCGTCGAACCCCTACTCCTGCATCGTCAACGTCCAGCACCCCACGAGTGGCAACAACGCGACCTGGCGCATCGACACCCGGCCCTACGCCGGCAGCGACGCGGACCTCGTCCTGGCGAGCGGCGTGAATCGCACCGCGAGCAGCGGCCCGGGTGAGTTCGTCAAGAACGCGCGCGGTGGCGACGTGATCGATCTGCACATCGCCTCGCCGAGCCACACCTTCGACAACGCGCCGTACGCGGTGTTGATGCAGCCGACCATCACCCCGCCGGTCCGCTTCCTGCCGCCGCTGTGGGTCAGCCCGCTGTCGCCGATCGTGGTCGTCAACGGCGGCTTCGCCGGTGGCTTCCAGTTCGTGCTGCCCGCCGGCGGCACGACATTCTCGCTGCGCGCGCCTGCCGGCCTGACCGGCATCAACGTGATCGCCCAGGGCCTCGCCGTCACGCAGTTCGGCGCGCTGATCGCGACCGACGCCCACGAGATCCTGTTCTGAACCGGGCCCTGCGCACGACCGCGCAGGAATCGTGAACCCGATCCCGTCGCTCCGGGCCATCTGTGCCGCGGAGCGACGCGATTCGCGCTCCGTCGCGCAGCGCGGCATCCTGATTGCCAGCGGCGGCAACCCTCGTCGGATCGCGTGGCCGAAGCGGCCAGGAGTCGGTGTTCACGTGCGCAAGCAATCTCCCGTCCGTCCGCTCGCCGGCCTCGTCGCGACCCTCTTGCTCGGTGGCCATGCCTCGACCCAGGAGAGCGCGTGCGTCTACGACGCGGCGCAAGTGCAGATCGGCCCTCTGCAGCCTGCTTTGGAGGCGATCTTCGACCTCGACGGCGACCCCCATCCCGACGCGGTGGGCGCCCTCTTCGGCTCCGGATCCAGCGTGCTCGGCATCTACCACAATGACGGCACCGGGCACTTCCGGAGCGTGTGGTCGACCACGGCGACGGGGTCCTTCGGCGACAGCTTCGTCCGGGCGGGCGACTTCGACGGCGATGGACGGCGCGACGACTTCGTGCACGTCGTGGGTGGCAACCTCCAGTTCTTCTTCTGCGACGGCGTCGGTGCGCCGACGGTCATCGGCGCCCCGATCGCGAGTCCGGTGCCGAACATCTTCGACGTCGAGGTCACCGACCTGGACAACGACGGTCGGGACGATCTCCTCGTCGCCGCGTACTCCAACGCGCCACCCTTCCCCTTCGGCGCGTTGATCCAGGTGCTCTCGCGGGGCTCGGGCGTGCCGCCGGCGATCACCACACCGATGATCGAGCCGGCGCTCGTCGTCCGCCGCTGCTGCTCGGCACGCCTCGCCGACGGCTCGCACCTCGTCCTCGTCCTCGATGCGAACACCAGCACCGTGAAGCCGGTGCGGATCGACCCGACCGCGACGCAGACCACCTTTCCTCCATCGTTCACGGTCGCGACCGGACTCACCGATCCGACCGCGGGTGACATCGACAACGACGGCGACGTCGACTTCGTCCTGTTCGGCATGCCCAACAGCGCAGGTGCATTCCAGGTGCTGCGTCAGCAGGGCGGCAGCTTCACCGTCGAGAACCTCGAGGTCGGTGGTCCGGCGACGGGCCTCGCCGACATCGACGGCGACGGCGATCTCGACGGCATCTGCTGCGGCGGTGGCGGCGGCGGGAGTCCA
This sequence comes from Planctomycetota bacterium, assembly GCA_046349595.1. GTDB lineage: Bacteria > Planctomycetota > UBA1135 > UBA1135 > UBA2386 > JACRLW01. Next base: position 129,767 of record JAXMCA010000003.1, read on the forward strand.
CCAGTCCCCAACCACCGCGTGTCGAACTTCGAGTTGTCGATCAACGACGGCACCGGTCACTTCACACCGAGCTTCGTCATCGCGGGCATGGGTGCGCGGCACATCGCCGGCGCAGTCGACGTCGACGGCGACGGCGACGTCGATCTCGTGGCTGGCCGCGTGGTGTACTTCGCACAGGGGCCGCTCGCACGCAGCCCGTTCCGTCGCGCGGTCGATGCATGGTTCGGCGGCGAGTTCGATCTCGAGGGCCCGCGCGACGCGGACGGCGACGGCGACCTCGACGTCGGCGGTTCACCGACCGGATCGCACCTCAATGACGGGCGCGGTGACCTGCGCGAATCACCTTCGACGAGCCCGATCGACGTGCAGTTCGTGAGCGGCATGGTGTCGGCCGACCTCGATGGCGACGGCGACCTCGACGCGCTGGTCACCGTCGGTTCCTTCCCCACGCCGCCGATCGCCGCGGGCACCTGGCGTGTGTTCCAAGATCGCCCCGGACATTGGGTGATCGACCGTCGCGTCCTGCCGCCTCAGACGAGCGCGTTGAGCCCCGACGCTCTCACCCACACCTTCGTGCGCGATCTCGACGGCGACGGCGGGCACGACGTGGTCGTCACTTCGGATCTCGACCCCGGCACCGGGATGACGAGCGACTTCACGTCGATCTACCGCGAGACTGCGAACGGCACCCTGATCCTGGTCGGCAACTCGAGCTTCACCGTGAAGGCCATCGTGGATCTCGACGGCGACTCCCTTCCGGATCTCGTCGTCGCCCGCCGATCGGTGGGCTTCGGCACCTGCCGCAATCGCGGCGCAGGGACCTTCGATCCGCCGGTGTTCGTCGTCAACACCGCCACCGACAGCTTCCACGATCGTCTCGCGGTCGCCGATCTCGACGGCGACGGCGATCTCGATCTCGCTGCACCCGAGGCCTTCAGCGCCGGCAATCCGACCAGCACCGTCGTGGTGGCGTCGAACGACGGCAGCGGCAACTTCCAGGCGCAACCGCGCCAGGCGTCGTTCCCCGACTTCGGCACCACGAGCTGGCACCTCGTCCGCGCCGCCGACGTCGACGGCGATGGACGGATCGACCTGCTGGTCTATCCGGGACACGAGACCGCGTACGGAACCTCCGTGCTCCGCAACGTCGGACTCGGCCAGTTCGTCGACGCGGGCACGCAGGTCTTCAATCCACAGTTCCCCGCCGACTTCGACGGCGACGGCGCGGCCGACGTCCTGCAGCTCTCCGGTCGCACGATCATCGCCTCCCGTTGTCATGCCGGCGCGGTGCACGGTGCCTTCGAGCAGCGCGGAGATGGTGGACCTGGGCTCGGCAATGCGCGCCTGCGCCTCGGTGCAGCCGGTCCGTTCCGCGCCGGCCACGACATGCAGCTCCGCATCCTGGGCGGTCGCGGCGGTGCCGTCGGCGGCCTGGTGATCGGCTTGTCGGGGACCTTCGTGCCCGACCTCTTCGGTCCGGAGCAGGACCTCCACATCGATCCCTCCGCTCCCAACATCGCGGTTCCCTTCCAACTCGGCGGAAGCCCGGGAACCGCGGGGACCGGCTCCTTGCGCATCCCCGTGCTCGTCCCCGCCGCCATGGTCGGCGTGGAGCTGCACCATCAGGTCGGACTGCTCGACGCGACCGCTCCGCTCGGACTGGTCACCTCGAACGGTCTGTGGATCCGCTACGGCAACTGACGAATCGAGTCGCTCATGCACACCCGCGCGCTGACCGTCGTGTTCCTGTGGTGCGCGCCGCTCGCGGCGCAGCAGATGCTCGCCGACATCGATCCGCGGCCTCCTCTGCTCTCGCCGGCTTCGGATCCGCGTGGATTCGTCGCGCTCGGCAATCTGACGCTCTTCCACGCCAAGGACCCCGAGCACGGGCGTGAGCTGTGGCGCAGCGACGGCACCGCCGCCGGCACCTTCCGCATCTCCGAGATCGGCGCGGGCAGCGCCGACGGGCTGGCGATCGACACACCCTTGTTCGTGCTCGGACAGCGGGTCGTGTTCCTCGCCTACGACAACTACGTCTCCGCGGTGTTCACCAGCGATGGCACGCGGGCGGGCACGCATGCCGTCGCCCCGGTCGGAGCCGTCGTGACGCAACTGCCGAACGCGATGTCGAGCGACGGCCAGTCGCTGTGGTTCGCATCGACTTCGCCCGCGACCGGATCCGAGCTGTGGCGCACCGACGGCACCCTCGCCGGGACCGGCATGGTGATCGACCTGTGGCCCGGTGCCTCCTCGGGTCTGCCGAGTTCCGCGCTCGACATCCAGATCCGCGTCATCGGCGCGCAGTGCTGGTTCTCCGGCGACGACGGCTCGGGCGGCTTCGAGCCCTTCGTCACCGACGGCACGCCGGCCGGCACGCATCGCGTCGCCGACGTCGTTCCGGGTGCGACCGGGTGCAACCCCCATGTGTTCACGCCGATCGGCAACAGCGTGGTGTTCACCGCGCTGTCGCCCGCGCACGTGTCGTATGCGAGCCTCTGGATCTCCGACGGCACGGTGGCGGGAACGCGGGAGATCGTCCCCTGGCCGACGTTCGCCTATCGCCCCGACGATCTCGCGGTCGTCGGCGGACGGGTGGTGTTCAACGCCCTCCTCCCCGCCTACGGCAGCGAACCCTGCGCGAGCGACGGAACCATGGCGGGCACCGTGGTGCTGCGCGACATCTACCCGGGCGCCTCGACCTCGATCTCGCAGCAGTTCACGACGGTCGGTCCGCGCGTGTTCTTCACCGCCTACGAACCGACGCACGGCACCGAGCTGTGGAGCACCGATGGAACGTCCGCGGGGACCTCACTGGTCGCGGACCTCGAACCGGGCAGCGCCTCCTCTGCGCCCTACGCATTGATCGCACACAACGCTGCTGTGTGGTTCGCGGCGTCCACCGCCGCGGCAGGCACCGAGTTGTGGACGAGCAACGGCACCGCCGCGGGAACCGTCCTCGTCGCCGACTTCCGCGCGGGCACCGGAGGCAGCGCGCCGACCGCACTCACGTCGGTCGCCGGTTCGCTGTGGCTCTCAGCCGACGACGGCGTGCACGGCTTCGAGCCGGTGTCGAGCGATGGCACCGCGAACGGCACGCGCCTCGTCGCCGATCTGGCACTCACGGAGTACGGCTCCGATCCGGGCGCCTTCGTCGAGGCAGGTCTCCGCGGCTTCTTCCAGGCTGTCACGATCTCGAATGGTCGCGAGACCTTCCGGACCGACGGCACGCCGCAGGGCACGGCGCTCTACCGCGACGCGGCACCAGGCCCGACCTGGTCGCCGGACCCCGCGTTGCTGGCCGACGGCGACCGCCTGCTGTGGCTGCAATCCGGCAACCTCGCCGCCAGCGATCTGCTCGGTGATCACCGGAGCCTGCTGGTCGCGACCTCCGCGAACAGCAGCGAGCTCGTCGCGATCCCCGGTGGTTTCGTGTTCGGCTCGGGCCTGCTGTTGAAGTTCACCGACGGGACCGCCGCGGGGACGCGCACCGTGTACGACTTCAACCGCTCGCTGCTGTACCCGGCCGGCCCGCGTCGCGTGACGGCCTTCGGTGATCGCGCGCTGTTCCTCGCCTCCGAGGGGCAGTCTTCGTCGCGCGCAGGGCTGTGGATCACCGATGGAACGACGGCGGGCACGGTCCTGCTGGTCGGCGCACCGGTCGGCGTCGGCTCGTCGACGGAGATCGACTTCGTCGTCGCGGGGGGCCTGTTCTACGCGACCGTCACCGACCTCACATCGCTGCACCTCTTCGCCGGCGACGGCACCAGCGTGTGGTCGCTCGCGAGCCAGAGCCTGCCGGCGACGGGGACCACGACAACGCGCCGCCTGGCGACACTCGGGCCATGGGCCGTGTTCTCCGGTGCCGATGCCGCAGCCGGTCGGGAGCCGTGGATCAGCGACGGAAGCGTTGCGGGAACCCGACGACTCGTCGACCTCGCTGCAGGAACGGCGAGCTCCGACCCGGATCAGTTCACCTCGTCAGGCGGACTGGTGTACTTCGCCGCCGACGACCACGCGCACGGCCGTGAGCTCTTCGTCACCGACGGCACACCCGCCGGCACGCGACTCGTCGCCGACATCGATCCCGGCAGCGAGGGTTCCTCGCCGCACGAGTTGTCCGCTCCCGGCGACGCAGCGATCGTGGTGTTCTCCGCGGCGGACCTCGCCCACGGTGACGAGGTCTGGAGCAGCGACGGGACCGTCGCGGGAACACGACGTCTCACCGATCTGCGGCCGGGTGCGGAGGGTTCTCATCCGCGCGGATTCACGCGCGTCGACGACCGCCTGCTGTTCTCCGCCGACGACGGCTTCCACGGACGCGAGCCCTATGCGATGCCGCTCGCCGCGCTCGGCACCGCGGCGATCCATGCGATCGGATCCGGATGCGCCGGGAGCCAGGGACAGCGGCCCCGCGCCTCGTATCTGTCGACTCCGCGGATCGGCGATGCCGGCTTCGCCCTCACGCTCGATCACGCGCGCGCGCAGACGCCGGCCGGAGTCCTGGTCGCGGTCACGGCCTCGCTCGTGACCCACCCCTCGAACTGTCTGCTGCTCGCCGGCGATTCGATCGCCCTGCTGGGCGCCGGCACCGACGCGAACGGCAACGCGTTCGCACCGCTGCCCTTGCCGCTGGATCCGGCCCTCGTCGGATTCCGGGTGTTCGCGCAGTGGATCGTCGCCGACACCGGCGGCCGCCTGCTCGGTGTCCTCGCCGCCAGCGACACGCTGTCGATCGTGATCGGGCGCTGAGGCGCGTCGGGCCGACGCTCAGCGCGCCTGCGCCGCGCGCTCGACCTGCTCGAGGTACTGCTGGATGTTGTCGCGCGGACGGACGGTCTGTGCGCGCCGCAACAGGGGCAAGGCCAGCGCGTACTTGCCCTGGCCGACCAGGAGCTGCGCGTGCCGGATCTTGGCGTCGGCCTCGAAGGCCTCGATGCCCTCGGCACGCTCGTACCAGAAGATCGCCTTCTCCGGATCACCCGAGCGACCGTAGTGCTGGCCGAGCAGGATCAGGGCGTCGCCGTCGAGCGGGTCGAGCTTGACGATCTCCTCGAGCACGGCGACCTCCTCGCCGTCGCCGCCCTGCGCGATGGCGAGACGGGCACGCAGCTTCAACAGGTCCTTCTTCTGCTCGTCGCCGAGCGAGGCGCCGCGCGTCGATTCGATCGCGGCGACGAGTTCATGCGCCTGCTCCAGAGCGCCGCGCGCGGTCAGCACCTTGGCCGCACGGATCGGACGCTCGACGCTGCCGCTGGCATCCTTCGGTATCGCCCGCGTGTAGGCGCCGACCGCGAGGTCGTAGAGCTCCTGGTTGATGTAGATGTCGCCGAGCATGTCGAGGCTGTCGGCGGTGGAGTGGCCGAGGCCGTCGACCACCTCGAAGTTCTGCGCCGCCTTCTGCGGCTGGTTCATGCCGATGAAGGCATTGGCCTGGAGCAACCAGAGGTCGGCCCGCTCCGGCTCGGCATCGATCAGCGATCCGCAGTAGGTCGCCGCGTCCGCGTAGCGCTGTTCCTTGAAGAGGCAGCGGGCGAGCTGCATCTTCCAGTCGGCGGTGGCCGGATCGAGCAGCGTGGCCATGCGGAACGCGGACTCCGCCGCGACGAAGTTGGCGAGGCTCGCGTGCGCGTAGCCGAGCAGGCCGTAGGTGATCGCATCGCCGCCGCCGAGCTCGATCACGCGGCTGAGCGCGGGCACGGCGCGCGCGAAGTCGTTCTGCCGCACGCGGATGACGCCGAGGTTGCGCCACGCGCGGCGGAACTTCGCGAACTTGTCGACCGCAGCCTGATAGGCACGGCCGGCCTCCTCGAGCCGCTCGGCCTGGAACAGCACGTTACCGAGCGTGAAATCGAACACCGCGCTCGCCGCCGGACCGCGCGCCGCCTCGAGGATCGGCACGACCTTCTCCGTCTTGTCGGGCGCGTCGGAGTTCATCACTTCGAGGACCTGCTGCATCGACGTGCGCTCCTTCTGCGTCAGCGAAGGCTCGACTTCGGTGTCCGCGAGGTAGCTCTCGACGAAGCGCTTCTGGAAGGTCGGATCCCGCCACAGGACATCCAGGCCCGTGCGTGATCGCTCCTGCGCGTCCTGGTGCACGACGGACGCGACCTCGAGGGCCGCGACGACACCGCCTTCGTCCGCGCGCTCGGCGCAGGCCTCGACCGCCATGCCCGTCGACTCCGGAGAAGCCGCGGGTGCGCGCGACGGGGACTCGACGCCGGCGCAGGAAGTCGCGAGCGGCACCAACAGGGAGAGCACCAGGGGAACAGACTTCATGGCCATCAGCTCTTCGGGAAGGTGATCGGGACACGCATGCGGAAACGGACCGGCTCGCCCTTGCGCTTGCCGGCCTCGAAGCGCCACTGCTTCACGCACTGCAACGCGGCGCGCTCGAACACGGGGTCGGTCGAGGACTGCACGATCGGGTTCTCGACGCGCCCGTCCTGGTCGACGACGAAGACGATCTGCACGGTCCCCGGTGCCTTGCGACGCATCGCCGCATCCATCACCGGATTGACCGGGTAGACCAGGCGCGGCTCCTGGTCGAGGTCGGCGATCGAGAACAGGGCCTCCACCTGATTGGTCGAGGTGGCGAGGGCGCCGAGCTTCACGCCGAAGTCGCCGGTGGCCCAATTGCCGATCCCGCCGGGCTGCAACGCGAGCTCGAGCTGGGCGAGGTCGAGCGGCGGCGCCGTCTCGTCGAGCTCGGGCGGCTTGTCGTCCTGCTTCTTCTCCTCCTCCTTCTGCTCCGGAGGTGGCGGCGGTGGAGGCGGAGGCAGAGCTGCGGCATCGACGGTGCGCACCGTGAGATCGGCCTTCGACGACTTGGTGATCGCCTCGATCATCGGCAGCAGGAGGAAGAACAGGATCGTCGCCGCGGAGGCCCCGAGCACGACGAAGACGGCGTGTCGCGCGCGTCCGGGTCCGCTGTAGTGACGTCGTCTCCTCACCATGGTGGTTCGCTCCTGCGCGGCAACGCGATCAGGTCTTCGCCCCCGTCTTGCCGCTGGTCGCCACGCTCACCTTGGTCGCGCCGGCGAGCTTGGCCTCGTCGATCACACGCACGAGCAGACCCGACATCGAGGACTGGTCGGCCTGCACGATCACCGGCACGTCCTCCTTCTGGATCATGCGCTTGACGAGCGGCTGCACCCCGCCGACGCCGATGTTGCGTCCGCCGTAGACGATGTCGCCGTTCTGCGTGATGGCGATCAGGATGCTGGTCTTCTCCAGCTGCGACGCCGAAGCCGCCTGCGGCTTGTCGACCTCGACACCCGTCTCCTCGACGAAGGTCGTGGTCACGATGAAGAAGATCAGCAGGATGAACACGCAGTCGATCAGCGGGGACATGTCGATGCCCGGCTCGCTGTCGTCGTCGCTCGCTGCTTCGCGGAAGCGTCCCATGGTCGTTCTCGGTTCTCGGTGATGTCGAGGATGGTGATTTCGAAGCGCTCAGGACACCGCGCGCTGCGCCGTGAGGTGCGCACGCAGGGCCTTCGCGATCGCGGCGGCCGCCTCGCGGCGCGTCTCCGCCCGCTCGCGCTCGCGACCGTCGCGGTGCGCTGATTGCGTGCACACCGTCTCGACGTGGGCGAGGAACTCGCGGAAGCGGTCGAAGCGACGTGCGAGGCTGTACTGGAAGAACAGGCCGGGCAGCGCCACGACCAGACCGGTCTCGGTGGTGATCAGGGCCTCGGAGATGCCCTTCGCGATCAGCGCCATGGTCTTCTCGCCACCGGATCCGGATGCCAGAGCCCCGAAGGTCGACAGCATTCCGGTCACGGTGCCGAGCAGTCCGACCAGCGGCGCGGCGCTGACGCACACCCTCATCACACGCAGGTCGCGTTCGAAGGGAGTGGTCTCCGTGGCGCGCAGCTCGTGGAAGCGCGAACCCAGGGCGTGGTCGTCGTCCGACTCGGCGCCGAGCACGAAGTCGAGGATCGCTCCGATCGGGCCCTCGCGCTCCTCGGGACGGTCGATCCAGCGTCGCCAGATCGATTCCGGCACGCTGAGGAATCCGGTCTCCGAGAGGCGCATGCGGATGTGGACGCCGAGCGCGAACATCGACAGGGCGATCGCACCGATGCCCCACATCGCCCACCCACCGGCGGACCACAGGTGGGCGGCGTCGTTCCACATCGTCTCGAGGCGCTCGGCGAACGTCGGATCGGGCATGGTCCCTCGCGGTGTGTGTGGTGCGGCTCAGCCGACCCGCGCGCTGCGCTTGGCGTTGCTGGTCGCCGTCTCGGGATCGCCGAGATCCGAGAGCGGCCCGAGCATCTCGCGCAGGATGTCCTGCACCTGGGCGCGGACCATCTCACGCTCGGGGAGCGGCACACCGCCCGGACCCGACGGGCTGCTCGACACCGCAACGGTCCGCTGGCGCGACGACTTGCTCGCCTCGTTCACGAGCGCCACGCCGGCCGCTTCCATCTCGCCCAGCACCGCGCGCACCTTGCGCGACAGGAAGGCGTGCAGGAGCAGCGACGGGATCGCGACGATCAGGCCGTACTCGGTCGTGATCAGGGCCTCCGAGATGCCGCCGGAGAGCGACTTCACGTCACCGGCCCCGAACACGGTGATCTGCTTGAAGGTCTTGATGATGCCGGTCACGGTGCCGAGCAGACCGAGCAGCGGAGCCGAGGCCGCCGCGATGGCGACGAAGGGCAGCAGACGCTGCAGTCGCAGACGCGTCTGGAGCATCTTCTCGTACATCACCTCTTCGATGAGGTCCTTCGACTCGTTGATGTGCGCCACTCCCGCGGCGAGCATCCGACCGATCGGTCCGCGCATCGACTGCGCCATCTCCAGCGCGGCGTCGTCGTCCTGATCGGCGACGGCCTCGAGCAGCGTGGCGAGCTGCCGACGCGACGGGCGGCGCAGCATCGACAGCGACAACCACTTGTAGAGGATGACGATCAGCGCGAGCCCTGCCACGACGAAGATCGGCACCATGACAGGGCCACCCTTCTCGATGTGCTCGAGCAGGGTCTCCTGCGTCGCCTCGATCTTGTGGGCGTTGCCCAGCGTGACGTCGAGCGGCAGTTCGCCGCTGCCGTTCGCGACCAACGCGGACGCCGCGGCGGCATCCTTCGGATCCGCGAACGGGATCACCGTGGGTTCGAGGGAGCCGAGACGTTGCTCCGCGCTGCCGACCACGCTGCCGTCGTCCGAACGGAAGAGGGCGATCGGTCCGACCAGAACGAAGGAGCCCTGCTTGACCAGCCCCGTCGCGTCGATCGCCGCTCCCTTGAACGACGTGCCGCCGAGGTTGTCGAGCAGGCGGTCGATCGAGGAGCCGAGCAGGGCGACCTGCGCCGCGAACTTGTCGGCGTCGGGGAGCGCCGGGTTCTCCGAGGCGAGGCGAGCCTTCTGGATCGCACCCTCGTAGCGATGCAGCTCCGCGATGTGCAGCTGCGACTCGAACTTGCGGAAGTAGTCGGTAAGCAGGTTGGAGACGTAGCTCCTCTCGTCCTCGCGCGCCTTGATCTCGCTGCGGAGGTTGTCGAGATCGAGCGCACGGCCGTCGAGCTGCCGCGTCTTCTGCTGGTACTCCTGACGGACCTGCGACAGCTCCGCCTCGAGTTCCCCGAGCCGCTTGTCGAGCGGGATCTTCTCGGCGGCGATGCGCGTGCGCAGCGCGTCGAGTTCGCCGACCGCTTCGGTGATCCTGGTCTCGATGCCCTTGCCGATCTGTTCGATGGATGCGTTCGGCGGATTGGCGCCGTCCTGGGCGACGGCAGGAGCCGACAGCAGGGCGATGAGCGCGAGCGGCCCGAGGGCGATGGACTTCGTGATGCAGTGCTTCATGGTGAGCCTCCCGGACCTCACTTGATCTCCACCGGAACCCGCACGAACTCTGCGGGCTTCTCGTTCTTCAGGACGGCGACGACGGAGGCGACCTGGGCGGCCGCATCGTTCCGCGCCTTCCACACCCACTTGTCCGCGGCGACCGAACCGACTCCGGCTCCGTCACCCTTGCTGTTCACGTAGAAGGCCTGTCCGAGGCCGAGGTACACCACGGTGACCTCGGCATTGGTGCCGTCGGCGAGCATGCGGACCTCGCTCTCCTTGGTGATGCCGTGCTCGAAGGCGTTCACCGAGTTGAGCACCGCGATCAGGTTCTGGTAGCGCTCGCCCAGCGACAGCTTGCTCGGGCCGTCCTCGGTGGGGATCCGTTGGCTGAATGCGCGGAGGTTGCCTCCACCGCTGAGCTTCTCCGGGACCGCCTTCAGCAGTTCGAGCGTGCGCTTCTCCGCGGGACGCAACGCGGTATCCAGCGCTGCGGCGCCGTCGCGCAGATGGTCGCGAGTCACCGTCAGCTCGGACTTCTTGCGATCGGCCTCGGCCAGGCTCGCCTCGGCATCGGCGATCTTCTTGCGCAAGGTCTCGATCTCGCGCTTCACGAGCTCGCTGCGATCGACGAGCAACTCCTTGCCCACGGCCCAGTCGCGCTTCTCCTGCGAGATGGTCCGGCGCAGGTCCACCCACTTCTCGAGGCTGGCGCGGGTCTCTTCGACGGAGATCGCCGGCTTGTCGGTCGAGGTGTCCTGCTTGTCCTGCGCATGGCCGGCCGCGCAGATCACGGCGAGCACGGCAGGCAGGACGACGAAGCCGGCCGCTGGCCTGCGGCTCCGCCCGGATGCGAAGTTGACGATGTCGTGGTCCATGGATTCGAACTCTCGGTTGCCGATGCGATGCTCGTCGTGGGTGGTGCTCAGAAGCGGATCTCCCCGCCGATGCCGATCGTGTACTCCACGCCGCGCGTGTAGGAGGTCTTGCGGACGTCGTCGCCGATGTAGGGCGAGCGGTACACCGAGCTGATCTCGGGGTTGGTGAGGTTCTTCGCGCCGAGCTGCAGCTCGATGCCCGTCGCGATCCGCTGCGCCACGCTCAGGTTCAGCGTGTCGTATTCCTTGGCGTAGACGTTGGGGACGTAGTTGCCGTTCGACTCCGCCGCGCCCGCGATCAACGTGTCACCCTGGATCGTGTAGAAGATCCCGAACTTGGTGCCGGTGTGTTCGGAGTCGTAGGTGAGGAAGAGGTTGTAGAGATGATCCGGTGCGTTGGTCATCTCGCGGCTGCGCATCGGCGCCTGGATCGCCGGCGATTCGAAGCCGAGCGCCTCGTCCTCGGGCAGGGTGACCTTCGAGTCGATGAAGGTCGCGTTCGCGCCGATCGAGAAGCCCTCGAGCGGCTCGAAGAGATGGCCGAGATCCTGACGGACCTCGAACTCCCACCCGCTCAGGTGGCCCTTCGGGTAGTTCACCGCCGTGGTGAAGTCGAAGGTGTAGAGACGCTGCACGTACTCGATCGGGTCGTCGATGTCCTTCTCGAACCACGCCGCCGAGACCAGGCCGCCCTGGTAGGGCGTGTAGTCGACACGCAGGTCGTAGTTGTGCAGCTCGCTCATCCGGAGCTCGGGATTGCCGATGAAGATCGGTGCGCCGAGGTACTCCTGCTGGATGATCGGGGTGATCTCCTTGAACGTCTGTCGCGCGACGGTCTTCGACCACGACGCCCGGAAGGAGATCTCCTCGATCGGCGTGAACTCCAGGCTCAGGGCGGGCAGCGCGTCGTGCTGCCCGAAGGACACGTCGGCATCGCCTGGATTCAGCGTGGTCGGCGCCGACGACCCGGGTGGGAACCACGTCGCATCGGCTTCGGGCGCGTTGACGACGCCGATGTGCGTCGACTCGAAGCGTACGCCGCCGACCGCCTTCACCATCGAGAAGAGCGGCAGGTCGAGCATCGCATAGGTCGCGGCGATGCGCTGGTTGCCCTTGTAGTCGACGTCGTAGGTCGACGCTCCGATGGCGTGATCCTCGTCGGGGAAGTGGCTGCTCCAGTACTCGTCGAAGCCACCTTCGAAGGAGCTGTTGTCGCCGAAGTTGCTGAACGAGTCCTGGTTGAACTTGCGCTCGAGGCGATCCTGGAACACGCCGACCTTCAGGTAGCCGAGCTGGTCGGTCCACTGCTCGAAGGGCAGTTTGGCATCGACCGAGAGCTCCGTGCTCGACTCGTCGATCGTCTTCCAGATGCGCTGGAGGTTGCCCTGCGTGAAGTTCGCCGACGGCTTGTAGCCACGCCACGTCGGCGGAATCACGATCGGACCGGCGACGCGTCCCGGCACCCACAGCGAACCGAACTGGCGCTTGTCGGGCTGGTCGAGCCGGGCGTTGCTGTGCGCGACCGTCCAATCGAGCTCGGGCGCCTTCCGTGCATCGGACTCCTGGTAGATCGGGAACTTGTGTCGACCGGAGAGCTGCAGCGTGTCCGTCGTGCGCTCGGTGTAGGCGAGGGTCTCCAGCCTCAGGTAGGGCGCGGCACCAGGTTCACCACGTCCGGGGCTGTTGGGATCGTGCGGGTCGTAGCCGGGGAAGAAGTAGGCCTTGCCGCGGGTGTCCTGGGCGAGCGTCGCGGTGTCGTCGGCGACGTGGGTGCGCAGGTAGGCGAGCGTGAGCGCGTGGTTCTCGGTCTCCGCGCCGAGCACGCCGAGCGTGCCCCACTTCACCTGCTGCTTGCCCTGGGTGACGTCGAACAGCGCGGTCTTGAAGTCGCCCTGCGAGACGGCGCCCTGCGACGCCTTGGGCGTCATGCCGGCCCCCGGGGTCTCGACCCAGTACGAGTCGTCGATGCCGTTGTCGTAGAACGAGCTGCTGCGCTCGTAGAACAGGTTGGCGAAGCCGCCGACACGGATCCCGTTGTCGAGCTCCTCCTTGCCGCCGATCGCCGCCGACCACTTGTAGTCGACGGGTGCGTGGGTCGTGGACACGCCGACCGCGCCGTCCCAGTTGCCGCCGAGGTTGTCGAGCTGCTGGACGCGGCTGTGGTCGCGGCCCCAGTAGTTCACGCCGCCTCCCTCGTAGGAGAGGAAGTCGCCGCGGCGCTTCACCTGCGAATTCCAGCCGGTCTGACCCTTGTAGCGCACGAAGAAGGGCTCGTCGGGGATGCCCTTCAGACGCAGGTCGACCGCACCGCCGGACGCATCACCCTGCTGATCGGGAGTGAAGGTCTTGCTGATGTTGATGCTGTCGATGATGGTCGACGGGAACTGATCGAGTTCGACGGCGCGCTTGTCCTCGTCGGTGCTCGGCAGGCGCACGCCGTTCATCTGCGAGCTGACGTAGCGGTCGGGGAGTCCACGGATCACCGCCGACTTGCCGTTCTGCACCGATGCTCCGGCCACCAGGCGGATCGCCTGCGCCGCATCCGGTGCACCCGAGCGCGCCAGCAGCTCGCCGCTGATCGCGTTCATCAGCGCGGGGCTCTCCTGCCTGAGCTGCATCAGCCCGATCTCCGAGCCCCCGCCGAGCTGGAGCACGTCCTGGGCGACGAACTCGTCCATCTGCGTGATGTCGCCCGACAGCGCGACGTCGACCTCGGCGAGCTGGCCGCCGGCGACGAGGACGTCGGAGCGGAGCTGACGGATGTAGCCGTCCTTCGCGAACACCAGCGTGTATCTGCCCGCCGGTACCTGCGGGATGAGGAAGTTGCCCTGCTCGGTCGTGGTCGCCTTCTGTCCGGTCTCGACGATGCCGACCTGCGCACCGACGAGCGGTGCGTTGAAGTCCTTGTCGAGGACCACGCCACGCACGGACCCGACCTGCTGCTGCGCCGCGAGCGACGCGCCGAGCAGACCGAGGACCGAGACGACATGACCGGCTCCCTTCCTCACCATGGATCGACGAGCTTCGTGCGGATCGCGGAGATGCGGCCGAGCAGCGCGGCGTCCGGCTGGAAGCCTCGCAGCGCCATCGAGCAGCAGGTGGCGACGAGGTCGTCGGCACGTGGACGCGCATTGGGATTCACGGAACCCTCGTCGAGCGCCATGCCGTAGACCTTCGCGGCGCGGACGAGATCACTGATGTCGATGCACGCCTCGGCGACGGGTCGCAACGCGGAGGCGCGCCGGATGTCGACGATCTTGGCCCGCTCGCTGTCGAACAGCGCGAGGGCGGCGTCGATCTCCTTCGTCGCATGTTCCCTGTCGCCGGCTCGCGCGCACAGCGCGCTCACCCTCGCCATCAGCGGGATGCGCTGTTCGGCGAGCCACTGACCGAGATCCATCACCGAGCGCGCCGCATCGGCGAGATCGGTGGCCTTGGCGTGATCACCGTGCGCGAGCGCGACATCGCCGGCCTTCAACAGCAGTTCGAGGCGCATGCCCAAGGGGTAGCGCGGGAAGCCGGAGCGCAGACGGCTCTCGACCTGCGCGCGACGAGCTTGGTCGTCGAAGCAGCGATCGAAGAGCGTGAGCAGGGCATCGAACGCGGCCTTCGACTGGTCGAGATCGCGGCCGTCGAAGACCGCATCGACCGCCTCGAGTTGCGCGTCGAAGCGATCCGCGCCGGTCAGCGAGGCCTTGGTCGCCTCGACTTCACCGCGCTGACCCGGCTCGAGCGCGGTCTCGATCTTCGCCGCGGCCTCGGTCTGACCGAGCAGGTAGCGAGCGCGCGCGATCCCCGCGCGGATGCGGTCGCTGCGCCACTCCTGCTGGTTGGGATCCCGGTGGGTCTCGGCGGCGACCGACTCCGCCCGTGCGAGGTAATCCTCCGCCTCCTCGCTCAAACCCTTCTCGGCGCAGAGGATCGCATACTCGGCGTAGGTCGTGCCTCGCCGCCAGTCGACGATCCGGTCGGCGTAGCCCAAGGCGCGCTCGGGAAGCCCCAACGCGAAACAGGCGGACACCACCTCGTCCTGTGCACGACCGCGGTTCTTGACGTGCGGATCCAGCGGCATCGCCGACGCCGCCGCGAAAGCGGTGTCGAGGAGATCGAGCCGGTACGACTCGATCTCCTTGTCGTGGATCGGCTGACCGGCGCGCGGCACGGCCCCGTTCGCCTCGACGTCGTCGTGCGAACACGCGGACAGCGCGAGGAGCACGATGAGCCCGAGGGCACGTCGACTCCGATCGAGCGGAGGATTCATCTGGATTCGTTCCGCGAGACGGACCGGGAGGGGATGCGGTCCTTCGAGGCGACAGGGGACGGCGCCTCGCGGTGCCGCCGCCCCCTAGAACCGGACCGAAGGTCCGGGAATCAGCTCACTGCGCGGTGAGCTTGCACGCGTTCGAGAACGCGAACAGGCCGTTGGCCGACGCTGCGTCCACGACGAAGAACTGCGTGTAGAAGTCGGTCCCGGACGTGATGCCCGCCGGCCAGTTCAGGTTGACCGAGAACTCGCCGTAGGCATTGGTCGGAACACCGATCGACACCGAAGCAGCGAGGTTCGGCACGACGGTTCCGCCGAGGAATGGCAGGTCACCGCGCGCGAAGCCGAACACGAAAGCGGCCGCGCTGCCCGGTGCCGCGTTCCACAGGCCGAAGGTCGCGATCGAACCGCTGGTCAGCGTGCCCTTCACGCAGTGCACCGGATCGCCGTAGATGCCCGGCAGCGCGGCGCCGAGGTCCGTGATCGGCTCACGCGGGGTGAAGCCGAAGGCCTCCGAAGCGGTCCAACCGCCGAGCCAGTTGCAGTTCGGCGCGAAGGCGCCGCGGAAGTGCGCGTGGCTGAAGAAGCCGTCGTTCGGGGCGATGCCGACGCTGGTGAGGGCGTCGTTGGCCGGACGCGGATCGAGGAAGGTCACCGGCAGCATCGCGAGGCCGCCGCGGGTGACCGCGGCACCGCGGGTCAGTGCGGAGATCGGCGAGTTGGCCGGCTCGCGCACGTTGTTGTTCGCCGCGGCGAAGACGCCGACCGTGGTCGCGGTCGTGTAGGCCGACGCGAAGGCGTTGTTGTAGAAGACGCTGTCCTTGATCTCGCAGAGGTTGCCCGAGGACTGCGCCTGGTAGAAGGCGGCCGGGTTGGCCGGGGCGTTGACCGTGGAGAAGGTCGTGTACGGCGTCGACCACAGCGAGGTGAAGCTCGCGGTGCCGTTGAAGCCGTAGCCGTGCGCGCCGTCGCCGTCGACGTTGTCGTTCTTCACGCACTGCTCGCCGATGTCCATGAAGATGCAGTTGTGGTACTGCATGCGGCACTCGTCGCGCCACGCCGTGCCCTGGTCGCCATCGACCGGCTGACCGATCACGGTCGCGTTCCAGATCGAACCGGTCGTGACCGGCTGGTAGTCGGAGTCCTCGGCGCCGTCGGTCTCGAAACAGTTGTCGCCGACACCGGAGCCCTGCGCCGCGTCGACGCTGTAGCCCTGCACGAGCAGCAGGAACTGGGCCTTGCCGCGCCAGCCCTGATCGATGTCGAAGCTGTCGTCACCGATGTTCCAGACGCTCATGTACTTGTAGTTGACCGTGCCGCCCCAGGTCTCCACGCCGTCGTCGACGTTGTTCATGACCTCGACGTGGTGCACGTCGGTGCCGCGGCCGATGCCGCCCATCGACAGGCCGTTGAGCTCGTTGCCGAGGCCGATCACCTTGCCGCCGTAGCGCAGCGAGAGGTACGAGATCGAGCCGCTGTCGTCGTTGTCGTTCCCGCCGCCGTAGTAGATCTTGGTGTCACCGGGGAAGCCGGCGACCAGACCTTCCATCTGCGCGTAGTTCGACGGGTTCGGCGTCGCGGTGTTGGTGGCGATCGCGTTCTCGGAGATGTACGCGTCGCCCATGATGGTCAGGTTGCCCCACTCGTTGCACGCCTCGCGCCAGGTGCCGGTCTTGGGGTTGCCGCCGGTCCAGGTCGCGGCATCCGCGGTCGAGGTCATGATGACCGGCTTCTCCGCGGTGCCTTGGACGAAGATCTGCGCGCCGCGGCACACCGCGAGGCTGCCACCCAGGTTGGTGGTGCTCGCGACGACGGTGCCGGCCTGGATGGTCAGCGTCGCGCCCGGGAGGACGTAGATCTGACGCTGCAGGTTGTAGACGTTGTTGGCCGTCCAGGTGGTCGAGACGGCGATGTCGCTGTTGACGAGGACCTGCGCCTGGGCCGCGCCGACGAGGGCGGCGGCGAACAGGGCAGTCTTGAGGAGAGTGCTGGTCATCTTGCTCAGGGGTGGAACTTTCGATCGGTGCGGGAAGGAGCCTTCCTCCTTCACTCGGGCGACGACGCTAGCTTTCGAGATCAAGCACGAACCAAGAGCGGGTGAGTCTCTGTCTGCATCTCTCGAAGCAGATCGAGGTTCTCACCGTCGTTTCACGTGAGGCCGAGCATGGCCTTGCTCTGTGAAGCCGAGATCAAACGCTCGTGAGTTTGCATGCGCTGCGTTGTGCGCATGGACCGACTCGGCGATAGCTGCGCGCCCATGACGCTTCGCCTCCCCGCAATCACGCTGTGCATGCTCGGACTCCTCGCCACGGCGTGCGTGGATTCGAAGGCACCGCCCGCATCACCCCTGCACACGAAGATCGGGAGCGGCGGCGGTGCGCTGGTCGTCGGCAACGGCGAACTCTCGCTCACGGTGCCCGCCGGCGCGCTGCAGGAAGACGTGGTCGTCAGTCTGGTCACGGCGAGTCCCGACGTGCTGCCGAGCTGGATCGCCGCGGGCACCGCGTACACCTTCTCTCCCTCGTCCACCGGCTTCACGGTACCCGCGCAGTTCGTGATCCCCTTCGATCCGCGCCTCGTCAGTCCGATCGTCGATCCGAGCGAGATGCGCATCGCCTGGCGCGACGCCGGCGGCGTGGTCCAGCAGATCACGCCGACCTTCGTCGACACCGCCACGGCGTGGTTCGACTCCTCCGCACTCGGCACCTACTGGGTCACGGCACCGGACGTGATCTCGCCCTTGTCGTTGTTCCCGCTCAACAACGCCGACGAGTACCACTTCGACTCGGACATGGTGCTGACCGTGGAGCGCACTTCGGCGGAACCCAATCTCGGCGGTGCGGACATCCGCAAGGTGACCTTCACGCGCGCCGACGGCGCCAGCGGCCTGTACCTCGACGTCGCCTCCGGCCCGATGGCACTGCTCGGCGTGTTCGTCGCCGAGGAATGGCAGGAGATCCATCTCGCGCCGGTCACCCTGCTCCAGGATCGCGACGCGATCGGGACCATCCGCCCGATCACCAGCAGCTACGACGGACATGTCCCCTTCGGGCAATCGGGCACGGCCTACAACGGCATCGCCACCACCACGACGACCATCGAGGGCCACGAGCGCGTCACCACGCCCGCCGGTGTGTTCGAGACCGTGAGGGTTTCGGTGGTGACCGACTTCGCCAACACGCTCCCCGCGCAGGGTCGCCGCACCATCGAGTTCTGGTTCGCGCCGTCGATCGGCCCGGTCGCCATCCGCTTCGACGACGCCCCCCTCGAGCGCGTGGTCTCCGGTACCGTCCGCGGACGACCGGTCGCGGGCGCCTGAGAGCTCCTCAGGTTCCACCGACGCAGGGTCGCACGGAGCGACGATGCGGATGGCCGCACAACCGGGCCGACCCCGCGACTCGCGTGATGTCGGCGCGGGCGGAGACTAATAGGATCCCCGCCGCCCCCCCGGCCCGCTGCCCCTTGCAACGCCGACACGCCCTCCCGATCGCCGGCATCGCCGTGCTGCTCCTGATCGGACTGGTCTACGTGCTGTCCCTCGACGGCGGCACGTCTCCGCCGATCGGCGCACCCGGACCGACGGATCCCGGCACGGCGGACGTCGAGCAGGTCGGCGACAACCGCGTCGCCAACGATGTCCGCGCGACGGATCCGTCCACGGCGCCGACCGGCGAGGAGCGCCTGGTCTCACCCCACGCCGACTCGCCCCCGAAGTCCGGGATGATCGACGGACGCATCGTCCTCGCCGCCGGGCTGCCGCACGCGATCGACGGCTACACCGTGCTGTTCGAGGAGGCGATCAACCCGAACGCGCCGCCGCGCGATCCGGCGCGCAAGCCGCGCGCGTGGCGGCGTGGCTTCAAGGCCGATCCGGGCATCTCCCCGCTGTTCTTCACCGAACGCGACGTGGAGTTCAGCGAGTACGGATACCGCGTCACGGTCTTCGTCCCCGGCGTGAACGGCTCCGACCAGTACGTCCGCTGCGACGTCTCGCACCCCTACAGCGAGGTCTCGCTGACCCTCACACCCGGCTGCCCGTTCAGCCTCCGGCTGATCGACCAGTTCCGTAATCCGGTGGCAGGTCACCGTGTCGCGCTGCGGCCCAAGGGCTGGCCGGACGGGCGACCCTTCGTCGAGCGCACCTCCGACACCTTCGGGGTGTCGGTCTTCGAGTCGCTGCTCGCCGGAGTGTGGGAGGTGCTGGTCGACGACACTCCGGAGGGCGAGATCACCGTGGCGCCGCCGGGGGTGGTCAACGACGAGGCGGCGCTCGGCGTCCAGTCGGCGGTGCTCACCATCCCGCTCGGCAAGCCGCTGAGGATCGAGACCTTCGACGGTGCCGGGCACGGTCTGGTCGACGTCGACCTCACGCTGGTCCTGACCGACACCACGGAGAACCGCCGCTACACGGCGAAGTCGGACGCCACCGGCTGCTGGACCTTCCCCAACATCACCCCCGGCCGCTGGCAGCTCACCGCCAGCGGCGGCGGGTCGTACTCCCCGACCACGAGGACGATCGAGATCCAGAAGGACGTCGACCCCGAGCCGGTCCGCGTGCGCCTGATCCGCTCGCACTGATTCTGCGACGGATGCGAGAGCCGGCGTCGTCTGTCCCCTCGCCGCCACGCCCATCGCGGGCTGGGCCACAACCCGAAGGTTGCCGCGTCGTCGCCTTGCGCCGACCCGGAAGGCCCAGACCGCTTTGCTTGCCGGAGTCCTCCTGCCTTCGAATCGCCGCGCATCCGACGATCCTCCGGCCTACGGCCCCGAGAGCGGCGTCGAACCCCTCCGAGATCGATCCATGCTCCGTCCCAAGCTCCTCGCCGCATCGGCTCTCGCCGCCCTGTCCATCCTGCCCAACTCCGGCTTCGCGCAGGAACACGGCGGCCAGCGATCCCAGCCGGCGATCGACGAGGTCAAGACGCGGGAACCGGAACTGGTCAGCGTGAAGTTCAACGGGGGCACCGTCACCGAGTTCGTCGCGCTGGTGCGCATGGCCGCCGACCAGCGCTGGAAGCGCCACATCAACCTGCTGGTCACCGGTCCCGCGGGCGAGGCCGAGCTGCCGGCGATCGAGATCCACGACAGCGAGCTCGCCAACCTGTTCAGCGCGCTCGATGCCCTGGTCGCCCCGGTCTACTCGATCTCCTTCGACTCCCTCGAGGGCGACGGCGAGGGCACGCCCATCCAACTGGTGCGGGTGCAGCACAACACCGACAGCGACGAGGCGATCCAGATGAGCCGCCGCGTGCGTGTGTTCCCGCTGCGCGCTCTGACCTCGTCGCTGGAAGGCGAGACGAGCTCCATCGCGCTGAAGCCGGAGACGGTGCTCACCGCGGTCGAGACCGCACTCGGCCTGTGCACCTCGACCAACAGCAAGCCGGTGATCCGCTTCCACGAGGACTCCGGTCTGATGCTCGTGCAGGGCACCGAGATGCAGCTCTCGATCGCCGAGGAGATCGTCGATCGCCTCACCGAGGACACCAACGCGCTGCGGGCACGCGAGACGATGCTGCGCGGGCGTCGCGCCGTCCCCGATTCCCCGTCACCTCCGGGCCCCTCGGGTCCGGCGCGGATGACGACCTCCGATCCCCAGCCGGCCGGAACCGCGGGACCGAGCGGTCCCACGAGCAGAGGTCGGTGAACCCCGGGATCCCCCTTCCCCTTCGTGCATTGCACGGCTCCTCGGGCCGCGCGCGCGACGACTCCGTCGCCGACGACGGCAACTCGCAGGCCGCATGGACCGCCGCGATCGCACGCGGCGACCGTGAGGCCTTCGCGCGCTTCTACGACGTCTGGTTCGACCGCGTGCATGCGGTCGCTCGCCGTCTCGCGCGAGGACCGGGAGAGGACCACCTCGATCTGGTGCACGAGGTGATGCTGAAGGTCGTGCACCGCATGGTCCCGCTGCGCGATCAACGCGCGGTCGATGCGTGGATGGCGCGGGCGATCCTCACGACGGTGCTCGACCGCCGACGCGTGGAGCTACGACGCCGTCGCCGCGAGACCGCGGTCGCCGTCGCGGCCGACGCCACCCTCGACGGCGCGGAGACGCTCGCGCACGCACTCCTGAGCGACGAGCGCCTCACCTGGCTGCGCGCCGAACTCGGTCGCCTCCCCGAACGCGATCGCCTCGCCCTGCGCGCGCGCTTCGAGGACGGCAGCACCTTCGCCGAGATCGGCGCGCTGCTGAACACCACCGGCGACGCCGCCCACGGGCGGATCCGCCGCGCGCTCGCCCATCTCGCACGCCGGGCGCGGGAGGTCTTCGGTCATGCCTGATCTCGGATTCCGGATCGCGCAGGACAAGCAGCGCCTGCTCGCCGACCTTCTGCCCGAGGTCGACCTCCGCCGCCGGCGGCACCACCTGCGCCGCACGACCTCGATGGTCGCCCTGGTCGTGGTCGCCCTCGCGATCGCCGTGCTTCGCCGCACGCCCGCGCCGGTCCGTCCCGACGCAGATCCGTACCTGCCCGCGCCGCCGGCCGCGGCTCCGGGCTATCAGGTGATCGCCGACGATCCGGGGATCCTCGCGCGTGTCGCGGTCCGTGGCGCACCGGGATCCGCGACAGTGGTGCGCAACAGGCCGGTCGACGACACCGTGCGGATCGACGATCGCAGCCTGTGCGAGTGGCTGCTCCGCGCCGGGCACCCCGCCGGCTACATCCGCTCCGGCAGCCGTTTCGAGCTGACGAATCCGATCGGCGAGTAGCTGCGAACTGCCGCCTGCACCCGCGCGCCATGGCCGAAGCCGTTCCCGCGACCCGCCTGCGCCGGGTCAACTCCGCACCCCTGCGTCCCGAACGCGACCACGTCCTGTACTGGATGGTCGCCGCACGCCGCGTCCGCTCCAACTTCGCGCTCGATCGCGCCGTGGAGCTGAGTCGCGAACTCGGCAAGCCGCTGCTCGTGTTCGAAGCCCTGCGCTGCGGCTACCGCTGGGCGAACGATCGCCTGCACGCCTTCGTGCTGCAGGGCATGGCCGACAACGCGGCGCGTTGTGCCGCGAAGGGCGTCGCCTACCTGCCCTACGTCGAGCCGGAGCCGGATCACGGCAAGGGATTGCTCGCCGCGCTCGCCGCGCGCGCGTGTGCGGTGGTGACCGACGACTGGCCCTGCTTCTTCGTGCCCCGCATGGTCGAGACGGCGGGGCGCATGCTCGACGTGCGCCTCGAGGCCGTCGACGGCAACGGCATGCTGCCGCTCGCGGCACAGGGCCGTGCCTTCGGACGCGCCTTCGACCTGCGCCGCTTCCTGCAGAAGCACCTGCCGGACCATCTCGGCCGGGCGCCGCGCAAGGACTCCCTCTCTCCGCTGCACGACATGCCGCGCGCCGTGATCCCGCGCGCGGTCACCTCGCGGTGGAAGCCGGCGAGCACAGCGCAGCTCGCGGCCTCGGCCGCCGCACTCGCCGCGCTGCCGATCGATCACACGGTCGCACCGTCTCGCCGCCTGCACGGCGGGAGCACGACCGCGCACGCACAGCTCTCACGTTTCCTGCGCGACGGCTTCTCACGCTATGCCGTGGAGCGGTCGCATCCCGACGCCGATGCGCAGTCCGGCCTGTCGCCCTGGCTGCACTTCGGCCACATCGGCGTGCACGAGGTCTTCGACGCAGTCACGCATCACGACGACTGGAGCGCAGCACGGATCTCCTCCGCGGTGACCGGCAGCAACACCGGCTGGTGGGGTGGGAGCGCGAACCTCGAGTCCTTCCTCGACGAGCTCATCACCTGGCGCGAGCTCGGCTTCGGCATGTGCCATCACGCGCCACGCGACTACGACCGCTACGAGTCGCTGCCGGCCTGGGCGCGCGCGTCGCTCGAGCTGCACGAGTCGGATCCACGTCCGCAGCTCTACACGATCGACGAACTCGCCGACGGCCGCACCGACGATCCGCTGTGGAACGCCGCGCAGAACGAACTCCGCCGCGACGGCCGCATGCAGAACTACCTGCGCATGCTGTGGGGCAAGCGCGTGCTCGAGTGGACACCGACCGCGCGCGACGCCGCCGCGGTGCTCGTCGAACTCAACAACCGCTTCGCGATCGACGGCCGCGATCCGAACTCCTACTCGGGCATCTTCTGGTGCCTCGGTCGCTACGACCGACCCTGGGCGCCGGAGCGGCCGGTGTTCGGCGTGATCCGCTACATGTCGAGCGCGAACACGCGCCGCAAGCTGAAGCTCACGCGCTACCTCGCCTGCCACGGCGGCGCGGAAGCGCCGATGCTGCCGGGTTTCGCCGACACCTGAGCCGCAGCGCATCCGGAGGTATCCTCCGCGGTCCCGCAGGGATCCTCCTGATGCATCGCTCCGCTCTCCTCGCCGTCTTCGCCTGCTCTCTCGCCGCTTTCGCCGATCACGCCACGGGGCAGGCCAACTGGACCCTGCTCGCCCCGGCGACGTCACCGACCGGACGCGCCGGCACCACAGGCTGCAGCGACGGCGTGAACCTGTGGATGTTCGGCGGCAACCTCGGCGGCGGCGTGCTGAGCAACGAGCTGTGGCGCTTCGACGGCACCAACTGGACCCTGGTCACCCCGCTCGGCACGCCGCCGAGCGCGCGCGATTGGTATGCAGCCTGCTGGGACGGCGGACGCGGTCGCCTCGTGATCTTCGGCGGTCGCGACGGCACGAACGCCGCGCTGAACGACACCTGGGAGTTCGACGGCGCGAGCTGGATCCAGCACGCGCCGAACACGGTGCCCACGCCGCGTCGCTGGGTCGGTCTCGCCTACGACGCACCCCATCAGCGCTGCATCATGTTCGGCGGTCACGACGGCAACGCCTCTTCGACCGTGGGCTACAACGCCGAGACCTGGGCTTGGAACGGCACGGACTGGACCCTGCTCGCCCCCGCCACCGTGCCCCCGGCGCGCGGCCGCTACCAGTTCTCGACCGACTTCCTGAACAACGAGACGGTGATGTACGGCGGTCGCGCCGCAGCGGCGCTGAACGACACCTGGATCTGGAACGGCATCGACTGGCACCAGGTCGTGACGGCCCATTCCCCCGGCAGCACGTCGACCGCGAACAACGGTCTGTTCGCCTACGCCGCAACCTGGGACCTGCTGCGACGTCGCCACATCCTCTTCGGCGGCACGCAGAACTCCTCGACGCTCGCCAACACCTGGGAGTTCGACGGCGCGGACTGGACCATGCGGACGTCGGCGTCGTCGCCTTCGGGGCGCACGCGGCCGTGCATGGCCTTCCTCCTGCCGAGCGCCACGACCTTCCTGTTCGGCGGCTTCTCGACCTCCGCCTTCGCCGACACGTGGAGCTACCAGACCGCGTCCTTCCCGAGCGTCTCGTACGGCGGCAACGCCTGCCCCAACGCGCTAGGCCTGCCGGTCATCGCGCTGACCGACCCGTGGCTCGGTGATCCGCTGCGCACGCGCGTGACGACGCTCCCGCCCACCGCGCAGACGCAGATCGTCTTCGGTTTCGCGCCGACCTCGATCCAGCTCGGCTTCCTCGGCTACCCCGCCTGCACGCTGCAGGCCGACCCGCTGGTGCTCGTCGCCGCGGCCTACGACCCGAACACCCTGTCCGCGACCCTGACGCTCACCCCGCCGGTCACGCCGGGCATGGTCGGCGTCACGATGTACGAGCAGGGCATCACTCTCGACTTCACCACCACGCCCTCGCTGTCGCTGACCGGTCTGGCGACGGTCGTGTTCGGCGCGCGCTGATCGGCGCACCGGCTTTCCCTCTTCCGATCGTCCCTCCCTTGCTGTGAACTGCGAGCGGATGACCGAGGACCGCACCACTGCGACACCTGCCCTGGGCGTGGTGATCCCCTGCTTCGACGAACAGGCCGTGCTCCCCGCCCTGTTCGCCGAGCTCGAGCGCTTCGCCGCGCGTGCCCCGGGCCCGGTCTGGTTCCTGCTGGTCGACGACGGCAGCCGCGACGCCACGCCGCGCCTGATCGACGAGCAGTGCACGAAGGACCCGCGCTTCGCGGCGATCCACTTCTCGCGCAACTTCGGCCACCAGACGGCGGTCAGCGCCGGTCTCGCCCACGTGCGCGGCGACGTGGTCGCCGTGCTCGACGCCGACCTGCAGGACCCGCCCGACGTGGTGCTGCAGATGATCGAGAAGTGGCGCGAGGGCCACGACGTGGTCTACGGCGTGCGGCAGAACCGCAAGGAAGGCGTGCTGCTGCGCGCCTGCTACGCGGCCTTCTACCGCGTGATGCGCAAGGTCGCGAACGTCGACATCCCGCTCGACGCCGGCGACTTCTCGCTGATGGACCGCCGCGTCGTCGACCTCGTCAACGCGATGCCCGAGCACAACCGCTTCGTGCGCGGACTGCGCGGCTGGGTCGGCTTCCGGCAGATCGGGCTGCCCTACGACCGCGCTGCACGCGCCGCCGGCGAGGCGAAGTACGGCTTCCGCAAGCTGTTCCGTCTCGCACTCGACGGTCTGGTGTCCTTCTCCTCGCTGCCGCTGCGCCTCGCCGCGTGGCTCGGACTGATCGCCTCCGCGATCGGTTTCCTGCTGATGCTGTGGGCGCTGGTCGCCGCACTGTTCATGGAGAAGACCCCGCCGGGCTGGGCATCGACCGCGGTCATCGTGCTGTTCTTCGGCGGCGTGCAGCTCCTGATGCTCGGCGTGCTCGGCGAGTACCTCGGCCGCATCTTCGACGAGGTGAAGGGACGGCCGCACTTCGTGATCGCATCGCGCGCCGGTTGGGCGCAGGGCGATCAGCCGCGCGCCTGAGCCGCGACCTGTTCGCCGCGCACCAACTCGACCTCGCTCGACAGCGCTTCGAGCCAGTCCGCATCGAAGGCTTGCTCACGGGGCAGCAGCACCGCGAGACGGCGCGCGGCGCCGGCACTGCCGGTGTGCGCTTCGTGGTGGCGGTCGAGGTAGACGTCGACTGCGGGGTCCATGGCGTCGCGGAGTTCGTCGAGCAGATCGAGCGGGAACTCGCTGCCGGTCTCGATCACGACCAGCAAGGTGGTGAAGGGATCGCGCACGAGCAGGTTGCGCACCGTCGCGACGATGCGCTCCCGATGCGCGAAGGGATCGCGGGCGCGGAACTGCAGCGCGAACACGAACGAACTCGCCGGCATCTCCGCCGGTGCCGAGTTCGTGTCGAGGTCGATCACCATGCGGCCGGTCAGCGCGGCGGGCAGGGCCGGTGTCTCGAACCACGCCGAGGGCAGCGGATCGAAGGTGCAGTCGAAGACCTGCTCGGCCTCGGCGAGGAGCATCGCGATGTCGTCCTCGCTCAAGGCCGGCGTGCTCAGGACCGAGTACGGTGGTCGCGCCTGGAAACGCAGCCCGAGCTGCTCCGCCTCGTGACGGAACGCGGTGCCGGGCAGGATGCTGAGCCGGAACACCTGGGCGATGTCGCAGAGCCCGCGGTCGACCAGGAAGCGGAAGCCGTCGCGCACGCTCTGCACGGTGTCGCCCGGCAGGCCGACGATCAGGTCGGTCTTCACGCGGATGCCCGCCTCGCGCAAGGCCGCGACCCCCTTCTCGAAGGCGCGCAGGTTGTTGCGCCGGTCCATGGTCGCCTGCGTGTGCGGATCGACCGATTGCAATCCAACCTCGACCTCGACGAAGTTCGCCGCGCGCATGCGCTGCGCGAGCTTCGGCGTGATGCCTTCGCCGCGGAGTTCGCCGTGGAGTTCGAAGGCCGCGTCCGGGTTGCACGCGACGAGCAGTTCGACGAAAGCGCCGAAGTCCGGCCGCTGGTTGAGCGTGGGATCGAGCAGGAAGACCTCACGCACGCCGCAGGCCCGCGCGTGCGCGAGATCGGCGCGGACGCGTTCGGTGTCGAGGAAGTACTGGCTGTCGTAGGCCTTCGGGTAGTAGCAGAACTTGCAGCGGAACACGCAGCCGCGCACCGTCTCGAGCAGCATCTGCTCGTGCTCGCGCGCGTCGACGATGCCCTCGATCCACGGCGACGACAGCACTGACAGGTCGCTCATCGGCGTGCGCGGAGCATTGAGCCGGAAGTGCGCGCCGTCGCGGAAACCCAGTCCAATGATGTGCGGGAGTGCCGCAGAATCGCGCCCCGCGCGCCACCAACCGAGGAACTCGACGAAGGTCTGCTCCCCTTCGCCGAACACCGCGAAGTCGATCGCCGTCTCGCCGAGCACCCAGTCGTTGTCACGGGTGATCTCCGGACCGCCGAGCACGATGCGCACCTGCGGCCGTCGCTCCTTCACACGCGCCGCGATCCACAGCGTGCGCTGCACGTTCCACAGGTAGCAGGTGAAGCCGAGCAGATCGGGCGCGCGGGCGCAGATCGCATCGACCATCGCCGCATCACCGCAGGTGTTGGCCAGCGCCGTGGGGAAGATGTCGATCGCGAACTGCCCACCGAGCCCCGCGCGTTCCGCGACGAGCTTCAGATAGCCCGCGGCGAGCGGCACGTTGCCGCGCACGGGCTCGGGCCCCGCGGGTGGGATCGGGAGCTGCACGAGCAGGACGACGGTGCGCGAGGACATCGGGGGGCGGGATGCTATCCGCCCGCGCACCGCGGCCGAGGAATCACAGCCCCAGCGTGACCGACCAAGCGTCGGCGAGATCGAAGCCGAACGGGCTGACCGAGGACAGGTACGCCGCCTGCGACACGAGGCGCGCACCGCGCAGGTTGGTCGTCGAAGGCAAGGGGAAGCTGCCGGTCCACTCGCCCGCGGCGTTGGGCGCGATCACGGCGAGCACCACGCTCGTCGAGAGATCGAGTTGCAGGAGGCAGGCACCGCCGACGTCGATCGGCGTGCTCGATGGCAGCGAGAGAAGGGCCACACCCGTGCGCAGGGTCCAGCTCGACGCGAGCTGCCATGGTGTGCCGAGCACCGGATCCGCCACGGAGTAGCGGCCATCCGGCGAACAGCCGCCGACCAGAGGAGCAGCGACTCCCTCGAGCTGGATCACCCAGGGCTCGTAGCCGTGCACGCCGTCGTTGGCGACGAAGACCGGGTCGGGTCCCACGTGCATCGCGTGGTAGCCGAACATCCCCATCGACGGGTTCGGGCCGGGGTTGATGTCGGCGACGAGGTGTGTGCCGCCCGGCGTTCCATCGGTGACCCAGGGTTCGGCGCCGTACTGCGGCGTGCTGATCATTCCGATCATGCGCCGCTGACTGGCCGGTCCCGTGGATCCGAACTCGTAGTCGGGAGCCGAACCGGCCGGGCCGGGAGCGAGGTCGCCGAGCAGCAGGGTTCCGGCGACGGTGCCGTCGGTCACCCAGGGCTCCAGACCGAGGTTGAGGCCGGCCGCATCCATCCAGGTCACGGCCTTGCCCTGAACGAGGAAGGAGAAGCCGTCGAAGAGGGTCGACGCGGGGCCCGGAGTCAGGTCCATGAACAGGTGCGTTCCGCTCGCCGTGCCGTCGGTGAACCAGATCTCCTCGCCGTGCACGCCGTCATCGGCCTCGAAGTAGATGCCGTCGATGCCGGGGATCGCGGTCTCGAATCCCCAATGCCATGCCGGCAGCGACGCGAAGACGTGGAGCACGGTCGGCGGACCCTGCGCATCCCACCTCCACAGCGTGTGCGTGCCGCGCGCGAGCACCGCACCGTCGATGAGCGCGGGGATCGCGACCTCGGGGAGGGTGGTGGTCTGCGGGTTCGCCGTGCCCAGCAAGGAGATCACGGTCTGCGTGGTCCCCAAGGCCTCGAACACGACCATCCCGCCGAGGTGAGGAGCCGCCCAGATCACCTGCGTCGCGACCGCCGAGGACGTCGACGGTGTTCCGCGGCTGTGCCAGAGTTCGAAGGGAGGCTGGTAGCCGAGGATCCAGAACTCGTCGCCGACGGCGTGGACGAAGTAGCCGTCCGGAATGCCGAGTTGGACCGTTCCGCCCGCTGTGCCATCGGTCCTCCAGTAGCCGCCGTCCGCGGCGAGCAGCACGGAGCCGTCGGTGAACCTCCACACCGGAGGGAGGATGCTCACCATGCCGAGGTTCGGGCCGTCGACGATCAACTGCGTGCCGGCGGTGGTCCCGTCGCTGCGCCAGATCTGATCGCCGATCGGCCGCACCAGGCTGAACCACACGCCGTCCGCCATGGTCGTCAGGTAGGTGATGTTGGATTCGGCGGATCCGGGCGTGAGTTCGCGCACCATGCGGGTGCCGGCCGCGGTGCCGTCGCTGCGCCACAGCTCCATGCCGTGCACCTGGTCGCTCATCGCCAGCAGCACTTCGCCGTAGCGCGTGCTCGAAGCGACGCCCCACTCGCGCATCGAGCTGCCGATCCCGGGATAGGAGTCGAGGAGGAGGTGCGCGTTCTGGGCACGCATCGCGCCGGACAGCAGCAGGATCGCAAGGGCAGCGGGAAGCTGAAGGGCAGGTCTCATCGGCATCCTCTCCGTGGGTCGCATTCGTTGAGCTCTGGCGCGGCTGCAAGGGGCGCGCCGCAACGCAGGTTCACAGTCCGAGCGTGACCGACCAGGCATCGGCGAGGTCGAAGCCGAGCGGACTGACCGAGGACAGGTACACCGCCTGCGACACCAGACGCGCACCGCGCAGACTGGTCGTCGAAGGCAGGGGGAAGGTGCTGCTCCACTCTCCCGCAGCGTTCGGCGTGATGGTCGCCAGCACGACGCTCGTCGCCGGATCGAGTTGCAGGAGGCAAGCGCCGCCGATGTCGATCGGCGTGCTCGACGGCAGGGAGAGCAGAGCCACGCCGGTGCGTGTGGTCCCACTCGACGAGAGCCGCCACGGTGTGCCGAGCACCGGATCCGCCACCACGTAGCGACCAAGCGGAGGGCAACCGCCGAACAGCCGCGCAGCGACACCTTCGAGCTGCATCACCCAGGGCTCGTAGCCGTGCACGCCGTCCGAGGCGACGAAGATCTGGTTCGGCCCCGCGTGGATCGCGTCGTAGCCGAACATCATCATCGACGAGCTCGGACCGGGATCGATGTCCGCGACGAGGTGCGTGCCGCCCGGCGTTCCATCCGTGACCCAGGGTTCCGCGCCGTACTGCGGCGTGCTGATCAGTCCGATCACCCGCCGCTGACTCGCCGGGTTGAGTCCGAGGAAGGGATCCGGATCGGAGCTGGCGGGACCGGGTGCGAGATCGCCGAGCAGGACGGTCCCGGCGATGGTTCCGTCGGTCACCCACGGCTCCGAACCGAGATGGAGAGGGGGCGCGTCCATCCAGAACACGGCCTTGCCCTGGACGAGAAACGAATAGGGCGCGAGGACGGTCGACGCCGGACCGGGGGTCAGGTCCATGAACAGGTGCGTGCCGTTCGCGGTGCCGTCGGAGATCCAGAGCTCGTCCCCATGCGCGCCGTCGTCGGCTTCGAAGATCAGGCCCGGCACACTCGGAAGCTGCATCCGAAGGCCGAAGGGCGATGCCGACAGCGATGCGAAGACGTGGAGCACCGAGGGCGCAGCCTGCGCATCCCACCGCCAGAGCGTCTGCGTGCCGAGGGCGAGCACGGCGCCGTCGATGAACGCGGGGACCGCGAGTTCGGGGAGGGTGATGGACTGCGGACTTCCGGTGCCGAGGAGGGTGACCCCGGTCTGCGCATTCCCCAGATCGGTGAAGACGACCATTCCGCCGAGATGTGCGCCCGCGGAGATCACTCCGGTCGCGACCGCAGCGGTGGTCGAAGGCGTTCCCCGGCTGTGCCACAGGCGAGTCTGGAGCGAGAAGTCGATGATCCACACCTCGTCGCCGGACGCCTGGATGATGTAGCCGTCCGGAATCCCCAGCTGCGAGGTTCCGGCGGGCGTGCCGTCGGTTCTCCAGAAGCCGCCGTCGGCCACCAGCAGCAGGGATCCATCGGAGAACTCCCAGATCGGAGCGTTGACCGACACCATGCCCAGGCTCGGTCCGTCGACGACGAGCTGCGTGCCGGCCGCCGTTCCGTCACTGCGCCAGACCTGATCGCCGATCGGCTGCGGCAGCGTGAACCACACACCGTCGGCCATGCTCGTCAGGGAGCGGATGTTCGAGTCGCCCGGACCCGGCGTGAGGTCGAGCACGATGCGGGTGCCGGCCGTGGTTCCGTCGGTGCGCCACAGCTCGATCCCGTGGACCTGGTCGTTCAGCGCCATCAGCACCTCGCCGTAGCGCGGGCTGGCGGTGAGCCAGTACGGGCCCATCGAGCTGCCGATGCCAGGGTAGGCATCGAGCAGGAGCTGCGGGTTCTGGGAACGCGGCGCGGCGGAGGGGAGCAGGATCGCGAGAGCGGCGGCTATCGGGAGGACGGGTTTCATCGACGCAGAGTCGAAGCATCGGGTGCGGAAGGGCGCGCGCGCGTCAGCAAGGACCGCGCCGTGTCCGCGGCGCCGCGACCTTACCTTCTCTCCTCGACCCGTCCCGGCCTGACCGCAATCCGCGATTGCGGCGCCGCCGCTTCGCCTCGACCAGGAACGCTCGGGCCGCGTTGCGTGCCGGCGTGCGTCGGCCGCCCGAGTCGTCGCCGCGTGTTTCGCTCCCGTGACGCCAAGGCGGGACCGACCCCGTCGACCCGATCTGGCGCGATCACTCGACGAGGCGTGTCACGACACCGACCCCGGTGGCTGCGGTCCCCGACGTCCCATGCGAACCGAGCAGCGAGATTTGCGCGATCGACGGCCGAGCGAAGGGCGCGACGATCTGACGCACTCCGCCGTTGGAGGTCACGACGCCGAGCGAGTTCGCGCCGGCATCGAGCGCGATGACCTGACTGAAGATCCGCAGACCGTTCTGCGCGGGATCCAGTGTGACGCCCAGCGTCGTGACGAAGGTCCCGACGCCGTTGCTGGTGCCCGGCAGGGTGTCCAGGATGTCGTTCTCGATGAAGCACGGCCCCGAGGGGGCGTTGAGTGAACCGGGCAACAGGAACGGCAACGGCAGTTGCCCCCACTGCTGATTGTCGAAGCCCACGGCCACCAGGTGCGGCGCGTTGGCGGGACCTCGCTGACTGGTGAAGCGGAGCGAGAAGGTGCCGAGCGACCAGTCGCCGGAGAAGGATCCGCCGGCCACCATCGGTTGACTCGACCCGGAAGCCCGACATCCCGTTCCGAAGAAGTGCGCGCCGCTGGTCGGGTTCTGATCACCCGCCGGCGATTGCACGGCATCGAACTCGGTGTTCGTCGCGCCGTGCGAGTAGACGCGCATGTCCCAGCAGGTGGCGACACTGACGCGGTACGGCGCATCGAGCGGGATCAGGTACTCGAACGGAGCAGGGCGGCTGCGCGGGGTCAGTGTCCCGGGGAACTGGATGGTGCGGCGGGCGACGACCGTGACCAGATTCGTCCCGTGATTCTGCGCGAACACGATGCTCGGCGAGGCCGAGCTTCGCGCCGGGTCCGACATGGTGAGATCGAGGTCGACGGCGAAGGGCGTGAAGCTCGCATCGACCGCGTTGCGGCGGAACGCGAGCGCTCGCACGAGCCGTGCACGGATGGGCAGGTCGTCCTGGATCTGCTGGAACCGCACCAGCTGCTGCGCATGGGCCAGCGGCAGGGTGTTCGAGTTCGGACCCTCGACGTCGGCGAACCGTACGGGGCTGATCGGTCCGGTCTGCGCCCGGAGCGAGGTGGGGACGCCGGCCATCAGGGAGACACACGCGACTGCGAGAGTGAGGTTCTTCATCGACTGTCTGGCTCCTCTTGGCCCCTTGGCCCTCGAACTCGAGCCGCGGCGGTGACGGGAAGACGCAATCGACGGTTCGGGCCCGACAGAATCGTTCGCCGGGAGCGACGCTGCGGCGCGATTCAAGAAGGCGGCGCGGGCAGCGTCCGTGGATGCACGGTCCCGGGAGACCCGGACGCTCGGCAGTCCTGCTTCCACTCGTCCCCGCGCGGGGGCTTCGCGTCCGCGCCGTCGGCGCGACAGAATGCCGCCGCCGATGAGCAACCCACGGGCAGATCGGTCGGACGCCGAACCACCTCCGGACCGCCTCGACACCGCGCTGTACGCGAGCCTCCACGATCTCGCCGCCCGCCAGCTCGGCGCGCAGAGCGGTCAGCACACCTTGCAACCGACCGCCCTCCTGCACGAAGCCTGGCTGCGGATCGCGAAACTGGAGTCCCGCGACGATCGCAGCCGCGGCGAATGGCTCGCGCTCGCGGCCCGCACGATGCGCTCGGTGTTGGTCGACCACGCGCGGCGGCGATCTGCGCGCAAGCGGGATGGCGGTCTCCGCCTCGAGTTGACGTCTTCGCTCATCGCCGATCGTCGCGAGCAGGTCGACATCCTCGACCTCGAAGCCGCGTTGGCACGCCTCGCGGAGGTCGACTCCCAACTCGTGAACCTCGTGGAACTGCTCTTCTTCGCCGGACTGACCGTCGCGGAGGCGGCGCTCGCACTCGACGTCTCCACCCGCACGGTCGAGCGTGGCTGGCGCACGGCCCGCGCGTGGCTGCGCAGCAACCTCGCGCCACCCGACGCGGGTTCCCGATGAGTGCCGCGCCGGAGTGGGCCGAGGTCCGCGCGACATTCGAGGACCTCTGCGAATGTCCCGATGCCGAGCGCGCGCATCGACTCGAGGTGCTCGCCGCGACGCGCCCGGAACTCGTCGAGCCGGTGCGCCGACTGCTCGAGGCCGACACCAGCGAGGTCTTGCCGACGATCGAGCCTCCGCCCTCGTCGCCGCTCCGCACGGCGCAGTGGCTGCAACTCGACCCCGGCAACAGCGTCGCGGGGTTCCGGATCGTGCGATTCCTCGCGCAGGGCGGCATGGGCGCGGTCTACGAGGCGGAGCAGCTCGCGCCGCGTCGCACCGTCGCCCTCAAGATCCTCCGGCCCGAGCTGTGCGTGGGCAGCACGCTGCGACGCTTCCGGCTCGAGGCCGAGGTCCTCGCCCGCCTCGAACACGTCGGCATCGCGAAGGTGCACGCTGCGGGACTCGAGGCGATCGACAGCGGACCGTTCGCGCTCGAGCTGCCGTGGTACGCGCTCGAGTTCCTCCCCGATGCGGCGCCGATCACGACCCGCGCGCGTGCGCTGGGACTGTCCCTCGACTCCCGCGTCGACTGGGTGATCGCCGTCGGCGAGGCGATCCATCACGCACACCAGCGCGGCGTGATCCATCGCGACCTGAAGCCCGGGAACATCCTCGTCGCTCGCGATGGCACGCCCAAGATCGTCGACTTCGGGATCGCGCGCGCTCTGGATCGCGAAGCCGACGCGGAGCTGACGCAGGTCGGGATGGTGCTGGGAACTCCGGCCTACATGTCGCCCGAGCAGCGTGCCGGCGTGCTCGACCTCGATCTTCGCACCGACATCTACGCGCTCGGCAGGATCCTCGGTGAGCTCTGCGCCCAGGACTCCACCGCTGCGTCCGGGCCGGAGATCGAGTGGATCATCGCGAAGGCCACACATGCCGACCGCGACGAGCGCTACACCAGCGCCGCGGAGCTCGTCGCCGATCTGCGCGCGTTCCGCTCCGGACTGCCGATCACGGCGGCACCACCGTCGCGGAGCTACCGTCTCCGCAAGCTGCTCGTCCGGCACCGACGCAAGGTCGCCGCGGCCGCAGCCTTCGTGTCGATCCTCACTGCGAGTCTGGTCGTGAGCCTGATCGCGCTCGATCACGCGCGACGCTCCGCGTCGGAGGCGCAAGAGCAGGCCCAGCGCGCAGAGCGTGCCGCCGCCGTACTGGCAGAGGAGAAGGAGACCGTCGCCGGCGTCGTCGCAGTCCTGCGGTCGACGGTCACCCGCGCGATCGGCAAGCAGGGCGGCGGCGATGCATCGATCGCTGCATTCTGTCGCGAGCTGGAGGCCGAGATCGCGCGGGAGCAGCTCCCCCTCCGCACGCGGGCGCTCACCGCGAACTACCTCGCCACCGTGCGGTTCGCGAACGGCGACTGGCCGGCGAGCGAAGTCCTCTGCCGACAGGCACTCGAGCTGATGACGGCTGCCGGCCTCGAGTCGACACCGGAGGGCATCCTCGCACACGGTGCGTTGAGCGAAGTCTTGCGCAATCTCGGGCGCCACGACGAGGCCGATGCCATCCTCGCACGGGGACTGGCCATCGCCGAGGCGCGGCTTCCCGCTCTCGATCCGACGCTGTTGTCGATGCTGCGCCGGCGCGTGCTGCTCGACCTCGAGTTGCGGCACTTCGATCACGCCCACGCGCTTGCGACGGACGTTCTGCAGCGCCGCCGCACTGCGTCCGGTGAGGACGCCGACGAGACCTTCGAAGCGGCGATCGACCTCGCCCAGTGCGGCCTCGCGATCGGCAGCGACGAGGGAGTCGCTCTCGCCCGCGCCACGCTTGCGAAGCAGAGTGACGCGGCACGCCCCGACGACGAATCGACCCTGGCGTTGCGTTTGAACCTCGGCATCGTGCTCGCGCGGAAGGCGGACTGGCCCGCAGCGATCGACGAACTCCAACACGCACGCACCTCGGCCCAGCGCTTCCTCGCGCCGGATCACCCGCGCCTCGCCGCGATCGAGTCCAATCTCGGCGCGATCCAGCTCGCGTCGGGCGACGCGCACGCCGCCATCCCGAACCTCGAGGCGGCCGCCGACCACTTCGCCGCGCGCCTGCCGGTGCTGCACCCGCAACGCCTGTCCAGCCTCGGCACGCTCGCCCGCGCGCTGCGGCTCGCGGGTCGACTCGGTGAGGTCACGCCTCGCCTCGATTCGACCCTCGACGCGATCGCCACGCTCGCCAGCCTGCCAGCCGCATCGATCGACTCCGCGATCGTGATCCGCTTCGAGGCCGGCCTCGCGGCGATGGCGGGCGGAGCCGTCGAAGCCGGGCGCGAAGCCCACCGCGAGCTCCTCGCGCAATGCGCGGCGATTCCGACGCGTGGCGAGAAGCTCGTCGCGGACCTGCGGCAACGACTCGCGAAGGAGTACGCGGCACGGGGCTTCGGCGAGCCGCCGCACTGATTCCGGTCGTCGACCGCGACCCCGGCAGGGTGTCGACCGGACTCAGCGCAAGGCGCGCAGCTCCGCACACGACGAGAAGGCCTGTCGCGGATCGTCGCCGCAGGCGGGCACGCCGCGTACGCGCAGTTCGAGCGCGGTGACCGAAGCATCGAGTCGGAGCTCGAAGACGGCACCGTCGCGGAGCTGGTGCGCGTCGGTCGCCGTGGTCTCCGGATAGCCGTAGAGCGCGCCGAGGACGCGCCACTCACCGTCTTCGGTCTCACGCACCTCCACCACCGGCTTGCCCTTGCTGCAGTCGAACCAGCCGCCGTCGTGGAAGCCGTGCCCATGGGCGAAGCGCACGCCGCCGATCGCCTGCGGTGAAGCGAAGCGGATGGCGTAGCTGTCCTGGGCGGCATGCGTGCCGTCCCAGGTCACCACGAAACTGTCGAGGTCGCCGTCGCGGATCGAGCCGTCGACGTTGCCCGCGCGGCTGCGCGAATCGGCGACGGCGATCGGTCCGGAGTCCACGCCGCCGCGCCGCAGCCAGACGCGCACGAGGCCGCCGTCGGCGCCGGCGTCGGCGAAGGTGCGCAACGGCAACACCACGCTCTCGCCGTCGACGACGCAGCGGGCACGGAACGAGAGCGCTTTCGCGTCGACCAGTTCGGGCAGTCCGTCGACGGTGATTGCGGCGGTCGCAAGGCGCGCATCGAGCGCCGAGTCGAGGGCGAGGACGAAGGGACCGAAGGCCAGCGCGGCGCGCTCGTCGTCGTTCGGATCGATGAGGATGCGACCCTTGCACTGCTGGAGCAGTTCGATCGTGTCGCCGGATCTCCATTCGCGCCGCGCGGTCTCGACCCAGCCGGCCTTTGCGACCGTCCGATCCTCGTCGGAGACGATGAGTGACGCCGGCACTCCCCACTCGGAAACGCGCATCCTCACGTTGACGGCCGCGGGCAACGCGCCGTCGAAGTGCACGCGGATCCGGATCGATCCCGATTCCAGGATTGCCCTCTCGACGTGGAAGCCGATCCGACGTCCGCCGAACTCCGCCTCGCCGTGGACGGACTCGGGCAACGCGATCACCAGCGTGTCCTTCCCGGCGCGCAGCACCGCGCGCTGCGGAAGCAGGGCCATGCCGCGCGGACCACTCGACGAGCAGCAGGTGATGCCGGCGTCGTACGGCTTCGGTCCGCGCAATGCCGTGTAGTAGCACCATGCGGCGCCGTCGGGTCGCTGTGCCGCGGCGAGGTGGTTGAACGCGCTGCGCTCGATCTCCTGCGCGAAGCGCGCCTCGCCGGTCAGTTCGAGCAACTGCGCGCAGAGCTGCATCCAGGTCACCGTCACGCAGGTCTCGCCGAGGTTGTTCGGCGTGCTCGACGGCAGACGTCCGCCTCCGACGAAGTGCTCGTGACGACTCGCGCTCCCTGTCGGCAACAGCTCGCGCGCCACGATGTCGTTCCACGCCGTGAGCGGCGCTTCCATCAGTCGGCGATCGCCCGTCGCGCGTGCCAGCTCGCAGAGACCGACGAGGTTCGACAGCATCTCGTAGGCCTTGCCGTTCGCAACCTGCGCGACGTGACCCGTCTCGCGCAGGCTCGACGCGATGCGCGGTCCGCCCCGCTCGTCCCACGCGGCCACGATCGCGAAGGCGAAGTCGCGATAGCGCGTGTCGCCGGTCATGCGGAACAGCCGCGCGATCGGTTCGAGCACCGAAGTCGCAGCCATGCCGACGTGCGTGCCCGCCGACAGGATGCTCCGGCCGCCCTCACCGAAGGTCTTCAGCAGCAGGTCCGCGCCGCGTCGTGCGGCGTCGAGTGCACGCGCATCGCCGGTCGCCTCGTGTTCGGCGAGCAGACCGAGCAGCGCGTACTTGATCGTCCACACGTCCCAGTCCGCACCCGGCAGGAGCTGGAAGCGCTGCGCGGGCAGATAGGCACCGAGGTAGCCGTCGTCGCCCTGCGCCGCGAGCAAGGCATCGACCGCGCTCGCGATGCGCGTCCGCAACACCTCGTCGCCGCTCTCCGCCCAGGCGCTCGACGCCGCGTGCAACCACTTGCCCAGATGCTCCCCCGCCCACGCCTGCTCCGCGGGCCGATGCGCGAAGGGCGCGATGCGCGGCGCCAGATCGACGCGATCGAGCCACTGCGTGCGACTGGCCTGAATGCGTGCGCCGAGCCAACCGTCGAGATGGATGTCGGCCGCGGGCAGCAGATCGAGCGCGGGCGCGGGAGACGGCGATTGCGGGAGCAGGACACACAGTGCGACAGCAGCGAGCATCGGCAGGATCGCAGGATATCCCTGCAGATCCGGCTCGAAGCGTGTGTTCGGTCGTCGATTCAGACGGAAAGTCCGCCGGACAACGCAGCCCGCAGGGGACTCGATGCAAGGGCAGCGATCCGGGCGCAGACCAAGCGGATTCCGCCAGCCCGCGGGGCATTGAAAGGAATCCGCAAGTTCGGGAGAGCGCGACGTGGGCTTCACAGCCGTCTCGATCGCGACTCAACCGAACTCCGGGCCGGAACGCACGGGGACAGCCGGGGGACGGTCTCGGGCTCGGTCAGTGGAACGGAGCCGACGCACCTCGATCGCACTCCGATTGCCAGGACACCCAGCGGAGCCTCGCGCGGGACGATCCAGGATGACCCCTGAAATTCGCTGGCAACACCTCGGAGACCCGCATGTCGACTCTCGACCCCTCGAGCCCGCGTGCAGACTGGCTCACACGATCACCAGAGCGCTCCAGTGCCTGCCAGGGATCTTTCGCAATCGCTGCGGTGCCACGCCCCTTCCGGCGCGTCACGGTCAAAGCCGCCTGTTCTCCATCGCGGCCTGGGCCGCAACCCATGCGGGTTGCCGCGTCGCCGCTGCGCGCCGACCAGAAAGGTCCAGGCCGCTTTGTTGGCCGGGGCCCTTCGGCCTCCGAATCGTCGCTGCACGCGACGATTCTCCGGCCTACGGACCCATGGATCTCATGACAGTTCGCGATGCAGCCACGCTCTCACGAAATGCCAGTCGTGCTCCACGGTCCGAAGTGCGACACCGAGAACTGCTGCGATCTCATGGTTGCCGAGGCCGCCGAACACCCGGAGCTCGGCAAGGCGGGCCCAGCGCGGTCGCATCGCACGCAGCCGTTCGATCGCGGCGTCGAGATCGAGGACCAGACCCGGATCGGGGGTGGCCGTCACGAGATCGGCGGGCAGAGCCACACGAATTCGCCCCCCACCTCGTTTGGCGCGCCGCTCCCGCCGTGCGAGGTCGACGAGGAGCCGGCGCACGATCAGCGTGGCAACACTGAAGTAGTGGTCGCGGTCCTTCCAGCACACTTGCTCCTGCGCCAGTCGGAGGAAGGCGTCGTGCACGATCGCGGTGGTCTGCGAGAGCGTGCTGCAATGGTCTCGCCCGCACTCCCGCTCGACGCGCCACCGAAGCTCTGGCTCCACCAGTGCGAACACTCGGTCCGCGTCGACTTGGGCTCGCGACCGCATCTCGCGCAGGGCGTTCGTGATCTCACCGGTCCTGGCCTCGTTACGATCCACGTCCATCGCGTCGCGAATGCCCGGCGCCCGCGGTCGCGAACGGGGTATCGCTGCTCCACAGCCGAACTTAGCCGAACATGAGCAACACCGGAAATGCTCCCTCCACGCG
Source organism: Planctomycetota bacterium (assembly GCA_046349595.1). Taxonomy (GTDB): domain Bacteria; phylum Planctomycetota; class UBA1135; order UBA1135; family UBA2386; genus JACRLW01. The sequence continues at coordinate 169,135 of JAXMCA010000003.1, forward strand.
ACCGCTGCCGGACATGGAGCGCGTGCACGAACTCTTCGTGCTGGCGCGGCGATGTGACCCGGATGAACGGAACACACTGCTGACGCAGCACTGCGGAGCTGATGAGGACCTGCGGCGCGAAGTCGAGGACCTGCTCGCACACGACCGGTCCGCCGCCAACTTCCTCGCCAATCCGGTGTGGCGCAACCTTGCACAAGCACTGTTCGCGGACCTGGCCGCAGGTGACGTGATCGGTGGATACCGGCTCGAGAGCGTCGTGGGGCAAGGAGGCACCAGCCGTGTCTTCGCGGCAGTGGATCCAAGGAGCGGTCGGCGCGTCGCGCTGAAAGTGGTGGCGCTCGGTTCGCTGGGTTCGCGCACAAGGGCACGATTCGCTCACGAAGTCGAGTGTGCGATGTCGATGCACCATCCGCATCTCGTGGAGGTGCTCGATGCGGGGGAGGACTCGAGCCGCGGACTCCTCTACTGCGCGATGCGCCTGGTCGACGGTCCCACACTTGCGGAAGTGCTCGGGGGATTCGTCGCACGACGGCGGCCTCCAGAGGGCGTGGAACTCCGGACGCTGGTCGAGCGATTCGCGGAGATCGCATCGGCGCTCGCTGCACTGCACGACCGGGGACTGGTACACCGTGACGTGAAACCGTCGAACATCGTGTTCGAAGCGGGCGACACGAAGACTCCGTGCGGCGCGCCTGCGGTCCTGGTCGACTTCGGACTGGTCGCTGATACGGCGGCGAGAGGCTCCTCGGTGTCGACGCTCTGGGCCTCGATCGACTACGCGGCGCCGGAACAGTTGGCGGGGCGCAGCGTGACGCCGGCCGTCGACGTGTTCGCGCTCGGTGTGACGATGCACGATCTGCTCGCCGGGCGATCGCCGGTCGCACGGGAGCGCTCGCCTTCGGAGGGACTCGAGCGACTCGGGGAACTGGTGCCGGGGATCGACCCGGACCTCGCCGCAATCGTCGCCACGGCCTGCGATCCCGAACCACGCTGGCGCCATGGCCACGGCGGGGCACTGCTCGCCGATCTGCGCGCCCACCTCGAAGGCCGCAGGGTGCAGGCACTACGCGTCCCGCTCGCGGCGCGCGCCAGTCGGTTCGTGCTCCGCCATCCGAGACGAGCCGCGATCTTCGCCACGCGATGGGCCGTCGCATTGCTGGCCGTCGCGCTGTTGACCCTTGTCGGCGAACAGTTCGTCGCCGGCCTGTACACGCGCCATGCGACGGCGACGGCTCTTCGCGACGGCGACCTCATGCATCTCGACCGACTGACGGAGGGGCTCGGTCTGCTCCAGCGTTGGCTGCTCCCCGCGAAGGTCGCAGAGCTGCTCGACGCCGGATCCGGATCCTCGGATCCCGCGCTCCGGTCGGTCTCGTCGACCATCGCGAAGCGCGACTGGACCGGTGCTTGCTTGCTCGCCGCGAGTCATCTCGAGCGTGACGGCGTCCGGCACCACCCTGAGCTCGCGCAGTTCCTCGCCAACACGGTACGGACCCGTTCCCCCATCGACGGACTGCCGCTGGTCGCACGGCTGTTCTTCGAGCGCCCCGATGCAGACCTGTTCGACCTCTCGAAGACAGCTGTCTTCCGTTCGGCGCTCCGTGCGAGGTTCGATCTCGGCGATCCGGTCTCGGCGATGCATGTCGTCGTCGCGTGGGCGGGCTGCGGCGACATCGACAGCCTTGCCGCGATCAGTCATGCGCTGTCGGAGTGGTCGAACGGCTCCGACGACGAATTGGAATGCACGCGAGTCGCAGTCGCGAACTCGACTCTGCTGATCCGACGCCTGGCTCAGCTCGATCCACTCACCGGACCGGGCGCGCTGGAACTGGAGACGCAGTTCTTCGACTCCGTGCGCCGCGCCGTGTCGCGCGCCGGCATCTCGAACGTCGCACGCGACCGGCTCGATCTCGCGGTCGCTGGCATGGCACTGCAGTTCGCGAGGCTGCATCGCGCGGAGCGCAGACCCTCACCGACCGCGCATTGGGAGACCCTGCTGGAGCCGACCAGCGCATCCTTCGTCCGAGCGGCACTCCGGGACCCGGAGTTGGTGGCGTCGATCCTCGGCGGTCGTTGGACGATCCAGCAGCAGCCAGGCGTCTCGGAACGTCGCATCCTGGCCAGCGATCTGGGCTACCTTGCCGGACTCCTCGACGACTCCACTTCGACGAGCGCCCTTCGCACGCAGGCGAAGGCGCTCGCCGCGACCGACGACAGCGTGCTTGCGCTCTTCGAAGCTCGTCTTGCCGATGGCCGGGCGACAATCGCGGGCTTGCCGGGTGTCGAGGTGCCCGATGCGGCCTCGCAACTCCGTCGCCTGATCGAGGACTCCCCTCGTCGCCTGCGGGTCTCGGCCGTGCCAAGTCACCTGCCCGACCATACTGCAGCCAGTTGGGATTTCTGCGTCGAGGGGATCGCCACGGCGGGAGCAACGGCGCCGATCAATCTGCTCGAGACGGAGATCCGGGGCGACGAGTATGAGTCCCAGTCGAGCTTCGCCTTGCTGGCACTACCTGGAGTCTCGCAGGTGGAACTCCCCTTCGATGCCGCTGCAGTTCCCGGAGCCTTGCTGATCCTCGACATCGAGGCCCAGAAGTCGGTTCGATCTGCTCTGCCCATGGACGGCACGGCGGCCCTGGACGTGCTGGTCGACAGCACGCTCATCGCGCACGACGCGGTCCTCCCCGGCTCGACGACGGAGCATTTCCGCCTGCCGCTCTGCGATGCATCGGTGCCACGTCATCGCTTGCTCACGCTGCGGCTCTCCAACCGTTCGTCGACGACACTGAGGCTGTACCGCGTGCTGGTCGCCTGGTGACCGCAATGCCCGCGGAGCAGCCGGGTAATCACCCAACCCGCTGGTGATGCCTCCATCGCGGCCAGAGCCGCAACCCAAGGGTTGCCGCGTCGTCGCTGCGCGCCGACCAGGAGGGCCCAGGCCGCTTGGTTGGCTGGGGTCGCTCCGACCTGCGAATCGTCGCTTCGCGCGACGAGTCGCAGGCCTACGGACCCATCGCGGCCAGAGCCGCAACCCAAGGGTTGCCGCGTCGTCGCTGCGCGCCGACCAGGAGGGCCCAGGCCGCTTGGTTGGCTGGGGTCGCTCCGACCTGCGAATCGTCGCTTCGCGCGACGAGTCGCAGGCCTACGGACCCATCGCGGCCAGAGCCGCAACCCAAGGGTTGCCGCGTCGTCGCTGCGCGCCGACCAGGAGGGCCCAGGCCGCTTGGTTGGCTGGGGTCGCTCCGGCCTGCGAATCGTCGCTTCGCGCGACGAGTCGCAGGCCTACGGACCCAAGGGTCGGGACACCACAATCCATGCCGATGCCGGTCCGCTCTGGACGCGGAACCACGATCGGGTGCGGCGTGGACCGCGCTCGTCCCATCGCCGAGAGGCAGCCGGCGCGCGGATCGCGAGGAATCCGACGCCGTGCACGACGACCCGGGAATTCGATGCGGTCGGGCCGTGGCTTCGGCGCGTCCACCGACGGCGACCTCTTTCGTTCACCTTCCACCATCGCTGGTGCCTTCGTCGCAGAAGTCAGGTGCCTCATGCGGATCAGTTCCATTTCCCTCTCCATCGCACTCACAGCCGGGGCATGCATCGGACAACACGAGCTCGCCGTCGTCAGAGGTGACAACAGCCACGATCAGGTCGGCTTCGCGATCGCAGGTACGGCAAACGGCTGGGTCTTCATCGGTGCGCCCGGCGACGAGGCCCAGGGACTGACGACGGATACAGGGGCCGTGCACGTTCGCAGCTGGAGTCGACTCCAGGGCGTCATCCTCCCGGTCGGACCGATCCCGCTCGCAGGCAGTTCCGCGGGAGCGCAGTTCGGCTACTCGCTCGCCGAGGGGGATCCCGCGGTACCGGGACAGGTGGTCATCGGAGAACCCGCCGGCGATCCGCCGGTGGGCAGTAACGCGGGTCGCGTCGTCGTGGTACCGGTGGCGGCGGGAAGCCCCTACCCCGGCCAGAGTGCCGCGGAACAGTCCGGCTACGCGGTCGCCGCGGTTGGAGACGTCGACGGTGACGGGGCCACCGACTACCTGGCGGGCGCACCCTTCCTGCGCATCTCCTGCAACGCGGGGAGCGCGGATCGGGGTCGCTATCACCTGTTCTCCTCGAATCCGGCGCTGCCGTCTCCGTTGATCGTCACCCGTGATGGCCCCGGCTACTGCGGCGGTGGTCCCTTCCAGTACTACCCGACCGCATGGGAACGCCTGGCGACTCACGTATGCAAGCTCGGCGACGTCAATGGTGACGGGCTGAGCGACTTCCTCGTCGGAACCGGCGTGGGCGGCAAGGTGTACATCGACGGTCTCAGCCCGCCGAATCCGCCGACCATCGTCACGCACCTCGTGGTCACCGGGCCCGGAGACTTCGGTGCCGCACTGTGCGCGCTGGGTGATGTCAGCCGCCCGGCCAACAACACGCCCGACTTCGCGGTCGGGAGCCCGAGCACTCGTGAGGTGCGCGTCATCGATGGCGGCAGCGGGAGCGTGATCCGGTCCTTCGTCGCGGTTTCCAGCGCACTCGAATTCGGCGCTGCAATCGCGCGCGTCGGCGACCAGGATGGTGATGGCCTGCCCGATCTGCTGATCGGAGCGCCGGGCGAAGCCGGTGGCCGGGGCTCGGCGTATCTCTTCTCGGTCGGAACCGGCGATCTGCTGATGGTCCTCAACGGCCCGATCCCCGGCGGCCGCTTCGGTCAGGCAGTTGCGGGACTGGCCGACCTGACCGGCGATCAGAAGGGCGAGATCGCAGTCGGTGCACCGGAGGCCGATGTCGGCACGACCGCGAATCCGCTGCCGGGAGCCGGCTTCGCGGCGATCTACTCGCTGGACGACTCCCTGCCGAATGCGACCAGGTTCGGAACCGGCTGCGTCTCCTCTGCTTCGTCGGGGCCACAACCCCTGATCGGGATGAGCGACGGTCGCCCCAAGCTCGGGCAGGACTTCAGGTTCTCCATCTGCCGAGCCAATCCCGGTTCGCTCGGTGTCCTCTGCGTGGGATTCAGCTCGCTCCCGGCCCCGTTCGACTTGTCGCCGGTGGATCCCCGCATGGCCGGTTGCAGTCTCTGGGTGCAACTGGATTGGACCCCGGCTCAACCCTGCGCCTCACGCACCACGAGCACTGTCGTCGGCCAAGGCTTCGCCGAGAGCGGCTTCACGATTCCCAACAGCCCATCGCTCCAGGGGGTCGTCATCGAAGGCCAGTGGTACGACAGCAACAACGCCTTCGGGACCGTGTTCCCCGGCACGGTCACGCGCGCATTGCGTGTCGTCATCGGCTCGGCTCCGTGAGCGTCGGCCGCACCGTGGGCCCATGCGGCCGGACGCTGTTCCGTGACGGCGGCAACGATCCGCGCCCGCGCGGTCAAGCAAGAGCCCTGAGGGATGCGTGCGCGTCGGGATTCAGGGTGATTCCCGGCGGCCGCTGCATCTTTGGCCCTCAGGGCCGTTTCCGCCACTCCGCCGGCAGGCGGACGGTGCGCACGGACGTGTCGAGCGGATCGAGACGCAGCTCGCCGAGGTCGACGTAGGCGCGCGAGACGTCGGGGGGCATACCCGGCTGCTGGCGCATCCATGCGGTGAGGGCGGAGTCCTCGCGCAACGGCTCACGCACGGTGCTCACGCTGTAGCTCGCCGGCGCGCCGGTCATCGTGGTGCGACCCTCGGTGTCCGTCGGCGGGATCGACGGAGTCGAGTCGCCGGACGGTCCAAGCGCAGAGATCCGGATCCCCGCGATCGGCTTGCCGTCGGGGTCGAGCACCAGGAGTGGCATCCGCACCACGCGCACATCGAGGCGTTCGATGCGCGGTGCATCACCGGTGCCGACCGTGAAGGGCGAACCGGGTAGCAGGAAGTCGACGTGGCCGTCGTGGACGTGCGCCACCGGAGTCCAGAGTCCCGGACGGAGCGACAGCTCGATGCGCCCTTCGCTGTCGGTCTTGCCCTCCACGATGTGACCCGCTCCGTCGAGCTGTGCGCGGAGGAAGACGGGTCCCTCGTAAGGCCGACCGTCCAAGCTCACGGCGAGCGTGATGCGGGTCGGCACCCACGCGCCGAGGTCGATCGTCAACTCGCGCAGGTCGCCGGAGCGCAGTTCGAGGGCACGCGCGATCGGTGTCGAGGAACCCGTGCGGTTACCGAAGGATGATCGCCGCCAGCAGAAGACATCCAGATCCCAGGTGCCGTCCGGGACGCCACGGATCTCGAAGGCGCCGTCCTCGCCGACCGTGATCGCCGGCGACCTCGACGGCGGAAAGCCCTCCGCGCCCCGCGCACCGGTGTGCAGCAGGACGACGCTCGGCAGGAACCGACTCTCTCCCGTTTCCACGTCGCCATGACCCGGTAGCCCCGCCGCTTCCCGCAGCGCAGCGACCACCTCGGGTGGCGTGATCCGGCCACGCACCAGCGCGCCGTCGCCGAGCACGACGAGCAGCGGAGTCGGATCGTCCATCGCGATCGAGGGGATCACGCTCGGCGCGTGCTTCTGGTGGGTCGTGCGCAGCGTGTATCCCGATGCCCGCGGCGCACGCAGCGCGGCGTGACCGCGTGCATCGGTCGTCGCGCTCGTGTGGAGGATCGCGCGGCGCGAGCGGTCGCTGATGCGCGCCAGATCGCCCGTGGCGACATTGGTGGTCGCATCGACGCGCAGTTCCACGGGTGCATCGATCAACTCCAGGAGAGCACCATCGATCGGTACGCCGCCGGAATCGACGACCTCGACCACGCGTTCGAGCAGCGGCTTGAGCACGACGTCGACCGTGTCCCCCGCCGTCTCGGTGATCGTCACATCCTGGTCCGGACTCGACGCGAGACCCGTCGCGGCGCCCGGCACCACGCTCATCCGGTAGCGATCGGGCGTCACCCGCTCGATCACGAGCACGCCATCGCGATGGACTCCGACCTGCTGGACTTCGCTCGTGGATGCGGCACGAAAGCGGTTCTCCGATCCCACCCTCCTCAGGACGATGCCGAAGCTCTCGACGGGCGCACCGTCCCCCGAGCGCCGCACGCGCACCGTGAACGGCGACCCGTCCTTCATCGCGATCGCGAAGTCGGGGGTGCCCCACGGGACACGGGTTGCGCTCACCGCATCGACGTAACCCGCCGCGATGAACCACAGGCGGGTGCCGGTCGAGTCCCACTGGCGCGGAGGGAGCAACTTGAACAGTCCTGTTCCGGCGGTCCAGGTCTGGCTCGCCCTGTCGTCGCTGCTGACCTGCACGCCTTCGATCGCTTGGCCCCGCAGATCGGTGACGCGACCGACGATTGCGAGCTTCGACGGCGACGACTCCACTCCGACCACGATCCGCAACTCGACACTCGGCAGGCGGAGTTCGATCGGCCCCTTCGGATCCAGCAGCGGCCGCCCCTCGACCTCGACACGGCAGGTCCCGACGGGGAGCAGGTTCGCAGTCGCGAATCGACCGGAGTCGTCGCTGCGCGAACGCGCGGAGGTCAGCAACTCCAACGCCCCGGATCGACGGTTCCGGACATCGCCTGCGAACGTCACCGGGCAACCGCCCACCGGCGCACCCGTCTCGTCGACGACGACGCCCGCGATCCTCACGCCGCGCGCGAGCACGACGTCGCCGAGTTCGATCGCCTCGCCACGCTTCACGGAGTCCCACCAGGCGGCGACGGTGATCCGCCCCTCGGCCCGGATCTGCATGGCGAACTGCAACACGGACGGCGGGTCGAAACGGAACTCGAAGCGACCCTCGGCACGCGTGACCACGGGCTGAGGGTCGGTCCACTTCAACTCCCCGAACTCGAGGCGATACCGCGCGAGTCGCCCCGCGTTACCGACGACTCCGTCCAAGGTGATCGACACGCCTTCGAGCGGCGCGCCGTTCTCGTCGACACAGCGGCCACGGATCAGGGCGATCGCGTCTGCCGCCGCATCCGATCGGTGCGGCACCTCGGATCGCGCGGCCTCGGTCGCGTCCGCCGGCGCGACGACCTGCGTCGAGCGCGCATCGCCTGCAACCTTCCCCGATGTCGGCTCCTGCTTCGTCTCGTTCGAGACCTGCGGCACTCCGTGTCCGCGCGGCCAAGCGATGATCATCAGAGCCGCGAGTACGGCGAGCACCAGCGCGAGCAGAGCGGGACTGACGACTCGACGCATGACGACATCTCCGCGCACAGGACGGCGGCCTGGATCCGGCGCGCAGGATCACTCGCTCCGCGCGTTCCGTCAATGCCGGATGAAGGTCATTGCACCTGGGTGATCGTCCCGACACTTCCGCACGCACAAGCCCTAACATCGGGCGTCCGGAAGGTCCCTGAAAAGGAGATAGACATGAGACTCAAGTCGTTCGGCATCGTCGTCGGCATCTTGGCCTGTACGGTGAATGCCCCGACCGCGATGGCGCAGTGCTCGCCGTTCACCAAGTTCGGAATGACGCGACTCAACTGGACGAACGGCAGCACCTTCGTGCTCGGCTCCACCGACAACCTCGACGCCGCCATCGCGCTGCACTTCGCCTACGACGCGACCAACACGGTCGCATTGACGGCGATGGACCATCGCGGGAAGAACAGCGACGGCACGCGCACGCTGTTCCAGTTCTCGACCGTTCCACCCGCCGGCGTGTCGACCGCGCTGTGGAAGGCGGTGTTCCGACCCGTCGACGCCGACACGCCGATCGAGATCGGCCCCTCCGACGCGGCCTACACCTCGGTGTGGGTCGACGATCCCGGCGCACCGCGCTCGGCACTGTTCCAGTGGTTCGGCGCCACCCTGCCCGATCCGCTCAGCGACTCCTTCTTCTGGATGGAGCTCAAGGCGGACATCGATCCCACGCAACCCTGGCGCGTCACCTGGCAGAGTCGACTCGGCCGCATCGCACGACCGAACAGCACGCATCACTACACGCTCGACGAGGTCACAGCGCCGATCGTGCACACGGCGGCCCCGGGCAACGGACTGCTGTCGCGCGTGCTGGTGCCGATCGCCCAGGATTCACCGCTGCCGGCGGCGAACCTGCCGCTGCGGCTGTGGCAACTGATCGGCTACGACCTCTCGTTCGAACATCCGGCGCGCAACCAGCAGCTCCAGTTCTCCGCGCTGTACTCCGGTGATCCCACCTCGCTGCCGATCGGCAGCGACCTGCTGTCGAGCTGGCGCAAGATCCTCTACTTCGGCACCGAGGATGCAGAAGGCCACTACAAGCGCTTCCTGCACAAGGCGGAGACCAACGGAGCGACGATCAGCTACCGCTGGGCGACGACCTACTACCCGAGCTACGGCCTGCTGCCGTGGATCAACTTTCACCGCTCGCCCTATCCGGTGGTGATGGAGGCACTGCAGGCGCAGAGCGATTCGTTCTGGTACGACTGCACGCAGCGCTATCGGAGGTTCGTCGAGCGTGACATGCACCTCACGCGCATCGCGGATCCGTGCTACGCGCTCAATCCCGACTTCCCGCGCGCGGCGCCCTTCGTGGCCAACTCGAACGCGCAAGCGCTGGCTGCAGCGCCGTTGACCTCCCTGTATCCGGACTACACCGCGCACGCCCTGCGCCTGCGCAAGGTCTTCGACGGTGCCGACGGCCGCGCGCTGCCGACCTTCATGGAGTGGCAGAAGTGGCTGAAGGGCGATCCGCTCAATCCGCCGGTGCCGAGCGCGATCCCCGAGGATCCGATCGGTCCGGGTTACAACCCGAAGCCGTACTCGGGTGCGGCCGAAGCGGTTCAAGAGCCGCCGTCCTATGTGCTCGACGAGATCGCACACGCGCACGCCGTCGGCCTCAACACCTCGGTCTACACGGTGCCGCTGGTGATGAACCGCAACGACTGGCCTGGTTTCCTCGACCAGTGGCTACTGCGCCAGCGCAACGGCGACTACTACCCGGTCGCCGCGGGCTCGCCCTTCCGCATCGTCGACTTCGGCGCGACGGGTGTGCCCGGGTGGATGACGAACAACCTGTTCGACGACATCTTCGACACCGCACCCGGACTCGGCGGCGTGTTCTTCGATCTCCTGTCCGGCAGCGGTTCCTTCCTGCGCTACCCGGCCGGTGGTGTCGACGAGAACCCCATCCACCTGCGCGGCTATCACGGTGGCACCGCCTATGTCGCCGGCACGCAGAGCTTGTTCGACCAGGTGCGCGCGCGCATCGCCGCGGGCAAGACCACGCAGATGCATCCCGACATCCCCTTCCTGCCCTCCGAGACGGTGCAGGAGTTCCTCGCCGGTCGCTACGACTTCGGCCAGCAGGGGCTGAAGTCCTTCCCGATGCAGATGCAGCTCAACACGCTCTTCGATCTGCTGTCGGGAGTGCCGTCGATCGCGCCGGAGGCGAGCAATCCCTCGCCGCCGCTGTGGAACGCGGTCTACCACGAATGGTCACGCGCGGAGGGACTCACCGTGATGCTGAGCGTGCTCGGCGTGAACGGTCCCTTCCTCGGCGGCGGCCAGTTCGATCCCGCCTTCCCGGGACTGACCTGGCAACGCTGGGGCGACTACATGCGCTTCGTGCACGCGCTGTGGTGGTTCCAGGGCAGCAAGCCCACTTCGTTCCAGTACCTGAGCGGCTACGGGCAGTACGACCTGCTTGTCGACGACGGTGTCGGCGGCGTGAAGGTGCGCAATCCCGAGATCCCGCAGCAGCAGCAGCTCGTCGACTTCCTGCGCGAACTGCACCACGCGCTCGATCGCCACGACGAGGCCGGCAAGTTCCTGAACACGGGCCGCATGGAGCGTCCGCTGCAGACCCCGTGGGCCTACGACCCGCTGTCGATCCTGCAGAGCATCGGACCGAGCTCGGACGTGGCGACCTTCGTCTCGCCGCAGAGCCCGGGCGTGCGCCACTTCTACGAGCGCTTCTTCTCGACCCAGCCCTATGCGGTGCCCCACGTGTTCCACGCGGTGTGGCGCAGCGTGGAGACCGGCGAGCTCGGCATCGTGTTCGTCAACTGGACCGACCAGCCGGCGTGGTGGAAGGGGCTGTTCGATCCGTCGCAATACGACGGCTTCGCGTCGGGTGCCTTCGACGTCCATGGCATCGCGCCGAGCGGGGCGAACGTGAGCGAGTACCTGGTCGGCCAGGGCCAGGGTCCCACGCTCCTCGCCTGGAACCCCGCCGCCGGTGGGATCGCGCTGCGCCACCACGACGACGCGGTGCCGGGCCTGATGCCGCCGCGCAGCGTGCAGGTGTTCGTGGTCAGGCCGCGCTGAGCCCTCTCAGTCGTCCTCGTCCGCGAAGGCGCGGACGAAGGCCGCACGGCGCGGTGCGGGCATCGCGCTGTCCGCGCCGCGCACCGAGCGCCACACCACCTCGCCGAGAAGCAGGTCGTCGGCCGCGTCCTCGGCGGTGAAGTCGAAGCGATCCGACATCGACGCACCCCACGAGGTCTTGCCGTTGCGCTCCTCGAGGTTCCACTGCGCCGGGAGCGCGACGTAGGGCTTGGGATCGGGCGTGCCGGTGAAGCAGTCCCACATCGGCCGCGCGGCAGCGTCGAACTGCGTCATCGGCGGCAGGCCGAGGATCAGCTCCATGGTGCGCAGCATCGAGCAGGTCGAGTACATCGTCGACACCAGGGCACCGCGCTTCACGTAGGGACCTGCGACCAGCCCGACCGAACGGTGCGCGTCGATGTGATCGGGGCCGTTCTGCGCGTCGTCCTCGACGACGAACACCACCATCGACGACCAGAACTTCGACTTCGACAGGCCTTCGAGCGCCATGCCGAGAGCCGCATCGTTCTGCGCGACATAGGCCCGTGGCGTGAGCGCACCGGTCGCCGTGCCCTTGGTGTGGTCGTTGGGCAGGCGCAGCACCACGAGCTGCGGGTAGTCACCCTTCTGTTCGAACTCGTGCAGTTCGTCGAGGAAGCGCCTGGCGCGGTCGACGTCGCTGTAGTCGAGGTCCCAGCTCCGGAACTGGGGGTCGTAGTGACCCTCGAGCACCGGGAAGCGGACCACCGGACCGCCCGCTGCACCGTCGCTCGCGCCGACGAACTCGCCGTAGGTTCGGAAGCTCACGCCGGAGGCATGCGCGAGATCGAAGAGATAGCCGCTCTTCGGAGCCGCGATCGCGTAGTGCCCCTCGCTGGGATAGCCGAGCGCCTCGGATTGCCCGCCCTGCTGCTTCGCCGAGTGCTTGCCGCCATAGGTCACCGGCCAGGTGCGTTCGACGAAGTCGGTCGCATAGGCGCCCATCGTCCATTCGTGACCGTCGGCCGAGACCTCCGACTCGACGTAGAAGTTGTCGAGCAGCACGAACTGGTCGGTGATGGCGTGGGCATTCGGCGTGATCTCGCGCGGAAACAGACACAGCGACGGATCGCTCTGCCCGCGCCCGGCATCGCCGAGCACCTGGTCGTAGGTGCGGTTCTCGCGGATCACGTAGACGACGTGGCGGATCGGCGACGGATCACCCGGTCGGGCCGGGATCGGCGAGTCGGCGGGACGCGACGCCACGCCCCGCGCGCGCTGCGCCGGATCGAGAGGACAATTGGCGTAGACCTGCGCCGACAACCGCACGAGGTCCTTGTCGACGGGCAGGTCGAAGACCGACAGCGAGCTGCCGAACAGCGCGCCGGAGTAGTCGAGCGGTTCGTGCTTGTGCCCCGGCTCGGGCTGCGGGCCGTGCGGATTGGCGCGCGATCCCGTCGAACCCTTGCCGTTGGCGACCGCGATGCGATCGCCGTCCTCGCCGAAGAAGCACACCGCGGTCGGATACTGCCCGACCGGGACGAAGCCGAGCGCGCGCGTCCCCCCGCGCTCTTCGATCTCGAAGATCGCGAGATCGTTGTTGTCGGCATTGGCGACCGCCAGGTACTCGCCGTCGGGCGAGATCGCGAGCGCATTCGGCGTCGCCCCCGGTGGCGCGAGCGGATGCAGCGCGGTCGAGATCGTCTCCTCGACCTTGCCGGTCACCGCGTCGGCGATGGTCACGGTGTTCTCATTGGCATTGCCGACGAACAGCCGCGCGCCGTTCTTGCCGAGCACCATCTGCACCGGGTGCTGGCCGGTCGGGATGGAGGAGACGACGGCACCCTTCTCCACATCGACCACCGCCACGCGCGCCTTGCCCCACAGACTGACGAACACGCGCTTGCCCTCGCGATCGGGCAGGCATTCGAATGGATAGCTGTCCTCGCCGAGGTCGACGTCGAGCGTGACCTTCGACTCCGCATCGAGCCGCAGCAGCCGATGACCGCGCTGCAGGCAGACCCAGAGACCACCCTCGGCCTCGGTCGCGATCCCGGCGACCAGGTCGAGGTGACGGGGATCTCCGACGGCGACCGCCGCACGCTCCTTCACCGCCGGGGACTCCCCGTCCTTCGGCGGCTCGGCGAAGTCGAAGCCGAGGACGCGGTCGGTCACACCGCCGCTGACGAAGAGGGCCGCGCCGTCGCGGCTCCAGGTCATCCCGCTCCAGCTCCGGCCGAGCGGGATCTCCGCGGCGACCACCGGCGGGTCCTTGCCGAGATCGACGATCGACACCATGTGCCTGCGGTACCCGCAGTGCTGGACCGCGAGCCAGCGGCCGCCGGGATGCAGCGCGCTCCGCACCGCCAAGTCCGATGGCAAGGACAATTGGCTGCCGTGCGGGGTCAGGCTCCAGCCGCTGGGCAGGAGCACCGAGCCGTCGACCTGAGGTCCGGGCCAGGACGGCTCCTCACCCGATTGGGCCGGGAGCGCGGCCGTCAGCGCAAGGACGGCGATCGACGAGACGAGAGGAACGAGGCGTGACCGCGAGACCACCATCCGCGCATCTTGGCGCGACTCTCAGCGCACTCCATGCAGATGTCGTGAAGCTCCTGCACCGCGTGACGGTGCTGAGAAGCACTTTACGTACGCGAGCAATGTGCCGATCATCCGCATGTCGACGGCTCTTCCCCCCAACGACGCCGGACGAGGAACAGCAGCAGCGCCGCGAAGAACGATGATCCAGGGCCGCCTCAGAGTCGGAGAGCCGGTGGTCTACACGGTTCGGAAGGTCAGCACCCACCCGGGCCGGCGCGCGCACGACGTCGATCCCTCCCCGCGCGGGGAGCTCTACGTCTACCTGGTCGACAAGCTGTGGGTGGTCGGCGAGGTGCGCGACGACGGCCACGTGGTCGTGGTCACCCGCCGCGGCAAACGCCACGTGCTGCCGGTGGACGACCCCGCGCTGCGCCGCCCGACCTTGTGGGAGCGCGTCCGCTACTGGACCCGCTTCCCGCGCGCGAGCTGAACGGCGAGCGCGGACCAGGCGAGGGAAAAGCGCAACGCGCCGTCGCCCCAAAGGCGTGATCCCGCCGGCACCCTTCGCGATCCGCCTCGACCTCGTCCGCGCCCTGCTCTCGCCTTCGTCCTCCGATCCGCCGATCCGCCTGCTGGAAGCCCGCGCCGGCCGCGTCCGCCTCGCCTTCGCCCCCGGCGTGCGCACCGCCTGGGCTGCGGTCAGCGGCGGGCGGACGACTCCGATCGAGGTCCGCTGCGGTATCGGCGAGACCGCCCTCGAGGTCCCTGCGACCGGACCCGCGGTGCTGGTGGTCAGCGCCGGGGATGCGACGGCGCGCTTCCGGCTGCCCCCGACCGGCTGACCGCGTGGCCTCAGCGCGGCCACGCCACGTCGACGAGGTCCGGCTTGCGCCGCGACGGCTGCGCACCGACCGCCCGCGCAATCACGCCCATCTCGCGCGCGAGGCGGCCCACGTCGGCCGGTCGCTCCGCCGCGAGGTCGTGCTGCTCGCCGGGATCCGCGACGAGGTCGTAGAGTTCGAGCCGCGGAGCGTCGGGCGGTGAGTCGTGGAAGAAGATCAGCTTGAGGTCGCCGTCGCGCAGCGCGGTGAAGGGTTCGAGACCGGGTCCCTGCGGTCCCCACAGGTGCGGCATGTGCCAGAACAGGGGGCGCGGCGGATGGGCTTGCGGATCGCCCTGCAACTCGGGGATCAGGCTGATGCCGTCGAGGTGCGGGAGCGGCGCGCAACCGGTCGCATCCAGGATGGTGGCGGTGAGATCCATGGTCACGATCGGCAGGGCATCGCGCACGCCGGCGCCCGCGACCTGCGGCCAGCGCACGATGGTCGGCACGCGGATCCCACCCTCGTAGGCCGAGCCCTTGCCGCTGCGCAGCGGGGTGTTGTGCGTGTGGAGCGTGCCCCCGCGCGCGGTCGCCGACAGGCCGCCGTTGTCCGAGGCGTAGATCACGAGCGTGTCGTCGAGACGACCGGCGTCCTCGAGCTCGCGCAACAGCACGCCGACCGCGGCGTCGACGCCCTCGACCATGGTCGCATAGGCGACCTCGCGTGGATCCATGCCGGCGTAGTGATCGGCGTAGCGCGGATTGACCATCAGCGGCGCGTGCACCGCATAGGGGCAGAACGACAGATAGAAGGGTTCGCCGGACGCGAGTGCTCCATGGAGCTGACGGCGTGCCTCCTCGGCGAGAGCCTCGGTGAGATAGGCATCGCTGTCCCACCAGGCTTCGAGGTCGGGCACGTTCCACACGCTGTCGGCCTCGGGCTTGCCGTCGCGCAACGAGTCCTTGAAGTGGTGTTTGGCGTAGTAGCTACCCGGGCCGCCGGCCGCGTGACCGGCGACGTTGAACGCGAAGCCGAGCTGTCTGGGATCGGCAGCCTCGGTACCCTGGGCGCCGAAGTGGGCCTTGCCGACGTGGATGGTGCGGTAGCCGCGGGCCTGCAGGCGATCGGCGAGAGTCGGCGCGTCGGCGGACAGGCCGTCGACCGACCACGAAGGTGCGACGAGTCGCGGGTGGTCGTTGCTCTGGTCCTTGCCCCGCAGGAGGGTCCAGTAGGTCGCGTGGTGTCGCGCCGGCATCTGTCCGGTGAGGAGGCTGACGCGCGTCGGCGTGCACACCGGAGCGGCGGCGTAGGCCTGCGTGAACAGCGTGCCCTCACGCGCGAGGCGGTCGACGTTCGGCGTGCGGAAGTGCGCGTGCTTGCCGTCGGGCGCGACCTGGCTCGCCGGTCCGAGGTCCTGCCAGCCGAGGTCGTCGACCAGGATCATCAGCACGCTCGGCGGCCGCGTGCCACTCTCCCGCGGGGGCCCAGCGCAGGTCGACAGCGACAGGGCGACGAAACAGACGAGCGGGATCGACCGCAGGAAGCGCGAGGGAATCACAGGGTGAGGATCGCAGGTGCATGGCGCACCCGCCACCCTCGAACACGCCCTCGCGGCGCATGCGATCGGCGACGATGATCGCGCGCCGATGCATCCTGTCCCGCGCGCGACGCTCGCCGTCTGGGTCTACGACGGCTGGCACGCCTGCCCCGAGCGCGACGAGCACTTCGGCCCCGGCTGGACCGAATGGGAGCTGCTGCGCGCCGCGCGGCCGCAGTTCGAGGGCCACGAGCCACCCGGACTCCCGCTCGCCGGTTGCTACGACGACTCCGATCCGCGCACCTGGGACGCACGCATCGCGCTCGCGGAGCGACACGGCGTCGAGGTCCTCGTCCCCGGTTGGTTCTGGTCACGCGGCAAGAAGGTCTTCGAGCGCGCGCTGCTCGACGGCTACCTGCAATGCGAGCGACGCGACGCGATCCGCTTCGCGGTGTTCTGGGCCAATCGCATGCCGCACCGCGTACTGCCGCTGCGTCTCGACGATCCGCAGGCGCCGCCCGGCTACCGCAAGGTCTACAGCGATCCGGACGATTTCGTCGCGCTGCTCGAGGACTGCGCCGAGCGCTGCTTCACGCGTGCCGGCTACTGGCGCATCGGCGGCGATCCCTTCTTCGCGATCTTCGACACCACGCTGTTCCTGCGTCAGCTCGGCGCGACGCGCGCCGCGACGGCGATCGCGCGCGCGAAGGAACGCCTCGGCGGACTCCATCTCGTCGCCATCGACCCCGACCTGCCCTGGCGACCGCACCTGCGCGGGCTCGGCTTCGACGCCGTCTCCCATTACGTGCGCCTGCCGATCTGGAAGGGCGGCCCGCACCTCCAGGACTACGACGAACTGGCGCGCCTGCGCGAGGCGGAGTGGAGCGGCTGGAGCCGCGACTGCGATCTCCCCTACTACCCGTCCGTGTCGGTCGGTTGGGATGCGACGCCGCGCGGCGTCTGGCATCTCGACGAGCCGCCGCACCGCTTCCCCTGGTCGCCGATCGTCACCGGGGCGACACCGCAGCGCCTCGCGCGCCACTTCGCGGCCGCCGAACACTGGACCCTCGCACACAATGGCGCACGCGGACCGGTCTTCGTCGCGAGCTGGAACGAGTGGAGCGAAGGCCACGCGCTCGAACCCTCGCTGCGCCACGGCGACGCTTTCCTGCGCGCCCTCGGGCGCACGGCGCCGCCGCAGTAGCATCGCCGTCCCCTCGACATCTGCTCCGCACGCCGTGAAACGCCGCCGCCTGCTCCACATCGCGATCGCCCTCGCCCTGCTCGCGATGCTCGTCGCACCGACCTGCTCGTCGCCTGCGGTCGAGAGCGGCGCCTACCTGCAGGACGTGCTCGCGCACGACGCGGTGGTCGCACGCTGGACCCCGACTCCGCAGAAACTCACCCTGCGCGTGCTCGACGGCGACCGGGAGATCGCGCGCGTCGACGAACCCGGGCCCGCGCTGCGCCACGAGCTGAAGGTGTCCGGTCTCGATCCCGGCAGGCGCTTCGCCTTCGAGATGGTCGACGCGACCGGCCAGGTCGTCGATCGCGGTGGCTTCGTCACCCGTTCGGAGGACGACCGTCATCCGCTGCGCTTCGCGGTGTTCGGGGATTCGGGCGGCCAGCCGTTCTGGATCTGGCTGCAGAACGCACCGATCTTCGCGCTGCTGCCGCTCACGCGCTGGTTGCCGACGGCGAGCGAGCCGCGCCTGATCGCCGACTCGATCCTCGCCGGCAAGCCGGACTTCGTGCTGCACGTCGGCGACGTGATCTATCCGTGGGGACGCCAGGAGCACTACACCACCGGCTTCTTCCGTCCCTTCGGCGATCTGCTCCGCACCGCGCCGATCTTCCCGGTGCTCGGCAACCACGACTGCATGACCGAGAACGGCGCGCCATTCCTGAGCAACTTCGTGTTGCCCGACGACGGCCAGGGCGAGCGCTGCTTCACCTTCCGCGACGGCCCGCTGCGCGTGATCGGTCTCGACCTCAACGACGAGGTCACCGGTGACCACCCCTCGATCGCGTACCTGCGCCGCATCGCGAGCACATCGACCGAGCCCTTCCTCGTGGTCTACAGCCACTACCCGGTGCGCTCGGTGTACCGCGATCACCCGCGCGCCGACCTCGAGAGGTTCTACGTGCCGCTGTGCCGTGAGCTCGGCGTCGACCTGATCCTCGCCGGACACGACCACCAGTACCAGCGCTACGAACAGCCGGGCGAGACCATCGAGGTCGTGACCGGCGGCGGCGGCAAGAGCCTCTACGAGATCTACCACCGTCCCGAAGGACTGGTGGTCGCGAGGAGCGCGTATCACGCCTGCTTCGTCGACATCGACGGCGCACGCCTGCACCTCGTCGCGCGCACTCCGGAGGGCGAGGTGCTCGACGAGTTCACCATCGACAAGACCGCGCTCGATCGCGCCGGCAAGCTGCGCGGCAATCCGCAGCGCCTGGCACGCATCCGCGCGCTCGCGCGCTGATCGCGCCGACGTCGTCCTGTCCGGAACCTTCGACACGTCGAATCAATTTCTCATTGCGTAGGGCCGAGGGGATTCATGGTTCCGGATCGGTTCTCTACCGTGAGCGGCGCTCGCCATCGGCTTCTTGCCCCAAGAGGAAACTCCCATGCTGCGTTGCCCCACGCGGAGCCTGTTGCTCCTGCTCTCGCTCTCGTCGCTCACGATCGCGCCGCTGTCGGCGCAGGATCCCACCGAGGTCCACGGTGTGGACATCCTCGGGGTGCCCGTGCAGCCCCAGTTCCATCCCGCGGTTCCGATTGCCGACATCCCCGCTCCCCCGGATGTGCTCGCGCCGCATCTCTCGGAGAACGACATGCCGCCGGTTCCGATCGGCGCACCGGCCCGCGAACCCAACACGCCACCGTCGATCGACCTGATGCCGCAGGCGGTCGGACCGACGGCAGGTGTGTTCAAGTACTTCCAGAACGAGGTCGTGAAGCCCACCGGGACGAGCACCTCGAGCACCGGTGAACCGTCGGTCGCCCTGGCGCAGGACACCGTGTGGCAGACCGGCAACTGGTACGCCGCCCGCTCGCTCGACAACGGACAGAACTGGACCTACGTGAGTCCGTACTCGCGTTTCCCCGCGATCGACGGCGGCTTCTGCTGCGACCAGCGCATGTACTACATCGCGTCGCACGACATCACCGTCTGGTTGATGCAGTACGTCTACAGCTCCACCACGCAGCGCGGCTCCTACCGCATCGCGGTCGCCAATGGCCGACAGGACCTCGCTTCCGGAACGACCGGTTCCTGGGTGAGCTGGGTGTTCAGCCCGGACGGCAACTTCGGCTTCCCAGCCGGCAACTGGCTCGACTTCCCGGACATCGCCCAGGGCGGCGCGTGGCTCTATGCCTCCGCGAACGTCTTCGATTCGGCGAGCAACTACACCGGCTCGGTGGCCTGGCGCATGAACATCGCCGACATGGTCGCGCACTCCGGGTTGAGCTACGCCTACCTGACCAACACCGCGATCAGCGGTGCGAGCTACCGCTTCGCGGATCGCCCGTCGACCGACGACCGCGTCTACTTCGCCGCCTTCAACACCACGACCGACGTCTACGTGTACTACTACACGAACACCGGCACCTGGAGCCGGGTGAGCCGCACGGTCGGCAGCTGGACCAACACGACGGCGAGCTGCCCGGGTCCGGATGGACTCGATTGGTGTGGTCGTGTCGTCGGCCGCATTCGCGGCTCGTTCAGCACGCCGTCCGAGATCGGCTTCGTGTGGACCAGCGCCGGCAATGGCGGCACACGACCTCTGCCCTACACACGCATCGCGCGTTTCACCGCCGACACCAATCGCAACCTCGTCGCCGAGCAGGATCTGTGGAGCAGCACGCTCACCTGGGCCTACGGCACCGGGCGCGGCAGCACCGCGGGCGATGTCGGCATGGTGTTCGCCGTCGGTGGTCCAACCTCCTACGTCCACTCGTCCGGGACGATCTTCGACAGCTACCAGCCCTTCGGCGGTGGTGTGAGCACCTTCGGGATGAACTCCGGCACGAATGGACCTTCGTCCAACCGCTGGGGTGACTACTTCGACGTGCACGTCCACCCCTGGGCCACACGGACCTTCTACGCCACCGGCATGGCGCAGAATGGCGGAACCTCGGGCTCCAACAACGATCCGCGCTACGCGTGGTTCGGCCGCGACGACTACGAGCCGACCTGGGTCAACTTGGTGGTGAGTTCGACGCCGATCACCGGAGTCGGGATCACCGTCAGCGTCGAGGACCTCGACGGCCTCAAGGACGGCACCACCAACTTCTCGCGCCGCTACGCACCGCTCCAGGGCTACGCGGTCACCGCGCCGGCTACGGTGGTCTCCGGTCGAACGACCTACGCCTTCGAGCGCTGGGTCTTCCTCGGCTCGCTGCAGCCGATCGGCCAGACTACCTTCTCGACGACCAACATCGGCGCCGTCGACGACACCGTCGAAGCGCGCTACCTGGTGCGTCGCACGCTGACCGTGCAGTCGTCGAATCCGACCTCGGGGGTCTCGATCACCGTCACCCCGAACGACATCAACGGCGCGGGGGACGGCTCGACGAGCTTCCAGCGCTTCTACCGCGACGGCGACGTCGTCTCCCTCACCGCGCCCTCCGCCATCGGGCCGGATCCGTTCCGCTACTGGACCGTCAACGGTTCGCCGCAGCCGCTGGGTCAGAACGCGATCAACGTGACGATGAACTCGGCGGTGACCGCGGTCGCCGAGTACTGGGACTTCCTCGCCGGCTCCTGGACCTCGATCGGCGCGGGCTGTGTCGGCGGCAACGGGCAGATCCCGGTGCACAGCGTGGTGCAAGCCGGCAACCAGTACCTGCAGGGCAGCCCGATGACCCTGCGCTGCACGAATGCTCCGGCGAGCGCGAACGGAGTGCTCATGTTCGGCTTCAGCACCACGATCTGGAACGGCTTCCCGCTGCCGCTCGACCTCTCGTTCATCGGCGGCAACGGCTGCACGCTGTGGCACGACGTCGTGATCTCCGTGAACGTCTCGAGTTCCGCCGCGGGTGTCGCAGCGTTCCCGATCACGTTGCCGGTGGAGCCGCTCAACGTCGGGACTTCGTTCTACACGTCCTTCACCTTCCTCGACGCGCTGGCCCCGCGCACCCTGCCGCTGACCTACAGCAATGCGGTGCGACTCACGCAGGGCGGCAACCACTGATCCGCGGACGCGCGGTCGCATGAAGGATCGCGGGGTGACTTTCGGGTCACCCCGTCGCACGTACCCTCCGCGGCTTCCAGACCCGCCGCAATGCCACGAAGTCATGGATCACGTATGACCTCCGAACTCGACGCACTGAAACTGCGCCTCGCTCGTCTCGAACAGTCGTCCCTCCGCTGGCGCCGCATCGCTGCAGTCCTGTGCGGCGGCTGGCTGGTGTTCCTCGCCGTCGCCGCGACTCCCGCAGACCGACAGCAGGATCCCGAGGAGATCACCGTCCACAAGCTCCGCCTCGTCGACGAACACGGCAAGGTCCGCGCAGAGCTCTCGGTCGACGAGGACGGACGCGGCGGACTCTACGTCTTCGACCCGGCCGGCAAGGTGCGCGCCGAGGTCAGCACCGACGAGCAGGCATCCGCGATGATGCTCCGCGACATCGGCGGACAGAACCGGCTCGGCCTGGCGGTCGACCAATACCCCCACCTCATGCTCTACGACGGGCATCAGGTACCTCGCCTCCATGCCTCGGTCGGCATCACCAACGCGCCGAGCCTGGTGATGATCGACGACCACGGCACCTTCGCCGCCGGCATGGGTCTGAATGCGAAGGGCAAGCCGTGGATCACCCCGCTGCTCCCGATGGAGGACGACGAGTCGAAGCCGACGCAGAAGAAGGACGAGGACTCGAAGGGCCGCTGAGCCGTCCAGCGCTCCCGGCGGTCGAGAGGGCGGAACCCGGTCGAGCGGGATCGACGAGTTGGTGCTCGACCGCGGAGGTCGGCGACCCGACAGTCCCGCCCCGCCGTGCGCGACGACATCGACTACCGCGAGTTGCTCCGCATCGCGTGGCCTGCGGCGCTGGCCTCGATGGTGCGCGGGCTGTACCGCCTGAACGACCAGTTCTTCGTCCAGGACCTGGGCGTCGAGGCGCAGGCCGCGGTCGCCGTCGGCGGCATGGTCGCGTACCTGTTCTCGGCCTTCGGCGAGCTGGTCGGAGTGGGCACGCTCGCGATCGCGGTGCGCCGGCTGGGCGAGGGTGACGAAGCACGCGCGCACGCGGCGATCCGCACCGGACTGCGCACCGCGTTCGTGATCGGCTGCGTGCTCGCGATCGGCACGCTGTCGCTCGGGCCAGCGCTGGCGGGTGTTCTCGTTCCGGGTCGGGAGTCCGCCGTCGAGCGCGGGCTGCTGATCGACTACCTGCGCTGGATCGGCATCGGTCAGGTCACGCTCGCCTCGATGCCGGTGGTGGGATCGTCGTTCATCGCCCTACGCCGACCGCGCACGCAGCTCGGCCTCGAGCTGTCCGGCGTCGCGACCAACACCTTGTTCAACGCGCTGCTGGTGCCGGCGATGGGAGTCGAGGGTGCCGGACTCGCCACCGCACTCTCGCGCATCCCGTCGTGGATCGCGGCGTTGATGCTGCTGCGTTCGCGCGGCGTGCAACGCCCGCTGTTCGGCGCCGGCGCGGCGGGGACCACCTCACGCATCCTGCGCATCGGCTGGCCGACCTGCCTCGGCGTGCTGCTGTACTCGGCGGTGTACCAGACCATGCTGGCGTGGACCTTCCCGCACTTCGGCGCCGAGGGCCGCGCCGCGCTCGGGCCGGGCTTCAGCATCGAGGTGACCTTCTACTGCGCCTACTTCGGCATCGGCTACGCGGCCGGAAGCCTGACCGGACATGCGCTCGGCGAAGGGCGACCGGAACGCGCGATGGCGATCGGCCGTCGCGCCGCGAAGCTGAACACAGTGGTCGCGCTGACCTCCGGCCTCGTGTTCTGGATCGCAGGACCGGCGATGGTGTCGCTCTTCGCCGAGGATCCGCGCGCGATCGAATCCTGCCTCGGCTACCTGCACTGGATGTCCTGGGCGCAGGCCTTCCAGGCGCTGCAGATCACCTTCGACCAATGCTTGGTCGGTGCCGGTGTCACGCTGCCGGTGATGATCAGTTCGAGCACGATGAACATCCTGCGCGTGCCGCTCGCGCAGCTCCTCGCCGTGGTGCTCGACCTCGGGCTCAGGGGTGTGTGGATCACGATCGACGTCACCGCCGGCGGACGGGCTCTCTGGGCATGGCTGCGCTTCCGGCGCGGTCATTGGCTGCGCAGCCGCGTGTGAGCGCTGAACCCGTCGCGCAGGTCGGGCGTTCGCCGTCGCGAGCATGACCTCACGCATCGTCCCTGCCGTACTCGCGCTCGCGGTCCTCGCCGCGTGCGACGCGGGTCGTTCCACCGAGTCGAAGTCGACGCAGGTCACGCCGGTCGGGCCGACTGCGGAGAAGCAGGAACCGACCGAGGAGTTCGTCGTGCACGACGAGGCCGCGAGCCAACCCGCACAGACGCCTGAGGAATCGAGGAGCGCGTTCGATTCCGTGCGGTGGAACTCCGCGGTCGGTCTCGGCGGCGGCGCCGGAGGCCACTTCGCGGGACGAGATCCTCGGAAGTTCGAAGCCCTCCGTGACCTCATGCGGGCGCGGAACGAGGACTACGAACACATCGACGAACATGGCTGGCACCATGCCGACGCCGATCCCCTGTCGACCTTCGCGATCGACGTCGATGGCGCGTCGTACGGCAACCTGCGCCGGATGCTCCGCGAGGGCGCCCTGCCGCCGCCTGATGCGGTCCGCGTGGAGGAGTGCGTCAACTGGTTCCACTACGAGGATGCGGCACGGCCGATCGACTCGGAGCACGACGTGGCGGTGCAGACGGAGTTCGCTGCCTGCCCATGGCAGTCCGATCGCCGACTCCTGCGCGTCGTCCTCCGCGCCAGGTCGATCGATCCCGACGACCTGCCCGCCCGCAATCTGGTGTTCCTGGTCGACGTCTCCGGGTCGATGGAGCCGGAGAACAAGCTGCCGTTGATCAAGCGCGCCCTGCTCCTGCTCGCGCGCGAGATGCGCGAGACCGACAGCATCGCGATCGTGACCTACGCCGGTGAGGCGCGCGTCGCGCTGGAGCCCACCACGGGTCGCGAACGCGACAAGATCGAGGCTGCGATCGACGCCCTCTCTGCCGGCGGCAGCACCAACGGCTCGAGCGGGATCCGACTCGCGTATGAACTCGCCCACCGGCGCGCCGGCAAGTCCACGGTCGACCGTGTCCTCCTGGCGACGGACGGCGACTTCAATGTCGGCACGACCGATCGCGCGGATCTGATCTCCCTCATCGAGCGCGAGCGCGACTCCGGCGTGTACCTCACCGTGCTCGGCGTGGGCAGCGGCAACCTGAAGGACGCCACGCTCGAAGCGCTCGGCCGCCACGGCAACGGCCTCTACGCCTACCTCGATTCCATCGCCGAGGCGCGCCGCATGCTGATCGACGACTGCGCATCGACCCTCGTGACGATGGCCAAGGACACCAAGGTGCAGATCGAGTTCAACCCGCGCTTCGTCGGCGCCTGGCGCCAGATCGGCTACGAGAACCGCAAGCTCGCGGCGCGCGACTTCAACGACGACCTCAAGGACGCCGGCGAGATGGGCGCCGGACACGTGGTGACCGCGCTCTACGAGATCGTTCCGTCCGGCGGCGACCTGCCGAGGCCGGAGGTCGACCCGCTGCGCTACGGAACACAGACCGAGACCGGCACGCCCCGCGACGACGAGGTCGCGCGCGGCGAGCTGCTCACGGTGAAGGTGCGCTACCAGCACCGCAACGGCGGTGCGAGCCGGCTCGTGATGGCCCACGTCGCCCCCGATCCGATCGCCGCGCCGGGCACCGACTTCCGCTTCGCCGGCGCCGTCGCCGCCTTCGCGATGTGTCTGCGCGGCTCGCCGCAGGTGGCCGGCTACGAACTCGCGGACGTGCTCGCGGCGGCACGCGATGCGAAGGGTGCGGATCCGACGGGCGAACGCGCCGAGTTCCTCCAGATCGTGCAGATGGCGATCGATCTGCGGGCGACTTCCGCCTCCCGATCCGGCGCAGGGCAACGCGAGCGATGACCGATCGACGTCCGAAGGCGGGGAGGAGGGCCCACCGTGGCGTGTTAGCATCCGAACCGTGCTCCACGACGGCCCCCCGCGCAGCATGCGCCTCCTCCTCTGCGCCTGCGTGCTGGCATCGTTCGACGTCGCGATGCCGGCCCAGGACAACGCCAAGAGCGCCCCTCACTGGTCCTTCGTCCGCCCCGTCCGCCCCGAGCCCGCAGGGGTGCACGACGGCGCATGGTGCCGCGGACCGCTCGACACCTTCGTCCTGCACCATCTCGAGGAGCAGGGGCTCGCTCCGAACCCCCCGGCCGATCCGCGCACGCTGATCCGCCGCATCTCGCTCGACCTGACCGGTCTGCCGCCGACGCGCGAGGAGATCGCCGCATTCCTGCGCGATCCGTCGGACGGCGCCTACGAGGCTATCGTCGATCGCCTGCTCGCACGCCCGCAGTACGGCGAGGCGATGGCACGGCCCTGGCTCGATCTGGTGCGCGTTGCCGACACCAACGGCATCCACCACGATCACTTCCGTGACACCAGCGCCTACCGCGACTGGGTGATCCGCGCGTTCAACCAGGACCTGCCGTACGACCGCTTCGTCACCGACCAGATCGCGGGCGACCTCCGTGAACCGGCGACGGACGACGCGCTGATCGCCTCGGGCTTCCATCGCCTGCACCGCATCATCGACGTCGGCACGGCGCTGCCCGAGGAGAGCTTCACGAACAACATGGTCGACACCGTGTCGGCCTTCGGCACCGCCTTCCTCGGCCTGACCCTGAACTGCGCGGTCTGCCACGACCACAAGTACGACCCGATCCCGCAGACCGACTTCTACGGACTGTTCGCGTTCTTCGACAACATCGACGCGGAGCCGGAGACGGGTCCGCGTCAGGGCACCGACTTCCGCCGCGGTCTGCAGCCGCCGTACGTCGAGTTCCCGAGCGACACGCAGAAGGCGACGCTCGCGCGACTCAGCGGCCAGATCCAGGCGGCCGATGCGAAACTCGCGGAGCTGCGCGCCACACAGCAGGACGCGCGGCCCACCTACTTCGATGCGCAGGTGAAGGGAGCGCAGCAGGAGCGCGACCGACTCGTCGGACAGCGCGATGCGGTGCTCGTCCAGGTGCCCGCCGCCCTCGTGATGAAGGAGCGCGCCGACATCCGTCCGACGCACGTTCTGGTGCGCGGCGACTACCAGCGCCCGGGTGCCGAGGTCACGCGCCATACACCGGCATTCCTCCCGCCGCTGCCGAGCTCGGCTGCGGTGCCGACGCGGATGGATCTCGCCCGCTGGCTCGTGGCACCGGAACATCCGCTCACCGCACGGGTCGAGGTGAACCGCATCTGGCAGCAGTTCTTCGGCGTGGGGATCGTGAAGACCGCCGAGGACTTCGGTGCCAAGGGCGAGCGACCGAGCAATCAGGCGCTGCTCGACTTCCTGGCCGTGTCCTTCGTCGAGTCCGGATGGGACGTCAAGGCGCTGGTCCGCAGCATCGTGCTGTCGGCGACCTATCGCCAGGCGTCGCACGGGACGGCAACGCAGTTCGAGCGCGACCCGGAGAACCGGCAACTCGCACGCGGCCCGCGCTTCCGCATGGATGCCGAGGTGATCCGCGACCAGATCCTCGCCACCGCAGGACTGCTCGATCTGGAGATGTTCGGTCCGAGCGTGAAGCCGCCGCAACCGGCGGGACTCTGGGAGGCCGTCGCGCTGCCCGACACCTACCCACGCGTGCACGTGCAGAGCCCGGGCAACGGGATCTTCCGCCGCAGCATCTACACCTTCTGGAAGCGCGGCCTGCCGCCGCCGCAGATGACGATCCTCGACGCACCCAGCCGTGAGTTCTGCGTCGCACGCCGTGAACGCACCAACACGCCGCTGCAGGCGCTGCTCCTGATGAACGAGACGGAGTACCTGCGCGCGGCACGCCACCTCGCGAAGGACGCCCTCGCTCACGGCGCCGAACCGGCACGGCGGCTCGACACGATCTTCGAGACGATCACGGGCAAACTGCCTCCGCCCGCGGTACGCGAGGCGCTGTTCGCCGGACTCACCGACCTCCGCGAGGCGTATCGCGCGGCCCCGTCCGACGCGAAGACGCTGTGCGGCGACGACGCGACGAGCGACGTCGACTGCATCGAACTCGCCGCGTGGACCATGACGGTCAGCGCGATCTACGACCTCGACACCACCAGGACCAAGGACTGAGGCGATGTCCGAACCCCACCCTCGACCCTCGTCCGTGGACCGGCGCCGGTTCCTCAAGACCTCGGGCATGGGCCTCGGTGCCACGGCCTTCGCCGCGCTGCTGGGGCGCTCGGCCGCCGCGGCGTCGATGACCGGCGACGAGCGTGCACCCGGACCGCACCACCCGCCGCGCGCCAAACGCGTAATCTTCCTGTTCATGGGAGGCGCACCGAGCCAGCTCGACCTCTTCGACTACAAGCCGGGACTCGCGGCGCGTTTCAAGGAGCCCTTGCCCAAGAGCATCAGTCGCGGTCAACGCGTCACCGCGATGACGCGCGGGCACGAACAGCTCGTGATGCCGTCGAAGTTCGGTTTCGTCCGCCATCCGAAGACCGGTGTGTGGTGGAGCGAGCTCCTGCCCCACCTCGCGAAGGAGGCCGGCGAGGAGGTGTGCGTGATCAAGTCGATGCACACCAACGCCATCAACCACGACCCGGGCAAGACCTTCATGTGCACCGGCTCGGAGATTCCGGGCAAGGCGAGCATCGGCGCGTGGCTGAGCTACGGGTTGGGTTCGATGAACCGCGACCTGCCCGACTTCATGGTGATGACCTCGGCGTTCTGGACCGGCGGGACGCGCAACGTGCAGGGGCTCTACAGCCGGCTGTGGGGCAGTGGATTCCTGCCGTCGCAACACCAGGGGACGGCGCTCCAGACCCACGGCGATCCCGTGCTGTTCCTGTCCGATCCCCCAGGCGTGAGCGCACGCGTTCGTCGCCGCTTCCTCGACATGGTCGGTCAGGTCGACCGCGCCTTCCGCGCCGAGATCGGCGACCCGGAGATCGACACGACCATCGCGCAGCGGGAGCTCGCCTTCCGCATGCAGACCTCGGTGCCGGAACTCGCCGACATCGCCTCCGAACCCGCGAGCGTGCTCGCGATGTACGGACCCGAGGTGCACAAGCCCGGATCCTTCGCGCGCAACTGCCTGCTCGCGCGACGCATGATCGAACGCGACGTGCGCTTCGTGCAGCTCTTCCACCGCGGCTGGGACCACCACTCGATCCTGCCCAAGCAACTTCCCGGTCAGTGCTACGACGTCGACCAGCCGTCCGCGGCGCTGATCCTGGACCTCAAGCAGCGCGGGCTGCTCGACGACACGCTGATCGTCTTCGGCGGCGAGTTCGGTCGCACGACCTACGGCCAGGGTGACATGACCCGCGACGACTACGGCCGCGATCACCATCCGCGCTGCTTCTCGATCTGGCTCGCCGGCGGCGGCATCCGCGGCGGCATCGAGCACGGCGAGACCGACGACTTCAGCTACAACATCGCCCGCGACCCCGTCGACGTCCGCGAACTCCACGCGACGATGCTGTACCTGCTCGGCATCGACCACGAGCGCCTGACCTACCCCTTCCAGGGGCTGAACCAGCGGCTCACGGGCGTGGAACCGATGCGTGTGATCACCGAGATCCTGGCGTGATGCGGCCGGTGCACGCCGCACGCGGCGTGCTCGGCAGGGAACCGGGGCAGGGACCCGAGGCAGGGAAACAGCACGAGCCCCCTGAGCGTTGTCCCGCACTGTGTCCGTGGGCCGGAGAATCGTCGCGGGTCGCGAAGATTCGAAGGCCGGATCGACCCCAGCCAACAACGCGGCCTGGGCTGGTCCGGTCGGCGCGAAGCGACGACGCGGCAACCCTTGGGTTGCGGCCCAGGCCGCGATGCGGAGGTGCAGGATGTCCGAGG
The DNA here is from genome assembly GCA_046349595.1 of Planctomycetota bacterium. Taxonomy (GTDB): domain Bacteria; phylum Planctomycetota; class UBA1135; order UBA1135; family UBA2386; genus JACRLW01. The sequence goes on from JAXMCA010000003.1 coordinate 198,270, forward strand.
CGTCGCGCGCCGTCTTCGTGGGAATCCTCTGCGGCATCGCCATGACCGCATCGGCAAGCGCCCAGATGCAGTGGCAGAGGGAGAATCCGGTGCATCGGCCTGCCGGACGCTGGGATCACGCACTCGCGAGCGACCTGCACCGCGCACGCATCGTGCTGTTCGGGGGCCGCTCGCCCACCGGGCTCCTCGGCGACACCTGGGAATGGGACGGCTGGGACTGGATCGCGCAGGCTCCGTCCACCTCGCCCGCGGCGCGCGGAGGACACGCGATGGCCTACGACACGCGTCGTCGCGAGGTCGTTCTGTTCGGCGGGCGCACCGCCACGGCCGTGAGCGGCCAGACCTGGATCTGGGACGGTGCGTCCTGGAGCCAGCGCTTCCCGGCGCACGCACCGAGTCCGCGCGAGGGCGCCGCTCTCGCCTGCGATGCCGAGCGCAATGTGCTCCTGCTGTTCGGTGGGAGCACCGCGTCGGGCGCATCGCTCGCCGACACCTGGATCTTCGACGGCAACGACTGGACGAGCCTCTCACCGCCGCACGTGCCTCCCGCGCGCACGTCCGCGGGCATGGCCTTCGACGAACGCCGCGCGCGCGTCGTGATGTTCAGCGGCGGCGATCCCAACGTGTGGGAATGGGACGGCAGCGACTGGAGCGCGCGCGTCGCCCCGTCGCCCTGGTGGACGGGTGGCTCCATGGCCTACGACCGCCGCCGCGAGCGCAGCGTGTCGTGGAACGGGATCGCCACTCCATTTGGCGTGATGTCCGAGTGGGACGGCGACCTCTGGCTGCCGTGGACGTCCTTGCCGCAGCCGGGCACGCGTGAGTCCCAGGCGCTCGCATGGGACGAGGCGCGCGGAGCGGTCCTGCTCTTCGCCGGTTGGTACTTCCACTCCGCGCTGATCTACAACGACACCTGGCACTGGGTGCAAAGAACGCGCGGCGGATCGGAGTCCCATGGATCCGGTTGCCCCGGCACCCTCGGCGTTCCGGCGCTCGGCGCCTTCGGAGCGCCGATCCTCGGCGACCGTCACTTCGCACTCCAGGTGACCGCGGCGCGACCCGACGCGGTCTCGATCGTGGCCTTGTCCGCACAGCGCGCATCCGAACCGCTGCCGGGCGGCTGCATGCTCGCGGTGGCACCGCCGTGGATCGAACTGGTGGTCACGACCGACCCCGCCGGACGCGCCCTTGCGAACGCGCCGATCCCACTCGACTCCGCCTTGCGAGGCGCCGAGGTCTTCGCGCAGGCCTTCGTGCAGGATCCGCGAGGTGCGTTCTTCGCCGTGGCCGCGATCAGTGCGGGCTTGCGCGTGACCATCGGCGATTGACGGCTCGACGGGTCGGCAGGCCGGCGAAGCGGCACGGTGACGCGACTTCGCAGACCCGGGTCGCGATCGACTCCACTGCCGAGCGGAAACCGCTGCGGCCGGCCCCTTGCCACTCGACGCGAACGCCCGGAGGATCGCAGCGACACGCGGCGCCCGCCTCACGCCTGCTCGATGCTCCGCGCGGCCCCCACGAACATGCGCATCTCCGTCGTCGTCGTCGCCGTGATCCTCGCCCCCCTGTCGGCGCAGCACGCTCCGCTACCGCGCGGCGCATACCTGATCGACAACGCGAAGTCGCCGACCTCCAACGGCAGTCCCGGCCCGAACAACGTGGGGAACAACCTGCGCATGAACCGCGACTCGGCGGGCCACCTGCAGGCCGAACCCTACATCGCGGTCAGCCCCCTCGATCCCGACCGCGTGATCGGCACGGCGGTCGACACGCGCTCCGGCAACGGACATGCGGCCTTCTACACATCGATCGACGGGGGGCGCACCACGACGGTCGACGGCGTGTTCCCCCTGCAGCCGGGCATGACCGGCGGCGGGGATCCCTCGATCGGTTTCGACGGCTTCGGCCGCGCCTACATCGTGGAGATCCAATTGGCGGGCAGTGCGGGCGCGCTGTTCGTCTACCGCTCCGACGACGGCGGGCTGACGTGGCCCGTGACGAACCAGGTCTTCCGTGCGGCTGGCAACGCCCCGGACAAGCCCTTCCTCGCCGTCGATCCGCGCACCACCGGCACCTACGCGGGCTCGCTCTACGTCACCTTCACCGGGTTCAATGCCGCGCCCTTCGATCTGCGGATGGTCCACTCGCGCGACGCCGGCGCCACCTGGAGCAGCCCGATCTATCTCGGCACAGGTCAGGGCACGAGCCCGGCGGTCGGTCCGAACGGCGAGGTCTACGTGTCGTGGGACGACTATGCGGGGCACATCGTCTGCTCGATGTCGCCCAATGGCGGCGGATCGATGCGCGGTGCGCGTGTGGTCGCGAACATCCTGCAGAACCCGAATCCGCTGCCTCCGACGAGCTTCCGCTGCTTCTCGTTCCCCACGACGGCGGTCGACGTCAGCCACTCTCCGTACCGTGGCCGCGTGTACGTGAGCTGGTCGTCGCGCGCCGGTTCCAGCTCCGAGGTGTTCTGCGCGACCTCCGTCGACAACGGTCTGACCTGGTCGCCACCGGTGCGCATCAACGACGCCGTCACCAACGACCAGTTCTTCCAGGGACTGGCGGTCGACGAGACCGGCACCGTGTTCGCGAGCTGGTACGACCGCCGCGATGACCCCGCCAACCGCACCTACCACGTCTATGCCTCAGCGTCGTACGACGGTGGCGCGACATGGACGCCGAACTGGAAGGTCAGCAGCGCGCCCAGCGACCCCGGGACCTCGGGTTGGATCGGCGACTACAGCGGACTGTGCGCCCGCGGCGGACGCTGCTTCCCGATCTGGACCGATCTCCACACGGGTGATTACGACGCCTACACCGCAGCCGTCCAGGCGGACCTCGAGGTGACTCCTCCACTCGCGATCCAGGCCTCGACCGGAGGCACCATCGATCTGCCGATCAAAGCCGGCCCTCTCCACGCCGGCGAGTCGTACGTGCTGGTGGCCGGACTCTCGGGCACCAGTCCGGGCGTCGCGTTCGGCGGCGGATTCACCCTGCACCTGAATCCCGACACCCTGACACAGATGTCGCTGAGCGCGGGCAACGGGACGATCTTCGTCAACACGATCGGCGTCGTCTCCGCGGGCGGCCTCCCCACGACGCAGCCCCGGATCGTGCTGCCCCCGGGACTCCTCTCGCCGTTGGCGTTCCAGCGCCTGTCCTTCACCTATGTCCTGCTCGACGCCTCGCCGCAGCTCAGCTTCGCCAGCAATCCGGTGACGCTGTGGATCCTGCCTTGATCGGATCGCCCCGCGGCCCCGCACGCAACATCGTGACCGCGGTGTAGGCGGCGACGACGATCACGAGCCAGCGCAGCGCATCCAGCGGGAGCGAACGGACCAGCAAGGCGGCGATCGGGACCGCCGGCACTCCGCCGAGCGCGAGGCCGAGCGCCGGCCGCATGCTGTAGGCGCCCATCCGCACGAAGCGCGTGCTCCCGACCGGCATCAGGAAGGCGCACGACCCCATCATGATCGGGAACGCCGCCTTCGGGTCCATGCCGAGCAGCGCGATGAGGATCATGCACGGCCCGTAGAAGCCGACGCCGATCGTGTTGAGGGCTCCGAGGAGCACGCTGCACAGCGTCGCGAAGACCAGGCGACCCGCGGTCAATCCGAGCGCAGCGCCGCCCGCAGGACCCGAGTCGAGCTGCTTGATCACCATCAGGGCCACGGCGACGAGCAGAGCGCAGCCGATGCCGACCTGGATCGGTCGTCGCGGCAAGCGCGCCACGATCCCTGCTCCGAACCACGCGCCGACCACGGAGGCGGAGATCAGCGCGACGAGCGTCGTCACGTCGACGTCGACGGTCGCGATGTAGATGTAGGCCATCACCACGACCGGCAGCGTGTGGCCGACGTTCATCGTCCCCGGGATCGATTCGTCGGGGACCATGCGCGTCCACCGGAACACGGTCGCCGTCGGCGCGAACGAACCGATGCCGAGCGTGTCGAAGAAGTTGGTGACGAAGCCGAGCAGCGTCTGTGCGAGAGTCGGGCGCCAAGGGTGCGCCGCACCGCCGGTCGATGCCTGCTCACGGCGGATCGCTCCTGCCCACGCGAGCACGAACACGGCGGTCAGGACCGCCAGGACGACGAAGAGCGCCGCCTTCATTGCCGGAGCCTTTCGCGGCAGCAGGGATCGTCGCGCATCACTTCCTGGTCCCTCCGCGCTTCTCGCGCAGCAGGCGGTGCAGGTCGACGCGCAGCTTGTCCCAGCGTTTGCGCAGACGGATCGAATCCACGCCCAGCCAGTCGCCACGGGACTGCGGATTGCGACCGACGCACTGCAGGCGCAGCGTGTGCTTGCCGACCGGCAGGTTGTAGACCTCGAGCTGGAGATCACGCACCTTGGTCTCGGCGTCGTAGAGGTCCACGCGGGGCTCGAGCATCCTCCCGTCGAGCGCGACCGACCAGATGCCGTAGTCGTACGAGCGCGTGAGCCGCAGCACGAGAGCGTGCTTGTGCGTGGCGGTCACGTCGAAGTCGAGTTCCAGGAAGCCGTCGGTGCCCGCGGTGTTGCGCAGGAAGATCTGGCCGTCGCCGGACCACTCGTAGCCCTTCTGCACCGCGATCTCGCCTTCGCCGTGGCGCGCCGACGCGAGCAGGGAAGCGCCGTCCATCACCACGGTGTCGAGTTCGGGCAGGCGGCGCTCCGCCAGCGGCGGCAGGCTGGTGAAGCGCTTCGGCTGGCCGATCTGGTACCAGAAGGCCACCGTGGCGATGTCGTCCTCGCGCTCGAAGTGCGAGCCGGTCTTGCCGCTCTCGGTCTCGTCCTCCTTCACCCAGCCGTTGTGCTCGATGGTGAAGCGCAGCGACTTCGTGAAGCGCACCGGATCCTGGACGTGCCAGCGATACATGCAGTAGCGCGTGCCGATCATGCCGAAGCGGCCGTCCATCAGCGTGCAGCCGAAGTACGGCGTGAGGCACTCCTCGAGCCCCCATGCACACTGGAAGTAGTCCTCTGTTCCGGTGCCCTGGATGGTCGGTCGCTCGTCGCCGTCGACGAAGAACTTCTCGTCGCCCTCGCCGAACCACGACGGCGTGCGGCTGCGCGCCGACATCACCGTGCCGACGTAGTGGCCGCGTCCTTCCGCATCGAGGATCAGGTGCTCCTCGCCGAGCTTCTCGGGGAAGTCCTGGTGGTACTGCGCGCAGAAGTAGGCGGTGTCGTCGGGCAGCGACGGCAGCGCGATCCAGTCGACGTGGTAGTAGAAGGCGGAGAAGCGCTTGCTGCTCTGGTTCTCGACCTCGACGCGCGCGCTGCGGTGGAAGGGCATCCGCCAGTAGCAGTTGTAGGCGTCGCCACCCTGCACGATCACCGGCAGCGACTGCACCGGAACGCGCTCGCCGAAACCGGCCGCGAAGAAATCGCCGAGCGGGGCCTCGACCGCGGGCTCGCTCGCGCCGTCCCAGTAGATCCGCAGGACCACCTCGTCGTGGCGAGCGGATCCGTCCTTCGACAGCCAGTTCGGCTCCGGCGACGCGAAGGTCATCCACAGGTGCGTGATCTCGCCGGGTCCCTTCAGATCGGCCATCACGAACTTCTCGCCGGGGCCGATCCACTTGTTGTCGGCGTTGCTCAACGGATCGGGATCTGCCGACGACACGCGATGCGAGACACCGGGACGGACCTTCGCGAGGTCGTCGAGGCCGGTGCCCTGGGCGCGGCTCTGCGCGGTCGACGCGACCAGGGTCACGGCGAGTGCCACGAAGGCGGACTTGTGCATCGCCGCATTCTCGCCGGGACGGGCGAGCGATCGCCAACGCTCAATCGCTTCGTTCCGTGGCGCGCAGCCTCACGCAGAATGCCGCGTGCTCCGCCCCGCCTCGCCCCGACTCGAGGGCCGCGAGCACGGTGCACTTCTCACCGGCCAGCATCGCGGCGCGATCGAGCAGATCCTCGGGTCGCCTTGCGCGGCGCCGGATTGCGCGATGGATCCGATGCTTCGACGATGCGTCCTTTGGGAGGACCTCCGAGACATGAACACCCGCACCCTCACCTTGCCGTTGTCCCTTCTGCTCGTCACCGCTTCGGTCGCACTTCCGCGGACCACCCTGGCGCAGATCAGTCCCTATGTCGTGATGGCCGGCGACCAGTCGCACTTCCACGTCATCCAGAGCGGCGTGCTGCTGCGCACCTGGTCGGTGCCGCCGGGCACGGCGCAGTACCAGTACGCGCTCGTGGTACACGACACGATCCGCACGATGGGCGCGAACGTCGGCGACATCGGCGCCCAGTACGACCTCAACGGCACGGACCTCGGCGCGCGCTTCACGCATCCGACGGGCCCGAGCCGCGCATGGGACGGCACGACCGACGGCGTGCACCACTACACGATCGACACCGCCGGCGGCGTGTACCGCCTCGATCGTGACTGGTCGAACCCGGTGTTCCTGTTCTCCGCCGGCGGCATCGGCGCGCTCACCTACGACCCGACCAACGATTCGCTGTGGGTCTCGCAGTTCGGCACCAGCACGATCACCGACTACACGATGACCGGCAGTGTGATCTCCTCCTTCAGCACCGGGCACACGCAGAACATGGCGCTCGCCCTCGACGACGCCGACGGCACCCTCTGGCTCCACGACCGCAACGTGCGCGGCACCTTCGAGCAATGGACCAAGTCCGGGGTGATGCTGAACCGCATCGCCATCGCCGGCATGGCGACGGAGAACGCGCTCGGCGGCGAGATGCAGCGCCTGATCGGCAACTGCACCTTCCGCAACGGCAGCGGCGTCAACCCCGCCGACTTCACCTGCCTGACGCGCCCCGCCCTCGGCGGCACCTGGACCACCTCCTACAACAGCAATACGAACACCGTGGCGACGGTGCTCATCGTCGGCCTCGGTGGCCCGGCGACCGGACCGAACCTCGGCTACGGCGAGTGGCTGGTCGCCTTGAACCCGGCTCCGGTCGTGATCGCGGGCAATGGCAACTACTCGCTGCCGATCCCGAACAGCGCCAACCTCGCCGGGCTGCACCTGTCCACGCAGGGTGCTCGCCTCGATTTCTCGTCGCTCGTGCTGCTCAACGCGCAGGACATCGTGATCGGGCAGTGAGCGATCGCCGATCGCCGGCCACACCGCGATGAGCGACGACGCGACACGCGAGCGGACGACGGCGTCCTGGAGCCGCGTCGCGGGCCCGATCCTCGCCATCCTCCTGTCCTGGTGGCCTCTGGCATGGTGCACCGAGATGGCCTACCGCGGCGCAGCCATGGCCCTGGCCTACGGCATCCAGGTCTTGGCGATCAGTTGGCTCCTGGGTGTGCTGGTCGCGTGGTCCACCAGGCGCTGGGCCCTGTTCGCGCTGTGCGTCCTGCCGCTCCCGCTGTTCTTCCTGGGAGTCCCGCTGGCCGTGTCGCGGTGGTTCTGAGCGGCGTCGGCGACCGCTTGCCGGGACCGGCATCCGAGCGCGAGGGTCACGGACGTCTCTTGCCGCGCGGACGCCGCCCGCTAATCCAGTCGCACCGATGTCCGCCCCCCGCAAGCCGCTCTGGTTCACCTTCGGCAACCACATGCACTGGGTCGACATGCAGTGGCTGTGGGGCTACCAGGTGCTGCCCGATTCGATCGACGACATGCTCGCGCTGTGCGATGCGGTCGGGGCGAAGGCCAACGTCAACTTCGACGGCGTCGGCTACGAGAAGCTCGCTGCGGAAGCGCCGGAGGCCCTTGCCCGGCTGCGCGCCGCGATCGCCGCAGGAACCGTCGAGGTGGTCGGCGCGAGCTATGGACAGCCGTACGGGCTGTTCTTCGGCGGCGAGTCCAACCTGCGCCAGCGCATCCTCGGCGCGCGCACCGCGCGTCGTCTGCTCGGCGTGTGGCCGCGCAGCTTCTGGGAGGAGGAGTTCGACTTCTTCCCGCAGCTCCCGCAGATGTTGAAGGGCTGCGGCTTCACCGGCGCCTGCCTGTTCTTCCAGTGGACCTGGCACACGCCGCAGATCCCCGACGAGGCGGTTCCCTTGGTGCGCTGGGAAGGCATCGACGGCACGCGCCTCCCCACGGTGGCCAAGACGGCGCTGTGCCTGCATCAATGGCCCGAGGACTTCGACGGACGGCTGGAGCTCGCGCAATCGGCTCCGCGTCCGGCGCTGGTGCAGTGGCTCGAGCTGATGCCATCGAAGGACTGGATGTGCCGCAGCGAGCTGTTGCTGCCGCGTCTGCGCGAGCTGTTCGCCGATCCGCGCTTCGAGGTCCGCGCCGCGACGCTCGGCGAGTTGATCGCCGCCTTCGACGAGCGCGAGGCTCCGCTGCGCCGCTACACGATGGACGACGTGTTCCACGGCATGACCATCGGCAAGAACGGCGATGCCGTGCCGCGCCAGGCAGATCGCGTGGAGGCGAGGATCCTCGCCGCCGAGTCTTCCGCCGCGACCGCAGGATTGCTCGGCAGACCCTACGCATCGTGGGACGTGTACCCCGCGTGGGAACTCGACGAGGCCTGGCGCGAACTCTGCGCCGCGCAACACCACGACAACCACGAGTGCGAAGGCCTGTGCGGCTCGATCGGCAAGACCTCGCTGGCGCGCGCCGAACTGCTCGCTCGCGACGTGCTCACACGCACGCGCGAGCACCTCGCACGCCATGTGCAGGGCGCGAGCGGCGAACTCCTGGTCTTCAACGACCTCGGCTTCGAGCGTGACGTGACGATCGACGACGGAAGGGTCACGCAGGTCGTGACGGCCGTGCCGGCCTTCGGTTGGAAGACGGTGACGAAGCGCGTTGCGCCACCACCGACGGAGTCGGAAACCAACGCCGAATCCATCACCCTGCGCTGCGGTTCGCTCGGCGTCACCGTCGATCGACGCCGCGGGAGGATCGAGAGCATCCGCGCAGGCGACCTCGTGCTGCCGGCCTGCGCACTCCAGCCGACGATGCGGCGCGACGGCCGCGCGGTCGACTTCGGCACAGCACGCGTCACGGCGGTCGACGACGCCACCCTCGCGATCACCCACGACCACGGCATCACCTCGACACTGCGCCTGCGCCCCGACCTGTTGGGCGTGCAGGTCGACGTCCGTGTCCGCGGCCTGCCGCGACCCGACCCGGGCTTCGCCGGCGCGCTGCGCATGCACATCGGCGGACTGGCCGGAGTCGAACTCGTGCACGACACGCCCTGCGCCGTCGACTCGGTGCGCGCGCGCGGCCGCCACGTCCGCAAGTATCCGAGCGGTGACTGGATGACCTCACCCCAGTGGTTCGAGGACGTCGTCGATCACTTCACGGCGCGCAGCTTCGTCGACCTCCTGCAGGGCGAGCGCGGACTGCTGTGCGTGCACGACGGCAGCCAGGGCTGGTTCCGCAGCGACGACGGCGTCGAGGTCGTGCTGAACGCCTACGACCCTTGGGACGAGGATCGCTGGCAGGCCGATCTCGATGCCCGCTTCGTGCTGGTGCCCCACGGACCGATGAGCCACGCGCAACGGCTGCGCATCGCGCTGGCGGCGCGTGCGCCTGCGGCATGCAGCCCCATGCGCGGCGATGGTTCGTTCCCGTCGATCTTCGGTGCGCTGTGCTGCGAGCCGGCGCACGTCCACGTCTCGGCGTTCCACCGCGAACACCGCAAGGCCTTCGAGCACGTGGACGACGCCTTTGGGCCGCAGGTGCGCAACCCGTACGTGGTGCGCCTCGTCGAGTACGACGGCGCGCCCGCGGAGGTCGTGCTGCGCGTGCCCGGATCCTGCGCGAGCGCGGCCCGGACCGACCATCTCGGCCGCGTGCAGACGGAGCTGCGGGTCGAGGCCGCGGAGCCGCCGGCCTGGTCACCGCCGGGACTGACGTGGTCGGCGCTGCGCTTCCCGCTGCGCCCCCGTGAGATCGCCACCGTGATGCTCGATCTCGAACTCGGCCGCCATCAGCCGCGCAATCTCGATCAGCACCGCAGCGTCTGGGCGACCGTGCACCGTCGCTGAGGTGTGCGCCGCAGTCGCCGGCGCTACCCTGCGTCGCGTGGGCCACATCGTGCACATCCCCGGCATCCAGCCGACCTTCCCGAAGACCAAGGCTGCGGTGGTGAAGCGCATCGGCGTGCTCGGCCTCCACGAGGGTCGCACGCTGCTGAGCGGTCTCGACCGCACCACGCGCTGCGTGGCCGTCGCCGGCTGCGACCTCGATCGCGACAAGATCGAGGCCTGCCGACGTGAGCAACCCGCGTTGTTCTACACCACCGATTACGCCGCGATGCTCGCGCGCGCCGACGTGGACATCGTCGCGATCTACACGCCCGATGCACGGCACGGTGAACACGTCGAACAGGCCTTCCGCGCCGGCAAGGACGTGATCTGCACCAAGCCCCTGGTCGCCTCGATGGCCGATGCGCGGCGCATCCTCGCCGCGGGACGCGCCACCGGGCGCAGGCTCCTGGTCGGGCAGAGCACGCGCTTCTTCGAGCCCTTCCTCCGCCAGCGCGCCGCCTTCGAGCGCGGCGAGATCGGCGCGCTCGAACTCTGCGACGCGCACTACGTGCACCGCATGGACTGGTTCTACGAGAAGAGCCCCTGGGCGGCGACCGACACCGACTGGGTGTTCCTCGGACTCTCGCACCCGATCGACCTGCTGTCCTGGTACCTCGGCCCGATCCGCGAGGTGCAGGCCATCGGCACGCGCTCGGCGCTGGGTGCGCGCTACGGCGTGAAGGGCTTCGACCTCTACACGCTGCAGGTCGTGGCCGAAGACGGTCGCATCGGCCGCGCGATGGGTCACTACGGTTGCCACGAGCTGCCGAGCGCGCGCAATGCGATCGAGCTGATGCTGTGGGGAAGCGCCGGCACCAGCCAGGCGCAGTACCACGACATGCGCTACCGCCACCTCGCGGCCGACGGCACCGAGGTCACCGAAGATCCGCTCTATGCGCTGCGTCACCACTACTTCAACAGCGAGGTGCACGGCATGCACTACGGCGAGTTCGCCAACTACGCCGAGCACTTCGCCACTGCATTGATCGACGGCACGCCGCACTCACCCGACCTCGAGCAGGGCATCGCGACCTTCTGCGTGATGGAGGCGGTGCGCCGCAGCGCGCACGGCGGCAAGCCGGTCGCACTCGCTCCGCTGCTCGTCGAAGCCGGACTCCGGGACCCGTCATGACCGCACGGATCACCGTCGTCGGCTCGGCGAACATGGATCTGGTCGTGCGCACACCGCGCATGCCCGCGCCCGGCGAGACCCTGCTCGGCGGGCCCTTCGCGACCTTCCCCGGCGGCAAGGGCGCCAATCAGGCGGTGGCTGCCGCGCGACTCGGAGCAGCCGTCACCATGCTGGGAGCGATCGGCGCGGACGACTTCGGTGAAGCGTTGCGGGCTTCCATGGAGGCATCTGGAGTGCGTGCATGCCTCGTCCAGACGACGACTCCGACCGGTGTGGCATTGATCGCCATCGATGCCGCCGGCGAGAACACCATCGTGGTCGCCCCCGGCGCCAACGCGATGCTCGACGAGGTCGCGATCGAAGCCCAACGGGAGTCGCTGGCGGCCGACGTGCTCGTGGCGCAGCTCGAGGTGCCGGTGGCCACGATCGCGACCGCGGCCCGGCTCGCGCGCGCGCGCGGCACGCGCGTCCTGCTCAACGCGGCGCCCGCGCTTCCCCTTCCGGACCAACTGCTCGCGCTGGTCGACATCCTGGTCGTCAACCGCGGTGAGGCCTGCGCATTGGTCGGTGCCAGCTCGGACACGGCGCCCGAGCGAGTGGCGCAGGCGCTGCGTGCACGAGGCCCGCGGCTCGTCATCGTCACTCTCGGCGCGGATGGTGCCCTGGCGCACGGCGCGGAAGGGACCTTCGCGCACCGGGGTTTCCGGGTCGACGTCGTCGACACGGTGGCGGCCGGAGACGCCTTCGTCGCGGCTCTCGCCGTCGCGCTCGGCGAGGGCACCCCTCTCGTCGACGCCCTGCGCTTCGCCAATGCCGCCGGCGCGCTCGCGACCACGAGATCCGGTGCGCAGAGTTCGTTGCCGAAGCGCAGCGAGGTCGCGGCCCTCCTCGCCTCGCAGCGCTGAACTCAGCCGATCGGCTGCTCGTCGCGCGGCGGAAGCGTGCGGTACCAGGTGAAGTACATCACGACACCGAGCACGACGACGCAGGCACCGGCCGCGATCGCAGAATCGGTTCGCCACAGCAGCGCGAAGAAGGCCAACAGACAGAGAGCGACCTGCAGTCCCATGCTCAGGAATCCGTTGAGCACGTCGAACCAGGGCAGAGGATCGCGCGCGGGCACGAGGCCGCGCCCGACCGCGTCGCGCCGCACCGGCCCCCAGACTCCGAAGGGACGGACGTTCGCATAGAAGCGCAAGAGGACCTCGCGGTCGGTCGAGGGCAGCATGAGACCGAGGCCGATGCACCACAGCAGCGAGAGGGCGATCGAGACCGGCAGCTTGACCTCGTTGCCCCAGTCGGTGAACAGCGCGATCGTCGTGACCTCGACCGCCGTCCCGATCACACCGAAGGTGAAGGCGCGCGCCGAGAATCGCCACCAGTGCCAACGCATCGTCGCGGGCACCAGGATCGCGGTCACCACCACGAAGATCATCGTCTCCCACGCCGCGGCGATGTCGGTGAAGGCGAAGCTGATGGCGTAGCCGAGCAGCAGAGCACCGACCGACGCGACCTGGCCGACCCGCACCTGCGTGCGCTCGGGCAGGCGCTTCGCGAAGTAGCGTCGCACGAAGTCGTTGGTGACGACCGAGCTGGTCACGTTGACCATCGCGTCGAGCGTCGACATCAAGGCTGCGAGCAGGAGCGCGACGAACAGGCCCTGCACTCCCGGCGGGAAGGTGCCGAGCACCCGCGGCATCAGCTTCTCGCCGTCGACCACCGCCCCCTGCTGACCGGACGCCTGCAGATAGCGCAGACCGAGCACCAGGAAGCCGACTCCGATGATCCAGCGCAGCGTGTAGCCGACGGTCCACGCACCGCCGGCCAGCGCAGCGTCGCGCGCACTGCGTGCGGTCAGGAAGAACTGGAAGTCCCACACGTTCGGCCCCGCCAACACGCGGAACACCAGCCAACCCATGCTCCCCGCCATCAGGGGGCCGATCGCTTCGTACTGCTTGAAGGCGTCGGGCACGGAGGCCGCGAAGCCGTCCCACAGCCTCCAGGTCGGCTCGAGCGAGTTCCACGCCGCATCCTTCTGCGCGAGCAACGGCGACGGATCGCCGGCGCGGAACACCCACACCGACAGCATGACCGCGCCGAGCGCGATGAGCACCGTCTGCAGCATGTCGGTGAGCACCACGCCGAAGAAGCCGCCGAGCGTCGTGTAGACACCCACCACACCGAACACGATCAGCGTGCCGAGCCAGCGGTCGAGGCCGAGCAGCGTCTCGGCGAACTTGCCGATGCCGACCGCCATGGTCATCAGGTTGAAGACCATGAGCACCAGCAGGAACACGGCCGCCGTCAGACGCGCACCTTCGGTGTCCGCGCCGTCGCCGAAGCGCGTGCGGTTCCATTCCGCGAAGGTCATCACCCCCGAGCGACGGATCCACTTGGCCTGGAAGGCCATGTAGAAGCAGATGATGAACCAGCCCCACACCACGTGCAGGAACCACACGCCCTGCAATCCGAGGTAGTAGAGGATGCCGATCATCGCCATCGTGTTGCCGATGTCGATGTAGCTGGAGCAGCCGGCGATCCCGAGCATCCACCACGGCAGCTTGCGATCGGCGAGGTAGAAGGCGTCGATGCCGCGCGTGGCGCGCCGCGCGACCCACACGCCGAGCAGGACGACGATCAGCAGATAGACGGCGACGATCGCGACGTCGAAGGCGGTGAGTGTGGCGAGCAAGATCGGCCCTCGGTTGTCCGATCGCCCTCCATCTGGGTCCCGATCGACGTCCCGGGCGACGTCCGGAGATCCTGGTCGAGGGCGATGCGGTTGCAGGGAGCGAGCGGGGTCCCTGGAAGGATCCCGGGATCGCGGCGCTGATGGTTGCGGCAGTGTGCGCGCCCCGCAAGGACTCAGGCGTCGGGGGCGAACGGGTCACACCCCGCTCGCCTCGTCGTGCGCCTCTACCAGACCTGCGTCAGATCGACGGCGACGTCGGGAAACACCGCGGGCACGATGCGCTCCCGCGCCTGCTCGCGCAGCCGCAGTTCGCCGTCGCCCAGCACGAACTGGTCGACCACACGCTCGCGCGGATCGACGATCCAGTACTCCGGCACGCCCGCCTTCGCGTAGCGCTCACGCTTGAGCCCGCGGTCGACCTTCGAGGTGGACGGCGACAGGATCTCGACCAGGAGATCGGGCGTGCCCAGGATCCTCGACTCCGTGACGATCGCGGCACGCGCGCGCGACACCACGACCAGATCCGGCTGTGCGATGTCGAAACGCGACAGCTCGACGTCGATCGGCGCGTTGTAGACCTCCGCCCGGCCGGTGCGCTCGAGCTGTTCATAGAGCTGGAACTGGATGCGGCGCGAAACGGTCTGGTGGCGCGGCGTCGGGGCGGGACTCACGTAGTGCGCTCCGTCGAGGATCTCGTGCCGCCGGCCGTCCTCCTCGATCTGCGCGTAGTCCTCGTAGGTCAGCTTCAGCCCGGAGTCGGTGCGGATCGGCATGGTGCTTCGAGATCAGGGGAGCGGCGCGTGCGAATCAGACCGCGCGTCTCGGGATTCTAGTCGGCCTGCGTATGCTCGCCCTCCCCTCATCGTCCACCGAGCGTCCATGCGTCCGCCTCTCCGTCACCTCGCTCTCGCGTTCGTCGTCACGCTTCCCGTCGTCGCGGCCCAGCAATACGACCCCGCCGCTTTCGGCGAACTGCACTGGCGCAACATCGGGCCGCACCGCGGCGGCCGCACGCGCGCGATCGCCGGCGTTCCTTCGCAGCCGGCGACCTTCTACATGGGCGTCTGCAACGGCGGAGTGTGGAGGACCACCGATGCGGGCCGCACCTGGCAGCCGATCTTCGACGACCAGCCGACCGGCTCGATCGGCTGCATCGCGATCGCGCCGTCGGATCCGCGCGTGATCTACGTCGGCAGCGGCGAGGGTCTGCAACGCCCCGACCTGTCGACGGGCGACGGCATCTACAGATCCTCCGACGGCGGCGCGACCTGGGCCCACCTCGGCCTGCGCGACGGCCAGCAGATCCCCGCGATCGCGATCGATCCGCGCAATCCCGACCGCATCCTGGTCGCGGTGCTCGGCCATCCCTACGGGCCGAGCAGCGAGCGCGGCATCTACCGCTCGACCGACGGCGGCAAGACCTTCGCCAAGGTCCTCTCCGTCGACGACGACACCGGCGGCAGCGACATCGGCGGCAATGATGTCGACATCGACCCGAGCGATTCGCAGACCGTCTACGCCACGCTGTGGGAAGCGCGGCAGGGACCGTGGGAGAACGCCGCGTGGAGTGGTACCGGCGGCGGCATCTTCAAGTCGGTCGACGGCGGCACCTCCTGGCAGAAGCTGACCGAGGGACTGCCCGCGGTGGTGCAGGCCAATGTCGCGATCTGCGCAGGCCGTCCGCAGCGTCTCTATGCAACGGTGGCCAGCGAGCGCGGCGTGGGCATCTACCGTTCCGACGACGGCGGCACGCATTGGAGCGAGATCACCGAAGACCGTCGTCCGGCGTCGCGCATCGGCGGCGGCGATCTGCCGATGCCCGTCACCGATGCGACGGATCCCGACCATGTGATCGTGACCAGCACCGTGGCCTGGCACTCGCGCGACGGCGGCAAGACCTGGCTCGCCTTGAAGGGTGCACCCGGCGGTGACGACTACCAGAACGGCTGGATCGATCCCGCGCATCCCGAGATCGTCGCGCTCGCGAGCGATCAGGGTGCGGTGATCTCGCTCAACGGCGGTGCGACCTGGAGCTCGTGGTACAACCAGCCGACCGCGCAGCTCTATCACGTGAGCGCCGACAACGCCTTCCCGTACCGCGTCTACAGCGGGCAACAGGAGAGCGGTTCGGTCGGCATCGCCTCGCGCGGCGACGACGGTCAGATCACCTTCCGCGAGTGGCATCCCGTCGCGGTCGACGAATATGGCTATGTCGCACCCGACCCGCTCGACCCCGACGTGATCTACGGCGGGCACATCGTCAGCCGCTTCGATCGTCGCACCGGGCAGGTGCAGAGCGTGGGACCGGCGCCGGGCGGAGCGTTCCGCATCGTGCGCACCCAGCCGGTCGTGTTCTCGACCGTCGACCCGCACGTGTTGTTCTACGCGAACAACGTGCTGTGGAAGACCACCGACGGAGGCACGCACTGGCAACAGCTCAGCCCCGATCTCACGCGCGCGGACTGGACCGTGCCCGACAGCGTCGGCAAGTACCGCGGTCAGGACAGTGCCAAGCCGAGCCAGCGCGGCGTGATCTACACGGTGGCGCCCTCGTACCTCGACCTCGATCGCATCTGGGTCGGCAGCGACGACGGACGCATCCACACCACCGCAGACGGCGGCAAGAGCTGGACGGACGTGACGCCCAAGCAGCTCGGAGCCTGGGCGAAGGTGTCCCTGATCGATGCTGGTCACTTCGACGGCGCGACCGCCTATGCCGCCGTGAACACGATCCGCCTCGACGACATGCGGCCCCACCTGTTCCGCACGCACGACGGCGGCGCGAGCTGGACCGAGATCACCACCGGTCTGCCGGCCGATGCACCCACCAACGCGATCCGCGAGGATCCGAAGCGAGCCGGTCTGCTGTTCACCGGCACCGAGCGCGCGGTGCACGTCTCCTTCGACGACGGCGACCACTGGCAGCCGCTGCGGCTGAACATGGCGGCCTCCTCGGTGCGCGACCTGATCGTGAAGGACGACGATCTCGTCGCCGCCACGCACGGCCGCGGCTTCTGGATCCTCGACGACATCACGGCGCTGCGGCAGCTCAGTGGCACCGCTGTCGCCGAACCCGTCCTCTTCGCTCCGCAGAGGGCCTGGCGCGTGCGCTGGAACCTCAACACCGACACGCCGCTCCCGCCCGACGAGCCGAGCGCGCCCAATCCACCGGAGGGCGCGATCCTCGACTACTGGTTGCCGACGACGGCGAACGAAGTCACGCTCGAGGTGCGACGCACCGACGGCGGCCTGGTGCGTCGCTTCACCAGCGCAGACGTGCTCGAGCCGGCCGATCCCTCGCGCGCACCGGTGCCGCTGTATTGGTACCGCGCACCGCAGCACCTCGGCACCGGGCCGGGGTTGCACCGCTTCGCCTGGGACCTGCACATGCAGCCCTTCGGCAAGCTCGACGGCAGCGGCGGCCTGCCCATCTCCGCGATCGCGCACGACACCGCGCCGTCGATCGCGACTCCCCTGGCCGCACCCGGCGTCTACACGGTCGCGCTGCTGGTCGACGGCAAGCGCTTCGAGCAGTCGCTGACCCTGGCGCTGGACCCCCGCGTGACCACCCCGGCTGACACGCTCGCGGATGTCTTCGCCACCTCGCGGCAGCTCTACGACGCCGTGGCCTCCGCGCACGACACGCTCGCCACCGCCAATCGTGTCCACGCGCAGATTGCCGCACTCAAGACCGACGACGGTTCCCTGGCAAGCGCGCTCGCGGACCTCGACCAGCGGCTGACGGCTCTGCGCGGCGAAGCACCCGCAGGCCGTGGTTCACGACGCGGCACCGGCGGCGGCAGCACGGACACACTGCAGGGCGCCATCGCCGCCGCGAGCGGCGCGATGATGTCGCTCGCCTCCGCCGACGCGGCACCGACTGCTGCGCAGCAGCAGGCCTGTCGCGACGCCACGGGCGCTCTGGCTCGCGCCATTTCAGCCTGGGAGCGGATCGGGTTGGACGACATCAACCGTCGTCTCGCCGCGGCTCACCTGCCGACCCTCGGCGGGCAATAGCGGCCCGCCCCTCCGCGGACTGCAGCGTCAGTTCCGCTTGACGCGCACCAACTCCGCAAAGCGCTCGAGCTGCGCGTAGTCGTTGCGCCAGGTCGTGTACATCACGGCAACCGCACCGCCGTGCGCGTCGGCCGCCGCGAGCCAGTCGCGGACGCGCGTCGGATCTTGGTCGTAGTAGCCCGCGATCAGGATCGGATGACCGCGGTCGTGGAAGAAGCGCAGGCTGCGTTCGCGCGCGTCGAAGTGCCAGGCGGCGACGACAACCTTCTTGTCGAGTCCCTGCCAGGATCCGGCGAGGTCGCCGCGCACCAGGTAGTAGCCGGCGTGCGCATTGTGGTTCGGGTCGAACATGTCGCTCCACACGTAGATCGCGCAGCCGGGAGCGACCTCGCGCAGGATGTCGATGCAGGTGCGGGCATTGGCGGCGAGGATCGCGCCGGCGTCGAGTCCGCGCTTCCTGCAGGCCTCGTCCTGGTCGAGCACGCGGATCTCGTCGTGCGACATGAAGTAGCGGTTGGCACCGAAGGCCGCATGCACGCGTTTCGCCTGGTCGCGGAGCAATTCGACGGTCTTCGGCTCCGACGGACAGATCATCACCTGCCCGTCGCCGACGGTGATCGCGCTGTACCAGCTCACGCGCAGGCGCGTGCCCTCGGGCAGCTTCGTGCGGATCACCGGTGGCTCGTGCCAGACCTCGTAGCCGCCCCTCCACGGCACGGTCCCCATGCGTGGATCGACGAGCGGCTCGAAGTCCTGGCCCTCGACCAGCTCACGCTCCGCGCTGCGCACCACGAGTGGAGCGCCGTCGCGACGGACCAGGTTGAGCGGTCCGACCTCCTCGATCGTGGCGTCGTCCCACCACAGGTCGCCGTGGGCACCGCCCCACGCGCCGAGGTAGATCGCGACCGAGTCATGCTCCAGCGAGTCGAACACGACGTGGTGGGTCGTCCAGTCCTGCGTGGCCTTCACGCCGAGATCGGCGTGGTTCAACGAGGCGTCCTTGTCGAGGACGGCGACCCGCGGCTCGCCGGTGAAGTCGCGCGTCTTCACGCGCACCGTGATGTGGTACTGGCGGTACGGCGCAACCTTCAGCTTCTGCACGATGCGCGCGTTGCCGTCGAAGGTCGCGACGTGCGCGGTGCCGTGGTCCGCGGTGACGCTGTCGTCGTGCCAGTCCCACGCACCGAGGTCGGCGAAATCACCGCCCCTCAACTGCACCGCCGGATCGGCGACGAGTCGCGCGATGCCGTCGTGGACGACGAAGGCCGCATCGCGCACCGGCAGAGCCTCCGCGAGGTTCGGGTCGTGCCACAGCAGCGACTCGCTGTAGCCGAGCGGGAAGACGGCCGGCACCAGCTCGAGCCCGAGCTGCTTCGCCGTCGCCTTGACGCGCTCGACGTTGCGGAAATAGCGCGCGTCCATGTCGCCGAGCTTGCCGAACTTCGAATCGGCGAGCAGCACCTGCGTGTAGCCGGCGGCGGCGGCGCGCCGCATCACCCCCTCCAGCGTGTCGATGTTCGCGTCGACCCAGAGGTTGAAGGAGCAGTAGACCCAGAGCTGCGGTGGCGCTTCCCGAAGGGGCTCCTGCGCGAGGCCCGGCATCACCGAACCGAGGGATGCGACGACGCCGAGCAGCCTGACGGATGAGTACTTTCGCATGGTCGGATGGACTACTTCGCGTGCATGGTCTCGACCGACGGCGCCGTCACCACCTGCCCCCCCTTCATCACGAAGTCCACGTGCTCGAGCACCGTCACGTCCTCCAGCGGATTGCCGCTGCACGCGACGAGGTCGGCGAGCTTGCCCACCGTGATCTCGCCGCGATCGTCGACGCCGAGCAGCTTCGCGGCACTGAGCGTCGCGGTACGGATCGCGTCGAGCGGAGTCATGCCGCACTTCACGTAGACGGCGAACTCGCGCGCATTGATGCCGTGAGGGATCACGCCGGAGTCGGTGCCGAAGGCGATCGGAACACCCGCCCGGATCGCGCGCGCGAGGCTGGCACGCGCCATCGGGAGCACCATGCGCGCCTTGCGTCGTAGGAGGTCGGGCAGGACATCGAGGTCGATCGCGTCGGCGAGGTACGAGGTCGGGACCAACCAGGTCCCGTGGACCTTCATCTCGGCCACGGTCGTGTCGTCGAGCATCGAGCCGTGCTCGATCGAGCTGACGCCGGCGCGCACCGCCGCGAGGATGCCCTCGGTGCCGTGCGCGTGCGCGGCCACCTTCATGCCGTGCCGCGTCGCCTCGCGCACGATCGCCGCGATCTCCTCGTCGCTGAACTGCTGCGCCCCGACCGAGGTCTCGAAGGACAGCACGCCGGCCGTCGCGCAGATCTTGATCACCTTGGCGCCGTGCTTGATCTGGTAGCGCACCGCCTGGATGCACTGGTCGACGCCGTCGCACACACCCTCGTGCGGCCCCTCCTCCAGGATGCCCGGCGCGAGTCCCGTCACATCGGCGTGCCCGCCGGTGATCGACAGCGCGTGTGCCGCGGGGAACATGCGCGGGCCCGGAACGAGGCCATTGTCGATGGCGTGCATCAACGCGACGTCGGCGAAGCCCGTCGAGCCGAGGTCGCGCACCGTGGTGAAGCCCGCGTGCAAGGTGAGCCGCGCATTGCGCGCTCCGCGCAGGGCCGCATCGACCGCCGTCTCGCGGACCTTGCGGTCGAAGGACTTCGCATCGAGGTCGTAGCTCAGGTGCGTGTGGCAGTCGATCAATCCCGGCACCAGCGTGCGATCGCCGAGATCGATCGTGGTCGCACCCTCCGGCACCTCGAAGTCGCCGACGGCGAGGATCCGCTCACCACCCACCAGGACGCGGGCGGGTGAGACCATGCGGCCATCCACCACGTCGAGCAGGCGCTTTGCGAGGAGGACCACCAGCTTCGGCTCCGCGTCCTGCGCACGGCACGGAGTGATCAGGAGACTCAGTGCGCAGAGGACGGTGATCCAGACGCGAGGACATGTCGACGGCATGGTCGCACATCATGCCGCGATGCGAGCCGCGGCGTCCTATGCTTCGCCCTCCGCGATGACCTCGGTGAGAGTCCTCTCGCGAGACCGTCGACATGCCCCGACTGATGCGCTTCCCCGACGCCGCAGCCCGCTCGCCAGCCGTCGAAGCCTGGTTCGACCAACGCCCGGGCCCCTTGGGCAGGATCGCCAGACACTGGTTCAAGGCGATGCGTGCCTGCGGAGACGACGTGCGCGAAGTCCTGCACGACGGCCACCCCACCGCCTGCGTGGACGACGCGGCCTTCGCCTACGTGAATGCCTTCCGCGCGCATGTGAACGTCGGCTTCTTCCTCGGTGCCGACCTCGCGGATCCGCGCCAACTGCTGGACGGAAGCGGCAAGTTCATGCGCCACGTGAAGCTCCGACCGGATGTCGAGATCGACGCCGCGGCGCTCGAAGCGCTGATCCGCAGCGCCTATCTGGACATGCGCCGTCACCTGCGAGCCGTGACCTGATGCTGGCCACGAGGTGGTGCGCCCGCAACGTCTCCGATCAACCCGCCACGAGCTCGACGATCGCCACGGCCGACTCGGTCGGCACGATGCGTTCCATCCTCAGTCCCGCCAGCTTCGCGAGCGCGGCGTATTCCTCCGCGGTGCGCTCCTGCCCGCCCGGGCCGACGAGCATCATCATGTCGAGCATCTTGCCGGGGTGCGGTGTGTCGCCGTGCGGGAGCACCATCTCGACGAGGAGGATGCGGCCGCCCGGGTTCATCGCCTCGCGGCAGCACCTGAGGATGTCGACGCACTGCGACTCGGGCCAGTCGTGGATGACGTGCGACAGCAGGTAGACGTCTCCGCCCTTCGGCACGCGCTCGAAGAAGCTGCCCCCCTCGACGGTGACGCGATCCTTCATGCCGGATGCGGCGAGACCAGCGTGCACGTCACGCACCACGTGCGGCAGGTCGAAGAGGATGCCCTTCGCACGCGGCGCCTTGCCCAGGACGGTCGTGAGCAGCAGGCCCGACGCACCGCCGACGTCGACGATCGTCCCACACTTCGAGAAGTCGTAGGCCGCCGCGACGGCCGCGGGCTCCATGCCGTGGATGCCGACCATCGTCTCGCTGAACAGTGCGGCTTCGTCGGGGTGCTTGCCGAGCCACTCGAAGATGTTCATGCCGAAGGTCTTCTCGTAGGCGCTCCGGCCCGCCTCCAGCGAATGGAGCATCTCGGAGAAGCCTGCGATCCAGCTCGGATGGGCGAGGGTGAGGATGGTCGCGCGCGCCGCACCGGGAGCGCCGGTCCGCAGCGCGCGTCCGATCGGCGTGAGCGCGAAGCGGTGCGACTCGTCCTCGGTGAGCACGCCCATCGACGCCAGCGTGCGCAGGAATCGGCCGAGCGAAGGGGCGTGCGTCGCCGTCTTCTTCGCGAGCGTCGCCGCGTCGAGCGGTCCGTCGGCGAGGTGATCGGCGATGCCGAGCCGCGCCGCGGCGAAGGCGATGTGCGAGGTCCAGTGCGCGAAGGCCATCCGGACCAGGGGCACGTGCGGGGGAAGACCGAGGTCCTGGTTCGCATCCATGGGTCCGGAGGCCGGAGAATCATCGCGCGAAGCGACGATTCGGAGGCCGAAGGGCCCCAGCAAACAAAGCGACCTGGGCCTTTCTGGTCGGCGCGCCGCGGCGACGCGGCAACCCGAATGGGTTGCGGCCCAGGCCGCGATGGGAAGGCTGATCGCGGAGCGACGGACGGCGCGATCGGGTGGGATTCTTCCCGCGGACGCTTCAGGGTTTCAACGATCCCGCCGTTCCGGAGTCGGCATCCCGAAAGCCGCGCACGACGCCGCCAGGGCCTCGACGCTACGCTCCCGTCTCTGGCCCTCCTCACCCTCGAGCACATCGATCTCGCCGTCGGCGACCGGCAACTCCTCAGCGATCTGTCGCTTGTCGTCAACGACGGCGAGCGCGTCGGACTCGTCGGTCCGAACGGCTGCGGCAAGTCGACGCTGCTGCGCATCCTCGCCGGTGACCTGTTGCCGGATGCCGGACAGCGGACCCTGCGCCGCGACCTGCGCTTCGCCTATCTGTCCCAGGAGCCCGCGCTCGATCCCGATCGCACCGCGCACGCCGAGGTGACCGCCGGCTTCGTCGGACGCGGCGAGGTGCTCGGTGCGCTCGACCAGCTCCACCTGAAGCTCGCCGATCCGGAGCTCGACGCCACGGCGATGGAGCGCCTGCTCGCGCGGCAGCACGACCTCGAGGTGGAGCTCGAACGACTCGGCGGTCACGACGTGGATCACCGGGTCGACGCCATGCTGCTCGCGCTGGGCCTTCCCGATCCGAACGCACGCTGCGGCACGATGTCGGGCGGCGAGCGCCGTCGCGTCGCGCTCGCGCGCATGCTGCTGACCAAGCCCGAGCTGCTGCTGCTCGACGAGCCGACCAACCACCTCGACGCCGAGGTCATCGCCTGGCTCGAGGACCACCTGCGCGAGGCCGGCACGCCCTTCGTGCTGGTCACCCACGACCGATACTTCCTCGACCGTCTCGTCGACCGCATCGTCGAGATCGACGGCGGGAAGCTGTTCTCCTACGACGGCGGCTACGCCGACTATCTGGAGCAGCGCGCGGAACGCCTGGAGCAGGAGGCGAAGAGCGAGAGCACGCGCCTCAACCTGCTGCGACGCGAGACCGAGTGGATGCGGCGCGGCCCGCCGGCGCGCACCACCAAGGCCAAGGCGCGCATCCGCATCTACGAGTCGCTGGTCGACTCCGCGCCGGAGAAGGACGCCGCCGAGCTCGCCTTCCGCATCCCCGACGGCCCGCGCCTCGGCGACAAGGTCGTGCAGATGCGGCGCGTGTCGAAGTCCTTCGGCGGACGCCGCGTGCTCGACGGCCTCGACCTCGAGATCGGACCCGGCACGCGCGTCGGCATCGTCGGTCCCAACGGCGCGGGCAAGACCACCCTGCTCAACCTGATCGCCGGCGTGCTGCAAGCCGATGCCGGCGAGGTCGTGATCGGCCCCACGGTGAAGGTCGCGCGCATCGACCAGGGGCGCACCGATCTCGACCCGAAGAACACGGTGCTCACCGAGGTCGGCCGCGGCAACGACTGGGTGGTGATCGACGGCCGCCCGCTGCGCATCGAGAGCTTCCTCGACCAGTTCCTGTTCCCCGGTGCACAGAAGCACGCCGTGGTCGGCACCCTGTCGGGCGGTGAACGCAACCGCGTGCTGCTCGCCAAACTGCTGATGCAGGGCGGCAACGTGATCCTGCTCGACGAACCGACCAACGACCTCGACCTGATGTCCTTGCAGGCGCTCGAGGAAGCGCTGTGCGCCTTCGCCGGCGCGGTGATCGTGGTCAGCCACGACCGCTGGTTCCTCGACCGCATCGCCACCCGCATCGTGCACTTCGACGGCCACGGCCACACCCGCGTGCACGAGGGCGACCTCAGCCTGCTGCTCGACAAGCTCGATCGCGAGCGCAGGGAACGCGACGCCGCCGAGCGTGAAGCACGCGCGCGCGCGACGAAGCCGTCGACCCCCACCGCGAGCAGCGCAGCGCGCAAGCTCTCGTCGAAGGAGAAGCGCGAACTCGAGGAGCTGCCCACGCGCATCGAGACCGCGGAGGCGGAGCTCGCCACCGTTGACGCGAAGCTCGGCGACCCCGCGCTCTACACCGCCGCGAAGAAGGACGACTTCGACGCTCTCACGCGCCGTCGCACGCAGCTCCCTGCGGAGATCGAGACGCTGTACGCGCGCTGGCAGGAACTGGAGGAGAAGCTCGCGGCCAGCGCCGATGCCCCTCCGCGAAGCTCCGCCTGATCCGGGTTCCTCCCTGCGAGCGAGTTCACCCTGCGGAACACGCCGAGGTCACACGGTCGATCACTGCCAGCATCCGATGTCGATCGGGCGGCGACGCACGAACGCCGACT
Organism: Planctomycetota bacterium; assembly: GCA_046349595.1. Classification (GTDB taxonomy): domain Bacteria; phylum Planctomycetota; class UBA1135; order UBA1135; family UBA2386; genus JACRLW01. The sequence goes on from JAXMCA010000003.1 coordinate 222,964, forward strand.
ACGCAATCACCTCGACCGTCGCTCGTTTGCCCGGCGATTTCGCCAGAGCCTTGTCGCAGGTGACCAGGGTGGCATCCAGGGCCTCGGCCAAAGCCACGTAGGCTGCGTCATAGGCAGTGAGGTTGCCGCGGAGTTCGAACACGCGCTCGAGCAGACTCGAATGGCCATGCCTCGTGATCGGAAACAAGGCGAGATCCTCGATCGCCTCTCGGAGTCGGGTCGCGGACACCTGACCTGCCCTCGCAAGACGCCGCAGGACCTGCAACACCTCGATATCGAGGAGATGCGGTGCATGAAGGGGCTCGACTCCGAGGATGCGTTCATCCACACGTCGACCGAGTTCGGTGTCGAACAGCAACTCGACCATCGCCGATGCATCGACCACGATCATGCCGAATCGCGTTCCTTGCGAACGGTGGCCGCCGCCGATTCGGCCAACTTGACGGCCTTGCGCGTACGCAGACGCTCCCGGATCTCCGACGGTGTGGGTGTCGATGCGAAGTGCGTGATCTCCGCGAGAAGCAACTCCGAGAGCGACATGCCCGCCTGAGCCGCTCTCACCTTGAGCTTCCTGTGCACCGCGTCCGGGACATTCCGGATCTGGATCATCCTTGCCATGCCCCCAACATGTCTGCATGCACTTTGCATGTCAAGGCATCAAGCGCGCGTAGTGCCGGGACCTTCGGCGGACTCGCGGCCGGATGCACCCGGACCTATCGGATGACGACCGCGACCGGCAGTGACTGTGTGATCACGCGCCCGCTCGGGTCGAAGTCGAGGCTCACGCCCTGGAGCGGGATGCCGAGGGGAAGACCGGAGACGGTGAAGGAGTTCGCGCCGCGGTCGTCGAGACGGCCGAGGAAGGCGGGATGGCCCGATGCGAACAGGCCGCCGAGCTCGCCGAGCGAGGGATCGAGGCCGAAGAACCAGCCGCTGGGGAAGGCGCCGGGCACGACGGTCAACGCGGTGAAGTAGACGTCGCCGGGGACACCGCGCGTGCGGCGCAGCTCGAGGTCGCCGAAGGGAAGGCCCGGGCGGAGCTCGAAGCAGAAGGCGCCGGGCACGTCGGCGTGGAAGGTGTCGACGCGCGTGCCGTGCATGTTGGTGTTGGTGGCGAAGTACTCGTGGAAGCCGATGCCGAAGGCTCCGCGTGACCAGGTCGTGTCGGTCGTGGTGAGCAGCGTTGCGCCGTCCAGCGTGAAGGTGAGCTGTGCGCCCCTGGCTTCGATGCGGAAGCGTCGCCACGCGGTGCCGATGACGTGGTGCGGCGCAGGAAGCAGATCGGTGAGCACGCCACCCTGCACGCGCAGACACTGCACGCGGCCATCGTGGGAATCCCAGGTCAGCGCGTAGCAGGCGCCCTGCTGGGACTGCGTGCCGTCGAAGGCGCCCGAGGCGTTGTCGCGCACGAAGAGGCCGATGCGTTCGAAACCGTTCGGCGCGAGCTGCGGGCGGTACTCGCACAGCAGATCGGCCTGCACGGCGACGTCGGCACAGAGGCCCGGATCGATGCGCAGCGAGTCGGTGCCGCCCGACGGATCCATGATGCGCAGCGCGGTCGCGTCGCCGCTCGGCGGCGCAGGCAAGGTGGGCACGGCGATCGGCGTGGTGAACTTCGTGCGCCAGGCACCGATCTGCGGCGTGCCCGGGAAGGTGTCGTGCAGGGGGAAGCTCGGTGCTGCGATCGCGGGATAGCGCCAGCTCGCGAAAGGCCCTTCGTCGCTGAGCAGCACGTGCAACTGCGGATCGGCGAGCACGGCGTCGACCGTGGTGCGCACGCCGTCGACCTCCATGCGCCGCGCGACGAGGCGGATGCCGTGGCTGTAGTCGACGTGCCCGAAGGTGTGCACCTTCGACAGCGGCTGGATCGGTGTGCCGTTCTGGTAGTGCCAGCCGTAGATCACGACGCGGTCGGGCCACGACGCGATCAGCGCGGAGGCGACCACGTCCTTCTTGATGCCGGCGACCAGCAGGTCCTGCGGACGCGCACCGCGCTGCGACTCGATCTGCAGATGGTGCTGGTAGAACAGGTCGACCGAGAGGATGTCGTAGGTCGACGGGCTGTACGGGAAGGGCGCGAGCTTCACCGCGGATTGCGCCCAGATCGCGTCGACCATGCGGCGCGTCGGCAGCACGCAGTCGACGCTGTCGGCCACCGCCTGGGCGAGCGTCGGCGTCATCGGCATGCGGAACCAGTCGGCGTCGCTGCCGATGCCGAGGTAGTCGGGCGCGACGAAGAAGGTCGCGGTGCGCAACCGGCCGTTGATCGTCGCGCTGGTCGTCACCGGGACGAGGTGGCGCAGGAAGTCCGGCACGTTCCCCCCCATCAGCTCGTGCACGAGCAGATCCTCGCGCTGTGCGAGTGTGAGCCCGCGCAGGCTCGGCAACAGCGCACTGCCGGTCACCGCGTTCGAACTGCGCGGTGCGAAGGTCGGCGAAGGCGGATACTGCGCCGGGATCGTCGAGCAGGCCCCGGCGAGAAGCAGCGGGAACAGCCCCGCGATCGGACTCTTTGTGCGAACGGGCCGGCGCATGGGAAGCGAATCCTAGGCTGCGGGCCGCGCGGGAGGATCCCGGGATCGCGGTCTCACCGCGAATGCCGGTCGACCGACGCATCGCGCTCGGTCCGAAGCACACGGAAGCTCCAGGGCGTCGGAATTCGCGGGACGCGACGGTGCATCGAGCACTTTGTCACACGGCGCCGACCCTGCCGACCGTGAGGCTTCCGCGGACCGTCCGATGACTGCCACGATCACGCTCCCCCACCCAGTTGCGACAGCCGGATCGCATCTGCGATCGGCCTCCGACACCGAAGCGAGCCGGTCGAATCATCCGTCGGGCCCGATAGACTCCGACCGCTCCCCCTCTCGGTGCCGAATGCGCTCGGTATCGCCCACTCCCGAAGGATCTCCGGACCCGGTGGATCCGTTCACCGACGCCATCCTGCGGATGATCCCCAGGATGCGCACCTTCGCTCGATTGCGACTCGGGCGCCGGGTTCGCAGCATGGCGACGAGCGCAGACATTGCGCAGTCGGCCTGTCGGCATCTCCTGGAGCTCCGCGGACGATTCGAGTTCCTCGGCGATGCGGCGCTCGCTTCGCTGGTCGACACGGTGGTGGATCACAAGATCTGCGAGAAGGCGCGCGCAGCTCGATCAGCCCGCCGCAACGCCGGGAGCATCGAGCCGATCGACGACCTCGATCGCCTCGCGACCCACCGGGGAGCCTCACCGCCCGACGTCGCGATGGAGCGGGAGCGCCAGCAACTGCTCGCGTTCCACCTCGAGCGCCTGCCGACCCGCGATGCCGAAGCCCTCGTGCTGCGCCACGTGCTCGGCCTGGGACAGGAGGAAGTCGCCGCGCATCTGGGGCTGACCCTGTCCGCGACACGCAATGTCCTGTTCCGCGCACGGAGCCGACTCGCGGCCGCAATGCGTCGGTCGGAACGCGAACCGAGGTGACGCCGTGGACGATCTGCCAACCCGGTTCCCCGCAGATCGTCGTGACGAGATCCCCGAAGACGCACGCGAGTGGATCCGCGTCCGCGCCGAACGCCTCGCCGACGCCACACCCGAACTCCGCGCGCGCTACCTCCGCGCACTGGCTCGGACGCGACCTGAGCTGACCGAAGCTCTCGATCAGACCCTGACGGCAACGTCGATCGAATCCGTGCAGCGGAGCATCGGTCCAATCCGCACGGTGCGCCGCCTCGGCGGTGGTCAGGTCGAAGTCTGGCTCGCGGTCGACGAGCGGATCGACACACCGGTGGTCCTCAAGACCGGCGCCAGCGATGGATCCTCCTCATCGGGTTGGCCGGAAGCGATCGAACGGGAGCGTGATGCAGGTCTGTGCATCGATGTGCCGGGTGTGCCGCGCATCCTCGAGTCCGGCTGCCTGGGTGGTTCGCGCTATCTCGTGCGCGAGTTCGTACCCGGGACCCCGATGTCCGAGTGGATCGCCCAACGCCGCGCCGAACGGCCGCTCGGAATCGAGCCGGACAACAGCGAAGTGCGGGAGATCGTGGGATGCATCGCGCGGGCGGCACGCGTGGTCGGGGGTCTGCACGACGCCGGATGGGTCCACGGCGACCTGAAGCCCGGCAACATCCTGGTGGGAGTCGACGGACGGGCACACGTGGTGGATCTCGGGTGCGCGACACGCCTCGGCAGCGCTCTCTGCAACTCGGGCACTCCTGCGTACGCGGCACCCGAGCGACTGTCCGATCCGTCGCCGAAGGCCGCGATTCCCAACGACGTCTGGGCGCTCGGAGTCGCACTGTTCGAGTGCATCGCCCTTCGTCTCCCGTTCTGCGCCGTCGACCGCGACTCACTCCTGCTCGAGATCCTGTCGGCTCCGCTGCCGGACACGGTCGATCACCTGGCCTGGAGCGTGCCCCAGGTCGGTACGGTGATCCGATGGGCACTCGATCGCGATCCGGATCGACGCTGTCCGAGTGCGATCGCGTTCGCGGAGGATCTCGAACGCGCGCTGTCCGGCACTCCCACGCACGCCTCCCGATTGCATCGACGCCGCAGACATCGGCGCACCACACTCTGGATCGCATGCGTGGCACTGCTGTGCGCGGCGACGAGCAGGATCGGGACGACGACACCGGGCGGCGACAACGAGCTGTCTCGCCTCCTCTCGACGACGCGCTGGATCGAAGTGGCCACGCGCGAGGCGGACGGGATCTGGCCGGCATGGCCCGAGAACCGTCGGCGCATCGAGGAATGGCTGGAACGACACGCGATTCCTCTGCAGGCCCGACGCGAAGCCCTGCTGCGCGCGATCGGTGGCACGGTCACTCTGGAGCGCGGGAGACTGCAGACCGAGTACGAGGCCATCTCGCGGTTCTTCGACCCCGTGCAGGGTGTCTACACCGACATGGAGCATCGACTCGCGATCGCACGGAGCATCGAGTCGAGGACCGCGAGTGACCACTCTGCAGATTGGACATCCGCCGCGGCCCGGATCGGCCGCGATGCCCGGTTCACGGGATTCCATCTTCGCCCCCTGGTCGGACTCGAACCGATCGGTCCGGACCCGCGGAGCGGGCTCGAGGAGTTCCACGACCTCGCCTCGGCAGTTCCTGGACGTCCTTCTCCCTCTCGCGATGCAGAGGGTCGATTGGTGCTCGATGATCGGCACGGGATCGTCTTCGTGCTGGTTCCCGGCCTCACGACCACCTTGGGCGAACAGAGGTCCGATCCAAGCGCCCCGAACTACGACCCTGTCGCCGCCGACTTCGCCACGCCCGAGACCTTGACGCTCGCACCCTTCCTGCTCTCGAAGTTCGAGCTCACGAACGGACAGTGGTCGAGACTGAGCGGACAATCGACGCCGTCCTACTTCCGACCCGGTGTCCGTTACGGATCCGATCCCGCGATCACGGACCGACACCCGGTCGAACAGGCCTCCTGGTTCGAGGCACGCCGGATCCTCGCGCGCGGTGGGATGGACCTGCCCACCGAAGCTCAATGGGAGTGCGTGGCACGATGCGGAGCCGACCCGGTTCCCACGCGACGCGGCGATCCCACCACCCTGCGGACCCACGAGAACCTCTGCGCGCCTCGAGCCCCACGGCAGGATGCCTCGAGCAGCGAACCCGTCGACGACGGCGACGGGTTCGAGTTCACGGCGCCGGTCGGTTCCTTCGAAGCCGACCACCTCGGATTCCACGACCTGCTCGGCAATGTCGCCGAGTGGTGTCGTGATGCCTGGGGAGCATATGGTCCTGACAACGGCCCGCGCCCGATCGACGGCTTGCGCGACCCGGAGAGCAGACACCGAACCTATCGCGGCGGAACCTACGCGCATCGACCTGAGAACTGCCGCATCGGATTGCGGTACGACGACCTCCCCGATCGCCGCAGTCCGATGATCGGCGTCCGTCCGATGCGCGCGCTGCCGGAGTCGCACGAATGAGCCGCGTGACCCTGGGCGTCGGAGACCGGCTCGGGCCGTACCGACTCCTGCGGCTGCTCGGCACCGGCATGTCCCTCGTGTTCGAGGCGGTCGACACACGCGACGGACGTCGCGTCGCGCTCAAGTTGCTGCGCAACGACTCCTTCGCCGGCGATCTCGACCTGCGATTCCGCTTCGAACGCGAGGTGAGGATCCAGGGCTCCATCGCGCATCCGGCTTTGCCCGCGCTGGTCGACGCCGGCCAGATCGATGGAACGCCGTACCTGTGCACCACCTTCGTCGACGGCATCACCTTGGCCGCCGCGATCCGTGCGCGGTCGGACAGCGGCCGGCCCGGACCGGTCGACGTCGTGGGCGGCGGTGTCGCCGGCCTGTGCCGCGCATTCGCAGACCTCGCGGATGCCCTGCACGTACTGCACGCGGCCAACCTCGTGCACCGCGACGTGACACCGGCGAACGTGCTCATCGCGAAGGACGGCTCCGCGCACCTCCTCGACCTCGGACTGGTGCGGATCGAGGACGACGGTATCCAGCGATTGACACGCACCGGTCAGGTCGTGGGCACACCGGCCATGCTCGCCCCCGAGCAGCTCGATCACGGTCTCGGACCGATCGGCCCGGCGACCGACATCCACGGACTGGCCGCGACCCTCCACGCCTGTCTGACTCTGCGGCCACCCTTCGCAGCCGCTTCGCCGGCCGCGGTCTTCCACAGGATCCTCCACGACGCACCGACCGATCCGCGCGATTCCGTACCGTGGTTGCCGCGACATCTCGTCACCTCGCTGCAGCGTGCGCTCCTCAAGGACCCGGCGGCACGCCACCCGAGCGCGGAAGCCCTGGCGGACGATCTGCGTCGCATCGCCTCGGGTCGCCCCCCGCTGTGGTCGCGGCCGCGCGGCACGGTGACGAGGGCCTGGGAGTGTCTTCGGATCGCACTCCGAACGGGTCCGCTCCTGACTCTGGCCGTACTCGCCCTGCCCGGTGATCCCGGTCCGGGATCGCTCCCCGCTCACGAACGCGTCGAGCCGAGCGACCGGATCGAACTCGCGTCGATCCGCGCGCGCCTCGAGGAGGTTTCGTTCCTGTGGCCGGAGCAGGAGGAGATCGTGCAGCGCGCGATCGTGGACGGCCTTGCGCTCGCGCAGCGACGACGACCGCAACCACGAGCGATCGACGATCCCGGTGAGGCCGAACTCGCTGCGAGCTTCTCGAAGGAGCTCGACGAACTGGTCACGCACGTCGTTCCGATGGCGCAGGAGCGTCTGCGCTGGTACCGCGCCGCCGCCGATCGTGCGGCGGGAGCGGATCGCCCCGCGTGGTCCGCAGCCGCTGCAGCGCTCGCGGTCGACCCCCGTTTCCGAGGATTCGAGCTGTCGCCCCAGATCGGGCTCGTACCACTGGGGACCGATCCGCGGAGCGGGCTCTGTGAGTTCCACGATCTCGCGTCCGCAGCCCCGGACGGGGAGCAACCGCATCGGAAGGCCGACGGGACCCTCGAGCTGCGCCCTGAACACGGAATGATCCTGGTGCTGCTCCCCGCGTCGCCTCGCGACGCGATCGGCGGACCCTTCCTGATCGGCAAGCACGAGATCACGCGGGCGCAATGGGCTCGCATCGCAGCCGTCGACGACCCGAGCCGCTATCGGATCGGCGCCGAAGTCCGAGGCGAGACCTTCGGCCCGATGCATCCGGTCGAGAGGGTGTCGTGGCTCGACGCGAGCCGTCACCTCGAACGCGTCGGCAGTGTCCTCCCCAACGCCGCGGAGTGGCGTTCGGCCGCACTCGGCGGCACCGATCCGACGGAGCATCCGAGTCCGGAGCGACTGGCGAGCTTCGCGAATGCGAGGTTCCCCGAGTCCGCCGACCGAGGAGAGCAAGTGCCGCGGATCGACGACGGTCATGCTGCGACAGCCGCGATCGGCTCCCTCGCCCCCAATGGATTCGGCCTGCACGACATGCTGGGCAACGTCTGGGAGTGGACCAGCGAACGTGTCGACTCGAGCGTCGACCAGATCGCGATCGCACGCGGCGGATCCTTCGAGACGTTCCCTGCCGACTGCCACATCGACTACCGCTTCCTGTCCCTGCTCGACCAGCGACTCGACGGCGTCGGAGTGCGGGCCGCGCGGCACCTTGCGGTGCCGCGCGACCGCCGCTGACGGTCACCCGCCGAGCGCCTGCAGCGCATCGAGGAGCTGCGCGTAGACCGCCCGCTGCGCGGCCTCGTCGACGATCAGATCGAGGTCGTCACCCTTGCGCGTGTCCAGGGCACCACGCAGCGGGAAGCCGTCGGTCCGCGCCATCACGAGACCGAGTTCGACCCGCGCCGCGTTCACCGCGTTGCTGTCGGCGTGCTTGGCCGCGTTCGCCAGCAGGTTGAGCACCTGCGTGCGCACGACTCCACCTTCCCATTGCGACGGCGCCAGACCCTCGACCACTTGCAGCACCGCGTCGATCTGCTGGACCGCGTACTGGCCGGCCGTCACCACCATCAGGTCGTGGGTGACCTCGGCGGAAGTCGCCCATGCATCCGACACGGTCAGGCCGATCACGTATTGACCGGTGGTATCCGGGGTGAAGCTCGCGAGCGAGCTGCTCGAGCCGAGGAGCGACGCGGTGCTGCCCGCAGGCGCCGAGACCAGGCGCCAGTGCCAGCTCAGGGGATCGCCATCCGGATCGAAGCTCGTGGCACCGTTCAGGAGCGTCGTCGCACCCACGTAGACCAGACCGCGCGCCTGCACGGCCGCCGTCGGAGCGAGGTTCATCGACGACACCACGACGAGGTCCGAGCTGTGCTGACCGATGCCGTCGTACACCGACAGCTCGATCACGTACTCCCCGGGCAGGTCCGGGATGAACCCCGCCTGGGGCTGGTCCGCGGCCAGCAGCGTGGCACCACTTCCGAAGGGACGCGAAACGAAGGTCCACGCGTACACCAGCTCCGCACTGGGGGTGTTGAGGTCGTAGGAGGCGCTGCCGTCGAGGATCACCGGCACACCCACGTGCAGCGAGCGATCGGGTCCTGCGTTCGCCACCGGTGGCTGGTCCAGGCTGATCTTGGTGACGACCGCGTCGCCACGCCCCAGGTTGTCGACGTAGCCGACCGCGTAGATGTCCGTTCCGCTCGTCGCGAGGCCGGTCAGAGTGTCGCTACCCGTTCCTCCGAACTGCAAGAGCCACGAGGGGAGGCCTGTCGCACTCAGGCGGCAGACGTACGAGTCGAAGACACCGGCATTGGTGAAGCCCGGGAACTGCCCTCGGATGGCTCCACCGAGGAAGACACCGTCGGCATCCGCCTCGATTGCCGCGACCCCGATACCTGCCGCTGGTTCGCACTGCACGACCCTGGTCCAGAGGAGGGCGCCGGAGCCCGCTTCATAGCGCCGGACGAAGGGCATGAAGGCCGAGCTCGAGATCGACGGATCGAACTCGTGCGCGGATCCCACACCTCCGACGTAGACGGCGCCCGCATGCACTGCGACTGCACTCGCGTAGTCCACGACCGGCTTGGCGGACTGCTCGTACCACAAGGGACTCCCGTCGGTCCGTGCGAGCTTGACGAGGTAGCCGTCCGCATTGGAATACGGCGAATGCACCTCGCCGGGCCACGCGGTCGACCACAGGTTGCCGACGAAGTAGACACCGCTCTCGTCGGCGCAACCGCCATTGATCGGCATGACCTCGCCCGTACCCATCTGCCGGACCCACGCGAAGGTACCGTCGGTGCCGAGACGCATCACATAGGGCTCCTCGCCTGTGCCCGCCGCATGGCGCAGCTGTCCAGGGAACGTGTATGGCGTGTCCCCGAACAGGTAGACCTCGCTGCCGACGAGTGCGATCGACCTCACGCTGATGGCAACGCCGAGCGAGCGAGTCCACACGATCTGCCCCGCGAGCGACAGCCTGCGAAGGAAGCAGGTGCGAGTCGACGGGGGCATCGTGCCGAGTTCGGCGATCGGCTGCGTGCCTGCAAGCGGCTCACCGGCCGAGCCGGCGACGAAGATGCCGGAGTCGTCCACCGCGATCGCCGTGGCCGAGTCCTGCCCGCTGTATCCGAACTGGAGGATCTGCACGACCTGACCCGCCGAGTCGACCTGCGCGACGTACGCGTCATCACTCCCCGACGTGGTCTGACCGGGCAGGGTGCCACTCGTGTAGCCGGCGACGTACGCATTGCCGCGGGCATCGACCGCCGCGGCCTGGTCGTAGCGTTCCTGCATGGTCCCGAACTCGTAGAGGACCGTGCCATTCGCGATCCAAGCCGGATCGAAGCGGAGCGCGAACACGTCGGAGTTCTGGCCCGGTGTCGGATCGACGGGGCCCACGAAGCTCCCATATCCGTAGCCCAGGACGAAGATGCCTGCATTGGTCGCGGCCATTCCGTAGGGGTAGTTGGTGGCCGCGTCGCTCATCGACCGGGTCGCGAGAGTGGTGCCGGTCGCGGAATCACAGCGCAACACGGTCACGTCGGAACCGCCGGTCACCAGACGGCTGCCCGCGACCACGACACTGCCACCCAGGACCTGGACCAAGGTCCTTCCATTGGCGTTGTTCAGGCTGCTGAAGACCCGGTATGGCCCGCCGCTGGTCCATACATCCGCGAGCGTGTCGGACGCGATCTTCATCAGGAAGCCGCTGGAGAGCGCCTGACCGGAGACATAGACCGAGGGACCGTCCGCGACGATCGACCACGGAATCGTGCCCAACGAGATCGACGGCAATTGCCGCACCGTGGCCGCGGGCGGTCCGCCGCCACCCGGCGCAGCGACCGGAAGTCGCGCGACGAAGGCTCGCACACGCGTCTGGCCGGACTCCACCACATAGCCCTCGTAAGCGACGTAGACCTGATCGACGCCGCCCACCGATCCGGATGCCACGGCGTGGGCGACGTCGGTCGACGCGCCGTTGATCTGCCAGGTCCACGAATGGCGTAGGCCGAGAGCATTCCCGGAGTCGAACTCGTAGCGGCGCACGAATCCGTCGGGGGAACTCGCTCCCGCGGGTGCCGGATCGTCGGTGAGATCGCCGTTGGTCTGACCCACGACGGTCAGGCCCGACGCGTCGACGGCAACGTCGCTGACCTCCTCGCTCTGCGGCGTTCCGAAGATCTCCACCGCGAGGAGGGCCCCGCTGCTCGCATCGAAGCGGGCGAGGAAGACGTCGGTTCCCCCGCCGAGGATCGGATGACCGAGCATCGGGCTCGCGGCGACGCCGGCGACCCAGACGCCTTGCGCGTTCACGGCGATCGCCACCGCGCGACCATTGCCGGCGAACTGCGTCGCCCAGAGCCATCGGCCCTGGGCGTCGGACTTGATGAGGAAGGCGCGACCACCCCCATCGGCGCGCTGCGCACCCCCGATGTCGCCGGTGGCCCAGCCACAGCCGTACACACTCGTCGATCCACCCTCCTCGAAGGCCGCCATTCCGGCGCTCTGTTCTCCCGCCGGCGCGACACTGCTGATCCGCTGCTGCCAGGCGAGTGTCTGCGCGGCGCTTCGATCGACCATGGTCGTCGCCAGGGCGGCCAAGAGGCATGCTGCATGCGTCCGGCGCAGCCACGGAGAACGCTGCCAGGCGCGGGAACTGTCTTGCGAAGTGGGATGAGGGCGGTGTCGTGTCATCGCAGGGACCTTTCCACCGTGGAGATCACCACGGTGCGGAGCGCGGTTGGAATCGCGCTTCGAGGAAGCGAGTGCCGTGGCCGTCTCGCCGTCCCGCGAAATCCCGGGCTGCAGTCCGAATCCGGCCCTCCGGAGACGCCCTGCCGAAGCAGAGCTCCATGACCGCCCCCTGTAGCGGTCACGCTCCTGGCCAGGGCCACCGTGCCGCAGCTTCGTGCCCAGCAGCGAGAGTCGAACTGTCCTGACTCCCTCAGCGCTTCACCGGATCGGGCCGCTTCAACACCACATCGATCCGGTTGTCGATGCCGTCGAACACCTCGCAACGCATCTCGACTGCCTGATGATCCGTCCCGGCGTCGACGCTCAGGAGATAGGTGCCCGGTTCGACCGCTCGATCACAGGCGGTGCGGCCCTTCGCGTAGGCGATCGACAGGATCTCGTCCTTGCTCCCGGGATCGAGCAGGCGAGCGGTGAATGCCGGTGCTTCGGTCGCACCCTCGAGCGCGGGGAGCAGGGTCAGCACCGCCGGAGTCGCGAGCCGGATCTCGCCCAGGTCGACGGTCTGGTCGGACTGCACGCTGGTCGTCGCGATCTGCCGGCTGGGAAAGAGCGAGTCCAGACCGAAGGTCTCGATCGACAGCGATCCCGGCCGGAGCGGACCGACCAGCAGGCGGCCGTCGGTTCCGACACCGCAGAGGTCGAGTGGCCGGTCCTGCTCACCGCGCGGCGCCGGCCAGGTGACCACGTGCAGGATCGCATTCTCGAAGCCCCGCGGTCGGATCAGTTTCGCGGTCACGTAGGCCGAGGCGCGCTTCGAGGAGGGCACGACGATGTGCAGCGGGGCGCCGTCGACCGGTTGGTCGGAGAGCGAAGCCAGGTCCTCGGCCCAACTGGTGTGTGAATCCCTGACGCGGATCTCGAGGCGCGCACCGCGATCGACAGCGACCTCGAAGCTGCCGCCTTCCTCGGTCCACGCGAACACGGGCAGCGAAGCCTTGGACGCCCAGTGACACGAGACCTGCAGATTGCGGAGACCGTGCTCGAACTCGTCGACCACCCGGCCACGCAGCCGGCCCGGCCGGTCGAGCACCACGTTCCACTCCAGATGATCGAGGTCGCCGAAGTCGAGCGATCGCCGCGCGCTGGCACCGTCGTGCGTGGTCAATCGTGCATGGCCCTCGCTCCCTTCGGGTGCCGGGTTCCACTGCGGCAACCCTCCGACCTGGAACCGACCCTCGATGTCCGCGGTGGTCCGCGCGCTCGGCCAGGGCACGGGCATGGACACACGGATGCGCGCACCGGCGAGCGCCGTGCCGTCGGCGTAGCGCGCCGTGCCGGTCAGCGTCGCACTGCGGTGCAGCACGACACGGCATGCGCCGGTCCCGTCCAGATCGACCACCGCATTCGAAGGCGCCATGCCCTCCGCACGCGCGTAGACCTTCGCCTTGCCCTTGCGCAGTCCCTCGAAATGCGCGTGTCCGTCGGCGCCGGCGACGACACGACGTTTCCGATCCGTCGACCACGAAGCCTCGGCCGGCGACGGCGCATCGAGATCGATCACGATGCACTCCGCGCCGCCCACCGCCCGCCCGATCTCGTCGACCGCGCTCACGTCGAGATCCGCTTCGGCGCGGTCGAGCACGAACTCGCGTTCGTCTGCGTCGCCATCGAGATTGAAGTGCTCCCCTTGGAGCGCGAGCACGTAGCCCGGCTTATGCGCGAGCAGCGTGGGCTCGTCCTGGGGGAGAGGGCCGAAGCGACCGTCGTGATCGCTGTGGGCCACGACCTGCGGTGCATCGTGCTCTCGGTCCATGAGCAGGATCTCGGCCCCCTCCACCGGCCTTCCATCGCGATCGACGACGCGCCCCTGCACGACACCCCATCGATCGAGCAGAATCGTCGTATCGCATGCGACTCCGGCGACCACGCGCACCCCTGCCAGTTCCGAGTTCACCCTCACCACGTACTGACCGGGTGGGATGTCGGTGAAGTGGACGTCGCCATCGACACCGAGATCGCGTCGGACTCCCTCGCCATCCTCGAGAAGTGCTTCGGGGAGTTCGACCAACCTCACGCGTGCACCGGTCACCACCGATCCATCGACACGACGCCGCACGTGGACGGTCAGGGATCCGGTCGTCGATGCGGTCGCTGGAAGATCGGGCGCAACAGCGATCTCACTGCGCACACCGCTCGCGTGATCGACTCGTGCGGCGCTCCTTGCCTCGGGCGCTGCCGAAGCCTCGGAAATGCGAAGCGCGGGATCGGCCACCGGTCCTCCGCGATCCCCGAGGAGGAACCAGAGGGCCGTCCCGATCGCAGCGAGAACGGCGGCGGCACCGAGGATCGCGCGAGCATTCGGGGGTCGATCGCTTGCAGCCATCTTCGAATCGTCCTCGCCCATCGCGTGCAGTTCGCCGCGTGGGCACGACGCGATCGACGTCGATCGCGTCAGCCGTCTTCCCAGCCAAACACCCTCTGACCGAGGGCCTGTCGCACACGCCACAGGATCTTCTGGGCACTCGCCTCGGTGATCCCCTCCGCCGCCGCGATCTCCGCGGCCGTGCGACCGGCCGTGCCGAGTTCCATCACCCGTCGCTCCCGCTCGCTCAGCTTCGCGATCTCGCCGTCCGCACGCGCGACCATCTCGCGCCACACCACGATGCTCGCCGGACTGGCGCCCTCGGCGAGAGGTGCAGCATCGCCGAGTTCGGACGGAGTCGCCGCATTGCGGCGGTCGTCGCGCTTCTGCGCGAGTTGATGACGTCGCTTCTGCGCGAGCCGCGCGACCACCATCGTCTTGATCAGGCCGCGGAGCGCCGCGTCACCGCGGAACTCGAGCTTGCCGTCCTTCTCCAGCATCGCGCGCACCACCGATTGCGCGAGATCGGAGGCGCGCTCCTTGGCGCCCATCGGCGTGCGGAGCTGCCGCTTCGCCTCGGCGCTCGCGATCTGCAGGATCTCTTCGATCATCCGGCGGACGTCGAGGATCGTCGGATCGGACGGTGGGTCGGGATCGCCGGGTCGCGAAGCGGAGTCGGCCATGGTCCAGAGCGGGCGCGCAGCATAGCTGTGTCGCCGCCTGCTTCGCGCGAGGACGAGCCTCCGGCACCTCGCACGCTCGCCGCACGTCCGATCGCGCGCCGCGTGCGATGCCGGACCGGAAATCGGCGCTGGAGCCCGCCCGGTCCGGTCGCGGCCGTGCTGGACGGGTTGATGCGGAGTATCCGCTGCGACGGATCCGCGCACGACGAACCGGGGATCCCTGCGAATCGCTCCGTGCCGCCTCGTTCCGCGATAGGGCAGGGACCGATTGCTCTCCGGGCGGCGCGGCGCAAGATGGGGAACCCTTGGCTGCGTCGCGATCTCCGAGCGCGCAGGAGAACGCAATGAAACGGATCCTCTCGCTGCTCGTCTTCCAGTCCCTGTTGCTCGGTCCCTTGGCGCAGGGCCCCCTGACCGGATCGGTCGACACTCCGACCTTCCTGGGACCACCGACGCAGGTCCCGGCTCTGTCCGCGGCCTCGCTCGGCGTTCACGGCATCGAGACCATCAGCGTCGCACCGGCAACCTCGAGTTCGAGCCTCCCCTTCCACGTGGTGATGACCGTGCAGCTGACCGGGCCTTCGGACCGGCAGGCACGTCCCATCGACTGGGACGGCGGTGGAACCGTCATCGTCAACACCGGTGACAACACCGCGATCAACTGCCGCGTGCGCGGCACCCGCGGCGTGTCCGACACGACCGGCGCGAACACGACGGGCGCCGGGTTGCCGATCCTCGAGGACGCCGCCACCGACCAGCCGCACCCGCTCGCTCCGAGCATGTTCTCGAACCGGAGCACGGGTGAGTACTTCCCGGATCTCGTCGTCGAGAGCGGGAACCTCTCCGGCGACGGCACTTCGACCTGGGCGACCTTTCGCAGCTCGCTCTCGGTCTTCGGCATGACGGTCGACAGGGTCGTGCTGGACCTTTCCCCTACCGCGCCGGTGTTCGGCGATGCCGTGAACGGGACGCAATCGCGAGTCTTCGTCACCTCGTTCGGCAACCTGGTCGGCTGGCAGAGCGCGAGTGGCACCGGAAGCGTCGCAGGAGATGTCGGCGGCAGCGTCGCCACCGCAATCGTCCAGGAAGGCCCCTTCCTCCGTCGCCGCATCTTCTGGAACGGCTACGGGCTCACCGACAACGGCTCCGCTCCCCTCGACTACGGCTACGACGATCCGGCGGGCGAGGTCTACGACGCGGCGGCCTTCGCAGGCACGACCTTCGTCGTGCGCGGCAGTCCGGGGTCCGGTTTCGGCACGGAGGTCTTGCGCATCGACACATGCGCGCTGCCGTCGAGGATCTCCTCGTCGCTCGGCGGCCTCACGGTGCAGTTCCCGATCATCCTGCCCTTCGACATGTCGACGTCCGGCAAGATCGCGGCGATCTTCGTCGGACCACCGATCCCGCCGATCGACCTGACTCCCTTCGGATTCATCGGTCAGTGGGGAATCGCACCGGGCAGCCCGGCCGTCGTCTCGTTCGGCTCGCCTTCGGGATTCGTGTTCAGCTTCACCATTCCGGTCGGGATCGGCGCCGGTTCGATTCCGCTGCAGGCCATCGTGCTGGACCCCTTCACCCTGGGCGGCTTCGCCTCGAACCGCGCCTTGCTCACCTTGCAATGATCAGCGTGACGGGAGTTCGCGGATCGCGCGCAGTCCGGTGCCGGGGTCGGAGGTGGCGAGGTTGAGCGGGATCCGGTACCAGCAACGCGCGATCGCCACGCTCTGGCTGAACATGCCGCCGCGGACGTAGCGATTCTCGCGTTCCGGCTGACCTTCGGCGGTCCACTCGCCGACGTTGCCGTGCATGTCGTACAGCCCGAAGGCGTTGGGCTGGTAGCTGCCGACGCGGGCATGCAGGAGGTGGTGATCGTCGATCGGCATCACGCCGCCCTCGTCCTTCACCACGTCCTTGGCCCACGACGGCTCGAAGCGCAGCGCCGTCGCATCGATCACGTTGGCGAAGCGCGCGATCGCATTCGGTGTGTCGCCGAAGGAGAAGACGTGATCTCCGCCGGCACGACAGGCGACCTCCCATTGGTCGTTGGTCGGTAGCTTCGCGCCCACGGTCCTCGCCCAGCGATCGGCGTCCGTCCAGCTCATGTGCTCGACGGGATTGCGGCCCGTGATCACCTCGTGGGCGTCCGGGTCGGTGAATCCGGTCGCGTAGAGACTGGGATTGGCGTCGCCGTGACGCCCCCACTGCGACTGCGTGACCTCGTGCTTGCCGATCAGGAAAGGCGGCAACTGCACCTGCCGCGGTGTGTCCTCGGTGGGGTCGCGTGAGTCGTATGCGGGGTCGTAGCAGGGAGCCGCGGGATCGCTGCGCTGCGCGCCGAGCCAGGTGGCGATCGACGGGATCAGCACGAACACGATGCCGGCGCGCTCGTCGAGCTGCAGCTCACCGCTCTGCGGATCGCGCGTCGGGATCGGCGCGCCGCGCTCGGCGGTCCACAGGTCGTAGAACTCGTACAGCTTGGAGTGCGGATCCGGACCGAGAGGCACCAGCCCCGGCTGCGGCGCGATCAGAAGTCCGTGATAGGCGGCATGCACGGTCGAGGCGTCCGCGTCGCGGATCGCACGGATCGCTTCGTCCCATTCCGCACGATGCTCGTCGACCGAGAGTCGCGTGACGTTCTCCGCCCACCACAGGCGTTCGCGCATCCCTTCATGGATCCCTCCGGGTGCCGCGAAGGCGATCAACGCGGGTCGTGCCTTGCGCAGTTCCTCGAGGAGGAAGCTCGAACCGGAGGCCTTGCGCGCCTCCGGTTCGGTCGGCAGGGCCGCCTGCAGCTCGTCGATCTGTGCGTCGAGCTGCGCGGCCATCTGCAGGAGCGACGGTCCGAACTCCTCGAGCCAGGCGCGGAGTCGCGGCGCCATCGCGGGTTCGGCGGGCACGAGCTCCGCCGCGCTCCGTGTCGCCTCGCCGAGCTTGGTGATGCGGCTGAGGGCGTCGAAGCGGCGCAGGTTGGTGTCCGCACTGCGGAACAGGATCGCGACGATCACCAACGCGACGGCGACCGCAGCCAAGGTCGTCGCGGCCCAGGGCTCGCGGCGGCAGAAGCGCAGCATTCGCAGTCCGAGCGACGCGCGCCGCGCGAGGATCGGCTCGTGTCTGCGGAAGCGCTGCAGGTCCTCGGCGAGAGCGCGAGCCGTCTGGTAGCGCCGCTCCGGCTCCGGTGCGAGCGCGGTGGCGATGACGACCTCGAGATCGCGCGGCACGCGACTCTCCCTCGTGTGCTGCCGCGGGAGCTTCGCGGCGAGGATCGCCTGGAACAACTCGTGTTCGCCGTCGCCGCCGAAGGGCCTCTGCAAGGTGAGGCACTCGTGGAGGATGACCCCGAGCGCCCACACGTCGGTGCGGCGATCGATCCTGCGCCCGCGCGGTTGCACCTGCTCGGGCGCCATGTACTCGCGCGTGCCCGGCTGCATCCCCGAACGCGTGAGGCCCTCCACGCTCTCGTCGTGCACCAGGCCGAAGTCGAGCACCACCGGGGATCCGTCGGGTCGGATCATCACGTTGCCGGGCTTGAGATCACGATGCACGAGGCCACGCTCGTGCGCGTGGTCGATCGCCAGGGCGAGGGTGATGAGCAGGTCGACGACTTCCGCCGTCGCCGGTGGCGTTCCGGTGCCGCGCGCCTCTGCGAGTTGGTCGGCGAGGGTGCGGCCCTCGACGAAGGGCATCACGATGAACGGGACGCCGTCGACCTCGCCGACGTCGTGCACCGGACAGAGGTTCGGATGCGAAAGGGTCGAAGCCGCGCGCGCTTCGATCTCGAAACGACGACGGACCTCAGCGACGTCGAGCAGCTCCGGACGCATGCGCTTGAGTGCGACGAGTCGTTCGAGGCGCGTGTCCCAGGCGAGCGAGACGGTGCCCATGCCGCCGGCGCCGAGCACGCGCTGGACGGCGAAGCGCGAGCCCGAACTCGGCGCGTCGGGGGTCGCGGCACCTCCACCCTCGTCGAGCCGCGCGAGCACCGAGTGCAGGACCTCGTCGAGGAAGCCGTGGCTCGCGACGAAGTCGGCGACGCTCTCCGCTTCACCACGCTCGGCGCGTGCGAGCCAGGCGTCGACGATCGCGCGCTGCTCCGGATCCAATCCACCAGGCCGAGACGTCATCCGCCGGGATCCTAAGCCGGCACGGGGAGCTTCAGGTCGCGGCGAATTCCTGTCTGGCGCCGCCGCGCCTCGCAATCGGGAGACAGATCGGGCCGACGTCCGGCCCGCGCAGAGCTGTCCTCGACCAGCGAGAACCCCATGGACTCCGCAATGAACTCCTGCGCCGCGACGCGGCGCGCCTTCCTCCTCGCGGCCGCCGGCGCCGCGTTCCTCAGCGTCCCCTCCCTGACGGCCCAATGTGGCGGACCGGGCAAGACCTGCGTCACGCTCCGCAGCGGACCGGACCAGGGCATCACCGCCCTGGTCGGCAGCCCCGGAGCGGCCCTGAAGTCGACCGTCTTCGGGCCCGCCGACTTCAGCGCAGCGGCGGCCGGCACGGAGCTCGTCGAGGTCACCACGCCTCCCGGCTCCTGGGTTCCTTCGCTGTCCGACCTCTCGGCGAAGTGGATCGGTCTCAGCTCGACCGGCATGACGAGCAGCTTCCTGCTGTCGCACCCCTTCGTGCTCGACGGCTGCGCCTTCGGCAACGCCTGCATCCAGATCGAGTTCGCCGCCGACGACATGCTCGGCGATCCCTCGCCCGATCCGAACACCATCGGCGTCTATCTCAACGGCAATCCCGTGCCCGGCATGAGCGGCGTCTCGGGCTTCTCCTTTGCGACCACCTGGTCGGCCACCGGCATCGGCTCCTTGCTCCACTCCGGATGCAACACGCTCGAGCTCTACGTGCGCGACGTACACGGCTCCCGATCCGGAGCGATCTACAGCGCGACGATCTGCTACGACGACGAGTGCCTCGCCGAGGAGCACATCGCGCTGCACTCGGGCAACGGCTCCGGCACCACGGACTCCCAGGTGCGCCTGCTCCCGGTGATCCCCGGTGTGCCCCTGACCGCCGCGAACTTCGCCGCCGCCTGCGCGAGCGCGACCTTCGCGACGCAGACCGGCGCGCCGAGCAACGCCTGCACGAACGTCGGCGCCGGCAGTTGGTTGATGAACCCGGGCTACGGCACGCTCTACGCCCACCCCTTCGAGATCAAAGCCTGCAACATCACCAGCCTGCGCATCAAGGGACGCGGTGCGGTGTGGGGCTTCCTCGGTGACGCGCTCGGCAATCCCAACGTCGGCATCTACGTCAACGGCAAGCCGATCCGCGGCAGCGTCGCGGCCGGCAACGGCGGAACAGCCTGTCTCGGCGGAGAGGTGGTGATCGGCGGCTGTGACCTCGTCACCGGCACCAACTGCATCTGCTTCTACCTGCGCGACGTCGTGAGCCCGATCGCGCCGATGACGGGCCTCGTCTACGACCTCCAGATGACCGTGCGGAGCTGCGCGCAACCCGAGCAGATCCACTTCGTGAGCGACACCACGGTCACGCAGAACGCGGGGCCGTCGAGTTGGCCGCTCAAGTGGACGCCCTTCGTCTGGCCGGTCGATTTCACCTCGAGCACCGCGGCCGCCGTGGTCGCGAGCCCGCGCTCGGTGTGGTGCTCTTCGATCGGCAACGGCGCGGTCTGGCTCTCGAACACCACCGTCGCAGGTCCGGCCAGCATCCTGTTCAACCAGACCTTCCAGGTCGCCACCTGCACCGGCAGCATCGGGCGCGCCACGCTCACCCTGAACTACGCCGTCGACGATCACCTCGGCGACAAGGCGTCCTTCGGTCCCAACGCCGCCGGTCTCTACATCAACGGCGTTCCGGTCAACAACTCGGCGACGATCAGCGGCGGTCCGGGCATCTGCCGCACGATGAAGCGCGACATCACCAATCTGCTGGTCGGCGGCGCCAACGTCTTCTCGCTCTACTGCCGTGATACCCAGGGTGTGGTCAGCGGCGCGATCTGGGACGCCACCATCGAGATCACGCCCTGCCCGCGCCGCGCGATCGTGATCGGCGGTGGCTGTGTCGACACCAATGCCTCCCTGGACCTGACCCGCCCCCTGCAGATCGGCAACATCGCGCAGTTCGACCTCGACCCGGCGAGCCCGTCGGCGATCGCGGCCGTGCTCGCCCTGGGCTTCGGAGCGATCCCGCCCTTCGACCTCACGCCACTCGGCGCGCCGGGCTGCACGATCGACATCGCCTTCGTCGTGGCCCCCGGGCAGATGGTCTTCGGACCGATCGTGTCCTTCCCGATGGCGGTGCCCGCCGATCCGTCACTCACGGGACTGGAGATCTACTCCCAGGGCCTCGTGCTGGATCCGATCGCCAACGCGCTGGGGGTCGTCGTCACGGCCGCGCTGAAGTCGATCCTCGAGCAGTGAGTGGCCTTGATCGCGCCCGCCATGGTGAGGATTCGCCGCGGCGGGCGCGACCCGACTCGGACCGCGTCGTCCATGCCGCGCCAGAGAACCGAACTAGGATTGGCGCGGCATGAGGGAATCGATCGGCGCGGGAGTGTGCCTGGTCGTGGCGAGTGGCTTGCTCGTCTGCGGACTGCAACTCGAACTGAGTGCGCCGGCGACGGGCGAGGACCTCAGGGCATCGTCGGTCGAGACTGCAGCGCAACCGGCGCCGGAAACTCGACCTGACGCGGAGCCGGTCGAGGTGGTGGCCGACACCGCGTGGCGCACACGGTCGCAGGAACCCGAGCTGGCGCCGATCGAGCCGCCGAGTGAGCCGACTCCCGAAACCGGGACCACAGCGCCGCGCGAATCCCGCCGTGCGATGTACGAACGACTCGTCGCGGAGTGCGAAGCGCGGCTGCGACCACAATGGTCGGCAGACGGATTCGTCGCCTGGGCGCGCGATCGCGACCTCGACCTCACGTGGTCGCCGCCCTCTCCTCTCTCGGACGCGCAGTTGCTCGCCGCCCAGCGGTCAGGGGTTCACGGGCTCGCCATGCTGAGCGTCGACTTCACGCCCGAAATGGGCTTTGTCGAGGGCCAGATCGCCGAACGGAAGACGAGGCTCGAAGGCAATCCGGAGAAAATGGACTCCGCGGTCACGCAGATTCGAGCGCAGAAAGTGACGCTCGATGCACTCATCGCGCTGATGGAGCGTGCCTTGGCCGTCACGCCCTGGACGGCTGCAGACCAACCGACCAGGGCGACAATGCACGAGTCCGCGAACGCAGCTCCCGCCGCGAGCCTCAGCGCCGCGCACGCAGCGCGCGGGTGATCCCCGCGGCGAGCTGGCTGGCGACGAGGTCGTTGCCGGCGTCGCCGAGGTGGATGCCGTCGTAGGTCAGAAGGCCGGTGCGGCGGAAGCGGAGCGTGCCGTCGAGGCGCAGCTCGCGGTTGTGGTTGCGCAGCCAGGCGATCACCACGGCGCGCAGATCGACGAGGACGGCGCCTTCGTCGTGGGCCACCGTGCGCGTGATGTCGGCGTAGCGGTCGATGCTCGCGTCCTTCTCGTTGCTGCCGTCGGGGAACTCGCCGCTGAGCATCAGGGTGGCGAGCACGACGCGCACACCGGCCTGCTTCGCCTGCCGGCACAAGGTGCGCAGCGCCTCGTCGAACTGCTTCTCGGTCGTGCCGCGCCAGTTCACGTCGTTGATGCCGATCAGGATCACGGCGACGGCGGGATGGTCCTCGGCGAGCACCGCGGCGAAGGGAGCCTGCGGATCGTCGCCCGCGCCGCCCGGCAGTCCGTGGGCACGTGCCGCGTTGTTGCTCCCGTCGCGCAGCTCGCGCACGCCGCCGCCGTTGATACCGCGGTTGCGCACCGCGACATGGAGCCTGCCGGTGCATTCGCCACGGATCAGGGCCGACTCGATCCGACCGGCGAAGCCGTGCAGCCAGGTGATCGAGTCGCCGAACAGGTCGATCACATCGCCCTGGCGCAGCGGCGTGTCCTTGGCGCAGAGCAGCGCGAGGCCGTCCTCGTCCCAGAGCTTCGCGCGCTCGGCGTCGCTGCGGGCGTCGATCGCGAAGGGCAGGGACGCCGCGGGCTTCACCGCCGCACCGACGCGCAGCGCACCGCCGCTGCCGCGCGCCGCACGGTAGGTGCCGGGCGCAGAGCCGCGCGGATCGACGAAGCCGACCCGCTCGACGTGGGCGGCATCGCGGATCACGACGTGATCCGTCTTGGGATCGAAGTCCTGGATCAGCAACTGCGTGTCCGGCGTCGCCGCGTCGACCTCGATCGACGTGCAGCGGATGTCGTCGCGACCCTCGCCGCACACGATCCACGCATCGCCCTTCAGCGCCAACACGCCGAAGGTCTCACGATGTCCTGCGCAGACGATCTCCGCACCCTTGCCGAGGGAGGTGATGCGCGCGGCATCGGCGATCTGCTCGTCGGCGCGCAGTTCGACGCGCACCGCCTCCTCGCCACCGAGCACGAGATCGCCGCCGATCGCCTCGACCCCGTCGGTCTTCGCCAGCACCAGCGCACCCCTGTCTACGGTCACCGCACCGCGCAGGGTGTTCGCCTGCTCGCCGCCGAGCACGATCGGCGCGGCCGAGCGTCCGCCGCCACGGACGACGAGGGCCCCTGCTCCACGCAGCACGCCGGTCATGTTCGCGGCATTGCCGCCGCCGGTGTCGAGCGTGAGCGTGCCGGAGACGACGTCGAGGTCGCCGCGCAGCGTCGAAGCACCGCCGAGCCAGAGCATCGCCGCGCCGTCGACACGCAGCGCGCGATCCAGATCAAGGCCGGGCAGGAACAGCTTGCCGCCGTGCATCACGATCGCGGAGGTTCCCGACCCCAGCGCACCGGGTGAACGCGGGATCAACATGCCGCAGTCGATGTGCACCTCGCCGGTGAAGCCCGCGCGGCTGTCGGCGCGCAGCTCCACGCCGCCGTCTCCCGCGCCCTCGATGTGGAGCGTCCCCTTGCCGGAGAGTGGTTCCGCGAAGCGCAGCATGTGCGCCTCGTGCGTCCAGGTGTTGTCGTTGCCGAAGGTCGCGTCTCCGAGCAGGAGGAGCGGCGCATCGACCTGCTGGTTGAGCACCTTCTCCGAGCGCTCGTCGACGATGCGTGCACCGGGGAGCAGACGCAGGCCCGCTGAGGTCACCCGCGAGGCGACGCTGAGATCCGCGGCGAAGCGCAGCGATCGCAGCTCCTGATCGGCGGGTAGCGCGAGTTCGCGTTGCGAGCCGGACACCACGAAGTCGCCGTCGTCGCGGCGCTCCGGCGCGGGCGCCGCACCGTCGGACCACGCCGAGATCTCGCTGAGGTGCACGCCGACGTTGGCGCTGTTCGCCAGCATGTCGACGCGCAGGAAGCGCACGACGGTCGATGCGAAGCGATCCTCGATGCCGTCTTCCGTCGCCGGCGTGGTGTTCGTGCCGTGGTCGGCGAGCATGGCCCAGTGTTCGCGGTCCGTCGAACCGCGCACCGTGAAGCGGTACGCGCGCCGTCCGTCGTGATAGGTCGTGACGCGCACGCGATCGATCGCCCGCTCCGCGCCGAGGTCGACCTCGAGCCACTGCGGCCAGGGATGGGCGTGCCATCCCGACGCGTTGTCGGGGTCACCGTCGACGGCGAGCATCGGCAGCATCGCGCCCTCGGTGCCGCCCGAGCAGCGCACCGCGCATCCGGTCGTCAGGCTCGGCAGCGGTGGAGTGCGCGCCGAGGCGAAGACCTGCGGTGCCGGCGCGCGCGCTTCGTCCGCTGTCGCGAGCGGGACGACCAGCGACTCGAAGGCCACCGGCTGCGCCGCACCGGGCAGCCGCACGCGCAGATTGAGTTCGTTGCGGATGTCGCGGCACAGGTAGCGCAGCGTGAACTCGTGCAGACCGGCGCCGAGTTCGCCGTGCGTGACGTCGGGCTGGTCACCACCGGGACGGATCGACCACGCGGCGCGCACGCCGTCGATCGAGAGGTCGGCGAGACCGTCACCGGTGCGCAGCAGGAACTCGTGCGGCCCCGCGTGCGCGATGCGCAGTCGCCCGCGAAGCTCGAGCGCGAAGGGATTCCAGCCGTCGGGCACGCGTGTGTCGATGTGACCGAAGGCCTCGATCTTCTCGAACATCGCGTCGTTGATCGCGCGCACCCGTTCGGGCGTGGCCGCGCCGAGCAGGCCCTCGTGCGATGGCGCGAGCGCGGCGAGGTCCGGCATCGAATCCCATGCGTGACGCGGTGGCGCCGCGAAGAAGCGATAGCGATACATCGGCTCGCGCGTGTCGCGCGTCGCCACAGCCTGCGGTATCGCCCGCGCCAGGACGCGCTCGTCGAGCGCCGCCGCGCGCGTCTCGAAGTCCTCGACACTGCGCGCGGCATCCGGACTCCAGCAGCGCTCCGCGAAGGCGGGCAGACGGCTGCGCAGCAGCGGGAGCACGACCTCGGGCGTCTGTTCCCACATGCACAGCTGCGCGCCCTCCAGCGGCTGCTTCGCGTCGAAGACGGCCACGGGCTCCGTGCCGGCGAGGTTCTCGAAGCGTCGCGGATGCCACGCCAGGATGTCGCGCGCGGTCGGCGCACGGTTCTGCGTCGGCACGATGTAGAGCGGCCACCAACCGCAGTTGACGACGCCGTAGCCGGCCGCGCTCAGACGATCGGGCGGATTGGTGTCGAGGCTCCACGCCATCACGGTGAGGTCCCTCGCGATCGGCGAGGTCGACGTCCCCGTCCCCGGGAAGCCCTCCCAGACCATCGGGTGTCGTCCGCGCGCGCGCACGATCTCGGCCATCTTCGCGACGAAGCGGCAGTAGTCCTCACGATCACCGCCGACCTCGTCGGCGCCGAAGTGGAGGTAGGGGCTCGTGGCGAAGGTCTCGACGAGTTCGCCGAACAGACCGTCCAGCGCTGCCAAGGCCGCCGGTTCGCACATGCCGCGCACGCCATGTCCGAACAGCTCCGGATAGGCGCGCGCCATCACCGCGCTGTGACCGGGCACGTCGATCTCGGGGACGACGATCACACCACGGGCATCGGCGTAGGCGACGAGTTCACGCAACTCGTCGTGCGTGTACTGACGACGCGAGCCGTCGCGATCGATCGATGCGAGCTTCGGAAGGCTGCGGCTCGGGAAGGTGAAGGACTGGTCGTCGCTCAGGTGGAGGTGCAACGCGCCGACCTTGTTCAGCCAGCACAGGGCGACCACCGTGCGCAGCAGGGCGATGTCGTGCCGGAAGCGGGCCACGTCGAGAAGCACGCCGCGGTAGGGGAGCTCCGGGGCATCCTCGATCGACACGCACGGCAGAGTGATCCGATCGTGGATCGCGACAGCGATCTGCACCACGGTCGCCGCACCCAGGGCGACGCCATGCGGGGAGCCTCCCGCGATGCGCACCTGGTCGTCGATCCGCAGCGCGTACGCGTCGGCAGCGAGCGCGTCATCGAGGGCCAGGACGATGCTGCCCTCGGGAGCGACCGTCACGCTCCGGCCTGTGGTGCGTGTCAGTGTCTCCGCGATTGCATCGGCGCATCCCCGCAGCTTCGGAGGGCACGCGATCGCCTCCACGCGCAGCGGCAGGAGAGCACTCTCGGCCTCCACCTTCCGGGGCCAGGGCAGGAGCGTCAGGTCCTGCGCGGCCAGGAGGGATGCGAGCAGGGTTGCGACAACGACGCAGCGGACCATCCCCGCATTGTGCGGTGGAGGCCCGCGAGTTCGAGCGCGGGCCTCCCGGAGAGGTCAGTGGATCGCCGGACGCGTGGCCGCTGCGGGTGCGGTCGCGGTTTCCGCCTTCTCCGACACCTCGGCCTCCTCGGGCATCGGCGAGTCGATGCGCTTCTGCAGCGCGTCGATCAGCTTGCGCACCTGGCGCAATTCGTCGCGCATCTGCTTGATCGAGCTCTCGAGCTCATCGCAATCGCAGTCGTCGTCGTCTTTGGCTTTGGCTTTGGCCTTGGCCTCGCCTGCGACCGTCGGGGCGCTGGACGGGAGGGGCAGGGCACGGGTGCGCGTGCTGAGCGGACCGACCGCGATCACCGGCGGGACCTCCGGCACGGCTTCGACTGCCGCGACCGGGGGAACGGGAGCGACCGGCGCAACGGGAGCGACCGGAGCGACCGCGGCGGGCGGTGCAGGCACGCGGTGGGCCGGCCGCCCGGCCGCGACACGGGCCGTGCCGCCGCTCGACCAGGTCACCTGCGGAGCAGGAGCCGGTGCGGAAGAGGAATCTGCGGCCCGCGCGATCGACGGCGCACGAGCCCGCTTCGGCTGGCAACGCGGGGAGTCTCCGGTCGTCGCGAGTTCATGGCGAGCGGCATCGAGCGCCTCACGGGCAGCCTCCATCGCCTCCTGCTGCGAGCGCAGGGCCTCGGCACGCGCTTCGTCGCCGGCACGCTTGGCCTCGACCATCGCGCGTTCGACCTCGCGACGCGCTTCCTGCCGGGCCCGTTCCGCCTCCTGTTGCGCCTCGCGCTGTGCCTGCTGCCCCTCGCGCTGCGCCTGCTCCATCTCGCGGCGCGCCTGCTCGAGTTCGCGACGCACCTGGTCCTGTGCGCGCTTCACGTCGGCTGCCGCTGCACGTTGCGCCTGCTGCGCCGCGCGCTCTGCCTGCTGCCGGGCCTGCTCGACCTCGCGCTGCGCCTGATCACGCGCCTGCTGGGCCTCGCGCGCCGCGCGTTCGCGGAACACGTCCGCCGCGGCCTTCGCCAGGTCGAGTTCCTCCGTGCGAGCCTTGTCCTGCACGTTGCGGGCGCTTTCCGCCGCACGCGCCTGCTCGGCGCTGATCGCCGCGGCGCGGGCCAGGAGCTCCGCGAGTTCCTTGCGCGCGGCCTCGTCCATCTCGCCGCTCTCGACGCGCTTGCGCGCCTCCTCCAGCAAGCGCGCCATCTCGTTGGGGCCCTGGTTGCGGGCAGCCGCGCGCGAAGCGCGCTCGGTTCGGGCCGGAGCACTCTGCGCCGCGAGCGGCAGGGCGAGGTTCGCGCCCGCGACGAAGGTCAGGGCGAGCATCAGCGTTCTCACGTTCATCGGATCACCTATCGGAAGCAGTACGGACGGGGTTGGAGACGGAAGACGGGAGTGCGGTCGTCGCGCCGGGCGAAGCAAGACGCTGCACCCGGGCAGAGATGCGGTCGCGCAGGCGGCGGATCGATGCGAGGCGCGCCTCGATCGATGTCAGCGTGGCCTGGATCGAAGCATCGCTCCGACCGGCGACACGCGCGCGCAGGGCACCGACGCGTCGTGCGAGCGCATCGCGCTCGGCGTCGCAGTCGGCGAGCAGCCCGAGCAACTCGGCGACACGTGGGGACCCGGAAGCGAGCGGATCGGGTGCGGTCACGGCTTCCACGGTCGGAGCCGGAGGCGGCACCACGCGCTCGGGTTGCGAAATCGCCGCCGCGGCGACCGAGGCGCCGGGCAAGGTCACCGCGAACAGCGCGGTGGCCGCGACCACGACAGCCGCCACTCGCACGGGGTGCGGACGCAACACGTCGTGAACGCCGTCGTCGAGCAGGGACTCGACGCGCAGGCGGAGTCCCTCGCGCTCGACCGCCATCGCAGGGAAATGGCGCGCGGTCCTGCGCTCGGCGCCGGTCATCCATCCGGCGACCTCGACGAGACACTCGGCAACCGGAAGGGCACCTACGATGCGTGCGGCCGCCGCGTCGCAACGCCGCTCGGCGAGATGACGCATCCTCCGCTGCGCGAAGGCGAGCACCGGCTGCCACGGGAACAGCGCGCGCAGTGCGTGGCCGAGGTCGAGCCACAGCGGGTCGCGCCGCGCGAGATGCTCGAGCTCGTGGGCGAGCATGGCGTCGCGCCAGTTCGCTTCCATGCACAGAGCGCGCTCCGGCACGCAGATCTCCGGACACCACACGCCGAGCGCGAAGGGTGAACCGGCACCGGGGCGCACGCTGAGACGCACACGCCGCGCGATCCCCGCTCGTTCCCGAAGGCGGTCGAGCGCGACGTGCAGCGGATGATCGGGAGCCAGGCGCGTGCGCCGAGCGAGCACGCGACGGAGCGAAAGGCGACGGAAGCCCAGCCTCGTCAGGCCGAAGAGAGCCAGGATCGCGGCGCCGAGCGTGCCGACCTCGCTCCACGAGGCGAGGCGATCGCCTTCGCTCGCGATCTGCAGCGGCTCGGCCAACTCCGGGGATGGCGAGTCGCTGAGGGTTCGAGACGAAGTCTCGGGCACGGAGACGACGACGGGTGACGTCGAGCCGACCTCGAAGCGCAGCGGCGCGAGATCGGCGTCCTTCATCGCGAACTGCAGGGTCGCGGTGACGAGGCCGGAGAGCATCGCATAACGCCACACCGCCTCCTCCTGCGCGGGCGAACGACGGCGCGACCGCGCGACGACGACCGCGAGCAATCCGATCAGCGTGCCGTGCACCGCGAAGGTCCACAGCCAGGCGGCGACGAGATCGATGAGTTCAGCGACCATCGTTGCCCCCCTTCTTCTTCGCGATGCGCTTGCGCAGCTCGTCGAGCGCGTCCACGTCGAGTTCGCCTTCGTCGATCAGATGGTGCACGAGCGCCTTCGGGTCGCCGTCGAAGAGACGCGACAGCAGGTCGCCCACCATCGAGCGGTTCACCTCGTCGCGCTCGACGCGCGCGCGGTAGACCAGCACGCGGCCGTCGCGTCGCGATGCGACCAGTCCGCGCTCCTCCATCTTGCGCAGCATGGTCGCGATCGTCGTCGTCGCCAGCCCACGCTCGCGCAGGAGCGCACCGTGGACGTCGGCGACGGTCGCCTCACCCTTGGCCCAGACGACGTCGAGGATGGCGAGTTGAAGATCTCCGAGGCGAGGGCCGGCCAAGTGGGTAGCTCCGTTCGAGAGGCGCGAGGCAGAGTGCGTCGGCGGGGGCGCAGGACGATCGACGCCTTCGCAAACTACCGCGGTAGTCGAAAAAAAGCGCGCGCACGGCCTCGATCAGGCGATCTTCCACGTCGTTCCGCCCGCGCCGCCCAGTCGCTAGCCTCTCCGGCCCGCCGCACGCCGAGACGTCAGGTTCGCGAACCGCCGCGACCGACGCCCCCTCCGGCACGGCGCCCCGGATCCCGCTCATGGCCCGCGCGCTCGTCGATCTCGCCACACTCGACCTCGGTTCCGACGTCCTTCCGGAGGAGGAGCTGCGCGCTCTGCTCCCCCACCGATACGAGTTCCAGCTGATCGACGGCGTGTGCCACCTCGACCTCGAGAAGGGAGTGATCGTCGCCTACAAGAACTGGGACCAGGATCCCTGGTGGGCGCGCGGACACGTGCCGGGACGACCGTTGATGCCCGGCGTGCTGATCGCCGAAGGTGCGGCGCAGACGGCATCGATCCTGATGAAGAAGTCGGGCGCCTGTGCACCGGAGCGCTTCATCGGTCTCGGCGGTCTCGACAACGTCCGCTTCCGCGGCCAGGTGATCCCTCCTGCGACGGTGCACTGGGTGTCGGTGATCGGCACGACCAGCGGCAGCCGTCTCGCGAAGTACCCGGCGCAGGCCTTCTGCGGCGGCAAGCTCGTGATGGAGATGGACCTGCTGGGCGTGATCCTGTGATCGCCCACGACGGAGATCGGGACCGCGCATGACCACCGGCGCGCCGCTGCCGTCGACGACGACGCAGGGGACCGCGCACCGCCTCGGCACGCTGCTCCTGTGTCTCGCCGTCGCCCTCTGGTGGTGGCCGGCGGGCGCGTTCTGGCAGAGCGACGACTTCATCGCCGTGCACTACGCGGCGGACGCCGGTCGCGCGTGGTCGGACTTCACCCACAACCAGTACGACCTCCAGGGCGTGGTCTGGTTCTACCGGCCACTCGTCACGCTCAGCTTCTGGCTCGAGCAGATGCTCGCCGGCGGCCCGTCCCCCTTCGTCTCCCACCTCTTCAATCTCGCGCTGCACGTCGCCTCCGCCGTCCTCGTCGCCGCGATCGGCGCGAGGTTGTGGACACGCCTGGCCGGGGTGCTCGCCGCGGTGACCTGGGCCTTTGTCCCCGCGCACGCCGGCGTGGTGTGGTGGGCGGTGGGCCGCGTCGACGGCCTCGCCACGCTGTTCACGCTGGCCAGCACGCTCGCCTTCCTGCGGCGTCTCGACGACCCGCGCCGCGGCAAGGGTCGATGGCTCGCGTGTCTCGTGCTCGCGCTGCTGTCGAAGGAGTCTGCGCTGGCCGCGCCGGCGCTGCTGGTCGCCGTCGCGCTGATCCACGCCGATGCGGGGTCGCGGTGGCGCAGCGCGCGCTGCGCCTGGCCGTCGCTGATCGTCCTCGCCGGCTACTTCCTCGTGCGACGCATCACGCTCGGTCGCTTCCTCGGCGGCTACGACGACGCGACCACGGACATCGATGCGATGGTGCGGGGCTTCGGCTCCGCGCTGTTCCGCGTGATCGCCCCGCTGTGGGAGCTGCGGGACGACACGTGGCGCTGGCTCGCGCTCGCTCCGCTGATCGCCCTGATCGTGGCTTCGCTCGCACGCCTGCGGCGCTGCGACGATCGGATCCGCACGCCACTGCTCGCGCTGCTCGCGACGATCGCCTGCGCGATCCCGTCGCTGCCGCTCTGGAGCCAGCTCGAGCAGCCGATGAACCAGCGTCTGCTCCACCTCGCGCTGGTTCCTTTCGCGCTGTGGTGCGGACGCTGCGGCGGGGTCACGACGGTGCTGCTCCTGCTGGCCTGGGCACAGCCGCATCTCGTGCACACTTCGACGCAGCGCGCGGTCTGGGACGAAGCGCGCTTCCTCCGAGATGACCTCGACGATGCCACCTCGCACGCTGACGCACCGATGGTGTTCGTCGCCGGGCTGCCGCGCAGCGACGCCAGCGGCCGCTTCGTGTCCTTCCACCTCGGCGTCGATCGCCTGTTGCAGCCGCCGTTCCGCACCAGGGACCCCCTGCGGACCTTGGCGCTGCGGCCCCTCGCGCAACGCCCTGACACGATCCGACTGCCGTACGGCTCTGCGTTCGCGGGCGGACTTCCCTTCGAAGCGCCGACCCTGACGGTGTTCGGTGCCACCACCGGAGACCGGATCGTGGAACTGCCCCCGACCTCCGTGCCGGACCTGACTCTGCAGTACGACGGCCCCGAGCCGATCGCGTCGTCGACCTTCCTCGATCTCGACAGTCACCGGGTGGTCGCGCGCGTTCACGCACCGACGACAGCGGCGCCGCAGTTGCGGGTGACCCTGTTCACGGCAGGCGGCTACCTGTCCTGTGTACTGCCGAACGATGCGCGCGCGGACGAGCAGGGCTGCGCGTTCGACATCGCGTCCTTCCTGCGCGCGCGCTACGTGACCACCAACGCCGCCGACAACGCCCACGTGCTGTTCGCGCTCGCCATCGCCGTGACCTTCGACCTCGACACCCGCTATCCGATGCTGGTCGAGGCCGGAGAAGCGAAGGTCGATGCGGAGGGCCGGATCACCTTCGCCGTGCGCGCCGCGAACCACAAGCCGCTGTGGTTGACCTTCGACCGCGGCATCCCCGCCTTCCTGGCCGGCGGACGATAGACTGCCGCGCCCGCGTCCGCGCGACCGATCTCGAGCCCGGCCACCATGCGCAAGATCCCCTTCGTCGTCACCCTCCTCCTCTCGTCCTCGTCCGTCCTCTGCCAACTGCCCGCGGTGCTTCCCGCCGGCAACGATCTGGTGTTCGGCGGCAACAACGGCACCGGTGTCGGCTACGCCGCGAACAACGGCATCTCGCAGAACCTCTACATCGCGCCCTTCGCGGTGCCGGTCTCGATCGCCAGCGTCGGCTTCCGCCGCACGGCGACGACCGCCGACTTCCCGGCCTACAACATCGACTTCGAGATGTCGCTGTCGTCGACGGTGGCCGATCTCACCACGCTGAGTTCGTCCTTCGCGAGCAATCTCGGCGCCGACTACACGGTGGTGTTCCCGCGCCAGGTGATCTCGGTGCCGGCCTACTCCGCGAACTTCAGCCCGAACGACTTCGTGACGACGCCGCTGACCGCGCCCTTCCTGTTCGGACTCAACGACCCCAACCTGCTGGTCGAGTGCAAGTCCTTCGGCACGACGGGCAGCGGTGTGAACGGCTGGCGCATGGACCGCTGCTTCGAGCGCACCACCGCCGGCGAGGCGATCACCTGGGGTCGTTCCTGCTCGACCGCGACGATCGGCTCCACCGGCTCCTACATGCCCGGCGCGTCCTTCAGCCTCACCCTGTCCGGCGCGGCCGCGCTGCAGCCGGCCTTCGCCTTCATCGGCTTCGACCTGACCTCCGCGCTGGGACTGCAACTGCCGCTCGATCTCGGCGTGGTCGGCATGAACGGCTGCTCGCTGCTGGTCTCGCCCGACGCTGCCATCAGCACCGCGACCGACGGCGCGGGCGCGGCCTCGGTCGGCTTGACGATCCCGAACAACCCGAACCTCTCGGGTTCGGGCTTCGGCATGCAGTGGATCCACGCCGATCCGAACGCGGGCAACGCCCTCGGCCTGCGGACGACCGCGGGTCGCCTCTTCCACATCGGCCCGATCCTCTGCGCCAACCGCTACGTCTACAGCCTGTCGAACTACGCGGCGACCACCGGCACGCTGCAGGCGGGTGGACCGATCGCGCAGTTCCGCTGAGTCAGGACCTCAGTTCTGGATCCGGATCGGCGCGGTCGCCGTGTCGCGCCGCGCGTCCGGAGCGCCGACGGCGCCGTCGAGGATGTCGAGCACGTCGAGGCGCACACAGGTCGCCGCGGTGCAAAGGAGCGAGCCGAGCGAGGGCTGCGTGCGGCCGTCGTCGCCGGAGACCCACTCCTTCACGTAGGTGCCGTGCGCGGTCTCGATGTCGATCTCGAACTGCGCACCGGACTCGTCGTCGGGGACCGCACGCAGTTCGATGATACGAACGCGGCGCGCACGGAGCAGGTCGCCGCGGCGATGAGCGACACGCTGCGGCGTGCGCTGCACCACCTCGAACGAGGCACCGGCGAGCGCCGCGACCCGGGTGGGGTCGAGGGCACCTTCGACGCGGATGCCGACCCGATAGGCCTTGTCGTGCTGCGCCTCCTTGAGCTCGGCGACACGGCGTCGATCGACGACCACGAAGTCGTCGCAGCGCACGCGATGACCTTCCTCCTCGTGGAAGCGGGCGAGCAGCTCGCGCAGATCGACGTCCTCGCGACGCGGCCCCACCACCTCGAACACGAACGGGCGACCACGACCGAGCATGCGCACGTCGATGTCCTCGCGACCGGCGCCGTGGAACTTGCCGGTGCGCGCGCGGAAGGCCGGAAGCAGGCGACGTCCGAGCAGTTCCTGCACGGAGTCGTCGCTCAGCTTGCCACGGCCGTGGCAGTGGGCGCAGGTCGCCCTGCGGCGGCGATCACCCTTGCAGACCGGGCAGAAGAAGATCGTCTGCGGCAGACCGCGGACGAGCTTGCGGTAGCGGGACTCGAGGCAGAGCGACGCGGTCGACACGGTCGCGCGAGCATAGCGCGACGATCGGGCGCGACGAACGCGCGACGCTCAGGCGATGCCGCCGCGCGCGAGACGACCGGCACCCGGTCGCGCCGCATCGACGGCGGCGCCGAGGTTGGCGTCCTGCTGGCGACGCTCGCGCAGACGGGCGACCAACCGGAAGAACTCGGTCACCCCCATCGGCGTGGGAAGGATCGACCAGATGTCGAAGCGCGGCTTCTCGCCGGCCATGTCCTTCGCCATCTTCTCGGGCACCATCACGACCAGGTCGACGGCGCGATCGATGTTGCGCAGGTGCTCGATCATGCGCCGCGCCTCCTGGAAGTCGTCCGGAACGCCGAGGAACACCGCGTCGAAGGTCTGCTGGCGCAGCGTGTTCATCCCTCCGTATCCTTCCACGCAGGTCACGCGGAACTCGGGGAATTGCTGCATCCCCACCTTCACCTGGTCGCGAATCAGATGGTCTTTCTCGACAAGCAGCACTTCCATGGGGGTCTCCGGGCTCGAATCCGCATCCCTCATCGGCTCGCACCGTGGACACGCTGAACACCCACCGCTGCCTGGCCGGCGTCGACGAGGCCGGACTCGGACCGATCCTCGGGCCCCTGGTGGTCGCCGGAGCGGCGCTGTCGGGTCCGTCGGGACGCGATCCGTGGCAGGCGCTGCAGGGGGTCGTGGCCCGCAACCGTCCGCGGCAACGGCAGATCCAGGTCGCCGACAGCAAGAAGGTCCATCAGGGACCCCACGGCCTCGCGCGGCTGGAGCGCACGGCGCTGACCTGGATCTCGACCTGGGCCGGGCGCACACCGCGCAACGTGCGAGAACTGCTGCTCGCCACGCGGACCGACGTCGACCGCCTGGTGCGCTGCCCGTGGTACGAGGACCTCGGCCTGCCCCTGCCGCTCGCGAACGACCGCGCGGACATCGAGCTGACCGCACACCTGCTCGCCGAAGCGATGCGCGAGACGGAGATCG
This sequence comes from Planctomycetota bacterium, assembly GCA_046349595.1. GTDB lineage: Bacteria > Planctomycetota > UBA1135 > UBA1135 > UBA2386 > JACRLW01. The sequence continues at coordinate 257,851 of JAXMCA010000003.1, forward strand.
GCATCGCGCACTTCTCGCTGCTGTGCGTCGACGTCGAGGAGTTCAACGCTTCGATCGCCGCGACCGACAACAAGGGGGCGACGCACCTGCACCACTACGTACGCGTGCTCGCGGACATCCTGCGCCATGCCCCGCCGGGCGCGCACGTCCTCGCCGATCGCTGCGGCGGTCGCGCGCACTACCGTCACGCGCTCGCCAGCGCCTTCCCCGACGCCCGCGTCGCCGTGCTCGGCGAGACAGCCGAGATCTCGCGCTACGACGTGGTCCGTGACGACGGCGCCATCAAGGTCACCTTCGCCACCGGCGGCGAGGAGCGCGCCTTCCCCACCGCGCTCGCCAGTTGTCTCGCCAAGTACCTCCGCGAATGCGTTGTCCACGTCCTCAACGACTGGTTCGCCGCGCGTGTGCCCGACCTGCGACGCACCGCCGGCTACTGGGTCGACGGCCACCGCTTCCTCGCCGACGTCGAAGCGCTGATCGCTAGCGAAGGCCTCCCGCGCGAACGCCTGGTGCGCGCGCGTTGATCCGCGCCGAGGGAACAACCGCGGGCGCCGTGCTTGCTTCGCCGCGAATCCATCCGATCATCCTCCCTCGCCCATGAGCTACGACTTCTACCGGGTGCTCCATCTCGTCGGCCTCGCGGCCGTGTTCCTCGGCCTCGGCGGCATCTTCGCGGGGGGGCGCAAGACCTTCTCGATGCTGAACGGTGTCGGCCTGCTGCTGATGCTCGTCAGCGGCTTCGGCATGCAGGCGAAGGCCAGCCTCGAGTTCAAGGGATGGCTGATCTCGATGATCGGGATCTGGGTCCTGATCAGCCTCGTGCCGGTCGCGACCAAGCGGAAGATCCTGCCCGCACCGATCGCCGCGTTGGTGGCCCTCGCCCTGGTGGGTACCGCCGCCTGGCTGGGACTGACGCGCCCGTTCTGAGGACGCCGCGGGCGGCTCAGAGCTCGAGAGACAATGGGTCTCTCGAGCGCTGCGTGGGCGCGCATGCGGCCACCGGTAAGCATCTGATCTACTACTCCGGAGGATTCGCGCGGCACGCGCGGATTCTCGTGAGCAGTAGATGCCAGCAGGACCGACAGCGCGGCCGAGTGCCTCGGGCTGCGGTGAGCGAAGCGAGCCGCACCCCTTCGGTTGCGGCAGGAGGCCGCGCTGTGAGCCCGTATCATGGAATGGGCTCTCAGCCGCCGCCCAGATCGGCCTGCTGCTGCGCGCGCAGTCGATCCGCACCGGCCTGATCGCCCCGCGCGGTGTGGTAGCCGATCACCGTGTCATAGACCAACTTCAGGCGGGCCTTGTCGCGATCACGCCCCGGTTGCTTGGCGAGCGCGCGTGCGGTGTCGAGCATCTCTGCGCAAAGGCCATCGCACTCTGCGGCTTCGCCGCGCGCATCGCGTACGGCGGCGATCTGCGAGAGGACGTCGACGAGCGTGATCTGGTAGGAGACGCTCGCGCTGCCACCATTGCCGCCGTGGGCCTCGGCGAGCAGTTCCTTGGCGTGGATCGCCAGATCGAGCGCGTGCTGCAGCGCCTCGGCGTGTCGGGCCGGATCGGTGAGCTTGCGGGCGATCGCGAGGTAGAGCGTGGAGGCCTGACGGTTGGCCACCTGGAACTGGGGCGTGAGCGAGGACAGGCGCGCGGTCGCCGCCTCGGCGGCCTCGAGATCCCCGAGTTCCAGACAGGCCTGGGCGAACATCACCAGGGCGTCGCGGAGACGGGTGTCGGCGTCGAGGTACTTCACACCGCGTGCGAGCAATCCGTCTTCGATCTCGATGGCCCGCGCGAGGTACTTGCGCGCCCCCGCCATGTCGCCCCGGCTCCCGCACACACGGCCCGCGGCGCGGAGCTCGACCTCGAGGGAGATCTGCAGCGGCACGATGTCCGGCCGGATCGCGATCACGCTCTCCGACCAGTCGATCGCACGCTGGTAGCGCTCGGCAGCGGTCGGAAGGTCGTTCTGCAGCTCGGCGAGCCGACCGCTCGAGAACAGGTACTGCGCGATGAACTGGTTGGCCTGCGGATCGAGGGTGGCGGGGTCGCCGCCGAGGGACTCTGCGATCTCCTTGGCACGCGCGGAGGCGGCGAGCGCATCGTCGAGAGGGAGATCCGGCTTGAGGTTCCTCCAGTCGAGCGTGGTCTGCACGATCTCGCCGAGCGTCCAGCCGAGCTCGACCTTGGCCTTCGGCGAATCGGGCTCCGCGACCACGCGCCGTTCATCGATCGCGACGACCTCCTTCAACAGCTCGAGCGACTCGCGGAAGCGGAAGACGTTGACCAGGATCTTGGCGAGCGTCGACTTCGCCGTCGCCAACGCGATGCTCTGGGATTGGTCGCCGGGGAGCTCCTGGACCAGCTTCTCGCGGATCTGGATGGCCTCGCGGATGTCCTTCTCGGCCGGGTCGAACTGACCCATCACGAGCAGCGTTCGGGCTCGCGACTGCAAAGTCGGCGCGAGTTCCTCGCGGAACGAGCTGTCGTTCGGGTAGCGCGCGATGAAACGACGGAGTTGGGCCTCGAGCGCATCCAGGACATCCTTCGCATTCACCGGCTCACCACATTCGACGAGCCAGTCGGCGTGATCGGCGAGCACGCGCAGCAGCGCAGGCAGTTCGTGGGCGTCGATGTCGTCGCGGTCCAGCAGGGCTCGCGTCCGGCGATTCGCCTCCTCGAAGTTCGCGCGCGTCTCCTTGCCGGTCGCGTCCACGACCTTCAAGGCGTGGGCGAGTCGCCCGAGCGCGATCGCGAGACCGATCGCTGCTTCCTTGCTGTCGGGGTGCGCGGTCGCGAGGGCGTGCGCTGCCGTCGCCGCCATCCGGCGCCCCGCCGCAGCACCCTCGTTGTCGCCGAGGGCGTCGCAGACCACCGCGCGCACTCCGCCGACGGCAGAGCGCAGACCGAGGGCTTCGTCGGAGTCGCCCGACGGGATCTCGATCGCATCGAGCGTTGCCAGCGCCTCCTTGTCGAGGCCGAGTTCCGCCTGGAACCATGCGATGCGCGACTGCACGAGCCCGGCAGCCGACACACGCGACGAGCCACTCGGCACGTGGTCGACGACCGAGCGGCAGAAGGCCAGACCGCGATCGAGCAGACGGCGCCGTTCCTCCGCGAGTCCGGGGAACCTGCGCAGGCGATCGCCGCCGACCTCGACCAGGATCTCGTCTGCGGCGCGGATCGCGGTGTCGAAGGCCTTCTCGGCCTCGGCCCGCGCGGAGGCTTCGTTGATCTGCGCCGCGCGGGCCTCCCGCCAGAACGAGATGCTCACGACGAGACCGACCGCCATCGCCAGCACGATCGTGGCGACCGACACGCTCGCGGCGCGGTGACGGCGCGCGAAACGCGACAGCCGATACCACGCCCCCGGAGGACCTGCCGTGACCGGTTCGAAACCGAGGTGACGGCGCAGATCGGCGGCGAGCGCATCGGCACTCGCATAGCGGCGATTGCGATCGCGCTCGAGCGCCTTCATGGTGATCCAGTCGAGGTCACCGCGAAGTCGACGACGCAGGGTGCCGGGATCGGTGCGGCGGCGCGCCGCGACCTCACCCGCGGATTCCCCCAGCGTGCTGATGCGTGTGCTCGGTGTCGGCGGCTCCTCTTCGAGGAGGATGCGCTCCATCTCCCCCTGTCCGACGGTGCGCAACCGCGTCGAATCGATCGGCAGCTTGCCGGTGAGAAGTTCGTAGAGGATCGCACCGAGGGAGTACACGTCGGTGCGCGTGTCGAGATCGACGCGGTTCTGCGCCTGCTCCGGGCTCATGTACTCCGGAGTTCCGAGCAGCCGCCCGACCTCGGTGTACAGCGTCTGTTCGCCGAGGCGGCGCTGCGTCGACTTGGCCACGCCGAAGTCGATGATCTTCGGCCAGGGTTCCGAGCCGCGGTCGGCGACCAGGATGTTCGACGGCTTCAGGTCGCGATGGAGGATGCCGCGTTGGTGCGCGTGCTGGATCGTCTCGCAGACGGCGACGAACAACGCGATGCGTGCCTCGGTGTCGAGCCCGCGTTCGTCGCAGTAGCGGGTGATCGGAATGCCCGACACGTACTCCATCACGAGGTACGGTCGTCCGTCCGCCGTCACGCCGGCATCGTGGATCTTGGCGATGTTGGGGTGATCGAACAGTGCGAGCGCCTGGCGCTCCGCCGCGAAGCGCGCCAGCACCTCGCGTGAGTCCATACCGGCGCGGATCACCTTGAGCGCGACACGACGCTCCACCGGCTCGCGCTGCTCGGCGAGGAACACCTCTCCCATGCCGCCGCGACCGAGCCGCTCGAGGATGCGGAACGGACCGATGCGCGCCGGCAGCTTGTCGTCGGAATCGCGGAGCATGCCGGCCGCGCGCAGCGCTTTGATGCGTGCGCGCGCCGCATCGGCGTTGCGTGGGTCGGCGGCGAACAGCGCCTCCGCGGCGGCGTTCCCCTCGCATTCGAGTGCGAGGATCACGCGGGCCACGAGATCGGCAACCGGATCGACGGACTCCGGCTGGGGCTGGTCCGGGGAACTCATCGGGGCGGGATTATGGCGCGGCACCCGAAACGGCGCTCACGCTCCCGCGACGTCGTCCCGAATCAGGTCGGCGAGCCGGGCGAGTCCACGCGCCACCAGTCCGCGCACCGCGGATTCGCTCGTCCCGAGCTGCTTCGCGATCTCGCCGTAGGTCAGTCCGCCGAGGCGGGACATCAACACGGCGTCGCGCTGGTTCTCGGGGAGCCGTCGCATCGCGGCCTCGATCCGGCCGAGCTGTTCCCGCCCTTCGGCGTGACGGCTCGGCGTGCACAGCGAGGCGTACTCCTGCAGCATGCCGGCTTCGTCGTCCTCGGGGAGCGGCTCCTCGCGAGACGCCTCGCGCCGCGCGCGCTTGTGGAAGCGGTAGCGGTCGACGATCTTGCGCGTGGCCTGCAGGAACAGCCAGCCGCGGAAGGCCTCCTCGCCGCGGTACTCGAGCTCCGCCAGATCCTGAAGGACCTCGCGGCACACCGACTGTGCGAGATCGCGGATCGATTCCTTCTCGGCGAGTTCGCCGTCGACCTTGCAGCGCAGGAAGGCGCGCAGCGCCGGCAGGTGCCGCGCGAACAAGGAGTCGAAGGCCGCGCGATCGCCGGACCGCGCGGCTGCGATGGTGTTGCGGAGCTCGTCCTTCATGGACTGCCCTGGAAGGTCGACCTTGGGATCAGTTCCAGATGAAGCGGGAGATCGGAATGACCTGGCGCTGGATGCCGCCGGTCGTCGCCGACGCATTGCCCGTGGCATAGATCTGGGTCGCCCAAGGATAGGCGCCGGAGTCCACGCGCACCTCGTTGCTCATCACGAAGCCGAGGTTGTTCGCGAACAGGTCGTAGATCAGGCACTGGCCGTAGATCGAGGCTCCGACGAGGTTGCGTTGCGTCGGGGTCAGGAAGCTGAAGCTGGCCGATCCACCGGAGCTGCCGGTCGCCGGCACCGCGATGAAGGGGTTCACGTAGAGGGTGCAGCCCGGGGCGCCGAAGGGCGTGACGTCGATCGGCGTGATCGGGGTGAAGCCCATGTTCAACCAGATCAGACTGCTCCCGGGAGCGCGGCTCAGGCTGTAGCTGAGGTAGCCGCCGATGTAGAGCGGTTGGCCGCTGAGGAGCGGGACCTGCCCGGCCGAGCTCTGGCAGCCGGTGCCGATGCTCGTCGCGGTCGACAGGTAGCCGCCCGCGTCGAGGTAGTAGTCGAAGGCGAGATTGGCGTTGTTGTTCGCCGTCACCACGTACTCGACGAGGAGGTTCTCGTTGCTGTGGAAGGTGTACGGAGTGGTCAGGTGGATCGTCACCGGCGCGAGCGTCTGTCCGCTGGTGAAGCTCGGCAACGCGACGATCGCGGGGCCGAAGACCAGGGTCCGCGCCGTGGCGCCGTTGTAGTTGCTGTCGAAGGTGCTCGTGACGTTGCTGTAGTTGAAGGTCGAGCTACCCATGTAGATGGAGAGCTGGATCGACTTGCCGGTCGACGCGGTGTTGTTGTCCTGCCGGAATCCCACGTCGGTGATCTGGTGGTTGTTGGTGATGGGCAGGAACTGCGACTCGTAGAGGAACTGCGTCCGCGAGATGCCATTCGACAGCGGCAGACGGTTCGAGTAGCTGTCGCCTGCGGTGTTGGTCCACTCGGTGGGGAAAACCGTGGTGGTCTGCGCGACCGCGAGGGGCGCGAGCAGGGCGAAGAGGATCGGGGTGAGGGCGATGCGCATGGTGGGTCGTTGCTCCGTTCGGAAACTGGGTTCCGGAGTTCAGCGACGCACCCCACCTCCGCGTTCGCGGTTTCTCGAACGGACCCGGCGGAAACGCCGCGGGGCGGCCGCGATGGCCGCCCCGCGGGCGATGTGCGGCGACGGGTGACTCAGTTCCAGTGGAACAGCGAGACGGCGACCGCATTGCGGCGGATCGTGCCGGTCGTCGCCACGGTGCTGCCGGTCGAGTAGATCTGCGTCGCCAGCGGGAGCATGCCGAGCGTCGCCGAGGTGCCGTTGCTCATCACGAAGCCGAGCGCGTTGCCGAACAGGTCGAAGATCAGCGACTGGCCGTACATCGTGGTGTGCAGCAGGGCGGGCGTGGCCGGGAGCGCGAAGGAGAACGACGCCGAGCCACTGGTGTTGCCCTGGCCGGGGATCGCGATGGTCGGCGGCGTGTAGAGCGTGCAACCCGGAGCGCCGAACAAGGCGAGATCGAGCGGCGCGAAGGGCACCGTGTCGAGGTTCAACCACACGAGGCTGCTGCTGGGCGCGCGCGTCAGCGAATACGACAGACTGCCGCCGAGGTACGAGGCCGAGCTGACGGTCAGCAGCGGAACCTGCCCCGCGGACGACTGGCAGCCGGTGCCGATGCTCTGCGTGGCCGTGTAGTAGCTCCCCTCGTCGATGTTGTAGTTGAACGCCGCGTTGCCGTTGGAGTTGGCGGTGACGACGTACTCGACCAGCAGGTTCTCGTTCGCGTGCACGGTGTACGGCGTGACGAGCGGGATCCAGAACTCCTGATTGGTCGTGGCGGTGGTGAACGTCGGCAGGTTGTAGATCGTCGGACCGTACACGAGCGTCAGCGCGGTCCCGTCGTTGTTGTTGGCGAAGTTGTTGGTGAGGGTGGTGGCGTTCTTGGTCGTTCCACCCATGTAGATCGCGAGCTGGACCGATCGACCCGTCGAGGCGACGGCGGCGTCCTGCCGGAAGCCGACCTCGGTGATCTGATGTCCCGACGTGATCGGCAGATCGATGCGGTCGTAGACGATCTGGCAGCGCGAGATCCCGTTGGAGAGCGGCAGGCGGTTCTCCGAGGTGTTGCCTTCGCGGGAGGCCCAGTCGCCGGGGAACACCGTGGTGTTCTGGGCGAAGCCGAGGGGGGAGAGGAGGAGGGCGAGGAGGATGCTGTGGCGCATGACGGTGGCCGATGGGTTCGATGGACTGCGGACACCAGGACCAGCGCAGGGTCCAAGTCGAGCGCACATGAAATCCCAGGGGTTCGCCGATCAGGCGGACGAGCCGGGCAGCACGCCGACGCGCGCCTCGGCCCGCAGGGTCCGGCGCAGCTCCGGAAGAGCCGTCCGGCCGGCGAGGAAGGCGCGGTAGGCCTCGATCACCGCGGCGGCCTCCTCACGGTCCTCGCGGACAAACTCGAGCCGCAGCCGGCGCACCCCTGCCGAGAGCGCCGCGGGCAGCACCGCTGCCGATGTCTGCAGGCTGCCGTTGAACACCGTGTTGCGGCAGCCCGCGTCGACGATCACCGGATGCTCGAAGCCGAGACGGTCACGCAGCGCGATGCGGTGCTTCTCGCAGGGCCGGCCGCAACTGTGGAAGTCACGTCCCTCGCTGAGCAGGTGCGCGTACACGCAGTGCTCGGTGTGGAAGGCCGGCATGCGCACGTGCAGCGCCAGCGTCGCGCGCGACGCCGGCATCGCGTGGAGCAGCGCTTCGAGCTGCACGGCGTCGAGGTCGTGCGACGGGGTGATCGTGGTGAGGCCGGCTCGGAGCAGCAGTCCCGCGGTCAGACCATTGGTGACGTTCAGCGAGAAATCGCCGTGCAGGATCGGACGCGCGGTGTCGGGCAACGCGCCGAACAGCTCGAGCGCGCCGAGATGGCGGACGAGGATCCCTTCCGGCGAGAGCTTGAGGATGCGCTCGTCGAAGCTGCGCTCGCCCGGCTTGGTGACGCGCAGTGTGGCCACCACCACGCGCAGTCCGGCTCCGCGCGCGCGTTCGACCGCCCGCGCGAGACCGACCATCTCCATCCAGTCGAGTTCGACCTCCGGCAACCCGGCCGCGATCGCCGCCTCGAGCTGGCCGCTCTCCCGGCACAGAGGCACGAGTTGGGGCGCCCCGACCTCGGCCTCCTCCGAAGCGAACGCGGTTGCCGCCCGCACGCGCGGCAGCGCCGGGCGCGGATCGAGCGCACGCACCGGACCTGACTCCAGACGCGGCTGCAGCACCTCGAGCAATGCACGACGCACGCGCTTGAGCTCCGACACCGGCAGGTGCAGACCCTCCTGCAATGCCGCGACGTCGAGAGCTGCGACACGGAAGGGCGTGCCCCCGAAGGCGCCGAGCTTGTCGAGCAGCAGCGCGGCATCGAGCCCCCCGCGCATCGCGCGCGACAGCGACACTTCGCTGCACACCTCGACCGCGGCGCCGAGACCCTCGGCGCGGACCCGCAAAGGCGCGCCCTCCGCGCCGATCACGCGGAGACTCAACGCCACACGGCCCTGCGGTTCGGCGCGCGGGACCGCGACCGCAGGATCGCTGGTGAGCCACACGCGCTGTCCTGCCGACACGCGCGCGAGGTCGACACCGCTGCGTCCGAAACCGAGCCGCCAGCCGCGTGCGGTGGTGTCCACGTGCCACAGATTGCCGCCGACCTCGTCCTCCTCGGGGCGTCCGTCGTCGAACACCACACCCATTCCCGCGCGCAACTCCGGCGGCTCGATCGCACCCGGCGCCGCACCTTCCAGGGGTGACGCGACCTCGCCGCGCGGTGCGGTGCGCTCGCGCTGCAGGGCCGCACCGGTCCAGGGTCGACCGTGCACGTCGGGCTCCACGTCCACCGTGTCGCCGCGCACCGCCACGACGCGTCCGAGGTAGTGCCCGCGGTGCTTGGGGAAGCGTCCCTCCACCAGGGTCTGGTGATCGGATCCGGCGAGGAAGCCGTCGGAGAAGCCGCGCGTGTAGGTCGAGGCCATGTCGCGCAGATCTGCCGCGAGCCGTTGCTCGGCACTCTCGCGGTCGTCACCGGCGACCAGGGCGTCGAGCCAGCGGCGGTAGCCCGAGACCGCGGTCCCCACGTAACCCGGTCCCTTCTGGCGGCCCTCGATCTTCAGTCCCTCGATGCCGAGCCGGACCAGTTTGGGGATCGCGCGGACGCCGGCGAGGTCCTTGGGACTCAGGAGGTAGCGCAGGTCACCGAGATCGCGATGGCGGCCGTCGAGCATCAGGTCGTACGGCATGCGACACGACTGCGCGCACTGACCACGGTTCGCGGAACGTCCACCCCAGGTCTCGCTGGTCAGACACTGGCCGCTCCACGACACGCACAGCGCGCCGTGCACGAAGACCTCCAGTTCGAGTGACGTCTCGCGGCGGAAGGTCCCGATCTCCGCGACCGACAGCTCGCGCGGAACGACCACGCGGGTCATGTGCAGCCGCGCGGCGAATCGCGCCGCGTCGGGGTTGCAGATGGTCATCTGCGTGCTCGCGTGCAGCTCGAGCTCCGGGCAGATCGCGTGCGCGAGCAGGGCGATCGCCGGGTCCTGCACGATCAGCGCGTCCACCCCGCTGCTCGCGACGGCCCGCAGGATCTCCTCCGCGCGCGGTAGCTCGGCCTCGAAGACCAGGGTGTTGAGGGTGAGGTAGGCGCGCGCACCGGCGCGGTGGATCTTCGCGCAGATCCGCGAGAGGTCGGCCAGGCCGAAGTTGTTGGCACGTGCCCGCGCGTTGAACCCTTCGTCGAGACCGAAATAGACGGCGTCGGCGCCGGCCGCGAGCGCGGCGTCGAGAGCGTCCGCACTGCCCGCGGGGGCGAGGATCTCGGTGCGCGGGTGCTGCTGCGGTTCGGTCATCGCGAAGGGGCGGAGACCTTAGCGCGGAGCGAGAGCGGGCGCTCGCACACGGAAGACCGCAACCGATCGATGCGAGACTCTGCCGCACGGGCGATCCACCTCGACCCGACTCTCCGTAGAGCCCGCGTCCGCCTGTCCCCCTCGTTCCTGAAGAAGCCCCCAAAGATGAAGCTCCTCTCTTCCCTCGTCCTCTCCGCTCTGCTCTGTGCTCCCCTCGCCGCGCAGGCCTGCTCCGACCTCAGCGTGAGCGGTGGTTCTCCGGGTACCAATCTCGACTTCGCGCTGACCGGCGCTCCGGCCAATGCGCCGTCGCTGCTCGTCATCGGAACCACGCTCGGGAGCACCACGATCAACCTCGGCCCGGTGTCCTTCGACCTCGGTCTGGCATCGCCGTTCTTCGGACTGCCCCTGGGCATGACCGACGGAAACGGTTCCGCCGGCCTGTCGATCCCGATGCCGACGCAGGGCATCCCGGGTCTCGACCTCAATGCCCAGGCGGTCACCATCGGCTTCACCATCGGCCGCGGCATGCCCACGCTGTCCGTGTGCACCTCCGACGTCGAGAGCTTCCACATCGGCGCCTGAGCCGATCGAGCGCCGGTGAGGAGGGTTGCCCGGTGGCTCCGTGAGCCTGCTCGGGTACATCGTGCAGCATGAAACTGCCCCTCCTCACCAGCTTCTTCCTCGCCGCCGCACTGCACGCGCAGACCGCGAGCTTCACCCCGATCGGCTCCGCGTGCAGCGCCCCCGGTGAGCCGACGCCGGCGATCGGCGCGGTCGGACTGCCGCAGATCGGCACCAGCTTCGACGTGACCTACAGCGGTCCGAACCGCGCCATGAGTTCGGCGCAGCAGTCGGTGCAGCCCTTCCTGCTGACGGGTTTCAACCTCTACGCCTCGCCGATCGTCGTGCCGGTGACGCTGTTCTTCGCGCAGCCGCCGGGCTGCACGGTCTACGTGCAGACCGACTTCGTCCTGAACACCCCGCTCGACGCCAGCGGCCGCGCCTTCATCCCCTCCGTGACGCTGCGCGTCCCGAACGACCCGCGCCTGCTCGGTGCGAGCTGGTTCCACCAGTGGTTCGCGCTCTACACGCAGTGCGGCTTCGCCGGTTGCAACCCGATGTGGGTGATCACCTCCGACGCGGCGATCGTGTCGGTCGGCCTCTGAGCGCCCGAGAAGGAATCCACGAAAAGGGGCTCTCAGATGCTTGCTGCTGGCCGCACGCGCGGCCACGCAGAGATCGAGAGACCAGTTGTCTCTCGATCTCCGAGTCCCGGTCAGCGCGTCGCGACCGAGGCACCGTCCGCCACGAGCGCGCTCGGGTGCAGGATGACGCGCTCGTCCGCCGCCAGGCCGTCGAGCACCTCCGCATCCAGCGCATTGCGCCGACCGATGCGCACCTTGCGCACGTGGGCGACGCCCGCGGAGTCGACGACGTAGACCGTCTGATCGGTGATGCCACCGAACAGCGCACCGGCCGGGACCAGCAGCAGGTCCTCGCCACGCCAGGTCTCGATGCGCAGGTCGATGCGATAGCCGTCCCCGAGCGCGCGCCAGGGCGCGAGGTCCCCCTCCGGATCGACGATGACGTCGACCCGCTGCTCCTCGACACCGAGCGCCGAGACCTTGGTCACGCCGGACGGTTCGACGCGACGCACCTTGCCCTCCAGCTCCATCCTGCGACCCTCGGCGCTCTCGCCGCCGAAGTCGGTGATCCACGCACGCATGCCGGGTCGCACCTTGACCGCGTCCTGGGAGAGCAGATCGGCGACCACCTCGATCGCGCGCGGGTCACCGATCGCGAGGATCGGAGCACCGACCTCGATCGGTCGCGCCGAGCGCTCCTCGATGCGCAGCACCACGCCGTCGACCGGCGCGCGGAGGACGATGCGGCGCGACGGCGTCGGATCGCTCTCGCGCTGCGCGCCGGCGGGCGGCGGTTCCGGATCGGCGGCACGCGCCGCGGCCGCATCCGCAGCACGCTCCGCGACCACGACCGCGGAGCGCGCCGCCGACAACGCCTCGCGCCGGCCGCGCGCGTCGCGCTCCGCGGCCTCGAGTTCACTGCTCGCGGCGACCTTGTTCTCGACCAGATCGGCGATGCGACGGCGCTCGCTCTCTGCCCAGGCACTCTCCGCCTCCGCCTGCGCGACGACGGCGCGCGCCTGTTCCACGGCGGCGCGCGCACGAGCGAGCTCCGCGGTGGCCTCGCTGCGCGCACGCTCGTCGAGCAGGTCGGGCGCCAGCGGCTCGATCTCCGCGATCACGGTCTGATCGGCACGCACCGCGTCCCCGGCGCGCAGCTCGGTGCGCAACAGGCGCCCGCGCACCGGCGCGTGCACCAGGTAGGGCTCGCGCACGCGCGTCTGCCCGTCGTCGGCGACGCTCATCGAGAGCGAACCGCGTCGCACCCTGCCGACGTCGACGAGCACCGGCACCGGGCGCAGCGCATCCCACATCCACCAGCCGATCGCGACCAGGGCGGCCGTCCAGAACACGTGGCGGGCGCGGACTCGCATGACCTCGCGATCGTATCCGCTCCGCGTTCCGACTCCGATCAGTCGCGGGTCTTGAGCACCTCGACGATGTCGACGCGCTCGAGCTTGCGCCACGCGAGGAACCCCGCGATCGCGGTCGCCACCAGGACGGTGGCCACGGCCAGGGCATCCGTCCACGGTGCGATGACGAAGGGCATGCGGATCTGGTCGGTGTCGAGCGCGTCCATCAAGCTCCGTGCGCCGAGGTGACCGAGCAGGAGGCCGAGCGGGATCGCGGTGATCGTCAGCACGGCGATCTCGCCGAGCAGGATCGCCGTGACCTCACGGCGGCGGAAGCCCAGCACGCGCAGGCTCGCTAGATCCCGCACACGCTCGGCCAGGATGATGCGGCCGGCGTTGTAGAGCACGCCGAGTGCCATCACGAGCGCGAAGCCGACGTTGATCGCGAGCGAGGTGCCGAGGTTCTCGTCGATCATGGTGCTGAAGGTCTCGAGAGCGCTGTCGCGCTCGTCGATGCCGGCGATCATCGGCGTGCGCTTGACCTCGGCATGCAGATCGTCGCGGCGATCCCGATCCACCATCAGCCAGGCCCCGTTCATCGACTCGGTCTCGCGCAGCATCCGGCACAGCGCACCGAGCTCCATCGATGCGGTGAGTCCGATGTAGGTCTCGATGACCTGCGCCACGCGAACCACCCGCGTCGGCCGCGACCCTTCGCGCACGTCGACCTCGACCTCGTCGCCCTCCTTCACGCCGAGCTTCTCGGCGACGCGACGCCCGATCGCGAGGCCGTCGGAGAGTGGCTCGACCGCGCGCAGGTCGACGTCGAGGATCCGGTGCAACGACGCCTCGCGCGGGATGCCGAGCACCGCGAGATCCTGGCGCCGCGCCCCGTGCCGCAGTCTCACCGGCACCATGCGGAACGGCTCGGCGCTGCGCACTCCCGGCAACTCGGCGATGCTGCGCAGCGCGGAGGTCGCCCGCGGGTGGGCCAGTGCAAGGGTCACGTCCGCGCGCTGCTGAAGTCCGAACTGCACGTTGATCGCGCGACCGATCGATCCGTAGGCGAAGGTGCTGATCACCATCAGCGCCGTGGCCAGAGCGATGCCCACGACGGAACTCAGGGCGCGTCCCGGCCTCCGCTCGATCTCCCGCAGCACCATGCGCGCCGCCGGCGACAGGACGCGGGCCAGTCCGATGCGTTCGACGAACGTCGCGCGGAACCGATGCGGCGCGAGCGGCCGCATCGCCTCCGCGGGTTGAAGCCGCACCGCCGAGATCACCGCGCCTCCCGCTCCGGCCGCAGCCGCGATCGCGGCGACCACCACCGCGACCACGACGTCGCCCAGGGGCATCACATGGTGCAGTTGCGGGAAGCGGTAGAACTCGCCGTACATGCGGCACATCGCGCGCCCGAGGATCGCGGCGAGCAGGATCCCGATCCCACAGGCGACGAGCAGCACCAGCCCGGCGAGCTTGCCGAAGTGCAAGCCCACCTCCATGTCGCGCAGTCCGACCGCCTTGAGCGCCGCGATCTGCTCGCGCTGGCCTGCGACGATGCGGCCGATCACGACCTGGAACAGGAAGGCGGCGACCACCAGGAACATCCCGGGGATCAGGGTGCCGAAGCTGCGCAATTGCTCGAGCTCGTTGGCGATGAAGGACTCGCTGATCTGGTCCTTCCGTGCGATCGCACCCTGACCGCCGTAGATCTCGAGCTGTGCGTCGACCCGCGTCAGCACCGCGTCGAGATCGGCGCCGGGCGCGAGGGTGAGCGTCACGTCGTCGAAGGCGCCGTCCATGTCGAAGGCGCGACCGAGCGCCTCGCGGCCCATCCACACCACGCCGAAGCGACGGTCGTCGGGGAGCACGCGCCCGGGGCCGAGCACGTAGGTGAACTCGGGCGAGTACGCCGTGCCCACCACCGCGAACTCGGTGTGCTTGCCGTCGATCGTCGCGCCCAACCGGTCGCCGGGGCCGATGCCGTGGGCGTGGGCGAAGGCCCACAGCACCACGACTTCCTCCGGACGATCGGCCGACGGCAACCGACCCTCGCGCATCCACAGGTCGCAGACCTGCGGTCGCCCGTCGCCGTGCCGGAGCGGCAGTGACACCAGCCTGCCGCTCACGACCTCGTCGCAGCCGGGGACGTCGAGGACCGCCTGCGCCACGATCCTGGTCTGCAGGCGATCGACACCGGGGATCGCGCGCAGCTTTGCCTCGATCGCGTCGGGAGCGCGCACGAGCGATGCGAAGACGTCGCCGAAGCGCTCGGTCGCGTAGTAGTCGGCGCGGGCCGACTCGAGCGAGCGCATCGTGGTGCGCATGCCGAGATGCAGGCCGAGCCCCGCGGCGAGCACGAGGGCGATGGCCACGAGCTGACCCTTGGTCCGCAGGCAGTCGCGAAGGAGCTTGCGATCCAACGCGCGGACCAGGGTCACCATTGCAGCTCCGCGGGCGCGATGCGGTGCTCGTTGCGACGCACCGACTGCACCGCGCCGTCGGCCATCGTGACCACACGGTCCGCCATGCCCGCGATCGCCGCGTTGTGCGTGATCACCGCGGTCGTGGTGCCGAGTTCACGATGGATCGCATCGATCGCCTCCAGCACGACGCGGCCGGTGGCGACGTCGAGCGCACCGGTCGGCTCGTCGCAGAGCAGGATCTCGGGACGCTTCGCGATCGCCCGCGCGATCGCCACGCGCTGCTGCTCGCCGCCGGAGAGCTGCGAGGGGAAGTGGTCGCGTCGCGCCGACAGGCCGACCAGTTCGAGCGCCTCGTCGGGTGTCATCGGATGCGGGGCGATCTCGGTCACGAGCTGCACGTTCTCGCGCGCGGTCAGGCTCGGGATCAGGTTGTAGAACTGGAACACGAAGCCGACGTGCTCGCGGCGGAACTCGGTCAGCTCGTCGCGACTCCCCGCGCTCAGCTCGTGATCGTGATGGAGCACACGCCCGCTGGTCGGCACGTCGAGCGCGCCGAGGATGTTGAGCAGCGTCGACTTGCCGCTGCCCGACGGCCCGAGCAGCACCATCAGTTCGCCGCGCGCCAGTTCGAGGTCGACACCGCGCAGCGCGCGCACCTCGGTCTGCCCCATCGGGTAGACCTTGGTCACGCCGATCAGGCGCAGGACCGCGGCAGCGGGATCGCTCACGGCGTGAGTATGCGCGAGTCGCGATGTCGACGGTCCTGCAACATGGGTTGCAGGGGTCGTCGTCGCTCAGTTTCCCCGGCAGTCGTCCTCGACCGCGAGAATCAGGTCGCCGGCGGGCGCGTCGAATCGCACGCGTACCGGGCGACCACTGCGTTGGCACGCGAGGAGCTTGGACAGCAGCACGTCGGGGTCGGCGCCGGTCGACGCCAGTCGATAGATCCGGGCGGACTCGAGGAACATCACCTCGACCTCGCGACCGGTGCCTCGCACGTGCGCGACGGTCAGCAATCGACCGTCGTCACCCGGACCCTTCGACTGGCTCGACTTCGTCATGACGGGTTGCCGATCCCCCAGCTCAACAGGTGGTCAACCCCGCGTAGGCGAGCAGAGTCGCTTCCGTCTGGGTGTAGGTGGGATCCGTGCTGAACGCCGTGCCTTCGAAGTTCGCCGGCGCGTAGGCCGAACCCGCCTGCACGGTGTACTTCGACACGTGCGCACGCGAACTGCAAGTCGTGTTCTGCTGCGCGCCGAGCCACGTGCTCAACAGGACCGGTTTGTCGAACATCCCGGGGTCGACGACCATCGCGAGTGCGAGACTCACCTTCGGGAGGATCGGGATCTTGAACCGCACGCGGATCAGCGGCGCGACGTGGTACCACCACTGGACGCAGCAACCGCCCCACTTGTCGGCCTTGACCGCGAGCACGTCGTTGCCCGAGTTCGCGAAGCTGAAGACCTTCTCGCAGCAGTAGCGGTACTTCGTGGTGATGATGCGCCGCATCTGGTGGGCGCGCGCATAGCAGCCGTCGCGGACGTACTGGAAAGGGATGCAGGGCGGCGTGGCGTAGGGTCCCGGGAGATTGCAGGACAGCGCGGCACAGTAGTCGAAGATCTCCTTGGCCTTCTTGTAGCTCGGGACCACCTTCGTGCAGAGCCCGAAGACCTTCCACTTCTGGTGGATGTCGACGAAGTTGAAGACCGTCGGATCGCTCGCGTGCACGTCGATCTTCACGGGTCGCTCGGGCTTCTCGAGCAGACTGCGTCCACGGTGGAACGCCTCGGTCTCCTGCTCCTTGGCATCGACGGAGCCGACGAGCGTGCCACTGCGCAGGTCGATCGTCGCTCGGATCGGACGTCCGTCCTCGAGCGCACCTTGCACGTGCCGCGCCGTCTTCTCTCCGGCGGCGGACGTCGACACCACCTTGAACACCCTCGCTCTCTCGTGGAACAGGACTTCGGTCTGGCCTGCTTCTCCGCTGCGGACGGCAGCCACCGTCAGGACCTCGGTCTCTCGCTGGATTCCCATCTTTCCTCCTTCTGATCCGAGTGCGATCGGTCACCGGCGACGGGCACGATGCGTGTCGCCACCGTGGGACCGCGCGCAGTCTAGTCCGGAGGCCGGCCTCGCGACCCCGAACTCCTCCCTGAACGAGTCGCGACTCGGACGATCGTCGGGCATCACGCCTGCAGATCCCGCGCGCTCACGCCATCCACCATGGCGAGCTCGTGCACCGCGAACGCGGATGCGAAGGCCGGATGGCTGCGCGGATACGCGGTGGTCACGGCCTCGCGGACCGCGGCGACGGCCTCGGCGCGCACGATCGCACCCGCCGCGCCCTTGTCGCCGCCGCCGAGCATGCGCTCGCCGAGCACGCCGGGAACCGTGCGCACGATGTCGCACATCGATTCCAGCTCCGGACCGGAGATGCGGTAGTCGTCGCGCAGTCCGAGACCGTCGGCGCGGAACAGCGCGCCGAGCGTGACGAGGTCGCCGTCGCTCCATGCACCGAGCATGCGCTCGAAGCGGCGCCCGGCGGCGAACAGGTAGTCGAGGCGGGCGACCAGGTGCGGATGCGCGGGACGCAAACCCGTCGCGATCCGCTCGTAGGTCGCGGTGTCGCGCACGGCGGCGAGATCGGCCGCTGCGATCCCGAGCCCGCGCACCAGCGCGAGCAGCTCCTCGCACTCGGCGCGACGCACGCGGTAGGTCGAATGCTCGAGCCCGGGGCGCACCGTGCCGGTGTCGAGCGCGAGCAGGCGGAAGTCGCAGGCCCCTTCGCCGAGCGGAACGTGCCGCACGGACCGTGTCGCCGGATCGAAGTGCGTGCCGTGGCCCGCCCTCGCGAACAGGATCATGGTCTGATCGAGCAGCCCGCAGGGCGAACCGACGTAGTCGTTCTCGATCGCCTGCGCGAGTTCGACCACGCGGAACGGGCGATCGACCGCGAGACCGTTCACCTCGAGCAAGGTGAGCACGAGGTTCACGCACAGCGACGCCGAACGCGACATGCCGCCGCCGGGGATGTCGCCGTGGATCAGAACGTCGAGTCCGCGCGTGACCGCGAATCCCTCCCGGCGCAGGATCGCCAGCGCACCTGCCGGATAGCGCGCCCAGCCGCGCAGCGTGCCGGGTGGCGGGATCCGTCCGGGATCGATCTCCACCACCCCCTCGCCGACGAAGTTCGCGCTGCACAGCCGCAACTTGCCCAGGTCGTTCGGTGCGGCCGACAGCCACAGGAAACGGTCGGTGCCCACGCCGAACAGGGCGGTGCCGTTGTAGTCGCCGTGCTCGACGCCGAAGCAGAAGCGCGACGACGTCCGCCGCAGGCGCGCGCCGCGCAGCCGCAGTCCGGTGTCCCGCGCGAGACGGGCGAGCACGTCGAGCGCGGGACGGTCGCGGAGGTCCGTGGACATCGTCCTCACGATGGCGGCGCGGCGTCCCGCGGTCGAGGAGGCACCGGTCATTGTGGCCGCCCCCCGGTGTTGCCGACGCATGTCCCGGGTCCAGAGTGGACAGTGCAGCGTGTTCTTCGCCTTCGACGTCGGTCAGTCGATCGACCTCGACCGCGCCGAGGGCCTGCTCAAGGTCGCGACCTCCCGCGAGGTGCTGCGCCACCGGCGGCGCACGCCGGCCTGGTTCCAGTACCGCCCTCCACCGCTGCGCGTGACGCTGGACGTCCCCCGCCTGGACGGCCTCGGCTTCAGCACCATGCCGAACGCCGACCTCGTGCTCTACGACTTCGGCGCCGCATCGCTCGCCTTCACGCTCGACCTCGCCCGCGAGTTCACCGATCTGCCGGCGCTCGGTGTGGAACTGGAGAACGACGCGCGGCTCGAGGCCCATGCGCGCGAACACCTGAAGGGACTGCTCGAGGTGGTGCGGCCGGCGATCCACCGCCTCGACCTCGCCGCGATGTGCGAGTCCTACATCGTGATGAGCATCCGCGCGACCGGCGAACCGGAGGCGACGCCGCACGCCGTCGTGGAGAGCCGACGCGCGCTGTTCGCGCGCGTGCTGCGATCCGAGCGCGCGGAGCTCTCCGCACAGGAGGTCGACGACGCGCTGTCCTGCGCCCTGTCGTACGGCCCCGGCGATCTCGCGCTGGTCGACTGGAGCTGCGCGATCCTGTTCGACGACCAGCCCGAGGACGCGTTGTCGATCCTCGAGTTCGCCAACGTGCAGCTGCTCGAGCTCCGCCACCTCGACAACCGCCTCGACGACGCGCTCGACTCCGCGCACGCCATGCTCTCGCAGTCCGCAGGGCGCCGCCTCGGCATGCTCGGCGGAGGTGACGCCAACCTGCGTCGCGTCGCGATGATGCAGACCGACAATGCCATGCTGTTCGAGAGCGTCGGCAACGCACTCAAGCTGCTCGGCGACGCCTTCCTCGCGCGGCTCTACGACGGCGTGTCGGCGCGTTTCCACCTCGCCGACTGGCAGCGCAACGTGACGCGCAAGCTGCAGGTGCTCGAGAGCATCTACGGCAAGCTCGCCGACGGCCGCAGGGACCTCCGCATGGAGGTCCTCGAGTGGATCATCATCGCGCTGATCGCGATCTCGATCGTGCTGCCCTTCGTGATGCCGGGCGCCAAGTAGCGCGCCCGGCGCACGCACTCACATGCCGATGCGGCCTTCGAGGCCGGGCGACGTCGTCAGCGGCAGCGAGAAGGCCAGCGAAGGGTCGACCTGGATCACCTGCCAGGTGAGCGCGGCACCGCACAGCGTGGAGACGGGCGGGATCCCCAGCGCGAGGCTGGCCCCACCGCCCGCATCGGTCGCCACGGTGACGCTCGCGAGGAGCGAGAGGTACAGCTCGGAGCCCGGCTGGCCACCGAGGAAGGTGAGATCGAGAGGCGCCGAGCGCAGTCCGATCAGGTAGAAGGCGAAGTTGCTCGGCAGGAATCCGCTGACCGTGACGGCCGGGGCGGTGCCGGCGTGGAAGGCCGTGTTGCAGGCGATGGTCGGCGTGCCGGCGGCGTTCGGCGACCCATGGCCGAAGACCTCGGTCGACGCACGCGGGCAGCCGTTCACGAGACGCAGACCGCGCAGCACCGTGTTGGCGCTCGCCGTCGCGACGGTGGTGAAGGGCGAGCCCGCGCCGACGTCCGCGACGCTGACGATGGTGTTGGCGCTGGCCTGCGTGGTCGTCGCGTACAGCGTGATCAGGCCGCCGTTGTCGATGCCGGTCAGTCCACGGCAACCGAGATTGGTCGCCGGCGCGAGCGTGTACTGCAGCGTCCACACCCCCGCGGCCCAGGTCCACTTCTGGATGCCGCCCGAGCCGTTGACGCGGTCATCGGCGACGTAGAGCGTGACCGGATCGGCGAAGAAGTAGTCGTAGGCCGAAGGACCGGTCGCCGTCGGGAAGCCCGGAAGCAGGTTGATCGACTGACCCGAGCTGTTCGGCAGGCCGGTGCCGACCTGGCTCACTCCCTGGTAGGAACCGGTGGCGCTGGACACGAAGAGCTGGCGATTGGCGATGCTGACGACGCGCGTGTTGCTCGGGCTGCTGCCGATCGCGGTCGAGGTGGTCGCGCCGGCGAACGCGAAGCGCACCGAAGCGTTGGTCGCCGCGGTGCCCGCGGTCCAGAACCACAGACCGTTCTCGCTGGTCGCGCTGCGGATGTTGCCGGCGCTGTAGCAGTCGTTGAGTGCGGTCGAGGTGTCGACGACACCACCGAGGTCGACGCGACCCACGACGCGCGCATTGGTCGCGCTCGCCGTCGTCGCGACGGCCGGCGTGCCGACCTGTGCGTCGTAGCCGGCGAGGACCAGGAAGAGACCGTTGTCGGAGACGTTGAGGAAGCCCTCGGAGGTCGCGGTGCCGGAGTTCACGAGCGCGAAGTTGGGAAGGCTCGCGACGGTCGGCATGGCGATGGTCTGCACGAGCACGCCGGCGGTCGTGTACTCGTCGAGGTAGGTCGGGGTGGCCGCGTTGGTCAGTGCCGCGGAGCCATCACCGATGCGGACGACGACGAGGTTGCCGGGGGTGATCTGCGCGGTCAGCGAAGCGCCGCAGAGGAGGAGGGAGCCGGCGGCCCACAGGGCGCGCGAGGCGAGGGAGAGGGTGCTCGTGTTCATGGAGTGGGATCAGGGATTCCGACCGCGACGGGATCGGCGTCGGGTGATGGAGCGAAGAGTCTGGCCGCGCTCCGACAATTGCGCGCAAAGCCGACTTCGAGCCGGGGCGAAGATCAGAGCGACGCGAGGTGAAGCGGTCCAGCCGGTCGCAGACCCCGAGACGGTGATCCGGATGCGTCGCGCCGGAAGGGTCTCGGCCTGCGGCCGTCGTGGATGAAGTCGACGACAGGCGTCGCTATCATCCTTCGCCCTTGTTGTCGCCCGCCGACCTCCCCTCCGCGTCCGACCCATCTGCCGCGCCGTATGCGCCGTGGCTGTGCGTCGCCGTCGTCGGGCTGCTCGCGGTCGCGATCGTCGGGGGCGCGCTCCTCCTCGTCCGCCTCGTGACCCGCGTGGTGGACCGCATCACGCCGCCCGACGCGCGCCTCACCACCTACGAGTGCGGCGAGTCCCCGGTCGGTTCGCCGTGGTTCCGCTTCAACAACCGCTTCACCACGGTCGCGCTCACCTTCCTGGTGTTCGACGTCGAGCTCGCGCTGCTCTGGCCCATCCTTCCGCACGCCCTGGAGTGGATCGCGGCCGGCCGCGGTCGCGCGGTCTTCGCCGAGGTCGCGGTGTTCGTCGGCGTGCTCGCGCTCGGCCTGTTCTGGGTATCGCGCAGCGGCGGCTTCGAGTGGGACCGCATCATCGACCCCGGCACGATGCCACCCGGCAAGGCGAAGGAAGACGAGCATGGCGCACGAGGCTGACGACACCCCCGGTCGACCGCCGGCGCACAAGCCCGGCAACCGCGACGACGAACAGGTCGTGCTCACCGCGGTCGACGAGTTCCTCGCGTGGGGCAAGGAGAACTCGCTGTTCTACCTGCTGTTCGCCACCGCCTGCTGCGGCATCGAGCTGATGCAGACCGGCGGACCGCGCTACGACGTCGACCGTCTGGGCATGATCCCGCGCGCCACGCCGCGTCAGGTCGACCTGATGATCGTGGCGGGCACCATCACCCACAAGATGGCGGGACGCGTGCGCACGCTGTGGGAACAGATGACCGAGCCGCGCTGGGTCGTGAGCATGGGTTCCTGCGCGAACAGCGGCGGCCCGTTCAGCAAGTGGAGCTACTCGGTGCTCAACGGCGTCGACAAGTACGTGCCGGTCGACGTGTACATCCCAGGCTGTCCGCCGCGCCCCGAAGCGCTGATCGACGGCGTGATGGCGCTGCGCGATCGCGTGCGCAAGTACCGCACCTTCGGCATCCGCGAACGCGAACCGGTGGTGATCCAGAGCGGCAACTGCGCCTTCGGTGCGCACCCTGGCCTCGACGATTCCGGCGGAGAGCGCAAGGCATGACGCCGTCGACGGTCGATCGCGTCGTCGCCCGCGTGATGGCTCGCTTCCCACGCGTGGAAGACCGGCGCAGCGAGAACGCGCGTCGCTTCCTGCTGGTGCGACGCGAGGACCTCGTCGAGCTCACCGAGTACCTCGCCGATCAGTCCGACCTCGGCTTCGACAGCCTCGCCGATCTCACGGCGTGGGACATGCTGGGATTCCAGGCCGCGGAGCCGTGCGACGACATCGCGGTGGTGCTCCTGCTGCACAGCTTCGCGCACAGGCACCGGGTGGAGTTGCGAGTGCACGTCTCGCGCAGCGACTGCCGCATGCCGAGCGTGTCCTCGGTGTGGCCGGCGGCGATCTACTTCGAACGCGAGGTCTTCGACCTGTTCGGCGTGGTGTTCGAGGGGCACCCCTCGCTGCGGCGCATCCTGCTGCCCGACGACTGGGTCGGGCATCCGCTGCGCAAGGACTACCTGTATCCGTCCAGCTACGCGGGCATCGCGCACCTGCGCGAGGGTCAGCGCTTCGAGGGCGGGCCGCGCTACGACACCGATTCCGCGCCGAAGACCGAGGAGGCTGCTCCGGAATGACCGTCGAGGCGACCACGCTCGGCGGCGAGCGGATGCAGCTCAATCTCGGTCCCCAGCACCCGGCGACACACGGTGTGCTGCGCATCGTGATCGACACCGACGGCGAGGTGGTCGCCTCGTGCACGCCCGACCACGGCTTCCTGCACCGTTCGATCGAGAAGATCGGCGAGTGCATCGAGTGGCCGATGTTCGTGCCGTACACCGACCGCGTCGACTACGTCTGCGCGATGAACGCGAACCTCGCCTACTGCGTCGCGGTCGAGAAGCTGCTCGCGACCGATGCGGCGACGAAGATCGAGGTGCCTCTGCGCGCCGAGTGCATCCGCGTGCTGGTCGCGGAGCTGAACCGCATCTCCTCGCACCTGATCGGCGTGGGCGCGATGGCGATGGACATCGGCGCCTACACGCCCTTCATGCACGGCATCGCGCAGCGCGAGATCGTCAACGACATCTTCGAGCGGCTGTGCGGTCAGCGGCTGACCTACAACTACGTCACCATCGGCGGCATCGCCTTCGACCTGCACCCGACGGCGCCCGAGGAGATCACCCGCTTCCTCGACGAGTTCGAGCGCGAGATGGTGCGCTTCAACAAGCTCATCACCACCAACAAGATCTTCCGCGACCGCTGCGCCGGGGTCGCGACGGTGACGGCACGCGAGGCGATCGCCTGGGGACTGGTCGGACCCAACCTGCGCGGCAGCGGCGTCGACTGGGATCTGCGTCGCGACGAGCCCTACGGCATCTACGACCAGCTCGCGGTGCGCGTCCCGGTCGGGCAGTGCTTTGCCGGACGGCGCGGCGCGGTCGGCGACTGCTACGACCGCTACGTGGTGCGCCTGCTCGAGATCCAGGAGTCGGTGCGCCTGTGCCGCGAGACGCTGAAGATCCTGCCGCCCGCAGCCGCGAAGAAGAACGACCCGATCGGTGGTCACCAGGCCGAGGTGAGCAAGATCCTGCGCAAGCCACCGAAGGGACAGGTGCATTCGCGCACCGAGGCGCCACGCGGCGAGATGGCGTATTACCTGGTCAGCGACGGCTCCAAGATCCCCTGGCGCGTGCGCGTGCGCACCGGGTCGTTCAGCGCCGCCGGGATCTTCAACCACCTGATGAGCGGCATCTTCCTCGCCGACGTCATCGCGGTGATCGGCTCCTTCGACATCGTCGTGCCGGAGATCGATCGATGAACTTCGGGCCCGGACTCGACGCCTTCACGCACTGGCTGGCCGGTGATCACCCGGGGATCCTCGCCCTCGTGCTCGGCATCGTGGTGGTCTGGATCTTCCCGCTGCTCGCGGTGGTGCTGCCGGTGGCGGTGGTCGGCCAGATCGTCGAACGCAAGGTCGCCGCGGCGATGCAGCGGCGCGTCGGTCCCAACGCGGTCGGCCTGGAAGGCCCGTTGCGCTTCGCCTTCCGCACGCTGCTGTTCTTCCTGCCGCGCCCGAAGCAGGATCGCGCGTTCGGCGCCTTCTGCCGCGCTCCCGGCATCGCCTGGGCGCTGCGCGTCGCGCGTTCGCTCGGCATCGGTCAACTCGTCGCCGACACCGTGAAGATGATCGGCAAGGAGGACATCGTGCCGCGCGGTGCCGACGGCGTGGTGTTCCGCGTGGCGCCGTACCTCGCCGTGATCGGTTCGCTGCTGCCCTTCTGCGCGCTGCCCTTCGCGCAGTACCTCGTGATGCTGGAGATCCCGATCGGCGCGCTCTACGCGATCGCGATCTCGGGCATCACGGTGATGGCGCTGCTGATGGCCGGCTGGGGCTCGGGCAGCAAGTTCTCGCTGCTCGGCGGCATGCGCGCCGTCGCGCAGATGGTCAGCTACGAGATCCCGGTCGGGCTCGCCGTCGCAGGCGTGGTGCTGTGGGCCGGCTCGATGGACCTGCACGCGATCGTGGCGCAGCAGTACCGCCCCGGCGTGCTGTCCTTCCTGGGCTGGAACCTGCTGCAGAGCCCCTTCCTGTTCCTGCTCGCCTGCGTGTTCTTCCTCGCCGGTCTCGCCGAGTGCCAGCGGACGCCCTTCGACATGGCCGAGGCGGAGACGGAGCTCGTGTCCGGCTTCAACACCGAGTACTCGGGCCTGCGCTGGGGCATGTTCGCGATGGCGGAGTACACCGAGATGATCTTCATCGGTGCGCTCTTCGCCACGCTGTTCCTCGGCGGCTACCAGAGCCCGATCGGCGAGCAGTGGATCGTCGGTCTGCCGGTGTGGCTCGAGAGCATCGTGCACCTCACGATCCTCGCCGCGAAGTTCGTGCTGTGCCTGTTCGTGATGGTCTGGATCCGCTGGACGCTGCCGCGCTTCCGCGTCGATCAGGTGATGCGTCTGTGCTGGCGCACGCTGGTGCCGCTGTGCCTGCTCGGACTGTTCGGCATCGCGGCGACGATGCTCGTGGTCGATGCCGTCGCGCCGGGTGATGCCCACGGCCGCCTGCCGGCGATGCCGCACGTCGACCTCGGTTTCGTCGGCATGCTGTTGTCGTGGGCGATCCCGCTCGCGGGCTTCGGCGCCTTGACCTTCGCGGCCTGGCGCAAGTACGGCCAGATGCATCCGACCCTGCGCAGCCTGACCGGAGGTCGATCGTGATCCTGGACTGGATCGAGGGCATCCGCGAGGGCGTGCACAGCTTCCTGGTCGGGATGCGCACCACCGGTCGCTTCTTCCTCGAGAACCTGCGCGACGAGGGCGGCGGTGCCGCGGTCACGCGCGAGTATCCGCAGGAACCCCGCGAGCTGGTCGGCGAGCGCTCGCGCGGCCACCTGTTCAACGACGCCAAGCGCTGCATCGTCTGCCACGCCTGCGACCTGGTGTGCCCCGTCGACTGCTTCGTCATGGACGGCGAGCGCGACGAGAACAACAAGATGCGGGCGTCGCGCTTCGACATCGACCTGTCGAAGTGCATCTACTGCGGCCTGTGCGTGCGCGCCTGCCCGACCGACTCGCTGTCGATGACCGCCGAGTTCGAGCTCGACGCCGGCCACAGCGACTTCGGCCGCTTCCTGTTCCTGCGCAACGAGAAGCAGCTCGACCAGCGACTCGACGCGCCCGAGGTCGAGCGCCTCGCCAGCCTGGCCAACCAGCCGCGCGAGGCGCTCGACGACGAGGATCGCGCCTGGCTCGACGCCCACATCGACGCCAAGGGCCGGCACCTGATCGGCATGTACGGCCTCGGCTACTACACGCCCGACGAGAAGACGCGCGTCGACGCCGAGCGCGAGGCGAAGAAGAAGGCGAAGGACGCCGCGAAGGCCAAGCCTGCGCCCAAGCCTCCGGACGACCCGAAGGGTGCCGCAGGATGATCGCGTTCCTGCTGTTCTGGGTCTGCGCGCTCGCCGCGATCGTCGGCGCCCTGTTCGCGTCGGCGATGCGCAACCTGTTCCACTCGGCGTTGATGCTCGGCCTGTCGCTGGCCGGACTCGCGGGGATCTACGTGTTCCTCGACGCCGGCTACCTCGCCTGCGTGCAGGTGGTGGTCTACATCGGCGGCATCCTGGTGCTGCTGCTGTTCGCGACCCTGTTCAGCGCGGACATCATGGGCCAGGTGCAGCGCACCTCGCCCGCGTTCCGCGCCGTCGGCATCTTCGGCGCGATCCTGTGCGCGATCGTCGCCGTCCGCCTCACGCAGGTCACCGTCACGCACGGCGTCGGGCTCGTGCCGACGCACGCGGAACAGGGCGCGCCGCGCGACGTGATCGCCGGACCCCACGAGACGCTCGGCGACCTGCTGATCGGTCCCTGGTTCGTGCCCTTCGCGGCTGCCGGCGTGCTTCTCACCGTCGCACTGGTCGGCGCGGCGGCGACCGTGAAGCGCCATCGCCGTCCGGCAGGAGCACCGCGTGTCTGAGTTCGGACCCGACTCGCTGCTCGCCTACTGCATCGTCGCAGCGGCTCTGTTCGCGTGCGGCGTGCTCGCCGTTGCCACGCGCCGCAATGCGATCGGCGTGCTCATCGGCCTGGAGCTGATGCTCAACGCAGCAGCGTTGCAGTTCACGGCCTACGGTCGCTTCCGTCGCGAGCACACCGACGTGCAGGGCCAGGCCGCCGCGCTGTTCGTGATCGTGGTCGCCGCCGCCGAAGCCGCGATCGCACTCGCCTTGTTGTTCGCCGTCTACCGCACGGCGAAGGACATCGACCTCGAGCAGACCACGGAGCTGCGCTCTTGATCCCGGACTGGCTGCCCGTCGTGATCCTGGCGATCCCGCTGCTCGCGGCCGTGGTCTGCGCGATCCTGCCGCGCCGGCTCGACGGCATCGCGCACGCCGTCGCCGCGGTGCCGATGGCGGTCGCAACCGCGCTGTCGGTGTGGATGGCGCAGCTCGCGCTGCCCTCGCCCGTCGCGCAGCAGGGCCCGCACCTCACCTGGCTCGACCTCGGCTCCTTCGCGCTCGGCGCCGGAGTGTCGGTCGACGGCATCGCCGCCGTGATGACGGTGATCGTCTGCGGCCTCGCCACCGCGGTGCTGGTCTACAACTCCTGGTACATGCACGAGGACCGGCTGCGCGGACGGTTCCCCTGGCAGTTCTGCTTCTTCACCTTCGCGATGCTCGGCGTGGTGCTGAGCGACAACCTGTTCCAGTCCTTCGTGTTCTGGGAGCTGGTCGGACTCGGCAGCTACCTGCTGATCGGCTTCTGGTTCGACAAGCCGCCCGCCGCGGAGGATCCGGAGTACCTCGCCCGTCGGCCGTCCTTCGCACGCGGCGTGCTCGAGGACCGGCTCAGCCCCGCGCACGCGCAGCTCAAGGCCTTCGTGATGAACCGCGTCGGCGACGCGGGCTTCCTGTGCGGCATCGGCGTGCTGCTGGTGCTCGGCGTCGCCGCCGGACACGCGCACGAGCCGCTGGGCTGGCACGCGCTGAACGCGCTCGCGACCGGCACGCTGCCGCAGGTCTCGGTGTTCGGCATGTCGGGCCAAGCGCTGCTCACGCTCGCGGCGCTGGGCGTGTTCTGCGGTGCGGTCGGCAAGAGCGCGCAGTTCCCGCTGCACCCCTGGCTGCCCGACGCGATGCAGGGCCCCACCACCGCGTCGTCGATGATCCACGCCGCGACCATGGTCGCGGCCGGCGTGTACCTCGTGGCGCGCAGCTACGTGCTGTTCACGCCCGACGCGCTGATCGTCGTCGGCTGGACCGGCGGCATCACCTGCGTGATCGCGGCGATGGTCGCCTGCGTGCAGTGGGACCTGAAGGCGGTGCTCGCCTGGTCGACGATCAGCCAGCTCGGGCTGATGTTCGTCGCGCTCGGCAGCGGTTCGGGTTGCAGCGGCGACGCGACGGCCATCACGCACCTGTTCACGCACGCGCTGTTCAAGTGCCTGCTGTTCCTCTGCGCCGGAGCCGTCATCCATGCATGCCACGGCGTGCAGGACCTGCACCGCATGGGCGGTCTGCGGCGACGCATGCCGGTGACGGCCGTCGCCAGTCTGTGCGGCGTCCTCGCGATCTGCGGAATGCCGCTCTTCTCGGGATCGCTCAGCAAGGACGGCATCCTCGCCTCCGCACTGGCCCGCACCGAGGACCTCGGCGTGGTGAACACGGTCCCCTTCGTGCTGGCCTGCGTCGGCAGCCTGCTCACGGTCGTCTACATGCTGCGCTTCTGGATCCGCATCTTCGGCGGCGAGGAGCGTGATGCCTCGGTCACCGACCACGCGCACGACCCGGCGCCGTCCGCGAAAATCGTGCTGGGCGTGCTGCTGCCGTTAACGCTGGTCTTCCCGTGGAAGCTGCTGGGCGAGCACGTGCGGATCGACAGCATCCGCGTGGCCGAAGTCGAACACCATGCCGAGTTCATCGCGCTCGGGCTCCTCGGCGGAGGAGCGGCGATCGCGCTCACGATCTGGCTGATCCTGCCCGCCCGCGGCATCGACGCCGGCGCGATCCTTGCACGCCGCCTGCGCCCGCTGTGGAACCTCTGCGCTTCGCAGTTCGGCATCGACCGCCTCGAGCAGAGCGCCTTCGCGCAAGGACTCGGCAGCGAACTGGCGCACACCTGCGCACACCTCGACCTCGGCACCAGCCGGCGGCTCGACGACGTCGACGTCGCCGGCGCCGCGCGCGCCAGTGATCTCGCCTCGATCGACGGACTCGTCGACGGCCTCGGCCGCGCCTGCGCGCGCACCGGACGCATCGGCGCGCTCGTGCACGCCGGTCGGATCGGCACCTACATCGCGATCGCCGCGATCACCGGCTCGGCGATCCTCCTGGTGTTCCTGCTGCGATGACCTCCCCGCTCGTCCTCTGCGTGCTGGCGCCCGCGGTCGCCGCGGTGCTCGCGATGCTCGCGCCGTCGCGCGCCGCGCGCTGGCTCGCACTGCTCGCGAGTGCCTTGCCGCTGCTCGTCGGCACGCGCGCCCTGCTCGACTTCGCTCGGCATCCCGGCGCCGACTTCCGCATGCAGGCGAGCGTGGAGTGGAGCCGCGAGTTCGGCGCTGCATTCACGGTCGGTGTCGACGGCTTCGGCGCGGCGATGCTCGCGCTCACCGGCCTAGTGGTCGCGATCGCCACGATCCTCGCGTGGAAGGAGCAACGTCACCCCCGCGCCTACCACGCGCTGGTGATGCTGCTGCTGTCGAGCACCTGCGGCGTGTTCGTGTCCCTCGACCTGCTCGCCTTCTACGTCGCCTGGGAGGTGATGCTCGCACCGATGCTGGTGCTGATCGGCATCTGGGGCGGTGAGCAGCGACGCTATGCAGCACTGAAGTTCTTCGCCTTCACGCTCGCGGGCAGCCTCGCGATGCTCGCGCTGCTGATCGCGCTGTGGCAGTCGACTCCGGCCGAGGGTCGCGCGGTCGAGGTCGATGCCGCGACGGTGACCGCCTACTCGACCGACGGCGGCCGCTCGATCCACGGGCTCACGCTGTCCGCCCCCACCGACTCCGGCACGCGCACCACCACCGTGCCGCGCGACTTCGACATCCGTCATCTCGCTCTGCAGTGGCGCGCCTTCGAGACCGGCGGTGGCCTGTCGCTCGCCGCACTCGGTTTCCTCGCGGTGCTGCTCGCGAGTCTGGTCAAGCTGCCGGCCGTACCGCTGCACACCTGGCTGCCGCACGCGCACGTGCAGGCGCCCACCGCGATCTCGGTGCTGCTCGCCGGCATCCTGCTCAAGCTCGGTGTGTTCGGCCTGCATCGGCTGGCCTGGCCGCTGTTCCCCGCGCAGGTCGCGGCGCACGCCGTCGCGCTCGGCGTGATCGGCGTGATCGGGATCCTGTGGGGCGCGTGGGTCGCACTCGGGCAAGGCGACCTCAAGCGCCTCGTCGCCTACAGCTCGGTCTCGCACATGGGCTTCGCGCTGCTGGGCTTCGCCGCGCTCACGGGCTCGGGACTGATCGGCGGCTCGGTGCAGGCGGTCACGCACGGACTGTCGTCGTCCCTCGCCTTCCTCCTGGTCGGCGTGGTCTACGACCGTGCGCATCACCGCCGCATCGACGGCTTCGGCGGCCTCGCGCGTCCGATGCCGCGTTTCGCGTGGCTGCTGCTCATCGCCGCGCTGGCCGGCGCCGGTCTGCCCGCCACCGCCGGTTTCGTCGGCGAGTTCCTGGTGCTGTGCGGCGGCTTCACCGGCGGCGGCAGCTTCCCGGTGCTGGCGGCGATCGCCACGCTCGCGGTGATCGTCGGCGCCGCCTACCTGCTGTGGATGGTGAAGCGCGTCGTCTACGGACCGCTGCGCCACGAGCAACACGCGCGATTCAGCGACTGCGACGCGCGCG
The DNA here is from genome assembly GCA_046349595.1 of Planctomycetota bacterium. Taxonomy (GTDB): domain Bacteria; phylum Planctomycetota; class UBA1135; order UBA1135; family UBA2386; genus JACRLW01. Next base: position 288,537 of record JAXMCA010000003.1, read on the forward strand.
AGCTCACCGCGGCCCTGCCGCTGGTCGCTCTGATCGTGGCGCTCGGCGTGTGGCCGTCGCCGCTGGTCGACGCACTGCGTCCGTCGGCCGAGTACCTCGCGGAGCACGTCCGGAGCGCCTTGCGATGAACGACGTCGCGTTGCTCCTCCCCGAGATCGTGCTCGCCGGCGCCATCGCACTGGTGCTGCTGTCCGACGTCGTCCTGCCCCCGCGCCTGCGCGGGCACGCGGCGTGGATCGGTGTCCTCGCCTGCGCGGTCGGCCTGGCCTTCTCGCTCGGCGCACCGCGCGGCGCGATCGAGTCGATGCTCCTGATCGACGGGACCACGCTGCTCGCCCGTCCCGCGATCTGCATCACCACGCTCCTGGTGCTCGTCGCCGGCAGCGCGCGTCGTCGCGGCGAGGAGGACGAAGGTGCCTGGACCATCATGCTGCTGGGCCTCGGCCTGGGCGCGTGCCTCTGCGCCGCCTCCGCCAACCTGGTGATGCTGTGGCTCGGGCTCGAGACCATGTCGCTGTGCAGCTACGCGCTGGCGGCGTGGCGCGTGCGCGAGCTGCGCCCCGCCGAAGCCGGCATGAAGTTCGTGCTGTTCGGCGGCGTGGCGACCGGACTCACGCTGTTCGGGATGAGCCACGTCTACGGCACGACGGGCCACCTCGATTTCGCCGGCATCGGCATCGCACTCGGCAACGGCATGCCGATCACCGCCATCGCCTCGCTGTGCCTCGCCGGGGTGGGCATCGCCTACAAGCTCTCGCTGGTGCCGTTCCACTTCTACGCGCCCGACGTCTACCAGGGCGCACCGGCACTGAGCGTGGCCGCGGTGTCGGTCGCACCCAAGATCGCGGCGCTCGCGGTGCTCGTCCGCCTGCTGCAGAGCGCGGTGCCGCCGGGCCTCGTCCCGCTCCCGACGCTGCAGACCGCGCTGGTCGTCGCGGCGTCGTTGAGCCTGCTCTCCTCCGCCTTCCTCGCGCTGGCGCAGCGCGATGCGAAGCGCATCCTCGCCTTCAGCTCCATCGGCCATGCGGGCGCGGCGCTGCTCGCCGTCGTGCGTGTCCGTGCGGACGGCGCCTCGGTCTCCTTCGCCGCCTACTACCTGGCGGCCTACGGTGTCGCGAATCTCGGCGCGCTGATCAGCCTCGCGGTTCTGGAGCGCGACCGCGGGACCACCGCACTCGACCGCATCGCGGGCGCCGTGCGAACCCACCCGGTGGTGACCGCGGCCCTGTGCACCTTCCTGCTCTCGCTCGCGGGTCTGCCGCCGCTGGCCGGATTCCTCGGGAAGTGGGGCGTGCTGATGGACTGCCTCCGCCAGGGCGACGGCGGACGCGCACCCCTGTTCGGTGCGATCGCCCTGCTGTGCAGCACGGCGGTGTCGGCCTGGGCCTACCTGGTGGTGATCCGCTCGGTGCTCCTCGCCGAGCCGCCCGCCACCCTGCGCAACGCATCCGAACGCGCACCGCGGTCGATGTGCCTCGTGATCGCCACCTGCCTCCTCGGCACCCTGGCCCTCGGTCTGTGGTTGGACGGCTTCGTCGCCATGTCCCGCACCGCCGTGGGCTGACGGGCCTCCGGCGCATTCGCGGAGGAACGAGGGTCGACGCTACGCTTCCGCGTCCATGTCGCACCGCATCCCGAGTCCACGCGCCGCAGCGGCGATCACCCTCTTCGCGCTCGCGCTGGCGAACCCCGTCGCCGCGCAGGAACCGCACACTCTCGATCGTGGGGCAAAGGCGCCCGACTTCGTGAGCATCGACACGAAGGGCAAGGAGGTCCATCTCGCGGACTTCGCGAACAAGGTCGTCGTGCTCGACTTCTGGGCCACGTGGTGCGCGCCGTGCGTCGCGTCGATGCCGCACGTGCAGGAGATCGCGAAGGCGCACAAGGCCGACGGCGTGGTCGTGCTCGCGGTGTGCACCAGCGACTCGCGCAAGAAGTTCGACGCGTGGGTCGCCGAGCACGCCGCCGACTACCCCGACATCGTGTTCACGTGCGACCCGAAGGAGACCGGCTCCGACGACTTCGAGAACCGCGCCTCGCGCAAGCTGTACGGCATCTCCGGACTGCCGACCAAGTTCGTCATCGGACGCGACGGCAACGTCGCTCTGACCATGGTCGGCAACGAGAACGACGACCTGCGCCTCGAAGCCGGTCTGGCTCGCGCCGGCATCGCCATCGATGCGGCGATCGCGAGCAAGGGCGAGGCGCAGAGCGCCGCGGAGATGCGCGAGGCCAAGGCGCGCGCCGCAGAGGCCGCGGCGCACCCGGTGCCGTCGTTCTTCCCGGTGTTCGGTTCGATCAAGGCGGGCGACGCGATGCCGGACTTCACGCTGGTCGACGCGGACGGCAAGGAGGTGAGCACCGCCTCGCTGCGCGGCAAGCCGACCGTGATCGTGATGGCCTGGGCCGACGTGATGCCGCGGCCGAGCCTGCAGGAGATGCAGGAGCGCTTCGGCAAGTACGGGGTGCAGACGCTCGGCATGTTCGTGTTCACGTCGAGCGACGAGTACCACGCCTGGGTCGCGGAGAACCGCGACCGCGTCGGGTTCCGCACCGCGATGGATCCCGCCGGCAAGTTCGCGGGCGACGCGAAGGACTTCCAGGCGCGCATCAAGTTCAACGAGGGCACCGTGGTCCACCGCTTCTTCACCGGGAACATGCTGCCGGGCATGCCGGCGTGCGTGGTCGCCGATGCGAAGGGCGTCTTCGCCGGCTACTTCGGTCTCGGCGCGCGTTGGCACGACGGCCTCGCGAACCTGCTGCTGCACTGCGGTGTCAAGCTGCAGCCCGACGACATGCCCAAGGAGGTCGCGAAGCCCGAGGACTTCCAGCCGCCGGCGCCGCGTGAGGCGGAAGCACCGGTCAAGCCGATCGAGCTCGGCGTTGCTGCGCCGGACTTCGTCGCGCAGGACATCGACGGCAAGGACGTGCGTCTGAGCGACTTCCGCGGCAAGGTCGTCGTGCTCGACTTCTGGGCCACCTGGTGCGGACCGTGCAAGGCCTCGCTCCCGCACACCCAGGCGGTCGCCGATCGCTACCAGGACGCCGGCGTGGTGGTGATCGCGTCGTGCACCAGCGACGAGCGCGCGAACTTCGTGAGCTGGGTCAAGGCACACCAGCTCGACTACCCGCGGATCCTGTTCACGCACGATCCGAACGAGCGCAAGGCCCAGCGTGCCTCGCGTGCGCTCTACGGCGTGAGCGGCATCCCCCATCAGTTCATCATCGATCGCGACGGCAAGCTGGTGGCGCAGGTCAGCGGCTATCGACCCGGCGAGGTGCTGCTCGAGGGAGCTCTGCACGAGGCAGGCATCGCGATCGCTCCGGAACTGCTCGAGAAGGCGAAGGCCGACCTGAAGGCGCGCGACGAGGGGAACAAGAAGCAGACGCCGTCCGTGCCCATGCAGCCGATGCAGCCCAAGCGCTGATCGGCTCCCCGCCCCGCGCGACGTCGATGGCGATGGAATCGCAAGTCGCACCCGAAGACCTGCGCGACGCCTGGCCGGTCCTCTCGCGCGAGGAGCGCATCGAGGGATTCACCTCGCTGCCACGCGACGCCGCGCCGTCGTTCTTCCTCGAGTTGCCCGTCCCGACGCGCGCTCAGCTCCTCGAGGACGTACCCGCCGGGGAGCGCAGCCTGTGGTTGCACGTGCTGCCGCCCGACGACGCGGCCGACGTGATCCAGCAGTTCCCCGCCGAGCAGCGCGCCACGCTGCTCGCCCTGCTCGAGCCGCAGGCACGCCGCGAGGTCTCGGCACTCCTCGCCTACGCCGAGGACGTCGCCGGCGGCCTGATGAGCCCGCGCTTCGTGCGCGTGCGCGCCGACATGAGCGTCGACGAGGCGATCCGCTACGTGCGTCGCCAGGCGCGCGACCCGATCGAGACGATCTACTACGTCTACGCGCTCGACGCCGAGCGCCGCCCGGTCGGTGTGGTGTCGTTCCGCGAACTGCTCACCGCCCCCGCCGATCGCACGATCCGCGAGATCATGCAGACCGACGTGATCACGGTGCGCGAGGACGAGGACAAGGACACCGTCGCCCGCCTGATCGCGAGGCACGACCTGCTGGCGATGCCGGTCGTCGACGCCGAGGGCCGCATGAAGGGCATCGTCACCGTCGACGACATGGTCGACGTGATGGAGCAGTCGGCGACCGCCGAGATCCAGCGCATCGGCGGCATGGAGGCCCTCGACCTCCCCTATCTCCAGACACGCCTGCTGCCCCTGTTGCGCAAACGCGGCGTGTGGCTCGCCGTGCTGTTCGTCGGCGAGATGCTGACGGCGAGCGCGATGTCGCACTTCGAGGACGAGATCGCCAAGGCCGTGGTGCTCGCGCTGTTCGTGCCGCTGATCGTGTCGGCGGGCGGCAACGCCGGCTCGCAGGCCGCGACGCTGATCGTGCGTGCGCTCGCGCTCGGCGAGGTCCGCCTTCGCGACGCCTGGCGCATCGTGCGTCGCGAGTTCGCCAGCGGCATCGCGCTCGGCGCCTTCCTGGCCTGCCTCGGTCTGCTCCGCATCGTCATGTGGCAGGGCCTGTTCGGGACCTACGGCGAGCACTACGCGCTCATCGCGGTGACCGTCGGCCTCAGCGTCATCGCGATCGTCACCTTCGGCACGATCGCCGGCTCGATGCTCCCGCTGCTGCTGCACCGCATCGGCTTCGACGCCGCCAGTGCTTCGGCTCCCTTCGTCGCCACCCTCGTCGACGTGACCGGCCTCGTCATCTACTTCACGGTCGCGCACGCGGTGCTGGCGGGAACCCTGCTCTGAGTCGGGCAGCCGATCCGACGGCCTCGGAGAGCCGTTTCCCACCGGGCCCTTGCCTCGCATCGCGCGGATCGCATGCTTCCCGGCAGTCAGGAGGATTTCGTGATGGAGAGTCGCGTCCGGTTCTTGGCGGGCTTGTTGTTCTGCGCCGCTTTCCCCGCCGCCTGCGCATCGGTCGCCGGCGAGGCAGCGATGACCGTCGCCACCGTGGGAGTCGGGGCCGTGGCCAAGGGCCACGACATCCAGCAGACCTACTACGTCGGAATCTTCGACCCGATGGAGCAGCTCCCGACCGCGCTGTACCGCATCACCGTCCGCGGCGAAGCCTCGGTCGTGAACTCGGTGAAGTTCGCATCCGGCTGGGTCGACGCGAGGCTGGTGGACTCGCTGGAGACCAAACTCGAGTTCGACACCAAGGGCGGAGTGTCGCTCGGAACCGAGAAGGGGAAGGCTCACTTGAAGACCGGCCGCGGGCTGTGGCTGTTCGGGCCGGAGGGCTTCCGCCCTGCGCCGCGCGATCACCGCCTGGTCGTCGTGATGGGCTCGGACCCGAGCGCCTTCTTCCAGGCCGTCGACGACACGCTCGGCGAACTCGACCTCGCGAAGAACTGGGATCGCGACGACGAGATCGCCACCTCGACCATCGACCTGCTCAAGCTCGTCGACACCCAGCAGACCGAAGTCACCGGACTCGCGACGACGACGGGAGGTGGCGAATGAACCGCTCCCTGCCGGCATTCGCGACCGTCCTCCTCCTGCTCACGAGCTGCGCCACGCTGCGCATCGACGTGGACGTCTACAAGGGTCCGTTGGCCAATGAGGAGAGCGTCGAACTCCAGGAACTGATCGCCCTCGCGATCGGCGCCAAGCCGCTGGTCGTGCAGCTCCGCGATGCGGCGGATGCGACGGCGCGAAGCCAGAGCGAGTGCGTCTGGCGCCAGGAGTCGATGGATTCGAAGTACCAGTCCACCTGGATGGACCCGGGAGATCTACGGAGGACGCCCACCTTCATCTCACCGCTCGCGCGCAACGCCAACGAGGTCCTCGGGCTCTATGACGACGACTCCTCACACGAGCTCGATCCCGACCTACGACGCGTCCGCGACGACCTCGACAGCTACTCCGACGCTCTCGGGATCATCAACCGCACGTCCCCGCAGGAGATCAGGCTGGAGGATCGGATCCTCGCGCAGCTCGACGCACTTCCGCCCCAGAACTCGGACGCCTTCAATCGCAACCTCGCCGCTCTCCGGAGCTACTTCACGTTGGATGCCAGGGGCTACAGGGACGCGAAGGCGGTCGGGTTGGCGATGCTGGCCAACCACATCGAGCTGGCGACCAAGGATCCACGGACCGGCGAGCGTGTCACTTGGGATCTGCAGACCGCGTCGACTGCGCCCTGGGGTGCGAACGCGTGGTACGCAGCTCTCGAATCGAAAGAGGTCTGGGTGAAGTTCATCGAGGCGGCCAAGGCAGCAATGGCATGGTCTCCGGAACTCGGGAGGGACATCGCCATCGCCGGACCGGACATCGCATCGAGTTTCGGCATCGCCCGTGACATGCTCCGACGGGTGATGCGCCGGAGCGCTGAATTCGCTCAACGCGAGAGCCTGGCAGCCCAGCAGTCCCACAAATGGTCCACCGCGGCACGATCCGCGCTCGATCTGGCCGTGCTCGCTTCAGCCAGCGAGTTCATGAAGGAGTTGGTCAGGACACCGATACACGACCTGGAACTCGGCCCCCAGCAGAGCCGGTTGAGCGAACTGCTCCAGGCCGTGTCCCAGCTCCCCGCCGGCGAGAAGGACGCGCTGTTCGCGCCGCGCAAGCAACGGACTCCCGAGACCCAGAGTCGGCTCTCGCGATTCCTCGACCTCCTTTCCGAGAAGACCGCGCGCCCGGTCGAGGAGTGCGTGCTCTGGCTCGCGGACGCGCTGCTCGAAGCGGACCTCTGGCTGCAGTCCAAGGGTGCCGAGCACCTTCGAACGCAATCCACCGACCCGAAGTTGGCGTCCAGTTACCTCGGGCTCTTCCGCATCGAGTTCATGTATGGGCTCGCGGCTGGTCCAGTCCGTCTCGATTCGACCGACACGGCCAACGGGGGTCTCGCCGACGTCGAATTCCTGCGCTCCGAGCTGCACGCCCTGAGCCATGCTGGGCTCCGCGGCGGCCGACTCGCCCAGGGCATCGAGACCCTGGTCACCCAATACCTGGAGAAGCAGAAGAGGGGCGATGGCGATCTCCGTGAGATGGAGCGCGCCCTCCTGATGGAGTTGATCCGCTTCGGCGAGAAGCTGCGCGTTCTGTCCGGGTTCCAGAACCTGGTCGACAGCAACGGCACGCAGAACTACATGGACGTCCTTCAGGCGATCGCCAACTCGATCCTCACGCAGGCCGACGCCCTGCAGCGATCCCGCGGCGTGCTCGATGGAGAGAGGGAGAAGGAGGAGTCGGTGCTCGCGCGCAATGCACGCGAGACCACCATGGAGATGCTCAGCCGCATGGAAGGCACCAAGCGTGCGGACATCGTCGAGCTGAGGATGCCCGCGGCGACGGAGGGCAGGTCAGCGAGGGAGGTGCTGCTCGAGTACGCGACCCGCCTCAAGTACATGATCGCCACGGAACTGGCGAACGGAGGCGAGACGACTCGTTTGAAGAACCTTCGCCTCGCCGCAGCGTACATCGACGAGAAGATGACCGAACTCACCCGACTGCGATTGGCCGCCGCCTACCTGCGCAACGCCTATCCGGCACCGGACCTGCAGCAGACTCCCCTGCACCTCGTCCCCGGCATCCTCCACGGCGACCAGTCCCTGTCGAACGACCGTGTGGACGTCGCAGCCCAACTCGACAAGCAGTTCTGGCAGAACGTGAACCACATCGCGCTGCGGGGCGTCGGCTCGACCAACTACGTCGTCGCGAAGGATGACATCGGCAACTGGCAGGTGAAGGCCTATGCGGCGGACACCTCGCGGATCATGTCCTCGCTGGCCAACCTCGCGACCTTCGTCTCGCAGGCCGGGCTGTCGCCTGCCGCGATCGCCGGCGCCGCGGAACTGCGCAAGCTCGTCGACAAGACGCGACGTGGCACTGCCTTGACCGAGACCGAGAACACGCGCATGAAGGAGCTGGGCCAACAACGCGAGGCCGCGAGCGCGAAGCGCAAGGCTCAGCAGGGCGTCCTGTCCGCCGCGGTGAAGCAGGCCACGGAGCTGAACGCCGAACTGCGCCAGCACCTCGCCGCCACACTGCCGAAGACCGATCCGCAGAAGAGCCCGGTCGACGACGTGAAGGTCGCGACCCTGGTCGACACCGATCCCAAGGCGAATCTGACCGCCCTGGAAGCCGAGTTCGTCGCCCTGTTCAAGCTCGAGACCGATGCCACGCGGCTCGCAGCCCTGAAGTCGTTCCGTCAGCGGCGGCTCGATCTGCTGCGCGGCCTCCAGCTCCAACTCCTCGAGAGCATGTCGACTCCGAAGCCCTGAAGCGGGGAGGACACGCAACCCTCAGGCGATCACCTCGTGCACCACGCGCCCGTAGACGTCGGTGAGCCGGAAGTCGCGGCCCTGGTGGTGGAAGGTCAGACGCTCGTGGTCGAAGCCGAGCAGGTAGAGGATCGTCGCCTGCAGATCGTGGACGTGGACGGCGTCGGCGTGCGGTGAGAAGCGCGTGGGACGGATGATCTGTCCGTAGCGATCGACGGGGTTGTAGCCCCAGTCGTCGGTCGCGCCGAAGGCGTGACCCGCGGCAATGCCGCCGCCGGCGAGCCAGATGGCGAAGGCGTTGCCGTGGTGATCGCGGCCGTAGCGCGCGGCGTGCGGATCGCCCTGGCAGAAGGGAGTGCGGCCGAACTCGCCGCCCCAGATCACCAGCGTGTCCTCGAGCAGTCCGCGCTGCGCGAGGTCGGTGACCAGTGCGGCCGAAGGCTGGTCGGTGTCGCGGCACTGGATCGCGAGCTGGGTCGGCAGGTTGTTGTGCTGGTCCCAGCCGGCGTGCATCAACTGCACGAAGCGCACGCCGCGTTCGAGCAGCCGTCGCGCGAGCAGGCAGTTCTGCGCGAAGGAGCCGCGGCGTTCCACGTCGGGTCCGTAGAGCCTGCGGATCGACTCCGGTTCACGGCTCAGGTCGGTGACCTCGGGCACGCTCTGCTGCATGCGGAAGGCGAGCTCGAACTGCGCGATGCGAGCCTCGATCTCGGGATCGCCGATGCGCTCGTGCGCCACGCCGTTGAGCGCGGCGAGATCGTCGAGCATGGCCCGCCGCGAGACACGCGAGGTGTCCTTCGGATCGCTGAGGAAGGGCACCGGATCGCCCTGCCCGTGGAACTTCACGCCCTGCATCTGCGACGGCAGGAAGCCCGCACCCCAGTAGTGGTCGTAGAGGAGCTGCCCGCAGGAGTTCTCGCGGTCGCGCGAGGTGAGCACGACGAAGGACGGCAGGTCGTCGTTCGCGCTGCCGAGTCCGTAGTTCACCCAGGCGCCCGCGCTCGGTCGTCCGGGGACCTCGCTGCCGGTCAGCATGAAGGTGACCGCCGGGGCGTGGTTGATCGCCTCGGTGTGCATGCCGCGCACGATGCAGATGCGGTCGGCGATCGCGCCGGTGTAGGGCAGCAGTTCGCTGATCTCGTGGCCGCTCGCGCCGAAGCGGCGGAAGGGCCGCAGGGCGGGCAGCAGCGGGAAGCTCTTCTGTCCCGCGGTCATCGTCGTCAGGCGCTGCCCGGCGCGGACCTCGGCGGGCAGGTCCTTGCCCGCGTCGGCGAGGAGGCGGGGCTTGTGGTCGAGCAGGTCGACGTGCGACGGCGCGCCGTTCTGCATCAGCCACACCACGCGACGGCAGCGCGGCGCGAAGTGCGGGCCGTCTCCGTGCAGCTCCCGCGTCAAGAGATGACGCAACGCGATCGCGCCGAGCCCGCCGGCGGCGCGACCGAGGAACGCGCGCCGCGACAGAGCGGAGAGGGATCCGAAAGACGCGCTCATGACCGGCTCAGCACCTCGTCGAGGTCGAGGACGAGCTGGGCGATCGCCGTCCATACCTTGGTCTCCGCATCCGCGTCCGACGAGGCGAGCGCACGCTGGCGTTCGAGCGCGGCGTGCAACATCGCGAGCTCGCGCGCTTCTGGCGAGCGCGCCGTCGCCATGCGGAACATCAGGGCGAGACGCGCCTCGTCGCCGACGGCCTCGGCGCACACGCGCTTCCCGAAGCACTCGGCGGCCTCGACGAAGCCGGGGTCGTTCAGCGTCACGAGGGCGTGCAGCGGCGTGTTGGTGTGCGACTCGCGCACCACGCAGGACTGCCGATGCGCGGCGTCGAACAGGGTCGGCGGTGCCACGGTGCGACGCCAGAAGGTGTAGAGGCTGCGTCGATGCAGGTCCTCGGGGCGCGACTCGGGGTAGCCGAACACGTCGAAGCTGACGTCGCGCCACAGGCCGACCGGATGCGGCGGGTAGACCGGCGGTCCGCCGAGGGTCGGATCGAGCAGACCGGAAAGCGAGAGCGCGGCGTCGCGCAGGAAGAAGCTCGACAGTCGCGGGCGCGGGCTGCGCGACAGGAACAGGTCCTGCGGGTCCGCGGCCAGAGACGTCGCGGCGACCACGGCCGACTGCCGGTAGGTCGCGCTGCACAGGATCTCGCGCAGGAGCCGCTTCTGGTCGTAGCCGCCGTCGATCAGCTCGACGGCGAGCCAGTCGAGCAGACCGGGCCAGGTCGGCGGCTGGCCGGCGACACCGAAGTCCTCCGGCGTCGGCACGATCCCGCTGCCGAACAGCGTGCGCCAGATGCGATCGACGAGCACGCGCGCGAACAGCGGGTTGTCGCTCCGGACCAGCCAGCGCGCGAGCGCGAGACGATCGTGCGGACCGTCCGTCGGCAGGCCGCCGAGCACGGCCGGCACGTCGGGTCGCAGTGCGTCGCCGATCGGCGTGTCGTAGTTGCCGCGGGCGTGCACACGGGTCTCGCGGCGCTCCTTGCGCTCCGCCATCACCATCACCAGCGGCATGCGTTCGTAGAGCGCGCGCAGTTCGCGATCCACGTCGCGCTCGGCGTTGCCGTCCTTCGCCGCACGCGCCGCGTCCCGACCCGCGATCAACGCCTTCTCCTGCTCGCGTTGCTCCGCCGTGGACAGGTCCACGATCGGTCTCTCCATCGCGAACTGGTGGTAGCGGTTGCCGCGACGCACGTCGACCACGCCCTGCTCGTCGACGTTGTCGAAGAACGCCGCGAAGGCGTAGTACTCGCGCTGCGTGATCGGGTCGTACTTGTGGTCGTGGCACTGCGCGCAGGCGAAGGTGAGACCGAGGAAGGTCGTCGCCGTCGTGTTGGCGCGATCGATCACGTAGTTGAAGCGGATCTCGTCGGCGATCGCGCCGCCCTCGTCGTTGATCGGGTGGTTGCGATGGAAGGCGGTGGCCACGCGGCTCTCGTCGCTGGCCTCCGGCAATAGGTCGCCCGCGATCATCTCGACGACCATCGCGTCGAGGGGGCGATTCGCATCGAAGCAGCGCACCAGCCAGTCGCGCCATGGCCAGTTCTGGCGGTCGCCGTCGTGCTGGTAGCCGTTGGAGTCGGCGTAGCGCCCGGCATCGAGCCAGGGCAGGGCCATGCGTTCGCCGAAGTGCGGCGAGGCGAGCATGCGATCGACCAGGCGCTCCCAGGAACCCGGCGCGTCATCGGCGAGGAAGGAGTCGACCTCCGCGAGCGTCGGCGGCAATCCGCGCAGGTCGAAGGACAGACGCCGGATCAAGGTCTCCTTCGTCGCCTCGGTCGCGGGCGCGAGACCGATCTCGCGCAGCTTCGCACCGACCAGGACGTCGATCGGGCTGCGACCAGGCTCGGTCGCCGGCGCGGGCCGGTGCGGCGGCGTGAAGGCCCAATGCTGCGCCCGCGCCGAGGCGACGAGCGCAGACAGGCCGAGGCACGCGATGGCTGCGGAACGGATCACGGCGGCGCGCAGGATAGACGGCGGATCCACACCCGACCCACCGCTATCTTCCCGCCGTGAACGACGAGCGCACGGACCACGGCTCCGCACGGGACGACCTCCTGCTGCGCGCCCTGCGCGACTCGGTCGACGACGTCGACCACCGCCTGCTGCGCCTGCTCCATGAGCGCGCACGGCTGGTGGCCCGCATCGGGACGCGCAAGCGCGCACTCGGCCTGCCGGCAGTCGACCGCGCGCGCGAAGCGGCGATGGCAGCGCTGCATGCGCGGAGCGACGCGAAAGGGCTGAGCCCCGGCGAGTTGCGCAGGCTCGTCGCGGTCGCGCGCCGCGTGTTCCGCGGCATCGCGTCGCGCACGGCCGCTCCGTGAGCGGGTGCTATCGTCCCGCACCCTCCGATGACCCGCACGCCGTCCCCCGCCGCAGCGCTCGCGCCCGCACGCGACGCGATCGCGATCGCGCTGTGCGCGGTGGTCGTCTACAGCCTGTGTGCGCCGCGGATCCTGTACGGACCCGATGCCTTCACCTTCTTCCAGATGGCGCAGCAGGGTCATGCGACGCACTGGATGCACCTGCTCTACGTGCCGATCCTGCGGCTGGCGCGCACCCTGGGCGCACCGCTCGGGATCGCGCCGTTCCACGCCTTCGTCGGTGCGTCGTCGGTGTCGACGGCGCTCGGCGTGGCCTTCTGCCATCGTGCCGCGGCACGGCTCGGTGCCGATCGCAGGCGCGCCGCCCTGACCGCGCTGGTGGTCGCATGCACCCCGGCGGTGGCCTTCTTCGCGGTGCTGCTCGAGGTGCAGGGTGTGTTCTTCGGAGCAGTCGGCCTCGCCTGGCTCGCCGGCGCGAGCTTCGCGCGCAGGCCGTCGACCGCGCGCGTCGTCGGGATCGGTCTCGCCTCCGGGCTCGCCGCGATGATCCACGGCAGCGGGCACATGCTCCCGGTGTGCGTCGCGTGCATCGCGCTCGCGCTCGCCGATCTCCGTGGCATCGCCTTCGGGAGACTCGTGCTCTGGGCCGCGCTCGGAGCCTTGGCGCACGCCGCGGTCCCACTGACGCTCGCCCTCACCACCGGTCTCGATCCGCTGACCTCGGTGCGCAACTCGGCGAACTTCGTCGAGGGCAGTGCCGCCGGTGCCGGCGGGCTGTCGCACCTCGGCACGATCCTGCTCGACGAGTGGGTCTACTCCTTCGCGCCGTTCTGCGCGCTGATCTACCTGGCCGCACGTCGCCGCGAGCTCCGCCGCATGGTGCTCGCGATCCACGTACCGCTCGCCGCGTACCTGTTCGTGTCGTGGTCGCTGCTCGGCTACACCTTCGGCGTCCACGGCATCGAACACGGCGCCTACTTCCTTCCGCTCGCGTTCCCGCTCGCCTGGGCCACTGCGCGTGCACTGCCGGTGCCCGTCACGCTCACCGCGTGCATCCTCTCCGCCGCGATCGGCACCTGGCACGTGCGGCACGAGTGCGACGCGCGGCCCCGGCAGTTCGAGTCGCGCGCGGTGGTCGAGGCGCTCGGCAGCAATCGGGGCTTGCTGGTCGTGCGCGACGCCAAGGAGGGCGAGCTGCTCTCCCTCGACGAGCCGGAGCTCGCGCTGATCCCCTTCGACGTGATCGTCGGCGGCTCGCCGCGCAGCTTCGAGGACATCGTCGCGGGGATCGGCGCGCAGATCGACGGACTGCTCGTACTCGGCCGCCCGGTCGCGTTCGCCGCCAGCGTCTACGAGCCTCTGCTCGACGTTCACGATCGCTTCCCGACCTGGCTCGAGGGGCGCTATCGGGTGGAACTCCGCGAGGTGCGCGGCTTCCGCTGCTACATGGTGCGTGCTGCGCGCTGAACCGCCGTGCCGGCGTGATCGAGGACCGGCCCCTTCGCGAAGCGAGTAGGATCCCGCGCCGCCTCGCTCCCATGCTGCAGCGATCCATCCCCTCCGCCCTCGCGCTGTTCGCCGTCGCGGCGATCGCGTCCGTCTCGACGGGCACCGCCCAGGAGCCGACCGCGCCGGCGCGCTTCGAGACCGCGCTCCTCCCACAGCTTCAGCGCTATTGCCTCGACTGCCATTCCACGCGCCGTCACAAGGGCGATCTCGATCTCGAGCGCTTCGCCTCTCTCGACGACGTCGCCCGGGCCCCCACGCTGTGGCGCGACGTACGGGAGAAGCTCGAGGCGCACGACATGCCGCCGGACGACGCCGAGCACGAGCTGCCCGACGCCGAACGCGCGCAGATGACGTCGTGGATCGCGACGGCGCTCGATGCGCTCGCGCGCGCCAACGCGGGCGATCCCGGCCCGGTCGTCCTCCGCCGGCTGTCGAACGCGGAGTACTCCTGGACGATCCGTGACCTGACCGGACTTGCCGCGCTCGATCCGACGCGCGAGTTCCCGATCGACGGCGCAGCGGGCGAAGGTTTCACCAATGTCGGCAATGCGCTGGTGGTCTCGTCGGCGCTGCTCGGCAAGTACATGGATGCCGGCAAGCAGATCACCGAGCACGCGGTGCTGCTGCCCGACGGCGTCGAGTTCTGGCCCGAGACCACGCGACGCGACCGCACCGAGGCGATCCTCGCGCGCATCCGTTCGCTCTACGCACGACACACCGAGGCGACCGGCGGCGAGATGGTCGACCTGCAGGGCATCCGCTTCGCGACCAACGACGGCGGACGTCTGCCGCTCGCCGGCCATCTGGCCGCGTGCCTCGAACTGCGCGACGTGCCCGCAGGCGATCCACGCATCGCGGAACTCGCGCGCGAGCGTGGTCTCAGCGCGAAGTACCTGGGACTCCTGCACCGTCGCCTCCACGACGACGAACCCTCGCTGCTGCTCGATCCACTCCGCGCGCGCTTCGCCCAGGCCACGCAGTCCGACCTCGCGGCGCTCGAGGCCGAGATCGCGGCGTGGCAGAAGTCGCTGTGGAAGCTCAACAGCGTCGGCCACATCGGCAAGGCCAACGGCCCGCGCTCCTGGCTCGAGTCGGTCGATCCCCTCGCCGAGAGCGAGGAGATCCGTGTGCCCGTCGTGCCGGCGACCGGTGCGGACGAGGTGCTGCTCCACCTCGAGACCCGCGCCGTCCTCGTCGAGGGAACCGGCGAACTCGCCCGCTGGCGCAACGCGCGCTTCGTCGCGGCGGGCCGGCCGGACCTTCCCCTGCGCGAGATCCGCCCTCTCGCTGCACACCGCATCGCCCGTCGCGATCGCGCGCTGGCCCAGGCCGGAGCAGCGCTGCGCTTCGCATCCGAGGTCGCGAGCCGCGAAACCGACCCGATGCGCCTCGACCTGCTGGCGGTCGACGCCGGGCTCGAGATCCAGGTCGCGCGCCGCTGGCTCCGCCTGCTGGGTCTCCGCGCGGACGGCGGCGACAGGGACGTGCAGCTCTTCACCGACCCGCTTCCCGTCGATCCCGCACATCCGACGCTCGCCGGCTTCGGTGCACCGGCGACCCCTCTCGTCGTCGCCAACCCGTCCGCGGAGACACAGCTCGTGCCCGGCGAGATGCATGCGCACAGCGTGGCGCTCCACCCGTCGCCGACGCTGCGCGCGACCGCGACGTGGTGCAGCCCGATCACGACCACCGCGCGCATCGGAGCCCGCGTGCGCCACGCACACCTCGCCTGCGGCAACGGTGTCCTGTGGTCGCTCGAACTGCGACGCGGATCGCTCCGCATCGAACTCGCGAAGGGCGCGGCGCGCGACGGCACGCCGCAGTTGGTCGACGGTCTCGGCCCCTACGCCCTGCGCACGGGAGATCGTCTCGTGCTCGGCATCGCAGCCGATCGCGATCACACTTGCGATCTGACCGCGGTCGATCTCACCGTCACCGGTGACGGCGGCGCGCTGCAGACCTGGGACCTGGCGCGCGATTGCGCCGACGATCTGCAGGCCGGCAATCCGCACGCCGACCGGCTCGGCCATGGCGGCGTGTGGCGCTTCGGCGCGGAGCCGGATGACGCCGTCCGCGGGATCGCCGCGACCTCGTCGCTGAGCCGTTTCGTGCTCGATCCCGACCCCGCGCAACGCGCGCTGCAGATCGCCCCCGTCCTCGAACTGCTCGGACCCCGTGTGCCGGTCCTCGACGCGGAACGCGAGGCGCGGGCGCTGCTGCTGGACCTCGACGGCCCCCTCACCGAGGACAGGCCCGAGGACCAGAGCGATGCGACCGCGACGACCCTCCTCGGCCTCGATGGAGCCGAATTCGACGGCGACGACCTCCGCGTGCTCGCCACCGGAACGCTCGCGATCCACCTGCCCGCGTCGCTGGTCGCCGGCCGCGAGTTCGTGGCGATCGCGACACCGACCGGGGATGGCGCATGCGTGCAGATGCGCGCATCGCCGACCCCGCCGAGCAGATCGGACGGACCTCTGCCCGCGGAGGCACGCCCGGTCGCCAACACCGGTCCGTGGACCTCGAGCGGCACGCATCTCGATCTCGCTCGCCCGATCCTGGCGGCGTCCGGCTCTCCCGTGCGCGCACGCCTGCACGAGGCCTTCGACGCGTTCCGCGCGCTGTTCCCACCCGCGCTCTGCTACGCGCGCATCGTCCCCGTCGACGAGGTGGTCACGCTCACGCAGTTCTATCGGGAGGACGACCGCCTGAAGGAGCTGATGCTCGACGCGGCCGAGTCGATCGAACTCGATCGCGCGTGGGACCAGCTCCACTTCGTGAGCCAGGATCCGCTCACGCAGGTCGACGCCTTCGAGCAGATCTGGCAGTTCGCGACGCAGGACGCCGATCCCTCGGTCTTCGAACCGCTGCGCGAGCCGATCCGTCGCCGCGCCGCCGCGTTCCGCGAGCAGCTCGCGGCCGCAGAGCCGGTGCACGTCGAGGCGGTGCTGCGCTTCGCCGAACGCGCGTGGCGTCGACCGCTCACCTCGGAGCAGCAGGACGAACTCCGCGCGCTCCACGCACGACTGCTGCAGGACGGCCTCGACCACGACGCCGCGATCCGCACCATGCTGGTGCGCGTGCTGCTGGCACCGGCCTTCCTCTACCACCTGGAGCGATCGCAGCCCGGCGCGTCGTCGGCCCCCGTCGACGACTTCGAGCTCGCGAGTCGCCTCAGCTACTTCCTGTGGTCGTCGCTGCCCGACGAGGAGCTCCTGCGCAGCGCGCGTGAGGGTCGACTGCACGAGCCCGCCGAGCTGGCCGCGCAGACCCGCCGCATGCTGAAGGACGGGCGTGTGCGTCGTCTCGCGATCGAGTTCGGCTGCGCATGGCTGCACATCCAGCGCTTCGACACCGACGCGGAGAAGAGCGAGACCTTGTTCCCCGAGTTCGCCGCGATGCGCGGCGCGATGTACGAGGAGTCGGTCCGCTTCCTGTGCGACCTGTTCCAGCGCGGCGGAGCGGTGCAGGAGCTGATCGACGCGGATCACACCTTCCTCGATGCCTCGCTCGCCGCCTTCTACGGCATCCCCGGCGTGCAGGGCGACGGCTGGCGACGGGTCGACGGCGTGAAGCGCCACGGTCGCGGTGGCGTGCTCGCCCAGGCCGCGGTGCTCGCCGCGCAATCGGGTGCTGGTCGCACCAGTCCCATCCTGCGCGGCAACTGGCTGTGCGAGGCCTTGCTCGGCGAGAAGCTCCCGCGCCCCCCGAAGAACGTGCCGCGCCTGCCCGAGGACGAATCGGGGCAGGAACTGACGATGCGTGAGATCACCGAGCGCCACACCCGTGACCCGGCCTGCGCGAAGTGCCACCTGCGCATCGATCCCTTCGGCTGCGCACTCGAGGCCTACGACGCGATCGGCCGGCGGCGCGACCACGACATCGGCGGCCGTCCGATCGACACGCGCGTGAAGTTCGCCGGCGGCACCGAGATCGACGGCCTCGACGGCCTGCGGCAGTTGCTCCTCGGTCCGCGCCGCGACGCCTTCCTCCGCCAGTTCTGCCGCAAGCTGTGCGGCTACGCGCTCGGACGTGCCGTGCGCCTGACCGACGAGCCGCTGCTCGAGCAGATGCGCGCGAAGCTCATCGACGAGGACGGTCGCATCGACGTGCTCTTCGACGCGATCGTGCAGAGCCGCCAGTTCCGCGAGATCCGCGGCAAGGACGCACCGCGCGACGACTGACCCATGCACACCCGATCGGAGTCCCTGCGATGACGACCTCGAAGTTCTGCCGGCGGACCTTCCTGCGCGGTGCAGGCGTGAGCATGGCACTCCCCTTCCTGCGCTCGCTCCCGGAGCTGCGACGGCGAGGCGACGGGAACGCGCCGCTCCGTCTCGTCGTGATGTTCTCGGGCAACGGCTTCCACAGCCGCGAGTGGTGGGCACGCGGCAGCGGCACCTCGATGGAACTCGGTGCCGTGCTGCAACCGCTGACCGACCTGCGCGAGAAGGCGGTGCTGGTGCAGGGCCTGTTCCACGCCGAGGCGCAGAAGGGGAACATCCACAGTTCACAGACCGGCAACCTGCTGTCGGGCGCGCCGCTCGCGTCGGGCGGTGAGATCCGCTCGGGGACCAGCGTCGATCAAGTGCTCGCGCAGCACCTCGGCGACGCGACGAAGCTGCCGAGCTTCGTGATCGGCTGCGAGAAGTCGAACCCGTCGGTCCACAAGAACTACTCGATGCTGTACAGCTCGCACGTCTCGTGGTCGTCGCCGACCACGCCGACACCGCTCGAGGTGTACCCCGCGCTCGCCTTCGACCGCTTGTTCCGCGACGAGGCGCAGAAGGGCGACCGCAGCGTCCTCGACGCCGTCCTCCAGGACGCGAAGCGCGTGCGCGGCACGCTCGGCGACGGCGACGGACACAAGCTCGACGAGTACCTCGATTCGGTCCGCGAGGTCGAACAGCGCATCGAACGCGCCGGCGATCCGGGTGTCCGCGGCGGCTGGCAGCCGACTCTACGGGCCCCCGATCGCCCGCGCCCGCAGGACGGCATCCCGCAGGACGTCGGCGAGCACATGCGCCTGATGTGCGACATCCTCCTGCTCGCGCTGCGCACCGACACCACGCGCTTCGCGACGCTGAAGCTCAACAACGACCACTCCTCGCTGCGCTTCCCCAACCTCGGGGTGGACTCGATGATCCACCACCTGCTCTCGCACACCGATTCGGCGGACTGGTTGAAGGTGAACCGCTTCTTCCTGGAGCAGGTCGCCTGGGTGGCGAAGGGACTCGAGGCGACCGTGGAGGGCGATCGCACGGCCCTCGACAACACCGTGCTGCTGTTCCTGTCGAGCATGATGACCGGCAACCACGACAACGACCAACTGCCGGTGCTGCTGCTCGGCGGCGGCGCGGCGGGGATCCGCGGCGGTCGCGTGCTCGACCATCGGGGGCAGCCCGACCGCCAGATGTGCCGTCTCTACCTGTCGATCCTGCAGCGCTTCGGCCTGCCGATGACGTCGTTCGGCGACGCGACGGCCCCGCTCGACGATCTCTGATCCGGCGCGCCGCCGCGCTTGGTTCCCGGCGCAGGCCGTCGCTACCATGCTCCGCCCGCCGATCGCATCCGGTCGGCCCAGGTTGCGTGCGCGCATGACCGAACAGAAGCAGTACGACCCCGGCGCCATCGAGCCCGCGACGACGGCCCGCTGGCTGTCACAGAAGGCCTTCGCCGCGACCCCCGACGCGTCGCAGCAGCCCTACGTGATCATGATGCCGCTGCCGAACGTCACCGGCGCGCTGCACATGGGGCACGCGATGGACAACGTCATGCAGGACATGCTGACGCGCTGGCATCGCATGCGGGGCGACAACGCGCTGTGGCAGGCGGGCACCGACCACGCCGGCATCGCGACGCAGCAGGTGGTCGAGACGCGTCTGTTCGAGCTCGAGAAGAAGACACGTCACGACATCGGCCGCGAGGAACTGGTGCGGCGCATCTGGCAGTGGAAGGACCAGTACCAGAAGCGCATCGTCAGCCAGCAGCAGCGCATGGGCTGCTCCTGCGACTGGGACCGCCAGCGCTTCACGATGGATGCGGTGTGTGCGCGCGCCGTGCGCCACACCTTCTTCCGCATGTTCGCCGAGGGCCTGATCTATCGCGGGGACCGTCTCGTCAACTGGGATTGCTCGCTGCAGACCGCGGTCGCCGACGACGAGCTCTACAAGGCGACGGTACACGGCCACTTCTGGCACCTGCGTTACCCGGTGATCGACCCGAAGCCGGGCGAGCCGACCCACGTCGAAGTCGCGACGACACGTCCCGAGACGATGCTCGCCGACACCGCGGTCGCCTGTCATCCCGACCCGCGGGGTGCTCTCACGACCGCGATCGCCGCGGCACGCGAGAAGCTGGCGAGCGCGCCGCAGAAGGAGCGCGCCGAGGCGCAGGCTGCGGTCGACGCCCTGCTCGAGCGCGAGCGCACGCACCTCGCGCACCTCGAGACCGTGGCGCGCATGGCGCGCGACGGCCGCAAGGTCCGCCTGCCGCTGATGGACCGCGAGATCCCGCTGATCCTCGACGCCTGGGCCAAGCCCGAGCTGGGTTCCGGTTGCGTGAAGATCACGCCCGGCCACGACCCGAACGACTACGAGGTGTGGAGCCGTCACAAGGACGAGATCGGCATGCTGAGCGTGCTGGCCACCAACGGCACGATCAACCCGACCGGCGGGAAGTACCAGGGCCTCGACCGCTTCGAGGCGCGCAAGCGCGTGGTCGCCGACCTCGACGCACTCGGCCTGCTGGCGCGCGTCGAGGACCGCGACATCGAGATCGACCACAGCGATCGCAGCAAGACCATCGTCGAGCCCTTCGTGAGCAAGCAGTGGTTCGTGCGCATGGGCGACGTGCCGGGCGGCGTCGTGTGCGGACGCGGCACGTCGAAGCAGTTCACGAGTCCCGGCCTCGCGCAGGCCGCGATCGATGCCGCCGACCCGAACTGGCGCAGCAGGACCGGGCGCAACGTCCGCTTCTGGCCCGACGCCGAGCGCTACCACAAGATCTACACGCAGTGGCTGCAGGAGAAGCGCGACTGGTGCATCAGTCGTCAGCTCTGGTGGGGACATCGCATCCCGGTGTGGCGCGGCAGCTTCTCGGCGGCGCAGCTCCTCGCGATGCAGAGCATCCTCGTGCAACCACCGGAGGGCATCGCCGGCTGGATCGTGCTGCGCGACGGCACGCAGGTGACGCCCGCCGAGGCGGTGGCGCTGGCCAAGGCCGGTGATGCGCGCGCGGAGACCGTCGAAGCGCTGGTCTGCGTCCGCGACGAGGAGCGCGAGAAGATGCTCGACGGCATCCTGCGCGCCGGCGGCCTCGCTCCGGAGGACGACGTGCTCGATACCTGGTTCAGCTCGGCGCTGTGGCCGCACAGCACGCTCGGCTGGCCCGAGCCCTCGACCGCACGCATCGATGCCGGACAGACCGTGCTCGGCGCGCACGACGGCCGTCCCGACTCGTTGTCGTTCTACTACCCCGGCTCCTGCCTCGTCACCGGCCGCGACATCATCACGCTGTGGGTCGCGCGCATGGTGCTCACCGGGCTCTACAACCTCGGTGACGTGCCGTTCACCGACGTGTTCATCCACGCCACCATCATGGACGGCAAGGGCGAACGCATGTCCAAGAGCAAGGGCAACGGCGTGGACCCGGTCGACGTGATCGAGGAGTACGGCGCCGACGCGATGCGCTACGTGCTGTGCGAGATGCAGACCGGCACACAAGACATCCGCCTGCCGGTGCAGGTGATCTCACCGGTCGACGGCGTGCGCATCGAGCTCGCCGACTGCAAGCCGGGTCCCTACAAGGGCACCTTCGTCGATCCGCGCAACGGCAAGCTCTTCGACATGGTCGGCCAGATGGAGAGCGAAGGCGTGCCCGGCGCGCGCGCCACCAGCGATCGCTTCGAGATCGGCCGCAACTTCTGCAACAAGCTGTGGAACGCGGCGCGCTTCGCCTTCCTCAACCTCGAGGGCACGCGTTTCGAAGCGAGGCGCGTGGCGGAGCTGCCGATCGAGGACCGCTGGATCCTCTCCCGCCTCGACGACGCGATCACGCGCGTCGACGCCGCGCTGTCGGTCTACAACCCCTCGGCCGCGATCGGCGCCTGCCGCGAGTTCTTCTGGAACGAGCTGTGCGACTGGTATCTCGAGCTGATCAAGCCGCGCATGAAGGACGAGGTGAAGGCCCCGCTCGCGCGTCAGGTGCTGGCGCATGCACTCGATCAGACGCTGCGCCTGCTGCAGCCCTTCGTGCCCTTCGTCACCGAAGAGCTGTGGGCGCGGCTGTGCGAACTCGCGCCCGAGCGCGGCATCGACGCTCCGCTCCCCTCGGCAAAGGGGCTGCTCGTGCACGCGCGTTGGCCGTCCAGCACCGCGAGTTTCCGCGATCCACAGGTGGAGCAGCGGCTGAAGCTGGTGCAGGACGTCGTCACCGGCCTGCGCGAGCTGCGTGCGCGCTATCAGGTCGCGCCGTCGGCGCGCGTGCCGGTGGTGCTGCGCGCATCCGGCGACTCCGCCACCGCGCTGCTCGGATGCGAGGCCTTGCTCGCCGGCATGGCCGGCGCGAGCGAACTCCGTGTGGCCGTCGACTTCCAGAAGCCGAAGGACGCCGCGACGGCGATCGTGCGCGACGTCGAGGCCTTCGTGCTCGGCGTGGTCGACCTCGACAAGGAGCGCGAGAAGCTGGTCAAGCAGCGCGAGAAGCTCGCACAGCAGGTCGGCGGGCTGGCAGGCAAGCTCGGCAACGAGGGCTTCGTCGCCAAGGCGCCACCCGACGTGGTCGCCCGCGAACGCGCACGGCTGGAGGACCTGCAGCGACAGCTCGCCAGCCTCGACGCCGCGATCGCGGAGCTGTGATGCGAGGGTCGCTGCCGGGACTCCTCTTCCTGGTCGGTCTCGTGGCCTGCACGGGCACGCAGGCCCCGAAGGACTGGTGGCTGGGCGCCGGCGACACCGATGACCGCGAGGTCTTCGATCGTGCCGCCTTCGCATCGGCGGCGAAGCTGCTCGACGGCATCGACGAACCGACCGATCGCACGCGGATCGGCGGTGGCGACTGCGCGCTGTTCGGGGTCGAACTGCGCGAGGAAGGTGCGGAGCCGTCGCGCTTCCTGCTGCGGGTCACGGTGAAGGACGCCGTGGCCCAGGACCAGAACGGTCCGCTGGTGGGCACGATCCGTTTCCACTTCAGCCCGACCCACGGGGAGCGGCAGGAGTTCGTCGAGGTCTCCAAGGCGAGCCGGCTCTTGGTGTCGAGGCACGGCCTCGACGGCACCGAGCAGGCGGCGTCCGCTCTGCTCGTCGTGCACACCGCGCTCCAGACCGGCTTCGTCCGCACCTGCGAGGTCTTCGCGCAGCATCCGAACGACGTGAACTCCGAGCTGACCTCGGCGGAGGCGCACGACATCGGGCTGTCGATCACGTCGCTGCAGACCCTGCTCGACATGATCCAGGCCGACGCTCAGCTCTCGGATCTGCTGCAACGGGTCGCGAAGATGCCGTCGCTGATCTCGATCGTCGGCAACCTCGGAGTGTCCGTCGGCATCCAACCCGACTTCACTCACGCGCGGCACGTCGAGGCGCGCGGCGGAGACGCCTGGCGCGTGCCGCTGACGGTCACCGCCAACGACCAGCCCGCAGTGCTGGTGCTCGCCGACGTGGTGACCCCGGGTTCGCCGTTGAACCTCTCGGCCGGCGTGGTGCGACTGACCGCGCGACGCCCCGGCGAGGATCGCGCACGATTGGTGCTCGAGCTGCTGGCAGCGCGGCGCAAGGAGGGCTGATGCCCGAACTCCCGGAGGTCGAGACGGTGCGACGCGGGCTGTCGCCCTTCGTCGTCGGCCGTCGACTGCTGCGCGTCGAGTTCACGCGCGACGACCTGCGCTGGCCGATCCCGGTGCGACGCGTGCGCGCGCTGTGCGGGCGCACCTGCACGGGCGTGGCGCGTCGATCGAAGTACCTGCTGCTCGCCTTCGACGGTGCGCCGCGGCGCGCTGCGCTCGTGCACCTCGGCATGACCGGACGGCTGTTCGTCACCGAGGGCGACGCGGGTCCCCTCCGCCCCCACGAACACTGGCGCATGCATTTCGACGGAGTGATCGCGCGCTACGTCGATCCGCGGCGCTTCGGGGCGCTCGACGTCGTCGATCTCGACGCCTCCGGTGCCCACCCGCTGCTCGCGGCACTCGGACCCGAGCCGCTCGAGGACGGCTTCACGGCCGAGTACCTCTTCGAGCACACGCGCGGTCGCAAGGTCGCGACCAAGACCCTGCTGATGGATGCGAAGGTGGTCGTCGGCGTGGGCAACATCTACGCCTCGGAGAGCTGTTTCCGCGCGGGTGTGCGGCCATCGCGCGCCGCGGGGCGACTGTCGCGCGGCGACTGCGAGCGCCTCGTCGCGGCGATCCGCGCGGTGCTGGGCTCGGCGATCGCGGCGGGCGGCACCACGCTGCGCGACTACGTCGGCGCGACCGAGGGCAGCGGGTTCTTCCAGCAGGAGCTGTTCGTCTACGACCGCGCCGGCGAAGCCTGCCGCGTCTGCGGATCGCCGATCCGGAAGTCCGTCACCGGGCAGCGGTCGACCTACTGGTGCGCGCACTGCCAGCGCTGATCCGGCGCGCGCGGCGTAGCATCGCCGTCGCCATGACCGCCCGCGCCTGCGTCGCCGTCCTGTCCACCTGCTGCGCACTCGCCGGGGCCGCCTCGGCTCAGAGCTCGATCGGCAGCATCGTCTACGGCGAGGACAAGCATCTGGTGATCGACGCCGGTGTCGGAGTGCAGGGTGCCCTCGACATCGTGGCGCGATTGCGAGGGGAAGGTGTCGCGGGCGACGTGACCCTGCGCCTCTCGGATGGTGTGCACGCCCTGCCGCGCACGCTGGTCCTTCGGCCGGAGAGCTGCTCGGCCACCGGCAGCCTGGTCATCGAATCCGAACCCGGCGCGCGCGCGGTGCTGAGCGGTGGACGGAGCATCGCGTTCACCCCGGACACCTGGAACGGTCACACGGTCTGGGTCGCCGAACTGGGCTCCGCCGGCAAGGACGTCCGCGAGCTGTGGATCGACGGCGAGCGACGCACGCTGGCGCGACATCCGGACCGCGGCACCTTCGCAGTCGGGGCCGTGCCGACTGCCGACGCGGACTGGACGCACGGCAACTTCGGCTTCCGATTCGAGGAGGGACAGCTCGACGAACGCGCCGTGGGCGCCGACGTGGTGGTGATGAGCCGTTGGGTCGAGTCGCACCTGCCGGTCAGCGCGGTCGACGCCAAGGCCGCCACCTTCACCTCGAGCAAGCGTTCGGTGTTCCGGCTCGAGCCCGGCGATCCCTGGTATGCGGAGGGTGCCTTGGCCTTCCTCGACCAGCCCGGGGAGTTCTGCGTCGACCGCAACACCGGACGGCTGATCTACCTGCCGCGACCCGGCGAGCAGTCGCCACGCGTCGCCGTGGTGCCGCAGCTCGCGCAGTTGCTCCGCATCGAGGGTGCGCCCGAGAAGGGCCGGCTGGTGCAGAACGTCACCTTCCGCGGGCTGTCGTTCGAGCACGCCGAATGGTGGTTCCCGCCCGACTTCGTCTCCAACTGGCCTGCACCCGACGCGGGCGGGTTCTCGCAGGCGGCGATCCTGGTGCCCGCGGCGATCGAAGCGACCTTCGCGCGCAACTGCCGCTTCGAGGACTGCGAGATCGCACACGTCGGCGGCTATGCACTGCGCCTCGGTCGGGGGTGCGTCGACGACGCGCTGGTGCGCTGCCGCGTGCACGACCTCGGCGCGGGCGGCATCGAGATCGGCGAGGCGGCGATCCCGAAGAACGACGGCGACAGGGTCTCGGGCAACAGCCTGGTCGACTGCGAGATCGGCGACGGCGGTCACCTGTTCCACAGCGCGGTCGGCGTGTGGATCGGCCAGAGCCCGGGCAATCTCATCGAGCACTGCGAGATCCACGACTTCCTCTACACCGGCATCTCGGTCGGTTGGACCTGGGGCTACGGCGATGCCGCCGCACGCGACGAGCGCGTGATCGGCAACCACGTGCACCACATCGGCGTGCGCCAGGACGGCGAGGGACCCTGGCTGTCCGACATGGCCGGCATCTACACGCTCGGTCGACAGCCCGGCACGCTGATCGAGGGCAACTGGTTCCACGACATCGCCGCGGTCAAGTACGGCGGCTGGGGAATCTACTTCGACGAAGGCACCAGCGAAGTGCGTGCGCTGCGCAACGTGGTGGCGCGCACCACCCACGGCGGCTTCCACCAGCACTACGGCAAGGACAACGTCTTTCTGAACAACGTCCTGATCGCCGGACGCGACGCGCAGATCCAGCGCACGCGGCAGGAGCCGCACACCTCCTTCAGCTTCCGTCGGAACATCGTGTTCTGGCCGACCGGAGAGCTCTTCGCCGGCGACCTGCGCGACCTGCATTTCGACTTCGCCGACGACCTGTACTGGCGCACCGACGGTCGGGAGATCCGCTTCCTGTCCTGGACCCTCGCAGAGTGGCAAGAGCACGGCATGGACCGCGATTCACGCATCGCCGATCCGCACTTCGTCGACGCCGCGCACGACGACTACCGACTCGCCGACGACAGCCCGGCGCGAGCGCTCGGCATCGAGTCGGTCGACGTGCGCGATGCCGGACCGCGTCCCCCACGCGGGCGCTAGCCGATCATGGCGCGGCCTGCGACGCGGGATCGCCCGATCCGCGCGAGTGGAACACGCGCACCAGGAACGACCACAGCAGCGCGAAGGCGAACACGCCGATCGCGCCGATGACGTTGTACCAGAGGTACTCGATCCTCAGGGTCGCATCGACGACGAGCACCGTGGCCATGCCTCCGGCCAGCCCGACGAATCCCGCATAGCCTCGCACGCGGGGTGCGAACAGACCGAGCAGGAAGACACCGAGGAGCGAGCCGTAGAAGAACGAGCCGACGCGGTTGACCTTCTCGATCAGAGAACTGCCGGTGACCATGACGATCGCGGTGCCGGTGGCGACCGCGCCCCACAACATGGTCGTCACGCGGCCGGCGATCACGTAGTCCCGCTCGGTGCCCGCGGTGCGCACGAAGCGCTTGTAGAAGTCCACGACCGTCGCGGCGGACAACGAGTTGAGCACCGAGTCGACGCTCGACATCGCGGCGGCGAAGATCGCGGCGACGATCAGCCCGAGCAGCAGCGGGTGCAGGTTGTGCAGGATCCACTCGGGGAAGACGTAGTTCTGGTCTTCCTGCTTGTGGTTGGAGCCGAAGCGCGTGGCAGCCTCGGTACGCACCGCATTGAGGTCCTTCACCGCGGCGCGGTAGCGCCGCACGACGTCGGGATGCGCGCTCAGATCGTCTGGGAACCCGGCGATCTCCTGCACGGCCTCCTTGCGCACCGCCCACGCCGCGTCGTGTCGCGCCTGCAGGTCGGCGACGACCGCGGGATCGGACGCCTCCGCGCGTGCGCGATCGTCCGGTCGGTAGAGCAGCGGTTCCTCGTGCAGGCAGTGGAACAGCCACAGGAGCACGCCGATCGCCAGCACGAAGAACTGCATCGGCACCTTCGCGAAGGCGGAGATCAGCAGCGCGCGACGGCTCGCGTTGGCGTCCTTGTTGGTGAGGATGCGCTGCACCTGGCTCTGGTCGCAACCGAAGTAGGCGAGCTGGAGGAAGAAGCCGCCGATCAGGCCGCTCCACAGCGTGTACTTGTACTCCCAGAAGGTCTTCGCCCCGGTGTCGGCGACGCCCTCGGGCAGGTGCGAAGCCGCGCGCGGCACGAAGTCGAGGCTCGGCGGCACGACGTCCATCGCGTTGAGCTTGCCGGCCGCACCCGCGGCCTTGAGCGCGCCGACCACGCCGATCTCGCCAAAGACCTTCACGGCGAGGACCGCGAAGCAGGCGAAGAGTCCGACCAGGATCACCGACATCTGCTTGACGTCGGTCCACACCACCGCGCTGACGCCACCGAACATGGTGTAGAGCGTGGTGAGCGCGCCAACCATCACGATGGTGGTGTCGAGCGGTAACTTCAGCATCGCCGACATCACCACCGCCGGTGCGGTGATCACCACGCCGAGCGCGAGGCAACGCGAGGCGAGGAACACCAGGCTGCCGAGCGCACGCGTCGCCGGGTTGAAGCGCGTCTCGAGGTACTGGTACGCGGTGAGGATCGGCAGCCGCCGGTAGATCGGCACCAGCAGCACGCACAGCGCGATCATCGCGAAGGGCAGGCCGAAGTAGAACTGCACGAAGGCGAGGCCGCCGTCGTGGCCCTCACCGGTCGTGCCGATCACCGTGATCGCCGAGGCCTGCGTGGCCATCACCGAGAGGCCGGCGGCCCACCAGGGGATGCGACGTCCGCCGGCGTAGTACTCCTCCAGCGTGTTGGACTCCGCGGTGCGCTTCATGCCGTCCCACATCACCCAGGCGAGGAAGGCGAAGAACACGGTCCAGGCCAGCCAGTTCATCCGTTCCCCTTCAGTTCGACGTGGAAGCTCTGCGTGAGCCAGAACAGCGCAGTCATCACCAAGAGGGCCACGACGGCGACCGCCCAGTAGATGCGCGCGGGGAGATCGGGTTCGTCAGCCATGGGGAGTCGGGGTCGCGGCGTCGTCGGGAACGAAGCGATGGACCAGCAGCCAGGCGAGGAGGATGAGCCCGCCGGCGACCAGGAGGAAGGTCGGATAGTCGGAAGCGCCGATGATCGCGCCGGCCAGGGGAGTGACGATGCCCGTGCCCAGGCTGTTCGCGGCGTTCCGCAGGCCCATCAACGCACCGCGCGAATCCGCGGGCACCATCCCGCTGATCAGGGCGAGCAGCGCCGCGGAACGGGCAGCCGACGCGATCGCGACCGGAATGCCGAGCGACGCGAACACCAGGATCGAACCGCTGCGCCCGAGCAGGGCGATGCCGACGGCGACGACCAGCGTGGTGATCAGCACGACGCTGCGCTTGCCACGCTTGTCGACGAGCGGCCCGAGCATGAAGCTGCCCGCGGAGGCGAACACGCCGAGCGCGATCCACACCATCCAGTGACGCTCGCGCGGCAGGAGCTTCGCGGTCGCGAGCCACTCGGCGAGGAACTGCGTCATCGCGAAGAACGCGCCGGTGTAGAGGATCACCGAGAGCAGCGCGGCCGCGATCTCGCGGCGAGCCAACACCGTGTGCATCGGCACACGCACCGTGGCCTTGCCGAGCCCGCGCGGCAGCGCGGACCACAGCGCGACCAGTGCAACCAGTGCGGCGATGCCCTGGAGCCCGAAGACGACGCGCCAATGCCAGCCGTTGGCGAGCCGGTCGGCGATCGGCAAACCGATCGGGACGGCGAGCAGGATCGCCGCCGTCACCAACGCCATCGCACGACCACGTCGTTCGTAGGGCACGAGGTCGGCGACAGCCGACGAGGCGCTGGTGAGCACGACCCCGCCGACGAAGCCGGTCGCGACCCGCACGGCGATCCAGGCCCAGAAGGCGTCGGCGATCAGGTAGCCGAGGTTCGCGACCGCGAACAGGCTCAGGCCGATCAACAGGGGCGGCCGTCGTCCGAATCGATCGACCATGCCGCCGAGCACCAGCGAGGCCACGCCCGATGCGATGCCCGCCGCCCCCGCGATGGCGCCGAAGCCGTCCTCGTCGAGGACGAGGTCGTGCTTCATCCATGTCGAGATGGCCGCGAGCACCTGATGGTTCAGGGACATCGCGAAGCAGGCACCGGCGAGCGCCAGGACGGCGAAGCGATGCGTGTCGTGGGGCCTGGCGGCGGTCGTGGTCACGCGCGGCCCGATTCGAGACGAGACGTGCTCCGGCATCAACCGCAGTGGACGCGCCCTCGGAGCGGGACCACCACGACGAGATCGGCCCGATCCTCTTGCGCTCCCGCCGGAGCTGGTCGGTGGCCGAAGCCCGACCGGAAACGCGGTTCGATCCAGGTAGACTTCCGCCCCCTCACCTCGACCCTTCGGAGCCCGACGACTTGAAGATCGCCATCCTCGGCGCCGGCATCTCCGGCGTGTCGCTCGCGCGGATGCTCGCGGAAGACGGTCACGACGTGACGGTCCTCGAGAAGTCCGAGCGCGCGGGCGGCTTGTGCAAGAGCCGGAAGGTCGACGGCTTCACCTTCGACGACGCGGGTGGGCACATCATGTTCAGCAAGCGCGCGGACGTGATGGATTGGATGAAGGCCCGGTGCGGCGGGG
This sequence comes from Planctomycetota bacterium, assembly GCA_046349595.1. Taxonomy (GTDB): domain Bacteria; phylum Planctomycetota; class UBA1135; order UBA1135; family UBA2386; genus JACRLW01. The sequence continues at coordinate 318,292 of JAXMCA010000003.1, forward strand.
AGAACGGCACCGTGCGGACGGAGCGGCAGACCTTCATCCGCTGGCACGACCGCTTTGTGCCCTACCCCTTCGAGAACGGGGTCGGCCACCTCACCAAGGAAGCGATCGTCGACTGCATGGAGGGCTACATCGAGGCCCACGTGCAACGGCGCCTCGGCGCGCCCTGCCCCGCGACCTTCGGCCGCTGGATCCAGTGGCGCATGGGCGACGGCTTCGCGCGCCACTTCATGGTTCCCTACAACCAGAAGATCTGGAAGTGCGACCTCGACCGCATGGCATCCGGCTGGGTCGCCGGTCGCGTGCCGGAGGCGCCGATGCGCGACATCCTCGAATCGGCGGTCGGTCTCAGCACCGAGGGTTACGCCCACCAGGCGGTGTTCTGGTTCCCCAAGGAGGGCGGCTTCGAGGCAATGGTCCGGGGCACCGTGCAGGGCGGCGGCTTCGCGCTGCGCTGCGGCGTGAAAATCGCACGCGTCGAGCGGACCCGCGACGGCTTCGCGGTCGACGGCGAGCGCTTCGATCTGGTCGTCAACACGGCGCCCCTGCCGGCCGTGGAGAGCTGCTTCGCCGACCTGCCGGCCGAGATCCGCGCCGACATCCGCGCTCTGAAGCCGATCTCCCTGGTGAACCTGCTGATCGGGGTGCGGGTCGATGAACCGCCGCCGCCCTACAGCTGGATCTACCTGCCCTTCCCCGAGCAGGGCCCGGCCAATCGGGTCACCTACTTCAGCAACTACGCGCCGGGCAACGCACCGCCCGGCCACGCCTCCTTCATGGCGGAGGTCACCCACCGCGGCGAGTTGCGGCCGGACCGCGCCTGGGCGGAGGGGGTCTGCGGCGCGCTGGGAAGGGCCGGCATCCTCGACCCCGATCGGGTGGTGACCCTGGACTGGGTGAACAGCGAGTTCGCCTACATCGACCAGGACATCGAGTTCGAGGCCCGGATCGGACGTGTCCGCGGTTGGTTCGACACCTCGGGCTACATCACCTTCGGTCGCTTCGGCCGCTACGAGTACCACAACTCCGACCAGTGCATCGCCCGCGCGATGGAGGTCCGAGCGGAGATCGCCCGGATCAGCGCGTCCGGCGAACCCGCCCGGCCCCGCTTCCGCTGAACTGCCGCGCGACGGTCGCCCCTGCGAGCCTCGCTTGCGATCCCGCGGGGTCCATCGTTTCGGGGGGAGAGGTCGGATTCCGAGCAGAGCAGGGACTGCGAGACCCGTCCGCGGCCGCCCGAAAAAAAGCTGCGGCGGAGGGAACCACGGTCTCCCAGGGCTACGTCCAAGGGGCGCTCGGCAGGTGTTTGTCTCCTGCGCGCTCTCTCTCAACGACGACTTCCATCCCCGACGGCCCGGGTCCGGACGTGTGTGCGCTGTCGCCTCGCGATCGGCGGCTGCGACGACGAGTGTCCGCGTGACACGATCAGAGGGGTCTGTTTCTGGGTGCAATGCCCGGTGTCGCAGCGGCCGAGTGATCGGCCGGCATGCGGCCGGCGCCCGGGATCACGCCGGGGATGGAGGCCAGACCCGCACGGGGTGCGAGCTGTGCGGGTTTCTCTTCGCGGGGCACACCGTCATCGGGGTGCCCCGCGCTCTTTTGGGGAGCACGAGTTCAGGCCAGCCCCTCGACGCGCACCACGCCGCGTTGACCCGGCGTCTCTTCCACCCCGACCTCGATCCTGGTCGGTCGCACGTCCGGCATCCGCTCGGCGAGTCGCTCCCGCAGACGATCGGCGACGTAGCTCGCGAGGTTCTCCGCGCTCGAGTTGGTGATCGGCAGCACGCGGATCTCCGCGGTCGGGATCAGGTAGCGGCGCTCGCGATAGCGGATCTCGCTCTGGCCGTCGCCGAGTTCGACACAGGTCAGCACCGGATGACGGCCGGGGATGATCACGTACTCGTCCAGCGAGTCGACGATCTCGCGGATGATCGGCTTGATCAGCTTGAAGTTGATCACGAGGCCATGGGCATCCAGCGGAGTTTCGACCTCGACCCACACCTTGTAGTTGTGACCGTGCAATCGCTCGGCGGAACCGTCCGGGAAGATCAGGAAGTGCGCCGCGCTGAACTTCAGGTAGTCCTTGTGGATCTGGATCGACCAGGTCTGCTTCAACTTGCTTCTCCTGTGCGACGGCCCGAGCGACCCGGACCTCGCACCGACGTTGCTCTCGTGCCGCGACCGACGCTACCCTGCGTCGCGTGTTCGACCTCGACGGGATCGACTTCGCCGCAACGCGCTATCCGGGCGTGTCGATCCACTTCTACCGCAGCGACCGCGTGAGCGGACACGCCGCCGTGATGATCCGCATGGAGCCGGGCTGTGGCTACCCGGCGCACCGCCACCAGGGACCCGAGGAACTGCTCGTCCTGCAGGGTGGCTTCCGCGACGAACACGGCGAGTGGCGTGCCGGCCAATACGCGCGCTTCGAGTCGGGTTCGTCCCACGCACCCATCGCGCTCGACGGCGACCCCTGCGTGTTCTTCGCGATCGCACACGAGGGCATCGCCCTCTTCGATCGCGGACCGGGCGGCTGATCGGTCGCGAGGCGGTGGCGCGTGACCACCGCCCGCGAACAGGCGATCACTTCTGCGAAGCGGCCTCGGCGAGCACCTTCTCCGCGATGTTCGGCGGGACCGCCTCGTAGGCGAAGGGCTCCATCGTGTAGTGGCCGCGGCCCTGGGTGACCGAGCGCAACTGCGTCGAGTACTGGAACATCTCGGCGAGCGGCACCTTGCCGTTGACGGCATTGATGCCACCGGGCTTCGCCACCATCTCCTCGACGATGCCGCGCCGCGAGCTGAGATCGCCGATGACGTCACCGACGTACTCCTCCGGACACTCGATCTCGATCTTCATGATCGGCTCGAGCAGCGTCGAGTTGTTCTCGATCGCCATGCGGAAGGCCAGTGCGCCGGATGCCTCGAACGCCATGTTGCTCGAGTCGACGTCGTGGTACTGGCCGTCGTAGAGCTCGGCGTTGAACTTCACGAAGGGGTAGCCGAGGCGGCCGCCGCTCTTCGCCGAGTTGCGGATGCCGGCTTCGACCGACGGGATGTACTCGCGCGGGATCGCACCGCCGGTGACCGAGTTCTCGAACGTGACCTCCTCGGTCTCCGTCGACGGCGAGAACCTGACGCGCGACACGGCGTACTGACCCGAACCACCCGACTGCTTGATGTGACGGGCTTCGACGGACTTCGGCGCCGTGAGCGTCTGCTTGTAGGCGACCTTCGGGCGACCCTGCACGATGCCGACCTTGAACTCGCGTTCGAGACGGCTGCAGATGATCTCCAGGTGGAGTTCGCCCATGCCCGAGATGACCATCTGGCCGGTCTGCTCGTCGGTGCGCGCCTTGAAGGTGGGATCCTCGCGGACCAGCTTCGCGATCGCGGTCGTGAGCTTGTCGCGATCCGCGTTCGCCTTCGGCTCGATGGCGAGCGAGATCACGGTGTCGGGGAACTGCATCGCCTCGTAGACGATCGGCGCATCGCGCGTGCACAGCGTGTCGCCGGTCACCGCGTCACGGAGACCGATGACGGCGATGATGTCGCCGGCCCGTGCGACGTCGAGCGGCTCGCGCTGCGCGGCGTGCATGCGCACGATGCGGCCGATGCGCTCCTCGCGGCGGGTGCGCGGGTTGTAGTACTTCTCGCCCTGCTGGATCGTGCCGGCGTAGACGCGCACGAAGGTCAGGTCGCCGTTGGGATCGGAGATGGTCTTGAAGGCCATCGCTCCGGTCGGCTCCGAGCTGCGCAGCGGACGGATGAGCTTCTCGCCGTTCTCGGGGTTGATGCCCTCGATCGGCGGGACGTCGGTCGGCGACGGCAGGTACTCGACGACCGCGTCGAGCAGGTTCTGCACACCCTTGTCCTTGAACGCGGAACCGCACAGCACCGGCGTCAACTTGAGCGCCATGGTGCCGGCGCGGATCGCCTTCTTGATCTCGTCGATGGTGACGGGCTCGCCCTCGACGAACTTCTCGAGCATCGGGTCATAGAACTCGGCGACCGCCTCGATCATCGCCTCCCGACGGAGCTCGGCCTCCTCGCGCAGATCGGCAGGCACGTCGCCGATCGACACGTCGCGCGCGTCGTCGTCCCACGTGTAGGCCTTCATCTCGACGAGGTCGACCACGCCCTTGAAGCCCTTCTCGGCGCCGATCGGCATCTGGATCGGCACGGCGTTGGCGTGCAGACGCGCACGCATGGTCTCGACGGCGCGCTCGAAGTTGGCGCCGGTGCGGTCCATCTTGTTGACGAACGCGACGCGCGGGACGTTGTAGCGATTGCCCTGGCGCCACACCGTCTCCGACTGCGGCTGCACGCCGGCCACACCGCAGAACACGCCGACGGCGCCGTCGAGCACGCGCAGCGAACGCTCGACCTCCGCCGTGAAGTCGACGTGCCCGGGCGTGTCGATCAGCGAGAGGAAGTGGTTGTGCCACGAGCAGGACGTCGCGGCCGACGTGATCGTGATGCCGCGCTTCTGCTCCTCCTCGAGATAGTCCATCGTCGCAGCGCCGTCGTGCACCTCACCGATCTTGTGGTTCTTGCCGGTGATGTAGAGGATGCGCTCGCTGACGGTGGTCTTGCCCGCGTCGATGTGGGCGATGATCCCGAAGTTGCGGGTGCGGAGGAGACGCTCCTCTTCTTTGCTCAACTTGGGCTTGTCGGACGGCTTGTCCTTGACTTCGGCGTTGGACATCGGGTCACCAGTCTCACTGCAGACGAGCGTGCCTCATCGGCACATGAAGGGCGAGCAGGTTAGCCCGGCGTATGCAGCGGTCAAGCGGCCCGGCCCCCGGCGGCCGCGGCACCACCCCCCGGGCGCCCCCAACCCCTCGCCGCGGGACGGATAGCATCGCCCACCCTCCCGCGATGCCCCACGCCGCCACGGAAGCCTTCCACCCGGCCGTACGGACCTGGTTCTCCACGCGTTTCGGTGAACCCTCGCCGCCACAGACGCAGGGCTGGCCCGCGATCGCATCGGGGGCACACACGCTGATCGCCGCCCCGACGGGCTCCGGCAAGACGCTGGCCGCGTTCCTCTTCGCACTCGACGGCCTGCTCCGCCACGGCGACCGACTCCCCGACGCCACGCAGGTCCTCTACGTCTCGCCGCTCAAGGCGCTGAGCAATGACGTGCAGCAGAACCTGCTGCGACCGCTGGCCGAGCTGCGCGAACTCGACCCCGCGCTCCCCGTGGTGCGGGTCGCGGTGCGCACCGGCGACACGCCGCAACGCGATCGCGCGGCGATGCGCCGCGAGCGGCCCCACGTGCTCGTCACCACGCCGGAGTCGCTCTACGTGATGCTGTGCAGCGCCGGCGGCCGGGAGCTGCTTCGCGACGTGCGGACGGTGATCGTCGACGAGATCCACGCGCTCGCCGACGACAAGCGCGGTGCGCACCTCGCACTCGCCCTGGAGCTGCTGGTCGCCCTGGCCGGCGAGGTGCAGCGCATCGCGCTGTCGGCCACCCAGCGCCCGATCGAACGCGTGGCGGAGTTCCTGGTCGGCGCCGGACGCGACTGCCGCATCGTCGACACCGGTCACCTGCGTGCGCTCGACCTCGCCGTCGAGCTCCCCGGCCTGCCCCTGTCGACCGTGGCCTCCGAAGACCACTGGGACCAGGTCGCCGAGCGCGTGGCGGCGCTGGTCGGATCGCATCGCACCACCATCGTGTTCGCCAACACGCGCAAAGTGGCGGAGCGCATGGCGCGCCGGCTCGCCGACCGCATCGGCGAGGACGCGGTGACCTCCCACCACGGGTCGCTGGCACGCGAGCACCGCCTGAAGGCGGAGCGGCGTCTGAAGGCCGGCGAACTGCGCGCCGTGGTGGCGACCGCGTCGCTCGAGCTGGGGATCGACGTCGGCGACGTCGATCTCGTGGTGCAGATCGGTGCACCAGCTTCCATCGCGCAGCTCCTGCAGCGCGTCGGCCGCGCCGGACACGGCGCCGGACGGATCCCCAAGGGTCGCGTGTTCCCGCTGACCCGCGAGGAGCTCTTGACCAGCGCCGCGGCGCTGTGCGCTCTCGGACGCCGCGAACTCGACGCGCTGTGCGTCCCGTCCGGCCCCCTCGACATCCTCGCCCAGATCCTGGTCGCCGCCTGCCTGCAACGCACCTGGACGCTCGACGAACTCTACGCGCTGGTGTGTCGGGCCGATCCGTACCGCAAGCTCGCCCGCGATCGCTTCGACGCGGTGGTGCACCTGCACGCCGGCCGCGGCCGTCTCGCGCTCCTGTTCGTCGACGCGATCGCACGCACGCTGCGCGCCACGAAGCGCGCGGCCCTGATCGCGACGACCAGCGGCGGTGCGATCCCCGATCGTGCGGAATACGAGGTGGTCGCCGACCCCGAGGGAACGCGGGTCGGTGCGGTCGAGGAGGACTTCGCGATCGAGGCCACCACCGGCGACGTGTTCCAGCTCGGCAACGTGTCGTGGCGCATCACGCGCATCGAACGGGGAAGGCTGCGCGTGATCGATGCGCAGGGTGCGCCGCCGTCGATGCCCTTCTGGTTCGGCGAGGCCCCGGCACGCACGCGTGAGCTGTCCGCGATCCTCGACGAGATCCGCGAGCACGGCCACGACGAGACCTGGTTGCGCCGCATCGATGGCCTCTGCGACTCCGCGGTCGAGCAGATCGCCGCGTTCCTGCGGGAGGGTCGCGAGGCGCTCGGCACGGTGCCCACGCAGCGCCGGCTGATCCTGGAGCGCTTCTTCGACGACGGCGGCGGCACGCAGCTCGTGGTGCACTCCCCCTTCGGCAGCCGCGTCAATCGCGCACTCGGCCTCGCACTCCGCAAGCGTTTCTGCCGCGGCTTCGGCTTCGAGCTCCAGGCCGCGGCCAACGAGGATGCGATCGTGCTCTCGCTGGGGCCGATGCACGCCTTCCCCCTCGAGGACGTCTTCGAATACCTCCACCCGCGCACCGCGCGCGACGTGCTTGTGCAGGCCCTGCTCGCCGCGCCGATGTTCCAGACCCGCTGGCGTTGGAACGTGGCGCGCGCGCTGATCGTGCCACGCCACAGCGGCGGCAAGCGCGTGCCGCCCTTCCTGATGCGAATGCGCGCCGACGACGAGCTCGCGGCCGCCTTCCCGCAGGTGATGGCCTGCGGCGAGAACCTGCCGCCCGGCGACCTGCCGGTGCCGCTCGAGCATCCGCTGGTGTGGCAGACCGTCGAGGACTGCCTGATCGAGGCGATGGACGTCGACGGCTTCCTCGCCGTGGTGCAGGGCCTGCGCGACGGCTCCCTCGAACGCGTGGCGATCGAGCGCAGCACGCCGTCGGTGTTCGCGCACTCGATCCTCAACGCGAAGCCGTACATGTTCCTCGACGACGCGCCGCTCGAGGAACGCCGCACGCAGGCGGTGTCGACGCGCACAGCACTCGATCCCGCCACGGCGGAGTCGCTCGGTGCCCTCGACCCCGAGTCGATCGCGCGCGTGCGCGAGGAGGTCTGGCCGGCACCGGAGTCGGCCGACGAGCTGTTCGAGGCCTTGTCGTGGATGGGCTGCATCGAGACCGTCGAAGCCGAGCGCTCCGGGTTCGTCCCCTTCCTGCGCGAGCTGCAGGCGAGCGGACGTGCCGAGCTGGTCGGCTCGCGCTGGTTCGGGGCCGGAACGACGCGTGATCCCAAGGAGGTCTGGCGCGGGCGACTCGAGGTGCTCGGCCCCGTCGCGGCGCCCGCCGACGATCCCCTCCTGCTGGCGCTCGAGGCCGAGGGCGTCGCCATGCGCGTGCGCATCGACGGCGTGCTGCACTGGTGCCACCGCAGGCTGCTCGCGCGCATCCGTCGCGAGACCCTCGACCGATTGCGCGCGCGGGTGCAACCGGTGAGCGTCGCCGACTTCCTGTGCTTCGCCGCGCGCTGGCAGCACGCCGACCAGGACGCGCTGCTCGAAGGACCGGCCGGTGTCGTGGAGGTGATCCGCTCGCTGTCGGGATTCGACGTCCCCGCAAGCGCCTGGGAGGACGTGCTCCGCGCGCGCCTCGCGAAGTACCGCCCCGATTGGCTCGACCAGCTCACGCTGTCGGGCGAGGTCGCGTGGCTGCGCCTGTGGGGCAGCGGCAACGGCCCGGTGAAGAACGCGCCCCTCTGCCTCGTCCCGCGCGCGCACCTGCGTGCATGGCTGGCGTGGCGCAAGCCCGAGACCGCGGAGCTCGGCTCCTCCGCGCAGACGCTGCGCGCCTTGCTCACGCGCGACGGCGCGAGCTTCGCCGACGACTGCGTGCGTCGCAGCGGTCTGCTTCCCTCCCAGTTCGAGGAAGGTCTCGCCGAACTCGTCACGCGCGGAGTCGCCACGGTCGACTCCTTCGCCGCACTGCGCGCGCTGTGCGTGGCGCCGAGCCGGCGTCGCGACGACGCGCTGTCCTTCGGCATCGGTCGCATCGCGCTCCTGCCGCAGGTCGACGAGACGCCGGACGTCGAGTTCGTCCTCGACCGCCTGCTGGCGCGCTGGGGCGTGCTGTTCCACAAGCTGCTCAAGCGCGAACGCGTGCCCGTGACCTGGCGCGAGGTGCTGCGTGCGGCGCGTCTTCGCGAGCTGCGCGGCACCCTCCACGGCGGACGTTTCGTCGCCGGCATCACCGGCGAGCAATTCGCGCTGCCCGCCGCGGTGCCGCTGCTGCGCGACGCCCGCGAACGTGCCGCGGGCTCCGGCTTCGAGCCGCCGTCTTCGACCGACCCGCTCGCCGCGGGCGCGCTGTTCGTGCCGGCGATGCCGGCGCGCGTCGGCGATTGAGCTTCGGTCAGCGGCCGGCGCGGGCCTTGGCCACCACCTCCTGGATCCGTGCGAAGTGCGCGCGGTACCAGTCCTGGTGCTGCTTCTCGAAGTCGGCGGGGACGCTCTCGCCATGCAGTGCGCGCGCGCGCAACGCGAGGTGGCCTGCGATGCCGTCGCGTCCTTCGGTCAGGAGCTGCACCAGCGGGTCCTTCTGCGGATCGGCGCCGGTGGCGAGGAGGAGGCCGATCATCGCGTCGGCGGCGTCGCGGTAGGCCTCCTCCTGGTGCATGTTGTAGAGCAGGTAGAGGACGTGCAGTTGCACGCCGAGGTCCTTGCGGTCGTCGTAGCCGTCGTCGACGTGGGCGAAGTCGCGCGTCGCGGGCGCCGCACGGAACAGGTCGCGGGCGACGATCTCGTCGAAGACGCGACGCGCCACCACGAGACCCCCGGCGCGCGTCGGGTGCACGTAGTCGAGGAACAGGTCGAATCCCGGCGCGCAGGACTTCGCCGCCGCCAGGATGTCGTGCTCCATGTCGACCAGGATCACCTCGGGGTGACGCGTCGCGAGGGTGCGCAGGCGGTCGTTGAGCACGGACAGCGCGCGGAACGGGGTGAGGTCCTCGTCCTTCGCGGTGCGGTATTCGGCGCGGGCTTCCTCGCAACGCCCGGCCGCCTCGAGCGCGCGACCGCTCAGGAACGCGGTCTCGGCGTGCCGGGGATCGGAACGACGCGCCGCAGCGAAGGACTCGACCGCAGCCGGAGCCGCGCTGTCGAGCAACTCGCGCGAGCCGCGGTCGAAGGCGGCCCTCCATTGCGTGAGCGCATCGCCGGTCGCGGCGTTGCGCGAAACATTGGGGTGCCAGTCGCGAAGATTGGACGGCACCGTGAGCACGATCAGCGGCACATGGTGCTCGCGCGCGGCGTCCATCATCGCACCGACCGTGTACTCGTAGTGATCCACCACTCCGGCGAACTGCACGGGATCGGTGCGAAGCTCGAGCGCCTGCTGCTCGAACTGCGAGAAGATGAAGCCGGCGGCCTCGCGATTCTGCTCGGGAAGCGTCGTCTGCCCGCCGCCGACCACGGCACCGAGCAGCAGCTCGAAGAGGCGCGAGACCTTCGCCACGCCACGCACCAGCTTCTGGGCGCTCGCCGAGGTCGCGTAGCTGCGGCGCTCGACGAACTCGTTGTTGCCGCACCACAGGATCATCAGGTCGGGCTGGAAGCGCACGACGTCGTCGAACACCGGGCGCACGCGGTAGCTCGGCCAGCCGTGGGCGCCGACGTTGAGCACCTCGACCTTCCGGTCGGGCCACGCCGCACGCAGCGCCTCGGCGAGGTCGCGGCTCCAGATGTGGTCGGGTCCGTGCGGCCAACCGGCGCAGGCCGAACCGCCGAGGCAGAACACGCGCAGCGTGCCGGACTCCTTCTCGACCCGGAAGTGCACGTTGTTCTGCGCATACATGTCGGCGTGCTCGACGCGGTAGTAGCGGACGCCCTCGACGGTGACCTCGCCGAACTTCGACGAGGACCCCGAGAGCCTCAGGAAGGGGTCGCTCTGCTCGTCGCGCGGCACGAACACGCGGACCGCGACCTCCGCACACAGGAGCAGCAGGAGCGGCGAGAGCAGCAGGAGCACGCGGAGCAGGACGCGCCGGCCGGACCTGGTTCCGCGGGGATCGAGGTTCACGGCGGCGAGCTTAGCGCTGCAACCCGCGGCGACAGCGCGCATGATCCCGAGCCCGATGCCCGAGATCCTGCTCGCCACCATGAACGCCCGCTGGCTGCACACGGCCTTCGGACTGCGCTGTCTGCGGGCCAACCTCGGTGCCCTGCGCGAGCGTTCGGAGATCCTCGAAGGCGACATCCAGCAGCGGCCGCTGGATTTCGTCGAACGCGTCCTCGCGCAGCGGCCGCGCATCGTCGGGTTGTCGGTCTTCGTCTGGAACGTCGCGCCGCTGACCAGCGTGGTGCGCATCCTGCGTGAGGTGGCACCGCAGGTCGTGGTCGTGCTCGGTGGGCCCGAGGTCAGCCACGAGACCGAAGGCCAGGAGATCACCGCACTGGCGCACCACGTGGTCCGGGGCGAAGGCGATCTCGCGTTCCGGACGCTGTGCGAGACGCTGCTCGCCGGCGGCACTCCGCCCCGGGTGATCGACGCACCGCCGCCCGACCTCGCCGCGCTGGACCTGCCCTACGACGAGTACGACGCCACCGATGTCGCGCATCGCGTGATCTACGTGGAGGCCTCACGCGGTTGCCCCTTCGAGTGCGAGTTCTGCCTGTCGTCGCTCGACGAGCGCGTGCGCAGCTTCCCGCTCGATGCCTTCCTCAGGTCGATGCAAGGCCTGCTCGACCGCGGCGTGCAGCACTTCAAGTTCGTCGACCGCACCTTCAACCTCGGCATCGCGACCAGCCTGCGGATCCTGCGCTTCTTCCGCGAGCGCCTGCGCGACGGCCTGTTCCTGCACTTCGAGATGATCCCCGACCGCCTGCCCGAGGCGCTGCGCGAGGAGATCGCGCTGTTCCCCGCGGGAAGCCTGCAGTTCGAGGTCGGCATCCAGACCTTCGACCCCGCGGTCGCCGCACGCATCAGCCGCCGCCAGGACTACGACAAGCTCGAGGACAACCTGCGCTTCCTGCGCGAACGCACCGGCGTGCACGTCCACGCCGACCTGATCGCCGGACTGCCCGGCGAGGACCTCGCGACCTTCGCGCGCGGCTTCGACCGCCTGATCGCGCTCGACCCGCAGGAGATCCAGGTCGGCATCCTCAAGCGTCTGCGCGGCACGCCGATCGGACGTCACGACGCGGAATGGGATGTGGTGTGGGGGCAGGAGCCTCCCTACGAGATCCTGCAGAGCCGCTGCCTGTCCTTCGACGAGCTGCAGCGTCTGCGTCGCTTCGCGCGCTTCTTCGACCTGCTGCGCAACAGCGGTTCGTTCCGTGCCACGATGGCGCTGCTGTTCCGCGACGGCTCGCCCTTCGCCACCTTCCTCGCGCTCAGCGACTGGCTGTTCGCGCAGACCCGCGCCGCGCACGGCATCGCCCTGCACCGCCTCGCCGAGCTGGTCTTCGAGTTCCTCGTCACGGTGCGCCGACTGCCGGCGACGGAGGTCGGCACCGCGATGTGGTCGGACTTCGCGCGCACGCGCCCGAACGACTGGCCGGCCTTCCTGCGGCCCTACGCCGCAGAGGAGCACGCGGTGCGACCGCGCGTCATCGCGGCGGCGAAGCGTCAGTCACGGCATCTCGACGGCGCCTGAACCGCTCGGTCTCACTTCGCGCGAGTGCTGACACTGCCGTTGTGGCTCGCGATCGAGAGCTTGCCCTCGCCCCGGCCGAAGGTCCCCGACGCCGACCCACGATGCAGGTTGGTGTCGCTGGCTCCGATCAGCTCGATCGAACCGTTGTGCGTGCTGATGTCGACACGAGTCGAACACGCGGGATCGACGGCCACCTCGACGGCGCCGTTGTGCGCGGTGATCGAGCCGTCGACCGCGCCGGCGTCGAGCCCGCCGGTGATCGCGCCGTTGTGGGCCACCACCTCGACGTGGCCCTTGGCATGCTCGAAGCGCACCTCGCCGTTGTGCGATTCGGCGCGCAGCACGCCGCTGACGCCGGCAGTCGAGATGGAACCGTTGTGGCTGGTGAGGATCAGCTCGCTGCCCGGCGGCACGCGCAGCTCGAAGCTCACGTCGCCGCGGCGACCGTCCGGCACCTGCAGCGACAGCCGCAGCTCTCCCCCGCTCTGCTCCTGCAGGACCTTCAGATCGGCGAGCTCCTCCTTCGCGCGCTCGTCGGTCTCGGCCCAGGCGGTGACCGTCGCCACACCCTCCACGGTGTCGGCCGTCCCCGCCGCGATCGAGATCTCCCCGTTGTGCGTCACGCAACTCAGCGCGCGCAGCGCCGGCACCTCGACCCTGATCGGGCGCGCCTCACTGGCGTGGTGGTCGAAGACCGTGCAGGAAGCCAGCGAAAGGAGCAGGAACATCGCGAGGGGCAGGCGGAGGTCGTTCATGGCGCGCGCAGTTCGGATGAGGAGGAGCTTATTCCCGGCGCCGCCCCCGCCCGTCGGCCAAAGGCTTGCCGGGTGTCGACTCCGCACCCAGACTGCGCGCGTGCCCCGTCCCTTCCCCTTCCGCCGTCTGTCGACCGAGATCCTGGTCGAGAACCCGTGGCACCGCTACTGCCGCGACCGCTACACCCATCCCGACGGCAGCGAGGGCGTCTACTACTACGTCGACATGCCCGGCTCCTGCGGCGTCGTGCCGCTGTTCGACGACGGCACCACCGTGCTCGTGCACAGCGACCGCTACCTGCTCGGCACCACGCTCTGGGAGTTCCCGATCGGCGGCATGAAGCTCGGTGAGGAGCCGCTCACGGTCGCGCAGAAGGAGCTCGAGGAAGAGGCCGGTCTGGTCGCGAAGCGTTGGGACGCGCTCGGCTGCTTCGCCCCCTACAAGGGCGTCTCCAACGAGCGCTGCCACTACTTCCTCGCCCGCGAGTTGAGCTGGACCAAGCAGCACCTCGAACCGAGCGAGGCGATGACCGTGCATCGCATGCCCCTCGCCGAAGCGCGCGCGCGGATCCTCGGGCAAGAGCTGCCGGACGGGCAGAGCCTCGGAGGATTGGCGCTGTTGGATCGGTTCGTTGAAGCACAGAGGCTGCCGCGCACTTGACGAAGACCGCGCTGCATTCGGTTGCGCTGGACGCACACCCACCGACGGTGGTAGGGTCACCCTCCTCGAGAGAAGGCCCTTGACATCAGAGAGAGAGAGAGAGTTCCGGGCATGGGTTTGAAGTCACGGAGCGTCTTGATTCTCGCCACGACTCTCTTGGGTGCATGGTCGCGAGACATGGCTTCTTCAATGCCGACGCGCCCATCGACGTCGCGGTCGGTGCCAGCGAAAACATCCTTCCCGACGGCCACAGCCGAACTCGAGGGTTGCTCTGGATGCAGTTCCAGCAACACGGGATCGAACGCTGGAGGCACGTCCAATGGGGTGACCGTTGCCATCACCTCCGGTGTGGTCCGGAATGGCGAATGCGATGCGGGTTGCCTGACCAAGACCACATGCCGGTTCTGGTACGATGTCACCCTGGTGGTCCAAGCTGGTGCCATCGCCCGCACGGTTGTTTGGCTCTGTCCGACGGATCATGCCGGCGCTCCCTCGGATCCGCCGTGTGCATCGAGTACCGCCTACTACTACGCCCCGGGTTTCACGCAGCAGTCCAGTGGCTATGACATCGTATGTGGCCGCTCCGAGCAGATGGTCTTCAACGTCGTTCAGAATCCCGACGGGACCGGTGAGACCATCGGCACGCTTCGATTCAATTGCGACGGATGCACCGCCGGGTCCAACTGAGACCCCCGCCCAATCCCTCGCCGCGTGATCCATGAAGAGAACAGCGATGCTGGCCGCGACGGTCCTGTTCGCATTCGCGGCTGGTTGGTTGATCGGCGGCTCACATCCATGGCTCTCCCGCGGCGAATCCGGAACAGCCGCGCCGGCTGCAGGTCGACCGGAGACGGACCGCGGGTCGCGCGTCGAACGCGATCCGATGGACCAACCGGTCGCCCGGATCAGCGTGGGGAATGCTGCGCAGGTGAAGTCCGGCTCCGAGTCGGCACCCCCATCCGAGGTCGAGCCCGCCGAGCCAAGCGTCGATCCCGGTATCCACTTCGCTGAGTCGATGCTGTCTTCGCTCGACACTCCATCCGGACGCCTGACTCACGGCTACAGGGACACACTGGCACTGCAGACGGTGCTCAACGACAAGTCCCTCAACATCGACGGCCTGCACCTCGACGCTGATTCCGAAGCTGCACTGCGCGTTCTGCTGGACTCCGCGAACGAGCGCGTCAACGAGGCATCCCTCGACATGCAACGCCAGATGTGGAGGTGTGCAGTCCACAGAATCCAATCCGGGGATTTCGCCAATCCGCCCGCGGACGATCCGAACTTCACCGAGAAGCTCAGACGGAGCGCAGAGGAGCCCTTCGCCAACCGCCCCGGATTGAACGTGCTGATCGGCGGTGTCCCGAACGGTTCGGGCTCGGGCCCGAATCGGGTCCTGGTTTGGGCGCGGGGCGATCGGTATGGCGTCATCGAGGCCTGGGACGCCGTGGAGGCAGCGAAGGCTGCGCGAGGCGACGCTATTCGGGGTTTCTTCGCCAAGCTGCACGGCGGCAGATGATCGCGCTGGCACCACGCTGTGGGTGCCCTCGATCGGCGGCATGAAGCTCGGTGAGGAGCCGCTCACGGTCGCGCAGAAGGAGCTCGAGGAAGAGGCCGGTCTGGTCGCGAAGCGTTGGGACGCGCTCGGCTGCTTCGCCCCCTACAAGGGCGTCTCCAACGAGCGCTGCCACTACTTCCTCGCCCGCGAGTTGAGCTGGACCAAGCAGCACCTCGAACCGAGCGAGGCGATGACCGTGCATCGCATGCCCCTCGCCGAAGCGCGCGCGCGGATCCTCGGGCAAGAGCTGCCGGACGGGCAGAGCCTCGGAGGATTGGCGCTGTTGGATCGGTTCCTCGCAGGACCCGGATCGCCGGTCTGACCCGGCATCGAGGCGGACTCAGCCGGGCACGATCGGGGCCGTCGGTCGCACGAACGACAGCAGCGCCGCGATCAGCCCGATCCAGAAGCCGGTGTGTTCGATCCATGTCCACACCCGCGCACGGAAGAACACGCGCCGGAAGTTCCACGGGCCGATCCGCTCGTCGAGGAAGTCGCCGCTGTCCGCAGCCCTCGTCTGGGTGAGGCTGCTGGCGATGATGCCTCCCGCCAGACCCGCCGCCAGGAAGCCCGTCATCGCGATCCAGAACGCGAAGCTGCGAATCGTGAAGCTCGCGCCGCCGAACCTGGCGGTCGCAAGCGTGAGGTACGCCCCAGAGACCGTGAGGTAGACCCCGATGTGGAACTTCGTGTAGTCGAACAGCAACTCGAGGCTCTTCTGTCGCGCATTCGCTTCCGCGGTGGCTGCGATCTTCTCTTCCTCGGTCATCGTGTCTCTCCTGATCGTGCATGCCCCATGCACACCGGTCTCCTCGGGACAGATCATCGTGCAGCCTCGGGGCATGAGCAATGCGGAGCCGAGTTCGGTCGCGGTTGGGGGTTCCCCGACATGGCAGCAGGAATGAGTGTCCTCGAGGCGCAGCAAGACTCGTCGGTGTGCCAGCCCCTCTGCCGTCGTGTCGACCTTGGCCTCGTCTCGCCTACAATCCCGGCCCCCGATCATCGAGCACCCCCACACCCATGAAACACCTCGTCCTCCTCCGTCACGGACAGAGCCAGTGGAACGTCGACAACCGCTTCACCGGCTGGGTCGACGTCGATCTCACCGAGCAGGGGCGCAAGGAGGCGCAGGAGGCGGGGCGGCTGATGCGTGAGGAAGGTTTCGACTTCGACGTCGTGCACACCTCGCTGCTCAAGCGCGCGATCCGCACCATGTGGATCGCGCTCGACGAGATGGACCGCATGTGGCTGCCGGTGCACCGCACCTGGCGACTCAACGAGCGTCACTACGGCGGACTGACCGGGCTCGACAAGGCGGAGACCGCGGCGCGCCACGGCGAGGCGCAGGTCAAGGTGTGGCGAAGGAGCTACGACATCCCCCCGCCGCCGATGGCGGAGGGTGATGCCGGCAACCCTTCCAATGACCGTCGCTACGCGGAACTCGCCCCGCACGAACGACCGCGCACCGAGTGCCTGAAGGACACCGTCGAGCGTTTCCTGCCCTACTGGCACGAGGTGATCGCCAGGGACCTGCGCGCCGGCAAGCGCGTGCTGATCGTGGCACACGGCAATTCACTGCGCGCGCTGGTGAAGTACCTCGACCGCGTGTCGGAGGCCGACATCACCGAGCTCAACATCCCGACCGGTGTGCCGCTCGCCTACGAGCTCGACGCCGACCTGCGCCCGGTGAGCAGCCGCTATCTCGGTGATGCCGCGGAGATCGCCGCGCGCGCGGCCGCCGTCGCCAATCAGGCCGCGCGGAAGTAGCGCCGGGTCTGCCCGCGGGGCCGACAGTCCGCGGGGCCGAGTCGGCCACAAGCGCCGGCCGCGCGGCACCACCGTGCCGCCGGCCACCCGCCATGACGTCCCTCCGCTCCGTGACCGTCGCGCTCGGCCTGATCTGCGCGACGCTTCCCCTCTCCGCCCAGGACAGCGCGAAGTCCGCCGCCGCACCGGTGATGGTGGTTCGCCCCGACGGGCAGTACCTCGACCTCCCCGAGCAGGGCGCCGATCTCACGGCCCTGCTGATGGGCGGCGGCGGCAAGCCGAAGGCCTTCTACGAGCTGGTCGACAAGATCGAGGCACTCGCCGAGAGCTCGAGCGACACGGTCCTGTTCGACCTCAGCGAGTCCTTCGCCGTCAACCTCGCGCAGGTCGCCGAACTCGATCGCGCGATCGCCAAGCTGCGCAAGGCCGGCAAGAAGACCTACGCCTACATCGAGGGCGCGCAGTCGGCCGCCTATCAGCTCGCCTCGCAGTGCGAGACGGTGATGATTGCCGACCTCGGCGTGATCGACATGCCGGCGCCGGCCCTGAACATTACCTTCATGAAGGATGCGTTCGACCTGCTCGGCGTGTCCTACGACGTGGTGCGCTGCGGCGAGTTCAAGGGCGCGGTCGAGCCGTACGTGCTGCCGCAGATGAGCGACCACCTGCGCAAGCACTACCTGGCGATGGTCGACACGATGAACGACTCGATCGTCGACCGCATCTCGCGCGGACGGAACATCCCTGCGGTGAAGGTGCGCGGACTGCAGAGCACGCGCATGTTCACGGCCCGCACGGCGATGGAAGCCGGTCTCGTCGACAAGCTGGTGCCGTGGGCCGGCGCGAAGAACGCCCTGCAGGTCGTGACCGGGAACAAGGACCTCGCCTTCGAATCCGCGCTGAAGGTCGACAAGGAGCGCAAGTCGATCAACCCGCTGCAACTCCTCACCCAGCTCCTCAATCCGCGCGAGGACAAGAGCGACGACGACGATGGTGACGTGGTCGCGGTGCTGCACCTGTCGGGCGAGATCGTCGACGGCACGAGTGCCGCGGCGGGCAGCATCGTGTCGGGGCCGACGGTCGAAGAGGTCAAGAAGCTCGCCTCCGACGAGAACGTGAAGGGCGTCGTGGTGCGCATCAACTCGCCGGGTGGTTCGGCGACGGCGAGCGAGGCGATCCTGATCGCGCTCCGCGATCTATCGGCGAAGAAGCCGGTCGTGGTGTCGATGGGCCAGGTCGCCGGCTCCGGCGGCTACTACATCACCTGCTTCGGCCGTCCGATCCTCGCGGAAGAGGGCACCCTCACCGGTTCGATCGGCGTGTTCGGCATGAAGCCCAACGTCGGCGCGCTGATGCGTCGCGTCGGTCTGCACAGCGAGGTCGTCGCGCTCGACGACTCGGCCGGCATGAACAGCCTCGACCGCGGCTGGAGCGACGAGGAGAAGAGGCACATGCAGGCCTTCGTCGATCAGATCTACGACGTGTTCGTCGGCCACGTCGCCGACTCGCGCCACATGACCCGCAACGACGTACTCGCCATCGCCGGCGGTCGCGTGTGGTCGGGCCAGCAGGGCGTGAAGCTCGGCCTCGTCGATCGCATCGGCGGGCTCGACGACGCGATCGCGATGGTGAAGAAGGACGCCAAACTCGGCGACAAGGTCGATGTGCGCCACCTGCCGCGCCCGAAGTCGTTCCTCGAGACCCTCGCCGGCGGCATGCTCGACGCGAAGGTCCTGCTGCCCGACGGCCTCGCCCGCACCCTCGCTCGGGACCTCGACCTCGACGGCGCGCTGCACATCCTGCTCGACGGTCTCAGCGGGCGACGGCCGACCATGGTGTGGGCGATGTCGCCCGAGTCCATCCGCCTGCGCTGAGCGGCTCTCTCCAGTCGCGCGCCGCAACGGTCGATGACAAGGAGGCCTTGGCCTCCACGATCGAGCCGACCCGCCCACCTTCCCCCGCGTCCCGGGTGATCCCCGCCGACCGTGAGGCGGTGCGCCGCGCGCTGGAGGCGGGAGTGCACCGTGGGCCTCGTCGCCGCAGCACCCGGCTGGGTTGGCTGA
>JAXMCA010000004.1:0-62905 GCA_046349595.1 Planctomycetota bacterium
TGATCGGCACGAGGATCGCGCCGAGACGGGCGACGGCGAAGTGGAGCTCGAGGAATGCGGCGTGGTTGTCGCACAGGGCGGCGACGCGATCGCCCGTGCGCACTCCGGCATCCCAGAGCCCTCGGGCGAGACCACGCACCCGCACAGCCAGGGTGCGGTAGTCGAGGGCGAGTTCGCCGTCGACCGCCGCGGTGCGCGACGGCCACAGCAGCTCCGCGCGGTCGAGCAGTCCGGCCAGCGAGGCGCGCGTCATTCCTTGTCGGACTTCGCGGATGCGGGCTTGGGTGCGGCGCGGTCGCCGAGGCAGCGCGTGAGGAACTCCTCGTACTTGCGCGCCTTCGCGAGACGTTCCACGTCGCCGCCGAGTCCGTGCTTGCCGGTCGGGTCGAGGAACAGCTCGACGAGCGTCTCCTTGTGTGCCTTGAGCAGCTCGCGGTAGACGCGCACCGTGTCCTGGTAGAGCACGTTGTCGTCCTCCATGCCGTGCACGAGCAGCAGCTTGCCCTCGAGGTTCTTCGCGAGCGGCAAGAGCGACCACTTGTCGAGGTCGGTCTGACCGGTGCGGCTCGGTCCGATGGTCCCGGTCGAGTACCACGAGTTGTAGTTCTGCCACTCGGTCGGTCCGGCGCCGGCGATGCCGACCTTGAAGACCTTCGGCTCGGTGTACATGCACATCTGTGTCTGGAAGCCGCCGAAGCTCCAGCCGTGGATGCCGACCTTGTCGGGGTCGACGTCGTGGTTGGCGATCAGCCACTTCACGCCGTCGGCGAGATCGTCGACCTGCGGGCGACCGACCTGCTCGAAGTTCGCCTTCTCGAACAGCGCGCCGTAGCCCGACATGCCGCGCGGGTCGATCGTCACGCACACGTAGCCGTGCGCCTCGGTCATGTAGCGCGCGAACAGGTAGGCATCGCCGTGGAAGTTGCCGTCGACGACCTGCTTGCGCGTGCCGAGCGGACCGCCGTAGACGTAGATCAGCAGCGGTCGCTTGTCGCCCTTCTCGCGTACCGGTTCGAAGAGGAAGCCGTGGACGGTCTGGCCGTTGCGGTTCTGGTAGCTGAACAGCTCCGGGCGCAGATCGGCGGCGCGACGACCGATCGCTGGATTGGTGGCGGTGAGCACCGTCTGTTCGCCGCTCGGCGCGACCGCGACGAGTTCCGCCGGGCCATCGCCCCACGCGGAGAAGTTGGCGAGGACGTGGCCGTCGTCGCTGACCGCCGCATCGTTGTAGCCGCCGACCTTGTCGGTGAGCCGCGTCATCGCGCCGCTCTCGGTGTCGACGCGGTACACGTCGAGCCGGCTCGGGTGCTCCTTGGTCGCGGCGACGAACACCGACTTGCGGTCCTCGCTGGTGCGGATCGGGTAGACCTCGAAAGTGCCGGCGGTGAGCTGACGTTGCGATTCGTAGATCGGGTCGAGCACGTGCAGGTGTCGGAAGCCGCTCTGCTCGCTGAGGAACAGGATGTGACGGCTGTCGGCGAGATAGCGCGGCGAGGTCATGCCGGGCGTGTTGGGCCCACCGTCGTGCAGGTAGCGGTAGACGATCTTCGCGGTGCGCTCGAGCACGCGCGGCGGGCGACCGGGGACGGCGCCCTTCTCGTCGGCCTTCGGCTTCGCCGCGTCGCCGACCGGGAACTGCGCCTCGTGGAGCTGCACGTTGGAGTTCGAGCTCTCGAAGCTCGCGAACACCACGCGGCTGCTGTCCGGCGCCCATTCGGGTCGCGAGAGGATGTCGCGGAAGCCGCTGTTGTCCTGCTTGAAGACCAGGAACAACGGAGCGTCCTCGCGCATCGCGCCTTCGAGTTCCTGGAGGTAGACGCGCACCTCGCCCTTGCCGACCGGATCGTCGGAGACGTGGCGCGGCACCTCCTGCAACTCGACGAAGCGGCCGGTGTACTTCGCGATCTTCACGCGACGCTCGCCGTCCATCGCCGACTTGCCCTTGCGCACCACGAAGGCCGCGTAGCGACCGTCCGGACTGATCTCGCAGGACTGCAACCTCTCGTCGCCGTCGAGCGGCGGCGTGAGCTCCTCGATCAGGTGGCTGCCGAAGCGCACGCGGAACAGCCCGCCGTCGACGAGATAGGTGAAGCCGGTGCCGTCCTCGAGCCACTCGGCGCCGCCCTCGGCGGCACGCGTGTGGGTGAGCCGCGTGATGCGGCCGTCGTCGACGTCGTAGCGGTAGAGATCGGACTCGCTGCCGAACATCAGCGACGGCGCCTTCGGCGACCACGCGAAGGCACTCACTCCGGAGTAGCGCGGCGCCTTCTCGTCCTCGGCGTCGTCGGCGGCGACCAGGGGATCCGTCGCCATGTTGCGGTGCGCCTGCGAGTCCTCGATCACGGCGTCGGCCTCGGCCTGCTTGTCGGCGTCGGACTTGGGCGCCGTGCTCTTCTTCTCGGCGCGCTTCTTCGCCTTGTCCTCGCGATCGGCGACCACGTCGCGCGCCTTGCCCTGGAACACCGACATGGTGCGCGCGTCGGTGATGCGACGCACCGTGCCGCTCTGCACGTCGAGCAGGTAGAGGTCGTTGCCGTGGCGCCGCTCCTCGAAGGGATGGTGCAGCCACGCCGCGTAGCGGCCATCGCGGCTGAACTCGATGCCGGCGGCGGTCGGACCGAAGATCCCCTTCTTCGGGAACAGGCGTTCGAGCGTGAGGGTGTCCGGCGGCTTCGGCGGAGCCGCTGCATCCTGCGCGGCGAGTCGCGGTGCGAGGCAGGGCAGACTGAGTGGGAGCAACGCGAGCAGGAGCAACGCGAGCGCGAAGGAGCGGGTGGTCATGGGTCGGGTGAGGGGGCTTCCATACGCGATCGACCCGCCGGGCGAGAGGGCGATCGCGATCAGAGGACGCGGCGCGACGGCAGCAGCACGTTGGCCATCAGCACGCCGGCGACCAGGGCGGTGGCGACCAGCATCATGGTGGAGGCGGTGATCAGCCCTTGCTGTGCGTCTTTCTGGAACAGCGCCTCCAGGCTGGCGAAGCCGATGCTGCCGGGCACCAGCAGGAACAGCCCGGGGACCAGGGGGATGCTGGCCGGCCGGTCGAGGCGGCGTGCGACGGCGTTGGCGAAGGTGCCGACCACCAGGGCGGCACCGAAGGCGCCGAGTTCGGCACCGAAGGCGGCGGCGCCGAGCCGCGAGCCGGCGAAGGCGACCAGGCAGGACGCGAACACGATGCCGATGTCGCGGCGGGCGACCCGCAGCAGGGTGGCGTAGGCGGTCGGTGCGAGCAGCAGCGCCGCCGCGATCGACCACACCGGCAGGGCCTCGATCGGTGCCGGTTCCGGCCGGCCGACCAGCGCGAAGCCGACGTGCCAGCCGAGCGCGGCGCCGAAGGCGAGCGTCAGGAAGGAGGCGCTCGCCCCTGCGAAACGCGCCGTCCCCGAGGCGAGATGGCGCGTGGCGATCTCGGTGACCGCGGTGGTCAGGGTGAAGCCCGGCAGCAGGTAGATCACGCCGGCGAGCGTGAGCTTGCCGACGTGGATCGACGGCGAGATCGCCGCGAGCAGCGCGGCGCTGAGCGCGACCACGAAGGCGGCCACCGCATCGGCGAGCACGCGCGTGTCGGCGCGC
Organism: Planctomycetota bacterium; assembly: GCA_046349595.1. Lineage (GTDB taxonomy): Bacteria > Planctomycetota > UBA1135 > UBA1135 > UBA2386 > JACRLW01. The sequence continues at coordinate 3,574 of JAXMCA010000004.1, forward strand.
GCACCGAGGCCCCGGGCGATGCCTCCGGAGCAGAAGCCGAGCGCGGTGGCGGCGAGGACGTCGCGAGGTCCCGCGGACAGGAACACGCCGGCGGCTGCTGCGGCGCAGGCATGGGCACCCAGTTCGACCAGCACCGGCAGGGCGCGGCGGTCCTGCAGGATCTGCCCGAGTTCGGTGCGCGCCGCCGCGAGCGGGAGCCCGCCGACGGTGCGCACCAGCAGGGCGTCGAGGGCCGCCAGGCGTCCGAGGTCCTGGCTGCCCGGCTCGGTGCGCACCAGGAAGACGGTCTGCTGGCCGAGCGGTCCGAAGCCGACGTGGATCGAGGTCGGCAGGGCGAAGAAGTTGCCGATCAGCTCGAAGCGGCGCGCCAGCGCGGTCATCGCGCTCTCGACGCGCGCGGCGTGAGCGCCGTGGCTGTGGAGCGCGAGCCCGAGGCGGACGACGAATTCCATCGCCTCGCGCTCGGCGGGCGGAAGGTGGCTTTGCAGCGGAGCGGTGTCGGCGGGGCTCAAGGCAGGCGGCCGAGCAGGGTAGCGGCGTGCGGCTTGCTGCCGCAATTCGGGCAGGAGGATGCCGTTGCGGCGGCATGGTGGCTGCGGTCGAGAGCCCTACCGGCGTCCATGCCTGCGACGCGCTCTGCGCGCTGGTGGGCGGCACCCCGCTCCTGGAGATCCGCCTGCGGATCGACGGTCGGGCGCACCGGGTGTTCGCGAAGTACGAGTCGATGAACATGACCGGCAGCGTGAAGGACCGCATGGCGGCGCACGTGCTGCGGCGCGCCTACCAGCGCGGCGATCTCCATCCGGGCGACCTCATCGCCGAGTGCTCGAGCGGCAACACCGGCATCGCCTTTGCCGCGCTCGGTCGCGCGCTCGGTCATCCGGTGCGCATCTTCATGCCCAACTGGATGAGTCCGGAGCGACGTCTCCTGATCGAGAGCTTCGGTGCCGAGGTCGTGCAGGTGTCGCGCGAACAGGGCGGTTTCCTCGGCGGCGTGCGTCTCGCGGAGGAGTACGCGCGGTCGCGGAGCCACGTGTTCCTGCCGCGCCAGTTCGACAACGCCGACAACGTCGAAGCGCACGAACTCGGCACCGGCGAGGAGATCGTCGACCAGCTCGCGCGCATCGGGCGACGTTGCGATGCCTTCGTCGCGGGGGTCGGAACGGGCGGCACCGTGATGGGAGTGGGGCGTCGGCTGCGGCGCGGCCACGAGCAGTGTCGCGTGCATCCGCTGGAACCGGCGAGTTCACCCACGCTGCGCACCGGCCACTGCGTCGGGCGGCACCGCATCCAGGGCATCAGCGACGAGTTCGTGCCGTCGATCGTCCATCTCGACGAACTCGACCGCGTGATCGACGCGCACGACGGCGACTCGATCCTGATGGCACAGCTCCTCGCGCGTCGTCTCGGACTCGCCGTCGGCATCTCGTCGGGCGCCAACGTGATCGGTGCGATCCAGCTCGCACTCGAGCTCGGGCCGGAGGCGACGGTCGTCACCGTGCTTCCCGACTCGAACAAGAAGTACCTGTCGACGGACCTGTGCCGCGTCGAGCCGGTGCGCGAGGGTTACTTCACGCCGCGCGTCGAACTCGACTCGTTCCAGGCGCTGCGCTGAGGAGCTCCGGGCAGGCGGTCGGTCGCCCTTCGAGCCGGGCGGGTCGAGCCCGGCGATCGGGCATTCCTAGTAGTCGATCTGGGTGACCACCGCGCTCACCGACGGCGTGGATCCCGTGACGGCGCTCGAGCTGGTCAGCGAGTAGGTGCGCTTGATGCCGGTCGGTGCCGGGCCGCCCGGAGTCAGCGGAAGCGGGCTCATGCGGCCGTTCGACAGCGCCACGGGGATGCCCGGTTGCGTGAGATCGACCGCGGCCAGCTGGGTGTAGAGCGGGATGCCGCCGGTGCCCGGCACGAAGCTCAACGGGAGCGTCGTCGAGGCGAGCGTGCCGGTCGCGCCCGAGGTGCCCAAGGTCTGCGAGAACAACACGTCGCTGTGGAGGGCGGTGCACAGGCCGGGGACGTTGAGGTTGGGATCGAGCACGCCGAGCAGCAGGATCACCGGGGTGTTCGATGGGGCGGCCGTGCCGGCGAAGGACAGGTTCAGCGCCGTCGCCGTCGCCGAGAACGACGTGGTGTGCGACATCGTTCCGTTGGCGGTCGTGCAGCCGATGCCGAGCGCCGTCGTCGTGCCGCCCGCGGTCGTGGTCGCGGCGCTGACCCAGTCCATCGAGTAGGTCCCGGTCACCCCGTTGTCGACCTGGAGCTCCCACATCAGGGAGTCGACGCCGTCGTAGAAGAACGGCGCATCGAGCACGATCGGGATCACGAAGGGGCCCGGAGGATTGCCGGGGGACACGCTGATGTCGGGCAGCGAGGTCGGCTTGGTCGTGTAGACCGTGGTCGGCGGGCTGAGCCAGTTGTTGGCGAAGGTGGCGCTGAACAGGTTGATGTCCGCCTTGCCCATCGAGGCGGTGACGTCGATGGTCCTCGCCGTCGCCGTCGCGCCCGCGGACCGATCACGGCGGAAGCTCAAGCGGTTGATGCTGGCCATGACCGTTCCGATGCGGTTGGCGTCGGCCTGCTGCACCCGCGCGCTGACGTAGCTGAAGGGGATGCCGCTCGAGCTGTTGCCTTCGACCGATTCGTAGCCGGCTGGCTGCACGTAGACGGACTGAGCGATCGCCGCGGGTGCGAACGCGAGGGGGAGGACGAGTACGGGAAGGGTGTGAAGGCGCATCGACGGTTCTCCTTGAGCGTGGCGAGATGCTCGCGAGGATCGTGACGGGCCGCAAGCGGAGGATGCACCGGGTGCTTGCGGTGGACCTGAATCAGATAGGGACCTGTGCCCCGATCTCGACGACCTGCGTGGACGGCAGGCCGAAGTAGTTCGCCGCGAGTTCCGCGTTGCGCTCCATGAAGGCGAACAACGCGACTCGCCAGCGGGCCATGCCCGGACGGCGTGCGGCGAGGATCGTCTCGCGCCCGACGAAGAACACCACGTCGTCGACCTCGACCGGCAGGCCCTTCTCGCGCGCGAGCGCGAGCACGTGAGGCACGTTCGGCGACTCCGTGAAGCCGTAGCGTGCGACGACCTGATGCATGCCGTCTCCGAGGTCGTGCACCTCGACCTTCTCGTCGCGCGACACCGTGGGGACCTCCTCGTTGCGCACACCGAGGAGGGTGACCTGCGCGTGGAGCGCACCGTGTCGAGCCACGTTGGTCCGCAGCGGCATCGGCGCCCAGTTCGGATCGCTGGTCAGGTAGACCGCGTGTCCTTCGATGCGTCGCGGCGGCGACTCGCGGAGCATCTTCTGGAATTGCTCGACGTGGACCGCATCGAGCAGGCGGAGCGCGATCTTGATCTCGCGGCCGCGTCGCCAGGTCAGCATGACCAAGAGGAACACCGCGCCGATCAGCAGCGGGAACCAGGCGCCGTGTGCGATCTTGCCGAGGTTGGCGAGGAAGAAGGCGCAGTCGACCGTCGCGAAGATCGCGACCAGCGGTGCGACGCGGAGCATGCTCCAGCCCCAGCGCCGGCGTGCCACCACGGCGAGGAGCACGGTGGTGATCAGCATGGTCGTGGTGACCGCGACCCCGTACGCCGCCGCCAGCCGACTGGAGGACCCGAAGCCGACGACCAGGGCGATCGTCGCCACTGCGAGCAAGCGGTTGACGAGAGGCACGTAGATCTGGCCGATCTGCTCCTGGGAGGTGTGCACCGTGCGCATGCGCGGCAGGAAGCCGAGCTGGATCGCCTGTCGGGTCAACGAGAAGGCGCCGGAGATGACGGCCTGCGAGGCGATGATGGTCGCGAGCGTCGCGAGCACGAGCATCGGCACGCCGGCCCACTCGGGAACCAGCGAGAAGAAGGGGTGGTCGGCGTGCTCCGGGTGCGCGAGGAGCAGGGCGCCCTGGCCGAAGTAGTTGCAGCACAGGCAGGGCAGTGCGAGCCCGAACCAGCCGGCGCGGATCGGTCGCGGCCCGAAGTGACCGAGGTCGGCATAGAGCGCCTCGGCTCCGGTGACGACGAGGAACACGGCGCCGAGCGCGAGGAAGCCGGATGCCCCGTGTCCGGCGATGAAGCGGACTCCGTGAAGCGGGTCGAGCGCCTCGAGAACCTGAGGTTCGCGCGCGATCGCGGGGATGCCGAGCAGAGCGAGCACCACGAGCCACAGCGCGATCACCGGCCCGAACAGCGTGCCGACCCGCCGGGTGCCATGACGCTGCAAGGCGAAGAGCGCCAGGAGGATCACGATGGTGATCGGCACGACGAGATCGTCGAAGGCCGGCGTGACCACGTGCAGTCCTTCGACGGCGCTCAGCACGGAGATCGCCGGCGTGATCATGCCGTCGCCGTAGAGCAGCGCCGCGCCGAAGATGCCGAGCACGACCAGGGTCCGCGCGGATCGTCGACGGCCGTCGCGCGGGTGCTGCACCAGTGCAGTGAGCGCGATCACCCCACCCTCGCCGCGGTTGTCGGCACGCAGCACGAACAGCAGGTACTTGATCGAGACGATGATCGTCAGCGACCAGAACATCAGCGACAGGATGCCGAGGATGCCGTCGCGGTCGACGTCGATCGCGAAGTCGCCGTGGAAGCACTCGCGGATCGCATACAGCGGGCTGGTTGCGATGTCGCCGTAGACCACGCCGAGCACGGCCAGGACCGCCGACACCTGCAGCGGAGCGGCTTCCTTCGCGCTGTCTGGGACGTTCTCTGGTTCTGCCATGGTCGACACGTCGTGCAGCTCAGATCCGCTTGCGGAAGCGGAGCAGGGCCATGCCCAGGATCGCGCTGCAGCACAGGGTCAGACCGATCACGTGGGGTGCGAGATCGCCGAGATCCGCCGCGCGCAGGACGATCCCGCGCAGGATCTCGATGAAGTAGGTGACGGGGATCACCTGACCGAGGAGCTGGATCGGTACGGGCATCTCCGAACGGGGGAACATGAAGCCGGAGAGCAGGACCGAAGGGAGCATGATCAGGAACGCGATCTGCATCGCATGGAGCTGCGTGCGGGCCAGCGTCGAGACCAGGAGTCCCATCCCGAGCGAGGTGACGAGGAACAGCATCGCGAGCCCGAGCAGCAGCGAGAGGTCGCCGTGGATCGGGACGCCGAAGCCGAACACCATCACGTTGAGGATCAGCAGCAGCTCGCCGGCACCGAGCAGCGCATAGGGGACGAGCTTGCCGATCAGCACGCCGCTGCGCGAGACCGGGGTGACGAAGAGCTGTTCGAGCGTGCCTCGCTCGCGTTCGCGCACCACGGAGAAGGCGGTCAGGAACAGGGTGACGAGCTGCAGGATGATCCCGATCAGGCCCGGCACGAAGAAGCGCGCGCTCTGCAGGTCGGGGTTGAACAGCAGGCGCGGGCGCACCTCGATCGGCATCGCCGGATGGCCGAATGCGTCGCGTGCGATCGCCGACGCGTCGGAGGCCTCGAGGGCACGGAGGCCGATGTCCTTCGAGAGCTTCACGCCGAGCAGGTTGGCCGCGGTGAGCGCCGCGTTGGCGACCGTCGAATCGCTGCCGTCGATCAGCACCTGCACCTGCGACTGCTCGGCACGGACCAGCCGCTCGCTGTGGTCGGGTGGGACGACGATGCCGACGCGCGCGGCTCCCGAGGCGAGCGCGTGGCGCAGTTCGTCGTAGCCATGCGTGCGCAGCACGATGTCGAAGGTGCGCGTGTCGGCGAAGGCTTCCACCAGTTCGCGGCCGGCGGCGCGACCGTCGAGGTCGAGCACGGCGGTGGGGATGTGCTCGATCTGCGTGTCCAGGGCGACGCCGAAGATCAGCAGTTGCAGCAGCGGGATGACCAGGGCGAAGAACAGGGTCGCCGGCTCGCGGCGGATGTGGGCGAGCTCCTTGCGCAGGATCGCGATCGCACCGTGCGCGAAGCGTGTGTGGTGGGGCGTGACCGCCGGGGTCGCCGTGGCGGATGGTTCCGACGGAGGCGCGGGAGGCGGCAGGCCGTCGCGCTCCGCCGCGCGCGCCAGGGTGACGAAGACGTCCTCCAGGGTCGGCTCGATCGGCCGCACACGCGCAGTCGCACCGACGCGATCCAGGATCGCGCCGTCGGTGACGCCGGTATCGAGGAGGATGTGGACGACGTCGCCGAAGAGTGTGGCGTCGCGCACACCCTCGATCTCCCGCAGGCTGCGCAGATGCTCCGCGGGGTGATGCAGTGCGAGTTCGATGCGGCGCGATCCCTGCGGCGTGACGGCTGTCGAGCGCTTCAGCTCGTCGGGCGTGCCGCACACGATCAATCGCGAGTTCTGCAGATAGGCGACGTCGGTGCAACGCTCCGCCTCGTCCATCGAGTGCGTGGTGACGAACATCGTCACGCCGCGTCCGGCGAGCTCGAACAGGAGGTCCCACAGGTCGCGTCGTGCCACCGGGTCGATGCCCGCGGTGGGTTCGTCGAGGAACAGGATCTCCGGCTCGTGGACCAGCGAACACGCCAGTGCGAGGCGCTGCTTCCAACCGCCCGACAGCGTGCCGGCGAGCTGGCTCATCCGATCGGCGATGCCGACCAGCTCGCTCACCTCCGCGATGCGGCGCGCGCGGCGCTGCGGGTCGAGTCCCTGCACGCGCGCTGCGAAGTCGAGGTTCTCGCGCACCGAGAGGTCGGCGTAGAGCGCGAAGGCCTGGCTCATGTAGCCGATGCGCGGCTTCACCGACTCGGGATCGGCCGCGCAGTCGATGCCGAGCACGAGGGCGCGGCCGGCGCTCGGCGCGAGCACTCCGCACAGCATGCGGATGATCGTCGACTTGCCGCTGCCGTTGGGGCCGAGCAGTCCGAAGATCGCGCCGCGGTGAACGGTGAACGAAACCGAGTCCACGGCCATGCGCGCGCCGAAACGACGCGACAGACCGCGCACCTCCAGGACGATGTCGCTCATCGCGAGATCGGCGCGGGCAGTTGCACGTCGGCGATCATGCCGGCGCGCAGCAGATCGGAGCCGTCCTGGAGCAGGATCTTGATGCGGAACACCTGCTTGCTGCGTTCCTCCGGCGTCTGGATGTTGCCAGGCGTGAACTCGGCGTGGCGCGCGACGAAGCCGACCCTGCCGTGGAACACGCGTCCGGGAAAGGAGTCGACGATCACGTCGAGCGGCTGATCCGGCGCGAGATCGAGCCGGTTCTCGGGCACATAGGTGCGCACCCACAGGCGCGTGGGGTCGGCGAGCGCGAGGATCGGTTGATTGGGTGCGGCCATGTCTCCGGGTCGGACGTCGATCGCCTCGACGATGCCATCGATCGGCGCGAGCACGCGGAGTTCCGCGAGCTGGGCGTCGATCGCGGCGAGCGCCGCCGTGGCCGCCTGCGCCGCAGCGTCCGCCTGTGCGATCTCCTCCTTGCGTGAGCCGGCGCGCACCAGCGCGAGCCGCGCGTCGGCCGCGGCGAGTCCGGCGCGCGCCGAATCGAGATCCTCCTTGCGGGTTCCCTCGAGGAGCAGTGCCAGCTCCTGCTGGCGAACCTCGAGATCGGCCTCGGCGGCGCGCAGCCTGGCGAGCGCGTTGTCGCGGTCGGATGCGCTGGCGACCTTCCGCTGGAACAGGTCCTCGACGCGCGCATCCTCGGCCTTCGCCAACTCGAGCAGCGCCTCGTCGAGCTTCACCCGCGCGCGCTGCGTGGCGATCTCCTGCTCACGTGGACCCTTCTCGAGTTTGGCGAGATCCGCTGCGAGGCGGGCACGCTCGGCCCCGGCGGCGGCGATCTCCTCCTCGCGCGAGCCGGCGCGCACCAAGGCGAGCCTCGCGTCGGCCTGCTCGCGCAGGGCCGCGGCATCGGCGCGGCGGGCGTCGAGGTCGAAGTGCTCGAACTCGATCATCGGCGTTCCGCGCACCACGCGCGTCCCCTCCTCGACGTGCACCGCGAGGATCCGTCCGCCGACACGCGAGCCGACCCGGATCTGGTCCGACTCGACGAAGCCCGAGACGGTGGACGGTCCGCCGCGCTGACGACTCGCGAACAGGGCCACACACAGCGCCGTGACCAGCACGGCGAGGGGGACGATCAGGCGCATCGCGCCCGAGCCTACCCTCCGGCCTGTCGAGGTTCAGGCTCCGGCCAGCACGGCGCGGATCTCCGCCAGCGCCCACTCCAGGTCGCTGCGGCGGATCACCAGCGGCGGCGCGATGCGGATGGTGTGCGTGTGCGTCTCCTTGCAGAGGATGCCGCGCTCGCGCAGACGCTCGCAGTACTGCCGCGCTCCGCCGGCCGCGGGCTTCAGTTGCACGCCGAACCACAGGCCGATGCCGCGGACCTCCTCGATCAAGGGCGAGGGCGTGCGACGCAGTTCGTCGAGCATCCAGCGGCCCAACTCGGCGGAGCGTGTGCAGAGGTCCTCGTCGACGAGGACGTCGAGCGCGGCCTCGGCGACCGCGCAGGCGAGCGGGTTGCCGCCGTAGGTCGAGCCGTGCGATCCGGGCGTGAACACGTCCATCACCGCCTCGGTCGCGAGGAATGCGGAGATCGGGTAGAGGCCGCCGGACAGCGCCTTGCCGATGGTCACGCCGTCGGCGCGCACACCCCACAGCTCGTGCGCGAGCATCGAGCCGGAGCGACCGAGGCCGGATTGGATCTCGTCGCAGACCAACAGCGCGCCCCGATCGTCGCACAGCTTGCGCAGTCCGGGCAGGAAGTCGTCGGGCGGGACGATCACGCCGGCCTCGCCCTGCACCGGTTCGACCAGCACGCCGACCACGTCGTCGCCGAAGGCGCGCTCGGCCGCAGCGAGATCGCCGAAGGGCACCGCGGTGAAGCCCGGCGAGAAGGGGCCGAAGCCGCGCCGGCTGCCCTCGTCGCTGGAGAAGCCGACGATGGTGGTGGTGCGGCCGTGGAAGTTGCCCTCGCACACGAGGATCCGCGCCTTGCCGTCGGCCAGCTTCTTGTGGCGGTAGCCGAAGCGACGCATCGCCTTGATCGCGGTCTCGACCGCCTCCGCGCCGGTGTTCATCATCAGCACGCGCGGATAGCCGAGCAGTTCGCTGAGCTTCCGACAGCACGCCCCGAAGCGGTCGTTCCGGAACGCACGGCTGGTCAGCGCCACGCGCTGCACCTGCTCGAGCAGTGCGGCGACGATGCGCGGGTGCTGGTGACCCTGGTTGACCGCGCTGTAGGCGGACAGGCAGTCCAGGTAGCGGCGCCCCTCGACGTCCTCGACGAAGGCTCCCTCCGCCTTGTGCACGACGACATCCAGAGGGTGGTAGTTGTGGGCGGCGTAGCGATCCTCGAGCTCGATGCACTCGCGGCTGCAAAGGACGTCTTTCATGGCGGTTGCGATGGTACATCGGTCGCCGGCGCACCGGTGCGGGAGCGCACCTGAGGCGGCGTCCGGCGCGGTGCGGAAAGGGCCGCTGCACCGGCGCGAGCGCCCCGGCATGATGCTCGCCCCTGCGACCGATGCACGTCCTCTTCCTCGCCCCGGACACCCACGTCTACAACCACGGCTTCGTGCGCGCGCTGCACGGGCTCGGAGCGCGCGTCTCCGCGATCGGCCTGGCGCCGCGTGAGCGGCTGTCGGCCACGGTCCGCGGACTGATCGCCGACTACCGCACCTGCACGCGGATGCTCGACACCGAGGTCCTGCTCGCGACCGCGCGCGAACTCGCGACCACGCAGCCCTTCGATCGCATCGAGACGATCGAGGAGCCCCTGGTGGAGGCGGCCGCCGTGCTGCGGGAACGTCTCGGTCTGCCGGGCCTCTCGGTGCGTACCGCACGCCTGTGCCGCGACAAGGCGCAGATGAAGGAGTTCCTGCGCGGTCACGGTGTCGCCTGCGCGCAGTCGACGGGTGCGTCGAGCGAGGCCGAGGTGCGTGCGTTCTGCGAGCGCGTCGGCTTCCCGGTGATCGTCAAGCCCATCGCCGGCTTCGGTTCACTCGACACGCACCGCATCGGCTCGGCGAAGGAGCTCGATGCGCTGCTGCCGAACCTCCGCATCGGCGAGCAACGCCGCGTCGCGGTCGAGGAGTTCATCGAGGGACACGAGGGCTTCTTCGACACCATCGTCGACGGGCAGGGCGTGCGCATGGACTTCGCGGCGCACTACTACCCCGGCTGCCTCGAGGCCGCGCAGGATCGCGGCATCGTCCCGCAGATCGCGGTCACCAACCGCATCGAGCAGGACGGCTACGCCGAGCTGCGCACGATGGGACGTCGCGTCATCGACCTCCTCGGACTGCGCAACACGGCGACGCACATGGAGTGGTTCTTCGGGCCCAAGGGTCTGAAGTTCTCCGAGATCGGCGCGCGACCCGCGGGCGAGAAGATCTGGGACATGTACGCGGTCGGCAACGAGTTCGACGTCTACGACGAGTGGGCGCGCGCGGTCTTCGACATGCCGTCGTCACGTGCGCCGAGCCGGCGCTTCGCGGTGGGTTCGGTGCAGATCCGTCCCGATCGCGACGGACGATTCGTGGGTCACACCGGTGTCGAGGAGCTGCGCCGCCGTTTCTGGCAGCACGTCTACGAATACGAGGTTCCGGCGATCGGCACGCCGACCAAGGGCCTCGACAAGGGCTGGCTCGTCAACACCTGGTTCCGGCTGCGCCACGCCGACTACGACGAGCTGCGGCGGCTGATGACCGAGTTCGGGAACATCGTCAAGAGCTTCGCGCGCTGAGCGCGTTCAGCCCTCGACGCAGCGACCGCCGTTCTCCTCGGCGAGTCGACGCACGAACTCCATCGCCCCGCCGAGCATCACGGTGTGGATGCGCACGTGGCGGTAGCGGTTCGCGTCGTGAACCGCGGCGAGGATCGCCTCGGTGTCGGTGCAGGCTCCTGCGCTGGGCTGCCCGTCGCTGAGCACGAACAGCTCGTCGATGCCGGCGAGGTCCTTGCGCGCCGCGTCGGGATCCCCCAGGTCGAGCGCGTCGGCGAGTGCACCGTAGAGATTGGTCGCACCGCCCGCCGACAGCCCGGCGAGCGCGTGTCTCAACGCCGCACGGCCGCTGTCGTTGGCCGGCCACAGCGAGTGGTCGAGACGGGTCGCCTCGCCGGAGAAGGCGATCACGCCGAAGCGCGCGTCGGGCGGCAGCGATGCGACGGCCCGGAGAAGCTCCTGCTTCGCGCGCTCGAGACGCGAGGTCGTGTCGTGGTCCCCGCCGCTCGACGTGCCGCCATCGCCGACACCGGTGATCGGCGTGTTCATGCTCCCCGACGTGTCGATCACGAACAGCACACGCAGACCGGAGACCGGGATGCCGAAGAATCCCGAGGTCGTGCGCGCCTCGTCGCCGCCCTGATCACGCGGTGGCGGCAGGCGGAAGTCGTCGCGCACGCGGCTCCAGAAGGCCCGCCACTGGTCCGGGCGGTCGGCCTGGCACAGCGTGCCGGTGAGGTCGCGCAGGACCGTCTGCGCACGCTCCCGCAACGTGCCCGCGCGCAGGGCTTCGTTGCCGCCTCGGCGTGGCAGGCAGCGCTCGAGCACACCGATCAGCGGTTCGATCGACATCGGGCTGCGGATCCGTCCGGCGATCTCGACGATCGCGGTGTCGCAGCGCCAGTCGAAGCGGCCGAGTTGATCGAGCGCGATCGACAGGGCGCGACGCGCGGTCTCCGTCGACATGTGCTCGCCGTCACGCGCGATGCTGCCGTGCATCGCATCGAGGATGACGAGCGCGGCGAGCGGATCCTTCTCCGCGACGATCGCATCGCCGAGGGCATCGAGCGAGCGCGCGCTCCCGCGCTCGGCGAGTGATTCCGCCGCGGCGATGCGCACCTCGCGATCACGATCCCCGAGTTGTCGTTCGAGTTCGAAGCGGACCACGGCGGACCGGGCACCGCCGAGCGCGCGCAGCGCCGCGATGCGGTACTCGTTGCGCCAGGGCTTCAGCTCGTCGACCTCGGCCTTGTCGCCGCGCGCGGCCCGGAGCAGGAGGTCGAGTGCGGCCGAGCCCTGCATCCGTGCCAGCGCGTGCGTGGCTTCGGCGCGCACCATCTCGACCTGTCGATCGGCGGGGAGCGGCGACTCCCCGAGTCCCTCTGCGGCGAGGGTGAGCACCGCTGCCGCCGACTCGGGTCCGCCGCCCTCTGCCGCATCCTCGAGCAGCGCGCGCAGCCCGTAGAGGTGCGAAGCGAGCACCTGGGGAGCACGGGTGATGAGGTCGTTGCCGTAGATGCGTCGCGCGATGCTCTCGTTCTGATCGGGACCCGTCAGCGCGATGCGGCCCGATCGCCAGGCGTCGCGCCAATCGCCGACGCGGCGTGCGATCCGCGAGGGGTCGGACTGTGCCGTCGCCACCGCGGGCAGGAGCCACGCGGCGATCGACACGACACAGAGGAGACGACCGACTCGATCACGCATCGACGGGTGCGGCTATCCGGAACGGGCGCAAAGGTTACCCGCAAGGATCCTCCCGGCGTTGGGACCCGACCGTCGGCGGCATATCCTCCGCGTCCCTCCATGACGCGCCCCGTCGGCCGCGAGCCGATCACCGTTCGTCTGCTCGACGTGTTCCGCATCGGCCCCGGCCCGAGTTCGAGCCATACCGTCGGTCCGATGCGCGCCACCGGCATGTTCCGCCGGCGGTGCCTCTCGCGTGGGCTGGTGCCGGCGCGCCTTCAGGTGGAACTCCGAGGCTCGCTCTCCGCGACCGGCCATGGGCACGGCACCGATCGCGCGGTGCTCGCCGGGCTGTGCGGCCAGGAGCCGGAGAATGTCGATCCCGATGCCTTCCAGTCGATCGGTGAGCGTCTCGCCGCCGACCCGTCGATCGAGTGGGGAGGGCACCGGGTGCGACTGCATCCGGACGACGTCGTGTTCGACACCTCGCGCGACGTCTCGCGCGAACACCTGCCGCACCCCAACACCCTGGTCTGCCGCGCCTTCGGCGACGACGGCTCCGTGCTGCACGAGGAGGCCTGGCTGTCGGTCGGCGGTGGCTTCGTGCAGACCATCGGCGAGGACGGCGGCAAACGGCGCGCGCCGAGCGCACCCGTCGCTCCGTTCTGGAACGGCCAGACGCTGTGCGAGCACGCGCGCGTGCTCGGCGGACTCGGCGCTGTGGTGCTCGCCAACGAGCGAGCGTGGGAAGAGGAGCCGGGTTCGCTGGAAGCCGGACTCGATCGAATCCACCAGGCCTTCCGGGCCTGCATCGCCCGTGGGCTGCGCCACACCGGTCAGCTCCCCGGCGGACTCGGGGTGCTGCGTCGCGCGGCGACCCTGCAGGCGCAGATCACCGCGGGTCGTGTCGAGGACAGCTACCGGATCATCGCGCAGGCCCAGGCCTACGCCTACGCGGTGAACGAGGAGAACGCGGCGGGTGGCATCGTGGTGACCGCGCCGACCAACGGTGCGGCGGGCATCTTCCCTGCGGTGCTCGTCGAGGCGGCCGAACGGCTGAAGCTGTCGCGCGAGCAGATCCACCGCGCCATCGCCACCGGCGGAGCGATCGCCATGGTGATCAAGACGCATGCGAGCCTCAGCGGTGCGGAGGTCGGATGTCAGGGCGAGGTCGGCAGCGCCACGGCGATGGCCGCGGCGGCGCTGTGCGAGATCCTCGGCGGCGACGTCGACCAGGTCGAACGCGCGGCGGAGATCGGTCTCGAGCACAACCTCGGTCTGACCTGTGATCCGATCAAGGGTCTGGTTCAGGCCCCGTGCATCGAACGCAACGCGATGGGAGTCGCGAAGGCGTGGAGCGCCGCACAGCTCGCGCTGAACTCCGGCGAGAAGGGCATCGTCACGCTCGACAAGGTGATCCGCGTGATGAAGCGCACCGGTGACGACATGCGTCGCGAATACAAGGAGACCAGCGAGGGCGGGCTCGCCGTCAACCTGCCGGAGTGCTGAGGGAGCGCGCGCTCAGCGTCCCTGCTTCTTCGCCGGTTCCGCGGCGAGCGGCACCGACAGCCGCTCGAGGCAGAGCCGCCGCATCGACGCCATCACCGGGCCACCGGTCGAGGTGTTGAAGGCGCCGAGCGCGGCAGTTCCCGAGGCCGGGTGCAGGTAGAAGAAGGTGACGAACGAGCGCTGCCCGCCGGTGTGGCCGATCACCTGCGTTCCGCCCGCTTCGGAGAGGAAGAAGGCCAGGCCGATGTGCTCGGTGCCGCCGGCGTTGGTCGGCAGGATCGGTTGCCACATCTCCTGCAGCGAGCTGCGCGCGAGCACAGCGGCGGCGTCCGAGTCCTTCGCGACGGCGTCGAGCAGGAAGGCGAGGTAGCGCGCCATGTCGGGCAGCGGCGCGTTGAGTCCGCCGTTGCTCACCGTCACGCCGGTGTCGAAGTCGGCGCCGAGATCGACCACGGCCTCGCCCTTCTTCTCGTAGCTGTGCGAGCGGTGACGTGCGAGGTGGTAGGGCGTGACGTCGCAGTAGGTGTGCGTCATCCCGAGCGGGCGCAGCAGGTTCTTCTCGAGGTAGACCTCGAACTCGTCGCCGGTGACGCGCGCGATGGTCTCGCCGAGGAACACGATCCCCGGGTTCGAGTACGAGAAGCGCGAGCCCGGTTCGAACTCGATCTCGGTGTACGGCATCATCGCGACGAGCTGGCTGAAGTGCTTCGGCTCGTGCGGATGCCAGGGCTTGTCACCACCCCACGGCCAGGTCGCAGAGCGGAAGCCGGCGGAGTGCGAGAGCAGGTGACGCAGTGTGATCGCGTCGAGCTTGCCGAAGGGGTCGTGCACTTCGCGCAGCTCCGGCACGAAGTCGAGGATCGGCTGATCGAGGCGCAGCAGCCCGCGATCACGCAGTTGCATGATCGCGATGCCTGTGAAGGTCTTCGTGCAGCTCGCCCAGTGGTAGATCGTGTCGCGGTCGACGGCGCGCTTGCCGTCGCGATCGGCCATGCCGTAGCAAGCCATGCCGATCTCCTCGCCTCCGCGCAGGAACATCAGGCTCGCGCCGACGACGCTCTGCTTGCTGCACTCGCTCTCGAAGTTCGCGCGCACCTCCTGCCACGCCGATTGCAGGTCCTGGCCGGGAAGGGCGGATGCGCACAGGAGCGGGAAGAGCAGCGCGGGTCGGAGCGTCGGCATGGCGGAGCGGAACCGTAGCCGGGCCGGTGCGGTCCCGGCGAGCCGTGACCCGGGTCGGACCGCGCAGCGCTACTTCTGGCGCTGCTTGCGTCGCATCTCGGCCGTCGCGACGTCGTGGACCGTGTCGGTGACCAGCAGGAAGCCACCGAGCGCCGTCGGGGCCAGCACCGCGAGCACGAAGTGCCAGAAGGCGAAGCCGATCGCAACCATGCTGGCGAGCGATGTCAGTCCGATGATCGCCATGCCGAGCCCGGTCAGCTTGGTGAAGAACCAGAACAGCATCGAGAAGAACGGGAACCAGTCCTTGTCCATCGGAAGAGTCTCCTCGCCGGGTGGCCGTCGCGGATTGCGATGGACCTGCCGGCGTGTCATCGGCGGATCGTCGCTCCGGTGCGCGCCGGAACAAGGCATCGGCTTCGCGAAGCCGACGGTGACCGGGCGGTGGCCCGGCTCAGCGGCCGCCGGCGGGTGGCGTGGACGGCGACTGCGGACCCTGCGTCTCGCTGCCGCCCTCGACCTGGGTGCCGAGCATGTCCTTCAGACCGCCGAAGCGCGCCTCGAGTTCGCGGCGCACGCCGTCCTGGTCGAGCGTTCCCTCCGGGATCGGCGTGATGACGTGCATCGACTTCATCCACGCTCCCGGCACGCCGGGCACCGGCTGCATCGCGCCGTCGTGGATGCCGTCGGTGTCGCTCGCACATCGCTGCAGCAGCGGATGCGCGATCTGGCTGCGCGCGGGCACGTCCTTCATGCCTCCCGGCGGCGCGTAGGTCGTGCAGGTGCTCCGGTCGGGGAACGCGGCATTGCCCATCTGACGGAAGTGCGTCATCGCCGCAGCGAGGTCCGGCAGCGGCTGTTCGGAGACGATCACCAGGAAGGTGGTCGCGCCGACCCCGTCGCCGACGTGCCACTGCACGTCTTGGCCCTTGAAGCTGCCCGGCAGGAAGTGCGAGCCCGCTGCGATCGGTTCGGCCTCGAGTTCCGACTTCAACGCGGCGCTCGGCCACAGCGCGATGTTGCCGCGCAGCATGTCGTGGCTCGCGACGTAGACGTACATCGGACGCGGGAGATCCACCGCGAGGCGCAGCGGGAACCCGGGCGGGAAGCTGCTGAACGGCTCGGCTGCGGATCGCGTCTCCCCGAACTGCCAGTGGACCGCCGGCGGCGCGTCGCTCCGCGACAGCAACCAGGTCGCCGCGAGAGCGGAGAGCACCAGGAGCTCGATGGTGAGCAGGCTGCGCCGCGAGCGGTGCGCGGCGGGAGCGGGCGATGAGACGGGCTGGGGTACCACGGTTCCGCCGCTCTCATCGGCAGTTCCGCGCCCTTGCCTGAGCCGAGATTCAGGACCGGCAGAACAGGGCCACTGTCGTGAGGCCGACGATGCCCATCAGCACGTCGAGACCGAGGCCGACGCGGAGGAAGTCGCGGAAGCGGTAGCCGCCGGGGCCGAACACCAGCAGGTTGGTCTTGTAGCCCAGCGGGTTGGCGAAGGAGCAGCTCGCCGCGAACAGCACGACCATCACCAGCATGCGTTCGTCGACCTTGGCCGCGGCGGCGGTCGCGACGGCGACTGGCGTCATCATCGCAGCGACCGCATTGTTGGACAGGAACTCGGTCAGGAGCGTGGTGCCGAACCACAGCACGATCATCAAGCCGAGGACTCCGGTGCCCGCGACGAGCCCTGCGAGGTGTTCGCCGAGCATCACGTCGGCGTGCGTGTTGCGCAGCGCCTTGCTGAGCGCCAGCGTGCCGGCGATGAAGGTCAGCACCGGCCAACCGATCGATCGATTGGCCTGCTCGACGGTGACGCACCCGCTCACCACCGTCGCCAGCGCACCGAACAGCGCGACGGTCGCGGGATCGATGCCGATCGCGAACATCAGCACGACGAGGATGCCGATGCCGAGCGCGATCGGCGCCTTCTCGCGGCGCAGCAATCGTTCTTCGACACCCTCGATCAGGTTGAAGTCGGTGCTGCGTCGCAGGCTCTGGCGGCTCTGCGGATTGCCGAAGGCGAGCAGGACGTCGCCCGACAGCAGCCGCAGGTCGGCGAAGCGGGACTGCAGATGGCGTCCTGCGCGCTGCAATCCCACGACGACCGCTCCGTGACGCGCCTTGAGCTGCAGGTCGCGCACGCACTCGCCGACCGCCGAGGAGCTCGGCGAGAGTGCGAGTTCGAAGAAGCTCATCGAGCCGGGGTCGTACTCCTCCGTGCCGTCCTGCGCCGCGTGCGCGGGATCGCGATGCAGGCGTGCCAGATCCTGGACGTGCCCGCTGACCACGACGATGTCACCGGCGCGCGCGCGGGTGTCGTCGAAGGGCGGGCGCAGGACGTCTTCGTCGCGCACCACCATGCCGACCTGCGCGGTGCGCTTGTCGCCGTCGCGTCCGATCTCGCGCAGCGGCACGCCGACCAGGGGGCTGCGCGGGCCGATGGTGATCTCGGTCACGTACTCGCGGAGCTCGGCGGCACCCGGCTGCGTCGCGAGCGAGGCGATGCGCGGAAGCAGGTGGCGACCGGCCAGCGTCATGTAGCCGATGCAGGTCGCGGTGAGAGCGAGACCCGGGCCGGTGATCTCGAACATGCCGATCGCGGGTCGGCCGAGTTCCTCGAGCACGCCGCTGACGATCAGGTTGGTCGAGGTGCCGACCACCGTGGTGAGTCCACCGGCGATCGAGGCGTAGCTGAGTGGGATCAGCAGCCGCGAGGGGTACATCCCCGTCGCGCGGCACACGCTGGTGACCACCGGCATGAAGGTGAGCACGACCAGCGTGTTGTTGACGAAGGCGGACAGCGCCGCCGTGCTGACCATCAACGCCAGCACCACCGCCGCCTCGCGCGAGCGTGTGAGCCGGAGGATCCAGCGCGAGAGGACGGCGGCTGCGCCGGTGCGCTGGAAGCCCTCGCCGAGCACGAACAGCGCGCCGACCGTGACCAGGGCCTTGTTGCCGAAGCCGGCGACTGCTTCCGCGGGGCTGACCAATCCGGGCGCGATGACCCCGAGCAGCAGGCCGACGCCGACCACCGAGAGGTGCGCCTTCTCGGCGGCGAGCAGCCCGGTGGCCAGGGCCGCGAGAGCGATGACGTAGACCTGGCCCCAGTCCATGCGCGGCGCCAGTTTGCCCGCGGTGTGCGGGGAGCAAAGGACTTTCGCCGTGACTCGCCATCGAGACTCGAAACTTGACACATGGTCATACATCGGGCTCGATGCACGTCATGTTCCCGTCCAGCCGCTGTGAGGTCCCCCCTCTCCCGGCCGGCATCGAGCCGGCTCCCTATGCCCTGCCGCGCGGAGTCCCTGCGCTCGCCGCCGATCCGGTGCGTCAGCGCCGGTGGCTGGCTGGAGGTGGCGTCCTGCTGGCGCTTGCCGCCGGATGGGTCGGCTTCGCCTGCGGACGCCTGGGGCGCACCCCGGCCCACGCCGTCGACGCGGCCCGAGCCCTCGCGGACCTCGACGACGACGACGCGCTCCGCCAACAGGCCGCGCGGGTCCTGGCCGTCGCGCCGCGCGTGCCCGACGACGCCGCGATCGCCGTCGCCCTCGATCGCCTCGCGCGGCTCGCGCTCCAGGACCGCGGTCCGTCGGGTGCGGAACTCGCCGAGCGACTGCTGAGCGCCTTCCGCGCCGGGGCCGTCGCGTTGCGTCCTCGCGCGGAGGCGCTCGCGCGTCGCGTGCGCGGCGGTTGAGGCGTCAGTTGCTCCTGCGGTGCACGCGACCGGGCGAGGCCTGGTCGGTGGGCGTGACGCGGATCTCGTCGATGTTGACGTGCTCGGGGAGTCCGAGCGCGAAGGAGACACAGGCGGCGATGTCGGCGCCGGTCAGCGGACGCATGCCGGCGTAGACCTTCGCCGCGCGCTCCCGATCGCCGCGGAAGCGCACCAGGCTGAACTCGGTCTCGACCATGCCGGGGTCGACGCTCGTCACGCGGATGCCCTGGCCCAGGGTCTCGTAGCGCAACGCCTCGGTGATCGAGCGCAGTCCGCGCTTGGTCGCGCAGTAGACGCTGCCACCCTCGTAGGTCTCGTGTCCCGCGATCGAGCCGATCATCAGCACGTGGCCGTGGCCGCGTTCGATCATGCGCGGTAGCGCGCGGCGCGTGACCTCGAGCACGCCGAGCAGGTTGGTCTCGATCATCTCGCGCCAGGCTTCGCCGGTGGCGTTGGCGATGCGCTCCACGCCGCGCGCGAGGCCGGCGTTGTTGACGAGCACGTCGATCGGACCGTTCGCGGCGATCGCGGCGTCGAGGAAGGTCGCGACCGAGTCGCCCTTGGTCACGTCGAGTGCGTGGCGGAAGGCCGCGGGCACGACGTCTGCGAGCTTGTCCTTGCGGCGTGCGCCGAGCGAGAGGCGGTGGCCGTCGGAGGCAAGGCGTGTGGCGATCGCGGCGCCGATCCCTGAACTCGCACCGGTGACGACGACGTGCTTCATGGCGCGACGATGATCGGCGATCACGGCGCGGGAATCACCCCTGCAGGAGCGTCTCGAAGAGGTGCCAGGCGGTGCGGATCAGAACGATGACTGCGACCACCAGCACGAAGCCGAGCACCGCGCGGTGGCCCTTCTTCACCGAGAAGCGGCTGCCGAGGAAGCTGCCGGCGAAGGCGCCGCTGGCGAGCGCCGAGGCCGGCCACCAGTGGATCGAGCCCGCGCTGGCGAAGGTCGCGATGCTGGTCGTCGAGGAGCAGGCGATCAGCGCCATCTTCGCGGCGTTGACGCGCACCAGGTCACGGTCGCCGACGCGACGCAATGCGGCGATGGCGAGCAGGCCGACGCCGACCTGGAGGAAGCCCATGTGCAGGCCGACGGCGACGAACAGCAGGATCGCCAGCGGCCTGGATGCCTTCGGTGCCGGTGGTGCGCCGCGCTTCTCGCGCAGGAGGCCGGCGACCAGGATCGCGATCACGCACAGCAGCGCGGCGTCGTAGACCTGCGTCGGCAGGCGGATCGCGAAGAAGGTGCCGAGCAGCGCGCCGGGGATGGTGGCGAGTCCGTAGAGGAAGGCACGGCCCGGGATGCGATGCCCGTGCAGCACGAATCCGAGTGCCCCGCCGAGCGCGATCGCCAAGGCCGCCGGACGCATCGCCGCATTGGCCGACTCGCGCGACAGATGCGCGACCAGGTCGAAGGCGAGCAGCGCCAGCGCACCACCCGCCCCGGCGAGGTTGTTGACGAAGCCCATCACCAGTCCGGTGAGGGCGATCAGGGCGAAGGCGAGCGGCTCCAAGGAGGTCGGCGCGCGATTGGATCAGCGATCCCAGGACTTCGGGAGCGTGATCCGGACTTCGCGCGGACGCGACGGCTCACCCCAGCAGATCCGCGACCGCGTTGCGCTCCTCGCTCAGCTCCTTGGTGCTGATCGCGATCTGGGCGCGGGCGTAGTCGTCGAGCTTGAAGGTCCTGTCGATCTTCCAGTTGCCCTTGCCGTCGGTGTGGCAGGGGTAGCTGCAGACGATGTTGTCGGGCAGGTCGTAGGCGCCTTCGCCCCACACGCAGAGCGACACCGGGTCGTCGGCACTGGTGGCGTGGTAGAGGGCCCGGGCATGGTCGAGGGCGGCGTTGGCCGCGGACATCGCCGAGGACAGGCCGCGGGCGTCGATGATCGCCTTGCCGCGCTCCTGCACGGTCTTGATGAAGGTGGTCTTCAGCCAGGCGTCGTCCTTGATCACGTCGCGCACCGGCTTGCCGTCGACACGGGCATTGGTCCAGTCCGGGAATTGGGTGTTGCTGTGGTTGCCCCAGATGGCGATGCGATCGACCTTGGTCGGGTGACGGCCGGCGCGCTCCGCGAGCTGGGCGCGGGCGCGATTCTGGTCGAGGCGCGACATGGCCGTGAAGCGATCGTTGGGCACGTCGGGCGCGGCATGCATCGCGATCAGGCAGTTGGTGTTGCAGGGGTTGCCGACGACGACGACGCGCACGTCGGGTCCGCCGACCTCGTTGATGGCGCGACCCTGCGTCGTGAAGATCGGACCGTTCTCGCGCAGCAGGTCCTTGCGCTCCATGCCCTTGCCGCGGGGTTTGGCGCCGACCAGGAAGCAGAGATCGGCATCGTGGAACGCGACCTTCGGGTCGTCGCTGCACTGGATGCCGTGGAGGAGGGGGAAGGCTCCGTCCTCGAGTTCCATGCGCACGCCGCCCAGCGCACCGAGGGCCGGTGTGATCTCCAGGAGCTGGAGGATCACGGGCACGCCGGGTCCGAAGACTTCACCGGCGGCGATCCGAGGGAGGAGGCTGTAACCGATCTGACCGGCTGCGCCGGTGACGACGACACGCTTCGCCTGCATGAGTCCGATTCGAGCACGGAGCGCGGTCCGAAAAAAGCGATGCGAAGTGCAGGTGGCGGTCCGCGTCAGGACGCTTCCGTCTCGGCCACGATGCGCTCGGCGACGATCGGATCGATGAACTCCTGGAACACGCGCCGCCACTCCGGATGGCGTGTGCAGACTTCGAAGGCCGGACGGTTCTCGAAGCTCGCGAACAGCGCCAGCGTGAAGCCTCCGTTCTGGCTGGCGAGGTTGTCGCCGACGGTCAGGTGCAGCACACCGGGCATCGTCTCGACGAGATCGGCGAGGGCCTCGCGTGCGTTGCGGACGCGGTCGAGGGTGACGCCGCCGCGCAGGCGGAACAGGATGACGTGGTGGAGGGGCGGAGTCGCCATCGGGCGCTCAGAGGATAACGGCGCACCGAAGGTCGGCGCGCCACGCGTCCGTCTGCGGCGCCGAAACGAAAGAGGGCCGTGCCCTGCGGCACGACCCCCTCGGAGTCCGGTGGCTGCGCGGCGGATTCAGGCCGCCGCGTCCTTGTCGGTCGACGGCACCACCCGTAGCGGGCGCCGCGGGTCGTCCTCTTCTCCGAGCAGGTGACCGTGGGCGATGCCGTCCTCACCAGCCTGCCAGCAGAACACCAGCGGTCCGCGTTGGGTGCGGCCGGGGATGTGGATGGTGAGCGGGGCCGAGCGCAGCACCGTCAGGCCCAAGCGCTCGAACTCGGCCAGGGCGGCGTTCGACGCCTCGCGGTTGCGGAACAACTCCGCCTCGGTCTCGGCGACGCTGTCGTCGAGACCCTCGGGCGTCTGCGCGGCCTTCAGCTCGTCGAGCATCCGCGTCAGTTCGCGGCGCTCCTTGCGTCGATCCTCGATCTCCAACGCGATCGCCCGCAGCAGCGGCAGCAGGCGGTTGGCGTCGGCCAGGCTGTAGCGCGTTTCCATCGCGGCTCGTTTCTGTGGGAGGCTTCTCTTCGTCCGTCGGGTGGGCGCCGCACACCGGCGCCGACTTGCACCCGACTAGCCGACCCGTCCGACCCGGTTACTCGCGCTCCCGAAGTCGTTCGACTCGACTTGCCGCTGATACGACGAGTTGCCGGGTTTTCTCCATCGAGCCGCATCAAGTTCGCGCGCGATGCGACAGGCCACGACACTCAGCGGTGCACACTCAGTCGCCCCGGTCCCGTGACCCTGTGCGTGGTACGTGCACCGTCCGGCCAACGGACGAGGAGATCGGCGCTTTCCGCTGCACCGAGCCCGAAGAAGACGTCGGGTGAGCTCGCGCTGAGGTAGCCGCCCCCGGCCGCGATCTCGGCGACCTGCACCTCGCCGGTGCTCAGCCGCAGGGTCAACCGGGCGCCGACGGCCGTCGGGTTGCCGTCGGGCCCCTGCACCTCGACGACCGCGAAGCGCGCCCCCGGTGCCTGATCGCGCAGGGCGCGGAGCGCGGCGTCGTTGCAGGTGATCAGCAGGTCGGGACGCTGATCGCCGTCGAGATCGGTCACCGCGAGCGCCTTCGCGTCCTGCGGCACGAGGATCCCGCTGCGCTGCGGCGCGACCGGCTCGAGTCCCTGCGCGGTGCCGCGCAGCAGGAGGCCGAGGCCTCCGGCCATGCGTCCGGTCTCCGGCTCGGGGCCGTAGAAGTTCTGCGCGAGCACCACGTCGGCCCGACCGTCGCCGTCGAAGTCGCAGATCACGACGCCGAAGGCCGGGGCGATCTGCGCGAGGCGTGGGAGCTCGCGGCGCTCGAAGGTGCCGTCGCCGCGATTGCGCCACCACACGTGTGCGAGATCGCGTGCCTCGTAGGACTCGGCCCCGCGCAGCGCCGCGTCACCGTAGATGTCGGTCAGCGAGGCCCGCGCGAACTGGTCGTAGGTCTTGAAGCGCTCGGCGAGCACCGGGATCGCGCGGCTGCTGCACGAGCGTCCGCGCACCGGCAGGAGACGGTCGCCCTCGTACTTGGCTTCCACCACGTCGAAGCTGCCGTTGTCGTCGAAGTCCGCTGCGAAGATGCGCGCGGGGTGATCGGCGCTGGCCTTGTACTTGGTGTCGAGCCCGACGTTCGTCGTCACGTAGTCGACGAAGCCGTCGCCGTCGAGGTCGCCGGCGGCGATGCCGTTCCACCAGCCCGGGAACGCGGCGAGGCCGGCCTGCGCGGTGCGATCCTCGAAGGTGCCGTCGCCCTGGTTGTGGAACACGCGCACCGGCTGCCAGTGTGCGGTCACCAGCAGATCGGGGCGGCCGTCGTCGTCGTAGTCCGACCAGATGGCACTGGTGATCAGTCCGCCGAGGCGCAGCGACGGGATCGCCCGCTCGAGGACGTCGACCAGCTTGCCGCCGTCGTTGCGGTACAGGCGGCTGATCGGCGACTCGGGGTAGCGACCGGGCACCACGCGGCCGCCGACGAAGAGGTCGAGGTCGCCGTCGCCGTCGTAGTCCGCGGCCGCGACCACGCCCCCGCTGTCGACGAAGCCCGGCAGTGTTCCCTCGGGCGCGGGCGCGAAGGTGCCGTCGCCCTGGTTGAGGTAGAGGTGATCGCGCAGCGAGGGATCCCCGGCCTTGACCTCGTTGCTGCCGCTGACGACGTACAGGTCGGGATCGCGGTCGCCGTCGACGTCGAACAGCAGGACGCCGAGGTCCTCGTGCGGGCCGTCCGCGTCGAAGGGACCCTGCTTCTGCGCGAAGCCGTCGTCGGTCCGCAGGAACAGCGCACCGCCCTGACCGCGTGCTCCGCCGACGAAGACGTCCTCGCGACCGTCACCGTCGACGTCCGCGATCGCGATTCCCGGGCCGAGCTGCGAGTGCCGGTGGGGGACGAGAGGTTGGACGGCGTAGTCGTCGAAGGGCGTCTCGTGGTGCACGAAGTCGGGTCGGAGCGTGGTCTCGACGAACATCGGAGCGATGGGCGCCGGTTCGCTCGCCTCTCCCGCCACCTCCTCGGGCTCCTGGATCTCCAGAAGTCGGTCGGCCGCGACGGCGTCGAGCTTCTGCGGCATCCGCCGGCCCGGCCAGCGGATCTCCATGCGGTCGATCCTCGTCGCGTCCCCGAGCCCCAGGTGCACCAGCGGATCGTGCGTCGACAGGTAGCCGCCGCTCGCGGTCAGCAGACGTTCGATGCGGCGATCGCCCGCGAAGGCGCTGATCCGCGCACCCAGGCCCTGCGAGTTCCGTCCCAGGGCCTTCAGCTTCAGGAGCACTGCGTGCCGCTCGCTGCCGGTGCGGTTCTCGAAGATCGCCACCGGCGCGTTCAGGTTGCCGACCACCAGATCGAGGTCGCCGTCGCGATCGAGGTCGACCATCGACGCGCCCTGGCTGACCCACTCGAAGTCGAGTCCCCAGGTGCTCGCGACATCGGTGAAGTGCGGCGGCACGCCCGGCGGGAGGCCGTCGTTGCGCAGCGCGAGGTTCTTCTCGTTGACCGGCGGCAGATTCGCGGCGAGCTCCACCGCCTCGTCGCGACGACCTGCGCTCCACAGCTCGTGGAACTTCATCTTGGCGTCGGGATCGTTGTCGAAGCGCGGGATGCCGTTGGTCGCGAACAGGTCGACGTGGCCGTCGCAGTCGAGGTCGCCGAACTTCACCGTCCAGGTCCAGTCGGTCTTCGCCACTCCGGCCATCAGTCCGCATTCGAGGAAGCGGTCGGTGCCGGTGTTGAGGAACAGCGCGTTGCGCATGATCTGCGGCGGACGGCCGTGTTCGAGGAACCAGCCGCGGTCGCCCATGTCGCCCATCAGCACCTTGGCGGAGTAGTGCGTGCGCATCGCCATGTCGGCGACCAGCAGGTCGAAGCGGCCGTCGCCGTCGACGTCCGCGGAATCGCTGCCCATGCCGAAGTAGGCGAGTTGCGGCAGGTGCTTCTCGGCGACTTCCTCGAAGGTGCCGTCACCCTTGTTGTGCCACAGCATGTCGGGCGACTCGAGGTCGTCGGCGACGTAGAGATCGAGCAGGCCGTCGTCGTCGAAGTCCCACCACGTCGCAGACAGGCCCATGCCGTGATCGCGGATGCCGGCGGCGCGTGTGACGTCGGTGAAGCGCTCCCCGTCGTTGCGGAACAGCCGGTCGGCCTGGCCGCCGAAGAACAGGTGGCCACCGAATTCGATCAGGTGGTCCTCGTAGCCGGGCGGGACCTTCAGGCCCTTGCCATCGGCGCCGGGGACCAGGGTCGGCATCGGCGGCGCCAGCTCGCGCATGCTGGCCTGCATGGTCGAGGGCAGCTTCACGCGCATCAGCAGTTCGGGGAGCAGCGACTGCAGGAACACGCGGTTGGTGACCAGGTACAGGTCGAGATCGCCGTCGTTGTCGTAGTCGGCGAAGGCCGCGAAGAACGACGCGCCGACGAAGCCGAGACCGAAGCGCCGCGCGCACTCCTCGAAACGCATGCCACCGAGGTTGCGGTACAGCAGGTTCGGCGACTCGAGGTTGCAGACGTAGATGTCGAGCAGGCCGTCGCCGTCGACATCGACGATCGCGCAGCCGGTTCCCCATGCGTCTCCGCCGTCGACGTGCGCCGCCTCGGTCACGTCCTCGAACTTGAACGGCGCGGTCTGGCGATAGAGGTGGTTCGGTCCGTCCTGCGAGACCACGTAGAGGTCGGGGAGGCCGTCGTTGTCGAGGTCGCCGGTGGCGACCCCCGCACCGTCGTAGACGTAGGGCAGGATGTGCTGCTTCTCGAGGTGGTTGCCCGCGGTGACTCCGCAGTCCTCTGCGGAGTGGCGCACGAAACGCGTCGCAGCACCGGCATCGCGTGCGCGCAGGGGTGATGCCTTGATGCGTCCATCCTGGGACGAGGCGGTGCCGATCGTCGCGAAGGTGGCCGCGAGGATCGCGGAGCAGATGGGGGACGCGGCGGGGAACTTCGTCATCCGCGCGATGGTAGCCGTGCGACTCCGTCGCGCGACGCATCGAGGCGATGAGCGATCGCGTCCTGCAGCGTGTCGCCGTCGCCGGAGGCCGTCTCGCTCCGACCCAGGTGAAGAAGTCCGCGGATGCCACCGCGATCCCGTGGCGAAGCCTCCCAACTCCGGCCACCAGTCCGCGGCGCGGAGCCGCATCTCGCCGCGGCATCCGCGGACCAACCCCTGTGCAACGAGACGCTCCGGAAAGACCGCGTCAGCGCATCGCCTGCGCGCGCAGGCGGTGGAAGGGGATCTCGAACGCGGCCACAGTCGCGTAGCGCGACGTCAGGATCCGCGCCACGGTCTCCGTGAACTCCGCGCGTGCTGGATCGGCTCCGCACATCGCGACCGCGAGCACGGCCGCGTCGCGCGGACTCTCGAAGGTGATCAAGTGCGCCAGTTCGTGGATCTCCGCGCTGCGCAACCCCAGTCGCGTGATGTTCTTCTCCAACTCCGCGCGCGTCGGTCCGTCGAGACGGGCGATGTCGGCGTCGGGGACGGCGGCGGAACGCAGCGCATCGGCGAGGACCTCGACGTGGGGTCGCGCCGGCAGGTCGAGGACCATCCGTCCACCGGGGCGCAGGTTGCGTGCGGCGAGTCCCGACCAGACCGCGAGGTTCGGGCACCCCTGGCTTCCTGCGCAGTGGATCGCCGCATCGTGCATTCCCAGGCGCTCGTTCCCGCGCATTTCCTGGGTCAGCACGCCGAGCGTGGTCTCGGGCAGGCCGTCGATCGCGGCGGCCACGACGGGATCGGGTTGCACGACGGTCACGGCACCGCTCGGCCCGACGGCCGCGAGCACCGCAGTGCACTGTTCGACGGATGGTCCGAGGACCAGCACCCGGCGTCCCTTCGTGATCGCCGCGGCTTCGAGCACGCTGCCGAACCAGGGGGCCAGCGCCAAGGGGTCGGGGTTCGCGCTCACGCCGGCGCCTCCGCGCGCCGTGGCGGCAGGGCCACGACGTCGCCGTCCTCGGCCACGTGGACGTCCTCGAACAGCTCGCGCGCCTCCGCGAGGAAGGGTGCGGTCTCGCGATAGCGCTGGCTGATGTGGGTCAGCACGAGGCGGCGGACGCCGGCGTCGCGTGCGATCGTGGCCGCCTCCCTCGCGGTCAGGTGGGCGTTCTTGTGCGCGTCCGCCGCATCGACGTGGAGATAGGTCGACTCGCAGATCAGCAGATCGACGTCGCGTGCCAGCTCGAAGGCCCCGTCGCACAGACGCGTGTCCATCACGAAGGCGACCTTCTGGCCGCGGCGCAGGGTCGCGACGTCCTGCAGACGGACGCGCTGTCCCGCGGCGTTCACCGCGAAGCCCTCTCGCTTGAGCTCGCCGACGGCCGGCCCGATCAATCCGGCCGCGCGCGCCGCGTCGGCATCGACGTTCCACTGGTCGGGCTCCACCAGGCGGTAGCCGTAGCAGTCGACCGAGTGATCGAGCGGCATCGCGGAGAGCGTCCAATCGCGGGTCCGCGCGATCTCGCCGCCGGCGCCGTCGATGGGATTCGGCTCGAGTCGGGCGACGTCGCGGAAGATCGACGCGCGCCGCAGGCGATCGAAGTAGACCTGCCCCGAGCGTGGGTAGTGCACACGCACCGCGTGCTGCACCTCGTCCAGCGAGATGCGTTGGACCATGCTCGCGAAGCCGAGGCAGTGGTCGCCGTGGAAGTGGGTGATGCAGATGTCGCTGATGTCGGTGGCCGAGACCCCGAAGTGGATCATCTGCCGCTGGGTGCCCTCGCCGGGGTCGAAGAGGAAGCCGTCGCCGTCCCAGCGGACGAAGTAGCCGTTGTGGTTGCGGTGGCGGGTCGGAACCTGGCTCGCGGTTCCGAGGACGACGAGTTCACGGACGGACATGGGGCGCGGACGGCCGCGGAGAAAAGCCCGCGAGCATAGCGTGGCGGTGCGGGGCCACGACTCAGTTCGAACGGACCGATTGGAGACTGCCGTCGTCGCGGCGGAATGCGAAGCAGGCGCGCATGCCCGGCGCGATCCCGCCGAGATCGACGGCACCGAGTGCGCGCGCCGCATTGGTCGAGCAGATCGCGGCAAGGTCGACGTCGTCGACTCCCGGCACGAACCGCGCGAAGCGTGCGCAGGCCTCGCTCATCGTGAGCGAGGAGCCGGCCAGGCGGCCTTCGCGATCACGGACCACACCGCCGACCGAGGTCACCGGGCTGCCGGAGAGCTCGTAGTCGCCGTCGGGCATGCCCGCCGCGCCGATCGCATCGGTGACGAGCACGGTGCGAGCGCGCCCGAGCACGCGCCACGCGATGCGCAGCACGGATGGGTGCACGTGGTGTCCGTCGCAGATCAGGCAGCAGGTGAGGCGCCGCTCGTCGAGTGCGAGGGCGGCCACCCCCGGCTCACGGTGGTGCACCGGCGACATCGCGTTGAACAGGTGCGTGACCAGGCTGGCACCCGCGTCGACCGCCGCATCGAAGGTGTCGGTGCCGTGCGCGTGTCCAATCGCGACCGCGGCACCTGCCGCACGCAGCCGGCGGATCGCGTCGACCGCACCGCGCAGGCCCGGAGCCAGGGTCATCAGCGCGAGGTGGCCGCCGCAGGCGTCGATCAGGGCTTCGACCGCGCGCGGTTCGGGCTCGGCGATCGCGCGGGGATCGTGGGCACCGGCGACCTCGAGGAACGGGCCCTCGAGGTGGATGCCGAGCGGGATGGCGCCGTCGGGCGCGGGGCCGGCGTCGAGCCAGCGGGCGAGCGCCGCGGCGCGACGGCACAGCACCTCGATCGGTGCCGTGATCAAGGTCGGCAGGAACGAGGTCGCGCCGCCGGCGAGCACGGCGCGCGCGGCGTGGTCGAAGGCGCGTGGATCGCCGGCATCGAAGCCGACTCCGCCCATGCCGTTGACCTGGAGGTCGATCGGCCCGGGGAGCATCACGCCGTCGAAGGTCGCATGCGTGCCGGTCCCTCGGACATCGCAGTCGACGCGGGTGATGCGGCCGTCCCGCACCTGGACCTCGACATCGTTCCTGAGTCGTCCTTCGACGACGGCGGCGGCGGCGCGGATCACGGTGCCGTGCATGACGGTGCCGAGGCTACGATCGCCCGCCCCAAGTGCCAAGCCGAACGAATCCACGCCTGGTCGTCGCCCTGTGCGCGCTCGCGGTCGCGATGGCCTGCGGTGCCAGTGTCGTCGTGGGCGCCTTCCTGCATCCCGCGCCCGAGCTGCACGAGCAGGACCTGATCTTCCACCGCGCCGACGGCTCGCCGATCGAGGTCAACGAGCAGACGCCGCTGCTCCTGCCGCATCGTTTCGGCGACTACGACATGTGGGCCGAGATCGAAGTGCCCGAGGGTGGTGAGGTCGATCTCGTGCAGCGCCTCGCCGAGCCGACGCTGCGCGCCCACGGACTCGAGCCCTTCCACGCGCGGTTCACGGTTGCGCGGATGTCGACGGTGAAGAAGGGCGAGGCGGTGCGCACCCGCGAACAGGCGCTGTTCGCGGACGATCCCGCCGCGACCGCGCGCGGCGGTGTGCTGGTGGGAGGCGGATTCCCGGCGACGGTGACGGTGTCTGCGCGCGGTCGCCGGCTCGACATCAACCTCGGCGGCACCAAGCTCGAGCCGGTCGAGACCACCGATGCCCATGGCGAGATCGCGGTTCTGGCCCGTGGCGGAACCGCGCTGATCCGCAAGCTGCAGGTCACCTATGTTCCCCGACCCCTGCGCCTGCTTCCGATCGGCTACGCGGCGATCGCCGGCGGAATCGCGGGATTGCTCGCGGTGATGATCGGGGCGATGCGTCGCCGTCGCGCCTTCCGCGCGACCTTTGTGCTGCCGCTCTGCGCGTGGTGCGCAGGCCGGTGGGTGTTCCACCACGAGTTGCCGGAGGCCGAGCCCGAGACCCTCGCGCTGGTCCTCGGCGCGTGTTCCGGGCTGCCGCTGTTCCTGGCGCTCGCCGTGCCCGCGAGGGTGCGATTCGTGCCAGTCTGCATCGCCCTGCTCTGCGGCGCTGCCGCACTCGAGGTCGCGGCGCGGATCGAGAAGTCGAGGTTGCGGCACTTCGAGGACCCGCGGCTCACGGCCTACTTCGGCGAGGACTCCGGCAGCGCCCCCTTCGACGCACTCGCCCGTCGCATCTACTCGCGTGACGCCGTGCACGGCGTGACCGCCGCCGGCGAGCGCGTGGTGTTCCTCGGCGGCGAGAACCTCTTCGAGGCGAACGACCGCGACCACTGGATCCCGCCGCTCGCCTGTGCACGCGCGTCGCAGGGACTCGCCGGCCGCAAGTTCGACGGCGCGACGCTGCCGACCTTCGCCAGCCACACGCGGCAGCAGATCGCGTGCTTCGAGCGCTTCTACCGGCCCGTGTTCGGCACGCGTGCCGTGGTGCTGGTGGTGCCGCCGTGGGAGGGGCAGCCCGACGTGCCGGCGTCCGCAGTCGCGGCCCTCGACGGCATCGCGCCCGCCGCCCCGTCCTCCCTCGTGCTCTTCGATCTGTTGCGACGAAGCTCCGAGCCGCGCGTGGTCGCAACCGGAGCCGAGGCCCTGGCTCGCGAGACCTGGGGCTTCGTCGATCGATGTCGCGACGCCGGCATCGTCGTGTTGCCGGGAATCGATCGCGGTCTCGACGCGACGATGACCGCCGCGATGGTCGCCGAAGCGAAGCGTCGGGCGGCGCCGCTCCTGCGCCTTTCGCCGATCGACGAACCGGACGCGGCGATCGCAGAGATCGGCGACGGTCTCGCCGATCTGATGCGCTGAACCATCCTCAAGCCATCGCGACGGCGCGCGACGCTCCGGCGATGGCCGACGGCTTCGCGAGTTGACCCTGCAGCGCGATCGCGCGGTAGCTGTTGCCGCGCAGCGCGAGGCCGGGGATCCGTTCGACCCGCGTCGCGATGCGGCGCAGCCGCTCGGCGTGACCGGCCTCGTATTGCGGGATCGCGTCGCGCACGCGCACGACGCGGCGGAACAGCATGGTCCTGGCGAAGCCCGTGTATTGACGCACGGCATCGACCGCGAGCTGGATCAGGGTCTCGTCGTCGAGATCGACGATGCGCGGATGGCTCCGTCCGCCGAGCATCACGCGCAGCAGGCCGTGCCCCGCCGGAGCGTGCGCGGGGAACAGGCTGTGGCAGTAGATCGCCCCGAGCACCGCGGGCGACTCGCCGGGTTCGAGCAGGAAGCCGAAGCCGCTGAGGGTCGGCGGCAGGTCCGTCGCATCGAAGCCTAGGTAGACGCTCGCCAGCGACGCGTACGGGATCGCCGCGAGATCGCGCGCGAGTTCCGCGTCGACGGTCTCGAGGAGTTTCGCGCTGACGCGTGCAGGACAGGCGAGCACGACCTCGTCGGCGGTCAGCGTCGAGCCGTCGCGCAGGCGGAGGGTGAAGTGCGTGTCGTCGTGCGCGAGCGCCGTCACCGGACACGAGGTGCGGATCCGGTCGCCGAGCGCGGACGCCATGGCATCGATCAGGCCACGCATGCCGCCTTCGAAGGTGTAGAGCGGCGCCTTCTTCGGTCGTGCCTTGCGCGGTCCGGCGGCACGCATCTTCGCGCGCATCCCCTTGAACACGCTGCCGTGGTCGCGCTCGGCCTGGAACAGGCTCGGGAACGCGCTCTCGATCTCGAGTCGACCGGCATCGCCGGCATAGATCCCGCTGACCATCGCGTGGACCAACGGGACGGCGCCCTTGCCGAGCCGTCGCTCGACGAAGGCCGCGACGCTCTCACCGGGCGAGCCGGTGCTCTTCACGAAGGGTTCGCGCAGGATGCGAAGCTTGCCGCCGAAGGGGAGCAGGCGCGTCGACAGCAAGCCGCCCGGTCCGGTCGGCACCGCCAGCAGCCGACCGTGTCGGCCGATGAAGCGCGCCTTCGCGGTCGCGGACGACGGGACGAGGTGCTCGGCGATCCCCAGCGCTTCGACCAGCGCATCGAGTTCCTCGCTCGGGCGCACCGCCTGCGGTCCGAACTCGCAGACATGTCCCTCGACGATCTCGGTGTGGACCCAGCCGCCGACGCGCGGTTGCGCTTCGAGCACGGTCACGCGCGCGGAGGGATCCTCGCGCATGCGCCACAGCGCCCCGGCGAGACCCGCCGGGCCGCCGCCGATCACGACGACGTCATGTTCCATGGCTCTGCACCGTCGACAGGATGCCCTGCACCGTCAGATGTGTGCCGAGGATGTCGGCCAACGCGCGCAGGAAGCGCGGCCGCAGGTTGAGGCCCGGAGCGCGCACGAAATTGCGAATGCCGGCCGCGCGCGCTTCTTCCGCGAGTTCGATGTCGAGCTCGTGGAGCGTCTCGATGTGGTCGTTGACGAAGCTGATCGGCACCACCACGACGTCGCGCACGCCCTCACGGGGCAGCGCCTGGATCCGCTCCGAGCTGCTGGGCGACAACCAGGGGATCGGTCCGACCTTGCTCTGCCAGGCGATCTCGTAGGGTTGGGACAGCCCGCTGCGTGCGTGCACGAGCGCGGCCGTCGCGCGGATCTGGTCGGGGTAGAGGTCGCCGGCCTCCACGAACTTCAGCGGCAGGGAATGTGCCGAGTACACCACCTTCGCCGCGGCTCGCGTTTCCGCCGGGATCGCCTCCATGCCCTCCTGCACGCACTCGCTCAGCGCATCGATGTAGCCGGCATCGTCGTGCCAGCTCGCGATCTCGCTGATCGGCACCTTCACGCCCAGCCTCTCGGCGGTGCGTCGCAGGTCGCGGAGGCTGCTGCCGGTGGTCGTGGTCGAGTGATGGGGGTACTGCGTGAACGCCACGATGTGCTGCGCTCCGAAGCGCTCGGCCTCGCGGAGCGCCTCCTCGGCGAAGGGGTGCCAGTAGCGCATGCACGGCAGCGCGCGGACCTGCAGTCCGGAGCCCGCGGCGACGAGCGCCGCCATCGCGTCACCCTGTGCCGTGGTCCATCGCACCAGCGGGCTGCCGCCGCCGATCGCCGCGTAGTTGCGTGCCGACTTCGGCGCCTTGCGCGAGGACAACAACCACGCGAACAGGCGTTGACCGAGCGCTCCGCCGGGGAAGCGGATGATCTCGCGGTCGCTGAACAGGTTGCGCAGGAAAGGGCGGACCTCGGCGAGCGTCGCCGGGCCGCCCAGATTGAGCATCAGGACGGCGATGCGCATCACACCGTCCGGCTGAACATCGGCGCCTTCTGCTGGCGCTGACGTTCGAGGTAGGCGTCGAAGGGCATGGCGACGTTGCGCACGAACAGGCGGCCGGTCGAGGTCACCGTGATGCCGCGATCGTCGAACGAGATCAGCCCGTCGTCCTGCATCGGGCGCAGCGTGGCCAGCGCGTTCGCGTAGCGGGTGCGGAAGTCCTCGGCGCCGCCGTGGTCGGCGTAGTCGAGGCGGAAGCGGCACATCAGGTCGAGGATGATGCGGCGACGCGCCTCGTCGTCGGGGCTGCGGCGGAGACCGCGTTCCACCGGCAGACGTCCGGCCTCGAGGTTGGCACGGTACTCGTGCAGCGACTTCACGTTCTGCGCGAACGCGCCGCTCATCTCGCTGATCGACGTGATGCCGAAGGACAGCATGTCGGCGGCCGCATGCGTCGTGTAGCCCATGAAGTTGCGGTGCAGGCGTCCGCTCTCCGCGGCGCGGACGAGCCCGTCGTCCGGAAGCGCGAAGTGATCCATGCCGATCGCCACGTAGCCGGCGTCGCGCAACGCGTGCAGCGCGGTGAGGTAGAGCTCGAGTTTCGCCGCGCCCTTGGGCAACGCGTTCTCGTCGATCACGCGCTGGTGCTTCTTCAGCCAGGGCACGTGTGCGTAGCCGTAGCAGGCGAGGCGATCTGGTTTCATCGCCAGGACCAGGTCGATGCTGTTCTGGAACGACTCCGGGTTCTGGTGGGGGAGTCCGTAGACGAGGTCCAGGTTGACGGAGCCGAAGCCGAGCTGGCGTGCGGTGTCGACCAGGTCGCGCGTCAGCGGGAAGGACTGCACGCGGTGGATCGCCTCCTGCACGTCGGCGTCGAAGTCCTGCACGCCCATGCTGATGCGGTTGAAGCCGCAGGCGCGGAGAACCTGCAGCTGTTCGCGCGTGGTGACGCGGGGATCGACCTCGATGCTGATCTCGGCGTCGTCGGTCAGGGGGAACAGCTCGGCGAGGCCGCGGAACAGCCGTTCGAGCTGTGCCGGTTCGAGGAAGGTCGGCGTGCCGCCGCCCCAGTGGTGCTGCACGACGGGCCGCGTCGCCGGCAGTGCCTCGCGTGCGATCCTGGCCTCGAGCAGGACCTCGTCGACGTAGCGATCCGCCTTCGGCTGGTCCTTGCTCACGATCACGCTGCAGCCGCAGTAGAAGCACATGCTCCGGCAGAAGGGCACGTGCACGTACATCGCGAGCCCTTCGCCGGGCGCCTCCGCCGCGCGTTGCAGGCTCTCGCGGTGCTCGCGGTCGCCGAACTCGTTGCTCCAGGTCGGCGCGGTCGGGTAGCTGGTGTAGCGCGGACCCTGCTGGTCGTAGCGCGTCAGCAGGCGGGCGAGTTCGCTGTCGAGCAGCGAAGGTCGGTCGTTCGTGGGACTCACCACTGACGCACCTCGTCGATCACGGTCGCGACCGCGGCGGGGTCGGTCTCCGGCAGGATGCCGTGGCCGAGGTTGAAGACGTGATGCTCGCCGGCCGCGCGGCAGATTGCGCTGACCTTGCGACGCAGCTCGGCCGCGGGCGAGAACAGGGCCGTGGGGTCGAGATTGCCCTGCAGCGCGTAGGTCGACGGCACCCGGGCGCGCACCTCCTCCATCGGAAGGCGCCAGTCGACGGCGAGCACATGAGCCGGCGATCGGCTCATCCGCGCGAGGTGCTGCGCCGCACCGTTGACGTAGTGGATCGCGACGGCGTCGGCGTCGCGCGCGGACTTCAGCAGGCGGTCGGTGTGCGGCGCACACAGCGCGCTCCACTCCTCGCTGCCGAGCACCGAGGCCCACGAGTCGAAGACCTGCACCGCGTCGCAGCCGGCGCGGACCAGGGCGGTGACCAGCGGCTGCATCGCGTCGGTGATCCGGGCGAGCAGCGCCGCGAAGGTCGTGCGGTCCTCGTGCATCAATTTGCGCGTGCGGTCCCAGTACTTGCTGCCGCGCCCCTCGATCAGGTAGCACGCCATCGTGAAGGGCGCGCCGACGAAGCCGATCAGCGCCACTTCCGGTGCGAGCTGGGAGCGCACCAGGCGCACGGTGTCCAGCATCGGCGTGAGGTCGCGCTCGGGGTCGGGGATCTTCAGCGAGGCGACGTCCTGCGCGGTCGTGATCGTGCGCTCGAGCACCGGACCAGGCTCGTAGCGCAGACCGACTCCCATCGGCGGCACCGGCACCAGCAGGTCGGTGAACAGGATCGCAGCGTCGAGGCCGAATCGGCGGATCGGCTGCAGCGTGACCTCGGCGGCGGCGGCCGGCGTGTTGCACATCTCGAGGAACGAGAAGCGCTCGCGCATCGCGCGGTACTCGGGCAGGTAGCGGCCGGCCTGGCGCATGATCCAGGCCGGGCGTCGTGACGGCTTCGATCCCCGCGCTGCAGCGAGGAAGGGGCCCTTGGGGTCGCCGTGCGTGCTCATCGCGTCACCTCGGTGGCGAGTGCCTTCTCGAAGGCCTCGCCGAACACGGCCACCGCGCGGTCGACGTCGGCCTCGGTGTGTGCAGCGGAGACGAAGCCGACTTCGTAGGCGGAGGGAGCCAGATACACGCCGCGTGCGAGGCACTCGGCGTGGATGCGGCGGTAGATCGCGGCGGCATCCGACGGGATCGCGTCGTCGCGGCGCGGCGCCGCGGTGCTGCCGCAGGTGAACCAGAACAGCGAGCCCTGGCGCACGATCGCGAAGGGATCGCGCAGGCGCGCGAGCTGCGCGCGTACCCCGGCTTCGAGCCGCGCGCCGAGCAATTCGAGTCGCGCGTGCACGCGATCGCGCTGGAGCACCTCGAGCGTGGCGAGGCCGGCGGCCATCGCGACCGGATTGCCCGACAGGGTGCCCGCCTGATAGACCGGCCCGAGCGGGGCCAGCTTCTCGAAGCTGCGCGCCGGGCCTGCGAACGCCCCGACCGGCATGCCGCCGCCGAGGATCTTGCCGAAGGTCACGAGGTCCGGCTCGATGCCGTACAGCTCGGCTGCGCCACCGAGCGCGACGCGGAAACCGCTGATGACCTCGTCGAAGATCAGCAGGGCACCGTGGGTGCGCGTGATCTCGCGCAGGTGTGCAAGCCACTCCGGACGCTGGAGCAGCAGCCCGTTGTTCGCCGGGATCGGCTCGACGATGACCGCGGCGATCTCGCGGCCGTGTTTCTCGAACAGGGCATCGAGTGCGGCCTCGTCGTCGAGCGGCAGGACCGAGGTGAGCGAGGCGACGGCGGAGGGCACTCCGGCCGACGACGGCTGACCCAGCGTGATCGCGCCGCTGCCGGCCGCGACGAGCAGGCCGTCGCTGTGGCCGTGGTAGCAGCCCGCGAACTTCACGATGCGATCGCGGCCCGTCACACCGCGCGCGAGGCGCAGCGCCGACATGGTCGCTTCGGTCCCCGACGACGTGAACCGCACGCGCTCGACACCGGGGTAGCAGCGCGCGACGCGCTCTGCGAGCTCGACCTCGGCGAGGTGGGGCGCGCCGTAGGTCAGTCCGCGCGTCGCCGCCTTCTGCACCGCGGCGACCACCTCGGGATGCGCGTGACCGAGGATCAGCGGTCCCCAGGAGTGCACGAAGTCGAGGTAGCGCGCGCCGTCGGCGTCGACGAAGTGCGCACCCTCCGCCTTCTCGAAGAACAACGGCGTTCCGCCCACCGCGCGGAAGGCGCGCACCGGCGACGACACGCCGCCGGGCAGGATGCGCTGCGCGCGCGCGAACAGCTCGCGGCTCTTGGGTCGATCGTTCACAACCATCGGTTCTCCAGGGCGGCGCGGGCGTGGTAGGTGATCAGGATGTCGGCGCCGGCGCGGCGCACCGCGGTGAGGTGTTCGCGCACGAGGTCGGCGCGGTTGCCGAGTCCTTCGCGGGCGAGCAGTTCGAGCGCGGCGTACTCGCCGCTCACCAGATAGGCGGCCACGGGGCGATCGACGGCCAGAGCGACGTCGCGGATCACGTCGAGGTAGGCCAGCGCCGGCTTCACCATCAGGATGTCGGCACCCTCCTGCTGATCGAGCAGCGCCTCGCGCACCGCTTCCTTGCGGTTGCGGAAGTCCATCTGGTAGCCCTTGCGGTCGCGCGGTCCGGCGTTCTTCGGCGCCGAATCGGCCGCGACGCGGAACGGACCGTAGAAGCTCGACGCGTACTTCGCGGCGTAGCTCATGATCGCGCGGTTCTCGAAGCCCTTGCCGTCGAGCGCCTCGCGGATCGCGCGCACGCGGCCGTCCATCATGTCGGACGGCGCGATCACGTCGGCTCCGGCGGCGGCGAGGCTCACCGCCTGCGCGGCGAGGTGCGGAAGGCTGCTGTCGTTGTCGACCTCGCCCTCGTGGATCAGGCCGCAGTGACCGTGATCGGTGTAGGTGCACAGGCAGACGTCGGCCGCGACGGTGACGTCGTCACCGAAGCGCTTCTTGATCGCGGCGACGGCGCGATGCGCCGGACCACTCGGATCCTCGCCGGTGCGACCTTGCGGGTCCTTGCGATCGGTCACGCCGAACAGCAGGAGGTTGCGCACGCCGAGCTCGCGATCTGCCTCGACGCGGCGCAGGAGCTTCTCGACTCCCATGCGCGCGATGCCGGGCAGCGCGCCGATCGCGACCTCGGCCTGGTCCTCTGCGATGACGAAGTGCGGCTGCATCAGGCTCTCGGCGGAGATGCGTGTTTCGGCGCAGAGATCGCGCAGCACGGCGGTGCGACGCAGACGACGGGGGCGATCAAGCATGGCTCGACTCCAGGAAGCACTTCACCAATGCCGCCGCACTCGACTGTGTTGCAGTGAAATCGCAGCGCACGCCGAGATCCTGCATCGCGGTCCGGGTGGCGGCGCCGAACGCGACGTGCTGTGACGTGCCGTCGCGACCGAGCCCGGCATAGGCGCGCACCGCCGAGGGGCTGGTGAAGACCAGCCATCCACCTTCGGCTTCGTCGACGTCGAATCCCGGCTGCGCCTCGGTGCGATAGATCGGGATGGCATCGACCTGCACGCTGTGCGCACGCAGCGTCGACTCGAAGTCGGGGTGTCGCTCCTGCGCGCAGGGATGGATCACGCGGTTGTCGGCGATCCCGCGCGCGAGCATCAGCCGCGCCAGCGCTTCACCGCCGTGTTCAACCCCGGGATGCTCGCAGGCGATGCCGCGCGACAGCAGGGCATTCGCCGTGGCGGGACCGACGGCGAACACCGTGGCGTCGGTCAGCAAATCGGCGGAGACGCTCGCACACAGGACCTCCACGGCCCGTGCGGAGGTGAAGGCGATCGTCCGAGCAGCGCGCAGGGTGTCGCGGATGTCCGAAGGCATCGCGAGCGAGACCGTGCGCGTCGGGTGCAGCGTCCGCACGCGGGCTCCGGCCACCGCGAGCGCGTCGTCGAGATCGTGATTGCAGCCCTCGGGCCGCAGCAGCGTGACATCGACACCACGCAGCGGCTCACCGACCAGCGGTGCCCACTCGTGCGCGGCGTGCCGGGCGAGAGCGAGCGGATCGTCGCCGCGGAGATCGAGGAACACGCCGGCTCCGCGCGGATCGCCCTGATCGGGGCGAGGTGGAGCGAACAGCGCGAGCTGCAAGCGATAGCCGACGCCCTCGCGCGTGGCGAGCGCGCCCAGCGGCATCGAGCATCCGCCACCGAGGCCCGCGAGCACCTCGCGCTCGGTCGCCGCACAACGCGCGGTCTCGACATCGTGCAGGGACGCGAGCAGCGCGAGCACGCGGGCATCGTCCCTGCGGCACTGCACCGCGAGCGCGCCCTGTGCGGGAGCCGGCGGGCAGTGATGCTGGGTCAACGCCACGCGCTTCAGTCCGTCGAGCGGCAGCGCGAGTCGATCGAGGCCGGCGGCCGCGAGGATCACGCCTGCGTAGTCGCCGCGGCGGACCTTCTGCACGCGCGTCGGGACGTTGCCGCGGACATCGGCGTAGTCGAGGTCGGGGCGGTGCAGCGCGAGCGCCGCGCGTCGACGGTGCGAAGAGGTGCCGACGCGCACGCCCTGCTTCAGCGGGACGAACGCGCCCTGCGGATCCTCGAATCTGGGGTCGTAGACCAGCACGTCGGTCGTCGCCGCGCGCTGCGGGACCGCGCCGATCGTGAGGCCTTCGCGATCCTCGACCGGCAGGTCCTTCATGCTGTGCACGGCCACGTCGATACGCCCGCCCAGCAGTGCCTCCTCGAGTTCCGCGGTGAACAGCCCCTTGCCGCCGATCGCGGGCAGGGGCTTGTCGAGCACCACGTCGCCGCGCGTCTCGATCACCTCGATGCGATAGGGTTCGCCGGTCGCGGCCTT
This sequence comes from Planctomycetota bacterium, assembly GCA_046349595.1. Classification (GTDB taxonomy): domain Bacteria; phylum Planctomycetota; class UBA1135; order UBA1135; family UBA2386; genus JACRLW01. The sequence continues at coordinate 43,062 of JAXMCA010000004.1, forward strand.
CAGCGCCTCGGCGACGGCGCGGCTCTGCGTGAGTGCGAGGTCGCTGCCCCGACTGCCGAAGACGATCATCGTGCGCCTGCCAGTTGCCGGATGTCCTTGATGTGGAAGTGCGCGTTGCGCTTGGCGGCGCGCACGAAGACCTCGCGAAGCGCATCGCGATCGCGGGACTGGAGGTGGCTGAGCGACGAGCCGAGCGCATGCTCGAGTTCGGCGAGCGCACCTTCGACGTGGAGATCGACCACGCGACCGAGGTTGGGTCGGCCTGCGGAGAGTTCGGTCCAGAGCTGGCGTGCGAGTCCGGCGACCACCGTGAGGCCGGAGGACTTCGCGGACACGTATTCGCTCGTCGCGTCCGCGGCGAACGAGCTGAGTTCGTCGAGCGTGACGAGCCGCAGCCCTTCGACACCCGCGACATCGGCTGCGATCACCGACGGCTGCGAGATGTCGACGGCGACCGCGATGCCCCGCGCGTTGTCACGGGTGAGCAGCGGCCTGTCGCTGTGGACGGCGAAGACGATCCCGTCGATCGCCGGGCGTTCGTCGAGGAACTGGCGCAGCGACATCGCCTGTCCACCGAAGTGGTGGGCGAGCGCCTCTGCCTTGTGCAGCGTGCGATTCACGACCAGCGGTGCGGGTGCGCCGCGACGGTGCAGCACGTCGAGCACCAGTCGACCGGTCGCGCCGGCGCCGACCACGCACAGGCGCTGCCCCGCGGTCATCACCTCGTCGGCGGCCATCGCGGCGACCGAGCGCGGCTTGAGGTCGAGTCCGACCTCGTGACGCACTTCGCTCGCGCACGACAGCAGGCGCGAGCGCAGCATCTGCAGTCGACGGCTCAGCAGCCCGTGCTCCTCGGAGGTCTTGTACGCGCGGCGCACCTGGCCGAGGATCTGCTCCTCGCCGAACACCATCGAGTGCAGTCCGATCGCGACGCCGAGGAAGTGATCGATCGCGGCTTCGTCGCGCAGTTCGCGCAGCGGGAAGTCCGCATCGCACTCGAAGAGCTTGCGTGCGAAGTCGGGCGCGACTTCCCCATCGACATCGATGAGCGCTTCGACGCGGTTGCACGTCGAGAGCAGCACGGCACCCTGGATCTCGTTGCGGTTGCGCAGCTCGAGCAGACGCGTGAGCACGCGTGCGCTGTGTGCAGAGAGTTGCGTGAGACGGGACGGCGGGACGAGTTCGTGATCGCTACCAGCGAGGAGGAAGCGCGACATGACGCAGCGGATTGCATCGCGCGCACTGCAGTGTGATGTCATCGATCGGTCATCCCTGCAGCACTTCTTCTCAGCGCTGTTGCGAGACGATCTCGACTGTCGATCCAGCCCCGATTGCGTGCTCTTCGCACGACACGCTGCGTCGTGGCCGCGCGCGCAGCTAATCTGCGCGCCGGAGTCGTCATGAGTGAGCGCAAATCGGATCCGTCTTCCTCGTGTTGCCCCGCGTCGTCGTGCTGTGGGCCGGCATCGGCCCTGACCCGGCGCTCTTTCCTCGCCGCGGCTGCAGCCGGCGGTTCCGCATGGGTGGCAGGACCCTTCCTGCGCGGCGATCTTGCGAACGGCGACCACTTCGTCCCCGCCGACAAGAAGCTGTCGCCTGCCTGGTTGCGAGCCCTCACCGCGCGGGGTGAATCGAGCTGGTACTCGGGCGACGAACTGCGCACCATCGGCATGCCGGTCGGTGGCATCTGTTCGGGGCAGCTCTACCTGAGCGGCGACGGGCGCCTCGTGAACTGGGACGTGTTCAACGCCAACGCGAACTCGGGTTACGGCGCCGTCAACTACGAGGATGGTCGCGAACCGCAGAAGCGCGTCGAGCGAGGCAATCAGCTCGTGGCGGCACGCGATCCCGCGCAGGGATTCGCGGTGCGGATCATCGGTCAGGGACGCCCCCAGCTCCGCACGCTCGACGCGAGAGGCTTCGCCTCGGTGCGCTTCTGCGGCGAGTACCCGCTCGCTCGCGTCGAGTACCAGGACGACGCCTGTCCGCTCGCGGTCACGCTCGAGGCGGGAGCGCCCTTCGTGCCGCTCGACACCGCGGCTTCGTCGCTGCCGTGCACGCTGATGAGCTACTCGTTGCACAACCGCGGCAAGGTCGCATTGCAGGTACGCATCGCCGGCTGGCTCGAGAACGTCGTGTGCCGCGACAGCGCGGAAGACGCGTTCGCGGGGAGGATCGCGCTCGTGAACCGTGCGGTCGTCGGCGACGGCGTGGCCGCGGTCGGAATGGCCGCACGCGCACTCGGCGCGCTCGCCGCGATTCCCGCCGCGCCTCCGACCGTGTTCGAGGACTTCGAGCGCTCTGACTACCAGGGATGGAAGGTCGAAGGCGAGGCCTTCGGCACCGGTCCCGCGAAGGGGACCCTGCCGCGCCAGCAGAAGGTCGCGGGCTTCGCGGGTCAGGGACTCGTCAACACCTATCTCGGCGGGGACGACACCGAGGGTCGCCTGCTGTCGAAGGAGTTCGTGATCGAGAGGCCCTTCGTGTCCTTCCTGATCGGTGGCGGTTCACTCGCCGGCGCGACCTGCGTGAATCTGCTCTGCGAAGGAAGGGTCGTGCGAAGCGCCAAGGGCCACGACGAGGAGTTGCTGCGCGCACACGACTGGGACGTGCGCGACCTGGTCGGCAAGCGTGCACGCATCGAGATCCTGGATCGTGCGACGGGACCCTGGGGGCACGTCAACGTCGATCAGATCGAGTTCCGCGACACCCCGATGGGTGCGACGACGGCCGAACTGGCGATGCAACGCGACTACGGCACCCTGGCTCTCGGCGTGATCGGGGAGGGTGGACGCGTGCGCACCGCCATGCCCGCCGGTGCCGACACCGATTGGCTGCTCGGCGAGGACGGTCTCTTCGCCCAGGCTGCCGAGGAGGTTCCGGTCGAAGCCGGACCCACTTCGGGCATGCGTGGAACGGTCGGTCGCGAACTCACCCTCCAGCCCGACCAGCGTGCCGAGGTGGTGTTCGCCGTGGCGTGGCACTTCCCGAACCTGTGGTACGGGGAACGCCGCGTCGGCAACCACTATGCGGCGCGCTTCGCGAACGCGGCCGCGGTGGTCCGTCACGTCGCTGCGAACATCGCGGAGCTCTCCGCCGCGACCCGCCTGTGGCACGACACCTGGTACGACTCGACGCTGCCGCACTGGCTCCTCGATCGCGTGCACAGCACGGTCGCGAATCTCGCGACGTCGACCTGCCAGTGGTGGCGCAACGGCCGCTTCTGGGCCTGGGAGGGTGCGGGTTGCTGCCATGGCACCTGTGGTCACGTCTGGAACTACGCGCAGGGTCTCGCGCGCCTGTTCCCGTCGCTCGAGAGGTCGGCGCGCGAGATGCAGGACTTCGCTCCGGGTGTCGGCTTCGACGCCGCGACCGGGCGCATCGGTTTCCGCGGAGAAGGTTGGGACCTGTGGGCGGGTGATGCGCAGGCCGGCTATGTGCTCAAGGCGCTCCGCGAACACCAATGTTCCGCCGACGCGACCTTCCTCGAGCGCAATTGGTCCGCGATCCGCAAGGCGACCGAGTTCCTGATCGCGCGCGACGCCGAGGGCGCTGCCGCGGCCGACGGCATCCTCGAGGGGCGCCAGCACAACACCTACGACATCGACTTCTACGGCGGCAACACGATGATCGGGTCGCTGTACCTCGCGGCGTTGCGTGCCGCCGAGGAGATGGCTCACGAGGTCGGCGACGACGACTTCGCCGTGCGCTGTCGTGCGCTCTTCGATTCGGGTTCGAAGCGCAGCATGCAGAGCCTGTTCGACGGCGAGTACTTCGTGCAGAAGGTGGACCTTCAGAAGCACCCCGACTGGCAGTACGCCGACGGCTGCCTCGCCGATCAGCTGTTCGGCCAATCCTTCGCGCACCAGGTCGGACTCGGCCACCTGTACCCGGCAGACGCCGAGCACAGGGCGCTCGAGTCGATCTGGAAGTACTGCTGGGCGCCCGACGTCGGCCCGCAGAACGCGGCTCACGCGCCGGAGCGTTGGTTCGCACGACCCGGGGAGGCCGGTCTGTTCACCTGCACCTGGCCGAAGAGCAAGCACATGGGCGCGCGCTCGGTGCGCTACCGCGACGAGATCTGGACCGGCATCGAGTACCAGGTCGCCTCGCACATGGCGCATCAGGGCATGGTGACGGAGGCGCTCGCGATCTGCCGCGGCATCCACGAGCGCTATCACCCGCGCAAGCACAACCCGTGGAACGAGATCGAGTGCGGGGATCACTACGCGCGTTCGCTCGCCAGTTGGGGCGTGCTCGTCGCGTTGTCAGGCTTCGAGTACCACGGGCCGCGCGGGCGCATCGCCTTTGCACCTCGCATCACGCCGGAGGACTTCCGCTGCGCTTTCACCGCGGCGGAGGGTTTCGGGACCTTCGCGCAGAAGCGCAGCGCCGATGTGCTCGATGCGGAGCTGCGGGTGAAGCACGGGCGGCTGGAACTCGAGGAGATCGGGCTCGCGCTCGATCCATCGCGTGCGGCGCGCGGGGTGAGCGTCCGGGACGGCGACCGGGTCGTCGTCGCCGACTTCGTCTCCGATGCCGGTCGCCTCCGCGTCAACCTGGCTCGGCGTGTGGTGCTTGCACCCGGGTCGGTTCTCACGATCCGGGTCGACGCGGGCTGATCCTCGTCGGTGAGGTTCCGCGTCCGATTCCCTGCGACGACACCGATCGATCCGCCGCGAATGCGGCGGACGCGATGTTCGGAATGGATGATTGCGACCCTGATCTGTCGATGGAGTGCGAGTCGTCCAACTCTGCCAGCTCATCCGCATCTCCGTACATCGCGGCAAACGGGCGGCGCCGTCGGTGGCGCGAACTCGATGCGTCGGATGCGAGACGGTTGGAGCGAAGGGACTTCTCACGCGACGCGGAATCGCTAGCGTGCGCACGCCCCAGAATCAGAGTGACGAGGATCGCGCACATCCGCGGATGCACGCGACCCGTTCCTCCGACGATCTGTGGGTTCATCCATCCGATTGCAATCGATTCCAAGGACTGAACTCATGACTCGCAGTTCTCTCTCTGCCGCGCTGCTCGCGGCCTTCTCCCTCCTGCCCTCGCTCGCCTGGGCGCAGGGTGGTGCGACCGAGGAAGCCTCGTCGCAGCCGCAGAGCGGTGTGCGTCTCGACGCCGGCCGCAATGTCCGCGTCCCGCAGCCTGCCCTGCAGGTTCTCTATGACAACGGCCCGATCGTCACGCACCCCGGTGCGGGCTTCGGCGGCGCCGACGAGAGCCGACTGCAGAACAGCTCGCTGCTGATGTCGACGCTCGGCTTCACGATCAACAACGCCAGCTTCCGTCTCGCCGACGACTTCACCGTCACCGACTGCCCCTGGTACGTGACGGAGTTCAACTTCTTCGGCTACCAGACCAATTCGACCACGACGAGCACCTTCACCGCCGGCTACATCCGCATCTGGAACGGCGATCCCTCGCTCGCGTCCTCGAGCGTCGTGTTCGGTGACGTCACGACCAACCGCCTGATCGCGACGGGCTTCTCGAACACCTACCGCACGACTGAGACCTCGATCGGCAACAGCGCGCGTCCGATCATGCGCAGCCGCATCCGTGCCGGTGTGGTGCTGCAACCCGGCACCTACTGGGTCGAAGTCGGCCTGTCGGGTTCGCTGGCTTCGGGTCCCTTCTCGCCGCCGGTGACGATCACCGGCTCGACCGCCGCAGGCAACGGGCTCCAACTCAACGTCGCCGCCGGCACTTGGGTTCCGATGACCGACGCCGGCTCCGCCGCGCAGCAGCAGCTCGCCTTCAACGTCGTCGGCGACCGCTTCATCTGCTACGAGCCGAACATCGGCGCGAGCCTCGGTCATGGTGACGACAGCATCACCGGCGGCCTGGCGCTGGGCTTCAACTTCCCGATGCCAGGTGGCGGATCCACCGCGGCGGTCTCGGTCTGCTCGAACGGCTACGTCAGCATGAACCCGACCTTCGGCATCGCCGACTTCACGCCGTCGGTGGCCGAACTGCTCAGCCAGTCGCCGCGCATCTGCACGCCTTGGGACGACTACTACCCGCCGGCCCACGGCACGGTGCACTTCAACGCTCTGCCCGGCAAGGCGGTGGCGACCTGGAACCACGTCGCGACCTTCAACAGTGCGGCGACCGACAACTTCACGCAGATCACCATGTTCCCGAGCGGTGCGTTCACCATCGCGGTGTTCCGTCACGAGCCGGTGACCTTCCGCACGCCGATCATCGGTGTGTCGGGCGGCAACGGTTCGCCCGACCCGGGCCCGTCCGACTTCAGCGCGGCCGGTCTGCCGGTCAACTCGGGCGCCTCGAGCACGGTCTACGAGGTGTTCACGAGCGGCACGAGCGACCTGAGCGGCACAGTGTACTGCTTCGTGCCGAACGGCATCGGCGGCTACATCTGGCAGGAGGCTCCGGCCTGCTACCTCGCGGCCCTGGCGACCCCGTACGGCACCGGCTGCCCGAGCGGCAACCCGGTGACGATGTCGGCGGTCACGCGGCCGATCGTGGGCACGACCTGCACGTTGAACACCGCGAACTTCCCCGTCACGACGATCGCGGCGCTGGCGCTGCTGGGCATCAACTCGGCGGCGACGGACCTGACCGGCATCGGCATGACGGGTTGCACGCTGCTGCACGACAACCTGCTGCCCTTCCTGCCGACGGCTCTGCCCTCGGGCGACACCAGCATCGCGGTTCCGCTGGATCCGTCGCTGGTCGGTGCGACCCTGAAGATGCAGGGCGCCATCGTCGACGCCGCGTTCAGCGTGAACCCGCTGGGTGTCGCGCTGTCGAACGCGATGGCGCTGACGATCGGCACCTTCTGAGCCGACTCTGACTCCCGCGCATCCGCTTCAGGGTGCGCCGCTGCCGCGCGCGTGTGTCCTCGACACCGCGCGCGGCGTCGTTTCAAGGCGCCTTCTCCGCCGCGCGCACTCCTTTGTCCTCGAACTCCCGGTCGTTCGAGGCAGCGCCTCGTGTCGGAGGATTGCGATGCTCCCGACGACCACACGGTCCAGCTGCATCGCGATACGCCGCGACGCGCAGTCTGGTGTCGCGCGGGTCCAGGTTCGCGATCGTCTTCTCTGTAATGGGCGCTGCGGGGCTGTTCATGGTTCCATTGCGAGATAGTGTGCTCCGACCCCAGAACCGTTGCCCGCTCGATGTTCGAGTCCACCGCACGCGCGATTGGAATCGGCGACCTGGTTCTGACTCACGTAGCCATCCGTTTCGTACGAACCCACTCATGAACCTTCACTCGATTCCCGCCACCTTGGTGGCTGCCCTCGCCCTCCTGCCCTCGCTCGCCTGGGCGCAGGGTGGTGCGACCGAGGAAGCCTCGTCGCAGCCGCAGAGCGGTGTGCGTCTCGACGCCGGCCGCAATGTCCGCGTCCCGCAGCCTGCCCTGCAGGTTCTCTATGACAACGGCCCGATCGTCACGCACCCCGGTGCGGGCTTCGGCGGCGCCGACGAGAGCCGACTGCAGACCAGCTCGCTGCTGATGTCGACGCTCGGCTTCACGGTCAACAACGCCAGCTTCCGTCTCGCCGACGACTTCACCGTCACCGACTGCCCCTGGTACGTGACGGAGTTCGACTTCTTCGGCTACCAGACCGGCTCGACCACGACGAGCACCTTCACCGCGGGCTACATCCGCATCTGGGACGGCGATCCGTCGCTCGCGTCCTCGAACATCGTGTTCGGTGACGTCACGACCAACCGTCTGGTCGCGTCCGGCTTCTCGAACACCTACCGCACGACCGAGACATCGATCGGCAACAGCGCGCGTCCGATCATGCGCAGCCGCATCCGCGCCGGTGTGGTCCTGCAGCCCGGCACCTACTGGGTGGAAGTCGGCCTGTCGGGTTCGCTGGCTTCGGGTCCCTTCTCGCCGCCGGTGACGATCACCGGCTCGACCGCCGCAGGCAACGGGCTCCAACTCAACGTCGCCGCCGGCACCTGGGCTCCGATGACCGACGCCGGCTCCGCCGCGCAGCAGCAGCTCGCCTTCGACGTGATCGGCGACCGCTTCATCTGCTACGAGCCGAACATCGGCGCGAGCCTCGGTCATGGTGACGACAGCATCACCAACAACCTGGCGCTGGGCTTCAACTTCCCGATGCCGGGTGGCGGATTCACCGCGGCGGTGTCGGTCTGCTCGAACGGCTACGTCAGTATGGACCCGACCTTTGGGATCGCGGACTTCACGCCGTCCGTGAGCGAACTGCTGAGCCTGGCGCCGCGCATCTGCACGCCGTGGGACGACTACTTCACCCCGGGTGGTGGCACGGTGCACTTCAATGCGCTGCCGGGCAAGGCAGTGGCGACGTGGAACCACGTCGACACCTTCTCGGGCCTCACGACGGACACTTTCACGCAGATCTCGATGTTCCCGAGCGGTGCATTCACGATCGCCGTGTTCCGTCACGAGCCGGTGACCCTCCGCACGCCGATCATCGGTGTGTCGGGTGGCAACGGCTCGCCCGACCCGGGCCCGTCGAACTTCAGCGCGGCCGGTCTGCCGGTCAACTCGGGCGCCTCGAGCACGGTCTACGAGGTGTTCAGCAGCGGCACGAGCGACCTGAGCGGCACGGTCTACTGCTTCGTGCCGAACGGGATCGGCGGCTACATCTGGCAGGAAGCTCCGGCCTGCTACCTCGCCGCCCTGGCGACCCCGTACGGCACCGGCTGCCCGAGCGGCAACCCGGTGACGATGTCGGCGCTCACGCGGCCGATCGTGGGCACGACCTGCACGTTGAACACCGCGAACTTCCCCGTCTCGACGATCGCGGCGCTGGCGCTGCTGGGCATCAACTCGGCGGCGACGGACCTGACGGGCATCGGCATGACGGGTTGCACGCTGCTGCACGACAACCTGCTGCCCTTCCTGCCGACGACTCTGCCCTTGGGCGACACCAACATCGCGGTGCCGCTCGACCCGTCGCTGGTCGGTGCGACCCTGAAGATGCAGGGCGCCATCATCGACGCCGCGTTCACCGTGAACCCGCTGGGTGTTGCGCTGTCGAACGCGATGTCGCTGACGATCGGCACCTTCTGAGCCGGCTCTGACTTCCGCGCATCCGCTTCAGGGTGCGCCGCTGCCGCGCGCGTGTGTCCTCGACACCGCGCGCGGCGTCGTTTCGGGGGAGGACCGACGCGGCTCATCGAGCCCCGCATCCGGGCCCGATGCCCCGCTGTCGACGGCGAGACGAAAGAAACTGCCGGTCTCCGGGCTTTCCGCGCCAGCACCCAGCCCGAGTGTCGCCGGCATGGCCCAAGACAGCGCTCCGAACATGATCACGGTGGACGCCAACGAGGCCACGGCTTCGGTGGCGTACCGCCTCAGCGACGTCGCCGCGATCTACCCCATCACGCCGTCCTCGGCGATGGGGGAGTTGTCCGACGAGTGGGCGTCGCGGCACCGCACCAACCTGTGGGGGAACGTGCCGCGCATCGTCGAGATGCAGAGCGAAGGTGGAGCGGCGGGCGCCGTGCACGGCGCGCTGCAGGCGGGCGCTCTCGCCACGACCTTCACGGCGTCGCAGGGACTGCTGCTGATGGTCCCCAACATGTTCAAGATCGCCGGCGAGCTGACGCCCTTCGTCATGCACGTCGCCGCGCGCACCATCGCGACCCACGCGCTGTCGATCTTCGGCGACCACTCCGACGTGATGGCCTGCCGCCAGACCGGCTTCGCGATGCTGTCCTCGGGTTCGGTGCAGGAGGCGCAGGACATGGCCGCGGTCGCGCACGTCGCGACCCTGCAGAGCCGCATCCCCTTCCTGCACTTCTTCGACGGTTTCCGCACCTCGCACGAGATCCAGAAGATCGCCGAGCTCGGCGACGATCAGCTCCGCGCCTTGCTCGACGAGGACGCCGTGAAGGCGCACCGCGACCGTGCGCTCACGCCGGATCGCCCGGTTCTGCGCGGCACCGCGCAGAACCCCGACGCCTTCTTCCAGGCCCGCGAGGCCGGCAACCTCTGGCATCAACGCTGCCCGTCGATCGTGCAGGAGACCCTCGACCGCTTCGCCAGGGTCACCGGCAGGCAGTATCGACTCTTCGAGTACGACGGTGATCCGCAGGCCGAGCGTGTCGTGGTCGTCATCGGCTCGGCATCCGAGACGCTGCGCGCGACCGCGCGCCACCTCCGCAAGCAGGGCGAGAAGGTCGGCGTGCTGCAGGTGCGGCTCTACCGTCCCTTCGCCGCCGAGGTCTTCCTCGCCGCGTTGCCGCAGAGCGTGCGCAGCATCGCAGTGCTCGACCGCACCAAGGAACCCGGTGCGCCGGCCGAACCGCTGTGCCTCGACGTGATCGCCGCGCTGCGCAATGCGGAGGTCGCGGGACGTGCTCGCGCCAAGACCCCGCCGCGCGTGATCGGCGGGCGCTACGGGCTCTCCTCGAAGGAGTTCACGCCCGCGATGTGCAAGGCGGTCTTCGACGAACTGGCGGCGAAGGCGCCGCGCGAGACCTTCACGGTCGGCATCACCGACGACGTCACGCACCTCTCGCTGCCCTTCGATCGTGAGTTCCGTCTGCCGAAGGACGGCATGGTCGAGGCGGTGTTCTTCGGGCTCGGTGCCGACGGCACCGTCGGCGCCAACAAGAACTCGATCAAGATCCTCGGCGAGGAGACCGCGAACTTCGCGCAGGGCTACTTCGTCTACGACAGCAAGAAGTCGGGGGCGATCACCGTCTCGCACCTGCGCTTCGGCCCGCGCCCTATCGAGGCGCCGTACCTGATCGAGCAGGCGAGCTTCCTCGCCTGCCACCAGTTCGGATTCCTCGACCGCTACGACGTGCTCGATCTCGCCGCACCCGATGCGACGCTCCTGCTCAACGCACCCTTCCAGAAGGACCGCGTGTGGGACGAGCTGCCGCGCGAGGTGCAGGAGCAGATCGTGCAGAAGCGACTCACCGTGTGGGTCATCGACGCCAACGCGGTGGCCCGCGACGCCGGGCTCGGTGGCCGCATCAACACGATCATGCAGACCTGCTTCTTCGCACTGGCCGGCGTGCTGCCGCGCGAGGAGGCGATCGCCTGCATCAAGCACTCGATCGAGAAGAGCTACGGCAAGAAGGGCGATGTGGTCGTCGAGCGCAACCAGGCGGTCGTCGACAACGCCCTCGATCACCTGCATCGGCTCGACGTGCCCACCGCGGTCTCGTCGAAGCACGCCCGTCGCCCGCTGCTCGCCGAGGGGGCACCCGACTTCGTGCAGCGCGTGACCGGTGTGCTGATGGCGGGCAAGGGCGACCTGCTGCCGGTCAGCGCATTCCCCGTCGACGGCACCTGGCCGACCGACACCGCGCGCTGGGAGAAGCGTGCGATCGCGACCGACGTGCCGATCTGGGATCCGTCGATCTGCATCCAGTGCAACAAGTGCACGATGGTCTGCCCGCACGCCGCGATCCGCGCCAAGGTCTACGAGCCCGCCGACCTCGGCGGTGCGCCGTCGACCTTCCGCAGCACGGCCTGGCGCGGCGAGGAGTTCGGCGCGGGCGCGCAGTACACGATCCAGGTCGCACCCGAAGACTGCACCGGCTGCTCGCTGTGCGTGCAGGTGTGCCCGGCGAAGGACAAGGGCAACCCGCGCCACAAGGCGATCGACATGACGCCGGCGCCGAGCGTTCGCGACGTCGAACGCGACAACTTCCGCTTCTTCGAGTCGATCCCCGACGTCGACCGCGGTCGCATCGAGAAGCTCGACGTGCGCGGCAGCCAGCTCCTGCGTCCGCTGTTCGAGTTCTCCGGCGCCTGCGCAGGTTGCGGCGAGACGCCGTACCTCAAGCTGCTGTCGCAGCTCTTCGGCGATCGCCTGCTGGTCGCCAACGCCACCGGCTGCTCGTCGATCTACGGCGGCAACCTGCCGACCACGCCCTGGGCGAAGGACGACCACGGCCGCGGTCCGGCCTGGGCCAACTCCCTGTTCGAGGACAACGCGGAGTTCGGGCTCGGCATCCGTCTCGGTGTCGACGCGCTCACCGAACGCGCGCGGGCGCTGGTCACGCGCCTCGGTGCGCGCCTCGGCGACGGACTCGCCGCGGCCCTGCTCGTCCCCTGTGCGGGCGACGACGCGGCGATCGCGGCGCGACGCGAGCAGGTCGCGCTGCTGCGCCAACGTCTGCGCGGCATCGACGACCCCGCGGCGCGGCAGCTCGAGCCGCTCGCCGACTGGCTGGTGCGCAAGAGCGTCTGGCTGGTGGGTGGCGACGGCTGGGCCTTCGACATCGGCTACGGCGGCCTCGATCACGTGCTCTCGATGGAGCACGACATCAACGTGCTGGTGCTCGACACCGAGGTCTACTCGAACACCGGTGGGCAGGCGTCGAAGGCGACTCCGATCGGTGCGGCGGCGAAGTTCGCGAGCTCGGGCAAGCCGGTCGACAAGAAGGACCTCGGCCTGATGGCGCTGCACTACGGGCACGTCTACGTGGCGAGCGTCGCGTGGGGCGCCAAGGACGCGCACACCGTGCGCGTGTTCCGCGAGGCCGAGGCCTATCCGGGGCCGTCGCTGATCATCGCCTACAGCCCGTGCATCGCGCACGGCTTCGATCTCGCCTTCGGCGCCGACCAGCAGCGTCGCGCGGTGCAGAGCGGTGTCTGGCCGCTCTACCGCTACGACCCGCGCAGTGCGGATCGCGGTGAGCCGCCCTTGGTCATCGATGCCCCGGGCGGCAGCGTCCCGGTCACCGAGTACATGCGCAACGAGGCGCGCTTCCGCATGGTCGAGCGCATCGATCCGCAGGCCTTCCGCGAGTACGCCAAGAAGGCGCAGGGTGCAGCCACGCGGCGCGTGGCGATGTACGAACACATCGCGAAGCTGCGCTTCCCGGATGCGGCACCGCAGGGCGCCAGTGCACCCGTGACGACGGAGAAGAAGGACTGAGCGATGGATCTCACCACCCGCTATCTCGGTCTGGACCTGCCGCATCCCTTCGTGGCCGGCGCTTCGCCTCTGTCCGACTCGGTCGGCCGCGCGCGCTGGCTCGAGGAGTGCGGCGCCGCGGCGATCGTGCTTCGTTCGTTGTTCGAGGAGCAGCTCGACGCCGAGGCGCTCGCGCACCATCACGCGTCCGAACTGCACGCGCACTCCTTCGCCGAGGCGAGCACCTACCTGCCGGATCCGAGCGAGTGCGTGTTCGGTCCGGAGGAGTACCTCGACCACCTGCGAAGGGTGCGGGAAGCGGTGCAGGTGCCCGTCATCGCCTCGCTCAACGGCTACACGCTCGGCGGCTGGCTGCGCTACGCGCGCGAGTTCGAGCGGGCCGGCGCCCACGCGATCGAGCTCAACCTGTACTCGGTTTCGACCGACCCCGCGGAGAGCGCCGAGGAGATCGAGGAGCTGGCCGTCGAGATGGTGCAGGATGTGAAGCGCACCGTGGCGATCCCCGTCGCCGTGAAGCTCTCACCCTTCTACACCTCACTGGCGCACTTCGCGCACCGCCTGTGCGACGCCGGCGCCGACGGCCTCGTTCTGTTCAACCGCTTCTTCGAGACGGACATCGACGCCGACGAACTCGAGGTGCGCACGCACCTGGAGCTCTCCAAGCCGAGCGAACTGCTGCTGCGCCTGCGCTGGCTCGCGATCCTCAGCGGCAGCGTGAAGTGCTCGCTCGCGGTCACCGGCGGCGTGCACTCCGCCAAGGATGCGATCAAGGCCATCCTGTGCGGCGCCGACACCGTGCAGATGGTGTCGCTGTTGCTCGAAGAGGGCGCACAGCGTCTGCGGCAGACCCGTGAGCTGATGACCGCCTGGATGCAGGAGCGTGGCTACCAGTCGATCGCCCAGATGCGCGGGAGCATGAACCTGTCCCGCGCCCCGGATCCGAAGGCCTACGAGCGCGCCAACTACATGCGCGTGCTGCAGACCTGGCGGATGGACTGAGGTCGGTCGAGCGTCCGACCCGGGATCGGGGGGACGGGAGCGGCGATGGGAATCCCGCCCGCTCCCGCACGCCCAGGGGTCGGTGGGGCGGTGCGTCCCGGTCGTGTTGCCCCTGGCTGTGAAGCAGGACACCTGTATCGAGCTTGCCAAAGCTCGGCGGGTGGCAGTCACGCTGTGCCCAGGCCATCGACTCGATCCGGCGCGGTCCTATCCTCGTCGCCTTCGCGCGCGGAGCAGCCGCGCGTTCCATCCACCGTCCCGAAACCCAGAGGCCCCATGTCCTTCTCCCCTGTCCTGTCCGCAGTGCTCGCCGCCGCTGTCGCCGCGGGCGCATTCGCCCAGGATGCGCAGGTCGTCGAGGCGAGCTTCAAGCTCGCTGCGGCCAAGGCGCCGATTTCGCCCGTGTCGCGCTCCGTGTCGCTGTCGGCGACCGTTCCCGCAGGCGTCACACTCCCCGCGAATCTGCACAACGCCGTGTGCGGCACCTTCAAGATCGGGAAGAAGGACGTCGCGGTCGCGGTCGGCGGAACCGATGCGAGCAAGGACGCGATCGATCAGCTCTGCATCGATCTCAACCTGAACGGCAAGTTCGACGACGGCGAGTGCATCGCCATGGAGGTGACCACGCAGACGCGTGGCGCTTCGTCGATGTCGCAGTCGAAGCCGCTCGACATCGAGGTCAACCCCGGCACCACGCCGATCGCGGCCAAGGCGGTGTTCATGAAGATGGGGGATCGCACGCAGGTGAGCGTGAGCTTCCCCGGCTATCTCGAGGCCTCGTTCAAGCTCGGTGACGCGGAGCGCAAGATCGCGATCGTCGACGACGACCTCGACGGCACGCCCGGTTCCGCCGGGGACCTCTGGACCATCGCAGGAGCCGACGGCCGCCCCAAGCAGGCCTACGCGATGATGGCGATGGACGAGCACTGCTTCGAGGACGGGATGCTGGTCGGCATCAAGCTCAAGGGCAACAAGGTCGAGGTCAGCGAGAAGAAGGCCGACGGCCCGCTCGCCAAGGACGAGGCGGGTCAGCGCGAACGCGCCGAGAAGATCTGGACCGAACGCTTCGACGCCGAACGCGAGGGCTTCGTGAAGGCGCGTGAGCTCGACACCACCCGGAAGATCGCCTCCAAGCCGATCGACTGGCACTACGTCAGCTTCGCCGAGGCGCAGGAGCTGGCGAAGAAGGCCAACAAGCCGATGTTCGTCGACGTGATGGCCTTCTGGTGCGTGTGGTGCTACCGCATGGACTACTACACCTACCCCGACGCGGAGGTGGCCCAGTACATGAACGAGCACTTCGTGCCGGTGAAGATCATCCAGGAGCAGGCTCGCGCGGGCGAATACGACATGTTGATGAAGGAGAAGCTCGAGGCGAAGGGCATCCCGGCGATGGGCGTGTTCGATGCCGACGGCAACGTGCTCCACAAGATCGGTGGCTGGAAGGCCCCGGTCGACTTCATGAAGGATCTCGAGGCCGGCGCCGCCGCCGCCAAGAAGTGATCGAGCGGGGGGAGTCCCCCGCGATCCGTGCTTGCGCTGTGTGAGCGCGGCGCTACGAGCGATGCCGATGACCCTCGATCTCGGCATCGACGCCGGCGGGAGCAAGGCGGCGTGGTCCGCCCGCGATGCGACCGGCGTGGAGCGCGCGCAGGGCGTCGCCGCGGCGATCCAGGCTGCGGCGATGGAACCGAGCGCCGTCGCGCTGGCCTTGCGTGCGATCGTCGAGGAAGCCTCGGCCGCGAGCGGAATGCCCGTCGTTTCGGTCGTCGCCGGACTCGCGGGCGCCGGATTGCCGCGCGTGCGCCGGGCGATCCGTGACGCCGTCGCGGTGACCTTCCGGAGCGGGATCCGCTTCGCCGTCGTCGGCGACGTCGAGGTCGCAGCCGCGACCTGCCTCGCTCGCGGCGAGGGGGTCGCGATCTGGGCGGGTACCGGTTCCTTCGCCGTCGCGCGTGCGCCCGACGGTTCGCTCCATCGCGCTGGCGGTCGGGGTCTTCTGCTCGACGACCGCGGTGGGGCGGCGTCGATCGTGCTCGCCGCGGCGCGCGCCGCCCTCGAGAGCGACGACTCGGTGATCGGACCGACGCAGCTCTCCTCGGTTCTGGCTGCTTCCTTCGGCGCGTCGCGGGCACGTGAACTCGGTCGCGTGCTGCGCGATCTCCCCGCCGGCGAACTCGCGCAGCGACTGCCCCTGGTCGCCGAATCCGCGTCGCGTGGTGACGGGGTTGCCGCCGCGGTGATCGCCGACGAGGCGGGGCGGCTCGCGGATCGCGCCGTGGCCGCCACGAAACGCGCCTCGATTCCGCAGGCATCCTGCTCGTTGAACCTCGGTGGCGGTGCACTCACGCACTGCGTCGAACTCCGTGAGGCGCTCTGTGCCGCCTTGCGCGCGCGAGGTTTCGGTTGCGTTCCCGCCGAGGCGCCGCCCGCCGTCGATGGCGCCGTCCGTCTCGCCGGCGCGCACCGCGAAGGACGTCGCCCGCTCTGCGACTGGCTGGAGGACGACCATGCTGCGTGACCTCGATCTCGGCGAAGGACGGCTCGTCCCGGCGGCGTGCCTCGATCTGCGCTTCGCGCGCTCGAGCGGCCCCGGCGGCCAGCACGTCAACAAGACGGAGACCAAGGTCGACCTGCGCTGCGATCTGGCCAAGGCGCTGCCGGGTCTGGGCGAGGAGGCGGTCGCGCGCATGCGCAGCAAGCTCGCCAACCGCATGGACGCCGAGGGTCGCGTCCTCGTGGTCTGCGAGGAGACGCGCTCACGTCATCGCAACATCGAGCTCGCTCTCGCGAGGATGGAGAACCTGCTGCGCACCGCGATCGCGAAGCCCAAGGTCCGCAGGAAGACCAAGCCGACGCGTGGCAGCCAGCTCCGTCGGGTCGAGGAGAAGAAGCGGCGCGGCGAGATCAAGCGCGGCCGCCGCGGCGATCACGACTGATGGACGGCGAGGGTCGATCGGCGATGATCGCGCGCATGCGCCGCCTCCTTCGCGCCACGACCGTCCTCGTTCTGCTCGTCATGATCCGGCCCGCCGTCGCGCAGGTCGTCACCGTCGGCAACACCGGTTGCCCGGGCTTCGCCGCGCTCGGCTACACCGGTCAGCCGCGACTCACGCAGACCTTCACCATGACCTGGTCGATCACGCCGGCGCCGCTCTCGCTGGCCGGGATCCTGATCGGCTACCAGAGTGGTAACTCGATCCCCTTCACGGCGCCGTTCACCTGCGTGCCCGGACCCTGCGGCCTCTACCCCGCGCCGTTCACGACCGAATACGTGATGGTCACCGACCCCGCCAACGCGGTGATGGCGCTCACCATCCCGAACTCGCGTGCGCTGTTGTTCTCGACCTTCTCCGCGCAGGGCTTCGGTTTCGACGGCCTGCAGTCCTGCATCACTCTGAGCCAGGCGATCAGCTTCGCGATCGGACCCTGATCCAGCGGTCAGGGCACGGCGGTCGCGGGGAACAGCACGCCGGTGTCGCTCTGCAGGAAGGCCGCGACAGGGCGACGAGGCCGTCCAGCCGCACTGCGCTGCAGGGTGTCGCCGGGATCCGGCACCAGCAGGATGCCGCGGGATCCGCTGTGCGCGACGGCGTGGTCCTCCCCGCCGAGGTGTGCCTGACCGACCAGGACGACCACCAGCCGATCGGGATGCGTCGCGATCAGATCGCGCACCCTGGCACCGATCGCGGCGTCACGCTCGCGCAGCGGCAGCCGCGGTGCGGGTTCGATCCCGAACACCGGATCTCCGGCCGTCCGCGCGTCGGCGAGCAGCGCGCGGTACGCGGAGTGGTCGACGTCGGACGAGTCGAGCCAGGACTCGGGCCATCGACCCCGGATCCTGAGGCGCAGTTCGGGCTGGTCGATGGTCCCCGCGAGGTAGCGCGCGACTTCGCCGTCGTCTTCGCAGCCGACCGCTTCGAGTGCCAGCACCAGATGACGGCCGCGTCTGCGCAGCTCCGCGAGCAGATCGCGCTGCATGCCGTGCAGCGCGATGTCGGTGTGACGGTCGCCGAGCCAGAGCACCCTCTCCTGGTCGAGGCGCTTCAGCAACTCGGGCTCGCTGAGCTCCGCGACGATCCTCGAACCGAGCGCGGCCTGATGCTCGCGCTTGTAGGTGTCGAGGTGACGCTCGTGCTCGGCGCGAGCGCTCTCGCTGCCGTCCCAGCCGAGCGACGTGCCGCGACACGACAGGAGTGCGATCGAAGACGTGAGCGCGATGAGGAGTCGTTGCAGAACCGCGGAGGTCACCAGGGCTAAGATCGTCGCTCCTGCGAGAGGTTTCCATGAGCAAGCGAGTCGGTGTCCTTCTCTCCGGGTGCGGGTTCCTCGACGGATCGGAGATCCACGAGTCCGTGCTCACCCTGCTCCATCTCGATCGCGCCGGGGCCACGGCCGTCTGCATGGCGCCCGACGTCGCCCAGGCGGAAGTCGTGGATCATGCGCAGAAGAAGCCGGCCGTCGGCGAGACGCGCAACGTGCTCCGCGAGGCGGCACGCATCGCCCGCGGGAAGATCCGCGACGTGAAGGGGGTCGAGCCCGACCAGATCGATGCCCTGATCCTGCCGGGTGGCTACGGCGCCGCGAAGAACCTCTGCAGCTTCGCGCGGGAGGGCGCCGACGCGACGGTGCATCCCGAGGTCGCGCGTCTGATGCGTGCCATGCACGAGGCGGGCAAGCCGATCGGCGTGATCTGCATCTCTCCCGCGCTGTGCGCCGCCGTGTTCCGCGGCAGCGATGTGCACCCCAGGCTGACCATCGGCGACGACGCCGGCACCGCGGCGGCCCTGCGGGCGATGGGCGCGGAGCACGTCGACACCAAGGTCACCGGCATTGCCGTCGACGAGACCAACCGCATCGTCTCGACGCCGGCCTACATGTACGACGCGCGCGTCGCCGACGTCTCGATCGGCATCGAGAAGCTGTGCGCCGCCGTCCTCTCCATGGCATGAAATGCGCAACCATGTTCGATCTCAGCGGCAGGAATGCAGTGGTCACCGGAGGCGGCTCGGGCATCGGGCGCGGTATCGCCCTCGAGATGGCGAAGGCCGGTGCCGAGGTGGCCGTCACGGGTCGTCGGGAGGATGCGCTGCGCGAGACGGTGGCGGTGATCGCGGCCCAGACCGGTCGCAGGGCCCATTGGCAATGCATGGACGTGGCCGATGCACGCAGCGTCCTCGACGCCACCGAGGTGCTGGCCCGATCCTTCGACGGCCGCATCGACGTCCTCGTCAACAACGCCGGCGTCGGTGGTCCCAATGCCTGCTCGACGGAGGGCGCCGACCGCTGGCACGAGATCCTGCGCACCAATCTCGACGGCGTCTTCTACTGCGCACGCGAAGCCCTGCGCTTCATGCCGGAGGGTGGTCGCGTCGTGAACATCTCCTCGGTGCTCGGCAAGTTCGGCGTGCCGGGCTACACCGCCTACTGCGCGAGCAAGCACGGCGTGATCGGCTTCACCAAAGCGCTCGCGCTCGAGGTCGCGTCGCGACGCATCACCGTGAACGCGATCTGCCCCGGCTGGGTCGAGACCGGCATGGCGCACGCCGGCATGCGCCTGATGGCGGAGGCGATGGAGGTGAGCTACGAGGAAGCGCGGCACACCGCGCTGTCGGCGGTGCCCCTCGGACGCATCCTCGAACCCGCGGAGATCGGCGGGTTCGTGGTCTATCTCGCCAGCAGGGAGGCGGGCGGCATCACCGCTCAGGCCTTCAGCATCTGTGGTGGGCAGGTGCAGAGCGGCTGATGGCGCACCGCGCCGTCAGAGCTGGAGAGACAATCGGTCTCTCGAGCTCTGCGTGGCCGCGCATGCGGCCACCAGCAAGCATCTGAGAGCCCGTATCATGGATTTCTTCTCGGGCCCACAGCGCGGCCTCCTGCCGCAACCGAAGGGGTGCGGCTCGCTTCGCTCACCGCACCCCGAGGCACTCGGCCGCGCTGTCGGTCCTGCTGGCATCTACTGCTCCC
>JAXMCA010000005.1:0-3656 GCA_046349595.1 Planctomycetota bacterium
CAAGATCCTGTGCCTGGCCAAGAACTTCGTCGCCCACGCGCGCGAGTTCGGCGCCGAGGCACCCAAGGAGCCGATCTTCTTCGCCAAGCTGCCGGACACGCTGCTGCCGCACGGCGGTGACGTCGTCATCCCGCACTGGCTCGACACGCGCGTCGACCACGAAGCCGAACTCGGGCTGGTGCTCGGGTTCGCCGATCCCGGTCATCGGTAAGCGTCCGACGGGATAAGCGCGGCCCTTGTCGTCGTGACGGCAGCTCGCCGGTTGCGAGCTACGCGGAGACCGCTTCGGCCGCCGGCATCTTGCCGAACAGGCGCACCCAGTTCTGGGGCACGAGGTCTTCGATCCTGCTGGCCGGGTGCGAGCCGACCCTGACGAGCACGTCCGCCAGGTAGTCGACCGGATCGACACCGACCAGACGGCACGATTCGACGAGCGAGAACACCGAAGCCGCGGCGCGCCCGCCGCGCATGCTGCCGGCGAACAGCCAGTTCCTGCGGCCGATGGCGATCGGTCGGATGGCGCGCTCGCAGGCGTTGTTGTCGAGCGGGATGCGGCCGTCATCGAGGAATCGGCACAGTTCCCGGTGCTGGTTCCTGACATAGCCGATGGCCTTTGCCATTGCGCCCGCGTCGCTGAACTGGCCGCCGAGCCGCCATGCGTGCTGGAAGATCGTGAGCACGATCGGTGTCGAGCGCCGTTGCCGGAGCTCAGTGCGCGCGTCGCATGAGAGGCGCGCCGCGTCGGCCTCGTGCTCGATCTCGTAGAGCTGCTGGATCAAGGTGCGGAAGAGCTTCGACGTGCCCTTCGCTTCCGTTGCTGCATCGCGGAACTTGCGAGTGACGTGCGCCCAGCAGCCGCCGATGCGGATGTCCGGGCTCAGCTCGGCAGCGACGACCTTCTTCGCGGCGGCGCGGTTGCCGCCGTAGCCGTCGCCGATGAGCCAGCCTTCGAAGTTGCCGAGCAGGTTGGCGAGCGACGCGCTGTCGCGTCCCGGCGTGAACCGGTACACGGCGCCGCTCACCTCTGGATTGACGAACACCCACAGGCGCGCCTGGAAGTGGGGCTCGCCGCGACCGCCCTGGCACTTCACGGGCGTGTCGTCGAGTTGCAGCACCGGCCCCGCGCGGATCCTCCGCATCAGGCATTCGACGATCGGCTCGAGCAGCCCGGCGGAAGCGAGCGACCAGTCGCACTGCGTCTTGCGGGACAGCCGCAGGCCGTCGCGCTCGAAGATGCGCTGCTGCCGGTAGAGCGGCAGGTGGTTGCAGAACTTCTGCACCAGGATCCATGCGAGCAGCGAGGCACTGGCGATGCAGTTGTCGAACGGCTTCGGCGGCAACGACGCCGCCTTGGGCGCCATCTCGCGGTGCGCAGTCTCTTCGGGCGGCAAGCCATACAGGATCTGAACGTGTTCCTTCACCCGGAGCTGGCCGCGCTGGTAGTCCAACTCCTCCGACACCTTCTCGCCGATCGGAACGAGCGGCTTGCCCGAGACCGGGTCGATGCGCTGGTCCTCGGGCAGGTCGTGCTCTTCGCGCGTGCGCGGAAGACCGGTGGTGTCGATCTTGCCGGGCGTGCGCTTCGAGCCCTTCGCGCGCGATTGACGCGGCGGACTGTCGTCCTCGTCGGCGTCGTCGCTGTCGTCTTCGCTCGCCGCGGGCCCCGGCTCGGCGCTCGGCACCTCGGCTGCCGAGTCCTTCGGCATGCCATCACCGAACAGCAGGCCCTGGCCCTTCGGCACGTGCAACCCGCCGCCGCGACGCTGCGCCATCAAGGTGACGACGGCCTTCTGCAGCGTTGCGACATCGGCGGCGAGCTGCGCGATCCGCGCGTCACGATCGGCGAGCAGTGCATCGCGTCCGGCGATGATGCTGCGGGAATTCGCAAGCTCGCGCCGGAGCCCTTCGACCTCTGCTCGCAATGCGCGGTCCGTCACGCACAACCCAACGCCATACCCATGGCAGAACTTCAACTCGCAGCAGAACCTCTGCGACGCCATCGTCGCGGTCGCAGCTCGTCGACGTCGATGCCGCTGAGCAACAGCGCGAGCTGCTCTTCGCGATACTCGATGCGCACGACGCCATCGCGGATCTCCGGCCATGCGAACGTGCCGCGGTCGAGTCGCTTGCCCAATACCCACATGCCCGACTCGTCGGCGACGAGCACCTTGAGCCGGTTGCGGTCGCGATTGCAGAACAGGAACAGGTGGCGCGACATCGGGTCCGCGTCCAGGTGGTCGCGCACGACGCCGGCGAGCCCGTTGAACGACTTCCTCATGTCCGTCGCGCCAGCGGCGACGTAGATGCGGCGACCGCCGAACGTCAGCACGACTCCAGCACCCCGATCAGGCGCCTCAGCTCGTTGCCGTCGAATCCGGCCCGCACCTCGAGACGGTGCCCCGAACGCAGCTCGACACTGAGGCTGGCCGCCGCCGATGCCGCCGCCGCGGATGGAAGGACTGCCACCTCCACCAGGCGCGGCGAGTCGTTTCGCTCGCCATCGCTTCCCGCCAGCCGACGCCGCCACTGATACAGGGTCCACGCCGACACTCCCGTGCTCGCCGCAAAGTCGGTCACGCTCATGCCGCTCTCCGCTTGGCGCTCGAGCATCGCCGCATACCAGCCAGCCAAGTCCTCGCGCCGTGTCGGGCGCTCACACAGGGTGTTGCGTCGCATGCCGCCAACATGCCGGCGGTCGCGGCGGCGTCCATCGTGTGCGCGCTGTCAGCTCGGACGCTTACGGTCATCGCGGCCGCAGGAACATCGCACCGGACGAGGCGACCGCGCTGGTTGCCGGCTACACGCCGCTCAACGACGTCACCGCCCGCAAGCTCCAGGGGCAGGACCGCGAGCAGAAGTACCCGTGGCTGCGCAGCAAGGCGCTCGACACCTTCTGTCCGGTCGGTCCGTTCGTCGTGCCGGCCGACGCGCTCGACGCCGGCGACCTCGCCGTCACGATGCGCGTCAACGGCACCGTGCGGCAGCAGGCGCGCACGCGCGACATGGTGTTCCCGATCGCGGCGGCGCTCGCGGCGATGGCGCGCTGCACGACGTTGCGCCCCGGCGACCTGATTGCGATGGGCACCCCCGAAGGCGTCGGCCCCGTCGTGCCGGGCGACGTCATGGAGGTCGAGATCGAAGGTCTCGGCGTGCTGCGCAACGGCGTCGTCAAGGAAGCGGCGCCGGCCTGACGGTGCGCGGGGCGCCCGCGAAGGCCGCCGTCAACTTCCTCAGAAGCGGATCGTGTCGATCGTCGCCGACGTCGTCGACGCACCCTGGCCGCCGAACAGCACCAGCGTGCCGTCGGGCAGCAACGCCGAGGGCTGGCTGGCGCGCGGCTCGGAAAGCGGCGCGGCCGCGGTCCAGGTGTTGGTTGCGGGGTTGAACAGGTCGACATTGGCGATCGAAATCGGCGCCAGCAGCGTGCCTTGGGCACCTCCGCACACGGCGACGCGGCCGTCGTTGAGCAGGGTGGCACTGTGCAGGGCACGCGCGTTCGGCATGTTCACGGCCGTCCAGGTGTTGTTCGTCGGGTTGTAGTACTCGGCGTTGCCGATCGGGGCCGCCGAGGTGGCGCCGAGCAGGCTCGGCACGTTGATGCCGCCCGTCATCAGCACGCGGCCGTTGGCGAGCGTGACCTGGTTGTATTGGTGCCC
>JAXMCA010000006.1:0-2171 GCA_046349595.1 Planctomycetota bacterium
GGGCAGGACGACCGCGTCCGCGCGCTCGATCTCCGCGGCGGACGTGCTGACGCGCACGTCGACCGACAGACCCGCGTCGGCGGCTGCGCGCTCGAGTCCCTTCGCGCAGCTGCGCAGGTTGCCGACGCCGTAGTCGACGATGGCGATCATCACGGCGCTCCCTGTACGACGATCGCGCTCATCACGGCGCTCCCTGTACGACGGTCGCGCTCAAAGAACGCCCTTGGTCGACATGACGCCGGTGATGCGCGGGTCGAGCTGCGTCGCCTGGTCGAGCGCGCGGCCGAGGCCCTTGAACGCGGCCTCGATCATGTGGTGCGCGTTGCGGCCGCGGATGCAGTCGACGTGCAGGTTCAGCTTCAGCTCGTTGACGAACGCGAGCAGGAAGTCGTGGATCAGGCTGGTGTCGAAGTCGCCGACGCGCTCGCGGCCGGGATCGAGCTCGTAGACGAGGTACGGCCGGCCGGAGAGATCGACCACGATCGACACCAGCGCCTCGTCGAGCGGCACGGTCTGGTTGCCGAAGCGGCGGATGCCCTTCTTGTCGCCGAGCGCGTCGCGCATCGCCTGCCCGAGCGTCAAGCCGACGTCCTCGACGGTGTGGTGCTGGTCGATCTCGAGATCGCCGTTCGCCTCGACCACGAGGTCGAACAGGCCGTGCTTCGCGAACAGGTCGAGCATGTGGTCGAGGAACGGGACGCCGGTCGCGACCTGCGCGGTACCGGTGCCGTCGATCGCGATCGCGACGCGGATGCTGGTCTCCTTCGTCGTGCGCTCGACCTCGGCGCGGCGACCCGCGAGGCGCGCCGCGGAGGCGGCCTTGCGGGCGGAAACCGGGGTCGGCGCCGCGCGCAGCGCCCGGGGCTTGGCCGTCTTTGCCGTCTTCGCCATGTCGGCGTGTTTTGGCATACGGCCCGACCCGGCGCGAGATTGCCGCAGCCGGGGCGCTTCCCGCTTCGTGGAGCGGGAGCACCCGGAGCGCGCCCGTCGGGACGCGCTCCGGGAAGTGCTCGTTCAGTCCACCGCGCTGACGCGCGGGATCTTCCAGCTGCCGTCGAGGATCGACGGCGGCGTCTCCTGCGGCCAGTACATGCGCAGCATCAGGATGAACTTGCCGGCCGGCGCGGGCAGCCAGTTCGACTCGAGGTCCTTCCCCGGCGAGGCGTGCTGGATGAGGAGGTCGACCGAGCCGTCCGGGTTCGTCTTCAGGTCGTTGCGCTCGCTGATCGAGTAGCGGTTCAGCGGGTTCGCGACGAAGAAGTAGGCGGGATCGTACATCGTCAGCGACCAGAAGCCCTTCACCGGCGGCAGCTCCCCCTTCGGGAAGTGCATCACGTACTTCTTCGCGCCGTCGTAGCTCTGCAGGACGTCGGGGCCGTCCGACATCGGGTAGATCGCATCCTGCGGACGGTTCGCGCCGAGGCCGATCGCGGTGACCAGCGCGCGCTGCCGGTAGGCCGTTCCGTAGAGGCCCATCTTCGTCGAGAAGAGCCATCCGTCCTGCAGCTTCATGTCGCCGGTGACGAGGCCCTCCTTCAGCCAGCGCATGATCGAGTCCTGCGCGGGCTTCGGCGCGGCCTGGATCCCGGCCTTCACCGCGGGCTCGAGCTTCGACGGATCGAAGTCCTTGCCCGGCACGATGCCGAGCTTCGCGAGCGTCTCGACCATCGGTGCGTCCGCGGCGGCGGGCGGATTGTTCTTCATCAGCTGCGCGAGCAGCTTGAAGTACGTGATCCCGTCGAACGCGTTCACCTGCTCGCGCACGGCCGTCTTCGTGTCGATCTTCGGGTCCACCTTGCCCGCCGGCGGCGTGTACGGCTTGCCGAACTGCGACAACGGCACGACCGAGACCTGGTCCTGCAGCTTGTGCACGGCGGCGTAATCCTCGGGCGTGCCGGTGCAGTAGATGCGGCCGAGGATCCAGACGATCCCGGTCGGCGAGTCGTAGCGCTGCACGCCGTCGGGCAGCGTGCCCTGCCAGCCCGGACCGACGATGGCGTACTTCTGTGCGCCGCCACCGGTGGTGCGCTTGCCGGGATCCTGGAAGACGTTGGTCCAGCCGTCGAGCATCGGGAACAGGTAGTAGCGGTCGCCCATGTCCGGGATGCTGAGGATCCACGGCTCCTTCGAGACGTCGACCCAGGCGATCGTGTACAGCGTGTCGGCATTGG